>NZ_JAGQDF010000009.1 GCF_018069875.1 Ideonella alba | reverse complement strand
ACCCTGGTCGTGCGTGACGACGGTACCTTCACCTTCACCCCGGCCAAGGACTACAACGGCCTGATCCCGCTCGCCACTTACACCATCTCCGATGGCCACGGCGGCTTCGACACGGCCAAGCTGATCCTGGGTCCGGACATCATCGACGTCAACGACGCGCCCAACGCCACCGACAACACCTACCAGGTCACCGAGGACACCGCCGTCAATGGCAATGTCATCACCGACCCGGTGGCAGACTCGGATGTCGACGGCGACACGCTGACGGTCACCGAGTTCGCCATCGACACCAACGGCGACGGCGTGGCCGAGACCTTCACCGCCGAGAGCACCGCGACGATCCGCAATGCCCTGGGTGAAGCCATCGGCACGCTGATCGTCCACGCCGACGGCCGCTTCACGTTCACGCCGGCGCCCAACTACGACGGCACCATCCCCGAAGCCACCTACACCATCACCGATGGCAAGGGCGGCTTCGACACGGCCAGGCTGATCCTGGGTCCGGACATCATCAACGTCGACGACCCGTCGGTGCTGGTGGCCGACTCGAACACGGTGCTGGAAGACACGATCGCCAGCGGCAACGTGCTGAGCAACGACAGCGACATCGACAACGTCCTGTCGGTGGCCAGCTTCGTGATCAACGGTGTCAGCCACAACGCCGGCGACACGGTGCAGTTGGCCGGCATCGGCAGCTTCCAGCTGCTGGGCAACGGCAACTACAGCTTCACGCCAGCCGCCAACTGGTCGGGCAATGTGCCGGTGGTGACCTACACCACCAACACCGGCTCGAGCAGCACGCTGGACATCCATGTGACACCGGTGGCTGACAAGCCCACGCTGGTGGTGAACAACCCGCTGACCAGCGGCTCCATCATCTTCAGCAACAGCTGGGAGGCGAACGTCAACAGCACCACCGACCAGACCAGCACCCTGAACGCGGTCACCAACTTCGAGGGTTGGACGCGCGTCGATACCGGCGAAATCCTGACGGGCGGCTCCAACGGTTACGAGATCTGGACCAACCGCGACATCCAGACCTACACGCCGAACGAGGCCGACAGCGGCACCTGGTCGTATCCGGTGGTGGTGGCGTCTGCGGGCAATGGTGATGACTGGCTGGAACTCAACGACGCAGGCAATGGGTCGAACGGCCCGCTGGCGCAGACCCTGGGCATCAGCCGCACCGTCAGCACCGCAGCTGGCCAGATCTACGAACTGTCGTTCGACTATGCGGGTCGCCCGGGCTACACCTCCGAGTACACGACCTTCGGCTTCTATGTCGATGGCGTGCTGATCAAGCAGTACTCGTCGACCAGTCCGACGGCCTACCTGGACTGGAAGAACGTGAAGTTCCGCTTCGAGGGTGATGGACAGGACCACACGATCGAAATCCGTACCAACCGCACCCTGACCCAGGTGGGTGGTCGCGGCGCCATGATCGACGACATCTCGGTGACGTCGACCGGCAGCGGCGTGGTCAATGGCAATGGTGGCACCTTCACCGGCGTCAGCCTGGCCAAGCACGTGAGCGCGGCGCTGGTCGATACCGATGGCTCGGAATCGCTGACGCTGACCTTCAGCGGGCTGGCCCAGGGAACCTCCATCGTCACCAGCACGGGCACCCACCTGGTCGACGCCAACGGCTCCATCACGATCAACGGGTCGGAACTGTCCTCCGCCGTGCTGCATCTGCCCACGACGATCACGGGTCACATCACCTTCAATGTGCAGGCCACGGCCACCGAAGGCGGCAATGGCTCAAGCTCATCGTCGGACATCGGGACCATTGACCTGAACATCGTGGGCCAGTTGACCGAGCGCGATCTGAACGGCGAGAACCTGAACAACATCTTCGGGACCCTCAACGCCGACAACCAGACCGGCACGGCCAACGCTGACCGCTTCGTCGGCAGCGACGGCAACGACACCCAGAACGGCAACGGCGGCAACGACGTGCTGGACGGTGGTGCCGGAACCGACGTGCTCAACGGCGGCGACGGCAACGACACGATCTGGGGCGGCCTTGGCAACGACACCATGACCGGCGGGGCCGGCAGCGATACCTTTGCCTGGACGCTGGCCGACCGCGGTGCCACGCATGTCGACACCATCACCGACTTCGACGCCGCTGCGGCGGCGTCCGGCGGTGACGTGCTGGATCTGCGCGACTTCCTGGTGGGTGAGTGGGTGTCGACCAGCGCGGTCAACAACCTGCAAAACTACCTGGACTTCGACACCACGACCACGCCGGGGACCACGACGATCCACATCAGCTCGATCGGCGGCTTCGTCAACGGGGTGTACGACCCGTCCAAGACTGACCAGACCATCACGCTGACCGGCGTGGATCTGCGCACGGCGCTGGGCCTGACCGGTGCCGCCACCGACGCGCAGGTGATCCAGGAACTGCTGAACCGCAACAAGCTGCTGACCGACAACGGGACCTGACCCGCAGCCGCCCCTTGCGCCCTGACCCTGCGGTCAGGGACCGACAGGGCCGACGCCTCCCAGCGAGGTGCCGGCCCTGTTCTTCTTGCGATGTGCGTCTTGGGTCAGCCGCCGATCGACCCTGGCGCGGCCGCGGTCCGGCCCCGTGGTCCGACCGCATGCTGCGACGATCAATGAAGGCGGCCTGGTGCCGCCAGGTGGGTCACCGGTGCGGCCGGCGACCGGGTCAGGCAGGCCGGTCGTTCAACAGGCGAGCCACCACGGGCCCGGTGACGCCGTCCAGCGCACAAGCCCACAGCGCCGAGGCATCGGCTTCATCGCTCACGCCCTCGGCGAACACCTGCAGGCCGATGCCGTGCAGCATGCGCGCGATGCTCTCCACATGCTCCCGGCGGGCCGTGTCGCTGCCCACGCCCTCGATCAGCGAGGCATCGAGCTTGACGAAATCGAGGCCGGCTTCCAGCAGCACGCCCGCATCACCCAGCTCATGGCCGGCATGTTCCAGGCCCAGGCGCGCACCGCGCGCGCGCGCCAGCGCGGCCAGTTCGCGCACCGCCTGCAGCTGCCGCAGCGCGCCGGACTCGGCCATCTCCAGCCACAGGCCGGGAGCGGCCTCGCGGCGCTCCCACAGCAAGGCCCGCAGGCTGGGCAGGAAGTCGGGCTCGGTGAGCGACCCTGGGCTGATGTTCACGGCCCGTGGCACGCCATCGTTGGCGATGGCCGTCAGGGCCTGGGTCACCGCGATCAGGTCGATCCGGTCCATCTGTTGCACGCGGCGCGCCATCGGCAGCCACTGTGCGGCGGGCAGCCATTCGCCACCCTCGTCGATCTGCATGCGCAGCGGGCACTCGCGGTGCACCTCGGACAGGTCGGCCGCCACCAGCGGGTACTCCACCAGGCGCACCCGCCCGGCATTGATCGCCGCGTCAATGCGCTGGCGCCAGGCCTCCTGGCCGAGCACCAGGCCCTCGCCCGAATCGTCCACCTCGACCGCGAAGGCGCCACGCGACTCGGCACGCGCCAGCGCCTGGTCGGCCGCCGCCAGCAGCGACGACACCGGGGCGGCATGCCACCAGCGCACCGCGCCCACCACGGCCGACGAATCCACCCCATGCTGACGCAGCACGCCACGCAGGCGCGCACCGACGTCCACCGCGGGCTCGCGCAGCGAGCCGGCATCCGGCAGCAGCATCGCGAAATCGGACCCGTTGAGGCGCCCCACCTCGGGCTGCGGGTTGCGCGCCGCCGATTCGCTCAGCGCCGCGGCCGCATCGCACAGCAGCGCGTCGGTGCCGGCGTGGCCCAGACGGCGGTTCAGGCGTTGCAGCTCGGTCAGCCGGATCAGCAGCAGCGCGCCCGAAGCGGGCCCGTCTTCGCTGCCCAGCACGGCCTTGAGCCGGCTGAGGAAATGGGTGCGGTTGGACAGACCGGTCAGCTCGTCGCAATTGGCCCGGCGGCGCAGTTGGTCGACCTGACCCGCCTGCTCGTCGAACATGGCCTTGAGCCGGGTGACCATGCCGTTCATCGCCCGGGTCACGTCGCGCAACTCGGGCACCTGGGGTTCACTGACGGTGACGAAGCGCCGCTCGGTGAGCGCCGCCGCCTGCGCCACCACGGCCTCCAGCGGCTCTCGGATGCGCCGCACGCCCGCCCAGGCGAGCGCGCCGGTCAGCAGGGCCAGCAGCGCGAGCAGACCGGTGGTGACCTGGGCACCGCGCCACAGTTGTTCATAGGCATAGCTGACCTGGCTGACCACCTCCAGCCGACCGATCTGCTTCCAGCCGTCGCCCACCTGCGAGACACCGGTCTCCGGCTCGATGCGCAGCAACTCGATGAACCAGTCCGGCGCGGAGGAGGCGCGCGGCTGCGCCACGCGGCTGGACAGGCGTGAGCCATCGGCCCCCAGCAATTCGATGCGCTGGTAGGCCCCGGTATCGAACTGCGAGGCCAGCATCAGGTCGATGGCCGTGCGGTCACCCCCCTGCTGCCCCAGTGTCAGGGCCAGGGCCTGGGCGGTGTCGTTGTTCTTGGCGGTGAGCTGCGTCTGCAGGTACTCGCGCGCCGTGCTCAGCGACACGCCCACCGCGCCGAGAAAGGCCACGGTCAGCGTGACCACCAGCAGGAGCCAGACTTGGCGGATCAGGGACATGCTTCCTCCGTGCCGGGGTTATACCCCGTCGGCGCGGTGACCGAGGCCGCCATCAGAAGCCCTCCTCACGCGCTTTTCTCAACACCGCCGCCCACCGCGACAGCCGCTCGGTGGCCGACCCCTTCACCGGTGACGACCCCACACCCTCCCAGATCGCCTCGGCGTTGAAGCTGAACACCGGCGTCAGGTCGGGCCGCGCCGACGCCGGCCGCAGGCCAGGGACCAGGTTGTCCAGCACCCAGGGGTCGGCGTCGGGCGTCGGATAGTAGGCCAGCACCATATGGGGCACAGCCAGGCCCAGATCCATGGCGCGGACATACACCAGTCTCAGTTTCCTTTGGGAAACGCCTGCAGCGACCAGCGTGAAATATTTGGCAATTGCGAAATCTTCGCAGTCGCCCGCACCCCGGGCCATGGTTTCCAGCGGGCTGGCCCAGTAATCGGTGACCCCGTACAAATCCAGGTCCGACCGGAATCCGATCCGCTGGTTGAAGAAATCATTCACGGCCGCGATGCGGCCGGGTTCGTCGCGCCCGGGCAACTGCTGCACCAGCTCCTGCACCGCCAGCGCATTGCGCAGCGCCAGCTCGCCCAGCGGCTGGGCGCCCCGCAGCAGGCGCTGGCTGTCCCAGGCCAGACCGGCGTCCACGCGCAGCGCCAGCAGCAGCGCCAGCAGCAGGCCGCCCAGGCCCCAGGCCAGCGATGCCGAACGCTGGCGCGAGAGCACGGGCAAACCATGGGGACGCGGATCCATCCCCCGACTTCGGCATCTGTGCGGGCGCTCTTGAGCCGGGATCGTGGTAGAAATGTGGCAACCCGACCACAAGCGGCGGGCTGGATGCCACGCCGCCCCATCACTTTCCCTGCCCCCCTAGGATACGAATGGGTTAGCTGCGTGCAGCTCCATTACATTCGGTCACCATCGTCGAACCCCCTAGTTCAGTCATGAAGCGAACCATCCTTTGCCTGAGTGCCACCGCGCTCGCCTGTGCCTCCGTCTTCGCACAAAATGCCGCGGTCAGCACCGCTGCCCAGAAGGCCATCGAGACCAGTCCCGATGTGGCTGCCAAGCTGAACGCGCTGCGGGCCTCGATGGACGAGGTGGACGTGGCGTCGGGCGCGCTGCGCCCCAAGGTCGACCTGAGCGCTGACGTCGGCCGCAACAACGACACCATCACCGGTCGCCTCGGCCCCGACACCCAGAGCCTGAACCGCACTGGCGTCGCGCTGACCGCCACCCAGCTGCTGTGGGACGGCTTCATCACCAGCAGCGAGGTGGGTCGGGCCCGCCACAGCAAGCTGGCGCGCTACTTCGAGTTCGCCGACGCCACCGAGCAGGCCGCCCTCGAGGCCGGTCGCGCCACCTTCGACGTGCAGCGCTTTCGCACCCTGGTGACCCTGGCCGAGCAGAACTATGTGCAGCACAAGTACGTGCATGACCAGATCCAGTCCCGCGTGAAGGCCGGCGTGGCCCGGGGCGTCGACCTGGACCAGGCGGCCGCCCGCCTGGCGCTGGCCGAGTCCAACCTGGTGACCGAGAAGGCCAACCTGCATGACGTGACCGAGCGCTACCGCCGCATCGTTGGCGAGATGCCTCCGGCCGGCTCGCTGTCGGGCCAGGCCGTGCGCACGCTGCCGGCCACTCAGTCGGCGGCGCTGGAAGCCACCGCCATCAACAGCCCGGTGGTGTCGGCGGCGATCGAGAACCTGCGTGCGGTGAAGGAGCAGGCCTCGGCGCGCAAGGGCGCCTACCAGCCGCGCATCGAAGCCCGTGTGCGTGCCGGCGCCGGCCACAACTTCGACGGCGTCGAGAACCAGAAGCGCGACATCCTCGGCCAGATCGTGCTGAACTGGAACCTGTTCAACGGCGGCGCCGACGACGCCCGCCAGCGCCAGACCGCCAACCTGCTGAACCAGGCCCACGACCTGCGCGACAAGGCCTGCCGCGACACGCGCCAGACCACCGCCATCGCCTACAACGATGTCGGCAAGCTGGGCGAACAGCTGGCCTACCTGGAGCGCAACGTCGCCGCGATCGAAAAGGCCCGCGACGCTTACCGCCAGCAGTTCGACATCAGCCAGCGCAGCCTGCTGGACCTGCTGAACGCCGAGAACGAGGTCTACACCGCCCGCCGCTCGCTGGCCATGGCCGTGGCCGACCTGGAAGTGGCGCGTCTGCGCACGCTGGCCTCGATGGGCAATCTGGTCTCCGGCCTGGGCCTGTCGCGCGACGACGCCCGCAAGCAGGCCATGGGCAACGAGGAGTGGAGCGCCGGCGAGGACGCCGCCGCCCGCTGCCCGCTGAACCCGACCACGCTCAACACCACCTCGCGCGAGGATCTCGACGCCCGCGCCCGTGCCATGGTCCAGCCGTCGGTGCCCGCCGCCGTGCCGCCCGCGCCGATGCCGCCCAAGGCGGCCGATGCGCCCGCCACGATCGCCGAGCAGCGCCTGCGCGACTGGGCCGCGGCCTGGATGTCCAAGGACATCGAGCGCTACTACACCTTCTACAGCCCGAAGTTCGGCCCGATGAAGGCCAACAAGGACAAGTGGATGTCCGAGCGCAAGCGTCTGGTCACCAAGCCGGGCGAGATCACCGTGCAGCTGGACGACATCCAGGCCAAGACGGTGTCGCCCACCCGCGCCGAGACCACCTTCAAGCAGACCTACCGCTCGTCCAACTACAACGACGTGATGGTCAAGACCCTGACCTGGGAACTCTCGGGCAAGGACTGGCTGATCGTCCGCGAGACCAACCGCTGATGGCCGGCCGGCCTGCCCGGTCCGCAGTACAAGGGCGCGCCGTGTGGCGCGCCCTTTTTTCAGGCCGGGCGAGGCTGAGTGCCCCGTGTTTTTCGATAGACTCCGAAGACAGCGCCCAGGCGGGTGGTGGCCTGTGTCTGACAGCACGCGCCATCCGGTCGTTGCCGCTCTGGCGGCCCGAGGCCAGCGCCCCCCCATTCGCATCCGCTCCAGCACAACGATGAAGTCCTCCCAACGTCCGACCGTGGTCCGTACCCTGGGTGGCCTCGCCGCCGGCCTGCTGATGCTGGCCCCCGCCCTGGTGGTCGAGTCCGCGCTGGCCCAGACGGCCGCCTCGCAGCCGGCGACCGATGTGGCGGAAATCCAGCGCCTGATCAAGGACGGCCAGCACGCCCAGGCCCTGAAGATGATCGACGAGAGCCTGTCGCGCAACCCGAAGGATCCGCAGATGCGTTTCCGCCGCGGCGTGGCGCTGTCCATGCTGGACCGCAAGGCTGAAGCGTTGTCGGTGTTCCAGAAGCTGGTCGAGGATCACCCCGACATGCCGGCGCCCTACAACAACATGGCCGTCATCTACGGTGCGCAGGGCGAGTACGAGAAGGCCCGCGCGTCGCTGGAGCGTGCGATCCGCACCAACCCGGCCTACGCCACCGCCTACCAGAACCTGGGCGACGTCTACGCCCAGCTGGCCAGCCAGGCCTACACCAAGGCGCTGCAGCTGGACAAGAACGACAGCACCTTGCCGCCCAAGCTCTCGCTGCTGCGCGAGCTGACCGCCTCCAGTGCGCCGGCGGCGTCCCCTGCGCCAGCCAAGCCCACGCCGACCCCGGCACCGGCGCCGCAACTGCCCCCGCCGCCGCCCGCAGCAGCGCCGAAGCCGGCACCCGCGGTGCCGCCCGCGCCGGCGCCGGCCGCCAGTGTGGCTGCGGCGCCCAAGCCCGCCGCCTCGGTCGCCGCGGCGCCGGCCGCACCCAAGCCGACGCCGGCCCCGGCCAATGCCGAGGCCGACATCGAGCGCGCCGTGAAGGCCTGGGCCAGCGCCTGGAGCCGCAAGGACATGGGCGACTATGTGGCCGCCTACACCAATGACTATGCGGGCCAGTCCGGCTCGCACAAGAAGTGGGTCGAGGAGCGGCGTGACCGTATCGTCGGCAAGAAGTCGATCAAGGTCAGCGTCAGCGAGCTGAAGGTCAGCGTCAACGGTGACAAGGCCACGGCCCGCTTCCGCCAGAACTACGAATCCGACGCGCTGTCCACCAGCAGCCGCAAGACGCTCGAGCTGGTGCGCAGTGGCGGCAAGTGGCTGATCCGCCAGGAATCGGTGGGCGGTTGAGTCGCCGAGGTTCTCGTATCGCATGGTGATCAACCGCATCCGGCCCGCTCATCGGCGTGGCGCCGCGGCGCTGGGCGCTGCGGGTCTGGTGGCCACGGCCCTGCTGGGCGGCAACGTGGCATCGTCGCTGGTGCCGGCCGCGCCCGAACCGGCCGCCGCCGTCAACAGCACCGCCCTCCCCCTGCTGCCCAGCCCGGAGGCGGGGCGGCCGAAAACCCTGACGCCGCCGGTCAACCTGGTCGACCAGGCCGTTCCTGGCACGGTCCCGCCCGACGCCTTGCGCGGCTCGCCAGAGAGGCGCCTGATCGCGGTCTACCGGCTGCTGGCCTCCGGCCGCTACGAACCCGCGCTGCAGGCCGCCGAAGCCCTGGTGCGCGCCTACCCGAACTTCCGGTTGGCCCAACTGGTGCAAGCCGACCTGATGGTGGCCCGCTTCGAGCCGCTGCAGGACTTCGGCGCCGGTGCCCGGCAAGGCGCTGACACCGGTGAGCGCGGCGAGCTGACCACGCTGCGCGACGAGGCCCGGCTGCGCCTGAAGGCGCTGATCCAGCGTCCCCCCGAAGGCGCCGTGCCGGCCGAGTTCCTCAGCCTGCCGCCCAGCGTGCCCTTCGCGATCGCTGTCGACACCAGCGCGGCCCGCCTGTACCTCTTCGAGAACAGTCCGGCCGGCCTGCGTCTGGTCGACGACGTGTATGTCTCGGTGGGCAAGCAAGGCGTGGACAAATCGGTCGAGGGCGACCAGCGCACCCCGCTGGGCGTGTACTTCACCACCGACCGGCTCGACCCGCGCTCGCTGCAGGAGCGCTTCGGCTCCGGTGCCCTGCCCCTGAACTACCCCAACGCCTACGACAAGCTCAAGGGACGCACTGGCAGCGGCATCCTGCTGCATGGCGTGACCGCCAGCACCTACTCGCGCCCGCCGCTGGACAGCGATGGCTGCGTGGCCATGGCCAATGAAGACCTCACGCGGCTGGCCAGCCGCCTGCCCCAGCGTGACACCCCCGTGGTCATCACGCGTCAGATCCGCTGGGTCGAACCCGCCAAGCGGGCCACGCCCGAGGGCTTTCAGCAGACCTTTGCCCAGTGGCAACAGGCCCGGCTGCGCGCCGACCTGGCGCAGATGCGCGAGCTGTATGAACAGAGCGGTCCGCAGGATGGCGGCGCCGAGCAACGTTTCCGCGCCAAGGTGGCGTCCGCCCCGGAAGGCTTTGGCGAGGTCAGCGTGCTCACCTGGCACGACGACGAAGGCAAGCTGGTCGTGACCTTCAAGGAAGTCGGCAGCGGCCCCAAGGGCCGCGACCGGCTCATGCGGCAGTACTGGCGCGAGACGCGCAGCGGCTGGCGCATCGTGGCCGAAGGGCCGGTCCGCTGACGGCGCCTGCCGGCTGAACGCACAAGGGGCCCCTCAGGCCCCTTGTCGTGTCCGGCCGTTGCCGGTCTCAGCGCTTGCTCGGCGGCAGGTCAGTACAACTGCCGTGCGCCACTTCCGCCGCCATGCCGATGCTCTCGCCCAGCGTGGGGTGCGGGTGGATGGTCTTGCCGATGTCCACCGCGTCGGCGCCCATCTCGATGGCCAGTGCGATCTCGCCGATCATGTCGCCGGCGTGGGTGCCCACGATGCCGCCGCCCAGGATCTTGCCGTGGCCATGGGCCTCGGGCGAGTCATCAAAGAGCAGCTTGGTGAAGCCCTCGTCGCGGCCGTTGGCGATGGCGCGGCCTGAAGCGGTCCAGGGGAACAGGCCCTTCTTCACCTTGATGCCTTGCGCCTTGGCCTGGTCCTCGGTCAGGCCCACCCAGGCCACCTCGGGGTCGGTGTAGGCCACGCTGGGGATCACGCGGGCGTTGAAGGCGCTTGAGGCCAGTTCCTTGTTGCCCTGCAGTTCACCAGCGATCACCTCGGCGGCCACATGCGCCTCGTGCACCGCCTTGTGGGCCAGCATCGGCTGACCGATGATGTCGCCGATCGCGAAGATGTGCGGCACGTTGGTGCGCATCTGGATGTCGACGTTGATGAAGCCGCGGTCAGTCACCGCCACCCCCGCCTTGTCGGCAGCGATTTTCTTGCCGTTGGGCGTGCGGCCCACGGCCTGCAGCACCAGGTCGTAGGTGCCTTCGCTCTTCGTGCCGTCCAGGCCCTCGAACTGCACCGTGATGCCTTCGGGCGTGGCCGTCGCGCCGACGGTCTTGGTCTTCAACAGGATCTTGTCGAAGCGGCCCTTGTTCATCTTCTCCCAGACCTTGACCAGGTCGCGGTCGGCGCCCTGCATCAGGCCGTCCATCATCTCCACCACATCCAGGCGGGCGCCCAGTGTGCTGTAGACGGTGCCCATCTCCAGGCCGATGATGCCGCCGCCGACGATCAGCATCTTCTTGGGCACGCCCTGCAGCGCCAGCGCGCCGGTGGAGTCCACCACGCGCGGATCGTCGGGCATGAAGGGCAGGCGCACGGCCTGCGAGCCGGCCGCGATGATGCAGGTCTTGAAGGCCACGACCTTCTTGCTGCCGGTCTTCTCCTGGCCGGTGCCGGTGGTCTCTTCCACCTCCACATGGTTGGGGCCGACGAAGGCGCCGTAGCCGCGCACGGTGGTGACCTTGCGCATCTTGGCCATCGCCGCCAGGCCGCCGGTCAGCTTGCCGATGACCTTTTCCTTGTGGCTGCGCAGCTTGTCGATGTTGACGCTGGGGGCGCCGAACTCGACGCCCAGGTCGCCCAGGTGGCTCACCTCGTCCATCACCGCGGCCACGTGCAGCAGCGCCTTCGAGGGGATGCAGCCCACGTTCAGGCAGACACCGCCCAGCGTGGCGTAGCGCTCGACGATCACCACCTTCAGGCCCAGGTCGGCCGCGCGGAAGGCGGCCGAGTAGCCGCCGGGGCCGGCGCCCAGCACCAGCACATCGCACTCGATGTCCGCGCCGCCGCCGAAGCTGGCAGCGGTGGGCGCCACCACCGGGGCCGTTGCGGCCGGCGCCGGCGCTGCCACGACAGGGGTGGGGGCCGGTGCCGGCGCGGCGGCCGCACCAGCGGCCTCCAGCACCAGGATCACCGAGCCCTGGTTGACCTTGTCACCCAGCGCCAGCTTGAGTTCCTTCACCACGCCCGCGTGGCTGGAGGGGATCTCCATCGAGGCCTTGTCGGACTCGACGGTGATCAGGCTCTGCTCGGCCTTCACCGTGTCACCCGGCTTGACCAGGATCTCGATCACGCCCACGTCCTTGAAGTCGCCGATGTCCGGCACTTGCACGTCGATCAATGCCATGTGCAGCTCCCGGTCACAGCGCGATCCGACGGAAGTCGGACAGCAGCGAGGCGAAGTAGACGTTGAAGCGGGCCGCGGCGGCACCGTCGATCACGCGGTGGTCCCAGCTCAGGCTCAGCGGCAGCATCAGGCGCGGGGCGAACTGCTTGCCGTCCCACTTGGGCTCAATGGCGCTCTTGCACACGCCCATGATCGCCACTTCCGGCGCATTGATGATGGGGGTGAAGTAGCGCCCACCGATGCCGCCCAGGCTGGAGATGCTGAAGCAGCCGCCGCTCATGTCGGCCGGGCCCAGCTTGCCGTCGCGCGCCTTCTTGGCCAGCTCGGACATTTCCTGGCTGATCTGGAAGATGCCCTTCTTGTCGGCGTCCTTGATCACCGGCACCACCAGGCCATTGGGCGTGTCCGCCGCGAAGCCGATGTGGAAGTAGTTCTTGTAGACCAGCTGGTCGCCATCGAGCGAGCTGTTGAACTCGGGGAACTTCTTCAGCGCGGCCACGGCCGCCTTGATCATGAAGGCCAGCATCGTCACCTTGACGCCGGACTTCTCGTTCTCCTTGTTCAGCTGGACGCGGAAGGCTTCCAGGTCGGTGATGTCGGCGTCGTCGTGGTTGGTGACGTGCGGGATCACCACCCAGTTGCGGTGCAGGTTGGCGCCCGAGATCTTCTTGATGCGCGAGAGGTCCTTGCGCTCCACCGGGCCGAACTTGGCAAAGTCCACCTGCGGCCAGGGCAGCAGACCCGGGAACGCACCACCGGCAGCCGCCGGCGCGGCGGCCGGCGCCTTGGCCTTCTGGGCGGCCGTCTGCACGGCGCCAGCCATCACGCTCTTGACGAAGTTCTGCACGTCGTCCTGGGTGATGCGGCCCTTCAGGCCGGAACCCGAGACCTCGGCCAACGGCACGCCCAGCTCGCGCGCCAGCTTGCGGATGCTGGGGCTGGCGTGGGGCAGGCCGGGGGCGGGCGTGCCGGGCTGGTGGGCCGGCACGCTGGCAGCGGCCCCGGCCGGTGCCGCGGCGGCCACGGCCGGGGCGGCGGCCACCGGCGCGGCGGCGGCCGGTGCCGGTGCGGCGGCGGCAGGGGCGGCCACGCCACCAGCGCCTTCGAGCACCGCGATCAGCGTGCCGATGTTGACCTTGTCGCCCAGCGAGACCTTGAGTTCCTTGACCACGCCGGCATGCGACGACGGAATCTCCATCGAGGCCTTGTCGCTCTCGACCGTGATCAGGCTCTGCTCCACCTTGACGGTATCGCCCACCTTGACCAGCAGCTCGATGACGGCCACGTCCTTGAAGTCGCCGATGTCGGGCACCAGCACCTCGATGCGGCCGGCCGGCGCGGCAGCCGCCACCGGCGCGGCGGCCGGGGCGGCGGCCACTGGCGCGGCCACCGGTGCCACTGCAGCGGGCGCCGGCGCCGGCGCAGCCGCCTCACCGGCGGTCTCCAGCATCAACACCAGCGAGCCTTCGCTGACCTTGTCGCCCAGGGCCACCTTCAGCTCCTTGACCACGCCGGCATGCGACGAGGGGATCTCCATCGAGGCCTTGTCCGACTCCACCGTGATCAGGCTCTGTTCGGCCTTCACCGTGTCGCCGGGCTTGACCAGCAGCTCGATGATCGCCACGTCCTTGAAGTCCCCGATGTCGGGGACCTTCACTTCAACCAATGCCATGTCTTGTCTCCGTCGGGCCGCGCGTCAGGCGTACAGCGGGTTGATCTTCTCGGTGTTCAGACCGTACTTGGCGATCGCCTCGGCCACCTTGGCGGCCGGCACGCTGCCCTCGTCGGCCAGCGACTTCAGCGCCGCCACGACGATGTAGTGGCGGTTGATCTCGAAGTGCTCGCGCAGCTTGCTGCGGAAGTCGCTGCGGCCGAAGCCGTCGGTGCCCAGCACCTTGAAGGTCCGGCCCTTGGGGATGAAGGCCCGCACCTGTTCGGCGTAGTTCTTCATATAGTCGGTCGACGCGATCACCGGGCCCGGGTGCGGGTCCAGCTGCTGCGCGATGAAGGGCACACGGGCCGCCTCGGTCGGGTGCAGCAGGTTCCAGCGGTCACAGTCCTGGCCGTCGCGGGCCAGTTCGTTGAAGCTCGGGCAGCTCCACACATTGGCGGCCACGCCCCACTCTTCTTCCAGCAGCTTCTTGGCAGCCATCGACTCGCGCAGGATCGTGCCGGAGCCCAGCAGGTTGACGCGCGGTGTCTTCTTGGCGCCCTCTTCCAGCAGATACATGCCCTTGATGATCTGCTCTTCGGTGCCGGCCTTCAGGCCCGGCATCGCGTAGTTCTCGTTGAGCAGCGTCAGGTAGTAGAAGACGTTCTCCTGCTTCTCGACCATGCGCTTCAGACCATGCTGCATGATCACCGCCACCTCGTGCGCGAAGGTGGGGTCGTAGGAGACGCAGTTCGGGATCGTGCCGGCCAGGATGTGGCTGTGGCCGTCCTCGTGCTGCAGGCCCTCGCCGTTCAGCGTGGTGCGGCCGGAGGTGCCGCCCAGCAGGAAACCGCGCGCCTGCATGTCGCCAGCGGCCCAGGCCAGGTCGCCGATGCGCTGGAAACCGAACATCGAGTAGTACACGTAGAACGGGATCATGATCCGGTTCGACGTGCTGTAGCTGGTGGCCGCGGCGATCCAACTGCTCATGCCGCCGGCCTCGTTGATGCCTTCCTGCAGGATCTGGCCGGCCACGTCTTCCTTGTAGTACATGACCTGGTCCTTGTCGACCGGGGTGTACTGCTGGCCCTTCGGGTTGTAGATGCCGACCTGGCGGAACAGGCCTTCCATGCCGAAGGTGCGGGCCTCGTCCACCAGTATGGGCACCACGCGCGGGCCCAGCGCCTGGTCGCGCAGCAGCTGCGTCAGGAAGCGCACATAGGCCTGGGTGGTACTGATCTCACGGCCCTCGGCGGTGGGCTCCAGCACGGCCTTGAAGGTCTCGAGCGAGGGCACGGTGAAGCTCTCGTCGGCCTTGGTGCGGCGCTGCGGCAGGTAGCCGCCCAGCGCCTGGCGGCGCTCGTGCAGGTACTTCATCTCCGGCGTGTCGTCGGCCGGCTTGTAGAACGGGATCTTCGGCAGCTCGCTGTCGGGGATGGGGATGTTGAAGCGGTCGCGGAAGTACTTGATGTCCTCGTCGGTCAGCTTCTTGGTCTGGTGGACGGTGTTCTTGCCCTCGCCGGCCTTGCCCATGCCGAAGCCCTTGACCGTCTTGATCAGCAGCACCGTGGGCTGGCCCTTGTGGTTGACCGCCTTGTGGTACGCGGCATAGACCTTCTGCGGGTCGTGGCCGCCGCGGCGCAGGTTCCAGATGTCGTCGTCGGACATCTTGGCCACCATCTCCAGCGTGCGCGGGTCGCGGCCGAAGAAATGCTTGCGCACATAGGCGCCGTCATTGGCCTTGAAGGCCTGGTAGTCGCCGTCCAGCGTCTCCATCATCAGCTTGCGCAGCGCGCCGTCCTTGTCGCGCGCCAGCAGCGGATCCCAGTTGCTGCCCCACAGCAGCTTGATGACGTTCCAGCCGGCGCCGCGGAACTCGCCTTCGAGTTCCTGGACGATCTTGCCGTTGCCGCGCACCGGGCCGTCCAGGCGCTGCAGGTTGCAGTTGATGACGAAGATCAGGTTGTCCAGGCCTTCGCGGGCGGCCAGGCCGATCGCGCCCAGGCTCTCGGGCTCGTCCATCTCGCCGTCGCCGCAGAACACCCAGACCTTGCGGTTGCTGGTGTCGGCAATGCCGCGGGCGTGCAGGTACTTCAGGAAGCGGGCCTGGTAGATGGCCATCAAGGGGCCCAGGCCCATGCTGACGGTGGGGAACTGCCAGAAGCCGGGCATCAGCTTCGGGTGCGGGTAGCTGGACAGGCCCTTGCCGTCGACTTCCTGGCGGAAATGCAGCAGTTGCTCCTCGGTCAGCCGGCCTTCCAGGTAGGCGCGGGCGTACACGCCGGGGGCCACGTGGCCCTGGAAGTAGACGCAGTCGCCGCCGTGGTCCGGGCCTTCGGCGTGCCAGAAGTGGTTGAAGCCGGCACCGAACATGTGGGCCAGCGACGCGAAGGAGCCGATGTGGCCGCCCAGGTCACCGCCATCCTCGGGGTTGTGGCGGTTGGCCTTGACGACCATGGCCATCGCGTTCCAGCGCATGTAGGCGCGCAGGCGCTCTTCCACCTCGATGTTGCCGGGGCAGCGCTCTTCCTCGTTGGGCTCGATCGTGTTGACATAGCCCGTGGTGGCCGAGAACGGCATGTCCACGCTGTGCTGACGGGCTTCCTCCAGCAACTGTTCCAGCAGGAAGTGGGCGCGGTCAGGACCTTCCTTGTCGATCACGGCCTGGAGGGCATCCAGCCATTCGCGGGTTTCCTGGGCGTCCAGATCGGGCGGCAGTGCACCGGGACGGGCGTCGGGGCTGGCGGACATGGATTTGTCTCCTGTGAAGGTCCGTTTGGGGGATGTCGGATCGGCGCGAAGTGTCGCACAGGCTTTTGGAATTTTCAAATCGCGGACAATCATTTCATATTACGGAATTCGTGACGCATCTGGCCGATTCCGGACCGTGTCCCAGGTCACGCGGGCCGGATAATCCACACCGCATGAGCAAGCTCGCCGAACTTTCCGCCACCTACCGCTCGCGGCTGAACCGCCTTTTCGGACGCTGGTGGCGCAAGCAGTCCCCGGCGCGCCAGGACCGCTTCGCCACGATCGGCCCGCTGCTGTCGGTGCTGATGTTCCTGGCGGCCATCACCGCCGCGTCCTGGTACCTGCGCAACGAGGAAATCGAGCGCACCGCCGAGGCGCTGCGCCGCGACACCGAGGTGGCCCAGCAACAGATCCGGCTGCACCTGATCGAGAACCAGGAGCAACTGGTGCGCATCGCCCGCGAGCTGGCCACGCGCGACATCACCACCTCCGATTTCCTGGACCAGGCAGCCACCTTCCAGCGCGAGCGCCCTGCGGTGCGGCGCATCGCCTGGATCACCGCCCAGCGTCAGGTTCGTGCCAGCCAGGAACTGATGGGATTTGCGCCGCTGGTGGCCACCGACGGCGTCAAGACCGACCCCTCACTGCCCGCCCAGGGCCAGCCGATCGACGCCGAGTTCACCTTCCAGGCCGCCCGCGACAGCCGCCAACCGGTCTACTCGCACGCCTTCACCGATGCCGCTGGCGTGCCGGTGTTCCAGATCCAGGTGCCGCTGATCGACCGCGGCAACTTCAATGGCGTGCTCGCCATCGACTACGGCATCGAGGCCCTGCTGCGCCACCATGTGCCGCCCGAGGTCACGCGCCGCCACAGCATCGCCGTGCTTGACAGCGGCGGCCGCACGCTGACCAGCACCGTCACCGCGATGCCCGGCCAGCGCAGCAGCCCGCCCTCGCTGAGCTACGAGCTGCCGCTGGCGCCGATGTCCAACGGACTGGTGCTCAAGGGCATGGGCTACCGCACCTCGGTCGGCCTCATCGGCAGCACGCTGTTCTGGATGGTGGTGGCGCTGTCGGTGCTGACGGTGTGGATGCTGCTGGGCACCTGGCGCCATGTGCGCCGGCGCGCGCAGATCCAGGGCGCGCTGGTGCAGGAAACCAACTTCCGTCGGGCCATGGAGAACTCCATGCTGACCGGCATGCGGGCGATGGACCTGGAAGGCCGGGTCACCTACGTCAACCCGGCCTTCTGCGCGATGACCGGCTTCTCCGAGGACGACCTGGTCGGCGGGCGCCCGCCCTTCCCCTACTGGCCCAGCGACCGCATCGAGGAGAACTCGCGCCTGCTGCAGCAGGAGCTGCAGGGTCGCAGCCCGGCCGGCGGCATCGAGGTCAAGGTGATGCGCAAGGATGGCTCGGTCTTCGATGCGCGGATGTACGTCTCGCCGCTGATCGACCCCAAGGGCCAGCAGACCGGCTGGATGACCTCGATGACCAACATCACCGAGGCCAAGCGCATCCGCGACCAGCTCAGCGCCTCGCACGAGCGCTTCACCACCGTGCTGGAAGGCCTGGAGGCCGCCGTGTCGGTGATGTCGGTCCAGCACAACGAGCTGCTGTTCTGCAACCGCAGCTACCGGCTGTGGTTCGGCGCCGACGCCCAGGGCCATTCGCTGCTGGCCAGCAGCGCCGGCGACAGCGTCTTCCAGACCGAGGACGACGAGGACGTCGACAACCTCTCCGGCCTGCCCACCCATCCGCTGACCGAGACCAGCACGCAGCCGCACGAGGTGTTCATCGACTCGCTGCAGATGTGGTTCGATGTGCGCTCGCGCTATGTGCAATGGACCGACGGCCGCCTGGCCCAGATGCTGATCGCCACCGACATCACCGCCCGGCGCCGGGTGGAGGAGCTGGCGCGCCAGCAGGCCGAAAAGGCCTCGGTGACCAGCCGGCTGATCACGATGGGCGAGATGGCCTCGTCGGTGGCGCATGAGCTGAACCAGCCGCTGACCGCGATCAACAACTACTGCAATGGCATGGTCAGCCGGGTGCAGGCCGGGAGCATCAGCAACGACGACCTGGTGGCGGCACTGCAGAAGACCGGCCGCCAGGCCGAGCGCGCCGGGCAGATCATCCACCGCATCCGCAGCTTCGTGAAACGCAGCGAGCCGCAGCGCCAGGCGGCCCAGGCCAAGGACATCGTCGAGGACGCGGTGGAGCTGGCCGGCATCGAACTGCGCCGTCGCAAGGTCAACATCCACACCTATGTGGCCCAGCGCCTGCCGACGCTGCATGTCGACCCCATCCTGATCGAGCAGGTGCTGCTGAACCTGCTGAAGAACGCCGCCGAGGCGATCGACGGCGCCCGCATGCCGCCCACGCGGCGACACATCGAGCTGCGCGTGGCGCCGCGCCACACCGCCGAGGAAGGCGGGGTGATCGAGTTCAGCGTGACCGACACCGGCCCCGGCATCCCCGAGGACGTGCTCAGCCGACTGTACGAAGCCTTTTATTCGACCAAGGCCGACGGCATGGGCATCGGCCTGTCCTTGTGCCGCTCGATCATTGAGTCGCACCGTGGTCGGATGAGGGCCCAGAACCAATACAATGGCACGCATGTGACGGGGTGCCGGTTCGCCTTCACCCTGCCCGTCGACCTCAGCCAGCGCGCCGAGGCACCGCCGGTACCCGAAGTACCCGACGAGGCCGCGGCCGCCAACCCCAACGCTGCTTCCTCATGAGCCTGATCCCCAAGAAAGGTACCGTCTACGTGGTCGACGACGACGAGGCGGTCCGTGACTCCCTGCAATGGCTGCTCGAGGGCAAGGACTACCGGGTCAAGTGCTTCGACTCGGCCGAATCCTTCCTGTCGCGCTTCGACCCGCGCGAGGTGGCCTGCCTGATCGCCGACATCCGCATGGACGGCATGAGCGGTCTGGAACTGCAGGACCGGCTGCTGGAGCGCAAGAGCCCGCTGCCCATCGTCTTCATCACCGGCCACGGCGACGTGCCCATGGCGGTGAACACCATGAAGAAGGGCGCGATGGACTTCATCGAGAAGCCCTTCAAGGAAGAAGAGCTGGTCTCGCTGGTCGAGCGCATGCTGGACCAGGCCCGCGTGGCCTTCAGCCAGCACCAGGAGCAGGCCAGCCGCGACGCCCTGCTGTCGCGCCTGACCACCCGCGAGGCGCAGGTGCTTGAGCGCATCGTCGCCGGCCGCCTGAACAAGCAGATCGCCGACGACCTGGGCATCAGCATCAAGACGGTCGAGGCGCACCGCGCCAACATCATGGAAAAGCTCAACGCGAACACCGTGGCCGACCTGCTGAAGATCGCGCTGGGTGCTTCCCAGAAGGCCTGATCCGGCCCGACACCACCGAACGGGGCCTCGCGCCCCGTTTTGCATTCCTGATCCCTCCTGCACACACACCGCCATGACCGCCCAACTGATCGACGGTAACGCCCTCTCCGCCCAGGTTCGCGCCGAGGTGGCGCAACGCGCCGCAGCCCTCACCGCCCGCGGCCACCGCCCGGGCCTGGCGGTGATCCTGGTGGGCGACAACCCCGCCAGCGCCGTCTATGTGCGCAACAAGGTCAAGGCCTGCGCCGACGCCGGCTTCCACTCGGTGCTGGAGAAGTACGACGCCGACCTCTCCGAGGCCGCGCTGCTGGCCCGGATCGACGCCCTGAACAAGGATCCCGCCATCCACGGCATCCTGGTGCAACTGCCGCTGCCCAGGCACATTGATGACCACAAGGTCATCGAGACCATCTCGCCGGCCAAGGACGTCGACGGCTTCCACGTCGCCAGCGCCGGCGCGCTGATGGTGGGCGAGGTCGGCTTCAAGGCCTGCACTCCCTACGGCTGCATGAAGATGCTGGAATCCATCGGTCTGAAGGACCTGCGCGGCAAGCATGCGGTGGTCATCGGCCGCAGCAACATCGTCGGCAAGCCGATGGCGATGATGCTGCTGCAGGCCAATGCCACCGTCACCGTCTGCCACAGCGGCACGGCCGACCTGGGCGCCTTCACCCGGCAGGCCGATGTGGTGGTGGCCGCGGTGGGCAAGCGCAACGTGCTGACCGCCGACATGGTCAAGCCCGGCGCGGTGGTGATTGACGTGGGCATGAACCGCAACGACGAGGGCAAGCTGTGCGGCGATGTCGACTTCGCCGGTGTGCGCGAGGTGGCGGGCTGGATCACCCCGGTGCCCGGCGGCGTCGGCCCGATGACCATCACCATGCTGCTGGTCAACACGCTGGAAGCCGCCGAGCGGGCCGCCGCCTGACCCTGGGCCCTTCACGGACACCCTTGCGCGCCGAAGATCACGCCATGAACACCGACAACCCGCTGCTGCAACTCGACGGCCTGGTGGCCTATGACCTGATCCGCCCCGAGCAGGTGGCGCCCGCGATGACCCAGCTGCTGGCCGACGCCGAAACCGCGCTGGACCGCTGCGTCGGCCCGGATGTGGCGATCGACTATGACGCCTTGTCACTGTCGCTGGGCGTGGCCACCGAACGCCTGTCGCGCGCCTGGGGCGCGGTGGGTCACCTGTGCCACGTGGCCGACACGGCCGAGCTGCGCGCCGCCCGCGCGGAGCTGCTGCCCCGCGTCACCGAGTTCTACACCCGCCTGGGCAGCGACGAGCGCCTGTACGCCAAGTACAAGGCGCTGGCCGCCAGCCCGCAGGCGGCCACGCTCAGCGCGCCGCGCCAGTCGGCACTGGCCCACTGGCTGCGCGACTTCCGCCTGGGCGGCGCCGACCTGCAGGGCGCAGCCCGCACCCGCTACGCCGAGATCCAGGAGCGCAGCGCCGCGCTGTCGCAGGCCTTCTCGAACCACGTGCTCGACGCCACCGATGCCTTCGCCCTGTACCTGGAGCCCGCGCAGCTCGACGGCGTGCCGGCCGATGCGGTGCAGGCCGCCCGTGCCGCCGCCGAGGCAGAGGGCCGCGCCGGCTGCAAGATCACGCTGCATGCGCCCAGCTACCTGCCGGTGATGCAGTACGCCCACGACCGCGCGCTGCGCGAGCAGCTCTACCGCGCCTATGTCACCCGGGCCAGCGAGTTCGGTCCGCCCGAACGCGACAACGCGCCGGTGATGGCCGAATTGCTGCAGCTGCGCGCCGAGGAGGCCGCACTGCTGGGCTTCGCCAACTTCGGCGAGCTGTCGCTGGCCGCCAAGATGGCGCGCAGCCCGGACGAGGTGATGGCCTTCCTGCGCGACCTGGCCCGGCGCGCCCGCGGCCCGGCCCAGCGCGACATGGCCGAGCTGCGCGCCTTTGCCACGGCGCAGCTGGGGCTGAACGAGCTGCAGTCCTGGGACATCGCCTATGTGAGCGAGAAGCTCAAGGAGGCCCGCTACGCCTTCAGCGACCAGGAGGTGAAGGCCTATTTCCCGCTGCCCAAGGTGCTGGACGGCCTGTTCTCGATCATCTCCTCGCTGTTCGACGTCACGATCACGCCGGCCGAGGCGCGCACCTGGCACCCGTCGGTGCGCTTCTTCCGGCTGGAGCGGGCGGGTGCACTGGTGGGCGAGTTCTACCTGGACCCCTATGCCCGCCCAGGCAAGCGCCCGGGCGCCTGGATGGACGACGCACGCGAGCGCTGGCTGCGCCCGGACGGCCGCGGCCTGCAGACCCCGGTGGCCCATCTGGTGTGCAATTTCGCCGCCCCGGTGGGCGACAAGCCGGCGCTGCTGACGCATGACGACGTCACCACCCTCTTCCACGAATTCGGCCACGGCCTGCACCACCTGCTCACCCGCATCGAGGACATGGGCGTCTCGGGCATTGCCGGCGTTGAATGGGACGCGGTGGAGTTGCCCAGCCAGTTCATGGAGAACTTCTGCTGGGAATGGGACGTGCTGCAGCGCCTGACCGCCCATGTCGACACCGGCGAGCCGCTGCCGCGTGCGCTGTACGACAAGATGAACGCGGCCAAGAACTTCCAGAGCGGCATGCAGACGCTGCGGCAGGTCGAGTTCGGCCTGTTCGACATGCGCATCCACACCGAAGCCGATGCGCCCGGCCGCGTGCAGGCGATTGCCGAATCGGTCCGCGACGAGGTGGCGGTGGTGCAGCCGCCGGCGTTCAACCGCATGCCCAACACCTTCTCGCACCTGTTCGCCGGGGGCTACGGCGCGGGCTATTACAGCTACAAGTGGGCCGAGGTGCTGTCGGCCGACGCCTGGAGCGCCTTCGAGGAGGCTGGCGTGCTGGACGCCGCCACCGGCGAGCGCTTCCGCCGCGAGGTGCTGGAGGTCGGCGGCAGCCGCCCGGCGCTGGAGAGCTTCCAGGCCTTCCGCGGCCGCGAGCCCCGCATCGATGCGCTGCTGCGTCACCAGGGCATGGCTGGCTTGCCCGCCTGAGCGCCCTGCCCGACACTATGACCGTGCCCGCTTTCGCGCTCACCCACCGATGAACCACCGCCCCCTCTTCCGCCCGTTGGCGTCGCTGGCCCTGGCCACCCTGTGCCTGGGCAGCGCCTGGGCGCAGACCCTGCCCTATGAACTGCGTGAGGCCAGCAACCGCTACCCGGTGCAGCTGATCACCGGCAAGGATTGCCGCGCCTGCGAGCCTGCGCGCCAGTTGCTGGTGCAGCGCGGCGTGCCGTTCACCGAGAAGAAGGTCGACACCGCAGGGGACATCGCGGCGCTGCGCCACCTGACCGGCGCCACCTCGCTGCCGGTGCTGATCGTCGGTCGGCAGCAGGTGGTCGGTCTGGTGAGCCAGGAGTGGAACAGCTACCTGGACGCCGCCGGCTACCCCAAGGACAACCGCCTGCCCAAGAACTGGGCCCGCCCGGCCCCCGAGCCGCTGGGCCCGGCCGTGCCGCCGGCGCCCGCGGTGCCCAGTCCGGCGCCAACCTCTCCGGCGCCTGAGCCCACCGACGACCCGTCGCGGCCGAAGATCCGCTTCTGAGCGTCGGCTGAGGCCTGCTCAGCCCGCCACCTCGCGTGCGTGGGCAGGCGGCAGCCGCCCGGCCTGCCACCAGGCCAGCGCCAGCAGGCTGCTCATCAGCCACATCGGTGCCGCACGGCTGGTGGCCCCGGCCAGCAGGCCGAACAGCAGCGGCATGCCGATCGTCGCTGCGTTGGTGGCCAGCATGCGCAGGCCCAGCGCCTCGCCATGGCGCGCTGCCGGCGTGACCTGGTGCAGCAGGGCCAGCACCATCGGCTGCACCGAGCCCAGCGCCACCCCCAGCACCGCCGAGCCCAGCAGCATGCCACCCACACCAGGCAGGAAGGCATAGACCAGGCACGTGCTGCCCGCCACGGCCATCGCCCACCGCAGCGCCCGGACCTCGTCCAGGTGATCGGCCCAGCGTGAAATCGCCAGCCGCACCAGGCTGGCCGCCACCGCAAAGCTGCCCAGCACCAGGCCGATGGCCGAGGCGCTCATCCCGCGCGCGTGGCCCAGCACCGGCACCACGAAGCTGTGGGCATCCCAGGTCGACGACAGCGCCAGGTTCAGCCCCACCAGCAGCACCAGCGGCGGGTGGCGCCACAGCGCGCTGCGCGTGCGCGCCGACGCCGCCGCTGCGGCCGGCGGCTTCGGGGCCAGGCGCGGCAGCAGGCGACCCAGCCACCAGGCCAGCAGCGGCAGGCTCGCGGCCAGCACGAAGCCGGCGCGGAACCCCACATGGTCGATCAGCAGGCCCACCAGCACCGGCGCCGCCGCATTCGAGATCGCCGGTCCCAGCGCCACCCAGCTGAACACCCTTTTCAGGTCGGACGGATCCCGCGCCATCAGCCCGGCCTCGCGCTGGATGCCCACCGCCGCCACCGCAATGCCGCCGCCGGTACACAGCGCCGCCCAGGCCAGCGCCAGCGTGTGCTGGCTCCAGACCGCGATGCCCGCCCCGGCGCAGCCCAGCAGCACCCCCACCGCCAGCGGCCGGTGCAGGCCGTGACGGTCGGCCAGGCGGCCGGCCCACAGGCTCAGGCCGATTGGCGCCACCGCGAACAGGGACAGCAGTGCACCGACCTGCCATTCCGGTGCGCCGCGGTGCAGCAGCAACAGGCTGGCGGTGACACGTGTGGCCGCCATCGCGGCATGCACGCAGACCAGTGCGGCAATGACGGCCCAGAAACGCTCGCGCAGCGCGCTGCTCATCGAGGCCGTGCCAGCACCTCGGGGTTCAGCGCCGTGGGCGGCGTGCCGCCGCTGAAGAAGGCCAGCAGGTTGTCGGCCGCCAGCTGGGCCATGGCCAGGCGGGTGCGCAGGCTGGCGCTGGCGATGTGGGGCGTCAGCACCACGTTGGAGGCGGCCAGCAGGCCGGGGTGGACCGAGGGCTCGCCCTCGAACACATCCAGACCGGCAGCCGCCAGCGGGCCCTCGCGCAGCGCCTGGGCCAGCGCGGCATCGTCCACCACGCCGCCGCGGGCGATGTTCACCAGCGTGGCGCCGGGCTTCATGCGGGCCAGTTCGGCCGCGCCCACCAGGTGGTGGGTCTCGGGCGTGTAGGGTACGACGATCACCAGGTGATCGGCTTCGGCCAGCAACGTGTCCTTGTCCACCCAGCGGGCCCCCAGCGCGGCCTCGGTCTCGGCCGGCAGGCGGCTGCGGTTGTGGTAGACCAGCTTCATGCCAAAGCCCAGCACGCCGCGCCGCGCCACGGCCTGGCCGATGCGGCCCATGCCCAGGATGCCCAGCGTCGCGCCGTGCACATCCTGGCCGGCGAACAGGTCCACGCTCCAGTAGCGCCACTGGCCGGCGCGCAGGAAATGCTCGCTCTCGGTCACCCGCCGCGCGGTGGCCAGCAAGAGCGCAAAGCCGAAGTCGGCGGTGGTTTCGGTCAGCACATCGGGCGCGTTGCTCACCAGCACGCCGCGGGCGGTGCACGCTGCCAGGTCGATGTTGTTGTAGCCCACCGCCATGCTGCACACGGCGCGCAGGCGTGGGCAGGCATTGAGCAGTGCGGCGTCGATGCGCTCGGTGGTGGCCACGAAGGCGCCGTCACAGGCCGGCAGGCGCTGCATCAGTTCCTGCGGCGACAGCGCCACGTCGCTGTCGTGCACGTCGAGGTCGGCCACGGCACGCAGGCGGTCGAGCACCGGCTCGAAGATGCGCCGGGTGACCAGGATGCGGGGGCGCGCTGGACTCATGGCTGGCCCTCCACGGCCGAGGCCGCGGGCGCTGCCGCCTGGCCGCGTGGCGTGCTGCCGGGATGGAAACCGAGCGTCATCATCATCACCGCAAATCCGATCACATAGGCCAGGGCCACGTACCAGCCCTCCCGCAGCCAGGCCGCCACCGAGCGGGCCTGCGGGTACATGTTGGACAGGGCCACACCGGCCGAGGAGCCGAACCAGATCATCGATCCACCGAAGCCCACCGCATAGGCCAGGAAACCCCAGTCGTAGCCGCCCTGCTTGAGGGCCAGCGCGGTCAGCGGAATGTTGTCGAACACCGCCGACAGGAAGCCCAGCCCCAGCGCCGTGGACCAGGACGCGGCCGGCAGCCGCTCGACCGGCATCATCGACGCGCACAGCACCAGCGACAGCAGGAACACCGACCCCTTCAGCGCCCCCGGCAGCAAGGACCACTTGGGCATCCGCAGCGGTGCACTGGCCAGCACCGCCACCCAGACCGCGGCGCCCAAGAAGGGAAAGGCGTCGGCCTGTTCAGCGAAACGCGTGTTGACCGCCACATTGACGACGATCGCCGCCAGCAGGATGAACACCACGATGCCCAGGCGCGTCCAGTCGATGTGCACGCCAGCGCGTTCGTCCTTCTGGATCGGCGAGTAGGCCTGCTGCTTGATCGAGGTGGGCACGCCGTAGATCGCCAGTGCCACCACCGAGCCGACGTAGGCCTCCAGCACCTCGCCGGGACTGATGCCGGCGATCCACATCATCGTCGTCGTGGTGTCGCCCACCACCGAGCCGGCGCCGCCGCCGTTCGAGGCCGCCACGATCGCCGCCAGGTAGCCGATGTGCACCTTGCCGCCGAACACGGTGTGGGCGATCGCGCCGCCGATCATGGCCGCGGCAATGTTGTCCAGGAAGGCCGACAGCACGAACACCAGCACCAGCAGCGCCAGCGCGCCGGTCCAGTCGTCAGGCAGCCAGCGCGGCAGCACCGCCGGCACCTCGCTGTCCTCGAAGTGCTGCGCCAGCAGCGCAAAACCCAGCAGCAGCAGCAGCAGGTTGGCCAGCACCACCCACTCATGGCCCAGGTGGGCCGCCAGTCCGCCCAGCCCCGCGCCGTGGGCGAACGGCGAGGCCAGAACCTTGTACAGCGCAATGCCCAGCGCACCGGCCACGGCGATGCGCAGCGTGTGGTGGTGGAACATGGCCACGCCCGCCAGCACGATGGCGAACATGAAGAATTCCAGAGGCACCCCGGCCAGGGCCGGCCCGGCAAAGGCCGTGGCCTGGGCGCCGGCATGGGCGCTGGCGGGCCAGGCCGCGGCCAGCAGGCACAGGGGCGCCAGCAGTCGGCGCTGGGTCATCCGGCTCATGGATCAGCTCCAGGGCGCCATCACGGCGACCGGTCCTCGGTGTCTCATTCGTGGAAGCGTGTGAAGCCGGCCACCGGCTCGCGCTCGGTGACCAGGCTGTTCTCGATGCGCTCCGGGTCGGCATGGCCCAGCGACATGCCGCAGACCACCATCTGCTTGGCGGCGTCCAGACCCAGGAAGTCCTCGATCACGCGGTGGAACTGCGTGAAGGCCGCCTGCGGGCAGGTGTCCAGCCCTCGGGCCCGCGCCGCCACCATGACGTTCTGCAGGAACATGCCGTAGTCGAGCATGCTGCCGGTGCCCATGATGCGGTCGATCGTGAAGATCAGGCCCACCGGCGCATCGAAGAAGGCGTAGTTGCGGCCGTGCTGCTCGTGCATGCGCTGCTTGTCGGTCTTGCCGATCTGCAGCAGGCTGTAGAGGTCCCAACCCACCTTGCGGCGGCGGTCGATGTAGGGCGACACCCACTGCGCCGGGTAGTAGTCGTACTCCTCGGTGTGACGTGCGCGCTCCTCGGGGTCATCAAAGGCGCTGCGCACGCGCCGGCTCAGCTCGGCCAGCGACGCACCGGTCAGCACATGCACCTGCCAGGGCTGGGTGTTGGTACCCGACGGCGCGCGCGACGCCACCGCCAGGATCTGCTCGACGGTCTCGCGCGGCACCGGCGTGGGCAGGAAGGCGCGGATCGAGCGGCGGCTGGTGATGGCGGCATCGACCGCGGCGATGGACTCGGGGGTGATGGAGGTGGGCATCGGTCTCAGGTTCTCAGGGGTTCCAGGGCGGCGCGCAGAGCGTCCGGCAGGGGCACCGGGCGGCGGCTGTCGCGGTCGACATAGACATGGACGAAATGGCCGCTGGCGGCGCTCAGCGGCTCGCCAGCCGCAAACAGGCCGATCTCGTAGCGCACACTGGAGCTGCCCAGGTGCGCCACGCGCAAGCCGGCCTCCACCAGCTGCGGAAAGGCCAGCGGCGCGAAGTAGTTGCAGCGCGTCTCGATCACCAGGCCGATCGTGCGGCCGGCGTGGATATCCAGCGCGCCGGTCTCGATCAGGTAGCTGTTGACCGCGGTGTCGAAGTAGCTGTAGTAGTGGACGTTGTTGACATGGCCGTAGATGTCGTTGTCCATCCAGCGGGTGGGGACCGGGCGGAACAGGCGGTAGCTGCTGCGGGCGTCGGGTTGCGGGCGGGCGCTCATCGGGCGGATTGTTCCACCGCGGCGGCGGCGTCCGTGTCGCCCGCGCGGCACCCACGGCCCCAGACTTGCCAGGATTGCCAGGCCAGCTCGATGGTGGTGGCCTGCAGCGCCACGGTGACCTCGATGTCGTGGCCGTAGCCGCCGGCCATGCTCAGCGCCACCGGGACCTGGCGCAGGCGCAGCCACTCCAGCACCCGGCGGTCACGCTCGGCCAGGCCGGCGGCCGTCAGCTTCAGCCGGCCCAGGCGGTCGCCCTCGTGCGGGTCGGCGCCGGCCAGGTAGAAGGCCAGGCCGGGCGGCTGCGCGGCCAGGCGGCACTCCACCTCCACCAGCGCGGCGTCCAGTGCCTCGAGGTAAGTTTCGTCGCGGCAGCCGTCGGGCAGTTCCACGTCCAGGTCGCTGGCTTCCTTGCGGAACGGGAAGTTGCGCGCGCCGTGCATCGACAAGGTGAACACCGAGGGGTCGCGGGCGAAGATCGAGGCCGTGCCGTTGCCCTGGTGCACGTCCAGGTCGATCACCAGCACCTGCAGCCCCTGGGCCTGGCGGCGCAGCCATTCGGCCTGCATCAGGCGCGCGGCCACCGCCACGTCGTTGAAGACACAGAAACCCGCCCCCTTGTGCGCATAGGCATGGTGGGTGCCGCCCGCCAGGTTGGCCGCCACCCCCTCGGACAGGGCCTGGCGCGCGGCGGCAATGGTGGCGCCCACCGACCGACGGGAGCGCTCGGCCATCGACGGCGTCCAGGGAAAGCCGATCTCGCGCTGCTCGGCCGCCGTGGTGGTGCCTTCCAGCACGGCGGAGATCCAGCGCGGCTCATGGGCCAGCGCCAGCTCGCCCTCGCTGGCCGGTGGGGCCGGAATCAGGCGGATCTGCGGCAGGTCGCGCGCCACCCGCTCCCGCAGCAACCGGTACTTGGAGACCGGAAAACGGTGACCCGAGGGCAGCGGCAGCGCATGGTGGTCAGAGGTGTAGGCGTGCACCTAGCGATTCTGCGGTGTACGGGCTGACCGGCGCCGGCGCGGGGTCAGGAGAGGCGACGGGGCTGGGTTAGAGCGATGCCCCTAGAGTTTGCTGCACCGCACAAAAAAGTGCTTGCAATCCCGCGGGTTGACCCGCATACTTCGTTCCATGCTGCAGTGCAACAAACACGGCAGCAAGTGTTCAACCCCCCTTAGGAGATTCACATGCTGACCGCTGAACAACTGCTCGCCGCCCAGAAGGCCAACGTCGAAACCCTGTTCGACCTGACCGGCAAGGCCTTCGAAGGCGTGGAAAAGCTCGTCGAGCTGAACCTGCAAGTCGCCAAGGCCTCGATGACCGAAGCCGCCGAGACCACCAAGGCCGCCCTGTCGGTCAAGGACGCGCAAGAGCTGATGAGCCTGCAAGCTGGCCTGCTGCAACCGGCCGCCGAGAAGGCCGCCGCCTACAGCCGTCACCTGTACGACATCGTCGCCGCCACCAACGCCGAAGTCGTCAAGCTGGCCGAGAGCCAAGTGGCTGACGCCCAGAAGTCGTTCACCGGCCTGGTCGACAGCGCCGTCAAGAACGCCCCGGCCGGCACCGAGAACGCCGTCGCCCTGGTGAAGTCGGCCATGGCCGCCGCCAACAACGCCTACGAGAGCGTGCACAAGGCTGCCAAGCAAGCCGCCGAAGTGGCCGAAGCCAACTTCCAGGCCGTGACCGCGCAAGCCGTCAAGACCACGCAGACCGCCACCAAGTCGCGCCGCGCCGCCTGATTCCCAGGCTGCGCCGACCGCCCTGCCCAGGGCGGTCCTCACTCTCTATCTGTGAAGGTTGTCTCCTCGGTACCTCCGAAGACTGGCTTCCAGGTACCCTTCAGACCCGGCCCCGCGGCCGGGTCTTTTTTTTGTCGGCGCGATCTTGTCAGCGCGTTCGTCAGCGCGCCAGGGCGGCCAGTTTCTGGCGGATCGCCGGCAGCATCGCCTGCGCCGCCTCGCGGCCCGCTTTCAATGCCTTCAGCCGCGCCGTGAAGTCGGTGCCGGCCACGCCGGTCAGCGTGGGGCGCAGCACGACGTCGGCGTCCTTCAGCTCCCACTGGTTGATGCTGCGGCCCATGATCGAGAAGGTCTGCAGCAGCAGGCGCAGCGCGTCGCCGGTGGCGCCGCCGTCCGGCGGCGTGGAGATGTCCACCGCGATCACCATCTCGGCGCCCATCTCCCGCGCATAGCGCACCGGCACCGGCGACACCAGGCCGCCGTCCACGTACTCGCGGCCGTTGATGCGCACCGGATGGAACACCGCCGGCACCGCGCTGGAGGCCCGAACCGCCGAGCCCACATCGCCGCGGCGGAACAGGATGGGCTGGCCGTCGGCCAGGTCGGTGGCGACGATGCCCAGCGGCAGCTTCATCTGCTCGATCGGCAGCCCGCCGGTCTGCTTGCGCACATACACCGCCAGCGCCTCGCCCTTGAGCACGCCACGGCCCGGAAAGGCCCAGTCGGTCAGCGCCGATTCGTCCATGTCCTGGGCCATGCGGCCCAGGTCGGTGCCGCTGTGGCCGCTGGCGTACAGCGCCGCGACCAGGCTGCCCGCCGAGGTACCGGTCACCAGCTGCGGCCGGATGCCCTGCTCCTCCAGCACCTGGATCACGCCGATGTGGGCAAAGCCGCGCGCCGCGCCGCCACCCAGCGCCAGGCCCAGCACCGGCGGGCGCAGCACCCGGGGCGGGGGCGGCGGTGGAGGCGGCACCGGGGCGGGGGACGGTGCGGGGGCCGGCAACGGGGGCGTCGTCTGGCAGCCCGCCAGGCCCCCCAGGGCCGCCAGCGTGGCCCACTGCAGGCCCAGGCGGCGGCGCCGGTCGAGGATCTCGGTCATGGCGCGCATTCTAGGAAGGCGCCGCACACGGGCTGGCGGCGCTTTATATAACCATCAGATATGTTCATCTGAAATTTGATTCGTTTTCAAACATATGCGTTTTCCCTAGAGTGCGCAGCCAGACCTCTTCCGCACCCGGAACGCCATGTACGCCTACACCGCCTTCGACCGCCAGTTCGTCCGCCAGCGCGCCGCCCAGTTCCGCGACCAGCTGACGCGCCACCTGGCCGGCGAACTGCCCGACGACGACTTCCGGGCGCTGCGCCTGCAGAACGGCTGGTACGTCCAGCGCCATGCACCGATGCTGCGCGTGGCCGTGCCCTACGGCGAGCTGGCCAGCCGCCAGCTGCGCACCCTGGCCGACATCGCCCGCGAATTCGACCGCGGCTTCGGGCATTTCACCACCCGCCAGAACCTGCAGTACAACTGGATCCCGCTGGAGCGCGCAGCCGACGTGATGGACCGCCTGGCCGAGGTCGACATGCACGGCATCCAGACCAGCGGCAACTGCATCCGCAACATCACCACCGACGCGCTGGCCGGCATCGCCCCCGATGAAGCGGTCGATCCGCGCCCCTATGCCGAGCTGCTGCGCCAGTGGAGCACGCTGCACCCCGAGTTCGCCTTCCTGCCGCGCAAGTTCAAGATCGCCATCACCGGTGCCGCCGAAGACCGCGCCGCCATCCTGTGGCACGACATCGGTCTGCAGGTGCTGAAGAACGCCGAGGGCGAGGTGGGCTTCAAGGTCTTCGTTGGCGGCGGCATGGGCCGCACGCCGGTGATCGCCAGCGAGATCGCCGCCTTCGTGCCCTGGCAGCAGATCCTGGTCTACCTGGAAGCGGTGGTGCGCACCTACAACCGCTTCGCCCGCCGCGACAACGCCTACAAGGCACGCATCAAGATCCTGGTCAAGGCCGAGGGCCAGCGCTTCTTTGATGCCGTGAACGCCGAGTTCGACAAGATCCTGAACGTCGATGCCGGCGGTCGCGAGCACATCATCCCGGCCTCTGAGCTGGAGCGCGTGTCGCGCCACTTCGAGGTCCCCGCCGGCGTGCACCCGGCCGCTCCGGGCTTCAACCCGCACCGCACCGGCCCCGCCGACCCGGCCTTCCTGCGCTGGCTGGAACGCAACGTGGCCGCCCACCGCGTGCCCGGCTACCGCGCCGTGACGCTGTCGCTCAAGCGCGCCGGCCAGGCCCCGGGCGATGCCACCGCCGACCAGATGGACGCCGCCGCCACGCTGGCCGACCGCTACAGCCAGGGCGAGCTGCGCGTCACCCATGAGCAGAACCTGCTGCTGCCCTGGGTGCGCGAGGCCGACCTGCTGGCCGTCTGGCACGCCGCCAAGGACGCCGGCTTTGCCACCCCCAACCTGGGCCTGCTGACCGACATCATCGCCTGCCCCGGTGGCGACTTCTGCGCGCTGGCCAACGCCCGCTCCATCCCCGTGGCCGCCGAGATCACCGAGCGCTTCGCCGACCTGGACGAGCTGCACGACCTGGGCGACATCGACCTGCACATCAGCGGCTGCATGAACTCCTGCGGCCACCACCACACCGGCCACATCGGCATCCTCGGCGTCGACAAGGACGGCAAGGAGTGGTACCAGGTGTCGGTGGGCGGCTCCGACGGCCGCGTCGCCAGTGGCGCGGCCACGCCCGGCAAGGTGATCGGCCCGGCCTTCGCCGCCGAGGAAGTGACCGACGCGATCGAGGCCCTGTTGCAGGTCTACCGCGCCGAGCGCGCCGCCGGCGAGGCCTTCGTCGACACCATGCGCCGTCTGGGCACCGCGCCGCTGCGCGCCGCCACCGACGCGGTGCGCCACGCCACCGCTCAACACCAGCCCGAATCCGCCGAAGCCTGAGTGAGTCCGACTGCCATGCTGTTCATCCACACCCACGACGACCCCTGGCACCGCGTTGGCGGTGAAGACGGCCCGGTGCCTCATCCGCAAGCCGCCGCCCATCGGCTGCTGACGCTGGAGCAGTGGCACGCCGTGCGCGACACCTGGCCGGCGAATCTGCCGGTGGGCGTGCAGTTGCCCAACACCGCCGACGTCGAAGACCTTGCTGCCGACCTGCCCCGCCTGGCGCTGGTGGCACTGCACTTCCCCAAGTGGGTGGACGGCCGCGCCTACAGCCAGGCCCACCTGCTGCGCGTTCGCCTGGGCTACCGCGGCCAGGTGCGCGCCACCGGCGAGGTGCTGGTCGACATGCTGCCGCTGCTGCAGCGCACCGGCTTCGACGCGGTGCAGCTGCGTGCCGACCAGAAGGAATCCCACGCGCTGCGCGCGCTGGGCCTGGTCACCGATCACTACCAGGGCGACGTGCACCAGCCGCGCCCGCTGTTTGCGCGAGTCGCCGCATGAGCACCACCTCTTCCCTGCCCTGGGCCGCCGCGCCCGCCGTCTCTGACGCCAAGGCCCTGTACGCCCGCCACACGCCCGGCTTCGAGCAGCGCGTGGCCGACACGGTGGAATGGCTGCGCCGCGCCGCCGCCGAGCACCCCGGCCAGGTCGTGCTGGCCAACAGCCTGGGCGCCGAGGACATGGTCCTGACCGACCTGATCGCCCGCCACCAGTTGCCCATTGCCATCGGCACGCTGCAGACCGGCGCGCTGCATGCCGAGACGCTCGCCCTGATCCCGCAGATCGAACAGCGCTACGGCCTGAAGGTCGAGCTCTACGCGCCGCAGCAGGAATCGGTGGTGCACTTCGTGCGCCAGCATGGCGAGCAGGCGATGTACCAGAGCATCGAGCTGCGCAAGGCCTGCTGCCAGGTGCGCAAGCTCGAGCCGCTGTCGCGCATGCTGGGCGGCCGCAGCGCCTGGGTCACCGGCCTGCGCCGCGAGCAGTCGGCCAACCGCGGCACCATGCCGGCGGTGGAGACCGAGCCCAACGGCCGCGTCAAGTTCAACCCGCTGGTCGAGTGGAGCTGGAACGACGTCTGGCACTACATCGCCAGCAACGACGTGCCCTACAACGCGCTGCACGACCAGTTCATGCCCAGCATCGGCTGCGCCCCCTGCACCCGCGCCATCGCCGTGGGCGAGGAGTTCCGCGCCGGGCGCTGGTGGTGGGAAGACGAGTCGGCCAAGGAATGCGGCCTGCACGTCAAGAAGCCCGAGGCCGAGCGCGCCCTGGCATGATGTCCGGATGACCGGACACGTGCTCTTCATCGGCGCCGGCCCCGGCGCTGCCGACCTGATCACCCGCCGCGGCTGGACCCTGCTGGGCACCGCCACGGTGGTGCTGGCCGATGCGCTGGCCGACCCGGCGCTGCGCGAGGCCGCGCCGGCAGCACGCTGGATCGACGTCGGCAAGCGCGGCTTCTCGCACGCCACCGCGCAGCACGAGATCAACCGCCTGCTGGTCGAACTGGCCGGCGCGGGCGAGCGCGTCGCGCGCCTGAAGGGCGGCGACCCCAGCGTCTTCGGCCGCCTGGAGGAAGAGATCGAGGCGCTGCAAGCGGCCGGCCTGGGCTACGAGGTGGTGCCCGGCGTCAGCGCCGCACAGGCCGCTGCCGCCGCCACTGCGCGGCCACTGACGCGCCGCGGCGAGGGCCGCAGCGTGGCCTTCAGCACCGCGATGACCGCCCAGCACGAGCTGCGCGTGGAGCGCCGCGCCGACACCGAGATCTTCTACATGGCCGGCCAGCAGCTGGCCGCGCTGGGCGAGCGCCTGCAGGCCGCCGGCTGGCCGGCCGATGCGCCGGCCTGTGTGGTCTCGCGTGCGGGCTGGCCCGACCAGCGCGTCAGCGACCACCAGGTGGGCACGCTGGGCCAGGCCCACGCACTGCATGCCGGCCGTCCGGCCGTGGTGCTGGTGGGCGTGGGCTCGACCCCGCTGAGCGCGGGACACACTGCGGCGATTGCGGGATATCACTCGGACCCCCCTGCCACCCTTTAGAATTGCGGGTTTGCCGTTGGTGCCTGCCCCCGCGCGGGATGGCATGAGCGACGGCCAGCGCCCCGGGCGCCCGCCTCCCATCATTCACACTCTGACCGTCGCCCCATGACCCACGTCGTCACCGAAGCCTGCATCCGCTGCAAGTACACCGACTGCGTCGACGTCTGCCCCGTCGATTGCTTCCGCGAAGGCCCCAATTTCCTGGCCATCGACCCGGACGAATGCATCGACTGCGCCGTCTGCATCCCCGAGTGCCCGGTCAACGCCATCCTGCCTGAGGAAGACGTGCCCGGCGACCAGCAGGCCTACATCCAGCTCAACGCCGACCTGGCCAAGAAGTGGCCCAGCATCACCAAGCGCAAGGCCGCGCTGCCCGATGCCGACCAGTGGAAGGACGTCAAGGGCAAGCTGGACCAGCTGCAGCGCTGAGCCCCCGGCGCCCCTGATCCCAGGCCCGCCGCGTGCGGGCCTTTTCACGTCTGGCACAATTCGCCTCGCGGTGCAGATTCCTGCGCCGCATCCGCTAGGGGTGCTCCGAGCCGTTCACGGCTTCGGGGCTGAGAAAACACCCTTTGAACCTGACTGAGGTAATCCTCGCGCAGGGAAGCAGCCGTCCTTCGGCCTGCCGGCGTCCGCCCGTTCCAGGCCGCGCCGCCCAGGTCTCCCGACCAAGCCGCCTGCGCCATCACTGGACCTGTCCACGTATGGCTGACACCACCGTTCTCCGCCGTTTCCGGCACACCCTGCCCGCCCTCGCTGCCCTGGCCGCACTCGGTGCGTCGGCGCAATCCACCCAGGTCACCGTCACCGGCCGCGCACCGCAGTTGCCGGCCGACGTGGCGGGTTTTGGCGACGTCCCTGCCGAGCGCACGCCCATCGCCACCGTCACCGCGGGCACCACCGCCCTGCGCGACCAGGGCATCGACACCCTGGGCGAGATCACCCGCCTGGACGCCAGCCTCGGCGACGCCTACAACGCCCCCGGCTACTGGGCGCAGATGCGGGTGCGCGGCTACGCGCTGGACAACCGCTTCAACTTCCGCCGCGACGGCCTGCCGATCAACGCCGAGACCGCACTGGGCCTGGAGAACAAGGACCGCGTCGAGGTGCTCAAGGGCATCAGCGGCATGCAGGCCGGCACCAGCAGCCCCGGCGGCCTGGTCAACCTGGTGGTGCGCCGGCCACGGGGTGACGCCACCACCGTGCTGCTCGGGGCCGCCGATGACGGCAGCCTGCGCGCCGCCGCCGACATCGACCGCCGCGTGGGCGAGGCCGTGGGCCTGCGCCTGACCCTGTCCGCCGACCGCCTGCGACCGCTGCTGCACGACACCGACGGCCAGCGCTGGCTGGCCGCCTTGGCCGGCACCTGGCGCCTGTCGGCCGACCAGACGCTGGAGGCCGAGGTGGAGCGCAGCCACCAGGCCCAGCGCAGCGCCGCCGCCTTCAGCCTGCTGGGCAGCACACTGCCCTCGGCGCAGACCATCAACCCGCGCATCAACCTGAACAACCAGTCCTGGGCCGGCCCGGTGGTGTTCGACGGCCACACCGCCAGCCTGCGCTACACCCAGACCCTGGTCGAGGGCTGGCGTGTGCAGGCCCACGCGATGACCCAGCGCCTGCGCACCGACGACCGCATGGCCTTCCCCTTTGGCTGCAGCAGCGAGAACACCTACGACCGCTACTGCAGCGACGGCAGCTTCGACGTCTACGACTTCCGCAGCAACGGCGAGCACCGCGACAGCAACGCCCTGGCGCTGCGCCTGGACGGTCAGGCCCGCACCGGCGACTGGACGCATGCCTTGGGTCTGTCGGTGCTGGCCACACGCTACCGTCAGCGCATGGGGGCGCAGGCCTTCAACTGGGCCGGCATCGGCACGATCGATGGCCAGGCCGTGGTGCCCGCATCGCCGGTGCCTGCCGATACCAACACCAACCGCGACGAGCGCAGCACCGAGTGGCAGTTCACCGACCGCCTTCAGAACGGCCCCTGGGGGCTGTGGCTGGGCCTGCGCCACACCGCACTGCAACGCGAGAGCGTGCGCACCGACGGCAGCCGCGCCACGTCCTATGACCAGGGCTTCACCACGCCCTGGCTGGCCGCCACCTGGCAGCTCACGCCGCAGGACATGGCCTACGCCAGCTGGGGCCAGGGCGTCGAGAGCGTGGTCGTGCCCAACCGCAGCAGCTACGGCGCCCAGGCCGGCCAGCCGCTGCCCGCGCTGCGCAGCCGCCAGGCCGAACTGGGCTGGAAGCATGAGGAGCGCGACTGGGGCACCTCGCTGGCCGCCTTCGACATCCGCCGCCCGGCTGTCACCGACACCGGCAGCGCCTACCTGATCGACGGTGCCGCCCGCCACCGCGGGCTGGAAGCCGCTGGCGAGACACGCTGGGGCGAGTTCAGCCTACGGGGCTCGGCGCTGTGGCTGCACGCCGTGCGCGAGGACGCCGCCGATACCGCGATCAACGGCCTGGTGCCCGAGAACGTCGCGCGCCGCGTGTTGCGCGCCCAGTTGGGCTGGCAGCCCGGCGCCCTGCCCGGCCTGCTGCTGCAGGGCTGGCTGTCGCACGAGGGTCCGCGCTACGTGCTGCCCGACAACAGCATCGAGAGCGGCGCCTGGACCACCGTGGGCCTGAACGCCCGCTATGGCTGGCGCGAGGGGGGCCGCGACTGGATCGCGCGCCTGGGCGTGGACAACCTGTTCGACCGCCGCGCCTGGCAGGAAACCCCGTTCCAGTTCGGCCATGCCTACCTCTACCCGCTGGCACCGCGCACCTGGCGCGCTTCAGTCCAGGTCAGCTTGTGAGAGTGCTGAAAATCTGCCTATAATCTCAGGCTTACCTGTTCCCCGATAGCTCAGTCGGTAGAGCGCCGGACTGTTAATCCGTAGGTCCCTGGTTCGAGCCCAGGTCGGGGAGCCAAACATGGCAACTGCTTCTTGCAACTGCCCAGGTTGGTGTAACTCAGGTCAGACGATCAAGACGCCGGTGTGCCACCGTATGCACCGGCCGACATCCAAGATCCCTTCCCCGATAGCTCAGTCGGTAGAGCGCCGGACTGTTAATCCGTAGGTCCCTGGTTCGAGCCCAGGTCGGGGAGCCAGACTGCCAAGCCCGTCGTGTCACCGCGACGGGCTTTTTCTTTGCGCCGGCCTCCCCAAGGCATCAGGGTGCACCGGTGACCGCGTTGCGCCTAGCATCAGCGCACGCCACCGGGAGACCGCCATGCCCACCAAGAACGTGCAGATCGGCCAGCGCGCCGTGTCGCTGGATGCCCGCCCCGACCGCCTGGACCTGCGCGACCGGCCTTATCTGCCACCGCTGGGCAACCTGCCCACGCAGTGGCCTACCGATGTCGATGTGCGCGAGTTGCTGCCGCGCTATGCGCCGCTGATCCTGGACCAGGGCCAGGAAGGCGCCTGCACCGGCTTCGGGCTGGCGGCGGCGATCAACTACCAGCTGTTCATCCGCGCCATGCAGGCGGGTGGCAGCGTCGAGCGCCAGGTCAGCCCGGCGATGCTGTACCAACTCGCGCGGCTGTACGACGAGTGGCCGGGTGAGGACTACGAAGGCTCGAGCTGCCGCGGTGCCCTCAAGGGCTGGCACCGACACGGCGTGTGCCGCGCCGCGCTGTGGCCGCACGGCACCGACAAGCAAGGCCGCCGCCGGCCCCCTGGGGAGGATGCCAGGCACCCCGACGACCCCGATCGCAACTGGGATGTGGACGCGCTGGCCTGCACGCTGGGCGTGTACTACCGGGTGGATGTGCGCTCGGTGGTCGACCTGCAGGCCGCCTTGCGCGAGAACGGCGTGGTCTATGTCTCGGCCACGGTGCATGAAGGCTGGGCCGTGCCCGCCCGCAAGACCCTCACCGGCCATGCCGATCTGGTGCGCATCCGCGCCGTGCCGCGCCCGAAGGATGCCGGCGGTCACGCCTTTGCACTGATCGGCTACAACGCCGATGGCTTCGTGGTGCAGAACTCCTGGGGCCCGGACTGGGGCTCGCACGGTTTTGCGCTGCTGCCCTACGAGGACTGGGTCACCCATGCCACCGATGCCTGGGTGTTCACACTGGGCGTGCCACGCCTGGGGCCGGCAGCGGCCACCGCTGCGCCCCGCAAGGGCAAGACCGCCGCGGCGGGCGCCGCACGCGCACGGCGCGCGCCCCGCTTCCTGGTGCCCGCCGGCACCGGCGCCACTGCGGCAGCCAACGAGCGCCCAGCCGGCCTGGTCGGCGCTGACGACGCCTTGACCCGCCGCTACCAGGGCCTGAAGAACCCCGCTCACCAGCCGCTGGACCCCGACCAGGCCTACCGCCATACGCTGGTGCTGGACCGCGGCTTTCCGGTACGCAACGACATCACCGCCGACAGCGCCGCAAGCGCCCTGGAGGCCGCCACGATGACCCGTCCGCTGGCCTGGCTGAAGGCCCAGGGCAGCGTCAAGCTGATGGTCTACGCCCACGGCGGCCTCAACAGCGAGGCCGACTCGATCACCCGCATCCGCGTGATGGCGCCCTACGCGCTGGCCAACGGCATCTACCCGCTGTTCATCAGCTGGCGCTCTGGGCCGATGGAAACCGTGTCGGACCTGGTCGAGGAGCAGATGGCCCGCTTCGGCCTGGGCAGCCGCGGCGGTGCTCCGGCCCGCGGCTGGCTGGACCGGCTGAGCGAGACCACCGACCGCATGCTCGAGCCCGCGCTGCGCGGGCCCGGCGGCGCGATGTGGGGCCAGATGAAGCTCAACGCCGAGCGCGCCAGCAGCGACGCCCAGGGCGGCGTGCGCCTGATGGTGGCGCAACTGAAGGCCCTGAAGGCGCAGATCCCGAAGCTGGAGATCCACCTGGTCGGCCACTCCGCCGGCTCGATCGTGCTGGGCGCCATGCTGGATCGCCTGCACGAGGCTGGCCTGGCCGCCGCCAGCCTGCGCCTGTTCGCGCCGGCCTGCACGCTGCGTTTTGCGCTGGACCATTACCGCCCGGCGGTGCAGCGCGGCACGCTGCGCGGGGACCGGCTGGCCCTGCATGTGCTGTCGGACGCCAATGAACTGAACGACAGCGTCGGTCCCTACCGCAAGTCGCTGCTGTACCTGGTCAGCCGGGCTTTCGAGGACGTGCACAAAATGCCGATCCTGGGCATGGCCAAGGCATTCGACCCCGGCTCGCTGGCGGCTGACATCTGGTCGCAGGACCGCCGCCAGGAGGTGCTGGACTGGCAGGCCTTCTGGAGCAGCCTGGGCCAGGGCCAGCCACAGGTGCTGAGCAAGCCCAGCGTGTCCAACGGCGTCAAGGGCATCGCGGCCTCGCACGGCTGCTTTGACAACGCGGTGGACATCTACGCCCAGGCGCTGGGGGCGATCGTGTCGCCGCAGGCGCCCGTGGCGGTGAAGGTCGAGCGGCTGGACTACTGACGCCCCGAGAGGCTCGCCCCGGCCGGTAGGTCTGTCAGCGGCGGCAGCCCCACGCGGCGATCGGCCGGGCACTTGCCCGACAATCGAGGCTGCCGCCCGCGGGCCGGATCCACGCCCCGCCGAAGACAGGATACCCACCGATGCATTTTGACCAGGACCTCGACGCCTGCGGACTCGCCTGCCCGCTGCCCATCGTGAAGACCCGCAAGTCGCTGGCCGGCATGGCCAGCGGCCAGGTGTTGCGCGTGTCCACCACCGACCCGGGCTCGCTGGACGACATCCCCACCTTCGCCGAACAGACCGGCAATCCCCTGCTGGAGCAGCGCAGCGAAGGTGACCGCTTCGTGTTCTTCCTGCGCAAGGGGTGAACATGTCGATTGAAAGCACGGTCGTCCTGGGCGGTCTGGTCTGCGCCATGGTGCTGGGCGCGGCCGCGCAGCGCAGCAACTTCTGCACCATGGGGGCCTTATCCGACATCGTCAACATGGGCCACTGGGGCCGCATGCGCATGTGGGCCTTGGCCATGGCCGTGGCCATGGCCGGCACGGCAGCGCTGTCACAGGCGGGCCTGATCGACCTGACCCAGGCGGTGGCGATGCGGCCCCGCCTGCCCTGGCTGTCCCTGCTGGTGGGCGGCGTGCTGTTCGGCGTGGGCATGACCCTGGCGGGCGGCTGCGCCAACAAGAACCTGCTGCGCGCCGGCAGCGGCAGCCTGCGCTCGCTGGTGGTGCTGCTGGTGCTGGCGGTGTCGGCCAGCCTGGCACTCAAGGGCCTGTTCGCCCAATGGCGCGCACAGTGGCTGGACCCGGTGGCGCTGGACCTGGCCGCGCTGGGCTGGAAGGACCAGGGCCTGCCGACTCTGCTGCAGCAGGCCACGGGCCTGGCGCCGCAGCAGGCCGCCCTGACCACCACCGGCGTGCTGGTGCTGGCGCTGCTGGTCTGGGTGTTTGCGGACCGGCGCTTCCGCAGCCAGGGCTGGCAGGTCCTGGGCGGCACGGTGATCGGCGCCTGCGTGGTGGCCGGCTGGTACGTCAGCGGTCATCTGGGCTATGGCGAGAACCCCGAGACGCTGGAGATGACTTACTTCGCCACCAACTCACGCGCGATGGAGTCGATGAGCTTTGTCGGTCCGCTGGCCTATGGCCTGGAGCTGCTGCAGCGCTGGACCGACCAGTCGCTGAAGATCAGCTTCGGCATCGCCAGTGTGCTGGGCGTGGTGCTGGGTGCGGCGGCGGTGTCGCTGGCCACCGGTCGCTTCCGCTGGGAGGGCTTTGCATCGCTCGATGACCTGCGCCAGCAGCTGGCGGGTGCGGTGCTGATGGGTTTTGGTGGCGTCACGGCGCTGGGCTGCACCGTGGGCCAGGGGCTCAGCGGCGTGTCCACGCTGGCCATCGGCTCCTTCCTGGCGCTGGCCGGCATCATCGCCGGTGCGGTGGCGACGCTGAAGTTCCTGCTGTGGCGGGCCGAGCGGGACTGAGGTCCCGCCACCCTCGGGTTTGACCTGAGGACAACCAGGGGTTTGATACCCTACGGTGTATCTGATACGATACCCATATGGGTATCAAGAACACCGCCGTTCCAAGCCGGCTCCGTCGCCGCCTGCTGCCTGCACTGGGTCTGGGCCTGACCGGTCTGCTCACCGGGGCCGCGATCGCCGCCACCCCGGTGCCGGTGATCCAGCTCAGCGCGGCCAGCGCCGGCCGCAGCCTGGAGATGTCCGCTACGATCGAGGCGCTGCGCCAGGCCACGGTGGCGGCCCAGGCCTCCGGCAACGTGCTGGCCCTTGGCGTCAAGGCCGGCGACCGGGTCAAGGCCGGCCAGTGGCTGGCCCGCATCGACGACCGTGAACCGGCTGCCGCGCTCAGCCGCAGCGAGGGCGGCGTGCTGCAGGCCGAAGCGGAACTGCGCAATGCCCAGGTCCAGGCCGAACGCACCCGCGACCTGCGCGCCAAGGGATTTGTCAGCCAGGCCGCACTGGACGTGGCCGAAACCCAGCTCAAGTCCGCCCAGGCGGGGCTGCAGGCCGCCCAGGGCGGGCGGCGCCAGGCCGCGCTGGCACGCGACTTCAGCACCATCACCGCGCCGTTCGACGGCGTGGTGCTGGCCACCCACCTGGACACCGGCGACCTGGCGGCGCCCGGTCGGCCGATCCTGACGCTGTACGCCCCCGGCGCGCTGCGCGCGGTGGTCCAGGTGCCAGCCTCGCGCTCCGCGGCCGCCCGCCAGGCCAGCGGACGGCAGGTGCAACTGCCCGACGGGCAGTGGGTCACGCCGCTGCGCAGCACCGAACTGCCCACCACCGACCCGGTCTCGCAGACCGTCGAGTGGCGCCTGGACCTGCCGGCCTCTGCCCAGGCCACGCCGGGCCAGAGCGTCAGCGTGCGCTTTGACGGCGCCCCGACTGAGCCCACGACGCGTGCGCTCCTCATTCCGGCCGCGGCGGTGCTGCAGCGGGGTGAGCTGGAAGCGGTCTATGTGTTGCGCGACCAGCGCTTCGTGCTGCGCGCCGTGCGCCTGGGCAGCCGCCAGGGCCCACAGGTCGAGGTGCTGGCGGGCCTGAAGGCAGGCGAGCAGATCGCGGCCGATGCGGTGCGCGCCGGCCTGGCCGACGCCACGCCCGCCGCACGCTGAGGACCGCCGCCGTGACCGATCCCCGACCCGCCGACGCACCCATGGGCATTTCCGGCCGCCTGGCCGCGGCCTTCCAGGCCAACGCGATCACGCCGCTGCTGGCGCTGGTGGCGCTGCTGCTGGGCCTGTTCGCCGTGCTGGTCACGCCGCGCGAGGAAGAGCCGCAGATCAACGTCACGATGGCCAATGTGCTGATCCCCTTCCCGGGGGCCAGCGCGGCCGACGTGCAGGCCATGGTGGCCCGCCCGGCCGAGCAGGCGCTGTCGCAGATCGCCGGCATCGAGCACACCTATTCGGTCGCCCGTCCCGGCGTGGCCGTGCTGACGGTGCAGTTCAAGGTGGGCGTGCCGCGCACCGAGGCGCTGGTGCGCCTGTACGACGTGCTCAACGCCAACCAGGACTGGCTGCCCGCCGGCCTGGGCACGATGACCCCGATCGTGCGGCCCATGGGCATCGACGACGTGCCGGTGCTGGCCGTCACGCTGTGGTCGGCCGACGCCCGGCCGGCGCTGGAACTGCAGCGTGTGGCCCACACGCTGGAAGCCGAACTCAAGCGCGTGCCCGGCAGCCGTGAGGTGCAGACCATCGGCAGCCCTGGCCGCGCGGTGGTGGTTGAACTCGATCCCTCCCGCCTGCGCGAGCGCGGTGTCGACCTGCAGCGGCTGCGCGACACGCTGTCCGCGGCCAACCTGTCGATGCCGGCCGGCCAGGTGGCGCAGGCCGGTGAGGATCGTCTGCTGGCGGTGCAGACCGGCGAATTCCTGCGCTCGGCCGAGGAGGTCGCCGACGTGGTGGTCGGTACCCACGCCGGCAAGCCGGTCTACCTGCGTGAGGTGGCCCAGGTGCGCGACGGCGCCGCCCAGCCCGGCCACCTGGTGTGGCACCTGCCGGGCGCTGCCCAGGGCGCCTCGGCGCCGGGGGCTGGCCAGGCGCTGCCGGCGCTGACGCTGACCGTGACCAAGAAGCCCGGCATGAACGCGGTGGATGTGGCCGCGGCCACCTTGGCCCGCCTGGACGAGCTCAAGGGCACGGTCATTCCCGAAGGCATCGAGGTCAGCGTCACCCGCAACTACGGCGAGACCGCGGCTGAGAAGGCCAACAAGCTGATCCAGAAACTGGCCTTCGCCACCGCGTCGGTGATCCTGCTGGTGGGCGTGGCCCTGGGTCGGCGCGAGGCGGTGATCGTCGGCGCCGCGGTGATCCTGACGCTGACGGCCACCCTGTTCGCCTCCTGGGCCTGGGGCTTCACGCTCAACCGGGTGTCGCTGTTCGCGCTGATCTTCTCGATCGGCATCCTGGTCGATGACGCGATCGTGGTGGTCGAGAACATCCACCGCCACCAGCAGCTGTTCCCCGGCCGCAGCCTGCGCGAGATCATCCCCGGTGCGGTGGACGAGGTCGGCGGCCCGACCATCCTGGCCACGCTGACCGTGATCGCCGCGCTGCTGCCGATGGCCTTCGTCAGCGGGCTGATGGGGCCGTACATGAGCCCGATCCCCATCAACGCCAGCATGGGCATGGCGCTGTCGCTGGCGATCGCCTTCACCGTGACGCCCTGGCTGGCGCTCAAGCTGATGAAGCCGCACCACGGCGACCATGCCGCCCTCGCACCCGTGGGCGTCGGTGCCCGGCTCGGTGGCGTCTTCGCCGCCCTGCTGGAGCCGCTGCTGGCCAGCGCCCGCAAGCGCTGGCTGCTGGTGGTCGGCATCGTCGGCGCGCTGGTGCTGTCGGTCGGTCTGGCCCTGGTGCAGTGGGTGGTGCTGAAGATGCTGCCCTTCGACAACAAGTCGGAGTTCCAGGTGGTGGTGGAGATGCCCGCCGGCACGCCGCTGGAGACCACGGCCGCCGCGCTGCAGGACATGGGCGCCTTCCTGGCCACCCAGCCCGAGGTCACCGACCTGCAGGCCTACGCCGGCACCGCCAGCCCGATCACCTTCAACGGCCTGGTGCGCCAGTACTACCTGCGCGCCGACGCCGAGCAGGGCGACCTGCAGGTCAACCTGGTCGACAAGCACCACCGCAGCGACAAGAGCCACGCCATCGCCCAGCGCCTGCGTCCGGCCCTGGAGAAGATCGCCGCCGCGCACGGCGCGCGCATCCAGGTGGTCGAGGTCCCGCCTGGTCCGCCCGTGATGAGCCCGCTGGTGGCCGAGGTCTACGGCCCCGACGAGGCCGGCCGCCAGGCCCTGGCCGCGCGCGTGGCCCAGGCCTTCCGTGCCACGCCCGACATCGTCGGCATCGAGACGACGCTGGAGGAGAACGCCCCGCGCGCCTTCCTGCGCATCCGCCGCCAGCGCGCCGAGGCGCTGGGCATTCCGGTGGCCGTGGTGGCGCAGACGGTGCAGGCCGCCCTGTCCGGGGCCGATGCCGCCTGGCTGCACGAGGACGGCGCCAGCAAGTACCCGGTGCCCGTGCGTCTGCAACTGCCGCGCAGCGCCCAGGTCGGGCTGGACGCCCTGCTGGCGCTGCCGCTGCGCGCTGGCAATGGCCAGCTGGTGCCGCTGTCCGAGTTGGTGCAGGTGCAGCGCGGGGTGATCGACAAGCCGCTGTTCACCAAGGACCTGCAGGGCGTGAGCTATGTGTTCGGCGACATGGCCGGTCGGCTCGATTCACCGCTGTACGGCCTGTTCAGCATCCGCCCCCACCTGGCCCAGGCCGCGCTGGAGGGCACCGGCGGCGTGGCCGAGTACTGGATCCGCCAGCCCTCCGACCCCTTCCGCAGCTACGCGATCAAGTGGGACGGCGAATGGCAGGTCACCTACGAGACCTTCCGCGACATGGGCGCCGCCTATGGCGTGGGCCTGATCCTGATCTACCTGCTGGTGGTAGCGCAGTTCCGCAGCTACCTGACGCCGCTGATCATCATGGCGCCGATCCCGCTGACCATCATCGGCGTGATGCCCGGCCATGCGCTGCTGGGCGCGCAGTTCACCGCCACCAGCATGATCGGCATGATCGCGCTGGCCGGCATCATCGTGCGCAACTCGATCCTGCTGGTCGACTTCATCGAGCTGCAGGTGGCCCAGGGCGTGCCCTTCGCCCGCGCGGTGGCCGAGTCGGCCCGGGTGCGCGCGCAGCCGATCGCGCTGACCGCGCTGGCCGCCATGATCGGCGCCTTCTTCATCCTCGACGACCCGATCTTCAATGGTCTGGCCGTGTCGCTGATCTTCGGCATCCTGGTCTCGACCGTGCTCACGCTGGTCGTGATCCCGGTGCTCTATTTCGCGGTCTATCAAGGCCGACACGTCCCCCAAGCCGCCACCTGAGCGGTCCCTTCACGCCTTCCGGAGACAAGACACCATGGCCCACATCGTCATCATGGGCGCCGGCATCGGCGGCATGCCCGCCGCCTATGAGCTGCGCGAACTGCTGCCCAAGGAGCACCAGATCACCGTCGTCAGCGCGGTGAGCTACTTCCAGTTCGTGCCCTCCAACCCCTGGGTGGCGGTGGGCTGGCGCCAGCGCGACGACATCGTGCTGGAGATCGGCCCGCTGCTGGCCAGAAAGGGTATCGCCTTCGTCCCGCAAGCGGTCACCACGATCGACGCCCCGGGCAACACGCTGACGCTGGCCGATGGCCAGTCGCTGAGCTACGACTACCTGGTGATCACCACCGGTCCGAAGCTCAGCTTCGACGAGGTGCCGGGCGCCGGCCCGCATGGCGGTCATACGCACTCGGTCTGTTCGGTCGACCACGCCCAGGCCTTCTGGCACGACTACGAGCAGTTCCTGAAGAACCCCGGCCCGATCGTGGTGGGCGCCATGCCCATGGCCAGTTGCTTCGGCCCGGCCTACGAGTTCGCCTTCATCGTCGACGCCGACCTGCGCAAGCGCAAGCTGCGCCACAAGGTGCCGATGACCTATGTGACCAGCGAGCCCTACATCGGCCACCTGGGCCTGGGCGGCGTGGGCGACAGCAAGAGCATGCTCGAGAGCGAGCTGCGCAACCACGACATCAAGTGGATCTGCAATGCCAGGACCACCAAGGTCGAGGCCGGCAGGCTGTTCACCACCGAGGTCGACGGCCTGGGCAACGTCTACAAGGAACACGAGGTGCCCTTCAAGCTGGCGATGATGCTGCCCGCCTTCAAGGGCGTGGACGCGGTGGCGGCGGTGCCCGGGCTGTGCAACCCGCGCGGCTTCGTCCTCATCGACGAGTTCCAGCGCAGCAAGGCCTACCGCAACATCTTCTCGGCCGGCGTGTGCGTGGCCATCCCCCCGGTGGAAACCACGCCGGTGCCCACCGGTGCACCCAAGACCGGCTACATGATCGAGACCATGGTCTCGGCCATCGCCCACAACATCGCCGACGAGCTGGCCGGCCGCCCGGTCACCGCCCAGGGCACCTGGAACGCGATCTGCCTGGCCGACATGGGCGACACCGGCGCCGCCTTCGTGGCCCTGCCGCAGATCCCGCCGCGCAACGTCAACTGGTTCAAGAAGGGCAAGTGGGTGCACCTGGCCAAGATCGCCTTCGAGAAGTACTTCCTGTCCAAGATGAAGTCCGGCAACTCGGAGCCGGTCTACGAGAAGTACGTGCTCAAGGCCCTGGGCATCGTGCGGCTCACCGACCGCTGACCCCCCCCATTCGTCATTCCAAGGAGCTTTCCATGACCATCGAACGCTGGATCCGCGTGATCGCCGGCACCTTCATCCTGCTGTCACTGGCGCTGGGCGTCGAGGGCAGCCCGCTGTTCGTCAGCCGCTGGGCCCTGGCCTTCACCGCCTTTGTCGGCCTGAACCTGCTGCAGTTCGGCTTCACCAACGTCTGCCCGATGGTCTGGTTCCTGCGCAAGGCCGGCGTGCCCGAATCGGCGGCCGCCTGCCCGCGCTGAGCCCTCCAGCCCTGCCTCTGACACCTTCTTTCGGAAGCGACGACAATGGCGGCCGTGACCACCTCCCAGGCTCCATCGCTGGAGCTGTGTGCCATGTCCCAGCTGACCGACGAGAAGAACCGCACCGACCTGCTCAACCGCCTCAAGCGCGCCGAAGGGCAGTTGCGCGGCATCCAGCGCATGATCGAGGAGGGCCAGCCCTGCCTGGACATCGCCAGCCAGATGGCGGCGGTGCGCAAGGCGCTGGACAGCACCTATGTGCGCATGACGGTGTGCTTCATGGAGCAGGAACTCGGCAACCGGCTGGGCGACAGCGCCAAGAACCGCAAGCAGCTGACCGAGGTGCTGGAAGAGGTGCAGACCCTGCTGGGCAAGGTGCGCTGACGGCCGTTAGCGTCGGCCCTCGGCGTCGACGCTCAGCGCACGCCCTGGGCCGGGCGCAGCCGCTGATCCGGGTCGACCGCGCTGTCTGGATCCATCTCGCTGGCCACCTGGGTGCACACCGCCCGGCACAAGGTGGCCACGCGTTCGCTCTGCAGGCGGTAGTAGATCTGGGTGCTGTCGCGCCGTTTGCCCACCACACCGGCCCGGTACAGGGTGGCCAGGTGCTGCGACATGTTGGGCTGCGTGGTCTCGATTTCCTCGAGCAGCTGGGACACGTTCTTCTCGCCGTTGCACAGGGCGCTGATGATCTTCAGGCGCACCGGCGTCGACAGCAGCGAGAACAGCTCCGCCACGGAGTCAAACACCGTGTCGGCGTGGAGGCTGGGATCCTGTGACATGGCGGGTCCGGGGGCAGTTGAGCGTCATTGTATCGGTATGCACTGATGCGCGCATGCAGCCAGCGCCAAGCCGCCCACGGGATGCTTCCCTCAGCGGCTGAACCGGTAATGCCGCTGGTTCAGGACCGCCGCCACCGCGGTCACTTCCTCGGGAAACATCTGCAGCTTGAGCTGGGTGTTGCAGCCCTCCACCATGCCGCGCAGCGCGCCGGCGTCGCGGATCCGGCCCTGGGGGTTGTAGATGTCCTCGCCCCCGCTGCCCCCCATGTGGCGGGTGTGGCACTCGGTGCAGCGGTGCTCGGCGATCAGCTTCGCGCCCAGGGCCAGGTCCGCCTCCTTGAAGATCTCCGGGACCGCCGGCTCGGCGGCGCGCACCAGTGTCAGCGCCAGACTGCCGACAGCGGCGATGGCCAGCAGGGCCGGGAAGAATCGCGGCATGAGGTCTCCTCAAAGGGGTCCGCTGGCGCCGGACGGCTGGGCCCAGCGCGCCAGACCCTGTACGTCATCGTCGCTCATTTCGCCTGGGATCAGTTCGCGAACCACCCCCTGGCCGTCGATCACCGCGGTGAAGGGCACGATGCGGCGGGCGGTGACCAGCGCGCGCAGTGTCGCCCCCTGCGCGGTGGCGGCGAAACCCAGGCCGTGGCGCTGCAGGTGTTCGCGCACCGCCTCGGGTTGATCCTGGGTCACGCCCAGCACCTGCAGGCCCTGACCGGCCATGCGCCGTGACAGCGTATCCAGGCGTGCGTTGTGGCGCTGGCAGTAGGGGCAGTCAAGGGTGAAGAAACTCAGCACCCAGGCCTGTCCCGCCCAATCCTGCGGACGCAGCCGCCGCCCGTCGAGCAGCGGCAGCGGTGGCGGCACCAGCCTGTCGCCGCGCTGCAGCGCCCGGGCCGGTGCGGCGCCGGCCAGGCCGGTGGCGGCCAGCGCCAGCAGCAGGCCCAGGCGACGACGAGCCGGCACGGCGTTCATCGCTGGCTGGACTCCATCAGCAGGTAGGTGTTGTAGGCGTTCATTCGGTTGGCGGCCTGGAACAGCGGCAGCTTCTCGAAGCGGCTCCAGTCGGTGGCGCGGTAGGCCTCGTCGAAGGGGTCCATGTTGCGGGCGGCCTCGCCCATGCGCTCGCGCAGGTAGACCAGGTAGTCCCGCGTGAGCTGCATGTCGGCGCGGGGCTCGGTGGACGCCGGCCCATGCCCCGGCACCACCACCGTCGGCTGCGCCGCCAGCATGCCGTCCAGGGCCTTGATCCAGCCCGCGCTGTCGGCCTGGCCGACAAAGGGCACACGCCCGCGGAACAACAGGTCGCCGGAGAACAGCACGCCGCGCTGCGGCACCGAAATGACCAGGTCCTCGGGCGTGTGCGACGGCCCGACCGGCCGCAGCACGAAGCGCGTGCCCCCGATGTCCAGCACTTCTTCGCGCAGGCTGCCGTCCAGCCCCAGCCAGCGATCGGCCGGCACCAGCCGGGTCTGTTCGTCGACCCAGGGGAACATCTCTTCGCGGCTGGACTGCAGGCGCAGCCGGGCGGTGTCGGACGCCAGGTACTCGCGGGCGCGCGCCTGGGCGACGATCTTCGCGCCCGCCGCCTGGAAGACCTGCAGGCCGTAGATGTGGTCGGCGTGGTAGTGGGTGACCAGCACATGCCGCACCGGCAGCGGCGTGATCGCGCGGATCTGCGCCAGCAGACGCTGCGCCAGCGGTGGCGAGCCCAGCGCATCGACCACCACGACGCTGTCGGCCGTGATCACGAAACCGGCATTCGAGATGAAGTTCTGATTGGCCGACGAGCCGAGCGCCGACTCGCCCTGCACGTAGTAGACGCCCTCGGCCACCTGCTGCGGCGCCATCTCGACGGTGACGGCCGGCGCCCCTTCGGCACGCAGGCTGCGCGGCAGCCAGCCCAGGGCCGCGCTGCAGCCGCAGCCCGCCAGAAAGTAGCGACGTGACGACTTCAGGGATAACACCACATCAGCAATCAATGATATTTCGGACACTATAAGTCCGACACCGCATGCGCGCCAAGCCCCGTGTGCGGCCCCCTGCCCCCGGAGACAACACCCATGACCCCACGCCCCCTGTTGGCGGCCCTGCTGCTGATGCTGGCGGTGCCGGCTGTCGCCAAGGACCCCACGACGCTGCGCACCCGCTCGCTGGCAGCCACCTGCGCCCACTGCCACGGCACCGACGGCCACGCCGTCCAGGGCGAAGCCCTGATCAAGCTCGCTGGGCTGCCGCAGGACTACATCCTGAGCCAGCTGATGGCCTTCCGCAGCGGCCAGCGGCCCGCCACCATCATGCACCAGATCACCAGGGGCTACTCGCAGGAGCAGCTCGAGACCCTGGCGGTCTATTTCTCCAAGCAGAAGCCCTGAGGGAGGTGCTCATGACGCAACGCAGACAACTCCTGGCCGGCCTGGTGGCTGGCAGCGCACTGGGCGTGGCCGGCTGCGCGTCGGTCGGCTCGGCGAACAAGGCCAAGGTGCTGGTGGTGGGCGGTGGCTACGGTGGCGCAACGGTGTCCAAGTACATCCGCCTGCTGTCCGATTACAGCATCGACGTGATGATGGTCGAGCCCAGCGCGGCCTTTGTCTCCTGCCCGGTGTCCAACCTGGTGATCGCCGGCATGAAGACCATGGCCGACATCACCAACCCCTACACCGGCCTGTCCAGCAGGCATGGCGTGCGCGTGGTGCAGGACAGGGTGGCCTCGGTCGATCCGGCCAGGAAGACCGCGACCCTGGCTTCTGGTGGCTCGGTGAGCTATGACAAGCTGGTGCTGGCCCCCGGCATCGACTTCATGTGGGAGCAGATCGAGGGCCTGCAGGCCGCCCACGCCGCGGGCGACGTGCTGCACGCCTGGAAGGCCGGCCCCGAGACGATGGCGCTGCGCCGGCAGCTCGAGTCGATGCGCGACGGCGGCGTGTTCGCCATCAGCATCCCCGAGGCGCCCTACCGCTGCCCTCCCGGCCCCTACGAGCGCGCCAGCGTGGTGGCGGCCTACCTGAAGCAGCACAAGCCCAAGTCCAAGGTGCTGATCCTGGACGCCAACCAGGATGTGACCTCCAAGGGCCCGCTGTTCAAGAAGGCCTGGGCCGAGATCTACGGCCCGATGGTGGAGTACCGGCCGCAGCACAAGGCGGTGTCGGTGGACGGCAGGAGCCGCACGCTGAAGTTCGACGTGCAGGACGACGTCAAGGCCGACGTGCTGAACGTGCTGCCGGTGATGCGTGCCGGCAAGCTGGCGGTGGACACCGGTCTGGCCAACGCCAACGGCCGCTGGTGCCATACCGACTTCCTGACCTTCGAGTCGACGGCCGCCAAGGACATCCACGTCATCGGCGACGCGATCCAGGTGGCCCAGGGCATGCCCAAGTCCGGCCACATGGCCAACTCGCACGCCAAGGTCACCGCCGCCGCCATCGTGGCCGAGCTGCAGGGCATGGAAGTCAACCCGCACCCGATGCTGACCAACGTCTGCATGAGCTATGTCGACGCCACCCACGTGATCCACGTGGCCAGCGTGCACGAGTACCAGGCGCCGAAGAAGAGCTTCTTCACGATCGGCGGCTCGGGCGGCGTCTCCGATGTGCGCTCCGACCTGGAAGGCCGCTACGCCGAGGCCTGGGCGAAGAACATCTGGGCCGACGTGCTCGGTTGACCGCGGCCGCGGTGCCCGGGCCTGACCAAGGTCAAGGGCCGGGCAGGGTCACGGGCTCATCATCGCCGCATCAGCACACACGGATGCGCCGCCGGACGAGCCCGCCATGTTCCTCGAATCCCTGATCGCCCAGGTGGGCGAGATGTGGGCCATCACGCTGGCCGGCGCGGCCATCGGCGTGCTGTTCGGCTTCTTCGCCCACCGCTCGCGCTTCTGCATGCGCTCGGCGGTGATCGAGTTTTCGCGCGGCACGCGCGAGGGCAAGCTGACCGTCTGGCTGTTCACCTTCTCCACCGCGGTGATCGCCACCCAGGCCTTCATTCTGGCCGGCTGGCTGGACGTGAGTGATGCGCGTCAGCTGTCGGCCCGCGGCAGCCTGTCCGGCGCCATCGTGGGCGGCGCGATGTTCGGCGCCGGCATGATCCTGGCGCGCGGCTGCTCCAGCCGCCTGCTGGTGCTGGCGGCACAGGGCAACCTGCGTGCCCTGCTCTCGGGCCTGGTGTTCGCCGTGACGGCGCAATCGGCGCTGTCGGGTCTGATGTCACCGCTGCGCCTGGAGATTGCCGGTTGGTGGACCATCGAAGGCGGCTCGGCCCGTGACCTGCTGGCCTGGCTGGGCTGGAACCACACGATCGGCGTCGTCTTCGGTGGCGTGTGGCTGCTGGCCGCGCTGGTGTGGGCCTGGCGCCAGCAGGTGCGCTTCTGGGGCTGGTTCGGCGCGATCGGCGTGGGCCTGATGGTGGCCGTGGCCTGGCTGACCACCTGGGCCCTGTCGCGCCAGGCCTTTGATCTGGTGATCCCGGTGCAGAGCCTGTCCTTCACAGGCCCGGCCGCCGACACCCTGATGCTGGTGCTCTCGCCACCCGGCCACGCGCTGAAGTTCGACCTGGGTCTGGTACCGGGCGTGGCCCTGGGCTCCCTGGTGTCGGCCCTGCTGTGGCGCGAGTGGACGCTGGAGGGCTTCAAGGATGGCCAGTCCATGCGCCGCTACATCGCCGGCGCCATGCTGATGGGCTTTGGCGGCATGCTGGCCGGCGGTTGTGCGGTGGGTGCCGGCGTGTCAGGGGCCGCGGTCTTTGCGCTGACCTCCTGGGTCACGCTGTGCAGCATCTGGGCCGCGGGCACCGTGGTCGATCACCTGCTGGACCGACCGCGCGATGTGCTGCCCGCGGCGCCGACCCTGGCCACCGGCAGCGAGAGCTACCCGCGGCCCTGACCCGGTCAGGCCACCATCCCCGGGTTGCCCTGCACGCCGACCAGCGACGGCGTGTTGATGGCCCGCGGCTTGACGCGGCCGCCCTGCGACTTCAGCCAGGTTTCGACCACGTCCCACACCGGCTTGTTGCCGGGCGCAGTGCGCGCTTCCTCGGCCACCGGCGCCCAGCCGGCCACCTTGTAGGTCTTGCCGGCGTCGATCGGCTTGCCCTTCAGGCGCATGTCGCTGATGCGGCTGCCCATCGCCGCGCCCGGGGTGCAGGTGTAGGTGAGGCCGCCCACGCGCACCATGTCGCCGCCCTGCTGGTAGTAGGGGTCGGGGTTGAACAGGTTGTCGCAGACGTCTTCCAGCACCGTCTTGATCATCTCGCCACTCATCTCGGTGAGGGTGGCGTAGGGGTAGGTGATGGCCAGTTGGTCCATCATCAGCTCGCGCGTGATGGTCTCGCCCGGCAGCAGCGAGGTGCCCCAGCGGAAGCCCGGCGAGAAGGCCAGATCGGCGCCCTGCACGTCGATCAGCGCATCGACGATCAGCTGGTCCCAGCTGCCGTTGAAGTTGCCGCGGCGGTACAGCAGGCCTTCGGTGACGGCGAGCTTCTCGTTCAGCTTGGTCTCGTAGGGATCGCGAATCTTCCTGATCAGCGCCGCCATCGCCGGATCGGCCTGCAGCTGGTTGGCGAAGACCGGCAGCAGGCGGTAGCGGAAGTCCACCACCTTGCCGCCCTTGACGTCGAAGTCCATCAGGCCGAGGAACTTGCTGTTCGAGCCCGCATTGGTGACCAGCGTGGTGCCGCCGGCGTTCTTCACGGGAATGGCCACCGGCACGCCGTCATGCGTGTGGCCGCCGAAGATGGCGTCGATGCCGCGCACCCGGCTGGCCATCTTCAGATCCACATCCATGCCGTTGTGGCTGACCACCACCACCACCTGCGCCCCCTTGCCGCGGGCTTCGTCCACCATGGCCTGCATGTTCTCGTCCTGGATGCCGAAGCTCCAGTCGGCCACCATGTAGCGCGGGTTGGCGATCGGCGTGTAGGGGAAGGCCTGGCCGATGATGGCGCAGGGCACGCCATTGATCTCGCGGATCACATAGGGCTTGAAGACGGGGTCGCCGAAGTCGGTGGTCTTGATGTTCTGCGCGACGAAGTCGACCTGGCCCTTGAAGTCCTTGTTGACGATCTCCTGGACGCGCTCCATGCCGTAGGTGAACTCCCAGTGGCCGGTCATCACGTCCACGCCCAGCAGCTTGCAGGCGTCGACCATGTCCTGGGCGTTGGTCCACAGCGAGGTGGCCGAACCCTGCCAGGTGTCGCCGCCATCGAGCAGCAGCGCGCCCGGGCGGCTGGCCTTGAGCTGCCTGACCAGCGTGGCCAGGTGGGCAAAGCCGCCGACCTTGCCGTAGCGGCGCGAGGCCTTCTCGAAGTCGAGGCAGGTGAAGGCGTGCGACAGGTCGGTGTCCGGACGCGCACCAAGGGTCTTCAGCAGATGCTCGCCCACCAGGTGCGGCAGTTGGCCCTTCATGCCGCCGATGCCCAGGTTCACGCTGGGTTCGCGGAAGCGGATCGGCATCAGCTGCGCATGGCAGTCGGTCATGTGCAGGAACGAGACGTTGCCAAACCGGGGCACGTCGTACAGGCCCTTCTGCGCCGTGGCCGCGTCGGCCTCGGACCATCGGCCCAGGCCCATGCCGGCCACCGAGGCCGCGCTGAGCACCTGCATGAATTCGCGCTTACTGATATTCATCGGGGAAGCTTCCAAGGAAGGAGCCCGCGCACCCCGAGGGTGGTGCGCGGACGACGACGACACGGAAAAAACCGGGGGCGGCCTACTGCGCGTTCACCGGCGAGGTGGGGTCGAGCAGCAGCGCCATCAGGTGCTTGAGTTGCTGCTCGTTCAGCAGCTTCTTGTGCCCGAAGCGCGGCATGTTGGAGCAGGCGTTGTAGGCCCAGGCATTGTTGAGCTTGCCCCAGGTGTACTGCACCATCGCCTGCGCCTCCGGGGCGGTCGGGTTGGCCACGCCGCGCAGCTTGCCGAACTGGTACAGGCTGGGGCCGATCGTGCCGTACGAGATCTCGGCCTTGCTGATCTGGTGGCAGTTGTAGCAGTTGGCGCCGTTGGCCGATGGGTCGGCCGACTTGTCGGTCCAGGTCATGCCACGGCCGTTCTGGGCCAGCTTCTCGCCTTCGCGCCAGTCGCCCAGGTAGGCGCCGTCGCTGGGTGGCTTGATCGTCGCCAGGGCTTCGGCCTCGATGGCCTTGGCCTGCTCGGGCGTGGGCGCCTGGCCGGTGGAGCAGGCGGCCTGACCGGCGTCCTGCTCCAGCCGGTCGAGCTTGGCGATGCCCTCGTCGCGGAACGAGGACTTCAGCATCGCGCTGAACTGCGCCTGCAACTCGGCCGGACTGGGTGCACTGGCGCAACCAGCCAGAGCGACGACGGCGACAGCGGCCAGCAGCGGGGTGGTTTTCTTCATCACGGGTCTCCTGCTGGATCAGCGCTTGATCGCCGGTGCGATCGACTCGGCACCCTTGGCGTTCACGCCCATGTACACGCCCAGGGCGATCGTCACCTCGGAGGCGAAGCCCGGGTACGGGAAGCGCTGCTGGCGGTAGCAGTCGTTCAGGCGGCGCTGCATGCTCCACATCTCGCCGCTGGAGACGCGGTAGGCCGGCCAGGCCGCGAAGCCGACCCCATCACCGGGGTTGCCGCGCAGATCGGGCAGGTCCTGCAGGCGGATGCGCTTGCCGGCCTCGCCGTGGCAGGTGGCGCAGGCGAAATCCATCGGCCCGCCGCGGAAGAAGAAGGCCTTGCGGCCCATCGCGTACATGCGCTTCTCTTCGGCATGGGCCTGCGGCAGGTTCATCTTCAGGCCGCGCGACTCGGCCGAGATGTAGGCCGCCAGCGCCTCCATGTTGGCCTGCTCGCCCTTGCCAAAGGGCGTGGCTGCTATCGCCTTGGCGTCCAGCCCCTGGAGGGTCTCCATGCAGGTCAGCAGGCGCGACTCCAGGTCCTGCACGCGGCCGGTGTCGGCGAACCAGCGCGGCAGCTCCACCCAGGCGCCCTTGATGACGCCCGGCCCCTTGCCCAGGTCACACCGCTCGAGCGACGCGTTCTTCGGGCCGCGAGCCTTCTTCCAGAGGTCTTCACCCTTGGCTTCGAACAGCTCGGCGGGATTGCCGTCGGCCAGCATGGCACGGTATTCGGCGATGCCGTCGGCGGCCGACTTCTGGGCCTGGGCGCCGGCGCCCAGCGCCAGTGCCAGGGCCGCGAGGCTCAAGCGGATCGTGTGGGACACGGTGTCTCCTGGGGACATGGATGGAAGGGTCGCGCGCGGTTGCGTGGCTCAGGACACGGTGGCTTCGTCCGTGCGCTTGTCGCCCTTGTTGTCGGTCCAGGTGACGGCCACCTTGTCACCGGCCTTGGCGCCCTTGACGCTGAACTGCAGGAAGGGGTTCTTCGACACCGACGGGCCCCACTGGGCGCTGAGCACCGGCTTGCCGTTCAGGGTGGCACTGACTTCCTGGATGAACCAGGCGGGGATCACCTTGCCGGCGCTGTCCTTGCGCTGGCCGGTTTCCATTTCGTGACTCATCAGCACGCGCACAGTGGTCTTGTCGCCAGCGGACTGGGCGCGGATGCGCATCGGATCTGCCATGGTGTGTTCTCCTGGATTGCTTGGATTCGCTGGAAGGGGGACTGTCGATCAGCCGCCGCAGCCGCCGAGCGTGACCTTGATTTCCTTGGTCGCGTAGAGCACCTTGCCGTCGGCCATCATGGCCACGGCGTACACATTGGACGACTGGCCCATCTTCACACGGGTGGCGATGTTGGCGTCGATCGCGTCGCTGACCTCGAAGACCGCGGCCAGGGCCGACGGGTTCTTCTCGATCAGGATGGCCAGGCGCTTCACACCGGGCAGGTTGGTGGATGCACCCACCGGCACCACGGCGCCGTTCTCGGCGATGTCGGGGCCGGTCAGCACCACGTCCTTGCTCTCGGTGGGCGCGGCGCCACCCAGCGACTTGACGGCCTCGGCCATCGACTTGGCATCGAAGGCCGGCTGGTTCCAGTTGGCGCGGGCTGCCGTGGGGACCAGACCGGCGGTGGCCAGCAGACCGGCGACGGTGGCGCTGTGCGCCAGCATGTCACGACGATGGATCATGGATTTCTCCTTGGATGGAAACAGAGGGTGTCGGGTGCTGTCCGGTGCCGCCAGCCCGAGGGTTGAAAGGACGGTCGACCCTGGTGGTCGACTCATTTCTTGGCGCCGGCCGCCAGCCATTGGGCAATGCTCTGGGCATCATTCTCCGACAGGGTCTGCGCTGGCATCGGGATCGCCCCCCATAGCCCTGCGCCTCCCGAGCGGATCTTGCCGCTCAGGTAGTCCACGGCGTCGGCCCGCGAGCCGTGCCGCGCAGCCACGTCGCGCAGCGACGGACCGACGATCTTGTTCTCCACGCCATGGCAGGCCACGCAGCCGTGCTTGCTGAGCAGCGCGATCGCCGGCGCTGGCGTCGCCGCCGCGGCCGGCGCCGGGCTCGCTGCGGCCGTCGCGGCCGCCCGAGGCGCCCCGGAGGGCCTGGTGGTGTCGGCGCCCAACTGCGCGCCGACGATGCGCTGCTGATCGGCCAGGTTGCCGTGCGCGTTGCGGGCGAACTCAGGCAGCAGCGACGCGACCTTGACCTCGGTGGCACAGTCCTTCATGCAGGCCGATCCTTGCACATCGGGCTTGCCGTGACCGAGTTCCTTGCCCGGCCACAGGCCATGGCGGGTCTGCATGCCGTTGCGGTTGGGGATGAGCTTCTGCACCTCGGCCATGTTGCGGTCCGACAGCACATAGTCGTCGGGCAGCACGTAGGCCAGATTCAGGATGTAGGCCACGACCGCATAGACCTCGTCGGTCTTCAGGGACTTCGGCGCGTTCCAGGGCATCGCCCGGTTGATGAAGTCGAACAGGGTGGAGACCGAGCTGAGCTTCATCATCGCCGTGCGCTCGGGGTAGGCCTCGTCGAGCAGGCGGGCCACCCGGCCGGTCTTGACATCGTCCTTGGTGGTGCCGCCGACGATGGGGCTGAAGAACTCGCGCGACTCGCCAAAGACGCCATGGCAGGCGGCGCACTTGGATTCCCAGATGTCCTGGCCCTGGGCGACCGACCCCGACCCCTTGGGCAGGCCCTGCAGGTCGGGGCGCACGTCGATGTTCCAGGCGGCGATTTCCCGCTCGGTGGCCGGGCGGCCGATGCCGTTGTAGAGGCCGCTGGACACCGGCGCCAGGCCGCCGTCGGGCTTGGGTGGCGCCGGGGTGCTGGCGCCGTGGGCCAGCGCCGCCAGGCCCAGGCCCAGGGCCAGCGCGGCGACACCGGAACGCAGATCACGACAGCTGGACATTCTTCACCTCACCATTGGCCTCGACCAGCCAGGTCTGGATGGCGTTGTTGTGGTAGATCGAGCGGGTGCCGCGCACCGCGCGCAGTTGGCGGTAGGTGGCCTGGGTGTGGCCGGTCTCGTCGGTGGCCCGGCTCTGGATCAGCGCGGGCTGGCCGTCCCAGACCCAGTCGAGGTTGAAGCGCGTCAGGCACTTCGACATCACCGGCGTCTCCAGGCGCGCCTCGCGCCAGTTGCGCCCACCGTCCACTGACACGTCGACCCGCTTGATCTTGCCGCGGCCCGACCAGGCCAGGCCGCTGATGTTGTAGAAGCCCTTGTCCAGCAGCACCTGGCCGCCCGAGGGCGTGGTGACCACGCTCTTGACCTCCATCAGGCTGCTGTACTGGCGGTGCGTGCCGTCGGGCATCAGGTCGGTGTAGCCCAGCACCTCGTCCTTGGTGCCGAAGGGCTGGTCGCCCACCTTGATGCGCCGCAGGTACTTGACCCAGCTGACGCCCTGCACGCCCGGCACCACCAGGCGCAGCGGGTAGCCCTGCTGGGGGCGCAGCATCTCGCCGTTCTGGCCCCAGGCCAGCAGCACCTCGCCGCTCTCGATCAGCGACATCGGGATGGTGCGGGTCATCGCCGAGCCGTCACCGCCCTCGGCCAGCACGAAGCGGCCGCGCCTGGCGTCGACACCGCACATGTCCAGCACCAGCTTCAGCGGCACGCCGGTGAACTCGCTGCACGACAGCATGCCGTGGGTGTACTGCGCGGTGGGCACCGCCACGTTGCCCCACTCGATCGAGGTGTTGGCGCCGCATTCGATGAAATGGAAGCGCGACACCGAGGGCAGCCGCATCAGCTCATCCATCGTGAAGACGTGCGGCTTGCTGACCAGTTTCTCGTCGGCGCCATGCACCATCAGGCGGTGCCTGGACGGATCGATGTCGTACCAGCCCTGATGGTGGCGCTCGAAGTGCAGGCCGCTGGGCGTGACAATGCCGAACAGCGACTGCAGCGGCGCGAAGGCGACCGAGGCCTGGGTGGTCTGCGACAGGCCCGGGCTCTGGCGGCGGGCCACGTTGGCCTCGAACTTCGACGGCAGGCCGTAAGGCTGCGTGGCCACGCCCTCACCCAGCGTGGTGGCGTGGGTGGGCAGGTTCAGGATGTTGTCATCGCCCCCGCTGGCCGGCACCGGGTTCGAGGTGGCCTGGGCGACGCCAGCGGCGCTGGCGCCGGCCGCGGCCGCAAAAGCGCTGCGGATGAAATGGCGGCGCCCCTGCCTGGCCTCGGCCCAGACGGTGCGGATGCCTTGCGCATCGAGGAAGTTCTCGGGCGCCTTCAGCAGCCGCCCCCCGGCGGGGAAGGGTTGCAGACGGATGCGATCGTCTTGGGTCACGGTGTCTCCTTGGGTTCGCGGCCCCGGGGGCGCGACGCCGCCTGGGCCTCAAGCCACTGGGTCAGGGCCGCCAGGCGGTCGCCGGCGATCCGGTAGAGCATGTGCACGCCGTCGCGGCGTCGGCTCAGCAGGCCGCAGCGGTACAGGGTGGCCAGGTGCTGCGACAGGTTGGGCTGGCTGGCGCCCACGCTCTCGATCAACTGGCTCACGGTGCGTTCTCCGCCCATCAGGTCGTGGACGATCCGCAGGCGCACCGGCGTCGACAGCAGGGCAAACAGCTCTGCTGCGCGTTCGAACACCCGGTCCTCTTCAGAAGAATCCACAAATCTGCCTATTGAGATATAAGCACATGCAGATATTATGTGAATGTTCCTGACACGAAACTGGTGGAAACACTGAGACATGCGCACTGCCGACCCTGACGACCGCACCGCCGCACCCCCGCCCGTGCTGCTCGACGTCCGCACGCCCGCCGAGTTCGCCGGCGGCCACATCGACGGCGCACTGCACCTCCCGCTGGACCAGCTCCAGCACGCCGCGCCACGCCTGCTGCCCGACCTCGCGCAGCCACTGATCGTCTACTGCGCCTCGGGGGCACGATCGGCCTTTGCCTGCGCGGTGCTGAGCCAGATGGGCTACCGCCAGGCCATGAACGGAGGCGCCATGGCCCAGCTGGCGACAGGTCTGCAGCGCCCGCTGCGGGCAGGCTGATCGCGGCCAGACAGGTCGCCTTGCGAACCGCCCGCGGGTCGGCGCGGACTTGACATGGGGTCGTCACTGGCCGGTATGATGTCATACCCCATTGGGTATCACGCCAAGCCGCCACGATGAACGCTGTCCCTGCCGCCAAGCCACCGCACGCCATGCGCCCTTTCTGGAACCCGCTGCTGGCCGGCATCGTTCTCGGCCTGGTGCTGCTGCTCACCTTCGTGCTCACCGGCCACGGGCTGGGCGCCACCGGGGCCTCCACCCGTCTGAGCGCCTGGCTGGGTGGCGTGATCGCTCCGCAGGCGACGGCGGCCAATGGCTACCTGGGTCCGCTGCTGGAGAACGGCAACCCCCTGCCCTCGTGGATCACCTGGCAGGTCCTCGGCGTGGCGCTGGGTGCCGGCCTGTCGGCCTGGCAGGCCGGACGCTTTCGCCTGCAACTGGATGGTCTGCGCAGCATCGGCCTGGGCCGTCGCGCGCTGACAGCTTTGGCGGGCGGCACGCTCGCCGGTGTCGGGGCCCGCGTCGCGGCGGGCTGCACCAGTGGCCTGGGCTTGTCCGGTGCCGCCACCCTGGCTGTGGCGGCCTTCGTGTTCCTGGCCACCTTCTTTGCCGCCGGGCTGCTCGCCAGCCGGCTGGTGCGGGGGATCTGAGATGCTGCCGCTGAACGATGCCGGCATGTGGTCCGGTCTGGTCTGTGGTCTGGCCTTCGGGGTGGTGCTGGAGCGGGCCGGCTTCGGCAGTCCCTGCAAGCTCACCGCCCAGTTCCGCCTGAACGACTGGTCGGTCTTCAAGGTGATGTTCACCGCCATCGTCGTGGCCGCTGCGGGCCTGTGGCTGCTGCGCATCACCGGGCTGCTGGCCGAGGATGCGCTGTACGTGCCCGCCGCCTACCTGGGCGCGGCCGCGGTGGGTGGCGCACTGGTCGGCATTGGCTTTGCGGTGGGCGGCTACTGCCCAGGCACCTCGGTCGTGGGCCTGTTCTCCGGCCGCGCCGATGCCCTGCTCTTCATTGCCGGCCTGGTGCTGGGCACCTTCGGCTTCGCCGCCGCCTGGGGCCCCTCGCTGGAATCGCTGACCCGCTGGGGCGAACTGCCCAGCGGCGACACCTTCGCCGATGCCTTCGGGCTGCCCGACCTGGCGATGCTGGGCCTGCTGGCCGCCGCGCTGGTGGCGGTCTTCGTCGTCGGCGGCCGGCTGGAGCGCCGCGGCCGCGGCCCGGTCAGCGCCGAACAGGCGGTGGCCGGCGCCGACGACGAACTCACCCGGACCTGACCCCCGAATCCCGCCTTTCATCCCCGCCAGGAGTGCCCATGTCGCGTCGAAAGACCCTTGCCCAAACCCTTCCCGCGCTGATGCTGGCCGCCGGCCTGGTGGCCCCGGCCGCCCGCGCGGCCGACACGGCGCCTGCGCCCAAGGCGGCCGCCTCGTCCGCCTCGTCCGCCGCGCCAGCCAAGGCGGCCAATCCTTGCGGCCCCAGCAACCCCTGCGGCCCGGCCAGGAAGCGCAAGAAGTCGGGCGACAACCCTTGCGGCCCGGCCAATCCCTGCGCCCCCAAGAAGGGCTGAGCCGCCCTGCCCTGCCCGCCCCATGACTTCTGCCCGGGCCACCCCTGCCGACGCCGCCGCCGAACTGGTGGCCGTGCAGTTCGCACTGGCCCGGCGCGGCCTGGGACTGGCACAGGCGGCACTGGCCGGCGCCGGCCGGGTCGAGTCACTGCGCCACTACCCCCGTGGCGACGTGATCGATGCCGACAACCGCTCGCAGTTCTACTACCACCTGCACGGCTCCAGCCGCTGCCCGGCGGCGGAGCATGGCCACTTCCATCTCTTCACTCGGCGGCCGGATGGCCGCTTCAGCCACCTCGCCGGCCTGTCGCTGGACGACCGCGGATGGCCCCTGCGCTGGTTCACGACCAATCGCTGGGTGACCGGCGAGACATGGCAGTGGGCACCCGCCCTGTCGGCCGACATCGACCGCTTCGCCCCTCGCACCACCGGCCGTCTGGCCCCCGTGGCGCGGTGGCTGGGCGCGATGGTCTGGATCCACCGCCGCGGCCTGAAGGCCCTGCTGCGCCGCCGTGACGCCGTGGTGGCGCGACACCTGCTGCGCCGCGATGCCGACGACTTCTTCGAGGACCGCCGCCACGACGTGCTCACCGAGCAGCGGATCGACCTCGCCCACACCCTTTCCCGACTCGCGGGGATACCCCCGCCCACCCCAGGAGACAACTGATGAAGCGCCTCACCCGCATCCTGGCCGCCGCCGCGCTGGCCCTGGGTCTTCAATGGGCCCAGGCCGGCGTGCTGCCCGGTCCGCTGGTCACCCCGGCCTGGCTGGCCGACAACCTCGACAAAGTCCAGGTGGTTGACGTCCGCTCCAACCCCAAGACCTACACCAGTGCCCCCGAGATCGAGACCGACAAGGCCGGCAGGAAGACCGTGGTCGAGGCCGGCGGTCACGTGCCCGGCTCGCGCCTGATCGACATGAAGACCATGCGCGTCGAGCGCCGCATCGGCGAGCAGATGGTCAAGTACATGATTCCCGAGAAGGAGGGTTTCGAGAAGGCGGTGCAGGCCGCGGGCATCGACGCTGGCAAGCCGATCGTGCTGGTGCCGCTGGGCACCGAGGCCGCCGACGTGGACGACGCGCTGCGTGTCTACTGGCAGTTCAAGGTCTATGGCGAGGACCAGATCGCCGTGCTCGACGGCGGCATCGCCCAGTGGGCGCTGGACGGCCGCGCCGTCAGCACCGAGGCCGCGGCACCCCGCAGCGGCAACTGGAAGGCCACGGACGATCGCAGCGGCCGCTATTTCGCCACGTCAGACGATGTGGCCAAGGCCATCGCCGGCAAGTCGGCCACGCTGGTCGACGCGCGCGACGCCCGCCAGTACCACGGCCTGTCCAAGCGCGACTATGTGTTCGCCTATGGCCACCTGGAGGGCGCCCGTCTGTACAGCCCGGACCTGCTGCTGAAGTCGGCCAACGGCGTGGTGAGCTTCATGAGCCCGGCGACCTACAAGGGCCTGATGAGCGCCCAGGGCATCGACCCCGCCGCACCGGCCATCACCTACTGCAACAGCGGCCACCTGTCGTCGGGCCCGTGGTTCGTGCTCTCCGAGTTGCTGGGCAACAGCCGCGCCAGCCTCTACGACGGCTCGCTGCACCAGTGGACACTGGAAAAGCGCAACCTGGTCGGCGCCGTGCCGCTGAACTGAGGCGCCTGCTCCGACATGAACGCTGACGACGCTGCGGCCGACCAGTTGCCCCTGATCGACCAGGAGGACAGGCTGCTGGCCTCGCTCGTGCCGCTGGCGGGCTGCCGCCTCGTCGAGGTCGGCTGTGGCCCTGCGCGGCTGCTGCGGCAGCTGCTGCAGCAGGTGGACGGCCTGGAATGCGCAGCCCTTGAGGTGGACCGGGTGCAACTGGCGCGCAACCGCAGTGAACCGCTCTGCCCGGGCCTGCACTTCATCGAGGCCAGCGCCGCCGCGATGCCCTTGCCCGACGGCTGGGCCGACGGCGTGCTGATGCTGAAATCCTTGCACCACGTGCCGCTGGACGAGCTGGACACCGCACTGGACGAGGTGGCCCGGGTGCTGCGACCCGGCGGCTGGTTCTACGTGTCCGAGCCGATCTACGCCGGTGCCCTCAATGCGCTGATCCGGCTGTTCAACGACGAGGGCGTGGTGCGTGCGGCGGCCCAGGCGGCACTGGACCGCGCACTGGCCCGCGGGCGCTTCACCGCGGTCAGCGAACACCGCTTCGCCCAGGCCGTGGCCTACCCCGACTTCGACAGCTTCGAGCAACGCATGATGCGCCCCAGTTTCGCCGACCACCGGCTGACGCCCGAGCTGATCGCCGCGGTGCGCCAGCGGTTCGAGCCGCACTGCGGCCCGCAGGGCGCGCATTTCGTGCGCCCGATGCACGTGCGGCTGCTGCGCCGCCGCTGAGCCTTAGCGCGGCCCTTCAGGGCTTCAGGTAGGCCCAGCCCTGCAGCTGCAGCTTGGTGATGCGCACCACGCCACTGGGCGTGAAGTCGGCCTCCTGGATGAACTGCTCCTTCTTCAGGTTGCGGTTCTTCAGCGTGATCTCGCAGACCTCGAACTTCACGCCGCGGTTCTTCAGACCGGCGACCAGCGGCTCGTACTCGGTGTCGTTGCGGTCCTTGGCGCCCTCCATCAGGAAGTCCACACCGTTGGCGTGGGCGACGACGGTGATCTGTGCGGACGGGTCGGTGTCGAGGTGGTTGCGCACATTGCGCAGGCCGGCCAGCGCCTGGGTGGCGGTGTCGCTGATGTGGTAGACCACCTTGTCCTGGGCGGCGGCCAGACCCGCCAGGGTGGTCAGGGCCAAGGCCAGCACGGTGGCGCGGACGGATTTCATCAGCAACTCCTGATATTCAACCGCGCGCACGGTACGCGCTGGCATGAGCGGCGTCAATCGGTGTCAACTCAGCAGCCAGAGCACGCCGCTCAGGCTGAGGAAGGAACTGGCGGTGGCCAGCAGCAGGGCGGCGGCGCAGAACCCCTCGTGGCCGTGGCGCTGCGCCAGCATCGGGTAGATGCTCAGCATCGGCGCAGCCGCCGCCACGATGCCGGCGGCGCGCAGCGGGTCGCCGGCCGGCAGCAGCGGCAGCATGCACAGCGCCACCGCCAGCGGGTGACCCACCAATTTGCCCAGCGCCACCACCAGCAGGTCCTTGTCGAGGTGGCCCTTGTGCAGGCCGGCCAGCGCACCACCGATGACCACCAGCGCGGCCCCGGCAGCGGCCCGGCCCAGCAGATCGATCGAGCGCGCCAGCGGCGGCGGCATCGTCAGGCCCAGCGCCGACCACAGCAGCCCGCCGACGATCGCCAACAGCATCGGCTGGCGGGCCAGCGGTGCCAGGGCGTCGCGCAGGCGCTGCCAGGCCCGCGAGCGGTTCGACGCCGGCTCGGCCAGCACGAACAGCAGCGGCAGCACCACCAGGTTCTCGACCAGGAAGACCAGCGCCAGCGCGGGGGCTGCCGCCGCCCCCATCCAGGTCATCAGCACCGGGGTGCCGACGAAACCGGTGTTCGAGCAGGACATGCCGGCGCCCATCAACGCGCGCATCGACGGCTCGCGGCGACGCGCCCACCACCAGCCCAGCGCAAAGCTCAGGACCGAACCGCCCCCGTAGGCCAGCAGGAAACGCCACTGCAGCATCTCGGCCAGTGGCCGCGAGGTGACGATCTGGAACAGCAGCGCCGGCAGCGCCACGCGGATCACGAACAGGCCCACCGCACGCATCACGCCCGCCTCCAGCCAGCCGCTGCGCACCGACAGGAAACCCACCGCCATCAGCAGGTAGATCGGGGCGGTGATGGACAGGATCTGCGTCATGGGGTGGATGATCGCCCGGCCACGCGATGCCAGCGATGCCGGCGCGCGAAGGCTGCTATGCAGCCCGCAAAGCACAACGCCACCGCAAGGGTGGCGTCGCTGGGACCGTGGTGGGCGGTGCAGGGTTCGAACCTGCGACCCCTGCCGTGTGAAGGCAGTGCTCTACCGCTGAGCTAACCGCCCGGTTCAGGGCATGCGGGGCTTGGTGGGCGGTGCAGGGTTCGAACCTGCGACCCCTGCCGTGTGAAGGCAGTGCTCTACCGCTGAGCTAACCGCCCAAGCCGGGCATTTTCTGATGTCTTCTGGCCTTCTGCTGAAGGCCAAGACCCGGAAAAGCCTTTGATTATGCCACAAGCTGGCGCCACAGGGTCTTGCCGCCGCTGGCCTTGTCGAGTTCGGTCAGCACGGCCTCGTGCGCCCGGGCTTCGTCCTCGTCCGGCTCCAGCGTCGGCAGGGCCATCGCGGACAGGTCGATCTGGGCCAGCGCCAGGGTGGCGGCAGCGCTGCTGTCGCCGCCGGCATCGATGACCAGCGAGCCCTGCCCACGGGTCATGTTGATGTAGACGTCGGCCAGCAGCTCGGCATCCAGCAAGGCGCCGTGGAAGGTGCGGCCCGAGTTGTCCACCTCCAGCCGGCGGCACAGCGCATCCAGCGAGTTGGCCTTGCCGGGGAACATCTCGCGCGCCATCACCAGCGAGTCGGTGATCTGCGCCACCGCCTGGCGGAACACCGGGCGGCCCAGGCGGCGCAGTTCCTCGTCCAGGAAACCCAGGTCGAAGGGCGCGTTGTGGATGATCACCTCGGCCCCGGCCACGAACGCCAGCAACTCGTCCACGGCCGACGCGAAGAGCGGCTTGTCGGCCAGGAACGCATCGGTCAGGCCGTGCACCCGGGTGGCCTCTTCCGGCACCGGGCGCTGGGGGTTGAAGTAGCAGTGCAGGTGGCGGCCGGTCAGGCGCCGGTTGTCCATCTCCACGCAGGCCAGCTCGACGATGCGGTCGCCGCTCTCGGGCGACAGGCCGGTGGTCTCGGTGTCCAGGAAGATCTGCCTCATGCCATGGCCTCCGCGCGCTTGTGGCGGCCCGCCCAGACCCACAGCGCCAGACCGCCCGCCACCATCGGCAGGCTCAGCCACTGGCCCATGCTCAGGTTCAGCGCCAGGGTGCCCAGGAAGTCATCGGGTTCGCGGAAATACTCGGCGACGAAGCGCAGCACGCCGTAGCCGATCAGGAACATGGCCGTCACCCGGCCCAGCGGGCGCTGGCGCCGGCTGTAGAGCCACAGCACGACGAACAGCAGCAGGCCCTCCAGCGCGAACTGGTAGAGCTGCGACGGGTGGCGGGCGATCTCCAGTCCCGATTGCGGAAACACCATGGCCCAGGGCAGGCCGGGGTCGGCGGCGCGGCCCCACAACTCGCCATTGATGAAGTTGCCGATGCGGCCGCTGGCCAGACCGGTGGGCACGCAGGGGGCGACCAGGTCCATCACGGCCAGGAACCCCAGCTGGCGGCGCCAGGCGAACACCGCCATCGCCACCGCCACGCCCAGCATGCCGCCGTGGAAGGACATGCCGCCCTTCCAGATCGCGAACACCTCCAGCGGGTGCGTGCCATACCAGCCCGGCTTGTAGAACAGCACATAGCCCAGTCGCCCGCCCACCACCACGCCGACCACGCCGAAGAACAGCAGGTCCTCGACATCGCGGCGCGTCCAGCCCTCCTCGGCGAACCAGGGCAGCCGGGTGCGCAGCGTGGCCAGCCACAGGAACAGGCCAAAGGCCACGAGGTAAGTGATGCCATACCAGTGGACCTGCAGCGGCAGGCCCAGCCCGGTCAGGTCCAGGGCGATCGGGTTGAATTGCGGATGCGTCAGCATGGGCAGGGATCATATCGGCCCCGGCTGGGCGAAAATGGCGGGTTCCTGCTTTCCAACCCTGTCAAGGTTCCGCCGATGCCCGCCTACCGCTCCAAGACCTCCACCGCCGGCCGCAACATGGCGGGTGCCCGCTCGCTGTGGCGCGCCACGGGCATGAAGGACGAGGACTTCAGCAAGCCCATCATCGCCATCGCCAACAGCTTCACGCAGTTCGTGCCCGGCCACGTGCACCTGAAGGACCTGGGCCAGCTGGTGGCGCGCGAGATCGAGGCCGTCGGCGGCGTGGCCAAGGAGTTCAACACCATTGCGGTGGACGATGGTATCGCGATGGGCCACGACGGCATGCTGTACTCGCTGCCCAGCCGCGACATCATCGCCGACTCGGTCGAGTACATGGTCAACGCCCACTGCGCCGACGCGCTGGTGTGCATCTCCAACTGCGACAAGATCACCCCGGGCATGCTGATGGCCGCGATGCGGCTGAACATCCCGGTGGTCTTCGTCAGCGGCGGCCCGATGGAGGCCGGCAAGGTCAAGCTGGCGGTGCCCGGCACCTCGACCATCCAGATCAAGAAGCTCGACCTGATCGACGCCATGGTCATGGCCGCCGACAGCAAGGTCAGCGACGCCGAGGTGGCCGAGGTCGAACGCTCGGCCTGCCCGACCTGCGGCTCCTGCTCGGGCATGTTCACCGCCAACTCGATGAACTGCCTGACCGAGGCGCTGGGCCTGTCGCTGCCCGGCAATGGCACCGTGGTGGCCACCCACGCCGACCGCGAGCAGCTGTTCAAGCGCGCCGGCCGCCTGGCCGTGGAGCTGTGCCAGCGCTACTACGAGGGCGGCGATGAACGGGTGCTGCCGCGCAGCATCGGCAAGAAGGCCTTCGAGAACGCGATGACGCTGGACATCGCGATGGGTGGCTCGACCAACACCATCCTGCACATCCTGGCCGCCGCCCAGGAGGCCGGCATCGATTTCGACATGGCCGACATCGACCGCCTCTCGCGGGATGTGCCGCAGTTGTGCAAGGTGGCGCCCAACACCAACAAGTACCACATCGAGGACGTGCACCGCGCCGGCGGCATCATGGCCATCCTGGGCGAGCTCGAGCGCGCCGGCAAGCTGCACACCGACGCTCCCACCGTGCACGCCCCCACGATGGGCGACGCGCTGGCCCAGTGGGACATCCGCCGCACCCAGGACGAGGCGGTCCAGACCTTCTACAGGGCCGGTCCGGCCGGCATCCCCACGCAGGTGGCCTTCAGCCAGGCCACCCGCTGGCCCAGCCTGGATCTGGACCGTGCCGAAGGCTGCATCCGCTCGTACGAGCACGCCTTCAGCAAGGAAGGCGGCCTGGCGGTGTTGCGCGGCAACATTGCCCTGGACGGCTGCGTGGTGAAGACCGCCGGCGTCGACGACAGCCTGCTGGTTTTCGAGGGCCCGGCCCACGTGGTCGAGAGCCAGGACGAGGCCGTCGAGCACATCCTGGCCGACCAGGTGAAGGCGGGTGATGTGGTGGTGGTGCGCTACGAGGGCCCCAAGGGCGGCCCGGGCATGCAGGAAATGCTCTACCCGACCAGCTACATCAAGTCCAAGGGCCTGGGCAAGGCCTGCGCGCTGCTGACCGACGGCCGCTTCTCGGGCGGCACCTCGGGGCTGTCGATCGGCCACTGCTCGCCCGAAGCGGCGGCCGGCGGCACGATCGGTCTGGTGAAGAATGGCGACCGCATCCGCATCGACATCCCGAACCGCTCGATCAGCCTGCTGGTCGACGATGACGAACTGGCCCGCCGCCGCGCTGCCCAGGATGCCCAGGGCTGGAAGCCGGCGCAGCCGCGGCCGCGCAAGGTGTCGGCCGCGCTGAAGGCCTACGCGCTGCTGGCCACCTCGGCCGACAAGGGCGCGGTGCGCGACCTGTCCAAGCTGGAAGACTGACCGGCCCGGCGGCGCTCAGCGCCGCCGGAAGCTGCTGCTGCGCTGGTCGGGGCCCAGGCCCATCGCCTCGATGTGGCGCTTGCGGCGCTCCTTCTGCTTCTCGAGCTCGCGGTCCATCTCGCGGCGCTTGGTCAGGCCGGTGCCGTCGGCCCAGGCCCACCAGGCCAGCGCCAGCAGAAAAGGCACCGAGAACTTGGCAAAACCCGTCAGCGAGAACGGGTCCCAGGCCGCGGTCGGCCCGATGCCGGCAAAGTGCAGCAGCAACATCAGGACGCCGATCACGATGAAGGCCATGGGGTAACTCCTGTGAAACACGGATGCGACAGCGCCTGCCCGCCGTCAACCGAACTCCTTAGAATCCGTTGTGGCACTGTATCTTGTTTGTGTCCACCCCTCTTAGGAAGGAACCCATGAAAGCTCTGTTCGCCCTGATCGCCGCGGTGGCCGTGACCGCCCCCGCCTTCGCCAACCAGGAACTGGCGCAGAAGAAGAACTGCCTGGCCTGCCACGCGGTCGACAAGAAGGTCGTTGGCCCGTCCTACAAGGAGGTGGCGGCCAAGTACGCGGGCGACAAGACCGCCGCTGCCAAGCTGGCCGAGAAGATCCAGAAGGGCGGCGTGGGCACCTGGGGCCAGGTCCCGATGCCTCCCAACCAGGTCACCCCGGACGAGGCCAAGACCCTGGCCGCCTGGGTCCTGTCCCAGAAGTGATCGGGCGCGGCCCGCGCCGCAGCCGATCCGAACAGCCCCGCTCCGCGGGGCTTTTTCTTGCCCATCGCCGACGCGCAGCGGTTATCGTCGCGCCTGATGAACAGCACCACTGCGCCGTGCGTGATCGACGTCGAGGCCTCCGGCTTCGGCCGCGGAAGCTACCCGATCGAGGTGGGCTACGTCCGCCATGACGGTCGCGGCTGGTGCTCGCTGGTCATCCCGGCCGAGGACTGGCAGCACTGGGACACCCAGGCGCAGACCGTGCACGGCATTGCGCGCGAGACACTGGAACGCCATGGCCGCTCGCCGGCCGAGGTGGCCCGACAGCTCAACCAGGACCTGGACGGTCTGACGGTCTACACCGACGCCTGGGGCAACGACATGCCCTGGCTGCACAAGCTGCATGACGAGGCCGGGGTGCCACTGCGCTACCGGGTGGCGCCGGTGGCGCAACTGCTGGACGATCGGCGCCTGCCCGACCTGGGCGCGCTGCGCCAGCAGGCCTTCCAGGCGCTGGGCATCACCCGCCACCGGGCCAGCAGCGACGCCCGGGCACTGCAATGGGCCCTGGAGCAATTGCTGAACTGAGCGAACTGTGGCGCGGAGATGAGAAAGGGGCGCTGAGGCGCCCCTTCGTCCTTCGCCGCTTGGCGGCGATCAGTTGTTCTCGCCCAACTGTTCGAGGATGCCCAATTGTGGTGCCGGCTCACGTCGCTGCGCGACATGAGCAGGCCCCGAATCCCGCATGCCGCCTCACGGCGGCCGGCGCTGCGCGCCGCTCGATCAGTTGTTCTCGCCCAACTGATCGAGGATGGCGGATTGTGGTGCCCGCTCACGTCGCTGCGCGACATAAGCAGGCCCCGAACCCCGCATGCCGCCTCACGGCGGCCGGCGCTGCGCGCCGCTCGATCAGTTGTTCTCGCCCAACTGATCGAGGATGGCGGGATTCTCCAGGGTGGAGGTGTCCTGGGTGATGGCTTCGCCCTTGGCCAGCGAGCGCAGCAGGCGGCGCATGATCTTGCCCGAGCGGGTCTTGGGCAGGTTGTCGCCGAAGCGGATGTCCTTGGGCTTGGCGATCGGGCCGATCTCCTTGCCCACGTGGTCGCGCAGCTGCTTGGCGATCGCCTTGGCTTCGTCGCCGGTGGGGCGGGGACGCTTGAGCACCACGAAGGCGCAGATCGCCTCGCCGGTGGTGTCGTCCGGACGGCCGACCACGGCGGCCTCGGCCACCAGTTCGGTGCAGCTGACCAGCGCCGACTCGATCTCCATCGTGCCCATGCGGTGGCCCGAGACGTTCAGCACGTCGTCGATGCGGCCGGTGATGGTGAAGTAGCCGGTCTTCTCGTCACGGATGGCACCGTCGCCCGCCAGGTAGTACTTGCCCTTGAAGTCTTCCGGGTAGTAGGACTTCTTGAAGCGCTCCGGGTCGCCCCAGATGGTGCGGATCATCGACGGCCAGGGCTTCTTGCAGACCAGGATGCCGCCCTTGCCCCAGGGCAGGTCGTTGCCGACCTCGTCGACCACCGCGAACTGGATGCCCGGGAAGGGCAGCGTGCACGAGCCCGGCACCAGCGGCGTGGCGCCCGGCAGCGGGGTGATCATGTGGCCGCCGGTCTCGGTCTGCCAGAAGGTGTCGACGATCGGGCAGCGGCCGCCGCCCACGTGCTGGTGGTACCACTCCCAAGCGGCCGGGTTGATCGGCTCGCCCACCGAGCCCAGCAGGCGCAGGCTGGACAGGTCGTAGCTCTTCGGGTGCACCGCGTCATTGGCCTCGGCGGCCTTGATCAGCGAGCGGATGGCCGTGGGCGCGGTGTAGAAGATCGAGACCTTGTGGTCCTGGATCATCTTCCAGAAGCGGCCGGCATCCGGGTAGGTGGGCACGCCCTCGAAGACGATCTCGGTGCCGCCCAGGGCCAGCGGGCCGTAGGTGATGTAGGTGTGGCCGGTGACCCAGCCGATGTCGGCCGTGCACCAGAAGACGTCATCGGCCTTGAGGTCGAAGGTCCACTTGGTGGTGAGTGCTGCATGCAGCAGGTAGCCGCCGGTGCTGTGCTGCACGCCCTTGGGCTTGCCGGTGGAGCCGGAGGTATAGAGCAGGAACAGCGGGTGCTCGGCCTCGACCCACTCGGGCTCGCAGGTGGTGGGCAGGCCCGACACCAGATCGTCCATCCACTGGTCGCGGCCGGCGGTCATCGCGCACTTGGCGTCGCCGCGCTTGACCACCAGCACCTTCTGGATCGAGTCACAGCCGCCCAGGCCAAGGGCCTCGTCGACGATGGCCTTCAGCGGCAGTTGCTTGCCGCCGCGCACCTGGCAGTCGGCGGTGATGATGGCCTTGGCGCCGGTGTCCTCGATGCGGTCACGCAGCGACTGGGCCGAGAATCCGCCGAACACCACCGAGTGGGTGGCGCCGATGCGTGCGCAGGCCTGCATGGCGGCCACGCCGTCGACCGACATGGCGATGTAGATCATCACCCGGTCGCCCTTCTTGATGCCCAGGCTCTTCAGGCCGTTGGCGATCTGGCAGGTCTTGGCCAGCAGTTCGCTGTAGCTGACCTTGGTGACTTCGCCGCCGTCGGCTTCGAAGATGATCGCGGTCTTGTCGCCCAGGCCGCGCTCGACGTTGCGGTCCAGGCAGTTGTAGGAGGCGTTCAGGGTGCCGTCCTCGAACCACTTGAAGAACGGTGCCTCAGCCTCGTTGAGCACCTTGGTGAACGGCGTCTTCCAGCTGATCAGCTCCTTGGCCAGGCGGCCCCAGTAGCCTTCGTAGTCGGTCTCGGCTTCCTTGCACAGGGCCTCATAGGCAGCCATGCCGCTGACGTGGGCCTGGGCCGCGAAATCGGCCGGCGGTGCATAGACCTTGAGTTCTTCGCTCATCGAATGTCTCCTCGAAGCTCGGATTGATGCGTTGCACACCATGTGCGTCCTGGGCGAATGGTCGTCTGGCCGTCTGACGACCGCCTTACTCTGGTGCGCTCGCCCGCCGCGCCAGCCGGATGCCGGCGCACAGCATGGGTGCAGTTGAAAGTCTAGTGTGCACCTGGGGGCGCCGATACCCCGTCGAAGCCCGGGGGTGCTGTCCTAGAATCGCCGCTCCCTGCTCCACGGCCCGCACCATGGCATCACACAACAACACCGACCGCCCGCGCCTTAACCCGCTGGCCAACCTGATCTTCGCCAGTCGCTGGCTGCAGTTGCCGCTGTACTTCGGGCTGATCGTCGCGCAAGGCGTGTACGTCTACAACTTCTGTCTCGAACTGACACACCTGGTGGAGGCCGCCTTCGGCAACCAGCATGCGCTGCAGATCCTGGTCGAAAGCCTGGGCTACAAGGCCAACCCGATCCTGTCGGCCGACGGCAAGCCGGTGGGCATGGACGAGATCAAGGGCCTGAACGAGACCATCATCATGCTGGTGCTGCTGGGCATGATCGACGTGGTGATGATCTCCAACCTGCTGATCATGGTCATCGTCGGCGGCTACGACACCTTCGTCAGCCGCATGAAGCTCGAAGGCCACCCCGACGAGCCGGAATGGCTGAGCCACGTCAACGCCTCGGTGCTGAAGGTCAAGCTGGGCATGGCGCTGATCGGCATCAGCTCGATCCACCTGCTCAAGACCTTCATCAACGCCGACAAGATCACCGACCGCGTGGTGCTGGCGCAGATCGCGATCCACGTGGCCTTCCTGCTGTCGGCCCTGGCGCTGGCCTATGCCGACAAGCTGCTGCAGGACAGCAGCCGCGCCAGCCATCCGCCGCACTGAACCCTCTTGCAAGGCTGGTGACAGTCCGGTGACTACACTGGACGGCTCCGGCCATCACCGCCCGAACGCCATGTCCACCACGATCAAGTACGCCGACCTCGTCGAGAGCGTCGCCGCCGCGCTGCAGTACATCAGCTACTACCACCCGGCCGACTACATCGCCCACCTGGCCCGCGCCTACGAGCGCGAGGAATCCGCCGCCGCCAAGGACGCGATCGCCCAGATCCTGACCAACTCGCGCATGTGCGCCGAGGGCAAGCGACCCATCTGCCAGGACACCGGCATCGTCAACGTCTTCCTGAAGATCGGCATGGATGTGCGCTGGGAAGGCTTCAGCGGCTCGATCCAGGACGCCGTCGACGAGGGCGTGCGCCGTGCCTACAACCACCCGGACAACCGGCTGCGCGCCTCGGTGCTGTCCGACCCCATCTTCGAGCGCAAGAACACCAAGGACAACACGCCGGCGGTGGTCTTCATGGAGGTGGTGCCGGGCAACACCGTCGACGTGATCGTCGCGGCCAAGGGTGGCGGCTCCGAGAACAAGTCCAAGGTCTACATGCTCAACCCCAGCGACAACATCGTCGACTGGGTGCTGAAGACCGTGCCCACGATGGGTGCCGGCTGGTGCCCGCCGGGCATCCTGGGCATCGGCGTCGGCGGCACGGCCGAGAAGGCGGCGCTCCTGGCCAAGGAGTCGCTGATGGACGACATCGACATGTACGAGCTGCTGGCCCGCGGCCCGCAGAACAAGCTCGAGGAACTGCGCATCGAGCTCTATGAGAAGGTCAACGCACTGGGCATCGGCGCCCAGGGCCTGGGCGGCCTGACCACGGTGCTGGACGTCAAGATCAAGACCTACCCCACGCACGCCGCCAGCAAGCCGATCGCGATGATTCCGAACTGTGCCGCCACCCGCCACGGCCACTTCGTGCTGGATGGCTCGGGCCCGGCCTACATGGAGCCGCCGAGCCTGGACCTGTGGCCGGATGTCAGCTGGGCGCCCGACTACAACAAGTCGCGCCGGGTGGACCTGAACACCCTGACCCCGGCCGAGGTGGCCAGCTGGAAGCCCGGCGACACCCTGCTGCTCAACGGCAAGATGCTCACCGGCCGCGACGCCGCCCACAAGCGCATCCAGGACATGCTGGCCAAGGGCGAGCCGCTGCCGGTGGACTTCACCAACCGCGTCATCTACTACGTCGGCCCGGTCGATCCGGTGCGCGACGAGGTGGTCGGCCCGGCCGGCCCCACCACCGCCACCCGCATGGACAAGTTCACCGAGATGATGCTGGCCCAGACCGGCCTGATCGCGATGGTGGGCAAGGCCGAGCGCGGCCCGGTGGCCATCGAGGCCATCAAGAAGCACCAGTCGGCCTACCTGATGGCGGTGGGCGGCAGCGCCTACCTGGTGTCCAAGGCGATCAAGGCCGCCAAGGTGGTGGGCTTTGCCGACCTGGGCATGGAAGCCATCTACGAGTTCGACGTGGTCGACATGCCGGTCACCGTGGCGGTGGATGCCGGCGGCACCAGCGCCCACATCGAAGGCCCGAAGACCTGGCAGGCCAAGATCGGCAAGATCCCGGTGGCGGTGGCCTGACCCCCTGCCCCGCACCCCGACACAGGCCCCGCACCGCGGGGCCTGCGTCTTTCAGGCCTGGCGGATCACCCGCTGCGGGTAAGGGATCTCCACGCCCAGGCGGGACAGCAGCGCCAGGATCGCCAGGTTGACGCCCGAGCGCACGCCGCCGGCGCCGTTCTCCAGGTCGGTGATCCAGAAGTTCACCGTCAGCTCCAGCCCGTCGGCCGCGAAGGCCGACAGGTGCACCACCGGGGCCGGCTCGGCCATCACCCGCGGCACCTGCGTCACCGCCGCCACGATCTGCGGGAACAGCGCATCCAGATCGGTGCCGTAGGCCACGGGCACCGTGGTCTGCAGCAGCACCTGCGGGTCGGCCAGCGAGGAGTTCTCCACCCGCTGGGTGATCAGCATCTCGTTGGGCACGATGGCCTCGCGACCGCCGGGTGAGCGGATCACGGTGTAGCGCATCGCGATGTCGGTGATGCGGCCCTCGAAGTTGTCCACCCGCACGGTGTCGCCAATGCGCAGCGAGCGCTCGGTGAGGATCACGAAGCCCGACACATAGTTGGCCGCCAGCTTCTGCAAGCCCAGGCCGATGCCCACGCCCATCGCGCCGCCCAGCACCGACAGCGCGGTCAGGTCGATCCCCACCGCGGTCAGGCCCACCAGCAGGCCCACGAACACCAGCAGCGCGCGCACGGTGTTGGCCACCACCTTGCGCAGCGACAGGTTCTCGCCACTGGCGCCGCTGAGCAGCCGCGCCTCGATCGCCGCCGAGATCCACAGCGCCACGATCAGCACCACGCCCGCGCTGACCGTGCCCTCCACCAGCGTGCGCAGCGACACGGTGGAGCCGCCCATCTTCCAGTGGATCTCCTCCATGGCCGACAGCAGTTCGGGCAGCAGGCCGGTGACCCAGCCCACCATGCCGGCCCAGACCAGCCACGAGATCGAGCGCTCGATCACCCGCACCACGCGCGACGTGGGAAAGGCCGCTTCCAGCACCCGCACCGCCAGCCGGATCACCGCGAAGGCCACCAGCACCGGGATGACGATCTTGAACACCGCCACGTGCACGTCGGCCGCCACCAGCGCACGTCGCGCTGCCAGCGCCAGGCCCAGGGCCAGCACCGGGAACAACAGACCATCGACCAGCCGGCGGCCGAACAGCACCGAGGGTGCAGCGCTGGCCGCGGCGCCGTGCAGCAGGCGCACCAGGGCCCAGGCCAGGCCCAGGCAGCCGGCAATCACCGCCAGCTCGAGCGCTGCGCTCGGGTGGGTCAGCGCGTTGAGAAATTCCTGCAGGCTGGGGGCGGCATCCGTGGTCATCGCCGGATTGTCACCCGGCCCGTCACGTCACACGTCGGCCAGGGCCCGCAGATGCGCCGCCACGCTGCGCGCCAGCGAACTCAGCGTGTAGCCGCCTTCCAGGCACGAGACGATGCGGCCCTGGCAGTGCCGCTGCGCGACATCCTTCAGGCGGCGGGTGATCCATTCGTAGTCGGCCTCGACCAGCCCGAGCTGGCCCAGGTCGTCCTCGCGGTGGGCGTCAAAGCCGGCCGAGATGAAGATCATCTGCGGCTTGAAGGTCTCCAGGCGCGGCATCCAGTTGGCTTCGATGATCTCGCGGATCTCGCCGCCGCGGGTGTAGGCCGGGATCGGCACGTTGAGCATGTTCTCGCCCATCGGCACGCCACCGCTGAACGGGTAGAGCTGGTCCTGGAAGAAGCTCACCATCAGGATGCGGTCGTCGCCGGCGACGATGTCCTCGGTGCCGTTGCCGTGGTGCACATCGAAATCGATGATCGCCACCCGCTCCAGGCCGCGCACGTCCACCGCATGCCGGGCGGCGATGGCCACGTTGTTGAAGAAGCAGAAGCCCATGCTCTGCGAGCGCGTCGCGTGGTGGCCCGGCGGGCGGATCGCGCAGAAGGCGTTCTCGGCGCGGCCGTCCAGCACCGTGTCGGTGGCGGCCACCGCGGCACCGGCCGCTCTGAGCGCGGCCTGCCAGGTGTGCGGGCACACCAGCGTGTCCGGGTCCAGCGCACGGTGTTCACCCGTCTCGGTGGCCTGCTTCATGAACTCGTCGAGCTCCAGCAGGTAGCCCTCGGAGTGGGCCAGCATCAGGTCGGAGTGGCTGGCCAGCGGCGGATCCATGCGCGTGAGCGCGATGTCCAGACCGGTGGAGAGCAGGTGGTCCTCGATGGCGTCCAGACGCTGAGGGCACTCGGGGTGGCCGTTGCCCATGTCGTGGCGGCGGCAGTCGGGGTGGGTGAAAAAGGCCGTGGTCATGGCGTCATGCCCCCGCACAGGCGACGGCATTTGTCTTCCTCTGGTTGTGAGCTATCGTGCCTCCATGATGAGCGCACGCTGGACCGAACGATTGACCCAACTCAAGGGTCAGATTAGCACGATCGTCGTCGGCAAACCGACCCAGGTGGACGACTGCCTGGCCTGCCTGCTGGCCGGCGGCCACCTGCTGGTGGAGGACCTGCCCGGTGTGGGCAAGACCACACTGGCGCATGCACTGGCGATCTCGCTGGGCCTGCAGTTCTCGCGCGTGCAGTTCACCGCCGACCTGATGCCCAGCGACCTGATCGGCGTCAGCGTGTTCGAGCGCAGCAACGAGCGTTTCGTGTTCCATCCGGGGCCGGTGTTCGCCCAAGTGCTGCTGGCCGACGAGATCAACCGCGCCGGTCCGAAGACGCAGAGCGCGCTGCTCGAGGCCATGGAAGAGCACCAGGTCAGTGTCGATGGTGCCACCCGTGCCTTGCCCCGGCCTTTCTTCGTCATCGCCACCCAGAACCCCGGCGAGCAGCTGGGCACCTACCCGCTGCCGGAAAGCCAGCTCGACCGCTTCCTGATGTGCATCAGCCTGGGCTACCCGGACGCCCGGGCCGAGCGCGCCCTGCTGGCGGGCGAGGACCGGCGCGAGCTGCTGGCCCGCCTGAAGCCGGTGCTCGGTCCTGAGGAGCTGCTGCAGGCCATGGCCGCGGTCGGCCAGGTCCATGTGTCCGAGCCGCTGCTGGACTACCTGCAGGCGCTGATCGCCGCCACCCGCTCGGGCCGCTGGTTCGTCGATGGCCTGTCGCCGCGCGCCGGCATCGGCGTGCTGCGCGTGGCGCGCGCCCGGGCGCTGCTGGTGGGCCGCGACCACGTCACCCCGGATGACCTGCAGGCGGTGCTGCCGCAGGCCATTGCCCACCGCCTGCAGCCGGTGTCGGGCGCGGGCCGCGGTCGGCGTGAGCAGGTCCGCGCGATGCTGCAGGCGGTGCCGCTGCCTTGATCGGCTTGCGACAGCGCCTGCGCCAGGCCTGGCATGCGCGGCACCGGGCCAGCGAGCGCCATGAGCTGAACCAGCGCAACATCTACATCGTGCCCACACGCGCGGGGCTGGCCTTCATCGTCATGCTGCTGCTGCTGCTGATCGGCTCGATCAACTACCAGCTGAACCTGGGCTATGCGCTGACCTTCCTGCTGGCGGGTGCGGCGCTGGCGTCGATGCACATCACCCACGCCAGCCTGCGCGGCCTGAGCCTGCACCTGCGCCCGGTAGCCGCCTGCCACGCCGGGCAGGCCAGCGCGCTGGAACTGCAGATCGCCAATCCTGGTCGCGAGCGCCACGGCGTGGGCCTGGGCCTGCAGCCGGATGCGGGGGCGGCCGCGCTGGCCTGGGCGGAGATTGGCGCCCAGGGCCAGTCGGCGCTGACCCTGACCCTGGCCTGCCCCCAGCGCGGCCTGCACCCGCTGCCGCTGCTGCGCATCGAAAGCCGATTCCCCTTCGGCCTGTTCCGTGCCTGGTCGCTGTGGCGGCCCGCCGGCCAGGTCTGCGTCTGGCCCGCGCCCGAGCAGCCCGAGCCGCCGCTGCCGATCGCCGCGGGTGCCAGCGACGACAGCGGCGAGCGGCGCCGCGCCGAGCAGGGGGAGTTCGACGGCGTGCGACCCTGGCGCCGTGGCGACAGCCCGCGCCGCATCGCCTGGAAGAAGCTGGCGCACAGTGGCGAATGGGTCAGCCGCGAGGGCAGCGAGCCGCAGGCACCGCCGCTGTGGCTGGATCTGGCCGACACGCCCGGCGCGGGCATCGAAGCCCGGCTGTCGCGCCTCACCGCCTGGGCCCTGGCCTGCGAACGCAGCCAACGCCCCTGGGGTCTGCGCGCTGGCGGCCGCGAATGCCCGGTCAGCGTTGGCGCCGTGCACCTGGAGCAGGGTCTGCGCCTGCTGGCGGAGTACCGCGGATGACGCCATTGCCACGCGACACCCGCGACACCTGGCTGCTGCTGGGCCTGATCGGCTGGACGGTGATGCCCCACCTGTGGCGCCAGCCGCTGTGGCTGGCCGTGCTGTGCGTGGGCGTGCTGCTCTGGCGCGGCTGGCTGGCGGCGCGCCAGGCGCCACTGCCCCGGCGCTGGGTGCTGCTGGCGCTGCTGTTGCTGCTGGGCGTGCTGACCTGGCAGAGCCAGCGCACCCTGGTCAGCCGCGACGCGGGGGTGCTGCTGCTGGTCTCGCTGATGGCCCTGAAGACGCTGGAGATGCGCGCCCAGCGCGACGCGATGCTGCTGTTCTTCCTGGGCTTCTTCGTCGTGCTGACGAATTTCCTGTATTCGCAGTCGCTGGCCCTGGCGGCGGCCATGGCCTTGGCGGTGTGGGGCTGGCTGACGGTGCTCACCCTGGCCCACATGCCGGCCGGTCGGCCGACGCTGGCGTCGGCTGCCGGCCTGGCCCTGCGCGCCACCGCCTGGGGCACACCGGTGATGCTGGCGCTGTTCCTGCTGTTCCCGCGCCTGGCGCCGCTGTGGTCGGTGCCCGGCGACGGCGCGGTCACCGGCCTGTCCGACAGCATGCAGCCGGGCGACGTGGCCGAGCTGGCGCTGGACGACAGCGTGGCGCTGCGCCTGCGCTTCGAGGGTCGGCCGCCGCCGGCCGCGTCGCTGTACCTGCGGGGGCCGGTGCTGGTGCGCCAGGATGGCCGACGCTGGCGCACCGCGCCGGGCCTGGGCGAGTCGAGCCGCTCGTCCACCGTGAGCGCCGAGGGCCCCGGACTGGGCTACGAGATCACGATCGAGCCTGGCCGCACGCGCTCGCTGCCCCTGCTGGAGCTGACGCCCAATGCCCCCGCCGGCCTGCCCCCCGAGCTGTCCAACGAGCTGCGCCAGGAGCCGGGCCTGCAGTGGAGCCTGAACGTGCCCACCAGCGCGCGGCTGCGCCTGCAGGCACGCGCCTGGCCGCAGGGCCGGCTGAGCGGCGACCTGGGCCGCGGCGAGCGCCGCGTGCTGCTGTCGCTGGCACCGGGCGCGCACCCGCGCATGCGGGCCTGGGCCCAGTCGCTGCTGGACACCTCGCCCAGCCTGCAGCAGGCCGGCCCGCTCGCCTGGGCGCAGACGGTGCTGCGCCATGTGCGCGAACAGCCCTTCCGCTACACGCTGTCGCCCGGCCCCTACGAGGGCGACGTGGTCGACGAGTTCTGGTTCGACCGCCGCGCCGGCTTCTGCGAACACTATGCCTCGGCCTTCGTGGTGGCGATGCGCGCACTGGGCGTGCCCGCGCGCATCGTCACCGGCTACCAGGGCAGCGACCCCCAGCCGGTGGACGGCTACCTGGTGGTCCGCCAAAGCAACGCCCACGCCTGGGCCGAGATCTGGGTCGAGGGCCAGGGCTGGCTGCGCGTCGACCCCACCGCCGCGGTCGCACCCGAGCGCATCGAGCGTGGCCGCGCCCTGCCCGCCCCGACCGGCCTGGTGGCCGGCACGCTGGACACGGTCAGTCCTGGCCTGAGCCTGGTCCTGCGCCAATGGGCCGAGGCGCTGGACAACCGCTGGAATCAATGGGTGCTGGGCTATGGCCGCCAGGAACAGTACCGGCTGCTGGAGGACCTGGGGTTCGAGACGCCAGACATGGCCACGCTGGGCCGCGCGCTGGCGGTGCTGATGGCCCTGGCGGCCACGGCAGGCGCGGTGTGGGTCTGGCTGGACCGGCGCCGCCGCACGCCCTGGCAACGGCTGCAGGCCTGGCTGATCCAGGAACTGGACCGGCTGGACGTGGTGGCCGACGACACCATGAGCCCCGCGGCCATGGCCCGGCAGCTGCAGCAGCGGCACGGCGCGTCCGCAGCACCACTGGTGGCGCAGCTCGACGCCCTGCAGGCCTGGCGCTACGCCCCCGCCGTGGCGGGGACGCCGCAGCCCCGTGCGTCCTGGCGCGATTGGCAGCGCCGCCTGCGCCAGGCCCGGCGGGCCGTGGCCCTGCCTGACCCCAGCTCCCGATAATCCCGCCCATGTCCTGGTCCCCGCTCCTGCCTGCCGCCGCGCTGCTGTTCACCTGGGCCGCCCAGGCAGCGCCCCACCGCACCCAGCGCGCCGCCTCCCCGCCACCCGCTACCGCGGTCAGCTATGCGGGACGCGAGGACGCCCAGGCCCTGGGCCGGGCGATCGCCGCCGCCCAGGGGCTGGACCCCGACTGGGTGCTGCGTGCGCTGGCCCAGGCACGCTTCCAGGCCAGCATCACGCGCCTGGTGATGCCGCCGCCGGCGGGCACGGCGAAGAACTGGTCGGCCTACCGGGCCCGCATGGTCGATGCCGCCCGCGCGACCGAGGGCCTGCGCTTCTGGCAGGCCAACGAACGCTGGCTGTCCCAGGCCGAAGCGCGCTGGGGCGTGCCGCCGGAGATGGTGGTGGCCATCGTCGGCATCGAAACCTATTACGGCCGCATCCGGGGCAACTTCCGGGTGCTGGATGCCCTGGCCACGCTGAGCCTGGACTTCCCCAGCGGCCGCTCCGACCGCAGCGGCTTCTACCGCGACGAGCTGGCCGCCTTCCTGACCTGGTGCCACGCCGAGCAGCGCGATCCCACCAGCGTCAAGGGCAGCTACGCTGGTGCGATCGGGCTGCCGCAGTTCATGCCCAGCAGCATCCGTCGTTACGCGATCGACGGCGACGGCGACGGCCGCATCGACCTGGAGCACAACCCCGCCGATGTGGTCAGCAGTGTCGCCCGCTACTTTGCCGAGTTCGGCTGGGAGAAAGGCCTGCCCACCCACTACGGCGTGCAGGCGCCCACCGACACCAGCGCCCGCGCCACGCTGCTGGCACCCGACATCCAGCCCAGCTTCAGCGCCCAGCGCATGACCGAGCTGGGCGCGGTGCTCGACGAGACGGCCCGCGCCCACGCCGGCCCGCTGGCCCTGGTCGAACTGCAGAACGGCGATGCCGCCCCCAGCTACGTGGCCGGCACGCGCAATTTCTGGGTGGTCACGCGCTACAACTGGTCCAGCTACTACGCCATGGCCGTGATCGACCTGGCGCGCGAGATCAAGCGCCTGCGGCCACCTCCGCCACAGCCTGTGGCGTCGGCCCCTCTACAATGAGGGTCACGCCGCTTCAGACAAGGTTCCACGGCCCATGTCCCGTCTGCCGGATCTCGCCGAACGCATCGAGCGACTCGTGCTGCGCCACGAGGAGCTGCAGCGCACGAACGAGCTGCTCGAACAGCAGCTCAAGGCCACGACCAGCGAGCGTGACAGCCTGAAGTCGCGCCTGGCAGCGGCGCGTGCGCGCATCGACGCCTTGCTCGAGCGCCTGCCCGCCGACCCGGCCCCGACCCGCGAGGCCGGCGAATGAAGCAGATCGAAGTCACCATCCTCGGCCAGAGCTACCTGCTGGGCTGCCCGGAGGGCGGCGAGGCGCTGCTGCAGCAGGCCGTCGCCACCGTCGACCAGGAGATGAGCGCGATCCGCGACGCCGGCCGGGTCAAGGCGCGCGAGCGCATGGCCGTGCTGGCCGCGCTGAACCTGGCCTACCGCCTGGCCGAGAAGCCGACCGCCCGCCCGGCCGCCGCAGCCCCGTCAGACGCCAGCGGTGCCTCGCTCGACGAGACCGTGGTGCAGCGCCTGATCGAGCGCATCGACGGCTCGCTGGGCCACGACGGGCAATTGCTCTGAAATTCACGGGCTTCTCGGCCACGCAGCGGCCGACCAAGGCCTAGAATCAAGCCGTCCGCCACCTCCGCGTGGGTTTTATATTTCCTTGAACCGATGCTCTCGCGAGCCAGGGCTTGGAACATCGCTCGGCAGGTGTGATCGTCTCGCGTCAGATGAACCCGACGCCGTGCTGACCTCGCCCACCTGAATCCCCTGGGTTCAGGAATGCGGCCCACGGTTGGTGGTGGACACCTTTCCTCCCACGCCCCGCCCCCATGCCATCCTGCTGGCTGATGAAGATCGAGCCCGACGAGTGCTCGATCGACGATCTCGCGCGCCGCCCCGGCCAGTCCGTGCCCTGGACCGGCGTGCGCAACTACCAGGCGCGCAACTTCATGCGCGACGCGATGCGCCCGGGCGATGGCGTGCTGTACTACCACTCCTCCTGCGCCGAGCCGGGCATCGCCGGCCTGGCCGAGGTGGCCAGCGCACCCTACCCCGACGCCACGCAGTTCGACCCCGCCAGCCCGTACTTTGATGCCAAGGCCACGCCCGAGGCGCCACGCTGGGTGCATGTGGACGTGCGCTTCGTGCGCAAGACCCGGCTGCTGACGCTGGCCGAGCTGCGCGCCGAACCGCGCCTGGCCACGATGGAGCTGCTGCGCAAGGGCAGCCGCCTGTCGATCACCCCGGTCAGCGCCGCCGAGTGGGCGGTGGTGACGCAACTGCTGGACCGTTGATGGATCTGTCCCTGACCTTGATCGCCGAGCTGCTGGCCCTGGGCCTGGTGGCCGGGTTCCTGGCCGGCCTGCTGGGGGTGGGCGGCGGCATGATGATGGTGCCGTTCATGACCTTCATCCTGGGCCAGCGCGGCGTGCCGGCCGACGTGTCGGTGAAGATGGCCATCGCCACCTCGATGGCCACGATCATGTTCACCTCCATCTCCAGCGTGCGCGCCCACCACAAGAAGGGCTCGGTGCGCTGGGACCTGGTGCGCGGCATGGCACCGGGCATCGTGGCCGGCGGCCTGCTGGCCGGCGCCGGCGCGTTCGCGCTGATCAAGGGGCAGGCGCTGGCGCTGTGCTTCGCGCTCTTCGTGGGCTTCTCGGCCACGCAGATGCTGCGCAACCGACAGCCCAAGCCCAGCCGCCAGATGCCCGGGCCGCCGGGCCAGGGCGCGGCCGGCACCGGCATCGGCTTCCTGTCGGGTCTGGTCGGTGCCGGCGGCGCCTTTGTCAGCGTGCCCTTCATGACCTGGTGCAACGTGCCAATCCACCAGGCGGTGGGCACCAGCGCGGCGCTGGGCTTTCCGATCGCACTGGCCAACACCGTGGGCTATGTGGTGGGCGGCTGGAACCTGCCGCCGGCGCTGCCCGGTGCGCTGGGCCACCTCTACCTGCCGGCCTTGCTGGTGATTGCCAGCGCCAGCGTGACCATGGCGCCGCTGGGCGCGCGCGCCAGCCACGCGATGAACGTGGCGCAGCTCAAGCGGGTCTTTGCGGTGCTGCTCTACGGCCTGGCCAGCTACATGCTCTGGAAGGGCCTGACGGCTTGAGCGCCGCGCTCGATGCGCTGGTCATCGGCGCCGGCGCTGCGGGCCTGTTCTGCGCCGCCCAGGCCGGCCAGCGCGGCCTGAAGGTGCTGCTGGTCGACCACGCGCCCAAGCTGGCCGAGAAGATCCGCATCTCCGGCGGCGGCCGCTGCAACTTCACCAACCGCGAGGCCGGGCCGGCGAACTACCTGTCCGAGAACCCGCACTTCTGCCGCTCAGCGCTGGCGCGCTACCCGGCATCCGAGTTCATCGCGCTGGTGCAGCGCCACGGCATCGCCTTCCACGAGAAGCACAAGGGCCAGCTGTTCTGCGACCACTCGGCGCAGGACATCATCGAGCTGCTGCTGCGCGAATGCGCGGCGGGCGGCGTCGAGCGCTGGCAGCCCTGCGCAGTGCAGGCCGTGGAGCCGCTGGACGGCGCCTGGCGCGCCCGCACCGACCGCGGCGATGTGCTGGCCCGCCAGGTGGTCGTGGCCACCGGCGGCCTGCCGGTGCCCAAGATCGGCGCCAGCGACTGGGGCCTGCGCCTGGCCGAGCGCCTGGGCCACCGCCTGGTGGCGCCGCGCGAGGCGCTGGTGCCCTTGACCTTCGACGCCGCCAGCTGGGCACCCTTCGTGCCGCTGGCGGGCATCGCGCGACCGGTGGCCATCTCCACCGCCGTGCCAGGCAAGGGCAAGCGCTCGAACACGGTGAGTTTTCTCGAAGACCTGCTGTTCACCCACCGCGGCCTCAGCGGCCCGGCGGTGCTGCAGATCTCCAGCTTCTGGCGCCCTGGCCAGCCCCTCCAGATCGACCTGCTGCCCGGCACCGACCTGTTCGAGACCCTGCAGCAGCTCAAGCGGCAGTCGCGCCGCCAGCTGGGCAACGAACTGGCTGCGCTGCTGACCCAGCGCCTGGCCGACACCTGGCTGGCGTTGCAGGGCATCGCCGCCGACACGCCGATGCCGCAGGTGCCCGACGCCACGCTGCGCCGCCTGGCCGACAGCCTGCAGCACTGGACCCTCACGCCCAGTGGCACCGAGGGCTGGGCCAAGGCCGAGGTGATGGCCGGCGGGGTCGACACCCGCGACCTCAGCTCGCAGACGATGGAGAGCCGCCTGCACCCCGGCCTGTACTTCATCGGCGAGGTGGTCGACGTGACCGGCTGGCTGGGCGGCTACAACTTCCAGTGGGCCTGGGCCAGCGCCATGGCCTGCGCCGAGGCGATGGCCGCGCCGGCCTGATCAGGCGGGCATCAGGCGGGCATCAGGCCGGCATCAGGCGGCCGGCCTCGATGTGCAGCTGGCGTTCGCAGCGCGCCGCCAGCGCGCGGTCATGCGTCACCAGCACCAGCGTCGTCCCCGCCTCGCGGTTGAGCTCCAGCATCAGGTTCATCACCGACTCGCCGGTGGCGAAGTCCAGGCTGCCGGTGGGCTCGTCGGCCAGCAGCAGCTGTGGCCGCACGACGAAGGCCCGCGCCAGCGCCACGCGCTGCTGCTCGCCGCCCGACAGCACCTTGGGGTAGTGGCGCAGGCGCTGCGACAGGCCCACGCGGTCGAGCATCTCGGCCGCCTGCTCGCGCGCCCGCGCCGCACCGGCCAGCTCCAGCGGCAGCATCACGTTCTCCAGCGCGGTGCGGTTGGCCAGCAACTGGAAACTCTGGAAGACAAAGCCCAGCGAGCGCGCCCGCACCTCGGCGCGCGCGTCCTCGTCCAGCGCGAACAGGTCGGTGCCCGCCAGACGCACCGTGCCCTCGCTGGGCACGTCCAGGCCCGCCATCAAGGCCAGCAGCGTGCTCTTGCCCGAGCCCGAGGCGCCGACGATGGCGGCCGACTCCCGCGGCTGCAGGCTGAAGTCGATGTCGTGGAGAATCGTCAGCGTGCCAGTGGCGTCGGTGACGCGCTTGCTGACATGCTCCACAGCGATGATGGGTTCAGACATGAGCTTGGTTTCAAGGGCGCGGCGCGCCGGGCTGCTGGCAGGCCTGATCGCCTGCATCGGCGCCGACTGTAGCGCGGCCACCGCCGCCCCCACGGCAGCGCCGGTCTTGCTGGTCGTGGGCGACAGCCTGTCGGCCGAGTACGGCCTGGCGCGCGGCAGCGGCTGGGTGGCACTGCTGGCCGAGCGGCTGAAGGCCCAGAAGTCGCCGCTGCAGGTGGTCAACGCCAGCATCAGCGGCGACACCACCGCCGGCGGCCGCAGCCGGCTGCCCGGCCTGTTGGCGCAGCACAAGCCCGCGGTGGTGGTGATCGAGCTGGGCGGCAACGACGCGCTGCGCGGCCTGCCGGTGACCAGCACCCGAGACAACCTGATGGCGATGACCAGCGCCGCCCAGCAGGCCGGCGCCAAGGTGCTGCTGGTGGGCATGCAGGTGCCGCCCAACTACGGCCGCGCCTACACCGAGGAGTTCGCCCGCAGCTTCCAGGACGTGGCCCGCGAGCGCCGGGCCGGCCTGGTGCCCTTCCTGCTGGCCGGCGTGGCCGACCGGCCGGACGCCGAGGCCTGGTTCCAGAGCGACCGCATCCACCCGCTGGCCAAGGCGCATCCGCTGATGCTGGACAACGTCTGGCCGGCGCTGAAAACACTGCTGCCCCGCTGAGCGGGGCAGCGCGGACCGGGACGGCGCCGTTCAGCGTTCGTCGCGGTCGCGTCGGCCGTTGCCACGGCCTTCGGCGTCGCGCTGGCGCCCCGGGCGCTCGCCCTGCGGGCGCTCCGGCTGGGCGCGTTCCACCTGCGGGCGCTCGGCCGGCATGCGTTCGACGGGCGGGCGCTCGACCTGTGGACGCTCGACCTGCGGGCGAACCGGCACCGGACGCTCGGCGGGCAGCGTGCGGCTCGGCGGCACGGCCATCGGGCGCTCCACCTCGGCGGGGCGGGTGGCCGGGGCGGCCGGCGCCCGCGGCGCTTCCATCGGACGCACGGTGGGCTCGGCCGGGGGCAGCGTGCGGCTGGGCGGCGTGGCCACCGGGCGTTCCACCTCGGCGGGGCGGGCGGCCGGGGCGGCCGGTGCACGCGGGGCCTCCATCGGACGCACTGCCGGTTCGGCCGGCGGCAGCGTGCGGCTGGGCGGCGCCACCACGGCCGGGCTGCTGCGCACGGCGGGCGACGGGTTGGCCGGCTCGACGCGGGCGGGCGCCTCGGCGCGGCCGGGCGCTTCCGGCACCGCGATGCGCTGCGGGTAGTCGCGGCGGCTGTTGCCGTCGGCCTCGTTCTCGGGCCGTACCGCGGCACTGGGCAGCGTGCGCTGGGCCGGCGAACGCGGCTGGGCCAGGGCGGGCGAGGCGGTGGGCAGCACCCGCGGCGCCTGGACCGCGCCCTGCGGTGCCGGCGGCGTGACGGCCTGCCAGGACCGCGCCGGCTGGCTCTGCACCACCCGCTGCACCTGGACGTCGTCCAGACGGTGCTGCATCACCGCCACCGTCTGGCGCTGCTGCAGCGCGTTGGACGGCACCATGGTGACGCCCCCCGGCACGCCGCGGTTCGAGTACATCACCGGCTCACGCGGCGGCCGCGGCGGCACCGGCCGACCGTAGACGTAGGGGTGGTTGACATGCTCCAGGTAGCGCGGCGAGTACCGGTAGGCGGGGTAATAGACCTCGCGCGGCGCCAGCGGCACCCAGCCCACCTGCGGCCCGATGCCCACGCTGATGCTCACGCCGGGACTGCCCACCCAGGCCACCATCGCCGGGGCGTAGGCCGGACGGCGGATGTAGCGGCCCGGCGCCCAGCACCAGCGGCCGCCCCAGAACACCCAGCGACCATAGTGGAAGGGCGCGAAGCCCCAGGGCGCGTCATCCACCCAGGTCCAGCCCCAGGGCGAGACCCAGGCCCAGCGGCCGTAGCGGTACGGGGCCCAGCCGGCGACCACCGTGGTCGGCGTCCACAGCGCGCCGTATTCGGGGTGGTCGGCCCAGCGGCCGTAGCGGTCCAGGTCGTCGGCACCGGTCATTTCGGGCGACACATAGCGCGACTCGGCGCGGCGCTCCGGCGCCCACACCGGCTGCTGCAGCCAGGCGGCCAGGCCGTCGCCGGGCAGCGTGGACCAGCTGTAGTGGGTGCGACCATCCGAGGGGTCGAGCCAGAACTCGGCGCGCTGGCCGGCGCGCAGGTTCAGCTGCGCGTCGCGCGATTCAAAGGCCAACTCGCCGCTGGCCCCCACGCCGCCGTGGCTGCTGCGGCTGTCCTGGTCGATGCGGTAGGCGCCGGGCGACACCGGCAAGAAGCGGAAGTCGCCGGCGCGCAACTCGATCTCGCGCGCCACCTCGGGCTCCTGCACGCGCAGGCCCAGGCTGCCGGCCACCAGCATCAGCTCGATGCGGTCGTCGTCCAGGCGCAGCACCTGCAGCTCACTGCCGGTGCCCAGTTGCAGCGCGGTGGAGCCGATCTGCAGGTCCAGCCGGCCGTCGCGGTCGGTGGACAGGCGGTCGCCGCTGGTCAGCGGGCGGTTGCGCAGGCCGTCGATCCACTCGCCCTGCCCGGCCTCCTGCAGCCAGGCCCGGCCTTGGACGTCGGCCACGCGGCCGACGCGTCCCGGCGGGTCGTCCATGGCCTGGGCGGCCAGACCGGTCAGGGCCAGAACACCCACCGCCAGCCAACGGCTGGCCCGGGTGCGAACAATCAATTGCATGGACATGGTCATCAAGCCTCCAGGGACATCAACGCCCCCGGCGGCAGCGCGGCTGACAGCGTTGCGCCCCGTCACACTCAGTCGTCGGCGTCGTCCAGGCCGGGAAACAGCACGCTGGTGAAGCCCAGGCGGGTGAGGTCGCGCATGCGGGTGGGGTACAGGCGGCCGATCAGGTGGTCGCACTCGTGCTGCACGACGCGGGCGTGGAAGCCCTCGGCCTCGCGCTCGATCGGCCGGCCGGCGATGTCGACCCCGCTGTAGCGGATGCGCCGGTGGCGTGGCACCACGCCGCGCAGGCCGGGCACGCTGAGGCAGCCTTCCCAGCCCTCTTCCTCGTCCGGCGCGCCATCGGGCCCGGGCAGCGGCGTGATCACCGGGTTGAGCAGCACGGTGCGCGGCACGGCGGGGGCATCGGGGTAGCGCTCGCTGCGCTCGACACCGAAGATCACCAGCTGCAGGTCCACGCCGATCTGCGGCGCGGCCAGCCCGGCGCCGCGGGCGGCCGCCATGGTCTCTTCCATGTCGGCCACCAGCGCATGCAGTTCGGGCGTGTCAAAGGCGGTCACCGGCTGCGCCACGCGCAGCAGGCGCGGGTCGCCCATTCTCAGGATCTCTCGCACGGCCATCGTCAGGGCTCCTGTCCATCACCGGCCAGCAGCGCACGCAGGCCGGCCTCGTCGATCACCGGCACGCCCAGCTCGCGCGCCTTGTCCAGCTTGGAGCCGGCCTCCTCGCCGGCCACCACCCAGGTTGTCTTTTTCGAGACCGATCCGCTGACCTTGCCGCCGGCCGCCTCGATCAGGTCCTTGGCCTCGTCGCGGCCCAGCGTGGGCAGCGTGCCGGTCAGCACCAGCACCTTGCCCAGCAGCGGGCGCGGCGCGTCGCTGGCGGTGCCCTGCTCGTCGGGCCAGTGAACGCCAGCGGCGCGCAACTGCTCGACCACCTCGCGGTGCAGCGGCTGGTCGAAGAAATGGCGGATGCTCTCGGCCACGATCGGTCCGACATCGTTGACCTCCAGCAGTTCCTCCACCCGCGCGTCCATCAGCCGATCGATCGTGCCGAAGTGGCGCGCCAGGTCCTTGGCCGTGGCCTCGCCCACCTGGCGGATGCCCAGCGCGAACAGGAAGCGGCCCAGCGTGGTGGACTTGCTCTTCTCGATGCCGGCCAACAGGTTCTGCGCCGACTTCTCGCCCATTCGCTCCATCGCGGCCAGCGCGGTGAAGCCCAGCTTGTAGAGGTCAGGCACCGCCTGGACGATGCCGGCATCCACCAGCTGGTCGACCAGCTTGTCGCCCAGGCCCTCGATGTCCATCGCCCGGCGGCCGGCAAAGTGCAGCAGCGCCTGCTTGCGCTGCGCCGGGCAGGTCAGGCCGCCGGTGCAGCGCCAGTCGGCACTGCCCTCCTCGCGCTCGATCGGGCTGGCACACACCGGGCAGCGGCCCTGCAGGCGCTGGTACAGATCAAACGGCTCGCCCACATCAGCCGGACGGCGCTCCAGCACCACGCCCACCACCTCGGGGATCACGTCGCCGGCACGGCGCACGATCACGGTGTCGCCCACGCGCACGTCCTTGCGCCGGGCCTCGTCCTCGTTGTGCAGCGTGGCATTGCTGACGGTGGTGCCGCCCACGAACACCGGCTCGAGCTTGGCCACCGGGGTGAGCTTGCCGGTGCGGCCGACCTGGATGTCGATGTCCAGCAGACGCGTCATCTGCTCCTGCGCCGGGTACTTGTGCGCCACCGCCCAGCGCGGCTCGCGGGTGACGAAGCCCAGACGCTCCTGCAGCGCGCGGTCGTTGACCTTGTAGACCACGCCGTCGATGTCAAACGGCAGGCTGTCGCGCAGCGCGCCGATGCGCTGGTGGAAGGCCGACAGGCCGGCCGCGCCCTCGACCACCGCACGGTGCTCGCACACCGGCAGGCCCAGCGCCGCCAGGGCCTCCAGCAGGCCATGGTGGGTGGCGGGCACATCCCAGCCACGCACCTCACCCAGGCCGTAGGCGAAGAAGCTCAAGGGGCGCTTCGCGGCGATCGCCGGATCGAGCTGCCGCACCGCGCCAGCCGCGGCATTGCGCGGGTTGACGAAGGTCTTCTCGTTCCTGGCGCCGGCGGCAATCAGGCCGCGCTGGCGTTCATTGAGCGCCTCGAAGTCATCGCGGCGCATGTAGACCTCGCCGCGCACTTCCAGCACCTCGGGCTCGGCGTCCTGCAGGCGCAGGGGAATCTGGTTGACGGTGCGGATGTTCTGCGTGACGTCCTCGCCGGTTTCGCCATCACCCCGCGTGGCGGCCTGGACCAGCACGCCGCGCTCGTAGCGCAGGTTGATCGCCAGGCCGTCGAACTTCAGCTCGGCGGCATAGGCCACTGGCGGGGCCTCTTCGGGCAGCGCCAGCTCGCGCCGCACGCGGGCATCGAAGGCCTCGGCGCCGGCGGGCGTGGTGTCGGTCTCGGTGCGGATGCTGAGCATCGGCACCGCGTGGCGCACCGGCGCGAAGCCGTCAAGCACCCGGCCGATCACGCGCTGCGTGGGCGAGTCGGGCGTCAGCAGCTCGGGATGCTCCGCCTCCAGCGCCTGCAGCGCCTGGAACAGACGGTCGTATTCGGCGTCGGGAATCTCCGGCGCATCCAGCACGTAGTAGCGGTGGGCGTGGTGGTGCAGCTGCGCGCGCAGCGCAGCCGCCTGCTCGGCGGGGCTGGGGCCGAAAAGATCAGGCGTCTGGGACATGGCTGCGAGTGTACGCAGCCGATCGCCTCATCGCAGGCTCGCCACGTAGGCGGCAACGGCCTGGATCTGCGCGTCGCTCATCATCTTCGTGTTGGCCGCCATCACCGGCTCCAGCCGCTCGCCGGTGCCGTCGCGGTAGCGCTTCAGGCTCTTGACGACGTAGCCAGGCTGCTGGCCGGCCAGGCGCGGCACGGTGGCATCACCCCGGGCCTGCTCGCCATGGCAGCGAAAGCACACCTTGCCGTAGTAGGCGCGGCCCTCGGCCACCTGGGCGGCGGGCGCTGGCGGCGCGCTGGGCTGCATGGTCTGGGCGGCCAGATAGGCCACCGCATCGGCGCGCTCGGCCGGGCTCATGGCCTTGATCAGGCCGCTCATGAACGGGTCCTTGCGGCGGCCGTCGATGAAGCGCCGCATCTGCTCGTCCAGGTAGGCCGGGTTCTGGCCCGCCAGGTTGGGAATCTCCGGCGCCGTGGAATTGCCGTTGGCGCCATGGCAGTTGGCGCAGAAGCCGATCAGCCGGGCACCGCGCTCCAGGGCCTTGGCGTCGGGCGCAGGGGTCTGGCCCGGGGCCGAGGCAGCGGCCAGGCAGGCGAACAGACCCAGGGCGCAGCGCCGCAGCGCGCGCGTGTCCCAACGACTCATGCAGGCCTCCGTACGGGCAGGCAATGTGGATGGGCGATGATACCGGCAGCCCTGGCTGCCACCGGCCAGCCGCGCGCAGCGGCTCTGCGCGGCGTCAACTGAACAGTCGTCGCGCGGCCAGGCTGCCGGCGGCCAGGTCGCGGGACTCCAGCGCGCGGTACAGGCGCAGCAGTTCGGCGCCGATGGCGGCGAACGCGTGCAGCGTGATCGGCTGGCCCTGGTCGTCCACCAGCGTGGCGTCCAGATCGTCAGCCAGGCGACGCGCCTGTTCCTGCCAGGCGGAGAAGGGCTCGGCGGCCTCGGGGGTCTGCGGCACGTCCAGGCTCAGCGTGACTTCGCGCAGCGCCGCCTCACCCGGATCCTCGGCCAGCGCGGCCTGGTGGTCGAAGGCCAGCACCAGCACCGGCGGCGCGCCTTCCTCGGTCGACGGCAGCACCAGCCGACCCGGCACCACGCCGGGCACGAAGCCATGGCGGCCGGCGCACTGCTGCAGGTAGCCCACGCTCCAGGCCACCGAGTTGGCGCGCAGCACCGCGGTCAGCTGGGCATCGTGGGCGCTGGAGAACGCGTCCAGCTCGCGGGCGCGTGCGACGGCATCGAGCATGTCGGGGAAATCGGGCATCGCGCCCACAGCATCGGCAAAGGCCTGCACCTTCTGCACGAACTCGGAGTACTCGATCTCGTTGAGGGCGCCATGCCGGTTGGCCAGTTGCACCGCGGCCTGGAACTCGGTGTAGCGGTGACCGGCCTGGGGCTGTTCCCAGTCACCGGTCTCGCTGTCCAGACCTTCGATGTGAAAGGGCTTGGAGCCGGCGCGGCGCGTGGTGGGCAGGTGCTGCAGCGCCAACTCGCCGCTGATGGGGGTTTCCGGTGCGACGGTGGCGATGGCGTCGATCAGCGCATCGATGCGTGCCGCACGCCGCGTGGCCACCGCGGTGCGCACCGGGTCGGGCAGGCCGACCACCGGCTCGCCGTCGATCGTGGCCGGTGCGGGGTCGACGCCCCCCAGCGTGGGCTCCAGCCGGTGTGCGGGCTCGGCGTTGTCCACCACCTGCGGCTGGCGCGGCCCGGCGCGGCGCGTCGTCCAGGCGCCATGCACCACCACGCCCAGCAACACCACGCCGGCCAGGATGGCCAGTGCCACGGTCAGACTCATTGTTCGACGACTCCTGTCATCCCTCGACCATGCCGACGGCGGCTTCCATGTCCACCGCGACGATGCGCGACACGCCCTGTTCCTGCATCGTCACGCCGATCAGCTGCTCGGCCATCTCCATCGCGATCTTGTTGTGCGAGATGAACAGGAACTGCGTGCCCTTGGACATCTCGCTGACCAGGCGCGCGTAGCGCTCGGTGTTGGCGTCGTCCAGCGGCGCGTCCACCTCATCGAGCAGGCAGAACGGCGCCGGGTTGAGCAGGAAGATCGCGAACACCAGCGCGATCGCGGTGAGCGCCTTCTCGCCACCCGACAGCAGATGGATGGTGCTGTTCTTCTTGCCCGGCGGCTGCGCCATCACCTGCACGCCGGCGTCAAGCACCTCGTCGCCGGTCATGATCAGCCTGGCCTGGCCACCGCCGAAGAGGCTGGGGAACATGCGTCCGAAGCCCTCGTTGACCAGGTTGAAGGTGGTCATCAGCAGGTCGCGGGTTTCCAGGTCGATCTTGTGGATCGCGTCTTCCAGCGTGGTGATGGCGTCGATCAGGTCGGCGTTCTGCGCATCGAGGAAGGTCTTGCGCTCACGCGCCGCCGTCAGCTCGTCCAGTGCCGCCAGGTTGACCGCGCCCAGGCCCGCGATCTCGCGGTTGATGCGGTCGATCTCGCCCTGCAGGCCCCACAGCTTGACGTTGTGGTCCGCGATGTTCTGGGCCAAGGCGGCCAGGTCCACCTCGGCTGCGGTGAGCTGCTCCAGGTACTGGGCACCACCCAGGCTGGCGGCTTGCTGCTCCAGCTGCAGCTTGGTGATCTGTTCACGCAGCGGGTCCAGGCTGCGCTCGAACTGCAGCCGCTGCTCGTCGGCAGCGCGCAGCTTGGCACTGAGCTCGTCGTACTCGCTGCGGGCGGCGCCCAGGATTTCGGCCTTCTCGGCCTGCAGCGCCAGCGCGTCCTGCAGCCCGGCCTGCGCGGCCTGGTCGTCGAACGCGCCCAGCTCCAGCTGCAGTTGCTCGCCGGCCTGCTCGTTGGCGCGCACCTGCTGCGCGGCGGTCTCGACCTGGCGCTGCAGCTCACCGCGCCGCGCCGACAGCGCCCGCGCCTGGAACTGCGCCTCCTGCGCCTGGCGCTCCAGCGCGCGCAGCTGCTCGCGTGCACCGGCCAGCCGGCGCTCGGCGGCGATCACGTCCTCCTCGAGCTGGGCATGGTGCTCCTGCGTCTCGGCCAGCTGCAGGTCGAGTTCCTCGAATCGGCCCTCGCCGGTGGCACGGCGCTCGGCCAGCTCCTCCATCTGCGCATCGACCTCGGCCAGCTCCTCGTCGAGTTGCCCACGGCGGGCCGACGAGGCCTCGGCCTGCTGCGACAGGCGCAGCAGTTCAACCTGCAGCTGGTGGGCACGGGTCTGCGCGTCGGTGGCCTCGCGGCGGGCCTGGGCCAGGCGGCTGGAGGCCTCGGTGAACGCCGCCTCGACGCGGACCAGCCCGGTGCGGGCCTCGTCGGCCAGCAGGTGCTGGGCGCGCGACTCACGCTCCAGGTTCTCGATCTCCTGCGCCCGCGCCAGCAGACCGGCCTGCTCGGAGTCGGGGGCGTAGAAGCCCACCGCGAACTGCGAGACCGCATGGCCTTCGCGGGTCATGATGACCTCGCCGTGGGTCAGCTGGCCGCGCTGGGCCAGCGCGGTGTCCAGGCTGTCGGCGGTGTAGACGCCCTCCAGCCAGTCGTTCAGCAATGCCTTCAGGCCGGCGTCGTTCAGGCGCAGCAGATCGGACAGCCGCGGCAGTGTCTGGTGGGTGTTCTGGATGCCGGCAGCCGGCGGCGAGTAGAAGGCCAGCTTGGCCGGCGGCGCATCCGCGGCGAAGGCGCGCACGATGTCCAGCCGGCCCACGGCCAGCGCGTTCATGCGCTCGCGCAGCGCCGATTCCAGCGCCACTTCCCAGCCCGCTTCGATGTGGATCTTCGTCCACAGACCGGCCAGGCCGTCCAGACCGTGCTTGGCCAGCCAGGGCTTCAACTTGCCCTCGGTCTGCACCTTTTCCTGCAGGGCACGCAGCGCGTCCAGCCGCGCGCTCAGGTCGGCCTGGCGGGCCGATTCGCGGTTGACCAGCTCCTGCTGGGCGCGTCGGCGCTCGTCAAGCTGCGGCACCTCGTCGCCCAGGGCCTGGGCGCGGGCCTCGGCCTCGGCCTGCACCTCGTCGGCGGCTGCGCTGTCCTCGCGCAACGCGGCCAGCTTGTCCAGATCGGGCGAGGCCAGGCCCTGGCGCTCGGCAGCCAGGCGCTCGCGGCGGCTGCGCAGCCCCTTCATCTGCTCGTCGATGTTGCGGCTCTCGGCGGCCAGCAGCTGGATCTGCTGCTGCACCAGGGCCACCTGCTGGCGCTGCTGGTTGGCGCGGGCCTGGGCCGCGCGCACCGCATCCTCGTGGGTGGGCGCGTTCAGCGACTCTTCCTCGGCCTGCGCGGCCAGCACCTCGGCCTGTTCCTCGGCGGCAAGGATCTGCTCGGCGATCGATTCCAGCTCGGCCTCGGCCTCGGTGCGGCGCTCGCTCCACTGGGCGTTCTGCGCGACCAGTTCGGCCAGTCGCGCCTGGGCACGCTGGCGGCCCTCGACCACGTAGCGGATGCGCTCTTCCAGCCGGCTCACCTCCAGCTGCGCCTGGGCCAGATCGCCCTGGCGGGCATGCAGCGCATCACTGGCGGCGTAATGGGCCTGGCGGATGGTTTCGAGTTCGGCTTCGACATGGCGCAGCTCGGCCAGGCGCGATTCCAGTGCGTTGGTGGCCTCGAGTGCTGCCAACTTGACGCGTTCCTCCTCGGCCGCCGCGTCGCGGTGCTTGAGGAACCACAGCTGGTGCAGCTTCAGTGTGCCCTGCTCCTGCAGGCCGCGGTACTGCGCGGCCACCTCGGCCTGGCGTTCGAGCTTGTCGAGGTTGCTGCCCAGCTCGCGCAGGATGTCTTCCACGCGGGTGAGGTTCTCGCGGGTGTCCTTCAGCCGGTTCTCGGTCTCGCGGCGGCGCTCCTTGTACTTGGAGACGCCCGCGGCCTCTTCCAGGAACAGCCGCAGTTCCTCAGGTTTGGACTCGATGATCCGACTGATCGTGCCCTGACCGATGATGGCGTAGGCGCGCGGGCCCAGGCCGGTGCCCAGGAACACGTCCTGCACATCGCGCCGGCGCACCGGCTGGTTGTTGATGTAGTAGCTGCTGGCGCCGTCCCGCGTGAGCACCCGCTTGACGGCGATCTCGCTGTACTGGTTCCAGCTGCCGCCGGCGCGGCCATCCTCATTGCTGAAGACCAGCTCCACGCTGGCGCGGCTGGCGGGCTTGCGGTTGCCGGAGCCGTTGAAGATGACGTCCTGCATGGACTCGCCACGCAGCTCGGACGCCTTGCTCTCGCCCAGCACCCAGCGCACCGCGTCCATGATGTTGGACTTGCCGCAACCGTTGGGTCCCACCACGCCGACGCGCTGCCCGGGCAGTTGGAAGGTGGTGGGCTCGGCGAACGACTTGAAGCCTGAGAGCTTGATCTGGTTGAGCCGCATGAAACAAGTCGTGAACGGCGGGCCGGCCGGCCTCGCCATGCAAGCCCTGGCAGCGACCGCGCCGTCGCTCTAAGTCGTTGATTTATTTAGAAAATTCAACCACCTAGCGGTGGCCCGGAAGGCTCGGATGATACCACCGCGGCCCGGCGCGCCCGGTGGCGCGCAGACCCGTCATCAGGCCATCAGTCGCAGCGGTGCGATCGCGGCGCTGTCCGGGAACACCGTCTGTGACAGGGCCTGACTGGGCAGGCGCATGTGGTCGGCCAGCACGCCCTTGAAGACGGCGCGCAGATCGGTGGTCGGGCGCAGATCGCGTCGCTCGTGCAACCGGGCCGGGGCCAGGCCGGGCCAGTCGGTGAGCACCCGTCCTCCACGCACCGCACCTCCCAGCACGAAGGCCGCGCTGGCGGTGCCGTGATCGGTGCCCTGAGTGCCATTGGTGGCCACGGTACGGCCGAACTCGGTGGCCGCCACGACCACCGTGCGGCGCCAGGCCGATGAGGCCTGCAGCGTCTCACGCAGCTGCCCCAGGCCGGCGTCCAATACCGAGAAGTTGTGCGCCAGCCGCCCGGTGGGCGACACCGCATTGGTGTGCGAATCCCAGCCGCCCAGCTCCAGCACCGCAATCTGCGGGCCGTTGGGCTGCGACAGGAACTCGGCCGCGCGTTTGGCCAGGTTGCGGAAGGCGTCGTGCCCGCCCTTGCGCGGGTCGACCGAGGCCATGTTGCCGCCCTGGTCGTCACGCAGCGACTGCGCCCGCGACAGGGCGGTGAGCAGTTCCTTGTCGTCGGCGTACAGCATCCGCAGCCGCTCGAGCAGCTCGGTGGGCGGGTCGGGCAGTGCCGACGGTGCCCAGGTGTCCACGCCCGGCGAGCCGCGCAGCACCAGCGGCACGGCGTTGGCAATCGCCAGGCCCTTGCGCAGGCCCCCCACCTTCAGCGCGCGGCCCAGCCAGCCGTCGCGCAGCGTGTAGGGCTGCAAGCCGCCCGACTCCAGCAGCTGCTGGCCATCGAAGTGCGAGCGTTCGCGGTAGGGCTGGGCCACCGCGTGGACCACGGTCAGCTCGCCGGCCTTGTAGGCCTCGTGCAGCTTGCCCAGTTCAGGGTGCAGCGCGAAGCCCTGCTCCAGCGGCAGCGTGGGCCGGCCGTACTGGGCCATCGGGCCGCGGGCCGAGGCGAAGTCGGGGTCGCCCAGCGCCGGCACCGCAGCCAGGCCGTCCATCCCGCCGCGCAGGATGACGAACACCATGCGCGGGTCCTCGGGTCCGGCCGCGCCGGCCATCACCAGCCGCGGCACGGCCATCGTGGAGGCCAGCGCAGCCACGCCCCCGAGCCAGCGGCGGCGGGACAGGTTGTTCAGCGGCAGATCGTCGTGGTTCATCTGTGTGCTCCTCAGCGGCGCTGGATCTCGGGGGCCAGCAACAGCATCGTCAAGGCCTGCTCGCCATCGGCGGCCTGGCTGATCTGGCGGGCGGTGCGCTCGGACAGCCCCTCGCCCAGCGCCTGCCGGGCGATGACGCGTGCATCCTGGTGACCACCCAGTCGGCGCGACAGCTGCTGGGCCCATTCCACGCGGGTCCACATGGCCTCGGGCCCCAGCCACTCCTCGGAGCGCTCGGGCCAGCCGGCCGGCGACGGCGCGGACTGCACCTCCTGGCCCATGCCGACGATGCCGGCATCGGCCGCCACCGCCACCGACTCGCCGGTCTGGCCCAGCATGCGCAGGCTGCAGACCGCGAACTCTTCCGGCGTGCGCAGCTTGGCGGCCGAGCTCACCCAGGCCTCGGGGGCGGTGACCATGGCCTGCGTGACCTGGGTCAGCTGGCCGCCGCTGCGCTGCCAGGCGCTGACCATGCGCTCGACCAGCGCCGGCGGCGGCTCGTCGGCGACGAAGTGCCTGGCCATGCGCGCGCAGACGTGCCGCGCCGTGGCCGGGTGGGCAGCCAGCATGTGCAGCGCCTCGTCCAGCGCGCCGGGGCCTTCGGGCAGGCTGCGGCCCATCACCTGCTTGCTGCCCGGCTCGTGCCAGCTGGCGTCGAACAGCGGCCGTGCGCGCTGGCCGGGCACGTCCTGCGGTGGCCGCCAGCCGGTGAGCACCGCGGCCATCGCGGTGACATCGGCCTGGCTGTAGGCGGCGCTGCCATCGTTGCGTGCCACCCCCAGGGTGTGCAGCTCCATCAGCTCGCGCGCCAGGTTCTCGTTCAGGCCGCGGACCTTGTCGACGTTCTTGTCGGTGCGGTAGCCGCCTCGGGCCCGCTGCACATGCGGCGAATTGGGACCGGCCGAGTGCTGGTTGTCCAGGTACTGCAGCATCGCCGGGTGGGTGGTGCTGGCGCGCAGCATGGCCTCGAAGGTGCCGGCAATGTGCGGGCGGATCGCGTCACGCTCGAAGCTGCCCACCAGGCCCCGCGCCTTGCCCTTGGCCGCCGAGACGGTGAAGTGGTTGGCCCAGAACCACACCAGGTGCTCGGCGAAGGGTCGCCCGGTGCCCAGTGCGGTGCGCAGCCGGATGTAGCGGTCGTCGCGGGTGGCCTGGTTCAGGTCCACGCTGTCCTTGCCGGCATCCGAGGCACGGATGACCTTCTTGGCGGCCTTGGTCGGGCCCATGTTGGGGTCGGCGCCGTCGGGCGCCATGGCCATCTGGCCGGGGTCCTGCGCGGCCGCTTTCCTGCTGCGCTTGAGCTCGCGGGCCAGCTTGTGCACGCGGTGACGGTCGGCCAGCACGTCCTCGGCGTTGCGCACCGCGCGGGCAGGCGGGTCGGCCGGGCCGACCTGGGACAGCAACCAGCCCCGCGGGTCGGCGCCGACGGCCTCCAGCGAGGCCTCGCCCAGGCCGAAGCGAAAAGCGGCGATGTAGGCATCACGGGTGGTGGGCATGCAGTCGATCCTCCGATGTCTCAGACGGCGCCGGGGTCAGTGTGGTTGACCGCGCGCCAGGTCAAGTTTTGCAAAGCCGCCGGGCGGCGTCCGTCAGCAGAGGTGTCGCCGCCCTTCGATGAATCTAAGTCCTTGATTTATTTGAACTAATCAAGCACCCCTGAGCCCTTGCCGGGTAGCGGCGATGGTAGCATTCGCACTTTCCCTGACCGATCACGACCGTTCACCATGGCCCGCACCGCCGCCACCCCGAAGAAGCCCGCCCGCAGCGCCGAGGCCACCGCACCGCAGCAGCGCCCGCTGCCGCCGAACCCGCCCAGCGCGCCCAGCAAGGAACTGCACGTCTTTCCCAACCCGGCGCCGGAGCGCGACTATGTGATCCAGTTCCAGGTGCCCGAGTTCACCTGCCACTGCCCGCTGACCGGCCAGCCGGACTTCGCGCACTTCACGATCGACATGGTGGCCGACCAGCTCTGCGTGGAGCTCAAGAGCCTGAAGATGTACATGTGGAGCTTCCGCCATGAAGGCGCCTTCCACGAGAAGGTGACCAACGACATCCTGTCCAAGATCGTGGCCACCACGAAGCCGCGCTACGCGCGCATCACCGCGCGCTGGTATGTGCGCGGGGGCATCTACACCAACGTCATCGCCGAACACCGCAAGAAGGGCTGGAAGGGCGACGCGGTCGTTCCCGCGCCGCACCTGCCGACGGCCACCGGCCTCTGAGCCGCCCCGCGATGGGCGCCCTGTTCGTTCGCCAGCCCTACCAGAAGGTCGACGTCACGGTGCGCCGCAGCCCGATCGACGGCTACGGCGTCTTCGCGCTGGAGCCGGCGCGGCGCGGCCACAAGATCGGCGAGGTGCGGGGCGAGGCGATCAGCGTGTCCGAAGCGCGCCGCCGCGCCGCCACGCTGGCGCGCATCATGATCGTCGAGGTCAGCCACAAGTCGGCGGTCGACCTGGCCAGTTCCACCGACCCGATGCGCTTCACCAACCACAGCTGCCAGCCCAACGGACGGCTGACGATCCGCGACGGCCGCATCGAGTTCTACGCACTGCGCGACATCGCCCCCGGCGAGGAAATCACCGTCAACTACGGCGAGACCCACCACGAGGGCCGGCTGACCTGCCGCTGCGGCGCCCCCGGCTGCGTGGGCCGGCTCTGAGCCGGTTCTCAGTAGGTGTAGACGCCGCGCCCGGTCTTGCGGCCCAGCCAGCCAGCCGCCACCATTTCCTTGAGCAGCGGGCACGGCCGGTACTTCGAGTCGGCGAACTCCTCGAAGTACACATTCATCACCGCCAGGCACACATCCAGGCCCACCATGTCGGCCAGCGCCAGCGGACCGATCGGGTGGTTGCAGCCCAGCTTCATGCCGGCGTCGATCTCCTCGGGCGTGGCCAGGCCCTCGGCCAGCACGAAGAAGGCCTCGTTGATCATCGGCACCAGGATGCGGTTGACCACGAAGCCCGGCGCGTTCTTCACCGTGATCGGCTGCTTGCCCAGGCGCAGCGCCATGGCCTTGACCGCATCATGCGTGGCGTCGCTGGTCTGCAGGCCGCGGATGATCTCGACCAGGGCCATCATCGGCACCGGGTTGAAGAAATGCATGCCGATGAAGCGGTCGGCGCGCTTCGTCGCCGCCGCCAGCTTGGTGATGCTGATCGAGCTGGTGTTGGTGGCCACCAGGGTCTCGGCGGGCAGCAGGCCGTCGAGCTGCTGCAGGATCTTCACCTTCAGCGCCTCGTTCTCGGTGGCGGCCTCAATCACCAGCTGGGCGCCGGTCAGCGCGCCGTAGTCGGTGCTGCCGCGGATGCGCGATAGCGCGGCGGCCTTCTCGGCCTCGGTCATCTTCTCCTTCTTGATCAGGCGGTCCAGGCTGCCCGCCACCGTGGCCAGGCCCTTGGCCACCGCCTGCTCGCTGATGTCCACCATCACCACGTCGATGCCCACCACCGCGCAGGCCTGCGCGATGCCATTGCCCATGGTGCCGGCGCCGACGACGCCCACAGTCTGAATGCTCATGTCGAGTTTCCGGAGGTTGTAGAAGGATGCCCGCAGTCTACCCAGCCCGAAGTGTCGACAACGCCCTCGGCGCCCGATTTGCCGATCGTGCGAGTTTTGGCATAGAATCGCCGTCTTTGCTGGCAAACCGCGTGTCGATCCAGCCCTGGCAGTTTTCCGGAAACCGTGTGGTGCTTTGATTGCAGAGCCTGCACCGGCCGGCGCCGGACACCGAGCGCAACTACCCCTAGGAACCCCCTGTCAATGACCACCATCCGCGTCAAGGAAAACGAGCCGTTCGACGTCGCCCTGCGCCGTTTCAAGCGCACCATCGAAAAGCTCGGCCTGCTGACCGAACTGCGCGCCCGCGAGTTCTACGAGAAGCCCACCGCCGAGCGCAAGCGCAAGAAGGCCGCCGCGGTCAAGCGCCACTACAAGCGCGTGCGCAGCATGCAGCTGCCCAAGAAGCTGTACTGATCCTCAGTCGCTTCCCCTGAAAAACCCGCCGCGGGACGCCGCTGCGGGTTTTTTTGTGCCCGCCTTTTCGCCGACACTGCCGCCCCATGGACTGGCTGGCCTGGATGGATTCCCTGCTGCGCGGCGCCGCCGCCGCGCTGGCGGCCTTGTTGGCAGCGTGGCTGTGGCGTGCCGGCGCGACCAGCCCGGCGGCGCGGATCGGCCGGCTGCTGCTGGCCGGCCTGGTGGTGCAGACGCTGGCGGGCCACCCCGGCGTGGAATCCTCGCTGTCGCGGGCCGCGCTTGCGCCGCTGGTGGGTGTGGCGGTGGCCAACGCCCTGCTGTTCTGGGCGCTGGCCCTGACCCTGTTCCGTGCCGACGGCCAGGCGCCATCGCACTGGCCGCTGGCCTGGCTGGCGGCGGTGGCGCTGGGCGTCTTCAACGTGTCGCTGGGCTGCACCGGGCGCGACGAGGGCTGGGCGCAAGCCGCCGCCGCGGCCCAGCGCCTGCTGCCGCTGGCCTGTGCCGCCGGCGCGCTGTGGGTGGCGCTGCGGCACTGGCGCGGCGACCTTGTCGAGCCCCGGCGCCGGCTGCGCCTGGTGATCGTCGCCGGCGGCGGCGCCTACACGCTGGTCCAGCTGGCGCTGCGCCTGGGCCAGCCCGGCGGGCGGCTGGTGGGCGGGGCGGCGCTGCTGGACTCGGCCATGGTGGCCGCCATGCTGGCCGCGGTGGTCCTGGGCATGGCCCGGCTGCGCGACGACCTGGGCTGGTTCATCGGTCCGGCGCCCGCCGCCCCGGCCGCACCGCCCCCGTCGCCCGACGTGGCTCCGCCCACAGCGGCCGTCGCGCCGCGCGACCCCGATGACGATCTGACCGCCGAGCGGCTGCAGCGCGCGATGCAGCAGGACCAGCTGTGGCGCCAGGGCGAGCTGGGCATCGGCGCGCTGGCCGCGCGCCTGGGCTGCCCGGAGTACCGGCTGCGCCGGGTGATCCGCGATCGCTTGGGCCACGGCCATTTCAGCGCCTTCATCAACAGCCACCGCATTGCCGCCGCGCAGGCCGCGCTGGCCGACCCGGCGCGGCGCGACCAGGCGGTGCTGGCGATCGCGCTGGACGTGGGCTTCCAGTCGATCGGCCCGTTCAACCGCGCCTTCAAGGCCGCGACCGGCCAGACGCCCACCGAGTTCCGGCGCCAGCAGCTGGCCGATTCCTGAAATCGGCCAGCCCGGCCTGGCTGCTTGCAGGAATCGCGCAGACCGCCGCAGCCGCCAGCGCGACCCTGCGCTCCACGGTGGCCGTCGCCGCCGCAAGGAGCTGACGATGACGCTTGCATGTTCCCGGCCCCTGGGCCGTTTCCTGGACCGTTTCCTGGCTGCGTTGGCGCTGTGCGCCGGTGCCACCCTGTCCCCCGCCTGGGCGGGACTGGGCATGACCCGCCTGCCCGCCAGCGGCGACGACGGACCGGTCACGGTCTTCTACCCCAGCGATGCGGCCGAACGGCCGGTGTGGGCCGGCTGGCAGCCGGTGCCGCTGGCCACCGACGCCCCGCCCGCTGCCGGCAACGGCCGGCTGGTGGTGCTGTCGCACGGCTCGGGCGGCACGCCCTGGGTGCACCTGGACCTGGCGCGCCGGCTCACCGAGGCCGGCTTCGTCGTGGCCCTGCCCCAGCACCGGGGCGATCACGCCGGGGATCCCGGCACCCCAGGGCCCGAGAGCTGGAGCCGCCGCCCTGGCGAGGTGCGGCGGGCGATCGACGCCGTGCTGGCCGATGGCCGCTGGCCCGGCCTGGACGCCCGGCGCGTGGGTCTGTGGGGCCTGTCGGCCGGCGGCCACACGGCGCTGGAACTGGCCGGCGGCCGCTGGTCACCCGCCCGGTTCGCCGAGCATTGCCGGCAACACATCGCCGAGGACTTCGCGGCCTGCGTGGGCCTGTACGCCGAGCTCACCGGTGGCCCGCTCGACGGCCTGAAGCGCTGGCTGGCGCCGCGCGCGCTGGACAGCCGATTCGGCAGCGACACCACCTGGCGCCATGAGCGCGACGAGCGCATCGCCGCCGTGGTGGCCGTGGTGCCGCTGGCCGCCGATTTCGACCCCGCCTCGCTGCAGCGGCCCGCGGTGCCGCTGGGCCTGGTCAACGCCGCGCAGGACCGCTGGCTGCTTCCGGCCTGGCATGGTCTGCGCGTGCTGCAGGGCTGCACCGGCTGTGAGGATCTGGCCACCCTGCCCGACGGCGGGCACGGCGCGATGCTGTCGCCGCCGCCGCCAGTGGGCGGCCTGGCCGGCCGGCTGCTGGCCGATCCGCCCGGCTTCGACCGCGCCGCCACCGTGCCCGCGGTGGAACAACGCACCGTGGCCTTTTTCCAGCGTCACCTGCTGCGCTGAGCTCAGCCGCCCAGACGCTGCTGCAGCCGCTGTGCCGCGGCACTCAGCGCCGCCTCCAATTCGGCCCGCAGCGGGTGCACCGCCCGCCAGGCGGGCCGCACCAGCGCCACATGGAAGGGGATCGAGACGCTCAGCGGCCGCACCAGCAGCGCCGGGCCGGCCATCTCCAGCGCGGTCAGCGGGTTGACGATGCCCAGCCCCAGCCCCTGGCGCACCAGCGCGCAGACCGACACCGCGCTGGGCGTGTCCAGGCGCAGCGTGCGCTCGATGCCGGCCTGCGCGAACAGCGCGTCGATCTGCTGGCGGTAGGGGTCGGTGGGCGCCAGGCTGACGAAGGGCTGGCCGGCGAAGTCGGCCGGCGTCAGTCGCTCCCGCGCCGCCAGCGGATGCCCGGCGGGCAGCACCGCCACCTCGTCGGCCACCAGCAGCGTCTGCAGCGTGCAGGCGGCGGGGGCTTCATGCCGCTCGACCAGGCCCAGGTCATAGCGCTGCTCGGCCAGCGCCGATTCCAGCAGGGGCGACTCCAGGCTTTCCAGACTCACCCGCGCCTGCGGCTGCCCCTGGGCAAAGCCGGCCAGCGCCTCGGGCACCAGCGCGTGGGCCAGGGCCGGCAGGCTGGCCAGAGTCAGCCGCCCCTGGGCAAAGTGCTTCAGCGATTGTGCGGTGGCGGCGATGCGCTCCAGGCCCACATACGAGGCCTTCACCTCGTCCAGCAAGGCCAGCGCGCGGGTGGTGGGGTGCAGCCGGCCCCGCACGCGGTCGAACAGCGCGTAGCCCAGCACCTGCTCCAGCCGCGCCAGCTCGCGGCTCACCGTGGGCTGCGAGGTATGCAGCAGCTCGGCCGCCCGGGTGACATGGCCGGTGCCCATCACGGCGCGGAACACCTCGACCTGGCGGTGGGTCAATTCCATATCACCATTGAATGCATTCAAGAAGAATCAGTATTTTGCAATATGCACCATCTGCGGCAGGATCGCCCCCCATGAACCCGTTCACCGACGACACGCTGCGCGCCCTGGCGCGCCAGCACGGCACCCCGCTGTGGGTCTACGACGCCGCCACGATCCGCCAGCGCATCGCCGACCTGCGCGCCTTCGACACCATCCGCTACGCCCAGAAGGCCAACTCCAACACCCACCTGCTGCGCCTGATGCGCGCCGAAGGGGTGGTGGTGGATGCGGTGTCGCGCGGCGAGATCCTGCGCGCGCTGGCCGCCGGCTACAGCGCCGACGATGCGCCCTGCGGCGCCAGCGGCATCGTCTTCACCGCCGACCTGTTCGATGCCGCCACGCTGGCCACCGTGGTCGAGCACCGGGTGCCGGTGAACGCCGGCTCGATCGACATGCTGCACCAGCTGGGCGCGGCCTCGCCAGGCCACAAGGTGTGGCTGCGCATCAACCCCGGCTTCGGCCACGGCCACAGCAACAAGACCAACACCGGTGGCGAGCACAGCAAGCACGGCATCTGGCACGCGCAGCTGGATGCCGCACTCGCCGCGGTGCGCCAGCATGGTCTGCAGTTGGTGGGGCTGCACATGCACATCGGCTCGGGCGTGGACTACGGCCACCTGCAGCAGGTCTGCCAGGCCATGGTGGATCTCGTCAAGCGCGCCGACTGTGACCTGCAGGCCATCTCGGCCGGTGGCGGTCTGTCGATCCCCTACCGCGAGGGCGACGCGCGCATCAACACCACCCACTACTTCAGCCTGTGGAACACCGCCCGCCAGGCCGTGGCCACCCACCTGGGCCATGGGGTTCACCTGGAGATCGAACCCGGCCGCTACCTGGTGGCGGAAAGTGGCGTGCTGCTGACCGAGGTGCGCGCCACCAAGCCCATGGGGGACAACCGCTTCACCCTGGTGGATGCCGGCTTCTCCGACCTGATGCGCCCCTCGATGTACGGTGCCTACCACGCGATGAGCCTGATCGCGCAGGACGGCACGCCACGCGCCACCGTCGACACGGTGGTGGCCGGACCGCTGTGCGAGTCGGGCGATGTCTTCACCCAGGGCGACGGCGGCGTGGTGCAGCGCCGGGCGCTGCCCGAGGCGCGCGTGGGCGACCTGCTGGTGCTGCACGACGCCGGGGCCTACGGCGCCTCGATGTCGAGCAACTACAACAGCCGCCCGCTGGCCGCCGAGGTTCTGGTGGATGGCGGCCAGGCGCGGCTGATCCGCCGCCGCCAGTCCTTCGGCGAACTGCTGGCCCTGGAAGTGGTCTGAGCGGCGGGGTTTGCGACAATCCGCCGACCCCACATTCCATCCACTGTCGCCATGAGTCTCAAAGACCGCATCACCGAGGACATGAAGGCCGCCATGCGCGCCAAGGAGGCCGAGCGCCTGTCCACCATCCGCATGCTGCTGGCCGCCTGCAAGCAGAAGGAAGTCGACGAGCGCGTGACGCTGGACGATGCGATGGTGATCGGCCTGGTCGACAAGCTGATCAAGCAGCGCAAGGACTCGGTCGCCGCCTACCAGCAGGCCGGTCGCGAGGACCTGGCCGCCAAGGAGAGCGCCGAGATCACCGTGCTGCAGGCCTACCTGCCGGTGCGCCTGAGCGCCGACGAGATCGCCGCCGAGGTGGCTCGCATCGTCGCCGAGGTTGGCGCCGCCGGCCCGGGCGATATGGGCAAGGTGATGGGCGCCGTGAAGGCGCAACTGGCCGGCAAGGCCGACATGGGTCTGGTGTCGGCCGCCGTCAAGGCCGCGCTGTCGAAGTGAGGAACGCGCCGTGAACCTGCCGCTGCAACAGATCGCCGCCGACGTCTGCGTCGCCCCGCAACTCAGCCCCGAGGCCATGGCCGAGGCCGCCCGCCTGGGCTTCAAGGCGGTGGTCAACAACCGCCCCGACTTCGAGCACGGCCCCGACCAGCCCACCAGCGCCGCGGTCCAGGCCGCCGCTGAAGCGGCCGGTCTGGTCTACCGCCACCTGCCGGTGGCCGGTGGCTACCAGTCGCCCGAGGAGATCGCCGCCTTCGCCGCGCTGCTGGCGGAGCTGCCGCGACCGCTGCTGTGCTTCTGCCGCTCGGGGGCACGCTCGACGCGGCTGTACCAGCAGGCCATCAGCCTCTGAGCACGCGCGACACTGACCACGCGCGACATTGACCACGCGCGACACTGACGGAAATTCCGATGCAGGCTGAAAACTTTTCAGCCTTGATTCCTCAGCGTTTCCCCTGATCGGCACCGGCACGGTGCCCTCTGGTCGGGGCCGAGCCGCTACAGTCTCGCCACCCGCGCCACGCCGGCCCCAAGTCGGCGCGGCGCTTCGTTTGTCATGCCCAACGATGGAGTCACCGTGACGGCACTTCTCAAGCTCTCCAAGCTGATTGACGCGCTCAGTGAGCGCGTCGGCCGCTGGACATCCTGGCTGGTCCTGGCCGCGGTGCTGATCAGCGCCGGCAACGCCGTGGTCCGCAAGGTCTTCAGCATCGGCTCGAACGCCTTTCTCGAGATCCAGTGGTACCTGTTCGCCGCCGTCTTTCTGCTGGCGGCCGGCTACACCATGATGCGCCAGGAGCACGTCAAGATCGACGTCATCCTGGGCAAGTTCTCCAAGCGCACCCAGATCAAGGTCGAGATCTTCGGCATCATCGTCTTCCTGTTCCCCTTCGTGATCGAGGTGATCACGCTGGTGACGCCGCTGGTGCTGAAGGCCTACGCCAGCGGCGAGATGTCCAGCAACGCCGGCGGCCTGATCCGCTGGCCGGTGTATGCGCTGGTGCCGATCGGCTTCACGCTGCTGGGCCTGCAGGGCGTGTCCGAGCTGATCAAGCGTTTCGCCTTCCTGCAAGGCCTGGTCGACGACCCCACCAAGCGCCACCAGCAGAAATCGGCCGAAGAGGAGCTGGCCGAAGTGATCCGTGCCCGTGAAGAAGGAGCCGCGAAGTGATCGAGTTCCTGACCCACAACATGGCGCCCGTGATGTTCGCGGGCCTGATCGTGTTCCTGCTGATGGGCTTCTCGGTGGCGTTCTCGCTCGCCGCAGCCGGCCTGTTCTTCGGTTTCGTCGGCGTCGAACTGGGCATCCTGCCGGCCTCGCTGCTGCAGGCCCTGCCGCTGCGCGTCTTCGGCATCATGCAGAACGACACGCTGCTGGCGATCCCGTTCTTCACCTTCATGGGCCTGATCCTGGAGCGATCCGGGATGGCCGAGGATCTGCTGGACACCATTGGGCAGCTCTTCGGTCCGGTGCGCGGCGGCCTGGCCTTCGCGGTGATCTTCGTCGGTGCGATGCTGGCGGCCACCACCGGCGTGGTGGCGGCGTCGGTGATCTCGATGGGCCTGATCTCGCTGCCCATCATGCTGCGCTACGGCTACGACCGGCGCATCGCCTCGGGCGTCATCGCCGCGTCGGGCACGCTGGCGCAGATCATCCCGCCCTCGCTGGTGCTGATCATCATGGCCGACCAGCTCGGCCGGTCGGTGGGTGACCTGTACAAGGGTGCCTTCCTGCCGGGCTTCGTGCTGACTGGCCTGTACGTCGGCTTCGTCATCCTGGTCACGCTGTTCCGGCCGCAGTGGGCGCCAGCCCTGCCGCCCGAGGCACGCACCTTCCGCGAGCCCGATGGCAGCTCCGGCCTGCGCTCGCTGGGCGTGCTGACCGTGCTGTCGGTAGCTGCCGCCGTGGCCTTCGCCAAGAGCCGCCCCGACACCATGCCCACCGACGAGCTGATCGTGCTGTCGATGTGCGTGGGCGTGGGCGTGGCCTTCTCGCTGGCGGTGCTCAACAAGCTCACCGGCCGCGGCCTGCTGTCGAAGATGGCCGAACGTGTCACCTTCGTGCTGATCCCGCCGCTGGGCCTGATCTTCCTGGTGCTGGGCACGATCTTCCTGGGCATCGCCACCCCCACCGAGGGCGGTGCGATGGGCGCCGTTGGTGCGCTGATCATGGCGATCTCGCGCCGCCGCCTGTCGATGCACCTGATGAAGCAGGCCATGGATTCGACGATGAAGCTGTCCTGCTTCGTGGTCTTCATCCTGCTGGGCTCCACCGTCTTCAGTCTGAGCTTCCAGGGTGTTGACGGCCCGATCTGGGTGGAACACCTGCTGACCAGCCTGCCGGGCGGCCAGCTGGGCTTCCTGATCGTGGTGAACATCCTGGTCTTCGTGCTGGCCTTCTTCCTGGACTTCTTCGAGCTGTCCTTCATCGTGGTGCCGCTGCTGGGTCCGGTGGCCGAAAAGCTGGGCATCGACCTGGTCTGGTTCGGCGTGCTGCTGGCGGTGAACATGCAGACCTCGTTCATGCACCCGCCCTTCGGCTTCGCGTTGTTCTACCTGCGCAGCGTGGCGCCGGTGGACAAGTACAAGGACAAGGTCACCAACGCCGAGATCGCACCGGTCACCACCGGCCAGATCTACTGGGGCTCGGTGCCCTTCGTGATCATCCAGATCATCATGGTCGGCCTGATCATCGCCTTCCCCAACCTGGTCTCCGGCGGCCTGGACAAGAAGGCGGATCTGGACACCAGCAACGTGATCATCGAAGTCCAGCCGAACGACAACGCCCCGGACAAGGAGATCGACACCAACGCCCTGTTCGGCACGCCGGCCAGCGCCCCGCAAGGCGGCAAGGAGCCGGACCCGATGGACGCGTTCAAGAAGTGAGGCCATGGCCGGGCATGCCCGGCCATGGCGACGCCCCAGGCCCGACGGCGCAGCCACGCCGTCGGGCTTTTTTCTTGGCCAGGATCCATCGGATCCCGCAGGTCTCAGGCATGAAAAAAGGGCCCTGCGGTGGCAGGGCCCTTCGGCTTCGAGAGGGATGGGCAGGCCGCTACTAGGCGGCCGCCGTCCTCACAGCTTCTGCTGGTGCATGAACTCGTCGAAGCTGGCTTCGGCGAAGCGGAACCACAGGTTCTGGTCGGCGCGGAACTTGGCGTAGTCGTCGTACACCTTCTTCCAGTTCGGGTTCTTGGCCGAGATCTCGGAGTACAGGGCCATCGATTCCTTGAAGGCCGACTCCATCACGTCCTTCGGGAAGCGGAACAGCTTGGTACCGCCGGCCACCAGCTGACGCAGCGCCGCCGGGTTGCGGCCGTCGTACTTGGCCTGCATGTCGACGTGGGCGTAGGCAGTGGCGCACTCCAGGATCGCCTTGTACTCAGGCGACAGCGCGTCGTAGGCCTTGGAGCTGACGAAGAAGTCCAGCTGCGGGCCGCCTTCCCACCAGCCCGGGTAGGCGTAGTTCGGGGCCACCTTGTTGAAGCCCAGCTTCTGATCGTCGTACGGGCCGATCCACTCGGCGGCATCAATCGTGCCCTTTTCCAGCGACTGGTAGATCTCGCCGCCGGGGATGTTCTGCGGCACGCCACCCAGGCGCTCGACCACCTTGCCGGCGAAGCCGCCGACGCGGAACTTCAGGCCCTTCATGTCGGCCAGCGACGTGATCGGCTTGCGGTACCAGCCACCCATCTGGGCGCCGGTGTTGCCGCCAGGGAAGTTGACGATGTTGTAGCCGCGGTAGAACTCGCGCATCAGCTTCAGGCCGTTGCCCTCGAACATCCAGGCCGTCATCTGGCGGCTGTTCAGGCCGAAGGGGATGGCGCAGCCCAGGGCGAAGGTCTCGTCCTTGCCGAAGAAGTAGTACGGCGCGGTGTGGGCCATCTCGACGGTGCCGTTCTGCACGCCGTCGACCACGCCGAACGCGGGCATCAGCTCGCCGCCGGCATGGATCGAGATCTGGAACTTGCCGCCGCTCAGCGCGGAGACCTGCTTGGCGAACTCGTCAGCCGCACCGAAGATGGTGTCCAGCGACTTCGGGAAGCTGGAAGCCAGGCGCCAGCGGATCTGGGCCTGGGCTTGCACGATCGCCGGGGCGGTACCGGCCGCCAGCACGCCAGCCAGGCCGGCACCACGGACAAAGGAACGACGTTCCATGTAGGTGAACTCCTCAGTAAAGAGCGACCGCGGAAAGAGGGTCGGTCGGACGATTCTAGGAGTGGGTCCTCACAGCCCTGCGGCGGGTTTCCCCCGAGCGCCCCCTGGCTGACAGGAAGAAATTTCCGGCCTGGCCGGAACCGCGCTCAGCTGCCGGCCACCTTCATGCGCTCGAGCAGCACCGAACCGATGGTCTTGCCACCCAGCGTGAAGGCGTCGGCGCCGACGGCCACCACGCCCTTGAGCATCTGCCGCAGGTTGCCGGCGATGGTGATCTCGTGCACCGGGTGGACGATGCGTCCGCCCTCGACCCAGTAGCCGGCGGCGCCGCGCGAATAGTCGCCGGTCACGGGATTGACGCCCTGCCCCATCAGGTCGGTGACGAACAGGCCGCGGCCCAGCTTGCGCAGCATCTCGTCGAGGTGGTCGCCGGCTTGGGTCAGGCGGCTGGACAGGCGCAGGTTCTGCGAACCGCCAGCGTGGCCGGTGGTCTTCATGCCCAGCTTGCGCGCCGAGTAGCTGGACAGGAAATAGCCCTGCACCACACCGCCCTCGACCACGCGCCGCGCCCGGGTGCGCACGCCCTCGTCGTCGAACGGGGCGCTGGCCTTGCCGCGCGGCAGCAGCGGGTCTTCGATGACGTCGATGTGGTCGGCCCAGACCGGCTGGCCCAGGCTGTCGACCAGGAAGCTGGCCTTGCGGTACAGCGCGCCACCGCTGACGGCCTGCACGAAAGAGCCCAGCAGGCCGGCGGCCGCGGTGTTCTCGAACAGCACCGGCACCTCGCAGGTGGCGATCTTGCGGGCCTTCAGCCGGGCCAGCGTGCGCTCGGCGGCGTAGCGGCCCACCGCCTCGGGCGAGGCCAGCTGCAGCGCGTCGCGCTCAGAGCTGTACCAGTAGTCGCGCTCCATGCCGGCGCCGCGCCCGGCGATTGGCGAGACCGACAGCGAATGGCGCGAGCTGGCATAGCCGCCCCGGAATCCCCGGCTGTTGCCCGCCCAGAAGTGCGACTGCTGCGCCGACACCGAGGCGCCCTCGCTGTTGGTGATGCGCTTGTCCACGGCGAAGGCCGCGTCCTCGGCCCGGCGGGCCAGGCGCGCCGCGCCTTCGGCGTCGAGCGCCCAGGGGTGGAACAGGTCCAGGTCGCGCGCGGCCTCGTCGGCGCTGACCAGGTCCTCGGCGTCAGGCAGGCCGGCGGCCGGGTCCTCGGCGGTGAAGCGGGCGATGTCGTAGGCGGCGCGCACCGTCTGCTCCAGCGCCTGGCGCGAGAAATCGGAGCTGCTGGCATTGCCGCGCCGCTGGCCCAGGTAGACCGACACGCCCACCGACTTGTCGCGGTTGCGCTCGACATGTTCCACCTCGCCGCGGCGCACCGAGACCGACAGGCCGGCGCCCTCGGACACCTCCACCCCGGCGTCGCTGGCCCCCAGGTGGCGCGCCATCGTCAGCACATCCTCCACGATCTGCTGAAATTGTTCACGGTCGAAGGCAAAGCCCTGGGCGGCGGTGGCGGTCATCGGGTGTGGTCGGTGTCGTGGACGGTACGCCGCCCGGTCAGAATTGCGGGGACAATCATAGCCACACCCACACCGCCCGACCGCCGGCCTGTCCCATGCGCTCCGCGCCCGCCCACCTCGACCCACCCGACGACGACTTCAGCGCCCGCCCCAGCAAGTCGGCGCTCAAGCGCCAGAGCCATGACCTGCAGGCGCTGGGCCGCGCGCTGAGCGAGCTGCCCGCCTCGCGCCTGGAGGCGCTGGCGCTGCCCGAAACGCTGGCTGGGGCGATCGCCGACTACCGCCGCATCCGCTCGCACGAAGGCCTGCGCCGCCAGCTGCAGTACATCGGCAAGCTGATGCGCCAGGTCGATCCGGCGCCGCTGCAGGCCGCCGTGGACGATTTCCGCCTGGGCGGCGCCCGCCAGTCGCTGGCCCTGCACACCGCCGAGCGCTGGCGCGAGCAGCTGCTGGCCGACGACAGCGCCCTGACCCGCTGGCTGGCCGAGCACCCCGACACCGGTGCCCAGCAGCTGCGCAGCCTGGTGCGTGCCGCCCGCAAGGATGCGCAGCCCGACACCGCCACCGGCGCCGTGCGCCACGGCCGGGCCTACCGCGAACTGTTCCAGCTGATCAAGCAGGCCCTGGCCCAGGCCGACGCGGCCGACGACGACACCGAGGAGAACGATGATGAGTGAGCCCGACCACCTGCGCGTCGGCCTGGTCTCGGTCAGCGACCGCGCCAGCAGCGGCACCTATGAGGACAAGGGCATCCCGGCGCTGCGCGAGTGGCTGGGCCGCGCGCTGCGCAACCCGATCACCTTCGAGACCCGGCTGATTCCCGACGAGCGGCCGCTGATCGCCGCCACGCTGACCGAGCTGGTCGACCAGGCCGGCTGCGACCTGGTGCTGACCACCGGTGGTACCGGCCCGGCGCCGCGCGACGTCACGCCCGAAGCCACGATGGATGTGGCCGACAAGCTGATGCCCGGCTTTGGCGAGCAGATGCGGGCGATCAGCCTGCGCTTCGTGCCCACGGCCATCCTGTCGCGTCAGGTGGCGGTGATCCGTGGCCGCTGCCTGATCATCAACCTGCCAGGCCAGCCCAAGAGCATCGCCGAGACGCTGGAAGGCCTGCCCCGGGCCGAGCCGCCGGCCCCCGGCATCTTCGCGGCCGTGCCCTACTGCATTGACCTGATCGGTGGCCCCTACATGGAGACCGATCCCGAGGTCATCGTCGCCTTCCGACCCAAGTCGGCCCAACGGCCGCCACGCGGATGAACACGCGCCGTCGCTCCGTCGGTGGCGCCCTGGCGGCGCTGCTGCTGGCGCTGGGTGCCGAGGCCCTGGCCGCCGAGGCCGTGCTGCCCTACACCGTGCAGCCGCACGACACCCTGATCGGCCTGGGCCGCGACGTGCTGATCAGCCCGCAGGCCTGGCCCGAGGTGGCGCGCCTGAACCGCCTGCCCAACCCCAACCTGATCCGCACCGGCCAGGTGCTGCAGATGCCGCTGCGCCTGCTGCGCTCGGCGCAGGCACCGGCCCGCCTGGACGCGATCGAGGGCAGCGTGCGCCTGGCCGGCCGAGAGGCCCGCGCGGGCGACACGGTGCTGCCCGGCCAGGCGCTGGACGTGGCGGCCAACAGCTCCGCCGTGTTGATCCTGGCCGATGGCAGCCGCCTGCAGCTGGCGCCGCTGAGCCAGGGCGAACTCAGCGAAAGCCAGCGCTACCTGCTGCGCGCCAGCCAGCCCGACGATGAAGGCCTGTTCGCCGGCACGATGCGCCTGCTGCGCGGCACGCTGGAGGTGCTGGCCACCAAGCTGCAGCGGGCCAAGCCGCTGGAGGTGACCACGCCCACCGCCGTGATCGGCGTGCGCGGCACCGAGTACCGGGTGCGCCACGAAGACCAGCGCTCGGTCGCCGAAGTGCTGGAAGGCCGCGTGCAGGCCGACGTGGGCGCCAGCAGCGTGCTGCTCGACGCCGGCTTCGGCAGTGCGCTGCAGCCCGGCCTCACCGCCGCGCCAGTGGCCCTGCCACCGGCGCCTGATCTGTCGTCGGTGCCCACGCTGTTCGAGCGCCCGGTGCTGCGCTTCAAGGTCCCGGGCAATGACCCGCTGCGCGTGCAGGTGGCCGCCGATGCCGGCTTCAGCCGCATCCTGCGCGACGAGCGTTTCGCGGCCGGTGCCGAGGCGCGCCTGACCGGCCTGCCCGACGGTGACTGGTACCTGCGTGTGCGGCGCAGCAACGAACAGGGCCTGGAAGGCCGCAACGCCCAGCTGAAGGTGCAGTTGCGCGCGCGCCCCGAGCCGCCCGCAGCAGTGGCGCCGGTGCACCGGGGCAAGCTCAGTGTGGGGGAAGTTGCCCTGAACTGGGCCGAGAACACCGACGCCGCGCGCTACCGCATCGAGCTCTCGCGCGACCCGGCCTTCGCCACCGGCGTGCAGCGCCTGGATGGCCTGAGCGGCGCGCGCACCACGCTGACGCTGTCCGAGCCCGGCACGGTCCACTGGCGCCTGGCCAGCCTGCGTGCCGACGGCAGCGCCGGCCCCTGGGGTGATGCGCAGCAGTTCGAGCTGCGCGCGCTGCCCACGCCGCCCAGCCTGGCGCTGGACGGCAACGCGCTGACGCTGGCCTGGAGCGGCCGCCCCGAGGACAAGCAGCAGGTGCAGCTCGCGCGCGAGGCGGATTTCGCCACCCGCGTGGCCGAGGCCGAACTGAGCGAGCCGCGCTGGCAGCTGGCCAAGCCCGAGCAGCCCGGCACCTACTACTTCCGCTACCGCACGGTCGAGCCCGACGGCTTCACCACGCCCTGGAGCAGCACGCAGAAGATCGAGCTGCCGCGCGACTGGCGCGGCGCCTGGGGTCTGCTGCTGCCGCTGCTGTTCGCGCTGTGATCCTTCCCGGCAGCGCCGGGGACCGGCTCACTTGACCAGGCGGTTCAGGCGCTCGGCGTCGAACTGCTCGGTGGTGTGGGCTTCCTGCGGCACGCATTCGGCGGCCGGCAACTCGCGCGCCTGGGCCGAAAGCTTCTCGATCGCCTGCCACAGCAGGGCGATCTGGTGCTCGTGGGTCGAGGCGTTGTCGATCAGGCCCTTCATCGCCTGCGCCACCGGGTCATCGCCCGCGGTCACGCCATAGGCCGAGAAGCCCATGCGCGCGGCTGCGGCCTCGCGCTCCTGGTCTTTTTCAGCCTGGATGATGCGCGCCGGGTTGCCCACCGCCGTGGCGCCCGCCGGCACCGGCTTGGTCACCACCGCGCCCGAGCCCACACGGGCACCCGCGCCCACGGTGAAACCGCCCAGCACCGCCGCGTTGGCGCCGACGATCACGCCGGCCTCCAGCGTCGGGTGGCGCTTGGCGCCCTTGACCAGCGAGGTGCCGCCCAGCGTCACGCCCTGGTAGATCGTGCAGCCGTCGCCGATCTCGGCCATCTCGCCGATCACCACGCCCATGCCGTGGTCGATGAACACCCGGTGGCCGATCGTGGCACCCGGGTGGATCTCGATGCCGGTGGCCCAGCGCGAGACATGCGAGATGAAGCGGCCCAGCCACTTGAAGCCATGCCGCCAGCACCAGTTCGCCCGGCGGTGCAGCACCAGCGCGTGCAGGCCCGGATAACAGGTCAGCACCTCCCAGGTGCTGCGGGCAGCCGGGTCACGCTCGAGGATGCAGGCGATGTCTTCGCGCAGGCGGTGGAACATGGCGTTGGGGACCGGACGTGTAGGACGTGAGTGTCCGCACTCAGTGTAGCCCGCGGCCGGAAATCCTGCTGTCAGCGCCCCCGCCCGCCGCCGTCGCGCTGCTGCATGGTGCGCGCAATACCGCGCAGGATGTGCACCTCTTCCTCGGTGGGCTGCAGGCGGTTGGCCAGCTGGTTCAGGCGCGGCATCAGCTTCTTGGGCGCGGCCGGATCCAGAAAGCCGATCTGCACCAGCATCTCGCGCCAGTGGGCCAGCAGGCCCTGCACCATCGTGGCATCGGCCTGGCGCACCGGGGCGGTCCGCGCCTGCACCGGGAAGCTGCCCAGCGCCTGGCGCCACTCGTAGGCGATCAGTTGCACCGCCTGGGCCAGGTTCAGCGAGCCGAAATCGGGCGCGGTGGGGATGCTCAGGCAGGCGTGGCAGCGGTAGACATCGTCATTGCCCAGGCCGAAACGCTCGCTGCCGAAGACGAAGGCCACGCGGTGGGCGCTGCCGGCCAGGCCGGCCAGGTGCGGGCGCGGCGCCTCGGTGGGCGGGCCGAAATCGCGCGGGGTCATCGCCGTGGCACAGGCCCAGGTGATGCCGTCCAGCGCCTGGACCAGCGTGTCCACCACACGCGCGCTGCGCAGTACGTCGTCGGCGCCGCTGGCCAGGGCCACGGTCTCCTCGCGGTTCAACACATCGGGCCAGCGCGGCGCCACCAGCACCAGGTCGTGGAAGCCCATGACCTTCATCGCCCGTGCGGCCGCCCCCACGTTGCCGGCATGGCTGGTGCCCACCAGCACGAAGCGGGTGCCCGACGGGCAGGCAGGGTGTGACGGAAGAACGCTCAGTTCGGACATGGCTGCGGCTAGAATGCGGGTTTGCCCTGGGCATTGTCGCGCCTGTCCGGCCACCGGACGCGCGGGCCCGCGCTCTTTGATCCTCGTCGCCACGTCCTGCCTGCGCCTGCTGGCGCCGGTCCCCTTGCCGCCTGAAGTCCCATGTCGCAATCCCTCCACCCGATGCTCAACATTGCCGTCAAGGCGGCCCGCGCGGCCGGCTCGATCATCAACCGGGCGTCATTGGACGTGGATTCGCTGAAGGTCAACACCAAGGCCCCGAACGATTTCGTCACCGAGGTCGACCAGGCCGCCGAGCAGGCCATCATCGAGACCCTGCTGACCGCCTACCCCGGCCACGGCATCCTGGCCGAGGAATCGGGCCGCACCCACGGCGCCAAGCACAGCGATTTCGTCTGGATCATCGACCCGCTGGACGGCACCACCAACTTCATCCACGGCTTCCCGGTCTACTGCGTGTCGATCGCGCTGTCCTTCCGCGGCAAGATCGAGCAGGCGGTGGTCTACGACCCCACCCGCAACGACCTCTTCATCGCCTCCAAGGGCCGTGGCGCCTACCTGAACGACAAGCGTCTGCGCGTCTCGCGCCGCACCCGTCTGGCCGACGCCCTGATCGGCACCGGCTTCCCGTTCCGCAAGGGCGACAACTTCCAGCGCTACCTGAAGATGTTCGAGGCGGTGCTGCCGCACTGCGCCGGCGTGCGCCGGCCCGGTTCGGCCGCGCTGGACCTGTGCTACGTGGCCGCCGGCTACACCGACGGCTTCTTCGAGACCGGCCTGTCGCCCTGGGACATCGCCGCCGGCTCGCTGATCATCACCGAGGCCGGTGGCCTGATCGGCAACTTCACCGGCGAGGCCGACTTCCTGCACCAGCGCGAGGTGGTGGCGGGCAACCCCAAGGTCTATGCGCAGCTGGTGCAGCTGCTCACGCCCTTCAGCCGCGTGATCACCGAGGACGAGGCCGCGCCCGCCCCGGCGCCGGTCCCCGAACCGGACGCCAAGCCGGCCGAGCGCAAGCCGATCCGCCTGCGCAAGAAGGCCGTCGAGCCCACCCAGGGCGACGACGCCCCGTTCTGACGCCCGCCCCAGCAGCGTGAGCAGGGCAGCCGACGCGCCGCCGGGCGCCGACGAGTTCGCGGGCCACACGCCCATGATGGCCCAGTATTTCCGCCTGAAGGCGGGGTTCCCCGAGACCCTGCTCTTCTACCGGATGGGCGATTTCTACGAGCTGTTCTTCGAAGACGCCCGCAAGGCGCACCGCCTGCTCGACATCACCCTCACCACCCGCGGCCAGAGCAATGGCGAGCCGGTGGTCATGGCCGGCGTGCCGGTGCATTCGGTCGAGAGCTACCTTGCACGGCTGCTGAAGCTGGGCGAGGCGGTCGCCGTGGCCGAGCAGGTGGGCGATGTCGCCACCGCCAAGGGGCCGGTCGAGCGCAAGGTGGTGCGGGTGGTCACCCCCGGCACCGTCACCGACGCCGAGCTGCTCGACGAGCGCAGCGAGACCCTGCTGCTGGCGCTGTCGCGCCACAAGGCCACCTTCGGCCTGGCCTGGCTGGGTCTGGCCAGCGGCCAGCTGGGTCTGGCCGAGTGCGGCGAGCGCGAACTGGCCGGCTGGCTGGCGCGCCTGGCCCCGGCCGAGATCCTGATCGACCGCGAGGACCTGCCACCCGCCGTGCGCCAATGCCCCGCCGCCCGCACGATGCGGCCGGCCTGGCAGTTCGACGCCGGCCTGGGCCTGCGCAAGCTGTGCGAGCAGCTGCGCGTGGCCACGCTGGCCGGCTTCAATGCGCAGGAGATGAGCACCGGCCACGCCGCCGCCGCCGCGCTGCTGTCCTATGCCGAGCACACCCAGGGCCGCGCGCTGGCCCATGTGCAGACCCTGACGGTCGAGCGCAGCTCCGACCTGATCGAGCTGCCCCCCGCCACGCTGCGCAACCTGGAGCTGACCGAGACGCTGCGCGGCGAGCGCGCGCCGACGCTGCTGTCGTTGCTCGACACCTGCCGCACCGGCATGGGCAGCCGCGCGCTGCGCCACTGGCTGACCCACCCGCAGCGCGATCGCAGCACCGCCAGCGCGCGGCTGGCGGCGATCGGCACACTGCAGGAAGCGGGCTTCGAGTCGCTGCGCGAGGCGCTGCGCCAGGTCAGCGATGTCGAGCGCATCACCGCGCGCATCGCGCTGCGCCAGGTGCGCCCGCGGGAGCTCTCCGGCCTGCGCCACACGCTGGCCACGCTGCCGGCGCTGCGCGCGGTCGTGCCCTTCGGCACCGCGCTGCTCGACCAGTGCCTGGCCGACCTGTCGCCCGAGCCCGCCATCGCCGAGCTGCTGCTGCGCGCGATCGCCGAGGAACCGGCCGTGCTTTTGCGCGACGGCGGCGTCATCGCCACCGGCTTCGATGCCGAGCTGGACGAGCTGCGCGCGATCGGCCAGAACTGCGACGCCTTCCTGCTGGACCTGGAGACCCGCGAGCGCGCCCGCACCGGCATCGCCAACCTGCGGGTGCAGTTCAACAAGGTGCATGGCTTCTACATCGAGGTCACCAGCTCCGGCCTGGACCGCGTGCCCGTCGACTACCAGCGCCGCCAGACGCTGAAGAACGCCGAGCGCTTCATCACGCCGGAGCTGAAGACCTTCGAGGACAAGGCGCTGTCGGCCCAGGACCGGGCGCTGGCGCGCGAAAAGTTCCTCTTCGAGCAGCTGCTCGACCAGCTGCAGGCCCACCTGCGCCCGCTGAGCGCATTGGCCCACGCGCTGGCCAGCCTGGACGCGCTGGCCGCGCTGGCCGAGCGTGCTGCCACGCTGGGCTGGTGCACGCCCGAGTTCGTGCGCCACCCGGCGATTGAGATCGAGGGCGGCCGCCACCCGGTGGTCGAGGCGCGGCTGGCCGAGACCGGCGGCGGCGAGTTCATCGCCAACGACTGCCGCCTGGATGCCCGCACCCGCATGCTGATCGTCACCGGCCCCAACATGGGCGGCAAGAGCACCTTCATGCGCCAGGTGGCGCTGATCTCGCTGCTGGCGGCGATGGGCTCGTGCGTGCCGGCGCGGCGCTGCCGCCTGGGTCCGATGGACGCCATCCATACCCGCATCGGCGCCGCCGACGACCTGGCCAATGCCCAGTCCACCTTCATGCTGGAGATGACCGAGGCGGCGCAGATCATCCACGGCGCCACCGAGCAGTCGCTGGTGCTGATGGACGAGATCGGCCGCGGCACCTCCACCTTCGACGGCCTGGCGCTGGCCTCGGCGATAGCCAGCCATCTGCACGACCGCAACAAGGCCTTCACGCTGTTTGCCACCCACTACTTCGAGCTGACCGAGTTCCCGCGCCGCCATGAGCGGGCGCAGAACTGGCACGTCAGCGCAGCCGAGAGCGGCGAGGACATCGTCTTCCTGCACGCCATCGAGCCCGGCCCCGCCAGCCGCAGCTACGGCGTGCAGGTGGCCCGTCTGGCCGGCATGCCGCCGGCCCTGGTGCGCCAGGCCCGCAGCACGCTGGAGGCGCTGGAAGCGCAGTCGCGCAGCGGCGAATCGCAGGTCGACCTGTTCGCTGCCCCGCCCGCCGCACAGCCTGTCACCTGTTCAGAGGTCGAGGAGGCCCTGGCCGCCATCGATCCGGATACCCTCACCCCCCGGGAGGCGCTGGATGCGCTGTACCGGCTGAAGAAACTCCACACGCCCTGAAGCCATGACCTACTGCGTCGGCATCCGGCTCAACGCCGGCCTCGTCTTCCTCAGCGACTCGCGCACCAACGCGGGCCTGGACGCGATCAGCACCTTCCGCAAGATGATCGTCTACGAGAAGCCGGGCGAGCGCTTCATGACCCTGCTGTCGGCCGGCAACCTGAGCATCAGCCAGTCGGTGCGCGAGATCCTGCAGGTCGAGAAACTGGCCAACGGCGATGACGAGCCGATCACCATCTGGAACGCCACCAGCATGTTCGACGCCGCCCGCGTGCTGGGCAGCGCGGTGCGCCGCGTTTACGAGCAGGATGGCCCGGCGCTGAAGGCGGCGGGCATCGACTTCAACTGCTCGATGATCTTCGGCGGCCAGATCGCCGGCGAAGCGATGCGCCTGTTCCTGGTGTATTCGGCCGGCAACTTCATCGAGGCCACGCGCGAGACCTGCTTCTTCCAGATCGGCGAAAGCAAGTACGGCAAGCCCATCCTGGACCGCGTGCTCACCCCCACCACACCGCTGGACCAGGCCGCCAAGTGCGCGCTGGTCTCGATGGATTCCACGCTGAAGTCCAACCTGTCGGTGGGGCTGCCGCTGGACCTGCTGGTCTACGAGGAAGGCCGGCTGAAGAGCGACCGCATCGTCTGCATCGACAACGAGAACCCGTATTTCCGGATGATCCACGAGACCTGGGGCCAGCGGCTGCGCGAGGTGTTCGAAGGCATCGACGATCCACAGTGGGACGGCGGCGAAGCCGCTCATCCGCTGAAGACCGACACCGGGCGCTACGAGCCGATGCGCAAGATCGCCCGGCCGGAAGACAAGATCGTCTGATAGGCTGAGCGGGCCGGCGCGATGGACCTGACGGCCGCCCTCGCCCTGCTCGTTGACGACGAGTTGCGGGCCCGGGCGGCGCTGGAGGCGCTGTTCGCCCAGGCCACCCTGCAGCGCGACGACGCTCTGGCCGATGAGGCGGCGGTCGGCATCCTGCTGGGCATCGGCCTGAACTACGTCGACTTCCGGGGCCGCCAGCGCTGGTGCGGCTACCTGCACGAGCGCCTGGACACCAGCGAGGCCTCCGCGCTGCTGACACACGCCGCCGTCGGCGACCCCGCGGCGATGCGCCGCTGCGGCGCCGCGCTGGTGCTGCCCTACATCGCCGACGACCCGTCCCTGCTGCCCCCGCCCTGGCTGAACCAGGTGGCCCAGGCGCTGCTCCGCGGCCTGCACAACAGCGAGCGCCTGCCGCCCTCGCAGCGCCTGGTGCTGGCCAAGGTGCTGTTCGACCATTTCTCGATGCAGCTCGACACCACCGCCGTCAGCCGCGTGCAGGCGGTGCAGCAGGAGCGCCTGCTGCTCGACCCGCTGAGCCCGGCCGAGCAGGCCCAGTGGTGGCTGCTGGTGCTGGGCCATGCCGAGTACTTCGGCGAGATGGAGGCCGCCCGCCAGGCCCGCCAGCGGCTGGAAGCCCTGGTGGAGCGCCATGGCCTGAAGGCCTACCGCACCGCCGAGTTGTGCGGCGAGATGCAGCTCGCGCTGCGCGAGCGCCAGCTCGACCGCGCCGCCCGCATCGACCGCGAGCTGGAAGGGCTGATGCCCGAGCTGCGCGCGGGCTTCCTGGTCCAGTGCCTGCGCGCCCAGGCCAGCTACCGCGCCTTCCGCGGCGACAACGCCATGGCGCTGGCCCTGACCGATCGCCTGCTGGCGCTCTGCGGCGACCTGGAGGTGCCCGAGCGCGACCAGGGCGCCTACCACGGCCTGCGCGCCAACATCCTGGCCGCCACCGGCCGCTTCGACGACGCATTGCGGGTGCTGCAGGGCCTGCGCGCCAGCCAGACGGGCAGCCAGGCCGAGATCCTCGAGACCATGATCGCCTTCGTCGAAGTCGCCGCGCGGCTCGACACCCAGCCCGATGTGGCGCTGGACCGCCTGGGCAGCGCGCTGGCCGATGCCGCCCGCCTGGGCTACACCCGCTTCCTGATGACCGCGCCGGCGCTGTCGGCGCGCCTGTGCCAGCTGGCGCTGGACGCCGGCATCGAGCCCGAGTTCGTGCACTCGGTGATCCGCGACCGTCACCTCAGCGCCCCCGACCCCACCCGCGCCGACTGGCCCCGGCCGGTGGCGGTGCAGGTGCTCGGGCCGATGGGCCTGAGCCGCCAGGGCACGCCGATCGCCTCGGCCGGCAAGGCGCAGCGCAAGCCGCTGGAGCTGCTGGCGCTGCTGGCCGCCCACGGCGGCGGGCCGCTGGGCAGCGACCAGGTGATCGATGCGCTGTGGCCCTCGCTGGAGGCGGACGCGCCCAAGGCCTCGCTCGAGATGGCCGTCTCGCGCCTGCGCAAGCTGCTGGCGTGTCCCGAGGCGGTGCTGGTCAGCCAGGGCACGGTGGCCCTGGACCCCGACCTGGTGTGGTGCGACGCCGTCGCCTTCGAGCAGCTCTCGGCCCGCCTGCGCGAACGCCTGGCCGCCGGCCACGCACCTCTGGACGCCCTGGCGCACGATGCCCGGCGCCTGTTCGGCCTGTACCGTGGCCGCCTGCTGGGCACCGACACCCTCACCGGCCCGATGCGCCTGGCACGCGAGCGCCTGTCGCTGACCTACCTGCAGTCGATCGAGGCCTGGGGCCAGGCACTGGAGGCGCGCGGCGACTGGCCGGGCGCGCTGGCGCTGTACCGCCAGGCGGTGGGCGTTGATCCGCTGGCCGAGCCGTTGCACCGCGCGCTGATGCGCGCCCTGCTGGTGCATGGCGAGCGCGCCGAAGCGCTGCGCGCCTACCGGCGCTGCTGCGACGCCCTGGGCAGCGCGCTGGGCGTGGGCCCCGGCGCCGGGACCCAGGCGCTGGGCCGCGCCGCGGGCGCCCCTGAGTTGCCGGCCTGAACGGCCCGCCTGCAAAAGACGCCGCGCCCCCCTTGGATCCAGGGGTTCAAGTGCGCCAACCGTTGGTCATCCGTTGGTGCGGGTCGGTCGCCGCTGGGCGACAGTGGGCTCACCCGCCGACCACCGGACCTAGACTGTGCGCCCTCCGCCTCGCCTGCCGCCCATGGCAACATCGGGTGCCCCGTCTGCCCAGGAAACCGCTTGGACCCGCGCTCCGCTGCGCCTTCGCGCACCATCGTCTTCGCCCACGCCAACGGCTTTCCGGCCGGCACCTACCGCGTGCTGTTCGAGCGCTGGCGCGCCGCAGGCTACACCGTCCACGCCCCCGAGCGTTTCGGCCACGACCCGCGCTACCCGGTGGGCCCGCGCTGGAGCGGCCTGCGCGACGAACTGCTCGACTTCGTTGCCGGCACCGGCCAGGCGCCGGTGCTGCTGGTCGGCCATTCCCTGGGCGGCCTGCTCAGCATGCTGGCCGCCAGCCACCGACCCGCGCTGTGCGCCGGCGTGGTGCTGCTGGACTCACCGCTCATCACCGGCTGGCGCGCCCAGGTGCTGCACGCCATCAAGCGCGTCGGTCTGGTGCAGCGACTGGGTCCGGGACAGGTCTCGATCCGCCGCCGCCACGCCTGGCCGGACCGCGACGCGGCGCTGGCCCACTTCCAGTCCAAGCCGGTCTTCGCCCGCTGGGACCCGCGCGTGCTGCGCGACTACGTGGACGCCGGCACCGAAGGCCATGGCAGCAGCGAGGTGCGCCTGCGCTTCGAGCGCGAGGTCGAGACCCGCATCTACAACAGCCTGCCGCACCACCTGGGCCCGCTGCTGCGCCGCCATCCGCTGCGCTGCCCGGTGGGCTTCATCGCCGGCACGCAGTCCGCCGAGATGCGCCAGGGCGGCGACGCCGCCTCGCGCCGGCTGGCTGGCGAGCGCTTCGTGCGTTTCGAGGGCAGCCACCTGTTCCCGATGGAGCGGCCCGAGGCCACCGCCGAGCTGATCCTGCGGCTGTTCCAGGATTTCGAGCACCCTGGCGCCCTGAGCGCCTCACCCCTTCCCCCTGCCCACCCTGAGGCCCCTGCCGTGTGAACACCGCGGGGCCGCGATTCAAAGGAAATTGCCATGCCCCGTCTTTCCCACATCGGCACCGCTGTTCTGCTGTCCCTGGGCCTGCAGGTTGCCCACGCCACGCCGTCGCTGCTGCAGTCAGGCAACTTCGCCTACAGCTGCTCCGGCCGCGGCAACGGCAACGGCTACAACGGCATCAACCTGCAGGACGGTTTCGTCGCCGGCCAGTTCAAGTGCAAGGAGTCCAGCGTGGCGCCGGCACTGGCCAGCAAGGCGGCGAGCCACTACAGCGGCGTCAGCGGCGGCAGCTCCAAAGGCAAAGCCAAGAGCCTGGCTGGCAAGGGCGCCGTGCTGGCCAGCAGCAGCACCCTGTCCGACGAGGGCAACCGCAGCCTGACCGGCTTCGCCGATCACTGGACCATTTCAGTGCCGGGTGTCGACACGCGCGCCGCCCTGCTCCTGACCGTGCGGCTGAAGGTCCAGGGCCAGCTCGAAGCCCATGGCCTGTCGGGGTCTGCCGGGCTGGGCGCCGCGGTGTTTGCCGATGGCGCCCATGTGGGCGGCCGCCAGTGGAGCATCCGCTCCGAGATCGCCGCCCCCGATGTGTTCCTGGCCGTCAACGACACCGCCAGCGTGAGCCTGTTGATCAACAACGACGCCCCGTTCTGGCTGGCCGCCACGCTCACCGCCAGCTCCGGCGTGGCCGCCATGGGTGCGCCGGGCTCCGGCCGCGCCAGCACACCGGCCAGCGGGCTGCTGTGGGACGGCGTGGTCGAACTGCGCGACTACTGGTCTGGACAGGTCTACACCAACTGGACGCTGAGCACCGACAGCGGCGTCGACTGGCGCCTGCCCTGCCCCTGCACCGTGCCCTGAGCTCCCCCCATCGGAGGGAGACGGGGGCCGTCGGTCGGTATAATCGGGCTTTACCACCTCGGCATTCGTCTCCGGCCGCTGCTCAGCGGGTCGCCGGATGCCCCACGACATGACCAAGTTCGTCTTCGTCACCGGCGGTGTGGTGTCCTCGCTGGGCAAGGGCATCGCGTCAGCATCTCTGGCTGCGATCCTGGAATCGCGCGGCCTCAAGGTCACCCTCATCAAGCTGGACCCGTACCTCAACGTGGACCCGGGCACGATGAGCCCGTTCCAGCACGGTGAGGTCTTCGTCACCGACGACGGCGCCGAAACCGACCTCGACCTGGGCCACTACGAGCGCTTCATCACGACGCGCATGCGCAAGGCCAACAACTTCACCAGCGGCCAGATCTACAAGAGCGTGCTCGAGAAGGAACGCCGCGGCGACTACCTCGGCAAGACGGTGCAGGTGATCCCGCACGTCACCAACGAGATCCAGGAATACGTCAAGCGCGGCGCCGGCTTCGGCACCCCTGAGGCGGTGGACGTGGCGATCTGCGAGATTGGCGGCACCGTGGGCGACATCGAATCGCTGCCCTTCCTGGAAGCCGTGCGTCAGCTGAGCCTGAAGATGGGCGCCGGCAACACCGCCTTCGTGCACCTGACCTACGTGCCCTACATCAAGGCCGCGGGCGAGCTCAAGACCAAGCCCACCCAGCACACGGTGCAGAAGCTGCGCGAGATCGGCATCCAGCCCGACGCGCTGCTGTGCCGCGCCGATGTGGAGGTGCCGGCCGAGGAGCGCGAGAAGATCTCGCTGTTCACCAATGTGCCGCCGCACGGCGTGATCTCGGTCTGGGACGCCGACACCATCTACAAGGTGCCGCGCATGCTGCACGAGCAGGGCCTGGACGAGCTGATCTGCATGAAGCTGCAGCTGCTGACCCGCCCGGCCGATCTGAAGACCTGGGACCGCCTGGTCAGCGAGGTCGAGCAGCCCCGCGGCGAGGTGACCATCGCCATGTGCGGCAAGTACACCGACCTGTCGGACTCCTACAAGTCGCTCAACGAGGCGCTGCGCCACGCCGGCCTTCAGCACCACGTGCGGGTGAAGATCGAGTACGTCGACTCGGAAACCCTCACCGACGACAACGCCGCCGCCGAGCTGGGCAAGTACGACGCGGTGCTGGTGCCCGGCGGCTTCGGCAAGCGCGGCGTGGAAGGCAAGATCTCGGCCGCCCGCGCCGCCCGCGAGCACAAGCTGCCCTACCTGGGCATCTGCCTGGGCATGCAGGTCGCCACCATCGAATACGCCCGCCACATGGCCGGCCTGGAAGGCGCCAACTCCACCGAGTTCGACCCCGAAGCGCCGCACAAGGTGATCGCCCTGATCGACGAGTGGCAGGACGCGGACGGCTCGATCCAGAAGCGCGATGCCCACTCCGACCTGGGCGGCACGATGCGCCTGGGCGCGCAGAGCTCCGACGTCAAGCCCGGCACGCTGGCCCACGAGATCTACGGCCCGGTCGTCACCGAGCGCCACCGCCACCGCTACGAGGCCAACGAGCACTACCTCGATGCCCTGCAGAAGGCCGGCCTGGTGATCTCGGCCATCACCCAGCGCGAGAAGCTCACCGAGATGGTCGAGCTGCCGCGCGAGGTGCACCCCTGGTTCGTCGGCGTGCAGTTCCACCCCGAGTTCAAGTCCACGCCCTGGGGCAGCCACCCGCTGTTCAAGAGCTACATCAAGGCGGCGCTGGACCACCAGGCCGCCCGCGCGAAGAAGGGCTGAGCCATGCAGCTGTGCGGATTCGAGGTCGGCCTGGAGCGGCCCTTCTTCCTGATCGCCGGCACCTGCTCGATCGAAGGGCTGCAGCTCTCGCTCGACGTGGCCGGCCAGCTCAAGGAGGCCTGCACCGCGCTGGGCATTGCGCTGATCTACAAGGGCTCGTTCGACAAGGCCAACCGCTCCTCGGGCAGCACCCAGCGCGGTCTGGGCCTGGACAAGGGCCTGCAGATCCTCGATGAAGTGCGCCGCCAGACCGGCCTGCCGGTGCTGACCGACGTGCACGATGAATCCCAGGTGGCCGAGGTGGCCAGCGTGGTCGACGTGCTGCAGACCCCTGCCTTCCTGTGCCGCCAGACCGATTTCATCCGCGCCGTGGCCAAGTCCGGCAAGCCGGTGAACATCAAGAAGGGCCAGTTCCTCGCGCCCTGGGACATGAAGAACGTCATCGACAAGGCCCGCGCCGCAGCGCGTGAAGCGGGTCTCAGCGAGGACCGCTTCCTGGCCTGTGAACGCGGCGTGAGCTTCGGCTACAACAACCTGGTCGCCGACATGACCAGCCTGGCCGAGATGCGAAAGTCCGGCGCCCCGGTGGTCTTCGACGTGACCCACTCGGTGCAGAAGCCCGGCGGCCTGGGCGGCTCCAGCGGCGGTGCCCGCGAGATGGTGCCGGTGCTGGCGCGTGCCGGCGTGGCCGCCGGCGTGGCCGGTCTGTTCATGGAAACCCACCCCGACCCGGCGCAGGCCTGGAGCGACGGCCCCAACGCGGTGCCGCTGCGCCACATGCGCGCCCTGCTGGAGCAGTTGGTCGCGCTCGACCGCGTGGTCAAGAGCCAGCCGTTGCTGGAGACGGATTTCAGCGCCTGAGACCCATGCCTGCTGCCTACATCATCGCCGACGTCACCGTCACCGACGAGCAGAAGATGGCCGAATACCGGCAATGGAGCAGCCGCGCCATGGCCGAGCACGGCGCCGAGATCGTGGTGCGCGGCGGCGCCCCCGCGGTGATGGAGGGCGACTGGGCCCCCACCCGCATCGTGGTGCTGAAGTTCGCTGCCGGCCGGGCTGCCGCCCAGGCGTTTTACGACAGCGAGATCTACACCCAGGCACGCCGTGTGCGCGCAGGCGCCGGCGTGATGCGCATGATCGTTGTCGACGGTCCGGAGTGAGTCCCTGCAGCGATTGATCCGCGCAGGTAACCGGCAACGGGCATGCTGCGCACCGCCAACCCGAATTCCTAGCAAACGAAAGTGATGAAGCATGAGTGCCATCGTTGACATCGTCGGCCGCGAGATCCTGGACAGCCGCGGCAACCCCACCGTCGAGTGCGACGTGCTGCTGGAAAGCGGCACGCTGGGCCGCGCCGCCGTGCCCTCGGGTGCGTCCACCGGCTCGCGCGAAGCCATCGAGCTGCGCGACGGCGACAAGAGCCGCTACCTGGGCAAGGGCGTGCTCAAGGCCGTCAACCACATCAACACCGAGATCAGCGAAGCCGTGCTGGGCCTGGACGCCACCGAGCAGTCCTTCCTGGACAAGACCCTGATCGACCTGGACGGCACCGAGAACAAGAGCCGCCTGGGCGCCAACGCGATGCTGGCGGTCTCGATAGCCGTGGCCCGCGCCGCCGCTGAAGAGAGCGGCCTGCCGCTGTACCGCTACTTCGGCGGCATGGGTGCGGTGCAGCTGCCGGTGCCGATGATGAACGTCATCAACGGCGGCGCCCATGCCAACAACAGCCTGGACCTGCAGGAGTTCATGATCATCCCGGTGGGCGCGCCGAGCTTCCGCGAGTCGCTGCGCTACGGCGCCGAGGTCTTCCACGCGCTCAAGAAGATCATCGACGCCAAGGGCATGAGCACCACCGTGGGTGACGAAGGCGGCTTCGCCCCCAGCCTGCCCAGCCACGAGGCCGCGATCCAGCTGATCCTGGAGGCCATCGACAAGGCCGGCTTCACCGCCGGCACGCAGATCGCCATCGGCCTGGACTGCGCGGCCAGCGAGTTCTACAAGGACGGCAAGTACCACCTGGACGGCGAAGGCCTGCAGCTGACCGCGCCGGAGTGGACCGACATCCTGGCCACCTGGTGCGACAAGTACCCGATCGTCTCGATCGAGGACGGCATGCACGAAGGCGACTGGGACGGCTGGAAGCACCTGACCGAGCGCCTGGGCAAGAAGGTGCAGCTGGTCGGCGACGACCTGTTCGTCACCAACACCAAGATCCTGAAGCAGGGCATCGACCAGGGCATCGCCAACTCGATCCTCATCAAGATCAACCAGATCGGCACGCTCAGCGAGACCTTCGCCGCGATCGAGATGGCCAAGCGCGCCGGCTACACCGCCGTGGTGTCGCACCGCTCGGGCGAGACCGAGGATTCCACCATTGCCGACATCGCGGTGGGCCTGAACGCCGGCCAGATCAAGACCGGCTCGCTGTCGCGCTCGGACCGCATGGCCAAGTACAACCAGCTGCTGCGCATCGAGGAAGACCTGGGCGATGTCGCGGTCTACCCGGGCCGCTCCGCCTTCTACAACCTGAAGTAAGCGGCACTCAACGGCACAATAGCTGCCCATGCGACTCGTCCCCTTCGTCCTGGCCGCGCTGCTGGTGCTGGTGCAGGCGGAGCTGTGGCTGGGCAAGGGCGGCGTGCCGCACGTGATGGCGCTGCAGTCCGAACTGGCCGCCCAGCAGGCGGCCAACGACGTGCTGCGCGCCCGCAACGAGCGCACCCAGGCCGAGGTCGCTGACCTCAAGGAAGGCCTGGAGATGGTCGAGGAAAAGGCCCGGCGCGAGCTGGGCATGGTGCGCCCTGACGAGACCCTGGTGGTCGTCTCCGGCACCCGCCGCTGAACCGGGCCGTCCTGTGGACCTGATGCAGGCCGCCGCGCCGCTGATGGCACCGGTGTTCACGCTGGCCGGCTCACCGGTCAGCCGCGCCGAGCTGCTGGGCACCCTGCTGGCGCTGGCCATGGTGTGGCTGAACATGCGGGTGCACCCGGCGGCCTGGCCGCTGGCCATGGCCAGCTCCTTGCTCTATGCGCTGCTGTTCGCCAGCTCGAAGCTCTATGGCGAGGCCGCGCTGCAGCTGTTCTTCGTCGGCATGGCTGCCTGGGGCTGGTGGTGCTGGCTGCGCGGCACCGGCCAGGACGGCGCGGCCCTGCGCGTGCACCGGCTCGGTGTCCGCCAGCGCTGGCGCGTGGCTGGCGCCACGCTGCTGGCCTGGCCGGCGCTGGCGGGCCTGTTGATCGTGGCCACCGACAGCACCACGCCCTGGCTGGACGCGCTGCCCACCGTGGGCAGCATCACCGGCACGCTGCTGCTGGGGCGCAAGGCCCTTGAGAACTGGCCGGTGTGGGTGGCGGTGAACGGGGTCAGCGTGCTGCTGTTCGCCAGCAAGGCGCTGTGGCTGACCACCGCGCTGTACGCCTTGTTCGCCCTGATGGCGCTGGCCGGCTGGCGCGCCTGGCTGCAGCTGGAGCGCCGCGATGCGCTGGCCTGAACCGCCGCGCGGCGCGGTGCTGCTGGCCATCGTCGGCGCCGAGAGCACCGGCAAGAGCACGCTGGCCGCCGCACTGGCGCAGCGCCTGGTGGACGACACCGGCCTGGCCTGCACCCATGTGGCCGAGGTGCTGCGCGAATGGTGCGACCGCGAGGGCCGCACGCCGCGCCAGCACGAGCAGGACGGCATCGCCGCCGAGCAGGCGCGCCGTCTGGCCGAGGCCTGTTCCAGCCACGCGGTGGTGGTGGCCGACACCACACCGCTGATGACTGCGGTCTACCACCACCAGGTGTTTGGCGACGACACGCTGGACGCACCGGCCCAGGCCTGGCAGACACACTGTGCGCTGACGCTGCTGACCGCACTCGACCTGCCCTGGCAGGCCGACGGCCTGCAGCGCGACGGCCCGCAGGTGCGCGCGCCCGTGGATGCCCGGCTGCGCCGGCTGCTGGTGGGTGCTGGCCTGCCCTTCGCGGTGGTGCGCGGCAGCGGACGCGAACGGCTGGAATCGGCGGTCGATGCGGTGGCGCCGCTGCTGCGCGCGCGCCGTACGCCGGGGCGCGGCCTGTTCAGCCGCCTCGACGAGCGCGACGCCGGCCCCGCCGGCCGCGCCTGGCGCTGCGAGCACTGCGACGATCCAGCCTGCGAGCACGCGCTGCGCCAGCTGGCGCCACGTTGATCAGTGGCGGGTCGCGCCCTCGTCGCCCGGGTGGGCGCCCGGCGTGAACAGCTCGCCCACATCCACCGCATCGAAGCGGTAGTGGCGGCCGCAGAAGTCGCAGCCCACCTCGATCTCGCCGCGCTCGGCGATGATCGAGTCGGCTTCCTCGCGGCCCAGCGAGCTGAGCATGCCGCGCACCCGCTCGGGTGAGCAGCTGCAGGCAAAACGCGGCGCCAGCGGCTCGAAGCGGCGCACTGTCTCTTCCCAGAACAGCCGGCGCAGGATGGTGTCGGCGTCCAGCGTCAGCAGCTCCTCGGCGGTCAGCGTGGCGCTGAGGTGGGCGATGCGGTTGAAGGCCTCGGACAGGCCGATCTCGTCCTCATTGCCCCATGACTGCCCCCACGCCGGCTGCGCCGGCTGCCCCCCGAGGGGGCTCGGTCCGGCTTGGGACGGCCCGGCGCCGTACCGGCCCCCCAGGTTGCCCTCGCCTTCCACCGGCAGGCGCTGGATCAGCAGGCCGGCGGCGATCTCGTCATTGGCGGCCAGCACCAGACGGGTGTCGAGCTGCTCGGACTGCAGCATGTAGTGCTCCAGCACCTGCGAGAGCTGCTGCAGCGGCTCGCGCTGGTCACCATGCAGCGGCACCACGCCCTGGTAGGGCTGCTGCCCGGGCAGGCGGTCCTTGGGGTCCAGCGTGATCGCGCAGCGGCCCTGGCCGTGCACATTGAGCATCGCCTCGAGCTGCGCGCCCGCGGGCACCTCGCCCACCACCTTGGCGGTGGCGCGAAAGCCCAGTTCGCTGTTGGCCTCGGCCACGGCCAGCTTGACCGGACCGTCGCCCAGGACCTGCAGGATCAGCGCGCCGTTGAACTTGATGTTGGCCTGCATCAGCGTGGCCGCGGCGGCCATCTCGCCCAGCAGCGTGCGCACCTCGGGCGGGAAGGCACCGGCCTCCTGGCGGCGGGCCAGCACCTCGCGCCAGCTGTCGGTCAGTCGCACCAGCATGCCGCGCACCGGCAGGCCTTCGAAGATGAATTTGTGGAGTTCGCTCATGGAAAAGGCCGCCGGCTGCGAAAAGGGGCAGCGGCGGCCGGATGCTCAGGTGGGGCGCCCGGGGCGGATTTCCAGGGGCGCGATGGGGATAATTCTACGGATGGATGTCCGCGCCGAAGCACTGAGGGTCTTGCAGCTGACCGATCCCGAGGCCAAGTGTGTCGCGGTCACCGCCCTGTACCAGGCGGTGCTGCAAGGTGCTGCCGCCGACCCGCAGGCGACGATGAGCGCCGATGACGCCACCCTGCCCGGTCGTCCGCAGCGGCCGCGGCTGGTGGCCGCCACCCAGGTGGCGCAGCGCTCGGTCCACACCGTGGCCGGTCGGGCGGCGCTGCTGCACGCGATCTGCCACATCGAGTTCAACGCCATCAACCTGGCCCTGGACGCGGTGTGGCGCTTCGCCGGCATGCCGCCCGACTTCTACCGCGACTGGCTCCAGGTGGCGGCCGAGGAGGCGCTGCACTTCCGGCTGCTGCGCGATCACCTGGCCACGCTGGGCCACGCCTACGGCGACTTCGACGCCCACGACGGCCTGTGGCGCATGACCGCCGCCACCGCCGATGACATCGTCGCCCGCATGGCCCTGGTGCCGCGCACCCTGGAGGCGCGCGGCCTGGACGCCACGCCGCCCATCCAGGCGCGGCTGGCCAAGGCCGGCGACCAGGCCGCGGTGGCCATCCTGGACATCATCCTGCGCGACGAGGTGGGCCATGTCGCGATCGGCAACCACTGGTATCTGTGGCTGTGCCAGCAGCGCGGGCTGGACGCGCTGACGCTCTACCCCGAACTGGCGCAGCGCTACCAGGCCCCGCGCCTGCGTGCACCGCTGAACCTGGAGGCGCGCCGCCGCGCCGGCTTCAGCGACGCCGAACTGGTGCGTCTGGAGGCCGACAGCCGGGCATGAGCCTTGCGACAGCTCCGCGGGAGAAACCGCATTCCATTCGGTGGATTGCGCCGTAAACTGATCGTTTCACCGCTACGCCGGACACACGGCAAACGAGGATCTCATGGCCCAACACGACACCCGTCGCTTCCTGAAGGCTGCCGGCACCCTGCTGGCCACGCTGGTGCTGGCCGCCTGCGGCAAGCAGGAAGCGCCGCCGGCCCCGGCCGCATCGGCCGCCGCTCCCGCGTCCGCCGCCGCTCCGGCGCCCAAGGTGTACGTGGTGGGCACCGATGCCGCCTACGCCCCCTTCGAGTACCAGAACGAGAAGGGCGAGATCGTCGGCTTCTCGGTCGACCTGCTGACCGCCGTCGCTGAAAAGGGCGGCTTCCAGGTCAAGTTCCAGAACACCCCCTGGGAAGGCATCTTCAACGCGCTGGGCCAGGGCGACCGCGACCTGCTGATCTCCTCGATCACCATCACCGACGAGCGCAAGCAGACGATGGACTTCTCCGACCCCTACTTCGACGCGATCCAGCTGATCGCCGTGAAGGAGAGCTCCAAAGTCGCCAAGTTCGACGACCTGAAGAAGGCCAAGGTCGGCGTGCAGACTGGCACCACCGGTGACGAGGTGGTGACCAAGCTGCAGGGCAAGACCGCCAGCACCACCAAGCGCTTCGAGTCCACCCCGCTGGCCCTGAAGGAGCTGGAGGCTGGTGGCGTTGACGCCGTGGTCGCCGACAACGGCGTGGTCATCCACTACGTGGCCAACAACCCGGGCGCCAAGTTCAAGACCGTGGCCGACACCAAGTCCTTCGCGCCCGAGCAGTACGGCATCGCCGTCAAGAAGGGCAATGCCGAACTGCTGGCCATGGTCAACAAGGGCCTGGCTGCGGTGAAGGCCGACGGCACCTACGCGGCGATCTACAAGAAGACCTTCGGCACCGAGCCGCCGGCTGCCGCCCCGGCCGCTCCGGCCCCCGCCGCGTCGAACTGATCGACAGGTCGCACGCCGGAGACGCCGTCCATGGACTTGCGCTGGGGAATCCTCAGCGGCTACTGGCCGCTGTTCATGGACGGTCTGGTCACCACGGTGAAGATCACCGTGGTGGCGATTGCCGTCGGCCTGGTGCTGGGCGCGCTGTTCGGGCTGGTCAGCAGCTCGCGCGACGCGCCCCGCCCCAAGTCGCTGGCCGTTGACTGGGGTCTGCGGGCGCTGCGCGGCGTCACGCTGGCCTATGTCACTTTCTTCCGTGGCACGCCACTGTTCGTGCAGATCCTGCTGGTGCACTTCGCGGTGATGCCCGCACTGGTGCACCCGGATGGCGGCCTGCTGCTGTCGGGCGACACCGCCCGCGAGTTCCGCCAGGAGTACGGCGCCTTCTTCTCGGGCGCGGTGGCGCTGTCGCTGAACGCCGGCGCCTACATCTCCGAGATTTTCCGTGCCGGCATCGAGAGCATCCACCGCGGCCAGACCCAGGCCGCCTGGAGCCTGGGCCTGACCCATGGCCAGGCGATGCGCTTCGTGATCCTGCCCCAGGCCTTCCGCCGCATGGTGCCGGCGTTGGTCAATGAAGGCGTCACGCTGATCAAGGACTCGTCGCTGGTCTCGGCGATCGGTCTGGCCGAGCTGGCCCTGGCGGCACGCACGGTGGCGGGCGCGTATTCGCGCTACTGGGAGCCCTACCTGGCGATCTCGGCGATGTACCTGGTGCTGACGCTGGTGCTGTCCACGCTGGCCAAGCGTCTGGAAGCGCCGGCCCATTTGCGCGGGCGCTGAGCCGCCACCGCCGCGCACAGGCCGCCCCCGGGCGGCCTGTGCTGTTTCAGGGGCTGTCGAAGAAGTAGCGCTTGAGCCCAGCCAGCACCATCTCGGTGGCAATCGCCGTCAGCACCAGGCCCATCAGCTTCTCCAGCGCCGAGACCATCGGCGTGCCGATCAGCTTGCGGATGCGCTCGGCCGACATCAGCACCACCGTGCTGACCACCATCGCCAGCGTCAGCGCGCCCACCCAGGACCACAGCTTCTCGGGCTGGCGCGAGGCCAGCAGCAGCACCGTGGCCATCGCCGAGGGGCCCGCCAGCAGCGGTACCGCCAACGGGAAGATCATCGGCTCACGGGCCCCGTCGGTGGCGTAGATCTCCCCGCCCGATGCGAAGATCATCCGCATCGCGATGATCAGCAGGATCACGCCGCCCGCCACCTCCAGGGAGCGCTCGGACAGGTGCATCAGGCTCAGAAAGCCCTGACCCGACACCATGAAGGCCAGCAGCACGCCAAAGGCGATGCCGGCCTCGCGCAGCGCCACCACGCGCCGGCGTTCGGGCGCCACGCCCCGCATCACGGAAATGAAGATCGGCAGGCTGCCGAAAGGGTCGAGCACGAGCAGCAGCAGCACCAGGGCCGAGGCGAAGGTATGGTCCATGGCGCCATTGTGCCCAGCCGGCCGCGCCCGGGATTTCCGTCATCAGTTGCGCCGGCGCCACGGTCTGGGGCTCCGCGGGGGGGCCGGTGGGGGTGGCAGTGCACGTCACCCGGTTTCGCCCCCTTAAAATCAGGTCACGACGCCTTCAGAGCGCCTGCGCCGCCCGGCGTGACCCGCACCGGCGTGGTTTTCAACTCTCTTCCGTACAAGGTACTTATGAAGAAGACTCTCATCCTGACCGCCCTGGCCGCCGCCACCGTGGCGCCCGCCTTCGCTCAGAGCTCGGTCACCGTCTACGGCCGCCTGAACGTCACCGTCGAAAGCAGCAAGATCGGCGCCGACACCGACAAGGGCGTGTTCAACAACTCGTCGCGCATCGGCTTCAAGGGCGTCGAGGACCTGGGTGGCGGCCTGAAGGCTGGTTTCCTGATCGAGCACGGCTTCAACCCCGCCACCGGCACCGCCAACGGCACCTTCTGGGGCCGTGAGAGCAACGTGTGGCTGGCTGGCAGCTTCGGCAAGCTGCGTCTGGGCAACATGGGCCCGACGATGGCCTACTTCACCACCGCCGACTACATCAGTAACCACAACCACGACACCGGCATCTCGTCGGATGCGTTCTACCTGTACCCCGGCCGTGGCAGCAACATGATTGCCTACACCTCGCCGGCGCTGGGTGGTCTGACCATCGACGCGCAAGTCGCCGAGAAGCGTATCGGCGACCTGGGCCGCACCGTGGTGCTGACCGGCAACTACGAAGGTGGCCCGCTGCACCTGGGCGCTTCCTACGAGAAGGACGGCGATCACCGTGAACTGGGCGTCCGTGGCGCCTACGACATCGGTGCCGTCACCGTTGGCGCGTACTACATCCGCAACAACGACATCGCTGGTGTGGCTGGCGCTGACCGTACCTCCTGGCGTCTGTCGGGCATGTACACGATGGGTGCCACCGAGCTGCACCTGAACTACGGCAAGGCCGGTGAAATCGGCGGCGTGGCCAACACCGACGCCACCCAAGTCACCCTGGGCGTGAACTACAACCTGAGCAAGCGCACCAAGGTCTACGGCTTCTACACCAAGGTCAACAACGAGACCGCCGCTGCCTACGTGTCGGGTGCCGCTGGCGCCGACGTCAGCTCGCTGGCTCTGGGCGTCCGCCACAACTTCTGATCACGGCGCGGCATCCCGCATGGGGTGCCCCTGTGCATCAAGCAGGCCACCTTCGGGTGGCCTTTTTCATGGCCGCTTGGCCGCCGCGCGGGTGTCAGGCCCGCGGGTGGTGCCGCGCATGCAGCTGCTTGAGCCGCTCGCGCGCCACATGGGTGTAGATCGTCGTCGTCGAGATGTCGGCATGCCCCAGCAGCAGCTGCACCACGCGCAGGTCGGCCCCATGGTTGAGCAGGTGCGTCGCGAACGCATGGCGCAGCGTGTGGGGCGACAGCGGCGCGGTGATCCCGGCGCGCAGCGCGTAGCGCTTGACCAGGCGCCAGAACATCTGCCGTGTCATCGGCCCGCCGCGCACCGTGACGAACAGGGCGGGTGAGGCGCGTGCGCCCAGCAGCTGGCCGCGCCCCTCGGCCAGGTAGCGCTCGATCCACTGCTGCGCCTGCTCGCCGAAGGGCACCAGGCGTTCCTTGCTGCCCTTGCCGGTGACCCGCAGCACGCCCTCGGCCAGTCCGACGTGCAGGCTCTGCAGCCCGACCAGCTCGCTGACGCGCAGGCCGCTGGCGTACATCAGCTCCAGCATGCAGCGGTCGCGCTGACCCAGCGGGGTGTCGGTGTCGGGGGCGTTCAGCAGCGCCTCGACCTGGGCCTCGCTCAGGGTGTGTGGCACCCGCATCGGCTGGCGGGCGGCGTCCAGGCGAAGCGTTGGATCGGCGCTCAGCAGCCGCTCGCGCAGCGCCCAGCGGTAGAAACGACGAAAGGTGGACAGCCGCCGGTTGGCGGTGGTCGCCCGCGTGCCCGCATGACGCGCGGCGGCGTAGGCACGCAAGTCGGATTCAGCGGCCGTCAGCAGACCGGTCTTGCGCTGCGCGACCAGCCACTCGGACAGCGCGGCCAGGTCGCGGCGGTAGGCGGCCAGGGTGTTGGCCGAGAGGCCGTCCTCCAGCCACAGCGCGTCGCTGAAGCGGCGGATCACGGCGGCCTCGCCGCCGCTGGGCGCACTCACTCCAGCGTGAGCTTCTGACGCGCCACCACCTGCTTGTAGACCTCGAACTCGGCGCGGATCTGCTCGCGGAACTGGTCCGGGGTGTTCAGCACCAGCAGCGAGCCGGTGTCCTCGATCCGCTTCTTCACGTCGGGCAGCTCGGCCGTGCGCTTGACCGCGTCATGCACCTTGTCCACCACCTCCTTGGGCAGACCCTTGGGGCCGTAGATGCCGTAGTAGGCCATGCGGTTGACCGGCTCCAGGCCGACTTCCTTGAAGGTGGGCACATTGGGCAGCACCGCCAGGCGCTGCGGTGCGGCCACGACGATCGGCACCAGCCGGCCGTCCTTGATGAAGGGCAGCGCCGAGGGCAGGTTGTCGAAGATGATCGGCACCTGGCCGGCCACCGTGTCGTTCAGCGCCGGACCCGCACCACGGTAGGGGATGTGGGTGATGAACACGCCGGCCAGGCTCTTGTAGAGCTCCATCTGCAGGTGCCCGATGCCGCCGGTGCCCGAGGACGCGAAGCTGTACTTGCCGGGGTTCTTGCGCACCACCTCGAGGAAGGTCTTGTAGTCCTTGGCCGGGAACGAGGGATGCACCGCGATCACGTTGGGCGTGGCGGCGATGTTGATGATCGGCGTGAAGTCGGTCAGCGGGTTGTACGGGATCTTGGCGTTGATCGCCGGGTTGGCCGCGGTGGTCGACACCGTGGCCATGCCCAGCGAATAGCCATCGGGCGCGGCCTTGGAGGTTTCGTTGGCACCCACCGAGCCGCCGCCACCGGCCTTGTTCTCCACCACCAGGGTCTGGCCCAGGGCCGGCGAGATCTTTTCGGCAACGACGCGGGCAACGATGTCGGTCGTGCCACCCGGGGCGAACGGCACCACCAGCTTCACCGGCTTGGACGGGTAGGACTGGGCCCACAGCGACGGGCTCCACAGCGGCAGGCCGATCAGCGCGGCCAGGACGACGAGACGGGGGCGTGAACGCATCGGGAGGTCTCCGCAAGAAGGGGCAATGACTGATTGTGACCGCGCCAGGCAGCGCCGGGCCATGATGAAGCGCATCCGGCCCTGGCCGGGCTGTGGAAACTGCGTACGGTGGGCGCTGGCACACTCGGGGAATGTCCCAGGTCCTGCTGCTGCTGCCCGATTTCCTGCTGATCGTTGCGGGCTACCTCGTCTGCCGCCACACCGCCCTGGACCGGCCGGTCTGGGACGGCGTGGAGCGCCTGGTCTACTGGCTGCTGTTTCCGGTGCTGCTGTTCGTGGCCATCCTGCGCCAGCCGCTGCAGGCCGGCGAAATGCTCAGCTTCGCCGGCTGCGGCCTGGCGGTGGTCGGCCTGGGCATCGCGCTGGCCTATGCGCTGGGTCACCTGCAGGGCGTGGACGCGTTGACCCACGCCTCAGGCGCGCAAACCGCGTTCCGCTTCAATTCCTATGTCGGGCTGGCCATGGCCGAGCGCCTGGGCGGCGTGCAGGCCGTGGCCTGGATCGCGCTGCTGATTGCGCTGTGCGTGCCGGTGTGCAACGTGGCGGCGGTGTGGCCGCTGGCGCGGCGCTCGGGGCAGCATTTCGGGCGCGAGCTGGCCCGCAACCCGCTGATCATCGGCACGGTGGCGGGTCTGCTGTGCAACCTGGCCGGCCTGCGCCTGCCCGACGCCCTGAACATCACCCTGACCCGGGTGGGCAGTGCCGCGCTGCCGCTGGGCCTGATGGCGGTGGGCGCGGGCCTGCAGATGGGCGCCCTGCGGGACGCCCCGCGCCTGGCCGCGGCCCTGCTGGGAATCCGCCACCTGGTGCTGCCGCTGTGGGCGATCACGCTGGTGGTGACCGCCGGCCTGCCGCCGGCGCAACAGAGTGTGGTGGTGGCCTTTGCCGCCTTGCCCACGGCCTCCAGCGCCTACGTGCTGGCCACCCGCATGGGCGGTCATGGCGGCTTCGTCGCCGGCCTGGTCAGCCTGTCCACGCTGATCGCGATGCTCGGGCTGCCGCTGGCGCTGGCCGCGCTGGGCTGGGCGCAGCCGGGCTGATCAGGCGCGCGCCAGCGCCCAGGCGATGTGCTCGGCGACCAGCGGGTCGGCGGCGGTCCGCGCAGCGGTCAGGGCGGCCCGCAGCGCCGCCGCGTCGGCGGGCGGCAGGCCGCCGGCCAGCGCATTGCCGCTGACCACCGCCAGGTTGCGCCGCCAGCGCGACCAGCCGATGCGGCGGATCGGGCTGCCCTCGGTGTGATGCAGGAAGGCCGCTTCGTCCCAGGCCCACAGCGGCAGCAGCGCCGGGGCGGTCCAGGGGGCTCGGGCATCGAAATCCGGCAGCGAGGACACCTGGGCGTACTTGTTCCACGGGCAGGCCAGCTGGCAGTCGTCGCAGCCGTACAGCCGGTTGCCGATCAGCGGCCGCAGCGGCTCGTCGATCGGGCCGGCGTGCTCGATCGTCAGGTAGGAGATGCAGCGCCGCGCGTCCAGCCGGTACGGCGCCACGATCGCCCCGGTCGGGCAGGCCGCCAGGCAGGCGCTGCATTCCCCGCAGTGCGCGCTGTCGGGCGGGGTCAGCGGCAGCGGCAGGTCCACGAAGAGCTCGCCCAGGAAGGCCATCGAGCCGCCCTGACGCGACAAGGCCAGCGTGTGCTTGCCGCGCCAGCCCAGGCCGCTGCGGCTGGCCAGTTCCACCTCCAGCACCGGCGCCGAGTCGGTGAAGACGCGGTGGCCGAAGGGCCCTGCCAGCGCCTCGATGCGCATGGCCAGCTGCTGCAGGCGCTGGCGCAGCACCTTGTGGTAATCCCGACCGCGTGCGTACAGCGACACCACCACCTCGCCCGGGCGATCCAGCCGGGCCTGTTCGTCGGGGCACCAGGTGGCGGACGTGCTGCGTGGCAGGTAGTCCATCCGGGCGGTGATCACCCGCAGCGTGCCCGGCACCAGTTCGGCCGGCCTGGCGCGCATCAGGCCATGGCGGGCCATGTAGCCCATGTCGCCGTGGCAACCAGCCGACAGCCAGGCCTGCAGACCCGGCTCGGCGGCCTGCAAATCCACATCTGCCACTCCGATCTGGGAAAATCCGAGCTCAGCGGCCCACGCCGGCAGCGCCTGCGCCACCTGCTGCGCAAGTGCCTGGGCCCGTGGCTCCACCTGCCCCTGTCGCTGACGCCCGTCTTGATCCATCCGCCGATTCTAGAAAGCCGCACCTTCTCCTGGCCCGACGAAGCGGCCTGTGAACGCTTCGCCGCTGCGCTGGCTGCCGAGCCCGCGCTGCGCCGCGCCGGCATCGAACTCGACGGCCCGCTGGGCGCCGGCAAGACCACCTTCGTGCGGCACCTGCTGCGCGCGCTGGGTGTCAGCGGCCGCATCAAGAGCCCCACCTACACCGTGGTCGAACCCTATGAGGTCGGCGACCTGGCGATCTCCCACTTCGACTTCTACCGTTTCAGCGATCCGCGCGAGTGGGAAGACGCCGGCTTTCGCGAGCTGTTCGCGGCCCCCGGCCTGAAGCTCAGCGAATGGGCCGACAAGGCCCGCGCGATGCTGCCGCCGCCCGACCTGCGCCTGGCCATCGAGCCGCAGGACGACGACAGCCGCCGGGTCACCGCCCAGGCCGGCAGCGTCATCGGCCAGGCCTTGCTCGCCGCGGGAGCCCGCGCATGAAGCGCCGCCAGGCCCTGTCCACCCTGGGCACGCTGGTGTTGGCGCTCGGCCCGGCCGAGCTGGCCTTCGGCGCCAGCATCGTCGCGGTGCGGGTCTGGCCGGCCAGCGACTACACGCGTCTGACCATCGAATCCGACAAGGCCCTGCAGGCGGCGCACTTCCTCACCGATGGCCCGCAGCGCCTGGTGGTCGACATCGAGAACCTCGAGCTCAGCCCGGCCCTGCGCGAGCTGGTGGGCAAGGTGCGCCCGGACGATCCCTTCATCGCCGGCGTGCGCGTCGGCCAGAACCAGCCGCGCGTGGTGCGCCTGGTGATCGACCTGAAGCAGGCCGTCAAGCCGCAGCAGTTCGCGCTGCCGCCGGTGGCGGCCTACCAGCACCGACTGGTGTTCGACCTCTACCCCACCCAGGCGGCCGACCCGCTGGCCGCGATGATCCTGGAGCGCGACCAGGCCGAGCGGGCCGCCGGCCAAGCCATCCAGGACGCGCTGGGCGAGTTCATCGGCCAGCTCGAGCGCCCGCTGCCCGGCGGGCCTGTCGTGGCCCAGGCGCCGGCCGCCAGCAGCCCGGCGCCCGCCCGCCCGCGCCAGACCACGTCGCCGCCCGAGGTCAGCGCCGCCCAGCGCGAACGCATCAACCGGCTGACGATCGTCGCCATCGACCCCGGCCACGGCGGCGAGGACCCGGGCGCCATCGGCCCCAGCGGGCTCAAGGAAAAGGATGTGGTGCTGCAGATCGCCCTGCAGCTGCGCGACCGCATCAATGCCCACCCCAGCATGCGGGCCATGCTGACCCGCGACGACGACTTCTTCGTGCCGCTCTACGAACGGGTCAGCAAGGCCCGCCGGGTGCAGGCAGACCTCTTCGTCTCGATCCACGCCGACGCCTTCTTCACCCCCGAAGCGCGCGGCGCCAGCGTGTTCGCCCTCAGCCAGGGCGGCGCCACCAGCGCCGCGGCGCGCTGGATGGCCAACAAGGAGAACGACGCCGACCTGGTGGGCGGCGTCAACATCGCCGCCAAGGACACCCAGGTGCTGCGCACCCTGCTCGACATGAGCACGGCGGCCCAGATCAAGGACAGCCTGAAGGTGGGCCAGGAGGTGCTGTCGCGCATCGGCGGTGTCGGCCGCCTGCACAAGCGCCAGGTCGAGCAGGCCGGCTTCGCGGTGCTCAAGGCACCCGACATCCCGTCCATCCTGGTCGAGACCGCCTTCATCTCCAACCCGCAGGAGGAATCCCGCCTGCGCGACCCCGACTACCAGGCCCGCCTGGTCGAGGCGCTGTACAGCGGCATCCGCCGTTACTTCGCCCGCAATCCAGCGCTGTCACGCCAACGCAGCACCTGAGTGACACGTCCTCAGGGCAGTGTCACCAGACGTCCGCCGGGCGGCTGGCACACAGTGCGTCATATCTGTGTCCCCCATCCTGGGGGCTTGTCGGATGCTGCGATGCAGCACGCTCGAAACGCGTTCAGCAGGCCCCTCGGCGCCTGCGGACTTTCCCTGATCAACAGCCCCTGCGCTCGGGCCGATGAGTGCGGCCGGCAGGGAAGTTTTCCCTCTGTAGCGCCTCCGGGGCCAGCCACCGTTCAGCAGGCATGACGCCTGCACCGGCTGCCCAGGCTTCAGGGGACAGGCACGCTAGTTGCGGAAAGCCACCTGCTATCCGTAGCGGTTGCGTCGGTTCCGGGTGGGGCCGACGTCCATCTGTCTAGCCACCCCACGAGCGAGGAGACACACATGCGATTCCACGGGATGAAGACCCGGCAGCTCAGTCAACGCGTCGCCCTGGCGCTGCTGGCGTTGCCGGCGCTCGCCATGGCCAACGCCGACGTCGAGAAGAACACGGCCAACCCCAAGAACTGGGCGATGCAAGCTGGTGACATGTACAACCAGCGTTACAGCAAGCTCAACCAGATCAACAAGGGCAACGTCGGCAAGATGCAGGTCGCCTGGACCTTCTCGACCGGCGTGCTGCGCGGCCACGAAGGTTCGCCCCTGGTCGTCGACGGCACGATGTACCTGCACTCGCCCTTCCCCAACAAGGTCTTCGCGATCGATCTCGACACGCAGAAGATCAAGTGGAAGTACGAGCCCAAGCAGGACCCGGCGGTGATCCCGCAGATGTGCTGCGACACCGTCAACCGCGGTCTGGCCTATGCCGAAGGCAAGGTCTTCCTGCAGCAGGCCGACTCGATGCTGGTGGCCCTGGACGCCAAGACCGGCAAGAAGGTCTGGGACGTCAAGAACGGCGACCCGAAGCTGGGCGCGGTCAACACCAACGCCCCGCACGTCTTCAAGGACAAGGTCATCACCGGCATCTCGGGCGGTGAGTGGGGCGTGCGCGGCTACCTGGCCGCCTACGACATCAACTCCGGCAAGCAGGTCTGGAAGGGCTACTCCACCGGCCCCGACGCCGAGATGCTGATCGACCCGAACAAGACCACCACCTGGATGGACGGCGCCGTCAAGCCGGTCGGCCCGAACTCCTCGCTGAAGACCTGGCAAGGCGATCAGTGGAAGATCGGCGGCGGCACCACCTGGGGCTGGTACAGCTACGACAAGGGCCTGAACGCCGTGTTCTACGGCACTGGCAACCCGTCGACCTGGAACCCGTCGCAGCGCCCGGGCGACAACAAGTGGTCGATGTCCATCTGGTCGCGTGATGTCGACACCGGCAAGGTCAACTGGGTCTACCAGATGACCCCGTTCGACGAGTGGGACTTCGACGGCATCAACGAGATGATCCTGGCTGACATCCCTGTGAAGGGCAAGCAGACCAAGGCGCTGGTGCACTTCGACCGCAACGGCTTCGCCTACACCCTGGACCGCACCAACGGCGCCCTGCTGGTTGCCGAGAAGTACGACCCGAAGGTGAACTGGGCCACGCACGTCGACATGAAGACCGGTCGTCCGCAGGTGGTGAAGCAGTACTCCACCGCCCAGAACGGTCCTGACGTCAACACCAAGGGCATCTGCCCGGCGGCGCTGGGTTCCAAGGACCAGCAGCCTGCGGCCTTCGACCCCGAGACCGGCCTGTTCTACGTGCCGACGAACCACGTCTGCATGGACTACGAGCCGTTCAAGGTCGAGTACACCGCGGGTCAGCCGTACGTCGGTGCGACGCTGTCGATGTTCCCGGCGCCGGGCAGCCATGGCGGCATGGGCAACTACATCACCTGGGATGCCGGCAACGGCAAGATCGTGCAGTCCAAGCCCGAGAAGTTCTCGGTCTGGTCCGGCGCGCTCAACACCGCGGGTGGTATCAGCTGCTACGGCACGCTCGAGGGTTACCTGAAGTGCGTGGACAAGAAGGACATCAACAAGGAGCTCTTCAAGTTCAAGACGCCGTCGGGCATCATCGGCAACGTGTTCTCCTATGAGCACAAGGGCAAGCAGTACATCGGCGTGTTCTCGGGCATTGGTGGCTGGGCCGGCATCGGCATGGCCGCGGGCCTCGAGAAGGACCAGGATGGCCTGGGTGCTGTCGGTGGCTACCGTGAACTGAGCCAGTACACCGAACTCGGTGGCTCGCTGACGGTCTTCGCGCTGCCCAACTGAGCGACGAACGGCCAAGGGTAAACCCCTTGGCCTGACTGACCGGGGCCAGCGTTGACAGGTGAACAACGCTGGCCCCTTCTCTTTTCCCCATTCCCTGGCCGGATCGTCCATCCGGCAAGACATCACCACGACCTGGAGACCATGCAAGTGAAGCAACTCGCCGCCCTGGCCCTGCCCCTCGTCCTCGCCTTTGGTGCCGTCGGTGCCCAAGCCCAGGACAAGCCGCTCTACACCGTGCAGGAAGGCTACAAGGTGGACGCCAACACCATGAAGGGCTTCCGCACCTGGCGTGCCGCGGCCTGCGACCGCTGCCATGGCGCCAACCAGGAAGGCATGGTCGGCCCGTCGCTGGTCAACAGCCTGAAGACCCTGAGCAAGGAAGAATTCGTCAAGACCGTCACCAACGGGCGCCTCGACAAGGGCATGCAGAGCTTCGGCACCAACCCGACGGTGATGGAGAACATCGACCACCTCTACGCCTACCTGAAGGGCCGCTCCGACGGCGCCATCACGCGCGCCAAGGTGGAAGAGATCAAATGAGCTGTCTGCGCAGCGTGGCCGCGCTGGTGGTGACCGCGCTGGCCGCGGTGCTGCCGCCCACCGCATCGGCCCAGGACGACGCGCCGCGCAAGGCGCTGAAGGTCTGCCAGGACCCGAACAACCTGCCGTTCTCCAACACCGCGGGCGAGGGCATCGAGAACAAGCTGGCCGAGCTCTTCGGCAAGGCCCTGGGCCTGCCGGTGCAGTACTACGAGTTCCCGCAGCGCATGGCCTTCGTGCGCAACACGCTGCGCTTCAAGCTGCCGGGCGAGGACTACCGCTGCGACCTGATGATGGGCGTGCCGGTCGGTTTCGACCAGGTCTCGGTGACCAAGCCCTACTACCGCTCGACCTATGCGCTGGTGATCCCGCTGGGCAAGGGCCTGGATGGCGTGAAGTCCACCGCCGACTTCCTGGCGCTGGGCAAGGACCGCCTGGGCAAGCTGCGCATCGGCGTGTTCGACCGCTCGCCCGCCTCCGACTGGCTGGCGCGCCACGACCTGACCGACCAGGGCGTGCCCTACAAGATGCTTGACGCCGACCCGGCCCGCTACCCTGGCCAGATCATCGAGGACGAGCTGGCCCAGGGCCGCATCGACGCGGCCATCGTCTGGGGTCCGCTGGCGGGCTTCTTCGCCCAGCGGGTCAAGCAGCCACAACTGGTGGTGATCCCGATGGCCTCCGAGCCCGGTGTGCGGTTCGATTACCAGATGGCGATGGGCGTGCGCTACGGCGAGAAGGCCTGGAAGGACCAGATCGAGGCCCTGATCGACGCCCGTCGCCCGGACATCCGCGCCATCCTGCAGTCGTACAACGTGCCGCTGCTCGAGGACGCGCCCGCCCCTTCCCGCTGAGCCCTGATTCCCCCCCGATGCCCCTCCGTGACACGCTCGCCACACTGGCCCTGGCCAGTCTGCTGGCACTGCCCACCGCCCAGGCCCAGGTGCCGGCGGCCCCCGATGCGTCCGGCCCCGCGCCGGCCGAAGGCAAGAAGGACTATTCGCCCTCCGAGCGCCTGCTGCTGATGTCCGAGCAGCTCAAGGGCCTGAAGGCCGGCACCACGCTGAACTACCGCTACGTGCACAAGGGCGAGGGCGATGAGCCCTTCGAGGACGACGCCAAGGTGATGCTGGCCAAGCGCCAGGACGGCAGCTGCTGCTCGGCCAAGGGTGAATTCCTCAGCGGTGCGCGCAAGCTGCAGCTGCCCGAGGTACAGAGCCCGGTGGGCAACCCGGTGCTGCTGTACTTCCTGGAGCGCGACATCCGCCAGATGAACAAGATCACCAAGGGGTCGGCCAACTACTTCCGCAAGCGCATCCGCATGGCCCTCTACGAGGCGGGCACGCTGCGCGACGTGCAGGCCACCTACCAGGGCAAGCCGGTGGCGGCGCGCGAGATCATCCTCACCCCCTACGTCAACGATCCCAACGAGGCCCGCTTCCCGCTGTATGTGCAGCGCAGCTACCGCTTCGTGCTGTCCGAGTCGGTGCCCGGCCAGGTGCTGTCGCTGCAGACGCTGACGCCCGGGCCCAAGCCCGACTCCACGCCGCTGACCGACGACCAGCTCACCCTGGCAGGCGCCTCGGTGCCGGCCCTGCAGCCGTTCACGCCCATCGCCGTCAGGACCGTCCAATGACGCTGCTTCGTCTGCTGACCACGACCGCCGCCGCCGGTGCGGCACTGCTGGGTGCACTGCCCGCCCACGCGGGCAACGATTTCCCCACGGTGGCCCGCGTGCTCTATGTGCACGAATGCATGCGCGACCACCCCGGCCCGCACTTCGAGATGGTCAACAAGTGCGCCTGCGCGCTGGACAAGCTGGCCGATCAGATCAGCTTCGACGAGTACGAGACCCTGTCCACCGAGGCCAACGCCACCACCATCGGCGGTGAGCGTGGCGCCTACCTGCGCGAGAACGAAGGCGTGCAGACCGGCGTGCGCCGCTACCGCAAGCTGCAGACCGAGGTCAAGAAGGCCTGCTTCGTGATCCGCTGAACGCCGCCATGTCCAGCCGCCCGCCTCCCCTTCACCCGCGACGCCGCAGCGTGCTGGGCTGGTCGGGCCTGGTCGCGCTGCCCTGGGCCGCCTGGGCCGCGCCGCCGGCCGAGGACAGCAACCCCGACGATTCGCCGATCTGGCGCAAGCTGCGCGCGCAGTACTTCGACGACCGCACGCCGGCGCTCGCCTCGCCCGAGGAACTCAGCCTGTCAGCGCCCAAGCGCGCCGGTGATCCGGCCTTCGTGCCGCTGGCCACCCGGCGCACGGTGCCCTCGGCGGGCGCTGCCGCCATCCGACGCCTGTCGCTGATCATCGACCAGAACCCGTCGCCGCTGGCCGCCATCTTCGAGCTGCCCGAGGGCGGCGCCCTGCCCGACCTGGAAACCCGCGTGCGGGTGGACGAATACAGCTTCGTGCGTGCCGTGGCCGAGCGCGCCGATGGCCGGCGCCTGATGGCGCTGCGCTACGTCAAGGCCAGTGGCGGCTGCTCGGCACCGCCGGGCGGCGACGAGGCCGCGCAGCGCGCCTCGCTGGGCCGCATGCTGTTCCGTGCCGAGGGCCCGCGCCCGCCCGCCGGCCAGCCCTGGACGCTGCAGTGGCAGGTGCTGCACCCCAACCACTCGGGCCTGGCGATGGACCAGTACACGCGCCAGTTCACGCCGGCCGAGTACATCCGCTCACTGCGCCTGTGGCAGGGCGATCGGCTGCTGCTGAACGCCGACCTGGACTTCGCCCTCAGCGAGAACCCCAGCCTGCGCCTGCGCTTCGTGCCGCAGGGTGACGCGCCGCTGCGCGCCGAGGTCACCGACACGCGCGCCCGCCGATTCACCGCCGAGGCCGCGCTGTCCACGCTGACGGGCGGCGCATGACACCGCTGCTGGCCGCCCGGGCGCTGGCCGCTGCCGGCCTGGCCCTTGCCGCGGCAGCCACCGCGGCGCCGCTGGCCTGGATCACCAACCAGGGCAGCCATGATGTGTCGGTGGTCGACCTCGCCACCCGCCGGGTGGTGGCCACGGTGCCGGTGGGCCGCTCGCCGGCCGGCGTGGTGGCGGTGCCGGCACGCGGTGAGGTGGTGGTCAGCAACGCCGACGACGACGCCCTCACCGTGCTGGCCATGCAGCCCCCGCGCGAACTCGCCCGCCTGACGGTGGGCCAGGGCGTGGTGGGCGTGGATGCCAGCGCCGACGGCGGCCGCGTCTTTGCCGCCGACTGGTACCGCCAGCGCCTGAAGGTCTTCGACCTGCCCGCGCGCCGCCTGATCGCCGACGTGCCGCTGGGCCGCGCCCCGGCCGGCGTGGCGGCCCTGCCCGACGGCGCCCAGGCCTGGGTGGCCGAGCGCGACGACAACCGCGTGGCCCTGGTCGACGTGGCCCGCGCCGAGGTGATCGCCCGGGTGCCGGTGGGCCAGCACCCGTTTGCGCTGCTGCTGGATACGCCGCGCCAGCGTCTGTACGCGCTGAACGTGCTGAGCGACGACGTCAGCGTCATCGACACCCGCAGCCGCCAGGTGGTGGCCACGCTGAAGGTGGGCAAGGCACCCTACGGCGCGGCGCTGGCCGACAGTGGCCGGCGCCTGTACGTGACCAACCAGCACGACGACACCGTCAGCGTCTTCGACGCCGACCGCCTGACCCCGCTGGCCACGCTGCGCGGCTTTGGCTACCCCGAAGGCATTGCCGCCCACGGCGCGCAGGTGCTGGTCGTCAACTGGATGGACGACGACCTCAGCCTGCTCGATGCCGCGAGCGGCCAGCTGATCAGCCGCGTGCCGCTGGGCCGCAACCCGCGCGGCTTTGGCGCCTTCATCGCCACCCCACCTGATCTTTCCCTCGCCCGCAAGGAGACCCCCTGATGACCCGCTCCCTCCCGCCGACACGCCGCCTGTGGCTGCTCGGCCTGGCCCTGGCCGCCGTGTCCGGCGCCGCCACCGCGCACGGCCCGACGCGCCAGAAGGTGACCGAGACCATCACCATCAACGCCCCCGCGGCCACCGTCTGGGCCCGGATCAAGGACTTCGCCGCGCTGCAGGCCTGGCACCCGGCGGTCGCATCCAGCCCGGCCGACAAGGGCAACGAGGTCGGCTCGGTCCGCCAGCTCACGCTCAAGGGGGGCGGCGCGCTGACCGAGACCCTGGAAGCCTGGGACGATGCCGGCATGAAGTACACCTACCGCGCCAAGGACGGCGGTGCGCTGCCGGTGACCAACTACACGTCCACTTTGCGCGTCACCGAAGACGGGGGCAAGGCCACCGTGGAGTGGCGTGGCGCCTTCTACCGCGGCTATCCCAACAACAACCCGCCCCCGGACCAGAACGACGAAGCCGCGGTGCGCGCCGTCACCGGCGTCTACCAGAGCGGCCTGGCCAACCTGAAGTCCCTGGTCGAGGGCAAGTAGGCCCTGTCGCATGCCCCACCCGGTTCGCCGCCAGCGCCGCCGCCTGCTGCAGTGGGCGGCCTGGTCCTGCCTGCCGCCGCTGGCCGCCTGCGCGGCTGCGCCGGTGACCACACCTGGTCAGGCCCTGGAGGTGGCCCCTGGCGTGTTCATGGTGCCCGGGACCGGCGGCGAGGTCGACCCGGCCAACCGGGGCCGTATCGGCAATGCCGGCTTCATCGTCGGGCCCACGGGCGTGGTGGTCATCGACAGCGGCGTGTCAGCGCGCCACGGCGAGGCCCTGCTGGCCAGCCTGCGCCGCATCACGGCGCTGCCGGTGCGCGCGCTGCTGCTGACCCATGTGCGCCAGGAGTTCGTCTTTGGCGCCACCAGTTTCCAGCACCACGGCGTGCCGGTGTGGATGCACCCGGCCGCCGCCCGTCTGATGGCGGCGCGCTGCGACAACTGCCTCAAGACCCTCAAGCGCGTGCTGGGCGAGGATGAAATGGCCGGCAGCCGCGTGGCCCGACCGGACCGCCTGCTGGCCGACCTGCCCGCCGCCGAGGCCGAACTGGCCGGGCTGATCGGTCGGCGCCTGCGCCTGCTGGTGCACGGCCCGGAGGCCCACAGCAGCGGTCCCGGCGACCTCGCGGTGCTGGACGAGTCCAGTGGCACGCTGTTCGCGGGCGGCCTGATGGACGCACACACCATCCCCGACGTGCAGGACGCCCGCCCCGAGGGCTGGCGCGCCGCGCTGGCCGCGCTGCAGGCGCTGCCGCTGGCCCGCATCGTGCCCGGCCACGGCCCGCTGGCCGCGCCGGACCTGGTGGCCCAGACCCGCCGCTACCTGGACCAGCTCGACGAGCGCATCGCCGTGCTGTTGGCACAGGGCACGCCGCTGTCGGACGTGGCCGAGGCGGCCACGCTGCCCGAGTTCGCCGACTGGGACCAGGCCGACACCATCCACCGGCGCAATGCGTCGATCGTCTTCCTGCGCCAGGAGCGCGCGCTGCTGCTGCGCTGACCGAGGAGCCCTGATGAGCATCGCCCGACGACACGCCCTGCTGGCCCTGGCCGGCCTGCCGCTGGCGGCCACCGCCGCGCCGGGCGGCCTGCCTGCCGTGATCGACCACGACGGCGGCTCGCCCGAGTGGGACCGCCTGCGCGCCAAGCTCTTCGGCGACCGCCCGATCGCCACCGGGGCCGACAGCGCGGTGCAGCTGGTGGTGCCGTTGCGCGCGGCCTACGGTGCCTCGGTGCCGGTGAAGATCGTGCCCCGTCTGGGCGACCAAGCGCCCGGTCGCGCCGTGCGCCGCTACACGCTGCTGGTCGACAAGAACCCGTCGCCGGTGGCCGCCACGCTCAACATCGGCCCGGCCATCGTCCGCGCCGAGTTCGAGACCCGGCTGCGCGTGGACGAGTACGGCCACATGCGCGTCATCGCCGAGCTGGACGACGGCTCGCTGCACCTGTCCTCGCGCTACGTGAAGGTGTCGGGCGGCTGCAGCGCACCGCCCAACCGCGATGCGCCGCAGCTGATCGGCCAGACCCGCTTCAAGCTGCCCGAGGGCCTGAAACCCGCGGGCCAGGCCACGCCGGGCGAGGTCACGGTGATCCATCCCAACGACACCGGTTTCGAGCTCAACCAGGTCACGGTGATGTACATCCCGCCGCACTTCGTGCGCAGCATCCGCGCGCGCTACGACGGCCGATTGCTGTTCGACCTGGACTGCGACTTCTCCATCAGCGAGAACCCCAGCTGGCGCTTCCTGTTCCAGCCGCGCGCCGACGGCGGCGGCCGCCTGGAAGCCGAGGTCGAGGACAGCAAGGAGCAGCGCTTTCGCGGCGCACTGGATCTGGCCACCGGAGCCATTGCATGAACCCGCGGCGCCGCCACTGGCTGCAGGCCGCCTGCCTGGGCGCCCTGCCCTGGACCGCCCCCGCCCGCGCCGCCATCCCGGCGGCCTATGCGCCGATGGTCATCGAGCCCGACAAGCCCCAGGGCGACGGCGGCCCCTGGCTGTTCGACCTGCGCCCCGCCCAGGCCCGCGCGCGCCAGCTGAAGAAGGACATCTACCTGGTCCTGACCGCCACCGACTGCCACTACTGCCACCGCTACGAGGCCTTCCTGGCCGCCAACGCCAAGGCCCTGGTGCCGCACTTCAACGAGCGCTGGATGGTGGCCACGATGACCGCCAGACTCGAGGTGGACGCCAAGCGCCTGCAGCTGCGCACCGACGCCCACCAGGGCCTGTACGCCGACTTCCAGCGCGCCATCGGCGACCAGCGCGCGCGCCTGCTGGTCTACCCCTGCGTGTGGGTGCTGTCGGCCGATGGCAAGCCGCTGATGCAGATGCCCGCCGGCGCCGGCACGTTCGAAACCGTGCCCGAGCAGCTCGAGATCCTGCGACTGGAGGAGTGAACCGGCGCTCTGGCGCCCGAACCGCTCAGGCCGCCGCAGCCACCTCGACCCGGTGGCGGCCCGCCTGCTTGGCCGCATAGAGCGCCTCGTCGGCCGCCCGCATCAGCGCCAGCGGCTCGCCGCCGTTGACCGGTGCAGCGGCCAGGCCCACCGTGAAGCCCACGCACACGCCAGGCAGACCGGCCGCGCCTTCGGCCGACAGGCGCTCCAGCGCCCGCTCGAAGCGCAACCGGGCGTCGGCGGCGCTCATGCCGGGCAGCAGGCACATGAACTCGTCGCCGCCGTAGCGGCTGGCCAGGTCGCTGGTGCGGATGCACTGCTGCAGGGCCTGCGCCACCGCCTGCAGCACGCGGTCGCCCACCTCATGGCCGTGGCTGTCGTTGATGCCCTTGAAGTGGTCCACATCCACCACCGCCAGTGTCAGCGGCTGGCCCGCTCGCACGCAACGCGCCAGCTCGCGCGGCAGGGTCTCGTCGAACAGGCGGCGGTTGGGCAGGCCGGTCAGCGCATCGCGCAGCGCCTGCTCGCGCAGCGATTCGCGCAGCCGCAGGTTGGACAGGCCGAGCTTGACCACCTCACCAAACAGCTCCGAGCGCTGGCGCACCGCATCCGCCTCGGTGGTCTCGCGCGCGTGCACATGCAGCACGCCCAGCAGCTCGCCTTCCACGTACAGCGGTGTGCAGAGCATGACCCCCTGCAGGCCGGGCGGCTGGTGGGCGCAGCGGATGCCCTGATGCCCCAGCAACAGGTGTGGCCCGCCGCGCCGGATCGACCAGCAGGCGCTGCGCTCGTAGCGCTCGGGCAGACAGGACGTCGCGCCCCAGGTGCCGACGACGGCAAGATCCTCGTCGCCGCGGGCGACCGCAAAGCCGCCGTCGCAGCCGGGAAACAGCTGCGCGGCGGCGGTGCCCACCACCTCGTAGGCCTCGGCCTCGGTGCGGGCCGACTGCAGCAGCTCGTTGAGTTCGGTGATCAAGGCCATGTCGGCCTTGTGCCGCTCCAGGTCGCTGACCATGGCGATCAGCCGGGTGTTGGTGGCGCGCAGTTCCTCGTCGCGCCGGCGCCGATCGGTGGCATCGGTCACCATGGCCAGGGTGCCGGCGGCCTGGCCGTCGGCCTCGGCGAACGAACAGGTCGACACCTCGGCCCACAGCGTGCGCCCGTCGGCCCGGCGGAAGCGGATCTCATGGCGCTCGCTGTCCTGGTCCAGCCGGCGCCGCAGCAGCGCCTGCGCCGCGGGGCGGTCCTCGTCGTCCACGAAGTCGAACAGCAATCGCCCGGTCAGCAGCGCCGCCCGGGTGCCCAGCATGCGCGCCATGGCCTCGTTGGCCAGCGTGGTGCGGCCCTGCTCGTCGAGCTGCCACACGCCCTCGCCCGCGGTCTCGACGATGCGCCGGTAGCGCTGCTCGCTGGCCGCCAGCGCGCGGGCCGAGGCTTCCAGGCTGGCGGCGCGCTCATCGGCCTCGCGCTCGAATCGTTCGAAGGCGGTGGCGATCTGGCCGATCTCGTCGCGCCGATGCGCCTCGGCCAGCGGCGTCGGTCCCCCGGCCCGCGGGCCGTGGCCGATGCGCCGGGCGATCGCGGTGAGCGGCCGCGTCAGCGTGACAAACGACAGCGCGCCCAAGGCCAGCGCCACGGTCAGGCTGCGCAGCACGTTCAGGCCCAGGTCGCGCCAGGCACTGTCAAGGAAACGCTGCACCCGCGGCGCCTGGGCCGTCACCACATGCAGCTCGCCCACCCGTTGGCGCGCCGTGCCGTAATCCAGCGGCAGGCTGTAGGCCTGGGTGGGAGCGATGAAGCGCGTCCACCAGGCCTGGCTGGGCGCCGCCTCGGGCCGCTGGCTGCGGCCCTGGGCCAGCACCTCGCCGAAGTCACTGCGCAAGGTGGCCTCCACCACCGGCACATAGGACAGCGCGCCGTTCACCACCACCTGCGCCGCCTGGACATTCAGGTGGTAGCCGGCCTGGGCAGCGGGCTCGCGCATCGCCGCCAGCAGCTGCTGCATCTCGCGCCGCTCGGACTCCACCGACACCTGGTAGTTGTGCTGCACCTGCAGCAGGCTGAAGCCCGCGCCGAACAGCACGCCCAGCAGCGCGGCCAGCAGGGTCTGCCGCAGCGCCAGGCGTCCGATGCCGGACCAGCGTCTCATGGCCGCGTGCCGCCCGCGCTGGCGCTGTGCTGCCATTGCACCAGGGCTTCTTCCAGCAGCCGATGGGCCAGGCCGCTGCGCCTGGCCTCGGCCAGCTTCGCGTCCACGGCGTCCAGCAAGGACACGCAGGGGCTGCGGCGCGAGAAACCATGGTGGATCGTGCCCTCGTTCACCGGCTTGGGCAGCGGCACGATGCGCTGCGCCAGGCCCAGCTGCGACAGCTGCGCCCGGCCGGTGTACAGACCGGTGACCACGTAGTCGATGCGGCCCGCCGCCAGTTTCTGGAAGTTCACCGCCAGGGTGTCGGCGTCTTCCAGCGTCAGCGACTGCTCGGCGAAGCGGTCGAAGGCGTCGCCGAAACGGTCACCGCTGGTGCGCCCGCCGCGCTTGCCCACCAGGTCCTTGGGGCTGTCGAACTTCAGCGGCCGGGCCTGGGCCACGAACACCGCCATCGGGTTCGGGAACGCCGGTGAGCGGGTGAACTGCAGGTAGGCCTCGCGCTCCGGCGTGGGCTTGAGGCTGACGACCAGATCGATCTGGCCGAACTCGGCCGACTTCAGCACCCGCGGCCAGGGCCCCATGTGGCGGGCCTCCCAGGGCACGCCCAGCTCGTCCAGGATCCGGCCCGTCAGCGCGACGCTGGCGCCGACGATGCGCTCGCCGTCGGCCCAGTGGTAGGGCGGGTAGTCGGGGTTGGCCGACAACACCACCCGGGTGCATTCGGCCCCGATGGCACTGCCGGCACCGGCCAGGGCCAGCCACAGCACAGCGGCCCAACGCGCGAATCGCTCCATGGGTGCTCCCGGACAACAAGCAGCAGGAATCAGCCATTCTGCGCCGCCAGGTGCCCACCGGGGAACCCGGAGAAGGGCCTGAGCGATCCGCTTGTTCGGCACTTTGCAGCCACCGGGGCGCCGGACTGGCGAGCCGCTGCGGCCAATGCCACACTGCCGTCGCGCGCCGGCGTGTCGAATCGACGGCGGCCCGATCGTCGTTGTCCTGAGCCGCCATGGGGCGGCCGACCAGGAGTGAGCCCATGACCGTATCCCCCACCCGACTGCTGCTGATGGTGGCCACCCGCAAGGGCGCCTGGCTGTATCACGGCGACCCGCAGCGCCAGACCTGGCGCGTCGACGGCCCCCACTTCCTGGGCCACACGCTCAGCCACCTGCGGCTGGACCCGCGCGACGGCCGCACCCTGCTGGCCGCCGCCCGCACCGGCCACCTTGGGCCCACCATCTTCCGCTCCGCCGACCTGGGCGCCACCTGGCAGGAGGCCAGCCGCCCGCCCGCCTTTGCCGCGCCCACCAACGGCCTGCCCGCACGCAGCGTGGACCACACGTTCTGGCTCACGCCCGGCCACGCCAGCCAGCCCGGCCGCTGGTACGCCGGCACCTCGCCGCAGGGCCTGTTCCGCAGCGACGACGGCGGCGACACCTGGACGCCGCTGTCCTCGATCAACGACAGCCCCAGCTTCCGCGACTGGATGGGCACGGTGCAGGACGGCACGCCCGACGGCCCCAAGCTGCATTCGCTGATCGTCGATCCGCGCGACCCGGCGCACCTGCTGTTCGGCATGTCCGGCGGCGGCGTGCACGAATCCCATGACGAAGGTGAGACCTGGCACACGCTGATCGAGGGCATGGAGGTGGTGGGCGGCTTCGACCCCGGCAACGTGGCCTTCCACGACCCGCACTGCATCCGCCAGTGCCCCACCCAGCCCGACCGCCTCTATCAGCAGAACCACTGCGGCATCTACCGCCTGGACCGGCCCGCCTCCACCTGGCAGCGCATTGGACGCGCCATGCCCGCCGAAGTGGGCGACATCGGCTTTCCGATGGTGGTGCACCCGCACGACGCCGACACTGCCTGGGTCTTCCCGATGGACGGCACCGACGTCTGGCCCCGCACCGCCCCGGCCGGCCGACCGGCGGCCTACGTCACCCACGACGCCGGCGCCAGCTGGCAGCGCCAGGACCAGGGCCTGCCCAGCGAACAGGCCTGGTGGACGATCAAGCGCCAGGCCATGACCGTGGACACCCTGCCGCAGCCAGCGCTGTACCTGGGCACCACCAGCGGGGAGCTGTGGATCGGCCGCGATGGCGGCGCGCAGTGGGAACTGCTGGCCCGTCACCTGCCCGAGATCTACGCCGTGGAGGCGGCGGTGCTGGCATGAAGGTCCTGCTGCCCGGCGCCCTGTACAGCTACACCGGCGCCAACACCGTGGAGGCCCAGGGCGACACGCTGCACGCGCTGTTCGCCGACCTGGACGCGCGCTACCCCGGCCTGCGCTTCCGGGTGGTGGACGAGCAGCGCCAGCTGCGACCGCACATGCGGGTCTTCGTCAATGGCCGCTGCGTGCGCGACCTGGGCCAGGCGCTGCAGCCCGGCGATGACGTGGCGGTGGTGCTGGCGCTCAGTGGCGGCTGAGGAACGGGCGCCGCCGCCGCGCCTCAGCACCCCTCGGCCTGGTCCAGCCAGTCCCGCAGCGCGCGCTGTGAACCGCGCACAAAGCCGGGCCCCCAGGGCAGGTGGTCCAGCGTGGGCCAGTCGTCCAGCATCCAGCCCAGCGTCATGATCAGCCGCGCCGTGATCAGCAGCGACACCTGCCGTGGCAGGTCGGGCGGCGGCGTGGTGGCGGCGGCGTAGCCGTCGAGCAGCGCGTCGTGCAAGGCCGCGTACTGCGGTCGGTGGTCGTGGTTGTCGGCCAGTGGATGGCGCAGGTACTGCAAGGTGGCGGCCAGGTCCATCGCGCGGTGGCCCAGACCACAGTCGGTGAAGTCGATCGCGCCGGCCGCGCCGCGCACGAACAGCAGGTTCCACGGGTGCAGGTCGCCGTGCACCAGACCCCAGGTGCCGGGCGCCTGGCCGAAGCCCTCGATCATCGGGTGCAAGCGGGCCGCCGCCCGGGCCAGCAGCGCGCGGTGCTCAGGCGTCAGGCGGGCCAGGCCGGCCCGCGTGCCATCGGCCCAGGCCGGCAGGTCCAGCGACACCGCCGGACGCGTCAGGCGCACGCGGCCGGCATGCTGCAGTTCGTCGGCCACCCGGTGCAGCGTGCCGGTGAATCGGCCCACCGCCGCCAGTCGCGCCGGGCTCAGCCCCCGGTCATGCTGGCGGCCACCCAGCCAGGTCAGCAGCACCGCCAAACGGCCATCCGGGTGGCGGTGCCAGCGCGCGCCCTCCTGGCTGCGCAGCGGCACTGGCACATGCAGGCCGGCGGCGGCCGATGCCTCCAGAAAGTCCAGCTCGGTCTCGATCGCGGCGGTGTCCTGGTGGCTGGCGGCGTACAGGCGCAGCGCCAGCTCCGGCCCGGTGCTGGGCCGTATGCGCCAGACCTCGCAGTCCAGCCGGGCCACGCAACGCAGCGCCTGGGCGCGCAGGCCATGGCGCTGCAACACAGTCCGGACAAACGCCTGCGGCGCCGCGCCGGTGTTCGGTTCCGGGCCGCGCTCAGGGGCCATGGGCGTGGCCCAGTGGCACCGGCAGCGATTCAAGTGCGGGCGCAGTGGACTGCAGCCACGCCGCCAGCCGCGCCAGCGGCACCGGCTTGGGCAGCCAGGCCAGGTCGGTGGCCGCCAGGCGCTGCATCGTCGGTGCACCCAGGTCGCCGGTCAGGATCAGCGCCGGCAGGGCGGGCAACTGCCAGGCCTGGCGCAGCGCGGCCACCGCGGCCACGCCGTCCTGCACCCCGGGCAGGCGCAGGTCTGACAGCAGCCGGTCCGGCGGCCAGCCCGTGCACGCGGCCTGCAGCGCACGCACGCTGTCGGCGCCGCGCACCTCGCAGCCCCAGGCGGTCAGCAGCGACTCGGTGGCGGCGCGCACCTCAGGGTCGTCTTCCAGCAGCGCCACCTTCAGGCCAGGCGGCAGCACCGGAAGGCCGCTGCCGCCCGCGGCATCAGGCAGCGGCGCAAGCCAGGCGCCCAGCTGCAACTCGACGCAGGTGCCCTGCCCCGGCCGCGATCGCAGGCGCAGCGGCATGTCCAGCAGCGCACCCAGGCGCCGCACGATCGACAGGCCCAGGCCGATGCCGCGCTCGCGCTGGCGCGCCGGGTTGTCGACCTGGAAGAACTCCTCGAAGACCTGGGCCTGGTGCTCGGGCGCGATGCCCACGCCGGTGTCCCAGACCTGCACGCACCAGCCTGCCGCGCCGCCGGGTCCTCGGCGCGCGCGTACGCCCACCAGCACGCCGCCGCGCGCGGTGTAGCGCAGCGCATTGCCCAGCAGGTTGCGCAGCACCGTGGCCAGCAGGTGCGGGTCGCTGTCGACCCAGGCGGGGGCGCGGCTGCTCAGCCGCAGGGCCAGGCGCAGACCCTTGGCCTCGGCCTGGGGCAGCAGCTCCTCGACCAGGCCGGCCAGCAGCGGGCCCAGGTTGACCGCCTCGCGACGCGGCTGCAGCGCGCCGGCGTCCAGGCGCGCCAGGTCCAGCAGCGCATCGAACAGGCCGCCCAGCGACGCGGCGCAGCGCTCGATGCCGGCCAGCATCTCGCGCTGGCGCGGCGTGTCCAGCTGCGGGCGCAGCGCCGCCGCCTGCAGGATCAGCGCATGCACCGGCTGGCGCAGGTCGTGGCTGGCGGCGGCGAGAAAACGGGTCTTGGCCTCGCCGGCTTCACGCAGCGCGCGGTTCAGCACGGCCAGCGCCTGCTCGCGTTGCAGCGCGGCGTCGCGCTGCGCATGGGCCATGTCCAGCTCCAGCCGCACCTGCAGACTGACGCGGCGCGCCATGGCCGCCTGGCGCAGCGACTGCACCTGCGCCTCGTGGGACTGGCGCTGGTGGTGCAGCGCGCGGTGCAGGTCGCCCAGGGCCTCGGCGGCCAACGCAGCCTCGCGGTGCAGTTCCAGCCGGTCCACCGGAAACAGGCTGTCGCGGCCGCCGTGCGCCAGGTGCTGCTCGACGCAGGCCAGTGCGTCGGCGGGCCTCCCCTGCTGACGCCACTGCCGGGCTTGCAGCCAGACCAGTTCGTGCTGCGTTTCGCTGGGCACCTCAGCCGAGGCCTGGGCCTGTTCCAGCAATGCCGCCGCACGCTGTGGCTGGCCGGCGCGATCAAAGACCAGCGCACACAGCGCCAACACCTTGGCGCCGGGCGCGCAGTCCAACAGCGCCTGGGCATGCGTGATCGCCTCGTCATGGCGCCCCACGGCGCTGAGGGTCGACATCAGGTTGGGCCGCACCGCCCCCTTGGCACCCGGCTGCGGGCACAGCGCCCAGGCCTCCTCGCACAGCGGCAGCCCCTCCTCGGGGTTGCCCAGGCTGCAGTGCGCGCCGCCCAGCGACGCCAGCGCGGTGGCCAGCAGCGACGGGATGCCCGCCTCACGCGCCGCGGCCAGGCCCAGGTGAAAGGCGCGCAGGCCCTCGTCCTCGCGCTGCAGGCGCATCAGCACACCGCCCTGGCGCACCCACAACAGGCGGCGCAGCACGGCGGGCGTGTCGGCGCCCAGCGTGGGCATCACCGGTGCCAGCCAGGCCAGCAGTTGCTCGTCGTCGCTGGACTCGCTGAAGGCCATCCAGCAGCGCGCGTCCAGGCAGGCCAGTTGGCCGTCGCGGTCGTCGGCCAGCAGCGCCTGGGCCCGCGCCAGCGTGGTCTTGGCCAGCGCGCGCTCGCCCCGCGTCCAGCGCGAGCGGGCCTCGAACATCGCCAGCCAGCCCTGGGCACGAGCGTCAGCCCGCCAGGCGTCGGCCTGGGTCTGCAGCCAGGGCAGCGCCGCATCGGCGCGCTCGGCAATGCGTTGCCAGGCCTCGCGCAGCAAGGCGTCCAGCGGCGGCAGGGGCTCGGTGGCGGCGGCCATGGTCGCAGCGATCATGGCATGTGGCGGCACCTTCAGGTGCGGCAGTAGCGCACCACGGTGTAGATGGTCGAGGTCTGCTCGATCGTGCCGCGGAAGCAGCGCGAGTTCAGCGCCTGCATCACATCAGCGAACGGCGCCACCGGCCGGTACCAGTCCACCCGCAGGTCATGCGCCGTGGCCTGCGACCAGGCCATGATCGAGCTGACCTGTCCGCCGCGGGCCACCTGACCGCCGGCCAGCAGGTCCAGCGTGACCGGGCCCTGGATGCTGCCGGGCGGGCAGATGTCGAAATCGATCGGCGCGTAACCGCTGCACAGCGTGCGCTGCCAGGTGCTGCCGGGCGGCACGGTGACGTCGTAGTGGCGGTAGTCGGTGGTGGTGATGGCCGACTGCGCCGAGGCCGCATTGCTGGCACTCGCCCAGTTGCGGTGCTGCACGAGGCGCGGCTGCGTGGGCGCGCGCACCACCATCCAGTAGCTCTTGGTCACGCCAATGCCCAGGCCGCCGACCAGGCACTTGACCTGGCGCGTGTTCGGGCCCGAGCCGCCGAGCGGCTCGTTGCTGATGACGCTGCAGCCCGTGGGCGCCTGCGCCAGCACCAGGCCGCTCGGGAAAGGCATGCGCAGCACCACATTGCTGCCGATCACGTTGCCGGTGTTGGTGACCGACAGCGTGTACTCGTCGTGCTGGCCCAGCTGCAGTTCGGTGGGCGCGGTCAGCGTGGGCAGCAGCACGGTGCCGGCCTGGGCGGCGGCGCTGACAGCAACAAGGGAGGCCAGCATCGGTGCGAGCAGGCGGTGGTTCATCGAGGTTCTCCAGCGTGGGTTGACGATCGGGTCCCGCAGGGGACTGGGTCCGATTCTTCGGTTCACCCACCCACCGGGCACCGGACGAAGGGACGGTCCACCCCACCCCTAGCAGCCAGGGGGTCCGCACCGTACCTTCGTCCGGTGGCGCCGCTCGGGCGCGCTGCTACGATCCCGCGCGATGAACGCCGCCGACGTGGCCCTGGTCGTTGAAGACCACCCGCTCTACCGCCAGGCGCTGCTGGACACGCTGCAGGCCACCCTGCCCGGCTGGCACTGTCTGGCCGCCAGCACCCTGGCCGAAGCGCGCCTGGCGCTGGCCCAGTCGCCGCGCCTGGTGCTGGCCGACCAGCGCCTGCCCGATGGCGAAGGCCTGGCCTGGCTGGCCACGCTGGCCGGCCAGGTGCCGCTGCGGCTGCTGCTCTCAGGGGCCGACGAGCCGCGCCTGATCCTGCACGCCCGGCAATGCGGCCTGGACGCCTACCTGCCCAAGCGCTGGACCCCGCCACAGATCAGCGACGCCCTGCACCGCGTGCTGCAGGGCCAGCGCTGCTTTCCCAGCGCCAGCGGCGGTGACGATGCGCCTCTGACCGCCCGCCAACTGGAAGTGCTGCGCCTGGTCGGCCGCGGCCTGCCCAGCCGCGAAATCGCCCAGCGCCTGGGCGTGACCGAGCGGACCGTGAAGGACCACCTGAGCCTGATCTTCATCCGCCTGGGCGTGCGCAACCGGGCCGAGGCGGTGGCGCAGGCCAGCGTGGCGGGGTGGTTGGTGTTTGACAGTGCGGAGTGAGAGGCTGGTGCGGCACCTGTGGGGCTGAGCGGAAGCCCGTTGTGATCAGGGCGACCGCTGCTGGCGAAGATCAGTCGTCCCCCCCCGCCAGAATCCTGCCCAAAGTGCCTTCGTCCCTCAGCTTCTTGACCAGCGTATGTCCGCCATCCCTGAAACCATGGAGGGCGATGTTCCGAAAGTCGGACAGTTCCTGCGCATGCACCACGTCAAGCCGGTCCGAGTCGGAGTAGAACACTCTTGCTTGAATGTCCGGGCAGGCCTGAAGCATCCAGTCCTTCAGATCGTAGACGTCCGAAGCCGCAGGATGGGCATGGATGGCTCCAATCACCTCGCCCCAGCGGCGATCCCCATGCAGGCGCCTCTTCGATGGGCTGATGAAGGATTGCGGAGAAAACGCAATCACCCGGCCCCGTCCGATCATGGAGCAGAACAACAGGGCGGCAAAGCCACCCATGGAGTTTCCGATGAAGGTGATGTCGGAGCAGCCCGATTGATTGATCTTCTGCGCCAGGTACGTCGCAATCGAGCGTGCATCGTCACCCACCCCTGGCAGACCACGCTGGTACCAGGCCTGACGAAGGTCTCGCAGGAAGATCTTGCTGCAATCCAGGAGGTTCGCGGCCTTGTAGAACTCAAAGGGCGGAACCCCGAGTCCACCTGAGATTCCGCCGAACAGCAGGACCAGCTTGTCTGAACCCGCGATGAGTTGCTCGTCGACCGATTCTTGCCGATCAGGAATGGTCACCAAGGCTCCCAGGAAGGCTGACCACTGAAGCGAACCGGTGGCGCAGACGCGTCACGCAGCACAGGTGCCGTCCGCCGCTGCGGGAGGCCATGCCGCGCTCGACAAGCCCTCGCTGTGTGCCGGGATGCTCTGCAGTTGCTGGAGCCACGGCATCGACGATGCCGCCCAGATCTGGGTGACGGGCACCAGCTGAGCCCGCTCATTGACGCAGCCCAGCCGCAGGTTCAGCATCCTGGGAGGTCCGTCCGCCTCGGTGGCATACAACTGGGTGCCGCAGTCGGGACAGAACGCCTGAACTCGGCGATTGCCGCTGTCTGCGAGCTTGACATAGTGCTTCGCCTGGCCCGACATCACGACGTCCTCTGCGCGCGTGGGAAGCACCGCCCGGAAGGGTGCCCCAGACAACTGCTGGCAATCGGTGCAGTGGCAGACCATCACCTTGGCCGGGTCAACGTGGGCAGTGAATGAAATGGCGCCGCAATGGCATCGACCTGTGATCTGCATGGGTGTGTCGAGAGACAAGGAAGTTGCTACCGGCTGGCGTGGATCAGGTCGAGCGCGGCAACAGGCCTCAGTTGGCGCACCGGATTCCCACGACCGTGTTCACCGTACCCGCCGGCCATTCCGTTTCGCGCCAGCGATAGACGCCCGGGGCAACCATGGACAACTCCCACTCGACAGGTTGACCGTTGCGCTTCGTTCGACTTTCGCCGTCATAGCGAATCGTGAGGGATCGCTCTGTGGAGGACATGATCGTTGCTTCGATCCGATCCATCTCGCCAAGGTCAGTTTTCCACTTCCGGTCGAACTGAATGACCAGTCGGCGGCCCTCGGGCGAGATCGTGTGGCGCACCCTCAGGTTCTGCGGGTCACAGGCTTGATCTGTGTTGTAGCTCTCTGCCCACCACCCCGACAACTGCGCTTGGGCAAAGCCCGCTGCAGGCTGCGCCGTTGAAAAGCTGGGGAAGAGGAGCGCAGCGCTGAAGAGGAGGAACGGAGCCGTGGACATGGGGGAGGTTGAGGTCAAGAGAAGGAATCTGGTGGCCAACTTGGACGGGAGCGACCGCTTTGCTGCGACGCCATGCGGACTGCCTCCGTCGAGTCGTCAGATCCATGGTCTGGCGGGCAGCACCAGGGTTCGCTGTCACACCCGTTGACCATGCACGCCTGCAACATTGGCTCACCGTCAGCAGAGGCCTCTTCCTCAGTCAACTGTGCCTGGGATCCTCTCCAGTGACAAGCGCTGGCAGCTGGGCCGTGCGCCCTGGCGCGAGATCGACCGCCCAGCGCGCCGATGGCCCCGGCCAATGGCAGCCCACGCCCCAGGCTAGGGCTGCCAACGCGCCTGGAGCGATCCGCGCAATGCGTTCCCGAGGACGACCGACCTGGCGGTGGTCAGATCGTGGGCCAGGATCGGGGCCTCTCGCGCCGGCAGCCCATCCAAGCCCGCAGCCAGCACCTGCTCGCGCCACACGCCAGGCAGGGCGCCCTGCGCCAGCGGCGGTGTCACCCATTCGCCATCGATCAACGCGAAGACCGTGGACCGGCCACCTTCGATGACCCGGCCGTCCGGCGTGCAGAAGACCAGGTCAAACAGGCCGCGCGATTCGGCCTCGGTCACCGCCGCGTCGTAGTGGGCGCGGTGGGTGGTCTTGTGGGCACTCAGCGGGCTGGGCGTCAGTGGCTGCGTGGCCCATCCGATCGCCACACGCCCCTGCCCGTCCGTCGCCAGCGGCGTCAGCGGTGCGTGCCGCGTGTGCAGATGGCCATCGAAGCGCAATGCCAGGCGCAGGCGCCAGCCCAGGGGGGCGGCTTGCCCCGCGGCAGCGATCTCGGCCAGTGCGGCGTCCAGCGCCTGCTCCATGGCGACGGGGTCGTGGACAAAGCCCAGCGCCTGCGCGCTGCGCTGCAGGCGGGCCAGATGGCGGGCCCGCTCAGCGATGGCCAGCGGCTGCGCGCCGGCTGGCACCAGCATGGTCTCGAAGAGTTCGAAGCCCGGGTCCAGCGCGGTCAGGAAGCGGGCCTTCAATCGGCATTCCTCGAACTCGTCCGCGGCCACGCTGTCCTGCACGATGCCGGCGCCCACGCCCAGGCGCAGCGCGCGGGCGCCCTGCGCGTCGGGTGCCTGCAATGTGAGGGTGCGGATGGCGACTGACAGGCAGAAGTCGCCGATCGACGAGTAGGCGGCGCCGGGCTGTGGCGCGTCCACCCAGCCGATGGCACCGCAGTACAGGCCGCGCGGCGTGCTCTCGAAGCGGCGGATCAGGTCCATCGTGTGCAGCTTGGGGGCGCCGGTGATGGATCCGCAGGGGAAGGTGGCACGCAGCAGGGCCGGCATGTCGATGCCGGGACGCAGCCGCGCCTGCACGGTGCTGGTCATCTGGAACACGGTGGCGTAGGGCTCCACCGCGAACAGCGAGGGCACCTGCACGCTGCCCACCTGGGCGATCCGGCCCAGGTCATTGCGCAGCAGGTCGACGATCATCAGGTTCTCGGCCCGGTTCTTCACGTCCTGCTGCAGCAGGCGGGCGGCTTCGCTGTCACTCTCGGGCACCTGCAGCCGGCTGGCCGTGCCCTTCATCGGGCGGGCGGTCACCAGGCCCTGCGCCAGGCGCAGGAACAGCTCGGGCGAGCGCGACAGGATGTGGGTGGGCGCGTCCGGGCGGTCGTCCGGCGGCAGCACGATGTACGCGCCGAAGCTGACCGACTGGCGCGCGCGCAAGCGGCGGTACAGCGCGGCCGGGTGGCCGTGCGCGCGGCCACTCAGGCGGTAGGTGTAGTTGACCTGGTAGGTCTCGCCGTCGCGGATCGCGGCCTGAACGGCGTCGATTGCGTCGGTGAAGGCGGCCTGGTCCACGCTGGGCTGCAGGTCCATCGCGCCTGCGGGCGTGGGCGGCTGGGCGCCGCCGTCCTGGGCCTGCAGCCAGGCCTGCACGCCGGCCTCGTCCAGGGGGGTCAGCTGGGTGAACAGCAGCACGCGCAGCGCGGCGTGCTCGGGCACCGGGCCGCCCGCGCGCTGGAGCTTGGCGCCCCATTCGTAGTCGGCCAGCAGCACGGCGTGCAGGCCGCGGGCCTGGTCGGCGGCCACGGCGGCCCAGCAGGCGTCCAGCGTGGCCGGGTCGGTGCAGCGGCGCTCGTGCGAGAAGCCGCTGTACAGGCGGCTGCCGTGGCGGCTGGTATCGCCGGGCGTGCCGTCGTCCAGCAGCGCGACGACGGCGGAGGTGTCTGGATCAGCTCCAGTCATCCATGTCGTGCTTGATCGTGTGGCGGTTGGCGATCAGCTCGTCGATCGAGGGCTCGTTGTTCAGCGCACGCTTGATGGCCAGCTTGGTCGCCTCGTAGTTGGTGCGGTACATGTCCTTCTTGTCCAGCTCGGCGTGGGTGGCGCAGCGCGGGTCGATCCACACCAGGCTGATGATGCACAGGTCGTTGGCCACGTCCTTGGGGATGATGCCCTCGATCACGCAGTCGATCACCGCGTCGGCGGTGGCGCTTTGCACCACGCCGCCGAAGAGGTCGATGTTGGCCATGTCCTTGAGCGTGACCTTGGGCACGGTGATCGTGGCCGGGCGCACCAGCTGGTTGCAGGCGCGGATCGCGAACATCGCGGTGTGGCCCTTGGTCTGGGCCATCATGTTGGCAAAGGCCTGGCCGACCGGGCCGTCGACGCGGCCGATCAGGATCTCGGGCATGGCGTCGGTGAACTGGCCGTCGGCGGCCAGCACGGTGGCTTCGCCCGCATGGAAGGTGTAGGGCTGGGTCATCGGACAACTCCGAAAGAGTGAAACAACAGGAATGGCGGAAGGGTATCAGGCGAAGAGCAGCACTTCGCCGCGCCCGTCGACCGCCAGGTCGCCGCGCAGGAAGCGCGCCGGCCGCCCGGCCAGGGCCGCGGCCACACCGCCGTGGCGAGCCAGGTCGCGCGTCAGCAGCGCCAGGAAGACGCCATGGTCGGCGTGGTCGGGCACGAAGCCATCGCCCAGGTCGGCCGGGGCCGGGCCGGCCAGCAGCAGCGTGCCGCGGCGCATGCCCCAGGCCGGGTGGGCGCCGCAGCGGCCGCCCAGCAGCACGGTGCCGGCCACCAGGCGCGAACCCAGGAAATCGCCCGCGTCGCCGCGCACGACGACGGTACCGCGGCGCATGCGGTCGGCGCAGCGCGCGCCCACCGAGCCGTCCACCACGATCAGGCCGCCGCGCATGCCGTCCATGCTGCCGGGCAGCGTGCTGGCCAGGTAGTCCCCGGCGTTGCCGCCGATGCGCAACTCGCCGCCGCGCATCTCGATGCCGGCGCCGTCGCCCGCATCGCCGCTGACGCGCACCGTGCCGCCGCTCATCGCAGTGCCCAGGTGGTGGCCGGCGTCGCCGATCACCTCCAGCGTGCCCTCGCTCCACTGCCAGCCGATGCGGTCGGCGCGCGACAGATCGCCCGACAGGCGCAGGTCGGCGTCGCCCTCGCTCAGCGGGGCGATGTCGAACAGCGTGCCCATCGGCAGCAGATCGCGGCCGCAGGCCAGCGGCAGCGCGGCCAGGGTGTCGGCGTCAGGCGCCAGGCGCAGGTGCGAACCGATGCTGCGCAGGTCCAGCCTCGCCTCGGGCGCGTGTCGCAGGTGCAGGTGCCAGCGGTTCATGCTTCGGGAAGCAGCTTGTGCAGGTGAAAGTGGAACGGGCCCAGCTTGCCGCCGTAGTTGCCCGCGGCAATGCGCAGCAGGCCGCCCGGTTCGCCCAGCGCGGTGGCGGCGCCCATGCCCACGCGCATGGCCTGGCCCACCGCGGCCTCGCTCAGGCCGTCGATGACGATCTCCATCACGCTGCCCACGCGCTCGTCCAGGTCGGTCTTGCGGGCCAGGCCGGTCAGCGCGGGGCAGAAGGCGTCGTTGGTGGAGGCGCCCAGCGCCGGGTACTTGCTGCCCACCTTGGAACCCGAGCGCACCACGCCGCCGGGGAAGGGCATGATGACGTCGGGTACCGCGCGCATCGCGTCCACGGCGGCCTCGGCCGCCGCCAGGGCACTGGCGGTGTCGCGCGCCAGCAGCAACAGGTTGCCGCCGCCCACGCCCTTGACCACCGCGGTCGTCTCCTCGGCGACGAATTCGCCGTCCATCACCGGCACGCGCCAGTAGCGCTTGCCGCCGATCAGCTTGCCGATCTGCCAGCCGTCGCCGAAGAAGCGCAGGTTCTTGCCCAGAGCCACCGCCTCACCATCGTCGATGCCGGCGTAGACCGCGGTGGTGGGACAGGTCAGCACGCATTGGCCCACGCGGCGCTCGAGCTGCTTGACCAGCTCCTTGCCGCTCATGGCGAACAGCAGCACGGCCACACCGGGCCGGCCGTCGGGGGTCTCATCGGGGCCCAGCTCGCGCTCGATGCCGGCCTCGCAGCCGCAGGCGATCACGCTGGTGGCAAAGCCGCTGGCGGCCACCGCGGCGTGGCGCGCCCAGGTGGCGTTGTGCGCGGTGATGACGATGCGGGTGGCCTTCATCGGGAAGGCTTCGGCAAAACCGTCGTCGATGACGGTGCCGTTGATCACGACCGTCATGCGCCCTCCTCCGCCGCCAGGCATTCCACCGGCAGGATGCGGCCGCCACGGCAGCAGCTGCACAGCTCGTCGTGGCTGATCGGCTGCGGCGGCGTGCCGCCGTGGGCCTGCGCCTCGGCGCGGATGCGCTTGTCGATGCTGGTGTCGTACACGGGCTCGACGATGTGCGTGGCGCCCACCGGCTGCGCCACGATCTGGCCGGCGCGGGCCACCAGCAGGCCGTCCTTGAAGACCAGCGGCGGGTCGGTGAACTGCTGCTCGGCGTCGCCGTCCTGGCGGTACACGGCGATGTCGGCCGCCGCGCCGGGGCGCAGGTGGCCGCGATCGGCCAGGCCCAGCAGGCGCGCGGGGCCGGCGCGGGTCATGATGGCGATCTCCTCCAGCGTCAGCTCGCGCGTCATGTCCTTCAGCGCGCAGTTCGCCGCCACCTCGGGATGCAGTCTGGCCAGTTGCTCCAGCCGGAACGAGCGGTCCATCAGCAGGCGGATCAGGTGCGGGTAGCTGGTGAAGGGGCCGCCGTTGGGGTGGTCGGTGGTCAGCACCACACGCCACGGGTCCTTGACCTGCAGGAACAGCTCCAGGCCGATCACCCACTGCAGCGCATTGACGAAGCTCTGCTCGCGGTAGCGGAACGGCACCACGCCGCAGCCGGCGTCGCACTCGATGTCGGCGCCGATCCACTTGCGCGGGTTGGCCAGGCCGGCGTTGGCGTGCTGGCGCATGGTGTCGCCGCTGGCGGTGACCGTATGGCCGAAGATGATCTGGCCCACATCGATCGAGATGTGGGGGTTGGCGTTGACCGCCTCGGCCAGTTGCAGTGCGGCCGACGAGAACTTCTTCGGGCCCTCGGTGCCATAGGCGTGGAACTGCACGTGGGTGAGGTGCGCGGGCAGGCCTTCCAGCGCCGCGATGGTCTCCAGCGTGGATGCGATGTTGCCCGCCACGCCCAGGTTGCTGCCGTGGATGTGCAGCGGGTGCGGCACCTGCAGCTCGCGCAGCGCGCGCGCCAGCGTGTGCACGATCTGGCGCGGCGTCACACCCCAGTGGACATGGGCCTCGTCCACGTCCAGCTTGCGCTGATTGAACTTGAAGGCCGAAATGCCGCCCGGGTTGACCACCTTCACGCCCAGCGCCTTGCTGGCGTGGATGGTCCAGCCCACGTAGTCGCGGATCTGCTCAAACGGCACGCCGGCATGCATCCAGCGCAGCAGCAGCTCGTCGCTGCCCAGCATCACGTAGGCGCCGTGGTCCAGGATGGGGGTGTCGCCCATCTCGAGGTGGGCGTGGCGCGCGTTGGCGGGCAGCATCGCCGGCTCGAAGGCCGCGGTGTAGCCCATCTGCGCATAGCGCAGCCCGGTGGCCAGCGTGCCCGGCGTGACCAGGCTGCAGGGGTCGGATTCGTGCGGCGTGCAGCGCAGCGGGTTGGCGCCGTCGCGCTGCAACTCGGGCAGCAGCATCCGCGCAAGGTTGACCTTGCCGCCGCCAATGTGGCTGTGCAGGTCCACGCCGCCGGCCATCACGGTGCGGCCCGCGCAATCGATCACCTCGTCGGCCGGCTCGCCGGGCGCCGGGGTGACGATGCGGCCATCACGGAAGAAGAGGTCACGCACGGTGGGGCCACCGCTCTGGGTGGGGTCGACGACCAGGCCGCCGCGCAGGCAGGTCAGGCGGCTCATGACATCAGCCTCTCCAGCAAGGCGGTCAGCACCGTCGCCACCGCAGGGGCCGCGCTGCGACGCGACGCGAACAGGGGCAGCACCACCACGCCGTCGGTGCGGTGCAGGTGGCCGCCATGGTCCAGTCCCGGCGTGCCCACCGGGAAGAAAAGGGTGTCTGGCTGCAAAGACAAATGGACCTGGTCGGCGGCGCCCAGCACGATGCGTCGCAACCCGGGGCGCGAAGGCGGCATGGCCTCGCCATAGGCCGACACCCACAGCAGCAGGTCGGCGCTGCCCTCGTGGACCTGGCGCAGGCCGTCCAGGGTCAGCGGGTCATGCTCGCGGCCCAGCGGCCCGCGGCGGCTTTGCAGCGGCAGGCCGGTGCGCCAGGCCAGCACCTGCTGCACCGTGCCCAGGCCCTGACCGGCGCCGATGGACAAGGACGCGGCGCGGCCTTGGCGGTTGAGCAGCGTGACCAGGGTGTTGATGCGCTCGATCAGCAGCCCGGCCTGAGGGCCCAGCGGCCCCGGTTCGAACACCAGCACGGCGTAGCGTGCGGCGGCCAGGCGAGTGGCCAGGGTGCGCCAGGCCTGCGGCACGCCAGCGGGCAGGCGGCGCTGGTCCAGCAGCGCCGCCAGGGTGCTCAGCGCCCGGAACAGGTCGGGCGCCTCGATGCGCTCGATGCCATCTACGGCCCCGGCCTGGGGTGCGCCCAGCGCCACCCAGGCGGGCTCGCCGAAGGGCCCGCCGCTCAGGCGCTCGCGCAGCCGCGGTGCGCGCTGCATCGGCCAGGAGCCCACCAGCACGATCAGGTCGGCGCGTTCGCGGGCCTCGGCCAGCGTGACGCTGAAGCTGCCGCGGTCCTGCTGCGCGCGCAGCGGCTGGGCCATGGCCACGCCACCGTCGACCACCGCGCCGCATGGGTCGGCCAGGGCCTGCAGCGCCCGGGCGCCGGCCACGTCGGTGCCCAGGCCGCCGAACACCGGCTGGCGGCTGGCCCGCAGCCAGGCCACAGCCTGGACCAGGCGCTGGTCCAGCACATCATCAGGCAGGGGCGTCACCACGGGCAGCGCGGCGCTGCGGGCGTCCAGTCGGGGACAGGCGAGCGAAGTGCCGGGCTCGGCCTCGCACATCAGGGGGCAGAAGGGACAGGTCCATGCCGCCGAGGGCATGGCCGTTTCAAGGGAAGGCATGGCCCCGTGCACCGCAATCACCGTGCCACCTGCGCCCCGGGCAGGCGCCGGCCGGCGTGGTCACCGATGGCGCGCTCGGGCGAGGCCCCGGCGTCCGGGGCCGACAGCGCTCGCGCACCGGCGCATGCCCGGGCCCAAGGCCGGCACACACTGTTCCGTTTCGTGATCGGCCCGGGGCGGGCGGGGCGGGTCGGCACCGTGGCACGATTCATGAATGCCGCCCCGCCGTGCCCGTTGCCTGCTCCTTTCCCGACACCCGCCCTGCCGGCCAGCCGCCGGTGTGCAAGGCGCTGGCCACCAGCCAGGCGTCGGCCCCGGCCGCAGCGCCGGCCGCCAGGTCGGCCGGGTGGCGCACGCCGCCGGAGCCCACCCAGCGTGTCACCTGCGGCGCCTGGCGGCGCAGCGCCGGCAAGGTCTGCAGGTCAGGCCCGGCACCGCTGCCCACCCGCTCCAGCGTCATGACGATGGTGGTGGGCAGCCACAGCTGCGGGCAGTCCCACAGGCCGGCGGGGTCCATTGGGCGGGACGCCCGGCGGTCCAGCGACAGCACGGCGCGCGGGTCATCCTGCAGCGCCTCCAGTGCCGCGCGGTCGGCCAGGCTCTCGGTGCCGTACACCGGCACCACGGCGTCGCCCGCCGACCCCAGCGCGTCGCGCAGGCGCCAGGCGTCCTCGCGGCGCTGCCAGCCGGCATCGATCCACCACCGCAACTGCGGCCAGGCCTGCACCAGACGGCGCAGCAGCGCGGCCTGCGGGCGGCCGTCCAGCACGCCGTCCAGGTCGGCCAGGTACAGCGTGCGGGTCCCCGTCAGGTCCACCAGCGCCTGCGCCAGGGCCAGCGGATCGGCGCCCGGGCACAGCGCCGACTCGATCGGCGCGTACCGCCCCCGCTCGCCCCGCCGGGCATGCACCACCTGGCCCGCACGCAGGTCCAGCACCGGGATCAGTTCCATGGTCGTCGCTGAGGGGTCGGCATGACCCGCATTGTGGTGTACGAACTGCTCAGCGCCGGCGCGCTGCCGCTGGGCCCGGCCGAGTCGCGCCTGCTGGACCAGGGCGTGGCCATGCGCGACGCGCTGGCGCGGGCCCTGGCTGATCTGCCCGGCCTGACGCTGAGCGTGGCCGACAGCCCCGCCGCCCCGGCCCATCAGGGCCGCGGGGTGCGGGCGCATGCCGGCGAGGCGGCCGAGGCCTTCGTGCGGCGCCTGGCGGTGACGCACGAGCTGGTCTGGGTGATCGCCCCTGAGTCCGACAACTGGCTGCTGCGCTGCAAGCGCCTGGTGGGCGCGCAGCGCTGGGTGGGCAGCAGCGCCGCAGCGCTGGAGGTGAGCAGCCACAAGCCGCGCACACTGGCCGCGCTGGCCGGCGCCGGGCTGCGCACGCCGGACAACATCGGCGCCGAGGTGCAGCCCGCGCACTGGGTCGTCAAGCCCGAACAGGGCGCAGGGGCCGAGGGCTGCTGGCGGCTGTCCGGCAAGGCCCAGGCACTGCGCATGCTGGCGGCGCGGCGCGCCCGCGGCGAAGCCGTGCTGTGCCAGCCCTGGATCACCGGCGAGCCGCTGAGCCTGTCCATGGCCTGCCGGCCCGACGGCTGCCGGCTGCTGGCCGTGAATCGCCAGCAGTTGCACACGCCCGACGACGGCGAACTGCGCTTCCTGGGTGTCGAGGCGGCCGCGGTGGCGCCGGGCGACCCGCGCTGGCGCCGGCTGGAGGCGGTGGCGCAATCGGTGTGGGCGGCCATTCCCGGCCTGCGCGGCTACGTGGGCGTGGACCTGGTCTGGCATCCGCAGCTGGGCCCGGTGTGCGTCGAGGTCAATGCGCGCCTGACCTGTGCCTTCATCGGCCTGGCCGAGCGGCTGGGCCGGCCGCTGGCGGCCGAGCTGCTGGCGCCGTGGTGGTCGCCCGCCCTGCCGGAGCAGGCCCATGTCTGAGCTGGTGATCGGCTGGGACCTGGGTGGCGCCCACCTCAAGGCCTGCCGCTGGGCCGACGCCCAGGTGCAGGATGTGGCGCAGTGGCCCTGCCCGGTGTGGCAGGGCCTGCCGCAGTTGGAGGCCGCCATGGCGCTGGCCCGGGCGCGCTGGCCCGACCTGCAGCGGGCGCGCCACGCGCTGACGATGACCGCCGAGATGACCGATCTGTTCGACGACCGCGCCGATGGCGTGGCCCGGCTGGCCGCTGCGATGTGCGCCGGCCTGGACGCGCCGGTGCAGGTCTATGCGGGGCCCCGGCTGGCGCCCGGGCCGGCCGTGCTGTGGCTGGACAGCGCGCAGGCCGCGGCGCAGTGGCAGCGCGTGGCCTCGGCCAACTGGCTGGCCACGGCGCAGCACGCGGCGGCCATCATCGGCCACGGCGTGCTGCTGGACATCGGCAGCACCACCACCGACATCATCCGCCTGGCCGATGGCCGCCCGGACACCCGCAGCCGCAGCGACCGCGACCGCCTGGCGAGTGGCGAACTGGTCTACCAGGGCGTGGTTCGCACGCCGCTGTGCGCGCTGGCCGCGCATGTGCAGCTGCAGGGCCAGCGCCTGGGCGTGATGAACGAATGGTTCGCCACCACCGCCGATGTCTACCGCCTGACCGGCGAACTCGACCCCGCACACGACCAGCAGCCCAGCGCCGACAACGGCCCGAAGGACGAGGCCGGCAGCCAGGCGCGGCTGGCCCGCATGGTGGGCTGCGACCGGCGCGACGCCACCGCCGAGGAGTGGCGGCAGCTGGCCCGCCAGTGGCGCGAGGCCCAGTTGAACCGTCTGGCCGAGGCCTGGCAACAGGTCCAGCCACAGCGCCCCGAGCGCGTGGTGGTGGCAGGTGCCGGCGCCTTCCTGGCCGCCGCGCTGATGCGACGGGTGTATGGCGACGCCGCGGTGGGCATCGCGCTGATCGATCACGGGCGCGACGTGGCGCGGGCCGGGCCGCTGGCCGGCTGGGCCACGGTCTGCGCGCCCAGCGTGGCCGTGGCCGCCCTGCTGGCCGGCGCCTGAGGAGAAGCACCATGTGGGTGGTCAAGCTCGGAGGCAGTCTCAACGCAAGCGCCGGCCTGCGCGACTGGCTGGATGGCCTGGCGCTGCTGGGGGGCGGCCGGGTCATCATCGTGCCCGGTGGCGGTGGCCTGGCCGAGGAAGTGCGCCGGCTGCAGGCGCATTGGCAGTTCGACGACCTGCCGGCGCACAACATGGCGGTGCTGGCGATGGCCCAGAACGCCTGGCTGATGTGCGGCCTGCAGCCCGCGCTGCAACTGGTGGAGCGCGAGGCCGACATCGTGCGCACGCTGCGTCAGGCGCGCACCGTGGTGTGGTCGCCACTGGAGCTGGTGCGCCAGGTGCCTGACGCGAACACCAACTGGGCCGTGACCGGCGACAGCATCGCGCTGGACCTGGCGCTGCGCCTGAATGCCGAGCGCCTGCTGCTGGTCAAGAGCTGCGACATCGACGGCGAGGACCTGGACAGCCTGCACCGCCGCGAGGTGATCGACGAGGGCTTCATGGACCGGCTCGGGCCGGTGGCCTTCCCGATCGATGTGCTCAACGTGGGCCAGTGGCCCGAGGCGCGCGGGTTGCTGCTGGGTCAGGCCTGAGCGGCCCCAGCGGACATCCGAAGCAGTGCCGACAGGCGCTCGGCGCTGAGCGTGCCGGCGCGGTCGCCGGCGCACACCGCCGAGCGGAAACCGGCGAAATCCGGCGCCAGTGCCGCCAGCTGCGGCCAGTCCTCGGCGCGCAGTGCGCCGGCCAGGCCAGGACGCGCGCGCACCGCCCGGCTGGCAGCGACAAAGCGCTGCAGATCGGCCGGCGCGCAGCGCTGCAGCAGGCTGCCGCCGCGCTTGTCCACGGTGTCCAGCATCAGCAGCTCGAAGCCGGCGGCCAGCGCCGCGTCCACCAGCGCCCAGGGCACGCCATCGTCGGCCACCAGCACCGGCACGATCGGCAGGCCCTCGGTGCGGCGCAGCGCATCGAGCTGGCGCAGCAGCGCCAGCGCCGCCCCACCCGGCACCACGCCGGCCTTGACGTGGTCCACGCCGGTGGCGGCCACGGCGCGGCAACGGGCTGCCACCTCGTCAGCCGCCTCGGCGGGCCAGTCGCCGATCGTGGCGCTGACCACCGCCTGGGGCGCACAGGTGCGCAGCTGGGCCACGATGCGCGCGATCACCGCCGGGTCCAGCCCGCCCAGCGCACCGCGCGAGGGCTCCTTCAGGTCGATGAAGGGCACGCCGGCGGCAGCGGCCACCTGCGCCTCGACGGCATCGCGCACGCTGACCAGCACCCGGGTCATGCCAGGCTCCCGGCGCGGTGCGCGGCAATCGCCTCACGCAACCAGCCCCAGGCCTCCAGCTCGGCCGGCGCAGCGGTCTTGTCGATCGCGATCTGCAGGTAGGCCATCTCGGTGTCGATCTTGTCGGCCGGCAGCAGGTGCAGGCGGCTGACCAGCACCGCGCCTTCCAGCACCGCCGCCTGCGCGCGGTTCAGGCCCAGGAAAGGCGCGTGGTCCACGCTGTGGACCGCGTGCAGAGTCAGCACGGGGCGCTGCGGGTCGTCGCTGACCGACTCGAGCTGCAGCTCCTGGTGGCGCAGCGCCGCGCTCAGGCGCAGGCCGCCAAGGCGCTGCATCGGCAGCAGCGGCCATTCGCGCCGGCCGGTGACGCAGCCGGCAAAGACGCGCGTGTCGGTCAGCACGTTCAGGCCGGCCACGCCGGTGGCAAGGATGTTGTCCAGCGTGGTGGAGGGCTTGAAGGGCATCAGCAGCACGCGGTCATCGGCGCGGTAGCGCACGCCCATGGGCGCGAGGTGCGGGCGGCCGGTGGCGTCGGTGGTGCTGACGACGCACTCGTAGATCAGTTCAGGCATCGGTGTCGCGCTTCACCCGGGTCGGGCCAGGGGCGCATTGCTCATTGTCGATCGTGGGCTGCCAGGCCACGCCCCAGTCCAGCGGCCGGTCCTGCACATAGCGCTTGCCCAGCTGGAAGGCGATCTCGGCGCGGGCCAGCTCCACGCCCATGTAGAAGGCATGGCCGCCATCGCCTTGCAGACCCAGCTGCGGCCACAGCGCGAAGGCCTCGGTGGACTCGCGCAGGCCGTCGCGGTTGTAGACGTGCAGGCCGCGCTGGCTGACCTGGATGCGGAAGTTCGGGTCGCGCACCTGGGCCGCCGTGGCGGCGATCTCTTCGGGGGTGTCGGGCCAGGGGTGGCGCTCGTGCACCGTGGCCAGCAGCGGGCTCAGGCCCTTGGGCAGCGCCGGCAGCGTGGCGGCGGCGTGCATGATGCGCCGAGCGGCATCCACCTCGCGCACCGCGCGTCGCGCATGCAGGCTGACCTGGGTGGTCAGCACCGCGGCCACGTCCAGCTCGGCGCAGATGCCCAGCAGCAGCGCGTGCATACCGCTGGTGTCGGCCTCGGTGAGCTCGCTCAGGTTGCCGGTGCCCATCATGATGGCCACCTCCGGGTGGCGCTGGCGCAGCGCGTGGTAGCGCACGATGGACGCAGTGAAGCCGTAGGGGATGGGGTCGAGGATGGGGTCGGCCAGGAAGGGCCGGCCGCGCGCGCGCATGCCGGCGATCGCGGCGTCCAGGCTGGCCTCGTCGGCCGGCTCGCGGGGGATCAGGATGGGCGTGGACGCCACTTCGTCGGCCACCCACAGGGTGTCGGCCTTCAGGCTCAGCAGGTAGTCGGCACCGGCGCGGCCGCCGGTGAGCAGCTCGTCGGTGTCCTGGCTGTCGACACTGACCTGCCAGCCCTCGGCCTTCAGCGCCTGCACCGACTCGGCCAGGTGCCCGAAAGGCGTGGCCGGCAGGCCGCCCAGGTCGATCACGTCGGCGCCGTCGGCCACCAGGGCGCGGGCGCGCTCGACGATCTCGGCCACGCTCAGGCGCGGCGCGTCGGTGATCTCGGCAAAGATGCGGGTGCGGTGCTTCGACAGATCCACCGCCTGGGCCGCTCGCTTGAAGTGCTGCGGCAGGTCCTTCAACTCATCGGGGCCGCGCTGCACCGGCACGCCGAAGTGGGCCGACAAGCCCTCGACATCGCCGCGGCAGCGGCCTGGCACCAGGATGCGGTCGGCGCCGGGCAGCGGCGCGGGCACACGGCGGCGGATCATGTCGGCGGTCATCAGCGCCGCCACCTGCACGCCCACGTCACGCGTTTCCCAGGTGAAGGGCGCCTCGCCCGCGGTGCTGTTCAAGGACTGCAGCACCCGCTGCAGCGAGGCCTCGGCCAGGTGGCCGGTCAGGAAGACGATGTGTTCCACGCGAGGTGCAGTTCAGCCAGTCGCCGGGTCAGGGCCTGTTCCAGTTCATCGGGCGAGCAGACCACCTGCGCATGGTCGATGCCGCGCAGGCGCTCGACATTCTCCAGCTCGACGCGCCGCGGCCGCAGCATGACCCAATCATGGGGCGCCTTGGTGACCACCACCGGCTCGGTATCGCAAGCAAACACGATGCCGGGAATGCCCAGCTTGCCGGCCTGGGCGAACATGTTGGTGGGCAGCGTGTCGCTGAAGCCGTAGGCGCACTTGGCCACGGTGTTGCTGGTGGCCGGGGCGACGATCACCGTGTGGTAGACGTCGGTGTAGAGCGCGCCCACCGGCACCGCGCTGGCGGTCTTGTCGCGGAACAGCTTGTGGCGCTGGCGCAGCGCGTCCAGGTGGTAGCCGTAGATGGGCAGTACCTCTTCGGCCGCGGCCGACAGGAACAGGTCGCACTGCGGCAGCCGCGCGGCCAGCGCCATCGACTCTTCCAGGAAATGGCCCGAGCCGGTCACGCACCAGGCAAAGCGCGAGCGCCTGGGCGCGTCCTCCAGGCCGGCCGCCTCGTCGACGGCGTCGATGCGCTCGCGGCCCTCAGCCGGGATGGGAGATCCGGATGTGGAGCTTGTGGAGCTTGCGGTAGAGGGTGTTGCGGCTGACATCAAGCGCCTTGGCGACGTTGCTGACGTTCCAGCGATGATGCTCCAGCAGCTGCAGCAGCACCTGGCGTTCGTTGGCCTGGATCGGGTTGAGGCGGGGCAGCTCGTCGGCCGGCTCTTCGGCGGGCACGACCGGCACCGCGGGTTGCACCACGGTGTCCGCGGGCGGCGCACCGCGCTGGGAGCGCAGGCTGGGCAGGTGCTCGACGCCGATCTGCTGGGCGTCGGCCAGCGCCACCGCCGAGCGCAGCACATGGCGCAGCTGGCGCACATTGCCGGGCCAGGGATGGTTCAGCAGCAGACGCTCGGCCTCGGGGCTGAGGCTGCATTCGGTGCCGCCCTCGGTCTGCAGCAGGTTGCGGATCAGCTCGCGCTTGTCGCTGCGCTCGCGCAGCGGCGGCAGGTCCAGCTCGACGCCGGCCAGGCGGTAGTACAGGTCCTCGCGGAACAGGCCTTCATCGACCAGGGCCAGCAGGTTGCGGTGGCTGGCGCTGATCAGCTGGAAATTGACGTCGTGGACCTCCTCGGTGCCCAGCGGCGTGACCTGGCGCTCCTCCAGCACCCGCAGCAGCCGCGCCTGCAGGTCCAGCGGCATGTCGCCGATCTCGTCCAGGAACAGCGTGCCCCCGTCGGCCTGCAGGATCTTGCCGCGCCGACCGGTGCGCTGCGCGCCGGTGAAGGCGCCGGCGCGGTAGCCGAACAGCTCGGCCTCGATCAGGCTCTCGGGCAGGCTGGCGCAATTGATGGCCACGAAGGCGCCGCCGCTGTGCGGGCTGGCCTCGTGCACGGCGCGGGCGAAGACCTCCTTGCCGGAGCCGGTCTCGCCGCACAGCAGGATGGGCGTCTGGCGGCCGATCACGCGGCGCGCCGTGCCCAGCTGCTGGGCCAGGCGCGGATCAGCAAAGGTGGACACCCCGCCGCTGCCCGGGCGCGGCAGCGCGGCACGGGCCGCGGCGGCCGGTCGTGCACCGGGCGTGGGTGCGGGCATCACCGTCATCGCCCCGCCCGCACGGGCATCCTCGGCCGGGCGGCGGGCCACCGCGAAGAAGCGGTGCGCCGCATTGGCGCGGTAGGTGACGATCGGGTGGAAGGACGAGGACACGCTGCGCTGCACCATGTCGTCCAGGCTGGACTGGAACAGGTCCTCCACGCGGCGCGCGCGGATCTCGGCCACCGAGGTCATGCCCAGCTGGAACAGCGCACTGCGGTTGGCAGCCAGGATGCGGCCGTCCTCGGACACCGCCAGGCGGCCTTCGTGCAGGGTGTAGACGAATTCGGGCCGGCTGTGGAAGTGCACCGGGTGGGCGCTGCGAAAGCGCCGGTCGATCAGCCGGTTCTCGATCATCCGCGCGGTCATGCCCAGCAGCACCAGCAGGTGCTGCTGCATCATCGAGCTGCGGCTGGAGACGTCCAGCACCGCGCACAGTTCGCCCGCCGGGTCATAGACCGGCACGGCCGAGCAGGTCAGACCGGTGAAGGCGGTGAAGAAGTGGTCTTCGCGGCGCACCGACACCGGTGCGCCCGAGGCCAGGCAGGTGCCCATGCCGTTGGTGCCGGCGGTGTTCTCGCTCCAGATGGCGCCCACGCGCAGGCCCATCGGCTCCACCTGCGAGGCGAAATCGGCCGAGGTCACCATGTGCAGGATCACGCCCTCGGTGTCGGTCAGCACCACCGCGGTCTCGCCGTCGGAGAGCTGCTGGTACAGCGAGGTCATCTCGTAGCGCGCGCAGTCGATGACGTCGGCCATGCGCGACAGGCGCTCTTCCAGCGTCTTGGCCGGCAGCACCGGCAGCTCGCGCGGCCGGTCGGGGTGCAGGCGGTATTCGTTGAGGCAGCGGCTCCAGGAGCGCGCGACGATGTCGTTCGGGTCGTCGTGCTGGCCGCTGCGCACCACATCGAACACATGGTCGGCGTGGCCGTCGGAACGAGGCAGGACGAGGCTCATGGGAAAATCTCCCTGTTTCACGAGGACGGGCTCCCGACAGTTTGGGCGCCATTCCGGATTGTGGCGCTACCGCAGTAACGACCACGCCGGTGAAACCCCCGATGTTGATGGACTGAAATCAAGGCCCGGCCAGCCGATAAACGCCGGTGCCGCCGGTGGCTTGGAACTTGCCTCGACACCGCCGAACCCTGGAACCAGGAACCCGACCGGAGACATCCCCCGACATGCTTGCCGCCCTGCCCCAAGCCCACGGCACCGCCGAACCCCAGGCCCTGGACCTGATCTTCATCGAAGGCCTGCGCGTGCAGACCGTGATCGGCATCCACGACAACGAACTGCATCGCCCGCAGCCGCTGGTGATCGACCTGCACGCCGGCGTGCCGCACGCCGACGCCTGCGACAGCGACCGCATCGCCGACACCATCGACTACAGCGTGGTGCGTGAACGCCTGCACGGCCTGATGCTTCACCATGGTGTCACGCTGCTCGAAGCACTGGCGGAGCAGATTGCGCAGATGCTGATCCACGATTTCGGTGCCCAGTGGGTGCGGGTCAAGGTGGTGAAGCCGAACAAGTTCGAGGACCTCGATGCGGTGGGCGTGCAGATCGAGCGCCGCGCCGGTGCCGCCTCGTCGCGCGCCGCCGGTGGCCGCAGCGCCCAGGTGCTGCGCTGGATCGGCTCGGGCATGGTGCCGGCCAAGTCCTGAACGGCTCGCCCTGACGCCTCCGGGGCCCTGCAGATGCGGGGCCCTTTTTCATCGGCAAGGAGCGCGCAGGGCGCAAAAAAGAACCGGTCAGCGGTGCTGACCGGTCATGCAACCCGGATGACCCCCGGGCGCTCGCAAGGCCCCCTTGCGTGCTCGCAACGCGGGCCGCGCCTGCCAGACAGGCGGCGGCCTCAAGCAGGTCAGTTGGCGGCGAACGGGTGCGACGCGCCACCCTTCTTGGCCACCACTTCCGCGGCGGTCGGCGTGCCGGCGACGGCGCGCTTGATCGACTCCTTGACCGCAGCGTAGTTGTAGTCCTGGATCTTCTTGTCGTCTTCGGCCAGCCAGTGGATGAAGACGCCGACCGAGATGAACAGGTTGTCGGCTTCGTCGGCGGGGATGGTGCCATCCTCGACGCAGTCGGCCACCGCCATGGCGACGCCACGCTGGGCCGGGCCGAACATCTGGACGGCCTGCTTGGCGCCCTTGATGGTGACCTTGTTGAACATCACGGTTGCCGGCTTGCACAGCAGGTTCGGGGCCACCACCGCCAGCAGCGAGGTGAAACCGTCCTTGTTGTTGGTCAGGCAGTTCGCGAACGCGGTTTCAGCGGCGCTGCCACGCGGGCCGATGATGAGGTCGATGTGAGCCACCTCATTGCCATCGCCCACGAGCGATTCGCCCACCAGCATGCGATCGATCTTGGCCATATTGTCAGTCTCCTGTGCTGTTCCTGTGTTGACGACGCCGGGGCTCATCCGCCGGCGCTGGTCAACATGGAATCACGTTCCATGCCACGTCGGGGCGCCGGGCGCCCCGGGCTATCCCTAGGGTGCCCCGCGGCGGTCGATCAGACCGTGCAGGAACAGCGTGGCCACGGTGAGATCGGCGCTGGTGCCGGGGTTGATGCCCTGCTGTTTCAGCTGCTCATCCCAGGCGCGCCAGCCCGGATCGGCGTCCAGACTGCGCCCGGCGGCGGGGCGCTGCAGCCACCGACTGGCATCGTTCATGACACACTGTGCCACCGCCGCACCGTGCTTGCGGACAATATGTGCATCGGGCGCCGAGGCCAGCCAGGCCAGGAAGACGCGCTGCACCGCCTCGGCGGCGGCGTCTTCGCGCGGACCCTGCGGCGCACCCACGCCCAGGTCGGCCTCGCCCAGCGCGTCCAGGCCCAGGCTGAACAGTTCGGCAAAGCCGTCGCGGTACTGGCGGGCAATGCGGTCGCGGTCAGCGGCCAGGCTCATCGCGGCGCGCAGGTCCAGCGTGGGTTCCTGGTGCACGTCCTCGTCGTCGGCATGGCCCAGACCGCCCGGATTGGCCCGGCGGATGGCGCGGTAGGCCGCGGCGCTGTCCTGCGGCGTCAGCCCGGCCAGCACTGCGCCCAGCGCCAGGCGCAGCGCGGTGTGATCGGCCGCACCGGCGGGCAGGCGCCGCCAGGCCTGGGCCAGCGGCACGCACAGCAGCACGATGCCCAGGTTGGTGTTGCAGCCCACCCGCGCCCAGGTGGCGTCGACCGCCGCCTCGATGCCCTCGCCCACCGACCCGCCCGGGCGGGCCAGCGCGGCGGCCGCGGCGTCGGCGCTGTCCAGGAACTGCGCGGCCGTCATGCGGTGGCCGTCGCTGGCATGGCTGACGTTGCCGGGCTTGCGGGCGGCCACGTCCCAGGCGCAGGCGCGGCGCCAGGCGGCCTCGATGCGGGCGCTCATGGCCCGCCCCGGCCTGCGGCAGGCGCCCGCTGGCGGGGCGGGAGGGGACTCATGCGCGCCGCGCGGCGCTGCGATCGGCGCAGCGTCGCGCCAGCAGGTCGTCCACCAGCGCCTGGGCGATGGAGAAGCCGGTCACCCGCTGCAAACCCTGCCAGGCGGCGATGCCGTTGACCTCCAGCACGGTCAGACCGTCCCGGGTGGGCAGGATGTCGACTCCGGCATAGTCCAGTCCCAGCGCCGCCGAGGCGCGCTCGGCCAGATCGGCCAGCTCGGGCGTCAGCGCCGCCGCCACCGGCCGCGCGCCCTGCTTGATGTTGTGGATCCAGTGGCCGCTGACGCGCTGCATGGCCGCGCGGGCCTGGCCACCGATCACCAGCACGCGCCAGTCGAAACCCGGCTCGGACAGCGGTGGCACCCAGCGCTGCAGGTAGGCCAGGCCGTTGAAGGGCGGCCCGGCCAGGCTGGGCAGTGGCTCGAAGCTCCCCTCGACCTGGCCCACCCGCACCAGACCCCGCCCCTGCGAGCCGAACAGCGGCTTGAGCACCAGCGCGTGGCCGGCCGCGGCCTCGCGGGCGACGATGCGGCGCGCCACGGCCTCGCTCTCCGAGGTCCAGGTGGGCGGTGTGGGCAGGCCGGCGGCGTGCAGCAGCAGCGTGGTCATCGCCTTGTCCACGGTGCGCTCGATCGCACGGGCATCGTTGTAGACCGGCACACCCAGCTCACGCAGCACGTGCAGCACGCCCAGGCGCTGTGTGACCTGCTCGAAGCTGCCGCCAGCGATGCCGCGCACGATCACCGCCTCGGGCAGCGCGCGCTCGAAGCCAGGCAGGCGCAGGCCGTGGTGCGTGGCGCTGGTGTCGATGCCGCAGTCGGCCAGGTCCAGGCAGCGGCCCTGGGCGCCGCGTGCGCGCAGCGCCGCCTGCAGCTGGCGGGTGTGCCAGCCGACCTCGTCGGTCATGATCGCCACGCGCATCGTCATGCTCAGGCCGCCTCGCGCCAGCCCTGCAGCAGCACCGGCATGTCCAGCCGACCGGCCTCGAAGCTGCGGCCACTGGGCAGGTGCTGCACCACCACCGCGGCCGGAGCGAACAGCGCCGGATCGATCTTGTAGAAGTCGTAGCCGGCGGCCGAGAAGATGTCGGCGAAGGGTTTGCCGTAGTCGCGCGAGGTGCCCGAGGGCAGGCGCTGGGCCAGCGACCGCGCCGCCTCGACCTCGCCGTTGACCGACAGCGTGACCAGGCCACCGTAGAGGATGGCGTCGTTGGTGCGGCCCATGGCCTGCGCACCGTCGGCGGTGGGCGACGGCAGCGGCGCACTGGCGGTGCCGTCGACGATGTCGTCCAGCGCAATCCCCAGCTCATGCGCCTTGTGCAGCGCCACCTCCAGCACCCGGGCCACCACCTGGGTGGTGCCGGCGCGGCTGCTGGTGGGGGTGAGCACGATGGTCAGCGCCTCGGGCGCCAGGCCGGTGTCGCGCAGCACCTTGTCGATCACCACCCGCGGCGGCGCGCGATCGACCTCCAGCACCAGCACGCCGCTGCCTGCGGCGTCGCGCCAGGCCAGCTCGTCGAACAGCTTCTCCTTGGCTGCCAGCGCCCGTGCCGGGCCGGATCCCAGGGCGAAGAACTTCTTGCCGCCAGTCTCCTCCTTGCTGGCGGCCAGGCTCCAGCCGGCGTACTGGCTGCCCAGGCAGGCCAGCACGGGCTGCGGGCTGCTGACCTGCAGCCAGTTGGCCCAGCCGTGGCGGCCGTCGGTGACCAGCGAGACCTCGCCCAGGCCGCCCATGCAGATGCGACCGATGAGCAGGCCCGCGGCGATGCTGCCCGGGGCGTCGATGCCGGCGTCCACGATGCAGGTACCGCGCTCGTCGCGGGTCCAGCACACGCCCAGGCGCTCGGCGTCCTGCAGCAGCTGGGCCACCAGGGGCACGGCCAGGTCGTTGGGGCTGGGCCAGGCGCGGTGGCTGGTCGTGGAACTCATGCGGGGGTCTCCAGGGTCGAGGCCAGTGCGGCGCAGCGGGCGTCAAGTTGGCGGCGCAGCGCCGCTTCGTCGTCGGCCTCGGCACTGACGGTACACACAGGGGCGCCGGCCGGCAAGCGCATCGCGGCCGACGGGCGGTCATGGACATCCGGCTGGCGCGCCCACCGCGCCACCGTGGCGGCGTCAAGCTGGGCGTCATGCGCCAGACGCAGCAGTTGCAGCCCGCGCAGGCGCGGCGGCTGCCAGGCCGCCACCTGGGCCGGCGCCGGCAGGCGGCCATGCAGGCAGGCCTGCAGGTGAGCCCGCACCAGGCCGCCCTGGGGCGCATACAGGCCGGCACTGGCTGGCCAGCGGGGGTTGACCTCCAGGACCCAGGCGCTGTCCTCGTGCCAGATGAAATCGACCCCCACCACGCCGCGCAGCTCGAAGGCCGCGGCCAGGCGCTCGGCCACGCCCTGCAACAGGCTGCTCGCGCGGCCAGGCAGGCCCACCGGTCCCAGCACGCCGCCATAGGCAAAGGGCTGGCCCGCCTGCGGCTGGTGCCACTGGCGGTTCAGGCCCAGCACACAGGCGCGGCCGGGCGCGGCGCACAGCAGGGTCATCGACATCGTCGCGCCGTCCTGCCAGCGCTGCCAGTACCAGGGGCCGTCGGCCGGTTCGGCCGCAGCCGTGTCGGCCGGTTCGGCCGCCGTCACATCGGCCGGCTGCACATGCTCGCCGCCGCGGCTGCCGCCGCGCTTGCGCAGCCAGCCCAGCGCCGGCACGGGCCGCTGGAACACCACCTCCGGGTGGGCGATGCCCCAGGCGTCCAGGCGTTCGAAGAAGGCCCGTGGATCGGCCAGCCGGCGCCAGCCCTGGGCCGGCGTGCCCAGCAGCGGGCACAGCGCGCTGCCGGCCTCCAGCAGGTCGGCGCGGTCCTCGAAGCCGCTGCCGGGCCACCAGCCGGCCAGCTCGTCGCGGCACCGCGCCAGCAGCGCCAGCAGGCGCTCGCCGTCGATCTGCGGCCGCGCCGGGTCGCCCAGCGGGCGCCAGGCCTCGGCCGCCTCGCAGGTGTCGGCGTCACCGAACAGGTCCAGCGCCAGCACGCGCAGGCCGTCGCGCCGGGCCGCCTGCGCCGCCGCCCGGACCGACAGGCCCGCCAGCGCCAGCGGACCGTGCACCGTCATGCCTGGCGCAGCAGGGCCCGCGCGGCCTCGAAGGCCTCGGCGAAGCCCAGCACGACCGGCTCGGCGGATTCGTTCATCGAGCGCAGCAGGCGCTGCTGGGTCTGGTACTTGACGTTGCCGATCGCCAGTGCGCCCAGGCCGCGGGCCTGGGTGCCGGGCACCGGCGTGCCCTTGTCCATCACGCCCACCCCGGCGATGCCTTCAGGCGGCACGGCGTTGACGTCGGCGGCCACCTTCAGCCGCGTGGCCGCCGTCAGGTCCTCGGCCGAGACCACCTGCACGCCCGCAGCGGCCGTGGCCAGGATGACATCGGCGTCGGCGATCGAGCGGCGCACCGCGTCGCGGTCACCCCCCGAGATGCCATGCAGCGTGACGCCGAAGCGCTGGCCGGTCTGCTGCGCCGCCTCTTCGGCGACGTCGATGCCGTTGCGGCTGGACAGCGCCACGTTGGCGCCCGCCATGGCCGCCATCACGCCGGCAATGCGGCCGACCGGGCCGGTGCCGCCCAGCACCACCACGCGCTGGCCCGTCAGGCCGCCCGCACCCATCGCGACCAGTTCGGCCTCGACCGCCGCCACCATCGCCGCGGCGGTGGTGTACGAGCCGCTGGGATCGGCCATCAGCGAGACCGTGAACGGCGGCACCATCGCCTGCTGCGCCCGCTCCAGCATGTCGGCCGCCAGCACCGCGTCGCGGCCGCCGATGAAGATGGCGGTGCGCGCCAGGCCCTTGGGGCTGCGCGAGAAGATTGCGTCCTGGGTCAGACCGCGCACCGCGTCGAGCGTGACATCGGTGTAGGGCGCCAGCACCTGGTAGCCGGCATCAGCGGCCATGTTGACATCGAAGGGGCTCATCTGGCGGCCCGGGGTGAACATGTGCAGGATGTAGGGACGTTCCATGGCTCAAGGGGCGCGTGGGAGCGCCGCGACAGTCGTTGAAAGCGGTCAGTGCAGGCGCCAGGGCGCCTGCTCGGTCTGTTGCCAGCGCCACAGGCTCTCGGCGCTGGGTCGGCTGGGTGCACGGTGGGCGGTGTCAGCGCTGTCGCTGACCAGGGCGCCATGGTCGCGCGGACGCACCATCACCAGCTGCAGGCCCTGGGCCAGCGCACCCGCCGCGCGGGCCGCGGCGATCAAGGCCTGGCCATGCTCGGGCCGGCTGACGAAGGCGAAGGACGTGGGGCCCCAGGAGCTCTGGCCCACCCCCACCGGCTCGCTGGTGAAGGCCGGGGCATGCGCCTCGAGCCAGCGCATCAGGCGGCCGATCGCGGGTCGGGTGTAGGCCTCGCCGTCCTGCGCCGGCGCGAAGTGGTCGCCGACGATCTGCTGGATCCGGCCCACGCCCATCGCAAAGGCCAGGAAATCCCCCTGGGTGGCGCCGGGCAGCACACGCATCAGCGTCTGGTGACAGATCTCGGCCGCGGCCGCGGCCGGCAGCGGCGCCAGCCGGGCCAGCGCGGCGCGTTCTTCGGCCCCTGACAGGCCGCGCGCGCCAGGCTCGATGGCCAACAGCACCCGCCAGTTCGGCGGCAGCGCCACCCGCGCCAGCACGGGCGCCGGCTGACCATCGGCGCCCGGCCCGCCGTCCAGCAGCAGACCGCCCTGGTCGAAGCCGCCGATGCCGATGCCCGAGCGCAGGCCCCGGCCCAGGCCATGGGCCAGCGTGGCGGTGGACAGGCTCAGCTGGTGCCAGCGGGCGAAGGCCCGCCCCACCGCCAGCGCCAGCTGGGTGCCCGAGCCCAGGCCAGCATGCGCCGGCAGCACCCGGGCCAGATGCAGGTGCAGCGGCGCGGGCTGGCCGGTGCGCAACTTCAGTGCTGCCAGATGGGCCTCGGCGCGGGGCAGTTCGGCGCGGGCCTCGGGGGTGTCGGCGGTGAAGAGGTCGGTGGCGCCCGGCGCAGCGCGCAGCTCCACCCGGGTGACCCAGTCGTCCAGCACCAGGCCCAGGCTGCCGAAACGACGCCCCAGCGAGGCGGACGGATCCAGAAAGCCCAGGTGCAGGCGCCCAGGTGCGTCGACGCTGACGAGGCGGGGCGTGGCGGGGTCGGCGGACGCGGTCATGCACAGACGGTAAGCAAAGGGTGTTCCCATGCGCTCAGGGATGTCCCGCGGTGGCCATCCACGCCCGGCGGCAGGCCGCCCGCGGGCCCGTCGGCCACCCCGCCCCGCGGCCGCCCGCCTGACCCGCGGCGGGGACAATCTGTCACGCCTTGCGGCGGGCCCGCCAGGCGCCCAGCAGGGCCAGGCCGCCGGGGATGAAGATCATCGCCCAGATGATCTTGTCCAGGTTCTCCTTCACCCAGGGCAGGTGGCCGAAGAAGTAGCCGGCGCTGGTCACGCCCACCACCCACAGCGTGCCGCCGGTGACGTCGAAGAAGGTGAAGCGGCTGCGGGTCATCTGCGCCACCCCGGCCACGAAGGGCGCGAAGGTGCGCAGGAACGGCATGAAGCGGGCGATGACGATGGTGATGCCGCCATAGCGCTCGTAGAAGGCGTGCGCCTGGTCGAAGGCGCGGCGGTTGAAGAAGCGCGAGTTCTCCCACTGGAAGACCTTGGGGCCCAGCGCCCGGCCGATCGTGTAGTTGCTCTGGTTGCCGGCCACGGCCGCCACCAGCATCAACGGCACCGCCAACTGGTACTGCATCAGGCCGGCGCCACACAGCGCGCCCACCACGAACAGCAGCGAATCGCCCGGCAGGAAGGGCATCACCACCACGCCGGTCTCGACGAAGATGATCAGGAACAGCAGGGCGTAGACCCAGGCGCCGTACTGGGTGACGAACTGGGCAAGGTGAACGTCGACATGCAGCACGAAGTCGACCAGCAGGGCAAGCAGATCCATCCGCCGCATTATCGCCAGCGGCTCCGTGGCAACCCTGATGCCCAAGCCGGCAGGCGTTACCGACACTGGACCCAACGCGCCGTCTGTCCGGCGCTGATTCACCAAGGAACACCCACGCATGTGGCGACGACGGGAGGCGGCCCTGGCCGCGTTGGCGGCGGCCTGGCCCGCCTGGAGCCGGGCGGCCGAGCCGGGTGTCAGCGAGCGCGAGATCCTGATCGGCCAGAGCGCCGTGCTCAGCGGCCCGCTGGGGCTGTCGCTGCAGATGTTCAATGCCGGCGCCGCGCTGGCCCTGGCCGATGCCAATGCGCGCGGCGGCATCGGTGGCCGGCAGGTCCGGCTGGTCTCGCTGGACGACGAACTCAAGCCCGACCTGGCCCAGCGCAACTACCGCACCCTGCTGCAGGACCCGGGGGTGTTCGCCTTCTTCGGCGGCGTCGGCTCTGGCACGATCGCCGCGGTCACCCCGCTGCTGCGCGACACCGGCGTGCCCCTGGTGGGCAACTTCGCGGTGGCCGACAGCGTGCGCCAGAAGGCGCGCGGGGCGGCCTACTTCATCCGCGCCGGCTACGGCCGTGAGGCCGAGAAGCTGGTGCAGCACCTGAGCACGCTGGGCGTCGAGCGCCTGGCGGTGGCCCATCTGGACAACCCGGGCGGCACCGAAGTGCTGGCCCTGGTCCAGCAGGCGCTGAAGAAGCGCAGCGGCAAGGACCTGCTGGGGGCGGTCGCCGTGGGCAATGACGGCAGCCAGCTGGCCCAGGCGGTGGACACCCTGGCCAGGCTGGATCCCCAGGCGGTGGTGATGTTCCTCTCGGGCCCGCCGGTGGCCCAGCTGATGGAGGGTCTGTGGGCCAAGGGCCGCAGCCCCAGCTTCTACGGCATGTCCACCGTGGCCGGCGAAAAGGTCGCGGCCACGCTGGGCGCGCGGCTGCGCGGGCTGGCGATCTGCCAGACCGTGCCCTACCCCTGGAGCGGCGCCGACCCCACCGCGCGCCAGTTCCAGCAGCTGTGCGACGCCGCCAAGACCCCTGTGAGCTACACCAGCTACGAGGGCTACCTGAACGCCCTGGTGCTGCTGGAGGCGTTGCGCCGCTGCGGCAAGGAGCCCACCCGCGCCGGCCTGCACACGGTGATGCGCGGCTTCAAGGGCCGCGTCGGCGGGCTGGACCTGGACTTCAGCGATGACGCCACCGGCTCGCGCTTCGTCGAGCTGGTGCAGGTCAATGCCCAGGGGAAGTTCCTGCGCTGAGTCGGCTTTCTACAATCCGGCGATGACCGAGACCGCCGCCCCGCCCCGCCGCCCGATCCGCGAACTGCCCGACGAGCTCGTCAGCCAGATCGCCGCCGGCGAGGTGGTGGAGCGACCGGCCTCGGTGGTGCGCGAGCTGGTGGACAACGCGCTGGACGCCGGTGCCACGCAGGTCACGGTGCGCCTGGTGGCGGGCGGCATCCGCGCCATCGTGGTGGAGGACGACGGCTGCGGCATTCCGCCCGAGGAGCTGCCGCTGGCGCTGCGCCGTCATGCCACCAGCAAGATCCGCACGCTGGAAGAGCTGGAAGGCGTGTCGACGATGGGGTTCCGGGGTGAGGCGCTGGCGGCCATCGCCTCGGTCTCCGAGACCGCCATCGTCAGCCGCCCCGCCGACGCCGCCCACGCCCAGCGTCTGGACGCCCGCAGCGGCGAGCTGGCGCCGGCGGCGCGCGCCCAGGGCACCAGCATCGAGGTGCGCGAGCTGTTCTTCAGCACGCCGGCGCGGCGCAAGTTCCTGAAGAGCGAAGCCACCGAGCTGGCCCACGCGGTGGAAGCCGTGCGCCGCCACGCGCTGGCCCGGCCCGACGTGGGCTTCGCGGTGTGGCACGAGGGCAAGCTGGTCGAGCAGTGGAAGCGCGGCAGCCACGAGCAGCGCTTTGCCGACATCCTGGGCGAGGACTTCCTGGCCCAGAGCCGCGCGCTGGACGTGCAGGCCGGCCCGATGCGCCTGATCGGCCGCGTCGGCCTGCCCGAGGCCGCCCGCGCCCGCGCCGACCAGCAGTTCTGCTATGTCAACGGCCGCTTCGTGCGCGACAAGCTGGTCCAGCATGCGCTGCGCAGCGCCTATGAAGACGTGCTGCATGGCCAGCGCCAGCCGGTCTATGTGCTGTTCATCGACATCGACCCCACGCGGGTGGACGTCAACGTGCACCCGACCAAGATCGAGGTGCGCTTTCGCGATTCGGGCGAGGTCTACGCCGCGGTGCGGCGCGCGGTGACCCAGGCGCTGGCCGCGCCGGGCGGTGCGGCGCCGATCGTGGCCGCGCCCGCGCCGATCACCCTGCCCGAGACCCCGGTGGCCGGCAGCGGCTTTCGCTTCGCCGGCCTGCCACCCACCGCCCATCAATCGCGCCTCTCGCTGGCCGATCTGGGCGCGCTTTACGCCCCCGAGCCGCGGGCCCCGCTGCCGGTCGAGACCGGCGCGACGCGGCTGCTGGCCGCTGAACCCAGCGCGTCGGTGCCCGCGCCAACCCCTGAACACGACTGGCCGCTGGGCCGCGCGCTGGGCCAGCTGGCCGGCGTCTACATCCTGGCCGAGAACGCCCAGGGCCTGGTGGTGGTCGACATGCACGCGGCGCACGAGCGCATCGTCTACGAACGCCTGAAGGCCGCGGCCGACCAGGCGGCGCTGGCCGCCCAACCGCTGCTGATCCCGGCCACCTTCGCCGCCACGCCCACCGAGGTGGCCACCGCCGAAGCCCGCGCCGACGAACTGCAGGCGCTGGGCCTGGACCTGTCCGCGCTGGGCCCGGGCCGGCTGGCGGTGCGCAGCCGTCCGGCGGCCCTGCCCGACGCCGACCCGGTGGAGCTGGCGCGTTCGGTGCTGCGCGAGTTGACCGAGCTGGCCGAGGCGGATGCCGGCCACCTGCTCACCCGCGCCCGCGACGAGCTGCTGGCCACCATGGCCTGCCACGGCGCGGTGCGCGCCAACCGCCGGCTGACGCTGGAGGAGATGAACGCCCTGCTGCGCCAGATGGAGGCCACCGAGCGGGCCGACCAGTGCAACCACGGCCGCCCGACCTGGCGCCAGGTGTCGATGAAAGAGCTCGACGCCCTGTTTCTGCGCGGTCGCTGAGACAATACGCGATTGGGCCCGCCGCGGCCCCGCCCCGACGAAGGTTCCCGATGCGTTCCGAACGCGACATCCAGCGCAAGCCGCGCCGCGCCGCAGCCAGCCCGGCCGCCACGCCCGACACACCCGCCCCGACCGAGCCCACGGTGGTGGTCGACCCGGCCGTCAAGGTCAGCTACGCGCCCCGCAGCGAGGGGGGACCGCGCGGTGACGATCGCCGCCCGCCGCACCACGATGGCCGCCCGCCCCGCCGCGACGATCGCCGAGATGAGCGCCGCAATGACCGGAACACCGCGCCCCGCGACGACCGCCGCGGCCCACCGCAGGGGGATCGGCGCGACGGCCCGCGCCCGGAGTGGCGTGATGGCCCCCGCCCTGAACGACGTGATGGCCCGAGGGCTGAACGGCGCGAGGGCCCACGGCCTGAAGGTCGCGAAGGCGCCCGGGCCGAACCCCGCGGCCCACGCCGCGAGGAACGCGACCCCCGCGCCGAGCGCGGCGACCGCCCGGGCCGCCCGCCCAACCCGCGCCCGCCGCGCGAGGCGCGGCCAGAGGGATGGCCCGAGGGGCGCGACGAGTTTCGCCCGCGCACCGACCGCCCGCGCCGCGACCCGGCGGCCGGTGAGCGCGTGGTGCCGCCTCGCCTGGCGCCCGAGGGCGCCGGCGAGCGCCTGTCTAAGGTCCTGGCCGAGCGCGGCCTGGCCTCGCGCCGCGAGGCCGACGAGTGGATCGAGGCCGGCTGGGTGAAGGTGGGCGGCCAGATGGCCACGCTGGGCCAGCGCGTGGCGCCCGACGCCGCGATCGAGATCGACCCCGCCGCCCGCACCCAGCAGGCCAAACGGGTGACGATCCTGCTGCACAAGCCGATCGGCTATGTGTCCGGCCAGGCCGAGGACGGTTATGAGCCCGCCAGCGTGCTGGTCACGCCGGCCAACCACTGGGCCGACGACCCGGCGCGCAAGCCCTTCCATCCGGGTCATGCGCGCGGCCTGGCGCCGGCCGGTCGGCTGGACATCGACTCCACCGGCCTGCTGGTGCTGACCCAGGACGGCCGCATCGCCAAGCACCTGATCGGCGACGACTCGACCGTCGAGAAGGAGTACCTGGTGCGGGTGGAATACACCCGCGGCGAACAGCTGCCCGAGGCCGACCTGCAGCGCCTGAACCATGGCCTGGAGCTCGACGGCGTGAAGCTCAAGCCCGCCAAGGTCAGCTGGGCCAACGAAGACCAGCTGCGCTTCGTGCTGCGCGAGGGCCGCAAGCGCCAGATCCGCCGCATGTGCGAGCTGGTCGGGCTGAAGGTGCTGGCGCTCAAACGGGTACGCATCGGCTCGGTGGTGCTGGGCAAGCTGCCGGTGGGTGAGTGGCGCTACCTGCGTGACGATGAACGCTTCTGAGGTGGCGGCCGTCCCGCTGAACGCCGCCGCCCGCGCGCTGCCGCCGCAGGTGGTGGTGCTGGCGCTGGCCCTGCTGCTGGGCCTGCAGCCGATCACCACCGACCTCTACCTGCCGGCGCTGCCGCTGCTCAAGGCCGGCCTGGACGCGCCGATGGAGCGGGTGCAGATGACGATGGCCGCGCTGCTGCTGGCCTTTGGCGCCGGCCAGCTGGTGATGGGTCCACTGTCCGACCGCTTCGGCCGCCGGCCGGTGCTGCTGGGCGGCCTGGCCCTGCATGCGGCCGGCGCCGCCGGTGCGGCGCTGGCCGGCGACATCGTCGTGTTCATCGCGCTGCGCGCGGTGCAGGGCGTGGGGCTGGCGGCCTCGGTGGTCTGTGCGCGGGCGATGGTGCGCGACCTGTTCGAGCCGCACCAGGGCGCCACGGTCATGAGCCAGGGCCTGTCGGGCCTGGGGGTGATCGCCTTTGCCTCGCCCACCGTGGGCGGGCTGCTGGCCGCCTGGGGCGGCTGGCGCAGCTCGATGACGGCGCTGTCGCTGTGCAGCGCGGCGATCCTGGTCTTCGTGGTGCTGAAGCTGCCCGAGACCGCGCCGCGCCGCGACCCGCAGGCCACCGCGCCCGGCCCGCTGCTGCGCCGCCTGGCCGAGATCGCCGCGCACCCGGGCTTTCGCGCCTGGGCGCTGCTGGTGGCCAGCACCTATGCCGGGCTGTACGTGCTGCTGGCCGGCACCTCCTTCGTCTACATCGGCACGCTGGGCATGAGCACCGCGCAGTACGGCGTGACGCTGGCCACCTGCTCGCTGGCCTACATCGCCGGCACCTTCCACTGCCGGCGCCTGCTGCCCCGGCGCGGTCTGGCCGGTGCGGCCTGGGTGGGCGGCTTCTTCACACTGGCCGGCGGGCTGTCGATGCTGGCGCTGGGCCTGGCCGATGTGCGCTCGGTGCCGCTGGTGATCGGCGCGCAGTGGCTGTACAGCTGGGGCCATGGCTTTCACCAGCCCTGCGGCCAGGTGGGTGCGGTGGCGCCCTTCCCGCGCGCCGCGGGCACGGCCTCGGCGCTGGCCGGCTTCATCCTGGCGCTGGTGGCCTTCGGCATGGGCCTGTGGCTGGGCCGCGCGTTGGACGGCTCGCTGGCGATGCTGGGCTGGGGCGTGGCGGTGCCGGCGGCGGTGACCGCGCTGATCGCCTGGACGCTGGTGCGCCGGCATGGTGAACCCGGCCATTGACTGGGTCGGCCTGGCCGGGCCGACCGCGTCGGGCAAGACCGCGCTGGCGCTGGCGCTGGCCGAGCGGCTGCCGCTAGAGGTGGTCAGCGTCGACTCGGCCCTGGTCTACCGCGGCATGGACATCGGCACCGCCAAGCCCAGCACGGCCGAGCGCGCCGCGGTGCCGCACCACCTGATCGACCTGATCGAGCCCACCGGGGCCTATTCAGCCGCCCGCTTCGTGCAGGACGCCACCCAGCTGATCACCGAGATCCGCGACCGGGGCCGCCTGCCGCTGCTGGTGGGCGGCACGATGCTGTACTTCAAGGCGCTGATCGACGGCCTGGACGAGATCCCGGCCAGCGACCCGGCGATCCGCGCCGCGCTGGACGCCGAGGCGGCCGAGCGCGGCTGGCCGGCCCTGCACGCCGAGCTGGCCCAGGTCGACCCGGTCACCGCCGCGCGCCTGCACGCCACCGATGCCCAGCGCATCCAGCGCGCGCTGGAGGTGTGGCGCCAGAGCGGCCGGCCGCTGTCGGCCTTCCACACCGGCCCGCGCTCCCGCGGACTGACCCACCAGCTGATCTCGCTGGAGCCCGTGGACCGCGCCTGGCTGCATGCCCGCATCGGCCAGCGCTTTGCCCAGATGCTGGACGCCGGGCTGCTGGACGAGGTGCAGGCGCTGCGCGCGCGCGGCGACCTGCACCCGGGCCTGGCCTCGATGCGCTGCGTCGGCTACCGCCAGGCCTGGGAGGCGCTGGACGCCGGTCTGGCGGGCGCGGCGCTGCGCACCGACGTGGCCACCCGGGGCGCGACCGCGACCCGCCAGCTGGCCAAGCGGCAGCTGACCTGGCTGCGGGGCATGGTGCGGCAAGCGCTGCCGATCGACCAGCTGGACGCGCCAGCGCTGTGCCAGGCCGCGCTGCAAGCGATTTCGCCTTAACCAAGATCAAGTGCAAGGCGGCTTCAACGGCTACAGTGCCGCATGCCCGTCACCCTCTACCAACACGGCAGCCACAAGTGCCTCATGTTCACCGACCTGGCCGATGACCATGCGGCGGAGGCGGTGCAGTCCAACCAGTTCCTGGTCGTCAACGACGACACCGGCGCGATCATCGACCCGGGCGGCAACCTCGCCTACAGCGAGCTGTACCTGACGATGACGCAGCACTTTCCGCCGCACAAGCTGTCGGCGATCGTGGCCTCGCACGCCGACCCGGACATCATCGGTTCGCTGGACCGCTGGACCACGTCCACGCAGGCCAAGATCTACGTCTCCACCATCTGGGAGCGCTTCGTGCCGCACTTCTGCAAGCCGGGCAAGACCGCCGGCCGCGTGGTGGGCATTCCGGACAGCGGCATGCGCATTCCCATTGGCAACAGCGAACTGGTCGCGCTGCCGGCGCACTTCCTGCACGCCGAAGGCAACTTCCAGTTCTACGACCCGATCAGCAGGATTCTTTTCTCGGGTGACCTGGGTGTGTCGCTGGGCGGCGGCCAGGACGCCAAGCAGCCGGCCACCGCGTTGGCGCCGCTGCTGCCGCGCATGGAGGCCTTCCACCGCCGCTACATGGTGTCGAACAAGGTGCTGCGCCTATGGGCCGACATGGTCGAGCCGATGGCGATCGACATGATCGTGCCGCAGCACGGCGCGCCGCTGGCCGGCCCGGCAGTCAAGGAGTTCATCGCCTGGGTGCGCACGCTGGCCTGCGGCATCGACCTGGTCGGCCCGCAGACCTACCGCGTGCCGGCCTGATCGGCGCGGCCCTCAGCTGCGCGCGGCCGGCGCCGTTTCGCCCGAGGGGCGCGGAATGATGGGGGCGGCGCGCACGCAGTTGCGGCCGGCGTCCTTGGCCAGCTCCAGTGCCGCCTCGGCTTCCTGGATCTGGGCGTCCAGCGAGGCCTGGTTGACATGCACCGCCGACACACCCACGCTGACCGTGACCACCAGGTGCGACTGCTCCCAGCGGAAGGCCGCGCCGGCCACCTGCTGGCGGATGCGCTCGGCGGCGTCCAGTGCGCCCAGCGGGTCGGTGTGGGGCAGGAAGACCGCCAGCTCGGCGCCGCCGAAGCGGCCCAGCAGGTCGGACTGGCGCAGCGTGGCGTTGACGCGGCGGGTGACCTCCAGCAGCACGGCGTCGCCGCAGCGCAGGCCCAGGCCGTCGTTGATGCGCTTGAGGTGGTCGGTGTCGATCAGCAGCAGCGCGCCGTCATCGCCGTAGCGGCGGCAGCGTGACCACTCGCGCTCGGCCAGGCGCAGGAACTGGCGCCGCGAGCTAACGCCGGTGAGGTCTTCGTCAAGCATCAGCATCTCGCGCTGCTGCTGTGATTCGGCCAGCGCCCGCGCCAGGTGCAGGGCCACCCCGCCGGCCAGCAGCGCCGGCACCAGGGCCAGCACACCGGCCAGCACCGCGGTGCCCCAGCTCATGCCATCGAGCAGCACCAGCAGCGTGGCCACCGCCAGCGCCACGGCCAGGCCGACGCTGAGCTCGAAGATCCACGCCCCACCGGTGCCCAGGCGGATGGCCGCCAGGGCCAGGCGTTGTGTCAGCGGGGTGGCGGTGGACGAGCGGGTCAAGATGCGACGGTCGTTCGTGGACGAGGCAGACATTGCATCACAAAGCCGTGGCGCTGTGGCGATCTCGGCGCGCCCCCGCGTGACAAAGGCAACGGCCGGCGCGCCGGCGCCGGTCTTGCCCGGCGTCAAGGCCCGCACCGCGCCGGTGCACGACACTGCGCCCCAGGCGCCCACCCGGCGCGAGACAAGGAGACCATGAGCCCGACCGCCGCCCCCCTCGTGATGGATGACCTGGACCGCGCGGTGGACGCGGTGCTGGACCGGGTGAGCGGCGACATCGTGCTGGGCATCCCGCTGGGCATCGGCAAGCCCAACCCCTTCGTCAATGCGCTCTACCGCCGGCTCAAGGCCCAGGACACGCGGCGGCTGCGCATCGTCACCGCGCTGTCGCTGGAGAAACCGGTGGGCAAGAGCGAACTGGAGCGGCACTTCCTGGCGCCGCTGGTCGAGCGCGTGTTCGCCGACTACCCCGACCTGGACTACGTGAAGGACAGCCGCGCCGGCACCCTGCCCGCCCACATCGAGGTGCGCGAGTTCTTCCTGAAGACCGGCGACTACCTGGGCAACGCCGCTGCCCAGCAGGGCTACATCAGCACCAACTACACCTTCGTCGCCCGCGACATGGCGCTGCAGGGCATGAACGTGATCGCCCAGGCGGTGGCCAGCGAGGGCGAAGGCGCCCACTGGCAGCTGTCGCTGTCCAGCAACCCCGACCTCACCTTCGAGATCGCCGAGCGCTACGCCGCCCAGGGCCTGCCGCTGCTGAAGGTGGGCGTGGTCAACCAGCGCATGCCCTTCATGCCCAACCATGCCGAGGTGGGGCCGGACTTCTTCGACATCGTGGTCACCGACCCACGCGGCACCCACGAGCTGTTCGCGCCGCCCAATGGCAAGGTCAGCACCGCCGACTATGCGATCGGCCTGCACGCCTCCAGCCTGGTGCGCGATGGCGGCACGCTGCAGATCGGCATCGGCTCGCTGGGCGATGCGATCGCCCAGGCGCTGATCCTGCGCGAGCGCCAGGGGGCCGACTACCGCCGCATCCTGACCACGCTGTGTCCCGACGGTCTGGACGGCCGGGAGACCGGCCGCTTCGAGCAGGGCCTCTACGGCTGCTCGGAGATGTTCGTCAACGGCTTCCTGCAGCTGATGGAAGCCGGCATCGTGCGGCGCGAGGTGTTCGATGACGCGGTGCTGCAGGAGCTGATCAACGCCGGCCGCATCCCCGACCTGGCCGTCACCCCCGACACGCTGCGGGCGCTGCAGGCTGCCGGGCGCATCGACTCGCCGCTGCGCCAGCGCGACCTGGACTTCCTGGGCCGCTTCGGCATCCTGAAGGCCGGCCTGCGGCGCGAAGGGCATGAGCTCGTTGACGGCGACACCCGCCTGCGCAACGACCTGGACGATGGCGACGCCTTCGAGGCGATCTGCTCGACCTGGCTGGGCACGCGGCTGGCGCATGGCGTGTTCATGACCGGCGGCTTCTTCCTCGGCCCGGGCGACTTCTACGAGCGCCTGCGCCACCTGCCGCGCAGCCGGCTGGCGAAGATCGACATGACGCGCATCGACTTCATCAACCAGCTCTACGGCCAGCACCGCGGCGAGATGGAGTTGAAGCGCGCCCAGCGCCGCCAGGCCTCGTTCATCAACACCACGATGATGGTGACGCTGCTGGGCGCGGCGGTGTCCGACGGCCTGGAGAGCGGTCAGGTGGTCTCGGGCGTGGGCGGCCAGTACAACTTCGTGGCGATGGCGCATGCGCTGCCCGACGCACGCTCGATCCTGATGCTGCGCGCCACCCACGAGCACCGGGACGGCCTGAAGAGCAGCATCGTCTGGTCCTATGGCCACGCGACCATCCCGCGCCACCTGCGCGACATCGTCATCACCGAGTACGGCGTGGCCGACCTGCGCGGCCAGTCCGATGGCGACGTGGTCAAGCGCCTGATCTGCATCGCCGATTCGCGCTTCCAGGACGAGCTGATCCGTGCCGCGCAGTCGCACGGCAAGCTGGAGGCCGGCTGGCAGGTGCCCGAGGCGCACCGCCACAACCTGCCCGCCACGCTCGACAGCCGGCTCCACCCCTGGAGCGAGGCCGGCGCCCTGCCCGACTTCCCCTTCGGCACCGACCTGACCGCCGACGAGCTGCACATCGTGCGCGCCCTCAAGCGCCTGAAGAAGGCCACCGAGCATCCGGTGGATCTGGTGCGGCTGGCGCTCAAGGCGCTGTGGGAGAACCGCGAGGCCCCGCCCGCCTATCTGCAGCGCCTGGGCCTGGACGAGGCCACCGACTTCAAGCAGCTGTTCATCCGCAAACTGTTCGCCGGCAATCTCTGAGCGCCGAACCAGGAGGCTTGACGGCTGCTGAAAGCCGGCCTAAAGTGATATCACTTTGATATAATATCCAGGAGACCTTCATGGACCGCTCGGAGCACGTCGAACGCTCGGCGACCACCACCAGTGGCTACCCCATCGTGCTGCTGATCGCGGGGCTCGCGGGCACCGCGGCCTGGCAGGTCTTCCAGCTGGCCGATGACCGCGGGTCGTTTCTGGTCATGGGGGTGTCGGTGGTACTGGCGGTCCTTCTGGCCTCGGGTCTGTACATGCTGCAGCCCAACACCGGCGCGCTGCTGATGCTGTTCGGCGCGTACCAGGGCACCGATCGCCGCGAAGGCCTGCGCTGGAGCAATCCGCTGCTGCTCAAGCGCACCGTGTCGCTGCGCGCCCGCACGCTCAACATGAGCACCCTGAAGGTCAATGACAAGCGCGGCAACCCGGTCGAGATCGCCGCGGCCGTGGTCTGGCAGGTGCATGACACCGCGCAGGCCAGTTTCTCGGTGGATGACGTGGAGCGCTTCGTCGCCTTGCAGGCCGAGAGCGCACTGCGCCACCTGGCCTCGCGCTACGCCTATGACGACGGCGATGTCGACGCCGACGCCGGCCAGGAGCCCACGCTGCGCGGCAGCCTGGACGAGGTGGCGCAGGCGCTGCAGGCCGAACTGCAGCAGCGCTTCGGGCCGGCCGGCGTGCGCGTGGTGGACGCCAAGCTGACCCATCTGGCCTATGCGCCCGAGATCGCCCAGGCGATGCTGCGGCGCCAGCAGGCCGAGGCGGTGATCGCCGCGCGGACCAAGATCGTGCATGGCGCGGTCAGCATGGTCGAGGCGGCGCTCAAGGGCCTGTCCGAGCGCGAGATCGTGCAGCTCGACGACGAGCGCAAGGCCGCGATGGTCAGCAACCTGCTGGTCGTGCTGTGCTCGGACAAGGACACGCAGCCGATCGTCAACACCGGCACGCTCTACAACTGACCCCCGGTGGAGAGCCGCCATGAACCCGCGTCTGATCGATGCGCTGCTGCTGGCCACGGTGGCCGCAGCCGCCGCCGCGATCTGGGGGACCGGCCTGGCGCTGCCCTCGCAGATCGCCACGGGTTTCGGCGCGCTGGGCGAAGCCACCGGCTACGGTGAGCGCAACCGGCACCTGTGGATGATGACGCTGCTCGCCGTGGGCCTGCCCCTGCCCCTGGGCTACGGCATGGGCCTGCTGGCCGGGCGCGAGGGCCAGCGGCTGAGCATCCCCCAGAAGGCCTACTGGCTGGCTCCCGAGCGCCGCGCTGACACGCTCGCGGCCATGGGGGTGCGCGCCAAGGTGATGGCGACGCTGCTGGCCGCCTATCCGCTGGGCCTGCACCTGCTGATCGTCCAGGCGCAGAAGCTGCAACCACCGCACCTGCCGCAGGGCCTGATGCTGGCCCTGCACGGCGCGCTGATCCTGGGCATGCTGGCCTGGGTGGTCGAGTTGAACCTGCGCTTTGGTCGCACGCGCTGAGCCAAGGGAGTCGCCATGAACCTGCTGATGCTCAAACTGTCCGTGGCCGTGCTGGCGCTGTGCGGCGTCGCTGTCATGGCCGGACACGACCTGCTGCCCGCCTGGAGCACGCCACGCCTGATGGGGGCGGCCGTGCTGCTGGCGCTGTGCGTGCTCGCCACGCTGGCCCTGCTGGCCTGGCTGACCGGCACACTGGCGCAGGCGCTGCTGCGCCGGGGCGCACGCGACGCCGCCTGGGGCTGGTTTTCAGAAGATCCACCCGGCCTGGGTGACCGGCGCAAGCACTGATGGCCAGCCCCGGCAAGAAGAGCTATCCGCTGCGCATCGACCCTGCGCTGTGGGCCGAGATCGAGCGCCTGGCCGCGCAGGAACTGCGCAGCGCCAACGCGCAGATCGAGTTCCTGCTGCGCGAGGCGCTGGCGCGGCGCGGCATCAAGCCGGCGCCGCCGCCCCGGCCCGCGCCCGGGTCCTGATCAGTGCGCGCCGGCGGCGTCGGCCGGCGGCGCCTGGCGCGGTGGCCGGCGCGCCACCCAGACCAGCGCGATCAGCGCCAGGAAGATCATCGACGAGGCCAGGAAGATGTCGTCGGCCGCGCGGGTGTAGGCCTGCTGGTCGACCAGGCGATTGATCTGCGCCAGCGCCTGCTCGCGCGACAGCCCGGCGGCCTGCAGGTTGGCCAGCGTGCCGGCCAGCGCGCCGCCCTGCCCGCTGCCCAGCGCCTCGCTGAGGTGGGCGTGGTGCAGGGCCGCGCGGTCGTCCCACAGCGTGGTCGAGATCGAGGTGCCCATCGCCCCCGCGGTGATGCGGGTGAAGTTGGACAGGCCGGCGGCGGCCGGGATGCGCTCGGGCGGCACGCCGGCCAGCGTCAGCGTGGTCAGCGGAATGAAGAACATCGCCATCGCCGCGCCCTGCACCAGCGTCGGCACCATGATGTGCACCAGGTCGGTCTGGATGGTGAACTGCGAGCGCACCCACAGCACACCGGCAAAGATCACGAAGGCCACGCTGGCCATCCAGCGCGGATCCCACACCGTGACCTTGCGACCGGCCAGCGGTGTCAGCAGGATCGCCAGCAGTCCCACCGGCGCCAGCGCAAAGCCGGCGCTGGTGGCCGTGTAGCCCATCCACTGCTGCAGCCACAGCGGCATCAGCACCACATTGCCGAAGAACAGGCCGTAGGCGATCGACAAGGTGGCGGCGCCGAACACGAAATTGCGCCGCTGGAAGAAGCGCAGGTCCACCACCGGGTGCTCGGCGGTGAGCTCCCAGACGATGAACACCGCCAGGCCCACCACCGCGGTGACACCCAGGGCAACGATCAGCGGCGACGAGAACCAGTCCAGCTCCTTGCCCTTGTCGAGCATCAGCTGCAGCGAGCCCACCCACAGCACCAGCAGACCCAGGCCCACGGCGTCGATCGGCAGCTTGCGGATCGTGGTCTCGCGTTTGCGGTAGATGGCCCAGGTCAGGCCGGCGGCGAGCAGGCCCACGGGCACGTTGATGTAGAAGATCCAGGGCCAGCTGATGTTGTCGGTGATCCAGCCACCCAGCAGCGGCCCGACCACCGGTGCCACCAGCGTGGTCATGCCCCACAGGGCCAGCGCCAGGCCGGTCTTGTGGGGTGGGTAGGTGGCCATCAGCAGGGTCTGCGACAGCGGAATCATCGGTCCGGCCACCAGGCCCTGCAGCACGCGGAAGGCCACCAGCCACTCCAGCGACGGCGCGAAGCCGCACAGCCAGCTGGCCAGCACGAACAGCAGCACCGTGGCCACGAACAGCCGCACCGCGCCGAAGCGCTGCACCAGCCAGCCGGTCAGCGGCACCGAGATCGCGTTGGCGATGCCGAAGCTGGTGATGACCCAGGTGCCCTGTCCCGGGCTGACGCCCAGGTCGCCGGCGATCGCCGGCAGCGAGACGTTCGCGATCGACGAATCGAGCACGTTCATGAAGGTCGCCAGCGACAGCGACAGCGTGCCCAGCAGCAGCGGTGTGCCGCTCAGCGGCGGCGGCCGGGGCGGCAGGCCCTGCGGCGCGGCATCATCGGCCATGGTGCCCGGCCCCTCAGTGGACCTTGCCGCGGCCCAGCGCGGCGGCGATGATGCGCTCGACATCGCTGTCGGCGGCCTTCTGCTGGGCCTCGAAGACCGCGGTGCGGGCCAGGGGTTCGGCGCGTGGCGCCTGGGCCAGCTGCGCGCCAGACTGGTCGCGGGTGTCCACGTTCACCTCCATCGACAGGCCCACGCGCAGCGGATGCGCCGCCAGCTCCTGCGGGTCCAGCGCGATGCGCACCGGCACCCGCTGCACCACCTTGATCCAGTTGCCGGTGGCGTTCTGCGCTGGCAGCAGCGCAAAGGCGGCGCCGGTGCCGGCACCCAGGCCGGCGATGCGGCCGTGGAAGACCACCTGGTCGCCAAAGACGTCGGCGGTCAGCTCGGCCGGCTGACCGATGCGCAGGTCCTTCAGCTGGCCTTCCTTGAAGTTGGCGTCCACCCACAGCTGGTTCATCGCCACCACCGTCAGCAGCGGCGTGCCGGCCTGAACGCGCTGGCCCAGCTGCACCGCACGCTTGGCCACGTGGCCGTCGATCGGTGCGACCAGCGCCACGCGCTGCAACGCCAGGTGGGCCTCGCGCACCCTGGCGGCGGCGCGCAGCACGTTGGGGTGCTGCTCGACGCTGGTGCCTTCGGTCTGCGTCAGGCCGGCAGCCAGCTGGTCGCGCGCCGCCTGGGCCGCCGACTGCGCCGCCGCCAGCGCGCTGCGCGCGGCCGCCTGCTGCGCCTTGGCGTGGTTGAACTCCTCCTGCCCGACCAGGCCCTCGCCCACCAGCGGGGCGCGGCGCTTGACGTCGTCGTCGGCGCGTGCAAGGTCGGCCTGGGCGCGGCCCACGTCGGCCTCGCGCAGCGCGATCTGCGCCTTCAGCGTGCTGTTGTTGGCGTACAGCGCGCGCACCTCGCGCACGGTCTGCGCCAGCGTGGCCTCGGCCTGGGCCAGGGCCACCCGCGCCTCGGCCGGGTCCAGCGCCACCAGCACCTGGCCGGCGCGCACGGCGTCGTTGTCATCGGCGCCCAGCGCGACCACGGTGCCGCCGACCTGCGGCGTGATCTGCACCACGTTGCCGCCGACGTAGGCGTTGTCGGTGCTCTGCAGGTGGCGGCCATGCAGCCAGTGCCAGCCGGCCCAGGCGCCGCCGGCCAGCAGCACGACCAGGGCGATGGCGGTCAGGCCGCGCTGGCGGGCGGTGCGCGCTGCGGCCGGAGAAACGGAAGAGGCGGGGGCTTTCATCGGTGTCGTCTTTCGGTGTGGCTCGGCCAGCTCAGCGGGCGGCCAGCGCGGTGTCGTCGATCCAGCCACCGCCCAGCGCCTTGATCAGCGCGAGGCGGTTGTCGAGCTGGCGCGCCTGCAGGTCCACGGCGTTGCGGCGCTGCGCCAGCACGGCGGTCTCGGTGGCCAGCACGGTGAGCTGGTTACCCAGGCCGGCGGCGTAGCGCTTTTCGGCGATGCTGTGGGCCTGCTCGGCCGCGGCCAGGGCACGCGCCTGTTCGGCGCGCTGGCGCTGCAGCGATTGCTCGGAGGCCAGCGCATCGCCGGCCTCGCGCACCGCGTCCAGCAGCGTGGCGTTGTACTGCGCGATGGCGGCGTTGCGCTCGGACTCGCGCCCCTGCAGCGCGGCGCGCAGTCGGCCGCCGTCGAACAGCGGCAGGCGCAGCGCCGGCTGCACACCCAGCTGGCGGCTGCCCAGGTCGAACAGGCGGTCCAGACCCAGCGCCGACAGGCCCGCATAGGCCACCAGGTTGATGCTGGGGTAGAAGGCGGCCTCGGCGGCGCGCACATCGGCCAGACTGGCCTCGACGCGCCAGCGCGCCGCCACCAGGTCGGGCCGGCGGCCCAGCAGGTCGGCACCCAGCGCGGACGGCAGCGCGGGGCTGCGCAGGTCCGCCAGGCGAGGCGACAGGCCGCTCAGCGCCTCGGGCGCCTGGCCGCTGAGCACCGCCAGCTGGCGACGCAGCAGCGTGGTCTGCTCGTCCAGCGCTTCGAGCTGCACGCGCAGATCCGGCAGCGCGGCGTCGGCCTGCACCTGCTCGACGCGGGTGTCCAGGCCGGCGGCTACTCGGCGCTGGGTGATCTGGCGGATGCGCTCACGCTGGGCCGTCTGGGCCTGCAGCACCTCGCGCTGCGCCAGCAGACGGGCCAGCGCCACATGGCCGCGCGCGATCTGGGTGGCCAGGCCGTTGGCGGCGGCGGCGGCTTCGGCACGGGCCGCACGGGCCTGGCCCAGCGCCGCAGCCTGCTCGGCGGCCTGGGCGCCGAACAGGTCGGGTGACCAGGCCAGCGCGGCCTGCAGCTCGCCCGAGCTCCAGGTATCGCCCGCGATCGGGGCGGGCACCAGGCCATGTTCCGAGTAGCGCTGGCGCGTCAGGCTGGCGCTCAGCTGGGCCTGCGGACCGTGGGCCGCCAGCAGGACGTCGGCCTGGGCCTGGGCGCGGCGCACGCGCTCGCGTGCCACGGCCAGGCTGGGTTGGTCGCGCAGGGCCTGCTCGATCAGGGTGTCGAGTTGGGCGTCGCCCAGCACGCGCCACCAGTCGGCGGCCGGCAGTGCCTCGGTGCGTGCGGCCAAGGCCAGCGCCTGGCCATCGTCGAGCCGCGCGGCCTGCGCACGGTCGCCAGGCGTGGCGCAACCGGCCAGCAGCGCGACCGCCAGGGCCAGCGCGGCCATGCGGCGGGGGGATGGGGTCGGGCGGGGCGTCATGCCGGATCCTTCGGGTCGGGTTGCGCATCACCCTGGCGCAGCCGCTCGCCGTTGGCCAGCATGCGCGTCAACAGGTCGACCAGGGTGCGCCACTCGTCGTGGCTGAACCCACGCAGGTGGCCATTGAGCACGTCGGCCAGCACCTGGGGCACGCGGCGCGCGACCTTGCGGCCCTCGTCGGTGAGCACCAGGTTGACGACGCGACGGTCCTCGGTGGAGCGCTCGCGACGCACCAGGCCCTTGGCCTCGAGGCGGTCGAGAGAGCGGGTCATCGCGCCCGGGTCGATCTCCAGGTCGCGCGCCAGGCCGGCCACGGTGTGGCCTTCCTTCATCACCAGCTTGTACAGCGGCAGCCACTGCACATAGGTGAGGTCACAGCTGGCCAGCTGGGCATCGGCCTGCGCCAGGATGGAGCTGATGACCTTGCGCATCAGGTAGCCCACGCTCTCGTCCGGCCGGTACTGGCCCGGCTGGTAGAAGCCAGCGGGCTCGGGTTCTTTCTTTGCCATGCCCGCCAGTTTAGTTGCCTATGCAATGATTGCTTGGTCATTATTTGAATAGTCCAGCGTTTTGGCAGGGTTTTTACGAGGGTGCGATCCAGGCCCCACCTGCTGCCTACACTGCACGCATGGCTACCCGTCCCGACCGTCCCACCGGCAGCAGCCCCCAATCGCTGTCCGGCCTGCTGCCCTTTCTCCGTCCCTACCGCCTGCAGATCGCGCTGGCGCTGCTGTTCCTGGTGCTGGCAGCGGTGTCCACGCTGCTGCTGCCTGCGGCCCTGAAGTCCCTGGTCGACCAGGGCATCGTGGCGGCCGATCCGGGGCAGCGCGTGATGGCGCTGCGCGAGCATTTCCTGGCGCTGTTCGGCGTGGGTGCGGCGCTGGGCGTGTTCTCGGCCAGCCGCTTCTACATGGTGACCTGGCTGGGCGAGCGCATCACCGCCGATCTGCGCGATGCCGTCTACGCCCACGTGCTGCGGCAAAGCCCCGAGTTCTTCGAGACCACCGCCACCGGTGAGGTGCTCTCGCGCCTGACCACCGACACCACCCTGGTGCAGACGGTGGTCGGCTCCAGCCTCAGCATGGGCCTGCGCAACACCGTGATGGGCATCGGCGCGCTGGCGATGCTGATCGTCACCAACCCCTGGGTGATGTTCCAGGTGATGGGCATCCTGGTGGTGGTGGTGCTGCCGGCCCTGGCCTTCGGCCGCCGGGTGCGCAAGCTCAGCCGCGCCAGCCAGGACCGCGTGGCCGATTCCTCCGCGATCGCCGCCGAGGTGCTCAACGCCATGCCGGTGGTGCAGAGCTACGTGGCCGAGCCGCGCGAGGCCGCGCGCTTCTCGCTGGCCACCGAGGCCGCCTTCGACACCGCCCGCAAGCGCACCCGCGTGCGCTCGCTGCTGGTGGCCTTCCTGATCACTGCCACCTTCGGCGCGCTGCTCTGGGGCCTGTACCAGGGCACCCAGGCGGTGCTGCATGGCGAGATCACCGCCGGCCACCTGGGCCAGACCGTGCTGTACGTGATCCTGCTGGTCAGCTCGGTGGCGGTGCTCTCCGAGGTCTGGGGCGATCTGCTGCGCGCCGCCGGCGCCACCGAGCGCCTGATGGAGCTGCTGCACGCGCGCTCGCCGATCGAATCGCCTGCCGCGCCGCAGTCCCTGCCGGCCACGCGCGGCGGCTCGTCGCTGCAGTTGCAGGGCGTGCGTTTCCGCTACCCGTCGCGGCCGCAGCAGGCGGCGCTGGACGACGTCAGCCTGAGCGTGCAGCCGGGTGAGACCGTGGCCCTGGTCGGCCCCAGCGGTGCCGGCAAGAGCACCGTGCTGCAGCTGCTGCTGCGCTTCTACGATGTGGCCGAGGGTTCGGTGCAGGTGGACGGCGTCGATGTGCGCCACGCCGACCTGGCCGCGCTGCGCGCGCGCATCGGCATCGTGCCGCAGGACAGCGTGATCTTCAGCGCCAGCGCGATGGAGAACATCCGCTACGGTCGCCCCGACGCCACCGACGAGGAGGTGATCGCCGCCGCCAAAGCCGCCTTCGCGCACGACTTCATCCTGGCCCTGCCCGAGGGCTATGCCAGCTTCCTGGGCGAGCGCGGCGTGCGCCTGTCGGGCGGCCAGCGCCAGCGCCTGTCGATCGCGCGGGCGATGCTGAAGAACCCGCCGCTGCTGCTGCTGGACGAGGCCACCAGCGCGCTGGACGCCGAGAGCGAGCGCATGGTGCAGGCGGCGCTGGAATCGGCCATGCAGGACCGCACCACGCTGGTCATTGCCCACCGCCTGGCCACGGTGCAGCGCGCCGACCGCATCGTCGTGCTGGAACACGGCCGCATCGTCGAGCAGGGCACGCACGCCGAACTGGTGGCGCGCGGCGGCCTGTACGCCCGGTTGGCGGCGATGCAGTTCCAGCCCGGCTGATCAGCGCGTCGCACCGCCCAGCCAGGGCGACACGGCGCGCCAGCGCGTGGCGGTGGCGGCCAGCACCCACGAGCCGCCCACGGTGATCCCCAGCACCGCGCCCGCTTCGGCCAGCGGCGCCAGCCCCAGCGGCTTGAGCGTCACCACCGCGCCGATCAGCAGCGTCTGGTGCAGCACATAGACCGGGAACACCCGCGCCGCCAGCCCAGGCCACCGGGTGCTGATGGCGCCCAGCCAGCGCTGGCCGAATCCCAGCGCGGCCAGCACGCCGCACCACTGCTGCAATGCGAAGCCGGCCCGGACCAGTGCCGCCGGCGCGGGCTCACCCAGCAGCTGCGATGCCGCGAATGCCGTCACCGCCAACGCCAGCGCCAGGTGCCGCAGGCGCGCGATCGCCGCCCAGGCGCCTGGCGTGCGCGCCCAGACGGCGCCGGCCAGGAACGCCGGGACGTACTGCGCATGGGCCAGCGGGTCGTGGATCAGGTCGTGGGTGACGTCAAACCAGGGCCGCAAGGCCAGCCGGCCGGCGGCCAGCAGCAGCCAGGGCGCCCACAGCAGGCTCCATGCGCCCAGGCGCGTGGCCAGCCAGGCCCCGGCCTCATCCAGCGCCCTGGGCCAGCGCCGCAGCGTGGCCCACAGCAGCCCCGTGTAGACCATCAGGTAGGGCAGGAACCACAGGTGGTTCCAGGTGGGCAGCACCAGGCAGTGCCCGGCTGCATCACAGAAGCCGTGGTAGCCGCGCAGGTACAGGCCCATGAAGTCGAGGAAGTCGCCGGTGTAGCCGAACTGCTCACGCACCTGCCACCAGGCCTGCGGCGGCACGATCAGCAGCACGCCCAGCAGCAGTGGTGCACCCAGGCGCGTCATCCGGGCGCGCAGCCATCCCGGGGGCGCACCAGCGATCGTCAGGCTGGTGACCGCACCGGAGATGGCGAACAACAGGCTCATCCGCCACGGGTTGAGCGCCAGCATCCAGGGCGCCAGCGCGGCGCTGGTGACACCGCCCTTCACATGCCAGGGCCAGGGCACATAGGCCATGCCCACGTGGTAGAGCAGCAGCGCACCCAGCGCCAGCAGGCGCAGGTCATCGAGGAAATGCAGGCGGTGCGGCGAGGTCATGGCGGCCAGCGCCGAGTGTGACACCCCGGCCGCGGGATAATCCGGCCCCATGAGTTCCGCCGCCCGCCCTGTCCGCTCGCAGTACGAAGATTTCATGCGCCATGTCTGGGAACACGGCGTGGCCAAGGGCGACCGCACCGGCACCGGCACGCGCAGCGTGTTCGGTCACCAGATGCGCTTCGACCTCTCCGAAGGCTTCCCGCTGGTGACCACCAAGAAGGTCTTCCTGAAGGCGATCATCGTCGAGCTGCTGTGGTTCCTGCGCGGCGACAGCAATGTCAAGTGGCTGCAGGAGCGTGGCTGCACGATCTGGGACGAGTGGGCGCGCGAGGACGGCGAGCTGGGGCCGGTCTATGGCGTGCAGTGGCGCAACTGGCCCACGCCGGACGGTGGCCACATCGACCAGATCGCGCAGGTGGTGCAGCAGCTCAGGAGCAACCCCGACAGCCGCCGCATCATCGTCAGCGCCTGGAACGTGGCCGACCTGGACAAGATGGCGCTGATGCCCTGCCATGCCTTCTTCCAGTTCTACGTGGCGCCGGCCACCACGCCGGGTGGCCGCGGCAAGCTCAGCTGCCAGCTCTACCAGCGCAGCGCCGACATCTTCCTGGGCGTGCCCTTCAACATCGCCAGCTACGCGCTGCTGACCCACATGCTGGCCCAGCAGTGCGACCTGGACGTGGGCGATTTCATCTGGACCGGCGGCGACTGCCACCTCTACACCAACCACTTCGAGCAGGTGCGCACGCAGCTGGCGCGCACGCCCTTCCCCTACCCGGTGCTGAACATCAGGCGCCGCCCTGACTCGATCTTTGATTACCAGTACGAGGACTTCGAGGTGCTGGAGTACCAGCACCATCCGGCCATCAAGGCCGACGTCGCGGTCTGATGCTGCAGCCGCGCCAGATCGCGGTGCTGGTGGCCCTCACGCTGATGTGGGGCGTCAACTGGCCGATGATGAAGTTCAGCCTGCGCGAGCTGTCGCCGCTGTACTTCCGTGCCATCACGATGACCGGCGGCGCGCTCACGCTGTACCTGTACTACCGCTTCTGGCGCGGCGTCGATATGCGCTGGCCGCGCACCGAGTGGCGACAGGTGGCACTGCTGGCGCTGCCCAACATCTTGGCCTGGCACTTCTGCTCGATCACCGGCCTGCAGGCGCTGGCATCAGGGCGCGCCGCGATCCTGGGCTTCACGATGCCGGTGTGGACGGTGCTGATCACGCTGGTGCTGGCCCACGAGCGGCCCAGCGGCCGGGTGCTGCTGTCGGCCGTCGCCGCACTGGCCGCGGTGCTGCTGCTGTCCTGGCAGGAACTGGCCCATCTGGCTGGTCGGCCCGAAGGCGTGCTGTGGATGCAGGCCGCCGCCTTCAGCTGGGCGGCCGGCACGGTGCTGATGCGCCGCACCACCTGTCCCATGCCCACCGAGGCGGTGACGGTGTGGATGATGGCGCTGGGTTCGGCCTTCTTCTGGTGCGTGGCGCCACTGCTGGAGGCCACGCCCAGCCCGGCGGCCTGGAGCACCGGCCTGTGGTGGTCGCTGCTCTATGGCGTGCTGCTCAACTATGGCGTGGCCCAGGTGATCTGGTTCGGCATGGCGCGCACGCTGCCGCCCTCGGCCAGCGCCTTCTCGATCATGGCCGTGCCGCTGGTGGGCACCGCGGCGGCCACCGCGATCGTCGGCGAATGGCCGCGGCCGCTGGACCTGGTGGCGGCACTGGCCATCGTGCTGGCCATCGCCAGCGCGCTGCTGCCGCGCCGACAATCGGCCCCATGAGCGACACCCGCCCCGACCTGGTCCTGATCGCCGCGCTGGCCCGTGGCCGCGCGATCGGCCGCGCCAACCAGCTGCCCTGGCACCTGCCGGAGGACCTGGCCCACTTCCGCCGCAGCACCCAGGGCGCGCCGGTGCTGATGGGCCGGCGCACCTGGGAATCACTGCCCGAGCGTTTTCGTCCGCTGCCTGGACGGCGCAACCTGGTGCTGAGCCGTCAGACCGGCCTGGTCTGTCCCGGCGCCGAGGTCGTGGGCAGCGTGCCCGAGGCGCTGGCGCGCTGCGCCGGCGTGCCGCGGGTGTTCGTGATCGGTGGCGCCGAGCTGTACGTCCAGGCACTGCCGCTGGCCGATGAGTTGCTGCTGACCGAGCTGGCGCTGGACGTGCCGGACGCCGACGCCTTCTTCCCCGACTGGCCGACCACCGACTTCACCGAGGTGGCCCGCGACACCCGCCACGCCGCCGCGCCCAACAACTTCGACATCAGCTTCGTCACCTACCGGCGACGGCGCTGAGGCTCGCCAGCGGCGGGCCCTGGCTCGGCCCGTCAGCCGAACTTCGGCCGCGCATCCGTGTGTGCTGGTCGGGGTGGCCAGGGACGTTGCCGCCCACCGCAACGTTCATCAGCAGGTAGAAGGGCTGGTCGAAGGGCGCCGGCCAGGGGTTCAGATCGGCCTCGGCGCGCGCCTCCACGCCCTGCCCTGCCTCGCGCCAGCTGCAGCTCCACCAGTGGCGGTAGCTGCAGGTCTGCACCTCGTCCACAACGAAGCGGATCTCGCCCGGCTCCCACTCCACGGCGTAGGTGTGCCAACCGGCCACGCTGGAGTCGGCAGGCAGGCGATGAGTGGTGTGGCGAGCGAGCGGCGCGGTAAGGCCGAACCGACATGCAGGCTGTTGAGCACCTCGTGCGGCTGCTCGCCGACGATCTCCATCAGGTCGATCTCGCCGCTGGCGGCCCAGCCGCCCTAGTGGTCATCGGCTGGCAGCATCCACAAGGCGGGCCACAGGCCCTTGCCCCAGCGCATGCGGGCACGGAACTCGACGCGGCCATCGCGCTTGGCGAACAGCACCCGGCCGTCGCGTGCCTGGGTCTTCAGCCGTGCCGAGGTGTAGCCACAGCCGTGCAGCGGCGCCTGGACCGCGCGAATGAACACGCTGCTGTCACGCACCTGCACGTTCTCGGGCTCCGACGTGTAGTACGGCAACTCATCGTTGCCCCAGCCCGGCACCCAGCCGTGTACCCGATCGTCGTAGAAGCCATTGCCCAGATCGAAGTCCCACTTGCTGCGGTCGAACGTGTCGCCGTCAAACTCGTCGTGCCAGACCAGGGTCCAGATCTTGGTCGTGGGCGGCTCCATCGTCGCCTCGGGTGTCAGGCGGCCTGAGGCTGCTGACGCTGCGCACGCTGGGACTGCAGGAAGTGGCGGTACCAGTGGTAGCTCTGCTTGGGCGTGCGGGCCAGCGTGGCGTAATCGACGTGGACGATGCCGAAGCGCTTGGCGTAACCCGAGGCCCACTCGAAGTTGTCCATCAGGCTCCAGACCATGTAGCCAGCCATCGGCACGCCGGCGGCCAGGGCCTGGTGGGTGGCGGCGATGTGGCGGGCGATGTAGTCGCGACGTTCGGTGTCCATGACCTGGCCGTCGACCAGTTCGTCACGGAAGGCCGCGCCGTTCTCCATCACGTAGACCGGCGGCAGGTCCCAGTCACGGTGCAGGCGCAGCAGCAGTTCGGTCAGGCCCTCGGGCACGACTTCCCAGCCCATGTCGGTGAGCGGCAGGCCACTGGACTGCGCGCTCCAGCCGCCACTGGCGCTGACCACGCCGCGGGTGTAGTAGTTGATGCCCAGGTAGTCCATCGGCGTGGCGATCGCGGCCAGATCGCCGGGCTCGATGCGCGGCGCGTCGGCCCCCAGGTGCTGCCAGACGTCCTCGGGATAGCGCCCCAGCAGCAGCGGATCCATGTACCAGCGCACCAGGCGGCCATCCTCCAGCCAGGCGGCGGCGCGGTCCTCGGGGCTGTCGGTGGCCGGGCCGATCGGTGACAGGTTCAGCACGATGCCCAGGCGGCTGCGGCAGCCGTCGGCACGCAGCGCCTGCAGCGCCAGGCCATGGCTCAGCAGCAGATGGTGCGCGACCTGCATCGCGGTGCCACGATGGCGGATGCCGGGCGCGAAGATCCCGCTCTCATGGCCCAGCACCGCCATCACCCAGGGCTCGTTGTGGGTGGTGACGGCGGCCAGACGGTCACCCAGCCGGGCATTCACCGCGCGGGCGTAGTCGACGAAGCGGTGCACGGTGTCGCGCACCGCCCAGCCGCCGCCGTCCTGCAGCGCCTGAGGCAGGTCCCAGTGGTTCAGCGTCAGGTAGGGGCGCAGGCCGCGGGCCAGCAGGCCGTCGACCAAGCGGTCGTAGAAGGCCAGGCCGGCCTCGTTGAAGGCACCGCGGCCGTCGGGCTGCACGCGCGGCCAGCTGACTGAAAAACGGTAGGCGTCGACCCCCAGCCGCGCGATCAGGTCCAGGTCCTCGTCCACGCGCTTGATGTGGTCGCAGGCGATGTCGCCGTTCGAGCCGTCGGCAATCGCGCCGGGCTGGCGGCAGAAGCGGTCCCAGATGGACTCGCCCTTGCCAGCTTCATGGGCGGCGCCTTCGATCTGGAAGGCGCTGGTGGCCACGCCCCAGACGAAGTCGGGGGGAAAGGATGGGAGCTCGGTGAGGGTCCGGGACATGGTGGCGGTCAGCGTGGTCGGCCTTCATCAGGCCCGATCGGATTCGAAACTGAAAGCGCTTTCATTTTGCCAGAGATTCTGCGTGGAGGGGGGCCGCAACAGGCTGCAGGAAAACCCCGAACCCCACGGTTCGGCGTGGACCGCGCGAGGGGATCAGCGCTGCAGGCGGCGCACCGACTCGCGCGGCACCAGTTGCAGCGGCGGCAAGGCCACCTGCGCAGGCTCGCCGCGCAAGAGGGCCATCATCGCGCCCGCGGCCTGGAAGCCCATCTCGTAGACGGGCTGGCGCACCGTGGTCAGCGGCGGGATGGCGAAGCGCGCCGGCGCCAGATCGTCGAAGCCCACCAGCGAGACGTCGTCGGGCACCCGCACATGGCGCCGGTACAGGCCCAATGCCGCGCCGATCGCAGTCTGGTCATTGGCGGCGAAGATCGCGGTGAAAGGCCGCTGGGCGTCGAGGAGGCGGTTCACCGCCAGCAGGCCGCCCGCCTCGGTGTAGTCACCCGGGGTCACCAGCGCCGGGTCGAACGGCAGGCCGGCGCGGTCCAGCGCATCGCGGTAGCCGGCCAGCCGTTCGTGGGCATCGGCATGGTCGGGTTCGCCAGCGATGTGGGCGATGCGGCGGTGGCCGCAATCGATCAGGTGCTGCGTGGCCATGGCCGCGCCAGCCCGGTTGTCAAGGGTCAGGCCATGCACGCGCGGGCCTTCCATGGTGCGGCCCACCACCACCAGTGGCAGGTGGCCGGCGCCGGCCTGCAGCGCGCGGCTGGACAGGCGCCCGGCCAGCACGATCAGCCCGTCGACGCGGCGGGCGATCAGCGCCTCCAGCGCCTTGCGCTCCTCGACCTCCTGCCAATGGCCGCTGACAAAGATCGGGATGTAGCCGGCCTCGTCCAGCCGGTCCTCGATGGCATGCAAGGCCTCGCCATAGAAGGGGCTGCTGATCGTCTGCGTCAGCACGCCGATGCTCAGCGTGCGCCCACCGGCCAGGCCCCGAGCCACAGGGTTGGGCCGAAAGCCCAGCGACTGGATCGCGGCGTCCACCGCCTGCTGCTTGGCCTGGCTGACCCGGGCGGTGCCGTTGAGGATGCGCGAGACCGTGCTGGGCGACACACCTGCCGTGTGCGCGACCATCTCCAGGGTCACCACGCCAGCGGCACCGCCATCGGTGGCGGGGGTTGAGGAGCCCCGTGCACGGCGGGGAGAGGGCTTGCTGCTCATCAGGCGCGATCCAGCACGGATGGCCGGGCGCGCCGCCTTCATGGCAGATCGACGCGGCTGGCCGGGGCTGACTGCATTGTGGCAGTCCGCCAAGCGACCCACGCCGACCTTCGGCCCGCGGGCCTCTACTCGATCGTGATGCCGCCCACCAGCACCACGGTGGTCGGGTAGACGCCCGAGCCGTTGGCCACCGACAGGTTGGCGCCGCTGGTGAGTGTGCCGTCGGACAGCGCGATGCCCCCACCCACCCCCTGGAACGACAGCTGCGACACCGGTGACTTGGCCAGCGCGTCGGCCACACTGCTGGCGGCGCCCCCGCAGTCCTGCGACAGCGCGAAGGAGCTCCATGGCAGCGCATAGTCGGTGGCCACGGCGGCGGCGGCGGTGACCACGCGGCGCAACTGCAGCCGGCAATCGGTGTTGGCGCCCGCGGTGAAGCGCTTGCCCAGGTCGGCGACGATCATGACGTTGTGGTTCGGGGCGCTGAACCACTCGGCGTTCACCCCCAGCTTGAACTTCAGCTGGGTCTGCGCGCCCACCTGCACGCCAGGCGTGTCCACGCCATTGACGAAACCACCGGTGAGGCCGGGCGCCTGCACATAGACGCCCATGAACAGGTCGGTGGCCGGCGTGGCGGTCTGGTGGTAGTAGAAGAAGTAGCTCTCGGCGGCCGTCTTGGTGGGCGTGAACTCGCCACCGCTGCCGCAGTTGGCCGGGTCGCCGTTGCAGGTGAAGCCGTCCAGGTTGCTGCCGCTGAAGCCACCGAACTCGCCGCCCTCGACGGTGCGGTTGCCCGACCCGAAGCCGCTGGCAAAGACCAGCGCCGACGTGCTGCCGCCGCTTGGCAGCGGGTAGACGATGTCCTCGATGTAGTAGGTGCGCGCCGCACCCACTGACGCGCCCGGTGTGCCGAAGTCGAAGAACACCGACAGGCGGTCGTAGCTGGCGGCCAGGTCCAGGGCGGCCGTGCCGGCCACCGCGTTGGCGAAGTTGAAGCTCAGGGTCTGCCAGCCCGAGGCGGTGCTCACCGTGGCCTCGGTCTCCACCGACTTCGCAGCGTTTGTCGAGTCCTCCACCTTCATGCGCACCGGGATGCCCGCCACCGGTGACCAGACGCGCGCGGTGATCGTGGTCTTGCCCGCAGCGAAGCCGATGCGCGGGATGGTGCTGCCAGCCGCGATGGAAATGGTCGTGCCGGCCCACAGTTCGGCGGTGGCGCTCTTGACGATGCGTGCCACCTTGTTGGCGGCGTTGGCGGGATCGGCCGCGATGGTGGCGTCCTCGGCGCCGCCGAAGCCGGTCAGCGTGGGCGCGCTGGCTTCGTCCATCGTGATGGTCTGGCTGGCCGCAGCGCCGGCGCAGGTGGCGCTGAAGCGGCTGCCCACGAAGCTCAGGTCGTCGAGGTAGTAGGTGCGTGCGCCGGACGTGGCGCCGGGGGTGCCGAAGTCGAAGAAGATCGACGCCTTGTCGTAGGTGTGGGCGGTGTTCAGCGCCGGCGTGCCCGACACCGGTCTGGCGAAATCGAACACCAGGGTCTGCCAGCCCGCGGCCACCGAAACCATGGCCTCGGTTTCCACCGTTTGCGCGCTGTTGGCCGAGTTCTCCACCTTCAGGCGCACCGGGATGCCGGCCACCGGCGACCACACGCGTGCCGACAGCTGGGTCTTGCCGGCAGCGAACGGCAGCCGGGCGATCGCGTCGCCGGGGCACATCACCAACGTGGTGCCCGCCCACACCTCGGCGGTGGCGCTCTTGACCACCCGGGCCACCTTGTTCGCGGCGTTGGTGGGGTCCGCCACCACGCTGGCATCCTCGGCGCCGCCAAAGCCGACCAGTGTGGGCGCGGTGGCCTCGTCGAAGCTGACCAGCGAGGTGCGCGCCACGGTGTAGAAGGGCTTGCTGGCCGAGGTCTCGACGTTGGCGGTGCCCACGGCGTCCGTGACGCCCGCGGCGACCACGGTAACCTCGACCGTGCCCGTGGTGTCCGGCGCGGGCGTCACCACCAGCGTGGCGCTGGTTCCGGAGAGACGGGTGAAGGCCCCCTTGGTGCCGCCGCTGACCGTGATGTCGTCGGCGGTGAAGCTGGTGCCGACGTCCACATTGAACGTGAAGGTGAAGGTGATGTCGCCGGTGGCCGTCTCGTCGCTGATGTTGTTGCTGATCGTCACCACGGGCGCGGTCGCCGTGACCTCGTTGCCGCCGGTCTGCGGAGCCGCACTGTCGTTGCCGCCACCGCAGGCGGCCAGGGTGAACATCAGCGCGACGGCCGCCGTGGCGGCGAGGGTCTGGCGCGGGCGACGGGTCGTCATGGCGGTGATCCTGGGTGTCGGTGCGGTGAAGGCCATCGGGGGGATGCGCAGGGCGGTCAGGCGCCGTCGGCGCGGGCCAGTCGGCCGGGGGGCACCTCCAGTTGCCGGCCGTCCGAGAAGCGCACACGCAGCGGCTGGCGACCGGCATTGAAGGCCAGGTAGGTGCGCTGCCCATCGGGGCGGCGGAAGACCTGGTAGAGCGTGGTGTCGGCGGTGATGCTGGTGTCGGGCGCGCCCATCGCCACCAGGCTGAGCAGGAAGTGCAGCGTGTGGCTGCGGCTGTCGCCGGCCTCGACGGCGCCCCAGCGGTCCCAGCCGGCCAGCGCGGCCTCGGGATCGGCCAGTGCACCGTACTTGGCGAAGATGTCCTGCCAGATGTCGGGCGGATCGAAGCGCTTGCCGCGCTCGGCCCAGATCTTCTGCTCGTCCTTCAGCGACGCCAGGTTGCGCCGGATGTAGTCGGGGTGGCTGGCGAAGTAGGTGGAAACGGTGGTGATCGGCAGCAGGTTGATGCCGGTGATCTGCCGCGGCTCGTCGATCCACCAGGTGTTGTGCGCGTACTTGCCGCCGAAGACCATGCTGACGTCGGCGTTGCGGTACTCGGGCGCGAAAACAATGCGGTGCAGGTCGAACCAGTAGTGGCGCACCGCCTCGGTCTCGGTGACCAGCATCCATGTGCCCAGGTCACGCAAGGCCGCGTCGCCGGTCACCTCGCCCCACAGGATCAGGCCGGTCCAGGCGTTCAGCGCCTCGCTGGACGACTCCTGGTTGTTGCCCCACTCGCCCAGGCCGATGCCCGAGGCCCAGCTGTGGCCCTCGTAGGGGTCGAAGGTGCGCAGGAAGGGAAAGTCGGCGCGCCCGCGCTCGGTGGTGGCAATGTCCTTGACCAGCAGATCGACCATGTCGCCCCAGCGACCGCGGGCCGCCCAATCGGGGTCACGCAGCCCGATCTCCGCGATCGCGCGGATCCAGTAGCCGTAGTGGAAATGGTGGTCGTTCATCTGCACCACCGCGAAGTACTCCTCGGGGTAGCCCACCACCGTGCCCATGGCCTGGTCCCAATGGAAGAAGCGCCGACGGTCGGTGCCTGAGAACCACTCCTCGACGCGCTTCTTCAGCAGGCCCAGCAGGCGCTCGGCGCCCTCGCGGTCGCCCTGCTGCTCGCAGACATCGAGCATCTTGACCAGGCGCAGCAAGCCCTTGCCCTGCCAGTACGGCCCCTCACCGCCCTGTTGCAGCATGCGGTGGGCGTTGCGCACATCGGCCTTGAGGGCCTCGCGCAGGTCGCCCACGCGCGGGCTGCTGTCGGGCACCGCAGGCCAGTAGGGCACGAAGCCGGTGTAGCGGCTGGTGGTGGTGAAGCGCTTGTCGGCCAGCAGCTTCATCGGGCCGCGCAGCGTGGCGTAGGTCGGGCCAAGGCGGCCCTCGACGCTGGCGTTGCCGTGCCAGTGGTGCGGGTACAGACCTAGCAGCGGCATGGTCTCGCTGCCCTCGAGCGCTTGGGTGGTGGCGGTGAAGACGGTCTCGACCCGGCCGCTGGCGCGGTCAACGCTCCAACTGACCCGGGTGTCGGTGACCGCCGCATAGGCATGTCTGAGCAGCAGGGCCTGGGTGGCGGCACTGTCGTCGGGCAGGGCCGCGGCGACCAGATAGCCCGGGCCGGCCGGCAGGCGGGCGATCCATTCGGTCGGCGCGGCCTGCTCCCACTGCACGCCGGTCGGGCCGTACAGCGCGTAGGGCGTGCCGGCCACCCGCAGCAGCAGCGCCCGTGGGTCGGCCGAGGACAGGCGCTCGGCCGGCGACTTCAGGCGCACCCGCAGGTCGCCGCGGCCGATGCGCAGCCAGACGTAGGGGCTGCCATGGGCCACGGTGGCGTCGAAGCGGTCGGCGCCTCGGCCCATCGCGATATCCACCGCCCAGTCGCTGGCGCCGGCCAGCAGGGCCCGGCCGGGCTCGAAGGCCGTCGGCGCGATCAGCAGCGCGTCGTGGTGGGCGTAGTGGATCTCGACATCGCGGCGCTCGGTCGGCACCACCGCCTTCTTCGGCAGCGACACCTCCAGCCCGGCGGCGGTGGGTTTGGCGGTCAGCGGCAGCGCATGCAGCGCCTCGGGCTTGTCGCTGAAGATCAGCGTCGAGTACCACTGGTTGGTGGGCGCGGCGCGGCGCGCCATCGCCTCGGTGCGGTGCGGGGCGCGCGGCACCGGGGCGTTGCCGCGCGGGCTCAGGCTGACCCGCCCGGCACCGAGCGCCACCGAGTCTGCCTGTGCCCAGGCGGCGGTGTGGACGGTGCCCCAACCGGCGCCCAGCGCGGGCATCAGGGCCAGGAGATCGCGGCGGGTGAGGCTCATGGCGAGGTCTCGAACGCCCGGACTGGGCAGTGGGAGGATTGTGTATGAAAGCGCTTTCAGCACTATCTGTCGTTTTCCCGGATATCGTCGATCCGAGGTTGCGGGAAAACACGGGTGGCCGATCCGTTGACTCGTGAGGGTATCGGGCCTATCGTCTGAAAGCGCTTTCAGCCTCGAGCCCGATTCCGGCCCTGTCGCCGATCTGCCCAGCCTGGCTGCGCCCACCTCTGCACCGTCGTCCCGAGGGCCTCCATGCCGCCACCGAACCGCCTCCTCCCGCTCCTGCAGCGCCTGCCACGCTCGCAGGGGCGCCGACGCGCCCGCCACGCGCTGCTGGCCCTGGGCGCCACGCTGGCCACGGTACCCAGCGTCGCCGTGGAACTGGGACCGTTCAGCCTCACCGGCTTTGCCAAGGCTGAAGCGACCAGTACCACCAATGTCTGCGAGGACTGCCAGCGCGAACTGGGCGAGAACCGGCAGCGCGTCTGGGCCGACGACCTGGCCTTCGGCAAACCGTTTGGCACGCGCGCCGATCACGTCACGCTGTTCCAACCCTACCTGGGCTACAAGCAGCGCGTGGGCGGTGGCTTCGAGGTCTTCGGCCTGCTGAGCCAGCGCTGGCGCGACGGCAAGGTGGACCTGGACGGCTGGCTCTATGAGCGCAACCTGGGCGTGGCCCACGAGGACTGGGGCCGCCTGACGATCGGCGCGATGACCACCCGCGGCTGGAGCGTGCCCGACTACCCCTATGCCTTCAAGGCGATCGGCTCGGACTTCTGGGGCGGCGGCGTGGGCTCCTCCACGGCCTGGAGCGACAGCGGCGCTGCCTATGGCCTGTTGAGCCGCGCCGTGCGCTACATGTCGCGCCCGGTCGAGATGTTCGGCGGCGATGTGCTGCTGGAGGCCACCTACGACTTCGGCAAGTCCGGCTGGACACGCAACCGGCCGTCCTTCCTGGAGCTGTACGCCAAGTACATCGGCCGCGACCTGCTGGTCGATGTGATCGTGCAGTCGGCCAAGAACGGCGAGCCGGTGGCCTGGGGCAAGGCGCCCTTCGGTGGCCTGACGCCCTTCCCGGCCGACGACCCGCTGCTGGGCGGCTCCAGCCAGGGCATGGCCATGCTGATGGTGCGCCACCTGCTGAACCCGCAGCTGGAGCTGTCGGGCGGCGTGCGCTTCAACCGCTGGAGCGGCGCCTATGCGGTGCAGACCACGCCCGGCGCGCTGGGCCGCTGGAACAACATGTTCAACGTCGACTGGGGCGGTGTCGACGCCAACGGCGTGCCCAATCCGGGCTACGCGGCGCGCTCGACCGACGGCATGCTGGGCGTGCGCTACCGCTGGGACGACCAGCTCACGCTGGGTGCCGGCCTGGTCTACCTGGGCCGGGCCAGCACCAAGAACCCCAGTGAGCGCGGCCAGAGCAACACGCTGAGCGTGGCCAGCGCCAGTGTCGGCTACACGGTCAACGAGCACATCAACCTGTACGCCTCGGCCAGCGCCTACCAGTACGGGCGCAAGGGGCTGGCGCCACTGTCGATGCCCGCCAACGACGCCTTCACCCGCATCGATTCGCGCGTCGCCACGCGCGGCAACTCGGTTGCCGTCGGCGTCAACTTCACGTTCTGAGGCCTGTCATGCATCCTCGACTCACCCCTGATCCTCGGCGACTGGCCCGCTGGACGGCTGTGGCCGCGCTCGTCCTGGCGGGCAGTGTGCTCGCACTGGCCGGCTGCGGCGGTGGCAGCAGCGGCGGCTACACCGAGCAGGCCGTCTCGCAGACCAGCGAGCGGCGTGTGCTGCCCAGCAGCCTGATGACGCGCGCCGCGGTCAACTACTCGCCCTACCGCACCGCGGCCAATGCCGACGACCTGGCCAACGAGGTGATCACACCGGCCCATGTGCTGGAAGACCTGCGACTGGTCCAGGCCACCGGCATCGGCACGATCCGCCTGTTCAGCAGCCGCGCCTTCGCCCGCACCGTGCTGGAGGTGATCCGCGACAACGCGCTGGACCTGAAGGTCTACCTGGGCGCCTACCCCAATCCGGTCACCGGTGATGCCGCCGAGGCCGACAACCTGGCCGAGCTGGACGCCTGCATCGCGCTGGCCAAGGACTTCCCCGACACCGTGGTGGCGGTGAGCGTGGGCAACGAGACCATGGTGGAGTGGTCGGCCCACAAGATCGCGGTGGCCGACATGGCCCGCTACCTCAAGCATGTGCGCGACGCGATCACCCAGCCGGTCACCACCGACGACAACTTCCTGTTCTGGGCTTCGGTGCCCAAGGCCATCGCCGAGGTGGTGGACTTTGCCGCGGTGCACGTCTACCCCTTCCTCGACACCTACTACAACCCCACGGCCTACGACTGGCGCCAGAAATCGGTGCCTGAGGCCGAGCGCGCCCAGGCCATGATCGACGCGACGATCACCGAAGCCAGGTCGCAGTTCGAACGCGCTCGCCAGGGCCTGGTCAAGCTCAACCTGGGCAGCCTGCCGATGCTGATCGGCGAAACCGGCTGGGCCGCGGTGGACACCGGCGGCGGCCCCAACCTGGCCTTCCGCGCCCACCCGGTGAACCAGAAGCTCTACCTCGACGCGCTGCAGACCTGGGTGCAGCAGGGTCGGCAGGACGCGCAGGGCCCGAAGGCGATCTTCGTCTTCCAGGCCTTTGATGAGCCCTGGAAGCAGGGGGACGACGGCTGGGGCCTGTTCAATGCGCAACGCCAGGCCCGCTATGCGGTCCAGGCGCTGGGCACCTGCGGCGTGACTTGGGCCTGCGAGGCCGGCAGCTACACCGATGCCGATGCCACGAAGTGGGTACCGCCCACACTGGCGCCGGCCGTGAGCACCGCGCGCTACACGCTGTTCGCCGACACCGCCACCGCCGACGACACCTTTGCCACCGGCCTGCGCTGGGACCCGTTCGCCTTCACCGGCTACCGCGAGTCCGCCACCGGCCCGGCCTCGACCGACGGCGGCGTATCCCTGGAGATCACGCCCAATCCGCTGAACTACGGCTGGGGCCTGTTCCGCTACTCGGGTGCAGGCGTGCTGGAGAACCTGTCCAGCTTTGCCAATGGCCGGCTGAACTTCCAGGTGCGCAGCGATGGCTACCCCGGCAAGATCGAGGTGGGCATCACCACCGACACCGAGGACCGTGACATCCAGGAAGCCTTCCTGCAGGTGGCCCCCGGCGACTACGGCTACTGCAACAACGGCAGCTGGTGCCAGGTCTCGATCCCGGTCAGCGCCTTCCTGGCCGTGAATCCGAAGCTGGACCTGCGCTACGTGAACTTCCGCTTCATCGTCGCCGACCGCTTCAGCTTCACCGGCAAGCCGCTGGACTACACCGGCCTGCCGACGCTGCACATCGACGACCTGCATTGGTCGCGTTGATGACCCCGGGCGCTGCGCTTCAGAGGGTGCTCCGTGCCCGCGACGACGGCCAGGCGCTGCGGCGGTCGCCGCAGGCCGCGCCGCGCGCCGGCTTTCAGCCCGCCGAGGGTCATGGCGACAAGCCGTGCCGCGTGCACATGACCAGCCGCAACGTCGAACTGGCCATTGATGGGCTGATCCACCCGGCCGGGTTCCCCTTGCCTGCGCTGGCCAAATGTGGGCGCGCCCGCGCCCGATAGTCTGTTGCCCATGTCCGCCACCCCACCGCACCGCGTTCCCTTCCGCAACAAGGTCGCCTTCGGCCTGGGCATGCTGGCCAACCAGATGTTCCCCGCTGCGCTGGGCATCTTCATGGTGGTGCTGGTGCAGGACATGGGATTTCCCAGCTGGATGTGGGGCATCCTGTTCTTCGTGCCACGGATCTTCGACTCGGTGATCGATCCGGTGATGGGCTTCATCTCCGACAACACGCGCTCGCGCTGGGGCCGGCGTCATCACTACGTCTTCCTGGGCGCGATCGTGATGGGCATCTCGTTCATCGCGATGTGGCAGCTCTACCGCGACGACAGCATCACCCGCAACTTCATCTACTTCCTGTTCTGGTCGCTGGTGTTCTACGCCGGGTTGACGCTGTTCAGCATTCCCTATGTGGCCATCGGCTACGAGATGAGCGACGACTTCCATGAGCGCACCAGCATCATGGCGGTGGCGCAGTGGATTGGCCAATGGGCCTGGGTGATCGCCCCGTGGTTCTGGGTGGTGATGTACGACCGCAATTGGTTCGACAACGCCGATGCGGCCACCCGCCACCTGGCCTGGTGGGTGGGCGGCATCTGCATGCTGCTGGCGATGGTGCCGGCGCTGTTCATTCCGCTGCGCTCCAGCGTGGACGACACGCACCTGGTACCGCTGACCTGGCGCAACCTTCAAGGCGGCGTGCGCGAGATCCTGAACGGTTTCAAGGAGGCCTTCGGGTCACCGCCGTTTCGCAAGCTGTGTTTCGCCACCTTCCTGATCTTCAACGCCTTCAACACGGTGGCGGCGTTCTCGTTCTTCATCGTCGTCTACCACCTGTTCGGTGGCGACACCGCGGCGGCCGGCATCTGGCCCACGCTGTTCGGCAGCATCGGCGCGCTGATCACCACCTTCGCGGTGATTCCCACCGTGGCCTGGATGTCGCGCAGGATGGGCAAGAAGAACGCCTTCATGCTGTCGCAGGGCATCTCGGTCATCGGCTACGTGCTGCTGTGGTTCCTGATGGTGCCGGGCCGGCCCTCCCTGTTCATCATCGCGCTGCCCTTCTTCTCGTTCGGCATCGGTGGGCTGTTCACGCTGATGATGTCGATGACGGCCGATGTCTGCGACCTGGACGAACTGGCCACCGGCAAGCGCCGAGAGGGCATCTTCGGCGCGATCTACTGGTGGATGGTGAAGTTCGGCTTCGCGATCGCCGGTCTGCTCAGCGGTGCGATCATGAGCCTGGTGGGCTTCACGCCTGGCGCACCGGCACAGGCCGCGGGGGCGGTGGATGGCCTGCGGCTGTTCTACTCGGGCGTGCCGATCCTGGGCACGCTGCTGGCCCTGTGGGTGATGCGCGACTACGACCTGGACGAGCAGCGCGCCGCACAGGTGCAGGCCGAGCTGGCGCGGCGCGGCTCAACCAGGGCCGCGGAACCCGGATCCCCTGCGGCTTGAGCACGACGCCTGACCGGCCACCATCAGCAGGCCCGACAGCGTCGACAATCGGCGCATCGTCACCCAAGACCACCGCCGTGAAACTCGCCACCTGAACTGTGCATGAGGGTCCCGAGCGATTCCAGGATGTCCCAGCTTGTCCTGATTGCCCTATACGTGACAACAACTTAGCGTCACACCTTGTCTCGAGAAGTTCCGACCGATTTCTTGAGATCTCGATCGGCTGGGGGTATGGTTGGGGGTACGGATCGATCGATACCCCCATGCTGACAACCCTTCAGATCAAGTCGGCCAAGCCGTCGGAACGTGCCTACAAGCTGGCCGACACAGGTGGGCTGTTCGTTCTCGTCCAGCCCAACGGCTCGAAGCTCTGGCGCTACAAGTTCAGACTGGACGGCGTCGAAGGTCTGCAGGCGCTTGGCGCGTTCCCCGAGGTCACGCTCGCCGACGCGCGGCACGCCCACGCAGAGTCTCGCAAGCTGGTCGCAAAGGGCGTTCACCCCGTCCAAGCGCAACGCGATGACCGCGAGCGCCGTGCCCAGGCAGAACTGCACCGTGTCAAAGGCAGCTTTGGCGCGGTGTGTGCCGACTGGAATGCCGCGACGGGTGCTGACCTTCGGTCGGCGACGGTCCTTCAGCGCAACAGGGAGATCGAGAAGGACCTGACACCCCGCTTCAAGGATCGGCCGATCTCCAGGATCACGCGCCTCGAACTGACCACTGCGCTGAAAGAGGTTGAGGCGCGGGCGCCCGAGGTCGCACGGAATCTGCGCAACTACCTATGGGGCATCTTCGAGTACGCCATCGATTCCGGGCTGATCGCCGACAACCCAGTGCCGCCGGTTCGCGTGCTCCGCAAGAGAAACCAGGGGAATCACCCTGCCCTGTCGCCCGCCTTGCTCGGTGAGTTCCTGCGCAAGCTGGACGCCATCGACACGATCCACGAGCAGACCCGGATCGCGATGCTGCTGGTCGTGTTGACGGCCTGTCGCAAAGCCGAAGTCATCGGAGGCAAGTGGAGCGAGATTGACCTGAAAGCCGCAGAATGGGAGATCCCCGCCAACCGGATGAAGGCTGGCCGCGCACACTGGGTTCCACTGTCGCGACAGTGCTTGGAACTGCTCAACGAATTGCGCGAACTCGTCCCGGTTGGCAGTGTCTACCTGTTCCCCAATCGACGCGATCCCAATCGGCCGATGGCCGATCGAAGTCTCAACGCCCTCATGGAGCGACTGGGCTTCAGCGGCGACGGTACACCGCACGGCATGCGAGCGACCTTCAGCACGAATTTCAATGCGGCCGGCGCGAACGTCGACGTTATTGAACACTGTCTGGCCCATGCCCCTGGCAACCGAGTGCGTGCGGCTTACAACCGACATGCCTATCAGGCTGAGCGGCGCATCATGCTGCAGACATGGGCTGACCGAGTGGACGAACTTCGCGCAAGTCCGCCGGGCACGCAAGTAACTGGTGTGCCGCAGCCAATGATCTGCGAGAGGTCCTGCTGAGGTCACAGCGCGGCGAAGCGTCGATTCGGCCGGGGAGTTCGTCGACCTACGCATCTGGTACAAGCGCGGTAAAGCAGGCGACGTTAGAACTTTGCTCCTACAGACTGGTGCGCGGCAGTCTTAATTATGTCAACTTTGATGGGCGTTTTCGCATGCGAACCGGGCTTCAGGCCGGTTGCTGAGCGCACCCATCGGCGACGCCTATCCCAGTCACCACTCGTTGTACAGAAGAATCCAGTCTTCCTTGATGTGGGTGTGCACCGCCTTCATCAGCAGCGCATGATCGATCTGATCGAAGGCTGCCTTGATATCAAACTCCACCACCCAGTCATATCGCCAACAGCGCTCACGAGTGATCGCCACGGCTTGCCTGGCCGATCTTCCCAGCCGGTACCCGTATTGGTCTGGATTGAAGATCGAATTCAACGCTGGTTCGATGAGAGGCTTGACGACGGTTTGCGCTACACGATCGGAGACCGTAGGCACGCCCAGCTTGCACGTGCCGCCGGATGCCTTGGGAGTCTCAACCTGCTTGACCGGAGGCGGGAAGTACGCTCCCGACGACATCCGGTTCCACAGCTTGTACAGATTCTTGGGCAGGTGCCGCCCGAAGTCGGCGAGGGTTACATCGTCAACACCTGCGGCACCGCAGTTAGCCTTGACCTGCTGGTATGCCTCCCATACCGTGCGCTTCGCTATGCCGTAAGTTTTCGCCGAGGTCACGTCGCTCATCCCCGGAGGTTGGCGATCTTCGTCGGAAGGATGACGCCGCCCCTTCGCTCCGCCCCCATTACAGAGGCCTCATCGCTACTACGGGAGGCTCCGCCCCTCTGCACCAGCATCGGTGTTCTTCCTCGTGGTGTTTGCCACTTGTCATTTCCCTTGGCATCTGGAGAGAGGTTCTCACGTTCCGTACCGAAGCCTGTACTGAGATCATGCCGCCTATACACCGGCTGCCATCGGGTCCGTAGGCAGGTATCGCCCCGACTCGTCCTGAAGCAAATGGTCCACCTCAGTTTTGACAGCGCTTTGGGCATAACGATGCGTCGTCGGACTGTTTGCTTTCGCTCATCTTCTCAGTACGTACCGGACACCCCGGATGGGATGACGTTCGTCCGGTCGCTCTGACCTGCCCCCTACGGCCGTACCAGTGATTCGGTAGGGGTCCTGGGTTGAAGGTTAATGGATTTCCGTGGGAGTCAGGTGCCGAGCAGCGTCGCCTGCATGCCGGCGACGCTGCTCGGCGAAGCGCGCTGGTGGTGTCCGCCCTATGCTGCTATGGGGCCTTACCTCGTTGTAGTCGCGCTGCCAGTTGGCGATCTCGGTTCTTGCCTGGTGCAGGGTCTGAAACCAGTGCTCGTTCAAGCACTCGTCGCGGAACTTGCCGTTGAAGCTCTCGATGTAGCCGTTCTGCATGGGCCAGCCGGGCTCGATCAGGATGTGCCGGATGTGGTGCTCCTGGGTCCAGGCGATGAAGGCGCGGCTGGTGAACTCCGGGCCGTTGTCGGTTCTGACGGCGGCCGGATAGCCCCTGAAGCGCGCTGCTTGATCCAGCAGCCGCGTCACGTACAGGCCGCTGATGCCGTAGTCCACCGCGATTACCACGCACTCGTGGCTGAAGTCATCGGCCACGGTCAGACACTTGATGCGCCGCCCGTTGGTCAGGCTGTCGCTGACGAAGTCCATGCTCCACACCTCGTTGATATGCTGGGCGATGTTCAGCGGCGTGCGCTCCATCGCCGGTCGCTTGACCTTCTTGCGTTCGCGCACCGCCAGGTTGGCCGCGCTGTAGAGCCGGTACACCCGCTTGTGGTTGACGCCCGGGAACTCACCCCGTAGCAGGTCGTGCACGCGCCGGTAGCCAAAGCGCCGCCGGACGTGCGCGATCTCGACGATCTTGTCCTTCAGCGCCTG
>NZ_JAGQDF010000008.1 GCF_018069875.1 Ideonella alba | reverse complement strand
TCGGTCGCCTTGTCGTTGGTGAACTCGCGCTTGGCGATGGCACCGCCCTTGCCCTTGACACCCTTCTCGAACTCGTCAGCCACGCCCTGGCCGTAGGCGGTGCGGTCGTCGATCACGGCAATGACCTTGCCCTTGAGCTGCTCAACGGCATAACGGCCCAGCGTGCCACCCAGGTGCACGTCATCGGCCACCACGCGGAAGGTGGTCTTGTAGCCCTGGCGGGTGAACTTGGGGTTGGTGGCCGACGGGCTGATCTGCGGAATGCCGGCGTCGGAGTAGACCTTGGAGGCGGGGATCGAGGTGCCCGAGTTCAGGTGGCCCACCACGCCGTTGACCTTGCTGTCGACCAGCTTCTGGGCAGCGGCGGTGCCTTGCTTGGGATCGCCCGCGTCGTCTTCAGCCAGCAGCTCGAACTTGGCCTTCTTGCCGCCGATCATCACGCCCTTGGCATTGAGCTCGTCGATCGCCATGCGCGCGCCGTTCTCGTTGTCCTTGCCCAGGTGGGCGATGGCGCCGCTGGTCGGGCCGACGTGGCCGATCTTGACGACCATGTCCTGGGCGAAGGCCACGCCCACCGAAACCATCAGCAGCGCACCAGCGCTCAGCTTCCATTGCGACTTCATCAGCTGTCTACTCCTGCATAGGAAGCCACCTGCCCTGCGCCGGCTGGCTCGCTGCGGTGCAGGGCACGCCCCACACCGCAGCGGACCGCCGGACCGGGGTGCGCGGGCGGCTCACCCCAGGACTGGCAGCGGGAAACCCGCTCAAGCCAAATGCTTACTCGCCCAGATAGGCCTCGCGCACGCGCGGGTCGTGCAGCAGGGCCTTGGCCTCGCCACTCATCGTGACCAGGCCCGAATCCATCACATAGCCGCGGTCGGCCAGGCTCAGCGCGCGGCTGGCGTTCTGCTCCACCAGCAGCATGGTCACGCCCTGCTTGTGGATGGTCTCGACCACCTCGAAGATCTTGTCCACCATGATGGGCGACAGGCCCATGCTGGGCTCGTCGAGCAGCAGCACCTTGGGGCGGGCCATCAGCGCGCGGCCCATGGCCAGCATCTGCTGTTCACCGCCGCTCATCGTGCCGGCCAGCTGTTCGGCGCGCTCCTTCAGGCGGGGGAAGATGCCGAAGACCTTCTCGATGTCGGCATCGATCTCGTCGTCGTCGCGGTTGTACGCGCCCATCTGCAGGTTCTCGACGATGGTCATGCGGGTGAAGGTGCCGCGGCCCTCGGGGATCATCACCAGGCCCTGGCGCGCCAGGTCCCAGGCGCCCTGGCCCTTGATCGGCTTGCCGAGGTATTCGATGTCGCCCATCGCCACAGGCTGCAGGCCGGTCACGGCCTTGAGCGTGGTGGTCTTGCCGGCGCCGTTGGCGCCGATCAGGCTGACCAGTTCGCCCTCGTGCACTTCGAAGTCGATGCCCTTGACGGCCTGGATGCCGCCATAGGCGACCTTGAGACCGCGGACCTTGAGCAGAGTTGCTGCCATGTTCGTGTTGCTCCTGCTCAATGCTGACCGGCGCCGAGGTAGGCCTCGATCACCTTCTCGTTCTTCTGCACCTCGGCCGGCGTGCCTTCGGCGATCTGCTTGCCGTAGTCCAGCACGGTCACGCGGTCGCACAGGCCCATCACCAGCTTCACGTCATGCTCGATCAGCAGGATGGTGCGGCCGTCCTTGCGGATGCGGTCGATCAGCTCGCGCAGCACCACCTTCTCGGTAGCGTTCATGCCGGCGGCGGGCTCGTCCAGCGCGATCAGCTTGGGGTCGGTGGCCAGGGCGCGGGCGATCTCCAGGCGGCGCTGGTCGCCGTAGCTGAGGGTGCGCGCCTTGTACTCGGCATAGCGGCCGATGCCCACGTAGTCCAGCAGCTGCTGGGCGCGGTCACGGATGGCGGCTTCCTCGGCCTTGAAGCCGGGGGTGCGGAACACCGCACCCAGCAGGCCCGAGCCGGTGCGCACATGGCGGCCGACCATCACGTTCTCGATGGCGGTCATCTCGGCGAACAGCCGGATGTTCTGGAAGGTGCGCGCAATGCCCTGCTTGGCCACCTCGTGGACCGCGGTGGGGCTGTAGGGCGCGCCGCCCAGCTCGAACGTGCCGCCATCGGGCGTGTACAGACCGGTGATGACGTTGAAGAAGGTGGTCTTGCCGGCGCCGTTCGGGCCGATCAGGCCGTACACCTGGCCGGCGTTGATCTGCATGTTCACGTCGGACAGCGCCTGCAGGCCGCCGAATCGCTTGGAGGCCCCCTGGACCTTGAGTACCGTCGTCATGGGTGGGTGCTCCTTACTTGGTGACCTGCGGCGCGGCCTTGCCGTGCTCGGGGCTGGGCCACAGACCGCGCGGACGCGCCAGCATGATGGTGATCATCGCCAGCGCCACCAGCAGCTGGCGCAGGATGGCGGCGTCCAGGCGGCCGTCGGTCATCTGCTGCAGCGGGCCGGCCACATAGCGCAGCACCTCGGGCAGCGCGGCCAGCAGCAGCGCACCCAGGATCACGCCGGGGATGTGGCCCAGGCCGCCCAGCACGATCATCGCGACGATCATCACCGACTCCATCAGCGTGAACGACTCGGGCGAGACGAAGCCCTGGAACGACGCGAACATCGCCCCCGACACGCCGCCGAAGGTGGCGCCCATGCCGAAGGCCAGCAGCTTCAGGTTGCGGGTGTTCAGGCCCATGGCCTTGGCGGCGATCTCGTCCTCGCGGATGGCCATCCAGGCGCGGCCGATGCGCGAATCCGCCAGGCGCAGGCACACCAGCACCGAGCCCACCACCAGCGCCAGGAACAGCCAGTAGTACAGCGTGACCGAGGGCAGCGTGTGGCCGAACAGTTCCAGCGGCTTGCCGAAGTCGACCGGCCCGATCTGGATCGGGTCGATCTGGCTCAGGCCGCGCGGGCCGTTGGTGATGTTGATCGGGTACTCCAGGTTGTTCATGAACACCCGGATGATTTCGCCGAAGCCCAGGGTCACGATCGCCAGGTAGTCACCGCGCAGCTTCAGTGTGGGCGCACCCAGGATCACGCCGGCCATGCCGGCCAGCAGCGCCGCCAGCGGGATCACCAGCCAGATCGGCGTGTGCAGGCCGTTGGGGAAGGTGTTGCGGAACCACTCGAAGTTCTCGCCCAGGTGCGGGCTGGCCATCAGTGCGTAGAGGTAGGCCCCCACCGCATAGAAGGCCACGTAGCCCAGGTCGAGCAGGCCGGCGTAGCCCACCACGATGTTCAGGCCCAGGGCCAGCAGCACGTACAGCAGGGCCAGCGCCATGATGCGCACCCAGCCCTGGCCGAGAGGGGCCACGAACACCGGCAGCACCACCAGCAGGGCGCCGGCCACCAGGAACAGCACCAGCTTGGTCTGTTTGCTCATGTCTTCAAACATCTTGTCTCCCTCGGTCAGGCGCGGTCAGCCACGCGTTCGCCCATCAGGCCGGACGGCCGCAGCGTCAGCACCAGGATCAGCACCAGGAAGGCGAAGATCTCGACGTACTGGCTGCCGAACACGCCACCGGTCAGGTCGCCCAGGTAGCCGGCGCCGATGGCTTCGATCAGGCCCAGCATCACGCCGCCGACCATCGCGCCGGTCAGGTTGCCGATGCCGCCGAACACCGCCGCGGTGAAGGCCTTCAGGCCGGGCAGGAAGCCCATCGAGTGCTGCACCGTGCCGTAGTTCAGCGCCCACATGATGCCGGCCAGCGCGGCCAGCGTGGCGCCGATCACGAAGGTGGCCGAGATCACGAAGTCGGGCTTCACGCCCATCAGGCTCGCCACCTTGGGGTTCTCGGCGGTGGCACGCATCGCGCGGCCCAGCTTGGTCTTGTTGACCAGCCACAGCAGCGCGGCCAGCACCACCACCGTGGTCACCAGGATCAGGATCTGGGTGATCGTGATCACCGGACCATCCGCCCACAGGAAGAAGACCTCGGTGGGCAGCAGCGGCGGGAAGGGCTTGGGATTGGGCTTCCAGACGATCATCGCCAGCGTCTGCAGCAGCAGACTCATGCCCATCGCGGTGATCAGCGGTGCCAGCCGCGGCGCACTGCGCAGCGGCCGGTACGCGACCTTCTCGATGATGAAGTTCAGTGCCGAGGCCACCACCACCGCACAGGGCAGCGAGATGAGCAGCAGCGCCCAGCCCGGCAGTCCCGAGTCGGCCAGCAGCGTGACCACGGTCCAGGACACCATGGCCCCGACCATCAGGATCTCGCCATGGGCGAAGTTGATCAGCGAGATGATCCCGTACACCATCGTGTAGCCCAGCGCGACCAGCGCATACATGCTGCCCAGCACCAGACCGTTGATGATTTGTTGAACGAAGATGTCCATCGGACCCCTTGAAGCGCCACGGCGCCGGTTTGCGATGGCGTGATTCATTGCACGGCCCGTGCCAGTCGCGCCGCGCACCGCGATGGTTCAGGGAAAGCCCCGAGGGTTTGGAGGTGAATCGGACCGGACACGACCCCGCCAGCCCTGTGCCGGTGCGGCCACGCCCCCCCGGGGTGCGGGTCGAGGGCGGAAATCCGCACTCGCCCCCCAGGCTCCAGTGCGAAGGTCCGCACTCAGCGGCATGGCGGCGGCAAGGCACACTAGCGGGCGATGCCCGGCCTCAGTGACCTGCCCCCGCCTTCCGCCACCCGCTGGCTGCGCCCCCTGGTGTGGGCCCTGCTGCTGGCCGCACCGATGGGCCTGGGCAGCCTGCTGGCCTTCAACCTGAACGAGCGCGCCGGCCTGGCGCAGCTGGTGGCGGTCAGCAACGAGCGGCTGGAGCTGTACGCGGCCACGCTGGACGCCGAGCTGCGCCGCTGCGCCTTCGTGCCCGGGCTGGTGGCGGGCGACGCCGACGTGCGCGCGCTGCTGGCCGCGCCGCAGGACGAGGACCTGCGGCGGCGCGCCGCCAGCACGCTGGCGCGCATCGGCGTGCGCTCGGGCGCCAGCCTGGTGGTGGTGGCCGACGCTGCCGGCCGCCCGCTGGCCAGCAGCCACGGCGCCAGCGCGCCGCTGCCGGCCACCGCGCTGCGGGCACTGCAGGACGAGGCCAGCGACTACTTCGTGGCCAACCCGCTGGATGGCTCCACCGACTTCGTCTACCTGCTGCCGGTGGCGCCCGGCGGCGAGGCCCTGGGCCGGGTGCTGGTGGTGCTGAACCTGGCGCCGCTGGAGGCCACCTGGATCGACCTGGGCCTGCGCTCGCAGAGCGAGCGGCTGCTGGTGGTGGACGAGCGCCAGGTGGCGGTGCTGTCGTCGGTACCGGCCTGGAAGTACCGCCGGATGGACGACGCCGAGGTGGCCGACCCGGCGCGCTACCCCGGGGCCGCGCTGGCCTCGCTGCGCCTGCCGGTGCAACGCCTGCTGGACGCCGGGGCCACGCTGGTGCGCGCGCCCGATCCAGCCGACCCGCAGCGCGAGACGCCCTTCGTGGCGCAGGAACGCCCGATCGTGCCGCTGGCCGCCCGCCTGCTGGCGCTGTCCGACCCGTCGGACGTCTGGCGCCAGGCGCGCCAGGCCGCCTGGGCCGGCGCCGCGGTGGGCGCGCTGCTGGGCGGGCTGGTGCTCTACCTGCTGCAGCGCCGCCGCGCCATGCGCCAGCTGCTGCAGGCGCGCAATGCGCTGCAGTCGGCCCACGACCAGCTCGAGCAGCAGGTGGACGAGCGCACCGCCGAGCTGCTGAGCGCCAACGACGAGCTCAAGCGCCAGATCGCCCAGCGCGAGCTGGCCGAGGACGAGCTGATGCAGGCCGGCAAGATGGCGGTGCTGGGCCAGATGTCAGCCGGCATCTCGCACGAGATCAACCAGCCGCTGACCGCGCTGCGCGCGCTGTCACGCAATGCGCTGCGGCTGCTCGAGGGCGGGCGCCAGCAGGCCGTGGCCGACAACCTGCGCAGCATCGACGAGATGGCCGAGCGCATGGGCCGCATCGTCAACCAGCTCAAGTCCTTCGCCCGCAAGGACAGCCTGCATGCCCAGCCGGTGCCGCTGGAGCGCGCCGCGCGCAACGTGCTGCTGATGCTGGAGCACCGCCTGCACCACGAGCCGGTGACGGTGGACCTGGACGTGCCCGAGGACCTGCAGCTGCGCGCCGACGCCACCCGGCTGGAGCAGGTGCTGCTGAACCTGTGCGGCAATGCGCTGGACGCGCTGGCCGGCCGGCCGCAGGCGCGCATGACGGTGCTGGGCCGGCCGCTGGGCCCCCTGGGTGAGCGGGTGCTGGTGCAGGTGATCGACAACGGCCCCGGCGTGGACGAGGCGGCCATGGCCCGCCTCTTCGAGCCCTTCCACACCACCAAGCCGGCTGGCGAGGGCCTGGGCCTGGGTCTGGTGATCTCGTCGAAAATCGTCGGCGAGATGGGCGGGTCGCTGCGTGCGCACCGCGGTGCGGCGGGCGGCATGGTGTTCGAGTTCGACCTGCCGGGAACGGAAGACAGTCATGTTTGAAGGCTTCAAGGTCCTCTTCGTCGAGGACGACCCGCCGGTGCGTGCCAGCCTGGTGCAGACGCTGGAGCTCTCGGGCCTGGAGGTGCAGGCCTTCGGCACCGCCGAGCAGCTGCTGCCGCAGCTGTCCGCCGGCCTGCCGGCCATCGTCATCACCGACGTGCGCCTGCCCGGCATGGACGGCCTGACGCTGCTCGAGCGCATCAAGACCATCGACCCCGAGATGCCGGTGGTGGTGGTGACCGCGCATGGCGATGTGTCGATGGCGGTGCGGGCGATGCGCGCGGGCGCCTACGACTTCATCGAGAAGCCCTTCTCGCCCGAGCGCTTCGTGGAAACCGCCACCCGCGCGCTGGAGCGCCGCATGATGCGCGTGGCGCTCGATGAGCTGCGCGAGCAGCTGGCCGAGCGCAGCGGCATTGAATCCGTGCTGCTGGGCCAGTCGGCGGCGATGCAGGAGGTCAAGCGCATGATCCTGCGCCTGGCCGCCACCTCGGCCGACGTGATGATCCACGGCGAGACCGGCACCGGCAAGGAGGTGGTGGCGCGCTGCCTGCACGACCACAGCCCGCGCCGCGACCGCCATTTCGTGGCCATCAACTGCGGCGGCCTGCCCGACACCCTGCTCGACAGCGAGCTCTTCGGCCACGAGGCCGGCGCCTTCACCTCGGCCGCCAAGCGCCGCATCGGCCGCATCGAGCATGCCAACGGCGGCACGCTGCTGCTCGACGAGATCGAGTCGATGCCGATGCCGATGCAGATCAAGCTGCTGCGCATCCTGCAGGAGCGCCGGCTGGCGCGGCTGGGCTCGAACGAGGAGCTGCCAGTCAACCTGCGGGTGGTGGCCGCCACCAAGTACGACCTGCTGACGCTGTCCGAACAGGGACGCTTTCGCGCCGACCTGTACTACCGGCTGAACGTGGCGGTGCTGCGCCTGCCGCCGCTGCGCGAGCGGCGCGAGGACATCCCGCTGCTGTTCACCCACTTCGTGCGCGCCGCGGCCGAGCGCTACGGCATGCCGCCGCCCGAGCCCAGCGCCGAGCGCCTGCGCGAGCTGATGGCGCACGACTGGCCCGGCAATGTGCGCGAGGTGCGCAATGCGGCCGACCGCTTCGTGCTGGAGGGCGAGGCCTCACCCCTGCCTGGCGCCGACGAGCGCACGCCGGTGGTGCCGCTGGCGCAGCAGATGGAGCGCGTCGAGAAGGCGCTGATCGAGCAGGCGCTGCGGCGCTGCCAGGGCCGGATGCAGGACGTGATGCAGCAGCTGGGCACGCCCAAGAAGACGCTCTACGACAAGCTGCACCGCCACGGGATCGACCCCGAGCGCTTCCGCTGATGAGCGGCCTGTCGCCCTGCCGGTAGGGTTGCGGTCCTAGGCAGCGGCGCGCTGCAGCGCCTGGCGCGCCGCCTGCTCGGCCGCCAGCGCGGCGTCGAGCGGGTGCCGGCACAGTCCGGCGTGCTCGTAGTGGCTGTTCTCGTACAGGTCACTCAGCACCGGGAAGGCGTGCAGCAAGGTGTCCAGCGCCGGGCCGGGGGCGGCCGCGTCCAGCAGGGTGCGCGCCTGCTGGGCCAGCGCACGGTACTGCTGGGGCGCCATCGGCTGCCCGCCCGCCTCGAAGCGCTGCAGCAGCGCGGCGGTGACCACCAGCGGCTGCCATTCGATCGGCAGCCGCAGAACCTGGGAAGAAGAGGTGTCGGCCATGATGCTGCTGCAGGTGGCGGCAGCGTGGCCGGATTTCAAGAGGCGGCGGACGCGGGGGTGGAGGCGGCCGCCGCAGGGGTTGCCGTTGGGGCCGCCGTCGGGGCCGACGCCGGCCGGGCGGGCGCGGCCATCGGCGGTGGCTCGATCAGCGGCGCCGCGGCGGCGTCCTCCGAGGCGTCCTCGAGGTAGCGCTGCATCAGCGCGAAGAAGCGGTCGTAGAAGGGGCCGGCGGGGATGGTCTCGCTGGCCACCTTGACCAGCGAGTCGTCGGTGGAGGCCACCGGGATCGACAGGCTGCCCAGCGCGCCCACGCCCAGGCTGGCGGAGTTGGAGCTCTTCTTCAGCGCATAGCGGTCCTGGATCGCGCTGACGAAGGCGGTGGCGATGCGGCCGCCGCGGCCCTCGGGCAGGCAGGCGATGTTGAAGGTGATCTGCATGTGCACCTCGCCGTCGGGCTGGAAGCTCTTGCTGCCAGCCACGCTGTCGGCACGCTGGCTGCCGATCAGGTAGCCCTGGCTGAGCAGCGCGCGTCGCGCGGCCTCGCAGGTGACGGCCACCGGGGCGTCGAAGAGGCGCGAATAGGTCTCGGTGGTCTCGAAGCCCTCGCGCTGGTAGACCGAGACCTTCTTGGTCTCGCGCGTGGCGCAGCCAGCCAGCGTGGCCAGCATCAGCAGAGCGATCAGGGGGGTCAGGCGCATGCGGGAAGAGGGTCTTTCGGGGACATCGGTGCACAACGCCGCCGGGCGGCGGCCGGAGGACGCGACGGGCGGCCCGGGCGTGCGATTATCTCCGCGTGAGCCCGCCCGCCCTTGCCCGCCGCACGGTCTGCCCGCGCTGCCACCGCCCCGGCAGCACCTGCCTGTGCGCGCTGGCCTGCCCCACCGCGCACCGCAGCGAGGTGCTGGTGCTGCAGCATCCGCAGGAGCAGCGCCAGGCCAAGAACAGCGTGGCGCTGCTGCGGCTGTCGCTGGCGCAGTGCGAGGTAGTGGTGGGCGAGCGCTTCACCGACGCGCAGCTCGCCGCGCTGCTGCACCGGCCCGGCCGCGTCACCCGGCTGCTCTACCCGGACGTGTCCGCCGCGCCGGCGCCCGCGGGGCCGGCGCGCGGCGCCGACGAGCACACGCGCCTGGTGGTCATCGACGCCACCTGGCGCAAGAGCCTGCGCCTGCTGCTGGAACACCCCGTGCTGGCGGCACTGCCACGGCTGGCGCTGGCGACGCCGCCGCCCACGCGCTACCGGGCGATCCGCGCGGCGCGCCGGCCCGACCAGGTCTCGACGCTGGAGGCCACGGTGCAGGCGCTGGCGCAGCTCGATGGCGCGTCCTTCGACGGCGCGCCGCTGCTGGCCGCGTTCGACCGCTTCGTCGAACGCGAAGCCAGGCGCCGGGAGCCGCCCGCTGGCTAGCAGCCGCACGGTGCCGGGTCTGACCTGGGTGCCACATCCATTCGGCGGCCGGTCGACCCACCGGGTCCTGGGGCCCGCTGGCCGTGAGCGCCGCAGGCGACACCGGTCGGGCCCCACGTCCTGAGCGGGACCTATCATCACCGGATGGCCGGCCGTCCTGCTCCTGTTCCCGTCGATTCGCAGGCCGCGGCGCGCGTGCTGCGGCGGTTTCGCGCAGTGTTCAACGCCGTGAAGCGCCATTTCCAGCAGGTGGAGCGCCAGGCCGGGATCGGTGGTGCCCAGCTGTGGGCGCTGAGCGTGGTGCAGGCCCAGCCCGGCATCGGGATCAGCGGGCTGGCACGGGCCATGGACATCCACCAGACGACGGCCAGCAATCTGGTCAAGGGATTGATCGCCCAGCAACTGATGGCGACTGACCGCGACCCCGAGGACGGCCGCGCGGTGCGCTTGCGCCTGCTGCCGGCGGGCGGCGCTGTGCTGGCGCGAGCGCCCGGCCCCTTCAGCGGCGTGCTGCCCGAGGCCCTGTCCGGTCTGGAGGCACAGACCCTGGCGCGCCTGGACCACGACCTGGGCCTGCTGCTGGCGCGGCTGGAGCCGGCCCGCAATGCGGGCGCCATTCCGCTGGCCGAGCTGGTCAGCCCGGCAGGCGCGCCCGCTGCGCCTCGGCGAGGCCGGCGTACAAAGGCCGGGTGACCAGGCGAGAGACGCCGCTGGCCACCAGCGCGCAGGCCATCAGGCTGAGCACCATCTGGTGGCCATCCACCATCTCCATGACGATGATGAAGGCGGTCAGCGGCGCCTGGGTGGCCGCGGCCAGGAAGCCGGCCATGCCCAGTGCGATCAGGCCGGGCTCACCCGCGTGGCCGCTGAGCACCGCGACATTGCTGCCTAGCGCCGCACCAATCGCCAGTGAGGGGGCAAAGATGCCCGCCGGCACGCCGGACCAGGCGGTCCACCAGGTGGCCACGAATTTCAGCAGCACGTAGACCAGCGGCACGGCCACCGCGCCTTCCAGCAAGGCCTTGGTCGACGCATAGCCACTGCCCCAGCTGAGGCCGTCGCTGGCCAGGCCGATGACCGCCACGCCCAGGCCGCAGGCCCCGGCGAAGATCACCGGCTGACGCGCCCGCCAACGGTTCAGCGGCCCCTGGCTCTGGCCGGCCAGCGAGGCCAGCAACAGGCGCGCGAACAGTCCGCCGGCCAGGCCCGCGGCCACCGCCACCGCCAGGGCCGGCCACAGCATCGCCCAGCCAAAGGCGCCGGGATGGATGACGCCGAAATAGGTCAGGTTGCCGAACACCGACACCGCCATCAGGCCCGACAGCACGATGGCCGACACCAGCAGGCCGCTGCTGCGGTGTTCGGGCGAGCGCGCCAGTTCCTCGATCGCGAACATCACGCCAGCCAGCGGCGCATTGAACGCGGCCGCGATGCCGCCGGCCCCGCCCGCCACCAGCAGCGCGCGCGGCGTGACCCCGCTGCGCTCGGGCAGCCAGCGGGCGAATGCGGCCATCACCCCGGCACCGACCTGGACCGAGGGGCCCTCGCGCCCCACCGACAGCCCGCCCAGCAGGCCCGCCGCGGTGAGCACGATCTTGGCCAGCGCCAGGCGCAGGTCGACGAACAGTCCGCGGCGTGCCTCGTCAACCTCCGGTCGCAGTGCGGCCATCACCTGCGGAATGCCCGAACCGGCGGCCCCGGCAAACCAGCGCCGGGTGACCCAGACGATGCCTGCGGTCAGCACAGGCGTCCACAGCAGGGGCAGCCACCAGGACCACCGCGACAGGTGGGCAAAGGCCGACAAGGCCTCTTCGGTCAGCCAGGTGAAGGCGACCACCGCCAGGCCCGAGGCCACCGCGGCCAGCAGCACCACGCCGCGGGTCCACCATCGGCGCCAGTCGGACGCTTCGCGGTGCAGACGGGCCAGCAGACGGGGAGGTGGTTGCAATCGCATGGGCCGTCGGATTGTCGCCCTCTCGTGTGAGGGCGGGGCCGGGTAGCATCGCAGCCCATGCACCCCACCCAGGCTGCCCTGCGCGACGCCCTGCTGGCCGCCCGGCGACAGCATCGCGCGCTGGACCCCGCGCCGCACTGGTCGCTGGCCGTGCCCGACGCCGACACCGCGCAGGCGCTGCAGCAGGCCCAGGGCGTGGCGCTGGGTGAGTGGGCCCCCGACGGCCTGCCGGGGTACTGGAAGAGCGGCAGCGCGGCGTGCGATGTGCCGCTGGTGCACGCGCCGCTGCTGCCCTCGGGCGTGCACGCGCCGGGCGCCGATCTGCGCGCCCAGACCTGGCTGCTGCAGCCGCCGCTGGTCGAGGCGGAGATCGCGCTGCGCCTGGGCCAGCCGGTGGATGCCGCCACGGCACAGCGCCTGCATCCCGACGAGGCGCCTGCACTGGTCGATGCCCTGGCGGTGGCGATCGAGGTGGTCGACAGCCGCTGGCGCGACCTGGCCCACACGCCGCCGCTGCTGAAGCTGGCGGACTTCCAGGTGCATGGCGCGCTGGTGCTGGGCCCTTGGCAGCCCTGGCGCGCGATCGACTGGTCGGCGCAGGCGGGCTGGCTGCGCTGTGGCGATGCCGCACCCATCGCCTTTCGGGGTAGCCACCCGCTGGGCACGCCGACCTGGTTGCTGCCGGGCTGGCTGCGGTACCTGACGCGCCATGGCGCCACCGTGCCCGCTGGCACCGTGGTCACCACCGGCGCCTGGTGCGGTGGCGTGCCGGTGTCCCGTGGCCAGCACGTGCTGGCGCATTTCGACGGCCTGGGCGAGGTGGAGATGTGGCTGTGATCGGCCGCTGCCTGACGCTGCGGGCCTGCCTGGTGCTGCTGACCTGGCTGGCGGGCGGTGTGGTTCCGGCCGCGGCCGCCGAGCCGCAGGAACTGCGGCTGTTCAACCGCCCGGTGGCCGAGTTGCGGGCACCGCAAGGCGGCTTGGAGCCGGCCGAGCGGGTCAGCCGGGCCCAGCGACGCTTCCAGGCGCTGGATGCCGCCGCTCTGGCCGGCGAGGTGCTGGCCCGGCCCGTGCCACAGGCCGAAACGCCAGCCTACCTGCTGAGCGTGGGCGAGCAGCCGGTGTTCACGCTGCAGGCCAGTGACCTCGACCCTGAGGAACACCTGGGCCTGTCCACCGCCGCCGAACGCGCGCGCCACCGCCTGGTCGACGCCGTGCAGGCCCGCCGCGCCCAGGCCGACCCGGCCCTGTGGTGGCGCGGTGGCGCCGTGGTGGCGGGTGTGCTGCTGCTGTGGGGTCTGGGCGGCTGGGGCCTGGCGCGGCTGTACGGCTTCTGCCACGACCGCGGCGACGCCGCGCGCTTGCGCCGCGACGGCGGCCGCAGCGCCTACCTGCGCCTGATCGGCTGGCGTCTGGGCGCCGCCGCCTGCTGGCTGGTGGCCGCCGGCGGCCTGTGGGTGGGCACGATGGCCGCGCTGGCCGCCTTCCCCTGGACCCAGCCCTGGAGCCAGCAGGTCGCCGCCTTCGTGCAGCAATTGGGGGGCTGGGCGGTGGCCGGCATGCTGGGCGCGATTCCCGGCCTGCTGACGGTGGCGCTGGTGATGGTGCTGGCCCGCGCGGTGCATGAGGGCCTGGGCCTGCTGTTCCGCCAGGTGCAGGAGGGCCGCCTGCGGCTGCCGCTGCTGCACGCCGAGACCGTCGGTGCGACACGCCGCCTGACGGCGGTGCTGGTCTGGGGTCTGGCGCTGGCCGCCGCCTACCCCTACCTGCCTGGTTCGGGCACCGAGGCTTTCAAGGGCCTGAGCGTGCTGCTGGGCGTGATGGTCACGCTGGGTTCCAGCGGCGTGGTGACGCAGCTGATGAGCGGCCTGGTGGTGGTCTATTCACGCAGCCTGCGCAAGGGCGACTTCGTCGCGGTGGGCAGCACCGAGGGCGTGGTCAGCGAGGTGGGGGCGCTGGCGGTGAAGCTGGTGACGATGCGCAACGAAGAGGTGACGCTGCCGCACAGCCTGCTGACCAGCCAGCCGATCCGCAACTATTCCAAGCTGGCGGGCACCCAGGGCACGCTGCTGAGCACCACGGTGTCGGTGGGCTACGACGCGCCCTGGCGCCAGGTGCACGCGCTGCTCACCGAGGCCGCCCACGCCACGCCCGGCGTGCGTGCGGAGCCGGCCGCCTTCGTGCACCAGCGCGCGCTGAACGACTTCTACGTGGTCTACGAGCTCTTCGCCCACATCGACCAGCCCCTCGAGCGGGTGGCCATCCTGTCGGCGCTGCACGCCGCCATCCAGGACGCCTTCAACCGCCATGGCGTGCAGATCATGTCGCCGCACTTCCTGGCCCAGCCCGAGCAGCCGGTGGTGGTGCCGCCGGCGCGCTGGTGGACCCCGCCGGCGCGGCCACCCGAGGGTTGAGACCCTGTCCAGCCGCTGCTGCATTGGTAATATCCAGTTGCATTTGCAATCTGATGTTCCTCAATGCGCCCGGCGCGAATCGGAGACTCCATGAAACTGGGAATCAAGTCACTGGCCACGCTGGCCGCCACCCTGCTGCTCTCGCTGGCGGCGAGCGCGGCCACGCTGAGCCTGCCGTCCACCGGCGTCGATGCCTCGGGGGTGAAGCTGCCCGGTGGCCAGGACGATCCGCACTGGACCATCGTCAAGGGCCCGCGCATCAAGCAGCCCAAGCCCGCGGTGGTGATGAGCACCTCGGTGGACTACGGCTATGCGCAGTCCGAGACCGCCGAATGGGTCTGGGCCAAGCAGGATGGCCTGGCCGGCCTGCGGCCCTACACCTTCGAGATCCGGTTCACGCTGCCGGTCGGCGCCACCAAGGCCACGATCACCGGCCGCTGGGCGGTGGACGACATCGGCACCATCTACCTCAATGGCCGAAAGGCCGCCGGCACCGGCACCGCGCTGTCCACGCCGGCGGACACCAACTACCTGCAGTTGAATGACTTCACCGTCACCAAGGGTCTGGTGGAAGGCGAGAACATCCTGCAGTTCGTGGTGCAGGACCTGGGCACGCCAGGCGGCCTGGTGGTCGATTCGCTGCTGGTGCAGTACCGCCGCTGAGTCACATCCGGCCGTCGGCCAGGTAGCGCTGGTGCCATGACAAGGCCTCACCCAGCAGGTGGGGCGTGTGCAGGCCTGGCGCGCCGCGGCAGGCGCGCTGGTAGTAGTCGTTCAGGGCCGGGCGGTAGTCCGGGTGGGCGCAGCGCTCGATGATCAGCGCCGCGCGCTTCTTGGGGCTCAGGCCGCGCAGATCGGCCAGGCCCTGCTCGGTGACGATCACCTGCACGTCGTGCTCGGTGTGGTCGACATGGCTGACCATCGGCACGATGCAGCTGATGCGCCCGCCCTTGGCGGTGCTGGGCGTCATGAACACGCTCAGGTAGGCGTTGCGGGCAAAGTCGCCCGAGCCGCCGATGCCGTTCATGATCGAGCTGCCCATCACGTGGGTGGAATTGACGTTGCCGTAGAGGTCGGCCTCGATCATGCCGTTCATCGCGATCAGGCCCAGGCGGCGGATCAGCTCGGGGTGGTTGCTGATCTCCTGCGGGCGCAGCAGCAGGCGACCGCGGTAGCTGGCCAGGTCGGCGTTCAGCCGCGCCAGCGCCTCGCTGCTGAGCGAGAAGGCGGTGGCCGAGGCACTCTTGAGCGTGCCGCTCTCCAGCATTTCCAGCATGCCGTCCTGCAGCACCTCGGTGAAGGCGGACAGGCCCTGGAACGGGCCATTGTTCAGCCCCGCCAGCACCGCGTTGGCGATGTTGCCCACGCCGCTCTGGATCGGCAGCAGTTCGGGCGGCAGCCGGCCGGCCTTGACCTCGTGCTGCAGGAACTCGATCAGGTGGGCGGCGATGGCCAGCGAGGTCTCATCGGGCGCGCTGAAGGCGGTCTGGCGATCGGGGTGGTCGGTCTCGACCACCGCCACCACCTTGGCCGGGTCGATGCGGAAGTAAGGCTCGCCGATGCGCTGCTCGGGGCGGGTCAGCGGAATCGGCTGGCGGTGCGGCGGCAGCGCGGTGCCGTAGTAGATGTCGTGCAGGCCGTCGAGCGCCGGGTTCTGCCAGGCATTGACCTCCAGGATGATCTTGTCGGCCTGGTCCAGCCAGGTCTTGTTGTTGCCCACGCTGGACGAGGGCACCAGACGGCCGTCCTCCAGCACGCCCGAGACTTCGACCACCGCGGTGTCGAGCTTCCCGAAAAAGCCGAACCAGGCGTACTGCGCGACATGCGACAGGTGCAGGTCGATGTAGTCCATGTCGCCGTGGTTGATGCGGTCGCGGCAGGCCGGGTCGCTCTGGTAGGGCAGGCGCAGGTCCACGCCGTTGGCGCGGGCCAGCGCGCCGTCCAGCTCCGGCGCGGTGGAGGCCCCGGTCCACATGCCGATCTTGAAGGGCTGGCCGGCGGCGTGCGCCGCGTCCATGCGCCGGGCCAGGGCCAGCGGCACCGTCTTCGGATGGCCGGCGCCGGTGAAGCCGCTCATGCCGACGTGGTCGCCGTCGTGGATCAGGGCGGCGGCCTCGTCGGCGCTCATCAGGCGGTCGTGCAGCGCGCGGTTGAGGATGCGGGAAGACATCGATGGAGGTGAACGATCGTTCGGGAAGCTGGCGATTGTCGCCGACAGCCTAGGGTTTACCCTTTATTGATCGCGCCTGATCGAGGGAATAGGCCTGACATCCCCGCTTGCACCAACTCTGTATTTCCAGTATTCTGGAATTATGGATGAACAAGACGTGCTGCGCGCCCTGGCCGCGCTGGCCCAGCAACACCGGCTGCGGGCCTTCCGCGCGCTGGTGGTGGCCGGCCCTGACGGGCTCAACCCCGGCGTGCTGGCCGAGGCCCTGGGCATCCCGCCCAACACCCTGTCCTTCCACCTGAAGGAGCTGTCGCAGGCCGGCCTGGTGCAGGCCACCCGCGACGGCCGCAGCCTGGTCTACCGCGCCGCCTACGAACGCATGGACGCGCTGCTGTCCTTCCTCACCGCCCACTGCTGCGCCGGCGCCGCCGATGCCTGCTGTGCCGCCGTCCCCCCAGCGACCCTGCTCACCACCCCGGAGACCCCATGAAGCGCTTCCATGTCCACCTGCACGTGCAGGACCTGAACGCCAGCATCGCCTTCTACTCGCGCCTGTTCGCCGCCCAGCCGGCGCGCGTCGAGGGCGACTACGCCAAGTGGATGCTCGACGACCCGCGCATCAACTTCGCCATCTCCACCCGCGGCCACGCGCCCGGCATCGACCACCTGGGCTTCCAGGCCGACAGCGCCGAGGAGCTGGCCGAGCTGCGCGCCCGCGCCGAGGCCGCCGACGCGCCGCTGCTGGACGAAGGCGCCACCACCTGCTGCTACGCGCGCAGCGACAAGCACTGGGTGACCGACCCGCAGGGCATCGCCTGGGAGCATTACCACACGCTGGGCGACATCCCGGTCTTCAGCGAGGCCCGGGCGGCCACGGCCGAGTCGGCCTGCTGCGCACCGAAGGCCGAGGCCGCGCCGGTGGCGCGCGGCAAGCCGATCGGCATCCCGGTGGCCGCCGCCGGCCCGAAGTCGTCCTGCTGTTGAGGCGGGCGGCGCGTCGCCGAGGGCTCAGCGCGCCGCCAGGGCCGCCAGCGCGTCGGGGCCCACCGGGGCCTCGCACTGCCAGGGCAGCAGCGCCGCGCGGTGCGCCGCGCGGTGCAGCACCTGGGCGATGAACGGCGCCTCGCGCGCCGCGCGGTCGGCCAGCACCGCGTCGGCGGTGCCACTGGCCAGCAGGCTCTGGTTGATGACCCAGGCGAAGGGTTCGATGCCGGCGCGCCGCAGCTCCTGCTGCAGGTGCTCGGCCTCGTGCGCCGGCGTGGCCTCGGGCAGGGTGACGATCAGCACCCGCGTGTAGGCCGGGTCGCGCAGCCGCGGCAGCAGCTGGCGCACGGCCTCGGGCAGCTCGCCCTGGTTGCGCAGCACCTCGCGGTGGTAGGCCTCGGCGGCGTCCATCAGCAAAATGGTGTGGCCGGTGGGCGCGGTGTCGAGCACGACGAAACGGCCCTGGGCCTGCGCCACGGTGGCGGCAAAGGCGTGGAAGACCGCGATCTCCTCAGTGCAGGGCGAGCGCAGGTCCTCGTCGAGCAGCGCGCGCGCCGCGGCGTCCAGACCAGCACCGGCGCGCGCCATCACCGCCGCGCGGTAGCGCGCGACTTCGGCCGCCGGGTCGATGCGCTTCACCTGCAGGCCCGGCACCGCGCCGGCCAGCGCGCCTTCCAGATGCGCGGCGGGGTCGGTGGTGGACAGCAGCACCGGGTGGCCGCGCCGCGCCAGCGCCACCGCCAGCGCCGCCGCCACCGTGGTCTTGCCCACGCCGCCCTTGCCCATGGTCATCACCAGGCCATGGCCGCCGGCCTCGATCTCGGCCAGCAATGGCGCCAGGCCACCGGGCAGTTCGACGGATTCCGCGACCGCCACGGATTCGACCTGTGCCACCGGATGCAGAAAGGCCCGCAGCGCCGCCAGGCCCACCAGGCCGCGCGAGATGAAGCCGGTCTCGCTGCGCGGCAGCGCGGCCAGTCCGGCGGGCATCGCCGCCAGTGCGGCCTGCTGGCGTGCCGCCATGGCCTGCGCCACGGCATCGGCACTGGGTGCCTGCAGCCATCCGTTGAGCGCCAGCGCCAGCGTGCGCACGCCCAGGTCGGCCAGTTCGTGGCGGGTGCGCTCGGCCTCGCGCAGCGCGGCGGTGTCGGGGCGGGCCACCAGGACCACGGTGGTCAGCGCGGGATCGGTCAGTGCCGCCAGCGCCTGGGCGTACAGCGCGCGCTGCGCCGCCAGGCCCGACAGCGGCCCCAGACAGGACGTGCCGCTGCGGTTGTCCTGCAGGAAGCCGCTCCAGGCCGAAGGCAGGCTCAGCAGGCGCAGCGTGTGGCCGGTGGGCGCGGTGTCGAAGACCACATGGTCGAAGCCCGCCGCCGCGCCCTGGCCGGCCAGCAGCGAGGCAAAAGCGTCGAAGGCGGCGATCTCGACCGTGCAGCTGCCGGAGAACTGCTCCTCCATGCTGCGCAGCGCGGCCTCGGGCAGCACGCCGCGGTAGGGGCCGACCATGCGCTCGCGATACGCGGCCGCCGCAGCCTCGGGGTCGATGTTGAGCGCGCTCAGGCCCGGCACCGCCGTCACCGGCGTGGGGTCGCCGCTCAGCGGGGTTTCCAGCACCTCGTCGAGGTTGGAGGCCGGGTCGGTGCTGACCAGCAGCACGCGCCGGCCGGTCTCGGCCAGCCGCCAGGCGGTGGCACAGGCCAGCGAGGTCTTGCCGACGCCGCCCTTGCCGGTGAAGAACAGGCAGCGGGTGTCGGCCTGCGGCAGCCGCGGCGCCACGCTCAGCACTGGCCGGGGGCGCAGCCGCAGGCGCCCAGCTTGATGTGCGGCTTGTCGGCGCTGGCGATGGGCAGGCCCAGCAGGCGCATCATCTGCAGCTTGCCGGGGTAGACGCCGGTGGAGGCGATGCGGCCATCGACCACGACGATCGGCAGCCGCTCCACACCGGCCTGCAATTCGCGCAGCACCTCGGGGTGGGCCGCGAAGGCCTGCGGCGCATGGCTCAGGCTGTGGCGCTGCACGGTCACACCGGCTTCGGCCAGCGCCTGCAGGTCGGCGCCGAACTGGGCCAGCACCGGGTCCACCTCCACGCCGCAGACCCCGCTGGGGCAGCACATCGCGGGCTCGAAAACGTCCAGTGTGCTCATCGTGTCTCCTGGTGGTGGACCTTCATCTTGCGCCTGCCCGCGCCGCCGGCCTTGATCCCGCGCAGGTTCAGCGCGCGGCGCCGGCGGCCTCGTACCAGCCCTTGCTGCGGTTGACCCAGCGCACCACCAGCAGCATCACCGGCACCTCGATCAGCACGCCCACCACGGTGGCCAGCGCGGCGCCGGATTCAAAGCCGAACAGGCTGATCGCCGCGGCCACCGCCAGCTCGAAGAAATTGCTGGCACCGATCAGGCAGGACGGCGCGGCCACGCAGTGGGCCTCGCCCAGCCAGCGGTTCAGGCCATAGGCCAGGCCGGCGTTGAACAGCACCTGGATCAGGATGGGCACCGCCAGCATCGCGATCACCAGCGGCTGCGCCAGGATGGCCCGGCCCTGGAACGCGAACAGCAGCACCAGCGTGGCCAGCAGCGCGCCGATCGACCACGGGCCGATGCGCGCCAGCGCGGCGTCAAACGCGGCCTGCCCGCGCGCCAGCAGCGCCCGGCGCAGCCCCTGCGCGATCAGCACCGGCACCACGATATAGAGCACCACCGACACCAGCAGCGTGTCCCAGGGCACGGTGATGCTGGCCAGGCCCAGCAGCAGGCCCACCAGCGGCGCGAAGGCGAACACCATGATCAGGTCGTTGAGCGCCACCTGGCTCAGCGTGAACAGCGGATGGCCATTCGTCAGCCGGCTCCAGACGAAAACCATCGCCGTGCAGGGCGCCGCGGCCAGCAGGATCAGGCCGGCAATGTAGCTGTCCAGCTGATCCGCCGGCAGCCAGGGCGCGAAGACCTGGCGCACGAACAGGCCGCCCAGCAGCGCCATCGAAAAGGGCTTGACCGCCCAGTTGACGAACAGCGTGACGCCGATGCCCTTCCAGTGCGCGCGCACCTGGTGCAGCGCACCGAAGTCGATGCGCAGCAGCATCGGGATGATCATCACCCAGATCAGCGCGCCCACCGGCAGGTTGACCTTCGCGACCTCCATCGCGCCGATCGCCTGCACCGGGCCCGGCAGCACCTGGCCCAGCGCGATGCCCACCACGATGCACAGGGCGACCCAGACGCTCAGGTAGCGCTCGAAGACACTCATCGCGGCCTCCGGCTCAGCTGCGCGCAATGCGCTCGAGGGCCGCCTGCAACTCGGGCCGCGGCAGCGTCGCCAGCGGAAGGTCCAGCAGCTGCAGCATCTTGTAGCCGATCGCCTGGCGGGTCAGCTCAAAGGCGCGCGGCTTGTCGGCCTCGGCGGCGTTGGACGGATCGGGGTAGCCCCAGTGCACCTTCAGCGGCTGCTGGCCGGGGCCGCCGAAGAAGACCGGACAGGTCTCGGCCGCGGCGCTGTCGCACACCGTGATGACGATGGACAGCGGCGGCGCCTCGGGGCCGGTGAACTCGTCCCAGCTCTTGCTGCGGTAGCCGGCGGTGTCCACGCCGGCGGCCTGCAGCGCCTGCAGCGCATAGGGGTTGATGCGGCCGCTGGGCGCGCTGCCGGCGCTGTGGGCCCGCACATCCAGCCCGCGCTGGGCGGCCAGGTGGTTGAGCATGCCCTCGGACAGCACGCTGCGGGCCGAGTTGTGGGTGCACAGGATCAGGACGTGGGTGGTCATAGGTCAGCAGTGGCAGGACGTGGCGGGCAGCGCGCAGGGCACGCCACCGCAGCAGTTGGCGGTGAGAAAGCCCAGCAGCGCGTTCATGCGGTTGAAGTCGGCGCGGTAGATCAGGCGGCGGCCGTCGCGGGTGGCGTCGACCAGGCCGGCGTGGGTCAGCGCCTTCAGGTGAAAGGACAGCGTGGCCGCCGGCATGCCCAGTTGCTCGGCCAGCACGCCGGGCGTCAGCCCTGCGGGCCCGGCCACCACCAGGGCGCGGAAGGCCGCCAGCCGGTTGGGCTGGGCCAGCGCGGCCAGCAGCGGGACGGCGTCTTTGTTTTCCATCCTTCCATTATCGTGAAACTGTTTGACGATTCGGTGACAGGCCACGGCGAGGCCACAATCGCCGCCCATGCCCCACGCCCTGCCCGGACTTGACCTGCTGCGCGCCGTGGCCATCGTCTGGGTGATGCTGTTCCACTCCTGGATCGTCGGCGGCCTGGGGCCCGACTGGTCCTGGCTGTCGCGCCACGGCTGGATGGGCGTGGACCTGTTCTTCGTGCTCAGCGGCTACCTGATCGGCGGGCAGGTGCTGGCGGCGTTGGGGCGCGATGGGCGGCTGTCGCTGACGGGCTTCTACCGCCGCCGCGCCTGGCGGATCCTGCCGGCTTACCTGGCCACGCTGGCGCTGTACCTGGCATGGCCGGACTTCCGCGAGGCACCCGGGATGGAGCCGGCCTGGAAGTTCCTGAGCTTCACCGTCAATCTGTCGATCGACTACAACGCCAGACAGGCCTTCTCGCACGCCTGGTCGCTGTGTGTGGAGGAGCATTTCTACGCCCTCTTCCCGCTGATCGCGCTGGCGCTGTGGCGCTGGGGATCGGCGCGCAGCGCGTTGGCGCTGGGGCTGGGGCTGCTGCTGGGCGGCATCGCGTTGCGCGCGGCGCTGTTCCAGCACGGGCAGGCCACCGACCCGGAGATGACGCGCAACTGGTTCCTCGAGGACCTGTACTACCCCAGTTGGTGCCGGCTCGACGGCCTGCTGTGCGGCGTGGTGCTGGCCGCGGTGCAGCAATGCCGGCCCCACTGGTGGCAGCGCGCACGGCGCTGGGCCGACGCCGCGGCGCTGGGAGGACTGGCCACCCTGGGGGTGGCCTTCTGGGTGCTGCAGGAGCGGGTCAGCCTGGCCGGGGTGAGTGTCGGCTGGCCACTGCTGTCGGTGGCGCTGGCCGCGCTGGTGTTCGCCGGTGCCGGTCGCGACAGCCTGATCGGTCGCTGGCAGGTGCCTGGCGCCGGGGCCTTGGCGGCCATCTCGTACAGCCTGTACCTGGTGCACAAGCCGGCCTATCACCTGGTGCAACTGCACGGGGGCGACGCGCTGCAGGGCCGCGGGCTGCTGGCCTTTGCCGCCTATGGCGCAGCGGCGCTGGCGGCTGGCGCCGCGATGTACCTGCTGGTCGAGCGGCCGGGCCTGCGCTGGCGCGATCGCCTGCGCTGACACGATACTTGGGCCCTCGCTGGAGGATTCCGTCATGCCCGACACCGCCAAAGTCAAAGGTCCCGCGTCGTACTTCCCGTCGATCGAGAAGACCTACGGCCAGCCGGTCGAGCACTGGTTCGGCGTGCTGCGCGCGGCCGGACCGTTGAAACACATGGAACTGGTGGCGGTGCTGAAGAGCCAGCACGGCCTGGGCCATGGCCACGCCAATGCGCTGGTGGCCCACTTCATGGCGGCGCGCTGACATGGCCCGCGCTGCGTTCTGGCTGGCCGCGCTGCTGAGCGCCGCCGCACCCGCGGCCTGGGCCTTCGATTACAGCGGCACCAAGACCCTGCTGGCGGTCACTGGCGATGGCCAGCGCACCCCGATCGGCACCATCACCTTCACGCCCGCCGCGGGCGATACCCGACAGTTCAGCATCCGCTGGCGCCACGAGGCCTTCACCGACCACTTCCTGTCGATGCGCGAATTCAAGTGCCTGCCCGGCGGCCCCGAGATCAGCTGCCAGGTGCCCTACCCCTACGCGCAGCCCGGCACGGTGGCGCCGGGCCAGCTGGCCTGGCTGGAGCACAGCCTGCTGTTCCTGCACAAGAGCCCGGCCGAGTTCGGCGCCAAGCTGTGGAACGGCCTGTACTTTGCACTGCGCGAGCAGGGTGACACGCTGGTGGGCGAGCCGCAGGCGGTGGATCTCAATGCCATCGGCGCGCCGCCCGCGCGGCTGGAGGTGCCGCCCTTCGGGCCGGCGCAGCGCCACGAGGTGACGCCCGGCGCACGCTGGCTGCGTCAGCTGGTCATCGAGTGAGCCGAGCGGCGCAGCGGCACACCCGGCGGATCAAGCCCCCACCGGCAGGGCCACGACGGCCTTGACCTCCTTGAGCACGATGGCGGAACGCACATGGGCCACCCCCGGCAGCTTGAACAGCGTGTCGTGCAGGAAGCGCTCGTACGAGGCCACGTCGGCCACCAGCACGGTCATGATGTAGTCGCTCTGGCCGGTGGTGGCCAGGCAGAGCACGATCTGCGGGCAGGCGGCCACCGCCTGCTCGAAACGCTGCACCACGGCCTCGGCATGCTCGCCCAGGTTGACCTCCACCACCACCGCCAGGTCCAGCCCCACCTTCTCGCGGTCGACCAGCGCGGTGTAGCCGCGGATCACGCCGGCCGCCTCCATCTCCTTGACCCGCTTCCAGCAGGGCGTGGACGACAGGCCCACCCGCTCCGCCAGCTGCTGCACCGTCTGCCGCGAGTCGCGCTGCAATTCGGCCAGGATGCGCAGGCTGTAGCGGTCGAGGGTGGGAGCGTTGCGGGCCACGGTGATCGGGCGAGTTCAGACGCCACAGTGTAGGCGCGCCGGCCACGCGCTCAGGCGCGGAACTGCTGCAGCGCCAGATCGACGATGGCCTCCGCGCAGCCCGCCTGACGCGCGCGATCGCGCAGACGCTGGGCGTCGCCCGGTCCGGCCAGCACGCGCTCCAGATGGTCCAGCGCCGCCATAGCGCCCAGGTCATGGGCGTCGGTGCGCAGGCGCGCCAGCGTGTCGGCGATGTCATTGCGCAGCGGCCGCTGCACCGCGTCGCGCGGGTCGACCAGCACGCCGTCCAGACCGAAACGGCAGGCCTGGAAGCGGTTGTAGCCGTACACCAGGTAGTCACTCTCGCGAGGCAGCTGTTCGCGCCGCTCCAGCAGGTGCAGGCACAGGCACTGCAGGTAGGCGGCCAGCGCGGCGGCGTGGTCCACGCTCAGCGGCGTGTCGCACACCCGCAGCTCGATCGTGCCGTACTCGGGCTTGGGGCGGATGTCCCAGTAGAAGTCCTTCATGCTGGACACGATCCCGGTGCGCTCCATCGACGCGAAGTAGCCGTCCACGAAGCCCTGCCAGGACAGCTCGAAGGGTGCGCGTCCGCTGAGCGGAAAGGCATTCACCGCGTTCAGCCGCGATGACTGGAACAGTGTGTCGTGCCGCTGCACATAGGGCGAGGAGGCCGACAGCGCGATGAAATGCGGCACGTAGCGCGACAGCGCGTGCAGCAGGTACAGCGCATCGTCGCCGCTGGCGCAGCCCACGTGCACATGCTGGCCGAAGACCGTGAACTGCTTGGCCAGGTAGCCATACAGCGCGGACACCTCCAGGAAGCGCGGCTTGTCGAAGATGCGCCGCTCGCTCCACTGCTGGAAGGGGTGGGTGCCACCGCCACAGACGCCCACGTTGATGCGGTCGCCCACCGCCACCAGCCGGTCGCGGATGCGCTGCAGCTCCAGCAGCAGGCTGCCGTGCTCGTGGTGGATGCCGGTGGACACCTCGATCATGCTTTGCGTGATTTCGGGGACCACCTGGCCGGGCGGTGGGTCCTGGTGCAGCAGCATCAGCATGTCGGGGCTGGCGCTGACCAGGTCGTGGTCGCTCAGGCTCACCAGCTGCAGCTCAAGCTCCACGCCCAGGCTCAGGGCGCGCGAGGCAGCGAAGGGAGGCAGGGGCATGGACAGGCTCCGGTTCAGCGGCCCTCGGGCGGGGCCAGTTCATGGGCACGCTTGAGGGCCCAGCGGGTCAGCGCAGGGCCGGCGATCTCGAGCAGCCAGGTGGCGGCGGCCAGCGGGGCGATCGTGCCCAGCACATCCAGACCCATCACCCGCGCCTGCTCCAGCAGCAGGATCACGAAGACCGAGATCGGGGTCGACGCCACGCCCGCCAGCATCGCCTTGTGGCGCCCCAGGCCGTCACCGCGCGCGGCCACCCAGGCCACGCCCAGCTTCACCCCCAGGCGCAGCAGCACGATCAGCACGCCCACCCACCAGCCCTGCAGCACCAGGGTGATGTCCAGCGCCGCCCCGGCGAAGATGAACAGCAGCACCGCCATCACGTCGCCCAGCGCGCCGAAGTTGCGCTGCGCGCTGGTCAGGCCGATCCGCCGGTGGCGCGCGACCAGCCCGAAGACCAGCGTGGCCAGCACCGGCGACAGCGTCCAGGCCAGCGTCACCGACACCAGCAGCATCACGGCGATCGCATAGGGCAGCGTGGTGTCGGGCACCGGCGGGCCCAGGCGGTCGATCAGCCAGGGCAGCAGCACGCCAAAGCCCACGCCCAGCGCCGCCGAGCCCAGCAGCATGGCGCCGCTGTTCCACAGCGCCTGCCCCCAGTCGCCCAGGCTGCTGAGCGTCCACGCACCGGCAGCCAGCTTGAACAACAGCACCGCGATCACGCACTGCAGCGCCGAGCCGTGCAGCGCGCGTTCGGTGACGATGCCCGAGGCCCGGCCTTCGTTGATCACCCGCATCAGCCCGGCCGGCGAGCCACTGGCCGCCAGCGCGGCCACCATCCAGGACAGCAGCGGCTCCATGCCCAGCCAGCCGCAGGCCAGCCACACCAGCAGAAAGATCAGCAGCGACTCGATCACGCCCTGCGCGGTGAAGCCGGGGTTGCGCAGCAGCCAGTTCAGGTTGATGCGGTAGCCGAACTCGAACAGCGTCAGGCCGAAGGCCACATGCACCAGCCACAGCAGTTCGCGCTGGTGCACATCACCCAGCCAGCCCAACTGCGTGCCGCCCAGCAGGAATCCCAACAGGCCGTAGGCCGCCACCCGTGGCACGCCCCAGGCGCGGTAGGCCAGTTCGCCCACGACCCAGCCCAGCCCGATGGCCACGGGCCAGGTCAGCGATGACAGCAGTGGTATCGCGTCCATGTGCTTCCGTCCCCAGGCTTTGCTGGCCTGTCCGATGAGTCAAATACATTGGTACCAATGTAATTCACTGCCAGATCGGGATTACCCTGAAGCGCTGCACATTCGGAATCCAGACCGCTCAGGACCCCAGCATGAAGAACATCTGTTCTCCATTCGCAGGAAATGGAGAACGGGTCAGCGATTTCCCAGGGTTGACCCCGAACCAGCCAGGAAGATCATTCCTCTGCCCAGGCCCGAGGATCACGCCATGGACCACCCGATGCCCACCCCCGCCCTCGCCCGCCCCGACTACCAGCTCGCCGACGGCCTGTGGGCCGAGCGTGGCACCGTCTTCTTCAGCGGCACCCAGGCCCTGGTGCGGCTGTTGCACATGCAGCGCCAGGCCGACGCGGCCGCCGGGCTGAACACCGCGGGCTTCATCAGCGGCTACCGCGGCTCGCCGCTGGGCATGGTCGACCAGGCGGTGTGGAAGGCCGGCCGGCGGCTGGAGGACGCGGGCATCCGCTTCGTGCCCGCCATCAACGAGGAACTGGCCGCCACCCAGGTGCTGGGCACGCAGCGGGTGCAGAGCGACCCGGAGCGCACCGTGGAGGGCGTGTTCGCGCTGTGGTACGGCAAGGGCCCGGGCGTGGACCGCGCGGCCGATGCGCTCAAGCACGGCAACGCCTACGGCTCATCGCCGCTGGGCGGCGTGCTGGTGGTGGCGGGCGACGACCACGGCTGCGTCTCGTCGAGCATGCCGCACCAGAGCGAGCACGCGATGATCGGCTGGCAGATGCCGATCGTGGCACCCGCCGATGTGGCCGAGATCGTCGAGTTCGGCCTGTATGGCTGGGCGCTGTCGCGCTACAGCGGCGCCTGGGTGGGGTTGACCGCGCTGTCCGAGGTGGTGGAGAGCGCCGGCACGGTGGACCTGGACCTGATCGCCGCGCGCCGCGCCGCCTGGGTGGACGCCGACACCGTGCGCGCGCTGACCGGCCACCAGCCGCCGCCCGATGGTCTGCACTACCGCTGGCCCGACCTGCCCTCGCTGCGCATCGAGTCGCGCCTGGCCGACAAGCTGGCCGCGGTGGCCGCCTTCGCGCGCGTCAACACCATCGACCGCGAGGTCATCGCCAGCGTGGACGCCACCGTGGGCATCGTCACCTGCGGCAAGGCGCACCACGACCTGATGGAGGTGCTGCGCCGGCTGGAGATCACGCCGGCGATGCTGGCCGAGGCCGGCGTGCGCCTGTACAAGGTGGGCCTGTCCTGGCCGCTGGAAACCACGCGCCTGCGCCACTTCGCGCGTGGCCTGAAGGAGATCCTGGTCATCGAGGAGAAGGGCGCGATCGTCGAGCAGCAGCTGAAAGAGCTGTTCTACAACGCGCCCACCCACGCCCGCCCGGTGATCGTGGGCAAGCACGACCGCCAGGGCAAGCCGCTGGTGTCGGCGCTGGGCGAGCTGCGCCCCTCGCGCCTGATCGAGATCGTCGCGCACTGGTTCGCCGAACACTTCCCGCGCCAGGAGACCTTCCGCAACCACCTGCGCCACCTGATGCCGCACGTCCATGACTTCACGCCGCCGGCGCTGCTGTCCAACGTGGGCGACAGCGTCAAGCGTCTGCCCTACTTCTGCGCCGGCTGCCCGCACAACACCAGCACCAAGGTCCCAGAGGGCAGCACCGCCCGCGCCGGCATCGGCTGCCACTTCATGGCCAACTGGATGGACCGCAGCACCGCCGGCCTGATCCAGATGGGCGGCGAAGGCGTGGACTGGGTCTCGCACGCGATGTTCACCAGGACACCACATGTCTTCCAGAACCTGGGCGACGGCACCTATTACCACTCCGGCTACCTGGCGATCCGCCAGGCGGTGGCGGCCAAGGCCACGCTGACCTACAAGATCCTGTTCAACGACGCGGTGGCGATGACCGGCGGCCAGCCGGTGGATGGCGTGATCACCGTGGACGCGATCGCCCGCCAGGTGGAGAGCGAGGGCGTGAAGCGGGTGGTGGTGGTCAGCGACGACATCGGCAAGTACGACGCGATCAAGGACCGCTTCCCCGCCGGCACCCAGTTCCATCCCCGCGAGGCACTGGACGCCGTGCAGCGCGAGTTGCGCGAGGTGGCCGGTGTCACCGTGCTGATCTACGAGCAGACCTGCGCGGCCGAGAAGCGCCGCCGCCGCAAGCAGGGCAAGCTGGCCGACCCGCCCAAGCGCCTGTTCATCTACGACGCGGTCTGCGAAGGCTGCGGCGACTGCACCGTGCAGAGCAACTGCGTGGCCGTGCTGCCGCACGAGACCCCGCTGGGCCGCAAGCGCCGCATCGACCAGACCGCCTGCAACAAGGACTACAGCTGCGCCAAGGGCTTCTGCCCCAGCTTCGTCAGCGTCACCGGCGGCACGCTGCGCAAGCGCAGTGGTGCCATCTCATCCGACCCCGCCGCCTTCGATGCGCGCGTGGCCGCCCTGCCGCAGCCCGCTGCGCACACCTGGACCGGCCCTTGGGACCTGCTGGTCACCGGCGTCGGCGGCACCGGCGTGGTCACGGTGGGCGCGGTGATCGCCATGGCCGCGCACCTGCAGGGCCACCGCGCCAGCGTGCTCGACTTCATGGGCTTTGCGCAGAAGGGCGGCTCGGTGCTGAGCTTCGTGCGCCTGGCCGACACGCCCGAGCGGCTGCACCAGGTGCGCATCGACACCCAGCAGGCCGACGCCCTGCTGGCCTGCGACCTGGTGGTGGGCGCCAGCGCCGACGCGCTGCAGACCGTGCGCCACGGCCGCACCCGCATCCTGGCCAACACCCACCCGGTGCCGGTGGCCGAATCGCTGCGCGTGCCCGATGCGTCACTGCAGATCGACGCGCTGCTCGAGAAGATGCGCTTCGCGGCCGGCGACGAGCGCGTCGAGACCTTCGACGCGCAAAGCCTGGCCGAGGAGTTCCTGGGCGACACCGTCACCAGCAACATCCTGGCGATGGGTTGGGCCTGGCAGCGCGGTCTGGTGCCGGTGAGCCTGGGCGCGCTGACGCAGGCGATCCGCCTGAACGGCGTGGCGGTGGAGGCCAACCTGCGCGCCTTCGGCCTGGGTCGCCTGGCCGCCGCCGATCCCGCGGCGCTGGCGGCGCTGCGTGCTGCACCTGCCGCCGCGCCGCTGGACGACTCGCTGGACGCGCTGCTGACCCGTCTGCAAGCGCAGCTGAGCGCCTGGCAGAACCCCGCCTGGGCCGAGCGCTTCCGCGACCGCATCACCCGACTGCGCGCCGCCGAGGCGGGCCTGGGCCGCGACCCCGCGCTGCCGCTGACCCGAACCGCCGCCACCAGCCTGGCCCGGCTGATGAGCTACAAGGACGAGTACGAGGTGGCGCGCCTGTACAGCGACCCCGGCTTCGAGGCCGCGCTGCGCGAACAGTTCGACGGCGACCTGCAACTGGCCTTCCACATGGCCCCGCCGCTGCTGCGACCGCCGCGCGGTGGCGTGGCGCCGCGCAAGATCGTCATGGGCCCCTGGCTGCGCAGCGCGATGCGGGTGCTGGCCGGCCTGCGCGGTCTGCGCGGCAGCGCGCTGGATGTGTTCGGCCGCACCGAGGAGCGTCGCCTGGAACGGGCGTTGATCAGCGCCTTCGAGCAGCGACTGGACGAACTGGCCGCGGGCCTGAACGCCGATCGCCTGCCGCTGGCGCAGCAGATCGCCGCTCTGCCGCAGCAGGTGCGCGGCTTCGGCCATGTGAAGCTGGCCAACCTGGCGCTGGCGCGCGCGCGCGAGGCCGAGCTGATGCACCGCTGGGATCCGCAGCGCTACCCGCGGCCGCAGGGTCCGGCGCAGGCCGGGCAGCTCAAGGGCATTGCGGTGGTGGCCGGCTGACCCGATCTCAGGCCAGATAGGGCCCGATCGCCGCCATCGCCCGCTCGACGCTGGCCTCCTTCTCGCCCACCGGCGCCACGTAGTGCAGCGCCTGGCGCGCGGCGTCCAGGCCTTCGGTGCGCGCCAGCACCCAGGCCGCCAGGTAGACCGAGGCCAGGCAGCCGCCCGCGGTGGCCAGGTTGCCGGCGGCGTAGAAAGGCTGCTCCAGCACCTGGACGCCCGCCTCCTGCACCCAGGGCCTGGTGGTCAGGTCGGTGCAGGCCGGCACCGCGCCCAGCAGGCCCAGCCGCGCCAGCAGCAGCGTGCCCGAGCACTGCGCGCCGATCAGTTGCCGCGCCGGGTCCAGCCGCAGGCGGGCCAGCAGTGCCGGGTCGGCGCAGACCTCGCGGGTGCGCAGGCCGCTGCCGACCAGCACCACCTCGGCGTCGGCCGCTTCCTCCAGCATCGACTGCGCCTGCACCGTCACCCCGTTCATCGAAGTGACGCTGGCCTCGGGACAGCACAGGCTGACGCGCCAGTCGGGCCGCCGGATGCGGTTGAGCAAGCCCAGCGCAATCAGCGAGTCCAGCTCGTTGAAGCCCTGGAAGGTGAGGATGGCAATGTGCATCGCCCGATTGTGGCGGCTGTGCCCGTCGCCCGGCATCGCGCGCCCGCGCGTCAGGACGCCAGCGCAGGTTCGACCGCCGCCCCCGGCAGCAGCACCACGGCATCGGCCGGGACCGGACGACCCAGCAGGAAGCCCTGGCCGCAGTCGCAGCCCAGGTCACGCACATGCGCGCGCTGGGGCTCGGTCTCGATGCCTTCGGCGATCACCCGGCAGCTCAGCGCATGCGCCATGCCGATGATGGCGCGCACGATCGCGTCGGCACGCGGGTCGGTGCCCAGCGCGCTGACCAGCGAGCGGTCGACCTTCAGGATGTCCAGCGGCAGACGGGACAGCTGCGAGAGGTTCGAGAACCCGATGCCGAAGTCATCCAGCGCGATCATCACGCCGGCCGCGCGCAGGCGCGCCAGACGGGCCGCGGTGGCGGCAAAGTCGGTCATCGCCATCGACTCGGTGATCTCGATCGACAGCAGCTCGGCGGGAATGCCGGCCTGCTCGATCGCCTCGAGGACCTCGGTGCAGAAGTGCGGATCGCTGAACTGCGACGGCGACACATTGACCGCCACGTTCAGCGGCCGGCCCTGGACCATCCACTGGCGGCATTGCGCCACCGCCATCGTCAGCACCTGGCGCCCGAGCTCGCCCATCAGGCCGCTGCGCTCGGCAATGTCGATGAAGGCGCCGGGCAGCAGCAGGCCGCGGGTGGGATGGGCCCAGCGCACCAGCGCCTCGACGCCGCTGAGCTGGCCATCGCGCAGCTGGAACTTGGGCTGGAAGTGCAGGCGCAGCTGCCCCTGCTCCAGCGCCACACGCAACTCGGCCTCGATGCGGGTGGCGTCCAGCAGCGCCTGGCGGGCCTGCTGGTCGAAGAACTGGTAGCGCGACTTGCCGGCCTGCTTGGAGCCGTACATCGCCAGGTCGGCGAAGGCCAGGATCTCCTTCGGGTCCACCGAGTCGTCGGGCGTGATCGCAATGCCCAGGCTGGCGCCCACCGTCACCTCCTGACCCTGGACGCTGAAGGGCGCGGCCAGCGAGCGCACGATGCGCTCGCCGATCTCGGCCAGTTCGGCCCGATCGGTCGTGCCCGGCAGGATGGCCACGAACTCATCACCGGCGAAGCGGGCGAAGACGACATCGCGCGGCAGCCGGTCGCAGGGTGTGCCGAAGGCGTCCAGGCAGGTGTCGATGGTGTGCAGGTCGCGCCCCAGGCCCTGCTGCAGCAGGCGCTCGGCGGCCTGGGCCAGCAGGGCGTCGCCACCGGCGTGGCCCAGGGTGTCGTTGACCCGCTTGAAGCCGTCCAGGTCGATGAAGATGATCGCCGCGCGGTAGGTCTCGCTGCGCGACGGATCCAGCGCGAAGTTCAGCAGCCGGTCGACCACGCTGCGATTGGGCAGGCGGGTGATCGGGTCGGTGTAGGCCAGCAGGTTGATGCGCAGCACGTTGTCGTTGAGCCGGCTGCGCATGCGGCGGAAGCTGTTGGCCAGGCCGCCAATCTCGCAGGCGCAGTCCACCTCGACCGGGGCGCCGAAGTCGCCGTCGGCGATCGCCTCGGTGCTGCGGCGCAGCGCGTCGACCAGGTTGGTCAGCCGGCTGGCCATCCAGAAGATCGCCGCCCCGACGCCCACCGCCGCGCCCGCCACGACCGCCCAAGTACGCGGCTGACCCAGCGCCCCCCCGCCCAGCGCCGTGACACTGCCCAGGGCGGCCAGCGCGCCCAGCACGCCGCCCGCCAGCGCAAAGCGCCAGCGGATGCTGTTCAGACCCTGTCCGGGATCGAGAAGGCCCGTGGGCATGTGTGATGGAGTGAAGCGATCAGGCATGGCGCAACCGGCCGAAGGCCGCCGGCGTCAGCCGGTTCTTTCGGCCGTTCGGAGCCACAGTTAAGCGGCGCGATGCAGCGGCCCCGCCGGGCGGACTGCTACATTCATGACCGTTCGTGAGAGGTGCCGCCACAGGCGCCCGCGCACACCAGGGAGCCGACATGTCATCACCCCACTGGGGGCGCGCCGCAGGCGCCGCCCTTGTCATCATCGCGCTGGCCGGCTGCGGCAAGCAGGGCGTCGAGCTGGGCCAGGGTGGCTCGGTCGTCACCGGCAGCGGCGGGCCCACGGGCGCGCAGAACGCGGCGCGCGCCTTGCAGACCTGCGACGCGCCGATCGCCGTGGTCGCGCTGGAGGAGAACCAGAACGGCTACACCGGCGTCGGCCGCGGCGGCCTGCCCGAGTCGCCGCTGCCGCTGGTGCGCGTGGTGATGCAGCAAAGCGGCTGCTTTCGCATCGTCGACCGCAACGCCGGTCTGAAGGCCACCCGGCGCGAGCAGGAACTGAAGGACGCCGGCGTGCTGCGCGCCGACGGCGACGTCCAGAAGGGCCGCGGCCTGATGGCCCAGTACAGCGTGGTGCCCAGCCTGGTCTTCTCGGAGCAGGACGCCGGCCGCCAGATCGGCGGCATCCTGGCCATGATCCCGGTGCTCAACAGGCTGGCCGGCGCCGCCGAGCAGGTGCGCATCAAGGAAGCCCAGGTCGTGCTGCTGCTGACCGACAACGAGACCACCGAGCAACTCTCTGCCGCCACCGGGTCGGCCCGCACCACCGACCTGGGCCTGGGGGGACTGGTCGGCGGCCAGGGCGGCGGCATCGGCGCGCTGGGTTGGAGCAACACCAACGAAGGCAAGGTGATCGCCGCGGCCTTCCTGGATGCGCACAACGCGCTGGTGGGCCAGCTGCGCACGCTGGCGGCCAAGCCCCTGCCAGCGGGGGTGAAGACGAAGTCGTGAGTGACCGGGGAAACCAGGCGGCTTCAGCCTGAACTCAGAAGGTCGCCCTGCGACTCTGGCCGGCCGTTATCGGCCCGGAGCAGCCACACGGCGCGGTTGATGGCGGGCCGCCACCATGGACGCGGCGCCGGCTGATCGGGCGGCCGTCAACTTGATCCGTCAGCAGGCACCTCCGTTGGCCGGGATCGCTGGGCCAGCAGGCGCTTGCGCACCGCATGGATGTTGTTGCGCAGCGCGTACAGCTCGTCGGCATAGGACAGCGGCACCGCAATGCGGTGCGTGACACGGTCCAGTTCGTCCAGCTCGTCGAGCAAAGCATCGCGCTCGCCGGTGCCGGCTTCCAGTTTGGCTTCCACCTCGCGCAGTCGCGCATACCAGCGGAACACCCGCGAGCGCACGCGGAAGGTGTAGAGCGGCGGCACGACGCGCGACAGCGGAAGCATCAGCACCAGCAGGCCGCCGACCACCAGCCACATGCGTTCCAGCAGATTGCCGGCCCAGAAGGGCAGGTAGCGCGCCCAGGCCGGCGGCGTGCCGTTGATCGCGCGGTCGCCCTCGGCGCTGACCGGCAGCTCGCTGGTGCGGGTGTTGGGGAAATCGCGCGTGCCATTGAACCAGCCAGCCTCGCTGTGCAGGCTCAGGGCCGCCTGCGCGAACAGCTGGCGCAGCGCAGGGTGCGTCTGCTCGCGCGCCAGCAGTGCGGTCGTGGTGGCCAGCAGGGGCACGTCGTGACGCGGCACGTCGGCCCCCAGGTCCACCACACCGCGCGGCAGCGTCACGGTGGACAGGAAGGGCAGGTGGCGCGAATAGGCCTCGTTCTGCTCGAAGGCCATCAGCGCGATGGCCGGATCGCGCAGCAGCGCTCGGATCAGGCCGGCCTGCGGCGCCGAAATCAGCACCGCGGCGTCCAAGCGGCCCTGGCGCAGGGCCAGGCCGGCGGCGTCGGGCGCCAGATGGGACAGCCGCAGATCGGTCGGCTTGAGCTGGTTGAGCGCCAGCAGCTTCTCGACAATCTGGGGCACACCGCTGCCGTCCTGATCCACACTGACGCGCAGGCCGCGCAGCTGGGCCAGGCGCTGCAGTTCGCCGCCGGGCTGGCGGCGCGCGATGTCGAGATCGCGGCGATAGAAGATCCAGATCGGCTCGTAGAACAGGCTGCCCAGCGAGACGATGCCGGCCTCGGTGTCGGCCACCGGATCGGCCATGCCGCCACGGACAAAGCCCACATCGGCCGTCCCCGCGCGCAAAAGGGCCAGATCGTCCTGTGCGCCCTCGCTGGCGATCAGATCGACCTGGATGTGCTCGCGCGCCAGCGCTTTCGCATAGCCCTCACCGAAGCCGGCATAGGCACTTCCGGCCGGGCCGGTGGCCAGCCTCACCTGACGCGGCGGCTGCGGATCGAGCCACCAGTAGGCCGCCACCAGCAGGCCTCCGCCGAGCAGCAGCAGCGGGCCCAGCGACACCAACAGGTCGCGCAGCGTCTGGAGTAGCAGGCGCAGGCGGCGGGTGGCCTGCCAATGGTGAATCGGGGTCATGGCTGGCCATTCTTGCCGATCCACCGCCGGGGTTGGGCGCTTGGCCGATGGACGACCAACCCAACGTCTTCGAGACGCGCCCGACCCGTGCGCCCCTTGTGCTGGCAGCACTGCGCCGCACCAGGCGGAACCGGCGTTTGGCAGGGTGCTCTGCGCCAGACAGGAGGGGGGCTGACACCAGGGACCGATCGTCGGCGTTCATCGACCGCGCGGACGGAGGGCCGCCCGCACGGCAAGCTTTCACACACCGTCGCGGAACGACGGCTTCAAGGCATGCCTGCCGACCATGGTCGACTGAGCTTGGCTGAGCCCGGGTCTACGCTGAGCGTGCCGCGAGACGACGCAGGGCCGTGGTCCGTGACAGCTGGGAGACCTTGGCCTGGGTCAATAGCGAAGAGACGTGCCGTGAGAAGGCCTCGGTATCAACGTCCTTCGGTCTTCGCCTGCTCTGCCCGACATGGGCAATGGCCGACAGCCATGCCACTCGACAGGCCCGCAGTGGCGGTTGGGCGGTGAGCATGTGAATCTCTGCCCAGTCCACGGAGGTGCCGATGGCTGCGTCTCGAGACAGACCGCTCCGGGCGGCGCCAGCAGACCCGTCGACCACCTGGACCGACCGGCTGAAGCTGTTGCCGAACCGCCCTCGACGCCTACATTCCGGACATCAACGCAACCAGCCTGCCAATGCCCCCCGCCGCGCCCACCCCCACTGCAGCCCCGCCAGCACCACGATCAGCAGCGAGAACAGCATTGGCCCGGTGCCGCCCATGCCGGCCGGCGGCTGGGTCAGCAGGTGGTTCTGCACGAAGACCGCGGCCGACCCGGCCAGCGAGGCGGCGTAAGGCCACAGCGCCGCGCGGCGGCCGACCAGCATCAGCAGCGCACCGATCAGGCCACCCCAGGTGCCCACGCCCCAGGCCACATGCACCCAGCCGGGCAGGCTGTCGATGTAGGCCATCATCTCGGGCGGGAAGTCGGCCAGGTAGCTGGCGTTGCGCGTCTGGGTCATCGTGAAGTCCAGCGCGCCCACCGCGTTCCACAGCACGGCCAGCACGGCCAGGGGCACACGGCGGCGGCCGTACCAGGGCAGGTCAGACGGGGCGGGGCTCATCGGCGACTCCTGAGGAACCGGGGCGTGCCCGATTCTGTGGCGCGCCGCGCCGCGGGTCAGCCCCCCAGTTCCCGGGGGCGGCCCGGCGCCAGGGTCTTCCCGCGGGTGGGCGGCGCCAAGCGGCGTCACTGCCTACACTGGCCCGCATGAGTGAGCCCTACACCCCTCCCAAGGTCTGGACCTGGGACCGCGCCAACGGCGGTCGCTTTGCCAGCATCAACCGCCCGATCGCCGGGCCCACGCACGACAAAGACCTGCCGGTGGGCCGGCACCCGCTGCAGCTGTATTCGCTGGCCACGCCCAATGGCGTGAAGGTGACGGTGATGCTGGAGGAACTGCTGGCCCTGGGGCACACCGGCGCCGAGTACGACGCCTGGCTGATCCGCATCCAGGAGGGCGACCAGTTCGGCAGCGGCTTCGTCGAGGTCAACCCCAATTCGAAGATCCCGGCGCTGATGGACCGCAGCGGGCCGCAGCCGGTGCGGGTGTTCGAGTCGGGTGCGATCCTGCTGTACCTGGCCGAGAAGTTCGGCGCGCTGCTGCCCACCGGTGCGCAACGCGCCGAGTGCCTGTCCTGGCTGTTCTGGCAGATGGGCAGTGCGCCCTACCTGGGCGGCGGCTTCGGCCATTTCTACGCCTACGCGCCGGAGAAGTTCGAGTACGCGATCAACCGTTTCGCGATGGAGGCCAAGCGGCAGATGGATGTGCTGGACCGCCGCCTGGCGGAGAGCCGCTACCTGGCGGGTGACGACTACAGCATTGCCGACATCGCAGTCTGGCCCTGGTACGGTGCGCTGGCCAAGGGCCAGCTCTACGAAGCGGGCGAGTTCCTGTCGGTGCACGAGTACACCCATGTGATCCGCTGGGCCGATGAGATCGCCCAGCGGCCGGCGGTGCAGCGCGGGCGCATCGTCAACCGCACCTGGGGTGCGGCCGATGCGCAGCTGGCCGAGCGGCACGAGGCGGCCGACATCGACCGCGCGCGTCACCCGGGCAGCGCCACATGAGCCAGGGTGACCTGACGCTGTACGACTGCCTCACCGCGCCCAGCCCGCGCCGGGCGCGCATCCTGCTGGCCGAGAAGGGGGTGGCGCACACCACGGTGGCGGTGGACCTGCGCCAGGGTGAGCAGTTCACCGAGGCCTTCCGCGCCGTCAACCCGCTGTGCACGGTGCCGGCGCTGCGCATCGAGGGCGGACCGGTGTTGACCGACAACGCCGCGATCCTGGCCTACCTGGAGGCGCGCTTCCCCGAGCCGCCGCTGACCGGCCGCACGCCCGAAGAGAAGGCCGAGGTGGCGCACTGGCACTGGCGCGCCGAGTTCGAGGGCCTGCTGGCAGTGGCCGAGGTGCTGCGCAACAGTTCGCCCGCGATGCGCGGCCGCGCCCTGCCGGGTCCGGTGGACTACGCACAGATTCCCGAGCTGGCCGAACGCGGCGTGCTGCGCCTGCAGCAGTTCTTCACCGCGCTGGACACGCGCCTGGCCGACCGGCCCTGGCTGGCCGGTGAATCCTTCAGCGTGGCCGACATCACCGCGGTGGTGGCGGTGGACTTTGCGCGGGCGGCCAGACAGCGGCCCGATGAGCGCCACCCGCACCTGCTGCGCTGGCGCGCCAGGCTGGCCGAGCGGCCGGCGATCGGACCGGCCTGAGGCGACGCTGAACAAGTCGCCGCGGATGGGCGCGCCCTGATTCGGGATGGGCTGCAAGGCGCACACCACAGCCATAGCCTGGGCTATGGCGAGGATGTGTAACGCAGCAGACCGCCTGAAGCAGGGATGCGCACGCCGCGAGGGACTTGTTCAGCGTTGCCTGGTTCACCGGGCGGCCCGCGCGCCCGGCACCAGCGCCAGCGCCGCCAGCACCACCGCGACCAGCGCCAGCCGCAGCCCCCAGGCCTCGGCCAGCGCACCGATCAGCGGCGGGCCGCCGACAAAGCCGATGAAGCTGACCGCCACCACCGCCGAGATGCCGGCGGCCGGCGTGACCCCGGGCTGCTGGCTGGCCACGCGGTAGATCAGCGGCGCGATGTTGGCCAGGCCCAGGCCCACCACCGCCAGGCCCAGCAGCGCCGGCCACGGCGACTGCATGGTCAGCACCGCAGCCATCGCCACCGCCGCCAGCAGGCCGTGTGCGGCCAGCAACTGATGCGCCGGCCAGCGCTGGCGCAGCCAGTCGCCACCGAAGCGGGCCGCGGCCATCGCGCCGGCAAAGGCGGCGTAGCCCAGCGCGGCGATGTCGGGCGGGGCCTGCATCACGTCGCGCATCAGCACCACACTCCAGTCGTACATCGCGCCCTCGGCCAGGAAGCCGGCGCCTGCCAGCAGGCCCAGCGCCAGCAGCCGCCCGCGCGGCCATTGCCAGCGCGCGTGCTCGGCACTGCCATGGCCAGGCTGCGAGAGCATGGCGCCACAGGCCCAGGCCATCGCCGCCCACAGCAGCGCCGGCAACAGCAGCAACTGCGCGCCGGGCGACACGGCGGCGCGCAGCAGCAGCGCCACCGCGCCGGCGGCGGCCATGCCGCCCACGCTGAACATGGCGTGCAGGCCGATCAGGCAGGGGCGGCCCAGGCGCTCCTCGATCAGCACCGCCTCGGCGTTGACCGACACGTCCAGCAGCGAGGCCCCGGCACCCAGCGCCGCCGCCAGCAGCGCCAGCGGCACCATGCCGGGCGCATGCAGCAGAAGCGCCATGGCCCCTGCGATGACGCTGGCGCTGACCCGTGCCATCTGGCGCGGGCCCAGGCGGTGCACCAGCGGCGCGGTAAAGGGCAGCATCGCGGCTGAGCCCAGCGCCGCGCACAGCAGCACCGCGCCCAGCTGACCGTCGCTCAGCGCGTGCGCGCTCTTCAGGCTGGGCACGTGCGCCCCCCAGGCGCCCATGAAGCCGCCCAGCGCCAGGAACTGCACCCGGCTGGCGCGCAGTGCGGCGGGTGTCATGCCTGGGCGATGCAGCGGGCCAGCTGCTGGCGCTGGGCGCGCTGCAGGCGCTCCAGCAGCGCGTGGTCCACCGCGCGCTCGCCCAGCTCGGCGGCAAAGCGGCGCTCCACGTCGCGCTGCAGGCGGATCAGCAGCTGCGCGGTGAGGTCGGCGTCGGACATCGCGCGGTGGGCGCGGCCGTCGCGCTCCAGCCCCAGCCAGTCGCCCAGCGCCCCCAGCTTGCGGCTGGGCGCCTCGGGGTACAGGCGGCGCGACAGCAGCACGGTGCAGGCGAAGGCATGGGCCGGGTCGGGCGGCACGTCAGCGCGCGCCATCTCGGCCTGCCAGAAGCCGCGGTCGAAGGCGGCGTTGTGGGCCACCAGCGGCAGGCCACGGGTGAAGACGGCCACCTCGCGCATCACCTGCTCGGCGGGCGGCGCGTCCTGCAGCATGGCGTTGGTGATGCCGGTCAGCTGCACGATGAACGAGGGGATGTAGACGCCGGTGTACATCAGGCTCTGGTAGCGGTCGACGATGCGGCCATCCTGCACCAGCACCACCGCGATCTCGGTGGCGCGCGCGCCCTGGGCGGGGCCCATGCCGGTGGTCTCGAAGTCGACCACGGCGATCGGCGTGTCGGGGCTCATTGGTAGGCCGCCGCGTCGGCGGTGTCGGTGGGATGGCGCACGACGCGGCGCAAGGCCTCGCTCATCGGCATCTTCAGCGTGATGCCGCGCGGCTCGATCGGCTGCTCGAACCAGCGCTGGTAGATGGCCTCGATCTCGCCACTGCGGTACAGGCGCGCCAGCACGCCATCGACCAGCTGCTTGAAGGCCGGGTCGTCCTTGCGCAGCACCAGCGCATAGGGCTCGGTGGTGAGGGCAAGCGGCGCAATGCGCAGGCTGGCGGCTGCGGGGTGGGTGGCCTTCATGCTGTAGAGCAGCACGTCGTCCATGGCATAGGCCACGGCGCGGCCGTTGAGCACCATGCGCATGCCCTCGACATCGTCCAGGCCGGCCAGGATGCGCATCTCCAGCTGGCGCGACTGGTTGAGCTGGTGCAGGAACTGGATGCTGGTGGTGGCCAGCGTCGAGGCCACCGGCTGTTCGCGCAGGTCCTCGATGCTGCTGATCGACGAGTCCTCGCGCACCAGCAGCCGGCTGGCGGCGACAAAGGTGGTCAGCGAAAAGGCCACGCTGCGCTGGCGCTCGGCGGTGTTGGTGGTGACGCCGCATTCGATGTCCACCGTGCCGTTGGCCACCAGCGGAAAGCGGGTGGCCGAGCTGACCAGCATGTGGCGCACCTCCAGGTCGGGCAGCTTCAGGCGCTGGCGCACCGCCGCCACCACGTGGTGGCACAGGTCCAGCGAGTAACCCACCGGGCGACGCTTGGCGTCCAGGTACGAGAACGGCACCGACGCATCGCGGTAGCCCAGCGTGATCAGACCGGTGTCGCGGATCTTGCGCAGCGTGGGCGAGCTGGCGTCGTCGGCCGCGGTGGCGGCGCCGGCCGTGAGCAGCACAGCAGCACAGGCGAGGACCAGGCGGGAGGAGCGCATGGCGCGGATTGTCTCAGGCGGGCCGGTGGGGGATGCGCCCCGGCCCGGTGGGGCAAATGCCCCGATGCAAGCCCGCATATCGATGCAAGTGCTTGATTCTCCAGTGAATGTGCATTTGGCACATCTTCTGCATTGTCTTTGGCACGGACCACCAGCCCGGTGGACCGATCACCCACCTGGAGTTCTTGCCATGTTCCAACGCATCGTCGGCCTGCTGGCCGTGTCCGCCACCCTCGTCGGCCTGCTGAGCGCCCCCACCGTCCACGCCCGCGAGGGCAACAGCATGGGCCACGGCATCAAGTGCTACTGGGTGATGGGCAACGACGGCGTGTACCACCAGGTCTGCCGCAAGGGCATCTGAGCGGCGAGCCGGGCGGCCTCAGGCCGCCCGCCTGGCCAGCAGCGCCCGGGCCACCCGCGAGCCATTGGGCTGGCCCAGCGCGCCGCGGATGAACTGCCCGGCGTCGATCAGCGCATCCAGGTCGATGCCGGTGTCGATGCCCAGTCCATGCAGCAGGTACACCACGTCCTCGGTGGCCACATTGCCGGTGGCGCCCTTGGCATAGGGGCAGCCACCCAGGCCGCTGACGCTGGTGTCAAAGGTGCGGATGCCCAGCTGCAGGCTGGCGTGCACGTTGGCCAGCGCCATGCCGTAGGTGTCGTGGAAATGACCGCTGACCTCGTGCAGCGGGTAGTGCTGCAGTGCCGCTTCGAGCGCACGCTGCACCTTCAGCGGCGTGCCCACACCGATGGTGTCGGCCACGCCCACATGCTGCACGCCGATCTGCGCCATCAGCCGCGCCACCAGGGCCACCCGCTCAGGCGCGATCTCGCCCTCGTAGGGGCAGCCCACCGCGCAGGAGATGGCGCCGCGCACCTTGACGCCCGCCGCCCGCGCGGCATCGACCACCGGCGCGAAGCGCTCGATCGACTCGGCGATGCTGCAGTTGATGTTCTTCTGGCTGAAGGCCTCGGAGGCGGCGCCGAAGACGACGATCTCGTCAGGCCGCGTGACGGCCGCCGCTTCCCAGCCCTTGAGGTTGGGCGTCAGCACGCTGTAGCGCACGCCGCTCTGGCGGGTGATGCCGGCCATCACCGCGGCGTTGTCGGCCATCTGCGGCACCCACTTGGGGCTGACGAAGCTGGTGGCCTCGATCTCCTTCAGGCCGGCGGCCTGCAGGCGGTGGATCAGCTCGACCTTGACGGCCGTGTCGACCGCCTGCTTCTCGTTCTGCAGGCCGTCGCGCGGGCCGACCTCGACGATCGTCACATGGCTGGGCAGGCTCATCGTGCTCACTCCTCGGCCAGCTTCAGCAGCTCGGCGCCTTCGGCGACCTGGTCGCCCACCGCGTAGAGCAGCTCGGCCACCACACCGTCGCGCGGCGCGGCCAGCGTGTGTTCCATCTTCATGGCCTCCATCACCGCCAGCGCCTGGCCGGCCTTGACGGTGTCGCCCGCCTTCGCGTGCAGCGCAATCACCTTGCCGGGCATCGGCGCGGTCAGGCGGCCGCCTTCGCCCGCGTGGTCGCCGGCATGGGCGATCGGGTCGATGTCCAGCAGCTCCAGGTGGCCGCTGTCGGCGAACACGGTGGCGCGCTCGCCCTGGCGGTAGACGGTCAGCGTGTGGCGCTGGCCGCCCAGCAGCACGTCGTAGCGGTGCTCGCCCAGCGGCTGGGCGCTGAAGGACCAGAATTCGCCGCCCACGCCCAGGCGCAGTGCGCCGTCGTGCAGGCGCTCCAGCGTGGCGCGGTGGGCGGTCTTGCCCACCAGCAGGTCGAAGCGCCGGCGCGCGCCGCCGTGCAGACGCCAGCCGTTGCGCTGGCTCCAGGGGTCGGCGTCCTCGGCGGCCACCTCGGTGGCCAGCGCCTGCGCGGCCACGCCGGCGGCCGCCAGCGGCAGCGCCAGGCCGGGCTGGTTCAGCACCTGGGCGCGTTCGCGCTCGATCAGCGCGGTGTCCAGATCGGCGGTGGCAAAGGCCGTGCTGTTCACCACCCGGCGCAGGAAGGCCACGTTGGTGGCCGGGCCGACGATGTGGGTGGCTTGCAAGGCCGCATCCAGCCGGGCCAGCGCCTGCGCGCGGTCCTCGCCCCAGACGATCAGCTTGGCGATCATCGAGTCGTAGAAAGGGCTGATCGCGTCGCCCTCGCGCACGCCGGCGTCCACGCGCACCGCGGCGGGCGCGCCGCCGTCCTGCTGCGCGTTGCGCTGGAAGGCCACATGGGCCGGCCAGCGCAGCACGGCCAGGCGGCCGGTGGCGGGCAGGAAGCCAGCGTCGGGGTTTTCGGCACAGATGCGCGCTTCGATGGCATGGCCGTGGATGCGCAGCTCGTCTTGCCGCGCCGGCAGCGGCTGGCCGTCGGCCACGCGCAGCTGCCACTCCACCAGGTCGTGGCCGGTGATGGCCTCGGTCACCGGGTGCTCCACCTGCAGCCGGGTGTTCATCTCCATGAAGTAGAAGCGAAGATCACCATCGTCCAGTTCCTCGGCGATGAACTCCACCGTGCCAGCGCCGACATAGCCCACCGCCTGGGCCGCCGCCACCGCGGCCTGGCCCATCTCGGCGCGGCGCGCGGCGCTCATGCCGGGCGCGGGGGCTTCTTCCAGCACCTTCTGGTGGCGGCGCTGCACCGAGCAGTCGCGCTCGAACAGGTAGACGCAGTTCCCGTGGGCGTCGGCGAAGAGCTGGATCTCGATGTGGCGCGGGCGGGTGACATAGCGCTCGACCAGCACATGGTCGTCCCCGAAGCTGGCCTTCGCCTCGCGCTGGCAGCTGGCCAGCGACTCGAGGAAGTCCTCGGCGCGGTCCACCCGGCGCATGCCGCGGCCACCGCCGCCGGCGCTGGCCTTGATCAGCACCGGGTAGCCGATGCGCTGGGCTTCGCGCGCCAGCAGCGCGGGGTCGTTGTCACGGCCGTGGTAGCCCGGCACCAGCGGCACGCCGGCCTGCTCCATCAGCGCCTTGGCGGCCGATTTGGAGCCCATCGCGGCGATCGCCTCGGGCGGCGGGCCGATGAACACCAGGCCGGCCGCCGCACAGGCGCGGGCGAAGTCCTCGTTCTCGCTCAGGAAACCGTAGCCAGGGTGCACCGCCTGCGCGCCGGTGGCCTGGGCGGCATCCAGGATGCGCTGCCACTGCAGGTAGCTGTCCTTGGCGGCGTTGCCGCCGATGTGCACGGCCTCGTCGCAGGCGCGCACATGGGCGGCGTCGGCGTCGGCATCGGAGTAGACGGCCACGGTGCGCACGCCCAGGCGACGCGCGGTCTGCGCCACCCGGCAAGCAATCTCTCCCCGGTTGGCAATCAGGATCTTCTTGAACACAGCTCTCTCCTCAGGCCCGCGCAGCAGGCGGGCTCAGCATCTGGCGCACACGGCCGAAGGCGCGGCGGGCGAATCGCATCAGCAGCACGGTCATCACGGCCATCACCAGCACCACCAGCGTCAGCACGATCAGGAAGGCGCCGGGGTGGCTCCAGGCCATCCACAGCATCGCCGGCACGGCGGCATCGCCCAGCAGCGACAGGGCGATGTTGGAAAAGGGCTCGGGCGAGGTGTTCACCGCGGCGCGGGTGGTGGCCTTGGCGACGTGGGCGGTGGCGGCCAGCGTGCCGCCCAGCAGCGCGGCGATGAGCTGCCACTGCCCGGCGTCGGCACCGATCACCCCGGCCGCCAGCGCGGCACCGGCGGGAATGCGGATCACGGTGTGCACCGCGTCCCAGGCCGAGTCGACCCAGGGAATCTTGTCGGCCAGGAACTCGACCACCAGCAGCACGCCGGCCACGCCCAGCACCAGCGGCTGCTGCAGCAGCTGCAGCCCTTCCGGCAGCGGCACCCAGCCCAGGCGGCCGGCCAGGCCGGTCAGGAAGACCACGGCGTACAGGCGCAGTCCGCTGGCCCAGCCCAGCGCCGCAGCCAGGGCCACCAGGTGGCTGGTATCCCAGGTGGCGGTGGCCTGACCGACGCCGGAGGCGACGGCCGAGGCGGCAGCGGTGACCGGACTCAGGTCCATGCGGGGGCGCGGCGCTGCAGGAAGGACGAGACACCTTCCTTGCCCTCGGGGCTGGAGCGGATGTCGGCAATGCGGCGCGCGGTGTCCTCGCGCAGCGCGGGCGTGATGGGCGTCCCCGCCAGGTCCTGCACCAGGCGCTTGCAGGCCTTCACGGCGGCGGGGCCGTTGGCGCTGATGGCCGCGACCAGCGCGGCCACCCGCTCATCCAGCTGCTCGGCGGTGCACAGCTCATGCACGAAGCCCAGGCGGTGCGCCTCGGCGGCACTGAAACGCTCGGCGGTGGTGAAGTAGCGGCGCGCCGCGGGCTCGCCCAGCGCCCGGATCACATACGGGCCGATGGTGGCGGGCAGCAGGCCCAGCTTGGCCTCGCTGAGGCAGAAGCCCACGTTGTCAGAGGCCACCAGCACATCGCACACCGCGGCCAGGCCCACACCGCCGGCATAGCAGTCGCCGTGGATGCGGCCGATCACCGGCACCGGGCAGCGGTAGATGGTCCATAGCATGTCGGCCAGGGCCTGTGCATCGGCCTTGTTCTGGTCCCAGCTGTAGTCGGCCATGGCGCGCATCCAGTTCAGGTCGGCGCCGGCGCAGAAGGCCTTGCCGCGGCCGCCCAGCACCACCGCGCGCAGCTCGGTGTCCTGCGCGAAGCCCGCAAAGGCCGCGGTGAGCTCGGCGATCACGCCGTCGTTGAAGGCGTTGCGAACGTCCGGGCGGTCGAGCCAGACCTCGGCCACGTGGGGCGACGGCCTGCGGATCTCCAGCGTATTCATGGGCACGTGCTCAGCAGTGAATGTCAAGGGATTGGCGCGGATCCGGCTCCGCCGGTCCGCTGCCAAAGCCCCCTCGGGGGGCAGCGACCGGCAGGGAGCGTGGGGGCTTGGTTCACATTCTGAAGACGCCGAACTTGGCGTCAGGGATGGGCGCGTTCAGCGACGCCGACAGGCCCAGCGCCAGCACGCGGCGGGTGTCCTGCGGGTCGATCACGCCGTCGTCCCACAGCCGGGCGCTGGCGTAGTACGGATGACCCTGGACCTCGTACTGCTGGCGGATCGGCGCCTTGAAGGCCTCTTCCTCGTCGGCGCTCCAGGCGCCGCCCTTGGCCTCGATGCCGTCGCGGCGCACCGTGGCCAGCACGCTGGCCGCCTGCTCGCCGCCCATCACGCTGATGCGCGCGTTGGGCCACATCCACAGGAAGCGCGGGCTGTAGGCGCGGCCGCACATGCCGTAGTTGCCGGCGCCGAAGCTGCCGCCGATGATGACGGTGAACTTGGGCACGTTGGCGCAGGCCACCGCGGTCACCATCTTGGCGCCGGCGCGGGCGATGCCCTCGTTCTCGACCTTGCGGCCGACCATGAAGCCGGTGATGTTCTGCAGGAAGACCAGCGGCACCTTGCGCTGGCAGCACAGCTCGATGAAGTGCGCGCCCTTTTGCGCGCTCTCGGTGAACAGGATGCCGTTGTTGGCGACGATGCCCACCGGCATGCCCTCGATGTGGGCAAAGCCGCAGACCAGGGTGCTGCCGTAGCGCGCCTTGAACTCGTCGAAGTCGGAGCCGTCGACGATGCGGGCGATGATCTCGCGCACATCGAAGGGCTTGCGGGTGTCGGTGGGGATCACCGCCAGCAGTTCCTCAGATGGGTACTTCGGCGGCTGCGCCGGCTGCAGCTTCACCGGCACCTCCTTGCGCCAGTTCAGCGTGCCCACCACCTGGCGCGCCAGCGCCAGCGCGTGCAGGTCGTTCTCGGCCAGGTGGTCGGCCACGCCGGACAGCCGCGTGTGGACGTCGCCACCGCCCAGGTCCTCGGCGCTGACCACCTCGCCGGTGGCGGCCTTCACCAGCGGCGGGCCGCCCAGGAAGATCGTGCCCTGGTTCTTGACGATGATGGTCTCGTCGCTCATGGCCGGCACGTAGGCGCCGCCGGCCGTGCACGAGCCCATGACCACCGCGATCTGCGGAATGCCCTGGGCGCTCATGTTGGCCTGGTTGTAGAAGATGCGGCCGAAGTGGTCGCGGTCGGGGAAGACCTCGTCCTGGTTGGGCAGGTTGGCGCCGCCCGAATCCACCAGGTAGACGCAGGGCAGGCGGTTCTGCTGCGCGATCTCCTGCGCCCGCAGGTGCTTCTTGACGGTCAGCGGGTAGTAGGTGCCGCCCTTGACGGTGGCGTCGTTGCAGACGATCACGCATTCCACGCCACCCACCCGGCCGATGCCGGCGATCATGCCGGCGCAGGGCGCCGCATCGCTGCCGTCCTTCTCGGGGTACATGCCCAGCGCGGCCAGTGGCGCGATCTCCAGGAAGGGCGTGTCGGGGTCGAGCAGCATCTCCACCCGCTCGCGCGGCAGCAGCTTGCCGCGGCCCAGGTGCTTGGCGCGAGCGGCCTCGCCGCCGCCTTCGGCGATTTTGGCGAGCCTGGCGTTGAGGTCGTCGACCAGCGCGCGCATCGCGGCGGCATTGGCCTGCGCGTCGGCGCTGCGGGCGTTGAGCTTGGTCTGGATGATGGCCATGGTGCCGCTGCCTCAGCAGGTTTCGGAGAACAGCTCGCGGCCGATCAGCATGCGGCGGATCTCGCTGGTGCCGGCGCCGATCTCGTAGAGCTTGGCGTCGCGCCACAGGCGGCCGGTGGGGTATTCGTTGGTGTAGCCCACGCCGCCCAGCGCCTGGATCGCCTCGCCGGCCATCCAGGTGGCCTTCTCGGCGGTGTAGAGGATCACGCCGGCGGCGTCCTTGCGCAGCGTGCGGCTGTGGTCGCCGCGGTCGCAGGCCTGGGCCACCGCGTAGCCATAGGCGCGGCAGGCCTGGAAGGTGGAGTACATGTCGGCCAGCTTGCCCTGCATCAGCTGGAACTCGCCGATGCTCTGGCCGAACTGCTTGCGCTCGTGGATGAAGGGCACGACCACGTCCAGGCACGCCGCCATGATGCCCAGCGGGCCGCCCGACAGCACCACGCGCTCGTAGTCCAGGCCGCTCATCAGCACCTTGGCGCCGTTGCCCTCGCCGCCCAGCACGTTCTCCTCGGGCACCTCGCAGTTGTCGAAGAACAGCGGGTAGGTGTTGGAGCCACGCATGCCCAGCTTGTCGAGGTGCTCGCCCTTGGAGAAGCCCTTGAAGCCCTTCTCGATGATGAAGGCGGTCATGCCGCGCGCGCCCATGGCGGGCTCGGTCTTGGCGTAGACCACCAGGGTGTCGGCGTCGCCGCCATTGGTGATCCACATCTTGCTGCCGTTGAGCACGTAGCGGTCGCCCTGCTTGTCAGCGCGCAGCTTCATGCTGACGACATCCGAGCCGGCGCCCGGCTCGCTCATCGCCAGCGCGCCCACGTGTTCACCGCTGATCAGCTTGGGCAGGTACTTCTGCTTCTGGGCCTCGCTGCCGTTGCGCTTGATCTGGTTGATGCACAGATTGGAGTGGGCGCCGTAGCTCAGGCCCACCGAGGCGCTGGCGCGCGAGATCTCTTCCATGGCCACCATGTGGGCGACGTAGCCCATGGCCATGCCGCCGTATTCCTCGGGCACGGTCAGGCCGTGCACGCCCAGTTCACCCAGCTTGCGCCACAGGTCGGCCGGAAAGAGGTTGTCCTTGTCGACCTGCGCGGCGCGCGGCGCGATCTGCTCCTGCGCGAACACGCGGACCGCCTCGCGCAGCGCGGCGATGTCCTCGCCCAGGGGGAATTGGAAGGTGGATTCGAACATCGCTGTCTCCGCGGTGGGGGCTCTGGCTTGAGCCTTACTCAATACAAACCCTGAGCCGCCGTGGGTGATCCATCCCGCAGCAGCAAACCGGCGAAATCTACCAGCGGTAGACTTGCCTCGCAAGCATTTTTTGAGTCATACTCAATTTCATGAACACCGCCGCCGCTCCCGCACGCCGTGCCGCCGCCAGCGCCAAGAGCGAACAGCGCATCCGCGACATCCTGCGCGTGGGCCGCGAGGTCTTCGCCGAGAAGGGCTATGAGCGGGCCACCACGATCGAGATCGCCCAGCGCCTGGGCATCTCCGAGGCCACGGTGTTCACCTACTTCAGCGGCAAGCGCGAGCTGTGCGTGCGCGTGCTGGGCGACTGGTACGACGAGATCATCGCCGCGATGCAGGCCAACCTGCCGCGCGAACGCAGCGTGCGCGAGCAGCTGATGGTCTTTGTCGAGACCCACCTGCGCCTGTTCCTGATCCACGGCACCGGCCTGTGCGCGCTGGTGCTGAGCGAGGGCCGCAGCCGCGGCCAGGCGCTGGGCGAGAGCTTCCTGCCGCTGCAGCGCCGCTACACCGCGCCGCTGATGGACCTGCTGGCGCGCGGCCAGGCCAGCGGCGAGGTCCGCGCCGACGTGCCGCTGCGCCTGCTGCGGCCGATGGTGCTGGGCCCGATGGAGCACATCCTGTGGGAGGTGGTGGGCCAGCCCGACAAGCCGCTGGACCTGGCCGCCACCGCGCGCGCCGTGGGCGAGATGGCCTGGAGCGCGATCGCCGCGCCCGAGGCCGAGCTGGCGGCGCTGCGGGCGCTGCGCAGCGAACTGCGCGACGCGCTGGCCCGCAGCGGGGCTTGAGGCGTCCTCAAGGCACCAGCGCCAGGAACAGGAAGGCCGCGAAGATCACCAGGTGCACCGCGCCCAGCATCAGGTGGCTGCGGCCCGAAGCCAGCGTGACCGCCGAGACCAGGAAGGTCAGCACCAGCAGCGCCAGGTCCTTCGGGCCCAGGCCCAGGGTCAGCGGCAGACCCAGCCACAGCGAGGCCACCGCCACCACCGGGATGGTCAGGCCGATGCTGGCCAACGCCGAGCCGAACGCCAGGTTCATGCTGGTCTGCAGGCGGTTGGCCAGTGCGGCGCGCAGCGCGGCCACGGTTTCAGGCAGCAGCACCAGCATCGCGATGACGATGCCGATCACCGCCCGCGGGGCACCGGCGGCGCGCACCGCCGATTCGATCGCCGGCGAGAGCTGCTTGGCCAGACCGACCACGCCCACCAGCGCCACCAGCAGCAGCGCAAAGCTGAGCCAGGCGGCGCGCGTGCTGGGGGGAGCGGCATGGGCATGGGGGTCGTCGCGCACATCGCCGGGCGGCAGGAAGTAGTCGCGGTGGCTGATCGTCTGCACGAAGACCCAGACCAGCCACAGCACCAGCGAGGCCACCGCCGCAAAGCCCAGCTGCGAGGCGGTGTAGGTGGCGCCGGCCGAACTGGTGGTGAAGGTGGGCAGCACCAGGGTCAGCGTGCACAGCGCGATCAGCGCCGCCAGGCCGGCGTTGGCGCCCTCGATGCGGAACTGCTGCTCGTGGTGGCGCCAGCCGCCGGCCAGCAGACACAGGCCCACCACGCCGTTGCAGATGATCATCACCGCCGAGAAGATGGTGTCGCGGGGCAGCTCGGCCTCGGCGCCGCCGCCGGCCAGCATCATCGTCACGATCAGTGCCGCCTCGATCACCGTCACCGCCAGCGCCAGCACCAGCGTGCCCAGCGGCTCGCCCACGCGGTGGGCCACGACCTCGGCGTGGTGCACCGCAGCCAGCACCGCGCCCATCAGCGCCACGGTGGGCAGCAGCAGCCAGCCGCCGCTCAGCCACGCGGCGGGCAGCGCCAGCAGGGCCACCGCCAGTGGCGGCAGGACGTGGGTCCACAGGTGCATCAGGGGGCACTCCGGTTCGAGGGATGGCCCATGTTAGTGTGCGAGGACCAACATGGCGGCACCGATGGACAAGACCCTCAGCACTCTGCTCGACAGCCCGACCAGCTTCGACGCGCCGGCCTACCAGGCGCGGCTGGGCGTCGAGCCGCCGCAGGACTGCTCGCTGGGCACGCTGGCGCAGCTGCTGCTGGCCCACATGCGCAGCATCCCCTTCGAGAACCTGGACGTGCTGCTGGGCCGCCCGCCGCGGCTGGATCTGCCCTCCTTGCAGGACAAGCTGGTGACCCGCCGCCGCGGCGGCTACTGCTTCGAGCACAGCGCGCTGCTGGGCGCGGCGCTGCGCTACTACGGCTTCGCGGTGCGTGACCACCTGGCACGGGTGATCGTCGAGCGCCCGCGCGAGCAGGCCGGACGCACCCACCACTTCCTGGTGGTGTCGCTGACCAGCGGGCCGGTGATCGTGGATGCCGGCTTCGGCGGCCTGGCGCCCCAGGTGCCGGTGCCGCTGGTCGACGGCGCGCGGGTCCGCGGCGGCGGTGTGACCCACCACCTGCGCCGCGAGGGTCGCTGGTGGACGCTGTCGGCCCAGGCCCCGGACCTGGCGGGCGAGCGCCCGATGTGGACCACCGCGCTGGAGGAATGCTGCCCGCCTGATTTCGAGATGGGCAACCACTTCACCGCCACCCACCCCAGCTCACCGTTCCGGCGCCGGCTGTCGATGCGTGCGCTGATCGATGGCGGCCGGGTCTCGGTGCTCAACCGCGAGGTCACGCTGCGCCAGGGCCGGGTGGTCCAGCGCTGGACGCTGCGCCACCGCGCCGCGCTGCAGGCGCTGCTGCGGCGGCAGTTCGGCATCGACTTGCCCGAGGTGCAGCAGCTGGTGGTGCCCGACATTCCTGGTTGGGAGTGAGTTGCGTTCGCAGATTGATGCGAATCAAGGCGTGAAGGGCCGCGGGCTGGTGCAATCGGGGCCCTTTCAGCGGTAGCCGTCCGCATGCCTCACCAGGTCGACGATGCCTTGTCCAGCGCCCGTGCCGCGTGGCGCGTGAGCCTGGCCTATGTGCTGTTCGGCGTGGCCTGGATCATGGGCTCGGACGCCCTCGTCCACGCCGTCTCCGGCGACCCCGACTGGCTGGACACGGCGCAGCAGCTCAAGGGCCTGGCCTTCATCGCGCTGACCGGTGTCGGCCTGTTCCTGTTCCAGCGCCACGAGTACCGCCGCATGCGCGACGCGCTGGCGCTGCAGCAGCGGCAGTTCCGCCAGTTGCACGAGAGCCTGGGCGAGGTGCTGTGGATCGGCAGCCCGGACGGGAGCCGGCTGCACTATGTGAGCCCGGCCTTCGAGCAGATCTATGGCCGGTCGGTGCCCGAGATCCTGCGCCGCCCGGCGTTGTGGCGTGAATCGGTGCATCCTGACGATCTGGCCGCGGCCTGGGCGCTGGATCCGCGCCTGGCCGATGGCCAGATGGTCAGCTGCGAGTACCGCATCGTGCGGCCTGACGGCAGCGTGCGCTGGGTCGAGGACCGCAAGCGCATGATCCTGGACGCCCGCGGGCAGCCGGTGCTGATGGGCGGCATTGCGGAGGACATCACCGCCCGGCGGGAGCGCGACGCTGTCCAGGACACGCTGCGCAGCGAGCTGCAACGCCTGGTGGATGAGCGCACCGCCGAGTTGCAGGCCACCAACCTGGAGCTGGAGGCCTTTTCGCGCACCGCGGCGCACGACCTGAAGAGTCCGCTGTCGGGCATCGCCGGGCTGTCTCAGCTGCTGAGGACCCGGCATGCCCAGGGCATGGACCCCGCTGGCCTGGCCTTCCTGGAGCAGATCGAGCGCTCGGCACGTGACATGTCGGAGCTGGTCAATGACCTGCTGGTGCTGTCGCGCGCCGGCAGCGTGCCGCTGGCCTGCCAGTGGAACGACCTGGCCCCGCTGGCCAGCCAGGTGCTGGACGATCTGCAGCGACTGGAGCCCTGGCGGCAGGTGACGCTGCAGCTGCCGCCCGAGATGCCCGCCTGGTGCGACGCCGGCCTGATGCGCTCGGTGCTGGCCAACCTGCTGGGCAACGCCTGGAAGTACAGCGCGCGCCGCGAGCCGGCCCGCATCACCGTGGCTTGGCAATCCACCGACCAGGGCACGGAACTGACGGTGACCGACAACGGCTCGGGCTTCGACGCCGCGCGGGTCGAGGGCGGCGTGTTCCGTCCATTCCAGCGCTTCCACACCCAGGCGCAGTTCCAGGGCTCCGGCCTGGGCCTGGTGACCTGCCAGCGCATCGCCCAGCGCCATGGCGGCCGGCTGGAGGTGCAGTCGGCGCCGGGCGAAGGCACGCGCGCCAGCCTGTGGCTGCCGCTGCCGCCGGCCTGATCAGGCGGGCGCGAGGTCGCGCAGCGCGTCGCCAATCAGCGCCTCGACCCGCTCGCGCTGGCCCAGCTCGCGCGCCATCAGCAGCGCCAGCTTCACCAGCATCAGTTCGCTGTGGCCCTCGGCCTGGTCGATCGCCTCGGCCAGCCGGTCGTAGACCTGCTCCAGGTCGGCGGTACTGAGTTCGGACATCGGTGCTTCTCCGCGGGCGGGGTTCATCGGGCGGTGGCGCGGCACAGCGCGCGCTCCAGGCGGCGGGCGTCCAGCGACAGCCAGCGCGCACAGACATGCTGGTCGGGGCGCAGCAGGTAGCAGCTGCCGGACTGGCGCACACCGTAGCGGCCATGCACCTGGCCCGCGCGGTCGTCGATCACCCGGTCGGCGCCTTCGGCGGCGCCGCCGCCGCTGCGCACCGCCACGATCTGCAGCGGCACGCCACGTTCGCGCCAGCGTTGCGCCTCGGCCTGCAGGGCCGGCGGAACGCCGCCCTCGCGGTGGAAGTGCAGCAGCCAGAAGGCCGGGCCGAAGTGGTCCATCAGGTGCTCGTCGGGGCCCAGGCGGACATTGGGCATGGGCGCGCCATCACGCGGGCCTGTCTGGAACAGCGCGTCGTCATCGTCGTGGCTGTTCAGCGGCGAGTCGGCGTAGTCGTGCGGCCGCGAGGTGCGCCAGTGGAACAGCGGGCCCACGAAAGGCTGGGACAGCGACAGGCTCAGCACCGCGTCGCGCAGCAGCCGGAAGCCCCGGCTGGGCGGCGTCATGAAGCGGGTGCTCTTGCTGGCCTCGTCGATGATCTCGCGCGCCGCGGCCACCCGTTCGTGGCTGTAGCTGTCCAGCAGCGCCGGGCCGCTCAGGCCCTTGAGCACGAAGGCCAGCTTCCAGCCCAGGTCGTGCGCGTCCTGCCAGCCGGTGTTGGCGCCGCGCACGCCGAAGATCGGCAGCATGTGCGCCGCGTCGCCGCAGAACAGCAGGCGGTGGTGGCGGTAGTCGGGCAGGGTCATCGCGCGGGCCGAGTAGACCGAACACCAGTCCATCTCCCAGGAGGTGCCGGCGTGTCCGATCATCGCCAGCTGGGCGTCGATGCGGGCCTTCAGCGACTCGGGCGACAGCGCCTGCTCGGGCGTCTCGTCGGCGGGCAGCTGGTAGTCGATGCGCCAGATGCCGTGCGGCTCGCGGTGCATCAGCACGGTGTTGCCGGGGTTCCAGGGCGGGTCGAAGAAGGCCAGGCGCTCGGTGGGCAGCGGCAGGTCGACACGGATGTCGGCGATGACGAAGCGGCCTTCGTACGAAGCGCCTTCCATGCGCAGGCCGCACATCTGGCGCAGTTCGGAGCGCGCGCCATCGCAGGCCACCACCCACTCGGCGTCCTGCTCATAGACGCCGCCCGGGGTGTCGACCTCCAGGCGCGCCCCGACGCCGTCCTCGTTGCGCAGGATGCGCGTGACCTTCTGGCCCCAGCGCATCTCCACCAGCGGCTGCGCGGCGATCTGGTCGAGCAGCGCCTCCTCCAGGTAGGGCTGCTGCAGGTTGATCATCGGGTGGAAGCGGTCGTTGTCGTCGTGCGGCGCCTCCATGCGGAAGACCCGCTGGCCGCGGAAGAAGGAGTTGCCGCTGCGCCAGGGCAGGCCGGCAGCGGTGATCGCGCGGTCGGCGCCCACCTGCTGCAGGATCTCCATCGAGCGCCGGGTGAAGACGATCGCCCGGCTGCCTTCGGAGACCTGCTGCTGCGCCTCGAGCAGCAGCACCGGCACGCCATGGCGCGCCAGGTCCAGCGCCAGCGCCATGCCGATCGGCCCGGCGCCCACCACCACCACGCGCGCCGGCGGGCTGCCCAGCGACGGCGGCGTCCAGGCCGGGTGGACGCGGTAGTCGTAGTAGATGGAGCGGCGTGGGGTGGTGTCGGGCTGGTGCATGGTGTGGGTGCGGGCGCATTTGGTTGCACGCGCAACCATTGTTGCCACCCACCCCCGATCCCGGCAATGGGGTTTCCGATAGTTGAGCGCGCAACCGTTGATCTATATGGTTGCAGCCGCAACAGAAAGTGTGCTGATGAATTCAGGCACACCCGCCCCCTGGCCACCCGTCTGGAGACAACGATGAAGATCCGCCTTGGCGCCCTCGCCTGTGTCGCTGCCACCCTGCTGATCGGCGCCCTGCCCGCGCAGGCCCAGGTCACGACGATCAAGTTCTCGCACTTCCTGGCACCCAACTCGAACTTCCACAAGAACGTGGCCGAGCCCTGGTGCGCGGCGATCGAGAAGGACTCGGGCGGCAAGCTCAAGTGCCAGATCTACCCGGCGCTGCAGCTGGGCGGCACGCCGCCGCAGCTGGCCGACCAGGTGAAGAACGGCGTGGCCGACGTGGTCTGGACCTCGCCGAGCTACTCCACCGGCCGCTTCCCGCGCACCGAGGCGCTGGAGCTGCCCTTCTCGCTGCCGCCGGGCGGCCTGGCCGGCTCCAAGGCCATGTGGGAGTACTACCAGAAGCACGGCCAGGAAGACTTCAAGGACTTCAAGGTGCTGGCCATCTTCAGCGCCTCCAACGTGGTGATGAGCACCGCCAGCAAGCCGATCCTGACGGTGGATGGTTTCAAGGGCGTGAAGCTGCGCAGCCCCTCGCGCTTTTCGTCGCTGTTCCTGACCGCGCTGGGCGGCACGCCGGTGAACATGCCGATCGCCCAGGTGACCGAATCGGTCAGCAAGGGCGTGATCGACGGCGCCATGGCGCCGTGGGAAGTGCTGCCCGCGACCAAGATCGACGAGGTCACCAAGTACCACATGGAAGGCCAGCCCAACCAGCCCGGCTTCACCCAGACCCCGATGGCCGTGCTGATGAACAAGGCCAAATTCGAATCGCTGTCGCCCGAGCTGAAGGCGGTGATCGACAAACACAGCGGCGCCGCCCTGGTGGAGCTGACCGGCAAGGTCTGGGACCAGGGCAACGACGACGCCCGCAAGAAGATGACCGCCCAGGGCAACAAGGTCCTGGTGATCAAGGACGCCGACTACGCCGCAATGCAGAAGGCCGCCGCCTCGGTCGAGGCCGACTGGATCAAGCAGGCCACCGACAAGGGCCTGGACGGCAAGAAGCTGGCGGCCGAAGTGCACGCCATCGGCGCCAAGTACATGAGCAAGTAAGCCGCTTCAACGGCCCGCTCCGGCCCCTTGCCGCGCGCCTGTACGAGGACGTCGCGCGGGGCCTTGTCTTCCCTGAAAGGTCTGCCCATGAAGCCCGCCCACCTCCTCGCCGCGCTGCCGCTGGCCCTGGCCGCCGCCACCGCCAGCGCCCAGGTCACGACGATCAAGTTCTCGCACTTCCTGCCCTCCACCGGCAACTTCCAGCGCTTCATCGCCGAGCCCTGGTGCGCCAGCATCGAGAAGGACTCGGGCGGCAAGCTCAAGTGCCAGATCTACCCGTCGCTGCAGCTGGGCGGCACGCCGGCGCAGCTGATCGACCAGGTGAAGAACGGCGTGGCCGACGTCATCTGGACCTCGCCGTCCTTCGCCACCGGCCGCTTCCCGCGCACCGAGGCGCTGGAGCTGCCCTTCACGATGCCGCCGCAGGGCCTGGCGGGCTCGAAGGCGATGTGGGAGTACTACCTGAAGAACGGCCAGGAGGACTTCAAGGACTTCAAGGTGCTGGCCATCTTCAGCGCCTCGAACGTGGTGATCAGCACCGCCAGCAAGCCGGTGCTGACGGTGGACGGCTTCAAGGGCCTGAAGCTGCGCAGCCCCTCGCGCTTCTCGTCGCTGTTCCTGCAGTCGCTGGGCGCCACGCCGGTGAACCTGCCGGTGGCGGCCATCACCGAATCGATCAGCAAGGGCGTGATCGACGGCGCGATGGCGCCCTGGGAGATCCTGCCGACCACCAAGGTCGACGAGGTCACGAAGTACCACATGGAAGGCCTGCAGAACCAGCCCGGCTTCACCCAGACGCCGATGGCCATCCTGATGAACAAGCAGAAGTACGAGTCGCTGCCGGCCGACCTGAAGGCCGCGATCGACAAGAACAGCGGCAAGGTGCTGTCCGAGCTGGCTGGCTCGGTCTGGGACCAGGGCAACGAGGCCGCGCGCAAGAAGATGACCGCCCAGGGCAACAAGATCCTGGTCATCAAGCCCGAGGACTACGCGGCGATGCAAAAGGCCTCGGCCGGCGTCGAGGCCGAGTGGATCCAGCAGGCCGCCGCCAAGGGCCTGCCGGCCAAGCAGCTGGCCGCCGACGCGCGCGCCATCGGCGCCAAGTACCTGCCCAAGTGAGCACCTGAGATGGCTGAACTGGTTCCCGACGACGCCAACGTCGACACCCCGCCCACCGGCGGCGTGCTGGGCCTGCTGAGCACCGTGGTCACCGGCTGGGCCATGGCCGGCGGCATGGTGTTCTGCGCGCTGGTGGTCATGTCCATCGTCTCCATCGTCGGCCGCAAGCTCTTTGCCACGCCGATCCAGGGCGACATGGAGATCCTGATGATGGGCGCGGCGATCGGCTCGGCGGCGTTTCTGCCGGTGTGCGAACTGCATGACCACCACATCAAGGTCGACGCCCTGACCACCTGGATGAGCGAGCGCGCCCGCGCCGCGCTGGATGCGCTGGGCCACGGCCTGCTGCTGGGCGCCGCGGTGCTGCTGACCTGGCGCACCGGCCTGTACGTGGAAGAGGCCAAGGAGAGCATGGAGGTGTCGCCGCTGCTGCTGATCCCGATCTGGTGGTGCGTGCTGCTGATCGTGCCCAGCTTCGTGCTGCTGGCGCTGACGGCGCTGCACCGCACGATGCACTCGCTGAATATCGCGATGGGGGTGAAAGCATGAGCGGCATGGCCATTGGGCTGTGGATCTTTGCGGGGCTGCTGGCCCTGCTGGCGATCCGCGTGCATGTGGGCGTGGGCATGCTGATCGGCGGTGCGGCGGGCTTCCTGGCGATGAACGCCGGCGACCCCAACGCGCTGCTGTTCACGATGAACCACCTGGCCTATGCGCGCTTCTCGAACTACGACCTGGCGGTGATCCCGCTGTTCATGCTGATGGGCCAGTTCGCCACGCATGGCGGGCTGAGCAAGGCGCTGTTCCGCTTCGCCGCGGCCTTCCTGGGCCACTGGCGCGGCGGCCTGGCGATGGCCGCCACCGGTGCCTGCGCCGGCTTCGGGGCGATCTGCGGCTCCTCGCTGGCCACCGCGGCCACGATGGCCCAGGTGGCACTGCCCGAGCTGCGCCGCCACGGCTATTCGGGCCGGCTGTCCACCGGCACGCTGGCCGCCGCCGGCACGCTGGGCATCATGATCCCGCCGTCGGTGCCGCTGGTGATCTATGCGGTGCTGACGCAGGAGTCGATCGGCAAGCTCTTCGTCGCGGCGATGATCCCCGGCCTCATCGCGATGCTGGGCTACATGGTGGTGATCCGCATCCTCGTCACGCTGAACCCCAACGCCGGTCCGGCCGGCGACCAGGCCAGCTGGTCCGAGCGCATGGCCGCGACAGTGGCGGTACTGCCGGTGATGGGCGTGTTCGTGGTGGTGATCGTCGGCATCTACGGCGGCTGGGCCAACCCCACCGAAGCGGCCTCGATCGGCGCCGCCGCCTGCGGCGCGCTGGCCGTCGTCAAGGGCGGCATGCGCTGGGCGGGCATCAAGGCCAGCCTGATCGGCACCGCCCACGCCACCGCGATGATCTTCCTGGTGCTGCTGGGCGCCGACCTGCTGAACTCCGGCCTGGCCATCACCCAGCTGCCCACCGAGCTGGCCGACTGGGTCAAGAACAGCGGCCTGCCGCCGCTGCTGGTGCTGATCGCGATCCTGGTGGTCTATGTGCTGCTGGGCTGCGTGATGGATTCGCTGGCGATGATCCTGCTGACCATCCCGATCTTCTACCCGATGATCATGGGCCTGGACTTCTACGGCATGTCGGCGGGTGACAAGTCGGTGTGGTTCGGCATCCTGGCGCTGATGGTGGTGGAGATCGGCCTGGTGCACCCTCCCGTGGGCATGAACCTGTTCATCATCCAGAAGATGGCCAAGGACGTGCCCTACCTGGAGACCGCCAAGGGGGTGATGCCCTTCCTGGCCTCCGACTTCATCCGCATCGGCTTCCTGGTGGCCTTCCCGGCGCTGTCGCTGTGGCTGGTCCACACGATGGCGGGCTGAGCAGCGCATGAACAGCGGCCGCTTCAACCGGACCGCCGGGAACCTGCCCACGCTGGACCGGTTCCTGACCTACCGGCTGCACATGCTGCACAAGCTCAGCGACCGGGCCAGCCATGAGCTCTACCTGGCCGAGAGCGGGCTGGGCCTGGGCGAGGCGCGCTGCCTGGCCGCGGTGGGGTCGTTCGACGCGCTGTCGGTGAACCGCCTGGCCTTCGAGGCCAACCTGGACAAGGGCCAGGCCAGCCGGGCGGCGCAGTCCCTGGTCGACCAGGGACTGATCAGCAAGAGCCCCAGCGAGAACGACGCCCGCAGCGTCGACCTCAAGCTGACCGAAGCGGGCCGCCAGCGCTGGACCCAGGTCATGGACCTGATCAACCGGCGCAACCACGAGATCTTCGGCTGCCTGAGCCTGGAGGAGCGCCGGCTGCTGGGCGACCTGTTCGACCGCCTGATCGACCACGCCCGGGGCCTGAACCAGCCCGAGGCCTGAGCCCGCCATCGGCGACAATCCGCCGGTGATGTATGCCCTGTTCGATGATGCTGGCAAGTTCCTCGCCGGCCGTGTGATGTCCGAGGCCGACAGCTCGATGCAGATCGAGCTGGATTCGGGCAAGCGCGTCAAGGTGAAGACCGCCAACGTGCTGCTGCGCTTTGACAAGCCGCAGCCGGCCGAGCTGGTCGCGTCCGGCCAGGCGCAGGCCGCCGGCATTGACCTGGACCTGGCCTGGGAGTTCGCCCCCGAGGGCGAGTTCGGCTTTGCCGACCTGGCGCGCGACTATTTCTCGGCCAGCGCCGGCCCGGAGCTGCAGGCGGCCATGCTGTTCAAGCTGTTCGAGGCGCCGCACTACTTCCGCCGCGCCGGCAAGGGCCAATTCAGGAAGGCCCCTGAAGACACGGTCAAGGCCGCCCTGCTGGCAATCGAGCGCAAGGCCCAGCAGGCCGCACAGATCGAGGTCTGGGCCACCGAGCTGGCCGCTGGCGCCTGCCCGCCGCCGATCGCCGAGCAGCTCTACCGGATCCTGTTCCGCCCCGACAAGAACGCGCCCGAGTACAAGGCGGTGGTCGAGGCCGCGCGCCGCAGTCAGCGCGCTCCGCTGGACCTGCTGAAGGAGGCCGGCGCGATCACCAGCCCCTACCAGTTCCACTGGCGCCGCTTCCTGTTCGAGCAGTTCCCCAAGGGCCACGGCTTCCCGCCGCTGGACGCGCCGCAGATCAAGGACGAGCTGCCCCTGGCCGCGGTGCAGGCCTTCTCGATCGACGACTCGCAGACCACCGAGATCGACGACGCGCTGTCGGTCACCGGCCTGGGCAGCGGCAGCGTGGTGTTGGGCATCCACATCGCCGCGCCGGGCCTGGCGATCACACCCGATTCGGCGGTCGACAAGGTGGCCCGTGAACGCCTGTCCACCGTCTACATGCCGGGCTGGAAGATCACCATGCTGCCCGATGCGGTGGTGCAGGCCTACACGCTGGACGAGGGCCGCGACTGCCCCGCGGTGAGCCTGTACGTGACGCTGGACGAGGCCACGCTGGCCGTCACCGCCACCGAGACGCGCCTGGAGCGCGTGCCGATCGCCGCCAACCTGCGCCACGACCAGCTCGACGAGGTCATCACCGAGGCCAGCCTGACCGGCGAGGCCGTGGCCGAGTACCCGTTCGCGCCCGAGCTGGCCTTCTGCTTCCGCCTGGCGCGGCACCTGAAAGCGGCGCGCGAAGTGGTGCGCGGCAAGCCCGAGTTGTTCAACCGCCCCGACTACAGCTTCAAGCTCGACGGTGCGGGCCGTGAGCCGCAGGGCGACGAGACGGTGCGCATCACCGAGCGCCGCCGCGGCGCGCCGCTGGACCTGGTGGTCTCCGAGGCCATGATCCTGGCCAACAGCACCTGGGGCGGCTGGCTGGCCGAGCTGGGCGTGCCCGGCATCTACCGCAGCCAGGCCAGCCTGGCGCCGGGCGTGAAGGTTCGCATGGGCACCAAGCCGGCGCCGCACGCCGGCATGGGCGTGGCGCAGTACACCTGGGCCACCTCGCCGCTGCGCCGCTACACCGACCTGGTCAACCAGTGGCAGATCATTGCCTGCGCGCGACATGGCCGCACTGCGGCACTGGCCGCGCCCTTCAAGCCCAAGGACGCCACGCTGTTCTCGGTGATCTCGGCCTTTGACGGCGCCTACTCGGCCTACAACGGCTTCCAGCAGGCGATCGAGCGCTTCTGGACAATGCGCTGGTTGGCGCAGAACGGTGTGACCGAGCTGGACGCGGCGGTGATGAAGGACGGCCTGGTGCGTGCCGAGACGCTGCCGCTGGTCTTCAAGGCCCTGGGCTGCGAACCGCTGCCGCGCGGCACCCGCGTGCGGGTGCGCGTGACCGGGCTGGACCTGCTGACGCTGGAGGTGCATGCCAGCCTGCTGACCCGCCTGGATGCCACCGCTGGTGCCGACCAGGCTGCGGAAAATGACGACGGCGACGAGGACGAGGCCCCCACCGCCAGCCTGTCGCTGGCGATCGACCTGGCTGACGCCGAACCGCCGCCCGCCACCGCCTGAACACGATGCGGCGGATCGCCCTGCCCGGCTGGACACGGCGCCTGAGTGCGCTGCAGTGGGCGCTGCTGTGTTCGCTGGCCGTGCATGGCGCGCTGCTGGCCGTGCGCTTCGTCGACCCCGAGGGTTTCAACCGCCTGTTCGAGGACACGCCGCTGGAAGTCATCCTGGTCAACGCGCGCTCCGACGAGAAGCCGCAGAAGGCCCAGGCGATCGCCCAGGCCAACCTGGCCGGCGGCGGCGACAACGAGGAGGGCCGCGCCACCACGCCGCTGCCGCCCTCGGCCTTCCAGCAGCCGGGCGACGACCTGGAGGAAGCGCGCCGCCAGGTCAATGCGATGCAGGACATCCAGCAGCAGCTGCTGGCGCAGATCCGCCGCGAGATCGCCCTGCTGCCGCCGCCCGACCCCAGCAAGGCCGCCACCTCGCCCGAGGAGCAGCAGCGTGAGGAGCGCCGGCGCCAGATGCTGCGCATGCTCGCCGAGATCGAGAAGCGCATCAACGAAGAGAATGCGCGACCCAAGAAGCGCTACATCAGCCCGGCCACGCGCGAAGAGGTCTACGCGATCTACTACGACAACCTGCGCCGGCGCATCGAGGACCGTGGCACCCGCGACTTTCCCGAGCTGGCCGGCAAGAAGCTGTACGGCGAGCTGACGATGAACATCACCATCGATGCCACCGGCCGGGTGATCGAGGCCGAGATCGTGCGGCCGGCCAAGTCGGCGGTGCTCAACCGGCGGGCGCTGGCCATCGTCCACGCCGCCGGCCCGTTCGGCGCGTTCAACGAGGCGATGCGCCGCCAGGCGGACCAGATCGTGGTCACCTCGCGCTTTCGCTTCACGCGCAGCGATGGGCTGGAGACCAGCCTCAGCAACAACGCTCCCTGACCTGCTCTTGCATGAGTTCCCCTGACCGTTATGCCGTGGTCGGCCACCCCGTCGAGCACAGCCGCTCACCCGCCATCCACGCCGCCTTTGCGGCGCAGACCGGCCAGGTGCTGACCTACGAGCGCCTGCTGGCGCCGCTGGACGGCTTTGCCGACACCGTGCGCCGCTTCGCCGCCGAGGGCGCGCGCGGCTGCAATGTCACCGTGCCGTTCAAGTTCGAGGCGCTGGCCCTGGCCGCCCGCGCCACGCCGCGGGCCACGCTGGCCGGCGCGGCCAACACGCTGCGCTTCGATGCCGACGGCTGGCTGGCCGACAACACCGACGGCATCGGCCTGATGCGCGACATCGCGCAGGGCGCCGGCCGGCCGCTGGCCGGGCAGCGCGTGCTGCTGGTGGGTGCCGGCGGCGCCGGCGCCGGCGTGCTGGGCCCGCTGCTGGAGGCCCGGCCCGCCCAGGTGGTGCTGGCCAACCGCACGCTGCAGCGGGCCGAGGAACTGGTGAAGCGCCATGCGGCGCTGGCGCGGGCCCAGGGGGTGGCGCTGTCGGCCAGCGGTCTGGAGGCCCCGGGCGACGCTTTCGACCTGGTGATCAACGCCAGCGCCTCCAGCCTGGGCGGTGCGGCCGCACCGGTGCCGGCCGCCACGCTGCGGCCGGGCGCACTGGCGGTGGACCTGATGTATGGCGCCGCCGCCCGTCCCTTCCTGGACTGGGCCAGGGCCCACGGTGCCGAGAACCGCGACGGCCTGGGCATGCTGGTCGAGCAGGCGGCCGAGGCCTTTGCGCTGTGGCGCGGTTGCCGTCCCGAGACCGCGCCGGTGCTGGCCGCGCTGCGCGCCAGCCTGGCGGGCGCGGCATGAAGCGTCTGGTGCTGCGCCTGCTGGCGCTGCTGCTGCTGTCGGCCCTGTCGCTGCAGCTGTTCTTCCTGGCGCGCATCGCGCTGATGGTGGTGGTCGACCCGCAGTCCACCGCCTTCCAGCGCTCGGAAGCCTGGCGGCTGCTGGTCGAGAAGCACGAGCTGGCCTGGAGCCAGGAGTGGTCGGACCGGGTCTCGCCCCACCTGGGCCGGGCGGTGATCGCCAGCGAGGACGCCGGCTTTGCCGAGCACGGCGGCGTGGAATGGGACGCGATCGAGAAGGCCTGGGAGCGCAACCAGAAGTCCGAGGCGCGCGCCGAGAAGCTCAACGAACAGGCCGAGAAACGCGCCGCCAACGGCAAGGTGGCCACGCCAGCGCGCAAGGTCGAGGCCAAGGTGGTGGGCGGCTCCACCATCAGCCAGCAGCTGGCCAAGAACCTCTTCCTGTCGGGCGAGCGCACCGCGCCGCGCAAGGCGCAGGAATTCCTGATCACCTTCATGCTGGAAGCCCTGCTGGGCAAGCAGCGCATCCTGGCGATCTATCTGAACAGCGTGGAGTGGGGCGAAGGGGTGTTCGGCGCCCAGGCAGCCGCACGGCACTATTTCCGTGTCGATGCGGCGCAGCTGGGCCCGGCCCAGGCGGCCCGGCTGGCGGTGATGCTGCCGGCGCCCAAGCGCTTTGAGAAGAACCCCGGCTCGGCCTATGTGGCCGGGCGCTCGGCCACCATCCAAGCCCGCATGGGCGCTGTGGAACTGCCCTGATCAGGCACACTGCCACACCGTGAGCGCATTGACCGACGAGATCGCCCAGGCCGCCGCCCGGCTGGTGGTGGACGAGGGCATGGACTACCCCGGCGCCAAGCGCCGTGCCGCCGCCGACCTGGCGCGCCATGGCGTGGGCCGGGCCGAGCTGCCCAGCAACGAGCTGGTCGAGGACGCGGTGCGCGAACACCTGGCACTGTTCCACGCCGACACCCAGCCGCAGGAGCTGCGCGCGCTGCGCCGCCACGCGCTGACCTGGCTGGAGCGCCTGGCCGAGTTCCGCCCGCACCTGGGCGGCGCGGTCTGGCGCGGCACCGCCACGCGGCTGTCGCCGATCGTCATTGACCTCTACGCCGACGACCCCAAGGCACCCGAGATCAGCCTGCTCAACCGCGGCATCGACTACGACAGCGCCGGCGACGAGGATGCCCAGGTGCTGTCACTGGCCGACCGCTGTCCCGGCCTGGCCCCGCCCGGCCCGAAACCGGACGACTGGATCACGCTGCACCTGGTGGTGCACGACCACGACGCGCTGCGTGGTGCGCTCAAACCCGACAGCCGCGGCCAGTCCTGGCGCGGCGATGCGCGGGCGCTGCGCGCCCGCCTGGAGGATCCGGCATGAACCGCCGCCACGCCTGGCTGGCCGGGGGTGGCCTGGGCCTGGCCGCCGCGGCCGGCGCCGGCTGGTGGTGGCGCCAGCGGCAGGACCCGGCCGATCTGGCGCTGGCCGAGTTCCTGCAAGGCCAGTGGCCAGGGCCGGACGGCCAGCCCCGATCGCTGGCGGCGTTCGCCGGCCAGCCGCTGCTGCTGAACTTCTGGGCCACCTGGTGCCCGCCCTGCGTCCGGGAACTGCCCGAACTGGACCGATTCGCCAAGGAGTGGTCGAATGCGGGTGGACGCGTGCTGGGCGTGGCGGTGGACCGCGACGCCGCGGTGCGTGACTTCCTGGTCCGCACGCCGGTCGAGTTCCCGATGGTGGTGCCGGGCTTTGCCGCGATGCCCTGGCTCAGCCGCCTGGGCAATGGCGGCGGCGCCCTGCCCTTCACCCTGCTGGCCGGCGCCGACGGCCGCATCCGCCAGCGCCGCCTGGGCGCCACCTCGCTGGAGGAACTGCGCGGCTGGGTGGCCTGAGCGGGGCGTCCCGGCCCGGACGCTTGCCAGCCCGGCCGAAAGATGTCAAGGCGACTTGACCTACGCGAAGTTGTCGCGAAAAGGTTTCGATCTTGACGCATTTCGTCGTAAAGTGCGCCCCTGACCTGATGAAGCCAGCCTCGCCTTGAGGTGTGGCGGGGTAGCCGCTCCCCAGCCAGAAGGAACGGCACCCGGTCGTTGGTTCCTGCGGATAGTCGCTAGATACGACACGATGCCGGCAAAACGCCGCACATCCGCAGGAGAGTTCCCTGCCAGTCGTTCGACTGGCGCGGAAGCGCCTGATCCAGGCGCTTCCACTGTCCAGACGAGGAGAAGCCATGGACCTGCGCAAGCTGAAGACCCTGATCGACCTGGTGTCGGAGTCGAACATTTCCGAGCTCGAGATCACTGAGAACGAGGGCAAGGTGCGCATCGTCAAATCGGCTGGCGTGGCCATGACCGCGCCGATGATGGCCATGCAGGCCGCCCCCACGATGATGGCCGCCCCGGCGCCCGCCGCGGCCGCCGCCCCGGCCGCCGAAGCAGCCGCCGCGCCCGCCGCCGAGCCGACGGGTCATGTCGTCAAGTCGCCGATGGTCGGTACCTTCTACGCCTCGTCCACCCCGGGCGGCAAGCCCTTCGTCGACGTCGGCAGCGTGGTCAAGGAGGGCGAGGCCCTGTGCATCATCGAGGCCATGAAGATCATGAACGAGATCGAGGCCGACAAGTCCGGCACGGTCACCAAGGTGCTGGTCGAGAACGGCCAGCCGGTCGAGTTCGGCCAGCCGCTGTACGTCATCGAGTGATCGGCGGCTTGCGATGTTCAAGAAAATCCTGATCGCGAACCGGGAGGACCAGGCCGCAGGCCTGGCGGCGCAGCCACTTTGCCCCGCGGGCGCAGCCCGCCAGGGCGATTGAGCCGAGGCACCCATGTTCAAGAAAATTCTCATTGCCAACCGAGGCGAAATCGCCCTGCGGATCCAGCGAGCCTGTCGCGAGATGGGCATCAAGGCCGTGGTGGTCTATTCCGAGGCCGACCGCGACGCCAAGTACGTGAAGCTGGCCGACGAGGCGGTGTGCATCGGCCCGGCCCAGTCCAGCCACAGCTACCTCAGCATGCCGGCCATCATCTCCACCGCGGAGGTGACCGATGCCGAGGCCATCCACCCCGGCTACGGCTTTCTCAGCGAGAACGCCGACTTCGCCGAGCGGGTGGAGCAGAGCGGCTTCACCTTCATCGGCCCGACGCCCGAGTCGATCCGCATCATGGGCGACAAGGTCTCGGCCAAGCAGGCCATGATCAAGTCGGGCGTGCCCTGCGTGCCGGGCTCCGAAGGCGCGCTGCCGGACGACCCGAAGGAGATCATCCGCCAGGCCCGGGCCATCGGCTACCCGGTGATCATCAAGGCCGCTGGCGGCGGCGGTGGCCGCGGCATGCGCGTGGTCCACACCGAGGCGGCCCTGATCAACGCGGTGCAGATGACCAAGGCCGAGGCCGGTGCGGCCTTCGGCAACCCGGCCGTCTACATGGAGAAGTTCCTCGAGAACCCGCGCCATGTGGAGATCCAGATCCTGGCCGACGAGCACCGCAATGCCGTCTGGCTGGGCGAGCGCGACTGCTCGATGCAGCGGCGCCACCAGAAGATCATCGAGGAAGCGCCGGCGCCGGGCATTCCGCGCCGCGTGATCGAGAAGATCGGCGACCGCTGCGCCGCCGCCTGCAAGAAGATCGGCTACCGCGGTGCCGGCACCTTCGAGTTCCTCTATGAGAACGGTGAGTTCTACTTCATCGAGATGAACACCCGGGTGCAGGTGGAGCATCCGGTGACCGAACTGGTCACCGGCATCGACATCGTGCAGATGCAGATCCGTATCGCCGCCGGCGAGAAGCTGCCCTTCTCGCAGCGCCAGATCGCGATGCGCGGCCATGCGATCGAGTGCCGCGTCAACGCTGAGGACCCCTGGAAGTTCACCCCCTCGCCGGGCCGCATCACCATGTGGCACCCGCCGGGCGGCCCAGGCGTGCGCGTGGACAGCCACGCCTACACCAACTACTTCGTGCCGCCCAACTACGACTCGATGATCGGCAAGATCATCGTCCACGGCGACACCCGCGAGCAGGCGCTGGCGCGCATGCGCACGGCGCTGGCCGAGACCGTGGTCGAGGGCATCCAGACCAACATCCCGCTGCACCGCGAGCTGATGGTGGACAAGGGTTTCTGCAGCGGCGGCACCAGCATCCACTACCTGGAAGGCTGGCTGGAACACCACCGCCGCTGAGGATCCCCCGATGGCCCTGTACGAGCTGGTGCTGACCGCACCGCAGGCGCTGGTCGAGCCGGTGTCCGAGGCGCTGATGGACGAGCTTGACGCGCTGTCGGTCTCGGTCGAGGACGCCGACGCTGACACCGAGGCCGAGCACGCGCTGTTCGGCGAGCCCGGCATGCCGGCGCCGCGGCCGGGCTGGGACCGCTCGGTGATCAAGGCCCTGTTCGCCGATGAGCCCGCCGCCCAGCAGGCGCTGACGCTGCTGCTGGCCCAGGACTGGACGACCGGCCTGCACCCGCAGGGCCTGACCGCCATGGAAGATCAGGACTGGGTGCGGCTGACGCAGTCACAGTTCGCCCCGGTGCCGGTGACCGAGCAGTTCTGGATCGTGCCCACCTGGCACGAGGTGCCCGCCGGCGCCACCCGCGTGATGCGGCTGGACCCGGGCCTGGCCTTCGGCACCGGCACCCACCCGACCACCCGGATGTGCCTGCGCTGGATCGCCCAGCACGCCACGCCCTGGTCGCGCGTGCTGGACTATGGCTGCGGCTCGGGCATCCTGGCGATCGGTGCTGCGCTGCACGGTGCCCAGGCGATCGACGCGGTCGACATCGACCCGGCCGCGGTGGAGTCCACCCGCGCCAATGCCACCGCCAACGGGGTGAGCCTGAACGCCGGCCTGCCTGAGGCCGCCCAGGGCAGCTACCCGCTGGTGCTCGCCAACATCCTGGCCACGCCGCTGAAGCTGCTGGCGCCGCTGCTGTGCGCCCACCTGGCGCCGGGGGCCCATCTGGTGCTGGCCGGCATCCTGGCCCGGCAGGCTGACGAGCTGCGCGCGGCCTACGCGCCCTGGCTGGCACTGGAGGTCAGCGACGAGGACGACGGCTGGATCCTGATGACCGGCCGCCGCGCCTGAGTCCGCCGCTGCGGCGGCTGTGGCATCATCGTCCGACATGAGTCTCGCCACCCGTTGCCCCGCGTGCGGCACGGCCTTCCGCGTGGTGCAGGACCAGTTGCGGGTGTCCGGCGGGTGGGTTCGTTGCGGCATGTGCCAGCAGGTCTTCAACGGCCTGGAGGCCTTGATCGCCGAGCCGCCGGAATCCGCGCCACCGCAGGCGCCCCCCCGGCCGCCTGTGGCTCAGCCGCCCGCCGCAGTGGCAGCCCCGCCTGCGATCGCCCCCGCACCGGCGCCGCAACCGCGCACTGAGCCGGCCCCTGAGCCCATGCGCAGCGTGATCCCCACCGGCGAGGCCTGGGAGGCCGACGCCGGGTGGTCGATGTTCGGCCCCGGCGTGGGGGTCGGTGCCACCGGCACGGCCGCCGGTGACAGCCTGTCGGCGCCCTCGCTGCCCCCGTCGGATTTCGATCCGGTGCTGCGCGGCGTCACGCTGCCGCCCGGTCACAGCGGCATCAGCACCTTTGGCGAGGTCACCGCCGCCACCGCCCAGCGCCAGCCGGTGACCCGGCCACCCAAGGACCTGCGCGTCGACCCACCGCCCTCGGGCCGGCGGCGGCGCCGCAAGCCCGGCTTTGTGCGCCAGGCCGAGCGTGAAGCCCAGTGGCGCACCCCCGCGATGCGGGCGGTGCTGGGCGGCACCGCTGCCCTGCTGGGCGGCGTGCTGCTGCTGCAGGTGGCCCACCATGAACGCGACCGCCTGGCCGCCCACTGGCCCGCCAGCGTGCCCGTGCTGCAGGCCTGGTGCGAGCTGGCGCGCTGCCGGCTCGAACCCATCCGCGCGATCGACCAACTGGCAATCGACAGCAGCACCCTGCAGCGCACTGCCGCGCCCGACGTGCTGCGCTTCGAGGCCGAACTGCGCAACCAGGCCGCCCACCCGGTGCGCGCGCCGGATCTGGAGCTCAGCTTCACCGACAATCAGGGCCGCCTGCTGGCGCGGCGCGTGCTGCCGGCCGCATCGCTGGACGCACCGGCCGCCGGCATCGCGGCCGACGCGCACTGGTCGGTGCGCACCGAACTGCGCGTGCGCGACCTGCCCGTGACCGGCTTCAGCGCCGAATTGTTCTACCCCTGACACGGGCCTGAGAGCCCGCACCGCCATGGCCAGTCTCGTCTGCGGCTCTCTTGCCTTCGACACCATCACCACCTTCGGCGGCCGCTTCGCCGAACAGATCCTGCCCGAGCAGGTGCACATCCTGAACGTGTCCTTCCTGGTGCCCACGCTGCGCCGCGAATGGGGCGGCTGCGCCGGCAACATCGCCTACACCCTCAAGGCCCTGGGCGGCGAGCCGGTGGTGATGGCCGCCCTGGGCAACGACGGCGCCGACTACCTGGCGCGCTTCCAGCAGCTGGGCATCGACACCTCCTGCGTGCTGCAGGTGGAAGACACCTACACCGCGCAGGCGATCATCATCACCGACGCCGACAACAACCAGATCACCGCCTTCCATCCCGGCGCGATGCAGCAGGCGCACCAGATCGAGCTGCCGGCGCGCAGCGACCTGCGCCTGGCCATCATCGGCCCCGACGGCCGCGAGGCGATGATCAAGCGCGCGCGCGACCTGGCCGCGGCCGGCATTCCCTTCGTCTTCGACCCGGGCCAGGGCCTGCCGATGTTTGACGGCGCCGAGCTGCGCGCCTTCATCGCCCAGGCGAGCTGGGTGGCGGTCAACGACTACGAAGGGCGCATGCTGTGCGACCGCACCGGCCAGAGCCTGGCCGAGCTGTCGCGCTCGCACCTGAAGGGCGTGGTCGTGACGCTGGGTCACGAGGGCTGCGATGTGTGGGTGGGTGGCGAATGCACCCGCGTGAGCGGCGTGCCGGCCAGCGCGGTGGTCGACCCCACCGGCTGCGGCGACGCTTTCCGCGGCGGCCTGCTCTACGGCCTGGAGGCCGGCTGGGACCTGGTGCGCTGCGTCACGCTGGGCAACAAGCTGGGGGCGCTGAAGATCGCCCAGCGCGGCGGCCAGAACCACCAGATCGACCGCGCCGCACTGGGCCTGTGAGTCAGGCGCTGCCCAGGCAGCGCACCAGCCACGCCTGAACGTCGGTCAGCGGCAGGTCGATCTCGAGCTGCTTGCTGCGCGAGGCCGGCCCGCGCTTGAGGCGCACCGCGCGCCGCGGCAGGCCCAGCTCGGCGGCCACCCAGGCCACCAGCGTGTCATTGGCCTTGCCATCCACCGGTGGCGCGGCCAGGCGCACGCGCAGCGCGCCATCGTGCAGACCCACCGCCTCGGTCTTCTTCGCGTTGGGCACGACCGAGGCATCAAGCAGGCAGCGCGTCGCGCCATCGGCGCGGGCACAGGGCCAGGGATCAGGGCTCATGGCGCGCAGGCGTTCACTCGGACAGCAGGCAGAAAAAAGCCCGGCCGGGGCCGGGCTGCGATCGTCGGGCCGCGGTCATCCGCGGCCGTCAGACTCAGGGCTTGTTGCCCGTCGGGAACGGCCAGGCGGCCGCCGGGCTCAGCGCGGTTTTCGCCGCAGGCGCAGGCGCAGGCGCAGCAGCAGGGGCAGGCGCAGCGGCCTTCTTGGCCGCCTTCTTCGCCGCCGGCTTCTTCGCCGCAGGCTTGGCAGCGGCCTTCTTCGGCGCGGCCTTCTTGGCAGCAGCGGCCTTCTTCGGCGCGGCAGCCTTCTTCGGGGCAGCAGCCTTCTTCGGGGCCGCGGCCTTCTTCGCCGGAGCGGCCTTCTTCGCCGGAGCAGCCTTCTTGGCCGGAGCGGCCTTCTTCGCCGGAGCGGCCTTCTTGGCCGGTGCCGCCTTCTTCGGGGCAGCCTTCTTCGCCGGAGCGGCCTTCTTGGCCGGTGCCGCCTTCTTCGGGGCAGCGGCCTTCTTCGCCGGAGCAGCCTTCTTCGCAGCGGCCTTCTTCGGGGCGGCGGCCTTCTTCGGGGCGGCAGCCTTCTTCGGGGCGGCCTTCTTCGCAGTTGCCATATCAAACTCCTTGATCAAGTTGCAAGAACACCGGACCGCTCGATACAGCCCGGCGATTCACCGACCGGAGGTGGGGAGGTGGCTGAACCACCGACCGTCCCCCGTACCGATGAATGGGGTTTGGCACGGACAGCTGCTTCGCTTGGCAGCCTGATCCCGCGCCGGGAATCTCGATCCATCACCTGCTGGAGCCCGGGACTGCGGCCACCGAAGGCCGCATGCCACTCAGTCCCAGCTCAGCGCACCACCGGATTGGTATTCGATGACGCGCGTCTCAAAGAAATTGCGCTCCTTCTTCAGGTCGATCATTTCGCTCATCCAGGGGAACGGGTTTTCCTCGTTCGGGAAGAGCGGCTCCAGGCCGATCTGCGTGGCCCGCCGGTTGGCGATGTAGCGCAGGTAGCCCTTGAACATCGAGGCGTTCAGGCCCAGCACGCCACGCGGCATGGTGTCCTCGGCGTAGCGGTACTCGAGCTCGACGGCCTTCTCGAACAGGGCGCGGATCTCGGCCTTGAACTCGGGCGTCCACAGCTGCGGGTTCTCGAGCTTGATCTGGTTGATCAGGTCGATGCCGAAGTTGCAGTGCATCGACTCGTCGCGCAGGATGTACTGGTACTGCTCGGCCGCGCCGGTCATCTTGTTCTGCCGACCCAGTGCCAGGATCTGCGTGAAGCCGACGTAGAAGAACAGGCCTTCCATCAGACAGGCGAAGACGATGATCGAGCGCAGCAGCGTCTGATCGGCTTCGAGCGTGCCGGTCTTGAAGTTCGGGTCCATGATCGCGTCGATGAACGGGATCAGGAACTCGTCCTTCTCGCGGATGGACGCGACTTCGTGGTACGCGTTGAAGATCTCGCCCTCGTCCAGACCCAGCGACTCGACGATGTACTGGTAGGCGTGGGTGTGGATCGCCTCTTCGAAGGCCTGGCGCAGCAGGAACTGGCGCGCCTCGGGGGCCGTGATGTGGCGGTAGGTGCCCAGCACGATGTTGTTGGCGGCCAGCGAATCGGCGGTGACGAAGAAGCCGAGGTTGCGCTTGATGATGCGGCGCTCGTCTTCGGTCAGGCCGTTGGGGTCCTTCCAGGTCGCGATGTCACGCGACATGTTCACCTCTTGCGGCATCCAGTGGTTGGCACAGGTGGCGAGGTACTTCTCCCAGGCCCACTTGTACTTGAACGGCACCAGCTGATTGACATCGGTCTGGCCGTTGATGATGCGCTTCTCGGCCACGTTGACGCGGCGCTCGCTGCGCGCGACCACCGACGAGGCCGCCGAGGGTTCGCCGTGCAGCGCCGCAGTGGCCGTGACCGCGGGGGCTTGAACAGAAGGAGAGGAGACCGCGGCCCGCGCGCTGCCGAGAGCTTGTTCGGGCGCGGTGCGAGGGACAGGTGTCGGGACGGTGCGAGAGTCGTCTTCCCAGACCAGCATGTGCGTGTTTCCTATGGGTGCGAATTATCGGAGTGTTGTGTTCAAACACCAAGCACTTATTGACATCGTCGCGACATCGTTGTTGCCGATGTGCATCGTGCTCGGTGTCTGTTCACGCGATGCGCTGCATCGCGATGCGTGCATCGACGCAGTCGATGCACGCACGCATGGTCACTGACAGGCCTCGCAGGTCGGATCGTCGACGCCGCAGAACTTGATGTCGGTGGCCGGCGATGCATCGGCCGCGAGCATGGCCTGCGCCTGCTGCGCTGCCGCCTCGAGCGCGGAGAGTCCGCCCACGCCGCCACTGCTGGGCACGGCGTTGAGCGCACCGGCGCTGATGGTCGACTTCTCGGCGTGCGTGGCCGCCATCGTGCGCAGGTAGTAGGTGGTCTTCAGACCGCGCACCCAGGCCAGCTTGTAGGTGTCGTCGAGCTTCTTGCCCGACGCACCAGCGATGTAGATGTTCAGCGACTGGGCCTGGTCGATCCACTTCTGGCGGCGCGACGCAGCCTCGACGAGCCAGTGCGCCTCGACCTCGAAGGCGGTGGCATAGAGCGACTTCAGCTCCTCGGGCACGCGGTCGATGCGGCGCAGCGAACCGTCATAGTGCTTGAGGTCCATCACCATCACCGAGTCCCACAGGCCCAGCTTCTTCAGGTCGCGCACCAGGTACTCGTTGACCACGGTGAACTCGCCCGACAGGTTGGACTTGACCGACAGGTTGCCGAAGGCCGGCTCGATCGAGGCGTCGACACCGATGATGTTGGAGATGGTGGCGGTGGGGGCGATCGCCACGCAGTTGCTGTTGCGCATGCCGTGGGCGGCGATGCGCTGGCGCAGTGCGTCCCAGTCCATCGTCATGCTGCGGTCGACATCGACGTAGCCGCCGCGCTGCTCGGCCAGCAGGTCCAGCGAGTCGATCGGCAGGATGCCGCGGTCCCACAGCGAGCCGCGGTAGCTGCTGTAGCGACCCCGCTCGGCGGCCAGCTCGGTCGAGGCCCAGTAGGCGTAGTAGCAGACCGCTTCCATCGAGCGGTCGGCGAACTCCACCGCCGCCTGGCTGGCGTAGGGCGTGCGCAGCTGGTAGAGCGCGTCCTGGAAGCCCATGATGCCCAGGCCCACCGGGCGGTGGCGCAGGTTGGCGTCACGCGCCTTCTTGACCGCGTAGTAGTTGATGTCGATGACGTTGTCGAGCATGCGCATCGCCACGCTGATCGTCTTCTTCAGCTTCTCGTGGTCGATCTGGCCGTCCTTCAGGTGCTGCGCCAGGTTGACCGAGCCGAGGTTGCACACCGCGATCTCGTCGTCGCCGGTGTTCAGCGTGATCTCGGTGCACAGGTTGGACGAATGCACCACGCCCACGTGCTGCTGCGGCGAGCGCACGTTGCAGGCGTCCTTGAAGGTGATCCAGGGATGACCGGTCTCGAACAGCATCGAGAGCATCTTGCGCCACAGGTCCTTGGCCGGCATGCGCTTGAAGAGCTTGATCTCGCCGCGGTCGACCTTGGCCTCGTAGGCGGTGTAGGCGCGTTCGAACTCGACACCGACCAGGTCATGCAGGTCGGGGCAGGTGCTGGGGCTGAACAGGGTCCAGTCGCCGCCCTCGATGACGCGCTTCATGAACAGGTCCGGAATCCAGTTCGCGGTGTTCATGTCGTGGGTGCGGCGGCGGTCGTCGCCGGTGTTCTTGCGCAGCTCCAGGAACTCTTCCAGGTCCAGGTGCCAGGTCTCCAGGTAGGCGCAGACCGCGCCCTTGCGCTTGCCGCCCTGGTTGACCGCCACCGCGGTGTCGTTGACCACCTTCAGGAAGGGCACGACACCCTGGCTCTTGCCGTTGGTGCCCTTGATGTAGGAGCCCAGCGCGCGCACATTGGTCCAGTCGTTGCCCAGGCCGCCGGCGAACTTGGACAGCAGCGCGTTCTCCTTCAGCGCCTCGTAGATGCCGTCCAGGTCATCGGCCACGGTGGTCAGGTAGCAGCTGCTGAGCTGCGAGCGGCGGGTGCCGGCGTTGAACAGCGTGGGCGTGCTCGACATGAAGTCGAAGCTGGAGAGCACCTGGTAGAACTCGATGGCGCGGGCTTCGCGGTCGATCTCGCCCAGCGCCAGGCCCATGGCCACGCGCATGAAGAAGGCCTGCGGCATCTCGATGCGCTGCTCGTCGATGTGCAGGAAGTAGCGGTCGAACAGGGTCTGCAGGCCCAGGTAGTCGAACTGCAGGTCGCGGCTGGCGTCCAGCGCGGCACCCAGCTTGGCCAGGTCGTACTGCAGCAGCTTGTCGTCCAGCAGTTCGGCCTGCACGCCCTTCTTGATGAACTTGGGGAAGTACTCGGCGTAGCGGGTGGCCATCTCGGCCTGGGTGACTTCCTCGCCCAGGATCTCACGGCGGATGGTGTGCATCAGCAGGCGCGCGGTGGCCCGGGTGTAGGCGGGCTCCTGCTCGATCAGCGTGCGGGCGGCCAGGATCGCGGCCTTGTAGACCTCGTCGATCGGCACGCCGTCATACAGGTTGCGGCGGGTCTCGGCCAGGATGGGCTCGGGGCGCACATCGGCGCCCAGGCCGGCACAGGCGGATTCGACCAGCGACTGCAGTGCGGCCTCGTCCAGCGGCACGCGCTGGCCCTTGTCGGTGACGCTGAGCTGGTGCGAGATCGCGGCCTCGGCCACCTGGCCCTGCTTCAGGCGCTCCTGCGAGCGGCGCTCACGGTAGAGCACATAGGCGCGCGCCACTTCGTGGTGGCCACCGCGCATCAGGCCCAGCTCGACCTGGTCCTGCACGTCCTCGATGTGGAAGGTGCCGCCGCCCGGGCGCGAGCGCAGCAGGCCGCGCACCACCAGCTCGGTCAGGCCGTCCACCGTCTCGCGCACGCTGGCCGAGGCGGCGCCCTGGGTGCCATGCACCGCCAGGAAGGCCTTCATCAGCGCGATCGCGATCTTGTTGGGCTCGAACGAGACCACCGCGCCGTTGCGGCGGATGATCTGGTAGCCCTGGTAGGCGCTGGCGGCGGCCTGGCTGCTGGTGGCGGCAGGCGTGGCCAGGCGCGCGGCGGCGCCGGTGTCGGTCAGGCTGGACGGGACAGCTTGCATGGATTCCCCTCAGTTGGATGTGTCGGTGTGGAGGGCGCGAGGTCGCGCTTGGAAGGAGCCGTTGGGAGGCCGCCGGCGAGGCCGCCAATCGCTCAGGTCGGTGACCCGAGGCGTCGGTGCCGGCGTCTCATCGTCGTCGAAGGCCACGGGCGCCCGCAGGGGGCGGCGCGCTGTCCTGTGGGGCCCCCGGGCGACGTGCGCGGCACGCGGCGACAGGGTGGACAGGCAGGGCGAGGTGGCTCATCGACGTTTGGCTAGAGGCCGAAGGTTAGCACAAGCAGACACTATATCTGGGGCCCCAGAGCACCTCAAGCACTACCGATAGCGTGCTTCCTCGCCCTTGACGACGGCCGCGAAATGCCCTTGCGATCGCCGCATCCGGGTGCTCACACCGCGCATCGGCGTCTCGCGCGCACCGTCTGCGGTGCAGCGCTCACGCAGCCAGTCCCGGCGCGGCCTGCACCGCGAAATGCGGCGCCGAGCCTTGCGTCACGCGGGTCTGCGACGGCCGCGTCAAGCCTGGCCAAGGATCTCCGGCGCAACCTGCGCGCGGCAGCCCGCCAGGCTTGCGTTCAGGCGGACCCAGTCGAAGCCCGGACCCGGGTCCGCCTTGCGGCCCGGCGCCACATGTTCATGGCCGACCACGTCGGCAATCGGGTGATGCCGCGCCAAAGTCCTGATCAAGGTCGCCAGAACCGTGTACTGGTACGTTTCGAAACACTCTCCTTCGAGGCCCTCGAGCTCGATGCCGATCGACCAGTCGTTGCAGTTCTCGCGCCCACGCCAGCTCGATCGGCCGGCATGCCAGGCGCGCTCGGTGGTGGCCACGAACTGCAGCAACTCACCGTCGCGCCGCAGCAGGAAGTGCGCCGACACCTGCAGGCCGCGCAGCGCGTCGAAATACGGGTGGGCGTCGCAGTCCAGGCGGTTGGTGAACAGGCGCTCGATCGCATCGCCGCCGTACTGTCCCGGCGGCAGGCTGATCGAGTGCAGCACCAGCAGGCTCGGGGCGACCTCGGCCGGCCGGGGTCCGAAGTTGGGTGAGTCGACGCGGCGCGCCCCGCCCCACCAGCCGTCCCGCCAGCGGCCGGCGCTCACCGCTCGCCGGCCTCGTCGCCCGAGGCGCCTTCGGAGATGCCCAGCCGGGCCATGCGGTAGCGCATCTGCCGCAGCGACAGGCCCAGGCGCGCGCCGGCCGCGGTGCGGTTGAAGCCGTGCTGGTGCAGCGCGCGCTCGAGGATGCGCCGCTCGACCTCGTCCAGATGGCGCGCCAAGTCGCTGGGCAGCGACTCATCGTGGGTGGCCGCAGCCGCGGCGGCGCCCGGGGGCAGGCTGGCCTCGGCCTCGTCGTCCAGCAGCGAGCGGCCCACCAGCTGCTCGGGCAGGCCCAGGTCCTGCGGCGTGATCTCGTCACCGGCCGACAGCGCCACCGCGCGGTGCAGCAGGTTCTCCAGCTCGCGCACATTGCCCGGGAAGGCGTAGCTGGCCAGGCGCTCACGCGCCGCCAGCGCCAGCACCGGAGGCGGGCTGACGCCGGCCTCGTTGGCGATGCGCTCGAGCAGCACGTCGCAGATCAGCACCAGGTCCTCCATGCGCTCGCGCAGCGGCGGCACCGGGATGCGGATCACGTTCAGCCGGTAGAACAGGTCCTGCCGGAAGCGGCCCTGCGCCACCTCCTGCGCCAGGTCCTTGTGGGTGGCGCTGACCAGGCGCACATTGGTGGGTTGCTCGGCGGTGGCGCCCACCGGCCGCACCGCGCGCTCCTGGATCACGCGCAGCAGCTTGCTCTGCATCGCCAGCGGCAGGTCACCGATCTCGTCCAGGAACAGCGTGCCGCCTGCAGCCGCCTGGAAGAAGCCTTCGCGGTCTTCGGTGGCGCCGGTGAAGGCGCCCTTGCGGTAGCCGAAGAATTCGGCCTCCAGCAGGGCCTCGGGGATGGCGCCGCAGTTGACCGCGACAAAGGGCCCGGCAGCGCGCGCGCTGACCTCGTGGATGCCGCGGGCCACCAGCTCCTTGCCGGTGCCCGACTCGCCGTGGACCAGCACCGGCGCCATGCTGCGCGCCACCTTCTCGACCAGTTCGCGCACCTGCTGCATGCCGCTGGAGCGGCCTGCCAGGCGATGCAGCGGCCCGCCGCGCGACGGCGCCGCCCCGGCGGCGGTGGGCGCGACGCGACCCATGGCCGAGGCCACGACGGTGCGGAACTGCCGCAGGTCCACCGGCTTGGTGAGGTAGTCGAAGGCGCCCACCTTCAGGGCCTCGACCGCGTTCTCGGCCGAGCCGAAGGCGGTGACGACGATCGCCTTCTCGTTGCGCCGTTGCTTGTCCAGCCAGCGCAGCAGGTCCATGCCGCTGCCGTCGGGCAGGCGCATGTCGGTGATCACCAGGCGGAAGGTCGACTGGGTCAGCGCCTCCAGGGCCTCGGCCACGGTGGACGCGGTCTCAACGCTGTGGCCTTCGCGCAGCAGTGTCAGTTCGTAGAGGGTCAGCAGGTCCGGCTCGTCGTCGACCACCAGCACCCGCCCGGCAGCGGCATCGTTCATAGGTAGAGGCGGCCGCCGGCATCGATCGGCGCGCTGCGCATCACCACCTGGAACACATTGGCGTGGCGGTCACCGGCGCGGCGCAGGTAGTCGATGCTGGCGCCGTGGCGCTCGCAGAGTTCGCGGCAAATATACAGGCCCAGCCCGGTGCCGCGGCTGCGTGTGCTGTGGAAGGGTTCGAACAGGTGCGCCTCGACCTCGGGGGCGATCGGCTCGCCATCGCTGGCCACGCTGATGCGCACCAGCGCGTCGCCCAGCGGCTCCAGGCTCAGGCGCACCGCGCCGGGCTCGCGGCTGGCGTGGCGCAGCGCGTTCTCCAGCAGGTTGATCAGCACGCGGCGCAGGTGGTCGGAATCGAACATGCCGCCCATCGGCTCACCCGGCAGGCGCACCTGCAGCCGGCTGTCGCTGCCCAGCACCACGCCGGCGGTGCGCGCCCATTCGCCACAGATGGCGGCCACCTCGGCGCACAGGTCGATCACGCGCGAGGGCACCGGCGCCGACGGCGCCACCTCCATGACGTCATCGACGATGCGCTTGAGGCGCTCGACGTTGTCGCTGACGATGCGCGCCAGGCGCTGCTGGTCGGGCGGCAGGTTGTCCTCCTGCAGCAGCGCATTGGCCTGCGAGATCGCCGCCAGCGGGTTGCGGATCTCGTGCGCAATGCCGGCCGAGATGCGGCCCATGGCCACCAGGCGCTCCTGGCGCTGGCGCGCCAGCACGTTCTTCAGCTCCTCGACGAAGAGCACCGCCAGCACTTCCTCGGAGCCCCCATGGCCGTCGCCGGCGCGGCGGGTGAAACGCGCGCGCACCCGCACCGAGCGCGGCGACTCGCGGTCGAAGGCCAGCGTCAGGTCCATGCCGCCGGCCGGCCACTGGCCGTTCTCGTAGGCCGATTCGATCGCCCCCAGCAGCGGCAGCCAGCCCCGCTGGCCGTGCAGCGAGAACGGCGCGCGCGGGCAGCGGTCGCCCTCGGCCAGCAGGGCCCGCGCAGCCGGGTTGGCCGCGCGCACGCCGCCGCGGCCGTCGACCACCAGCACGCCATCGGCCATCTCGTCGATCACCAGGCGGTTCAGCTCGGCCTGCTGCAGCGCCAGCGACAGGTTGTGGCGCGCCGAACGTTCCTGGCGCGCCAGCCGGGTGGCCAGTTCGCCCGCCAGGATGACGATCATGAACAGGCCGATGCCCACCAGGCCCGCCTGCGACAGCAGCCCCGGCAGTTCCCCGACCGGCGCCTTCAGCGCCGTGGCCGCCAGCAGACCCAGCGCGGCCAGCGCGGCCGTGGCCAGCGCCGTGGTGCGGCTGCTGAGAATGCCCGACATCAGCGCGGGCAGCACCAGCAGCGCCGCGTGGCTGAGACTGCCGACCGGCGCCAGCCAGTGCATCGCGCCGAAGGCCGCCAGGTCCCAGGCCACCGTGGCCCACCACAGCCAGCGGTTGTTGACCACATGGGTCAGGCTGCGCACGCGCGAGCGCAGCCATTGCCAGCACAGCGCCGCCTCCAGCAGGTTGGCCAGCACCAGCACCAGCGGCAGGTAGCGCAAGGAGCCGTTGTCGATCACCGCGATCTGCGTGAGCAGCAGCGCCACGCCAATCACCACGCGGGCCGCGGTGTAGCTGCGCAGCACCCGCAGGCGCGTGCCGGCCTGCTGCAGATCGGCGCCCGCGCCAGGATCGCCGGCCTGGGCCAGACCGCTGAGCTGGCTGCTGTCGCCGAAACCCGGCCCGAAGCCCGTCAGCCCATCCTCGGCCAGGTCCGGGCCCAGGCCCAGCGCGCCCAGGCGCGAGTCGTCGCGGTTGACCGGCGCGCTGCGCGAACGGCTCACCACGCGCTCCCGGGCCGGCCGGGCGGCCAAGCGGTCATGGGCGCGGGCCCAGGTGGCGGTGCTCGGCACCGCAGAAGGCGCGGCCTTGCTCGTCGCGCCAGGCCTCGCCCACCGGCAGCATCAGGCCGCAATGCGCGCAGGCGCACATCGGCGTGGGCGCCGGCGCCTGCGTCGGCGCGGCGGGCGCGGGGGGCGGCACCGGCCGCGCCGAGCGCTTCTGGCGCGACAACCACCATTTCAGCGCGATCACCAGGACCGCCAGTGTCAGCAGGAACTTCATGTCACCGGGCGGTGCAGCAGCACCTCCAGCACGAAGCGCGAGCCCACGTAGGCCAGCAGCAACAGCAGCGTGCCAGCATACAGCCAGCGCGTGGCCTGGCGGCCGCGCCAGCCGCGCCACAGGCGCCCGGCGATCAGGGCCGCGAAGGTGGCCCAGCCCAGCAGCGACAGCACGGTCTTGTGGTCGCGCCAGCTCCAGTTCGGCGAGGCCAGGCCCAGCACCAGAGCCAGCGTCAGCACGACGAAGCCCGCCTCGACGAAGCGGAAGGTCAAGCGCTCCAGCTTCAGCAGCGGCAGCCCCAACGCCGTGGCCGGCCCCGGGCCCTTGCCGCGCAGGCGCTGGTCGGCCGAGTCCAGCATCAGTGCATGCAGCACCGCCGCGCCGAACAGGCCATAAGAGGTCAGGCCCAGCACCCAGTGCAGCGGGGCCCAGCGCGAGTGGGCCACGGCGCGCACCTCGCCCGGAAACAGCCAGGCCAGCGCCACGGCGGCCACACCACCCCAGGCCAGCAGGCGACGCAACTGACCCACCGGCATCAGCCGGCTCTCGATGCCATGCACCAGCAGCACCAGCCACAGCGTGAACGACAGCACCGGCGCAAAGCCCAGCCGCAGGCCGCCATGGCTGCCCTGGAAGTCCGCCCCGGCCAGCAGCATCAGGCCGTGCAGCAGCCAGGCCGCCATCAGGGCCTGGGCCGGCCAGCGCTGGCCCTCGGCCGCGGGCAGGCTGGCGACCACGTAGGCCAGCACGGCGGGCAGCGCCAGCCAGGTCGCGGAGGCGGCAGATAAAATCATGGGCAGAGTGTACCGGCGCCCCCGCACGCCCGACGCACGGTCTGTCACCTTCGCGGAGCGCTTGCTGCCCATGGCTTCCACCCTCACCGATCGCCTGTCGCACCTGGTCAAGACCATGCGCGGCCAGGCCCGCATCACCGAATCCAACGTGCAGGACATGCTGCGCGAGGTGCGCATGGCCCTGCTCGAGGCCGACGTCGCGCTCCCGGTGGTGCGCGACTTCATCGCCCGCGTCAAGGACAAGGCCCTCGGCCAGGAGGTGGTGGGCTCGCTCAACCCCGGCCAGGTGCTGGTGTCCATCGTCCAGAAGGAACTCGCCGCGACGATGGGCGAGGGCATCTCGGACATCAACCTCGCCGCCCAGCCCCCCGCGGTGATCCTGATGGCCGGTCTGCAAGGCGCCGGCAAGACCACCACCACCGCCAAGCTGGCCAAGCACCTGATCGAGCGGCGCAAGAAGAAGGTGCTGACTGTCTCGGCCGACGTCTACCGCCCCGCCGCCATCGAGCAGCTCAAGACGGTGACCAAGCAGGCGGGCGCCGAGTGGTTCCCGTCCGCCCCCGATCAGAAGCCGCGTGACATCGCGCTGGCCGCGCTGGACCACGCCAAGCGCCACTACTTCGATGTGCTGCTGGTCGACACCGCCGGCCGGCTGGCGATCGACGAGGCGCTGATGGCCGAGATCCGCGAGCTGCACGCGACGATCCACCCGGTCGAGACACTGTTCGTGGTCGATGCGATGCAGGGCCAGGACGCGGTCAACACCGCCCGCGCCTTCAAGGAGGCGCTGCCGCTGACCGGCGTGGTGCTGACCAAGCTCGATGGCGATTCACGCGGCGGCGCGGCGCTGTCGGTGCGCCAGGTCACCGGCGCGCCGATCAAGTTCGCCGGCGTGTCCGAGAAGATCGACGGCCTGGAGGTCTTCGACGCCGAACGCCACGCCGGCCGCGTGCTGGGCATGGGCGACATCGTCGCGCTGGTCGAGGAGGTGACCAAGGGCGTCGACATCGCCGCCGCCCAGAAGCTGGCCGAGAAGGTCAAGTCCGGCAGTGGCTTCGACCTGAACGACTTCCTGGCCCAGATCAGCCAGATGAAGAAGATGGGCGGCCTGGGCAACCTGATGGACAAGCTGCCCACCCAGATGGCCGCCAAGGCCGGTCAGGCCGACCTGGACCGCGCCGAGCGCGACATGAAGCGCATGGAAGGCATCCTCAACGCGATGACCGCCAAGGAGCGCCGCCAGCCTGCGCTGCTGATGGACGGCAAGTCCAAGGCCAGCCGCAAGCGCCGGATCGCCGCCGGTGCCGGCGTGCAGATCCAGGAGGTCAACCGCCTGCTCAACCAGTTCGACCAGATGCAGGGGATGATGAAGAAGATGAAGGGCGGCGGCCTGATGAAGATGATGAAGAAGCTCGGAGGCATGAAGGGCATGATGCCGCCGGGGTTCCCGGGCGCCTGACGCGTTCTTGGAGGTCGGCTGAATGCCCTGACCGGCCGTTGGGTCCACTGCTGCGGTGCGGCGCGGCGGCCGAGGGGGAGTTCGCTTGTCCTCATGTCCCCCGGCCTGCGGCCTCCTCCTTGACTTCGGCCAAGCGAACTCCCCCTCACCCGCTGCCAACGTTTCCGCGCCGCTCGCGCGAGCAGTCCCAAAACGCTGCCTAGCGAGGTGGGGGAAAGGGGTCGAACGAAGTCAAGGAGGAGGCCGCAGGCCGGGGGACATGAGAGAGACCCCTTGCCCCCACCTCGCCCACGCCACCTCCGCGGGCAATGAATGCCGTGGGCAGTGAGAGGTCGGCAACGGGAGCGCGCTCAGCCCCGCTTCTTCAGCAGCAGGTGCAGCAGGATCGCCCCGAAGGTGGCGGTACCGATGCCACCCAGCGCGAAGCCGCCGAACTTCAGCGTGTAGTCGCCGGTGCCCAGCACCAGCGTGACGGCGGCGACGATCAGGTTGGCGTTGTCGGAGAAGTCGACCTTGTTGTCGACCCAGATCTTGGCGCCGGCCACGGCGATCAGGCCGAAGACGACGATCGACACGCCGCCCATCACCGCCAGCGGGATGGCCTGGATCAGCGCGCCGAACTTGGGGCTGAAGCCCAGCACGATGGCGATCAGCGCGGCCACCACGAACATCGCGGTGGAGTAGATCTTGGTGGCGGCCATCACGCCGATGTTCTCGGCATAGGTGGTCACGCCGGTGCCCCCGGCGCTGCCCGAGACCATGGTGGCGATGCCATCGCCCAGGAAGGCGCGGCCCATGTAGCGGTCCAGGTCCTGGCCGGTCATGGCGCTGACCGCCTTCACGTGGCCCAGGTTCTCGGCGACCAGGATGATCGCCACCGGGGCGATCAGCAGCATCGCACCGGCGTCGAAGACCGGCGCGGCAAAAGCCGGGGCGCCAAACCAGGCGGCGCTGGCGACGGCGCTGAAGTCCATCGGCTTGCCCAGGCCCAGGCCGTTGGTCAGGACCGCGTAGATCACGCTGGCGATGATCAGGCCCACCAGGATCAGCAGGCGCTGCAGCATGCCGCTGGTGCGCACCGCCACCAGGCCCACGCACAGGAAGGTGATGGCCTGCATCCACTTGTCGAAGTCGGTGGGCGCCATGTTCTTGATCGGCACGCCTGCCAGGTTCAGGCCGATCACCGCCACCACCGCACCGGTCACCACCGGCGGCATCAGTGACTCGATCCACCGGGTGCCGATCACCTGCACCAGCAGGCCAATCAATGCGTAGACCGCGCCGCAGGCGATGATGCCGCCCAGCGCCACGCCGATGTTGGCGTTGGCGCCCGAGCCGCCGTAGCCGCTGGCGGCAATCACCACGCCGATGAAGGCGAAGCTCGAGCCCAGGTAGCTGGGCACCCGGCCGCCCACCACGGCGAAGAAGATCAGCGTGCCGATGCCCGACATCAGGATCGCCACGTTCGGGTTGAAGCCCATCAGCAGCGGCGCCAGCACCGTGGCACCGAACATCGCGATCACGTGCTGCACGCCCATCGCGGCGGTGGCTGGCCAGGGCAGGCGTTCATCGGGGGCGACGACGCGACCGGCTTCGGCCGGCACTTCGCGCCAGGTGGGGATCAGGCTCATCGGGACTCCTCGGGTAGGGATGTTCTGTGGGCACCGTCCGCGCCAGGGGTGTGCGGCCGGACGGGCCGCCGCAGTGTAGTGCCGTGCGCGCACACCCCTGATTCGAGGCTGTGCGGATGCGCCACCGTGTGCGACCATCGCGGCCTCATGACCAAGCGCCCGCAGGATTCCGGGGCGACAGCGGCTCCGGTCAACACCACTGCGCTGTTCGAGCGTCTGTCGCGTCCGCAGACCGATCTGCTGGGCGTGCGGGTGCTGCGCAGCGTGCTGCTGACGATCGCGCTGGTGGTGGGCGTGGGCGTGCTGCTGACGCTGGTCCTGGGCAATCCCTTCGGCCTGGCGGTGCCGCGGCTGGCGATGTCGCTGGTCCTGCTGGCCTTCGTCGGCGTGTCCGAGTGGCTCAGCCGGCGCCAGCACCAGCGGGCGGCCGCCTGGGTGCTGGCCCTGGGCGCCACGCTGGCCCTGGAGGGCGCCGGCTTCGGCACCCGCCTGGGGCTGAATGCCGTGGCGGTGTCCGGCATGGCGCTGCTGATCACGCTGATCGGCGCCGTGCTGACGCTGCGCAGCGCGCTGGTGCTGGCGGGGATCCATCTGGTCTCGCTGGGCACCATGGCCTGGATGCACAGCCACGGCATCTGGCTGCTCGACCTGGGGCCGCGCGCGCCCTCGGACGTGCTGCTGTCGCACCTGCTGCTGACCGGCGCCAGCGTGGCCGGCGCCGCCATCGCGTCGAAGCTGGTGGCAGGCACACTGGGCCGTGCGCTCTCCGAGAACCGCCGCACCGCGGAGCTGCTGCGCATCAGCTCCGACTGGACCTATGTGCTCAATGCCAAGGGCCGGCTGGTCGACATCTCGCCCTCCTTCGAGTCGCACACCGGGCTGCGGGTGGATGACTTCCTGAATCTGGACGAGCCGGGCCGCCCGCGCCTGCGCGACGATGTCGGTGCCCGGCAGCTGCGCGAGGCGCTGCAGGCCCAGCGGGCGTTTCGCAACCAGCGCCTCATCTTCGACCTGCCGGGCGGCGGCTGGCTGGCGGTGCAGGGCAATGGCGAGCCGCTGTATGACGAAGACGGCCGCTTCCTGGGCTGGTGGGGCGCGTCGCGCAACGTGACCGCGCAGGTCGAGGTGGAACTCGCCCTGGCCGAGGCGCGCAGCCGCGCCGAAGCGGCCAACGAGGCCAAGAGCGCCTTCCTGGCGACGATGAGCCACGAGATCCGCACGCCGATCAACGGCGTGCTGGGCCTGGCCCGCCTGGTGCGCCGCCTGCCTGCCGACCAGACCGAGCGCCGCGAGGAACTGCTGGACCTGCTGTCGGGCGCCGCCACCGAGCTGTCCGACCTGGTCAACGACGTGCTGGACCTTTCACGGCTGGAAGCCGGCAAGCTCAGCCTGCGCCCGGCCACGATTGACCTGCACCGCCTGGCCGAGTCCTGCCTGCGCGCGCCGGCCACGCTGGGCCGCGAGCGCGGTCTGACGCTGACGCTGCAGATCGCACCCGACGTGCCCCGCCATGTGGTCACCGACCCGCTGCGCCTGCGCCAGATCCTGGACAACCTGCTGGGCAACGCGCTGAAGTTCACCGACCGCGGCGAGATCGTGCTGGCGCTGCGGCTGGCCGCGCCGGACCGCCTGGCGATGGAGGTGCGCGACAGCGGCATCGGCGTCGCCCCCGAGATGCGTGCCCGGCTGTTCCAGCCCTTCGAGCAGGCCGATGCCACCCGCCGCCGGCGCCACGGCGGCAGCGGCCTGGGCCTGTCGATCTGCGCCGAGATCGCACGGCTGATGGGCGGGCGCATCGAACACCAGGATGCCGACGGCGGCGGCAGCCGCTTCATCGTCGAGCTGCCGCTGGAGCTGCCGGCGCAGCTGCCCGCGGTGCCGGCCGAGCCCGCCCCGCACGAGCCTCTGCGCGGCCTGCGCGTGCTGCTGGTCGAGGACAACACCGTCAACATGATGGTCGCCTCGGCGCTGCTGGCCGAGCAGGGTGCCGAGGTGCTGGAGGCGGCCGACGGCGAACAGGCGCTGGCGCTGGCGCGCCAGCACGGCGCGGCGATTCATGCAGTGCTGATGGACCTGCACATGCCCGGCATGGACGGCTTCGAGACCACCGACGCGCTGCGAGCGCTGCCCGGCGCACCGGCCTGGCCGGTGCTGGCGCTGTCGGCCAGCGTGCTCAGCGCCGAGCGCGAGCGCGCCCGCGCGCACGGCATGGCCGACTTCCTGGTCAAGCCGATCGAGACCGAGGAATTGGTGCGCGCACTCAAGCGCTACGCCGTCTGAGCGCTCCAGCCCCGGGGCACCGCGCCGATCAGCCGGCGCGTGTAGTCCTCGCGCGGGGCGTGCAGGATCTGCTCCACGCGGTCGTGCTCGACCACGCGGCCGTCCTTCATCACCATCACCTCGTCGCTGATGAAGCGCACCACCGCCAGGTCGTGGCTGATGAAGACATAGGCCAGGCCCAGCTCGTCCTGCAGGTCGCGCAGCAGGTTCAGCACCTGGGCCTGCACCGACACATCCAGCGCGCTGACCGCCTCGTCGAGCACCAGCACCTCGGGATCGAGCGTCAGGCAGCGGGCGATCGCGATGCGCTGGCGCTGGCCGCCCGAAAACTCGTGCGGGTACTTGCCGAAGGCCTCGGCGCCCAGCCCCACCTTGGTCAGCAGCGCCAGCGCGCGGGCTTCGCGCTCGGTGGCGTCGGCGCCGATGCCGTGCAGGGCCATCGGTTCGACCAGCGCCTGACCCACGGTGAAGCGCGGGTTCAGTGACGCATACGGGTTCTGGAAGACGATCTGGATGCGCCGGCGCATCGCCAGGCGCTCGGCATCGCCCAGGGTCAGCAGGTTGCGGCCGTCGAAGATCACCTCGCCGGCGGTGGGCTCGTGCAGCCGCAGCAGGGTCAGGCCCATCGTCGTCTTGCCCGAGCCCGACTCGCCCACCACGCCCAGCGTGTGGCCGCGGCGCAGACGGAAGTTGACGTCCTGCACCGCCTTGAACTCGCGCTGGCCGAACAGGCCCTGGCGCAGGAAGAAGCTCTTGGCCAGCGCCTTGACCTCCAGCACCACCGGCGCTGTCGGGTCCTTGGGTGCGGCGCTCTGGCGCGGCAGCCGGCCGGCGATGTGGTCGTCGATCACCGGCAGGCGCGCGGCGTTGTCCTCCAGGCTGGGCCGGCAGGCCAGCAGGGCGCGGGTGTACGGGTCCCGGGGCTGGCCGAACAACTCGGCTGCCGAGCCGCGCTCGCGCACCGTGCCGTGGCGCATCACCACCACCTCGTCGGCAATCTCGCCGACCAGGCCCAGGTCGTGGCTGATGAACAGCATCGCCAGACCGTGCTGGGCTTTCAGCCGGGCCAGCAACTCGATGATCTGGCGCTGCACCGTCACGTCCAGCGCGGTGGTCGGCTCGTCGGCGATCAGCAGGCGCGGCTCGCAGGCCAGCGCCATGGCGATCATCACGCGCTGCTGCTGGCCGCCCGAGAGCTCATGCGGGTAGGCCGACAGGCGTCGCCGCGGCTCGGGGATGCCCACCTCGGCCAGCAGCTCCTCGGCGCGCGCCAGTGCCGCGCGGGCCGACAGGCCCAGGTGCAGGCGCAGCGGTTCGACCAGCTGGTCGCCGATCGTGAAGACCGGGTTCAGCGAGCTCATCGGGTCCTGGAAGACGCAGGCCACCTCGCGGCCGCGCAGCGCACGCAGGCGTGCCGGCGGCGCCTGCAGCAGGTCCTCGCCCTGCCACAGGATGCGGCCGCTGCACTCGGCGTTGTCGGGCAGCAGGCGCACGATGGACATGGCCGTGACGCTCTTGCCCGAGCCCGACTCGCCCACCAGCGCCACCGTGCGGTGGGCCGGCACGTCGAAGCTCACCGTCTGACCGTCGCGCCCCACGGCCTGGGCATGGCGCTGCACGCCAGCCTCGCGGCCCATGCGAAAGCGCACCGCCAGGTCCTGCACGCTCAGCAGCAGGTCACTCATTCCAGTCCCCTCAGCTTCGGATCCAGCGCGTCGCGCCAGGCGTCGGCCATCAGCGAGAAGGCGGTGACGAAGACCGCCATGAAGGCGGTGGCCGCCGCCAGTTGCCACCAGTAGCCCAGGATCAGCTCGCTCTGCGCATCGGCCAGCATCGTGCCCCAGCTGACCTGGTCCACCGGCACGCCCAGGCCCAGGTAGCTCAGGATCACCTCGCTCTTGATGAAGCCCACGACCAGCAGGCTCATGCGCACCAGCACCACATGGCTGACGTTGGGCAGGATGTGGCGGAACATGCGCACGCCGTGGCCGGCGCCGATGGCCTCGGCGGCGCGCACGTACTCGCGGCTGCGGTGCTTCATGAACTCGGCGCGCACCTGGCGGTACAGCCCGGTCCAGCCCACCAGGCCCAGGATCAGCACCACCGTGCCGATGCCGCGCCCGAACACCGCCGCGAAGGCGAAGATCAGCAGGATGTCGGGGATGGCGGTGAAGACGTTGTAGACCCACTCCAGGAAGTCGCCGATCTTGCCGCCGAAGTAGCCCGACAGCGCGCCCAGCAGCGTGCCGATCAGCGTGGCCAGCAGCGCCGCCAGCACCCCCACGAAGACCGAGATCTCGGTGCCCTTGATCGCCTTGGACAGCACGTCGCGGCCCAGGCGATCACCCCCCAGCGGCAGGGTCTCGGCGCGCGGCGTCTCGGTGCTGCGGTAGCGCTTGGCGGCCTCGGCCCATTCGGCGTAGCGCGGCGCCAGCGGGTCGATGTCGCTCAAGTCGACATTGGGTCCCTTGGGCTGCTCGACGGCCCCCGTGGCCTGCGCCGCACGTGGCCCCAGGAAGCCGGGCGGCGCATTGGGCACGCCCACCTCGGTCTGCCAGTCGGCGGCCACCAGGCGCAGCGCCGCCGCGGCGATCAGCGCCAGGAAGGCCAGCACCACCACCATCGAGACCAGGCCCACCCGGTCGGCCTTGAAACGCCGCCAGCCGGCCTGCCAGACGCCTTCGGAGTGCGCGCTCATTTCAGCACCACCCGCGGATCCACCGCCTTGTAGAGCAGGTCGGTGGCCAGGTTGATCAGCATCGTCAGCATCGCCAGGTAGACGGTGGCCGCCTGGATCACCGGGTAATCGCTGCGGTTGACGGCCAGCAGCACCTCGCGGCCCAGGCCGGGAATGGAGAAGAAGACCTCGATCAGGAAGGAGCCCACGAAGATGCCCGGCAGCGCCAGGCCCACGTTGGTGAGGATCGGGATCATCGCGTTGCGCAGCACATGCTTGAACAGCACGCGGCGCTCGCCCAGGCCCTTGGCGCGCGCGGTGCGCACATAGTCCTGGCCCAGCTCATCCAGGAAGAAGCTGCGGTACAGCCGGGTCTGCGGCGCCACACCCACCATCACCGCCAGCAGCACCGGCAGCGGCGCGTAGCGCAGCAGGTTGGTCAGCGTGGAGTCGCTCCAGCCCTGCACCGGGAACCAGCCCAGCTGGAAGGCGAAGACGTACTGGCCAACGATCACGTAGACCAGGAAGGAGATCGACAGCGCCACCGTGGTGATCACCATCAGCGCGCGGTCGGTCAGCGAGCCGCGCACATAGGCCACGCCCAGCGCGATCGGCACAGCCAGCAGGGTGTCGAGCAGCAGGATCGGGCCCATCACCGTCAGCGTGGCCGGCAGCCGCGTGGCGAACAGGTGCGCCACCGATTCCTGCGTGGCCCAGCTGCGCCCCCAGTCGAAGGTGGCGATCTGCTTCAGGAAGATGCCCAGCTGCACCCACCAGGGCTGGTTCAGGCCCAGCTGCTCGCGGATCGCCTCGACCTGCTCCGGCGTGGCGTTCAGGCCGCCCAGGATCTCGGCCGGGTCGCCGCCGAAGAACTTGAACAGCACGAAGACCAGGGTCACCACGCCCAGCAGCGTGGGCACCATCTGCCACAGTCGTCTCAACAGGTAGGCGGCCATGAACTCCTCTTGCGCCAGCCGGGGAATCGGCGCAGTGTAGTGGCGCCCAGGCCGTCGCCAAGGCCATGGCTAACCCGACCGGACGCGCCGCGCGGGCATCGGCACAATCGGGCCCGATGCTGCGCCTGCTCGCCCTCTTCCCGCTTGTGCTGCTGGCCGCGCTGGCCGGCCCGGCCCGGGCCGCCGAGCCGGCGCGCGTGCTGCACTACGCCTTCCCGATTGCCGAGACCGGCTTCGACCCGGCGCAGGTCTCCGACCTGTACTCGCGCACCGTGGTGGCCAACATCGTCGAGTCGCCGCTGACCTACGACTTCCTGGCCCGGCCAGCCCGGCTGAAGCCGCAGACCGCCGAGGCCCTGCCGGTGCCCAGCGACAACTTCCGCACCTGGACGCTGCGCATCCGCCCGGGCATCTACTTCGCCGACGACCCGGCGTTCAAGGGCCAGCGGCGCGAGCTGGTGGCCCAGGACTATGTCTACACCATCAAGCGGCTGTACGACCCGGCGCTGAAGAGCCCGGTGGTCTCGCAGCTCGAGAACGCCCGGCTGCTGGGCCTGTCCGAGCTGAAGCGCCAGGCGCTGAAGGACAAGACGCCCTTCCCCTACGACCAGGAGGTCGAGGGTGTGCGCGCGCTCGACCGCTACACGCTGCAGTTCCGCCTGGCCGCGCCGGCGCCGCGCTTTGCCTATGTGCTGGCCGACGGCGCGATGCTGGGCGCGGTGGCGCGCGAGGTGGTCGAGCACTACGGTGACCAGATCATGGCCCACCCGGTGGGCACCGGGCCCTTCCGCCTGGCCGCCTGGAAGCGCTCCTCGAAGATCGTGCTCGAGCGCAACCCCGGCTTTCGCGAGCAGCACTATGACGAACAGGCCAGCCCCGGCGACGCCGAGGGCGAGGCCATGGCCCGCCGCCTGGCCGGCCGGCGGCTGCCGATGCTCGACCGGGTGGAGATCTCGATCGTCGAGGAATCGCAGCCGCGGCTGCTGGGCTTCCTGAACGCCGAGCACGACTTCCTGGACCGTCTGCCGCCCGAGCTCTCGCCGATGGCCGCCCCCGGCGGACAGCTGGCGCCGCACCTGGCGAAGAAAGGCGTGCAGCTGCAGCGCATGCTGGGGGCCGACATCGGCTACAGCTACTTCGGCATGGAGAACCCGGTGGTGGGCGGCTATGCGCCGGCCCAGGTGGCGCTGCGCCGGGCGATCGCGCTGGCCTACGACACCCAGGCCGAGAACGTCCAGGTGCGCAAGGGCCAGGCGGTGGCCGCGCAGTCCATCGTGCCGCCGCACACCACCAGCTACGACCCCGCCTTCAAGAGCGAGATGAGCGACCAGGACCTGGCCCGCGCCCAGGCCCTGCTGGATCTGCACGGCTGGATCGACCGCAACGGCGATGGCTGGCGCGACCGCCCCGATGGCCAGCCGCTGACGATCGAGTACGCCACCCAGCCCGACCAGGCCTCGCGCGTGCTCACCGAGATCTGGCAGCGGGCCTTTGATGCACTGCGCATCCGCGTGCAGTTCAAGCCGGCCAAATGGCCCGAGAACTTGAAGGCCTCGCGCGCCGGCAAGCTGATGATGTGGGGCGTGGCCTGGAGCGCCACCACCCCCGACGCCAGCTACATGCTCGACCTGATGTACGGCCCCAGCAAGGGCCAGGCCAACCATGCGCGCTTCAACCTGCCCGAGGTCAACCAGCTGTTCGAACGCCAGGCGGTGCTGCCCGACGGGCCCGAGCGCCAGGCGCTGATCGACCGCATCAAGCGCCTGGGCGTGGCCTACATGCCCTACAAGATCAACCACCACCGGCTGCACACCGACCTGCTGCAGCCCTGGGTGGACGGCTACCGGCGCCACCCGTTCATGCGCGAGTTCTGGCGCTACCTGGATGTCGACCCGGCGCGCCAGGCGGCCCGTCACTGAGGAGAGCGGATGCGATCACGCCGTGAACTGCTGCAGGCCGGGGCCGCGCTGGGCCTGCTGCCCTCGGCCACCCGGGCCGCCACGGCCCCGACGGCGGAGCGGGTGCTGCGCTACGCGTTCCGGGTCGCCGAGACCGGCATGGACCCGGTGCGGGTCAACGACATCTACTCGCGCACCCTCACCGCCCACCTCTTCGAGGGCCTCTACGCCTACGACCACCTGGCCCGGCCGGCGAAGTTCCGCCCGCTGACCGCGGCGGCCATGCCCGAGGTGGCCGACGATTTCCGCCGCTGGACGGTGCGGCTGCGTCCGGGGATCCTGTTCGCCGACGATCCCGCCTTCGGCGGCCGTCCCCGCGAGCTGGTGGCCGAGGACTATGTCTACTCGATCAAGCGCTACGCCGATCCGCAGCTCAAGAGCCCCAACTGGGGCTATGTCGACAGCTACCAGCTGCTGGGCCTGGCCGCGCTGCGCCAGCGCGCCCAGGGCGGCCAGGCCTTCGACTACGACACCCCGATCGAGGGCCTGCGCGCGCTGGACCGCTACACGCTGCAGTTCCGCCTGGCCGAGCCGCGGCCGCGCTTCATCGAGTTCCTGGCCGTCAGCGACCTGATGGGGGCGCTGGCCCGCGAGGTGGTCGAGCGCTACGGCGAGCGCCTGCCCGAGCACCCGGTGGGCACCGGCCCCTTCGTGCTGCAGCAGTGGCGCCGCGCCTCGCGCGTGGTGCTGGTGCGCAACCCGCAGTACCGTGAGCGCGTCTACGACGCCGAGCCCGCCCCGGACGATGCCGAAGGCCAGGCCCTGCTGGCGCGCTTCAAGGGGCGCCGGTTGCCGATGATCGACCGGGTCGAGGTGTCGATCGTCGAGGAGTCGCAGCCGCGCTGGCTGGCCTTTCTCAATGGCCAGCACAACTTCATCGAGCAGGTGCCGGCGGACTTCGTCGAGCAGGCCCTGCCCGGCGGCCGGCTGGCGCCCTACCTGGCGCAGCAGGGCGTGAAGGCCTGGCGCAACCTGCGCGCCGACATGAGCATGGTCTTCTTCAACCTGGAGGACCCGGTGGTCGGCGGCTACACGCCCGAGCGGGTGGCCCTGCGGCGGGCCATCGGGCTGGGGCTGGATGTCGGGCGCGAGATCCGCGTCGTGCACCGCGGCCAGGCCCGGGTGGCGCACGCCCCGATCGCGCCGCACACCGGCGCCTTCGACCCGGCCCTCAGCACCGAGATGGGCCAGTACGACCCGGCGCGTGCGCGCGCGCTGCTGGACCTCTACGGCTGGACCGACCGCAATGGCGACGGCTGGCGCGAGCGGCCCGACGGCAGCCCGCTGACCCTGGTCTGGAGCATCGAGGACAACCAGCGCGCGCGCCAGCTCTCCGAGCTGTGGCTGCGTGACCTGAAGTCGCTGGGCCTGCGCGTGGAGTTCAAGATCGGCAAGTGGCCCGAGCTGCTGAAGGCGGCGCGTGCCGGCAGCTTCCAGATGTGGCATGTCGGCAGCATGTCGGCCGCGCCCGACAGCCAGGGCGCGCTGCAGCGCTACGACGGCAGCCAGGTCGGCGGCCAGAACATGGCGCGCTTCAAGCGCCCCGAGTTCGACGCGATCTACCAGCGCCTGTCGGCCCTGCCCGACGGCCCCGAGCGCGACGCGCTGTTCCGCGAAGCGGTGCGCCTGACCGTGGCCTGGATGCCCTACAAGGTGCGCTGGCATTCGTACATCACCGACCTGGCCCACGCACCGGTGCATGGCTACCGCCGGCCGCTGTTCTGGCAGGAGTGGTGGCACATGGTCGATGTCGACCCCACGCCCGCCGGCACCTGAGCTGGCGATGGGCGGCCCCCGCACCGACCGCCGACACTGGCTGCAGACCGCGGCCGGCCTGGCGCTGGCGCCGGCCTGGGCGGCGCGCGCCCAGGCCGCGCCAGGCGAGAAGGTGCTGCGCATCGCCTTCGCCAATGCCGAGACGGGCTTCGACCCCACGCAGGTCAACGACATCTACTCGCGCGGCGTCACCTCGCACATCTTCGAGGCGCTCTACGCCTTCGACCACCTGGCCCGGCCGGCGCGCATCAAGCCATTGACCGCGGCGGGCATGCCCGAGGTGTCCGACGACTTCCGCACCTGGACCTTCCGCGTGCGCCCGGGCATCTTCTTCGCCGACGACCCGGCCTTCGGCGGGCGGCGGCGAGAGCTGGTGGCCGAGGACTACGTCTTCGCGATCAAGCGCTACGCCGACCCGAAGCTGAAGAGCCCGCTGTGGGGCTACACCGACAGCTACGGCCTGCTGGGCCTGGCCGAGGCGCGCCAGCGCGCGATCGATGGCAAGCGGCCCTTTGACTACGACACGCCGATCGAGGGCCTGCGCGCGCTGGACCGCAGCACGCTGCAGATCCGCCTGCGCGAGCCGCGGCCGCGTTTCCTCGACTTCCTGGCGGCCTCCGACCTGTACGGCGCGGTGGCGCGCGAGGTGGTGGAGCACTACGGCGACACCGTCACCGAACACCCGGTGGGCACCGGCCCCTTCATGCTGGCACAGTGGCGCCGCGCCTCGCGCATCGTGCTGGTGCGCAACCCGCAGTACCGCGAGCGCGTCTACGACGCCGAGCCCGCCGCCGCCGATGCCGAAGGCCAGGCCCTGCTGGCGCGCTTCAAGGGCCGGCGGCTGCCGATGGTCGACCGCGTCGAGATCGACATCGTCGAGGAGGCGCAGCCGCGCTGGCTGGCCTTCCTGAACGGCGAGCACGACCTGATCGACCGCGTGCCGGCCGAGTTCATCAGCCAGGCGGTGGTGGGCAGCGAGCTGGCGCCGCATCTGCGCAAGCGCGGCCTGCAAGGCCGGCGCACCCTCAGCGCCGACTACTTCGCCACCTTCTTCAACATGGAGGATCCGCTGGTGGGCGGTTATTCGCCCGACAAGGTGGCACTGCGCCGGGCGATCGCGCTGGGCATGGACATCGAGCGCGAGATCCGCATCGTCCACCGCGGCCAGGGCCTGGCCTGCCAGTCGCCCTACTGCCCCCACAGCACCGCCTGGCGCCCCGACTACAAGAGCGAGATGGGTGACTTCGACCCCGCCCGCGCCCAGGCCCTGCTCGACCTGTACGGCTACGTCGACCGCGACGGCGACGGCTGGCGCGAGCAGCCCGACGGCAGCCCGCTGCGCATGGTCTGGTCGATCGAGTCCAACCAGCGCGCGCGGCAGATCTCGGAGCAGTACCTGCGCGACATGACGCGCCTGGGCCTGCGCCTGGAGTTCAAGGTGGGCAAGTGGCCCGAGCTGGTCAAGGCCGCCCGGGCCGGCCAGTTCCAGGTCTGGCACATCGGCAACCAGGCGGCCACGCCCGACAGCCTGGGCCAGCTCACCCGCTACGACAGCCGGCAGCTGGGCTCGCAGAATTTCGCCCGCTTCAAGCGCCCCGAGATGGACGCGCTGTTCGACCGCCTGGCGCGCCAGCCCGATGGCCCCGAGCGACTGGCCGGCTTTGCCGAAGCCGCCCGCATCGCCGCGGTGTGGATGCCCTACCGGGTGCGCTTCCACACCCTCCAGACCTGGCTGGCGCACGCGCCGGTGATCGGCTACCGCCCGCCACCCTTCTGGCAGGAGTGGTGGCACATGGTGGACGTGGTGCGCTGAACGCTCAGGGCGCCGCCGGGCCGGCCAGCCACTGGCGCAGGAACTGCACCGCCACCCGCACCTTGGCCGATTGCGCCGGCCGCTGCGGCGTCACCGCCCACACCGCCGCCGGCTGCTGCCAGGCGGGCAGCAGCGTCTGCAGGCGCCCGGCGCGCAGGTCCTCGGCCACGTCCCATTGCGAGCGCAGCACCACGCCGCGGCCCTCCAACGCCCACTGCAGCGCCACCTCGCCGTGGTTGGTCGACAGCGGACCGGTGACCTTGACGCTGGCGGTGGCGCCACCCGGTCCCTGCAGGCGCCAGACCCCGAAGGGATGGTCGCGCTCCTTGATCACCAGGCAGTCGTGCTGCGCCAGGTCCTGCGGCGTGCGCGGCTGGCCGGCGCGGGCCAGGTAGGCGGGCGCGGCACACAGCAGGCGGTGGTTGTCCTGCAGGCGGTGGGCCACCAGGTGCGGCGCGATCTCGTCGCCGATGCGCACATCCAGATCGAAACCCTCGGCGGCCGGGTCGACCAGGCGGTCCAGCACCTCGAAGCGCACCGATAGGCCGGGATGCTGCTGCACCAGTGCCGACAGCGCCGGCGCCACCACGCGCCGGCCAAAGCCCAGGCTCGAGCACACCCGCAACAGGCCGCGCGGCTCGCGCCGGCTGCTGCCGGCGGCCTGCACCAGCTGGTCCATCGCCTCCAGCACTTGCAGTGCGTGGCGGTAGACGTCCTCGCCCGCCTCGGTGACGGTCACGCGCCGCGTGGTGCGCGTCAGCAGCGGCGTGCCCAGCGCCTGCTCCAGCAACCGGATGCGCTTGCTGACATAGGCGGGCGAAACGCCCAGCTCGTGCGCGGCGGCGCTGAAACTGGCGCGGCGCGCGACCACGGTGAAGACGCGCAGGTCCTCGGTGGCTGGGGACGGAAGCGGCAGGTTCATGTGATTCGCACTATGCACGAATCATGAATTATCAATCCACAGTAAATCTATTGAAGTCCATTCGTGTATGACGACAATCACCTCCATCCCCACGCTCGGACCTGACCATGACCCGCACCCACCGCATCGCCGTGATCCCCGGAGACGGCATCGGCCAGGAAGTGATGCCCGAAGCGCTGCGCACGCTGCGCAGCGCCGCCCAGCGCTTCGGCTTTGCGCTTGATCTGCGGGAGATCCCCTGGGCCAGCTGCGACTGGTACCAGGCCCATGGCGAGATGATGCCCGCCGACTGGAAAGCGCAGTTGCAGGGGGTGGACGCGATCCTCTTCGGCGCCGTGGGCTGGCCGGCCACGGTGCCCGACCACATCTCGCTGTGGGGCTCGCTGCTCAAGTTCCGCCGCGAGTTCGACCAGTACATCAACCTGCGCCCGGCGCGCTTGTTCGAGGGCGTGCCCTGCCCGCTGGCCAACCGCCAGCCCGGCGACATCGACATGCTGATCGTGCGCGAGAACACCGAGGGCGAGTACACCAAGCTCGGCGGCATCATGTTCGAGGGCACCGAGCGCGAGATCGTGATCCAGGAATCGGTGTTCAGCCGCGTGGGCTCCGAGCGCGTGCTGCGCTATGCCTTCGAGCAGGCCATGCGCCGGCCCCGTCGCCACCTGACCGTGGCCACCAAGAGCAATGGCATCGCGATCAGCATGCCGTGGTGGGATGCGCTGGCCGAGCGCATTGGCGCCGAGTACCCGCAGGTCTCGGTGGACAAGCAGCACATCGACATCCTCAGCGCCCGCTTCGTGCTGCAACCGCAGCGCTTCGACGTGGTGGTGGCCACCAACCTGTTCGGCGACATCCTCTCCGACCTGGGCCCGGCCTGCACCGGCACGATCGGCCTGGCGCCGTCGGCCAACCTGAACCCCGAGCGGCGTTTTCCCAGCCTGTTCGAGCCGGTGCACGGATCGGCGCCGGACATCTTCGGCCGCAACATCGCCAACCCGATCGCGATGGTCTGGTCGGCGGCGCTGATGCTGGATTTCCTGGGCGAGCGCGCCGCCCATGACGCCATCGTGGCGGCGATCGAGGCGGTGCTGCGCAACGGGCCGCGCACACCCGACCTGGGCGGCGCGGCCAGCACCACGGCGCTGGGCGAGGCGATCGCCGCAGCGCTGTGAGACTTACTCCTGCGAGCCGCCGAAGCCGAACAGGCTCAGCAGGCTGGTGAACAGGTTGAACAGCGAGACGTACAGGCCCACCGTGGCCATCACGTAGTTGGTCTCGCCGCCATGCACGATGCGGCTGGTCTCGACCAGGATCAGGCCGGCCGACAGCAGCGCCACCATCGCCGACACCGCCAGGGCCAGCGCCGGGATCTGCAGGAAGAACGCCGCCAGACCGGCCAGCAGCGCGATCACCATGCCGGCGAACAGGAAGCCGCCCATCGCGCTGAAATCACGCTTGCTGCTCAGCGCCCAGGCCGACATCGCCAGGAAGGTGATGCCGGTCGCACCCAGCGCCAGCATCACGGTCTGGGCACCACCGGGCAGCGACAGCGAGCGCGCCAGCAAGGGGCCCAGCGTGTAGCCCATGAAGCCGGTCAGCGCGAACACCGCCGGCAGCGCCCAGCCGCTGTTGCGCAGCTTGTAGACCGCGAACAGCAGGCCGAAGTAGCCCGCCAGCGTCAGCAGCACGCCCGGAGCGGGCCACTGGAAGGCCACGCCCATCCCCGCCACCGCGGCGCTGAACAGCAGCGTCATCGACAACAGGGCATAGGTGTTGCGCAGCACGCGGCGACGCTCGGCAGGCAGGCCGGCGGCACCCGCACCGGCCATTGGCAGGCGGGAGGTGGTGGCGGAACTCATCGAGTCCATGGTGTCGGCTCCTTGGGGGGTGGGGTGGATCACAGGGAAGCTTCGGCGGCGGCGCGCGGCAGGCGGCGTGGTGCCGCACCGCGGTTGCGCAGCCGCAGCAGGAATCGGGCGGCGCGGGCCAGGGCCAGGTCCAGCGCGGTGCGCCAGTCCTGGGCGACCGAGGTCACCACCACCGGGCCCTGGCCGTCGGTGCGCAGCTCGATCTGGCAGCGCTTGTCGACGCCGCCGCGCGGGCCGTTGAGGTCGGACAGCTGCACGTCAGCGCGCGGCACCAGCCAGGACAGGCGGCGCAGCACGAAGCGGACCCGGCGCTCGGCCAGCTCGCGCAGCGCCTGGGCCTGGGGGTGACGGGTTCTGAACAGCACTTGCATGGCAGGTCTCCTTGAGGTGGACCCAGTCTGATGCCGGGTCATGGTCTGAAAAAGCAGCAGCAGCGTGAATGAAGCTTCGAGAAAACCGAAGCGGGAAGCCGCCTCAGTCCGGCGATCGGGGCGGGTCGTCGCCGTACTGGCGACGCAGGCGCGCCAGTCCCTGGCGGAAGGCCTCGGCGTCGCCGTGCTCGAAGAAGCGCGGGTAGCGCTCATGGGCCGCGCGGATGCGGCGGGCATGCTTGATCGGGCACCAGTACTGCTCGGTGCGCGCCGCCACCTCGCGGGTGTAGGCGGCCACGCCGTTGCCGTACGAGCAGTAGAAGCAGTTGAACTTCTCGATCGCGTTCAGGTAGGGCAGGTCCTCACGGTCGAAGACCAGGTAGTCCGAGCGGCGCACCTTGGGGATGCGGTAGACCGGAAAGCAGATCGCCTGGTAGACGGTGACGAACAGGTCCATCAGCAGGAAGGGGATCCAGCCCAGGTAGATCACCGGCGCGGTCAGGATGGCCAGCAGGCTGGAGCGGCGCAGGAAGCGCCACAGGCCCACCTTGTAGCGGCGCTGCTGGGACGCCCACTCGCCGGCCAGCTGGGCGCGCCGGGCCTGCCAGTCCTCGCGCTGCTGGCGGTATTCCTCCTCCACATCCTCCTGCAGCGCACGGATGCGGTCCAGCAGGTCGTCGAGGTGCTTGCTCATGTCGTCGGCTCCCGGTGGTGAACAGTCAGTGGCGGGGCAGATCAGTGCCGGCTGGCGGATTTCAAGCGCCGCCTCCGGGTCAGCCATGATTCGGTTTTCTCTGAATGAAAGTCTGCAAAACAATGCTTTGACCGATGGGTGTCACCCCCCACATTGCCCTTCATCGCGGTGAGCGCTCTGCGGCCCATCCCGGGCCGGACGCCCACCGCGACCCTTCTGGAGTGACACCATGCGCAGCTACCCCCGCAACAGCCCCGAAGCCGCCGCGCGTATCGTCGCGCTGGTCCTGATCGCCGACGGCCACGTCTGCCGCTCCGAGATCGACACCCTGCAGCGCCTGCAGATCGAGCCCACGCTGGGCCTGGCGCCGGGTCAGTTCGCGCAGGTGGTGCACACGATGTGCGAGGACCTGCTGGCCGGCGCCTACGCCGGTGGCTCGATGATGTGCAGCGTGGATGAGCCCACGCTGGCGTCGCTGCTGGCCGAGGTGGACGATCCGACACTGCAGTCCGCCACCTTGCACCTGGCCGCCGCAGCGGCCGAGGCCGACCAGCACCTGGCCGACGCCGAAGCCATGCTGGTGTCCGCCGCGCGGCGCCAGTGGCGGCTGTCGGAGCAGCCGGTGCCGCTGCTGATGGCGGCCTGAGCCGCCGCCGGCCTCAGCGCGCCCGCGCCGCCGCCAGGACCTTCTGCACCAGCGGATGGTGCTGGCCGCGGCGCGAGCGGATCGCGTGGATCTCTTCCTTCACGCCTTCGCTGCGCCCCAGCAGGCGCAGGCCGCGCATCAGGCCGATGTCATCGGCGCCCAGGCGGCTCACCGGGAACACGCCCAGGCCGCGCGCGGCGAACACCGCCAGCAGCGCGCTGTCCTCGAACTCGCCGACCACGGTGGGCCGCAGGCCCAGGGTGTCGAACCACAGCTCCAGGGTCAGGCGCAGCGCGGAGTGGCTGGTCGGCAGCAGCACCGGCAGATCGGCCAGGCACTGCGGGAAGTGCTCGCGCTGGCTGCGCCCCACCCACTGGGCCGGACCGTACCACTCCACCGGCGCGTCGACCAGCAGCTCGCTGCTGAGGCGCAGATTGGGGTTGCGCGGCGCGGCCTGGCCGGCCAGCACCAGGTCCAGGTGGTGCAGCGCGAGCTCGCCCAGCAGCTGTTCCACCTCGCCCTCATGGCAGACCAGGCGCAGGCGCGGCGTATCCAGCACGGGTTCAAGCAGCGCGTGCGCAGCCAGCTTGGACAGCCCGTCCGACAGCCCCACCGACAGCCGCGCGACCGGCCCGGCCACCGCCTCGCGCACCTCGTCGGGCAGCTGCTGGCCGAGCTGGAAGATCTCCTCCGCCCGCGCGAACGCCGCCTGGCCCGCCTCGGTCAGCGCAACGCCGCGGCCCGAGGGCTTGAGCAGCTGGTGCCCCAGGGATTTCTCCAGCTCGCGCACCTGGGCGCTGATGGTCTGCACCGCCATGTCCAGGCGCGCGGCCGCGCGCGCAAAGCCGCCCTCCTTGGCGACGACCCAGAAATAGTGGAGGTGGCGGTAGTTGAGCATGAGGGTCCCCCTTCGAGAAAACCGATGTTGCGGGCGGAATGACCACGGCCGCTTCGAAAGGTTCCTGGCGTCAGACGGTGGCAGACCGCCCGCCACCCCCAGGCAGGCACGCCCGACAGGCGGCGATCACCGCCCTTTTCGCCCTTGCGTTCGCCAGCCAGCGCGCTAGGCTGACGCCATGCCGAGCCACCGCCCTGGCCCCGCCCTGACCCGCCGCCACTGGCGGGCGCAGCTCGCCGCGTGGCTGCTCGCCAGTCTGGCCTGGACCCTGTCCGCCGGCGCGGCCCGCGCCCAGGAGGCACCCCCCCTGCAGGTGCTGGTGCTGCTGTCCTACCACGCCCAGCTGCCCTGGACGCGCGCCGTGCTGAACGGCCTGCTCGACGAGGCCGCCGGCCAGCCCGTGTCGCTGGATCTGCAACTGCTGGACCAGCAGCGCGCCGATTCGCCCGCACTGAACGCCGACCGTGCGCGCCTGATCCTGGCGCGCTACCAGGCGCGCCGGCCCGATGTCATCATCGCCGAGTCCCTGCCCGCGGTGCAGTTCCAGCAGCGCCACCTGGCCGCCGCCCTGGACGGCGTGCCGGTGGTGGCCATGCTCGAGGGCCAGGGCCGGCCGCTGGATACCCAGCTGGCGGCCGAGGTCACGGTCGAGACCCGGCTGGCCGAGACGATCGACCTGGCCCTGCGCCTGCACCAGCCGACACGGGTCTACCTGATCGGCGGCCCCGCGCCGGAATCGCAGTCCACGCTGGACGCCATGCAGGCGCTGCTGCACACGCGGCCCGGCCTGCAGGTCGAACGCCTGGACAGTCCGGGCCTGACCCCCATCGCTCACCGCCTGGCCGCGGTACCGGCGCAGGAGCGGGCCGTGGCCTTCTATGGCCTGGTGTTCAGCGATGACAAGGGCGAGCCGCTGCCGCCGGCCTTGGCGCTGTCCCGGATCGCCCAGACCAGTCAGGTGCCGATCTACTCGTTCTGGGACCCGATGATCGGACGCGGCGCCTTGGGCGGCTATGTCACCGTGCCGCAAGGGGTGGGCCGGCAATTGCTGCAGGAGGCGGTGCGTGCCGCCCGGCCACCGTCCTCGGTGGCCTCGGCTGCGCCGTCGCCTCGCCAGCAGACGGCTCAGGCCACGCTGGCCTTTGACGCGCGCCAGCTGGCCCGCTGGGGGCTGAGCGCTGAGCGCCTGCCAGCCGACGCCGACCTGCGCTTCCAGGCGTTCTCGGTGTGGCGCGAACACCGGCTCGAGATCATCGGCGCGCTGCTGCTGCTGGTCCTGCAGGCGGTGCTGATCGGCGGCCTGCTGGTGAACCGGCGTGGCCGCCTGCGAGCGATGCAGGCGCTGGCCCGCGAGCGCAGCAGCCTCGAGGACCGCGTGGTGGAGCGCACCCGCCAGCTGGCCGAGACCGAACTGCGGTACCGCACCGTGGCCGACCACAACGCCAACTGGGAGACCTGGAACGATCCGCAGGGCCGCTGGCTGTACTGCTCGCCGTCGTGCCAGCGCATCACCGGCCGCGATGCCCAGGACTTCATCCATGACGGCGGGCTGTTCACGCGCATCGTCCACCCCGAGGACCGGGCCCGCGTCGAGCAGCACATGGCCTCGACCGCGCGGGCCGACGGGGATTTCGCCGCCTTCGACTTTCGCATCCGCCATGCCGAGGGCCACGACCTGTGGCTCTCGCATGTCTGCCAGCCGGTGTTTGACGCCGAGGGGGGCTTCCTGGGTCACCGCGCGTCGAACATCGACATCACCGCCCGCAAGGTGGCCGAGTTGGCGCTGCGGGCCAGCGAGGCCCGGCTGCGGCAGGCCAACGAGGTGGCCGAGACGGCGGCACGCGCCAAGTCGCAGTTCCTCTCCAACATGAGCCATGAGCTGCGCACGCCGCTCAACGGGATCCTGGGCATGGGCGCCCTGGCCCGGATGAAGACCACCGAGCCCGAGGTGGCCCGCCTGCTGGGCATGCTCGAGGTCTCGTCGAAACGCCTGGCCGACCTGATCGCCAGCCTGCTGGACGCCACCGCGCTGCAGAACGACCAGCTGACCCTGGACCGGCGCCGCTTCCGCCTGGGCGAGGTGCTGTCCGACGTGCTGGAGCAGGCCGCGGCCGCCGCGGCCGACAAGCACCTGAGCTTTTCGGTCGACACCGACGCCGGCCTGCTCGACACCCCGGTGGTCGGCGACGGCCCTCGCCTGGCGCAGGTGCTGGGCAACCTGGCCGGCAACGCCGTCAAGTTCACCGACCAGGGGGGCGTCTCGGTGCGCCTGGGCCTGCGCGACGACGGCCCGGCGGCCCTGCAGTTGCGCTGCGACGTGGTCGATTCCGGCCCCGGCATCGACGAGGCCACCCAGCGCCGCCTGTTCGTCGCCTTCGTGCAGGCCGACGGCAGCTCGACCCGGCCGCACCAGGGCGCTGGCCTGGGCCTGGCTGTCAGCAAGCGCCTGGTCGAGGCGATGGGCGGCCGCATGGGGCTGGACAGCCGGCCGGGCCAGGGCTCGACCTTCTGGTTCACGGTGCGCCTGACGCGAGCCGGTTGAACGGCGGCGCCAGGCCGGTCGCCGAAAGCTTCCGGTTCAGTGCAGCGCGGACAGGAACTGCTTCAGCTCGGCGGTCTGCGGCTGGCCGAACAGCTGCTCGGGCGGGCCCATCTCGTGGATGCGGCCGGCGTGCATGAAGACCACGCGGTCGGCCACCTTGCGGGCGAAGTTCATCTCGTGCGTGACCATCAGCAGCGTCATGCCCTCGTCGGCGAGTGACTCCACCACGCGCAGCACCTCGCCCACCAGTTCGGGGTCGAGCGCCGAGGTGATCTCGTCGCACAGCATCACGCTGGGCGCCATCGCCAGCGCGCGGGCGATGGCCACGCGCTGCTGCTGGCCGCCCGAGAGCTGGTCGGGCCAGGCGTCGAACTTCTCGGCCAGGCCCACGCGGGCCAGCAGCGCGCGCGCCTGCTGGGCGGCGGCGGCGGCGTCGGTCTGCTTGACCAGGGTGGGCGCCAGCATCACGTTGCGGCCCACGCTGAGGTGCGGGAAGAGGTTGAAGTTCTGGAAGATCATGCCCACGTGCTGGCGCAAGGCGCGCATGGCCTGCGCATCGCCATGGCGCAGCGGCAGGCCGTCGACCAGCAGGCTGCCCTGCTGGAACACCTCCAGCCCGTTGATGCAACGCAGCAGGGTGCTCTTGCCCGAGCCACTCTTGCCGATGATGGCGATCACCTCGCCGGGCTGCACCTGCAGGTCGATGCCCTTGAGCACCTCGTGGCTGCCAAAGCTCTTGCGCAGCGCCTCGATGCGGACGATGGGCTCAGTGGGCATGCTTGAAACTCCTCTCCAGACGGCGGCTGGCGGCCGAGACTGGCCAGCACAGCGCGAAATACAGCAGCGCCACGCAGGCGTAGACGGTGAAGGGGCGGAAGGTGGCGTTGGTGATCATCGTGCCGGCCTTGGTCAGCTCGATGAAGCCGATCACCGAGGCCAGCGCCGTGCCCTTGATCACCTGCACCAGAAAGCCCACGGTGGGCGGCACCGCGATGCGCAGCGCCTGCGGGCCGATGACGTGGCGCATCTTCTCGCCGAAGCTCAGCGCCAGGCTGTCGGCCGCCTCCCACTGGCCCTTGGGCACGGCGTTGACGCAGCCGCGCCAGATCTCGGTCAGGAAGGCGCTGGTGTAGAGCGTCAGCGCCAGGCTGGCCGCCACCCAGGCCGACACGTTCAGCCCCACCAGCGCCAGCCCGAAGTAGGCCAGGAAGAGCTGCATCAGCAGCGGCGTGCCCTGGAACAGCTGCACGTACACGGCCACCGCGCGCGGCGCGCCCGGCCACTGCGCCAGCCGCGCCAGCAGCAGCGCCAGCGCCACCAGGCCGCCGCCGACGAAGGCCACCAGCGACAGCCCCACGGTCCAGCGGGCCGCCAGCAGCAGGTTGCGAAAGATGTCCCACAAGGAAAAGTCGATCATCGGGTGGCTCCTTCAGCGCGCAGCGCCATGCCCGGCGGGCAGGCGACCGAAGATCAGCCGCGGGCCCAGCCAGTTCAGCAGCTGCCGCACACCCACCGACAGGCCCAGGTAGATGGCGGTGGCGACGATGTAGGCCTCGAAGGCGCGGAAGTTGCGGCTCTGGATCAGGTTGGCGGTGTAGCTCAGCTCCTGCGCCGAGATCTGGCCGCACACCGCCGAGCCCAGCATCACGATGACGATCTGGCTGGTCAGCGCCGGCCACACCCGGCCCAGCGCTGGCGGCAGCACCACGCGGGTGAAGACCTGCCACTCGGTCAGCGCCAGGCTGCGTGCCGCCTCGATCTGGCCGCGCGGCGTGGTGTCGATGCCGGCACGCACGATCTCGGCCGCGTAGGCGCCCAGGTTGATCACCATCGCCAGGATGCTGGCCCATTCCGGGCTGAGCTTGACGCCCAGGCTGGGCAGGCCGAAGAAGATGAAGAACAGCTGCACGATGAAGGGCGTGTTGCGGATCAGCTCCACATAGGCCGACACCAGCAGCGCCCCGGCGCGCGGCCCCTGGCTGCGCACCCAGCCGCAGGCCACGCCCAGGGCCACGCCCAGCACCGCAGCCACCGCGCTCAGGCCCAGCGTGAAGGCGGCGCCGCGCAGCAGCGCCGGCCACTGCGACAGCACGGCCATGAAGTCGAGCTGGATCATCGCGTCCGCCCCGTTGCTCGCCGCCAGGCGCTCATTGCGGCAGCTCGCCGGCCGGGCGGCCCAGCCACTTGACGGCCATCTTGTCGAGCTCGCCGCTGGCCTTGGCGGCGGCGATGATCTCGTTGACCTTCAGGCGCAGCTTGTCCTCGCCCTTGGACACGCCGATGAAGTTCGGCGAGTCCTTCAGCACGAACTTGAACTCGGTGGCCAGCTCGGGGTGGCGGGCGATCAGCGCGCCAGCCACCGAGGCGCCGGTGGCAATCACCTGCACCTGACCCGAGACGAAGGCCGACACCGTGGTGTTGTTGTCCTCGAAGCGCTTGATGTCGGCGCTGGCCGGGGCGATCTTGGTCAGCTCCATGTCCTCGATCGCGCCGCGGGTGACGGCCACGGTCTTGCCGGCCAGGTCGGCCGCGCCCTTGATGCTGACGCTCTTGGCCGCGAACACCGCCTGGAAGAAGGGCGAGTAGGCGACCGTGAAGTCGATCACCGCGGCGCGCTCGGGGTTCTTGCCCAGCGTGCTGATCACCAGGTCGGCCTTGCGCGTCTGCAGGTAGGGAATGCGGTTGGCGCTGGTCACCGGCACCAGCTCCACCTTGACCCCCAGCCTGGCGCCGATCAGGTTGGCCATGTCGATGTCCAGGCCCTGCGGCTTCAGGTCGGTGCCGACCATGCCGTAGGGCGGGAAGTCGGTGGGCACGGCGATGTTGATCTGTTTGCGCGCGAGGATGTCGTCGAGCGTGTCGGCCTGTGCGCTCAGCGGCAGCGTAGTGGCCAGGGTGGAGGCCAGGGCGGTGGCCAGGGCGATCAGGGTGTGGCGGCGTTGCATGGTGTCAGGACTCCGGACGGGGTGGGACGGGGGGAACAAGATCGGTGAACAGGGCGCGGCGGCGGCGCGGGCGCGCAGGCGGCGGCGGTGTGTCAGGCTGCAGGGCCAGCGCGGTGCGCAGCGGCGCCAGCGGGTCGTCGGTGGCGGCGTCCTGCCCCAGGTGGCGGGCCACGCTGCCGATGTGGGCGCGCAGCAGCGCGATCGCGCCGGGCAGGTCGCCGGCCTCCAGCGCCGCCACGATCTGCGCATGCTCGGCGCAGCTCTCGCTGGCGGCGTGGGTGCTCTGGTAGAGCGTGGCAATCAGCGTGGTGCGGGCGGTCAGGTCCTTGACGATGTCGGCCAGCAGGCCATTGCCGGCACACTCGGCCAGGCAGACATGGAAGTCGCCCAGCAGCCAGCTGCGCTCGCCGGGGTCGCCGGCACGGATGGCCGCCCGCTCGCGCGCCACGTGGTCCTTCAGCTGGCGCAGCGCGGTCTTGGGCAGCGGACCCTCCAGGCCGTGCAGCAGGCCGGTCTCCAGCGCCAGGCGGGCACCGAAGGCCTCGCGCGCCTCGTCCAGGCTGGGCTGCACGACGAACCAGCCGCGCCGCGCATTGACCTCGACCATGCCGCGCGCCGACAGCCGCGCCATGGCCTCGCGCACCAGCGTGCGGCTGCAGCCGAACAGGTCAGCCAGCGCCTGCTCGCCCAAGCGCTGGCCCGGTGCCAGGCGGCCGGCCAGGATGGCGTCGACGATGCGGTCGGCGATGGCATCTGGGCGGCTGGCGTCCGGGCGGCTGGCCTCGGCGCTGGCAACCGGGGCCGCTGGCGCGGCGGCGCGTGCCGGTCGGCGCGCTTCAGCGCCCTGTCGCGGTGCCATGGTGGGGTTCCTGGTGCATGGTGGGGCGCTGGTGCGGGTGGAATGCCGGGTGTTGGTGCATGCGAGTGATGTTCACACTGCTTGTATGCAAGCATGGTGCCAAGCACCCGGCCTGACCATCCGGGATGACGCGCAGTCCGGGGCGCCAGGCACCCGGGGCCGATCACAGGGCCTTGGCCAGGAACCTCACCAGGCCGATGCGGCCCGGCCGGGCCGGCGCGCACTCGGTGTAGCCGGCCAGCGCGTAGGCCCGTCGCCCCGCGGCGTTGCCGTCGTCCACACTCAGCGCGACCTGGGCCACCTGCGGCCAGTGCTGGCGCAGCCAGTCGTCCACCGCCGCCAGCGCAGCGCGGCCCAGCCCCTGGCCCTGGCGGTGGCGATCGATGCGCATCGCCGACACCGCCGCCGCGCCCTCTGGCGCCCACTCCGGTTGCCGACTGGCGCGCTGCAGCACGACAAAGCCGACGACCGTGCCACCGTGCTCGATCACCAGCCCGACGATGTCCTCGGGCGGACCTTTGGCGCAGGAGGCCAGCGCGCGTTCCAGCGTGCCAGCGAACTCGACCTGGGCCGGGTCGATCTGCAGCGCGTGCAAGGCAGCCAGGCCGGCGTCGTCCAGAGCCTGCCAATCCCGCAGCGTCAGGCTCATCGATCGCTCCGCTGCGCCAGCGCCAGCGCCAGCAGCTTGCCCACCGTGGCCCAGTTGCGCGTGGTCACAGCCGCACCGGCGCGGCCCAGCAGCGCTTCGGCCGCGCGGCTTTGCAGCAGGCCGCCGGCACAGTGCAGGTAGGCGGCCTGCGCGCCGATGTGCCAGGCCTCGTCCGGCGCGACCAGCGGGTCGACCGCGTGCAGCGCGGCCAGGTCGGCCTGATCGGCCGTGAACACCACCACCAGGCGCGCGGGATCGGGCGGCTCGGGCCAGGGCATGCCGGCGGCGATGGCTTGGCCCTCGGCCAGCGTCTTCACCACCACGGGCACGTCGAAGCCGAAGCGCTGCCGCAGCGCCGCCGAGATCCGCGGCGCCAGCGTGCCCGGCCGGGCGCGGGGCCAGTCGGCCACCGCGTTGCCGCTGTTGAGCAGCGTGGCCACCCGCTCGCCGCCCAGTTCGCCCAGCAGCGTGCGCAGCTCGGCCATCGGCACCCGCTTGGCGGGGCCGACATTCACGCCGCGCAGCAGCACCAGGCAGGTGGTCATGGACCGAGTGTCGCACTGGCGACGCGTGCTCGCCCCAATGGCGGCTTGCTGGCCGCGGCCCTAGCCTGAGGGGATGACGAGCGCCCAACTCACCCGCTTCCAGCACTGGCTGCAAACCACGCGCGGCCTGGCGTTTCCCAGCTACGACGCGCTGTGGCAGTGGTCGGTCGACGACCTGCCCGGCTTCTGGCAGGCGATCTGGGCGTACTTCGACATCCAGTCGCCCACACCGCACACCGCGGTGCTGGCCGACGCCCGCATGCCCGGTGCGCGCTGGTTTCCGGGGGCGCAGGTCAACTACGCGCAGCAGGCGCTGCGCCGTGCCGATGCCGCCCACGCCGCCGGTCACCCGGCGATCGTCTGGACCGACGAAGCCGGGCTGGCGGCAGGCGCGGTGCACACGCTGTCCTGGCCCGAGCTGCGCCGCCAGGTGGGCACGGTGGCCGCGTCGCTGACGCGTCTGGGCGTGGGCCCGGGCGACCGGGTCGTGGCCTACCTGCCCAACCGGCCCGAGACCGCCATCGCCTTCCTGGCCTGCGCCAGCATCGGCGCGATCTGGTCGGTCTGCTCGCCCGACATGGGCCCGGTGGCGGTGCTCGACCGCTTCCGGCAGATCGAGCCGGCGGTGCTGATCGCCACCGACGGCTACACCTTCGGCGGCGTCACCCATGACCGCCGTGCGGTGGTGGCCGAGCTGGTGGCGGCGCTGCCCACGCTGCGCCAGGTGGTGCAGGTGCCGCTGCTGGGCCAGGCGCTGGCGATGCCCGACGGCAGCGCGGCCACGCTGCACGACTGGGCTGCGCTGACCAGCAGCACCGAGACCCTGGCGCCCGCCTGGCTGCCCTTCGACCACCCGCTGTGGGTGGTGTATTCCAGCGGCACCACCGGCCTGCCCAAGCCCATCGTGCACGGCCACGGCGGCATCGTGCTGGAGGCGCTGAAGCTGGGCGTGCTGCACAACGACATCGGCCCGAGCGCCGACACCGGTGACCGCTTCCACTGGTACAGCTCCACCGGCTGGATCATGTGGAACTGCCAGGTGGCCGGCCTGCTGGGCGGCACCACGATCTGCCTGTTCGATGGTTCGCCCGGCGGGCCGCAGGGCGCGCCCGACTGGTCCACGCTGTGGCGCTTCGCGGCACTGGCGCGCTGCAGCTTCTTCGGCGCCGGCGCGGCCTTCTACGCCAGCTGCGCCAAGGCCGGCGTGCAGCCGCAGCAGCAGGCCGACCTGTCGGCGCTGCGCGCGGTGGGCTCGACCGGCTCACCGCTGTCGGAAGACGGCTACCGCTGGATCTGGCAGGCGCTGCCGCAGGTGGACGGGCGCGACATCTGGATCGCCTGCATCAGCGGCGGCACCGATTTCGCCGGCGCCTTCATCGCCGGCGCGCCGACGCTGCCGGTCACCGCCGGCGAGATGCAGTGCCGCTGCCTGGGCGCCCGCGTGGAAGCCTGGAGCGAACCCGGCCCCGATGGCCGCGGCCGCGCGCTGGTCGACGAGGTGGGCGAGCTGGTCTGCACCGCGCCGATGCCCTCAATGCCGCTGCGGCTGTGGAACGACCCCGACGGCCAGCGCCTGCACGACAGCTACTTCGACATGTACCCCGGCGTCTGGCGCCACGGCGACTGGATCCGCCTGGTGCCGCATCCGCAGGCCGGGGCCACCGGCGCCATCATCTACGGCCGCAGCGACGCCACCATCAACCGCCACGGCGTGCGCATGGGCACGGCCGAGCTCTACCGCGCGGTGGAAGCCCTGCCCGAGGTGCTCGACAGCCTGGTGGTCGACCTGGAGTACCTGGGCCGCGAATCGTTCATGCCCCTCTTCGTGGTGCTGCGCGACGGCGCGGTGCTGGACGACGCGTTGCAGGCCCGCCTGAAGGCCACGATCCGCGAGGCGCTGTCGCCGCGCCACGTGCCCAATGTGGTGCTGCAGGTGCCGGCCATCCCGCGCACGCTGTCGGGCAAGAAGATGGAGCTGCCGGTCAAGAAGCTGCTGCTGGGCGCCGACCCGGCGAAGGTGATGAACCGCGACGCGATGGCCAATGCCGCCGCGGTGGACTGGTTCGTCGACTACGCCGCGCGCCGCAGCGCAGGCTGATCAGCCGCCCGCCACCACCCGCACCGACGCGGGCTCGGGGATGGGCTCCGAATCAAAGCGCTCGGCGCCGCAATAGCACAGGAAGTGCTTGTTGGCAGCGCGGCCGAACAGGGTCATGCCCAGGCGCGTGGCCAGCTCGTGACCCATGTGGGTGACGCCGTTGCGCGACACCACGATGGGCACGCCCATGTGCGCGGCCTTCATGACCATCTCGCTGGTCAGGCGGCCGGTGGTGTAGAACACCTTGTCGGCGCCGTCCACGCCATGCAGCCACATCCAGCCGGCGATGGTGTCGATCGCGTTGTGTCGGCCCACGTCCTCGACGAAGCACAGCAGTTCAGTGCCGCGGAACAGCGCACAGCCGTGCACCGAGCCCGCCTTGCGGTGGATGCTGTCCTGCTGGCGGATGACCTCCAGCAGGCCGGCCAGCGTGCCCTGGCGGATGCGGGCCAGCTCGGGCCCGGGCAGGCGCAGCGCGCCCACCTGGTCCATCAGGTCGCCGAAGACCGTGCCCTGGCCGCAGCCGGTGGTCACCACTCGGCGCGCGGTGCGCTGCTCAAGGTCGGCGATGCCCTCGCGGGTGCGCACGGCGGCGGCGCCCACGTCCCAATCCACGGTGATCGACTCCACCGCCGCCAGGTCGGGCACCAGGCGCTGGTTGCGCAGGTAGCCCAGCACCAGCATCTCGGGCGAAGCGCCCAGCGTCATCAGCGTGACCAGCTCGCGCTTGTCGACGAACACCGTCAGCGGCCGCTCGGCCGGGATGTGGATGCGCCGACGCGCGCCGTACTCGTCGAGGATCTCGATCTCGCGCAGCATCGGCGCGCGCGCATCGGTCATGCGCGGCGACAGGGCCGGGTCGGTGATCGGTCGGACGGACGGAGGCATGGCCGTCAATGGTAGCGAAGCGGCGATCAGCCCTTCTTCGCCGGGGCCGAAGCCGGGGCGGGCGCGGCCACCGCAGTGGACGCCGCCCCCGAGGCCGGGGCGGGCGGCGTGTAGACAAAGGGGCCGGGGTCGGCGCAGGCCGGCGTCTCGACCACGGTGCCGGCGTCCTTGCCGTTCTTCTTGGCCGCAGCGCGGTAGCCGGCGGCCACCTTGTCCTGCGACTTGCACAGCAGGTAGGCGTCGACCTTGCCGGTCCAGGCGGTCTTGGCGGCAGCCTCGGCGGCCTTGGCCTTGGCCTCGTCGCTGGGCGGCGGCAGCTTGGCGATCGCGGTGGTGGCCAGCAGCAGCGTGGCGGCCAGGGCAGTCAGGGTGTGGGTTCTCATGGGATCGGTCTCCTGCCGCTCAGGACTGGGTGCGCGGGGCGCCGGGAAGGGGTTGGGCCGAACGCTGCGCCGGGATCTTGCCGGCCTTGACGTCGTCGTACCAGAGCTCGTGGTGCTCCTTGGCCCAGCCTTCGTCCACGTAGCCGGTCTTCATCGCATCCAGCGCGCCCTTGACGCCCACCGTGCCCATGTAGATATGGCCGGCGATCAGCGCCATCATGCCGATCGCGGCGACGGCATGGATCATGTGCGCGATCTGCATCTGGCCGCGCACCTCGCCGAAGCCGGGCACCAGCTTATCGAGCACCAGGCCCGAGGCCACCACCACCAGGCCGGGGACGGTCACGCCCCACCAGAACATGCCCTTCTCGCCGGCGTTGAAGCGGTGCGAGGGCACTTCCTTGTCGCCCAGCATGCCGCCCAGGCGCGACAGCCAGACGAAGTCGGACGCGCTGGCAATGTTGTCCTTGATGAAGGTGACGATGACGATGACCAGCGACACCGCGAACAGCGGGCCGACGAAGTTGTGCAGCGTCTTGAGCAGCCAGGTCAGGTAGCCGAACAGCGCCGAGCCGATCACCGGCATCAGCACGAACTTGCCGAAGGCCATCGTCAGGCCGGAGATGGCCAGCACCACGAAGGCGCCGGCATTGGTCCAGTGCGCGGCGCGCTCCAGCGGCGTGAAGCGCTCGATCTTGCGGCCGGTGTCGGGCACATGGCCGCCCAGCGCGCCCTTGCGCCAGTAGAAGATGCCCAGCGCCAGCGCGACGATCAGCAGCAGCGAGCCGCCGTAGGGGATGATCCAGCGGTTGCGCACCTCGCGCCAGGCCTCGCCGGCGTTGCCCTGGGCGACGATGTAGTCGGCCTGGGGCTGGATCAGCACCCCCTTCTCGGCACCGGGCAGCGTGCTCAGGCCGCCCTGGTCCTTGACGGTGCGCCACATCGGCGCGTTGTTGCCGGGCTGCACCTGGGCGCGGCGGGCATTGCTGTCGTCGGGCTGCGGGGTGCCGGCCACGGCAGGCGCCGACGCCGCCGGGGCCTGCGCCTGCGCGGCACCGGCCGCCAGCAGCGCGCCCAGCAGCAGGGCTCTCAGCAGCGCGGTCATGGCGTCTTGGGCGCTGCCGGCGAGCGCGTGTACTCGTTCTGACCCTGCTGGGCGCGGGCGCGGAGCTGGTTGTTCCAGCCGGTCTCGTCGCCCTTGGTCCAGCCCGCGGCGGCGTAGCCGTTGTCGGTGCCGGTGGCGGCCTTGGTGTCGGCCTTCTTGCGCGGGCCTTCACCGGTCTGCGGGCGTTCGCCGCAGGCCGAGACCAGCAGGGCCAGCGCGCTCAGCGCGATCAGGCGGGTGGCGCGCATCTCAGGCTCCTTCCTTCTTGGCCGCCTGGCCGGGCTGGCCGTAGGCGGTGGTCCAGCCCCAGACCTCGGCGCCCTTGCCGCGCACCAGCACGCGCTGGCGGAAGATGTCGGCCACCACGTCGCCGTCGCCGGCGAGCAGGGCCTTGGTCGAGCACATCTCGGCGCAGGCCGGCAGCTTGCCTTCGGCCAGGCGGTTGCGGCCGTACTTCTCGAACTCGGCCTGGCTGCCGTTGTCCTCGGGACCGCCGGCGCAGAAGGTGCACTTGTCCATCTTGCCGCGCAGGCCGAAGGTGCCGTTGCTGGGGAACTGCGGCGCGCCGAAGGGGCAGGCGTAGCTGCAGTAGCCGCAGCCGATGCAGACGTCCTTGTCGTGCAGCACCACGCCCTCGTCGGTGCGGTAGAAGCAGTCGACCGGGCAGACGGCCATGCAGGGCGCGTCGGAGCAGTGCATGCAGGCGACCGAGATGGTCCGCTCGCCGGGCACGCCGTCATTGAGCGTGACCACGCGGCGGCGGTTCACGCCCCAGGGGATGTCGTGTTCCGCCTTGCAGGCGGTTGCGCACCCGTTGCACTCGATGCAACGCTCGGTGTCGCAGATGAACTTCATGCGGGCCATGGTGTGCCTTTCCGTGTGTTCTTAGGCGACGCGCTCGACCTGGCAGACCGTGGTCTTGGTCTCTTGCATCATCGTCACGCTGTCGTAACCGTAGGTGGTGGCGGTGTTGATGGCTTCGCCGCGGATCACCGGCATCGCGCCCTCGGGGTAGTACGGCGCCATGTCGACACCGCCCCAGCGGCCGGAGAAGTGGAAGGGCAGCCAGACGGTCTCGGCGTCCACCCGCTCGGTCACCAGCGCGCGCACCTTCAGGCCGGGGAAGTTGGCCACCGCAGCCATCGGCGGGGTCTTCAGCCAGACCAGGTCGCCGTTGCGGATGCCGCGGTCGTTGGCCGCCTTCGGGTTGATCTCGACGAACATCTCCTGCTGCAGTTCGGCCAGCCAGGGGTTGGAGCGGGTTTCCTCGCCGCCACCCTCGTACTCGACCAGGCGGCCGCTGGACATGATCAGCGGGAACTGCTTGCCGATGTCCTTGTTCTTCTCCTGCACCGTCTTGTAGAGCGTGGGCAGGCGCCAGAAGGCCTTCTTGTCGTCGTGCGTGGGGTACTTCGCAACCAGGTCGGGCCGGGTGCTGTAGAGCGGCTCGCGGTGCTTGGGCACCGGGTCGGGGAAGTTCCAGACCACGGCGCGGGCCTTGGCGTTGCCGAACGGGTGGCAGCCGTGGTTCTTCATGGCCACGCGGATGATGCCGCCCGACGAATCGGTCTTCCAGTTCTTGCCCTCGGCGGCCTTCTGCTCGGCCTCGGAGAGCTCGCCCCACCAGCCCAGCTTCTTCAGCAGCACGTGGTCGAACTCGGGGTAGCCGGTGGTCAGGTCGCAGCCCACGCTGTGCGAGCCGTCGGCGGCCAGCAGCGAGGTGCCGTCACGCTCGACACCGAAGTTCGCGCGGAAGTTGCCGCCGCCCTCCATCACGTGCTTGGAGGTGTCGTACAGGTTGGGCGAGCCCGGGTGCTTCAGCTCGGGCGTGCCGTAGCAGGGCCAGGGCAGACCGAAGTAGTCGCCGTCCAGGCTGTAGCCGCTTTCCTTGTCGACGCCACCCTTGGCCTTGAGCGTCTTGACGTCGAACACATGCATGTTGCGCATGTGGGCCTTCAGGCGCTCGGGCGACTGGCCGGTGTAGCCAATCGTCCAGACGCACTTGTTGATCTCGCGCAGGATGGACTCGGTCTCGGGCTCCTTGCCGCCCTTGCCGTCGACCATCTTGTAGTTCTTGACCAGCTCGGCACCGAAGCCCAGCTTCTCGGCCAGCTGGTACATGATCATGTGGTCGGTGCGCGATTCCCACAGCGGATCGATCACCTTCTCGCGCCACTGGATCGAGCGGTTTGACGCGGTGCAGGAGCCGCTGGTCTCGAACTGCGTGGTGGTGGGCAGCAGGTAGACCTCGCGCTTGGGGTTGAGGTCCTCGGCCGCGCCGGGCATGGCCGCCATCGCCGCGGTGGCGCTGGGGAAGGGATCGACCACGACCAGCAGGTCGAGCTTGTCCATCGCCTTCTTCATTTCCAGGCCGCGGGTCTGCGAGTTCGGCGCATGGCCCCAGAAGAACAGGCCGCGCAGGTTGCTGTCCTGGTCGATCAGCTCGTTCTTCTCGAGCACGCCGTCCACCCAGCGCGAGACCGTCATGCCCGACTTGGTCATCATCGCCGGCGAGGCGTACTGCTTCTTGATCCACTCGAAATCGACGCCCCAGGCCTTGGCGAAGTGCTTCCAGGAGCCTTCGGCCAGGCCGTAGTAGCCGGGCAGCGAGTCGGGGTTGGGGCCCACGTCGGTGGCGCCCTGCACGTTGTCGTGGCCGCGGAAGATGTTGGTGCCGCCGCCGCTCTTGCCCACATTGCCCAGCGCCAGCTGCAGCAGGCACGAGGCGCGCACGATCGCGTTGCCGATGGTGTGCTGGGTCTGGCCCATGCACCAGACGATGGTGCTGGGGCGGTTCTCGGCCATGGTCTTGGCCACCTGGTAGCAGGTGGCCTCATCGACACCGCAGGCCTCCTGGACCTTGTCCGGGGTCCAGACCTTCAGCGCCTCTTCCTTGACCTTGTCCATGCCCCAGACGCGGTCCTCGATGTACTTCTTGTCTTCCCAGCCGTTCTTGAAGATGTGGTGCATCACACCGAACAGGAAGGGGATGTCCGAACCCGAGCGGATGCGCACGAACTGGTCGGCGCGCGCCGCGGTGCGGGTGAAGCGCGGGTCGACGACGATGACCTTGCAGCCGTTCTCCTTGGCATGCAGCAGGTGCAGCATCGACACCGGGTGCGCCTCGGCGGCGTTGGAGCCGATGTAGAGCGCCGCCTTGGCGTTCTGCATGTCGTTGTAGGAGTTGGTCATCGCACCATACCCCCACGTGTTGGCCACGCCGGCCACGGTGGTGGAGTGGCAGATGCGGGCCTGGTGGTCACAGTTGTTGGTGCCCCAGAAGCTGACCCACTTGCGCAGCAGGTAGGCCTGCTCGTTGTTGTGCTTGGACGAACCCACGACGAAGATCGAGTCCGGGCCGCTGGCCTGGCGCAGCTCCTTCATCTTCTTGGCGATGCCGTCCAGCGCCTCGTCCCAGCTGATGCGCTTGTACTTGCCGTCGACCAGCTTCATCGGGTACTTGAGCCGGTACTCGCCGTGGCCGTGCTCGCGCAGCGCGGCGCCCTTGGCGCAGTGGGCGCCCAGGTTGATCGGCGAGTCGAACACCGGCTCCTGGCGCACCCAGACGCCGTTCTCGACCACCGCGTCCACCGCGCAGCCCACCGAGCAGTGGCCGCAGACGGTGCGCTTGACCTCGATCTTCTTGCCGCCCTCAGCGGCGGCGCCGCCGGCCGCTTCGGCGCGTTGCACCAGGGTCAGCTGGCTGGCCGCCAGGCCGGCGCCCACGCCCAGGCCCGAGCGGCGCAGGAAGCCTCGGCGGTCCATCGTGGGAATGGCGCGGGAAATACCGCGGGCCAGGCTGGACACCAGCGACGACGCGGAGGCGGTCGTGCCGGCGGATTCGGATCTGCGGGTGAGCAGCATGTCGTGTCCTCGAACGCGATGGAAGCCGCACGCCGCCGGCCGGGCCGGGGCGCGCAGGCGGGAGAGCTTCAGACCCGGGTGGTCTGGTAGTAGCGGCGCACGTGCTCGCTGAGGCGGTAACCTTCGCCCTCGGGCTCGGCCGGTTTGGCGGCCACCGGGGTGGCTTCAGGTCGGGCCAGCGGCAGCGCCGCGGCCGCGGCGGCCAGCGCACCGGCGGTGCCGGCGCCTGCAAACAGCGTCCGGCGCGACACCGCGGCCGGCTTGGTCTTGTCCTTGTCCATGATGGTCCCTTCGACGCTTGGCGCTATGCACAGAGTTGCATGGGTGTACCACATGAGAACTCAGTGCTAACCCTTTGAACATCCGCAGCAGCCCGGATGTGATCGGCCATTTTGGCGCGCCCCTTGCGACAACTTGTCGCAGCCGGCGCGCACAGGGTCTGCTTGTACCCCGGCACACGACCGGGTCCGGCGCCGGCTCCTAGAATCCGCCCGCCGTGATCGCTGCCACACCGACTCCTGCCGACGAACGTTGGCCGCTCGCCACCGTGCTGGTGGTCGACGACGAGCCTGGCATGCGCAGCTTCCTGCAGAAGACGCTGGCGCCGCGCGTCGGCCAGGTGCTGGTGGCCGCCAACGCCGACGAGGCCGACGAGCTCACCCGCCGCCACCGCATCGACCTGGTGGTGCTGGACATCGCCATGCCCGGGCGCGACGGCATCAGCTGGCTGCGCAGCCTGCGCGCCGAGGGCAACAGCTGCGAGGCGGTGCTGATCACCGCCTTCGCCGACCTGGACACCGCGATCGAGGCGCTGCGCGCCGGCGCCAGCGACTTCATCCTCAAGCCCTTCCGGGTCACCCAGATCCTCAACGCGCTGCGCCAGGGCCTGGAGCGGGCCGAGCTGCGGCGGCAGAACTTCGTGCTGCGTCGCAGCCTGTCGCAGCGCACGCCGGCCGCCGGCGGCCTGGTGGGCCAGTCGATCGCCATCCGCGGCCTGCAGGCCGCGATCCAGCGTGTGGCGGGGGTGGACAGCACGGTGCTGCTGACCGGCGAATCGGGCACCGGCAAGGAGCTGGCCGCGCTGGCGCTGCACCACCACAGCCCGCGCGCCACCGGCCCCTTCGTGCCGGTCAACTGCGCCACGCTGTCGCCCGAGCTGATCGAGAGCGAACTCTTCGGCCACGCCTGGCGCAGCAGCGACGGCACGCGCCAGCTGCACGACGGCCTGTTCGTCTACGCCCAGGGCGGCACGCTGTTCCTGGACGAGGTGGGCGAGCTGCCGACGGCGCTGCAGGCCACGCTGCTGCGCGCGCTGGAAGAGCGCCGCATCCGCCCCGTGGGCAGCGAGCAGGAGGTGCCGGTGGACGTGCGCATCATCGCCGCCACCCACCGGCCGCTGGCGCGCGAGGTCGAGGCCGGGCGCTTCCGCCCCGACCTGTACTACCGGCTGCAGGTGGTCGAGATCAACCTGCCGCCGCTGCGCAAGCACAAGGAGGACATCCCGGCGCTGGTCGAGCACTTCATCGGCACGCTGGCGCCGCAGCTGGGCCTGCCGCCGATCGAGGTCAGCCCCGACGAGCTGGCCTTCCTGGCGCAGTACGACTGGCCCGGCAACGTGCGCGAGCTGCGCAACCTGATCGAGCGCTCGCTGATCCTGGGCGCGCTCAATGTGTCGGCGCTGTACCAGGGCCTGGCGCGCAGCGAGGCCCGCACGCCGCCGCCGCCCGCGCCGGTGGCGCCGCTGACCACCGACCTGCAGACGCTGGAGAAGAACCACATCCTGGCGGTGCTGGCCTCGGTGGGCGGCGACAAGACCCGCGCCGCGCAGTCGCTGGGCATCTCGCGGCGCACGCTGGAGCGCCGCGTGGCCGAGTGGGGCGGATGAGGTGAGGACCGCGCTGCAGGCCTGGCCGGTGCGGCGCAAGCTGCTGGCGCTGGTGCTGCTGCCGCTGTGGGCGGTGCTGCCGCTGCTGGGGCTGGCGCTGCTGGTCTGGGGCAACGAGGCGCTGGACCGCCTGCTGGTGGCCAAGGTGCGCTCCGACCTGGCGGTGGCCGACGGCTACTTCGAGCGCATGCTGGCCGAGGTGGGCGCCAGCACCAACGCGCTGGCCGAGTCGCGCGTGCTGGCCGAGGGCCTGGCGCGGCGCGATGACACCGCGCTGGTGAAACTGCTTGGCCAGCTGCAGCGGCGCGAGCGCCTGGACCTGCTGGTCTGGCGCGACGCCAGCGGCCGCAGCCCGCAGCCCGGCGCCGACACCCTGCCGCGGCTGCCGCTGCCCGCCGCCGGCCGCCCGCGCGCCAGTGTCGAGCGCCTGGCGCCCGAGGCCCAGGCCGCCCTGCCCGCCGCGCTGCGCGAGCGCATCCCGGTGCCGCTGCTGCCCACCCAGAACGCCGCGCCCACCGACCGCCGCACCGAAGACCGCGCGCTGATGGCCATGGCCGTGGCCGAGGTGCGCGCCGCCGACGGCCGGCTGCTGGGCCAGCTGCAATCGGGGGTGCTGCTCAACCGCAACCTGGCCTTCATCGACCAGCTCAACGAGGTGGTCTACCCCGCCGGCTCGCTGCCCTGGGGCAGCCAGGGCACGGCCACGCTGTTCCTGGACGACGTGCGCATCAGCACCAATGTGCGGCTGTTTGGCGGCGAGGCGCACGAGCGGGCGATCGGCACCCGCGTGTCGGGCTCGGTGCGCGAGCGCGTGCTGGGCCAGGGCGAGACCTGGCTGGACCGCGCCTTCGTCGTCAGCGACTGGTATGTGTCGGGCTACCAGCCGCTGCGCGACCATGCCGGCCAGCGCGTGGGCATGCTCTACGTGGGCTTTCTGGAGCGGCCCTTCGGCTGGCTGAAGTACGCCGCGCTGGCGATGATCGGCTCGATCTGCTTTGGCGTGATGATCCCGGCCGGCCTGCTGGCCTGGCGCTGGGCGCGCGGCGTGGTGGCGCCGCTGGAACGCATGAGCGCCACCATGCAGCGCCAGGAGGGGGGCGACAGCGCCGCCCGCGTCGGCCCGGTGGACCGCGCCGACGAGATCGGCCAGCTCGCCGCCCACTTCGACCACCTGCTCGACACCCTGGCCGGCCAGACCCAGGCACTGCAGCGCTGGAACGCCGAGCTGGATGCCAAGGTGGCCGAGCGCGGCCGCGAGCTGGAAGCCGCCCAGGCCCAGCTGCTGCGCGCCGAGAAGCTGGCCGCGGTGGGCCAGCTCACCGCCAGCATCGCCCACGAGGTGAACAACCCGATCGCGGTGATCCAGGGCAACCTGGACCTGATGCGCGAGCTGCTGGGCCCGGCCGCCGCGCCGGTGCGCGAGGAGCTGGCGCTGATCGACAGCCAGATCGAGCGCATGCGCCTGATCGTCACCCAGCTGCTGCAGTTCGCCCGCCCGGGCGAGTACGCCGGCTACGTGGAGAAGCTCGATCCGCGGCGCGTGCTCGACGACTGCCTGGTGCTGGTGGCCCACCTGCTGGCGCGCCAGCACATCCGCATCGAGCGCGAGGACCGCGCCACCGGCCTGGCCGCGATCAACCGCCAGGAGCTGCAGCAGGTGCTGGTCAACCTGCTGGTCAACGCCGTGCAGGCCATGCCCGAAGGCGGCACGCTGACCCTGCGCACCGACGACTGGCCCGAGGGCCCCGGCGTGGTGATCAGCGTGGCCGACACCGGCGAGGGCCTGCCGCCCGACATGCTCACGCGCCTGTTCCAGCCCTTCGTCACCCGCAAGCCCGACGGCACCGGCCTGGGCCTGTGGATCAGCCGCAGCCTGGTGGAACGCTACGGCGGCGAGCTGCGCGCGGCCAACGTGCCCGGCCCCAGTGCCGAACTGAGCGGCGGCGCCGAGTTCAGCGTCTGGCTGCGCAGCGAACTCAAAGAGGCCTGAAGCGCGGCTGCGTCACGCCGTCCACCGTGATGTCCTCGAAGAACATCGCGTGCGGCCGCACCCACCAGCCGGTGGCGTTGTACAGCGGGCGGTAGACCACCAGCGGCTGCAGTGTCTCGGAGTGGCGGGCCACCCCGATCACCTCGTATTCGCCGCCCTTGTAGTGGCGGTAGCGGCCCAGCGGGGTGGCGGGCAGCGGGGGCAGGTCGTCGTCCATGGCGGGTGGGTCGCAAAGCCGCGCATCGTACGCGGACTCTGCGCCGGCGCAATATACCCACCGTGGTATTTGATAAGCTCAGGGTTATCGCTGAATCCTGAGGATCCCCCATGGCCGCCATGCCCGACTACACCCAGCTCACCGCCGCCGTGGCGTCGAACCTGCAGCCACTGCGCAAGGACATCGCGCCGGTGATGAAGGCCTTCTCCGAGATCGGCAAGGCCGCGCTCGCGCCCGGCGCGCTGGACGAGAAGACCAAGGAGCTGATCGCGCTGGGCATCTCGGTGGCGGCACGCTGTGACGACTGCATCGGTTTCCATGTGCGCACCCTGGCCCGCCTGGGCGCCAGCACCGCCGAGATCGAGGAAACCCTGGGCGTGGCCATCTACATGGGCGGCGGCCCGTCGGCCATGTACGCGGCCCATGTGATGGCCGCCTGGCAGCAGTTCAGCACGCCGACCTGAGGACCCCCAGGCTGGCCGCTGCGCGGCAGCTCTGACCGTCTTGGACGGCCCGGCGACGGTCAGACGCCGAGGACTTACCCGCAGGCGCCGTCGCCCCTTGACCCTGGCGACAGTTTGTCGGGGCCCGGGCAGCTAGACTGCCCCGCCATGTCCGACACCCCGCCGCCCGAGATCGCCCGCACGCTGACGCTGCGCGTCGCCGTGACGATGCGCCGCGAGCGTGCGCCCAACGCCTGGGAAGACTGGCGACACACGCCGCACGACGTGGCGCTGGACGACGGCACGCTGGGCCACACCCCGCGCCTGCTGCGCGACGACGGCCGCGAGCGGCTGACCTTGCACCCGGGCCTGTCGCTGCTGCTGCACGCCGACGAGGGCGAGGGCTACCACCTCAACCTCAGCAGCGGCGCGCCGGTGTGGTTTGTCATGTGGCGCGGCGCCGAGGACGACCCGTCCGAGGCTGCGCCCGAATTCGTCACCCTGTCCTACAACGAGGCCGGCCGCCTGCTCGATGCGCAGGAGCGCGTGGACAACGTGCCGCTGCCCGCCGAGCTGGTGCAGATGCTGCAGGCCTTCACCAGCGCGCACTACCGCCCCGAGCCCAAGCAGCGCCGCCGCCCGGCGTCGTTCCAGCGCCCGGGCGACCGGCGCTGACACGCCATGGCCAGCAACGACGACGGCTTCCTGTCGCGCTGGTCGCGCCGCAAGGCGCTGGCCCGCGAGGGCGTGGCGCTGCCCGAGCCGCCACCCCCCGCCCCACCGCCGCCGCCCGCCCCGGCACCGCTGACCCCGGTCGTGGCCGCACCACCGGCCGACGAGCCGCCCGCAGAACCCGCCCCGCCGCCCCCGCCCACGCTGGACGACGTGGCCACCCTCACCCCCGAGGCCGACTTCAGCCGCTTCGTCGCCCCCGAAGTCACGCCCGAGGTGCGCAACGCCGCGCTGAAAAAACTCTTCGCCGACCCGCACTACAACGTGATGGACGGCCTGGACATCTACATCGACGACTACGGTCGCCCCGACCCGCTGCCCGCCGGCATGCTGCGCCAGATGGTGCAGTCGGCCGCGCTGGGCCTGTTCGCCGACGAGCCGGCCGACCCGCCGCCGCCCGCCGCCCCTTCCCCGACCGCGCCGGCGGCCTCCCCCGCCGCGCCCCCCGACCATGAAGACCCTGATCTGCGACTGCAACCGGACGATGCCGCTGGACGCCCCGGCCCTGAGCCGGGCGCTGCAGACGAGCCCGACCGCCCGCACTGACGGCCTGGAGACGCTGCACCACACGCTGTGCCGCCGCGAGGCCGGCGCCTTCCAGCGCGCCGCGCGCGACGAGGGCGAGACCCTCATCGTGGCCTGCACGCAGGAGCAGCGCCTGTTCGCCGAGCTGGCCGACGCCACCGAGGGCGCGCGCCCGCTGGCCGAGCGGCCGATCCGCTTCGTCAACCTGCGCGAGCGCGGCGGCTGGTCGAAGGACGCGGCCCAGGCCACGCCCAAGCTGGCCGCGCTGCTGGCGCTGGCCCAGCTGCCCGACCCGGCGCCGGTGCCGCAGGTCACCTACCGCAGCGCCGGCCGCACGCTGGTGATCGGCCCGGCCGAGGCCGCGGTGGCCGCCGCCGAGGTGCTGGCCGCGTCGCTGGACGTGACGGTGCTGGTCAGCGGGCCCGGCGCGCTGCCGCAGAGCCGCGCCTTTGCCACCCACGCCGGCCGCCTGACGCGCCTGAGCGGCTGGCTGGGCGCCTTCCAGGCCGAGTGGGTGCAGGACAACCCGATCGACCTGGAGCTGTGCACCCGCTGCAATGCCTGCATCGCCGCCTGCCCCGAGGGCGCGATCGATTTCTCGTACCAGGTGGACCTGTCGCGCTGCACCAGCCACCGCGACTGCGTGCGCGCCTGCGAGGCCGCCGGCGCGATCGACTTCCAGCGCGACCCGCTCACCGTCAGCGAGCGCTTCGACCTGGTGCTGGACCTGCGCGCCACGCCCGCCTTCAGCCAGCACCAGCCGCCGCAGGGCTATGTGCATGCCGGCCCCGACGAGCGCCGCCTGAGCCGCGCGCTGCGCGAGCTGCCCACGCTGGTGGGCACCTTCGACAAGCCCACCTTCTTCCGCTACCAGCAGCGCCTGTGCGCCCACACCCGCAACGAGCGCACCGGCTGCAGCGCCTGCATCGATGTGTGCTCCACCTCGGCCATCCGCAGTGATGCGTCGCTCAAGGGCAAGGCGCCGGGGCAGACCGGCGGCATCATCGTCGAGCCGCACCTGTGCGCCGGCTGCGGCGCCTGCACCACCGTCTGCCCCAGCGGCGCGCTGAGCTTCCAGACCCCCGGCCCTGCCGACCAGGGCCAGCGCCTGCGCACCCTGCTGGGCACCTACGCCAGCGCCGGCGGCCGCGACGCCGCGCTGCTGCTGCACAGCGAAGGCGCCGGCGCGCGCTGGCTGGACGAGCTGGGCCGCGCCGCCCGCGTGGACCCGCAGATCCACGGCCTGCCCGCGCGCGTGCTGCCGCTGCCGCTGTGGCACAGCGCCAGCACCGGCGTGGACCTGTGGCTGTCGGCCATCGCCCACGGCGCCAGCCAGGTCTGGGTGCTGCTGACCGACGAGGAAGCGCCCGAGTACCGCAGCGCATTGCAGGAACAGATGGCCGTGGCGCAGGCCGTGCTGAACGGCCTGGGCTACGCCGGCACCCACCTGGGCCTGCTGCAGGTGCGCGACGCCCGCGATCTGGCCGCGCTGGACACCGCGGTGCAGGCCCCGCCCGCGCAGACCGTGCGCGAGCGCGCCCGCTTCGGCCTGATGGCCGACAAGCGCACCACGCTGGACGCCGCGCTGGACCACCTGCTGGCCCAGGCCCCCGCCGCCGTGCCCGAGGCCATCGCCTTGCCCGCCGCCGGCAGCCCCTGGGGCACGCTGGCGGTGGACAGCCAGCGCTGCACGCTGTGCCTGGCCTGCGTGGGCGCCTGCCCGTCGGGCGCGCTGAAGGACAACGCCGACGCGCCGCAGCTGCGCTTCACCGAATCGGCCTGCGTGCAGTGCGGCCTGTGCGCCGGCACCTGCCCCGAGCAGGCCATCACGCTGCAGCCGCGCCTGTGGCTGGCCGATGCCGGCCGCGCCCGCCGCCAGACGCGCGTGCTCAACCAGGCCCAGCCCTTCGCCTGCGTGCGCTGCGGCAAGCCCTTCGGCACGCTGCAGGCGATTGAAGCCATGATCACCCGCCTGGGCGCCCACCCGGCCTTCCAGGGCGCCGCCGCCGAGCGCCTGAAAATGTGCGGCGACTGCCGCGTCATCGACCTGCACAGCAACCCGAACGAACAACGGATCACCGACCGATGAGCCCCACCGACCAGCCGATCGCCATCGCCGGCAGCCCCGACGCCGAAGAGGTGGCGCGCGCCGAGCTCTACGGCCTGCTGGCCCGCCTGTGGCTGGCGCCGCCCGATGAGGCCCTGCTGCGCGAATTCGCCGTGGCCGTGACCGAGGCACCGCAGGAAGGCGGCTTCCTGGAGAGCCCCTGGCAGGACCTGGTGGGCGCGCTGCGCAGCGTGAACGTGGCGCAGGCCACCGAGACCTTCGACGCGCTGTTCGGCGGCGTGGGCAAGCCCGAGGTCTTCGTCTACGGCAGCTTCTACCAGGCCGGCTTCCTGAACGAGACCCCGCTGGTGCGCCTGCGCGAGGACCTGGCCCGCCTGGGCCTGACCCGCACCACCGACACCACCGAGACCGAGGACCACATCGCCTACGGCTTCGAGGTGATGCGCTACCTGATCGGCGGCGACGATGCCGCGGTGTGCAACCTCGAGCAGCAGCGCCGGTTCTTTCGCGCCCACCTGCAGCCCTGGGTGGCACAGCTGTGCGACACCGTGCAGGCCCACCCCGGCGCCGGCTGGCTGGCCGCGCTGGCCGGCATGACCCGCGCCTTCATCGAGGTCGAGACCCAGGCCTTCGACATGGTGGAGTGAGGACATGAGCAGCATTGCCCCCGAGGACATCACCGGCCTGATCCTGGCCGGCGGCCGAGGCAGCCGCATGGGCGGCGTCGACAAGGGCCTGCAGAACCACCGCGGCCTGCCGCTGGCCATGCACGCGCTGCTGCGCCTGCAGCCACAAGTGGGCGCAGTGCTGATCAACGCCAACCGCAACCTGTCGGCCTATGAATCCATGGGTGCCGAGGTCTGGCCCGACGCCGTGCCCGACTACCCCGGCCCGCTGGCCGGCTTCCTGGCCGGCCTGGAGCACTGCGACACGCCCTGGCTGCTGACCGTGCCCTGCGACACGCCCCACTTCCCCACCGACCTGGCCGCCCGCCTGGCCCAGGCCGCCCACGCCGCCAACGCCGACGTGGCCATGGCCGCCACCCGCGACCCCGACGGCACCCTGCAGCGCCAACCCGTCTTCTGTCTGCTGCGCGCCAGCCTGCTGGAAAGCCTGGTGCAGTTCATCCAGAGCGGCCAGCGCAAGATCGACCGCTGGACCGACCAGCACCGACATGTGGAGGTGGTGTTCGAGGACGCCGCGGCGTTTGACAACGCCAACACGCCGGAGGAACTGCGGCGGCTGCAGGGCTGACCCGCCGGCCGCGCGATCAGCCCCGCCGGCCCAGGTCCTCCAGGTTCCTGGACCGCTCGCGATCCAGCTCATCGGACAGCGCATCCCAGCTGCCGCGGTGCAGCGCGCCCTTCAGCACACTGCCCCCCAGCGCCCAGCACAGCGCCCACACCGCCAGCAGCACGCCCCACGAGATCAGCGTGCCCAACGGCCGGTAGTCGCCCCCCTGCCAGGCCAGCTCACCCCGCCGCCACAGCCACCCGCCCAGTACCGCCGGCGCCACCAGCAGCACGCCGGCCAGCGCCTTGCCCCAGGCCGGATACAGCTTGCCCAGCGGCGCCAGCACCGTGGGCAGCATGATCGCCAGGAACAGGAAAAAGCCCTCAGCCGGCATCACGAACCACAGCACCAGCAGCAGCACCGCGGCACCGGCCGCGACCATCAGCAGCTCGTTGCGCGGTGAGCGGCTGCGGCCCGCCTGGGTGGCCACCGCGGCAGACTGGCGCGCCTGTTCGCGCCGCTGCAGTTCCGCCTGCGCCACCTCGCGCGCCTGCGGCAGCAGGTCGGGGTCACTGAGGCGGCGTTGCAGTTGGGCGGTGGAGGCTTGGCGGTAGAGGGCTTCGAGTTGGGTTTGGCGGGGGTCTGGGGGTGGGGGCATGGGGGGACGCTAGCACCGATGGCGGAGGTAGGGCTGGGGTGGTTCAGGCGCGGTGTGGCTCGGTGTGCTCGGCGCCGCGGAGATGTTGGTGGCGCGTTGAACAGCCGCTTCAGACTGCGTGCAGCCGGTCGCTGAGGGCGGACGCATCCAGCTGCGTTCGAACTTGCAGTCCTACGAATTCGCGCCCAGCCTGCCCAATAGCGGCCGCTCGAAGCTGAAGCCGAGTACCCAGATGAAGGAGATAGGTTCGCAGCACACTCGTGCGCCTGTGGCTACCTTCCTGACGACGAACGAACCAACGCGGAACGAAACCCCTCGTCAGCGGCGAGATTTCGCAGGCTAGCGCCAAAGGCGTTGATGGCGAGGGTGTCGAAACCACCTGCTACGGTCTCTTGTGCCTCGAACGCCCCCTGAGTGGTCGCACTGAAGACAACGCGGCGTTCCGTGTTGCTGAACACCTCCCACTTGACCTCCACAAAGACGGATCCCTTGGCCACAGTCGGGTCGCCCACCTTCAGACTCGGGTGACCAACGAAGGGAAAGCACACGTTCGAGTGCACCTTCAGAACAGACGCGCCAAGCGTGTAATCCGGCTGTTCTTCCGTGAACACAGACTCTGGTGCCTTCTGAAGGCGATAACGAAGAGGTTCTAGCACCCCAGTAAAGCTACGCACGAGATTCAATCGCGAGAAGGGCAATACATCCGTAGCCAGTTGGCGCGGAGGAGCCTCTTTACACCACCAACCGTACTGCACGTTCGCAATGGAATCGGCTTGCTGCATCTTCGGTACCACTGGCCCGAGAGCAAGCACCCCAGTTTCAGTACCGACCGGAACGGCCAAGGGAACAAGAATCGCAGGGCGTTGAACCGGGGGGACAGCGCAGCCGACAAGGCTGAGAGCCAACAGGACGATCTGACCGAGTTTCATGATTGCCTTGACGAGCCTGACTTGAGTGTATGGGGATCCCATGACGACTTCTCTTGAGCATTTGAGCATGTGTCCGGGCCGCGAACAGGGTTGGCAATGCCTGGGACCAGATACGCGTCAACGGCCGCTCTGATCGCGACCGCGGGCCTATCGCGCCGCCACGCTGACTGGCTCGGCAATGCTTGGTCGGCGCTATTCGACCCATCTGCGACATTCGCTGTCGTGATCGCAGCGTCCGAGAGCGGACGGCCGACCGGCCGTCGTCTAACACCACCGCTCAGTCGTACGCATCAGCGCTACCGCCCACCTCAGCGATCAGGTCCTCCCAGGGCCACTTCACAGTGGCAAAGCGCCGATAGAGCAGGAGTTGTCGGTCGACAAGGCTGATCTTCTCGTTCTGCCCGTCGTAGGCCAGTACAAGCGAACGACCATCTTGGTCAACCTGGAGCGCTGCAAACTTCGCCAGCACTGAGCGCAGATTGGGAAGCTGCACTCGCGGCTCTGCGGCGTGCGCCTTGCGGTAGATATCTTTGGCTGGAATGCCGGCAAGTAGCTCTCCGTCGGTCGCTTCCATGATCACCTTCAGCGCGTGCGCATAAATGCCAGTAGCATTTTTTCGCTGCCGCACGCCTTCGCAGACCCTCTTAGCGAAGCTCTGATAGAGCTGGTTTAGCTGTTCAGCAGTATGCATGGCCGCGTCGGAAATCTTGTCGACGTTGTCCAATTCGATTTCCATACCGCTCGGGGCAGCATCATAGATTTTCAGCTCGTCGAGATACCGCAGGGCCAGCTTCTGAAGCAAGCCCACGCTTTGGTAGGCGATCTCAGCAAGTTGGGTCGAGACGGCGTCCGTAGGGCGAATGCTGAGGGCGGCACATCCCTTCGTGAACACCTGCTTGAGTTCAGCTTCACTCCAGGTGACGGGCAGTTCCTCAATCCGATCGGCCAAGTCCGAGTTCAGAGTGATCAGCATGTTGTCGTCGATCCACACGCCGACCACAACTACCAGGGTCTTGTAGTCCCACAGGGTCTTCAAGTCGAACGCAAACTTCTGCTGCTCAGTGATCGGCAGGTAGTGGAAGTCCTCGATGACCAGCTTTCGCCCAGACTCCCGAATCGTGTCCGATATGAACCTAAGGTCGGTAACATTGCGACCGACCACTGCCTCCTTCGTCGAAGTGTCGTTGCCGTACGTGCCCTCGGTCGACGCAGAGGCCTTCGCAAAGAGCGCGAAACCGCCCTCAACGGAGCCGCCAACTTTGCCACCCAGTTTGCTCGTGACCGTGCGGTCAACCTCCAAGCGGACGCCGAGGGCAGCCAGTGCGTCTCGGTATACGTCAGTTGTTGTGTACGACAAACGGCACTGCACTACGATGGGGTTGTCGAGCACCTTCTTGCGGAGCCATGACTTGCCGCACTTGGATGCACCACGAATCGCGATGTGCATCTGCCCACGATCGACGAGAGTTCGGAACTCCGAGTCGAGCGCGCCGCGGTCGATATACGAAGCGTCAACCACGTCCGACTGAATACCAAATACTTGGTGCGTTTTCATTGGCAGGATCCTATCGAAGTCCGTATGGTATTGCGGGCATGCATCCGGACATCAGTCGTTCGCGACCTGCCGCTACTGGCGGTCAGCAGCCAGCCCAATTGAGCGCGCGACAGTCGGCAACCGCTGCAGAGCCGCCCGTTGATCCCGCCGTGTCCTCGGCCACCCACAACCGGCCAACCCCAGCCGTACTAGGCAGCCACTGCGACCCCGTCTGCCCTCTCCCCATCCATCCTCCCCACCGCCCTCCTGAACGCATCCCTCAACCACACCAACCCCGGATCCTGCGTCTTGTACTTGTGCCACTGCATCGCCTGCTGCATGCCCTCGATGGGCAGCGGGGGTTGGCGGATGGCCAGGGGCCAGGTGGTGGCGAAGCAGTGGGCCAGGCGGGCGTGCACGGTGGCGACCAGGTCGGTGCCGCAGACCAGGGCGGGCATGGCGGCGAAGCCGTAGGACATGACGGCCACGCGGCGGGTGATGCCGTAGCGCTTGACGAACCACGATTCGAACGAGTCGCCGGTGCCGCCGGGGGGCTGCATGATGATGTGGCCGGCGGCCAGGTAGCGCTCGAAGGTGAACTCGCCCTGGGCCAGCGGACTGTGGGCCCACAGCAGGCAGACGAAGTGCTCCTCCACCAGCAGTTCCTCGGGGTGGTCGGGTGACATGAAGCCGCGGGGGATGACCAGCAGGTCGGCCTCGCCGCGCTCCAGGGTGCGCTGCGGGTTCATCACCTGCGGCAGGAACTCGAAGCGCACGCTGCAGCGCTCCTGCGCGCACAGCGCCAGCAGGTGCGGCGCGATCACCATCTGCGTGTAGTCGGACAGGCAGATGCGGAACAGCCGGTCCGACGCGGTGGGGTCGAAGCGCGGGCGGCTGGCAATGGTGCTGTCGATGCGCACCAGCACGTCGCGCACGGCGTCGTGCAGCGCCTCGGCGCGCGGCGTGGGCTCCATCTTGCGGCCCACCTGCACCAGCAACTCATCTTCAAAGTAATCACGCAGCCGCGACAGCGCGCTGCTCAGCGCCGATGGCGTGAGGTGCAGCCGCTCGGCGGCGCGCGTGATGCTGCGCTCGGTCAGCAGCGCATCCAGCGCCACCAGCAGGTTCAGGTCCAGTCGGTTCAAGCGCATGGCGTGCCGGGATAACCCTTGATCGTTAGATGCCGTTGAAACGTCGCTTGCATCGAAGTCATTTTTCATGATGGTCGCCAGTCCCTAACCTCTCGCTTACCCGCTTTCCTACAACGACTGGAGACAACGAATGGCCCTGGGCCAGGCGATGGGCGAACTCGCGCCCACAAACACCAACGCACTGCGGCGCAGGGCCTGAGACCATGGCCACGCTGCGTCGCATCGGCATTGCGGGCGCCGGCCTGTCGGGCCTGGCAGCGGCCCTGGCCGCGGCCCGCGCCGGGGCGCAGGTCGAGGTGTTCGAGGCCGCTGCGCGGCTGGCCGCACCGCCGGCCTCGATCGACGTGGTGCCGAACATGCTGCGTGACCTGGCGGCGCTGGGCGTGGCCGAGGCCTGCGTGCGCAAGGGCTTTGCGTACACCTCGATGGTCTGCGTCGATGCCGCCGGCCGCACCCAGTTCGAGATCCCGGCGCCGTCGCTGGCCGGTGCGGCCTGCCCGGCGGCCATGGGCATGGGCTACGCCGACCTGCTGGCCACGCTGCACGAGGCCTGCGTGGCGCAGGGCGTGCGCCTGCACTGGGGCGCCCGGGTCGAGCGCAGCAGCACCCACGCCGGCCAGGCCCGGCTGTCCGGTGCGGCGGGGCTGCTGTGGCAGTGCGACCTGGCCATCGTGGCCGGCGCCGCGTCGATGCTGCAGTCCGAGCCCCCGCTGGGCGCCACCAGCCAGCGCTTGCCGCAGCGCTGGGACCATGTGCTGGTGGCGCGCCCGCGCGGCATCGACCGCCTGACCTGGTGCGTGGGCACCAGCGGCCTGAAGGTGCTGGTGGTGCCCACCGGCGTGGCCCAGGCCGGCCTGGCGGTGCTGTGCGACGACACGCCCGGCGCCCGCCCCGCCGCCACGCCGGCCGCGCTGCGCCAGCGCCTGCAGCAGATGGGCGGCGCGCCCGCGGCCATGGCCGCGCTGGTGCGTGACGACGCCACCGTCATCAGCCGCCCGGTGCAGACCGGCCTGCTGAGCGGCCCCTGGCACCGCGGCGCGGTGCTGCGCATTGGCGCCAGCGCGCACCTGCTGCCGCCGCACTTTGGCCAGGCGGCGGCGCAGTCCATTGAAGACGCGGCCGTGCTGGGCAGCCTGCTGCCCACCGCCCCCGACCGGCGCCGTCTGCTGGCGCAGTTCCATGCGCGCCGCACGGCACGGGCCGCGCAGGTCCACGCCATCACCACCCAGGCCGCGCTGTGGGACCTGCACCCCGAGCCGGCCACTGATTTCCCGGCGCTGGCCCAGCAGCTGGCGCCCATCGTCGAGCACGCGGCCTGACCGCCCCCACCACACCGCCACCGAGGAGACCATGAAGAAGACCCTTTCACACCCCCCGACGCTGCGGCTCGGAACCCTGGCGCTGGCCGCGGCCCTGGCCACGCAGGCCCACGCCATCGAGATCGACACCGGCGACGCCGACTGGTCGGTCCGCTGGGACAACACGCTGCGCCTGAGCACCAAGCTGCGCACCGGCGCGGCCGACCCGGCGCTGACCGAGTCCTTCCGCCAGATCCCCACCGGCGCGCCGCCGCCGGCACCGGCCACCTTCAGCTTTCCGCAGGCGCTGAACTTCAACGCCGGCGACCAGAACTTCCAGAAACGCGGCCTGGTGTCGGCGCGGCTGGATGTGCTGTCGGAGTTCGACGCGATCTGGCGCCGTGATTTTGGTGTGCGCCTCAGCGCCGCCGGCTGGTACGACGATCGCCTGCACCGCGCCACGCAGGCCGACAACGACCCCACGCTGGGCCAGACGCCGCCCAACGCCTTCCCCGCGCGCACCCGCCGCATCGCCGGGGGCGATGGCGAACTGCTGGATGCCTTCGTCTTCGGCGGCTGGACGCTGGACAACGGCATGAAGCTCACCGCCCGCCTGGGCCAGCATGCGCTGCAGTACGGCGAGAGCCTGTTCTTTGGCGACAACGGCATCGCGCGGGCCCAGGGGCCGGTGGACATCGACAAGCTGCTGGCCTCGCCGAACGCGCAGTTCAAGGAGATCGTGCGGCCGGTGCCGCAGCTCTCGGCCCAGCTGCAGCTATCGCCCGCGATGACGCTGGGCGCCTATGTCCAGTTCCGCTGGGACTCTGACCGCGTGCCGCCGGCTGGCAGCTACTTCTCCACCGCCAACATCCCCTGGGGCTCGCAGCAGCCGGAGTTCGTCAACATCCCCAACGTGGGCAACTTCGTGCTGACCCCGGGCACCGACACCCAGCCCGGCCATGGCGGCCAGTTCGGCCTGCAGCTCAAGTGGCGCCTGGACGAGACCGACCTGGGCTTCTACGCCGCCCGGTTCCACGACAAGAGCGGCCAGCTCTACGGCAACATCAACCCGGCCGGCACGCCCAGTCCCTTCGGCACGCTGCCGGGCACCTGGTTCTACGCCTTCCCGAAGAACGTCAAGACGGTGGGTGCCAGCTTCTCGCGCACCGTGGGCGACTTCAACCTGGCGGGCGAGGCGTCGCTGCGCGACGACATGCCGCTGTGGAGCCAGAACATGATCTACGCCGGTGGCGTGGGCCAGCCGCAGCCGCGGCCGGCGCTGGGCCGCACCGCGCACCTGAACCTGTCCACGCTGGCCAGCTTCGGCCCCAACGCGCTGGCCCAGGAGTCGACCTTCGTGGCCGAGCTGGCCTGGAACCGCGTGCTGTCCAAGACCGACCCCGACCATTCGCTGGACGAGGGCCGCACGCGTGACGCCACCGCGCTGCAGTTCATCTACACGCCCAGCTACCGCCAGGTGCTGCCGGGTCTGGACCTGAACCTGCCGCTGGGCCTGCGCTATGTGGTGGACGGGAACTCGGCCGTCACCGGCGCCGGCTGGGGCGCCCGGGGCACCGGCAACGCCACCGTGGGCCTGGAGGGCACCTACCTGGGCCTGTGGCAGTTCGCGCTGAACTACACGCACTTCATCGGCCCGGCCGTGCCTTTTGTGGATCTCTCGCCGCTGCTGAGCGGTGGCCATGCGATCTACGGCCTGGGCAACCCGCTGGCCGACCGCCACTTCGTCGCGCTGTCCGTGCGCCGCACCTTCTGATCCAACGGAGCCTTTGCATGAAGTTCCACCACATCGCCCTGGCTGCCGTGCTGGCTGGCCACGCCGGCCTGACGCTGGCCGCCGCCACGCCTGACGAGGCCGCCAAGCTCAAGACCACGCTGACCCCCTTGGGCGCCGAGCGCGCCGGCAACGCCGACGGCAGCATCCCCGCCTGGAGCGGCGGCTACACCACGCCGGTGGCCGGCTTCAAGAACGGCGGCCGCCGCGGCGACCCCTTCGCCGCCGAGAAGCCGCTGTACTCGATCACCGCCGACAACCTGGCCCAGCACGCCGCCAAGCTCAGCGATGGCACGCAGGCGCTGCTCAAGAAGTACCCCAAGACCTTCCGCGTCGATGTCTACAAGACCCACCGCACCGCGGCCGCGCCGCAGTGGGTCTATGACGCCACGTTCAAGAACGCCACCAGCGCCAAGCTGGACGGCGAGGTGGTCAAGGGCGCCTATGGCGGCATTCCCTTCCCCATCCCGAAGAGCGCCAAGGAGATCGTCGCCAACAACGAACTGCACTGGCGCGGCGAGGCCTGGCAGTCCGACTTCCGCGGCTACCTGACCACCGCCAGCGGGCAGCGCGTGCTGTCGGTCGAAGGTGTGGGCGACTTCCAGATGCCCTACTACGCCCAAGGCCAGGAGGACAAGTTCGGCGGCGACTACTGGCTGATCCGCCTGGTCAACAGCGGCCCGCCGGTGCGCGCCGGCGAGGCCATCACCGGCCGCCAGAACCTGGACCAGGACAAGACCCAGGTCTGGGTCTACCTGACCGGCCAGCGCCGCGTGCGCAAGCTGCCCAACGCCTGCTGCGACACGCCCACGCCGGCCACCAGCGGCGTGGCCAGCTTCGACGAGGTGGATGTGCTCTCGGGCCGCACCGACCGCTTCGACTGGAAGATCGTCGGCAAGCAGGAGATGCTGATCCCCTACAACAGCAACCGCCTGCACACGGCCGCCAAGGACAGCGACGTGCTGCTGGCCAACCACCTGAACCCTGACCATGTGCGCTGGGAGCTGCACCGGGTGTGGGTGATCGAGTCGACGCTGAAGCCGGGCCAGCGCCACCAGGCGCCCAAGAGCCGCTACTACGTGGACGAGGACACCTGGGTGGCCGTGCTGGGCGACCGCTGGGACGCCAACGGCCAGCTGTGGAAGACGCTGTGGTCGCACCCGGTGGTGATGCCCGACCTGCCCGCCACCACGCCGCAGCAGCAGTGGGGCTTCAACGACCTGGTCTCGGGCGCCTGGTACGCCAGCGGCGTGGTCAACGAGAAGCCCGTGCACTACAAGGCCGTGCCGCGCAAGCCCGACAGCTACTTCACCGGCGACGCGCTCGCGGGCGAAGGCGTGCGCTGAAAGGCCGGTCGTGAAGCTGCTGCTGCATGTGCTGGTGGCGCTGGCGCTGACGCCGGCTGCCCTGGCTGCCCCGGCACCGGTGGGCGAGGCGCTGCAACGCCCCGCGCTGACGGTGCGCCAGCCCGAGCGGGCGGTGCTGCTGTCGGTGGCCCGCGCCGGTGAGCGCCTGGTGGCCGTGGGTGAGCGCGGCATCGTCGTGCTCAGCGACGACGCCGGCGCCCGCTGGCGCCAGGTGCCCTGCCCGGTCAGCGTGACGCTGACCATGGTGCGCTTTGCCGATGCCCGCCACGGCGTGGCCGTGGGCCACGGCGGCGCGGTGCTGACCACCGCCGACGGCGGCGACAGCTGGCAGCTGCGCCTGGACGGCCGGCGCGCCGCGCAGATCGCGCTGCAGGCCGCCACCACGCCCGAGGCCCGGCGCGACGCCGAGCGCCTGCTGGCCGACGGCCCCGACAAGCCCTTCCTCGATGTGCTGCTGTGGGATGCGCGCCGCCTGCTGGCGGTGGGCGCCTACGGCCTGGCCTTCCACAGCGCCGATGGCGGCCAGACCTGGCAGCCCTGGATGGCGCGCGTGCCCAACCCCAAGGGCCTGCACTGGTACGTGGCGCGGCGCCAGGGCGACACGCTGCTGCTGGCCGGCGAGCAGGGGCAGATCGTGCGCTCCGACGACGGCGGTGCCAGCTTCCAGCCACTGGCCTCGCCCTACAAGGGCAGCTGGTTCGCCGGCGAGTTGCTGCCCGATGGCCGCGCGCTGCTGGCCGGCCTGCGCGGCAATGTCTGGCGCCAGACCGACGGCGGCGCGGGCTGGCAGGCCATCGCCAACCCGGTTCCGGCCTCGATCACCGCGATCACCGCCAGCGGCCCCGACTGGCTGCTGGCCAGCCAGGCCGGTGCCGTGCTGCGCCTGCAGGGCGACGCGCTGGTGCCGCTGGACACCGCGCCGCTGACCCTGCCCGCCGCGCTGCTGGCCGCTGGCCCGGGTCGCGTGATCGCCGCCGGCGTGACCGGCATCCAGCCTCTGACGACTCCTGGCGCCACCACCCCGGCGAAATGACCATGTCCGCAGTCTCCCCCCCGACCAGCGCGCCGTCGCTGGCCGCGTTCGACCCGCAGTCGGGCTCGCTCGTCGAGCGCCTGCTGTTCAACAACCGCCGGCTGATCGTGCTGCTGTGCGTGCTGCTGACCGGCCTGCTGGGCTGGCAGGCCACCCAGCTGCAGCTGCAGGCCAGCTTCGAGAAGACCATCCCCGCCAGCCACCCGTTCATCCAGAACTTCCTGCAGTACCAGGGCGAGCTCAGCGGCCTGGGCAATGCGGTGCGCATCGGCGTGGCCAGCACCCAGGACACGATCTACGACGCCCGCTACCTGGACACGCTGCGCCGCCTGTCGGACGAGGTGTTCCTGATGCCCGGCGTGGACCGGGCGCGGATGAAGTCGCTGTGGACGCCGTCCACCCGCTGGGTGGGCGTGACCGAGGACGGCCTGGAAGGCGGCCCGGTGATTCCCGACGGCTACGACGGCTCGCCCGCCAGCCTGCAGCAGCTGGGCGCCAACATCGCCCGCTCCGGCGAGATCGGCCAGCTGGTGGCGCGCGACCTGCGCTCCAGCGTGATCGTCGTGCCGCTGCTGGCCAAGGACGCGCAGGGCCAGGCGCTGGACTACGCGCAGCTGTCCGCGCGGCTGGAGGCACTGCGCCTGAAGTACGAGGCCGAGGGCGTGCGCCTGCACATCACCGGCTTCGCCAAGATCGTCGGCGACCTGATCGACGGCGTGCGCGCGGTGCTGGTGTTCTTTGGCGTGGCGGTGCTGATCGCCGCGGCCATGGTGTTCTGGTACACGCGCTGCGCGCGCTCCACGCTGCTGGTGGTGCTGGCCTCGCTGGTGGCGGTGGTGTGGCAGCTGGGGCTGCTGCCCACGCTGGGCTATGCGCTGGACCCGTACTCGATCCTGGTGCCCTTCCTGGTGTTTGCGATCGGCATGAGCCACGGCGCGCAGAAGATGAACGGCATCATGCAGGACGTGGGCCGCGGCATGCACAAGCTGGTGGCCGCGCGCTTCACCTTCCGGCGCCTGTTCCTGGCCGGCCTGACCGCGCTGCTGGCCGATGCGGTGGGCTTTGCGGTGCTGCTGGTGATCGACATCCAGGTGATCCGCGAGCTGGCGGTGGCGGCGTCGATCGGCGTGGGCGTGCTGATCTTCACCAACCTGATCCTGCTGCCCATCCTGCTGAGCTACACCGGCGTCAGCCAGGCCGCCGCCGAGCGCAGCCTGCGCGCCGAGCAGGCCGACGCCGCGGGCGCGCGCAAGCACCCGCTGTGGGCCTTCCTGGACCGCTTCACCCAGCGTCGCTGGGCGGCCATCGCGGTGGGGCTGGCGCTGCTGCTGGGCCTGGCCGGCTATGCGGCCAGCACCCGGCTGCAGATCGGCGACCTGGACCCGGGCGCGCCCGAGCTGCGCGCCGACAGCCGCTACAACCGCGACGTGGCCTTCATGAACCAGGCCTATGGCGCGTCGAGTGACGTGCTGGCGGTGCTGGTGCGCACGGCCGACGGCCAGTGCTCGAAGCTCGACACGCTCAACAAGATCGACGCACTGGAGTGGCAGCTGCGGCAGCTGGACGGTGTGGAGTCGACCAACACCCTGGCGCTGCTGAACCGCCGCGTGCTGTCGGGCCTGAACGAGGGCCAGCCGCGCTGGTACGAGTTCCTGCCCAACCAGGACATGCTCAACACTGTCACCGCCGGGGCGCCGCGCGGCCTGTACAACGACGCCTGCGGCCTGCTGACGGTCTACGTCTACCTGCGTGACCACAAGGCCGACACGCTTTCGCGCGTGGTGGCCCATGTGCAGGCCTTCGCGCAGGCCAACGACAGCCCGGACGCGCAGTTCCTGCTGGCCGCCGGCTCGGCGGGCATCGAGGCGGCCACCAACATCGTCGTCAAGGACGCCTGGCGGCTGATGCTGCTGCTGGTCTACGGTGCGGTGGTGGGGCTGTGCTTCGTCACCTTCCGCTCGTGGCGGGCGGTGGTGGTGGCGGTGCTGCCGCTGGTGCTGACCTCCTTCCTGGCCGAGGCGCTGATGGTGGCGCTGGGCATGGGCGTGAAGGTGGCCACGCTGCCGGTGATCGCGCTGGGCGTGGGCATCGGCGTGGACTATGCGCTGTACGTGCTGTCGGTCACGCTGGCGCAACTGCGCGAGGGCAAGAGCCTGTCGGAGAGCTACTACCGCGCGCTGCTGTTCACCGGCAAGGTGGTGATGCTCACCGGCGTGACGCTGGCCGTGGGCGTGGTCACCTGGGTGCTCAGCCCCATCAAGTTCCAGGCCGACATGGGCCTGCTGCTGGCCTTCATGTTCCTGTGGAACATGCTGGGCGCGCTGGTGCTGGTGCCCGCCCTGGGTCATTTCCTGCTGAAACGGCAGGCCCACCCGGCCGAGGATTCGGCCGCCTTCATGGGTCGCCTGCGCGCGACACACGCCTGATGAACAGACTCTCCCTGCTGGGCGCATTCGCCCTGGTGGCCCTCGGGCCGACCGCGCACGCCGCCGATGGCCCCGACGCGGTGTTCGACCGCTACGTGGCCGCGGTCCATGCCGGCGACATGGCCGCGGTGCGCGCACTGATCGCGCCCGATGTCGAGCGCTCGGACTTCGTGGGCTGCCGCCCCGAGATGAGCCACCCCGACTGCCTGGCCCACTACATCGAGGCCACGGTGGTGCGGCCAAAGGCGCGCCTGAGCGTGCTGCGCCGGCAGACCGAGGGCGACACCGTCAGCGTGACCGTGGAGGTGCGCAGCCCGCTGTACACGCAGGCCGGCGTGGAGCGCATCGTCGGCCGCGACATCGTGCGCGCCCAGGGCGGCCTGATCCGCGCCTTCCGCTTCGTGCCCGATTTCTCAGACGAGGCCACCGCGGTCTTCTTCGGCACGCTGGGCATCGGCCCGCGCGCCGCCAAGCCCGCCCAACCGTCCTGAACACCCTCACCATGTTCAAGTACTTCCCCACCAACTACGTCTGGAACCTGTCGGTCGATCTGGCGATCGAGATGGGCGCGCGCATCGGCGAGATCGAGGCCATGTGCGCCCCGCTGCAGGAAGCCGCCAAGGCCCCGGATGCCGCCGGCACGCAGGCCTTTCGCGAGACCTGGGTGCGCATGGCCGACCGCCTGTGCGAACTGGCCGACGAGGACCAGGCGCGCGGCCGTCTGCTCTCGGCCGGCGAGAAGATCAGCCGCGCGGCCAGCTACCTGATCACCGCCGAGCGCCTGCAGGCCCATGACGCCCCCGGCCGGCTGGACCTGTACCGCCGCCACCTGGACCTGTTCGCCGAGGGCGCGCGCCTGTCGGGTGAGCGCGTGCAGCGCGTCGAGATCCCCTACGAGGGCACGCACCTGGCGGCGCTGTATGTGCCGGCCGAGGGCGTGAGCGGCCCGGCGCCGCTGCTGGTGCAGGTCAACGGCCTGGACTCGACCAAGGAGATGAAGCAGCGCGTGGGCCTGCCGGCCTGGCTGGCCAAGCGCGGTGTGGCCTCATTGGTCGTCGACCAGCCCGGCACCGGCGAGGCGCTGCGCCTGCAGGGCCTGACCGCCCGCCATGACAGCGAGCACTGGGCCAGCCGCGTGGTCGACTGGCTGCAGACGCGGCCGGAGGTCGATGCGCAGCGCATCGGCCTGGAGGGCGTGTCGCTGGGCGGCTACTACTGCCCGCGCGCGGTGGCCTTCGAGCCGCGTTTCGCCTGCGGCGTGGTCTGGGGCGCCAACCACGACTGGCGCGACGTGCAGAAGCGCCGTCTGGCGCGCGAAGGCAACCTGCCGGTGCCGCACTACTGGGCCCATGTGTGCTGGGTGTGGGGCGCGAAGGACATCGCCGACTTCATGCGCATCGCCGAGAACGTGCACCTGGACGGCGTGGTCGAGCGCATCCGCGTGCCCTTCCTGGTCACCCACGGCCAGCAGGACTCTCAGATCCCGCTGAAGTGGGCCGAGCGCACCTACGAGCAGCTGGTGAACAGCCCGAAGCGCGAACTCAAGGTCTTCACCGAGCGTGAAGGCGGCGTGCAGCACTCCAGCTTCGACAACTCGATCAACGCCGGCCACTACATCGCCGACTGGGTGGCCGAGACCCTGGGCGGGCGCCTCGCCTGAGCGCCGCCTCGACACCCCTTCCGCTGACACAGGACCCCACCATGAACATCCTCGGCATCGACGCCCTGCTCTTCGGCGTCGACGACCTCCGCGCCTGCAGCGCCTACCTGCGGGACTACGGCCTGACCGAGGCCGCCCCTGGCCGCTTCGAGGCGCTGGACGGCACCGCGGTGCTGATCGCCCCGGCCGGCGACCCCACGCTGCCCCCGCCCCCCGCCCCGGGCTGCCAGCTGCGCAAGACGGTCTTCGGCGTCGCCGACGCCGCCACGCTGGACGCGATCGCCAACGAGCTGGGCCGCGACCGCGCGGTGCGCCGGCTGGCCGACGGCTCGATCGAGTCGGTGGACGACGACGGCTTCGTGCTGGGCTTTCAGGTGTCGGTGCGCCGGCCGGTGGCCACGCTGGGCGAATTCGCCAACGCGCCGGGCGCGCCGATCCAGCGCGCCGTCAACACGCTGGGCGTGCAGGCCCAGGCGCCGCAGATCCGTCCGCGCACGCTGTCGCACATCGTCTATTTCGTGCCCGATGCGGCGCGGGCCGAGGCCTTCTATGTGCAGCGGCTGGGCTTCCGCTGCACCGACCGCTTCGTCGGCGTGGGGCCCTTCCTGCAACCCGCGGGCACGCTGGACCACCACACGCATTTCCTGATCCAGGCGCCGGCCTTCATGAAGGGGGTGGAGCACTTCACCTTCCACTTCAGCGGCCCGACCGAGGTGATGCAGAACGGCTACCGCTTCATCGAGAAGGGCTACCAGCCCTTCTGGGGCCCGGGGCGGCACCAGCTGGGCTCGAACTGGTTCTGGTACTTCAACAGCCCCTTCGGCTGCCACATGGAGATGGACGCCGACATGGACCTGCACGACGCCAGCTGGCAGCCGCGCCAGGCCGAGCTGAGTGCCGACAGCTCGCAGGCCTTCCTGCTGGGCTACCGCCGCAAGTGGGCGCCGGGGCCGGACACGTCGGAGAGGGGCGACTATGCCTGATGCCACGATCGCCGCTGGCCCGCTGTGGCTGTGCCAGGCGGACGAGCTGGCAGCCATCCCCGAAGGCCGCGCGCGCGGCTTCGACCCGTGCCAGACCGGGCAGGACAGCGTCTTCGTGGTGCGCCACGCTGGCCGCCTGCATGCCTGGCGCAACGCCTGCCCGCACATCGACGGCGCACCCATGGCCTGGCGCAAGGACGCCTACACCAACGCGGCCGGCACCCACATCGTCTGCTCGGCGCACGGCGCGCAGTTCGAGCCGGCCACCGGGCGCTGCGTGCAAGGGCCCTGCCTGGGGCAGGCGCTCAGCGCGATCGAGATGGACATCCGCAGCGACGGCAGCGTCTGGCTGCGCGCGCACTGACACACCACAAGGACGAGACATGGCAGCAGTGAACAAGGTACTGGTGATCGGCGGGGGCTTCTCCGGCATGGCAGCGGCCATCCAGATGCAGCGCGCCGGCATCGCGGTGGACCTGGTCGAGATCGACCCCGGCTGGTGCCCGCTGGGCGCGGGCATCACGATCAACGGCGCCACGCTGCGGGCGCTGCAGACGCTGGGCGTCTACCCCGGGTTTGTCGATCAGGGCTGGGTGTCGGACGGTCTGGACCTCTACTCGGCCGCCGGTCAGAAGCTGGCCGAGCTGCCCACGCCCCGGCCGGTGGGCTCGGACGTCAGCGGCGGCGGCGCGATCATGCGGCCGGCACTGGCGCGCCTGCTGTCCGACGCCACCCGCGCCAGCGGCGTGGCGGTGCGCACCGGCTGCAGCTTCACGACGATCGAGCAGGACAGCGACGCGGTGACCGTGGCCTTCACCGACGGCACCCAGGGCCGCTACGACCTGGTGGTGGGCGCCGATGGCGTGCACTCGCGGCTGCGCGGCCTGCTGTTTCCCGAGGTGCCGCCGCTGGGCTACCTTGGCCAGGGCGTGTGGCGCGCGGTGATGCCGCGGCCGGCCGAGGTGGTGCGCCCGCGCATGTGGTTCGCGCAGCACCTGAAGCTGGGCGTGAACCCGGTGTCGGCCAGCCACATGTACATGTTCATCACCGAGGACCGGCCGACCAAGGCGCACATCGATCCCGCCACCTGGCCGGCGGTGTTCCACGGCCTGATGCAGCCCTTTGCCGACCCGCTGGTGCAGTCGCTGCAGCCCCATGCGCTGCTGCCCGAAGCCGCGATCGACTACCGCCCGCTGGCCAACCTGCTGGTGCCCACGCCCTGGAACCGCGGCCGCGTGGTGATGATCGGCGACACCGTGGCGGCCACCACGCCGCACCTGGCCTCGGGCGCCGGCATCGGCATCGAGAGCGGCATCGTGCTGGCCGAGGAACTGGCCCGCCACGACACGCTGCCGCCGGCGCTGGACGCCTTCCATGCGCGCCGCTTCCCGCGCTGCGAGATGGTGGTGCGCAACTCCGAGCGCCTGTGCCGCATCGAGGTGGAGGGCGGCGACAAGGCCGAGCACGCGCGCATCATGCGCGAGTCGATGGCCGCGCTGGCCCAGCCCATCTGACCGGAGCCGACGCATGACCCGCACATCGTCGATCCCGGGCGTGGCCGCGCTGATGGTGGCCCACTGCGCCGGCATGGTGGACCTGGTGGCCCTGCCGGTCTGGGTGGGCACGCTGATCGGCCGCTACGGACTGGACCCGCAGCAGGCCGGCCTGCTGGCCACGCTGTTCCTGGCCGGCGCCGTGGTGGCCAGCAGCGCGCTGGCGCCGGTGTTCCACCGCGTGTCCTGGCGCCTGGTGGCCACGGCCGGGTTTGCGGTGGCCGCCGGCAGCTTCTGGTGGGCCTCGGGTAGTGCTGCCTTCAGCACGCTGGCACTGTGCCATGCGCTGGCGGGCATGGCCACCGGTGCGGCGCTCAGCGTGACGCACGGCACCATCGCGCGCAGCGCCCACCCGCACCGGCTGTTTGCCGGGGTGGGGGCGGCGCTGGGCGTGTTCGCGGTGGTCTTCCTGGGCGCCACGCCGCCGCTGGTGGAGCGCCTGGGCGGACCGGTGCTGTTCGTGGTGTTTGCCGGCGTGATGGCGGTGGCGGCGGTGGTCTCGCTGCTGGCCTTTCCGGTGCCGGACCGCGCGCTGGGCCCGGCGCACGAGGACGCCGCACCGGCGCCGATGCCGCGGGCGGTGTGGTTCGGCATCGCCGGCATCGCGGGCATGGGCCTGGTGCAGTCGATGACCTTCAGCTTCCTGGAACGCGTGGGCACCGAGCGTGGCTTCGGCCTGGCGGCGATCACCGGCGTGCTGGTGGCGCTGGGCGTGGTCAACCTGTTCCCGGCCGCGCTGGCCGGCGCACTGGAGCGCCGCTGGCCCGCACGCCGCGTGCTGCTGGCCGGCCCGGTGCTGCAGGCGCTGCTGGTGGTGGTGATCATGAACAGCGCCCGCTTCGAGCCCTATGCGGCGGCGGCGTCGGTGTTCGCGGCGGTGATGATCTTCACCCACACCTTCGCCTTCGGCCTGCTGGCGCAACTGGACCGCAGCGGCCGCGCGCTGGCCGCCACGCCGGCGATGCTGATGACCGGCGCGGCGATCGGGCCGATCCTGGGCGGCACCCTGGTCAAGGGCTTCGGCTATGGCGCGCTGGGCGTTGCCGCGCTGCTCATCGGCGCCTGCGCGCTGGCCAGTTTCCTGCGGCTGCCGGCGCCTGCCGCGCCGCGTCAACCACAAGGACAAGCATGAGCCTTCCCCCCATCCACCGTGTCGTCACCGGCCACCGGGCCGACGGCCGGGCCGTGGTGGTCCAGAGCGGACCGCTGCCCCGGGTCGAGGAGATCGCCGCGATCCCCGGCACCGTCTTCCACGAGGTCTGGAGCACCGCCGGCACCCCCGCGCCGGTGGACAACGGCCCCGACCCCACGCTGGGCCCGCTGATGCTGCCGCCGCCACCTTTGGGCACGCGCATGCGCTTCGTCGACATCCCGCCCGACACCGCCGAGTTCCTGGCCCAGGGCGCGGCGCGCATGAAGGCGGCCTTCAGCCAGATCGGCGACGAGGCGGCTTCCACCGTGCAGGCGCAGTCGCCGCACCCGCTGATGCACCGCACCGAGTCGGTGGACTACGGCATCGTCATCGACGGCGAGATGACCCTGGTGCTGGACGAGGGCGAGGTGCTGCTCAGGCCGGGCAGCGTGGTGGTGCAGCGCGGCACCAACCACGCCTGGGCCAACCGCTCGGGGCGCCCCTGCCGGATGCTGTTCATCCTGGTGGATGGCCGCTACGACCCGGCGATCGCCGCGGCGCTGGCGGCCCACGGCGCCGCATGAGCCCGGCCACGCTCTTCGACCTGCACGGACAGACCGCGCTGGTCACCGGCGCCACCCAGGGCCTGGGCTGGGCGATCGCGCAGGCGCTGGCCGCGCATGGCGCGCGCCTGCTGGTGTCCGACCGGGACGCGGGCGCCTGCGCGCGCGCCGCGGCGGCGCTGCAGGACCGGGGCCACACCGCCGTGCCACTGCCCGCCGACCTGGCGAATGCGGCCCAGGTTACGGCGCTGTGCGCACAGGCCGGCGCGGTGGACGTGCTGGTCTGCAATGCTGGCATCCAGGGGCCGGCCGGGCCGCTGGCCGCGGCCACCGATACCGACTGGCAGCAGGTGCTGGACATCAACCTGCGCGCCGCCGCGCGCCTGAGCAGCGGCCTGATCCCGGCGATGGCCGCGCGCGGGCGCGGCAGCGTGGTGTTGATGTCCAGCATCGCCGGGCTGCGGGGCAACGGCGCGATCGGCCTGTACGGGTTATCCAAGGCCGCCATTGCCCAACTGGCGCGCAACCTGGCGGTGGAGTGGGGCCCCAGCGGCGTGCGCGTGAATGCGGTGTCGCCGGGGCTGGTCCGCACGCCGCTGGCGGCAGGGTTGCTGGCCGACGAAGACTTCATGCAGCGGCGCCTGCAAGCCACACCGCTGCGGCGGGTGGGCGAGCCCGACGAGATCGCCGGCGTGGTGGTGATGCTGGCCAGCGCCGCCGGCGGCTTCACCACCGGGCAGAACCTGGTGGTGGACGGTGGCACCACGATCAGTGATGGGAGTTGAGATGAGCCTTGCGCAAGTGCCCCATCGCGCGCACGATCGCGTGCGCGCCTGCGGAGGGGCTTGACCATGCGCGTGCTGGTCACTGGCGCCCAGGGCTTCATCGGCCGCCATTTGTTGCAGCGCCTGCTGCGGCAGGGCCTGGGCGGGCGGGCGGTGGGCACGCTGCTCGTGTCCGACCTGCGGCTGGACGAGCTTCCGCACGACCAGCGCCTGCTGGCTGTGCCCGGCTCGATCGCCGACACGGGCGTGCTGGAGCGCGCGCTGGCGGCGCCGGTGGATGCGGTGTTCCACCTGGCCAGCGTGCCGGGTGGCGCTGCGGAGCGCGACCCGCAGCTGGGCCAGCGCGTGAACCTGGACGCCACGCTGCGCCTGGTCGACCTGCTGCGCGGGCACGGCAACGGCCCGCGGCTGGTCTTTGCCAGCACGGTGGCGGTGTACGGCGACCCGCTGCCCGCGGTGGTCGACGAAGCCACGCCCGCCTGCCCGGTGCTGAGCTACGGCGCCCAAAAGCTGGCCGCCGAGATCCTGCTGGCCGACGCCGCGCGCCGCGGCTGGGTGCAGGCCTGCTCGCTGCGCCTGCCCGGCGTGGTGGCCCGGCCCGGCAGCGGCGAGGGACTGATCTCGGCCTTCATGAGCCAGCTGTTCTGGCGCCTGCGCGACGGCCAGCCCTGCGAGCTGCCGGTGAGCGCCGATGGCACCGCGTGGTGGATCTCGGCCCCGGCCTGCGTCGACAACCTGGTGCATGCCGCGACGATCGACCCGGCGCGGCTGCCGCCCGGCCGCGTGGTGCAGATGCCGGCGTTGCAGCTGTCGATGGCCGAGGTGGTCGAGGCCCTGGTGCAGGCCCACGGCGAGGACCGCCGCGCGCTGGTCAGCCACCGCCCGCAGGCGATGGTGCAGCGGCTGTTCGCTTCGCAGCCGCCGCTGCACACGCCGCGGGCGCTGGGCCTGGGCTTTCGCCACGACGGCTCGGCGGCCGAGCTGGTGCGCCAGGCCACCGTGTTGGCCTGACGCAGCAGGCTCAGCCCGGGCTGGCCGGGTGGCAGGCGCAGGGCTGCTGCTCGGCCGCGGCGGCAAAGGCCTGCAGGATGGCGCAGGGGTGCGAGGCATCGCCATCGCAGCTGCGCCGCAGATCCACCAGCTGGCGCTCCAGCGCGCGCAGCGCCTGCATGCGCTGGCGCACCAGCGCGATGTGGCCGTCGAGCAGCTCGTTGACCTGGGCGCAGGCGCCCTCGGGCTCGGCCGCGTAGCGCAGCAGCTGGCGCACCTCCTGCAGCGGGATGTCCAGCGTGCGCAGGTGGCGCACGAAGTTCAGCTGGGTGAGGTGGCGTTCGGCATAGCAGCGGTAGCCCGAGGCCTCGCGCGGCGGCGCCTCCAGCAGGCCTTCGCGTTCATAGAAGCGCACCGTCTGCACATCGCAGCCGGCGCGCGTGGCAAGTTCACCGATCTTCATGGCCGTGGCGCTTGACTCTATAGTGGCTACAGGGTTTTCAATCCTCGCACAGCCTTGAGAAACCCTTCACCACCATGTCCGCCCACTGCTGCCACGACACCGCCTGCACCGCCCCCGCCACCGACCCGCGCTGGCGCCGCGCGCTGTGGATCGCGCTGGTGCTCAACGCCGCGATGTTCGTCATCGAACTGGGCGCGTCGTGGTCCTCGGGCTCGGTGTCGCTGCTGGCTGATTCGATCGACTTCTTCGGCGACGCCGGCAACTACGCCCTCAGCCTGGCGGTGCTGGGCCTGGGCGCCGCCGCCCGCTCGCGCGCCGCGCTGTTCAAGGCCGCCTGCATGGGCCTGTTCGGCGTGGGCGTGCTGACCCGCGCCGCCTGGATGCTGGGCAGCGGCGCCGTGCCCGAGCCCGCCACGATGGGCGGCGTGGGCCTGCTGGCCCTGGCCGTGAACGCCGGCGTGGCCGTGCTGCTCTACCGCTTCCGCAGCGGCGACGCCAACATGCGCTCGGTCTGGCTGTGCTCGCGCAACGACGCGCTGGGCAACCTCGCCGTGATGCTGGCCGCGCTGGGCGTGCTGGGCACCGGCTCCGCCTGGCCCGACCTGGTGGTGGCGGGCGTGATGGGCGGCCTGGCCTTGAGCGGGGCGTGGAGCGTGGGGCGGCAGGCCCAGGCCGAACTGCAGGGGCGACCGAGGCCGGCGCACTGAACCCATCGGTCCGTGCGGCCCCGGGGAAAAGGCAGGCCATCGGCGGCGATTGACAAGCCAATATGATGGACGTAATATGACGACCATCATGTCCATGTCCGCCAGCCGCAAGGAACTCACCCACGACCGCATCCTGGACGTCGCCGCTCGCGCCATCCGGCGCGCGGGCTACGACGGCGTCGGACTGGCCACCATCATGAAGGAGGCCGGTCTGACCCACGGCGGCTTCTATGCCCACTTCGCCTCCCGCGACGCCCTGCTGGCCGAGGCCACGCAGCGCGCCGGCCGCGACACCGGCGCCGTGCTCGCCGAGCGGCTGCGCCAGGCGCAGGCCGCTGGCGTGAGCGCGTTCTCCGCGCTGGTGAACACCTACCTGGGCGACGCCCAGCTCGAGAACATCGAGTGCGGTTGCATCGTCGCCGCCCTGGCGGCCGAGATCCCGCGCCAGGCGGACGAGGTGGCAAGTGCCGCCCGCGCCCGCGTGCTGGGCCTGGTCGATCTGGTGCGCCGCTGCCTGCCCGCCGGCGTCGACCCGGCGCAGGCCCAGGTGGTGACCGCCACCATGGTGGGTGCCTTGCAGCTGGCCCGCACGCTGCAAGGTCAGGCCGGCAGGGCCTGGCTGGCCAATGTGCGGAACAGCCTGATCCAGCAGTACGACGCCTGAAGCGTCGGCAGGAAGCCGCCGGCGCCTGCATGTTCGCCGGCAAATATGATGCTCATCATCTAAAGGAAAGTCATGAAACTCGACAACGCCACCGTCCTCATCACCGGCGCCAACCGCGGCATCGGGCTGGCCTTTGCCAAGGCCGCCCTGGCGCGTGGCGCGCGCAAGGTCTACGCCGGCGCGCGCGACCCGGCCAGCGTCTCGCTGCCCGGTGTCACGCCGCTGCGGCTGGACGTGAACGCGCCCGGCGACATCGCCGCCGCCGTGGCACAGGCCAGCGACGTGAACCTGGTCATCAACAACGCCGGCATCGCGCAGTTCGGTGGCTTCCTCGACACCGATGCCGAGGCCCGTCTGCGCCGCCAGCTGGAGACCAATGTCTTCGGCGTGATGCGCGTGAGCCAGGCGTTCGCGCCGGTGCTGGCGGCCAACGGCGGCGGCGCACTGCTGAACGTGGCCTCCATCGCCAGCTGGATCACCAGCCCGGCGCTGGCCGGCTACGCGCTCACGAAATCCGCGGCGTGGAGCCTGAGCAATGGCCTGCGCCATGAGCTGCGGGGCCAGAAGACGCAGGTGCTGACGCTGCACATGGCCTTTGTCGACACCGACATGACGCAGGGCATCGACGCACCCAAGTCGACGCCGGAGCAGATCGTCGCCCGGGCCCTGGACGCGCTCGAAGCCGGCGCCGAGGAGGTGCTGGCCGACGAGCTGACCCAGCAGGTCAAGCTCGGCCTGTCGGCGCATCCCGGCGTGTACCTGCAGGCTCGGGAGTGAGCGTGGGCGGCGCCGTCGACACCCCTCGCCCGCCCGCCGGGGCCGCGGCATCGCCGTGGCCCGTGTTCTGGGTCGCCAGCCTCGCCACCTTCCTGGTGTCGCTCGACACGACGATGCTGTTCGCGGCCTTCGATCCGCTGCGGCACGCCTTTGCCGACGCCACCCCGGCCGAGCTGTCGTGGGTGCTGAACGCCTACACGGTGGTCTACGCGACGATGCTGATCCCCGCGGGCGGCCTGGCCGACACGCATGGCCGCAAGCGCGTCTTCCTGATCGGCGTGACGCTCTTCCTGGCCGCTTCGGCCGCCTGCGGGCTGGCCGCCAGCGTGGGCTGGTTGATCGCGGCGCGGGTGCTGCAGGCTGTCGGCGCGGCGCTGCTGACGCCGGCGTCGCTGTCCATCGTGCTGGCGGCGTTTCCGCAGAGCCGGCGCGCGGTGGTGGTGAGCCTGTGGGGCGCCGTCGGCGGGCTGGCCGCCGCGGTGGGGCCGAGTGCCGGGAGTGTCGTCATCGACCACTTCGGCTGGCCCTGGGCGTTCTACATCAACCTGCCGCTGGGTGGCCTGGCGCTGTGGCGTGGTGCGTCGATGCTGCAGGAATCGCCAACGTCCGGCGTTCAACGGCGCGTGGACGGCGTGGGCATGGCGCTGCTGATGCTGTCGGTGGGGGCTGTCACCCTGGCGATCGTCGAATCCAGCGCGCCGGCATGGACCCGCATGGAACTCCTGGTCCTGGCGGCCACCGGGGGCGTGGCCGCTGGCGCCTTCGTGGCCTGGGCCCGCCACGCCCGCGCGCCGCTGGTGGACCTGGCGCTGTTCCACCACCGAACCTACCGCTATGTGAACCTCGCGACGCTGGTCTTCGGCACGGCGTTCTCGATGATGTTCCTGACCTTCTTCTTCTTCATGATGAACGTCTGGCAGCTCAGCCTGCCGCAGGCCGGGCTGGCGGTCACGCCCGGACCGCTGCTGGTGATGCCCACCGCCATCCTCACCGGCCGACTGGCGACGCGGCTGGGCCACCGCCGCTTCCTGGTCGGCGGCTCACTGCTGTATGCCTGCAGCAGCCTGTGGTTCCTGCTGGTGCCCGGCACCGAGCCGCACTACCTGTCGCACTGGCTGCCCGGGCTGGTGATGAGCGGCATCGCCGTCGGCCTCGTGTTGCCATCGCTGTCCGCCGCGGCCGTGAACCGCCTGCCGGTGGCGCACTACGCGGTGGGCAGCGCGGTCAACCAGGCCACGCGCCAGATCGGCTCGGTGCTCGGCGTGGCACTGACCGTGGCCCTGCTCGGCCATGCGGCGCTGCAACGCGCCGACTTCAATGCCTTGTATCTCGTGCACGGCACCCTGGCGCTGCTCACGGGCCTGCTGTGCCTGCCCGTGGACACCAGGCCGCGCGCGGCGCAGCCGTGAACACCCTTCCCCACCATCGATGGAGAGTCACATGACCAAGGAGACAGGAACGCAGGCCACGCTGGATGCCTGGCAGGCCCAACTGGAGCAGGTGCGTCAACGCCGGCGTGAGCGCGGCGGCGGACAGGCCGGACTGGCCCAGCCGCACCAGGTTCAGGGCATGACTGGCCTGCAGGTGATGACCGCCTTGCTGGAAGGAGAGCTGCCCCATCCGTACATGGCGGACACCTTCGACTGCGAACTGGTCGAGGTGGGTGAGGGGCACGCGGTCTTCCAGGCGACGCCGCAGCTGAAGCACTACAACCCGCTGGGGTCGGTGCATGGTGGCTGGTATGCGACCTTGCTGGACTTTGCGCTGGGGTGCGCCGTGCAGACCATGCTGCCCGCCGGACGCGGCTACACGACCAGCCAGATCAACCTGCACATCGTCCGCGCCGCCCACACGAAGACGGGGCCGCTGCGATGCGTGGGCACCGCGCTGCACGTCGGTCGCCAGGTGGGTACGTCCGAAGCGCGCATCGTCGGCCCCGACGGCAAGCTCTACGCCCACGCCACCACCACCTGCGCCATCTTCGAGTCGCCCCGGGCGGCGGCTTGACCCGGCTGCGGGCGTGCCGCGCCGCGCGCCCCGGCATCGCCGGTGATGGTGCTTGACGCGCGGGGCCTTCGCGCCCAGAGTCACCCATCGGCCGACCTGCGAGTCCCCTCCGCGCCGATCCACAGGAGCGCGCATGAGCCAGGGCCCGGACCTCTCTCTGATGTACTTCGTGCTGGGCATCCCCGCGCTGGTGGGCCTGGCTGCGGTGGTGACGCGGCGGCTGGTGGTGCGGCGGGTGCGCCAGCTGATGATGGCCTCGTCGGGCCAGGGTGCCGCTGCGGCGCCGGGCGCGCCTGACGCAGCGCTGGCGCTGCCGCCGGCGCCGCCAGGGTGGCGCCTGGTCGATGCCCACAGCCGCCCGCCCGACGCCATCGCCTCGCGCGAGTTGCTGACCGCGCGCGCCCGGGCGGACTTCGGCACCGCCTTCAGGCACGAGTTGGCCATTGCCGCGGCCTATGTGCTGTTCCCGCTGGCGGTGTACAACTGGCCGGGCGAGGGCACGCCGGATGTGTCGGTGCTGGCCTTCATCGTCAGCCTGATGGCGATGCTGTCGCTGCCCTTCCTGGCCATGGTGCGCTACGCAGGCTTTCGCAGCCAGTTCCGCGCCCATGTGCCGGGCCTGGCTGGTGTGCTGCGGCCGTTCGCCACCCACGGGCTGGCAATCGCCCAGCCGCCCTGGCGGGCGCCGATATGGGGCCTGTTCCTTTTGCTAGCCGGGGTGCTGGTGCTCTCGGCCCTGCTGCAGGACAGCCCCGCGTGGCGCACCGCCCTGGGCTATGGGCTGGCAATGGCCGCCCATGTCGCCCTGGTCTGGCGGCTGATGGACCGGGCGCGGCGCACCCCGAACGCAAAGCTGCTGGTGCTGCGGGTCTTCGGCATCGACGAGGCCGCGCTGTTCACCTTCGAGGGCCTGCTGCAGTACTGGCGCCACTTCGGGACCTTCTTCACCGTCGTCGACCCCAGCTTCATCCACAGCCAGCACCGGCAGGGCAGCGGGATGTTCCTGGCGGTCATCGGGTCGGCGGCGGTCACCCTCATGATCGCGGCCAATGTGCCGCAGCCGGCCCTGTGGTGCGGGCTCTTGCTGGCGGCCGTGGTGGTGGCCGCGGCGGCGCATCTGTGCTGGCGCCTGCAACAGGTCGAGCGCCAGTTCCTGCGCAGCCCGGACGATGTGGCGGCCCGCCTGCAGCGCCTGGAGGCCTGGCCGCGCCAGCTGGACCTGAGCTTCCGCAGCCTGCCGATGATGTGCCACGACGACGTCTGGCAGACGGCGGTGCACCAGACCGCCCTGGTCAGCTCGGCGGTGCTGATGGATCTGCGCGGCTACTCGGCCGATCGCCAGGGCTGCCGCTACGAGGTGGCTTTCCTGCTGGACACGGTGCCGCTGGCGCAGATCGTCTTCCTGGCAGACCCGCCGGATGTCGAACGCATCCAGGCGCTGATCCTGGAATGCTGGCGCACGCTGGGCGCCGCGTCGCCCAACCGCGCGGCAGCGGCGCCGCAGGTCACGGTCTACCTGGCTTCGGCCCAGGATGACCGGGACATCCAGGGCATCCTCGACCAGCTGCTGCTGGCCTCGCAGCAAGACGACCAGACCCCGGCCGCGGCCGCGGCTTAGCCTGGGGCGGTGTCAGCCGCTCAGCGCCCGAAGATGCCCTTGAGCAGGTCCTTGGCATTGGGCAGCTTGTTGCCCTCCTCCTGCGGCGTCGGCGCCTGCTCGGCGGGCATGCCGCGCGTGGGCATGCCGCCTTCCATGCCCAGCATCGCGGTGCTCTGGCTCTTCACGCGCAGCTTGACGGCCCATTGCGGCTCCCAGGCCTGCCTGGGGTCGGTGGGGCGTGGCGGGTGGGCCAGGTTGAGTTCGCTGCCGTAGGCGATGGCGCGCAGCATGCCGCCTTCGCCGCTGAACACGCCCTTGGGCACGGTGCACTGGCTGGTGGTGGGCGACAGCAGCACCTTCTCCTTGAGCCAGCGGTCGACCGCGGCGTTGGTCTGATAGTCGAACAGGCCGAAGCCGGTCTCGGGCACCTCGGCGCTGGTCCACAGCACCATCTCGTTCTTGCCGCGCGCGCCCATGCCGGCCAGGAACTGGGCGCGGGCGGTGGGCGGCGGGGTCCAGGTCAGGGCCCAGGCGCCGTCGGCATTGCGCTGGGCCAGCTCGATCGCCGGCATCAGGTCCTGCTGGGCGCCCACCTGGAACCGGAAGGCCTCGGGCACGCCCTGGCCGCTGAAGGCGTGCTCGCCCACCAGGCTGGCCTGTGGCGGCACCATGCGGCTGTCGGCGGGGCTGGGCCAGACCGGGCGGCCGGTGGCCTGGTGGGTGCCGCGCTGGGTGGCGCTGCGCACCTGGAAGAACTTCGCCAGGTCGGCCGGCGTGGCGGTGGCCATGTCCAGCACCTTGGGCTGGCCGGCGCGCACCGTGTCGCCACAGCCCCAGTAGAGGTAGATCCGGCCCTCGGGCTTCTCGTAGCGGGGCTCCTCGTTGCGGTCCTCGCCGTGCTCAGGCGGCAGCGTGCCCTTGGTCTCGCGCGGGGCCTGCAGCTTCAGCGCCGGGCTCAGGAAGCCGGCAGGCACGGCCTGCTGGGCCTCCTGCAGCTGCGGGTTGGCGCGCGTCATCAGCGTCACATCCACCCAGCGGCCCGCCTGGCCGACCTGGGTGTTGCCGAAGCTGTTCTTGCCGCCCCCGCCGCCGAACAGGCCGCCCAGCATGGCCATCGGGTTGGGCGCACCGGCCCCACCGCCCATGCCCCCCATGCCGCCCATGCCGCCGTAGGTGGCCACATCGATCCAGGCCTGCGACTGCGGCGGCTTGACCACCTGCTGCGCCAGCGCATGGCCGGCCACCATGGCGGCGGCCAGCGCGATCAGGGACGGACGGACAACACGCATCGTGAACTCCAGCGAATGAACCATGCCCTGACGCTAAGCCCGCGGCACCGGCAACGCCATCCCGAGCTTGCGCCGGCTTGCGCCAGCACAAGCTGCGTGGGGGCGGCGGCGGTTTGTCGGGGTCCCGACAGGCCTGCAGGTGCGCGCCCCCAGGGCGGGCGGCCTGGCATTGCCCGTGCTTGGCAACCGCCCTCAACCCCCACGAGACCTGCATGAACCTGTTCACCGGCGAGGCCAGCGAGGCCTTCTTCGGCAGCGAGGTGCCCGCCGCGCTGCAGCCCCTGCTGCGCGAAGCCCGCGAGGCACCGGCCGCCGAGCGCGCCAGCCGGCTGTGGGCGGCGCAGGCCTGTGCGCCGCAGGCGCTGGCCGTGTACTACCTGCTCTACAAGCACCATGCCGGCCGGCGTGAATTCGCGCTGGCCGAGCGCGCCGCGCGTGCCGGCCTGGCCGAGGCCGCGCGCCAGGCCGCGCTGCCGCCCGACTGGCGCGATGTGCAGGCGCTGGACGGCCCGGCCGACCACGGCCCGCGCCGCTTCTGGCTGTTCACGCTGAAGGCGCTGGCCTTCATCCGGCTGCGCAGCGGCGACACCGACGAGGCCCGCGCGCTGCTGGCCCGGCTGGCCCGGCTGGACCCGCACGGCGCGGTGGGCGGCGAGGTGGTGGCGCGGCTGCTGGAGGCCGCGCAGCGCTGATCAGGCGTGCCTCAGGCGCGCATCAGGCCTGGACGATGCGGGTGATCTGCGAGGGCGTGGGCGCCGGCCAGCCGGCCTGCTGCGCGGTGCGCACGATGGCCTCGTTGGTGTCGAAAAAGACCTGCCAGTAGTGCTCGTTGGCGCAGTAGGGGCGCACCGCGATCACGCAGCCGTTGAGGTTCATGTCCAGCAGCGAAACCTCGGGCGGCTGCTCGGTGGACACGTTGGGGATGGCGGCCACCGCGGCCTTCAGGCGGGCGACGGCGTCCAGCGGGTCCACGCCCACCGCCAGCTGCGCGGTGCGCTCGACGCGGCGCACCGGCAGCGCGCTGAAGTTCTGCAGCGTGTCGCCGAAGATCTTGCCGTTGCCCACCAGGGTCATCACGTTGTCGGGCGTGACGATGGTGGTGGCGAACAGGCCCAGTTCGCGCACCGTGCCCAGCACGCCGCCCACGCTGACGAAGTCGCCCACCTTGAAGGGCCGCAGCACCAGCATGAAGGCGCCGGCAGCGAAGTTGCCCAGCATGCCGCTCCAGGCCGCGCCGATGGCCACGCCGGCGCCGGCCAGCAGCGCCGCGAAGGAGGTGGTCTGGATGCCGAAGTAGCCCAGGATGCCCAGCACCAGGGCGATGTTCAGCGCCACCGCGACGATGTTGCCCAGGTACTTGGTCAGCGTGGGGTCGACGTGGTTGCGGCCCATCGCCGCCTGGATCATGCCGACCACGCGGCCGATCAGCCAGCGGCCGATGACCCAGAAGGCCAGCGAGGCCAGCACCTTGATCGCCAGTTCGGCGACGGTGGTGCTGAGGAATTGGTGAAGGCTGCTGAAGTCCATGCGGGGCTCCTTGGGGAGAAGGCCCGCATCGTCGGCCCTGCGCGGTGTCACGGCGATGACGAGCGGTGGCATCGCGCCACCTTGTCATGCCGCTGTGGCGCGCGCACCGCGCCCGGCGCTCGGATTGCGCGCGGGGCGATCGTCGCGAAACGGGACAACCAGGCACTAGGGTTGGCACGGGTTGGTGCGACGAGGCCCGGCCGCCCTACCCTGGCGCCCATTGCCCAGGCCAGGAGACCCCCGATGCAAGCCACCCGAACCCCGATCGCCGCCGCCCTGATCGCAGCGCTGATCGCCCTGTCCGCCGCCCCGGCGACAGCGCAGACCCTGGCCGACCTGCGCCAGGACGCCGCCACGCCGGCCGACGTCAGCACCTACGGCATGGGCTGGGGCCAGCAGCGCCACAGCACGCTGGCGCAGGTCACGCCGGCCAACGTGGGCCGGCTGGTGCCGGTCTGGAACCTCAGCCTGGACAACTCGGCCAACGCCTCCAGCCAGCCGCTGCTGATCAATGGCGTGATGTACCTCGCCACGCATTCCCACACCCTGGCGCTGGACCCGATCACCGGCCGCCAGAAGTGGAAGACGCCGATCGAGCTGCCGGCCGACATCAACGGCTACCTGTGCTGCGGCATCCAGTCGCGCGGCCTGGCGGCCCTCAACGGCGTGCTCTACCGCACCACGCTGGACGCCCATGTGGTGGCCATCAACATGGCCGACGGCAAGCAGCTCTGGAAGGTCAAGGCGGCCGACTACAAGCAGGGCTACAGCATGACCCATGCGCCGCTGATTGCCGGCGACACGCTGATCACCGGCATCTCGGGCGGCGAGTACGGCACGCGCGGCTTCCTGGACGGCTGGGACCTGAAGACGGGCGCACGCAAGTGGCACCGCTGGACCACCGCCGCCGGCAGCGACAAGGGGGCCGAGACCTGGGCCCCCGGCATGGCCGAAACCGGCGGCGGCCCCACCTGGCTGACCGGCACCTACGACCCCGACCTGGACCTGGTCTACTGGGGCGTGGGCAATGGCGCGCCCTGGAACGCTGCGATGCGCGGCGGCGACAGCCTCTACACCGGCTCGGTGCTGGCGCTGCGCCCGTCCACCGGCGAGATCGCCTGGCACTACCAGTTCTCGCCCGCCGACCCCTTCGACTACGACGGCGCCAATGAGCTGGTGCTGGCCGAGCTGCCCATCAATGGGCAGGCCACCAAGGTCCTGATGCAGGCCAACCGCAACGGCTTCTTCTACGTGCTGGACCGCCGCAACGGCCAGCTGCTGAAGGCCGACCCGTTCGCCCGCACCATCAACTGGGCCAGCGGCGTGGACATGAAAACCGGCCGCCCGGTGCCCACCGCGATGACCGAGTCGGTGCGCAGGAACCCCGAGATGGCCGAGGCGGTCGAGGTGTGGCCCAGCGCCTATGGGGGCAAGAACTGGATGCCGATGAGCTTCGACCCGAAGCGCCAGCTGGCCTTCTTCAACACCGTGGACCTGGGCATGAAGGTCCGCTACACCAGGCAGGAGCGCCCGGGCGGCCCGAACTGGTGGCTGGGCCTGGAGCTGCAAGGCTTCGTCGCGCCGGCCGACGGCCACCGCGGCGCGCTGGTGGCCTGGAACCCCATCACCGGCAAGAAGGCCTGGGAGGTGCTGCTGAAGTCGCCCAACTGGGCCGGCGTGCTGACCACCGCACCGGGCCTGGTCTTCACCGGCACGCAGACCGGCCAGTTCAAGGCCTATGACGCGGCGAACGGCCGGGAGCTGTGGAGCTTCCAGACCGGCTCGGGCATCTCGGGCCTGCCCATCACCTGGGAGAAGGACGGCCGCCAGTACATCACGGTGACCAGCGGTGCGGCCACGGTGTATGGCGCGCTGTCGGGCGATGCCGAGCTGGCCAACGTGCCGGCCGGCAGCTCGCTGTGGACCTTTGCGCTGCCCCGATGACGCGTGCGCTGATCCTGGCTGCCGCACTGACGGCGGCCGCCCCGCTGCAAGCGCAGGAGGCCGCCTCGGCGGTGCCTGCGGCGTCCGCCGCGCCGGCCGTGCCGAGCGCCGAGGCCGGCCGCCGCGCCTACACCAGCACCTGCGCCCGCTGCCACGGCATCAACCTGGCCGTCACCAGCAGCGCCTACTTCGACCTGCGGACCTTTCCGAAGGACGAGAAGGAGCGCTTCATCCAGTCGGTGACGAACGGCAAGCGCCAGATGCCCGCCTGGGGCGGCATCGTCAAGCCAGAGACGATGGAGTCGATCTGGCTGTACATCGGCAGCGTCAATGGCTGGTGAGGTCGCCGCCGGAGGGCAGGCGGCGGTAAACCCAGCCGCGTGACACGCCCAGCACCCGGGCGGCCTCGGAGAGGTTGCCGCCGCAGGCCTGCAGGGTGCGCTGCAGCAGCTCGCCCTGGGCATCGCGCACCGTGGCCCTGGCCGTGGCGGTTGGCGCCTGCGCCTCAGCGGGTGCGGCCGCCTCGGCCGGGGCCGGGGTTTGTTCCGCGGGCGGCGCCGACCAGGCCAGGTTGACCCAGCCGCGTGGGCGGGTCTCGCCGCGCCCCTCGCTGCGCGCCCACAGCACCAGACCACTGGGCAGCGGCAGGGGGCTGGCCACGTGGCTGGGCAGCGCGGTCAGCGCGTCCAGCGTCTGGCCCAGCACCGACTCGGCCTGCAGCGGCTCGGACTGCGGCGCACGCTCGGGCTGCCCCAGCAGGCGCGCCGCCTGGCCATTGAGCCAGGCCACACGGCCCTGGCTGTCGATGCCCAGCAGACCGGCGGCCGACGACTCCAGCAGCGGCAGCGCCACCTGCAGGCGCAGCACCAGGTGCTCGCCGGCCTGGGCCAGCAGCAGGCGGTTCTCGATCGCGCCGGCGAGGTGGCCGACCACGGTCGCCGCGTCGAAGCCGAAGGCGATCGCCTCGCTGGAGATGTCGAGCACGCCAGCCAGCCGGCCCTGGGTATCGCGGATCGGCACCGCGGCGCAGTGCATCTGACGCACGCCGTCGAAGAAATGCTCGGCGCCGATCACGCTGACCGGCGCGCCGGTGCGCACCACCACGCCGGGCGCGGTGGTGCCCACCGCCTCCTCGGACAGGTCGACACCCAGGCGGGCGGCCACCGGGATCAGGTGCTCGTGCGGACGGCCGGCGCAGGTGGCACCGATCATCACGCCGCTGCCGTCGGTCAGCATGGCGGCGCAGCTGGTGGTGCCCAGCAGGCGCTGCAGCTGCGGCAGCTCGGCCTGCCAGGCGTCATGCAGGTGGCGGTTGCGCTGCAGGGCCAGGCGGGTGCGGCTTTCGGTCACCGGCTGGAACTCGACGGCGCGGTGCGGGCCGTCATGCAGGCGCTGGCAGCGTGCCCAGGACTGGAACACCGCCTCGCTGACGACGCCCGCCGGCGACACCCCATCCTCGAAGTAGCGCCGCCGCGCCAGCTCGACGATCTGCAGGCGGTCGGCAAAGAAGGGGCGGTCGGGGGCGTTCCTCATCGTCGGCGGGCTCGGGATGCAGCCGAATGTACCGCCGCCCCGACGGCGATTCCAGCCCGGAAAACGCCGGGGCGAGCCGCCCTCAGCGCTGGTAGGGCGGCAGCGTGGCGCCGCAGTCGCGGCAGAAGCGCGCGGTGGCCAGGTGGCCCTCGCTGAGGCACTCGGGGCAGGTGCGGGTGGTGGGCTCCAGGCGCTGGGCGGTGAACTCGGCGCTGACGATGCCGGTGGGCACCGCCAGCGTGCCCCAGCCCAGCAGCATCATCACCGAGGCGATCAGCCGGCCCAGGTCGGTCTTGGGCGTGATGTCGCCGAAGCCCACGGTGGTCATCGTGGTGATCGCCCAGTACACGCCGGTGGGCACGCTGGTGAAGCCATTGGCCGGCCCCTCCACCACGTACATCAGCGTGCCCATCACCAGCACCACCATCAGCACGAAGGACAGGAAGACGAGGATCTTGCGCCGCGACAGCCACAGCGCCCGGCCCAGCGCGCCGTACTCGGCCACGTAGGCGCCCAGCTTGAAGATCCGGAACACCCGCAGCAGGCGCAGCACCCGCACGTCCAGCAGCGCATGCAACCCCGGAAAGAAGAAGGCCAGGTAGGTGGGCAGCACCGCCAGCAGGTCGATGATGCCGAAGGCGCTGCGCGCATACACCCACGGGTGGCGCACGCAGGCCAGGCGGGCCAGGTACTCCAGCGTGAAGACCAGCGTGAAGCTCCACTCCAGCACCGTGAAGACGGCGGCGTAGCGCTGGTGGATGGACTCGACGCTGTCGAGCACCACCACCGCCACGCTGAGCAGGATCAGGGCGATCAGCGCGATGTCGAAGGCGCGGCCGGCGCGGGTGTCGGCCTCGAAGATGATGGTGTACAGGCGCAGGCGCCAGCCGGTGTCGGGGCGGCCGGGCTCGCGTGCGGGGGTGGGAGCGGGCATCCCGCCAGCATAGCGCCGCAGGTCAGGGGCCGGGATGCCCGCGGGCTGGAGCTCGGGCCGGGGCGCGACCCAGGAGGCCGCTCAGATCTGCACCCGCGTACCCAGCTCCACCACGGCGTTGTCCGGCAGGCGGAAGTAGCTGGCGGCGCTGCCGGCGTTGCGGCTCATCCAGGCGAAGAGCTTCTCGCGCCAGCGCGCCATGCCGGCGCCGTCGGTGGGCACCACCGTCTCGCGGCTGAGGAAGAAGCTGGTCTCGAACACCGGCACCGGCAGGCCCTGGGCGGCGCAGCACTGCAGGGCCGCGGGCACGTCGGGCGTCTCCATGAAGCCGAAGCGCAGCGTCACGCGCCAGAAGCCCGGCACCAGCGGCTCCACCTCGGCGCGCTGCGCGTCCGCCACCACCGGCGTGTCGGTGAAGCGCACGGTCAGGATCAGGTTGCGCTCGTGCAGCACCTGGTTGTGCTTCAGGTTGTGCAGCAGCGCCTGCGGCACGGTGGCCGGGTCGGCCACCGCGTAGACCGCGGTGCGGCTGGCACGCGGCACCGCGCCGGTGTCGAGGTGGCGCAGGAAGTCGTCCAGCGCCAGGCCGTCGGCGCGGATGCTGCGCACCATCAGCGCGCGGCCGCGGGCCCAGGTGCTCATCAGCAGGAACAGCGCGCCGCCCATGGCCAGCGGGAACCAGCCGCCGTCGAACAGCTTGACCGCACAGCCGGCCACCAGCAGCGCGTCCACCGCCAGGAAGAAGGCGGTGGCGCCCCAGGCCAGCGGCGCCGGCAGCCGCCAGGCGTGGCGCACGACGAAGAAGGTCATCAGCGTGGTGATCAGCATGGTCAGCGTCACCGCGATGCCGTAGGCCGAGGCCAGCGCCGACGAGCTGCCGAAGTGCAGCACCGCCGCCAGCACGCCCAGCAGCAGCAGCCAGTTCACACCCGGCAGGTAGATCTGGCCCGAGGTGGCGGCCGAGGTGTGGTGGATGCGCATGCGCGGCAGGTAGCCCAGCTGGATGGCCTGGCGCGTCATCGAGTAGGCGCCCGAGATCACCGCCTGCGAGGCGATGATGGCCGCCAGCGTGGCCAGCACCAGCGCCGGCAGCAGCAGCGGTTCCGGGAAGAGGCGGAAGAAGGGGTTCTCCAGCGCGCCGGGGTCACGCATCAGCAGCGCGCCCTGGCCCAGGTAGTTCAGCGCCAGCGCCGGCAGCACCAGCGCGCTCCAGGCCAGCTGGATCGGGCGGCGGCCGAAGTGGCCCATGTCGGCGTACAGCGCCTCGGCGCCGGTCAGCGCCAGCACGATCGCGCCCACCGCCAGCAGCACGCCGGGGCCGCGGTCGATCAGGAAGCTGGCGGCCTGGCGCGGGTCCAGCGCGGCCAGGATGGCGGGCTGCTGCAGCACCTGGTGCAGGCCGCTGACGGCCAGCACCAGGAACCACAGCACGATCACCGGGCCGAAAGCGCGGCCGACCACCGCGGTGCCGAAGCGTTGCACCGCGAACAGGGCCACCAGCACCAGCAGGCTCAGCGGCACGATCCAGTCGTGCAGCGAGGGCGCCAGCACCTCCAGGCCCTCCATCGCACCCAGCACCGAGATCGCCGGGGTGATGATGCTGTCGCCGTAGAACAGCGTGGCGCCGAACAGGCCCAGCACCAGCAGGCCGGCGCGCAGCCCCGCGCGGCCTTCCACCGCATGGGCGGCCAGCGCGGTCAGCGCCATCACGCCGCCCTCGCCGCGGTTGTCGGCGCGCAGGATCAGCACCACGTACTTCAGCGTCACCACCAGCATCAGCGACCACAGGATGGCCGACACCGCGCCCACCAGGTGGGCGTGGTCCAGCGGCACGCCGCCGGGGCCGAAGATCTCCTTGACGGTGTAGAGCGGGCTGGTGCCGATGTCGCCGAAGACGACACCGATCGCGGCCAGGGTCAGGGCGCCCAGGGGTTGGGGCGCGTGGGCATCGTGGGTCTTGTCCATGGCCCGCATGGTGCGGGCGGGCGCATCAGGAGCGCATAAGGAACGCCTCAGCCGGCCGGTGGCATCAGCCGGTAGCCGACGCCGGGCTCGGTCAGCAGGCGGCGCGGCGCGGCGGGCTCGTCCTCGAGCTTGGCGCGCAGCTGCCCCATGTACAGGCGCAGGTAGTGGGTGTGCTCGGTGAACTCGGCGCCCCAGACATCGGCCAGCAGCTGGCGGTGGGTGACCACCTGGCCGGCGTTGCGCACCAGGCGCGCCAGCAGATTGAACTCGGTGGGCGTGAGGTGCACGTCGGCCCAGTCACCGCCCTGCCGGCGCTGCACGCGGTGTGCGGCCAGGTCGACGCGCAGGCCGTCCTGCTCGTAGCGCGTGACCACCGGCGTCGCGGCGTGGCCGCGGTGGCGCCAGGCCACGCGCATGCGCGCCAGCAGCTCGCCCAGCGCGAAGGGCTTGACCAGGTAGTCATCGGCGCCGCCGTCGAGCAGGCCGATCTTGCCGGCGTCGTCCTGCCGCGCCGAGATCACGATGACCGCGAAGGCGTGGCGCCGCCGCACCTCGGCCAGCAGCGCGGCGCCATCGCCGTCGGGCAGGCCCAGGTCGAGCAGCAGCATGTCGGGCAGGCTGTCATGCGCCAGCAGCGCGCGCGCCTCGGCCACGCTGGCGGCGTGGCGCACCTGGTGGCCCTCCACCTCCAGCGCGTCGCGCAGCGTGGCGCCCAGCGCGCGGTCATCCTCGACCAGCAGAACCTTCATCGGGCAGCACCAGGGGTTCGGGATCGGGGCCGACAGGGGCCTCGTGCAGCGGCAGCAGGCATTCGAAGGCGCTGCCGCCGTGGCCGCGCCGGCGCAGCTTCATGCTGCCGCCATGGGCCTCGGCGATGGCGCGGCAGACCGCCAGGCCGACACCGGCGCCGCGCGCCGCGCGGGCCGACTCGGGGCCACGGCGGTAGACCTCGAAGACCTGCTCGCGCTCGGCCGGCGGCAGGCCGGGGCCGCGGTCGCGCACCGCCAGCAGCAGCTGCTCGCCCTGGCGCCGCGCCAGCAGCTCGATGGGGCTGTCGCCCGGGGCATAGGCCAGCGCGTTGTCGACCAGGTTGTCCAGCAGCTGGGCCAGCAGCACCGCGTCGCAGCGCAGCAGCGGCAGACCGGGCTCGGTGCGCGCATGCAGCCGGGTGGTGCTGCCGCGGGCGCGCCACTGGCCTTCGGCCTCGCGCTGGCGCGCACGGTGCAGCGCGGCGCCGACGATCTCCTCCGGCGACTCCCAGTCCAGCCGAAGCGTCACGCCCGGCGCATCCAGGCGCGCCAGCTGCAGCGTGTTGTCGGTCAGGCGGGCCAACTGCGTGGCCTGGTCGCGGATGGTCTGGGCCAGCGCGCGGCGCTGCTCGGCCGAGCGCTGCGCGCCCTGGTCGATCAGCGAATCGGCGGCGCCCAGGATGGTGGCCAGCGGCGTTCGGTAGTCGTGCGACACCGCCGCCAGCAGCGCGTTGCGGGCCTGCTGGGTGCGGGCCTCGGCGCGGGCCAGGTCTTCGGCCTCGCGCGACTGGCGGCGCTCCAGCGCCTGGCCCAGCTGGTCGCACAGCGCCTGGGCATGGCGGCGGGCGTCGTCGTCGATGCGGCGCACCGCCTCGCCGCGCAGCAGGGCCGCACCCAGCACCGCGGCGCGGCCGCGCAGCGGCAGGTACCACTGCGGCAGGTGCTGGTGGCGGCCGGTGCCGGGGCCCATGGCCTCGCGCTGGCGCAGGCAATGGGCCAGGCCGGCGGTTTCCTCGGCATCGGTGGCGCCCAGCGCGAACAGGCGCGGGTCGGCGGCGTCGGCGGGCGAGGGCTCGCCGGGGCGCAGCCCGGCGCCGCGCAGCACCCACAGCGCGGCCGGGCCGCCGGCCAGGTCGGACAGCATCTGCTGCAGCTGGGCCGCCTCGGTGACGGGCTCGTCGCAATCGCGCGTGGCCTCGCCCCACTGGCGCAGCTGCTCGGCGCGGCGGGCCCAGCGCCGGGCCTCGGCCAACTGGCGGCGCAGCGCAGCGCTGAGCGCCGCCACCACCCAGGTCACGACGGCCATGCCGACGAGCAGCCAGACATGCTCGCTGCCGTCCACCGTGAAGCTGCCGCGCGGCGGCACGAAGGCCCAGTTGAAGCCCAGCACCGACGCGGCACTGACCAGCAGCGACCAGCCCACCGGCAGCCAGGGCGTGGCCAGCGCCGAGCCGGCCACCAGCAGCAGCGACATCGTGGCCAGGTCCAGCCGGCCATCGAGCAGCAGCAGGCCGAGCCAGGTGACGGCCCAAACCAGCAGGCCCGGCAGCAGTCGGGTGGCGGCAGGGGGCTCGGAATGCATGGGCATGGGGGCAGCTTGGCGGTCGGCGCGTCAGGAAAGCATATGTCTGGCTATGATCCTGCCATGCACCTCGCCGCCCTGCAGCACAACGGTACGCTGGACATGGATGCCCTGCTGGCCGACACCGCCGCGCGCGCCCAGGCCGAGGGCCTGCGGGTGCGCGGCCTGATGATGACCTGGCCCGATGGCGCCGCCGCCTGTGGCGCGATGGTGCTGAAGGACGTGCAGACCGGCGAGTCCTTCCTGGTCTCGCAGGACCTGGGCCCGGGCGCCACCGGCTGCCGCGTCGACACCCAGGGCTTCGCGCGCGCCAGCGTGGTGCTGCGCCGCGCGCTGGACGAGCAGCCGCCGCCCGACCTGGTGGTGATCAACCGCTTTGGCGGCCTGGAGGCCGAGGGCGAGGGCCTGGCCGATGAGCTGATGGCCCTGCTGGCCGCCGGCGTGCCGGTGCTGACCGCCGTGGCCGACAAGCATGCCCAGGCCTGGGCGCGCTTCAGCGGCGGCTGGCCGCTGCTGGACCCGCAGGAGCTGCCGGACTGGCTGGCGGCGTTGCCGGGCCGCTGACAGGGCCGCTGAAGGGGCCGCTGACAGGACCGGGCCACCGGGCCGGGCCACCGCCCGGCGTGCGATCAATCAGAAGGTGGCCCAGTCGCCGTCGTCAGCACTGGCGGTGGCCGCCACCGGCGCCGGGGCGGCCGGGCGTGCTGCGGCGGCCGGGGTGCTGCGCTTGGGTGCCGCAGGGGCCGCCGGTGCCGCGCGAGGGGCCGGTGCCGGGCTGGGCGCCAGCGTCACGGCACCGATGCGAAAGCCGGCCACCACGCCGCTGAGGCGGCCCGCCTGCTCGCGCAGGCTTTCGGCGGCGGCGGCACTCTGCTCCACCAGCGCGGCGTTCTGCTGCGTCATCTGGTCCAGCTCGGTGATGGCGCGGTTGACGTCGCCAATGCCCTGGCTCTGCTCGGCGGCGGCCGAGCTGATCTCGCCGACCACGTCGGTGACGCGCTGCACCGAGGCGACGATCTCGTCCATCGTGCGGCCGGCGTCGCCCACCAGGCGGGCGCCGGACTCGACCTTCTCGACCGAGGTGCCGATCAGGGTCTTGATCTCCTTGGCGGCCGAGGCCGAGCGCTGCGCCAGGCTGCGCACCTCGCCGGCCACCACCGCGAAGCCGCGGCCCTGCTCGCCGGCGCGCGCGGCTTCCACCGCGGCGTTCAGCGCCAGGATGTTGGTCTGGAAGGCGATGCCGTCGATGACGCCGATGATGTCGGCGATGCGCTGGCTGGACTGGTTGATCTCGCCCATCGTCGAGACCACCTGCGAGACCACCTCGCCGCCCCGGCGGGCGGTGTCGGCGGCCGAGGTGGCCAGCTGGTTGGCGGTGCGGGCCGAATCGGCGCTCTGGCGCACGGTGGCGGTCAGCTGCTCCATCGCCGAGGCGGTCTTCTCCAGGTTGGAGGCGGTCTGCTCGGTGCGCTGGCTGAGGTCGGCGTTGCCGCTGGCGATCTCGCCCGAGGCGGTGCCGATCGAGTCGGTGGCCTGGCGGACCTGGCCCACCATCTGGCGCAGGCCGGCCAGCATCTGCGACAGGCCGTCGAACAGGCTGCCGGCCGGGGCCGCGGGGATCGGCACGTCCAGCCGGCCCTGGGCCACCTCGGCCACGATGGCCCGGGCCGCGGCGGGGTCGCCGCCCAGCGTCAGGCGCACGCTGCGCGCCAGCGTCCAGGCCAGCGCCACCAGCAGCGAGGTGGTCAGCAGCACCGCCACGGCGCCGCGGATCACCGTGGCGCGCACCTCGGCGAAGACGTCGTCCATGTACAGGCCCGAGCCGACCATCCAGTCCCAGCCGGGGACCTTGACCACGTACTGCAGCTTGGGCACCGGGGTGTCGGAGCCGGGGCGCGGGAACCAGGTGTCCACGAAGGCGCGGCCGTCGGCGCTGTTACGGAGGCCTTGCTGGAGCAGGCCCAGCACGTCGCCGCCGCGGCCGTCCTTGATCTTGCCCACCATGTTCTGGCCGTTCCACTCGGGCTTGATCGGGTGCATCACGCCGGTGCCGTCGAGCGCCCAGATGTAGAAGTAGTCGCTCTTGCCGTCGGCACCACCGTAGCGGGCGCGCTTGACGGCCTCGGCCGCCGCCGCCTGGGCGTCGGCCTGCGAGAGCTTGCCGGCCGCCGCCTGGTCCTGGTAGGACTGCACCAGGCTGGCCAGCGACTGCACCGCGGTCACCAGCTGGGCCCGACGGCCCTGCTCGATGTGGCGGGCGTCCATCCAGACGGCCAGGCTGGCCGTGCCCAGCACGGCGACCAGGGCCACCGCCAGCAGCAGGCGGACCTTGTGTTGGAAAGAGAGGTTGGCGAACATCGGCCCATGTCTCCGGCAGCCTGGACGTGCCGCTGGGCGGCCTTCTCGCGGCCGCACCGGCGCTGCTCCCGCCACGGCCGCGGCCAGCCGCCCTTGGGGGCAGCTGACACACCAAGCGTTACTGTGCCGTGCGCCGGGCCCGGACAAAGCCGGCAAAAGCGCCCGCGCAGGCCGGCAAATCGGCCGCCGCGCCGCTCAGAGGAAGCGTTCGAGCAGCTTCTTCGAATGCCGGTCCAGCGCCAGCAGGTCGGGCACCTCGAAGACCACGCCGTGGCCGCTGGTGATCAGCAGCCGGCCGCGCTCGGGCAGGCGGCGGATGTCTTCCTCCACCTTCAGCACCAGCGTGGCCGGGCCGCGGTCGGTCTCGACGGTCCAGGTGCTGGGCGTGGAGAAGGTGGACACGGCGACGATGCGCTGGATGCGCGGCACGAACTCGCGCGCGGCCAGCTCGTCCTCGATCAGCCGGCGCGGCGCGTCTGGCAGGGCCGAGAGCCGCTCGATCCAGACCAGCTCATGGCCGGCGGGGCCGACCAGCGAGACGCCCTCGTCAGGCGCGGCGATCGGGAAGGCACGCACGGGCAGCACACCGACGTGCTCGCTGCCGTCGGCCAGCGTGCAGACCAGGCGGCCCAGCGGGTTGCGGGTGAGGGTGAAGGCGGGGGTGCTCATCGTCGATCAGGCGCCGGTGTGGGCCGAAGGTTGCGGCTGGCGAGCCAGCAGCACGGCGTCGTGGTCGGAGCCCTCGTCGTCCTCGGCCTCGGCCTTGCGGGCCTGGGCTTCGTAGAGGCGCCAGTAGTGGCCCTGGCGCGCCATCAGCTCGTCGTGCGGGCCGACCTCGACGATCTCGCCGCGGTCCATCACCACCAGCCGGTCGGCCTTGCGCAGCGTGGACAGGCGGTGGGCGATGGCGATCGTGGTGCGGCCCTGCACAAGGTTGTCCAGCGCCTTCTGGATCTCCTTCTCGGTCTCGGTGTCCACGGCCGAGGTGGCTTCGTCCAGGATCAGGAACTTCGGGTCGATCAGCAGCGCGCGGGCGATGCTGATGCGCTGGCGCTCGCCGCCGGAGAGGCCCTGGCCGCGCTCGCCCACCAGCGAGTCGTAGCCCTGCGGCAGGCGCAGGATGAAGTCGTGCGCATGGGCGGCCCGCGCGGCGGCCACGATCTGCTCGCGCGTGGCATCGGGCCGGCCGTAGGCGATGTTCTCGGCTACGGTGCCGAAGAACAGGAAGGGCTCCTGCAGCACCAGACCGATGTGGCTGCGGAAATCGGCCACGGCGATGCGGCGCAGGTCGATGCCGTCCACCTTGATCGAGCCGTCCGTCACGTCGTAGAAGCGGCAGATCAGGTTGACCAGGGTGCTCTTGCCCGAGCCGCTGTGGCCGACCAGGCCGATCATCTCGCCGGGCCGGATCTCCAGGTTCAGGCCGCGGATCACCGAGCGGTTGCCGTAGCGGAACGAGATGTTCTCCATCGTCACGCCGCCGCTCAGCCCGCCCGGCGGCAGCTTGGCCGGATCGGCCGGGTCGGGCACGTTGGAGACGTGGTCCAGGATGTCGAAGATGCGCTTGGCGCCCGCCGCCGCCTTCTGGGTGACCGAGACGATGCGGCTCATCGAATCGAGCCGGCCGTAGAAGCGGCCGATGTAGGCCAGGAAGGCGCTGAGCACGCCCACCGTGATCTGGCCCTGGCTGACCTGCCAGATGCCGAAGCCCCAGACCACCAGCAGGCCGATGTCGGTCAGCAGCGCCACGGTGGGCGTGAACAGGCTCCAGACCTTGTTCAGGCGGTCGTTGACCTGCAGGTTGGCCTGGTTGGCGGCACGGAAGCGGTTGGCCTCGCGGCGCTCGGCGGCGAAGGCCTTGACCACGCGGATGCCGGGGATGGTGTCGGCCAGCACGTTGGTGACGTCACCCCAGGCGCGGTCGATCTTCTCGAAGCCGGTGCGCAGGCGGTCGCGCACGGTGTGGATCATCCAGGCGATGAAGGGCAGCGGCACCAGCGTGACCAGGGCCAGCCAGGGGTTGACCGAGAACAGGATGATCGAGGTCATGCCCAGCATCAGCACGTCGGTGGCGAAATCCAGCGCGTGCAGCGACAGGAAGACCGAGATGCGGTCGGTCTCGCTGCCGATGCGGGCCATCAGGTCGCCGGTGCGCTTGGCGCCGAAGTAGTCCAGCGACAGGCCCAGCAGGTGTTCAAAGGCCGTCGTGCGCAGGTCGGCGGCGATGCGCTCGGAGACCAGCGCCAGGATCCAGGTGCGCGCCCAGCCCAGGCCCCAGGCCATCAGGCCCGAGCCCAGCAGGCCGGCGAGCAGCCACATCACGTAGGTGGGATCGATCTTCTGGCCGTTCTGGAACGGGATCAGCACCTCGTCCATCAGCGGGATGGTCAGGTAGGGCGGCACCATGTGCGCGGCGGTGGAGGCCAGCGTCAGCAGGAAGCCGGCCAGCAGCTGGCCGCGGTAGGGGCGGGCGAAGCGCCACAGGCGCAGCAGCACCCAGGTGCTGGGCGGGGTGTTGAGCTCCCGGGTGCAGATCGGGCACTCGTCGGAGTCGTCGGGCAGGGTGTTGCGGCAGGAGGGGCAGCGGGTCGGGTCGTCGCCCTCGGGCGCATGGCCGTGGGCGCGCGCCTCCTGCAGCTGCTCGAAGCGCTTGACCAGGCGCAGCGCCTGGACGTTGGCGCCCAGCGTGAAGCGCCAGCGCTGCTGCAGCATCTCGCCCTGCACCAGCTCCAGCGTGCCGACGCCGGCATGGTCGGCGTGGCGCAGGGTCTGGCCGTCGGCCAGCGGGATCGCCTGCCAGGGGCCGTCGCCGCTGCGGCTGAGCAGCTGGCGCTCGGTCAGCAGCAGCCAGCCGCCGGCAAAGCGCAGGTCCTCGTCCAGGTCAACCGCGAGCTGGGCGAGCACGTTGTCCCGCTCATCGAGCGGTGCTCCCAGGGGCACGGTCGGTCGGGGGGTCTGGGCGTCGGAATGGGCGTGGGGCATCGGGGCTGGCGGGCGGGAAGACCGCCTCTGGCGCTGATTTTCCGCGATTTGCGACACCCGGGCCCGCCCGGAGACCATGCCTGCCGCCTCGGTTCACAATCGGGGCGAGGCCCCGACGGGTCCACCCCCCACCTGAAGCCACCCATCACCCCATGACAGCGCGTCCCCGAGAGATCCAGCTTCAACGCATCACCTACCTGCGCGGCCCCAACATCTGGACCTACCGCTCCGTGCTGGAGGTCTGGCTGGACCTGGGTGAGCTGGAAGACTGGCCCTCGAACAAGCTGCCCGGCTTCAATGCCCGCCTGCTGGCCCTGCTGCCGGCGCTGGCCGAGCACCACTGCGGCGTGGGCGAGCGCGGCGGCTTCCTGCAGCGCCTGGACGAAGGCACCTGGGCCGGCCACATCCTCGAGCATTGCGTGATCGAGCTGCTGAACCTGGCCGGCATGCCCACCGGCTTCGGCCAGACCCGCAGCACCAGCCAGCACGGCGTCTACCGCATGGTCTTCCGGGCCCGCGACGAGCAGGTGGCCCGGGTGGCGCTGGCCCAGGGCCATGCGCTGCTGCATGCGGCCATCCGCGACGAGGCCTTCGACGTGGACGCCGCGGTGGCCGCGGTGCGCGACGCGATCGACGACTCCTTCCTCGGCCCCTCCACCGCCTGCATCGTCTCGGCGGCCACCGACCGCCGCATCCCGCACATCCGCCTGAACGACGGCAACCTGGTGCAGCTGGGCCACGGCGCCCGCCAGCGCCGCATCTGGACCGCCGAAACCGACCTGACCTGCGCCATCGCCGAGAACATCGCCGGGGACAAGGACCTGACCAAGACCATCCTGAAGGCCTGCGGCGTGCCGGTGCCCGAGGGCGTGTCGGTGTCCAGCGCCGACGAGGCCTGGGAGGCCGCGCAGGACATGGACGCCCCGGTGGTGATCAAGCCCAGCGACGGCAACCACGGCCGCGGCGTGACGCTGGACCTGACCCAGGAGGCCGACGTGCGCGCCGCCTTCGAGCTGGCAGACAAGCACGGCTCCGAGGTGCTGGTGGAGCGCTACATCCGCGGCAACGAGCACCGCCTGCTGGTGGTGGGCGGCCAGGTGGTGGCGGTGGCCCGCGGCGAGAGCGCCTGGATCACCGGCGACGGCCGCAGCACCGTGACCGAGCTGATCGACAGCCAGATCAACTCCGACCCCCGCCGCGGCACCACCGAGGCCCATCCGCTGAACCGCCTGGACATCACCGAGGACGAGGTCATCGTGCTCGACCTGCAGCGCCAGGGCCTGACCGGCGCGTCGGTGGTGCCGGCCGGCAAGCGCGTGCTGGTGCAGCGCAACGGCAACGTGGCGATCGACTGCACCGACGAGATCCACCCCGACGTGGCGCACCACGTGTCGCTGGCGGTGCGCGCGGTGGGCCTGGACATCGCCGGCGTCGACCTGGTCTGCGAGGACATCGGCCAGCCGCTGGAAGCGCAGGGCGGGGCGATCGTCGAGGTCAATGCCGGCCCCGGCCTGCTGATGCACCTGAAGCCCGCGGTGGGCCAGCCCCGCCCGGTGGGTCAGGCCATCGTCGACCACCTGTTCCCGCCCGAGGACGACGCCGCCCACCCGGGCCGCATCCCCATCGTCGGCGTGGCCGGCAGCCGCCATGGCGCGCTGATCGCCCGCGCGGTGGCCTGGCTGATCCACCTGACCGGCACGCCCACCGCGCTGGCCTGCCGCGACGGCCTGTTCCTGGGCAGCCGCCGCATCGAGCGCGCCGGCAAGCAGTTCTGGGACGCCAGCCACCGCCTGCTGATGAACCGAGAGGCGCGCGCCGCGGTGTTCGAGAACGACGCCGGCCTGGTCCTCGGCGACGGCCTGCCCTACGACCGCTGCCAGGTGGGCGTGGTCACCGACACCGACGGCTGGCAGGGCCTGGCCCACCACGATGTGTTCGACGCCGACGCGATGTTCAAGGTGCTGCGCACCCAGATCGACGTGGTGCTGGCCGACGGTGTGGGCGTGCTCAACGCCGCCGACCCGCGCATCGCCGGCATGGCCGAACTGTGTGACGGCGAGGTGCTGATGTACGCCGTGGACGGACCCGAGGGCCTGCCCGCCGCGCTGACCGAGCACCTGGCCGGGGGCGGCCGCGCGGCGGTGCTGCAGGCCGGCCGGGTGACGCTGCGCTCGCCCCAGGGTGACCTGAACGGCCCCGACCTGCACGGCGTGCTGGGCCGCAAGGGCCGCGGCGGCGACGCCGGCCTGGCCGAGGCCCTGCTGGCCGCCGTGGCCGCCGCCTGGGGCTATGGCATCACCCCCGAACTGATCGCCGCCGGCCTCGAGACCTTCGAGCTCAACGCCGCCGCCTGACACCACACGACCCGCCCCACAAGAAGTCGAACCATGGACATCTCCCGCATCCGGGCCCTGCGCGGCCCGAACCTCTGGAGCCGCCACACCGCCGTCGAGGCCATCGTCGCCTGCTCGTCCGAGGAGCGCGCGCTGACCACGCTGCCGGGCTTCGAGGACCGCCTGCGCGCGCTCTTCCCCGGCCTGGGCGGCCTGCGCCGCCAGCCGGACCAGGTGTCGCTGGCCCATGTGCTGGAAGCCGCCACGCTGGCGCTGCAGTCGCAGGCCGGCTGCCCGGTGACCTTCAGCCGCACCACCGCCACCGTCGAGGACGGCATCTACCAGGTGGTGGTCGAGTACACCGAGGAGGAGGTCGGCCGCCGCGCGCTGGCCGCCGCCGAGGCGCTGATCCAGGCCGCGCTGGCGCCGCAAGGCAGCTTTGACGCCGCCGCCGCGATCGCCGCGCTGCGCGAGCTGGACGAGGACGTCCGCCTGGGCCCGTCCACCGGCTCGATCGTCAACGCCGGCCTGGCCCGCGGCATCCCCTACCGCCGCCTGACCCAGGGCAGCCTGGTGCAGTTCGGCTGGGGCAGCAAGCAGCGCCGCATCTGGGCCGCCGAGGTCGACTCCACCAGCGCGGTCAGCGAATCCATCGCCCAGGACAAGGACCTGACCAAGACCCTGCTGCGCGCCGCTGGCGTGCCGGTGCCGCTGGGCCGCCCGGTCGACTCGGTCGACGAGGCCTGGGAGGTGGCCGAGGAGATCGGCCTGCCGGTGGTGGTCAAGCCGCAGGACGGCAACCAGGGCAAGGGCGTGACCGTCAACATCACCAGCCGCGAGCACCTGGAGCTGGCCTACAAGGCGGCCGAGGAGATCGGCCAGCCGATGGTCGAGAAGTTCCTGCCCGGCAGCGACTACCGCCTGCTGGTGGTGGGCCACAAGCTGGTGGCCGCGGCCCGGCGCGACCCGCCGCTGGTGATCGGCGACGGCGAGCACACGGTGCGCCAGCTGGTCGAGCAGGTCAATGCCGACCCGCGCCGCGGCGACGGCCACGCCACCTCGCTGACCAAGATCCGCTTCGACGACATCGCGGTGGCGAGGCTGGAGATCCAGGGCCTGACGCCCGAATCGGTGCCGGCCAAGGGCCAGCGCGTGATCCTGCGCAACAACGCCAACCTGTCCACCGGCGGCACAGCCACCGATGTGACCGACGACGTCCACCCCGAGGTGGCGGCGCGCGCGGTGGCGGCGGCGCAAATGATCGGCCTGGACATCTGCGGCGTCGATGTGGTGTGCGAGAGCGTGATCCGCCCGCTGGAAGAGCAAAGCGGCGGCATCGTCGAGGTGAACGCCGCGCCGGGCCTGCGCATGCACCTGTCGCCGTCCTTCGGCAAGGGCCGCGCGGTGGGCGAGGCGATCATCAACCACCTCTACCCGCCCGGCGAGGACGGCCGCATCCCGGTGGTGGCCGTCACCGGCACCAACGGCAAGACCACCACCGCGCGCCTGATCGCCCACCTCTTCGCCGCCAGCGGCCTGCGCGTGGGGATGACCAACACCGATGGCGTGCACGTCAACGGCCGCCAGATCGACTCGGGCGACTGCTCGGGCCCGAAGAGCGCGCGCAACGTGCTGATGCACCCGGATGTGGACGCCGCGGTGTTCGAGACCGCCCGCGGCGGCGTGCTGCGCGAGGGCCTGGGCTTCGACCGCTGCCAGGTGGCGGTGGTCACCAACATCGGCGCCGGCGACCACCTGGGGCTGAACTACATCACCACGGTGGAAGACCTGGCGGTGCTCAAGCGCGTCATCGTGCAGAACGTGGCGGCCAGCGGCTTCGCGGTGCTCAACGCCACCGACCCGCACTGCGTGGCGATGGCGCCCGAGTGCCCGGGCGGCGTCATCTACTTCTCGGCCGACCGCCACCACCCGGTGCTGGCCACGCACCGCGCCCAGGGCCAGCGCTGCGTCTACATCGACGACGGCCACCTGGTGGCCGCCGAGGGCAGCGCACGCGAGGCGATCGCGCTGCGCGACATCCCGCTGACCCGCCACGGCACGATCGGCTTCCAGGTCGAGAACGCGATGGCCGCCACCGCCGCGGCCTGGGGCGCCGGCCTGCATTGGGACGCGATCCGCGCCGGGCTGTCGAGCTTCGTCAACGATGTCGATGGCGCGCCCGGCCGCTTCAACGTGATGGACTACCGTGGCGCCACGCTGATTGCCGACTACGGCCACAACCCCGATGCGATGCGCGCGCTGGTTTCGGCGGTCGAGGCGATGCCGGCCAAGCGCCGCTCGGTGGTGATCAGCGGGGCGGGTGATCGCCGCGACGAGGACATCCGCGAGCAGACCCAGATCCTGGGCGCTGCCTTCGACGAGGTCATCCTGTACCAGGACGCCTGCCAGCGCGGCCGCGAGGACGGCGAGGTCCTGGGCCTGTTGCGTCAGGGCCTGGAAGGCGCCGCGCGCACCCGCCAGGTGGATGAGATCCGTGGCGAGTTCGTGGCCATCGACACCGCGCTGGCGCGGCTGCAGCCGGGCGACCTGTGCCTGGTGCTGGTCGACCAGGTCGAAGAGGCGCTGGCCCACCTGGCCAAGCGCTGCGCTGAGGGCTGATGCCGGGCTGAAACGCGCGCGGCGCCCTCAGGCGCCGCGCAGCAGGAGCGGGGCTGCTGACCCCGCGCCGGTCATCACTTCTTCAGCAGCCGGACTTCGGTGTTGAAGTTGTGCAGGGCGCTCGCGACGCTGGTGTAGACGTGCGTGGTCACGGTGTGCGTACCGGTGGTCACCGACACGCCACCGCGGTGGCTGAAGCTGGTGAAGCCGGTCGTCGGGACGCGGGTCAGGAACGGGCAGTTGTCGGTGCTGACGCCGTCCACGCGCAGGCAGATCGCGCTCGAGGCCTCGCTGGCCGTCGGCGCAACCTGTGCCTCGGCCACGACCATCACATAGCAGCCGGCGGTGGCGGTGCAGTTGACGGTCTGGGTGCTGCCGTACTGGGTGATGGTGGCCGCCGGGATGGCCGTGCCGCCGGCATTGCCGACCTCGTGGTAGACCTTGAGCAGCTTCAGGGGCGTCGAGAAGGCCTCGGGCTGGGCCTTGGCCTTGTCGGCGCCAGAGCCGGCCATCGCCAGCGAGGACAGGGTCAGCAGCGCGGTGGCGGCGAGGGTGAGGATCGGGGTCTTCGAGCGGATCATGGTGGACTCCTGTGTAGGCGGTGGAAGCCGGTCCCTGCGCCCTCCCCGTCTTTCGGGGCCCTCCGGCCTCGGGATCTGCCAACGCCAGTGTCGGAAATGCCACCAGTGCAAACAATGCCCTGGACATGGGGGGCGTGTTGTGGAAGCCAGGCCGTGGGGACCTCAAACAGGGGGGATGGTGGCCGCGCGGGCCGATCCGGCTGCTGGCGCTTCCCCTGTCGCGAAGACCGATCGCACCTGTTAGCGTTCCGCGCTGACAAGGAGTTGCAAGCATGTCCCCTTTCTCGAAGCCCCTGGCCGCCCTGCTCGCCCCGCTGCTGTGGCTGGCCAGCCACGCGACAGCAGCCGAGCGCCCCTGGGTGCAGGGCCAGCGGACCGTGCCCTACTTCGCCAACGCGATCAAGGAAACGGTGCTGGTCGATACGGGCTTCGACCGCGACAACAACGGCGTGGTGGACACCATCCGGGTCGAGATCACCCGGCCCGAGACCGCGCCGGGCGTGCGCCTGCCACTGATCATCCACGCCTCGCCCTACTACTTCAAGCGCAGCCGCGGCGCCTGGGAGCCGGCCTTCTTCTCCACCCGCGGCTATGCAGTGGCCACGGTGGCCTTGCCGGGCACCGACTTCTCCACCGGCTGCGATGACGTCGGTGGCGACTTCGAGGTCAAGGGCACCAAGGCAGTGATCGACTGGGCCAATGGCCGGGCCGTGGGCCGCTACCTTGATGGCAGCACGGCCGACGCCACGCAGTGGACCAACGGCCAGTCCGGCATGATCGGTGTGTCCTGGGATGGCACCATCGCCAATGCGGTGGCCTCGACGGGAGTCAAGGGTCTGAAGACCATCGTGCCGGTGGCGGCCATTTCCAGCTGGTACGACTACACCCGCAGCCACGGCATCCCCTACTACACCGAGCATGTCAGGTTCCTGCACGAGTACGTCAGCAATTTCGACAGCAGCACCTGCAGCAACCTGACGCCTGAGCTGCAGGCCCGGTCGGATGACCTGAGCGGCAGCTACAACCGGTGGTGGTCGGTGCGCGACTTCCGGCTGGATGCCTCGAAGATCACCGCCAGTGTCTTCGTGGTGCATGGCCTGACCGACGAGAACGTCAAGACCGGCCAGTTCGGGCTGTGGTGGGACGAGCTGGCCCGCCACGGCGTGGCGCGCCGCCTGTTCCTGCACCAGGGCCAGCATGTTGAGCCCTACAGCTCGTTCGGCAGCACCTACACGACACCGCTGCTGGCCTGGTTCGACCACTACCTGCAGGGCCTGGACAACGGCATCCCCACCGCGCCGCAGGCCATCATCCAGCGCGAGAACGGCACCTGGTCGACGGACGCCACCTGGCCGCCCGAAGGCACGACGATGCACACGCTCAAGCTCAGCGCGCCGCTGGCCCGACGGGCACCGGCGCTGAGCACCGCATCGGCCACGGTGGGTACGGCCGAGCGCTACCTCAGCTTCACCCAGTCCTCGGCCTATTCGACCGACAGCATCGTCAGCAACCCCACGCAGGCGCGCAGCGACCGTCTGGTGTTCCTGTCCAATGCGCTGGCGGCGCCGCTGCGCCTGGCGGGCACCACCACGGTCACGCTGCGGGTGCAGGTCAACCAGCCCACGGCCGGCCTGCAGGCGCGGGTGGTCGACTACAACGGCAGCTCGGCCTATGTGGTCACGCGCACCATGGCCGACGTGGGCCACCACAGGTCGCTGTCGATCAAGAAGACGCTGGTGCCGGGCGAGTGGTACACGATCAGCTGGACACTGAACACCGATGACCGCATCTTCGCCACCGCCCACAACCTGGGCATCGTGATCAGCGCCGAGCAGGCCAATCCGCTGATCGCCTACCAGCCGGTGACGGTGACGGTGGACACGCAGCGCTCCTCGGTCACGATGCCGCTGCTGGGCGACCTGGGCAGCCTGGCGTCTGTCAAGGCGGTGGGCCCGATCTCGGCGGCGACGATCGAGTCGCCGATGCGCCAGCTGGACCGCGAGGAATTCATCCGCGAGTTTGTCGAGGGCAGCCGCTGATCGGTCCGAACCCCTGAAACAGACACGGCGCCCCGCGGGGCGCCGTGTTCCTGTCCGGGTGTGTGTCAGGCTGCGTGTTCACGCAGCCGGGACACTCACTTGTACAGCTTGACCTCGGTGTTGTAGCGGTGCAGCGTGGTCGGGTTCGACACATAGACCTCCATGGTCACCGTGTGGCTGCCGGTGGCCACCGCAATGCCGGTCTGGTAGGTCATCACGGTGAAGCTGGTGGTCGACACCGGGGTGTTGAAGGGCGCGTTGATCGTCGCGCCGTCCACCTTGATCACGATGGCCGAGGGGTTGACGGTGGCCACACCGGCCACCTGGGCGTTGGCGTTGACCATGATGAAGCAGCCGGCCGTGGCAGTGCAGTTGACGGTCTGCGTGCTGCCATAGGGGTTGAAGCCGGAGACCAGCGCGGTGCCATTGGCATTGTTGGTCTCGAAGTAGGTCTTCAGCAGCTTCAGGCCGGCCGTGAAGGCCTGGGGCTGCACATTGGCCTTGGCGCTGGACACATCGGAGCCGGCCCAGGCGGACAGGCTCAGCAGGGCGGTGGCAGCCACCAGGGCGGGGGTGAAGGTCTTCATGAGGGTACTCCTGGAAACATCGTGGGTAGGGCTCGCCGCCGCGCTGAAAGCCGCAGCGGACGGTCGCAGTCTGTGCCGGCAGAGTGGCGGCGCCAAGGCCACAGTCGTGGGGGGGCGGATGGTCGCGGCCTTCCGTCTCCCTGGGAACCGGGCCTGGCGATCTGGCTTCGATCTAGGGGGGCGTGAGCCGCTGGGGTGACGGATCCGGCGTGAACCGGACACAAGGAGTCCACCATGCGCACCACCCGCTCTTCCTGGCAGTTCGACGCCAACGGCCTGTTCGGCGCCGCCGATGTCGGTCCCATGGACAACATCGTCGGCACCGAGGACGACAACTTCCTGGGCGACACCTCGGGCAACGACGTCATCTGGGGGCTGGGCGGCAACGACACCCTGCTGTCCACCCAGGGCTTCGACGTGCTGCTGGGCGGCAGTGGCGACGATCAGTACCTGACCAGCTCGGCCAGCTACACGCTGATCCAGGACGAGTCGGGTGACGATCTGGCCGGACTGGCGCTGGCCAACTCCGACACCGGCTTCACCCGGCTGGTGGTGCGCGACGGCGCGGGCGACCAGATCGCCGACCTGACCTGGCAGTCCGACCGCGCCACGATCGAGGCGGCCGACGCGGCCGGCGTGCGCTTCGACTTCATGCGCTGGAGCGGTGGCTCCTGGAACATCCAGCACCAGGTCGAAGGCGTCGAGCACTTCCAAGTCACCGGCAGCGACTCGAATGACCTGCTGCTGGCCCGCGGCAGCAAGGGGGTGGCCTTCGACGGCCGTGGTGGCTTCGACACCTTCGTGGCCAACTGGTCCAGCGCGACGGACGACATCAGCTGGGTCAACACGCCCACGCTGACCCAGACGGTCAACGGCATCCAGGTCGCCGGCGTGGAACGGCTGATCCTGCGCACCGGCAGCGGCAATGACACGATCGACAACCGGGGCAACGGCTCCAGCGCCGACGACCTGATCACCGGCGCCGGCAACGACTGGGTGGCGATCGACCAGGGCACGGTCGACACCGGCAGCGGCGACGACACGATCACCCAGGCCTGGGGCAGTGTGGATGGCGGGGACGACAGCGACACGCTGCACATGGGCGGCATCTACAACTCCGACACTGGCGTCACCCGCCTGCTGGCCTACGACGCCAGCAACACCCTGGTGGGTGATCTGAGCACCAACAGCAGCCGCGCCGACATCGAGAACGCGCTGGCCAGCGCCACCCAGTTCGACTTCACCAGCTGGTGGAGCGGCGGCTGGCGCACCCAGCTGCACACCGCCAACATCGAGCACTGGACGGTCAACGGCAGCAACACCGCCGACCTGATCGTCGCCCGGGGCGACGGCGACAGCTACGCCGGCAATGGCGGTTTTGACAGCTTCTACGCCGACTGGTCCGGTGCCAGCAGCGACATCAGCTGGGTCAACACGCCCGCCAGCGCGCAAACGGTCAACGGCATCAGCGTCTCGGGCTTCGAGCGCCTGATCCTGCGCACCGGCAGCGGCAATGACACGATCGACAACCGGGGCAACGGCTCCAGCGCCGACGACCTGGTCACCGGTGCGGGCAACGACTGGGTGGCCATCGACCAAGGCACGGTCGACACCGGCAGCGGTGACGACACGATCACCCAGGCCTGGGGCAGCGTGGATGGCGGCGACGACAGCGACACGCTGCACATGGGCGGCATCTACAACTCCGACACCGGCATCACCCGCCTGCTGGCCTATGACGCCAGCAACACCCTGGTGGGCGATCTGAGCACCAACAGCAGCCGCGCCGACATCGAAAACGCGCTGGCCAGCGCCACCCAGTTCGACTTCACCAGCTGGTGGAGCGGCGGCTGGCGCACCCAGTTGCACACCGCCAACATCGAGCACTGGACGGTCAACGGCAGCAACACCGCCGACCTGATCATCGCCCGTGGCGACGGCGACAGCTACGCCGGCAGCGGCGGCTTCGATACCTTCTATGCCAACTGGTCTGGCGCCAGCAGCGACATCAGCTGGGTCAACACGCCCGCCAGCGCGCAGACCGTCAACGGCATCAGTGTCTCGGGCTTCGAGCGCCTGATCCTGCGCACCGGCAGCGGCAACGACACGATCGACAACCGGGGCCATGGCTCCAGCACCGACGACCTGGTCACCGGCGCCGGCAACGACTGGGTGGCCGTGGGCCAGGGCACGGTGGACACCGGCGATGGTGACGACACCATCAGCCAGGCCTGGGGCAGCGTGGATGGCGGCGCCGACAGCGACACGCTCGCCATGGGCGGCGTCTACAACTCCGACACCGGCTACACCCGACTGATCGCCTACGATGCCAGCAACACCCTGGTGGGTGATCTGAACTACACCAGCAGCCGCGCCAGCATCGAGAACGCGCTGGCCAGCGCCACCCAGTTCGACTTCACCAGCTGGTGGAGCAGCGGCTGGCGCACCCAGCTGCACGCCGCCAACATCGAACACTGGACCGTCAACGGCAGCAACACCGCCGACCTGATCGTCGCCCGTGGAGACGGTGACAGCTACGCCGGCAACGGCGGCTTTGACAGCTTCTACGCGGACTGGTCCGGCGCCAGCAGCGCCATCAGCTGGGTCAACACGCCCGCCAGCACGCAGACCGTCAACGGCATCAGCGTGTCGGGCTTCGAGCGCCTGATCCTGCGCACCGGCAGCGGCAACGACACGATCGACAACCGGGGCAACGGCTCATCCACCGACGACCTGGTCACCGGCGCCGGCAACGACTGGGTGGCCGTGGACCAGGGCACGGTGGACACCGGCAGCGGTGACGACACGATCACCCAGTCCTGGGGCAGTGTGGATGGCGGTGACGACAGCGACACGCTGACGATTGGCAGCCTGTACAACTCGGACACCGGCTACACCCGGCTGCTCGCCTACGACGCTGGCGGTGCGCTGCTGGGCGACCTGAACTACGGCAGCAGCCGCGGCGACATCGAGAACGCGCTGGCCAGCGCCACCCAGTTCGATTTCGTCCGCTGGAGCAGCGGCTGGCAGACCCAGCTGCATGCGGCCAACATCGAGCAGTGGAGCATCACCGGCAGCGCCACCAACGACCTGATCGTCGCGCGCGGTCAGGGCGGCAGCTACGCCGGCAACGGCGGTTTTGACAGCTTCTACGCCGACTGGTCCGGCGCCAGCAGTGGCATCAGCTGGGTCAACACGCCCGCCACCACGCAAACGGTCAACGGCACCAGCGTCTCGGGCTTCGAGCGCCTGATCCTGCGCACCGGCAGCGGCAACGACACGATCGACAACCGGGGCAACGGCTCATCCACCGACGACCTGGTCACCGGCGCCGGCAACGACTGGGTGGCGGTGGACCAGGGCACGGTCGACACCGGCAGCGGCAACGACACGATCACCCAGGCCTGGGGCAGCGTGGACGGCGGCGCCGACACCGACACGCTGACGATCGGCAGCCTCGCCAACTCGGACACCGGCTACACCCGCCTGCTCGCCTACGACGCTGGCGGTGCGCTGCTGGGCGACCTGAACTACGGCAGCAGCCGCGCCGCCATCGCGGCCGCGCTGGCCGGCGCCACCCAGTTCGACTTCGTCCGCTGGAGCAGCGGCTGGCAGACCCAGCTGCATGTGGCCAACGTCGAGCAGTGGAGCATCACCGGCAGCGCCACCAACGACCTGATCGTCGCGCGCGGTCAGGGCGGCAGCTACCACGGCGGCGGCGGCATCGACACCTTCTATGCCGACTGGTCGACCAGCACGAGCGCCGTGATCCTGGGCAGCACCGAGCTGCCCAACAGCGTGCAATGGAGCGGCTTCGAGCGCAGCCTGATCACCGGCAGCGTGTGGCGCGACCAGCTGGACCTGTCGGCCAACAGCGGCAGCGACGACGTGATGGCCGGTGCCGGCAACGACACGATCAGCGGCATCGGCGCGGGCGACACCGTGACCGGCGGCACCGGCAGCGACGTCTACCAGGTCACCGCCAGCGGGGCGGTGCTGGTGGAGGACGCGGGTGGCGGCATCGACGAGGTCTGGAGCACGGTCAACTTCACGCTGGGCGACAACTTCGAATCACTGCGCCTGCAGGGCAGCGCCGCGCTGGAAGGCACCGGCAATGCCCGCGCCAACGAGATCAGCGGCAACGTGGGCGACAACCTGCTGCGCGGCATGGCCGGCAACGACCTGCTGCTGGGCAACGCCGGGCTGGACCAGCTCAACGGCGGCGCGGGCGCCGACACCCTGCGCGGCGGCGCCGACAACGACCGGCTGGTCGGCGGCGCGGGGGTCGATCAGTTCGTGCTGGAAGCCAGCGCGGCGGCCAACGGCCTGGACAAGGTGCTGGACCTGCAGGCCGGCATCGGTGGCGATGTGGTCGACCTGAGCGCCTTCTTCGGGCCGGCCGGCGCCACCGCGCTGGACGGCAACCCCGGCGGCGGCACCAGCCTGGATGCGCTGGCGCCCCCGCTGACGCTCAGCGGCCAGCACCTGTTCGCCGTGGCCGGTGATTTCGGTGCCGATGGCCCCAGCGCCAAGGAGCTGGCCACGCTGCTGCAGGGCACGCGGGTCGACGACGGCAGCCACCAGGTCATCCTGGTGCAGGACCTGCTGAGCGGCCAGGGCCACCTGTTCTTCGTCGAGGAGCGCACCGGCGACGGCAACAACCGGCTGCAGGCGAGCGAACTGCACGAGGTGGCCCAGCTGACGCTGGAGGGCGGCCTGCCCAGCAGCGCGCTGTGGGCCGAGAACTTCCTGCTCCCCGCCATCGGCGGCTGAGCATCGGCCGGGCTCAGGCCGCGGCCGGCGTGCGGATCAGGTGGTCGAAGGCCGACAGCGCGGCCTTCGCGCCCTCGCCGGTGGCGATGATGATCTGCTTGTAGGGCACGGTCGTCGCGTCGCCGGCGGCGAAGATGCCGGGCACGCTGGTGTGGCCCTTGGCATCGACGACGATCTCGCCGAAGCGGCTCAGCTCGATCGTGCCCTTGAGGAACTCGGTGTTGGGCACCAGGCCGATCTGCACGAAGACGCCGGCCAGCGCGGGCGCATGCTCCTCGCCGCTGACGCGGTCCTTCCACTTCAGGCCGGTCATCTTCTGGCCGTCGCCGGTGACCTCGGTGGTCTGGGCGTTGAGGTGCACCGTCACATTCGGCAGCGAGCGCAGCTTGTCGACCAGCACCTGGTCGGCCTTGAGCTGATCGGCGAACTCCAGCAGGGTGACGCTGCGCACCACGCCGGCCAGGTCGATCGCGGCCTCGACACCCGAGTTGCCGCCGCCGATCACCGCCACGTCCTTGCCCTTGAACAGCGGGCCGTCGCAGTGCGGGCAGTAGGCCACGCCCTTGGTGCGGTACTCGGCCTCGCCGGGCACGTTCATGTTGCGCCAGCGCGCGCCGGTGGCCAGGATCAGGCTGCGGCCCTTGAGCGTGGCGCCGTTGTCCAGCGTCACCGTAGCGTAGCCGCCAGGCTGCGGGGCGGGGTCGATGCGCGCCACGCGCTGCAGCGTCATCACGTCCACACCGTACTGGCGCACATGCGCTTCCAGCGCAGCGGCGAACTTCGGGCCGTCGGTCTCCTGCACCGAGATGAAGTTCTCGATCGCCAGCGTGTCCATGGTCTGGCCGCCGAAACGCTCGGCGACGATGCCGGTGCGGATGCCCTTGCGCGCCGCATACACCGCGGCCGCGGCGCCGGCCGGGCCGCCGCCGATGATCAGCACCTCGTAGGGGGCCCTTTCGCTGAGCTTGGCGGCCTCACGCTTGGCGGCGCCGGTGTCGATCTTGGCCAGGATCTCGGCCACTTCCATGCGGCCATTGCCGAAGGGCTGGTCGTTGAGGAAGACGCTGGGCACGGCCATGATCTGGCGCTGCTCGACCTCGGCCTGGAACAGGCCGCCGTCGATCGCCACCGCACGGATGCGCGGGTTGAACACCGCCATCAGGTTCATCGCCTGCACCACGTCCGGGCAGTTGTGGCAGGTCAGGCTCATGAAGGTGTCGAAGGCGAAGTCGCCATCGATCGCGCGGATCTGCTCCAGCACCTCGGGCTCGACCTTGGGCGGGTGGCCGCCGGCCCACAGCAGCGCCAGCACCAGCGAGGTGAACTCGTGGCCCATCGGCACGGCGGCGAAGTGCACGCCCATGTCGTGGCCGACGCGGGTGATCTGGAAGCTGGGACGGCGCGCGAACTGGCCGTCGAAGCGGGCGCGGATCTTGTCCGGCGCGATGGCGGCGATCTCGGTGATCAGCTCGCGGATCTGCTGAGCGCCTTCGGAGTCATCGAGGCTGGCGATCAGCTCGATCGGCTGGCTGATGCGCTCGAAGTAGGCGGCGAGTTGGCCGGTGGTGGTGTCGTCCAGCATGGGGGCGCTCCTGGTGTGCGAGATGTCAGGGTGAGGTCGTCCGGACCCCGTTGACAACCCCCGCCCGGGCGTCCTGCCGGGGAGGCTGTCAACGGGGCCTGATCCGGGGATCGGGCCGGGGGGAAGAAGCGGGCCGCCGGCCCGCTTCGTCTGGTCGCATCAGGGGGTCAGATCTTGCCGACCAGGTCCAGCGACGGGGCCAGGGTCTTGGCGCCTTCCTTCCACTTGGCCGGGCAGACCTGGCCGGGGTTGGCCGCGGTGTACTGGGCGGCCTTGAGCTTGCGCAGGGTCTCCGACACGTCGCGGGCGATCTCGTTGGAATGCACTTCCATGGTCTTGATCACGCCGTCCGGGTTGACGATGAAGGTGCCGCGCAGCGCCAGGCCTTCCTCGGCGATGTGCACGCCGAAGGCGTTGGTCAGCGTGTGGGTGGGGTCGCCCACCAGCGGGAACTTGGCCTTGCCGACGGCCGGCGAGGTCTCGTGCCACACCTTGTGCGAGAAGTGGGTGTCGGTGGTGACGATGTAGACCTCGGCGCCGGCGGCCTGGAAGGCGGCGTAGTTGTCGGCGGCGTCCTCGATCTCGGTCGGGCAGTTGAAGGTGAAGGCGGCCGGCATGAAGATCAGGACCGACCACTTGCCCTTCAGGCTCTCGTCGGAGACGGTGATGAACTCGCCCTTGCCGGCGCGGTTGACGAAAGCCTGGGTCTTGAACGGCTGGACGGTGGTGTTGATCAGCGACATGGTGTTCCTCGTGGTTTCGGAATGTGCAGTGGTTTTCTGCGACGGGATGAATCTTAGTTGCGCCGCAGCATTCTGTGGATTGATTGATCGAATCTGGGCAATAGCAGTCGCCTATTGCCCGGTGCGTGCCACACTGGCGCCATGCTGCCCCCTGTCGTGCCCCCGCTGTCCACCGACCGCTGCCCGCGCTGCGGCGGCGGCTTCCATTGCGGGGCCCAGGACCCCGGCCCCTGCGCCTGCACCCGCCTGCAACTGACCCCCGAGGTGCTGCAAGCGATGCGCGCACGCTGGACCCGCTGCCTGTGCCTGGCCTGCCTGCAGGCCTTGTCCGAGGGGGCTCCGACCGATCCGCAGACGGCATCACGACCGACCCAGGGAGACTGAATGAGACGATTCGCGCGCTGGCTGGCAGGCCCCTGCCTGGCCCTGTGCATGGCCGGCAGCGCCCCGGCCCTGGCCCAGAACGCCCCGGCCAAGCCGGGGGTGGCGGCCAAGACCATCAAGGACGCCCGCAGCGGCTTCAGCTACCGGATCGAACCGGTACCGGCCTGGGTCGTGCCGGCGGTGGAACGCAGCGGCGTGACGGTGGCGCCGGCGGCCATGCACTACCGCGTGCTCGACGAGCAACTGCGCATCGACGAGCGCAGCCAGGAGGAGTCGGTGCACGTGGTGCGGGTGGTCAACGAGGCGGCGGGGCTGCAGGCCGCCTCACAGATCGAACTGGAGTTCGATCCCGGCTACCAGACCCTGGCCCTGCACCATGTGGACGTGATCCGCGCCGGCCAGCGCAGCACCCGGCTGAATCCGCAGCGCATCCAGCTGCTGCAGCGCGAAACGCAATTGGAGCGGCGCATGATCGATGGCCGCGTCACGCTGACGCTGCAGATCGAGGACCTGCGCAGCGGTGACCAGCTGGACTACGCCTACACCCTGCGCGGGCGCAACCCGATCTTCGGCGCCCGGGCGCTGCATGCCACCTGGATGGGCTCGTGGCGTGCGCCGGTGGCGACGATGCAGCTGCGCGTGCTGGCGCCCGCCGGGCGCCGCCTGGCCCGCAGCCCGGCACCGGCCGGCACCCAGGTCAGCGAGCAATCGTTGCGCGGCTGGCAGGAAACCCTGCTGCGGCGCGAGAACGCGCCTCAGATCAGCGTTGACGAGGGCGCCGGCTACGCCGCGGTGCTGGACCAGCAGGTGCAGCTCAGCGAGTTCGGCGGCTGGGCCGAGGTGGCCGAGTGGGGCCGCGGGCTGTTCGCCATCGACCCCCGCCAGCCGGCGCTGGAGCGCCTGGCCGAGTCGATCCGCAGCGCCCATGCCACGCCGGCCGAGCGGGCCCGCGCGGCGGTCGATTTCGTGCAGCGCGAGGTGCGCTACTTTGGCACCGAACTGGGCGTCAACAGCCACCTGCCGGCGCCGCCGGAGCAGGTGCTGGCCCAGCGCTTTGGCGACTGCAAGGACAAGACCGGCCTGCTGGTGGCGCTGCTGGGGCGGCTGGACATCCCGGCCCAGCCGGTGCTGGTGTCGCAGTCCTTGCGGCGCGACGCCGAGCGCTCGCTGCCCTCGCCGATGGCCTTCGACCACGCGATCGTGCGCGCCGAGGTCGACGGCCAGGTGCTGTGGATCGATGGCACGCGCCACCACCAGAGCGGGCCGCTGGCCAAGCGCCAGACGGTGGCCTTCCAGCGCGGCCTGGTGCTGGCGCCGGGCAGCCAGGCCCTGGCCACGCTCCCCGCGCCCTGGGACGAACTGCGCGCCCAGGTGCAGGACCTGTGGCGCGTGGAGCGCTTCGACCAGCCGCTGCAGCTGCAGGCCCGCATCACCTGGCGTGGCGAGATGGCCGACGGCTGGCGCGAGGCCCTGGCCACCCGCCAGGCCAGCGAGCTGCGCGAGGCCCTGGCCGAGCCCTACCTCAAGGCCTACCCCGGCGCCACGCTGACCGCGCCGCTGGGCATCGAGCATGCCAGCGACGACGACGCCGTGACCCTGGTGCTGAACCTGTCGGTGCCCGGCTTCTTCCGCTTTCCGGAGCAGCGCGCGATGGTCGGCGAGGTTCTGCTGTGGGCGCCGCTGCAGGCGCTGATCTGGCCCAAGGCCAGCAGCCGCCGCCAGCCGCTGATGGTGAGCCTGCCCGGGCGCTACGTGCAGGATGTGCGCATCGATTTCCCGGACGACATCGTGCGCGAGCCGGTCCAGCAGCGCTTCGAGGATGGCGTGGGCGGCGTGCGTCTGGAGACCCGGCTGCAGGTCACGGCACGTCGATTCGAGATGCACGGCGAGGTGCGCCTGGGCATGGACCGGGTGGAGCCGGCCGACTGGAGCGAGCACATCACCCGGCTGGCCAAGCTGACGCCGCGGCTGGGCGGCACGGTGTCGATGCTGCCCTTCAGCCTGGCCCGGGCACAGGCCCTGCAGACCCGGATGCGGGAGCTGGAAGAGGATATGAAGCGCGGCAAGCTGCCGGTGCGGACCAAGCGCCAGGCCGAGGCCCGCTTCCTGCGCGCGGTGCACGACGCCCAGGTCGATGGCGGCCGGCTGCCGCCCGCGCTGCTGGCCCAGGCGCTGCACCAGCGGGGCATCCAGAACGACCACCTCGGCGAGATCGAGGAGGCGCGCGCCGATTTCGCCCGCGCCCTGACGCTGCAGCCCGACGATGGCGAGTTCCTCAGTGCCGCGGCCACCAACGCCCTGGCCCGCGGCCGCCCCGACGAAGCCAGCGCGCTGGCCCGTCGCGTGCTGGAGCGCCAGCCGCGCCAGCCCGGCGCCCTGATGCTGCTGGCGCGCGCCCAGTTCGCCCAGCGCGACTACGCTGCGGCCGCAGGCACGCTCGAGCCGCTGCTGCAGGACGGTCCGTCCCTGCAGCGCGGCTACAGCCTGGTCTGGTGGGCGATGGCCCAGCGCCACCTGGGCCAGGCCACCAGCGCGCTGCTGGAGAAGCAACCCAGCAGCGGCTGGCCGCAGGACTGGCCGCGCCCGCTGATCGAGCATGTCGCCGGGCAGATCGACCTGGAGGCGCTGCTGGCGGCCGCGAAGCGCCAATCCCAGCCCCCCGAGGCGCTGACCGAGGCCCACTACGTGGCCGGCGAGCTGCTGGCCGCCGCCGGGCAGCGTGACGCCGCCCGCGCCCAGTGGCGCCGCGCCACCGACCTGGGCGTGGTCGAGTACGTCGAGTACGCGGCCGCCCAGCGCCGGCTGGCCGAGTGAGCGCTCAGGGCGTCTCGCGCACGTAGAGGTCGATCGACGAGCCCGGATCGCGCGGATCCAGGTTGGTGCCGGCCGACGAGAACACCACCACGCCGGGGTTCAGGCGGGCGATCACCGGGTCCATCGAGGCGCCGTTGGCGACCGTGCCGGCGTTGTTCTGCGACACCAGGCTCAGCTGGCCGGTGACGCGGTCGCGCCGGTAGACCTGCTGCTGCGTGCCGCTGCCGGCCACCAGGTTGGTGGCGAAGGAGTCGAACACCAGGAAGCGGCCGTCGTGGCTGGCCGAGGCCAGGAAGCTCATGCCGTTGCTGCCCAGGCCATTGGCATTGACCGACTCGATCGCCAGCGCGCCGGTGCCCAGGTCGCGGCTGAACATCGCCCAGCTGCTGAACGCCACCGGCGTCAGGCTGCTGTCCCAGGAGGCGAAGAACACCGTGCGGCCATCGCCGGCCAGCACCGGCACATCCGCCTGGGTGCCCACGCGCACCGTGGTGCCGGCCGCCAGGTCGCGCACGAAGGCGTCCTGCTGGCCATTGCCGTCGCCGTCGACCAGGTCATTGGCGGCGCTGACGAAGGCGATCTTCTGGCCGTCGGCGCTGAGGCTGGGCGGGCGGGTCATCAGGTAGGGCACGCCCTGGCTTTGCGCGCCACCGGTGTGCACCGAGACGCGCTGGGTCTGGCCGCTCTGGCGGTCGAAGGCGAACAGGTCGGCCGCGCCGTTGGTGTCGCCGGCCACCAGGTTGCTGGCCTGGGACACATAGGCGATCCAGCGGCCATCAGCGCTGATGTTGGGCGCCCGGCTGTTGCCGTTGCTGCCGGTGGTGACCAGGCTGGTCGTGCCGCTGCGCAGGTCGCGCACGAAGATGTCGGCGAAGCCATTGCCGTCGCCGGCCACCAGGTCGGACGCGCCCGACTCGAAGACCACGCTGCGGCCATCGCCGCTGATCGCGCCCCACATCGACAGGCCGTTGCCCGACACCCCGGCCGGGTTGGTCGAGACCAGCGTAAAGCTGTTGTTCAGGCGGTCGTGCAGGTAGACGTCGTAGACACCATTGGTGTCGTTCGAGACCAGGGTGGCTGCGGTGGTGAAGACCACATAGCGGCCGTCGGCACTGACCGAGGGGCCGCTGCCGCCATAGGCGCGCAGCAGCACGCTGGTGCTGCTGTCCAGGGCCAGCACGCTGCGGCTGTTGCCGGCGCGGCCGGGCGCGCCGGCGCCGTCGATGGCGCGCAGCGCATAGTGGTAGGTGGTGCCGGGCACGACGCTGGTGTCGACCCAGGCGGTGGCCTTGCCCGGGAGCGTGGTGAGCTGGCCGCCCAGGCTGGCGCACTGGCCGACGTCGGGCACGGCCACCAGCGCGCGGCAGACTTCGTAGCTGGCGGCCTTGTTGACGGCCGTCCAGTTCAGCTGCACCCGGCGGGCGCCGGCCTGCAGCTCCGGCGTGACCGGCGGCAGCTGCGGGACCAGCCACAGCGACAGCAGATCGGTGCTGGTGGCGCCCTGGTTGTCGGTGGCCAGCACCTGGAACACCACTTCCTTGAGGCTCTTGACGCCCGGCACGGTGTAGCTGATGCAGGTCTGGCCATCCTGCAGCACCAGGTTCTTCAGCGTCGGGCCGCTCAGTTGCGTCCACTGGCGCGAGACGATGGTGCCGTCGTAGTCGAAGCCGCTGGCGCAGCTCTGGCCGTTGGCGTACTTGTAGACGCTGCGGTTGGCACCGATGCTCAGCAGCGGCGGCATGTTGGACGCCGTGGCCCGCACCCGGATCACCACCTCGTCCGACTGCGTGGCGCCCTGGGCATCCACCGCCTGGAAGCGAAAGCGCAGGTCGGTGTCCTGCGTCACCGACGGCGCCACAAAGGTGGGGTTGGGCACCGTGGTGCTCGACAGCGTGACGGTCGGCCCGGCCAGCTGGGTCCACTGGGTGCCGCTCATCGGCAGGTTGTGCAGGTTCAGCGCACTGCCGGTCAGGCGGGTGGTCTGGCCGATGTTGACCTGCTGATCGATGCCGGCGTCGATGACAGCCGCCTTCACGGCGGCGGGAATCAGCAGCGCCAGCGCGGTGGCGCGAAGAAAGGCTCGGGGCATGGGCAAGGGTCCTGCGGGGTGATCCGGGGCGGGGCCCCACGCCCCGCACCGTCACCCGCTAACGCCAGCGTCGCCCGCCCGGAGGCTCACGCCGCCCGCCCCTTGTTCAAGGGGGTCAGCCGCACTGCCCCACGTAGCCGCAGGCGGTGCAGAAGTCGCAGCCGTCCTTGTGGATCATCGTGGCGTTGCCGCACTCGGGGCAGGGCTTGCCGGCCATCGGGGCCACCGTGACGGCGCCATCGGCCTTGGGGCGCGGGGCCTCGAGGATGCCCATCTCACGCAGCGGGAAGCCCTGCTCATCCAGCACACCCAGCATCGCGTAGCGGTGGATCACCAGGCGGGCGATGTAGGCCACGGTGGACGGCCAGGTCTGCTGGCGCTTCTCGCCGGGCACCGGTGCCATGAAGTGGCCCAGCGGCTCGCCGACGTTGAGCAGCTTGCGCAGCTTCATGCCGATCCAGGCCGGGTCGATCACCCGCATGTCCAGCGACAGCAGGCGCGCCAGGCCGTCGTAGGCCTTGGGGTAGTTGCCCGAGAAGCCCACGGCACAGGGCCGGGTGACATAGCCGGTGCCGACATCGGGCGCCGCCAGGGCCACCTCCTTGAGCGTCATCGTGAACGACTCCTGGGTGCCGGGGTTCTCGATGTCCACCGCCCAGGCCAGCGTGCCGGCCGAGCTGGTGCGCGGCTCCTCGCGGCTGAACATGGCGTCGAGCACCGGGGTCGGGCCGCCTTCTTCCAGCGCGCCGAGCTGTTCGCAGCGCCAGCGGATCACGCTGCCGGTGGCCGCCACCACGCCGGGGAACAGGCGCTTCTCGCCATGCGGCGGGAAGGCCATCTCGAAGCTGCGCTCCTCGGCCACGGTGGCCAGCGCATCCAGCTTGAGCTTGAGCCAGGCCGGGTCGTTGACGCGCATGTCCATCGACAGGGTCTTGGCCAGCGCGCCCAGGCCGCGCGGCTGCTCGGCGCCGTTGACCCACACCTCGAAGGGCAGGTTCTTGCCGAACAGGCCGCCGTCGGGGCCCTCGGCCGGCAGCTCGCCCACGAACAGCGCGAAGTCGCCGTGCGGGTGCTGGATCATGTAGCTCCAGGCCGGGTTGCCGCCGCGCAGTTCCGGCCGGCCCGGCCAGCGCAGCGAGGTCAGCACCGGCTTGGGCAGCTTCTCCAGCTTCAGGCGCTGGTTGGCGTGGTCGGCCACCAGCGGCGCCGGCTGGGCGGTGGTGGCGGGCTCGACGCTCAGCACCGAGCCCAGGATGGCGTTGGGCCGGTAGGTGGCCAGGCCCTTGAGGCCGCTCTTCCAGGCGGTGGTGTAGAGGTCCTGGAAGTCGGCGTAGGGGTAGTCGGCCGGCACGTTGACGGTCTTGGAGATCGCCGTGTCGATGCACGGCGCCACCGCGGCCACCATCAGCGCATGGGCCTCGGCGCTCATCTCCAGCGCGGTGACAAAGGCCTCCGTCAGCGGCGCGTTGTCGCCCTTGAGGTGGCGGTACAGGCGCCAGGCGTGGTCCTCGACCGCGTACTCTTTGAAGCTGCCGTCGGGCATGCGCTTCTTGCGGTTGTAGGTCCAGCTGAACGCGGGCTCGATGCCATTGCTGGCGTTGTCGGCGAAGGCCAGGCTGATCGTGCCGGTGGGCGCGATGGACAGCAGGTGCGAGTTGCGCAGGCCGTGTTCGCGGATGCGCTCCTTGACCGCCGCCGGCAGGCGGGTGGCGAAGCTGGCGCCACTGAGGTACATGTCGGCGTTGAACAGCGGGAAGGCGCCGCGCTCCTGGGCCAGGTCGACACTGGCGTTGTAGGCGCCGTCGCGCATCACCTCGGAGATATGGCGCGCCATGTCGCGGGCGGCGGGCGTGTCATAGCGCAGGCCCAGCATCACCAGCGCATCGCCCAGGCCGGTGAAGCCCAGGCCGACGCGGCGCTTGTTGGCGGCCTCTTCGCGCTGGCGCTCCAGCGGCCAGACGGTGACGTCGAGCACGTTGTCCAGCATGCGGGTGGCCACCTTGACCACGTCGGTGAAGGCAGCGTCGTCGAAGCTGGCGTCGGCCTCAAACGGGTTGCGCACGTAGTGCGTCAGGTCGATCGAGCCCAGGCAGCAGCAGCCGTACGGCGGCAGCGGCTGCTCGGCGCAGGGGTTGGTGGCGCTGATGGTCTCGCAGTAGGACAGGTTGTTGTCCAGGTTGATGCGGTCCAGGAACAGCACGCCGGGCTCGGCATGGTCGTAGGTGGAGCGCATCACCTGGTCCCACAGCGTGCTGGCCGCCACCTTGCGGTAGACCCACATCCCGTCGGCGCGCTGGTAGGCGCCGGCGGCCTTCTGCTTGTCGCCGGGCTCGGCGCGGTGCACCAATTCCACATCCGAGCCGGCCTGCACCGCCTGCATGAAGGCGTCGGTCACGCCGATCGAGATGTTGAAGTTGCGCAGGTCGCCTTCGTCCTTGGCGTGGATGAAGTCCTCGATGTCCGGGTGGTCGCAGCGCAGCACGCCCATCTGGGCGCCGCGGCGGGCGCCGGCCGATTCCACCGTCTCGCAGGAGCGGTCAAACACCCGCATGTAGCTGACCGGGCCCGAGGCGCTGGACTGGGTGGAGCCGACCCAGGCGCCCTTGGGCCGGATGCGCGAAAAGTCATAGCCCACGCCGCCGCCGCGGCGCATGGTTTCGGCGGCCTCGGTCAGTGCGGTGTAGATGCCGGGGAAGCCCTCTTCCACCGAGGCGATCGAGTCGCCCACCGGCTGCACGAAGCAGTTGATCAGGGTGGCGGTCAGGTCGGTGCCGGCGGCCGAGTTGATGCGCCCGGCCGGCACGAAGCCGCGGCGCTGGGCCTCGAAGAAGCGGGCCTCCCAGTGGGCCCGGTGCTCGGGCGCCTCGACCGCCGCCAAGGCGCGGGCGACGCGAGCGCGCACTTCGTCTACCGTGCGCTCGTCGCCTTTGGCGTATTTCTCGACCAGCACCTCTTCGCTGATCGGTTGGGCGGGCAGGCTGTCGAGCAGCGAGGGCTGGCGGGGGGCGGTGCGGGTTCGGCTCATGGGCGCAGGGGGGCGGTGGTCGCAAGACTGGAGAAATTCACAGCCCCGCATCATCCTCGAATTTGCCCGCGATGCAATCGGGGTGGCAACGACCGAAGGGCCATCCCCACCTGGGCTTGACACGTCGCAAACGGGAACGATGGAGCAGATCGGGATAGACCCGGATGATCGAGCGATTGGGGCCGCCGGGCACGACGCACAGTCGGATGGGTCCCCGTCCCTGGGTCGGGGTTAAATGTTTGCGTGCACTCACTTCGAGCAATGCCACCATCCGCACTGCCCATGACTGCTCCCCAAGCCTTCGCCCTGTCTCTGGCATTCGCCCTGGCGCTGCTGGCGTTGGCCCACTTCAGCGTCTGGCGCGCGATGCGCCAGGGCTGCTGGGCCGCGTTCGCCGCCACCTGCGGGCTGGCCACGCTGTATTTCCTGCTGGATCATCGGATGCCGGTGGTCGGCGACCGACCGAACCTGGTGGGCACGGTGGCCGGTTTCCTGCTGATGATGCTGGGCTGGTTGTCGGTGGGGGCCTACCTGGGCCTGCCACGCCGCGCCCTGATCCGTCTGGGTGCGCTGCTCGTTGCCCATGGCACGGTGGTGGCGGTGGCCGTGGCCGGCGGCTGGCTGAGCCGGCTCGGGCTGTTCGCCAACTATGCGCTGATGGCCTGGCTGGTGCTGGCCGCCGCCTGGCGCACCGGTGGCGATACGCGCCGGCAGTCGCGCGGCGTGGTCGCCAGCGCGGCGCTGCTCTACCCGGCCGTGGTCAGCGCAGCGGTGCTGGGTTGGCTGGAACCCCTGCACCTGCGCTATGCGATGTCGCTGCCGATGGTCATCGTCGGCACCGCGATGCTGGTCGAGGGCACGCTGATGGCCCAGCGCCAGGCGCAGGCCGCGGTCGAAGCCACACGCGCCGCGCAGGACCGCCTGCAGGCGGTGGTGCAGGCGCTGGCCGAGGGCTCGGGCCGGGTGGCCAGCACGGGCCAGACGATGTCCGAGGGCGCCCAGATGCTGGCCATGCGGACCGACGAGCAGACCAGCCACATCCGCGAGACCGCCGACGCGGTGCGCGGCGTGGTCACCCAGGTGCAGCTGACCAGCGCCCACGTGAGCGCCGTGGACGCCACCTGCCAGGCGCTGGAGCAGCAGGCGCGCCAGGGCAGCCAGGAGGTGCAGGACACGGTGGGCTCGATCGAACGCATCGACCAGCGCACCCGCGAGATGGACGAGGCGATCGTGCTGATCGAGGCGATCGCCTTCCAGACCAACCTGCTGTCGCTCAATGCGGCGATCGAGGCTGCGCGCGCCGGTCAGGCCGGGCGCGGCTTCGCGGTGGTGGCGTCCGAGGTGCGCACACTCTCCTCCCGCACCCGCGACGCCGCGGCCCAGGTGCGCGCCTTGATCGAGCGCGCGCGCCAGCAATCGGGCGACGGCGTGCAGCGCGTGCTGCATGTGCGCGAGACGCTGCAGCGCATGACCGGCTCGGTGCAGGACGTGGCGGCACGCATGCGCGAGGTCGCGGAGGATGCCAGCCGCCAGCGCGAGGCGCTGGACGGGGTGCTGGGTCACCTGGACGCACTGACCACGCTGACCGACGCCAACGCCAGCATGGTGGCACACAGCGTGATGGCCTCCGACGACATGAACGCCAGCGCGCGCCAACTGACCGAAGTGGTGGCGCGTGCCCAGGGTCAGGGCAGCGCGCCTCGGCCAGTTGTGGCGCCTGTGACGGCAGAGGCGGAGCCCGCGATCGAGTTCTTCTGAGCCCTCAGGGCTGGCAGATGCCCCGCTGCCGTGGCCGGCGCCGCGGCGCGCCGTCAGGTCCTGTCACCCGGCCACCACCACCCGGTCGCGTCCCTCCGCCTTGGCGCGGTACATCGCCCGGTCGGCGCGGTCGATCAGCGCCTGCGGTGAGGCCTCGCCCGGCAGCACCTGGGCCACGCCGATGCTCACCGTCAGCGGCTCGCCCAGCGTCTGCTGCGCGGCCTGGCGCAGGCTCTCGCGCAGGCGGTCGCAGGCCAGTTGCGCTGCGGCCAGGCTGCTGCCCGGCATCGACAGCAAGAACTCCTCGCCGCCCCAGCGGCCCAGGGTCTCGCCAACGCGGATGCGCGATTGCAGGTGACGGGCCACGAAGACCAGCACCTCGTCGCCGCGCGCATGGCCGTGGCGGTCGTTGATCGACTTGAAGTGGTCGACATCGATCAGCGCCAGTGACAGGCCGCTCATCTGGCGCTGGTGGCGCGCCCAGTCGACCGCCAGACCGTCCTCGGTGGCGCGGCGGTTGGGCAGGCCGGTCAGGTGGTCCTGCCGCGCGCTGGCGCGCCACTGGCTGATCAGACGACCCAGCAGCAGGAACAGGTAGCCGAAGTTGAACACCGCCGAGGCCACCAGCGAGGCCAGCACCTGCGGCACCCGGGCCGCCTGCTGCATCTGGCCCAGCGCCGGCGCGCCCAGCATCAGGTGCATCACGCCACTGGCCAGACCGGTCAGGCCGGTCAGTGCGCTGGGCAGCAGCACCGCCAGCGCGGCCAGCGTACCGGCACGCCGGCGCAGCGGCCGCCACAGCAGCGCCACGCTGGACAGCAGCAGCACGCCCAGGCCAAACGCATACGGCGTCTCCTGCCAGCGCCGCCGCAGGGCGGGGTCCTCGACCCACAGCGCGCTGAGCACGATCGGCAGCAGGGTCAGCACGGTCAGGGGCAGCAGCCAGCGGTCCAGCGTGGCGCGGCCGCGGGTGAACAGGTCGATGCCGCGGGTGGCAGCGACAAAGCCCAGCACCGACAGCACCAGGCTGGCCATCGGCGGCCGCAGGCCCTGCGCCATCGGCTCGGCAGCCAGCCAGGCAGAGGCCGCCTGCATCAGCGCGTAGGCCGCCCAGTGGGACAGCGCCGCCCGCTCCTCGGCCAGGTAGACCGCGGCCAGGGCCCAGCCCAGCCCGTAGAGCGCCAGCTGCAGTCCGGCAATCGCTTCGATCGGCACGCGGCCCCTCCCCGCCCCCGGCAGGCGGCGAAGGCCGCCCGAGCCCGGCGCGTCGTCAGGTTATCGGCGGCGCGGCTCGCGGGCTTGAGCTCAGGCGTACTCGAGACGCTCGGCCAAGCGGTCGCTGCGGTACTCGACGAACTCGAACTGCACACTGCCCTCGTCCACCAGGTAGGCGCTGCGGCGCACCGCGCTGCTACCGCCCCAGTGGTCGAGCGGCCAACCGGCGGCCTGCAGCCGCGCCACCACCGCCTCCACATCGGGGACGATAAAGCCCAGGTGCTTGACGCCCACCGCATGGCCCTGCCAGTCCAGGGCCTCGCCGTCGCCCTGCGATTGCAGCGCCAGGTACTGCTGCTCATCGCCCACATGCAGCCAGCGGATGCGGCGGCCGGACCAGTCCATCGTGCCCTCGCCGCGCACCCGCCAATGGGGCAGCGCGGTCAGGATGAAGTGCAGCGTGCGGTCCAGGTCGCGCACGGTGAGGTTGGCGTGTTCCAGGGTGATCATGGGGTCTGTCCTTTCAGGTTGCAGGGTGGCCGGCTTGCAAAGCGCCGGGGGCTGGCGCTATTCTCAAAGTTCAAGTGAACTTCAAGTCAAGAGGTGCGGCATGGCCACGAGCCCGGAGGACGGCTGGCTGACGATCGGCGAGCTGGCGCGACGCGCCGGCGTGGCGGCCAGCACGCTGCGCTTCTACGAGGCCGAGGGCCTGATCCGCGGCGGCCGCAGCAGTGGCAACCAGCGCCGCTACGCCAAGGACACGCTGCGGCGCGTGGCCTTCATCCGCGTGGCGCAGGGCGTGGGTCTGGGCCTGGCCGAGGTGCGCCAGGCGCTGGCCACGCTGCCCGACGCCCGCACCCCCACCGCGGCCGACTGGAAGCGCCTGTCCAGCGCCTGGCAGCCGCTGCTGCAGGCGCGCATCGACGCCCTGTGTGCGCTGCGCGACCAGCTCGAGAGCTGCATTGGCTGCGGCTGCCTGTCGCTCAAGGCCTGCCGGCTCTACAACCCCGGGGATGGCGCTGCCCGCTGGGGGGCCGGCCCGCGCTACCTGATGGGCAACCGCTCGTCGGATCTGGACAGCGCCGCCACCGAGTCTTGACGCCCATCAAGACCCCTGGTCGCGCGGCCACGACGCCTGGCTTGACAGTCCTCAAACATGCGCGTGGAATTCAGGTTTTGCCGCCGTCGCCGACCATGTCCAGCCGCACCATCCCGATCGCCGCCGCCTGTGAGCCGGGGGCTGAACCCAGCCGCTGCCAGGCCTGCGGTGGCGGCGAGATCGCGCCGCCCTGCGGTGCCTCGGTGCGCGGCCTGCCCTGCGCGGCACCGCGCCTGGAAGGCCCCAGCGACCTGCTGCAGCGGGTGATGGGCGAGCTCACCGAGGCCCTGGACCGCGAGAGCCGCGGCTGCGTCGCCGCCCGCGATTTCGTCCATCTGTTGCGGGTGCAGGACGGCGAGGCCGAACTGCGCCTGGGTGTGCACCCCGACCACGCCGGCATCCAGCTGATGGACACCGCCTTCCAGACGCTGCGCCGCCTGCTGCCCGACACCGACATCTACGTGCAGCAACTGGCCTGACGTCCGGCCAGCGCCGGCCGTAAGATCGGGGCAGGCCGGGGTCACCCGACAGCGGCCAGCCGCACTGGGAGCCAACGGTTGTTGTCCGCGCGCTTCGCTGAATCGGTCCACGGCCGCGTCACGGCCTGGGTCGTGCTCGCCGTCTCGGTGCTGATGACCGTGCTGGCCTGGCGCGCGGCCGAGCGCTACCAGGCCGACGATGCGCGCGGCCGCTTCGAGGCCGCGGTCGACGCCACGCAACTGCGCATTGTCGAGCGCCTGCGCAACTACGAACTGGTGCTGCGCACCGGCGCCGGCCTGTTCGCCGCCAGCCAGGAGGTCAGCGCCGACGAGTGGCGCGCCTTCACCGCCCGCATCGACCTGCAGCGCAGCTACCCCGGCCTGCAGGGCCTGGGCTACGCGGTGCTCACCGCGCCCCCCACACCCCAGGCGGCCGAGGGCCGCAGCGCCATCATCTACCTCGAGCCCCAGGACTGGCGCAACCAGCGCGCACTGGGCTTCGACATGCTGTCCGAGCCGGTGCGCCTGAGCGCGATGGCCCGCGCCCGCGACGAGGGTGGCGCCGCGCTGAGCGGCCGCGTCACGCTGCTGCAGGAAACCGTGGAGGACATGCAGCACGGCACGCTGATGTACTGGCCGGTCTACCGCAGCGGTGCGCCGCTGGACAGCGTGGCGGCGCGCCGTGCCGCGCTGCAGGGGTGGGTGTACGCGCCGTTTCGCATGCGCGACCTGATGGACGGCATCCTGCCCGCCCAAGGCCAGCAGGTGGCGTTCGCGCTGCACGATGGCGACCGCGTCGACCCGGCCCGCCAGCTGGTCGCCAGCGGCACCGCCCAGCCCGGCACCCGCTACCGCGCGCAGCGGCAGATGATGATCGCCGGCGCGGTCTGGACGGTCGATTTCTTTGCCACACCGGCCTTCGAGGAGGCCGCGCACAGCCTGCAGCCGGCGCTGATCGGCCTGGGTGGGCTGCTGGTCGACCTGCTGCTGTTCGGCGCGCTGCACGCGCTGGCGCGCAACGGGCGCCTGCTGGCCGAGCGCAACCTGGAGCTGCAGCGCAGCCGCGAGGCCCTGTCGCGCGAGCAGGCCGCGCTGCGCGAGCGCGAGCGGCGCTACCGCGGCGTCGTCGAGTCCACCCGCGAGGGCTTCCTGATGGCCGACCACCAGGGCCGCATCACCGAGGTCAATGACGCCTACCTGGCGCTCAGCGGCTTCCCGCGCGAGGCGCTGATCGGCCAGCCGATCGGCAGCGTCGATGCACAGCTGGACGCTGCGGCGCTGCAGGAGATCGCCCACCGTGTGCAGCTCCAGGGCCACCTGCGCTTCGAGACCCGGCACCGGCGCGCCGACGGCCCGCCCTGGCCGGTCGAGGTCTCGCTGAGCCGCCAGGCCGAGGACGGCGCGGTGTTCGCTTTCGTGCACGACCTGGGCGAGCTCAAGCGCCTGGAGGCCGAGCGACAGCAGGCCACCGAGCAGATCCGCCGCCTGGCCTTCCACGATGCGCTGACCCAGCTGCCCAACCGGCGCCTGCTGCTCGACCGGCTGGGGCAGGCGCTGTCCGCCGCGCGGCGCACGCGCCAGCACGGCGCGCTGCTGTTCATCGACCTGGACCACTTCAAGGCGCTGAACGACACCCACGGCCACGCCGCCGGCGACGAGGTGCTGGTGCAGTGCGCCCAGCGCCTGCAGGCCTGCACCCGTGCCGAGGACACGGTGGCACGGCTGGGCGGCGACGAGTTCGTGCTGATGATGGCCAGCGGCCTGCCCGAGGACCCGGCCGAGGCCCTGGCCCAGGTGCGGGTGGTGGCCGACAAGCTGCTGGCAACACTGGACCTGCCCTACGCGGTGGCGGACACGCAGCACCACTGCTCGCCCAGCATCGGTGCCACGCTGTTCCGCGACCAGGCGGCGGCCGAAGACGTCTTGCGGCAGGCCGACGACGCGATGTACCGTGCCAAGCGCGAAGGCCGCCGCGCGCTGCGTTTCGCCACCCTCTGACCCTGCCCTGCATGAGCACAGCGATCACCGACCTGCTGCACCGCCACGGCCACCGCCGCGATCGCCTGGTGCAGCTGCTGCACGACGTGCAAGCCCTGCAGGGCTGGCTGCCGCGCCCGGCGCTGGCCGAGCTGGCCGCCGGCCTGGGCCTGAGCGCCGCGGTGGTCGAGGGCGTGGCCGGCTTCTACCGCTTCTTCCACCTGCAGCCGGTGGGCCGCTACCACCTGCTGTTCGCCGACAACGTCACCGACCGTTTCGCCGGCAGCCGGGCGCTGGCCGCCGACCTGTGCCGCCGGCTGTGGCTGGAGCCCGGGCGCACCAGCGAGGACGGCCTGGCCCGGGTGGGCTTCACCTCCTGCACCGGCCTGGGCGACCAGGGCCCGGCGCTGCTGCTCAACCAGCAGCGGGTGATCACCCGGCTCGACGGCGGCCGCATCGCCGAGATCGCCGAGCTGGTGCGCGCCCAGGTGCCGGTGGCCGAGTGGCCCGCGGAGTGGTTCGTGGTCGAGCCCGGGGTGCGCCGGCCCGGCGTGCTGCTGAACGCGCCTGCGCCGCGCGGCGAGGCCATCGTCGCCACCCGCGCCCGCGGTGCCGCCGCCGCGCTGGACGAGGTGCAGGCCAGCGGCCTGCGCGGCCGCGGCGGGGCCGGCTACCCCACGCATGCCAAGTGGCGCGCCTGCCTGGCCGCGCCGCTGGCCGCCGGACAGACGCGGGTGGTGGTCTGCAATGCCGACGAGGGCGAGCCCGGCACCTTCAAGGACCGGGTACTGCTGATGCAGCACGCCCACGCGGTGTTCGAGGGCATGGGCGTGGCCGCCGAGGTGCTGGGCGCGCGCCAGGGCCTGGTCTACCTGCGCGCCGAGTACCGTTTCCTGCTGGAGGGCCTGCAGGCGGTGCTGGCCGAGCGCCGGGCGGCCGGCCTGCTGGGGCCGCACTTCGACATCGAGATCCACCTGGGCGCCGGCGCGTACGTCTGCGGCGAGGAGAGCGCGCTGATCGAGTCGCTCGAGGGCAAGCGCGGCACGCCGCGCATCCGCCCGCCCTTTCCGGTGGAGCGCGGCTACCTGGGCCAGCCCACGGTGGTCAACAACGTCGAGACCTTTGCCGCGGTGGCCTGGATCGCCCGCCACGGCGCCGCCGCCTGGGCGGCGCTGGGCACGCCCGAGAGCCGCGGCAGCAAGCTGCATTCGGTCAGCGGCGACGTGTCGCGCCCCGGTGTCTACGAGCTGCCCTTCGGCACCCCGCTGGCCGAGCTGCTGCGCGAGGCCGGCGCCCATGACGTGCAGGCGGTGCAGCTGGGCGGCCCGTCGGGCCTGCTGCTGGCGCCACCCGACTTCGAGCGCCGCCTGGGCTTCGAGGACCTGCCCACCGCCGGCGCGCTGATGGTGTTCAACCGCCAGCGCGACCTGCTGGAGGTGGTGCGCGGCTTCGCCCAGTTCTTCGCCCACGAGAGCTGCGGCTTCTGCACGCCCTGCCGCGTGGGCACCGAACTGGTCGTGCGGCGCCTGGACAAGCTGCATGCCGGCCACGGCTCGCCCTTCGACGAACGCGAGCTGCGCGACCTGGAGGCGCTGATGCACGGCACCACCCACTGCGGTCTGGGCGCCAGCGCCACCAACCCGCTGCGCGACCTGCTGCAGCGCTTCCCCGAGGCGCTGCGCAGCCGCTCGCCGCATGCCGGCTTCGTGCCCGGCTTCGACCTCGACGCCGAGCTGGCCTCGGCGCGCGCCGCCACCGGCCGCGACGACCGCCACGCCCACCTGGACCAGGTTCCCCGATGAGTGCCACCTTTGACCTCGACGGCCAGCCGGTGCCCTTCGAGCCCGGCGACACGCTGATCGCCGCCGCGGCGCGCGCCGGCCACCCCATCCCGCACCTGTGCTGGGACCCGCGCCTGGGCCCCAGCGGCGCCTGCCGGCTGTGCACGGTGGAGGTCGACGGCCGCCCCGCCGCCGCCTGCACCACCCGCGCCCTGGCCGGCCTGCGCGTGGCCTGCCGCACCGACGCGCTGCAGGCGCGGCGCCGCCAGCTGCTGCAGATGCTGTTCGTCGAGGGCAACCACTTCTGCCCCTCGTGCGAGAAGAGCGGCGGCTGCGCGCTGCAGAGCGCCGCCTACGACGCCGGCATGACCGGGCCACAGTGGGAGGAGTTCTACCCGCAGCGCGCGGTGGACGCCAGCCACCCCGAGCTGTGGCTGGACACCAACCGCTGCATCCTGTGCAAGCTGTGCGTGCGCGCCAGCACCGAACTCGACGGCAAGGGCGTCTTCGCCATCGGCGGCCACGGCATCCACACCCGGCTGATCGTCAACTCGCCCAGTGGCCGCCTGGCCGACAGCCAGCTCGCCCCCGGCGACGAGGCCGCGCAGATCTGCCCGGTGGGCGCGATCCTGCCCAAGCGGCGCGGTTTCGCGGTGCCGATCAGCGAGCGTGCGGAAGACAAGGGATGAAGCCCCCAAGCTCGCTGGCGCTCGCTCCCCCCCGAGGGGGCCGCCCACCAGCGGCCCGGCAGAGCCGGTTCCGCGGCGGGAACCCTGGTCTGACCCGCTCCGCCGCGGTTGGTGCGATGCACTTCGGAACACGAACATGAGCAAACCGCGGATCGCAACGGTGTCGCTGGCCGGCTGCTTCGGCTGCCACATGTCGCTGCTCGACATCGACGAGCGGCTCTTCGCGCTGGCCGAGCTGGTCGAGTTCGACCGCAGCCCGCTGACCGACCTGAAGGAGGTGGGTCCCTGCGACATCGGCCTGATCGAGGGCGGGCTGTGCAATGCCGAGAACGTCGAGGTGCTGCGCACCTTCCGCCGCCAGTGCCGCGTGCTGGTGGCCGTGGGCGCCTGCGCGATCAACGGCGGCCTGCCGGCACAGCGCAACGGCCGCGACATCGGCCGCCTGATGGCCGAGGTCTACCACGCCCGCCCCGGCCTGGCCGAGGGCAGCGGCATCCCCAATGACCCCGAGCTGCCGCTGCCGCTGGCGCGCGTGCACCCGATCCACGAGGTGGTCCACATCGACCACTGCCTGCCCGGCTGCCCGCCCTCGGCCGATGCGATCTGGGCCTGCCTCACCGCACTGCTGGATGGCCGCGATCCCGCCCTGCCCCGCCCACTGATCCGCTATGACTGAGCCCCTGCCCAGCGGCTTGCGCCGCGTCGCCATCGATCCCGTCTCGCGCGTCGAGGGGCATGGCAAGGTCACGCTGCTGCTCGACGATGCCCACCGCGTGCGCCAGGCGCGGCTGCACATCGTCGAGTTCCGCGGCTTCGAGGCCTTCATCGTCGGCCGCCCCTACTGGGAGGTGCCGGTGATGGTGCAGCGCCTGTGCGGCATCTGCCCGGTGTCGCACCACCTGGCGGCCAGCAAGGCGCTGGACGTGGCGCTGGGCCTGCAGGCGCCGCCCGCCGCGCAGGCGCTGCGCCGGCTGATGCACCACGCGCAGATCATGCAGTCGCATGCGCTGCACTTCTTCCACCTGTCCTCGCCCGACCTGCTGCTGGGTTTCGACAGCGAGGTGGCGCGGCGCAACATCGTCGGCATCGCCCAGGCCCACCCGGATGTCGCCCGCCAGGGCGTGCTGCTGCGCGCCTTCGGCCAGGAACTGATCCGCCTGACCAGCGGCAAGAAGGTGCACGGCACCGGCTCGATCCCCGGCGGCGTCAACCGCCAACTGACGGCCGACGAGGTGGCCCAGGCCCGCGCCCAGGTGCCGCAGATGCTGGCCTGGTGCGAACAGGCGGTGGACCTGGCCGAGCGGCTGTGGGCCGCCAACCGGCCGCTGCACGAGGGCTTCGGCGCGTTTCGCTCGTCCTTCATGGGCCTGGTGGCGCCCGATGGCACGCTGGACCTGTACGACGGCGCGCTGCGCGTGCGCAGTGCGGAGGGCGCCCGACTGCTCAATGACGTCAGCGTGCAGCAGTACCTGGACCACATCGAGGAGGCCAGCGAGCCCTGGAGCTACATGAAGTTCCCCTACCTGAAGGCGCTGGGCCGCGAGGCCGGCAGCTACCGGGTGGGCCCGCTGGCGCGGCTGCAGGTGGCCGATCGCCTGTCCACGCCGCGCGCCGAGGCGCGCCGCCAGGCCTTCCTGGCCGAGGCCCGGGACGGCGGCGTGTTCGGCTCGCTGGCCTACCACCGCGCGCGGCTGATCGAGATGCTGCATGCGATGGAGCTGATCGCCGACGGCCTGGACGACCCGGCGCTGCTGGGCGGCGAGCTGGCGCAGCCGATGCCGCGCCCGCAGCCCGGCCAGCGGCGCGAGGGCGTGGGCGTGATCGAGGCGCCGCGCGGCACGCTGATCCACCACTACGTGCTGGGCGACGACGACCTGGTGCAGTGGTGCAACCTGATCGTCAGCACCACCCACAACAACGCGGCGATGAACGAGGCGATCCGCCAGGTGGCCGACACCTATTTTGACGGCCGCGAACTCAGCGAGGGTCTGCTCAACCACGTCGAGGTGGCCGTGCGCGCCTACGACCCCTGCCTGAGCTGCGCCACCCATGCGCTGGGGCAGATGCCGCTGGCGCTGGACCTGGTGGGCGGCGACGGCACGCTGCGCCAACGCCTGGTGCGCGACAGCGACGGCCGCATCACCGACGCCGCGCCCGCGTGAGGCCGCCGCTGCTGATCGGCATCGGCAACCCGGCCCGGGGCGACGATGGCCTGGGCCCGGCGCTGGTCGAGGCGCTGCAGACCGAACCCGGCCTGGAAGCGATCGCCGTCTTCCAGCTGCAGGTCGAGGACGCGCTGCTGCTGGCCGACCGGCCGGCGGTGCTGTTCGTCGACGCTGCCCGGCCCGGCCATGCCGGCGACGGCGTGCAGTTGCGGCCGATCAGCGCGCAGCCGGACCGCGCCCCGATCAGCCACGCGTTGCAGCCCGAGGCGCTGCTGGCGGTGGCCCGCGACGTGCTGGGCCAGGCACCGCCGCCGGCCGCGCTGCTGGCCATCGAGGGCGAGCACTTCGGCCTGGGTGAAGGTCTCAGCGGGGTCGCTGCCGCCCGGATGCCCGTCGCGCAGGCGCTCGTGCGCGACTGGCTGACCCGCGCTGTGGCCTAATCTCGTCTTGCCCTGCGGCCCAACTTGCCGCCAGCAAAGACATGCCCCCAAGCTCACTTCGTTCGCTACCCCCCAAGGGGGCCGCCAGTCCCTTCGGAACGGCCGTGCGGGACTGACATGCTTCGCATCACCGAACTGCGCCTGCCGCTGAACCACGCCGAGGACGCGCTGCGCCCGGCCATCGTCGCCCGTTTGCGGCTGCCTGACGACGCCCTGCTCGGGTTCGAGGTCTTCCGCCGTGGCTATGACGCCCGCCGCAAGAGCGACATCCAGCTGGTCTACACGCTGGACTGCACGCTGGCCGACGAGGCTGCGGTGCTCAAACGCCTGCACGGCGACCACCACATCCGGCCGACGCCGGACACCCGCTATCGCTTCGTCGGCCACGCGCCGGCCGACTTCTACACGTCCGGCGAGCGGCTGCGGCCGCTGGTCATCGGCTTCGGGCCCTGCGGCATCCTGGCCGCCCTGATCCTGGCGCAGATGGGTCTGCGGCCGATCGTGCTGGAGCGCGGCAAGACGGTGCGCCAGCGCACCCAGGACACCTGGGGCCTGTGGCGGCGCAGCGAGCTCAACCCGCAGTCCAACGTGCAGTTCGGCGAAGGCGGCGCCGGCACCTTCTCGGACGGCAAGCTCTGGAGCCAGATCTCCGACCCGCGCCACCTGACGCGCAAGGTGCTGACCGAGTTCGTCAAGGCCGGCGCGCCGGAAGAGATCCTGTTCGTCAGCAAGCCCCACATCGGCACCTTCCGCCTGGTCAGCATGGTCGAGAAGATCCGCGCCGACATCGAGGCCCTGGGCGGCGAGATCCGCTTCGAGCAGCAGGTCACCGATCTGCTGATCGAGCGCGGCGCCGACGGCCAGCGCCATGTGCGCGGCGTCACGCTGGCCAGCGGCACTCAGCTGCGCGCCGACCACGTCATCCTGGCGCTGGGCCACAGCGCGCGCGACACCTTCGCGATGCTGCATGAGCGCGGCGTGCAGATGGAGGCCAAGCCCTTCTCGATCGGCTACCGCATCGAGCACCCGCAGGGCGTGATCGACCGCGCCCGATTCGGCCCCAGTGCCGGCCACCCGCTGCTGGGTGCGGCCGACTACAAGCTGGTGCACCACGCGAAGAACGGCCGCTCGGTCTACAGCTTCTGCATGTGCCCCGGCGGCACCGTGGTGGCCGCCACGTCCGAGCCGGAGCGCGTGGTCACCAACGGCATGAGCCAGTATTCGCGCAACGAGCGCAACGCCAATGCCGGCATCGTGGTGGGCATCTCGCCCGAGGACTACCGCCAGGACCGGGGCGGCAGCGGCCCGGTCAACCCGCTCGACGGCATCGCCTTCCAGCGGGTGTGGGAGTCGCGCGCCTATGAGCTGGGCGGCGGGCGCTACATCGCCCCGGGCCAGCTGGTGGGTGATTTCATCAAGCGCCAGCGCGGGCCGGCCGCGGGCTTCGGCACGGTGATGCCCTCGTACAAGCCCGGCGTGCACCTGACCGACCTGAGCGAGAAGGGGCGCGAGAGCCTGCCCCCCTACGCGCTGGAAGCCATCCGCGAGGCCCTGCCCGCCTTCGAGCGCCAGATCAAGGGCTTCAGCATGGCCGACGCGGTGCTGACCGGCGTCGAGACCCGCACCTCCTCGCCGCTGCGCATCAACCGCGGCCGCGACTACCAGAGCCTGAACACCCGCGGCCTGTACCCGGCCGGCGAGGGCGCGGGCTACGCCGGCGGCATCATGAGCGCGGGCGTGGACGGCATCGAGGTGGCCGAGGCGCTGGCGGCCGCGGTGCTGGGCGTCCCGGCACCGGGCGTGAAGACGGCGGCTTGACGCCAGCGCCGGCGGGCGCGACGATCAGCGTTTTCACGGCGCCGCGTCGGGCGCCCCGTCTTCGCCTGTCCCCGGTGTCCACCCTGCCCCCGTCGATGTTGCCGAACGCCTCCGGCAGCGGCCCCAATGCCGAGTTGCGCATGCTGCGCAACCTGCTGCTGGCCGGCTGCGTCGCGGTGCTGGTCAACGCGCTGCTGGAGTTCTCCCACGGGCGACTTTCGCCCTGGGACCGCTGGGCCTATCCGCTGATCACCGTCGTGTTCGCCTGCGGCGCGGCGATGCTGCAATGGCGACCGCGCTGGGAGCGGCTGGTGCGCCGGGTCACGGTGGTGACGCTCAACGTCTATCTGGGTGCCGCGCTGTACCTGGTGCTGCTGGCCCAACACGGCCCGCCGGACCTGTACCAGCTGGTCAGCAACCTGTACTGGCTGCCGCTGACCTATGGCTGCGCCTTCATCTTCCTCAGCCGGCGCGACGCGCTGATCGTCTCGGCCTGCATGTACGTCACGCTGTTCGGCGGCATCTTCTGGCTGCTGCAGCACGGGGTGATCGACCCGGGCCCGGTGCCGCTGGGGGTGATCCTGTCCAACGTGGCGATCGCCCAGCTGATCTACGTGGTGCTGCTGCTGGCCATCTCGAACCTGCGCCTGGACTACCTGCGCACCCGCGAGCGCGCCGAGTGGATGCAGCAGATCGCCGCCTCCGACCCGCTGACCGGCGTGGCCAACCGCCGGGCGCTGAATGAGCGGCTGGTGGGCTCGATGGCGCTGCTGGAACGCCACGGCCAGCCGCTGTCGCTGCTGCTGCTCGACATCGACGAGTTCAAGCAGATCAACGACCAGCATGGCCACGCCTGCGGTGACGCGGTGCTGGTGGAACTGGCCGGGCTGATGTCCGAGCAGTTGCGCGTGTCCGACCAGCTGGGCCGCTGGGGTGGCGAGGAATTCCTGGTGCTGGCCGCCAGCACGCCGCTGGAGGCCGCGGTGGAGCTGGCCGAGCGCATCCGCAGCGCCACCCAGGCCCACCGCTTCAGCCACGGCCAGCCGGTGACGGTGAGCATCGGCGTGGCGCAGGCGGTCGCGGGCGAGCGGCCTGAACAGCTGGTGGCGCGGGCCGACGTGGCCCTGTACGAAGCCAAGCGGCGGGGGCGCAACCAGGTGCGGCTGCACCGCCTGGACACGCAGCCGGGCACGCGCGCCGGCACCGACACGCGCTGACCCGGACCGGGCCGCGCCGGCGTGAGCGGCCTCAGGTCTGGAGCTGCCGGTGCGGGTGCGCCAGCACCTGCTCGACCATCTCGCCCCAGGCGCCCTGCGGGCTGCGGCGCAGTTCTTCCTCGCGCTGGCGCATCATCTCGATGAAGGCGTCGGAGGACTTGTCGGGGTGGGGCGCCGCCACGCGGTCGGTGGCGCGGCGCTCGCCGCCCTGGACATGGGCCACCGCGCGGCGCACCACGGCGTGGTAGATCTGCGAGACGCGCGACGGCGTCACCTTCAGCGACTGGGCCACCTCGACCGGGGTCAGGCCGACGCCCAGGTAGGCGTCGATCACCATGCGCTCGCGCTCGGGCAGCTCGGCAAAGAACTTCTCCAGGCGGCGCAGCACGATGCCGGTGTCCACGCGGGCCTCGACCTCCTCGCGCGGCGTGGCCGGATGGAAGTGGCGCTGGCCCTCGTCGTCGGTCTCGTCCACCTGGACCTGGTGGCGGCCATGCTGGTCGGCCTGCAGCAGCGAGCCGATCTCGTCGGCGTCGATACCGGTGCTGCGGGCCAGCTCGCCCAGGCTGGGCTCACGGCCGCTGTCCTGGCGCAGGCGCTCGCGGGCGATCTGGATGACCTTGATCTTGCGGCGCTCGCCGCGGGTCAGGAAGTCCATCTGGCGCAGCTCGTCGAGCATCGCGCCCTTGACCCGCATGCGCGCGTAGCGCACGAAGGCCTCCTGGGCCTCGGCGGAGTCGCGGTCGCCGTCCCACTCGAAGCTCACCGCGGCCTGGGCCACGGCGATCAGACCGACCTGGATCAGATCGGCCCGCTCGACATTGGCGGGCAGGTGGCGCACCAGCGCCTGGGCCTGCTTGCGGACCCAGCTCTGGTTGCGGGCGATGAGGACTGACGGCACGCCGTCCATGGAAATCATGCGACGATCTTAGGAAGCCGGGCGCCCGGCCATGGGTTTTGAAGGCCTGCTTTTGGGCCCGATATCTGCGCCTGGGCGGCCCCCGCCCGGCTTGACAGCCCCGCCGGGCGCTGTCAGGCCGCTGCAATCCGGCGGTCGCACACTGGCCGCGTACCCCCGACAACCTGGATCTGAGGAGACTTCCATGACCGCTTCCCGTGACGTTTTCGTCGTCGGTGCCGCCCGCACCGCCATTGGCACCTATGGGGGTGCCCTGAAGGATGTGGCGCTGGCCGACATCGCCACGCTGGCGGTCAAGACCGCCGTCGAGCGCTCGGGCGCCGGTGCCGAGAGCGTCGGCCACCTGGCCATGGGCACGGTGGTGGTCACCGAGCCGCGTGACGCCTACCTCAGCCGCGTCGCCGCGGTAAACGCCGGCATCCCCAAGGAAACGCCCGCCTTCAACGTCAACCGCCTGTGCGGCTCGGGCCTGCAGGCCATCGTCTCGGCCTCGCAGGCCATCCTGCTGGGCGACTGCGAGATCGCGGTGGGCGCCGGCGCCGAGAACATGAGCCGCGGCGCCTACCTGCTGCCGCAGGGCCGCTGGGGCGCCCGCATGGGCGACACGCCGATGATCGACATGGTGGTGGGCGCGCTGCACGACCCCTTCCACAAGATCCACATGGGCATCACCGCCGAGAACGTGGCCGAGCAGTACGGCATCACCCGTGAGCAGATGGACGCGCTGGCTGCCGAAAGCCACCGCCGCGCCGCCGCGGCCATCGCCGCCGGCTACTTCAAGGAGCAGATCGTCCCGGTGGTCACCGCCAGCAAGAAGGGCGACATCGTCTTCGACACCGACGAGCACGTGAAGGCCTCCACCACGGTGGAATCGCTGTCCAAGATGCGCCCGGCCTTCAAGAAGGACGGCCATGTCACCGCCGGCAACGCCTCGGGCATCAACGACGGCGCCGGCGCCGTGGTGCTGGCCAGCGGCGAGGCGGTGAAGGCCCGTGGCCTCAAGCCGATGGCCCGCCTGGTGGCCTACGCCCACGCCGGCGTCGAGCCCACCATCATGGGCATCGGCCCGGTGCCGGCCACCCGCCTGGCGCTGAAGAAGGCCGGCCTGACGGTGGCCGACCTCGACGTCATCGAGTCCAACGAGGCCTTTGCCGCCCAGGCCTGTGCGGTGGTCAAGGAACTGGGCCTGGATCCGGCCAAGGTCAACCCCAACGGTTCGGGCATCTCGCTGGGCCACCCGATCGGCGCCACCGGCGCAATCATCACCACCAAGGCCCTGTACGAGCTGCAACGCGTCGGCGGCCGCTACGCGCTGGTGACGATGTGCATCGGCGGCGGCCAGGGCATCGCCGCGATCTTCGAACGGGTCTGATAGGGCACCCGGCGCCGGGGGTACCCGGCGCCACCCGCCTGGCGGGTGGGCCGGGCGGCTTGGGGCGGCCCGGCGCTCGCCCGGCCACCCCGCCGCAACGCTCTTCGTCCCTCTGACCAGAGCCTCCCTCCCGGAGGGAGGCTGGAGGGAGCCCATGCCCATGCTGGAGCCCCTTCCCGGAGGGTGCTCGGGGAAGCCCAACGCATCGGCCGCAGGCCGGAACCGGGTGTGCGGCTCAGCCGCACACCCGGTTCCGGCCTTCGCGCTTGGCGCGGTACAGCTCGCGGTCGGCGGCCTGCACCAGGTCCTCGGCCACCGGGTCGGCGGCATCGCCGGCCACGCCGATGCTCACGGTCACGCGGCTCAGTGTGGGGTGCAGGCCTTCCACATCCATGGTCGCCACCAGCCGGCGCAGCTTCTCGCACACGCCGCGCGCCGCCGCCAGCGGCGTCTCGACCAGCACGACCAGGAACTCCTCGCCGCCGTAGCGGCCGACCAGGTCGCCCTGGCGGCAGGTCTGCAGCAGCAGCCGGCCGATGCGGCGCAGCACCTCGTCGCCCACATGGTGCGAACAGCGGTCGTTGATCGCCTTGAAGTGATCCAGGTCGATCATCGCCACCGCCAGCGGGTGGCCGTGGCGGCGGGCGCGCTCGCGCTCGCGCATCAGCATGCTGTCGAGCCAGCGTCGGTTGGCCACGCCGGTCAGGCCGTCCTCGCGCGCCAGCTGGCGCAGCAGCTCGGCCTGGTGGCGCAGCGCCCGCACCAGTTCGTCCTTGTGGCGGTCGCTGGCACGGGCGATGTCCAGCGCCTCGGCCAGCGCATCGCCGCGGCGGCGCTGGTGCTCGGCATCGCGGTGCACCACCTTCAGCTCGCTGCCTGCCAACAGCGTGCGCAGGCGGCGCTGCACCGCCTGGCCCTGCACCCGCTGCAGACAGTCGTGGAAGGCCTGGTGGTGGCGCAGCGCGGCCTCGAACTCGCGCTGCTGCTCGTGCCAGCGCGACAGCGCACGGTGCACCCGGCCGGCCAGGTGGTCGGCCTGCAGCCGCTCGGCGCCAGACAGGGCCTGCAGCAGCAGCGGCCGCGCGTCGCTGCTGTCGCCCTGGCGGCCGCGCAGTTCGCCCAGGCTCAGCAGCACCTCGGCCTCGGCCAGCGGCTGGCCGCCGCGGCGCGCCGCGGCCAGGGCCTCGTGCAGCAGCCACTCGGCGCGCTGCGGCTGGGCCAGGCCCTGGTGCGCCTGGCCCAGCGCGTGCAGCGCCGAGGCCAGGTCGTCGATGCGGCCGCTTCGGTGGGCCACGGCCAGCGCGCGCTCCAGGTGGGACAGCGCCTCCTCGGGGTGGCCGGTGCGGGCCAGCAGCCGGCCCAGGCCGGTGCGGGCCGACGCCTCCAGCGCCGGGTCGGGCCATTGCTCCAGCACCGCCAGCGCGCGCAGGTGGAATTCGGTGGCGCGGCCGGTCTCGCCCAGCTCGGCCAGCACGGTGCCGATGCTGGCCAGGGCATGCGCCGTGGCGCGCTCGTCGCCCAGGTCCTCGGCCAGCTCCAGGCTGGCGAAGAGGCAGGCCAGCGCGTCGGCGAACTGCGCGGTGTCGCGCAGCAGCAGGCCGATGTTGTTGAGCACGCCGGCTTCGCCGATGCGGTCGCCCAGGTCGCGCCGCACGCTCAGGCTGCGGTGGTACAGCGGCAGCGCCTGGGCGTGGGCGCCGCAGGCGGCATGCAGGTTGGCCAGGGTGTTGGCCGCCTCGGCCTCGCCGTGGCGGTCCTCCAGGCCGACGAACAGCTCCATCGCCTGGCCCAGCCGCTCATGCGCCGCCTGCTGGTGCTGCTGGCGCGTGCCGCCGGCCGGAGCCACGGCCAGCGCGCTCAGACACTGGCCGGCGCGCAACAGGGCGCGCGCCAGATCGCCCTGTGAATCGAGCGCCCGCGCCAGCACCTCGGCCTGTTCGCACAGCGCCAGCGCCTCGGCGGGAAAGCGGCTGCGCAGGCTGCCGGCGCGGGCCAGGTGCTGGGCCAGCTGGGTGCGCGCGTCCGTCGGCAGCGGGGGCGGAGGGGCCGTGGACGCGTCGTTCATGCTCAGCGGGCCGGCCGGTCCAGGGGTTGGCTCTGGGCCATCTGCTCGCGCCGGCGGTCGATCCAGCCGCGCAGGTCGGTCCACATCGCCGCCATCTCGTTGCCGGACACCTGGCGCGCGTTGCGCAGCTCCAGCGTGACGACCGGCACGCGGCGCACCACACCGCCGTAGTTGCCCAGCGAGCCGGGGTAGATGCCCACCTGATCCAGGTGCAGGCTGCCCAGCTTCTCGGGCGGTGGCGGCGGGCCGTCGAAATCGAGCACGCCGTAGGGCGCGTGCACCGAGACGATCAGGTGCGGCTTGAACTGGTCGACCTGGGCCTGGACCCAGCGGGTCTCGGGCTCGGACATCGCGCTCGGGCCGGGAAAGCGGCGCGGGTCCTTGCCGGTGCGGCTGGCCCAGTAGGCCTGGGCGGCACGCTCCCACTCGGGCGTGGGGAAGTTGCGGTTGAGGTCCACGCCGCGCGCATTGACCCGGGTCGAGGGCTTGCGCATCAGGCCGTCGGGGTTGACCAGCGGCACCATGCGCCAGTGGATGCCGGGGTCGGCCGCCTTGACGGCCCGGTCCAGCCAGTCGAAGACGACATTCACGCTGGCCATCTCGTCGCCGTGGATGCCGCCCAGCACCAGCACGCGCAGGCGTGGCGGTGCGGCCGGACGCACGTCACGGAACCACAGCGGCACGCCACGCACCGAGCGGCCATCGCCCGGCAGCAGCGCCGCCTGCTGGCAACGCGCCGCCGTCAGATCGACCAGGAAGCTGCTGACCTGGCGGCACCAGGCGGCGGCGTCGGGCGGCCGGGGGGCATCGTTGCGCGGCGCCGCGCTGGCCGCCGATGCCGCCGCCGCCGCGAGCACCGGCGCCGCGGCCTTGGCGGCGATCGGGGCCGAAGCCGCTGGCGCGGGGGCGGGCCGCGGCGCCGGTTTGGCTGCCGGCTTGGCCGGCGGCTTGGGCGCGGCCTTGGGTGCGGCCTTGGGCGCGGACGCCGAGGCGGATGGGGGCGCTGCCTTGGGCGCTGCCTTGGGCGCTGGCTTGGGCGCTGGCTTCGGCGCGGGTGTGGGCACCGGCTTCGGCGCCGGTCTGGGCGCCGAACCGGACGCTGACGCCGACGCCGGCGCCGCTGACGGCCCGGGCGCCGGCATCGCCAGCGGGACGCCGGCACCGCAGGCCAGGGCCAGCGCCAGGCAACCGTGGCGGATTCGTTGGCGGGTCGCGGAATTCATCTGTCGCGAGTGTAGGCGGCGCCCGCGACGGCCTGAACGCCGGGCTTGCCGAAGATCATGACTTGTCATCACCGGGGGCCACAATCGGTGCATGACGGACGCCCCCTTCTCCCCCCGCCAGTCCTTTGACGATGCCGACGCCGCACTGGCCTGTGTGCAGTCGCTGTACCAGACCCAGGTGACCCACCTGCGCCAGCAGTTGCAGGCCTACGTGCAGGGCCAGACACCGCCGCGCCGGGTGCGCGCGCTCTACCCCAGCGTGCGGGTGCACACCCACACGGTGGCGCGCGCCGACACCCGGCTGAGCTTCGGCTTCGTCGCCGGCCCGGGCGTGTTCGAGACCACGCTGACCCGGCCCGACCTGTTCGCCGACTACTACCGCGAGCAGTTCCGCCTGCTGCTGCGCAACCATGGTGTGTCGCTGGAGGTGGGCCTGGGCCACCAGCCGATCCCGGTGCACTTCTGCCTGGCCGAGGCCGACCACGTGGAGGGCTCGCTGAGCGCCGAGCAGCGGCTGCGCCTGCGTGACTTCTTCGATCTGCCCGACCTGGCGGCGATGGACGACGGCATCGCCAACGGCACCTACGAGCCCGGCCCGCGCGAGCCGCAGCCGTTGTCGCTGTTCACCGCACCGCGGGTGGACTACTCGCTGCACCGGCTGCGCCACTACACCGGCACCGCGCCCGAGCACTTCCAGAACTTCGTGCTGTTCACCAACTACCAGTTCTACATCGACGAGTTCATCCGCCTGGGCCATGCGCTGATGCAGGACCCGGCCAGCCCCTACGAGGCCTTCGTCGAGCCCGGCAACGTGCTGACGCCGCGCAGCGGCAGCGCGCGCAGCGCCGGCGGCACGCCGCCGGCGCGGCTGCCGCAGATGCCGGCCTACCACCTGGTGCGCCCGGGCAGCGGCGGCATCACGATGGTCAACATCGGCGTCGGCCCGGCCAACGCGAAGAACATCACCGACCACATCGCCGTGCTGCGCCCGCACGCCTGGATCATGCTGGGCCACTGCGCGGGCCTGCGCAACAGCCAGCAACTGGGCGACTACGTGCTGGCCCACGGCTATGTGCGCGAGGACCATGTGCTCGACGAGGAACTGCCGCTGTGGGTGCCCATCCCGCCGCTGGCCGAGGTGCAGCTGGCGCTGGAGCAGGCGGTGGCCGAGGTCACCCAGCTGGCCGGCTACGAGCTCAAGAAGATCATGCGCACCGGCACCGTGGCCAGCACCGACAACCGCAACTGGGAACTGCTGCCGCACCCGGGTCCCGAGCGCCGCTTCAGCCAGAGCCGGGCGATCGCGCTGGACATGGAAAGCGCCACCATCGCCGCCAACGGCTTTCGCTTCCGGGTGCCCTACGGCACGCTGCTGTGCGTCAGCGACAAGCCGCTGCACGGCGAGATCAAGCTGCCCGGCATGGCCAACCACTTCTACCGCGAGCGGGTGGACCAGCATCTGCGCATCGGCATCCGCGCGCTGGAACTGCTGCGCGAGGCCGGCGCCAGCCAGTTGCACAGCCGCAAGCTGCGCAGCTTTGCCGAGGTGGCCTTTCAGTGAGCGACGGGGCGCGTCAGGGCGCGGTGTGCACCAGCAGTTCGCCCACCGAGTACAGGCCGTCGCCGTTGCTGGCGCTGATCCGGAAGTAGCGCACCGGCCCGGGCTGGAAGCCCAGGCCCTTGACGCGGTCCGGGTCGCCCTTGACGGTGGAGATCGTGTCCATGCCGAAGTTGATCTCGCTGTCGGCGGCGCGGATGTTCAGCACGCGGGTCCAGGTCTGGCCGTCGACCGAGGCCATCACCTTGTAGTCGTCGTTGTTGTCGACAGAAATGGTCAGGCCGGTCATGTCGACCACCTCGCCCAGGTCGATCTTCACCTTGGCCGCCGCGTCGCGCCACCAGGCGGTGTTGGTGGTCCAGTCCTGGCCTTGCGCGGGCCAATCGCCGTCGTAGGCGAACGAGCAGCCGGTGACCGGAGCGCTGCAGCTGACGGTGGCCGCCGCCGCCGGGAAGGCCAGGCACAGACCCAGGCCCACGCCCAGGAGAGAAGTGAACACGCGCATCAGGCATCCTCAGGTTGTTCAGGGTGGCCTGGAGTGTGGGCAGGCACGCCGGCTCCGCCCATCCCACATCGCGCTGTCCGGATTCGGGGCCGCAGACCGTTTTCCGGCGCGGATGCCTGATCTGTCTCAAGGGTCGCGCGACAGCGCTTGCGACCCGCGGGCCGCAGGCGTAGGCTGATCCGCACGAAAGATCCACGGCCCGCCCCTTCCGCGGCGCCATCGCGCCCCGGCGGGCCCGGACGAGGAGATGCCTCATGTCAAGCGCATCCTCGGCGGCCGCACTGGCCGCCATGCACGCGATCCGTACCCTGGCCCTGGTGGGCCCCGCCGCCGCCGGCAAGACCAGCCTGAGCGAGGCACTGCTGGCCCAGGCCGGCGCGATCGGCGCCCCGGGCTCGCTGGAGCGCGGCACCACGGTGTCCGACTTCGACCCGATCGAGAAACGCCTGCAGCACTCGCTGGCCAGCAGTGTGATGCACCTGCAGCACCTGGACACCCGCCTCCACCTGATCGACACCCCGGGAGCGGCTGAACTGGCCGGTCAGGCCCTGCCGGCGCTGGAAGCGGTGGAGACCGCCGCCGTGGTGATCAACGCCGCCGCCGGCATCGAGGCCGGTGCGATCCGCATGATGGAGCACGCTGCGCGGCGCCATCTGGACCGGCTGATCATTGTCAACAAGATCGACGCCCCCGGCGTGGACCTGCAGGCCCTGCTGGGCCAGATCCAGGCCACCTTCGGCAAGGAATGCCTGCCGCTGAACCTGCCCTCGGCCGGCGCGCTGCGGGTGGTGGATTGCTTCTACAACAAGACCGGCTCGGCCGATTTCTCCAGCGTGGAGGCGGCCCACCGCGCGCTGGTGGAACAGGTGGTGGAGGTCGATGGCGACTTCGTCGAGCGCTACCTGAACGACGGCGATATCGACGCCAGCGAGCTGCACGCCCCGCTGGAGGAAGCGCTGCGCCAGGGCCACCTGATCCCGGTGTGCTTCGTCTCGGCACGCAGCGGCGCTGGCGTGAAGGAACTGCTCGACGTGATCGTGCGCCTGCTGCCCGACCCCACCGAGGGCAACCCGCCCGATTTCCTCAAGGGCGAGGGCGCCGAGGCGCAGCCGATGCACGCCACGCCCGATCCGTCGGCGCACGTGCTGGCCCATGTCTTCAAGGTGACCAACGACCCCTTCGTCGGCAAGATGGGCCTGCTGCGCGTGCACCAGGGCACGATCACCCGCGACAGCCAGCTCTACGTGGGCGACGGCCGCAAGCCCTTCAAGGTGGGTCACCTGTTTCGCCTGCAGGGCAAGGAGCACCAGGACGTGGACCGCGCGCTGCCCGGGGACATCGTGGCCATCGCCAAGGTCGATGCGCTCCACTATGACGCCGTGCTGCACGACGCCGCCGAGGACGACCACATCCATCTGGCGCCGCTGGCCTTCCCGCTGCCGGTGCACGGCCTGGCGATCGAACCCAAGCGCCACGGTGACGAGCAGCGGTTGTGGGAGATCCTGCAGAAGCTGATCGACGAGGATCCCTGCCTGCGCATCGAGCAGCATGCCGGCACCCACGAGACCGTGGTCTACGGCCTGGGCGAGCTGCACCTGAAGCTGCTGCTCGAGCGCATGAAGGAGGTCTACCGCTTCGAGGTCGACACCCACCCGCCCAAGGTGGCCTACCGCGAGACCATCGGCGGCCGCGCCGAGGCGCAGTACCGCCACAAGAAGCAGACCGGCGGCGCGGGCCAGTTCGGTGAGGTGCACCTGCGGGTGGCGCCGCTGGGCCGCGGTGAGGGCTTCCGCTTCATCGACGCGGTCAAGGGCGGCACCATCCCGACCAACTTCATGCCGGCGGTGGAAAAGGGCGTGCGCGAGGCGCTGGACGGCGGCGTGCTGGCCGGCTACCCGGTGGTCGACATCGAGGTCACGGTCTACGACGGCAAGCACCACAGCGTCGACTCCAAGGAGATCGCCTTCGTCACCGCGGCACGCAAGGCAACGATCGCCGCCATCCTGGAGGCGCAGCCGGTGCTGCTGGAGCCGATCGTCGATGTCGAGATCAGCGCGCCCGGCCACGCCACCGGCGACATCACCGGCGATCTGTCGTCGCGCCGAGCCCAGGTGGCCGGCACCGATGGCGGCGTGGGCCAGATGATGGTGGTGCGCGCCCAGGCCCCGCTGGCCGAGCTGACCGGCTACCAGACCCGGCTGAATGCGCTGACCGCCGGCCAGGGCCACTACACGCTGGCCTTCAGCCACTACGAGCCGGTGCCGCCGGCACAACAGGCCAAGCTGGCGGCCAGCTTCAAGCGCATGGATGACTGAGCGAGTGCCCACACCCATCTGAGGCTTGATGCTGACACGGCCGCCCCGGGGGGCTCCCCTGGGGCGGCCGTGTGCTGTGGGCAGCTTGATCGGGGCTTGGCGGGGCCTGGCGGGGCCTTTCAATTGCCATTGCGAATCATTCGTATTTGTTATACGATGTGATCCAACGCCCCTCCTGCCCTGCCCGCCATGCCCACCACCGCCCCGGTTTCCGCCGCCGTCCTGCCCGACCTGGGCGGCGTGCTGCGCCAGGCCCAGCGGCACACCGGCCTGCCGCCGGCCGGCCGCCGCACGCTGGTGCTGGGCGTGCTGGCGGCCCATGGCGCGCTGGCCTGGGGTCTGTGGCAGCTGGACGGCGTCCGCCAGGCGGTGCAGACCGTGCTGCCGCTGCAGGTGAGCTGGATCGCGCCGCCCGCCCCGGTGCCGGTGCCGCCGCCACCGCCGTCGCCAGTGACCCCCCGGCCACTGCCGCGCCCGACGCCGGTGATCGCCGCGGCCCCCTCGCCGGCACCGGCGCCGGCGGCGGCCATCCGCGTGGCGCCTGAGCCGGCGACCGCCGAGCCTGCACCGCCTGCCCCGCCCGCCCCGGCTGCGGTGGCCGCCCCGGCGCCGCCGCCACCGGCCGCACCGGTCGCGCTGCCCAGCTCGGCGCTGCGCTACCTGGTGCCGCCTGCCCAGGTCTACCCGCTGACCTCGCGCCGCTTGCGCGAACAGGGCACGGTGCTGCTGCGCCTGGTGGTCGATGCCCAGGGCCTGCCGCAGCAGGTCAGCCTGCACCGCAGCAGCGGCTTCGCGCGGCTGGACGAGCAGGCGCTGCAGGCCATGCGCGCCGCCCGCTTCGCGCCCCACACCGTCAACGGCACCGCCGTCCCCTGGACCGCGCTGGCGCCGCTGGCCTACGAACTCGAGTGAACCCAGGACCTCAGATGGACACCCCCACCCCCTCCCTCGGCTTCGGCCACTTCCTTTCGCAGTCCGACGCCGTCGGCCAGACCCTGCTCGCGCTGCTGCTGCTGATGTCGGCCGCCTCGTGGGTGATCATCGTCGCCAAGGCGCTCAGCCACCAGCTGCGCCAGCGCCGGGCCAACGGTTTCCTGAACCACTTCTGGAATGCCAGCACGCTGGACGAGGTGCGCCACGAGCTGCAGACCCACGGTGCACGCGACCCCTTCGCCCACCTCTCGGCCCATGCGCTGCACGCCCAGGCACACCACGCGCGCCACGGCGCGGCCAAGCTGTCCGAGGCCGGCACCGCCAGCGAGTTCATCACCCGCACGATCAAGAAGGTGCTGGACGAGGAGACCACCCGCCTGGAAGCTGGCCTGACCACGCTGGCCACGGTGGGCGCCACCGCGCCGTTCGTCGGCCTGTTCGGCACCGTCTGGGGCGTGTACCACGCGCTGCTGGCGATCGGCCTGAGTGGCGCCGGCACGCTGGACAAGGTGGCCGGCCCGGTGGGCGAGGCGCTGATCATGACCGGCCTGGGCCTGGCCGTGGCCATCCCCGCGGTGGTGGCCTACAACGCCTTCACGCGCAGCAACCGGGTGCTCACCGGCCGGCTCGACGCCTTTGCGTTCGAGCTGCACAGCTTCCTGACCATGGGCGAAGCGCCGGGCGCGCAGACCCAGGCGCCAGCGCCGGTGCGCCAGCTCAAGCCCGCGGCCTGAGCCGGGAGCCCGCCATGGCCTTCGCCTCCTTCGACAAGCAGCGCGGCGCCGCCCCGCTGGCCGAGATCAACATGGTGCCGCTGATCGACGTGATGCTGGTGCTGCTGGTCATCTTCATCGTCACCGCGCCGCTGCTGACGCACGCCGTGAAGCTGGAGCTGCCGCGCGCCGACACCGCCACCAACACGCTGCTGCCCCAGACGATCGAGTTCGCGATCGACGCTGCCGGCCAGCGCTACTGGAACGGCGAGCGCATCGACCGCGCCGAGGCCGCACGCCGCTTCAGCCAGGCCGGCGCCACCGACCCGCGCACCGAGGTGCAGCTGCGCGCCGATGGCGACAGCGCCTACCGCAGCGTCGCCGAGACGCTGGCCGATGCCTCGCGCGCCGGCCTCACCCGCATCGGCTTCGTCAGCCAGCCCGACAGCCGCTGAGCGGCCCGTCCCACCCTGCCCACGCGGCCCTGCCAGGCGGCCGCGCGGGACCACGCATCCCCACGAATCCACATCGTCCACGGAGAACCCCATGCATGACCTGACCCGCCACACCCTGTTGCCGCTCGGTGCCCTGGCCGCCGGCTTCGGCGTCGCCAGCCTGGCGGTGGCCCAGACCGCCCCGCCGGACGCTGCAGCCAGCGAGACCGTGCTGCCCGTTGTCAAGCTCAAGGCCGCGGCCGAGCCCACGGCCAAGGACTCGGTGCAGGCCACCACCACCTCGATCGGCAAGGGCACGCAGGCGCTGCGCGACCTGGGCCAGTCGATCACCGTGGTCACCGAGAAGCTGATCGACGACCGCCACCTCGACACGATGAAGGACGTGCTGCGCAACACCGCGGGCATCACCTTCCTGGCGGCCGAGGGCGGCGAGGAGGACATCCGCCTGCGCGGCTTCCCGCTGCAGAGCACCGGCGACGTCTTCGTCGATGGCCTGCGCGACCCCGCCTTCTACGACCGCGACACCTTCTTCCTGGACCGGGTGGAGGTGCTGCGCGGCTCGGCCTCGATGCTGTTCGGACGCGGCTCCACCGGCGGCGCGGTCAACCAGGTCACGAAGACGCCGCGCCTGATCGACGAGCACCAGGTCGACCTCACCGTCGGCAGCCACGGCTATGTGCGCGGCGTGGGCGACTTCAACCTGAAGATGGGCGACAACGCCGCGCTGCGCCTGGGCACCATGGTCACCCAGGCCGACAGCAACGGTGCCGGCAGCGCGATCAACAAGACCGGCGTCGCCGCCGCCTACCGCTGGGGCATAGGCGAGCGCGACGAGTTCCTGGTCAGCGCCAGCGTGCTGGACAACCGCAACGGCATGAACTACGGCCTGCCGTGGATCCGGCCCAGCGCCAGCGCCACGGTCGACCGCACCACGCTGCTGCCGCTGGACCCCGACAGCTACTACGGCCTGGCCAGCGACTACAACGCCAGCGCGGCCACCCAGGTCACGCTCAGCCACACCCATCGCTTCGCGCCCCAGGTGCAGTGGCGCACCCAGCTGCGCAGCGGCCACTTCACGCGCGACCAGCGCGCCGGCACCGTGCGCCTGTGCGGGCCGCGCGCGGTCACGGCACCGGATGGCAGCGTCAGCTACACGCCCAACGCCGCCTGCCCCGACCAGCTGGTGCCGGTGACGCTGGAGAACTTCAGCGCCTCGACCGCCCTCACCCGCGGCACCAACCTGAAGATCCAGAACGTCGACACGCTCGCCCTGCAAAGCGACCTGAGCGCAGCCTTCGAGGCACTGGGCCTGCGCCACGAGCTGACCGCCGGCTTCGACGCGGCCCAGGAGCGCAAGCGGGTCTACGCCGCCCGCTCGGCCGCCCAGGGCGGTGTGACGATCGACAAGCCGGTGACCACGGTGGGCACACCCGACGATGGCGCCAGCGTCGACGAGTCCAGCCGCGTGCTGCGCCTGGCCAGCGCCTACACCTCGCAGGCCCTGGGCGTCTATGCGCAGGACCTGCTGCAGCTGGCGCCGAGCTGGAAGCTGCTGGCCGGCCTGCGCTACGACCACCTGCAGGGCGACTACACGCTCAACACCCTGCCGGCCAACGCCGCCGGCCCGCTCACCACCACCGCGTACCAGATGACGGTGTCGGAGTGGAGCCAACGCCTGGGCCTGCTGTTCCAGCCGAACGACCGGATGAGCTTTCACCTCTCGGGCGCCACCTCGTTCAACACCTCGGGCGACGCCTACTCGCTGAGCGCCGCCAACGCCGATGTGCCGCCCGAGCAGTCGATCAACCTGGAGCTGGGCGCCCGCCTGGAGTCGGCCGACGGCCAGTGGAGCCTGCGCACCGCGGCCTTCCGCTCGACCAAGCTGCACGAGCGCAACACCGACCCGGACAGCCAACTGGTCACGCTGTCGGGCCGGCGCCATGTGGCGGGGCTGGAGATCGACGTGGCCGGTCGGCTGACGCCGCAGTGGGAGGTGTTCGCCTCCTACATGTGGATGCCGGTGGCCAAGATCGACGAGGGCGTGGCGGGCTCCGAGGGCGAGGGCACCCGGCCCTCGCTGACCCCGCGCCACTCGGGCACGGTGTGGACCACCTACCAGCTCACGCCGCGCTGGCGCGTGGGGGGTGGCCTCAACGCCCGCTCCTCGCAGTCGCCCAACCGCAACCCGGGCTGGACCGCGCCCGGCTACATCACCGCCGACCTGATGGCCGAGGTGGTGGTGGTGCCCGAGCGCTTCACCGTCAAGGCCCACCTCACCAACGTCACCAACAAGCTCTACGCCGAGTCGCTCTACAGCGGGCACTACATCCCGGGCGCCGGCCGCCTGCTGATGCTGACCGGCAGCCTGAAGTTCTGAGACGGAGAGTCCCGATGCTGATCCGCATTCCCGGCCTGCTCGGCCCCGCCGCCCTGGCGCAGGCCCGGGCCCTGCTGGCCGACGCGCCCTGGGAGCCCGGCGCGGCCACCGCCGGCACCCAGGCGCGCCAGGTCAAGCACAACGAGCAGCTCGCGCCCACCGGCGCGCCGGCGCGGCAGATCCAGGCCCTGGTGCTGGGGGCGCTGCAGGGGCACCCGCTGTTCTTCTCGGCGGCACTGCCGCGCAGGATCTTCCCGCCGATGGTCAACCGCTACAGCGGCGCCACCAACCACTACGGCGCGCATGTCGACAACGCGGTGCGGGTGATCCCCGGCAGCGACGGCGAGCGGGTGCGCGCCGACATCAGCGCCACCGTCTTCCTGGCCGAGCCGCACGAGTACGACGGCGGCGAGCTGGTGATCGCCGACACCTACGGCGAGCAGCGCATCAAGTGGGCCGCCGGCGACATGGTGCTCTACCCGGCCAGCAGCGTGCACCGCGTGGAGCCGGTCACCCGCGGCGCCCGGCTGGCGGCCTTCCTGTGGGTGGAGAGCATGGTGCGCAGCGACGAGCAGCGCCGCCTGCTGTTCGACCTGGACCTGTCGCTGATGCGCCTGCGTGAGCGCCACGGCGATGACGAGGACACGGTGCGGCTGGCCGGCACCTACCACAACCTGCTGCGTCAATGGGCCAGCACCTGAGCCCCGCACCGGCGATGAGCGCCGACGAGTTCGCCCGGCGCGCGGCGGCGCGGCTGCCGTCGGCCTGCCGGGACTACATCGATGGCGGCGCCGCCGACGAGCTGACCCTGGCCGCCAACCGCGCCGACTGGGCCGCGCTGCGCCTGTGGCCGCGCGTGCTGCGCCCGCTGGGCACGGCCGACACCCGCACCCGCATCGGCCCGCATGCGGTGGCCCACCCGATCTGGCTGGCCCCGGTGGCCTTCCAGCGCCTGGCCCACCCGGATGGCGAACTGGCCAGCGCGCTGGCCGCCGCCGCCCAGGGCGCCGGCATGGTGCTGAGCGGCCAGAGCAGCGTCGAGGTCGAACGTGTGGCCGCCGCCTTCGCCCGCGAACCCGGGGCCGGCCCGCTGTGGTTCCAGCTGCACGCCCAGCCCGACCCGGGCCTGACCCGTGCACTGGCCCAGCGCGCCCAGGCCGCCGGCTGCCAGGCGATCGTGCTGACGGTGGACGCGCCGGTGCACGGCGTGCGCGACCGCGAGCGCCGCGCGGGCTTCCGGCTGCCCGCCGGCGTGCGCGCGGTGCACCTGCCCGAGGGCCCTGTGGCGCAGCACCCGATCGACGCGCTGCTGCAGGCCGCGCTCACCTGGGAGCAGCTGGACACGCTGCGCGCCGCCACCGGCCTGCCGCTGTGGCTCAAGGGCGTGCTGCACCCGGACGATGCGCGCCGCGCGCTGGACGCCGGCATTGCGGGCCTGATCGTCTCCAACCACGGCGGCCGCACGCTGGACACCGCGGTCTCCACCGCCTGGGCGCTGCCGCACATCGCACGCGCGGTGGACGGCCGCCTGCCGCTGCTGGTGGACGGCGGCATCCGCCGCGGCACCGATGTGCTCAAGGCGCTGGCGCTGGGCGCCCAGGGGGTGCTGATCGGCCGCCCGCAGGTGCATGCGCTGGCCGCCGAAGGGCCGCTGGGCGTGGCGCGGCTGCTGCGGATCCTGCGCGACGAGCTGCAGGTGGCGATGGCGCTGACCGGCTGCGCCCGCATCGCCGACATCACGCCGGCGCTGCTGGCCCAATAGCCCCAAAATCTGTCGGGACAAACCGTCCTGACGCAGAATCCCGGCTGTCGAAAGGGGAGTAGCCGGCACCGATCCCCTTGGTGTCGCGGCCCCCCGTCAGTACGGAGCACCGGCGCCTTGCCGGATCGCTCCCGGGACCGCACAGGGCGCCTGAGCCCTGGCAAGACCTTTCGGCGCGAACCCATCCACCCTTCCTTCCAGGAGAGTCCATGGACACCATCGCGCCGATCTGGCTGTGGTCTGTCTTCGTCGCCACCGTGCTGGTGGCCCTGTTCGTCGATTTTGTCGTGCTCAAGAAGCAGGGCGCGCACGCCGTGGGCGTGCGGGAGGCGGCCTGGTGGTCGCTGATCTGGGTCGCCGTCAGCCTGGCCTTCAACGGCCTGCTGTGGTGGGCCGTGCAGCAGGACCACGGCACCGCGCTGGCCAACGAGAAGTCGCTGGAGTTCCTCACCGGCTACCTCATCGAGAAGAGCCTGGCGGTGGACAACATCTTCGTCTTCCTGATGATCTTCACCTACTTCGCGGTGCCGCCGGCCTACCAGAAGCGGGTGCTGATGATCGGCATCATCGGCGCGATCGTGCTGCGCACGCTGATGATCCTGGCCGGCGCCTGGCTGATCCAGGAGTTCCACTGGCTGCTCTACGTCTTCGGTGCCTTCCTGGTGCTCACCGGCGTGAAGATGTGGTGGGCCGCCGGCCAGGACAACAGCCTGGACGACAACCCCGCGCTGAAGCTGCTGCGCCGCGTGCTGCCGGTGTCCAAGGGCTTTGACGGCGAGAAGTTCTTCACCGTCGAGAACGGCAAGCGCATCGCCACGCCGCTGATGCTGGTGATCGCGCTGGTGGGCCTGACCGACGTGATCTTCGCGGTGGACTCCATCCCCGCGATCTTCGCGATCACCACCGACCCGTTCATCGTGCTGACCTCCAACGTCTTCGCGATCCTGGGTCTGCGCGCGATGTACTTCCTGCTGGCCGCGGTGGCCGAGCGCTTCCACCTGCTCAGCTACGGCCTGGCGGTGGTGCTCGTCTTCATCGGCACGAAGATGATGCTGATCGACGTCTTCAAGATCCCGGTGGCGGTGTCGCTGGGCGTGGTGGCCGCGATCCTGGGCGTGACGATGTGGCTGAGCATGCGCACGGCGCCCAAGCCCAAGCTCAGCAGCCCGCAGGCCTGAGGCCGCCGCGGTCCGGTGCCGTGCTCACTGCTGACGCGGGGGCACGGGCCGGATCGCAGCGTCCAGCGCCGAGCGCGCGGCATCCCCCTCACGGGCCGCCTGCTCGGCGCTGCGGCAGCGGGTGACCGGGATGTTGCTGCCCAGGGGCGCTTCGCGGGTGCAGATCTGCTGCGACGCGCTGCCCGCCGGCGTCTCGGGGCTGGCACAGGCGGCCAGCAGGCCGGCGACGGTGATGGCGATCAGGACCTTGTCCATGGGACGTCTGCACCCCCTGCTGCATGCGTTCAACGCACTATAGCCTTCGGACGCCGCCGTGCCAGCCTTGGACCGTCTCGCCGTATCATGAGGGCATGACCGCCGTACGCGACGTGGCCGCGATCCGCCTCGACAACGCGCTGCTGCTGTTCGACGAATTCGTCCAGGCCACCGTCAAGCATCCCGATGCCGCCACGCTGCGCGGCCTGGAGCGCCGGTTCGCCGAGCGGCTGCAGATCCAGCCAAGCTACTGGAGCCAGATCAAGAGCCGCTCGCGCCAGATCGGCGAGCGGCTGGCCCGTCAGTTCGAACAGTGCAGCCACAAGCCCGCCTTCTGGATGGACGAGCCGCATGCGGCCGCGCCGGAACCGGTGGCCGCCGACGACCGCCTGGAGCCGCGCAACGACGACGAGCGCTTCATCACCGGCCTGGTGCTGGCCTACTACCGCCGCAACCCGCAGCGCGCCCGCACCAAGCTGATGGACCTGCTGGGCGAGGTGCTGGCGCCGCCGCCACCGGCGACCCAGCCGGCGCCGGTTGAACGGCCGCCGCGCCCCACCGCCGTGGCCAGCGCCCCGGCGGCCCCGGTCGCTGCGCCCGCGGCCGACCCGATGGCGCTGTGGCGCGCCTCACAGGCGGGCGTGGCGCCGCTCAAGAAGAAGCGCTGACGCCCATCGTGGGCCGGCCGCGGCCAGCAAGGCGCGACGGCGCGCAGCGCCTGGCCTGGGGGCCCACCGCGGGCCGCCGGGCCGCCCCAAGGCCCGCGGAGCCCCCTTGGGGGGCGAGTCCGGACGGGCGTCGTCCAGTGGACGAGGCCCGCCTGACGAGCGGGACGGCCGTCAGGCCGGCCGCGGCCTGCAAGGCGCGACGGCGCGCAGCGCCTAGCCTGGGGGCTCCAGTGTCATGCCGTGGCCATCACACTGAGGCCCAGCTCGCGCATCATCAGCTCGCGCATGATGAACTTCTGCGGCTTGCCGGTCACGGTGACCGGCAGGTCGTCGACGAAGCGGATGTAGCGCGGCACCTTGTAGTGGGCGATCTGCTCACGGCACCAGTCGCGCACCTCGTCCTCGGTGCAGGACTGGCCCGGGCGCACGATGATCCAGGCGCACAGTTCCTCGCCATAGCGGCTGTCGGGCACGCCGAAGACCTGCACCGCGGCCACCTTGGGGTGGCGGAACAGGTATTCCTCGACCTCGCGCGGGTAGATGTTCTCGCCGCCGCGGATCACCATGTCCTTCACCCGGCCGACGATGTTGCAGTAGCCCTGGGCGTCGATCGTGGCCAGGTCGCCGGTGTGCATCCAGCCCTCGCGCAGCGCGTCCGCCGTGCGCTCGGGGTCGTCCCAGTAGCCCAGCATCACCGAGTAGCCGCGCGTGCACAGCTCGCCCTTCTCGCCCACCGGCACGATGTGGCCGTCGATGTCGACCACCTTGACCTCCAGGTGCGGCAGCACCCGGCCGACGGTGGTGACGCGCTTGTCCAGCGGGTCGTCGGTGGCGCTCTGGAAGGACACCGGGCTGGTCTCGGTCATGCCGTAGGCGATGGTGACCTCGGTCATGTGCATCAAGGACTGCACGCGGCGCATCACCTCGATCGGGCAGGGCGCGCCGGCCATGATGCCGGTGCGCAGCGTGGACAGGTCGAACTGGGCGAAATCCGCATGGTCCAGCTCGGCGATGAACATCGTGGGCACGCCGTGCAGCGCGGTGCAGCGCTCGGCCTGCACCGCCGCCAGCGTGGCGCGCGGCTCGAAGGCCTCGCCCGGGAACACCATGGCCGCGCCGCTGCCCACGCAGGCCAGCACCGCCAGCACCATGCCGAAGCAGTGGTACAGCGGCACCGGGATGCACAGCCGGTCGGCCGGGCCCAGTTTCATGCAGGCGGCCACCGCCAGCGCGTTGTTGACGATGTTGTGGTGCGTCAGCGTGGCGCCCTTGGGCGCACCGGTGGTGCCGCTGGTGAACTGGATGTTGATCGGCTGGCGGGCCTCGAGCGCCGGCACCTCGGCCAGCACGTCGCGGTGCTGCGCGCCGTCGGCGCACAGCGCGGCCCAGTTCAGCATGCCGCGCGTGGGCTCGTCGCCCAGGCGAACCACCTGGCGCAGCGCCGGCAGGCGCGGCGCGCCGCCGCCCTCGCCCCAGCCCAGGTTCTGCAGCAGGCCCAGGTAGTTGCTGGACTTGAAGGCCGCCGCGGTGACCAGCACGCTGACGCCCACCTTGTTCAGCGCGTACTCCAGCTCGGCCAGGCGGTAGGCCGGGTTGATCGTCACCAGGATGGCGCCGATGCGCGCGGTGGCGAACTGCGTGACCAGCCACTCGGCGCGGTTGGGGCTCCAGATGCCCACGCGGTCGCCCGGCCGCACGCCCAGGCGCCACAGGCCGGCGGCGGCGTCGGCCACCTGTCCGTCCAGCTCGGCCCAGGTCCAGCGCAGGCCCTGCTCGACGAAGACCGCCGCCTCGGCCGATGGCGCCTGATCGACCACGCGGCGCAGCAGCTGGTCCACCGTCAGGCCGCTGAGCGGCTGGTCGGTCAGGCCGCGGACCAGGGAGCGGCCGGCATCGGGCAGGCGGGGATCATCCATGGGTGTCAGGGGACCAGTTGGTACTGCCGCAGTGTTTCAGAGGGCAGTTCGTCGAACATCGCCTTGTAGTGGCGGGTGAAGTGGCTGGCGCTGGAAAAGCCCAGCATTGACGCCAGCTCGGTGATCGGCTTGCTGGCCGGGTCGCCGCACAGCTTCAGCGCGCGGCGCGCCTCGTTCAGGCGCAGTGCGCGCAGGTAGGCCTGCGGCGTGGTGTGCATGAACTCCTCGAAGCAGTACTGCAGGCTGCGCCGGCTGGCAAACGCCGCGGCGCAGATCTCGCCCACGCCGATGTCCTGCTCCAGGTGGGCGCGCATGAAGTCGATCGCGCGCTGCACCACCTTCAGCCGGCTGTCGGCGCGGCGCGGGATGGTGCTGCCCTGCGGGCCGCTGCGGTCGCCGCCCATGGCCAGCAGCACGGCCTGGTTCAGCGCCATCGCCAGCAGCTCGGACTCGCGCCTGTCGCTGGCCGGCTGGCCCAGGGCGTCCTCGGCCTCGCCACAGACCGCCAGCAGCATCTGACGGATCGCCTGCGCCGAGTCGGGCGACAGGCCCAGGTTGCGCTCGTTCTCGGCCTGCTGCAGCCATTCGCGCTTGGCCGGGGCCAGCGTGCGCTCAAGCATCTCGCGGTGCACCGCCAGGCCGATCAGGTCGAGCTCGCCGGCCGAGACCACGTCGACCTCGCGCCCGCCGGGCAGCACCATCAGCGTGTCGCGGTCCAGCGCGCGCCCGGCGTAGACCGAGCCGGGCTGCACCGCCAGCGGCAGCGCCAGCACGACATGGTCATCGGGCGGCGCGATCTGCTCGCGCAGCTGGCGGTTGGTCTGTTCGCGCACCAGAAAGCCGTCGCGCAGGGCCAGGTGCCACAGTTCGCCGCGGAAGCGTCCGCAGGACAACTGCTCGTAGTGCTGGTCCCAGCCGGTCAGGGCCTCGGCCTGGTCGTCGACGTCGTGCGCCGTGTGTCGGGTCAGTGCTGCCATGCGATCCTCCTCGATCTCCGGCATGTCATGTGCAGATGCTGTGCCAGCCGCGGCCGCTCGGCTAGCCCGGGATCACCCGCACGCCGGCGGCGCCGGCCAGCGCCAGCCGCCCACCGGGCAGGGGCACCGCGCCGGTCAGCGTGCTGCGGTCGTCCAGGCGGCGGAAGTCCATCGCATCGGCGCCGGCCGCGCCCTGCAGCTGCGTGCCATCGACGCCCACCATCAGCACGCGGCCGGCGGCCAAGGGCACCACCGCGGTGATCGAGCCGGCCTGCTCGGCACGGTGCTGGGTCCAGCTGCGCCCGTCATCGGTGCTGCGCACCCAGTGGCCGCGCATGCCGCCGGCCAGCAGCGTGCCGCCGATGTCGGCGCCGCTCCACAGCGAGCCGGCGTAGGCGGTCTTCACCGCGGACCAGGTGTCGCCCTGGTCGCTGCTGCGCAGCACATGGCCGGATTCGGCCGCGATCAGCCAGGTGCCCGCGGCCGAGACGAAGACCCGGTTCAGGTGGCGCTCGCCCTCCTCGCCTTCGAGCAGTGTGGCGGGCTTCCAGCTCGCGCCAGCATCGCGGCTGGCCAGCGCAAAGCCGAAGCCCCCCACCGCCAGACCGCGGCCGCCGGTGTCGACGCGGATCGACAGCAGCACGTCCGGGCTCCGGGCCTCGCCGGCCACGCGCTGCCAGTGCTCGCCGGCGTCGTCGCTGCGCAGGATGGTGCCGCCATGGCCGCAGGCCCACAACTGGGTGGCGCTGCTGGCATGCAGCGCGGTGAGGGTCACGCGGGTGGGCACCGCCTGCGCCTGGCGCCAGTGGGCGCCCTGGTCGTCGGACAGCAGCACATGGCCGCGCTCACCCACCGCCACCAGGCGCTGGCCGGCCAGCGTCAGGTCCAGCATCGGGCTGCGGGCGGCCAGCGGCATCGTGCGGGCGGCGCCATCGGGCGCGAAGGCGGCGCTCGCGCGACTGCCGGCCAGCGTGGCCGCGGCCAGGGCCAGCCAGAGGCGTCGGTTCATCAAGGGGTGCATCAGGGGGTGCATCAGTGGGCTCCGAACGGACGGTGCACCGGCCCGCGCCGCGGGATCAGCAGGTCGATCACCACCGCCAGCGCAGGCAGCAGCGTGATCGCCATCACCATGTTGAGCATGAACATGAAGGCCAGCAGCAGGCCCATGTCGGCCTGGAACTTCAGCGGCGAGAAGACCCAGGTCGCCACGCCCACGCTCAGCGTCAGCGCGGTGAAGACGGTGGCGATGCCGGTCTCGGTCAGTGCGCGGTGGAAGGCCGGCACGATGGTCTGGCCCTCGGCCAGGTACATCTGCAGGCGGTTGTAGATGTAGAAGGCGTAGTCCACGCCGATGCCCACCGCCAGCACCATCACCGGCAGCGTGGCCACCGTCAGGCCGATGTCCAGCGCCTTCATGAACCAGTAGCCGACGAAGGTGGCCACGGTCAGCGGCAGGCAGCAGGCCAGCACCGCGCGCCAGTCCCGGTAGGTCAGGAAGACCAGCACCACGATGGTGGCGTAGACGTACAGCATCATCGGCAGCTCGGTGGCCTCCAGCACCTCGTTGGTGGCCGCCTGCACGCCGGCGTTGCCGCTGGCCAGGCGCACCTTCAGGCCATCGAAGGCGTTCTCGGCGCGCCAGGCCTTGACGGTTTCCACCGCGCGGTGGATGGTCTGCGCCTTGTGGTCGGACAGGTAGGCATGCACCGGCAGCACGGTGCAGCGCGGGTCGTACAGGCCCGAGCCTTCGCCCACCAGGCCGATGAAGCTGGCCATCGAGCGCTTGTCGCGCGGCAGGTCGCCCCAGCGCGGATTGCCTTCGTTGAAACCCGCGGCGCCCAGCTTGACCAGCGCCGGCAGACCCGCGGTGCCGATCACGCCCTCGGTGTTCTGCAGCGACCAGGCCAGGTCGTCGATGGCGCTCATCGTCGTCCAGTCGTGGCAGGCGTCCTCGGGCGTCTCGTTGACCACGGTCAGCACGTCCAGGCCGACGGTGAACTTCTCGGCGATCGACACCGCGTCCAGGTTGTAGCGCGCGCTGTCGCGCAGCTCCGGCGCACCCGGCTGCACATAGCCCACATGGCGGTCGCGCGAGCCCCACACCGCCAGGCCGAACAGCAGCACGCCCAGTAGCACGGTCCAGCGCGCGTTGCGCGGATCGGCCACGCGCGAGATCAGCGAGATCTGGCTCTCGCGCCGCGCCCGCATCACCTGCATGCGCTGGCCCCAGCCGCTGTCGAGCTTCACATAGGACGCGACGATCGGCAGCATCACCAGGTTGGTGACGATCTTGTAGGCCACGCCCAGCGAGGCGGTGATCGCCAGCTCGCGGATCATCGGGATCGGGATCACCAGCAGCGTGGCGAAGCCGACGAAGGCGGTGATCAGCGCCATCGTGCCCGGCACCAGCAGCCCGGCGAAGCTGGCGCGCGCGGCGTCGTGGACGCTTTGGCCCAGGCCGATCTCGCGGGTGATGTAGTTGATCTGCTGCACGCCGTGCGACACGCCGATCGCAAACACCAGGAAGGGCACCAGCACCGCCAGCGGGTCCAGGCCGTAGCCCAGGATCTGCAGCGAGGCGAACTGCCACACCAGCGAGACCAGCGAGCAGAACAAGGCAGTGGCGGTAAAGGCCACGCTGCGGCAGTACCAGTAGACCGCCGCCGCAGTCAGCACGAAGGCCAGCGCGAAGAACACCACCACGCCCTTGGCGCCCTCGGCGATGTCGCTGATCTGCTTGGCAAAGCCGATGATCTGCACCTCGACCTGCGCGTCCTCGAACTTGCCGCGGATCTCCTGCTCGATCTTCGGGCCCAGCGCGATGTAGTCCAGGGGGGCGCGGGTCTGCGGGTCGGCGTCGAGCAGGTCGGCGGTGACCATCGCACCGCTGAAGTCGGCCGCCACCAGCGAGCCCACGTAGCCGCCCTGCACCACGTTGTCGCGGATGCGGCCGATCACCGTGGCGTCGAGCTTGTCGGGGGTGACGTCGCCACCGATCACGTCGCGCGCCTCGTAGCCCTCCTCGGTCACCTGCATCACGCGGGTGTTGGGGGTCCACAGCGAGCTGACCGAGCGGCGGTCCACGCCGGGCAGGTACATCACCGCCTGCGTGACCTCGTTGAGGCGCTTGAGCGTCGCCGGCTGCCAGATGTCGCCCTGGCGCGCCCGCACCACGATGATCAGGCGGTTGGCGCCGAACAGCACGTCCTTGTACTGGACGAAGGTGTCGGTGTATTCATGGCCCAGCGGCAGTTGCTTGCCGAAGCCGGCCGTCATGTGCAGGCGGGCCGCGAACACCGCCATCAGCGCGGTGGTCGCCAGCATCACCGCCAGCACCTTGGCGCGGTGGCCGAACAGCAGGCGCTCGGCCGCCTGCACGAGTTGGGTGAGCAGCATGGAAGAACCCGTCAGGGACGCGCCGCCCGCAGGGGCGGCGCGCCGGGGTCAGAAGTTGTAGGAGACGCTGGCCGAGACGTTGTCGCGGTCGCGCAGCATGTTGCCCAGCCCGCCGCCGAAGAAGGCGGTGTAGCCCAGCTGCACCCGCCAGACGGCGCTGTTGTCGAACAGCGCGCCCAGGAACAGCGACTTGCGTCCCTCGACGAAGGGCAGCGTGTTCGGCGAGATGCCCTTGACGTCGTGCGTGAAGACCGTCACCTGGGTGAGGTTCCAGTCGCTGCCCCAGACCCGCGGGTAGCTCAGGTCGAATTCGACGGCGTAGCCGAAGGAGCTCTTGGTCGGGTTCTTGTACGAGGGGAAGATCAGGTAGGGCACCTGGCCGATCTTCAGGCTGGGGTAGTGGGTGACGGCCACTTCGGCCAGCACCGTGCCCTCGGCCGCGCCCAGCGCCTTGACCAGCGCGCCCATCGGCGAGTTGACCTCGGTGAAGTACAGGCCGGTCAGGTGGGCCTGGATCTTCTTCTCCTCGGTGTAGCCGCGCACCGTGATGCGGCCGTTGGCGTCGGCATTGGCGGGGTCGAAGATGCTGTACTTGCCGGCGAAGGGCACGCTGCCGTCGATCGCCACCGAGTCGCGCGGCCGGTACGAGATCTCGCCCCCCACCGCGACCGGCCCGGCCTTGGTGTTGAAGCTGGCGCCGAACAGGTCCTTGTCGCGGCCGAACTCGTTGTAGTAGCCGATGTTCGCCACGTTGTGGGCCGCGTAGGCCGGGTCGGTGAACAGCGTGGTGAAAGGCAGCTTGTCGTGGTAGCGCTCGTAGTACACGGCGAACTCGGCACCGATGCTGGCCGGCTTGAAGCGCATCGCCAGGCCGTACTGGCCGCCGGTGGGCGGGCGCTTGTCCTTTTCGAAGGGCACGACGTTGATGCCAGGCTGGATGCCGGTGCCGTTGTCGCCGCAGGGCGTGGGCGCGGTGCACAGGCCGAAGCCGCTCAGCGAGGAGCTGGGGATGTAGGCCGGGCGCTGGCCGGCACCCGCCACATCGGCCGCCGAGAAGAAGGTGCCCACCGGGTCGAAGCGGAAGGCGTTCCAGGCGAACTGGTAGTAGGCCTCGGCGCTGACGCTGCTGGTCAGGCCGGTGTTCAGGCTGATCATCGGCGCCGGGCGCAGGATCTCCTTGACCTGGGTGCCGGGCGTGTGGGCCTTGCGCAGGTCGATGGCGTTGATCGAGTTGATGCCGCCGATGACGAAGATGTCCTCGCCCCAGCTCAGCACCTGGTTGCCCAGGCGCACGGTGGCGGTGCGGTCGTCCAGCCACTTGAAGTCCTTGGCCACCCAGGCATCCAGCAGCGTGGCGTTGTGGACCGCGATGTTGCGGGCGGCGGAGGACAGGTCGGTGCGCTGGGTGTTGTCGGCGGCGGGGTCGTAGACCCAGGTGCCACGGGCCAGTGCGCGCCAGCCGTCGGTGGTCTTCAGGCCGAACTCGTGCGTGCCCTTGACCGCGCTGGAGACCAGCTGGCCGCGCTTGTAGTTCAGGTTGCCGTCGTCGCCGTTGAGGACGTTGAAGTCCGGGTTGGCGGCGCCGTCGTTGCCGGCACCGTTGAGCTGCGAGCCGAGCGCGGCGCCGGTGGGCACCTTGCCGCCGTTGTCGTTGCCGATGGCCAGCGGATCGGGCTTCTGCAGCCGCCACTGCAGGCCGAAGCTCAGCGTGGTGTTGAAGTCGATCTCGGTGCCGCCATCGGTGGTGGTGCGCCAGGCGTGGGCCGGCGCGGCGGACAGCAGGGCCGCGGCGGCGGCCGCGGCCAGCGCGGTCTGGCGCCGCGCTGCGTGACGTGGGGTGGGTCGCATGGTGGGTTCTCCTCGCTGGTGGTTCAGCGGGCGCCGGCGCGGCGCAGTTCGTCGGGGTTGAACTTGTTGGCGTCGATGCGGCCCTCGCGGCCCGCCAGCCAGTCGGTCTTGCCTTCCTGGGGCATGTTGTCGGCCATGTAGCGGCCGACGTTCAGGTCATAGACCGTGTAGCCCTGGTAGACGCAGGCCGGCAGCTCCCACGCGACGTAGGGGTAGCTCTCCTGCACGCGCCAGACCTTGCCCTGGGCGTCGTAGATGTCGGCCGCCACCATCATCCAGCTGTCCTCGTCCAGGTAGATGGTGCGCTTGGGGAACTGGTGGCGCTGGCCGGCCTTGACGGTGGCCTCGATCTTCCAGACGCGGTGCGCCTCATAGCGGATCAGGTCGCGCTTGGGGTACTCGGGGCCGAAGATGTCGGCCAGCTTCTTGCCCTGGTCATTGAAGCGGAAGGTGTTGTAGGGCACCACCAGCTCCTGCTTGCCCACCAGCTTCCAGTCGTAGCGGTCCAGGCGGCCGCCGAACATCGGGTACTGGTCCACCGCCAGCAGGTTCTCGTAGCCCGGCACCGGGTTGTCGTAGCTGAAGGTGGGCGCGCGGCGCACGCGGCGCTGGCCGGGGAAGTACAGCCAGGCGTCGTTGTCCTTGGCCAGGAAGTAGTGCACCAGGATCAGCTCGCCGGTGCGGGCGGCCGGGGCCACCACCTCGTTGAGCAGCTTGTACTCGGCGCCTTCGCCGTCGGGGATGGGCTTGCCGCCCAGGTCACCGCCGGGCGTCACCGTCCACTGGTCCTGCACCAGCGGCACGAACTTGCCGTCGCCGGGCTGCGAGAAGACGGTGGAGTAGCGCTCGATGCGGCCCTCGCCCAGCCAGCGCAGCTTGTAGTTCCACATCGCCTCGGCGCCATTGGCCGGGATCGGGAACGGGATGCCGCCGCTGACGGCCTTCTCCAGGTCGTAGCCGTTGGCGGCCAGCTTGGCGGTGGTGGCGTTCTTGCGGGTGTTGGTGTAGACCGCTTCGGGGTAGCCGCAGGTGCGCCGCGTGGGGTAGACCTCCATGCGGTAGTCCTTCTTGCCCTTGAGCAGGGCCAGTTGGCCGTCGCTGAGCTTGTCCTTGTACTTGTCGGCGTTGCTGGCGTCGATGGTGAACAGCGGCTTGTCCGACGCGTAGGGGTCGGGGCGCGCCTGGCCCGGCTTCCAGCCCGGCGGGGCCTTGGTGTCGCCGCCGGTCCAGGCGGGGATGCTGCCGTCCTTGTTGGCGGCCTTCTCGCCGCCCAGCGGCGTCAGGTCCTTGCCCAGGGCCTGGGCCTGGGCGTCGGTGGCGGCGTGGGTGGCCGGTCCGCCGGCCAGCGCCAGCAGGGCCAGCAAGGCGGCCTGGGCCACGGGGTGGCGCATGCTCGTGGGAATCATCGTGGGGGCTCCTTCTCGTCGTACGGCTGTGGGTTGCTTCATGGCAGGGGCAGGCCCTGGGTGCGGGCCTGGGCCACCAGGCGATCCCGCGTGGCGGCCACGTCCAGCGGTGGGCTGGTGCGGGCGCGGCGGACCTCGTCGGCGGTGTAGGGCTGGTGCTGCGCCGGCACCGAGGGCGCGGCCAGCGTGGCCAGCACCCAGTTCGTGACCTCGGCCACCTGCGCGTCATCCAGGCCCGAGCCCATCACGCCCGGCACCTGGATCAGGAACTGGCGGCCGCCGTCCAGGCGCAGGAAATGGCCGGCGCCGCGCATGTCGGGCACGCGGCCGACCTCGGAGCCGGCGCCGTCACGCCCGTGGCAGCCGGCGCAGTGCACCACGTAGAGGCTGCGCGCGCTGGTGGCGGTGGAGAGGACCTCGGCGTTGCTGCGCGGCGGCGGCATGCGGCCGGTGACCTGGGCCAGCGCCGGGACGGCGCACAGCAGGGCAGCGAACAGAACGGTCGGGCGCATGGCGGTCAGGGCAGCAGCGACTGGCGCTTCAGGCGGGTGGCGGGCGGGCTGCCGGCAGCGGCGCGCGCGGCGGCAAAGTCGGCTGCCGTCAGCGGCGCCGCATCGGCCGCGCCCTGCAGGCCGCGCAGGTGGTTGGCGATCAGCACCAGCTCCTCATCCGGCAACTGGGCGCCGAAGGCCGGCATGCTGCCCACAAAACGCAGCGCGCCCACCTGGATCGGGCCCGACAGGCCGTGCACCAGCACCGTGGGCAGGTAGCTGCGCTCGGCGCCCAGCCGGGCCCAGTGCTCGCCCTTGAGCGGCGGCGCCAGGCCCACCGTGCCCGAGGCATCGGCCTGGTGGCAGGCGGCGCAGTGGCGCTCGAACAGCTTGGCGCCGTCCTCGGCCGCCAGCGCCAGCGCGGGCGCCAGCAGCGCGGCAGACAGCCAGGCACGCAGGATCACGCGGCCCCCACGATGATCGAGGTGGTGCAGTGGAACATCGAGCTGGTGTTGGCCATGCACCAGTTGATGTCGTTGTGCGCGCCGAGGCGGTAGCCCGGGCGCTCGCGCTCGTTGTTGTTGCACAGGCACTCGCCGCAGGCGCCCTTGCCGCAGCAGTCGTTGTAGGACACCAGGTAGTGGCGGCCGTCGGCGGGGTTCAGGCAGGTGCCGACCCAGCTGACCTTGGAGGCCTCGGTGCCCGGCGGGCAGGTGGTCAGCGAGCCGCCGCAGCAGGTGCACAGGTAGCCGTCGAAGGCGCAGTAGCGCCAGTACTCGCACTGCGTCGGGTCTTCCTTGGCGGGGGTCTTCTTGGCCGCTGCCGCCGCGCCGCCATGGCCGGCGGCATGCGCGGTGCCGAACTGGCCGCTGCGGTCGAAGGGCAGCATCGGCAGCACGGCGCCGCCCACCATGGCCACGCCCAGGCGGGTCAGCAGGCTGCGGCGGCCGTGCTGCTGGGCGACGGTGCGCACGCGGCGCTCGGTGGCGCGGTCGATCAGGGAGGTGAACCAGGACATCGTCGGGCTCCCGGGGCTCAGGCGTGGGCCTGGTGGTCGAGGAACTGCTGGATCGTGGGTGTGCCCATCTCCAGCGCGTTGAGCAGGCTGTCGAGCTGCTCGCGGGAATTGACCAGGCCCTTGGCGCGCACGATGCCCTGGTCGTCCAGCAGCACCGCATAGGGCAGGCGCGAGACGCGGTAGCCCATGCCCAGCTCGGGCGAGAGCAGGTAGGGCATGGCCTCCAGGCCCTGCTCACGCACGAAGGCCAGGTGCTGCTCGGGCGTGGCGCCGTCGCTGGCCAGCAGCACCCGCACGCGGGCGCCCTCGTCGCGGTTCAGCGCCTTGAGCACCGGGATCAGCTTCTTGCAGACCGGGCAGGTCGGTGCCAGGAAGAACACCAGCTGCGCGCGGCCCTGCGGCCCGCCGATCTCCACGCTCTCGGACTGCAGCCCGACCAGCGAGTAGTTCGGCGAAGGCGAACCCACCGGCGGACCGGCATCGGTCACCAGCGCGCCCATCGGCGCCACGCGCTCGAACAGCACGCCCACCTGGCGCGACAGCGCCCACAGCATCACGCCCAGGGCCAGCACGGCCAGCCACAGCAGCACCATCGAGATCGTCATCGCGTCCATCTCAGATCCTCCTCATGCGCACACCCACCTGGTGGCGCAGCAGTTCATTGAAAGCGGCGTAGAGCAGCGCAGCCAGCGGCACGCTGGCGGCCACCACCGCGAAGTCCCCCAGGCCCAGCGCGCGCTCGGCGTGCGGCGTGGCGGCGACCCCGGCCAGCAGGGCCAGCGCCGCATTGCGGGCCACCAGCGCCCAGGACACCGGCAGCGGCTCGCCGCCGCAGCCGCAGTCCAGCGCCAGGCCGCGGGCCAGGTGCCAGGCCATCGCGGCGGCATAGGCCAGCAGCAACGCAGCGGCCAGCGCCGCGCCGGCCCCCCGCCAGGGCGACAGCAGCGCCGCGGCGGTGACCAGTTCCAGCGCGGGCAGCGTGCGCAACAGCACGGTGCGCAGCGCATCGGGCAGGTGGTAGGCCGCCAGGTGCTGCTCGAACAGCGCCAGGTCGCCCCACTTGGCCACGGCCGCGTGCGCGAACAGCACGGCCAGCCAGGCGCTGGCGATCCAGCCAGCCAGCGGATCGGCGAGCAGGGCCTCAGTCATGGCTTTCCAGGTGCAGCGAGGCCTCACCTGCCTTGGCGACCTTGGTCATCAGCGTCAGCGCCGGCTTGGCCGGGTTCCACTGCCACACGTTCAGCGCGCCGGTCATGCCGTCCAGCGCCTGCAGCCGCTGGCCGTTGTGCGAGAAGGTCAGCGAGGCGCTGGCGTGGCCGGGCAGGCGCGCGGTGCGCTGGCCGGTGGCGGTGTCGACCACCCACAGCGACTTGGCCGGCATCTTGTGCGTGCCCTCGCTGCCCTTGTCGTGCATGGCCACCACCATCTGGCGGCCGTCGGGCGTGACCGCGAAGGCCTGGTAGCCGCCCGGGCGCCAGCCGGCCTTGGCGGCCGCGGCGTCGACAAAGGACTGCGAGCGCAGCAGCCGGGCCGCCGGACCCGACAGGTCCAGCTCGTTGAGCACGCCCTTGAACGACACATAGAACATGCGCTCGCCCACCACCTCGGCATGGTGGAACCAGGGGTCCTGGTCGGCGTCGAAGAGCTTGTCGCTGGCGGCACGGTCGGTGGCCTGGCCGGCATCGTCCAGCGTGATCGTCACCATCTTGCCGTCGCCGCACAGCGTGGCGAAGCGGTTGCTGTTGCCGATCGGCCAGACGCCCCAGCAGCCCGGCGTGGCGATCTCGCTGGCCACCTTGCGCTGTGCCAGATCGACCACGGTGACCGAGGTGGCCGGCGTGGCGTTCTGGACCAGCACGAAGCGGCCGTTGGTGGTGGCGCGCACCAGGCCGCGGTAGTTCAGCGCCTGGGCGCGGTGCGGCGGCAGCAGCACCTCGTACTTCAGGCCCAGCGTGCCGCTGTCCCACACCTCCAGCACGTCGGCGCGATCGCCCCGGCCGCCGCGGCTGAGGTAGGTGGTGGCCACGTAGACCTCGTCCGAGCGGGCGCTCAGCGCGAAGTTGCCGGCGAAGCCGGTGTTGACCATGCCCAGCAGCTTGCCGTCGCGGGCGCCGAAGACGCGCAGGCGGCCGTCGGTGATGTGGGCGATGGCCACGTCGGCCACGTAGATGCGCTCGCTGGGCGCGCTGGCCAGCGTGGTGCCGGTGAGCGTCTCGGCCGGCAGCTCGGGGGGCGGCGCCTTGGGCGCCGCAGGGGGTTTGGCGGCCTGTGCGGCGCCGGCCACCACGGCCAGCGCGCAGAACCACCTCAGGCGGTGTGTCATCCGTGAACTCCTCGAACGCCAGACCTTGGCGACGGTGTGGTGATGGGGCGCGAGTATGGAAACCGGCGACCGGTGGCGATAGCAAAAATCGGCAAGAAAGACTTGATCCGGGTTAGCCCTCAGCGACCCCCGACGGGGCGAACCAGCGCTGGTGCATGACCATGCCCACCCACAGGGCGCCGATCACCGCGACGAGGCCCAACACCCCCGCCAGCGCACCGAAGATGGGCGCTTCCAGCTCGGGCGCCGGGGCGGCGTGGGCGATCACCCAGCCCAGTCCGGCGATGGCCAGCAGTTGCAGCCATGGCGCCATCGGCGCCTTCCAGGGCCGCGCGGCGGACGGCGCCAGCCGGCGCAGGCGCAGCAGGCTGGCGTGGGCCAGCATGTAGCTGACCAGCCAGGCGCTGGCTGCGGCCACCAGCAGCGGCAGGATGCGGGTGACGTCGCCACCCGACCACAGCAGGCCCACCACCGGCAGCGCCGCCACGAACAGCGTGGCCACCCAGGGCACGCCATGGCGGTTCAGGCGGGTGAAGACCGGGAAGGCCTCGCCCGCGCGGGCCATGTCGCACAGCATGCGCGGCACCGCCGCCAGCACGGTGTTGATCAGGCTGGCGGTGGCGACGATGACCACCGTGGCGAACAGCAGTTTCACGCCCGGCCCGCCGATGGCCAGCGCGACGTCCAGGTGCGGCAGCGGCGCGGTGGCCAGCACCTCGCGCCCCACCAGGCCGGCGGCGCCCAGGCAGTACAGCGCGTTGACCACGGCCACCACGGTCAGGCCGATGAACATCGCGCGCGGCACGTCGCGCTCGGGCCGCGCCGCCAGCGCGGTCATCGGCGTGACGAACTCGGTGCCGATCAGCGAATACATCACCAGCGCCACCACCCCCAGCACGCTGGCATCGGCGCCCATCGCGGCAAAGCCCGCACGCGCCGGCGCCGCCACCGGGCCACCCAGCGCCCAGGCGCCACTGAGCGCCAGGAAGACCAGCATCGCGAAGGTCAGCACCGTCTGCACGCGGGCGAAGACATCGGTGCCGCGCAGGTTCAGCGCCACCAGCACCGCCAGCACGATCGCCGCCCAGCCCAGCGCCGGCAGCGCCTGCGGCAGCACCTGGTCCAGCACCGCGTCCACCAGCAGCAGCTCGGCCGCCGGGCCAAACAGCGCCGGGACGATGTAGCCGGCAAACACCGCGAAGATCGCCGGCAGCGGCCCGAGGCCGGCGCGGATGTAGGCGCTGATGCCTTCGGCGCGCGGCATCATCAGCGCCAGCTCGGCGTAGGTGGCGGAGTTGGCCATCATCAGCGCCCAGCCCAGCGCCATCGCGCCGATGAAGCCCCAGCCGGCGATGCCGGCGGCCTGCAGCAGCGAGACGATGGTGCTCTGCGCAACGATCACGCCGATCGCCACCGCAAAGAGCGGCGCCAGGCCCAGACGGGGGGAGTCGTTCATGCCAGGGCTCCTTCGATCACAGGTTCAGCCAGACCCAGCGCGCGCAGCGCGCGGCGGTAGGACCCGGCGGGGTCGCGCACGTCGAACGCCACCGCGGTCCAGCCGGCGCGCTGGGCGCCGGCGATGTTGCGGTCCTGGTCGTCGACGAACACGCAGTCGGCGGCGGCCAGGCCCAGCGCGTCCTGCACCGCGGCGTAGGCGCGCGCATCGGGCTTGAGGATGCCAGTGTGGGTGGCGTCGACGATCACATCGAACGCCTCCAGCAGCGGCAGCCGGGTGCGAAAGTCGGCGCCGTAGAACAGGTCCAGTTCGTTCGACAGGATGGCCAGCGGACAGCCGGCGTGCTTCGCGGCGGTGATGGCCGCCACCGCCTCGGGGCGGATCACCGCCGCCGGCTCAGCGCCGCGGGCGCGCTGCACGAACTGCTCCATGCGTGTCCAGCGCTCGCCCACCAGCGCGCCCACCTCCTGCGTGCGGGCCAGCCAATAGTCGCGCTCGCCGATCTGGTCGGCCTGCATGGCGCGCCACAGCGCGTCGGTGGACGGATCGAAGGGGCCGCGCCAGCTGAGTGTGCCGGCGGGCAGACCCAACGCGGCTTCGGTCATCGCATGGGTTTCAAAGAGCGTTCGGCTGATCACGCCGCCGAAGTCCAGGATGAGTGCCTTGGTCATGCCACCGCTCTGTGGATCAGGCCGCGTTCCAGCCAGTCGTCGAACACCGCCAGCGCCGCATCGGCAAACGCAGCATCGTTGATGTGGGCCGGCACCTCACGCAGGTCGATGCGGCCGGCGCCGGCGCGCAGCGCGCGCTGGAAGGCGGCCAGGCCCTCGGGGTCGTGCAGCGCCTCGCCGGGCCTGTCCCAGGCCTGCAGACCGGCGGTGGGCAGCAGCACGCAGGCCGGGCCGGTGGCGCCCGCGACACGGTCGATGATCTCGGCGGCGATGCGCTCGCGCAGCGCCGGTGTGGCCACAGTGCTGGCGATCAGGCGGTTGTGCGCATGCGCGGGCGCCGTCTCGTAGCCGGCGGGGGCGCCGGCCCAGGTGGGGAAGTCGATCATGTCGGCGGCGCCGGGGGCGACGATCTGCGGCACGCCGGCGCGGCCGGCGCCGCGCAGCCGGTCGGGGCCGGCGGTGACGCAGGAGCCGCCCACCTGGTTGGCCAGTTCCTGCAGGCTGAAGTCCATCACCGCGGCGAAGCGGCCCTCGGCGGCCAGGGCCTCGAAGGCGCGGCCGCCCATGCCGGTGGTGTGGAACACCGCCACCTCGAAGCCGCGCGCCTCCAGCGCGGGCTTGAGCCGCACCATGTAGGACAGGCAGCTCTTGCCCAGCGAGCTCATGCCCACCAGTGGCCGCTCAGGCCGCGGCGGCTCGGCCACGCGGGCCGCGCCCACCACCGCGCCCGCGGCCTGGCTGAGCGCCGAACGGCACAGGCTGTTCAGGCCATACAGACCGCCGGCCCACAGCACCATCATCAGGTCGGGGGCGATGCGCTCGGGCGGGATCAGGTGCGAGTAGGCCACCGTGGTCAGCACCAGCTTCGGGCAGCCCAGCGGCAGCGCCGCGGCCACGTCCAGCGCCAGGTCGGTGCCCATGGTGCCACCCAGCACCAGCAGGCCCTGGATGCGGCCGGCGCGCTGCAGCTGCGCGGCCAGCCTGGCCGCACCGCGCGCCATCAGCGCCATCGCGCTGTTCTCGTCGCCGCTGTCCAGCACCTGTTGCAGCGTGCAGCCGGCGGCGGCGGCCACCTCGGTGTTGGCGATGGCCGGTGCATAGGGCCCCGGGGCCAGCACGCCCACGTCCATCAGCAGCGGCGTGCCGCCCGTGGCCGTGATGCGCTCGCCCAGGTAGCGCAGCTCGTCGCTCTTGGTGTCGGCGGTGCCGACCAGCAGGATGGTCGGGTTCACAGCGACGCGCCCACCTCGTCGAACGAGGCTTCCAGCACCTCGCAGAGAAAGTCGATCTCCTCGGCGCTGATCGTCAGCGGCGGCGACAGGATCAGGTTGGGCCCGGAGATGCGCACCATCAGGCCACGGCGGTAGGCGGCGCGGGCCACGCGGGCGGGGATGTCGCTGGTCCGCGGCATGGGCGCACGCGTGGCCTGGTCGGTGACCATCTCGATGCCGATCATCAGGCCGATGCCACGCACATCGCCGACGAAGGCGCAGCGCTGCGGCAGCCGGCGCAGCCGCTCCTGAAGGCGCGCGCCCACGCGGGCGGCATTGGCCACCACGTCCAGGCGCGCCAGCTCATCAAAGGTGGCCAGCGCCGCGGCCGCCGCCACCGGGTGCGCGCTGTAGGTGTAGCCGTGGCTGACGGCGCCCAGGCCGGAGGTGTCGCTCAGGAAGGCGTCGGCCACCCTGGCGCCGATGGCCGTGGCGCCCAGCGGCACATAACCCGAGGAGATGCCCTTGGCCAGGCACCAGATGTCCGCGTTGACGCCCCACAGCCGGGTGCCAAAGAGCTCGCCGGTGCGGCCGAAGCCGGTGACCACCTCGTCGGCGATCAGCAGCACGCCGTGGCGGTCGCAGATCTCGCGCACCTTCGGCCAGTAGCTGGCGGGCGGCACGATCACGCCGCCGGCGCCCTGCACCGGCTCGGCGATGAAGGCGGCCACGGTGTCGGGGCCCTGGAAGACGATCTCGCGCTCGAGCAGTTCGGCGCAGATCTCGCTGAGTCGCTCGGGGTCGTCGGTGAAGGGGTTGCGGTACAGCCAGGGCGTGTCGACATGGAAGCAGCCCGGCAGCAGCGGCTCATACGCGCGGCGGAAGTTGCTGTTGCCGTTGACGCTCATGCCACCGAAGTGCACGCCGTGGTAGCCCTGGCGCAGGCTGATGAACTTGCTGCGGTCCTTCTGGCCGCGCAGCTTGTGGAACTGGCGGGCGATCTTCAGCGCGCCCTCCACCGCATCCGAGCCGCCGTTGCTGAACACCACGGCCTGCACGCCCTCGGGCCCCATCATCTCGACCAGGCGCGTGGACAGCTCGATCGCCTTGACATGCGTGGTGCCGCGGAAGGCGTTGTAGAAGGGCAGCGTGTCCATCTGCGCGACGATGGCGTCGCGCACCGCGCGGTTGCTGTGGCCCAGGTTGGCGCTCCACAGGCCGCCCACGCCGTCGAGCATCCTGTGGCCGTCGATGTCCCAGACCCAGCTGCCCTCGCCGCGGGCGATGATGTCGGGCGGGGTGTCGCGCATCGCCTGCGGATGCGCCATCGGGTGCCACAGGTGGCGGCCGTTGTGCTGCTTGAGTTGGTCGATGTCCATCGTCGTGGTGTTCAGTGCGTGGATCCGTCGGGCGTACCGACATAGACGGTCTTCAGGTCGGTGTAGGCCAGCAGGCCCTCGGCGCCCATCTCCTGGCCGTGGCCGCTGTCCTTCCAGCCGCCGAAGGGCATCTCGGGCTGCGAGATGCCGAAGTGGTTGATGCCCACCATGCCGGCCTCGATCTCCTCGGACAGGCGGTGCGCGGTGTGCAGGTGGGCGGTGAAGGCGTAGGCGCCCAGGCCGTAGCGCGAGTCATTCGCCAGCGCGATCGCCTCGTCCAGCGTGTCGAAGCCGGCGATGGTGGCGATCGGGCCGAAGGGCTCGGTGGTGGCCAGGCGGCAGCCGGCGGGCACGTCGGCGATCAGCGTGGGCTCGAAGAACCAGCCCGGGCGCTCGGCGCGCTGGCCGCCGCACAGGCGGCGCGCGCCGTGGTCCAGCGCGTCGTCCACCAGCGTCTGCATCTCGACCACGCGGCGGGCATGGGTCAGCGGCCCCATCTGCGTGGCGGCCTCCAGACCCGGGCCCAGGCGCAGCGCGCGGGCGGCGGCGGCAAAGCGCTCGCTGAATGCGGCCAGCAGCGACGCGTGCACATAGAAGCGGATCGGCGAGGCGCAGATCTGCCCGGCGTTGCGGTACTTGGCGGTGACCGAGGCCTTCACGGCAAAGTCCAGGTCGGCGTCGGCGCAGACGATCACCGGCGCATGCCCGCCCAACTCGGGTGTGTAGCGCTTGACGCCGCGCGCGCACAGCTCGCCCAGGTGCCGCCCCACCGCCACCGAGCCGGTGAACGAGACCTTGCGGATCGCGTCGTGGCCGATCAGGAACGAGGACACCTCGGAGGGCTCGCCACACACCAGGTTCAGCACATCGGGCGGCAGGCCGGCGTCCAGGAAGCACTGCACCAGCGCCATCGCCGTGGCCGGGGTCTCCTCGGCCGGCTTGAGCACCACGCTGCAGCCCGCCGCCAGCGCACTGCCCAGCTTGCGCGCCGGCAGGTTCATCGGGAAGTTCCAGGGCGTGAAGGCCGCCACCGGGCCCACCGGCTGGCGCAATACCGTCTGGCTGAGGAGGCCCGGCACGCGCGGCGGCACGGTGCGGCCGTAGAGGCGCTTGGCCTCCTCGGCCTGGAAGTCGATGATGTCGGCCGACAGCGTGACCTCGCGCAGCGCCTCGGCCAGCGGCTTGCCCTGCTCCAGCGTCAGCACGCGGGCGATGGCCGGCGCGCGTTCGCGCAGCAGATCGGTGGCGCGGCGGATCAGCGTGAAGCGCTCCAGCGCGCTGGTGCGGCGCCAGCTGGCAAAGCCGCGCTGCGCCGACTCGGCGGCTGCGGCCAGCTCGGCGGCGCCGGCCAGCGGCAGGTCGGCCAGCACCGATTCGTCGGCGGGGTTGATGACCGGGCGCTGGCCGCCGCTGGCCTGGGTGATCCAGCGGCCGGCCACGTGCAGGGCCAGGCTCGGGTAGTCGGGTGTGTGCATGACGCCGCCAGTCTGCGGCGCCAGGGGCTGCAGGCGTTATCGAAAAACGCTCACAGCGGGGGCAGGGTGAACCTCAGTTCGGCTCGGGCGGCCGCCGCGCCAGCAGCTCGGGCACCCGCTGCTCGTAGGCCGCCGCCACCTGCAGCAGCAGGGCCTCGCCCTGCGGCGGGCCGATCAGCTGCAGGCCCATCGGCCAGCGCCCGGTGGGGTCGAAGCCGGAGGGCAGGCTGAGCGCCGGCAGGCCGGCGAAGGTGGCGTAGAGCGTGGCCTCCATCCAGCGGTGGTAGGTGTCCATCACCCGCTCGCCGATGCGCTGCGGCCAGCGCCACTCCACCGGGAAGGGCCAGACCTGGGCCACCGGCAGCGCCAGCACCTGGTGGCGCTGCAGCGCGGCCAGCATCTTCTGGGTGAAGGCGCTGCGCGCCTGGCTGGCGGCCATGAAGTCGGCAAACGTCAGGCCGGCCGCCTGGTCGTGTTCCCACAGCGCCTCGGCCTTGATCTGCTCGCGCGCGCCGGGGCGGGCCAGCAGCGGCGTCAGCCGGCTGCCGGTGAGCGCGCGGCGCCACACCAGCCAGGCGCGCCAGACGGCTTCCAGGTCGGTGTCGAGCGCGGCCGTTTCGACCATGGCGCCGCCGTCCTCGAACACCCGCAGCGCCTGCGTGCAGACCTCGGCAATGCCGGGCTCCAGCGCCAGGTGGCCGCCCAGGTTGCCCAGCCAGCCGATGCGCAGGCCACGCAGCGCGTGCGGGCGCACCGGCGCGAAGGCCGGTACCGGGCCGGCGATCGACAGTGGCTGGCGCGGGTCGTGGCCGCTCTGGGTTTGCAGCAGGCGCGCCAGGTCCTCGACGCAGGTGGCCATCGGGCCTTCGGTGCCCAGCTGGTCGACCCAGACATCGGCGACCGGCCAGAACGGCACCCGACCCTGGCTGGGGCGCAGGCCGAAGACATGGTTCCAGCCCGCCGGGTTGCGCAGCGAGCCCATGAAGTCGGAGCCATCGGCCACGCTCAGCAGGCGCAGCGCCAGCGCCACCGCCGCCCCCCCGCTGCTGCCGCCGGCGCTGACCGCCGGGTCCCAGGCATTGCGGGTGGGGCCGAACAGCGCATTGAAGGTGTGCGAGCCCAGGCCCCACTCGGGCATGTTGGTCTTGCCGATGACGATGCAGCCGGCCGACTTCATGCGCGCCGCCATCAGCCCGTCGGTGGGCGCCACCGCATCTTTCAGCAGCGGGCTGCCGAAGGTGGTGGGAAACCCGGCGGCGTTTCCGGTGTCCTTGATCGCCTGCGGCAGGCCATGCATCCAGCCGCGCGAGCGGCCCTCGGCCAGTTCGGCATCGAAGGCGCGGGCCTGGGCCAGCAACTCGTCGTCCGGCGCCAGGTTGACGATCGCGTTGTGCAGCGGGTTGAAGCGGTGGATGCGCGCCAGCGTGGCCTGCATCAGCTCGGTGCAGGACAGCGCCCGCGCATGGATCAGACGCGAGAGCTGGTGCGCGGGCAGATCGGTCGGGTCGCTGGCGTCAGGGCTCAACGGCGGGCAGACTCACTGGGGTTGCAGGTTCACCGATTTCGCGATGGCGGTGTAGCGGGCGATCTCGGCGGTGTAGAAGCGCTGCAGCTCGGCCGGGTTCATCGGCTTGCCGACCACGTTGCCGGTGCCCTCGTAGGCCTTGCGGATGTCCGGATTCTGCAATGCCTGCAGCGCCGCCTTGTTCAGGGCTTCTACCGCTGCGTCGGGCACGCCGCGCGGCACTTCCAGGCCGGCCCAGAGGTCGAATTCGAAGTCGTCCAGCGCCTTGGTGCTGGTCAGCGTGGGCAGGTTGGGGAACAGCGGGTGGGGCGCCTTGGACGCCACGCCGAAGGCCTTGACCTTGCCCTCCTTGATCAGCCCCGGCACCGGGCCCGACAGCGGCATGAAGACGATGTCGATCTGGCCGCCCATCAGGTCGGTGATCAGCGGCGCGGCGCCCTTGTAGGGCACGTGCAGCATCTTCAGGCCGGTCTGCTGCGAGAACTTCTCGGCCACCAGGTGGTAGAGCGAGCCCGGGCCCACGCTGCCAAAGCTCAGCTCCTTGGCGCCGGGCTTCTTTTCCATGGCCACCAGCTCGTCCACGCTGGACGCGGGCAGGTCCTTGCGGGCCAGCATCACCATGGTGGTGGTCACCAGCAGCGCCACCAGGCGCATGTCCTCGGGCTTGAACTTCACCGCCGACAGGCCCAGCGGCGCCAGCACCAGCTCCATCGGCGAGGCCATGGTCAGCGTGTGGCCGTCGGGCGGCGCGGCGATGGCCTTCTGGATGCCCAGCGCACCGCCCACGCCGCCGACGTTCTCGACGATCATCTGCTGGCCCAGCAGCCGCGACAGCTCGGGCTGGATCTGGCGGGCGATGAAGTCGGACGGGCCGCCCGCCGGGTAGGGCACGATCATCGTCATCAGCTTGGACGGGAAGGCGTCGGCCGCGTGGGCGCCCAGGACCGCCGGACCGGCGGTGGCGCCCAGCAGGGCTTGCAGGATCTGGCGGCGGTGCAGCATGGTCGTCTCTCCGTGGGGTGGGTGTGGGCGTGCGGGCGAGCGGGCAAAGGTGGCCGGCAGGCTACGCGCCGCGCAGGCGGGGCGACTATCAGTTTTGCGCAAAAGGGGCCCGGTGTTTGTACCAGGGGCCGCACCGCGGCCGGGGTGCGGCGCGCAGAATCGGCGCCACCATGAGCGCCCTGCCCCGCCCGCCCGGCGACGCCTCGCCGGCCTGGCACCACCTGCTGGAAACCTCCGATCTGGACGAGCTGGCCGAGGGCCAGCCCGACTGGCAGCTGCGCTACCAGCAGCTCAGCGCCGGCAGCTTTCGCGGTGCGGTGCAGCACCTGCAGCTGCCCGGCCTGCGCCTGGTGCGCGAGCAGGTCAGCCAGGCGGTGCACCAGAAAGGCCACCTGGGCCAGGGAAACTATGGCTTCGCGATGATGCCGGCGCTGCAGGGCGAGGCCATCTTCAACGGCCAGCGCCTGGACGCCCAGGCCATCATGGTGGGCCGCAGCGACGACCTGGACCTGCTCAGCCCGGCCGGGTCCACCCTGATCGGCGTGGTGGTCAGCGAGGAGCTGCTGAACCCGCTGTGGGAGCGCATGTACCAGAAGCCGCTGGCGCGCTGGCTGGACAGCCAGATCGTGCTGCGCACCCGCCCCGCCGCCGCCCAGGCCGTGCAGCAGCTGCACCTGGCCACCATGGCCCACCTGGCCGAGCGCGGCACCGACGCCCTGGACGACACCACGCTGAAGCAGGCCCGCGACGCCGTGCTGATCGAATGGATCGAGGCCCTGCCCGCCGCCGTGGACACCACCGAGCTGAAGACCGTGGGCGCCCGCCGCCGTGTGGTGGACCGCGCCTGCGAGCTGATGCTGGGCAACACCGCTGAACCCTTGAGCGTGCTGGAGCTGTGCCGCCAGGTCGGCGCCAGCCGCCGCAAGCTCAACTACTGCTTCCAGGACGTGCTGGGCACCAGCCCGCTGAAGTACCTGCGCCTGGTGCGCCTGAACGGCGCCCGCCGCGAACTCAAGACCGGCCGCGACCGCGGCCTGACCGTGCAGGACGTGGCCAGCCGCTGGGGCTTCTGGCACCTGGGGCAGTTTGCGCTGGACTACAAGAAGCAGTTTGGGGAGCTGCCGTCGGTGACCTTGAGGGGCTGAGGACCGGACGCCGCCCCCCTCGGAAGAAGGATGCCCAGAGGCTGCCGTGGCCCTTGGCAGCCCCCACGCCGCGCTGCAGAATGGTTTGTAACAGGCGCCGGTTTTCGCGCCGAATTTCATACTGGATAAATATCCAGCACATCAGGGAGAAATGACAGATGCGACAGGCACTTGCGACTGCCAGTGGCAGCCATCTTAGGGCGCAGTGGTCCAATAGTGGCGCAGGCTGTTGATCCCCAAAACACGTTAGGCCTCACAGGAGACGCCCTTGGGATCGTTCTATACAAACCACACCGTTCGTGGTCCGTCTCAGGCGCAGCTTCTAGAGTGGCTGCACGATAGACCAGCATTTGTGTCCAAGGTGGAACATGGCCAAGCTGTGGTGCTCGATGCAGAGTGCGAGGAACAAGATGGCGAAGTCTTGGCTGGCTTGGCCTCACAGATCTCAAAGCAGTTCAGCTGCCCCGTATTGGCCGTCTTGAATCACGACGACGACGTCTTGTATTTCGAGCTGTATGAGAATGGGATCAAAACAGACGAGTACAACTCTAGCCCGTCGTTCTTTGACGAGAGCGCAGATACCGATGAGCCGCTGGGTGGAGATGCGGAACGGCTCTGTAGCGTGTTCAACGCCACCGACCCAGAGAAGGTAGAGGCTGCGCTAAGAGGCGATTATGTATTCGCCTTCAAGCGGCATCGGGATCTGGCGCTTGCACTTGGTCTTCCCATCTACTCAGTTGGTCTGGGCTACAACTACGTGAGCGAAGGTGATCTTCCGCCGGATGCGCCTGATGGCGAGTACAAGCACAGTGAGGCCTAACCCCTCGCTCGAACCGACGCCCACCGTCATGGCACTTGGCCCGCTTCCCGGCTTAGGTCATCATCCGTCCAGCGGGCCAAGCGCCATGCCGGTGTGCGCGGCTCAGCTCGAACGTTAGCAACTGTGTTGCGCGTCAAGCCCTGGAGCCCAATCGGAGTGGTGCTTGAGCATGGCGTTCATGATGGTGAGCAACTTGCGCATGCAGGCGGTGAGCGCGACCTTGGCGGGCTTGCCTTGGGCACGCAGGCGCTGATAGAACTCGCGCAGGACTGGGTTGCATCGGATGCCTGCGACCGTGGCCATGTAGAGGATGCGGCGCACCTGTGCGCGGCCACCCCAGATCACGCGCGCGCCGCGGTGAGTACCGCTGTCGCGGTTGAAGGGTGCAAGACCCACGAGTGCGGCGATCTGTCGACGCTTGAGCGAGCCCAGCTCAGGCAGCCAGGCCAGCATGGCAGCACGGGTGAGCGAGCCCACGCCGGGAATCTGCTTGAGCAGGTCGTCCTTGTCACGCCAGGCGCTGGAGGTGCGCAGCGCGTGGGTCAGATCGATGTCCAGGCGGGCGATGCGCTCATCGAGCCAGGCGATGTGCTCGCGCAGGCTGATGCGCTGCAGGCTGGAGGCACG
>NZ_JAGQDF010000007.1 GCF_018069875.1 Ideonella alba | reverse complement strand
AAGAACGGCGCGCTGACGCTGTACACCTACAAGGGTGGCAACCGCGACCAGATCGCCGTGGTGCGCTGATCCTTCGGATCACCATAACGACACGAGGGGCGCCGTGGGGCGCCCCTTTTTTGCTTGGTGGCGCGGCGGCGGTCAAGCAGCGGTGGCGGTCGATCGATGCTGCGGCGCTCATCGCCTGCTATCGGCCAGGAGCGGTCTTGGTTCTATCGGCCCGGCAGTAGTCGCACGCGAGAGTTCAAGTTGACGAGGTCGCGGCCCCTTCGCGACACATTGCGCTGAGAGCCGAGCCTCGCTTGACCACGAACGCCATGAGCAAGGCTGGATATTGCGGACTCGCGGCCTTCTGAATCGATGGCCGTCGTGCAAGCGCTTCACGCCACCGACGCACCTTTGGCAGGTCGTCCCAGAACCCGAAGTCGGCGATGGTGTCGAACACGTCGAAGTACCGGAACACCGGCCCGAAGACCGCGTCGACGATGCTGAACGATGCGCCCGCGAAGAACGGCCCCGAGCCGAGCGCGGCCTCCAGTTGCTGAAGCCTCTCCCGGATGTCCGCTGCCCGTACCTGCAGCGTCTGCTCGTCGGGGGCGTTGTAGAAGGCCCCGATGAGGTTCAGCACGTTGGAGCCGAACTCCATCCACGAGCGGTGACGGGCTCGCTCGAGCGCATTGGCAGGGTGCAGCCGAGGCAGCGTCGTGTCGTCCAGGAATTCGCAGATGACGGCCGACTCGAAGATGGCCTCGTCGCCGACGAGCAGCACGGGCGTCTTGCCCAGCGGCGACACACGCAGGAACCAGTCGGGCTTGCGGGCCAGGTCGATATCCCGCCGCTCGAATGGCACCTCCTTCTCGGCCAGCACGATGGCCGCGCGCTGCACGTACGGACACAGCGCGTGGCTGACCAAGGTCAGTCCGGCGACGCTCATTTCATTCGCCCCAGACATAGTGCAAGACGCCGTCTTCGACGCGTGTGGGAAGCCGCATGGCCTGCTGCCCAGGAGCCGGACCACGCAGGCAGGCACCTGTGGATGCGTCGTGGCGCTGACCGTGCCAGCCGCAGACGAGTTCACCGTCCTTCCACTCCAGCGGACCACCCAGGTGAGGGCAGATTGCCAGGGTGGCACAGACTTGTCCCTCCGCCCGGTACGCAAGTGCCGGGCGGCCGAAGAAGTCCACTGTGACTGCTCCGGACTCCGGAATCTGCTCGATGGCGATCAATGCTTGCTTCATCAAAGTCTCCGATGTGGGTCAGGCAAAGCGAGGGGTGAACTTTGACGAACGCTTTAGAGCAACAGCCCCGTCACCCAGCAGCCACAGCGCAATGGAGGCGACGATCAGGAACACCGGGTATTCCCAGCCGCCGCCGGCACTGGTGTGAACCCAGCCGTTGGGCACATGCACCCAGGCAGCCACTGCCATGACGGGGACGAGGGCCAGCGCGGCCTGGCGCGCATAGATTCCCAGCAGGAGTGCGAGGCCGCCAACCAGTTCGACTGCAAAGACGGGGTACGCCAGGAAGCCGGGGAACCCGATGCTGGTGAAGAACTGTGCGGTGCCCGGCAGGGTGAAGACGAACAGCTTCAGCAGCGCGTGGGCGATCCACATGACACCGAGGCTCACGCGCAGCAGCGCGATGCCCCAGGCAGCGGAGGAGGAGGTGGCGGGAACGGAATTCATGGGACAGGGATGGAAGTGAATGACGAAGCCAATGTAGGATTGCCCCAAGGCAAACGCCATAGGCCGAAAGGAAATTGATGATTGCTCGAACGCAATACAGAATTGGGCCAGGCGACCTGGAGATGACCTTGGCCATGACGCGCACAGGGACCTTGGCGGCCGCGGGAGAGCGGCTGGGGGTCGACGCCTCGACGGTGTTTCGGGCCTTGCAGCGCATCGAACGCGGCCTGGGTCGACCGCTGTTCGAGCGAACGCGTACGGGCTACGTGCCGACTGAACTCGCCCAGGAGCTGGCCGTTCAGGCGGAATCCATCGAGAGTGCGCTTGAGGCGGCGCGCGCCACGGTGGAGTCGGCGCCGTCCCACATCTCGGGCACAGTTCGTATTACGACAACCGACACCGTCCTGCATGGTCTGGTCGCGCCAGCGCTGGCTTCCTTGCGAGAGGAGCACCCCCACCTGGCCTTCGAGCTGCACACTGGCAATGAACTGGCGAGCCTCACGCGGCGCGATGCGGACATCGCGGTTCGGGCGACAAAGCGCCCACCCGCTCACCTCGTCGGCAAGCAGATCGGGCCGATCCGCGTGGCGCTGTATGCGGCGCGCCGGGCTCGGCTTCGGAGCTTCGAGCCGGCCCAGGCGGGGAGCCTGGACTGGGTGGCGCCCGACGAAGCCCTACCCGAGCATCCTTCGGTCGTGTGGCGCAAGCGCCACTTTCCAAAGGTGGCTCCTCGATATCAGGTCGGCAGCATCCTGTCCGTGTTGGAGCTCGTAGCCTTGGGCCTGGGTGTCGGCGTGGTTCCCTTGTTCCTTGCGGAAGGTCGAAAAGATCTCGTGCGCTTGACCGACCCGCTGCCGGAGTGCGAGACGGAGCTGTGGCTGCTTACGCATCCGGATGCACGACATCTGCGCAGAGTGGGCGCCGTTTACGCGCACCTCTCCAAGGCCATTCAGCTTCCCTGATTGCTAGCTGAGCCGCAATGGTGAGGTGAGCGACCGGTCTCGATGGCCGTCTTGGATCGCTGAGGGTCGAGAACAGGCGGCCAGAGGCGCAAGGCAACCGTCTGAGTTCAGTCTCGAGTCGCCGTCCACGTCCTGGGAGCCTGCCCGGTCGAGGCGACACACGGTCGCCGCCAGCGGGTCACGATGCGTCGTTAGACGAGCCTTCGCTCATGCGAACTTGGCGACAGGGCCGCGCCACGGCCTGGCCAGATGGAGCCAGCACGGGCTTCAACGCCAGACGGCCGCCGGCTCGCGCTACTTGAGCACCTGCACGGCGGTCACCGTCATCGCACCGTTCAGGTTGTCGGCCGCGAACCTGATCTTGTCGCCCGGGTTCAGGCCCTCGAGCAGCTGGGGGTCACTGACCTTGAAGACCATGGTCATCGGGGGCATGTCCAGGTTCTTGATCGGGCCGTGCTTGAGCGTGAGCTTGCCCTGGGCCTTGTCCACCTTGCGGACTTCGCCGTCACTGGTGGGCTCCGGGGCTGCCGAGACCGCTGGCGCGGGGCGGGTTGAGGGGTCGGTGGGCGTCTGGGCCTGGGCCGGTGCCGCGGTGACAGCCAGCGTGGCGAACAGCGTGGCAGCGAGGGTGGGAACGAATGTCATGGGGATCTCCTTCAGGCCTTGGGGTAGGCCGCGAACACGGTGTCGCGCCCGCGCTTGTCGATGAGCAGCACCTGGTAGGGATCCTTCCGGGTTCCCACCTCCATGCCGGGTGAGCCCGCGGGCATGCCGGGAACGGCCAGGCCGATGGCGTCCGGCCGCTGGGCGAGCAGGCGCTTGACCTCGTTGGCCGGCACATGGCCCTCCAGCACATAGCCACCGACCAGCGCCGTGTGGCAGCTCCCGAACCGATCGGGCAGGCCGACACGGCGGCGCATGACGGCGGTGTCGTCCACCAGGGTCACCTTCACGGGAAACCCGGCGGCCTGCATGTGGTCGACCCAGGCGCCGCAGCAGCCACAGTTGGGGTTCTTGTAGACCTCGACCCGGGGCAGTGCCTGGAGCGCGCTTGCGGGCCGGGTCCAGGTTGCCGCCGCGCCGATGGCCAGCGCCATGAATGAACGTCGTTTCACTGGACCACCACCTTTCCGACCATGCCGGCCTCGAAATGACCCGGGATGAGGCAGGCAAACTGGTACTCGCCCGCCTGGGTGAACTGCCAGACGATGCCGCCGCTGGCGCCGGGTTTCACATGCGCCATGTTCGCGTCGGCGTGCTCCATGGTCGGGAACTTCTTCATCAGCTCGGCGTGCTCCTTCAATTCCTGCGGCGTGCCCAGCACCATTTCGTGCAGCTGCCGGCCCTTGTTGGTGACGATGAACTTCACCGTCTGTCCGCGCTGGACGACGACCTCCGAGGGCGTGAAGCGCATCGCATCGCTCATCTCAAGCCGGACCGTGCGCGACACCTTGCCCGGGTCGCCTTCCCTGCCGAAGGCGCGCTCCTCGACCTGGCGGGGGTCATAGCGGTGCGTCTTCATCGGGTGGGTCTCGTCGCCGTGCGCCTGCGCACCCAGGCAGGCCAGCACCAGGCTGGCCGTGGTCAGTGTGTGGAGGGTCTTCATCGCTGTCCTTCAATGGTGGTCATGGCCGCTGGGCTTGCGGACCTGCAAGGTGCTCGCGTCTGACGGTGGCGCCGAGGCCCGCGGCGCGGCGGGCAGGGCGGGGGCCTCGCTGGTGTATTCGGAGGCGAGGGTTCCCGCGGGGTGCCGGTACCAGCCCGGGTCCTTGTAGTCGCCGCGCGCCACGTCGTCGCGCACCTTCACCACGCTGAACATGCCGCCCATGCCCACCGGGCCGAACGGCCCGGTGCCGGTCATCATCGGCAGGGTGTTGTCGGGAATCGGCATCTCCATCTCGGCCATGTCGTGCATGCCGCGCTCGCCCATCACCATGTAGTCGGGCACCAGGCTGGAGATCTTTCTGGCGATGTCGCGATGGTCCACGCCGATCATGGTGGGCACGCCGTGGCCCATCGCGTTCATCGTGTGGTGGCTCTTGTGGCAGTGGATGGCCCAGTCGCCGGCCAGCGCGTTGAACTCGATGGCGCGCATCTGGCCGACGGCAATGTCGGTCGTCACCTCGGGCCAGCGGGCCGACTTGGGCACCCAGCCGCCATCGGTGCCGGTGACCTCGAAATGCGGGCCATGCATGTGGATGGGGTGGTTGGTCATCGTCAGGTTGCCCACGCGGATGCGCACACGGTCGCCGGTGCGGGCCACGAACGGATCGATGCCGGGGAAGGCGCGGCTGTTCCAGGTCCAGAGGTTGAAGTCGAGCATCGTGTTGACCTGGGGGGTCGCACTGCCGGGCGCGATGTCGTAGGCGTTCAGGATGAAGCCGAAATCACGGTCGACCTTGAACTGGCGCGGGTCCTTGGGGTGCACGATGAACAGGCCCATCATGCCCATGGCCATCTGCACCATCTCGTCAGCGTGGGGGTGGTACATGAAGGTGCCGGCGCGCTGCAGCACGAACTCGTACACGAAGGTCTTGCCGACCTGGATGGGCGGCTGGGTCAGGCCGGACACCCCGTCCATGCCCGAGGGCAGCAGGATGCCGTGCCAGTGCACCGAGGTGACCTCCGGCAGCTTGTTGGTGACGAAGATGCGGATGCGGTCGCCCTCCACGGCTTCGATGGTCGGACCGGGGCTGGAGCCGTTGTAGCCCCAGAGATTGGCCGTCATGCCGGGGGCGATCTCGCGCACCACCGGCTCGGCCACCAGGTGGAACTCCTTGACGCCGTCCTTTACGCGCCACGGCAGCGACCAGCCGTTGAGCGTGACGATGGGCTGGTAGGGACGACCGTTGGGCGGCGGCGGCGGCAATTGGGTGGCGGCCGAGGTCTGGACGACCGCCTCGGGCAGCAACGCCGCCCCGGCGCGGCTGACGGCGGCGGCACCCAGGAAGGTGGCACCAGCGGCCTTGAAGAAGGTTCTGCGGTTGCTCATGGTGGTTTCGGGGGTCAGTGGCCGCCAGCCGGGCTGGCTGCGGCTGTGCGGGCGGCGCCCGGCGCGCTGGGCGTGCCGGGCGAGCCGCTGGTCAGGGCGGTCTGCAGGTGGGTCTGGGCCACCCAGAAGTCGCGCAGCGACTCCACGGCGCCCACCACGCCGGCGATCTGATCCTTGGCGTCGGCCAGCAGATCGAAGACGCTGGTCAGCATGCCGTTGTAGCGCAGCAGGTTCTCCTCGGAGATGCGCTTGCGCAGGGGCACCACCTCGTCCCGGTAGTGCCTGGCCAGGTCGTAGGCCGTGCGGTAGGCCGAATAGGACTCGCGCACTTCGGACTGGGCCTGCACCGCGATGGCCGCCGTGCGGTTCAGCGCCTGCAGGTAGATCGCCTCGGCGCGGGCCACGCGGGCCGAACCGAAGTCGAACAGCGGCAGCGCCAGCTCGATCTCGTAGCCGTTGGTGCGCCGCTCACCCGTGGCGCTGGCGTTGGCGTAGCCGGCATGCAGCACATTGACGAAGCGCGTGGCCTGAGACAGGCCCAGCGAACGGGCGGTGGCCTCGGCCGAGCGTTTGGCCAGCCGCACGTCGAGCCGCTGGTCCATCGCCGTCTGCTCGGCGTCTCGCGGCTCGAGCGGCACCGCCGGCAGGTCCGGCAGGCGCTCCGGCAACTGGATGCCCAGCTGGTCGCGGGTCAGGCCCAGGGCGCGGACCAGGCGTTCCTTCGCGGCCACGGCCTGGTGCTGCGTGCGTGCCAGGTTGGCGGTGGCGTCGGCGTAGAACGACTGTTCGCGCATCTGGGCCAGCCGGCTGAAGTTGCCCGCGGCCACCATGCGACGGGCCAGTTCGTTCGAGGTCTCCGCGGCCTCCTTGACCTGGCCGAAGTAGCCCACCAGCTGCTGCGCCGCGACGGCTTCGAAGTAGGCCTGGCGAGCCGCCTGGGCCACGGCCACGGTGTCGAGCGCCGCCTGTATCTGGGCCTGCTCGAAGCGCCGCTGTTCGACCTGGCGTGCCACGGGCATCGTGAAGAGTCCCAGCACATCGAACAGCACCGCCCGGTCGATGTCGACCGACCCACGGCCGCTCTGGCGCCCGAAGCTGAACGAGGGATTGGCCCATCGGCCTGCCCGGACCAGGTCGGCCTCGGCCACGCCCAGCTCCGCATAGCTGGCCTGCAGCGCGGCGTTGTTCAGCAGTGCCAGCTCGACGGCGCTGTCGGCTGTCAGCGGCTGCTTGACCAACTGGGCCACGCGTGCCGCGGCGGCCGATTGCGCGTCGGCGCTGCGTTGCAGCGACGGCGACTGCCCGATGCGCTCCCTGGTCAGTGCGTCGACCTCGTTGAACCCACCGTCCGGCGAGAACGATGCGCAGCCGGCCAGCAGCAGGCTGGCGGCAGCCACCGCGGTGAGGCGCATCATGGCCGGCCTCCGTGCATCTGGTCGTGACCGCCGCGGTGCATGTGGTGCGGCATGGCCTTGGAGGCCGCAGAGGGCATGGGCATCGCCGGTCTGGCTGGCGAGGCCATGCTGGAAGCGGGCGCGGCGGCCGGCGGGGCGGCGGACTTCAGGGCGGCCGTGCCCACGGTCTCGTTCAGGCGGCGCCAGTCACCCGGCTCGATGTCGCGGTAGGCCTGGTAGTTCGTGAACGCGGTGGGGGTGGGCAGGGTGCCCGGTTCGGTGCGCTGGAGCGCCTGCCCGATGGCCAGCATCGGCATGCTGGCGAGCAGGGGCGCCACCCAGCGGGTGACGGATGTCTTCATGGCGTGAACGCATCTGGCGGCCGGGGCATGGCGCCCGGCCAGACAACCCGTCCGGCAGGCGGACGAGTCCCGACGGGCCTGCTGGCGCAGGCCGGGTGGGGTCAGAGGGTTCGGGGTGGCCGGTCCTGGCCGTCAAGCTGGAAATCCAGCGCGGGCAAGGACAGGCTGGGGAACAGGGTCCGCGCCACCGGCGTGGCGACCCAGGGGGACGGGAAGGCCGTCAGCAGCGCCGCCACGCCACAGCCACTGGCGCAGATGTGGCAGGTGTCGCTCGTGGTGCTGTCAGTTGCATCGGTCGCTGCGTGCTCCGGTGCACCGTGGGCGTGATGGTCGGCATGGGCCTGCGCATCGCCGTGGTGATGACCGACCACGGTGTCTGCGTCATCCAGGTGAAGGGCCTGATGCACGTGCGCGGTCGAGGCAGGCCGTTGGCCCGCCCCGCCCATCTCCGCGCACACCATGGTGACCGCCACCGCACCCCGGATGGGGAGCAGCAAGGCCACCAGCAGCAGCACGAGGACGCGAATCGACTTCACAAGGACACGGGCCAGAGCAAAACAGGGGAACGGCGCAGAACCTCAAGCATAAACCCTCCTGCATTGGGACGGTCAAGTCGACCCGATGGGGTACCGATGGCCGCCATGGTCAAGGCCGGCGCGCTGCCGCTGTACACCGACAGCGCTGGCAAGCGCGACAAGATCGCGGTGGTGCGCTGATCCTTCGCGTCATCACATTGACACCAGGGGCGCCGCGAGGCGCCCCTTCTTGGGTGGTCAGAACGTGGCCCAGTCCTTGTCCGCCGAGGCGACCGCGGCCGGTTCGGCCGGCTTGGCCGGCGGGATCCGGGCGGCTGTGGCGCGAAGCGCAGCCGGGCGAGTCACCGGCGCGCGCGTGGCGCTCGAGTTGACCGCGGGCGGCGCCACGTCGTGCGCCAGCTTGAACACCGACACCGTCTCCACGAGCTGCTGCGCCTGCGTCTTCAGGCTCTCCGCGGCGGCGGCGCTTTCCTCGACCAGCGCGGCGTTCTGCTGCGTGGCCTGGTCCATCTGGCCCACGGCATTGCCCACCTGGGCGATGCCCGAGCTCTGCTCCACGCTGGCCGACGAGATCTCGGCCACGATGTCGCTGACACGGCGGATCGAGCCGACGATCTCGTCCATCGTCTTGCCGGCCCGGTCCACCAGCACCGTGCCCTGCTCGACCTGCTCGACGCTGCGGCCGATCAGGCTCTTGATCTCCTTGGCCGCCTCGGCGCTGCGCTGGGCCAGCGAGCGCACCTCGCTGGCCACCACCGCGAAGCCGCGGCCCTCCTCGCCGGCGCGGGCGGCTTCCACCGCGGCGTTCAGCGCCAGGATATTGGTCTGGAAGGCGATGCCGTCGATCACACCGATGATGTCGCCGATCTTGCGGCTGCTGTCGCTGATGCCCTGCATCGTGGTGACCACCCGGCCGACCACCTCGCCCCCCTGGGCGGCGATGCCGGAGGCGCCCTGCGCCAGCTGGTTGGCCTGCCTGGCGCTCTCGGCGTTGTTGCGCACCGTGGAGCTGAGCTCTTCCATCGTGGCCGCGGTCTGCTGCAGCGCGCTGGCCTGCTCCTCGGTGCGCTGGCTCAGGTCGGCATTGCCCTGGGCGATCTGCGCGCTGGCGGTGGCCACGCTCTCGGCGTTGGCGCGCACGCCGGACACCACCGTCGACAGGTTGCCCTGCATGCGCGCCAGGGCTTTCAGCACCTGCGCAGCCTCGTCATGGCCGTCAGCCTGGATCGGCTGGCTGAAGTCGCCTGCCGCCACGCGATCGGCCGCCTGGACGGCATGCGCCAGCGGAGCGGCGATCGAACGCACCAGCCACAGGCCGGACACCGCCGCCGCGCCCAACGCCATCAGCACCCCCAGCGCCAGCGACAAGCGGGCCTCGGCATAGGCCTTCTCAGCCCTGGCGCTTTCGTCGGCAGCGCCCTGGTTGTTCAGTTCGACCAGCTTCATCAGCGTGTCGCCGGAACGGTCAAAGATCTGTTGACTGTCGGTCTCGAGCATCCGGCGGGCGGCGTCGGTCTCGTTCCGGCGTGAGGTGGCGATCAGCGTCTCGTGCATCGCCTGGTAGGCCTTCCAGTCGGCAGCGAAGCTGTCGTAGAGCTTCTGCTCCTCGGCGCTGCTGATCAGTGGCACATAGGCGTCGCGGTTCTTGTCGAAGTCGGCCTTGATGGCGGCGATCTCCTTCTCGATGCGGGCCATCTCGGCGTCGTCGGTGCTCAGCACATGCCGGACCTCGGCCAGGCGGAAGTCCGAGGTGAGGGTGTTCATCGCATTCACCCGCTTGACACTGGGCAGCCAGTTGTCGGTGATCTCGTGGGTGGAGGCGCGCATCGCGCTCATCTGCCACAGCGCCAGGCCCGACAGTGCCATGACGAGGACCACCAGCAGCGCAAAGGCCGCGGTCAGGCGCGTCGTGATCTTCAGCTTGTTCAACATTCGTGTCTCCAGCGCCTGGCGTTGCCCACGGCGAATCACCCCGCCCGCGGCAAAACGGGCGAGGAGGGGCTTTGTCCGATGATCCCGGTCTTATCGGCCGCCGGAGGCCGGAGTTGAGGCCCTGGTACCGGGCCTTCTTCACGGTTCGCCGCGCCGATGCTTTGGGTGCCAGCGGTGGCGCCGCTGATCGCGCCCCGCAGCTGCTCCAGCGCCTGCACCACGCGCGCCGCGGCATCGTGGTGCAGGTCGTGGCCGGCGCGCGGCAGCGTCTCAGTCGGCACGGCCAAAGGGGTCCGGCCCATCCCTGCGCAGGCGTGACAACACCCGCCGATGGTCGGCCGACTCCACCGTGTTGAAACGGCCGGAGAACAGCAGCCGAGCCGACAGCCCGGCCGTCGGTGCGCTCAGTGCCCGGTCAGCGACACCGGCAACCGGATCCGCAGGAACTCGGTGTCGTCGGCCGTCAGCGCGCGGCCACCGCCGTAGGGGAAGTTGTTGTCGTTGGCCACCAGCAGCGTGCGCTCGTCGATCACCGTGACGTTCTCGATCGTCACGTAGGGCAGCGTGAAGACCTGGCTGCCGTCGCCGTTCAGGTCATGCGGGTCGGCCAGGTTCATCAGGTCGACCAGCTCGGTCTTCTGGACAACACCGCCCGGCGCCACGCCCGCCAGGTCCACCAGGAAGAGCTTCTTGAACGGCGTGCCGCCGCTGGTGGCGGTGGCGCCGTTGCGCTCGATGACGATGAAGCGCTGGTCATCGATGGCCACCATGTCGCCGATGTTGGTGCCCGCGGCTTCCAGCACGTAGTGGTAGCGCACGCCGGTGTAGGCCTCGGTGGCCAGATCGAACTGGTCGATGCGCAGCGTCTTGGCCGCATCGCCCGCCACGGTCTTCTCCAGCAGCGTGTACAGCTGCGTGCCGCTGGCGTTCAGCGCCAGGCCCTCAAAGCCGCCGCTGGCCGGCAGGTTGGCGCTGGCGTGGCCGCTGAGCACGTCGTTGTTCTCAGGTGCGTAAACACCCGGCAGCGGAATGGGCGCGCGCAGCAGCGTGCCCTGCGCGTCGGTCTTCAGCAGGTAGGGGCCGAACTCGTCGCCCAGCCAGTAGTTGCCGTGGCTGTCGCGGCGGATCGACTCAATGTCAAAGTCGGCACCGGTCAGCAGCCGACGCTCGCGCACCGTGGCATCCACCGCTGGCTTGGCCGGGTCGTTGTAGTAGTGCTCGAAGTCGGCCTGGATGGCCCAGGGCACCTGGTGCTGGGCGTCATTGAATGACAGGCGGGTGCTGGCATCAAAGGCATCGCGCGGGCGGCCCGACGCCAGGTCGGCTGGGCTGACGCTGCCGCTGCCGCCGCGCGCCGTCTTCCAGTCGATCTTCAGCGTGTAGGCCCGCAGCACCGCATCGGCCGAGTTGGCCCTGGCGCCAAAGCCGTTGTCCACCAGGAACAGGAAGCTGTTGCGGCGCGGTCCCGGCAACACGCCCGAGAAGCCCTGCACCGGCTGCTGCCCCAGATAGGGCGGCAGGTACGTGCCATAGGGGTTGGGCGCCGCAAACTGGCCCGACGTGGGGCCATCGGCAAAGGTGGCGGCGGGCATCAGCGCCCAGCCCGTCAAGGTCTGCGCCTGCGCGCCGCAGGCCAGCAGCATCGCGGCGGCCCATGCACATGTCCTGATCTTCATGTCCTGCTCCTCAAGGCGTTGGTGACGACGCTGGGCATCGTCGCGGGGGAGCGTGTCGGGGGCGTGACGGCCGGGGTCAGCCGCTGGGTGGGCTGTTGGCGCCGGGATCCGCCGAGCGCGCAGGCTGTGTCCACCCTGGTCGTGCGGACGCCTGCACGCGCTGCCCGTGCGCTGCGTACACTCGGTCCGCTTGCTGTCCTGCAAGCGCCTTGAAACAGGAACCGCTGATGACCCCAGGTGGCCGTGTCATGTTGTTGTCGGCATGCATCACCGCCTGGGCGGGGGCGGTGCAGGCGCAGGCTTCGTCCACGGCGCCGCCGATCACCCGGGCCCGCCTGTGGCAGGTGGTGAACACGGCCCAGGCCCAAGGCTTCGCGGGCGAGGTGCTGGTGGCCGATGCCGACAGCGTGTGGTTCGAGCAGGCTGTGGGACTGGCCCGGCGCCAACCCGACGTGGCGCACCAGCCTGGCGCGGTGTGGCGCTGGGGGTCGGTGAGCAAGCAGGTGACGGTGACCCTGGCCATGCAACAGGTGGATGCCGGTCGGCTGGCGCTGGACGACACGCTCGCCAGGCGCTGGCCGGCGTTCCAGGCGCCGGGGGCCGCGCAGATCACCGTGCGGCACCTGATGCAGCACACCTCCGGCCTGGCGCACACCGACGACAGCCCCCGGGACGCCGATGGCGTCTGGTCCTTCTACCGCCGCAAGGGCCCACCCTGGCAGCCCGAAGCGCTGCGCTTCTGCGCCGGGCCGGCGAAGGCCGTGCCGGGCGAGCGCTTCCTCTACGGCGACTGCGACACGCTGGTGTTGGCCGGTCTGCTCGAACAGGTCACCGGGCAGCCCCTGCGTCAGCTCCTCCAGCAGCGCCTGGCCAAGCCCCTGGGCCTGGCCAGCCTTCGGCTGAACGAGGGCCGGACGCGGGCGATGGCGGTGGCCATGGATGCCAAGGGCCAACCAGTACCGCAACCGGTGATGGCCACCTACGGCGCCGCCGGCGCAATGGAAGGCACGGCGCGCGACCTGCTGACCTTCAACCGCGCCCTGTTGGCCGGGCGCCTGGTCAGCGCGTCATCGCGCCAGGCGATGTGGACCGGTGAGCCGAAGTGGGGCTATGCCGGCCTGGGGGTGTGGGCCTTCGCCGCGCCGATCGCCGGCTGTGCCGAGCCGCTGGACCTGGTGGAGCGCCGCGGCTATGTCGGGGGCATCCAGGCGCGCAACATCATCGTGCCGGCGCGCGGCATCTCGGTCGTGGTGTTCAGCAACCAGGCCGACTTCGACTTCGGCGAGATCTGGCAGGGCAAGGGCCTGTCGCATGACGTGCTGGCCGCGGCGCTGTGTGCGTCCGCGCAGGGCGCCGGGTGACGCGCCAGGCCCCAGCCCCCTGATCAGGCTAGGGCGTCAGCCTGAGCGCCTGCTTCACATGTGCCGCGACATCCTCTTCGCTGAGGTACTCCGTTCGCACATCCCCCCGCAACCACATCTCCGCCTGATCGCGGTAATGCGGGTCGCCCCACACGCCGCTCTGGCCCACGGGGTTGCTGCCCTGGGCCTGGTCGGGGTGGGCGAAGTCGATGACGCGGCGGGTGCTGGGGCCGTAGGTCACGGCCCAGGGGGCCGGGCCGAAGGGCTGGGCCAGGTTGTTGGGGACCTCGCGGCTGCCGGGGGCGGGCCAGGGGCCGATGTTGAAAACCTTGTCCAGCGGGGCCTGGCGGCCCAACGGGTGCACATGCGTGATGGTGTGGGCGCGGCCCCAGGTCCAGGTGGCGGGGTCGGCGCCGTACAGGCCGCGCAGGTGCTGCAGCGCGGCCTGCCAGGCGGCGGCCACGATGGTGGCGCGGGTCTCTTTCTTGTCGGCGGTGTCGCGCCGGTCCCACCAGGGTGAGGCGGGGTCGGCCAGCAGGCGGGGCAGGGCCTGTTCGATGGCGCGGGTGCGGCGCAAGGCCTCCACGCCGCTGCTGCCCGGTTCATCGCCCAGCTCGTCGCCCATCGCCTGGCGGGTCAGCTCGTTGAGCCATTGCCAGAACAGCGTGGGCTCGATCTGGTCGATGCGGTGGTCGCCCTTCCAGGCGGCGAGTTGGTCGATCAGGCGGCGTTCCTCATCGTTGGTGGCAGCGGCGCGCAGCTCGGCCAGCACCGGCGCCAGGGTGCGCGGGCCGAAGTTCGTCTGCACGTCCAGCTGCAGCGCACGGGCGCGCTCCACGGTCCAGCCGCTGGGGGTGGCCTGCAGCTGCTGCTGCAGGCGCAGTGCGCGGTCCCAGGGGTTGTAGTAGCCGGGCACGGGCTCGGCGCTGGCGGGCTGGTGGTTGGCCGACATGATCCAGCCGCGTGCGGGGTTCTCCTCCTGCGGGTTGCGCTCGAAGGGCAGCCAGCCGGGCTTGTCGGCCTCCGCCGTGCGGCCGTCCAGCAGGAAGCTGGGGTGTACGCCGGCGGGGCGCTGCGGCAGGCGGGCGGCGGCCCACCAGGCGATGTCGCCGCTGGCGTTGGCCCACAGCACGTTCAGGCCGGGGGCGTGGATGCCCTTCACCGCGTTGCGCGCGGCGGCCAGGGTGTCGGCGCGGTTCAGTTGGTAGAAGGCTTCCAGCACCGGGTTGTCGCTGTCCATCAGCGTCCACCACATCGCGATGGGGGTGGGACCGGCGTCGGGGCCCAGCACGGTGTTGATGATGGCGCCGTGGGGCGAGCGCTGCAGCACGATGCGCTCGGCCGGCGCGCCCTTCACGGCGATGGCTTCTTCGCGCTGGGTCAGCGGCACCCACTGGCCCTTGATCAGCACCTGGCCGGGGTGGTCGGCGTCGGTGTGCTCGGCCACCAGGTCGATGTCGTCGTTCTGGAACATCGTCAGGCTCCAGCCGAAGCGCTGGTTGTGGCCCAGCAGCGCGGCGGGGCTGAGCGCCTGGAAGTGGCCGTAGAGCTCGAAGCCCGGCGCCTTCAGGTGCGCCTCGTACCAGACGGCCGGCGCGGCGAAGCTGATGTGCGGATCACCGGCCAGCAGCGGCTTGCCGCTGGCGGTGCGTGCGCCCGACAGCACCCAGGCGTTGCTGCCTTCCAGCAGCGGCAGCGCGGCCTGCTGCACGGCGTCCTGGCTCAGCAGGGCCAGCTTGGTCAGGCCCTGCCAGTCGGCCTGGGTGAGGCGCGCGCCGTGGTCGGCCGCGCCTTCGGGGTGCCAGTCCAGATCAAAGATCTTCAGGTAGTCGGGGCCCAGCTGGTCGCGGATGCGGCTGAGGATGGGCTCGGTGCGGAACGCGGCGGCAAAGCTGTAGGCCATGTAGCCGGCCACCGCGTAGGTGTCGGCGGGGGTGAAGTCGCGCCGCGGGATGCCCAGCAGCACGAACTCCAGCGGCAGCGGCCGCGTGGCCTGGTACTGGTTGATGCCGTCCAGGTAGGCGCGCAGCGCCTGGTTGGCGGGGCGGCTCATGTCCAGCGCGGCGGTCTGCTCGTCGGCGCGCTGGCGCAGGCCCAGGGTGCGGAACAGGCGGTCGGTGGGCAGCAGCTTGGGGCCCAGGATCTCGGCCAGCTCGCCACGCGCCAGGCGGCGCATCATCTCCATCTGGAACAGCCGGTCCTGGGCGTGCACCCAGCCCAGCGCGCGGTACAGGTCGGCCTCGTTGGCGGCCTGGAGGTGGGGCACGCCCCACTCGTCGTAGCGCACCGTGACCTCGGCGCTCAGGCCGCTCAGCGGCAGCGTGCCCTCGCGCTGCGGCAGGCGCTGCAGCATGAACCACACGGCAAACGCCACGGCCAGCACGATCAGGAACAGCAGGCCCAGCAGGCCGCGCCACAGCAACTTCTTCATGGCTTGTCGGGGGTGGGGAAGTCGGGGAAGAGCTGACGCCAGCCGTCCAGGCCCAGGCGCTCCAGCGTCTCGATGTTGCGCTCGTAGATGGCCTCGGCCTCGGGGAAGGCGGCCACGGCGCGGTCGATGCTGCTCTCGCGGATCAGGTGCAGCATCGGCCAGGGCGAGCGGTTGGTGTAGTTGGTGATGTCGTCGGCGTCGGTGCCGGCGAACTGGAACCGCGGGTGGAAGCTGGCGATCTGCAGCGTGCCCTCCAGGCCCAGCTGGCGCAGCGCCATGTCGGCCACATCCAGGAAGTCGTTGAAGTCCAGGAAATCGCTCAGCACGCGCGGATGCACCAGCAGCGTGGTGTCGGTCTGCTCGGGGTCCACCGTGGCCAGGTGCTGCAGCTCGGCCAGCAGCTCGGTCAGCAGGGTGTCGGTGTCTGTCGCGTCGGAGATCACGGTGCGCACCTGGCCCTTGACGCGCACGCTCTTGGCGAAGGGGCACAGGTTCAGGCCGATCACGGCCTGGTCCAGCCAGTCCAGGGTCTGGGTACGCACCAGTTCAGGGTCAGGCGGGGTCATCAGGCGGATGGTACGTTCGTCCAGCGGGCCCAGGTGGTGGCGTCCAGCAGCGTCTTGCGGGCGTGGCTGCCCCAGGGCTCGCCACGGCGCAGTGCAGCGGCGAATCCCGGGCCATCAACGATCCAGCTGCCGCCCAGTGCGGTCACGCCGGCGGCGAACAGCGGCGCCGGCCACAGGCCCGCGCCGGGGCCGATCAGCGCCACCTGCTGCGCGCCGTGGCAGGCGGCCAGCACGCCCTCCAGGCTGTGGTTGAGCAGCGTGGTGCTGGTGGCCAGCACCTTGGTGCAGCCGGCCAGCTCGGCGGGGTCCAGCGTCACGCGCACGCCGTCGGCCTCGCCCACCAGGTCGGCGCGCAGCTCCAGCACGGTCAGCCGCGCGCCGCGGGCGGTCACCTGTTTCAGCAGCGGCGGGAAGTAACCCACCATGCCGATGGACTCGCCGGGCTGCGGGTCCAGGCCGGCGATGGAGTCGGGGGCCTCGGGTGGCACCCAGCCGTGGCGGTCGAACAGGTGGCGGGTGAGGGCGTTGACGGCGGCAAAGCCCAGCGTGCGGGCGGCGCCGCCGCGTTCCACCCACCAGTGGGCGATGGTGAGCGGATCGGCCCCGGCCAGGCCCTCGCCGGCCTCACCGCCGGCCAGCCGGGCCAGCGCATCGTCCAGCAGCAGGTAGGCCAGGCCCAGCGAGCCGTCGACCAGCTCCAGCGCGCCGAATTCGCCATCCTTGCTGCCGCTCCAGGGGGTGGGCGGCAGGTGCAGGGCGCGCACCGGCGGACGGGGGCCGGGGCCCAGGGCCTGCGCCAGGGCGTCGACAATGCGGTGGGCCAGGGTGTTCATGGCGGCACATCGTAGTCCCTCTTGAAACCCGGCCAGGCGGCCCCACATGCGCCCCGCACGGCGCGTCAGGCGCCCGCCCCACCTTCTCTCCACAGCAAGAACCATGAGCAAGCAGACCCATTCGTTCCAGGCCGAAGTCAAGCAGATCCTGCACCTCGTCACCCACTCGCTGTACTCCAACAAGGAGATCTTCCTGCGCGAGCTGGTCTCCAACGCGTCGGACGCCTGCGACAAGCTGCGCTTCGAGGCGCTGGACAACGCCGCGCTGTACGAGGACGCGCCCACGCTGGAAGTGCGCGTGTTCTTCGACAAGGAGGCCAAGACCCTGACCATCCGCGACAACGGCATCGGCCTGTCGGCGGAAGAGGCCGCCTCGCACCTGGGCACGATCGCCCGCAGCGGCACGCGCGAGTTCATGGCCAAGCTCGAAGGCGAGCAGAAGAAGGACGCCAACCTGATCGGCCAGTTCGGCGTGGGCTTCTACTCGGGCTTCATCGTCGCCGACCGCATCACCGTGGAAAGCCGCCGCGCGGGCCTCCCGGCCGACCAGGCGGTGCGCTGGAGCAGCGAGGGCACCGGCGAGTTCGAGCTGGAAACCATCGAGCGCGCCGCGCGCGGCACCGACGTGATCCTGCACCTGCGCGACGAGGACGCCGCCGAGTTCCTGTCGGTCTGGAAGCTCAAGTCGATCATCGGCAAGTACAGCGACCACATCTCGCTGCCCATCCTGATGAAGAAGGAAACCTGGGACGCCGAGAAGGGCGAGCAGGTGGTCAGCGACGACTGGGAAACGGTCAACAAGGCCGCTGCGCTGTGGACCCGCGCCAAGAGCGACATCACCGACGCCGAGTACCAGGACTTCTACAAGCAGATCAGCTACGACAGCGAAGCGCCGCTGGCCTACACCCACAACCGCGTGGAGGGCCGCAGCGAGTACACCCAGCTGCTGTACGTGCCGAAGAAGGCGCCGTTCGACCTGTGGAACCGCGACAAGCGCGGCGGCGTCAAGCTCTACGTCAAGCGCGTCTTCATCATGGACGACGCCGAGGCGCTGATGCCCACCTACCTGCGTTTCGTCAAGGGCGTGATCGACTCGGCCGACCTGCCGCTGAACGTCAGCCGCGAGCTGCTGCAGGAAAGCCGCGATGTGAAGGCCATCCGCGAGGGCAGCACCAAGCGCGTGCTGGGCATGCTGGAGTCGCTGGCCGACAGCGACAGCGCCGACGACAAGGCCCGCTACGCCGACTTCTGGAAGGAATTCGGCGCGGTGCTGAAGGAGGGCGTGGGCGAGGACTTCGCCAACCAGGAGCGCTTGGCCAAGCTGCTGCGCTTCGCCTCCACCCACGCCGATGAAGGCGTGTCGTTTGCCGACTACGTGGGCCGCATGAAGGAGGGCCAGAAGGCGATCTACGTGATCACCGCCGACAGCCTGGCCGCGGCCAAGAGCAGCCCGCAGCTGGAGGTCTTCCGCAAGAAGGGCATCGAGGTGCTGCTGCTGACCGACCGCGTGGACGAGTGGCTGCTGAGCCACCTCTACGAGTTCGACGGCCACCCGATCCAGAGCGTGGCCAAGGGCGCGGTGGACCTGGGCGAACTGCAGGACGAGGAAGAAAAGAAGCAGGTCGAGGCCGCCACCGAAGCCTTCAAGCCCACGCTGGAGCGCCTGCAGGCCGCGCTGAAGGACCGGGCCAAGGAGGTGCGTGTCAGCTCGCGCCTGGTGGATTCACCGGCCTGCGTGGTGGCCGACGAGGGCGGCATGAGCGCCCACCTGGCGCGCATGCTCAAGCAGGCGGGCCAGGCGGCGCCGGCCTCGCTGCCCATCCTTGAGGTCAACCCCGAGCATGCGCTGGTCAAGCAGCTGGCCACCGATCCGCGCTTTGACGACCTGGCGCAGATCCTGTTCGACCAGGCGGTGCTGGCCGATGGCGGCCAGCTGGACGATCCTGCGGCCTATGTGAAGCGCGTGACGGCGCTGCTGGCCGCGGCGTGACCGGGCGGCCCGGCGCCCGCGTCCAGGGTGCCGGGCCTCAGGCCAGGATCACAGGTTCGCCGGACAGGCGCCCGGCTGAGTGCTGAAGGTGACCATGTAGAGCAGATCCAACTGCTTGCCATAACCCTTGATCGTCTTGCCATTCTTGCCAGCCAGGCCGTACAGGCTCATTGGCTCGACGCCGAACAATGGGAACCGCACATCGGTCATGCCGGCGCCGTAGCAGGTATAGCGGCCACCGGTCGTGTCCGAGCCATCGGCCAGCGTGAAGGCGCCATTGGGACCGAAGGTGGCGGTGTAGCTGACACTGCTCCAGCCATTGCTGAAATTCAAGGTCAGGCACTGGGTCCGGCCGGCCAGGGCTTGGCAGGTGTCGGTTTGTGCCTGGACGGCGATGGTCGTCAGCGCGAAGAACGCCGTGGCGAAGAGTCGGGTGCAGCTGTGCATGTTCTGGATCCCTGAGTGATCGTGGTGTGACAGACGCCGCGCAGTACGGGCGCCGCTGTTCAATATACCGAAACAAGCGGGCCCGCCCGTGCCAGTTGCTCAGCCACCCTGCATGCGCTCGATCTGCTCGTCCAGCTCGGTGGCCTGCTGGGCCCAGTAGCTGGGCGAGGCGAACCAGGGGAAGGCGGCCGGGAAGGCCGGGTCGTTCCAGCGCTCGGCGATCCAGGCGCTGTGGTGGACCATGCGCAGCGTGCGCAGCGGCTCGATCAGCCGCAGCTCGCGGTCGTCGAAGTCAGCGAAGTCGGCGTAGGCGTCCAGCAGCGCCCACTGGGCCGCCTGCACCGCGTCGCGCTCGCCGGGCAGCAGCATCCACAGGTCCTGGATCGCCGGGCCGGTGCAGCAGTCGTCGAAGTCGACGAAGTTGGGGCCGGCGAACGCGCCCTCGTCGCGCCACAGCACGTTGCCCGGGTGGCAGTCGCCATGCAGGCGCAGCGTGGCCAGCGGGCCGTGGCGCGCGAAGGCGGCGTCCACCAGGGCCAGCGCGCGCTCGCTGCTGTGGATCCAGCGGCCGGCGGTCTCGGGGCTGACCAGGCCGCTGTCGATCAGGCGCTGGCGCGGCGCGTGGCCGAAGGTCTGCACATCCAGCCGGCGCCGGTGCTCGAAGTGCCCGCGCCGGCCCACGGTGTGCAGCCGGCCCATCAGCCGGCCCAGCCAGGCCAGGGTGTCGGGGTGTTCCAGCTCGGGGGCGCGGCCCACGCGGCGCTCGGTCACGGCCAGGCGGAACTCGCCGCCCTCGGGGCAGCGCCAGTGGGCCAGCGTGGGGGTCAGGGCGGACAGGCGCAGCTCGTCGGCCACGCCGTCGCGCGGCTGCAAGGGCAGCGGCGCCACCACCGGCAGGTCGGCCTCGGCCAGTTCGGCACAGAAGGCATGCTCCTCGGCGATCTGGGCATCGCTCCAGCGGCCGGGGCGGTAGAACTTGGCGACCACGACGCGGCCGTCGTCCAGATGGGCCTGGACGACGCGGTTTTCGTAGGAATTGAGCTGCAGCAGCCGGCCGTCGGGCTCCAGGCCGGCCAGGAACAGGGCCTGCAGGATCCCTGCGGGATCGAGCGTCGCATAGGGGGCGTCGGTCATCGGGGCATGGTACGCCCCGTGTCCGCAGCGCTACTCGATCGTGCTGCGGCGCACGCGGGCGATGCCGTCCTTGACGTCCTGGATCAGGCCCAGCAGCGCATCCACCGTGCGAGCACCCTGCTTCAGGCCGTAGTTCAGCTCGGCCGCCTGCTCCTCGATCAGTTCCTCGAAGTGCGAACCCACGGTCTCGGAGGGCAGCTTCAGGCGCGCCTCGGCCTCGCCGCCCTCGCGCTCCAGCGTGGCGCCGGCATTGCGGGCGATGCGCAGCATGGCGGTGTTCTCGCTCAGCGCGTGGATGATCAGGGTGTCGATGTGGCGGTTGCGGGCGTGCAGCACCGCGTGGTCAAAGAGGCGCGCGCCGAAGCCGCGGCCGCGGGCCTGGGGCGAGACCGAGACGCCGAACTCCGCCATCGGCCGCTCGCCCGGCACGTCGGGCAGGTAGGCCAGGTGGGCCATCGCGATCAACTCGAGGCGGCGGTTGAAGACGCCGAAGACCTCGTCGCGGCGGAAATCCAGCAGGTCGACATAGCGGCCGATCTGGGCGTCGTTGGCGGCGTAGCCGAAGCGCAGGTAGCGGTCGTGTCCCTCCAGGCCCAGCAGGTGGGTCAGCACGCGCGGCCGCTGCCGCTCGGACAGCGAGCGGATCGGCACCCAGCGGAAGGCCGGGGCGTGGGCCTCGGGCCGGGTGGCCGGCTCGGGCGGGGGAAACACGGGGTCGCTCATGGAGGGGCGCTCCGGTGACTAAGGGATAACCCGCACTGTACACAGATCCATCCCGTCACGGTGAGGAGGAGACCCTGTATTTCCGGTCAGATGACCGCCTGGTGTGGTTCCGGTGCCTGTGTTATGATCCGCGGCTTCGCCCGTTTTCGGCTGGGGTGAGGTTCACAACTGCGGTGCCTTTTTGGGCGGTTGCAGGCGTGAATGCCGGTGCCACACCGGGGGGCCTGAGAGGCTGCAGCAAGCAGCACCGATGGTGCCCGGAGCCCGGTTCACAGCCGTTTCTTCTCACTCAAGAGATCCCTCATGAAGACCTTCAGCGCCAAGCCGGCCGAGGTGACGCACGAGTGGTTTGTGATTGACGCCACCGATAAGGTGCTCGGACGTGTCGCCAGCGAAGTGGCACTCCGTCTGCGCGGCAAGCACAAGGCCATCTACACGCCTCACGTCGATACCGGTGACTTCATCGTCATCGTCAACGCCGACAAGCTCCGTGTCACCGGCAACAAGGCCAACGACAAGATCTACTACCGTCACTCGGGCTTCCCCGGCGGCATCTACGCCACGAAGTTCAAGGACATGCAAGCCAAGCACCCCGGCCGCGCGCTGGAGAAGGCCGTCAAGGGCATGCTGCCCAAGGGTCCGCTTGGCTACGCCATGATCAAGAAGCTGAAGGTGTACGCCGGTGCCGAGCACCCGCACGCCGCCCAGGCCCCCAAGGCCCTGGAAATCTGAGGAGCGGTTGAATGATCGGTAACTGGAACTATGGCACCGGCCGTCGCAAGTCGTCGGTCGCCCGGGTCTTCCTGAAGAAGGGCACCGGCCAGATCGTCGTCAACGGCAAGCCCGTCGACAAGTACTTCGGCCGCCAGACCTCCATCATGGTGGTCCGTCAGCCCCTGGTGCTGACCGAGAACAACGAAGCCTTCGACGTGCAGGTCAACGTGCACGGCGGCGGCGAGTCCGGCCAGGCCGGTGCGGTCCGCCACGGCATCACCCGCGCCCTGATCGACTACGACGCGGCCCTCAAGCCCGCCCTGAGCAGCGCCGGCTACGTCACCCGTGACGCCCGCGAAGTCGAGCGCAAGAAGGTCGGTCTGCACGGCGCCCGTCGTCGGAAGCAGTTCAGCAAGCGCTGATCGATCACCCGGTTTTTGCGGGTATCCACGGAAGGCCGCCGCAAGCGGCCTTTCGCGTCTTCGGGCCACACTGCCGCACCATGCGCTGGAAGCTCCTTCGCCGCCGCTTCTCGATCTCCGCCCCGCGGATGATCGTGCGCAGCCACCTGCCCTGGCCGCTGCGCTGGGCGGTGGCGGCGCTGGCGCTGGGCTTCTCGGCGGCGATCGCGCTGTGGGCCTTCGAATTCGGCAAGGACCTGGCGGGCCTGGACAAGGACGCCAAGGTCGAGCTCGAGCAGCTGCGCGCCGAGGTGCGCACGCTGCGTGACGACAAGGACAAGGCGCAGTCCATCGCCAACACGGCCGAGAGCCTGCTCAAGGCCGAGAAGGTCGCGCAGGAGCGGCTGGCGGTGCAGTTGCGCCAGGTCGAGGCCGACAACCTGCAGCTCAAGGCCGACCTGGGCTTCTTCGAGCGCCTGCTCCCAGCCGCCGGCCAGAATGGCGACGCGCCCCAGGTGCGCGCCTTCCAGGTCGAGGCCGACGGCCCGGGCAAGCTGCACTACCAGGTGCTGGTGATGAGTCCGGCGCGCGTGGCCGCGCCCAGCGAGGGGCGCTACGAGCTGACGCTGTCGGGCACGCAGGACGGCAAGCCCTGGACGCAGCCCATGCCCGGCGGGCCGCAGCCCTTCCAGCTGCGCCAGTACCTGCGCCTGGAGGGCCATCTGGACCATCCGCCTGCGGCGGTGGTAAAACTCGTGCAGTTGCGGGTGCTGGACGCCCGCGGCGCCGTGCTGGCCAGCCAGACGGCTCGCCTGTGACAACAACGTTGGGAACCTGGAGACGATCACCATGTGGTTCAGCCGCAAGAAGCAACCCCCGATCCGCAGCCTGATCGGCGAGGGCACCGCCGTGCATGGCGAGCTGCGTTTCAGCGAAGGCCTGCGCGTGGATGGCGAGGTCATCGGCGACGTCATCGCCGCCGGTGACGGCGCCAGCCTGGTGGTGATCTCCGAGAATGCCCGCATCATGGGCAAGGTGATCGCCGGCCATGTGATCATCAACGGCGAAGTGCACGGCCCGGTGGCCTCGAGCGAGCTGCTGGAGCTGCAGCCCAAGGCGCGCATCGTCGGCGACGTGCACTACCACGCCCTGGAAATGCACCAGGGCGCCAAGATCGACGGCGAACTGCGCCACGCCAGCGCCACTGACGACAAGCCGACGCTCAAGCTGGCGGCGTCGAACGACCACTGACCCCTTCCATTGCCTCAAAGGACCGATCCATGAACGCCGTGACCGAGAACCTGGCCCCCGCCGCCGGCGAGATGCCCGCACCGCTGGTCTTCACAGACAGCGCCGCCGCCAAGGTGGCCGATCTGGTCGCCGAGGAGGGCAATCCCGAGCTGAAGCTGCGCGTCTTCGTGCAGGGCGGCGGCTGCTCGGGCTTCCAGTACGGCTTCACCTTCGACGAAGTCGTCAACGAAGACGACACGCAGATGAGCAAGAACGGCGTGACGCTGCTGATCGACGCGATGAGCCTGCAGTACCTGGTCGGCGCCGAGATCGACTACAAGGAAGACCTGCAGGGCGCGCAGTTCGTGATCCGCAACCCGAACGCCACCACCACCTGCGGCTGCGGCTCGAGCTTCTCGGTGTAAGTGTCTGCACCCGGCTGCGGGCTCCGCAGCCACCCTTCAGGAGAGGGTGCGCCGGCCGCTGCGGAGCGGCCGACACCGACCAGCCGCCCACGGGCGGCTTTTTCACGCCTGCAGCGACCGGACCGATCAGGCCGGGTAGAGCGCGCCCAGCACGCGCGGTCCGCGCGCCCCGGTGACCGCCGGCAGGTTGGCGGGCTGGCGCATCAGGTGCGCCCCGGCCAGCCAGGCAAAGGCGGTGGCTTCGACCTGCATCGGCGGCAGGCCCTCGGCCGCGGTGCTGCGCACGCGCACGCCAGGCAGCAGCCGCGTCAGGCGCTGCATCAGGTCGGCGTTGAGCGCGCCACCACCGCAGACCAGCAGATCGGTGGTCTGCGGGGCGTGGCGATGCAGCGCCTCGGTGGCGGCCCGGGCGGTGAACTCGGCCAGCGTGGCCTGCACATCCTGGGGCGACACGCCCGCGCAGCGCTGCAACTGCGCTACCAGCCAATCGGCGTGGAACAGGTCGCGCCCAGTGCTCTTGGGCGGCGCCTCGGCCAGATAGGGCTCGGCCATCAGCCCGCCCAGCAGCGCCCCGTGCACCTGACCACTCGCGGCCCACTGGCCATCGGCATCGAAATCCTGGCCGAGGTGCTGCTGCACCCACAGGTCCAGCAGGGCATTGCCCGGGCCGCAATCGAATCCCGAGACCGGCGCCCCACCCGCCGGCAGCAGCGTCAGGTTGCCGATGCCGCCGAGGTTCAGCACCGCGCGGGCCTGGTCCGTCCGCCCGAAGACCTGGGCATGGAAGGCGGGCACCAGCGGCGCCCCCTGGCCGCCGGCGGCCACGTCGCGGCTGCGGAAGTCCGCCACCACGTCAATGCCGCAGCGCTCGGCCAGCAGCGCGGGCTGGTTGAGCTGCCAGGTGTAGCCGGTGCCGTCGACCGCGCCGGGCCGGTGGCGCACGGTCTGGCCATGCGAGCCCACCGCGCGCACGTCGGCGGCGCTCAGACCGCTGTGCGCCAGCAGGGCCTGCACCACCTCGGCCTGCGCCTCGGCCAGGGCATTGGCCGCCAGGGCGGCGCGGTGCAGTTCGTCGGGGCCGGACGTGTTCAACGCCAGCAGCTCGGCCCGCAATGCGGGCGGCATCGGCCGGTGCACATGGGCCTCGACCTGCAGCTGCGGTGACAGCCGGGCCAGCACACCATCGATGCCGTCGAGCGAGGTGCCCGACATCAAGCCGATGCAGCGCATCGGTTCAGCCGATCACTCGAACTGGCCAGGGTGGCCGTCGATGCGGGTGGCCAGCGCCAGCTGGCTGGACACGGTCTGCGCTAGGCTGGCGAAACGGCCGCGCTGCGCAGGGTCGAGCTCGATCACCTCGGAGGCCTTGGCGATGACCTGCGGGTCCTGGTGCTGACCGCCCACCAGGAACTCGAAGTGCAGGTGCGGGCCGGTGGCCCAGCCGGTGGCGCCCACGGCACCCAGGCGATCACCCTGGCCGACCCGCTGGCCCTTGCGCACATCGATGCGGCTGAGGTGGGCGTAGACCGTTTCGCGGCCGCCGCTGTGCTGGATGCGCACCACGTTGCCATAGCCGTTCTGCCAGCCGCTGAAGACCACGCTGCCGTCGCCGACGCTGCGCACTGGCGTGCCGGTCGGGGCGCCATAGTCGGTGCCCAGGTGGGCGCGCCAGGTCTTGTGGATCGGGTGGAAGCGCATCGCGAAGCCCGAGGTCACGCGCGAGAACGCCAGCGGGCTGGACAGGAAGGCGCGCCGCTTGCTCTGGCCTTTGAGGTCGTAGTAGCCACCGCGGCCTTCGCCGAACCAGGCGGCCTGGTAGGTCTTGCCGTTGTTGACGAACTCGGCGGCCAGCAGCCGGCCATTGCCCCAGGGCACGGGCTCGCCGTCGGCGCTGAGCGATTCGTAGATCAGGCTGAAGCGGTCGCCCTTGCGCAGCTCGCGGCGGAAGTCGATGTCGGTGGAGAAGACCTCGGCCAGCTGCACCGCGACGCCGTCGGGGATGTTGGCCTCGTCGGTGGCGGCGAACAGCGAGCTGTCGATGCGGCCGCTGGCCAGGCGCGGCAGGCGTTCCAGCGGGCGCTGCTCGGCGCGGCTGCTGAAGTGCTCGCCCTGGCGGGTGATCTCGAAGCGGTGAAAGAACTGCGGCACCGGCGAATCGGCCTCGTCCACCGGGAAGCGCGCGACCAGGGACAGCAGGCGGCCCTGGGCATCGACCTGGGCCTGCACCAGCTTGCCGGGGCGGCCTTCGATGAGGCGGCGGGCCAGCGCGTCGCTGCGCATCCACTGCGCCGCGGCGGCGTCTTCCACGCCCAGGCGGCGCAGCAGGCTGTCGGCGGTGTCGCTGGCGCGGGTGACGTCGCCGCGCGTGAGCTGCAAGCGCAGGCCGGCCAGGGCCTCGAGCTGACCGTCCAGGCTGGGCGGCACGATGGGTTCGAGCAGCAGGCGCTGCGGCAGCTGCGCGGCGTCAGGGGCCAGCGGCGCGATGCCGAAGGCGGTGACACCGAAACCGGCCAGGCCCAGCAGGGTGCTCAGGGCCAGGCCGCGGTGGTGGGCGCGCGTCCAGCGGCCCACGCGGGCCAGCAGGTCTGCGGCGAATTCAGGCAAAGCGGTTCCCAGCGGCATCGATCAGGTCGTTGTGTGAGGTGCCGCCGGGGCGGCAGGGTCGGCGCAGGCCGGCCCTTAGAATCACGGCGCTGCTCGGGAAGCAGCAGCCTGCGCGGTGGCAGGTGCTTGCCACGGGTCTGACCCGCTGGCCCGGCAGAGTTCCCCGATTCTACCGACCCCCACGATCGTGGGGATTGTCGTGATCCCTTGGTGCCCCCGATGTCCCAGCCCGATTCCCAGAACCCCAGCGAGCGCGTGCTCGAAGCGCTGGCCGTCAGCCGCCGCGGCTGCGCCGAACTGCTGCCCGAGGCCGACTGGCTGAAGAAGCTGCAACGGTCGGAGGCCAGCGGCCAGCCGCTGCGCATCAAGCTGGGCCTGGACCCCACCGCGCCCGACATCCACCTGGGCCACACGGTGGTGCTCAACAAGATGCGCCAGCTGCAGGACCTGGGTCACCAGGTGATCTTCCTGATCGGCGACTTCACCTCGATGATCGGCGATCCGTCGGGCCGCAACGCCACCCGCCCGCCGCTGACGCGCGAGCAGATCGAGGCCAACGCCCAGACCTACTACGCCCAGGCCAGCCTGGTGCTGGACCCGGCCAGGACCGAGATCCGCTACAACAGCGAATGGAGCGACCCGCTGGGCGCGCGCGGCATGATCGAGCTGGCCGCCAAGTACACCGTGGCGCGCATGCTCGAGCGCGACGACTTCACCAAGCGCTTCCAGAGCAACACGCCGATCTCGGTGCACGAGCTGCTCTACCCGCTGATGCAGGGCTACGACTCGGTGGCGCTCAAGAGCGACCTGGAGCTGGGCGGCACCGACCAGAAGTTCAACCTGCTGGTGGGCCGTGCGCTGCAGAGCGAGTACGGCCAGGAGCCGCAGTGCATCCTGACGATGCCGCTGCTCGAAGGCCTGGACGGCATCGAGAAGATGTCCAAGTCCAAGAACAACTACGTGGGCATCACCGAGCCGGCGAACACCATGTTCGCCAAGATCCTGTCGATCAGCGACGAGCAGATGTGGAAGTGGTTCACGCTGCTGTCCTTCCGCCTCGAGCGCGAGATCGAGGCGCTGAAGGCCGAGGTCGCCGCGGGCCGCAACCCCAAGGACGCCAAGGTGATGCTGGCCAAGGAGATCACCGCGCGCTTCCACAGCGCCGCGGCGGCCGACGCGGCCGAGCAGGACTTCAACAACCGCGCCAAGGGCGGCATTCCCGACGAGATCCCCGAGCTGGCGCTCAGCGGCGCCCCGATGGCGATCGGCGCGCTGCTCAAGGCCGCCAACCTGGTGCCCAGCACCAGCGAGGGCCTGCGCATGGTCGAGCAGGGCGGTGTGCGCATCGACGGCGCGGTTGTCTCGGACAAGGGCCTGAAGCTCGACGCCGGCACCATGGTGCTGCAGGTCGGCAAGCGCAAGTTCGCCCGTGTGACACTGTCGTGATCCGTTTGACCAGGAGCCCCTTGATGAAGTCCCTTGCCGCCGCCCTGCTGGCCCTCACCCTGTTCGGCGCCGCCCAGGCCCAGGACGCCAACCCGGCGCTGGCCGCGGCGGCCAAGGAACCCGGCGCCAAGACCACCGCCAGTGGCCTGGTGTTCCGCAGCCTGAAGGACGGCACCGGCGGCAGCCCGGTGGCGGCCGACACCGTGCGCGTGCACTACCGCGGCACGCTGACCGACGGCAAGGAGTTCGACAGCTCCTACAGCCGCGGCCAGCCCGCCGAGTTCCCGCTGGGCCGCGTGATCCCCTGCTGGACCGAAGGCCTGCAGCTGATGAAGACCGGCGGCAAGGCCAAGCTGACCTGCCCCTCGGCGATCGCCTATGGCGGCCGGGCGATTGGCGACCTGATCCCGCCGAACTCGACCCTGGTCTTCGACGTCGAGCTGCTGGGCATCGTCAAGCGCTGATCACGGGTCGGGCGTGGCGGCGCGCAGCGTCGCCTGTGCCTGGGCCAGCCATTGCGGCTCGGCCGCCCGGGCGCGCGCCACGGCGCGCTCAGCCGCGTCATGCGCCGCACCCATGTCGCCGCGCATCAGCCGCAACTGGGCCAGGTTGTTCCAGGCCACCGCGCTGTCGCCCTGGGCCAGCCAGGCCTGCAGCACGGCCTCGGCCTCGGGGCCGCGGCCGGCATCGGCCAGGGCCTGCGCCCAACCCACGCTGATCGACAGCCGCTGCGGCCAGCGCGCCGCGGCCGAGGCCCAGGCGCGAGCCCGCTCCCGGGCCGGGGCCTGGGCGCGGTCCAGGCCCAGCAGCGCGGCCACGGCCGGCGCCTCGTCCACCTGCGGGGGCCAATGGCCCGGTGGCAGCACCGCCAGGGCCCAGTGGCCGCTGCGCGCCCAGGTGGCCTCCAGCGGCGACAGGTCCCACAGCGCCTGCGCCCGGGTGCCGGTGTGCAGGCGCACGGTGCCGGCGTCCAGGTCGTAGCCGGTCAGCAGCACATAGTGCCAGCGCGGCCAGATCGGCAGCGACAGGTTCAGCAGCAGCGCGGCCGGGTGGCCCTGGGCCACCAGCGCCAGCAGCGCGTCCAGCCGCGGCGGCAACTCGACCGACAGCATGGCGTGGCGGCGGGGTGCGGCCAGCATCTCGGCCTGCAGCGTGCCGCCGCGGCCAGGCAGGTAGACCTGCGCGCGCAGGGTCTCGAGCGGCACCGGCCGACCGGCAGCCGCCAGCGCGGCCGACAGCACGGCGGGCCCGCACAGCTCGTCGTCGTCGGCCACGAAGGGGGCGTCCGCCAGCCAGTGGCGGCGCGGCAGGCCCGGCGGCGACTGCGCCCGCAGCGCCGCGCCCATCGGCGCAGGCGCCAGCGTCGCGCAGCCGCTCAGCGCCGGCGCCAGCAGGCCAGCGGCCAGCGCGTCACGCCGGCGCATCGGGCCTGGCGACTCAGCGCACCGAGCGGGTGAACGGGAAGACCTTGGTCAGGCCCAGGATGTCAGTGACCAGCAGCAGCACGAAGATGAAGACCAGCACGCCGACCAGGTCGCTGGCGCCGGCCGGGGCGCTGTCGATCGTGCGGGCCAGTTGCTGGGCCTCGGCGTCGCTCAGCGCGGCCACGCGGGCGCGGGCCTGGTCGAGGTCGACGCCGCGGGCCTGCAGGCCGGCCTGCACATCGGCGCGGGCCAGCGAGGCGTCGATCAGCGCGCGGGCGTCGGCGGCCGGGCGCAGCGCCAGGCCTTCGTCGACGGCCACGGCCTCGGCCGCAATGCCAGCCGCCTGGGCGGGTTGCATGAAACCGGCGAAGCTGAGGCTGGAGGCCAGCAGCAGGGTGAAGGTGCGGTGAGCGAGGCGCATGGTGTGTATCAGAGTCAGTGGACCGCTCAATGTTACGAATTTCGCCAAGCCCCTTGTGACGACCTGTTGCGGGCGACAATCGCGGCATGCAAGTGAGTTCTTACCTGCGCCTGTCGGTCGTGGCGGCGCTGGCCACCATTGCGCTGAAGGCCGGCGCCTGGTGGCTGACCGGCTCGGTCAGCCTGTTGTCGGATGCGCTGGAGTCGCTGGTCAACCTGGCCGGCGCCACCTTTGCGCTGGCCATGGTGACGATCGCCGCGCAGCCGGCCGATGAAGACCACCCCTATGGCCACCACAAGGCCGAGTACTTCTCCAGTGGCTTCGAGGGCGTGCTGATCCTGGGCGCCGCGGCCGGCATCATGCTGGCCGCGCTGGACCGCTGGCTGCACCCGCAGCCGCTGGAGCGGCTGGACTGGGGCCTGGCGCTGTCGGTGGCCAGCTCGGCCATCAATGGTGCGCTGGCCTGGAGCATGCTGCGCGCCGCCCGCGAACACCACTCGATCGCGCTGGAAGGCGATGCGCGGCACCTGATCACCGACGTCTGGACCTCCGTGGGCGTGGTGATCGGCCTGATCGCGGTGCAACTGACCGGCTGGCTGTGGCTGGACCCGCTGGCCGCGATGCTGGTGGCGCTGAACATCATCCGCGAGGGCGTCTCGCTGGTGCACCGCTCGGCCGATGGCCTGATGGACCGCGCGCTGGAGCCCGAGCACCAGGCCGCCATTCACGCGGTGCTGAAGGACTTCGACCACGCCACCATCCGCTTCGACCACCTGACCACGCGCCGCGCCGGCGCGCGCCGCTTTGCCGACATGCACATGCACATGCCGGCCAGCTGGACGCTGCAGCGCGCGGCGGCGCTGCGCGCATCGGTGGAGCAGGCGCTGATGAGCGCGGTGCCGGGCCTGCGGGCCACGATCCAGCTGCTGCCGATGGACGTCGAAGCCCACTTCGACGACCCCAAGGACCTGCTGTGATCGCCGTGCTGCAGCGCGTGCGCGAAGCGCGCGTGGAGGTGGCCGCCCAGGTGGTGGGCGCGATCGGGCCGGGCCTGCTGGCCCTGGTCTGCGCCGAGCCGGCCGACACGCCGGCCACCGCCGCGAAGATGCTGGACAAGTGGCTCAAGCTGCGCATCTTCAGCGACGAGGCCGGCAAGATGAACCGCAGCCTGCAGGACCTGGATGGCGCGGGCACGCCGGGTGGCCTGCTGATCGTCTCGCAGTTCACGCTGGCCGCCGACACGGCGGGCGGCAACCGCCCCAGCTTCAGCGCCGCCGCGCCCGCCGCGCAGGGGCGCGCGCTCTACGACGCGCTGCTGGCCCTGGCCCGCGAACGCCATGCCGGCCCGGTGGCCTGTGGCGAGTTCGGTGCCGACATGCAGGTGCACCTGGTCAACGACGGCCCGGTGACGATCCCGATGCGCCTGCCCTGAAACGCAACGGGCGCCCGAAGGCGCCCGTGTGGGGTGTCCGTGGCCGGCGATCAGCCGGCGGTCAGGCGCCCATCAGTCCGCATACTGACCGGCCGCCTTGATCGCGGTGCCGAGCTTGTTGATCTCGGACTCGACGAACTTCTTGTGCTCGGCGGGGTTGACGCGCGCATCGGTCACGACCACCGCGCCCAGCGCCTCTTCACGCTTGAGGAACTCGGGGTCCTTCAGTGCGGCCTTCAGCGCCGCATTGAGCTTGTCCAGCACCGGCTTGGGCGTGCCCTTGGGGGCGTACATGCCGTGCCAGATCGTGACGTTGAAGCCCTTCAGGCCCGACTCGTCCAGCGTCGGCAGCTTGGCCAGCGCCGGTGCGGTCAGGTGCTTGAGCGTGCTGACCGCGAAGGCCTTGACCTTGCCGCTCTCGATCTGGCCGGTGGTGTTGGTGGTCTGGTCGCACATCAGGTCGACCTGGCCGCCCAGCAGGTCGGTCATCGCCGGGGCGGTGCCCTTGTAGGGCACGGTCGTCATGTCCACCTTGATGGCCTGCTGGAACATCAGGCCGCACAGGTGCGAGGCCGAGCCCAGGCCGGCGTTGGCCAGGTTGATCTTGCCCTTGTTGGCCTCGATCCACTTGGCCAGCTCGGCGTAGTTGGCGGCCGGCAGCGTGGGGCGGCCGATCAGGGTCATCGGCACCTCGTTGATCATGCCCAGGTACTCGAAGTCGTCCAGGGTCTTGTACTGCAGCTGGCGGTACAGCGAGGGCGAGGTGGCCATGCCCACGTGGTGCAGCAGCAGGGTGTAGCCGTCCGGGGCGGCCTTGGCCACCTTGGTGGCGCCCAGCGTGCCGCCGGCACCGCCGACGTTCTCGATCACGATGGTGCCGCCCAGCGGCTTGCGCAGCGCTTCGGCCAGGTCGCGCGCCACCTTGTCGGTCGGGCCGCCGGCCGCGAAGGGTACGACGATGGTGACCGGCTTCTCGGGGTACTCGGCCAGGGCCGGCAGGGCCAGCGCGGTCAGCGCGATGGCGGCAAGGGTCTTCAGGCGCAGTTGCATGCGATGTCTCCTGGGTACATGACAAGGGGTGGCCGGATGGTAGGGGTGCGGCAGGGACCCGCCATGTGGGGAACTACGTAATCCCTGCCGCTGGCATCACAATCGGCGCATGAGCCGCATCATCCGATTCGACCTGCCCGCCACCGCCCCGGAGCTTGACCACCCGCGCGAGGAGCGCCGGGAACAGGGCAACCCCGAACGCCACACCTGGACGCTGTATGAGCCGCCCGGCCAGGGTCTGGCCGCCGGCATCTGGGACTGCGAGCCCGGGCGCTGGCGCATCGTCTTCGGCCCGAACGAGCATGAGTACTTCGTGGTCCTCAGCGGCCGGGTGCGGGTGCATGATGCGCAGGGCGGCTTCACCGAGGCCGGCCCGGGCGAGGCCATCGTCATTCCACCGGGTTTCGAGGGCAGTTTCGAGGTGCTGGAGAAGGTCCGCAAGCACTTCGTGATCGTCGACCGCTTGTCCTGATCGCTTGACTTTGCCGGCGGCCGGTCGCAGCCTGCGGGTGGGAGGATTGCAGATGATGCGCCATGCGTTCGCGTGCGTTGCGCTGGCCGGCACGGCGGGTCTGGCGCTGGCTCAGGACTGGAGCGTGACCCGGCTGCGTCTGGGCCGCACGGCACCGGCGGAGGTCGAGGTCGGGCTGGCACTGGCTGGGCAGGCCGAGCCGGCCGCCAGCCGCCTGCGCCGTGGCCAGGTGCTGCGCGAGGGCACGCGGCTGGTGGCCCCGGCCGAGGTCGAGATCAGCGTGGCCGACGAGGTCGGCACCGAGGAACTGGTCAAGCGCCAGGGCAAGCCGGGCGAGTTGCTGCTGCGCCGGCGCAATGGCGCCGCCGACTACCAGGTCGTGCGTGGCGGCTTCAGCCTCAAGTCCGCGGTGCGCCAGTTCGAAGGTGCGTTGGCACCCACCGCCAGCGCCGGTCCGGTGCGCTTCAGCCCGATGGGCACGCAGTTCGAGATCGAGGTCTCCGACGCCGGCGATTCGGTCAGCCTGACGGTGCAGACCGGCGCCGTGCAGGTCGACCGCCGCCAGCAGGTGCAGGTGGCCGGCGCCGCGCGGACGGGCGTGGTGGATGCGCCGCGCCAGGTGGTCAAGGCCGGCGAGCCCACCGCGCGCTGGAGCCTGGTGCCCGAGGCGCACCTGCTGCGCTACGGCAGCTTCGACGAGGCTGAGAGCGCCTTCCAGGCCCAGGTGCGCCGGGCCGAGGCGCAGGGCGAACCCGGCCCGTTGTTCGACAGCCTGCTCGCGCTGGGCGACGTCTACCAGCTGATCGGCCGGCCCGCCGAGGCGCTGGCGTCCTACGAGCGCGCGGCCGGCCTGCTGAAGCTGCCCGCCGACACCTATTGGCAGGCGGTGCTGCTGGGCCGGCGCGGCGATGCGCTGCTGGATGCCCGGCGCCTGGGCGAGGCGCTGCAGGCCTACCAGGGCAGCATTGCACTGCACCGCCGCCTGCCGCCGCGCGAAGGCGAGGCGCCGGTGCTGGAGCAGACGGTCAACGTGGTGCGCGCGCTGGAGCAGCAGGGCGTGCTGACCTGCGCCGACCGCTGGGCCGCACGCCTGCTGGGCGAGCTCGACGCCGGCGGGCGCCGCTGGCGTTTCATGAACCATGTGCGCGTGCCATTGCTGCTGACCCGTGCGCATGTGCTGCAGGCCGCCGGCCAGGGCGCCGCCGCGCTGGGCCTGGGCGAGCAGGCACTGGACCTGCAGCGGCAGGTCAGCGACATCTACCCGCACGGCAACGAAGACCGCCTGCAGGTCTTGCTGACGCTGGCCCAGGCGCAGTTCGATACCCAGCAGGCGGACCTGGCGAGCACCACGCTGTCACAGGCCGAACGCGATGCCCAGGCGCTGTTCCCGATGCGCCATCCGGTCAAGGCGGAGCTGGCGCTGGCGCGGGCCTGGCAGGCCCAGGTGCGGGGCCAGTCCGACGCCTCCCTGGCGTCGATCGCACAGGCCCTGGCGCAGCTCGACCCGCAGCAGCCCGACCGCCTGCTGCGCGGCCAGGCCCTGCTGCAGCGGGCTACGCTGGCGCAGGCGCGCGGCGATGCGGCCAGTGCGCTGGCGGACTTCCGCGCCGCGCGCGAGGACTGGCTGGCGCTGGACCCCTCCGAAGCCGCGCCGCGCCACCAGCAGGTGCTGGACGGCCTGGCCTGGGCACTGGGCGCCACCGGCGCGCCGGCCGACGAACTGGCGGCCGTGCGCGAGGCCGGCCGCCGCCGCGCGCAGGCCTTGCAGGCACTGGAGCAGGCCTGTCCGGCCTGAATGACCTGGCTTGGCCGGCGCGCGGGAACCGTCGATGAGCCTGGCACCGCCTGTCGGCTCCGGCGCTGCGGCCTGGCGCGGCCTGCGAAGCTGGCTGCGCCGCGGCCTGCAGGTGCTGCTGTTCTGCGCGCTGATGGTGGTGCTGGCCTTCTTCATCCAGCCGCTCAAGCGCTTCGACTGGTGGGTGGCCGAGCGCCTGGCGCCGCCGCCACGGGCCTGGCCCGCCCAGGTCGAGCTGATCGACCTGAACGGCACGCTCGATCCGCTGTTCGCGGTGCGGGAGCGCACGGCGCTGCGCACGCTGCTGTGCCAGGTCGCGGCGCTGCCCGACCGGCCGGCGGCGGTGCTGCTGAGCTTCGCGCTGCCGCCCTGGCCGGGTGAGGCGCAATCGGCGCTGACCGGACCCTGCGACGGCCGCCCGGGCGAGTCGGCATTCCAGGCCCTGGCCGCTCGTGGCGTGGCATTGATGGTGCCTCCCGACGAGGCCCAGCGCGGCTGGGTTCTCGGGGCCGACGACTGGCGCGAACGCAGCGGCGATGCCGAGGTCTTCGGCGGCGTCGCGCAGTTCGGCCATGGCGCGCTGACGCTGCAAGGCCGCTACTACTGGTACAGCCACTGCGGCTGCCTGGGCGCGAGCTGCGACTTCCCGGCCCTGGCAGTGCTGGCGCGGCGCGCACTGCTGGGCCTGGAGCCGCCGGCCGCCGGCACCTGCGACGACCCGTCGCAGACCACGGCACTGAGCGGCGACCGCCAGAGCGTGGCCGCGCACCGCTGGCGCTTTGATGGCCGCACGCTGCAGCCCGAGCAGGCCGGTCGCAGCCCCGCCGAATGGTCCGGCCGGGTGCTGGTGCTGGGCCACCTGAAACGCGACCGCATCGGCACGCTGCCGCGGGCCGAGCTGCTCGGCTGGGCGATCGGCGACGGTCTGCCCGCCAACGCCGTGGGCGAGGGCCACCTGCGGCCGCTGGACAACGCCTGGTGGGCCGTGGCCTTCGCGCTGGCCTTCAGTGCGCTGGCCGCTGCCAGCTTCGAGCTGCTCTCGGCGCGCCTGCATCCGCTGCACCGCTGGCTCCACGTCGCGGCCGTCGGTGCCGCACTGACCGCGGTGGGCGCGCTGGCACTGACGATCCTGCTGCTCGACCAGTTGCTGCACCTGCTGTACTTCCAGGTCATCTACGTGCTGATCGGCATTGCGCTGGCCACCTGGCTGAGCTGGCGCCAGATGGCCAGCCGGCTGCGCGACCAGGCGCTCTACACCGACGTCAGCCGGCTCGCGCCCGGCGACGGCCACGACTACGACGTGTTCGTCAGCTACTCACACACCCCGCGCGCCAACATCGACTGGGTGCGCGAGCAGGTGGTGGCGCCGCTGCAGGCGCAGGGCCTGCGCGTGTTCTTCGACGAGCGCTCGATCCGGGTGGGCACCGCCTGGTACTTCGAGCTGGCCTCGGGCATCCAGCGCAGCCGCTGCATGGTGGCGATCTGCAGCGACGACTACTTCGCCAAGGGCTTCTGCCGCTTCGAGCTGAGCAAGGCGATGGTGCGCGAGATCGGTGGTGCCAGCAGCGGCTTCAAGGTGCTGCCCTACCTGAGCCACCCGGGGGTGAACTTCCCGGTGGAGTTCAACCACGTGCAGTACGCCAGCTGGGTGGACAGCCGGGCCATGCTGGTGCGCGTGCTGGAGGTGCTGGACGCCGCGCGCGCCCAGCCCTGAGGCTCAGCGGTAGCTGCGCGCGTCCTCGATGACCTTGCCGTCGTTGGGCAGGCTGCCGGGCGCCAGCAGCTGCACCTCGCTGCGCAGCTTGGTGATGTCGCGCACCGTGTCGGCGATCGCGGCGGCCAGGCCCTCGGGCGTGCCGGCCACCTCGACCTTCAGCGTCATGCGGTCGCTGGCCATTTCGCCCTCGACCACCAGGCGGGCGCGCAGCACCTCGGGGTGGCGGCGCAGCACCTGCGCCACCTGGCTGGGGTGGACGAACATGCCACGTACCTTGGCGGTCTGGTCGGCCCGGCCCATCCAGCCCTTGATGCGGCCGTTGGTGCGGCCGCTGGGGCAGGGGCCCGGCAGCATGGCCGACAGATCGCCAGTGCCGAAGCGCACCAGCGGGTAGTCGGGGTTCAGCGTGGTCACCACCAGCTCGCCCACCTCGCCCTCGGGCACCGGGTCGCCGGTGCCGGGGCGCACGATCTCGACGATCACGCCCTCGTCGATCACCAGGCCTTCGCGGGCCGGGGTTTCATAGGCGATCAGGCCCAGGTCGGCGGTGGCGTAGCACTGGTAACCGGTGATGCCGCGCTCGGCCAGCCAGTCGCGCAGCGAGGGCGGGAAGGCCTCGCCCGAGACCATGGCCTTGGTGATCGACGAGATGTCCACGCCGCTCTCGGCCGCCTTCTCGACCAGGATCTTCAGGAAGCTGGGCGTGCCGATGTAGCCATGGGGTTTCAACTCGGCCACCGCCTGCAGCTGCAGCTCGGTGTTGCCCACGCCGCCGGCGAAGGTGGTGCAGCCGATCGCGTGGGCGCCGGTCTCCATCATCGAGCCCGCGGGCGTCAGGTGGTAGCTGAAGCTGCAGTGCGCCAGATCGCCGGCCCGAAACCCGGCGGCCCAGATCGCGCGGGCCATGCGCCAGTAGTCGGCAGCCGTGCCCTCGGGTTCATAGATGGGGCCGGGCGACTGGAACACCCGGCGTGCGCCCTGGGCGGCGCGCAGGCCGCGCCAGCCGATCGCCGAGAAGCCGCCGAACGGGTCCCACTGCGCCGCGTCGGCGCGACGGGCCTGCTGCTTCTCAAGCAGCTCGTGCTTGCGTGTCACGGGCAGCGCGGCCAGGGCGGCGCGGCTGTTCACCGCCGTGGCGTCCACGCCGGCCAGCAGCTCACCCATGGTCTGGCTGCCCTCGCGGGCGCGGGTCACCACGCGCGGCAGCGCGGCCATCAGCGCGGCCTCGCGCTCGGCCGGGTCGCGTGCCTCCAGGGCATCGTAGAAATCACTCATCGCTGTCGCTCCAGCCGGCAAGGTTCTTCTTCACCAGCGCGACGAAGTCGCGCACCTGGGCGCTCTCCTTCAGCGCCTTGGTCATCCATTCGGGGCTGGTGCGCGATGGCCGCTTGACAATCGCCACCGTCAGCACCGCGCCGTCCACCGCCGCCCGGGCGATCGCGCTGCCGCGTCGCTCGAAGCGGCCCTCGCGCTCGGTCAGCCCCAGCGCGCGCAGGTCGCGGCGCAGCCGCTGCAGCGCGTCCTCCGGCTTGAAGGCCGGCAGCGCAAAGCCCCAGTCCTCGTCACTCACGGTCCGCTCCTGCGTGGCCCGCTGTCAGGCCAACCAGCGCTTGCGGCGCTTGTAGCTCTTGACGTCCTTGAAGCTCTTGCGGTCGCCGCCGCCCATGCCCAGGTAGAACTCCTTGACGTCCTCGTTCTCGCGCAGGGCCTTGGCCTCGCCATCCATCACCACGCGGCCGTTCTCCAGGATGTAGCCGTAGTCGGCGTAACGCAGCGCGATGTTGGTGTTCTGCTCGGCCAGCAGGAAGGTGACCTTCTCCTTGGTGTTCAGGTCCTTGACGATCTCGAACACCTCTTCGACGATCTGCGGCGCCAGGCCCATGCTGGGCTCGTCCAGCAGCACCATCTTCGGGTTGGCCATCAGCGCGCGGCCGATCGCGCACATCTGCTGCTCGCCGCCCGAGGTGTAGGCGGCCTGGCTGGTGCGGCGCGTCTTCAGGCGCGGGAAATAGGCGTAGACCTTCTCCAGCGTCTGCGCCACGGCGGCCTTGCCGTCCTGGCGGGTGTAGGCGCCGGTCATCAGGTTCTCTTCGATGGTCAGGTGGGCGAAGCAGTGCCGGCCCTCCATCACCTGGATCACGCCGCGGTCGACCATCTGGGCGGGCGAGAGCTTCTCGATGCGCTCGCCGCGCAGCTCGATGCTGCCCTTGGTGACCTCGCCTCGCTCGCCCGCCAGCAGGTTGCTGACCGCCCGCAGCGTGGTGGTCTTGCCGGCGCCATTGCCGCCCAGCAGGGCCACCACCTGCCCCTCGGGCACCTGCAGGCTCACGCCCTTGAGCACCAGGATCACATGGTTGTAGATGACCTCGATGCCGTTGACGTTCAGAAGGATGTTGCTCATCGCGGTGTCCTTGTTGACTCATTCAAGCGCCGCGCGCGGCGCTTGAATCAGGCCCCCGGCCGAAGTCGGGGGGAGGGAGGCGGCGCCAGCCGCCTCGGGGGTGGGTCAGGACTGGCAGTCCGCGGCGTCGCGGCGCGAGATCTTCTTCTCGGCGGCGTACTTGTCGGCGGCCTGCTTGACCATGGGCTTGAGCACCTGCTCGTCGGCCTGCAGCCAGTCGGAGCTGAACTTCCAGGCCTTGCCGTCCCAGGTGTGCATGCGCGCCCAGTTGGCGCCCATGTGGTCGGCGCAGGAGGTGGAGATCGGGCGCAGCACGCCAGCGAAGCCCAGCGCGTCGAGCTTCTTCTGGTCCAGCGCCAGGTTCTCCAGACCCCAACGGGTCTGGTCGCCGCTCATGACCTTGCCCTTGCCGAAGCGCTCCTGGGCGCGACGCACGCCCTCGACCGCCAGCATCGCGTGGACCATGCCGCGCATGTACAGCACCTGGCCGACTTCTTCCTTCGGGCCCGTGCCCTGGCCCTTGCCGTGCACTTCCTTCAGGATGTCCTGCACGATCTTGGACTGCGGCTCGGCGCCGTGCTGCATGGTCACGGCGTTGTAGCCCTTGGCGCCCTCACCGACGTCCTTGACATCGGGTTCGGCACCGGCCCACCACACGCCGTACATCTTCTCGCGCGGGTAGCCGGTGGCCACGGCTTCCTTCAGCGCGGCCGAGTTCATCACGCCCCAGCCCCACAGCAGCACGTAGTCGGGACGGCTCTGGCGCACCTGCAGCCAGGTGGCCTTCTGCTCCACGCCCGGCGCGGTCACCGGCAGCAGCTGCAGCTCGTAGCCCAGCATCTTGGCGCGCTCCTGCAGCAGCGGGATCGGCTCCTTGCCGTAGGGGCTGTCGTGGTAGACCAGGGCGATCTTCTTGCCCTTGAGCTTGTCCAGGCCGCCGTTGGCCTTGCCGATGTGCTGCAGGATGGCGTCAGCCGCCACCCAGTAGGTGCCCAGCAGCGGGAAGTTCCACTTGAACACGTTGCCGTCGGCCGATTCGCTGCGGCCATAGCCGGCGGTGATCAGCGGGATCTTGTCGGCCGGGGCCTTCTCGGTCAGCGCGAAGGTGATGCCGGTGGACAGCGGCTGGAACACCGTGGCGCCCTTGCCCTTGAGGCGCTCGTAGCACTCCACGCCCTTGTCGGTGGCGTAGCCGGTTTCGCATTCCTCGTAGGTGATCTTGACGCCGTTGATGCCACCCTTGGCATTGGTGTACTTCAGGTAGTCGACGTAGCCGTTGGCCCAGGGCACGCCATTGGGCGCATAGGCACCGGTGCGGTAGACCAGCACCGGGAAGAACTGCTCCTTGGCCTGGGCGAACGCCGGCGAGGTGGCGATGGCGGCGAATCCGGCCGACGCGATCAGCGCGGCCTGGGCCAGGGTCTTGAACTTCAACATGTTGTCTGCCTCCAGAGGAAGGTGAGGAAACGCACTCGTCAGTGCAAGGTCAGCCGGTCCGGGTTCATCGCCCGGGCCATGCGGATTCGGGGGTCAATGCGGGAAGGGCCACAGCCGCAGCTTTTCCTTGGCGGTGGACCACAGGCGCGCCAGGCCGTGCGGCTCGACGATCAGGAAGAACACGATCAGCGCGCCGAAGATCATGTAGGTCAGGTGCGAGGCGGTGGCGGTGGACAGACCCACCATCACCGTCAGGTTGTCCAGCACGATCGGCAGCACGACGATGAAGGCGGCGCCGAAGAAGCTGCCCATGATCGAGCCCAGGCCGCCGATGATCACCATGAACAGCAGGTCGAAGGAGCGGTTGATGTTGAAGGCCGCCGGCTCCCAGGAACCCAGGTAGACGAAGCCCCACAGCGCACCGGCCATGCCGACGAAGAAGGAGCTGACCGCGAAGGCGGTGAGCTTGGCGTAGACCGGACGGATGCCGATCACCGCCGCGGCCACATCCATGTCGCGCATCGCCATCCATTCGCGGCCGATGTGGCTGCGCACCAGGTTCTTGGCCAGCCACGCGCAGACCACCACGAAGCCCAGGCAGAACAGGTACTTCTCGGTGGGCGAGTCGATCACCCAGCCCAGCAGGTTGAGTTCCGCCACGCTGACCGAGCCCGAGGCCGAGTCGTTGGTGAACCACTTGATGCGCAGGAAGGCCCAGTCGGTGAAGAACTGCGCGGCCAGCGTGGCCACCGCCAGGTACAGGCCGCGGATGCGCAGTGACGGGATGCCGAACAGCACACCCACCACCGTGGCGCACAGGCCGCCCATGATGATCGCCAGCAGCATCGGCATGCCGTCGATGCGGATCATGAAGTTGTAGGCCGCATAGGCGCCCACCGCCATGAAGCCGCCGGTGCCCAACGAGATCTGGCCGCAGTAGCCCACCAGGATGTTCAGGCCGATGGCCGCCAGCGACAGGATCAGGAAGGGGATCAGGATCGCGCGGAACAGGTACTCGCTGGCCAGGAAGGGCACGGCGAGGAAGGCGAAGGCCACCAGCGCGCCGATGACCGCCTTGTCCTGCGCGATCGGAAAGATCTGCTGGTCGGCCCGGTAGCTGGTCTTGAACTGGCCATTCTCACGGTAGAGCATGTTGTTCTCCTTGTGCGCTCAGGCGTTAGACGCGGTCAATGATCTTCTCGCCGAACAGGCCTTGCGGCCGCACCAGCAGGAAGCCCAGCGCCATCACGTACGCAAACCAGATCTCGATGCCGCCGCCCAGCATCGGGCCGATGTAGACCTCGGAGAGCTTTTCGCCCACGCCGATCAGCAGGCCGCCGATGATGGCGCCCGGCACGCTGGTCAGGCCGCCCAGGATCACCACCGGCAGCGCCTTCAGCGCGACCTGCGACAGCGAGAACTGCACCCCCAGCTTGGAGCCCCAGATCATCCCGGCCACCAGGGCCGAGAAGCCGGCCACCGACCAGACGATGACCCAGATGCGGTTGAGCGGAATGCCGATCGACTGCGCCGCCTGGTGGTCGTCGGCCACCGCGCGCAGCGCGCGGCCGGTGGAGGTGTACTGGAAGAACGCTGCCAGCACGGCCACCAGTGCGGCGGCGATCACCGCGGCGAACAGGTCCTCCTGGCTGACCAGCACGCCGCCCTGGAAGGTGCTCTCGAACAGGAACATCGGGTCCTTGGGCATGCCCACGTCGATCTTGTAGATGTCCGAGCCGAACACCGTCTGGCCGAAGCCGTCGAGGAAGTAGGTGATGCCCAGCGTGGCCATCAGCAGCGTGATGCCCTCCTGGTTGACCAGCTTGCCCAGCACGAAGCGCTCGATCACCCAGGCCAGCGCCACCATGCAGGCCATGGCCAGCACGAAGCCGATGATGTTGGCCAGCAGCTTGGAGTCGGAGCCGGTCCAGCCCGGCGCCCATTCCGAGAAGCGCGCCATCGCCAGCGCGGCGAACAGCACCATCGCGCCCTGCGCGAAGTTGAAGACGCCGGAGGCCTTGAAAATCAGCACGAAGCCCAGCGCGATCAGCGAATACAGCATGCCGGCCATCAGGCCGCCGATGAAGGTCTCGAGGAAGAATCCCATGGTCTGTGGTCTCCGGGCGCTCAGTGGGAAGTGCCGAGGTACGCGCGGATCACGTCCTCGTTGCTGCGCACCTCGCTGGGGGTGCCGTCGCCGATCTTCTTGCCGTAGTCGAGCACGACCACGCGGTCGGAGATGTCCATCACCACGCCCATGTCGTGCTCGATCAGCACGATGGTGGTGCCGAACTCGTCGTTGACGTCCAGGATGAAGCGGCTCATGTCCTGCTTCTCCTCGACGTTCATGCCGGCCATTGGCTCGTCCAGCAGCAGCACCTGCGGCTCCATCGCCAGCGCGCGGCCCAGATCGACCCGCTTTTGCAGGCCGTAGGGCAGGCGGCCCACCGGGGTCTTGCGCCAGGCCTGGATTTCGAGGAAGTCGATGATGCGCTCGACGAAGGCGCGGTGCTCGCTCTCCTCGCGCTCGGCCGCCCCCCAGCGGATGGCCTGCTGGAAGAGGTTGGTCTTCATCTTCAGGTTGCGCCCCGACATGATGTTGTCGATGACGCTCATGCCCTTGAACAGCGCCAGGTTCTGGAAGGTGCGCGCCACCCCCATCTCGGCCACCTGGCGGCTGTTCATGTGGCTGAAGGTCTGGCCGCGGAAGGTGATCTTGCCCTCCTGCGGCGTGTAGACGCCGTTGATGCAGTTGAGCATCGAGCTCTTGCCGGCGCCGTTGGGGCCGATGATGGCGCGGATCTCGTGCTCGCGCACATTGAAGCTGATGTCGGTCAGCGCCTTCACGCCGCCGAAGCGCAGGCTGATGTTCTGGACGTCGAGGATGACGTCACCGATCTTTCTTTCGGCCATCTCAAGCCACCTTCCTGGTTTGCGCCGGGAACGTCTTCACGTCCGTGATCTTCAGCGTGGCCGACACGCTGCCGCTGCGACCGTCCTCGAACTTCACCACCGTCTCGATGAACTGCTCGGACTTGCCGGCGTACATCGCGTCGACCAGCACCTGGTACTTGTCGTTGATGAAGCCGCGCTTGACCTTGCGGGTGCGGGTCATCTCGCCGTCGTCGGCGTCGAGTTCCTTGTGCAGCACGATGAAGCGGGCGATCTGGCTGCCCGCCAGCAGTTCGTCGCGCGCCAGGTCGGCGTTGACCTTCTCGACGTTCTCGCGGATGAGCTCCAGCACCTCGGGCTTGGCCGCCAGGTCGGTGTAGCCGGCATAGGGCAGGTTGCGCCGCTCGGCCCAGTTGCCCACCGCCTCGAAGTCGATGTTGACGAAGGCGCAGACCTTCTCGCGCTGGTTGCCGAAGGCCACCGCCTCCTTGATGTGCGGGAAGAACTTCAGCTTGTTCTCGACGTACTTGGGCGCGAACATCGCGCCGTCGTTGGCACCGCCCTTGATGCGGCCGACGTCCTTGACGCGGTCGATGATCTTCAGGTGACCGTTGGCGTCGATGAAGCCGGCGTCGCTGGTGTGGTACCAGCCGTCGGGGGTCAGCACCTCGGCGGTGGCCTCGGGGTTCTTGTAGTACTCCTTGAGCAGGCCGGCGGACTTGACCAGCACCTCGCCGCTGTCGCTGAGCTTGATCTCCACGCCATCGCAGGGCACGCCCACGGTGTCGGCGCGCACCTCGTGGTCGGGCTGCAGGCAGACGAACACCGCGGTCTCGGTGGAGCCGTAGAGCTGCTTGAGGTTGATGCCGATCGCGCGGTAGAAGGTGAACAGGTCGGGGCCGATCGCCTCGCCGGCGGTGTAGGCCACGCGCACCCGGCTCATGCCCAGCGTGTTGCGCAGCGGGCCGTAGACCATCAGGTTGCCCAGAGCGTAGTGCAGCTTGTCGAGCAGGCCCACCGGCTTGCCGTCCATCAGGGCGGGGCCGACGCGGCGTGCCACGTTCATGAAGTGGTGGAACATCCCGCGCTTGATCGTGCTGGCGTCCTCCATGCGGATCATCACCGTGGTCAGCAGGCCTTCGAAGATCCGCGGCGGCGCGAAGTAGTAGCTCGGGCCGATCTCCTTCATGTCGATCGACACGGTGGCGCCCGACTCCGGGCAGTTGACCACGTAGCCGCAGGCCAGCCACTGCGCGTAGCTGAAGATGTTCTGGCCGATCCAGGCCGGCGGCAGGTAGGCCAGCACCTCTTCCCGGTCGGTCAGGCGGTCGAACTTCTGGCCGGCGGCGGCGCGGTCGAGCAGCGACAGGTGGGTGTGGACCACGCCCTTGGGGTTGCCGGTGGTGCCTGAGGTGAAGAACATCGCCGCCACGTCGGTGGGCTTGGCCTGGGCGACCTCGGCCTCGAAGAAGCCGGGGTGGGCGGCCAGCCAGGCGTCGCCGGCCTCGGCCAGCGCGTCCAGCGAGGCCAGGCCCGGCTCGTCGTAGTTGCGCAGGCCGCGCGGGTCGTCGTACCAGACATGGGCCAGCGCGGGGCACTGCTCGCGCACCTCCATCATCTTGTCGACCTGCTCCTGGTCCTCGACCACGGCGAAGGCCACCTCGGCATTGCTGACCGGGAAGACGAACTCGGCCGCCACCGCGTCCTGGTACAGCGGCACCGGCACCGCACCCAGCGCCTGCGCGGCCAGCATGCTGGCGTTCAGGCGCGGGCGGTTGTCGCCCACCACGATCAGGTGCTGGCCCCGGCGCAGGCCGGCCGCGGCCAGGCCGCCGGCCAGGCGCTTGACCAGCGTGGCCAGGTCGGCCCAGGTGGTGGTCTGCCAGATGCCGTATTCCTTCTCGCGCAGCGCCGGGGCCTGGGGCCGGCGGCTGGCGTGTTCAAGCAGGAGCTGGACGAAGGTGGTCTGCACGCGTTTCTCCAAGAAGGCGGCGTGGCCGGACAGGCCGGCCCCGGAATGGACGCGATCCTAGGGCGACCTTTGACGTCATGTTGTCCGTTGGACGACAATCTACGGGTGAGCCCTGAGCGGACTTTCCCGGGTCCGTGCGGGGCCAGCACCGGTGTCGCCGATTGCCGGAGAAGGAGCCTTGCGGTGAGTCAACGTTCCCATGCCTTGCGCGAACGCGCCCGCGCACTGACCGAGGCCGAGCTGGCCAACGTGCCCTGGCTGCGGGTGCTGGATGCCGAAGACCAGCGCCGCGCGCGGGCCGCCATCGTCATTGCCGAGGCCGAGCCCGGCGACCTGATCTGTCGCATCGGCCGCCCCGCCACCTACTGGTTCGGCGTGGTCGATGGCCTGCTGAAGATGAGCAACGATCCCAGCCAGGGCCCGGCGATCACCTTCACCGGCGTGCCGCCCGGCGCCTGGTTCGGCGAGGGCACGCTGCTCAAGCGCGAGCCCTACCGCTACAACATCGAGGTGCTGCGGCGCAGCGCCGTGGCGGGCCTGCCGGTGGACAGCTTCCATGAGCTGCTGGACCGCAGCATCCCCTTCAACCGCTTCGTGCTGAACCAGCTCAACGAGCGCCTGGGCCAGTTCATCGCCGCCCGCGAAACCGACCGCCAGGGTGACCCCGACACCCGTGTGGCGCGCAACCTGGCCTCGTTGTTTCACCCGGTGCTTTACCCGGGCGTGGGCCAGTTGCTGCGCATCACCCAGCAGGAGCTGGGCTACCTGGTCGGCCTGTCGCGCCAGCGCGTGAACGAGGCGCTGCGCACGCTGCAGCAGCGCCAGCTGATCCGCATCGAGTACGGCGGCGTGCGGGTGCTGGACCTGCAGGGCCTGCGCAGCTACCGCCACCGCGACGAGTAGGGCGGGCTTCGCCGCGCTTATCGGCGCTTGGCCGTGCGCAGGCGCGAGGGATGCTCGCGCGATGAGTTCGGACGCCTTTGTCCGTCAGCTCGCCGCCTACTGGAGCGGCGATGCGCTGGCGGTGAACCTGCTGATCTTCCTGAACCTGGCCGGTGCGCTGCTGCTGGGTTCGCTGGTGGGCTATGAGCGCGCCTACCGCGGCCGCGCCGCGGGCATGCGCACCTACGGCCTGGTGTGCATGGCCTCGACCGCGCTGACGGTGTTCGCCGGCTACCCGGCGCTGTGGTACGGCGGCCAGGCCAGCTTCACCGCCGCGCTGGCGCACGACCCGACGCGGGTGATCCAGGGCATCGTCACCGGCATCGGTTTCCTGGGCGCCGGCGTGATCATGAAGGACGGGCTGAACATCAGCGGCCTGACCACCGCCGCATCGATCTGGTCGGCCTCGGCGATCGGCGTGCTGATCGGCGTGGGTTTCTATGGCGCCGCCATCCTGCTGGCCGCACTGTCGGCCTCGGCGATGATGTGGGGCAGCCGCATTGAGGCTTGGCTGCCCTCGCACCAGGCGGTGGGCATCGAGCTGCGCCTGCGCCCGGGCGTGTCCAGCGACGCCGCGACGATCGACCGCTTCCTGCGCCAGCAGGGCTTCATGCTGGCCACCGGCTCGCTGGCGATCTGCCACGACGACGGCCAGTCCACCTGGAAGTTCGTCGCGGTGGTGCAGGACCGCCGCCAGGCCACGCCGCTGGACCGCCTGGCGGCGGCGCTGCAGGGTTGGAGCGACGTGGTGAAGTTCAGCCTGGCCCACGCCAGGAACTGAACGGCCCCGCCGGCGCTGCGCCGCTCAGGCGCGCCAGCGCCGCGCCGCCAGCAGCCCACCGATCACCAGCGCATAGATCGCCGGCTCCAGCAGGTTGTTCTTGCCCGCGCGCATCCACCAGAAATGCAGCAGCGCCACCGGGCCGATCACATAGGTCAGCTTGTGCAGGTCGCGCCAGGCCCGGCCACCCATCCAGCGCACCGCGGCGTTGAACGAGGTGGCGGCCAGCGGCAGCAGGGCCAGCCAGGCGGCGGTGCCCACCAGGATGAAGGGGCGCTTGCCGATGTCCTTGAGCAGTGCGTCGAGTGCCCATTCCATGTCCAGCCAGGCGTAGGCCGACCAGTGCAGCGTGGCATAGACGAAGGTGGCCACGCCCACATTGCGCCGAAAGCGCGCCAGGCCGCTCCAGCCGGTCAGCTGGCGCAGCGGCGTGATCGCCAGCGTCAGGCACAGGCCGCGCAGCGTCCAGTCGCCCAGGCTGCGGATCAGCGCCTCGGCGGGGTTGGGGCCCAGGCCGCCGTACAGCGCGGCCCAGACCAGCGAGGCCGCCGGCAGGCCGAGCAGCAGCCAGACCACCGGCTTGGCCAGTGGGTGAAGCAGCCAGCGGTTCATCAGTAGTGCTTGCGCAGGTCCAGGCCGGCGTAGAGCTGGCCCACCTGGGCCTCGTAGCCGTTGAACATCAGCGTCGGGCGCTTCTTGGCGAACAGGCCCTGGGCCTCGCCGATGCGGCGCTCGCTGGCCTGGCTCCAGCGCGGGTGGTCAACCTGCGGGTTGACGTTGCTGTAGAAGCCGTATTCCTGCGGCGCCGCCTGCTCCCAGCTGCTCAGCGGCTGCTTCTCGACCAGCCGGATGCGCACGATGGACTTGGCGCTCTTGAAGCCGTACTTCCAGGGCACGACCAGGCGCAGCGGCGCGCCATTCTGGTTGGGCAGCACCTCGCCATACAGGCCGAAGGCCAGCAGCGTCAGCGGGTGCATGGCCTCATCCAGGCGCAGGCCCTCGCGGTAGGGCCAGTCCAGCACGCCCGAGCGCAGGCCCGGCATCTGGGCGCGGTCGGCCAGCGTGGTGAACTCGACGAACTTGGCGTTGCCGGTGGGCTCGACCTTCTTCAGCAGCTCGGCCAGCGACCAGCCCACCCAGGGGATGACCATCGACCAGCCCTCGACGCAGCGCAGGCGGTAGACACGCTCCTCCATCGGCGCGAGCTTGAGCAGCTCGTCCAGGTCGAAGCGCCGGGGCTGGCGCACCTCGCCATCGACCATCACCGTCCAGGGGCGGGGCTTGAGCGAGCCGGCGGTGCGGGCGGGGTCGGACTTGTCGGTGCCGAACTCGTAGAAGTTGTTGTAGCTGGTGACGTCGGCGTAGGCGGTGGCCTGCTCCATCAGCATGGCGCCGGCCAGGTTGGAGCGCGCGCCCGGCAGCGGCGCCAGGCGGCCCGGGCCGCGGGTCTGGGCCTGGGCGCCGTGCACGCCGGCACCGGCCAGCGCGGCGGCGGCCAGCCAGTCGCGTCGGCGCAGCCAGGTCTCGCGCGGGGTGATCTCGGAGGGGCGGGGCTGGTCGAAGCCGGGGCGGGGCAGTAGGGGCATGGTCGGCCTGAAGGTCGTGGAGGATGAACCTGAGTCGTGCAACGCAGGCCAGACCTTACGCGCAAGCCGGAGGTCCGGTCGGGCGCAGGGGCTCAGCGGTGTACGACCGCGGCCCGCCAGGGCTTCCCTGGGGCCGGCACAGCCCCGATTGTCGTGACGGTCGTCACGGGGGCGGCGGACCCGATGCCGCCCAGGCTCAACCCCTGGCCGGGCCGGCCGACACCCCGTACGACGAACCGGGGAACCCGGTCCGCCTTGATGGAGTGCCTGCCTTGATCCTGACCGCCCTGTTCCGCCGCCTGTGCGCCGCCACCCTGCTGGCCTGTCTGCTGGCTGCGCCAGCTGCCGCCCAAACCACCAAGCTGGCCGCCGAGCTGCAGCCCTACGCCGCTGGCCGCGCGTCGGGCCTGCCGGCCGTCACCTGGGCCCAGGCGAAATCCAATGGCCCGCTGGTCAAGGTCCTGATCGTGGCGAGCAGCACCGACAGCAGCCTGGCCGCCCTGCGTGCCGAGGTGCTGGCGCGCGGCGGCTCGGTCCACCACAATTTCCTGTCCACCCGCGCACTGGCGGCCATGGTGCCGGCCGCGGCCCTGTCGCGTCTGGCTGCGCGGTCCGACGTGGTGAGCATCGTGCCCAACCGTGCCGTGTCGCGCCAGGCCAGCCTGCTGGAGACCGCCGCCGGTGACGGCGCGGCCCTGGCCGCCCTGCCCAACGGCACCGGCTATGACGGACGCGGTGTCGGCATCGCGGTGCTCGACTCGGGCATCGACTTCCGCCACCGCCACTTCAGCGACGGCGCCGGCGGCTCGCGGGTCAAGCTGGCGGTCGATATCGTCGCCACCTCTCGGCGGCTGCTGGGCGAAGGCTGGAGCGCCGGCCTCGACTACTCGGCGGTGTCGCGCGCCGGCATCGACGGCACCAAGTACCGCCAGCTGTTCGCCAAGCTGGCGCCGGTGGCCCCGGACCCCGATCCCTACGGCCACGGCACGATCGTCGCCGCCGCGGCGGCTGGCCAGGGCCGCTACCAGTCGCCCGATGCCAGCGGCGTGGCCACCGGCGCCACGCTGGTCGATGTGCGCGTCCTGGATGCGCAGGGCAACGGCAACCTGGCCGACGTGCTGCTGGGCATGGACTGGGTGCTGCAGAACGCCCGGCTGGCCGGCATCCGGGTGGTCAACCTGAGCCTGGGCGGCTCGTCGGCCGACAGCTTTCTCAATGACCCGCTGGCGCGGGCGGCGCGCAGCGCGTCGGCGGCCGGTCTGGTGGTGGTGGCCTCGGCGGGCAATGCGGGTCGCAACAACTCGGGGCAGGAGGTCTTCGGCGCGATCTCGTCGCCGGGCAGCGACCCGTCGGTGATCACCGTCGGCGCGTCCAACCCCTTTGGCACCGGACCGCGAAGCGACGACGCGGTCACCGGATTCAGCTCTCGCGGCCCCACCCGGGGCAGTGTGCTGTACGCCAGCGGCCGGCGCTGGAGCGACCACCTGCCCAAACCCGACCTGGTGGCGCCGGGCAACCGCATCCTGGGCGCGCTGGGCGCCGACCGCGACGGCCGCTGGAACCTGCTGGCGCGCAGCCACCCCGAGCTGACGCAGGTCAGCGGCGCCTCCCAGGCCAAGGGGCAGGCGCTGATGTCGCTCTCGGGCACCTCGCTGGCCGCGCCGGTGGTGGCCGGTGCGGCAGCGGTGGTGCTGCAGGCCAACCCCGGCCTGACGCCGCCGCTGGTCAAGGCCATCCTGCAATACACCGCCACCCCCTTGGCGCAGGGCAACCTGCTGCAGCAGGGGGCCGGCCAGATCAACGTGGCCGGCGCGGTACGGCTGGCAACCGCCCTGCGCACCGACATCAGCGCTGCCGCCGACGCCGGTCAGCTGCTGCCCGGTGCCAGCCTGCTGGCCGTGGGCCGCACGATGCCGATGCCGTTGACCGTCCTGGACGGCGTGGCACGTCCCTGGAGCCAGATCCTCACCGTCGGCGGCACCCATCTGGCCACCGGCGCCGAGGCCATCGCGCGCTGGCAGCCGATTTTTGATGGCCGGCTGACCTGGGCGCGGCAATGGGTGCTGCGGCGCGATGTGAGCTGGCAACCCATGTCACTCAAGGACGGCGTGCCGCCGCTGACCGTGCCGCGCGCCATCGTCGAGCGCAATGCCGGTGCACAAGGCTTGCTGAGCGCGGGCGTGCGTCTGCTCGATGCGCTGGCCCCGTCTGCCGCAGACGGCACCGCGGCGCTGCTGACGCCGGTGGCCCGCCTCTCTGCGCTGGCGGCCAGCGGCCAGGGCCTGAGACTGCGCCGGGGCTTTGGCTTTGACAGCCTGGGCCTGCGCGGCGAGGGTTTCCTGCTCAGCCAGGGCTTCCTGTTGTCCGAAGGCTTCCTGCTCAGCGAAGGCTTCCTGCTGTCCGAGGGTTTCCTGCTCAGCGAAGGCTTCCTGCTGAGCGAGGGCTTTCTGCTCAGCGAAGGCTTCCTGCTGTCCGAAGGCTTTCTGCTCAGCGAGGGTTTCCTGCTGAGCGAGGGCTTCCTGCTGTCCGAGTCGGTCGGCGACGTGGCTGGCGGCCAGGACCGGAGCTGGGCCGGCGATTGAACCCCGGCGCCGCCCGGCGTCCGGCCGGGTTCAAGTTGGCGCCCGACCTGGCCGATGTTGGAAGGACATCCCGGGCCCGCCGCCATGACCACCTCCTCCCCCGCCCCACGCCCGCCGGCCGACCCCGGCGGCTGGCTGGCGCGGTTCCACGCGCAGCACCTGCCCGACTACAGCCCGGCTTCCACCCGGCTGTGGTGGGCGATTGCACTGTCCGGCGCGCTGGCGCTGGGCATCGCGCTGGACGCCTTCCTGGGTTGGCCGGCCGAGCGGCAGATGCAGGTGGTGGGCGCACTGGCCCTGGTGGTCACGGCCGCGCTGCTCTCGCTGCAACTGCCGCGAACCAGCTTCTCGTTCAGCATTGCTGACGCCTTCAATTTCACGCTGCTGGTGATGTACGGCCCGGCCGCCGCGGTGCTGGGTGCCGGCGCCGAGGGCCTAGTGGGCACGATGCGGACCTCGCGCCGGCTCTCCAGCCGTGTCGCCAGCCCGGCCGCGGCGATGGCCAGCTGGTCACTGGCCGGCGCTGCCCATGCGGGCCTGGCGGCCCTGCTGGTGGTCTCGAACCTGCCGCCGGCGGTGGCCGAGGTGCTGGCGCTGCTGCTGGCCTCGCTCGTGACCTACGTCGGCACCACGCTGCCGCTGATGGCCATGATGACGCTCAAGCGCCAACAGTGGCCCGCGCCCAGGAGCTGGCTCAACGGCACGGCCTGGGTCGGCGGGGTCTACATCGGCTCGGCGCTGCTGGCGGCGATGGCCTGGCTGCTGGCACGTCAGCACGGTGCCGGCCTGATGGCTCTGCTGGGTGTGGCGGTGCTGGGCGTGCTGGCACTGGTGCGCGTCACGCTGGCCCATCAGGAGGCCGAGCATGCCCGCCAGGAGCAGTGCATCGACGAGGCGCGCCGCGAGGCCGAGCTGAACCAGCAGCGCTTCAGCGCCGCCTTCACCCATGCCGCAGTGGGCATGGCCATCGCCGATGCACAGGGGCGCCTGCTGCGCGTCAACCAGGCCCTGGCGACGCTGGTGCAGGCGCCGGAGGGCACCCTGCCTGGCCGCACGATGCTCGACCTGCTGCACCCCGCCGACCACGCGGTCTTCGAGCGCAAGACCCTGGAGATGAAGGCCCATGCACGCAACGATTTCGCGCTGGAGCTGCGCTGCCGCACGCCGACGGGTGGCGACACCTGGGTGATGATGCATTGCGGCCGCTTCGCCGACCCCGGCGGCGAGGGCAACGCGCTGATCTACCAGCTGCACGATGTCAGCGCGCGGCGCGCCGCCGAGGCACGGCTGCAGCACATCGCCTACCACGACAACCTCACCGGCCTGGCCAACCGCGCGCGCTTTCACGAACAGCTCGAGGGCGCCGTGGAGCGCAGCCTGGTCGACCCGCAGGTCTACTTCGCGGTGATGTTCCTGGACCTGGACCGCTTCAAGATCGTCAACGACAGCCTGGGCCACGAGGCCGGCAACCTGATGCTGCGCGAAGTGGCCAGACGCCTGCAGTCCTGCGTGCGGCCCAGCGACCTGGTGGCGCGCCTGGGCGGCGACGAATTCGCGGTGATGCTGCTGGGCCTGCAGGACAGCGCGGACGGACTGCGTCTGGCGCGGCGCATGCTGGCCGAGCTGATGCAGCCGATGCCGGTGTGCGGCACCGAGCTGGTTCCGGGCGCCAGTCTGGGCATCACCTTCAGCGACCTGGGCTACCGCACCGTCGACGAGTTGCTGCGCGACGCCGACGTGGCGATGTACGAGGCCAAGGCCGGCGGCCGCGGCCGGGTGGCGATCTTTGACCGGACGATGCACGAGCGCATCGCCTACCGGCTGGCCCTGGAGGCCGACCTGCGCCGCGCACTGGCCGAGCAGCAGCTGTCGCTGGTCTACCAGCCCCTCTACGAGATCGAGGGCGGTCGCCTCACGGGCTTCGAGGCGCTGGCGCGCTGGCACCACCCGGTGCGTGGCGCGGTCAGCCCGGCCGAGTTCATCGCGCTGGCCGAGGAGTCAGGCCACATCGAGACGCTGACCACCTGGCTGATCGGCCAGGCGGTGGCGCAGATGGCCCAGTGGCACCGGCTGGCGCCGCACCTGGCGCAGGCGTCGATGCACCTGAACCTCTCGGGACGCGACCTGGTGCGCAGCGACATCGTCGACACCGTGCGCGATGCCCTCCAGCGGCATGGGCTGCCGCCGGCCCGGCTCACGCTGGAGATCACCGAAACCGTGCTGATGGAGCGCCTGGACCTGGCGCTGGAGACGGTCCGCCGCCTGCGCGAGCTGGGCGTGCGCCTGTCGATCGACGACTTCGGCACCGGCTACTCGTCCCTGAGCTACCTGGGCACGCTGCCCATCGACAGCCTGAAGATCGACCGCTCCTTCGTGATGCGCATGGAGCAGCAGCCCGAGAGCATCGAGATCGTGCGCGCTGTCGTCACGCTGGGCCACGCGCTGGGCAAGCGCGTGATCGCCGAGGGGGTGGAAACCGCGGCTCAACTCGAGCAGTTGCGTCAGCTGGGCGCCGATGAGGCGCAGGGTTATCTGCTGTCGCGGCCGGTGACGGCGGCCGAGGTGCCCCGCCTGCTGTACGCGCCGGCGCTGGCCTGAGGCCGCTCAGGCCGGGAAATCGCCGTCGCCGAACAGCGTCAGGGCCTGCGTGCCGCGGCGCTCGCGGTAGGACTTGCGCGAGAACAGCTTGGTCTGCGCCTCGGGCGGCAGGTCGGTGATGGTGATCACGTGGCGGGCGATCAGGGCGTCGATCACGTCTTCCAGCACGCGCACGAAATCGGCGTCCAGGCGCTGGAAATCGCCGCCGGCGCCGACGAAGGCCTGCACCTCGGGGTGGTCGTCGGGCAGGAGTTCGGCGCCCTCGGTGGGCGCGTCCCGGTGCAGGCTGGCCAGGCGGCCGTGGTCGTCGCGGATGACGTAGGGCATGGGCCGACTATAGCGACGCCCTGCCGGGGCGAGAAGCGACCTTCGTCACAGCGTGCCGTAGCTGTGCAGGCCGCTGAGGAACATGTTGACACCCAGGAAGGCGAAGGTGGTGACCACCAGGCCGCCGAGCGACCACCAGGCCGCGGCGTGACCGCGCAGGCCCTTCATCAGGCGCATGTGCAGCCAGGCGGCGTAGTTCAGCCAGACGATCAGCGCCCAGGTCTCCTTCGGGTCCCAGCTCCAGTAGCCGCCCCAGGCCTCGGCGGCCCAGAAGGCGCCCAGCACGGTGGCGATCGTGAAGAAGGCGAAGCCCACGGCGATCGCCTTGTACATCACGTCGTCCATCAGCTCCAGCGAGGGCGTGCGCGCGTTGACCGTGCCGCGCACCGCCACCATCAGGCCGAAGAGCGCCATCAGGCCGCCCAGCAGCGTGGCGCTCTTCTTCAGCGCCGGGGCCAGCTCGGCCGGGCCCAGTGCCAGGCCCGCCAGCACCGCCAGCAGCACGCCGCCGGGCACCCAGACCAGGCCGGTCCACAGCGCGCGCGGCGTGGCGGTCTTCAGCAGATAGGCCAGCGACACCATGGCCGCCAGCGCGAAGGTGCCGTAGCCGATGAAATTGGCCGGCACATGCAGCTTCATCCACCAGCTCTGCAGCGCCGGCACCAGCGGCTGGATCTCGTGCGCCTCGCGCGCCACCGTGTACCAGAGCAGGAAGGCCACCGAGGCGCTGATCACCAGCATCACGAAGCCGCCCAGCGTGCGCACCTGGTAGTGCGCCTCGTAGTACAGGTAGAACAGCGCGGTCAGCCAGGCGAACAGCACGAAGACCTCGTAGAGGTTGCTGACCGGGATGTGGCCGATGTCCGGGGCGATCTGGTGGCTCTCGAACCAGCGCACGAAGGTGCCCACCAGGGCCATGAACACCGCGGCCCAGGTCAGGCGCGAGCCGATGCGCAGCGCGGCGTTGTCGTCGCCCCGGGCGAAGAAGCCGATCCAGTAGAACAGCGTGGCCATGAAGAACAGCGTGCTCATCCACAGGATCGCGCTCTGGCTGGACAGCAGGTACTTCAGCCAGAAGACCTGCTCGGCGGCGGCCAGGTCGGCGCCGAAGGCGTCGGTCTGGCGCAGGTACAGCGAGATCGCCAGCAGCACCGTGGCGCCCACCGCCAGGCTGAGCCCGCGCAGCGGCCGCCAGAACCAGCCCAGCGCCACCAGCGCCGGCACGCTGCCGACCAGGATGCCGCGCTCATAGCCGTCCATCGACGCGCCATAGCGCTGCCAGGCGTAACCGGCGCCCAGCAGCAGCAGCGCGGCAAACAGCCAGTCGAAGGCGCTGCGGCCGGACAGCAGGCCGGGCTTGCCGAGGTCGAGGGTGGTGGTGGTCATGCGGTGGTGCCTCCGGGGCCGGCGAGCAGGCTGCTGCGCAGGCGGTCGAAATCCTGGTCAATGTCGAGGGTGCGACGCGGCGTGGACATGGCCAGCTGCACCCGCGTGGCGCCTGGGCGCTCGGGGTCGTCGGACAGCCAGATCCACAGCCGACGCTCACGGATGTAGAGCATGGCGAAGACGCCGACGATCAGCAACACGGCCCCCAGGTAGACCAGGGTCTTGCCAGGGGCACGCGCCACCTGGAACACGCTGGCCTGCACCTGCTCGAAGCTGTCAAGCTGCAGCATCACCGGCGCCGGGTAGAACGAGGCGTCGGACATCGACAGCACGGCCTGGGTCAGGAAGCGTTCGGTTTCGGGGCCGGGCGGCAGCGGCGGCTGGGCGGCGCGGCCACGCGAGATCTGCGCCAGCTCGTAGAAGGCGCCGTTGAGGATGCGCAGCAGCACCTCGGCCACCTTCTGGCGCTCGGCCTCGGGCACGCTGTGCTCGACAAAGCGGCTGAAGGCGTCCAGGCCGCCGGTCACCGGCTGGCCGTCGCCGGGGCTTTCGGCGCCGGCAAACAGCGCCAGCGCGCGCTCGGCGGTGATGCGCAGCTGCTCGGCCATCTCGGGGCGGCCGTCGGGCGTGGCGGCCTTGGCGTACAGGCGGGCGGCGCTGCTGCGCGCGGCGGGATCACGCAGGGCGTCACGCAGGCGCAGCCAGCCGCCCATCGAGCCCTCGCTGTCGGCCGGGATGCGCAGGTAGCGGAAGTTCTCGGACAGCGCCTCGCGCATGCCGACCAGGAAGACGCGCTGGCCCTCCAGCTCGACCGGCACCATGTAGTTGTGGAACTCGCGCCGCTGGCCGCTGGCGTCGACCAGCTTGTAGGTGATGGCTGGGCCGATGTTGTGCAGCGTCTTGGCGCGGCCGTCGGGCTTGGCGCCGCTGCCCAGGTGCTTGGACAGCGTGGCGCCCAGGTCGACGCGGCGCACGTCGGTGCCGGCCTCGCCCTCGCGGTCGCTGCCCAGGTTCTCGACATTGATGACCTTCAGGCCGGTCAGCTCCACCGTGAGCTTGTCGTTGCCATTGGTCAGTTGCAGCGTGTCGCCCACGCGGCCCTGCACGTCGAAGGCGGGGCCGCTGCGGGCCATCGGCACGGCCTTGAGCTTGAGCAGCGAGCCGCCGTCCTCGAAGCTGCTCTGGTAGATCGCCACGCCCTGGTGGATCGCCGGCTCGTTGACCTTGACAGTGGCTTCGGTGGCCTGCCCGGTGGCGTTGTCGTGGATGACGATCTGGCTGGCGAACAGCTTGGGCATGCCGGTGTCGTAGTACTCGACGATGAACTTCTTGAGCTCGACGTCGAAGGGCAGGTCCTGCAGCACGATGCCGTCGGGCATGCTCAGCACCGCCACGCCGGCGCGGGTGCCCTCGGTGACCAGCAGGTTGCCGCGGAAGGTGGGGTTGGTGGCCGGCAGGCGGTGCTCGGGCGGCACGTCCTTGATCAGGCCGCCGCCTTCAAACGTGCTCTTGCCGCCCAGGGCCATCTGCAGGCGCACCACCAGGTCGCCGTCGGACAGGCCGCCCAGACAGATCAGCACCACAGCCGAGTGGGCCGCCAGGTAGCCCAGCTTGTTGGCGCGACCGGCGCGGGCGGCCACCATCGTGCCGCCCTCGCGCAACTGGGCGCGGGCCTGCCAGCCGCGGCCGGCCAGCACCGCCGAGGCATGCTGCATCGCCGCCTCGCGCGACAGCGCCAGCGTGCCTTCGCCCTTGTGGTGGAAGGCCTTGAGCGCGCCTTCGCGGATGTCTTCCTTGAAGCTGCGCAGGTCGGCGACGATCTTCGGCGCGTTGCGGGCGATGCACAGGCTGGTGGACAGCACCAGAAAGCCCAGGATCGCCAGGAACCAGCCGGCGCTGTACACCGTGAACAGGCTGAAGCGGCCCAGCACCTCGGTCCAGAAGGGCCCGAACTGGTTGATGTAGTTGTTCAGCGGCTCGTTCTGCTTGACGACCGTGCCGATCACCGAGGCGATGCAGATCACCGCCAGCAGCGTGATCGCGAAGCGCATCGACGACAGCAGCTCGTAGGCGGTGCGCAGCGGCGAGGGTCGGCGCAGGAGAGCGGAATCGGACATGGGGCGCGATTATCCGGGTGGCGAAAGCCCCCAAAAAAAAGGGCCGGTCAAGGACCGGCCCGGGTTTGCGTGCGAGCGGCTGTGCCAGCGGCAGTGCGGCTCAGCGCAGGCCGGTGGCGTAGTCGGTGACGGCCTTGATTTCCTTGTCGCTCATCTTGGCGGCGATGGCCGTCATCTGGGCGCTGTTGGCGCGCTCGCCCGAGCGGAAGGCGTTCATCTGGGCTTCCAGGTACTCGGTGTGCTGGCCGCCCAGGCGCGGGTACTGCGCCGGGATGCCGGCACCGGCCGGGCCGTGGCAGCCGGCGCAGGCGGGCACCTGCTTGTCGGCGATGCCACCGCGCCAGATCTTCTCGCCCAGGGCCAGCGTGTCCTTGTTCTTGGCAGCGCCAGGCACCGGCTTCTTGCTGCCGTAGAAGGCGGCGACGTTCTTCATGTCGGCCTCGGTCAGCGGGGCGGCCATGCCGTTCATCACCGCGTTCTTGCGCTTGCCGGCCTTGAATTCGGTCAGCTGCTTGACGATGTAGTCGGGGTGCTGGCCCTGCAGGATCGGGTTGGCGGTGATGCCACGCGAGCCGTCGGCGGTGTGGCAGGCGCTGCAGATCGCAGCGGTCTGCTCGCCCTTGGCCAGGTCGGCCTTGGCCGGCGCCGGGGCGGCCTCGTTGGCGAAGGCGGGCGCCGCCACAAGGGCGGCAAGCACGGTGGCGGTGAGCGCGACGAAAGGCTTCATGGAGAAGGGCCTGCTGTGGTTCGAAGTGGGTGCAAGGGGGGAATTCACCACGGTATCCCGCGGGCCTGACGGCATGCCGACAAGGCGACAAACCAGCTCGCGCACGGTTTGCTGGGAAACCAAACCGGCGGATTTTACAATGCTCCATGCCCCCGCCCTTGCGACCCGTCACACCGCCGCCATCCGACGCCGAGCGCGCCGCCCTGGCCTGGGCCCACAGCGCCCGCTTCCTCACCACCGCCAGCCAGCTCGACCAGCTGCCGCCGGGCGACCTGCCGGAGATCGCCTTTGTCGGCCGCAGCAATGCCGGCAAGTCCACCGCCATCAACACCCTGGCGCAGCGCCGGCAACTGGCCTTCGCCTCGAAGACGCCCGGCCGCACCCAGCACATCAACCTCTTCGCGCTGGGCCCCAAGGACCAGCCCGACGCCTACCTGGCCGACCTTCCCGGCTACGGCTATGCCACGGTGGCGCGCACCGCCAAGCTGCGCTGGCAGAAGGTGATGGCCGACTACCTGGAGGTGCGCCGCAACCTGCATGGCGTGGTGCTGCTGGTCGACAGCCGCCACGGCCTGACGCCGCTGGACCAGCGGCTGCTGGAGTTCATCGCGCCGCGCGTGGTCAATGGTGAGGTGCGGCTGCTGGTGCTGCTGACCAAGGCCGACAAGCTCAGCCGCAAGGAACAGGACGCCGCGCTGCGCGCCGGCCAGGACGCGCTGGCCGAGCTGGCCACCGAGGAGGCCGATGTCGGCCTGCTGCTGTTTTCTGGCCTGAACCGCACCGGCCTGGCCGATCTGGCCAGCACCGTTCACGACTGGACCCACAGCGGCCGGCCTGTCCCGGGCCCCGATGCGTGAAGCCATGGTCGCGCTGGCCGCCACCGGCCAGCGCCTGCACACCTGGCGGGCCGGCGAGCAGGGTCCGCGGGTGCTGCTGCTGCACGGCTTTCCCGAGGCCGGCTTCATCTGGCAGCCGGTGATGCAGCGGCTGCAGGGCCAGGCCCGGCTGCTGGCCCCCACCCAGCGCGGCTATGCGCCCTCCAGCTGTCCGGCCGGCGATGCGGCCTACCGGCCGCGGGCGCTGGTGGCCGACCTGGTGGCGCTGATCGAGCAGGAGGGCGCGCCTGTCGATCTGGTCGTGGCCCACGACTGGGGCGGTGCGCTGGCCTGGAACCTGGCCGCCCAGCGGCCGGACCTGCTGCGCCGGCTGCTGATCGTCAACGCCACCCACCCGGTGCCCTTTCTGCGCGCGCTGCGCGAGGACCCGGCGCAGCAGGCCGCCAGCGCCTACATGAACACGCTGTGCGCGCCAGGCGCCGCCGAGCGGCTGGCGGCCGATGATTTCCGGGCGCTGTGGCCCTTCTTCGAGCACTTCGGCCCGGGCAGCGCCCAGTGGCTGGATGTGCCGCTGCGCGCGCGCTACCGCGCGCTGTGGGGCGCCTCGCTGGACAGCATGCTGGCCTGGTACCGGATGTCGCCGCTGCGCCCGCCGCTGAGCCCCCAGGACCCGGTGATGACCCTGCAGCTGCCGGCCGAGGCGGTGACGGTGCGCGTGCCCACCCGCGTGCTGTGGGGCGAGGCCGATCGCGCGCTGCCGCCCGCGCTGCTCGACGGCCTGGAGGCCTTCGTGCCCGACCTGACGGTGGAGCGGGTGCCTGGCGCCAGCCACTGGATCATCCACGAGCAGCCCGAGCGCGTGGCGCAGGCGATCATCGACGCCCTGACCTGAGCCTGCAGGCCAGCGCACGGCCGCGCCACGGGCTCGCAGCGCTCGCCCGGCTCCTCAGGCGAGGCGACGTCCTCAGGACCTCGCCTCGTCCGGACTCGCCCAACGCGGCCTGCGCATCCTCTCGGAGGGTGGCTGCGGTACCCCGCAGCCGGGTGCACTACGGCCTGCCAATGAAGAAAGCCAGCCCGGCCTCGCCGCGCGGCGCCCAGGTCAGGCCCAGGTACATCGGGCCCAGGCCGGTGTCGGCGCCCAGGTAGAGGCTGGCGCCACCGCGCAGGCCGCCCAGCGCGATCGCGTGGCGGTCGGCCCAGGTGTTGCCCAGCTCCAGCGAGGCGCCGACGAACAGCGCCCGTGCGAACACCGGCGGCTCGGCCAGGCGACGGTACCAGCCGCCGCGCAGCAGCAGCAGCGCGTTGCCGCTGAGCTGGCCGGCGCGGTAGCCCGACAGGTTCTGGAAGCCGCCCAGGGTGTACTGGCCGGCCAGCGCGCCCTGGCGCGAGTCGGCCGCCTTCAGCACCGCATACAGGTTCAGGGTGTCGCTGCCGTCGGTCCAGGCGCCGCTGGCGTCGGCCTCCACGCGCACCAGGTTCTGGCCCTCCTGGCCCTGCTGCGAGCGGCGGCCGAACTGCAGCTCGCCGGTGAGCCGGTAGCCCGAGAGCGGGAAGTTGGCGTAGTCCAGCTGGTCGATCACCATGCGCGTGCGGGCGGCGGTCTCGCGCCAGATCTGCGGCGCAGCGATCAGGCCGTCGGCCAGCAGCAGCGGCTCGTCGCGGCCCAGCACATGGCGCAGGCCCAGGCGCAGCTCGCCCAGGCGGCCCCAGGGCTGGCCCAGGTCCAGGCCCACCGCGGCCAGGTTCTGCCGCACCTGGGCACGCTCCAGCCCGCTGCCGCTGTCGTAGACCGAGACGATGCGCCGCTGCACACCGCCCCAGGCGGCGACGAACCAGTCGTCCCACAGACCCAGGCGCCATCCCAGCGGGTGGTAGAGCTCGCTGAACAGCGAGGGCACCTCGCCCAGCTGCAGCCGGTTGCGCCATTCGGTGCCCGAGGGCGTCAGCCAGTGGCGGTTGTGGCTGATCTTGATGTTGAAGGCGCTGCGGCCGCTGAAATCGGTCCACAGGTCTAGGCCGACGTGCAGGTAGTTGGGCCCCCAGGGCTTGTCCTCGACCTCGAAGACCAGCAGCGCGTCGCGGCCGGGCTCGCCGTCGACCAGGTGGTAGTCGGTGCGCACGTAGTCGCCGCTGGCGGCCAGGAAGCGGGCGTCGGCGGCGGCGCGTTCGGGGTCGAAGGCCTGGCCGGGGCGGGACTGCAGCTGCGGCAGCAGGCGCTGCGGGTTGGTGACGCTGCTGCCCTCGAAGGCCACCGCGCCGACCACCGGGCTGGGCGGGGCGTCGGCGCGGCGCGCGGCGCGCCACTGGCGGTAGCCGTCCTCGTCCAGCGCCAGCGCGCGCAGCTGCGGCAGCGCGGCGCGGGCGGCGGCCTCGCCCAGCGCGATCAGCTCCTGGGCCTTGTCGAAATCGCCCGAGCTGAGCCGGCCCAGGTCGGGCGCGATCAGCAGGTCCTGCGGCCCCAGCGTGGCCAGGCTGCGGCGCACGTTCTGCTCGGTCAGGATGTTGATCATCTGCGCCGTCAGGCCGATCGCCGAGTTCAGCGTCTCGCGCGGCGCCAGCGGGGTGCCGATGTTGACCACCAGCAGGCGCTGGGCGCCCATGGCGCGGGCGATGTCGACGGGCACGTTGTTGACCAGGCCGCCGTCGCCCAGCACCCGGCCGTCGATCTCGGTGGACGGGAAGACACCCGGCACGCTCATGCTGGAGCGCAGCGCCATCGCCAGGTCGCCGCTGTCCATCACCACCATGTCGCCGGTTTCCATGTCGGTGGCGACGGCGCGGAAGGGAATGGGCAGCTCGTCGAAGTGGCTGATGCGGCGCACCGGCAGCGTGTAGCGGCGCAGCAGGGTCTCCAGGCCGCGGCTGGAGACGGCGCCCTGCGGCGCGTGGAAGCTTCCTTCGCGCCAGCCCAGCTCGATCGCCGCCGGGATCTCGAAGTCCTCTTCCTTGCGCCGCTGCGACAGCATCTGCCGGCTCACCCGCGTGGCGAAGAGCTTGTTCCAGTCGACCTGCAGCAGGTCGGCCTCCAGCGCCGCGGCACTCATGCCGCTGGCATAGAGGCCACCGATGATCGCGCCCATCGAGGTGCCGGCGACCAGGTCCACGGGAATCCGCTCCTGCTCCAGCACCTTCAGCACACCGACATGGGTCAGGCCGCGTGCGCCACCGCCGGACAGCACCAGGCCCAGCCGCGGTCGCGCCGTGGCGCTGCTGGCGGGCGGCTCCTCGGCCGCGGCGGGGCGCGGTGCCAGGGCCAGGGCGAGCAGGCAGGCGCCCAGCAGGGCCCTCACGTCCGGCGCTCCAGGCGCACCCATACGCCGTGCTGCGAGCGCAGGCTCAGCCGCGCGATCGGCTCCGGCGGCGGCTTGTCGGCCGGCAGCACGCGGTAGGCGCGCAGCACCAGGGCCAGCACCAGTACCGCCTCCTGCATCGCGAAGTTGGCGCCGACGCAGACGCGCGGCCCCATGCTGAAGGGCAGGTAGGCCTGGGCCATGGCCTGGCGGCCGGCGGGTTCCAGGAAGCGATCGGGGTCGAACTCGTCCGGGCGCTCCCAGAAGCGCTGGTGGCGGTGGATCAGCCAGGGCGAGACGATGACGGTCTCACCCGGCTCGGTGGGCACCTCGCGCAGGCAGCCCGGGGCCGCGGCCTCACGCACCAGGAAGCCCAGCGGCGGGTACAGGCGCATGGTCTCGCGGAAGATGCGGCGCAGCAGGTCCAGCTCGCGCAGCTGCTCCAGCCGGGGGGGCCCGTCGCCGATGACGCGCTGGATCTCGTCCACCGCGCGCTGCTGCACGTCCAGGTCCAGCGTCAGCAGGTACAGCGCCCAGGCCAGTGCGCTGGCCGAGGTCTCGTGGCCGGCCAGGAAGAGCACGGCGATCTCGTTGACCAGTTCCTCCACGCCCATCGCGGCGCCGGTCTCGGCGTCGCGGGCTTCCAGCAGCGCGCCCAGGATGTCCTGCGGGGCGCCGGTCTGTCCGGCGTGGAAGGCGGCATGGCGGGGCGCGATGTGCCGGCGCAGCAGCGCGCGGATGTCCTGGCCCGCCTGCTGCGCGCGCGTGGCCGAACCGCGGCGCGGCCACCAGGCGCGGCGGTAGCGCGGCATGGTGGCATCAGGCGCCTCGCGCTGGTAGTGCGCGAAGGCCTCGAAGATGGCCTGCGAGTCCCCACGCTCCAGCGGCAGGCTGAGGATGGTGCGCAGGATCACGTCGGCGGTGACGTGGGTGGTCTCGTGTTCGATGTTCAGCGGGCGGCCATCGGCCAGCGGCGCCAGGCGCTCCACCAGGGCCTGCACCGCGGCCGTCATCGGCGCGAACGCGTGCGTCATGCGGGTGCGCTCGAAGGCCGGCTCCAGCAGGCGGCGCTGGCGCGCCCAGGTCTCGCCGTTGGAGGTGAAGATGCTGACGCCCAGCAGCGGCTCCAGCAGGTCGTGCATGAAGCGGTGCTTGGGGTAGTTCGGCGCCTCGTCGACCAGCACCTGGCGCACCGCCGCGGGGTCGTTGACGATGCGCACCGCATGGCCGGCCACGCGGCGGCGGCCCATCAGCATGCGGTAGGAGCCCTCGGTCAGTTGCGACAGCAGGTTGCTGCGCTGGGTCAGCCAGCGCCACCAGCGCGTCCAGGGGTGGCGCACCGGGGCCGGGTAGTGGGGGCAGGGGTGGGGCACGGGGAGGACTTCTGGCGGCGCCGGGTGCCCGGCGACCGGGCGGGCGCATGGGCGTGCGCGATTCTGCCAGCCCGCCCCATGAAAAACGGCGCACGGCCGTGAGGCTCGTGCGCCGTGGGGGATGCGACGCAGGCGGCCAGCCGCCTGCGGGCATGGCCCGGGACTTACATGCCCATGTCCATGCCGCCCATGCCGCCCATGCCACCGCCGGCGGGCATCGGGGCCTCGTCCTTCGGGGCTTCGGCGACCATGCACTCGGTGGTCAGCATCAGCGAGGCAACCGAGGCGGCGTTCTGCAGCGCGGTGCGGGTGACCTTGGTCGGGTCCAGGATGCCCATCTCGATCATGTCGCCGTAGGTGTCGTTGGCGGCATTGAAGCCATGGTTGCCGGTGCCGGCCAGCACGGCATTGACCACCACGCTCGGCTCGCCACCGGCGTTGGCGACGATCTCGCGCAGCGGGGCTTCGATGGCCTTCAGGACCAGCTTGATGCCGGCGTCCTGGTCGGCGTTGTCGCCGTGGATCGCACCGGCGGCCTGACGGGCACGCAGCAGGGCCACGCCGCCACCGGCGACGATGCCTTCCTCGACGGCGGCACGGGTGGCGTGCAGCGCGTCTTCCACGCGGGCCTTCTTCTCCTTCATCTCGACTTCGGTGGCGGCACCAACCTTGATGACGGCCACACCGCCGGCCAGCTTGGCCACGCGCTCTTGCAGCTTCTCGCGGTCGTAGTCGGAGGTGGCTTCCTCGATCTGGATGCGGATCTGCTTGACGCGGGCTTCGATGTCGCCAGCGGCACCGGCGCCGTCGATGATGGTGGTGTTTTCCTTGGCCACTTCGACGCGCTTGGCCTGACCCAGGTCGGTCAGCTGCACCTTCTCGAGCGACAGGCCCACTTCCTCGGCGATCACCTTGCCGCCGGTCAGGATGGCGATGTCTTCCAGCATGGCCTTGCGGCGGTCGCCGAAGCCCGGGGCCTTGACGGCGACGACCTTCAGGATGCCGCGGATGGTGTTGACCACCAGGGTGGCCAGCGCTTCGCCATCGACTTCTTCAGCGATGATCAGCAGCGGACGGCCGGCCTTGGCGACGGCTTCCAGCGTCGGCAGCAGGTCACGGATGTTGCTGATCTTCTTGTCGTACAGCAGCACGAACGGGTTGTCGAGGATCGCGGCCTGCTTCTCGGGGTTGTTGATGAAGTAGGGCGACAGGTAGCCGCGGTCGAACTGCATGCCTTCGACGACGTCCAGCTCGTTGTTCAGCGACTTGCCGTCTTCGACGGTGATCACGCCTTCCTTGCCGACCTTGTCCATCGCCTCGGCGATGATGCCGCCGACGTCAGCGTCGGAGTTCGCCGAGATCGTGCCGACCTGGGCGATTTCCTTCGAGGTGGTGGTGGCCTTCGAGGCCTTCTTCAGCTCGGCGACCAGGGCGGTGACCGCCTTGTCGATGCCGCGCTTCAGGTCCATCGGGTTCATGCCGGCGGCCACGTACTTCATGCCTTCGCGCACGATGGCCTGGGCCAGCACGGTGGCGGTGGTGGTGCCGTCACCGGCGTTGTCAGAGGTCTTGGAAGCGACCTCCTTGACCATCTGGGCGCCCATGTTCATGAGCTTGTCCTTGAGCTCGATCTCCTTGGCGACCGAGACACCGTCCTTGGTGACGGTGGGGGCGCCGAACGAGCGCTCGAGCACCACGTTGCGGCCCTTGGGGCCCAGCGTGACCTTGACGGCGTTGGCGAGGATGTTCACGCCCTCGACCATGCGATGACGGGCGTCAGCGCCGAAGACAACGTCTTTTGCAGCCATGTGTGTAACTCCGGAAATTCAGTGTTCTGTGGGGGGATGACCAGGCGGGTGGATTACTTTTCCACCACGGCGAACAGGTCGTCTTCCTTCATGACCAGCAGCTCTTCGCCATCGACCTTGACGGTCTGGCCCGAGTACTTGCCGAACAGCACGCGGTCACCGACCTTGACGTTCAGGGCGACGAAATCACCCTTGTCGTTGCGCTTGCCCATACCGACGGCCAGCACCTCGCCCTGGTCGGGCTTCTCGGCGGCGCTGTCGGGGATGACGATGCCCGAGGCGGTCTTGGTTTCGTTCTCCAGGCGCTTGACGATCACGCGATCGTGCAACGGACGAAGCTTCATTGCATCTCCTAAATGCGTTGGCAATGTGGACAATTGGAGTGCTCAGTAAAAGTGAGCACTCAATCACTTCAGGCGGTCCGGCGAGGCGCAAGGCCTGTCTGCCGGTGCTAGCACTCGGCTTGCCTGAGTGCTAACAGCCATTATAGGGTGGGGGACCGGGCTTTCAAGAGGGTCGGGATGACCCCGAGCCGGCGCCGGTTACTCAGCGCTCGGCCTCGTCCTGGTCTTCGGTGGTGGGCGGGGCCTCGACGCGGTAGGCCTCGTTGGCCCAGGCGCCGAAGTCCTGACCCTGGCAGCGGGCGCTGCAGAAGGGGCGGAAGGGGTTGCTGGCGGCGTAGAGCGTGGTCTCGCCGCAGGTGGGGCAGGCGACCTCGATCGGCCGCGGGGCGGGCGTGGTCATCGCGGGCTCAGGTGCACAGCGCCAGGTCGAAATCGACATCCTGCGCCAGCGGGCGCAGCCGGCCGTCGGCGTCGGCGCGCATCAGGCGCACCGAGACCATCAGCCGGTGACCGGTGATCTCGGGGACGACGTCCACCTCGGTGTCCAGGCGCAGGCGCAGCAGCTGGTAGGTGCGGCCCTGCGGCAGGCTTTGCTGGTACTGGCCGGCCTGGGCCGCCACGCGGTGCGGCACGCCGCTGTCGCGCAGCAGGCCCAGCAGCAGGCGCAGCGCATCGGCCAGCGGTTGCAGGGTGTCCAGCCAGCGGCCCAGGTCGGCCTGGCGGCGCGCGGCCGGGTGCTGCTGCCAGGCGTAATAGCCGGGCAGGTCGAAGCTGCAGGTGCCGCCGGGGATGCTGATGCGGCTGCGCACGCTGGTCAGCCAATCGTTGCCCGACAGGGCCTGGCCGGCCTTGCCGGCCACCGCATTGAGCGCCTGGAAGGCCTGGTCGATGCGGCCCACCACCTCGTCCAGCGCGGCTTCGGAGACATGGGGGTTGCCGCGGTAGCTCTGGAACTGTGCCTTGTGGCGCTCGAGCTCCTTGAGCAGGTCGGACTTCAGGTCGGCGCGCGCGGCGACGTCCATGATCTCGAACATCGTCGCCAGCGCGAAGTGGTGGTCGATCGCCTCGGTGCGTGCGGCGAGCACGTCGAGCCGCCCGAACAGCTGTTCGAGCCGCAACATGGTGCGGATGCCTTCGTTGAACGGGTATTCGTACAGGACCAAGATGGCAGTTCCGGTGCGGCAAGGCAATCGCCGGATTGTTTCACACCTGCGCCGAGGGCCAGGCCCACAGCCGCCACAGCGCGGCCACCTCGGCCTGCAGCGCCTCCAGGCTCAGGTCCTGGTTGACGATCACCGCGTCGGCGATCGCGCGGCGCTGTTCGCGGCGCGCCTGCTGGGCGATGACGGCGCGCACCTGCGCCTCGGGCCAGCCGTTGCGGGCCTGCACGCGCTGCACCTGGGTGGCTTCGTCGCAGTCCACCACCAGCACACGGTCGACCTGGCGGCGCCAGTGCGCGCCCCGTTCGGTCAGCAGCGGGACATCGAAGACCACCGGCTGGGCGGCGGCCGCTGCCGCCGCCTCAGCCCAGGTGCGCTCGCCGATCATCGGATGCAGGATGGCTTCCAGGCGCTCGCGCTGGGCCGGATCGGCAAACACGCGCTCGCGCATCCAGGCGCGGTCCAGCGCGCCGTCGGCCCCGATGGCCGACGCGCCGAAGGCCTGGGCGATCGCCGGCAGCGCAGCACCGCCGGGAGCGGTGAGGGCCCGCGCGATCGCGTCGGTGTCGACGATGCAGGCGCCGTGCGCCGCCAGCGCGCGCGCCACCGTGCTCTTGCCGCTACCGATGCCGCCGGTCAGGCCGAGCGTCGGTCCGGCGCGGTGCATCACTGGCCGATCCAGCCGAGCACGCGCTGCGTGCCGAGCAGGATGACGGCGATGCCACCGCCGGCCAGGAAGGGCCCGAAGGGCATCGGCCGGCCGCTGCCCAGCCGGCCGCTGAGCTTCAGCGCGATGCCCACCGTGGCGCCGATCACCGAGGACATCAGCACGATCGGCAGGATGGCCTGCCAACCCAGCCAGGCGCCCAACGCGGCCAGCAGCTTGAAGTCGCCATGCCCCATGCCTTCCTTGCCGGTGACCAGCTTGAACAGCCAGTAGACCGACCACAGCGACAGGTAGCCCACCACCGCGCCCACCACCGCGGTGGGCAGCGGCAGGGTCCAGCCTGCCAGTGCGGCCAGCAGGCCGGCCCACAGCAGCGGCAGGGTCAGGCTGTCGGGCAGCAGCATGGTGTCCAGGTCGATCGCGGTCAGCGCCACCAGCGTGGCCAGCACCGCGCACCAGGCCAGGCTGACCGGCGCCGGTCCGAAGCGCCAGGCGGCCAGCGCGAACAGCACGGCGGTCAGCAGCTCGACCAACGGGTAGCGCACCGGGATGCCGGTGCCGCAGGCCGAGCAGCGGCCGCGCAGCGCCAGCCAGGACAGCAGCGGCAGGTTCTCGTACCAGCGGATGCGGTGGCCGCAGGCCGGACAGGCCGAGGCCGGGCGCGCCAGGCTGTAGGGCGGCAGCGCCTCCAGCGTGCGCGCCATCTGCGTGGCCAGCGGCGCCGCGGCCGGGGGCAGGGCCTGGCCGGCCGTGCGCTGCCAGGACTCGGCATCACCCAGCTGGGCGACGCCGTCGTGCCACCACTGCCGCTCCATCATGCGCGGCAGGCGGTGGATCACGACGTTGAGGAAGCTGCCGATGCACAGACCGAGCAGACCCAGCACCCATGGCGACAGCCAGAGTGCGTCAATGGCCGGGAACCCCATCGGTGATCAGACCACCTGGCCGAGCTTGAAGATCGGCAGGTACATCGCCACGACGATGCCGCCGATCAGCGTGCCCAGGAAGACGATGATGATCGGCTCGAGCAGCGTGGACAGGCCCTTGACCATCTCGTCGACCTCTTCCTCATAGAAGTCGGCGGCCTTGGACAGCATGGCATCGAGCGAGCCGGATTCCTCGCCGATGGCAGCCATCTGCAGCACCAGGCTCGGGAACACGCCGGTGGTGGACATCGAGGTGGTCAGGCCCGAGCCGGCGGCCACATCGCGCTGGATCTGCTCGGTGGCGCGGGCGTAGATGATGTTGCCGGCGGTGCCGCCCACCGAATCGAGCGCCTCCACCAGCGGCACGCCGGCGGCGAACATCGTGGCCAGCGTGCGGGTCCAGCGGGCCAGCACCGACTTGCGGACCAGCTCGCCAAAGACAGGCAGGCGCAGCAGCAGCCGGTCCATGATGAACTGCAGGTTCTCGGAGCGCTTCCAGGTGCGGTAGAACATGTAGCCGCCACCGAAGATCACGCCGAAGATCACCCACCAGTAGCTCACGAAGAACTTGCTCATCGCGATCACCAGCATCGTCGGCGCCGGCAGTTCGGCCCCGAAGGACTTGAACACCGACTCGAAGGACGGGATCACGAAAATCATGATGATGGTGACCACGATGAAGGCCACCACCAGCACCGCGATCGGGTACATCAGCGCGGACTTGACCTTCTGCTTGATCGCCAGGATCTTTTCCTGGTACTGCGCCAGGCGCGACAGCAGCTCTTCCAGGATACCGCCCGCCTCGCCCGCCTCGACCAGGTTGCAGTAGAGGGCATCGAAGTACTTGGGGTGGCGGCGGAAGGCCGAGGACAGGCTGGTGCCGGTCTCGACATCGGCGCGGATGTCCAGCAGCAGGCGCGTCAGCCGCGGGTTCGGGCTGCCTCGGCCGACGATGTCGAAGGCCTGCAGCAGTGGCACGCCGGCCTTCATCATCGTCGCCAGCTGACGCGTGAAGGTGGCGATGTCGCGCTGGCCGATCGAGCGGCCGCCGCTGGCGCGCCGCTTCTTGATCTTGGTGACCAGGATGCCCTGGCGCCGCAGGCTGGCGCTGACCGCGGCTTCACCGGCCGAGCGCAGCTCGCCCCGCACGACCTTGCCGGCGCGGTCCTTGCCTTCCCACTCGAAGATGAACTCCTGAACCCTGGCTGTCGCTGCTGCTGCTGTGGCCATTGCGCCTCCGGCGGTCTCGTATGTCGGTCGGATTATTCGTTGGTCGAGGCGATCACTTCCTCGAGGGTCGTGACGCCCAGCTTCACCTTGACCAGGCCTGATTGGCGCAGGTCGCGCACGCCCTCGCGGCGGGCCTGGTTGGCCAGGTCGGTGGACGAGCCCTGGTTCAGGATCAGCTGCTGGATCTCATCGGAGATCGGCATCGCCTGGTAGATGCCCACCCGGCCGCGGTAGCCGTTGTTGCAGCTGCTGCAGCCCACCGCGCGGTAGGGGCGCCAGCCGCCTTCCAGGTCGGCGTCGGTGAAGCCGGCGTCGAGCATGGCGTCGCGTGGATATTCGGCCGGCACCTTGCAGTTCTCGCACAGGCGGCGCACCAGGCGCTGCGCGGTGATCAGCAGCACGCTGGCGGCGATGTTGAACGGCGCGACGCCCATGTTGAGCAGTCGGGTCAGCGTGGACGGGGCGTCGTTGGTGTGCAGCGTGGACAGCACCAGGTGGCCGGTCTGGGCGGCCTTGATCGCGATGTCGGCGGTCTCCAGGTCGCGGATTTCGCCAACCATGATGATGTCCGGATCCTGGCGCAGGAAGGCCTTCAGCGCGGTGGCGAAGTTCAGCCCGGCCTTGTCGTTGACGTTGACCTGGTTGATGCCCGGCAGGTTGATTTCGGCCGGGTCTTCCACGGTGGAGATGTTGACGCCCGGCTGGTTCAGCAGGTTCAGGCAGGTGTAGAGCGACACCGTCTTGCCCGAGTCGGTGGGGCCGGTGACCAGCACCATGCCGTAGGGGCGCTTGATCGCCTCGAGCAGCCGGCTTTTCTCGTCGGGCTCATAGCCCAGCGCCTCGATGCCCAGCTTGGCGCTGGACGAGTCGAGGATACGGATCACGATCTTCTCGCCGAACAGCGTGGGCAGGGTGCTGACGCGGAAATCGATCGAGCGGTTGCCGAAGCGCAGCTTCATGCGACCGTCCTGCGGCACCCGCTTCTCGGCGATGTCCAGCCGCGAGATGACCTTGATGCGCGAGGCCAGCTTGTCCTTGATCGCGATCGGCGGCTGGGTGATCTCGCGCAGCTCGCCATCGATGCGGAAGCGCACCCGGTAGTTGTACTCGTAGGGCTCGAAGTGCAGGTCGGAGGCGCGCATGTTGATCGCGTCGATCAGCATCTTCTGCAGGAAGCGCACGACCGGCGCGTCCTCGACCTCGGCCACCACCTCCTGGTTGCTGGCCTGCTGCGGCTCTTCGTCGTTGACCTCGAAATCGAAGTCGCCGCCGGCCATGCTCTCGATGACCTGGGACGCACTGGCCGACTGCGCATCGACGATGCGCGCCAGCTTGTCATGCTCGACCAGCACCCACTCGGGCGTCAGCTGGGTGGCGAACTTGATGCGCTCGCCGGCCTCCTGGTCGGTGGGGTCGGAGCAGGCCAGGAACAGCCGGCTGGCGCGGCGCCCCAGCGGCAGCACCTTGTACTGGGTGACCAGCTTGGCGTCGATCAGGTTGGCCGGCAGGCGCTGGATGTCCACCGCGTCCAGATCGAGCAGCGGCACCGACAGCGCCGACGACAGCGAATGGGCCAGGGCCTGGGCCGACATCGCGCCCGAGCTGACCAGGGCCTCGACGAAACTCTGCCGCTTCTCCCGCGCCGCGAGCACCAGGTCCTCGGCCGCCTTGGCCGACAGCTTGCCGCCGTGCACCAGCACGCGGGCAACGCCCGAAAGGGCTGGGGACGGGGCTTCGGCGATGGTGTCCACGGACGCTGGGCTGCTGGAAAGAGGTGCCGGGCCGCGCCATGGGATACACGGCAAGGCCCAGCCGGGCTTGCAAACGCTTGATCGTACCGCGGTCCGTGACCGCTGCCGCCACAGGCGGCGCCCCGGCATGCCTTTTGCCCGCCGCCCCGGGGTCCAGGGTGGGGCAGAAACGACGAAGCCCCGAAAACGACGAAGCCCCGGCGGGGGCCGAGGCTTCGAAGAAGATCCTGGTCGGGGTGAGAGGATTCGAACCTCCGGCCTCTACGTCCCGAACGTAGCGCTCTACCAGGCTAAGCTACACCCCGATGTCGAACTGGTCTTGGTGCGGCTCAGGAAGAGCGCTCAACCGATCGAGCCGCTAATTCTAGCAGAAAAATTTTCGCTTCTGACGCCGGCAGGGCCGACAAGCAGGCGCGGGCCCGTTCGGCCTCGTCGCGGGCGGCCTGGCGGGTGGCCTCGATCGCGCCGGTGGCGCGCACGATGGCGATGATCTCCGGCAGGCGCTCGACCTCGCCGTGCTCGATGGCGTGGCGGATCAGCTGGCGCTGCTCGTCGGTGCCGTGGTCCATCGCGAACAGCAGCGGCAGCGTGGGCTTGCCCTCGCGCAGATCGTCGCCGACGTTCTTGCCCAGCGCCTCGCGGTCGCCCTCGTAATCAAGCAGGTCGTCGACCAGCTGGAAGGCGGTGCCCAGCGCGCGGCCGTAATCGGCGCAGGCTTCCTCGATGGTCGGATCGGCGTCGGCCACCACCGCGCCCAAGCGGGCGCTGGCCTCGAAGAGCTTGGCGGTCTTGAAGCGGATGACGCGCAGGTAGTCCTCGACCGTGGTGTCGGGGTCGTGCATGTTCATCAGCTGCAGCACCTCGCCCTCGGCGATCACGTTGGTGGCGTCGGCCAGCACCTCCAGCACCCGCATGCGGTTGACCGAGACCATCATCTGGAAGGCGCGCGAGTACAGGAAGTCGCCCACCAGCACGCTGGCGGCGTTGCCGAACATCGCGTTGGCGGTCTGGCGGCCGCGGCGCAGCGAGGACTCGTCGACCACGTCATCGTGCAGCAGCGTGGCGGTGTGGATGAACTCCACCGTCGCCGCCAGCTCGTCGGCCTGCGGCCCTTCGTAACCCAGGCCCTGGGCGAACAGCAGCACCAGGCGCGGCCGGATGCGCTTGCCGCCGGCGCCGATGATGTAGTGCGAGATCTGCTCGATCAGCGCCACGTCCGACGACAGGCGCTGGCGGATCACCTCGTCCACGCGCGCCATGGCCGCGGCCATCGGGTCGGCCGGGGCGGACGCCGAGGCGTTGGCCGCGCGGGCGTCGGTGTCGGGCAACGGGGGGCTGGCGGTCACGGTACGGCGTCGGCGAGACAAAAGTCGCAGATTATAGGAACGCGCGGAGGCAGCCGCAGGGCGTGGCGCAGCCGCCGCCCGGCGGATCCCCGCAGGGGCTCTGGCACGCGATGGCCTGACGTGCTAGAATGCCCGGCTTCGCCCGAATGGTTCGGGTGAATCCGCAAGAACGTTGGAAACTGCTTGTGGCGCAGGGCGCGGTTTGTGCTGGCGCGGTGAGCGGTGCGCAAAGGTTTCAGCGGGCATTTTGCAAAGGGTCCTTATGTACGCGGTCGTAAAAACCGGTGGCAAGCAATACAAAGTTGCCGTCGGCGAGAAGATCAAGGTAGAACAGATTGCTGCGGACGTTGGCCAGGAAGTGGTGATCGATCAGGTGCTGGCCGTGGGCAACGGCGCGGATCTGACGGTCGGTGCTCCTCTGGTGAGCGGTGCCAGCGTGAAGGCCACCGTCGTGGCGCACGGTCGTCATGACAAGGTCCGCATCTTCAAGATGCGTCGCCGCAAGCACTACCAGAAGCACGGCGGTCACCGCCAGAACTTCACCGAGCTGTCGATCACCGGCATCACCGCCTGATCGGCATCATCCAGGAGCACTGAACCATGGCACAGAAAAAAGGCGGCGGTTCCACCCGGAACGGCCGTGACTCCCAGCCGAAGATGCTCGGCGTGAAGGCCTACGGTGGCCAGGCCATCTCGGCCGGTTCCATCATCGTGCGCCAGCGCGGCACCAAGTTCCACGCCGGCACCAATGTCGGCATGGGCCGTGACCACACGCTGTTCGCGCTGGTCGATGGCACCGTGTCGTTCGCCGTCAAGGGCGAGCGCAACCGCCACACCGTCAGCGTCACCCCGCTGTAAGCAGCCCCCCGCCGCCTTCGGGCGGCCGCTGCCAAGCCCCGGCTCGCCGGGGCTTCGTCGTTTTCGGGCCCGCCCCAGGCGCCGCCCGGTACCATCTGCATCCACCATGAAATTCGTCGACGAAGCCACCATCGATATCGCCGCCGGCAACGGCGGCGCCGGCTGCGTGAGCTTCCGGCGCGAGAAGTTCATTCCCTTCGGCGGCCCGGACGGCGGCGACGGCGGCAAGGGCGGCAGCGTCTATGCCGTGGCCGACCGCAACCTCAATACGCTGATCGACTACCGCTACGCCCGCCGCCATGAGGCGAAGAACGGCGAATCCGGCCGCGGCGCCGACTGCTTCGGCGCCGCCGCCCAGGACGTGGTGCTGCGCATGCCGGTGGGCACGATCATCACCGACACCGCCACCGGCCAGGTGCTGGCCGAGCTGATCGAGCCCGACGTGCCGGTGCTGCTGGCCAAGGGCGGCGACGGCGGCTTCGGCAACCTGCACTACAAGAGCAGCACCAACCGCGCGCCGCGCCAGTCCACGCCGGGCTGGCCGGGCGAGCGCTTCAACCTGAAGCTCGAGCTGCGTGTGCTGGCCGACGTGGGCCTGCTGGGCATGCCCAACGCCGGCAAGTCCACGCTGATCGCCGGCGTGTCCAACGCCCGCCCGAAGATCGCCGACTACCCCTTCACCACGCTGCACCCCAACCTGGGTGTGGTGCGGGTGGGGCCCGAGAAGAGCTTCGTCATCGCCGACATCCCCGGCCTGATCGAGGGCGCTTCGGAAGGCGCCGGCCTGGGCCACCTGTTCCTGCGCCACCTGCAGCGCACCCGGCTGCTGCTGCACGTGGTGGACATGGCGCCCTTCGACGATGCGGTGGATCCGGTGGCCCAGGCCAAGGCCATCGTCGAGGAACTGCGCAAGTACGACGAGGAAGGTCCGAAGCGCCCGCGCCGCCGCGCCCAGGCGCCGATGCCTGATCCGGACGACGAGGACTGGGACGAGGCTGACGAGGCGCTGCCCGAGGACGCCGTCGAGGCCGACGAGCCCGCCCCGCTGCCGCACCATGGCGTGCCGCTGATGTCCAAGCCGCGCTGGCTGGTGCTCAACAAGCTCGACATGGTCCCCGAGGCCGAGCGCGCCGCCAAGGTCAAGGACTTCGTCAAGCGCTTCAAGTGGAAGGGGCCGGTGTTCCAGATCTCGGCACTGACCCGCGACGGCCTGCAGCCGCTGATCCACGCGATCTGGGACGAGGTGGCCAAGGACCAGCAGAAGATCGTCGAGGCGCCGGACCCGCGCTTTGCCACGCGCGATGACGACGCGCCCAGCCCCGCCCAGCGCACCCGCAAGGTCACTGCCGGCGTGCGCACGGGTGGCAGCCTGACCAAGCCCGGTCCCAAGGGCCGTGGCAAGACCGAGAAGGTCATTCCCGCGCCCGAGCGCGATCCCCGCTTCGATCCTCCGACCGACGAGTGATGCGCCGATGAGCGAAGGTCCCCTGAAGAACGCCCGGCGCATCGTCGTCAAGGTCGGCTCCAGCCTGGTCACCAACGAGGGCAAGGGCGTCGATGCCGAGGCCATCGGCAACTGGTGCCGCCAGCTCGCCGCGCTGGCCCACCAGGGCCGTGAGGTGGTGATGGTCTCCTCCGGCGCGATCGCCGAGGGCATGAAGCGCCTGGGCTGGCGCACCCGGCCCAAGGAACTGCATGAGCTGCAGGCCGCGGCCGCAGTGGGCCAGATGGGCCTGGTGCAGATGTACGAGCGCCTGCTCAGCGAGCATGGCATGGGCAGCGCCCAGGTGCTGCTCACCCACGCCGACCTGGCCGACCGTGAGCGCTACCTGAACGCCCGCTCGACGCTGCTGACGCTGCTGGGCCTGAAGGTCATCCCGGTCATCAACGAGAACGACACCGTCGTCAACGACGAGATCAAGTTCGGCGACAACGACACCCTCGGCGCGCTGGTGGCCAACCTGGTCGAGGCCGACGCGCTGGTGATCCTGACCGACCAGCGCGGCCTGTACACCGCCGACCCGCGCAGCAACCCCGACGCCCGCTTTGTCGACGTCGCCCAGGCCGGCGACCCGGCGCTCGAGCAGATGGCCGGCGGCGCCGGCTCGCGCGTGGGCACCGGCGGGATGATCACCAAGATCCTGGCCGCCAAGCGCGCCGCCGGCAGCGGCGCCAGCACCGTGATCGCCTGGGGCCGCGAGCCCGACGCGCTGCTGCGCCTGGCTGCTGGCGAGCCGATCGGCACCGCGCTGCTGGCCGGCACACCCAAGCTGGCGGCGCGCAAGCAGTGGATGGCCGATCACCTGCAGTTGCGCGGCGCGGTGCGGGTGGACGATGGCGCCGTCATCAAGCTGCGCGAGGAAGGCAAGAGCCTGCTGCCGATCGGCGTGGTCGAGGTGGAGGGCGAATTCCACCGCGGCGACGTCATCGCCGTGCGCAACGCCGCCGGCGCCGAGATCGCCCGCGGGCTGTCGAACTACGCCAGCACCGAGGCCCGCCTCATCGCCCGCAAACCTTCCTCACAGATCGAGGGACTGCTGGGCTTTGCCAACGAACCGGAACTGATCCACCGGGACAACCTGGTCCTGGCCTGAGGCCAGGACCAGGTTGCGGCGCAGGCTCATGTCCGCGCAGCGGACGTGAAGGCCCGCAGGGCCGGGCCGCAGCCACAACCCAGCGCGGCGCGGCCAGGGTTGCGGCGCAGGCTCATGTCTGCGGAGCAGACGTGAAGGCCCGCAGGGCCGGGCCGCAGCCACAACCGAGCGCGGCTCAGGCCGCCTGCTCCGGCGGCGGCTCCAGCGTGGCGCCCGGCGGCAGCTCGGGCTCGTTCTCGGCGCGGGGGCGCTGGCCCTGGTGGCGCATGCCGCCGCGCAGGTAGCGGTTGTGGTGGTTCACGCGTGGCAGGTAGCGGGCCAGTTCGGTCAGCGCCATCTGGTAGACGTCGCGCTTGAACTCGATCACCACGTCCAGCGGCACCCAGTACTCGTTCCAGCGCCAGGCGTCGAACTCGGGGTGGTCGGTGGCGCGCAGGTTCATGTCGCTGTCGCGGCCCATCAGGCGCAGCAGGAACCAGATCTGCTTCTGGCCCTTGTAGTGGCCGCGTGCATCCTTGCGGATGAAGTGGTCGGGCACGTTGTAGCGCAGCCAGTCGCGGGTGCGCGCCAGGATCTGCACGTGCTCAGGCAGCAAGCCCACTTCCTCGTGCAGCTCGCGGAACATCGCCTGCTCAGGCGACTCGCCATACTTGATGCCCCCTTGCGGGAACTGCCAGGAGTGGGTGCGCAGGCGCTTGCCCCAGAACACCTGGTTGCGGGCGTTGAGCAGGATGATGCCGACGTTGGGCCTGTAGCCTTCCCGGTCGAGCATAATCGAACCCCAATTCTTGAATTGAAATCAATATAGCACTGGCGGCCGCGCGGGCACAGGTTCTCGCTTTCCCGAGGGGCCGGTCATTGCGCCGACGCCCATGAAAGCCTCCCAGTTCTTCATCTCCACGCTCAAGGAAGCCCCCGCCGACGCCGAGGTCGTCAGCCACCAGCTGATGATGCGTGCCGGCATGATCAAGCGCCTGGGCGCCGGCATCTACAACTACATGCCGATGGGCCTGCGGGTGATCCGCAAGGTCGAGGCCATCATCCGCGACGAGATGAACCGCGCCGGCGCGGTGGAACTGCTGATGCCGGTGGTGCAGCCGGCCGAGCTGTGGCAGGAGACCGGCCGCTTCGACAAGATGGGCCCCGAGCTGATGCGGGTGAAGGACCGGCACGACCGCGACTTCATCATCCAGCCCACCAGCGAAGAGGTGGTGACCGACATCGCCCGCCAGGAGCTGCGCAGCTACAAGCAGCTGCCGAAAAATTTCTACCACATCCAGACCAAGTTCCGTGACGAGCGCCGGCCGCGCTTCGGCATCATGCGCGGCCGCGAGTTCACGATGAAGGACGCCTACTCCTTCGACCGCGACGCGGCCGGCGCCGCGAAGAGCTACGAGCAGATGTTCGCCGCCTACAAGCGCATCTTCGATCGCTTCGGCCTGACCTACCGCGCGGTGGCCGCCGACACTGGCGCGATCGGTGGCGACCTCAGCCACGAGTTCCAGGTCATCGCCCAGACCGGCGAGGACGCGATCATCTACTGCCCCACCAGCGACTACGCGGCCAACATCGAGCTGGCCGAGGCGGTGGCGCCCGCCACGCCGCGCGGCCCCGCCACCCAGGCGCTGGTGAAGACGCCCACGCCCGGCAAGAGCACCTGCGCCGACGTGGCCGCGCTGCTGGGTCTGGACCTGAAGCAGACCGTCAAGAGCCTGGTGCTGGCCACCGATGAGCTGGATGAGCGCGGCGTGGTGGTCAAGACCACTGTCTGGCTGCTGCTGGTGCGTGGCGACCACGACATGAACGAGGTCAAGGTCGGCAAGCTCGATGGTCTGAAGAACGGCTTCCGCTTCGCCACCGTGCCCGAGATCGAGGCGCATTTCGGCTGCAAGCCGGGCTACCTGGGTCCGATCGGCCTGCTCCAGCCGGTGAAGATCGTGGCCGACCGCACGGTCGCGCAGATGAGCGACTTCGTCTGTGGCGCCAACGCCTGGGACCACCACTACACCGGTGCCAACTGGGGCCGCGACCTGCCCGAGCCCGACCTGGTGGCCGACATCCGCAACGTCGTCGAGGGCGACCCCTCGCCCGACGGGAAGGGCGTGCTGGCGATCGAACGCGGCATCGAGGTCGGCCATGTGTTCTACCTGGGCACCAAGTACTCCAAGGCGATGAACGCCACCTTCCTGGACGAGACCGGCAAGCCGGCGCTGATGGAAATGGGCTGCTATGGCATTGGCGTCACGCGCATCCTGGGCGCCGCCATCGAGCAGAACCACGACGCCCGCGGCATCATCTGGCCGGCCAGCATCGCCCCTTTCCAGGTGGCGATCTGCCCGATCGGCTACGACCGCTCGGCCGAGGTCAAGGCGGCGGCCGATGCGCTGCATGCCGAGCTGCTGGCGCTGGGCGTGGACGCCATCCTGGACGACCGCGGCGAGCGCCCCGGCGCGATGTTCGCCGACTGGGAACTGATCGGCGTGCCGCAGCGCGTGGTGCTGTCTGACCGTGGCCTGAAGGAGGGCCTGGTCGAGGTGCAGGGCCGGCGCGAGGCCGAGGCCAGCAAGCTGGCGCTGGCCGAGGTGGCGGCGGCGGTGAAGGCGCGGCTGGGCGCATGACGGGCCCGCACGCGGCCGGGCTCACGCGCCGCGCGCTGCTGGCCGCTCCGGCGCTGCTGGCGGGCTGGAGCAGCCCGGCCCGCGCCGGCCGACAGGCCGAGGAGCCGCTGGCCGATTCGGTGCGCACCGCGCTGTCGGCCGCGATCGCCAACCCGGCGCCGCCCTCGCCGCAGTTCAGCCGCATCGAGGACCGGCTGGCCTACCTGCGCTGGAAGGGCCAGGCCGCCGACCGCCTGAAGCGCCGCATCGCCGAGTTCCAGACACGCTCCGATTTCCTGGACACCCTCTGGTACGAGAGCAAGCGCGCGGCGCTGGAGCCGGCGCTGATGCTGGGCCTGGTGCAGGTGGAGAGCGGTTTTCGCAAGTACGCGGTCAGCGTCGCGGGCGCGCGCGGCTACACCCAGGTGATGCCCTTCTGGGCGCGGCTGATCGGCGACGGCGACGTGGCCAAGCTCTTCCATATGCAGGTCAACCTGCGCTTTGGCTGCGTGATCCTGCGCCACTACCTGGAGCGCGAGCAGGGCGACCTGTTCTTCGCGCTGGGCCGCTACAACGGCAGCCGCGGCCGCGCCGAGTACCCGGACATGGTGATGGCGGCACGCCGCCAGTGGCTGCTGCCGGCCTGATCAGAGCCCGGCCCAGCGCCTGGGCGCGGCCAGGTCCAGCGCCAGCAGCTCGATCGCCCGCTCCACCGTGTCGTCCACCAGCTCATCGATGCTGGCGGGCCGGTGGTAGAAGGCCGGCAGCGGCGGGAAGATGATGCCGCCCATCTCGGTGACGGCGGTCATGTTGCGCAGGTGGGCCAGGTTGAAGGGCGTTTCGCGCACCATCAGCACCAGTCGGCGGCGCTCCTTCAACGTGACATCGGCGGCGCGGGTCAGCAGGTTGTCGCCGAAGCCATGCGCCACCGCGGCCAGCGTCTTCATCGTGCAGGGCGCGATGACCATGGCATCAACGGCGAAGCTGCCGCTGGCGATGCAGGCCCCCACCTCGCCGATGCCATGGCTCTGGTGCGCCAGCGCCGACAGCGCCTCGCGGTCCAGACCCAGCTCATGGTGGACATTGAGCAGACCGGCCGGCGTGCACACCAGATGGGTCTGCGCCCCCAGGGCCTTCAGGCGTTGCAGCAGCCGCACGCCATAGACGGCCCCGGATGCGCCGGTCAGGCCGACGATCACCCGGGCCGGGCGGCCGGCGCGCTCACTCATGGGATCAGGCGGCCAGGGCCTGCTGCAACTCGCCCGCCTGGTACATCTCCATCATGATGTCCGAGCCGCCGACGAACTCGCCGTTGATGTAGAGCTGCGGGATGGTCGGCCAGTTGGCGTATTCCTTGATGCCCTGGCGGATCTCCTCGTCCTCGAGGACGTTGACGGTGTGGAGCTGGTTCACGCCACAGGCCTTCAGCACCTGGACCGCACGGCCCGAGAAGCCGCACATCGGGAACTGGGCCGTGCCCTTCATGAACAGGACCACCTTGTGGCCCTTGACGATCTGGTCGATGCGCTGCTGGACGTCGCTCATGCGGGAGCCTTTCGGGGGAGTTGGAGCAATCCCTGGATTGTCCGACATCCGCCGAGCCCGCGGCGGTGGCAAGGCTTCACGCGGCTGCGCCCGGACGGTCTGAGACCCGCCGCTGTGCGCGCCTGCGCTTGAGGGGCTCAGAAGGCGTAGGACAGGTTCAGTTGGAACACCGGCGAGAGCTGCATGGCCCGCACCGTGTTGTCCAGGCCGGAGCCGCCGGTCAGTGCGCGCAGGCCCTGGCCGGGGCGCTGCGCCATCAGGCCCAGGTCGGCGCTCAGGCCCACGCCAGCGCGCGTCCACCAGGCGCTGTAGCCCACGCCGACATAGGGCGTGGCGGCCGAGTCCGCCGGGTTGTCCGGCAGGCCCACGCTGCGCCACAACGTGGTGGTGCTGGCGGCGCCCAGGGCCAGGCTGCGCGAACCCAGCAGCAGTGCGCCGGTGGCGCGCAGACCGCCCCCGTCGCCCAGGCGGCCCAGGTCGAAGAACAGGTCGGAGGAGACACGCGCCGCGCCCAGCACCGGCGTGTTGACCAGGCTGGCCGGCACCGGCGGCGACACCGTGACGATGGACAGGTGGGTTTGCCAGGAGGTCCAGCTGCTGGGCTCGGTCAGTTGCAGACCGTCACCCACAGGCGCCGCCTGGGCCGACGACAGCGCGGCCAGGGCCGCCAGACAGACCGTGATGGAGCGGTTCGCACGCATGGGACACCTCCTTGGTCTGACCCATGCTACTCCGATGAGTTCAGCGCGTGCGCGGAAAAACGCACAGGAGACATTGCTGTTGCGTGCATCGACGTGAGCGTCGGTGTCAGTCTGTAGCCGGCCAGCGGCCGCCGCTGCAGCGCGCATGACCGGCGAGGTCCTGCCGCGACTGCACCTCGGTGAACCCGTGGTGGGACAGCAACGCGCGCACCGTCGGCGCCTGGTCCCAGCCGTGCTCCAGCAGCAGCCAGGCGCCCGGCGCCAGATGGTCCGGGGCGCCGGCCAGCAGACACCGGATGTCGTCCAGCCCGTCGGCGCCCGAGGCCAGCGCCGACAGCGGTTCGTGCGCCAGCGCCTGCAGGTGCGGGTCGTCCTGGGCGATATAGGGCGGGTTGGACAGCACCAGGTCGAAGCGCTGGCCCGCCAGGCCCTGCCACCAGTCACCCAGGCGCCAGTCCACGTCCAGGCCGAGCTGATCGCCGTTGGCCCGGGCCTGGGTCAGCGCGGCGGCGCTGGCATCGACCGCGGTGAGCCGCACCGCCGGATGCCGGTGCTTCACGGCCAGTGCGATCGCGCCGCTGCCGGTGCCCAGGTCCAGCACCCGCGGCGCGGGCAGCGCTGTGGCGGCCAGGCGCTCCAGCGCCCAGTCGACCAGGACCTCGGTGTCGGGCCGCGGGATGAGCACCGCCGGTGACACCGCCAGCCGCAGGCCGTGGAACTCGCGCTCGCCCAACAGGTAGGCCACCGGCTCGCCGGCGGCGCGGCGGCGGCACCAGTCGGCCCAGCGCGCGGCCTGGGCGGTGTCGAGCCGCGCCTCGTCGTGGGCGATCAGCCAGCCGCGCTTGCGTTGCAGCAGCGCGCCCAGCAGCACGAAGGCGTCCACCCGGTCCAGACCGGCCGTGCGCGCGTCCTGCAGCGCCTGGGCCACGGTGGTGCTCACTGGCCGGTCTCCAGCGCTGCCAGCTGCTGCTGCGCGCGGGCGGCCTGCAGCGCGCCGATCAGCTCGCCCAGGTCGCCGTCGATCACCGCGCCCAGCTTGTACAGCGTCAGGTTGATGCGGTGGTCGGTCACCCGACCCTGGGGGAAGTTGTAGGTGCGGATGCGGTCACTGCGGTCGCCCGAGCCGACCAGCGCCTTGCGCGTGGCGGCCTCGGCGGCGGCGCGCTCCTGCGCCTCCTTGTCGCGCAGCCGGGCCTGCAGCACGGCCAGGGCCTTGGCCTTGTTGCGGTGCTGGCTGCGGTCGTCCTGGCACTCGGCCACCAAGCCGGTGGGCAGGTGGGTGACGCGGATCGCCGAGTCGGTCTTGTTGATGTGCTGTCCGCCGGCGCCGCTGGCGCGGAAGGTGTCGATGCGCAGCTCGGCCGGGTTGAGCGTGACCTCGGCGGCCTCGTCGGGTTCGGGCATCACCGCCACGGTGCAGGCGCTGGTGTGGATGCGGCCCTGGGCCTCGGTGGCGGGCACCCGCTGCACGCGGTGGCCGCCGGACTCGAAGCGCAGCCGGCCGTAGACGCCGTCGCCCTCGACGCGGATGACGATTTCCTTGTAGCCGCCCAGGTCAGAGGCGTTCTCGCTCATCACCTCGCAGCGCCAGCCCTGGGTCTCGGCGTGGCGCAGGTACATGCGGGCCAGGTCGGCGGCGAACAGCGCGGATTCCTCGCCGCCGGTGCCGGCGCGGATCTCGACGAAGGCGTTGCGCGCATCGTCCGGGTCGCGCGGCAGCAGCGCGGTCTGCAGCTGGGCGTCCAGCCGCGCCAGGTCGGCTTGGGCGCTGGCGATCTCGTCGGCGGCCATCTCGGCGAACTCGGGCTCGACCTGCATCTCGCGGGCGGCGGCCAGGTCACGCTCGCGCTGCTGGAAGGCGCGCCACAGGCCGGTGACCTCGGCCGCCTCGGCCTGCTCGCGGGCGAGCTGGCGGTAGCGGCCCATGTCGGCCACCACGGCGGGGTCGGCCAGGTTGGCGTCCAGCTCGGCCAGGCGCATCGCGAGGCGGTCAAGCTGCTGGCGCAGCGGGTCTTTCATGGGTGTATCCGGTGGGACAGGGGCGGGCGGCGGCAGGCCACCCGGGCGGCGCTCAGGGGCGCGCCGCTAACGGCCGGATTCGTCGGCCGGGTTGCGCGTGGTGGTGCGCAGGAACAGGCGCGAGAGCACCTCGGCCGTCTGGTGGCGCTGCTCGCCCTCGGACGCGTGCAGTTCGGCCAGCGCGCCGTGCAGCATCTTCTGGGTCAGGCCGCGGCTGAGCGCTTCCAGCACGGTGTCCAGGTCATTGCCCTTGGCCAGCAGCTTGCGGGCGCGGGCGATCTCGGTGGCGCGCCAGTCGTCGGCCTGGCGGTTCAGGGCCTGGATCAGGGGCACGCTGGCGCGCTGGTCCAGCCAGTGGGCGAAGCTCTGCACGCCGGCGTCGATGATGGCCTCGGCCTGCTCCACCGCGGCCTGGCGCTTCTCGCCGGCGGTCTTGACCACCTCGGTGAGGTCGTCCACGGTGTAGAGGTAGATGTCCGAGAGGCGCGAGACTTCAGGTTCGATGTCGCGCGGCACCGCCAGGTCGACCATGAACATCGGGCGGCGGCGGCGCGCCTTCAGCGCCCGCTCGACCGCACCCAGGCCGATGATCGGCAGCGTGGAGGCGGTGCAGGAAACGACGATGTCGAACTCGTGCAGCCGGGTGGTCAGGTCGGCCAGGCGCAGCGCCTGCGCGCCGAAGCGGCTGGCCAGCTTCTCGCCGCGCTCCAGCGTGCGGTTGGCCACGGCCATGGCCTTGGGCTCGCGGGCGGCGAAGTGGGTGGCGACCAGCTCGATCATCTCGCCGGCGCCGACGAACAGCACCTGGCTCTCGCGCAGGTCCTCGAAGAGCTGGGCGGCCAGGCGCACCGTGGCGGCGGCCATGCTGATGGAGTGGGCGCCGATCTCGGTGCTGGTGCGTACCTCCTTGGCCACCGAGAAGCTGCGCTGGAACAGCTGGTGCAGCGTGGTGCCCAGCGTGCCGGCCTCGTCGGCGCCGCGCACCGCCTGCTTCATCTGGCCCAGGATCTGCGGCTCGCCCAGCACCATTGAATCCAGACCCGAGGCGACGCGGAAGGCGTGGCGCGCCGCGTCCCTGTTCTCGAGCACATAGGTGTGGTCGACCAGCTGGCTGCCGCTGATGCCGCCCTGCGAGGCCAGCCACTCGATGGTGGGGCGCACGATCTCGGCGGCCCGGCCCTGGCCGGCCGCCACGTACAGCTCGGTGCGGTTGCAGGTGGACAGGATGGCCGCTTCAGGCACCGCGCGCAGCAACTGGTGACGCAGCGCCTGCAGCGCGGGGGTCAGCTGCTCAGGCGCGAACGCGAACCGGCCGCGGATATCCAGCGGGGCGGTGTGATGGTTCAGGCCGAGCGCAAAGACACTCATGGTCCCGGATTATAAAATCCCCAGCTGAAGCTCGAATGACATCAGGTGTGTCAATGTGGTCTGACTTGATGGGAATCAAGATTTGAACCGCATGGACAGCACCTTCACCACCTCGTATTCACCATGGGACCGCTGGACGCGCTCTGGCATTTGCTGAATTTTGCCGCCCCGGCGCTGGGCGTGGGCCTGCTGACCACCGTGCTGGCCAAGGGACTGTTTCGCCGCGAACTGGCCGGCGCCGCATGGCGCGCGCTGCTGGCCTGGAGCGTCGGCGCCGGGCTGGTGGTGCTTTTGGCCGGGCTGGTGGTCTTCGGCCGCGACGGCCGCATGGCCACCTATGGCCTGCTGGTGGCGGCCACCGCGCTGGCGCTGTGGTGGCGGGGCTTTGTGATCAGGCGCTGACCGACTCGCCCACCACCACCGCACCGCGCAGCGAGTGCGGCAGCGCGCTGGTGATGCTGACGTCGATCATCTGGCCCACCAGCCGCGCCGGGCCGGCGAAGTTGACGATCCGGTTGCACTCGGTGCGCCCCATCAGCTCGTTCGGGTCCTTGCGCGACGGACCTTCGACCAGGATGCGCTGCACCGTGCCCACCCGGGCGGCGCTGATCGCCCGCACGTTGTCTTCCAGCCGCGCCTGCAGGGTCTGCAGCCGCGCCAGCTTCACCGCATGCGGCGTGTCGTCGGCCAGCGCGGCCGCCGGCGTGCCGGGACGCGGGCTGTAGATGAAGCTGAAGGACGCATCGAAGCCGACGTCGTCGACCAGCTTCATCAGCTTGGCGAAGTCCTCGTCGGTCTCGCCCGGGAAGCCGACGATGAAGTCGGTGGACAGGCTGATGTCGGGGCGGATGGCCTTGAGTTTGCGGATCGTGCTCTTGTATTCGAGCGCGGTGTAGCCGCGCTTCATCGCCATCAGGATGCGGTCGCTGCCGTGCTGCACCGGCAGGTGCAGGTGGTTCACCAGCTGCGGCACGCGGGCATAGACGTCGATCAGGCGCTGGCTGAACTCGTTGGGGTGGCTGGTGGTGTAGCGGATGCGGGCGATGCCGGGGATCTCGGCCACGTATTCCAGCAGCAGCGCGAAGTCGGCCAGCTCGGCGGTGTCGCCCATCCGGCCGCGGTAGGCATTGACGTTCTGACCCAGCAGCGTCACCTCCTTGACGCCCTGGGCGGCCAGGCCGGCGATCTCGGTGAGCACGTCGTCAAAGGGGCGCGAGACCTCGTCGCCGCGGGTGTAGGGCACGACGCAGTAGGTGCAGTACTTCGAGCAGCCTTCCATGATCGAGACGAAGGCGCTGGCGCCGTCCACCTTGGCCGGGGGCAGGTGGTCGAACTTCTCGATCTCGGGGAAGCTGATGTCCACCTGCGGGCGCTTCGCACGCTGGCGCTCGGCGATCATCTGCGGCAGGCGGTGCAGGGTCTGCGGACCGAAGACGATGTCCACGTAGGGGGCGCGCTCGACGATGGCCGCGCCCTCCTGGCTGGCCACGCAACCGCCCACGCCGATCAGCACGCCCTTGCTCTTGAGGTGCTTGACGCGGCCCAGGTCGGAGAAGACCTTTTCGGCGGCCTTCTCGCGCACCGAGCAGGTGTTGAACAGCACCAGGTCGGCTTCCTCGACGTTGTCGGTGGGCTCGTAGCCTTCGGCGGCGCGCAGCACGTCGGACATCTTGTCCGAGTCGTACTCGTTCATCTGGCACCCGAAGGTGCGGATGTAGACCTTCTTGCCGCTCATGGCCGGGTCCAGGTCTGGGCCACGTAGTCGAACTGCCAGGCCTGGCGTTCGGCGTCGGTGCGGGGCCAGGGCTTGCGCGCGGCCTCGTCGGCGGTCAGCACCCAGATCTCCTTGGGCTGACCCAGCTGGTCGACGGTGTAGTTCACCACGGCCTTGGTGCCTTCCAGCGCGCCGAAGACGATGCCCATGTTCTGTGCGTCGCGGATGTGCGCGCCGGGCGCCAGCTGGGTGGTCTGGCCGTTCAGGCGCACCGTAGGCGGCGCGTCGAACGCGATCTCGCCACGCAGGGCCTGGTAGGGAAAGAGGCGCTGCACCTGGGCCAGGGCCGGTGCAGCAGCGACCAGCGTGGCCGCAAGAAGAACAGAGACCGAGCGGAGCATGGTGTGGATCCAGAGGCTGGGTCAAAACAAAACGGCCCGAAGTGTGAACACTTCGGGCCGGGATTCTGGTGGCGCTTCAGGGACTCGAACCCCGGACCTGCGGATTATGATTCCGTCGCTCTAACCGACTGAGCTAAAGCGCCAAGAGCCCATCAGTATAGCGCATGTTTTTCTGGGTTGCCAAGCCGCCCGCGCGCGCGTGTTCAGCCCAGCCAGCCCTTGATGCGCCGCCCCAAGGCCTCGCGGCTGATGCCGTAGCGGTCGTGCAGCGTGGGCAGGGCGCCGGCGTCCAGGAAGGCATCGGGCAAACCGGCCAGGCGGAAGCGGGCCGGCGTCACGCCGTGGCGCAGCAGCGCGCTGGCCACCGCCTCGCCCAGGCCGCCGATCACCGAGTGGTTCTCGGCAACCACCACCAGGCGGGGTGCCTGGCCCACGGCCTGGACAATGGTGGCCTCATCCAGCGGCTTGATCGTCGGGCAGTGCAGCACCGCCACGCCCAACCGGTCCTGGGCCAGGTCGGCGGCCACCTCCAGCGCGCGCATGGTCATGATGCCGCTGGAAATCACCAGCACGTCGGCCCCCTCGCGCAGCATCTTGGCCTGGCCCAACTCGAAGCGGTAGCCCTCGATCTCGTCCAGCACCAGGGGCACCTGACCACGCAGCAGACGCATGTAGACCGGTCCGGGGTGGGCGGCAATCTGCGGCACGGCCTGGGTGATGTCCAGGGCATCGCAGGGATCGACAATGGTCAGGCCCGGCACGCCGCGCATCATCGCCAGGTCCTCGGTGGCCTGGTGGCTGGGGCCGTAGCCGGTGGTCAGACCGGGCAGGGCGCAGCAGATCTTGACGTTGAGGTGCTCCTCGGCAATCACCTGGTGGATGAAGTCATAGGCGCGCCGGGTCCCGAACACCGCATAGGTGGTGGCAAAGGGCACCAGGCCCTCCTTGGCCATGCCGCCGGCGGCGCCCAGCAGCAACTGCTCGGCCATGCCCATCTGGTGGAATCGCTCGGGGTAGGCCTGGGCGAACAGGTGCAGGTCGGTGTACTTGGCCAGGTCGGCGGTCAGGCCCACCACCTCGGCGTGGGTGGCGGCGTACTCGACCAGCGCCTTGCCGAAAGGCGCGGCCTGCACGCGCTGCCCCTCGGAGGCGATCGAGGCGATCATCGCCGAGGTGGTCAGGCGCTTCTTCTCTGCGACGGGGGCGTTCATGCCAGGGCTCCTTGCGGGTTCTGAAGCGATTGATCGAGGATCTGCAGCGCCTGCTGCCATTCGGGCGGGTCCACGCGGATGAAGTGGTTCTTCTCGCGCTGCTCCAGTAAGGGCACACCCTTGCCCATCAGCGTGTTGAACAGGATCACGCGCGGCTGGGCGGCGGTCAGTGCGCGGGCGGTGTCAAAGGCATCGCGCACCGCCGCCAGGTCATTGCCCTGCACGCGCTGCACATGCCAGCCAAAGGCGGCCCACTTGTCGGCCAGCGGCTCGAAGCCCAGCACCTGGCTCGAGGGGCCATCGGCCTGCTGGTTGTTGATGTCGACCAGGCAGATCAGGTTGTCCAGGCGGTGGTGGGCGGCCGACATCGCGGCTTCCCAGGTTGAGCCTTCGTCCAGTTCACCGTCGCTCATGCTGTTGTAGACGAAGGCCGGGTTCTTCTTCTGTTTCAGGCCCAGCGCCATGCCCACGCCGATCACCAGGCCCTGGCCCAGCGAGCCGCCCGAGATTTCCATGCCCGGCGTGTAGGTGGCCATGCCCGACATGGGCAGGCGGCTGTCGTCGCTGCCGTAGGTCTCGAGCTCGCTCTCGGGGATCACACCGGCCTCGATCAGCGCCGCGTAGTGGGCGATCGCGTAATGGCCGTGCGACAGCAGGAAGCGATCGCGGCCCTCCCAGGTGGGCTCATCGGGACGCAGGTTCAGCGCGTGGCGGTAGGCCACCGCCAGCACGTCGGCCCAGCCCAGCGCCTGGCCGATGTAGCCCTGGCCTTGCACCTCGCCCATGCGCAGCGCGTAGCGGCGGATGCGCCAGGCGGCCTGAGCCAGGTCTTTCAGATCGTGGTCCATGGGGAAGTCCTTTCGGGGAGTCACTTGATGATGCTGGCCGGAACGTACGACACCAGGGCCAGCACGCCGAAGGCCACCAGGTAGAACGGACCCAGCTCGCGCACGGTCTGGCCGACCTTGACCTTGGCCAGCGCGCTGGTGATGAAGAGGGTGGTGCCGACCGGCGGCGTGTACAGGCCGATCGCCAGGTTCACGACCATCATGATTCCCAGCTGGGCCATGTCCATGCCAATGCCATTGGCCAGCGGGACGAAGACCGGTGTCAGCAGCAGCACTGCGGCGGGCAGGTCGATGAACATGCCCAGGAACAGCATCAGCAGGTTCATCAGCAGGATCACCAGCCACTGGGTGTGGACGTTGTCCTGCACCCAGCGGGCGATGTTCTGCGGCATCTGGTCGAAGGTGAGCAGCCAGCCGATGGCGGCCGACGCCATGATCACCAGCAACACCACGCCGGTCGCCAGGCCGGCATGGATGACCGAGTCGTGCAGCCGCTTCCAGCCGAGGTCGCGGTACACCGCCATCGACACCACCGCCGCATACAGCGTGGACAGCACCGCCACTTCGGTGGGCGTGGCGATGCCGAAGCGCAGGAAGATGATGATCAGCACTGGCAGCACCAGCGCGGGCGAGGCATAGGCCAGGTGGCGCCGAAAAGCCGGGCCATCAAAGGGTGCGGTTTCCCGCGGGAAGTTGCGCCGCCGACCCACCCACCAGCAGGCGGCCATGAAGCCGCCGCACATCAGCAGGCCCGGCAGCACGCCGGCCACGAACAGCTCGGCGATCGAGGCGTTGGACGACAGCGCGAACAGGATCATCGGGATCGACGGCGGGATCAGGATGTCGATCGTGGCTGCCGCCGCCAGCGTGGCTGCCGAGAAGGCCGCCGGGTAACCCAGGCGTTTGTGCCAAGGAATGAGCAGCGAGCCGATCGCCGAGGCATCGGCCACGGCAGAGCCCGACACGCCGCCGAACAGCGTCGAGGACAGCACGCCCACTTGCGCCGGCCCGCCATGGAAGCGCCCCAGCAGCGTGGACAGCACGCCCACCAGCGCCTCGCCCAGCTTGCCGCCCATCATCAGTGAGCCGGTCAGCATGAAGAACGGAATCGCGATCAGCGGGAAGCTCTGGACCTGCGCCACCATCTGCTGCACCAGCAGGTCCAGCGGCACCCGATCGGAGGTGGCTGCGGCGGCCATCGCGGCCACCAGCAGCGCGTGGGCAATGGGCATGGCGGCGACGGCCGCGACCATGAACACCCCCAGGATCAATGCAGTCATGTCAACTCCTTGGACGATGGCTCACCAGTGCGCGGCGGGCACGGGGGGCTCGGCATCGGCGACGGCGGCCGGTGGTGCACGCCAGGCGTGCCAGGCCGACTGCAGCGCCAGCAGGCCCAGCAGCGCCATGCCGGCCATGACACAGCCGTAGGTGATCGAGCCGGGCAGCTGCAGGATCGGCGACTTCTCGTCGTGGACGATGTCCAGCATGCGCCAGGTGGCGCCGGCCAGCGTGCCGTACAGCACCGCCACCACCAGCCACGCTGCGGTGGCCACGACGCGTCGGCCGGTGGCTGGCAGCGCCTCCATCAGAAAGGTGGTGGCAATGTGGGCGCCCTGTTGGGCGGCAATCACCACGCCGGCCATGACCAGCCAGGGGAACAGCAGCTCGGGCACTTCGTTGGCCCATTGCAGGCTGCTGCCGGTGAGGTAGCGCAGCACGGTGTTGGCCACCAGGATCACGAAGATCATGCTGGTCGACAGCCACAGCACCAGCTGGCACAGCGTGCCGATGGCGCGATCGATCAGTCCGCGGGGTTCAGTGGACATGCTTGTCTCCTGCAGGGTGGGCGGGCGCCGCCATACGCTGACGGGCGCCCGCGGCGCGTCATTGGCCGGCGGCCACGACCTTCTTCACATAGGCACCGATCGGTCCGGCTTCCCACTTGGCGGTGACCTCGGCGGTGGCCTTGGCGAAGGCTGCCTTGTCCGGCGTGCTGACCTGCACGCCCTTGGCCTTCAGGTCGGCCAGCAGCTTCTCGTCGGCCTCGGCCGAAAGTTTGCGCTGCAGCGCCGTGGCCTCGGCGGCGGCCTCCTGCACCGCCTTCCTGTCGGCCTCAGAGAGACGGTCCCAACTGCGCTTGCTCATCAGGAAGGGCGTCATCTGGAACTGGTGGTTGGTCAGCGCCAGGTACTTCTGCACTTCATAGAGCTTGCTGGCGTGGATGTTGACCAGCGGGTTCTCCTGGCCGTCCACCACGCCCTGCTGCAGCGCCACGTACAGCTCGGCGAACTTGATCTGCTGCGATTCGGCGCCCAGGGCCTTCATGATGTCGACCAGCGTGGCGTCTGGTGGCACGCGCATCTTCAGGCCCTTCATGTCCTCGACCTTGGTGATCGGGCGCTTGCTGTTGGTCATCTGGCGGATGCCGTTGTCCCAGGTGCCCAGCAGGACCAGGCCCTTCTCGGCCGACTTGTCCGCCAGCTCCTTGCCCAGCGCGCCGTCCAGCACCTTGAAGGCGGCGGCCGGGCTGGAGAACAGGAAGGGCATGCCGAAGGCAGCGTACTCGGGCACCGCATTCGCCACCGCACCCTGCGAGTTGGCGCTCAGGTCCAGCGCGCCGGTGCGCAGCGCGGTGACCATCGCGGCGTCATCGCCCAGTTGGGCGGCCGGTGCCACCTGCACCTCGATGCGGCCGGCGGTCTTGGCCTTGAGCACCTCGGCAAACTTGACGGCGGCCTCGTGGCGCGGGTTGCCGATCGCGGCGCCGTGGCCCAGCGTCAGCTTGACGGCCTGGGCCTGCGCGCCGACGGCGCGCATCAGCGCGGCCGTGGCCAGCAAGGAGCGAAGGAAAGTGCTGCGGTTCATGGTGGCTTGTCTCCTGTGTGTGGTGGTGTGTGGACGTCAATGGATCAGCATGCCGCCGTTGACGTCGAGGGTGATGCCGGTGCAGTAGGCCGACAGGCCGCTGGCCAGGAAGACGCAGGCGCCGGCCACGTCGTCGGCGCGGCCCAGGCGGTTCAGCGGGATGGTCGCGTTGATCTCGGCCTTCTTCTCGTCGGACAGCTTGCCTGCGGTGATGTCGGTCTCGATCAGGCCCGGCGTGATGCAGTTGATACGCACGCCCTCGGGACCGAACTCGCGCGCCATCGCGCGGGCCAGGCCCAGCACACCGGCCTTGGCGGCCGAATAGTGCGGACCGCCGAAGATGCCGCCGCCGCGCTGCGCCGACACCGACGAGATGCAGACGATCGAGCCTGCACGCTGCTGGCGCATGGCCGGCAGCACCGCCTGCGACATGTACAGCGTGCCGCGCAGGCTGACATCCAGGATGCGGTCGTAGTCGGCGCCGGTGATCTCCAGCGTCTTCACCGGCTGGGTGATGCCGGCGTTGTTCACCAGCACGTCGATGCGACCAAAGCGCTGCAGTACCGCGGCGGCGGCGGCCTCGCAGGCCGCCTTGTCGGTGACATCGGCCACCAGGCCCAGGTGCTGTTCGCCCAGGCGGGCGGCAGCAGCGGCCGGCTCAGCGCGGGCCAGGTCGAGGATCACCACGGTGGCGCCCTGCGCCGCCATCTGGCGGGCGGTGGCAAAGCCCAGGCCGTTGAGCCCGGCGCCGCCGGTGATCACGGCCACTTGGTTCGTCAGCAGCATCAGCGAGTCTCCTGAAGGGGGTTGCGTTGGGTTCGCATCTTCGGGACCGGCTCAGATGATGACAAGCGAAGTGTTCTCAGCCTAAGATGACATTCCGTCATCTAACGACAGGGTTCACCCGATGTCCAGCCTGCCCCCGGTGGCCAACCTTCAGGCCTTTGAAGCGGTGGCCCGTCGGCGCAGCTTTGCGCTGGCAGCGGCCGAGTTGCACCTCACCGCCTCGGCGATCAGCCACCAGGTGGCACGGCTGGAATCGCAGCTGGGGGTACGCCTGTTCGAGCGCAGTGCGCACGGCGTGCGGCTGAGCGCCGCCGGCGACCGCTACCTGGTGCGGGTGGGCGGCGCCCTGCGGGCGATCTCATCGGCCACCGAGGACCTGCGTCAGGGTGTCAGCAACAGCCTGTACGTGCACTCGGCACCCAGCATCGCCAGCCTGTGGCTGATGTCGCGGTTGCAGGGCTTTGCACAGGCCTGCCCGGACATCTCGCTGAACCTGTCGGCGGCGCACACGCCCAGCGATTTCGAGCTGGGCCAGGCCGACATCGACATCCGCTACGGCGTGCCCAACTGGCCCGACCTGGTGGTGGAGCCGCTGTTCGAGGAGCGCATCCTGCCGCTGGCCAGTCCGGCCTTCATCCGGCAGCACCGGCTGCGGCGGCCCGAGCAGTTGCTGGACGTGCGCCTGATCCAGAGCAACGTCAGCGTGGTGCAGTGGTCAGACTGGTTCGGCCGCTTCACCGCGCTGCGTGCGCCGGAGCGTTTCCCGGTGCGCTTCGACCGCGCGCAGATGTCGCTGGACGCCGCCACCCAGGGCCTGGGCGTGGCGCTGGAAAGCGCCACGATCGCCGGCCACCACATCGCCGAGCGCAAGCTCCGGCCCGTGTTTGATCCGTCGATGGCGGTGCTGGTCAAGGCGCACTTCGTCGTCTATCCGCCGCGCCACGCCAAGCGGCCAGCGGTGGAGGCTTTCCTGGCCTGGATCCATGGTGAGGCCGCGCGCGGCTGAGCCGCTCGGTGTCTCAGGCCGGGTTCTCCAGCAGCACCGCAATGCCCTGGCCGCCGCCAATGCAGGCCGAGGCCACGGCCCAGCGGCCGGCGCGGCGCTGCAGCTCGCGCGCGGCGGTGATGGTGAGGCGCACGCCGCTGGCGGCCAGCGGGTGGCCCAGCGCGATCGCGCCGCCGTTGACGTTGAGCTTGGCGCCGTCCAGTTCCAGCGCGCGCTGCACGGCCAGCGTCTGCGCGCCCTGGGCCTCATTGACCTCGACGAGCGTGATGTCGTCCAGCGTCAGGCCGGCGCGCTGCAGAAGCAACTGGATCGCCGGCGCCGGGCCGATGCCCATGGTCTCGGGCGGCACGCCGACCACGGCCACGGCGGCCACGCGGGCCAGTGCCGGGCGCCCCCAGGCGGCCTTGACGGCACCATTGGCCACCAGCGCCGCGGCGGCGCCATCGGTCAGACCGGAGCTGTTGCCGCCGGTCTGCACGCCGCCCTCGTAGACCGCGCGCAGCTTGGCCAGCACCTCGGGCGGTGACAGGCGCGGGTGGGTGTCCTTGTCGGCCACCGGCGCCTTGCCGGCCAGACGGATGCCGCGGGTCTTGTAGCCACTCAGCTCGAACTTCTCGCTGCTGACGGGCACGATCTCGCCGGCCAGGAAGCCGCTCTCCTGCGCCGCCACCGCCTTGGCGAACGAGGCCGAGGCGAAGGCGTCCACCTCTTCGCGGGTGATGCCGTACTGCCTGGCCAGGTTCTCGGCGGTCTGGATCATCGTGATGCCGGCGGCCGGGTCCTTCAGCATCTCCCACAGGTTGTCGCGGAAGTTGACCGGCGCGCCCAGCTTGAAGCCCTGGCGGTGGTCGAAGGCCATCACCGGGTTGCGCGACATCGATTCGGTGCCCACCACCAGCGCCAGGCTGGCGAGGCCGCTGCCCAGCTGCTCGCCGGCCTGGCGGAACAGCTCGAAGCCGGTGCCGCAGATGCGCTGCACCATCAGCGCCGGCACGTGCTGGGGCACACCGGCGTACAGGCCGATGTGGCGCGGCACATAGAACTGGTCGAAGTCGCCCGGCGCCATGTTGCCGGCCAGCACCGAGTCCACCTGCTCGGCGCTCAGGCCGCTGCGGGCGATCACCTCGCGTGCCACCTTGATGCCCAGGTCGATCGGGTTCACATCGGCCAGCGCGCCGCAGTAGTCGACAAAGGGCGTGCGGAGGCCGTCGAGCATCCAGACATCGTTGAAGGCCTGGAACTGGCCGCGGGCGGTGCTCATCGGGGCGTCCTCTCAGTGACCCAGCGCGACGACGCGCGCGTCGATCGTCTCGGCGTACAGCGTGGCCACCTCCACCGCGCGGCGGCTGAGCACGGCGCGCTGGTTGATGTAGCCCTTGTCGGTGATCTCGCCGGCGTCGGCATTGGGCGGCTCGGTCATCAGCAGCACGCGTGCCGGGCACTGCGATGAGCCGCCGCCGCGCTTCAATTCCTGCAGCGCCGCCTGCACCTTGGCGTGCAGCGCCTCGCGCTCCATCGCCTGGCCGGCGGGGCTGAGGAAGAGCAGCGCGCCGATCTCGTCGCGATCATGGCCGGTGATCACCGCATCGGTGGCCAGCGGCGCCAGCGCCGACACCAGCTTCACCCGCAGCGTGCCCACCGAGACCCAGGTGCCGGTGGTCAGCTTGAAGTCCTCGGCCACGCGGCCATTGAACATCACGCCTTTCTCGGGGTGGGCCGGATCGACCAGGAAGCCGGCGTCGCCGATCCGGTAGTAGCCCTCTTCGTCAAAGGCCTCGGCGCTGAGCTGCGGCTGGCCGCGGTAGCCGGGGAAGATGTTGACGCCGCGCACGCGCAGCTCCAGCTTCTCGCCGTTGGGGATGAACTTCAGCTCGGTGCCGGGCAGCGGCAGGCCGATGCAGCCGGCGCCCTCCAGCATGAAGTGGGCGCTGGTGACGGCCGGCGCGGTCTCGGTGGAGCCCCAGGAGGTGGTGAGCCACAGCGGTTCCTCGCGCACCTTGGCGGCGATCGCCTGCAGCCGCTGCCAGCTGGCCTGCGGCAGCGCGGCGCCGGCGTAGAACACGGCGCGCAGCGGTGACAGCACCTTCTTGGCGAAGGCCAGGTCGTCCTCGAAGAAGCCCATCAGCATGTCCAGGCCGCGGGGCACGTTGAAGTGGATGTTGGGCTGGCAGTCCTTGAGGTTGCGCACCGTCTTCTCGATCGCGCCAGGCACCGGGCGGCCGTCGTCGATGTAGAGCGTGCCGCCGTGGCACAGCACCATGTTCAGGTTGTGGTTGCCGCCGAAGGTGTGGCTCCAGGGCAGCCAGTCCAGCAGCACCGGCTTCTCGCGCCGCAGGAAGCGCCAGGTCTGGGCCATCATCTGCTGGTTGGCGCACAGCATGCGGTGGGTGTTGATGGCCACCTTGGGGTGGCCGGTGGAGCCGCTGGTCAGCAGGTACTTGGCCACGGTGTCGGGCAGCAGGCGGCCGAAGGCCTGCATCACGCCCGGGCCCTCGGGGCGGCTGGCCAGGGTGTCCCAGGGGAAGGCACCGGGCACCTCGTCGGCGCCGGTGCCCAGCACCACCACGCCCTTGAGCGCGCCGCCGTCCAGGCAGGCGCGGATGGCGGGGCCGTAGGTGGCAGCGTCGCTGGCGTAGACCAGCGCCGGATCGAGCATCTGCACGATCTCGCGGATCTTCACGTAGTCCTTGCTCAGGCGGCAGTAGGCGCTGCTGACGGTGCACACCGGACGGCCGATGTGCATGCCCGCCAGCATCAGCACCAGGTGGTCGACCGAGTTGTCGGACAGCACCACCACCGGCTTGTCGGCCGGCAGGTGCAGACCCAGCAGGCCCTGCGCCACCCGGCCCACACCGGCGCGCAGCTGCGCCCAGGTCAGCTGGCGCCAGTCGCCACTGGGCGCGCGCTCGGCCACGGCCAGCGCATCGGGCGTGTCCTTCGCCCACTTCTCCAGCCAGTCGCCGATGCAGCGGGCGTAGGGGCCCAGCGCTTGCGGCGAGCGCAGCACGAAGCTGCCGTCGGTCAGCGTGAGCAGTTCGGCGCGGGGCGGCGCGACGTTGTCGGTGTCGTCGACGAAGGTGGCCATGGGTGTCTCCTGCAGCGGTGGGCGGCCGCGGCGCGATGCACTGTTTTTCTGATCTAGCGCAAAGTGCCGACCGAACGACAGGCATGATACTGCATACGCCGTGAGGGTTAACGCATCAAAGTGCATGGAAAACCCTCAGTCCACCGACACCCCCCGAGGAGACAGCCGTGAGCACCCTGAACACCGACTCGCTGGTCGAGGACCGTGAATCGATCGAGAGCGACAAGTTCGTCGAGGTCAACTACGACGACCGCATCCCCAACAACGTCGACCTGTCCAGCGACCGCCAACTGCAGCGCGCCCTGGAGAGCTGGCAGCCCAACTACGTCGACTGGTGGAAGGAAATGGGCCCCGAAGGCTTCCAGAACGCCGACGTCTACCTGCGCACCGCAGTGGGCGTGGACCCGGCCGGCTGGGCCAAGTTCGGCTATGTGAAGATGCCCGAGTACCGCTGGGGCATCCTGCTGGCGCCCAAGGTGGAAGGCCGCACCATCCCGCACGGCAAGCACAAGGGCGAGCCGGCCTGGCAGGAAGTGCCGGGCGAGTACCGCTCGCTGCTTAAGCGCCTGATCGTGGTGCAGGGCGACACCGAGCCGGCCAGCGTCGAGCAGCAGCGCTGGCTGGGCGCCACGGCCCCTAGCCTGTACGACATGCGCAACCTGTTCCAGGTGAACGTGGAAGAGGGCCGCCACCTGTGGGCGATGGTCTACCTGCTGGTCAAGTACTTCGGCAAGGACGGCCGCGAAGAGGCCCAGGCCCTGCTGGAGCGCCGCAGCGGCCACCAGGACAACCCGCGCATCCTGGGCGCCTTCAACGAGAAGACGCCCGACTGGCTGAGCTTCTTCATGTTCACCTACTTCACCGACCGCGACGGCAAGATGCAGCTGGCCGCGCTGGCAGAGAGTGGCTTCGACCCACTGAGCCGCAGCTGCCGCTTCATGCTCACCGAAGAGGCGCACCACCTGTTCGTCGGCGAGACCGGCGTCGGCCGCACGATCGAAGCCACCTGCGCGGCCATGGTCAAGGCCGGCATCACCGACCCGTACGACACCGACGCCATCCGCAAACTCGGCGTGGTCGACCTGCCGCTGCTGCAGCGCAAGGCCAACTTCCACATGAGCGTGACGCGCGACCTGTTCGGCAGCGAGATCAGCTCCAACGGCGCCGACGCCTTCAACACCGGCCTGAAGGGCCGCTTCAACGAGGCCAAGCTCGAGGGCGACGACCACCAGCTGCAGGACGCCACCTACCCCGTGCAGCGCGTGGTGGGCGGCGAGCTGGTGTGGGAAGACGTGCCGGCGCTGCGCGCTATCAACTCCCGCCTGCTCGACGACTACATCGCCGACTGCCAGGGCGGCATCGACCGCTGGAACAAGATCATCGAGAAGGCCGGCATCAGCTTCAAGATCACCCAGCCGCACAAGGGCTTCAACCGCCGCATCGGCGAGTTCGCCGGCCACAAGATCAGCCCCAGCGGCGAGGTCATGAGCGCCGAGGTCTGGGAGGCCAGCAAGCACGAGTGGCTGCCCAATGCCGAGGACCTGGACTTCATCAACTCGCTGATGAAGCCCCACCACGAGGCCGGCCAGTACGCCAGCTGGATCGCCCCGCCGCGGATGGGCATCAACCAGCAGCCGGTGGACTACGAGTACGTGAAGATCGACTGAGCGCCTCGCGGCGTTGAGCGAACAAGGGGCGTCCCGGGCGAGCGCCCCTTTGTCCGTGGGCGGTCAGTCGGCGGTGACGCCGGTGTCACGCACCAGGCGGCCCAGGCGGACCGATTCGGTGCGCACCAGCTGTCCGAAGGCCTCGGGCGTGCCGGCCACCACTGGCGTGCCGATCGCCTCCCACTTCTGGCGGAAGGCCGGGTCCTTGAAGATGTCGAGGAAGGTGGCGTTGAGCCGGGCGATGATCGGCGCCGGCGTGCCGGCGCGCACCGCCACGCCGTGCCAGGCGGTGGTCTCGAAATTCGCCAGGCCCGCCTCGGCCATGGTGGGCACCTTGGGCAGCGCCGGGCTGCGCTGGGCCGAGGTCACCGCGATCGGCTGGAGCTTGCCGGCCTGGATGTGCGGCAGCGAGCTGCCCAGGATGTCGAACATCACCTTGACCTGGCCACCCAGCACGTCGTTGAGCGCCGGGCCGGCGCCCCGGTAGGGCACATGCACCAGCGGCACGCCCGCGGCGCGCGAGAACAGCTCGCCCGCCAGGTGCTGGGGCGTGCCATTGCCCGCGGAAGCGAAGGTGAACGGCTCCTTCTGCGCCTTGGCCACCGCCAGGAACTCCTTGAGCGTCTTCACGTTCAGCGACGGATGCACCTCCAGCACCAGCGGGAAGGCTGACAGCTGCACCACCGGCGCGAGGTCGTTGATCGCATTGAAGGGCATGTTGCGGAACAGCGTGCCGTTGACCGCCATCGGGCCGCTGGCGGCCAGCAGCAGGGTCTGGCCGTCGGCCGGCGCCTGCTTGGCAACTTCCGCGCTGCCTAGGTTGCCGCCGGCGCCGCCCTTGTTCTCCACCAGCACCGGCACGCCCAGGCGCTTTTGCAGCTCCGGTTGCAGCATGCGGGCCATCAGGTCGGTGGGGCCGCCGGGCGGGTAGGGCACCAGGAAACGGATCGGCCCGTTGGGGTAGGGCGCCTGCGCGTGGGCCAGCGTGCCAAGGCCCAGGCCCAGGGCCAGGGCGGATACAGCGGTGCGGCGCGACAGCGTCATGGGAAGTCTCCTGTGAGTGGTTGTGGGTCGACCGTGGGTTCAGGCGCCGAAGCGCGCACGGATCTGCGCGGCCGTGGCCAGTGGGCGGCCCAGTGCATGGGCCACTTCGGCGGCCTGGCGCACCAGGGCCGCGTTGTCGGGCGCCAGACGGCCATCGCGCAGGCGCAGGTTGTTCTCGAAGCCCACGCGGGCATGGCCGCCCAGTGCCGCTGCCGCGGCCACGCAGGCGTTCTCGCTGGGTCCGAAGGCGCACATCGCCCAGGGCTCGGTGCCGGTGTGCGCCTGCACGAAGGGAAGCAGCTCGCGCGGGTCGGAGGTCTGGGTGGCGCTGTAGCGGCCCAGCACGAAGAGCAGAAACCACGGCGCGTCGGGCACCGTGCCCGCGCGGCGCAAGGCCTGCCAGCGCTGCAGGTCGGCCAGGTCGTACAGGATCACCTGGGTCATCGTGCGTTGCGCGACCAGCTCGGCCAGGAAGGCGGCCAGTCCGGCCTCGCCGATCTCGGGCTGGTCAATCTCACGCAGGCCCACCGACACCGCTTCGGGACGCAGTGCGCGCACCATGGCGATCTGCTGCTCGGCGCGGTAGACCTTGGCGGCTTCGCTGGTGATCTGCAGCACCATCGCCTCGCCGACAGCGGCGCGCACCACGCGCAGCGCTTCGCGGTAGCCCTCGATGTCCAGGCTGTGGCGACCCTGCGCATCGCGGATGTGCAGGTGGAGCATGGCGGCGCCCGCGTCCAGGCAGCGCTTGGCCGTGTCTGCGAGGGCCGCCGGGGTGAGCGGCACGGCCGGGTGGTCGGCCGACTGCTTGTAGGCGCCATTGGGCGCGACGGTGAGGATCAGCGGGTCGGTCATGGCGGCGAAGCGGGGGACGAGGGCAGCGGCGGCAGCTCATCCCGCAGCAGGTCCAGGCCAGCGCGCAGCAGGCGGTCGTAGCGGGCACGCTCGGCGTCGCGGCGCTCGTCCGGCCAGTCGGTGAAGCCGGCGCCGGCCTTCATGCCCACGCGGCCCGCGGCCACCTGCTCGCGCAGCACGCGGGCGGGCTGGCTGTCGTTGCACAGACTGGGGTAGATCGTGGCGGCGGCGGCGCAGTGGATGTCCAGGCCCGCGTGCTCGCGCTGCAGCACCGGCCCGGCGGCCAGGAAGCGAAAGCCGAAGCCGAATCGCACGGCCGCGTCGATGTCCTCGGCGCTGGCCACGCCGTCGTCCAGCAGCGCAAAGGCCTCGCGCGCCAGCGCGTGCTGCAGCCGGTTGGCCAGAAAGCCCGGGCGGTCCTTGCGCACCAGCACCGGCACGCTGGCGCAGCGGCGCATCGTGGCCATCAAGCGCTGGGCGCCGGCCTCGTCGCTGGCCGGCCCCATCACCACCTCGACCAGCGGCACCAGGTGCGCCGGCATGAAGAAGTGCAGACCGAACATGCGTGCCTGGGTGGGCAGGCCCTGGGCGATCTGGCTGATCGGCAGGCCCGAGCTGTTGCTGGTGAGCAGCGCGTCGGGCGGCGCGCGGCGCACCAGTTCGGCGAAGAGCTGCTGCTTGGCGTCGAGCTGCTCGACAATGCACTCCACGACCAGGCCGACACCGGACCACTCGACCTGTTCAAGGCTGGCGACCAGGCGCGGCGAATGCGGACGGCCGAGTGCGGCGAGCTCGCGGCCGATGCGCTGCGCGGCGCGTTCGGACTGGGCGGCAGCGCGCTCGACGACGGTCACATGCAGGCCACCACGCGCCAGCACGACGGCCACATCGGCGCCCATCGTGCCGCCACCGATGACCACCGCATGGGCGGGCAGGGCTGGGTTCATGCGGCGCAGTCTAGGAAGCCGCGCTGATCCGGTCCAGTCGCATTTGGCGATGGATTGATAATCCATCATGATCAATTGGACGATCCGCGAAATCGAGGTCTTTCTCTCGCTGGCCGACACGCTCAGCTTTCGGCGCACCGCCGAGCGCATGCACCTGTCGCAGCCCGCGGTGTCCGGCGTGGTGGCGCGCCTGGAGGCCGGATTCGGCGCCGCGCTGTTTGAGCGCAGCACCCGTGCGGTGCGCCTGACCGACGCCGGCCAGGCCCTGCTGGTGCATGCGCGCGGCCTGCAGGCACAGGCCGGCGCGGCCGCGGCGGCGGTGCGCGATGTGGCCGAGCTGCGCCAGGGCCGGGTGCGCGTGGCGGCGCTGCCGTCCCTGGCCGCCACCGTGGTGCCCGCGGTGTTCGCGCGCTTCGCCGCCGAACATCCGGGCGTGCGCCTTGACCTGCTCGACACGCTGTCGGTGGCCTCCTTCGAGCTGGTCCGCTCGGGCGAGGTGGATTTCGCGCTGACGGCCGAGAATCCGGCCTACGCCGACCTGTCCTATGTTGCGCTGGCCAGCGACCCCTTCGTGCTGCTGCTGAGCGCCCGGCACCCGCTGGCGCGCAGCCGTGCGCCGCTGACCTGGCGGCGCGTGGCCGAGCTGCCGCACATCTCGATGCCCGCGCCCACCAGCGTGCGCCAGTACGCCGACGCGGCGCTGCTGCAACTGGGCCAGCGCTTCGAGCCGCGCTACGAGGTGGAGCACCTGGCGTCGATCAATGCGATGGTGGCGGCGGGCCTGGGCGTGTCGGCGCTGCCCGAGCTGGCGGCGCGGGTGGCGCGCGGCGCCGACGTGGTGCAGCGCCGCCTGATCGAGCCGGAGGTGCAGCGCCCGATCGGCCTGGTGACGCTGCAGGGCCGGCGTCTGTCCACCGCGGCGCAGGCCCTGGCCGGTCTGCTGCGTGACGAGGTGCTGCGCACCTTGCGGCAGTCGGGCCGGGGCCGCGGTGCGGCTGTGTAGCCGGATCAGCGCCGGCGGTGGTGGCCGTCGGTCCGCCACCGACCGATCGGCCGCGCCATCACTGGAAGGCGAAATCCAGTTCCGGCTTCATGCCGCTGACGATGCGCGCAATGCTCTTGCCCGAGCCGCAGGCATGCGTCCAGCCCAGCGTGCCGTGGCCGGTGTTGAGGAACAGCTTGCCCACCCGGCTGCGGCCGATCAGCGGCACGTTGGACGGCGTGGCCGGGCGCAGGCCGGTCCAGAACTGGGCCTGCTCGGTGTCGCCGGCGCCGGGGAACAGTTCCTCGGTGCGGCGCACGATGGCTTCGCAGCGCACGCGGTTGAGGTCGCGGTCGTAGCCGTTGAGCTCGGCGGTGCCGGCGATGCGCAGGCGGTCGCCCCCCGGTGTGCCGTCAGGCAGCGCCGGCGAGGTGAGTCTCGAGAAGACCAGCTTGAATTCGTCGTCGGTCAGCGAGACCTGGTGCGCCTTGCTGGCGTCCTTGACCGGCATCGTCACCGAGTAGCCCTTGGCCGGGTAGATCGGCAGCGAGATGCCCAGTGTCTGCGCATAGACCGGGCTCAGCGAGCCCATCGCCAGCACGTAGGCGTCGGCGCGCAGGCGCTGGAAGCGGCCTTCGGCGTCGGTGGCTTCCACGTGGTCGATCTCGCCGCCGGCGGTGCGCAGCGCGGTGACGGTGTGGCTCATCAGGAAGCGCACGCCGTCTTCCTCGCAGCGCCTGACCAGTTCGCGGGCGAAGCGGTTGGCGTCGCCGGACTCGTCCTCGGCGGTGTAGGTGGCGCCGGCGAGCTGCGGGCGGATGTGGGCCAGCGCGGGCTCCAGCTTCACCGCTTCATCGGCGCTGATGACGCGGCGGTCGCAGCCCAGATCGCGCATCTGCTGCGCGGGCGCTTCGGCGGCGTCGAATTCCTTCTGGCTGGTGTAGAAGTGCAGGATGCCCTGGGTGCGCTGGTCGTACTCGATGCCGCGCTCGGCGCGCAGCGCCTGCAGCTCGCTGCGGCTGTAGGTGCCCAGGCGGACGATCTGCTCGATGTTGTGGCGGGTGCGGCCCGGCGTGCACTCGCGCAGGAACTGCAGGCCCCACAGCCACTGGCGCATGTCGGCGCGCAGGCGGAACAGCAGCGGGGCGTCTTCCTGGCCCAGCCACTTCAGCAGCTTGGCGGGGGCACCGGGGTTGGCCCAGGGCTCGGCGTGGCTGACCGAGATCTGGCCGCCGTTGGCGAAGCTGGTTTCAGCGGCCGGCGTGGCCTGGCGGTCGACGACCGTGACCTCGTGGCCGAGCTGGCGCAGGTAGTAGGCGGACGTGGTGCCGAGCAGGCCGGCACCCAACACGATGACGTGCATGGGAGAGTCTCCATTCAAGGATGGGCAGCAATGGCATCCGCAGCGGTGAGGCTGCCGATGTGCCGCTCCCCCTGTCCTTGGTACCTGAGAGATTCGGCGCCAGCCTTGCGGGCCGGGCCTTGCTCCTTCGGTGCGTCAGCCCTGGTGTGAACAGGCGCTGACGGCTCTCCAGACGGCGTGTGTGAGGTGGCAGTACGGGACCTGAGCGTGCATGGGAGTTTGCGCCTTCGGTGGCTGCGGCGCAGGGCCGCAGCACTCTCCTGCCAGGGATCAAGTTTACGCGGGAATCAGGAACCTCCGCGCCAGCAGCGTCCAGTAGGCGGCGCCGACGGCGATGTTGTCGTCGTTGAAGTCGTAGCCGGGGTGGTGGACCATGCAGGCATGGGCCGGCACGCTGGACTCCGGGCCGCCGTTGCCGATCAGCAGGTAGCTGCCGGGCACGCGCTCGAGCATGAAGGCGAAGTCCTCGCTGCCGGTCAGCGGCGGGCCCTGGCGGGTGATGCCGGCTTCGCCGCGCAGCTCGGCGCCCACGGCGCGGGCGAAGGCGGTGGGCTCGGCATGGTTGACCAGCACGGTGTAGCCGGGCCGCCAGTCGACCTCGGCGCGCAGGCCGTAGCCCTCGGCCTGGGCCGCGGCCAGCGCGCGGATGCGCTGCTGCAGCGTGGCGCGCACGCCCGGGTCCAGCGCACGCACGCTCAGCTCCAGCCGGGCGCTGGCCGGAATCACGTTGTTGGCCTGGCCGGCCTGCAGCGCGCCCACCGTGACCACCGCCGCCTGCAGTGGGTCCACATTGCGCGAGACCACGGTCTGCAGCGCCATCACCAGGCTGGCTGCGGCCACCACCGGGTCGGCGGTGTGCTGGGGCATGGCGCCGTGGCCGCCCACGCCGTGCAGGGTGATCGTGGCGTAGTCGCTGGAGGCCATGGCCGGGCCGTCGCGGAACACCAGGTGGCCCTGCGGCGTGCCGGGCATGTTGTGCATGGCGAAGACGGCGTCACAGGGGAAGCGCTCGAACAGGCCGTCGGCCATCATGCGCAACGCGCCGCCGCCGCCTTCCTCGGCCGGCTGGAAGATCAGGTGCAGCGTGCCGTCGAAGCCGCCTTCATCGGCCAGGCGACGCGCGGCCGCCAGCAGCATCGCGGTGTGGCCGTCGTGGCCGCAGGCGTGCATCAGGCCCGGCTTGCAGCTGGCCCAGGGGCGGCCGGACTGCTCGCTGATCGGCAGCGCATCCATGTCGGCGCGCAGGCCCAGGCGGCGCGGGCCGCTGCCGCGGCGCAGCGTGCCCACCAGGCCGGTGCCGCCCAGGCCGGTGACCACCTCGTAGCCCCATTCGCGCAGGCATTCGGCCACCAGGCCGGCGCTGCGGTGCTCCTCGAAGGCCAGTTCCGGATGCTGGTGCAGATCGCGCCGCAGCGCGACGAAGTCGTCCAGCGTGGCGGCACTCATTGCGCTTCCAGCTTGATGGCCTTGGCGATGGCGCGAAAGCGCGCGGTCTGGGCGGCGTATTCGCTTGAGGCATCGGCCAGGCTCAGCGGCTTGGCGGGCATCACCGCCTGCTGCTCCAGCTGGGTGTGCACGGCGGGGTCGGCCAGCACGGTGGAGAGCGCCTTGTGCAGGGCCTGCACCACCGGCTCGGGCGTGTCCTTCTTGACGAAGTAGCCGGTCCAGATGTTGAACGCGAAGTCCTTGACCGACTTGCTGTCGTTGACGCTGGGGTACTGCTTCAGGAACGGGGCTTCCACCTTGCCGGCCGGGGCCAGCGTGCCGACGATCTTCAGGCGGCCACTGTCCACCAGGCCGCCCACCTGCGCACCGCTGACGATGATGGAGATGTCCACCATCTCGCCACCCAGGTCCTGGAAGATCGGCGCGATGCCCTTGTAGGGGATGTGCGTCATCTTCGCGCCGATGGTCTGCGAGAAGTGCTCGCCCAGCACGTGGTAGAACGAGCCGATGCCCACGCTGGCGTAGGTCAGCGGCTTGTTGTCGGCGGCGGCCTTGCGGGCCAGCGCCACCAGCTCATCCACGTTCTTCGCCGGCAGGCCCGGGCGGGCCAGGATGGCGATCGGCGAGACGCCGATCATCTGCACCAGGCGGAAGTCCTCGCTCTTGAACTTGACCGCGTTGCTGGCCAGCGGAGCCAGGATCAGCTCGTTGGGCGAACCCTGGAACAGGTACTGGCCGTCCGAGGGGGCGCCCAGCACCTTCATCGCGCCCAGCGCGCCGCTGACGCCGCCCAGGTTCTCGACGATCACCTGCTGGCCCAGCGCCTTGCCCAGCGGCTGGTTGACGATGCGGGCGATCACGTCCGACAGGCCGCCGGCGGGGTAGGGCACCATCAGGTTCATCGGCTTGGCGGCCGACTGGGCCAGGGCACCAGTGGCCAGACACAGGCTGGCCATCAGCGTGGCGACCAGGGTGGGAATGCGACGCAGCAGGGAAGTCATGGGTCAGGCTCCGGCAGGGGGGGGTGGGTGTCGGGCAGATACTAGGCAGCGCACTCGCGGCAGTCCAATGCATTGCAATGCTCTGTTCAATGAGTTCTACTCATGATCATGACCCTGGTCCAGCTGCGTCACCTGATCAGCCTGGCCGACACCGGCTCGTTCAGCCGGGCGGCCGAGCGCCAGCACCTCACCCAGCCCGCGCTCAGCCGCAGCATCGCGGCGCTGGAGGACGAGGTTGGCGGCCGCCTGTTCGACCGCATCGGCCGCCGCGCCGAACCCACGCCGCTGGGCCGCGAGCTGCTGACCCGCGCGCGCCAGCTGGTGGCCGATGCCGACGAGCTGGTGGCGCAGGGCCAGGCGGTGCGCGGCGCACGGGCTGGCACGCTGCGCGTGGGCCTGGGCTCGGGCCCGGGGGCGCTGCTGACCGTGCCGCTGCTGCAGCGTGTGGCCGCCCAGGGCCAGGGGCTGCGGCTGGAGCTGCGCCGCGGCGGCACCGCGCTGCTGGTGGACGCGCTGCGCGCACGTGCGCTGGACGCGCTGGTGGTGGACGCCTATTCGCTGCCGCCGGCACCGGACCTGCGCTGCGAGATCATCGGCGAACTGCCCGGCGGCTTTCTCTGCCGCCGCGGCCACCCGCTGCTGCGCAAGCGTCGACCGCTGCGCTTTGCCGAGCTGCAGGCCTGGCCCATCGCCGCCACGCCGCTGAGCGACGCGGTGGCCGCGGTGCTGATGGACCGCTACGGTCCCGAGGCCCACCCCGAGCGCTGCGTCACGCTGCGCGGCGACGATCTGGCGGGCCTGGTCGAGGCCACCGCCGCCAGCGATGCGGTGCTGATCGCGGTGCGCGCCGCGGCGCCCGGGCTGGCCGAGCTGAGGGTGGAGCCGCCCCTGCAGGCCGTGGCACGCTTCGGCCTGGTGACGCTGGCCGGGCGCAGCCCGCCGCCAGCGCTGGCGCTGCTGCGCACGCTGGCGCGCGAGCGCTGCGCCTGATCAGCGCGCAGCCAGCTGCCGCGCCAGCGCGCGCAGCGAGGCCTCGTCCAGCGCCGCCAGCGTGTGCCGCTCGGCCTGCGCCAGGCGCAGGAAATCGCCGCGCTGCGAGCGGGCGTAGGCGGGGTCGTAGTGCTGCACCATCAGCGCCTCGAACAGCGGCGCCAGCTCGCCCGCCAGCGCCCAGGCCTGCCACTGGTCGATCGTGGCGTGGGCATGCAGGCCGCGCAGCAGACCGATCTGCCGGGCCAGCGCGGCCGGGTCATCGCCCAGGTAGGCATAGTCCTGCAGCAGGTAGTCCAGGCGCGCCGGCACCGGAGCCAGCAGCTCCACGCAGGGGCTGGCGCGCATGCGCTCGAGCACCGGTGTGGGCAGCTGCACCTGGCCGATGCGCCGGCTTTCGGCCTCGACAAACACCGGCCGCGCCGTGTCCAGCGCCTCGATCGCCTGCCACAGCCGGGTCTCGAAGCCCTTTTGCGTGGGCTGCCGCGCACCGGGCACCTGGCCCAGCACCGAGCCCTTGTGCACCGCCAGCGCCTCCAGATCCAGCACCTGCGCGCCTTCCTCGGCCAGCAGCCGCAGCAGCCGGCTCTTGGCGCTGCCGGTGGGGCCGCAGACCACACGCAGGTCCAGGCCGGGCGCCATGTCGTTGATGCGCGCGATCACATGGCGCCGGAAGCTCTTGTAGCCGCCCGCCAGCTGCTGGGCGTCCCAGCCCACCATGCGCATCCAGGTGACCATCGAGCCGCTGCGCATGCCGCCGCGCCAGCAGTAGACCAGCGGCCGCCAACGCTCGGGCATGCCGCTGAAGTGCGTGCGCAGGTGGTGCGACAGGTTGGCCGCCACCATCGCGCCGCCGATGCGCCGCGCGACGAAGGCGCCCTGGGTGGCGTAGAGCGTGCCGACGATGCGGCGCTCCTCGTCATCCAGCACCGGGCAGTTGATGGCGCCGGGCAGGTGGTCTTCGGCAAATTCGGCGGGCGAGCGGGCGTCGATGATCGCGTCGAAGCGGCCGAGCTGGTCGACGCCGACGGGGCGGTGGGCACTCATGGCCGCTATTGTCGGCGCCATTCGTGGGGGAGGTCGGGCGCGCCGCCTGGACAAGGTGGGCCGGGCGTGCCAAGGTGCCGCGCTTCACCACCATCCCCGGAGGAGTCACCCATGTCCGATCCCAAGATCCCGTCACGTCGCCTGCCGGGCCTGCTGCTGGCCGCTGGCCTGCTGGCGGCCGGCGCGGCGCAGGCCGAGCGCGTTGGCGCCTACCACGCCTACCTCACGCCCGAGGGCTGGGCCCAGCGCGGCCGCGTGGCGCCCACCGAGGCCGCCGCCGGCTCGGTGCTGTACTACGGCGGCTCGGTGATTGGCAACGTCAAGCTGGTCTCGGTGATGTGGGGCGCCAACGTGCGCAGCACCACGGTCAGCGGCATCCCGGGCTTCAGTGCGGCCCTGGTCAACAGCAGCTATGTGGACCAGATGGCCGAATACGACACCTTCCTGCGCGCCGTGGATGGCCGCCGCGGCACCAAGCAGCACATCCAGCGCGGCAGCTACCTGGGCCAGGTGCAGATCACGCCCGCCAACCCGTCCAAGTCGCTGAGCAACGCGGACGTGGTGGCCGAGCTGACCGGGCAGATCGCCGCCGGCGTGCTGCCACCACAGGACCCGGACACGCTGTACATGGTGTACTTCCCGGCCGACACCACGATCACGATCGATGGTCTGCGGTCCTGCACCCACTTCGGCGCCTACCACTTCGCATCGAAGACCAAGCGGATGCGACCGGACAACATCCTCTTCTCGGTCGAGCCCGATTGCGGCTACAGCTTCAACACCATCACCTTCATCGCCGCCCACGAATTCGTGGAGGCCGTGACCGACGCCATCCCCACGCCCGGCAGCAACCCCGCCTACCCGCAGGCCTGGAACACCAGCAATGGCTACGAAGTGGCCGACCTGTGCAGCAACAGCGGCAGCCTGGTGACGGCCACCGCCACCTACAGCGTCAGCCAGTTCTACCGCAACACCACGGCGGCCTGCAGCACCGGCAACTACACCAGCCCCTGAGCGTCATCAACACCGATGACGTGAACGCGACCTCTCCTCTGAACAGGGGAGGTTGAGCGGGAACGAGGGCCGCAAGCTGCGGCCCTCGCATGGCCAGTCGGGCCGTGCCGTTCAACCCCAGGAGGTCCCCATGATCCGACGTCACCTGCTGGCAGCCGCCTGCGCGCTGCTGCCCCTGTCCCTGCTGTCGACCGGCGCACACGCGTCCGGCGACTGGTCCACCACGCTGGAAGGCATCGATCTGGATCCCGGCAAGCCGGGCTTCGAGGCCTACTACGACACCCGCCTGGGCATCACCTGGCTGACCGACACCGGTGCGGTGCAGCGCAGCGCCTATGCCTGGCGGGACGACCGCGCCAACTATGCGAAGGCACCGCTGACCCAGTTCGACAGCGCCAACGCCTGGCTCGCCGAGGCCACCTTCGGTGGCGTGGGCGGCTGGCGGCTGCCCTCGCGCGCCGAGTTCAGCTCGATGTTCTTCCAGACCTTGGGCCACACCAGCAACGTGCTGAGCGAGCGCGGACCGTTCCAGAACCTGGGCGCCTACCGTCCCTACGGCGACTGGATCGGCGCCTATGTCTGGACCAGCGAGACCTGGGGCAGCGTCATCACCACCTTTGGTCTGGACGGCACCGGTTGGAACACCGCGCTGTCAGACAACCCGAACATCGCCTGGCCCGTGCATGACGGCCGCGTCGTGCCCACCACCGGCGTGGCGGGCAAGGCCGACTGGGCCGCCACGCCCTACCAGGTGAGCTGCACCAACGGCCGCACCGGTCAGACGGTGACCCTGAAGAAGGTGAAGAAGCCCGCCTTCGACTGCCGCGACAGCGGCTTCAGCGCGGCCAGCGGTGACGCGGTGACGGTGACGATCACCGGTACCGTGCGCTGAGCGGGCTCAGGCGGCCAGTTGGAACAGGCTGGTCGCCTCCAGGTCCAGCACCTCGGCGCCGTCCTGGTTGTAGAGCTGCCAGCGCCAGCGCAGGATGCCCATCGGCTTGGCCGAGGCGCGGCGGGTCTCAATCACGGTGGCGACCACGCGCAGCGTGTCGTTCGGGCGCACCGGCTTGAGCCATTTCACGTACTGCAGGCCGGGGGAGGCGAAGCTCTCGCTGCCGGCCAGGGCCTTCTCGGCCAGCAGGCGCATCGCGATGCCGCAGGTCTGCCAGCCGCTGGCGATCAGGCCGCCGTGCGGGCCCAGGGCGGCAGCCTCGGGATCGGTATGGAACCACTGCGGGTCCCAGGCGGTCGCGAAGTCGAGGATTTGCTGCTCGGTGATCGTGAAGGGGCCGGCCTCGATCACCTGGCCGGCGTGGAACTCGGCGAACTTCATGCGGTGTTCTTCAAGCAGTGGCCCACACGCGCTGGCGCAGCCAAGGGCTGACGCGGTAGCGCTCGCCGCGGTAGTGGGTGTCCAGGCGGTCGAGCAGGCCCACCACGGCGGGGGCGCCCACGCGGGCCAACCATTCAAAGGGACCGGCAGGGTAGTTGACGCCCAGCTTCATCGCGGCATCGGCACCCTCGGGGCTGCAGACACCTTGCTGCACGGCGTCGGCCGCTTCGTTGACGAGCATGGCGATGGTGCGCGCCACCACCAGGCCGGCGGCATCGGCCACGCGCAGCGGTTGCCAGCCGGCCGCGGCCAGCACGCCGGCGGCGCGGGCGGAAAAAGCGTCGCTGGCGCCGCTGGCCACCGCGAAGGCGATGGGCGTGCCGGGCGCCACGGTCTCGGTGACGCTCCAGTCGAACACGGCCACGTCGCGCGCGCCGCCTTCAAACGCGAGCTGGGACGCAGGCCGGCCATCGGTGGGGCGCAGTTCGCCGCCCTCGGCCAGCGAGATCGCCACAGCGGCGGCCGTGGTGTCACGGGTGACGCTGAGGCCGGCCGCACTGAGCGCGTCGGCGATGCGTGCTGCCCAGGCGCACTGGCCGTGCACGGTGAGCGCGCCCGGCGCGGCCTGCGGCGCGGCGGGCAGGGCCTTGTCGGCGTCGGTCTGGGGGTAGGTGTAGAAGCCGCGGCCGTTCTTGCGGCCCAGCCAACCCGCGTCGACCAGGTCGCGCTGCACGCCCGAGGGGCCGAAGCGCTTGTCCTGGAAGTAGGCGCCGTAGACCGAGTTCGTCACCGCGAAATTGGTGTCGTGGCCGATCAGGTCCATCAGCTCGCACGGGCCCATGCGGAAAGCGGCGCCGCGCAGGCAGGCGTCCAGCACCGCGGGCGTGGCGGCCTGCTCCTGCAGCAGCGCCAGGGTCTCGGCGTAGTAGGGCCGGGCGATGCGGTTGACGATGAAGCCCGGTGAGCTCTTGGCATGCACCGGCACCTTGCCCCAGGCCTTGGACAGCGTGAAGATGGCCTCGGCCACCGGCGGCTCGGTGTGCAGGCCCGAGACCACCTCGACCAGCTTCATCAGCGGCACGGGGTTGAAGAAATGCATGCCCACCAGCCGGCCGGGCCGGCGCAGGCCGTTGGCGATGGCGGTGACCGAGATAGACGAGGTGTTGGTGGCCAGGATCGCGTCGTCGGCCAGCAGCGCTTCCAGGTCGCGGAACAGACCACGCTTGACCTCGAGGTTCTCGACGATGGCTTCCACCACCACGCGGGCGGCAGCCGCTTCGGCCAGCGCGCTGATCGGCGTGATGCGGGCCAGTGCGCCCTCGGCAGCGTCGGCCCCCAGCTTGCCCTTGTCCACCAGGCCCTGCAGCGTCTTGGCCAGGGCGGTCTTGGCGCTGGCGGCGGCGCCTTCGCGGGTGTCGTGGAGCCACACGCGGTGGCCGGCCTGGGCGGCCACCTGGGCGATGCCGGCGCCCATGATGCCGGCGCCCACCACGAGCACCGGGGCGTTGGTCAGATCAGTCATTCGTCTTGGGAACCCAGGGGGCAGGTTGTTTCGCGAGGAAGGCGGCGAAGCCGGCGCGGGCTTCCTCGGTGCCGCGCACGCGGGCGATGGTACGCGCGGTCAGTTCGCGCACGTCCGGGCTGATTGGGCCCACCGCGAACTGGGCGAACAGGGCCTTGATCTCGGCCAGCGCATTCGGGCCGCCGTTGAGCAGTTCGGCCACGGTGGCGTCCACCGTGGCGTCCAGCGCATCGGCCGCCACCACCTGCTGGACCAGGCCAATGGCCAGGGCTTCCGCAGCACCGATGCGCTGCGTGGTCAGCGCCAGGCGCAGCGCCTGGCGCTTGCCGACCGCGTTGGTCAGGTAGGGTCCGATGACCGAGGGCAGGATGCCGAACTTGGCTTCGCTGACCGAGAACTTGGCGTCCTCGCTGGCGATGGCGATGTCGCAGGCGCAGGTCAGGCCTACACCGCCGCCCAGCGCCACGCCGTGCACCCGCGCGATCGTCGGCTTGGGGCAGCGGTGGATCGTGTGCAGCATGCCGGCGAAACGGCGCGCATCGGCCTCGTTCCACTCGATGCTGGCGGTGCTGGCGCGCTGCATCCACTGCAGGTCGGCGCCGGCGCTGAAGGCCTTGCCGGCGCCCTCCAGCACGATCACCCGCACCGACGGGTCGGCGGTGAGGGCGCTGAAGGCCTGGTCCAACTCGCCGATCATCGCCTCGTCAAAGGCGTTGAAGACCTGGGGGCGGTTCATCCGCACCCGGGCAACGGGGGCGACGGTGACATCCAGCGTGCTGTAGCTCATCGGGGTCAGTATGTTTCGAGGTGCAGGCGGCCTTCGGTCTTGAGGGCAGCGCCGATCGTGTCCCAGCTCAGGCCGGCCTGCTGAGCCACGTCGCGCAGCGCCAGCACCACGCCTTCTTCCATCGACTTCAGGCCGCAGACATAGATGCAGGTGTTCGGGTCCTGCAGCAGCGCCGCCAGGTCGGCGGCGCGCTCGCGCATTGCGTCCTGCACGTAGCGCTTGGGGGCGCCGGCCGTGCGCGAGAACGCGAAGTTGATGTCGATGAAGTCCTTGGGCAGGTTCTGCAGCGGACCGAAGTAGGGCAGCTCTTCCTGGGTGCGGGCACCGAAGAACAGCATCAGCTTGCCACTCTCGAATTTTCCGCTGGCGCGCAGGCGTCGGCGCCACTCGGTCATCGCCCGCATCGGCGCGCTGCCGGTGCCGGTGCAGATCATCACGATGTTCGAGCGCGGGTGGTTGGGCATCAGGAAGCTGGTGCCGAAGGGGCCGATCACCTGCACCGTGTCGCCCACCTGGAGGTCGCACATGTAGTTGCTGGCCACACCCCGCACCGGCTTGCCGGCGTGGTCTTCCAGCACCCGCTTGATGGTCAGCGAGAGGTTGTTGTAGCCCGGGCGCTCGCCGTTGCGCGGGCTGGCGATCGAGTACTGGCGCGCATGGTGGGGCTTGCCGCTGGCGTCAGTGCCGGGCGGGATGATGCCGATCGACTGGCCTTCCAGCACCGGGAAGGGCATGGCGCCGAAGTCGAGCACGATGTGGTGGGTGTCGTAGTCCTTGCCGACCTCGGTGACGCGGACGTTGCCGGTGACCGTGGCGGTGACCGTCTTCTGCGCGGCCTTCGGACCGTACAGGTTGGTGTAGGCGTGCGCGGCCGACCAGGGCGGCAGCGTGGCGCCCCAGTCGGCGCTCCGGAAGGCGGTCTCGCCGCTCGGATCTGCCGCGGGGGCCGCGGCAGGCTCGGCGGCCAGGGCGCTGACGTCACCGCCGGACTCGGCCACCGCGGCCTGCAACTGGTCGGGGCTCAGTTCGGCCGGCAACTCGTCCCAGCTGAACTGTTCCTCCAGCGTGTAGGGCCGACCGGCCGGCACACTGCGGTAGTTATCGATCGAGCCGGTGGGGCAGGGCGAGATGCAGGCGTTGCACCAGTTGCAGGTCGCCACGTCGATCACGTAGTTGCGCGAGTCGTGCGTGATCGCGCCGACCGGGCAGGTGGCTTCGCAGGTGTTGCAGCGGATGCAGATCTCGGGATCGATGACGTGCTGCTTGAGCACCGTGGGCAGCGGAGCGTTCATGGCATGTGCCTCGGAGTGAGGGACGAAGTATCGAAGCAAGTCGGCGGGTTGAGGCGCGGGTGAAACCCGTCGTCTCGAACCCGCCGAGGCCGGGGACGGCGCCCGGCGGGCGTCCGGCCTGGCGTCAGTTGAATCTGACGTAGTCGAAGTCGACCGGTTGGCGGTTGATGCCCATCACCGGCGGCGCGATCCAGTTGGCGAACTTGCCCGGCTCAACCACGCGGCCCATCAGGCTGGCCACAAACGCGCGGTCCTCGGCGCTGGGCAGCCAGTCCTTCTCGCGGGCCGCGAATTCGGCCGCGCTGACGGCCTGGCCGTCCGGCGTGATGTGCGCGCCCGAGAGCGTGCCGATCTTGCGGTTGAAGGCCTTGTGCGGCGTGGTCAAGCGGAAGGGAATGCCAGCCTTCTCGATCACCTTGTTCCAGCGGCTGACGCCACCGATCGAGTCCTTGATGTAGTCGTCGCGCAGCACTTCGTTCAGCGCATTGAGCATCGGCACCTCGCGCTCGATCAGCTGGCCATCCTTCAGGCCCAGCACGGCGTAGTGCTGGCCCTGCAGGCGGTGGTCGTCGCCGCGCTTGGTCTCTTCGTAGCGGCCCTTGAGGCCGGAGTTGTAGAAGATCGCGGCGTTGCTGGACTCGTCGGCGCCGAACAGGTCGATCGTCACCGAGAAGTGGAAGTTCAGGTAGCGCTGGATGGTGGGCAGGTCGATCACGCCGGCGGCGCGGATCTTGGCCGGGTCGTCGGTCTTCAGCTCGTTCATCACCTGGCAGGTGCGGGCGATCACGCGGCTCACGCCCGACTCGCCCACGAACATGTGGTGGGCTTCCTCGGTCAGCATGAACTTCGTGGTGCGGGCCAGCGGGTCGAAGCCCGACTCCGCCAGCGCGCACAGCTGGAACTTGCCGTCGCGGTCGGTGAAGTAGGTGAACATGTAGAACGACAGCCAGTCCGGGGTCTTCTCGTTGAAGGCCTGCAGGATGCGCGGGTTGTCGGCGTCGCCCGAGTTGCGCTGCAGCAGCGCATCGGCTTCCTCGCGGCCGTCACGGCCGAAGTACTTGTGCAGCAGGTAGACCATGGCCCACAGATGGCGGCCTTCCTCGACGTTCACCTGGAACAGGTTGCGCAGGTCGTACTGGCTGGGGCAGGTCAGGCCCAGGTGGCGCTGCTGCTCCACCGAGGCCGGCTCGGTGTCGCCCTGGGTGACGATGATGCGGCGCAGGTTGGCGCGGTGTTCGCCAGGCACGTCCTGCCAGGCGGCTTCACCCTTGTGCTCGCCGAAGTTGACCTGGCGGCCTTCTTCCTTGGGGTTCAGGAAGATGCCCCAGCGGTAGTCGGGCATCTTGACGTGGCCGAACTGGGCCCAGCCGTCGGGGTCGACGCTGACGGCGGTGCGCAGGTAGACGTCGAAGTTGGTCGAGCCGTCCGGGCCCATGTCCTGCCACCACTGCAGGTAGTTGGGCTGCCAGTGCTCCAGCGCACGCTGCAGGGTCTTGTCTTCCGAGAGGTTGACGTTGTTGGGGATCTTTTCCGAGTAGTTGATCGAGGACATGGTGTCTCCGTGTGCCGGGATCGGGGGAGTGGTGTTTCGGTGGCGGCGCGCTCCACCCGGAACCGCGCCGCCCAACGTCGAAAGTGGGCTGTGGGGCTCAGACGCGGTTCATGTCGAACTGCGACTTCTCGCCCTTGCCATAGACCTTCAGCGCGCCCTTCTCGCCGACGGCGTTGGGGCGCTGGAAGATCCAGTTCTGCCAGGCGGTCAGGCGGCCGAAGACGCGGGTGACCATGTTCTCCGGGCCATTGAAGCGCAGGTTGGCCTCCATGCCGGTGAGCGCGTCGGGCGACATCGCGGCGCGCTCTTCCAGCGCCAGGCGCACCTCGTCGTCCCAGTCGATGTCGTCGGGGTTGGAGGTGACCAGGCCCAGCGCGAAGGCGGCGTCAGCGTCCAGCGCCTGGCCGATCGTGGCACGCACCGCGGCCATCGGCGCGGCTTCCTCGTAGAAGCGGCGCGCCAGGCGGCTCTGGCCGGTGGCCATGGGGAACAGGCCGAAGTTGATCTCGCCCACACCGATCTTCGGCGCCTTGGCTGCGTCGTCGGGCAGGGCCAGGTGGTAGATGCGGTCGCAGGCCAGGGCCAGCTCCAGCAGGGTGCCGGTGAAGCACGAGCCCGGCTCGATCAGCGCGAACAGCGAGCGCGAGGACACGTCCAGGCGGCTGAGGGTGCGGCGCAGCAGGCCGGTGGTCTCGCGCACCAGCCAGTGGTTCTGGTTCGCCAGCAGCAGGGCATCGAGCGCCTTCACGGCTTCGGCGTCGCCGCTGGTCTTCAGCACCCAGGTGCCGATCTCCAGCTCGTTGGTGCGCAGGTGCAGGATGGCGTCATCCAGTTGGCGGGCCATGGCCAGCGCGTACCAGTCGGCACCGGCGGCGACGATCTGCTCGAGGCTGGTCGGCTGCGCGCCCTCGGGCGCCTTGACGGTGATGACGGCCTGGCGCTTGGCGCGGTCGATCTCGACGCCCACGTGCTGCCATTGCAGGCTGTCGCCGTTGAAGCTGCGCTGGATCGGAGTCAGGGCCACGCCCTGGGCGCCCGCCGGGCGGTCGCTCTGCTCGGCCAGCTGCAGTGCACGCTCCTGGACGCGGGCGGCGAACTGGGCGGGCTTGGCGATCTCGTCGACCAGGCGCCAGGCCACGGCCTTCTGGCCGCGCACGCCTTCGGTGGTGGTGCAGAAGATGTCGGCCAGGTCATGGCGCACCTTGCGCTTGTCGGTGACGCGGGTCAGGCCACCGGTGCCAGGCAGCACGCCCAGCAGCGGCACTTCGGGCAGGCTCACCGCCGAGCTGCGGTCATCGACCAGCAGGATCTCGTCGCAGGCCAGGGCCAGCTCATAGCCGCCGCCGGCGCAGGCGCCGTTGACCGCGGCCAGGAACTTCAGGCCGGAGTGCCTGGACGAATCCTCGAAGCCGTTGCGGGTCTCGTTGGTGAACTTGCAGAAGTTCACCTTCCAGGCGTGGCTGGAGACGCCCAGCATGAAGATGTTGGCGCCCGAGCAGAACACGCGCTCACGGCTGGAGGTCAGCACCACGGTGCGCACCTCGGGGTGCTCGAAGCGGATGCGGTTGATGGCGTCGTGCAGCTCGACGTCCACGCCCAGGTCGTAGCTGTTGAGCTTGAGCTTGTAGCCGGGGCGCAGGCCGGCGTTCTCGTCCACGCCCATGGCCAGCGTGGCGACCGGGCCTTCGAACTTCAGGGTCCAGTGGCGGTACTTGCCGGGCTCGGTGCGGTAGTCGACCAGGGCGGCGGTGTCGGGGGTGGTGCTCATGGTGTCTCCGGGTCAGGGGCGGTGGGTGAGGGGTTGATGCAAGATCGTGCAGCAACCATGGATAGGCATCATAGTGCAGAAAATCCGCTTGTCAAGCGAAAACTGCAGTTTAGTGCATACCCTGAGCCGCCCGGTGCATCGGCTCGACCAGCCGGCGCAGTTCGGCAAAAGCCTGCTCCAGCGGCTTGCCGCCGGTTTCCAGTTGCAGATCGGCCTGGCTGTAGAAGGGGGTGCGCTCAGCCAGGATGTGCTTGAGGTCGTCCATCGCCTCGCGGTTGCCGGCCATCGGGCGCAGGTCGCCCTGGGCCATCACGCGGGCCATGTGTTCCTCGGGCGTGGCCTTGAGCCAGACGGTGACGCAGTGGCCCAGCAGCAGGTTGAAATTGGCCGGGTCAGAGACCACGCCGCCAGGGGTGGCGATCACCGCGTCCGGGTAGAGCTGGATGGTTTCTTCCAGGGCCCGGCGCTCGTAGCGGCGGTAGGCGGCCGAGCCCAGCAGGTTGTGGATCTCCGGCAGGCTGCAGCCGCCGACGCGCTCGATCTCGGTGTTCAGCTCGACGAAGGGCGCGTCCAGCGACTCGGCCAGCAGGCGGCCCAGCGTGGACTTGCCCGCACCGCGCAGGCCGATGAGCGCGATGCGCTGGGCACGTGCATCGGGTGCGCCGGACTGGCCATACAGATCGGTCAGCGCCATGCGGCCGCGGCGCAGCTCGTCCTCGCTGCGGCCACGCAGCAGGTCGCGGATCAGCGCCCATTCGGGTGAACTGCTGGTCTCGTCGCCCAGCAGTTCGGGCAGCGGGCAGTCCAGCGCGCGGCAGACCTGGCGCAGCACCAGCACCGAGGCATTGCCCACGCCCAGCTCCAGGTTGGCCAGGTGGCGCTCGGACACCTGAGAGTGTTGGGACAAGGCCTTGCGGGTCAGGCCGCGGCGCGCCCGCAAGGAGCGCACGCGCTCGCCCAGCGCGGTCAGGAAGGGGTCGCGCGGGTCGCTGGGGCGCTCGGTGGCGGGGGGGTCGGCCAGAGTCGGATCAAAGTCGTCCATGGATTCAGTGATTACCCGAAGCATGCAATATAGTGCTTGACGCGGCCGCTCCGGCCGGGTAAGTTTCGTACATGCACTAAATTTCCACAAGCCTCGCAACCCCCGGGGAAGCGAGGCCCAGGAGACACCGAATGAGCACTGTCGACACCTTCCAGGACCTGATCGCCCCGCTGACCGCCTCGCTGGCCGGCCGCCCGCTGGATGAGGCGCTGGCCGCCGAACTGAACCGCACCCACCCGGCCGGCAGCCCGCTGTTCGAAGCCATCGTCGCGGCCTGCCGGGCCGGTGACGCCGCCGGCTGGATCTGCCCGCACGAGCACGGCGGCATCCGCTACGGCCGGGTGATCAAACCGACACCGGCGCTGAATGGCTTTTCGGTCGATGTGGTCGACATGCGCGATGTGGTGGGCCCGCACCACGTGCACCCGAATGGCGAGATCGACCTGGTGATGCCGCTGGACGGCGACGCCCGCTTTGACGGCCAGGCCGCCGGTTGGAAGGTCTACCCGCCCGGCAGTGCCCACCGCCCCACCGTGACCGGTGGCCGCGCCTACGTGCTGTACCTGCTGCCCGAGGGCGCGATCCAATTCACCAAGGCCTGAGATGGAATCCCTGAAGAACTTCGTGGCCGGCCAATGGGTGGCGGGCCAGGGCGCCGGCACCACGCTGCACGACCCGGTCACCGGCGAGGCGCTGGTGACGGTGTCCAGCGCCGGGCTGGACCTGGGCGCGGCCTTTGCCTTCGCCCGCCAGCAGGGCGGTGCCGCGCTGCGGGCGCTCAGCTACGGTGAGCGCGCCGCGCTGTTGTCGCGCATCGGCGAGGTGCTGGTCGCGAACCGTGATGCCTACGACGAGATCGCCACCCGCAACTCGGGCACCGTGAAGAGTGACTCGGCGGTGGACATCGACGGCGCGATCTACACCCTGGGCCAGTACGCCCGCTGGGGCGCCAAACTCGGTGAGGCCCGGCTGCTGCTGGACGGCGAGCCGGTGGCGCTGGCCAAGGACAACGCCTTCGCGTCGCAGCATGTGATGACCCCCACCCGCGGCGTGGCGCTGTTCATCAACGCCTTCAACTTCCCGGCCTGGGGCCTGTGGGAGAAGGCGGCGCCGGCGCTGCTGTCGGGGGTGCCGGTGATCGTCAAGCCCGCCACCGCCACCGCCTGGCTGACCCAGCGCATGGTGGCTGATGTGGTGGCCGCGGGCATCCTGCCGCTGGGCGCGCTCAGTGTGGTCTGCGGCAGCTCGGCCGGCCTGCTCGATCAGCTGCAGGGCGAGGATGTGCTGAGCTTCACCGGCTCGGCCGAGACGGCCGCCGTCATTCGCTCGCACCCGGCCGTGGTGCGCCACTCGGTGCGCGTCAACATCGAGGCCGACAGCCTGAACTCGGCGCTGCTGCTGCCGGTGGCCGAGGGCTCCGAGGCGTTGTCGCTGTTCGCCCGCGAGGTGGCGCGCGAGATGACCGTGAAGTCGGGCCAGAAGTGCACCGCGATCCGCCGCGCCTTCGTGCCGCGTGCGCTGTACACCGCGGCGGCCGAACTGATCGCCGCCCAGCTGCGCAAGACCGTGGTGGGCAACCCGCGTGACGCGACGGTGCGCATGGGCGCGCTGGTCAGCCAGGAACAGAAGCGCCATGTGGAAGAGGGCCTGGTCACGCTGCTGAGCGAAGCCACGGTGCTGCACGATGGCCGCGCCACGCCGCTGGTTGGCGCCGGGCCGGAGTCGGCCTGCGTGGCACCGGTGCTGCTGGGCTGCGAGCAGCCCGTCACCGCCACACGGGTGCACGACACCGAGGTCTTCGGCCCGGTGGCCACGCTGATGCCCTACGACGACCTGGCCCAGGCCCAGGCCCTGGTGCGCCGCGGTGCCGGCTCGCTGGCCTGCTCGCTCTATGGCGACGACCCGGCGGCGCTGGCCGCCTGCGCCACCGAGCTGGCCGACCTGCACGGCCGTGTGCACATCGTCACCCCTGCGGTGGCGCGGCTGCACACCGGCCACGGCAATGTGATGCCGCAATCGCTGCACGGCGGCCCCGGCCGCGCCGGTGGCGGCGAGGAACTGGGCGGCCTGCGGGCCCTGAACTTCTACCACCGCCGCAGCGCGCTGCAGGCGGCCCCCGAGGTGCTGGCGGCCCTGGGTCCGGCCACCCGGCTCTGACCGGCACCCGAACGATCGGCGACAGGAGACACGCCATGAATGCACAGACCACCGAGCTCGCCGGCGTCCCCGGCCTGGCCGAGCACTTCAACTTCGCGGCGCACCTGCTGTCGCTCAACACCGGCCGTGCCGCCAAGGCGGCCTTTGTCGACGAGACCGGCAGCACCAGCTACGGCGAGCTCGACCAGCGCGTGCGCCAGCTGGCCGCCGCGCTGCGCGCCCAGGGCGTCAAGCGCGAGGAACGCGTGCTGCTGCTGATGCACGACTGCCGCGACTGGCCCGTCGCCTTCCTGGGCGCGATGTACGCCGGCGTGGTGCCGGTGGCCGTCAACACCCTGCTGACGGCCGACGACTACGCCTACATGCTGGAGCACTCGCGCGCCCAGGCCGTGCTGTGCTCGGGCGCGCTGCTGCCGGCCGTGACCGCGGCGATGGTCAAGTCCGACCATGAGGTGCAGAAGGTGGTGGTGTCGCGCCCGATCGCGCCGCTGCACCCCAGCGAGGTCGAGTTCGAGGCCTTCCTGGCGCCGCACGCGCCGCTGGGCAAGCCCGCCGCCACCGGGCCGGACGCGCCGGGCTTCTGGCTGTATTCCAGCGGCTCCACCGGCCGCCCCAAGGGCACGGTGCACTCGCACGGCAACCCCTACTGGACGGCCGAGCTGTATGGCAAGGGCGTGCTGAAGCTGCGCGAGGACGACGTGTGCTTCTCGGCCGCCAAGCTGTTCTTCGCCTACGGCCTGGGCAATGCGCTGAGCTTTCCGCTCAGCGTGGGCGCCACGGTGCTGCTGATGGGCGAGCGGCCCACGCCGGACGCCACCTTCAAGCGCTGGTTGGGCGGCATCGGCGGCGTCCAGCCCACGGTGTTCTATGGGGCGCCCACCGGCTTCGCCGGCATGCTGGCGCATCCGGCGCTGCCGGCGCGCAGCGACGTGAAGCTGCGCCTGGTGTCCTCGGCCGGCGAGGCGCTGCCGGCTGAGCTGGGCCAGCGCTTCAAGGCGCACTTCGGGGTGGACATCGTTGACGGCATCGGCTCGACCGAGATGCTGCACATCTTCCTGTCCAACACGCCCGAGAAGGTGGCCTATGGCACCACCGGCTGGCCGGTGCCGGGCTACACGATCGAGTTGCGCGGCGACGAGGGCCAGCCGGTGCCCGACGGCGAGCCGGGTGACCTCTACATCCAGGGCCCCTCGGCGGCGATGATGTACTGGGGCAACCGGCAGAAGACCCAGGAGACCTTCCAGGGCGGTTGGACCAAGAGCGGCGACAAGTACGTGCGCAACGCTGACGGCAGCTACACCTACGGCGGCCGCAGCGACGACATGCTCAAGGTCAGCGGCATCTATGTCAGCCCCTTCGAGGTGGAAGCCACGCTGGTCCAGCACCCGGCGGTGCTGGAGGCGGCGGTGATCGGCGTCGAGGATGCCGAGGGCTTGACCAAGACCAAGGCCTTCGTGGTGCTCAAGCCCGGCCAGCAGACCGACGAGCCGGCGCTCAAGGCCTTCGTCAAGGACCACCTGGCGCCCTACAAGTACCCGCGCCAGATCGAGTTCGTCGAGGACCTGCCCAAGACGGCCACTGGCAAGATCCAGCGCTTCAAGCTGCGCGACCAGGAACGCGCCAAGGGCCCGGCGGCATGACCCAGCGGGTGCGCATCGACTGGGCCGGACGGCCGGTCGACATCGAACACACCTGGGTCGGGGTGGACGACCCCGCGGCGCCGCTGCTGGTGGTGCTGCACGAGGGCCTGGGCTCGGTGTCGATGTGGCGCGACTTCCCGGACCGGCTGGCGCGCGCCTGCGGCGTGCGGGCGCTGGTGTACTCGCGCCCCGGCTATGGTCGTTCCACGCCGCGCGCGGCCGATGAGCACTGGGGCCTGGACTTCATGCACCGCCAGGCGCAGCAGGTCTTGCCGGCGCTGCTGGACGCGCTGGGTGTGCGCGGCCCTTATGCGCTGCTGGGCCACAGCGATGGCGGCTCGATCGCGCTGTTGCATGCGGCCCACGCACCCCAGCGGGTGAATGCCTGCATCGTGATGGCGCCGCACATCCTGGTCGAGGAATTCGGTCTGAAGAGCATCCGCGAGGCCCGCGTGCAATACGAGCAGGGCGGGCTGCGTGCACCGCTGTCCCGCTACCACGACGACGTCGATTCCGCCTTCTACGGCTGGAACGACATCTGGCTGGCCCCGGACTTTCCCCAGTGGCAAATTACTTCAGAACTAAAGAATATCACGGCACCCGTGCTGGCCATCCAGGGGGAGGACGACCCCTACGGCACGATGGCCCAGATCGATGGAATCGCCAATGGACTGCCGGCCACGCAACTGGTCAAGTTGCCCGGTTGCGGGCATTCGCCGCACCGTGACCAGCCTGAGCCGGTGATCCGCGCCTGCCAGGCCTTTCTTGCCCCCTTGCTTCACCAGGAGACACACGCATGAACGCTCGCACCTCGCTGACCGCCCTGGCCGCTGCCGCGGCCCTGCTGGCCTCGGCTTCGGCCATGGCCCAGGGGGCCAAGCTCAAGGTCGGCCTGATGCTGCCCTACACCGGCACCTACGCCGCGCTGGGCGTGGCCATCGAGAACGGCTTCCGGCTGTACCTGGCCGAGCAGGGCGGCAAGATCGGCGGCCGCGAGGTCGAGTTCAGCAAGGTCGATGATGAATCGGATCCCGCCAAGGCCACCGAGAACGTCAACAAGCTGATCAAGCGCGATGGCGTGGACGTGCTGATCGGCACCGTGCACTCGGGTGTGGCCATGGCCATGGCCAAGGCCGCCAAGGACAACAACGTGCTGCTGATCGTGCCCAATGCCGGCGCCGACGCGGTGACCGGCCCGATGTGCGGCAACAACATCTACCGTTCCTCGTTCAGCAACTGGCAGCCGGGCTACGCCACCGGCGAGGTGATGGCCAAGAAGGGCATCAAGAAGGCCGTGACCATCACCTGGAAGTACGCGGCCGGCGATGAATCGGTCAAGGGCTTCAAGGAGGCCTTCGAGAAGGGCGGCGGCTCGGTGGTGAAGGAGCTGACGCTGCCCTTCCCGAACGTCGAGTTCCAGGCCCTGCTGACCGAGATCGCCGCCATCAAGCCCGACGCGGTCTACACCTTCTTCGCCGGCGGCGGCGCGGTCAAGTTCGTCAAGGACTACGACGCGGCGGGCCTGAAGAAGAGCATCCCGCTGTACGGCTCGGGCTTCCTGACCGATGGCACGCTGGAGGCCCAGGGCGCCTCGGCCGATGGCCTGTTCACCGCGCTGCACTACGGCGACAGCCTGGACAACGCCAAGGACAAGAGCTTCCGCCTGGCCTACGCCAAGACCTACAAGCTGCAGCCGGACGTGTACGCGGTGCAGGGCTATGACGCGGCGCAGATCCTGGGCATCGGCCTGAATGCGGTGAAGGGCGACGTCAGCAAGAAGGCCGAGTTCGCCGCTGCGGTGGAAAAGGCCAAGATCGACAGCCCGCGCGGCGCCTTCACGCTGAGCAAGGCGCACAACCCGGTGCAGGACATGTACCTGCGCCAGGTGGTGGGCAAGGAAAACAAGGTGGTGGGCATTGCCTCCAAGTCGCTGGCCGATCCGGCCCGTGGCTGTAAGGGCTGAGCCCCCAGGCTCGCTGGCGCTCGCCACCCCCCGCGGGGGCTCCACCAGCGGACCGGCATAGCCGGATCCGCGGTGGTGACTTGAGGGGGCGTCGGCCTTCCGGCCTCCTTTTCTTCTGCGGCGTTGCGGCGCCTTGATGGACTGTTGTGGATCTCGCCACTTTTCTCATCCAGTGCCTGAATGCGGTGCAGTACGGGCTGCTGCTGTTCCTGGTGGCCTCGGGGCTGACGCTGATCTTCGGGATCATGGGCGTCATCAACCTGGCGCATGGCAGCTTCTACATGATCGGCGCCTACATGGCCTATGCGCTGGCGCCGGCGGTGGAGCAGTGGCTGGGCGGCGGTTTCTTCACGGTGATGGCGGTGGGCATCGTGCTGTCGGTGCTGCTGGGTTACGTGCTGGAGTGGGTGTTCATCAGCTACCTGTACGAGCGCGAGCACCTGCAGCAGGTGCTGATGACCTACGGCCTGATCCTGGTGTTCGAGGAACTGCGCTCGATCATCGTGGGCGATGACGTGCACGGCGTGCAGCCGCCGGCCTGGCTGTCGGGCAGCATTCCGCTGGGCGAGGTGATGACCTACCCGGTCTATCGCCTGTTCATCTCGGCGGTGTGCGTGGCGGTGGCGCTGGCGATGTGGGCGGTGCTGGCGCGCACGCGGCTGGGCATGCGCATCCGCGCCGGTGCCAGCAACCGCGACATGGTGCGGGCCATGGGTGTGGACATCCGGCTGCTGTACCGCGTGGTGTTTGCGGTGGGCGTGGCGCTGGCGGCGCTGGCCGGGATGATCGCGGCGCCGGTGTCCTCGGTCTACCCGGGCATGGGCTCGAGCGTGCTGATCATCTGCTTCGTGGTGGTGGTGATCGGCGGTATCGGCTCGATCAAGGGCGCGCTGATCGCGGCGCTGCTGGTGGGCTTTGTCGACACCTTCGGCAAGGTGCTGGTGCCGGGCATTGCCGGTGTCTCGGTGTACCTGCTGATGGCGGTGATGTTGTTGTGGAAGCCGGAAGGGCTGTTCAAGGCAGGCTGATGTTCGAGACCGGTTTCCTTCGCAAGGCGGTGCCCGTGGCACTGGCCTTCATCCTGCTGGCCCTGTGGCCGCTGTGGGCACCGCCCTTCTATGCCGAGCTGGCGATGAAGATCATGATCCTGGCGATCTTCGCGCTGAGCCTGGAACTGCTGGTCGGCCAGACCGGCCTGGTCTGCTTCGGTCAGGCGGCGTTCTTCGGCATCGGCGCCTATGCGGCTGCGGTACTGACGCCGCAGAGCGAGGCGGCCTCGCTGTGGCTGACCGCGGCGGCGGCGGTGGCGGCGGCCGGCGGCTATGCGCTGCTGGTGGGCGCGCTGTCGCTGCGCACCAAGGGCGTGTACTTCATCATGATCACACTGGCCTTTGCGCAGATGGCCTTCTTCGTGGCGCACGACACCAATTGGGTGGGCGGCAGCGACGGCATCTACCTCTACTTCAAGCCCGATGCGTCGATCTTCGGCTGGAAGCCCTTCGACCTGGACCAGGGCCACACGCTGTACTGGCTGGTCTGGGCCTGCCTGCTGGGCGTGGCGGCGTTCTGGTCGGTGATGCTGCGCAGCCGCTTCGGCCGCGCGCTGGCCGGCATCAAGGTCAACGAACAGCGCATGCGGGCGGCGGGCTTCGCCACCTACCCGTACAAGCTGGCGGTGTTCGTCTTCTCGGCCATGCTGGCGGGGCTGGCGGGCTATCTGTTCGCGGTGAAGGATGGTGTGGTGAACCCCGAGCTGATGTCCTGGCACCAGAGCGGCGCGGTGCTGATCATGATCATCCTGGGCGGCCTGGGCCATCTGCGCGGCGCGTTGATCGGCGCGCTGGCCTTCACGCTGCTGCAGGAGCTGTTCCAGTCGCAGGCGGTGTTCGGCCCGTTTGCCAAGCACTGGCAGCTGATGCTGGGCCTGGCCATCATCGCCTTCGTGGCGCTGCTGCCGCGCGGCCTGATTGGCCTGGTCACGCCGAAGGAGGGCGCATGAGCGGTGATGCCCTTCTGCTGCGCGCACAGGGCCTGTCGCGCTTCTTCGGTGGCCTCAAGGCGGTCGAAGGCGTGACGCTGGACCTGCGCCAGGGCGAACTGCACGCGGTCATCGGCACCAATGGCGCCGGCAAGTCCACGCTGATCAATCTGCTCTCGGGCGAACTGCCCGCCTCGGCGGGCACGGTGGAACTGCTGGGCCAGGACGTGACCGGCTGGACCCAGCCGCGCCGCGCCCGCGCGGGTCTGGGCCGCAGCTACCAGCGCAACACCATCTTCCTGCCCTTCAGCGTGCGCGAGAACTGCCGCCTGGCGGCCCAGGCACGGTGGCAGAAGCCCTGGAACTGGCTCACCCCCGCCACCGCCTGCCGCGACGCCATGCAGGCCGCCGACGAGGCCTTGGCGCGCACCGGCCTTGCCGAGGTGGCCGAGCGGACCGCCGGCGTGTTGTCGCACGGCCAGAAACGCCAGCTGGAGATTGCGATGTGCCTGGCGTCCAACCCCAAGGTCCTGCTGCTCGACGAGCCGCTGGCCGGCATGGGCGCCGAGGAGACCGAACGCATGCTGACCCTGCTGGGCGAGCTCAAGGCCGGCCACGCGATCCTGCTGGTGGAACACGACATGGATGCGGTGTTCCGCGTCGCCGACCGCATCACCGTGATGGTCAACGGCCGTGTCATCGCCAGTGGCGCACCGACCGAGGTGCGCGCCAACCGTGACGTCCAACTGGCCTACCTCGGGGATTCCCATTGATGAGCGCCGCCCCGTTTCTTCAGGCGCGTGACCTGCACGCGCACTATGGCCAGAGCCACATCCTGCACGGCATCAGCCTGGCCATTGCGCCGGGCGAGGCGGTGGGTCTGCTGGGCCGCAACGGCATGGGCAAGACCACGCTGATCCGCACGCTGATCGGCCAACTGCGCGCCAGCGCGGGACAGGTGCAGGTCGCCGGTCGGGACATGAGCGGCCAGCCGCCCGAGAAGATCGTCCGGCTGGGCATCGGCTATGTGCCCGAGGGCCGCGGCGTCTTCCCCAACCTCAGCGTGCGCGAGAACCTGGTGATGGCGGCGCGCGCCGGCACCCGAGGCCAGGTCGACTGGACCTTCGAGCGCGTGCTGGAGACCTTCCCCCGCCTGGCCGAGCGCCTGACCAACGGCGGCGGCCAGCTCAGCGGCGGCGAGCAGCAGATGCTGGCCATCGGCCGCGCGCTGATGACCAACCCGGATCTGCTGATCCTCGACGAAGCCACCGAGGGCCTGGCGCCGCTGGTGGTGGCCGAGATCTGGCGCGTCATCAGCCTGGTGCGCCGCACCGGCATCGCCTCGCTGGTGGTCGACCGCGACTTCCGCAAGGTGCTGGCGAACACCGACCGCGCGCTGGTGCTGGAAAAGGGTCGCCTGGTGCTGGAAGGCGCTTCGGAGACACTGTCTGCTGACGAAGCCGCGCTGCACCGCTACCTGGGCGTCTGAGCCCGCGCCACCCCACGCCATTCGAGTCTGACTCCTTTTTCAGGAACCTGCTGCCATGAGCACCCGCCACGCCTTCATCTGCGATGCCCAACGCACGCCCTTCGGCCGCTACGGCGGCGCCTTGTCGTCGGTCCGCACCGACGACCTGGGCGCCGTGCCGCTGCAGGCGCTGATGGCACGCAACCCGAAGGTCGATTGGGCCGCGGTGACCGATGTGATCTTCGGCTGCGCCAACCAGGCCGGCGAGGACAACCGCAACGTGGCGCACATGGCCAGCCTGCTGGCCGGCCTGCCGCTGGAGGTGCCGGGCACCACGGTGAACCGGCTGTGTGGCTCGGGCATGGACGCGGTGGGCATCGCCGCGCGCGCCATCAAGGCGGGCGAGGCCGGTCTGATGATCGCCGGCGGTGTCGAGAGCATGAGCCGCGCGCCCTTCGTCATGCCCAAGGCCGAGAGCGCCTTCAGCCGTGCCAATGCGGTGTACGACACCACCATCGGCTGGCGCTTCATCAACCCGAAGATGAAGGCCGCCTACGGTGTGGACGCGATGCCCGAGACCGCCGAGAACGTGGCCACCGATTTCAGGATCGAGCGCGAGGCCCAGGACCGCATGGCCCTGGCCAGCCAGAAGAAGGCCGTGGCTGCGCAGTTGGCTGGCTACTTTGACGCCGAGATCTGCCCGGTGACGATCCCGCAGAAGAAGGGCGAGGCCATCGTCGTCGCCAAGGACGAGCACCCCCGCGACACCAGCCTGGAAGCGCTGGCCAAGCTCAAGGGCGTGGTGCGCCCCGACGGCACGGTGACCGCCGGCAACGCCAGCGGCGTCAACGACGGCGCCTGCGCGCTGCTGCTGGCCGACGAGGCCAGCGCCGCCCGCCACGGCCTGACGCCGCGCGCCCGCGTGGTGGGCATGGCCACCGCTGGCGTGCCGCCGCGCATCATGGGCATCGGCCCGGCGCCGGCCAGCCGCAAGGTGCTGGAACTGACCGGCCTGAGTCTGGCGCAAATGGACGTGATCGAACTCAACGAGGCCTTCGCCGCTCAGGGCCTGGCCGTGCTGCGCGACCTGGGCCTGCAAGACGACGACCCGCGCGTCAACCCGAACGGCGGCGCCATCGCCCTGGGCCACCCGCTGGGCGCCAGCGGCGCGCGCCTGGTGACCACCGCCGTCAACCAGTTGCACCGCAGCGGCGGCCGCTACGCGCTGTGCACGATGTGCATCGGCGTGGGGCAGGGCATTGCGTTGATCGTCGAGCGGGTCTGACGACGGGCTGCTGGCTGCCCACAGCGGCCGTAGGCCGCGATGGGCCATGCCTGCTGCAGTACGCCAACGGTGGATTCAGCCAAGGCCTGAGCGGCCTGGGGATGGTGGCGCTGTCGGGGGCGCCGAGGAGCGCAGACGCCCCGGGGCGCGCGCCGCAGGCGCGCCTCGTGCACTGACTTGGTCGACACTGTTTGACCGGAGCGAGCCGCAGGCGAGCGCAGGGAGTTTGTCGACCACCCCGGGGCGTTGAGCACCACAGGGAAGTCGGCGCAGCCGACCGCCACCGTCTGCGACGACAGCACCAGGTCGCTCAGGCCTTGGCTGCGCGCCAACCTCTGCAGGAAGACCACTTGCAACGGTCGGAGCGAGCCAAGGGCTGGGCAGGCAGGCAGAGCCGGCCAGCGAGGGCGGTCGGCTGCGCCGACTACCCTGTGGTGCTCGGCCTGCAGGGCGGCCCCCAAACTCGCTACGCTCACCTGCGGTTCGCTGCGCTCAGACAGTGTGGGCCAAGTCAGAGAGATTTGCCCTGCAGTCCTGCGCTCCTCGGCGCCCTCTGATGGCCGGCTCTGCCTGCCTGCCCAGCCCTTGGCGGCACGGTTGGCGTAGCGCGTTGGCCCACAGCGGCCTACGGCCGCTGTGGGCAGGAAGCGGTCCTTCTCGTCCTCCGCTCAGCCGATCTCCACCGCCACCTTGCCAAACTGCTGGCCACTCTCCAGGCGATCCAGCCCAGCGTGCACCTGGTCCAGCGTGAAGCGCGAGTCGATCACGGGGCGCAGGCCGTGGCGTTCGACCCAGCTGACCAGGTCGCGCATCTCGCTCAGCGTGCCCAGCGTCGAGCCCAGCACCTGCAGTTGACGGATGAACATGCGGCGCAGATCGGCCCCGGGCTGATCGCCGGTGGTGGCGCCGCAGGTCACCAGCCGACCGCCGCGGGCCAGTGATTTCAGGGCCGAGGACCAGACCGCGGCGCCCACGTTCTCGAACACCACGTCCACGCCGTGGCCCTGGGTCAGGCGGGCCACCTCCTTGGCCACGTCCTGGCGTGACGAGTCGATCACCTCGTCGGCGCCCAGGGCTCGGGCGCGCTCGAGCTTGGCGGCATCGCGCGAGGTGGCGATCACCCGCGCGCCGATGCCCTTGGCCAGTTGCAGCCCGGCCAGCGACACGCCGCCGCCAATGCCGAAGACCAGCACGGTCTCCCAGGGCTGCAGGCGGGCGCGCGTGAACAGCATGCGCCAGGCGGTGAGGTGGTTCACGCCCAGCGCAGCGGCCTCGGACGCATCCAGGTGCGCGGGCCAGGCGAACAGATTGCGCGCCGGCAGGCTGACGTACTCGGCCAGCGTGCCGTCGCGGTGCTCGCCCAGGTAGCGGATGCCGGCGCACAGCACATCGTCACCGCGCAGGCAGTGGGCGCACTGGCCACAGGCCACGCCCGGATGCACGATCACGCGTTGCCCTGCGCCCCAATGACGCACGCCGGGGCCGACGGCATCGACCGTGCCTGCGCCGTCCAGGCCCATGATCTGCGGCAGGCTGTGCGTGATGCCGGCGCCGCTGTCACGCATGTACAGGTCCACGCGGTTCAGCGTGGCGGCCTGCAGCCGCACGCGCACCTCGCCCTCGCCCACGGCGGGCAACGGACGCTCGCCCACCTGCACCACCTCGTTGCCACCGTGACCGGTGATGAATGCTGCCCTCACGTCGTTGCTCCTCCTGGCGTGGATTGTCCCGTCGCGCGTGTCAGCCGGTCGACAGGGGCTTGCCCGCGGGCCGGGCGACAATCGGGGGATGTTCAGTTTCTTTCGCAAGAAGTCGCCGCCGCCCGCACCGCCCGAGGCGCCTGTGTCCGCACCTGCCGTGGCGGCGCCCGAACCGGCGGTCGAGACCGCCCTGCCCGCGGTCGTCGAGACCACGCCCAAGCCCGAAGCCCGCACCGGCTGGCTGGGCCGGCTGCGACAGGGCCTGGCGCGCACCGGCAGCAGCATCGCCCAGGTCTTCACCGGCACGAAGATCGACGACGCGCTCTACGAGGAGCTCGAAGCCGCGCTGCTGATGGCCGACGCTGGCGTCAAGGCCACCGAGTTCCTGCTCGAGGACCTCAAGCGCCGCGTCAAGGACGCCAAGGCCACCGAGCCCTCCGCCGTGAAGGGCCTGCTGGCCGACGCGGTGACCGACCTGCTGCGGCCGCTGCAGCGCTCGCTGGAGGTCGGCCGACACCACCCGACGGTGGTGATGGTGGTGGGCGTCAACGGCGCCGGCAAGACCACCAGCATCGGCAAGCTCACCCGTCACCTGGCCGAGCATGACGCCAAGGTGCTGCTGGCCGCCGCCGACACCTTCCGCGCCGCAGCGCGCGAACAGCTGCAGGTCTGGGCCGGCCGCAACCAGGTCGAGATCATCAGCCAGGAGGGCGGCGACCCGGCTGCGGTCAGCTTTGATGCGGTGACCGCCGGCAAGGCGCGCGGCGCCGACGTGGTGATCGCCGACACCGCCGGCCGTCTGCCCACGCAGTTGCACCTGATGGAGGAGCTGAAGAAGATCAAGCGCGTGATCGCCAAGGCCGACGAGACCGCGCCGCACGAGGTGCTGCTGGTCGTCGACGGCAACACCGGCCAGAACGCGCTGGCCCAGGTCAAGGCCTTCGACGACGCGCTGGGCCTGACCGGCCTGATCGTCACCAAGCTGGATGGCACCGCCAAGGGCGGCGTGCTGGCCGCCATCGCGCGCGAGCGGCCGATCCCGGTCTACTTCATTGGCGTGGGCGAGAAGCTCGAGGACCTGCAGACCTTCGACGCGCGCGAGTTCGCGCAAGCCGTGATCGGTTGACCCCCAGGCTTGCCGCTGCGCGGCTTCGCCACTTCCCAAAGGCCGCTTGATCAGGCAGCCGTAGGGCCTTCCGCGTCGATCGCGGCGAACACCTCGCGCGCGGTGCGGAATGCGTCCATCGCCGCTGGCGCGCCGCAGTAGACGGCCGATTGCAGGAAGGCCTCGCGGATCTCCTCTCGCGTGACGCCGTTGTTCAGTGCGCCCCGCAGGTGCAGCTTCAGCTCATGCGGGCGGTTCAGCGCCACCAGCATCGCCAGCACCAGCAGGCTGCGGTCGCGCCGCGGCAGGCCGGGGCGGTTCCAGATGTCGCCCCAGGCGACCTGGGTGACAAATTCCTGCAGCGGCAGGCTGAACGGGTCGGCGTTGCGGATGGCGTTGTCCACGTAGTCGGCGCCCAGCACCTCGCGGCGCGTGGCCAGACCCTTGGCAAAGAGCTCGTCGTTCATTTCAGGAACAGCTGGTAGACCGGGTTGTCGGTCTCGTCGACACAAGGGTAGGCCAGCGTCGCGAGGAAGTCCTTGAAGGCCTTCTTGTCGGCCTTGGGCACCTGCATGCCCACCAGGATGCGGCCGTAATCGGCGCCCTGGTTGCGGTAGTGGAACAGGCTGATGTTCCAGTCGGGGTGCATGGCCGACAGGAAGCGCATCAGCGCCCCCGGCCGCTCGGGGAACTCGAAGCGGTACAGGCGCTCGTCGCGTGCCAGCTCGCTGCGGCCGCCCACCATGTGGCGCACATGCTCCTTGGCCAGTTCGTCGTCGGTGAGGTTGACGGTGGCAAAGCCGTGCTTGACGAAGTTGCGCTCGATCTTGTCGGCCTCGTCGCGCTTGCTGATGCTGACGCCCACGAAGACGTGGGCCACACGGGCGTCGGAGATGCGGTAGTTGAACTCGGTCACGCTGCGCGTGCCCACCAGCTCGCAGAAGCGTCGGAAGCTGCCGCGCTCCTCGGGGATGGTGACGGCGAACAGGGCTTCGCGTTGCTCGCCGAACTCGGCCCGCTCGGCGACGAAGCGCAGGCGGTCGAAGTTCATGTTGGCGCCGCAGTTCACCGCCACGAAGGTCTTGCCCTTGAGCTGGTGCTTGTGCACGTACTGCTTCATGCCGGCCACGCCCAGCGCGCCCGAGGGCTCGACCACGTTGCGGGTGTCCTGGAAGATGTCCTTCATCGCGGCGCAGAGCTCGTCGGTGGTGACGCGCACGTAGTCGTCCACCAGTTCGCGCGCCAGGCGGAAGGTCTCCTCGCCCACCAGCTTCACCGCGGTGCCGTCGGCGAACAGACCCACATCGGCCAGCTGCACGCGCTTGCCGGCCTGGACCGAGCGGATCATGGCGTCGGAGTCCACCGTCTGCACGCCGATCACCTTGATCTCCGGGCGCACCGCCTTGATGTACGAGGCCACGCCCGAGATCAGACCGCCGCCGCCAATCGCCACGAACACCGCCTCGATCGGGCCCTGGTGCTGGCGCAGGATCTCCATCGCGATCGTGCCCTGGCCGGCGATCACGTCGGGGTCGTCGAAGGGGTGGACGAAGGTCAGGCCCTGGGCCTTCTCCAGCTCGACCGCGTGGCCGTAGGCGTCGGAGTAGCTCTCGCCGTGCAGCACCACCTCGCCGCCGAGCGCACCGACGGCATCGACCTTGACCTTGGGTGTGGTCACCGGCATCACGATCACCGCGCGGCAGCCCAGCTTGCGCGCGCCCAGCGCCACGCCCTGGGCGTGGTTGCCGGCCGAGGCACAGATGACGCCGCGCTGCAGTTGCTCGGGCGTCAGGTGGGCCATCTTGTTGTACGCGCCGCGCAGCTTGAAGCTGAACACCGGCTGCAGGTCCTCGCGCTTGAGCAGCACGTGGTTGCCGGTGCGCCGGCTCAGCGCACGGGCCGGCTCCAGCGGGGACTCGATCGCCACGTCATAGACCTTGGCCGTCAGGATGCGGCGCAGGTAGTCGGCGGGGGCGGGGCGTTGCGGGGTGGCCGCTCGCGTGCGCGCACGCGGCTGGCGGGGGGCGCCGGCCATGGGCGTCTCTCCTGTGGGGGGTGGGTGGGCGCACGACCCCGGCCGGGAGGCCCGACGTCGCTGCTGCAGCGCGTCATGATACCGGGGGCCCCAAGAAAAAAGCCCGGAGCCGTGAGGCTCCGGGCCAATCCACCAATGGAGGAGGTGGAGGAGACAACCGGTGCATCGGAAAACGTTTCCGGATGCCATGACCGCAGTCTAGCGGTAGTCATGGTGCACTGCAATATCCCTGTCTAGAGGGGGTCCACTAGCCCCGCATAATTCACGCTTCGCGCGCCCGGGGGTGGTGCGTCGAACGCCAACACAGGAGAAGTCGATGGAATGCACGGTGCGTTGGGTGGCCGATGCGGGCATGGTGATGCTGGCCGAGACCGGCAGCGGCCACACGCTGGCGATGGACGGCGCGCCGGAGGGCGGCGGCCGCAACCTGGCGCCGCGGCCGATGGAGACGCTGCTGGTGGGCGCTGGCGGCTGCACCGCCTACGACGTCGTGCTGATCCTGCAGCGCGGCCGCCACGCCGTGACCGGCTGCGAGGTCAAGCTGCAGGCCGAGCGGGCCACGACCGATCCCAAGGTCTTCACCGCGCTGAACCTGCACTTCATCGTCAGCGGCCGCGATCTGCCGCTGCCGGCGGTGGAGCGCGCGGTGGCGCTGTCGCATGAAAAGTACTGCTCGGCCACCGCCATGCTGGGCCGCACGGCGACCATCACCACCACGGTTGAGGTGCGCGCGGCCTGAAACCGCCCGCGCCTGGGGATGCCTTGGGACGAGCATTCCGTGGTAGGCGCTTCGTTTCACGTTGTTGCCAGACAACAGGGTTTTTCTATTTACCTGCCAAAGCTTGGCAGTCCGGAGCTCCCTCTGGTGCAATATCGGCAACTTCCGATGAGGAGGTTGGCCTGATCAGCCCCACCTGCCAGGTGATCCGGGTTCTCTCCCGATCGGGACCTCTTGTTCAACCTAGGAGATAGTTGAAATGAAAAAATCTCTGCTCGCTCTGGCCGTGCTCGGCGCTTTCGCCGGTGCCGCCTCGGCCCAATCGTCGGTCACCATCTACGGCAAGCTGAACGTTGAAGCTGGCAAGGCCATCGGCACCACCGACAAGACCCTGCTGGACGTCGCTGGCAGCCGCCTGGGCTTCCGCGGTGTTGAAGACATGGGCGGCGGCCTGAAGGCCACGTTCGGCATCGAGCACCGCTTCAACCCGGCCACCGGCGACAGCGCCGCTGCCAAGTTCTGGAACGGCTACAGCACCGTCGGCCTGATGGGCGACTGGGGCCACATCCGTCTGGGCCGCGACTACGTCGTCGGCTTCCTGATGGTGCAGAACCAGATCGACCCGTTCGGTGGCGACACCCAGGGCGCCCTGCGCAACATCGGCATGATCAGCGGCTCCACCGGCCCTGCCGGCGCCGGCAAGGTCCGCTACGACTCGCAGATCGAGTACCACTTCAGCGCTTCGGGCTTCAACATCGCTGCCCAGGTTGCTGACGCCGGTGCCGTCAACGGTGGCCGCGCCAAGCGTCCGTTCGCCCTGGCTACCAACTACGCTGGTGGCCCGCTGTTCGTCGGCCTGGCCTACGAAAACGGCGGCGATGCCGATGACAAGCACCTGTCGCTGGGCGGCCGCTACAACTTCGGCTTCGCCACCCTGTCGGCTGGCTACTCGCGCGGCACCAACGTCGCTGGCGTGGACGTCAAGGGCTACCTGCTGGGCGCCAACGTGCCGTTCGGCGCTGGCGACTTCAAGCTGGGCTACGCTGTGAGCGACAACGACGCCGTCGCTGGCAAGCTGAAGAAGGTCGGTATCGGCTACCACTACAACCTGTCCAAGCGCACCAAGGTGTTCGCTGACTACGGCAAGGTTGGCGGTGGCGAACCGGTCGGCCCGAAGACCGGCTACGACTTCGGTATCCAGCACAACTTCTGATCATGCTGCAGGCCTGCTCCGGCAGGCCCGCTGCACAGAAGACCAGGCCACCTTCGGGTGGCCTTTTTCATGGGGTCCTGGCGTCAGCGGCTGGGCGTGCTGGCCCCGGGCGAGGCCGGCGTGGCCGTCGCCGCCGCCGGGCGGGCCTCGACCCGCTGCAGCGGCCCGCGTTGGCCGCAACCCGCCAGCAGGGCCAGCGCGGCCAGCAGGGCGGCCATGCACCACCGCGAGGCGTCACGCCACCGCGCCGCACGAAGGGGAATCGAAGGCTCTACACTCGAAGCAATTGCAGTCATGACCGCGATCTTATCGAGATGTCCGCCCCCGCCGATTCCCTGCTCAACGACGCCGATTACCGCCGTCTGACCCATGCCCTGCTGTCCCTGGTGGAAAGCCAGGTGGACGCCTGGCTCGACGAGGATGTGATCGACATCGACACCCACCGCAGCGGTGGCTTGCTCGAACTGTCCTTCCCCAATGGCAGCAAGATCATCCTCAACACCCAGCCGCCGCTGCACGAGGTGTGGATGGCGGCGCGCGGCGGTGGCTACCACTTCCGCTGGGATGGCCAGGTCTGGCGCGACACGCGTGACGGCGTGGAATTCCTGCAGCGGCTGTCGCAGGAATCCAGTGCGCAGGCCGGGCAGGCGCTGAGCTACGCCGCCCACTGAATCGACAGGCGCCGCGCGGCGCGCGGCCCAGGCGGTCAGCGTTTGAACAGGTCCAGGATGCTGCGGCGCTCGTCGTCGCTGGGCGCCTGGGGCACGACGCGCTGGTCCTCATCCTCGGTGCGCAGCGTGCCGACGCCGGCGCCCGGACCGAACTCCTCGAAGTACCACTCGTTGCCGATGTTGACGATGCCGGCCGGCGGCTGCATCTCGGCCACCGCCACGCCCTGCAGGGCCGTGGCCATGTACTCGATCCACACCGGCAGCGACAGGCCGCCGCCGGTCTCGCGGTCGCCCAGCTTGCGCGGCGTGTCATAGCCGATCCAGACGACGGCGGCCAGCGTGGGGTGGTAGCCGGCGAACCAGGCGTCCATCGAGTCGTTCGTGGTGCCGGTCTTGCCGTAAATGTCGCTGCGCTTGAGGGTGGCCTGGGCACGGGCGGCGGTGCCGGAGCGGGTGACTTCCTGCAGCAGGCTGCTCATCAGGAAGGCGTTGCGCGCATCAATGGCCCGCGAGGCCTCGGTCAGTTCGCGCGCCGGGGCCTGGAACAGCAGCTTGCCGCGGTCGTCGGTGACCTTGGACACCAGCAGGGGCGTCATCCGGTGGCCGCCGTTGGCGAACACGCCGTAGGCGGTGACCATCTGCAGCGGCGTCACCGAGCCGGCGCCCAGCGCCATCGTCAGGTAGGGCTCGTGGCGCTCGCGGTCGAAGCCGAAGCGGGTCACCCAGTCGCGTGCGTAGCCCACGCCGATCGACTGCAGCACCCGGATCGACACCATGTTCTTCGACTTGGCCAGCGCGCGGCGCAGCGGGATCGGGCCATCGAAGGTGCCGTCGTAGTTCTTCGGCTCCCAGGGCTGGCTGCCGGTGCTGCCGGCGTCAAAGAACAGCGGACCGTCGTTGACGATGGTGCTGGGGGTGAAGCCTTTTTCCAGCGCGGCCGAGTAGATGAAGGGCTTGAAGCTCGAGCCCGGCTGACGCCAGGCCTGGGTGACGTGGTTGAACTTGTTCTTGCCCCAGTCGAAGCCGCCCACCAGGGCCACCAGCGCGCCGGTGCGCGGGTCCATCGAGACGAAGGCGCCCTCAACCTCGGGCAACTGGGTCATCGTCCAGTCGCCCTTGGCGCCCTTGATGACGCGCACCACCGCGCCGCGCCGGATCTGCACCTTGGGCTCGGCCTTGGACGACAGGCCCGAGGTGACCGGGCGCAGGCCGTCGCCGGTCACCGTGACCAGGTCGCCGGACTGCAGCGCGGCAACCACCTTCTTCGGCGAGGCTTCGAGCACCACCGCGGCGCGCAGCTCGTCGTTGTCGGGGCGATCGCTCAGCGCCTCGGCCACCCGGGCGTCCACCGCCTTGGGGTCGGCGGGCAGGTCGACGAAGGCTTCGGGGCCGCGGTAGACCTGGCGGCGCTCGTAGTCCATCAGGCCCTTGCGCAGCGCGCGGTAGGCCACGGCCTGGTCGGCGGCGCGGATCGTGGTGTAGACGTGCAGGCCACGGGTGTAGGCGTCGGGCCCGTACTGGCTGTAGATCAGCTGGCGTGCGGTTTCGGCCACGTACTCGGCGTGCACCGGCATGTCGGTGGGCCGGCGCAGCTTGAGCACCTGTGCCTTGGCCAGGGCATGCTGCTCGGCGTTGATGAAGCCGTTCTCCAGCATGCGGTCGATGATGTACTGCTGGCGGGTGGCGGCGCGACGCGGATTGGCGATCGGGTTGTAGGCCGACGGCGCCTTGGGCAGGCCGGCCAGCATCGCCGCCTCGGCGATGGTCAGGTCCTTCAGCGGCTTGCCGAAGTAGATCTCGCTGGCGGCCGCAAAGCCGTAGGCACGCTGCCCCAGGTAGATCTGGTTCATGTAGACCTCGAGGATCTGCTCCTTGCTCATGTGGCGCTCGATGTCCAGCGCCAGCAGCACCTCGTAGAGCTTGCGGGTCAGCGTCTTCTCGGTCGACAGGTAGAAGTTGCGCGCCACCTGCATGGTGATGGTCGAGGCGCCCTGGCTGTGGGCATCGCGCAGGTTCTCGACGGCGGCGCGCAGCACGCCGCGGTAGTCCACGCCGCCGTGCTCGTAGAAGCGGGCGTCCTCGATCGCCAGCACCGCGTCCTTCATCACCCGCGGAATGTCGCCAAAGGCCACGAACTGCCGGCGTTCGTCGCCGAACTCGCCCAGCAAGGTCCCTTCGGCCGAGAACACCCGCATCGGCAGCTTCGGTCGGTAATCGGTCAGTGCACTGAGGTCGGGCAGGTTGCGGTAGGCCAGCGCCAATGCAATGCCGCCACAGGCCAGGCCGGCCAGCCCCAGTGCCAGCAGCAGCAGCAGCAGGCGCCCCAGCGCGCCGATCAGCGGGAGGCGGGTCCGGGTGGAACCCGGGCTGGCGGCGGGCGTGGCACTGTCTGGTTCGCTCATGGGGTGTCCGTTGGCGGCGGGATTATAGGAAGCGCCCCCTGCCGAACCCGCGCAGCGAGCAGCGGGCGCCCCGCCAGCCCCTGCAACCAGAGGTAAGGAGCCGCCAACATTTGACGAAGCTTTGCGCGAATCGCAACGCCCCCCCCACCGTGGCGCCTGCAAAACCTTGGTTTCACAACAATCTTGCTGATAGGATTGAAGTGCTTTGTTAACTTTGCGGCTGCAAGCTGTGGTCGCTGGAGCCTCTTTTCGTGGGTTTTCTTGATCGCCTGCTGGGCCGCAAGCACCCTCCGATGGTGGGCCTGGATATCAGTACCTCCAGTGTCAAGCTGGTGGAATTGGGACAGACCGCCTCTGGAGAGCCCATTCTTGAGCGGCTTGCCAGCGAGCCCTTCGAGAAGGGCTGGATCGTTGACGGCCAGGTCGAGAAGTTCGAGGAGGTCGCCGACGCGGTGCGCCGTGTCGTCAACCGCAGTGGCACCAAGACGCGGCAGGTCGTGATGGCCATGCCGCAGTCGGCCGTGATCACCAAGCGCATCGTGCTGCCCGCCGGGCTGCGCGAGGACGAGATGGAGATCCAGGTCGAGTCCGAAGCGCACCAGTACATCCCCTTCTCGCTGGACGAGGTCAGCCTGGATTTCTGCGTCATCGGCCCGAACACCAACTCGCCTGGCGATGTCGATGTGCTGATTGCGGCCTCGCGCAAGGACCGCGTGCAGGACCGCCAGGGTCTGGCCGAGGCGGCCGGACTGACGCCGGTGGTGCTGGACATCGAGTCGCACGCCTCGCGCATGGCCATGCAGCGGGTGCTGGCCGGCATGCCTGACACCGGCAAGGACGCACTCGTGGCCCTGTTCGAGATCGGCGCCGACACCACCAGCCTCAAGGTGCTGCGCGACGGCGAACTGCTCTATGACCGTGACCAGTCCTTCGGCGGCTCGCAGCTGACCCAGCTGATCTCTCGCCAGTACGGCTTCTCCTACGAGGAAGCCGAGCAGAAGAAGATCTCCGGCGATCTGCCCGAGGACTACGAGCCCACGCTGCTGACCCCCTTCGTCGACAGCCTGGCCCACGAAGTCGGCCGCGCCCTGCAGTACTTCTTCACCAGCACGCCGCACCACAAGGTGCACCAGGTGATGCTGGCCGGTGGCACGGCGTCGATGCCCGGACTGCGCGAGCGCGTCAAGGACGTGACCGGCTTCCCGTCGCGCGTCGTCAATCCCTTCGAGAACATGAAACTGGGCCCGTCGGTGCGCGAGTCGCGACTGCGGCGTGAGGCGCCGGCCTACCTGACGGCCTGCGGCCTGGCGATGCGGAGGTTCGTGCAGTGATCCTGATCAACCTGCTGCCTCACCGCGAGGCCCGCCGGCAGGAGCGCAAGCGCGCGTTCTATTCCGCATTGGGCCTGGCGGCGCTGATCGGTGTCGGCATCGTCATCCTGTGGTACGGCGTGCTGCAGCAGATGACCTCTGCCCAACAGGACCGCAATGCCTTCCTGCAGTCCGAGATCGCCAAGCTCGACGAGCAGATCAAGGACATCGCCACGCTGCGCGCCGAGATCGACGCCCTGAAGGCCCGCCAGCAGGCCGTCGAGAACCTGCAGACCGACCGCAACGTGCCGGTCTACCTGCTCGACGAACTGGCCAAGCAGACCCCCGAGGGCGTTTACCTGACGGCGGTGCGTCAGACCGGCACCACGGTTGCCATCAACGGTCTGTCCCTGACCAATGAGCGCGTCTCCGAACTGCTGCGCAACACCGCCTACAACTCCACCTGGCTGGAACGCCCTGAACTGGTCGAGATCAAGGCCGTGGATGTGCTGATCGGCCGTGACCAGCGCAAGCTGTTCGACTTCAATCTGCGCGTCACGATCAAGCGTCCGCAGTCGCCGGTCAAGCCCGGTGCTGCCGCTGCCTCCGACGCCGCGAAGGGCAAGTGATGGCCACCAAGCAAGCTGTTTCGCGCGTGGACATCGCCGCCAGCCTGAACGGGCTGAGCCGGCAGTTCCGCGAGCTCGATCCCAAGCAGCCCGGCCAGTGGCCGCTGATTCCCAAGCTCACCGTCTGGCTGCTGGTCGTTCTGGGTGTGGTGCTGCTGGGCTGGCCGGCCTTGCTGAGCGGCGCTTCCGACGAACTGGAAGCCGCCCGCGAGCGCGAGCCCAAGCTCAAGGATGAATTCCGCAACAAGCTGGGTCAGGCCGTGAACCTGGCCGAGTTGCGCAAGCAGAAGGAGCAGGTCCAGGAGTACGTGACCCAGCTCGAGAAGCAGCTGCCCGGCAAGGCCGAGATGGATGCGCTGCTGTCCGACATCAACCAGGCCGGCATTGGCCGCGGCCTGCAGTTCGAGCTGTTCCGTCCGGGCCAGGTGGTGGTCAAGGACTACTACGCCGAGCTGCCGATCTCGCTGCGCGTCATGGGCCGATACCACGACGTGGGCGCCTTCGCCGCCGACGTGGCCAACCTGTCGCGCATCGTCACACTGCACAACCTGAGCCTGGTGCCGGTCACCAAGGACACCAGCGGCAACCTCGTGATGGAAGCCACCGCGCGCACCTACCGCTACCTGGATGCTGCCGAGGTGGCCGAGGTCAAGCGTGCCGCTGCCGCGGACAAACAGAGGAAGGGAGGCTCGTCATGAGCCCGCGCTGGACCGCCCTGCCGCTGGGCATCGGCCTGCTGGCGCTGCTGTCGGCCTGTTCCGACGGCAACAATGAACTGAGCGCCTGGATGGACCAGCAGCGCAAGGAGATCCGGCCGCGCGTCGAGCCGATCACGCCGCCCACCAAGTTCGTGCCGCAGCCCTACCTGTCGGCCAAGGCGCTGGAGCCGTTCAATCCGCGCAAGATGGCGGCCACCTCGCAGATCACCCGCCAACCCAACGCGGTGCTGGCCTCCGAGATGCGCCGTCGCAAGGAACCTCTGGAAGCCTTTTCGCTGGACAGCATGGCGATGGTCGGCAGCGTGACCCGCGGCGGCAAGCCGTTCGCGCTGATCCGGGTCGACAACCTGCTGCATTACGTGAAGGCGGGCGAATACATGGGCCAGAACTTCGGCCGCATCACCCGCATCACCGAGAAAGACGTGACGCTGCGTGAGATCGTGCAGGACGCAGCGGGTGAATGGATCGAGCGCACCAGCACCCTCCAGCTACAGGAGAAGGCGCAATGAACAACGGGTTGGAGTCACGCAAGATGAGGAGTCGATTCAGCGCTGCGCTGGTCCTGGTGGCAGGGATGCTCTGGTCGGGTCTGGCCAGTGCCGAGAACCTGGTCCGCTCGATCACCGCCTCCCAGCAGGGCGGCAGCGACGTCGTCCGCATCGAGCTCACCGAACCCCTGGCAGGCAACCCGGGTGGCTTCGTCATCCAGTCGCCGCCGCGGGTGGCCATCGACCTGCCCGGCGTCGGCAATGGCCTGGGCCGCTCCAGTGTGGATGTGGCGCAGGGCAATGTGCGCAGTGTCAGCGTGGCCAGCGCCGGTGAGCGCACCCGGCTGGTGCTGCACCTCAAGCAGTCCGCCAACTACCGCACCCAGGTCCAGGGCAACACGCTGCTGGTGCTGCTTGACGGCGCGGCCATGTCGTCGGCCGAGACCACCACCGGCACGCCGGCCCAGCCGTCCTTCGCTGCCAGCCAGAACCAGGAGCAACTGGCGATCCGCGACATCGACTTCCGCCGCGGCCCCGATGGCGCGGGTCGGGTGGTGGTGTCGCTGGCCAACACCCAGGTGGGCGTCGACCTGCGCCAGCAGGGCCAGAACCTGGTGGTCGAGTTCCTGCGCTCCACGCTGCCCGAGCGCCTGCGTCGCAAGCTTGATGTGTCCGATTTCGGCTCGCCGGTGCAGTCGGTGTCGACCACGCAGTCGGGCGACCGCGTGCGCATGCTGGTCGAGCCCCGGGGTGCCTGGGAACACAGCGCCTACCAGACCGATACCCAGTTCGTGCTGGAGGTGCGCCCGCTCAAGCAGGACCCGAACAAGCTCTCGCAGGGCCCTGGCTACCGTGGCGACAAGCTCTCGCTGAACTTCCAGAACATCGAGATCCGCTCGCTGCTGCAGGTCATCGCCGATTTCTCCAGCTTCAACGTCGTCACCAGCGACACCGTCAGCGGCAACGTCACGCTGCGCCTGAAAGACGTGCCCTGGGACCAGGCGCTGGACATCATCCTGCAGGCCAAGGGTCTGGGCATGCGCAAGTCCGGCAATGTGCTGTGGATCGCGCCCAAGGATGAACTGGCGGCCAAGGAGCAGGTCGAACTCGAGGCGAAGAAGAAGATCGCCGAACTCGAGCCCCTGCGTACCCAGGCCTTCCAGCTGAACTACACCAAGTCCGAGGACGTGGCCAAGGCGCTGATCGGCACCAGCACCGGCGGTGGCGGTGGCGCGGGCTCGGGCAGCAGCGGGGGCAACAACGCCACGCGCATCCTGTCGCCGCGCGGCTCGGTGCTCTTCGAGCAGCGCACCAACCAGCTCTTCGTCTCCGACATCCCCTCCAAGCTGGAGGAGGTGCAGCAGATGATCGCCAAGATCGACATCCCGGTGCGCCAGGTGCTGATCGAGGCGCGGATCGTCGAGGCCGACGACAAGTTCGGCCGTGCGCTGGGCGCCAAGCTCGGCGTGGCCGATCTGCGCGGCCTGCGCGGTGGCGTGCCCGGCTACAGCGTGGGCGGTGGCAACTACGTCAGCATCGGCGGCAACTACGTCAACACCGGCATCCAGACCGGCCAGACGCCCAACACCGCCACCAGCTACAACAACACCCAGGTGGTGAACCTGCCGGCCAACACCGGCTCGATCAGCACCGAGGCGGCTGCCAACATCGCGCTGACGCTGTTCAGCGCCACCGCCAACCGCTTCCTGAACCTGGAACTGTCGGCCCTCGAGGCCGAGGGCAAGGGCAAGATCGTCTCCAGCCCGCGCGTCATCACCGCGGACCAGATCAAGGCCGAGATCGAGCAGGGCGAAGAGATTCCCTACCTGGTCGCCTCCACCGCGGGCAACACCTCGGTGCAGTTCCGCAAGGCCAGCCTGCGTCTGGAAGTGACGCCGCAGATCACGCCGGAAGGCAGCGTGCTGCTCGACGTGGCTGTCTACAAGGACAGCCGTGGCGTGACCACCACCGCGGGCCCGGTGATCAACACCAAGCGTGCGAAGACCCAGGTTCTGGTCGAGAACGGCGGCACCGTGGTGCTGGGTGGCATCTTCACCCAGAACGACAGCGACGAAGTGAACAAGGTGCCATTCCTGGGCGACATCCCCTTCGTGGGCAACCTGTTCAAGAACCGGGTGCGCTTCAGCAACCGCACCGAACTGCTGATCTTCATCACCCCGAAGGTGGTGACCGATCGCACCGGCGCGCGTTGAGTGCACCAGGCACCTTGAGGCTCTGAGAGATGGACATGATGGGAGAGAAGGCGATGCGAGGACTGCGAGCCTGGGGAACCGCTCTGGCGGTGAGCATGGGTCTCGCCGCGTGCGGCGGGGGAGGCGGCGATCCCGGCACCTGCTCACTGGGTTGCACCGGTGACGGCACGGTGGCCGAGGTGCGTGTGGCCGTGACCAGCGCCGCCACCAGCATCGACCTCAGCGCGCCGGTGGCGGTCACCGTCACCGTCACGGCAGTGGATTCGTCCAACCAGGTGGTGTCGGGCGCCACGGTCAGCGTCACCGCAGACAACGGCGGCAAGGTCACCACCGCCAGCAGCACCACCGGCTCCGACGGGACCGTCACTGCCACGGTCGAGTCCTCCAGCACCACGGCGGTCGGCGCCATCAAGGTCAGCGCCTCCAGCGGCGGCCGCAGCGCCAGCACCTCGATCAGCGTGACCGACAGCCAGGTGGCTGTGGGCGACCTGGTCATGGCCCTGTCGTCCAGCGCCATCGACAACTCTGGCGGCGACGAGGTCACGCTGACCGTCACCGCGGTCGATGCCAAGCGCAACACCGTGGCCGAAGCGCCGGTGACGATCACTGTTGACGACCCCGCCGCCATCATCACCCCGGCCGGCACGGTCACGGGCAGCGATGGCACGCTGACGGCCAAGGTGACGATCGGCAGCGACAAGGCCAACCGCGCCTTCACGCTGTCGGCCACCAGTGGCGCCATCACCAAGACCGCCGCAGTGCAGGTCACCGGTGCCAACCTCAGCGCCACCTTTGCCAGCGCGGTCTCGACCGGCTCGTCGGGCAACATCATCCGCTACCAGTTGTCCGACGCCAACTCTCTGCCCATGGTCGGCCAGAGCATCTCGATCTCGGCGCCCGGCTTTGCCACGGTGGTGGGTACCACCGACACGATCGGCTCGTTCATCTACACCTACACGGCGCCGTCGACCAACACCTCGGTGGTGTTCACCGCGACGGCGGGTGGCACCACGGCGGTGTCGACCGTCCAGGTGCAGACCACGGGCACCGTGCCCCCTGCGATCGGCACGGTGGACGCGGCACGGGTCACGATGGAGCCCCGCACCGTGGCGGTCAATGAGGCCGGCAAGACGACCAACCAGGCGCAGGTGCGGGTGCTGTTCCTCGATGCCAGCAACAAGGGCATCGCCAACATGCGGGTTCGTCTGGACCTGAGCGGTGATGTGAACAACGTCGGCGGCACATTCGCCAATGGCACGTCGATGCTCTACACCGGCAGCGACGGTGCGGTGAAGACCTCCTACATCCCCGGGACCAAGTCCAGCCCCACGGATGGCCTCACCATCCGGGCGTGCTACAGCGCGCAGGACTTCGCACTGGGTACCTGCCCGAACTCGGTCGTCACCACGGCGACTGTCACGAGCACCCCGATCTCGATCAGCCTGGGCACCAACGAAACCATCGAGGTCGGCGATACCAACCTCACCTACATCAAGCGCTTCGGCGTGCTGGTGTCCGACTCCGCTGGGGCGCCGATGCCGGGCGTGTCAATCAGCGCATCGGTGGATCTGACCGACTATCGCAAGGGCAATTACGTGGTCTCGGGCGGCAAGTGGGTACAGGTCGTGACGGCTCAGTGCACCAACGAGGACACCGACCGCGATGGCGCGCTGGACACCGGCGAGGACATCAACAACAGCAAGTCGCTGGAGCCGCGCAAGGCCGATGTGGTCGTGTCCGTGGTCAGCGGGACGACCGACACCAGCGGTCGTGCGGTGGTGAAGGTGGAGTACCAGCAGGAAGCGGCCTCGTGGGTCAACATGGTCCTGTCGGTCACCGCCACCGGTGTGAGCGGCACGGAAGGCACGGTCGCCAAGTCGGCCTGGCTGTGGACACCGGCTGATGTGATCAACAACACCTCGGCCTCGCCGCCCTTCCAGCTGAGCCCCTATGGCCAGGCTGCGGTCTGTACCAACAAGAACTGACCGTTACTGCGCACTCTCTGACCCTGCGGCGGCTCCGAAAGGTGCCGCCGCAGTTCCATCCAGACCGATGATTTCCTTGGTGGGCATGCCCGGCAGCGGCAAGTCGACGATCGGGCGCCAACTGGCGCGCGAACTCGGCTGGCGTTTTGTCGACACCGATATCGAGATCGAGCATCGCCTCGGCGAGTCCATCCGCGCCCATTTCGAGCGCATGGGCGAGGGCAGCTTCCGGGCGATCGAGTCGTCCACCCTGGCCGAACTGGCGCAGTCGGCTGGCGCCAGCCCCCTGGTGATGGCCACCGGCGGTGGGGCCGTGCTGCGCGAGGCCAACCGCGCCGTGCTGCGTGCGGCGGGTCCGGTGGTGTACCTGCGCTCGTCGCCGGAAGACCTGGCGCGCCGGCTGCGCCATGATCAGCAGCGCCCGCTGCTGCAAGGCGGCGACCCGCTGACCCGGCTGCGCAACCTCTACCGTGAACGCGACCCGCTGTACCGCGACGTCGCCAGCTACACGCTGGACACCGGCCGCTCCAGCGTGCCCACCCTGGTGCGGCTGCTGCTGTCCCAGCTGGAGTTGGCCGGCGTGGTCCCGGCCGACCGGCCGCCGCATCGCCGCTGAGGCGCCCCAGGCAGCCGCGTACACTGCGGGTCCGGCCGATCCGGCCACATGCCATCGAGGGGGTTGAGTTGAGGCGCGTTGCGATTGACCTGGGGGACCGCAGCTACCACGTCTGCATTGGCGCCGGTCTGCTGGACCATGCCGAGAGCTTCGAGGGCCTGCCGAGTTCGTCCACCGCGGTCATCGTCAGCAACGAGACCGTGGCGCCGCTCTATGCCGAACGCCTGCAGCGCGCGCTGGCCCCCCGCCACGCCCAGGTGCTGGCCATCGTGCTGCCCGACGGCGAAGCCCACAAGGAATGGACGACGCTGAACCGGATCTTCGACGTTCTGCTGGCCCAGGGCTGCGACCGCAAGACAGTGCTCTATGCACTGGGCGGCGGCGTGATTGGCGACATGACCGGCTTCGCCGCGGCCAGCTACATGCGCGGCGTGCCCTTCGTGCAGGTGCCCACCACGCTGTTGTCGCAGGTCGATTCCTCGGTGGGCGGCAAGACGGCGATCAACCATCCGCTGGGCAAGAACATGATCGGGGCCTTCTACCAGCCCCTGCGCGTGCTGTGCGACCTGTCGACCCTGGCCACGCTGCCGCCGCGCGAGCTCTCGGCCGGTCTGGCCGAGGTCATCAAGTACGGCCCGATCCATGACCCCGGCTTCCTGGCCTGGCTGGAGTCGAACATCGAGGCCCTGCGCGCCGGTGACCAGTCCGCACTGGCCCACGCCGTCGCCCGCAGCTGCGAGATCAAGGCCGAGGTGGTCGGTGCTGACGAGCGTGAAGCCGGGCTGCGCGCCATCCTCAATTTCGGCCACACCTTTGGCCACGCGATCGAGGCCGGCCTGGGCTTTGGTGTCTGGCTGCATGGCGAGGCCGTGGCCGCCGGCATGGTGATGGCGGCCGAACTGTCGGCGCGTCTGGGCCTGTGCGCGCCGGACCTGCGCCCCCGACTGGAGGCCCTGCTGCAGCGCGCCGGCCTGCCGATCCGCGGGCCACGGCTGGGCGCGGCGGAGTACCTGCAGCACATGCGCGTCGACAAGAAGGCCAGTGCCGGTGAAATCCGCTTCGTGCTGATCGACGGTCTGGGCCGGGCCGTGGTGCGGCCCGCCCCCGATGCGCTGGTGGCCGATGTCATCGAGTCCCTGTGTGCCTGAGACCGCTGGCCTGGCACCCTGGGCCAGCCAGGCCGCACTGAGCCGCGGCCGGCGCCGTCCGGAGCCGCCGGCCCCCACGCGCAACGACTTCCAGCGCGACCGCGACCGAATCATCCACAGCAGCGCCTTCCGGCGTCTGGTCTACAAGACCCAGGTCTTCATCAACCATGAAGGCGACCTGTTCCGCACCCGGCTGACGCACTCGCTGGAGGTGGCGCAGCTGGGCCGCTCGATCGCGCGCAGCCTGCGCCTGGATGAAGACCTGGTCGAGACCATCGCCCTTGCCCACGACCTGGGCCACACGCCTTTCGGCCACGCCGGCCAGGACGCGCTGGACGAATGCATGGTCCCCTGGGGCGGCTTTGAGCACAACCTGCAAAGCCTGCGTGTGGTCGACCGGCTGGAGCAGCGCTACCCCGAATGGGATGGCCTGAACCTGTGTTTCGAGACCCGCGAAGGCATCCTCAAGCGCTGCCCCTTGCCGCTGGCCACGGCGATGGAGCAGCAGGAGCCTGGCGGCGTCGGGCGCCGTTTTCTGGACGGCACCCAGCCCAGCCTGGAGGCGCAGCTGACCAACCTCGCCGACGAGATCGCCTACAACGCCCATGACCTGGACGATGGCGTGCGCTCCGGCCTGATCACCCTGGAGCAGGCCCGCGCGGTGCCGCTGGTCGACCGCCACTGCCAGGAGGCGCTGGAGGCACACCCCGGGCTGGCGGCCATGCCGCCGCGGCGCCTGCTGGCCGAAACGATCCGCCGCATGCTGTCGGCCCAGGTCTATGACGTGATCGGGGCGAGCCAGGCGGCGCTGGGCGCGGCCCAGCCGGCCGATGCCTGGGCCGCACGCCAGTGCCGGGGGCTGATCGGCTTCAGCGATGCCATGCGCCACGACAGCGCTGCGCTCAAGCGCTTCCTGTTCGCGGCGCTGTACCGCCATCCGCAGGTCAATGACAGCACGGCTCGGGCCCGCCGCATCGTCGCTGATCTCTTTGCGGCCTACATGGCGGATCCCGCGCTGCTGCCCCCGGAGTTCCGCCGCGAGGCCGACGTGGCGCGTGGCGTGGCGGATTACATCGCCGGCATGACCGACCGCTACGCCCGCCGCGAGCACCAGCGGCTGACCGGCCAGCAACTGTTCCTGGAGGGCGCCTGAGGTGGGCCGCCCGCTGCGGCTGGTCGCGCCCGGCCTGCCCCATCATCTGATCCAGCGCGGCCACAACAGCCAGCCCGTCTTCCTGGACGACCTGGACCGCGAGCGTTTCCTGGAGGACTTGCAGGTCGCCATGCGCGAATACCGCCTGGCCCTGCATGCCTACGTGCTGATGGGCAACCACATCCATCTGCTGCTCACGCCGCCCGACGAGGCCTCGCTGAGCCGGGCGATGCAATCCCTGGGGCGGCGCTACGTGGGCTGGTTCAACCACCGTCACCAGCGCCGCGGCACGCTGTGGGAGGGGCGCTTCAAGACCAGCGTGGTCGACACCGAGGGCTACTTCCTGGCCTGCCAGCGCTATGTGGAACTGAACCCGCAGCGTGCCGGCCTGGCATCTGACTTGCTCAGCTACCGCTGGTCCAGTCTGGCGCACCATCTTGGCGCGCATCAGGACCCGCTGATCACCGACCATCCCGCCTTCTGGCTGCTGGGCAACACCCCCTTCGAGCGGGAGGCCGCCTACCGGCGCTGGCTGGAGGAGGGGCTCGACGCCGCACGCGAGCGCTTTCTCCAGGACACACTGGCCAAGGGCGGAGTGCTGGGCGGCGAGCGCTTCGTCGCTGCACTCGCCCAGCAGACCCAGCGTCGACTGACACCCGGTCGCCGCGGGCGTCCTCCCAAACCCGCCAGCGGCGCATGAGCCGCTTGCAGAAGCCATTAATCGAGTCTGACACCAATAAATAACTGGAAGGCAACCTGTTTGCCAGTTAATAGAGTCTGACACCATTTAAATCTGCTTGAGTCCGGGGGAGAAGGCCCGTATCCTCGCGTTATCCCTGATCACGTGTAGGAGTGCGCCATGACCAAGGCCGCTGCCGGGGTGGCTTCGCCCCAGGAAATCCAATCGCTGGCCTCGCAAGGTCTGTACAACCCGGCGAACGAGAAGGACGCTTGCGGCGTCGGCTTCGTGGCGCACATCAAGGGCCAGAAGGACCACTCGATCGTCGAGCAGGGCCTGAAGATCCTGGAGAACCTGGACCACCGGGGTGCGGTGGGCGCCGACGCGCTGATGGGCGATGGCGCCGGCATCCTGATCCAGATCCCGGACGATTTCTTCCGCGCCGAGATGGCCGCGCAGGGCGTGGTGCTGCCGCCCCCGGGCGAGTACGGCGTGGGCATGATCTTCCTGCCCAAGGAGCACGCCAGCCGCCTGGCCTGCGAGCAGGAGATGGAGCGCGCGATCAAGGCCGAAGGCCAGGTGCTGCTGGGCTGGCGCGACGTGCCGGTGGACACCGACATGCCAATGTCGCCCACGGTGCGCACCACCGAGCCGATCATCCGCCAGGTCTTCATCGGCCGCGGCGCCGATGTCATCGTGCCCGATGCGCTGGAGCGCAAGCTCTACGTGATCCGCAAGACCGCCTCGGCCGCGATCCAGAAGCTCAAGCTCACCCACAGCCGCGAGTACTACGTGCCCAGCATGAGCTGCCGCACCATCATCTACAAGGGCCTGCTGCTGGCCGACCAGGTCGGCAAGTACTACAAGGACCTGCAGGATCCGCGCACCGTCTCGGCCCTGGCCCTGGTGCACCAGCGCTTCTCCACCAACACCTTCCCCGAGTGGCCGCTGGCCCACCCGTACCGGATGGTGGCCCACAACGGCGAGATCAACACCGTCAAGGGCAACTTCAACTGGATGCGCGCCCGCGAAGGCGTGATGAAGTCGCCGGTGCTGGGCGAGGACCTGCCCAAGCTCTACCCGATCAGCTTCGAGGGCCAGTCGGACACCGCCACCTTCGACAACACGCTCGAACTGCTGACCATGGCCGGCTACCCGCTGGCGCAGGCCGCGATGATGATGATCCCCGAGGCCTGGGAACAGCACGAGATGATGGACGCGCGCCGCCGCGCGTTCTACGAGTACCACGCCTCGATGATGGAGCCCTGGGACGGCCCCGCCGCAATGGTCTTCACCGACGGCAAGCAGATCGGCGCCACGCTGGACCGCAACGGCCTGCGCCCGGCACGCTACCTGGTCACCGACGACGACCTGGTCGTCATGGCCTCCGAATCGGGCGTGCTGCCCATCCCCGAGAACAAGGTCGTCCAGAAGTGGCGCCTGCAGCCGGGCAAGATGTTCCTGATCGATTTCGAGCAGGGCCGCATCGTCGACGACGAGGAACTCAAGGCGCAGTACGCCAGCGCCCGCCCGTACCGCCAGTGGATCGACAACGTCCGCGTCAAGCTCGATGACCTGACCCCGGCCGCTGAAGCGGCGCCGGCCTCGGCCGTGCCGCTGCTCGACCGCCAGCAGGCCTTCGGCTACACCCAGGAAGACATCAAGTTCCTGATGGCGCCGATGGCGATCAACGGCGAGGAGGGCATCGGCTCGATGGGCAACGACAGCCCGCTGGCCGTGCTGTCCGACAAGAACAAGCCGCTGTACAACTACTTCAAGCAGCTGTTCGCCCAGGTCACGAACCCGCCGATCGACCCGATCCGCGAGGCCATCGTGATGTCGCTCAACAGCTTCATCGGCCCCAAGCCCAACCTGCTGGACATCAACGCGGTGAACCCGCCGATGCGCCTGGAGGTGTCGCAGCCCATCCTCGACTTCCAGGGCATGGCGCGCTTGCGCAACATCGAGTCGGCCACCGGCGGCAAGTTCAAGGTCGCCGAGATCGACATCACCTACCCGCTGGCCTGGGGCCACCAGGGTGTGGAAGCCAAGCTGGCCTCGCTGTGCGCCGAAGCGGTCGATGCGCTGCGCAGCGGCCGCAACATCCTGATCATCACCGACCGCGGTGTCAGCCCCACCCAGGTGGCGATCCCGGCGCTGCTGGCGCTGTCGGCCATCCACCACCACCTGGTGCGCGAGGGCCTGCGCACCACCGCCGGTCTGGTCGTCGAGACCGGCTCGGCGCGCGAGGTGCACCACTTCGCGGTGCTGGCCGGCTACGGCGCCGAAGCCGTGCACCCCTACCTGGCGATGGAAACGCTGGCGGCCATGCACGACGAGCTGCCGGGCGACCTGTCCACCGACAAGGCGATCTACAACTACGTCAAGGCGATCGGCAAGGGTCTCTCGAAGATCATGTCGAAGATGGGCGTGTCGACCTACATGTCCTACTGCGGCGCGCAGCTGTTCGAGGCCATCGGCCTGAACAAGGACATGGTCGCCAAGTACTTCCGTGGCACCGCCACGCAGGTCGAAGGCATCGGCGTGTTTGAGGTGGCCGAAGAGGCCCTGCGCAACCACCGCGCTGCCTTCGGCGCCGACCCGGTTCTGGCCGAGATGCTGGACGCCGGCGGCGAGTACGCCTGGCGCACCCGCGGCGAAGAGCACATGTGGACGCCCGACGCGATCGCCAAGCTGCAGCACAGCACGCGCTCGGGCAAGTTCGACACCTACAAGGAATACGCGCAGATCATCAACGACCAGAGCAAGCGCCACCTGACGCTGCGCGGTCTGTTCGAGTTCAAGATCGACCCCGCCAAGGCCATCCCGCTCGACGAGGTGGAGCCGGCCGCCGAGATCGTCAAGCGCTTCGCCACCGGCGCGATGTCGCTGGGCTCGATCTCCACCGAGGCGCACAGCACGCTGGCCCTGGCGATGAACCGCATCGGCGGCAAGAGCAACACCGGTGAAGGCGGCGAGGACCCGGCGCGCTACCGCAACGAGCTCAAGGGCATCGCCATCACCGATGGCACCAAGGTGTCGCAGGTCGTGGGCGACAAGCAGATCGAGGCCGACTACGCGATGAAGGCCGGCGACAGCCTGCGCTCGAAGATCAAGCAGGTAGCTTCGGGCCGTTTCGGCGTGACCACCGAGTACCTGGTCTCGGCCGACCAGATCCAGATCAAGATGGCCCAGGGCGCCAAGCCGGGCGAGGGCGGTCAGCTGCCGGGCGGCAAGGTCTCCGAGTACATCGGCAAGCTGCGTCACTCGGTGCCGGGCGTGGGCCTGATCAGCCCGCCGCCGCACCACGACATCTACTCGATCGAGGACCTGGCCCAGCTGATCCACGACCTGAAGAACGTGAACCCGAAGGCTGACATCAGCGTCAAGCTGGTGTCCGAGGTCGGTGTGGGCACGATCGCCGCGGGCGTGGCCAAGTGCAAGGCCGACCACATTGTCATCGCTGGCCACGACGGCGGCACGGGCGCCTCGCCGTGGTCGTCGATCAAGCATGCCGGCACCCCCTGGGAGCTGGGCCTGGCCGAGACCCAGCAGACCCTGGTGCTCAACCGCCTGCGCGGCCGCGTTCGGGTGCAGACCGACGGCCAGATCAAGACCGGCCGCGACGTCGTCATCGGCGCACTGCTGGGCGCCGATGAGTTCGGCTTCGCCACCGCGCCGCTGGTGGTCGAGGGCTGCATCATGATGCGCAAGTGCCACCTGAACACCTGCCCGGTGGGCGTGGCCACGCAGGACCCGGTGCTGCGCAAGAAGTTCTCGGGCAAGCCCGAGCACGTGGTGAACTACTTCTTCTTCGTCGCCGAAGAAGCGCGCCAGATCATGGCGCAGCTGGGCATCCGCCGCTTCGACGAGCTGATCGGCCGCGCCGACCTGCTGGATACCCGCAAGGCCGTCAGCCACTGGAAGGCCAAGGGCCTGGACTTCTCCAAGGTCTTCCACGTGCCGCAGGTGCCGGCCGGCGTGGCGCGCTTCCATGTCGACACCCAGGACCATGGCCTGGGCAAGGCGCTGGACGTCAAGCTGATCGAGAAGAGCCGCGCCGCCATCGAGAAGGGCGAGAAGGTCCAGTTCATGGAGGACGCGCGCAACGTCAACCGCTCGGTCGGCGCGATGCTGTCGGGCGAGCTGATCAAGCACCGCCCCGAAGGCCTGCCCGACCACACGCTGTTCATCCAGATGGAGGGCACCGGTGGCCAGAGCTTCGGCGCCTTCCTGGCCTCGGGCATCACGCTGTACCTGATCGGCGAGGCCAACGACTACACCGGCAAGGGCCTGTCGGGCGGCCGCATCGCGGTGCGTCCCTCGATCGAGTTCCGCGGCGACGCCACCAAGAACATCATCGTCGGCAACACGGCGCTGTTCGGTGCCACCAGCGGCGAGGCCTTCTTCCGTGGCGTGGGCGGCGAGCGCTTCGCGGTGCGCATGTCCGGCGCCTCGGCGGTGGTCGAAGGCACGGGCGACCACGGTTGCGAGTACATGACCGGCGGCACCGTGGTGGTGCTGGGCAAGACCGGCCGCAACTTCGCGGCGGGCATGTCGGGCGGCGTGGCCTATGTCTACGACGAGGACGGCCTGTTCGCCAAGCGTTGCAACACCGCCCAGGTCGCGCTGGACAAGGTGCTGCCGGCGGCCGAGCAGGAGGCCAGCATCCCGCGCGCCATCTGGCACCGCGAACAGGCTGACGAGACGCTGCTGAAGAAGCTGATCGAGGACCACCACAAGTGGACCGGCTCGCTGCGTGCGCGCGAGATCCTCGACAGCTGGGCCGAGGCCCGCGGCCGGTTCGTCAAGGTCTTCCCGCACGAGTACAAGCGCGCGCTGGGCGAGATCAACGCCGCCAAGGAAGCCGACGAGGCCGTCGGCAAGGCCAAGGGCAGCAAGGCGGCCGCCAAGGCCCCGGCCGCCAAGTAAACCGCCCCGAACACGAGGAATCACATCATGGGAAAGGTCACCGGCTTCCTGGAGTACGAGCGCATCGAGGAGGGCTACCTGCCCGTCGAGAAGCGCGTCAAGAACTACAAGGAATTCGTCATCGGCCTGACGGCCGAGCAGGCCAAGGTGCAGGGCGCACGCTGCATGGATTGCGGCACGCCCTTCTGCAACAACGGCTGCCCGATCAACAACATCATTCCTGACTTCAACGACCTGGTCTACAAGAACCAGTGGAAGCAGGCCTTCGCGGTGCTTTCCAGCACCAACAACTTCCCCGAGTTCACCGGCCGCGTCTGCCCGGCGCCCTGTGAGGCCGCCTGCGTGGTCAACGTCAACGGCGACCCGATCGGCATCAAGTCGCTCGAACACGCCATCATCGACCGTGCCTGGGAAGAGGGTTGGGTCAAGCCGCAGCCTGCGGCGGTGAAGACCGGCAAGACCGTGGCCGTGGTCGGCGCCGGCCCGGCCGGCCTGGCCGCGGCCCAGCAGCTGGCGCGCGCCGGCCATGCGGTCACCGTGTTCGAGAAGAACGACCGCATCGGCGGCCTGCTGCGCTACGGCATCCCCGACTTCAAGTTCGAGAAGACGCACATCGACCGCCGGGTGGCGCAGATGGAAGCCGAAGGCGTGGTCTTCCGCACCGGCACCATCGTCGGCGAGCTGCCCAAGGACTCCAAGGTCACCAACTGGGCCAAGACCACGGTCAGCCCCGAGCAGCTCAAGGCCGAGTTCGACGCCGTGCTGATCACCGGTGGCGCCGAGCAAAGCCGCGACCTGCCGGTGCCGGGCCGCGACCTGGACGGCGTGCACTTCGCGATGGAGTTCCTGCCGCAGCAGAACAAGGTCAATGCCGGCGACAAGCTCAAGGGCCAGATCCGCGCCGACGGCAAGCACGTCATCGTGATCGGTGGCGGCGACACCGGCAGCGACTGCGTGGGCACCTCCAACCGCCATGGCGCCGCCAGCGTCACCCAGTTCGAGGTGATGCCGATGCCGCCCGAGCAGGAGAACAAGCCGCTGGTCTGGCCCTACTGGCCGATCAAGCTGCGCACTTCCTCCAGCCACGAAGAAGGCTGCCAGCGCGAGTTCGCCATCTCCACCAAGGCCTTCACCGGCGAAAAGGGCAAGATCACCGGCCTGACCACCGTCCATGTCGAGTTCAAGGACGGCAAGCTGGTCGAGATCCCCGGCACCGAGAAGTCCTGGAAGGCCGACCTGGTGCTGCTGGCGATGGGCTTCACCAACCCGGTGGCCACGCTGCTGGAGGGCTTCGGCGTCGACAAGGACGCCCGCGGCAACGCCAAGGCCCACACCGAGGCCGTCGGCGGCTACGCCACCAACGTGCCCAAGGTCTTCGCCGCCGGCGACGTGCGCCGCGGCCAGTCGCTGGTCGTCTGGGCGATCCGCGAAGGCCGCCAGGCCGCGCGCGCGGTCGACGAGTTCCTGATGGGCAGCAGCGCCCTGCCGCGCTGAGGCCTTGCCGAACGCGCACCACGGCCGGGCATCTGCCCGGCCGTTGTCGTTGGTGGGTCCTGTGCGCGTGACGCCCGTGTGAAGCCAGGCAAAGCGGCCATGGGGTCTTCAACCCCCATGCGACAATCTTCGGGTCATCCCTGAGACCGCATGGACCGCGACCCTTTCATCGAGATCGACCACGTCACCTTCGGGTACGACAGCCAGCGCACCATCCTCAACGACGTGTCGCTGGTCTTTGGCCGCGGCCAGGTCACCTCGGTGCTGGGCAACTCGGGCTGCGGCAAGACCACGCTGCTGCGGCTGATCGGCGGCGTGCACGCGGCCAGCAGCGGCCGCGTCGTCTTCGACGGCGAGGTCATCGACACCCGCAACAAGGAGCAGCTCTACCGCCTGCGTCGGCGCCTGGGCATGCTGTTCCAGTTCGGTGCGCTGTTCACCGACCTGACCGTCTTCGACAACGTGGCCTTCCCGCTGCGCGAGATGACCGATCTGCCCGAGGCGCTGATCCGCGACATCGTGCTGATGAAGCTCGATGCGGTGGGCCTGCGCGGCGCAGCGCCGCTGAAGATCAGCGAGGTGTCGGGCGGCATGGCCCGGCGCATCGCGCTGGCCCGGGCGATCGCGCTGGACCCCGAGCTGATCATGTACGACGAGCCCTTCGCCGGCCTCGACCTGATCTCGATGGGGGTGGCTGCCAAGCTGATCCGCACGCTGACCGATGTCACCGGTGCCACCACGCTGCTGATCTCGCACGACGTGCCTGAGTGCATGGCGATCAGCGACTGGGTGGTGCTGATGGCGCCGGGCGGCCGCATCGTGGCGCAGGGCACGCCCAAGGAACTGATGGATTCGACCGACCCCGAGGTGCGCCAGTTCGTGCGCGGCGAGCCCGACGGCCCGATCAAGTTCCACTACCCGGCGCCGCCGGTGGCCGACGATTTCGGCCTGGGGGGGCGCGCATGACGTGGCTGCAGACGCTGGGGCGGCGCACGCTGGACCAACTGGCCGGCTATGGCCACGCCGCCATCTTCTCCTTCGAACTGCTCAAGGCGCTGCCCGCCGCCCTGCGCCGCTTCGGCCTGGTGGTGCAGCAGATCCACGCGATCGGCAACCGCTCGTTGGTGATCATCCTGGCCTCGGGCCTGGCGGTGGGCTTCGTGCTGGCGCTGCAGATGTACTACGCGCTGGTCACCTACGGCGCGGCCGAGTCGCTGGGCCTGATCGTCAACCTGGCGCTGGTGCGTGAACTCGGGCCGGTGGTCACCGCGCTGCTGTTCGCCGGCCGCGCCGGCACCTCGCTGACCGCCGAGATCGGCCTGATGAAGGCGGGCGAGCAGATCGCCGCGATGGAGCTGATGGCGATCGACCCGCGCCAGCGCGTGCTGGCACCGCGCTTCATCGGCGGCATCGTCGCCATGCCCCTGCTGGCTGCGCTGTTCTCGGCGATCGGCATCCTGGGCGCCTATGTGGTGGCCGTGCTGCTGATCGGCGTGGACGCCGGCAACTTCTGGTCGATCATGCAGGACCGGGTGGATGTCTGGCGCGATGTCGGCAACGGCATCGTCAAGTCCTTCGTCTTCGGCGTGATCTGCACCACCGTCGCGCTCTACCAGGGCTACGAGACCGAAGCCACGCCCGAAGGCGTGGCCTACGCCACCACCCGCACCGTGGTGAACGCCTCGCTGGGGGTGCTGGCGATGGACTTCATCCTCACCGCGCTGATGTTCTCCACCCCCTGAACGGACCCGGGAGATCTCCTCATGAACAAGAAAAGCATCGAAATCCTCGTCGGCCTGTTCGTCGCCCTCGGCGCGCTGGCCCTGGTCTTCCTGGCGCTGAAGGCCGCCAACCTGGGCAGCTTCGCCAGCGGGGGCGACACCTACCGACTGCAGGCCCGCTTCGACAACATCGGCGGCCTGAAGGTGCGCGCGCCGGTGCGCTCGGCGGGTGTCAACGTCGGTCGCGTCACCGCCATCGTGCTCGACCCCAAGACCTACCAGGGCGTGGTCACGCTGGACGTGAACCGCGGGGTTGAATTCCCCAAGGACTCCTCGGCCAAGATCCTCACCGCCGGCCTGCTGGGCGACCAGTACATCGGCATCGAACCCGGCGCCGACGAGAAGAACCTCGCCGCGGGCGACGTCATCCGCCAGACCCAGTCGGCCGTTGTGCTGGAGAACCTGATCGGTCAGTTCCTGTTCAACAAGGCCGCCGAAGCCGGCGACGGAGACAAGAAATGAAGACCGCCGCGCTGCTGCTGGCCCTGGGGCTGTCCGCCACGCCGCTGTGGGCGCAGACCGCTGCCGCCGAGTCGGCCAGTGCGGCTGCGGACACGGCCGCTGCGCCCGCCCCGCTGGCGTCTCCGAAGGACCCCTTCGAGCGCGGCAACCGCGCCGTCTACCGCTTCAACGACGGCCTGGACAAGGCCGTGCTCAAGCCGGTGGCCGAGGCCTATGTGGCCGCGGTGCCTGAGCTGGTGCGCTCGGGCGTGGGCAATTTCTTCGGCAACATCGGCGACGTCTGGTCGGCGGTCAACAAGCTGCTGCAGGGCAAGGTGGTGCAGGGTGCGCAGATGACGCTGCGCGTGGCCACCAACACCGTGTTCGGCCTGGGCGGCGTGCTGGACCCCGCCACCGAGATGGGCCTGGAGCGCCAGAGCGAGGACTTCGGCCAGACCCTGGGCTACTGGGGCATGCCCTCCGGGCCTTACCTGGTGCTGCCGCTGTTCGGTCCCAGCACGCTACGCGATGCCGCCGCGCTGCCGCTGGACAAGGCAGCCACCTCGGTCAGCCATGTGATTCAGGGCGACAGTGGCGTGATCGCCGCCAACGGCCTGCAGCTCACCCAGACCCGCGCTGAACTGCTGGGCGCCTCGAAACTGCTGGGCGATGTGTCGCTGGACCCCTATGCCTTCCTGCGCGACGCCTACCTGGCGCGTCGGCGCAACCTGGTCTGGGACGGTGACCCGCCCGACGAGGACGCCGCGCAGTGAACGCACGATTTGTCACGCCCGGGCGGTGAACCGCTGCCGCCCCGGTGCGTTGAGGGAGTACCGCGCGGCCTTCATGCCGCGCTCATCCGAGAAGGAAAAGCCGATGTTTGAATCCGCTCTGATCGCCCGCTGGACCGCGCCCGCCGTGCTGGCGGTGGCCGCCCTGGTGGCACCGGCCGCCCAGGCCCAGGCCGTGACGGCCGATGCCAAGATCCAGGCGCTGTCCACCGAAGTGCTCGACACGCTGAAGGCCGACAAGGCCATCCAGGCCGGTGACGTGGGCAAGATCAACGCCCTGGTCGATGCCAAGGTGATGCCGCATGTCAACTTTCAGCGCATGACCGCCTCGGCGGTGGGCCGTGCCTGGCGCACCGCCACGCCCGAGCAGCAGCAGCGCCTGCAGGCCGAGTTCAAGACCCTGCTGGTGCGCACCTACGCGGGCGCGCTCAGCCAGGTCAAGGACCAGACCATCAAGCTCAAGCCCCAGCGCGGCGGTGCCGACGACACCGAGGTCGTGGTGCGCACCGAGATCAAGGGCAAGGGCGAACCCATCCAGCTGGACTACCGCCTCGAGAAGGCCGGCACCGACTGGAAGATCTACGACGTCAATGTGCTGGGCGTGTGGCTGGTCGACCAGTACCGCAACAGCTTCGCCACCGAGATCAACGCCAACGGCATCGACGGCCTGATCAAGTCGCTGGCCGACAAGAACGCCAAGGCGGCGACGGGCGGCAAGGCCTGATGCTGGCGCTGCCCGCCCAACTGACGCTGCGCGAGGCGCGCCAGACGCTGGCCGCGCTGTCCGGCGCACTGGCTTCTGCCCAGGGCGAGGCGGTGGTCGATGCGTCGCCACTGACCCAGATCGACTCGTCGGCGCTGGCCGTGCTGCTCGAGCTCAAGCGCCAGGCCGCGTCGCGCGGCCTGCGCTTCGAAGTGCGGGGCGCGCCGCCCCGGCTGCAGGACCTGGCGCGCCTGTACGGCGTGCAGGGGCTGCTGGCGCTGACCTGAGCCTATTCGGGCTGCAGGTAGCGCCGCTGGCGCAGGTTGCGCTTGATCTCCTGCAGCACCGGCCGGCGTGCCGGGCCCAGGCGCAGCGCCACGCCGGTGGTCAGGATGTCGATGATCATCAGGTGCAGCAGGCGCGAGACCATCGGCACGTAGCGCTCGAAATCCTCGGGGTGGTCGGCCGGCAGCAGGATCTGCCCGGCCGACTGCACCAGCTGCGCCAGCGGTGAGCCGCTGGCGGTGATCGCCACCAGCGTGGCACCCTTCTTCTGGGCGATCTCGGCGGCGTCGATCAGGTCCTTGCTGCGGCCCGAGTTGGAGATCACGATCGCGCAGTCGCCCGGCTGCAGCATCGTGGCGCTCATCACCTGCACATGGCCGTCGCCCAGTGCCGCCGAGTTGATGCCCAGGCGGAAGAACTTGTGCTGCGCGTCCTGCGCCACGATGCCCGAGTTGCCCACGCCGTAGAACTCGATGCGCCGGCCCTGCTGGGCGGCCTCGGTGAGCGCGGCCATCGCGCGGTCGAAGGCGTGGTTGGTGGCGTCGTTGCGGTACTTGAGCAGGGCGCTGACCGCGTTGTCGATCACCTTGACGATGATGTCGCCGGGCTTGTCGTCCTCGTCCACCGCGCGGTGCACGAAGGGCACGCCTTCATTGACAGTGCCGGCCAGCTTGAGCTTGAAGTCGGCCAGGCCGTCATAGCCCACGCTGCGGCAGAAACGCACCACCGTGGGCTTGCTGACATGCGAGCGTTCGGCCAGTTCGCCCACCGGCATCGACGCGAAGCTGCGCGGGTCGGCCAGCACCAGCTTGGCAACGCGCTGCTCGGCGGGCGGCAGGGCGGGGATGGAGGCGCGGATACGGTCGAGCATGTCGGGCGATACCAGTTGACCGTGGATTGTCGCGCCAGAGCGACCATGCGCCCAGCGCACGCCCACCGGCGAGGCGCTGGGCGTGCCGCCCAGCAGGGCGCTGGTCCAGTCGCGGCTCATGGGGCGATCCTCCGTGCCGCGCACGGCAGGATTCGCGCTTGGGCGCGGCTTCGCGCGCTCATTGCTCTTCCGCCCAGGCGCAGCCGTCACGCGCCACCAGCGCGCTGGCGGCGGCCGGGCCCCAGCTGCCGGCGGCGTAGGTCTTCAGGCTGCTGCCGTCGCGCTGCCAGGCGTCCAGGATGGGTTCGACCCAACGCCAGGCCTGCTCCTGCTCGTCGCTGCGCACGAACAGGTTCAGGCGGCCGGCGATGGCGTCGAGCAGCAGGCGCTCGTAGGCGCCCACGCGGTCGCTGGGGAAGGCCTTGTCGAAGTCCAGGTCCAGCGACACCGGCGCCAGCGCATCACTGGTGCCCGAGCCCTTGGCGGCCAGCATGTGCAGCTCCAGGCCATCCTCGGGCTGCAGCTTGATGACCAGCTTGTTGGCCAGCGTCGGGCCGGGGAAGATCGGGTGCGGGACCGGGCGGAAGTTGACTACGATCTGCGCATCGCGCGCCGCCAGGCGCTTGCCGGTGCGCAGGTAGAAGGGCACGCCGGCCCAGCGCCAGTTCTGCACCTCGGTGCGCAGGGCGACAAAGGTCTCGCAGTGGCTGCCGGCGGGCACCTTGACCTCCTCCAGGTAGCCCGGCACCTTCTTGCCGTCAGCGGTGCCGGCGCGGTACTGGCCACGCACCACATCGCGCGCCACGCTCTCGGCGGTGAAGGGCTTGAGCGAGCGCAGCACCTTGAGCTTCTCGTCGCGGATGGCGTCGGCGTCGTTGGTGGAGGGCGGCTCCATCGCGATCATCGTCAGCAGCTGCAGCGCATGGTTCTGGATCATGTCGCGCAGCGCGCCGGTGCGGTCGTAGAAGTCGCCGCGTGTGCCCACGCCCAATGATTCGGCCAGCGTGATCTGGATGTTGGCGATACTCTCGCGGCGCCACAGCGGCTCGAACAGCGCATTGCCAAAGCGCAGCGCCATCAGGTTCTGCACGCTGGGCTTGCCCAGGTAGTGGTCGATACGGAAGGCCTGGGTCTCGGTGAACACCGAGCGCACCACGCGGTTGATCTCCTGCGCACTGGCCAGGTCGTGACCCAGCGGCTTTTCCAGCACCACGCGCACCTTGGGGCCGTTCAGGCCGGCGGCGCCGAGCTGTTCGCAGATCACCGGAAACAGGTGCGGGCTGGTGGCCAGGTAGAGCACCGCGGTGTCGGCACCGCGCTCGTCCAGCCAGGCTTTCAGGCCGGCGTAGTCGGCCGGCTGCGACAGGTCCATGCGGCGGTAGTGCAGCAGCTCGGCGAAGCGGGCGAACTCCTCGTCGCTGGGGCGCTTGGACGGCTCGACCTCGGAGAAGCGCTCCTTGATGAAGGCGCGGTAGTCGCCGTCGCTGCGGTCGTCACGGGCCACCGCCAGGATGCGGCCGCCACCGGGCAGCTTGCCGTGGCGGAAGGCCTGGAACAGCGCGGGCATCAGCTTGCGCCATGTGAGGTCGCCAGTGCCGCCGAAGAACACGAGGTCAAAGGACATGGTGATGTAATTAAGTTACGGATATCATGATGCATGAGTTTCTTGTGTCGGTCAATCAGGGCAGGGACTTGGCCCTGGCGCGATGTAACCGACTCGAACCCCGGTGGCCGCGCCCTCGGGTTCTAATTCCCTCTGGAACGCGCCTTGCTGGCGCCACAGCACACACCACGCCATGAACCAGCTCGACCAACTCAAGGCCTACACCACGGTGGTGGCCGACACCGGCAACTTCCACCAGATGGCGCAGTACGCGCCGCGGGATGCCACGACCAACCCCTCGCTGATCCTGAAGGCGGTGCAGCAGCCGGAATACGCACCGCTGTTGAAGGACACCGTGGCGGCCCACCGCGACCAACCGCTTGATGTGATCGTCGACCAGGTGCTGGTGCGCTTCGGGCTGGAGATCCTGAAGGTGGTGCCGGGCCGCGTCTCCACCGAGGTCGATGCCCGCCTGTCCTTCGACCGCGCCGCCACCGTGGCCCGTGCCCGCCGGCTGATCGCGCTGTACGAGGCCGCCGGCATCCCGCGCGAGCGGGTGCTGATCAAGATCGCCGCCACCTGGGAGGGCATCCAGGCCGCGCGCGAACTGGAGGCCGAAGGCACGCACTGCAACCTGACGCTGCTGTTCTCCTTCGCCCAGGCGGTGGCCTGCGGCGACGCCGGCGTGCAGCTGATCAGCCCCTTCGTCGGCCGCATCTACGACTGGGCCAAGAAGCAGGCCGGCGCCGCCTGGGACGAGGCCGCGCAGTCCGGCGCCAACGACCCCGGCGTGCGCTCGGTGGCGCGCATCTTCAACCACTACAAGAAGCACGGCATCGCCACCGAGGTGATGGGGGCGAGCTTTCGCAACATCGGCCAGATCACCGCGCTGGCCGGCTGCGACCTGCTGACGATCAGCCCCGATCTGCTGGCCCAGCTGCAGGCGGCCGAGGCGCCGTTGACGCCGGCGCTGGACGCCGCCGCCGCGCGCGATCTGGACCTGCCGGCGGTGCATCACGACGAGGCCTCGTTTCGCTATGCGCTGAACGAGGACGCCATGGCCACCGAGAAGCTGGCCGAGGGCATCCGCCTGTTCGCCGCCGACTCGGCCAAGCTGGACACCCTGATCCTGGGAGCCTGAGATGAGCCACCCGCGCTGCGACGAGACCATCGCCTGGACCGCCCTGGGCGGCCACTACGAAGCCCACGGCCGCGAGCTGGACCTGCGCGAGGCCTTCGCGCGTGATGCCGGCCGTGCCGCGGCCTTCTCGCTGCAGGCGCCCGAGATCTTCGCCGACCTGTCGAAGAACCTGTGGGACGACAGCACGCGGCGCCTGCTGGTGGAGCTGGCCGAGGGCGTGCACCTGGCCGAACGCCGTGACGCCATGTTCGCCGGCGAGCCGATCAACACCACCGAAGGCCGCGCCGTGCTGCACACCGCGCTGCGCGCGCCGCGCGGCGCCGGGCCGTTCAGCGACGAGGTGCACGAGGTGCTCGACCGCCTGCTGGCCTTTGCCGAGCGGGTGCGCGACACCGCCACCAGCGGCATCACCGACATCGTCAACATCGGCATCGGCGGTTCCGACCTGGGCCCGCAGATGGCGGTGCCGGCGCTGGACGCCTTCGCCCACCCGGGCCTGCGGCTGCACTTCGTCTCGAACGTCGACGGCCACGACATCGCGCCGGTGCTGCGCCGCCTGAACCCGGCCACCACGCTGTTCATCATCGCCAGCAAGACCTTCACCACCCAGGAGACGATGGCCAATGCCGGCGTCGCCCGGGCCTGGTTCCTGGCCAACGGCGGCACCGACACGCGCAAGCACTTTGTTGGCGTCACCACGAACCTGAAGGCGGCGGCCGAGTTCGGCATCACCGAGACCTTCGGGTTCTGGGACTGGGTGGGCGGCCGCTACTCGCTGTGGAGCGCGATCGGCCTGCCGCTGGCCATCGCCATCGGCGCTGACCACTTCCGCGCCTTCCTGGCCGGCGCGCACGCGATGGACCAGCATTTCGCCCAGGCGCCGCTGCGCGAGAACCTGCCGGTGCAGCTGGGCCTGCTGGACGTCTGGTACCGCAACTTCCACCACTTCAGCAGCCGCTCGGTGGCGCCCTACCACCAGGGCCTGAAGCGCTTTCCGGCCTATCTGCAGCAGCTGGAGATGGAGTCCAACGGCAAGCGGGTGGACAGCGAGGGCCGCGCACTGCGCCTGGGCACCAGCCCGGTGGTCTGGGGCGAGCCTGGCACCAATGGCCAGCACGCCTATTTCCAGATGCTGCACCAGGGCACCGACGTGATCCCGGTGGAGTTCATCGCGGTGAAGACCCCCACCCACGAGCACGCCGACCTGCACACCAAGGCACTGGCCAACTGCCTGGCGCAGAGCCAGGCGCTGATGCTGGGCAAGACGGCGGCCGAGGCCGCCACCGAGAGCGCCCCCACCGCATCGGCCACGCTGGACCGCACCGTGCTGTCGCGCCACCGCAGCTTCCCCGGCAACCGCCCCAGCACGACGCTGGTGCTGGACGCGCTGACGCCGCGCGCGCTGGGTGCCTTGATCGCGCTGTACGAGCACCGCGTCTTCACCAGCGCCGCGGTCTGGGGCATCAACGCCTTCGACCAGTGGGGCGTGGAGCTGGGCAAGGCGCTGTGCAACCAGCTGCTGCCGCGCTTCGCCTCCGGGGACTTGTCCGGGCTGGACGGCTCCACCGCCGCGCTGCTACAACGTCTGCGTGCCTGACCACCTCAAGGACACCCGATGAAGCCCACCCACCTGATCTTCGATTTCGGCGGTGTGGTCTTCCAGTGGAACCCGGTGCGCCTGATCGCCCGCGTGCTGCCCGAGCGGGCCAATACGCCGGAGGCGGCCGACCAGTGGAAGGACCGCTTCTTCCAGGGCTACACCGGCGACTGGGGCGCCTTCGATGGCGGCCATGCGACGGCCGAAGAAACCGCTAAGCGCATCGCCACCCGCACGGGCCTGACGCTGGCCGAGGTGCAGGCGGTGCTGGATGCGGTGCCCGACGCACTGGCCCCGGTGCCCGAGATGGTGGCCCTGCTGCGCCGCCTGCGCGCCGCTGGCCACCGCCTGTATTTCCTGTCCAACATGCCGGCCCCCTACGCCGATCACCTGCGCCGCACGCACGACTTTCTGCTGGGCTTCGAGGACGGCATCTTCTCGTCCGAGGTGCGGCTACAGAAGCCCGACCCGGCGATCTACGAACTGGCGCTGAAGCGCTTCGAGATCACGCCGCGCGACAGCCTGTTCATCGACGACCACCTGGCCAACATCGAGGCCTCCAACCGCTTCGGCCTGCCGGCGCTGCTGTTCACCGACCCGGCGCGCCTGGAGCGCGACCTGGCCTCACGCGGCATCCGCTGCTGAACCCCGCGCCCGGGCCCGCCGCCACTGGCGGTCGCTGCTGAAACCGGCCAGCGCCAGCGCACGGGCCATGGGCCATCCCGCGGCCAGGGCCTCGCGCATGAAGGCACTGCGCACCCGCTCCACGTAGTCGCGCGGCGTGCAGCCCACATGCTCGGCGAACAGCCGGCCCAGGTGGCGCGGCGTCACATGGGCGACCTCGGCCAGGCGCTCCAGCGTCCAGTCCTCGGCCGGGCGCTCGCCCACCGCGTTTTGCACCCGGTGCAGCGCGGGATGCAGGTGGCTGCGTCCGGCCAGCAGCGGCGAGCGCTCGGGGTCACCGGCGCCGCGGCGGTGGAACACCACCAGCACCTGCGCCACCTCGGCCGCCAGCGCCTCGCCGGCATGCTGCGCGATGCAGTGCAGCGCCAGGTCGATGCCGGCGGTCACGCCGGCCGAGCACAGCAGGTTGCCGTCGTCGACGAACACCCGGTCGGCCAGCACCCGGGCACCGGGGGCCAGGCGCGCCAGGTCGTCCAGCAACTCGTGGTGGGTGGTGGTGCAGCGGCCGGACAGCAGGCCGGCATCGGCCGCCAGCAGCGCGCCCGAGCAGACGGTGAGCAGCCGGTGCGGAGAGCTCGGGTCGGCCAGGGCCGGTCCCAGCACGCGGGACAGCCAGTCGCGTGCCGCCAGCCACGGGGCCTGGGCGCGCACCACCGCCTCGGCCTCGCCCGGGCGGCCCAGCAGCACCACCCAGGTCGGGCGCTCGAGGGATGCCGGCAGCGGCTCGATGCCCGCCAGCTGCACGCCCACCGAGGAGCGCACCTGGGCCTGCGGCCCGACATGGCGCAGCCGCCACAGCGGCGCGCGGCCCTGCCGCGCCAGCGCCTGGTTGGCCAGCCGGAAGGCCTCGGCGGGGCCCGCCAGGTCCAGCAACAGCGACTCCGGCAGGACGACGAAGCACACGTCCACCGGCGCCGCGGCCGCCGGCCTCAGGGCGACGGCGACCATGGGTAGTCCATCTGCCGGGCGGTGGCCTGCGCCAGCTCGGGTCCGGCCGCGCGCGCCACCAGGTGCAGCGCCATGTCGATGCCGGCAGCGATGCCAGCCGAGGTGGCGCTGCGGCCGTTGTCGATCCAGCGCCGCTCGGGCCGCACCTGCAGCGCCGGAAAACGCTGCGCCAGGTCCTCGGCATCCTCCCAGTGGGTGGTGACCGCCTGGTCGGTGACGATGCCCGCCGCGGCCAGCACGAAGGCGCCGGTGCACACCGAGGCGGTGATCGCCGCGTCGCCGGCGCGCCGCGCCAGCTCGGCCAGCGTGGCCGGCTGGGCCAGCACCCCGTCGACCACACCGCCGGGCACCAGCAGCCAGTCGGTCGCCGGTGCCTGGGCCAGCGCGTGGTCGACGCTGATCGCCAGCCCGGCGCGGGCCCGCACCGGCCAGCCGTCGGCCGAGGCGGTGATCAGCTGGAAGCGCGGCCCGGCGCCACCCTGGCGCCGGGCATGGACCCGCGCCGCGGTGGTGAAGACCTCGTAGGGGCCGGCGAAGTCGAGCAGCTCCATCTCGTTGAAGGCCAGCAGCAGGACCGTGGTGCGCGTACTCACCGGGCACGCTCCAGCGCCTGCGCCACCGTGACCAGCGTGGCGAAGCGGCCGGCCAGCACGGTCTCGGTGCGCTCGGTGACCGCCTCGGCGCTCAGCACGCTGCCGGTGGGCGTGCGCATGTCGAAGGTCAGCGTGGCCTCGGTGCAGTAGTCCACCGTCCAGCCCTCGTCGCTGGCGTGGCGGGTGGTGGTCTCGCAGCATTGCTCGGTGCGGATGCCGGCCACGATCAGGCGGCGGATGCCCTGCTGGTGCAGCCAGACCGGCAGCCCGGTGCCGACCAGCGCGCTGTGGCGGTGCTTCTCCACCGTCAGCGCGGCATCGAAGGCGCACAGGCCCTGCAGCGGCCGCACCAGGCCGCTGGCGTGGGCGAAGGGGTTGTCGGCCGTGTCGGGGCCGTCGGTGTGGAAGATGCGCACCACCGGCACGCCGGCGGCCACGCAGCCCTGGACCAGGGCGTTGCAGCGCGCCAGGAAGGCGGCGGCACGGTCGGCCTGCCAGTAGGGGCGGGCGGTGAAGCTGTCCTGGACGTCAATCAGCAGCAGGGCGGTGGTGGACATGGCGGGTGGGCGATGGCTGTGGATGAGGATGCCATCGTCGCCCACCGCGCGTCCAGCGCCCAGGCCGCGCGCGGACCGCTTGCGGTCAAAAAAGGACGTGTGAGCGCAGCGTGCTCAGCGCGGCGCCAGCCAGCGCTCGGCGATGCGCACCCAGAGCGCGGCGCCGGTGGGGATCACCGCGTCGTTGAAGTCGTAGTGCGGGTTGTGCAGCGTGCAGGGGCCCAGGCCGTGGGTGGCGTCGGCATAGGCGCCGCGGTGGTCGCCCTCGCCGTTGCCGATCACGAAGTAGGCGCCCGGGCGCTCCAGCAGGAAGTAGCTGAAGTCCTCGGCGCCCATCGTCGGGTCGAACTCGTGGGTGCGCTCCGCACCGACCACCTCCTGCATCACCGAGCGGACGAAATCGGCCTCGGCGTCGTGGTTGATGGTGGGCGGGTAGTTGCGCACGAACTCGAAATCGACCGTGGCGCCGAAGGCCGCGGCGGTGTGGCGCGCGATCTCGCCCATGCGCTGCTCGATCATGTCGAGCACGGGCAGGGTGAAGGTGCGCACCGTGCCCTCGATCACGCACTGGTCGGGGACCACGTTGGTGGCCTCGCCGGTGTGGATCATCGTGACCGAGATCACCGCCGCGTCGGTGGGCTTCTTGTTGCGCGTGACGATGGTCTGGAAGGCCTGCACCATCTGGCAGGCCACCGGCACCGGATCGATGCCGTTGTGCGGCAGTGCGGCGTGCGAGCCCTTGCCGCGGATCGTGATCTTGAACTCGTTGCTCGAGGCCATCGCCGGGCCGCGGCACACCGCCAGGTCGCCCGCGGGCAGGCCGGGCCAGTTGTGCATGCCGAACACCGCGTCCATCGGGAAGCGCTGCAGCAGGCCGTCCTTGATCATCTCGCGGGCGCCGCCGCCGCCTTCCTCGGCCGGCTGGAAGATCAGGTAGACCGTGCCGTCGAAGTTGCGGTGCGTGGCCAGGTGCTTCGCCGCCGCCAGCAGCATGGCGGTGTGGCCATCGTGGCCGCAGGCGTGCATGCGGCCGGGGTGGCGGCTGGCATGCTCGAAGGTGTTGAACTCGGTCATCGGCAGCGCGTCCATGTCGGCGCGCAGGCCCACGGCGCGCGGGCTGTCGCCGCCGCGGATGATGCCCACCAGGCCGGTCGTGCCCAGGCCGCGCTCGATCGGGATGCCCCACTCGGTCAGGCGCTGCGCGACCACCTCGGCGGTGCGCACCTCGTGGAAGCACAGCTCCGGGTGGGCGTGCAGGTCACGACGGATGCGGGTGATCTCGTCGTGGTGGGGGCGGAGGTCGTCGATCAGGGCCATGGGGGCGATCTTAGCGGTCGGGGCCCGACCCCGGTGGGCCGGGGGTCAGCGACGCACGCCGCCGTTCTCGGTCAGCATCGACAGCTCGACGAAGCGCGAGGCCACATGGTTGCCGGCCGAGAAGTTGACGCTGAAGCCGCCCAGCGAGTGGTTCTGCAGCGCCTCCAGACCGCCCACCAGGCCGTCCGGGCTGATGCTGCGGGCCCGCTTGAGCCCCTCGATCAGCACGCGCGCGCCGATGTAGCCCTCGATGCCCGAGTAGTTGGGTCGCAGGCCACCACCGGCCTTGCGCACCAGCTCCAGGTACTCGCGCACGATCGGGATCGACTGCGTGTAGGGGTAGGGCATGACCTGGCTGACCATCACGCCGTGCGCCTCCTTGCCCAGCTCGTCCGCCAGCGCCTGCGTGCCGACGAAGGACACGTTGTAGAAGGTGCCGCCATAGCCGGCCCGGCGCGCCTGGCGCACGAAGGCGGCGCAGCTCTTGTAGGCGCTGATCTGCACCACCGCATCCGGCCGGCCGGCGACGATGGCCTTCACGGCCGCCGCCACGTCCACGGTGTTGCGCTCCACCGTGCCCACCGCCACCGGCTCCAGCTGCTGCGCCTTCAGGGCCTTGACCACGCCGTCCAGACCGGCCTGGCCGTAGCTGTCGTTCTGGCGGAACACGGCGATGCGCTTGAGCCCCAGGCCGGTCAGCTGGCGCACGATCAGCGCGGTCTCGTCGTCGTACGAGGCGCGCACATGGAAGACCTGGCGCAGCGCCGGCTCGCGCAGCGACATCGCGCCGGTGAACGGCGCGATGAAGGGCGTGCGGCCCTCCTTGACCAGCGGCAGTGCCGCCAGCGAGGTGGGCGTGCCCACATAGCCAAACAGCGCGAAGACCTCGTCCGACAGGAAGCGCGCGGTGTTGGCCTTGCAGCGCTCGGGGTCGTAGCCGTCGTCGAGCGACTGGATCTCGATCGTGGTGCCGTTCAGGCCCCCGGCGGCATTGAAGGCGTCAAAGCACAGCTTGGCGCCGCGGTTGAGCTCGATGCCCAGCTGCGCGGCCGGGCCGCTGAAGGCGGCCGACTGGCCCAGCACCAGGCGGTTGCTGCGCTGCGCGCGGCCGGCCAGCGGCCAGCCGAGCGCGGCCGCCCCCAGCGCGCCCAGCGCCTGGCGACGATGGCGGTTCATGGTCAGGACTCCCAACGAGGTCGATGTTGTGGGCAGGATTCTGGCAGCGGTTTCGGTCATTTCCGCGACCGAGACCCTGACCTCGATCGTGGGAGGCGGCTGTGCCATCATCGCCGCCCATGAGCGAGTCCCTGCGCACCGTCCACGCCGCCTGTCCGCACGACTGCCCCGACACCTGTGCCATGAAGGTGACGGTGGACGGCGAGCGCATCGTGCGCATCCAGGGCGATCCCGACCACCTGACCACCCACGGCGCGCTGTGCACCAAGGTGTCGCGCTATGCCGAGCGCACCGACCACCCCGAGCGCGTGCTGACACCGCTGCGCCGCGTTGGCGCCAAGGGCGAGGGCCGCTTCGAGCCGGTGAGCTGGGACGAGGCGCTGGACGACATCGCCGCCCGCCTGGCCGCGATCGCCGCGCGCCAGCCTGAGGCCATCGTGCCCTACAGCTACGCCGGCACGATGGGCCTGGTGCAGGGTGAGAGCATGGCGGCGCGCTTCTGGCACCGGCTGGGTGCCTCGCGCCTGCACCGCAGCATCTGCGCCGAGGCCGGCGGCGAGGGCCTGGCCGCCACCTACGGCGGCAAGCTGGGCATGCATGTGCAGCACTTTGCCGAGAGCCGGCTGATCCTGGTCTGGGGCAGCCACTCGATCGCCTCCAACCTGCACTTCTGGACCTACGCCCAGGCCGCCAAGCGGGCCGGTGCCAAGCTGATCGCGATCGACCCGCGCCGCACCGAAACCGCCGAGAAATGCCACCAGCACCTGGCGCTGCGCCCCGGCACCGACGGCGCACTGGCGCTGGGCCTGATGCACGAGCTGATCACCCAGGGCTGGCTCGATCAGGACTACATCGACCGCCATGTCGAGGGCTGGCCGGCGCTGCGCGAGCTGGCGCTGCAGTGGCCGCCCGAGCGCAGCGCGGCTGCCTGCGGCCTGACGGCCGACGAGGTGCGCGGCCTGGCGCGCGACTACGCCACCACCGCGCCGGCAGCGATCCGCCTGAACTACGGCATGCAGCGCGTGCGTGGCGGCGGCAACGCGGTGCGCCTGATCGCGCTGCTGCCCTGCCTCACCGGCGCCTGGCGCCACCGCGCCGGTGGTCTGCTGCTGTCGGCCTCGGGCTGGGCCGCGCCGGCCAAGCGCAGCGCCTGGCTGCAGCGGCCCGACCTGCTGGCTGGCCGCCAGCCGCGCACCGTCAACATGAGCACCATCGGCGACGCGCTGCTGCACCCTGGCGGCGCCGGCTTCGGCCCGAAGATCGAGGCCCTGGTGGTCTACAACAGCAACCCGGTGGCGGTGGCGCCCGAATCGGGCAAGGTGGTGGCGGGCTTCCGCCGCGAGGACCTGTTCACCGTGGTGCTGGAGCACTTCCTGACCGACACCGCCGACCACGCCGACTACGTGCTGCCGGCCACCACCCAGCTGGAGCACTGGGACGCCCACACCAGCTATGGCCACACCTGGGTGCTGATCAACCAGCCGGCGATTCCGCCGCGCGGCCAGTCGCGCTCGAATGCCGAGATCTTCCGCCAGCTGGCGACCCGGATGGGCTTCACCGAGCCCTGCTTCCAGGACAGCGACGAGGCCCTGGCGCGCGGCGCCTTCAACGACAGCATCGACCACGCCGCGCTGTGGCGCGACGGCTGGACCCGCCTGCCGGTGCCCGACGCGCCCTTCGCCGACGGCGGCTTCGCCACGCCCAGCGGCAAGGCCCTGGCCACGCCGCTGCCCGAGGTGGTCCTGAACCACGAGTGCCAGGAAGCCACGCCCGAGCTGGCCGCGCGCTACCCGCTGGCGATGATCTCGCCGCCGGCGCGCCATTTCCTGAACTCCACCTTCGTCAACGTCAAGAGCCTGCGTGCCATCGAGGGCGAGCCCTGCCTGGAGATGCATGCCGACGACGCCGCCGCCCGCGGCCTGGCCGACGGCCAGCCGGTGCGTGTCTTCAACGACCGCGGCGAGCACCATTGCGTGCTGCGCGTCAACGGCCGCGCGCGGCCGGGCGTGGTCAACGGCCTGGGCGTGTGGTGGCGCAAGTTCGGCCGCAACGGCACCAATGTCAACGAGCTGACCCACCAGCAGCTCACCGACCTGGGCCAGGCGCCGTCCTTCTACGACTGCCTGGTCGAGGTGACCGCGCTGTGATGGGGCGGCGGGCATGCGCTGGGGTCGCGCGCTGATGTGGGCCGGTGCCGGCTCGCTGCTGCTGGCGCTGGCTGCGGCCGGCACGCTGTGCCTCACCAGCGGCTGCACCTCGATCGGCTACCTGGCGCAGTCGGCCGGCGGCCACCTGGGCCTGCTGGCCTCGGCGCGGCCGGTGAGCGAGGTGATCGCCGACCCCGCCACGCCCGAGACCCTGAAGCAGCGCCTCGCGCTGACCCAGCGCATGCGCGACTACGCGGTGAGCGAGCTGGGCCTGCCCGACAACCGCAGCTACCGCGCCTACGCCGACATCCACCGCGCCGCCGCGGTGTGGAACGTGGTGGCTGCGCCTGAGCTGTCGCTGCAGCTCAAGACCTGGTGCTTCCCGGTCGTCGGTTGCGTCAGCTACCGCGGCTACTTCGACCAGGCGGCGGCCGAGGCCTACGCCGCCACGCTGGCGCCCGAGGGCTGGGAGACCAGCGTCTACGCGGTGCCGGCCTACTCCACGCTGGGCTTTTCGGACTGGCTGGGCGGCGATCCGCTGCTCTCCAGCTTCATCCAGTGGCCCGAGGGCGAGCTGGCGCGCCTGATCTTCCACGAGCTGAGCCACCAGGTGGCCTATGCCGAGGGCGACACCGTGTTCAATGAGAGCTACGCCACCGCGGTGGAGCGCCTGGGCGGCGCGCGCTGGCTGGCCGAGCGCGCCAGCGCCGAGGCGCGCGAGCAGTACCAGCGCTTCGACCAGCGCCGCCGCGAGCTGCGCGCGCTGACCCAGGCCACGCGCGACCGGCTGGACGCGCTGTACCGCGGCCCCGGCAGCGAGGCCGACAAGCGCGCCGGCAAGGCCGCCGAGATGGCCCGGCTGCGCGACGAGCATGAACGTCTCAAGCGCGAGCGCTGGGACGGCTACAACGGCTTCGATGCCTACATCGCCCGCAGCAACAATGCCTCGCTGGGCGTGCAGGCGGCCTACCATGCCTGGGTGCCGGCCTTCGAGGCGCTGTTCGCGCGCGAGGGCCGCGATTTCCGGCGCTTCCACGCGGCCGTGCAGCAGCTGGCTGGCCAGCCCCGAGACCAACGCGAGGCCGCCTTGCGTGCCCTGCAACCCTGACGGAGACCCCACCGATGTCCGAGATCCGCATCCGCCGTGAGCACACGCTGGGCCTGAAGAAGGCGCGCGAGATGGCCCTGAAGTTCGCCGAGGATGTCGAACAGAAGTTCGACATGGAATGCACGATCTACGAGGGCGAGAACAGCGACATGGTCGAGTTCACGCGCTCGGGCGTGCGCGGCCAGCTCGAGGTCAGCGGCGAGCACGTGGACCTGTACGCCAAGCTGGGCCTGCTGCTGGGTGCCTTTGCCGGCCAGATCGAGGCCGAGATCACCAAGAACCTCGACGCTGCGCTGGCCAAGGCCGGCAAGAAGAAGTGAGGCGCGGGGCCGCGTGCCCCGCCGCGATCACTTGAGCGACTCGATCAGGTCGATGTACTGCTGCATCGCGTCGTCGCTGCCGGTGCCCTTGAGCTCGGCCCAGGCGTCGAACTTGGCGCGGCCGACCATGTCGGTGAAACCCGGGCGCTTGCCTTCCACGTCGCCCTGCGTGGCCTGCTTGTACAGCGCGTAGATCTTCAGCAGGGTCATGTTGTCCGGCTTCTCGGGCAGCTGCTTGCTCTCGGTCACGGCTTGCTCGAAGGCGGCTTTCAGATCGGCCATGGTCGGTCTCCTGCGGTGGCGGGTGTGGGAAAGTCTGGCTTGACGCTGGCGATGTTACCCAGCATCGTCACCGGCTGGCCCGCCCATTCTCTAGAGGAAGCTCCCCATGTCCGCTCCCCGCGCCGAGCGCATGTCACGCGTCGACTACGCCTGGCTGCGCATGGATTCCGACGCCAACCTGATGATGATCGTCGGCGTCTGGCTGCTCGAGCCGGCGCTGGGCCTGGCCGAGCTGCGCGAGCGCGTCGGTGGCGCGCTGCTGAAGTACGGCCGCTTCCGGCAGAAGGTGGTGCACGATGCGCTGGGCGCCAGCTGGGTCGAGGACGAGGCCTTCGATCTGGACCACCACGTCACCGCCGAGACCCTGGACGTGCCGCCGGGCACCGCGCCGCTGGAGGCGCTGAAGACCCGCGTGGCCGAACTCACTGGCGACCCGCTCGATAGCGACCGGCCGCTGTGGCAGTTCCACCTGGTCGAATGGCTGGACGAGGGTGACGGCCAGGGCCGCAGCGCCCTGATCGCCCGCGTGCACCACTGCGTGGGCGACGGCATCGCGCTGATCTCGGTGCTGCTGTCCATCACCGACGGCGGCACGCCGCCGCCGGTGCGCGAGCACGATGTCGAGCCGCCCGCCGACTCGGCCGAGTGGCTGGCCGATGTCTTCATCAAGCCGGTGGCCGACGTCACGATCAAGGCCATCGGCCTGACCGGCGACGGCATGGCCAAGTCGATCGAGCTGATGGCCCACCCGACACAGCCGCTGGCCGGCGGGCTGGAGATCGCGCGCATCGGTGCGCAGGCGGTGTCCGACCTGGCCTCGCTGGCGCTGATGCCCGACGACTCGCCCACGCGGCTGAAAGGCAAGGCCACGCCCGGCAAGCGGGTGGCGTGGGGCGAGCCGCTGCCGCTGACCGAGGTCAAGGCGGTGGGGCAGGCGCTGGATGCGTCGATCAACGACGTGCTGCTGAGCTGCGTGGCCGGCGCCATCGGCAGCTACCTGCGCGAGCAGGGCGAGGACACGGCGGGCAAGGAGATCCGCGCGATGATCCCCTTCAACCTGCGCCCGCTGGACCAGGCCTGGAAGCTGGGCAACCGCTTCGGCCTGGTGCCGCTGGTGCTGCCGATCGGCATCGAGCACCCGGTCGAGCGCCTGGCCGCGGTGCGTGCGCGCATGAACGCGCTCAAGGGCGGCTACCAGCCGGTGCTGGTGTTCGCGCTGCTGGCACTGGCCGGTTTGCTGGTCAAGCCGGCGCAGGACGCGATGCTCAACCTCTTCGCCAAGAAGACCACCGCGGTGATGACCAACGTGCCCGGCCCGCGCGAGGCGCTGCGCATGTGCGGCCGCACGATCCGCCAGGTGATGTTCTGGGTGCCGCAAAGCGGCGACATCGGCCTGGGTGTGAGCATCCTCAGCTACGCCGGCGGCGTGCAGTTCGGCCTGATCACCGACGACGCGATGTGCCCGGACCCGGAAGCGATCATCGAGCGCTTCCAGCCCGAGTTCGAACAGCTGCTGTACCTGGCGCTGATGCTGCCCTGGGGCGAGGACTGATCGCCGCCGGGACGGCTTTGGCTCAGTCGTCCAGCTCGGCCTTGGCCATTTCCACGTCCAGCCGCTCCATCGCATCCATCGGCGTGCAGCCGGCGGCCTCCTGGTACAGCGCCTCGGCCTCGGCCATGCGCTTGTCGCCTTCCAGCATCACCAGACCGTTGGCGTACTCCACGCGGGCGATGGCGCTGGCCGGGTTCAGCTTGAGCGCTTCCTTGTAGAGCTTCAGGCCGGTGGCGGCGTCGGCACCCTGGGTCTTGCCCAGCAGCTTGCCGACCTTGTCGATCACCTCGGCATGGAAGGCGGCCAGCGCGATGTGGGCGTCGGCGTGCTTGGGGCTCAGCTTGATCGCGGTTTCCAGCGCGGTCTTGACCTTGCCGCCCAGGCCCTGGGCCAGTGCCTTGGTCACGCTGATGCCCTGGCTGTAGCGGCCCAGCGCATAGGCCTGCAGGTAGTGGGCATTGGCGTTCTTGGGCTCGGCCTCGGCCAGCGCGGCGGCGCGCTCGGCCACTTCGGTGAACAGGGCCAGCTTGACCTTCTCGCTCTTCTCCAGGTAGTTGGCGTAGATCGCCTGCGCCTTGTTGGCGGCGTTCAGGCCCGAGCCGCCGGCCTTCAGCCCGGCCTCGACCGCCTTCTGGAACTGGCCGGCGTGGTAGAGCGCCCAGGCGGCCTGGGAGGCCTCGTCCTTGGGCCAGGGCTCGGCGTCGCCCGCGTGCAGACGCGCCCAGTGCTTCTTCAGCGCCGCGGCGTCATAGGTGTAGTCGGCGGCGTCGTAGGGGAAGGCGGTCCACTTGGCCATCGTGTGTCTCCTGTGGGTGTTGTGGCGGACGGGGGTCAGGGCTGGCGGTAGTCGGCCGCCAGGCGGTGCAGGTGTTCGCGCTGCGAGGGTTCCAGGTAGGGTTCGAGCAGGCTCAGCACATGCCAGGCGCCACGCGCCAGCGTGGTGGCGGCATGCTCGGCTTCCAGCGCCTTGCGCGGCTCGCGCACGAATTCGTAGCTCAGCCAGTAGGTCAGCACCACCACCATGGCATTGGCCGTGGCGGGGCCGGCCGGCTGGTCGGGCCGGATCGCGCCGCCCCGCAGCAGCCCGCGCAGCACGGCCTCGACCGCCTGCGTGGTGTGCTTCAGGACGAACTGGAAATGGGTCTCCAGCCGACGGTTCTTGCTGAGCAGGTCGTTGAGGTCGCGGTAGAGGAAGCGGTGGTCCCAGATCAGCTCGAAGAGCATGTGGAAGAACAGCCAGGCGTCCTCCACGTGGCGCACGTCGTCGGCGGCGCTCAGCAGCGGGTTCAGCGCTTTCTCGTAGCGGTCGAACAGCGCGTTGACCAACTCATCCTTGGCCGGGTAGTGGTAGTACAGGTTGCCCGGGCTGATGCCCATCTCGGCCGAGATCAGCGTGGTCGAGACGTTCGGTTCGCCGAAGCGGTTGAACAGGTCCAGCGTGACCTCGAGGATGCGCTCGGCGGTGCGGCGGGGTTTCTTGGTGGCGGACGGGCTGGCCATGGTGCGGGATGTCAGCCGACCAATCTAGCACCAAGGTGCCCCATGGGGTTTGGTGGTCCTCCCTACAATGGCCCCATGCCTGCCGTTTCCTTTCAAGAGGTCACCAAGACCTACAACGGCGCGCGGGGACAGGTGCGGGCGCTCGACGGCGTCAGCTTCGACATCGAGCCAGGCGAGTTCTTCGGCCTGCTCGGCCCCAACGGCGCCGGCAAGACCACCCTGATCAGCATCCTCGCCGGCCTGGCCCGGGCCACCGCCGGCCGCGTCACCGTGATGGGCCACGACGTGGTGGCCGACTACGCCGCCGCGCGACGGGCGCTGGGCATCGTGCCGCAGGAGCTGGTCTTCGACCCGTTCTTCAATGTGCGCGAGGCGCTGCGCATCCAGAGCGGCTACTTCGGTGTGCGCAACAACGACGACTGGATCGACGAGTTGCTCGCCGGCCTGGGTCTGGCCGACAAGGCCAGCGCCAACATGCGCCAGCTCTCGGGCGGCATGAAGCGGCGGGTGCTGGTGGCGCAGGCGCTGGTGCACAAGCCGCCGGTGATCGTGCTGGACGAACCCACCGCCGGCGTGGATGTGGAACTGCGCCAGACGCTGTGGCAGTTCATTGCCCGCTTCAACAAGCAGGGCCACACCGTGCTGCTGACCACCCACTACCTGGAAGAGGCCGAAGCGCTGTGCGGCCGCATCGCGATGCTCAAGCAGGGCCGCATCGTCGCGCTGGACCGCACCGCCAACCTGCTGGCCGACGCCAAGGGCAGCGTGCTGCGCTTCAAGACCGACGACACGCTGCCGCCCGACCTGGCGTCGCGCGCCCGCGTGACCGGCCGCATCGCCCAGGTGGCGGCCAAGGATGCGGCGGGGGTCGAGGCCGTGCTGGCCCGCCTGCGCGAGGCCGGCGTGCGCATCGAGGACCTGGAGATCGGCCGCGCCGACCTGGAGGATGTGTTCCTCGCCATCATGCAGGGAGGCAAGGCATGAACGCCCCCGAGAATGTTCCGGGCCGAGCGCCGGGCCGCTCCCAAGCCGGCCCGGATCCCCTTGGGGGATCGGCGACCGTACCCGGTCGACGAGGGGTTGGCATGCTGCAAGGCGCGCGCACGCTGTTCTACAAGGAGGTGCTGCGCTTCTGGAAGGTCAGCTTCCAGACGCTGGGCGCGCCCATCCTGACCGCGGTGCTCTACCTGATGATCTTCGGCCATGTGCTGGAGGACCATGTCACCGTCTACGGCCGCGTGCCCTACACGGCGTTCCTGATCCCCGGCCTGGTGATGATGAGCCTGCTGCAGAACGCCTTTGCCAACACCTCGTCCAGCCTGATCCAGAGCAAGATCACCGGCAACCTGGTGTTCCTGCTGGTGACGCCGCTGTCGCCCTGGGCCTGGTACCTGGCCTATGTGGGTGCGTCGGTGGTGCGCGGCGTGGTGGTGGGCCTGGGCGTGCTGGTGGTGACGATGTGGTTCTCGCCGCCGGGGCTGGACAACATCGCCTGGGTGCTGGTGTTCGCGGTGCTGGGCGCCACGCTGATGGGCTCGCTGGGACTGGTGGCCGGGCTGTGGGCCGAGAAGTTCGACCAGATGGCGGCCTTCCAGAACTTCATCGTCATGCCCATGACCATGTTGGCGGGGGTCTTCTACTCGATCCATTCGCTGCCCGGTTTCTGGCAGGCGGCCAGCCACTTCAACCCCTTCTTCTACATGATCGATGGCTTCCGCCACGGCTTCTTCGGCGTGTCGGACGTGTCGCCCTGGCTGAGTCTGGCGGTGGTGGGCGGGGCCACGCTGGTGGTGGCCGCGTGGACGCTGCGGCTGCTGCACAGCGGCTACAAGCTGCGCGCCTGACACCCCGGCCGGCCCGGCCCGGGGGCCATCGGCGATAATCGGGGGATCATGGCCGATCCCACCCCTGCCCAAGTCAAGAGCTTCATCGCCGCCGGTCTGGCCTGCGAGCATCTGGAGGTGGACGGCGACGGCCGCCACTTCTACGCCACCATCGTCTCGCCGGCCTTCCAGGGCCTGCCGCGGGTGCGCCGCCACCAGCTGGTCTACGGTGCGCTCGGCGAGCGCATGCGCGAGGAGATCCACGCGCTGTCGATGAAGACGCTGACGCCGGCCGAATGGGCGGCCGATGGCGCCCAGGGCGGCCTGCAGCCGCTGGCGCCGCACTGATTTCCACGATTCCGGTCGGTGCCGCTGGGTGCGGGACCGGCCTTTGCCACATCTCCAGATGGACAAACTCCTGATCCGCGGCGGACGCCGCCTCCATGGCGAGGTCCGCGTCTCCGGCGCCAAGAACGCCGCGCTGCCCGAGCTGTGCGCCGCACTGCTGACCGCCGAGCCGGTGGTGCTGCACAACGTGCCGCGCCTGCAGGACGTGTCCACGATGCTCAAGCTGGTGCGCCACATGGGCGTGACGGCCGAGCGCGATGACAACGGCACGGTGCAGCTGAACGCCGCCGACCTGTCCAACCCCGAAGCGCCCTACGAACTGGTCAAGACCATGCGTGCCTCGGTGCTGGCGCTGGGTCCGCTGGTGGCCCGCTTCGGCCACGCCAAGGTCTCGCTGCCGGGCGGCTGCGGCATCGGCTCGCGGCCGGTGGACCAGCACATCAAGGGCCTGCGCGCCATGGGCGCCGAGATCGACGTCGAGCACGGCTACATGATGGCCCGGCTGCAGCCCGGCCTCACCCGGTTGCGCGGCGCGCGCATCACCACCGACATGGTCACCGTCACCGGCACCGAGAACCTGATGATGGCCGCCGCGCTGGCCGAGGGCGAGACCGTGCTGGAGAACGCCGCCCAGGAGCCCGAGATCCCCGACCTGGCCGAGATGCTGATCCGCATGGGCGCGAAGATCGAAGGCCACGGCACCAGCCGCATCCGCATCCAGGGTGTCGAGCGCCTGCACGGCTGCGAGCACAGCGTGGTGGCCGACCGCATCGAGGCAGGCACCTTCCTGTGCGCTGTGGCCGCTGCCGGTGGCGACGTGCTGCTGCGCGAGGCCCGCGCCGACCACCTGGACGCGGTGATCGAGAAGCTGCGCGATGCCGGCGCCACCGTGCTGGAAGAGCCCGGCGGCGTGCGCGTGCGCGCCGAGGGCCGGCTGAAGGCGCAGAGCTTTCGCACCACCGAGTACCCGGGCTTCCCCACCGACATGCAGGCGCAGTTCATGGCGCTGAACATCGTGTCGGAAGGCGCCTCCACGGTGACCGAGACGATCTTCGAGAACCGCATGATGCACGTCAACGAGCTGCTGCGCCTGGGCGCACGCATCCAGACCGACGGCCGCACCGCGATGATCGAGGGCGTGCCGCGCCTCTCAGGCGCCACCGTGATGGCCACCGACCTGCGCGCCTCGGCCTGTCTGGTCATCGCCGGCCTGGTGGCCGAAGGCGAGACCGTGGTCGACCGCATCTACCACCTCGACCGCGGCTATGACCGCATCGAGCGCAAGCTCGGCGCGCTGGGTGCCGACATCGAACGGATCTCGTGATGATCACCCTTGCCCTGTCCAAAGGCCGCATCTTCGAGGAGACGCTGCCGCTGCTGGCGGCGGCCGGCATCGAGGTGCTGGAAGACCCTGAGAAGACCCGCAAGCTGATCCTGCCCACCAACCAGCCCGATGTGCGCGTGGTGCTGGTGCGCGCCACCGACGTGCCCACCTACGTGCAGCACGGCGGCGCCGACCTGGGTGTGGCCGGCAAGGACGTGCTGCTGGAACACGGCGGCGAGGGCCTGTACCAGCCGCTGGACCTGAACATCGCCAAGTGCCGCATGAGCGTGGCGGTGCGCGAGGGCTTCGACTACGCCGCCGAGGTGCGCCAGGGCACGCGGCTGCGCGTGGCCACCAAGTACACCGAGGTGGCGCGCCAGCACTTTGCCGACAAGGGCGTGCACGTCGACCTGATCAAGCTGTACGGCTCGATGGAGCTGGCGCCGCTGACCGGCCTGGCCGATGCCATCGTCGACCTGGTCTCCACCGGCAAGACGCTGGTGGCCAACAAGCTGGTCGAGGTCGAGCACATCATGGAGATCTCCTCGCGCCTGGTGGTCAACCAGGCCGCGCTGAAACTCAAGCGCGACCGCCTGCGGCCGCTGATCGACGCCTTCGCCTCCGCCATCCCGGCCTGACCCCCATGTCCGCCCTGAACCTGCGCCAGCTCGACACCCGATCAATCGACTTCGACGCCGAGTTCGCCCGCCTGCGCCACTGGTCGGCCGACACCGACGCGGCCATCGAGCAGCGCGTGGCCGACATCCTGGCCGACGTGCAGGCCCGCGGCGACGCCGCGGTGCTCGAGTACACCGCCCGCTTCGACGGCCTGGCCGCCGACAGCGTGGCCGCGCTGGAGCTGACCCGGGACGAACTGAAGGCGGCCTTCGAGGCCATCACCCCTGCGCAGCGCAGCGCGCTGCAGGCCGCTGCGGCCCGGGTGCGCAGCTACCACGAGCGCCAGCTGGCCGCCAGCGGCCAGAGCTGGAGCTACCGCGACGAGGACGGCACCCTGCTGGGCCAGAAGGTCACGCCGCTGGACCGCGTGGGCATCTATGTGCCCGGCGGCAAGGCGGCCTACCCGTCCAGCGTGCTGATGAACGCCATCCCCGCCCATGTGGCCGGTGTGGGCGAGATCATCATGGTCGTGCCCACGCCCAAGGGCGAGAAGAACGCGCTGGTGCTGGCCGCCGCCTATGTGGCCGGCGTGACCCGCGCCTTCACGATTGGCGGCGCCCAGGCCGTGGCGGCGCTGGCCTACGGCACCGCCACCGTGCCGCCGGTGGACAAGGTCACCGGCCCCGGCAACGCCTACGTGGCCAGCGCCAAGCGCCGGGTCTTCGGCCAGGTGGGCATCGACATGATCGCCGGCCCCAGCGAGATCCTGGTGCTGGCCGACGGCAGCACGCCCGCCGACTGGGTGGCGATGGACCTGTTCAGCCAGGCCGAGCATGACGAGCTGGCGCAAAGCATCCTGCTGTGCCCCGACGCCGGCTACATCGCCCAGGTGCGCGCCGCGATCGACCGCCTGCTGCCCACCATGCCGCGCGAGGCCGTGATCCGCGCCAGCCTGGAAGGCCGCGGCGCGCTGATCGTCACGCGCGACATGGACGAGGCCTGCGCGATCAGCAACCGCATCGCGCCCGAGCACCTGGAGGTCTCGAGTGCCGAGCCGCATCGCTGGGAGCCACTGCTCAAGCACGCCGGCGCGATCTTCCTGGGTGCCTACACCAGCGAGAGCCTGGGCGACTACTGCGCCGGCCCCAACCACGTGCTGCCCACCTCGGGCACCGCGCGCTTTTCCTCGCCGCTGGGCACCTACGATTTCCAGAAACGCTCCAGCCTGATCGAGGTCAGCGAGGCCGGCGCGCAGGTGCTGGGCGTGATCGCCGCCGAACTGGCCTACGGCGAGGGGCTGCAGGGCCACGCGCTGGCGGCTGAGTACCGGCTCAAGCGCTGAAATCCTTCAGGGCGCTGCGCCAGCGCTGGCCGGCAAAGCTCGGCTCGCCGGCCAGCATCTTCAGCGCCTTGCGCAGCGTCTTGATGCGCTCCGGGTACTGGTTGGCACCGACGTTCAGCAACGCCTCCACCGGCTGATTCGCCTGCAGCGCCAGGCGGATCTCGCTGCTGCTGCCCCGCCCCTGGTGGCGGATGTCGGCCACCAGCAGGCACTGCTCGATCGGCCGGCCATCCAGGCCGTAGGCAGCGTCGTAGCGGCGCATCGCGGCCTGCATGTGCTCCACGCCCGAGCGCACCTGCAGCGCGCGGTGGGCCGGGTCGTTCTGCACCCAGTGGATGAAGCGGGCGGCCTGGATCACCTCGGTGTCCTCCACCTGGGCCGTGCTGGGGTTGAGCCAGGCCATCAGCGGCGCGGTGCTGGCCGCCGATTCCAGCGGACGCAGACCGTCATCGGCATGGCGGTGCACGCGGCCATCCAGCAGCACCAGGTCCGGGAAGTAGTCGGCCGCGCCCGGCAACGCCAGCAGGGCGCGCAGGTAGACCACGAAGTCGCCGTCGGGCACGTGCGCCGCGTACTGCAGGAAGCCGAAGGTGAAGGCGGCCCGGTCGTAGGTATTGAGGGTGTGGAACAGGCCGCCCTCGGCCGCAGCCGTGGGTGCCAGGAAGTACAGCCAGACGGCCGAGTGGTCGGCCAGGTGCCGGCGCGGATCGTAGCGCTGAGCGGGCGTCCCCTTCAGGTTGCTCAGGCCCTTGCGGCCCTGGTAGGAGACCCGCTGGCCCACCAGGAACTCCGGGCCGCCATCGACCTGTGCCCAGTAGCTCACGCCGTCGAATCGCAGGCTCACCATCTTCATCGCCCATCCTCCGTCTCGGACCACCCGGGAGCGCCCACAGCGTGGCACGTGACGGGCATGGCGCGCATCCCTCATCCAATGGAACACGAAGTTCGTGTTGCACGAACTTCGTGTTATCCTGCGACCATCCCGCACGGGAGACCCCGCAGATGAAGAACGTCACCATCACCATGGAAGACAGCGTCGCCGAATGGGCGAGGCTGGAGGCGGCGCGCCGCAACACCAGCGTCTCGCGCCTGGTGGGTGAGCTGCTGGCCGAGAAGATGCGGCATGACGATGCCTATGAGCGCGCGATGCGCGAGGCGCTGGAGTTCAAGAGCTTCGGCAGCTCTGACGGCCGCTACCCCACGCGCGACGAGATCTACACGCGGGGCCGCCGGTGAGCACGCTGCTGATGCTGGACACGAATGTCCTGCTCTACTGCTTCGACGACCGCGACCCGGCCAAGCGCGACGCCGCCCGCGGCTGGGTGGGCGCCTGCTGGACGCGCCGCTGCGGGCGCATCAGCGGTCAGGTGCTCAACGAGTTCTACAACAACGCCCGCCGCAAGTTCACCACCGCCATCTCGGCCGGTGATGCGCGCGCCGAGGTCCGCCGCTACCAGCACTGGAAGCCCTGGCAGACCGACCACCCGACGGTGGAAACCGCCTGGGCGATCGAGAGCCGCTTCGGCCTGAACTACTGGGACGCACTGGTGGTGGCGGCCGCCCAGCACCAGGGCTGCCGCTACCTGCTGACCGAAGACCTGCAGCACGGCCAGCAGATCGACAGCGTGCAGATCCTCAACCCCTTCCTGGTCGGGCCTGCCGTGCTCGACGAACCCGCCCCGAAAGCCTGATGCCATGAGCGCCTCCCTGGCCGACCGCATGAAACGTGTCCTGCGTGCCGACGTGCAGGGCCTGCATGGCTATGCCGTGCAGCCCAGCGCCGGCATGGTCAAGGTCGACACGATGGAGAACCCCTTCCAGCTGCCGCCCGCGCTGCGCCAGCAGCTGGGCGCGCGCCTGGCCGAGGTGGCGCTGAACCGCTACCCGGCCGAGCGCGGCGACGTGCTGCGCGCCGAACTGGCACAGCACGCGCAGATGCCCGCCGGCTGCGACATCATGCTGGGCAACGGCTCGGACGAGCTGATCAGCCTGCTGACCCTGGCTGCCGACGTGCCCGGCAACGTGATCCTGGCGCCGCTGCCCGGCTTCGTGATGTACGAGCTGAGCGCCAGACTGCAGGGCCTGCGCTTCGTGGGCGTGCCCACCACGCCTGACTTCCAGCTCGATGCGCCGGCCATGCTGGCCGCGATCCGCGAGCACCAGCCCGCCGTGGTCTGGCTGGCCTACCCGAACAATCCCACCGCCAACCTGTGGGACGACGGCGCCATCGACGCCATCATCGAGGCCGCCCCCGGCCTGGTGGTGATGGACGAGGCCTACCAGCCCTTCGCCTCGCGCGACTCGCTGGCGCGGCTGCAGCGCCATGAGCATGTGCTGCTGATGCGCACGATGAGCAAGTTCGGCCTGGCCGGGGTGCGCATCGGCTACCTGATCGGCCGCGCGCCACTGATCGCCGAACTGGACAAGCTGCGCCCGCCGTTCAACATCAGCGTGCTCAACTGCGAGGCCGCGCTGTTCGCGCTGGAACATGTGGACGAGTACGCCCGCCAGGCGGCCATCATCCGCAGCGAGCGCGCGCGCATCTTTGCCGCACTGCAGGCGCTGCCGGGCGTGCAGCCCTTCCCCAGCGAGGCCAACATGGTCCTGGTGCGCGTGCCCGACCCGGCCGCGGTCTTTGCCGGCATGAAGGCCCGCAAGGTGCTGATCAAGAACGTCAGCGGCCTGCACCCGCTGCTGGCCGGCTGCCTGCGCATCACCGTGGGCACGCCGGAGGAAAATACGCAGATGCTGGCGGCCTTCGAGGCCGCGCTGAAGGACACCACCGCATGAGCACCGAGCGCATCGCCGAGATCCGGCGCGACACCAACGAGACGAAGATCCGCGTCAAGGTCAACCTGGACGGCAGCGGCCGCGCCAGCCTGGCCACCGGCATCGGCTTCTTCGACCACATGCTCGACCAGATCGCCCGCCACGGCCTGATCGACCTGGAGATCGAGGCCCAGGGCGACCTGCACATCGACGGCCACCACACGGTGGAGGACGTCGGCATCACGCTGGGCCAGGCGGTGGCCGCCGCGGTGGGCGACAAGAAGGGCATCACCCGCTACGGCCACAGCTATGTGCCGCTGGACGAGGCGCTGTCGCGCGTGGTGGTGGACTTCTCCGGCCGCCCGGGCCTGGCGATGGACGTGAAGTTCACCAGCGGCATGATCGGCGGCTTCGACACCCAGTTGGCCTACGAGTTCTTCCAGGGCTTCGTCAACCACGCCGGTGTCAGCCTGCACATCGACAACCTCAAGGGCCACAACGCGCACCACCAGTGCGAGACCATCTTCAAGGCCTTCGGCCGCGCGATCCGCATGGCGCTGACGCCTGATCCGCGCTCGGCCGGCGTGGTTCCTTCGACCAAAGGAAGCCTCTGATGAACGTGAGCCCCCAAGCTTGTCGCTTCGCGCCATCGCTACCCCCCGAGGGGGCTGACCTCCCTTGGGACGGCCCGGCGGGAGGTCGGCCATGACGCGAACCGTGGCCGTCGTCGACTACGGCATGGGCAACCTGCGCTCGGTGTCGCAGGCGGTGATGCATGTCGCCGCCGGCGAGGGGGTGGACGTCATCGTCACCCAGCGCCCCGAGGAGGTGCGTGCCGCCGAGCGCATCGTGCTGCCCGGCCAGGGCGCGATGCGCGACTGCATGCGCGAGTTCGCCGACTCCGGCCTGAAGGAGGCGGTGCTGGCCTCGGTGGCCGCCGGCAAGCCCCTGATGGGTGTGTGCGTGGGCATGCAGATGCTGCTGGACCACTCCGAGGAGCAGGACACGCCGGGCCTGGGCCTGATCCCCGGCCGCGTGAAGCGCTTCCGCCTGGAGGGCCGCACGCAGCCCGACGGCAGCCGCTACAAGGTGCCGCAGATGGGCTGGAACCAGGTGCGCCAGGTGGGCAGCCACCCGGTGTGGGCCGGCGTGCCCGACGAGTCCTGGTTCTATTTCGTGCACAGCTTCTACACCGCGCCGTCGGACCCGCACCACAGCGCCGGCACGACCGAGTATGGGGATCGCTTTACCTGCGCGGTGGCGCGGGATAATATTTTCGCCACCCAGTTCCACCCCGAGAAGAGCGCCGAGCACGGCCTGGCGCTGTACCGCAACTTCCTCCACTGGAACCCGTGACCCGCTGCCGGCCACGTCCTCAATCTTCGCGTCGCCGCGCGTGATGTCCACGCGCGCGCGCCCATCCCACTTCCCACCCGCGCTCGACGAGCCATGCTGCTGATCCCTGCGATCGACCTCAAAGACGGTCAATGCGTCCGCCTTGAACAGGGCGACATGAACGCCTCCACCACCTTCGGGCTGGACCCGGCCGCGATGGCCCGGCGCTGGCTCGATGCCGGCGCGCGCCGCCTGCACCTGGTCGACCTGAACGGCGCCTTCGCGGGCAAGCCGATCAACGAGGGCGCGATCAAGGCCATCCTGAAGGAAGTGGGCGACGAGATCCCGGTGCAGCTCGGTGGCGGCATCCGTGACCTCGACACGATCGAGCGCTACCTGGATGACGGCATCAGCTACGTGATCATCGGCACCGCCGCGGTCAAGAACCCCGGCTTCCTGCGCGATGCCTGCACGGCCTTCGGCGGCCACATCATCGTCGGCCTCGACGCCAAGGACGGCAAGGTCGCCACCGACGGCTGGAGCAAGCTCACCGGCCACGAGGTGGTCGACCTGGCCCGCAAGTTCGAGGACTACGGCATCGAGGGCGTGATCTACACCGACATCGGCCGCGACGGCATGCTCACCGGCATCAACATCGAGGCCACCGTCAAGCTGGCGCAGGCGCTGAGCATCCCGGTCATTGCCTCGGGTGGCCTGTCCAACATCGCCGACATCGAGGCCCTGTGCGCCGTGGAAAGCGACGGCGTCGAGGGCGTGATCTGCGGCCGCTCGATCTACACCGGCGCCCTGGACTTTGCCGCGGGCCAGGCGCGCGCGGACGAGCTCAACGGCTGATTCCTTTCCGGCGCGGGCGGCTGCCCGCGTCCCACTGCTGCGGCCACCGGCCGAACCCGCCATGCTGGCCAAACGCATCATTCCCTGCCTGGACGTCACCGGTGGACGGGTCGTCAAGGGCGTCAATTTCGTCGAACTGCGCGACGCCGGTGACCCGGTCGAGATTGCCGCGCGCTACAACGAGCAGGGCGCCGACGAGCTGACCTTCCTGGACATCACCGCCACCAGCGACGAGCGCGACCTGATCCTGCACATCATCGAGGCGGTGGCCTCGCAGGTCTTCATTCCGCTGACCGTGGGCGGCGGCGTGCGCACGGTGGACGATGTGCGGCGGCTGCTCAACGCCGGCGCCGACAAGGTCAGCTTCAACTCGGCCGCGGTGGCCAACCCGCAGCTGATCCGCGACGCCTCGGACAAGTACGGCTCGCAGGCCATCGTGGTGGCCATCGACGCCAAGAAGCGCGTGGGCGACGACCTGGCTGCCAAGGGCCCGGGCTGGGACGTCTACACCCGCGGCGGGCGCAAGAACGAGCACATCGACGCCGTCGCCTGGGCCCGGCAGATGGCCGAGCATGGCGCGGGCGAGATCCTGCTGACCAGCATGGACCGCGACGGCACCAAGGTCGGCTTCGACCTGGCGCTCACGCGCGCGGTCAGCGACGCGGTGCCGGTGCCGGTGATCGCCTCGGGCGGCGTGGGCGCGCTGGAGCACCTGGTCGAGGGCATCCAGGTCGGCGGGGCCGACGCGGTGCTGGCAGCCAGCATCTTTCACTACGGCGAGTTCACCGTGGGTCAGGCCAAGGACATGCTGGCGCGCGCCGGCGTGCCGGTGCGCCGGTGAGCACGGCGCGCGCCCGGCCGGGGGCGCCCCGGGCCGCGGCGCACCAGGTGCGCATCATCGGCGGCGCCTGGAAGCGCAGCCTGCTGCCGGTGGCCGACAAGCCCGGCCTGCGCCCCACACCTGACCGCCTGCGCGAAACCCTGTTCAACTGGCTGGGCCAGGACCTGTCGGGCTGGCGCGTGCTGGACGCCTTCGCCGGCTCGGGCGCGCTGGGCTTCGAGGCCGCCTCGCGCGGCGCCGCCGAGGTGACGCTGCTGGAGCAGGACGCCGACCTGGTTCGCTCGCTCCACACCTCGCGCGAACGCCTGAAGGCCACCACACTGCGCGTGCAGCGCGCCGATGCGCTGGCCTGGATGGCCTCGGCACCGCCGGCCGCGTTCGAGCTGGTGCTGCTGGATCCGCCCTTTGCCGCCGGCCTGGGCGAGCGCGCGCTGGCCGCCGCCGCGCGCCTGCTGGTGCCCGGCGGCCTGGTCTACCTGGAGGCCGGCGAGCCTTACGCCGGCACCGTGCCCGCCGCGCTGCAGCCCTGGCGCAGCGGGCGTGCCGGCGCGGTGCACGCCGCGCTGTGGCAGCATCACCTCCCCACCGAGCCGAGCCTCAGCCCATGAGCATCCAGCGCCCCGTGATCGCCGTCTACCCCGGCACCTTCGACCCGATCACCCTGGGCCACCAGGACCTGATCCGGCGCGCCAGCGCGCTGTTCGACAAGCTGATCCTGGCGGTGGCCGCCGGCCACCACAAACGCACGATGTTCACGCTGGACGAGCGCCTGGGCATGGCCACCGAGGTGTCGGCCGAGTACGGCAACATCGAGGTGGTCGAATTCCGCGGCCTGCTGCGCGACTTCGTGCTGGCGCGCGGCGGCAAGGTGGTGGTGCGCGGCCTGCGCGCGGTCAGCGACTTCGAGTACGAGTTCCAGATGGCCGGCATGAACCGCCAGCTGATGCCCGACGTCGAAACCATCTTCCTGACGCCGGGCGACCAGTACCAGTTCGTCAGCAGCACCTTCATCCGCGAGATTGCCACCTTGGGCGGTGATGTCTCGAAGTTCGTGGCACCCTCGGTACTGTCGCGCCTGCGTGAGCGCGTGTCCCAGCCCAAGGAGTCCTGATGGCGCTGATGATCACGTCGGAGTGCATCAACTGCGACGTCTGCGAGCCCGAATGCCCGAACCAGGCGATCAGCATGGGCGACGAGTTCTATGTGATCGACCCGGCCCGCTGCACCGAGTGCGTGGGCCATTTCAACGAGCCGCAGTGCGTGCAGGTCTGCCCGGTCGAGTGCATCCCGATCAACCCCTGGCACACCGAAACCCGCGAGCAGCTGCAGGCCAAGTACGAGCAGCTGCAGGCCGCCGCGGCGGCCGCCAGGCCCGCCTGAGCGCGGGGTCGGTCAGCGGCCGCGCTGGGTGGCCTGCGCCTTGTAGACCGGCAAACCGTTGAGACACTGGATGCGCGCCCGGGCCTTGCCCGGGTGGCGGCCTTCTGCGCTGGCGCAGGGATGCTCGGAGGGCAGGGCGTCCAGGTCGTCGGGCTGGCGCACCGCGATGCCGGCCGGCGCCGTGGCGGGGCGCCGGTGGCCCTCCTGGGCATGGCGCTCGGCGGCCAGGGCGTTGGCCCGCTCGCGCTCCTGTCGTTGCCTTTCGCGGGCCTCGGCGCGCTGCTCGGGGCTGCGGACATCGTCCACGTTCACCGTGCGACCGCCGGGGCAGGGGCTGTCCTGGTAGCTGCTGCCGCAGCGGTAGACCTCGGCCCGGGCGGCGCTCAGGCCGAGGCACAGACACAGCGCCAGGCTCAGGGGCCCGCCGCACAGTACGCGGGGGCGCCGGGTACTGCAGGGCGGCGGGGGCATGGTCAGGGCTCCGAGGAGGGGGCGGGTTCGGCGGGTGTGGCCGGTGTGGCGGCGGGCGCTGCCGCCTTGACCGGATCGCGCGGCGGCTTGGGCCGCGGCGGCCGGGCGTGGATCTTCAGCTGGGCCTGGGCCATCTCGCCGGCCAGCAGGGCGTCCAGCGTGGGCAGGGAGTCGTCGATGTTTTTCTCGATGGCCTCGCGCTCGGCCGCCGGCGGCTTGCGCAGCACGTAAGCAGCCACTTCGGATTTGACGCCCGGGTGGCCGATGCCCAGGCGCAGGCGCCAGAAATCGCCGCTGCCCAGCTGGGTTTGGATGTCCTTCAGGCCGTTGTGGCCGCCATTGCCGCCGCCCTGCTTGAGCTTCATCTGGCCGGGCGGCAGGTCGAGCTCGTCGTGCACGACCAGGATCTCGGCCGGGGCGATCTTGAAGAAGCGCGCCAGCGGCGCCACCGCCTTGCCCGAGAGGTTCATGTAGGTCATGGGCTCCAGCAGCCAGACCGGTCCTGCCGGACGGTTCACCCGCGCCACCAGGCCGTGGTAAGCGCGGTCATGCACCAGCGAGCCGCCCAGCCGCCGCGCGGCCTGTTCCACCCACCAGAAGCCGGCGTTGTGGCGCGTGTCCTCGTACTCGGGCCCGGGGTTGCCCAGGCCGACGATCAATCGAATCATGTGGCGATTATCGGCGCCGGGCAGCGCCCGGCTGGCCCTCTGATGGGGGAGGCCCGCCCGCCGGCGCCAGCGCCTGGCGGGCCCCGGCGATCACCGCCTGGCCGATCTGCTCCATCAGCCCCGGCGGGCCGCCGCGCGAGGCCTCGCCCTCATCGCCGCCCAGGCGCCACTGGTGCCAGTGCAGGGCGACGTCGATCGTCACATCGGGCCGCAGCTGCACCAGCGTGCCCGCCTGGATCATCGGCCGCGCCAGCAGCTCGGGCAGCACCGCGATGCCCCAGCCCATGGCCGCGGCATGCGCGCCGGCTTCGGAGCTGGGCACGAAGCGCTCCTTCAGCCGTGGCTCGCGCAGCATGAAGGCCTGGGCCACCCACTGCGCCTGCATGTCGTCCTTGCGGTTGAAGACGATGAAGGGCAGCTGGGCGAAGTTGGCCGGTGTCAGCCCCTGCGGCAGCCAGCGCGCAATGAAGGCCGGCGAGGCCACCGCGATGTAGCGCATCAGCCCCAGCGGCTGTACGGTGCAGCCGCGCAGTGCCGTGGCCACGGTGCTGACGCAGCCCAGCACCTCGCCCTGGCGCAGCCAGTCGTGGGTGAAGTCCTGGTCGTCGACGATCAGCTCCAGCCCGTAGCCCTGGCGCTGGCCGGCCTGCACCAGCGGGTCCAGCGCCGGCAGCACCCAGGTGGCCAGGCTGTCGGCGTTGACGGCAATCGGCAGCCGCTCGTCGCGCGCCAGGGTGGCGCCCAGTTCGCGCGCCGCATCGGCACGCAGCGCCTGCATCTGCCGCGCATAGCGCAGCAGCACCTTGCCGGGCTCGGTCAGCCGCAGGGGGCGGGCCCGCACCACCAGCAGGTGGCCGACATGGGTTTCCAGCGCGCGCAGGCGCTGGGACACCGCCGACTGGGTGATCGACAGCAGCTGCGCGGCACGCTCGAAACTGCCGGCCTCGGCCAGGGCGGCCAGGCAGTCCAGGCCGGCGGTATCGAGGGCGTGCACGGCAGGGGGCTCCTGTATCAGAGACGCTAATGTAATCCCTGATTTGGCGATAGATGTTCACCCGCCGCCCGGCGCTCCCAACAATGCGCTTCCACGGGCCCACGAGGCCCGGGCCACAGGAGACAGACCATGCGCATCGGTTGCCCCAAGGAAATCAAGAACCACGAGTACCGCGTCGGCCTCACGCCGGCCAGCGTGCGCGAGTTCACCACCCGCGGCCATGAGGTGCTGGTGCAGTCCGGCGCCGGTGCGGCCATCGGCCTGCACGACGAGCACTACGCCGCCGCCGGTGCCACGCTGGTGCGCGACGCGGCCGAGGTCTTCGCCCGCGCCGACATGGTGGTCAAGGTCAAGGAGCCGCAGCCGCAGGAATGCGCGATGCTGCGCGAGGGCCAGATCCTCTACACCTACCTGCACCTGGCCCCGGACCCCGAGCAGACCGCGGCGCTGGTGAAGTCCGGCGCCATCTGCGTGGCCTACGAGACCATCACCGGCCCGAACGGCGGCCTGCCGCTGCTGGCGCCGATGAGCGAGGTGGCCGGCCGCATGAGCGTGCAGGCCGGCGCGGCGCATCTGGAGCTGTCCAAGGGCGGCATGGGCGTGCTGCTGGGCGGCGTGCCCGGCGTGGAGCCGGCGCATGTGCTGATCATCGGCGCCGGCGTGGTGGGCACGCATGCGCTGCAGATGGCCATTGGCCTGGGCGCGCGCGTCACCGTGATGGACAAGAACGTCGACCGCCTGCGCCAGCTGGACCTGGTCTTCGGCAACCGCATCAAGACCCTGTACTCCAGCGCCCAGGCGCTGGAAGAGAAGGTGCTGGAGAGTGATCTGGTGATCGGCGGCGTGCTGGTGCCCGGTGCCGCCGCGCCCAAGCTGGTGACGCGGCCGATGGTGCGCTGCATGAAGAAGGGCGCGGTGCTGGTGGACGTGGCGATCGACCAGGGCGGCTGCTTCGAGACCTCGAAGGCCACCACCCACGCCGAGCCCACCTATGTGGTCGACGGCGTGGTGCACTACTGCGTGGCCAACATGCCCGGCGCGGTGGCGCGCACCAGCACCTTCGCGCTGAACAACGCCACCATCGGCCATGGCCTGGCGTTGGCCACCAAGGGCTGGAAGCAGGCCATGAAGGAGGATCCGCACCTCAAGGCCGGCCTGAACGTGGCCGCCGGCAAGGTCACCTACCAGGCCGTGGCGCGCGACCTGGGCTACGACTACGTGGCCGCCGACTCGCTGCTCTGACCCCGCCATCAACGACAAAGCCCCGCCGAGGCGGGGCTTTGGTCTTCCGGGCGGAAGGGCGGCGAATTACTTCTTGCCCTTCTTGCCCTTCTTGTCGTCGGCGGCCGGCGCGGCGGCGGCGACGATGACTTCCTCTTCCTTGGGCTCGGCGACCGACACGATCACCGGGTCCTTGGTGCCGTGCTTGACCAGCTTGGCGCCGGCCGGCAGGGTGATTTCGGAGGCGTGCAGGCTCTTGCCCTTGACCAGGCCCGACAGGTCCACGGCGATGAACTCGGGCAGCTCAACCGCCAGGCACTCGATCTCGACCTCGGTGGCGTTGTGGTTGACGATGCACTTGTCGGTCTTGACGGCGACCGAGTTCTCCTCGCCGGAGAAGTGCAGCGGCACCTTCTTGCGCAGCTTGGTGGTGTTGTCCACGCGCTGGAAGTCGATGTGCAGGACCTGGGCCTTCCAGGGGTGCATCTGGAAGTCGCGCAGCAGCACCTTCTGGGTGGCGCCGTTCAGTTCCATGTCCAGGATGGACGAGTGGAAGGCTTCCTTCTTCAGCGCGAAGAAGAGGGCGTTGTGGTCCAGCTCGATCATGGTCGGTTCACCCGCGCCAAACACGATGCCGGGCACCTTGCCCGTGTTGCGCAGGCGGCGGCTCGCTCCGGTCCCCTGCAGCTTGCGCTCGAAAGCGACGAATTGCATGACAGCTCCTTGTTGGGAGTCGGGGCCTCCCGCGACCAGGCCGGCCCCAGTTGAAAAGACGCCCCGGACATCGGGGCGCCAGCGGATGCGGGTCAGAAGTTGTTGTTCTGCTCCGCAAAGAGGGAGGTGACCGATTCGCCGTCAGAGATGCGGCGGATGGTCTCGGCGAACAGGAAGGCCACCGACAGCTGGCGGATCTTCTTGCAGGCCTTGCCCGCGTCGGACAGCGGGATGGTGTTGGTGATGACCACCTCGTCGAGGTGCGACTTGTCGATGCGCTCGATCGCCGGGCCCGAGAACACCGCGTGCGTGCAGTAGGCGTAGACGTGCTTGGCGCCGCGGTCCTTCAGCACCTCGGCCGCCTTCACCAGCGTGCCGGCGGTGTCGATCATGTCGTCCATGATCACGCAGTTGCGGCCGTCGATCTCGCCGATGACATGCATCACCTCCGAGACGTTGGCCTTGGGGCGGCGCTTGTCGATGATGGCCAGGTCGCAGCCCAGCTGCTTGGCCAGCGCGCGGGCGCGCACCACGCCGCCAACGTCCGGCGAGACCACCACCAGGTCGGGGTAGTTCTTGGCCTTCAGGTCGGTCAGCAGCACCGGGCTGGCGTAGATGTTGTCGACCGGGATGTCGAAGAAGCCCTGGATCTGGTCGGCGTGCAGGTCCATGGTGAGCACGCGCTCGACGCCCACGGTTTCCAGCAGGTTGGCCACCACCTTGGCGCTGATGGGCACGCGGGTGGAGCGCGGACGGCGGTCCTGGCGGGCGTAGCCGAAGTAGGGGACCACGGCCGTGATGCGGCGCGCGCTGGCGCGCTTGAGCGCATCGACCATGATCATGAGTTCCATCAGGTTCTCATTGGTCGGGGCGCAGGTGGGCTGCACCACGAAGACGTCGCGGGCGCGGACGTTCTGCTGGATCTCGACGGTGACTTCGCCGTCGGAGAAGCGGCCGACGCTGGCCTTGCCCAGCTCGACGCCCAGGTGCGAGGCGATCTCGCGGGCCAGCACCGGGTTGGCATTGCCCGTGAACAGGACGGTGTTGAACAGCACGTCGGATTCTCCGGTGATGGCAGGCCTGGACAAGGTGACTCTGGAAACGACAACCGCGCCCCAACATGACTTGCAGGCGCGGTCAGGACTCTGAAGAGATTTGGCAGGGGAGGAAGGACTCGAACCCTCGCATGTCGGAATCAAAATCCGATGCCTTGACCAACTTGGCGACTCCCCTACACAGGACCGCGCCCCGAAAGGCCCGACCCGACAACCATGGCTTTCAGCCGGCGAGGTCCTCCAGGGGATGACGCTCGAGGCTGCGGCACAGGCGCCCCACCCAGCCTTCGGGCAGCTCCGCGAACGGGTCTGGTCCCTCGGGCATGGTCGCCAGAGATGGCGCGCCAGTACCGTTGTCGATACCTGCAAATGCCGCGCTGCCTGAACCCGTCATCCGGCCGTGACCGAAATGCCGCGTCAGCCAGCTGATCGCTTCCGACACCTCCGGGCAGATCGCTTCGGCGGCGGGTTGCAAATCGTTCTTCCAGGCCCCTCCGGTGGCTTGCGCCGCCATCAGTTTTGAAAGATCTGCTGCATCAGCAAGTAAGCCCGCTACTGTAGCAGGTCTGGTGTCTCTTGTCAGCAGTGGGCTGGAAAAAATCTGCGCCGTGGGCAGTGCGACCGGCGGTTTCACCACCGCAAAGCGCTGCGACGGCCAGGCCACCGGCGTGAGCTGCTCGCCGATGCCCTCCACCCAGGCCGGGCCGGCGCCCAGGAAGAAGGGCACATCGGCGCCCAGGGTGGCGCCCAGCGCCAGCAGGCGCTCGCGCGGCCAGTGCAGCTGCCACAGGACGTTCAGGCCGCGCAGCACGGTGGCGGCGTCCGAGCTGCCGCCGCCCATGCCCGCGCCCCAGGGCACCTGCTTGTCGATCGAGATGTCCACGCCCCAGGCGGTGCCGCTGGCCTGCTGCAAGGCGCGGGCGGCGCGCAGGCACAGGTCGTCGGCCGGCAGGGCCGGGCCCAGGTCGTGGCGCTGCAGGCGGCCATCGGCGCGGCGCTCCAGGTGCAGGGTGTCGGCCCAGTCGATCGGCAGGAACAGCGACTGCAGCAGGTGGTAGCCGTCGGCGCGGCGGCCCAGCACATGCAGGAAAAGGTTGAGCTTGGCCGGGGCGGGCAGGTCGGTCAGGGTGTTCACGGCAGATCAGCGGTCCAGGACGATGCGCAGCAGCAGCGCTGGCGCCGGCGTGTCGCGCGTGGCCAGCAGCAGGCCCTGGTCGGCCAGCGCATGGGTGTCGACCTGCCAGCCGGCCTGCAGGAAGCCGACGGCGGTGGGCTCGGCCGGCGCCTCGGGCCAGGGCTGGCCCAGCAGCCAGTCGCCCAGCGCCTGCAGCGGCAGCGGCTCGCCCAGCAGTTCGGCGGCCAGCGCGCTCAGGCTGTCGTAGCGGCGATCGCCCGAGGCATCGGTCAGGACCACGCCGGTGTCGCCCCAGCGCGCTTCGGCCAGGCGGGCGCCCAGCGGGCCGTCCAGCGCCAGCCGGCCGGCGTGGGCGTTGCCCTGGTATTCGAAGCCGGCCGCCACGCTGCGCAGCGGCGGCGCATCGGCCGGGCCCACGCGCAGCAGCAGGCGGCCGCTGCGGCTGGGCGCGCTGAGCGCCGCCGCGGGGTGGGCGCAGCCACTGAGCAGGGCAGGGGGCAGCAGCGCCAGCACCAGCGCGCGGCCCGCGGCACGGCGCTTCACTGCGCGGGCGCCTTCAGCCGCGCCATCGTGGCGCGCACGCTGTCGGCACTGCGGCCGCCTGCCAGGCCTTCGCGGAACACGGCCAGGGCCTCATCGCGCCGGCCCTGCACCCACAGCACCTCGCCCAGGTGGGCGGCCACATCGGGGTGGGGGCGGGTGGTCCAGGCCTGGCGCAGCAGGCGCTCGGCCTCGTCCAGGCGGCCCGAGCGGTACTCGTACCAGCCCAGGCTGTCGACGATGTACGGGTCGCCCGGCGCCAGCTTCAAGGCCTTGCGCAGCAGCTCGCCGGCCTCTTCCAGGCGGAGGTTGCGTTCGGCCAGCGAATAGCCCAGCGCGTTGTAGGCCTGGGCATCGTCGGGCTTGAGCGCGGCCAGGCGGCGCAGCAGCGCCTCCATCTCGTCGAAACGGTTCAGCCGCTCGGCCGACATTGCCTGCTCGTACATCAGCGTGGTGTCGTCCGGGTCGGCCTGGCGGGCCAGCTGCAGCAGCGCATGGGCCTCGGTCCAGCGCTGGGCGGCGCGCAGCACCTGCAGCTCGGCCAGCAGGCGAGCGCGGGTGTCGGCCTCGTCGCTGACCGGGGCCTCGCGCACGCGGCGGCGGGCTTCGTCCACCCGGCCCTGCTGGGCGACGATCTCGGCCTGGCGCGTCAGCGCGCTGAGCGTGAGCCGCTCCGGCGGGATGCGCGAGAGCCAGTCCAGCGCCACCGGGAACTCGCCCCGCATGGCCGCCGCCTGGGCCAGCAGCTGCGCGGTCATGTCGCGCAGGCGCTCGGTGGCCTCGCCATGCGGCACGGCCTCGGCGGGGGGCGAGGTGTCGAGCTCGCGCAACGCGCGCTGCAGCGCCTGATCGGCCTCGGCCGGGCGGTGCAGGTCCAGCAGCATCGCGCCCAGGCTGAGCCAGCCCTGCGGCAGCTCGCCCTGCTCGGCCAGGGCCTGGCGGGTGTGCTGCACGGCTTCCACCAGGCGCTGGCGCTGCTCCAGCGAGCGGGCATAGGCCAGGCGCACCGCCGGCGGCTGGCCGGGCTGGGCCAGGCCGGCCTGCACCAGGGTCTCGGCGGCGGGCACGGTGGGCATCAGCTCCACGGCCAGCAGCAGCGGGCCCATCGCGGCAGGATCATCGGCCTGGGCCTTGCGGGCCAGCGCGAACGCACGCTCACCCTGGCCGGCGGTCATTGCCACCCGGCCCAGCGCCACGCGGGCGGCGGTGCGGGTGTCGCTGGCCTCCATGAAGGGGGCCAGCGCCTGCTCGGCGGTCTGCAGCATCTGCGCCCGGTCCTTGGTGCCTTCCAGGAAGCGCGGCAGGCTGCTGATCGTGGCGGCGCGCTGTGCCGGCTCGGTCAGCTGCAGCAGGGTGCGCAGGGGTTCGCCCAGCTCGCCCACGCGGTCGGTGGCGGCCAGCATCTGCACCTGGGCACGCACCGCGGCCACCGAGCGCGGCTGCGCCTGGCGCCAGGCGCGCGCGGCCAGCAGCGCCTGGTCGCCCGAGCGGGCCTGCACGGCCAGCTCGATCGCGCGCTCGAAGACCTCGGGGTCGTTGACGCGCCGGGCCGCATCCAGCATCACCTCGAAGGCATTGCCCAGCCGGCCCGAGTTGGCCTCGAATTCGGCCACCATCAGCTGGTAGAACATCGGCGCGTCCAGCGCCGAGGGCGCGGGCGGCGGCTCGGCGGCGGTGCTGGCCGGCGCGGGGTCGGCCGGCGCGGTCTGCGCCGACACGGCCAGCGGCGCCAGGCCCAGCAGGGCCAGCAGCAACGCCGGCGTCCAGGGGGTGCGGGCGCCGAGGGCGGTCGAACGGGGGGCGGACTGTCGCGGCATCGGGGCTCCTGCTGTGGCTGATTCTAGTGGGGCCCCCCGCCAGACCGGCCCGGCCGGGATAATCCATCCATGCCAGAGTTGCCGGAAGTCGAGGTCACGCGACGAAGCATTGCCGCAGTCGAAGGGGCGCAGGTGCAGGCGCTGCGCCTGGGCAAGCCGCTGCGCTGGCCGCTGGGCTGTGCGCCTGAAGCCCTGACGGGCTGCCGCATCGGCCCGCTGGGCCGGCGCGGCAAGTACCTGCTGATGCCGCTGGCGCGGCCCGGCGGTGCCAGCGCGGGGGTGCTGCTGTGGCACCTGGGCATGTCGGGCTCGCTGGCCTGGCTGACCGGGGCGCACGCCGCCAACTCGGCCGGGGTGCATGACCACGTGGACCTGCACACCGACCTGGGCCTGCTGCGGATGACCGATCCGCGGCGCTTCGGCGCCGTGGTCTGGTCGCCGTCGCTGCAGCAGGACCCGGCCGCCAAGCTGCTGGCCGGCCTGGGTCCCGAGCCCTTCGACGAGCGCCTCACCGACGCCGGCTTCCTGGCCGCGCTCAAGGCCCGCCGCACCCCGGTCAAGCCGGCGCTGCTGTCGGGGGAGCTGGTGGTGGGCGCGGGCAACATCTACGCCAGCGACGCGCTGTTCGAGGCCGGCATCGATCCCCGCACGCCCTGCCACCGCATCGGCCCGCTGCGGGCCTCGCGCCTGCTGGCGGCGGTGCGCCAGGTGCTGGCCGAGGCGATCGAGGCCGGCGGCTCCACGCTGAAGGATTTCCGCGATGCGCACGGCAGCGTCGGCCAGTACCAGCAGGCCGTGCGCGTCTATGGCCGCGAGGGCGAGGCCTGCCGGCGTTGCGGCCACGCGATACGCCGGCTGCTGCAAGGCCAGCGCGCCACCTATTACTGCCCCGGTTGCCAGCGCCGCTGATACGATCCACGCCTGACCGTGAAGACCCGCGACCCCGCCCTGGACACCGACCCGACCGCCCTGCAGCCGATGCTGGTGCCGGGTCTGGATGCCCTGACCGACTGGCGCCTCGCGCTGGAGCGCGACCTGGACGCGCTGACCCGCTTCCTGGTCGAGGGCGAATTGCTGTCCAGCGCCGCGCTGCAAAGCGCCCAGTCGCTGCGCCAGCGCCTGGCCACCGACAAGCTGGTGGTGGCCTTCGTCGCCGAGTTCTCGCGCGGCAAAAGCGAGCTGATCAACGCCATCTTCTTCGCCGACGCCGGCCAGCGCGTGCTGCCGGCCACGCCGGGTCGCACCACGATGTGCCCGGTCGAGCTCAGCTGGGACGAGCAGGAGCTGCCCACGCTGGACCTGCTGCCGATCGACACCCGCCGCGAGGGCAGCTCGCTGGCCGAATGGCGCCGGCAGCGCGAGCGCTGGCACCGCGTGCAGCTGGACCCGTCTGACATGGCCGCGCTCTCGCGCGCCGTGGTCGAGGTCACCGCCACCCGCCAGGTCAGCATCGACCAGGCCCGCGCGCTGGGCCTGTGGTCCGACGAGATCGGCGCCGACAACCCGCCGGTGGCCGCCAACGGCCAGGTCGAGGTGCCCGCCTGGCGCCACGCGATCATCAACTTCCCGCACCCGCTGCTGCAGCGCGGCCTGGTGGTGGTGGACACCCCGGGCCTGAACGCCATCGGTGCCGAACCCGAACTGACCCTGGGCCTGCTGCCCAGCGCCCATGCGGCGCTGTTCGTGCTGGGCGCCGACACCGGCGTGACCCGCTCCGACCTGGATGTCTGGACCCAGCACCTGGGCGGCCAGGGCCTGAGTTGCTTCGTCGTGCTCAACAAGGTCGACACCCTGGCCGACCCGCTGGCCACCGAGGAAGACCGCGAGGCGGCCATTGAGCGCCAGTGCGTCACCACCGCCGAGACCCTGCACATCGAGCGAGACCGCGTGTTCCCGGTCTCGGCGCGCATGGCCCTGACCGCCCGCCTGGAGGGCGACGCCGAGCGCCTGGCCGCCAGCCGCCTGCCGGCGCTGGAAGCCGCGCTCACCCAGAGCCTGCTGCCGCAGCGCCAGCAGTTGCTGGGCAAGACCGTGATCGGCGGCGTGCAGTCGCTGCTGGAACACGCCACGCGCCGCCTGCGCGACCAGCGCCGCCACAACGCCGAGCAGATGCTGGAGCTGCGCGGCCTGCGCGGCAAGAGCCAGGGCCGCGTCAACCAGATGCTCACCCGGGTGCGCGCCGACACCGCCGAGTTCGAACGCTGCACCGCCCGCCTGTCGGCGCTGCGCGCGGTGCATGCCCGCATGCTGCGCGGCACGCTGCGCTCGCTCTCCTCCGAGCGCGTGCGCGAGGCGGTCCATGCGCTGCAGCAGACCCTGGGCAGCAGCTGGTTCAACCTGCGCGCGCGCGCCGCCTTCGGCGAGCTGTGCCAGCGCCTGGTGGCCCACATCGACAAGGCCGCCCACGACTGCACCGAGATCGGCCAGATGCTCGAGGCCTCGTTCCACCAGCTCAACGCCGAGTTCGGCTTCTCGCTGGCGCTGGAGCCCGCGCCCGACCTGGCCGCCTTCCGCGAGGAGTTGCAGCTGATCGAGCGCGGCTATGCGCGCTACTTCGGCGTCACCCGCATCGTGCGCATGACGCAGGACGGCTTCAATGAGCAGCTGCAGCGCATGCTGGTGTCCAAGCTGCGCACCGTCTTCGAGACCGCGCAGGGCGAGGTCGAGGCTTGGAACCAGGCCGCATCCTCGATGATCGACAGCCAGTACCGCGAACGCCGGCGCAGCTTCAAGCGCCGCGCCGAGGCGCTGGAGCGCATCCTGCAGGCCACCGGTGAGCTGGAACGCCGCCTGGCCGAGGTCGAGGCCCAGGACCAGCGTTTGCTGGCCCAGGTCGACCAGGCCTATGACCTGGGCACCGCGGTGCGCCAGCGCGCCGAGCGCGGCCCGGCCGCGCTGCCCTCGGCCACCGGCCGCAGCCCGCTGACGCTGGTGCGCAGCGACGGCGCGATGGCCCCCTCGCGCCGCGCGTGAGCGCCCGGCTGCCCGACATCGCCACCCCGCTGGTGGCCTGGCAACGCCAGCACGGCCGCCATGCGCTGCCCTGGCAGGGCACGCGCGACCCGTACCGCGTGTGGCTCTCGGAAATCATGCTGCAGCAGACCCAGGTGAGCACCGTGCTGGGCTACTACGAGCGCTTCCTGCAGCGCTTCCCCGACGTGGCCGCGCTGGCCGCCGCGCCGCAAGATGACGTGCTGACGCTGTGGGCCGGCCTGGGCTACTACAGCCGCGCCCGTAACCTGCACCGCTGCGCGCAGCAGGTGGTGGCGCAGCACGGCGGCGCCTTTCCGCGCAGCGCCCAGGCGCTGCAGGACCTGCCCGGCATCGGCCGCAGCACCGCCGCCGCGATCGCCGCCTTCTGCTGGGACGAGCGGGTGCCCATCCTGGACGGCAACGTGAAGCGCGTGCTGACCCGTGTACTGGCCTTCGAGGGCGACCTGGCCGAGACCCGCGTGGAGCGCGCGCTGTGGGCCCAGGCCCAGGACCTGCTGCCCGCTCAAGGCCAGGACATGCCGGCCTACACCCAGGGCCTGATGGACCTGGGCGCCACGCTGTGCAGCCAGCGCCAGCCGCGCTGCGCCGATTGCCCGCTGCAGGCCCATTGCCGCGCCCGGGCCGAGGACCGCACCGCCGAGTTCCCGCGCAAGACCCGCAAGCTCAAGCGCAGCCGGGTGGCGCTGACCTGGCTGTGGCTGCGCCGCGCCGACGGCGCCCACTGGCTGCTGCCGCGGCCGGCGCGCGGCGTCTGGGCCGGGCTGTGGAGCCTGCCCGAATGCGCCGATGCCGCCGACGCGCAGGCCGCGGTGCAGGGCTGGACCGGCACCGCCACGCCGGGTGAGACCTTCACCCATGTGCTCACCCACCGTGACATGGTCATCACGCCCTGGCAGTTCCGCTTCAGCGGTGAGGCGCCGTCGGCCGAGCAGCTGCAGCACCGCTGGCCCGGGGGGCGCTGGGTGGCATCGGCCGAGCTGGATGCGGTGGGCTTGCCCGCGCCGTTGACGCGCCTCCTGCGGCGCTGATCAGGCGCTGATCAGCCCCTGCTGCAGCAGGAAGGCGTGCACCACCTGCAGCCGCGCCAGCGGGTCGTCCAGCGCCAGCAGGCGCTGGCGGGCCTGCAAGGAGATGGGCAGCAGCTCGCACCAGCGGTGCGCCACCCAGCCGGCGTCATCGGGGCGCGCGGCGCCGGCCAGCCAGTGCGGGTCGCGCGCGGTGATCGCGGGCAGCGCGCGCGTCAGCGCATCGGCCGCGCCTTGCATGGCCGGGCCGGGCGGCTGCGGCGGGTCCTCGGGCAGCCACTGCAGGTCTTCGGCCTGCCACAGGCCCAGCGCCTGCGCGCTGACGCGGCCGAAGCGAAAGCGCCGCCCGCCCTCGCAGCGGATGCGCAGCAGCCCGGGGCGCTCGGCGTCCACGTCGCGCAGCAGCGCCAGCGTGCCCAGCGATTCAAAGCGCACGGCCTCGTCCTGGCCCGGCAGGCGCGCCTCGGTGCCCTGGGTCAGACAGACCACGCCGAAGGGGCTGTTCTCGCGCAGGCAGCGGCCGATCAGGTCCAGGTAACGCGCCTCGAACACCTTCAGCGCCAGCGCGCCGCCGGGGAACAGCACCGCCTGCAGCGGGAACAGCGGCAGGGACTGCGGCAGATCGTTCACGCGGCGGGCGCCAGCTCGCGGTGGCGGCGCAGCGTGGCCACGCGGCCGGCAAAGCGCCGCGCCAGCTGCTCGACGATGTAGACCGAGCGGTGCTGGCCGCCGGTGCAGCCGATGGCCACCGTCAGGTAGCTGCGCTGGTCGTGCTCGAACGAGGGCAGCCAGTGCCGCACGAAGCCGTCGATCATGTCCAGCATCTGCCCCACCTCGGGTTGGGCCTGCAGGTAGTCGGCCACCGGCGCGTCCAGGCCGGTCTGCACGCGCAGCTCGCGGATGTAGAAGGGGTTGGGCAGCACGCGCACGTCGTACACCAGGTCGGCGTCCAGCGGCACGCCGCGCTTGAAGGCGAAGGACTCGAAGACCAGCGTCAGCCGGCTGCCCTCGGCGCCCACCAGGTCACGCACCCAGCTGCGCAGCTGGGCCGGACGCAGCTTGGAGGTGTCCAGCACGGTGGAGCGCTCGCGCAGCTCGGCCAGCAGCGTACGCTCCAGCTCGATGGCCTCGAACAGCGCGCGGTGGGCGTCGCCGTCGATCACCGGCTTGCTCAAGGGGTGCGGGCGGCGGGTTTCGGAAAAGCGCGTCACCAGCTGGGTGGTGGTGGCGTCCAGGAACAGGCTGCGCACCGTCACGCCCTCGGCGCGCAGCTGGTCGAGCACCGGCCCCAGGTGCGGCAGCGATCCGGCGGTGCGCACATCCACCGCGATCGCCATGCGGCGTACGCCGTGTTCGGACTCCACGCGGATGAAGTCGCGCAGCAGCTCGGGCGGCAGGTTGTCGACGCAGAAAAAGCCCGCGTCTTCCAGCGCATGCAGCGCCACCGACTTGCCCGAGCCGGCGGTGCCGGTGACCAGCACCACCTCCCGCTGGGCGGTGACCTCGCGTTCGTCGGCGTCGGAGAGTTCCTGGCTCACCGCGCTTCTCCGGCGCCCTGGCGGATCAGCTCCTGCGCGTGCGCCAGGCTGGTGCCGGCGGCGCGCTCGCCGCCCAGCATGCGGGCCACCTCGGCCACCCGGGCCTCGCCGGCCACCGGGGTGACGCGGCTGAGCGTGCGGCCCGCCTGCTCGGCCTTGGCCACCACATAGTGGCGGTCGGCGCAGGCGGCCACCTGCGGCAGGTGGGTCACGGCCAGCACCTGGGCGCGCTGGCCCAGGCGCTTCATCAGCCGGCCCACGGTGTCGGCCACGGTGCCGCCGACGCCCGAATCGATCTCGTCGAAGATCAGCGTGGCCGGGCCACTGGCCTGGGCCTGCACGGTGGTGACGGCAATCGCCAGCGCCAGGCGCGAGAGCTCGCCGCCCGAGGCCACCTTGGCCAGCGCGCGCGGGGCGCTGCCGGCGTGGCCAGCCACGCGCAGCTCCACGCTTTCCAGGCCGAAGGCCTGCGGCTCGTCCTGGGGCAGCAGCGCGACTTCAAAGCGGCCACCGGCCATGCCCAGCTGCTGCATCGCCTCGGTCACCCGCTCGGCCAGCGGACCGGCGGCCTTCTGGCGGGCGCGGCTGATCTTCCTGGCCTCGGTGCGCCAGGCGGCTTCGGCAGCGTCGGTGCGGGCCTGCAGGCCGTCCAGGTCGGTGGCGTCGTCCAGCGCGCGCAGCGCGGCCTGCCACTCGGCCAGCAGGGCGGGCAGTTCCTCGGGCGGGCGGCGGTAGCGGCGCGCCAGGCTCATCCAGGCCGACAGGCGGGCGTCCAGTTCACCCAGGCGGGCCGGGTCGAGTTCGGCGCGCGACAGGTAGGCGCGCAGCGTGTGCGCGGCGTCGTCGATCTGCGCCTGCGCGTCGCGCAGCGCGACCAGCGCGGGCGACAACCGGGCGTCGAACTCGGCCACGTCGTCCAGCGCGTCGATCGCCCGGGTGGTCAGGCTGCTGGCGCTGGCCTCGTCGTCGTCCAGGTGGGCGGCGGCGCGGCCCACCGCGTCGATCAGCGCCTGGCCATGGGCCAGGCGCTGGTGCTCGGCGTTCAGCTCGGGCCATTCGTCGGCGCCGGGCGCCAGGCGCTCCAGCTCGCCGATCTGCCACTGCAGGCGCTCGCGCTCGCTGGCCAGCTCGCCCTGGCGGGTGCGGGCCTCGGCCAGCGCCTGCGCAGCGCTGCGCCAGTCGGCAAAGGCCTGGGCCATGGCGCGGGTGTCCACGCCGGCCTGTTCGTCCAGCAGGGCGCGCACCGCGGCCGGCCGGGTCAGGCCCTGCCAGGCATGCTGGCCGTGAATGTCCACCAGGTGGTCGGCCGCCTCGCGCAGCTGGGCCACGGTGGCCGGGCTGCCGTTGATGAAGGCGCGGCTCTTGCCCTGGGCATCGACGATGCGGCGCAGCAGCAGCTCGTCGCCACCTTCGAAGCCGGCCTCGTCCAGCCAGCCGGCCAGCGACGCCGGGCTGTCAAAGGTGGCGGTGATCTCGGCGCGGGCGGCGCCTTCACGCACCACCAGCGCCTCGGCGCGCGCGCCCAGCGCCAGCTGCAGCGCGTCGATCAGGATGGACTTGCCGGCACCGGTTTCGCCGGTCAGCACACCAAAGCCCGCGCCGAAATCCAGATCCAGCGCGTCAACGATGACGAAGTCCTTGAGTGTCAGATGCTTGAGCATGTGGCCCTCTGGGCGGGGTGGTTACACCACCCCCTCGTACCAGCGCAGCTTGCGGCGCAGCGTGGCGTAGTAGCTCCAGCCGCGCGGATGCAGAAAGCGCACCGACTGCGCCGAGCGCCGCACCCGCACCTGGTCGCCGTGCAGCAGGCTGGCCAGGCGCTGGGTGTCGAAGCTGGCGCTGGTGTCGCGGCCGTTGACGATGGTGATTTCCACCTCTTGCGAATCGGGCAGCACGATCGGCCGGTTCGACAGTGTGTGCGAGGCAATCGGCACCAGCACCCAGCCGCCGATCGCCGGGTGCAGGATCGGCCCGCCGGCCGACAGCGCATAGGCGGTGGAGCCGGTGGGCGAGGCCAGGATCAGGCCATCGGCGCGCATGTTGGCGACGAATTCGCCGCCAATGTCCACCCGCAGCTCCACCATGCTGGCAAAGGCGCCGCGGCCCACCACCACGTCGTTCAGGGCCAGGCCCTGGAAGATCTGCTCGTCGTCGCGCCAGATGCCGCCTTCGATCATCGAGCGGCGCTCTTCCTCGTAGTCGCCTTCCACGATCGGGCCCAGGGCCTCTTCCCAGTCGGTGGCGCGCACGTCGGTGATGAAGCCTAGCCGGCCCTGGTTGATGCCCACCAGCGGCAGGTTGTAGGCCGCCAGCTCGCGGGCGATGCCCAGCATCGTGCCGTCGCCGCCCACCACCACCGCCAGGTCACAGGCGGCGCCGATCTGCTCGGGCGTGAGCGCGCCGTAGTCGTTCCAGCTGGTGTTGAAGGCGGTGTCCCGGTCGACCGAGACTTCCAGCCCGCGGCGCGACAGGAATTCGGCGATGCGTTCCAGCATCGGCCGGATGCCCTGGGCCTGGTACTTGCCGATCAGCGCGGCATGGCGGAAACGCACGGTCATGGTGTGGGGAATTACACCACAGGGCCCTTGGCGCAACGGGGCCCCGGTGCCCATGTCCGTACAATGAAAAGCATGCTCGACGAGCGCGCCCGTTCCCTGCTGAAAACCCTGGTCGAACGCTACATTGCGGACGGCCAGCCGGTGGGTTCGCGCACGCTGTCCAAGGCCTCGGGGCTGGAGCTGTCGCCCGCCACCATCCGCAACGTGATGGCCGACCTAGAGGACATGGGCCTGATCGTCAGCCCCCACACCTCCGCCGGCCGCGTGCCCACCGCCCGCGGCTACCGGCTGTTCGTCGACACTATGCTGACGGTCCAGCCGCTGCAACTGGACCAGGCCTCCCCCGACATGGCCGCCGCGCGTGACCAGCTGCACCCCGACCAGCCCCAGCGCGTGATCGCCCAGGCGGCGCACCTGCTGTCCAGCCTGTCCAGCTTCGTGGGCGTGGTGACCGCGCCCAAGAAGAGCAGCGTCTTCCACCACATCGAGTTCCTGCGCCTGGGCGAGCGGCGCGTGCTGGTCATCATGGTGGCGCCCGACGGCGACGTGCAGAACCGCGTCATCTTCACCGCCCACGACCACACGCAAAGCGAATTGGTCGAGGCCACCAACTACCTGAACGCCCACTACGCCGGTCTGGCGATCGACGAAGTGCGCGCCCGCCTGAAGAGCGAGATCGACCAGCTGCGCGGCGAGATCGCCACGCTGATGCAGGCCGCGGTGCAGGCCGGCACCGACGCCATTGCCGAGACCCAGGAGCAGGTGGTGGTCAGCGGCGAGCGCAACCTGCTGGGCGTGCAGGACTTCGGCAACGACATGGGCAGCATCCGCAAGATGTTCGACCTGTTCGAGCAGAAGACCCAGCTGATGCGCCTGCTCGACACCTCCAGCCGCGCCGAGGGCGTGCGCATCTTCATCGGCGGCGAAAGCCGCATCGTGCCCTTCGAGGAACTCTCGGTCGTCTCGGCCCCCTACGAAGTGGACGGCCGCATCGTCGGCACCCTGGGCGTCATCGGCCCCACCCGCATGGCCTACGACCGCATGATCCAGATCGTGGACATCACGTCCAAGCTGGTCAGCAACGCCTTGTCGGCGCCGCGCTGAGCCGCGCCGGAGCGGCGGGTTCCCCTGCCTACAATCGCCCCCTTCGGGCCGCTAGCTCAGTCGGTTAGAGCAGAGGACTCATAATCCTTTGGTCCGGGGTTCGAGCCCCCGGCGGCCTACCACCTCATTCGGCGCGGGATGCGACGGGATGAATGTCGGATTTCGCCGAGCCTCATTCGATGCGTGCTGGCCGACCTCGGCATCATGCTTCAAATTCCGACCCAGCTTGGACGGCCTGCGGTCCAGAACTGTGCCCGATCTGCCGCAGGCTTCACTTGCCTTCTACAGCCGGATGTTGACCGGGAAGCGACCGGGCTGGAACAGCATGAAAGCTGGAATAGCCATCGCAAGGCTCTGACTGGGATCACCCCAGAAGTGCATTCCGAAGAGCGTACCGTCCGGTGTCATCACTGGCGATCCGCTGTGGCCGCCCACAGTCGCAGCCTGGAACTGGTAGGCACCGGCGATGATGACTGTGCCGCATCCTGCATACCGCAAGGGGACATTCGCCCACTCCTTGACAAAGATTGCCTGCAAAGGACCGTCGGGTGTGAAGACGAAGCAGTTTTGAGGTTGTCGCGCGCCGGGCTCGACAACGGTAGGCCTGATGCCTTGGGCCGAAAGCCAGTCAACGGGGGTACTTGGGTCCACGAGGGAAATCGCAGCATCAAGACAGGGTTGTCCGTTTGGTGCCATCGGCAGTGGGAAGAACAACTGACCGACCCGCGTGTTCATGCCTCTATCAGCCACATCGGTGGCATTGAAAGCAGCGCACCCCGTCGTCAGAAGTGAAAGCGCGAGGACGTGACGGCATCCGAGGATGTATCGATTCGGTGGTTGATTCGTATCCACGACGGCACAGCAGGCCGCACCAGGAACCCCCTGTTTGGGGTTGTTCCGGTTGAACGCGCGGATCCCATGAGCGAGGTTGACAGCGTGCGGCTTTCCCTTGCCGAGTTCCTCGACGTCAGTTGGGATGGATAGCCGCACTAGTTTTCCATCGCGAATGACCGTGAAGAGCAGGCGGTCGGGAACCGGGCGGGCGATGTTCTTGGTTCGCTTCTTCTTGACAAGCATACCCAGACAAATCGCCTCGGATACGGCGTTAGCGGATTTCTTATACCCCGCGCCAACGGCTATCACGCCGTCAAATCGCTTCAGCAGCGCTGCGCCCTTGGTGCCGCAGACCTCTCTGACCGTAGCGAGTTGCTGTTCCGGCGGGAGTTCGTTCCAGCGCCGGACCGCCGCTGGTGGCGACGCAGGTTTTGGCTTCGTGGCCATCACTTCGCCTCGGTGAGTTTCACGTTCCCAGGCAAGACCTTGGAGCCGGTTTGGTTGGCAACGAACGTGCCGAGGTCAGCCATGGTCACGATGCCGGTGGGCTTGGCGGTCCCTCCGGAGAGCGTAGCGGTTCCTATCAGGTTCGAGTTGTCCTGCTTCAGGCCGGACACCTTCCAAACAGCGCCATCGCTCCCCTTGCGATTTGCCAGCAATTCGTTGACCTTTTTCTCCAAGTCGGCAACGTTGAGCGTTGCGCCGCTACCGCCTCCGGTGAGGTTGTTCGCAGGAGCAGGCGGGACCAACGCTCCATCCGCACCTGATGGGTCGAAGTAGCGCTGCAAGTTCATCGGGGTGTCGCCGGTTGGCTTGGCAACTTCCACGACAACAACCTCGTAGGTGTTGAACGCAATGTTGGTGTACGGGCGCAGGGGGATGTGACGTGTCACCAAGTCGCGTGCGCCGCTGGAGGCCTCGGTCGCGCCGGACACTTCCTTCGGCTTCAGGATCGGATACAGACCAGGAGCTACCACCTGGACTCTGGTGACCTTGACCGTAACCCTCGCGCCAGGCGGGAGTTCAGCGGTTTCAATCGCGCCCTGGGCGCCTCCTCCGGTGAGTTCCCCAGCCGGGAAAATCTTACTCTTGGCGAGCTTGCCCAGCGCGTCGAAGCCAGTCGAGTAGAAATCCAGGAGTGGCTTCACTATGGCACTGTTGTCAACGCGAGCGTCAAGACCATAGAGGCCCCAGCCCTGTGTCATCGTCACGCCAATGTTCGTATTTCCCAGTCCAGGCTTGCCTTGGACAACATACTTCTCTTCGAAGTCAGGCATCCAAACGACGTCGAAGAAGCGCCGGCCTAGCGTCGGCGGAAACAGGGAGGTCGTGTTCGTTACGGAGACGTTGAAGTTGCCGCTGGGTTGAGTACCTGTCGGAGCTGACCCGGCAGAGTCTGGTGCCGATGCCGCGCTGGCGGCGGAAGCCGCGGGGATTGCGGATGCCGGCGCTGCAGCGGTGGCGGAGGTTTCGGTTCCGCCCTGTGCGCTGCCTGTCAGGCCAGGACTGTCTGTCGCCACACCGCGCTTGCGTATGACATTGACGGGAACCCGCGGAGCCTGCTCTTTGCTTAGGTCGGAGCGGAACAGCCCGTCCAGTGCACCCTGGTCGCTGACGTTGTCGACTAGGAGATACTTTCCGTCAGGGGAGAGCTTTCCGGAGACCAGGTAGGGTTTGGAGCCGATGACGAATGGCTCATACACCTGAACGTATGGGCGCGGCAAGTAGAACGGAAGACCTTCAGGCTGCTGTGACCCCTCTGTCACTCTCACAACGCTGACACTGGCACAGCCGGCCAGGGCAAGGACGGACACTGCCAACAGGGCTGGCGTAATGAAGTGGCGGGACATCGATGGCCTCCTAGATTGCTGCATTAGTTTCGATTGGCACCTTCGCCCAGCTCGCAAAGGCAACTGGCGAGCATTTAGAAGCACTTTCACGAAGATTACATCCTCTATCGAGATGAGGGAGCCATGCGTATATACGTCGGGGCGAATCTCGTCGATCAGCGAATCGTGGGATTTGTCGAAGGCGTCGCAGATGACACGGGTGTAGTGGTCTGAGGCGTTGCGGCGCACCAAAGCTTCTTAGTCCGTCCTGACCAACTCGCTTTCAGCCGCCCGCGCCACGGGCACTCAGGCTGTCTGACGCGAGTACGTTGCGGGCGACGAATATGAGCCAGGCAACGAGGGCCAAGCAAAGCGCCCGCAGGTGCCGCAGGATCATCCTCAGGTTGTGCCCGGCGCCGCACAGCAGCGCATGAAGCGCGTCACCATCAGCGCCCTTGAGCCAGTTCTTGCCCAGCAGCCCGTCGGGCTTAATGTGGCCGATCGTCGGCTGCTGCTGCGGGCGATCGGCCGTCTCGGCTTGGCCGGCGTTTAATGCGCCTTGGCGTTGCTGGCATTCGTCGTACATCGGGTCACTGACGCCATGGCGATGGCGCTTGTGGCACCATCGCTGTCAACGCTGCGTCGGGGTTGGGGCTCCGTCGAGTTCGGCAACTGAAATTCGCAGGCCCGACTACATCAAGACCACAAACTCGAAGCTCAGCACCCGCTGATCGCAATCACTCGAATTGGTTTGTATGTCCAAATCGTTCCCCTCGGAAAGAGCCTCGAAAACCACATGGGCGACTGGTTGATAGTCAACCCAATGCGGGCGGAACCTCGCATTAATACTCGCCATCGTTGCTTGTGGTGGTGCGATTTATCAGATTTTGGTGGGCGAAATTGTTGGGGTGAAACGTTAGGCTATTTTCTCCTAACTTCGAGCGGTTTCGCTGACGGAATCTGAATTGCTGCACCTTGGCCCCTTAAGGCAGTCAATATATAGCCGGCCTCGTCAGGTCTGAGGTCTCTGATTGTTGAGCTTAGCGAGCCGTCGCTTGCATTATAACCGTACTGTTTTCGCAGGAAGGCGAGATACTTGACGTTGGCGTCAACCTCTTGATCAAGTTTGACTAGGATGCCTAAGTCATCACTACTGATGACTGCCTGTCGGATGATTTCTGAAATTTTTATCTTGGCTTCTTTGAATTGGCCGTTCAACATGTGTCCAAGTGCCACATTGTATGCGCCTTCAAAGCATTTACACTGTTCTTCCAGTTTTCGACTATGAAACAAGAACTTTCCATATTCTCCTAGTATCCAGGCGGAATCGGCTTTGGCCTCATGATCTTCCGGTTCTGCGTTCGCTATATTTGAAAAAGACGCAATTGAAAGTGTGAAAATAATCTCAGTAAGGATCAGTGAGATGCGCTTGATGTTTGAAAGTCCGCTCACTTTGTTTCATCCCTTATGTGCTCAAGGTCTTTGATGCTGAGATTTCTAATGTCCTCAGGTGTTAAACTTCTTGATTCTATAATTTTTCGCAGCTGATCAAAGTTGGATTCATCGAAGGTGCTCTTGGTTGGGTTGCCAATAATAATCAGATCCGCAATTTCTTGCTTTGTTCCATTGCTTGCTGTGCTGCCGGTGCGCTCTAGCCGAATATTTTCGATACTGGCTGAGTAAGTTATTGCCGCGGTGCTCATGCGCCTGTATTTTTCGGCGCGATCTATCGCTGAGGACACTGGGAGGCTGCTTTCCTTTCGCCTTAGAGCCCATCGGGGGCCGAAGTGATATACAGCCATATACATTAGTTTTGCCATATTTTCGCTCACTCCTGAAGTGAGCATTCCCTCATAAAATACCTCGTGTACGCGTTCCCAATTTTCAAGTCTAGCCTTGCATGCTGAGTCGTGTATAACTGATGAATCGCGATAATTTCCTTCGAAGGGTCCTCCGATGAGGCTCCAAGCAGGCTTAGGAATGGATGCGCCATCAACTATTAGTCCTGTCTTGGCCACCCAAACTTTTTCCTTTGAGTCGATATAGAAGAAGTCCTTTAGTAGTTTCATATTGCGGCCATCATCAAGCCACTCTGCTTGGACTGAGCCTATGAATCGCCCTTTGTCTTGAGCTCCTGCGGGTTTAATGATGCAGAGTAGGGTGAATAGGGTGACGACGGCAATGGTTAGGTTTCGGGCTAGTATTGATTGCTCGAACATTGAATTTCCCCGACTTGGCTTATGCTATAAGGTGAGCGAAGGTAGGTCTGCACAAAACCTACCAGAGCTTTGCAATGCGCTGAACCGATTGAAATGTAATATCGCCAGCCGCAGATTCGCACCATTCGACCGCTTAAGGGCTGCGCAATCTGCGGTGGCGAGGCCCAATTGCCGGACTTCATAGGCACTCAAGCCATCGCTGCCATGAGTTTTCGCCGCGCCAGCCAAGGGCTCGCAAGTCGAAACAGCATATACAACGGCGCTATGTACTTGGCGAGCCCGCGATAGCTTCCTTGGCATGCACGAACTGGCGTCGGACCGCTGGTGTTCGATCCTCGCCCTGATGCCGACCTTGACCCGCTCTAGTTGCTCATCGACTAGATCAATGGGATCGCTTGGGTCCAGCGTTCTGGTCAAGCCAGGTCGCACGTTGATGTGCCAGGTCACGCTTGCACGGGCGTCGGGCCGTTCGCCCGCCCCTTGGTCGCCCGAATTAGCGCCCGCCCCTTGGTCGCCCGAATTAGCAAAAACTTGTTGGCCGCTGCTTCTAAACAGGCACGGCTCGACCTCAACGCCGATGTGGTACTTCATGCCGAAGTACCACTGCTGGCCCTTGCGGCTTTGCTTCATCTCCGGGTCGCGCTCGCCGCTGCTGCTCTTCGTCGAACTTGGTGCGGCGATCAAGGTGGCGTCCACCACCGTACCGCTCTTGGGCATCACGCCCTTGGCTCTCAGCGGGTCGTTGACGGTCTGCAGGATCTTGGCGGCCAGCTTGTGTTTCTCCAGCACATGTCGGAAGCGCAGGATCGTGCTCTCGTCGGGTAGCCGCTCGTCCCAGCCTTCCAGGCCCGCGAACTCGCGAAACACCGGCATGTTGTGCAGCGCCTCATCCATCGCCGGGTCGCTCAGCGCGAACCACTGCTGCATGAAGTGAATGCGCAACATGGTCTCGGGCGAGAACGGCGGGCGACCACGCTTGCCTTCAGGGAGGTAAGGCGACACCAAGGCCACCAGATCAGCCCAGGGCACGACCTTCTCCATCTCGTCCATGAACTCCCTGCGTCGCGTTCTCTTGGCCATCACTCCCAGGCCCGGGCTGTGCTGCGTCATGGACCCTATCGTCTCAGGGCTTCACGTCGGTGCCAAGCACGGCGTGAGGCGATTTATGCCGCCCCCCCTAACTCCGCTTTGTTCCGACATCGAGTTCCGAGTCGTCACCTGCAGAAAAATACACGGACTTAGCTTCCTCGCTTATCGAGAAAACACGAATACCGTCGTCATTTTCGTCACGTGCCAAGAGGCCGCGGTTGGCTAGGATCTTGCCTCGCTTTCCAATCATTTGGTAAGAACAGTCCAACTCAGACGCAATAGCTCCAGCACGCATAGGTTCGCCTTCCTGCGCTAGAGTCTGCAGTATGCCCAATTCCATTCGGGGCAGTAGCAATGCCTCATCGACCGCTGCAATCGTCCCCGCGTACTTCTTCGATAAATTGGTGACGGTGCAGACGCCCTGCCCGCACTTTGGGCATCGCATACCGTAAAGTCTTAATGCTTCAAGCTGCTCAATTGGAAACTTTGTTCTGCAAGATTCACACTGAATCTCCTGGTTCTTGGCAAGGTAGGCAACTAGTAATGCGGTAAAGTCGAATATTCTTTCTACAAAATAGAGGCGGAATTCTCTTTCGCCAGCTGGTCTGCCGAAGGAGATGGTGTACTTGTCACATAGTCCAAAGTTGAGGGCAAAGACAGCGACTTTTCTGCCATCTCGATCGCTCATTTCAAAGTACTTCGTCAGAAAGAAGTTTAGTTCTAATGATGAGAGCAGCGCCTCTTGGGTCACCGGTACATGGAAGTGACTTGTCGGCGGGCGGCCCTTTATCTGTCGGATTACTGAAGAATCATGACTGCGAAGTTCGCGTGCCCTCTTTACGATGGATTCTAGCAGCTCCTTTAGTGAGTAGATTGACGATCTCTCGTTAAAGGATTCATGTAAGAATTTACCGATATAGAAATAGGATTCAACCTTCTCCTCGTAATATTTTCTGGCTGCCTCTGAGATTGCGCGGCGAGATAGTCTTTGTTTGTAGATCAGATGGCTTTCATACAGGAAGTGCATTAAGTAGCCAAGATTGCGCGGATTGCCCATCGTGGCGAAAAATAGAGTACGCCAGATCTCCTGCAGTTCGCCATCGAAATATTCCTCAGGAAGAGTCCCTCTGGCAAAGTGCGAGAGTCGCCCGCGAACTAGCCTTTCTGTAAAGTCTATGGCGCTCTCTTCCATCTTCGTGACATCGGCGAGTCCGTAGAGTCGATACAGATCTAAGTGGATCTCATCAATTTTTGTCTTATCGATTTCTCCATAGTAGACACGACCGGGGTAGGCGGCAATCTTTAGCTTGACAAACTCATCTGACCAGTTATTGAGTGGGGCGAGTAGAACATCAACGACAGTTTTCATCGCGTCGAAGGGGAGTTCGGAGAAGTCGTCTATAAGTAGATATAGATTGCGAATTCCCAAACGCTCCAGTAGTGATTTTAGTCTTGATATTAGTTCGTTGACATCCAGTGAATGCATCAATACATCGCCGAATTCAGTCTCGTTGGTTATATTGGTTGATTGTGATTGATTGTTTGTAGCTTTCGCTCTGAGTTCAGGGCTTGCCGATGCGGCCACATCAAGGCCGTCAATCATCTCCTTCTTTTGGGCGCTCGTGGAGGAGGTCTTTTGCTTAAGATTCTTGATTCCCAAGACGCTGATGAAGCGGCCCTCCGAAGCATCGTCCAATAGTTCATCCAGGGCCTCAAAGAGCTCACTGTGCGAGCGTGTCACCTTCTCCCGAACCCTGGACCACATCGTGCTTTTCACCCGTTTGCTTAGCTCATCCTTTATCGCAAGCACGAATTGCCTCAAGAATTCTCGATGAAGCAGGACACGATGTATGTACTCGCGCGGCATCGCGCCAACCGCCGCCTGTGCTCGTTCGGTAAGGGCTGCGTCAACCTGTGAAGACTCGTACAACGTCTTGATATCGATATACGCGCTGGTCTGGTGCTTGACCTTGCGTAGCTCGTACTGCAAGCGTTGGAAGATGGTCGACTTGCCGGTACCCTTTCGACCAATGAGGAAGGTCGTGTTGGGTCGAAGCATCGTTACGAAAATCTGTTGCTCGGGAAGTGGATCCACGTACAACGCCTCTATCAGTGAATTCCCCTTGTCAGGGTCAGTCAGATCGGCACGTCGATAGAGTCGGAGCGATTGAGCCGCGTCGTTAAAGCCCTTGAGGGCGTCTTTGGATAAGTTCGTCATGCGGTACGTTCCCTGATTGGTCGCAGCAGTATGGCTGACGCTTGGCGCGTTGCGCAACTTGCAAGCAGGGAGTTGCTGATTACTCATCCCACAGACCCCGGCTCACACCCGGGGTCTTTTCGTTTCATCCACCCACCCACCTCAAAGGAGCTACCCCGCCCATGCCCTTCCTCGTCTTCGTCCTGATCGTCGGCGCCGCCGCGGTCCTGCTGCGTCTCGGCGCGCTGTCCGCCGCGTTCGCCCTGGCCAAGGTCGGCCTGGTCGTCCTGACGCTGATCCTCGCGGCCCTGATCGCGTGGCTCGTCGTCCTTCGCGGGAGGCGACCGTGACCCGATCTAGACGACGCCCCCCGTCTCATCCACCGCCACCGGCCCCCGCGGAGAGATCCCCGGGGGTCCTTTCATTTGGAGGGTTCATTCATGCAAGTGATTCGATCGCGCGAGCGGATCGAGCAGGTCCATCCGCCGTCGCTGCGCGCGACGCTGCTGCTGCGGGCCGCCGAGGCCGAGGAGTTCGTCGACGACTTCTCGGAGCTGGTGAGCTTCATCCTGATCGAGCCCGGCGTCGCCCCGTCGGACCTGTCGGGTGAGTTGGGTCGGGAGGTCCACCTGATCACACCGGACGCATCGGAAATCGTCGGCGACCACCTGGCGCTGGTCTACGTGCTGAGCGACGACGGGGCCGGCGCGTCGGTGTTCGTTCGTATCGACCCAGCAGAAGCCGCTCAGCTCAACCCGATATCGCACAAGCCTTCGTGGGCGTTCCGAGAACGCCAAGATCGATAACAGCCAGCAAGAGCCGCAAGGCGACCGTCCGGGCTTAACCTGTAACAGCCTCGTGGCGACCCGCGGGCAGCGATCTGGCGATCGCACGGCTGGGGCTATGGCCCAGCCTATCCCTGCACGCGTGCCAATTCGAAGTGCCCGCCACTCGGCCTGGCAAAGTGGCCGCCCCAGAAGAAGCCGAACTCATGGGCCACCGGTACCAGCGGGTAGACGCAACCGGGCTGCTTCAGGGCGGCCGGTGCAGCGCCGTTGCGATTGAACACGGCGTTGATATCGAACGCTGTTCCAAAGGCGTGCCGTGACAGCACCTTTCGGTGGGCCTGACCTCGGGCAAAGCGTATGCGGTAGGCGCCGTCGAAGCTCAGGATCAGGTGCAGCAGCCCACGGTCCTCCCAGGCTTGCCAGAGTGCCTGCAAGGCCGTGGCGCCCCGCTGATGAAACCAGATGCCGGCACCCCTGGGTGCGCCGTGGACGCCAACCAACTGCGGGATGACGACCCTGACCAACTGATCATCGGTCCAGTCGTTGGTCACCTCGATGGCATCCGGGTAGCCGGGGGCTGGCGACGCCACGAACGCCATCGGGCCAAACAGTGCCTGCCGGACGGCGGTGGACACCAGTGGCGGAAAGCTGGGCCGCCCAGGGTAGTCAGGATCCAGCGTCGTCTGGCTCAGCATGTCCACATGCAGCATCGTGACGCGGTCGTCAGGTCGAGCCTCAGGCTGTTCGTCACGCGCGGGCGCGGTGTGCGGTTCAGCTGCGGCCGTGGCGGTGTCTGGCGCTCTGTCAGTCAGCCACTTGCGATCAGGCATGTCGTCTGCCTCCCTGGAGGTGGCGGGGCACTGGGTCACGATGGCGGGTGACCTGCCTTGACAGACCCACGGCCAACGTGTCCATCATGCGTCTGGCCCCGGCTGGGGCAATCCCGCAAGCCAGGGATGCAAGTACCAGCCAGTGCGTCAGTCCCAAACGCCACCTGGCAGCCAAGACCGGCTGTCGGATGTGCAGGGCTCGAACACCATCCACAGAACCGCCCCCAGGCAGCGCTCAACCGTTCGCCGTGTCGACAGATCACCTCCCGCGCGCAGCCTGCATGGCCCTGTGGGCCGCAAAGGCCGCCAGCGTGGCGCTGTCAGGTGAGCCGTAGTCGATGAACTTCAGCGGTGTCTTGGCCAACCAGAGCGAATGGTCCTGCAGTGTGCGCTCCGGCCAATAGGGCAGCGCGCCTTCCAGTTGGTAGACCAGATCGTTGAGTGAACCGATGACGCGGCGGTTCTCGGTCTTGCCGATGGTCCAGGTCTGCATGGCGCGGCACTCGGCCGCGGCATCTTCGGCGGGCACGCCCACGGCCTGCAGCATGGGTTCCACCGCGGTGACGATGCGCTGCACCAGCGTTTTGCCTTCACGTGCGGGGACCACCACCGGCAGCAGGCTGCGCTCGCTGACCGCCAGCACCACCTGAACGCGGCCAGCGCGAACGAGATGGGCGTACCAGGCGCCCAGGACGTTGTCCGTGGGTGCGGTCTCCACATCTGGTTTGGCGTTCAGGCGGCTGAGCAGCTTCTGGGTGCAGCGAAGGACAAACACGGTGACAGGGTGGGGTGAGGTCAGCGCACAGTATCCACGCAGCCCTCGGGGGCGGCGGTCTGGGCGGGCCTGGCCGCGGCACGGTGCATGGACTCCTCAGGCGCTCGCAGAGGGTGGCAAGATGCTCTCAACCACTGGAGACCGCCATGAACCTGGGTGAACTGCAGGCCGAACTGCGCCACTTCGCGGCCGAGCGCGATTGGCAGCCGTTTCATACGCCCAAGAACCTGGCGATGGCGCTGATGGTGGAGGCGGCTGAACTGGCCGAGATTTTCCAGTGGCAGACGCCGGAGCAGTCGCGTGGGGTGCCCGAGCAGGCCGAGCTGCGACAGCGGGTGGGCGAGGAGCTGGCCGATGTGCTGCTGTACCTGCTGCAGCTGGCCGACCATTGCCAGGTGGACCTGCCGCTGGCGGTGCGCGACAAGCTGGCGAAGAACGCGCAGAAGTACCCCGCGAAGCAACGCATCGCGCGGACGCTGGCGCCCCAGGTGGCCGCCGCCGGGGCGCATGTGCTGCTGGATTTCGAAAACGTCCAGCCCACCGACGCCGAGCTGCGGGACCTGGTGCCGCAGGCCAGCCAGGTCTGGGTGTTCCACGGACCGCATCAGCGCCAGGTGGCGAAGCGCTTTGCGTCGTTCGGCCAGCACGCCACGGCAGTGCCGATCAGCAAGACCGGCAAGAACGCGCTGGACTTTCATCTGTCGTTCTACATGGGCTACATCGCCTCGCGCAACCCCGAGGCGCCGATGATCGTGGTGGCCAACGACAAGGGCTACGAGCCGATGCTGGAGCACGCCCAGGCGATGGGCTTCGTGGTGCGCCGCCAGCCCTTCCCGCCGATCACGGCGCCGGCCGGGCAGCCTGCTGCCAAGAAGACGGCGGCGCGCAAGCGGCCCGCCGGGCAGGCCAGTGCGAAGACCAGCGCCGCCAGGAAGACCACGGCGAAGGCCACCCCCGCGACCAAGACCCCCACCGCCGCACCGGTTGCCCCTGCCGTGGCGCCCCAGGCCCGCACCCAGGCGGCTCGCCCGACCCGCGCTGCGCCGCGGGTGGCGCCGGCCCTTGCGCCCACGCCTGCGCCTGCACCCCAGCCCCAATCCGCGCCCGCGCCTGCGAAGCGCAGCGCCGCCACGCCGGCAGCGCCCGCCAAGGCGCCGAAGAAGACGCCGGCCCCGAAGCCGCAGCCCGCCCAAGCTGCACCTGCCAAGCCCGCACCTGCCAAGCCCGCACCCGCCAAGCCCGCACCCGCCAAGCCCGCACCTGCCAAGCCCGCACCTGCCAAGCCCGCACCTGCCAAGCCCGCACCTGCCAAGCCCACAGCCGCCAGAAAGGCCGCAACGCCGCGGCGCACGAACGCGGCCGCGGCCGCGCCCGTGGCCCCCGCCGCTTCGCCAAGACAGGCCAAGGCGCCCGCTGCCCAGCCGCCGTCTGCGCCGCGCGTGGCGGTGACCGCCCAGGACCTGCAGCGGATCACCGATCAATTGCTCAAAACCGGCGATAAGCGTCCCACCCGGATGGGCCGCCTGAGGGGTCTGCTGAAGTCGCTGCTGTCGGCGCAGACAGGGGATGCGGTGATCGAGGTGGCGATCAACGCGCTGGTGGCGGCGGGCACGGTGGCGGTGGGCCCCGACAACGCCGTGCGCTACCCGCGTTTCGAGGCTGGCGCGGCGGCCAAGCGCTAGGAGCGGGTCCTACACTGCCCCCATGCCCACCTCCCTGAAGACCCTCGAGTCGTTCAGCACCGCACTCCTCACCCTCGACGAGCTGCCCCCCACCGCCTCGCCCGCCCGGCTGATGTCCGACGGCATGGCCGCGCTGCGGGCGCTGGTGCCCTTTGATGCGGCCTGGTGGGGCGAATGCTCGGGCGGCATGGACGGCCTGGCGCCGCGCAACTGGTTGAGCGGGCGGCTGAACCTGGGGGCCGACTTCGCGCGCGAGTGGAACCGCATCGGGGCGGTGGACCGCTTTGCGGCGGCGTCGATGCAGCAGCTGGATGCGGCCGTGTGGTCCAGCGGCTATGCCGACCCCGAGCCGGCGGTGGAGGCCTTTGCCACGCGCCATGACCTGTTCCATGCGTTGGCGATCACGCGGGCGCTGCCGGGCAGCGGGCTGATGCACTTCATCGCGCTGTACCGCGGCCAGCAGGCGCCGGCCTTCGAGGCGGCGCAGCGGCGCCTGTTCGAGCTGTTCAGCGCGCACCTGATGCAGCGCTGGAGCCGGCGCGTGACCGCGCTGCTGGGCCAGGCCCGGGCGGGTGCTGACGCGCATGCGCTGGTGGACGCGGCGGGCGAGTTCGTCTACCTGGATGCGCGTCTGGGGTTGTGGCTGCGCGAGCGCTTTCCGGCCTGGCAGGGCACGCAGTTGCCGGCCGAGCTGACCGCGGGCTTGGGGGCAGGGGCCACGTCGCTGCGCGTGGGGCGCCGACGCCTGTCGCTGCAGCGCTGTGGCGAGCTGTGGCTGCTGGGCCTGGCGCCGCAGCGCCGGGCGCCGCTGCTGCCGCCGCGTGAGCTGGGGGTGGCGCTGCTCTACGCACATGGCCACACCCACAAGCAGATCGCCCGCGAACTGGGCCTGAGCCCCAGCACCGTGCGCACCTACCTGCGCGATGCCTACCAGCGCCTGGGCGTCAGCACCAAGGCCGCGCTGGCGCGGCGGCTGGAGGGGCAGGCGCTGCCTGCCAAGAAGCCTTGACCCTCCTCAATTGAGGAGGTTGGTGCACGCCCGTTCTGCCTACCGTTGCCAGGCCATGTCTGGAACAACGGAGGAGCAATGACATCGAGCAAGACGATCGCGGCGGTGGCCGCGCTGGCCCTGGTGGCCGCGCTGGCCGCCGGCTGCAGTGGTGGTGGCGGTGGCGGCGAGGCGCCGGCCGACCTGGTGCTGCGCAGCGGCAAGGTGGTGACCATGGACAACGGCCGGCGCATCGCCCAGGCGGTGGCGGTGCGCGAGGGGCGCATCGTCGTCGTCGGCAGCGATGCCGAGGTGATGCCCTACGTCGGCCAGAAGACCCAGGTGGTGGACCTGGGCGGGCGCATGCTGATGCCCGGCTTCATCGATGCCCACCTGCACGCGCTGGCCGGTGGCCGCGCGCTGCTGCTGTGCGACCTGGCCTATGCGCCACTCACGCGCAGCCAGCTGGCGGCCCGGCTGCAGGCCTGCGTGGACGCCACACCCGAGGCAGGTCCCGATGTCTGGCTGGAGGCGGTGAACTGGGACCGCCAGTCCACCTCGGCGCTGGACGCCGACCCCACGCGCGCCCTGCTCGATGGGCTGAACACCACGCGGCCGATCGCGGTGACCTCGTCCGACTTCCACACCGTGCTGGCCAACTCGCGCGCGCTGGCGCTGGCGGGTGTCAGCGCTGCCACCCCCGACCCGTCCGGCGGCAAGTTCCTGCGCGACGGCAGCGGTGTGCCCACCGGCATCTGCGAAGACGCGGCGGGCTTCCAGCTCAAGGCCGCCATCCCGCCCGACAGCGAGGCCGACCAGCTCAAGCAGGGCCGCGCCGCGCTGGCCGCGCTGCGCGAGCAGGGCATCACCAGCTTCATGGACGCCGCCGCGGGTGAGCCGCACCTGCGCGTCTTCCAGGCGCTGCGCGCCAGCGGGGAGCTCACCGCGCGCGTGCAGCTGGCGCTGAACCTGGACCCGGCCGAGGCCACGGCCCAGCCCGCGCAGGCAATCGCCGAGGCCCAGGCGCTGGCGCAGGGCACGGCGCGCAACGTGGACACGCCCGCGCCGGCGGTGCGTGCGCGCTGGGTGAAGGCCTTCGTCGATGGCGTGGTGAATGCACCGGCCGACACCGGCGCGCTGCTCAGCCCCTACCTGCAGAACGCGGGCACCGATGCCGCGCCGCGCTGGGTGCCGGGCAGCAACCTGGGCCAGCTCTACTACAGCAGCACCACGCTGCAGGCCCTGCTGGGCGCCGCCGCCGATGCCGGTATGGACCTGCATTTCCACGCCACCGGCGAGCGCGCGGTGCGCACCGCGCTGGACAGCGTGGCCGCGGTGCGCCGGGCCCGTCCGGGCGCCGACATGCGCCCGGCCATCGCCCACGACGAGACCGTGGCCGTGGCCGACTACCCGCGCTTCGCGGCGCTGGACGTGATGGCCACGATGTCCTTCCAGTGGGCGCAGCGCGCGCCGTACTCCATTGGTGACACCGAGAACCACCTGGGGCCTGACCGCTTCGCCCGCATGGAGCCCTCGGGCAGCCTGCGCCGCGCCGGTGCCCGCGTGGTGCACGGCAGCGACTGGCCGATCGACCCGTTCGACACCTTTCTGGCGCTGAAGATCGGCGTGACGCGCTCGGGCGACCCCACCAACCCGCACAGCGCCGCCTTCATTGCGCCGGTGTTCGAAGGGCCGATCAACGCCGACCCGGGCCTGTCGCGTGACGACGTGCTGGCCGCCATCACCCGCAACGCCGCGCACCAGCTGCGCATGGAGCAGCAGCTGGGCACGATCGAGGTGGGCAAGCTGGCCGACCTGATCGTGCTGGAAAAGGACTTCCTGAGCGTGCCCGACGAGGCGCTGGGCCGCAACCGCGTGCTGATGACGGTGGTGGGTGGCCAGCCGGTGCATGCGGTGGGTGCCTTCGACGGCCTGGTGGCCGGCCAGCGCCAGCAGCTCAACGCCCGCGCCAAGGTGCTCAGCGCGCGCGGCTCGGCCGGGCATGTGATCCCGTCCACCGTGCCCGGGGCGCCGCACGGCCACGGCGACGGTCACAACCACTGAGCACGTGCCGGGGGGCCGCTGGGCTGTGAAGCTTCAGCGCCCCGCCGCGCGCCGCAGCTCGGCCAGCAGCACGCGGTACAGCGCCGGCGGATCCACCGGCTTGGCGATGTAGGCATTCATGCCGGCCTGCAGGCAGGCCTCGCGGTCGCCCGACAGGGCGCTGGCCGTCATCGCGATGATCGGTGTGCGTGCCAGGCCGGGCTGGGCGCGCAGCTGGCGCGCCAGCACGATGCCGTCCATGCGCGGCATCTGCACGTCGGTGACGATGGCGGCAAAGGCCTGCGTGCGGGCCAGCGCCAGCGCTTCGGCACCGTCGCCGGCCAGGCTGACCTGCAGGCCGGCGGCCTGCAGCAGCTCGCGCGCGATCAGCTGGTTGACCGGGTCGTCCTCGACCAGCAGCACCGGCGCGCCGGCGTGCTCCGTGCGCAGCGGGGCCAGAGCGTCGTTGCCCGCGGCAGGCTCGCCGGCCGTCTGCTCAGGCGCCAGCGCCAGCCAGGCCGTGAACCAGAAGCAGCTGCCTTCGCCAGCGCGGCTGTGCACGCCGGCCTCGCCGCCCATCAGCGTGGCCAGGTGGCGGGTGATGGCCAGGCCCAGGCCAGTGCCGCCGTAGCGCCGCGTGGCCGACACGTCCGACTGCTCGAAGGGGCGGAACAGCCGCGCCTGCTCGTCCGTGCTGAGGCCGATGCCGGTGTCGCTGACCTCGAAGCGCAGCAGCACCCGGCCGTCCTGCCGGTCCTGCTGGCTCACGCGCAGGTCGATGTGGCCCTGGCTGGTGAACTTGACGGCATTGCCCAGGTAGTTGATCAGGGCCTGGCTCAGGCGCACCGGGTCGCCGCGCAGCGTGGCGGGCAGACCCTCGGCCTGCACCTGCAGTGGCAGGCCCTTGGCCTGGGCCTGTGGCAGCACCATGTCGCAGGCCTGGCGCAGCAGCTCGGGCAGCGAGAAGGGATCGTCGGCCAGCGTCAGCCGGCCGGCCTCGATGCGTGAGATGTCCAGCACGTTGTCGATCAGCGCCATCAGGTGCCGCGTGGCCACCTGGATCTGCGCCAGGCGCTCGCGCTGGGGTTCGCCCGCCGACGCCATCTGCGACAGCGAGTGGCTCAGCCCGACGATGGCATTGATCGGCGTGCGGATCTCGTGGCTCATGTTGGCCAGGAAGGCGCTCTTGGCGCGGCTGGCCTGCTCGGCGGCCAGACGGGCCTCCTCGGCCTCGGCGGTGCGGGTGCGCACCAGCTGCTCCAGGTGGTCGCGGTGCTGGGCCAGTTCGTCGGCCACGCGCAGGTGCTCGGTGATGTCGTCGAAGGTCACCACCGCGCCGCGCGAGCCATCGCGCTGGGGTGAGGGGCTCACGCTCAGGCGCACCGCGAAGCCGCTGCCGTCCTGGCGCCAGAACCAGTCCTGCACCTGGCGCGGCTGGCCATCGGCCAGGGTCAGGCTGATCGGGCACTCGCTGGCCGGGTAGGGGCGGCCGTCGGCATGGTGGTGGTGGAAGACCTCGTGCTGGGGCCGCCCCAGCACCTGCGGCGCCTGCAACTGCAGCATGGCCAGTGCCGAGGGGTTGATGAAGGTGCACAGGCCCCGCTGGTCCACGCCGTAGAGGCCCTGGCCGATCGAGTCGAGGATGCTGCGCTGGCGCAGGCCGGCGTCTTCCAGGGCGCGCAGCGCGTCGGCGGCCTGGCGGTGCTCGCGCCGCAGCTGGCGGTTGGTCTGGGCGATCTGCAGCAGCAGGGCGGCCAGCAACGCCGCCAAGCCCAGGCTGCCCGACAGGATCAGCAGGCCGTGCTGCTGCAGCAGGTCCTGCAGGCGGATCGGGGCCTGCCGGTCGAAGGGAGGCACGCGCAGCGTGCGCATCATCTCGGCCACCGGGGTGTAGTCGCCGGGAATGGTGAAGCCGACGATCTGCAGCTGGCGGGCCACCACACCGTCGTGCGGCAAGCCCAGGATGGCTGCCGCCAGCTGGCGCGCCAGGGCCTCGGGGCACCAGGGCATCACGGCCAGCGGCCACTGCGGGTAGAGCTCGGTGGAGCGCACGTAGGGGTAGTCGCCCTGGGTCTGCGGGTGCAGCACCTTCAGGCGGCTCGGGGGCACCCGGCCCTCGGCCTGCAGCGCCTCCAGCACGCCGGTGCGCACGAAGGCCACGTCGGCGCGGCCCTGCAGCAGCGCCTGCACCGCGGCGTCCTGCTCACCGCCCAGGGCCATCACCTGGGCGTCGGCCGGCAGGCTGATGCCCTCGCGCGCCAGCACCCGCGCCTGGGCCAGGTAGGCGCCCAGGGATTCGGTGCTGCTGGTGGCGATGCGCTGTCCGCGCAGATCGGCCAGCGTGCGCAGGTCCTGGCGCGTGGCATCGGCCAGGATCACGCCGCCGAACTCGGCCAGCGCGTGCGTGCCGTCGCGCTCGACCAGCGTGGCCAGCGGCGCGCGCAGGCCGGCGTCGTGGGTCAGGCGGATGTAGTGGGCCGGCTGGGTGAGCACGATGTCCACCTCGTGCTGGTCCACGGCCGCGTTCAGCTCGGCGTAGCTCAGCGCCCTGAGCCGCACGGGCCGGCCGCCCTGCAGGCTGGCGTTGAGGTGGTCGACCAGCGGCTGCCAGCGGGCCAGGGTCTCGGGCTTGGGGCGAAAGGCCAGCACGCCCAGGGTCAGCGTGGGCGACGCGGACGGGTTGGTGGCGGGTTCAGCGCTGGCCTGCGGTGCGGGCTCTGTGGGGGCGGCCAGCGCTGGCGCGGCCAGCAGCGCCAGCAGCCACAGCAGCGCGGCAGCCAGCACGCGCCGGGCCTGCCCCATGCGGGCGGCCAGGTGAACAGGCGCCAGCGCAAGGGGGATGTCCGCCACGCCGGCGATGGTAGCGCCCGGTCCGGCGGCCGCTGGCGGCTGCAACCGGTTGCGGCGCGCCGCCGTGTCCCCTGGATAAGGGGGGCGGTGCGCTCAGCAGGTGATCGGTGTCAAGCGGTCCAGGCCGGCCAGGTCGCGGCAGAAGAAATCGTCGGCCAGGTAGGCACGTTCGTACTGGCGCACGTCGTAGTGCACCCAGGTGGGCGCGATGTCGGGGGGCTCCAGCGACTTGCGGTTGCGCGCCGCCCAGCCCACCTGGGCGTTGGACAGCTCGACGATGCGGCCGCGCACCGCGTTGCACTTGTCGGCATCGTCGCGCTTGCTCTCGCCGGGCTTGAGCGCGATGTCCAGGTCCACCGCCTTGCCGCGGTGGTTGGTGGTGGTGCGGCCGTGCTGCTGGTTGTCCACGCTGCAGCGGTAGCCCGAGCTGAAGCTGAAGCGGTGCTCCGGCAGGTAGTGGTAGACCGCGCGCACCGCCCACAGCAGCAGGCGGTGGATGCCGGGGTACTCGTAGTGGTTGAACTGCTCCTGGCCTTCGCCGCCGGGCACATAGGTGTCCCGGAAGCGCCCGTTGCCGAAGCCGCTGCAATGGCCGCAGGGGCAGCGCAGCGTCTTGAAGTCGATGGGGTACTTCTGCGCGAAGGCATCGATCGCCTCGAAGGTGGCGCGGTCGACCACCCGGGTGGGGCTGGCCATGCCCATCACGTCCTGCTGGAACTTCTGCACCTGCAGCTCGGTGCCCGAGCCGAAGTCGCCATCGGGGATCGTGCCTCGAAAGCCCGCCAGGCGGATCTGCAGCTCCACCACGTCGGGGCCCTTCATGTCCTTGCGCAGCACGCGGCTGCCGTAGGCATCGGCCATCGTCACCTCCCAGGGGTGTGGAAGCGGCCCGCGCAGGCGTCGGTCGGCTGGAACGACCGGGTCCGGGGCATGCCGGGAAGTGTGCACCGGCCAGACCGGCCTGGTGGGCGCTGCGCCCATGCAGGCTAGGGGTGCGTGCCGCCCGCCGGGCCCCGGCGCTAATCCAGGCTAATCACCGGGCGGGCGGACGCCGCCCTACACTCGTTCGCCGGTATTCAGCCGCGCAGCATCCACAGCCCGGGAGACCCCGATGAAGAAGAGCAGCAGCTTCCAGCTTTCCGCGTCCTGGTGGCGCGCCGAGGGCCCCGAGTGCCTGGGCAGCGGCAAGGACCTGGAAAAGGCCCTGGCGGCCTACGAGGCCGCGCAGAAGCAGCTGGACAAGTCGCCCGACGCCAAGGCGCTGGACGCCGTCGAGCGGCAGCTCGACGAGATTGATGCGCTGGCGCGCAAACTGGTGGGCGAGGCCGAGAAGCTGCTGAAGTCGCCGCCCAAGGACCCCAAGAAGGCCAAGTTCGACGCCGACGAGGTGCAGTTCACCATCGACGCGCTGAAGAAGGCCGGCAAGCTGACGGACGCCGCGCGGCAGTCCGCCCAGAAGCTGGCCGAGGCCGAAGCCGACGAGGACGAGTCCGACGACGAGGAGGACAAGTCGGTCCTGGGCGACGAGAAGGCCTACCGCGCCTACCTGACCCGCCTGCTGAAGATGGCCGCCAAGGACACGATGTTCTACGCCATCGCCCTGGCCAAGAAGCCCGGCGAGAGCCGCATGCTGCTGCACCGCACCCGCAGCGGCAAGAGCCTGGCCGCCACGCTGCGCAAGCAGACCGATCTGAAGAAGATCGCCTTCGGCGAATGCGTGGCCGATGCCGACGACCCGACCACGCTGCAGATGCTGATCGAGGGCACGCCGGTCTCCGGTCTGGGCCGCAGCACCGAGCGCCTGTTCCACGCCTTCAAGCCGCAGCCCTTCAAGAAGGTGGTGCTGTTCGCCGGTGGCGAGGTGATCGAGGACGCCATCGACCCCGACGACCTGCCGGACGAGTACCAGGCGATCAAGGCTGAGCTGTACCCGGCGCTGAGCGCCGCGGTGCGCCAGCCGGTGCACTTCAAGGACGAGATCGTCGAGAAGATGGGCCTGGCCGACAAGGCCGCCAACGCCAAGGACTTTGCCGAGGGCATCCGCCTGTACGAAGAACTGCGCGAGTTGCTCGAGAACCCGCCACCCGCGCCGACCCAGCCCACCCAGACCTCGGCCAGGACGCCGCTGCAGAGCAACGAGGACAAGCTGCTGGCCTTCAATGAGCGTCTGAAGGCGCTGATGCCGCAGCTCAAGTCGGTGGCCGGCACGCCGGCCGGCGATGCGGCCCGCCTGAAGCTCAGCGAGGGCGGCGTCTTTGCCCGCAAGCAGGACTTCGACACCGCCAACGCGTTGCTCGACGAGGCTGAGCAACTGCTGAAGTCCGCCCCGGTGGGCGACACCCCGCAGGACGCACCCAAGGTGGACGCCTCGGCCGCGTTCAACGAACGCCTGAAGGCGCTGCTGCCCAGGATCAAGGACGCTGCCGGACAGCCCGGTGGCGAGGATGCCCGGCTGAAGGCCAGCGAGGCCGGCGTGTTCGCCCGCAAGCAGGACTTTGACCAGGCCCATGCGCTGCTCGACGAGGTCGAACAGCTGCTGGCCGCGCCGGTGGAACCGCCGGCGCCCGAGACCCGTCAGCGCACCGATGCCGGCGTTGAGATCACCGAGCGACTCAAGGGCTTGATGCCGCGCCTGAAGGAGCTGGCCGGCACGCCGCAGGGCGACGAGCTGCGCCTGATGCTCTCCGAGGCCGGCGTGTTCGCCCGCAAGAAGGAGTTCGACCAGGCAGGGGCCCTGCTGGACCGGGCCGAGCAGCTGCTGGCGGGTGAATCCACCGCGACCCCGGAGGAATCGAAGACCACGGCCCCCACCGGCGAGGTCGATCCCGACGAACTGCGCCAACGCTGGGATGCGGCGCGCAAGGACCTGTCGGTGGCCGTCGAGCGATCGATCGGCCAACTCGAGGCGCTGGCCCGGGTACTGCTGGCCACCGAAGACCAGAACCTGCAGTGGGTGGCTGAAGAAGGCATCAGCCAGGTGGCGGGCCTGCTGCGCGCAGGCCTGAGCGATGTCGAGCGGGCCACCAGCAAGAGCCCGGCCACGCTGGCCGAGCGGGCGGGCCCGGCGGTGGCAGGCTTTCGTCGCCAGCTGAACGATGCACGCGTCAAGGCCTGTGACGACAACGAGTTCGGCGTCACGGTGGCGGTCGCCAGCACAGTCGGCGGCGCGCTGACGGCGCTGGAGTCCGTGCTCGACAGCCTGGCCACCGCCTGACCCGCGCCGGCCCATCTACCCCTATTCAGTCCGAGGAACCACCATGGCTGACGACGGCACCAATCTCCCGACCCTGGCCGAGCTCAAGGGCGAGGCCCTGATGACAGCCTTCGGGCTGACCCCTCCCGACCGACTGGACCGAGACCAGCGGCGCTGGGTCGATCTTCACACGCTGCTGGACCGGGTCGATGTCGCCCTGGAAGAGGCGGGCGTGAAGGCCACCGAGGGCAAGGATGACAAGCTCACCAAGCGGCTGGAAAAGTACCGCCAGGCGCACACCAAGCTGACGGAAGAGTTCGTCAAGGTCGAGGTGGGCGATCGGCCCGGCAGGGTCGACGAGCTCGCCAAGAAGGCCCGCACCTTGTACGACCAGGTGAATGCTGAAGCCTACGAAGGCGCCCGCATCACCGGTATCCAGAAGGCCCTTGGCAAGTTCATGGAACACCAGGGGGTGGAATCGATCAAGCTGGGCAAGACCTACACGGAGAAGATCCAGAAGATTGCCAAGATCGAGGACCCGGTCGAACGCATCGACCAGTACTACGAACTTGAGAAGAGGATCATCGCCTCCGACCTGGCCGCCCGAGAGCAGGACGAGCCGGGCTCCACCTGGCAGCTGCGGGTGGACCAGTCGCTCAGCGACGCCAATCCGAAGAACAAGAAGGCCCACAAGATCAAGGTGGACAGCGGCGACCTGACGGATGCCGAGATCGGCTTCCTCAATGCCGGCAACAAGAAGATCGAGGAGGCCATGTTCTCGGTGCCGGCGCGCTTCCAGGACGAGTTCCGGCGGCGTGCCGGTGACGCGCTGCGGAACTTGATCGACTCCTTGTTCCATGGCGATCACCCGCCCACCAACCGCCAGCAGCTGGGCCAGCTGATGGTCGAGGCCAACACGCGCCTGCTGCAACTGCTGGTGGGCCTGAAGCGCGAGTACCCGCCTGAGGCGCCACCCAGCGCGCGCGTGCGCAACGGCAAGCTGGTGCTCACCAAGGCGGCCCCCAAGGTGCAGAGCCTGGTCATGCAGGGCGGTGGCGGCAAGGGGGTGGGCTACCCCCCGATGCTGGAAGAGATGAACAAGGCCGGCACGCTGAAGAAGGTCGACCTGCTGGTGGGCACGTCCATTGGCGCGCTGAACGCCACCTGCCTGGCCTGCGGCGGCCTGAATGACGAGCGCCAGTTGCTGGATCTGGACCCGCTTGAGCAGGCCCTGGATCCACGCCACAAGAAGAAGGAGCGCTATCCGGGCGTCAGCTTCAAGGGTGATGTGTGGCCATCGTGTGCCGGGCAGATGGCCAAGATGGACGAGCTGACGGCGATGTCGATCGCCGATGGCGTCAAGGACTACTCCGAGGGGCAACTGGGCGCGGCGCTGCTCGACAAGCTGGCCGAGCTGGACGATGACACCCTCCAGCGCCTGGGCCTGTCCAATCCGGACCCGGCGGAGATCGAGGCCGAGGTGGCCAAGCTGGCCAAGAAGGTCAAGAACCAGGACCTCAACGCCAGCGACCGCACCAGCCAGATGATCACCTTCAAGGACCTGGCCATCCTGCACCAGCTGGACCCGGTCAACTTCAAGGAGCTCACGATCACCGGCTGGGAAGGCACGGGCGCCCAGGGGCACACGGTCTACTTCAACGCCAAGGACTTTCCCGACATGCCGGTGGCCCTGGCCGCGCGCATATCCATGGGTCTGCCGATCATCTCGCCGCTGTACTGGAAGGGGCGCGGGCCGTTCTACGACGGTGGGCTGGGCTCCAACGCGCCGGTTGAAGCCACCCCCGGTCTGGACAAGTTCTACGAGGGCAAGGACCCGGCCGATGCCGAGCTGGAGCTGCACAGTGACGACATCCCGATTGACGTGCAGAAGGCGATGGCGCAGACCATGCTGATGACCTTCGACGACGAAGGCAAGGGCAGCCGCAACCTGTACGGCGACGGTCGCGAGACCACGAACCCGAGCACGGGGGAGAAGGTCACCGTGATGGGCAAGGGGGGCGTGTTTGACGATGCCAACCCCGAGTACGACGAGACCCTGCGCAAGGACGCCAGCAAGGTCTACAACGGCGGCGTCAACACGCTGCAGGTCTACCACGCCGACCAGGGCACGCTGTCGCTGGGGCCGCTTGGCGGCAACCCCGACGAGGTGGAGTACGCCGAGAACATGTCGCGCATGAGGGGCCTGGAACAGCTCGACCAGCGCTCGGACCAGGCGGTGGAGATGAACTGCGGCGGCGTGCTGGACGCGCTTGAGGCGATGACCCCGGCCGAGATTCGCCGCATGCTGGCCGAGGGGCCGCCTGACCCCAACGCCGACCCGCTGCTGCTGGCGCTGCACGAGGGGTGCGAAAGCTACGTCCTGGTGACCGAGGCGCTGGGCCAGTTTGTTGACGACGCCGGGCCGGCCCTGGAACTCCTGCGCGAGTCGCCGCTGTGTGTGGATTGTGTTGGTGCGGTGGACCTGCTGATCGAGGTCTGGGCCAGCTATGACGATATCGACACGCCGGAACTGCAGCCGCGTATCGAACTGATCAGCCAGGCCAGCGGGGCGATCGCCCGACTGCCCAGCTGCCTGCGGGCCATCGTCACCAAGACCGTGCTGCTGCCGCTGCAGAAGGACCTGCGCCAGGCCCGTGCCGACCTGCGCGAGGCGACGCAGGGCGATGAGGACGACCAGGACAACCCGGGCGGTGAAGGCCAGGGCGGCGACGACGTCGCCCCCCAGGGCTTCGTCTGGTCGAGGATGTTTGTGGCCAAGGAGTTCATCGACAGCATCCGGCAGGGCGCACGGCAGGGCTTGTTCAACGTGGAGGCGGCCGCGAACAAGGCGCGTGACGCCCTGAAGGACGCCTGCAAGGCGATCGAGAAGGCCGAGGCCGAGTCCCGGCCCGACAAGCGGGTCGAGGCCGCGCGCAAGGCCATGGACAAGCTCGAGGAACTGCTGCGCCGCCTGCAGACCATGGCCGAGGTGCCCAGCTATGCCCAGGTCCCGACCATGGTCGAGATGATCCGCTGGTTCCGCCAACAGGCGCAGTCAGAACACGACAACCTGCAGAAGGTGGTGCAGGGCGAGGGCAGCGACGGCTTCGGGGCACGCGACTTCCTGCCCTGGGACGGCAAGGACTGGAAGCGGCAGAAGAAGGCGGCGATCCGTGCCGGCGCGCTGGAGGACACCGGCGCGTCGGGCCTGTCCGGGGCCATGGAGGACGCGCTCAAGGCGGTCAAGGCCATCGCCAAGGCCAAGCCCAAGCGGGCCGCGCAGGCGCGCAACCAGGCCTGGGTGGGTTGGGACCGCGTCTACCGCATTGCCCACCAGCTCCACGCCCGCACCCGTGACGCCAACCTGCAGAACTACCTGCAGCAGTGCCAGGACGCGGCCGTCATCGAACGCGACAAGTACGCCGAGGGCGGCTGACGCGGGTTCGGGGGCAGGCCGGCGGCGCTGTACGCCGTTCCATGAGCACGCGGCGGTGCAGTGGCCGCGACGGTGCCGCTGGCTTCGGGTCCTGCGTGGACGGCGTGCAGGACGTGACCTGTGCAACATCGCGCCCGGGCCCTGGGCCCGCCAGGGCGGGCTGAGTCCGGCGGTGGGTGCCCTCGGGCGGGTAGACTGCGCGGTTTTTCCTCGCCGACACCGTCGCCCCCGGGCATGGCCCACGCCGCATCCCTTGCTCACCCCGCCGCTGCGCCCGACGCACCGTCCGGCGCCGCGCTCACGTCCCTGCTGGAGCAGCTGGACCTGATCCGGGCACCGGCGCGCGCGCCGTCGGTGATCGAGGGCCTGGGCCGTTGGCTGGGCTGGGCCGAGGCGGGCCCGCTGTTCGAGGCGCTGAACACCCCGGTGCCGGTGGCCGCGGCCTTGCCCGGCGACGCGCTGACCCTGGCCGAACAGGACCTGGCCCAGGTCCGGCAGTGGCTGTCACGCGCCGTGGCCGCCGAACCCCTGACCCGCCGCGGTGCACCGCTGCCCGACGTGGCCGAGTGCCGCCAGCGCTACGCGGCGCTGCAGCACCAGATGGCGCAGGCGCTGTCGGCGCTGCGCCAGCGGCTGCGCGCGCACCTCGCGGCCGCCGGGGGCGATGCGGCGCGCCTGGCCGCGGTCGACGCCTTGCTGGCCCGTGTGGTGGAAGCGCGCGAATCGCTGATCCTGGCGGCCCTGCCGGCGCTGCTGGAGCGCCGCGCCGAGCAGCGCTGCCCCAGCGGTGCCGACCCGGACCTGCCGGGCCTGCACGCCGACATGCGCGAGCTGCTGCAGGCCGAGCTGGCGCTGCGCCTGCAACCGCTGCTGGGCCTGCTCGAAGCCCTGCGCGCCCGCGCGCCCGAACCGCAGCCCGCCCGCGCCCCTGAACCGCAGCGCGCCCGCGCGCCCGACACCGAATCCCCGACCCGATGACCCGTCTGCTCTACCCCGCGGCCCTGCTGGCCGGCCTGCTGGCGATCGCCTGGATCGCCGTGGGTTACCTGTCCACCAGCCTGCCGGCGCTGCTGATGATGGCCCTGATCGCGGCTTTCTACGCGCTGGGCGCGCTGGAGCTGCGCCGACTGCGTGCCGACAGCGCCGCCTTGCGCGCGTCGCTGACCGAGGCGCCGCCGGCGTCGCCCGGCGACTGGCTGGCCGCGCTGCCCGCGGCCTGGCGGCCGGCGCTGCAGGCGCGGCTGGACGGCCAGCGCCTGCTGCTGCCCGGCGCCGCGCTGACGCCCTATCTGGTGGGCCTGCTGGTGCTGCTGGGCATGCTGGGCACCTTTCTGGGCATGGTGGCCACGCTGGCCGGTACCGGCCAGGCGCTGGAACGCGCGGGCGATCTGGCGCTGCTGCGCGACGCGCTGGCGGCGCCGGTCAAGGGGCTGGGCCTGGCCTTTGGCACCTCGGTGGCGGGTGTCGCGGCATCGGCCGCGCTGGGCCTGATGTCGGCGCTGGCGCGGCTGGAGCAGTCCAGCGCGCTGGCGCTGCTCGATGAGCGCCTGGCCGGCCCCTGGCGCGCGCTGAGTGCGGCCCAGCGCGCTGACGAGGCCCGTGCCGAACAGCGCCGCCAGGCCGAACTGCTGCCCGCGCTGGTGCAGGGCGTGCAGGCGCTGCTGGCCAGTCAGCAGGCCGAGCAGCGCGCCTTCCACGACGCCACCTCGGCCTCCTACCGCGCCCTGGCCGAGCAGGTGGCCGGTTCGCTGGACCGCACGGTGCGTGACAGCGTGGCCGGCAGCCTGCAGCAGGCGGCGCTGGGCATCCAGCCGGTGGTCGAGGCCACGATGGCCGGCCTGACCCGCGAGGCCCAGGCCATGCACGGCCGTGTGGCCGACACGCTGGCGCAGCAGCTGCAGGCCCTGGGCCGTGACCTGGCAGCCAGCAGCGACGCCGCGGTGCAGGCCTGGCAGGCCGCGCAGGCGCGCCAGCAGGCCGACGGCGAGGCCCAGGCCGCGCGCCTGCAGGGTCTGATGGACACGCTGGCGCAGGGCTTCGAGCAGCGCAGCGCCAGCCTGCTGGCGCAGATCAGTGAACGCCATGGCGCACTGCAGACCGCGCTGGCCGGTGCGGCGCAGCAGGTGGCGCGCGACGGCGCAGCGCTGCATGAACGCAGCGCTGCCACGCTGGCCGAGCAGCTGGGCGCGGTGTCGGCGCAGCTGGAGGCGGCGGTGGCCGGGGTGTCGGACCGCTGGCAGGCCGCGCTGGACGCCCAGACCGCCGCGGCCGCGCAGCTCAACGAGCAGCAGCGGGCCCAGGCCGTGCTGGCCGCCCAGCAGTTCGAGCGCCAGGCCGACGCCTTGCTGCAGGCGCTGCAACAGGCCCAGTCCGGCCTGCAGGCCGAACTGGCCGCGCGCGACGAGGCCCGCCTGGGCGCCTGGACCCAGGCCCTGAATGCCCAGGCTGCCGCGTTGCAGCTGGAATGGCGCGAGGCCGGCGCGCAGGCGCTGGCCCAGCAGCAGCAGATCTGCGCCACGCTGGAGGGCACGGCCGGCCGCATGGCCGCCCAGGCCGAGGCCCATGCCCAGGGCACGATCGACGAGATCGCCCGCCTGGTGCAGGCGGCCTCCGAGGCGCCCCGCGCCGCCGCCGAGCTGGTGGCCCAGCTGCGCGACAAGCTCAGCGACAGCCTGGCCCGCGACACCGCGATGCTGGCCGAGCGCGAGCGCCTGCTGGCCACGCTGCAGACCCTGCTGGGCGCGGTGGAGCATGCCGCGGGTGGCCAGCGCCAGGTGCTGGACACGCTGCTGGCCAGCACCGCCGACTGGCAGGCCCGCACCGAGGCGCGCATCGGCCAGCAGATCGACGCCGAATCGGCACGGCTGCAGGACCTGTCGGCGCGCGTGGGCGCCGGCGCCGCCGAGCTGGGCAGCCTGGGCGAGGCCTTTGGCGCCGCGGTGCAGGGCTTCCAGCTCAGCACCCAGCAACTGGCGGCGCAGATGCAACGCATCGAGGAGGCGCTGGAGCGGTCGATGGCGCGCAGCGACGAGCAACTGGGCTACTACGTCGCCCAGGCGCGCGAGGTGATCGACCTCAGCCTGCTGGCGCACAAGCGCATCGTCGATGACCTGCAGCGCCTGGCCGCGGGCCGCGCGGAGGCCTGATGCACGAGGCTGACATTGCGCAGGAAGGCACCGCGCCGGTCTGGGCCGTCTTTGGCGACCTGATGGCCGGCCTGCTGGGCGCCTTTGTGCTGATCCTGGTGCTGGTGCTGGGCATGCAGCTCGACCTGTCGGCGCGCCTGCAGGCCGAGGTGGAACGCCGCCAGCAGGAAGAGCAGCGCCGCAGCGCGCTGGAGAAGGCGCTGGCGATTCCGCTGGCCGAGGGCCGGGTGACGCTGAACAACGGCCGCATCGGCATCGCCGGCAGCGTGCTGTTCGACCTGGGCTCGGACAAGCTGCACCCCGATGGCCGCGCGCTGGTCCGGAGCCTGGGCGCGCCGCTGGCCGCCTACCTGGGCGCGCGCGACGAGATCCTGATGGTCAGCGGCTTCACCGACGACCGTGGCGTGCGCGGCGGCAGCACCGCCTTCGCGGACAACTGGGAGCTGTCGGCGCAGCGCTCGCTGACGGTGACACGCGCCCTGATTGAGGCCGGCGTGCCGCGCTCGGCGGTGTTTGCCGCGGCCTTCGGCGCCGAGCAGCCGGTGGCCTCGAACGCCGATGCCCAGGGCCGGGCGCAGAACCGCCGCGTCGAGATCACGCCGGTGCCGCGCTCGCGCGCCGCAGCGGCCAGCGCCCCATGAGCGAGGGCGCGCTTGATCCGGTGCGCCAGCGCCTGATCGACGGCCTGCTGCGCCGCGCCGAGCGGCTGGATCCGGCGGCCCGCGCGCTGGTCGAGGCGCGCATCGCGGCGCTGCGCGCGGCGCCGCCGCTGCCGGCCCTGCCACCGCGCTCGCCCACGCTGCGCAGCCCAGGTCCACTGGCGGCGCTGCGGGCCCGGCTGGATGGCGACGAGGCCGCTTCGGCCGTGGCGCCTGGCGCGGCCAGCGCGCCGGCCGAGCTGAAGACCGTTCGCCGCTACCGCCGCACCTGGACGCGGCTGGGCGCCGAACAGCGCCTTGTCCAGGCCCTGGCCGAGGTGCCGCCGCAGGCCGGCCCGCTGAACACGCCGCGCCTGCTGCACCAGGCGCTGTGCCTGATGCGCGACACCGCGCCCGAGTACCTGCAGCACCTGGCCACCCAGCTGGAGGCCCTGCTGTGGCTGGAGCAGGCCGGCGGCCTGGGCAGCACGCCGCGCCCGCGCGGCAGCGGCGCGTTGCGGCGCTGAACCGACACCCTTGAGCGCACCCCGCGGGTGCAGTCGGCATGGCACGGCGCATGCATCCGGCCGCAGGACCACCCACCCCACGGAGGTCCCCATGCTCGACAAGGTCCAGGACACGCTGTTCTCGCACGTCAAGCCCGCTGACACGGTGTTCCGAGGCGACGGCCTGCGCGATTTCTTCCTCTACCGCGACCTCGGCGTGGCCGAGGCCACCCGCGGCAAGGTCATCGCCCAACTGGTGATCGCGCACAACGCACCGGAGAAGGGAACCGGCTGGCACCGCCACGAGGCGGACTTCCACATCGTCATCATGCTGCGCGGCTGGGCCAAGTTCATGTACGAGGACCAGGAGACCCTGGTCAGCGCCGGCGACTGCGTTCACCAGCGCCCCGGCGTGCGCCACTACCTGTTCGACTACTCGCCGGACATGGAGTACCTGGAGATCGTCGGCCCGGCCGATTTCAAGACCATCGATGTCGAGCCGGTGTGCTCGGTGCCCGCGGCGCAGGGCTGGGGGCTGGAGCCCTGAGCAGACACGCTCAGAACTCGACCTCCAGCTCGTCGATCGCCTCGGGTTCCTTGCGGGCCTCGGCGATCCAGCGCTGCAGGTCGGGCAGGGCCAGGATCGTGGCGCAGTAGGCCTGGCACTCTGCCTGCGGCTGCGTGACGTCGTAGGTCTGGAAGCGGGTCACCACCGGCGCGTACATCGCATCGGCCATGGTGGGCTGGGCGCCGAACAGGTAGGGGCCTCCGTACTGCTGCAGGCATTCCTGCCAGATCTGCAGCACGCGGTCGATGTCGGTCTGCGCGCGGCTCCAGACCTTGTAGCCGGGAAAGCGCGCCTTCAGGTTCATCGGCAGCGCCGAGCGCAGCGACGCGAAGCCCGAATGCATCTCGCCACAGATCGCGCGGCAGTGGGCGCGCGCCGCGCGGTCGGCGGGCAGCAGACCGGCCTTGGGCTTGATCTCGTGCAGGTACTCGGCGATGGCCAGCGTGTCCCACACGGTCACCCCCTGGTGGCGCAGGCAGGGCACCAGGATGGACGGTGCCAGCAGCAGCATCTCGGCCTTGGCCGCGGCGTCGTCGGCGCTGACCATCACCTCCTTGAACTCCAGGCCGGCCAGCCGGCACAGCAGCCAGCCGCGCAGCGACCAGGACGAGTAGTTCTTGCTGCTGAGCGTGAGGGTGGTGGGGGGCGTGGCCATGGCGTCTCCTGCGGGCGTGCACCGGGGTGCCGCAAGCCGCGTGCCAAGACCGTGCACGCCCAATGGCCCGCAACTTGCGGAGGTGGTGCACCCGGCTCACCCACACCCCCCATGCTCTACGCCACCTACCAGGCCCTCTGCGATGGCCTCGGCCCCTGGCAGGACGCTGCCCACTGGGGCGCTGCCGCGCTGCGGCCCTGGGCACGCGGGCCGCTGGCGGTGCCCGGCTGGCGCGAGGCGTCGGCGGCGCTGGACCTGTTCTCGCGCCTGCGCATGACGCACCTGCGGCCGCCCTTCGGCATCGAATCGGTGCAAACGCCCTCCGGCACGGTGCAGGTGCGCGAGCAGGTGGTGCAGCGCACGCCCTTCGCCTCGCTGCTGCGCTTCGAGCGGGCCGATGTGGCCGACGGCAGCCAGGACCTGCCCAAGGTGCTGATCGTGGCGCCGCTGTCCGGCCACTTCGCGACGCTGCTGACCGACACCGCGCGCACCATGCTGGCCGACCACGATGTCTACATCACCGACTGGCACAACGCGCGCCACGTGCCGCTGTCGGCCGGCCGCTTCGGGCTGGCCGAGTATGTCGAGCACGTGATCGGCTTCATCGAGGCGCTGGGCCCCCACACCCACCTGCTGGCGGTCTGCCAGCCCTGCGTGCCCACGCTGGCCGCGGTGGCGCTGATGGCGCAGCGCGGCCACATCGCCCAGCCCCGCAGCATGACGCTGATGGCCGGCCCGATCGACACCCGCATCAACCCCACCGCGGTCAACGAGCTGGCCACCAGCCAGCCGATCGAGTGGTTCGAGAAGCATCTGATCTCGCTGGTGCCCTGGCGCTACCCCGGCGCCTTTCGCCGGGTCTACCCCGGTTTCCTGCAGCTGACGGCCTTCATGTCGATGAACCCCGAGCGCCACCGCGAGGCGCTCAAGGGCCTGTACGACAAGCAGGTGCGCGGTGACGACGAGGGCGCCGCCCGCACGGCGGAGTTCTACGCCGAGTACTTCGCGGTCAATGACCTGCCGGCGGAGTTCTACCTCGAGACCGTGGCCCAGGTCTTCCAGCAGCACCTGCTGGCGCGCGGCGAGCTGGTGCTGGACGGCACGCCGGTGGACACCGGCGCGATCCGCCGCACCGCGCTGTTCACCGTGGAAGGCGAGCGCGACGACATCTGCGCGATCGGCCAGACCGTGGCCGCCCACGACCTGTGCCCGCGCATCCCGCCCTACATGAAGTCACACCATGTGCAGACGGGGGTGGGCCATTACGGCGTGTTCAGCGGCAAGCGCTGGCAGCACCAGATCTACCCGCGGGTGCGGGAGATGATCCACAGCTTTCACTGAGCTGCCGGCTCCAGCACCATCACGCCGCTGGCGGTGTTGCTGATGGGGATGTGGTAGTTGCGGTGCACCTCGCGGGCGCCGTTGCCCAGGGCGGCGCGGGTGGCCAGCCACATCAGCAGCTCGATGCCCTGGGTGCCGGCCTTCTCCACCAGTTCGGCCGAGTTCCACTGCGTGGCCCACTGCGGGTTCGTGGTCAGGCTGTCCATGAAGGCCAGATCGAAGGCCTTGTTGATGAAGCCGGCGCGCTCGCCCTCGAGCTGGTGGCTCAGGCCGCCGGTGCCCAGGAACATCACGCGGGCGTCGCTCTTCCAGGCGCGCACGGCCTGGCCGATCTGCTCGCCCAGCTTCCAGCAGCGCCTGGCCGAAGGCACCGGGAACTGCACGGTGTTGATGCACACCGGCACCACCTTCACCGGCCAGTTCTGCTCGGGCCACAGCAGCGCCATCGGCAGCGTGAAGGCGTGGTCGACCAGCATCTCCTGGCAGGTGGTGAGGTCGAACTCCTGTTCCACCAGGTGCTCGATCAGGTGCCAGGACAGGTCCTGCTCACCGGTGAAGGCCGGGATCGTGGGAATGCCCCAGCCCTCGTCGGCATTGGTGTAGGTGGGCGCGGCACCCACCGAGAAGGTGGGCATCTTGTCGAGAAAGAAGTTCAGGCCGTGGTCGTTGTAGAGCACGACCACCACGTCCGGGCGGGCGTCCTTGAGCCATTCGCGCACATTGATGAAGCCGTCGAAGAAGGGCTTCCAGTAGGGTTCGTTCTGCAGGCCCTTGGCGATGGCCTTGCCGATGGCCGGAACGTGCGAGGTGGTGACGGCGCCGACGATGTGTGCCATGTGAATTCTCCGGGTGGGGTTACTCGGCCGCGTAGGCGTTGAGCTTGGCCTGGAACTCGGCCTTGGTCAGGCCGGTCTGCTGGGCCCCGATGTCCTGCATGTCCAGCCCGAAGATGCCGGCGAACTTGGCCAGGTAGTAGGCGTTGCCACCGGCCTCCAGCAGCTGCAGCACGTTCTTCGCGCGGATCGCGGCGGCCTGCTGCTCGTTGAGGCCGTAGCGGCGCATGTAGCCCTCCTCGTCGGCCAGGAAGGCCTGGCGGTTGGCGGCCTCGTTGAACGAGAAGCACATCTTGTTCAGTGCATAGCCCTTGACGGCCATGGTCTTGTCGAACAGCTGGGTGCCGGGGATGTTGATGCCGCACATGGCGTGTCTCCTGCGGGGTGGGCGATGGGCGGGATTCTGGGCAAGACCACAATTTCGATAAAGCGATGCATACTCATTGAATTCATGAGCCATTTCGATCATTTGGACCTCGACGGCCACGCCCTCACGCTGCTGCTGGCGGTGGTGGAGGAGGGTTCGGTCACCCGCGCCGCGCAGCGCCTGGGCGTGACCCAGTCGGCGGTCAGCCACGGACTGGACAAGCTGCGCGCCATCGTCGGCGACCCGCTGTTCGTCAAGTCGGGTCGCGGCATCGTGGCCACTGCGCACGCCGCCGAGCTGGCACGGCGCGCGCGCGGGCTGCTCGATGAACTTCGCGCGTTCAGCCATGCCGCGGGCTTCGATCCGGCGCGGCTGGACGCCGAGTTCACGATCGCCGCCAACGACCTGCAGCGCGACCTGCTGCTGCCCGGCCTGCTGCGCACGCTGCGCGCCCAGGCGCCGGGGGTACGCCTGCATGTGATCGCCTCGGGCGCACCCAGCGCCGAGCTGCTGCGCGACCAGGCCTGCCACCTGGTGATCACGCCACGCCCGCCCGAGGCCACCGACATCCTGCAAAAGCGCCTGTTCCAGGACCGCTACGCCGTCTTCTTCGACCCGGCGCTGCGCAGTGCGCCGGTCAGCCGCGCCGAGTACCTGGCCGCCGACCATGTGACGGTGCTCTACGAGCCGCGGCGTTGGCTGGACATCGACGAGTGGCTGCTGGCCCAGGGCGTGCAGCGGCGCTTCGTGGCCACGGTGCCGGGCCTGGCGGCGCTGGGCGCGATGCTGCGCGGCAGCCCCTGGCTGGCCACCGCGCCCTCGCTGATGGCACGCACCGCACTGGCGGGCCTGGGCGTCATGCCCGTGCCGCTGAAGACGCCGGCGATGCCGATGTACCTGGTCTGGCACCAGCGCCACCAGAGCGACCCGGTGCAACGCTGGCTGCGTGAACAGCTGCAGGCGCAGGTGGGGCCTGCGCTGGTCGGTTGATTGCCGTGGAAATCGAAGTGGTATAAGATTTCCATTGAAAGGACGTCGCCATGCCTGCCCTCGGACCCACCGCCACGTCGGCCGCCGAAGCCACCGCGCCCTACGCCTTGTCACCCCGTGCACTGAACGGAGACGATGCCCAGGCCGTGCTGGGCAAGGCCGCCACGCGTGCCGCCGAGCGCCTGGGCCAGTCGCGCAGCTGGCTGGCGCAGGTGCTGGGCGTCAGCCCGGCCACCATCACACGCCTGTACGCCGGCAGCTACCAGCTGCAGCCACAGCGCAAGGAGTGGGAGTTCGCGCTGCTGTTCGTGCGCGCCTTCCGCTCGCTCGATTCCATCGTCGGCGACGAGGCCTCGGCGCGCCGCTGGCTGGCCAGCCCCAACCTGGCGCTGGGCGGCGTGCCCGCCGTGCTGATGACCACCACCGAGGGCCTGGTGCGTGTTGTCCACTACCTGGACGCCAGCCGCGCTGTGGTCTGAGCGGTTCCGCTGGCGCGAACGCGCCTGGCGCATGGTCGAGGCCCAGCACATCGCCTCGACGATGAAGCTGGTCGACGACGCCGCCGAGCAGGACCTGCTGGAACAACTGCTCGACGGCCACAAGCCCGCGATGCCGCCGGCCGCTGCCCCGCTGCACTACCTGCTGGCGGCGCCGTTTCGCTACCCGCCGCTGCCTGGCGGCTCACGCTTTCGGGCCGGCACCGATCCGGGCGTGTTCTACGCCGCCCAGGACGTGGCCACCGCTGCCGCCGAGCTGGGCTGGTGGCGTTGGCGCTTTTTGCAGGATGCGCCGGACCTGCAGCGGCTGGAGCCGGTGGCCCACACCGCCTTCGCGGTGGACCTGGACACGCTGGCGGTGGACCTGCGCCAGCCGCCCTTGGACCGGGATGCGGCGGCCTGGACCGCGCGCGACGACTACAGCGCCACCCAGGCGTTGGGTCGCGTGGCGCGCGAGGCGGGTCTGGGCGCGCTGGTCTACACCTCGGTGCGCGCGCCGCAGCCGGCCTGGTGCGTGGCGGTGCTGCAGCCCGCCGCCTTTGCCCAGCCGCGGCCCGATCCGGCCACCCAGACCTGGTGGCTGGCGGTGCAGCCCGACGGCGTGCTGTGGCGGCGCGAGGCGCAGGCCCTCCGCCTGGCCATGCCCTGATCAGGGCCGCGGCGGCCGCCAGCGCCCCAGCCGCAGCGCATTGCCCACCACGCAGACGCTGGACAGCGCCATCGCTGCGCCAGCCACCATCGGGCTGAGCTGGCCGGCCGCGGCCAGCGGCAGGCCGATGATGTTGTAGGCAAAGGCCCAGAACAGGTTCTGGCGGATCGTGCGGCCGGTGGCGCGGGCCAGCGCCAGCGCCTCGACCACGCTCCACGGATCGCCGCGCAGCAGCGTCAGGCCGGCGGTGTGCATCGCCACGTCGGTGCCGCCGTCGGCGTGGGTCATCGCCATGCCGACATCGGCGGCGGCCAGTGCGGGCGCGTCATTGATGCCGTCGCCCACCATGGCCACCGCAGCGCCAGTCGGCAGGCCCTGGCGCAGCTGCTCGATGAGCGCGGCCTTGGCCTCGGGGCGCACCTCGGCGTGGAACTCGGACAGGCCCACCTCGCGTGCCAGTCGGCCAGCGGCGCCCGGGTTGTCACCACTGATCAGCACGCTGCGCACGCCCTCGCGCGCCAGCGCAGCCACGGTGGCGCCGGCCTGCGGCCGGGCATCGTCGCCAAAGGCCAGTGCGCCCAGCAGGCGCGGTGCGGGGGTGGTCTCGGCCAGCCAGGACACGGTGCGACCCTCGGCCTGCCAGGCGGCGGCGCGTTCGGCCAGCGCCGCGGTGTCCACGCCGAGCTCGGCCATCCAGCGGCCATGGCCCAGGGCCAGCGTGCAGCCATCGACCTGGCCAGTCACGCCCTGGCCGGGCACCGCGCGCAGGCCGCTGGCGGCCGGTGCGTCGGCGCCGGCGGCATCCAGCACCGCGCGGGCCAGCGGGTGTTCGCTGCCCTGCTGCAGCGCGGCGGCCCGCCGCAGCACGTCGCGGCTGTCGCCGCCACGGACCGCCTCGCAGCCGGCCAGCCGCGGCCGGCCCTCGGTCAGCGTGCCGGTCTTGTCGAAGGCCACCACCTGCACCTCGCGCAGGCGCTCCAGCGCGCTGGCATCGCGCACCAGGATGCCGCGCCGCGCCGCCAGGCCGCTGGCCACCATCAGGGTGGCCGGCGTGGCCAGGCCCAGCGCGCAGGGGCAGGCGATCACCAGCACCGACACCGCATGGATCAGCGCGGTGGGCGTGTCGGCGCCGGCCCACCACCAGCCCAGCAGCGTCAGCAGCGCGATCACCAGCACCACTGGCACGAAGACCGCGGCCACCCGGTCCACCTGCTGCTGGATCGGCGCCTTCTTCGCCTGCGCCGACGCCACCAGGCGCACGATGCGCTCGATCTGGCTCTCCGCGCCCAGCGACGTGGCGCGCAGCACCAGCAGGCCCTCGGCATTCACCGCACCGCCGGTGACCGCATCGCCCGGGCCGCGCGCCACCGGCAGGCTCTCGCCGGTGATCAGCGATTCGTCGACATGGCTCTGGCCGTCGACCACCACGCCGTCCACCGCGATGCGCTGGCCCGGCTTGACCTGCACCAGGTCGCCCGCCTGCAGCTGCGCCACCGGCAGCTCCACCCAGGCACCATCGCGCTGCACCGTGGCGCTGGACGGACGCAGCGCCTGCAGCGCCTTGAGCGCGTCCAGCGTGTGGCGCTTGGCGCGGCTCTCCAGCCACTTGCCCAGTCGCACCAGGGTGATCACCATGGCGGCGCTCTCGAAATACAGGTGCGGCATGCCGCTGTCGTCACGCGCCCACAGCACCAGCGACAGGCCATAGGCCGCGGCCGTGCCCAGCGCCACCAGCACGTCCATGTTGGCGCTGCCGGCGCGCAATGCCTTCCAGCCGGCCACGAAGAAGCGCGCACCGAAGACGAACTGCACCGGCGTGGCCAGCAGACACTGCCACAGCGGCGACAGCATCCAGTGGCGGCCGGCCAGGTCGCCCAGCATCGGCAGCACCAGCGGCAGGCTCAGCAGCGCTGACAGCAGCACCTGGGTGCCCTCGCTGCGCCAGGCGGGCACCGCTTCGGCCTGCGGGGCGTCGGCCGCGCGCGCGCCGTAGCCAGCCGCCTGCACCGCGGCCACCAGGCGCTCGGTCATCAACGGGTCGGCCACGTGGCGGACCAGGGCCTCGTTGGTGGCCAGGTTGACGCTGGCCTCCAGCACGCCGGGCTGCTTCTTCAGCGCCCGCTCCACACGGCCGGAACAGCTGGCGCAGGTCATGCCCTCGATCGCCAGCGCGGTGCTGGCCAGCGGCACCTGGTAGCCCGCACGCTGCACCGCGGCCACGGTCTCGGGCAACAGGGCGGCCGGCGCCTCCACCAGCGCCAGCTCGGCCGCCAGGTTCACGCTGGCGCTGCTGACGCCCGCCACTTTCTGCAGGGCACGCTCGACACGGCCGGCGCAGGACGCGCAGGTCATGCCCTCGACAGGCAGGGTGATCATGTCGACACTCTACCCCGTACTGGATTGATCGATCTCAATTCCCGGCCGCCCCCCCTGTCGACGCATCGGCATACTGGGAAGCCTGATTGGAGCCTGCCCCATGAGCCTCACCCTGACCCTTCCCGACATGACCTGCGGCCACTGCGCCCGCACCGTGACCAGCACGGTTCAGAAGCTCGACGCCACCGCCCAGGTGCAGATCGACCTGCCCAGCCACACCGTGGTGATCGAGACCACCCAGCCAGCCGACGCGGTCAAGCAGGCGCTGGCCGAGGAAGGCTACCCGGCCGCCTGAGCCCCGGCCACCGTGCCCCGGCGACCAGCCCGGGAAACCCCGTCGCCGAAACTGGCACGGCCTGTGCCTACACTGTGGTCATCCATCCAAGGAGGACCCATGCCCAAGCGCACCCTGCTGTCGCTCGTCCTGGCCGCGGCCCTGGCCGGCGCGGCCGCCCAGGCCCAGACCCTGCGTTACGCCAGCTCCGGCGACCTGCTGACGCTGGACCCGCACTCGCAGAACGAGAGCCTGACCAACATGATGAACGGCCAGGTCTACGAGCGCCTGGTGATGCGCGACAAGCAGCTGGGCATCGCGCCCCAGCTGGCGCAGTCCTGGCAGCAGCTCTCGCCCACCAAGTGGCGCTTCAAGCTGCGCCCGGGCGTCAAGTTCCATGACGGCGCCGCCTTCACCGCCGACGACGTGGTGTTCTCGGTCGAGCGCGCGCGCCAGCCCAGCTCGCAGATCGCCAACTACGCCGCTGCGCTGGGCGAGGTGAAGAAGATCGACGACCTGACGGTCGAGTTCACGCAGAAGGCGCCCAACCCGATCTTCCTGCAGCACCTGGACACCGTGTTCATCATGAACAAGGCCTGGTGCGAGAAGTACAAGGTGGTGCGCCCGCAGAGCTTCAAGGACAAGGAAGAGACCTACGCCGCCACCAATGCCAACGGCACCGGGCCGTTCCAGGCGGTGGCGCGCACGCCGGGCGTGAAGACCAGCTACAAGCGCTTCCCGGGCTGGTGGGGCAAGTTCGACGGCAACCTGCAGGAGGCGGTCTACCACCAGATCGCCAACGACGCCACGCGCACCGCGGCGCTGATCTCGGGCGAGATCGACTTCGTGCTCGACCCGCCGCCGCGCGATGTGGCCCGCCTGCGCGGCACCAGCGGCGTCAAGGTGATCGATGGCCCCGAGAACCGCATCATCTACATCGGCCTTGACCAGGCCCGTGACAGCCTGCTCTACGGCAAGTCGCCCGATGGCAAGAACCCGTTCAAGGACGTGCGCGTGCGACGCGCGATGTACCAGGCCATCGACATCGAAACCATCAAGTCCAAGCTGATGAACAACCAGTCGGCGCCCACCGGCGTGGTGGTGCCCTCGCCGCTGGCCAGCTTCAACGACCCCGAGATCGAGAAGCGCCTGCCCTACGACCAGGCCAAGGCCCGGGCGCTGATGGCCGAAGCCGGCTACGGCAGCGGCTTCGAGGTCACGCTGGACTGCCCCAACAACCGCTACATCAACGACGAGGAGATCTGCGTCGCGCTGGCGGCAATGTGGGACAAGATCGGCATCAAGGTGCGCGTCAACGCGATGCCCAAGGTCACCTACTTCCCCAAGACCGAGAAGCTCGACACCAGCCTCTACCTGTTCGGCTGGGGCGGCGCGATCACCGACGCCGAGACCACCTTCACGCCGCTCTACCGCACCCGCGGCGCCAACGGCGTGGGCGAGTACAACCGCGGCAACTTCAGCAACGACAAGCTCGACACGCTGGCCGCGGCCTCATCGATCGAGGGCGACCCGGCCAAGCGCAAGGAGCTGATCAAGCAGGTCTTCATGGAGATGAAGGAGCAGGTGCACTACATCCCGCTGCACCGCCAGTTCATCCCCTGGGCGGCGCGCCAGAACGTCGACGTGGTGCACCGCGCCGACAACTGGCTGGAGCTGGCCTGGACCAGCGTGAAGTGAGACTCCGCACGCGCCTGAGTCACATGGGCGCACAATCCTTCATGGTTGCCGCGGCTGCCAGCGCGGATCCGGGGATGCGACCGCGACAGGCCTGAGGAAGCGTGCGTGGACAGCACACCGAAACAGCGTCCTGCGGCGGTCCTTGCGTCGCTGCGAGAGGCCCCATGGGTGTCGTTTCTCCAGCAGTGCCTGGGTGGCGTGCTCCTCAGCGGCCTGGTGCTGGTCTGGATTCCGCGGGTTGAGACCCGCTCCAGCGTCAAGCTGATACTGATGCTCGCCTTGCTGGCGTGCGTCGCCTTGAAGTACGCCCTTGAGTGGCCCCAGACCCTGAGCCGGGTGCGATCTTCACGGGTTGCCGGACAGGGTGTCATCGCTGGACTGGGGCAATTGGCGCCCCCCGAGCTGGCAGGCCTCGCCCGTTTCCAATGGCGGGTGTTGCTGGCCTGTTTGCGATGTCGGCGGACCGCGCGGTCCGATGACACGCCTACTGACGGGGAGGTCGATGTCCTGGCCAGAAGCTCCTACCCGACCGTGCTCGCCATCGTCTTCCTGATGCTGGCCACGGAAGTCCCGGTGTCTTTTCTGGTACTGCAGGGGCTGCCGATGGATCCGTCGGCCAGGCTGCGCCTGCACCTGGTTCTGATGCTGGTGGCCGCAGCTTCAGCCATGATGTTGCTCGGCGACCGATGCATGCTTCGGCAGCGCAGGCATCGCCTGGACACCAAAGGGCTTCGCATCCAGCTCGGTGCCAGAACCTCAGGCTGTGTGGCCTACGACGCCATCGCTGAGGTCAAGGTACTCAGTCGTCAGCAGCGACGGGACTTGAAGCGTCCTCCGATGATGGTCGGCAGCGAGCTCTGGATATCGCCGTTGGATCGGCCGAACCTGAGCATCACGCTGCGGCCGGGGGGCGTGTTGGCGATCACGCACCTGACGATGCAACGCACAGGGCTGTCAACGCTGTACCTGTACGTCAGCGATCCGGATGCCGTCAAGCGTTTGCTGGACGCTCGTCTGACGCATCAGACTGGCTGAGGTGGGCGAACCCCTGGCTTACTCCGGCGCGCGCCGCAGCGTCTCCACCACCGGGCGGCGCAGCACTTCGCGCAGGCCCCACCAGCCGGCCGCCAGCGCCAGCAGGGCGCCCACCGCGGTGCCGATCAGCGGCACCTCGGGGCCGGCGGTCCAGCGGAACTCGAACGCATAGCGCGCCAGCAGCGCGCCCACGCCCATGGCCGCCAGCGTGGCCAGCAGGCCAGCCAGCGCGCCCACGCCCAGCAGTTCCACCCGCTGCACCTGGGCCAGCAGGCGGCTGCTGGCGCCGCAGGCGCGCATCACCGCGTACTCGCGGGCGCGCGATTCACGGGTGGCGGTCACCGCGGCCAGCAGCACCGCCAGGCCGGCGGCCAGGGTAAAGGCGAAGAGCGTCTCGATCGCGCCGATCACCTGGGCCAGCACGCTCTGCAACTGGTTGATCGACGCGGTCACGTCGACATTGGTGAGGTTGGGAAAGCGCTGCACCAGGCGGTTGTCGAAGCCGCGCTCGGCGGGCGCGCGGTAGGCCGCCATCCAGGTGGCCGGCAGCTCGGGCAGCTGCGAGACCGGGAACATGACGAAGAAGTTGGCCCGCATCGAGCCCCACTCCACCTTGCGCAGGCTGGTCACGCGGCCCTCGCGCTCGATACCGGCGATGTCGAAGCGCAGGCGGTCGCCCAGCTTCAGGCCCAGCGTCTGCGCCAGACCTTCCTCCACGCTCAGCGCGTCGGCTTCTTCCGGTGTCCAGGCGCCGGCGGTGACGCGGTTGTGGCCGGGCAGGGCGGCGGCGTGGCTGAGGTTGAACTCGCGCTCGACCAGCCGGCGCGCGCGCTCGTCGGCCTCGATCGCCGCGCCGGGCGGCGCGCCGTTGATCGTCAGCAGGCGGCCGCGGATCATCGGGTACAGGTCGTGCGCGCCAACGCCCGCGTTCTTCAGCACCGCCTCGAAATCGGCCACCTGGTCGGGTTGCAGGTTGATCACGAAACGGTCCGGCGCGTCGGGCGGCGTGGCGCGACGCCAGCTGTCGACCAGGTCGGTGCGCAGCAGCACCAGCAGCACCAGCGCCATCAGGCCCACCGCCAGCGACGAGACCTGCAGCACCGCATAGGCCGGCCGCGCCACCAGCTGCCGGGTGGCCAGGCGCAGTGCGCGCGGCGCGCCGGCCTCGGGCACCAGCCAGCCCAGCAGCTTCACCGCACCCCAGGCCAGCAGTGCGAACAGCAGCGTGGCCGCGGCGAAGCCGCCCACCGCGATCAGGCCCAGCACCGGGTCGCGCGCCACCGCCACCAGCAGCGCGGCGAAGGCCAGGGTGCCGCCGGCCAGCACGCCCAGCGAGGCCGGGCGCAGCCCGCCCACGTCGCGGCGCATCACGCGCAGCGGCGGCACCTGGGCCAGCTGCAGCACCGGCGGCAGCCCGAAGCCCAGCAGCAGCACGCCGCCCACACCCAGGCCCAGCAGCGCGGGCCACAGGCCAGCCGGCGGCAGCTCGGCCGGCACCAGCGTGCCCAGCAGGCCCAGGAAGGCCAGGTGCGTCACCCAGCCCAGCAACACCCCGGCACCGCCCGCCACCAGCGCCAGTGCAGCGAACTGCATCGTGTAGGCCAGCGCGATATGCCGGCGCGACACGCCCAGCACGCGCAGCATCGCGCAGTCGTCCAGATGGGCCTCGGCAAAACCGCGCGCGGCGATCGCCACCGCCACCGCGGCCAGCAAGGCCGAGAGCAGCGCCACCAGGCTGAGGAACTTGCCGGCGCGGTCCAGCGTCTGGCGCATCTCGGGGCGGCCGCTTTCCAGCGATTCGACGCGGATGCCCTTGAGGCTGCCGGATTCGATCGCCGCACGCGCCCAGCGCGACCAGGCCACCGCGGCATCGCGCTGCTGCGCGCTGCCGGCCACCGCCAGCCGGTGGTTGATGCGGCTGGCCGGCTGCACCAGGCCGGTGGCCGGCAGGTCGTCCAGGTGGATCATCGCGCGCGGCGCGAAGGCCAGGAACCCGGCGCCGCGGTCGGGCTCCAGCACGATCAGGCGGGTGATGCGCAGCTCGGCGTCGCCCAGGCCCAGCGGGTCGCCCACGGTCACGCCCAGCGCGCCGGCCAGGGATTCGTCGATCCAGACCGTGCCGGGTTCGGGCCGGCCGGCGACCAGCTCGGTCGGGCCGTCGGCGCTGCGCCGCAGGGTCAGCTGGCCGCGCAGCGGGTACTGCGCGTCCACGGCCTTCAGCGCCACCAGCCGCGTGGCCCCACCCTGGGCGGGCAGGGCGCGGGCCATGCTGGGAAAGCTGGCACTGCGGCTGACCGCCAGGCCGCCGGCGCGGGCCTGTTCGGCGAACGAGGGTGGCGTGGGCTGGTCGGAGCTGACCACCGCGTCGCCGCCGATCAGCGCGGCCGCGTCGCGCACCAGGCCGGCCTGCAGCCGGTCGGCGAAGAAGCCCACCGCGCTCAGCGCGGCCACGGCCAGCAGCACCGCCAGCAGCACCAGGCGCAGCTGGCCGGCGCGCAGGTCGCGCAGGGTCTGGTTCAGGGCCAGCCGCCAGACGGGCAGGCGCACGGGAGAGTCAGGCATGCCGCCACGGTACCCGAAACCACGAATGCCGCGTTCAAGCCAGGCGAACGACCGCCCGCGGCACCGGTGTTTCAATGCCGGTCATGGACACCCGCCTCCCCACCCTGTATGTCTCGCACGGCTCGCCGATGACGGCGCTGGAAGAGGGCGCCACCACCGCGTTCTGGCGCCGCCTGGGCCCGGCCATCGACGCCGCCTTCGGCCGCCCGAAGGCGGTGCTGGCCATCTCCGGCCACTCGCTGACCCGCGAGCCGGTGCTGCTGGCCGCCGCCCGCCACCCCACGGTGCATGACTTCTACGGCTTTCCGGAGCCGCTCTACGCGCTGCGCTACGACGCCGACGGTGCGCCCGCGCTGGCCCTCGAGGTGGCCGGCCTGCTGCGCGCCGCCGGCCTGAACGCCCAGCTGTCGCCCGAGGGCGGCCTGGACCACGGCATCTGGACGCCGCTGCGCTCGATGTACCCCGACGCCGACATCCCGGTGCTGCCGCTGGGCTGGCCGCCGAACTGGGCCCCGGAGAAGCTGTTCGCGCTGGGCCGCGCGCTGGCGCCGCTGGCGGCGCAGGGCGTGCTGGTGATGGGCACCGGCGCCATCACCCACAACCTGCGCCTGTTCGCCGGCGGCCGGGGCGACCCGGCGCAGCCCGAGTACCCCGAGAGCGCGGCCTTCCGCGGCTGGATCGCCGACAAGGCCGCCGCCGCCGACTGGTCCGCGCTGAACGACTACCGCCGCCAGGCGCCGCACGCCGCCCTGATGCACCCCACCGACGAACACCTGCTGCCGCTGCACGTGGCCGCCGGCGCCGCGGGCGACGATGCGCCCGGCCGGCGCCTGTTCGCCGAGGTGCAGTGGGGCCACCTGGGCATGGACGCCTATGCCTTCGGTGCCGGCGCGCAGGCGCTGGTCACGCAGCTGTCATCGTGATGAGACGCGCCTGTCACAGGCGCTGACCACACTGCAGCCCCGAGATCGGCCCTCCGGCCGACACCTTGGAGTTGACGATGACCCGCACCCTGATCGCCCTGGCCGCCTCGCTGGCCTGCTTCTCCGCCCTGGCCGCGACCGGCCCGAGCACCACCACCACGCCTTACCTCGTGCCCAGCGCGGCGGGCGTCGAGCTGACCTCGGTCCTGACCGTCGGCGACACCGCCGACAACGGCTACCAGATGGTCGGCATCCCCGACGGCATGGGCGTGGTCGACAACCGCGACGGCACCTTCACGCTGTTCATGAACCATGAGCTGGGCAACACCCTGGGCAGCGTGCGCGCCCATGGCAGCGTCGGCGCCTTCGTCTCGCAGTGGCGCATCCGCGCCAGCGACCTGAAGGTGCTGGAAGGCCGCGACATGGTCCAGTCGGGCGCCGATGTGATGATGTTCGACGGCAGCACCTGGGTGTCGGGCACTGCCGCCTTCGGCCGCCTGTGCTCGGCGAACCTGGCGCCGGTCAGCGCCTTCTACAACCCGGCCAGCGGCAAGGGCTACAAGGGTTCCATCTTCATGAATGGCGAGGAAGCCGGCGCCGAAGGCCGCGCCTTCGCCTGGGTGGGTGCCAAGGGCAAGAGCCCGGCGCAGGTGTGGCAGCTGCCCGACCTGGGCCGCGCCTCCTGGGAGAACCAGGTGGCCAATCCGGTGGCGCAGGACAAGACCGTCGTCGTCGGCACCGACGACACCTCGACCAACGGCCAGGTCTACGTCTACGTCGGTGACAAGCAGTCCAGCGGCAGCGCGATCGAGCGCGCCGGTCTGGTGGGCGGCAAGCTCTACGCGGTCAAGGCCAACGGCAACCAGAGCGAGGACGCCAGCGACCTGCCCTTCGGCGCCAGCGCCGACGGCCGCTTCACGCTGGTCGAGGTCACCGCCTCGGCGCGCGGCACCGGCGCCGCGCTGAACAGCGCCACCATCGCCGCCGGCGGCACCAACTTCATGCGTCCCGAGGACGCCGCCTGGAACCCGCGCGACCCGCAGGCCCTGTTCCTGGCCACCACCGCCAGCATCACCGGCCGCTCGCGGATCTGGGAACTGCGCTTCGACGACCTGTCGCAGCCCGAGCTGGGCGGCACGATCCGCGTGGCCGGCGACGGCAACAACGGCTTCAAGATGGCCGACAACCTCACCGTCGACCAGCGCAGCGGCCATGTGATCTTCCAGGAAGACGTGGGCAATGACGCCCGCCTGGGCAAGGTCTGGGGCCTGAACCCGGCCACCGGCGCCCTGGTCGAGCTGGCGGCGCACGACGCCGACCGCTTTGTCACCGGCGGCTCCAACTTCCTGACCCAGGACGAGGAGTCCTCCGGCGTCATCGACGTCAGTGACGTGCTGAAGAAGAACGGCTACGACACCAAGGCCCACCGCTATTACCTGCTGGTCACCCAGGCCCACTACGGCATCCCGGGTGAGCTGGTCGAGGGTGGCCAGCTGCAGCTGATGAAGGTGCCCAGCGCGCTGGTGAAGTGAGGCCCGCTACAGTGGCGGCATGACCGCCGCTGAGCGCCTTGACACCCCCCGCCTGCGGCTGCAGGCCCCCAGCGCCGGGCTCGCCCCGGCGCTGCTGTCTTTTCATCAGCGCAATGCCGCCCACCTGGCGCCCTGGGACCCGCCAGCGCCACCGGGCTTCCTGACGCTGAGCACCCAGGCCCTGCGCATCGAGCAGGCCCGGCTGGCCTTCGACCGCGGCGAGGCCCTGCGCTGGTGGCTGCAGCCGGCGGACGATCCGCTGCGCATCATCGGCGTCGTCGGTCTCAGCCAGATCGCCCGTGGCGCCTTCCACAGCGCGGTGCTGGGCTATGCGATCGACGCCGCCCACCAGGGCCGGGGCCTGATGACCGAGGCGCTGCAGGCGGTGCTGGCCGAGGCCTTCGCCGAGCGCGTCCACCTGCACCGGGTGCAGGCCGCGGTGCGGCCCGAGAACCAGCGCAGCGTGGCGGTGCTGCAGCGCCTGGGCTTCGAGGCCATTGGCCTGGCGCGCGACTACCTGTTCATCGACGGCGCCTGGCGCGATCACGGCCTGTGGCAGCGACTGAATCCCGTTTTTTCGGTGCCGCTTGACTGGCGTCAAGCTTCAGATTCAGCCGGCTGAGCCGACAACCCTCTGGTCTGCTCCCGCACCCCGGGGGCCTGGATTGTTGTCGCCACCCACCATGCTGTCCGTTCAACCCACGTTCGACGCCACGCCCTCACCTCAGCAGGTGGCGCGTTGTCTGGCCGAGCTGACCAGCCTGCGCGACCGCGAGCAATTGCAGCAGCGCCTGGCCGGTCACCTCGTGGCGCACTTCCGGCCCCGCGGCGCGCAGGTCTGCCGCCGCCGCCACGACCGGCTGGAGGACTGGGATGTGCTGGCGCTGCAAGGCGCTCCCGCCGAGCCCGGCGAGGACGAACGCCGCGCGCTGCTCGAGGCCCTGGGCCGCGAACACCCGCTGCACCTGGACGGCGTGCCCGGCCGCGCCTTCTACCCCCTGCTGGGCAGCCACGGCGCCGAGGCGGTGCTGGCACTGCAGCTGGACGGCTCGCCCAGTGAGGCCCACCAGCAGGTGGCCGACGAGATCCTGCGCGTCTACCGCAACGTCATCGGTCTGCTCGACTATGGCGAACGCGACAGCCTGACCGGCCTGCTCAACCGCAAGAGCTTCGACGAAACCTTCATGCGCCTGGCGGGCCTGTCGGCGCAGGCGGAGCCGGCCCTGTCGGGCTGCGATGGCCGGCGCCACTGGCACAGCGGCGACCCGTGCTTCCTGGCGGTGATCGACATCGACCACTTCAAGCGCGTCAACGACGGCTTCGGCCACCTGGTGGGCGACGAGGTGCTGCTGCTGGTGGCCCGCCTGATGGGCGAGACCCTGCGCCAGCACGATCGGCTCTACCGCTTCGGCGGCGAGGAGTTCGTGGTGCTGCTCAGCTGCAGCCAGGACGAGGGCGCGCGTGCCGCGCTGGAGCGCCTGCGCGAACGCGTGGCCGGCTACCCGTTCCCGCAGGTGCAGGCGCTGACGATCAGCGCCGGTTTCACCCGCATCGACGCCGACGACACGCCCGAGCAGGCCTTCGGCCGCGCCGACAAGGCGGTCTACGCCGCGAAGGAGGGCGGTCGCGACCAGGTCCGCTGCTTCGACGAGCTGCTGGCCGTGGGCGCGGTGAGCGAGACGGCCACCGGCGGCGTCGACTTCTTCTGAGCCGGCGCGTCCCTCGCCCGGGGGACGCGGCCGCCAGCGCGGTCTTGTGGCGCCTGCGCGATGCACGCATACTGCGGCGGCCAGCAGCCATGAACAGCGTCTTCCTGTCCTACACCTACCGGCCTCATCCCGACCACGAGGACGAGCTGGAGCGCCTGCGCCGCTACGTGGTGCGCGTGCTCGAGGCCATGGGCCTGCGCGTGCTGGATGGCGTGGACCTGGGCGGCCGGCCGCTGGATGACGCGCTGCGGGCCCGCATCGAGGAGGCGGACGCCCTGGTGGCCCTGGTCACGCCGCAGGCCGACGCCGCCGGACAGATGGTCCAGCCGGCCTTCGTGCTCAGCGAGTTCGCCCATGCCGATGGCCTCAAGAAGCCCACCTTCCGGGTGCTGCACACCGCGCTCAAGGCCGTGGGCCTGGGGGCGGGCAACGAATACTTCGAGTACCAGCCGGGCCACGAGGCCGACCTGATCGTCAAGCTGATGAACACCGTGGCCGTGTGGCGGCGCGAGCATGGCCGCGCCGCCCGCGTGCGCATCGAGCCCGACACGCTGGCCTCGCAGTACGACGAGACCGAGGGTGACCGCTGCGAATACCAGGTCATCTCGCAGACCGGCAACTACCAGGACTTCGAGCGCGGCCGGCTGGTGCTGCAACCCGGCGCCGCCTATGCCGTGCTGCCCAAGATGCGTGATGGCGAGACGGTCCGGCTGCGCCTGAAGCAAGGCGGCAAAATCTGGCAATCCAAGCATGCGATCGACCCCTTCGTGGGCGGCGTGCGGCTGGAGGAGAAGTCATGACGCTGCGCATCGCCCAGGATGCCCGGTACGTCGGCAACGACTACTGGAACTGGCGCGCCTGGATCGAGGGCAGCGACGAGGAACTGGGCGAGGTGGAGCAGGTGGTCTGGATCCTGCACCCGAGCTTCTCGCAGCCGCGCGTGACGGTGAAGAACCGCGCCAACGGCTTCCGGCTCGAGACCTCCGGCTGGGGCACCTTCCTGCTGCGGGCCGAGCTGAGCCTGCAGGGCGGCCGCACCCAGGCGCTGCGCCACAACCTGACGCTCGAGTACCCCGACGAGGAGGTCGCGCCGCTGCGTTCGGCCTCGGCAGCCCGCCCGCGCGGGGCCTCGGTCTTTCTCTCGTACAGCTCGATCGACGCACGCGCTGCGGCGCGCCTGCGTGACGGTCTGACACAGGCCGGCGTGCAGGTGCTGGACCAGTCCGGCGTGACACCGGGCGAGCCCTGGCAGGAGGCGCTGGCCAACATGATGGCCCGCGCCGACGCGGTGGTCACGCTGGTCGGCGACGACGACATGAGCCCCTGGGTCAGCGCCGAGTTGAGCCATGCGCTGGCCGCCGACAAGCCGACACTGGCCCTGTTCAACGAGCGCGCCGCCACGCCCCGCCTGCCCGAGGGGGTGCAGGCCCGCCCGTTCAACCCGCGCGAGCCCGACGCCCAGGGCGTGCGCGAGTGGCTGGACCAGGTGGTGTCGCGCTGAGGCGCGGGCTCAGCGTCCGGGCAGCGTGCCCACCACACCCTCGACCAGCCAGTCCATGCGGGCGATCTGCCCGTCGCTCATCGCACCCGAGGCCTGGCGCACCTGCCCCGTGCTGTCGAGCAGGCGGCCAGTGAAGGGTTGGAAGCGGCCGGCGATGATGTCGGCCTCGCGGCGGGCCACCGACTGGCGGACGGCGGCAGGCAGGGCGTCGGACAGCGCCGAGAGCTTCACCAGCCCGTCCTTCATGCCACCCCAGACCGGGGTGTTGGACCAGCGGTCGGCCATCACGTCCTGCGCCACCCGGGTGTAGAAGCCGCCCCAGTGGTGGGTCACCGCGGCCAGCTGGGCCTTGGGCGCGAAGGCGCGCATGTCGCTCTGGTAGGCCAGCAGCTTGACACCCTTCTCCTCGGCCACCTGCGGCACCGCGGGCGAGCCCGAGTGGTTGGTCAGCACGTCGGCGCCCTGGGCCACCAGCGACAGCGCGGCGTCGCGCTCGCGCGCCGGGTCGAACCAGGCATTGAGCCAGACCACCTTGACCTGCGCCGCCGGGTTGACCGCGCGCATGCCCAGCGTGAAGGCATTGATGCCTTGCACCACCTCGGGCACCGGAAAGCCCGCCACGTAGCCGGCCACGCCGCTGCGGCTGCTGTGGCCCGCGAGCATGCCGGCCAGGTAGCGGGCCTCGTAGTAGCGGGCGTTGTAGGTGCCCAGGTTGGCGGCGGTCTTGTAGCCGCCGGCGTGCTCGAAACGCACCTGCGGAAATTCGCCGGCCACGCGCAGCGCGGGCTCCAGGTAGCCGAAGCTGGTGGCGAACACCAGGCGGTGGCCCTGGGCGGCCAGGTCGCGCATCACCCGCTCCGAGTCAGCGCCCTCGGGCACCGCCTCGACCACGGTGGTCTTGACGGCGCTGCCCAGCGCCTGTTCCATCTCGCGCCGACCCAGGTCGTGCTGGTAGGTCCAGCCGGCCTGGCCCACCGGGCTGACGTAGACGAAGGCCACCTTCAGCGGTTCGGCAGCCTGGGACGAGAGGGAAGCGATCAACGCGGCGCCGGCCCACAGGGCGGCGCGCACGAGGTTTTTGTACATGGTTGTCCTCGACATGGCCCCGGAGTTGGTTGGCGCAGCCGGCGGACGGGGCGTGACCGGCAGCGAACCCGCGATTCTCGCCGATTGGCGCCGACAGGCCCGTGCAAGTCCGGATGCCCGGCGCGCAGGAGTGCCGGCTTTTCCACAGTAGCATCGGGCCTCGCCGCCACGAACCCGGCAGCGAACCCGGCCACGACGGCGCCTGCACCACCCCCGCAGCCCGCCCGCCCCGCACACAGGAGGATCCCGATGACCACCCCGATCGGCCGCCATCCGCGGCTTGCCCTGCTCAGCCTGGCCCTGCTGGCCGCCACCGGCGCCGGTGCCAAGACGCTGGTCTACTGTGCCGAGGGCTCGCCCGAGAACTTCACGCCGGCCATCAACACCACCGGCACCAGCTTCGACGCCGCCCGCCCGGTCTACGACCGCCTGGTGCATTTCCGCCGCGGCAGCACCGAGGTCGAGCCCGGCCTGGCCGAGAGCTGGACCATCAGCCCTGATGGCAAGACCTACACCTTCCGCCTGCGCGCCGGCGTGAAGTTCCACAGCGTGCCCGGCTTCACGCCCACGCGCGACTTCAACGCCGACGACGTGGTCTGGAGCTTCGAGCGCCAGTGGAAGGCCGAGCACCCGTATGCCAAGGTCTCGGGCGGCAAGTACGACTACTTCGCCGACATGGGCTTCAAGGACGACCTGGTGGCGGTGGAGAAGGTCGACCCGCTGACCGTGCGCATCGTGCTGAAGAAGCCCAATGTCACGATGATCCCGAACCTGGCGATGGACTTCGCCGCCATCCACTCGGCCGAGTACGCCGATGTGCTGGCCAAGGCCGGCAAGCTGGCCCAGTTCGACCAGGTGCCGGTGGGCACCGGCCCGTTCAGCTTCGTCACCTACCAGAAGGACGCGGTGATCCGCTACAAGGCCCACAAGGCCTACTGGGGCGCCGAGAAGGCCCTGGTCGATGACCTGGTCTACGCGATCACGCCTGATGCCACCGCCCGCACCGCCAAGCTGCGTGCCGGCGAATGCCACCTGACCGGCTACCCGCGGCCGGCCGACCTGCCCGAGCTGCAGAAGGACCCCAAGCTGAAGGTGGTCAGCCTGCCCGGCCTGAACATCGCCTACTGGTCCTTCAACACGCAGAAGCCGCCGTTCGACAAGAAGGAGGTCCGCCAGGCCTTCACGATGGCGATCGACAAGGCGGCGATCCTGAAGGACGTCTACCTGGGCGCCGGCACCTCGGCCAAGAACCTGATTCCGCCCACGATGTGGGGCTACAACAACCAGGTCCAGGAGTGGCCGCACGACCCGGCCAAGGCCAAGGACCTGCTGGCCAAGGCGGGCGTGAAGACGCCGCTGGACGTGGACCTCTGGTACATGCCGGTGCAGCGCCCCTACAACCCCAACGCCAAGCGCATGGCCGAGATGATGCAGGCCGACCTGGCCAAGATCGGCGTCAACGCCAAGCTGGTCACCTACGAGTGGGGCGAGTACCGCAAGCGCCTGCAGCAGGGCGAACACATGACCGGCATGCTGGGCTGGAACGGCGACAACGGCGACCCCGACAACTTCTTCTTCCTGCACGGCTGCGACGCCGCCCGCCCGGGTGGCCAGAACCTCAGCAAGTGGTGCCACAAGGGCTTTGACGAGAAGCTGGAGAAGGCCCGCACGCTGACCGACACTAAGGCCCGCGCCAAGCTCTACGAGGAGATGCAGGTCATCGAGCGCGAGGAGGCGCCCGACTTCAAGATCGCCCATTCGGTGGTGTTTGAGGTGATGCGCCAGGAGGTGACGGGCTACAAGCAGAGCCCGTTCAACTCGCACCAGTTCAACGGCGTGGACCTGAAGTAAACGCCTCGGTGCACTGCAACCTCGGCCATGGCGCCCCTGGGTGCCGTGGCGGCTGATCCATGCTGCGATACCTGCTGCGCCGTCTGGCGCTGACCATTCCCACCTTCATCGCCCTGATGGCGCTGACCTTCGTCGCCATCCGGCTGGTGCCGGGCGACCCGGTGGAGGTGCGCGTGGGCGAGCGCGGCATCTCGCCCGAGCGCCTGGCGCAGTTCCGCCATGAGCTGGGGCTGGACCAGCCGCTGTGGAAGCAGTTCCTGGACTATGCCGGGCAGCTGCTGCACGGTGACTTCGGCACCTCGCTGGCCACCAGCCAGCCGGTGCTGAGCGAGTTCCTGACGCTGTTCCCGGCCACGCTGGAGCTGAGCCTGGCGGCCATGCTGTTTGCCGCGCTGATCGGCCTGCCGGCCGGCACCATCGCCGCGGCACGGCGCGGCACCATCTTCGACCAGGCGCTGATGGGCCTGTCGGTCACCGGCTACTCGATGCCGATCTTCTGGTGGGGCCTGCTGCTGATCATGTTCGTCGGCGAGCGCTGGGGGCTGACGCCGGTGTCGGGCCGGATCGACCTGATCCAGTACTACTTCGAGCCGGTCACCGGCTTCATGACGATCGACGCCTGGCTGTCGGGCCAGCCCGGCGCCTTCAAGGACGCGCTGCACCACCTGCTGCTGCCGGCCATCGTGCTGGGCACGGTGCCGCTGGCGGTGGTGGCGCGCATGACCCGCTCGGCGATGCTGGAGGTGCTGGGCGAAGACTACGTGCGCACCGCCCGCGCCAAGGGCCTGCCGGCCTGGCGCGTGGTGGGCCTGCATGCGCTGCGCAATGCGCTGATCCCGGTGGTCACGGTGATCGGCCTGCAGGTGGGCGCGCTGATGGCTGGCGCGGTGCTGACCGAGACCATCTTCTCCTGGCCCGGCATCGGCAAGTGGCTGATCGAGTCCATCGCGCGGCGCGACTACCCGGCGCTGCAGGGCGGCGTGATGCTGGTCTCGACGATCGTCATCGGGGTCAATTTGGCAGTCGATCTCACCTACGGCCTGATCAACCCCCGCATCCGCCATGGCTGAGACCTCGATGCTCCCCACCGTGGCGCCGCCCTCGCCGCTGGCGGCGTTCTGGGCCGCCTTCAAGGAGAACCGCGGCGCGGTGATCGGCCTGGCCGTGGTGCTGCTGGTGGTGCTGTTGGCGCTGGGTGCCGATGTGATCGCGCCGTACTCGCCCACCGAGCAGTTCCGCGATGCGGTGCGCCTGCCACCCGCCTGGGCCGAGGGTGGCCGCGCCGGCTTCTGGCTGGGCACCGACAGCCTGGGCCGCGACCAGCTCTCGCGCCTGATCCACGGTGCGCGCATCTCGCTGTTCATCGGCCTGACGGTGATGGGCGCGTCCTTTGTGGTGGGTGTGGCGCTGGGCCTGGCCTGTGCCTCGCTGGGCACCGCGGTGGACGTGGCGATCACCCGGCTGATGGACCTGATCATGGCCGTGCCCTCGCTGGTGCTGGCGATCCTGGTGGTGGCGGTGCTGGGACCCAGCCTGACCAACACCATCGTCGCGGTCAGTCTGGTCACGCTGCCGCGCTATGTGCGGCTGCTGCGCGCCTCGGCGCTGGCTGAACTGCAGAAGGACTACGTCACCGCCGCCCGCGTGGCCGGTGTGGGCCGCTGGCGACTGATGACGCGCACCGTGCTGCCCAACTGCCTGGCGCCGCTGATCGTGCAGGCCGCGCTGGGCGTGTCCGACGCCATCCTGGAAGCCGCCGCGCTGGGCTTCCTGGGCCTGGGCGCGCAGCCGCCCACGGCCGAGTGGGGCACGATGCTGGCCGATGCGAGAGAGTTCATCCGCTCCGACCCCTGGCTGGTCACGCTGCCGGGCCTGGCCATCCTGGTGACGGTGGTGTCGATCAACCTGATGGGCGACGGGCTGCGCGATGCGCTGGACCCGAAGATGCGCAAGACATGAAGCCGTTGCTGGATATCCAGGACCTGTCGGTCAGCTTCGCCACCCGTGGCGGTCCGCTGCGCGCGGTCGATGGCGTCTCGCTGCAGGTCGCACCGGACGAGGTGCTGGCCATCGTCGGCGAATCGGGCTCGGGCAAGTCGGTGGCGATGCTGGCGGTGATGGGCCTGCTGCCCTGGACCGCCACCGTCAGCGCCGCCCGCCTGGCCTTCGACGGCCAGGACCTGCGCGCGCTCACGGCGCGGCAGCGCCGCGCGCTGATCGGCAAGGACATCGCGATGGTGTTCCAGGAGCCGATGAGCAGCCTCAACCCCTGCTTCACCGTGGGCTGGCAGATCGACGAGGCCCTGGCCGCGCACACGCCGCTGACGCGCGCGCAGCGCCGCACGCGGGTGGTGGAACTGCTGGACCTGGTCGGCATCCCCGACCCGGCGCGCCGTGCACGCGCGTTTCCGCACCAGCTCTCGGGTGGCATGAGCCAGCGGGTGATGATCGCCATGGCGTTGGCCGGCGAGCCGCGGCTGCTGATCGCCGACGAGCCCACCACCGCGCTGGACGTGACGATCCAGGCGCAGATCATGGACCTGCTGGCGCGGCTGCGGCGCGAGCGCGGCACCTCGATGGTGCTGATCACTCATGACCTGGGCGTGGTGGCCGAAAGCGCCGACCGTGTGCTGGTGCAGTACGCCGGCCGCGCGGTCGAGCAGCAGCCGGCCGCCACGCTGTTCGCCCAGCCGCACCATCCCTACACCGCGGCGCTGCTGGACGCGCTGCCCGAGCGCAGCCGCCCCGGCCAGGCGCTGGCCTCGATCGACGGCGTCGTGCCCGGTCTGCACGACCGCCCCGCGGGCTGCCTGTTCGCGCCACGCTGCCGCCTGGCCACTGCGCGCTGCCATGCCGAGCGTCCGGTCGCGGCGCCGGCCGCGCTGGGCCAGGCGCTGTGTCACACGCCGCTGGAGACTGCCCGATGACGGCCCTGCTCGAAGCGCGCGATCTGCGCCGCCACTACCACGTGCGCCGCGGCTGGTTCCAGTCCGAGGCCACGGTGCATGCGCTCGACGGCGTGGGCTTCTCGCTGCAGGCCGGCCGCACGCTGGCGGTGGTGGGCGAGAGCGGCTGCGGCAAGTCCACGCTGGCGCGGCTGCTGACGATGATCGAGACGCCCACCGCCGGCCAGTTGCTGATCGACGGCGAGGACGTGGCCCACGCCGATGCCGCCACGCGCACCCGGCTGCGCCGCCAGGTGCAGATCGTCTTCCAGAACCCGTACGGCTCGCTGAACCCGCGCCAGACCGTGGGCGACGCGCTGATGGAGCCGCTGGAGGTCAACGCCGTCGGCGCCAACCGCGCCGAGCGCGAGGCCCAGGCGCGCGCGATGCTGGCCCGCGTGGGCCTGCGGCCCGAGCACTTCGAGCGTTGGCCGCACATGTTCTCGGGCGGGCAGCGCCAGCGCATCGCCATTGCCCGCGCGCTGATGCTGCGCCCGCGCGTGCTGGTGCTGGACGAGCCGGTGTCGGCGCTGGACGTGTCGATCCGCGCCCAGGTGCTGAACCTGCTGGCCGAGCTGCAGCGCGAGCTGGGCGTGGCCTACCTGTTCATCAGCCACGACCTGGGCGTGGTGCGCCACGTGGCCGACGAGGTGCTGGTGATGTACCTGGGTCGCTGTGTGGAGCAGGGCACCGCGGCCGAGGTGTTTGAGTCGCCGCGCCACCCCTACACCCAGGCGCTGCTGTCGGCCACGCCCACGGTCGACCCGGCGCGTCGGCGCCAGCGCATCCTGCTGCAGGGCGAGCTGCCTTCACCGCTGGAGCGGCCGCAGGGCTGCGCCTTCCGGGCGCGCTGTCCGCAGGCCTTTGATCGCTGCGGCGAGGCGCCCGCGCTGCGCGGCGAGGCTCACCGCAGCGCCTGCTGGCTGGATCCCTGATGCGCCCGGCCTGCCGCGGCCGCGCCAGTCGCGCTGCCCGCGCGGGCCGCGCCCGGGCGCTGGCGGCGCTGCTGGTGCTGCTGCCGTGGGCCGCAGGCACGGTGCGGGGCGCGGAGGGCCTGTGGCCCTGGGAGCAGGTGCCCGCGGATGCGCTGCAGCAGAGCCTGGGTGTGCGTCCATCACCGGCCCTGCTGGCGCGACTGCAGGCGGCCACGGTCTCGCTGGACGGCAGCGGGGCCGTGGTCTCGGCAGCCGGCCTGGTCCTGACCAACTACCACGTGGTGCAGGAGTGCATCGCCGCGCTGTCGGGTCCGCGCCGGGACCTGGCACGCAGTGGCTTCACCGCCGCCCGGATGAGCGACGAGCGCCGTTGTCCGGGCCTGGTGGTGCGCCAATGGGTGCACACCCAGGACCTGGGGGCCGAGCTGCAACGCGCGCTGGCCGCCGCCGGCCCCGGCGACGATCCCCAGCGCGTGCGCGCCGCCGAGCTGACCCGGCTGGAAGCCGCCTGCCAGCAGGCCCATCCGGACGAGGTCTGCGAACTCGCCACGCTGTACGCCGGCGCCCGCACGGTATTGCGGCGCTACCGCGTCTGGGACGATGTGCGTCTGGTCTGGGCACCCGAAGCGGCCGCAGCCCTGTTCGGCGGCGACGCCGACAACCTGACCTACCCCCGCTTCGCGTTGGACGCAGCGCTGCTGCGCGTGCGTGACCGCCACGGACGGCCGCCCGCCGGCCTGCGTCCGCTGGCGCTGGCCACCCGGCCGCTGCGCGAGGACGAGCCGCTGTTCGTGGCCGGTTTTCCGGCGTCGACCGAGCGCCTGCGCACCCAGGCGCAGCTGGAGATGGCGCGCGACGTCACCCTGTCCCGGGCCGTGGCCGACACGCGGCAGCGGCTGGACGAAATGCAGCGCCAGCTCGCCGCCTCGCCCGATCTGCAGCGGGCGTCCCGCAGCCTGGTCTATGACCTGGAGAACGCCGCCAAGCAGCAGGCGCTGGAGGCGCAGGCCCTGCACCAGCCAGGGCTGCTGGCCGGCCGCGCGCAGGTGGAGCAGCGCCTGCGTGCCGCCTGGTCCCGCAGCGGGCGGCCCGGCGACCCCTGGGCCGACATCGCCCAGGCCACGGCGCTGCAGCGCGAGCTGGCGCCGCAGACCGAGGCCATGGCGCTGGGCGGCTCGACCTTGTTTGCCCGCGCCACCACCCTGGTGGCCTTGGCCAGCGAGGCGGTCCGACCCGAGCTGCAGCGCCTGCCCGACTACCGCGCCAGCACCCGGCCGGCCCATGAGCGCGCGCTGCGCGACGAGAGCGCGATCGACCTGGTGCGCGAACGCGCCGATCTGACGCAGGCCCTGCAGGAGGCCCTGGCGCGCCTGGGGCCCGGGCATGCCTTCGTGCAGGCCGCCCTGGCCGGGCGCCCGCCCGCGCAGGCTGCCGAGGCGCTGGTCGCCGGCAGCCGCCTGGCCGAGTCCGCCACCCGGCGGCGTCTGCTCGACGGTGGCCTGCCCGCCTTGATGGCCTCCACCGATCCCCTGCTGGCCCTGGCCCGCGACACCTGGGGAGTGCGGCGCGAGCTGCTCTGGCGCCAGGCGCAGGAGGTCGACGCGGTGATCGAGCGCGCCACGCGGGCCATTGGCGAAGTGGCGGCGCTGCCTGAGCTGGCGCTGGCGCCCGATGCCGACGGCAGCCTGCGCCTGAGCGCGGGCCGGGCCCGGGGCGTTGTCACCGGTGGCCGCCGCCTGCCCTGGACCACCACCTGGGGCGGCTGGTGGGACCGCGCCGACAGCTTTGACCAGGCCGAACCCTTCCGCCTGCCGCCGCGGCTGCAACGCGCCCGCGCCCGGCTGGATCCCCGGGCCCGCTTGTGCCTGGCGCTGGACGCCGATGTGGCGCCAGGCCATTCGGGCTCGCCGGTGGTCAATGCCCAGGGCGAGCTGGTCGGCCTGCTGTTCGACGGCAACGGCGGCTCGCTGGGCTACGCCTGGGGCTTCGACGCCAACCAGGCCCGCGGCGTGGCGTTGCACGCGCAGGCGCTGCAGGTGGCGCTGTCGCAGGTCTATCCTGGCCGCCACCTGCTGCGAGAAATGGGATGGCCGGCCACCGCCGCATCCACGAAGATCCAACCCGCGCCACGAGCGCGTCACCCCAGGGAGAAGCGATGACCACCCCCACCATCCGCCAACTTGTTGTCAGCGCCGCGGCGGCGCTGTCCGTCCTGCCGGCCGGGGCCGACGAGGGCATGTGGACCTTTGAACACGCCCCGTTGGCAGCCATCGCCAAGCGCCACGGTGTGCAGATCGACCCGCAGATGCTGGCGCGGCTGCAGGCCGCCTCGGTGCATGTGGGCGCGTCGGCCTCGTTCGTGTCGGCCGATGGCCTGATGCTGACCAACCACCACGTGGTGGAGGGCTGCGTGGCCCGGCTGTCCAGTGCCACCAGGAACCTGGCCGCCACCGGTTTCGTGGCCGCACGGCGCCAGGACGAGCTGCGCTGCCCCGGCTTCACCGCGCGCGTGCTGCTGCGCACCGAGGACGTCAGCGCGCGCATCCAGGCCGCTGCCGCATCGGCCGGCGACGACGCCGCCCGCAACACCGCCCGCAAGGCCGAGATCGCCCGCATCGAAAAGGCCTGCACCGACGATCGCCAGGGCCAGCGCTGCAACGTGGTCTCGTTCTACAGCGGCGCGCGCTATGCGCTGTACCACTACCGCGAATGGGACGACGTGCGCCTGGCCTGGGCGCCGGAGTCCGACGCCGGCTTCTACGGCGGTGACCCGGACAACTTCGTCTACCCGCGCTTCGCGCTGGACGCGGCGCTGATGCGCGTCTATGAGCGCAACGGCCAGCCACACCGCCCCGCGCAGCACCTGCGCCTGGCGGCGCGCATGCCGCGCGAGGGGGAACTGCTGTTCGTCTCGGGCCATCCCGGCCACACCGAGCGCCTGCGCACGGTGGCCCAGCTCGAATCCGCCCGCGATGTGGAGATGCCGATTGCATTGGCCACGGCGCGCGCCGAGATCGCCGCGCTGCATGCCTATGCCGCCACCTCGCCCGAGGCGGCGCGCCAGGCGCAGTCGGGCATCTTCGGCACCGAGAACTGGTTCAAGTCCATGGACGGCGAATACCAGGCCCTGAAGGACGCGGCACTGCTGAAGGCCAAGCGCCAGGACGAGCAGACGCTGCGCGACGCCTACCGGCAACGCGGCCTGGCTGGCGATCCCTGGGCCGACATCGCACGGGCCAACGCGGTGCAGGACGCGCTGACGCCGCAGCTGTGGGGTCTGAACTTCGGCTACCGCACGGCCCTGGCGCGCGCGGTCGACCTGGTGGCCATCGCCCATGAGCGCGGCCTGCCCGAGGACCAGCGCCTGGCCGACTTCGGCGATGCCTCGCTGCCCGACAAGGAGCGTGGCCTGCGCGCCGAGTCGCCGTTCTACCCGGCGCTGGAGACGGTGCGCCTGACCACGGCGCTGGAGCGCTCGCTGGCCCTGCTGGGTGCCGAGCATCCCTACATGCGCCTGGTCCTGCAAGGCCGCAGCCCGCGCCAGGCGGCCGAGGCCCTGGTCGCCGCCACGCGCGTGGGCGAGCGCGCCGAGCGCGAACGGCTGCTCAGCGGCGGCGCGGCCGCGATCGCCGCCTCGACCGATCCGCTGATCGTGCTGGCCCGCGAGGCCTGGCCGATGCGCCGGGCCCTGCGCCTGCGCGCCGAGAACGAGGTCGACACCCCGATCCGCCGCGCCGCCGAGGCGATCGACCAGGCCCGCTTCGCGCTGTACGGCCACGATGTGCCGCCGGACGCCACCAACACGCTGCGCCTGTCCTTCGGTCCTGCCAAGGGCTATGTGTCGAACGGCCTGACCCACCCCTGGAAGACCACCTGGGGCGGCTGGTGGGACCGCGCCGACAGCTTTGACCAGCAAGAGCCCTTCAAGTTGCCGGCCCGCATCGACCGGGCCCGCGGCAAGGTCCCGGCCTCGACGCCGCTGGACTTCGTGCTGACCGCCGACATCATCGGCGGCAACTCCGGCTCACCGGTGGTCAACGCCAAGGGCGAACTGGTCGGCCTGATCTTCGACGGCAACCTCGAAGGCCTGGGCGGCAACTACGCCTACCAGGACCACACGGCCCGCGCGATCGCCGTGCACGCCGACGCCATCATGGCGGCGCTGGAGAAGGTGTACGGGGCCGGCCATCTGGCGCGGGAAATGCGGCAGTAGGTAGGGTCAGCTTTTCGCCCTAGGCAGTCATTGCCCGCAGATGTGGTTGAGGCGAGGTGGGGGAAAGGGGTCTCTCTCATGTCCCCCGGCCTGCGGCCTCCTCCTTGACT
>NZ_JAGQDF010000006.1 GCF_018069875.1 Ideonella alba | reverse complement strand
AAGGGGTCTCTCTCATGTCCCCCGGCCTGCGGCCTCCTCCTTGACTTCGTTCGACCCCTTTCCCCCACCTCGCTGGTCACCGTTTCGGGACTGCTCGCGCGAGCGACGCGGAAACGTTGGCAGCGGGCGAGGGGGAGTTCGCTTGGCCGAAGTTAAGGAGGAGGCCGCAGGCCGGGGGACGGAGCCCGGACTCAAACAGTCCTGAGGACTGTTTGTGCCTGGCGACGGCCAGGGCCTCTGGCCCTGGCATGAGGACAAGCGAACTCCCCCTCGCCCGCCGCGCCAAACCGCCGCAGTCGACCCAACGGCCGGTCAGGGCAGGAAGCAGGCAGCGATCAGGTGTCTTCGCTGAGTCGCTTGAACGGCCCGATGCAGCTGTTGAGGCTTTCGTCCTCGCACATCAGGAACTCGCGGCCCGAGCGGTGGATGATGATGAAGTTGACCGCGATGTGGCCGACCTCCGTCACCTGGCCTGTGCAGTCGGGTCGGCCGTTGTCCTTGACGAGCTTGTCGACCCAGCGGTAGAAGCCGCGCGGCGAGGGTTCCAGGTCGATCTCGAACTCGGACTCCGCGGACTGTTCGCCGCTGGTGACCGACATGCTGCCGTCGGCGTGGATGTCGTAGACCTCGTGGCAGGCGGTACCGGGCACGTCGATGCGCCAGGCGCCCACCAGCGGATGCTTGCTGGGCAGCGGCGTGCGCCGCACTTGGGTGGGCAGTTCCTGAGCGACTGCTGGCAGGGTTGGCGCAGCGGTAGCAAGGGCCAGCAGGAGGGGCCAGGTCTTGGTCATGGGTCTCTCAAGGCAGGCGGGGTCGATCAGGTCCGCAGTATGGGCCCTCGGGCCTGGGCGCCATGGGCATTGTCGACGGTGTCAGCGGGCGGGAGGCAGCCAGGCCCGCCAGTTCACGGGCAAGGCATGCAACAGCAGGCTTCGGGCGCCCCGCCACTGAGCGGACAGCAGCAACAGCGCCGCGCCGATCAGCAGCGCGGCGGCGGCCAGGCCGTGTTCCATCACACCCTGGTGCTCCAGCGAGGCCTGCAGGGCATAGACCACATAGGCCAGCGCCGACACCATGAGCGCACGCCGGTCCAGCAGGAGGGAGACAGTCGCCAGCAGCAGGTACAGCGCCAGCACGGCGATGCTTGAGCCCAGGCCGCGGTCCACCGCCATGCCGGTGAACACCGGGTGCACGATCAGCGGAGCCGCCAGCAGGTGCAGCCAGAAGGCCACGTCGGCGCGCCAGGTCTGGCGTGTCGGGTCCCGGCGATCCCAGCGCCAGGCCAGCGCAAAGACCGCGACGCCTGAGACCGACAGCAGCGCACCCGACCAGGGCTCCAGCCCCGGCGCCAGGCTCAGCAGCAGCAACAGGGCCAGGGCCACCGCAGCGGCACAGCCCAGGGCCACCGTGATCGGCACCCGGAAGCGCCGCCAGTGCAGTGCGGCGGCGGCGGCGGTCGCGGCAATGGCTGCCACCAGCGTGCCATCGTCGGGCAATCCCTGGCGCCACATCAGACCCGCGGCGAGCACGCCGCCACACCAGGCCAGCGCCAGCACGATCGAGGGCAGCGCCAGCCGTCGCTGGCGCGTGAAGATCTCGGCCAGACCCCAAGCGGCGGCGGCCACCGCCAAGGCACCCGCCCAGGGCTGCCAGCCCTTGCCCAGCACGGCCAACGCGACCAGCAGCAAGACACAGGCGATGACCACGAACAGGTCGTTGAACCCCGAGACCAGGCGCAGCCGTTCATCGTCGGCATCGGACGGTGGTGCCGCGCCGTCAGCACGGGTCTGCACGCCATAGCGCGCCATCGCCTGCGCCACCTGCGAGGCCTCGGTGGTGTGCTCGGGGTAGAGCCGGTAGCTGGGCGCGAGGATGGGCTCGGTGTGGGTGGGCGCTATCAGCACGACCGCATGGACCGGGAACCGCCCCTGGGTCATGGCCAGCAGAGGTGCGGCCCAGCGCTGGAAATCGGCATCGTCGGGGCGCAGCAGCCGCGCCCGTCCCTTGAGCTTGAAGCCCTTCTGCACGAAGACATCGACGAAGCTGAAGCACACCGCCGGCCGCTCGGCCAGGTTGCGCACCGTGGTGGGCGAGGCGATGTGGGCCACCGCGATGTGCCCGTCGACCAGCGCGAAGACCTCCTTGGGCGAGACGTTGGGCGTGCCGTCGGCGTCCACCGTGGCCAGCCAGCCCAGCACGGCGCGCCGGGCGGTGTCGAGCAGCGCGTCGTCGAAGCCGGCTGGCGTCGCGGTCATCGGGCACGGGCCTGTGCCACCGCGTTCTTCGGATGCACCAGCCGGCGGCGGCCGTCGGCGCTGGGCTCGGCGGTGGCGACGATGATGTCGATCAGCTCGCGTGGCGTGAGCTTCGGGTTGACCGCCAGCATCTTGGCCGCCAGGTTGGCCACCTGCGGTGCCGCCATCGAGGTGCCCGACAGCGCCACGCGCGCACCGCCGGGCAGGTAGCTTTCCACCAGATAGCCGTTGGCGTGCACCTTCACCGTGGGGCCGTAGCTGGTGAACGAAGCCTCGTCGCCGGCCAGGTCCACCGCGCCCACCGTCAGCAGGTTGGGCAGCACGATGCCCGAAGGGATGAACTCGTTGAAGCTGGCATCGCTGTTGTCATTGCCGCCGGCGGCGATGAACAGGATCCCGGGCGCGCTGGCCATGGCCTCGGTTTCGGCGCGCTTGAGCAGGTCGAAGTACTCGCGCGCCATGGCCTTGCGGTCTTCAGGCGTCTTGCCCAGGCCGCATTGCTCCAGATCGCTCTCGATGCTCTTGACGTTGCCGCCCCAGCTCATGTTGACCACGCGCGCACCGTGCTGCTTCAGGAACGCCACCGTGCCGTGCATCGACGCCGCCTCGCGCTCGGTCTGCTCGCGCGTGGGGCAGGGATCGGGCTGGAGCGTGTGGCCGAACTCGATGCGCGCCACCAGCAGCCGCGCGCCCGGGTTGCCGGCCATGGCAATGCCGGCCACATGCGTGCCGTGCTCGTAGTTGCCGGCCAGGTTGATCTCCTCGATCGCCGCCTTGTAGTCGGCCGGGGCCAGCGTGGACAGCCAGGTCTTGACCTCGGTGGCCTCCTTGCTGTCGATGTTGGCCTGCAGGTCGGAGAAGCCCTTGCTGCGCGCCACCATCTGCGGCAGCTTGCCGCGCAGCTCGGCGGGAATCGGTGCCAGCGTGGTGTTCGCCGGGCGGGCGTACTTGTCGTAGCCAATGACCTGCGGCTGGCCTTGGGCGTCCTTCACCACCTGGTTGCCGAACAGCGCGGTGTCGACGCCGCTGTCCCAGACCGCCAGCACCACCGGTGCCTTCACGTCGGCCGGCTGCAGGGCCACGTCGCGGGCGGCCCAGATGTCGGTCTTGGCCACCTGGTGCTGGGCCAGGTAGGCGGTGTAGGTGTCGATCAGGGTCTGCTTCAGCGGCAGGGTGCCGATCAGCGCGAAGCGGGCGAAGACGATCATCGGCGCGAATTCCGAACTCACCGCGCCCGAGCTGTCGGCGATCGGCTGCACCACCTCGCGCACGCGACCCAGCGCCAGCGCTTCGCCGATCAGCTCGGCGCTGGCCTTGGCGCCCTTGATGTCGTTGGCGATCACCGGGTAGGGCAGTGGCGCGAGCTCGCTGCTGATGAAGCGGGCCACCGCCTCGCGGTAGGCCGGGCTGCCCAGCGCATGCTGCTTCGCGGCGCTGGCCATGGCGCGCAGGCGCTGGGCCGAGATCAGCTTGTCGGCGGGCTTGTCCTGCAGGCTGCGCACCAGCTCGGCGCGCTGCAGCGCGCTGTCGTAGCGGCCGTCCAGGAAGTCCATGATGGCCAGCGTGCTCAGCAGGTCACGCCGCGTGCCGACGTCGGGAATCTCGTAGCCGGCCAGCACCGACTCGATGTCGCGGCGCAGCGCGGCGGCGAAGGGCGCATAGGCCTCGGTCTGCCGCACCAGGGTTTCCAGCGGACCCTTCACCGGGTAGCTGAAGCGGGGCAGGTCGGCCGCCTTCTCGATGCGCGGCTTGGCGCTCTGAGCCCAGGTGGCAGGTGCGCTCAGCGTCAGGCCGGCGGTCAGGGCCAGCAGGGCCAGGGTGAGCGGGGCGATGCGGAGGGTACGCATGGTGGTGTGGCAGGTCCTTGATGAGGAGCGGCGATGGTAGCGGGCGGCGGCACTGTCGCCCCTCGCCCCCCCTTGAAACCCCTGAGCGGAATCGCCCGGGGTGTCGTCGTATCCTGCGGCCATCCAACGCCTTTGAATGCACAGACCGAGGAGCCACCGATGGGCACGATGATCCGCTTCCAACGCCCCGACGGCCAGAGCGCCGCCGGCTACCTGGCCGAACCCGCGCAGCCGGCCGGCGCGCCCGGCATCGTGGTGATCCAGGAGTGGTGGGGCCTGAACGACCAGATCCGCGGCGTGGCGGACCGCCTGGCGGCGGCCGGCTACCGGGCACTGGTGCCGGACCTGTACAAGGGCCAATCGACGGTGGAGGCCGAGGAGGCGCACCACCTGATGGACGGCCTGAACTTTGGCGAGGCGGCGTCGCAGGACATCCGCGGCGCGGTCCAGCACCTGAAGGCCGGCGGCGGCAAGGTGGGTGTCACCGGTTTCTGCATGGGTGGCGCGCTGACGCTGCTGGCGCTGTGCAACGCGCCCGAGGCCGATGCCGGCGTGGTCTGGTACGGCTGTCCGCCGCTGGAGTACATCGACGCCTCGAAGATCACCGTGCCCGTGCAGGGCCACTGGGCCGAGCAGGACCAGTTCTTCCCGATCGCCACCGTGGACGCGCTGGCCGCGAAGCTGACCGAGGCCGGCGTGGCGCACGAGTTCCACCGCTACCTGGCCCACCACGCCTTTGCCAATGAGACCGCGGTGGGACCGGCGCGCATCCCCGCCACGCAGTACGACGCGGTGTGGGCCGCGCGCGCCTGGGACCGCACGCTGCGCTTCCTGGGGCGCACGCTGGGCTGATCAGCATGCAGCGGCGGCGCGCGCCGCCTGGGTGCGGCCGCCCCAGCCCCAATGCGCTGCCGGCACTTCCTGCACCTGCACGTAGCTCACCGCGTGCAGGCCCAGGCGGGCGTCCAGCGCCCGGTGGCCGGCGGCGACGAAGGCGGCGATCTCCTCGGGTCGGTTGCTGCCGGCGCTGATGCGGATCTCGACGAAGGCGGTGGGCGCGCCGGCCTGGCCGCCGATGAACCACTGGCCCGGTGGCACGAACTGCAGCGCCACCGCGGTCAGGTCGCGGCGCTTGTGCAGCGTGTCCACCGTGATGTCCAGCAGCTCGTCGGCCACTGCGGTGGCCAGGGCGTCGTCTGCTGCGACGCCCAGCAGCACGGTCAGGATGGGCATGCCGGGGTCTCCAGGCGGCGGGACTGGTGGCGCTGCAGGCGCTGCGTCAGGCGGCGGCCGGCGCGGGCGGCGCCGGTCGACGGCCGCAGCACCTGGCCCAGCAGCCAGTCCCAGGCCTGGGCGATCGCGGCTTCGCGCAACTGGTGGGCCCGGTCGATGGCCTCGGCGTGGAGGCGGGCGCGTTCTTCAAGGTCCATGGTGTGCTCCAGCGGAGGGGTGTGAGTGCACTGTATTGAAGGCACCACCGGCTGGAAACCGCCTTCCATGCGAATTGGTTTTGCAAAAATTGCAAAATATGGGCATGAATTTGCAGCTGGATGACCTGGCCCTGTTCGTCCGCGTGGTGGAGCTGGGCACGCTGTCGGCCGCCGCGCGCGAGCGCAACGGCCCGGTCAGCCAGGTCACGCGGGCCTTGGCGCGGCTGGAGGCGCAGTGCGGCGCGCGCCTGCTCCACCGCAGCACCCACGGCCTGACGCTGACCGACGAAGGCGACACCGTGCTGGCCCATGCACGCCAGATGCTGCAGACCAGCCTGCAACTGGAAAGCGAGCTCTCCGGTCGCCTGGCCGGCCCGCGCGGCTGGGTGCGGGTGGGCTGCAGCGCGGTGATCGCCCAGGCGGTGCTGGCCCCCAGCCTGCCCGCGCTGCTGGCCGCCCACCCCGGGCTGCGGCTGGACATCGTGGCCGACGACCGCATGGTCGACATGGCGCGTGAGGGGCTGGACCTGACGATCCGCACCGGCACGCCCGCTGGCGACGACCTGGTGGCGCGCGAGATTGGCCAGCTCAGCCGCAGCCTGTACGCCGCACCGACCTACGCCGAGGCCCACGGCCTGCCGACCGAACCCGAACAACTCGCCCGCCACCAGCTGGTGGGCCATGCGCTGATGCCGGTGCTCAACACCTGGACGGCGGGCGAGGGCCGCGAGCAGCGCCGCTGGACGGTCAGCCCGTCGATCCGCGCCAGCGACACCGGCACCGTGCTCGCGTTGGTGCGCGCCGGCGTGGGCATCGGTCGCCTGGTCGATCTGGTGGCGCGGCCGCTGGTGCGCAGCGGCGAGTTGCTGCCGGTGCTGCCGCAGTGGTTTGGTGAGAAGCCGCTGCCGATGTATGCGGTGATGCTGCGCGAGCGCCACCGCCTGCCCAAGGTGCGGGCCTGCATCGAACACTGGGCGGCCTGGATGGCCGCGGTCTGACCCTCAGGCCCAGGCGTCCCACACCAGCTTCAGGCCGGTCAGCAGCATGCCCAGGTGGAACAGGCGGTAGAACCAGGTGGGGTTGATGCGCCGCACGATCTTCAGGCCCAGCCACACGCCCACCGGCGCGAAGGGCGCCAACACCAGCGAGGTGGCCATGTTGCGGCCGTCGATCAGCCCCAGCCACCAGTAGGGCAGCCACTTCGAGAAGTTCACCGCGGTGAACAGCACCGCCAGCGTGGCGGTGAAGGTGATCGGCGCCAGGCGCAGCGGCAGCAGGTAGAAGCTGATCGGGGGGCCGCCCGCATGGGCGACGAAGCTGGTGAAGCCCGAGGTGGTCCCCAGCAACAGGCCCAGCCAGCGCGGCGGTGGCGGGCTGTCGGCGCGCGGCGGGAAGGCCAGGCGGATGGCGAGGAAGACCAGCGTGATCGCGCCGACGATGCCGGCCACCGTGCGGCTGCTCAGCACGCCGAACAGCGCGGTGCCGATCACCGTGCCCAGCAGCGCCGCCGGGATCAGGCGGCGCAGCAGCGTCCAGTCGGCCTGGCGCATCAGCGCGGCCAGGCCCATCAGGTCCATGATGGCCAGCAGCGGCAGCATGATCGCGGCGGCCTGCGGCACCGGCACGGTCAGTGCCATCAGCGGCACCACGATGGCGCCGAAACCGGCGCCGAAGCCGCTCTTGGAGATGCCCATCAGGACCACCGCCGGGATGGCCACGGCGTAGAACTGCCAGTCGGTGATCATGCGGCGACAATTGGAGCATGTTCCAGCCGTCCCAGACCGATGTGCGCCGCTTCTTCTGCGAGACGCACGCCAAGGCCCGCCAGGGCCTGCCGCTCACGCCGATCGAGACCCTCGCCGCCGGCTGGATCGACCAGCACCCCGAGTACCACGCCGATCTGGCCGACCTGGAGGCGGCGCTGGCCGCGGTCTACACGGTCGAGGAAGGCCGCACCAACCCCTTCCTGCACCTGGCCATGCACCTGACGATCAGCGAACAGGTGTCGATCGACCAGCCCACCGGCATCCGCCAGGCGGTGGAGCTGCTGGCGGCGCGGCGCAACTCGCTGCACGAGGCCCAGCATGTGGCGATGGATGCGCTGGGCGAGATGATCTGGGCCTCGCAGCGCAGCGGCCTGCCGCCGGACGGCCACGCCTACCTGGACGCGGTGCGTCGGCGCGCCACGGCCTGAGGCCCGCGGGCCGCTCAGTCGGCCCGCTTGTTCGGGCCGCTTATTCGGCCAGCTCCGGCACCGGGAAGTTCCAGACCCAGTCGCCACCGGCACCCTGGCGGGCCAGTCGGCGCAGCACGCGGCGGTAGGGCTCGGTGTTGTCGGCCTCGAACTGGGCCACGATGCGCTCGCGCCGCGTCGTGTCCAGGCCGGCCGTGGCCAGCAGCGCTTCCACCACGCACAACGCCACCTCGCGCCGGGCCTGCAGCAGCGCCTGCAGCGCCAGGCGGAAGTCCTCGAAGCCCAGCGCGTGATCGTGGCTCACCGTGGGCAGGTGCTGGAACAGCTGCTCGCGGTCGAAACGGCGCCGCGCCACCTCGGCATTGGACGCTGCGCAGTGCGCGCGCACCTGGTCGGCCAAGGCCGGCGCCAGCGCAGGCCGTCGCCGCAGCGCCGGGTGCGTGCCGGCCGCGTGGCTGAAGGCCTGGTACAGGCCTTGGGGCCAGCGCTCGACCGGCAGGCGCGCGTTGAGCAGGCGCTTGAGTTCGAGCAGCGCACCGCCGATCGACGGATTGCGGTCCTGCGGCTCGTCCGAGGCATCGACCTCGATGCCCAGGCGGGCGAAGAAGTCATCGATCACGTTGCTGCGCAGCAGGGCCTGGCGGGCATACACCCCCACCTGCAAGGCGGCGCCGGGCCAGGCCGCTTCCCAGCCGGCCAGGAAGTGGTCGTAGTCGACGCCGGTGCCGTTGCCATAGGCCGCCAGCTCGGCGGCATGCTGGCGGGCATGGACCACCTGCTGGTAGCTGGAGACCAGGTAGTCGGCCTGCTCGCGCAGATAGACGATGACCGACGAGCGGCGCGGGTCGAAGGCCGCGGCCACATCCTCGGCGCGCGCGTTCTGGAAGGCCTCGGAGCTGAGCAGCACGCGCCGCGCTGGCTGGGCTTGCCACTCCAGCGCCAGGGCTTGGTGGAACTGGCGCAGCGTGGTGTCGGCCCGCTGCGGGTCTTCGCGCATCGCGCGCTGCTGCAGCACGCCGGCCACAGCATGGTGGGCCACGCCCTGACGACCGGCACGCGGATACAGGATGCCCTCGGCGGCCAGGCGCTCCGGGTGGCCGGCCAGGTAGGCCTGCAGCGAGGAGGTGCCGCTCTTGTGGCGGCCGATGTGCAGGATGAAGGCGGGATCGTTCATGGGGGCGCCAGGCGGCTCAGGCGCCTGCGGCGATCAAGGGCAGCGTGTCCACGCGCTCGTGGAAGGTGACGCGGTCGAAATAGCCTTCGATGCTGGAGCGGTACACCGCCTGCAGCTTGAAGTAGCCGTTCGGGTAGAGGTGCACCGCCTTGCCCAGCAGGCAGCCGCCGATGGCCACGTGCAGGCGGTCGGTGTGGATGGTCTCGTAGCGGTCGATCGCGGCCATGAAGCCGGCGATGTCGGTGGTGTGCTTGCCCTGGTTGCTCAGGTCGACATTGCCGGGCGGGGCGTCAAAGCGGTCGGGATGGCGTTCACGGTCGGTGCGGAAGAACAACCCGGCGCCCTGGCCCGCGCTGCGCGGCCAGTCCTGCAGCGCGAAGGCCATGTCGTGGCAGAAATGCGCGCGCGGCATGGCCTGGCGGCTTTCCTGGTGGTCGCGGCGGAAGAACGTGATGTCGTCGGGCAGGTCCACCGGAACCTCATAGGTGGAGGGCAGCACCACCACGCGGAACTTGCGGCGCAGCTTGCCGACGTGCGTGGCGGCGTGGTTCCAGAACGAGCACCAGGCGCCGCTGCCGCCGTAGATCAGCGTACCGCCGGAGGGCTTCTGCATGAAGTCGATGCAGCGGAAATGCTCCTCGACCTGGAAGCCGTGGGTCTCGAAGAAGCGCAGCGTGCCGGCGCGGATCAGCCCGTCGCCCCAGTTGCCCGGATTGGGAAAGTAGTAGACGGGCTCGTCACGGCAGATGTCCCGTAGCACATCGCGCAGGTGCTCGAAGTCGGGTCGGTGGGTCTTCATGGCGCGTTCCAGAGTTCGGATTCGACCATCGCGTGCAAGGCGGCCAGATCGCCTTTGGCCTTGCGGGCGAACAGCGCGCCCTCGGCGTGGGCCTGTCGCAGTGCCGGGGGCGCACCGGCGCCGTTGGCGCCCAGCTGGCCGCGCAGGTTGTGGCGTGTGCCGATACCGGCCTTCAGCGCCTCGGGCGCCTGGGACAGCGCGGTCTGGAAGAAGGTCTCGTCGGGCAGGAAGGTCTGCGACAGCAGCGTGGCCACCGCAGCCGCCTGCGGGGAATCGACCAGCCACTCGACCACCGATCGGTGCAGCACCACCCATTGGCGGCCGATGACGTAGGGGTGGGTCGTCCAGAACCGCTGGCGGTCGCGCAGCTCGGGAGACGTCAGCGCGCGCAGCTGCAGGAACTTGTCGGTCTCGGTGCAGCATTCGGTGCAGGCCAGCGTGCGCCGCAGCTCAATACGGGACATCGGATTGAAGGGCTCACCCGGCGCAGCCATCAGGCCCTCGACCACCTGGTCGGCCACCACCGAGATGCGGAACAGCGGCAGCCGCCGGCCCGAGCCGGGCCCCGCGTAGGCCAGCCACACCGGCGGACGCCGCACCGGGAAGGCGAACAGGTGCGAGTGCAGGCCGGTCTCGGCACGGTGGCGCGCCAGCGCATCGGCCATGGCTGCGGGCCGCCGCAGGGGGATGCAGCTGCCGCTGAGGTTGATGAACCACTCCCACCCCGGGCGTTCAGCGGCAAACAGCAGCGACTCGCGCATCTGCTGCATCACGCTGGGGCCGGCCCAGATCACGGGCTGGCTGCGTCGCACCGTGGCCAGGGGGCCGATCTCGGCGGCCAGCGTGGCCACGTCGGCGGCGGGCGCGTCCAGGGTGACATCCACCTGGCCGCCCTCGCCGCTGAGGGCGCGCACCAGCCAGTGCAGGTGCGCCCACTGCTGGCCGTGGTGCTGGATCGAGAAGTGGATCATCGACGGCGCGCCGGCTCGCAGCCGCTCAGATGTCGTCGGCGAAGGCGCCTTCGGCGTCGCCGCGGGCCTCGAAGGCGTAGTGCTCGGCCAGCTTGTGCCAGGCCTCCTCGGCACTCTCCACGTACTGGAACAGGTGCACGTCGTCCGGGCTGATCATGCCGGTGTCGACCAGGTGCTGCAGGTCGATCAGCTTCTCCCAGAAGTCGCGGCCGAACAGCAGCACCGGGCGGCGGCGGCTCTTGCCGGTCTGGATCAGGGTGAGCGTCTCGAAGAGCTCGTCGAGCGTGCCGAAGCCGCCCGGGAAGCACACCAGGGCCACCGAGCGCATCACGAAGTGCATCTTGCGCAGTGCAAAGTAGTGGAACTGGAAGCACAGCTCCGGCGTGATGTAGGGGTTGGGCGCCTGCTCATGCGGCAGCACGATGTTCAGGCCCAGGCTCTGGCCGCCCACTTCCCAGGCGCCGCGGTTGCCGGCCTCCATGATCCCGGGGCCGCCGCCGGTGCAGACGGTGATGGGCGTGGCAAGTGCCTTCGAGCGCTCGGTGACCAGGCGGGCGAAGCGGCGCGCCTCGTCGTAGTAGCGGCTCATCTGCTGCGCCGTCTCGGCGCGGCGCAGCGCGGTGGCATCGCCGCTGGCGCGCGCGGCCTGCAGCCGTTCCTCGGCCTGCTCGGGGCTGGGAATGCGGGCACTGCCGAAGATCACGATGGTGCTCTCGATGCCCAGCTCCTGCTGCACCATTTCCGGCTTGAGCAGCTCCAGCTGCATGCGCACCGGCCGCAATTCCTCGCGCAGCAGGAAGTCGGTGTCGGTGAAGGCCAGCCGGTAGCTGCTCTCGGGACCGGCGTAGCGGCCGGTGGGTTGCGCGGCCTGCTGCGCATCGAGCGCGGCGCTGGGAAAGTTGCGGGCGGTGAGGTCGGAGGGACGTGCTGTCATGGGCAGCAGCTTACCCGCAAGCCGGGCGCCGGATCAGGGGCGCGTGGCGGCGCAGACCGGGCAGCCGGGGTGGGCGCTCATGCGCACCTCGTCCCACTGCATGCGGCGGGCGTCCAGCATCAGCAGGCGGCCGGCCAGCGAGCTGCCGATGCCGGCCACCAGGCGCAGCGCCTCGGCTGCCTGCATCGTGCCGATGATGCCCACCAGCGGCGCGAACACGCCCATGGTGGAGCAGCGCACTTCCTCGAAGGTGGCCTCGGGCGGGAACAGGCAGGCGTAGCAGGGCTGGCCCGGCGTGCGGACGTCGTACACCGAGATCTGGCCATCAAAGCCGATCGCCGCCCCCGACACCAGTGGCCGGCGGTGCGCCACGCAGGCGGCGTTGACCGCCTGGCGGGTGGCGAAGTTGTCGCTGCAGTCGATGACCACATCGGCCGCGGCCACCAGGGTGTCCAGGCGGGCGGCATCGGCCCGCTCGGCCAGCACGTCCACCCGCACACCCGGGTTCAGCGCATGGATCGCGGTGCGCGCCGACTCGACCTTGGGCTGACCGATGCGGGCCTGGGCATGCGCCACCTGGCGCTGCAGGTTGGTCAGGTCCACCGTGTCGTGGTCGACCAGGGTGATGCGGCCCAGGCCGGCAGTGCCCAGGTAGAGCGCCACCGGCGAGCCCAGGCCGCCGGCGCCGATCACCAGCGCATGGGCATCCAGCAGGCGCTGCTGGCCCTCGATGCCGATCTCATCCAGCAGGATGTGGCGCGAGTAGCGCAGCAGCTCGTCGTCGGTCACAGGGTCGGCTGACTTGGCGGCTTATTCGGTGGCGGCTTCGGCCTTGCGCTCGGTGGCGGTCTTGGAGACCAGCACCGGCTTGCCCTTGAGCTGGTTCAGCGCCTGCAGCAGCGGGAAGTCTTCGGCGCTGCCGAACTCGGGCAGCGGCTTGACCGCGTCCTTGGACTTGGCGAGCTGCTCCTCCAGCTTCTGGCGGGCTTCCTCGCGGGCCTTTTCACGGGCCTCGTCCTTCTTCTCGTCGGGGCCGCCCAGGTGCTTTTCCAGGTCGGCCTCGCGCATGCGCAGCGCGGCGAAGACATTGCCCTCGGCGGTCTCGTCGAGCCAGACGTCGGGCACGATGCCCTTGGCCTGGATGCTGCGGCCGCTGGGCGTGTAATAGCGCGCGGTGGTGATCTTCAGGGCGGTGTCGGCGCTGAGCTGGCGCACCGTCTGCACCGAGCCCTTGCCGAAGGTCTGGCCGCCCATGATCAGCGCGCGCTTGTGGTCCTGCAAGGCGCCGGCGACGATCTCGGAGGCCGAGGCCGAGCCCTCGTTGACCAGCACCACCAGTGGCACCTTCTTCAGCGCGGCTGGCAGCTTGCGCAGCGGATCGGGGCCGCCGCGGCGGGTGTAGTTGTCGGGGCTGGCGCGGTAGGTGGCCTTGGCGTCGGCGATCTGGCCGTTGGTGCTGACCACCACCGCGTCGGCCGGCAGGAAGGCCGCCGACAGCGCCACCGCGCCTTCGAGCAGGCCGCCCGGGTCGTTGCGCAGGTCCAGCACGATGCCCTTGATCGCCGGGTCCTGCTTGTACAGCTCCTCGAGCTTGCGGGCGAAGTCGTCGATCGTGCGGTCCTGGAACTGGCTGACGCGCAGCCAGGCGTAGCCGGGTTCGATCAGCTTGGCGCGCACGCTCTGGACGTGGATCTCCTCGCGGGTGATGGTGACCGGGAAGCTGCGGCTTTCGGTCTTGCGGAAGATGGTGAGCGTGACCTTGGTGGCCGGCTCGCCGCGCATGCGCTTGACGGCCTGGTCGATGCTCAGGCCCTTGACCGGGGTGTCGTCGATGCGGGTGATCAGGTCGCCGCTCTTGATGCCGGCGCGGAAGGCGGGCGAGCCTTCGATCGGGGAGACCACCTTGACCAGGCCGTCCTCGGCGCCGATCTCGATGCCCACGCCGACGAACTTGCCGGTCGTGCCCTCGCGGAATTCCTTGAAGGTCTTCTTGTCGAAGTACTGGCTGTGCGGGTCCAGGCCGGCGACCATGCCGCCGATCGCGTCAGTGATCAGCTTCTTCTCGTCGACCGGCTCGACATAGTCGTTCTTGACCATGCCGAACACCGCCGCCAGCTGCTGCATTTCTTCGAGCGGCAGCGGGCCGACGCTGCTGCGCGCGATGGCCTGGAGCTGGATGGTCGTCAACGCTCCGGCCACGGCCCCCAGGGCCAGCCAACCCGCGACTTTCAGTGATGTCCCCATGATTCCAGCCTTTTGTGCGCACTCACCGGTGCCCGTATTGTAGGTGTCCGGGTCAAGCCCGGATGTCTCAATGCGGCCAAATGTTGCCGCCAGAAGGGGCTTGTGACAGGGCCGGGCGGCGAAGCGGTCGCTCGCCTTGGGCTCGGCGTCCCTCAGACGCGGGATGCGGCGCGCCAGGCCTGCGGCACGCGCCTACACTGCCGGGATGGAACCGATTTCGGTCTTGATCGTCGAGGACGACGAACGCTTTCGCGTGGCCTTTGCCACTTCGGTGGCCGAGGCCGCGGACATGCGCCTGGTCGGCACCGCCGGCGATCTGGCGCCGGGCCTGCGCCTGCTGCGCGAGCAGCGGCCAGACGTGCTGCTGGTCGACCTGGGTCTGCCCAGCGGCAGCGGCGTCGAGCTGATCCGCTACGCCAACGACCACCTGCCGCAGACCGACGTGATGGTGGTCAGCGTCTTCGGCGACGAACCCCATGTGATGGCCTCGCTGGAAGCCGGCGCCACCGGCTACCTGCTGAAGGACGCCCAGGCGGCCGACCTGACCGAGCAGATCCGCACGCTGCGCGCCGGCGGCAGCCCGATCAGCCCGGTGATCGCCCGCCAACTGCTGCTGCGCCTGACGCCGCAGAGCGCCCCGGTGGTCGACGAGGCCCTGCTGTCGCCCCAGGAACGCCAGGTGTTGACGCTGTCGGCCAAGGGTTTCAGCTTCGAGGAGATCGCCCGCATGCTGGAGGTCTCCCGGCACACCGTGATGACCTATGTGAAGCGCAGCTACCGCAAGCTGCAGGTGCACTCCAAGACCGAGGCGATCTACGAGGCCCGCAAGCTGGGCCTGGTGCGTGACTGAAGCCGGCGAGGGCACCGCCGGCCGTGCCGCCGCGGTGCGCTGGAGCAAGGCGCTGGCCGCCGGCCTGCTGGGCCTGGCCGGTCTGCTGGTCGCCGGGACGGCGCCGGCGGTGCACAAGCTCGACCCCGACACCGTGGCCAGCGCCGCCCAGCCGGCGCCGGTGCTGTACGCCGCCGGCCTGCATGCAGTGCGCCCCCACCAGCTGCCGGCCTACCGCGGCCCGGCCGACCCGGGCGGCGTAGTGCAGGCCCCGGCGCCGGAGGACGCCGCGGCCTGGGCGCCGCTGACCCTGCCGCGCCACGAAGCCCGCGACCCGGTGCGCGCCGCCGCCGCCGACCGGCCGCTGGTGGTCGACTGGCTGCGCATCGACCATGTGGTGCCCGCCGGCGCGCCCGGACCGCTGGCGCTGTACCTGCCGCGCGTGGTGGGCTCGGCGGTGCAGGTGATCGCCCATGACGGCAGCCAGTGGCGCCTGCGCTGGGACGGCACCGACCAATGGCGCGAGCAGTGGAACCGCCCGGTGCTGGTGGACCTGGGGCCGGCGCCGCCGCCTGGCAGCCGCCTGACGCTGGCGGTCGGCCTGATCCACTACGACGGCGCCGAGACGCGGGTGGCGCGGATCTGGATCGGTCCGCGCGCCGAGCTGGCCGAGCGCGCCGGCAGCCGCAATGTGCTGCAGCAGGTGGCGCCGCCGGTGGGCAGCCTGACCTTCCTGTCGCTGGGGCTGTTCGCGCTGCTGTTCTGGCTGGGCCGGCGGCGCGAGCAGGCCTACCTGCTGTTCTTCGGCTCCTCCCTGGTCTGGGCGCTGCGCAACCTGCACTACTACGTGGACATGCCCCAGGACCGGGTGGCCTACGACTGGTTCTGGTGGATGACCAATGCCTCGCTGTCCTGGGTGATGGTGCTGGTCTACCTGTTCGCGCTGCGCTTCGACGCCCGCCGGGCGCCCTGGCTGGAGCGCGGCCTGCTGGGCTTCGTGGCGCTGATGTCGGTGCTGGCCATGCCTTTCGAGGCCTCGCCGGTGCGCACCCTGGTGCAGCTGCACCTGATCAACGCCCTGGTGGGCATGGTCGTGCTGCTACGCCTGAGCTGGATGGCCTGGACCGGCGGCAGCCGCGAGTTCCGGGTGATCACGGCCAGCCTGTGGCTGACCGAGGTGTTCGGCGTGCACGACCTGCTGCTGGTCTCGGGCGGCGTGTCGCCCGAGTCGATCTACCTGCTGCCCTATGCGTCCTACGTGCTGTTCCTGGCCTTTCTGTACGCGGTGCAGGTGCGCTACTCGATGGCGATCCGCGAGGTCGAGCGCGTCAACTCGGGCCTGGAGGCCCGCCTGGCCGCACGCGAGGAGGAACTGCGCGCCAACCACGAGCGCCTGCGGGTGGTCGAGCGCGAGCAGGCCCTGCTGCTGGAGCGCCAGCGCCTGATGCGCGACATGCACGACGGCCTGGGATCGACGCTGATGTCCTCGCTGGTGCTGGTCGAGCAGGGCCGCCTGGACGCCCCTGCCGTGGCCGACCTGCTGCGCGAGTGCGTCGACGACCTGCGCCTGGTGATCGATTCGCTGGAGCCGATCGGCCATGACCTGGTGACGCTGCTGGCCTCGCTGCGCCACCGCCTGGGGCGCCGGCTGGAAAGCGCCGGGCTGGACATGCAGTGGGAGGTCCAGGACCTGCCGCCGCTGCCCTGGCTGGCGCCGCCCGACGCGCTGCAGGTGCTGCGCATCGTCCAGGAGGTGCTGACCAATGTCCTCAAGCACGCCCAGGCGCGCCGCATCCGCCTGGCCACCACGCTGCAGGACAGCACGGTGCAGGTGCTGATCGAGGACGACGGCGTCGGCTTCGACACCGGCCGCTCGGCCCCGGGCCGCGGCCTGCGCCACCTGTCGCAGCGGGCCACGCGCCTGGGCGGCGGCCTGCTGATCGACAGCGCGCCGGGCCAGGGCACCCGGGTGGCGCTGGATCTGCCACTCCAGCGCGGAATGCCGGCTTGACCGACAATCGGCGCCAGACCATGCTCCAGCAACGCACCCTCAAGACCATCACCCGCGCCGTCGGCGTGGGCCTGCACAGCGGCCAGCGCGTCGAGCTGACGCTGCGCCCCGCCGCACCGGACACCGGCATCGTCTTCCGCCGTGTCGACCTGCCGGTGCCGGTGGACATCCCGGTGCGCTTCGATTCCGTCAGCGACACCCGCATGGCCAGCACCATCTCGCCCGGCGGCGACCCTGGCGGCCCCAAGGTGCAGACCATCGAGCACCTGATGTCGGCGTGCTGCGGCCTGGGCCTGGACAACCTCTACATCGACATCACTGCCGACGAGGTGCCCATCCTCGATGGCTCCTCGGCCAGCTTCGTCTTCCTGCTGCAAAGCGCCGGCATCCAGCTGCAGAACGCGCCGAAGAAGTTCCTGCGCGTGAAGAAGGCCGTCGAGGTGCGCGAAGGCGAGGGCGCCCGCCTGATGTGGGCGCGGCTGGAGCCCTTCCATGGCTTCAAGCTGAGCTTCCAGATCGAGTTCAACCACCCGGCACTGGACGCCACCGGCCAGCAGGTGGTGTTCGACATGGGCAGCGGCACCTACGCCCGCGAGATCGCCCGCGCCCGCACCTTCGGCTTCACGCGCGATGTCGAGGCCATGCGCTCGCGCGGCCTGACGCTGGGCGGCAGCATGGACAACGCCATCGTCATCGACGACTACCGCGTGCTCAATGCCGACGGCCTGCGCTACGACGACGAGTTCGCCAAGCACAAGATCCTCGATGCGATCGGCGACCTGTATGTGGCGGGCCACACGCTGCTGGCGGCGTATTCGTCGTTCAAGGGCGGCCATGCGCTGAACAACAAGCTGCTGCGCCAGTTGCTGGCCGACGCCGAGGCCTGGGAGCTGGTCAGCTTCGCGGACACCGCCGAGGCGCCGCGCGGCTTTGCCGAGCTGGCACCGGCCTGGTGAGGCCCGCGCGATGCTGATCTTCCGTCTGGTTTTCGGCCTGCTGCTGCTGACCGGCCTGCTGTGCTTTGCGGCCTACATCGCCACCCGTGACCCGCGCTGGCGCTGGCGTGGCCTGGTGGTGGTCAAGTGGACCGTGCTGGCTGGGCTCGGCTTTTTCGCGGTGATCCTGCTGGAGCGGCTGGCGGTGATGCTGTAGCGGCAGGGGCCGCCAGCCCGGCCACATAGGCCCTCACCGCGCGTTCGCCCACCGCCACCAGATCAAAGGCGGACGGGTCCATCGTCCACTGCCGCATCAGGCCGTCGACCAGGCCGAACAGGCCCAGGGCCGCGCCATGGGCATCGGGCACGAGTGCGCGGCAGGGCTGTTCCATCGCCTGCACGAATTCAGCCACCGCCTGGCGGTGCCGCTCGCCCACCGGGGCCAACTCGCCGGTGTATTCGGTCAGGTGCATGGCGATGCGGAACACGCGTTGCATCTGGGCGTGCCCCGACAGCGCCCGCAGCGGGGCCATGGCCATGCCCAGCAGGGTGGCGCAGGGATCGCCGGGCGTCGCGCCGCGCGCCTCGTCGAAGGCGCATTCGCAGGGCAGGGTGACGCGGTCCAGCATCGCGGTGAACAGGGCGGCCTTGTCCTCGAAGTGCCAGTAGATCGCACCGCGCGTCAGGCCGGCGGCCGCAGCCACCTGCTGCAACGAGGTGCCGGCCACGCCCTGCGACAGGAAGACCTGCTCGGCGGCGTCGAGGAGCTGCTGGCGGGTCACCAGAGCGTCGGCCTTGGACTTGCGAACCATAGAAGAATCGGCGTTCGGTCAACGGCGGGAAAAGCCCCTGCCGTGTAAACATACATACACGATTGTATGTATACTGCGCCCTCCCTGCAAGCCGACAGCGCCCTGCCGCCGTTGGCGCCCCCTTGTCTCCGTGGAAAGCCCCTGATGCCCACCTCCACCTCGCCCACGCCCGTCCGTTCCCTCGCCCGGGGTGTTCCCGGCATCGCCCTGACACTCATGATCGCCACGCTGGCCGCCTGCGGCGGCTCGGGTGGCGGTGCGCCGGGCGGTGGACAGATGCCGCCTTCGCCTGTGGGCGTGGTCACCGCCACGCGCCAGCCGCTGGCCTTGTCCACCGAACTGCCGGGCCGCCTCGAGGCGGTGCGCACGGCCCAGGTGCGTGCGCGGGTGACCGGCGTGGTCCAGAAGCGCCTGTTCGCCGAGGGCGGCCAGGTCAAGGCCGGCCAGAGCCTGTTCCAGATCGATGCCGCGCCCTACCAGGCGGCGCTCGACAGCGCCCGGGCCACCGAGGCGAAGGCCGAGGCCGCGCTGGCCAACGCCCAGGCCACGCTGGAGCGCAACCGTCCGCTGGCCGAGGCCAAGGCGATCAGCCAGCAGGACTGGGTCAGCACCCAGACTGCGCACAAGCAGGCCCAGGCCGACCTGGCGGCGGCGCGCGCGGCGCGCCAGCAGGCGGCGCTGAACGTGGAGTACGCGCAGGTGCGCTCGCCGATCAGCGGCCGCATCGGCCGCGCCACGGTCAGCGAGGGGCAGCTGGTCAGCCAGACCGAGGCCACGCTGATGGCCACGGTGCAGCAGGTCGACACGCTCTACGTCAATGTCACCCAGTCGGCCACCGAGGCGATGCGCCTGAAGCGCGCCTTCGACAGCGGCGCGCTCAAGGCCAGCGGCTCCAGCGCCGTCAAGGTGCTGCTCGACGATGGCAGTGAGTACCCGCTGGCCGGCAAGCTGCTGTTCAGCGACCTGACGGTCGACCCCACCAGCGGTCAGGTCAGCCTGCGGGCTGAATTGCCCAACCCCAAGGGCCAGTTGCTGCCGGGCCTGTACGTGCGGGTGCGCATCGAGCAGGCGGCCACCGACCATGCCTTCCTGGTGCCGCAGCAGGCGGTGCAGCGCAGCGCCTCGGGCGACACCGTGATGCTGGTGGGCGCCGACGGCCAGGTGGCGGTGCGGCCGGTGCAACTGGGCGGCTCGCGCGGCGCCCAATGGGTGGTGACCGACGGCCTGCAGGGGGGTGAGCAGGTGATCGTCGACGGCTTCCAGAAGATCCGGCCCAAGGCGCCGGTCAAGCCGGTGCCCTGGAGCCCGGCGGGCTCAGCCCCGGCCGCTGCGGCCTCGGCAGCGGCGTCCGCCCCGGCGTCGGCCGCCAGCCGCTGAGCGCGGGAGTCCACGCATGAATTCGCGTTTCTTCATCGACCGGCCGATCTTCGCCTGGGTCATCGCCCTGTTCGTGGTGGTGATCGGCGCGGCCGCCATCACCCGGCTGCCGGTGGCGCAGTACCCCACGGTGGCGCCGCCGGCCATCGTCATCAGCACCGCCTACCCGGGCGCCTCGGCGCAGGTGCTGGAAGACTCGGTGCTGTCGGTCATCGAGCAGGAACTCAACGGTGCGCCCGGCCTGATCTACATGGAGTCCTCGGCCGACGCCAACGGCGGCGGCAGCATCACCGCCACCTTCGAGCCGGGCACCGATGTCGCCATCGCGCAGATCGAGGTGCAGAACCGCCTTTCGCGCGCCACGCCGCGCCTGCCCTCGGCGGTGACGCAGCAGGGCGTGCGGGTGGACAAGGCGCGCTCGAACTTCCTGCTGTTCGTCTCGCTGACCTCGACCAACCCGGCCTATGACCCGGTGGCGCTGGGCGATTACGCGGCACGCAACATCCAGCCCGAGCTGCTGCGCATCCCGGGCGTCGGCCAGGCCCAGCTGTTCGGCACCGAGCGCGCGATGCGGGTCTGGATCGACCCCGCCAAGCTGCAGGGCTTCGGCCTGTCGCCCACCGACGTGGTGGCGGCCATCCGTGCCCAAAACGCCCAGGTCTCCGCCGGCACCGTCGGCGCGCTGCCGAACAACGGCGAGCAGACGATCTACGCCACGATCAATGTCAACGGCCAGCTCAGCACCGCCGAGCAGTTCGGCGCCATCCAGCTGCGGGCCAACACCGACGGCTCCAGCGTGCACCTGCGCGATGTGGCCCGCCTGGAGCTGGGTGCGCAGGCCTATGGCAGCCGCTCGCGCCTGAACGGGCAGGACTCCTCGGGCATCGGCATCCAGCTCTCGCCCACCGGCAATGCGCTGGCCACGGCCACGGCCATCAAGGACCGCATGGCCGAGCTCAAGGCCTACATGCCCGAGGGCGTCAGCTACGACATCCCCTATGACTCGTCGAAGTTCGTCAAGATCTCGATCCAGGAGGTGGTCAAGACGCTGATCGAGGCGATCGCGCTGGTCTTCGTGGTGATGCTGGTGTTCCTGCAGAACATCCGCTACACGCTGATCCCCACCATCGTCGTGCCGGTGGCGCTGACCGGCACCTTCGCGGTGATGCTGGCGCTGGGCTTCTCGATCAACGTGCTCACCCTGTTCGGCATGGTGCTGGCGATCGGCATCCTGGTGGATGACGCGATCGTCGTGGTCGAGAACGTCGAGCGCATCATGGCCGAAGAGGGCCTGGGCCCGCGCGAGGCCACGATCAAGGCCATGGGCCAGATCACTGGCGCCATCATCGGCATCACCGTGGTGCTGGTCTCGGTCTTCGTGCCGATGGCCTTCTTCAGCGGTTCGGTGGGCAACATCTACCGCCAGTTCTCGCTGGCGATGGTGGCCTCGATGCTGTTCTCGGCCTTCATGGCGCTGTCGCTGACCCCCGCGCTGTGCGCCACCCTGCTCAAGCCCGTTCCGGCCGACCACCACGAGAAGAAGGGCTTCTTCGGCTGGTTCAACCGCAGCTTCAAGCGCACCGCCAAGACCTACGAGGGGATGATCGCCAAGGTGCTGCCGCGCGCCGGCCGCTTCCTGGTCATCTATGCCGCGATCATCGCCGCGGTGGCGCTGATGTACCGCCAGCTGCCCACCTCCTTCCTGCCCAACGAGGACCAGGGCTACCTGATCGTCAACGTGCAGCTGCCGCCGGGCGCCGCGCAGGGCCGCACGCTGGAGGTGATCAAGCAGGTCGAAGGCTTCCTGGCGAAGCAGCCCGAGGTCGACAAGGTGGTCAGCGTGCTGGGCTTCAGCTTCTCGGGCTCGGGCCAGAACGCCGCGCTGGTGTTCGTGCCGCTCAAGCCCTGGGAGGAACGCAGCGGCCCGCAGCACAGCGCGCAGGCGCTGGCCGGCCGCGCCTTCGGCTACTTCATGGGCAACATCCGCGACGCCTTCATCTTCCCGCTGTCGCCGCCGCCGATCCCCGAGCTGGGCACCGCCACCGGCTTCAACTTCCGGCTGCAGGACCGCGGCGGCAATGGTCACGAGGCGCTGCTGGCGGCGCGCAACCAGCTGCTGGGCATGGCCTCGCAGAGCAAGGTGCTGCAGGGTGTGCGCCCCGACGGCCTGGAGGATGCGCCGCAGCTGCAGCTCGACATCGACCGCGAACGTGCCGCCGCGCTGGGCGTGTCCTTTGACACCATCGGCAACACGCTGGCGGTGGCGCTGGGCTCGGCCTATGTCAACGACTTCCCCAACGGCGGCCGCCTGCAGCGCGTGATCGTGCAGGCCGAGGCCTCGGCGCGCATGCAACCCGAGGACGTGCTGCGCCTGTTCGTGACCAACAGCAAGGGCCAGCAGGTGCCGCTGTCGGCGTTTGCGCGGACGCGCTGGGTCAACGGCCCGGCGCAGACGGTCCGCTACAACGGCTACCCGGCGATGAAGATCGGCGGCGATGCCGCGCCCGGCTACTCCACTGGCGATGCGATGGCCGAGATGGAGCGCCTGGCCGGCCAGTTGCCCCCGGGCTTCGGCTTCGAGTGGACCGGCCAGTCGCGTGAGGAGAAGCTCTCGGGCGCGCAGGCGACGATCCTGCTGGCCTTCTCGATGCTGGCGGTGTTCCTGTGCCTCTCGGCCTTGTACGAGAGCTGGAGCATCCCGGTGGCCGTGCTGCTGGTGGTGCCGCTGGGCGTGCTGGGCTCGCTCACCGGCGTGTGGCTGCGCGGCATGCCCAACGACGTGTACTTCAAGGTCGGCCTGATCACCATCATCGGCCTGTCGGCGAAGAACGCGATCCTGATCATCGAGTTCGCCAAGGACCTGATGGCCGAAGGCAAGGGCCTGATCGAGGCCACGCTGGAGGCCTGCCACCTGCGCTTCCGCCCGATCCTGATGACCTCGTTTGCCTTCATCCTGGGCGTGCTGCCGCTGGCGATTGCCAGTGGCGCCGGCTCGGCCAGCCAGCGCGCCATCGGCACCGGCGTGATGGGCGGCATGATCACCGCCACCGTGCTGGCGGTGCTGATGGTGCCCGTGTTCTTCGTCGTCATCCGCCGGCTGTTCCCGGCCAGTGGCCATGAGGCGCCGCACGCCACCTCGATCGGCTCGGCCGCGACCGACGCGGCCGCCGCGGCCGCGCTGCACAAGGAGGGCCGCTGATGCGCCGCCTGATCACTCCCCTTGCGGCCAGCCTGCTGCTGGCCGGCTGTGTCCACCTGGCACCCGACTACCAGCGCCCCGCCGCCCCGGTGCCGGACGCGCTGCCGGTGACCGGTGACGTCACCCAGGCCCACTGGCCGTCGACGGTCGAGCTGCTGCGCGACGCGCGCCTGCGCCAGGTGGTCGAGCTGGCCCTGGCCGGCAACCGCGACCTGCGCGTGGCCCTGCTCAACGTCGAGAAGAGCCGCGCCCAGCTGCGCATCGCCGACGCCGACCGCTGGCCCACGCTGTCTGCCGCGCTGATCGCCAGCCGCGCCCCCAACAACCAGGGCGTGCAGGCCAACAGCTGGCAAGGCGGCCTGCAGCTGTCGAGCTACGAGATCGACCTGCTGGGCCGCGTGCGCGATGCCAGCGATGCCGCCGCAGCGTCGCTGCTGGCCACCGAGGCCGCGGCCCGCGCCGCCCGGCTGGCGCTGGTGACCCAGACGGCCACCGCCTGGCTGACACTGGCTGCCGACACCGAGCAGTTGCGGCTGGTCCGCGCCACGCTGGCCAGCCGCGAGGAATCGCTGCGCCTGACGGTGCTGCGCGAGCGCGTCGGCGCCGCCAGCGCACTGGAGCTGCGCGCCGCCGAAGGCCTGGCCGCCAGCGCCCGCGCCGCTGTGGCGCAGCTCGAGCGCCAGCAGGCCCAGGACCGCAACGCGCTGGCCTTGCTGGTCGGCCAGCCGCTCACGGCAGCGCAACTGCCCCCGGAGGATGTGTCGCTGGCGGGCGCCGACTGGCTGGCACCGGTGCCGGCGGGCATGAGCTCGCAGGTCCTGCTGGCGCGACCCGACGTGATCCAGGCCGAGCAGCAGCTGGTGGCGGCCAACGCCAACATCGGCGTGGCACGCGGCGCGATGTTCCCGCGCCTGGTGATCAGCGGCAGCGCCGGCCAGGTCAGCGACACGCTGGCCGGGCTGTTCGATGGCGGACGCTTTGCCTACTCGCTGACCTCGACACTGGCCATGGCCTTGTTCGATGCCGGACGCAACCAGGCCAATGTGCGCGTGGCCGAGGTCAACCGCGAGCAGGCCGTGGCCAGCTACGAGAAGACCGTGCAGGGCGCCTACCGCGAGGCGGCCGACGCGCTGGTGGCGCAGGCCACCTGGACCCGCCAGGTGCAGGCCCAGCAGGCGCTGCTGAACGCCGAGCAGGAGCGCACCCGGCTGACCCGCCTGCGCTTCGAGGCCGGCGCCGCCAGCCTGGTCGACACGCTCGACGCCGAGCGCTCGCTGGCCGCGGCACAGCAGGCCCTGGTCCAGGTGCGCCTGGCCGAGGCGCTCAACCGGCTGGCGCTGTACAAGGCGCTGGGCGGCGCCGAGCGCGCGGGCGCCTGATCAGGCGTCGGCCTGCGGGCCGGCGCCTGCGCGCTCATTCGCCGGTCTGCAGCCCGATGATGCCCACCACCACCAGCGCGAAGAACAGCGCCTTCATCGGCGTCATCGGCTCCTGGTAGATCAGCGTGGCCAACAGCGCGGTGCCCAGCGTGCCGATGCCGGCCCACACCGCGTAGGCCGGCCCCAGCGGCACGCCGCGCAGCGCCACCGACATCAGCCAGATGCTCACCAGCCCGAACCCCACCGCCCCTGCGGTGGGCACCGGCCTGGTGAAGCCGTCGCACTCCTTCATCAGCACCGAGAAGGCGATCTCACAGACGCCGGAGGCCACGACCAGCAGCCAGGCAAAGAGCGGGTTGGGCGAGGACAGCGACCAGTTCATGTCGGCAGTATCGCCGCTGTCTGCGGCTACCATCGCCCCATGACCCGTGCCGAGCTGATGGGCCAGCTGCTTGCCTTCATCGCCCGCCTGATCACGGGCGCGCAGGGCCACTGGCGCGGCTGCGTGCCGCAGGCGGTGCAGCGCATCTACTTCGCCAACCACCAGAGCCACCTGGACTGGGTGCTGATCTGGGCGGCGCTGCCCAGTGAACTGCGCGCACGCACCCGGCCGATTGCGGCGCGCGACTACTGGACCTCGTCGCCGCTGAAGCACTGGATCACCCGCGAGGTGTTCCATGCCGTCTACGTCGACCGCCAGCGCCAGGGTGACGAGGACCCGCTGGCGCCGCTGCAACAGGCGCTGCAGGGCGGCGACTCGCTGGTCATCTTTCCCGAGGGCACGCGTGGCAGCAGCGGTGAGCCGCAGGCCTTCAAGAGCGGCCTGTACCACCTGGCTCGCCAGTTCCCGCAGGTGCAGCTGGTGCCTTGCTGGATCGCCAACGTGCAGCGGGTGATGCCCAAGGGCGAGGTGGTGCCGGTGCCCATCCTGTGCAGCGTCAGTTTCGGCGTGCCGCTGGTGCTGGGCGACGACGAGGACAAGGCGGCCTTCCTGGCGCGCGCCCGTGAGGCCGTGGTGGGGCTGCGCCCGCCCGGGGGCGACTAGGACCGCCATGGGCTGGCTGCGATCCCTCTCCGTCGAACAGCAGGTGGGCCTGCTGTTCGTGGTGCTGTTCGGCGTGCTGGCCTTGTGCAGCGTCGGTGGCGTGCTGTGGGCCCTGCGCGAGCCGCGCAGCGACCACGAGCGCGCCGCCCGCGAGCGCTTCGGCCGCGACCTGCGTGCGGTGTGGTTCGGCGCGGTGCTGTTCTGGCTGGGTTGGCTGTCGGGCGCGGTGGGCGCCACGCTGCTGTTCGGCGTGCTGGCCTTCCTGGCGCTGCGCGAGTTCGTCACGCTGATGCACACCCGGCGCAGCGACCACCGCGCGCTGCTGGCGGCGTTCTTCGTGATCCTGCCGCTGCAGTTCGTGCTGGCGGGCGGGCGCTGGTTCAACCTGTTCAGCGTCTTCATCCCGGTCTATGCCTTCATCGCGCTGCCGGTGATCAGCGCCCTGGCGGGTGACCCCGAGCGCTTCCTGGAGCGCAACGCCAAGCTGCAGTGGGGCCTGATGGTCTGTGCCTTCGGCCTGTCGCATGTGCCGGCGCTGCTGCTGCTGGAGTTCCGCGGCTACGGCGGACGCGGCGCCTTCCTGCTGTTCTTCCTGGTGGTGGTGGCGGCGCTGGCGCAGATCGCCCAGGAGCTGGCCAGCCACTGGCTGCGCCGGCGGCCGGCGGTGCGGGCGATCAGCCGCAGCTTCTCGTGGCGGGCCTGGGTCGCCGGCGTGCTGGCCGGCGCGGTGGCCGGCGCGGCGCTGTACTGGATCACGCCCTTCAAGCCCTGGCAGGCCTTTGCGATGGCGGCGCTGGCGGGCGGTGCCGGGCAGATGGGCGAGCTGGTGATGAAGGCGCTGAAGAAGGATGCCGGCGTACAGTACTGGGGTCCCCAGGCCAGCGTCACCGGCGCGGTGGGCCTGCTCGACCGCATTGCCCCGCTGGCCTTCTCGGCGCCGGTGTTCTTCCACTCGCTGCGCTGGTATTTCTCGCTCCCATGACACGCGTGCTCGGCATCGACCCCGGCCTGGCCACCACCGGCTTCGGCGTCATCGAGAAGGACGGCCCGCGGCTGCACTATGTGGCCAGCGGCACGATCCGCACCACCGGCCCCGGCATCGAGGTGGCGCTGGGCGATCTGCCCGGCCGTCTGAAGCTGATCTTCGAAGGCGTCACCGAGGTGGCGCGGCGCTACCAGCCCGGCGAGGCCAGTTGCGAGATCGTCTTCGTCAACGTCAACCCGCAGAGCACGCTGCTGCTGGGCCAGGCGCGCGGTGCGGCGGTGGCGGCGCTGGTGATGGCGGGCCTGCGGGTGTCCGAATACACGCCGCTGCAGATGAAGAAATCCGTCGTCGGCCATGGCCACGCGCGCAAGGACCAGATCCAGGCCATGGTGCAGCGCCTGCTGGACCTGCCCGGCGTGCCCGGCAAGGACGCCGCCGACGCGCTGGGCCTGGCCATCACCCACGCCCACGCGGGGGGGCACCTGGATGCGCTGGCCCGCGTGACCGACCTGAAGCGCCGCACCCATGCCCACTTCAAGGGCGGGCGCGCCTATTGAGCTGCCACGCATGAGCCTGCACCCATGAGCACCCGCACCGACTGGATCGACATCGACCCCGCCCGCCCCGGCTTCCAGGGCTACCTGGCGCTGCCTCCCGCTGGCCGCGGACCCGGCCTGCTGCTGCTGCAGGAGATCTTCGGCGTCAACGCGCACATCCGCGCGGTGGCCGAACAGTACGCGCTGGACGGCTTCGTGGTGCTGGCACCCGATGTTTTCTGGCGCCAGGCGCCGCGGGTGGACCTGGGCTATGTGGGGGCCGACCGGGAGCGCGCGCTGGCGCTGATGCAGGCGCTGCCGCCCGCCGAGACCGGGCCGGACCTGGCGGCCGCGCTGGCCGCGCTGAAGGCGCGCCCCGAATGCACCGGTCGCAGCGCGGCGCTGGGCTACTGCATGGGCGGACGCCTGGCCTGGGCGCTGGCGGCGCAGGGCGGGCTGGACGCGGCGGTCGCCTGGTACGGCGGCGGCATCCACCACCAGCTGGCGCTGGCCCCCTCGGTGAACTGCCCGATGCAGTTCCACTACGCCGGCGAGGACCCGCACATCCCGCCCGAGGCGGTGGAGGCGGTGCGCGCCGCGATGGCCGGCAAGCCGGCCGAGGTCTTCGTCTACGAGGGCGCGCAGCACGGCTTCAACTGCTGGGCGCGGGCCTCCCATGGGCCGGCTGCCGCCGCGCTGGCGCACGGTCGCACGCTGCAGTTTCTCAGCGCGCTGTTCTAAGCAGCGCCCGCCGCCGGGCCGCCCCAAGGCGGGCGAGCCCCCTTGGGGGGTGGCGAAGCCGCGCAGCGGCAAGCCTGGGGGCCCCTATTCCGGTCGGCCCTGACGGCCGGCCTTGATCTCGCTGCGCTTGCTCTTGCTGGCCAGGCGCCGCTGCTGCGAGCCGCGCGTGGGCCGGGTGGCCTTGCGCGCCTTGGGCACATGGGCGGCGGCGTCCACCAGGGCCTGCAGCCGCGCCAGTGCGTCGGCCTGGTTCATCGGCAGGCTGCGGTGCTCCTGGGCCTTGATGACGACCACGCCGTCGCTGCCGATGCGGCTGTCGGGCCAGGCCAGCAGCCGGGCCTTGAGCGCCTCGGGCAGCGAGCTGGCGGTGATGTCGAAGCGCAGGTGCGCCGCGTTCGACACCTTGTTGACGTTCTGGCCCCCCGCGCCCTGGGCGCGGATGGCCGTGAACTGCACCTCGGCCGGGTCGACCTTCGGTGCCGTTTTCACGTTCAGTGGCGGAAGTGGCGGGTGCCGGTCAGCACCATCGCGATGCCGCGCTCGTCGGCGGCGGCGATCACCTCGTCGTCGCGCATCGAGCCACCCGGGTGGATGACGCAGGTGGCACCGGCGTCGACCACCACGTCCAGGCCGTCACGGAACGGGAAGAAGGCGTCGCTGGCCACGGCGGTGCCGGCCAGGCTCAGGCCGGCGGCCTGGGCCTTGATGCTGGCGATGCGGGCCGAGTCCAGGCGGCTCATCTGGCCGGCGCCCACACCGAAGGTCATGCCGTCCTTGCAGAAGACGATGGCGTTGCTCTTGACGAAGCGCGCCACGGTCCAGGCGAACTTGAGGTCTTCCAACTGCTGCGCGGTGGGCTGGACCTTGGTGACCACTTTCAGCTCGCCGACGATGTCGACGTTGTCGGCCGACTGCAGCAGCATGCCGCCGCCCACGCGCTTCATGTCCAGCGGGTTGCTGGTCCTGGAGATCGCCACTTCCAGCAGGCGCACATTGACCTTGCCGGCGTACGCGGCGCGCGCGGCCGGGGTGATGGTCGGGGCGATCGCCACCTCGACGAAGTGCTTGTTGGCGTTGATCTTCTCGACCACGTCGGCATCCAACGGCCGGTTGAAGGCGATGATGCCGCCGAAGGCGCTGGTGGGGTCGGTCTTCAGGGCCTTCTCGTAGGCTTCCAGCAGCGTCGCGCCCACGGCCACGCCGCAGGGGTTGGCGTGCTTGACGATCACGCAGGCGGGCGCCTCGAAGGCCTTGACGCATTCCCAGGCGGCGTCGGCGTCGGCGATGTTGTTGAAGCTGAGTTCCTTGCCCTGGATCTGGGTCCAGCCGGCCAGCAGGCCGGAGGCGACCTGCGCCTCCTTGTAGAAGGCGGCGCTCTGGTGCGGGTTCTCGCCGTAACGCATGCCCTGAACCTTGTGCAGCTGCAGGTTGAACACGCTGGGGTACTCCTCGCGTGCCGGCACGGCGGCGGTGTTCTCCTCGGCGCCCGGGGCCAGCGAGGTCAGGTAGTTGCTGATCATGCCGTCATAGGCGGCGGTGTGCGAGAACACCTTCTTGGCCAGCATGAACTTGGTGGCGCGGGTCAGCGACTGGCCCTGCGAGGCCGACAGCTCGGCCAGCACCTGCGGGTAGTCGACGGGGTCGATCACCACGCCCACGTCCTGCCAGTTCTTGGCCGCGGCGCGCAGCATCGCCGGGCCGCCGATGTCGATGTTCTCGATCGCGTCCTCGAAGCTGCAGTCGGCCTTGGCGGTGGCCTGGGCGAAGGGGTAGAGGTTGATGATCAGCAGGTCGATGGTGCCGATGCCATGTTCCTTCAGCGCGGCCATGTGCTCGGGCACATCGCGACGCGCCAGCAGGCCGCCGTGCACGCGCGGGTGCAGGGTCTTGACGCGGCCGTCGAGCATCTCGGGAAAGCCGGTGATCTCGCTGACCTCGGTGACCGGCAGGCCGGCGCCGGCCAGCAGCTTGGCGGTGCCGCCGGTGGACAGCAGCCGGATGCCGTGGCCGTGCAGGGCCTGGGCGAATTCGACGATGCCGGTCTTGTCGGAGACCGAGAGCAGGGCGGTGAGCTGGGTCATGGTGGGCGGGTCAGTTTGAAGAATGAAGAGTCACTTGATGAGCCGGTGGTCGAGCAGCTTGCGGCGCAGCGTGTTGCGGTTGATGCCCAGCCATTCGGCGGCCTTGCTCTGGTTGCCGTCGGCCTGGCGCATCACCACCTCGAGCAGCGGCTTCTCGGCGCTGCCCATCACCAGGTCGTGCAGCGAATGCGGCTCGGCGCCGTGCAGGTCCTTGAAATACTGGTCCAGCGTGTCGCGCACGCTCTCCTCGATGTTCTTCTTACTCATGGATAGGTTCGGGTGGGGTCAGGCGCGCTCGCGCAACAGCGACTGGTTGGCGGCGGGCAGCGGCAGGCGTTCGTGGGTGTCGGCCAGCGCGTCGAAGAAGGTGGACACCGCGCGCAGCTGCGCGTCGGCGTCGTCCAGCGTGTTCATCACCGCGCGGAAGGCCTCGCCACCGGGCAATGCGCGCACCGCCCAGCCAATGTGCTTGCGCGCGCTGCGCACGCCACTGGCCTCGCCGTAGAGGCCGTAATGGTCGCGCAGATGCTCGGTCAGCCAGGCCTGGACCTCGCGCGTGACCGGGGGCGGCAGGTGCTCGCCGGTGGCCAGGAAGTGGGCGATCTCGCGGAAGATCCAGGGCCGGCCCTGGGCGGCGCGGCCGATCATCACCGCGTCGGCGCCGGTGCGCGCCAGCACCGCGGCGGCGGTCTCGGGGGAGTCGATGTCGCCGTTGGCCACCACGGGAATCGACAGCGCGGCCTTCACCGCGGCCACGGTGTCGTGCTCGGCCTGGCCGCTGTAGCCCTGCTCGCGCGTGCGGCCGTGCACCGTGACCATCGCCACGCCAGCGCTCTCGGCGGCGCGCGCCAGGCGCAGCGCATTGCGCTCGGTGTCGCACCAGCCGGTGCGCATCTTCAGCGTCACCGGCACCCCGCGCGGTGCGCAGGCGGCCACCACGGCCTCGATGATCTGCAGTGCCAGCGGCTCCTCGCGCATCAGCGCCGAGCCGGCCCACTTGTTGCACACCTTCTTGGCGGGGCAGCCCATGTTGATGTCGATGATCTGCGCGCCGCGGTCGATGTTGTAGGCGGCGGCCTCGGCCATCATCGGCGCATCGGTGCCGGCGATCTGCACCGCGATCGGGCCGGGCTCGCCGGTGTGGTCGGCGCGGCGCGAGGTCTTCAGCGACTGCCACAGGTCCTTGCGCGAGGTGACCATCTCGCTGACCGCATAGCCGGCACCCAGGCGCCGGCACAGCTGGCGAAACGGACGGTCGGTCACCCCGGCCATCGGGGCGACGAACAGCCGGTTCGGCAGCTCATGGGGGCCGATGCGCATGGAGGAGGGTGCTGAAAAAGGAGGCAGGAGTATAGCCGCCAGGGCCTTGCCCGCCGCGCCACAATCGGCCCGATGGAGGCGTGGTTCACATCGCAGCTGGCCGGGCTGATGGACTGGCTGGCGCTGCCGCAGGTCGGCCTGCCGGCGGTATTCCTGGTGGCGCTGGTGTCGGCGACGCTGCTGCCGCTGGGCTCCGAACCCGCGGTGGCTGCGCTGGTGCTGGCCGAGCCGGGTCTGTTCTGGCCGGCGGTGCTGGTGGCCACCGCGGGCAACACCCTGGGCGGCGCGATCAGCTGGTGGATGGGCTGGGGCGCCGAGCGGGCCTTCGAGCAGGTCGCCCACCGCCCGCCGCGCGAGCAGCGCCTGCTCGAGGCGCTGCGCCGATTCGGCCCCAAAGCCTGCGTGATGAGTTGGCTGCCGCTGCTGGGCGATCCGCTCTGCGCGCTGGCGGGCTGGCTGCGCCTGCCCTTCTGGCCCTGCGTGGCCTGGATGGCGCTGGGCAAGTTCCTGCGCTACGTGCTGATGACCGGGGCGATCGTGGCCGGCTGGCCGCTGCTGTCGGGCTGAGACTGTCAGCGGGTGCAACCGGGGCCCGGGACCCCAGGCATGCGTCCACAATCAGGGGACCATCGGTGCCTGACCGCTGGAGGGAGTGAACACACAATGACATCCGAGACATCCGCCTACCAGGCCCTGTGCGCGGCGTTCGCGCGCATCCACCGCTACGAGCACCTGCAGGGCATCGTCAGCTGGGACCAGGCGGCCTACATGCCCCCGGCCGGCAACGAGGCGCGCGCGGCGGCGCTGGCCGAGCTGGCCGCGCTGCTGCACCGCCTGCGCACCGAACCCAAGATCGGCCACCTGCTGACCCAGGCCGAGGCCGAGCCGCTGGACGCGGTGCAGCGGGCCAACCTGCGCGAGATCCGCCGCCACTGGCTGCTGGCCACCGCCTGGCCCGAGGACCTGGTCGAGCGCCGCGCGCTGGCGGGCGCGCGCTGCGAGCACGCCTGGCGCAGCCAGCGTCCTGCCAACGACTGGACCGGCTTTGCCGCCAACCTGCGACCGGTGCTGGAGATCGCCCGCGAGGAGGCGCGGCTGCTGGCCGAGCGCAGCGGCCTGGGCCTGTACGACGCGCTGATGGACCAGTATGAGCCCGGCATGCGCGCGGCCGAGGTGGCCCGCCTGTTCGGCGAGGTGCGGCGCTGGCTGCCCGGCCTGATCCAGCGCGTGGTGGTGCGACAGGCCGACGAGCCGGTCATCGAGCCGGTGGGGCCGTTCTCGGTGCCGGCCCAGCGCGGCCTGTGCGAGCAGGTGATGCGGCGCCTGGGCTTCGACTTCCAGGCCGGCCGGCTCGATGTGTCGGCCCATCCGTTTTCGGGCGGCGCGCCCGAGGACGTGCGCCTGACCACCCGCTTTGTCGAGGACAACTTCGTGCTGGCGCTGATGGGCACCATCCACGAGACCGGCCACGGCCGCTACGAGCAGGGCCTGCCGCGCGCCTGGCTGGGCCAGCCGATCGGCGCGGCCCGCTCGATGGCGCTGCATGAGAGCCAGAGCCTGTCCTTCGAGATGCAACTGGGCGGCCACCCCGGCTTCGCCCGGCTGCTGTCGCCGCTGCTGGTCGAGGCCTTCGGCGACCAGAGCGCCTTCGAGCCGCACAACCTGCACCGCCTGCTGACCCGGGTGAAGCCCGGCCTGATCCGCGTCGAGGCCGACGAGGTCACCTACCCGGCGCATGTGATCCTGCGCTTCGAGATCGAGCGCGCGCTGATCGAGGGCGAGGCCGAGGTGGACGACATCCCGGCGATGTGGGATGAGCGCATGCAGTCGCTGCTGGGCATCGACACCCGCGGCAACTACCGCGACGGCCCGATGCAGGACATCCACTGGACCGACGGCTCCTTCGGCTATTTCCCCTGCTACTCGCTGGGGGCGATGTACGCCGCGCAGTGGTTTGCCGCGATGCGCCGCGAGCTGCCCGGCCTGGACACCGCCATCGACGCCGGCGACCTGTCACCGGCGCTGGACTGGCTGGCGGCGCGCATCTGGTCGCAGGCCAGCCAGTGGCCGACCGACGAACTCGCGCAGCGCGCCAGCGGTGAGACGCTGAACCCGGCGCACTTCCGGGCGCACCTGGAGCGGCGCTATCTGCGGGACTGAGGACCCGCGCGACTGATCAGCGGCGCGACACCCAGCGCTCCAGCCGGTCCAGCGTGCGGTGGGTGCGCGCGACCAGCGCCTTGCCGCGCGGCGCCGGCGGCGAGTCGCTGGCCAGCAACTGGCGCGGCTCGTGCAGGCGGTCCTCGTTCAGGCGCAGGCCGTGGCGCGCCAGCGTCGGACCCAGCTCGGCGGCGCGCTCGCGCAGCATCTGGCGGGTCTGCTGGAAGGCATGGCTGGCCAGGCGGCGGCGCATCGAGTAGCTGAAGGTGCCGGCATGGAACATCTCGGCGTCGCCGTGGTCGGGCTCGAAGAGCAGGATGTCGCAGTCCGGGTGGCTGCGCTCATAGCCCTTCATGCCCAGCTCCAGCCGCGAATGGATCAGCGAGCGGAAGGTCTGGCTCAGCAGCGCCGGCAGGCCGCCCTGTTCCAGCCGGGGGATGGCCCCGGCCGTGGGATGACGGCCCTTGCCCGGGTCGTGCGTGGCATCGAAGGGCACCAGCGGGTTCAGGCAGATCAGCAGGTCCAGGCCGCGCTCGAGCAGCACCGAGGCGTGAACGGTCTTCTTCAGCGCGCCGTCCACATAGTGCCGACCACCGATCTCGACCGGCGGGTACAGGCCGGGCAGCGCGGCGCTGGCGATCACCGCCTGCGAGATCGGCACCTCGTCCCAGCCGGGCTGACCAAAGGGGGCGGCGTCGCCGGTGTCCAGGTCGGTGGCCACCACCACCAGGCGCTGGCCGAGGTCACGGAAGTCATTGCTGCGGCCCGGCGCCGAGAACAGCTGGCGCAGGTGCCGCTCGAGCGGCGCGTTGTCGAAGAAGCCGTTGGGCAGCAGGCGGCCGACGTCGGACATCCAGCCGGCCAGCGAGCCGCGGCCCAGCATCCACTGCCAGGCGGCCGAGGCGGTGACCAGCGGCGCCATCGCCATGCGGCGGACGTACTCGTTCCAGGCGGGCTGGGTGAACAGGCCGGGGTCGATGACGCTCTCGTCGCCACCGACATTCTCGATGAAGGCCGCGCACATCGCGCGCGGCGTCAGGCCGTTGGCCAGCGCTGCCGCGATGAAGGCGCCGGCCGAGACACCGACGAAGTGGTCAACCCCGGTGAAGGACAGGCCCTCGACCGAGTCTTCCAGCGCGCACAGGGCGCCGATCTCGTAGATGGCGCCGATCGGGCCGCCGCCCGCCAGGGCCAGGCCGATGCGCGGACCGCGCGGGGGGCGTCGTCGGGAGGGTCGGGCCATGCGTCAGCGTCGGGGTGGGCGCCAGGGCGCCAGCACCCCGGCAGGGACCTCAGGCCGCGGGGGCCGACTTCTTGGCCGCAGCCTTGCGCGGCGCGGCGGCCTTCTTGGCGGGGGCCGGTGCCGGCGCCGCGACCGCTGCCTTGGCGGCAGCCTTCTTCGGCGCGGCGGCCTTGCGCGGGGCCTTGGCCGGCTTGGCGGGCTTGACGTCGCCACCCAGCTTGGCCACCGCGGCGGCCAGGGCCTCGACGCGGGCGGTCAGCTCCGCCACGTCCTTGGCGGTGGGCACGCCCAGCTTGCTCATCGCCTTGGCGGTGCGGGCCTCGAAGATCGATTCCAGCTTGTCCCAGGACGCGCCGGCCTTGTTCGTGACCTCACCGGCCATCGCGCTCATCTTGCCGGTGACCTCGCCCAGGCGTTCCTCGGCCACGGCCTGGGTCTTGCGCTGCAGGCTGACGCCTTCCTTGACCAGCGCCTCGAAGACCTTGCCGCCTTCTTCCTGGGCCTTGGCGAACGCGCCCATGCCGGCCAGCCAGATCTGCTGGGCCGAGGCCTTGACGGCGCCGGCGAGTTGGCTGTCGAGCAGGCCGGCCGGGTTGGCGGCCTTGGCCTCGGCCATCTTCTTGAGCTTCTTGACCATGGGATGTGTCCTCGCAGTGTCCGTGTGGCGTGGCTGGGTGGCCCGTCCCGAAGGCTTGGGCGCCTCGGGCGGCCACGCTGTCCCCCGAGTCATGCAGGCCAGTGTAGGCAGACGGCCTGGGGGCTTCATCCTAATCCGCTAGGGAGACCGCTCTATCCCGGGATGATCCCGGGTTTGCGCGCAAAGGCCGGGCGGGCGGGCAGCGCCACAATCGGCGCCATTCGTCGAGCACCGCAAGGAGATGGGCATGCGTTACTTCGTCACTGGCGCCACCGGGTTCATCGGCAAGCGCCTGGTCGCCGCGCTGCTGGCGCGCCGCGGCAGCACCGTGTATTTCCTGGTCCGCCCGGGCAGCGAGGGCAAGGTCCAGGGCCTGCTCGAGTCCTGGGGCGTGTCGAAGTCGCGCGCGGTGGCGGTGACCGGTGACCTGACCAGCCGCAAGCTGGGCGTGGCCGCCGACCAGATCAAGGCCCTGAAGGGCCAGATCGATGCGGTCTACCACCTGGCGGCCGTGTATGACCTGGAAGCCGATGCCGACAGCCAGGTGCGCGTGAACGTGGAAGGCACGCGCAACGTGGTCGAGTTCGCCAAGGCCATCGACGCCGGCCACCTGCACCACGTCAGCTCGATCGCCGCCGCCGGCCTGTACGAGGGCGTGTTCCGCGAGGACATGTTCGACGAGGCCGAGAACCTCGACCACCCGTACTTCAGCACCAAGCACGAGAGCGAGAAGATCGTCCGCACCGAGTGCAAGGTGCCCTGGACGGTCTACCGCCCGGCGGCGGTGGTGGGCGACTCGCGCACCGGCGAGATGGACAAGATCGATGGCCCCTACTACTTCTTCAAGCTGATCCAGCGCATGCGCCAGATCCTGCCACCGTGGATGCCGGCGGTGGGCCTGGAGGGCGGGCGCATCAACATCGTGCCGGTGGATTTCGTGGTGGCGGCGCTGGACCACATCAGCCACTCCAAGCACGCGATCAAGGGCAAGTGCTTCCACCTGGTCGACCCGGTCGGCTACCGCGTGGGCGATGTGCTGGGCGTGTTCGCCAAGGCGGCGCACGCGCCGAAGATGAACCTCTTCGTCAATGCCGCGCTGCTGGGCTTCATTCCGCGCAGCGTGAAGAAGGGCCTGATGGCGCTGGCGCCGGTGCGCCGCATCCACCGCGCGGTGATGGCCGACCTGGGCCTGCCCGAGGACATCCTGACCTTCGTCAACTACCCCACGCGCTTCGACTGCCGCGAGACGCAGGCGGCGCTCAAGGGCTCGGGCATCGAGTGTCCCAACCTGCACGACTACGCCTGGCGGCTGTGGGACTACTGGGAGCGCCACCTCGACCCCGACCTGTTCAAGGACCGCTCGCTCAAGGGCTCGGTGGCGGGCAAGGTGGTGCTGGTGACGGGCGGCTCGTCAGGCATCGGCCTGGCCGCGGCGATCAAGTTCGCCGAGGCCGGCGCGATCACCGTGATCTGCGCCCGTGACGAGATCAAGCTCAAGGAAGCCGCCGACGAGATACGTGAGCAGGCCGGCAAGGACGCCCAGATCCACACCTTCAGTGCCGACATTGCCAACGAGGAAAGCTGCGCCGCGCTGGTGACCTGGCTGACCGAGCAGTTCGGCGGCGTGGACGTGCTGGTCAACAACGCCGGCCGCTCGATCCGCCGCGCGATCGAATCGAGCTACGACCGCTTCCACGACTACCAGCGCACGATGGACCTGAACTATTTCGGCTGCCTGCGCGTGACCATGGGCCTGCTGCCGGGCATGGCGGCCAAGCGCAAGGGCCATGTGGTCAACATCAGCTCGATCGGCGTGCTGACCAATGCGCCGCGCTTCTCGGCCTATGTGGCCAGCAAGGCCGCGCTGGATGCCTGGACGCGCTGCGCCTCCAGCGAGTTCGCCGATGTGGGCATCACCTTCACCACCATCAACATGCCGCTGGTGCGCACGCCGATGATCGCGCCCACCAAGATCTACAACAACGTGCCCACGCTGTCGCCGGAAGAGGCCGCCGACATGGTGGCCGAGGCGGTGATCCACAAGCCGGTGCGCATCGCCACCCGCCTGGGCATCTTCGGCCAGGTGCTGCATGCGCTGGTGCCGCGCGTGGCGCAGATCGTCATGAACACCAGCTTCCGGATGTTCCCGGATTCGGAAGCGGCCAAGGGCGAGAAGGGCGGCAAGCCGCAGCTGTCGGCCGAGGCGGTGGCGCTGCAGCAGATGATGCGCGGCATCCACTTCTGAGCTGGGCCGGGGCACGCGCGGGCCGGGCGGCCCGCGCGACGCTCACTTCTTGCGGATCGCGGTGATCACGTAGGTGCCGTCGCGCTTTTCAGCCTCGAACACCACCTGGTCACCCACGGCCAGGCCTTGCAGCAGCGCCGCCGAGTTGGCCTTGTAGGCCATGGTCATGGCGGGCATGTCCAGGCTGGGGATGGCGTCGTGCTTGAGCGTCAGGCGCATTTGCGCGGCGTCGATCTTGCGGATCTCGCCGTCGGCCGCGGCCGCCAGGCCGCTGGCCAGGGCCAGGCCGGCGGTCAGCACCAGGCGGGCAATGGACGCAACAGGGCGGGGGGTGTGCATGGCAGGGGACTCCTTGTGAGCCTTCAACGGGGCGGCAGCGCTGCCGGATGACAGCGGGGCTCGGTCGGGATGATGCCGCAGCCGATCCCTACAATCCCGCCATTCCCCTTTCGCCCCCCTGTCACCGCCATGACCACCACCCCGACCCCCGTCAGCGTCGACCACATCCTGCCGCGCGAGAAGGCCGAGATCCTCTCGCAGGCGCTGCCCTACATCCGCAAGTACCACGGCAAGACCCTGGTCATCAAGTACGGCGGCAACGCGATGACCGACCCGGCGCTGCAGCAGGACTTTGCCGAGGACATCGTGCTGCTCAAGCTGGTGGGCATGAACCCGGTGGTGGTGCACGGTGGCGGCCCGCAGATCGACGAGGCGCTCAACCGCCTGGGCAAGAAGGGCACCTTCATCCAGGGCATGCGCGTCACCGACGAGGAGACGATGGAAGTCGTCGAGTGGGTGCTGGGCGGCGAGGTGCAGCAGGACATCGTCGGCCTGATCAATGCCGCGGGCGGCAAGGCCGTGGGCCTGACCGGCCGCGATGGCGGCCTGATCCGTGCCAAGAAGCTGAAGATGGTCGACAAGGACGACCCCAGCAAGGAGCACGATGTCGGCCAGGTGGGCGACATCGACTCGATCGACCCCAGCGTCGTCAAGGCGCTGCAGGACGATGCCTTCATCCCGGTGATCAGCCCGATCGGCTTTGGCGAACACAACGAAAGCTACAACATCAACGCCGACGTCGTGGCGGCCAAGCTGGCCACGGTGCTGAAGGCCGAGAAGCTGCTGATGCTGACCAACATCACCGGCGTGCTCGACAAGAGCGGCCAGCTGCTGACCGACCTCACCGCGCGCCGCATCGACGAGTTGTTCGCCGACGGCACGATCAGCGGCGGCATGCTGCCCAAGATCGCCGGCGCGCTGGACGCCGCCAAGAGCGGCGTCAACGCGGTGCACATCATCGACGGCCGGGTGCCGCATGTGCTCCTGCTCGAGATCCTGACCGATCAGGCCTTCGGCACCATGATCAGAAGTCATTGAAGCCCCCAGGCTTGTCGCTGCGCGCCTTCGCCCTGTGCCATGGCTGATCGCCGCACAGTCTGGCTGTTCGACCTCGACAACACGCTGCACAACGCCGGCGCGTCGGCGTTCCGCTACTTCGACGGCGCGATGAACCGCTACATCGAAGAGCAGCTGCAGGTCAGTCCTGACGAGGCCGATCGGCTGCGTGCCGACTACTGGCACCGCTACGGCTCGACGCTGCTGGGGCTGATCCGCCACCACGGCGTGCGCCCCAGCCACTTCGTGCGCCACACCCACGCCTTCCCGGGGCTGGAGCGCGAACTGGTGGGGCACCCGCATGATCTGGCGGCGCTGCGCCGCTTGACCGGGCGCAAGATCGTGCTCACCAATGCCGGACGCGACTACGCGCTGCGCGTGCTCAAGGCCCTGCGCCTGGACGGCCTGTTCGACGAGGTGATCGGCATCGAGCAGATGCGCCTGTTCGGCCAGATCCGGCCCAAGCCGGACGCCCGCATGTTCAAGGCCCTGGCCGCCCGGCTGGGGGTGCACCCGTCGCGCTGCGTGCTGGTCGAGGACACCCTGCTGCACCAGCGCTCAGCCCGGTCGGTGGGCATGCGCACGGTGTGGATGCAGCGCTGGGTCAAGCACCACGCCCACGGCCCGGAAGTCGGTGTTTACCTGCACCGCAGGCCGCCCTATGTGTGTGCAAGAATCAAAACGCTGCAACAGTTGCGCCGGCTGCCCTGATGTCTGACCTGCCCGAATCCGCCGACCCGGTCGAGACCGAGGCACCCACCGACGCGGCAGCGGCGGCGTCCGGCCGCAAGCGCCCCAAGCCGGGCGAGCGCCGTGTGCAGATCCTGCAGACCCTGGCCGCCATGCTCGAGCAGCCCGGCGCCGACCGCATCACCACCGCTGCCCTGGCCGCGAAGCTGCAGGTCAGTGAAGCGGCGCTGTACCGCCACTTCGCCAGCAAGGCGCAGATGTTCGAAGGGCTGATCGAGTTCATCGAGTCCAGCATCTTCAGCCTGATCAACCAGATCGCCGAGCGCGAGCCCGACGGCCGCCTGCAGGCCCAGCGCATCACCCAGGTGCTGCTGCAGTTTGGCGAGAAGAACCCCGGCATGACCCGCGTGATGGTGGGCGACGCACTGGTCTTCGAGCACGAGCGCCTGACCGCGCGGATGAACCAGTTCTTCGACCGGGTCGAGGCGCAGCTGCGCCAGAGTCTGCGCCTGGACGCCCAGGCCGAAGGCTCGGCCACGCCCACGGTCGATGCCAACGGCCGCGCCTCGGCGCTGACCGCCTTCATCGTCGGGCGCCTGCAGCGCTATGCCCGCTCGGGTTTCCGCCGCGTGCCCACCGAGCAGCTCGACGTGGCGCTCGCGCTGCTGGCCTGACGCTGGCCTCGTCGGTTCCCGCGGTCCGACACGATCCTGTCAACTCCGCCGCCTCCAATCGGTCCATCGGCAGTGCGCTGCCATGACCCTTGGAGGACCCCATGCTGTCTCGTTCCCGCCCTCTGGCCACCTCGGCGCTGCTGGCTGTTGCCGCATCAGCGGCGCTGGCTGGCGCGCCCGCCACGCTGACCGTCAAGATCCTGTCGCTGAACGACTTCCACGGCCAGCTGGAGTCGCCAGGCAGCTTCCGCGCCCGGGCCACCGACGCGGCCGTGCCGGCCGGTGGTGCCGACGTGCTGGCGGGCTATGTGGCCGCGGCCCGAGCGGCCAACCCGAACACCGTGGTGGTGTCGGCCGGTGACCTGATCGGCGCCAGCCCGCTGGTCTCGGCGCTGTTCCACGACGAGCCGACGATCGAGGTGATGAACCGCATCGGGCTGGACTTCAATGCGGTGGGCAACCACGAGTTCGACGACGGCAAGGTCGAGCTGCGGCGCATGCAGCGCGGCGGCTGTCATCCGACCGACACCGTCAACAGCTGCCGCGGCGCCGAGGTCGGCACGCCGGTGCCCTTCGAGGGCGCACGCTTCGGCTTCCTGGCCGCCAACGTGGTGCAGCGGCGCAACGGCGAGACGCTGTTCCCGCCCTACGGCGTCAAGACCTTTGACGCCGACGGCCGCCCGCTGCGCATGGCCTTCATCGGCATGACGCTGAAGGAGACACCGCAGATCGTCTCGCCCGCCGGCATCAAGGGCCTGGCCTTCACTGATGAGGCGCAGGCGGTCAACGCCCTGGTGCCACGCCTGCGGGCCGCCGGCATCGAAGCCATCGTGGTGATGATCCACCAGGGCGGCGTGCAGACCGGCACCACGGCCGACATCAACGGCTGCGAAGGCGGGCTGGCGGGCTCGCCGATCAAGCCGATCGTCGCGGCCCTCGACGGCGCCGTCGATCTGGTGCTGACCGGCCACACCCACGCCGCCTACAACTGCCAGCTGCCGCTGGCCAGCGGCCGCCTGGTGCCGGTGACCAGCGCCAACGCGATCGGACGGGTGCTGACCGAGATCGATGTGACGCTGGACCGCCGCAGCGGCGACGTCACCGCGGTCAGCGCGCTCAACAAGGTGGTCGACCGCAGCAACCCGGCGATCGTGCCCAACGCGCAGGTCGCCGCGATCACCAGCGCCTACAAGGCGATCGCCGCGCCGGTGGCCAACCAGGTGATTGGGGCGATCACCCGCGACGTGCCCAACACCAAGGACGCCGCCTGCAACATGCCGGCCGGCGACCTGGTGGCCGACGCCCAACTGGCCGCCACGGCAGCGCCCGAGCTGGGCGGGGCACAGCTGGCGCTGATGAACCCCGGCGGTGTGCGCACCCCCGGCTTCCTGTACGCCGGCAGCGGGGTGGGCGAGGGCGATGGCAACGTCACCTACGGCGAGGCCTTCACCGTCCAGCCCTTCGGCAACGGCCTGGTCACGCTGACGCTGAGCTCGCAGCAGCTCAAGGACACGCTGGAGCAGCAGTTCCCGAACTGCTTCGGCCAGACCAGCTTCGCCCGCGTGCTGCTGCCCTCCAACGGCGTGCGCTACGAGTGGGACCACACCCAGGCCTGTGGTGCCAAGGTGCGCAACCTGAGCGTGCAGTTGCCGGGCGGCGCCGTGACGGTGGTCGATGCGGCGGGCACGGTGCTCGAGCCCTCGCGCGCCTGGCGCGTCACGGTGAACAACTTCCTGGCCGACGGCGGCGATGCCTTCACCGTGCTCAAGGGCGGCACCGACCGTCTGGGCGGTGGTCAGGACATCGACGCGCTGGTGAGTTACATGGCCCGGTTCAGGGCGCCGAACCCGCCCTACGACCCGGGCGCTGCCCACCTGGGCAAGCCGCGCATCGTGCGCCTGGACACCGGCACCAGCTGCCCCTGAGCCAGCCAGCCGCGCTGCGGCAGCCCACTACACTGGCGGGATGTTCGATCCCGCCAAACTGATGGGTCTGCTGGAGCGTGCCGATGCGGTGCTGCAGCGCCTCGAAGCCGTGCTGCCGCGCCCGCTGGCCGACCCCGACTGGTCGGCCTCGATCGCCTTTCGCTACCGCAAGCGCCAGGGCGCCGGCTGGCTGGAGCCGGTGCGCCATGTCGGCCTGATCCGCCTGGATGACCTGAAGGAGGTCGACACCCAGCGCGGGCGGCTGCGCCGCAACACCGCGCAGTTCGTGGCCGGCCGGCCGGCCAACAACGTGCTGCTGACCGGCGCGCGTGGCACCGGCAAGAGCTCGCTGATCCGCGCCTGCCTGCATGAGTTTTCCGACCGCGGCCTGCGCCTGATCGAGGTGGACAAGACCGACCTGATCGACCTGCCGGACATCGTCGAGCGCATCGCCGGCCGGCCCGAGCGCTTCATCATCTTCAGCGACGACCTCAGCTTCGAAGAGGGCGAGGCCGGCTACAAGGCGCTGAAATCCATCCTCGATGGCTCGGTGGCCGCCAGCACCGAGAACGTGCTGATCTACGCCACCAGCAACCGCCGCCACCTGCTGCCCGAGCGCATGGCCGACAACCTGGCGGCGCGTCACGACGAGAATGGCGAACTGCACCCCGGCGAGGCGATCGAGGAAAAGATCTCGCTGTCCGAGCGCTTCGGCCTGTGGATCAGCTTCTATCCGTTCAGCCAGGACGAGTACCTGGCCATCGTGCGGCAATGGCTGGCGCACTACGGCGTGCCCGCCACCGCCTGGGACGCCGCGCGGCCGCAGGCCCTGGTGTTCGCCCTGGAGCGCGGCTCGCGCTCGGGCCGGGTGGCGCACCAGTTCGCCCGCGACTATGCGGGACGCGACCACGGCACCGATCTGCCCGCGGCCCCGTCCAGCGACACCCCGGCCCCGGACGGCCTGGACCATGTCTGAGGCGGTGCACTCGGCCGACGGCGTGGTCCGCGCGCCGCGGGCGGCGGTGGAGGTGGCCGTCGGCGTGCTGGTGCGCCCCGATGCCAGCGGCCGCGAGCGGCAGTTCCTGCTGACCTCGCGCCCGCCGGGCAAGGTCTACGCCGGCTACTGGGAGTTCCCGGGCGGCAAGCTGGAGGCCGGCGAGAGCGTGCACCAGGCGCTGGCGCGCGAGCTGCACGAGGAGCTGGGCATCACGATCGGCGCCAGCCGGCGCTGGCACGAGCTGGTGATGGACTACGAGCACGCCCGCGTGCGCCTGCATTTCCGCCTGGTGTCGTCGTGGAGCGGCGCGCTGCAGATGCGCGAAGGCCAGGCCATGGCCTGGGAGACGCTGCCGGTGGCCAGCGTGCCGGTGCTGCCGGGCACCATTCCGGTGCTGCACTGGTTCGCCCAGGAGTGGGGCCATGCCGGTCCCACCCACGCGGGCTGAGCCTGCGCTTCGTTACACTGCCTGCATGACTGATTGGCTGGACCGCGTGCGCTGGGACCGGGACGGGCTGGTGCCCGTGATCGCCCAGGAGGCGGCGACGGGCGATGTGCTGATGTTCGCGTGGATGAACCGCGAGGCGCTGTCGCGCACCGCGGCGCTGCGCCAGGCGGTCTACTTCAGCCGCTCGCGCCAGAAGCTGTGGCACAAGGGCGAGGAGTCGGGCCACTTCCAGGACGTGCACGAGATCCGCATCGACTGCGACCAGGACGTGGTGCTGCTGAAGATCACCCAGCGCGGCCATGAGCCCGGCATCGCCTGCCATACCGGCCGCCACAGCTGCTTCTATGAACGCCTGGAGGGCGACCGCTGGGTGGCGGTCGATCCGGTGCTGAAGGATCCGGAGACGATCTACCGATGAGTGCCAACGACAGCCTGCAGCGCCTGCACGAGGTCATCGAGAGCCGCCGCCAGGGCGACCCGGACAAGAGCTACGTCGCCCGCCTGTTCCACAAGGGCACCGACGCCATCTTGAAGAAGGTGGGCGAAGAGGCCACCGAAACCGTGATGGCGGCCAAGGACGGCGACCGCGAGAAGATCGTCTACGAAGTGGCCGACCTGTGGTTCCACTCGATGATCGCGCTGGCCCATTTCGGCCTGTCGCCGGCCGATGTGCTGCGCGAGCTGGAGCGCCGCGAGGGCCTGTCCGGCCTGGAAGAGTTTGCTGCCCGCAAGGCCCAGGCGCGCGAGCGCCAGGGCGATTGACCCCCGCTGGAGGACCCGATGAGCGAACCCGACGCCGTGGTACTGGATGCTGAGCGCGAGGCCTCGCTGCGCAGCGTCAGCCAGATCAGCTACCTGCTGCACGCCGTGGTGGCGGTGGGGGCCGTGATCCCCAGCTTCCAGCCGGGCGTGGCGCTGCTGGTGGTGGCCTTCATCATTGACATGGTCAAGCGCGGCGAGGCCCAGGGCAGCTGGCAGGAGAGCCACTTCGCCTGGCGCATCCGCAGCGTGGTCTGGGCCGGCCTGCTCTACCTGGTCACCGCGCCGCTGTGGGTGCTGCTGATCGTGCCGGGCTGGATCGCCTGGTTCGGCATCTCGCTGTGGTTCCTCTACCGCGTGGTGCGCGGCTGGTCGGCGCTGAACGACCGCCGGCCGATGCCGCGTTGAACTTTTCCGACAACGACGCATCCCATGAGTGCTGATCCGAACTGCATCTTCTGCAAGATCGTCGCGGGCCAGATCCCCGCGAAGAAGGTTCACGAGGACGACCGGGTGGTCGCCTTCCACGACATCGCGCCCTGGGCACCGGTGCATGTGCTGATCATCCCGAAGCAGCACATCGCGTCGATGACCGAGGTGACCGAGGCCGACGCCGCCCTGCTGGGCCACATGAACGTGCTGGCGCCGCGGCTGATGGCCCAGCTGGGGGTGACCGACGGCTTCCGCCAGGTCATCAACACCGGGCGCGACGGCGGGCAGGAGGTGTTTCACCTGCACATGCATGTGATGGGCGGTCCGCGCCCGTGGGCCAAAGGCTGACCTGCCAGGGTGGACAGGCGCCGGCCCTAGAATCCGTCATTCGACTTAGGAGAACTTGACATGGGATCGTTCAGCATCTGGCATTGGCTGATCGTGCTGCTCATCGTGGTGATGGTGTTCGGCACCAAGAAGCTGAAGAACATGGGCTCCGACCTGGGTTCGGCGGTCAAGGGCTTCAAGGACGGCATGAAGGGCGCCGCCGAGGGCGACCAGCAGCCGGTGCCGCCGGCGCAGCAGGTGGCCGCGCCGAGGACCGACGCCAACACCGTGGACGTCGAGACCAAGACCAAGTCCTGAGCCCCGAGCCGGCAGCCGCGCGCGCATGATCGACTTCGGTTTCGACAAGCTGGCCCTGATCGGCGCCGTGGCGCTGATCGTCATCGGGCCCGAGAAGCTGCCGCGCGTGGCCCGCACCGTGGGCCACATGGTAGGCAAGGCGCAGCGCTATGTGGCCGACGTCAAGGCCGAGGTGAACCGCTCGATCGAGCTGGAAGAGCTTCAGAAGATGAAGTCCCAGTTCGAGACGGCGGCGCGCGATGTCGAGCAGACCGTGCGCACCGAGGTCAACGACGCTGCGTCCAGCTTCGAGTCCAACTGGAGCGAAGTCACGGCCGGCCTGTCCGGGCCGAGCAGCGACGGCTCGACCTTGACCGAGCCGCCAGCGAGCTACCAGCCGGTGCGCAAGAACTGGCGTGTGAAGCGCAGCGCCACGCCCCAGTGGTACAAGCAGCGCGCCGGCGTGCGCACCCACGTGCAATCGGGCGCCGCCCGCGTTCGGCGCTTCCGCCCGCGTGCCGGCTGACCGCGCCCTGAATCCCCCTTTGTGCCCGACCGCGGGCCCCTGACCCGCATGAGCAACGAACCGCGCGACGAACTCGAAGGCACCGAAGCGCCGTTCGTGTCCCACCTGATCGAGCTGCGCGACCGCCTGATCCGGGCGCTGATCGCGGTGGGCATCGCCTTCGGCGTGCTGGCGCTGTGGCCCGGCCCCAGCGGCCTCTATGACCTGCTGGCCGCGCCGCTGGTGCGCAACCTGCCGCAGGGCGCGACGATGATCGCCACCAACGTGATCTCGCCCTTCCTGGTGCCGCTGAAGATCACGCTGATGGCCGCCTTCCTGCTGGCGCTGCCGGTGGTGCTCTACCAGGTCTGGGCCTTTGTGGCGCCGGGCCTGTACAGCCACGAGAAGAAGCTGGTGCTGCCGCTGGTGGTGTCCAGCACGGTGCTGTTCTTCTCCGGCGTGGCCTTCTGCTACTTCTTCGTCTTCGGCCAGGTCTTCAAGTTCATCCAGCAGTTCGCGCCCAAGAGCATCACCGCGGCGCCGGACATCGAGGCCTACCTGGGCTTCGTGCTGACGATGTTCATCGCCTTCGGCGCCGCCTTCGAGGTGCCGGTGGTGGTGGTGGTGCTGGCGCGCATGGGCGTGGTCAGCGTCGAGAAGCTGCGCGAGTGGCGCGGCTACTTCATCGTCATCGCCTTCGTCATCGCTGCTGTCATCACGCCACCGGATGTGGTCTCGCAGCTGGCGCTGGCGATCCCGATGGTGCTGCTCTACGAGCTGGGCATCCTCGCCGCGGGCCTTTTCATCAAGCACACCCAGGCGCCCCCCGACAACGGCGCCTGAGGCCCTAGGTCCGTCAGCGCGGCGATTTCGGTCGCTGGGCGACGGTGACCGTCAGCTGCAGCGTTTCGCTGCCGCGCTGCACGCCGATCTGCGCCTGCGACTGCGGCTTCAGCTCCGACACCGCCAGCAGCAGCTGCGAGGTGCTGCGCACCGGCCGCCCGGCGATGGTGGTGACCACATCGCCCGGCCGCATGCCGGCCTGGCTGGCCGGACCGTTCTGCAGCACGCCGGTGATCAGCACGCCCTGGCTGACCGGCAGGTTGAAGCTCTGGGCGAACTCCGGGTCCAGGTCGCGTGGCTGCACGCCGATCCAGCCGCGGGTGACCTGCCCATCGCGCACCAGGCCGTCCATCACATGCTGCGCCAGGTCGATCGGGATGGCGAAGCCGATGCCCATGCTGCCGCCCGACTGCGAGTAGATCGCCGAGTTGATGCCCACCAGGTTGCCCGCCGCATCGACCAGCGCGCCGCCCGAGTTGCCGGGGTTGATGGCCGCATCGGTCTGGATGAAGTTCTCGAAGGTGGACAGGCCCAGGCCGCTGCGCCCCAGCGCACTGACGATGCCCGAGGTCACCGTCTGCCCCACGTTGAACGGGTTGCCGATCGCCAGCACCGCATCGCCCACCTGCAGTTGCTCGATCGCGCCCAGCGTCAGGCTGGGCAGGTTGTCCAGACCGATCTTCAGCACCGCGATGTCGCTTTCGGGGTCGGTGCCGATCAGCTGGGCCTCGGCCTCGCGGCCGTCGGCCAGACGCACGCTCACCTGGTCGGCGCCCTCGACCACATGGTGATTGGTCAGCAGGTAGCCGTCGCTGCTGACGATCACGCCCGAACCCAGGCCCACCTGCGGTTCGGGCTGCTGGCCGGGCTGGCCGAAGAAGAAGCGGAACCACGGGTCCTGGCTGTGCGGCTGCTGGGCCGAGCGCCGCGGCGGCGCCTTGCTGGCGGTGATGCTGACCACCGCCGGCGCGGCCCGCTTGGCCGCCTGGGTCAGCGGCTGCAGCGGGGCCGACGCGCCCGGGCTGCTCACGCCCACCGTGACCACGCCCGAGGCGGGCGGCCGCGCCATGCCCAGCACGTCGGGGGCGCCACCCAGCCACTGCGGCTTGAAGGTGCCCACGACAAACAGCACCGCCACGGCCACGGTGACGGCTTGCGAGAAAATCAGCCAGGTTCTGCGCATCGGAAGACAGGGGAAAGGACAGGCACCGTGGCCCAGCGTCGCGACATCGACAGGCACCTGCACGAGCTGCTGCAGGTTGACCGCTTCAAGGATTATGGGCCGAACGGCCTGCAGGTGGAGGGCAAGGACGAGATTGTCAAGATCGTCAGCGGCGTCACCGCGAGCCGCGCATTGATCGATGCCGCCATCGCCGAGGGCGCCGACGCGCTGCTGGTGCACCACGGCCTGTTCTGGCGTGGCCACGACGGCCGCCTGACCGGCTGGCTCAAGGCCCGCGTCGAGCGCCTGATGGCCCACGGCATCAACCTGTTCGCCTACCACCTGCCGCTGGATGCCCACCCCGAGTGGGGCAACAACGCCCAGCTGGGTCGTCAACTGGGGCTGCAGGGTGAGGCCCGCTTCGGCGACCAGGACCTGGGCTGGCTGGGCGCGGCGCCGGTGGCCACGCTGGACGCGCTGGCCGAGTGCGCCCACCAGGCGCTGGGCCGGGCACCGCTGGTGCTGCCGGGCGACGGCCGACCGCTGCAGCGCGTGGCCTGGTGCACTGGCGGCGCCCAGGGCTTCTTCGAGGCGGCGATCGCCGCCGGCGCCGATGCCTTCATCACCGGCGAGGTGTCCGAGCCCCAGGCTCACCTGGCGCGTGAGACCGGCGTGGCCTTCCTGGCCTGCGGCCACCACGCCACCGAGCGCTATGGCGCCCCGGCGCTGGGGGCCCACCTGGCCGCGCAGTTCGGACTGACGCACCGTTTCATTGACATCGACAACCCCGCCTGATGAGCCTGCCGCTGTTGCTGACCATGGGCGATCCCGTCGGGATCGGCCCCGAGATCATCGTGCGGGCCCATGCGGCCGGCGCCTTGGATGAGGTGCTTGTCGTCGGCGATCCGGCCGTGCTGGCGCGTGCCCAGGCGGTCTGCGGACTGCCGCCGGCGGCGGTGCCGGTGTGGCTGCCGCCGGGCGGGCTGGAGCCGTCGCTGGCCACGCTGCCCTGGGGCCGGGTGGACGCGCGCGCCGGCGCCGCCGCGGCGGCTTGCATCACGGCCGCCACCCGCGAGGTGCTGGCTGGCCGCGCCCGGGCGCTGGTGACCGCGCCGATCCACAAGGAAGCCCTGGCCGCTGCCGGCCTGGGTGTGCCTGGGCACACCGAGCTGCTGCAGTCACTGGCCAGCGCGCACGTGGGACGCGCGCTGCCGGTGCGCATGATGCTGGCCAATGACGAGCTGCGCGTGGTGCTGGTGACCATCCACATGGCGCTGCGGCGGGCGATCGAGACGCTGGACACCCCCGGCATCCTGGAGACGATCGTCATCACCCACGAGGCGCTGCAGCGCTTCGGCATCGCCGCGCCGCGCATCGCGGTGGCGGGGTTGAACCCGCATGCGGGCGAGGGCGGTCTGTTCGGCGACGAGGAGATCCGGCTGATCACGCCGGCGATAGAAGCGGCGTGTGCCCGCGGGATCGATGCCCGCGGTCCGTTCGCGCCCGACACGGTGTTCATGCGCGCCCGCGACAGCGCCGCCCGGCCCGGCGAATTCGATGCCGTGGTGGCGATGACACATGACCACGGGTTGATCCCGGTCAAATACCTGGGGGTCGAGCAGGGCGTCAACCTGACGCTGGGCCTGCCGCTGGTGCGCACCAGCCCCGACCATGGCACCGCCTTCGACATCGCCGGCCGCGGGCTGGCCGATCCGGCCAGCCTGCTGGCCGCCTTGCGCATGGCCCGGCGCCTGGCGCCGGGCTGATGCGCGGGGAATCAGCGCTTCAGCGAGTCGCGGATTTCGCGCAGCAGCTGGATGTCTTCCGGCGTGGGCGGCGGCTCGGCCGGGGCCGCCGCGGCCGGGGCCTCGGCCTTCTTCAGGCGGTTGATCTGCTTGATCATGATGAAGATGATGAAGGCCAGGATCATGAAGTTCAGCGCCACGGTGATGAAGCTGCCGTAGGCGAACACCGCGCCGGCCTTCTTGGCGTCGGCCAGGTTGGTGGCCGCGGCGCCCGAGAGCTGGATGAAGTAGTTGCTGAAGTCCAGACCGCCGAACAGCCAGCCGACGATGGGCATGATCAGGTCGCCGACCACCGAGTCGACGATCTTGCCGAAGGCGCCGCCGATGATGACGCCGACCGCCAGGTCGACGACATTGCCCTTCATGGCAAATTCCTTGAATTCCGAGACGAAGCTCATGGCTCTCACTCCTGTGCTGTTGTGTGCTGCGACGCCGTCCCGGAGCGGATTCCCCGTCGGCGCGGATGCAGTGTCTCCGCACGGGGCATGAAGTCAACAACTTGCGCCAGCCTGACGTGCGCAGTTGCGCGATGACAGTCGATGCTGTTGCAGGTCCGCTAAAATGCCTGGTTGACTGAAAACACTAATCTGCGGGATTCCCCCATCCCGCCCCCAGCAGCTTCCCACATTCCAAAGGACCTCCATGAGTGACAACGCTGTGGACCAAGGCAAGCGCACCTGGCTGATCGCCACCGGTGCCGCGGGTGCCGTGGGTGGCGTGGCAACCGCCGTGCCCTTCGTCAGTACCTTCACCCCGTCCGAGCGCGCCAAGGCCGCCGGTGCCGCCGTGGAGGCCGACATCAGCGCCCTCAAGCCGGGCGAGAAGATGACCGTGGAATGGCGCGGCAAGCCGGTCTGGATCGTGCGCCGCACGCCCGAGCAGCTCGAGGGCCTGAAGAAGCTGAACGACCAGCTCGCCGACCCCGACAACCAGCGCAAGGCCTACCCGATCCCCGAGTACGCCAAGAACGAGGCGCGCTCGATCAAGCCGGAGTACCTGGTGGTGGTGGGCATCTGCTCGCACCTGGGCTGCTCGCCCTCCGACAAGTTCCAGGCGGGTGCCCAGCCCTCGCTGCCCGCCGACTGGCCGGGCGGCTTCCTGTGCCCCTGCCACGGCTCGACCTTCGACATGGCCGGCCGCGTGTTCAAGAACAAGCCCGCCCCTGACAACCTCGAAGTCCCGCCGCACATGTATCTCAGCGATTCCAAGCTGCTGATCGGCGAAGACAAGAAGGCCTGATCCGGCGTCCCCCGAACACAAGAAAGGCAACCATGGCTGCTGAATTCAAAGTCGCGCCGGCGGACGCGTCCGTCGGCGAGAAGCTGATGACCTGGGTGGACAACCGGTTCCCGGCGTCCAAGATGTACAAGGAGCACATGTCGGAGTACTACGCTCCGAAGAACTTCAACTGGTGGTACATCTTCGGCTCGCTCGCCCTGATGGTGCTGGTGATCCAGATCGTCTCCGGCATCTTCCTGGTGATGCACTACAAGCCGGATGCGGCCGTGGCCTTCGCCTCGGTCGAGTACATCATGCGCGATGTGCCCTGGGGCTGGCTGATCCGCTACATCCACTCCACCGGGGCATCGGCGTTCTTCGTCGTCGTCTACCTGCACATGTTCCGTGGCCTGCTGTACGGCTCGTACCGCAAGCCGCGCGAGCTGGTCTGGATCTTCGGCTGCGCGATCTTCCTGGCGCTGATGGCCGAGGCCTTCATGGGCTACCTGCTGCCCTGGGGCCAGATGTCCTACTGGGGCGCTCAGGTCATCGTGAACCTGTTCGCCGCCGTGCCCTTCGTCGGTCCGGACCTGGCGCTGCTGATCCGCGGCGACTACGTGGTGAGCGACGCCACGCTGAACCGCTTCTTCAGCTTCCACGTCATCGCGGTGCCGCTGGTGCTGCTGGGCCTGGTGGTGGCGCACATCATCGCGCTGCACGAGGTGGGTTCGAACAACCCGGACGGCGTCGAGATCAAGGGCCCGAACGCCCCGAAGGACGCCAACGGCCACCCGCTGGACGGCATCCCCTTCCACCCGTACTACTCGGTGCACGACATCCTGGGCGTCTGCCTGTTCCTGATCGTCTTCACCGCGATCATCTTCTTCGCGCCTGAGCTGGGTGGCTACTTCCTGGAGTACAACAACTTCATCCCGGCCGACCCGCTGAAGACCCCGCCGCACATCGCGCCGGTCTGGTACTTCACGCCCTTCTATTCGATGCTGCGCGCCACGACCGACGTGATGGTCAACGTGCTGTGCGTGATCATCGGCCTGGGCGCGCTGGGTGCGGTGCTGAAGGGCAAGTTCGCCGGCACGGCCAAGATCGCCGTGATCGTCGGCGCGCTGGTGGCCATCGGCCTGCTCAAGACCTTCGACGCCAAGTTCTGGGGCGTGGTGGTGATGGGCGGCGCGGTCATCATCCTGTTCTTCCTGCCCTGGCTGGACCACAGCCCGGCCAAGTCGATCCGCTACCGTCCGACCTGGCACCGCCACCTGTACATCGTGTTCGTGATCTTCTTCGTCGTGCTGGCCTACCTGGGCATCCAGCCGCCGTCGGACATCGGCACGCTGATCGCCCAGGTCGGCACGCTCTTCTATTTCGGCTTCTTCCTGCTGATGCCCTGGTGGAGCCAGCTCGGCACCTTCAAGAAGGTCCCCGACCGCGTGACCTTCACGCCGCACTGAACCAGGCAGGAGCACACCACATCATGATCAAGAAACTCATCGCCGGCCTGGCTGCCGCGCTGTGCCTGGTCAGCGGCGCCACCGCCAACACCGGTGGCCCCGCCTGGGACAAGTTCCCCACCGAGAAGCTGCAGAGCACCGCCTCGCTGCAGAACGGTGCCAAGCTGTTCGTCAACTACTGCCTGAACTGCCACGCGGCAGCCTTCATGCGCTACAACCGGCTGACCGACATCGGTCTGACCGAGGAGCAGATCCGCACCAACCTGCTGTTCGCGGGCGACAAGGTCGGCGACCTGATGAAGGTCTCGATGGACCCGCGCCAGGCCAAGGACTGGTTCGGTGCCACGCCGCCCGACCTGACCCTGGTGGCGCGTTCGCGCGCCGGCTCGCAAGGCACCGGTGCCGACTACCTGTACACCTACCTGCGCGGCTTCTACCGTGACGAGACCCGCCCGACCGGCTGGAACAACACCGTCTTCGCCAACGTCGGCATGCCCCACGTGCTGTGGGAACTGCAGGGCGAGCAGGTGCTGGGCGCCGACCATGCGCTGACCCTGGCCAAGCCGGGCACCATGGACGCCAAGGCCTATGACAGCGCCATCGGCGACCTGGTGGCCTACCTGCAGTGGATGGGTGAGCCCGTGCAGTTCCAGCGCACCAAGCTGGGCATGGCGGTGCTGGCCTTCCTGCTGGTGCTGACTTTCTTCGCTTATCGCCTCAACGCCGCGTTCTGGAAGGACGTCAAGTAAAGTAGGCCCTGCCGGACCGGCCGCGCGCCGGTCCCCGCGCGCAGTGGGACCCTGATGCGGGCCCACTGCGTTTTTCCGTTTTCGGCCCTGCCGAACCGCTTTTCCGTTCCGATCAAGGAGCCCGCCACCATGATGGTGCTTTACTCCGGTACCACCTGCCCCTACTCGCACCGCTGCCGCTTCGTGCTGTTCGAGAAAGGCATGGACTTCGAGATCCGCGATGTCGACCTCTTCGCCAAGCCCGAGGACATCGCGCTGATGAACCCGTACAACGAGGTGCCCATCCTCGTCGAGCGCGACCTGATCCTGTACGAGTCGCACATCATCAACGAGTACATCGACGAGCGCTTCCCGCACCCGCAGCTGATGCCGGGCGACCCGGTGGCGCGTGCCCGCGTGCGCCTGTTCCTCTTCAACTTCGAGAAGGAACTGTTCGCCAACGTCAACATCCTGGAAGGCCGGGGCATCAAGGCCACCGACAAGCAGCTCGAGAAGGCCCGCGGCCAGATCCGCGACCGCCTCACCCAGCTCGCGCCGATCTTCCTGAAGAACAAGTACATGCTGGGCGACGACTTCAGCATGCTCGACGTGGCGATCGCCCCGCTGCTGTGGCGCCTGGACTACTACGGCATCGACCTGTCGAAGAACGCCGCGCCGCTGCTGAAGTACGCCGAGCGCATCTTCTCGCGCCCGGCCTACATCGAGGCGCTGACGCCCTCCGAGAAGGTGATGCGCAAGTAATCGCCCGGCCAGAGCCACGATGACCACGACGCCGCCGCCTGCCAGCCCGGACAACCAGGGCACCTCGACCCGGCCCTACCTGATCCGGGCCTTGCACGACTGGTGCACCGACAACGGCTTCACGCCCTACGTGGCGGTGTTTGTCGATGCCTCGGTGCAGGTGCCCGCCGAGTACGTGAAGAACAACGAGATCGTGCTCAACGTCGGCTTCGAGGCCACCAGCGGCCTGAAGCTGGGCAACGACTTCATCGAGTTCAAGGCCCGCTTCGGCGGCGTCGCGCGCGAGATCGTCGTGCCGGTGGACCACGTGGTGGCCATCTATGCCCGCGAGAATGGCCAGGGCATGGCCTTCCCGATGCCCACCGCCGAGGCGGCCGCCACCGAGCCCCAGACCCTGGTGACGCCACCCGCGGCGACGGCCCGGCCGGCCACCGGTCTGCGCCTGGCCAGTGTCGAGCCCAGCGCCGACGCCGACACACCGCCCGACCCCGAGCCCTCCGGCCCGGCCACGCCGGGCGCCGGACGGCCCGCGCTCAAACGCGTGAAGTAGGCGCCCGCGCGCAGTCGGGCGCCTCCTAGAATGCCCACCCGATCCGCCGGCTTAGCTCAGTTGGTAGAGCAACGGTCTTGTAAACCGTAGGTCATCCGTTCGATTCGGATAGCCGGCACCATCCTGGCGGGGCGTGGAATAATGCGTGCCCCGCGGCCGAAACGGCTCCGGGGCTCCCCGGCTCAGGGGCGCCCGGAGCGCACCTTGATCCGCAGGGGCAGCGGCGGGCGGCCGGCCTCGGCCAGCACCGCTTCCAGGTGGGGCAGGGCGTGGCGCATCTTGGCCGCCACGGCGGCATTGGGCACCAGCAGCGTCCAGCCCTCGTCATCGAGCGGCCCGGGCTGGACCCAGGGCCGCAAGGCCGGTGCCAGGGCGGGCAGGATCAGCGCATGCCGGCGCTGAGACTCGCGCAGCCGCTCCAGCAGTCGGCCCAGGGCCTGGTTGGCATCCAGCGCCTCGGCGATCGGCCGGGTGTGGGGCTGGTGCTTGCCGGGAAGGTTCATCGGCAAGGAGTGTAGTTCGATGCAGATCCTGATCACCGGCGAGGGCGCCTCCCGCACCCGCGCCTTCCAGCTCAGCCGGCTGCAGATCAGCTCGGCCGTGCTGGCCCTGCTGATGGCGCTGCTGCTGCTGTCGGGCACGATCTACCACTTCATCTTCCTGGCGGCGGCGCGCGAGGGCTGGCCGGTGGTCAGCCAGATCGTCAAGCTCGTGGTGCGCGACGAATTTGCGCAGCGCGACCGCTTCATGCGCGAGAACCTGGACGCCATGGCCTCCAAGGTGGGCGACATGCAGGCGCGCATGATCCGCCTCGAAGCCATGGGGGACCGCCTGACCAATCTGGCCGGCGTCAAGCCCGATGAGCTCAGGCTGCTGCAGCCGACCGCGCCGGCCGCCTCGGCCGCACTGATGCCGGCACCGACGCCGGCACCGCGCGGCGCCGGCGGCCCCTACCTGCCGCTGGATCACCCCAGCCTGGAGGTGCTGAACGAAGCCATGTCGCAGCTGGAGCAGCGCGTCGAGCTGCATGCCGATGTCTTCACGCTGACCGAGTCGCGCCTGTTCGAGAAGCGCCTGGCCTCGCTGATGCTGCCCAGCAGCCGCCCGATCGACGCGCCGATCGGCTCGGCCTTCGGTTTCCGCGCCGACCCCTTCACCGGCCGGCCGGCGCTGCACACCGGCCAGGACTTCCAGGCCGCCCCGGGCACGCCGATCTTTTCGGCCGCCGGCGGCGTGGTCACCTCCACCGCCTGGCATCCGCAGTACGGCCAGCTGCTGGAGATCGACCATGGCAACGGCCTGTCCACGCGTTACGCCCACACCTCGAAGATCCTGGTCAACACCGGTGACATCGTCAAGCGCGGCCAGCAGGTGGCGCTGGTGGGCAATTCCGGCCGCTCCACCGGCCCGCACCTGCATTTCGAGGTGCTGATCGACGGCGTGCCGCAGAACCCGTCGCGTTTCCTGGCCGCCGCCGGCCCCTGAACGCGGGGGCAGCCCGGCCATGCCCGGGTGATAACATGGAACGTTTGCGACGCGCCCCTTGAACCGTGGGTGCCGCGGCCCCATCTGCGGGCGTCGCCCCGACGATTCCTCAGGCCCCTCGCCGCATGTTGCCCAAGCTTCTCACCCAGATTTTCGGCAGTCGCAACGACCGCCTGCTCAAGCAGTACCGCCGCGTTGTCGAGAAGATCAACGCCCTGGAGGGCCAGTTCTCGGCGCTGGACGACGCGGCCCTGCAGGCCATGACGCCCCAGCTGCGCGAGCGCCTGGCCCAGGGCGCCACGCTGGACGACCTGCTGCCCGAGGCCTTCGCCACGGTGCGCGAGGCCGGCAAGCGCACGCTGAAGATGCGCCACTTCGATGTGCAGCTGCTGGGCGGCATGACGCTGCACAACGGCAAGATCGCCGAGATGCGCACCGGCGAGGGCAAGACGCTGATGGCCACGCTGCCGGTCTACCTCAATGCACTGGCCGGCAAGGGCGTGCACGTGGTGACGGTCAACGACTACCTGGCCAGCCGCGATGCCGAGTGGATGGGCCGGCTCTACAACTTCCTGGGCCTGACCGTGGGCGTCAACGTGCCCGGCATGGACCGTGCCCAGAAGCAGGCCGCCTATGGCGCCGACATCACCTACGGCACCAACAACGAGTTCGGCTTCGACTACCTGCGCGACAACATGGTCCACGAGACCGGCGACCGGGTGCAGCGCGGGCTGAACTTCGCGATCGTCGACGAGGTGGACTCCATCCTGATCGATGAGGCCCGCACGCCGCTGATCATCTCCGGCCAGGCCGAGGACCACACCGAGCTGTACGTGCGCATCAATGGCGTGGTGCCGCAGCTCAAGAAGCAGATCGGCGAGGCCGATCCGCGCACCGGCGAGGGCGTGATCGAGCCGGGCGACTTCACGGTCGACGAGAAGACCCACCAGGTCTTCCTGACCGAGGCCGGCCACGAGAACGCCGAGCGCATCCTGGCCCAGGCCGGGCTGCTGGCCGAGGGTGCCAGCCTCTACGACCCGGCCAACATCACGCTGATGCACCATGTGTACGCGGCGCTGCGGGCCCAGCACCTGTACCACCGTGACCAGCACTACGTGGTGCAGAACGGCGAGGTGGTGATCGTCGACGAATTCACCGGTCGCCTGATGACCGGCCGTCGCTGGTCCGACGGCCTGCACCAGGCGGTGGAGGCCAAGGAAGGCGTGGCCATCCAGAGCGAGAACCAGACGCTGGCCTCGATCACCTTCCAGAACTACTTCCGCATGTACGCCAAGCTCGGCGGCATGACCGGCACGGCCGACACCGAGGCCTACGAGTTCCAGGAGATCTACGGCCTGGAAACCGTGGTGATCCCGCCGAACCGGCCGACGATCCGCAAGGACGAGAACGACCTGGTCTACAAGACCGCGCGCGAGAAGTACAACGCCGTCATCGAGGACATCCGCGACTGCCACACCCGCGGCCAGCCGGTGCTGGTGGGCACCACCTCGATCGAGAATTCCGAGCTGATCTCGGGACTGCTCAACCAGGCCAAGCTGCCGCACCAGGTGCTCAACGCCAAGCAGCACGCCAAGGAGGCCGAGATCGTGGCCCAGGCGGGTCGCCCGGGCGTGATCACCATCGCCACCAACATGGCCGGTCGCGGCACCGACATCGTGCTGGGCGGCAACGTCGAGAAGCAGATCCAGTTCCTGGAGGCCGACGAGGCCGTGCCGGCGGACGAGAAGACCCGCCGCATCCAGCAGCTCAAGGACGAGTGGGCCGGCCTGCACGAGAAGGTCAAGGCCGAAGGCGGCCTGCGCATCATCGCCACCGAACGCCACGAGAGCCGCCGCATCGACAACCAGCTGCGCGGCCGCTCGGGCCGCCAGGGCGACCCGGGTGCCTCGCGCTTCTACCTGAGCCTGGACGATCCGCTGATGCGCATCTTCGCGGGCGACCGCGTGCGCTCGATCATGGACCGCCTGAAGATGCCCGAAGGCGAGGCCATCGAGGCTGGCATCGTCAGCCGCTCGATCGAGAGCGCGCAGCGCAAGGTCGAGGCGCGCAACTTCGACATCCGCAAGCAGCTGCTCGAGTACGACGACGTCTCCAACGACCAGCGCAAGGTCATCTACCAGCAGCGCAACGACATCCTCGAAGCGCCGTCGCTGGTGGCCCAGATCGCCAACCTGCGCTCGTCCACGATGACCGAGGTGGTGCGCACCTACGTGCCGCAGGAATCGGTCGAGGAACAGTGGGACCTGGCCGGCCTGGAGCAGGTGCTGAAGGACGAGTGGCAGCTCGAGGTGCCGCTGCGCCAATGGGTGGAGGGCAGCGACGCCGTCACCGACGAGGAGATCGTCGAGAAGGTGGTCGGCGCGGCCGACGCCGCCTTCCAGGCCAAGCTCGACCTGGTCGGTGACGAGCAGTTCACACCCTTCATGCGCATGGTGCTGCTGCAGTCGATCGACACCCATTGGCGCGAGCACCTGGCTGCGCTGGACTACTTGCGCCAGGGCATCCACCTGCGCGGCTATGCGCAGAAGAACCCGAAGCAGGAGTACAAGCGCGAGGCCTTCGAGCTGTTCTCGCAGCTGCTCGACGTGGTCAAGATGGAAGTCACGCGCGTGCTGATGACGGTGCGCGTGCAGACCCAGGAGCAGGTGGCCCAGGCCGCCGAGGCCATGGAAGAGCGCGCCGAGACCGTGCGCAACGTCACCTACACCCATCCCAACGAGGACGGCAGCGTCAGCGCCGAGGCCGATCCGGCCACGCTGGCCGCCGAGGTGCCGCGCGTCGGCCGCAACGACCCCTGCCCCTGCGGCAGCGGCAAGAAGTACAAGGCCTGCCACGGCCGCCTGGCCTGAGGCCGTGGCGCGCCGCATGAGGCGCGCCGCTCACTCAGTGCAGGGTCGCGGCTGAGCGGCCGCTGCCGGCCTCGTCGTCCGGCCGCGGGTGGTCGGGTCGCTGGGCCGGCTGCGATGAGGCATCCGGCAACTCGTAGCGGGTGGCCGGCCCCTTGCCGATCTGCACCAGCAGGCCGCGTCCCGCCAGCGCCACCAGGTGCTTGCTGGCGGTCGCCAGGCCCAGACCGCTGATCGCTGCGTAATGGCGCTTCTGCAGCGCGCCGTGCTGCGCCAGATGCGCCAGCACCTTGGCGCAGCGCGCTCGGTCCAGCAGGTCCGCGGCCTGGGCCTCCCAGTGCGCGCGCCGCAGCTCCTCCTGGCTCAGCGCCCGCTCGAACACATCGCGCAGACTGTCCAGCGCCTCATCCATGTCCTCGGGGCGGCCGTGGGTGTGTGCCAGCGCCAGCGCTGACTCGCGCTCGCGCACGGCGATCGCCAGGTAGGCGCGGGCGATCTGCAGCCGCGCGCGCACCTGCTCGACCGGTGGCAGGTCCGGCATGGCCAGCCGGCGCCGCTGCTGTCGCACCGCGTTCATCTCCTGGTAGTGGTCGGCAAACTCGTCGGGCAGCAGCCGGTCGGGCAGGTTGTCGGATCCCAGGGCATTGGACTTCAGCGCACCGACGGTCTCGGCCCAGCCCTGACGCTGGTCGAGCTGGCCCAGCCGCAGTGCGATGCCGGCATGGTGGTCGCCCAGGCGCTCGTCCTCGGGGTTCTGGTCGCGCGCGTAGCGGTGGAAGTAGGCCTCGGCCAGGTTGAAGTGGCAGACGCTCAGGCGGCCGCTGATGCCGCCGCGCTCGTAGACCTGCATCGCGGCGTCGTAGTGCTGGATCGCCAGGTCGTACTGGGCCTTGTAGAAGTGCGCGATGCCCACGTGCAGTTGCGCGCCGGCCAGCACCTCGGGCTCCAGTGTCGTGTCGCGGGCGGCGTCCAGCACGCGCTGGCCGTAGTGGATCGCCCGGCCGATGTCCCGGGCCTCGGCGTAGATCAGGCTCAGGTTGTTGCAGGTGGACAGCGCCGAGCGCTGGTCGCCCAGGCGCTCGTAGATGTTCAGCGCGCGCTGCTTGTGCGCCAGCGCCTTCTGCAATTGGCCGGCGCAGCGCCAGTACTCGCCCCAGACCTGCTCCACCTCGGCGCGGATCTCGTCGGGCAGCGGGTGGTCGCGGTCGAGCTCGTCCACCTGCTCCAGCAGGGGCAGCGACTTCGGGTCGCTGCAGCGCAGGTGGATCCAGGCCAGGTGCACCAGCGAGCGCACCAGCTCTTCGCGCGCGCGTTCGGTGTCGGGGTCGTCGGTGGGGCCACCGGCGGCCACCCGCAGATGGCGCAACGCGTCGTCGTAGCAGGCCAGGGTGCGGTCGTGGTCGCGGGCCATGTGGAAACGGCCCAGCGCCGCGAAGGCCCGACCGCACAGCAGCGCCAGCCCGGTGGCATCGGCGATGCGCAGGGCCTGCTGCAGGCAGTCGTTCTCGCGCAGCAGGTCGTGCCGGTGGCGCCACAGCGTCGCCATGTCCAGCGCCACCTCGAAGGCCACCCGCCGGTCGCGGCGGGGCAGCTCCCAGCTGTCGACCATCGCATCGGCCTCCTCGGTGGCGGCCAGGGCCAGCGAATGGCGGCGGAAGACCTGCAGCACCAGCGCCGGGTCGTCGGCGGACAGGCTGTGCCACAGCGCGTCGGTGGCGCGCGCCTCGGCCATCGCCTGCTCAGCCTGCGCCAGGTGCCAGGGCCGGCCGGGCGTTGGCGTGGCCACGGGCTGCTCGGACAGTGCGCGCCAGGCGGCCTGGCGCAGGCTCAGCAGCCACTCGCCGGGCGGCTCGCGCTGCAGCAGCGCGGCGCCCAGCTGCTGGCGGCCCTTGTCCATGTAGCGGTAGAGCGTGCTGGGCACCACCGACCACAGGCCGCACAGGTTGTCGACGGCGGTCTCGTTCTCACGGCGCCGGTAGTGCGACGGGAAGGCCGGTACCGCCAGAAAGCCGTGGTGGCTGGCCAGCGCCAGCAGCGGTCGCCAGCTGGTGCTCTGCAGCCAGGCCTGCGCCGGGATGTCGGCCAGGCCCGGCTGACGGTCGGGTCGCAGCTGCGACAGTGCCCAGACCAGCACGCAGCGCAGCGCGAACAGCCGTCGCTGCGTGGGCGGCACGGCATCGCCCAGTGTGCCCAGCACCGGCTGCAGCCAGCGCCGCTGCAGCCAGGCTGCCAGGCGGGGATGACGCGGCCCCAGACCTTCATGCAACTGGCCATTGCGGTGCGCCTGGAGGCCGGCATTCAGCAGCACGTCGAAGGCCCGGGACGAGAGCGTGCGCGTGGCGGGGGTCATGGCGATGGCGACGGGGCGAAGAGGAATCGTCCATCAATCGTACACGCTCGGCCGGGATCGGTGCTGCCGCCTGCGTGGCCTTGCAGGGCGGTCTCGCCTATGGTGCTGCAGGCAACGTGGCCGAGGTGCGTCCAGCATCCGCGGACATCGATTCAGGAGTACCCATGCCGTCTGACAACACCCCCCTCCCGGTGCAGGCCCAGGACCTGTGTCTGCTGGTCTACGCGCCTTTTGGCGACGACTACGCGCTCAGCCGCTATCCCGGCGACAACACCCGCTGGCGCGACCATCCGCTGTTGGCGTCGCTGTCGGAGGTCGCCGCCAGCGGCGTGCCGGTGCTGGCGATGCTGGACCTGCCCGGCGAGCCGACCCGGCTGCTGCAGATCGACCCCGCGGCACCGGCCGCGCTGCGCGAAGAGATCTGCTGGAAGCTGGACATGGCGGCGGCGCCGTCGCTGTCCGGCCTGCTACAGACCGCGCTGGCCCGCTACCCTGGCAAGCGCCTGGCGCTGTGCCTGGAAGGCCACGGCAGCGGCTACCTGCCCGCCATCGACAAGGCAGGCCTGATGCACCTGCACGAACTCGGGCGACTGGGTGACTGGCAGCGCGCCGGCCAGGAACAGGCCCCTTTCGACGCTTCCGGTCGGTCGGTGTACGAGCGCGGTGTGCCCACACTGCCGGGCGGCGGCCCGACCCTGCCGGGGGGCGGCCCGACCCTGCCGGGCGGTGGCCCCACCCTGCCAGGCGGTGGCCCCACCCTGCCGGGCGGTGGCCCCACCCTGCCGGGCGGTGGCCCCACCCTGCCGGGCGGTGGCCCCACCTTGCCGGGCGGTGGCCCCACCCTGCCGGGCGGCGGCCCGACCTTGCCGGGCGGCGGCCCGACCTTGCCGGGCGGTGGTCCGACCCTGCCGGGCGGTGGTCCGACCCTGCCGGGCGGTGGCCCCACCCTGCCGGGCGGCGGCCCGACCCTGCCGGGCGGTGGCCCCACCTTGCCGGTCAGCCATGCGTCCATGCCCACCTGGGTGCTGGGCCAGGCCCTGGCGGCCGGCTTGCAGGGCAGCGGGTCCCGGTTGGCCGTGCTGCACCTGGCCAACTGCTTCAACATGTCGGTCGAGGTGCTGCACACGGTGGCGCCCTACGCCGACGCGGCCAGCGGCTACTGCAGCACCAACTACTTCTCCGGTGCCGCCTCGTACCCGGCGGTGTTTCGCCGCCTGGCCCAGGCTGGTTCCACCGCTGCAGTGACCCTGGCCGGCTGGTTCGTCGAGGAAAACCATCGCCTGCTGTCCCAGCGGGGTCGCCATCCGCTGGTCGGCGGCGCGCTGGAGTTGCGCCGCATGGCCGACGTCACGCGGGGCGTCGAGCAGCTGTCCGACGCCCTGCTGCAGGAGCTGCGCACCACCCGCCACCCGCGGCGGTCCCGCCGCCGCATCGAGGCGGCCGTGGTCAAAGCCCAGCAGTACGACACCAGTGGCGACCTGCTGCTGGAAGGGCCGGACCAACTGACCGACCTGCACAGCCTGGCCCACTGCATGGCCCGCGACCTGGAAGACTGGCCCGAGGTCCACACCGCGGCGCTGGCGCTGTGCCGTGCACTGGAGGGCATCAAGCGGGTCGGCGACATCGACTCGCCGTGGATGGACGATCGCGGCGAGATCGTCTGGGATTTCACCGATCCGCACCTGGCGATGAACATCTTCCTGCCCGACCCCACCCGCAGCGGCCAGTGGGACTGGCGCACACCCTTCTACGTCGACATCAATCCCGGGCAGGGTCCGGCGCGTCTGCAGGTCGGGGTGGTGCCGTTCCTGCAGGAGACGAACTGGGTCGAGTTCGTCCGCGAATACCACGCGGACACGGTGTTCCGCGCGATCAGCGTGCCGGGCCTGTTCACCGTGCCCACGGCCCGCCATGGCGTGCGGCCGGTCCCGGCCGACCGGCTGGTGCCCGGGCAGCGGGCAGCCCGGCAGGCGCCGGTGCCCGGCCCGATCGCCCGCCGCGTGGCGACCATGCTGGAGAAGGACGACCCGGTGGACGACTGAGCAGCGCATCTGGGGGGTGGGCTCGATCGTCTATCGATCGTCCACGCCCCCGGGTCGGCAGGCCGTGGTCTGTGCGTCGTGATGTCACGCGAAGACCGGTGAAATGCCAACCATGCCGCGACGCCCACCGATGGGCAACGCGTCCAACCTGGAGAGCAACCATGGCCACCCTTCCCGACATGCTTCACGCCGAGATCCAACGCTGCCGCCGGGTTGCCGGCGATTGCGCCTCGCTGGGATCGACCGGTGCCTTTGCCAACGCCCTGCTGGAGCAGGCGCTGCGCGACGCCGAAGCGGCGCTGCGCCAGCGCGACTCCGCCGGCATCCAGCAGGCGCTGGAACGCCTGCGCCGCTACCGCGAGGTGCTGCCCGAGGCGCCCGCCCGCACGATCAGCGCTTCGACGCCGGTGCGTCGCGCCATGCCCCAGCGCACCCCGCTGACCCCGTACTGGGCAGCGCCGCGCGAGCAGTTCTTCACCTGGAAACGCGCCGCGTGATCGCCATGGCCCGCCAATCCACACTCACGATGACCGCGGTGCTCAGCCAGCGCGGTCTGGCCGACGTCCCGCCCCTGGGCCCGCTGCTGGGCGAGATGGCCGTCTGGGATCCCAGCGACGACCTGATGCGCGACCCCGCGCAGGCCTTCGAGGAGGCCGACCGCCAGGTCGTGCGCATCCTCAGCGGCATCAGCCTGCTCGGGCTGGTGCTGGTGGCGGTGGTGGCGATCGGGCAACTGGTGGCCTGACGGGCCGGCGTGGCGGATCGGAGGACGCCCAGGCGCCTCCCTACAATGCGCCTTCCCCGAAGCCACCCGCCCTGCGCCACCGCCATGCCCGTCCTGCTGACCGCTCCCCACCCCGCTGACCTCCACCCGGTGCCCGGCCTGCGCCTGGGCGTGGCCGAAGCCGGCGTGCGCAAGGCGAACCGCAAGGACCTGGTGGTGCTGGAGCTGGCCGAAGGCTCGGCCGTGGCCGGCGTCTTCACCCGGAACCGCTACTGCGCAGCGCCGGTGCAGGTCTGCCGTGAGCACCTGGCCAGCGGCTCGGCCATCCGCGCCGTGCTGATCAACACCGGCAATGCCAATGCCGGCACCGGCGCCGACGGCCTGGCGCGTGCCCGCCGCAGCTGCGACGCACTGGCCGCCCGCATGGGCCTGACGCCGCAGCAGGTGCTGCCGTTCTCCACCGGCGTGATCATGGAAACCCTGCCGGTCGAGCGCATCGAGGCCGGCCTGCCGGCCGCGCTGGCCGACCTGTCGGCGTCGAACTGGTCGCGTGCCGCCGAAGGCATCATGACCACCGACACCCTGCCCAAGGCCGCGTCGCGCCAGGTCCAGATCGGTGGCCGCACGGTCACCGTCACCGGCATCTCCAAGGGCGCGGGCATGATCCGCCCGAACATGGCGACGATGCTGGGCTTCATCGCCACCGATGCGGTGCTGGCCCCGTCGCTGCTGCAGCCCTTGGTCAAGCAGGCGGCGGATGCCTCGTTCAACCGCATCACGATCGACGGCGACACCTCCACCAACGACAGCTTCGTGCTGATCGCCACCCGCCAGGCGGGCCACGCCGAGATCACCGCGCTCGACAGCGCCGACGGCAAGATCCTGCGCGACGCGGTGTTCGCGGTGGCGCGCCAGCTGGCCCAGGCCATCGTGCGCGACGGCGAAGGCGCCACCAAGTTCATCACGGTGCAGATCGACGGCGGCCGCACCGAGGCCGAATGCCGCCTGGCGGCCTACGCGATCGCCCACTCGCCGCTGGTCAAGACCGCGTTCTTCGCCAGCGACCCCAACCTGGGCCGCATCCTGGCCGCGGTGGGCTACGCCGGCATTGACGACCTTGACCAGCAGCTCATCGAGATGCACCTGGACGACGTGCATGTCGTCACGCAGGGCGGCCGGCACCCAGCCTACCGCGAGGAAGACGGGCAGCGGGTGATGAAGCAGGCCGAGATCACGGTGCGCGTGCACCTGGGCCGTGGCGCAGCCAGCAGCACCGTCTGGACCTGCGACCTGTCGCACGACTACGTCAGCATCAACGCCGACTACCGCTCTTGAGCGCAGGCGTGCGGGCCGTGGCGGCGTGACGCCGCCCGGCTGGTGCCTCAGTTCGAGCCGAAGGGCCGCTGCTCCAGCTGGTGGCCTTCGATCTCACCGCGGTACTCCACCTTGCCGCGCAGACGGGCGCGCGGGTGGATGTCGAGCAGCGCGTCGTACAGGGCGTCGCCCAGCAGCGTGGCGGTGCCGGTGATCTCGAGCGACTTGCGCGCGATCACGGTGCCGCGCACCTTGCCCTCGATCAGCACATGATCGGCCTCGATCGTGGTGGACTCGATCACGCCGGTGGCACCCACATGCACCGTGCCACCACTCTGGAAGCTGATGTCGCCCTGCAGCAGGCCGTCCACCTTCAGACCCAGGTCCTGGCGCGAGCTGAACGAGCCTTCGAAGACGGCCCCTTCAGCGATCAGGCTGGAAATCGCATTGAGCTGCTCGACGGGCACAAGGCGCGCCGGAGCGCGGGTGGCATCTGGGCTGTTCACATCTACTCCTGAGCGTCGGCCGCGGAGGCCGCTTCTGCTGATCGCGATGGTAACCGACGGTGACGAGACTGCGGCTGGGCGGCCAGGGACTCGTCATCCAGGCGCAACTGCAGCGGTGCGCTGGCGGCCGGCGGCGCGACGGGCACGGCTGGCGCAGCGACCGATGCCGCCGGCATGGGCCTGACCGCAGGCGTGACCGCCGTCCGGGCGGGCGGGGCCGCGCCGTCCGCACCGGCCGCGCGCAGCCACCACCAGGCGGCCAGCGAGGCCAGCAGCAGCGGCGGCCCCAGGTAGACCAGCGCCTTGCCCAGCAGGAACACGCTCCAGCGCCAGGCCAGGCGGCGCCGGGCCACCCAGGTGTTGCGCCGCTGCGAACGTTGGAGCGCGGAGCGCAGCAGCTCCTGGCTGGTGGCGACCGTGGTCGCCTCAGCCCTGCTTCGGGACATCGGTGCGCACGCGCTCCAGCTGCGCGTTCAGGTCGGCGCCGTTGACCTGCAGGTGGGTGTAGCGGATGCGGCCGGAGACGCTGGCCGATTCGTGCAGCGTGACCCGGCCGCCCGAGGCATCGAGCAGGCCCACGGCCTGACCCATCACCGCGATGTTGGGTGCGCAGATGTCGCCGACCACGGTGCCGGTTTCGGTGATCGTCACATGGCCGTCGGGCGACTGTTCGAGCCGCAGGTCGCCCTGTACCTCGCCGGCCACGGTGATCGAACCGACGATGCGCGCCGCGCCGGTGAAGGACAGGCCCGAGGCCAGCGTGGAGTGGCGGGCCGACAGATCGGCACCAGGCAGTGCCTGCACCGCGGGCTGCAGCGTGGGCACACGGTCGACGTCGGGCATGGTCTGGCCCAGCGCGATCGCGGGGACCTCGGCAGCCGGCTGGCCGTTGTCGTCGGGGGAGGGCAGGGCAGTGGTGTCGTCCATGGCTCAGGCGGTGTCGTCGAGCACCGGCAGCGCGGACTCGCCGCGCAGGGTGCGAAAGGGCCCCTGCAGCGTCGCGCCATCATACATACGCAGGCGCGTGGCCAGCAGCGTGCCGGTGGACACGCCGCTGCTGGCCACGTAGACGGTGCCCTGGCACTCGATCACGGTGTCGGGGTCGGCATCCGGCACGTCGGCGCCGGCACGGCCCAGCAGGTACAGGTCGCCCAGCACGCGGAAGCGGCCGCGGATCACACCGCCCGGCCACACCACCAGACGCCCGACGATCTCGCCCTGGCCGCCCAGTTCGCCCTGCAGCATCAGGCCGCCGGCATAGCGCACCCGGCCATCGAGCACGCTGCCCTCGGCCAGGCGGTTCACGATGCCCAGGCGCACCGGGTCGATCACCAGCGTGTCGTGGTTGGCCGCGGGCAGATCGTCCTTCACTGTGGATTCCTTGATTGCGTCACGCTCAGACCCGCCACCACCAGGCGCAGGCGGCCACCAGGCCGGCACTCCAGACCAGCCAGGCCACCAGCAGCAGCCCGATGCGCCAGCGCGCCAGGCGCGGCAGCGACACGGGCCGCCCCACCAGCACCTCTCCCGGCTCGGCGGCCCAGGCGCTGCGCGCCGCCAGCAGCGTCAGCTCCAGCCCGGCGCGACTGCCTTCGACCAGCACACCGCGCGAGGGCTGGCGCACCAGCCCGGCACTGGAGCCCAGCGTCACCTGGCGCGTCGGGCCGACGATCTGCTCGGTGAAGTACTGGTCGATCGACTGCTCGTCGTGCATGGCCGTGGATTATCGCCTGCTAGCATCGCCCGGCCCCTGACGCCCGCACTTCCGGAGACCGCCCCCGTTGTACCGCCTGCGCCCCGACGACCTGTTGCGTGACCCCGCCTACCGGCGCCTGTGGGTGTCGGTGCTGTGCGGCTCGCTGGGCGGTCAGATCACGCTGCTGGCGCTGCCGCTGTCGGCCGCGGTGCTGCTGCACGCCAGCCCGACGCAGATGGGCTGGCTGACGGCGCTGGAGCTGCTGCCCTTCGTGCTGTTCTCGCTGCCCTCGGGCGTGTGGCTGGACCGCGTGCGCAAGCTGCCGGTGTATGTCGCGGGTGAGCTGTCGCTGGCCTTGGCGGTGGGCTCGGTGCCGCTGGCCTGGGCGATGGGCTGGCTGTCGATGAACTGGCTGTATGGCGTGGCCTTCGTCGTCGGCATGGTCAACGTCAGTGCCGGCACCGCCGCACAGATCGTGCTGACCCAGGTGGTGCCGCGCCAGCGCCTGGTCGAGGCCCACGCCAAGAACGCGCTGGCCAGCTCGGGCGCCGAGGTGGTCGGCCCCGGCCTGGCAGGCCTGCTGATCCGCGCGGTGGGCGCGCCGCTGGCGCTGCTGGCCGATGCCGTGCTGCTGACGTTCTCGGCCGGCGTGCTCAAGGGCCTGCGTGTCACCGAACACCGCGACGGCGATACCCGCCGCGGCTTCCTGCACGAGCTGCTCGAGGGCCTGCGCTTCGTGCGTTCGCAGACGCTGCTGGTGTCGCTGGCGGCCTGCGTGGCCACCTGGCAGATGTGCTACCACTCGGCGCTGGTGGTGCAGATCCTGCACGCCACGCGCACGCTGGGTCTGGACGAGCGCCAGGTGGGCCTGTGCTACATCGCGCTGGGCGTGGGCACGGTCACTGCCAGCCTGCGCGGTGACCGCCTGAGCCGGCGCATCGGGCCCGGCCCCAGCCTGGTCGTCGGCTTCGCCATCACGTCGATGGGCTGGGGTGCCGTGGCACTGGCGCCCACGGGCGTCTGGGGCGTGGCGGCCTTCGCCTGGATGCTGATGTGCTTCGGGGCCGGCGCGGTGATCCTGTTCATCAACTTCATCTCGCTGCGCCAGGCGGCCACGCCCGAGCCGCTGCTGGGGCGCATGACCAGCACCATGCGCTGGCTGATTCTGCTGCCCGCCGGACCCGGCGCGCTGTGGGGCGGCTGGCTGGGTGAGCATGTGGGTCTGCGCGCCTCGCTGGCCAGCGCAGCCATCGGCAGCGCGCTGCTGGCCCTGCTCGCCTGGCGGCTGCCGGCGATCCGCGGCGCCCGGCAACTGCCCACGCCGGCTCAGGCCACGTAGTCCAGCGCGAACAGCGTGCCGCGGCCGAGCGCGCCGCCGGCACCGGTGCAGCCCACCACGCTGCCGTCAGCGGCGATGCCGGGCGCGCCCTCGGGGCTGTAGCCGCAGGGGTCGTCCTCGCTGAAGCGGTGCATCACCGCATATTCGCCGTCGGGTGTGATGCGGTAGAGCGTGCCGCGCGGCATGGCCAGGTCGCCACCGCCATTGGTCAGGCCCCACAGCGAGCCGTCGGGGTGGCGGGCCAGGCCGCCGCTGGGGTAGGCGCCGTCCTCGCCGCCGGTGAAGGCATGCACCACCTGCAGCGCGCCGCGGCGAGGGTGGCAGCGCCAGACCTGGCCTTGGTGGCGCGCCCGGTCGGCGCTGAGCACGCCCCAGACCCAGCCATCGTCAGCCAGCACCAGTTCGCCCCGCGGCCCGCCGCTGGACCAGGTGTGCAGCACCTGCAGCGCGCCGCTGCGGACGTCCATGCGGTAGAGCGCGCCACCCCGTTCGAGCGGCTCGCTGGTGGTGCCCACGAGCGCGCCGCCGGGCACCGACAACGGGCCCGAGATCACCGCCCCCAGGCCCTCGGCGCGCGGCGAGGCGATCACCCGGGCGCGCCAGGGCTGCTCGATCGGCGTGCGGTAGATTGCGTTGTCCGCGCGGTCACGCCGCAGCCCGGCGATGCCGTACAGGTGGTCGCCCAGCACCGCCAGGCGCCCCTGGAACTGGCCCGGGCCCTGGGACCGGCCGGCGCCCGGCTCCCAGCTCTGCGGCCCATCGGCCGCGGTGTGGCGCAGCAGGGTGCCCAGGCGCTGGCGGCCGCCGAACATCGTGCAGGCCCACAGCGCGCCCTGGCCGTCGAAGGCCGGCTCACCCGACGGGCCGAAGCCATTCGTGTCGCTGTAGCGCATGGCCACCAGCTCGCTGTAGTCGCCGTCCAGAGCCAGCCGGTAGACCTGGCCCAGGCTGCCCGAGCCGCCATGCATGAAGCAGCCGTACAGCGCGCCATCGGGGCCAGTGACCGGCGCACCCTGCGGCGTCGAACCATCGCTCGCGCCGAGCACGTGCAGCACACGGGGGTCCATGCGGTCGGGCCGGGCCGCGCGGGCGGGCACGACCAGCGCGCTGGCGCTGCTCCAGGCGAGGAAGTCGCGACGGTGGATCGCAGTGGTCATGACGGGCTCCAGACGGGGCGGGATGAGGAGCCGCAGCGTGGGCCCATCAGCCCCTGAGTCCCATCCCTAGTGCCCTGTCCGCGCTAGGGGAGCGGGTTCAGCCGGCGTTCGCGTCGAAGCGGTCCACCGCGTCGGTGATCAGCCCGTCCACGCCGACGCTCAGGAGGCGCTGCGCCTGCGCCGGCTCGTTGACCGTGTAGCACAGCGCGCGCATCCCGGCGGCATGCAGCCGCTCGCACAGCGCGCCATCCATCAGGCGGAAGTTGGTGATCACCGCCACGCAGCCCAGCTGCTGCGCCACCGCCCACCAGCCCGGCCAGTCGGTGTCCACCAGCAGCGCCCGCGGCAGTTCGGGGGCGGCATCCCGCGCGCCAGCCAGCGCCTCGGGACGGAAGGAACTGAGCAGCGGCACGCGCGTGCGCCCGGCCCAGCGGTGCGCCACCTCGGCGGCCACCAGGCGGCCGGTGCGTTCCTCATCACCAGGCGTGGGCTTGATCTCCAGATCGAGGTCGAAGTCGTTGCGCTGCAGCCAGGTGGCGATGGCCGCCAGCGTGGCCGGCGGTTCGCCGGCGAAGGCGGCGCTGTGCCAGCCGCCCGCATCCAGCTGCGACAGCGCCGACCAGGGCAGATCCGCCGCACGGCCCTGGCCGTTGGTGGTGCGCTCCAGCGTGGCGTCGTGCAGCAGGAAGGCGACGTCGTCGCCCGAGAGCTTGACGTCGCACTCGAAGGCCCGGTAGCCGTGGCGCGCGCCTTCGCGGAAAGCGGCCAGCGTGTTCTCGGGCGCCAGCTTCCCGGCGCCGCGGTGGGCGATCCAGCGCGGCAGCGGCCAGTCGCCGGTCATGCGGCGTCCACCCGCTGGCGGCTGCCGGGGTCGAACCAGTGCAGGTGCGCGGCGTCGGCCGACACGCCGAGGGTCTGGCCCGCCTGCGGCGCCGGCAGCGTGCTGTCGATGCGAAGCGTGAAGCCCTGGCCCAGCACCTGGCCGTGCACCAGGCGCTCGGCGCCCAGCATTTCCACCGTCTGCACCTGCATCGGCCAGCCGGCCGGGTCGATCCGGGCATGCTCGGGGCGCAGCCCCAGCACCAGTGCACCGGCGCGCGGCGCGGCCGCCGGCAGCGCCACGGATTGGCCCTGGTGCGAGAAGGCTGTGCCGGCGGCTTCGCCGTCCAGCAGGTTCATCGGCGGCGAGCCGATGAAGCCGGCGACGAAGGTGCTGGCCGGGCGGCTGTAGACCGCCTCGGGCGTGCCGAACTGCTCCATTCGCCCGCCGTTCATCACGATCATGCGCTGCGCCAGCGTCATCGCCTCGACCTGGTCATGGGTGACGAACAGGCTGGTGATGCCCAGCTCGCGGTGCAGCTTCTGGATCTCCAGCCGGGTCTGGGCGCGCAGCTTGGCGTCGAGGTTGGACAGCGGCTCGTCGAACAGGAAGACCTGCGGCTGGCGCACGATCGCGCGGCCCATGGCCACACGCTGGCGCTGGCCGCCAGACAACTCGCGCGGCCGGCGCTCCAGCAGGTGGCCCAGCTCCAGGATACCGGCGGCCTTGCGCACCCGCTCGTCGATCTCGGCCTTGGGCCGGCCGGCGATCTTCAGGCCGTAGGCCATGTTGTCGTAGACGCTCATGTGCGGGTAGAGCGCGTAGTTCTGGAAGACCATCGCGATGTCGCGCTGCGAGGGCTCGAGCTGGTTGACCACCCGTGCGCCGATCGCGATCTCGCCGCCGGTGATCTCCTCCAGCCCGGCCACCATGCGCAGCAGCGTGCTCTTGCCGCAGCCCGAGGGACCGACGATGACGATGAACTCGCCGTCGGCGATCTCGGCGTCCAGCCCGTGGATCACCTTGTTGAGCTTGGCGCCATGGCCATAGGCCTTCTCGACGCGGCGCAGGGAAATGCTTGCCATGGCTTATTTCTCGGAGTCGACCAGGCCCTTGACGAACCATTTCTGCATGAAGATCACCACCAGCGCCGGCGGCAGCATCGCCAGCATCGCCGTGGCCATCACCACGTTCCACTCGGTGTAGGCCTCGCCGGCGATCAGGCGCTTGATGCCCATGACGATCGGGTACATGCCCTCGTCGGTGGTCACCAGCAGCGGCCACAGGTACTGGTTCCAGCCGTAGATGAACTGGATCACGAACAGCGCCGCGATGCTGGTGGTCGACAGTGGCAGCAGCACGTCCTTGAAGAAGCGCAGCGGGCCGGCGCCGTCGATGCGCGCGGCCTCCACCAGTTCGTCGGGCACGGTCAGGAAGAACTGGCGGAACAGGAAGGTGGCAGTGGCGCTGGCGATCAGCGGCACGGTCAGGCCGGCATAGCTGTTGAGCATGCCCAGCTGCGACACCACCTCATAGGTGGGCCCGATGCGCACCTCCACCGGCAGCATCAGCGTGACGAAGATCATCCAGAACACCAGCCCCCGCAGCGGGAAGCGGAAGTAGACGATGGCAAAGGCCGACAGCAGCGAGATCGCGATCTTGCCCAGCGCGATGACCAGCGCACTGACCAGGCTGATGCCCATCATCGGCAGCGCCGGCGGCACCGTGGAGCCGGCGCTGGTCTGGCCACCCAGCAGCGCCAGGCGGTAGGTCTCGAGCAGGTGGCTGCCGGGCCAGATCGACATCGGTCGGCCCTGGGCGATCTCCTCGGCGGTGTGGGTGGAGGCCACGAAGGTCAGCCACACCGGGAACACGATGACCAGCACGCCCAGCACCAGCACCAGGTGGGACAGCAGCGTGGCGACGGGGCGTCGTTCGATCATGTCAGTACCGCCCGGCCGTTCCGAAGGTACTGACAGCCCCCTCGGGGGGTAGCGAACGAAGTGAGCTTGGGGGCTTCATGTTGTCAATACTGAACCTTGCGCTCGACGAAACGGAACTGCAGCACCGTCAGCGCCACCACCACCACCATCAGCACCACCGACTGCGCGGCAGAGCCGCCCATGTCCAGCGCCTTGAAGCCGTCGTAGTAGACCTTGTAGACCAGGATGGACGTGTCCTTGCCCGGGCCACCGCTGGTGGCCGCATCGACGATCGCGAAGGTGTCGAAGAAGGCGTAGACGATGTTCATCACCAGCAGGAAGAAGGCGGTGGGCGACAGCAGCGGGAACTGCACCGTCCAGAAGCGCCGCCACGGGCCGGCGCCGTCGATTGCTGCGGCCTCGATCAATGACTTGGGGATCGCCTGCAGCCCGGCCAGGAAGAACAGGAAGTTGTACGAGATCTGCTTCCACACCGCGGCCACCACGATCAGCGTCAGCGCATGGCCGCTGTCGAGCAGGTGGTTCCACTCGATGCCTAGCCAGCCCAGACCGTGGCTGACCACGCCCAGGCCCGGCATGAACAGGAACATCCACAGCACGCCCGCCACCGCCGGTGCCACTGCATAGGGCCAGACCAGCAGCGTGCGGTAGAAGCGCGAGCCGCGCACCACGCGGTCGGCCATCACCGCCAGCAGCAGCGACACCGCCAATCCGGTGCCCGCCACCAGCGCGGAATACAGCGCGGTCAGCTTGAACGAGTCCAGATAGGCCGGATCGCTGAACAGGCGCTCGAAATTGGCCAGGCCGACAAACTCGGTGCTGGTGCCGAAGGCATCCTGCTGCAGCACGCTCTGCCACAAGGCCTGCGCGGCAGGCCAGAAAAAGAACACCAGCACGATCGCCATCTGCGGGGCGATCAGCAGCCAGGGCAGCCAGCGGCTGCGGAAGAGGACGCGTTTTTCCATCGCAGGGGCCGCCCCGGGCGGGGGCGGCCATTCAGGTCACTTCTGGGCCTTCTGGAAGCGCTCGAGCTGCTCGTTGCCGCGCGTGATGGCGGTGTCGATCGCCTCCTTGGCGCTCTTCTTGCCGGCCCACACGCCCTCGAGCTCCTCGTCGATGATGGTGCGGATCTGAACGAAGTTGCCCAGGCGCACGCCGCGCGACTTGTCGGTGGTCTTGCGGATCATCTGCGTGACCGAGACGTCGGTGCCCGGGTTCTCCTTGTAGAAGCCCGACTTGTCGGTCAGCTCGAACGAGGCCTTGGTCACCGGCAGGTAGCCGGTGCGCTGGTGGCTCTTGGCGGCCACCTCGGGCTGCGACAGGTAGGCGAAGAAGGCCGCCACGCCCTTGTATTCGGCCGGCTTCTTGCCCGACATCACCCACAGGCTGGCGCCGCCGATCACGGTGTTCTGCGGCGCGCCGGGCACATCCGGGTAGTAGGGCAGGGCGCCGATGCCGTAGTCGAACTTGCCGTTGCGCTTGACGTTGCCGTACAGCGCCGAGGAGCCGGTCATCATCGCGCATTCGCCCGAGACGAAGACCGCATCGGCCTTGTTGCCGCGGCCCTTGTAGACGAACAGGCCCTGCTGGGCCATGTTGGCCAGGTTCTCGATGTGGCGGACATGCAGCGGCGTGTTGAAGGCCAGCCGGGTGTCCAGGCCACCGAAGCCGTTGTTCTTGGTGGCGAACAGCGTGTTGTGCCAGGCCGAGAAGCTCTCCAGCTGGGTCCAGCTGATCCAGCTGGTGGTGTAGGGGCACTTGTGGCCGCTGGCCTTGAGCTTGGCGGCGGCCAGGGCCACCTCGGGCCAGGTGGTGGGCGGCTTGTTCGGGTCCAGGCCGGCGGCCTTGAGCGCGTCCTTGTTGTAGTGGAAGACGGGCGTGGAGCTGTTGAACGGGAAGCTCAGCATCTGGCCATTGGGCGCGGTGTAGTAGCCGGCCACCGCGGGCACGTAGGCGCCCGGGTCGAACTTCTGGCCGGCTTCCTTCATCACCTCGGCCACCGGCTTGATCGCGCCCTTGCTGGCCATCATCGTGGCGGTGCCCACCTCGAAGACCTGCAGGATGTGCGGCGCATTGCCGGCACGGAAGGCGGCGATCGCGGCGGTCATCGACTCGTCGTAGCTGCCCTTGAAGGTGGGGACGATTTTGTAGTCCTTCTGGCTGGCGTTGAAGTCCTTGGCCAGGTCGTTCACCCATTCGCCCAGGGCGCCGCCCATCGAGTGCCACCACTGGACCTCGACCTGTGCCTGCGCGGTGGTGCTCATCAGGCCGGCCACGGCCAGCAGGGCCAAACGTTGCTTCATCGGGATGTCTCCGGGAAAAAGGCGAAGGCGAGAGTCTGTCTCCCGCATGTGACAATCGCGTTGTCGCCGCTCAAGCGGTTCCTGGGCAAGCCGGAGAAACCCGGTTGCCGCTGACCGGGGGCGGCCGCGGTCCCTCTGAGCGGTGTGGTTTGCTGCACTGCGGTAGGATTCGCGCCCACGTTCCGCCGAGCCCACAGCCAGGCGCACCGTGCCCCGCCCGCCCGGCGCCCGGCCCGAGCACCTGCCCGACATGAACGCCCCGCACCCGATCGCTCCCCTGGCGCCCGTCGCCGACCGCCACGACAGCGCGCCCCGGCTGCGCGAGATTCCGTACAACTACACCTCGCTGTCCGACCGCGAGATCGTGCTGCGCCTGCTGGGCCCGCGCGCCTGGGAAGTCCTGAACCGCCTGCGCGAGGAACGCCGCACCGGCCGCTCCGCCCGCATGCTCTACGAGGTGCTGGGCGACATCTGGGTGGTGCAGCGCAACCCCTACCTGGAAGACGACCTGCTGGACAACCCGCGCCGGCGCGCGCTGCTGATCGACGCGCTGCGCCACCGCCTGGGCGAGGTCGAGAAGCGCCGCACGCCCGAGGCCGACCCGGCGCGCGACCAGGCCGTGGGCGAGCTGCTCGCCGCCGCCAGCGCGGCCGTGCAGCGTTTCGATGCGCGCTTCAATGAAGTGGCGGCGCTGCGCCAGCGCTGCCGCCGCCTGCTGGGCCGCCACACCGCCAAGGACAACGTCAAGTTCGACGGCCTGAGCCGCGTCTCGCACGTCACCGACGCCACCGACTGGCGCGTCGAATACCCCTTCGTCGTGCTGACCCCCGACACCGAAGCCGAGATGGCCCACCTGGTGGCCGCCTGTGTCGAGCTGGGCCTGACCATCGTGCCGCGCGGCGGCGGCACCGGCTACACCGGCGGCGCGGTGCCGCTGACCTGGAAGAGCGCGGTCATCAACACCGAGAAGCTCGAGCAGATGACCGAGGTCGAGCTGGTCGAGCTGCCGGGTCTGGCGCAGAAGGTGCCCACGATCTGGACCGGCGCCGGCGTGGTCACGCAGCGCGTGGCCGATGCGGCCGAGCGTGCCGGCTATGTCTTCGCGGTCGATCCCACCTCGGCCGAGGCCTCGTGCATCGGCGGCAACATCGCGATGAACGCCGGCGGCAAGAAGGCCGTGCTGTGGGGCACCGCGCTGGACAACCTGGCCAGCTGGCGCATGGTCACGCCCGAGGCCAAGTGGCTCGAGGTCACCCGCGTCGGCCACAACCTGGGCAAGATCCACGACGTCCCCACCGCCCGCTTCGAGCTGAAGTACTTCGACGCCAGCGGCAAGGTCCTGGAGCGCACCGAGACGCTGGACATCCCCGGCCGCGTGTTCCGCAAGGAAGGCCTGGGCAAGGACGTCACCGACAAGTTCCTCGCCGGCCTGCCCGGCGTGCAGAAGGAAGGCTGTGACGGCCTGATCACCAGCGCGCGCTGGGTGGTGCACCGCATGCCGGCGCACACCCGCACGGTGTGCCTGGAGTTCTTCGGCAACCCCAGGGACTGCGTGCCCTCGATCGTCGAGATCAAGGACTTCATGTTCGACGAGATGAAGCGCCCGGGCGGTGCCATCCTCGCCGGCCTGGAGCATCTGGACGACCGCTACCTGAAGGCGGTGGGCTACACCACCAAGAGCAAGCGCGGTGGCCTGCCGAAGATGGTGCTGGTGGGTGACATCGTCGGCGACGACGAGGATGCGGTGGCGCGCGCCACCTCGGAGGTCGTGCGCCTGGCCAACGGCCGCTCGGGCGAGGGCTTCGTGGCCGTCAGCGCCGAGTCACGCAAGAAGTTCTGGCTCGACCGCAAGCGCACCGCGGCCATCAGCCGCCACACCAACGCCTTCAAGGTCAACGAGGACGTGGTGATCCCGCTCGAGCGCATGGGCGAGTACACGCTGGGCATCGAGCGCATCAACATCGAGCTGTCGCTGCGCAACAAGGTGGCGCTGGCCGACCAGCTCGAAGCCTTCTTCACCGGCGGCGCGCTGCCGCTGGGCAAGACCGAGGACGCGTCCGAGCTGCCCGCCGCCGACCTGATCGAGGACCGTACCCAGCAGGCGCTGGCGCTGGTGCGCGACGTGCGCGCCCGCTGGCAGCACTGGATGAGCCGCCTGGACCAGGTGGATCCCAACGAGACCCGCAGCTGGTTCGACCAGCTGCAGGACGGCAGCCTGCGCGCCTCCTGGAAGCGCGAGTTGCTGCGCCCGCTGCAGACGCTGTTCTCGGGCGCCGTGTTCGCCCCGGTGATCGACGAATGCCGCCGCATCCACCAGCAGGTGCTGCGCGGCCGGGTGTGGGTGGCGCTGCACATGCATGCCGGCGACGGCAATGTGCACACCAACATCCCGGTCAACTCCGACAACTACGAGATGCTGCAGACCGCCCACGAGGCGGTGGGCCGGATCATGGTGCTGGCGCGCAGCCTGGGCGGCGTGATCAGCGGCGAGCACGGCATCGGCATCACCAAGCTCGAGTTCCTGTCCGACGACGAGATCGCCAGCTTTGCGGCCTACAAGGCCCAGGTCGACCCGGAAGGCCGCTTCAACAAGGGCAAGCTGCTGCGCGGCGAGGCCCGCACGCGCCTGGGCGAGGATGTCCACGCGGCCGACCTGACGCACGCCTACACGCCCAGCTTCGGCCTGATGGGGCACGAGTCGCTGATCATGCAGCAGAGCGACATCGGCGACATCGCCAACTCGGTCAAGGACTGCCTGCGCTGCGGCAAGTGCAAGCCGGTGTGCTCCACCCATGTGCCGCGCGCCAACCTGCTGTACAGCCCGCGCAACAAGATCCTCGCCACCTCGCTGCTGGTCGAAGCCTTCCTCTATGAGGAGCAGACCCGCCGCGGCGTGTCGATCGCCCACTGGGGCGAGTTCGAGGACGTGGCCGACCACTGCACGGTCTGCCACAAGTGCCTCAGCCCCTGCCCGGTGAAGATCGACTTCGGTGATGTCTCGATGGCCATGCGCAACCTGCTGCGCAAGATGGGCCACAAGACCTGGCGCCCCGGCAACGCGGCGGCCATGCTGATGCTCAACGCCACCAGCCCCGAGACCATCAAGCTGGCACGCAGCGCGATGGTGGGCGTGGGCATGAAGGCCCAGCGCCTGGCGCACGATGTGCTGAAGCTGGCCGCCCGCAAGCAGACCGCGGCCCCGCCGGCCACGGTGGGCGCGGCGCCGCTGAAGGAACAGGTCATCCACTTCATCAACAAGAAGATGCCCGGCGGCCTGCCCAAGAAGACCGCCCGCGCGCTGCTGGATGTGGAAGACAAGAACTACGTGCCGATCATCCGCGACCCGCAAGCCACCACTGCGGACAGCGAGGCCGTCTTCTACTTCCCCGGCTGCGGCTCCGAGCGCCTGTTCAGCCAGGTGGGTCTGGCCACCCAGGCCATGCTGTGGCAGGCCGGCGTGCAGACCGTGCTGCCGCCCGGCTACTTGTGCTGCGGCTACCCGCAGCGCGGCTCGGGTCAGTTCGACGTGGCCGAGAAGATGATCACCGACAACCGGGTGCTGTTCCACCGCGTGGCCAACACGCTGAACTACCTGGACATCAAGACCGTGGTGGTCTCCTGCGGCACCTGCTATGACCAACTGCAGGGCTACAAGTTCGAGGAGATCTTCCCCGGCTGCCGCATCGTCGACATCCACGAGTTCCTGCTCGAGAAGGGCATCACCCTCGATGGCTCGAAGGGCGGTTTCCTCTACCACGAGCCCTGCCACAGCCCGATGAAGCAGCAGGACTCGCTGAAGACCGTGCGCGCGCTGGTCGGGCCCGCGGTGGTCAAGAGCGAGCGCTGCTGCGGTGAGTCCGGCACGCTGGGCGTGAGCCGTCCTGACATCGCCACCCAGGTGCGCTTCCGCAAGGAAGAAGAGATCCGCAAGGCCGAGGCGGCGCTGCGCGCCACCGGCAGCGTCGGCGCGCAGGACAACCTGAAGATCCTCACCAGCTGCCCCAGCTGCCTGCAGGGTCTGTCGCGCTATGGCGATGACCTGGCCAACGGCCTGCTGGAAGCCGACTACGTGGTGGTCGAGATGGCCCGCCAGCTGCTGGGCCCGACCTGGCTGGAAGACTATGTCGCCCGCGCCAACGCCGGCGGCATCGAGCGCGTGCTGGTGTGATGGCCTGCGAGCTGTGCACCCACCTGGAGACACCGGCCTGGTCGGTGGTGGCCTCCACGCCGCGTCTGCGCGTGGTGCGGGTGCAGGACGCGCCGGATTTTCCGGCCTTCTACCGCGTCATCTGGAACGCCCACGTGGCCGAGTTCAGCGACCTGTCGGCTGCCGACCGCAGCCACGCGATGGATACCGTGGTGACCGTGGAGCGCGCATTGCGCGAGCAGCTGTCGCCCACCAAGATCAACCTGGCGGCGCTGGGCAACCTGGTGCCGCACCTGCACTGGCATGTGATCGCGCGCTTCGAGCGCGACAGCCACTTCCCGCAGCCGATTTGGGGCGCGCGCCAGCGAGACAGCGACATGGACGCGCTGGCCCGCATTGGCCTGGCCCTGCCGGCCGTCGATGAGCGCATCGCCGCGGCCCTGGCCGCACCGTGACGGAGATTTCCCCCATGTCCGCTTCCCCGCTGCCCACCGCCCTGACCCTGCACCAGGCCTCGCGCGTGCTGGAGATCGCCTTCAGTGATGGCGCGCAGTTCCGCATCCCCTTCGAGCTGATGCGGGTGTACTCGCCCTCGGCCGAGGTCATGGGCCACGGCCCCGGCCAGGAGACGCTGCAGACCGGCAAGCGCCAGGTCGGCATCATCGCCATCGAGCCGGTTGGCCACTACGCGGTGCAGCCCAGCTTCGACGACGGCCACGACAGCGGCATCTTCACCTGGGAGTACCTGTACCGCCTGGGCGCCGAGCAGGCGGACCTGTGGTCGCGCTACGAGCAGCGCCTGCAGGAAGCCGGCGTGGACCGCGACGCGCCGATGCCGCCCAAGGCCGGCAGCGCCTGCAGCTCGCACTGATCCAGGAGCGCACCATGTCGCAGACCCATTTCGGTTTCCAGACTGTCGACGAGACCGCCAAGGCCAGCAAGGTCAAGGGCGTCTTCGATTCGGTGGCCTCCAAGTACGACATCATGAACGACCTGATGTCGATGGGCCTGCACCGCGCCTGGAAGGCCTACACGGTGGCGGTGGCCAACCTGAAGGACGGCGACCGGGTGCTCGACATCGCCGGCGGCACCGGCGACCTCTCGCGCGCCTTTGCGCGCAAAGTGGGCGAGCGAGGCATGGTGGTCCACACCGACATCAACGAGGCGATGCTGCGCACCGGCCGCGACCGGCTGCTCGACGAAGGCCTGGCGCTGCCCACCAACCTGTGTGACGCCGAGCAACTGCCCTACCCGGAAGCCAGCTTCGACCTGGTCAGCGTGGCCTTCGGCCTGCGCAACATGACCCACAAGGACATCGCGCTGGCCGAGATGTGCCGCGTGCTGCGCCCGGGCGGGCGGCTGCTGGTGCTGGAGTTCTCGAAGGTGGCGGCGCCGCTGCAAAAGCCCTACGACTGGTACTCGTTCAGCATCCTGCCGCGCATCGGCAGCCTGGTGGCCGGCGATGCCGACAGCTACCGCTACCTGGCCGAGTCGATCCGCATGCACCCCGACCAGGCCACGCTGAAGGCGATGATGAAGACCGCCGGCTTCGGCCATGTGGATGTGCACAACATGACCGGCGGCGTGGTGGCGCTGCACGTGGGCATCAAGTGTTGAACTAGAGCCCCCAGGCTCGCCGCGCTGCGGCTTTGCCACCCCCCGAGGGGGCTGCGCGGGCCTTGGGGCGGCCCGGCGGCCCGCGCTGTCGGCCCCCAGGCTAGCCGCTGCGCGGCGTCGCGCCTGGCAGGCCGCGGGCAGCCTGACGGCTACCCCGCTCGTCAGGCGTGCTGCGTCCACAGGACGCACCACGTCCGGACTCGCCCCCCCGAGGGGGCTGCGCGGGCCTTGGGGCGGCCCGGCGGCCCGCGCTGTCGGCCCCCAGGCTCGCCGCGCTGCGGCTTCGCCACCCCCCAGGGGGGCTCCCGGGCCTTGGGAGCGGCCCGGCGGCCCGGGCTGAGGCCCCCAGGCTAGCCGCTGCGCGGCGTCGCGCCTGGCAGGCCGCGGGCAGCCGGGCGGCTGCCCCGCTCGTCAGGCGTGCTGCGTCCACAGGACGCACCACGTCCGGACTCGCCCCCCAAGGGGGCTGCGCGGGCCTTGGGCGGACCGCCTACCCGCGCGCTCAGGTGTCGGTCAGAAGACGTAGCTGACGCCGATGCTCAGCTGCGGGATCGCCTTGGTCTTTTCCACCTTGTCGCGCAGCTGCGCGGTTTCCTTGGCCACGTCGGCTTGGGCCAGCGGCGAGGCCAGCTGGCCGCGCGGGGTCACGGTGACGCTGGCGGTGCCGATCATCGCGCCCAGGTCGGCGTTGAAGCGCCAGCCGCTGTCGCCCAGGCGATGGCCCCAGCCGATGCCCAGGTAGGGTGTGGTGCTGGGAAAGCGCATTGCCACGGCCAGGCCGTCGGCCGCGGTCAGGGTGTAGGTGCCGTCGCCCACCTGCACGGTGCGGCCGGCGCCTGAGGCATCCAGGTCCAGCTTGTAGTCATTGCTGGTCAGGCCGGCGGTGATGCGAAAGCCCGAGTCCATCGGGAACCAGTCGCCGAACACGGCGAAGCGGCCGGACTTCAGCTTGCCCTGGTAGGCAATGCCTTCCTGGGTGCTGTTGCGGCTGCGGTTGCCGGCGCTGGCCAGGTCGGCGCGCAGGGTGATCTGGTTGTTGATCGGCTGGGCCACGCCCAGCATCAGGCCGGGCGCGCCGATCGCGGTGTAGACCTCGGCAGCCTGGGCAGCGCTGGCAGCGCACAGGGCGGCGGCCACGGTCAACAGGGGCAGGATGGAACGGGACATGAAGACTCCTGGACAAAAGCGCGGCCCGGCCCGGTTGCTGCCGGGGCCGTCGGGGACATGGGTGGGCGCGCCGCCTGCCCGGCGCGCCGCCACTGTCGCCCAACCGCTGCGCCGGCGTCAATATCAAGTCGTAACCGATGTGGCCTGGGCGTAACGACTCAGGGGCATACTGCGGGTTTGTCCTTGTTCGAAGCGCCCCATGCCACGCGTCCTGCTCACCGGTGCCACCGGCTACATCGGCTCTCACACCTGGCTGGCCCTGTGGTCGGCCGGCTTCGAGGTGGTGGGCCTGGATGACTTCTCCAACAGCTCCCCCGAGGTGCTGCGCCGCCTGGCCGAGCTGGGCGGGCAGGCGCCGGTCTTCGTGCAGGCCAGCGTCACCGATGGCGCCGCGCTGGACCGGGTGTTCGCCGAGCACGCGATCGACGCGGTGGTGCATTTCGCCGCCTTCAAGGCGGTGGGCGAGTCGGCGGCCGAGCCGCTGAAGTACTACGCCAACAACCTCGGCGGTCTGGTCAGCACCTGCCAGGCGATGGCCCGGGCCGGTGTCAAGACCTTCGTCTTCAGCTCCAGCGCCACGGTCTACGGCACGCCGCAGTTCCTGCCCTACACCGAAGCGCACCCGCTGGACGCGATGAATGTGTACGGCCGCACCAAGCTGATGGGCGAGCAGATCCTGCGCGACCTGGAGACCGCCGACCCGTCCTGGCATATCGCCTGGCTGCGCTACTTCAACCCGGTGGGGGCGCACGAGAGCGGGCGCATCGGCGAGGACCCGCGCGGCGTGCCCAACAACCTGATGCCCTATGTGCAGCAGGTGGCGGTGGGCCGACGGCCGTTCCTGTCGGTCTTCGGCGGCGACTACGACACGCCGGACGGCACCGGTGTGCGCGACTACCTGCACGTGATGGACCTGGCCGAGGGCCATGTGGCCGCGCTGCGCTACCTGCTGGGCGAGCAGCGCTCCGTCACCGTCAACCTGGGCACCGGCGTGGGCTACAGCGTGCTCGACCTGGTGCGCGCGTTCGGCCAGGCCGCCGGCCGGCCCATCCCGTACCAGATCGTCGATCGCCGGCCCGGTGATCTGCCCAGCTACTACGCCGACGCCACGCGGGCGCGCGAGCTGCTGGGCTGGCAGGCCACGCGCAGCCTCGAGCAGATGTGCGCCGACGCCTGGCGCTGGCAGAGCGGCAACCCGGACGGCTACGCCAGCGCGGGGGCTTGACGCAGCGCGTGGGGCCGGCTCGGGGGCCCTCCTACAATCGCGCCCCATGGCCAACCCGCTGACCGATCTCGTCCTGCCTGCCGCGGCCGCCCGCTTTGTGCTGCTGGCCAACCATGTGCTCACGGCGGCGCCCGTCGCCACCGACCGCCTCAAGGTCCGCCACGGCCGCACGCTGCGCGTGGAGGTCGATGGCTGGCGCATCCCGCTGCCGCCGCCGCCGCCGATGACGCTGCGCATCACCCCGGCCGGCCTGCTCGAGGCCGTGGCCGCGGACGAGCCTGGCGCCGACCAACCCGACCTGCGCCTGCGCGTGGATGCGTCGCAGCCGCTGAGTGCAGCGCGCAGCCTGGCCAGCGGCCAGGTGCCCGAGGTGCATGTGGAGGGCGACGCGGCACTGGCCGCCGACATCACCTGGATCCTGGCCAACGTGCGCTGGGACATCGCGGCCGATCTGGAGCGCGTGGTCGGCGGCCCCTTGGGCGACACCGTCGCGCGGGCCGGCGAGCAGGTGCTGGCCGCCGCCCGGGGCCTGGTGCAGGGTGTCGCCGGCGCGGTGCGCAAACCCTGATGCGCAAGCTGCTGCGGCTCTCCCGCATCATCCTGACCTTCTGGCGCCTGGGCGTCGTCGAGCTGGCACTGCAGACCCTGACCCGCCGGCCCGCCGGCTGGGCGCTGGCGCTGGTGCGGCCGGCGGCCGAGGTCGCCGCCCAGCCCCGCGGCGTGCGCCTGCGCCTGGCGCTGGAGGCGCTGGGCCCGATCTTCATCAAGTTCGGCCAGGTGCTCTCCACCCGGCCCGACCTGGTGCCGCCCGACATCGCTACCGAACTGGCCCATCTGCAGGACCGCGTGCCGCCCTTCCCGGCGGCGCAGTCGCAGGCGCTGATCGAGCAGGCGCTGGGCCGTCCGGTGGCGGAGCTGTTCGCGCAGTTCGAGCCCGAGCCGGTGGCCAGCGCCTCGATCGCCCAGGTGCACTTCGCCAGCCTGCCCGACGGCCGCGAGGTCGCGGTCAAGGTGCTGCGCCCGGGCATGCTGGCGGTGATCGAGGACGACCTGGCGCTGCTGCATGTGCTGGCGGGCTGGGTCGAGCGGCTGTCGGTGGATGGCCGCCGCCTGCGCCCGCGCGATGTGGTGGCCGAGTTCGACACCTACCTGCACGACGAGCTTGACCTGGTGCGCGAGGCGGCCAACGCCGCCCAGCTGCGCCGCAACATGGCCGACCTGCCGCTGATCATCGTGCCGGAGATGCACTGGGACCTGTGCACTGCCAGCGTGATCGTGATGGAGCGGATGAAGGGCATCCCGATCAGCCAGGTCGACCGCCTGCGCGAGGCGGGCGTGGACATCAAGAAGCTGGCGCGCGACGGCGTGACCATCTTCTTCACCCAGGTCTTCCGCGACGGCTTCTTCCACGCCGACATGCACCCGGGCAACATCCAGGTCAGCGTCGACCCGGCCACCTTCGGCCGCTACATCGCGCTGGATTTCGGCATCATCGGCACGCTCACCGAGGTCGACAAGAACTACCTGGCGCAGAACTTCATCGCCTTCTTCCGCCGCGACTACAAGCGCGTGGCCGAACTGCACGTGGAGAGCGGCTGGGTGCCGGCCAGCACCCGCGTCGAGCAGCTGGAAGCGGCGGTGCGCGCCACCTGCGAGCCGCAGTTCGACCGCCCGCTGAAAGACATTTCGCTGGGCCAGGTGCTGCTGCGCCTGTTCCAGACCTCGCGCCGCTTCAATGTCGAGATCCAGCCCCAGCTGGTGCTGCTGCAGAAGACGCTGCTCAATGTCGAAGGCCTGGGCCGCGAACTGGACCCCGACCTCGACCTGTGGGACACCGCCAAGCCTTTCCTGGAGCGCTGGATGGACGAGCAGGTGGGCTGGCGCGCGCTGGTGCGCCGCCTGAAGGACGAGGCGCCGCAGTACGCCCGCCTGCTGCCCGACCTGCCGCGCCTGGTGCACCACGCGCTGGAGCGCCCGCCGCGCGACGACCGCGATCTGCTGCGTGCGCTGCTGCGCGAGCAGCGCCGCACCAACCGCCTGGTGACCATGCTGCTGGTGGCCGCCGGCGGCTTCCTGCTGGGCATGGTGGTGGCCCGGCTGGTCACCCAGGTCTTCGGCCACGGCGGGCTCTGAGCGTCCGCCCTTGCAGGTACGCGCCCGAGGGCGGGCCCCCGAGCGCGGCGGCAGGCCAGGCGGTGAGCGCCGTTGCCAGACGCTCGCCCGCCAGGCCCGCGGGGAGCTTCACTCGAAGCTGATCGGGCCGATGTTCAGGCCGTTCGCGTAGTTGCCATTGCCGTCGGTGGCCGCGGTGAACTGCATGTTGCTGCCCAGCACCTGCACGTGGGCCGAGGCCGTGCCACCCGCCAGCGCGGCGCTGGCGCTGGCATAGCCGCAGGGCGTGGTCAGGGCGAAGCTGCTGATCGGCACGGTGTAGTTCTGCACGCCCGGAGCCGTCACCGCGACCGAGCTGGTCAGAACGGCGGCGCAGCCGCTGATCGACGGGCCCACCAGCAGCAGCGCCAGGTTCGGGTGGTGGTTCATCAGCTCATCGTTGCCCCACACGGCGATCCGCATGTTCGTGTAGCCGCCCACCTTGACCGTGCCATTGGCCGGCGCATTGACGAAGGCGCCGAAGCCCCAGGGCTTCTGGTTCACGTTGATGCCGTAGCCGAAGTAGAAGCTCGGCGTGGCGTCACCCGGGGCGACGCCGTTCCACCAGTACTGGCTCGGCACCGTGGTGTCGATGTAGTTGCCGGCGGTGCCGCCCTGCGTGGAGGTCCAGGTCACCGGGTCGACCTGCGAATAGTTGGCGGCGTAGACCAGCGGCGCCTGAGGACCGCTGCCCTTCTTGGTGGTGTAGACCAGGTCGTCGAAGTAGGTGGTGGTGTCCGCGGCCGGCGGCGCGGTGACCGAGAACTGCGGGAACAGGCTGATCTTGTTGTAGGTCTTGGCCGGGTTGTAGGCGGGCGTGCCGGGCGCCGGCTGGCCCAGGTCGAAGGTCAGCGTTTCCCAGGCGCCACCGACCGTGGTCGTGGCATCGGTCTCGACCGAGGTGGTCGGGTCCAGCGAGTTCTCGACCTTCAGGCGGATCGTCTGGCCGGCTGCCGCGGCATAGACGCGCACGGTGATGATCTTGCTCTTGTCCAGCCCGATCGGCTTGACCGACTTGTCGGTGGCGTTGGTGTACACCGTGGCGCCTGCCCAGGGCTGGCCGGACGGGCCCTTGACGAACTTGGCCACGTTGTTCGGGCGGTTCGCCTTGACCGGGTCCTTGACCATGCCGGCCGACACCAGACCTTCAAACGGGTCGTACAGGGTGCTGGCACTGAAGCTCAGGCAGGTCGTGCCACGGGCGCAGGTCGCTTCGGTGGCGGCCACGGCGGAGGTGACGAAGCCCGTGCCCAGGCACAGGGCCACGGAGAGGGCCAGCGTTGACAGAGGGAAGGTCTTGAGAGAGGCGGTCATGGTCGGAAGCTCCTTGCGGACGGGTGAGGGAGTGGGGTCGTTGCCATCGCGGCGGTATCGCGTCTGAAATCGCTTTCAGATGGGCTCAGTCTTGTGGTGGGCAGGATGGCAAGGGTCCTGCCGGGCTGGCTTGCGTGTCGTGGAAGGTCGGCGCCTCAGTCGGTGGCGCGCAGGTGCGGCCTGGGCAGGCGGGGCGGGTGGGCCTGGGGCCGCTTGTGGCGGATCAGGCCGGTGTTGAGGAAGGTCATCGGGCCGATGTTCAGGCCGTTCGCGTAGTTGCCATTGCCGTCGGCGGGCGTGCTGTACTGGACGTTGTCGCCGAGCACCTGGATGTGGATCTCGGCCACGCCGCCGATCAGGGCCGCCGTCGGCGTGGTGAAGGCGCAGGGCGTCTGCAGCACCAGGCTGGACATCGGCACGGTGTAGGCGCGCGGCCCGGTGCCGGTGACCTGGAAGCTGCCCTGCAGCACCGCGGCGCAGCCATTGATCGTCTTGCCGACCATCAGCACCGTCAGCGTGGGCAGGGTGCGCATCAACTCGTCGTTGCCCCAGACCTCGATCTTGAAGCTGCCGTACTGCGCCACGCGCGCCGCGCCATTGGTGGGCGCCTTCACGGCGGCGGCAAAGCCCCAGGGCTTGCTGGCCACATTGATGCCATACCCGAAGTAGTAGTTGGCCGGCGTGGTGTCCGATCCCGGGGCCGAGCCGCCCCACCAGTACTGGGTGGTGACGCTGCTGTCGATGTAGGTGATCGCGTCGCCGCCTTCGGCCGAGATCCAGGCATTGCCGGACGCTGAATAGCTGCTGGCGAACTTGCCGCCGACCAGGTCGATCAGGTCGACACCGCAGCTGTCACCACCGCCACCACCGGTGTCGGCGGCGTACTTCAGTTCGTCGAAGTAGGTGGTGGTGTTCGCGGCCGGCGGGGCGCTGACCGAGAACTGCGGGAACAGGCTGACCTTGTTGTAGGCCTTGCAGGGGTCGTAGGTGCCCGCCACCGGTGCCGAGAAGTCGAAGGTCAGCGTCTCCCAGACGCCTGCCTGGGTGGTCAGGGCTTCGGCCTCGAGCGAGGTGAGCGAGTCGGCCGCATTCTCGATCTTCATGCGGATGGTCTGGCCGGCCGCCTCGGCATAGACCCGCAGCGTGACCAGCTTGCTGGTCGACAGCCCCACCGCAGCCACCGAGTTGTCGGTGGCCGCGGTGTAGACGGTGGCACCGGCCCAGGGCTGGCCGCTCGGGCCCTTGACGAACTTGGCCACCTTGTTCAGCGCATTGACCGGATCGGCCGATTGCTCTGCCGTGACCAGTCCCTCGAAGGGCAGGTAGCCGACGTTGGCACCGGCGAAATCCAGGCAGGGCGCACTGGTGCAGGTGCCGGTGTCGCCCGAGGTCACGCGGGTGTCGAAGCTCTGGCTGGCGCTGGCTGCCGCGGTGTTGGCGTTGCCGCTGAGGTCGCTGAAGCGGCCGGCGGCCACGCTGACGCTCATCACGCCGCTGGCGTTGGTGGGGGGTGTCACGGCCAGCCGCGCGGTGGTGGCGTCAACACGTTGCAGCGTGCCCGCGGTGCCGCCGGTCACGGCGATGTCGCCCGCCGTGAAGCTGCTGCCCACGTCCTCGCTGAAGGTGAAGGTGAAGGTGACCACGCCGCTGGCCGGGTCGGTCAGGACGTTGTCGGTGATCAGCAGCGTCGGCGGCGTCACATCGGCCGTGGTGAGGTAGTCCTGGTGGGCGGAGGCACCCACGGTGTTGGCGTGGCCCGCCAGGTCGATCACCGAGCCCGGTGCCACGCTGACCGACAGCCTGCCGGTGCCATTGGCCGGCGGCAGCATGCGCAGCGTGGCCACGCTGCCGCTGACACGGGTGAAGGCGCCGACGCTGCCGCCCGAGGTGCTGATGTCCGCCGCCGTGAAGGACGAGCCGATGTCCTTGCTGAAGTGGAAGGTGAAGGTGACCGGCCCATCGGCCACGTCTGCGGCCACGTCGTCGGTGATCGACACGGTGGGCGGCAGGTCGGTGTCGTAGTCCTGGCTGTGCGTGATGCTGGTCGTGTTCAGGTTGTTCGCGGCATCGAAGAACTTGCCCGCCCCGATCGTGATGACGATCGAGCCGACGGTGTCGGGCAGGGGCGTCACCACCAGGGTGGCCGAGCTGTTGCTGGTCACCGTGAACGCGCCCTTGGTGCCGCCGGTGAGGCTGACGCCCGCGGTGTTGAACGAGGTTCCCACCGGCTCGCTGAAGGTGAAGGTGAAGGTCACGTCGCCAGAGGCCTTCACGCCGTCGGCCACATCGTCGGTGATCGTCAGCGTGGGGGGCGTGGTGTCGGTGGAGGTGCCGCCGCCGGTGGGCTCGGACACGGTGACCGGCGGCGGGGTGGCGCTGCCGCCGCCGCAAGCGGCCAGCACCAGGCAGGCGGCCAGCAGGCTGGCAGCCAGGGAGAATCGGTTCGCAAAGGCGTTCATGCGGGTCGGGCCTTTCGGTCAGCCGTAGCCGCCTCCGTGAGGCGGCCGCTGGGGCGTCGGGTCGGGATCTGGGCCGTCGGATCGGGAAGGGATGAGATGGTTGAAAGCGCTTTCAGACAAGCTTAGGGTCGAGCGTTGGCCTTGACAAGGCGCCGGCCTTGTCGCTTTCCCTAGGGTCTGCGGCCAAACCGCCCGATCAACGGGTTTGTCCTAGCGCGGGTCTCCCCGGGTGACCCGGGTGACGGCGGGGCGCAGGGGTCGCGCCGGCATCGACGCCGCACCGCAACCGGGCCGCCGCTGCCGCGATAATCGCCCCCGGCCGCGTTGGGGCGGCCGCTTCCTGCCAGACCCTCAAGTTCGCGCCATGAACACCACGCTGATCGTCTTCGTCGTGCTCTACCTGCTGGGCACGCTCGGCCTGGGCCTGTGGGCCGGCACGCGCATCAAGAACACCAGCGACTTCGCGATTGCCGGCCGCAGCCTGCCGCTGATCATGGTGATCACCACCACCTTCGCCACCTGGTTCGGCGCCGAGACGGTGATGGGCATCCCGGCACGCTTCGTCCAGGGCGGCCTGGGCGCCATCGTGGAAGACCCGTTCGGCGCCGGCACCTGCCTGATCCTGGTGGGCGCCTTCTTTGCGGCCAAGCTGTACCGGCTGAACCTGCTGACCATCGGCGACTTCTACCGCGAGCGCTACGGCAAGGGCGTCGAGGTCTTCTGCTCGCTGGCCATCATCCTGAGCTACCTGGGCTGGGTGGCGGCGCAGATCACCGCGCTGGGCCTGGTCTTCTCGGTGCTGACCGACGGTGCGATGAGCGAGACCGCCGGCATGATCGTCGGCACGCTGGCGGTGCTGATCTATGTGGTGGTGGGCGGCTTCCTGGCGGTGGCCTGGACCGACTTCATCCAGATGATCGTGCTGGTGGTGGGCCTGTCGGTGATCGCCATCTTCTCGGCCGACCTGGCCGGCGGCGCCGACAAGGTGCTGGCCGTGGCCACCGACAAGGACCTGTGGAAGTTCTTCCCCGAACCCAGCTTCACCGAGATCGCGATGTTCCTGGGCGCCGCACTGACCATGATGCTGGGCAGCATCCCGCAGCAGGACGTGTTCCAGCGCGTGATGTCGGCCAAGGACGCGCAGACCGCGCGCCGCGGCGCGATGATCGGCGGCTTTGCCTACATCCTGTTCGCCTTCGTGCCCATGTTCATCGTGATGAGCGCGGTGGTGGTGCTGGGCCAGCAGGCCCTGGACCTGGCCGAGAACGACTACCAGCGCCTGCTGCCCACCTTCGTGCTGGGCCAGATGCCGCTGATCATGCAGATCCTGTTCTTCGGCGCGCTGCTGTCGGCCATCAAGAGCACCTCCTCGGCCACGCTGCTGGCACCCTCCACCAGCTTCGTCGAGAACATCGTCAAGAACCTGCGCGGCCCGATGAAGGACCGCGAACAGCTGCTGGCGATGCGCTGGACCATCGTCATCTTCGCCGCGCTGGTGCTGGCCTATGCGATCGCGATGAAGGGCACGCCGATCTACGACCTCGTCTCGGCCGCCTACCAGGTGACGCTGGTCGGCGCCTTCGTGCCGCTGGTGATGGGCCTGTACTGGCAGCGCGCCACCACCCAGGGCGCGATCTTTTCGCTGGGCGCCGGCGTCGGTGTGTGGATCGTCTTCTTCCCGCAGGTCAGCGACTTCGGCCAGGCCTTCCCGGGCCAGCTGGCCGGCCTGATCGCCGCCTTCGTGGGCATGATCGCCGGCTCGCTGGCGCCGCAGTGGCTGAAGAACCGCCACGTGCACAAACAGCACGTCGAAGGCCTGCCCGACGCGCCGGGGGCTTGAAGCCGGGCGCCATCGTCCCCACCTTCGCCCTCTCGGGCGACCTCCCCGCCGGCCTGGGCAACCAGCGACGGGGCGGTCAATTTATAATCAACGGTTTTGTGTGAGGGACAGGTCATGCCGATCTACGCCTATCGCTGCGGCGCGTGCGGCCACACCAAGGACGTGCTGCAGAAGATGTCCGATGCCCCGCTGACGGTCTGCCCCGCCTGCGGTGCCGAGCAGTTTTCCAAGCAACTGACTGCCGCCGGCTTCCAGCTCAAGGGCTCGGGCTGGTACGCCACCGACTTCAAGGGCGGTGGCGCCGCCGCTGCATCCACCGCCGCTGCCGCGCCGGCCGCCGCTCCTGCGGCTGACAGCAGCGCGCCTGCCGCACCGTCGGGCGGCACGCCCTGCGGCGGCTCCTGCGCCTGCCATTGACCCGGGACACCCCCTGACGTGAAAAAGTACCTGCTCGCCGGCCTGCTGACCTGGCTGCCCCTGGCCATCACCGTCTGGGTGCTGCTGTGGGTGCTGGGCATGATGGACGGCATGTTCGCCGGCGTGCTGTCGGTGGCGCAGGTGCTGCTGCCGCACAGCGCCTACGACTTCCTTGACGCGCTGCGCCGGATCAAGGGCCTGGGCGTGGTGGTGATGGTCGTGCTGCTGGTGCTGACCGGCGTGTTCGTCACCAACATCTTCGGCCAGTGGTGGGTGCGGCAATGGGATGCGCTGCTCAACCGCATCCCCATCGTCAAGTCGATCTACAGCTCGGTCAAGCAGGTCTCGGACACGCTGTTCTCCAGCAACGGCAACGCCTTTCGCGAGGCGGTGCTGATCGAGTACCCGCGTGCCGGCGCCTGGACGATCGCCTTCGTCACCGGCACGCCCGGTGGCGACGTGGCCGACCAGTTGCCGGGCGAGCACGTGGGCGTCTACGTGCCCACCACGCCCAACCCCACCTCGGGCTTCTTCCTGATGCTGCCGCGCACCGCGCTGCGGCCGCTGCAGATGAGCGTGGACGAGGCGCTCAAGTACATCATCTCGATGGGCGTGGTCGCGCCCCCGGCCGAGGCCCCGCAGCCCCGGCCGGAGGAGGCTGACCCCAACCGGGCGGGCTGAATGCCTGGCCCGGCATTCAGTCCTGAGGGCTGACCGCTCCACCCCCGAGGCACGACAACACCTCTGCGGCGCCCGCGCGGCACCGCCACCTCACCAGTTTCCGTACGGAGAAGCATCCCATGCGTACCACCTACTGTGGCCTGGTCAGCGAAGCGCTGATGGACCAGACCGTGACCCTGATGGGCTGGGCCCATCGCCGCCGCGACCATGGCGGCGTGATCTTCATCGACCTGCGCGACCGCGAAGGCCTGGTGCAGATCGTCTGCGACCCCGACCGCCCCGAGATGTTCAAGACCGCCGAGGGCGTGCGCGGCGAGTTCTGCCTGAAGGTCGTCGGCAAGGTCCGGGCCCGCCCGGCCGGCACCGAGAACGCCAACCTCGTTTCCGGCAAGGTCGAGGTGCTGTGCCATGAGCTGGAAGTGCTCAACGCCAGCGTCACGCCGCCGTTCCAGCTCGACGACGACAACCTCAGCGAGACCGTGCGCCTGACGCACCGCGTGCTGGACCTGCGCCGCCCGGCGATGCAGAAGAACCTGATGCTGCGCTACCGCGTGGCGATGGAAGTGCGCAAGTTCCTCGACGCCAACGGCTTCGTCGACATCGAGACCCCGATGCTGACCAAGTCCACGCCCGAGGGCGCGCGCGACTACCTGGTGCCCAGCCGCGTGCACGACGGCCAGTTCTTCGCGCTGCCGCAGAGCCCGCAGCTGTTCAAGCAGCTGCTGATGGTGGCCGGCTTCGACCGCTACTACCAGATCACCAAGTGCTTCCGCGACGAGGACCTGCGCGCCGACCGCCAGCCCGAGTTCACGCAGATCGATATCGAGACCTCCTTCCTCACCGAGGAAGAGATCCGCGCGATGTTCGAGGGCATGATCCGCACGGTGTTCAAGAACGCCATTGGCGTGGACCTGCCGGTCTACCCGGTGATGAGCTACGCCGACGCGATGTTCAAGTACGGCTCGGACAAGCCTGACCTGCGCGTCAAGCTGCAGTTCACCGAGCTGACCGAGGTGATGAAGGACGTCGACTTCAAGGTCTTCTCCACCCCCGCCACCACCCCGGGTGGTCGCGTGGTGGCGCTGCGCGTGCCTGGCGGCGGCGAGATGAGCCGCGGCGAGATCGACGGCTACACCGAGTTCGTCAAGATCTACGGCGCCAAGGGCCTGGCCTGGGTCAAGGTCAATGATGTGGCCAAGGGCCGCGAGGGCCTGCAGTCGCCGATCGTCAAGAACCTGCACGATGCCGCGATCGCCGAGATCCTGGCGCGCACCGGCGCCTGCAATGGCGACCTGATCTTCTTCGGCGCCGACAAGGCCAAGGTGGTCAACGACGCGATCGGCGCGCTGCGCATCAAGATCGGCCACTCCGAGTTCGGCAAGTCGCATGGCCTGTTCGACGACGTCTGGGCGCCGCTGTGGGTGGTCGACTTCCCGATGTTCGAGCACGACGAGGAGGAGGACCGCTGGAACGCGGTGCACCACCCGTTCACCAGCCCCAAGGACGGCCACGAGAACCTGATGGACACCGACCCCGGTGCCTGCATTGCCAAGGCCTATGACATGGTGCTCAACGGCTGGGAACTGGGCGGCGGCTCGATCCGTATCCACCGCGCCGAGGTGCAGTCCAAGGTCTTCGATGCGCTGAAGATCACGCCCGAGGACGCCAAGGTCAAGTTCGGCTTCCTGCTGGATGCGCTGCAGTACGGTGCGCCGCCGCACGGCGGCCTGGCCTTCGGCCTGGACCGCCTGGTCACGCTGATGACCAAGGCCGAGTCGATCCGCGACGTCATCGCCTTCCCGAAGACCCAGCGCGCCCAGTGCCTGCTGACCGGCGCGCCCAGCCTGGTCGACGAGAAGCAGCTGCGCGAACTGCACATCCGCCTGCGCAACCCGCAAGCGGCCGCCTGAGCGCACGGAGCGCGCTGAGCGCCATTCAGGGGCCCTGCGGGGCCCCTGTCCATTTCTGCCGTATGCTGGGTACCCATGGCAGTATCTGAGCACATCGCACGGGCCGGCCGCTGGGTGGCGGCCAGCCGCCCCGGCTTCCTCAGCGTCACGCTGGTGGCCGTGACCACCGGCATCGCCCAGGCCCAGGCCTGCGGCTGCGGCTGGGACCCGCTGGGTGCGGTGGCCACCGTGCTGCTGGCGCTGCTCACCCATGCGGCGGTCAACCTGTGGAATGACTATGGCGACGCGGTGGGCGGCTCGGACGCCGTCAACACCGGTCGCATCGGCCCCTTCACCGGCGGCTCGCGCTTCATCCAGGACGGTGTGTTCAGCGCGGCGCAGGTCCGGACGGCGGCGATCAACCTGGCCATCGTCGTCATCGGCGGCGGGCTGCTGCTGACCGCGCGCGCCGGCCCCGGTCTGCTGCTGGTGGGGCTGGCGGGCGCGCTGCTGGGCTGGGCCTACTCCAGCCCGCGCGTGGCGCTGATGTCGCGCGGCCTGGGCGAGTTGTCGGTGGCCGCCGGCTGGTGGCTGATCGTGGTGGGCGCCGACTATGTGCAGCGCCACGCCTTCAGCGCCATCGCCATGGTCAGCGGCGTCAGCCTGGCGCTGCTGGTGATGAACGTGCTGTGGGTGGCGCAGTACCCGGATGCCGCCGCGGACGCCACGGTGGGCAAACGCACCCTGGTCGTGCGCTGGGGGCCGCGGCCGGCGGCCTGGGCGCACCTGGGCAGCGTGCTGCTGGCCCACGGCTGGCTGCTTGCCTGGTGGCGGGCCGACGTGCTGCCGATGACCGCGTGGTGGGCGCTGGGCTCGCTGGCGCTGTCGCTGCCCAGCGCGGTGCTGGTGATCGCCCGGGCCGACCGACCCGCCGTGCTGAAGCCGGCCATCGTGCTGGCGATTGCCGCGGCAGTGAGCCACGGCGCGCTGTTGACCGCCGCGTTCGTGGCGATCGCGCGCCTGCGCTGAGCAGCCGCAGCGCAGCCGAGGCCGTCAGTCGAAGCGGTAGGACGCGACCACGAACGCGCGCGGCCGGCGGTCCGCGGTGTCGGCCGTCGGCGCGCCGCCGCGCACCCGCTGCGACAGCGTGGCCTCCACGCTGGCGTGCTGGTGCAGCCAGCGCAGACCCAGTCCGGCACCGGCCAGCGAACGGCGCGCCTGGCTGTCGACCGACCAGGGCTGCTGGTTGGTGCGCATGCGCCCGCCATCGGCCAGCGCGAACATCGTGACCGCGCCCAGGTCCCAGCGCAGCTCCATCTGACCCAGCCAGCCGGCATCGCCACTGGCTTCGCCCAGCGGGTAGGCGCGCACGCCCAGGAAGCCGCCCAGGCCGAGCTTTTCGGAGGCGTCGAGGTTCTTGGCCGCCGCCTGGGCCGAGAACCGGCCGTACAGGCTGAAGGGCCCGCCCAGGCGCTGGATGCGGGCGATGTCGAGGTTCCACTTCTGGAAGTCGCCCGCACTGCGGGCCGTGACGGCATCGGTCACGGTCGAGGCGGCGTCCAGCGACAGGCTGCCTAGCGTCAGGCTGGTCGAGCCGTAGGTGACGCCGCCGCCCAGCCAGTCGTCGCGGTGGTCGAACTGCAGCCCCAGCAGGGCCAGGCGGCTGCGCTTGTCGCGCTGCAGGCTGCCGCCACCGAAGTCGTCATGCAGGCGCTTCTCCTGCAGGCCCAGCGACACGCTCAGGTTGCTGCGCTGGGTCCGCTGGACCGCCTGGCTCAGCCGCAGGCCCAGCACATCGGCGCGCCCCTGGGCGTCCAGGGCCGAGAAGCCGCCGCTCAGCTGGTAGCTGGTGCGCGCCAGCGACAGGCCGCCACGCAGGCCCCGTCCATCGAGCGGGCTCTCGTACTCGGCCGAGCCCAGCCACATGCGCTTGTCGGTGGCCAGCGCGGTCAGTGCCACGCGGTCGCCGAAACGCCACGGGCTGTTGATCGACACCGATGCGCGGGCGCGGTACTCGCCCGTGGCGCGGCTGCCGGCGTTGTCCAGGCCGACCTCGCCGCTCCAGTGGTTGCGGCGTGCCACCTCCACCACCAGGTCGCCTTCACCGCGGCCCTGGCCCGGGCGCAGCGTGGGCTGGACCCGGAAGCCCGGCTGGTCGTTGAGCAGCAGCATCGCGCGTTCCAGCGCGGCGGTGTGGATGGCATCACCCGGCGCGAGGTGGGCGTCCAGGAAGGGCTGCGCGCCCGGCACCAGTGGATCGTCGCCCACGGGTGTGATCCGGCCGTACACGCCCTCGATGACCTGCAGCCTCAGCTCACCACTGGCCAGGCTTTGCGGCGGCAGCACGGTCTGGGTGAAGGGGTAGCCGCGATCGCGGTAGAGCTGGGTCACCGCCTGCGCCAGGGCCTGCAGCCCGGCCAGATCGAACAGGCGGTCTTCCAGGGGCCCCAACGCCGCCAGCAGGCTAGGCGCGTCAATCAGCGTGTTGCCGCTGACCGTGATCGATCGCAGCGCGGTGCGCAGGCCGCTGCCGCTGGGGGCGGCCACCGCCGGGGCAGATGCCGGTGCAGGCAGCACCGGGTCGCTGAGCTGCGGCTGAGGGGGCACGGGCTGCTGCAACTGCATGCCGGCGCCGGTCTGCGCCAGAGCGGCGGGAACCAGCAGGGCCGAGGCGAGCGCCAGCGCCAGGCGGGTGGGAACGGGAGCGAGGGTCATCGTGGGAAATTGGATCGCGTGGCGGTGCCGCAGCATCACCGGAACAACAGGGGAATCAGAGGTGATCAGCGTGCCGGCGCGCGGTCTGGCGCGTCGACGTTGATGCCGCCATCGACCACGAAGACATCCAGCGGACCATTGGCGCTGGACACGGCCACGCCGGCCAGACCGGCGCGCGCGGCACGTGGGCCGACGGCAGCCGGCGCTGCCGGGCCCGCACCGGCCGGTGCGGCAGCCACGCCGCTGGTCGGCGCTGCGGGCGCGTTGTCTGCAGTCGGCGCCGAGCTCATCGGCACGTAGTTCAGGCTGCCCAGCGTGGGCTCGCTGGCCTGGCTGCCCAGGGCCGGCAGCGCGTTGTCCGGGAAGTTCGGGACGGGTGCGGTGCGCGGCAGGAAGGCGTCTGCGTTGCTGGCCGGCGCGGTCACGCTCAGCGCGTCCAGGTTGCCGGGCGCCTGCACGAAGACGTAGTCGCCGTAGCGTGCGCTCAGGCCGCTGCCGACCACGGCGTAGGAGCCTGGCGCGCTGCTGGCGTCGGCCGTGCTGGTGAAGACCAGGGTTCCGGTGGTGGCGCTGGCCAGCGTGTCGTTGCCGACGAAGCCGGTGACGCTGCCGCCGAGCACCGGATTGGCGCTGCCCTGGGTGCGCGACGCCGGCTGGGCCGCCAACGTCAGCGTTGCCGGGGTGATGAGCAACTGGCCACCGACATAGTGGATGTCGTAGTTCGCCGAGCTCAGGCCCTGCGGCAGGATCACACTGCTGCCGGCATGCAGCGCACCCTGGGCGCTGCCGCCGTAGCTCAGCGTGCCGGCCAGCACGCTGGCCGACTCGCCGTTGACGAAGCCGCTGAACTGCACGCCCTGGCCGCCGTGGAAGGCCTGGCCGTCGTAGACCTTGGCCACATCCGCCGCCGTCACGGTCAACGAGGCCGGCGTGATCGTGCCGATCGAGCCGCTGGCGCTGGTGGGCAGCACGTAGTTCGACAGATCGGTGCCGCCGCTGGCCACGAAATCCGAGGCCTGCAGCGTGGTGCTCACCAGCTTGCCGGTGCCGGCCTGCGCATTGGCGTACTCGCCCGCGCTGCGTGTCACGGTGGCGCCATCGCTGCCCACGAAGCCGCTCAGCACGAAATTGCCCGGCACGAGGGTGGCGCGGGTCGTGCCGTCGTAGACCTTGCTGGTCTGGCCAGACAGCGCCGCGGTGATCGCCACCAGGGCGGCGCGGTCCACGGTCAGACTGCCGTTGGCAAAGACGATGGTGTAGTTGGCGGCGGTCAGTCCCTGGGGCGTGATGGTGTAGGTGCCGGCGTTGCTGGCGCCCTGGGCGCTGCCACCGTAGCTGAGCGTACCGCCCAGAACGCCGGCCGACTCGCCATTGACGAAGCCGCTGTAGCTGACGCCGTTGCCGCCGCTGTAGGCCTGGCCGTCGAAGGTCTTGCGGGCGTCATGGGCGGTGACCGTCAGCGTGGCCGGCGTGATGCTCAGCGCCTGGGTGTTGCCCGCGGACTGGACGAACACATAGTTGCCGTGGTTCGCCGTCAGGCCGCTGCCGCTGATGCCGTAACTGCCGACGCCACTGCCGGTGCTGGCGGTGGTGCTGAAGGCGGCCGTGCCGGTGGTGGCGCTGGCCAGGGTCTCGCCATTGACGAAGCCCGTGACGCTGCCACCCAGCGCCGGGTTGACCGCGCCGTAGGTGCGCGAGGCCGCGTTGGCGGTGTAGGTCAGCGTGGCCGGGTTCACGATGAGTGTGCCGCTGGCGAAGCTGATGTTGTAGTCCGACGAACTCAGGCCCGCGGGGGTGATCAGGTAGCTGCCGGCGTTGCGGGCGCCTTGCGCGCTGCCGCTGTAGCCGAGCGTGCCGCCCAGCACGCTGTCCGACTCGCCGTTGACGAAGCCCGAGTAGCTGACGCCGTTGCCGCCACTGTAGGCCAGGCCGTTGTAGGTCTTGCTGTCCCCGTTGGCGGTGATGGTCAGCGCCGCCGGCGTGACCGCCAGGGCGCTGCTGTTGCCGGCGGCCTGGGCGAAGGTGTAGTTGCCGTGGTTGGCACTCAGCCCCGAGCCGTTGACCGCGTAGCTGCCCACATGGCTGGCGCTGGTGGCCGCGGTGCTGAAGCTGGCGGTGCCGGTGGTGGCGCTGGCCAGGGTCTCGCCGTTGACGAAACCGGTGACGGTGCCGCCCAGCGCCGGGTTGGCCGCACCGTAGGTGCGTGTGGCGCTGCTGGCGGTGTAGGTCAGCGTGGCGGGCGTGATGCTCAGTGCGCTGGCATTGCCGGCGTCCTGCACGAAGACATAGTTGCCGTTGTTCGCCGTCAGGCCGGCGCCGGTGATGCCGTAGCTGCCGACATGGCTGCTGCCGGTGGCGGTGGTGCTGAAGGCGGCGGTGCCGGTGGTGGCGCTGGCCAGGGTCTCGCCATTGACGAAGCCGGTGACGCTGCCGCTCAGGCTGGGGTTGGCAGCGCCGTAGGTGCGCGAGGCAGCGCTGGCGGTGTAGGTCAGCGTGGCCGGATCGACGCTCAGCGTGCCATTGGCAAAGCTGATGTCGTAATTCGACGAGGTCAGCCCGGCCGGCGTGATCGCGTAGCTGCCGGCGTTCGTCGCACCTTGCGCGCTGCCGCCATAGCTGAGCGTGCCGCCCAGCACGCTCGCGGTCTCGCCGTTGACAAAACCCGAATAGCTGACGCCGTTGCCACCACTGTAGGCCAGGCCGTTGTAGGTCTTGCTGGCATTGGCCGCGGTGATGGTCAGCGGCGCAGGCGTGATGTCGGCGGTGGTGCTGATGTTGCCCGAGGCATTCACGGTGTAGTTGCCGGCATCGGCCCCGGTCAGCGACACGCCGCTGACGTTCACGGTGATGCCCTGGCCAACGTTGGCGCTGGTGAAGCCGCCGGTGGCCGATACCGTCACCGCGTCACCGTTGACGATGTCGCTGCTGGTGACATGGGCCGCCGTGGTGCCGTCGTACACCTTGTTGCCCGCCGAGAAACTGTTGATCGGCCGCGCGGTGATGGTGTAGGTGCCCTGATTGAAATAGGCCACCGCGTAGGTGCCCGACTGGTACGTGGTGGGGTTGGTGCCCGAACTGGTCAGCGAGGTGTAGCTGCCGACGTTCTTGCTGGAGGTGGAGAAGCTCAGCGGGCCCAGGTCGGTGTAGGCAAAGCCGACCGGGCCGCCCAGTGCGCTCAGCCCCAGGCCGCTGGCATCGGTGGTGCCGTCATAGGTGCGGGTGGCGCTGCCGGTGAAGATGTAGATCGGGTACATCGCCATGCTCACCGCGTTGTAGCCGGCCGAGGTGTAGCTCTGGTTGCCGCCCGGGATGACCATGGTTCCGCAGTTGGGGTAGCCGGGGTGGCACGGCGGGCTCTGCGTGAAGGTGGCCGCCTGGTTGGAGCCGTTCAGGCGGAACAGGAAGTGCGCCACGCTGGGCGCCCAGAACTGGATGCGCGCCTGGCTGCCATTGCTGGTCAGGCCCAGCGAGCCCAGCGCGTTGAGGTCGTTGGTCGCATCGACGAAGATGCCGCCGCCTGCGGTGCTGGTCTTGAAGGTGGTGGTGGTGCCCGACGAGGCTTCCAGGCCGAAGGCGAAGACCTTGGCGTCACCGGTGCTGCGCGCCCCGATGAAGAGGTTGCCGCCGCTGGTGTCCACCGTGGCCCCAGACAGCACGTACACGCCGCCGTTGACGCCGGTGTAGGCGCCGCCTGCGGTACCGGCCGAGCGGCCGTTGATGGTGATGTCGCCACCGCCCGAGCTGATCGACACGTTGCTGCCGATCTTCACCGCCGCCGTGCTGGCGCTGCTGTTGAGCGCATAGCCGATGCCGTAGGCCTGGCTGCTGGTCACGCTGCCGCCGGCACCGCCGATCAGGATGCGGCCGCCGTTGCTGCTGAGGTTGGCGTTGATGGACACACCGCCCAGCGTGCTGGCCGCATTGTTGGCCGAGCTGAGCGTGATGCCCAGCGCGCCGGCGCTTGCGCTGATGGCGCTGTTGACGATGATGTTGCGGTCGGCGCGCAGCGTCAGCGTGGCGTTGCCGCCGGCGCTCTTGGTGATCGCACTGCTGACCGTGATGTCGCCACTGCCGCTGGCCGTGGCGCCGTAGCTGCTGTTGTTGGTCTGGGTGGTGACGGTGACACTGGTGCCGCTGTTCAGCGCCGAGGCGATGTTGCCGGCGGCCGTGGCGTTGATCGTGTAGTCGTACGGGTCGATCAGCCACTGACCGCCCGCGCCATCGCGCGCCCCGGCCGTGACCTGCAGCCCCGCCTGGGTGTTGACCTGGGCCGCCGAGGTCTCGACGAAGCCCCCTTGGCCGCCGGTCGGCGCGCTGGCGTCCAGCCGGCCCCCCGCGTTCAGCGTGCCGTGGCCCATGTCGCCCAGCAGCACGATCTCGCCGCGCTCGCCGGTGGACAGCGTCTGCGCCTGGATCACGCCCTGCTGGTTGATCACCGAGCTGCTCAGTGCGTCGGCCGCCCGGGCGGTCAGCAGCACCGTACCGCCATCGGCGCGGATCGCCCCGCCGTTGGCCACCAGGCCGTCCAGCGCACCGCGGTCGATCTGCAGGCGCACCGGGCCGCCCACGTCCAGGGTCATGTCCTGGCCCGAGCCCAGCACCACATGGCCGCGGTCCGCGCGGATCTGGCCTTCGTTGACCACCCGCGCGGCCAGCAGCGCCACCGTGCCGCCCGGCGCCTGGATCTGGCCCTGGTTCTGCACCGTGGCCGTGCTGCTGCCGCTCAGGCGGTAGCGTCCGGCCAGGAAATCGGCATCGCCCAGGTTCAGCGTCGAGGCCACCAGCCCACCGGTGTCGACCCGCGCCGTGGGGCTGAACAGCACGCCATTGGGGTTGAGCAGGAACACCTGGCCGTTGGCCTGCAGCGCGCCCTGGATGGTCGACACCTCGGCGCCCAGCACCCGGTTCAGCGCCACCGAGGAGGCGCCCGGCTGGATGAAGCGCACCGTGCTGCCTGGCGCGATGCTGAAGCTGTCCCAGGAGGTGACCAGCCGCTGGCTGGACTGCTGCACTGTCAGCAGATGCCCGCTCTGGCTGAGCGTCGCGCTGCCGGAGGTCACCCGACCGCCCGTGGGCAGATCGGCCGCCCACACGGCGCCCGCACCCAGCAGCGACGCCGAGGCCAGCAGGCTGCGCAGCACCCGCCCCGCCCGCCCGGACCGCGATTTCCCCCGCCCGGCCGTGCATTCCGCCACGGCCACCCAGGCCTGCAGACGGTCGGACCAGATCAGACGGAAACTGTGGTTCAGCGAGGAAGGGGTCATGGCAAGGCTCAGGGGGATCACACCCACGGCGCCGCCTGTGCGCCGCAGGACCTGAGGGATGTATCGGCGCGTGTGGCCTGCTGTTGAGCGGGAAATGCCCAGCGGCCTCGCGCCATGAGGGCCGCCCGGTGTGCGGCACCTCATGCGCATACGTGCCATGGCGGCCCGAAGGAGAGCAATCACTCACATCTGAGTGTGGATCTGTCGCCGCGGGGCCCGTTCGTCGGCCCCGACTGCAGCTGGTCAGCGGCCTGTGCGGGTGGTCGCCGTGCGCTTGATGGCGCCGGGCTGGCTACCGACGATGTCAGCCTTCCCAATCCGCCCAGGGGTTCCCGATGCCCGCTCTTCGCCCGTCTCTGTGCAGCCTCGTCCTCACCGGCATGGTGATGACCGCCCAGGCCGCTCGCGCCGCCGACGACAGTCCGGTCGAGTCAGCACTTCATCGCACGATCGCCGCGCTCGACAGCGCCGCCTTCGATGCCTTCAACCGCTGCCAGGAACCGGGCCAGCTGGCACGCTACGCCAGCTTCTTCGATCCGGCGGTGGAGTTCTACCACGACCTCGGCGGCGTCACCTGGACCCGCGACGCGATGATCGCGCAGACCGCGGCCAATGTCTGCGGCAAGTTCCAGCGCGAGCTGGTGCCGGGCACGCTGAAGGTCTGGCCGATCAAGGACTACGGTGCACTGGCGCGTGGCGAGCACGCGTTCTGCCACTACAAGCCCGGCGGCGGCACGCACCCGTGCGAGGGCCGTGCCGAGTTCACCATCCTGTGGCGTCTGCAGGACCAGCGCTGGACGATCACCCGCGCCTTCAGCTACGCGCACTGAGTGGGGCGCGAGCGGCGCGATGGCCGGGTGCGCCGCGGCGTCACCGCCGGCCCTTGGCGGCCTTCTCGTACTTCTTCCAGTACCCGAAGGCCTCTTCGTGCACCTCCAGGTCCACCTCGGCCACGCGCGCCTGCAGGCGCTCCTGCACATCGCTGACCGCCTGGTTGTAGACCACCGGGCCGATCTCCTCGAGGAAGAAACCGAGCAGGCCGCTGGCGGCGATGTTGCCGATCGGCTCGTCCATGTGTTCGCGGAAGTAGCGCTCGATCGAGGCGATGGCCTGAGCGCGGACGTCCTTGGGCAGGTCGATGGGCATGAGCACCTCAGTCGTGGCGGCGGGCGCGCAGCGTGCTGCGCACCAGCCAGATGCCGCCCACCGTGGCGCTGACGAAACCCAGCAGGCCGAAGGCGGGCAGGCCGAAGAGCTGTGGCCCGCCGCCCACCGTCATCACGATCGACGAGCCGATGATCAGTGCGGCGATCACCAGCGACACCGCCAGCCGGCTGGCGGCGCGGTCGAGCTGGTCGCCCACATGCTGCAGGTGGACCACGTCGATCGCCACGTTGAGCTGGCCGCGGCGGGCGCTGCGCAGCAGGTGCGAGATGTCGTGCGGCAGCTGCTCGGCCATCTGCAGCACCCGCTGCAGCGAGCTCCAGCCGCGCAGCGCCAGCGCGCGCGGCTGGTAGCGCGCACGCACCACCTGGCGCAGCAGCGGCAGCGCCTCGGTGGCCATGTGGAAGGCGGGGTCGAGTGCGCGGCCCATGCCCTCCAGCGAGATGAAGGCCTTGATCAGCAGGGCCAGGTCCGAGGGCAGGGCCAGGTGGTGTTCACGCAGGATGGCGGTGGTGTCGGCCAGCATCTGGCCCAGGTTCAGCTGGGCCAGCGGGGTGCCGTGGTACTGGTCGACGAAGCCCTCGATCTCGGCCTCGAGCTGGCCCAGGTGGGCGCCGGCCAGGCCGCCGCCCTGGGCCTCGGCCCAGTCCAGCAGCACGTCGGCCACCTGGCGCGGCTGGCGCTGCACCAGGCCCAGCAGCAACTGCAGCAGTTCCTCGCGCCGGCGCTGGCTCAGGCGGCCCACCATGCCGAAGTCGATGAAGGCGATGCGGTTGCCCGGCAGGTAGAAGACGTTGCCGGGGTGCGGGTCGGCGTGGAAGAAGCCGTCCTCGACGATCATCTTCATCACCGCCTGGGCACCGCGGCGCGCCAGCAGCTGGCGGTCGAAGCCCTCGGCGTCCAGCCGGTCCAGCGCCTGCCCAGGCACGCCGCCCACGTAGTGCTGGACGTTGATGCGCTCCTTGGTGAAGTCCCACACCACCGGCGGGATGGCCACGAAGTCCAGCGGCTTGAGGTTGCCCGCGATGCGCTCGGCGTTGCGGCACTCGGCGGCCAGGTCCAGCTCGCGCCGCAGCGAGCGGCCGAATTCGTGCACCAGGCCGCGCGGGCGGTAGGGCGCCAGCGCGGGCAGGCGGTTCTCGGCGATCGCGGCCAGGCGCTCCAGCAGCCGCAGGTCGGCATCGATCACGTCGCCGATGCCGGGGCGGCGCACCTTGACCACCACCTCGGTGCCATCGTGCAGGCGGGCACGGTGCACCTGGGCGATCGAGGCCGCAGCCAGCGGCTCGGGGTCGAAGTGGGCGAAGACGTCTTCGGGCTCGCCGCCCAGGTCCTCGCGCAGCTGGCTGCGCAGGGCCTCCAGCGGCAGCGCGGGGACCCGGCTGTGCAGGTGCTCCAGCTCGGCGATGTACTCGGGCCCCAGCAGGTCGGCCCGGCCGGCCAGGATCTGGCCCAGCTTGACAAAGGTGGGGCCCAGCTCTTCCAGCGCCATGCGCAGCTGCACCGGGCGCGGCAGCCGGGCCAGCTCGGCGGTGCGCTCCAGGCGCATGTGGTGGCCGGCTTTCTCCAGGGCCTCGGTCCAGCCCATGCGCTGGACCAGATCGCCCAGGCCGTGGCGGGTGAGCACCCCCACGATGTCCACCAGGCGACCCAGGTCGCGGGCGGAGACCAGTGCGTCGATCAGCATGGGCCCAGTCTAAGGCAACGCTGAACAAGTCCCACGCGGCGTGCGCACCGAAGCGGCTACCATCGCGGCGCCGCTGCGCCGCGTGCCCCTGCCGCTCCATGCTTCAACGTCTGCTCTTCCGCTCGCTGCTGCGCCTGGCGCTGGCCCTGGCCGGGCTGGGCACGCTGCTGCCGTGTGCCGCCGAGCCGGTGCGCGAGATCGACCACGCCTGGGCCCGGCTGCAGCCCGATGGCGCGGCGGTGGTGGAGGGTGAGCGCGACCTGGGCCGGCGCTGGGACCTGGACTTTCCGGGCCTGGGCGGGCGGGCGCTCTACCGCGTGGTGCTGCCGCCGCGCACCCGCGACGACATGGCCCTGCTGTTCTCGCGCCTGGGCAACCAGGCGGAGATCCGTCTCAATGGGGTGACGCTGCGTCGCCTGGGCGTGCTGGACGATCCGACCTACGACGCGTCGAAGGCGCCGCAACTGCTGCAACTGCCGGCCGCGCTGCTGAGGGCCGACGGACCCAACGAGCTGATGATCGAGGTGAGCATCCAGCGCCAGCGCTGGGGTGGCCTGTCGGTCATGCACTACGGCCCCGAGGCCGAGGTGCGGCCGATGTTCGACCGGCTGCAGGACTGGCGGCAGACCTCGTCCACCGTGTTCGCTGCCAGCCTGGCCATCATGGGCGGGCTGGCCACGCTGCTGTGGTGGCGCCAGCGCGACGCGCTGTACGGCGTGTTCGCGCTGTCGGCCTGGCTGGGCATGGTGCGCAACATCGACCAGATCCAGCCCGAGCCCTGGCTGCCCTGGCCTGTGTGGGGCGCACTGGTGGCCGCCAGCTATGCGGCGCACCTGGCGCTGATCTGCCAGTTCACGCTGATGGCGCTGGGCCGGCTGACAAGGGCCATGACCTGGGGCGTGTGGGGCGTGCTGGGCAGCGCGGCGCTGCTGGCCGCGGCCTCGTTCGCCTGGGCCGAGCCGCTGCTGTGGACGCTGGGTCTGGCGGCGCTGGTGCCGCTGGGCGTGGTGACGGTGATCATCGTCGCGCAGGAGGCCTGGACCAGCCGCCGCACGATCGCGCTGGTGCTGGCCGCGGCCGGCGTGCTGGCGGTGGTGGCGGGCGTGCACGACCTGCTGTGGGTGCGCAGCGTGCACTCCACCGGCCTGCGCCTGACCTGGATGACCCATGTGGTGTTCTGCTTCGCGCTGATCATGGCCGGCCTGGTGGCCGACCGCTTCAGCCGCAGCGTGGCCGCGCTGCGCGCCTCCAGCGACGAGCTGGCCGCGCGCGTGCGCCAGCGCGAGGCCGAACTGCGCAGCGCCTTCGACGCGCTGGAGGTGCAGCAGCGCCAGCGCGCCGTGGCCGAGGAGCGCCAGCGCATCATGCGTGAGCTGCACGACGGCGTGGGCGCCCACCTGGTGGGCCTGATGCACCTGGTGCAGCGGCCGCAGGTCGACCGCGGCGAGGTGGAGCAACTGGCCCGCACCGCGCTGGACGACATGCGCGTGGCGGTGGATTCGCTGCAGGGCGCCGAGGGCGACCTCACCACCGTGCTGGCGATGCTGCGCCATCGCCTGGAGCCACGCCTGAAGGCTGCCGGCCTGAGCCTGGCCTGGGAGATGGGCGACCTCCCCGAGACCGATGGCCTGTCGCCGCAGAGCGTGCTGCACGTGCAGCGCATCGTGCTGGAGGCGGTGACCAACGTCATCCGCCATGCGCAGGCGCACAGCGTGACGATCCGTGCAGAGACCGACCTGCTGGGCGCGGTGGTGCTCAGCGTGGTGGACGACGGTGTCGGGCCCGGCCGCGCCGAAGGCGGCCTGGGCGTGCGCAACATGCGCAGCCGCGCCCAGGCGCTGGGCGCGCAGCTCGACATCGAGCCGGCCTCGCCCGCCGGCACCCGGGTGCGGCTGCGCTGGCCGCGGCCGGCGAACTCAGCTGCGCCGCACGCGCCGTAGCTCGTCCAGCACCAGCAGCACGGCACCCAGCGTGATCGCGCTGTCGGCCAGGTTGAAGGCCGGGAAGTAGCCCTGCGTGAACATCGGCGCCAGCCAGCTCCAGTGGAACTGCAGGAAGTCGATCACATACCCATGCCACAGGCGGTCGATCACATTGCCCACCGCCCCGCCCAGGATCAGGCTGATCGCCAGGCAGAACAGCGTCTGGCCGGCATGCTGGCGCAGCAGGAAGATGATCACCACCGCCGCCACCGTGCCCAGGCCGGTGAAGAACCAGCGCTGCCAGCCTGACGCGTCGGACAGGAAGCTGAAGGCGGCACCGTGGTTGTGCGCCCGCACCACATCGAAGAAGGACGTGACGGTGTGCACCTCGCCCAGCGCGAAGTTGCCGACGATCAGCACCTTGGTGAACTGGTCGAGCAGCAGCACCACGCCGGCCAGGCCCAGCCAGCCGAACAGGCCGGCGCCACCGCCCGCAGAGCGCCGCGCCATCAGGCCACCGAGCGGGCTTCGCCCGCGCCGTGCAGGTTGCTGACGCAGCGGCCGCAGAGGGTGGGGTGCGCAGCGTCGGCGCCCACGTCCTCGCGGTAGTGCCAGCAGCGCTCGCACTTGGCGGCGCTGGCCGGCGTGACGCGGATCGCCAGTTCAGCACCATCGACGACCGTGACGGCCGAGGTGATGGTGACGAACTTCAGGTCCTCGCCCAGCGAGCGCAGCAGCGCGGCGTCGTCGGCGCCGGCGGTGATGGTCAGCGTGGCCTGCAGCGAAGCGCCCACCTGGCCGGCGGTGCGCACCGCCTCGATCTCCTTGTTGGCCGCGTCGCGGATGGCGCGGACGCGCGCCCACTTGGCCAGCAGCGCCTCGTCGGGCGTGGTGAACTTCCAGAAGGTCTCGAAGAAGATCGAGCCCTGGTTGGCCGCGCCGGCCAGCACCGGCCAGGCCTCCTCGGCGGTGAAGCTCAGGAACGGCGCCATCCAGCGCAGCATCGCCTGGGTGATCTGCCACAGCGCCGTCTGTGCGCTGCGCCGCGCCAGGCTCTTGGGCGCGGTGGTGTACAGGCGGTCCTTCAGCACGTCCAGGTAGAAGGCGCCCAGATCCTCGGAGCAGAAGACCTGCAGCTTGGCCACCACCGGGTGGAACTCGTAGATGTCGAAGTGGCGCAGGATCTCGGCCTGCAGCTCGGCCGCGCGGTCCAGCGCCCAGCGGTCGATCTCCAGCAACTGCGCGGGCGGCACGGCGTCCACCGCGGGGTCGAAATCCGAGGTGTTCGCCAGCAGGAAGCGCAGCGTGTTGCGGATGCGGCGGTAGCCGTCCACCACGCGGGCCAGGATCTTGTCGTCGATGTTGAGGTCGCCCGAGTAATCGGTGCTGGCCACCCACAGGCGCAGGATCTCGGCGCCGAGCTTGTCGGTCACCTGCTGCGGCACCACGGTGTTGCCCAGGCTCTTGCTCATCTTGCGGCCCTGGCCGTCGGTGGCAAAGCCGTGCGTGAGCAGGCCCTTGTAGGGCGCGCGGTCATAGATGGCGCAGCCCAGCAGCAGCGAGCTGTGGAACCAGCCGCGGTGCTGGTCGTGGCCTTCCAGGTAGAGGTCGGCCTCGGGGCCCTGGGCATGGAAGGCGCCGTTGGGGTAGGCCTGGGCGTGGCTGCCACGCAGCACGTGCCAGAAGGTGCTGCCCGAATCGAACCACACCTCCAGGATGTCGGTGCTCTTGACGTAGTGCTGCGCGTCCTCGGCCCCCAGCACCTCTTCAGCGGTGGTGCGGCTCCAGGCCTCGATGCCGCCGCGCTCGACGATGTCGGCGGCCTGGTCCAGGATCTCCATCGTGCGCGGGTGCAGCTCGCCGGTGGCCTGGTGCAGGAAGAAGGGCAGCGGCACGCCCCAGCTGCGCTGGCGCGAGATGCACCAGTCGGGCCGGTTGGCGATCATGTCGCGCAGGCGGGCCTTGCCGTTCTCGGGGTAGAAGGCCGTGTGGTCGATCGCGTCCAGCGCCAGCTGGCGCAGCGTGCGCGGCGCCTTGTCCTTGGTGAACACGCCCTCGCCCTCGTCCATGCGGACGAACCACTGCGCCGCGGCGCGGTAGATCACCGGCGTCTTGTGGCGCCAGCAGTGCGGGTAGCTGTGGGTGATGCGCTGGGTGGCGAACAGGCGATCGCTCTGCGCCAGCACCTCCAGGATGCGCGGCACGGCCTTCCAGATGTGCTCGCCGCCGAAGAAGGGCAGCTCGTCCACATAGACGCCATGGCCCTGCACCGGGTTGAGGATGTCGTCGTAGGCCAGGCCGTGGGCCACGCAGCTGTTGAAGTCGTCCACGCCATAGGCCGGCGCCGAGTGGACGATGCCGGTGCCGTCGCTGGCGGTGACGTAGTCGGCCAGGTACAGCGGGCTCAGGCGCCGGTAGCTGTACTTGCCGCCCTGATCGGCCGTGACGGTGTCGTGCAGCGGGTGGCGGAACACCAGGCCTTTGAGCGCTTCGCCCTTCGCAGTGGCGATGACCGTGCCCTCCAGGCCGTAGCGCTGCAGGCAGGCCTCGACCAGCGACTCGGCCAGCAGCAGCACGCCGCGCGGCGTGTCGACCAGCGCGTAGCTCAGCTCGGGGTGGGCGTTGAGCGCCTGGTTGGCCGGGATGGTCCAGGCGGTGGTGGTCCAGATCAGCACGAAGGCCTTCTTGGCGCCCGAAGCCAAGGACTCCGGCATCGCGGCCAGGCCAAAGGCGCGCGCCAGCGCCGCCGGGTCGTCGGCCTCGAAGGCCACGTCCAGCGTGTCGCTCTGCTTGTCGGCGTACTCGATCTCGAACTCGGCCAGCGAGCTGCCGCAGTCGAAGCACCAGTAGACCGGCTTGAGGCCGCGGTAGACGAAGCCGCGCTCGATCACGCGCTTGAAGGCGCGGATCTGCCCGGCCTCGTTGGCCGGGTCCATCGTGCGGTAGGGCCGCTCCCAGTCGCCCAGCACGCCCAGGCGCTTGAAGTCGGCGCGCTGCTGCTCGATCTGCTCGGTGGCGTAGGCCCGGCTCCTGGCCTGCATGTCGTCACGCGTGAGCTTGCGGCCGTGCAGCTTCTCGATCGCGTTCTCGATCGGCAGGCCGTGGCAGTCCCAGCCGGGGATGTACTGGGCATCGAAGCCGGCCAGCTGGCGCGACTTGACGATCATGTCCTTGAGCACCTTGTTCAGCGCATGGCCGATGTGCAGCTGGCCGTTGGCATAGGGCGGGCCATCGTGCAGCACGAACAGCGGTGCGCCGCGGCGGGCCACGCGCAGGCGCTGGTACAGGCCGCCGGCATCGCCAGCCTGGTTCCAGTCGGCCACCCAGCCCGGTTCGCGCTTGGGCAGGTCGCCGCGCATCGGGAACGGGGTGTCGGGCATGTTCAGCGTGGCGCGGTAGGCGCCGCCGTCGGCGTCACGCTTGGGGGAGGTCTTGTCGTTCATGGCGGGGGGCGGCACGCGGCGGGCGCGCGCTGGGCGGAAACGGGGAGGGCACCGGCGGCCGCCGGCGGGGCAGGGCGCGGCCGCGGGCCACGCGCAGGGCATCAGCCGCGGCGAATTCGGTCGCGCGTGGTCTGGCGGCGCGTGCAGGCGTGCACGCACGGCAGGTGGCGGGAGGCGAGCTTCGGGCCCATGGTGGCCCGATTCTACCGCCCGGGGCCGCCGGCGCGGGCGAACCAGTCGCGCGCGTCGGCCACGTCCTTGGCAATGCCCGCCTGCAGCGCTTCGAGCGAGGGGTAGCGCAGCTCATCGTGCAGCTTGTGCAGCAGGTCGACCTGCAGGATGCGGGCATAGCCGCCATCGATGGCCACGCCGGCCGGCCACTCCAGGCAGTGCACTTCCAGCAGCACCCGGCCGGCGTCCTCCACCGTGGGCCGCACGCCCAGGCTGGCCACGCCGGGCAGCGGCTTGTCGGCCAGGCCATGCACCTGCACGACGAAGATGCCCTGGGCCGCCGGCAGCCGCGAGGGGAAGCGCAGGTTCAGCGTGCGAAAGCCCAGGTCGCGGCCCAGCTTGCGGCCATGCACCACATGGCCGGTGATGGCGTAGGGCCGGCCCAGCAGCCGGGCAGCGCGGGTCATGTCGCCGGCGGCCAGGGCCTCACGCACGGCCGAGCTGGACACGCGCAGGCCATGCACCTCGTAGCTCATCATCCGTGCCACGTCAAAGCCCAGGCGGCTGCCCTCGGCATCCAGCAGCGCGTAATCACCGGCACGCTTGGCACCAAAGCGGAAATCGTCGCCCACCAGCACGTAGCGGGTGTTCAGGCGGCGCACCAGCACGTCCTCGATGAAGGCCAGCGGCGGCATGCTGGCCAGCGCTTCGTCGAAGCGCAGCAGCACCACCTCGTCAACGCCGCAGCGCTCCAGCTCCTGCAGCTTGTCGCGCAGCGTGGCGATGCGCCGCGGTGCCAGCTCGGGCTGCCCGGCGCGGGCGGCGAACCAGTCGCGCGGGTGCGGCTCGAAGCTCATCACCACGCTGCGCAGGCCGCGGTGGCGCGCCTCGTTGTTGAGCAGGGCCAGCATGGCCTGGTGACCGCGGTGCACGCCGTCGAAGTTGCCGATGGTCAGCGCGCAGCCGGCGCCGGCGGGGTCAGGGATGTGGCCGCGGTGGACTCGCATGCCGCGGATTATCCCCGGCGCAGGTGGCGCGCCACGACCAGCGCAAGGCGCTCGCGGGTGAAGGGCTTGGAGAGGTAGTCGTCCATGCCGGCGGCCAGGCAGACCTCGCGGTCACCGGCCACCGCATTGGCGGTGAGGGCCACCACGGGCACCCGCAGCAGGCGGTTGGCCAGCTCGATCTGGCGCCAGCGCCGGGTGGCTTCCCAGCCGTCGAGCTGCGGCATCTGGCAGTCCATCAGCACCAGGTGGGGCCGTTGCTGCTGCAGCGCCTGCAGGGCCTGGACGCCGTCGCGGGCTTCGCGCACCGTCAGGCCCAGGCTCTCCAGCATGCCGCGGGCCACCAGGGCGTTGACCTCGTTGTCCTCGACCAGCAGCACCTCGCCGCGCAGCAGGCTGGGCGCCTGCGGGTCGGTGACATCGACCGGCGTCTGGCCGTCCACCGGCGGTGCGTCCAGCGTGAAGTGGAACTGCGCGCCCTGGCCGGGGCGGCTGCTGGCGACCAGGTTGCCGCCCATCGCGCGCGCCAGCTGCCGCGAGATGGTCAGGCCCAGGCCGGTGCCCGCGGCGCGGCCGTCCTCGCCGCGCTCGAAAGGGTCGAAGATGCGCTCCAGCAGCGCCGGTGCGATGCCGCGGCCGCTGTCGCTGACGGTGAACTGCAGCTGGTCGCCGCGCTGGCTCAGTGTGACGCGGACCTCGCCCTGGTCGGTGAACTTGAGCGCATTGCCGACCAGGTTGTGCAGCACCTGGCGCACCCGGGGCGCGTCGAGCATCAGGCACGCCGACACGCCGGGCTCGATGCTGCACAGCAGGCGTAGGCCACGTGCCGCAGCGATCGGCTGCAGCAGGCCGGTGACCTCGTGCACCAGCAGCGCCGGCTCGGCCGGCTCCGGGTGCAGCTCGAAGCGGCCGAACTCGATGCGTGAGACGTCCAGCAGGTCCTCGATCAGCGTCAGCAGGTGGCCGGCCGACTGCTGCACCACCTGCAGCCGTTCGCGGCGCGCGGGCTGGGGCTCGGCGTCCATCAGCAGCTCGGTCATGCCCATGATGCCGTTGAGGGGCGTGCGCAGCTCGTGGCTGACGGTGGCCAGGAAGCGGCTCTTGGCGCGGCTGGCCTCTTCCACGCGGCGCAGCGCGGTCTCGCGTTCGTCGGCGATGGCGGCGTTCTCGAAGCGCAGGCGCAGCAGTTCGGTCTTGTGCACATAGGCCCGGCGCGACTCGCCCAGCAGCACCGCGAAATAGATGAAGATGCCACCGGTCATCAGCCAGGTCACATCACCGCGGTCCTGCCACAGCTCATGGGCGACGATGGGCAGCAGCACGCCGCTGAGGTAGAGCACCACATGGCTGGCGTGGCTGGTCAGCGTGAAGACGCCGATGGCCGCCACGCCCACCAGACCGGCCAGCAGCGAGCCGTCGAGCATCAGGTTGTTCGAGGGCACGAACAGCGGCCAGGCCAGGCCCCAGGTCAGGCCGTCGACCACCACGCCGGCCAGGTGGCGGTGGTGCCACACGCGGGGCTGGGCGCGGCGGTCGGGCGAGCGCATGTACAGCCAGGCGTCCAGCGCGCGCAGACCGATGATCAGGGTCTTGGCCAGCAGCCAGCCGCCGGCCAGCCAGGTGCCGGCGCCCGGCTGGAAGGCCCAGGCCAGCAGGGCAGCAAACAGCACGCCGCCGGCCAGCGCCTGGGGCGTGTTGGCGTACAGGGTCTCGATGCGGTCGGCTTCGATCAGGCGGTCGATCTCGGCCGTGTCCACCGGGGTGGAGGCCACGCTCTGCGAAGGCTGGAAGCGGGGCGGCTGCAGCATTCAGCGCTCCGGCGCCAGCACGGTGGCGGCGTCGGTCCAGGTCCAGCCGCCGGGCGGCAGCTCGGGCGGCAGCACCTGGCCACCGAAGCGGCTGCGGTGCAGGCCTTCCACCCGGTTGCCCACCGCGGCCACCATGCGCTTGACCTGGTGGTACTTGCCTTCGGTCAGCGTCAGCCGCAGCGCGTGGCTGCCGCTGGCCTCGCAGGCGGCAGCGCGCACCGGCGCCGGGTCGTCGTCCAGCACCACACCGGCCAGCAGGCGCGCCACCATCGCCTCGTCCACCGGGTGCTTGCAGGCCACCTCGTAGACCTTGGGCACATGGTGCTTGGGGGAGGTCAGCCGATGGATCAGCGCGCCGTCGTCGGTGAGCAGCAGCAGGCCGGTGGTGTCCTCGTCGAGCCGGCCGATCGGCTGCACGCCGCGCTGGCGCAGCGGCGCCGGAAGCAGGGTCATCACGCTGGGGTGATGGCGCGGCTTCTGCGAACACTCGTAGCCGATCGGCTTGTGCAGCAGGACCAGCGCCTTGGCGTGGAAGGGCCAGGGGCGGCCCTCGACCTCCAGCACCAGAGCGTCGGTAGGCAGGTCTTCGGCGGGGTCGTCCAGCACCCGGCCCTGGTGGCGCACCAGGCCAGCCCAGACCAGGCCTTCACAGGCGCGCCGGGTGCCGAAACCCTGGCTGAACAGGATCTGGGCGAGTTTCATCCGGGCCTCGCACAGGCGGGCCGGAGGGCAGGGAGGGGCGCGTGCCGATCGGGCATGCGCCGATGCTAATGCGAATCGGCGCCCCTGCCCGGTAACGATCAGGCAAAGACGCCTGCGCTGTCCTGCATTCTTGACGAGACCTCGCCCAGGTGGTGGAGGGTGTCGCCGAACTGCATCTCCAGCATGGCCAGGCGCTTGAAGTAGTGGCTGCCCACGTACTCGTCGGTGACGCCGATGCCGCCGTGCAGCTGCACGCACTGCTGACCGATGAAGCGCGCCGACTGGCCGATCTGCACCTTGGCCTGGCTGATCGCGCGGCGCCGTGCCGCGGCAGGCTCGCCCAGCTTGAGGCTGGCGAAGTAGCTCATCGAGCGCGCCAGCTCCAGCTGCATCTTCACGTCGGCGATGCGGTGGCGCAGCGCCTGGAAGCTGGCCAGCGTCACGCCGAACTGCTTGCGCGTGTTCATGTACTCCACGGTCAGCGCGGTCAGGCGCTCCATCAGGCCCACGCCTTCGGCGCAGACCGCGGCGATGCCGATGTCCACCGCCCGGCTCAGCACACCGAAGCCATCGTCGGTGACCAGCGCGGCGGGGGTGTTGCTCAGCGTCAGCTCGGCGGCGCGGGCGCCGTCCTGCGTGGGGTAGCCGCGCACCGCCAGCCCGGCAGCGCCGCGTTCGACCAGGAACAGGCCGATGCCGGTTTCGTCGGATGCACCCCCGGCGATGCGGGCCGGCACGATGAAGGCGTCGGCCTCGTCACCGGCCGGCACCACGCTCTTGGCGCCGCTGAGCATCCAGGCCTCGCCCTGGCGGCTGGCGCGCGTGTCCACGCGCTGCAACTGGTAGCGCGCGGCGCGCTCCTGGTGCGCCAGCACCACCAGCGCCGAGCCGTCGGCGACGCGCGGCAGCCAGTCGGCTTGCAGCGCCTCGGGGGCGGCGGACAGCAGGGCCGGCGCCACCAGCGCGCCGTGCACCAGCGGCGCGTTGACCAGACCACGGCCCAGCTCTTCCATCACCACCATCGCCTCGACCGGGCCGAAGCCCATGCCGCCCATCGCTTCCGGCACGGCCAGACCGGTCAGGCCCAGCTCGGCCAGTTCGGCGTAGACCGCGCGCGTCGCGCCACCCGCCTTGGCCAGCGCGTGGCGGCGATCGAACGAGAAGCCCTTGTCCACCCAGCGGGCCACGGCCTCGCGCAGCGCGTTCTGGTCGTCGGTGAAGTCGAAATCCATGTCAGGCTCCCAGAACCGTTTGCGAGACGATGTTGCGCTGCACTTCGTTGCTGCCGCCGTAGATCGTCGTCTTGCGGGTGTTGAAGTAGACGCTGGCCAGCGGCGCGCAGTGGGCGGCGCCGACGTGGTCGCCCTGCCAGCCGGCCTCCATCGCCTCGTGGATGAAGGGCAGGCTGTAGGGGCCGGCGGCCAGCATCATCAGCTCGGTGTAGCGCTGCTGGATCTCGCTGCCGCGGATCTTCAGCAGGCCGGCGATGTCCAGGCTCTGCTTGCCGCTCTTCTCGGCCGACAGCACCCGCAGCACCAGCATCTCCAGCGCCACGATGTCGACCTCCAGCAACGCGATCTGGTCGCGCAGACGCACATCCTCGTAGACACCCTCGGCCTTCGCGATGCGCTTGAGCCGCTCCAGCTCGCGCTTGGCGCGGTTGACGTCGGCGATGTTGGTGCGCTCATGCGCCAGCAGGTGCTTGGCGTAGGTCCAGCCCTTGTTCTCCTCGCCGATCAGGTTCTCGGCGGGCACCTTCACGTTGTCGAAGAAGACCTCGTTGACCTCGTGCTCGCCGTCGAGCGTGATGATCGGTCGCACCGACACGCCCGGGCTCTTCATGTCGACCAGCAGGAAGCTGATGCCGGTCTGCGGCTTGCCTTCGTTGCTGGTGCGCACCAGGCAGAAGATCCAGTCGCCATGCTGGCCCAGCGTGGTCCAGGTCTTCTGGCCGTTGACCAGGTAGTGGTCCCCGCTGTTGTCATGGACACGTTCGGCCCGCGTCTTCACCGACGCGAGGTCCGAGCCCGAGCCCGGCTCGGAGTAGCCCTGGCTCCACCAGACGTCGCCGCTGGCGATGCCGGGCAGGAAGCGCTGCTGCTGCTCGGGCGAGCCGAAGGCCATGATCACCGGCGCCACCATCACCGGCCCGAAGGGCACGATGCGCGGCGCGCCGGCCAGCGCGCATTCCTCTTCGAACAGGTGCTTCTGCACCGCGTTCCAGCCGGGGCCGCCGAACTGCTTGGGCCAGCCGTAGCCCAGCCAGCCCTGGGCGCCCAGGATGCGGGCCCAGCGCTGCATGTCGTCCTTGGACAGGCGCAGCGCATTGAGCACCTTGTGGCGGATGTCGTCGGGCAGGTGGGTGGCCACCCAGTCGCGCACCATCTGCCGAAAGCCCAGTTCTTCGGGCGTGAAATTGAGGTCCATGGCCGGTCTCCAGTTCAGCCCCGGTTTTTAGCACGATCGTTCGATTTGGTCTTGTCCCGACCGTGACAGGCCAAGGGGCGGGTTTGCCCGCGGATCGGCTCAAGTCGTCGGGCGGGCCGCCGACATGCACTGAAAGACGCTCAGCCTCCGAGGCGCCGAGCCGCGCGCCGCACCGTCCCTGGAACTGATCCATGCCGACAAGCGACAAGTACTTCGCCGATCCTGCTGCCTTGCCGTCGATGCCCGAAGTGGCGCACCGCCTGTTGGAGTCCTTCGAGCGCGAGGACCTGGGCATGCAGCAGCTGGCCGACCTGATCGCCCAGGACCAGGGCCTGTCGGTGAAACTGCTGCGCCTGGCCAATTCAGCCCGCTACAGCCCGCGCCATGCAATCGCCACGATCAAGGACGCGGCGATGGTGATCGGCCTGGGCGGCCTGCGCGACATGGCGCTGGCCGCCTGTGTGGCGGGCGCCTTCCCCAAGGTCGACGGATTCGATCGCCTGAAGTTCTGGCGCCAGTGCCTGGCCACTGCCGGCCACGCCCGCATGCTGGCGCCGTCCAGCGATGTCGACCCCGATACCGCCTACCTGGCGGGCCTGGTGATGCGCACCGGTGAGCTGCTGATGCTGATGTCCGACCCCGAGGCGGTGGCGCTGGCCGAGGCGCGCGCCCTGGCGCCCGACAGCCTGCTCGACCACGAGCGCGCGCTGCTGCACTGCACCCACCTGGAGGTGACGTCCGAGCTGGCACGCCGCTGGCGCTTTCCGGACCAGCTGGTCCATGGGCTGCGTGCCGCCGAGGACCCGCTGTCGGTCAAGCCCTTCTCGCGCCTGGGCGCCGTGCTGCGCCTGGCCAGCGTGATGGCCGAGGCCGGCGAGAGCGGCCTGCCGCCGCTGACCACGCTGGTCGAGACCCAGGGCCGGCTGGTCGAGCACCTGCACCTGGACCTGGAATGGCTGGGCCACCGCATGGCCCCGCACGACACGCTGACCCAGGGCGTGGAGCAGCTGCTCCACTGACGGCACCGGCGCCGGGCCAGCGCCTCAGAGCGCGGCGTCGATCAGCGCGAGCTGCTCGCGCGCGTACTGCTGGTCGCCGGCGTCGCTCAGGTGTCCGGCGCGCTCGGCCATCGCGGTGCGCGCCAGCTGCGCGGCCGCCCGGTCCTGCGCGGCCAGCGCCGCGAAGGCCATCGCCTGCCAGGCGAAGCAGAACTCGAAATCGTCGCCGCCATGCACCTGGCAGGCGGCCAGCGTGGCCTGCGCGTGGTGCAGCGCCTCGCGGCCCAGGCCGGCCGAGGCGTGGCACATGGCCAGCAGCCAGTCGGCGCGCTCCACCTCGAGCCAGCCGCCCACCTCGGCCCAGGCGGCGCGCGAGCGGGTGGCTGCCTCCAGCATCAGCGCCACTGCCGCCGGGTCGGGCGGGGCCTGCAGCGTGTCGCGGATGTCCGAGGCGAGGTTGTTGGCCAGCGCGGCGATCGCGCGGCGCACCGGTGGGTCGGTGTCGGCCTCGGCGGCGCGGGCGGTGGCCAGGTCCAGCAGGCGGCGGGCGCCCTCGATGTCGCCCTGACGGGCGCGGCCCAGCGCCGGATTGGCGTGGGCACGCACCCGTTCGGCCGGCGGCAGCAGGGCCAGGTCGGGGTCCTCGCCCGCCAGCAGCGCCAGCGCCGCCTCGCCCCGCGCCAGGGCCACCGCCAGCGACGGCGCCCGGGCCTGCTGCGGCGCGACCAGCGCCATCATCCGGCGCACCCAGTCGCCGTCGGCCAGGTGGCCCAGGCCGATGTGCTCGATCGCCCGCAGCGCGGACTCCAGCGAGCCGCTGTCGGCCTGGTCCAGCGTCGCCGGCAGGCCATCGGCGAGCAGGGCCGCGGCGGCGGCGGCGTCCTGGGCGTGGATCGCGAAGGCGCGGTCGGTCAGCTGGCTCAGGGCGTCCATGGCTCAGTCGCGGAAGTTCTGGAACTTCAGCGGTTGGTCGGCAAAGTCCTTCTTCAGCAGCGCGATCGCCTGCTGCAGGTCGTCGCGGTTCTTGCCGGTGACGCGGACCTCATCGCCCTGCACACTGGCGGCCACCTTGAGCTTGCTGTTCTTGATGGCGCCGGTCAGCTTCTTGGCCAGCTCGGCCTCGATGCCGGCCTTGATCTTGTAGGTCTGGCGCACCTTGTCGCCGCCGATCTTCTCGATCTTGCCGCTCATGTCCAGGTAATTGATCGTCACGCCCTGCTTGGTGAGCTTGCCCACCAGCACCTGGCTGACCTGCTCGATCTGGAAATCGGAGTCGCCCAGCAGCTCGATCTGCTTGTCCTTCTCCTTCAGCTCCAGCGCGGCGGCGGTGCCCTTGAAATCGAAGCGGGTGCCGATTTCCTTCTGGGCGTTGGCCACCGAATTCTTGATGGCCACCATGTCGGGTTCGAGGACGGCGTCGAAGCTGGGCATGATTGTTCTGAACGGTCAGGAAAAACGCGGAAAATTCTGCCATGCAATTCGAGACCGCCGTATCCCTCAAGCCCTACAACAGCTTTGGCCTGCCGGCCCAGGCGGGGCGGCTGGTGCGCATCCGCAGCGATGCCGATGTGCGCGCGGTGGTCGACCACCCCGACATGGGCCGCGCGCCGCGCTTCATCCTGGGTGGCGGCACCAATGTCATCCTGACCCGCGACATGCCCGAGTTGGTGCTGAAGGTCGAGGTGCCGGGCCTGCGCCTGCTGCGCGAGACGGCCGACGACTGGATCATCGAGGCCGGCGCCGGCGTGCCCTGGCACACGCTGGTGGCCTGGACGCTGGACCAGGGCTGGCCGGGCCTGGAAAACATGGCGCTGATCCCCGGCACCGTGGGCGCCGCGCCGGTGCAGAACATCGGCGCCTACGGGCTGGAGCTGAAGGACCGTTTTGAATCGCTGGACGCGGTGGACCTGGTCACCGGCCGCACCGTGACGCTGCGCCAGGAGATCTGTGCCTTCGGCTACCGCGACAGCGTGTTCAAGCGTGCGCTGGCCGGCAAGAGCCTGATCACCCGCGTGCGCCTGCGCCTGCCCAAGGCCTGGCAGCCGATGCTGGGCTACCTGGACCTGAGCCGCAAGGCCGAGGAAACCGGCATCACCGCGCCCGACGCCCGCACCATCTTCCAGTGGGTCTGCGACATCCGCCGCGCCAAGCTGCCCGACCCGGCGCAGATCGGCAATGTGGGCAGCTTCTTCAAGAACCCGGTGGTCAGCGCCGAGCAGTGCCGCGACATCATCGCCCGCGACCCGCACATCGTGCACTACCCGATGGATGACGGCAGCTTCAAGCTGGCCGCGGGCTGGATGATCGATGCCTGCGGCTGGAAGGGCAAGTCGATCGGCCACGCCGGCGTCTACGAGAAGCAGGCGCTGGTGCTGGTCAACCGCGGCGGCGCGGTGGGTGCCGAGGTGCAGACGCTGGCCCGGGCAATCCAGGAGAGCGTCTACGGCCGCTTCGGCATCCGGCTGGAGCCCGAGCCGGTGATCGTCTGATTCAGCCGGCCGCCGGCACCGCCGCCAGCAGGCCCAGACGCTGCGCCAGCGCGCGGCTGTCGCGGCGCAGCGCCTGCAGGCGCTGGCGGTGCTCGGCGGCGCGGGCGGCGTCCAGTTGCGCGGCCTCGACCTCGATCAGCTCGGCCGCCTCGGCCAGCGCGCGCAGGCCCAGCAGGTGGGCGGCGCCCTTGTACTGGTGGGCCTGGTAGGCCAGGGCCTGCGGGTCCAGCGTCTGCAGCGCGGCGTCCATCAGGGCCTGGCTGCCCATGTCGTCGGCCAGGAAGTCGCGCAGCAGCGGCGCGTAGCTGTCCACGCCCAGCAGCTGGGTCAGCTCGCGCATCGAGGCCAGTCCCAGCGATTCGTCGGTGGTGCGGCTGCTGTCGGCCGACGGCGGACGCGGCGCCGGCGGGTCGGTCAGCGGGGCCGGGCCGGTGGTGTCCAGCGGGCTGCCGCCGTGCCGGGCCAGCAGCTGGGCCAGCTGCTCCCAGCGGAAGGGCTTGGGCAGGAAGTCGTCCATGCCGGCCTCCAGCGCCCGCTCGCGCGCCGGGCCCAGCGCATCGGCGCTCAGCGCAATGATGCGCACCCGGGCCAGCGGGCCGCTCTTCAGGCGGATCAGGCGCGTGGCCTCCAGGCCGTCGATGCCGGGCATCTGCAGGTCCATCAGGATCAGGTCGGGCGGCTTGCGCTCGGCCTCGCGCACCACCGATTCGCCGTCCACCGCAAAGCGCGCCTGGTGGCCCAGCCGGGTCAGCAGCGCCGAGACGTAGATGCGGTTGATCGCATGGTCCTCGGCCACCAGCACGTCCAGCGGGCGGTCGGTGATCGGGTGGCTGGGCAGGCCGGCCGGCGTGGGTTCAGGGGGCGGCGCCGAGGTGGGCGGCAGCGGCAGCTGCACCTCGAAGCGGCTGCCCTGGCCGGGGCGACTGACCACGGTGATGTCGCCGCCCATCAGGCGCGCCAGGGTGCGCGAGATCTCCAGCCCCAGGCCGGTGCCGCCGTAGCGCCGGGCGATGCTGGCGTCGGCCTGGGTGAAGCGCTGGAACAGGCGCGACAGCGTGGCCGCGTCCATGCCGATGCCAGTGTCCTCCACCGAGATCAGCAGCCCGGCGCCCGGGCCGGGGGCGGTGCGCACCTCCAGGTCGATGCGGCCGCGGGCGGTGAACTTGATCGCGTTGGACAGCAGGTTGAACAGGATCTGTTTGACCCGCCGCGCATCGGCCAGCCGCCACTCAGGCAGGCCGGGCGCGTTGCGCACCGTCAGCGTCAGGCCCTTGGCGCGTGCCGGCGGGCCCATCACGGTGCGCACCTCGTCCATCAGGCGCGGCATGTGGACGGGTTCGGGGTGGATGTCGAGCTTGCCGGCCTCGAGCTGCGACAGGTCGAGGATGTCGTCCAGGATGGCCAGCAGGTGCTGGGCCGAGTCGCGCGCGGTGCGCACGAAGCCGGTCTGCTCGGCATCCAGCCGGGTGTCATCGAGCAGCGAGAGCATGCCCAGCAGGCCGTTGAACGGCGTGCGCAGCTCGTGGCTCATCGTCGCCAGGAAGGCGCTCTTGGCCTGGTTGGCGCGGTCAGCGGCTTCGCGCGCGGCCTGCAGGCCCTCGGCCAGCGCAGCCAGTTCGCGCTCGCGCCGCGCCGCGGTGCGCCACAGGTGCACGACGATCAGGCCGAAGACCAGGGTCATCAGGCTCAGGAAGCCGGTCAGCCCGATGCCCAGGTGCAGCCGGTCGCGGATGGTCTGGCCGCGCTCGACGTTGTGCTGCGCCACGCGCAGCGTCGCGGCCTCGGCCAGCTCGTGCAGCGCGGGTGACAGCGGGGTCAGCTCGCCCAGCAGCTCGCGCAGTTCCTCCACCGCCAGCGGTTCGCGGTTGAGCCACTCGTCGCCATGCTGGACCACGCGCAGCAGCGTGGCCCAGGTGTGCATCGGGCCGGGGTCGTCAGGGGAGATGCCGGGCGGCGGAATGGCCGGGTCGGCGTCGGACTGCAGCGACCGCACCCGGGCGGCGAAGGTGGCCTGCAGGCGCCGCAGCGTGCGGGCGTGTTCGGCACTGGGCTGGTCGATCATGGCGCGCAGGGATTCGCGCAGCTGCAGGTAGTCGGTTTCCAGCTGCAGGTAGACCCACGAGGCCTGCTCGTCGGCCTGGCGGACCTGCGAGCCCACCTGGTCGAACTGGCGCCACTGCACCCAGGCGACCGCGGCGAAGGTGGCCACCAGCACGGCGCCCAGCAGCGCCACCCAGCGGCCGCGTCCCAGCGGGCCGCCACCGGCGCCAGGCAGCAGGCGACCGTGGCTCATGGAGCGGGCGCCCGACAGCTGGGCGGAACGGCAGGAACGCGGGGCATGGCAGGCACTCGGGGCACTTCGGGGCACGTCAGGGCGACGGGGGCCCTGAAACTGCCGGGCGCGATTCATTCTAGGTTCTGTCTCCGACGGGACAGCGGGTGCGGGTGGAACCGTATCGCCGAGGCGCCCTGTCACGGCTAGCCTGCGGGTCATGCAAGGAGCCTGAGCATGCCGTCTGCCGATCGTCCCTACCAGCCCCCTCATCTGGCCCATTGGCCGCGCCGTCTGCCGCGTGAGCTGATCGTCCCCGAGACCACGCTGTGGTTCAACGCCGAGGTCTCGGCCGCGCGCTACCCGGACAAGGCCGCCTACCTGTTCTTCGGCGAGGCCCTGACCTACCGTCAGCTCAAGACCCGGGCCGAGGCACTGGCCGGCTGGCTGGAAGCCCAGGGCGTGCAGCGCGGCGACCGGGTGGCCATCTTCCTGCAGAACTGCCCGCAGTTCATCGTCGCCTTCTACGCGGTGATGCGCCTGGGCGCGGTGGTGGTGCCGGTCAACCCGATGAACCGGGTCGAGGAGTTCGGCCACTACATCACCGATCCCGACACCCGGGTGGTGGTCTGTGCCGCCGATGGCGCCGAGATCGTCGCCCAGGCCAACGCCGCGCTGCCCGAGGCCCAGCGCCTGCGCGCCATCCTGGTGACCCGCTACGCCGACGCGCTGCCCGCGATCATCGAGCCCGACCTGGTGCCCGCGCCCGCGGTGGAGGCCTGGCTGCGCGCCGATCCGCCGCTGCCCGCCAGCCCCACGCCCATCACCCGCTGGAGCGACGCGCTGGCCGCGGGCCTGGCGCCTGCCCAGCCGCACGCCGGCAGCGCCGACGACCTGGCGCTACTGCCCTACACCTCGGGCACCACCGGCCTGCCCAAGGGCTGCATGCACACCCACCGCACGCTGATGCCCAATGTCATCGGCGGCGGCCTGTGGGGACACACCAGCGCCGAAACGATCAGCCTGGGCGTGGTGCCGATGTTCCACATCACCGGCATGCTCTACAACGTGCTGGGGCCGGTGTATGGCGGCACCACCGTGGTCATCCTGCCGCGCTGGGACCGCGAACTGGCCGGGCGGCTGATCTCGCGCTACCGGATCACGCACTGGACCTGCATCCCGACGATGATCATCGACCTGTTCGCCAGCCCGAACTACAAGAGCTTCGACCTGTCCAGCCTGAGCTTCCTCAGTGGCGGCGGCGCCGCGATGCCGCAGGCGGTGGCCGAGCGGCTGCAGGCCGAGTTCGGCATCACCTTCGCCGAGGGCTACGGCCTGACCGAGACCGCCGCGCCCAGCCACGCCAATCCGCCCGAACGCGCCAAGCTGCAGTGCCTGGGCATGCCGATCTACGGCGTCGACAGCCGCGTGGTCGACCCCGAGACCCTGCAGCCCATGCCGATCGGCGAGTCCGGCGAGATCGTCACCCACGGCCCGATGGTCTTCAAGGGCTACTGGAAGCACCCCGAGGCCAGCCGCGCCGCCTTCATCGAGATCGACGGCAAGCCCTTCTTCCGCACCGGCGACCTGGGCCGCATGGACGAGGACGGCTACTTCTTCATCACCGATCGCTTGAAGCGCATGATCAACGCCAGCGGCTACAAGGTCTGGCCCAGCGAGGTGGAACTGCTGCTGTACCGCCACCCGGCGGTGGCCGAGGCCTGCGTGATCGCGGCCAAGGACGCCTACCGCGGCGAGACCGTGAAGGCGGTGGTGGTGCTGCGGCCCGATGCGGTGGGCCGGACCACCGAGCAGGACATCATCACCTGGGCCCACGAGCACATGGCCGCCTACAAGGCACCGCGGGTGGTGGAGTTCGCCCAGGCCCTGCCCAAGTCGGGCTCGGGCAAGGTGATGTGGCGGCTGCTGCAGGAAAAGGAAAGCGCGGCCTGATCAGGGCAGGTCGGAGCCCGGCTGATCGCGCGGGACCCGGGCCAGGTAGTCCTCGATGCCCGCCTCGCCCAGGGGTTTGAGCATCGCCCACAGCGTGTTGACACGCCCGCCGGTGTCCACGCCCTCGCGCACCCGCAGGCGCTGGTAACCCAGTTGCGTCCAGAAGCGCGTGGCGCGGGTGTTGGCCTGCACCACGCCCAGGCGCAGCCAGCGGGCGCCCTGGCGCCGCGCCCAGGCCTCATAGGCGGCGTGCCAGCGCTGGCCGATGCCCCGGCCGTGCAGCGCGTCCACCAGCCACAGCAGGCCCAGGTGGCAGCAGCCGGGCGTGCCCAGGTCTTCGGTGATCACCGCGGTGCCTTGCAACCGGCCGGCCGCATCGAACAGGCCCAGCACATGCTGGGCGCGCCAGCTCAGGTGCGGCGGCGGGCGCTCGTCGAACTCCTGCTGCGCTTCATCGGGCAGCGCGTCGCGGCCGTTGACGGTGCGGAAGTAGAACGGGTGGGTGCTGAACAGCGCCTGCAGCGCCGGCACCTCGTCGGCGCGCAGGGGCCGCGCCGCCAGGTCGGCCGACGCGAACAGGGGCTCAGCCACCCCCTGCCTCGGCGCTCATCGCCTCGATCTGCTCGGACAGCTCCAGCCAGCGCTCCTCCAGCATCGCCACCTCGGCGGCCACGTGGTTGAGCTGCCGGCCGGCCTCGGCCAGCTCAGGCCCGCTGATCGAGCCATCGACGATGCCTGCTTCCAGCTTGGCGCGCTCGGCGGCCAGCTTCTCCATCTTGGCGTCGATCTGCGCCAGCTCGTTGCGCAGCGGCCGGGTCTTGCCGGCCAGCGCCTGGCGGGCGGCGGCGGCGGCCTTGCGGTCCTCGCGCTGGTTGATCGGCGGCGGCGGCGGCGCGGCCACCGGCGCCGCCGCGGCCTTCTTCGGCTCGGGCTGGGCGGGCTTGCCGGCGGCGATGCGCGCGGCCTCGCGGCTGCGCTCGACCAGCCAGCGCTGGTAGTCGTCCAGGTCGCCGTCGAAGGACTTGAGCGCACCGTCGGCCACCAGCCAGAACTCGTCGCAGGTCTCGCGCAGCAGCGCGCGGTCGTGGCTGACCAGCATCACCGTGCCCTCGAACTCGTTGAGCGCCATCGACAGCGCCTCGCGGGTGGTCAGGTCCAGGTGGTTGGTGGGCTCGTCCAGCAGCAGCAGGTTGGGCTTTTGCCAGACCAGGCTGGCCAGCACCAGGCGGGCCTTCTCGCCACCGCTGAGCGTGCCCACCGACTGGTGCACCATCGCGTCCAGAAAGCGGAACTGGCCCAGGAAATTGCGCAGCTCCTGCTCGGTGCCCGACGGGCCGGTGGTGCGCGCCAGCCGCACCATGTGCTGCAGCGGTGTGTCGTCGGCGTGCAGCAGGTCCATCTCCTGCTGCGCGAAATAGCCGATTGCCAGGCCCTTGCCCTCGGTCACCGTGCCGCCCAGCGCCGGCTGGGCGCGGGCGATGGTCTTGACCACGGTGGACTTGCCCTGGCCGTTGGCGCCCAGGATGCCGATGCGCTGGCCGGCCAGCACGGTGCGGTCGATGCCGTGGACGATGGGCTTGGGTTGCAGGCGGACATCGTCCGCGAATCCGGCGCCGGGCCGCCCCAAGCCGGATTCGCCAGCCCCCTTGGGGGGCGCGTCGCCGTACTCGGCGGCGCGGGGCACCATGTAGCCGCAGACCACGTCGCGCATCGCCAGCATGGGATTGGGCAAGGACGGCGGTTCGCGGAACTCGAAGTTGAAGTCGCTGGCCGTCAGCACCGGCGCCAGCTTTTCCATCCGCGCCAGCGCCTTGACGCGGCTTTGCGCCTGCTTGGCCTTGGTGGCCTTGGCCTTGAAGCGGTCGATGAACTTCTGCAGGTGGGCGATGCGGTCCTGCTGCTTGGCAAAGGCCGCGGCCTGCTGCTCCAGCCGCTCGGCACGCATTTCCTCGAAGGTGGTGTAGTTGCCGCCGTAGCGCAGCAGCTTGGCGTCTTCCAGGTGCAGCGTGACGGTGGTGATCGCGTCCAGGAATTCGCGGTCATGGCTGATCACCAGCAGCGTGCCGGGGTAGCGCTTGAGCCAGGCCTCCAGCCAGACCAGGGCGTCCAGGTCCAGGTGGTTGGTGGGCTCGTCCAGCAGCATCAGGTCGGCCGGGCACATCAGGCAGCGCGCCAGCTGCAGGCGCATGCGCCAGCCGCCTGAGAAGCTGTTGACCGGCGCATCCAGCTGCTCGCTGGTGAAGCCCAGACCCAGCAGCAGCGCCTGCGCGCGGGCGCGGGCGTCAAAGGCGCCAGCCTCTTCCAGCGACACATGGGCATGGGCCATGGCCTCGCCGTCGTCAGCGGCCTCGGCGGCCTCCAACTCGGCCTGCGCCTCCATCAGCCGGGTGTCGCCCTGCAGCACGAACTCGGTGGCCGGGGTGTCGACCTCGGGCATGTGCTGCGCCACCTCGCCCATGCGCCACTTCGGCGGGATCTCGGCGTCGCCCGCGTCGGCATGCAGCCGCCCGGCCAGCAGCGCGAACAGGCTGGACTTGCCGGCGCCGTTGCGACCCACCAGGCCAATCTTCTCGCCGGGGTTGAGCGTGACGGTGGCGCTGTCCAGCACCACCTTGACGCCGCGGCGCAGCGTGAGGTTGCGCAGGGTGATCATCGGGCGGCCTCCAGTGCGGCGCGGGTCAGCAGCAGCACCTGGTCATCGCCCGCACTGGTGGGCAGCCACACCGCCTCCAGGCGCGGGAAGGCGGCCTCGAAGAAGGTCCGCTCGTGGCCGATCTCCAGCACCAGCACGGCGTCGTCCGTCATGTGATCAGCGGCCTGGGCCAGCAGCGGGCGGATGAAGTCCATGCCGTCGGTGCCGCCAGCCAGGTTGCCGCTCAGCGCCATTTCCGGCTCGGCACGGTACTCGGGCGGCAGGGCGGCCATGGACTCGGCGTTGACGTAGGGCGGGTTGCACAGGATCAGATCAAACCGCCGGCCGGCCACGGCGGCCAGGCCGTCACCCTGGACCAGGGTGATGCGGTCAACCAGCTCATGGCGCCGCACATTCAGCGTGGCCACGGCCAGGGCGTCGGCGCTGAGGTCGGCGCCGGTGACCTGCACGTCGGGCCAGGCCATCGCGGCCAGCACGGCCAGGCTGCCGTTGCCGGTGCACAGGTCCAGCACCTGCTGGGTGCGGTCGCTGAGCCAGGCGTCGATCGTGCCGTCGGCCAGGCATTCGGCGATCAGGCTGCGCGGCACGATGACGCGCTCGTCCACGGTGAAGGGCACGCCCTGCAGCCAGGCTTCGCCGGTCAGGTAGGCGGCGGGGCGGCGGGTGGCGATGCGCTGTTCCACCAGGTCCAGCGCGCGCTGCTCGGCGGCAGCGGGCATGGTGGACTCGGCCACGTCTTCCAGCGCGTCCAGCGGCTGCTTCATGGCCCACAGCACCAGCCAGGCGGCTTCGTCGAAGGCGTTGGTCGTGCCATGCCCAAACGAAACGCCCGCCTCCTCCAGGCGGGCGCTGCAGCGCTCGATCAGTTCGATCACGGTCATGTCAGAAGCGCCTCCAGCGTGCGCCGGTAGATGTTCTTCAGGGGCTCGACCGCATCGACCGCGACGTGTTCGTCGATCTTGTGGATCGTCGCATTGACCGGGCCGAACTCGACCACCTGCTCGCAGATGCGCGCGATGAAGCGGCCGTCCGAGGTACCACCAGTGGTGGACAGCTCGGTGCTCAGGCCCGTCTCGGCCTGGATGGCGTCGCGCAGGGCCGCCACCAGCGATCCTTCAGGCGTCAGGAAGGGCGAGCCGCCCAGCGTCCAGTCGATGCGCCACTGCAGCTGCTGGCGGTCGAGGATGCGGGCCACGCGGGCCTTCAGGTCCTCGGGCGTGGAAGCGGTGGAGAAGCGGAAGTTGAAGTCCACCACCAGCTCGCCCGGGATCACGTTGGTGGCGCCGGTGCCGGCGTGCAGGTTGGAGATCTGGAAGGTGGTGGGCGGGAAGTAGTCGTTGCCGGCGTCCCAGGTGGCAGCAGCCAGCTCGGCCAGCGCCGGCGCGGCCAGGTGCACCGGGTTCTTGGCCAGCTGCGGGTAGGCCACATGGCCTTGCACGCCGGTGACGGTGAGCTTGCCCGACAAGGAGCCGCGGCGGCCGTTCTTGATCATGTCGCCCAGGCGGCTGACCGAGGTGGGCTCGCCGACGATGCAGCAATCGAGCTGTTCGCCGCGCTGCTGCAGCCACTCGACCACCTTGACCGTGCCGTCCACCGACGGGCCTTCCTCGTCGCTGGTCAGCAGAAAGGCGATGCGGCCGGCGTGGCCGGGGTGGGCCTGCACGAATTCCTCGACGGCCACCACCATGGCGGCCAGCGAGGTCTTCATGTCGGCGGCGCCGCGCGCGAACAGCTTGCCGTCGCGGTAGCTGGGCACGAAGGGGTCGCTGGTCCAGTGCGCCAGCGGGCCGGTGGGGACCACATCGGTGTGGCCGGCGAAGACCACGGTGGGGCCGGGTCGCGGGCCGGGGCGGGCGGCCCACAGGTTCTGCACCCGGAAGGTGTCAGGCCCGAAAGGCAGGTGGGTGGGCGTGAAGCCGGCGGCCGACAGCCGCTCGGCGATCAGGGCCTGGCAGCCGGCGTCATCGGGGGTGACGGAGGCGCGGGCGAGCAGGTCCTCGAGCAGGCGCAGCGTGTCGGACATCGGGGCAGGGTCAGCGCGTGCGCGCGGAAATCAGGGGCTTGGGCTGGCGGGCGCCTTCGGGCACCACATCCAGCGTGATCTCGGTGAACGAGGGGCTCTCGGGCTCGGGCTTGGACGGCGGCGTGCGCGAGACCGGGCCGTTGTCGTTCTGCAGACGCCACAACAGGTTGGTGGGCGAATCGGCGTGGATCATGCCCTCTTCCTGCGACACCACGCCTTCAGTGATCAGGCGCGCCAGGTCCTGCTCGAAGGTCTGCGAGCCCTCGGCCAGCGAGCGCTCCATGGCCTCGCGCACGCCGCCGAAATCGCCAGCCTCGATCATCTCGGAGATCAGCTTGGAGTTCAGCAGCACCTCGACCGCCGGCAGCCGGCCGCCGGCATTGGCCTTGAGCAGGCGCTGCGACACCACCGCCTTGGTGGCCGCGGCCAGGTCGGCCAGCAGTGCGGGGCGCGCCTCGGGCGTGTAGAACGAGACCACGCGGTTGAGCGCGTGGTAGCTGTTGTTGGCGTGCAGCGTGGCCAGCACCAGGTGGCCCGACAGCGCGTAGGACAGGGTCTGCGACATCGTCTCGCGGTCGCGGATCTCGCCGATCATGATGCAGTCGGGCGCCTGGCGCAGCGCGTTCTTCAGGCCGATGTGCAGGCTGGCGGTGTCGCGGCCCACCTCGCGCTGGTTGACCACCGAGCGCTTGTTGGTGAACAGGAACTCGATCGGGTCCTCGATCGTGAGGATGTGGCCGGTGAGGTGCTGGTTGCGCCACTCCAGCATCGAGGCCATCGTGGTGCTCTTGCCGGTGCCGGTGGCGCCCACCATCAGGATCAGGCCGCGCTTTTCCAGCGCCAGCGTGGCCAGCGTGGCGGGCAGGTTCAGCGTGTCGATCGACGGGATCTTGATCGGGATGCAGCGGATCACCGCTGCAAAGGTGGCGCGCTGCTTGAAGGCCGACAGGCGGAAGCTGCCGACCTTGGGCACGCCGATGCCGATGTTGAGCTCGCCCTGCTGCTCCAGCTCTTCCATCTGCAGCGGCGTCAGGATCTCGGCCAGCATGCTGCGCGGGTCGCCCGGCGCCAGCACGTGGTCGGTGATCGGGACCATCTGCCCGTTGATCTTCAGCAGCACCGGCGCATTGGCCGACAGGAAGACGTCGGAGGCGGCCTTCTGGGCCATCAGGTTCAGCACGCGTTCCATCGCGATCATGGGCAGGCCTCCGGTGGGTCGGGTTGACGCTGGGCGGGGAAAGATCAGTCGCGCAGCAGCTCGTTGATGCTGGTCTTCGAGCGGGTCTGGGCATCCACGCGCTTGACGATGATCGCAGCGTACATGCTGTAGTCGGCGCCGTTGGCGGCCTTCTTGGGCAGGTTGCCGCTGACCACCACCGAGCCCGAGGGCACGCGGCCGTAGCTGATCTCGCCGGTGGCGCGGTCGAAGATGGGGGTGGACTGGCCGATGTAGACGCCCATGCCCAGCACCGAGTGCTCTTCAATGATGACGCCTTCGACCACCTCGGAGCGCGCGCCGATGAAGCAGTTGTCTTCGATGATGGTGGGGTTGGCCTGCAGCGGCTCGAGCACGCCGCCGATGCCCACGCCGCCCGACAGGTGCACGTTCTTGCCGATCTGCGCGCAGGAGCCCACGGTGGCCCAGGTGTCGACCATCGTGCCTTCATCGACGTAGGCGCCGATGTTGACGTAGCTGGGCATCAGCACCGCGCCCTTGGCGATGTAGCTGCCGCGGCGCGCCACGGCCGGCGGCACCACGCGCACGCCGGCGGCGGCGACCTCGGACTCCTTCATGTGCGAGAACTTGGTGTCGACCTTGTCGAAGTAGGTCAGGTCACCGGCGCGCATGACCTTGTTGTCGTTCAGGCGGAAGGACAGGAGCACGGCCTTCTTCAGCCACTGGTGCACGGTCCACTGGCCCACGCCTTCGCGGGTGGCCACGCGGCGGCGGCCGGCATTCAGGTCGGCGATGACCTGGTTCACCGCCTCGCGCACCTCACCGTGGGTGCTGGCGTTGATGGTGGTGCGCTGTTCCCAGGCGGCGTCGATCAGGGCTTGCAGTTGGTCGCTCATGGCGTTGTCTCTTGGAGGTGGGTGTTCAGGGGCGCCAGGCGCGGGTGAAGGCGACGATGCGCTCGGCGGCCTCGACGCATTCGTCGACACCGGCCACCAGCGCCATGCGGATGCGGCCGGCACCCGGATTCACGCCATGCGCGTCGCGCGCCAGCAGGCTGCCGGGCAGGACGGCCACATTGTATTGAGCCAGCAGGTCCTGGGCGTAGCGCACGTCGTCACCCCCGGGCACGCCGGCCCACAGGTAGAACGCGGCGTCGGGCAGGCGCACGTCCAGCACCTCGGCCAGCATCGGCGTGACGCGGTCGAACTTCAGGCGGTACAGCGCCCGGTTGGCCTCGACATGCGCCTCGTCGTTCCAGGCGGCGATGCTGGCCATCTGCACCAGCTTGCTCATCGCGCTGCCGTGGTAGGTGCGGTAGAGCAGGTAGGGCTTGATGATCGCGGCATCACCGGCCACGAAGCCCGAGCGCATGCCCGGCACATTGCTGCGCTTGGACAGGCTGGACAGCATCACCAGGTTCCTGAAGCCGCGGCCCAGGGCCTGTGCGGCCTGCAGACCGCCCAGTGGCGCCTGGTCGTTGAAGTAGATTTCGGAGTAGCACTCGTCGCTGGCGATGACGAAGCCGTAGCGATCGCTCAACTCGAACAGGCGCTGCCACTCGCCCAGCGGCATTACCGCGCCGGTGGGGTTGCCCGGCGAGCAGGCATAGACCAGTCGGGTGCGGGCCCAGGTGGCCTCGTCGATGGCCGACCAGTCGCAGGCGAAGTTGCGCGCCGGGTCGGAGTTGGCGAACACCGGCTGGGCGCCGCCCAGCAGCGCCGCACCCTCGTAGATCTGGTAGAACGGGTTGGGGCAGACCACCACGGCGTCGCGCTCGGCCGGGTCCAGCACCACCTGCGCCAGCGAGAACAGCGCCTCGCGCGAACCCAGCACCGGCAGCACCTCGGTGGCCGGGTTCAGCGCCACGCCATAACGCCGCTGCACCCAGCCAGCGATCGATTCGCGCAGCGCCGGCTCGCCGATGGTCGGCGGGTAGTTCGACAGCCCGTCCAGGTTCCCGCACAGCGCACGCTCCACCAGCGGCGGCGCCGGGTGCTTGGGCTCGCCGATGCCCAGGCTGATCGGCCGCATCGCCGGATTCGGGACGATGCCCTTGGTGAGTTCGCGCAGTCTTTCGAACGGGTAGGGGTTGAGCGAGCCGAGCAGCGGGTTCATCGCAGCATTATCAGGGGTCAGCTTCCTGCCCACAGCGGCCGCAGGCCGCTGTGGGCAGAGCCCTATTCCGTTGAGCTCCCCCCAGCCCCCCTCCAAGAAGGGGGCTCCAGCATGAGCTTCGGGCCGGCCTGCCGGCCGGCGTGGCGCTGGCACGCTTGGCGCACCACCTTTTGTGGTTCTGACTGGAGCCACCCTCTCGGAGGGGGGCTGGGGGGAGCCCAACGTTCGGGGCCTTGGCCCACAGCGGCCTGCGGCCGCTGTGGGCAGCCAGCTGCCACTTGGGCGGTGTAGGCTATGCGACGACATCAGGACCACCAAAGGACTCCTCTCCATGCACATCGGCATCCTCACCGGCGGCGGCGACTGCCCGGGCCTGAATGCGGTGATCCGGGCGGTGACGCTGGCGCTGATCAACGAGTGCGGCGCGCGGGTCACCGGCATCGAGCGGGGCTTTCTGGGGCTGCTGACGCGCAGCGTGCGGCCGCTGGGGCTGCGTGAGGTGCAGGGCATCCTGGCCCAGGGGGGCACGATCCTGGGCACGCACAACCGCTGCGATCCGTTCCACTACTTTGGCGCGGACGGGGCGGACTGTTCGGCGCAGGCTCTGGCCTTCGCCCGTGAGCTGGGCCTGGACGGGCTGGTGGTGATTGGTGGCGACGGCACGATGAGCATCGCCCACCGCTTCGAGCCGCTGGGCCTGCCGGTCGTGGGGGTGCCCAAGACCATCGACAACGACCTGGCGCACACCGACCGCACCTTCGGCTTCGACAGCGCGGTGGCCGTGGTCGCCGAGGCGCTGGACCGGCTGGAGACCACCGCGCGCAGCCATGGCCGGGTGATGATCGCCGAGACCATGGGCCGCTACGCCGGCTGGATCGCGCTGGAGGGCGGCATGGCGGGGGGCGCCGACATGATCCTGCTGCCCGAGCTGCCGTTCTCCGTCGAGGCCGTCGCCCGGCTGTGCGCCGAGCGCGAAGCCGGCGACGGATGCACCCTGATCTGCATCGCCGAAGGGGCGCGTGCCGCCGGCCGCGAGCTGACCGTGCGCGCCACGCTGGCCGACAGCCCCGACCCGATCCGCCTGGGCGGCGTGGGCCAGTGGCTGCAGCAGCAACTGCAACCGCTGCTGTCCAGCGAGGTGCGCACCACGCTGCTCGGGCATGTGCAGCGCGGCGGCTCGCCCACGCCCTACGACCGCGTGCTGGCCACCCGCTTCGGCTACCACGCGGCACAACTGGTGCGCCGGGGCGAGTGGGGCCGCATGGTCACGCTCCACGGTGAGGACTGCGCCAGCGTGCCGCTGTCCGAGGTGGCCGGCAAGAGCCGCAATGTGCCGCTGGATCACCCGCTGCTGGCGGTGGCCCGCGGCCTGGGCGTGTCGCTGGGCGAGGCGCACCGCTGATCTGCGTCAACGTCGCGCGCGCGGCGGCGGCCAAGCTTGCGTTTTCTCAACCGGTCCGGGGCGGCAGTGGCGTCTGATCATGGCATCGCCGCAACGATCCTGAGAGGAGAACACCATGCATGCTCTGCGCGACTTCTTCACCACCGACTATGGCCTGCTGAGTGCCGGCGTGATCGCCTTCACGCTGGGCATGGGCTGGTTCTACGTCAACTACTTCATCAAGCACATCCGCGAGGATGAGGCGCGCGCCCGCGCCGCCGGCCTGATCAAGTGACTCCCGCAGCCCCGGCGCTGCACCCGCCTGGCGACCCGAGCAGGTGGGCGCCACGGGGCTGGCTGCATTTCGTCACACCGCCGAAAGGCGGTTTTTCACTTTCTGTGGCGAAAACTGTCTCCAAAAAGCATCTTTGTTGTGATGCATAGTTGATTCAAGGCGCCGACCCCAGGGGATCAAAGTCATCGGCCCTGTCTACACTGACCCCACCAATCAAAAAGAAGGACTTCCGGCCCGAGGGACAGGGAGTCCGGTGCTCCGGAGTCGGTGATGGCGTTCTTTCGCAGCCTCAGCCTGCGTCAACTGCTGACCGTGCCCTATGTGGTGCTGGTGCTGCTGCTGGCGATCATGATCGGGCTGCTGTCCTACCGGGCCGGGCGCGAGGCCGTGGACTCGCTGTCCGGACAGTTGCTGGGTGAGACGGTGGGTCGCATCTCCCAGGCGGTGGAGAAGCATGTCTTCGGCTCGGCCGCGGTGCTGGAGGTGGCGTTCCCCGAGGGTCTGACTGCCCCGGTGCGCCTGGCCGATGAGGTCGATGCCTTGCGCACCCGCTTCTGGCAGGCCACCTCGGTCCACCGCGAACTCAACAACTACGCCTATTACGGCGACGAGCAGGGCCATTTCTTCGGCCTGTGGCGCGACTCTGCCCAGGACGCCCAGGTGCGCCTGCGCACCGAAGGCAGCGGTCCGCGCACCCTGTACAAGGTCCATGGCATCCGCGGGGCGCTGGTCGATCCGGTGGTCGAGGACAAGGTCTTCGAGCCGCGCGAGCGACCCTGGTACCGCGCCAGCCGCGACAGCGGGGCCGAGATCTGGACGTCCATCTACATCGACTTTCGCACCCAGGGCCTGGTGGCCACGCGGGCGCGGCGCGTGCCCAATGCCGACGGCGGTCTGGGCGGCGTGGTGGCCACCGATGTGTCGCTGCAGTCGCTGAGCGACTTCGTGCGCTCGCTGCCGCTGTCGCCCAATGGCCTGGCCTTTGTGGCCGAGCCCGACGGCAAGCTGATCGCCACCTCGCGCGGCAGCTACCTGCGCCAGGGGACGAGCGGGCGCAGCGAGCGGCTGGACGCCGAGCAGTCCGACGACCCGCTGCTGGTGGCCACCCACCGGGCGGTGCGCGAGCTGATCGCGCTGCCGGGCGACCACGGCGCCACCCGCACCGTCAAGATCAGCGGGCCCGACGGCGCCGCGGTGCAGGTGGCCTGGGCGCGCATCCGCGATGACGCCGGCCTGGACTGGGTGATCGCGGTGGCGGTGCCGCGCTCGGACTTCCTGCAGCGCATCACCGACAACGTCTACCGCACGCTGGCACTGGCGGTGCTGGCGGCGCTGCTGGCCATCGGCATCGGCCTGGCCAGCCTCAGCGTGGTGGCGCGCGACCTGCGCCAGCTCAGTGTGGCCGCGCGGCGCGTGGGCGAGGGCGACTTCAGTGCCCCGCTGGGCATCCGCCGCGGCGACGAGATCGGTGACCTGGCCAAGAGCTTCCAGGCGATGACGCAGCGCCTGACCACCGACCGGCTGACCGGCCTGGCCAACCGCGAGGCGGTGCTGCGCCGGCTGGAAGAGCGCATGGCGCGGCAGCGCCGCTCGGCCGACGGCGGCATGTTCGCGGTGCTGTTCCTGGACCTGGACCGCTTCAAGGAGGTCAACGACCGCTTCGGCCATGACGCCGGTGACCGCGTGCTGGTGGCACTGGGTCAGCGCCTGCAGGCGCAGCTGCGCGAGGGCGACATGGTGGCGCGCTGGGCCGGTGACGAATTCCTGGTGCTGCTCGACCAGATCAGCACCGAGGCCGATGCCCGCCATGTGGTGGACAAGCTCAAGCGCAGCATGGAGCTGCCGCTGCAGACCCCGGGCCTGGGCCAGGACGTGGAGCTGAGCCTGTCGGTGGGCGTGGCCATCTACCCGCGCGACGGTCAGGACGTCGACACCCTGGTACAGCGCGCCGACGTGGCGATGTACCGCGACAAGCCGGGGCAGGGCGGCTGATCGACCGCGGCTGACGAGGCTGGGCGGGTCAGCCCCGCACGTCGGCCACCGGCTGCTCGCCGAAATCGGCGCGCGCCAGAAAGGCCAGGATGCGCGCGGCCGCCGCCTCGGGGCTGAGCAGCTGGCCGTTGTCGTGCATCGCGACGAAGTTGCCACGGTCGGCGAACTCGGCCGGGTCGGCGCCGCGCAACTGCACCTGCATGTCGGTGGCGATCACCCCCGGCGCCAGCGACACCACCCGCGCGCCGTTGGGCCGTGCGGCCTCTTCCAGCGCCAGGCAGCGGCTCAGGTGGTCCAGACCCGCCTTGGCGGCGCAGTACGAGGCACTTCCGGCCATGGCCCGCCGGCCCAGGCCCGACGAGATGTTCAGCAGCTTGCGCGGCACCGCCCAGCCGGCCGTGGCGGCCAGGAAGGCGGCCGAGAGCAGTGCTGGCGCCTCCAGACCCACCCGCAGCGCGTGCACGGTGTCGGCCGCGTCGATGCGGGCCAGGTCGCGCAGCGGGGCGATCACGCCGGCGTTGTTGATCAGGGTGACGCCTGCCAGAGCGGCCGGGGTCTGCGATTGCAGCCAGTCGCGCAGGCGCTGCGCCACCGGCGCCGCGTCGGCCAGGTCGGCCGGCCACTGCTCGGCGCCGGCCGCTGCCAGCGCGGCGCTGTGCCCGCGCGACAGGCCCAGCACCTGATCGCCGCGCGCCGCACAGGCCAGCGCGATGGCCTCGCCCATGCCGCGCGAGGCGCCGGTGACGATGGTGATGCAGGTCAGTTTCGGGGCCATGGCGAGTCCTTCCGGGCAGCGACAATCGGGGGATGAGTGAAGCATTGTCCCCTTCCGCGCCGATCACGCCCTGGTGGCGCCGGCCCCTGGTCGTCTCGGTTCTGGTGGTCCTGCTGGTGGTGGCCGGCACGATCGGCTGGTCGATGTACGCCGGCCTGAAGGACGGGGCGCGACGCGGGCTGGAACACGGCCTGCCCTGGCAGGTCGAGACCCTGGCCGATGGCGGCAGCCGGGTGTTCGGCCTGCAGCCCGGCGTCGACACGCTCGACAGCGTGCAGTCCCGGCTGGGCGAGGACATGAACGTCGGCCTGATCGTGGCTGGCGAGGCGCCACCGGCGCTGGAGGGCTTTGTCGAGAGCCTGCGCGCCGGCTTCATCACCGGCCGTCTGGTGGCCGCCTTCGAGGCCGACGATGGCTGGCTGCAGCGCGCCCGCGAACGGGCCGTGTCCAGCGACTACGGCGAGGGCGGCCGCAGCCGCCGCTACACACTGGCCGCCGACGACCGCCACCAGGCCGGCGGCAGCCGCCTGCTGGCCCTGGCCTACCTGCCGGCGGTGAAGCTGGACGCCGAGATGGTGCGCCAGCGCTTCGGCGAGCCGGCCGAGCGCATCACCGGCCCGCAGGGCGAGTCGCAGTGGCTCTACCCCGACCGCGGTGTGGCCGTGGTGCTGCCGCCCGAACAGGGCGAGGCCGCGAAGGCGCGGGCGGTGATCCAGTACGTGGCGCCGCGCGACTTCGAGGCGCGGCTGCGCGCGCCGCTGCAGGCCGCCTCGGCGCCGCGCTGAGCGTCGTCCGGCGCGCGGCGCGCCGGCAACTCATTCCACCGGATCGCCAATCGCCAGGTAGTGGCCGCCGGCCACATGGTGCAGGGTGCGCAGCGCGGCCGGCGCACGGTCGAAATGCCAGCGGCCGGCGTCGAACACCCGCGCGTCGGCCCAGGCGCCGGTGATGCGGCCGACGAACAGGTCGTGGCGCTGCTCCACCTCGGGCTCGGGGATGTGCACGCCATCCAACCAGGCCACGCAGCCGGCCACCAGCGGTGAGCGGGCGGCGGGCTCGTCGAGCAGGGGTACCGCGTGGTCGGCCAGCTTGTCGGTCTCGCGGCCGCTGTGGCTGCCCAGCGCGGTCACCATGCGCGCCTGTGCAGCGCAGGGCACGCTGATCGCGAAATGCCCCGAGGCCAGGATCAGCTCGCGCGTGAAGGTGGCCTTGTCCAGCACCAGCGCCACCTTGGGCGGGTCGAAATCCAGCGCCATCACCCAGGCCGCGGCCATCACATTGCTGCGCCCCGCGTGGCGGGCCGAGACCAGCACGGTCGGTCCGTGGTTGATCAGGCGGTAGGCCTTGGGCAGGTCGACGGCGGTGCGCATGGCGGGGCTTTCAGAAGGGGGCAGGCGATTCCACCACGATCGTCGCGCCGCTGACCGGGTGGGGCAGGGCCAGCCGGCAGGCATGCAGCAGCAGCCGCGGCGCGGCGGCGTGGTCGGCGGGTGGGGCGTAGAGCTCGTCGCCCAGGATCGGGTGGCCGATCGCCGCCAGGTGCACGCGCAGCTGGTGCGAGCGGCCGGTGACCGGCATCAGGGCCAGGCGGCTGCGGCCACCGGCGGCATCGCGCGCGAGCACCTGCCAGCGGGTCAGCGCAGGGCGCCCCAGCTGGGCGTCGACCATCTGCCGCGGCCGCCTCGGCCAGTCGGCGCGCAGCGGCAGCGCCACCTCGCCGGCATCGGCCTCGGGCAGGCCGGCCACCCAGGCCTCGTAGCGCTTGTCGCTCAGGCGCTGCTCGAAGGCGCGCGACAGCGCCCGCTGCGCCGCCGGGCCGCGTCCGAAGACCAGGATGCCCGAGGTGCCCATGTCCAGCCGGTGCACCACCAGCGCGTCCGCGACGCGCTGTTGCAAGCGGGTGATCGCGCAGTCGGCCTTGTCCGGCCCGCGGCCGGGCACCGACAGCAGGCCGGCCGGTTTGTCGACGGCCACCAGGGCCTCGTCGCAGTACAGGATGCGCAGCTCGTCCATCGGCGGCCACTCTACCCGCGCTGGCTACACTGGCCGCGATGAATGCACTGTTCCCCCTGGGCTGGGCCCACTACCTGGGCGGCGGGCTGCTGATCGGGCTGGGCGTGGCCTGGCTGTTCCTCAGCACCGGCCGCATTGGCGGCATGAGCACCGTCTTCACCTCGACTTGGTCCTACCTGTCGCGCGCGCCGTACTTCCACCTGCCGCGCTTCACCGAAAGCCGCCAGTGGCGCCTGGTCTATGCCGCCGGGCTGGTGCTGGGCGCCTTCCTGTGGTGGCGCTGGCTGGGTCCGGCCGCACCCCTGCGCAGCGGCTTGCCCTGGTGGCAACTGCTGCTGGGCGGCGTGCTGGTGGGCTATGGCGCCCGGCTGGGCAATGGCTGCACCTCGGGGCACGGCATCTGCGGGCTGGGCTCGCTGCAACTGCCGTCGCTGGTGGCGGTGCTGACCTTCATGGCCACGGGCTTCGCCACCGCGAACCTGGTGCTGGCCTGGCGGGGGGCCTGAGCATGCGCGCATCGCAGGTGTTGTCGGTGGCGCTGGCCGGCGTGTTGTTCGGCTTCGGCCTGGCGCTGTCCACGATGATCCAGCCGCAGGTGGTGCTGTCCTTTCTGCGTTTCCAGGATGCCGGCCTGCTGCTGGTGATGGGCGGCGCGATGGGTCTGACGCTGCTGGCTTACCAGCTGCTGCCGCGCTGGCGCCGGCAGCCCTTGTTCGAGCACAGCTTCGGCCACCATGTGGCGACGCTGGACCGCGACACCGTGCTGGGCGCGGCGATCTTCGGCATCGGCTGGGGCCTGTGCGGGGTCTGCCCCGGCCCGGCCATCGCCGGCCTGGGCGCCGGCAACGCGGACCTGCTCTGGGCCTTGGCAGGCACCGCCGCCGGGGCCTGGCTGCACGGGGTGCGCCGGCCAGCCTGATCCCCGGCCATTGGTGAAACCCCCAGGGCTGTCTGCAGGCTCTTTGCCTTGCGTCAATGCACGCGGCTGCCTATGATTTACCGACCGGTTGGTTAAGTAATTCATGAGGTGTCGCGGGCCGGGGCGATGCAGGAGATTCCTTCGATGGCCGAGCCCCTGGTCCTGGTGACGCAATCCGGTGCCGTGCGCACCCTGGCGCTGAACCGCCCCGCCGCGCTCAACAGCTTCACCGGCGAGATGCACCGCCAGCTGCTGGCGGCGCTGGAAGCCGCCGCGGCCGATGCCGCGGTGCGCGCCGTGATCCTGACCGGCTCCGGCCGCGGCTTCTGTGCCGGACAGGACCTGAACGACCCCGAGATGGCCCCTGACGCCGACGGCAACGTCGACATCGGCCGGCTCATCGACGCCTACTACCAGCCGCTGGCGCTGCGCGTGCGCAGCATGCCGATCCCGGTGGTGGCGGCGGTCAACGGCGTGGCCGCCGGCGCCGGTGCCAACCTGGCGCTGGGCTGCGACATGGTGGTGGCCGCCCGCTCGGCCAGCTTCATCCAGGCCTTCAGCAAGATCGGCCTGGTGCCCGATTGCGGCGGCACCTGGCTGCTGCCGCGTCTGGTGGGCCGCGCCACCGCGCTGGCGCTGGCCTTCACCGGCGACAAGCTGATGGCGGAAGATGCCCAGCGCATCGGCCTGATCTGGCAGTGCGTGGACGACGCCGCGCTGGCCGACAGCGCCCAGGCCCTGGCCGCGCGCCTGGCGGCCTTGCCGGTCAAGGCCCTGGCCGAGACCCGCCGGGCGATCGATGCCGCGATGGGCATGGACCTGCCCGAGGCCCTGGCCATCGAAGGCCGCCTGCAGCGCATGCTGGGCCGCGAGCACGACTACCGTGAAGGCGTCGCCGCGTTCCAGAACAAGCGCGCGCCGCAGTTCAAGGACCGTTGACGATGAGCACCGCCTCCCCCGCGCTCGACCCCCAGCGCGTGGCCGAAGCCGCGCGCGATGCGATGTGGGCCAACGACCACGCCTGCCAGGCCCTGGGCATCCAGGTGGTGGCGGTGGGCCCCGGCACCGCCACGCTGACGATGACCGTGCGCCAGGACATGGTCAACGGCCACGACATCTGCCATGGCGGCCTGATCGCCACGCTGGCCGATTCGGCCTTCGCCTACGCCTGCAATGCCTACAACGAGGTCACCGTGGCCTCGGGCTTCGCGATCGACCTGCTGGCCCCGGCGCGCCTGGGTGAGCAGCTCACCGCCCGCGCCCATGAGGTGGCCAAGGGCGGCCGCACCGGGGTCTACGACATCGAGGTCAGCAACCCGGCGGGTCAGCGCATCGCGGTCTTCCGCGGCCGCTCGCACACCGCCCGCGGCAAGCACCTGGTCGACCCCGCCACGCTGGCCTGAACCACAAGACACTGGAGACACCGCCCATGAGCAAGGCCCCCCGGCCCGAGGAACTCGACCCGATCGAGCGCGCCAGCCGCGACGAGATCGAGGCCCTGCAGTTCACCCGCCTGAAGGACACGCTGCAGCGCTGCTACGCCAACGTGCCCCACTACCGCCGCGCCTTCGACGAGAAGGGCGTGCACCCGGACGACCTGAAGACGCTGGCCGACATCGCCAGGTTCCCGTTCACCACCAAGCACGATCTGCGCGCCAACTACCCCTTCGGCATGTTCGCGGTGCCGCGCCAGCAGGTGGCGCGCATCCACGCCTCGTCGGGCACCACCGGCAAGCCCACGGTGGTGGGCTACACGTTGAACGACATCGACAACTGGTCCACGCTGGTGGCGCGCTCGATCCGCGCCGCGGGCGGCCGCCCTGGTGACATCTGCCACGTGGCCTACGGCTATGGCCTGTTCACGGGCGGTCTGGGCGCCCACTACGGGGCCGAGAAGGCGGGCTGCACGGTGATCCCGATGTCGGGCGGCCAGACCGAGAAGCAGGTGCAGCTGATCCAGGACTTCAAGCCCGACATCATCATGGTCACCCCCAGCTACATGCAGGTGATCATCGAGGAGTTCCGCCGCCAGGGGCTGGACCCGCGCGAGATGTCGGTGCGCATCGGCATCTTCGGCGCCGAGCCCTGGACCGAGCAGATGCGCCGCCAGATCGAGGCCGATGCCGGCATCGACGCGGTCGACATCTACGGCCTGTCCGAGGTGATGGGCCCGGGCGTGGCCAACGAGTGCGTCGAGACCAAGGACGGCCCGGTGATCTGGGAAGACCATTTCCTGGCCGAGATCATCGACCCCGAGACCGGTGACGTGCTGCCCTACGACCCGGCCAGCGGCACGCCCGAGGGCGAGCTGGTCTTCACCTCGCTGACCAAGGAGGCCTTCCCGATCGTGCGCTACCGCACCCGGGACCTCACGCGCCTGCTGCCGCCCACCGCGCGCAGCATGCGGCGCATGGGCAAGATCGTCGGCCGCTCGGATGACATGCTGATCATCCGTGGTGTGAACATGTTCCCCACGCAGATCGAGGAACTGGTGCTGCAGACCGACGGCCTGTCGGGCCAGTACCAGATCGTCGTCAGCCGCGAGGGCACCCTCGACGAGGTCGACGTGCTGTGCGAGGTGCTGCCCTCGGCCGCCGGCGCCGACCGCGGCGCGATCGCCAAGCACCTGGCCCACCGCATCAAGACGCTGATCGGCGTGTCCACCCGGGTGCAGGTGGGCCTGCCCGACACGATCGAGCGCACGCTGGTGGGCAAGGCCCGCCGCGTCATCGACAAACGACCCCGGTAATCCATGGCCCGACCGCGTTCCTCCGGCTACGACGACCAGCGCGACCTGATCCTGGGCCACGCCGCCGCGCTGTTCGCGCAGCAGGGCTATGTGGCCACCTCGATGAACCAGGTGGCGGCGGCCTGCGGCGTCTCCAAGGCCGCGCTCTACCACTATGTGCGCGACAAGAATGAGCTGCTGGCGCTGGTGGCCGAAGGCCATGTGCAGCGCCTGGCGCAGGTGGTGGCCGAGGTGCTGGCCGAGCCACTGGAACCCGATGCGCGCCTGCGCGCGCTGATCACCCGCTTCGTGCAGGAGTACGCCAGCGCCCGCAACGAGCACCGCGTGCTGACCGAGGACGTCGACCTGCTCGACCCCGAGCGCCGCGAGCGCGTGCTGGATGTGCAGCGCGGCGTGGTGGCGGCCTTTGCCGATGCGGTCTGCGATGTCCGTCCCGCGCTGCGCGACACCGATCTGCACAAGCCCATGACCATGCTGCTGTTCGGCATGATCAACTGGATGTTCACCTGGTTCCGCCCCGGCGAGCCGCTGACCCACGAGCAGGTGGCGCCGATGGTGGCCGACCTGTTCCTGGGCGGCCTGGGCGCGGTGCAAGCCCCCACGAGTTCCAACACAGCGCCCACCAAGGTGCGTGCCCCCCGCCGATCCACCAAGGAGACCACGACGTGATCGCTCGCAAGCTCATCCATTCCCTCATCGCCTCGGCCGCGATGCTGGCCGCCGCCGGCGCCGCCTGGGCCGACATCAACGTCGGCGTCACGGTGTCGGCCACCGGCCCGGCGGCCTCGCTGGGCATTCCCGAGAAGAACACGATCGCGCTGATGCCGCAGACCATCGCCGGCCAGAAGATCAACTACATCGTGCTGGACGATGCCTCGGACACCACCAAGGCGGTCACTAACACCCGCCGCCTGATCACCGAGGACAAGGTCGACATCGTGCTGGGCAGCACCACCACGCCCAACTCGCTGGCGATGATCGACGCGGTGGCCGAAGCCCAGGTGCCGATGATCTCGATGGCCGCCTCGGCCCGCATCATCGAGCCGATGGACGCCAAGAAGCGCTGGGTCTTCAAGACGCCCCAGAACGACATCATGATGTCGCTGGCCATTGCCAGCCACATGGCCGATGCGGGCGTGAAGACGGTGGGCTTCATCGGCTTTGCCGATGCCTACGGCGAGGGCTGGTTCCAGGAGTTCAGCAAGGCCGCCGGCCTGAAGGGCCTGAACATCGTCGCCAGCGAGCGCTACAACCGCAATGACGCCTCGGTCACTGCCCAGGTGCTGAAGCTGGTCGGCGCCAAGCCCGACGCCATCCTGATCGCCGGCTCGGGCACGCCGGCCGCGCTGCCGCAGACCGGCCTGGTCGAGCGCGGCTACGCCGGCAAGGTCTACCAGACCCATGGCGTGGCCAACAACGACTTCCTGCGTGTGGGCGGCAAGGCGGTGGAGGGCACCTACCTGCCGGCCGGCCCGGTGCTGGTGGCGGCGCAGCTGCCGGCCAACCACCCGCTGAAGAAGAGCGCGATGGAGTACATCACCAAGTACGAGGCCGCGCACGGCAAGGGCTCGGTGTCCACCTTCGGCGCCCACGCCTGGGACGCCGGCCTGCTGATGTCCGCCGCGGTGCCGGTGGCGCTGAAGAAGGCCCAGCCGGGCACGCCGGCCTTCCGCGCCGCGCTGCGGGACGCGCTGGAGCAGATCAAGGAACTGCCCGGCGCCCACGGCATCTTCAACATGTCGCCCGGCGACCACCTGGGCCTGGACCAGCGCGCCCGGGTGATGGTCAAGATCGAGGGCGGCACCTGGAAGTACCAGCCCTGAGGCCGGTCTGGCCATAAGCGTCGAAAGCCGGGCCTGGAGCCCGGCTTTTTTCCGACCATCTTCGTGGGGCTTTGGGGTAGGCTTGCCCTGCCATGTCCGTCCGGCCCCGCTCCCTGTCCTCCGCCTGGTGGCCGCTTGCGCTGGCCGTGGGGGTGGTGGCCGCGATGGTGGTGCTGCTCGCGGCGCTGGCGCTGCGGCAGGAACATGAACGCCGGCTGGCCTATGCCCAGGGCGTGACGCGCAACCTGGCGCTGCTGATCGAGGCCCAGCTGGCCGGCGTGCTGGCCCGCGCCGATCTGCGACTGACGCAGATGGGCGCGCAAGCGGCCGGCGAGCCCGGCGGCTGGCAGGCGGCCCACCCGACCCCGGCGCCGGGCCTGACGGTGAGCGGCCCCGAGCGCGATGCGCGTGGCACCTGGGTGATGGTGCTGTCGCGCCCGTCGGCGCAGCCCGGCAAGCCGCCGGTCAGCCTGTCCATCCCGGTGGACCAGTTCGGTGCGGTGCTGGACCGCGTCTCGCTGGGCACGCTGGGGGCGGCGACGATCCGCACCACCGACCTGGCCCTGGTCTACCGCCATCCGCTGCCGCCCGGCGGCCTCACCCAGATCGGCAGCCGGGAAGTGTCGGCCGGCCTGCGTTCGGCGGTGGCCCTGGCGCCTGAGGCGGGCGACTTCAACGCCCCCACGGCGCTGGACGGCATCGCCCGGCTCAACGCCTACCAGCGGGTCGACGGCTACCCCTTCTATGTGATCGTCGGCCTGCCCGAGCAGGACTTTCCCCGCGGCTGGAGCCGCATGGACCTGGCGATGATCGCAGTGGCCGCGGTGTCGCTGCTGGCCACGCTGCTGGGCGGCTGGCTGCTGCACCTGGGCGCGCGGCGCCAGATCGACCAGATGCAGCGCCGCCATGCGGCCATCGTCGAGTCCTCGACTGACGCCATCCTCAGCAAGACGCTGGACGGCGTGGTCACCAGCTGGAACCGCGGCGCCGAACGCATCTTCGGCTGGACCGCGCAGGAGATGGTCGGCCAGCCCTTGCGGCGCGTCGTGCCGGACGACCTGCTCGACCAGGAACAGGACATCGTCCAGCGCCTGCAGCAGGGCGAGGAGATCACCGCCCTCGAGACCGAACGCCTGTGCCGCGATGGTCGGCGCCTGCCGATGTCGCTGACGATCTCGCCGGTGCGCGACGCCCAGGGCCGCATCACGGGCGCCTCCACCATCGCGCGTGACATCTCTCGCCAGAAGGCCCTGGAGGCCGAGATCCGGGCGCTCGCCTTCCTGGACCCGTTGACCCAGTTGCCCAACCGCCGCCTGCTGCGCGATCGCCTGCTGCAGGCGCAGCAGGTCAGCCGCCGCAGCGGCCACTGGGCGGCGGTGATCTACCTGGACCTCGATGGCTTCAAGGGCCTGAACGACACCCACGGCCACGACGTGGGCGACCTCTTCCTGGTCGAGGTGGCGCGGCGCCTGAAGGCGGCGGTGCGTGAAACCGACACCGTCGCCCGCCTGGGGGGCGACGAGTTCGTGGTGCTGTGCGCCGAACTGGGGGCGTCGCAGGGCACGGCCACCGAGGCGGTGCTGGCGATCGAGGCCAAGATCACCCACGCCGTCGAGGCGCCCTGGCAACTGCGCGACCTGCACCTGGGGCCGCGCGTCAGCCTGGGCCACCGGCTGTTCCTGGGCGTCGAGGACGAGGTCGACCTGATCCTGCGCGACGCCGACAGCCGGATGTACGCCGACAAGCAGCGCCGCCGCCAAGGCCGCTGATCACACCCCTTCCGGTGCCCTGACCGGATCGGCAAGCCACTGACCACCTGTGGGTGGCGGGGCGGCCAGCGGCTTGCGCTGGCTCAAGAATTCCCTTTCCCCGACAAGCACTTGCGCAGGCCACATGGGGCTTTCCCTGGCCCGGCCGCAGTGGGCACGCGCCTTGTAAACAGCTGGTCACACGCGCCGCGCCCGGCGTGTGCCGATGTCTGGAGGAGACCCCATGGAAAGCTTTTACGAGGTGATGCGGCGGCAGGGCATTTCCCGCCGCAGCCTGATGAAGTACTGCTCGCTGACCGCCACCTCGCTCGGTCTGGGGCCCGCCTTCGTGCCGCAGATCGCCCATGCGATGGAGAACAAGCCGCGCACCCCGGTGCTGTGGCTGCACGGCCTGGAATGCACCTGCTGCTCCGAGAGCTTCATCCGCTCGGCCCACCCGCTGGCCAAGGATGTGGTGCTGTCGATGATCTCGCTCGACTACGACGACACGCTGATGGCTGCCGCCGGCCACCAGGCCGAGGCGATCCTCGACGAGATCATGACCAAGTACAAGGGCAACTACATCCTGGCCGTCGAAGGGAACCCGCCGCTCAACGAGGACGGCATGTTCTGCATCCAGTCGGGCAAGCCCTTCATCGAGAAGCTCAAGCACGTCGCCAAGGACGCCAAGGCGGTGATCGCCTGGGGCTCGTGCGCCTCCTGGGGCTGCGTGCAGGCCGCCAAGCCCAACCCCACGCAGGCCACGCCGATCCACAAGGTGATCACCGACAAGCCGATCATCAAGGTGCCCGGCTGCCCGCCGATCGCCGAGGTGATGACCGGCGTCATCACCTACATGCTGACCTTCGACAAGATCCCCGAGCTGGACCGCCAGGGCCGGCCCAAGATGTTCTACAGCCAGCGCATCCACGACAAGTGCTACCGCCGGCCCCACTTCGACGCCGGCCAGTTCGTCGAGGCCTTCGACGATGAATCCGCGCGCAAGGGCTACTGCCTCTACAAGGTGGGCTGCAAGGGGCCGACCACCTACAACGCCTGCTCCACGGTCATGTGGAACGAGGGCACCAGCTTCCCGATCAAGGCCGGCCACGGCTGCATCGGCTGCTCGGAGGACGGCTTCTGGGACAAGGGCTCGTTCTACGACCGCCTGACCACGATCCACCAGTTCGGCATCGAGGGCACGGCCGACAAGATCGGCGGCACCGCGGCCGGCGTGGTCGGCGCGGCCGTCACGGCGCATGCCGCGGCCTCGGCGATCAAGCGCGTGGCCACCGCCAAGAACGACTCCACCACCACCGGCGCCTGAGCGCCGGCGGCCTGAACCGAACACCGAAGGATCCGAACCATGGGCGTGATCGAAACCCAGGGCTTCAAGCTCGACAACAGCGGCAAGCGCATCGTCGTTGACCCCGTCACCCGCATCGAAGGCCACATGCGCTGCGAGGTGAACGTCGACAAGGACAACATCATCCGCAACGCGGTCTCCACCGGCACCATGTGGCGCGGGCTGGAGGTCATCCTCAAGGGCCGCGATCCGCGCGACGCCTGGGCCTTCGTCGAGCGCATCTGCGGCGTGTGCACCGGCTGCCATGCGCTGACCAGCGTGCGGGCGGTGGAGGATGCGCTGGGCATCAAGATCCCGCTCAACGCGCACCTGATCCGCGAGATGATGGCCAAGACGCTGCAGGTCCATGACCATGCGGTGCACTTCTACCACCTGCACGCGCTGGACTGGGTGGACGTGGTCAGCGCCCTCAAGGCCGACCCGAAGAAGACCTCCGAGCTGCAGCAGCTGGTCTCGCCCAGCCACCCGCTGTCCTCGCCGGGCTACTTCCGCGACGTGCAGAACCGGCTGAAGAAGTTCGTCGAATCGGGCCAGCTGGGCCCCTTCATGAACGGCTACTGGGGCTCCAAGGCCTATGTGCTGCCGGCCGAGGCCAACCTGATGGCCGTGACCCACTACCTGGAGGCGCTGGACCTGCAGAAGGAATGGGTCAAGGTGCACACCATCTTCGGTGGCAAGAACCCGCACCCGAACTACCTGGTCGGCGGCGTGCCCTGCGCGATCAACATCGACGGCAACGGCGCCGCCGGTGCGCCGATCAACATGGAGCGGCTGAACTTCGTCGAGGCCCGCATCAAGGAGATGATCGAGTTCAACCAGAACGTCTACCTGCCCGACGTGCTGGCCATCGGCACCCTCTACAAGCAGGCGGGCTGGCTCTATGGCGGCGGCCTGTCGGCCACCAACGTGGCCGACTACGGCACCTACGAGAAGGTGCCCTATGACTTCAGCACCCACCAGCTGCCCGGCGGCGTGATCCTCAACGGCAACTGGGACGAGATCCACGCGATCGACCCGCGTGACCCCGAGCAGGTGCAGGAGTTCGTCTCGCACAGCTGGTACAAGTACGCCGACGAGACCAAGGGCCTGCACCCCTGGGACGGCGTCACCGAGCCCAACTTCCAGCTGGGCGCGGGCACCAAGGGCAAGCGCACCGCGATCGAGAACATCGACGAGTCGGCCAAGTACTCGTGGATCAAGTCGCCGCGCTGGCGCGGCCATGCGGTCGAGGTGGGCCCGCTGTCGCGCTACATCCTGGCCTATGCCCACGCCAAGAAGGGCAACAAGTGGTGCCAGCGGCCGAAGGAGCAGCTGGAGTTCTCGGCCCAGATGATCAACAGCACCATCCCCAAGGCGCTGGGCCTGCCCGAGACGCAGTACACGCTCAAGCAGATGCTGCCCAGCACCATCGGTCGCACGCTGGCGCGCTGCCTGGAAGGCCAGTACGCCGGCGAGATGATGATGGACGACTTCAAGCAGCTGGTCGCCAACATCAAGGCCGGCGACACCGCCACCGCCAACGTCGACAAGTGGGATCCCGCCACCTGGCCCAAGGAGGCCAAGGGCGTGGGCACGGTGGCCGCGCCGCGCGGCATGCTGGGCCACTGGATCAAGATCAAGGACGGCAAGATCGAGAACTACCAGTGTGTGGTGCCCACCACCTGGAACGGCTCGCCGCGTGACCACAAGGGCCAGATCGGCGCCTTCGAGGCCTCGCTGATGAACACGCCGATGGTCAACCCCGAGCAGCCGGTCGAGATCCTGCGCACCCTGCACAGCTTCGACCCCTGCCTGGCCTGTTCCACCCACGTGATGAGCCCCGACGGCAGCGAGCTGTGCACCGTCAAGGTCCGCTGATGCCCACCCAGGAGACACCCATGAAGAAGATCCTTGCTCTGGTGGCCCTGCTGGCTGCCGCGACCGCCGCGTCCGCCCACACCGGCCACGGCACCCACAGCCTGATGGAGGGCCTGGCCCATCCGCTGGGCGCCGACCATCTGCTGGCGATGCTGGCGGTGGGCGTGTGGTCGGCCGCCGCCTCGGGCCGCGCCCGCTGGGCCGGTCCGGGCGTGTTCCTGGGCGGCCTGCTGGCCGGCGCCCTGCTGGGCGCCGCCGGCCTGGCGCTGCCGCTGACCGAGCGGGCCATCGCGCTGTCGGTGGCGGTGTTCGGCGCGATGCTGCTGGCGGGTGATCGCCTGCCGCGCCAGGCGGGTCTGGCGCTGATCGCGGCGGCGGCCACGCTGCACGGCCTGGCCCACGGCGCCGAGCTGCCCGCGGGCGGCCTGTTCGCCACCTACGCCGCCGGTTTCATCGCCACCACCGCCGTGCTGCACGCCGCCGGTCTGGGCCTGGGCGAGGTGCTGCGTCGTCTGCACGCGGCGGCCTGGCGCCTGGCCGGGGCCTCGCTGGGCCTGGCCGGCCTGCTGCTGCTGGCCCGCGCCTGAGCCGCGCGCTGCTGCAAGGAGACACCGCATGAATGCCACCTCCGCAGAGAAGCTGGCCGATGCCACCGGCATCGACCCCGGCGCGATCGAGCACGGCGCCACCATCAAGTCGGTCTACGTCTACGAGGCGCCGGTGCGTCTGTGGCACTGGATCAACGCGCTGGCGATCACCGTGCTGTGCGTCACGGGCTACTTCATCGGCTCGCCGCTGCCCACGCAGCCCGGCGAGGCCAGCGCCAACTACCTGATGGGCTACATCCGCTTTGCCCACTTCGCCGCCGGCTATGTGCTGGCGGTGGGGCTGATCGGGCGGGCCTACTGGGCGCTGGTGGGCAACCACCACTCGCGCGAGCTGTTCACGCTGCCGCTGACGCAGCCGGCCTACTGGCGCGAGGTCATCACCATGCTCAAGTGGTATGCCTTCCTGATCCCGCAGCCCAGCCGCTATGTCGGACACAACCCGATGGCCCGCCTGGCGATGTTCTTCGGCTACTTCCTGTTCTCGCTGTTCATGATCCTCACCGGCTTCGCCATGTACGGCGAAGGCCTGCAGGCCGGGTCCTGGGCCGACCACCTGTTCGGCTGGGTGATCCCGCTGCTGGGCCAGAGCCAGGACGTGCACACCTGGCACCACTTCGGCATGTGGGGCATGGTGATCTTCGTGACGCTGCACATCTACGCCGCGATCCGCGAGGACATCATGGGCCGCCAGAGCATCGTCAGCACGATGATCTCCGGCTACCGCACCTTCAAGAAGTGAATATGGGCCCCCAAGACGCTTCGCGTCGCCCCCCCGAGGGGGAGCGTTCGGCTTGGGGCGGCCCTGCGCCGAACCTTGCGCGCCGCCCCGAGCCGGTGGCCGCTCATCCGCGCACGCCCCCCAAGGGCGTGCCGACGCGCGCGCCGACGCACCCGGGGCGCTTCCTCGAGAAGCAGTACCTGCTGCCGCTGGGCATCAACCAGACCCGCGCCGCGCTGCTGCTGGGCGTGTCGCGCCGGCGCGTCAACGAGCTGGTCATGGGCCACCGCGCGATGTCGCCCGACACCGCGCTGCGCTGTGCCATCGCCTTCGGCACCAGCGCCACCTTCTGGCTCGAGATGCAGGCCCACTGGGACTGCTACCAGGCCTGGCGCGCGATGCGCGCCCCCGCCGCGGCCGACGCGGCGCACTGACCCCCTGAACGACGATGAACGACCTGACAACTTCCCGCACGCCTGAACCGGGGTGTAACGCGGCTGGTGACAACGACGAGACCATCGTCGTGCTGGGCATCGGCAATGTGCTGTGGGCCGACGAGGGCTTCGGCGTGCGCTGTGTCGAGGCGCTGGACGCGCGCTACCGGTTCGCGCCGAACGTGCGTCTGGTCGACGGCGGCACCCAGGGCCTGTACCTGATCCAGCATGTGCAGGAGGCGGCGAAGCTGCTGATCCTCGACGCGATCGACTACGGCCTGGCGCCCGGCACGCTGCACCAGGTCGAGAACGAGGAGGTGCCGCGCTTCCTGGGCGCCAAGAAGATGAGCCTGCACCAGACCGGCTTCCAGGAGGTGCTGATGCTGGCCCAGCTGACCGAGCGCTACCCCGCCGAGGTGCTGCTGATCGGCTGCCAGCCCGAGCAGCTCGAGGACTACGGCGGCAGCCTGCGGCCGGTGGTCAAGGCGGCGCTGGAGCAGGCCGTGGACCTGGCGGTGGCCCGGCTGCGCGCCTGGGGGGCCGATCCGCAGCCGCGCGAGGCACCGCCGGCCGAGTCCGAATCGGTCAGCGTGCCCACGCTGTCGCTGGCCGCCTATGAGTCGGGCCGCCCCAGCGCCGACAGCGCCTGCCGCGTCGGCGACGAGCGCTTCATCATGACCGCACCTGAGAGGGCCTGAGCATGTGCATGGGCATCCCGATGCAGGTGATGGCGCTGCAGCCGCCGCGCCAGGCCCAGGTGCGGGGCCGCGGCGAGACCAGGACCGTCGACACCGCGCTGCTCGACGGCCTGGCGGTGGGCGACTGGGTGCTGGTGTTCATCGACGGCGCGCGCGAGCGCATCAGCGCCGAGCGCGCCGCCGAGGTGGACGCGACGCTGGACCTGGTCGCCCTGGCCATGGGCGGCGCCCAGGCCGATGGCGACGCGGCGTTCGCGCTGCCCTCGGCGATGAGTGACGAACAACTGCGCGCCCTGACCGGCGCCGTCTGAAGGAGAGAAGCATGAGCGAGACCCTGATGCCCGACGACCTGGATGAGCGCGAGGCGCCGCTGGTGCGCCGCCTGGCCACGCTGCCCGGCTGCGCCTGGGTCGATGGCGCCAGCCACGACGACTTCGTCGCCCGCCCCGGCGACCAGGTGCTGTTCTTCACCGGTGACCCGGTGCGTTTCCCCGAGTGCCTGGACGTGGCGGTGGTGCTGCCCGAGCTGCAGCGCGCCTTTCCCGGCCGCTTCGGCGTGGGGGTGGTGCGCCGCGGCGACGAGGACGCCGTCGCGCGCCGCTGGGGCTCGCAGCGCTGGCCCTCGCTGGTCTTCGTGCGTGACGGGCAGTACGTGGGCACGCTGTCCGGGATGATGGACTGGACCGACTACCTGGCCCGCGTGGCCACGCTGCTGGACACCCCGGCCAGCCGTCCGCCGATCCCGCTCATGGGCGCCCAGTCCGCGTCCGCCTGCCATTGAACCGGAGCCCCACCGCGATGAACACCACCTCCCGTCCCTTTCCGATTCCCGTGATTGCCCAGACCCCGGGCGGCCTGCCGGTCGACGATGGCCTGGAGTACCTGAGCATGCCGCGCGGCATGGACACCTACCAGCCGCCAAGCCTGCCCGAGCCGGAGGAACTGGCCGGCCACGACGGCGCGCGCCAGGCCCTGCACGCGGTGCTGGCCGCGCTGCGCCAGGCCGCCGCCGGCGAGGCCGCGGCACCGGTGTCGCTGCAGGGCCTGTCGGCCGACGACCTGGCGCTGATCCACCAGGTGCTGGGCGAGGGCGAGGTCAGCGCCCAGGTGCTGGCGGCGCCGGGCGATCTGTCACGCCCGGGCGTGCTGCAGGTGCAGGAGTCGGTGTTCGCCGGCGTCTGGCGCGTCATTGGCGACCGTGGCGACGGCACGCTGATCGACCATGTCGAGGCCGGCCCGATCCCCGCGCTGCTGATCAGCGCGGCACGCGAGGATGCGCGCCTGGCGCCGGCGGCCATGCCGCTGCCGGCCGAGGCCTCGAACGCCCAGGCGGTGCTGGTCGAACTGGCCGAGCACCGCCAGCACTGGCGCGCCGGTCGGCCGGCCGAGGTGGTCAACCTCAGCCTGCTGCCGCTGTCCGCGCTGGACATCGGCCTGATGGACGCGCAGATCGGCACCGGCCGCGTGCTGATCCTGTCGCGTGGCTACGGCAACTGCCGCATCACCAATGCCTGCGTGCCCAATACCTGGCGCGTCGTGTACTACAACTCGCAGGACACGGTGATCCTGAACTCGGTCGAGGTCTGCGCCATCCCCGAGGTGGCCTGTGCCGCGCCCGAGGACCTGCAGGACTCGGTCGAGCGCCTGGCCGAGGTGCTGGAGTGGGTGGACGGAGCCGGCGCGTGAGCCTGCCCGACATCCGCTTCGAAGGCAGCTACCTGGGCGACGCCAGCCGTCTGCCGGCCCAGGCGCGCCTGGAGTGCAAGATCTGCTGGTGGGTCTACGACCCCGCCGAGGGCGACGCGCAGTGGCAGGTGCCGCCGGGCACGCCCTTCACCGAACTGCCGGCGCACTGGCGCTGCCCGCAGTGCGACGGGGACCGCGAGCAGTTCATGGTGCTGGGAGACACGGCGTGAGCCAGGCGCAGGCGGTCGCCGATCGGGTGCAGGCGCTGGAGCAGCGCTTCGCCGCCATCGAGCGCGAGCGCATGGCCGGTCTGCCCTTCCTGCACCCGGGTCTGCGCGTGCAGGCCATTGGCGTGGCACCGCTGGCGGCCGAGCCCGCGGTGCTGACCGGCATCCTGCTGACGCCCTGGTTCATGAACCTGGTGCGGCTGCCGCTGCGTCCGCTGGATGCGCTGGCGGGTCTGGCCAGTGGCTGGGCAGGGGTGGGGTTGCGGGTGTCGCGCCGCATCGGCCAGCAGCCGCTGGACATGCTGGGCGGTGTCGAGCCCGGGCTGGGGGTGTTCGAATCCGCGTCGCTGTTCTCGCCCATGGGCGAGTTCGTCGACCAGGCCGCGGCCGTGGCGGCGGCGCTGGAGGTGCTGCACCAGTTGCACCGACCCACACCGGCCCCGACCGCGCCGCTGCCCACGCCGGCCGCGCCCTCACGCCGGGGCTTCCTGATGGGCCGATCGGCCGGGGTGGCGCGGTGATCGGCTCGGCCGTGGACCTGGTCGGCCGGCTGCGCCTGTTGCCCGGGCGCCAGCCGGCGCTGGACAGCTCCCGCCGCGACTGGCTGCCGGCCCTGGCTGCGGGACGCCTGGCCGCCGATCTGCCGGCGCTGGTGGGTGCGCTGTTCAGCCTGTGCGGCCACGCCCACCGCTGGGCCGCGCAGGCGGCGGTGCAGGCCGCTGCCGGCCAGGCCCCGGTGCCCGACGTCGCCACCCGCCGCGCCCACCGCGCGGCCACGCTGAAGGACCAGCTGCTGCGCCTGTACGGTGACTGGCCGCGCTGGCTGCCGGATGCGCCGCAGGAGCAGGCGGCCGCGCTGGTGCTGCGCGGCTGCCCGCTCTGGCGCGAGACCGCCCCGCTGGAGGAGCGCCTGGCCGAGCTGCCGGGCTGGCTGGCCACCCAGGCCCTGGGCCGCCCGCTGGCCGAGGTGCTGCTGGACAGCCAGAGCGACCCGGTGGGCTGGGCCTGGCACTGGGCCGCGCAGGGCCGCACGCCGCTGGCGCGGCTGCTCGACAGCCAGCGCCCGGCCCGGCAACTGGCCACGCCCGGCCCGGCGCTCGACCTGCTGGCCGATGCCGCGACCACGCTGCCGCGCCTGGCCACGCTGATGCGCGAGCCCGGCTTCGCGATGCGGCCGCACTGGCAGGGCGCGGTGCCGGACACCGGGCCGTGGTCGCGCCTGGGCGCACCGCTGCCAGCGGCCAGCGCCGGTGACCGCCTGGTGGCCCGCCTGGTCGAGACCCTGCGCCTGGCCGGCCCGCAGGGCGAGGCCATGCTGTCGATGGGCGCCCTGACCCTGGGCCCGCACGAGGGCCTGGCCTGGGTGGAGATGGCCCGCGGTCTGCTGGTCCACCGGGTGCAGCTCGAGCCGGGTGCCGACGGCCCGCGGGTGGTCGACGCACGCGTGCTGGCACCCACCGAATGGAACGTCCACCCCCAGGGAAACCTCGCCTGCGCGCTGGCGCAGCTCGACCCGGCCGATGCGCGCTCGGCCGCCCGCCTGGCGGTCGCCTTCGATCCCTGCGTGGCTTTCGAGGTCCAGCCGCCCATGGGCCCTCACAATCGACCCAGGGCAAGCAGCCCGGACGAGGACAAGCGATGCATGAGCTGAGCCTGGCGGGGGGGGTGTTGCGGCTGGTCGAGGACGCGGCCCAGCGCGAGGGCTTCGCGCGCGTGTCGCGCCTGCAGCTGGAGGCCGGTGCGCTGTCCGGTGTCGAGGTGCGTGCGCTGCGCTTCGGCCTCGATGCCCTGCGGCCCGGCACCGTGCTGGCGGGGGCGGAGATCGTCATCGACGAGCCGCCCGGCACCGCCTGGTGCCTGCCCTGCGCCCAGAGCGTGGCCATCCGCAGCCGGGCCGATGCCTGTCCGCGCTGCGGCGGCCACCAGATCCAGCCCACCGGCGGCACCGAACTGCGTGTGGTCGACCTGTGGGTGCATGACGACCCGGCGCCCGAGACGGCGTCGACGAACGAGGAGTCCTGAGCATGTGTGTGGTGTGCGGATGCGCCGGTGATGGCGCGCAGAAGACCGAGGGCCATGTGGCGGTGGATCCGGCCACCGGCGACCTGCACTACGGTGCCGGCGCCGCGCGCGTGTCGGTGCCGGGCATGAGCCAGGCGCGGGCGATCAAGCTGGAGGCCGACGTGCTGGGCGAGAACAAGCGCCTGGCCGAGCTCAACCGGGCGCACTTCGCGTCGCACGGCGTCACGGCCTGGAACCTGGTCTCCAGCCCGGGCTCGGGCAAGACCACGCTGCTGTGCGCCACGATCGAGGCGCTCAAGGCCCACGCCCCCGGCCGCGCGGTGGCGGTGATCGAGGGCGACCAGCAGACCTCCAACGACGCCGACCGCATCCGCGCCACCGGCGCACCGGCGATCCAGGTCAACACCGGCAAGGGCTGCCACCTGGATGCGCAGATGGTGGCCGATGCCTTTGGTCGCCTGGACCTGCATGGCCACGCCCATGGTGAGCACCACCACCACGGTCACGACCACGACGATCACCACCACCACGCTGACGGCCCGCTGCTGTTCATCGAGAACGTCGGCAACCTGGTCTGCCCGGCGATGTGGGACCTGGGCGAGGCGGCCAAGGTGGCGATCCTGTCGGTCACCGAGGGCGAGGACAAGCCGATCAAGTACCCCGACATGTTCGCCGCCGCCCGGCTGATGGTGCTCAACAAGATCGACCTGCTGCCGCACCTGGACTTCGATGTGCCGAAGTGCATCGAGTACGCGCGCCGCGTGAACCCGGGCATCGAGGTGCTGCTGGTCTCGGCGAAGACCGGCCAGGGCATGGACGCCTGGCTCGACTGGCTGCTGCAGCCGGCCGCTGCCGTGCCCGCCGCGCTGGCGGCCGCCGCGGACACCGAGGCCGCGCTGCGTGCCCGCATTGCCGAACTCGAGGCCCGGCTGGCCGCCGCCACCCACCCCCATGGCTGAGTTGCGCCTGCACCGCCTGCCGCAGCCCGCGCCGACGCGCGTGCTGGCGCTGGGGGCCTACCTGAAGAACAGCGCCGTGCTGCTGCAGGGCGACGCCTGCTGGTGGTCGCCGGTGCACGGCGACCTGGGCGAGCCCGGCGCCTGCGAGGCGCTGGAGACCAGCGCGCAGGCCTTGCTGGCGCAGGCCGACGGCCCCGTCGCTGCCGTCGCCCATGACCTGCACCCCGACTTCCACAGCACCCGGCTGGCGCAGCGGCTGGCCGGCGAGCTGGGCGTGCCCGCGGTGCCGGTGCAGCACCACCATGCCCACATCGCGGTGGTGCAGGCGGAGCAGGCGATCGACGGCCCGGTGATCGGCCTGGCGCTCGACGGGGTCGGCCTGGGCACCGATGGCCTGGCCTGGGGCGGCGAGCTGCTGTGGCTGGCCGATCGCCCCCGCGCCCAGCGCTGGCAGCGCCTGGCCCACCTGCCGATGATCGCGCTGCCGGGCGGCGACGTGGCTGCGCGCGAACCCTGGCGGCTGGCCGCCGCCGTGCTGCACAGCCTGGGCCGCGCCGACGAGATCGCGCCGCGCTTCGCGTCGCAGGTGGGCGAGGGCGCCGTGAATCTGCTGCGGCAGATGCTGGACCGCGGCCTGAACTGCCCGCCATCCACCGGCGCAGGCCGCTGGTTCGACGCCGCCGCCGGCCTGCTGGGCCTGAGTGTGAAGCAGCAGCATGAAGCCGAGGCAGCAATGGCGCTGGAGCAGGCGGCCACGGCCTACCTGGCGGCCCATCCGGGCCTGCAGGGTGCGTGGCCTTCGCTGGACCTGCGCCCGCTGCTGGCCGAACTGGCTGACGAGACCGCGCCCCACCTTGACGAGGCCGCCCGCCGCGACGCCCAGGGCCGTGGCGCCGCGATGTTCCACCTGGCCCTGGTGGCCGGGCTGGCGCACGCGGCGATACGCGCGGCTGCCGCGCAGGGCGCCACCACCGTGGTGCTCGGCGGTGGCTGCTTCTTCAACCGCATCCTCAAGACTCGCCTGAGCGCGGCGCTGCAGGCCGCCGGCCTGACGGTGGCCGCGCCGCGCGATGTCTCCTGCGGCGATGCCGGACTGGCCCTGGGCCAGGCCTGGATCGCCGGCTGTACCGTGATGAACAAGGACTGAATCACCATGTGCCTCGCATTACCCGCCCGCGTGGTGGCCCTGCTCGACGGCGACCAGGCCCAGGTCGACCTGGGTGGCGTGCGCAAGAGCATCTCGATCGCCCTGACGCCAGGCGCCGGTGTGGGCGACTACGTGATCGTCCACGTCGGCCACGCGATCGGCCTGGTCGACCCCGAGGAGGCCGAGCGCACGCTGGCGCTGTTCGCCGAGATGGCGGCGCTGGAGCAGGGGGGCGCTGCCGCATGAAATACATCGACGAGTTCCGCGACGGCGAGCTGGCCCAGGGCATTGCCCGGCGCATCGCCGCCGAGCTGCAGCCCGATCGCCGCTACGCCTTCATGGAGTTCTGCGGCGGCCACACCCACGCCATCTCGCGCTACGGCATCGCCGAGCTGCTGCCCGCTGCGGTGCGCATGATCCACGGCCCGGGCTGCCCGGTCTGCGTGCTGCCGATCGGTCGCGTCGACCAGGCGATCCAGCTGGCGCTCGAGCGCGGTGTGATCCTCTGCACCTACGGCGACGTGATGCGGGTGCCGGCAAGTCAGTCCTTGAGCCTGATGAAGGCCAAGGCGCGAGGCGCCGATGTGCGCATGGTCTATTCCGCCGCCGACGCGCTGAAGCTGGCGCAGGCGAATCCCGAGCGCGAGGTCGTGTTCCTGGCCATCGGCTTCGAGACCACCACGCCGCCCACCGCGCTGGTGCTCAAGACCGCGCGCAGCGCCGGCGTGCGCAACTTCAGCGTGCTGTGCAACCACGTGCTCACGCCCAGCGCGATCACCCACATCCTGCAAAGCCCCGAGGTGCGCGACTACGGCACGGTGCCCATCGACGGCTTCATCGGCCCCGCGCATGTGAGCATCGTCATCGGCTCCGACCCGTATGTGCATTTCGCCGAGGAATACCGCAAGCCGGTGGTGATCGCCGGCTTCGAGCCGCTGGACGTGATGCAGGCCATCCTGATGCTGGTGCGCCAGGTCAACCAGGGCCGGGCCGAGGTCGAGAACGAGTTCACCCGCGCCGTCACGCCCGAGGGCAACCTGGCCGCGCAGGCCGTGGTCGCCGAGGTGATGGAGCTGCGCAGCAGCTTCGAGTGGCGCGGCCTGGGCGAGGTGCCCTACAGCGCACTCAAGCTGCGGCCCGACTACGCCGCCTTCGACGCCGAGCAGCGCTTCGGCCTGAGCTACCAGCCGGTGCCCGACCACAAGCAGTGCGAGTGCGGCGCCATCCTGCGCGGCGTCAAGCGGCCCACCGACTGCAAGCTCTTCGGCACCGTCTGCACCCCCGAGAACCCGATGGGCTCGTGCATGGTGTCCAGCGAAGGTGCCTGCGCCGCGCACTACTCCTATGGCCGTTTCCGCGACGTCAATCAACCCCCACGCTCCCTTCCGGTCGCTGCCCCCCGAGGGGGCTCTGGCAGCGGCCCGGCGGAGCCGGCTCCGCGCCGGGCCCTTGATGGCAGCGCCTCGGCTGCCTGCTGCCAACCCAGCCGGACCCCGACATGACAGTCAAGAAGGACTACATCCGGCCGCTGGACCTCAGGCAGGGCCGCGTCGACATGAACCACGGCGCCGGCGGCCGCGCCGGCATGCAACTGATCGACGAGGTCTTTGCCCGCGCCTTCGACAATGAATTCCTGCGCCAGGGCGATGACGGTGCCGCACTGCCCGCGCCGCCCCCCGGCCACCGGCTGGTGATGGCCACCGATGGCCATGTGATCTCGCCGCTGTTCTTCCCCGGCGGCGACATCGGCGCGCTGTCGGTGCACGGCACGGTCAACGACGTGGCGATGATGGGCGCGCAGCCGCTGTACCTGTCGGCCAGCTTCATCCTGGAAGAGGGCTTCGCGCTGGCCGACCTGAAGCGGGTGGTTGACTCGATGGCCGCCGCCGCCCGCGAGGCCGGCGTGCCGGTGGTCACCGGTGATACCAAGGTGGTCGAGCGCGGCAAGGGCGATGGCGTCTTCATCGCCACCACCGGCGTCGGTGCGCTGCCGCCGGGCCGGCGGCTGTCGGGGGCGCTGGCGCAGCCGGGCGACGTGGTGATCGTCTCGGGCACGATCGGCGAGCACGGCGTGGCGGTGCTGTCGCAGCGCGAGTCGCTGGAGTTCGAGACCGCGATCGTCTCCGACACCGCCGCGCTGCACGGCCTGGTGGCCGACCTGCTGGCGGCCGTGCCCGAGGGCGCGGTGCGCTGCCTGCGCGACCCCACGCGCGGGGGCCTGGGAACCACCCTCAACGAGATCGCCCGCCAGTCCGGTGTGGGCCTGCTGCTGGAAGAAGCGGCGATTCCGGTGCTGCCGCAAGTCGACGCTGCTTGCGAACTGCTGGGACTGGATCCGCTGTACATCGCCAACGAGGGCAAGCTGGTGGCCATCGTCGCCCCCGAGGCGGCCCAGGCCGCACTGGCCGCGCTGCACGCCCATCCGCTGGGGCAGCGTGCGGCGCGCATCGGCGTCGTGCAGGCCGACGACCACCGCTTCGTGCAGATGACCACCCGCTTTGGCGGACGCCGTGTGGTCGACTGGCTCAGCGGCGAGCCGCTGCCGCGCATCTGCTGAACCGGTCCCGCCATCGCGCCAGGCCTCTGCGATGTCCCGATCCGCCGAGCTCATCTACCGCAAGACCGCGGCCGGCCAGGCCGAGCTGATGCAGCGCCAGGCCGGCCTGGGACCGCGCGAGCGGGCGCTGCTGGTGATGGTCAATGGCCAGGAGCCGGTGCAGCGTCTGGTCGATCGCCTGGGAGAGCGCGTGCTGGACACGCTGTCGCTGCTGCGCCAGCGCGGCCTGATCGAGCCGGTCGCGGCCGAGCGCCCGGCGCGCACCCCGCCACCGCCGCCGCGCCCTGCCGAGCCGCCTCCTGTGGCCGCAGGCCTGGACCCGCAGCGCCACCGCCAGGCCGCGCAGGCCCTGGTCGCCCTGCTTCTGCCGTACTTCGGGCCCGACGCGCCGCGCATCGCCGACAAGGCCTTGCGCGCCCGCAGTCCACAGGAGTTCAACGACGGCGTCACCGCGGTGGCCGAGCGCCTGGCCATCCACCTGGGCCGGCGGCGGGCGGCCGAGGCCACCGACCCGCTGCGCTGGTGATGCGCATCCTGCTGCTGTGCCACGCCTTCAACGGCCTCAGCCAGCGCCTGCACACGGCGCTGCGCGAGGCGGGGCACTGGGTGACGGTGGAACTGGACATCGCCGACAGCGTCACCGACGAGGCGGTGCGTCTGGCGCAGCCCGATCTGCTGATCGCGCCCTTCCTGAAGCGCCGCATCCCGGAATCGGTCTGGCGCGCCGTGCCCTGCTGGGTGGTTCACCCGGGCCCGCCGGGCGATGGTGGTCCGAACGCGCTGGACTGGGCGGTGGCGCGCGGCCTGCCGCGCTGGGGCGTGACGGTGCTGCAGGCCGATGGCGACTTCGACAGCGGCCCGGTGCAGGGCCACGCCGCCTTCGCGATGCGCGCCGCCACCAAGGCCAGCCTGTACCGCCATGAGGTCAACGCGGCGGCCACCGCGGCGGTGATGGCGGCGCTGGGTCGCTGGCAGCAGCCGCCCCCGGCCGTGCCGCGCGAGGGCACCTGGCAGGACGCCTTCCGGCGCGAGCAGCGACTCATCGATTGGGCGCGCGACGACACCGACACCGTGCTGCGCACCGCCCGCGCCGCCGACAGCGCCCCCGGCGCCCTGGCCAGCGTGGCGGGGGAGGCGCTGCGCCTGTTCGACCTGCACCCCGCCACGCCAGAGGCGCTGGCCGATGGCGAGCGCGCCGCGCCCGGCACCGTGCTGGCGCGCCGCGGTCCGGCGCTGCTGCTGCGCACCCGCGACGGCGCGGTCTGGGTGGGCGCGCTGCGCCGTGGCGAGGCGGGGCTGAAGCTGCCCGCCACGCTGGCCTGTCCGGACCTGGCCGCGGCGGTGCCCGAGCGCCCTGTGCCCCTGCAGCGCCCGCGGGACGAGTACGACGAACTGCACTTCACCGAGACCGGCGCGCCCGGCGCCCGCGTCGGCTGGCTGCGCTTTGCCTTCCACAACGGCGCCATGGGCACGCGCGCCTGCCGCCGGCTGCAGCAGGCGTTGCAGGACCTGCGCCAGCGACCGCTGGCGGTGCTGGTCCTGGCCGGCGGGCCGGACTTCTTCAGCAACGGCATCCATCTGCACGAGATCGAGCATGCCGCCAGCCTGCCCGGCGACAGCGCTGCCGATGCCTCGATGCGCAACATCGAGGCGATGGACGACGTCTGCCTGGAGGTGCTGACCCGCACCGACTGCCTCACCGTGGCCGCGCTGCGCGGCAATGCGGGTGCTGGCGGCTGCTTCCTGGCGCTGGCGGCCGACGAGGTGTGGGCTCATGACGGCGTGGTGTTGAACCCGCACTACAAGAACATGGGCAATCTCTACGGCAGCGAGTACTGGACCTACACGCTGCCGCGCCGGGTGGGGCCCGAGCGCGCCCGCCAGATCACCCAGGGCCGGCTGCCGATCGGCGCCGCCGAGGCCCGCCGCCTGGGCCTGCTCGACGCGGTGCTGGGCGCCCACGCCACGGCCTTCGACCACCTGGCCGCCGAAGCCGCGCAATCCCTGGCCTGCGACAGCGGTCTGACCGCTAGACTGCAGGCCAAGGCCGCGCGCCGCGCCGCCGACGAGGCCCAGCGCCCGCTGGCCGCCTACCGCGCCGACGAACTGCAACGCATGCGCCGCAACTTCTACGGCTTCGACCCCAGCTACCACGTGGCCCGGCACCACTTCGTGCACCGCGTGGCGCATGCCTGGACGCCGCGCCACCTGGCCCTGCACCGATGAACGCCCCCGAACCGCTGCGCCCCGGCCCGGCCGACCTGCCCACCGTGCTGCTGGTCGATGATGAGGTGCGCTCGCTCGATGCGATGCGCCGCACGCTGGACGAGGACTTCGGCATCCTCACCGCCGAGTCGGCCGAGGCCGCGCGCGATCTGCTGGCCCGCCAGGAGGTGGCGGTCATCCTGTGCGACCAGCGCATGCCGGGCCAGACCGGTGTCGAGTTCCTGAAGGAGGTGCGCGAGCGCTGGCCCGACACGGTGCGCATCGTCATCAGCGGCTACACCGACAGCGAGGACATCATCGCCGGCATCAACGAGGCCGGGATCTACCAGTACATCCTCAAGCCCTGGGTGCCCGACCACCTGCTGCAGACAGTGCGTACCGCGGTCGAGGCCCGGCTGCTGCAGCAGGGCCTGAGCCGGCTGGAGCTGGACCTGCGCAGCGGCGCGCCGCTGCTGCGCGTCCGGCGCCAGCAGCGCCTGGGCGAGGCCCGCGCGGCCTTCGATTTCGAGCGCATCGTGCGCGCCCCGGGCAGCCCGATGGACGGCGTCTGCGCCACCGCGGCCAAGCTGGCCCGCTACGACCTGCCGGTGCTGATCGGCGGTGAATCGGGCACCGGCAAGGAGTTGCTGGCCCGCGCCATCCACTACGCCAGCCCGCGCGCCGACGGCCCCTTCGTGCTGGAGAACTGCGCCGCCATTCCCGACACCCTGCTGGAGAGCGAGCTGTTCGGCCACAAGCGCGGCGCCTTCACCGGCGCCTTCGAGGACCACGTCGGCCTGTTCCAGCGCGCCCATGGCGGCACGGTCTTCCTGGACGAGATCGGCGAGACCTCGCCGGCCTTCCAGGTCAAGCTGCTGCGCGTGCTGCAGGAGGGCGAGCTGCGCCCGGTGGGCTCCACCCGGGCGGTGCCGGTGGACGTGCGGGTGCTGGCCGCCAGCCACCGCCGACTGGACGAGGAGGTGCGCGCCGGCCGCTTCCGCGAGGACCTGTACTACCGCATCGCCGGCGCCACGCTGCACATGCCGGGCCTGCGCGAACGCCGCGGCGACATCCAGCCGATCGCCCAGCACCTGCTGGGCCAGGTGGCGCAGGAGCTGGGCCGCCCGGGCATGCGCTTCGGCGAGGGCTGTCTGCGCTGCCTGGTGTCCTACGACTGGCCCGGCAACATCCGCGAACTGCGCAACGAGATTGCCCGCGCCGTGGCCCTGGCCGATGGCGACACGCTGGGACCTGACTGCCTGTCGCTGAACCTGCGCCAGGGCCGCAGCGCGATGGCCGCCAGCGCAGCCGGCGCGCCGGCGGGCCTGCCTGCCAGCGGCACGCTGCAGGAGCGCCTGGACGCGGTGGAGGCCATGGTGCTGCGCGAGGCGCTGGAGCGCCACCGCTGGAACAAGACCCGCGTGGCCGCCGAGCTGGGCCTGTCGCGTGTGGGCTTGCGGTCCAAGCTGCTGCGCCTGGGCCTGGAGGACCGGTCGTGATCAGTCGCTGGCCAGCACGCAGCGGTTGCGGCCCTCGGCCTTGGCCCGGTAGAGCGCGCGGTCGGCCTGCTCGATCAGGCGCTGGTAGTCCGGATGTCCGTCATGCACCGCGACCCCGATACTGACGGTGGTGGTCAGGCGCTGGCCGCCCGTCAGCAGGATCGACTCACCCGCCGCCGACTGGCGGATCTTCTCAGCCAGTTGCAGGGCCTGCGGGGCGTTCACCTCGACCACCAGCAGCAGGAATTCCTCGCCGCCATAGCGGAACACCGAGTCGCCGCTGCGCACGCAGGCCACCAGCACGTTGGCCAGGTGCTGCAGCACCCGGTCGCCGGATTCGTGGCCATGGCTGTCGTTGATGCCCTTGAAATGGTCGACGTCGACCATCAGCACCGCAAACGACGGCCCGCCCCGCCGGCTCAGCTCGACCTCCCGGCCCAGCACGGCCGGCAGGAAGCGGCGGTTGAGCAACTGGGTCAGCGCGTCGCGGCCGGCTTCCAGGTCCACCAGGCGATCGAACAAGGTGTCGACCAGGTAACGCGCCTGCCCGACTTCGCCCAGCACGGCGCGCAGCCGGCGTCGCAGTTCCTCGCCGCCCGCGGCGATCTCGCGTTGGCACAGCGGCAACAGCGCGGTGTCGATGTGGGTGATGCATTCATGGAGCGCCGCCAGCTCGCCCGCCTGCGCGAAGATCGCTGGCGCCTTGTGGCGCACCCACAGGCCGAACGAGGACTGTCCCAGCGGCGGGAGCTCCAGCCCGACCGGTGCCGTCATCACCTCCTGCAGCAGGCGGTTCTCCCAGTCGAGCAGCGCGCTGCGCTGGCGCTCGCGCTCGAGCGACATGTTCAGGCTGCTGGCGAAACTGCGGTAGGCCTCGTCGGTGCGGGTGGCCATGTCGTGCGCGTCCACGTACTGCGCCGACATCACCTCGATCGCCATGTCCAGCAGGGCCTGGCCGGTGTGCGCCGCCTCGACCCGCACGGCCAGCGTGGCGACGTCGCTGTCGAGCAGCAGCCGCGTCAGGGCCAGCTTCAGCAGACGCGCTCCCCGCATCACCAGGTCCACGCGCAGCCGGATGCGTGCGTGCACCAGGCCCACGTGGCGCTGCACCGCGATCTGCTCGCGCACCCGCTCGGCATCCCAGCTGCAGGCCAGCTCGCGCACCCAGCGCTCCATCGACGGGCGCAGGCGCTGGTCGACCACCGCATGGTCCAGGTAGCCCCGCGCCAGCGGGTCGTCCATCATGCCGTCGTAGAAGTGGCGCGCCAGCGCGGGCGCAGCGGCGCTGGCGGTGCCCGACAACAGCGCGCGCGCCTCGGTCGAGGTGGACTCGATCAGCTGGCGCCACTGGCGCTCGATCGTCGGATCGGTGATGGCGGTCTCGGACATGGGCACACGCGGCACGGGGACGGAGCGGCCAAAGGTAGCATGACGGCCAGCATGGCCAGGAGCACACGATGAGTCTGAACGTCCTGTGGCTGCAAAGTGGCGGCTGCGGTGGCTGCAGCATGTCGCTGCTGAATGCCGACGTGGCCGACTTTCCCGGCTGGTGGCGGCAGGCCGGGCTGAACCTGCTGTGGCACCCGTCGCTGTCGCTGGCGGGCGGTGCGGACGCGCTGTCGGTGCTGCAGGACTGCCTGGACGGCCGAGTCGCGCTGGATGTGCTGTGCCTGGAGGGTGCGCTGCTGCGTGGCCCCCAGGGCACTGGCCGCTTCCACCTGCTGGCGGGCACCGGCCTGCCGATGACGCAGTGGGTCGAGCGCCTGGCGGGGGTGGCGCGCCATGTGGTGGCGGTGGGCAGCTGCGCGGCCTTCGGCGGCGTCAGCGCCACCGGCCCCAATCCGGCCGAGGCCTGCGGGCTGCAGTTCGAGGACGACCGCCCCGGCGGCCTGCTGGGCGCCGCCTTCCGCGCCCGCGGCGGCCTGCCGGTGGTCAACGTGGCCGGCTGTCCCACCCACCCGGGCTGGGTCACCGACACGCTCTCGGCACTGGCCGCCGGTCTGCTGGGGCCGGATGACCTGGACAGCTTGCAGCGCCCGCGCTTCTATGCCGACCAGCTGGTCCACCATGGCTGCACCCGCAACGAGTACTACGAGTTCAAGGCCAGCGCCGCCAAGCCTTCCGACCTGGGCTGCATGATGGAGAACATGGGGTGCAAGGGCACCCAGGCCCACGCCGACTGCAACATCCGGCTGTGGAACGGCGAAGGCAGCTGCACCCGCGGCGGTTACGCCTGCATCAGCTGCACCGAACCCGGCTTCCAGGACCCGGGCCATGCCTTCCATGCCACGCCCAAGCTGGCCGGCATCCCGATCGGTCTGCCCACCGACATGCCCAAGGCCTGGTTCGTCGCGCTGGCCTCGCTGTCCAAGAGTGCCACCCCCAGGCGGGTCAAGCACAACGCCACCGCCGACCACATCATCGTGCCGCCCGTCGCGCGGCGCACCCGGCTGAAATGAGCGCGCCGCGCCAGCTGCTGCTGGGTCCGTTCAACCGCGTCGAGGGCGACCTCGAGGTGCGCCTGGACATCGCCGACGGCGTGGTCCGCGAGGCGCGGGTCACCGCCACCATGTACCGCGGCTTCGAGCAGATGCTGCCCGGGCGCGACCCGATGGATGCGCTGGTGATCGTGCCGCGCATCTGCGGCATCTGCTCGGTGTCGCAGTCGGTGGCGGCCGCCCGCGCTCTGGCCGACCTGGCGGGCGTGCAGGCGCCGCCCAATGGCGAGCGGGTGATCAACCTGATGCTGGCCTGCGAGAACCTGGCCGACCACCTGGCGCACTTCTACCTGTTCTTCATGCCCGACTTCACCCGCGCCGACTACGCCGGCCGGGCCTGGTTCGCCGAGGCGCAGCGCCGCTTTGCCGCGCTGGATGGCTCGGGCGGTGGCGAACACGCGCGTGCGGCGGTGCTGGCGCGCCAGCGCTGGTTCCGGCTGATGGGCCTGCTGGGCGGCAAATGGCCCCACACCCAGAGCGTGCTGCCGGGCGGCAGTTCGCGCCCGGTGGAGGCCAGTGAGCGGCTGCGCCTGCTGGGCTGGGTGCGCGAGTTCCGCCAGTTCCTGGAACAGCAGCTGTTCGGCGACACGCTGGAGGCGGTGACCGCGCTCGACACCGAGGCCGCGCTGGCCGCCTGGGTGGATGCCGCCCCGGGCCAGGGCGACCTGCGCCTGTTCCTGGCCATCGCGGCTGACCTGGGCCTGGACCGCCTGGGGCCGGGGCCGGGCCTGAGCATGAGCATCGGCGCCTACCCGGTCGAGGGCCGCATGGCGCTGGCGCCGGGCCTGTGGGACGCGGCGACGGGCCAGCGCTGCGCGGTGGACCTGGACCAGGTCCGCGAAGACGCCTGCCACGCCTGGCTGGCCGACGAGGGCGGTCCACGCCACCCCTTGCAGGGCCTGACCCAGCCCCAGGCCGACAAGCCGGCCGCCTACAGCTGGAACAAGGCGCCGCGCCTGGCGGGGCGGGTACTGGAAACCGGTGCGATGGCCCGTCAGCTGGCCGACGGCCAGCCCCTGGTGCGCGCCCTGGTGGCCCGCGCCGGCGCCAGCGTGCAGGCACGGATCCTGGCGCGCCTGCTCGAGATGGCGCGGGTCCTGCCCTGGATGGAGGACTGGCTCACCGGCCTGCGCCCGCGCGAACCCTTCCACCAGGTGCACCTGCTGCCCGACGAAGGGCAGGGCAGTGGCCACACCGAGGCCGCCCGCGGCACGCTGGGCCACTGGCTGCGTGTCGAGCAGGGGCGGCTGGCCTCGTACCAGATCGTCGCGCCCACCAGCTGGAACTTCTCGCCGCACGATGCCCAGGGGCTGCCCGGCGCGCTGGAAGCCGCGCTGGTCGGCCTGCCGGTGCCCGACGGCGAGACCGCGCCGGTGGCCGTGCAGCACATCGTGCGTTCCTTCGATCCCTGCATGGTCTGCACGGTGCACTGAACTTCAGGTAGGCTCCGCACCAGCGCTTCCCTTCCCGAACGAGCGACCTGCGTGTCCCCGCCCGGCCTGCCCAACGCCCGCGTCCTGATCGTCGATGACGTACCCGAGAACCTCGCGGTGCTGGGTGAGCTGTTGCAGCACGAGGGCTACCAGGTCCAGGTGGCCAATGGCGGCGCGGTGGCGCTGCGCCTGGCGGTGGGCCCGCCGGCACCGGACCTGATCCTGCTCGATGTCACCATGCCCGGCATGGATGGCTACGAGGTGCTGCGGCGACTGCGCGCCGATCCGCGCACCGCGGCGCTGCCCGTGCTGTTCCTGACCGCCCGCGGCGATCCCGGCGACGAGGAGTACGGCCTGCTGCAAGGGGCCGAGGACTACCTGACCAAGCCGATCCGCCCGGCGCTGGTGCTGGCGCGGGTGCGCAACCAGCTGCAGGCCAAGCGGGCGCGCGATGTGCTGGCCAACCAGAACGCGCTGCTGGAGGCCGAGGTGCGCCGGCGCATGGAGGACAACGACCGCATCCAGCGCGTCACGATCCGCGCGCTGGCCCACCTGGCCGAGACGCGCGACCCCGAGACCGGCAACCACATCCTGCGCACCCAGTCCTACATGGGCCTGCTGGCGCGCCGCCTGGCCAGCCATCCGCGCCACGCCGCGGTGCTGGACGAGGCGATGATCGAGCAGCTGGTGCGCTCGGCCCCGCTGCACGACATCGGCAAGGTCGGCATTCCTGACCACATCCTGCTCAAGCGCGCGCCGCTGGCGCCCGATGAATGGGAGGTGATGAAAACCCATGCCCGCCTGGGCGCCGAGGCCATCGAGCAGGCCGAGCGCGACATCGACCAGCCCGTGCCCTTTCTGCAGGTCGCGCGGCAGATCGCCCGCTGGCACCACGAGCACTGGGACGGCCGGGGCTACCCGGACGGCCTGGTCGGCGAGGCCATCCCGCTGTCGGCGCGCCTGATGGCGGTGGCCGATGTGTTCGATTCGCTGGTGTCGCCGCGCGTCTACAAGCGGCCCTTCGATGTCGAGCGGGCCCGCCAGGCCATCGTCGACGGCCGCGGCACGCAGTTCGACCCCGACGTGGTCGACGCCTTCTGCGCGGGTTTCGACGATTTCGTCGCCGTGGCGCGCAGCCACGGCCTGCCGGTGGGATGACCCCCCGTGGACAGCGCCACCCCGCCCGTTGTTCGGCGCCGGTCCACGCTGCGACATCTGGTGCCGCTGCTGCTGGCCGCCGGCCTGTGGGTGGGCCTGTCCGAGCGGCTGCTGACCCATTGGTCGCCCACGGCAGGCATGGCCACGCTGGCCCGCATCGGCGCCGGCCTGGTGCTGGCGCTGGGCGTGCTGTGGTGGCAGCGCCAGTCGCTGCTGGCCCCGGCTGAGGAGCCCGGCAGCGCCGCGCGCGCACCCTGGGCCTGGTGGATCGCCGTGCTGGCGCTGACGGCCCTGGGCGTGACCGCCAACTTTGCCCAGCACCGCCGCACCGAGGCCGCACGGCTGCAGGCGATTGCCGATGCCAAGTCGGCCCAGGTCCACGAGTGGCTGACCGAGCGCCTGCGCGACCTGGGCCTGGCCGGCCGCCTGCTGGCCCAGGACCCGCGCCTGGCGGCCTCGGCAGCCGACCCCGCCACCCTGGATCCGCTGCGTGCCCAGCTGGCCACGCTGGCCGACGGGCAGGGCTTCGACGCGGCGATGCTGCTGGCCCCCGACGGCCACCTGCTGGTCGGCTGGGGGCCGCCGGTGCTGCTGCAGCCGCTGCCGCGGGCGGAGCTGGTGCGCGCGGTGATCGCCACCGGCGAGCCCACGCTGCTGTCGATGGACACCGACGGCAATGGCCAGCTGCTGCTGGACCTGGCGACGCCGCTCAACCGGGCGGCACCGCTGCTGCTGATGCGCGCTCGGCCGGCCCGCCATCTGCAGCAGTTGCTCTCGGGCTGGCCGGCACCCACCTCCAGTGGCCAGGCGGTGCTGTTCCGCGCGGCGCCCGATGGCGTGCTCTACATTGCCCGCGCCGGCGCCGACACCCGCGATGCACCGGCCTCGATCCAGGCCAACGAGCGGCCGCAGGCGCTGTCGGTGCAGTTGCTGGCCGAGCCGCAACGCCAGGGCGAGCTGCTGCAGGGCACCGACGGGTTGGGCCGCTCGGTGATGGGTGTGGGCCAGCCGGTGGGCGGCACCGACTGGCAGCTGGTGGCACAGGTCTCGCGCGCCGAGTTCCTCGACACGCTGGCCAGCGACCTGGCCTGGACGGTGATGGCGGGCGCGTTCGGCCTGGCCCTGGTCAGCGCGCTGCACTGGCAGCGCCAGCAGCGGCGTCAGCTGCAGGCGGCGCGCCAGGCCGGACTGCGGCAGCAGCGCCAGATCGAGTCGCTGCGGGTGCTCAAGGCCCTGGCCGACAGCACCGACGACCTGGTGATCGCCCAGGACATCCAGGGACGGTTCGTGCTGTTCAATGGCGCCGCCGAGCGCCTGACCGGCCGCAGCGCCGACCAGGTGCTGGGGCGTGACGAGCGCGTGGTCTTCCCGCCGATGCAGGCCCAGCAGCTGATGCGCAGCGGCCAGCAGGTGCTGGCCGGCGGCGAGGTGCAGCACGTCGAGCAGCGCCTGGACACGGTGCAGGGCCCGCGGCTGTTCCAGCTCACCCGCGGTCCGCTGCGCGACGAGCGCGGCGGCGTCTTCGGCAGCTTCGGCATTGCCCGCGACGTGACCGAGCGCCAGCGCATGATCGACGAGCTGGAGCACTACCGCGCCGGCCTGGAGGTCCGTGTGGCCGAACGCACGGCCGAGCTGGCCGAGGCGCGCGAACGTGCGGAAAGCGCCAACCGGGCCAAGAGCGCCTTCCTGGCCAACATGAGCCACGAGATCCGCACACCGCTCAATGCCATCACCGGTCTGGTGCGCCTGCTGCGCGATGCCCACCCCACCGAGCAGCAGGCCGAGCGGCTGGGGCGCATCGACCTGGCCGCGCAGCACCTGCTGGTGATCCTCAACGACGTGCTGGACCTGTCCAAGATCGAGGCGGGCCGGCTGGACCTGACGTCGTCGGACTTCCTGCTCGACACCCTGGTCGACGACGTGCGCGGCCAGATCGCTGCCCAGGCCGGCGAGCGTGGGCTGCAGGTGCGCGTCGAGCTGCAGCCGCCGGGACAGTGGTTGCGCGGCGACGCGGTGCGCCTGCGCCAGGCGCTGCTGAACTACGCCGCCAATGCGGTGAAGTTCACCGAGCGCGGCAGCGTCTCGCTGCGGGCGGGCGTGGTGCGCGAGGACGGCGAGCGGCGCCTGCTGCGCTTCGAGGTCGAGGACACCGGCATCGGCCTCAGCGAGGACAGCCTGTCGCGGCTGTTCACGCCCTTCGAGCAGGCCGATGCGTCCACCACCCGCCGCCATGGCGGCACCGGGCTGGGCCTGGTCATCACGCGTCGCCTGGCAGGCCTGATGGGCGGCGACGCCGGGGCCGAGAGCCGGCTGGGCGCTGGCAGCCGCTTCTGGTTCACCGCCTGGGTCGAGCAGGGGCGGCCGGTGGCGGCGGTGCCGACGCGCCTGGTGGCGCCGCCGGCCGAGCGCCTGCGCGCGCGCCGGGTGCCTGCGCGCGTGCTGCTGGTCGACGACAACGCGGTCAGCCTGGAGGTGGTGCGTGAACTGCTGGCCAGCGTCGGCCTGCAGGTGTTCACCGCCACCGATGGTGCCCAGGCGGTGCAGCAGGTGCGCGCCCATCCGGTCGACCTGGTGCTGATGGACCTGCAGATGCCGGTGATGGACGGCTACAGCGCCACCCGCGAGATCCGCCGCCTGCCCGGTGTCGGCTCGCTGCCCATCGTGGCGCTGAGCGCCAACGCCTTCGACCAGGACCAGCGCGAGAGTGCGCTGGCTGGCATGAACGGTTTCATCGGCAAGCCGGTCGATCCCGACCAGCTCTACGAGGCCGTGCTGACCTGGCTGCCCGAGGAGTCGGTGTCGCCCATGGCGGTGCCGGAGCCGGTGCCGGCTGCGCTGCCGGCCGGGCTGTCCGCGCTGGCCGGCGACGACCTCCTGGATGTCGAGCGCGGCCTGCGCCTGGTCAACGGCGACGCGCGGCGCTACCGCGAGGTGCTGACGATCTTCGCGCGCACCCACGGCAGCGACGCCCAGACGCTGCGCGACCTGTCGCCGGACGACCCGGTGTGGCGTCGTACCGTGCACAGCCTGCGCGGCGCCGCCGGGGCCGTCGGGGCGATGGCGCTGGCCCAGGCGCTGCGCCGTGCCGAGCAGGACCCGCTGGGCCAGTCATCGGTGGCCGTCGGGCTGCTGGAGCGCTTGCTCGACGCGCTGGCGCCGGCCCTGGCCGGCGAGGTCGATCCGCCCCCGCCGGCCGATCCTGCGTCCGGGCAGCCACCCGATCAACTGCTGGCCGACTGGCTGCCGATGCTGCGCCAGGGTGATCTGGCCGCGTCGTCCTGGGCCACCGCCCACCATGCCGACCTGGCGGCCGCGCTGGGCCGCCCGCTGGCCGATGCGCTGCGCGAGCTGGCCAGTCGCTTCGACTACGATGGCGTCCTGGTCCTGCTGCAGCAGCATGGCCACCTCGGATGACCTGCGCCGGCATGCACGACGACCTTCCCCCGCCCGCCCACGCCGCCTTGGCGGCGCGGCTGCCGATGACGCCGCCCGAGCTGGAAGGCGTCGACGAATCCACCTGGCTGGACGTGATCCAGAAGATGGACGAGGTCTACTCGCAGCTGGTCGCCGACGAGATCGCGCTGGAGCAGAAGAACACCGAGCTGGAACGCAGCCAGCAGTTCATCTTCAGCCTGCTGTCGGCCATGAGCGACGTGCTGGCCGCCTGCAACGAGGCCGGCCAGATCGAGGAAACCAACGCCGCGCTGTGCGAGCTGGTGGGCCGCAGCGACGCGCAGTTGCGTGGCAGTGCGCTGGCCGCGCTGATGGCCGACGACACCAGCGCCGCGCGCATCCGCCACGTGCTGGAAACGCCGGCGCTGCAGCGCGGCGGCACCGTCGTCGAGGTCGAGCTGCAGGGCGAGGCCGGGCAGCGCGTGCCGGTCGACTTCAACTGCACACCCCGCCTGGATGCCGACGGCCGGCGCGTCGGCCTGGTCTTCGTCGGTCGGCCCATGGGCGAGCTCAAGCGCGCCTACCACCAGCTGCGCGAGGCGCACGAGGCGCTCAAGCGCACCCAGCAGCAGCTGCTGCACTCCGAGAAGATGGCCTCGCTGGGCCGCCTGGTGGCCGGCGTGGCGCACGAACTGAACAACCCGATCAGCTTCGTGCTGGGCAATGTGCACGCGATGCGCCGCTACAGCGAGCGCCTGCGCCAGTACCTGGGCGCGATCCATGGCGGTGCCAGCCTGGCGCAGCAGGACGAGCTGCGAGCGCAGCTGCGCATCGACCATGTGCTGGCCGACCTGCCCTCGCTGATGGAGGGCATGCTCGAGGGCGCGCACCGCACCGCCGACATCGTCAACGGCCTCAAGCGCTTTTCCGCGGTCGACCGCGAGGAACGCGTCGAGGTCGACCTGGGCGGCGTGGTCGAGCGCGCGATCCACTGGGTGCGCAAGGGCACGGCGCCGGTCTTCCAGGTCGAATGGCAGGGCGGCGAGCCCTGCAGCGTGATGGGCAGCCCGGGCCAACTGCTGCAGGTGGTGATGAACCTGGTGCAGAACGCCTACGACGCCGCCGGCAGCCGCAGCGGCGTGGTGCCGCTGCTGCGGGCCACGCTGGCGCGCCAGGACGGCCAGGCGGTGCTGCGCCTGCACGACAACGGCCCGGGCATCGCGCCCGAGCACCTGCACCGCATCTTCGACCCCTTCTTCACCACCAAGCCGGTGGGCAAGGGCACGGGCCTGGGCCTGTCGATCAGCTACGGCATCGTCGAGCAGCACGGCGGCTCGCTCAGCGCCGACAACCACCCCGAGGGCGGCGCGGTGTTCACGCTGCGCTTGCCGCTGGCCAGCGGCACGGCCTGACCCGCTGCGCCGGAGAGCACGCCCCGCCGGATCCGCTTCGGGGACCGATGAGCGCGCAGCTGCCTTTGAGCTGGCCCGCGACCCCAAGAAAAACGCCCCGACATGCGGGGCGCTGAGTGTGGTGCCTGAGTCTTTGAAGCGCTCAGGCTTTTTGTTGGTGCCGGTGAAGAGAGTCGAACTCCCGACCTTCGCATTACGAATGCGCAGAAAGTAGTGTTTGCACCCGTTGATGGCTATGCATACACTCTATGTAAATCAACGCTTTAGCGGTCATCTGCTGGACACCTATCCAGCCAGAGCGTTGATGCTGATTCGCCAAAATGGACGCCAAATGGCTACATGGTGGCTACATGGAGTGGCATCGTGGCAAGACGCAAGGCAGGAGAAGCGGTTTCGCTGGAGTCAGCGCAGGAGCTGACAGCGGGTCTGATTGCGGCCCTCAAGTGCCCCGCGGGCAAGGCGCAGGCCTTCCTGCGCGACACCAAGGCGCCCGGCCTGCGCGTGCGCGTGACGGCCAACGGCGCGAAGGCCTTCGTCTTTGAAACCAAGGTGAACGGCAAGACGCTTCGCCGCACCATCGGAAGCCCGGTGGCATGGACCATCGAGGCCGCGCGCATCGAAGCCAACCGCCTGCGCGTGCTGACCGACACCAAGACCGACCCGCGCGAGCTGGAGCGCCAGCAGGCCGCACAGCGCGCCGCCGAACTGGCCGCAGAGCAGGTGCGAGCCCAAGAGCAGGCCGCGCAGCAACAGGCCGAATCGGTGACCGTGGGCAGCGCCTGGGCGCGGTATGTGGTGGAGGGTTCGCCCAAGCGGCGCGATGCCTGGAAGCCCCGCTATGTGGCCGACATGGCGAAGATGGTCGCGCCCGGTGGCGAGCCGAAGAAGCGCGGGGCCGGGCTGACGATGCCGGGCCATCTGTTCCCGCTGCTGGCTTGGCGATTGGTGGACGTGAACGAGGATTCGCTCGCCGCATGGTTCAAGACCGAGAGCCGGCGCAGCAAGCATCAAGCAACCCGGGCGCTGATGATGTTCCGGGGCTTCCTGCGCTGGTGTGCCGCTGTGCCGGAGTACCGCGCGCTGGTGGACCGCGACGCAGGCAAGGCGCCCGCCATCATGGACAACTTGCCAGAAACCAAACGGCGCACCGATGCGCTAGAGGCCGCCCAGGTGGCGGGCTGGTGGACCGCTGTCGAACAGTTGCCCAACCCCATTGCATCTGCCTACCTGCGCGCGCTGCTGCTGACCGGCGCGCGGCGCGAAGAAATGGCCGCGCTGCGTTGGGATGCGGTGGACTTCCGGTGGCGCAAGCTGACCATTGCCGACAAGGTGGGCGACACCCGCACCTTCCCGCTGAGCGACTACATGGCGCATCTGTTGGCGAGCCTGCCGCGCCGCATGGGCGCCGATGGCAAGCCCAGCCCCTTCGTGTTCGCCAGTGTCAGCAAGTCAGGCCGCATTGCCGACCCGCGCGCCAGCCACGATAGGGCCCTCTCGGAAGCCGGCATTGCGGCGCTGACGCTGCATGGCCTGCGCCGCTCGTTTTCGCTTCTTGGCGAGGCTGCTGGGGCGCCTGCTGGTGCCATCGCGCAGGTGATGGGGCATCGCCCTAGTGCAACGGCCGAAGGCTATCGGCCGCGCAGCGTGGACGCACTGCGCCCATTCCTGCAGCGCATCGAGGCTCACATTCTGAGCTTGGCGGGTGTGACGTTCGATGCGACGGCAACGCTGAATCGCCCAAGGCTGGTAAAGACTGCATAGACTTGAATCGCCCCAGCTAGGCCCGGTCGCAAACCGGACCGAAAGCCGCGACCCCCCGAAGTGGTCCGCTGGGGCATCTTTCAGTCGGGGTGCATCGGGGGATGCAATGGACCAACAGGAACCGAAGCCCGAAGACCCTATTGCGGCGCAGGCTGACCGCATCGAAAGAGCCCTAGCAGACTTGGAAGTCAGGAAGCGAGAAGCTGAAGCCTTACGGGCAGCGAACTCATCATCTATGGCGCGCCTGACAGCGGCACAGGCCAGATTAGATGCGCTTCCGCCGAGTGAGCGCCGTGAAGTCTTGGACGCGCTCGGTATGCACCGGATATCGGCCGCGCCTAAGCCAATCAAACCTATTGTTGGCAGCGGGTCTGTAGGCGCGTCACCGTTACCACAGTCACATGCGCCCCGTTGGTCGCTGTGGCACGCGGTTCCGCATCTAGAGCTTTGGCAAGCGGTGCTGCTAACGCTCGGGATTGAGCCCAGCGAGACATATCGGGCCGCAGCATGCGGCGCAGAGCCGCGTAGCCACCTTGACCGCCGAGGTCTATCCGAGGACTTCTTCGATAGACGCAGATGCTGCATCAGTGCGCTCAGCTCTGATGGTCCTATCCGCCCGCAAGGTCCGCTCCATCGTGGCACGTTGGGTGACGCCAAGTGCCGGGTCTTGCTGGTTGAGGTCTCTGCGTTTCTCGTCCGTGCCGGGTTCGATGTACCCAACGAGACTTTGCCTTCGGGTGCTGGTGAACCCAAGGCATCGGAGAGCGCTACGGATAGGCAAGACCGCCGTTTGCAGGCCTGCATTGACGCGGGATTGGATATGCCGAAGAGTCACCATGGGCGCTTGCCAAATGGCGTAGGTGAGTTGGCAACTGAAGAAGGTGTCTCCCGGCAGGCCTTTAGCGATGACGTACGGGCCGCGCTGAAGCGAAGGGAGGCGCTTCAGAGAGCTGGCGAGATGCGCTAGGTTGCCTGCAATGCCTGCATTTGAGGTTCGCATCTCATAGGTGTCGAACAGATGCAGGCGCCTGCGCAGGCAAATGCAGGCAGGCGCATGCATTCCATTCCATATCGCCGCATCGTTGCGGTGCATCTGGAGTGTTGAATCATGCGAACTGCGACAAGCCAAGTCATGGACGAGGCTAGCTCCTTCGTGTCGGTCCAGCCTGTGCCGCTCGAAAGCGAGACGCGCGCGGCGGTGGACACCGAAACTGCCGCATACCACCTAAGCCGCGAGCCACAGACGCTCAGGGTGTGGGCATGCAGAGAAAACGGGCCACTTCGTCCCCTGCGCGTGAATGGGCGTCTAGCCTGGCCGGTAGCTGACCTGCGACGCCTCTTAGGGGTGGCAGCATGAGAAAGGCCCTGCACACCGTCCAAAGCGAGCAGGGCCAGCAGTTGTCGTTTCTGCCTGTGCCTGAGTTTAGCCCGGCCCTGCCGGCGCGCCATACCCTCGAATGGCAAGCCCTGGTGTTGATGCTGGAAGGCGAATCCATCGAGCAGCCCGAATGGCTCAAGATAACGGGCAGTTGGCGCCTAGCTGCGACCATGAAGGCCCTCGACTACCTGGGCTGGCCTGTCCAGTCCCTGCCGGTTCACCGCAAGGGCTTCAAGCGCCCGATTGCCCGGTACTCGTTGCCCTGGAGTGCCATCCAGTTTGGGCGCGAGCTGGTGGCAAAGGAGGCGGTATGACTACGCCGCAATGGCTGACCGACTTGGAGGCCCTGGCGGCCCGCTATGGCGCGGGGATACCCGCAGACCTTGGGGCAATGGCATTGGCTGACCTGTGGGGCTTGTATCGCTTCCTGCGGGCCCTCGCGGAGCGTGCAACATGAGCGCCGCTGCCTTTATGCGCGCCAAGAAGCTGGCCGCCAATGGACATGTCCTGGCGGCTGCCAGACACAACCGGCGCACCATCGCGGCCGAACGTGGGGCGGGCAGCAACATAGACCCGACCCGCAGTCACTTGAACGTGACCCTAGAGGGGCCGAAAAGCCCCGAGGGCGTGGCAGCCCTGGAGCGGTGGCTGGTGGCCGAGGCTGGCATCACCAAGGTCAGGCGGGATGCGGTGCGAGCCATCGAGGTGATATGTAGCCTGCCGCGCGGTGCGCCTGTCGATGCCCTGGCCTATTTCGCCAGTTGCGTTGAATGGTCGCGCGGGACCTTTGGCCCTGTCTTGTCGGCCGACATACACCACGACGAGGCAGCGCCCCATGTGCATGTGCTTTGCCTTCCCTTGGTCGATGGCCGGTTGAGAGGGTCTGACCTGATGGGAGGGCGTGAGAGGCTGCGCCATCTTCAGTCGAACTTCTTCGACAAGGTGGCGAAGCCCTTCGGTCTGAAGCGCGGGCTAGGTCCGCTCAAGGGAAAACCGAAGGCAAGTGCCGCAGCGGCAGTGATTGCCTCATTGCACGCCGATGGCGACCCGGCCCTGCGGTCGCTGCTGTGGCCTTTGTTGCGCGACACGATAGAGCGAGACCCCCGACCCTTTGCTGATGCCCTAGGGTTTGCGGTTGAGGACTTCAAGGCAGACACGCCGGGGAAGTTCGCCCACATCATGACGAGTCGCGGCAAGGGCGCGAAGACGCACGCTGAAGAAGCAAGGCGCAATCGGGCGCTGATTCACTCAAGGCCTATAGGGGTTGCAGGGCCCCGCGGTGGCCTGCCCGACCGTGAACCCTAGGACTCTGTAGGGTTTGCCTCCCGAGCCGACCCCAATCGAGCAGCGCTAACGCATCCCCAAGCCAACCGACAAGGCACGACAACACAGCATGACCAAGCCAGCAAGACGAACGAATCGACCCAGCGCGGATACGCCACCGCCCCCTGAGCCTCAGAAGCCGAAAGCGTGGTGCCTGGAGCTGAAAGCCGAGGAGGGCAAGACGCGCGATGAGTTGATGGCGCAGGTTGCAGCGGATGGCATCGTTGGCAACGCCCGCACTATGGCGAGCTTCGGCGCGCCGACCTTTGGCGACCTGTCGCTGACCGAGTGCGCCATGGTCTTGACCAAGACGGCGCAGGAGTTGGACAAGGGCGACATGTCGGCGTCGGTGCGTCTGCTGTCAGCGCAGGCCATCGCCCTAAACGGCATCTTTGGCGAGCTGGCGCGCGTGGGGCAGTTGAACATGTTCAATCACCCCGACTATGCGGAGCGCTACCTTCGTCTGGCCTTCAAGGCCCAAGCCCAAAGCCGGGCGACCTTGGAGGCAATCGCCACCATCAAGAATCCGCCGGTGGTCTTCGCGAGGCAGGCGAACATCAACAACGGCGGACAGCAGCAGGTGAACAACGGTGCCCCGGTCAGTGGGCAGGGCGCTTCGCCCGCGTACGCGGAAGAAACGCAAAGTCGGCCAAACGAACTATTGGGGGTGACTCATGGGCAAGGGCTGGACCTTGGAGCGCAGGCAGCGGCAGGCGGAATTAATCAGGCAGTGGAAACCGTGGGAGCGGTCAACAGGACCGAAAAGCGATTTAGGTAAGGCTAAAGCGGCACTCAATGCATGGAAGGGGGGTGTCCGTACCGGGCTAAGGGGAGTCGCTAGGCAGTTGGCCGAGGTTGCGCTCAGGCTCGGCTAGCTGCCGTGTCGAGGCATCCACGGTTGCATTCCTGTCGTAGGCATGTGGCGAGTGCACAATCCACTGGCAATGAATCATTTCCTCTTCTATGTTGATGACTCGGGACCTAAGCATCCCGACCATGCGCCGCCGACCGAAAGAAGGGCGAGGGATTGGTTCGGCCTAGGTGGCGTTCTGATTCGCGAGCAGGACAAGGCGAGCGCTGAACAGGCGTACGACACGTTCTGTTCTCGCTGGCCGGAGTTGGATGGATGCCCTCTGCATTCGGTGGAGATTCGCCATTGCAGCAAGGCCTTCAGGTGGCTGGCCCATGATGCGGTCAAGAGGGAAAGATTCCTTGGCGAACTCACCGACCTTATCAATCAAATGCCGATTGTTGTCCACGCTTGCGTGATTGACAGGCCGGGGTACAACCAACGCTATCAGCCGGTGTATGGGGAAAAACGGTGGTCACTCTGCAAGACGGCGTTCACTATTGCTGTAGAGCGGGCTGCAAAGTTCGCTCGTGCCCATGATGCCCGCCTGCGGGTCTACGTTGAAAGAACGGACCGGAGGACAGAGCGCAGACTTAAGACCTACTTTGACGAGCTCAGAGCGAATGGTTTGCCGTTCAACGCCGATAGGTCGGCGAAGTACGGCCCACTAGAGGCTGGAGACTTGCAAAAGACTCTGCTTGAATTCGGTGTCAAGACAAAGCAGTCTAGGTTGATGCAGGTCGCAGACTTGGTTTTGTGGCCGATGTGTATGGGTGGGTACGACGCCGGAAACCGGGCACTGGCGTCACTGCGGGAGTCCGGACGACTCATTGACGTCCACTGCACGAAAGAGAACGGCCTGCTTGGCGTTAAGTACAGCTGTTTTGATGGCGGCACTTCGCAAGTTGCAGGCGAGGCTCCGGCATCAGCCTAGCAACAGCAGAAATACAAGAGCCCGCGGGAGCGGGCTCAGGGGCGGCCACCAAGAGTGGGTGACCTCGTAGGCTATGCCTGCGCGAGATTCTGCTTGAACTACATCGCACATGCAATGCAATTCCCTGTAGCCAAGTGAGACTTCTTGCTCAGTGCGTTTGCCGATGTGTGTGTCTCAGCAGCGGGCGCATAGAGTCCACTGACAAGACAGCCGCTACATGGTGGCTACATGGCCCCTCGCAGTACTCGGAAAAAGAAAACGCCCCGACATGCGGGGCGCTGAGTGCGGTGCCTAAGTCTTTGATGCGCTTAGGCTTTTTGTTGGTGCCGGTGAAGAGAGTCGAACTCCCGACCTTCGCATTACGAATGCGCTGCTCTACCAACTGAGCTACACCGGCGAAAACGCGGATTATAGCGGATCCAACCGGCGCGGGGCGGAGGGCGCGGCGAGCGAGCGCACCCGGGCCTGCAGCGCGCGCACCCGCTCGATCATCGTGGCGTCGCTGAGCTTGATGTCGCCGTGGAACAGCAGGTTGCGGTAGCGGGCCAGCTCGCTCAGGTCGGCGTAGAGCTCGTCGCCGATGGCCTCGGCCTGCAGCAGCGCATCGGCCAGGCGGCGCAAGGAGGCGCCGCGCAGGGCGGTCTCGTCGGCGTTGTCGCTGTCCTGGCGGCGCAGCAGCTCGCGCAGCTGGCGCTCCAGACGGCGGAAGGCGCGGAAGAACTCGGCCGCGGGCACGCCCGGGCGCTCATCGGCGGCGCCGGCGGCGCCGGCGCGGGCCTCCAGCGCGCGTTCGGCCGCCTTCTGGTATTTGTCGGGGTCGATGATGGCGACCACGAAGGCCAGGCCGGCCACCATGGCCACGCCGTCCATCGCGCCGGCCAGCCACAGCAGCGGGCCGGGGGTGGGTTCGTTGCTGCGGTTGATCCACACCACCAGCAGGCTCAGGCCCACCGCCAGCGCGGTCAGCCAGGCGAGGCCGGTCAGGCGCGCGTGGTAGCTCTTGCGCAGCGCGGCGTGGATCTCCTGCAGCGAGTCGTCGTTCTCGCGCGCGGCCTCGATCTGCGACAGCACCAGGGCATAGCCCGTCAGCAGCAGTGCGACGAAGGTCGACACGCACTGCGCGGCTGCGGTGAAGGTCCAGTAGATGTAATCCGTGTTCACATCGCACCTGGGCTGCAGCGGCCGTCAGCCGGCGCGGGCAGGCGGGCCGGGTGGGGCTGTCAGGTCGGGCTGGCGAGATGGTAGTCGGTCACGCGCTGGACCTCGTTCTTCGAGCCCAGCACCACCGCCACGCGTTCGTGCAGTTTGCCCGGGACCACGTCCATGATGCGCTGGCGCCCGTTGGTGGCCAGGCCGCCGGCCTGCTCGACCAGGAAGGCCATCGGGTTGGCCTCGTACATCAGGCGCAGCTTGCCGGGCTTGTCCGGGTCGCGCTTGTCCCAGGGGTACAGGAAGACGCCGCCGCGGGTCAGGATGCGGTGCACATCGGCCACCATGCTGGCCACCCAGCGCATGTTGAAGTCCTTGCCGCGCGGGCCTTCCTTGCCGCTCAGGCACTCGTCGATGTAGCGCTTGACCGGGGCGTCCCAGTGGCGCATGTTCGACATGTTGATCGCGAACTCCTTGGTGTCCTCGGGGATCTGCACCTGGTCTTCGGTCAGCACCCAGGAGCCGGTCTCGCGGTCCAGCGTGAACATGGCCACGCCTTCGCCCACGGTCAGCACCAGCGTGGTCTGCGGGCCGTAGACGCAGTAGCCCGCGGCGGCCTGCTGCTTGCCGGGCTGCAGGAAGTCCTCCTCGCTGATGCCGCGCTGGTTGTTGACCTTGCGCAGCACCGAGAAGATGGTGCCGATCGACACATTGACGTCGATGTTGCTGCTGCCGTCCAGCGGATCGAACAGCAGCAGGTACTCGCCCTGCGGGTAGCGGTTGGGTACCACGTGGATGCTGTCCATTTCCTCGGAGGCCATGGCCGCCAGGTGGCCGCCCCATTCGTTGGCCTCGATCAGCACCTCGTTGGAGATGATGTCGAGCTTCTTCTGGATCTCGCCCTGCACGTTCTCGGAGGCCGCCGAGCCCAGCACCTCGCCCAGGGCGCCCTTGTTGACCGAGATGGCGATGCTCTTGCAGGCGCGGGCGACCACCTCGATCAGCAGGCGCAGCTGGGCCGGGATGTGGCCGTGCTCGCGCTGCTGCTCGACCAGGTAGCGGGTGAGGGAGATGCGTGAACTCATGGGTGGATCCTCGTGAGACGTGAAATCAGGCGGCGTCCAGCGCGCGGGTGACGATCTCGCGCACGTCGCCGCTCAGCCGGGTGCTCGCGGCCACGCGGGCGATCGCCTCGCGGGCGGCACTGCGGTAGGGCTCGGCCAGTGCGGTCCAGCGGTCCAGCGCACGGGCGATGCGCGAGGCCAGCTGCGGGTTGGCGGCGTCCAGCGCGATCACCATGTCGGCCCACAGCACATAGCCGGCAGCATCGCTGCGGTGGAAGGCGGCCGGATTGAACATCACCAGCGAGCTCAGCACCGACCGTGCCCGGTTGGGGTTGGACAGCGTGAACTGCGGGTGCTGCAGCAGCTGGCGCACGCGGGCGAAGACACGGCCGTCCTTCTCGGCGGCGCGGGCCTGCACCTGGAACCACTTGTCGACCACCAGCGCGTCGTCGCCGGCCAGCGCCAGGAAGCGCTCCAGTGCCGGCTGGGCCAGTTCGGCGTGGGCGTTCACCAGGGCTTCGAGGGCGCCCAGGCGGTCGGTCATGTTGGTCGCGTCCTTGAAGCGCTGGAAGGCGCGGCCGGGCCACACCGGATCGCCTGCGGCCACCGCCTGGCGCACCAGCATCGCCAGCGCCAGGTTGGCCAGCGCGCGCCGGCCGCTCTGCGCGGCATCGGGGCGGTAGCCCTCGCGCACCTGCATCGCCTCGAAGGTGGTGGCCCAGTCGGCCTGCAGCCGCGCTGCCAGCTGGTCCTGCCACGACTCGCAGGCGGCGTGGATGCGCTGCGGGTCGACCGGCGTGATCAGCTCGGCCAGGTAGGTCTGCACCGGCAGCTGCAGCGCACGGGCCTTGAAGGACGGGTCCAGGTCCGGGTCCAGCAGCAGGGCCCGCAGCGCCGCCAGGTGGGTGTCGTCGATCTGCACCGCGCCGCCGTCCTGCACGGCTGCGCGCAGGCGCTGGACCGCCAGGCGCTGGCCGGCTTCCCAGCGGTTGAAGGCGTCGGCGTCGTGGGCCAGCAGCACCAGCAGCTCAGCATCACTCAGGCCATCGTCCAGCAGCACCGGCGCCGAGAAGCCGCGCAGCAGCGACGGCACGACCGCCTGCGTCACGCCGGTGAAGACGAATACCTGCTCGGCCTCGGTCAGCACCAGCACGCGCTCGGTGCCGCTGGCGCTGTCCTCGCCCTGCAGTTGCAGCGCCACGGCCTGACCGTCGTGGCCGACCAGGCCCATGCGCACCGGCAGCAACTGCGGCTGCTTGTCGTGCTGGCCCGGCGTGGCCGGGGTGTGCTGGCGCAGCGTCAGGGTGTAGGTGGCGCTGGCGGCGTCCCAGCTGCCGCGGGCCTGCAGGCGCGGCGTGCCGGCCTGGCTGTACCAGCGCTTGAACACCTCGAGCTGGGTGGCCAGCGTGCTGCCGGGGTTGGCGTCGGCGATGGCCTGCGCAAAGTCGTCGCAGGTCACGGCCTGGCCGTCATGGCGCTGGAAGTAGAGCTTCATGCCGGCGGCAAAGCCGGCGCGGCCGACCAGCGTGTGCATCATGCGCACGACCTCGGCCCCCTTCTCGTAGATGGTGGGGGTGTAGAAGTTGTCGATCGCCTGGTAGGCGTCGGGGCGCACCGGGTGGGCCATGGCGCCGGCGTCCTCGGTGAACTGGCGCTCGCGCAGGCTGCAGACATCGGCGATGCGGCGCACCGCGCGCGCGCTGGCGCTGCCGCTCATGTCCATGCTGAATTCCTGGTCGCGGAAGACGGTCAGGCCTTCCTTGAGCGACAGCTGGAACCAGTCGCGGCAGGTGATGCGGTTGCCGGTCCAGTTGTGGAAGTACTCGTGGCCGACCACGCTCTCGATGCCGTCGAAGTCCTCATCGGTGGCGGTGGCCGGGCTGGCCAGCACGAACTTGGTGTTGAAGATGTTCAACCCCTTGTTCTCCATCGCGCCCATGTTGAAGTCGTCGACGGCGACGATCATGAAGCGCTCCAGGTCCAGCGGCAGGCCGAAGCGGTGCTCGTCCCAGATGATCGAGGCGATCAGCGAGTTCATCGCGTGCTCGGTCTTTTCCAGGTCGCCGCGCTTGACGTAGATCTGCAGCAGGTGCTCCCTGCCGCCGCGGCTGGTCACGCGCTGCTCGCGGCGCACCAGGTCGGCCGCCACCAGCGCGAACAGGTAGCAGGGCTTGGGGAAGGGGTCGTTCCAGACGGCGAAGTGGCGGCCGCCATCCAGATCGCCCTGCTCGACCAGGTTGCCGTTGGACAGCAGCACCGGGTACTTCGCCTTGTCGGCGCGCAGCGTCACCGTGAAGGTGGCCATCACGTCGGGGCGGTCCAGGAAGTAGGTGATGCGGCGAAAGCCTTCGGCCTCGCACTGGGTGAACAGGCCCGAGCCGCTGGCGTACAGGCCGCTGAGCTGGGTGTTCTTCTCGGGCGCGATGGTGTTGCGGATCTCCAGCGTGAAGGCGTCGGCCTCGGGGGCGTCGATCACCAGCTGGCCGTCCTCGTGGCGGAAGGACACGCTCTGGCCGTCGACCAGCACGCGCAGCAGGTTCAGGTCTTCGCCGTGCAGGCGCAGGGGCTGCTTGTCCTGGGCGGTGTCGCGCTGCACGCTGAGCTTGCTGGCGACGATGGTCTTGGCGGCGTCCAGGTCGAAGCACAGCTCGGCCTGGCGGATGGTGTAGGCCGGCGCGGTGTAGTCCTCGCGACGGATCAGGGGGGCAGAGCCTTCACGCATCAACATCATGGTGGGCATCCTTGGGGTCCATTGAACAGCAGGGCCGGATCCAGGGCGGTGAAGTCGCTCACCGTGGCGATCCGGTTCGGGAAGGCGCTGAACGCGTCGGCGTCCAGCGTGGTGGTCAGGGCGACCGCGGCCATGCCGGCGCGGTGGGCGGCCTCCAGGCCCAGCGGGGCGTCCTCGAAGACCAGACAGGTCTCGGGCGGCACCGCCAGGCGCTCGGCGGCGGCCAGGAAGATGTCGGGGTGGGGCTTGCCGCGCAGGCCGTCGGCCGGGCTGCTGACCACCGTCACCCAGTCGGCCAGGCCGAAGCGCTCGAAAGCCAGGGCGATGTTGTCCGGCGGCGCGGCGGTGCACACCGCCAGACGCTTGCCGGCGGCATGGGCGCGCTGCAGCAGGGCCTGCGCGCCGGCCACCAGCTGCAGCTCCTGCCGGGCCATCGCCCGGTAGACCTGCTCGCGCTCGTCGGCCATGCGCTCGATCTCGGCCGGCGAGGCGGTGGGGAACATGTCGGCCAGGATCTCGGGGCCGCTGCGGCCGGCGGTGCTGGCGAAGTGCGCCGGGTCGTCCGACAAGGGCCGGCCGACCGTGGCGCCCCACTGCACCCAGGCGCGGGCGTGCAGCGGCATGCTGTCGATCAGCGTGCCGTCCAGGTCGAACAGCAGGGCGTCGAAACCCCGGCGCGGGCTTGGCTTCACAGGCCCTGCTTCAGGCTGGCGGCGATGAAGGTGTCCAGATCCCCGTCCAGCACCTTCTGGGTGTTGGAGATCTCGACGTTGGTGCGCAGGTCCTTGATGCGGCTCTGGTCCAGCACGTAGGAGCGGATCTGGTGGCCCCAGCCGACATCGGTCTTGGTGTCCTCGAGCTTCTGCTGCGCCTCCATGCGCTTCTTCATCTCGTGGTCGTACAGGCGCGAGCGCAGCCGGCGCCAGGCGACGTCGCGGTTGCTGTGCTGGCTGCGGCCGTCCTGGCACTGCACGACGATGCCGGTGGGGATGTGCGTCAGGCGCACCGCCGAGTCGGTCTTGTTGATGTGCTGGCCGCCGGCGCCGCTGGCGCGGAAGGTGTCGGTGCGCACGTCCGAGGGGTTGATCTCGATCTCGATCGAGTCGTCGATCTCGGGGTAGACGAAGAGCGAGGCGAACGAGGTGTGGCGGCCGCCGGCCGAGTCGAAGGGGCTCTTGCGCACCAGACGGTGCACGCCGGTCTCGGTGCGCAGGTGGCCGAAGGCGTAGTCGCCCTCCACCTTGATCGTGGCGCTCTTGATGCCGGCCACGTCACCCGGGGTTTCGTCCTCCAGCGTGGCCTTGAAGCCCTTGCGCTCGCAGTACTTCAGGTACTGACGCAGCAGCATGCCGGCCCAGTCGCAGGCCTCGGTGCCGCCGGCGCCGGCCTGGATGTCGATGAAGCAGTTGCTCGGGTCGGCCGGGTTGCTGAACATGCGGCGGAACTCGAGGCGCTCGACGATCTCGCGCAGGCTGGCGGCCTCGGCCTCGATGGCCTCCAGGCCGTCGACATCCTCGTCGGCCTTGCTCATCTCGAAGAGCTCGAGGTTGTCCGACAGGTTGCTGCTGAGGTGGTCGATCGTGCCCACCACCTCGTCCAGGGTCTTCTTCTCCTTGCCCAGCTCCTGCGCCCGCTTGGGGTCGTTCCAGATGTCGGGGTTCTCGAGGGTGGCGTTGACTTCGGTCAGCCGCAGCGATTTGCGGTCGTAGTCAAAGATACCCCCGTAGCGCTTCGGTGCGGGCGCTGAGGTCGGACAGGGTGGTGCCAATGGCGTTGATGCGTTCGATGTCCATGGGGCGGCCTCGGGTGATGGGCGGTGTTCGGTAAAGCCGCGGATTTTCGCATGCGCCGCCCCCGGGCGCAGCCCCCGGCCGGGGCTGCCACAATCGGGCACCGACCCAACAGGCCGACCTCCCATGCCGAGGGCGGCCACGACGAGGAGACCCCAGGACGTGCTCTGGGTGGCGACGAGCCTGAAACTGGTGTGCGAGGTGGCGCTGATGGCCGCGCTGGGCCGCGCCGTGCTGCGCCGGCTGCCGGGTGTGGATGCCGCGGCCAACCCCTTTGTGCGCCTGCTGGACTGGCTGGTGCGTCCAGCCGAGCAGTTGGCCGGCCGGGCGATGGTGCCGGCGCTGCTGGGCCTGTGGCTGCTGGCCACGGCGGCCAAGATCAGCCTGTGTCTGGGCCAGGGGGGCTGCCGGTGAGCGACGCCCAGCGACGCTACTGGCGCTCGGTGCGCTGGCTCACCGCCGTGCTGCTGGCGCTGTGGCTGGTGGCGGCCTTCGGCGTGGTCTATTTCGCGCGCACGCTGTCCTTCGGCTTCTTCGGCTGGACCTTCGGCTTCTGGTGGTCCGCCCAGGGCGCGCTGCTGGTGTTCGTGGCGCTGGTCGTGGTCTACCAGGTGGCGGCGCGGCGGCTGGACGAACGGGTGGCGGTTGATGAAGCCGATTGACGCGCCCAGCGGCGAGGGTGACAGCGGCCTGCGCCGGCGCCTGCACCTGTTCTACGCCGCCTACACGGTGTGCTTCCTGGTCTTCATCGGCGTGATGATGGCGCTGGAGCGCATGGGCCTGCCGCGGGCGGCGATCGGTTTCGTGTTCCTGTCGGCGCCGCTGGTGATCTATGCGGTGGTGGGCGTGCTGAGCCGTACCACCGATGCCGACGAATACTACGTGGCCGGCCGGCGGGTGCCGGCGGTCTACAACGGCATGGCCACCGCGGCCGACTGGATGAGCGCCGCCTCGTTCATCGGCCTCGCGGGCACGCTGTACATGAGCGGCTACGAGGGCCTGGCCTTCATCCTGGGCTGGACCGGCGGCTACTGCCTGGTGGCCTTCCTGCTCGCGCCCTACCTGCGGCGCTTCGGCCGCTACACCATCCCCGACTTCCTGGGCGAGCGCTACGAGGGCCACCTGACACGGGTGATCGGCCTAGCGGCGGCCATCCTGGCCTCGTTCATCTACGTGGTGGCGCAGATCTACGGCGTGGGCCTGATCACCACCCGGCTGACCAGCATCGCCTCGTTCGAGATCGGTGTCTTCCTGGGCCTGGGCGGCATCCTGGTGTGCTCGTTCCTGGGCGGCATGCGTGCGGTCACCTGGACCCAGGTGGCGCAGTACATCGTGCTGGTGATCGCCTACCTGGTGCCGGTGGCCTGGCTGGCCTGGGAGCAGACCGGCGTGCCGGTGCCGCAGGCGGTGTACGGCTACCAGCTGCAGAAGCTGGGCGAGGCCGAGCGCGCGCTGAAGGCCGACCCGCGCGAGCGCGAGGTCATCGCCGTCTACCGCGCCCGGGCGGACGAGCTGGGCCGCAAGCTGCAGCACGTGCCTCAGGCGCTGGCCGCCGACCGCGCCGAGGCCCAGCGGCGCATCAGCGACCTGAAGCAGGCCAATGCACCGCAGCGCGAGATCCAGGCCGCCGAGCGCGCGCTGACCCTGCTGCCGAAGAACGAGGCTGCCGCGGCCGAGGCCTGGCAGCGCGAGCGCCTGCGGCTGGAGATGAAGGCGCGCCCGCTGGCCGGCATGCCCGACCACGCGCTGCCCTTTGCCGGCAACCCCGAGGGCACGGTGGACGAACGCCGCGAGTTCGACCTCTCGCGCCGCAACTTCCTGGCCCTGGTGTTCTGCCTGATGGTGGGCACCGCCGCGTTGCCGCACATCCTGACGCGCTACTACACCACGCCCACGGTGCGCGAGGCGCGCGAGTCGGTGAGCTGGTCGCTGCTGTTCATCGTGCTGCTCTACCTGACGGCGCCCGCGCTGGCGGTGCTGGTCAAGTTCGAGGTCTTCAGCCAGCTGGTGGGCACGCCGATCGACCTGCTGCCGGCCTGGATCGCCCACTGGAGCAAGGTCGACCCGTCGCTGCTGTCGGTGGAGGATGTCAACCGCGACGGCATCCTGCAGCTGGGCGAGCTGACCATCGGCAGCGAGATCATCGTGCTGGCCATGCCGGAGATCGCCGGCCTGCCCTATGTGATCTCGGGCATGGTGGCCGCAGGCGGCCTGGCGGCGGCGCTGTCCACCGCCGACGGCCTGCTGCTGACCATCGCCAACGCGCTGTCGCACGACGGCTACTACCACATGGTGGACCACCGGGCGAGCACCGCACGGCGGGTGATGCTGGCCAAGGTCATCCTGCTGGCGGTGGCGCTGGCGGCGGCCTTCGTGGCGGCGCAGAAGCCGGCCAACATCCTGTTCCTGGTGTCGGCGGCGTTCTCGCTGGCAGCCTCGGCCTTCTTCCCGGCGCTGGTGCTGGGCATCTTCTGGCAGCGCGCCAACAAATGGGGCGCGGCCAGCGGCATGCTGGCCGGCCTGGGCCTGTGCTTCTGGTACATGGCCACCACCGACCCCTGGTTGAGGGGCCTGTTCGGCATGACCGCGCCGGTGCGGCTGTGGTGGGGCATCCAGCCGATCTCGGCCGGTGTGTTCGGCGTGCCGCTGGGCTTCGTGGTGACGGTGGTGATCAGCCTGCTGACGCCCAGGCCGTCCGAGGCGGCGCGGCAGTTGGTGCTGCGGCTGCGTCGCGGCTCAGCGTCGTGAGGAGATGACGATGCCGGCGACGATGGCCACGAAGGCCACGCCGTGGTACCACTGCGGCCACAGGCCCAGCAGCGCGGCCGACATCAGCGCCGCGAACAGTGGCGTCAGGTTGCCGAAGAAGCCCGCCACCGCCGGTCCCACCGTGGCCACGCCCAGGCCCCAGCAGCGGTAGGCGATCAGCGCCGGACCGACCGCCACATACAGCAGCAGCGGCACCAGCCAGGGTGTCCAGTGCCACTGGGCGTTGTCAGCCAGCAGCAGCTCGGCGCCGGCGCTCAGGCCGCAGAAGGGCAGGCCAAAGCCGATCTGCACCAGCAGGAATTCGGCCCAGTTCCAGGCCGGCCGCTGCTCGCCCTGCATCGACGCCGGTGGCCGCGCCAGCATCCAGCTGTACAGCGCCCAGCTGACGATGGCCAGCAGCATCAGCAGATCGCCCGGCACGAACTGCAGGCTCAGCAGCCGCGCCGGCCGCCCCTGGGCCAGCACCAGCAGCACGCCGGCCATCGAGCAGGCGGCGCCCAGCAGGTCCTGCGGGCGCGGGCGCACGCCATACAGCAGCCGCCCGATGGCCAGCATCCACACGGGCATGCTGGCGGCGATCAGCGTGACGTTGAGCGGCGTCGAGGTGTGCAGCGCCATGTACTGCAGCGCGTTGTAGCTGCCCATGCCCAGGATGCCCAGCAGCGCCAGGTGGCGCCAGCGCGGGCGCAGCGCCGCGCGCTGGGCCAGGGCCGCGCGGCCCAGCGGCCACAGCAGTGCGAAGGCGATCAGCCAGCGCACGAAGTTCAGGGCCAGCGGCGGCACCGTGCCCACGGCCAGCCGGCCGACCACCGCGTTGCCTGCCCAGAGCAGCGGGGGCAGGGTCAGCAGCAGGGCGATCTTGGGGCTCAGGCGTGTGGTCATCGGCAGACAGGGCAAAGGCCCGACGCCAGCGGTCAGGCCCAAAGGGTGGCACGATAGCCGAGTTCTGAATGCCGACCACGACCCCCAGGAGACAGCCCATGAGCCTGCGCAGCCGCGCGATCCAGATCGACGCCTTCGGCGGACCCGAACAACTCCGGCTCGTCGAGCGCGAGGTGGGCGAACCCGGCCCGGGCGAGATCCGCATCCGCCACCACGCGGTGGGCCTGAACTTCATCGACATCTACCAGCGCACCGGCCTGTACCCCAACGCGCTGCCGCTGGCCCTGGGCATGGAAGGCGCCGGCGTGATCGAGGCGGTGGGCGAGGGCGTCAGCCACCTGGCTGTGGGCGACCGGGCCGCCTACGCCAGCCAGCCGCCCGGCGCCTACTGCGAGCGCCGCGTGATGCCGGCGCGCAGCGTGGTGCGGCTGCCCGAGGCGATTGACTTCGAGACCGGCGCGGCGATGATGCTCAAGGGCCTGACGGTGCAGTACCTGCTGCGCGGCACCCAGCCGCAGGGGGGGCTGCAGCCTGGCGACACCATCCTGTTCCATGCCGCGGCCGGCGGCGTCGGCCTGATCGCCTGCCAGTGGGCGCGGGCGATGGGTCTGGTGCTGATCGGCACCGCCGGCAGCGACGAGAAGTGCGCGCTGGCCGCCGAGCATGGCGCCGCCCATGTCATCAACTACCGCCGCGAGGACTTCGTCGCCCGGGTCAAGGAGATCACCGGCGGCAAGGGCGTCAAGGCCGTTTACGACTCGGTCGGCGCCGACACCTTCATGAAGTCGCTGGACTGCCTGGCGCCCTTCGGCCTGCTGGCCAACTTCGGCAATGCCTCGGGCAAGGTGCCGCCGCTGGATGTGGGCATCCTGGGGGGCAAGGGCTCGCTCTACGTCAGCCGGCCCACGCTGTTCACCCACATCGCCACGCGTGAGCGCACCCAGGCGATGGCCGACGACCTGTTCGGCATGGTGATGTCGGGCCAGGTGAGCATCCGCATCGACCAGCGCTATCCGCTGGAGCAGGTGGCGCAGGCGCACCGCGACCTGGAAGCGCGCAGCACCACCGGCTGCAGCGTCCTCACGCTGTAGGCTCAGCGGGCCTCGAGCAGGTCCTGCGTCTCGGGGTGGCGGCGCATGTAGACCGCCACATAGCTGCACAGCGGGCGCACGCGCCAGCCCTGGGCGCGCGCATGCGCCAGCGCCGCCGACACCAGCTGGGCCGCAATGCCGCGGCCTTCCAGCGCGCGAGGCACGCCGGTGTGGGTCATGACCATCACGCCGTCCTGCAGACGGTAGTCGGCCTCGCAGCGCTGGCCCTCGACGATGGCCTCGAAGCGGCCGATGTCGGCGTGGTGGGTGATGGCCAGGCCACTCACGGCGCCGGCCCCAGCTGCTGCCACAGGAAGGCGAACTCCAGCGCCATGCGGTCGGCGTGCTGGGCGTTGTCGGCGCCGGCACCGTGGCCGCCCTCGATGTTCTCGTAGTACAGGACCTCATGGCCCTGCTCGATCATGCGCGCCGCCATCTTGCGCGCATGACCCGGGTGCACGCGGTCGTCGCGGGTGCTGGTGACGAACAGCAGCTTGGGCATCTTCACGCCGGCCTTGACGTTCTGGTAGGGGCTGTAGCGCGAGATGAAGGCCCAGTCCTCGGCCTTGTCCGGGTCGCCATATTCGGCCATCCAGCTGGCCCCAGCCAGCAGCGTGTGGTAACGGCGCATGTCCAGCAGCGGCACCTGGCAGACCACGGCGTTGAACAGGTCGGGTCGCTGCACCATCACCGCGCCCATCAGCAGGCCGCCGTTGCTGCCGCCCATGATGCCCAGGTGGCGCGGCGAGGTGACCCGGGTGGCGACCAGGTCCTCGGCCACGGCGATGAAGTCGTCGTAGCTCTTCTGCTTGCCCTCGCGCACCGCGGCCTGGTGCCAGGCGGGGCCGAACTCGCCGCCGCCGCGGATATTGGCCACCACCAGCACGCCGCCCTTGCCGTACCAGGCGGTGCCGAACCCGCCCGAGTACCAGGGGTTCATCGACACCTCGAAGCCGCCGTAGCCGTACAGCAGCGTGGGGTGCTGGCCATCGGCCCGGGCATCCTTGGGCCAGACGATGAAGTAGGGCACGCGGGTGCCGTCCTTCGAGGTGGCGAAGCGCTGCTCCACGCGCATGCCGCTGGCATCGAAGAAGGCCGGCCGGGCCTTGATCGCCTGCAGCGCACCGCCGCCGGCATCGCCCTGGTACAGCGTGTCGGGGGTGAGGAAATCGGTGTAGCTGGCGAAGAAGCCCTCGGCCAGCGGGTCGCTGGCCACCTGCGGGTCGTGCAGGCTGCGGGTGGACAGGGTGCCGGGGAAGGGGGCCTGGATCTCGCGCCGGCTCCAGCCGCCGGGGCCGGGTGTCCAGGCCTCGGCGCGGCCGGCGACGTTGTCGAGCACGTCGATCAGCACCCGGCTGCGGGTGGTGGAGTAGCCGGCCAGCGAGCGGGTGGCGGTGGGCGTGAACAGCGCGGTGAACTGGCGCTTGCCGGCCAGGTAGGCGGCCGCGTCGCCCACCAGCAGCGAGCCGGCGGGCCAGCGCTGGCCACTGATGGTCCAGTCGCTGCGCAGGCGCAGCAGCACGCGCTCCTTCCAGAAGCTCAGGTCGGCATCGGCCGGCTTGTCCAGGCGCTGCAGCGCGCCGCGCTCCCACAGGAAGAGCTCGTTGCGGTAGAAGTCGATCGCGCGCTGGAACATCACCCGCTCGAAGCCCGGGGTGTGGTCGACGATCGCGTCGGCCGAGACATCGGTGGGCTGCGCTTCGAAGACGCGCTGCGCCTCGGCCAGCGGCTGGCCGCGCTTCCACAGCCACATCACGCGCGGGTAGCCCGAGTCGGTCAGGCTGCCCGGGCCGGTGTCGGTGCCGACCAGCACCTGCTGCTCGTCGATCCAGGACACGCTGGACTTGGCTTCGGGCAGGCGGAAACCGTCGGCCACGAAGGCGCGCGTGGCCAGGTCGAATTCGCGCACCACGGTGGCATCGGCGCCGCCGCGCGACAGCAGCAGCAGACAGCGGCTGGAGCGGCCGCCCAGGCACTGCGCCCCCTTCCAGACCCAGTTCTCGCCCTCGCTGCGCGCCAGGGCGTCCAGGTCCAGCAGCAGCTCCCATTCGGGCTGCGGCTGGGCGTAGCGGTCCAGCGGCGTGCGGCGCCACAGACCCCGCGGGTGCTCCGCGTCCTGCCAGAAGTTGTAGAAGTGCTCACCGCGGCGGCTGGCCGAGGGGATGCGCTCCTTCGAGTCCATGATCGCCTTCAGGCGCGTGCGGTTGGCGGCAAAGTCCGGGTGCGCCTCGAGCACGGGCCGGCTGGCGGCATTGCGCTGCCGCACCCAGTTCAGCGCGGCATCGCCGCTGACGTCCTCGAGCCACAGGTGGGGATCGGGGGCGGGGGTCTGGGCCGGTGCGTTCATGGTCAGGGCGAGCGCCATCAGGGGCGCCGCAAGCAGGCGGAGGGCAAGAGACATCGTCGTCGGGGCGCCGGTGGGCGGTCAGGGGATGCCAGGGGACGCAGCGCCGGGTTGGCGCCGCGCGACGCCGGCCATCATAGGCGAGCGCCGCCGCCCGCGAACCTCATGCGGGCATCAGCCGCCGCGGCTCGAAGTCGACGGTCTCCTGGCCGTCGCCCACCCAGATCTGGCCGTCCTGCACCGTGACCTGCAGCTGCATGCTGCGCTGGGCCAGGCCGGCCAGCGCCTTGCTGGCCTCGGCCGGCACCTGCCAGACCGTCAGGCGGTCCAGCCGCGCCACCTTGGGTGCCAGGGCCTGCCACCAGATCGGCGTCGAGCTGCCATAGGCGAACAGCAGCACCCGCTCGGCGCGCGAGCAGGCCTTGGCCAGCCGGCGGTCATCGGGCTGGCCCACCTCGATCCATTGCACCAGCTCGCCCGTCAGGTCCTTCTGCCAGAGGTCGGGGACCTCGGTGTCGGACAGGCCGGCGGTGAACTCCAGGCGGCCGCGCAGCTCATCGGCGGGCACCGCCAGCGCGAAGGCCAGCAGGCGCATCATCAGGCGCTCGTCGTTCTCGGAGGGGTGGCGGGCCAGCGTGAGGGCGTGGTCGGCATAGACCGAGCGGTCCATGTCGGCGATCTGCAGCTGGGCCTTGAAGATGGTGGACTTGAGGGCCATGGTGGGCCGGGAGTGTACGGGCCCCGTCCGGATCAACCCTGACAGGCCTGCAGTCAAGGGCCTTGCTGGCATCATCCGGCCCTCACCTCCGACACCGCCCGCGCTGCCGGCGGGCCTGCGCATGACCCAGAACGACAACCCCCTGCTGAACGACTGGCATGGCCCGTTCGGCCTGCCCCCCTTTGACCTTCTGCGCGCCGAGCACTTCGAGCCGGCCCTGCACGAGGCGATGCGCCGACACCGCGAGGAGCTCGATGCGCTGGCGGCCCAGGCCGAGCCGGTGGACTTCGACAACACCGCCGCCGCGCTCGACCGCTCCGGCGAACTGCTCTACCGGCTGGATGCGCTGCTGGGCAACCTCACCGCATCGCACACCTCGCCCGAGCTGCAGGCGGTGCAGCGCGCCGTGGCCGGACCGATGGCGGCCCACGACACCGCGGTGCGCACCCACCCCGGCGTGTTTGCCCGGCTGGACCAGCTGCACCAGCGGCGCGAGCAACTGGGCTTGAGCCCGGAACAGCGCCGGCTGGTCGAGCGCCTGCACACCGATGCGCTGCGCGCCGGCGCGCGTTTTGCGCCCGCCCAGCGCCAGGCGTACCAGGAACTGGTGGCCGAGCTGGCCGAGCTGAACGCCCGCTTCGGGCAGAACGTGCTGGCCGACGAGAACGGCCATGGCCTGCTGCTGGACGGCGAGGCCGACCAGGCCGGGCTGCCCCACTTCTTCCGAGAGGCCTGTCGCCAGGCGGCGATCGATCGCGGCCTGCCCGAAGGCAGCCGGCTGGTGACGCTGAGCCGCTCGATGGTCGTGCCCTTCCTGACCTTCAGCGAGCGGCGCGACCTGCGCGAGACGGTCTGGCGTGCCTGGGTGGCGCGCGGCGAACACCCCGGCGAGCACGACAACCGGCCGATCGCCGCCCGCATCCTGCAGTTGCGCCAGCGCCAGGCGGCGATGCACGGCCAGGCCAGCTTTGCCGACCATGCGCTGACCGACGCGATGGCCGGCCATCAGGGCGCGGTGCGCGAGCTGCTGGGCGAGGTCTGGCGCCGCGCGCGCAGTGCGTTTGACGGCGAGCGCGCGCTGGTCGAGGACTGCATGCGGCAGCACGGCGCGGGGCATGCGCTGCAGGCCTGGGACTGGCGCTTCTGGGCCGAGAAGGTGCGCGCCGAGCGCTATGCCCTGGACGAAGCGGCGGTCAAACCCTATCTGTCGCTGGACCGCCTGGTCGAGGCGATGTTCGACTGCGCGCAGCGTCTGTTCGGCGTGCATTTCGAGCGCCGCGCCGACATCGCCGGCTACCACCCGGACGTGGTGGCCTGGGAGATGTTCGATGCGGCGGGCGAGAGCCGCGGCCTGTTCCTGCAGGACAACTTCGCGCGACCCACCAAGCGCTCAGGCGCCTGGATGAGCGATTTCCAGTACGGCTCGCGCAACCGCGGCGCGTTGCGCCCGGTGATCCTGAACAACTGCAATTTCTCGCGCGCTGCGCCGGGCGAGCCCACGCTGCTGTCGCTGGACGACGCGCGCACGCTGTTCCACGAGTTCGGCCATGGCCTGCATGGCCTGCTGTCGGTCACCGGCTACCACCGGCTGGCCGGCACGCAGGTGCTGCGCGACTTCGTCGAGTTGCCCTCGCAGCTCTACGAGCACTGGCTGATGGAGCCGGGCGTGCTGCAGCGCCATGCGCGCCACTGGCAGACCGGCGAGCCGATTCCGCGGGCGATGGTGGACAAGCTGCAGGCGGCCGAGCGCTGGTGCCAGGCCTACGAGACGCTGCGCTACACCGCCAGCGCGCTGGTCGATCTGGAGGCCCACGCGGCGGCCGAGCCGCCGGCGGACATCACCGCCTTCGAGGCGCAGGTGTGCGAGCGCATCGGCCTGCCCGAGGTGGTGGGCATGAACCACCGGCTGTGCCACTTCCAGCACCTGTTCGCCGGCGGCGGCTATGCCGCGGGCTACTACGTGTACCTGTGGGCCGAGGTGCTGGACGCGGATGCGTTCAACGCCTTCGTCGAGGCCGGTGATCCATTCGATCCGCAGGTGGCGCAGCGGCTGCTGCGCCATGTCTATGCGGCGGGCGACTCGGTCGCACCGCAGCAGACTTACATCGACTTCCGCGGACGACCGGCGGGCATCGAACCCTTGCTGGCCCAGCGCGGCTTGCTCGAGCCGGCGTCGGCCTGAGGACGCGGGCCGCCCGCGTGGTGGCGCGGCGCGGCGCCGTCGCCCTCGCGGCGCGGGCCGCGGTGCTCGAACGGGCGGCCGCCGGGGGTGGGGCGCTCGTCGCGGCGCTCGAATCGGGGCGCGTCGTTGCGCTCGAAGCGCGGGGCCTCGCCGCCACGGTCGAAACGCGGGTCGAAGCGGGTGTCGTCGCGGCGGTCGTTGCGCGGCTCGCCACGGCGCTCCCAGGGCGCGGCTTCGCGGCGCTCGTGGTTGGTGCGCTCGTGCGGGCCCTGGCCGAAGGCGTCGTCGCGGCGCGGGCCGCGCTGGCCCTGGCCGGGCTGGCCGTGCGGGCCATGGCTGCCGCGGCCGCCGAAGTGGCCCGGACGCTCATTGGCAAAACGGCCGCCACCTTGCTGGCCGCCGTAGTTGCGGCTCTGGCCGCGCGGTGCGCCGCCCCGCGGCGGGCGGCCGACCAGATCAGGCGCCGGGCGCTGGGGCTCCAGGCCCACCACCGTGCCGACCGGAATGGCCTGGGTGGTGTAGTGCTGGATGCGCTTGATCATCGGCACGTCGCGGCGCTCGGCCAGCGTCACAGCCCGGCCCGAGCGGCCGGCGCGGCCGGTGCGGCCGATGCGGTGCACATAGTCCTCGGCCTTGAGCGGCAGGCCGTAGTTGATGACGTGGGTGATGGTGGGCACGTCAATGCCGCGCGCTGCCACATCGGTGGCGACCAGGATGCGCAGGTGGCGCGAACGCAGGCCCTGGAGCACGCGGTTGCGGCGGCCCTGGGGCATGCCGCCGTGCAGCGCGGCCACCGAGTGACCCATCTCGCCCAGGCGGTCGGCCAGGCGGTCGGCGTCGATCTGGGTGCTGGTGAAGACCACGGCCTGGTCGACTTCGCGCTCGGTCAGCAGATGGTCCAGCAGCGCATGCTTGTGGTCCAGGTCATCGGCCCACATGATCTGCTGGGCGATGTTCTCGTGCTTTTCGGTGTGCGCGGCGATCTCGATGCGCTCGACGTCTTCCTTCTGCAGGCGCTGGGCCAGACGGCCGACTTCACCGGCGAAGGTGGCACTGGCCATCAGGGTCTGACGGTGGCGCGGCAACTGCTCGGCGATGTGCTCGATGTCCTCGATGAAGCCCATGTCCAGCATGCGGTCGGCTTCGTCGAGCACCAGCATCTCGACATTCTCCAGCACGGCCTTGCCGCTCTGGATGTGGTCGATCAGACGGCCGGGCGTGGCGATCAGGATGTCCAGCGGGCCGCGCAGCGCCTTGAGCTGGGCCGGGTAGGGCACGCCGCCGACCACGCTGGTGACGCTCAGCCACTGCACGTAGCGGCCATAGTTGGAGGCCGCCTTGGCCACCTGCATCGACAGCTCGCGGGTGGGGACCAGCACCAGGATGCGCGGGCCTTTGACTTCACCCTTCTTGGGCTTGTTGGCCGGATCCTTGCGGGCGGCGATGACCTTCATCAGTGCGGGCAGCACGAAGGCGGCGGTCTTGCCGCTGCCGGTGTTGGAGCACACGCGCAGGTCCTTGCCGGCCAGCGCGGCGGGGATGGCCTGGGCCTGGACGTCGGTGGGCTTTTCGTAGCCGGCGGTGGTCAGTGCGCGGACCAGGGCCTCGTCGAGGCCGAGCGATTCAAAACTCATGATTTCTTGGCAAAAAGGCGACCGGCGTGGCCCATCGGTGGGACACGACGCGGAGCGCGGTGGGGCTCAAAACTACATTGCCACCGACCACGCCTGCGATCACCGCGGCGGGCGTCGTCAGGCCTTCAATGCACTGCACTGGTGTGAACCAGACAGCCACAAAACCAGGGGGAGGTCAGGGGAAATGCGCGAATCAGCAACGAGGAAAGTGCTGACCGGCGGTGGCACCGCCACTCGAGGCCTGGCCGCAAGACGGCAGGCTCGGTGAGGTGATGGATCCGACAGGACTTTTTTCAGTGCAGTCCGCCATTCTAGGACAAACCCGGATTTTTTGCACGCAGCCATTGCAGGCGCCCCGCCAGCCGGGGCGCACGCAGGGGATCGTTGGGGCCCAGCCACCAGATCCAGGCGCAGACGAACGCGGTGCGCGCCTCGATGCAGTCGGCCAGCAGCGCCTCGTCCACCGGCCGGCCGACGCTGCGCCAGCCGGCCAGCGCGGCCTCGGGCCAGTCGCCCTCCTGGCCCAGCACGCGGCTGGCCGCCACCAGACCGGCCAGGTCCCACTCCAGCGGACCCAGGCAGGCGTCTTCCCAGTCCAGCCAGAGGGCGCCGCCCGTGCCCTGGCGCACGTTCTGCCGGTGGGCGTCGCCATGCAGCCACTGCAGCGGCGCCGGGTGGGCGCGCAGTCGCTCGGCCAGGGCCTGCAGGCGCTGGCCCACCAGGGCCAGGTCAGGCGCTGCGGCGCGCTGGCGCACCAGCGGGTGCGCCAGCAGGCGCAGGGCCTCGTCCAGCGGGGCCCAGGGCCGGTCGTCGTCACGGCCGCGGTGGGGCAGGGCGGCCAGCTCGGCGTGGCACTGCGCCAGCGCGCGGCCGGCGGCCTGCGGCTCGGGCGGCTGCGGCGCCAGCGCCAGCAGCGGCCACAGCGTCATCGACCAGCCGTCCACCCGGTGCGGCCCGGCCAGCGCGCGCGGCGCCGGGGGCAGTGCCGGGGCACCGCGCTCGGCCAGGTGGCGCAGCAGACGCAACTCGCGCTCGGCATGGCCGCCCTGGGCGCGCGGCCCGGCGGTGCCGGTGGCCACCCGCAGCACCCAGGGGCTGGGCGCCAGGTGCACCACCAGGTTGCTGTGGCGACCGATCACCTGCGGCTGCACGGCCCCCAGACCGAGCGTGGCCGCCAACCGGCGGCATGCCGCCAGCAGCGCCGCCTCGTTCATGGCAGGCTGGCCTGCAGCGTGGCGCCGTCCTGCACCAGGCGCAGGCGTTTGAGCACATCCATGCCCAGCAGCGGCGGGCCGTTCATGCGGTCGATCACGGTGACCGTCAGGTTGCTGAAGCGCAGCCCGCCGGCCAGGCCCACCTCGGCGCGCGCCTGCCAGGCCATGACCGTGCCGCCGGCGGTCTGCGATTGCAGCGTACCCTCTCGCCGCAGCCCCAGCTGGGCCGCCAGTGCGCCGGGCAGTGCGGTGGTCGTGGCGCCGGTGTCGACCAGGAACACCACCTCGCGCCCGTCCACGGTGCCGGGCCAGTGGAAATGGCCGTCCGGGCCGCGCTGCAGCGTGACCTGGCCGCCGTTGATCGTCAGCCGCGGGCGCTGGCGCTCGTGCAGCAGCGCCTGGACACCCAGGAAGACCAGGGTGCCCAGCAGCAGCCAGATGGTCAGCAGTTTCAGCGTGCGCGGGAACTCGTTCACCGCCCGATGGTAGCGGGCGGAACTTTGCCCCGGCGGCTGGAACACAATGGGTCGCCCCATCCTTCCCTCCCCGTCACGAGTGCCGCCCCCGCGGCGAACTGCATGCCCCGTCCGTGTCCCACACCCTGGCCGCTGGCTTCCCTGGCGCTGCCGCTGCTGTCGTCCACCGCTCTGGCCCAGTCAGTCCCCCAGCCGGCCCCGGCCGCCAGTGCGGTGCAGCAGGTCGAGGTGCAGGCGGCACGCCCTGAGGACCTGGAGGCGCGCCGGCGCTCGACCGCCTCGAAGATCGTCGTCGGCCGCGACGAGATCGAGCGCTATGGCGACAGCACCCTGGGCGAGCTGCTCAAGCGCCTGCCCGGCGTCACGCTGGATGGCCGCAGCGGTCGCGGCGGCAACATCCGCATGCGCGGCATGGGCGGCGGCTACACCCAGATCCTGCTCGACGGCGAGGCGGTGCGCGGCGGCCTGTCGCTGGACCAGCTGGACCCGGACCAGGTCGAGCGCATCGAGATCATCCGCGCCCCCACCGCCGAGACCGGCGCCCGCGCGATCGCCGGCACGATCAACGTGATCACGCGAGAGGGCTACCGCAAGCGCCTGAACGACCTCAAGCTGGGCCTGGGCACTGAAGCCGGACGCTGGGGCGGCAATGTTTCGTGGTCGCGCGATGACCGCATCGATGAGGACCTCACCTACAGCGCCTCCGTCTCGCTGTGGAACGCGCGGCGCTACGACGCCGGCAGCACCGAGACCAGCGCCACCGGTGAGCAGTGGCTCGAAGACAGCCAGAGCGATGGCCGCCGACGCGGTGTGTGGAGCAACGCGCGCCTGCAGTGGAAGCTGCCCGGCGGCGACCAGCTGATGCTGATGCCTTCGGCCATGGTGGCCGGCAATGACAGCCTGCGCCAGAGCCAGTTGCAGGTGCTGCGCGACGACAACGGCGATGCGCCACGCTACGCCACCAGCCTCACCGACAGTGACTTCACCCACCGCATGCTGCGCCTGAACGGCCAGTGGCGCCAGAACCTGGCCAGCGGTGGGCGCATCGAGTGGCGTGGCGGCGTGGGCCTGAACACCAGCCAGAGTCTGTCGCAACGCCAGGAGTTCAAGGCCGATGGACAGCTGCGGCGCACGCTCGACGAACGCAGCGACAGCCGTGAGCGCAGCCAGCACCTGAACGCCAAGTTCAGCCAGTTGCTCGAGGGCGACCATCAGCTGGTGGCCGGGCTGGAGCTGGAGGGCGCCCAGCGCAACGAGGAGCGCCAGACGCTGCAGGATGGCGTGCCGCAGCTCAAGACCCTGGGCACCGAACTCAGCGCGCGCTCGCTGCGCACCGCGGCCTATGTGCAGGACGAGTTCAACCTGAACCCGAACTGGGCGCTGTCCGGCGGATTGCGCTGGGAAGGCATCACCACCCGCGGCCAGGACATCGGCGGCGGCGACCCGGAGAACCGCTCCTCGGTGTGGACGCCGCTGCTGCATGCGGTCTGGAAGCCCGACCCCAAGGGACGCGATCAACTGCGCATCAGCATCACCCGCAGCTACAAGGCGCCCCAGCTGGGACAGCTGATGGCCCTGCCCAACCTGTCGAACCGCTACCCGGTACCCGGGCCCAACACCCCGACCAGCCCCGACCGCGCCGGCAACCCGAACCTGCAGCCCGAACTGGCGTCGGGCATCGACATCGCGCTCGAGCGCTACCTGCCCGCGGGGGGGCTGCTCAGTGCCAACCTGTTTCACCGCCGCATCAGCGGCCTGATGCGCACGCTGACCACGCTCGAAACCGTGCCCTGGTCGGACCAGCCGCGCTGGGTGGCCCGGCCGGCCAATGTGGGCGACGCCTGGACCACCGGGCTGGAGCTGGAGGCGCGAGGCAGCCTGCGCACCTGGTGGCCCGACGCGCCCGCCGTGGACCTGCGCGCCAACGCCAGCCTGTTCCGCTCGCAGGTGGACGGCGTGCCCGGGCCCGACAACCGGCTGGACCAGCAGCCCGGCGCCACGCTCAATGCCGGCGCCGACTGGCGCATCGCCGGCACGCCGCTGACGGTGGGCGCCAGCGTCAACTGGACCCCCGGCTACGCCACCCGCCTGGACGAGCGGCAATGGGTCAGCCAGAACCGCAAGCAGTCGGTCGATGCCTACCTGCTGTGGCAGATCGCCCCGTGGGCCCGGCTGCGCCTGAGCGCCGCCAACCTGGCCGCCGAGGATGCGCTGAACCGCAGCACCAGCTTTGGCGAGACCAGCCTGTCGCGCAACGAGACCTACCTCAGTCTGCGCTCCCAGCTGGAGTTGAAGCTCTAGAGCGCGCCCGCCTCACCCATCGGGCCGATGGCCCGCGGGGCGCCTGCGGCGCACAATCCCGGCATGAACCGGGCAGGCCTGCAGGGCTGGTGCAGCGCCTGGGTGCTGGTGCTGGCGGCGCTGATGTGGCCGCTGATGGCCTGGCCCCAGGCGGTCGAGGCGCCGTCGGGACTGCAACTGCTGCAGGCCGAGCAGCGCCATGGCCAGGACGATTGGCAGCCGGTGGCGCTGCCGCTGCAGTGGCGCGCCGGCCAGGCCGAGCGCATCGAGCTGCGCCTGTCGCTGACGCTGCAGGCCCAGCCCCAGGGCCTGTGGGCCCTGCGCTTCGACCGCCTGCCCACCGAGCATGAACTGCTGATCAACGGCGAGCGGGTCAGCGGCCGCGAGATCGGCCGGCGCCCGGCGCTGCCCCGCACCGTGAGCTCGCGCTGGATCAGCGTGCCGTCCGGCCTGCTGCGGGCCGGGCCCAATGAGATCCTGCTGCGCGCCGACCTGCACCGCTCGGCCGCCGGCCTGAGCGCGCCCTGGGTGGGGCCGGCCGAGCAACTGGAGCCGCTGGATCGCCGGATGCGCTGGTGGCGCGAGTCGCTGCCCTATGCGATGAACCTGGCGGTCAGCGGCCTGGCGCTGTTCACGCTGCTGGTCTGGTGGCTGCGGCGCGACGAGCGGCTGATGGGCTTCTTCGGCCTGCTGATGCTGATCGTGTCGTTGCGCAACCTGGCCTACTACGGTGAAGCCAGCGCGCAGCCGTCGATGCTGGGCTCGCTGGGCTTCTTCCTGGCGCAGGGCACCTCGGTGGCGCTGATCGTCGCCTTCGCCTGGGTGGCCAGCCAGCCACCACCCCATCGGCGCGCGCTGCGCGTGGTGGTGCTGACCTGGGCGCTGTACGCGCTGGCCGGTGTGGCGGGCACGCTGAGCGGTCGGCTCGACGAGCTGCGGATCTGGATGTACCCGCCCGCGATCGTGCTGACCGCGCTGTCGGCCTGGCGGCTGTGGTCGCTGGTGCGGCGCATGCCGCCCTGGCCACGCCGGGTGATCGAAGCAGCGCTGGCGCTGCTGCTGCTGTCGGCCGGCCACGACTACCTGTACTACGCCGGCTGGCTGTCGCCCGACGACGGCTTCTGGCTGCCCTACCTGACGCCGGTACTGATGGCCGGTGTGGCGCTGGTGCTGCTGCGCCGCTTCGTGCACGCGCTGGAGGTGGCCGAGCGCCACGGCGAACAGCTGGAGCTGCGGGTGGCCGAACGCACCCGCGACCTGCAGGCGGCCAACGCCGCCAAGACCCGCTTCATCGCCGCCGCCAGCCACGACCTGCGCCAGCCGGTGGCCAGCATCGGCCTGCTGGCCGGCCTGATGCGCGAGCGCGAGGACATCGATGCCGGGCAGCGCAGCCTGCTGGACCGCCTGGCCGCCTCGGCCCAGGCGCTGGAGCGGCTGCTCAAGGGCCTGCTGGATCTGTCGCGCTTCGACGCCGGGCAGGTCGAGTCGCGGCCCCGTGCCGTGCCGCTGCAGGCCCTGGTCGAGTCGGTGCTGGCCGACGAGGCCGCGGCCGCGCAGTCCCGCGGCCTGCGCCTGCGCGCGCGCGCCGGTGGCTGGACGGTGCAGGCCGATCCGGTGCTGCTGGAGCAGATCCTGCGCAACCTGGTGGGCAATGCGGTGCGCCACACCGCGCAGGGGGGGGTGCTGGTGTCGGCGCGGCGGCGCGGCTCGGCGGTGCTGCTGCAGGTCTGGGACACCGGCGTGGGCATTGCGCCCGAGCGCCAGGCCCAGGTCTTCGAGGAGTTCGTCCAGCTTGAACCGGGCCAGGGCCATGCCGGCGGCCTGGGCCTCGGGCTGGCGCTGGTGCGGCGCGCGGCGGCGCTGATGGGCACGTCGGTGGACCTGCGCTCGGCGCCGGGTCGCGGCAGTTGCTTCGGGTTGCTGCTGCCGCTGGTCGGTGCGCCACCGGCGCCGCCCGTGCCGCAGCGCCTGTCGGTGCGCAGCCTGGGCGGCCGCCGGATGGTGGTGGTGGACGACGACGACACACTGCGCGAAACCCTGCGCCTGCGCCTGGAGCGCTGGGGGGCGCTGGTGCAGGCCTACCGCGACCTGGGCGCGCTGCGGGCGGCGCTGGGTCGGGGCGCGCTGAACGAGGCGCCGGCGCTGCTGCTGACCGACCAGCGCCTGCCCGACGGTGACAGCCGCGCGGTGGTCGACTGCCTGGCGACGCGCCACGCCGATGTGCCGGTGCTGGTGATCACGGGGGACACCGCACCCGCCGATCTGGCCGTGCTGGAGGCCCTGGGCTGGCCGGTGCTGCACAAGCCCTTCGGCACCGACGCCCTGTTCTCGGCCGTGGTGGCGGCGCTGCGGCGCTGAGGCCGCCCCGGCTCAGGGCAGCCAGCCCATGCGGGCGGCGTGCAGCACCACCTGGGCGCGCGAGGTCACGCCCAGCTTGTCGAAGATGGCCTGCACATGCGTCTTGACGGTGGAGTCGGACAGCGCCAGCTCACGCGCGATCAGCTTGTTCGACAGGCCGCCGACCAGGCAGCGGAAGACATCCATCTGGCGCGCGGTGAGCGGCGGCAATTCACTGCCGCTGGCGCTCTCGGCGCTGCGCGTCAACGCCGGCGGCACATGGACACCGCCGCCCAGCACCGTACGCAGCGCCTGGTCCAGCGCGGAGGCATCGGCGCTCTTGGGAATGAAGCCGCTGGCGCCGCCGTCCAGGGCAGCCATCACGGTCTCTGCGCGGTCGTCGGCCGACAGCACGATCACGCGTGCCATCGGCGCCGCCTCGCGCAACTGGGCCAGGGTGTCCAGGCCGCGGCTGTCGGGCAGGTTCAGGTCCAGCAGCACCAGGCCGATGTCCGGCGCCTGACGCAGCTGCTCCAGCGCACCGGACAGGCGGTTGGCCGTGCTGAGCTGCGCCGTCGGGTGGCGGTGGGCGATCAGCAGACCGAGGGCATCGGCAAACAGCGCATGGTCATCGACCAGCAGGCAATGCACGCCCTGGGACATCGGCATCAGGCCTCTCCGCGCACGCTGACCCGCACATCGCCCAGGCTGACCTGCTGGCCGGCGCGCAGCTTGCGGGTCTTGCGCAGCTCGGTCTGGCCGTCCACGCGCACCTGGCCGTCGACGATCAAGGCACGCGCCTGCCCGCCGCTGTCGGCCAGGCCGGTGGCCTTGAGCAGGGCATCGAGCGGAATGTGGTCACCGCGCAGCTGAAAGTCGATCTCGTCCATCGCCCCGATTGTGCGCGAGGCCGGGCTCAGCGCTTGCCCTGGCGGGCCTGCCAGGCCTGGACGGCGGCCATCGCCGCGCCCACATGGCCGTCCGGGTCCATGCTGGCGTGCACCGCCAGCACCCGGCCCGGCGGCTCGATCACGTAGGAGATGCGGTCGGCCACGGCGGGCGCCAGCGTGAAGCCGGCGTCGAACTGCTTGATCACCTTGCCGCCCTCGTCGGCCGCCACCGCGAACTGGCCGCGGCAGGCCTCGACCGAGAAGCGCTGCTGGGTGGCCAGGCTGTCGTTGGACACGCCCACCACGGTGGCGCCCAGGGCCTTGAACTTCGCCGTGGCCTCGGAGAACTGGTGGGCCTCGACGGTGCAGCCGCTGGTGAAGGACTTGGGGTAGAAGTACAGCACCACCGGGCCCTGGCGCAGCGCTTCGGACAGCGTGAAGCGGAAGGCCTTGCCGCCCACCGCCGCGTCCAGCGTGAAGTCGGGCGTGGCGGCGCCCACGGCCAGCGCGGCCTGGGCCGGGCCAGTTGCCAGTGCACAGGCCGCCAGCGCCGCCAGGGCGACGCGACGGAAGGACGACAGGGCAGGGGTGTGGTGCATGCTCAGTTGGCCAGTTCCACCGCGAAGGCCACGGCCAGCCGGGCGAACTTGGCGGCGTGCGCCGCCTGGTTGCCGCTGTTGGCCAGGGTGTCGTTGGTGGTGTGGATGAAGGGGCTGTGGTGGTTGAAATCGGACTCGAACGGGAACGAGGCCGGGTAGCCGCGGTTGAACCAGGACGCGTGGTCGGAGCAGGCGTAGCCGCAGCGGTCGGTGGACACCGTCAGGTCGGGCAGGTAGGTGGCGGCCAGCCGGGCCACGAAGTCGTTCTGCGCCGCGCTGGTGTAGTCGGTGTAGAGGTAGATGTCGCGCGTACCACCCTTGTAGTTGGTCATGTCCAGCTGCAGCACGCCGGTCACCTTGCGGCCCTTGGCCAGGTAGTCGGCGGCGATCGCCGACGAGCCGCGCAGCCCCACCTCTTCGGCGGCATAGGCCATGAACTGGATCGTGCGCTGGGGACGGTGTCCGCTGGCCAGCAGCACGCGCAGCGCCTCGGTCAGGCTGGCGATGCCGGAGGCGTCGTCGTCGGCGCCGGGGGCCCGGCTGGTCTCGGTGGTGCCGCCCGAGAGGATGGAGTCCAGGTGGCCGCCCAGAATGACGTGCTGCTTGGGCTTGGTGGTGCCCTGGATCGTCAGGATCACCGACTTCTGCGGCCAGCTCGGGTGGCTGAACTGGCTGACCGACACGTCGCTGCGCCCGGCAGCCAGCGCCGCCCACTGCGCGGCAATCGTGTTGGAGGCGTTCACGCCGTGGCTGGTGGTGTAGTAGCGGTTCTGGATCGCCGACAGGCTGTCGATGGTCTGCAGGATCAGGCTGTCCTGCACCGCCGCCACCATCGGCTGCACCAGCGCCTGCTGGTTGATCAGGTAGGTGCCGCCGGCCACGGCTTCGGGCTGCAGCGCACGCGTGCGCACCTGCTGCACCGCCGCGCGCGCGCTGCTCAGCGAGTCGTGGACGATGAAACCGCCGCAGCGGTGCAGGTCGCGGTGCACGGCGTCGGACAGCGCGGGCAGCCAGTCCTCATCGACCTGCACCACGTGCACCCGGTCCTGGGCGGTGGCCCCCAGGCGCCCGACGCGCACGGGCACGCTCACCTCGGTGACGCTGACGGCCTGGGGTTGGGCGGCGCGCAGCAGGCGGTAGGCATCGTCGCCCAGCGAGATCCACAGCCGCTCGCCGGCCAGGCTGGCCGTGGCGCTCAGGGCCAGCAGGCTGGCGGCGGTGGAGAGGCGCCAGGGGGCGCGGGACAGGCAGGTCATGGTGGCATTCTCCAGAGTGGGTGGACCCGGGTGGCGGGTGGGGTCTTGTGGACCGCAGCGATAGGCTATCGTCAGGCCATGCCTGCCGCCAGCTTGTTTGCCCTGATCGACGACATCGCCACCGTCCTGGACGACGTGGCCCTGCTCAGCCGGGTCGCCGCCAAGAAGACCGCCGGGGTGCTGGGTGACGACCTGGCGCTCAACGCCCAGCAGGTCACCGGCTTCGCCGCCGAGCGCGAGATCCCGGTGGTGCTGGCGGTGGCGCGGGGGTCGCTGATCAACAAGGCCATCCTGGTGCCGCTGGCGCTGGCGATCAGCGCCTTCCTGCCCTGGGCGATCACGCCGCTGCTGATGATCGGCGGCCTGTACCTGTGCTTCGAGGGGGTGGAGAAGCTGGCCCACCGCTGGCTGCACCACGACGAGGCCGAGGCCCATGACGCCGAACTCCGCGCCCACGTGGCCGACACCGCGGTGGACCTGGCCACGCTCGAGCAGGAGCGGGTGAAGGGGGCGATCCGCACCGATTTCATCCTCTCGGCCGAGATCATCGTCATCGCGCTGGGCACGGTGGCCGGCGAGCCCATGCTGACCCGGGTGCTGGTGCTCTCGGGCATCGCGGTGCTGATGACGGTGGGCGTCTACGGCCTGGTGGCGGGCATCGTCAAGCTCGACGACCTGGGCCTGCACTGGCAGCGGCGCACCGGCGACGGGGCGCTCTCGCGCCTGCTGCGCGGGCTGGGCGGCGGCCTGCTGGCTTTCGCCCCCTGGCTGATGAAGGCCCTGGCGGTGGTCGGCACGGTGGCGATGTTCCTGGTCGGCGGCGGCATCGCGCTGCACGGCTGGGAGAGCCTGCACCACGCCTTGCTGCACGCCTGGCCGCTGGGCGACCACGCCACCTGGGTGCTGGACGGCCTGTTCGGCGTGGTGGCTGGCGCGGCGGTGCTGGCGGTGGTGGAAGGCGCGCGGCGCCTGCGCCGCTGACAACCGAGCGAGCCCGTCAGGCGTTTTCTGACAAGGCACGGCGCCAGGCGCCGACAGTGCAAGCCGGTGTTCTCCGGCTGCGCCGTCGGGCCCATCGGCGCAGCATGGTGACCGTGCATTCCAGGAGATCGCCGTGCACCACGCCTACCAGAGCCAGACGCTGCCCGCCGACGCGGGCTTCGAGCTGCGCTTCCAGTCGCTGTTCCACCAGGGCCGCGCCATGGCTTTTCCCTGCGACGCCGAGGGCCATGTGGACCTGGACGCGCTGAGCGAGCGCGCCCGCGAGAACTACCTCTACGCCCGCGCCGTGGTCGGCCGCGAATACGCGGTGCCCGCGGTCTGCCACAGCCAGCGCTGAGCGCTGGTCCTCACCAGCCCAGCGCGCCGGCCCAGCCGAGGTAGCGCTTGGGCAGCGGGGTCGCGTAGTCGCCCTGCTTGCTGGTTCGCAAGCCCAACTGCACCAGCGCCTCGGCCAGCACCACGGCCGCCGCCACGCCATCGATCACCGGCACCCCCAGGCGGCGCTGCAATTCGGCGCTGACGGACGCCATGCCGCCGCAGCCCAGCACGATCGCGCCGCTGCGGTCGCGCGCCAGGGCGGCGCGGCAGGCGTCCTCCAGGGCCGGCACGCAGGCCAGGCCGTCGTCCTCCTCCAGCGCCAGCACCGGGATGTCGGTGCCGTGCACGCCGCGGCAGCGGCGCTCGTAGCCGTACTTCAGCACCAGGTGCTCGGCGATCACGCAGGTGCGCACCAGCGTGGTCACGACGGAGAAGCCGGTGCTGACGAAGGACGCCGCATGGAAGGCCGCCTCGGCGATGCCCAGCACCGGCGCCTCGGTGGCCTCGCGGGCGGCGTCCAGGCCGGGGTCGCCAAAGCAGGCCAGGACCACCGCGTCTGCCCCCGTGCCGGCCTGCCGCACCTGTTCCAGCACGCCGGCCGCGGCGATCACCTCGTCATGGTGGCCCTCGATCGACACCGGCCCGAAGCTGGGCTGGACCGCGGTGATGCGGGTGTCGGGCCGGGCCACGCGGCGGGCGGCCTCGGCCATCGAGCGGGTCATGCTGGCGGTGGTGTTGGGGTTGATCAGCAGCAGGTTCATGTTGGTGCGCTTTGCATACAAAACGGCGGGGTGATCCGGCGGACTTTGGTGCGCGGCGCCAGATGCTGGTGCATCGATCCGCCCCGCGCCATGTCTGGCAGCACTGCTGCAAGAGACGGGCCGCAGGTGGCGGCGGTGTGGTGGGACTTGGCACATGCATTGCATACACGCCGCGGCATGAGTGAGCCCACCGACCTGGCCCTGACCGGCCTGAGCAAGCACTACGGCGAGGCCGTGGCGGTGGCCGGCATCGACCTGGCGATGCCCGCCGGCGCCTATTGCTGCCTGCTGGGGCCGTCGGGCTGCGGCAAGACCTCGACGCTGCGCATGATCGCCGGCCATGAGCAGCCCACCGCCGGTCAGGTGCTGCTGGGCGGTCGCGACATCACGCCCTTGTCGCCGGCCGAGCGCGGCACGGCGATGATGTTCCAGAGCTATGCGCTGTTCCCGCACCTGAGCGTGCTGGACAACGTGGCCTTCAGCGCCCGCATGAAGGGCGTGGCGCGCGAGGAGCGGCTGGCCCAGGCGCGTGCGCTGCTGGACCTGGTGGCGATGCAGCCCTACGCGCAGCGCCTGCCCGCGGCGCTCTCCGGCGGTCAGCAGCAGCGCGTGGCGCTGGCGCGCGCGCTGATGACCCGCCCGCGCGTGCTGCTGCTGGACGAGCCGCTGTCGGCGCTCGACCCCTTCCTGCGCATCCGCATGCGGGCCGAGCTGCAGCGCTGGCACCGCGAACTGGGCATGACCTTCGTCCATGTGACCCACTCGCAGGAAGAGGCGATGGCGCTGGCCGACCTGGTGGTGGTGATGAACCACGGCCGCATCGAGCAGGCCGGGCCGCCGCGCGAGGTCTTCGAGCGCCCGCGCACCGAGTTCGTTGCCCGCTTCATCGGCGCCCACAACGTGTTCGCCACGCCCGGGGGGCGCATCGCGGTGCGCAGCGACCGCTGCACGCTGGCCGCACCTGAAGAGAACGGACTGGCCGTGCAGGTGCGGGCCGTGGAGTACCAGGGCCAGCAGGTGCTGGTCCACCTGGTCCCCCCGGGCGACCAGCCCGCCACGGACGAGGCCGACGACGAGGCCACGCCGCCGGCCTGGGTGGCCAGCCTGCCCGACGACCTGTACCACCGCCAACCCCTGGAACCCGGCCAGCGCCTGAGCCTGCGCTGGCATGAGGCCGACGCCCACCTGCTGGTGGGCTGAGCACTCTACCCATCCCGTCCACCACCACGCCACGAGGAGCCTGCCATGAGCGCGATCGATCCCACCCCCGAGAAGCCCGAAGCCCCTGCCGCCGGCGACCGCCGCGGCTTTCTGCGCCAGGCCGCCAGTGTTGGCGTGGCGGCCACCGGCATCACCGGTTTCCCCTTCGTCCATGCGCAGGAGAAGATCACGCTGCGCTACCTGGGCACCGCGGTGAACCAGGACAAGAAGATCGCCGAGAAGTTCGAGGCCGACACCGGCATCAAGATCCAGTACATCCCGGTCACGACCGACGACGTCACCAAGCGCGCGGTCACCGCGCCCAACAGCTTCGACCTGATCGACACCGAGTACTTCTCGCTCAAGAAGATCCTGCCCACTGGCAACCTGCTGGGCATCGACACCCGGCGCATCAAGAACGCCGACAAGATCACCACCCTGTTCACCAAGGGCGAGGTGGCCGGCAAGAAGGTGGGTGACCAGGGCACGGCCCCGAAGAAGGTGATGTACGTGGCCAACCCCACGGCCAAGGACTTCGCCAAGGAGCCCACCCAGTTCATGACCCTGATTCCCACGGTCTACAACGCCGACACGCTGGGCATCCGGCCCGACCTGATCAAGCGCCCGATCGAGAGCTGGAAGGAACTGCTCAACCCCGAGTTCAAGGGCAAGGCGGCGATCCTGAACATCCCCTCGATCGGCATCATGGACGCGGCGATGGTGGTCGAGGCCATGGGCCTGTACAAGTACCCCGACAAGGGCAACATGACCAAGGCCGAGATCGACCTGACGATCAAGACCCTGATCGAGGCCAAGAAGGCCGGCCAGTTCCGCAGCCTCTGGAAGGACTTCAACGAGTCGGTCAACCTGATGGCCTCGGGCGAGGTGGTGATCCAGTCGATGTGGAGCCCGGCCGTCACCGCGGTGCGCACCAAGGGCATCCCCTGCGTGTTCCAGCCGCTGAAGGAGGGCTACCGCGCCTGGGCCGCCGGCTTCGGCGTGCCCAAGACCGTGACCGGCCGCAAGGCCGATGGCGTCTACGAGTTCATCAACTGGTTCCTTGACGGCTGGGCCGGCGCCTACCTGAACCGCCAGGGCTACTACAGTGCGGTGCTGGAGACTGCCAAGGCCAAGATGGAGGCCTACGAGTGGGCCTACTGGATGGAGGGCAAGGCCGCCACCAAGGACATCCTGTCGCCCAACGGCGACGTGCTGGCCAAGGTGGGCGCGGTGCGCGACGGCGGCAGCTACGAGCAGCGCATGGGCGGCATCGCCTGCTGGAACGCCATCATGGACGAGAACGCGTACATGGTGCAGAAGTGGAACGAGTTCGTCGCTGCCTGAGCACCGCGCCGTGATGTCGAAGGCCCCGAACTCCTCCGTGCTGGCGTGGCTGCAGGCGGCCCCGCTGGCGGCGGTGTTCGTGGTCTTCTTCGTCGTGCCGCTGGGGCTGATCGTCGCGGTCAGCTTCTGGCAGGCCACCGACTACGAACTGATCCCGGCCTTCAGCGCGCAGAACTACCTGGACGTGTTCCGCGGCTGCGGCAGCAGCCTGGTCACGTCGGGCGAGGACCTGTGCGTCACCCTCAAGACCTATGGCTCGACGCTGCGCTTCAGTCTGCTGACCTGGGCCATCACCGCGGTGCTGGGCTTTGCGATCGCCTACTTCCTGGCCTTTCATGTGCGCAGCCAGTGGATGCAGACGCTGCTGTTCATCGTCTGCACCGTGCCCTTCTGGACCAGCAATGTGATCCGCATGATCTCGTGGGTGCCGCTGCTGGGCCGCCACGGCCTGGTCAACCAGGGCCTGCAGGCCGCGGGTCTGGTGGACGCGCCGCTGGAGTGGCTGCTGTTCTCGGAGTTCTCGGTGGTGCTGGCCTTCGTGCACCTGTACACGATGTTCATGATCGTGCCAGTCTTCAACTCGATGATGCGCATCGACCGCAGCCTGATCGAGGCCGCGCGCGACAACGGCGCCAGCACCTGGCAGACCGTCTGGCATGTGGTGCTGCCGCTGTCGCGCACCGGGCTGATCATCGGCTCGATCTTCGTGCTGGCGCTGGTGATGGGTGACTTCGTCACCGTGGGCGTGATGGGCGGACAGCAGATCGCCTCGGTGGGCAAGATCATCCAGGTGCAGACCAGCTACCTGCAGTTTCCGCTGGCGGCCGCGAATGCGGTGATCCTGCTGGCGGTGGTGCTGATGATGATCGTGGCGCTGCTGCGCCTGGTCGACCTGCGGCGGGAGCTCTGAGCATGGCCAGCGCCGCTCGCCGCGAACCGCGCGCCCCCGGCTTCTGGCCTCTGGCCGTGGTGTTCGTCGCCTTCGTGCTGTTCCTCTACGGGCCGATGCTGGCCATCGTGGTGCTGAGCTTCCAGGGCCCCGAGGGCGGCCTGACCTTCCCGATGCGCGGCTGGTCGCTGCACTGGTTCCGCCAGCTGTGGGAGGGCATCGGCGTGATCGACATCGGCGCCGCGCTGCGACGCTCACTGCTGCTGGGCACGGTGGTGATGGCGCTGACGGTGCTGCTGTCGCTGCTGGCCGGCCTGGCCTACCGCAAGCGCCTGCCCGGCGGCACGCCGCTGTTCTACGTGGTGGTGGCCAGCCTGATCATGCCCAGCATCATCGTGTCGTTGGGCATCGGGCTGATGTTCCGGCTGCTGGATGGCGGCGTGAAGTGGGCGCTGGAAGCCTGGGCGCCCGAGGCGCTGGAGGGCTTCACCACCACGCTGGGCATGTTCAGCTCGGGCCTGGGCGCGCAGCTGACCTGGACTCTGCCCTTCGGCCTGCTGATCATGTTCGCGATCTTCAACCGCTTCAACCCGGCCTACGAAGAGGCGGCGCGCGACCTGGGCGCCAGTGCCTGGCAGACCCAGCGCCATGTGGTGCTGCCGCTGATCGCGCCCAGCCTGGTGGGCATCGGCATGTTCGGCTTCACGCTCAGCTGGGACGAGATCGCGCGCAGCTCGCAGGCCATGGGCGACCTCAACACCCTGCCGCTGGAGCTGCAGGGCCTGACGACCACGGTGACCACGCCGGTCATCTATGCGCTGGGCACGGTGACCACGGCCATCTCCTTCGCCGTGATGGGCCTGAGCCTGGCCCTGGTGGCGCTGTGGCGGCGACGCGGCTGAGGCGGGAGCGGTCGGCCGACACCGCCACCGACCGGGTCTACCAGGGCATCTACCAGGCGATCGTCGAGCACCGCCTGGCGCCCGGCCTGCGCCTGCGCGAAGAAGAACTGGCCGAGAGCTTTGGCGTCTCACGCACCGTGGTGCGCCAGGCCTTGCAGCGCCTGGCGGCCGACCAGGTGATCGAGCTGCAGCACAACCGTGGCGCCCAGGTGCCGCAGCCCGACCTGGCGCAGGCGGCATCGGTGTTCGCGGCGCGTCAGGTGGTGGAATGCGAGATCGCGCGCCAGCTGGCGGGCCGGCTCACACCCGCGCAACTGGCGGCCCTGCGCGCCTTGGTGGCGGCCGAGGCCCAGGCGCTGCAGCGCGGCGACCACGCCACCGCGGTGCGGCTGTCGGGCCAGTTCCACCGTGAACTGGCGGCGCTGGGCGGCAACCCGGTCTTCCTGCGCTGGATCGACGAGTTGCTGCCGATCACCTCGCTGCTGATCATGCTTTACCAGCGCCACGGCCACCCGGGCTGCGTGGCGCACCGGCACGAGGACCTGGTCGAGGCGCTGGCCAGCGGGCCGCCGGCGCGCGCGGCGTCCGAGATGCGCCGCCACCTGCAGGAGCTGGCCCGCTCGCTGGCCCAGGCGCCGGCCGCGGCGGCGCTGCGCGATGTGTTCGCGGCCTACCGCGAGCCGGCGGCGGCCGCACGCTGATCAGCGCCGCCAGACCGGCGCTGCGTGACGATCAGCGCCGCCAGGCCGCCGCGGTGTAGACCGCCAGCGCCGCCCAGATCAGGCCGAACCCCAGCAGCCGCGCCGGCTGCAGCGGCTCGTGGAAGACCCACAGGCCCAGCATGAACTGGATCGACGGGCCCAGGTACTGCAGCAGGCCCAGAGTGGCCAGCGTGATCTGCCGCGCGCCGTGGGCGAACAGCAGCAGCGGCACGGCGGTCAGCGGGCCGGCCAGCACCAGCCAGAACCAGTCGGCGGGCGCGTGGGGTGCGCCGCCGCTGGCCACCAGCCAGGCCAACGCCGGCACGGCCAGCGGCGCCAGCAGCATGGTTTCCAGCGCCAGGCCTTCCACCGCACCCAGCGGCGCCGTCTTGCGCAGCAGGCCGTACAGGCCAAAGCTGGCCGCTAGCCCCAGCGCGATCCAGGGCGGCGCGCCGGCCGTCCAGCCCAGCCACAGCACGCCCAGGCCGGCCATGGCCACGGCCACCCACTGCATCGGCTTGGGGCGCTCGCCCAGCACCACCATGCCCAGCAGCACGTTGAACAGCGGGTTGATGAAGTAGCCCAGGCTGGCTTCGAGCACGCGGCCCTGCTGCACCGCCCACACATAGAGCAGCCAGTTGGCGGCCAGCAGCGCGGTGCTGGCGGCAAAGGCCCCCATGGCCCTGGGCGTCAGCTGGCGCAGCCAGGCCCAGCGCCGCTGCCAGACCAGCAGGCCCAGCACCATCACCAGCGACCAGACCGAGCGGTGGCCCACCATCTCCAGTGGCGGCACCGAGGCCAGGCGGTGGAAGTACAGCGGAAAGAGGCCCCAGATGATGTAGGCGGTGGCGGCACTCAGCAGACCGGGCGGCATGGGCAGGCCGCAAGGTCGGCGGCAGAACAACGGGCCCCTATTGTGGCGGTACGGCCGCGCCCAGGTCGGGCAGGGACTTCCACTCCGGACCGGCCGCGGCCAGCCACTGCTGCGCCGGCCAGTCGTCCAGGGCCGGGACGGCCAGCGACAGCGCATGCAGCCACAGCCGCTGCACCCCCAGCCAGTCGGCCAGCGCGCGGTTCAGCGGCCCTTTGCCATGCGTGCTGTCGCCGATCAGCGGATGGCCCAGGTGCTTCAGGTGGCGGCGGATCTGGTGGCGCCGTCCGGTTTCCGGCCAGGCCTCGACCAGCGCGACGCGGGTGCCGTCGAAGCCCGGCCGGGTGGACAGCGGCCACTCGGCCCGCGCCAGCGTGCGGCCCCGCGTGCAGGCATCCAGCATCGGCTGGCCAAGGCTGGGGCGTTCGGGGTCGCGCGCCAGCGGGTGGTCGACGGACCATTCATCCGCCGGCCAGCCGCGCACCAGCGCCAGGTAGCGCTTGCGGCACTGGCCGGTCTCGAAGGCCTGGCCCAGCGCCCGGGCGGCATCGGCCTGGCGGGCCAGCACCAGCACGCCCGAGGTGCCCTTGTCCAGCCGGTGCACCGGCGACAGCGGGCCCCACGCGGGGCGCAGGCGGTCGAGCACGGTGTCGGTCTCGTGGGCGTCCAGGCCGCTGCGGTGCACCAGCAGACCGGGGGGCTTGTCGACGACCAGCAGCGCCTCGGTCGCGCACAGCACCACCAGGTCGTGGCGCACGGGCGACAGTGCAGCGCCAGCCTGTCCCACAGGCTGGGGATGCCCCGATGAACTGGGGAGGGCGCTGATCACGGGTCTTTTTGAAAAATGCCTGTCATCGAACCGCGGCACCATGACCGCGCAAGGAGGGACCGACCATGCCTCAGACCTATTATCTCGGCGGCCGCACGCCGCTCGTGACCTGGACCGCCTGCCTGCTCTGGGCGCTGGCCACCGTGCTGGCCGCCTGGGTGGGGTGGTGGGGCAGCACCGCGTCCGCGTGGTGGATCGCGGCCGCCGGCGTGACAGCCGCGCTGTTCTCGGTCACCGGTGCCGGCCTGTGGTGGCGTCTGGAGTGGGCGCGCCGGGCCAGCATGGCCTGCCTGCTGGCCGCGGGCGCGGGCAGCGCCGCCCTGGTCTGGCTGTTGGCCGGCCAGGCGCTGTGGGCCCTGCTGGCCGCGCTGCCGGTGGCCGCTGCGCTGGCCTGGCTGGCGCGCCGGCTGGCGGCCGACGCGGTGCGCGAGCAGTTCGTCGCCTGAGTCCCGCTCAGCGCAGGTCGCCGTCCACGTAGTACCAGCGCGGCGCGCCCTCCAGGGCCGCGCGCTCGAAGCGGCTGGTCTCATGCAGGCGGTGCGCCCGCCCGCCCAGCTTGCTGCGCGCGACGAACTCCACCTCGGCATGGTCCGGCGCCGTGACACGGTGCCGGCGCACCTCCAGGCCCAGCCAGCGCAGCCCGGCCGGGTTTGGCGACAGGTCACCGGGCCGCGTGCGCGGATGCCAGGTGTCCCTCAGGTAGTCCAGCCGGTCCAGCACATAGGCGCTGTAGCGTGAACGCATCAGCGACTCGGCATCGGGGGCCTGCAGGTACAGCGGGCCAGCATGCCAGCGGCCACAGCAGTCGGCCAGCGGTCGGCCGCTGCCGCAGGGGCACGCGGTGGGGAGGGTGTCAGGCATCTCGGGCGGGGTGGGCGAAAAGTTGCGCTAGAATGCGAGGCTTCACCCAGACAGACCACGGGTGCATCGCTTACCAGGAGAGGTGGCAGAGTGGTCGAATGCGCCGGACTCGAAATCCGGTATACGGTTATACCGTATCGAGGGTTCGAATCCCTCCTTCTCCGCCAGATCAGGGCCTTCGCCACGCGAAGGCCCTTTTCATTTCCGGGCTGCCGGCGCGTCCCCCACGATCTAGTGGGGAGGCCCCCCGGCGGTGCCGTTACTGGCTCAGAATCCCCGCGAAAGAGGGAGCTGCACCATGCACCATGCCGCCACGACGGCGCACCGTTTGACCAGGCCGGCCCGTCGCCGGCCAGGGCTCGGGGCTCGGCCCGGGCCTGCACTGGCGCTCGCTGGCGCCCTGCTGGGCCTGTGCGTCGCGCAGGCGGGGCCGCTGCGGGATCTGTCGCAGACGCCGGAGTGGATGCCGCCGCGCCTGGATGGCCCGGTGGACTGGGGCCCGGGCCCGGGGTGGCCCAAGGCGTTGGGGATGCAGACGCCGGTGCTGCGGCCGTTTGCCGTGCCCATCGGGCCGCCGGACGCGCACCTCAAGGGGGTGTTCGGCCCGGCGTTCGCGTGGTCGCTGATTCCGCTGCACAGCGTGCTGCTGGCCGATGGGCGGGTGCTGTCCTTCGGCACCGGCCCGGATGGCCTGCAGGGCGCGTTGATGAACTATGCGGTCTGGGATCCGGCCCAGGGCACGGGGGAGACCTCGATGCAACTGCTGCCCAACAGCACCGGCACCGACATCTTCTGCGCCGGCCAGACCCTGTTGCCGGGCAGCGGCGACGTGCTGCTGGTGGGCGGCGACCGCACCGTCAAGGGCGTGCGCAACTACGGCAACAACGACGTCAACCGCTTCAGCCCGCTGAACAACAGCCTGACCAAGGAGTCGCCGATGGTCTGGCAGCGCTGGTACGCGACGCTGCTGACGAACACCAAGGGCGAGCAGGTGGCGCTGGGCGGCCTGATCGACCGCGCCTACAACTTCGACGACGGCACCTCCACCGTGGCCAGCCATGCCTCCACGCCCGAGGTCTACCTCAGTGGCGGCGGCTGGCGCACGCTGTTTGCGGCCACCAGCGAGCTGGCCTACGGCAGCATCAGCTCGTCGTGGAGCTACCCGCGCGCCTGGCTGGCACCGGACGGCCGGATTGCCATCCTCACGCCCAAGGGCGAGATCTACGCGCTGGACACCGAAGCGGGCGGCACGCTGGAGCGCACACTGGCCAGCGGCCTGGGGGCCGGTCGGCACATCCTGCCGGCGGTGATGTACCAGCCCGGCAAGGTGCTGAGCCTGCGCGTGGGTGGTGTGGCGAAGCTGGTGGATCTGAACGTGACTCCGCCGGTGGTCAGCGCCACGGCCAATCTGTCTCTCGAGCGCCAGTACGGCAATGCCACGGTGCTGCCCAATGGGCAGGTGTTCGTCAACGGCGGTTCGTCCACCGGCAACAGCCTGGCCGGTGCGGCCTATCACTCCGAAACCTGGGATCCGGCCACCGGCACCTGGACCACCACGGCCAGCGCGGCCAAGCCCCGGCTGTACCACTCCACCGCGATGCTGCTGCCCGACGCCACGGTGCTGACCAACGGCGGCGGGGCGCCCGGTCCGGTGAACAACCTCAATGGCGAGATCTACTACCCGCCCTACCTGTACCACCCCGACGGCAGCGGCCGCCCGGCGCGGCGCCCAGTGATCGCGTCGGCGCCTCAGGCAGGCACCTGGGGGCAGGCGCAGCAGCTCGAGATGGCCGATCCGAGGCCGGTGGCCCGGCTGACCCTGGTGCGCTTCGGCGCGGTGACCCACGCCTTCCACAGCGACCAGCGCTTCCAGGAACTCAGCTTCGCGCAGCGCGGCAAGCGGCTGAGCTACCAGCTGCCGGCCTCGGCCGCGGTGGCGCCGCCGGGCTTCTACATGCTGTTCGCGCTGGATGCGGCGGGCGTGCCGTCGATGGCCAAGGTGATCCGGATCGGCTGAGCAGGCCGGCGGCGTTCACCCGCGCCCGTTCCGCGCCCGCGCAACTGGGGATCGACAGCCCGCCGGACAGGCGCGATAGTCGCCGCTCTGTTGTCTGACCGGAGTCCGCCGATGCGTCGCCTTGCCGCCCCCACCTCCCTGCTGTCCGTCACCACGCTGGCCGCCTGTGCGCTGGCCAGCTCCAGCGCGCTGGCCGCCCAGGGCCTGCAGGTCGAGCTGCGGGCGCCCGCCCAGGTGATGCAGGGCGATGCCGAGGTGACGGTGGAGGTGGTGGTGCGCAACACCAGCGCCCAGCCACAGAAGCTGCTGCGCTGGCAACTGCCCGAGGGCACGCTGCACGGCCCGCTGTTCCGCGTGCGCGGCGCCGATGGCGCCGAGGCCGCCTACCACGGTCCGCTGGTCAAGCGGGCCGCGCCCCGGCCTGAAGACCAGGTGGTGCTGGCGCCGGGCGAGCAGCGCAGCTACCGGGTCGATCTGTCGCGCCACTACGCGCTGCCGGATGGCCGCTACTCGGTGGCCTACCTCGGACGCGCCCGCGCGCCGGGCCGGGCCGACCTGGCGTCCACGGAATCGCTGTCGCTGTGGCTCTCCGGCCGCAGCGAAGCGGTGCAGCGCGTGGTGCCGGAAGCGGCCACCAGCGGCCCGATCACCTTCACCGGCAACTGCACCGTCAGCGAGCAGAACGACCTGACCACCGCGGTGGGCAAGGCCACCGGCTACGCCAGCGAGTCGAAGAAGTACCTGAAGGTGATGACCACGCCGACCACGCGGTACACCACCTGGTTCGGCGCCTACACCGCCACGCGCTACGACACCGTGCGCACCCACTACAACAAGATCACGCAGGCGTTCAAGAAGAAGCCGCTGACGCTGGACTGCTCGTGCACCGACAACGGCGTCTACGCCTATGTCTACCCGAACGATCCGTACAAGATCTACCTGTGCGGCGCCTTCTGGGCGGCACCGATGACCGGCACCGACTCCAAGGCCGGCACGCTGATCCACGAGATGTCCCACTTCACCGTGGTGGCGGGCACCAATGACTGGGCCTACGGCCAGACGGCGGCCAAGGCCCTGGCGATCAGCAACCCCGATCGTGCGGTCGACAACGCCGACAGCCACGAGTACTTCGCCGAGAACACCCCGGCGCAGCCCTGATGAGGCGGCGGACGCTGGCGCTGCTGGTGGCAGGCATGGCCTGGGCGGCGGGCGCGCAGGCGGCCACGCTGGCCTGCAGCCTGCAGGTGCCGCCGCGCCAGGCCCTGGGCCATGCCGTGCTGCTGCAGTTCACGCTGACCAACACCGGCGCCGAGCCGCTGTGGGTGCTGCGCTGGAACACGCCCTGGGAGGGGCGCTGGATGGCGCCCTTTGCCACGCTGAGCCGCGACGGCCAGCCACTCGACTACCAGGGCGCGATGGTCAAGCGGGCGGCCCCGGACGCTTCAGCCTACCTGCACCTGGCGCCGGGCCAGGCGTTGCGCGCGGCGCTGCCGCTGTCGCCGGCCTTCGACCTGCGGCGCGCCGGCAGCTATCTGCTGCAGCCGGCGATCACGCTGGGCGACGTGCAGGTGCAGCAGGGGCGCGACGGGCCGCGCCTGGGCCAGCCGTGGAGCAGCGCCGAACTGGCTTGCGGCGAGGCCCGCTTCGAGCTGCTCGCGCCGCGCTGATCACTTGTAGCCCACACGGTCCAGCATCTGCTGGACCTTGGCCGAGTTGGTGCCGATCGTGGCCACGGGGATCACCTCGGCCTTGAACGGGCCCAGGGCCTTGAGCGCCGGGTTGTCGGCGCCCACGCCGTCCACCACGGCGTATTCGTTGTTGCCGTTGGCGAAGTAGGCCTGCGCCGAGGGGCTGGCCAGGTACTCCAGGAACTTGCGCGCGGCCTCGGGGTGCGGGGCGTTGCGGGCGACCGCGCCACCGGCGATGTTCACGTGGGTGCCCTTGCCGTCCTGGTCGGGGAAGACCACGCCGACCTTGTCCATCACGTCGCGATCGGCCGGGTTGGTCGAGCGCATCATGCGCGCCACGTAGTAGCTGTTCGACAGCGCGATCTGGCATTCGCCCGAGGCCACCGCCTTGATCTGGTCGGTGTCCCCGCCCTTGGGCGGGCGGGCCATGTTGTCGACCACGCCCTTGAGCCAGGTCTCGGTGGCCTGCGGGCCGATGTGCTCGAGCACCGCGCCGAACAGGCTCAGGTTGTAGGGGTGGGCACCCGAGCGGGTGCAGACCTTGCCCTTGTTCTTCGGGTCGGCCAGCTCGGCATAGGTGTCCGCATCGGCGCGCTGGACGCTGGCCTTGTTGTAGACGATGACCCGGGCGCGAGTGGAGAAGCCGAACCAGGACGGGCCGTCGCCCTTGTCGGCGCCGCGCAGCCGGGCCGGGATGGCCTTGTCCAGCACCGCTGACTTCAGCGGACGGAAAAGGCCGGCTTCTTCGGCGCGCCACAGCCGGGCGGCATCCACCAGCAGGATCACGTCGGCCGGGCTGGCCGCGCCCTCGGTGCGCAGGCGCTCAAGGATGCCGGCGTCGTCGGCATCGACGCGGTTGATCGTGATGCCGGTGGCGGCGGTGAAGTCCTTGTAGAGCGCCTCGTCGGTCTGGTAGTGGCGGGCGGAGTACAGGTTCAGCACTTTGTCCTGTGCGGCGGCGCCCAGGGGCAGCAGGCAGGCGGCGAGCAGGGCGGGCAGCAGGCGGGTCGGACGCATGGTCGGCTCACGGGAAGGTCAACGATGCACTGGAGTGTAATAGCAAACGCGAACAATTCGCAATCACATATTGATGCGGCTCCAGCAGCGTCCGGTCCGGCGCTCAGCAGCCGGTGGCGCCGCGGCCACGGCCCAGCAGCAGCACCGGCAGCAGGCCCACCGCCACGATGGCCAGCGAGGGCCAGGCCGCCTCGCCCAGGCGCTCGTCGCGCGCCAGCTGGTTGGCCACCACGGCCAGCGTGTCGTGGTTGAAGGGGCGCAGCACCAGCGTGGCGGGCAGTTCTTTCATGACATCGACGAAGACCAGCAGCCAGGCCGTGCCGGCGGCGCCGCGCAGCAGCGGCCAGTGCACCCGGCGCCAGGTGGCCCAGGGGCCGTGGCCCAGCAGGCGGGCGCTTTCGTCGAAGCTGGTCGGCAGCCGGGCGTAGCCGGCATCCACCGACTGCATCGCCACGGCAGAGAAGCGCACCAGGTAGGCGTACAGCAGGCCCGCCACGCCGGCCGTCAGCCAGCCGGCCAGTGGCCACTCGGGCCATCGCGCCTGCCAGGCCCCCAGCGGCCACAGCAGACCGATCACGATCACCGCGCCCGGCACCGCATAGCCCAGGCCCACACCGCGCGCCAGCGCGTCCAGCCAGCGGCCGGGCTGACGCCGCCGCGCGGCCGCCAGGGCCATGGCCAGCAGCACGGCCAGGCAGGCCGCTGCGGCCGCCAGCACAAAGCTGTTGACGGCCCAGCCGGCGAAGCGTGAGAGGTCGAGGCCCGGGGCGTCGGCATCACCCTCGGTGCTGGCCAGGCGCAGCAGCGCCAGCACCGGCAGCACGAAGCCCAGCAGCACCGGCAGCAGGCACACCGCCCAGGCGGCCGCGCAGCCGCGCCAGCCCAGCGCCAGCGGCCGGGCGTCGCCGCCATGCAGCGCGCCCTGGCGCGCGGCGGCGAAGCGCAGCCGCGCCTGGGCGCGCTGCTCCATCCACACCAGCAGCGCCACCAGCACCAGCAGGACCGTGGCCAGCTGGGCCGCGGCATCGCGGTCGCCCATCGACAGCCAGGCGCGGAAGATGCCGGTGGTGAAGGTGGACAGGCCGAAGTACGCGCCCACGCCATAGTCGGCCAGGGTTTCCATCAGCGCCAGCGCCACGCCGGCGGCCAGCGCCGGCCGGGCCATCGGCAGCGCCACCTGCGTGACGCGGCGCCACCAGCCGGCGCCCAGCAGGCGCGCGGCCTCCATCAGCGGCACGCAGCGCTCGGCCAGCGCGGCGCGCACCAGCAGGTAGGCGTACGGATACAGGCACAGCACGAACAGTGGCACCGCGCCGCCCAGGCTGCGGATGTCCGGCCACAGCGCGCCCTGCCAGCCAAAGGCGGCGCGCAGCGCGGTCTGCAGCGGGCCGCTGTACTGCAGGGTGTCGGTCCAGGCGTAGGCCAGCACATAGGCCGGCATGGCCATCGGCAGGAGCAGCGCCCACGACAGCCAGCGCCGTCCCGGGAACTCGAACAGCGTGACCACCGCCGCCGTGCTGCCGCCCACCAGCGCCACCCCCAGCGCCACCGCCGCCGACAGCAGCAGCGACTGACCCAGGTAGCCCGGCAGCACTGTGCTGGCCAGGTGCTGCCACAGCGCCAGTCCGTCGGCGTCCAGCGCCGCCCAGCGCGACACCAGCGCGGCCAGGGGCAGCAGCAGCAGAACGCAGACCAGGGCAAGGAGCAGGCGCATGCCAGTCATTCTAAGTAAGAATGATTGTCATTCTGGTACGATCATCGCATGGCACTGCTGCTTGAACACATCGTGGTGCGCTACCGCGGCTCTGCGGCCGCCGGCGGCGACCTCGACGCCGTGCGCGAGGTCTCGATGGGCCTGGCCGCCGGCGAGATCGGCGTGCTGGTCGGCCCCTCGGGCTGCGGCAAGACCTCGCTGCTGCGTGCCGTGGCGGGGCTGGAGCCGCTGGCCGGAGGGCGCATCCGCCTGGCGGGGGATATCGTCTCCGACCCGGCCGCCGGCCTGCACCGCCCGGCCGAGCAGCGCCGCGTCGGCATGGTGTTCCAGGACTACGCGCTGTTTCCGCACCTGGACGTGGCGGCCAATGTGGCCTTCGGCCTGCACGCGCTGGGCCGGGCCGAGCGCGCGCGGCGGGTGCAGGAGATGCTGTCGCTGGTGGGCCTGCCCGAGGTGGCCGGCAAGATGCCGCACCAGCTCTCCGGCGGCCAGCAGCAGCGCGTGGCGCTGGCGCGGGCGCTGGCCCCGGCGCCGCGCCTGTTGCTGCTGGACGAGGCCTTCTCGGCGCTGGACGTGGAACTGCGCGAGCGCCTGGCCCACGAGGTGCGCGCCATCCTCAAGGCCAGCGGCACCGCCGCGCTGGTGGTGACGCACGACCAGATGGAGGCCTTTGCGCTGGCCGACCGCCTGGGCGTGATGCAGGCCGGCCGGCTGGAGCAGTGGGACCGCCCCTACGACCTGTACCACCGCCCGGCCACGCGCTTCGTGGCCGACTTCATCGGCCACGGCGTGCTGGCGCCGGCCCGCATTGTCAGCACGCCGCAGGGGCCCCGCGTCGACACCCCCCTGGGCCTGCTGGCCGACGCCGACGAGTGCCCGCTGCCCGATGCCTACCCCGGCGGCGAGTGCCTGGTGCTGCTGCGCGCCGACGACATCGAGCACGACGACGCCGCCCCGGTGCGCGCGCGCATCCTGCGGCGCGACTTCCGCGGCGCCGAGTTCCTCTACACGCTGGCGCTGGCCGATGGCCTGGAGGTGCTGGCCCATGTGCCCTCGCACCACGACCATGCGCCGGGCGAGTGGATCGGCATCCGGCCGCGGGTCGAGCATGTGGTGACCTTCCCGCGCTGAGCGGTGCACCGCCGCTGGGCCAGCGCTTCACAGTTCTTCACGCACGGGCCAAGCGGGCCCAACGGCCGGGCCCCAGCATCGGGGCATTGCCTGCCTGGAGACCGCGATGACCTATGCTTCGGCCCACGCCTACCCCGCCCGTGTGCGCGCCCCGCTGCGGGCCGACGAGATGCTGCCTGCCCGCCTGCTCCTGATCGACGACGACAGCCGCCTGACCGCGATGGTCGGCGACTACCTGCGCGGCCACGGCTACGAGGTCGACACCGCTGCCTCGCTGGCCGAGGGCCGCGAGCGCCTGCGCCGCGTCGCCTACGACGCCCTGGTGCTGGACCTGATGCTGCCCGACGGCGACGGCCTGGACATGACCCGCGAGCTGCGCGCCGATGCCCGCACCCGCCGTCTGCCGCTGCTGATGCTGACCGCGCGCGGCGAGCCGATGGACCGCATCCTGGGCCTGGAGATCGGTGCCGACGACTACCTGCCCAAGCCCTTCGAGCCGCGCGAGCTGCTGGCCCGCATCAAGGCGCTGCTGCGGCGCGTCGCGCCCGAGGCCCAACCCGACGAGGTGCTGTCCTTCGGACGGCTGGAGATCGACCTGGGTGCGCGCGAAGCGCGGCTGGACGGCCAGCGCTGCGACCTCACCGGCCACCAGTTTGACCTGCTGGTGGTGCTGGCGCAGAGCGCCGGCCGGGTGCTCTCGCGCGACCAGATCATGGATGCGCTGAAGGGCCACCCGCTGGAGGCCTTCGATCGCTCGATCGACGTGCACGTCTCGCGCATCCGCGCGGTGATCGAGGAAGACCCGAAGAATCCCAAGCGGGTGCTGACGGTGCGCGGCACCGGCTACGTCTTCGCCCGCAAGCAGGACGGCGAATAGCCCCGCGCGCGTGAAGACGCTGTACCTGCGCATCTGGCTCACGGTGGTGGCCGCGCTGGCGCTGTTCGCGCTGGCCGGCGGCTGGATGGTGCAGCGCCACCTGGAGCAGGAGCGGGCGCAGTTCGAGCAGCGCATCCGCGAGCGCATGGCCAGCTGGGCCGAACTGATCGAGAACGCCTTGCCCGAGCCCGGCGCCCCCGATTCGGTCCAGGCGGCGATGCTGGCCGAGTGGTCGCAGCGCCTGCGCCTGCCGCTGGCGCTGGACGCCGCCGATGGACGGCGCATCGCCGCGTCCGAGAGCTTCGAGCGTCGCCAGGCGGCCAACCGCGGCGAGGTGCCGCGCAACGCGATCAGCACCCGGCTGGACGATGGCCGCACGCTGTGGCTGATCCGCCCCAACCTGGACCGCCTGCTGCGCGAAGCCTCGGGCGGCCGCGGCCCCAGGCCGCCGGAGCTGGGCGGCGGCGATGCGCCGCCGGACCTGGCCGATCCGGGCAGCGGACCCCCACGTGGCCCCGGCGGCGGCCCGGGTGGTGGCCCGGTGGGTGACCCGGGCGGCGACCCGCCCCTTCGCCTGGAGCCCCCGGAGGGACGTTTCGGTCCGCCCGGCCTGCCCGGAGAGGGCGACCTGGCCGATGGCCCGCGCGGCCCCCGGGGCGACCGCCATCCGGCGTGGTGGCGCCTGATGCTGCCGCGCGACTGGCCGGCCGGTGCCGCGCTGGCGGGGCTGCTGGCCGCGCTGTTCGTGGCCGTGGCGGCCGGCGCCTGGCCGGTGGTGCGCGGTCTCACCCGCCGCCTGGAGCGCCTGCGCCAGGGCGTCGAGGCCTTCGGCGGCGGTGCGCTGGACCAGCGCGTGCCGGTGCAGGGCCGCGATGAGGTGGCGGCGGTGGCGGCCAGCTTCAACCAGGCGGCCGACCGCATCCAGGCGCTGCTGCAGTCCAACCAGAGCCTGCTGGCCAATGCCAGCCATGAACTGCGCTCGCCGCTGGCGCGGCTGAAGATGGCGGTGTCGATGCTGGACGATGCGCCGCCGGCGATGCGCGAGAAGCTCGGCCGCGAGATCCACACCAACATCGCCGAGCTCGACGCGCTGGTCGAAGAGGTCCTGTTGTCCAGCCGCCTGGAGGCTGGCGCGCCGCAGGAGCTGGACGACAGCATCGACCTGGCGGCGCTGGCCGCGGAAGAGGCGGCGCGGGTGCAGGCCGAGGTGCAAGGCGCCGCGCTGCGCGTGCGCGGCAGCGAGCGCCTGCTGCGCCGGGGGCTGCGCAACCTGCTGGAAAACGCCCGCCGCTATGGCGGCGACGAGGTCACGCTGCTGCTGGCCGAGTCGCCCGAGGGCCCGCGCGTGCGCGTCTGCGACCGCGGCCCGGGCGTGCCTGAGGACCTGCGCGAACGCATCTTCGAGCCCTTCTACCGCCTGCCCGGTCATGCCGAGCGCGAGGGCGGTGTCGGCCTGGGCCTGGCGCTGGTGCGGCAGATCGCGCAGGCCCACCAGGGCAGCGTGCGCTGCGAGCCGCGTGAGGGCGGCGGCAGCTGCTTCGTGCTGACGCTGCCGGCGGCGCGCCGGCTGTGATCAGCCGCGCCGGCGCAGCACCCAGGCCTTGAACACCACCAGGAAGACGCTGCACAGCACCAGCGCCAGCGTTGACGCGGCCCAGAATCCCGGCGCACCGCGCAGCGTGTCAGGCACCCGGGTGCCATCGTCGAAGGCCAGCTGCGAGCCCAGGCCCAGCCCGATGCCCCACAGCGTGCCGGCGTAGATCACCATCGGCACCGTGGCCACGCGCCAGGCGCGCAGCACGAAGGCGGCCATGGTCTGCGCGGCATCGCAGACATGGAACACCACCAGCCAGGACAGCAGCGACAGCGCCACCGCCGCCACCGCGGCGTCGCCGGTGTACAGACCCACCACCTGCACCCGGCCCAGGTAGACCGCCGCGGCCAGCACGCCGGAGGTGATCAGGGCCAGCGCCATCGCATGCCAGCCCAGGCGGCGGGCGTCCGCCAGATCACCCGCCCCCACGCGCTGGGCCACCAGCGTGCTGCCGGCATTGGCCAGCGACAGCGGCAGCATGAACATCAGCGAGACCAGGTTGATGGCGATCTGGTGCCCCGCCACCGGCACCGTGCCCAGCCGGGCGATGAAGAAGGCCATGAACGAGAAGGCGCTGACCTCCACCAGCACCGCCATGCCCATCGGCACGCCCAGGCGCAGCAGGCCCAGGATGGCGGCGCGGCTGGGCGGGTGCAGGCCGCGGCCCCACAACGCGAAGCGGTCGTAGAAGCGGTCGCGGTGCAGCATCCAGGCCGCGGCGGCCAGCTGCAACCACATCGCCGCCGCCGTGGCCAGGCCGGCGCCGGTGACCCCCAGCGCGGGCAGGCCCAGTGCCGGCCAGCCAAAGACCAGCGCGGTGGACAGCGGCAGCTTCAGTCCCAGCCCGGCCAGTTGCAGCACCATCACCGCCTTGGGCCGCGACACCGCGGTGTTGAAGGCGCGGTAGACGGTGAACAGCAGCGAGGCCGGCAGCGCCAGCGCCAGCGCCAGCAGGTAGCCGCGCACCTTGGCTTCCATCTCGGGCGTGGCACGCGAGAGCGCCAGGAAGGGCTGAGGGAACAGCAGCAGCGTGCAGCCCAGCAGCGACAGGCCCAGGGCCAGCCAGATGCCCTGGTGCAGTTCGTCCCCGGCGGCCTCCAGCCGGCCGGCGCCGAAGAGCTGGCCCACCACCGGCGACACCGCCAGCACCGCGCCCATCAGGCCGACGAAGACCGTGATGTAGGCCGCGGCGCCCACGGCAAAGGCCCCCAGGTCCGCGGGCGAGTGGCGCGCCACCAGCAAGGTGTCGATGGTGCTGAAGGCCAGCACCGCGAGCTGGCCCACCAGCACCGGCCAGGCCAGCGGCACCAGGCGGCGGACGCTGTCGCTGAAGCGGATCATCGGGCGGTGCCGTCCAGGCTGTGCGGGTCCGGATGGTCACTGCCCGTGGCCAGGCGGGCGCGCTCGGCATAGCGGTTGAAGCGCCAGGCGGTGGCCTCCAGGCTGATGCGCCGCCAGACCGCGCGCTTCTCGCCCGGCGACATCTGCGGCCAGTGCTGCACCTCGTGTTCGGTGCGGCCGCAGCCCTTGCACAGCGCATCGCCCTGGGCGGTGGAGCAGATCGCGATGCAGGGCGCATCCGGGGTGCTGCGGTACCAGGCCAGCCAGGCCTCGCGCGCGGCGGCGGGCAGCGTGGCCTCGTCGGCCTCGGACTCGCGGTAGTAGACCATCAGCGCATACACCTCGGCCAGCGCACGCACCTCGGCGCAGGCCTGCAGGCCGTCGGGCGAGGGCTGGCGGGCGCGCCACCAGTTGATGGCGCGCTCGATGTCGGTGATGTGGATGCCGGCCATGGGCGAGGATGCAGACGAAAAAGCCGCCTCGGCGGGCGGCTTGGCGATGGTAGCGGGTTGGCTCGACCCGCGGTGCGCGGGGTGCTTTGTCAGTCGACCAGTCGGATCTCGACGCGGCGGGCCTGGTCGGCAGTGCCGTCACCGGTGGTGGACTCGGGCTTGCGCAGGCCGATGCGGGCGGCATCGACGCCGGCGGCCACCAGCGCGGCACGCACGGCCTTGGCGCGGTTCTTGGCCAGCTCGGCATTCTTGGCGGGGTCACCGCTGGCGTCGTGGAAGCCCGACAGCACCAGCTTCTTGCCCGCGGCCGCGGTGGCGGCCGCCTGGGCCTTGGTGATCTCGGCGGCGGCCTCGGCGGGCAGCTCGGCCGAGCCGACGGCGAAGAACAGCGTGCCGGCCAGCTCGCCGGTCAGCGGGCCGTCGATCAGCGCTTCGTCAGCGGCCACCGCGGGCGCCGGGGCCTGGGCGGCGGCGGACTTGTGCAGCTGGCGGATGCCCAGGCCGCCGATCAGCCCGAACAGCAGCAGCGCAATGATGCCGATGGTGGTCCAGACGCCAACACGGGCGCCGTCGTCGATGTCGTCGAGCATGGAAATCCTCCGGGGTTCTTCGTTCGGGTCAGCCCCGGATTCTAGGCGGGCCGGGCGCCACCTCGCTTACAGCGTCTTGGTGCACAGCTTGAAGTCGGCGTCGTCGGCGAAGGGTTTGATCTGGAAGCCCAGGCTGCGCATCAGGCGCAGCATGCCGTCGTTGTTGGCCAGCACCAGGCCCTCGATCTCGGCCAGGCCCTTGGTGCGGGCCACGTCCATGATGCTGAGCATCAGCCGCGAGCCCAGGCCCTGGCCGGCATAGGCGTCCGACACCACCAGCGAGAACTCGCAGCTGGTCTGGTCGGGGTTGGTGATGTAGCGCGACACGCCGATGATCTGCTCGGTTTCCACGAAGCTGCCGTCGTCCTGCAGCACGCGGTCGGTGTGCACGGCGACCAGGGCCATCTCGCGGTCGTAGTCGATCAGGGTGTAGCGCGCCAGCATCTTGGCCGGCAGCTCCTGCATCGAGCTGACGAAGCGGAAATAGCGGCTCTCGGGCGACAGGCCCTTGACCAGGGCCTGCAGCATCTCGGCGTCATCCGGCTGGATCGGGCGGATGGTGTAGAGGCCGCCGCCCTTCATCGGCCACTCGCGCTCCAGGCCGGCCGGGTAGGGCAGGATGGCCAGGTGGTGGAAGGCCTGGTTCTGCGGGCCGGCGTGCTCGATCACCACGCGCGCGTCCACCGCCACCGCACCGTCCTCGTCGACGATGATCGGGTTGATGTCCATCTCCTGCAGCTGGGGCAGGGCGCAGACCATCTCGGACAGGCGCAGCAGCACCTGCTCGAGCGACTCCATGTTCACCGGCGGCGCGCCGCGCCAGTGGCCCAGGGTCTCGGCCACGCGGGCGCGCTCGATCAGCCGCCGGGCCAGGAACTGGTTCAGCGGCGGCAGCTCCATCGCCTGGTCGTTGATCAGCTCGATCATCGTGCCACCGGCGCCGAAGGTGATCACCGGGCCGAAGGGGTCGTCGGTGGTCAGGCCGATGTAGAGCTCGCGGCCGCGCGGCTTGCCGCTCATCGGCTGGATCGTCACGCCATTGATGCGTGCGCCGGGCTTGGCCTTGGCCACGCGGGCCAGCATGTCGTTGAAGGTGTCGCGCACCTGGGTGGCGGTCATCACGCCCAGCGCCACGCCCTGCACGTCGGACTTGTGGCTGATGTCGGGCGAGTCGATCTTCAGCGCCACCGGGTAGCCCAGCTGGCTGGCGATCAGCATCGCCTCGTTGGCGGTGCGGGCCAGCATGGTGCGGGTGACCGGGATGTGGAAGGCGGCCAGCAGGGCCTTCGATTCCATCTCGGTCAGCACCCGGCGGCGCTCGGCCAGCACGCCCTCGATCAGCAGGCGTGCGCCTTCGGTGTCGGGCGTGGCCAGTGTGGACAACGGCGGCGGCGTCTGCGTCAGCAGCTGCTGGTTCTGGTAAAAGCTGGCGATGTTGCCGAAGGCGTCCACCGCCGCCTCGGGGGTGCGGAAGCTCGGCAGCGGCTTGGCATTGAGCAGTTCGCGCGCCGGACGCACGCTGTCGTCGCCCATCCAACAGGCCACCACCGGCTTGCCCAGCCGGGCCGAACCGTCGATCACCGCCTGGGCGATCACCACCGGGTCGGCGCCCGGGTAGCAGGCGGGTTTGGGGGCGTAGATGACCAGCACGCCGTCGACGTGGCTGTCCTTGCCGCAGGCCTCGACCGCGGCCCTGTAGTGGGCCTCGGTGGCGTCCTCGCCCAGGTCCAGCACCTGGTTCAGCGTGGCGTTGGGTGAGAGCAGCGGCGCCAGCGTGTTGCGGCTCTGCGGATCGAGCCGCGCCACTTCCAGACCGATGTCGTTGGCCCAGTCGGCGGCCAGCACACCCGGGCCGCCGCCGTTGGTGACGATGGCCAGGCGCTTGCCCACCGGCCGGTAGCGCGAGGCCAGGCAGCGCGCCGCCGAGAACAGCTGCGTGAAGGCCCGCACCCGCACCACGCCGGCGCGGCGCAGCGCGGCCTCGAACACATCATCGGCACCCACGATCGCGGCCGAGTGGGTCAGCGCCGCGGTGGTGCCCGCCGGCATGCGTCCGGCCTTCATCACCACCACCGGCTTGACCGAGGCCGCAGCGCGCAGCGCGCTCATGAAGCGCCGCGCGTGGGTGATGCCCTCCATGTAGACCAGGATGCTGTGCGTGCTGCCATCGGTGGCCAGGAAGTCCAGCACCTGGGCCAGGTCGACCGCGGTGTTGGCGCCCAGCGAGACCACGGTGGAGAAGCCCACGCCATTGCGCCGCGCCCAGTCCAGGATCGACGAGGTCAGCGCCCCCGACTGCGACACCAGCGCCAGCGGCCCCGGTGCCGCCAGCGGCCCGGCGGCACTGGCATTGAGCTTGAGCAGCGGCCGCTGGAAGCCCAGCGAATTGGGGCCCAGCAGGTGCACGCCATGGCGCTTGGCCACCGCGTGCAGGTTGGCGCAGGCCGGTGCCGGCAGGTTGGCCGACAGCACCAGCGCCGCGCGACAGCGGATGCGGCCGGCGATCTCCAGCGCGGCCTCGATCTGCTCGTGCGGCAGCGCGATCACCGCCAGATCGGCCCGGGTGTGCGCCAGGTCGGACAGCGTGCCGGTCATCTCGGTGTCGAGGAAGCTGATCTGGCCGCTGAAGCCATTGGTCGTCAGCTCGGCCAGCAGGGCGCGCGCCATGGGCGCCTGGCTGTCAAGATCCTCCGGGTTGCCGGCGAAGACGATGATCGAGCGGGGCGAGAAGAGCGGCGTGAGGAAATGCTGGTCCACGTCGGCGGCAGGGCGTTGAAGGGCCCTGGGAGACACGATCTGGCCAGCATACTCCGGTTAAGGGTTAACCAGAGGCCTGCCCGCGCGTGGCTTGCTGCTGGTCAAGTCAGCACGCCGTCGGCCAGCCAGCGGTGCAGGCTGGCGGCCACCCGTGCCGGCGCCGCGTCGGCGGCGTCCGGGCTGTGGGCGGCGGCCACCGTGCACAGTGCGCCGATGCTGGTGCCCTCGGCCAGGGTGTGCAGCAGCTGGGCCTCGTCCTCGTCGACGATGCGCCAGTGGCGCGCCAGGCCCTGGCGCCAGACCAGCACCTGGTGAGGGCGCGCCGCCGGCTGCGCGGTCTGCGCCTGCTCATCGGCCTGCAGCGCCTGCCACAGCGGCGTGATGTCCCAGTCCAGCGCCAGCAGCCGGGCGGCCGGGTGCAGGCGCAGCGGCAGCGTGGCCCAGGCCTCGGGCGGCTGCGACTGCAGCGTCTGGGCATCCAGCGCTGGCGCGTCCGGGTCGTCCAGCACCTGGCCCAGCGTCCACTCGAAGCGGGCCAGGTCGGCCAGGGCGGCCGCGTGTGGCATCCCGCCCATGGCGATGGCCTCGGCCAGGCCGTCGCCGAACCAGCGGATCGAGGCGCGCTGACTGGGATGGGCCGCCAGGTAGTCGGCCGCCAGCGCGTCGAAAGCCTCATCGCCCAGCACCCGGTGCAGCACCGGGTGGTTGTCGCGCAGCGCAGCGCTCATCCGGGCGCGGTAGGCATGACGGTAGACGCCCAGCAGCGGCGCGCGGCCACGCAGCGGGCGCAGCAGCGCCAGCGCGGGCGCGGGATCGTCGCCCGTCAGGCCGCGGGTGAAGGCCCGAAGCATGGGCTCGAGTGATCCACTCATGGGGTGACCGGTTCCAACAGGGCGTCGCGGGCCACGCGGCGGGCGGTGTCCAGCTCGGACAGCAGCGCAGGCAGCGGCGGGATGTGGTCATCACGCTCGATCATCACCGGCACCTCTCCCAGCTGGCGCACGGTGTGGGCGTAGAGCGCCCAGACGGGCTCGCTGACCGGGTGGTCGTGGGTGTCGATCGGGCCGTCCTCGGTCATCTGATGGCCGGCCAGGTGCAACTGGGTGACGCGCGCGGCGGGCATGGCGTCGATGAAGGCCCGGGGGTCAAAGCCATGGTGCTGGGCGCTGACCCAGACGTTGTTGACGTCAAGGAGGATCTCGCAGTCGGCGCGACGGGCCACCTCGGCCAGAAAGCTCGCCTCGTCCATCTCGTCGGCCTGCCAGCCCACGTAGCTGGACACGTTCTCCAGCAGCAGGCGCCGTCCCAGCAGGTCCTGGGCCTGCGCGATCCGGTCCACCACATGGCGCAGCATGGCCTCGGTGTAGGGCAGTGGCAGCAGATCATGCAGGTAGCGGTGGTCGACGCGGCCCCAGCAGAGGTGGTCGGACACGCGGCAGGGCTGGACACGGTCGATCAGGGCGCGCAACTCGCGCAGGTAGCCACGGTCCAGCGGATCGGCGCTGCCAATCGCCAGCGAGACGCCGTGCATCGCGATCGGGATGTCGCGCCGGATCGCATCCAGGTGGGCCAGCGGGCGGCCTCCCGGCACCAGGTAGTTCTCCGAGATGATCTCCAGCCAGTCCAGCCCCCACTCGCGGGGCGGACGGGCACGGAAGTCAGCATAGTGCTCGGTGCGCAGGCCGAGGCCGAAACCGCTGCCCATGGTCAACGGCTTACTTGGCCGCCATCGGCTTGCCGCCGGCCTTGGTGCATGCCTCGGCCGACTTGGCCTGGGTCCAGCCCTGGCCCTTGCAGCCGTTCATGCCCTTGCACTCGTTCGTGGCGGTTTTGCACTCGGAGTGGCCCTTGCAGCTGTTGGCGCCGGCACACTGCACGCCCTTGTCGCTGGCGGCCTGGGCCGTGGCGGGGGCGCCCATGGCGAACAACGCGGCACAGGTGGCGGCCAGCGCAACGGCCGACGTGGTCTTGGTGACTTGCATGCGAATCTCCTGAAGGAAGTGAAGGGATGCCAGACATCGCCTGACACCTCTTCAGTCGCACGGGAATGCACTTGATTACAAGGGTTTTCCCTTGAGTTGTCCCTCACGCTGGCTGCGTCCTCAGTGGCTGGCTTCTGCCCACAGCGGCCGTAGGCCGCTGTGGGCAGAGCCCTATTCCGTTGAGCTCCCCCCAGCCCCCCTCCAAGAAGGGGGCTCCAGCATGAGCTTCGGGCCGGCCTGCCGGCCGGCGTGGCGCTGGCACGCTTGGCGCACCACCTTTTGTGGTTCTGACTGGAGCCACCCTCTTGGAGGGGGGCTGGGGGGAGCCCAACGTTCGGGGCCTTGGCCCACAGCGGCCAACGGCCGCTGTGGGCAGCAAACCGCCGCCCAAGCCCGCAGATGCCCCCCCAAACCCCGGCTTTTCGCGGCTAAGCAGGCCTCAAGTTCCCGGGATCATCGTGTCATCCCCCTGAATGGGAGCAGTACACCATGATCCGATCACTCTGGATTTCGAAGACCGGGATGGAAGCCCAGCAGACGCAGCTGGACCACATCTCCAACAACCTCGCCAATGCCGCGACGAATGGCTACAAGCGTTCGCATGCGGTGTTCGAGGACCTGATGTACCAGAACCTGCGCCAGAGCGGCGCCGCCAGTTCCGAGCAGACCCAGTTGCCCACCGGCCTGCAGGTCGGCCTGGGCACGCGGGCGGTAGCCTCGGCGCGGGACTTCTCGCAGGGCAACCTGCAGCAGAGCTCCAACAACCTGGACGTGGCCATCAACGGCAACGGCTTCCTGCTGGTCACGCTGCCCGACGGTGGCACCGGCTACACGCGCGACGGTGCGCTGAAGATGGATGCCCAGGGCCAGATCGTCAACAACTCGGGCTACGTCGTCCAGCCCGGCATCACCATCCCGGCGAACGCGCAGAGCGTGTCGATCAGCCCCAGCGGCCAGGTCAGCGTGACGCTGCCGGGCCAGGCCACACCGCAGGTGCTGGGCCAGTTCTCGATGGCCTCGTTCGCCAACCCGGGCGGCCTGGAGCCGCGCGGCCAGAACCTCTTCACCGAGACCGCCGCGTCGGGCACGCCCAATGCCGCGGTGCCCGGCACCAACGGCCTGGGCACGCTGCAGCAGGGCTACCTCGAGACCAGCAACGTCAACATGGTCGAGGAGCTGGTGACGATGATCCAGACCCAGCGCAGCTACGAGCTGAACTCCAAGGCCATCTCCACCTCCGACCAGATGCTCCAGCGTCTGGCGCAACTCTGAGGCCTGCCATGATGCGTCGCCTGGCTGCCGCGTCGATCGCCACCATCGTCATGCTGGCGCTGGCCGCTTGTGGCGGCGGCGATGTCGACCAGCCGGTGGGCCGCATCCAGGCCCAGCAGATGCCCGTGGCCGCGACCGCGGTCGAGACCGGCCGCGCGCTGGACCTGGCGATCGAGGGCGATGGCCAGTTCGTCTGGCGCACCGGCAGCGGCCAGACCGTCTACAGCCGCGAGGCCAGCCTGGGCCTGGGTGCCGACGGCCTGGTCAACCGCAGCGGCGCGCGCCTGATGGGCCTGGCGCCCGGCAGCAGCGATGCCGCCGCGCTGGTGCCGCTGACGGTGCCGGAGCTGATGTCCTCGCATGCCACCACGGGGCTGTCCCTTGAGTTCAACCTCGACTCGCGCCTGAGCGTCACCGACCTCGGATTCACGCCGCGCATCGACTTCGCCAACGCCGGAACCTACAACCACGCCACCTCGGCCGAGGTTTTCGACGGCAACGGTGTGTCGGTGGCACTGGTCGTCTATTTCCAGAAGCGTGCCGACGACCAGTGGAACGTCTATGTCAACGCCAATGGCGCGACGGTCGCTGGCACCGCAGACGACCCGCAGCCCGTTGTCACCTTGAGCTTCCTGCCCGACGGCAGCACGCCGTCGCCCAGCTCGACCACGCTGAACGTCCCGTCTTCGGTCAATGCCCAGGGAATGACCACGCAGCCCATCGCAGGGCTTGCCCTGGATCTGTCGCGTGCGACCCAATATGGCTCGTTCTTCTCGGTGACCGACGTGCGTCAGGACGGCTACGCCGCGGGTCGCCTGGTCAGCCTGCTCGTCGAAAGCGGCGGCGGCCTGACGGCCGAGTATTCGAACGGCCAGCGCGCCGACCGGGGTCGGATCATGCTGGCCCGCTTCGCCGGCACCGAGCGCTTCATGCCCACCCCCCAGGGCTGGCAGCAGGTGTCGGGCGCTGCGCCGGTCATCACGGCGCCGGGCCTGGGCCTGAACGGCACCTTGCGCACCGGCGCGCTCGAGACCGACGCCCAGCTGCGCAGCCACACCGGCCATTGATTCCTGCAGGACACACGACCATGTCGATCACCCTCACCCGCCTCCTGCCCGCGCTGACGCTGGCGGCCCTGGCCGGTTGCACCACCATCTACCCGACCCCCCAGGTCGACTTCGCCCACGCCACCGCCCCCGCGGCACCGGCCAGCGGCCCGAGCGCGTTCCCCGAGCTGCAGCCGCTGCCGTACACCGCCCCGGTCGCGATGGGCGGCAATGGCGCGATCTACCAGGCCGCGGCCTACCGTCCGCTGTTCGAGGACTACCGCGCGCGCATGGTGGGCGACACGCTGACGATCAACATCGTCGAGAACGTCAGCGCCACCCAGACCGCCAACAGCACCGTGGGCAAGACCGGCAAGGTCGAGTCCAGCGCCTCGTCGCTGAGCGGTCTGTCGGCGCTGGGGCTGTCGCGTCTGGGCATCTCGGGCAGCAGCGCCAACAACTTCGAAGGCAAAGGCACCACCGCCACCACCAACCAGTTCAGCGGCACGATCACCGCCACCGTGGTGGGCGTGCTGCCCAATGGTCACCTGCTGGTGGCCGGCGAGAAGCAGGTGGGTGTCAACCAGCGCGTCGATGTGCTGCGCTTCACCGGCCAGGTCGATCCGCGTGCCATCGCGCCGGGCAACACCGTGCAGAGCGCGCAGATCGCCAATGTCCGCATCGAGAACCGCGGTCGCGGTGCGATCGAGGATGCCCAGGGCATGAACTGGCTGGGCCGCTTTTTCCTGAACCTGCTGCCGATCTGATGAGCCTCGTGATGAACGCGCCCGACCGTACCGAACGACTGCTGCGCCTGGCCGCCATGCTGGCGGCCGTGATGGCCAGTGCCGCCCTGTGGTGGCCCTGGCCCGCACAGGCCAGCCAGCGCATCAAGGAAGTCGCCTCGGTGCAGGGCGTGCGACCCAACCAGCTGATGGGCTACGGCCTGGTGATCGGCCTGGACGGCACCGGCGACCAGACCACCCAGACGCCGTTCACCGCGCAAAGCGTCAACTCGATGCTGCAGCAGATGGGCGTGACCGTGCCGGCCGGCGCCCAGATGCAGTTGAAGAACGTGGCGGCGGTGCTGGTCACGGCCACGCTGCCGCCCTTCGCCCAGCCGGGCCAGCAGATCGATGTGAGTGTGTCGTCGATCGGCAATGCCAAGAGCCTGCGCGGCGGCAGCCTGGTCGCCACCGCGCTCAAGGGTGCCGACGGGCAGATCTATGCGATGGCCCAGGGCGGCCTGATCGTGGGTGGCGCGGGCGCGTCGGCCGGCGGCGCCAAGGTGCAGATCAACCACCTGGGCGGCGGTCGCATCCCGCAGGGCGCCACGGTGGAGCGCGCCGTGCCCACGCCGCTGCTGGTGGGCGAGTTCGTGCAGCTGGACCTCAGCTCGGGCGACTTCGCCACCGCCAATGCCGTGGCCAAGGCGATCAACGGCGCCAAGGGCGAGGGCACGGCCCAGGCCATCGACGGCCGCGTCGTGCGCGTGCGCGCACCGCAGGACAGCGCCCAGCGCGTGGCCTTCCTGGCCGAGGTCGAGAACCTGCCGCTGACGCTGGAGAAGCCCGCCGCCAAGGTGGTGCTCAACCCGCGCACCGGCTCGATCGTGATGAACCAGAGCGTCACGCTGGCGCCCTGCGCCGTGGCGCACGGCAGCCTGGCGGTGACGATCAGCTCGACCCCGCAGGTCAGCCAGCCGGGCGCGCTGTCGGGCGGTCAGACCGTGGTCACCGAGAAGAACGACATCCAGGTCACCCAGCAGGGCGGCCAGGTCATCAACGTGCCCGCCAGCGCGCAGCTGGCCGACGTGGTCAAGGCGCTCAACGCGCTGGGTGCCACGCCCCAGGACCTGCTGGCCATCCTGCAGGCGATGAAGTCGGCCGGCGCGCTGCAGGCCGAGCTCGAGGTCATCTGAGGCAAGCGCCATGGCCGCCATCCCCACCACCTTCCAGAACGCCGCGCGCACCGGATTCGGTGATGCCCGGGGCGTTGAATCGCTGCGCCGGCAGGCCGCAGCTGACCCGAAGACCGCGGTGCGCGAGGCCGCCAAGCAGTTCGAATCGCTGTTCATGCAGGAACTGCTGAAGACCATGCGCCAGGCCTCCGAGCCCGGCCAGGACGGCAGCTTCGACAACGAAGGCAGCAAGCTCGGCCGCGAGATGCTGGATGCGCAGTGGGCGGCCAAGGTGGCCGGCCGCCCGGGCGGCCTGAGCGATGTGATCGCCCGCCAGCTTGAGCGCAACATGGGCCTGCAGCCCGGTCCGATTCCCAAGCCCGACACCACCTCCACGCCCATCGGCGCGGCCCAGCCCAGCGGCATCCCCACGCAATCGGCGGCCGACTTCGTCGCCCGCCACACCGCCTCGGCCCAGGCCGCCGAGGCCAGCACCGGCATCCCGGCCACCTTCATGGTGGCGCAGGCCGCCCATGAGAGCGGCTGGGGCAAGAAAGAGATGAAGGCCGCCGATGGCAGCAACACCTTCAACCTTTTCGGCATCAAGGCCAGCCCGAACTGGAAGGGCGCCACCGCCGACGTGGTGACCACCGAGTACATCAACGGCACGCCGCGCAAGGTGGTGCAGAAGTTCCGCGCCTACAGAAGCTACGCCGAGTCCTTCGCCGACTACGCCAGCCTGATGAAGAACAGCCCGCGCTATGCCAAGGTCGTGGCCGCCGGTGCCGATGCCAAGGGCTTCGCCCAGGGCCTGCAGAACGCCGGCTACGCCACCGACCCCGCCTACGCCAGCAAGCTGGGCAAGGTGATCAACACCACGCTGCGCCTGCAGCGCAGCCTGAGCGCCTGAAGGAGAACCTGGCATGTCGACCTCCGGATTGATGGCCATCGGCCTGCGCGCCATGCTGGCCAACAGCGCCGCCTTGCAGGTCACCGGCCACAACATCGCCAACGCCGGTGTCCAGGGCTATTCGCGCCAGTCGGCGATCCTGGCCACCAACACCGGCCAGTTCACCGGTGCGGGCTTCTTCGGCAAGGGCTCGAACGTGGTGGACGTGCGCCGCGCCCACGACCAGTTCCTCACCGCCCAGGCGCATGCCGCGGCATCGCTGTCGAGCATGGACGGCATGCGCTCGGTCCAGCTGCAGCAGCTGGAAGATGTGTTCCCGCCCGGTACCGCCGGCATCGGCTATGCGATGGGTGAGTTCCTGAACGCCGCCGCCGACCTGGCCAGCGTGCCGGCCGACGGTTCCGCGCGCCAGGTCTACCTGGCCCGTGCCGCCGACGTGGCGGCGCGCTTCTCCAGCGCGGCCGGCCGCATCGAGGTGCTGCAGGACGGCGTGCGCTCCGACCTGGCCAGCTCCGCCGAGACCGTCAATGGCCTGGCCCAGGACATTGCCACGCTGAACGACCGCATCGCCTCGGTCTGGTCGCTGGGCCAACGCCCCAACGACCTGCTCGACCAGCGCGACGAGCTGGTGCACCAGCTCAGCCAGTACCTGCAGGTCAGCACCATCGAAGCCGACGACGGCACGCTGGGCGTGTTCATTGCCGGCGGTCAGCGCCTGGTGCTGGGCACCGAGGCCTCAAAGCTCAGCGTCGGCCCGGACCCCGCTGATCCCAGCCGCGCGGCCCTGTCCCTGGTGTCTGCCGGCGAAACGCTGCCGATCGACGACCAGATGGTCACCGGCGGCTCGATCGCCGGCCTGCTGCGCTACCAGAACCACGACCTGGTGGACATGCGCAACCAGCTGGGCCAGATGGCCACGGTGTTCGCCGCCAAGATGAACGACCAGCAGGCCATGGGCCTGGACCTGGGCGACCCGCCCGGGGCCGGCGCGGCGCTGTTCGGCATCACCGCACCGACCGTGGTGCCCAACCGCAACAACGCGCGCGACGGCAATGGCGACCTGATCGCCACCGTCAACGTCGACATCGCCGACGCCACGCTGCTGCAGGCCAGCGATTACGAGCTGACCAACGACCCCGACAACCCGGGCCAGTTCCTGCTGAAGCGGCTGACCGACGGCCTGACCCGCAGCATTGTCGACGGCGACACGGTGGACGGCTTCACCGTCAGCGTGCCGCCGCCCGGTCTGCAGGCCGGCGACCGCTTCCTGCTGCAGCCGGTCGGCCATGCCGCCACCGGCATGGCCCGTGTGCTGGACGACCCGGACGGCATTGCCGCGGCAGCGCCGGTGACCGCCACCATGGGCGACGCCAACACCGGCACCGCCACCGTCGCCTCGCTGAAGGTGGTCAGCACCGGCATCGACCCCAACCTGAGCGTGGCGATCAGCTTCAATGACGACACCGGGAACTACGACTACAGCATCACCGACGCCAGTGGCACGGTGGTCGACAGCGGCAGCGGCGCCTGGGTGGCCGGCCAGCCGATCGCCTTCAACGGCTTTGAGCTGCGCCTGAACGGCGTGCCCAAGACCGGGGACACGATCAGCATCGCCAAGACCCAGTTCCCCGCCACCAACAACGGCAACGCGCTGCAGGTGGCGGCGCTGCGCGACGAGCGCTTCGTCGGCCGCACGATGCGCCAGGACGGCAGCATCGCCGAAGGCGCCACCCTCACCGACGCCTACGCCAACACCATGTCGGACATCGGCGTGCGGGTGCAGAGCGCCAAGACCGCCGCGCAGATCTCCGAATCGGCCTACACCCAGGCGACCGATGCCGTGACCTCCAAGGTCGGCGTCAACCTGGACGAAGAGGCCGCGATGCTGCTGCAGTTCCAGCAAAGCTACCAGGCAGCCGCCAAGGTGCTGCAGGTGGCGCAGCAGGTGTTCGACACCATGCTGCAGCTCGGCCAGTGACCGAGTGACCTTCCAGGAGTCCATCCATGTTCCGCGTCGCCACCCTGAATGCCTACGACAAGGTGATCAACACGCTGCAGAAGCGCCAGCAGGACCTGGTCGAGGCGCAGCAGCAGCTCACCAGCGGCAAGCGGGTGCTGCACGCCAGCGACGACCCGGTCGCCGCGGCGCGGGCCGAGCGGGCGCGCGCGCTGCAGCAGCGCTCCGAGGCCAACCAGCGCGCGGTGGACGCCAGCAAGAATTCGATGACGCTGACCGAGTCGGCACTGGGCGATGCCGGCGAGCTGTTGCAGCAGGCGCGTGAGCTGGTGGTGGCCGCCGGCAACGCCAGCTACAGCGATGCCCAGCGCCAGGACGTGGCCAAGCAGCTGGCCGAGATCCGCAAGCAGCTGATGAGCGTGGCCAACCGCGGCAATGGCGCCGGCGGCTTCGTCTTCTCGGGCCAGGGCACCAGCCAGCCGCCGTTCCTGGATGCCCCGGGCGGCGTGGCCTACACCGGCACCGGCGGCCAGGTGGAAGTGGCCTCGGATGAGCAACTGCCACTGACCTTCGACGGCCGCCAGGTCTGGATGGGCGCACGCACCGGCAACGGCGTCTTCGAGACCCGCAACCTGGGCAGCAGCAGCGCCTGGATCGACGCCGGCCGGGTGACCGATCCGGCCCAGATCACCGGCTCCACCTACAGCGTCAGCTTCAGCGTGGTCGGCGGTGTCACCACCTACAGCGTCTTCCAGGACGGCAATCCCACGGCGCTCAGTGGCCAGCCCTACACCTCGGGCCAGGCGATCACGATCGACGGCATGTCCTTCGCCGTCAACGGCACGCCGGCCGATGCCGATGCCTTCGAGATCACGCCCTCGGCCGTCGGCCTGTCGGTGTTCGATGCGCTGGACCGGGTGGTCAATGCGCTGAAGACGCCGAACCAGACCCCCACCCAGGTCACCCAGGCCGTGCAGACCGGCCTGCGCGACGTGGATCAGAGCCTGGGCCAGCTGCAATCGTCACGCAGCCTGGCCGGCGAGACGCTCAACCGCATCGAGGGCGTGCAGGCCCGGGTCACCGACCTGAAGCTGTTCGCCAAGACCACCGAGTCCGACGCCGAAGACCTGGACGAGACCCAGGCGATCTCGGACTTTGCCAACCAGCAGACCGGCTACCAGGTGGCCTTGCAAACCTACGCGACTCTGCAGAAGATGTCGCTGTTCCAGTACATCAACAGCTGAGCGGCCGACCGGCCTTGACCTGCGCGGGCCGGTTCGTCGTCCACCCAACCCTGTTCAGCCATGTCTGCCCCTGTGCTCGACCACCTGATCCTGGCGGGCAGCGCGCTGTTCGACGCGCGCCGCCAGCCGTCCATCGCCCGCCTGACCGTGCACCCGCTGCCTGGCGGCCCGGCGCCGGACCCCGAGGCACTGGCCGCGCTGCTGGCCGGGACCTGGCCCGCCGAGGCCGGCCCGATCGCCCTGAACCTGACCAGCGAGACCTGGCTGCGTGCCCTTCTGGACTGGCTGGAGCGTGCCGGCGTGCAGGCGCACTGGCTGGTGGAGCTGCCAGCCTTCATGCTGGCCGATGCGGCCACCACCGACCGTCTGGCCACCTTGTCCTCGCACGGCCAGGGTCTGGTGCTCAAGGGCCGGCCGCTGGCACCGCTGGCGCCCGAGCAACTGCGCAGCTTCAAGCTGGCGGTGATCGATGTCGACGAGGAACGCCGCGTGCCGGGTGAGGCCGCGCCAGCGGTGCCTGCACGGTCGCTGCCCTTTGCCCAGTCGGGCGTGCACACACCGGCCGAGGCCTCCGCCGCGTTCAAGCGCGGCGCCACCGCGGTGGTGGGCTGGCCGCTGGGCGACCCGCCGGTCGGCGGCACGCAGCGGCGCGACTTCCCCGGCGCGGTGAGCACCGTGGCCGAGCTGATGCAGCGCCTGGACCGCGAGGAGCCGGTGGGCCGCCTCGACGAGGTGCTGCGCCGCGACCCGGCGCTGGCCTTCCGGCTGATCCGCTACATCAATTCGCCGGGCTTCGGCCTGTCGGTCGAGATCACCTCCTTCCAGCACGCCATCATGGTGCTGGGCTACCAGCGCCTCAAGCGCTGGCTGGCGCTGCTGCTGACCAGCACCGTCGACAGCCCCGACCTGCAGCCGATGATGCATCTGGCCGTGCGCCGTGGCCTGCTGATGGAGGAGCTGGCGCGCCTGCAGGGCGACGAGACCCTGCGCAACGAGGCCTTCATCTGCGGCGTGTTCTCGCTGCTCGACCGCATGCTGGTCCAGCCCTTCACCCAGCTGCTGTCCAAGCTGCCGGTGCCCGAGCGCGTGGCCCTGGCACTGCTGGATGGCGCGGGCGCCCATGCCCCGGGTCTGGCACTGGCCCAGGCGGTGGAGGCCGGGCTGCCCTATGACATCGAGGCGGCGATGGAGTCGCTGCTGCTGACGCCTGGCGAGTACAACGAGGCGGTGCTGAAGTCGCTGGCCGCGGCGCGACAGCTGCAGGGCTGAGGCGCGCTGCCCGCACAGGCGGGCGACGCGTACACTCGTCGCAGCCCTGCTGCGCGACATGAGTTCCATCCTCCGCTCCTCCTCCATTCCCCTGGGCGCCGCGCGCGCCCCCCGGCCCTGTGCCGACACCGATGTCGAGGCCCTGCTGGAACTCAGCCCGCAGGCGCTGCTGATGTTCGACGAGCGGGGCCAGGTGCTGCGCAGCAACCCACCCCTGCGCCGTCTCGCCGGGCACGCCACCGAGCGCGTGGACCAGCTGCCGCCGGTCCTGCAACAGCTGCTGGGCTGGCCTGGCGACCTGCCACGCCCCGGTGCCCCGCGCGAGCTCGACGGCTTCGTCGACGGCCAGGACGGCCTGCGCCACCGGCTGCGCGCCCGCATCACCGCGCTGGCCCCGATGGAGCAGGGCGCGCGCTGGCTGGCGTCGTTTGACGACCGCAGCATCGAGGACGAGCGCGACCTCTCCAGGCTGGAGATCGCCGCGCTGATGGGCGACGCCGAGGTCGGCCTGGCCTCCTGGGACGCCGCCCGCGGCTGGGTGCCGCGGCCGGCCACCTCGGCGCGCCGGGCGGTTGGCGCCGCCGCAGGCGCGCCCTCGGCGGCGATCACCTCGGTCAGCAAGGAGCTGGTCGAGCCGGATTCACTGCCCGAGTACGAGCGCCTGCAGCGCGCGCTGCGCCAGCGCGAACGGGTGGAGGTGCGCTACGCGGTGCAGCATCCGCAGACCGGGCAGCGCTGGTTGATGTCGCGCGTCGAGCCCGGCGAGCTGTCACCGGGGCGCGCCGCCTTCAGCGTGATGACGCTGGACGTCAGCCAGGAGGAGGGCGCGCGCCGGCGCAACGAGCAGTTGCTGCGCGAGCTGACCGCCATCCTCGACGAGAACCCGGCCGGCATAGCCTACTTCCTGGGCCCGGGCCTGGTGCGCTGCAACCGCCGCTTCGAGCTGCTGCTGGGCCTGCCCGAAGGCAGCGCCCGCGGCGCCACGCTGGGCGAGCTGCTGCTGCGCGGCGGCGTTGCGCCCGAGGTGGTCGACGCCACGCTGGCGGCCTTCGTGCGTGACGACCGCTGCGCCACCGAGTTCAGCCCTGGCGAGATCGGCGGCAGCGGGCGCTGGTACGCGCTGGCGCTGCGCCGCTCGGGCGACATCGGCCGCGGCGCCGACGAGACCGTGGCGGTGCTGACCGACATCACCGAGCTGCGCCAGCGCGAGGCCGAGATGGCGGCGCTGGCGCGCGAGCGCGAGCTGATGTTCAGCCTGTCCGACGTGGGCATCGTCTACCAGCGCGACGGCCGCATCGAGCGCGCCAACCAGGCGATGGAAGAGCTCAGCGGCCACGACCAGGCCAGCCTGCAGGGCATGCCGCTGTCCGAGCTGTTCGCCGACGAGGCCAGCTACCTGGCGCACAGCGCCAGCGAGCGGCGCGACCTGGCCACCTCGGGCCGCCACAGCGCCGAGCGGCAGCTGCGCCGGCGCGATGGCCGCAGCCTGTGGGTGCTGTCCAGCCAGCGCCTGGTCGACACCGCCAACCCGCGCGCCGGCAGCATCTGCTCCTTTGTCAGCGTGGACGACCGTCGGCGCGCCCGCGAGCAGGTACTGCTGCAGGCCGACCGCACGCGCGCCATCCTCGATTCGGTGCTGGTGGGCATCGTCAGCGTCGACGACCGCGGCATCGAGTGGATGAACCGCTCGGCGCGGCGCATGTTCGGCGGCGAGCTGGCCGATTTCGTCGGCCAGCAGATCGGCACCGTGGCCACCGCCGAGCCCGACCACCCGCTGCGCCGCACCGACTGGCTGACCACGCTGGAAGAAGGCCAGGCCGAGACCTTCGACTGCCGCCTGAAGGCACGCGATGGCCGCGAGTTCTGGGTGGTGGGCAATGTGGTGGTGACCGGCCGCGAGTCGCAGCAGCGCCAGCTGACCTTCGCGCTGATGGACATCGACAGCCGGCGCGAGGCCGAGGTGCAGATCGCCCGTGCCCGCGCCAGCCTGCAGCGCATCATTGAAACCGCACCGCTGGCCATTGCGCTGTTCGAGGCCGACAGCCACAAGGTGGTGCAGCTCAACCAGATGATGTCCGAGTTCGCCGGCCAGCCGCTGGCGCGGATGCAGGACCAGCCGCCGCTGCGCTGGCTGCCGGCCGATCTGGCCGAGCCGCTGGTGGCCGACCTGGACCGCGCCGCGCGCACCCACGCCAGCGTGCACCGCGAGCTGCTGCTGCCGGCGGCGCCGGGCCAGGCGCCGCGGGTCTGGGATGTGCGCATCGTGGCGCTGGACGCCCGCGGCGAGGTGCCCGAGCAACTGCTGCTGGTGGCCGGCGACGTCACCGAGCAGCGCGCCGCCGACCAGGCGCGGCTGGAGGCCGCCATCGCCCAGCGCGAGATGCTGGTCAAGGAAGTCCACCACCGCATCAAGAACAACCTGCAGGGCGTGGCCGGCCTGCTGCAGCAGAACGCCCAGCGCCACCCCGAGGCGGCTGCGGCCATCGCCGAGGCGGTCAGCCAGGTCCACGCGATCGCCCAGGTGCACGGCCTGCAGGTCGGCATCAGCGGCCCCTTGCGGGTGCGCAACGTGGTGGAGGCGATCTGCGGCTCGGTGCAGCGCATGTTCGGTCGGCCGATCAGCGTGACCATCGACGGCGCGGCGCCGCACCGCTTCGCGCTCAGCGAGGCCGATTCCATCCCGATCGCGCTGACCGTCAACGAGCTGCTGACCAATGCCATCAAGCACAGCGGCGCCGGCGGCGCGCTGGGCTGCCAGGTGCACTTCGGCGAGCAGGAGGTGTCGATCGCGGTGGTCAACGACGGCCGGCTGCCCGAGGGCTTCCAGCTCGCGGCGGTGCCCACCGGCATCTCGGGCCTGGGCCTGGTGCGGGCGCTGCTGCCGCGCAAGGGCGCCGCCCTGGCGCTGGAGCAGCAGGGCGGCAGCGTGGTGGCCGCGCTGCGCCTGCAGCCGCCGGCGGTGTCGCTGCTGGCGCCGCTCTGAGCGGCCCCACGGGCGGCGCGGTTTGGGCGAGAATCCGCAGATGACAGCTGAGGTGATGCAGGGCAGCAAGGGCAAGGTGCTGGTGGTCGACGACGACCGCCTGGTGCTGGCCACCGTCACCCACGGCCTGTCGCAGGCCGGCTTCGAGGTGATCGACGCCGACAACGGCGATGACGCGATCCTGCTGGCCCGCGAACACCGCCCCGACCTGGCCCTGCTTGACATCCGCATGGAGGGCAAGACCGGCTTCGATGTGGCCGACTACCTGCGCGAGTCGCTGGGCACGCCCTTCATGTTCCTGTCGGCCTTTGCCGACAGCGCCACCGTGCAGCGGGTGCGCGAACTCGGCGCGGTGGCCTACCTGGTCAAGCCGCTGGACGTGGCGCAGATCGTGCCCACGGTGGAGGCGGCGGTGTCGAATGTGCGCCGCGGCGGCGCCCCGCGGCCGGTGCCGGCCGGTCCGGCGGCAGCCCCGGTGGCGACGCCGGTGGTCCCGGTCGTGGCCGCCCCCGCCGCGCCGCGTGATCTGCTGTCCGACCCGCTGCCGCTGGCGGTGGGGGTGCTGATGCACCGCTACTCGATCACCCGCCACCAGGCGCTGGAGCGCCTGCAGCGCCTGGCCGACGCCGACGGGCGGTCGCTGGCCATGCACGCCGCGGCGCTGGTCGACGCGGCCGAGCTGCTGGCCCGGCACGCCGACTGAGGGCGGGCAGGCGTCCGTGCCACGGCCTGCGGGCCTGGCGCCGCCGTCATCACGGCATCGGCTGCTTGCCTCCCATGTCCAGGCTCCCCGCTTCACGCAAGAACCTGTTGACACTTCACATCTAGCCGCCGATCGTGAAGTAGAAGCGGGCCCCCTGGCCCACCTCCGACTCGGCCCAGATGTCACCGCCATGGCGCCGCAGGATGCGCTTGACCGAGGCCAGGCCCACGCCGGTGCCCTGGAAGTCCTTGGGGCTGTGCAGGCGCTGGAACACGCCGAACAGGCGGTCGGCGAAGCGCATGTCGAAGCCGGCGCCGCGGTCGGCGACCACGTACACCGCCTGGCCGTCACGCGATTCGCGGCGGAACTCGATGTGGGTGGTCGGCGCCTGGCTGCTGTACTTCCAGGCGTTGCCGATGAGGTTGTCCATCGCGATGCGCAGCAGCGTGGGGTCGCCATCGACCACGATGCCCGACTCGATCTGCAGCTCGGTGACGCGCTCCGGATGCTCGCGCTTGAGGTCGTCCAGGATGTAGGTCACCAGCTGCGACAGGTCGACCGGGCGGCGCTGCAGCGGCTGCGACTGCAGGCGTGACAGCGCCAGCAAGGCGTCGATCATCGCGTTCATGCGGGCCGCAGCGGCCAGCACGCGGTCAAGGTGGTCGTTGCCGATGCGGTCGAGGAAGCGGCCGTAGTCCTCCTTCAGGATGCGGGCAAAACCATCGACCACGCGGATCGGCGCGCGCAGGTCGTGCGAGACCGAATAGGTGAAGGACTCGTGCTCGGCCGCGCTGACCGTGGCCTCGGTGGCCCGCGCGGCGCCGCGCAGCAGCATCACCTGGCCATGCTCGAAGCCGTGCACGTCCAGCGTCCAGTCACCGGCGGCGCAGGACGCGCCGGGATCCAGCTGCGCGGCGGCGTCGGCCAGCGGTGCGGGCAGCGCCTGGCGCACGCTGGGCCAGTCGCGGCCGCGGGCCGCCGCCGGCTCCAGCTGCAGCAGCTTGGCGGCTTCGTCGCTGAGCGCCTCGACCGCCCAGCCCTGGGCGCCTTCGCGCAGCACCAGCGCGGCCACGCCCAGGCCGGGCAGCAGGCTGGCCAGCGCGGCCTGGTCGAAGGCGCGCTGCTCCAGCTGCGACAGCGGCCTGGCACAGCCCAGGTAGCCGGCAAAGCAGCCATCGGCACCGTAGCGCGGCACGGCCCGCAGCGACCAGGGTTCGGGGTGCTCGCCATCCTGGCGCATGACCCGCACATCCAGCAGCGCGGCATGGCTGTCCAGCCGGGCCTCCAGGGCGCCCGGGTGGTCGAGCCGGAAGCGCTGGCCCAGGGTCAGGCCGGCGGGCAGGGTCTCGGCCCAGTCGGCCGAGGGCGCTTCGGGCGGCGGCCGCCACAGTGTCAGGTGGTGGCTGGGGTCGGTTTCCCAGTACCAGGCGTCGATCAGCTGTTCGGTGCGCTGCAGCGCCTGGCGCTGCTCGCTGAGCTGACGCTCGGCGTGCTGGCGGCCCCACAGCAGGCCGGCCAGCCCGCAGGCAGCGCCAAAGGCCAGCATCGGCAGCCAGGCCCAGGGACCGCTGGGGTCACCCACCCGCGCCTCGCTGCCGCCCCAGGGCGCCCAGGGCCACAGCAGGCCCGCCAGGACCAGGGCGACAGCCGCCCAGGTCAGCGACCTGCCGGGCAGTGCGGTGGGGCGCGGCGGCGGACTCATGCGACCGATTGTAAAGAGCCTGCGTGAGGCGCTGACAGTCCGCTGCCCGGTCCGGTCCTGCGTAAAACGACCGTCAGGCCGCCCATTTCCAGGTTGACCCGGGCCCGGGCTGGACGCATGCTTGCCATGTATATTGCCCGCTGATGTCGACCTCCTTGCCCCCTTTGTCCGCAGCCCTGGATGCCGCAAGCGCGCCCCCGTTGCGCCACGAGGCGCTGGCGGTGCTGCGGTCGCTCGATCCGGCCGGCGGCTCGATGTTCGTGCTGCGCGTGCTCAAGACCTACCTCGGCTCGCTCGACCGCTACCTGCCCGAGATCCAGGCCGCCCGCGGTCGCGGTGACACCGCGGCGTTGCGCATGGTGGTCCACTCGCTGAAGTCCTCCTCGCTGCAGATCGGTGCCGAGCCCTTCGGCCAGCTGTGCGCCGAGATCGAGCGCGATCTGGTCGCCCACGGCCTGGACAGCCCCGGCATGGACCAGAGGCTGGCCGTGCTGGCCGCTGATGCCGAGGGGATTCGTCGCCGCGTCGAATGGACCTTGGCTGCGGAGGCCGCGCGGTGAGCCAGCGCCATCAGATCCCCGGCATCCACCCGCCGGACCGGCCGCGGGTGCTGCTGGTCGACGACGACGAGGTCAACCTGATGCTGACGCGCGCCGCGCTGTCGGCCGAGTTCGACATCGTCGAGGCCACCAATGGCAATGACGCTTTGCGCATGGTCAGCGGCTGGGTGCCCGACCTGGTCGTGCTCGACGCGATCATGCCGGGCCTGGACGGCTTCGACACCTGCCGCGAGATGCGCAGCTACTACGGCTTCGAGCATGTCCCGGTGCTGATGCTGACCGGCCTGGAGGACGACGCCTCGGTGCAGCGTGCGTTCCAGGCGGGGGCCACCGATTTCTTCGTCAAGTCCAACCAGTGGAGCCTGCTGACCCAGCGGCTGCACTACATGCTGCGCACCGCCCGCACCAACCGCGAGTTGGAGCGCAGCAAGTCCAACCTCGCCCGCGCCCAGTACCTGGCGCGCATGGGCAGCTTCGACTGGTGGTACAGCCCCGACCTGCCGCTGGGCAGCGGCCTGGAGCTGTCCGAGCAGGCCTTGCGGGTGTTCGGCTACGGCCCCGAGGAACACCTGTCGCTGCGCGAGATCCTGCACATGCTGGACACCGCCGACCGGGTGGCGTTGTTCCGCCAGCTGCGCCTGGTGCTGCGCAACGTCAATGTCATCGCCAACGACATCCCGATGCACCTGCCGGACGGGCGCGACCGGGTGATCCACGTCGAGGCCGAACCCGAGTTCGGCGACCTGGGCCAGTGCATCGGCTACCGCGGCATCGTCCAGGACGTGACCGACCGCCGGCATGCCGAGGACAGCATCCGCCGCCTGGCCAGCACCGACGCGCTGACCACGCTGCCCAACCGCCGCCAGCTGATGATCCGCGCCGAGCGTGCGCTCGAGGTGGCCCGCGACCGCGGCCACCTGGTGGCGCTGCTGATGATCGACCTGGACCGGTTCAAGAACATCAACGACACCCTGGGCCACTTTGCCGGCGACGAGTTGCTGATCGAGGTCTCGGCCCGCCTGCGCGCCTGCGTGCGCCACTGCGACCAGTTCAATGACCTGGTGGTGGTCGAGACCGTGGGCAACCGCTCGCACCGCCAGCTCGAGGGCGTGGCCCGGCTGGGCGGCGACGAGTTCGTGGCGCTGCTGCCCGAGGTCCATGACGTGTCCGATGCCGAGCGGGTCGGCCGCCGCATCCTCGATGCGCTGCGCGAGCCGCTGTATGTCTCGGGCCAGGAGTGCTTCGCCACCGCCAGCATCGGCATCGCACTCTACCCGCGCGACGGCGAGAACGTCACCGACCTGATGCGCAACGCCGACGTGGCGATGTACGCCGCCAAGACCGCCGGCCGCAACAACTGCGTCACCTACGGTCCCAGCCTGGCCGGCCGCGGCCCCGAGATGCTGGAGCTGGAGACTGCGCTGCACAAGGCGATCGAGCGCGACGAGCTGCGCCTGTACTACCAGCCCAAGATCGACGTGGCCAAGGGCTGCGTCGTCGGGGTCGAGGCGCTGATGCGCTGGCAGCGGCCGGATCGCCTGGTCTCGCCGGCCGATTTCATCCCGCTGGCCGAGGAAACCGGCCTGATCGTGCCGATGACCGAATGGGCGCTGCGCGAGGCCACCCGCCAGGTGCGCGCCTGGCAGGACGAGTACGGCTACCTGGGCGGCGTCGCGGTGAACATGCCCAGCCGCATGTTCCACCGCAGCGACCTGCTGGAGCTGGTGACCAGCTCGGTCGGGGTTCACGGGCTGCGACCCGACCGCCTGCTCCTCGAGCTGACGGAAGGCACCCTGATGACCAACATCGACGCCATCCTGCCGACGCTGCGGGAGCTCAACGAGCTGGGCGTGCGGATCTCGGTCGATGACTTCGGCACCGGCTACTCCTCGCTGGCCTACCTGACCACGCTGCCCATCTCCGAACTCAAGATCGACCGCTCCTTCGTGCAGAACCTGGGTGTCACGCACAAGGGCAAGGCGGTCATCACCACCATCGTCGCGCTGGCGCGCGCGCTGGGGCTGAGCGTCATCGCCGAAGGCGTCGAGACCCAGGCCCAGGCCCACATCCTGCACCGCCAGGGCTGCACGACGATGCAGGGCTACCTGTTCAGCCGGCCGGTCGATGGGGCCTCGCTGGGCCCCTGGCTGCGCGACTTCCAGCTCGCCCCGATGGCCGAGGTGCCCGAGGACGACGAAGGCCAGACCGTCTCGGCCTGATCCCGCGCACTGCGCTTCCTGACCCCCTGCCGATGGCCGCCGCCGAGCCCCTGACCCCGGCCCAGATCGCCAAGGCCGCGCTGCGCCGCCTGGCCCTGGCCAAGCTGGAACCCACCCCCGAAAACTATGCCAAGGCCTGGGCCGAGGAGTCCGGCGAGGCCGCCGGCACGCTGCCGCCACGGGCCCGCGGCCTGATGGAGCGCCTGGCCGCGCGCGCCTGCGAGGACCCTGCCGCGCGCACCGAACTGGGCCGGGCGCTGGGTCGCTCGCAATGGGACGAGGCGCTGCGCCTGCTGGATCGCCAGGGCGACAGCGCGCTGGCCCAGGCGCGCGCCTGGGCGCAGCTGGTCGAGCGCCTGGCACGCGGCCTGGAGCGCGGCGGCAAGCACTGGACGCTGGCGCGCAAGAAGGACAGCCTGCAGCGCGTGCTGGAGTCCTCCAGCAGCGACAGCGCGCGCCTGCTGCACCGCCTGCGCCAGCTGGTCAGCGCCTGGGACAGCGACGAGCCGCTGCCCGCCGAGGCCGGCGACGACACCGCTGCCGATGCGCCGTCGGCCGATGAGCTCCCCCCGGTGGCGCACAGCAGCGAGCCCGCTGCCGCCGACGCCACCCGTCCGGGCACCGAGCCCGACCACTGGCCGCGTCTGGTCGAGCCGCTGCACGGCGCGCTGCTGGTGGCCCTGCCCGACGATTCACCGCGCGCCCGCGCGCTGGCCGATGAACTGGCCGGTCTGGCCGACCGCATTGCCGCCGAAGGCCCCAGCCCGGCGCTGGCCGCCGAGATCGGCGAAGCCTGCCAGCGCGCCCGCCGTCTGCTGGCGCACCGCCACCACCTGCTGGACCAGGTGCACCGCCTGAGCCGCGAACTGGCCGGCGGCCTGGCCGAACTGGCCGAAGACGACAGCTGGGTCCAGGGCCAGCTGCAGAGTCTGCAACTGACGCTGGACGAAGCCCCCAGTGCGCGTGCGGTGCAGGCCGCCAGCGGCCTGCTGGCACGCACCCGCGAGCGCCAGCGCAGCCTGCGCGGCGAACGCGACCTGGCGCGCCAGGCGCTGAAGGACCTGATCCAGCGCATGCTGGCCGAGCTGGGTGAGCTCGACGAGCACACCGGCCGCTTCCAGGACGGCATGCTGCGCTACGCCCAGACGATCGAGCGGGCCGACTCGCTGGAAAGCCTGGCCGGCGTGGTGCGCGAGATGGTTGACGAAAGCCGCAGCGTCCACGCCCTGGTCAGCAGCACGCGCGGCCGGCTGCATGACGAGCATGCGCGCGCCACGCTGCTGGAAACCAAGGTGCGTGAGCTGGAACAGGAGCTGCGCCGCCTGTCCGACGAGGTGGCCACCGACCAGCTCACCCAGGTGGCCAACCGCCGCGGCCTGGTGGCCCAGTTCGAGCAGGAGCAGTCGCGCCTGCAGCGCGACGGTGGCGAGCTGGCCGTGGGGCTGCTGGACATCGACAACTTCAAGCGCCTGAACGACAGCCTGGGCCACGCCGCTGGCGACCAGGCCCTGGTGGCGCTGGCGCGGCACGTGCGCGCCTCGCTGCGACCGGTGGATGGCATGGCGCGCTTCGGTGGCGAGGAGTTCGTCGTGCTGCTGCCCGGCACCGCGGTGGACGAGGCCGCCCGGGTGCTGACCCGCCTGCAGCGCGAACTCAGCGCCAGCCTGTTCATGCACGACGGCCAGGAGGTGTTCGTGACCTTCTCCGCCGGCGTCACCGCCTACCGCCCCGGCGAGGCGCTTGAAGCGGCGCTGGAGCGCGCCGACGAGGCCCTCTACGAGGCCAAGCGCACCGGCAAGAACCGCACCTGCATCGCCTGAGACCACGCGCCAGCCGGGCCGGTGCTGACGGGCGACGGACGGGCAGGGCCAAGAGGCACCCCGGCCGCCGGTGCCGGTCGCCGGGGCTGGCACACTTGATGCGAACAGGGTTATGGACCAGCGGTCAAGATGCGTGAGCCGCTGCCGACTGCACCCCAGGAGGTCCCCATGCCCCGTCCTTTCCTGCCCGCCATGATGTCCGTCGTGATGGCCGCGCTGCTCGGCCTGGCAGCGCCCGGGGCCCGGGCCGGGGAGACGATCGAGCAGGTGCTGCTGCGCTCCCAGGCCCAGCGCCTGGCCGAACGGGGCCCGGCGCTGAACCCATCCCCCGAGTCGGTGCAGAACCTGCGCACCAGTTTCGAGCGCCTGAAGGCCCTGGCGCCCCAATTGGCTGACGTGGAGCTGGTGCTGGTGGGCGGCGACCTGTACGCCGAGAGCCTGTTCGGCCGCCGTGCGGTGGCGGTCAGCCCGGCCGTGGGCGAACTGCCCGAGCGCGAGCGCCTGCTGATGCTGGCCCACGAACTGGGCCACCAGGCGCTGGGCCACTGGAACGCGCTGGCGGGCCTGTACCACCAGCACGTGCCGGCCGCGGTGCGCCGCGAACTGACCGACCCGGTGGCTGGCGTGCTGGGCCAGGAGGGCAGCGCGCTGAGCTGGCGCCACGAGTTCGAGGCCGACGCCTGGGGCTACCGCCTGGCGCGGCCGCTGGAGCTGGGAGTCGAGGATGCGGTGGGGCTGCTGCTGCGCCAGGGCCTGATGATCGACTCACCCACCCACCCCGGCACACGCCGGCGCCTGCTGCAGCTGCGCATGCTCGAGAACGAGCTGACCGGTCAGCCGGTGCCCGAGCAGTTCCGCCTGATGCAGGTCAGCTGGCGCGGGGACGGCGCCGGCTCGGGGCGCTGAGCGCGGCTCAGCCCACGTTGAAGAACTGCACCGCCGACGCCAGTCGGCCCGACTGTGCCTTCAGGCTCTCGGCGGCGGCTGCCGACTCCTCGGCCAGCGCGGCGTTCTGCTGGGTGGTCTGATCCAGCGAGGTGACCGAGGCCGAGACCTGGGCAATGCCGCTGGACTGTTCCTGGGCCGAATGGCCCATCTCCTGGATCAGGTCGGCCACGCGGCGCACCTCGGCGACGATGTTGCCCACTCGCTGACCGGCTTCGGTCACCAGCTCGGCGCCGGCGTCGACCCGCTCGGTGCTGGCCGAGATCAGTGCCTTGATCTCCTTGGCCGCGTCGGCCGAGCGCTGCGCCAGTGAGCGCACTTCGGCGGCCACCACCGCGAAGCCGCGGCCCTGCTCGCCGGCGCGCGCGGCTTCCACCGCCGCGTTCAGTGCCAGGATGTTGGTCTGGAAGGCAATGCCGTCGATCACGCCGATGATCTCGCCGATCTTGGCCGAGCTGCGCGAGATCTCGGACATGGTCTCGATGACCCGGCCCATCACCTCGCTGCCGCTGCTGGCCGCATCGCTGACCGAACCAGCCAGGCCGGTGGCGGTGTGGGCCGCTTCGGCGTTCTGCTGTACCGCGCGGGTCATCTGCTCCATCGCCGAGGCCGTCTGCTGCAGGTTCGAGGCCTGCTGCTCGGTGCGGCGCGACAGGTCGGCGTTGCCGCTGGCGATCTCGGTGGAGCCGGTGGCGATGGAATCGCTGGCCACGCGCACCTCGCGCACCACCTGGCCCATCTGCTGCTGCATGCGGGCCATCGCGGCCAGCACGCTGTGCTCGGCGTGGGCGCCGCGGTCGTGGGCCGTGGACAGGTCGCCGCCGGCCATCCGGGTCAGGCACTCGCGCAGTTCCTCGGGTTCGGCGCCCAGCGTGCGGCGCACGTTCTGGCGCAGCAAGTAGCCCATCAGCGCGGCCAGGGCGGCGGCTCCCAGGGCCAGGGCCAGCATGATCACACGCTCGACCTCGGTGGTCTGCTCGGTGTCTGCCACGAAGCTGCGGGTGCGGGTGGCGGTCAGGGTCATGTAGTCGTGGATCGCGCCGCCCAGCTGGGTCAGCGTGGGGGTGCAGACCGCATCGATGCGGGCGATCGCGGCGTCGCGCTGGCCGTCCTGCAGCATCTTGACGATCTCGGCGGCCACCGGCGCGTAGCGCGCCTCGACGCTGGCGATCGCGGCGACCTTCTCGCGCGCCTCGGGCGACACGCCCGGCAACTGGATGGCCCGTTGCAGCTCGGCCAGCGCGTCGGTCGTGTCCTTCTGCCGGCGCTGGAACTCGTCGACCTGCTGCTGTCGCTGGCTGGCGTCGGACAGCAGGGCCAGGTTGCGCACGGCAATCGCCCGCGCCAGTGCCGACTCCTGCAGCCGGTTGGCCACCTCCAGGCGGTGGTAGATGCCCTGGGTGAACTGCTCCAGCCGGCCGCCCAGGTCACCCAGGAAGAAGAAGGCGCAGGCGCCCAGCAGGATCACGCAGGCGTTGACAACCAGCAGATTGGCCAGCAAGCGGGAGCGAAAGGTCGAGAAACGCATGGTGGGCCTCGGGCAGGCATGGGGGTGGGTGTATCGCCCGATCTTCCTGCCATCGCGGCCGTGGCCATGGTCGGAGATGGTGGGGAATGGCTGCCTTGTTAAGGCGCCAGCCCGGGCCCCGCCACGGCGCACAGACGCCCAGCCCCTCGCCGGCGTTACCGGGAATGCCCCGGAAATGCCACTCTTTTCCCCCGTCACTTGATCGACAGACAGGGCCGCAAGCCCGGGAAGATGCGACCCGAACCTTCCCTAGAGTCGAACCACCTACCCACCCACCCACCGGGCGTCGGCCTGTCGGCCGCCCGCCTTCACCCGTCCGCCCCATGAACCCGTCAGCATCTTCCGACGCGCGCATCGCCGACTTCTTCAAATACCACGGTGTCTGGGCACCCGGGGTACGCCTGTTTCGGCGCCTTGGCTTCCGCGCCAAGGCCCTGGTGATCTCCAGCGCGTTCATCGTGCCGATCGTCGTGCTGGCCTTCAACTACTTCGGCGACAAGGCGCAGAGCATTGCGTTCTCGGCGAAGGAGCAGGTCGGTCTGGACTACGCCCGCAGCGCCCTGGCGCTGATCGACGCGCTGCAGCAGCGGCAGACTGGCGCGGGCGAGGCCTCTGGCGACATCGACCGCACGTTCTCGGCGCTGGAGGTGCAGCAGCGGACCCACGCGGCGTCGCTGGGCACCCAGGCCGCGTTCGACAGCCTGGCTGGCGCGGTACGCCAGGCGCCGGCCGGCGATCCAGCCGCCACCGAAGCGGCGGTGTCGGCCGCGGTGGCGTTGATCGGCCAGGCCGCCGACGGCTCGAACCTGACGCTGGACCCGGACATCGACACCTACTACCTGATGAACGTGTCGATGTTCCGCGCCGCGCCGATGAGCGACAGCATCGTCCAGCTGATGGCGGTGCTGGCCCAGCCGATGCCGCCCGACGGGCGCAGTGCGGCCGAGCAGCGCCTGCTGATTGAGCGCCTGGCGGAACTGCGCAGCCAGGCGGTGGGCGTGCGGGCCGACCTGGCCAAGGCCCGGGCCTACAACAGCCAACTGAGCCTGGGCGACGACGGTGCCGGGCTGCTGGCCAGCGTCGAGCAGATCGCCCGCATTGTCGATGGCCAGATCGGGCCGCAGGCGTCGGCCTCTGGCACCGGTGACTTCCGGGTCGCTGCGGGGTCCGCCTTGCGCGCCAGCCGCGAACTGCGCCAGCATGCGATGGACGAACTCGGCCGCCTGCTGGAGGTGCGGGTGCTCGCCAGCGAGCGGGCCCGCAACGCCACCGCGGCGCTGATGGGCGTGTCGCTGCTGATGGTGGTGTATCTGTTCACCGCTTTTCGCAAGGTGCTCGACGGCGGCCTGCGCGAGGTGGCCTTCCACATCAACGCGATGCGTGACGGCGACCTGACCACCCAGCCCAACCCCTGGGGCGCCGACGAGGCCGCGCAGCTGATGAAAACGCTGCTGCAGATGCAGTCCAGCCTGCGCGAGATCGTTTCGCAGGTGCGCTCGGCCACCGACAGCATCGTCGAGGCCAGTGCCGAGATTTCCTCCGGCTCCCAGGACCTGTCGGCACGCACCGAACGCTCGGCGGCCAGCCTGCAGGAATCGGCATCGGCGATGGAGCAGATCGCCGCCACCGTGCAGCACACCGCGCTGACCGCCCGCGAGGCCTCGGCCCTGGCCGAGCGCAACGCGCAGTCGGCCCAGCAGGGCTACCAGGTGGTGGGCTCGATGATCGACACCATGGACCAGATCCAGCAGTCCTCGGCCCGCATCAGCGACATCATCGGCTCGATCGACGGCATCGCCTTCCAGACCAGCATCCTGGCGCTCAATGCCGCTGTCGAGGCCAACCGCGCCGGCGAGGCCGGACGCGGCTTCGCGGTGGTGGCCGCCGAGGTGCGCCGGCTGGCTCAGCGCTCGGCCGAGGCGGCGCGCGAGGTCAAGCTGCTCGTCATCGACAGCACGGAACAGGTCAGCAAGGGCTCGGAGAAGGTCACGCAGTCCGGCCGGGCGATCGAGCAGATCATGCAGGAGTCGCGCCGCATCAACGAACTGCTTGGCCAGATCGCGCGCGGCGCCAGTGAGCAGGCGGGCGGCGTGCGGCAAAGCACCACGGCGGTCCAGGAGATGGACTCGGCCACGCAGCAGAACGCCGCATTGGTGGAACAGACCGCGGCCGCGGCGGCCTCTCTGGCCGACCAGGCGCGCCGCATGGCGCAGCGCGTGCAGCAGTTCAAGCTGGCCTGATCCGCAGCCCCTTCGTCGGTGGCGTCGGGCGTGCCGCAGGCTTGAAGCTGTCGGCGGACGGGCCGTGCCGGGCATGCGCTATGGAAGGCGTGGGATTCGAACCCACGGAGGGCTTGCGCCCTCGCCAGTTTTCAAGTTCTCAGTAGAAATCAACTAGATCAATAGGTTAGGGCACTTTCGTCTCCGCAACATGCTGGAGACAGTTGTTTGAGAACGCCCGGTGAATCGCCGTTTCGGCTTGCAGTTGCGGAGATCCTTTCGAAGGGTGCTTAACTCGCTGCAGTCGCGCGGCGGCGCCCGATGCCCGGTCGGCTGCGACAAACTTCGTGGCGTTGCTGGACTGCTTCGTCCCGCGCTCTACATTGGCCGGCAGACTCGGCAGCAGTCTGCATGTCCTTCGTCGCCTAGACACTGGTTCAGCCGAACCTCTGAAGCACGGGAAGCTGGCATCAGCGAAGCCAAGCTGTTCCATAGGTGCGGGTAACTGGTCACCGCGACAGCGCCAGTCCTCCCCTGGCGCGTACGGTCGCGACTGCCGAGAAATGTCCGACTCGAGCGGACCGGTCTTCGTGAAATCTGCCCATGGCGCCCGGGTGCGGCGGCTGCCAGTCGGCAGCGGCACACCGGGCGTCCGGAGGACCGGACCGTGGCAGATCCTGACCGTGATCCCGACGACCACCGCCGGCCGCGTCAGCCCTCGCCAGAGCGCCTGAAGTTCGAGCGCCGCCTGGAAAACTGCCGGGGCCAGGGCTTCCGGCACGGCCGCTGGCAAACGTGGCGCGATGCGAGCCTGTGGAAAGTTGGCACGCCGGCGAAGCAGGCATTTGGCGGCGCGGCCGCGTGCGCCAGCCGAGTTCAAGGCGATGCGTCGCTGCTGAGGGCGCGGGTTACGGCGCTTGCCCATGCGCTGCTGGCCTTCTGGGTGTTGACCGCCTCGCTGCTCGCAGGGTGGCTGGCGTCTGCCCGCCAGGCGGCCCGCACTGTCGTCGGCGGCGCGCTCGGCGCCCTGCGTCGTGCCCCGTGGCGGCGCGGTTGGCAGTTGGGCGCACTGGCCACCGCCAGCGGCCTGGCGATGGCGTCGGTGCTTGCCAGTTCCGGCTATGCGGAGCATCCCCCAGTCTGGGTGCTGCAGCGGCTGGCCGAGCGCGCAGGCCATGGCGTCTTCGACGCCGAAGGTCGCCTGCTGGGCGCCACGTTCGACAGCGTGGCGCTGCCCGGTGGCGGCGAGGTGGACCACTCCAGCTATGGCCATGTACCGGCGCACGCCCCGCTGCCTGCGTTGTACGTCCGCCTGCTTCTGGAACTGGAGCACAAGAGCCACTTCGAGGCGTGGCGCAACTGGTGCGGCACGGACTTGTTGTCCCTGGGCCAGCGCATGCTCACTGGCACCGGCGGCGGCAGCACCTTCGCCCACCAGTTGGCTAAGCAGTTGCTGGAGCCTGACGTGCGCCGCAGCGACTTCGGTCCCGAGGCCTTGGTGCAAAAGGCGCGCGAATGGGGCACGGGCTGTGCCCTGCACCGCGCGCTCGGCGGACCGAAGGGCGTGCTGCGGGCCTTTGTTGACACCGCGCCGGTCGCCCAGGTGCGCGGCACCACCCGCGGCCCGGTCAGCGGCGCGCAGGTACTGTTCGGCGTGCCGCTGCAGCAGGCTACGCCTGCGATGCTGGCGGTGCTGGCTTCACTCGTGCAGAGGCCTCTATCGGTAGTGCCTGAGGTTGCCTTCAGCCGTGGCTGCGAGGCGCTGCGCGCCACAAAAGGCGCCGACGCCCAGGCGCTGCCGCCCACCGAGAAACTGGCCAAGACCCAGTGTCACACGCTGGCACGCGCCCGTGTGGCGCTTCGTGCCCAATTGCCGGCCGGGGCGGAGCTGGATGCGGCGCTGGACCAGATCGCCAGCTGGTAGCGCACCGGCCTGCGGCCCCAGGACAGCTTCGATCCGGTGCCAGCACGTCGCCTGGTCAATGTGTCGGAGCGCGGTCGCGAGTTGCTCGGTGGTCCGTTGCTGCAGCATGTCGCCGCTCTGGCCGATGACGCCAACTTGGCCGGCGGAAGCCCTCTGATGCTGAGCTTGGTCGCGTCGGACCAACTGGACTTTCGCACCCGGCTGCGGGCCGTGCTGGGCCGGCTCGACGCCGACCCTCGCCTGGGCGAGCTGCTGTGCGTGACCCTGCTGCCAGGCGCCGCACCGCGCCACTGCATGGGCTTGCCGGACGGCAGCGCCCAGGCCGAACTGGTGCTGGTGCGTACCCGGGTGGACGACGGCGGTGTCGTGCAGCTGCATCAGAGCACGCTGCAGGCCTACCGCCAGCCGCGCCAGATCGGCAGCCTGGCCAAGATGGTGGTGCTACTGGCCGCGGCGCGCCGAAGCCTGGGTCCTGACACCCTGGTCTGCCCGCGTGCCGCCCAGGCCGACGGCCGCAAGCTGCGCCGCGAAACCCGACCGCACCTGGGCTTCAGGGCCTGCACGCCGGCCCAGCACATCACCCTGGCCGAAGCCACGGCGACCAGTGACAACCTCGCGTTCTTCGACCTGGCGAGGCGCCTGGGCGAACCCGCCCTGGCGCAGGCGGCGCAAGCCCTGGAACTGCCGCTGGACCTGCAGACCGACGGCGGCAGCCTGGCCTTCCGCTTGTCGTTCGGCACGGCGGTGGCCACGCCGGCCGACCTATTGCGCATGGGACAGGCGCTGTTTGCCGTGGCCTATGGCGTGCGGGCCAGCGCTGCGGCGCCGCAGTTACTGCAGGTGCAGCCTCCGCAGCCCGCCGGCGCCTGGCAGGCCGTGGCGGCGATGCTGCCGCAGCCTGGGCAACAACGGATGCTGCGCGAACTACTGGAGGCCCCGGTGGCCCACCCGAGCGGCACCCTCGCGGCGCTGTCGGGCACGGGCGTGGCAGCAGGCAAGACCGGTACGGTCAGCAGCCCGGTCACTGGCCCCGGCCAGACGCGGCCCTACCAGCAGGCCCGCCTGAGCCTGACCTACCAACCGGCTGATCGCAGTGTGGCCCTGGTCGTCGTGGCCGGCAGCGAGCCTCAGCCCCTGGGCCAACCCGGGCTGCCTGCCCAGCTGATCCAGCCGATCCGCGAGACCGTGCTCGCTGGTCTCCCGCCTCGCGGCCACCTGCCACCTTCCGGCTCCTCTCCCAACCCCTGAAAGGACGTTTGCCATGTCGACGCAAGAACCCGATCGCCAAGCCAGTCAGTCTGCTGGCCACACCGCCAACGGCGCGCAGTCGCCTGCCGGACCGTTGGACCCGCAAGCACAGTCTGCGCAGGCCGGGCAGGCCACCCCGTCCGGGCAGCTCGGTCAGTGCTCGGTGCCGCACGACGCTACGGCTGCCACCGCCGCCCCGAGTGGTGAGCCGGCGCCGGCCAGTTTCACGCTTGCGCGTGTTGTCGAGGGCGTTGCGTTGGCGGTGCTGCTGGGTGCCATCGCCCGTGCACTGGAGCCCTTCTTCGGCTGGTGGGTGGCGGTGCCCCTGGGTGTGGTACTGACCTTCAGCTTTAGCCAGTTGGTGCACATCGCGCTGCGCCCGGGCAAGTGGCACGCACGCTTGCTGGCCGGCGCTTCGGCCGTTGCGCTGGCCTGCATCACCAGCAGCCTCACCTATTCGACGATCTACGCCACCACCGCTGCGACCGAATCGGCCCGGCGCGACTTCGCGGCCAAGCGTGAGCGCACACAGGCCGAACTGCAGCGCGTGGTGACCACAGGCGAGTCGGCACAGAAGGCGATGGTGGACTGGGCCCAGAACGCCCAGGCCAAGAGCGAGGCCGAGGCGTCCGGCGGCAACACTTGCCCTGGACGTGAGTCGAATGCAAAGCCCGGGCCGATCAGCACCTGGCGCGCCGACGACGCACAGGTGGCGCGCACCCTAGCCGGTCAGCTGCAGCAGCACACGCAGGCAGCCCGCGAAGCCACCAACGCGGTGCTGTCGATGCCCGAGGCCGACGACTTCGCCCAGGTCAAGCTGGCCTATGCAGTGCTCAACCGTGCGATCGAGGCCACGGTGCCACTCACCAGAGGTGGTTGGGCTGGGCCGGCGGTCACCTCGTTAGGCGACCGCAAGAGCAGTCAGATACTCTACCCGGGCGGCGCGGCGATCAGTTGCGGGGACAGAGCGCGCCTGGACCTGATCGATGTCGCCAGCCGGCAGCTGGCGCAGCTCGACCAGACCGCGCCGCTGCCTCGCCTGGCCCCTGTGATCGACTTGAGTCAGCCCAAGGAAGTCACCACCCGTGGAATCGTCCGCGGGCTGAACCTGATGGCCTCGATGATGACCGGTGGCTGGAAGGGCCAGTTCAAGGATGACCCGTTGATGGCGGAGGCCCTGAAGCAGGGCGCGTTCACGCGCGAGACTTCGGGCTTCTTCCTGGCCCTGCTGGCCGAGTTCAGCGTGCTCTTTACCGCCATGCTACGGCGCGACGCAGGCAAGGCGCCGTTCACGCTCAGCCTGCCTGCCTGGCTGCAGGCCCAGCGCCAGCGGCAGCCGCAGCCCAACCGGCTGTAGCGGTTGGTGCGCGCCGGCGCGGCGATTCTGAGCAACCTGTTCTATGCCCAGCCGATGGCAATGGGCGTGGCGGCCAAGCCGGCCGGCGCGGCTGTGGCCGCCGGCGCCATGGTGTTCGACGCGCCGGAAAGCAGCCAGTTCGGTGCAGTGACCTTGGCCCCGGATCCAAGCTTTCGCGCACGAGAGACGGAGTGGGCGGAGGCGCTGCTGCCGTACCACCACAGCTGGGGCGACGAGATGGACTACCTGCTTCTTCCGCGCTTGCCTGAGACACGTGGCGCACGCAAGATCGCCCGGTCGCTGGCGACGCACAACCTGCTGCGTTGCAAGACGCCCAGCGCAAACTGGCGAGACGTGGATCGGACGCCGTTCGCGATGGATGTGCGCGACCAACTGGGCGACCGCTGTGAGCAGCTGGTCTACGAGGTCTACACCGTGCGTGCCGACTACGCGCAGACGTTGCGCCTGGCCCTAATTGAAGGCGACCGCGAAGGCGGGCCGGTACCGCAGCATGCGAGTGTTGCCATCTAGCACCCGCTGGCGCCAAGGCAAGGTGCACGTCCCGGGAGCGCAGCCGTGCAGCGGCGGTACCTCTGCCTTCCAGCCGCGGCAGCTGAAGCCGCCTGCGCGGCAGCGGAGGTCGGTTACTGGGCTGTGTCGCTTTCGCGCGAGGTAGCAGGTGCTCGGGCCAGGCCTGGCACGGCGACCACGCCGTGCGGCCTACCGCGCGTGCTCTCGCCGGCTTGCTGGGTCAGGTCGCGGTCGATGGCACGCTGTTCGACAGCCAGCAACGCGGCCAGGCTGCGTTCGCCGACATCTTGCTCACGCGCTGTCCGCGTTGCCGCCAGGGCCAGCTGGCGTGAGCGCTCGTCGGCTCAGGCATGAAACTGGTCGTGGAGCAGGATGCCTTGATGATCAGCCCGCGGGCGCTGGGCGGCGACCCGGCGATCAGCAACCGCCATGCCGTTCTGTAGCGGATGGTCCCGAGGCTACGTTTCACGGACCGTTCCAGCTTCAGCGCCAGCCATCGCTATAAGGGTCAGTGCTGGGAGCTGGTAGCCGCCGCTGGCGTGGTGGTGCTGTAACCCAGCGGGCGCCAGCGCCTGGGCAACACAGAGTTCGTGCTGACCAGCGCACGAGTCGCGCATTCGCCTGGCCCGCCTGGCCGCTTGGCGCCCAACTGGAAAGGTGGTGCGACGGATGCGCATCGAAGCTGGTGTGCAGCAACCCGTTGTGCTGCGGCTGCACGGCTGCGTGCAGGCGTTCGTGAAGCGGTACCTGGGCGTCGCGCCGGACCCCCCTGGTTACATCCCAAGTCAGCCTGGTACCCGATAGCCACTGGAGCGACCGATCTAGCAGTCGCCAACTCGATGAGGCGCGCAACCACGTGCGGGTGTGCCCCGGCCTGGCTGGCATGCTGCGCGAGCTGGTGCGGGCCGAGGCACGGTTTGCTGAAGAGTCTCGACTCCCTGGATGCGGCCGTGGTGCTGACGCACGGAGCCTTCCACGCCCACAGCGCCTGCCCGGGGGCTTGAGGTGGATGCGCAGGTTGAAGGGGGCGTGGCCAACCTCTGGGTCCACCGGCTATTGATGGTGCAGCCGGGCAGCGGCCTGGTCGGGGCGACACTGCTCGACATGCTGAGCGATCCCGACGACGATCACGCCAAAGGCTTCCGCCGTGCGCGCGATGGCAATGAGCAATCCAAGGGCTTCGGAGTCTTCCTGGAGCGGCTGCTGGATTCAAAGAGCTTACGGCGGCATGTAAGGCAGGCGGCCCCGCTGTCGGGTATCGGCGCGAGCTTCTCTAACGGCTACTCGTCGTTCCTTCCACTGGCATTGCCGCGTGCGGCTGGCCTGCCACCCACCAGCCTGTCGCCTGCAGCGCCAGCAAGGCCACCGCCGAATCTTGCGGAGCTAGGGCGCGGGCATCGCGCATTGCGCGGTCCATGCAGACTGCGTCGCGCGCCCGCACACAATCCCGGACCGCGTCGCGCGCCTGCCAAAGGCGGCTGCGAGCGGCCAGCAGCACGGCGGCCCCAGGATGTTGGGCCAGGCCGCTGTCCAGCGTCAGTGCTGCCTCAGTGCGTTCCACCGCGGCAGGTAGCCGGCGATGCCGGAGGTCGACTGCCGCCCGGTCCAGCAACATTGCAGCGCGCTGGCGTTGCTGCTGCACCAGGCCCTGCAGGCGCTGGCGACGCTCCGCATCGGCGGGGGTGGCGATAGCCCAGCCTCGCAGCGCAATCTCTGCTGCCTGCAGCCGGCCGGCGTGCAGATCGGCCAGTATGGCGGCGGCGCCGGCGGCCAGAGTTGGCGTCTGCCCGGTTGGCGCGTCTGCGGCGGTGGACAGCGTTGCAGAGGAAATCAGCAACGCAGCCAGGGCAGCGGCCAGTACGGTTGGCCGGGTGGGGAAGGTAAGGGCGAGCTGCATGACATCAGTCCTGTTGGCGGGTAACGGCGTTCGGCCGGGATTGAGTGGCCGCATGAACCATTGGCCGCAGCGGCGACTTGTCGTGCATATGGCGGAAGTAGGCGCCGAGGGCGTCCAGCATCTTCATGCCGCGGGGGTTGCGGCAGCTTTGCACCGTATTGAAGAGCTGCTGGCCGGCGTGGCGGCCGTCGCTGGAGCCGATGGCCACCGCATTGCGCACCTCGCGCTTGGTGGCCTGGAAGGCGCGCAACCCCTGCTCGATCCAGCCCGACAGATTGCGCTCGGCCGCGCCGTCGCGTGCCTGTCCGGCAGATTCAGCCAGCGTGCGGCCTACCTTGGGCACCGCCTGCAGCGACCTTTCCAGCACCTGACTGCGCACCGGCGCGAGGTAGGTTTCCAACGCCGCGTCGAAGCTGACGGTCCGAACGCCCACCTCCCAGCGTGAACAGATGTCGATCACGCCCAGCGTGAAGCCGGCCACGTGGCGCCGGTTGTCGATTGTGTCAGGGATGCGGTCGAAGTCGCCGAAGTAGATGGCCCGCCACAGCGGCTCCAGCCGGGCGCCGGCCAGCGGAAACTCGCGGTCCTGCAGCCGGGCCAGCAACGCAGGCGCGTCGGGAACGCCCAGGTCCACCGCCCGCTGCGCCGCAGCCTGGGCGCTCGCCAAGATGTCCAGGTCCAGCGTCGTAGTGTCGGCATCGGGTGCGCCGGCATCGGCATCAAGCTGGCGGGCCAGGCCCAGCCAGGCACTGGCGTCGCCGGCCAGGGCCGCGGCCGCCCACAGTTCAGACGCCAGTTCGCTGCGCACCTGGCTGCGGTAGCGCGCAGCCAGCGCGGCCGCATCCGGGTCGGTGGCTTCGGCCAGCGCGCTGCGGCATAGGTCTTCCAGCGCCGCGTCCGGGTCGGCTTGGCCGCGCTCCAGCGCATCCAAGGCCTTGTGACAGGCGGCGGCTGGGTGGATCTGCTGTTCCAGGCGCTGCACCGCCGCCTCGATCTCCGGCGCCTCGAATCGCCCATCCGGCGCTGCCGGCGCTGCTGTGACTGCCGTCGGCTGGATACCCGCTGCGGCTGCGTCCGTAACGGGCGGGGTGGCTGCATCGGTAGTGCCCGGCCCGACCGGGCTGCAGGCGGCCAGCAGCAGCACGGCCCCGGCGCAAGCCCGCGCCGAGGTCCAGGCCACGGCACGGGCCACGGAGCGCGCCAGGCTGTGGGCATCGCGCCCTGTGAGAAGGGTCGCGTTCATGCACCACCCCGCTGGCCGGACACGCCTGGCAGCGGTGTCACCGGCACGTCGTCGGAGAACACCTGGGTGTTGCCGCAGCTCTGCGCCATCACCACGGTGGCCCAGACCACCAGGCCCCGGAAGACCCACTTGAAGAGGAAGCCCATCGCACGCTCCTTGTTGAAGAAAGATGGAAGCGATTGAAGCCCGGGTGCGCGTCACGGGGCCGACAAAAGCCGGCAACAGCACCGAGCGGGTGCTGCCGGGTTTTGTCGGCGGTACCGGCACCAGGACCGTCAGCATCCGCAGCACCTCCCTCCACCTCACCCCAGGAGCTGCCGATGACCTATCCATCCAACGGGCCTGCGCGCCACCGTGCCCGACCGATCCTGGCCGGCTGGCTGGCTGCGCTACTGCTGGCCAGCAACGTGCCTACGGCGGCGCTGGCGGCACGCGGGCCATTGGCCAGGCCGCCTGCCACGCAACCGGCCAAGCCGGCGCCGCGCCCGGCCACGCCACCGCCGCGGGCCCCTCAGCCTGCCCAGCAGGCCAAGGCCCGTGCGCCGGTCATCAACCAGGTGGACACCTCGCGCCATGCCCGCCGCGAAGCCATGCGCCAGGCAGGCATTCCCACCAGCCAGCAGCCGGTCAAGCAGCTCCACACGCCCGCCGGCCGCCAGTTGCACTACGAGCTGCCTAAGCCTGGCGGTGCCAAGAAGCCGATGGTGGTGACCCACCAGACCACCGACCGCGTGCCCGGCCATGGCCCACACTGGGAGGCCGGCCGTGCCAAGCAGCTCCAGCGCACCGACCCGCTGGGCCGCACGCCTGTGACCAACGACAAGGCCAAGGTGAACCATGCCCGCTGACAACCTTCCCACCTCGGCCGCACCGTCGGCCGGTGCCCGCATCGCCTGGGCCACCCAGTCGCGACGCGCCCATGGCCAGCTGTCGCGCCTGCTGGCGCCGCACCCACTGCGCCTGCTCGGCCTGGCCGAAGGCCTGTTCATTCGTCAGCAGGTGCTGGAACACTACCGCGTGGCGACCCATGCCGGCCACATGCTGACGCAGGATCTGCCGCACTGGGATGCCCTCGCACCTGCGCTGCATCAAGCCCTGCAGGCCGTGCCGGGCTTGCAGGCGCCGACCGCGGCCGCCGATGCGGACTGGACCCTGCTGGTGCAGGACGCCGACACGCGCGGCGTCTACACCCTGTCGGCCAACGGCTTCGCCGACCGCGCCGCGGCCCTGCTGCGCTGGGACGGCAACAGCCTGCTGCTGGCGGCACCTGGCCTCCGCAGTGGCGTGCTGCTGGACTGCGAGGTAAGCGATCAGGGCAGTGTCACGCTCCAGCTCGAACGCTGGTCGGCCGACGGCTGGCCAGGCTGACGCCACCGTTCCCTACCTTGGCGCCAGGGCCGGCAAGCCCATGGTGCCCGGGCGCCGGAAAGTGTCGGCGCCACACCGCCTGACCGCGCTGCAATGCATCGCATCGGCCAGCCCACCCGGCAACGGGCAAGGCCGGCTGATGCCCCGCCTGACTGCTGTCTGGCGCCTTGCTCGGTCCCATCACCAAGGAGTTCACCATGCCGCGTTCCACCCTGTTCCCACGTCCGGCCTTGTTCTTGATGCCCGCGGTCCTGGGCGGTGCCACTGGCCTGGCCATGGCGGCCGGCCAGCCGACGGCCGCCCCGACAGCGCCGTCCCCAGGTATGTCGGCCCCTGTGCCGCCGGCCGCTCGTATAGCCGCCGTGGTGCCGCCTGCGTCGGCCCCGTCGGCCCAGCGTTGGGTGGCGCTGGATGTCGGCCATGTGCCTGGCGGCGGCAGCCGCTCGGCCAGCGGCGCGCCCGAGCACAACTTCAACCTGCGTTTCGCGTCCGCGCTGGAAGGGCGGCTGCGCGAGCAAGGCATCGCGGTGCGCCGGCTGCCCACTAGCTTGTCTCTGGCCGACCGCGCTCAACGCGCCCGCGGCGCCGTGCTGGTGGTGTCGGTGCACCATGATGCGGCTCGCTCGGCAGCGGCACCGCCTGCAGCTGGCGCAGGGGCGCGCAGGGCGCCTACGGTGTCCACTGGCAGCGGCTACAAGCTGCGCGTCGGCAGGGCCGAGCCCATGGCCTGCGCCCGTACGGTGGCCACGCAGTTGCAGACCGCCGGCCGGCACTTCAGCACTTCGGGTGCGGGCGCCTGGGCCGACAAGGCCTTCGGCGTGCACGCGGGTCGCGAAGACGCGCTGCTGCAGCAAGCTATCGTGCCAGTGCTGCAACTCAGCCTGGCCGACATCGCCAACCCGGCCGAAGAGCGCCTGGCTGCGAACGACGGCTGGGTCGCGCAGCAGGCCAGCGCAGTGGCCAAGGGCCTGGCAGGCTGCCTGCTACGCCCGGCCAGCCCGCCGGCGCCGGCCAAGCGGGTCGATCCGACTGCTGCCCGTGCGCCGGCCACCTTGCCGGTGGTTGCACCGGCTGCCGGTGCGTCAGCGCCGCGTCGTAGCTGATGCAGGAATGCCGAACCTGTGCCTGGCTGGTCCGGGCACGGGGTTGGCCATTGCAAGCGCCGCCGGGCGCGCAGTGCCTTCGCCCTCGCGTCGATCGTCACGTTAAGCGCCATCGCCATGTCCGCTCCCACCCTCACCAGCGCGCTCACCCGGGTGGCCGTGTGTTTCCTGTTGCTGCTGGCTGCGGCCTTGGGGCTGGCCTGGCTGGGCACCTGACGCCTGATCCCGCACCCGATCACTTGGGCGTTATGCTCAGCCAACAGCTAGAAAGGCTAGCTAGTCCGGACAAAGCTCGGGAGTTGGTGTGTTTCACTTAGGTCTGCTCCCGGATCCCATGGATGGCCTTGCCGATGACCTTACCCGCGGTGGACCTGCTGCCGCGAACGCCCGCAACCGCGGTTAGGACCCAGGGCCAGTGAGGCCTGACGCGCAACGTGGGCCGCGCCGGCAAGCTGGCGGTCACCCACCACGACATGCCTCAGGCGGTGGTGCGGTCGGTCGAGGAATACGTCTCAGTCGCCACCGCGCTGCGGCAGGCGGCCGAATGTGGCGACTCGCTGCCGGACACGCTACGCCGCCATTTCGACGACCGCCTGGCGGCCTTGCAGGCAACCGACGTGCAGCAGCCACTTTGTTCTGATTTGGTTCTGCGGCCTGTCGTCGCCCGAGCAGCACTTGGCATGCTTGCGCCTGCAGGTGGCCTGTGACGGCCATGCAGTGCCTGATGACGCAGTGCGTTCCCGTTGGCACAGCGCCCGCACCAACCTTGTGGCCCTGCTGTCCGACTTGGCGCATGCCGTGGTGAATGACGACAGCCGCGACGCCGCGCCCAGCACGCCGGCGCCCGATCAGGTGCCGCTGGCGGAGTGGATGACGGACCCGCATGTCGTCCGACTGCTGTATCCACACCCGGTGCGCGACTGCGACGAGCTACACATCACGCCGGACTGGGGCAAGCATGTGCGGGAGGTGCTGTTGCAGTTGGATTCGGCAGCGCCTGCCTGATCGCGCCCGGGGTCCCTTTCGTGGTGATGCCATCGATGGAGGCGCCGACCGTCCGGCGGACTCCGCCGTCGGTTAGGCGCCTGGCGCCCACCACAGTTCGGCCACTACGCCGGCGGCCGGATGCTGGCGCAGGCGTGCCGCATCGGCCTGCGACAAGCGACGGTTCAACCTGATCGTCCAACTGCCGGTCGAGGGCCGCGTGCCGCCCGCCTGGCCACGCAGGCGCAGGCCCAAGCCGTCGGCGCCGCGCACCGCCAGCACCAAGGGCTGGCCCGGCTCGGGCGGGCGGCGCAGGCCAGCCAGTTGCAAGGTCACGTCTGCCTGCAGGGTGTCGTCATCGCCGAGCGTCAGCAGGTAGCCACCCAATTCGGTGGTTTGCCCACTGTGCGCCGGGCCGGAAAACTGGCCAATCGCCTGCCATCCTTCAGCCGTTGGGGCTGCCGCTGCCGCCGCGAGGGCCTGTATCGCTTGTTCCGACCGCAGGGCGGGCCGCAGCACTGTCCAGCCGTCGTCGGACGGGCGTGGCCGAAAGTGCTGCAGCAGCGGATCCGGCTGCGATGCATGCGGCTCGTCGACGTCTGCGCTGTCGGCTGGATCGGCGCCTCCAAACGTGGCGGCCAGTTCGCCCGGCGCAAACGCGGCGCTGAACCAGTCGGACCACACAGCCAGGGCATGGCTGGCGGCAGCCACGCGTGGCTGCGTGGCCGGTGGCAGCATGGCCGCGGTGCCGTCCACCTCTGCATCGACATCTATCTCTGCACGATTGTCGGCGCTGGCGGCCAGCCCCTCCCAGACCTCGGCCGTTGTGAGCGGCAGGTCGGCATCGGCTTGGTCGCGTTCAGCCGCCCAGCGCAGCCAGGCGTCGGCGAGAGACGGCTCGGGTTGCTGCAGCCGAGGCAGCAATGCACTGAAAGGGGGCGTCTGCTCGCTGGCACGCAGCGCATTGGCGGGCGGCGGTTCTAGCAGGTTGGGCAGTGCTCGCCGCAAGGCCTGGCCGGCCTCGGGCAGCAGGCCGGGTTCGCAGACTAGGGTCAGGTCGGCCGCGCCCTGGTTCAGCAGGTCGATCACCCGTTGGTCCAGCAGTTCGGCGTGCACCACCTGCACGAGTCGCTCGCTGACGCGCCATCGCATCAGCGGGCCGCGCGGCGCGGCCACGAAGGCGCGTGCCGCCTTCAGCCAGTCCGGGCTGTGGCCGGCCAGAAGCCAGACGGCACGGCGGTGCAGCAACGGATGGTCGGCGGGTTGGGGAAGTGGGTCGCATGGGGTCATGGCAATCGGTGTTGGGGGTGACGGGCTGCTCGCACCGGAGCGGCTCAGGCCTTCAGGTTGGCGGGTTCGCCGGCCAGTTTGCTGGAAGGCAGGTTGTCGGCTGCGCGGCACAGCGCGTGGCGGGCGCGCAGCAGGAAGCCGGTGTGCTGCCACAGCCGATGCAGGTACATCGGCCTGGTCAGCACCTGCAGGTACGGGTCAGTGGCATCGGGGTCCAGGCGTCTGGCCTTGCGCAGGCTTTCCTTCTGGGCGTCCAGGTGCACATGCAGGCCGTCCAGCAGTTCGCTGTCCTTGGTGTCCAGCAACTGCAACTGAGGCGCCAGCAGCCCGCAGGTGATGACATGCGCGGTATCGCGCGCCAGCCAGGCCGTGGCAGTCAGCCAGGCGTGGTGCTCGGTGCCCAGCGCGTTCTGTGCGGTCAGCAGCAGGCTGTCAGGCGACCCGAACCAGCCGGGCCGGAATGGGCGCGGCAGGCCGGCCGCCTGCGCCGCCGCACGTCGGGTCAGGCCGACGACCGGAAACCCGTCGTGGCCTGCGTCGAGTTGGCGCGACAGTTCCGACGCGATGGCTGCGGCGTTGTCGCCCAGACTGTCGTCGTCGATGTGTAGGGCCATAGCCTGCAGCAGCCGGGTGGCCGAGCGCATCAGCAGGCCCACCAGCACAGGGGTTTTGCCGGTGGTCACCGTGGCGCGCACCGCCAGGTGCACGCACAACAGGTTGGCGTAGAACACCGCGCGCAGTTGGTGCGGTACCTCGGGCGACTTCAGCGTCTCGCGCAAGTTGACGATTTCGGTGTGGCTGCTCGCCGTGTCGTCCGATTGCGCCGTATCCAGTGGCGCCCCGAAGCGGTGGTGCGCCAAGGGATTGAGCCACGCGTCGTCCTGGCCATCTGATGCGGCGAGTTCCTTGCGGGCTTCACGCGCCTTCCGGGCGTCGCGTTCCTCCTTCTTCTGCTGGGCTTCCAGCAACCTGTCCTCCATGTCCAGCAGGCTGCGCAGCAGGCTCTTCAGATTGACGTCGGGAGGCAGGCCATCTGGCTGGCGCTGCATCCACTCCGACACCGTGCGGCGGAACTCCGGCAGGATCTGCGTGCCGGGAGTGCGCGCCAGGTCCTGCAAGTGGTCCAGCAAGGCCCCATCGTCGGGCAGCGCCGGGCCGAGGCCCGGGATGCCAGTGTGCAGCGTGGGCGGCACCAGGCCACCGGCCGGCGCAGGCCGATCAGCCAGGTCCCCCAGGTCGATGACGACGCCGAGTACCGATTCCGTGACGGCAGATTTGCGCCTGCGGCCGGGCGGCGTGGCTGGCTCTGGGCGCGGGCTGAGCATTGCCATCCAGCTGTCCATGCGTCCTCCTTGGGTAGGTTGAAGTGACCTCACGGGGTCGGGCCACTGCATTCATCCGCATCTTCTCCCAGCCTCGGCGGGCGAGTCCGACTTTTTCCGGAAGGGCGCCTCGGCATGCCTGCCGGCTTTTGTCGGCATGGCGCGGCGGGCGCGGGATCGAATGGCGCCGTGTTCAACCCCTTCGCCCCTTGTGCGACCGCCACCATGACACACGCTTCCGCGACCGTTCACGCCTGCGCGCGGGCCCTCGCCGACGCGCGCCCGGCTGAGAAGCCGCTGACGCCGCTGCCGTCGACCACGCCCGGCACCACGAATGCCACGTCGTCCGTGCTGCTCAAGCTGACGCAGCGGGCCATCGAGCGCGGCCGCCCGGCGCGCCTGCGCGCTAGGGCCGAAGCGCAGGCGCTGCAGGCCCGCAACGCGCACCACAGATCAAGCTGCATGCACCACCTGCCGGAAAGAGTCGGTGCGCCGCAGGCCCGGTGCCGGATTCTTCGGCCCATGCCCAAGGAGATCGCCATGCCCGTAGCCACCGCGTTTGCCCCGAATGCCCGCCTGTCCCGCCGCCACTGGCTGCAGTGCGCCGCGTTGTCGGCCCTAGCCGTGCCCGCCTGCGAGGCGATCGCCCTCGACCTGCCCCGCCTCGACGACCTGCGCCCCAAGTGGGACGCGCTTACCGAGGGCGACAGCATCGACCAGGTGGTGCTGCGCATGGGCAACCCCAACCGCCGCAGCGAGGCTCGCATGCTGGGCGTGACGCGGACCGACCTGGCCTGGAAGGACATCCGCGGCCCGCTCTACACGGCCCGCTTCTTCGCCGGGCGGCTGTACGCCAAGGAGGTGAACGACAACCCCTGATGCCCGCCCGTTCCATCGACTCCCACCACCCTCAGCAAGGACTCTCCACCATGACCCGACCGATGAAGACCATGGCCGAGCTGCGCAAGCTCACTGACCAGGCCGGCATGCCGGCCACCACCACCAACGCGCCTCCAGGCGCCACGGCCGCACTGGCCACGCCGGCCGTGCAGCAGCACTTGCGGGACCAGGTGGGCACGCTGGACCTGGGCTGGTGGGGCAACCTGCGCGCCCGGTCCCAGCAGAACCGGGCCGACGGCGAGATGCAGAAGACTCTGATCGAGGCCCGCGCCCAGCAGGCCACCGCGCTGATGCTCGAGCGCCTGAGCGGCGAGGTCGAGCTCATCCGCACCTCGTTCCGCATCGACTTTTCCGATCGCTATGCGTCGCTGGCCGAGAACGCCGCGGCCAGCCAGATCACCGTGCTGCGCAAACTGCGCGCTCTGGAGATGGAGGCCCGCAATCTGGTGCATGTCGACCTGAAGCGCGAGCTGGATGACCTGCAGCAGATGTTGGCCGATGGAGTGATCGACGACACGAGTTTCCAACAGGAAGTGTCCTTTCGCTTCCAGCGCTATGAGGACCTCAAGGCCGACTTCGCCCGCACCATGAACGAGTACCAGGCGACGGTGCAGAACACCTACCGCGCCGGCCAGCGCTGACCGCAGCGCGCCGCTCATCCACCTCGAACCAGACCTGATGGAGCCTCGAATGACCAACCGCTACACCCCACTGCTGCCCTCCGCCACGTCCACCACCGACGACGACGTCCTTGCCGAGGCCGATGCCCTGCTTTCCCCCCAGCGCATGGGCAGCCGTGCCCGGCTGCTGCTGGCCCGCTCGGCCCAGATGCAGGCGCTGCACGGCCAGGCGCTGCAGGTCGTGCGCAGTCAGGCCGGCGCGCTGCCGGTCGCCTCGGCTGCCAACGGCGCCAGTGTGCAGGACGCGCTGGCCCAGTCGGCCGCCCAGGCCGTCGTGGGCAGCCACCATCAGCTTGCCGCCGCGACCGCGCACGCCCACCAGCTGGCGGCGGCTGACCCGCTGATGGCCCGGTTGCAGGCCGCCATCGACGGTCGCACGCCGGCGCCGGCCGCGCCGCAGGTGGTGGACGTGCAGGCCACCGAGATCCCGTCCACGACATCGTCCACGCCCAACTCGCCACCTGCGCCCTGACCTGCGACCACCCGATCCACCCGCCCCTGGAGACCCCCATGACCGGCCTGTTTTGGAAGCCCCTGGCCCTGCTTGGCGGCCGCAACCTGCAGCAACTGCAGGGCCGCGCCGCCAGCGAGTGCGGCAAGTCCATCGTCGTGGGTGTGCTGTTCATCGTGTCGATGGTGATCATCGCAGTGGGCCATTGGCTCTTTTGGCAGAACCTGCCGGCCACGGCTGGCCACGCCGTGGCGGTGGCCGGCACGGTGGCCGGCGTGCTGGGCGTGATGTATTTGGTGGCTTTGCGGTGCCTGGACTCGATGGGCGGTGCTGCACGCCTCTGTGTGACCACGCTGCTGGGCAGCATCATGGTCGTCAACGCGCTGCTGGCCGGACACGAACTGGTCATCGTCGCCTTTGCGCCCCAGGTGCAGGCCCAGGGCCGGGTGCTGGCCACCAGCGGCATCGACCATCACGCCACCGCGCTGGAGAAGAGCCTGGGCCTGCCCGGCCTGCGCCAGCAACTGGGCCAGACCGACGCCGCTGCCACCGCCGCCCGCGCCGAGCGCGCCCGCCTGCCCGACGCATTGGTGCAGTTGCAGCAACAGGCCGATGCCTGTGATGGCACCGCCCGAGCGCTTCAAGCCCGCATCCCGTCCGACATTGACGCACCGGGCTACCAGACCGCCCGCCTGGCCTGGCGTCAGCAGCAGGTTCGCTGCAGCACGCTGCGCCAGCAGGCCGCGCAGGAACTGGCACAGCACCAGGCCCGGCTCGACAAGGTCCTGGCCGACCTGACTGCCACCCGCAGCAGCCAGGCCGAGGCCCTGCAGCGCGCCACGGACGAGCACCGCACCACCATGAACGGCGACAAGGTCACGCTCACCACCAGCGCCACCACCGGCTTTGCGCGCCACCACGCCCTGTGGGCGGCAGTGGATGCAGGCAGCGTGCCGGCCTGGGCCATGCTAGGCCTCATGATGCTGGTGTTCCTGGGCGACTGCTTCTGCTTCGTGATCAAGCTGCTGGTGCCTGACGACGCCGCCACCGCCGACGCACGCCAAGAGGCCGATGGCCAACGGCTGCTGGATGCGCTGCATGTGGCGGTCATGCGCCGCCAGCGCCAACTGGTGCGGGAGGCCGTGCGTGCACAGGATGCAGAGCTACGGTCAGACCTGGAACGCCTGGTGGCCGATGCCGTCGGTCCGGAGCTGGTGCATGGCGCCGGCGTGCAGGCCTTCAGCAGGGCATCACGGCGCCAGCGCCAGGCGCATGCGGCGGCTACCGCAGTTGGCGCCCGTGCGCCGGCGGGCGACACAGCGGCCGTGGCGGCGGCGGCTGCAGCCACTGCCGCAGCCCCAGGTGCCGGACCGACGCCGGTTCACCTGCTGGCGCGGTTGGCGCGCATCGCGCGGGTCGTCGGCGTAGGCCGGCACGCACCGATGCAGCCGGCGCCCGGTCGCGCCTGAGTTTGGGCGCGGCCGCGGAATCTGGCATGCTTCGGGCAGCCCGGCAGGACAGACCGGAATTCAGGAGGGAGCGATGACTATCGACGTAGATCCATCGGCGTTGCTATTGCGCCTGGCGCCGTGAAATAGGAACAACAGGCGCTGGCCACAATTCCCGCACTCGACCCGTCCCATCGCACTCCATGTCGCCCGACGAGATCCTCCGCCACTTGGCCACAATCCATCCTGCGGCCCAGCGCCCCGGTCTCGCGCTGCAAGCCCTGCTGCCGCGCAGCGGACCGCTGGCGCCACCGCTGCTGGACTTGGCCTATCGGCTGCCAAGGTTGCCAGGCGTGGCGGATGGCGCTGCGAAACTGCAGGCGGCCTTGTCGGCGCTGAACGACGTGCCGCCGCCGATGACGAACACCGGCACCCTGCTGGCCTGGGCCGAGCCGCCCGCCGTGCAGGTGCGGCGTGTGGTCGATGCCGTGCTGGCCGGTGCCAGCGGCCAGCCGGTGGCGGACCTGGCGGTCCGCGCGGCAGAACGCGCCCGGGAAGATGGCTTGCAGTTCGGCCTGACGCCGCAGCAAGCCGCGCATGCTGCGCGCGCGGCCGCTACCAGCCTGCACTGGCTGGCCGCCGCCCACCCCGGGGCCGTCGGTGATCGCGGCTGGCAGCCGCCCGCAGCGGAAGAACACTGTAGCCTGCCGCTGGCCCTGCTTGACAGCGCCGGCCGCGGCGTGGCGGGCTCGCTGGTGCTGTGGCGCGTGCGCCAGCCTGGCGCGCGCCTGTGCCTGGCGCCGGCACCGGCCAGCACGTTGCTGCTGCGCGCGGCCACTGCGGAGCACATCGACAAGGGTGCCACCTGGGATGCCGCGCTGGCCAATGTGTCCGACCGCTTGCACTTCCTGCTGGATTCGGCAGCCAGCACCGTGCCCGCCGGCCACTCACATTTCAACGACACTGCCATTGCTTGGAGCGTGGCCCTACGGCGTGGCCAGCCCTTGGACGTGCTGCAGGGCGACTCGGCCGGTGCTGCACTGCTGCTTGGGGCGGCCTGGCTGCTGCGTCGCCACTTGCAGCCGAGTTGGCGCAACCTGCTGCTCCGTCTGGTTGCCAGTGACCTGCACGGCACCGCCTGCAGTGCGGCGTTGGGCCACGGCATGGAATTGAAGCCAGTGGGCGGCGCGGTGGAAAAGGCCGAAGCCCTGCACGATCTGGCCCGCCTGGTGACCGGCGAGCACGGCGCGCCGCGGGTGGTGCTGCACGTCAGCCGTGGCCAGGCCCTGCCCGACATGCCCGACGGCATGGTGTCGCTGAAGCAAAGCCACACGATGCTGGCCTTGCTGCAGAAGGTGGTCCAGGCCGCTGACCCGCTGGAGCCGGAGCAGGCGGCCCTGCTAGACATCCTGCGCGACCGCGATCCCGATGCCGAGGCGCCGCTGGCGGTCGATGCGTTCGACAGGGCCACCGACCCGGACAGTGCCGGAACCAGCCCCGCCAGCGCCGATCGCGAGACCACCGCCGCCCAGCTGCTCGACGCGGTACACCTGCAGCCCACCAACCGCTTGCGCACCTGGCTGCTGCATTGCTGGGCCAGCTGGGAGCGCGACCTGGGCGGACGGGTGCAGCAGCGCCATGTGCTGCTGAAGGTCAAGCCCGACTTGAAGGGCGAGGGCCAGGGCCAACCGCAACTGGATGACGACAGCGCAGGCACGTTGCCGGGCCTGCTTCAGCGCTTCGACACCCTCAATGCGTTCCATGCCTACACCTTGCGTGGCCAAACGGGAAGCGGCAAGAGCACGCTTCTGCGCCATTACCTGCAGCGCAGCGCCCACCGTCTGCTCCTGGCGTTAGAAGCGCTGTCGTCGGCGCAAGGAGGTCCGCGCATGGACCACACGTCTGGCGCTCTGCTACCCGCCGATGCTTGCGAGCTACCGGTGTACCTGTCCGTGGGCGACATGCCGCGGGAATTGCTTAGGATGACCATAAGTGCTCAGTCGCGTCAGAAGGTGTGGCAGTGGGTACTGACCGTTTTTCGCGAGCAGGGTGCACCTGAGCCTCTGCTTCATTTGCTAGAGGGGCGGGGAGAATGGGCAGCGCTGGGCCTGCGGCCACGACTGCTGCTGGACGACTTGGACGCGTTGGATGTGTCTGAGCAAGAGTACCGCCCCGCCTTTGCCGCGATGGTGCTGGAGGCCGTGAAAGAGCGCTTGGCTGCTTCGACGCCGTTTGTGGCGGCTTGCCGGACAGACCTCAGAATTGAGGCCAGCGGCGTTCGGTTGCTCCGACTCGATGTGCTGCCTTGGCAGCCTCATGAAGTAGGCAAATACCTGCTGCGCCGTCTCGGTACAAGCGAAGGCACCAAAAAGCTAGCCTATCTAAAGCAAGTCCCGGCTGCGTTGGATCTATGCGGATCGCCAATCCATCTTGTTCTCCAGTGTGAACTTTGGGAGCGCGGGGTGGATGTGCCACTCGAAGACATCACCGGTCTGTATGCATGGTGGCTCTGGATGCGTCTCAATCGTGCGCTGTATCCGCCTGATCATGCCTCCATTGCTACCTGCTGGAGCGAATCTCTCCCGCACGATCAAGGCGATCCTGCCAATCCAAAACACCCGGACCACGCCCAGCATGTGCTGCTGACATCCGGCGACCGGGAGGTCATTCAACGGTTTCCAGGCCAAGACTCCGTGATACGGCAGAACCTTCCGATGCAAGGCAGGTTGCTTCGAGAGTTGATGGCAGAGGCCCTGAGGCAGATTGGCCTGGAACAGAGTGGACGGCCTGTTCTCGATCAATCTGTTCCCACAGCAGCCAGGATCCATGAGACCGGATCGGACAGTCATGGACGACCCCGCCCACTAGTCGCGCCAGATTTGCCCGAACCTCTGCGACAGCGCTTCGCCCAAGCTTGCGTCGAATTGGGGATCGTGCAGAAGGACCATGCGGCAAACAATGGCTGGCAGTTCAAGTTCAGCCACCCCGGCTGGCGTGAGTTCTTTGCCAGCCTTGCGTTGCCGTTGATCGCGGGTTCAGTGGTTGCGAACAAGGCAAAGCGCCTTAGTCCGGCGCGAAATCGATCCCCCGCTGCTAGTCGCGGGAAAAGCCTTTCGCGGCGACCTATACTGCCAGGCCGACATTGGTGTGAATTTCGTATTGGCGGTGTCGAATACCGGCTGTTGCCAAGCCGCACTGGTCCAATCCTGCACCCCTCGTCGCGCGGTGCCATGGGCCAATTCGCCAGCGGCATTTCTCTGGTGGTTGATGCCGACGGAAGGGTTTGCGCACAGGCCCAGGATGGGCTACTCCAGATCGCATTTCTCAATCGATATGCACCGTCGATCGAACGCTGGCGCGTACTAGACATTCCCGGAGATCTGAGGCTCCTTGGAATAGCCATGCGAGGAGAGCGACGCGTTGAGATCGTAGCCACAGGCAAGCAAGGGCTGCGGACCATCCGTGCGGAGTATCCCGGAACAGGTTCTGGCTCGCATTGGGTGTCCGATGAAGACGCATCGGGGCCTTGCAGATCCGCCATTTTTCATCGGGTAGGTTCGGCTGAAGCCAAGGCGGTCGTGATCGATGCCGACGGTAGGCCGACCTCCGGTGACGTGTCCTTTGGGCTTGATTCGATCGAGTTCCTCGACGCAGGAACCACTACGGACGCTGGCTTGATCTATGCAGCGATCGGACGTCATGGTGGGGACAGCTGTCTTGTCACGGTGTCGCCGGCGGTATCGTCCTTGCGGCGAGCAGAACTCAGACTGCGCTGCGGGGCTCCGAAGGGCCTTGTGGTGATCCGAAACGGCTTAGCTGCGGACTGCGTGCTGGTCCAAGTGGACGGTAGACTGTTCAGCATGAAAGAACTCCAGGAGATGCCGGAACATGCGCCGAGCTGATTTGATCTCTGAAGTCTCTGCGCGCTTGGGCCGGCGCCGCCTCGTCTGGGCCGGACTGCGGGGTGAGGACATCGAGTCCATTGCAGACCTGCCGCAACTCGCTTCGGCGTACTCCATCATTGGAGCGTATGACCGGCGATCGACAGTGGAAGGCGTCGCGCTGGAGCACCAACTCGGGCGACGAGTCGATCCCGAAGTCTGGGACATCGATGACTTCAGAGGCGACCCTTCTGTCGTCAGTTTTCGCAGATCCTTGTTGCAAGCCCTAAGCGAGCCCAGCGCCCTGCTTCCCTATAGGCCATCGAACTTCCTTTCGGCTATCTGGTTTGCGCGTCGCGACAGATGTATGCACCTAGGACTCTTCGGTGCACAGCAGTTCGCTTTTGAGCACAAGCCATGGGTAGAGACTGCGGTCGAAGGCTTGGGGGTTCCTACGATTCCGTGGGTTTACATCGCTGACGAGGAACAACTTCGGGCAGGAGAGTTGGTGTCCGAAGGGCCTATCCTTCTCAGGCGGAGTCGAACTTCCGGTGGGCAGGGGTTCTTCCGAGCCAACTCCGTGGAAGAAGCGTCGAAGTTCTGGCCGGAGACAGACGAAGCCTTCGTCAGTGTTGCGCCTTACTACAGTGATGTCCTGCCGATAAACGTGGGCGCGGTAGTCTGGAATGACGGTGTCTCTGTTCATCATCCTTCGGTTCAACTGATCGGCATCGAAGGATGTGTCACCCGCCCGTTTGGTTACTGCGGCAACGACTTCGCGTTGGCAAGAGATTTTGACCTTGACCTCTTATCCAGGATAGAGGACTACACGGTGCGCGTTGGGCAATGGCTGCGCTCCAAGGGATACCTGGGAGCATTTGGCGTCGACTACTTGCTCGACAAGTCCGGTGTACTTCGATTCACTGAGGTGAATCCGCGGTTTCAAGGTTCCACTGTTGCATCTGCACGATTGTCTGTCGAGTGCGGGCATCCGTGCCTTGTGCTTGAGCACCTGGCGGCACAACTCGGTGTACCGCTACCTCGGCAGCGCTCCCTTTCTGAGCGGATGCGGGAGACCGCGCCCCTCTCGCAATTGATCCTGCACTGGACTGGGAAAGAGCCGATCAGGATCGATATCGAAGACTTCCTTGGAGGATTGATCGAGTCGGGCGCCAACGTAGACGTGTGCGCACGACCAGATTTTGAAGTTGATAGTGGGGCCACATTAGCGCGAGTGACCGTGAGGACGAGCGTCACGAACACAGGGTTCTCACTGACTGAGCCTATGGAACATGAAGTCCGCTCATCGTTGGAGTCCCTGACTTCACACCTGGCCAGGGGAGGGCGGAATGATTAAGTTCCGAGCAGTCAAGCGCGCGGGCAACTTCTACCTGGATCGAGGTGAGTTCCTAACAAAGAGAATCGAGCTTGCTCGGAGCGAACTGAAGTCATCTCACAGGCTGTGCAACGTCCTCGCAAAGGTAAATGGTCCACTGAAGAGATCGAAGGGGCCCGGTCCCTTTCTCGGCCCAGAGTTGCCTTGGTTGACACTCATCCTGGGAAGTGGCTGTTCGAGCGAGTCCACAGAGGGGGCGATGTGGGTCAGCGCAGATTCGATTTCCAATTCACTAATTGGCAAACCGAATCTACCAGATGGCAAGAGCCCAGTCGAGATCGTTCGCTCATTCGTACACAGTCTCATAAGGCTGCGGGAGCCAAACGTTGCGGAGTCAAAGAATGAAGAACTGACTCACCGTGGCAACTGGGAGACGGTAGCACTTCTAATGCTTGTTACGGCCCTGCTTACCCGGCTGTTTCACGAGGCTGCTGCTCTGCTCGAACGCCCTCTGCATCCAAGGGCTAGCGACAGGATTTTGCTCCAGCGGGGCTTTCGGGACATCGCCCCGCAGCGATATGGAGAGATTCTGGACGGGTTCGTCAAACCGACAAGGATGTACGTCAGGGAATTGCTCCGTCGCGCAGAGCTTGAGGATCTGTCCCCGGCTGTGTACACCATACTTGAAAAGGTGGAGCGGGATCTAAATGGTGTGGATGGCCATTGCATTGATCAAGTGAACCTGCAGATCCTGACCGAGTTCTCCTGGCTGGAACTTACCACTTGGTCAACGGTTTATCCGGGTTGGAGCGACCTGTTGGCAGATCTTGCTCGCCTCGACGACCCAATGGATGGTGATCGTCCATACGGATTTCCGCCACGCCCCAGACTTCGCCGAGCGCAATTGCTGGAGTCGATCGGGAAGACTTACATGCATGTCACTAACGAGTCGTGGCGGATGCGACATGCCAACGAGTCGACGGAACGGCAGAAATTCTTCGATAGCGCTGCCAACGTGTTGATGGCACAGGCAGAACTCAGAAGGCAGATACTCGGCGATACGGATGCAGATGCACCCCCCTTCGCTTGTGCATTCTCAACGTCGTTTGATGTTGAACTGGAGATGGCACTAGCGAGTCGTGATGACGTTCAAGGCTTCATCATTGCTCTGCCGATCTATTTCCAGTCGCGCTCGGCTTTGGCAGACGACGATGATCCGGATACGGCCTCTTTCAGGTGGATAGGAGCGGTGATCGCGCCAAAGGTAGGTACGAAGACAATCGAACTCCAAGACATACTGCGGCCAACAACTTGGATCAGGTTAAGTGGACTGGACTCGACACTTACTGGATGGGAGTATCAAGACTGGCCGTTCGTCATTCACTTGGCAGGAAGTCCGCTTATCGAACTTCCGGACGTAGAGGTGGCCACCTCTCTTTCGCTTCATCAAACGGATCCAGATCAGGCCTTTCATGACGATTGGTCCAAGATAAAGGCAGAAAGGGTCGTGCCCGCTCTGCTGCTCGACGAGTATGACGCTATGCAGCAACACAGCTCAGAAATGTTTCATGTGGGGCCAGGGAGTTCTGGATCACTGGGTTTGCCTGGCACCTTCACGAGCGGGGGAATAACTGGTGTTGCGGAAGAGCGATACTGGATGGTAATGGGAGTGCAGATGGACGACACGGCCGTCCGCCATCGCGTGGCAAGCAAACTGGGTATAGCCAGTACGCAGGAGGTAAGTACCTCGAATCGGATGCCGCTTACTGCAGGCCTAGTCGTGGTCAAGAACGTCGGGCCCGCTGCTCGTGACCTACTTCAGTGGTTTGGCGTCGACATCGTCAAGTCCGCGTGTTCAGGATTCCGCGAAGACCTAGACCACTATGCGGACCATCTCCGAAAGCGCGAGATGTTGACGGCTAGCAAAGATGGATGCGGTACCAGCAAATGAAGACCACGCTCAGCCTCTGGCGAGGATTTTTTCAGAGTCTTGACAAGTGTCCTTGGCCAGGTCCGCGGCCGCTTAACGATAGCGAAACGGACCGTGGATCGTTCGTTGGCCGCAAGCAGGACTCCAGCGATTTCGTGAACAGGGTGAAGAAGCACCGTCTTGTCATTTTGAGTGGGGAGTCAGGCGCTGGGAAGTCGAGTCTGCTCAATACGAGACTTGTCGAAGACTTGCGTAAATCTGGTTACCGCGTTCTAGTATGCAGGAAATGGTCTGACCCGCATCCTGATAGCCCCGACAAAGAGGCCGACAGCTTCATGCGCCGCATCCTCGGTCCTGAAGCGATTTTGCAAGGCTGCCCACTGGACGCGAAGGGCGAGACGGTGTTCGAGCAACTGGACCAACTCGCGTACAAGAAGGTAGTTCTTGTGCTCGACCAGTTCGAACATCTCATCAGGCACCAGCCTGCAATGTTCCGTAAGGTATCGAGTTGGATCCTCGATGCAAACAAAAGAACAGAGTTGAAGATTGTTCTGTCGCTTCGTCTGGAGTTCGTGACAAGACTGCGTCAGATTGAAAGGGATGCCGCCCCGTATAGCATATCAACGAAGGTCTTGGAGCCGCTTCGAGCTGACGAGGACATTCAGGAGATCATTTCCAGCGACAAGGCGGGCACAAGTCAGTACATCGAGAAAGAGGCGGCCAACCGCATCTTCGAACTCTGGCGTGAGTCCGCAAGGGCTCCCGGTATGCGCTGGAACAGCATTGGCCCTCTCCACCTTCAAGCGACGCAATACGCGCTTTACTTTGCGGCCAAAGGTGATGCAGGAAGCGACGCGACTCCCATCATCCAGATCAGGCACGTACGAGCGATGGAGGAGGCAGCTGCAGAACGCGTCGATGCAAGTGGTGCGGCGTTGACGTTGTTCGATTACGGGTTACGAAAGGCAGTTGAGGCCAAGCTCGAAAACTGCAAGAGAGCCTGCGAATCGAGGGACAGGCGTGAAGCGGCCGGATTTGAGGATCAACCCTCGATGCACATCGAGGGATGCGACACTTCGTTCGTGCAGGGAGCACTGGCGCTCGCCTATCGGATCGTTCCGCAACTCTCCAGCGGTGGATACAAACTGGAGCGCGAAGCGTGGGACCTTGCCAGGATGACACTTGGCGCTGAGTTGACCCAACTGATCGATGGGGCAAAACTTGACGGTAAGTCGCGGTCGATTGACCACGAGGCGGCTGCGCTGGTTCACGAACAATTGCTGCACCGGACCGAGAAGAAGTTTAGCGGAGAGGATCTCCTGACCGTTGGCCGGGCGGAGATCAAGCGATCAGTCGATCACCCAGGCTTCAACCCACAGTTCAGCGAACCGACCCTCGCGGCCAAGGAGGAGGGTATCGACGTGCTTCCATGGGAAGCGGATCCGCAAGACGTCACGGCGGGGCCGATGCTCGGAATGTTCCCGGGCGATGTGCTCATTGAGGAGCTTCGCCGCTTGGTATTCGCTCAGTGCTGGCTCGAAGAAGCCATGCTTATTCAAGCAAGTCCCGCAGGCGGCAGCCGAAGGATGCTGGAGTTGATCCATGATGGATTCGCCGACGCTCTTGAGTCATGGGCGCGCCGTAGACGTTCCGACGCTGGAGCAGCACTTCATTTGCTGACTGCGGCGAAAGGGCGCACATTGGACTGGCTTGGCCGTGATACGGAACCGCTGCCTTTGCGGAACGAGTCAAGAGAACATGAAGTTTTCGTCAATCTGCGTTGGAAGGACTGTCAGGTCACCGCGGATTTCGTAAGGATCGTCTTCGTCAACTGCGATTTTCGTGGAACGGGATTCCGAGGCTGTCGTTTTGAGGGCGTGGTGTTCGTCAACTGCCTGATGGACAACGTGACGTTTGAAGGGTGCACGATTGTCGGCGGTACGAGCACGGTGATACCGAACCCCGACTTGAAGGACGACCGGCTGCCCGCGTTTCGCGTGTGCGCCAAGCGTGCGACCGTGGACGAGTTGACTCACTATAGAGAACTGCAAGTCGAGCAGGGCGGCCGCCCCCCCGAGTTGGATCTCTTCTCTCGCACCTCCGGCCTGAGTGCGATGCCCTGGCGGAACGGGTTCGTTGCCAAACACGACTGGTGCCTGGAAGATCACGGGCTGTCAATGTTCGGTGGGCGCTTGAGTTCCCTGATGGTCAGGGCATGCCACTTTGTAGACGGGGGCACTCTGGCTCTTCGCTTCATCGCCGGTTCGTCGTTGGACGTCGTTGAAGCCAGCGATTGCGCCATCGACATTGTTCAGAGCGCAATTCGTGGCCTCACGGTGACCAAAGCCGTCGATTCGCCGGCTACTCCTAAGGTGTCAGTGAGCCTGAACGACTGCGTCGTTGCCAATTGTTGGTTCGGTGCGAATCTGCAAGGTCGTAGTGAGTTTCAGAACTGTCAGGTATATCAATTGTGCACCCTAAGTGATCCTCGTCTATTCGATATCGATCTCTGCGACAGCCTCAGAGTCGGCGTCACGAATGACTTCATTGGAACGTTGGCACGATTGCCTATGCCCCCAGAGCCAGATGAAGTGCTCAAGAAACTGAAGGCGATGGATTTTCGAACTTACCCAGCGCGGCTTGAGTTCGGTATTGCCGCAGACGTCCGCGTAGATAGTTAAGCAGCGGAGGCGTCGCCCATCGCCTCCAAGACTGCCATTCTGACGTAGACGCCGTTGTCGCTCTGATTGAACATTTTGATTCGATCATCGCACCGAGCTTGCGAATCGATTTCGTCTATTACTGGCATTGGAGACAATACGACAGCATTCTTTGGCAGGCGCTTCATGACGTCGCTAGTGACGCGCAAAGTGTCTCGTACGTCCTCGGGAATGGCTTGATGCGGGATGCCGGTAACGTAGAGCACGTCAACGTCCGAAACCTCGCTCAGTTGGCAGCGGTCGAGGATCGGATCTGGATTGCCTGCAAGGACAGGATCCATGAGGGCGGGCACGGAGATCAGAGACAGCTTCCTCGGTCGTCGACGGAGTAGCAACCTAGTCAGGCTTCGGGCACTTCGCATACGAAGGTCGCCACAGATGGCGATGTGTAGATCCCCGACTCGACCGCGCTCTTGTTCCATCGCGAACACGTCAATGAGGGCCTGCGTTGGGTGTTCGGCAAGCGGGCCTGCATCGCCTCCGCTGATGACGGGGACCGGTGAGCTCGAAGCGACTGGTCCGACTGGTACAGGAAGCCGAGTGACCATGAGATCGACCATGCCTCCCGCAACACGAAGCGTGTCATCGATGCTCTCAGCCATGGACACTTCGCTGGCACGCTGCTCAAACACAGACACGCTTTGCCAGCCGAGTCGAGCGCAAGCAGTAGCGAATCCCACTCGGGTCCGCAGCGAAGTTTGGAGGAACAATAGGCCTACTACCCTTCCGCTGAGCCTGGATGAGCGGGCGGCATCCCGAGCTCCGGTGCGGAACTGACGCGCGCGTAAGAAGATGGATTCGAGTTCAGAGTCGCGAATGTCGTCGACGCTGACAAGGTGGCGTGGCATGACGCGATTCCGTGGGTATTTCAGACGAGGAAAGGCTGACCGTGGCTGTGGTGCCCTGAGCCTTGAGAAGTGCTGGCGAGTGTGAGCGTGTTGTGCGTACATGGTACGCAACTCGGTCCTAAATGTGCGCTTCCTTTGTCAACGATCTCCATGGCCGAAAGGAACACGCTCTGCATCAAATCTGCGCTGGGCGGTGGCATGGCTTTCAACGGCGTCGTTGGATCCGGTCTGAAGGGGCTGAGCACTGGGACGCCCCCTCGCTCAACGATGGCCTGTACACCGTGCAGGGTTTCTTCAGGCGGTTCAAGCCCTACCATCAGCATCGAACGAACCCGTCCCGCGCCCAGTGCAGTGGCGGAGTTTTCGATGAAGTTCAGGTAGTGATTGCGGCCCTGGCGGAACTTCTGAGGCATGAATCGCCGAGCCGCGTAGTCGGAGAATAGTTCCAGATTGATGGATAACTGGTGGACCCCCATAAGTCCCAATTCCTCGACGTTCAGTAGATCATCGACCGGAACCATCATGATGTCGATATCAATTGAAGGAAAGCTTGTCAGGATTGCACGGTAGACTTCCTTTAGCCATCCGATATCTGCGGATCGGGGCGTTCCCCCAGAAATGAGTAGATGGCGTGCAGGTTGTAACGGGTCGGCGATAGCGCGGCCTACTGCATCGACCATCGCTGGAATGGGTTTTTTTCCATACCGAACTCCATACGGAACGTCGCAGAATTTGCACACCATCCCACATCCGTGGATGGGTGAAAGGCGGGCCCGATCGCCATGTGTGACTACATAGTTCGTGAGTGGTAGCCCATCCGCACCCACCTGCGAGTGAAATTTGGGCTGAGGCCAGTACTTTGCCCGGCTCTCCAATCCATTTCCCCTGACAACGAATCCGTCGTTTCCGTGTTCAAGAAGATACGGCGAATTCACTACGAAGTTCGGATTGAAGATAGATACAGGAGCGTTCACCCAAACATTGTCTTCAAGTCGAAGAATGATGCCGCTCGTAGAGGCAAAGTCGTCAGAAGATAGCGCTTGTCCTGCTGCGGCTTGCTTCAACGCTTGCAGTGCATCACGAGTGATTGAAAGCCCGTGTTCGAAAAGTTGGAACTTGAGTCGCTGTGCGCTTGTTAGTTGCATGATTCACTTTGATTTCTATGTATTGAGTAGCATCTCGGGCTGTTTATCATGTAGAGCGCCACTTAGGTCTTTCTCGCAATCAGTGCCAAGTGAATATACATGCGCTGTCGCTTGTCTCTATCCCAGCCTAAGCTGATTTACACCCCGGCCAGTCTTTGTCAGGCGGTCAAGAAGATGGCGAGCCACGATGCCAGATAACGCGTGTTTCATCGGTGGTGTCGTACCGCTCGCGATTGGGCGGAGGCTTTGAGGTGCTGTAGCCGAGGGCCAGGACTCCCACAAGGTCCTTGCGAATTCCTAGTCGCTTGGCTATAGCCTTCTCGGCGACGCAGATATCGCCCATGAATGAAGCTTGCAGGCCCAGAGCGTTCGCCGCTAACCACATGTTCATAAGCGCTGAGCCGATTCCCATCACTTCGAACGTGTAGCCGACGAGACTTCGGCGTAGGTTGTCCTGAGGAACTGATGCCAAAGTCGCCCTGCCTCTGCTGAACGCCCCTAAGTTCTCGATGAATATCCCCAAGGGTACAGCGGCAAGTGTGGCGGCGGACTCGGCAACGGAAGAGGTCCAGTCGGCGCGGGGCCTGCCTGTCTCGGGATCGTTCGGCACATAACTGTCAGCACCATCAGCGGAAACTACCGCCGCTGCCAACTCCCTCAGTACAGTGCGATCCGACAAAACATGAAAGCACCACGGCCGCGCGTTCTTCGACGACGGTGCTGATAGACCGCAGCGCAGAATCTCTTCGACGATGGCGTCCGGGACGGTTTTGTCCAGGTACTCGTCCCGGACGCTTCGTCTGGATAGAATCAGCTTGGTTAGTTCGCTGCTGGCTGATGCTGTCAAATCGGGACCTGAGTTGATTTCGGCCATTGGGCCTCCGAAAGGGGTTTGTGCCACAGGAAAGCAGCTTGGATATGCAGGTAGAGGAATGCTAGTATTCTGTTAGATTCCGTCTTTCGACTGAATGTGCTGACATTGCGCGCCGCCGTACCCCAGCGTTTGCGAACTGATGTGGAACTAAAGGTGCGTGGACTAGCGAATGCCAAGCCAATACGTCACCTCAGATTTTTTCGCAACACCACTGAACCGGCCGCCGCGCCGCTTGATTGACCTCGTAACTTGGAATTCGATTGGGGCGTGAACCGTTCCATCTTGGCAATTTCCCCATCACTCAGACGAGATCGAACGGAACGCTCGCCGTGTGGTTGCCCGATCGCGCGGCAGCAAGATTGGAGGTGGCGGCTTCGAAAACATCGTTCCGCCAAGGCTGACTGAGCTCAACCAGCGACTTGAACTCTGCTACTGCGTCCTCAACAGGGCCGCCTGCCAGCCATTTGGCGAGGGCGAGTCCCCCTCTCACTTTGGCGAAGCTGCGAGTGCCGCGATCGCAGAGATCGAGAGCGCGCTGGTACCAGACGATCGACTCTTCCCAGCGCTCTTCAATCCGATAGAGGTACGCCCTACGCTCTGCCAATATCCGGTCCACCAAAGCAGCCTCTGGCGGGCCGTCGACCGAACAGGCTCCGGCAATCGCCCCCATTGCATCGAGCACGGCGTGTGCGCCCCTGTAGTGTTTACGCGATACCAACATGAAGAATGCCGGCTGTAGCGAGAGGCAGAGGCTCCTAAGGTTGCCGGTCAGTGATGCAGCAGCGACATGCCTAGCCTGCCACTCACTAGCCAAGCCTTGCTCCGAGCGGTAGGCCGAGATCCGTGCATACCTTGCAACTTCGGCATCGCTAGGGCGTAGAGCTTCCTGATCCGCAGGCCATGCATGGCCTGCGCGATCAAGCAGCTCGGCGTCGCCCGCCTTTCCCATCTCGAAGAGACGCTCGGCCTCCGACGCAGACATCGACATCCGAATTTCTCCGTGAGTGCACGCAGCCAGTATTCTGACATCGGGCCACATGATGAACCCACTTGGCGGTTGAACTGCCTCCGAAGCGGTAAGCCGTAAGCCGTAAGCCGCGGGCCAAAGCGCTTCCACTTTCACAGGATGATGGCCTTGTTGAGCACCTGGTTGCACGGCAGCCCTGCGTACGCGGCGAGAGGGTTGATCTCTCGAGCTAGGTCGGATGAAAGTCTTTCAACTTCCTTGTACAGATTCGCCAGAGCATCTGCCTTCTCAGGCTTGTCGAAGATGCGCCGAGATGCATCCGGAACCAGCAGGACGTCACGGTATGCAGGAAGGTCAAGCAGGAACTTCAGGTGCGCGCGCACGCGTTCGACCAGAAGCAGATCAACCCCGAACGGGACCACCAATTCCTGATCTGTCATGTGCCAGGCGATGGCTGCGATGTCATAGCTCGACAGGTCGATGGTCTTGCTGGCGTCGTACCGAAGGTTCTTCATCAGGCGGATGCACTTCCGCAGTCCCCCACGGACGGCGATGCACTTGTCCTCGATGAGCCCGATGTGCATGAACGGGCGGTTCTTCATGCGCTGGGCGGCCTTGCTGTCGAAGACGTAGATGTCGCGATACCGCTTGTCCCCGGTTCTTTTCCAGTCAAGGGTGTCGTGCCAGTGGGACGGGATGACGTCGACCGCGCGCTGGAGCGAGCCGCCGGTCAGGGTGATCGCCTTGCTTGGTGAGGAGTCGACCTTGGCGCCCCAGAAGCGGCGCTCGAGGATGGCAATGCACTCCTTGCGAAGGTCTGCGAGTTCTTCCGCCGGCGCCTTGCCTGGCGCGTCAAGGTAGGTGTACGCCGCCTGTGCGGCCGCTTCCACGGTGACGAACCCATCGTGCAGGACCAGCAGGTCGATGTCGCTGTTCCCACGAACATGGACGTCGAGTGGCACCGAGCCCTGGTAGTCGAAAACCGCCGGAATGCCGGCCGTGCTCAGGCCTTCGGCCAGGCGATCCCGCACGCGGTTCCCCTCGGCGTAGGACTTCTGGGTGTATTCCGGGTCGACGGCCTGCATGGCCCCGATCGCGTACTTGACCGCTTCAGGCTCGGCCAGTTGCTGGAACTTCTCGAGCTTGCTCGTGCCCGTGATCGCCTCGACAAAGTTGTAGACCCCGTCTCGGCTGTACAGGCCCTGGCGGCGGTCTTTCAGCCGCTGGATCTTCTGGCTGTAGTTCATGGTGGACGCTCCCTTGCGTTTCGAATATTGCGACTGTCGTTTGTTTCGACTATGATGTCAAGGCATCCCGGAGACCACCATGACCACCAACGACCTGTCCCGTACGACCTTGCCACTTGCGCAAGAGGTGCAGGCCGCCGCCAAGGGCCAGCGTGCGCTGGCCGCGTACCTCGCGACGCACGGCGAGATTCAACGCATTCAGATCTATGACGAGAAGAACAAGGCGCACCAGGTTGAGCTGCCGACCTCCGCGCTGAGGCTGCTTGTCGACATCCTCACCGAGCTCGCCGACGGCAATGCCGTCAAGGTCGTGCCGATCCATGCCGAGCTGACCACGCAGGAAGCGGCGGACCTGCTGAACGTGTCGCGCCCCCATCTCGTCAAGTTGCTTGAGGAGGGCGTTCTACCGTTCCACAAGACTGGCAAGCATCGGCGTGTGCTCTTCGCTGACCTGATGCGGTATCGGGATGAGCGGGAGACGGCCAGCCAGGCGGCGATGGAGGCTCTGGCGCAGCAGGCCCAGGATCTGCGCATGGGCTACGAATGAGGCACTCGAACTTCACCGCGGTCTACGACGCCTGCGTGCTCTATCCGGCGCCGTTGCGGGACTTCCTGATGTGGCTCGGACTGTCCGGCCGCTTCAGGGCGCGGTGGAGTTCTCAGATCCATGAAGAGTGGAAGCGCAGCCTGCTGCGCGATCGGTCTGATCTGACGGCTGAGCAGTTGAACAGGACTTCGGCGCCGATGGATCAGGCCATCCCGGATGCCCTGGTCACCGGTCACGAGGCCATCGCCGAGAACCTGCGGCTGCCCGATCCTGGAGACCGGCATGTCCTTGCTGCGGCAATCCGGTGCGGCGCCAGCGTCATCGTGACCTTCAACGAGAAGGACTTTCCGGCCGACGCGTTGGAGCCGTTCGGCATCGAGGCGCAACACCCGGACTTGTTTGTCGACAACCTCTTCGACCTCGATCCTGCCGCCGTCATCGCGGCGGCGCAGCGCCAACGCCGCCAGTTGAAGAACCCGCCCATGACCGTCGATGCCTACCTCGACGTGCTCCTGCGGCAGGGACTTGCCCAGACGCCCCAGGCGCTCGGCGGCTATCGGGCCATCCTGTAATGCTCAGCCTGATCATGAACTGCGGCCGGTTGGGATCTCCTCGCACGGGCTGGGGAGCTCGCCAATGGGTCTAGCCTCCCGGCTGTTCAATGGCGCGGCCGATCAAACGCTCTACACGAGGGTGACTCCATCACCCGAGCAGGTCGAGTTTCTTCGGACGCAGTGGAACGAGCTCGCCGACCACCTCAGGCGCGAGCTTTCGCAGCAGCACGGCTACGCCATCAGCACCTGGCTGCAGGGTTCGTACAAGTACGCCACGCTCATCAAGCCCGTTCACAAGGGCGAGCGCTATGACGTCGATCTGGGCGTGTACTTCGAGTGGGACCCCGACGAGCAGGACATCGAGCCAACGCCGCGCCAGTTGAGGGACTGGGTTCAGCGAGAATTGCACGCATACCAGGCAAGGACCAACACGCTGGTCGAGGTGGTCGAGCCACCGAAGGACCGCTGCTCGCGCGCCGTGTACGAGCAGCAGTTCCACATCGACACGCCGACGTACCACCTCGACCGTGGGCGAGACCGGCGTCGGCTGGCACATCTGCAAGACGGCTGGGAAGACCGGGATCCCAAGCCCTTGTACAAGTGGTTCAAGGATGTCGCCGATGGCGAGGACCGGGACCAGATGCGACGCCTCATCCGGTATCTGAAGGCCTGGGCGGCCGTCGGGTTTCGTGATGCGCCGGATGCCAGGCCCTCTTCGGTCATGCTCAGTGTCCTGGTCGCGGACAGCTACTGCGCCTTCATGCGCCAGCTGGGGCGTCTGTGGGAGCGCGAGGATGACGACGATGCACTGCGCACCGTGATTCGGGATGTCCACGAAAGGCTCCTCAACGATTCTGTCGTGCCCAACCCCATCGACAAGACCGAGAACCTGAATCGCATCGCGTCGGACCAGTGGGATGCCTTCCTCAGCCGATGGCAAGCCCTTCGTGATGCGGCGGAGGCAGCCTCAACAGCGGAGGACGAGGTCTCCGCCGCATTGGCGTGGTCGCAGGCCTTCTCGTTCCTGATGCCGCTTCCCGAAGCCGAAGAAGTCGAAGTCGTCAACCCGGCGGGCCGGGCCTTGATGGTCTTGCCCGAGATCCGCGTCGACGTGTTCGCGCGCAAACCGCGTCGACACATGGCCAGCCACATGAACGGCGTACCCGGTGTCGCGCGCGATTGCGACCTGGTCTTCACGATCACGAACCCGCACGTCGTGCCTGACATGGCGACGGTGGAGTGGACCGTCCGCAACGAGGGCCAGGAGTCGGCGCTGATCGGCGACCTTGGGCATCGCTGGTCAGCGGCACGAATGTTCAGCGTCGAGGAGAAAACGGCCTACGTCGGCGTTCATCACATGGATTGCGTGGTTCGCATGAACGGCTCGGTCTATGCCGTCCGCCGTGTGCCGGTGACGGTCCGGGACATCAAGCACTTGGCTGCGCCAAGCTCCAACAATCCGGCCTGGCGGCGCCTCAAGAGCGCGAAGAAGCGCTGGTAGGCTCCACGCCGGAGATCCCCATGACACCACACGAATACGCCATCATTGGCCACAAGCGCTCGGAGATCGGCCGCTGGCTGGGCTTCGCCTCCGTGGTCCTGGCGCCGATCCTCACCAGCATCGTCACCTGGGCCAGTGGCTGGCCGGTGCTGACGGCATCCATCCAGGCCAAGATGGTTGCTTTCACGGTGTCCACAGGACTCGTGTACGCCGTTCTCTACTGGGCTTTCAACCGGTACGTGTGGCGCTGGCTGAACAAGCTGCTGGGCATTCCTGACCTGAGCGGCACCTGGTCAGTCACCGGCAGATCGCTCACGCTCGAAGGCGAGTTGAAGTTCGACTGGGCAGGGACAATCAAGATCACCCAAAAGTGGGATCGCATCGCGATCGAGCTGAAGACCGGTCAATCAGGCTCGTTCAGCGAGACGGCCTCGGTGCTGCTCAAGCACGATGGTGCGGCGAAGCTGTCCTACAGCTACCAGAACCACCCGAAGGCCGGGGAGCCGGAACTGCAGAAGCACCAGGGCTTTTGCGAACTGACCTTCGACGAAGCGCGCGGGACTGCTGAAGGGCACTACTTCAACTCGCTGGGTCGCTACTCGTTCGGCCGCATGACATTAACCCGCGCGGCGGATCCAGCCTGACTCGAGGGCCGACGGGCCTGCTGGTCAAGGTGTTTGCAGTTCGAGGATGTGCATCAGCACGTCAGAGGCATGCTCGAAGTTCGGTTGCTGGCCCTGGATGCCGTAGGCCCACTTCACGCCGTGGAAGAGGTTGTTGCGCAGGCGATAGGCGATCATCAGCAGCGCGAGAACAACGTGTTCGATGTCGTCGTCCTTGCCGCTGAGCACGGCTTCGACGAGAGGGCGGAGGTCATTCTTCCGCCAGAGCAGATGCTCGAACCTCTCGTTGAACACGCCGCCCTGGAAGTAGCGATCCCGAAAATACCCAAGGCTCTTCTCAAAGCGGTCGTACCGCAGAAGGCCTTGCCCGTTCAGTGCCTTGGCAGCTTCGGCCAGTGACCCCGGGTTCGCGTTGCTCTGCAGCATGCGACCCTCCATCGCACTCCACAGCAGGCTGAAGTTGGCGATGGCGGACCGCTCCTCGTCGCTGAGTTGGGCATAGCCGGGCACCAGGGTACGCAGGAAGTCGGTGGGGTCCATTGTCAAATTCTCTCTCGCATTGACCAGGGCAGGGCGCAGCACGTTGGAGAAACGGGGCGGGGCAGGCGCGGCGCCAGCGCCTTCGCCACCGTGTCGAGTTCAACTATTTCAACTTCAACAACTTCAACCGCACAGGTCCCATCCGGCGAGCGGCTTGCCACTTGGACCGTTGAAGAAGTTGAAGTACTTGAAGAAGTTGAAGTTTTTGAACTACTTGAGATGAAGACATCTGGAGGAAAGCCAGCCTCAAGCTGAGGGATGCTGCTCGAACACGGTGAAGTTTCCGCTGCCGGGAAAGACGTCTACCGCATCGACTGTGGCGGAAGGAGGTCCACGTTGAGGTCGGACCAGAATTTCGCTACAGCTGAAAACTAGAGTACGGTCGCCCGTGACCAGGCTGCTGAGCAGCCCAGGAGCACGAGCGATGAAGAAGAGCAAGTTCAGCGAAGAGCAAGTCGCCTTCGCGTTGCGGCTGGCCGAATCGGGTACCCCTGTCGGCGATGTCTGTCGGAAAATGGGTATCAGCGAGGCAACGTTCTACGTCTGGAAGAAGAAGTACTCCCAGTTCGGGGTAACGGAGCCCCGACAGTTGCGGCAGCTCAGCGAAGAGAACGCCCGCCTGAAGCGGCTGGTTGCCGATCTGACCTTGGACAAGCAGATCCTGCAGGAGGTCATCAAAAAAAAGATCTGACGCCGGTGCGCAGGAAGGAGATCGCCCATTGGATCCAGGACAGGTTCCACGTCAGCGCGGTAGGTTCCTGTGCACTGGCGAAGATCACGCGCGCCAGTTGGTACTACCGAAGCCGAGCCAAGGATCAATCCGCCTTGACGATGCGTATCCGCGAGATCGCCAACGCCAGGCCTCGGTTTGGCTACGAGCGCATAACGGTCATGTTGCGAAGAGAAGGCTGGCCAGTCGGCCGAAAGCGAGTGCGCAGGCTGTACCGACAGGAAGGCCTTCAGCTGCGAATGCGCTGTCGCAGACGCAAGAAGATGAGCCTGCATCGAGGGCCGACGCCCCGGCCAACTGGGCCAGGGCAGTATTGGGCAATGGACTTCGTGCACGATCAACTGGTCGACGGCAGGAAGTTCCGGGTGCTGACCGTGGTCGATAAGTGGAGTCGCGAAAGCGTGCTGCTGGAGGTCGATTTCGTGCTGACCGGAATGAGCGTCGTACGGGCGTTCGACCACCTGTCCAAGCAGCGGTCGTTGCCCCAGGCGATCACCGTAGACAACGGGACGGAATTCACGTCCAAAGTCATGGACGAGTGGGCATGGCGTCACGGTGTCCAGCTCGACTTCATTCGGCCCGGCAAGCCCGTAGAGAATGGCATGATCGAGTCATTCAACGGGCGGCTGCGCGACGAATGTCTGAACGTCAACGCGTTCACTTCGATCGACGATGCACGGCAAAAAATCCACTAATGGGGCCACGACTACAACGAGCACCGGCCCCACAGTTCCCTCGGTCACCTGACCCCGCGGGAGTTCATCGAACAAGGTCAGGACAACCCGTCACAGGTGGGCCGACTCCAGTTCAAACCTGTCTGAGATCTGGTCCGACCTCAGGTGCTGGAAGCATCGCTTCCAGGTTGCCTGCCCAATTGGCTGGGTTTGGCTCATTCCTGAAGCCGCTCGCAATCCCGAAGCGCAGCACTCGCTCAATCTGGCCACGCAGCTTGGTTGCCGTTGCGAACTTGGTCGTCCAAAGTGGCTGCAAGATGGATAAGACGCCTTCTGCCGTGATCGCGCGCACGTCCCGGCGCCCAAGCATCGGGAAGGCGTAGCGCTGGAGTTCCTGCAGTACCCGCGCTGCATGGCGAGCATTGCATCCGCCATTCAGTTCTGCCGCGACGTACGCTTCTGCACAGGCCTTGAAGGTCACCATCTTGGCTTCGGCTACGCGACGTGCTGCACTGGCCGCTCGGCGTTGGAGAGTTGGGTCGGCACCTGAGCCGACCTTTTCGCGGAGGGCGCGCGCTTTCTCGCGAGCGCGGTTAAGGGTGACGGTTGGAAAGGCTCCGAGGCCGAACTCCCGTCGACGCTGGTTGGCCGTTATCCGCAGCAGCCATGACTTTGCTCCTGTGCTGGTGATTTGGAGGCATAGGCCGGTGACCCCTCCCACAGCATGGGTGCCTGGCGCCACAAGAGCTCTTAGCTCAACCTCTGTCAGCTCTCGAGCAACGATCGGCACAGAGCCTACCCGCCTTCCCACCCACCATCACTACATCACTCTGGCTTGGTGGGATGCTGTCGGCAAGCGGTCGTAGAGGACGCGCTTCTGGGTTGCCAAGTTAAGGCACTTTTCATAGGTGCCAAGGCTGTTGAGTGCTGCACACGGAAGAGGGCTTTGGCACTCATCAACCGCATGTGTTTTGGAGGAGGCGGTGGGATTCGAACCCACGGACGAGTTACCCCGTCGTCAGTTTTCAAGACTGATCCATTAAACCGCTCTGGCACGCCTCCAGTTGCGGAGATGATCGGCAAAGTTGCGGAGACGATCACTCCTAAGCTGGCGTCAACACTCAATTTTCCAAACCCATGCACCAGCTTTCAAGACTGGTGCCTTAAACCACTCGGCCAGCCTTCCCCGGACATCAGCATCGTAGTGTACGTTCCGCCCGACCCGTCGGGCGCAATGGCCCAGGACCGCATCGATAATGGCGCCCACAAGAAGAGGGGAGGCCAGCATGCTGCTTGCAATCACGACGACCCATCGTCCGGCGACCGACCTGGGCTACCTGTTGCACAAGCATCCCGAGCGCGTGCATTCGCGCCGCCAGTCCTACGGCGTCGCCCATGTCTTCTTTCCCGAGGTCAGCGAGGAGCGCTGCACCGCGGCCCTGTTCGTCGAGGTCGACCCGGTCGGTCTGGTGCGGGACCGCAAGGGGACGTCGGCCAGCGCCGGCCTGATGGACCAGTACGTGAACGATCGGCCGTACGCGGCCTCGTCCTTGCTGAGCGCGGCGATGGCCGACACCCTGGGCAGTGCGATGGGTGGCCGCTCGGCCGACCGGCCCGAGCTGGTGGGTGTGCCGCTGCCGCTGGTGTTCTCGCTGCCGACCCTGCCGTGCCGTGGCGGCGAGCGCCTGCTGCGCGCGCTGTTCGAACCGCTGGGCTACGAGGTCGAGGCGCGGCAGTTGCCACTTGACGAGCGCTTCCCGTCCTGGGGGGCCAGCCCCTACTTCAGCGTGCAGCTGAGGACGACCGCGCCGCTGCACCTGGCACTGACGCATCTGTATGTGCTGATTCCGGTGCTGGACAACAGCAAGCACTACTGGGTGGGCGAGGACGAGGTGGACAAGCTGCTGGCCCGGGGCGAACCCTGGCTGGGCACCCATCCGCAGCGCGACCTCATCGTGCGCCGCTACCTCAAGCACCGGCGCAGCCTGGCCGACCTGGCGATCGACCGCCTGGTGGTCTCGGACGGCAGCACCGCCGAGGATGCCGCCACCGCGGACGGCACCGACGCGCCCCGTGGCGATGAGCAGGAGCACCGGCTGGAGCGCAGCCTGTCGCTCAACGAGCGGCGGCTGGAGGCCGTGGCCGCGGTGGTGGAGTCGCTGCAGGCCAGCAGCGTCATCGACCTGGGCTGTGGCGAGGGGCGGCTGCTCAAGCAGCTGTTGCCGATGAAGGGCGTGGTGCGGCTGACCGGCATGGATGTGTCCCACCGCAGCCTGCAACTGGCGCGGGAGCGACTGAACCTGGACCGCCAGCCCCAGATGCTGCAGGACAAGCTGAGCTGGCTGCACAGCTCGCTGGTGTACCGCGATGCCCGCTTCGCAGGTTACGACCTGGCCACGCTGGTCGAGGTGATCGAGCACCTGGACGAGCCGCGGCTGGGCATGCTGTCGCGCGTGGTCTTCGAGTTCGCCCGGCCGAAGGCGGTGGTGGTGACCACGCCGAACGTGGACTACAACGCCCGGTTCCCGGGTCTGCCGGCGGGCCGGCTGAGGCATCCGGACCACCGTTTCGAATGGTCGCGGCCCCAGTTCCAGGCCTGGGCGCGCCAACAGGCCGATCACTTCGGCTATGCGGTGCGTTTCGAGGGCATTGGCGATGCGGATGCCCACCTCGGCGCGCCCACCCAGATGGCCATCTTCACCCTCCAACCCTGAGGCAGGTGTCCCGTGCAGATCGACATTCCGGAACTCTGCCTGGTCATGCTCGTCGGCGCGACCGGCTCGGGCAAGTCCACCTTTGCCCGCCGCCACTTCCTGCCCACCGAGGTGGTGTCCTCGGACTTCTGCCGCGCGGCGCTGGCCGACGACGAGAACGACCAATCGGTCACCCAGGACGCCTTCGAGCTGATGCACTCGATCGTCTCCAAGCGTCTGCGGCTCGGGCGGCTCACGGTGGTGGACGCCACCAATGTGCGGCCGGCGTCGCGGCAGGGATGGATCGAGCTGGCCAAGACCCACAACGTCTTCTGTGTGGCCATCGTGTTCGACCTGCCCGACCAGGTGCTGGTGGAGCGGCACGCGCAGCGCACCGACCGGCCCTTCGGTGCGCATGTCATCCGCCACCAGCGACAGGACCTGAGCCGTTCGCTGCGCGGGCTGGAACGCGAAGGCTGCCGGTACGTTCACGTCTTGAGGCAGGCCGAGCAGGTGGACCAGGCCACGGTGAGCCGGACGCGGCTGTGGACCAATCGCCGCGACGAGACCGGCCCGTTCGACATCGTCGGCGACGTGCATGGCTGTCTGGACGAGCTGCTGCAGCTCACGCAGCGCCTGGGGTACGAGCACACGCGCCAGGACGGCGGATGGCAGGTCCGCCATCCGCAGGGGCGCAAGCTGGTCTTCGTGGGTGATCTGGTCGACCGGGGGCCGGATTCGCCGGGCGTGGTGCGCTTCGTCCAGGGTGTTGTCGCCTCCGGCGCGGGTTTCTGCGTGGCCGGCAACCACGATGTGAAGCTGGCCCGGGCCCTGATGGGCAGGGACGTGCAGGTCACGCACGGGCTGGAGCGCTCGCTGGCGCAGCTGGCCGACGCGTCCGCGCAGGACCGGCAGGACATCGCCGCTTTCCTGGACGGGCTGGTCAGCCACTACGTGTTGGACTGTGGGCGGCTGGTCGTCGCCCACGCCGGGCTCACCGAGGAACTGCAGGGCCGCGCGTCGGCCCGCGTTCGCTCCTTCGCGATGTACGGCGAGACCACGGGCGAGACCGATGAGTTCGGCCTGCCGGTCCGCTACCCCTGGGCCAAGGCCTACCGCGGCCAGGCGATGGTGGTCTACGGCCACACGCCGGTGCCGCAGGCGGAGTGGCTCAACAACACCATCTGCCTGGACACCGGTTGCGTGTTCGGCGGCCAGCTGACGGCGCTGCGCTACCCGGAAAAGGAACTGGTCAGCGTGACGGCGGCGCGCGAGTACTACCCACCGATGAAGCCGCTCGCTGCTGCGGCGCCGTCGCTGTCGGCGCAACTGGCCGCCGATGACATGCTGGACATCGACGATGTCGGCGGCAAGCGCTACATCACCACCGAGGTCTACGGCACCGTCCAGGTCCGCGAGGAGAACGCGGCGGCGGCGCTGGAGGTCATGAGCCGCTTCGCCGCCGACCCCCGCTGGCTGATCTACCTGCCGCCCACCATGTCACCGGCGGAGACGTCGGCCGAACCTGCGCTGCTGGAGCACCCGGCTGAGGCCCTGGCCTACTACCGCAAGAACGGCGTCGCCCAGGTCATCTGCGAAGAGAAGCACATGGGCTCGCGGGCGGTGCTCGTCGTCTGCCGCGGTCCCGAGGTGGCGCTGCGCCGCTTCGGTGTCCAGGGCGAGGGCATCGGCATCGTCCATACCCGCACCGGTCGGCGCTTCTTCGCCGACACGGCGACCGAGCAGGCGCTGCTGGCGCAGGTGGCCGAGGCGGCCGAACGCGCGGGCCTGTGGGACGAGCTGTCCACCGACTGGCTGTGCCTGGACGGCGAGCTGATGCCCTGGTCGGCCAAGGCCATCGAGCTGATCCGCACGCAGTACGCGCCGGTGGCGGCATCCGGCAGCGAGATGCTGAGCAGCCTGCAGGACCTGCTCGGTCGGGCCGCCGCCCAGGGGCGCAGCGTGGAGGCGCTGCAGCGGGTCGTTGACGAGCGGCTGTCGTCGGTGAGGCAGTACCGCGACGCTTACGGCCGCTACTGCTGGGACGTGGGCGGTCTGGCCGACCTGCGGCTGGCGCCGTTTCACCTGCTGGCGGCCGAAGGGCGGACCTTCGTGGACCAGCCCCACGACTGGCACATGCGCACGCTGGCCCGGCTGGCCGCCGAGCAGCCCGCGCTGATCATCGCCACCCCGCACCGGGTGGTGAACCTGGACGACGAGGCGGCCTGCACGGCCGCGGTCGAGTGGTGGCGCTCGCTGACCGCACAGGGCGGCGAGGGCATGGTCGTGAAACCCATCGATTTCGTGACGCGCGGCCGCAAGGGCCTGCTGCAGCCGGCGATCAAGTGCCGTGGCCCCGAGTACCTGCGCATCATCTACGGCCCCGAGTACCTGCGGCCGGAGCACCTGGAGCGCCTGAGGGAGCGCAACGTCTCGGCGAAGCGCAACCTGGCGCTGCGGGAGTTCGCGCTGGGCATCGAGTCGCTGTCGCGCTTCGTCCGCCAGGAGCCGCTGCGGCGGGTGCACGAGTGCGTGTTCGGCGTGCTCGCGCTGGAAAGCGAGCCGATCGATCCGAGGCTGTAGCTAGTGTGCTGTCCCGCAGATAACTGCCCTATGGACGGGTCGAAACGGGGATGAGCCGTAGGCGCACGAGCGGGCAGATACCGGGTGGTATCTGCCCGGTTGGGCAACGCCCGGATCGCCCCGTTTCGACCCGCCCCGCAGGGGTTCATTCAGATGGCGCCCTCGCGCGCCCGCCGCAACGGGCGCATACCGCCAGGTATGGGCCCGTTGCGGCGAACGCACGATCATCACCATCTGAACGAATCCATAGGGCAGTTATCTGCGGGACAGCACACTAGGTCGCCTCCAGGGCGCTGTGCACCCGGTCGCGGCCCTGGGCCTTGGCGATGTAGAGCGCGGCGTCGGCCAGCGCGATCGTCTGCTCCAGGTCCTGGCTGCCCGCCGTGCGCGTAGGCAGGCCTTCGGCGACGCCGGCCGAAACGGTGCAGCTCAGCGACAGGCCGTTGGGCAGGCGCACGCTGGTCTGGCGCACCGAATCCACCAGGCGCTGGCCGAAACGGTGGGCGGCGGCCAGGTCGGCGCCGTCGAGCAGCACGATGAACTCCTCGCCCCCGTAGCGGCCGACCAGGTCACCGACCCGGGCGTTGGCACTGACCTCGCGGGCCAGGTGCACGATGGCCTGGTCGCCGGCGGCGTGGCCGTGGCCGTCGTTGATGCGCTTGAAATGGTCGACGTCGATCATCGCCACCGCGTAGCGCGCCCCCGGCTGGGCGGCCAGGCGCTGGCGGGCCTCCTCGTAGAAGGCGGTGCGGGTGAGCACGCCGGTCAGGCCGTCGCGGCGGGCACGCTCCGAGATCGCGCGGCGGCTGAGTTCGTGCACCGTGGACATGAAGCTGACCGAGGCGGCCACCAGGAACAGCCCGCCCAGCAGCAGCGACACCGTGTGCGCGGGGGCGGTGGCATGGATGTCGTAGCTCATGCCCTGCAGCGCGCGCCAGGCGCTGCTGCCGGCCCGCCAGGCCACGGCCGCGGCCGCCGATGCGGCCGCCAAACCCACAAAGCGCGAGGACGCCAGGGTGCGGGCCTGCGGATCGGTCCACATCAGGTGGGCGATGGCGCCTGCCAGCGTCGCGATCGCGCCGGAAACCACCACGGCCGCCAGCCAGCCCAGGTGCGGGTCGAACAGGGCGGGCAGCACGCTCACGGTGGCCAGGCCCACGGCCCAGCGGCTCAATTGTCGGCGTGGCGGCGCGTCCAGCAGCCGGGCCTGGGCATGCAGGAACAGCGCCGGGACAGCGGTGACCGCCACGTTGGCGCCCACGAAGGACAGGCCGAAGGGGATGTGGCCGCGCAGGAAATACATCAGAAAGGCCACGCCGGCGGCGCTGTTGGCCAGTGTCCACAGGCGCAGACCGCGCGCCTGCTCGGGCATCGAGCGCGCGACGCTGGCGGTGAAGGCGGCCATCACGAAGCTCACCATGGCCGTGGCGAACAGCAGCGTGCGGGTGTCGAGCGGGGGGCCGGGCAGGTCGGGAAACACAGGCGAAGGCGTTGGCGCCGCGGGGGCGGCTCGACCGGATATCGGCCGGTGCCGCCCTGACTTGAGATCGCCTGTGGGTGTGCGAGGGCGCCTCAGCCGGGGGCCTGGGCCTGGCGACAGTGCACCTGCACCACCTCGCGCCGCCCGCCGTCCACCCGCACCGCGCTGAGCGCGCCGCCCCAGACGCAGCCGGTGTCCAGCGCCAGCAGGTCGGGCCGGTTGATCAGGCCCAGCGTCGACCAGTGGCCGAAGGCGATCGGCTCGCCGACGCTGGCGCGGCCCGCATGGCTGAACCACGGGGCGAAGCCGGGTGGCGCCTGTTCGGCGCTGTCCTTGGTGTCGAACTCCATCAGACCGTCGGCGCTGCAGAAACGGATGCGGGTGAGCACATTGATGATGAAGCGCCAGCGGTCGAAGCCGCCCAGCGTGTCGTCCCAGCGGGGCGGCTCGTTGCCGTACATCACGCGCAGGAAATCGGGGAACTGCGGGCCGCGGATCATCGCCTCCACCTCGCGCGCCAGCGCCAGCGTGCGGGCGCTGTTCCACTGCGGCAGCACGCCGGCATGCACGGTCAGCCAGCCGCAGGCGCTGTCGGCCAGGCGGCACTGGCGCAGCCAGGCCAGCCAGGCCTCGCGCTCGTCGTCGGCCAGCAGCGCGTCCAGCGTGTCCTTGCGGTGCGGCCGGCGCACGCCCGCGGCCACGGCCAGCAGGTGCAGGTCGTGGTTGCCCAGCAGGCAGGTGGCGCTGGCACCGAAGCCGCGCAGGCGCCGCAGCACCGCCAGCGAGTCGGGGCCGCGGTTGACCAGGTCGCCCAGCACGTGCAGGTGGTCGCGCGAGGGGCTGAACCCGATCTCGGCCAGCAGCTGGTCGAAGGCGTCGTGGCAGCCTTGCAGGTCGCCGATCAGGTAATGCATGGCGCGGATTCTGCTACGCTCGCGGGTCCTTTTCTTTCAGCGGCGGCGCCTCGGGTGGTCCGCCGCGTTCCATGGACGTTGCACTTCTTGTCCTGCTGATCCTGATCAACGGTGTGTTCGCGATGTCGGAAATGGCCTTGTCGGCCAGCCGCAAGGCGCGCCTGCAGGTGATGCTGGAGTCGGGCGAGAGCGGCGCGCAGGCGGCGATCACGCTGCATGACAACCCCACGCGTTTCCTGTCCACGGTGCAGATTGGCATCACCTCGATCGGCGTGCTCAACGGCATCGTCGGCGAGGCGGCGTTCTCGGGGCCGCTGGCCGACTGGCTGCGTGCCACCTTCAGCCTGGGCGAGCGCACCTCGGCGGTGACCGCCACCGCGCTGGTGGTGATGATCATCACCATCCTGAGCATCATCTTCGGCGAACTGGTGCCCAAGCGCCTGGGCCAGATGTACCCCGAGACCGTGGCCCGCCTGGTGGCCCCCGCCATGATGTGGCTGTCCTCGGCCACGCGGCCGCTGGTGGCGCTGCTGAGCGTGACCACCGAGGCGGTGCTGCGCCTGATCGGCATCCGCGGCGGCCCCAGCCGCAGCGTCACCGAAGAGGAGATCGCCGCCCAGCTGGAAGAGGGCCTGGACGCCGGCGTGATCGAGGCGCAGGAGCACCAGATGGTGCGCAACGTGTTCCGCCTGGACGACCGCCAGATCGGCTCGATGATGATTCCGCGCGCCGAGATCGACTGGATCGATGCCGACGCTCCGGTGACCGAGGTGCTGCGCATCGTCACCGAGGCCGAGCACTCACGCTATCCGGTGTGCCGCGGCGGCCTGGACGATGTGATCGGCGTGGTGGCGGCGCACAGCCTGCTGCGCCCGCTGGCCGAAGGCCGCCTGGGCGCCGTGAGCGATCACCTGGCGCCACCGGTGTTCGTGCCCGAGACGCTGTCGGGCATGGAGCTGCTGGAGCACTTCAAGACCAGCGGCGCCGAGCTGGTGTTCGTGGTGGACGAGTACGGCGCGGTGCAGGGCGTGATCACCGTGCGCGACGTGCTCGAGGCCATCACCGGCGAGTTCGGCATGCCCACCGACGAAGACGCCTGGGCCGTGCAGCGCGAGGACGGCAGCTGGCTGGTCGACGGCCTGATCCCGGTGCCCGAGCTGAAGGACCGGTTGAACATCAAGGAACTGCCCGAGGAAGACCGCGGGCGCTACAACACCCTGGCCGGCATGGTCATGCTGCTGCTCGGGCGCCTGCCCCGCACCGCCGACGTCGTCGAGTGGAGTGGCTGGCGTTTCGAGGTGGTGGACCTGGACGGCAAGCGCGTGGACAAGGTGCTGGCCAGCCGCCTGCACGACCCTGAAGACGAGAGACAAGAGCCATGATCAATCCTGACCTGCACAAGCAACCCCAGCTGCTGGACCGCAGCCTGCATCGCCATCTGCGCCTGCGCAATGACCTCAACAACCTGGTGGTCGCCAAGCAGCTCAACGCGATGTTCCTGACCGTGGCGGAGTTCGCCGATGCCTGCAAGGAGTACCCGATCCTGTTCCTGCGCGCCGGCGAGCTGGACGGCAAGCCGCAGGTGGCCGCGGTGGCGGTGATGGGCCTGAGCCCGGGCGAGAACCTGATGATGGAAACCACCCACGACGGCAGCGAGCGCTGGACCGGCCGCTACGTGCCGGCCGTGCTGCGCGCCTACCCGTTCACGATGGCCCGCACCCAGCCCGACCAATGGGCGGTGGCGATCGATCGCAGCTGGAAGGGCTTTTCCGAGACCGAGGGCGAGCGCCTGTTCGATGACCAGGGCGAACCCACACCCTACATGAACACCGTGCGCGAGTTCGTCGAGCGCGTCGAGGCCGAGATCGAACGCACCCGCAAGGCCGGCGAACGCCTGCTGGAGCTGGGCCTGCTGCAGGAGAAGCGTTTCGATGCCACGCTGCCCGACGGCCAGCCGCTGGTGGTGGACGGCTTCCTGGCGGTGGATGAGGAGAAGATGGCGGCGCTGGGCGACGCCGAGGTGCTGGAGCTGCACCGCGGCGGCCTGGCCGCCGTGCTGATGACGCACCAGGTGTCGCTGGGCAACATGCGCGCGCTGATCGAGCGCCGTCTGGCCAAGGCGCCCGCCGCCGCCTGATCAGGCGCGGTATCCCAGGCGCTGCGACAGCGCCTGGGCGGCCTGCTGGGTGCGGCAGGCCGCTGCGAAGCGGCCAGAGGTGGCTGAAGCGCCCGGTCTACACCTTGAAGACCGAGACCGCTTCCACCAGCTGCTGAGCCTGTTTCCTGAGGCTCTCGGCGGCGGCGGCGCTTTCCTCCACCAGGGCGGCGTTCTGCTGCGTGGACTGGTCCATCTGACCCACCGCGAGACCCACCTGCTGGATGCCGCTGCTCTGCTCGGCAGAGGCGGAGCTGATCTCGCTGACGATGTCGCTGACGCGCTGGATGGATCCGACGATCTGCGCCATCGTCTCGCCGGCCTGACCCACCAGGGTCGTTCCCTGCTCGACCTGCTCCACGTTGCGGGTGATCAGGCCCTTGATCTCCTTGGCTGCCTCGGCGCTGCGCTGGGCCAGGCTGCGTACCTCGCCTGCCACCACGGCGAAGCCACGGCCCTGCTCGCCTGCGCGGGCAGCCTCGACGGCGGCGTTGAGCGCCAGGATGTTGGTCTGGAAGGCGATGCCGTCGATGACACCGATGATGTCACCGATCTTGCGGCTGGACTCGCTGATGTTCTGCATCGTCGTGACCACTTCGCCGACGACGGTTCCACCCTGCTGGGCCACGCCGGCCGCGGCGCGGGCCAACTGGTTGGCCTGCTGGGCGCTCTCGGCATTCTGTCGGACCGTGCTGCCCAGTTGCTCCATCGACGAGGCGGTCTGCTGCAGTGCGCTGGCCTGTTGCTCGGTGCGGCCAGACAGGTCCTGGTTGCCCTGGGCGATCTGGCTGCTGGCCGTCGCCACGCTGTCGCTGCCGCTGCGGACCTGGGACACGATCGTCGCCAGGCTCTGGCGCATGGCCCCCATCGAGGCCAGCACGCTGCCCGACGGGGCCACGCCGGCGCCCTCGATCGGGCTCAGGTCGCCCTCGGCGATGCGCTGGGCGGCGTTGCCCAGGACGTCCGGCTCGGCGCCCAGCGAGCGCATCAGCCTGCGGGGAATGAAGATGCCCAGGCCGACCGCCGTGGCGATGGCCACCAGCAATGCCGACAGCAGGATCGCCCGGGCCGTCGCATAGCTGTCCTGGGCCTGCTGGGTGTCTTGTTCCCCGCGCTGCGCTGCGTAGGCCAGGTACTCATCACCGGCTTTCATCAGCGCGTCCAGCAAGGGCTGGCATTCCGCATTCATCTTGGCGATGGCGGCGTCGCGCTCGCCGTTGGTGGCCTTGGCCACGATGTCCAGGGCCACAGGGCCGTACTTGGCTTCGATGGCCAGGATGGCATCGACCAACTGCCTGACCTTGGGATCCGTGGCCTGTTCGGCGCGTTTACGCAACTCGGTCAGCTGGGTCTGGACCTCGGCGTGCGCCTTGTTGACCGCCAGCTTCTCGGCCTGCAGACGCTGAGGATCGGTCACCAGTACCAGGTTGCGGGCTGCGATGGCGCGCGCGTTGGTGGCATCCAGCGCCTTGTTGGCCAGAGCCATTCGCTCCGCCGGTCCGTGGACATAGCGGTCGAATGCGTCGCTGGTGTTGGCCGCGGTTCTCAGGCCCAGCAGGGCGGTGATCAGCACCAGGGCCGCGAGCGCACCGAAAGAGTAAAGCAAGAGGGTGCGGGTCTTCATGGGCGGGTGTCCTTCAAGGTGTCGCCCTGCGGTGGGCCAGGGCTGTGCAAGTGTCGCGGTCGGGACAGGCGCACCATGCGTCGAACAGGCCCTGAACAGGAGCCCACTTCAGGCTCGGACACGCCATCCCAGGCGTTGCGACAGCGCCTGGGCGGCCTGCTGCATGCGGTGGGCCACGGCGCCTTGCGGTCCCAGGTCGATCGCGGCGCCCGGGCCGACCACGGTCAGGCCCAGCACCAGCCGCCCGCCGCTGTCGAACACCGGCACCGCCAGCGCGTGGATGCCCGGCACCGCGTCGCCCTCGGCGCGGGCCGGCTGGCCGGCGCGGATGTCTGCCATCGCCTGCTGGAAGGGCGCATCGGCGGCCAGTTCGTCCAGGCCGGCGCCCAGGGCCTCGCGCAGGCGCTCGGGCGGCAGCAGCGCCGCGAACAGGCGGCCCGAGGCGGTGTCGCGCAGGCTCATCACCGTGCCGTGGCGCATCGTCACGTGCACCGGCGTGGCCGCCTCGGCCACCCGCACGATGGTCGGGCCGCGGTTGCCCCACATCGCCAGCGCCACCGTCAGCCCCAGGGACTCGGCGAGTTCCTCGATCAGCGGGGTGGCCAGGCGCAGCGGGTCGTACTGCTGCAGGCCGATCAGGCCCATCTGCAGCGCCAGCGGGCCCAGGCCGTAGTGGCCGCTGGGCGCGTCCTGCGCCACCAGGCCCACCTTCTGGAAGCTCACCAGGTAGGGGTGGGCCTTGGCCGGCACCATGCCGGCCCCGCGCGCCAGGTCCTTCAGCGGCAGCGGGCGACCGTGATGGGCCAGCGCCAGCAGCAGCTGGCCGCCCACCTCGATGCTCTGGATGCCCCGCGGACCGCGGGGCTCGGCGTCGTCGCCGGGTTCATGCAGGCTCATTGGCTCGGGTTTATACTGAAACGAATCGATTAGACATTATCGAACAACCAATCTAAGATCAAGGGGTGGAACCCGCAGGGCGGGCTCCGCCGTTTTCGCGCCGCCGCCACAGGAACACCGCCATGAGCACCAAGACCTTCGCCTCGCACGCCGACCTGGAAGAAAAGCAGGTCAGCTTCGTCCAGTTGTCCGAGCACGCCTGGGCCTACACCGCCGAGGGCGACCCCAACACCGGCATCATCATCGGCGACGACGCGGTGATGGTCATCGACACCCAGGCCACGCCGGTGATGGCGCAGGACGTGATCCGCCGCATCCGCACCGTCACCGACAAACCCATCAAGTACGTGCTGATGAGCCACTACCACGCGGTGCGCGTGCTGGGTGCCAGCGCCTACATGGCCGAGGGCGGCGAGCAGATCATCGCCAGCCAGGACACCTACGACCTGATCGTGCAGCGCGGCGAGCAGGACAAGGCCAGCGAGATCGGCCGTTTCCCGCGCCTGTTCCAGAACGTCGAGAGCGTGCCCCCGGGCCTGACCTGGCCCACCATGACCTTCACCGGCAAGATGACCGTCTGGCTGGGCAAGCTGGAAGTGCAGTTGCTGCAGCTGGGCCGCGGCCACACCAAGGGCGACACGGTGGCCTGGCTGCCGCAGGAGAAGGTGCTGTTTTCGGGCGACCTGGTCGAGTTCGACGCCACCCCCTACGCCGGCGACGCCTACTTCCAGGACTGGCCGCAGACGCTGCGCAACATCGCCGCGCTGAAACCCGAGAAGCTGGTGCCGGGCCGCGGCGCCGCGCTGGCCACGCCGGAGCAGGTGCAGGCCGGCCTGCAGGGCACCGAGGCCTTCGTCACCGGACTCTTCGCCAGCGTGAAGGCCGGGGCTGCCGCCGGCAAGCCCTTGCGCGCCGTGTATGAAGAGACCTTCAAGGCGCTGCAGCCCAAGTACGGCCACTGGGTGATCTTCAACCACTGCATGCCCTTCGACGTGACCCGTGCCTATGACGAGGCCACGCAGTACCCCGACCCGCGCATCTGGACCGCCGAGCGCGACATCGAGATGTGGAAGGCGCTGGAAGGTTGAACGCCATGCTGGACGCCACCCACGCCCCCACGCTGAAGAGCTGGGTGCCCTCGGCCAACCAGCCGGGCACCGACTTCCCGATCCAGAACCTGCCCTTCGGGCGTTTCCGACGTGCCGGCGGCAGCGAACCGCTGCGCGTGGGCGTGGCCATCGGCGACGAGATCCTGGACCTGCAGCAGGCGCTGGCCGCGGGCGGCTGGAGCGCCGAGGCCCAGGCCTGGCTGGCGCCCTTGGCGGCGGGCGACCTGAACGCCCTCATGGCGCAAGGCCCAGCGGCCCGCAAGGGCCTGCGTGCCGCGCTGAGCGCCGCGCTGCGCGAGGGCAGTGCGCAGCAGGCTGCGCTGGCGCCGTGCCTGGTGGCGCAATCCGCCGCCGAGATGGCGCTGCCCTGCCAGATCGGCGACTACACCGACTTCTACACCGGCATCCACCACGCCACCACGGTGGGCAAGCTGTTCCGCCCGGACAACCCGCTGCTGCCCAACTACAAGTGGGTGCCGATCGGCTACCACGGCCGGGTCTCGTCGATCGGCGTCAGCGGCCAGCAGTTCCGCCGCCCCAAGGGTCAGTTCAAGGCACCGGACGCCGCGGTGCCCGAGTACGGCCCCTGCCAGCGCCTGGACTATGAGCTGGAGCTGGGCGTGTTCGTCGGTGCCGGCAACGCGCTGGGCGAGCCGATGGACATGGAACGGGCCGAGGCCGACTGGTTCGGTCTGTGCCTGCTCAATGACTGGTCGGCGCGCGACGTGCAGGCCTGGGAGTACCAGCCGCTGGGCCCCTTCCTGGCCAAGAACTTCGCCACCACGATTTCGCCCTGGATCGTCACGCAGGAGGCGCTGGCGCCGTTTCGCGTGCCCTTCGCCCACCCGGCGGACGACCCGCAGCCGCTGCCCTACCTTGACTCGCCCGCCAACCGCCGCCAGGGCGGCGTGGCGGTGCAACTGCAGGTGCAGATACAGACCGCGCAGATGCGCGCTGCCGGTCAGGGCTTTGCCACGCTCTCAAGCAGCGACTTCCGCGACGCCTACTGGACCGTGGCCCAGATGCTGGCCCACCACAGCGCCAACGGCTGCAACCTGCAGCCCGGCGACCTGCTGGGCAGCGGCACGCAGAGCGGTCCGCAGCCGGAGCAGGGTGGTTCGCTGCTGGAACTCAGCCAGGGCGGCAAGCAGCCGCTGACGCTGCCGGGTGGCGAGACGCGCCGCTTCCTGCAGGATGGTGACGCGATCGCCCTGGTCGGCCGCTGCGACGCGGCGGGCGCGGTAGGTATCGGTTTCGGGCCCTGCGTGGGCACGGTATTGCCGGCGGTCTGAGGTCGCAGCGATCTATCATTGGTGTCCCGACCTGCATGGATGCTGCATGCTGATCCGCCAAGACCCGAAGTCCGCTTGGCCCACCGGCCTGGACCTGCGCCGCCGCATCGCGATCCATGCGCGCCCCGATCACCGCGCGGACTTCCGGGTCGGTCTGACCGCCGATGTCGATGGCCGCGTCGAGCTCTACCACCGCCTGGCGCCCGGCTTCACCGAGCTGGTGGTGCTGGGCCAGACCACGTCCGAGACCCAGATGCGCGAAACCGAGCGCGACCTGCGACAGTGGTACCGCGACGATTTCGACAGCCCGCATTTCGGCGTCGTCGGCGCCGATGGCCCGCCGCCGTACTACCTGTACGTGGCGCTGCGCTGATCAGGCGCTGAGGATCCAGCCCTCCAGCGGATCCATCGTCGCCGGCAGGCCCCAGCCCGGCTGGCCCACGGCCCAGGCCGCCTGCAGCAGGCACAGCACCGCGTCCAGCCGGTCGCCGCTGGCGTCCTCGGCCAGGGCTTCGTGCTGGGCCGGGCTCAGTTTCAGGCGCAGGCCCAGCCGGCTGCGGCCCTGCTCCAGCGCGGCCAGCAGGTCTTTGCGGGCGATCAGGCGCTCGGGCGTCTGTTTCGCGCGCTCATCGCTCTTGTACGAGCGCGCGCCGATCAGCTCGCGCGCCAGCAGGCCGGGGTAGGCCTCCAGCGCCACGCGCGCCGGGTCGCCCGCGTGCAGGCCGGGCAGGTCCACCCCGGCCTCGATCAGCCGCGGCACGCCGGCATGCAGCATGTAGGCCACCGGCGGATTGACCCACTTCATGCTGGGCGAGGAGCCCGCTGGCACATCGCAGGCGCGGTGGGCGAACTTGCCACCGGCCGGTCGGGCATCGCAGAAGGCCTGGAAGGTGGCGCGGATCTCCTCGCGCGAGAGCGCCGCGTAGTGGCGCATCAGCGCCGCCCAGTCGGTGGGCCAGCCCAGCGCCAGCACCAGCTCGCGCGGCAGGCCGAAGGGCAGGTCGAACGCGCCCGCCCAGGGGCCGGGGCGCTGAAGCAGGGCGCTGAAATCGTCCAGGCGCGGCAGCGTCTCGATCGTGTCGAGCCGGACCACCGCGCCCACCCGCCGGCCCCAGGCCGCGACGATGGGCTTGGCGGCGCGGGGCGCGCTGGAGAAGTCGACGCCCAGCAGCAGCCGGTCGGTGGGCGGGGCAGGGTGGGGCATGGTGGCGCGCATTCTCGCTGCCGGGACCGGCCGGCGTGGCGACAATGCCGGGATGACCCGCTCCCGTGTGTTGATCGTCCTGGCCCTGCTCGGTGCCCTGTTGCTGGGCCTGTTCGCCGCCTACCGCGTGGCGCTGCAGCGCCTGGAGGCTGGCCTGCGCGAAGCCCTGGGCCCGCGCGCCACGGTGGGGGCCATCGAGGTGGGCTGGACCGGTCTGCGGGTGCGCGAGCTGCATGTGGCGGCGGCGCCCGGCTGGCCAGCCGATGAGGAACTGCACGCCGGCCTGGTGACCGTGCGCCCCGACCTGGCCAGTGCCTTCAGCGGCGCCTGGCGGGTGCAGCGCATCGTCGTCGAAGATGCCCGCATCGTGCTGCTGCGCACCCGCGACGGGCGCTTGCGCGTGCTGCCCTCGATGCTGGAAACCGGCGCGCGCGCCGCCGCGCCGGCTGCCAGCGCCACCACCCCTGCGCCCGCGGTGCTGATCGACCACATCGTGCTGCGCGGCGTGCAGGTGGACCTCTTCGATGCCAGCCTGGCGCTGCCGCGGCCGCACCGCATCCGCCTGGCCGACCTGAACGCCACACTGGACACGCTGGTCCTGCCCGGGCTGGACCGGGCGATGGATGTGGACCTGTCGGCCACGCTGAAGGGTCCGGCGCACGACGGCCAGGTGGCGGTGCGCGGCCAGCTCACCCCGGCCACGCGCGAGGCCGAGCTGGCGGCGGCGCTCACCGGCATCGACATGCGGGCGCTGCAGCCCTACCTGCTGAAGGTGAACGACGGCGGGATCCGCCAGGGCCGGCTGGACCTGCAGGTTCAGGCCAGCGTGCGCGGTCAGCGGCTGAAGGCGCCGGGCCGGATGGTGCTGACCGGGCTGGAGCTGGCCGACGGCTCCGGCCTGCTGGGCCGGCTGGGCAGCCTGTCGCGCCAGGCCGCGGTGGCGGCGCTGCGCAACCAGGGCCGCATCACGCTGGACTTCACGCTGCAGGGCCGGCTGGACGACCCCGCCTTCTCGATCAACGACAGCCTGGCCCAGCGCTTTGCCACCGGCGTGGCCGAGGCGGTGGGCGTGAGCCTGGGCGGGGTGGTGGAAGGCGTGGGCAACGTGATCAAGGGCCTGTTCGGCCGCTGACGCCGCCGGCATAGACCCCGGCGGCGCGGGGCGAAGCAGGGCTTTGGCCACCCGCCGCGGCCGGAACGCCGACAATACAGGGTTGCCCCTGCACCCCGCCGTGACCGTCACCACCACCTCCGCCGCCCCCGCCCGCCCGAAGGCGCTGACCGCCTATCGCCCGTTCTGGGCCAAGCGTTTCGGGCCCGCGCCCTTCCTGCCGATGAGCCGGCAGGAGATGGCCGCGCTCGGCTGGGACAGCTGCGACATCATCATCGTCACCGGCGACGCCTATGTCGACCACCCCAGCTTCGGCATGGCGGTGATCGGCCGCACGCTGGAGGCGCAGGGCTTCCGGGTGGGCATCATCGCCCAGCCCGACTGGCACTCGGCCGAGCCCTTCGCGGCGCTGGGCCGCCCGAACCTGTTCTTCGGCGTGGCCGCCGGGAACATGGATTCGATGATCAACCACTACACGGCCGACCGGAAGATCCGCAGCGACGACGCCTACACCCCCGGCGGCGTGGCCGGCAAGCGGCCCGATCGCGCCACCCTGGTCTACACCCAGCGCTGCCGCGAGGCCTTCAAGGATGTGCCGGTGGTGATCGGCGGCATCGAGGCCAGCCTGCGCCGCATCGCCCACTACGACTACTGGAGCGACAAGGTGCGCCGCTCCATCCTGGTTGACAGCAAGGCCGACCTGCTGGTGTATGGCAACGCTGAGCGCGCCATCATCGAGATCGCGCACCGGCTGGCGCAGAAGAAGCCGATCGACAGCATCACCGACGTGCGCGGCACCGCCTTCCTGCGCAAGCCCGATGACCCGGCGCTGGCCGGCTGGTTCGAGATCGACTCGACCGAGGTCGACACCCCCGGCCATGTCGATGCCCTGCTGAGCCCCTACGCCGAGGTCGACACCACGCCCGGCGCCGCCTGTGCCGAGGGCGCTGCCGAGCCGGCCGCCGAGCAGCCGGTGCGCCTGGTGCGCCGCGCGCTGGAACACCAGGGCGCGCGAGCGATCACCACGCCGCGTGACCACACCGTCATCCGCATCCCGGCCTACGAGCAGGTCAAGTCCGACCCGGTGCTCTACGCCCACGCCAGCCGCGTGCTGCACCTGGAGACCAACCCCGGCAACGCCCGCGCGCTGGTGCAGCGCCACGGCGAGGGCCATATCGCGCGCGACCTGTGGGTCAACCCGCCGCCGATCCCGCTGTCCACGCCCGAGATGGACCACGTCTTCGATCTGCCCTACGCGCGTGCGCCGCACCCCTCGTATGCCGACGCGCAGGGCAGCCATGACGGCGCCACCAAGATCCCCGCCTGGGAGATGATCCGCTTCAGCGTGAACATCATGCGCGGCTGCTTCGGCGGCTGCAGCTTCTGCTCGATCACCGAGCACGAGGGCCGCATCATCCAGAGCCGCTCGGAAGACTCGGTGATCCGCGAGATCGAGGACATGCGCGACAAGGTGAAAGGCTTCACCGGCGTGGTCAGCGACCTGGGCGGCCCCACCGCCAACATGTACCGGCTGGGTTGCAAGAGTCCTGAGATCGAGGCCGCCTGCCGCAAGCCCAGCTGCGTCTACCCCGGCATCTGCCCCAACCTGAAGACCGACCATGGCCCGCTGATCAAGATGTACCGGCGCGCCCGCTCGCTCAAGGGCGTGAAGAAGATCCTGATCGGCTCGGGCCTGCGCTACGACCTGGCGGTGCAGTCGCCCGAGTACGTGAAAGAACTGGTCACCCACCACGTGGGCGGCTACCTGAAGATCGCGCCCGAGCACACCGAGGACGGCCCGCTGTCCAAGATGATGAAGCCCGGCATCGGCACCTACGACCGCTTCAAGGCGATGTTCGAGCAGGCCAATGCCGAGGCCGGCAAGCAGCAGTTCCTGATCCCGTACTTCATCGCCGCCCACCCGGGCACGCGCGACGAGGACATGATGAACCTGGCGCTCTGGCTCAAGCGCAACGGCTTCCGCGCCGACCAGGTGCAGACCTTCTACCCCAGCCCGATGGCCACCGCCACCGCGATGTACCACACCGGCCTGAACACGCTGCGCGGCATCCATCGCGACAGCCGCGCCGAGAAGGTGGACATCGTCAAGGGCGACCGTCGCCGCCGCCTGCACAAGGCCTTCCTGCGCTACCACGACCCGGCCAACTGGCCGCTGCTGCGCGAGGCGCTGAAGGACATGGGCCGGGCCGACCTGATCGGCAATGGCAAGCACCAGCTGGTGCCGACCTGGCAGCCGCGCGAGGACGCCGGCTACCAGAGCCCGCGGCGCAGCAACTCGACGCCCACCAAGGCCGCAGCACCCGCTGCGGCGCCGAAGAAGGGCCGGGTGCTGACCCAGCACACCGGCCTGCCGCCGCGCGAGACCGGTGCGCGGCCGGCGCCGCGCAAGCCTCAGCGGCCCGGCGGTCCGAAGCGGTAGAGCGCGTCCTCGCTGGGCGCGCCGTGCAGCGTGCTGGGTGCGCTGTGGTCGAGCACGAAGCCGCACTTGTCCAGCACCCGGCGCGACGCGGTGTGGCGCAGGTCCACGCTGGCCCACACGGTGCTGCCCGGCCAGCGCGCCAGCAGTTGCTGCAACCAGACCTGCAGCGCCGCGGTGGCCACGCCCCGGCCGGCGTGCGTGCTGCCAATGCGGTAGCCCACCCACAGCCGGCCATCGGCCTCGCGCGTGGCCTGCACCAGGCCCAGCGGCGCGCCGCTGGCGCGGTCGCGGATGACGGCGTTGAGCCAGGTCTCGCCGCTGTCCGCGGGCGCGCCGGCCACCCAGCGCGCCACGCGCGATTGCCAGGCCGCCAGGCCGGGCGGGCGGTGGTCGTCGGTGTAGGTGTAGAGGGCGGGGTCCTGGATCAGCGGCCACAGCGGCGCGGCGTCGTCCAGGGTGATCGCGGTCAGTGTGATCATGGCCAGATCGCCTGCAGCAGTTGCGCCAGCCGGGCGCCGGCGCGCAGCAGTTGGCGGCGCTGGAGGGCGTCGCGCGCCGCCGCGTCATCGGGGCCCAGTTGGGTCCACTGCGGCGGGTCGCCCTGCGCTGGCCCGAAGCGCAGCGGCGACAGCGCCTGGCGCGCCACGTCCAGCGTGTCGCTGGCCCAGGCGGCGGGCCATTGCGACACGGGCAGCTCGGGGCGGGGCAGGGCGCGGGCCTGGGCCAGCAGGGCCGCGTCCAGGTTCAGCGAGGGCGCGGCGTCCCACAGCGCGTGCAGGTTGCGCTCACCCACGCTCAGGCGGTTGCCGCCGGTGGTGTCGTTGGCGTGGTCATGAGGGGCGTGGTCGGGGTCGATCGGCCGGCCCGCGCGGTCCAGGTAGAGCGCGCCCACATGCAGCGGCTGGTGCAGGTCGCCCACCAGGTGGGCCAGCCAGGCCAGGGCCTCGCGTTTGTTCTCGAAGCGCAGCGTTCCGGCGGGCGACTCACCGCGCAGCGTGGCAATGGCGGCCTGCAGCGCGCCGACGATGTCGTCCGGCCGCGTGCCCGCCAGGCCCGGGCGCCAGGCCGGGCGCTGCAGCGCGACGTCGGTGTAGTGCAGGCGGCGGTGGCAGGCCTCGGGCGAGGTGTGCGGGCCGCAGGCGCCCTCGAAGGCCGCCACCGCGCGGGTCAGGTCCTCGGCGCTGAAGACCCGGCACTCGCGCGGCCCGCTGGGGACGCTGCCGGGGCGGCCCACGCCGCGCAGGCAGTCGGGCCGCTGGGCGGCGTCGGCCAGGGTCCAGCCCACCGGCTGCAGCAGCGCGCGCACCTCGCGCTCGGCACGGCTGCCGGCGATCAGCGATTCGGCGATGGCCACGCTGGCCTGGTGGCCGCGCGGGCCCCAGGCCCTGGCCGTTCCCAGTGTCAGCACCAGCAGCAGGAGCAGGGCCAGGTGCTTCATCGTCATCCCAGCGCCAGCGCGGCCACGCCGCCGGCCATGCAGGCCGCGCCCGCCAGGCGCCAGCCGCGGTCGGCCTCGCCCAGCCAGCGCCCGCCGATCAGCGCGGCGAACAGCATCGACACCTCGCGCGCCGGCGCCACATGCGACAGCGGCGCCATCGTGGCTGCGTACAGGACCAGCACATAGGCCAGCGGGCTGAACACCGCCATCACCAGCGCGTGCTTCCATTGCGTGTGCAGCGCCTGCACGAAGCCGCTGCGGTCGCGCCAGCAGGCCGGCAGCATGAAGGGCACGCGCAGCAGGTTGCCGAAGTAGTCGACCAGGATGGGTGAGACCATCAGCACCTTCACCGCATAGCCGTCGATCACCGTGTAGCCGGCGATCAGCACGCCGGTGGCCGCACCCCAGGCCAGGCCGGCGCGCACGCGCAGGCGCTGCGCCGGGTCATGGGCGCGTGCCCAGAGCGCCGGGCCGCCGGCAATCAGCCAGATGCCCGCGCACACCGCCAGCACCCCGGCCACGCCCAGTGGGCCGGGCGTTTCGGCCAGCAGCCACCAGGCCAGCGCGGCGCTGAGCAGCGGGCCGGTGCCGCGCGCCACCGGGTAGACCACGTTCAGGTCAGATCGCCGGTAGCCGGTCAGCAGCACATTGAAGTAGACCAGGTGGGTGACGGCGCTGGCCGTCACCAGGCCCCACTCCAGCGCGCCCCAGCGCGGCAGTTCGGTCCACGCGGCCCACACGCCCACCGGCGCCCAGAACACGACGATGCCAATCGCCGACAGCAGCACGAAGTGGTGGTTGCCACCGGCTTTCTTGGCGGCCACGTTCCACAGCGCGTGCAGCAGGGCGGCGATGATCACCAGGGCCAGCGCGCTGATCGGCATGGTTCAGTGGTGCCGGGCCCGCGTGGCGCGGCCGCAGGGGTGTGGCGTCGGCAGCGACGAGGGGCGCGGCGGGCAGGGGCGCATCGCGGCATTGTCGGCGATGGCGGCGAGAATGCGGCCATGCACCCCGTCCCCCCGCCGCCCGTCCAGCCCCGCAACCCGCTGCATGGCGTGACGCTGGAGGCCATGGTGGTGGCGCTGGCCGCGCACTACGGCTGGGCCGGCCTGGCCGAGCGCTTGCCGGTGCGCTGTTTCCAGAGCGACCCGAGCGTGGCCTCCAGCCTGAAGTTCCTGCGCAAGACGCCCTGGGCGCGCGCCAAGCTGGAGAGCCTGTACCTGTTCATGCAGCGCGAGCTGACGCGCGCACCGCAGCGGCGCTGAGCGCAGCACGCGGTCGGGCCTAACGGGGGCGTGCGTAGTCGCTGGCGATCCAGGCCTCGGCGCTGGCGCGGTTGAGCCTGAAGCCCGGTGACACGGCCACGGCGGCGAGTTCCTCGCCGCTGTCATCGACCGCGGTCAGTCGGGCGCTGGGTTGATCGTCATCGGGCGTGATGTCCAGGCGGACGCTGATGCGCCCACCGCCGGCCGACACGGTGATCTCCTGGTGCAGCGTGGCCTGCAGGTGCTGCTCATGGCGGCGCAGCACCTCGCTGGCGGTCTTGACCAGGGTGTTGAAGGCGCCCGCGTCCAGCGGCTTGGGGTTCTTCTTGTCGCGGCCCATGGTCCAGGGGCCGACCAGCGCGGGCTCATCCACGCCCTGCTTGTACATGGCCACGGCCCAGCCGTCGTCGTCCTCGTTCTTGATCACGCGGGCGGTCCAGCCCTTGTCGGCCCACAGCCGGTCCTCGTGGACCACGGCGCCGTCGTCGGTGGGGGAAGTCATGGCCACAGTGTAGGGGGCCGGCGCGGCATACTGCGGTCATGAGCAACCCGGTTCTGGTCGAGGTGCTGCGCGGCGACACCGTGGAATCGGCGCACCGCGGTGCGCTGGTCATCGTCGATGCCGAGGGCACCACCGTGCTGGCGCTGGGCGATGCATCGCGGCCGGTGTTTCCGCGCTCGGCGGTGAAGCTGTTGCAGGCCTTGCCGCTGGTGGCCAGCGGTGCGGCGGACCGCTGGCAGCTGAGCGACGCCGAACTGGCCCTGGCCTGCGCCTCGCACGGCGGCGAGCCGCCCCATGTGGCGACCGCAGCGGGCCTGCTGGCCCGCCTGGGGCTGGACGACAGCGTGCTGGAATGCGGCGCCCACTGGCCTGGCTTCGAGCCGGCCACGCGCGCCCTGGCACGCAGCGGCGCCGAGCCCTCGGCGCTGCACAACAACTGCTCGGGCAAGCACAGCGGCTTGGCCTGCCTGGGTTGCCTGCTGGCCGGTGGTGCCGATGGGCGCGGCTTCCTGTCGGGCTACGTGCAGCCGCAGCATCCGGTGATGCGCGAGGTCAGTGCAGCGCTGCAGGCGGCCACCGGCCACGACCTGGCGCACGCGCCGATGGGCATCGACGGCTGCTCGATCCCCACCTTCGCGATCCCGCTGCAGGCGCTGGCGCTGGGTTTTGCGCGGGTGGCCAGCGGCTTGGGCCTGTCGGCCGGGCACGCGGTGGCGGCGCGGCGCCTGCGCCAGGCCATTGCCGCGCAGCCCTTCATGGTGGCCGGCAGCGGCCGCCTGGACACCGACCTGATGGCGCACTTCGGCGAGCGCCTGTGCTGCAAGGTGGGCGCCGAGGGGGTGTACTGCGCCGCACTGCCCGAGCGCGGCTGGGGCGTGGCGATCAAGGTGGACGATGGCAACAACGCCCGCGCCGCCGAGGTGGTGCTGGCCAGCGTGGTGCAGGCGCTGCTGGTGCGCGACGAGGCCGATGCCGCCGTGCTGGCCCCCCGTGTGGCGGTGACGCTGCGCAACTGGCGCGGTACCGTGGTGGGCGCGCTGCGACCCGCCAGCAGCCTGCAGCAGGCGCTGGCCACGCTGGCCCGCTGAACCGGAGGGATGGATGAGCACGGGCTGGCAACTGTCGGAGCACGAGGACTGGCCGGCCGATGCGGGCATCGTTGACGACGGCCTGGAGGCGCACAACGCGCCCTGGGTGGTTGGCGTGCGCTCGCTGGCCTGCCTGGCCCGTGATGCGCAGGGGCGTGTGCTGGGCGGCGCGCTGGGCCGCACCTGGGGTGAATGCGCCGAGCTGCAGCAACTGTGGGTGCTGCCCGAGCAGCGCAAGCAGGGCCTGGGCCGTGCGCTGATGCAGTGCTTCGAGGCAGCCGCGGCGCAGCGCGGCGTGCGGCGCGTCTACCTGACCACCTTCAGCTTCCAGGCGCCGCGCTTCTACGCCGCGCTGGGCTACGCTGAACAAGCCCGCATCGAGGGTTTCGGCGGCGGCCATGTGAAGTACCTGTTCCTGCGCGAACTGCCCCATTCCTGACGCAGGAGTTCCCCTGTGCCTGGCGGCCCTGGCGCCGCACTACCATGCAGCGCATGAACTCCCGCATCGTCCCCACCCTGGCAGCACTGCTGGCCGTGCTGGCCCTCAGCGATCAGGCACTGGCGCAGCAGTCCGCCGCGCCCGGTATCAACTACCCCAGCGTGGCTGCCGCACTGAAGGACCTGGAGTCCCGCGACGGCAAGGACACCGTGGTCACCCACGGCGACGGCTGGACCACGGTGAACGAGCCGGCCGCCGCCGCCCAGTGGTCCTTCCCGCCGGTGGGCCATGCCGCCTACCCGGCGGTGCTGCGCCGCACGATGGTGCGCGGTGCCGACGGCCAGGTCCAGGTGCGCACCGACCACCTCTGCGAATCCCCCGCCGCCGCCTGCCAGGCGCTGCTGGCCGAGTTCGCGCAACTCAACGAACGCATCGAGCAGGCCAAGCGGGGGCGGGGGCGTCCGCCAACGGTGCCGGCGAACGGCGGCTGACTTCCCTGACCGGCCGTTGGGTTGACTGCGACGGTGTGGCGCGGCGGCCGAGGGGGAGTTCGCTTGTCCTCATGTCCCCCGGCCTGCGGCCTCCTCCTTGACTTCGGCCAAGCGAACTCCCCCTCACCCGCTACCGACGTTCCCGCACTGCTCGCGCGAGCAGTCCCGAAACGGTGCCAAGCGAGGTGGGGGAAAGGGGTCGAACGAAGTCAAGGAGGAGGCCGCAGGCCGGGGGACATGAGAGAGGCCCCTTTCCCCCACCTCGCCTCGACCACATCTGCGCGCAATGACTGCCTTGGGCAGTTAGCTGCCGTCACGTAACCGCTGGCGCAGGAACTGCCCGGCTACGAAGATGTCCTGCTCCACCGCGCGGCGCACTCCGGCGCTGTCGTTGCGCGCCAATGCCTTGATGAGTGCCTCGTGGGCGTCGTTCAGCACGCGGGCGGCGTCGGGGGTGTCGAAGAGCTGGTTGCTGATGGGGCCGGCCTGCAGCCACAGGGTGTCGATCAGGCGCCACAGCGTGGGCGAGCCCGCGGCCTGGTAGAGGATGACGTGGAAGTCCTCGTTGGCGGCCAGGTAGTCGGTCGCGTCGCCGCGGGCCAGGGCTTGGGCCATGCGGGTGCACAGGGCCTTCAGGGCCTTGCGCTGCGCGGTGTCCAGGCGCGCGGCGCCGCGTTCGGCGGCCTCGCCTTCCAGCAGCATGCGGGTCTGCAGCAGGTCGTCGAACTCGGCCACGCCCAGGCGCGGGACGGCCACGCCGGCGTTGGGGATGTTGACCAATGCGCCCTCGGCGGCCAGGCGTTGCAGTGCGGCGCGCACCGGCATCTGGCCCACGCCCAGGTCGGCTGCGACGTTGCGGATCTTCAGCCGCTCGCCGGGCAGGAAACGGCCCACGGTGATCCACTGGCGCAGGCGGGCGTAGACCTCGTCCTGCTGGGTTGTGCTGGGATCCTCGGCGGGGTTCATCAGTAGCCGGCGGTCAGACCAAAGTCGAGCATCACCGCAGCGCCGGTGACACCCGTGCAGGCGGGCGACAGCAGCCAGACCGCGTGCTGCGCCACCTCCATCGGGCTGAGGAAACGCGCCGCGTCGCTCTGCGGGTAGTGGGCCAGCAGGCGGCGGTGGTAGGCGGCGGGGTCGCCTTCGCCATAGCGCTGGGCCTGGAAGTCGAGCATCGGCGAGGCGATGTCCGAGGGGCACAGTGCATTGACGCGCACGCCCTGCGGCGCCAACTCGCGCGCCAGTGCCTTGCTCATCAGCACCACGCCGCCCTTGCTGGCGCAGTAGATGGCGGCGCCGGCGTTGCCCACCACGCCGGCATCGGAGGCGATGTTGACGATCGCGCCGCGGCTGGCGCTGAGCGCCGGAATGGCGCGGCTGCACAGGAAGAACACGGCCTTCAGGTTGACGTCGATGCAGCGCTGCCAGTCGGCCTCGGTGGCGCGCTCGCTGGGCCCTTCCACCCACAGGCCGGCGCAGTTGGCCAGGCCGTCCAGGCGGCCGTGGCGGTCCAGCGCCTGCTGCACCAGGTGGTCGGCCTGGGCGCTGTCGCGCAGGTCGGCCACCACCGCGCTGGCGCCCAGCGCCTGGGCGCGGGCCCGCAGCGGTTCGGCCTGCACGTCGGTCAGCAGCAGGCGCGCGCCCAGGCTGGCCAGCAGGTCGGCCAGCGCGCCGCCCACGCCGCCGGCGGCACCGGTGACCAGCACCACGCGGCCCTGCATCAGGTCGGGCGCGAAGACACTCATCCCTTGCGCTCCTGCAGGCAGTTGGCGCCATCGACCACCAGCAGCTCGCCCTGGATGTAGGCGGCGCCCGGCATGGCCAGGAAGGCGATGGCGGCGGCCATTTCGTCGGGTGTGCCGGCGCGGCCCATGGGCGTGTGTCGGGCGGCCTGGGCTTCCTCGGGCGTGGTGGAACCGGTGGCCACCCAGCCTGGGGCCACGCAATTGACGGTGACGCCCTGGCCGGCCACTTCCAGTGCCAGCGCCCGGCTCAGGCCTACCACGGCGGCCTTGGCGGCGCTGTAGGCGGCCTCGCCCGGGTTGCTGACCAGCGGCCCGGTGACCGAGGACACGTTGACGATGCGGCCGTGGCCGCGCGCCAGCATGCCAGGCAGCACGCGCCGCGTGACCAGGTAGCAGGTGTCCAGGTTGCGGGCGATGCTGGCGTGCCACTGGGCGTCGTCCAGTTCGGCCAGGGGCGTGAAGTCTTCGGCCTGGCCCTGCTGGGCCATGCCGGCGTTGTTCACCAGGATGTCGATCCGGCCCGCGTCGGCCAGCACCTGCGCCACCAGGTTGGTGGCGGCGGCGGCATCGGTGAGGTCGGCCACGTAGCCGCGCGCCACATGCCCGCGCTCGCGCAACGCGTTGGCGCGGTCGTGCACACGCATGGTGGTGGCGGCCAAGGCCACCTCGCAGCCCAGTTCGGCCAGCAGCCGGGCAGTGGCAAAGCCGATGCCGTGTTCGCTGCCGGCGCCGGTGACCAGCGCCACCTGGCCACTGAGGCGAAACAGCGGGTGTTGGACGACGGACTCAGCCACGGCCCAGTTCCTTCAGGGCGCCGTCCATGGCCTGCAGCAGGCGGGTGAGGTCGGCGTTGGTGGTGTCGGGGCAGACCAGCATCATGTTGTGGAAGGGCGTGATCAGCACGCCGCGGTTGAGCAGGTACAGGTGCAGCGCGTGCTCCAGCGTAGGGTCCATGGCGGCACCGGCGGCGCTGCCATTGTGGGGCGGCTGGGCGCAGAACTGGAACTCGGTGCGCGCGCCCACCTGGGTGACGCACCAGGGCAGGCCGTGGCGCTGGAACAGCGCACGCAGGCCGTCGGCCAGGGCGGCGGCGCGGGCGTGCATGGGCGCAAAGACCTCGGGCCGCAGCAACTGCTCCAGCGTGGCGCGCATGGCGGCCATGGCCAGCAGGTTGGCGGTGAGTGTGGTGCCGATGCCCGAGTGCCCCGGCGGCGCGGCGCGCTTGGCGGCCTGCGCGCGCGCGGCCAGATCGGCCGTGAAACCGTAGGCGGCGCAAGGCATGCCGCCGCCCAGCGCCTTGCCCACCACCACCGCATCGGCTGCGATGCCGTGGGCCTGCGCGTAGCCGCCCGGGCCGCTGCTGAGGGTATGGGTCTCGTCCATCACCAGCAGCGTGCCGTGGCGGCGGATGATGGCCTGCGCGGCTTCCCAGAAACCCGGCTGCGGCAGCACCATGCCGATGTTGGTCATCACCGGCTCGGCCAGCACGCAGGCCACGTCGCCGGGCGCCAGCGCGGCTTCCAGTGCGGCCAGGTCATTGAACTCGACCACGCGGGTGGTGGGCAGCAGATCGTGCACCTGGCCCAGCAGGCTGGGGCGCTGCACCGGCTGGCCGGCTATCAGGTCGACAAAGACGTCATCCACCGTGCCGTGGTAGCAGCCATTGAAGACCAGCAGCACCGGCCGGCCGGTGGCAGCGCGCAGCCAGCGCAGCACGAAGCGGTTGGCATCGGTGGCGGTCATCGCGAATTGCCACTGCGGCAGGCCGAAGCGCTCGGCCAGCAACTGGGCGACCACCGCGCCGTCCTCGTTGGCCAGCATGGTGGTCAGACCGGCGGCGGCCTGGCGCTGCAGCGCGGCCGCCACCGGCGCGGGCGAGTGGCCGAACATGGCGCCGGTGTCGCCCAGACAGAAGTCCACCAGCGTGTGGCCGTCCACGTCGGTCAGCTGCGCGCCCTGGGCGTGCGCCACCTGCAGCGGGAAGGGCGTGCCCCAGTCGTTCATCCAGTGCAGCGGCACGCCGAACATCAGGTGCTCGGCGGCGCGGCCGGCCAGCTCGCGCGAGCGCGGGTGTGTCTGGGCATAGCGATCGCGCTCTCGGGCGAGGAGGGCTTGGACACTCAGCGGGGACACGCCAGTGTCTGGCCGCTGGTGGGGGGCATGTGCGCTCATGAATCGAATCTCCGGGAACATGTGGGGCTGCGAGGGGCGCCGCAGGCGCCCGCCCTTTCGGCGGCAGCCGCGAATCTGGCTGCGCCTCTAGACCAACAGCAGCAGATGCTCGCGCTCCCAGCTGCTGATGACGCGGTTGTAGGTGGCGTATTCCAGCTCCTTGACGGCGCAGAAGGCATCGACAAAGGTCTCGCCCAGGATCTCCTTCATGGGCTCGCAGGCGCGCATGGCCTCGATCGCATCTTCCAGGTGGCGCGGCAGCTCGTGGCTGACGTTCCAGGCGCTGCCCTGGGTGGGCTCGCTGGGCTGCAGGCCGCCCTGCAGGCCCAGCCAGCCGCAGGCCAGCGTGGCGGCCATCGCCAGGTAGGGGTTGGCGTCCACGCCGGGCACGCGGTTCTCCACGCGACGCGCGGCCGGGCCTGACTTTGGGATGCGGATGCCGCAGGTGCGGTTGTCATCGCCCCAGCGCACATTGATGGGCGCCGACATGTAGGGTGCCAGCCGGCGGTACGAATTGACGTAGGGCGCGAACATCGGCATGACCTGCGGGATGTAGGTCTGCAGCCCGCCGATGAAGTGGTGGAACAGCTCCGACGGGCCGCCATCGGCCCGGCTGAAGATGTTGGCGCCGTCGACATCGACGATGCTTTGATGGATGTGCATCGCGCTGCCCGGCTCGCCTTCCATCGGCTTGGCCATGAAGGTGGCGAACACGCCGTGGCGCAGCGCGGTCTCGCGCACTGCGCGCTTGAACAGGAACACGCGGTCGGCCAGCTCCAGCGGTTCGCCGTGGCTGAAGTTGATCTCCATCTGGCCGGGGCCGGCTTCGTGGATCAGTGTCTCGACGCCCAGCTGGTGCTGGTCGCAGAAGTTGGACAGCTCCATGAAGAAGGGGTCGAAGTCATTGACGGCGTCAATCGAGTAGCTCTGCCGACCCACCTCGGGCTTGCCGGTGCGGCCCAGCGGCGGCTGCAGCGGCTCGTGCGGGTTCTGCTGGCGGGCCACCAGGTAGAACTCCATCTCGGGGGCGACCACCGGCTTCCAGCCCTGGCGTTCGTACAGCGCCAGCACGCGGCGCAGCACCGCACGCGGCGACAACTGCACCGGGCGGCCGTCCCACTCCTCGCAGTCGTGGATCACCACCGCCACCGGCTCGGCGGCCCAGGGCACGATGCGCACGGTGGCGGCATCGGGCTTGCAGACCATGTCGGGGTCGGTGTCGCCCACGAAGGGGCCGTTGTCGGGCTGCTGGCCGTTCACCGTGTTCAGCAGCACGCTCTTGGGAATGCGCATCTCGCCGCTGGCCAGGAACAGATCGCGCGGCAGGATCTTGCCGCGGGCGATGCCGGTCATGTCCGGGATCACGCACTCGACCTCGTGGATGCGGTGGCGTGAGAGGAAGTCGTGCAGGGGGGTGTCCATGCCTGGCAGTGTAGCCGATTGGCATTGATGTGATCACAAAATCTCTGTCAGGCGCTGGGTAATTCAGGGAAGACGAGGGCGTTGACGGGTGGTTTGCGATCTGACTTTGGGAGTTGCATCATCGGGGCCGGCGGCAGCTGAAGCGCGTCCAAGGGGCTGCGCGAACCCAGGCCGCCCACCTTCAGCACATGCGTGTAGATCATCGTGGTGGACACATCCGCATGGCCCAGCAACTCCTGCACCGTGCGGATGTCGGCGCCCGACTGCAGCAGGTGCGTGGCAAAACAGTGGCGCAGCGTGTGCGGGGTGGCGGGGCGGGCAATGCCGGCGGACTGGACGGCGCGCTTGAAGGCGCGCTGGAAGCTTTGATCAAACAGGTGGTGTCGGCGGATCACGCCGGTGCGCGGGTCGGTGCTGTGCCGGTCCTGCGGGAACACCCAGAACCAGGCCCAGCTCTGCGGCGCTCGCGGGTATTTGCGCGCCAGCGCATGCGGCAACTCGACCCCGCCCCGGTCGTGCGCCGCATCGTCGGCCCACAGGGCCCTGGCCTGGGCCAGTTGCTCGCGCAGCGCGGCAGCCAGACTGGCGGGCAGCATCACCACCCGGTCCTTGTCGCCCTTGCCCGAACGCACGATGATGGCGCGGTGGGTGAAGTCGACATCCTTGACGCGCAGGCGCAGGGCCTCGGAGATGCGCAGACCGGTGCCGTACAGCAGCTGCGCGAGCAAGCGGTTCACGCCCTCCAGTTCCGCCAACACGCTGCTCACCTCCTGCACCGAGAGCACCACAGGCAAACGCTTGGGCGGCACCGGCCGACCGATCTCGTCCATCCAGGGCAGTTGCAGACCCAGGACCTCGCCATAGAGGAACAGCAGTGCCGACAAGGCCTGCCCATGGCTGGACGGCGACAACCCGCGATCAGCGGCCAGGTGGGTCAGGTAGGCTTCGACCTCGGGCCCGCCCATCTGCGCCGGATGGCGAAGCCCATGGAAGCGGATGAACGCCCGGCACCAGAACACATAAGCCTGCTCGGTGCGCAGGCTGTAGTGCTTGGCCCGGATGCGCGCACGCAGCCGGTCCAGCAGACGCGGCCCTGCCGCCGCGGACGCCACGGCCTTTTCTGCCATCGTTGCCTCCCTTGGCAAACCCCCGGCTGCGCTGCAGAATGTTTTGTAACAGGCGCCGGTTTTCGCGCCAAATTTAATACTGGATAAAAAGCCAGTCAAGCCAGGGAAAAAGACAGATGCGACAGGCACTTGCGATTGCCAACGGCGGCCATCTTAGGGCGCAGTGGTCCAATAGTGGCGCAGGCTGTTGATCCCCAAAACACGTTAGGCCGCTGATACACACACTCCATGCCTCGCGAGAAGAACGACCTCCTAATTCACTACGACGAAGACAAGCAGAAGTTCATCTTCTACTCAGTCAACTCAAGTGACACGGCCTCGCTGCGGCGGGATGCCTTTGACGGTGTGTGCCCAGAGGTCGAGTACTTCAAGTCTCTCCCTCCGGACGAGGCGGAGAAAACACTGGGTGGCATGGCCTTCTCGCTTCTTGATCTCGGCGCCATCAAGAAAGTCAACATTCGCGACTACCCGGCCGAGTCAGCCATAGCGCACTCCGAGTACGTTGCGGAGCTTGAGGAACAAGCCAGGGCCAACGACGCAGACGCACAGTTCCACCTCTTCATTGAGTTGCATTCACAGGCAATGCGGATGCGCTCGCTCGAAGCATTGCTCAGGGCTGAATCGCTCCTCAATGCTGCGGCGTCACAAGGCCATGCTGAAGCTGCAAAGAGCCTTGTGGACTGGCCCATGCTCAAAGCGGCCGCCGAACGGCATATCGACCGTGGCCCCACAGCGGCCTAACCCTTCGCTGGAGCGGACCTCCACCGGCGTGGCACTTGGCCCACCAGCCGGTGTGGTCCATCATCCGGCCGTCGGGCCAAGCGCCACGCCGGCGTCGGCCCCTCAGCTCAAGCGTTAGCCATCAATCCAACCGCCATGCCACTGAGCGCGACCGCAGGCAGGAAATTCGCTGAGATGCTGCTGATCTGGTGTATCCATAGCGCATCGGCAGCAGCGCCTTTCAACGTTACTCACGACTCCATGTACAGGGCGGTGCCGCGCATCGGAGAGAACGATGTGCGTTCCGACATCGGACTCGAGATGAGGTCCAATGGATTTCGCGTCTTCGATATCCTCTTTGAAGTGTCGCGCTGTGATAGCGACGATGGCGGCTTCTGCATGATTTCGCGCTATCTCTCGTTTGAGATGCCGCGAAATGCCTGCGAGCCGCTCAAGGAATGGCGGAGGCCAGGATTTCATTACCAGTGCACTGGCCTATCCAAGGACTTCCAATTGGCAGGTTCGGCAATTGGCAACGTGCTCGCGATCGTTCAAACCAGCGACGCAGGGCGCCAGCGCGTCTTCTACTACAGTCGCGCGCGTGGTGTAGTCGCAATGCTGCTTGGTGAGCATTACTACGTGCTTCAGAGTCCACTGGGAATTGGTGCTGCCGGCCAAACGCTAGACAGAGAAGAGTGATGGCTAACAGGGCGCTTGAGTGGACCTCCGCCAACTGGCCGCGCTACGCTCACCAGTTCATCATCGCTGCGCGCGGCCAGTTGTCTTCGGCCGCTCAGCTTCAACGTTAGACCTCGCAGAAAAGCGCCGCACATGCCAGACGCCTTTGCCGACTACCTTGCAAATCACGGACTCATCGAGCTTCCCAGCAATGAGCGGCAATCACCTGGACTTACCGTTCGAGTGTTTGAGAGCCGAGAACTCCGAGTCCATTTGGTCGGGGAGCATGGCCAAGAGCAGTACGTTCAGGTCGCTCCTCCTGGGAAGCCCGACGACAGGCGGTTTCTGAATGGCCTGGTCGCCTACTTCACATCCGACGACAGCGCCACTCAAGCTTCTCGAATTCCGGTTGAGTGGCTTGCGCAGCATCATCCCTTGCTGGTGAAGTTCTTTTCTTCTACAGCTGAAGGTGAGAGGGAGCGTGTGCAGTTTGCCGGCTGGCTACAAGAGTTTGGCGCACGAGAGCAGTCCCGGCTCAACGCATGCGCAGCACAGGCGAATGCCAACCGCAAACCATGGTGGAAACTCTGGTAGCGCCACGCAGCAACGGTGCCACCCCGGCGAGGCCTAACCCCTCGCTGGAACCGACGCCCACCGTCATGGCACTTGGCCCGCTTCCCGGCTTAGGTCATCATCCGTCCA
>NZ_JAGQDF010000005.1 GCF_018069875.1 Ideonella alba | reverse complement strand
ACTGGCTGATCCGCCGCAACAAGAGCGTGATGGAGAAGGTCCGCGCCTTCTCGGGCGACCTGCACAACGTGCTGCTGGCCGGCAAGAAGTGATCTGCCCCAAGACCTCGCCCTGAAGGCGAGGTCGCCCCCCGAGGGGAGCGAATTTCCCTGGGGCGGCCCGGCGGAAATTCCACCCCCTGATCTACCGAGGAGACACCGCATGGCGATGTCTGTTGGCTCTGCCGAAGACGGCGAAGAGCAGATGAACTCCACCATCAACACCACGCCCCTGGTGGACGTGATGCTGGTGCTGCTGATCATCTTTCTGATCACCATTCCGGCGATCACCCAGTCGATCCAGTTGTCGCTGCCCAAGGAGCGCAACGTGGTGACGGTGACCAAGCCGGAGAACATCCTGCTGGGCGTGTCCAAGGACGGCGACGTCTACTGGAACACCAAGCTGATGCCCGACAACGAGGCGCTGGTCGAGGCGCTGAAGAAGGAGTCGGTCAAGGATCCGCAGCCCGAGGTGCACATCCGCGGCGACGAGAACGTGCGCTACGAGTCCGTGGGCAAGCTGATCGTGGCCTGCCAGCGCGCCGGCATCGCCAAGGTGGCCTTCGTCACCGAGCCGCCGCCCAACCAATAAGGAGAACTGGCCATGGCCATGAGCGTTGGGTCGTCCGACGACGACATGATGGTGGACATGAACACCACGCCGCTGATCGACGTGATGCTGGTGCTGCTGATCATGTTCATCATCACCATCCCGGTGCAGACGCACGCGGTGAAGATGAACATGCCGGTCAACAGCCAGAGCGCGCCGCCGCCGACACCGCCGGAGATCATCCGCATCGACGTGGACTTCGACGGCACCGTCACCTGGAACGGCGAGACGGTGCCCAACCGCGCCGAACTGCAGGCCAAGCTCTACCGCATCGCCCAGCTGCCCGACCAGCCCGAGGTGCACCTGCGCCCGAACAAGCTGGTGACCTACAAGCATGTCGCGATGGTGATGGCCGAGGCGCAGCGCCTGGGCGTCACCAAGATCGGCATCGTCGGCAACGAGCAATTCATGAACTGAGGCTTCGGCCTCGCCTGTGCAGGGGATCGGCCGGACAACGGACCGGTCCCTTGTCACGTTGGAACCCCACTGCCACCTTTTCGACACGCTATGACCTCCCTGCGCGCCCTCACCCTTGCCCTGTTGACCGCCGGCTGCCTGACCGCGGCCCAGGCCCAAAGCCTGCGTCCCGAGGTGGGCAAGCCGCTGCAGCAGGCCAGCGAACTGCTGCGCGCCGGCAAGGCCAAGGAAGCGCTGGCCAAGGTCCGCGAGGCCGACGCCGTGGGCGGCAAGAGCGCCCAGGAGCAACTGATGATCGACCGCATGCGCGGAGCGGCCGCCCAGCGGGCGGGCGACAACGCCACGGCGGCGCAGGCCTTCGAGTCGGCCTTCAACTCCGGCAAGCTCTCGGGCGCCGAGCAGGTCCAGATGGCCGAGTCGCTGGCCTTTGCCTACTCGCAGCTCAAGGACAACGCCCGCGCCTCGCAGTGGGTGCAGAAGGCCCTGTCGCTGGGCAGCCAGAGCGCACAGCTCAAGCAGCTCCAGGCCTACCTGCAGGGCGCCAGCGGCGACTACAGCGCGATCGCCAAGGACGCCCAGGGCGCGATCTCGGCCGCCGAGCAGGCCGGCCGCCGCCCCGAGGAAGGCGACCTGCTGCGTCTGGCCGACGCCCAGCAACGCACCAACAACACAGCGGGCCAGTTCGCCACGCTGGAGAAGCTGGTCGCCTACTACCCGAAGAAGGACTACTGGGCCGCCACGCTGGGCCGCCTGCCGCGCAAGGCGGGCTTCTCCGACCGCTTCTCGCTCGACCTGATGCGCCTGCGCCTGGCCACTGGCAACCTGACCAAGACCGAGGAGTACATGGAGATGGCCCAGCTGGCCTTGCAGGCCGGTTATGCCGCCGAGGCCAAGCAGATCGTCGAGAAGGGCTTTGCCTCGGGTGCCCTGGGCACCGGGGCCGAGGCAGAGCGCCACAAGCGCCTGCGCGATCTGGCGGTCAAGCAGGAATCGGAGTCCTCGGCCAGCGTCGACAAGGACATCGCCGAGGCCACGGCGGCCAAGGACGGCAATGCACTGGTGCAGCTGGGCAGCGTGCTGGCCAGCGCCGGTCAGGCCGACAAGGGCATCAGCCTGATCGAGCAGGGCATCGCCAAGGGCAACCTGAAGCGGCCGGAAGACGCCAAGCTGCGCCTGGGCCGCGCGATGATGCTGGGCAAGAACAAGAGCAAGGCGCAGCAGACGCTGCGCAGCGTCCAGGGCACCGACGGCGTGGCGGACATCGCCCGCCTCTACGCCATTCTGGCCGGCCAGTCCTGAGCGACGTGACGCTGCCGACCTGGCTGGTACCGCTGGGCGGTGGCGTCCACCTGATCGACACCGCCTTCCAGCGCGACCACTTCGACGCCGCCTACCTGGTGGTCGACCAGGGCCGGGCCGCTTTCGTCGACACCGGCACCGGCCACGCCCTGCCCCGCCTGCTCGGCGCGCTGGAGGCCCTGGGCCTGGCGCGCGATGCCGTGGACTGGGTCATCCCCACCCATGTCCACCTGGACCACGCCGGCGGCGTGGGGCCGCTGATGCAGCACCTGCCCCGCGCCCGCGTGCTGGTGCACCCGCGCGGTGCGCGCCACCTGATCGATCCCAGTGCGCTGTACCAGGGCGCGTTGGCGGTCTACGGGCAGGCCGAGATGGACCGCTCCTACGGGCAGCTGGTGGGCGTGCCGGCCGAGCGGGTCGACAGCAGCCACGACGGCCAGCAGGTGGCGCTGGGCGGTCGGCAGCTGGCGCTGATCGACACCCCCGGTCACGCGCGTCACCACCATGCGATCTGGGACCCGGTGACCCGCGGCTGGTTCACCGGCGACACCTTCGGCCTGTCCTACCGCGAGTTCGACGTCGACGGCCGCGCCTGGATCCTGCCCACCAGCACGCCGGTGCAGTTCGAGCCCGAGGCGCTGGTGGCCTCGATCCAGCGCCTGCGCGCCCGGCAACCCGACTGCGTCTACCTGACGCACTACGGCCGCCTGGGTCAGGTGCAGGCGCTGGCCGACAGCCTGCTGGAACAGCTCGCGCAGATGGTGGCCCTGGCCGAGGCGGTCAGCCCCGGGCCGACGCGCCACGCGCAGCTGCGCGAGGGCCTGCTGCAGCTCTACCTGGACGCGCTGGCCCGCCACGGCTGCCCGATGGCGCGGGCTGCGGTGGCCGAGGCCCTGGCGATCGACATCGAGCTCAACGCCCAGGGCATGGGGATCTGGCTGGACCGGCGAGCGGCCTCGCCGTCGAATTGACGGTGGTCAGGCCCGTTGTTCGGCGGGCTGCGCGCCACGCGCGCCCCTAAGCTTCCGGGCAAGACCGTCGCCCCCTGCCTGCCCAGGGCCCGCCCATGCCGTTCACGAGCCCGCCATGCGTCTGAACCTGCCGGTGATCCCGGAGGAATACCTGCTGCCCCCCGGGGCCAGCCTGGTGTCGACCACCGACCTGAAGGGTCGGATCACCTACTGCAATGCCGCCTTCATCGAGGTCAGCGGCTACGCCCGCGACGAGTTGATGGGCCAGCCCCACAACCTGATCCGCCACCCGGACATGCCTGCCGAGGGTTTCCGCGACCTGTGGGCGACGATCGAGGCCGGCCGTCCCTGGACCGGCGTGGTCAAGAACCGCCGCAAGGATGGCCGCCATTACTGGGTCCAGGCGAACGTGACGCCCATCGTCGAAGACGGCCGCCCGGTGGGCTACCTGTCGGTGCGGGGCGTGCCCACGCGCGAGCAGGTGGCCGCCTGCGAAGCGCTGTACGCGACGATGCGCGCGGAAGCCCAGGCCGGCCGACTGCTGCACGTGCTCAAGGCCGGCCGCGTGCTGCGCACCGACTGGCGCGGGCGCCTGGCCGAGGCGCTGCAACTGGGACTGGGCCAGCGTGTGAGCCTGAGTGTCGGCGCCCTCGGCCTGGCGGCGCTGCTGACCGGCGCCGGCCTGTCGCGCCTGCTGGAGGGGCAATGGCTGATCCTGGCCTTCATGGCCGCGGGTGCGCTGGCGGCGCTGGGCGGAGGCTGGTGGATCAACCGCCTGACGACGCGCCCGATGCTGGCGCTGCTGCGCACCGCCAACCGCATGGCCGCCGGTGACATGACCCAGGTCCTGGCCAGCGACCGCGACGACCTGGTCGGCCAGTTCACCCGCGCCCTGAACCAGCTGAACGTGAACCTGCGCTCGATCGTGGCCGACGCCCGTGCCGAGGTCGACCGCATGCGCGCCGCGGCACGCGAGATCGCCGTGGGCAACCAGGACCTGTCGCAGCGCACCGAGAGCCAGGCCGCGAACCTGCAACGCACCGCCTCGTCGATGGAGGCCATCACCGGCACGGTGCGCCACAACGCCGACACCGCACGCCAGGCGGCGCAATGCGCCCAGCAGGCCAATGCCGTGACGCTGGAGGGCGCCGACGCGGTACAGCAGGTGACGGCCACGATGCACGGCATCCGCGACTCCTCGGGCCGCATCGACGAGATCATCGGCGTCATCGAGGGCATCGCCTTCCAGACCAACCTGCTGGCCCTGAACGCCGCGGTCGAGGCCGCACGCGCCGGAACCCAGGGCCGCGGCTTCGCGGTCGTCGCGGGCGAGGTGCGTGCACTCGCGCAGCGCAGCTCGGCCGCGGCCCGCGAGGTCAAGCAGATCATCGACGACTCCAGCCACCGCGTGGCCACCGGCAACCAGTTTACCGAGGCGGCCGGCGGCACCATGGGCCATGCGATGAGCTCGGTACGCCAGGTCGGCCAGCTGATCGACGAGATCAGCCAGGGCGCCGATCGGCAGCTGCGCGACATCTCCGAAGTGACCGCCGCGGTGTCCAGTCTGGACGAGATCACCCAGAAGAACGCGGCGCTGGTGGAGCAGGTGGCGGCGGCGGCGATGCAGCTGGAGTCCCAGGCGATGGCGGTGGCTGACGCGGTGTCGGTGTTCCGCCTGCAGCAGGGCGAACACCGCACGCTGCCCGATGCGGTGGCGCTGCGCAAGGCGGCCCGGGCCGGCGCCTGATTCCGCGTTAAGCTGGCTGGCATGTACCAGCCCGCCCATTTCGCCGAGCACGACCCCCAGACCTGGCTGGCACTGATGCGCGCGCATCCGCTGGCCACGCTGGTGCACCACGACGCCTCCGGGCAGGCCACGATCGACCCGCTGCCGCTGCGCGTGACGCAGCAGGCCGACCGTCTGCTGCTGCAGGGCCATGTCGCGCGCGCCAACCCGCTGTGGCGCCATGCCGATGGCCAGACCGTGCTGGCGGTCTTCCATGGGCCGCAGGCCTATGTGTCGCCAGGCTGGTACCCGTCCAAGGCAGCCACCGGCAAGGCGGTGCCGACCTGGAACTACGTGCTGATCGAGTGCCGGGCCCGGCTGCGTGCGGTGGATGACCCGGCCTGGCTGCGCGCCTTCCTCGACCAGCTGACCGTCGACCACGAGGCGCACCGCGCGCCCGGCTGGCAGCTGGAGGACGCGCCGCCCGACTACATGGCCGCGATGCTGCGCGGCATCGTCGGCGTGGAGCTGCAGGTGCAGGCCGTGGCCGCCAAGTTCAAGCTCAGCCAGAACCGCGACCCCGCTGACCGCCAGGGCGTGCTGGCGGGTCTGGACGCCGAGCCGGATCCGGCCGCTGCGGCCCTGGCCGCGCTGATGCGCCGCTGATCAGCGCGGCCCCGGCCGCACTGGTGCGCCGCTGATCAGCACGGCCCTGGCCGCACTGGTGCGCCGCTGATCAGCGCGGCAGCGCCGCGGCCTCGCGCGCCAGCTGGGTGATGCGGGCCCAGTCACCGCTGCGCACCGCGTCGGCCGGCGTCAGCCAGGAACCGCCGCAGACCTTCACATTGGGCAGCGCCAGGAAGTCCGGCGCGGTGGCCAGGCTGATGCCCCCGGTGGGGCAGAAGGCCACATCCGGAAACGGACCGGCCAGGGCCTTGAGCATCGGGATGCCGCCGGCCGCGGTGGCCGGGAAGAATTTCAGGAAGGACAGGCCATCGGCCTGGGCCGCCATCACCTCGCTGGCGGTGGCCACGCCGGGCAGCAGTGGCAGGCCGATCTCGCGGCAGGCCGCACCCAGCTCGGCGGTGTAGCCCGGGCTGACGCCAAAGACCGCGCCCGCCTCGTGCGCGGCGCGCGCATCAGCGGCGTTGCGCAGCGTGCCGGCACCGACGATGGCGCCCGGCACGGCGCTCATCGCGCGGATGGCTTCCAGCGCCACCGGGGTGCGCAGCGTCACTTCCAGCACCCGAACGCCGCCGGCCACCAGGGCCTGTGCCAGGGGCACGGCGTCGGCCAGGCGGTCGATGACGATGACGGGAATGACGGGGCCGTGGTCGACCAGTTCCAGGGTGTTCATGGTGTGTCAGTCAGGGAAGTCGGGGTTCACAACCAGGTGCAGGCGCCCTGCTCGGCGCTGACCACATGGCGGCGCATGCCGGCGAACAGCTCGCGGCCCAGACCGCGGCCGTGGGCGGCGGCGCGCGCCGGGTCGCGCTGGGCGGGCTCGCGGGCGGCCCAGTCGGCGTCATCGACCAGCGCCTCCAGCGTGCCGGCCACCGCGTCCAGGCGCAGCAGATCGCCGTCGCGCACCCGGGCCAGCGGGCCGCCGGCCAGGGCTTCAGGGCTGACGTGGATCGCCGCGGGGACCTTGCCCGAGGCGCCGCTCATGCGGCCGTCCGTGACCAGGGCCACGCGGTAGCCCTTGCCCTGCAGCACCGCCAGCGGCGGGGTCAGCTTGTGCAGCTCGGGCATGCCATTGGCCTGCGGGCCCTGGAAGCGCACCACGGCGATCACGTCGCGGTCCAGTTCGCCCGCCTTGAAGGCCGCCTGCAGCGCCTCCTGGCTGTCGAAGACGCGCGCCGGCGCCTCGATCACATGCCGGTCTTCCGGCACGGCCGAGACCTTGATCACCGCGCGACCCAGGTTGCCGGTCAACAGCTTCAGGCCACCGGTGGGCGAGAACGGCGCGGCGGCGCCGCGCAGCACCGACTCGTCGGTGCTGGCCGCGGCCGTGGGCTGGTAGGTCAGCGCGGCGCCGCTGATCACCGGCCGCTGTGCCTGGGCCCGCAGGCCGCCCTCGTGCACGGCCTGGGTGTCGTGCATCAGGCCGGCATCGATCAGCTCGCGGATCACGAAGCCGGGGCCGCCCGCGGCCTCGAACTGGTTCACGTCGGCGCTGCCGTTGGGGTAGACGCGGGCCAGCAGGGGCACCACGCCCGACAGCTCGGAGAAGTCGCCCCAGTCGATCAGGATGCCGGCGGCGCGGGCCACGGCCACCCAGTGGATCAGGTGGTTGGTCGAGCCGCCGGTGGCCAGCAGGGCGATCATGGCGTTGACGATGCAGCGCTCGTCCACCTGCACGCCGATGGGCTGGTTGCGGCGGTCGCGGCGCAGCTCCAGCGCAGTGCCCACGGCGGCCCGGGTCAAGGCCTCGCGCAGCGGCGTATTGGGCGGCACGAAGGCGGCGCCCGGCAGGTGCAGGCCCATGGCCTGCAGCAGCATCTGGTTGGAGTTGGCGGTGCCGTAGAAGGTGCAGGTACCGGGGCTGTGGTAGGCCGCCTGCTCGGCGGCCATCAGTTCCTCTCGGCCCACCAGGCCCTGGGCGGCCTGTTCGCGCACCTTGGCCTTGTCGCTGTTGGACAGGCCCGAGCCCATCGGCCCGGCCGGCACGAAGACACAGGGCAGGTGCCCGAAATGCAGCGCGCCGATCAGCAGGCCCGGAACGATCTTGTCACAGATGCCCAGCATCAGCACGGCGTCGTAGACATCGTGGCTCAGCGCGATGGCGGTGGCCATGGCGATGGTGTCACGCGAGAACAGGCTCATCTCCATGCCCTCGAAGCCCTGCGTCACGCCGTCGCACATCGCCGGCACGCCGCCAGCCACCTGGGCGGTGGCACCCAGGCTGAGCGCCGTCTCGCGGATCAGCGTCGGGTAGCCCTCATAGGGCTGATGGGCCGACAGCATGTCGTTGTAGGCGGTGACGATGCCCAGGTGCGGCGCGCGCTCGGCCACCACACGCAGGCGTTGATCGCCAGGCATCGCGGCGAAGGCATGCGCCACGTTGGCGCAGCCCATGCGGTCGGCGCCCCGGGGACGCTGGCGCAACTGCTCGACGCCGTCCAGGTAGCTTCGCCGGCTGTCCTGGCTGCGCTGCCGGATGCGCTCGGTCACGGCATGGACAACGGGGTGGAGCGGGGTGCTTGACGGATTCATCCGGGGGCCCTGGGAAGCGTCTGAGGGGTCTGTAACCATGCCTGCGATTATCAGGTAACTTGGTTACATGGTCAAACCCCCGCGGACACATCCACAATGCGCGCATGCACCTGGCCCTGCCCGACGCCCGCGACCCCGCGCCGCTGCTGGACCGCACGCTGCACGAATGGGGCGGCCACGGACCGCTGTGGCTGTTCGCCTACGGCTCATTGATCTGGAAGCCCGATTTCGACCCCGCCGAGCAGCGCCCGGCACAGGTGATGGGCTGGCACCGCTGCCTGCGCATGCGCTCACGGATCAACCGCGGCACCCCGGAACAGCCCGGCCTGGTGCTGGCCCTGGTGCGCGGCGGCAGCTGCCACGGGCTGGCACTGCAGTTGCCGCCGGCACAGGCCGAGGCCACGCTGCGGCAGCTGTGGCTGCGCGAGATGCCCACCGGCACCTACACACCGCGCTGGCTGCGCTGCCAGACGCCGCAAGGGCCGCTGCGGGCGCTGGCCTTCACCCTGGACAAGCACAGCCCGGCCCATGTCGGCGCGCTGGCTGATCACGACCTGCTGCACATCCTGCGGCATGCCCAGGGTCGCTACGGGCGGACGCTGGACTATCTGGTGCAGACCGAGGAGGCGCTGCGCCGCCACGGCATCACCGACCGCCACCTGGCCCGGCAGGTGCGACTGGCGCGCCAGCACCAGCTACTCTGAGGGCGTCAGCGCGTCCTCGCCTCGGCCCGACAGCTGGGCGCGCAGCGCGGCCAGGTCGGACTCGGTGTCCAGATCCACCAGCACGCCCGGGTCATCGACCTCGATGCCCTGCGTGGGATAGCGCACCAGCAGGCGCCGTGCACCTTCGTCGCCTTGCAGGCGGACCAGTTCGGAATACAGCTCGCCGCCAAAACCCACCGGGTGGCCCCGCCGGCCCCGGAACTGCGCATAGGCAATGGGCTGGCTCTGCAGGGCCGCCGCCACCTGCTGCAGCGTGCGCGGGCGCACCAGCGGCATGTCGCCAGGCAGCATCAGCCAACCTGGCGCCGAGGCGCGGGCCGACACCCCCGCGGCGATGGAGTCGCCCATGCCGCCGCGCGGCTGGCCGCCGGGTCCGCCCAGCACCACCAGATCGCGCCGCGCCACCAGCGGGGCCACGTCCTCGGCCAGGGCCGGCGTGGTGACCACCACCACCGGCAGGCCGCTGGCAATCGCGTGGCGCACGGTCATGGCCAGCACGCTGCCCTCGCCCAGCGGCTCGGCCAGCTTGTGGCGCGGACCGTGGTAGCGGGAGCCCAGGCCGGCAGCCAGCACCAGGACGACAGGAAGCTTGGTCATGACGGCCTGAGCATCGCGCCGCCGACCGGGGGCGCAAAGCTGGGACGTTCACCTAAGGCCTTGCACCTAGGGCCTGTTCCCACTACTGGAAGGGTTGCGAAGGCCCGCCAAATCGGACCAATCTAGACGCAGCGCACAGCCCGCACTGACGTGCGGGCAAGCGGTGCAACGACGAGTGGCCCGATTTGGCGGGCCTTCCCGAAGGGTTGAAGCCCAGAAAGGTCGCATGCGGCGTTGCACATCCGCGCCGGGTATCCAACCCGGCTGTGGTGTGCGCCTTGCCTGCGACCTTTCTGGGCACCAACGCAATCCCTTCCCGTAGTGCGAACAGGCCCTCGGGTTGAGCACGAACACTACACTGGGGGCATGAAGGACATTGCCGACCTGCGCAAGAGCTACGAGCGCGCTGAGCTTGAGGAACACCTGGCCGCCGATGACCCGCTGCGGCAGTTCGAGACCTGGCTGCAGGAGGCCATCGACGCCGGTGTGGCCGAGCCCAACGCGATGACGCTGGCCACGGTGGGCGCCGATGGCCGCCCGTCCACCCGCATCGTGCTGATCAAGGGCGTCGATGCCCGTGGCCTGGTCTGGTACACCAACTACGAGAGCCGCAAGGGCCAGGAACTGGCCGCGAACCCGGTGGCCGCGCTGCAGTTCCACTGGGTGGTCATGGAGCGGGTGGTGCGCGTGGAGGGCCGGGTGGAGAAGGTGTCCGCGGAGGAATCCGACGCCTACTTCCAGTCGCGGCCACTGGACTCGCGGCTGGGCGCCTGGGCCTCGCCGCAGAGCCAGGTGATCGCCTCGCGCGCGGTGCTGGTGGCCAATGCCGCCAAGGCGGCGGCGCGCCATGGCCTGCATCCGCCGCGGCCGCCGCACTGGGGCGGCTACCGCCTCGTGCCGGAGCGCTGGGAGTTCTGGCAGGGCCGCGTGTCGCGCCTGCATGACCGCCTGAGCTACCGGCTGGCGGACGGCCGCTGGCTGCGCGAGCGACTCGCCCCCTGACACTCAGCGGCCCAGCTGCGCCGCCTGGGCATCCATGTCGTCCAGGAAGCGCTGCACATCCAGCGGCTTGGTCCAGTAGTCGTGGAAGCCGGCCGCCAGGGCCGCCTGCATGTCATCGGGCATCGCGTTGGCCGACAGGGCCATGAAGCGCGACCCGGCCAGCGCCGGCAGCTGACGCATCCGCTGCAGCAGCTCCAGCCCGTGGCAATCCGGCAGCTGCATGTCCAGCAGCACGATGCGCGGTGCGTGCCGGGCCGCCAGCGCCAGGCCCTCGGCGCCATCGCCGGCCGTGCGCAGATGAAACCGCGGCCGCAGGCTCAGTGCCTGGCTGACCAGCAACTCGTTGACCGCGTTGTCCTCCACGTAGAGCACCTCGATCGGCCCCTGGGTCGGCGCGCTCGGTGGCACGGGTGAACGGGCCGTGCCCTGGCGCGACGCTGGCACGGTGCTCTGCTCGGGCGGCACCACGGCCGCCAGGTCGACACGGAACACCGAGCCCTGACCGATCTGGCTGCTCACCGCCAGCCGCCCGCCCATGTCGGTGATCAGCTGGCGCACGATGGACAGGCCGATGCCATTGCCGGGAATGCCCTCGCGTTCGGCCCCCAGGCGATTGAAGGGTTCGAACAGGTGCACCTGCTGTTCGGGGCTGAGGCCGCGTCCGTTGTCGCGCACCGCCATCGACCAGGCGGGCGTGCCGTCCAGATCGGCGCCGCTCAGCTCGATCCAGACCTGACCGCCCGCGCGGTTGTACTTGATCGCGTTGGTCAGCAGGTTGGTCAGCACCTGGCCCAGCCGGCGCCGGTCGGCCTGCACCCAGGCCGCGGTGTTCATGGCCTGGCGCGCCTCGATCTGCACGCCATGCGCCTGGGCCAGCGCGTCGACCCACTGGCACACCTCGGCCAGCACCTCGCTGACCGGCACCGGCTGGGTGGTCAGGTGGGTACCGGCGGCGTCGGCGCGTGACAGCGAAAGCAGGTCGTCGATCAGCTCCATCAGGTGGCCGCCAGCGGCCCGGATGCAGCGCAGCCGCTCCTGTTGCGTGGCACTCAGCGCATCCAGCGCCATCAGTTCGGCAAAGCCCAGCACCGCGTTCATCGGTGTGCGCAGCTCGTGGCTGACCCGTGCCATCAGCGCCGACTTGGCCAGGCTGGCCTGTTCGGCGCGGTCGCGCTCGCGCGCCAGTTCCTCGCTGCGGCGGCGGCCGGTGATGTCGATTGCCACACCGGTCACGGCCATTGGCTGGCCCGCGCTGTCGCACTGCAGGCGGCCGAAGGACAGCAGCCAGCGCTGGCTGCCGTCGGGCCATTTCACCGCATGCTCGACCCGGAAATCCCGGCCGTGCAGGCGGCAGCGTCGCAGCGCTTCGCGGGTATCGGCCAGCGCGCCGCGATCCAGGGCCTCGGCCATCACCCGCAGCGGCGACACGGACTCGGTGGGCGGTCGACCAAACAGCGCGTACATCGACGGGCTCCAGCGCGCCTGCCGGCCGTCGAGCGGCACTTCCCAGACGCCGATGCCCGCCGCCTCGATCGCGAAGCGGTCACGTTCGCGCTCGCGCTCGGCCTGCCACTGGGCCTCGCGTTGCGCGGTGACGTCGACGTGCATGCCGAAGGACAGCCGGTGGCCCTCGCGCCAGTGGCGTTGGGTCCAGGACTGGATCCAGCGCGTCTGTCCCTCTGGGGTGAGGATGCGGAAGGTGATCTCCGAGGTGGCCGGCCACTCGCTGATGTGGCGCCGCTGCCGGTCGATCAGCATCGGGCGGTCGAGGGCGTGCACATGGCGCTCCAGGAACTCGTCCAGCGAGGGGGTGCCCTCCGAGGGATCGCGGTGGTGCAGGCGGTACATCTGCTGGTCCCACTCCAGCAGGCCGCCGTCGAGGTCACGCCACCAGAAGCCCACGCCGATCGCGTCGGTCACCAGGCGCATCCGGTCCATCAGGGCCAGCGCGCGGTCGCGCTCCTGGCTGAGCTCGCTCAGGTCCAGCGATACGCCCAGCAGCGTGCGCACCACGCCATCGGCATCGCGCCGCGCCACCCGCCGGGTCAGCAGGCGTCGCCAGCCGCTGTCACCATCGCGGTAGCGCGCCATCACGTCGACCACCGACTGGCTGTGGCTGGCCTCGGCCGCCGCGTTCACCACGCGCGCGAGGTCATCCGGGTGGATCAGCGCGCGCACCTCGGCCAGCGGCATCGGCGCTTCACGCGCCGGCAGCCCGATCATGCGGTAGCCTGCCTCGTTGAACTGCACCGTCTGTGTGGCGACATCCACCCGCCAGACCGACACGCCAGCCATCGCCAGCACCGAGGACAGGTCGTCACTGGCTTCGCGCTCGGCCTGGTGCCGCACCACGCTGTCGGTTTCGTCGAACAGCAGGCTCACCAGACGCCGGCCGTGGCCGCCGCGGGCCGCCAGCACCTCGGTCAGCGACAGCAGGTGGCGGGTCTGCCCATCGGGGCGGCGGACGCGAAAGCGCAGGCTGTAGCGGCCGGGCTCGGCCGACAGCACCTGGTGGCGCTCCAGGAACGCGGCGCGGTCGGCCTCGTGCACCATGGCCAGCGCCTGCTCGAAGTCCGGTGTGCCTTGCGCGGGCGGCACACCCAGCATCTCGAAGACATCGCCGTCCCACTGGCCAATGCCGGTATCCAGGTCGCGCACCAGGCTGCCCACGGGGCCATGGCCGCGCAGCAGTTCCAGCAGTTCGGTCACACTGACCAGCCCGCTGGAGCCCAGCTCGAAGCGTTGCAGCCACCAGCCCTGCGCCGCACCCAGGGCCTGGGGCGTGAACTGCAAGGCGATCCCCGGCGGCGCCAGAGTCAGCAGGCAAGGCCGGTCGGTGGGCGCCTCGGCCAGCCGGGCCAGCACCTGCGACCAGGCCTCGGGCGGCGGCTGCTGCTCGCTCAGCCAGTCCTGGGCTGCACGATTGCCCTGCCAGCCATCGGCAGCCAGGCGCCACGATGGCATCGGCACCTCAAACCACCACAGGGCCAGCGGATCATCGCCGGCAGCGGCTGGCGCGGCGGGTGCGGACATCGCGGAGATCTCGCAGCCGGTATTCAGCGACGCAGCAGCGAGGTGAAACGCTGCTGGAACTTGGCCACCTTCGGCCCGACGACGAAGGCGCAATAGCCCTGCCAGGGGTTGCGCTCGAAGTAGCGGTCGTGCTCGGGCTCGGCCGGCCAGAAGCCGCTCAGCGGCGCCAGCTCGGTGACCACGCCGCCGCCCAGCAGCGCGTCGGCCTCGGCGGTGACGGCACGCACCACCGGCTCGTCGGCCGGGTCGCTCCAGTAGATGCCCGAGCGGTACTGCGGACCGACGTCGTTGCCCTGCCGGTTCAGCGAGGTGGGGTCATGGACCGCGTAGAACACCTCCAGCAGGGCCCGCAACTCGACCTGGGTGGGGTCGTACTGCAGTTGCACCACCTCGGCGTGGCCGGTGTCGCCTCGGCAGACCTGCTCGTAGCTGGGCTGCGGCAGGTGGCCGTTGGCATAACCCGACTGCACCGCGGTCACGCCGGCCACGCGCAGGTAGACCGCCTCGAGGCACCAGAAGCACCCTCCGGCGAGCGTGATCGTGCACATCCGCATGTTGTTCCCGCCTTCGCCCGACATGGGTCGATTATGCGTGTGCGCCCCGCGCCGCGCGGGGCGGGGAGACCCCGTCCCGGCAGGGACTCAGCGCACGTCGATCTGCAGGCTGGCCCCGGGCGGCGGGCCCTCCTGGCCCGACAGGCGCGGCGCGGCCAGGAACAGCCGCTCGTTGGCCAGGCCGCGGGCGCGCAGCGCGTCTCGGGCGGCCTCGGCGCGTCGGGTGGCCAGGGTCCGTGCGCTGGCCTCATCCGCCGGCATGGCGGCCTGCAGCATGGCTTCCATCTGCGCCGGCTCGGGCGTGGTGGCCAGGCCCAGCAGGTTGCGCGGCTTGTTGGGCAGCGGGGTGTCGGCGTACAGGCGGCGCAGCGCGGCCTCGCGGCGCGCGGCGTCCCAGGGCTGGGCATCACCATCCTCGCTGCGGCCCACGCTGCGCAGGCGCTGCTCCAGGGCAGCCGCCTGCAGCGCCGCGCGCTCGCGCAGCGGATCGGCAACGCCGGTGATGGTGAGCTGCAGCGCCGGACGCTCGGCCAGCGAGCGAGCCACCTTGCCCAGCGCTTCATCGGCCGCCGGCGCCAGGCGGGCCGTGCCGGGCTCGAAGGCCACCTGGCCCAGGTCCTCGCCGCCGCCGCCCCCGGAGAGCAGCGCGAAGGGCGCCGTCAGCGCCTTGGTCAGCAGGTTCAGGATCAGCTTGATCACCAGTCCGCCGACGCTGAACTCGGGGTCGTTGATCGAGCCGCCGATCGGCAGGTCCAGGTCGATCACGCCGTTGCGGTCCTTCAGCAGGGCCACGGCCAGCAGCACCGGCAGGCGGGTGGCATCGGGGCTGTCGACCTTGTCGCCGAAGGTCAGCTGGTTCAGCACGATCTGGTTGCGCGCCTCCAGCCGGCCGTCGGGCTGGACCTGGTAGCGCAGGTCCATCGACAGCTTGCCGCGCTCGATCGCATAGCCGGCGTACTTGGCGGCGTAGGGCGACAGCGGCGTCAGCTCCAGGTCGGTGGCACGGGCGCGGATGTCCAGCACCAGCGGATGGGCGGTGGGCTTGAGCTTGCCCCGGATGTCGAGCTGTCCGGTGCCGGCCACCCGGCCGGCCAGTTCCACCGTGGCCAGGTCCTCGGCATCCCAGCGGTAGGCGCCGATGGTGCCGCCCAGCTCGCTGATCGCGGCGCTGTAGTTGGGACGGATGTAGCGGTCGGCGAAATCCACCCGGCCGTTGCGCAGTTCGACGCCGCCCAGCACCAGTTGCAGCGCAGGCGCGCTGGCCGACGCCGCGGGCGCTGCCGCGCTGGCGGCTGCGACCGACGCAGCGACCGGCGCCGAGGCCGCCACGGACGGTGCCACTGCGCCCGACTCGGACGCGGACTGAAGGTCGTTGAGGTTCAGGTGGCCCTGCTCGGTCACCACCAGCGAGGCATAGAAGTCGCTCAGGCCGACCTTCCTGAGCACCAGCCGCGGCGCCTGTCCGGGCGCCGAGCGCCACTCCAGACCGTCGAGCGACAGCTCACGCCAGCTGAGCAGTTCGTCGCCGGCCGAGGGCTTGCCCCGGGCGCCGAGCAGGCGCAGGTCGGCCACCCGCGCCTGGCCGGCCGCCGACACGGCCAGCCCGGCGGGCTGCACCTGGGCGTCGACACTGCCCTGCCAGTCGATCGCGGCGCGCGCCAGCGTCACCGGCAGCGCATCAGCGGCATAGGGGGCCAGCAGGTGGGCCGGCCACTGCTGTGCCTGGATCTTGCCCTGCCAGGCCAGCGACGGCGCCAGCGAGAGCCGACCGTCCCAGCGCAACTGGCCGGCGCGCGGCGCGCCGCGCTGGGGCCGCTCATTGGCGGCCGCCAGCCGCAGCTCGCCGCTCACCGGCATGGGCGCGCCAGCCACCGCGGGCCAGCGCAGCGGGCCGAGCTGCAGCGCCACGCCATCCAGCAGCATGGCGACCGGGTCGCCCCCGGTGGCGGCGTCCTGCCATTGCAACTGGCCGCCGCGCACCTGGAGCCGCTCCAGCGCCAGCGTCCAGGGCGCCGACTCACCAGAGGCCGCAGCCGGCTGCGGCACCAGCCAGTCCTGCGCGCTGAGCCGCCCGGCCGCGTCGCGCGACAGCACCGCCTGCGGCGACTGCCAGGTCACCCGGTCGATGCGCACGGCGCGGCGCGCCGGATCCACCTGCACCGGGCCCAGCTCCAGGGCGGTCCAGGCCAGCGGGCGCTGCGTGCCGTCGGTCAGGCGCAAGTCGTCCAGGCGCGCGCGCTGGAGGCTCAGGGCCGTCGGCAGGCCTTCGGGCAGGCCGGTCCAGTCGGCCTGCGCCTCGACGGTGAGGCGGCCGTCCAGGCGCGGTTGCAGCAGCGCAGCCAGATAGGGCCGCCAGGGTGCCAGTCCCAGGTCGCTGGCCTGCAGGCGGATGCCGCTGCGCGCGGCGCTCAGCGTGGCCTGGGCACGCAGCTGGCCCGCCGCCGAGGCTGCCGGGGCCACCGCCGCTGGCAGCCCCATGGTGGCCTCTGCCTGAACCGTGGCGTCGCCCACGGGCCAGCGCAGGTGCTGCACGCTCAGTCCGATGTCCTGCAACGCAAGCTGCGCAGCGGGCTGGGTGGTGGCGTCCTGCCAGGTCAGCGCGTGGTCGGTCAGCTGCAGGTCGTCCAGTTGCACGGTCCAGGCGGCCGATGCTGGCGACGCCGGCGTCGACGCGGGTGACGACGGGGGCGCCGCAGGTGACACGGCAACGCGTCCGGGCGTGGGTGCGGTCATCCAGCCCGCGAGCCGGCCCGAGGCCTCGCGGCGCAGCTGCCAGCGCGCGCCGCTCCAGACCAGCCGCGCCAGATGGACCTGGCGTTGCAGCGGCTTGACATCGGCCAGACTCAGGTTCAGCTGCTGCCAGGCGAGCAGCGGCTCACCGCGCGCGGACACCAGCTGCGCATCACTGATGCCGAGCTGGCCTTGCAGGCTCACCGTGGGCGCGGCACCGACCGGCGCGCTGAAGCGCAGGCGCAGCGCCGAGTGCAGGCGGCCCGCCTGCAGGTGCACTGGTACCGCCTCCGGCCAGTAGGCCTGCCAGTCGGCCAGGTCCAGGCCGTTCAGGTCCAGGCGCAACTCGCCGGCGCGCTCCTTGGCGAAGGGGCGTGCCTGGGCGCCGGTGTCGACCTCGGTGCCGTTCAGGCGCAGTCGCAGCCGCGGCTCGACCAGGATGGCCACGTCGTGCTCATCGAGGTTCGACACCACCGGCAGGCCCAGCTCGATCGCGGTGAGCCGGTGCACCCGCTTCGCAGGCCGGTCATCCAGGGCGATGTCGCCATCGGTCACGCGCAGGTTGTACAGCGCCAAGCGCAGCGGCGCTGCCCCAGGCTCGGACGGTTGCGCAAAGCGCGCGAGCAGGTCATCGATGCTGTAGCGGTTGGCGTCCAGGCGCGCCAGGGTCAGGCGCGGCCGCTCGATCTGCAGCGCGTCCAGCACCGGCGCACGCTGCCACAGGCTGGCCAGCGACAGGTTGGCCGAAACGCGGTCCACCTGCAGCAGCGGCGGCGTGTCCGCAGACTGCCCAGCCACGGTGAGGCCCTCGACCTGGGCGTTGAGGGTGAGCGGGTTGAAGGCCAGGCGCTCGATGCGCACCGCGCGACCCAGGGCCTGGCTGGCTTCGCGCTCCACCATGCCGCGCAGCAGGCCGGGCAGCACCAGGGCCAGCGCCACCAGCACGAGCCAGAGGATGGTGACGGCGGCGGCGATCCGCGCCAGCCGACGCACGGCCGGCTGCTGCCAGCGTTGAGGACGGTGCGCGGGGGTCGGCGGCGGTTTCGGGGACATGGGCGACAGCGCAGGTGAAAAGAGGATTCTGCGCGATCCGTGACCCAGGCTGTGCCCGCCGCCGCGCGCTGCAGATACCCCAGAAACGACGAAGCCCCCCAAGCCGATGACGACCGGGGGGCCTGTGGGCAGCTTCACTGCCCAGTGGAGATCCGGCGGTAATCGGGCCGGGGCTCCATGGGACGCCGGAATGGCGCCCGGTGGGATGCCATCGCAGTGGACGGCGATGCAAGATTACGCCCGGCGCGCGGCGGATGCAAGCGGTATTCGCGTCCTTGAAGAGGACTTGATCAGGCTCAGGAAAACAGCCGCTGATACAGCGCGTCCATGCGCTCCTGCACCGCGCCGTCCATGGTGATCGCCCGGCCCCATTCGCGCTGGGTTTCACCCGGCCATTTGTGGGTGGCGTCCAGCCCCATCTTGCCGCCCAGGCCGCTGACCGGCGAGGCGAAATCCAGGTAGTCGATCGGCGTGCCGTCCACCAGCGTGGTGTCGCGCACCGGGTCCATGCGGGTGGTGATGGCCCAGACCACCTCCTTCCAGTCGCGCACGTCGATGTCGTCGTCGACGACGACGATGAACTTGGTGTACATGAACTGGCGCAGGAAGCTCCACAGCCCGAACATCACGCGCTTGGCGTGGCCGGCGTAGGCCTTGCGGATCGAGACCACCGCCATGCGGTAGCTGCAGGCCTCGGGCGGCAGGTAGAAGTCGACGATCTCCGGAAACTGCTTCTGCAGGATCGGCACGAAGACCTCGTTGAGCGCCACGCCCAGCACCGCCGGCTCATCGGGCGGCTTGCCGGTGTAGGTGCTGTGGTAGACCGGATCGCGGCGGTGGGTCAGGCGGTCGATGCGCAGCACCGGGAACCAGTCCTGCTCGTTGTAGTAGCCGGTGTGGTCGCCGTAAGGACCTTCGAGCGCGTGCAGGTAGCCGCCGATCGACTTCAGCGGCACACCCTGCTCGCTCACCCCTTCATAGCCGTCGGCAGCGGTCGGGATGTGGCCCTCGAAGACCACCTCGGCGCGCGCCGGCACCTGCAGCCACAGACCGCCCTCTCCCACCTGGGTGTCGACCAGTTCCGTCCGCCCGCCGCGCAACAGGCCGGCAAACTGGTACTCACCCAAGGTGTCCGGCACCGGGGTCACGGCACCCAGTGTGGTGGCCGGGTCGGCCCCCAGCACCACGGCGATCGGGAACGGCTGTCCTGGGTTGGCCGCCGCGAACTCGCGAAAATCCAGCGCGCCACCACGGTGCGCCAGCCAGCGCATGATGACCTCGCGCCGGCCGATGACCTGCTGACGGTAGATGCCCAGGTTCTGCCGGCTGCGGGGCCGCGCCACCGACTGCGGACCGCGGGTGACCACCAGGCCCCAGGTGATCAGCGGCGCAGCATCGCCGGGCCAGCAGGTCTGCACCGGCCAGCGGCCCAGGTCCACCTCGGCGCCCTCGACCACCATCTCCTGGCAGACGCCCTTGCTGACCCGCGCCGGCTTCATGTCCCACAGCGCCTTGGCCATGTCCCACAGGCGTCCGGCCTCGCGCAGCGAACGGGGCGGGTCCGGCTCCTTCAGTGCGGCCAGCAGGCGGCCCACGTCGCGCAGCGCGCCCACATCGTCCACGCCCAGACCCCAGGCCACCCGGCGCGGCGTGCCGAACAGGTTCAGCAGCACCGGAATGTTGTAACCAGGCGTGTTCTCGATCAACAGCGCCGGGCCGCCGGCGCGCAGCACGCGGTCGGCGAGTGCTGTCATTTCAAGCCGCGCCAGCACTGGCTCTGCGACCCGGCGCAGTTCGCCACGGTGTTCGAGCTGCGCCATGAAGTCGCGAAGGTCCTTGTATTTCATAGCCAATTGTTATTGATTTCAGTGGCCTTATGCTTGACCAGTTATTTTGACGCTTCCTACAATCCGCCCCGACGTTCGAATACGGGTTTCCCCTGCTGAATGCAACAACAGCCTGGAGGGAACCCGACGCCTGGTCTGCGAACACAAGGCCCACGATGGCCCGCCGCTGCGGCGCGCGACCACTGATTATCACCACCGGCCGCCCCGCCACTGGGGCCTGGGCCCTCCCGCCACCGGTGGTACAGACGAAAGGATGGACATGCGCTTTTCACGATGGTGGAAGGACGTGACCGAGGCTGGCCGCCACAGCGCAGGCGTGTTCCTGCGCGACGTGGGCGGCGGTCTGCTCGAGGTCAGCCACAATATGCTGGCGCTGCTGGGCCTGCTGGTGCTGGCCGCCGTGGCCTTCGTGGCCGGGCGCGCCGACCTGCGCACCAGCTTCGAGCAGCAGGCCCTGGGCTGGCTGCAGGAGCGTCACGCCGAGCGGCAAGGCCCCGAACTGCTGGACATGCCGGCTGATCCGGCGATGGTCCGCACGCTGGCGACCGAAGTGCACACGCTGAACCGGCCGCAGGCCGCCGTCACGCAGTGGATCTCGCGCCGCTACCGCGTGGCGCCGGAGCCGGTGGCCCGCCTGGTGCAGGAAGCCTGGACCGTGGGCCAGCGCGCGGGCCTGGAGCCCACGCTGCTGCTGGCCATCATGGCCATTGAATCGGGCTTCAACCCGTTTGCGCAGAGCCCGGTGGGCGCGCAGGGCCTGATGCAGGTGATGACCCGTGTGCACAACGACAAGTACGAGTCCATGGGCGGCCGCCTGGCCGCCTTCGACCCGGTGAGCAACCTGCGCGTGGGCGTGGCCGTGCTGCGCGAGTGCATTGCGCGTGCCGGCTCGCTGGAAGGCGGCCTGCGCTACTACGTGGGTGCGGCCAACCTGGACGACGACGGCGGCTACGCCGGCAAGGTGCTCTCAGAGCACCGTCACCTGATGGCGGTGGCGGCAGGCCAGAACGTGCCGGTGACGGCACCGAACACCGTGATCGCCGCGCCCAGCACGGCCAGTGCGCCTGCGGCCGCCGCCGCGGCCAGTTCTCCGCTGACCACCGACCCCGTGCACGAGCAGGTGGCGCTGGCCGGCTGAGCGGCACACCCGTTACACTGCGGGCTGACAACACGACATCACGCGCGACTGGCGACAGGGCGTGACGGCCACCCTCCCCGGGTGGCGTCCGCTGCGAGGTGGATCACCACCGGGAAGCGCGGGGGCCGACATGTGATGCGGCCCTGAACTGCCGTTCGCCTGGGCAACCCGCCGATGGCCGCCATGCAGCGACCATCGCGCCGGGCCGCGCCACGCCACACCAAGGATGACATCCATGTTCGACCGCACCCAATCGACGATCGACCGTGTCGACCCGGAGCTGTTCGCCGCCATCGAGGCCGAGAACCGCCGCCAGGAAGAGCACATCGAGCTGATCGCCTCCGAGAACTACACCTCGCCGGCCGTGATGGCTGCGCAGGGCTCGCAGCTGACCAACAAGTACGCCGAAGGCTACCCGGGCAAGCGCTACTACGGTGGTTGCGAGAACGTCGACGTGGTCGAGCAACTCGCCATCGACCGCGCCAAGCAGCTCTTCGGGGCCGAGTACGCCAATGTGCAGCCCAACAGCGGCTCGCAGGCCAACCAGGCGGTGTTCTTCGGCCTGCTGCAGCCGGGCGACACCATCATGGGCATGAGCCTGGCCGAAGGTGGCCACCTGACGCACGGCATGCCGCTGAACATGTCGGGCAAGTGGTTCAAGGTGGTGTCCTACGGTCTGAATGCCCAGGAAGACATCGACTACGACGCGATGGAGCGGCTGGCCCACGAGCACAAGCCCAAGCTGATCATCGCCGGGGCATCGGCCTTCGCGCTGCGCATCGACTTCGAGCGTTTCGCCCAGGTGGCCAAGGCCGTCGGCGCCTACTTCATGGTCGACATGGCGCACTACGCCGGCCTGGTGGCCGCGGGCGTCTACCCCAACCCGGTGCCGCACGCCGACGTGGTCACCTCGACCACCCACAAGAGCCTGCGCGGCCCGCGTGGCGGCATCATCCTGATGCGCGGTGAAGAGGTGGCCAAGAAGATCAACTCGGCGATCTTCCCCGGCATCCAGGGCGGTCCGCTGATGCACGTGATCGCCGGCAAGGCGGTGGCCTTCAAGGAGGCGCTGTCGCCCGAGTTCAAGGCCTACCAGCAGCAGGTGGTGAAAAACGCCGCCGTGCTGGCCGAGACGCTGAAGGCGCGCGGCCTGCGCATCGTCAGCGGCCGCACCGAGAGCCACGTGATGCTGGTGGACCTGCGTCCCAAGGGCCTGACCGGCAAGGAGGCCGAGGCCATCCTGGGCCGCGCCCACATGACCTGCAACAAGAACGGCATCCCGAACGACCCACAAAAGCCCATGGTCACCAGCGGCATCCGCCTGGGCACGCCGGCGATGACCACGCGCGGCTTCCAGGAAGAGGAGGCCCGTCAGACGGCCCACCTGATCGCCGACGTGCTGGACAACCCGCACGACGAGGCCACCATCGCCCGCGTGCGCGAGCAGGTGTCGGCGCTGACCCGCCGCTTCCCGGTCTACCGCTGATCGGTATCCCCAGGCGGAGACGGCGATGCGCTGCCCCTACTGCGGACACGACGAGACCCAGGTCGTCGAGACCCGGGAGTCCGATGAGGGCGACGTGGTGCGCCGGCGGCGCAAATGCCACCGCTGCGAGAAGCGCTTCACCACCTACGAGCGGGCCGAGATCTCGCTGCCGGCGGTGGTCAAGCGCGGTGGTGCGCGGGTGGAGTTCGACCCCGAGAAGCTGCGCGCGTCCATGACCCTGGCGCTGCGCAAGCGTCAGGTGAGCATCGAACAGGTGGATGCCGCGCTGGAGCGCATCCAGGAGAAGCTGCTGGCCAGCGGCCTGCGCGAGGTGCCGTCCACGCGCGTGGGCGAGCTCGTGATGCGCGAGCTCAAGCGCCTGGACAAGGTGGCCTACGTGCGCTTCGCCTCGGTCTACCGCAGCTTCGAGGACGTCGACGAGTTCAGTCGGCTGATCAAGGAGATCTGAGGCCGGGCGCCACGCGCCCGGTGGATCTCAGCGCCAGCAGGTGGGAACGTCGCCGTACTGGCTGCCCTTCTGCCCCAGGTCATTGAGCGTCAGGTTGCCGCACTTGGCGTCGGCCGTCACCGGCTTGGCGGTCAGGGTGTAACTGCGCTCGTCCGAACCCACCGCCACTTCCACCGTGTAGGTCTTGGCGCCACCATCGCGGGGAATCGACTTGTAGGAATCGGGCATCTTCTTGTCGGCGTCCTTGTAGGTGTTCAGCGCCGCGTAGTAGCGCTGCATCCACTGTGCCGCTTCCATCAGCCCCGCCTGGGCCCCTGAGCGGCGGCCACGCGCCACCTGCTCGGTATACGCCGGGTAGGCGAAGGCCGACAGGATGCCCAGGATGGCCACCACGATCAGCACCTCGACCAGGGTGAAGCCCCGGGCGGGCGCGCGGGCGCTGGGGCCGGGACGGCCGGGCGACGATTCAGGGGTCATGCTGTCGTTCCTCACTTGGGCTGCGGCGGGTTGACGATCTCGCGCCAGACACGGTCAATGACCTTCTGGGCCGTGGTGCCGCAGGCCAGGCGGATGGCCTTGCCGCGCGGGTCGGTGTCGAAGTCCCAGACGATCTTGAAGCCGTCGACGCATTCGCTGTCGGGCGGCACGACCAGGCCGTCGGTGCCGTCGGCGTTCACGTCATAGGCACCCAGCGGCTTGTCGTTCTCGTCGATCTTGCCGTCGTTGTTGGTGTCGACGATGGGATCCTTGGGCGGCAGGCCTTCATGGGCACGGAAGATGAAGTTCGTGCCCGAACCGCTGGTGACCTCGCACTCGGCCGCCTTCGGCGCCGGCACCATGCTCTGCACGAAGATGTAGTCATCGAAGATCGGCTGCACCGGATAGATGACCCGCTGCCCGGCCTTGGTCAGCTCCAGGTACCAGCCCTTGCGGACATTCCAGTCCATGTCCTCGCCCTCGATCGGGTAGAAGGTGCGGGTGACACCGCCCACCGTGATGGTCGTGGCCGCACCCAGGGTGCGCTTGGACAGCACACCGCGGATATCGGTTCCGCCGTAGTAGGGGCTGCTCAGACCGTCGGTCGAATCCTTGGCCGGCGTGGGATCGAGCACGCCGTAGATCGTCTGCTGGCGGGCGGAATCGGCGTCGGTCTCGTTCAGCAGGCGACCCGTGCCGAACACGACGAGCTGGCCATTGCCGAACTTGAACGGCATGCTGTAGGGGGCCGTCGTGATCGATTGCGGCGTCACGCCATCGGGGTCAAAGGCCTGCAGCAGGGGCTTGCCGCCGTAGCCCACCTTCCAGGTGGCACTGTTGGTGGCCGAGGCGAACTCGACCCGCCAGAGCTGGCCCTTCATGTCGCCCACATAGGCGGCCATCACGGCACCCAGATCATTGCGCACCAGCGACACACCCATCGCGCCGTTGCCACCACTGGTATCCAGCACCACCTTGTCCACCGCACCCGTGGACAGGTCGATGATCATCAGCGCGGCCTTGCCGTCGGTGCTGTCGATGCCGTTGCCGACAAAGACCTTCCAGCCGTCGGACGCGGTACCGCCCTGGATCTTGCCAACCGCGACATCACCCATCATGTAGCCGAAGTCGGGGTCGTCGGTGCTGGAGCGCTGCCACAGCACGGTGTCGGCGTCCAGTGCGGTCGGGTTGGTCGTCGGCACATGCAGCGCATAGATCGCCCGGCCGCCCGCACCCATGGTGCCAACCACCACATTGGCCCACTTGGCTGCAGCGTCGCGGCGGGTCACGATGTAGGCGTCGGCCTCGATGTGCGGGCCGTCCACCACATACTGGTGGAAGTTGGATTCGGTGCCGTAGTTCTTGGCCGCGATCTTGGCCAGCTTGGGCAGACCCGGCGAGGGCAGGAAGCCCATCACCTCATCGCCGGTGCTGCTGTCGAACGCGTGCAGCATGCCACCGTTGCCGCCCAGGAAGACCACGCCCTTGGTACGGTCGACCTTGGAGGCCAGGTAGGTGGTGTATCCGGCATCGATGCCCGAATAATCCCGTTGGACCAGGTCCTTGACGTAGACCGGTGGCGAATTGACGAAGTCCGGGTAGCGGTTGCCGCTGCGCGTGCGGTAGGGCTTGTCGGCCGCCTCGTTGCTGGTGTCACCACGCACCCAGTCGGTCAGCGTGGGGCCGTCCACAGTGCCGTCGATCTTCATCGCGGCAGCGTTCGTGGCACCCATGCCATCGGTGGAGACCTTGGGCCAGGTGAAGGGCGTGGCCTTCTTGGCGTCCGGGTTCCAGACCAGCAGGTTGCGGGCCGTCCACTCCACCGGCTTGTTCGTGGCCGTCTTGGGCTGTGAAGCCTTCCAGACGGGCGCACCGCTCTCTGCACCGACATCGGTCAATGCATAGGCTTCCAGGTCACCGTACCAGGACACCGCCTGGTACTTCGGGACGAACTTGTAGGTCCCCAGCACCTTGGTGGAGGAGTTCAACGACACGCCGGCTTCCTTCGCGGTCTTCGAGATCGCCTTGCCGATCGCATCCCGCATGGCCTTGGACAGGTCCTCGTAGCTCTTGGCCGAATAGAAATCGCCGCCGGTGTTGACCGCTGCGTGCCAGAGGTCATCGACCTTCTGGGCCGAGCCCGCCGATGGATCGGGCCAGTTCTTCGCGCCGCTCTTGATCTGGGCCAGCGTGGTGGCCTTGTTGGCGGCCGTGGAATCCAGCGTGCCCACAACGCCCAGACCCACCGTGTACTGGGTCAGGTGCTGCCAGAAGGCGATGTCACCCTGGACCGGCGGCACCCGGTTCGCAATGCCCGGCTGCAGGTCGTTCTTGAAGTACTTGATCGCAACGTCCGCCAGCGTGTCGGAGTAAGGCGTGGTGCCGTCGGAATACGGCGGGACGGCCAGGTACTGCACGTCGGTGTAGTTGTCGGGGTTCAGGCTCCCCTCGTACTTCGGTCCGTTCGAGCCGTCGGCATTGCCGGCGGCGGTGTACGTGTCGTTGTAGTAGCCATCGGTCAACAGGAAGTTGGCCGAACGACGGCACGACAGCTTGCTCGACGCCGTGTCACCAGGCGTGCCCAGCCAGGGGTTGCTGCTGTCCTCCTTCTGGAAGTACTGGCCGATCTCGTCCAGCACGTTGCGCGTGGGCGTGCCCTCGAAGGAGGACACCTGGTGGATGCCCGACAGCACCGTCTTGAGCTGTGCAGCCGTCATCTGCTGGATGCCTTGCTGGACACGCGTCTTGGTTGAGCTGTTGTTGTAGGCGTTGAACTGGGCCCAGCCGACACGGATCTTGTCCTGGTAGTCGACCAGCGAGCGGCTGATGGCCGCCTTGGTCATGGTCTCGCGCAGGCGGTAGTAGGTGAACCAGTTGGCGAAGTTCTGCTGTTCCTCGGCCTGGGTGCAACGCGAGCCGGCGCAATCCTTGCGGTTGGCGTGCTTGGTGGCCGGTGCATAAGGTTCGGACGTGTCGTTGGTGGTGTTGAGGTTGTAGAAGGTGTACGACGTCTTCTGGTTGGGATCAACAGAGCCATCCTTCAACCGGTAGTAGATCGCCGGATTGAAGCTGCGCGAGGTCGGCGTGGCATCGCAAACCTTGTAGCTGGTGCACCAGGTCTGCTTGCCGGTGAAGATCTTGCTGAGGTCCAGCACACTGGTGGCATCGAAGACCGGATCCAGCCGGGCGTTGGTGTAGGTCGAATTCGCCATGTCGTTGGGCAGCGCATCGACGTTCTTCCAGGGCCGGTACCAGATGTCCGGGTTGTAGTAGAGCGCGTTGACATCGGGCGAGCGGAACTGCATCTCGAACACCGCCGCCTTGTTCGGTCCCAGCGCAGTGACGACGCCGCCCACGGTGTACGAGAAGGTGTACCAGTTGCCGTCGGTCCACTGGCGATAGGGTGAGCGCCGCTTGTCGTTCGGGTAACCCACCGGCCAGAAGCGCTGGTTCGCGTCGGTGGGCGAGGTGGCAATGATGACGCTCTTGCCATTGACCGTGAACGTCTCTTCGGGGATGAAGTCGAACAGCATCGACCCCGAGTCATCGATCGTCAGCATCAGGTTGGGCAGCGGCGGCGCCGCACTGCGCGCGGTCAGCGGCGACTGCGCCGGCTCGGCCCAGGCGTGGGTGGCTGCAGCCAGCAGCGCAGCGCCGGCCAGCGACCAGGCCTGGAGGGAATGGGATCGGTTCATGCGGGCCTCTCTGGATGCGGGCATGCTGCGCTCACTTGATGCGCAGGGTGGACTGCAGCCAGACCACGGAGCCGGCGGTCTGCCGGCCGGCGTCGGTCTGGTCGTAATCGGGGCTGAAGCCGCGGGCGGTGACGATGATGGTCCGGGTGCCCGGAACGGCGTCGCTCCACTCAGCCAGGCACTGCGGCACCGTGGTCGGCTTGAAGCTGCTGTCGCCAGAGGCCAGCACCGCGTCAGGCACCTTGATGGCCTGGACCGCGCTGCCGCCGTGCCAGGTGGTGAATGACTGCCAGTACGGGTCGCCCGGCGATGCGGCATTGATCGTGAAGCCGCCGATCCAGTCCTTGGATTCGCGCTCGATCTGGGTTTCGCAGAAGCGCAGCGCCAGCTGCGCCGCCTGCTGGGCCAGGGTGTGCAGCCGGGCGTTGTTCGAGACCACGTCGGAGGTCAGCGAACTGCGCATCACGGCGGCCGAGGCCAGGCCGATCACGACCAGCATCACCAGCGCGATGATCAGCGTCACGCCGCGCTGGCGCGAGGAGGAGGCGCCGCGACGGCGCGCAGACAGGGCGGGCTTCACAGGTTGGCCTTCAGGCGGTTATGGAGCAGCACGGTCGATCGGAACGCCCTGTACATGCGCTTGTCGGTGGGCGTGACCTGGGTATCGCTGCAGTTGAAGTAAGGGGTCTTGTCGTCCATGACCTCGTCGCTGCTCATCACGACCACGCACAGGCGAACCGCCACCACGTTGGCCATGTTCACCGCGGAGGCCTTGCCGTAATAGCCCACGGTCACCGGGTCGGCATTGAGGTTGGTGCTGATGCCGTAAAGCACCTGCAGGTCGGCGATGTTCTCGACCAGTGCCTGCGGCGTGCCGCCGCCATTGCCCCGGCAGAACAGTGCGCCGCGGCCATCCACCCCGCTGGCAACGTAGAAGGTGCTGGTGTTCAGGTAGTAGGCGTTGGGCGCCGTGCCGATGCTGGTCAGCGCGTTGCCCAGGCAGTCCAGCGGCTTGCCGCCGGAGGCGATGGAGTTGGCCGTGTCGGCCTCATAGGCCACCGACACCGCGTCCTTCAGGGCATCGTTGCCCGTGGTGTCGGCGCAGGCCAGCGCGTCAATGGCGGCAGTGACATCCTTGAAGCTGCCATCGCACCCCACCACTGCCGCACCGGTGTAGATGCGTTGAAAGCCGCTGGTGGTCACCCCGGAGGGTCGGCTGTAGCCGGCCTGGGCCAGGTGGGTGCGCAGCACGCCCAGCGCGGCGCTGGCGTCCTCGGTCATCTGGGTGAGCGCGCGGGTGTGGCGGCTGCTGACGGAAATCGCGAAGTAGCCGGCCAGCAACGCGGCCACGACCATCATCCCGACCATCAGGGACACCATCAGCTCCACCAGCGTGAAGCCGGCCTGTCCCGGTGCGCGGCGCATGTGGGCGGTCCTCATCACAGTGCCACCCGGAAATACATGCAGCGCGGCTGCGGGTTGAGGTCGCGGAAGCCCGGCGGACAGGTCTTGGCGTTCAGGCTGTCGATGTCCTGGAAGGCGCCCACCGACAGTGCGGTCGGGTCCAGCCACGCCACCCAGACGTCCACCGCGCCGCCGGCGGCATCCAGCGCACCGGCGTCGTAGCGCACGTAGCCGGTGCCGGACGGCAGGGCATTCAGCAGCGACAGCCGCCACTGCGCCATGTCCTGGTCGGCCAGCTCCTTGGGCTGGCAGTTCAACGGCAACGCGCAGTTCACCGGGGTCGGCGTGGCGGGCGGGCTGACGAAGGCATCGGTGTGGTCGTACAGGCTGCTGCGGGCCGCTCCAACATTGGCCTTCATGCGGTCGGCGATGTCAGAGGCCATCAGGCTGGCCACGGCGCGCATCTCGCTGGCCTTGCCCAGGCGGGTGGCCGAGGCCAGCAGGCCGCCCATGGCCACCACCCCCAGCGACACCACCAGGATGGACACCAGCACCTCGATCAGCGAGGCGCCTCGCTGCTGGTGGACGGAGGACCGAATCATGCGCATGCGCCCGCTCCCTTCAACAGCGCCACCCGGCCCTGACGATTCACGCAGATCGTGCGCGCCGACCGGTCGGACCCGGTATTGGGGGCAAAGCGCACCCAGGACTGGGCATCGTTCGTCAGTGCGGCGCCATCGGCGCGCAACAGGATGCCGGTGCGGGCCAGGGTCAGCGACTGCACGCTGCCATCGGCCGCCTTCAGGCCTGCCGGGCCGGCGAACACCCGCAGCACGGGTTCGCCGGCCTCGCGGATGCCGTTGTTGTTGTAGTCCACGAAACTGATCCAGCCCTGGCTCCAGGTCCGGGACCCGGAGCACTCGGCGTTGTCGGTGGTGAGGTTCTTGCCGGCGCACACCGACACCTCGACCAGCCGTTTCATCGCCTCGCTGCGTGCCTGGCGCAGCGAGGACACCAGTTCCTCGGCCTGGGACTCGGCGATCCGACCCCCGACAAAGTCCCGCATGAAGGGCACGGCGGACATCACCAGGGCGGCCAGCACGACCAGGGTGACGGCCAGTTCGACCACGGTGAACCCCCGGCCGGACTGGCGTGCCCGGTAACCGGGACGGATTGCGACGCATCTCATACCCGGATTGTCGGCCGGACCGGGGCCGGCTTGACGCGAGCGCCGGACAAAAGGCCGCCGGGCGGCGACGAACGGTCATGCCGAGCCCGCACAGGGCAGCGCCCGGGGGAGCATGCGCAGCCGGCCGGGCTTGTTGATGCAGGCGCGCCGGGCGCCGACGATATCGGGCGCGGCGGGGTCGCCACCCTCGGGCACGAAATCGAAGTGCGAGGCCGCGTTCAGGGAAATGCCGGTGGGCATGAAGCTGATGCGGCGCATCGTGGCGATCACCCGTGGCGCGTGCGGGGGCGGCTGGATGGCCTGCAGCAGCAGGTCACTCGGTTCGAGCAGGCCGCGCCGGTCACGGTCGACGAAGACCAGCCAGCCAGCGCTCCATTCCAGGCTGTTGGCACAGACGGCCGCGGCATCGCCGGCCAGCGGGTCGCGTGGGCAGACCGTGACCACCTCGGCACGGGCCATGGCCTCGGCTCGGGCGCGGGCCAGCGCCGTCACCAGGCCCTCGACCGACTGGTCGACGCTGCGGGCGCGCAGCATCTGCTGCGCCGGCTGCACCGCCGCCGACGCCAGGATGGTCAGCACGGCCAGGCCGATGACCAGCTCCAGCAGGCCAAAGCCGGCGACGGCGGGCGCACGCCTCGGGGGGCGTTGAGCGCGATGACTTGGCATGGGGTCTCCCTGGTACGCGCCATCGACTGCGGCGCTGGTCCGCCACGCCGGGGCAGGCATGCGCGGTACGTCGACATGCTGCACCGACGGCGGCCGCGCGTCCCTCCCTCTGAAGGGGGGACAATCGCCACTCAACCCCGTTACCGATGCACCCCACCGATCTCGACGCCCACCACCTCGGCCAGGCCCTGACACTGGCCCGGCACGCCATCGGCCTGAGCGAGCCCAACCCGCGGGTGGGCTGCGTCCTGGTGGCACCGGGGGGCCGGCAGGTCATCGGCGAGGGCTTCACCCAGCAGGCTGGCGGCCCGCATGCCGAGGTCATGGCGCTGCGCGACGCCCAGGCGCGCGGCCAGTCCACCCGTGGCGCCACCGCCTATGTGACGCTGGAGCCCTGCGCCCACCACGGCCGCACGCCCCCCTGCTGCGACGCCCTGATCGAGGCCGGCGTGGCCCGCGTGGTGGCCGCCGTGGGCGACCCCAACCCGCTGGTCAACGGCCAGGGCATGGCCCGGCTGGCGGGGGCCGGGATCCGTGCCGAATGGGGCCCGCCCGATCTGGCCGAGCAGGCGCGGGAGCTGAACATCGGCTTCTTCTCGCGCATGCAGCGCCGCCGGCCCTGGGTGCGGCTGAAGATGGCCGCCTCGCTGGATGGCCGGACCGCGCTGACCGACGGCCGCAGCCAGTGGATCACCGGTGGCGCCGCACGCGCCGACGGTCATGCCTGGCGCGCCCGCGCCGGCGTGCTGCTGTGCGGTGTCGGCACGGTGCTGGCCGACGACCCGCGGCTGGATGTGCGCGAGGTGGCGGTCGCCCGCCAACCGGTGCGGGCGATTGTCGACACCCACCTTCAGACGCCCCCCCAGGCGCGGCTGTTCGATGCCGGCCCCTCGCTGGTGCGCCTCTACACCGCCAGCGCCGATGGCGCCGCGGCCCAGGCGCTGAGCGAGCGCGGTGCCACCCTGGTGCCCTGCCCGCTGGTGGACGGCCGCATCGATCTGGCCGCGGTGCTGGCCGACCTGCACGCGCTGGCCTGCAACGAACTGCACCTGGAATGCGGCCCCACGCTGGCGGGCGCCTGGCTGCGCGGCGGCTGGGTCGATGAGTTGCTGCTCTACCTGGCCCCGATGCTGGTGGGGCCGGGACGGCCGCTGGCCGAGCTGACGGCCCTGCCGGGCCTGGACGCGGCCACGCGCTGGCGATTCCATGAGATCACCCCGGTCGGTGAGGACCTGCGCCTGCGCCTGCGCCGCTGACGCCTACAATCCGGGCGATGCCGATTTCCCCTGTCCCCGAGCTGGTCGCCGAACTGGCGGCCGGCCGCATGGTGGTCCTCGTCGACGAGGAGGACCGCGAAAACGAAGGCGACCTGGTCATGGCCGCCGACCATGTCACGCCCGAGGCGATCAACTTCATGGCCCGCTTCGGGCGTGGACTGATCTGCCTGACGCTCACCCGCGAGCGCTGCGAACGCCTGCGCCTGCCGCCAATGACGGCGCGCAACGGCACCTCGCACGGCACCGCCTTCACGGTGTCGATCGAGGCCGCCGAAGGTGTCACCACCGGCATCAGCGCCGCCGACCGCGCCCGCACCGTGCAGGCCGCGGTGGCCCGCGATGCGCGCGCCTCCGACCTGGTGCAGCCAGGCCACATCTTCCCGCTGCAGGCCCAGGACGGCGGCGTGCTGATGCGCGCCGGCCACACCGAGGCCGGCTGCGACCTGGCCGCAATGGCCGGCCTGAGCCCTGCCGCCGTGATCTGCGAGATCATGAACGACGACGGCAGCATGGCCCGGCTGCCCGACCTGGAAATCTTTGCCAAGACCCATGGCCTGAAGATCGGCACCATCGCCGACCTGATCACCCACCGCAGCCGCCACGAGACCCTGGTCACGCGCGCCGGCCAGCGCCGCCTGGTCACGGCCCAGGGCGAGTTTGACGCCCATGTCTTCCGCGACCACTCCGGCGGCGTGCACCTCGCGCTGTCGGTGGGCCGCTGGTCACCCACGGACGAGGTGCTGGTGCGCGTGCACGAGCCCTTCACCGTGGTCGACCTGCTGGACCATGCCAGCAGCAACCGCCATTCCTGGGGCCTGCCGCAGGCCCTGGCACGGCTGCAACAGGCGGGCCAGGGCGTGGCGGTGCTGCTGAACTGCGGCCGCGAATCCGCCGATGGCCTGCTGGCGCAACTGCTGCCCCAGGACGCCGACACCTCCCCGCGTCCCAGCGTGGACCTGCGCACCTATGGGGTGGGCGCGCAGATCCTGCGCGAGCTGGGCATCACCCGCATGAAGCTGCTTGGCAGCCCGCGCCGCATGCCCAGCATGACCGGTTTCGGGCTCGAGGTGAGCGGCTTCGTCGCTGCCGACTGAACACGAGGACCCCATGCAAGGCGCCAACCAGGGCCAAAGCGGATCGCTCGACGGCCACGAGCTGTCGATCGCCATCGTCCGTGCCCGATTCAATGACGACATCACCCGCAAGCTCGCCGAAGCCTGCCTGGCCGAGCTGGCCGCGCTGGGCGTGGCCGAGCGGCACATCGAGATGGTCACCGTCCCCGGTGCGCTGGAGGTGCCGGTGGCCCTGAAGGCCCTGGCCGACAGCGAGGACTTCGACGCGCTGATCGCGCTGGGCTGCATCATCCGCGGCGAGACCTACCACTTCGAGCTGGTGGCCAACGAGAGCGGCGCCGGTGTCACCCGGGTGTCGCTGGACCACCAGATCCCGATCGCCAACGCCATCCTCACCGTCGAGAACGAGGCCCAGGCCTGGGCCCGCGCCGAGGACAAGGGCCGCGATGCCGCGCGCGTGGCCGTCGAGATGGCCAACCTGCTGGACGCGCTGCCATGAGCGGCAAGAAACCCGGCAGCCGCGCGCCTCGCGATCCCGGACACCAGCAGCACATCGCCGCGCGTCGCCAGGCCCGTGCCTACGCGCTGCAAGGCCTGTACCGCTGGCTGCTCAACGGTCAGGATCCCTCCACGCTGCTGCCCGAGGTGCGCGAGTTCGCCCTGCAGTCCATCGTCGAGCGCCTGTCCACCCAGGGCGGCGCCGAGCTGTCGGCGCCCGAAGACCTCAGCGTCGACGAGGTGCAGGCGCAGATCCGCCGCCAGGCCGAGGCCGAGTTCGAGACCTGCGACACCGTGCACCTGGATGCCTTGCTCTCGGGCTGCATCGAGACCGCGCCGCAGCTCGATGAAACGCTGCGCCGCTACGTCGACCGGCCGACCGAGCAGCTCTCGCCGGTCGAACATGCGGCCCTGCTGATCGGCGCCTATGAACTGGCGCACTGCGTGGACGTGCCCTACCGCGTCGCCATCAACGAAGCCGTCAACCTGGCCAAGGCCTTTGGCGGCACCGACGGCCACAAGTACGTCAACGGCGTGCTTGACAAGGCTGCCGCCCAGCTGCGTCCCGCCGAGGTGGCGGCCGCCCGCGGGGGCTGAGCCTGCCCGAGCGATGCGCTGGACCCTGCCTTTCCTGCGCAAACGGCCGATGCCGGCTGATGCGGTGGACTCCGGCTTCGAGTCCACCGTGGTCGAGGACCTGCCCGCCGCGCTGCGTTCGGCCAGTGCCGCAGCGGCCCAGGCAGCGGCCGAGGGTCCGGCCACCCAGGCCTCGATCGGCCATGTCGGCCGCTACACGCTGCGCTCGGTGCTGGGCGAGGGCGGGCTGGGCACTGTCTACGCCGCCTGGGATCCGCTGCTGTCGCGCGCGGTGGCGGTCAAGACCCTGCACCTGCCGGCCTCGGCGGCGGGCGACTACGGCAGCTCGCTGGACGACCTGATCCTCAATGAGGCGCGTGCCGCCGCGCGGCTGTCGCACCCGCACATCGTCACGGTGTTCGATGCCGGGCCCTCCGAGCAGGGCGTCTACATCGCGATGGAGCCGCTGCGCGGACGCGACCTGCGCCACCTGCTGCGTGAACAGTGGCAACCCAGCCTGCTGGAGATCGCCCACCTGGTGCGGCGCGTGGCCGACGCGCTGGCCTATGCGCACGGCAAGGGCGTGATCCACTGCGACATCAAGCCCGCCAACATCTTCATGGTGGGCCGCAAGCTGCCCAAGGTGCTCGATTTCGGCATTGCCCGCGTCGCCCACCGCGATGTGCCGACGGTCGAAGGTCCGCTGGCCGGCTCGCCGTATTACCTCGCGCCCGAGCAACTGGCCGGCGGCGCGGTAGACCGCCGCTGCGACGTCTATTCGCTGGGCGTGGTGATGTTCGAGCTGCTCACCGGCCAGCGGCCCTACACCGGCGCGACCATCGAGGAAATCCACCGCGCCGTGCGCGAGGCCCCGCTGCCGCTGGCCCGCCGGCTCAATGCCAAGGTGCCGGCAGCGCTGTCGGCGATCGCCGCACGCGCCATGGCGCGCCGCCCGGAGGACCGCTATCCCTCGGCGCGGCACATGGCGATGGACCTGCGCCATTGGCTGGAATCGCCCGAAGCCGCCGCGCTGGGTGAAACCCAGGACCAGCAACGCCGACGCCTGCTGGTGCTGGCCGGCCTGTCGCTGGGTGCCGCGGGGGTGGCGGCCGGCCTGCAGGCCTGGTGGACCTCACAACGCCCGGCCACCGCGATCGGCCCGGGCCGACTGACCACCGAGGCGGCGCTGGCCAGCCCGCCACCCGGCACCGTGGTACCGCCCGCCCCGCCACCGGCATCGGCCGCAGCCGCATCGGCGCCGACGCCAGAGTCCGAGCTGGTGGCCGCCAAGCCCGCCGACACCGCCAGCCGCAAGCCCCCCCGCACCAAGGTGCGCCCGGTCGAGGTGACGGCGTCAGCGCCGCCACCGGCCCCACCCGCCCTCGGACGCGTGCAGTTGGCGGTCACCCCCTGGGGTGAGGTCGAGGTGGATGGCCGTCCGGTCGGGGTGGCGCCCCCGCTGCGTCACCTGGAGTTGCCGGCAGGTCCCCACACGATCACCGTGCGCAACGGTGATGCCCCCCCGCAGGTGCGCCACATCGAGGTCGACCCGGCCCAGCCCTCCACCCTGAAGTTCCGTTTCTGATGAGTCCTCTTGCCCTGCTGCGCACCGCCCTGGCCTGCCTGGTCAGCCTCTGGCTGGCCGCCTGCAGCACACCGCCCACCGGCGTCGCCGAGGTGCTCGACCGCCCGGCCGAGCGCCAGTTGATCGCCGGCCTGCGCCTGTACGACGACGCCCAGTACCCGGAGGCCGAGGCCGCGCTGCAGGAGGCGCTGCGCCTGCAACTGGCCAGCCCGCGCGACCGCGCGTCGGCGTACAAGACGCTCGCTTTCATCTTCTGCACCAGCCAGCGCGAGACCGAGTGCGAAGCCGCCTTCCGCGCCGCGCGGGCCGCTGATCCCCAGTTCCAGCTTGGCAAGTCCGAGGCCGGTCACCCGCTGTGGGGCCCGGTGTACCAGCGCAGCCTGCGCTGAGCCGCCGCATGAGCTTGGCCGCCGCCGCGTCAACGACCGTGTTCGAGTGGCCGGTGCGCGTCTACTGGGAGGACACCGACGCCGGCGGCATCGTGTTCTACGCCAACTACCTGAAGTTCATGGAGCGCGCCCGCACCGAGTGGCTGCGTGCGCAAGGCGTGGAGCAGCAGGCTTTGGCCGAGCGCGAGGGCGCCCTCTTCGTGGTCACCGACGCTCGGCTGCGCTACCTGGGCTCGGCCCGCCTGGATGACGCGCTGCAGGTCAGCGTCGAGCCGCAGCTGATCGGCCGCGCCCGGCTGAGCTTCCTGCAGCGCTGCCGCCTGGGCGAGCAACTGCTGTGTGAAGGCCAGATCACCGTGGCCTGCATCGACCGCGCCCAGCACCGGCCGCGCCGCATTCCCTCCGACATCATTGCCCGCCTGCAGCCGCAGGCCGACCTCACCGAATGAACCAGGACCTGTCCATCGTTTCCCTCGTGCTCCACGCCAGCTGGGTCGTCCAGTTGGTGGTGGCCGGCCTGCTGCTGATCTCGCTGGCCAGCTGGACCGTGATCTTCGCCAAGCTGGTGGGCCTGGGGCGCGTGCGCCGCGGCAACGACCAGTTCGAGCAGGAGTTCTGGTCCGGCAAGAACCTCACCGACCTGTACCAGGCGGCCGGCACGCGGCCGGACACCTCGCCGATGGAGCGGCTGTTCGCCAGCGGCATGCGCGAGTTCATGAAGCTGCGCGAGCGCCGCCTGGACACCGCCGCCCAGCTCGATGGCGCCCGCCGTGCGATGAAGGCCAGCCTGCAGCGCGAGCTCGATGCGATTGAAGGCAACCTGGGCTTCCTGGCCTCGGTGGGTTCGGTCAGCCCCTACGTGGGCCTGTTCGGCACGGTGTGGGGGATCATGCATGCCTTCGTCGGCCTGTCGAACCTGCAGCAGGTGACGCTGGCCACGGTGGCGCCGGGGATCGCCGAGGCGCTGGTGGCCACCGCGATCGGCCTGTTCGCGGCGATCCCGGCGGTGATCGGCTACAACCGCTTCGCGCGCGACATCGACCGCATCGCCATCCAGCTCGAGAGCTTCACCGAGGAGTTCTCCAACATCCTGCAGCGCAACGTGTCCGCCCCGCCGGCGGGCGCGACGCGCTGAGCCGGCCATGCCTGGCGTGATGTCCCGCGGCGGTGGCCGCCGACGCCGCTCGATGAACGAGATCAACATGGTCCCGTTCATCGACGTGATGCTGGTGCTGCTGATCATCTTCATGGTCACCGCCCCGATGATCACCACTGGCGTGGTCGACCTGCCCAGCGTGGGCAAGGCCAGGCAGCGCCCCAGCTCGGTGATCGAGGTGGTCGTGGCCGGCGACGAGAAGCTGAAGATCAAGGTCGACAGCGGCGAGCCCGCCACGATCGCCCTGCCCCAGCTGGCCGCCCGCGTGCGCGAGGCCCAGCAGGGCCGCGACGACGTGCCGGTGGTGATCTCGGCCGACCGCCAGGTCAAGTACGAAAGTGTGGTGCGCGTGATGGACACGCTGCAGCGCGCCGGCGTGCAGCGGGTGGGCCTGTCGGTGCGCTCGGGAGCCTGACATGGTGCCCCCACGCTCACTGTCGTTCGCTGCCCCCCAAGGGGGCGCTCAGTGGCTTCGGACGGCCGGGCGCCACTGGCCTATGACGCCCCCACGCTCACTGTCGTTCGCTGCCCCCCAAGGGGGCGCTCAGTGGCTTCGGACGGCCGGGCGCCACTGGCCCATGACACCCCCACGCTCACTGTCGTTCGCTGCCCCCCGAGGGGGCGCTCAGTGGCTTCGGACGGCCGGGCGCCACTGAGATGGCCTCCCTGGGTCTGCCCCCTCCGCTGATGGTGCCGCGCGAGTCGCTGCGCCCGCCCAGCGCCGACAGCCCGCGCGCCGGCCTGGCGATGTCGGCCCTGGCCCATGCGGGGCTGCTGGCGGCGCTGGCCCTGGGTGTGCAGTGGCGCACCGAGGAGCCCGCTGCCGTCAGCGCCGAGCTGTGGGCCGCGGTGCCGCAGATCGCCGCCCCCGCCCGGCCTGAGCCGGCCGAGACCCCCGAGCCCACGCCGCCACCGCGCCCGGTGGTGACGCCCCCGGCGCCGCCCCCGGCGGCCGAACGCGAGGCCGACATCGCGATCGAGAAGGCCCGCCGCTTGCGCGAGGAGAAGGCCCGCCAGGACGCCGAGGACCAGCGCCGCAAGGAGCGCGAGCAGAAAGCCCAGCAGGACAAGGCCCAGCAGGAGAAAGCCGAGCGCGACAAGGCCGAGAAGCTCGAAGCCCAGCGCAAGGAGAAGGCCGCCGAGGCCCAGCGCGAGAAGCTGCGCCAGGAGCAGATGCGGCGCATGGCCGAGCAGCTGGGCGGCGGCCCCACGGGCACGGGCGCGCCTGGCAGCACCGGCGCCGCGGCGCGCGACGCCGGGCCCTCGGCCAACTACGCCGGGCGCATCGTCGCGCGGATCAAGCCCAACATCGTGCTCACCGAAGAGGTGGCGGGCAATCCGCGCGCCGAGGTGGAACTGCGTGTGGGACCTGACGGCAGCATCGTCGGGCGACGCATCAGCCAGAGCAGTGGCTCCAAGGTCTGGGATGACGCCGTGCTGCGCGCCGTCGACCGCACCGGCGTGCTGCCGCGCGACACCGACGGCCGCGTGCCGCCGACCATTGTGGTCGGATTCAGACCCCGGGACTGATGACCATGGACGACTTCGCCAACCGCGTCGAGGCGCTGCGACCGCAGCTGATGCGCTATGCCCGCAGCCAGCTGCGCCACGAGGCCTGGGCCGAGGACGCGGTGCAGGACACGCTGCTGGCAGCCCTGGAGAAACCGCAGTCCTTCGCGGGCCAGTCGCAGCTGCGCACCTGGCTGGTGGGCATCCTCAAGCACAAGCTGGTCGACCAGCTGCGCCGCCAGCACCGCGAGGCCGCCCTGCCCGGCGAAGACGACGAGACCGATCTGGACGAGCTGCTGTTCGACAAGTCCGGCCACTGGCTGGATGCCCCGGCCGACTGGCCCAGCATGCCCGACTCGGCGCTGGGTCAGCGCCAGTTCCTGACGGTGCTGGACGCCTGCGTGGAGAAGCTGCCGTCGGTGCAGGGCCGCGTGTTCCTGATGCGTGAATGGCTGGAGCTCGACAGCGACGAGGTCTGCCAGACGCTGGCCATCACCCCGTCCAACCTGTGGGTGCTGCTGCACCGGGCGCGGCTGCGCCTGCGCGAGTGCCTGCAACAGCAATGGTTCGGCCAGGACATGGCCGTGAAGGGCGCCCGATGAAACCCTGGCTGACCTGCCGACAGGCCGCCGGCCTGATGCTGCTGCGCCAGGACCTGGCGCTGAACTGGGTGCAGCGCCTGCGGCTGCGCGCCCATCTGGCGATGTGCGACGCCTGCACCCGGTTCTCGAAGCAGCAGGACCTGATCAGGGGCGCCATGGGCCCCTGGCGTGCTTACCGCGACAGCGAACGGCTCGACGAAGGCGAGCGCAGCGACTGAGTCGCCTGGCGCGCCGCCTGCTTCACGGCCGGCTTCACCGCCTTGCCCTGGTCGATGTAGGCATTGACCCGCGGCGGGATGATGACCACCGTGCTGCCATCAGGGAAGTAGCCGGTCTCCGATTCCAGCACCCCCATCGCCTTGCCGTTCAGGGCCAGCGGCTGCCAGGTGCGGCGGCGCAGCAGGCTGCCACCGGTGGTGCGCTCGGTGACCAGCGCACCGCTGCCATCCACGGTCCAGGCGCTCAGCGGCGCCCGGCTTTCGGTGCCGGCCACCAGGTCCTTGCTGACGCGCTCGCCCGTGCCGTCCTTGTACAGGTAGAAGAAGAACGGGAAGGTGGACTTGGCGAAGATCGCCGATTCCCAGATCCGCGCGTTGGCTGCACCCGCGCCCCAGGCGGTGCCGGCCACCGGCTTCATCATCTGCGGCGACCACAGGTTTTGCGGCACGCCACCCAGCATGTCGGCCGAGAGCCACTGCTCCATGCCCCGGTTGTCGGCCAGCGCCAGGCGCAGGTAGCCGCGCTGGGCGCCGGTGGGCAGGCTCATCACGATCCAGCCGTCGGCATTGACGGTGTAAGGCACGGTGGCGCCGGAGCGGGCAAAGCTCAGGCTGCCGCTGCCGAAGGTGGCCAGGTCAGCGCCCAGCTGGTTGTTCACCACGGTGCCCGGGTCGGCGCTCAGGCCGGCCAGCGTGGAGCCGGGGACCAGATCGGCCAGACCGGGGATCTGGGCCAGGTTGCGGTGAATGGTGTTGGTGCCCTGGCCGGCCACGAAGCCGCCCCAGCTCACCACCTTGCCGGCGTCACAGCCGTCCAGCGTGGTGTCGGTGCCGGCGTAGGACAGCTCGGACAGGCCCTTGTTGGCCGTGCCGCTGCGCAGACGCGTGCCGACCTGGGTCGTGTCGTGGCGCACCCGGGTGGGCAGGCCGTCGCAGTCGGCGATCGGGCCGTCCTGCTCTTCGGTGTAGGGCGTGTCCAGGGTCACCACCTGGAAACCGGCCACCGTCGACACCGCGCCCTGGCCACGGCCCAGCGGGGTCACCACCACGGCACGGGTGCCGCTGTTCTTGAGCTCGATCAGCAGGGCGTCGGACTGGCCGAAGCCGTTCTCGGCCGCGTAGGCCACCGGCTTGGCGGCGAGCACCTGACCGCTGGCCAGGGCGGCGGCCAGCGCAAGCGCCGACGCAAAGAGGGGGCGGAAGGACAACGGCATCGGGAGACTCCTTGTACTGCTTGTCTCGGTTGGGGGATACAGCGTGGCGCGGAGTCTATGCAGGCCCGGCGTGGCTGGACATCCCCCCTTCTACTGAGACCTCAGTCGAGGGCGCCACCAAAGTCACGGCGATCCGGCCCGCCGGCCGCCACGGCCGCCAGCATCGCCCGCAACCCTCGCCACTGGTCGTCCAGGGGCAGCGGGCGACCGGGTCCGTCGCCCCCGGGCATGTCCGGCAGGCGCGGCACATGGACAAATCCCGCCGGGATGCTGGGGCGGTGCTGCAGGGCGTGCAGCAGCGTGTAGAAGATCTGGTTGCAGACGAAGCTGCCGGCGCTCAGCGACAACTCGGCCGGCACGCCGGTCTGCCGGGCGGCGTGCACCATGGCCTTGACCGGCAGGCGGCTGAAGTAGGCCGACGGCGCGCCGGCCACGACCGGCTGGTCCGTCGGCCGGACGCCGTCGTTGTCGGGAATGCGGGCGTCGACCAGGTTCACCGCCACGCGCTCGACCGACAGCGCGGCGCGCGAGCCCGCCAGACCCAGGCAGACCACCGCGGCCGGTTCATCCGCCAGCGCCTGGCCCAGGACCGCTGGCGCCGTGTCGAAGCGGCAGGGCAGGCAGCGGGCCCGCACCGTCCACGCGCCGAAGCGCTCACCGTCCAGCCGTCGGGCCAGTTCCCAGGACGGGTTCAGGGTATCGCCCGCGAAGGGCTCGAAGCCGGTCAGCAGCAGCCACGGTGGGCTCATCGGTCCTCCGCAACGGGGGGCGTCATGGTCGGGGCCGCACTGACGCAGCCGCCGGGATTGGGCGTCCGGGAGGCCCCTGTTCGGCGCTTTGCCGCATCCGGGTCACCACTAGGATCGATACCGCTCCGTCGTCCATTTTGCGACACCATGCCTGACAGCACGCCACCCGATCTCCCTCCCCTGGAGGGTCTGGACCTGATCGCCTCCGATCACCCGGGGACGTCGTCGCTCGCCTGGCCCGCCCCGCCCTACCCCGCCTACGCGCTGAGCCAGCCGCTGCTCAAGGGCGAGGAGTGCCTGATCGAGGGCCTGAACGGCCGCACCATGCAGGCCGAGCTGATCGCCTTCGAGCCCGCCATGGGCCACGTGATGGTGCGGGTGCCGCCCTCGCGCAACGCCATGCCGCTGCGCCTGACGCAGTTCCGCCGCGTGGCCCTGCCGCGCATCCTGCGCCCCGACCCGCCGCCCGGCCAGGCCCATCCCGAGGCGCTGATCGACTTCCATCCCCAGGTCGACTACCGCGTGGTGCTGCGCGATGCGCCGGCCCTGAGCGGCAAGACCATTGGCCATGTCGAGACGGCCCAGGGTCTGTACCTGTTCCCGCCCGTGGAACCCGCCAGCGACGAGGTGACCCGGCTGTTCGTGCCGCGCGACGCTTACCTGTCCTGGGACATGGGGCCCAGCCTGGGCCAGCAGCTGCTGGCCGACTCCTCGGCCACCCCGGACCAGATCCACGCCGCCCTGGCTGAGCAGGCCCAGTTGCGCCAGCAGCGCGTTGGCGACGTGCTGCTGCAGCAGAAGATCGTCACCCCGGAACAGCTCGCCACGGCGCTGGACACCCAGTCGCGCATGCCGATGGTGCGCATCGGCGAAGCGCTGGTGGCGCTGGGCTACATCAGCCAGCCGCAGCTCGAGGCCGCCCTGGACCAGCAGCGCAGCAACAAGGGCCTGCCGCTGGGCGAACTGCTGGTCAACCGCGGCGACATCAAGCGCCATGAGTTGCGCACCGCGCTGGCCCGCAAGATGGGCTATCCGGTGGTGGACGTCGAGGCCTATCCGATCGATCCGGCCGTGATCTCGCGCCTGCCGCTGGGCGCCGCGAGGCGCCTGCTGGCGGTGCCGCTGTCCGAGATGAACGGCCGCCTGGTGCTGGCGATCGACGACCCGTCCAAGCGCCAGGCCATCGACGAGATCGAGTTCATCACCCAGTCCAAGGTGATGCCCGTCCTGCCGATCCAGGAGGACATGGCGCTGCTGGTGCAGTCCATCTATGCGCGCCACGGCATCACCGAGGCCACCGCCACCGCCACGCTGGAAGGCTCCGGCATGGCAGCGCTGGACGAAGGCGGCACCGGCAAGCTGCTGGCCGCGCTGGAAGACGCGCCCCAGGAGCGCGACCTGGTCGAGGACAAGCCGGTCGAGCAGTCCGACAACTCGCTGGTCCGCCTGATCAACACCATGATCTACGAGGCGCACCAGCAGAACGTCTCGGACATCCACATCGAGGCCCAGCCCGGCCGCGAGAAGGTGCGCATCCGCTTCCGCCGCGACGGCGTGCTCAGGCCCTACCTGGAGCTGCCGCACACCTACCGCCAGGCGCTGCTGGCGCGCATCAAGATCATGTGCGACCTCGACATCTCCGAGCGTCGCCGGCCGCAGGACGGCAAGATCAACTTCGCCCGCTTCGTGCCCAGCTGCCCGATCGAGCTGCGGGTGGCGACGATCCCCACCAACAACAACCTCGAGGACGCGGTGCTGCGGATCCTGGCCTCGGCCAAGCCGATCCCGCTGGCCAACCTGGGGCTGTCACCGGCCAACCGCAGCGCGCTGGTGCGCGCGATCGAGCGCCCCTACGGCATGGTGCTGTGCGTGGGCCCGACCGGCTCGGGCAAGACCACCACGCTGCACTCGGCGATGGCCGAGATCAACACCCCGGACCGCAAGATCTGGACGGCCGAGGACCCGGTGGAAATCACCCAGGCCGGCCTGCGCCAGGTGCAGGTGAACCCGAAGATCGACTGGACCTTCGCCCGCGCCCTGCGCGCCTTCCTGCGCGCCGACCCGGACGTGATCATGGTGGGCGAGATCCGCGACGCCGAGACCGCGCAGATCGCGGTGGAATCCTCGCTGACCGGCCACCTGGTGATGTCCACGCTGCACACCAACAGCGCCGCCGAGACGGTGACCCGCCTGCTGGACATGGGCATGGACCCGTTCAACTTCGCCGACTCGCTGCTGGCCGTGCTGGCCCAGCGCCTGGTGCGCCGCATCTGCCCGAAGTGCCGGCAGTCCACGCCCATCGGCGCCGAGCCGCTGCAGGAGCTGGTCGACGACTACCTGCATGCCTGGGGCGAGGCCGAGAACCGCCCCAACCCCGACGCGCTGATCGCCGACTGGACCACCCGCTTCGGCCGCGACGGCAAGCTGCTGGCCTGGCGCAGCCCGGGCTGCGATCACTGCGAGGGCAGCGGCTTCCGCGGTCGCGCCGGCCTGCACGAGCTGCTGAGCGTCAGCCGCGGCGTGCGCCACCTGATCCAGACCGGCTCACGCGCCGAGCTGATCCAGGCCCAGGCCATCGCCGAAGGCATGCGCACCCTGCGCCAGGACGGCATCGAGAAGGTGCTGCAGGGCATCACCACCATCGAGGAAGTGCGCGCCACCTCGAACACCTGAGCGCGGGAGGCCCGGCCTCCCGCTGCCTGCCTCAGATGCCGCTGCGCTGCAGCGGCGCCTCCAGCGCCAGCTTCAGCGTGCGGCTCAGGTCGGCCAGGTGCGCCGCCTTCATCGCCGACCCCTGGCCCGCAGCCTGCGCCTTGTCCAGCTGACGCACCAGCCGCTGCGCCTGGGCCCGCCACAGCGCGCGCGCGTCTGCCCGACTGCCGGGCGTGGGCCGCAACAGCCGCTCGGCCAGGCGCGAGGCATGCTCGCGCTGCAGTTCACGCCGCGCCGCCGGGATCTCGCCGCCGGCCAGGGCATCGGCCCAGACCGCCTTGCCGATGGTGTCGATCAGCTCCGACAACGCCAGCGCCTGGCCCGGACGGTCCACCTTGGCCTCGTTGTCCAGCACGCGTGCGGCCACGCTGTCGCTCATCAGCTGTGCCAGCACGGCGCGCTGCAGGTCGAGCACCATGCCCTCGACCGAGAAGTCGGTGGCCACCGGCTCGCCGCTGTCAAAACGGGCGAGGTAATCGGTCGAGAGCTTGCGCGCCAGCGCCGGCGAGATCGACAGCCCGTCGGCCGCCAGCACCTGGCTGGCCACCAGCTGCAGCGCCTCGCGCTGCACGGCCGGCGGCACGGGCTGCAGCGGGTCGCGGCCGCTGCCGGGGAAATCGCGCAGCGTGCGCAGGCCGCCGATCTGGCGCAGCAAGGTGCCCACCGAGCGGCCGGCATCGCGCAGCGCGTAGCTGATCGAGCGGCGCAGCACGGTGTAGTCCTCGGTGGGCTTGAGCGGCCGGTTTTCCTGGCGATGGATCAGGTCGCGGGCGATCGCCAGGCGCTTGCGGGCGAACAGCACCGGGTCGGTGCCCAGGTCCATCTGCAGCGAATCGGGGTCGATGCCCAGCGAGTTGTCCTCGTCGGTGCCGTAGGCCAGCTCGGGCTCGGCGCTGCGGCCAGCGATGCGCATCAGCTCGGACGCTTCCTGCGTCGGCTCGATCGGCTTGTAGCCATACTCGATGGCCCAGTAGTCGTAGGGGCCCAGCACGGTCTGGAAGGGCATGCCACCGCGCTGGCCCGGGGCCGGCAGGTTGATCGGCGCGTACTCCATCACCGAGCCGGCCAGACCGTTGCGGCGGGTGAACTCGGGGTCGTCGAGCTGCGCATCGGTGTAGATGCGCGAGGATCGGAAGTTGTGGCGCAGGCCCAGGGTGTGGCCCACCTCGTGCAGCGTGGTGTCCTCCAGGTAGGCCTGCACATAGGCTTCGGCCTCGGGGCTGTCGGGGTCGAGTTCGCCGCGGGCCTCCAGCACGTCCAGCGCATAGGAGAGCTGCTCGGCGGCCTCGTCGGCGTGCTGGCAGGCCTCGGCGCCCGGCGCATGCAGGTGCGGCGCCTGCAGGATCGCTTCCCACTGGGTCACCGAGCGCGGTGCCAGCACCTGCGCCCGGGTGTGGCGGATGGCGCGGCTGGACAGGCTCTCGAAGCCGATATCGGCATCCAGGATCTCGCCGGTGCGCGGATCCACCTGGCTGGGCCCGATGGCGCCGAACTGCGGCTTGGCGTTGGTCATCCAGCGGATCGATGCCGCGCCCACGTCCAGCGTGTCGAAGCTGTCCTCGGGCCCCTGCTGCTTGACGACCAGCGCGTCCTTGAAGCCGATGCGCTCGAAGGCCGCGTTCCAGCCCAGCACGCCGCGGGTGATCGCGTCACGGTACTTCAAGGGAATGTTGCGGTCCAGCCAGAAGGTGATGGGCTTGACCGGCTCGGACAGGGCCGCCGCCGGGTCCTTCTTCTCCAGGCGCCAGCGGTTGATGAAGCGCTGGCGCGGCTGCTGGCGCAGGTCATTGCCGAAGTCGTCGACCGAGGTGGTGAAGTAGCCCACGCGGGGGTCTGCACGGCGCGCGGGCATCGGCTCGGCCGGCAGGCGCACCAGCGAGTAGTGCAGCGTCAGGAACAGGCTGCGCGCATCGGGCAAGGTGGTGGGCAGCGTGGGCTGCGGCGTGGTGGGCGGCGCGCCCGGCTGGGGCTGCGCCAGGGTGGGCGCGACGTAATGCGCCTGCACGCGCAGCACGGTCTCATCCGGGTTGCCGCGCAGGTCCACCACGGCCGAGTTGGCCTTGTCGAAGCTGTAGGTCTGCCGGTACTGGCGCTGCAGCGTCATGCCCATGCCCAGCAGGTCGGTGACGAACAGCGCGTTGGCATCGATCAGGATGGCCTTGCTGTCCGGGTGGGCCTGGCTGGCCACGGCGGTGCTGCCCAGCAGGCTGTCCGAGAAGGCCGACTTCACGGCGGCCGCCTCCGGCGAGCCCGCGGCGGCGGTGTACTGGTCGTTGCGCGCCACCATCTGCACCTGGTTGGCGATGCGGCGGAACTCCACCACCTGGGCACGGCCCCAGGGCTGCCAGCGGCCCACCATCAGGCCGCCGAACAGGCCGTTCTCGCCCAGACCCTGGGCCAGCTTGGGCGACAGGAAGAAGGGCTTGCCCAGGTCCTCGGGGCGCAGCTCCAGCCAGACCTTCTCGTCCTTCTGCCACAGCGGCAGCAGGCCGTCGATGCGCTTGGCATCCTTGGTGACGGTGGCGAAGGCCGGCGGGCCACCCGCCGCCGGTGCCGCACCTGCCGCCCCCGGCGCGGCGGGCGCGGCGCTCGCGGTGCCGCTGCGGGCTGGCTCAGGCTTGCCGGCCGTCGGCTTGGCGGCGTCGGTCGTAGCCGGGCCGCCGCCCAGGCTCGGCAGGCTGGCACAGCCGCCCAGCAGCAGCAGGGCGGACAGGCTCACGGCGGTGGGAACCAGGGATCGGTGGGTCAGGCTCATCGCACGGGGTGGGTACAACGGGAACGAAGATCGGCAGCTCATGGCTGCACGGGCGAAGGCTCGGCGACGGTGGCCGCCAGGCCATGGAAACAGGTGCGCAGCAGCCACTCGACCAGGGTCTCGTCGGCGTAGCGGCCGGTGGCGCGCATCACCCCCAGCACCGGGTCGCAGGCGCGGGCAAACAGGGTGAACAGCACCAGCTCGACCGGCAGGCCGGGGTCGAGGTCGCCGGTCCGTTGGGCCTCGACGATCCAGGCGCCCAGGTGCTCGCTGACCTCGTCCAGGCGGGTCATGTAGCGGCGGTCGGCCACCAGGGCGCTGCGCAGCGCGGAGTTCTGCGCCGGCAGCGTGGGCATCTTGCCGGCCAGCTGGGTGTGGAGGGCCCAGCGGACCACCCCCTGCAGGCGGTCGATCGCGCGCGCGCCCGGCTGGGCCTGCAGGCGCTGCAGCTCGGCGTGGCAGGCGTCGAGCAGTTGCACCATCGCGGCGGCGGCCAGCGCCTCCTTGGAATCGAAGTGCTTGTACAGGCTGGCCTTGGCGATGCCGACCTCGGCAGCCACCTCGTCCAGCGTCATCAGCTCGTAGCCCTTTTCGGCCAGCAGGTGCACCACCGCGTCGAGGATGGCCTGCTCGCGCACCTGCAGCACCTGGGTCTTGAAGGACAGCTTCACCATCGCCCGATTCTAGGGGTCGACGGTCATCAGCGCGATTGCCGGGTTGATTTTGTGACTCATCAGTCACGAAAAAGACTACTTGGTCAGCATGGCGATTACCAATCAGTCATGCTTATACCGTCCAGTCACCAAATGAACCGACTGGTCTCAACCCAGGAGACTCCAATGAACCGACTGACCCGACGCGCCGCCCTGGCGAGCTCCGTGGCCCTGCTGGCCGGCCTGACCGCCTGCGGCGGCGGCGGTGACGATCCGAGCCTGCTGAGCGTGACCCAGATCGATCCGAACCTGAGCATCCTGGTCGAGGCCGTCGAGGCCGCCGGGCTGCAGTCCGCCCTGACCGCCGCCGGTCCGTCGACGCTGCTGGCGCCCACCAACGCGGCGTTCGCCAGCCTGCTGGCCGAGCTGGGCGTCGACAAGGCCACGCTGCTGGCCAACAAGCCACTGCTGACGGCGGTGCTGACCTACCACGTCATTGGCGGTCGGGTCACTGCCGCGGACGTGCCGCTGGGCAGCCCGATCGAGCCCGTGGGCGGCGGCTTCTTCAAGGCCGAGGCCTCGGGCTCGACCCTGGTCTTCACCGACGGCCGCAACCGCCGCAGCACGGTGCTGGAGGCCGACCGGCACGCCAGCAATGGCGTGGTCCATGTGGTCGACAAGGTGCTGCTGCCGGCCAACCGCGACATCGTGGCCACCGCCGTGGCCGCCGGCACCGCCAGCCCGCCGGAATTCACGATCCTGGTCGAGGCGCTGCAGGCCGCCGGCCTGGTCTCGGCGCTGCAGGCCGATGGGCCGTTCACCGTCTTCGCGCCCACCGACGCCGCCTTCGCCGCACTGCTGACCGAGCTGGGTGTCACCAAGGCCGCGCTGCTGGCCAACACCACGCTGCTGACGCAGGTGCTGACCTACCACGTCGTGCCCTCGCTGGTGCTGAAGGCCCAGGTGCCGGTGGGCAGTGCGATCACCACGCTGCAAGGCGGCACCTTCACGGTGGACAGCAGCCTGAAGATCACCGACGCACGCGGACGCCAGGCTGGCATCGTCGCCACCGACGTGCTGACCAGCAACGGCGTGATCCACGTGATCGACCGCGTGATCCTGCCCTGACCGCACCACAGCGCACGGAAACGACAAGGCCGCCCGAGGGCGGCCTTGTTCATGGGCGCGATGCCACGCGGGCGATCACTTCAGGGCCTTGTAGCGCAGGCGGTGCGGGCGCGCGCCCTCCTCGCCCAAGCGCTTCTTCTTGTCCTCTTCGTACTCGTGGTAGTTGCCGTCGTAGAAGAACCACTGCGAGTCGCCCTCGCAGGCCAGGATGTGGGTGCAGATGCGGTCGAGGAACCAGCGGTCGTGCGAGATGATCATCGCCGAGCCGGCGAACTCCAGCAGCGCCTCTTCCAGCGCGCGCAGGGTTTCCACGTCCAGGTCGTTCGACGGTTCGTCCAGCATCAGCACGTTGCCGCCCTGGGCCAGGGTCTTGGCCAGGTGCAGGCGGCCACGCTCACCGCCTGAGAGGCTGCCCACCAGCTTCTGCTGGTCGTTGCCCTTGAAGTTGAAGCGGCCGATGTAGGCGCGGCTGGGCATGACGAACTTGCCCACGACGATGTTGTCCAGGCCGCCGGACACGTCCTCCCACACCGTCTTGTCGGCGGCCAGGCCTTCTCGGCTCTGGTCGACGAAGGCCAGCTTGGCGGTCTTGCCAATGCTGACCTCACCCGCATCGGGCTGCTCGACACCCTGGATCATGCGGAACAGCGTGGACTTGCCGGCGCCGTTGGGGCCGATGATGCCGACGATCGCGCCGGCCGGCACCTTGAAGCTGAGGTTGTCGATCAGCACGCGGTCGCCAAAGCTCTTGCTGACGCCCTTGAACTCGATCACCTCATTGCCCAGGCGCTCGGCCACAGGGATGAAGATCTCGTTGGTCTCGTTGCGCTTCTGGTATTCGACGTCGCTCAGCTCCTCGAAGCGGGCCAGGCGCGCCTTGCTCTTGGCCTGGCGGCCCTTGGCGTTCTTGCGCACCCACTCCAGTTCCTGCTTCATGGCCTTGGCGCGGGCATCCTCGGCCTTCTGCTCGGCCTCCAGGCGCTTTTCCTTGGCGTCCAGCCAGTCGGAGTAGTTGCCCTTGTAGGGGTGGCCGTAGCCGCGGTCGAGTTCCAGGATCCACTCGGCGGCGTTGTCCAGGAAATAGCGGTCGTGGGTGATGGCCACCACGGTGCCGCTGAAGCGCTTGAGGAACTGCTCCAGCCATTCCACCGACTCGGCGTCCAGGTGGTTGGTGGGCTCGTCGAGCAGCAGCATGTCGGGCTTGGACAGCAGCAGGCGGCACAGCGCGACGCGGCGCTTTTCGCCGCCGGACAGCGGGCCGATCTTGGCCTCCCAGGGCGGCAGGCGCAGCGCGTCAGCGGCGATGTCCAGCAGGTGGTCGGTGTTCTCGCCACCGGCCGCCGCGATGATGGCTTCCAGCTCGGCCTGTTCGGTGGCCAGGGCGTCGAAGTCGGCGTCCGGCTCGGCATAGGCGGCGTAGACCTCGTCCAGGCGCTTCTGCGCCGCCAGCGCGCCGCCGATGCCTTCCTCCACCGCCTCGCGCACCGTCTGCTCGGCGTTCATCTGCGGCTCCTGGGGCAGGTAGCCGATCTTCAGGCCCGGCATCGGCGTGGCCTCGCCCTCGATGTCCTTGTCGATGCCGGCCATGATCTTCAGCAGCGTGGACTTGCCCGAGCCGTTCAGGCCCAGCACGCCGATCTTGGCGCCGGGGAAGAAGGACAGGCTGATGTCCTTCAGGATCTGCCGCTTCGGCGGCACGATCTTGCCGACGCGGTTCATGGTGAAGACGTATTGGGCCATGGGTCAAGCCTGTGGGGTTCGGGTGGGGGCCGGTGGCAACCGGCATTTCCGGGCAGCGCTGTCTGTACAGCGCAACGCCCTGCATCGGGATCAACCCGTGATTATCGCCGGAACCCCACCACCCGCGGATCCCCCCCCGGGTTGGTGGGCTTGGATTGCGCGCTCACGCCGTGAAGAATCGGCCTCGGCTGAGCGCGATCCGCCGGCCAGCCGGAACTTCCGGACCACCCACCCACATCCGACAGGAGTGTTGACCCGTGCAGACCAAGATCCTGACCCACGCCCTGGCCCTGGCGCTGACCGCGCTGGCAGCTGCCCCCGCCCTGGCCGCGACCGACACCGCCCAGGCCCGCGCCGAGGCCCATCTGGCCCGCTTCGCGGCGCAGACCTTCCACGGTCCGGACCACCGCTACAGCGTGCGAGACGTGGTCGTCGATGCCGACGGCACCGAACATGTCCGCCTGGACCGCCAGTACAAGGGCCTGCGCGTGATCGGTGGCGACGTGGTCGTGCACTCGCACGGCTCGGGCAGCTTCCTGGGCGTGTCGCAGACGCTGCAGCGCGGCATCGACGTCAGTGCCACGCCGGTCTACGGTCCGGCAGCGGCCCAGGCAGTGGCCCAGGGCCGCGTGGCCGGTGACGCGCGCGGCAGTGCCCCTGAGCTGGTGGTCTACGCCCGCGGCGACCGCGCCCGCCTGGCCTGGGACACCCGCGTCTTCGGAACCCGCCCCGACGGCACCCCGATCGAAGCCCATGTGATCGTCAGCGCCCGCACCGGCAAGGTGCTCGACAGCTGGGACGACGTGCATGACGCCGCCGCGGCCGGCACCGGCAACAGCTTCTTCAGCGGCAGCGTGCCGCTGACCACCGACCTGGTGGGCAGCACCTACTCGTTGCGCGACCCGAGCCGCGGCAACACCTACACGATCGACATGAAGAACCGCACCAGCGGTGGCAGCATCTTCACCGATGCCGACAACACCTGGGGCAATGGAGCGACCAGCGACACCGCCACGATCGGTGTCGATGCCCAGTACGGCACCGCGGTCACCTGGGACTACTACAAGAACGTCCATGGCCGCAACGGCATTGCCAACAACGGCGTCGGCGCCTACAACCGGGTCCACTACAGCCGCCGCTACAACAACGCGTTCTGGTCGGACAGCTGCTTCTGCATGACCTACGGTGACGGCGACGGCACCACCTTCAACCCCTTCGACTCGCTGGACGTGGCCGGCCACGAGATGACCCACGGGGTGACCAGCCGCACCGCCAACCTGACCTACTCGGGCGAGTCGGGCGGCCTGAACGAGGCGACGTCGGACATCTTCGGCACCCTGGTCGAGTTCTACGCGAACAACGCCAGCGACGCCGGCGACTACCTGATCGGCGAGAAGCTCTACAAGGCGGGTGGCGGCAAGGCGCTGCGCTACATGCACAGCCCCAACAGCGACGGCGCCTCGGCCGACTGCTGGTACTCCACCCTGGGCTCGCTGGACGTGCACTACAGCTCGGGCGTGGCCAACCACTTCTTCTACCTGCTGGCTGAAGGCAGCGCACCGGCCAGCGGACCGGCCAGCCCGACCTGCGTGGCCGGCAACACCAAGAAGGCCACCGGCAGCGCCAGCCTGAGCGGCATCGGCCGCGACAAGGCCGGCGCCATCTGGTACCGCGCGCTGACGGTCTACATGACCAGCAGCACCAAATACGCAGGCGCCCGCACCGCCACGCTGAACGCCGCCACCGACCTGTACGGTGCCGGCTCGGCCGAGTGGAACGCGGTGGCCGCCGCCTGGTCGGCCGTGCTCGTCAACTGAGGCTGAAGCGGCGTTGCCGGGCGCCCCGGCAACGCCTGCTCAGCGCACCGCCCGCGTGGTGTCGGACAGCGGCGCCAGCATGTCCAGCGGTACGGTCTGGGTCTCGGGCATCGCCCCGGGCTCGGGCCGGTTGTGCTCGTTCCAGGTGTCCATCAGGCCCAGCAGCCGCTCCAGCGGCAGTGGGCGCGCGGCCAGGAAGCCCTGGATCTCGCTGCAGCCGGCCTGTCGCAGCACCTCCAGCTGGGCGGGTTCCTCCACACCTTCGGCCACGGTGCGCATGCCCAGCGTGTTGGCCAGCGCGACGATGGTGCGCACGATGGCGCGCGCATCGTGGTGGGTCAGCAGCTCACGCACGAAGGCGCGGTCGATCTTCAGCGTGTCAAACGGGAAACGGCGCAGGTACTGGAAGGCCGAATAGCCGGTGCCGAAATCGTCCAGCGCGATCTGCACCCCCAGGCGCTTGAGCGCATGCAGGTTGCGCAGCGCGGTGGCCGCGTCGTCCATGAAGACCGACTCGGTGATCTCCATCTCCAGCCGCCCCGGCGCCAGCCCGGTCTCGGCAAACGCGGCCTCGACATCGGCCAGGAAATCCTCGCGCATCAGCTGCAGCGGTGAGACGTTGACCGAGATCAGCAGGTCCGGCAGTTGATCGCGCGCCACGCGGCAGGCCTCTTTCAGCACCCATGCGCCCATGTCGCCGATCAGGCCGGACTTCTCGGCCACCGGCACGAACTCGCCGGGCGAGATCGAGCCCAGCTCAGGATGGTTCCAGCGCAGCAGCGCCTCCACGCCGCGCATCTGCCAGGTGGCGATGTCGACCTTGGGCTGCCAGTGCAGGCTCAGCTCGCCACGGGTCAGGGCCTGGCGCAGCTCAGCCTCGATCGTGACCAGGCGCCGGCTGCGCTCGCCCAGCCAGGTGGCGAAGGTCTCGAAGCGACCGCGGCCCGCTTCCTTGGCGGCGTACAGCGCCAGGTCGGCGTTGCCCATGACGTCGTCGATCGACTGCCCGTGGTCGGGGATCAGCGCCACGCCCATGCTGGCGCCCACCATCACGCTGCGCCCCTGGATCTCGCCCGGCGCGTTCAGCACCTGCAGCAGCCGGCGGGCCAGGAGGTCGACCTCGTCGTCGCTGCGCACATCGTCCAGCAGCACCGCGAACTCGTCGCCGCCCAGCCGGGCCACCAGGTCGGCGCGGCGCATCACCGATTGCAGGCGCTGGGCCACCAGCTTGAGCACGCCGTCACCGACCGAGTGGCCCAGCGAATCGTTGATGGCCTTGAAATTGTCCAGGTCCAGGCACAGCAGCGCGCAGCGGCGCGGCGTGTTGGCGCAGGCGTCGATGACCTGCACCAGGCGGTTGCGCAGCTGGTCGCGGTTGGCCAGGCCGGTGAGTGAATCGAAATAGGCCTGGTAGGTCAGGCGCTGGTGCGCCAGGCGCTGCTGGGTGACATCCGAGATCACGCCGCGCCAGCCCACGGTGCGGCCGCTGTCCTCGACCAGCGGCTTGGCGGTGATCGACCACCAGCGGGGCACGCCGCCAACCTCGACGGTCAGCAGCACGTCGCGGAAGGGCTTGTCGGCGTTCAGGGCCTGGCGCAGCTTGCGCAGGCCCTCGGCCTCGGCGCCGCCGGGTGAGCGGGCCGCCAGCACCTCGAACAGGCCCAGCGAGGACATGTCGAGGTCGTCGCCGAACAGCGCCGCCAGCTTGGCCGAGACATGGGTGAAGTGGCCCTGGCGGTCCACCTCCCAGAGCACGTCGGCCGAATGCTCCTCGAAGTCGCGCAGCAGCAGGCCGACCATCTGGCTCTGGCGCTCGGCCTCGCGTTCCGAGCGCAGGCGCAGCGCCGACTGCCGGGCGGCCGAGCGCACCGCCACGGCGATCACCAGCACGTAACCCAGCAGCATGCCGGCCAGCACCCAGGCGACCGTGCCGCCCAGCCGGGCCACGCCCACGATCGCCCCCGTCCCCAGCGCCAGCGTCCAGGCCAGGCCCGCCTGGGGCACCGAGGACAGCGCAAAGCCACCGGCCGCCATCATGCCGGTGGTGGTGACGGCCACCATCAGCTGCTGGATCGGTGTCAAGGCGTCCAGCCACCCCACCACCGGAACCGTCCAGACGCAGGCCAGCACCAGCGCATGCAAGGTGGCATGCCGGATGGCGCGCGGCGAGGCGCGCATCACCGGCTCGCGCCGATGCCGAAGCCAGCCGCGCAGCGCCACGCCCACGATCAGCAGCAGCACGCCCAGCCAGAGCAGCCAGGCCTTGGCCGACACGCTGCCGCTCACCGCCACCAGCAGACCCAGGGCGTTGAACAGATTGGCCACCATCAGCACCGGCGTCAGTCGCGTGATGCCGGCCAGATGCCGCGCCCGCAGCTCCGCGGACGCGCTGTCCGGGTCGGAGAAGACACGCGTCTCCTCGCGCCAGGCGGCCCAATGACGATGGAAAAACGACAGCGACAAAACCAGGATCCTCGACTGGACCAATGCAGGCCCGGACGGCACGACGGACGATTGTGCGCCCGCAGCCCCCCGCTCTGACCGGGTGCGGGGCTCACGTTCTCTGCATATCGGCCGCTGCGCCTGACGCTGTAGGCTTGCCTGTGGCGCGGATCAGACTGATACACTGGCGCCAGGCGTCGACGGCTCCAGCCCGACGGCGCATGTCGATTCCGACCCGGCCGGCATCCCCGCCGTCCGTCCCTCATCCGCGCGACCCAGGCTGGTTGCCGGCATCACTTGCCGGCCGATGGGCGTGCCCGCTCGCGAAGAGCCCCATGACCTTTGACCAACTCGGCCTTGCCGAACCCTTGCTGCGCGCCGTGCGCGATCAGGGCTATGACCACCCCACGCCGATCCAGGCCCAGGCCATCCCGATGGTGCTGAGCGGCGGCGACCTGCTCGCCGGCGCCCAGACCGGCACCGGCAAGACCGCCGGCTTCACGCTGCCCACGCTGCACCGCCTGGCCGCCGCCGGCCACAAGAAGGACGCGCGTGGCCGCATCGCGATCCGCGCGCTGATCCTCACGCCCACCCGCGAACTGGCCGCCCAGGTCGAGGAAAGCGTGCGCACCTACGGCAAGTACCTGCCGCTGACCAGCATGGTGATGTTCGGCGGCGTGGGCATGCAGCCGCAGATCGACCGCCTGCGCAAGGGCGTGGACATCCTGGTGGCCACCCCCGGCCGCCTGCTGGACCACCACCAGCAGGGCACGCTGGACCTGAGCCACGTCGAGATCTTCATCCTCGACGAGGCCGACCGCATGCTGGACATGGGCTTCATCCATGACATCAAGAAGGTCCTGGCCATCGTCCCCAAGCAGAAGCAGAGCCTGCTGTTCAGCGCCACCTTCAGCGACGAGATCAAGGCCCTGGCCGACCGCCTGCTGAACCAGCCGCAGCTGATCGAGGTGGCCCGGCGCAACCAGACCAACGACGCCATCGCCCAGAAGGTGCACCCGGTCGGCCGCGAGCGCAAGAAGGAGCTGCTGGCCCACCTGATCCGCCAGGGCGACTGGCACCAGGTGCTGGTCTTCACCCGCATGAAGCACGGCGCCAACCGCCTGGCCGAGTTCCTGAACAAGGAAGACATCACCGCCATGGCCATCCATGGCAACAAGAGCCAGGGCGCACGCACCAAGGCGCTGTCCGAGTTCAAGGCTGGCACGCTGCAGGTGCTGGTGGCCACCGACATTGCCGCGCGCGGCATCGACATCGACCAGTTGCCCCACGTCGTCAATTTCGAGCTGCCCAATGTGCCCGAGGACTATGTGCACCGCATCGGCCGCACCGGCCGCGCCGGCGCCCAGGGCGAGGCGATCTCGCTGGTCTGCGTCGACGAGGAGCAGTTCCTGCGCGACATCGAGAAGCTGATCAAGCGCGAGATCCCGCGCCAGACCATTCCCGGCTTCGAGCCGCCGGCCGGTGAAAAGCCCGAGCCGATCGTGCTGGGGCGGCGCATGACCATCGGCGTGGGCGCCGGTGGCGGCGGCCGTGGTGGTCGCCCCGGTGGCGGTGGCGGCGGTGGCCGGGGCGGCCCGCAGGGCGCGCCGCGCGGCCCGCGTCCGCCGGCCTCGGCCGGCCAGGGCGGCGCTCGGCCGGCGGGGCAGGCGCCGGGCCGCGGCGCGGCCCGTCCGCAGACCGGCGGCGGTGGCCGGCCGGCCGGCGGCGGCGCCTCGCGCCCGCGCGGCTCGGGCGGCCAGGGGGGCGGCGGCAGCGGCCGCCGTTGATCCAGCCCCCTGGGCACCGCCATTGGGTGGTGCCACACTCGCGGGAGACTCTGGCCTTGGCCCCCTCCCGATGAGCCTGCAGATCGACTTCCTCGGTGCCGCCGATTGCGTCACCGGCTCGCGCCACCTGATCGACTGGAACGGGCGGCGCGTGCTGCTCGACGCCGGCCTGTTCCAGGGCTTCAAGGTCCTGCGCGAGCGCAACTGGGCGCCACCGGGCTTCGATGTGCGCTCGCTCGACGCCGTGGTGCTCAGCCACGCCCACCTGGACCACAGCGGCTGGCTGCCGGCCCTGGTGCGCCACGGCTACCGCGGCCCCATCTACAGCAGCCCCGCCACCCGTGACCTGGCCGAGGTGCTGCTGCTCGACGCCGCCCACCTGCAGGAAGAAGACGCCCGGCGCGCCAATCGGCAGGGCTTCAGCCGCCACGCCAAGGCGCTGCCCTTGTTCACCCAGGCCGACGCCCGCAGCGCGATGAAGCAGTTCGTCAGCGTCACGCCGGGCCGCGCCAAGTCCCTGGGCGGCGGCCTGGCGCTGCAACTGGTGCCCGCCGGCCACCTGCTGGGCGCCTGCAGCGTGCTGCTCAGCCAGTCCGGCGAGCGGCTGCTGTTCTCCGGCGACCTGGGCCGCCAGGCGGACCTGCTGATGCCGCCGCCGGCCAACCCGCCCGAAGCCGATGTGCTGCTCATCGAATCCACCTACGGCAACCGCCTGCACCCGCAGGAGGACGACGTGGCCCGCCTGGGGGCGATCGTGCGCGACACCATCGGCCGCGGCGGCTCGGTGCTGCTGCCGGCCTTTGCCGTCGGGCGTGCCCAGGCCTTGCTGCTGGCCCTGCAGCGCCTGAAGAGCCACGGCGAGATCCCGGCGCGGCTGCCGGTCTTCCTGGACAGCCCGATGGCCATCGAGGCCACCGAGCTCTACCGCCGCCACCGCCAGCTGCTGCGCGTGCCCCAGGGCGAAATGGCGCGGCTGGTGGAACACGTGACGCTGGTCACCACCGGCGCACAGTCGCAGCGCCTGGCACGCTCGCAACAGGCCGGGCGCCTGCCGGCAGTGATCATCTCGGCCAGCGGCATGGCCACCGGCGGGCGGGTCCTGAACCACCTCAAGGCGATGGCGCCGGACCCGCGCCATGCCATCGTCTTCGCCGGTTTCCAGGTCGGCGGCAGCCGCGGTGCGCTGATGGTGGGCGGTGCGGCCGACGTGAAGATCCACGGCGAGTTCATCCCCATCCGCGCCCGGGTGGAGCACCTGTCGGGCCTGTCGGGCCACGCCGACGCCGACGAACTGATGGCCTGGCTGCGCCACCTGCCGCGGCCGCCCCGCCAGACCTACGTGGTGCACGGCGAGCCGGAGGCGGCCGACGCCTTGCGCCAACGGATTGCGCGCGAGCTGGGCTGGGCAGTGCGGGTGCCACCGCAGGGCGGACGCTTTCTGCCTTGATGAGCCTGCCACTGGCCGACGGCCCCCTGGCCGGCGCCGCGGCGGCGCTGGGCGTGGGCCTGCTGGTGGGCCTGGAGCGCGAGCGGCGCAAGGGCGAGGGGCCCGATCGCCAGGCCGCCGGCATCCGCAGCTTCACCGTGGTGGCCCTGCTGGGTGCGCTGGCCCAGGGTCTGTCGCAGGCCCTGGCGGCGCCGGGTCTGTTGCTGCTGGGCGGGGCCATGGTGGGCGCGCTGGCGGTGGCGGCCTACTGGCGCAGCGCCGCACGCGACCCCGGCCTGACCACCGAGCTGGCGCTGTGCGCGACCTACCTCATCGGCCTGCTGTGCATGAGCGCGCCGGCCTGGGGCGCCGGGGCCGGCGCGCTGCTGGCCCTGCTGCTGGCGGCGCGTGGCCGCCTGCACCATTTCGCCACCCGGGTGCTGACCGAGCATGAGCTGCACGACGGCCTGCTGCTGGCCGCGCTGGCCCTGGTGGCGGTGCCGCTGCTGCCGGCGGGACCGCAGGCCTGGCTGGGCGGCGCCGATCTGCGGCGTCTGGCCGCGCTGGTGCTGCTGATCCTGCTGCTGCAGGCGGTCGGCCATGTGGCGCTGCGCCTGTTCGGCGCGCGCACGGGGCTGGCGCTGTCAGGGTTCCTGTCCGGCTTCGTCTCCAGCCTGGCGACGATCGCCTCGATCGGCGCCCGGGCGCGCCATGGCGACGTGCCGCTGCGCGCCGCCCAGGCCGGCGCGCTGGCCTCCAGCGCCGCCACCTGGATCCAGTCCATGATGATCCTGGGCGCCATCGCCCCGCCGCTGGCCTGGCTGCTGCTGCCGGCGGCGCTGGCCGGCGCTGCCGTCGCCTTGGCGCTGGTCGCCTGGCTGAGCCTGGGCGAGGCGCCCACCGAGGCGCGCCCGCCGGCGGACAGCGCGATGCTGCGGGTGCGCGAGGCCGCTGCGGTGGCCCTGATGATCGTCACCGCCACGCTGCTGCTGGGCGCCGCCGGGCGCTGGCTGGGCGAGCGCGGCGTGGTGGCCGGTGCCGCGCTGGCCGGCGTGGCCGACGCGCACGCTGCCATGGCCGCGCTGGGCGGCTTGTCCTCGGGTGGTCTGGCCCCGGGCACGGCGATCTGGGGGGTCTGGGCGGCGCTGCTGTCGAACAGCGCGGTGCGCGCGGTGGCCGCGCTGGCCAGTGGCGGCAGGCGCTTCGGCGCGCTGGTGGGGGTCGGCCTGGCGGCCCAGCTGGCCGCCGCGGCGCTGGCGCTCTACCTCAGATGAACTCGCCCTGACGCATCCACTTGGTGGCGACCCATTTCTCACCAGCGATCACCGGCGCGCCGCCGTGCAGCGTGCGGGTGGCCGAGTGGGGGCGGTCGTAGCTGAAGAACACCGCGTTGCCCTTGCGCGGCGCCACGTACAGCCCGGCGTCCGGGAAGGTGGTGCCGCCGCCAGCCTCGGGCGTGTTCAGGTACATCACCAGCGTGCCCACGCGCTGGCCGCCGCGCGCCAGGATCGTGGCGGTGCCGGGGTGCGAAGGATCGAAGTAATCGTAGTGCGGCTCGTACTGCGCGCCCGGCCGGTAGTGCAACACCTGCAGCCCCTCGCCGTTCTCGACCGGCCAGTTCACCAGGGTGGCGATGCGCCGCTCGATGCGATCGCACAGCTCGTTCTCGGCGCGCTGGAAGAACATGCCGTCGCTGGTGCGCACGTCATTGACCTCGGAGCCGCCGGTCAGGTTGACCACGGTCTCGCTGCGCGCCATGCGCGGCGAGGCCAGCGCCACCAGCTCGTCGCACTCCTCGTCGGACAGGAAGCCGCCGAAGACCACCACCCGCGGCAGCTTGCTGGTCATCAGCACCTGCACCTGGCGGTCACCGGCCCACAGCACCGTGGGCTCACCGGCCAGGCTGGGCTCGGGCACCGCGGTGGCCTGGGGTTCAGGCTGGGCATGCCGGGCCGTCTGAGTGGTCTGGGCCGGCGCCACGGGCGTGGGTGCCGGCGCGGGTGCCGACTGGCTGGCCAGGTGCTGGGCCAGCGTGTCCTCGAGGGCGCGGATCGCCACGTCCTCGTTCCAGCCGGCGGCCTGCATCGCGGCCAGCACGTCCTCGGGACGGCAGCCGGCCTGGGCCTGGGCGATGATCCACTGGCGCAGCTGGGGCGTCACCGCCTGCTGGGCCGACTGTTGTCCGGTCGAGGTGCTCGCAGCCATGGACCGATATTGTGTCAGCGTCGGCGAAAAACCAGCCGTTTCTCGTCCGACACCCCTTGATCGAAGGCATAGCCGTCGGTGTCGAAGTCGCGCAGCTGCGACACCTTCTCCAGCCGGTGCTGGATCGCAAAGCGCGCCATCATGCCGCGCGCCCGCTTGGCGAAGAAGCTCACCACCTTCCACTGGCCGGCGCTCCAATCCTCGAACTGGCAGTCGACCACGCGGGCCCGCAGCGCCTTGCGCGGCAGCGCCTTGAAGTACTCCTGCGAGGCCAGGTTGACCAGCACCGGCGCCTTCTCGCGCGCCTGCCAGGCGTTGAGGTGTTCGGCCAGTTGCGTGCCCCAGTAGCCGTACAGGTCCCTGGCGCCGGGCGTGGCCAGACGGGTGCCCATCTCCAGCCGGTAGGGCTGCAGCCGGTCCAGCGGCCGCAGCACGCCATACAGCCCCGACAGGATGGCCACATGCTGCTGCGCCCAGCGCAGATCGTCCACGTCCAGCGTGCCGGCCTGCAGGCCTTCGTAGACATCGCCGGCAAAGGCCAGCGCCGCCGGCCGGCTGTTGTGCGGCGTGAAGCGGCTGCGCCAGGCGGCGTAGCGCGCCACATTCAGCTGGGCCAGCGGGTCCGACAGGTCCATCAGCGAGGCCACGTCCGCCGGGGTCAGCGTGCGCAGCACCTCGATCAGTGCGGCGGCCTGCGGCACGAAGGCCGGCCGGGTGGCCAGCGCCTCGACCTGCGGGTCCAGCGGGGTCTCGTAGTCCAGCGTCTTGGCGGGCGACAGCACGAAGAGCATCAGTCCTCCCGCTCGTCGTCGTCGGCGCCGCCCTGGCCCGGCGCCGCCCCCATCGCCTGGGCCCAGGTGCGCGCCGGAATGTGGCGCGACAGGCGCAGCAGCGCGCTGCGCAGCAGATGGGTGTCGATCTCGTGGCCGATGCCGCTGGCGATGTCGATCGTCGCGTCGCCGCCGATCGCCGCCAGCCGCTCGATCGCCTGGCGGGCATGCTGGACCGGGATCACCGCGTCATCGGCGCCGTGGAAGAAGTGCAGCGTGGTCATGCGCGGCGCCAGCGTGGGCAGCGTGGCGTAGCGCCCGGCAAAGGCCAGCACGCGGCCGACCAGGCCGTCGTGGGCCTGGGCCAGCTCCAGCGCGCAGATCGCGCCCTGCGAGAAGCCCACCAGCGCGGTGGCCTGCGGGTCGACCCCCGTGGCCTGCTGGGCGGCGCGCACCAGATCCGACAGCGCCGGGATCACCGCGGCCACGCGCTGGGCCCGGTTGCCGTCGTTCGCGCCCAGGATCGAGAACCACTGCCGGCCGGCCCCCCCGCCCGGGATGCCATCAAAGGGCTCGAAGCCGTCGAAGGCCAGCACCGCGGACTGAGGAAAGGCCTGGTGGAGTTGCTCAGCCAGCGGCGCCAGGTCGGCCGCATTGGCCCCCACGCCGTGAAAAAGCAGGAAGAGTTGCTGCGGCGCGCCCTGCTCGGGCAGCCAGCGCAGGGTGTTGATGGTGTCATCCATGGCGACGATTGTGCCGCCGGCCCCGCGACAGCGCGTTCAGCGGGCTTGAGCGCTGCGTTCGGGCAGCGGCGGAAACAGGCGCTCGCCGTTGTCGAAGGCCACGGCCCGCGCGGTCTCGGGCGACAGGCCGCCCAGCCAGCGCCGGTAGTCGCGCATCAGGCCCGCGTAGGCTTCCCAGCGGCCGTTGACCCAGGTGTCCGAGCCGATCAGGAAGCGCTGCGGGTAGCGCTCGATCAGCGCCTTCCAGGCCGGGCACAGATGTCCGTCGGCACAGACCAGGCCGGGCCGGTACGAGAGCTCGCCCACCAGGCCCGGGTAGCGCTCGAACAGCGCCGCCACGCGCTCCGGGGCGGCGCCGCCGTCGATGCCGGTGTGCGCCCAGACCATGCGCAGGCGCTGCGCAGCGGTGGGCGTGGCGGCCATCAGCAGCTCGACCGCGGTGTCGTCGCAGTGCGCCATCACCACCAGGCCACGCTGCTCGGCCAGGGCCATCAGCTGCTGCGCCACGGCGCCACGGGCATCGGCCGAGCGGTACAGGTGAAACTCGCCCAGACCGCGGAACGGGCCGGCCGCGGTGCCGCGCGCCAGCTCGGTCTCGACCATCGCGGCGATGCTCGGGTCCTCGAACCAGTGGTCGTAGTCCTTGCGGTCGCGGTACAGGCGCACCAGCGGCACCACGCGGATGCCGGCCTCGCGCAGGCCGGCGTCGCGCGCCAGCACATGGGTGCCCTCGTTGGGCCGCGAGTTGGCCAGCAGCGTGCGCACGCCGGCCTCCTGCAGCCGGCGCCGCACGTCGGCCGGTGGATGCGGGCCGGCGCGGCCGTCCCAGGCCTCGACGTTGTAGTGCAGGTGGGCGTCGAACAGCGGCCCGCTGTAGTCGGCGGCCAGCACCGTCAGCGGCAGCAGCAACCAGGCGATGATCAGGCGGCGCATGGGCGGTCTGCGCTCAGCCGGCCAGCACCGCCCGGCCCACCACCACCCACAGCGCCAGCAGCGTGACGTTGCTCAGGCCGAAGACCAGGAAGCGGTGCATCACGCGGTTGTAGCTCAGGTGGATCAGGCTGTGCAACAGGCGCAGGCCCACATAGGCCCAGGCCAGCGGCAGCGCGGCGGTGGGCACCGGCGGCGTCACCCAGGCCAGCAGGCACACCACATAGAACAGCAGCGGCAGCTCCAGCAGGTTCATGTAGTTGCGGTTGGCCAGCAGGGCGCGCGCCGGCACCTGCGGGGACTCGCCCAGCGTGTACTCGCGCGGCGACACACCGCCGCGCACGCGGCTGAAGGCCACGTAGAGCAGCACCAGGCCGGTCCAGCCGGCCAGCACGAACACCGGGATCAGCAAGGCGGTGTCACGCATCGGGGGCTTGCAGAGGCTCACGCAGCTGGAACACATTGCCCTCGGGGTCCATCGCGTGGGCGATGATGAAGCCGGGGCCAGACCAGCGTTCGGCAAACAACTCGCCACCCAGTCGCTGGATCAGCGCGCCGGCCTGCGCCAGATCGGCCACGCTGAAAAAGAACTTCAGCGCCGTGTCCTCGCGCCGCTGCGGCGGCGTGGTGACGGTGATCTGTGCCGCGATGGGCGCAGGGATCGCATGCACCAGCAGCTGGATGTCCGCCGATTGCAACACCCACAGCTCATCGGCCTGGTGCAGCTGGCGCATGCCGGCCACGGCCTCGTAGAAGGCCGCCAGCCGCGGCGCATCGACCGCGTAGATGAACAGGCCGGCGCGGGCGGGTCCGGACATGGCGTGCGGCTCAGGAGGGCCGGCAGCGGCCGGTGGTGACGGTGCGACCGTCGTCACACTCGGTGATGATCGCGCGCGGCGGTGGCGCCGAAGCGGCCACGGGTGCGGCGCCGGCACCCCGGGTCCGCAACACCAGCTTGTGGGCGCCGCGGTCACAGCGGCCGACCTCACGGCCCGGGGCGGCCGGCTCGACGATGTCGATCTGGACATCGGCCACGCCATTGGCACGGTAGCGGCCCAGCACCTGCTCGCGCAGGTCCTCGCAGCTGACCGCACCGGCCCAGGCGGGGGCCAGCAGCACAGTCAGGGGCAGGAGGCAGGCAGGGCGCATGCCGCGCATCTTAGCCGCCCCCGAAGCGCCGCCCCGAGCGCTCGCGCGCCTTGCGCGCCTCGACCTCGCGGTCCTTGGGCGGCGCGTTCGTCACCAGACCGGCGATCAGCGTGCGCGCGGCGGCGGCCACCTCCTCCACCGCGCGCTCAAACGCGGCTTCGTTGGCCTGCGAGGGCACGGCAAAGCCGCTGAGCTTGCGCACGAACTGCAGCGAGGCGTCGCGGATTTCCAGCTCGGTGGCCGGCGGCTCGAAGTTGAACAGCGTCTTGATGTTGCGGCACATCGCAGGGTCCTTGCTTGCTCCGGTGTGCAGGCTAGCGGAAATCCCGGCTGCGCGACGCCAGTCCCTGCAGCAGCGCGGTGTGGTCGACCAGACGCTTGGCAATCAGGTGGCACACCGCGCCCTCCTGCTGCCAGACGCCGTAGACGGTCAGCAGCCGCGCCGCCAGCAGCGGCCGGCGCTGGGCCAGCGCCACCTGCGGCCAGACGATCACGTTGATCGCGCCGGTCTCGTCTTCCAGCGTGACGAAGACCACGCCCTTGGCGGTCTCGGGGCGCTGGCGGTGGGTGACCAGGCCGCTGGCGCGCGCCAGCTGGCCGTGGCGGCAACCGGCCAGATCGGCGGCGCGCAGCACCTTGTAGGGCGCCAGCGCGTCGCGCAACAGCGCCAGCGGGTGGGTGGCGAGCGACAGGCCGGTGCGGCGGTAGTCGGCCAGCAGGGCCTCGCCCGCTGTGGGGCTGTCCAGTTGCGGCGGCTCCGGCTCGGCGGTGCGGGTGGCGGCCAGCACGGCGCCGGGGCGGGTGTCGATGCCGGCCACCGCCCAGGCGGCCTGGCGGCGGTGGCCGGCCAGCGCGGCCAGCGCGTCGGCGTCAGCCAGGGCCTGCAGTGCGCGGGCGTCCAGCGCCGCGCGACGGGCCAGGTCTTCGACGCTGTCGAAGGCGCGCTCGGCGCGTGCGGCCACGATGCGCTGCGCCACCGCCTCGCCCAGGCCGCTGATGCGCGTCAGGCCCAGGCGCACCGGCCACAGCGCGGCATCGTCCGCAGGCCGCTCCAGCGTGCAGCCCACCTCGCTGGCCAGCACGCACACCGGCCGCACCGCCACGCCGTGGGCGCGGGCGTCGCGCACCAGCTGCGCCGGGGCGTAAAAGCCCATCGGCTGGCTGTCCAGCAAGGCCGCCAGGAAGGTGTCCGGATGGTGGTGCTTGAGCCAGGCGCTGACCCACACCAGCAGCGCGAAGCTGGCGGCGTGGCTCTCGGGGAAGCCGTATTCGCCGAAGCCCTCGATCTGGCGGAAGATCGCCTCGGCGTACTCGGGCGCATAGCCCTTGGCCACCATGCGGCCCACCAGGCGCTCGTGGAACGGGCCCAGGCCGCCCTTGCGTTTCCAGGCGGCCATGGCGCGGCGCAGCTGGTCGGCCTCGCCGGGGGTGAAGTCGGCCGCCAGGATGGCCAGCTGCATCACCTGCTCCTGGAAGATCGGCACGCCCAGCGTGCGCTCGAGCGCCTGGCGCGCCTCGTCGCTGGGGTAGCTGACCGGCTCCTCGCCGCTGCGCCGCTTCAGGTAGGGATGCACCATGCCGCCCTGGATCGGGCCCGGGCGCACGATCGCCACCTCGATCACCAGGTCGTAGAAGCAGCGCGGTTTCAGGCGCGGCAGCATGCTCATCTGGGCGCGGCTCTCCACCTGGAACACGCCCACCGAATCGCCGGCGCAGAGCATGTCGAACACCGCCGGGTCGTCGTGCGGCAGCGCGCTCATCGGGATGGCGGCGTGCTCGGGCGCCTCGCCCCAGCGCTGCAGCGGCCAGCGACCGGGCTGCTTGACGGCCAGCCAGGCCAGCGCGCGGCGGATGGCGCTGAGCATGCCCAGCGCCAGCACGTCCACCTTGATCAGGCCCAGCGCGTCCAGGTCGTCCTTGTCCCACTGGATCACCGTGCGGCCGTCCATCGCGGCGTTCTCCACCGGCACCAGGCGGGCCACGTCATCGGCGGCGATGACGAAGCCGCCCGGGTGCTGGCTCAGGTGGCGTGGAAAGCCGCGCAGCAGCAGCGTCAGTTCGGCCCACAGGCGCGACAGCGGCGCGTCGGGGTCGAAGCCGTTTTCGCGCAGGCGCTCGGGCGCGATGGTCTTGCCGTCGAACCACTGTTGCGAGCGCGACACCGCCTCGATGCGGTCGAGGTCAAAGCCCAGCGCCCGCCCCACATCACGCAATGCCGAGCGGCTGCGGTAGCTGATCACCACGCCGGTCAGCGCGGCGCGCTGGCGGCCGTAGGTGCGGTAGAGGTGCTGGATCACCTCCTCGCGGCGCTGGTGCTCGAAGTCGACGTCGATGTCGGGCGGCTCGTTGCGCTCGGCGCTGATGAAGCGCTCGAACAGCAGCGTGTGGCGGCTGGGGTCGACCTCGGTCACGCCCAGGCAGAAGCACACCGCCGAGTTGGCCGCGCTGCCGCGGCCCTGGCACAGGATGCCGCGCGCGCGCGCCCACTGCACCACATCGGCCACGGTGAGGAAATAGGGCTCGTAGCGCAGCTGGGCGATCAGTGCCAGCTCGTGCTCGATCTGGGCACGGATGGCGGGCGGCACGCCCTGGGGGTAGCGGGTGGCGGCGCCGGCTTCGGTGCGAGTGCGCAGCCAGCTGGTGGGCGTGTGGCCGGCGGGCACCACCTCCTGCGGGTACTCGTAGCGCAGTTCGGCCAGCGAGAAGGCGCAGGCCCCGGCCCAGGCCACGCTGGCGGCCAGCCACTCGGGCGGGTAGAGCGCCTGCAGGCGCTGGCGGCTGCGCAGGTGGGCCTCGGCATTGCCCTCCAGCGCCAGGCCGGCCTCGGCCACGGTGCAGCCCAGCCGGGTGGCGGTGAGCACGTCCTGCAGCGGCTTGCGCGCGCGGCTGTGCATCAGCACGCCGCCGGTGGCCAGCAGCGGCAGGCCGGTGGCGGCGGCCACGGCTTCCATGGCCTCGACCAGTTCATCGTCGTGGCGGCGGTGCAGCAGCGGCACGGCCAGGCCGCAGCGCTCAGGCCCGAACCAGGTCTTGAGCCACATCGCCTGCGCGAACAGCGGCTCGAAGCGCGGCGGCTCGGCCGGATCGGCCGGCGGCAGCAGCAGCGCGCGGCACTCGGGCAGGCCGGCCAGGTGCGGCGCGTGCGGCACCCGGCCCTCCAGGTCGGACGGGTGCGCCAGGTACTGGCCCTTGGCGGCGCGCCGGCGGCACACCGTGATCCACTGCGACAGGTTGCCGTAGCCGCGCCGCGACTGCGCGTGCAGCAGCAGCCGGGCGTGCGGCTGCGGCGCGGTGCCCTGCTTCGCAGCGGGCAGGTGCAGCTGCATCTCGGCGCCGATCACCAGGTGCAGGCCCAGGCGCTGCGCCTCGACATGGGCGCGCACCACGCCGGCCAGCGAGCACTCGTCGGTGATCGCCAGCGCGCTGTAGCCCAGCGCATGGGCGCGCTGCACCAGCTCCTCGGGGTGCGAGGCGCCGGTGAGGAAGCTGAAGTTGCTGCGGCAGTGCAGCTCGGCGTAGGCGGACAGCATGGGGACGACAGACCGGGGACGAATACTGTATATTCATCCAGTCTTTATCGCCAGCACCACTCACGGTACAAGCCCGCCATGCTGCGCCGCCGCCCTGCCCTGCTCGCCCTCGCCAGCCTGCTGCTGACCCTGGCCAGCGCGCTGCTGGGGGGCTGCAGCACGGCCACCCTGGTGGGCACCTGGTGCAACCCCGAGGGCAGCGGCTGCTGGGCCTGGGACCGCTTCTCGGCCGACGGCCGCTTCGAGGCCTGCGGCCGCGCGCTGGACGACCCGCTGCCCTTCCGCGGCGCCGGCACCTGGACGGTGCAGGGCCAGCGCATGTGCTACCGGGTCGAGCAGGCCACGGCCAATTTCTGGCTGCCCCCGGGCCAGCGCTACTGCACCGACATCGTCGCGCTGGACGATCGGCAACACCGCTACCGCGACCTCGACACCGGCGCCGAGTTCACGCTGCACCGCGTGCCCGACACCCAGCGCCACTGCCCCGATGGAGCCCCCGGATGAGCCTGCCCGATGCCGCCACCACCCGCCAGGTCCTCGAGCGCCACTGGGCGCTGGCCAACGCCCGCCAGTGGGAGGCGTTCGCCGAGCTGCTGGCGCCGGGTCTGCGCTACGAGGTGCCGCAGACCCGTGAATTCGCCGAGGGCGGCCACGCCTACCTCGAACTCTTCCGCACCTGGCCCGGCGATTGGCGGGCCGAGGTGCGCGACCTGGTCTGCGACGGCCCGCGCGCCGTCTGCCGCATCGACTTCCACGTCGACGGCCAGGTGATGACCGGCATCGGCTTCTTCACGCTGGATGCGCAGCGGCGCCTCACCGAGGTCATCGACTGGTGGCCCGAACCCTATGAGCCGCCGCCGCGCGCCACCGCGCTGCTGCGTCGCCGGCCATGAGGCCGCATCATCCTCCACGAGGGGGATGGCGCGATCCCGCCCGCGCACCAGAATGGGCTGCATGCGCCTGGAGCCCTTTTTGTCGGTCGATGACCTGCCCTTCAGTGCCACGCCCGACGAGGTGCGCGAACGCTGCGGTCCGCCCGACCATGAAGGCATCAATGCCGTCGCGCTGCACGAGCTCGATTACGGCCACGTGGTGTTCCGCTTCCAGGCCAGCGGCCGCCTGGAAGAGGTCACCAAGCCGAGCGCGGTGCTGCACCTGGGCGCGCTGGCCGTGCCCTTCGCCACGCTGGAGAGCTTCATCGCCACCCAGGACCCGGACGCCTTCGTGCGCGCCGGCTACGTGGTCAGCCCGCGTTTCGGCCTGGCCTTCGTGCCGGGGCAGCCGCCCTGGGTCACCGCACTGGCCCGGCACTGCATCGCCACCTGGCGCGCGATGGTGCCCTGAGCCGGCCGCCTCGCGAGGGGCCGGCCCATGAGCCCGCCGCCGCGCTTCTTCGCCCAGGCCGCCGACTTTCGCGCCTGGCTGATGCAGCACGCCGCCACCGCGCCCGAGCTGGTGGTGGGGTTCTGGAAGGTCGACTCCGGGCGCCCCAGCATGAGCTGGCCCGAATCGGTGGACGAGGCGCTGTGCGTGGGCTGGATCGACGGCGTGCGCCAGCGCCTGGACGAGCAGGCCTACCGCATCCGCTTCACGCCGCGCCGGCCGGGATCGGTCTGGAGCGCGATCAACATTGCCAAGGCCGAGGCGCTGATCGCCGCGGGCCGGATGCAGCCGGCCGGGCTGGCCGCCTTCCAGGCCAGGCGTGAAGACCGCTCGGTGATCTATGCCTACGAACAGACCGACACCGCGCAACTCAGCCCCGACGAGCAGGCCCGCTTCCAGGCCCACAGCGCGGCCTGGGCCTATTTCAGCGCCTGCCCGCCGGGCTACCGCAAGACGCTGCTGCACTGGGTCACCACGGCGCGTCAGGCAGCCACGCGGGCACGCCGCCTGGACACGCTGATCCAGGCCTGTGCGCGCCAGGAGCGCCTGCGATGAACCCCGGCATCCCCCCATGTCGCAGCGCGCCGGGCGCAGCATCCGGTGCGACACTCATCGCCATGCCACTGCCCCCCATCCTGCGGCCCATCGGGGTCGGTCTGCTGCTCGACGTCGTGCTGCGCCTGGGCGCGGTCAGCGGCGCCGGCCTGGCGCTGCTGATGGGCAGGTTCCTGCTGGCCGCGGTGCTGGCGGCGGTGGCCCTGGGCATCACGCTGCGCCTGTGGCGGGCGCGGCGCCTGTCCCGGCCCGGCGCCCGCCGCCCATCGGCCTTTGTCCGCTGAGAGGAGCCCCCCATGGCCACGGTCAGACCCGGAGACGGCAGCGCGCTGCTGGTGGTGGACATGCAGGTCGGCGTGGTCGCCGATGCCTGGGACGCGGCCGGCGTGCTGGAGCGCATCCAGGGCCTGGTGCGGCGCGCGCGCAGCGACGGCGTGCCGGTCATCTGGGTCCAGCATGCCGACGATGGCCTGCCCCAGGGCTCGCCGGCCTGGCAATGGGCGCCCGAGCTGGTGCCGCTGGCCGACGAACCCCTGATCCCCAAGGGCCACAACTCCGCCTTCGAAGGCACCGCGCTGGACAGCGTGCTGGCCCGGCTGGGCGTGTCGCGCCTGGTGCTGACCGGCGCCGCCACCAACTGGTGCATCCGCGCCACCGCCTATGGGGCGCTGGACCGCGGCTACGACCTGGCGCTGGTGGCCGATGCCCACACCACCAGCCCGATGACGCTGGACAACGGCCGCACGATCGAGCCCGCCGGCGTCATCGACGAGCTCAACCTGGCCATGACCTGGCTGAGCTACCCCGGCCGCCGCAACAGCGCCCCGCTGGCGGCCGCCGTGGCCTGGTGAGCCCCCCCGCCGCCGATCCGCGCCAGCGCCTGGCCCGCCAGGCCGGCGCCTGGTACCTGGCGCTGGCGCTGGTGGCGCCGCTGGGCCTGGTGGTGGTGCCCGGGCGACTGGCCGGCGTGGACGATCCCGCCGCGCTGGCTGGGCTGGTGCGCGAACAGGCCCACTGGCTGCGTGCCGGCCTGGCCAGCGAGCTGCTGTACCAGTTGATCGAGGTGCCGCTGGTCCTGACGCTCTACGCCCTGTTCGCCGACCAGCACCGCGGACAGGCGCGGCTGATGGCGGTGCTGGGCCTGCTGCCCATCCCCATCGTCTTCGTCTCGATGCTGGGCGAAGTAGCCGCGCTGCAATTGCAGTCCAACGCCGCCTGGCTGGCCGCCTGGTCCAACGAGCAGCGCCACACGCTGACGCAGCTGGGCCTGAAGCTGCACCACCAGGGCCTGGCACTCGCCATGCCGTTCTGGGGCCTGTGGCTGCTGCCGCTGGGCAGCCTGCTCACGCGCAGTGGCCTGGTGTGGCGCTGGGTGGGCCCCGCCCTGTGGGTGGCCGGTAGCGCCTATGTGCTGGACGCCGCGTTGCGGCTGCTGTGGCCCGCCCTGCAGCCCGCCTGGGCCGGCGCCCTGGCCGCCGGCCAGGCGGCCGAGCTGGCGGTGATCGCCGGCCTGCTGATGGCCCGCCCGCGCTGACACAATCCGGGGCATGTACGAGTCCCGCCACCAGCCGCCGCTGGCGCGCCGTCACTTTGCCTGGCGCCTGATCCTGCACGTGGCCGCGGCAGCGCTGCTGGCCGCGGTGTCGCTGGCCATCGGCGTGGCCGGCTACATGGCTTTCGAACACCTGTCGCCGCTGGACGCGCTGCTCGATGCCGCCATGCTGCTGGGCGGCATGGGGCCGGTGCATGCCCCGCAGACCGCGGCCGGCAAGCTCTTCGCCAGCGCCTATGCGCTGTACGCCGGCCTGGTCTTCATCGTCACCGCCGCGCTGCTGCTGACGCCGGTGCTGCACCGGCTGCTGCACCGTTTCCACATGGATGAGTCGGCATGATCCGGCGCCAGCTGCTGGCGGTCGCCCTGGCCGCCCCCTGCGCGGCCATCGGCGCCGCCGAGGCGCTGTCGAACATCGACGTGCTGCTGCTGCAACCCGAGGCCCAGTTGCGCGAGCGGGTGGATGGCGACGCGCTGTCGCGCCATGTGCTGGCGCTGCAGGACGCCGCGCGGCATGCGTTGGAGGCGCAGTTCGCACGCCGCCCCAATGCCGGCTTCCTGGTCGTCGGGCTGCGGCCGGGCCATGCGCCGCGGGCCTGGCTCGATCTGGACCAGCCGCTGCCCGACGCCGCCGCCCAGGCGCTGCGCGGCGCGCTCGAGGGCGTGAAGCCCCCGGCCGTGCGCGGCACCGTGATCGTGGCCCTCAAGGCCAGCCTGTGGGGCGGCCGGGTCAGCCCGCGCAAGGCGCCGGTGCCCGCGCAGTGGCGCGCTGCAGCGGCCCGCAGCGCCGACAAGCTCGAGATCGACCAACTCGCCGACATGGCCTGGAGCGACGAATGACCCGCACCCCCCCAGGCTTCCAGCAGCTCACCCCTTACTGTTTCGTGCGCGACGCCGACGCCTTCGTGCGCTTCCTGGTCGATGGCCTGGGCGGACAGCAGCAGCTGTGTCACCGCCGCCCCGACGGCTGCATCGCCAACGCCCAGGTGCAACTCGGCGACAGCATGCTGATGGTCAGCGAGGCCAGCGCCGACTACCCGGCGATGCCCGCGTCCTATTACCTGTTCGTCGACGATGCCGACGCCGCCATGGCGCGCGCGCTGGCCCATGGCGCGCAGCAGGTGATGGCCGTGGCCGACATGCCCTATGGTGACCGCCAGGGCGGCGTGCGCGATGCCCATGGCAACCTGTGGTGGCTGTCGCAGCGCCTGGTCGACGGCCCCTACACCTGATGCACCCGCATGACCATCGACGTTCGCCTCATCCGCCCCGGTCCCACCCATGTCGAGCGCTATGCCGAGGCGCTGCGACGCGGCTGGTCCGCTGACAACGTGCGCGGCCAGGCCGCCGCCGACGAGGAACTGGCGCTGCTGCAGGCCGACCCGCAGAGCTACTACGCGCGCAGCGACGACCGCATCGGCATCGGCCTGGTCACGCTGCCCGATGGCAGCCAGGCCCAGCGCCTGCCCTGGATGCGCCGCTGGATCTTCGCCGGTGACGCCATGGCCGGCTCGATCAACCTGCGCTGGCAGCCCGGCACCGAAGCGCTGCCGCCGCATGTGCTGGGCCACATCGGCTACGCCGTTGTGCCCTGGCTGCAGAACCGCGGCATCGCCAGCGCCGCGCTGAGCGCGCTGCTGCCCGAAGCACGCGCCCTGGGCCTGCGCTGGGTGGAGCTGACCACCGACGAGGACAACGCGGCCTCGCAGCGCGTGATCGCGCGCTGTGGCGGCGCCCTGGTCGAGCGCTTCAACAAACCGGCTGCCTATGGCGGCAAGCCCAGCCAGCGCTGGAGGATCCCGCTGTGAGCACGGAACTGAGCATCCGCCCCTTTCGCCCCGAGGACCAGGCGGCGGTGATCGCCCTGTGGCAGGCCTGCGGCCTGACCCGCCCCTGGAACGATCCGGTCAAGGACATCGAGCGCAAGCGGGCCGAGCAGCCCGAACTGCTGCTGGTGGGCGAGGTGGACGGCCGCATCGTCGCCAGCGCGATGGTGGGCTACGACGGCCACCGCGGCTGGGTCAACTACCTGTCGGTCGAGCCCTCGCTGCAGGGCCGCGGCCTGGGGGCTGCGCTGATGCGCCACATCGAGGCCCTGCTGCTGGCGCGCGGCTGCCCCAAGCTGAACCTGCAGGTGCGCCAGGGCAATGACGCGGTGCTGGGCTTCTATGCCCGCCTGGGCTATGGCGACGACCAGGTGATCGGCCTGGGCAAGCGCCTGATCCACGACACACCGCCGGACCCGTCGTGATCGGCGCGTCCGGCCTGCGGCTGTTCACCGCGCTGTGGCCCGAACCCGCCACGCGCGCCGCGCTGCAGGCCTGGGCCGACGCCCTGCCCTGGCCCGCCAGCGCGCGCCGTGTGCGGCCGGCCGACCTGCACATCACGCTGCACTTCCTGGGCGAGGTTCCGACCGACCGCCTGCCCGACCTGCGCCAGGCGCTGGCGCTGCCCTCGCCGCGCACCGAGCTGCTGCTGGACCGTGCGGCGATGTTCCACGGCGGCGCGCTGGTGCTGGAGCCCGCCAGCGTGCCCGAGCCGCTGGCCGCGCTGCAGGCCACCCTGGATCAGCGCCTGCGCGCGCTGGGCCTGCCGCTGGAGACGCGCCGCTGGCGCCCCCATGTCACGCTGGCGCGCCACGCGCGCGGCCTGGCGCTTCCCGCGCTGAACGCGCCGGTGCCCTGGCACAGCCAGGGCCATGTGCTGGTGGCCTCGCGGCCCGGATCACCCTACGAGCTGCTGCAGCGCATCGGCCAGTAGCGGCGTCACATCGATGGCGTTGCTGGCGTGCGGCACGCAGCCGGTGCTCCACACCGCGCCGATGCCCGCCGCCTGCAACTGCGCCAGCGCGTCGCCCACGAACAGCGCGTGGGTCACGGCCACGTCCACCCGCGTGGCGCCGCCCGCCAGCGCCAGCAGGGCCGCGGCCACCAGCGTGCGGCCGGTGCTGGCCATGTCGTCCACCAGCACCACCTCACGGCCGCGCAGGTCCAGGCCAGCGGGCAGGGTCACGCGCACCTCGTGGTCACCATGGCGCACCTTCTGGCACACCGCGTGGTCCAGGGCCGGGTTCACCGCACGCGCCGCTCCCTGCACCCATTGCGCGCTCTCACTGTCCGGGCCCAGCAGAAGCGGCCGCAGGCGCTGGGCCGCCACGAAGGCCCCGATCGACGGCGCCGCCGACAGCGCCACGCTGCGGCAGCCCGGCATCACCTCGTCCAGCGCGGCGATGCGGTGCAGGTGCGGATCCACCGTCACCAGGCCGTCCACCGTGCGTGCCAGCAGCGCGCCGATGTGGCGCTGGCTGATGGCCTCGCCGGGGTTGAACGCGATGTCCTGGCGCATGTAGGCCAGGTACGGCGCCACCAGCCACAGCCGCCCCGCGCCCTGCGCACGCGCGGTGGGTGCGGCGATCAGCAGCTCCACCAGCTTCTCGTTGGGCTGGTGCAGGCTGCGGTAGAGCACCACGTCGCCCGCCAGCGGCGTGGGCAGCGTCAACCGCAACTCGCCATCCGGGAAGCGGTGGCGACCGATCAGATGCAGCGGCGCGCCCAGGGCCTGGGCCAGGGCGCCGGCATCGGCTTGCTCATCGTCGAAGGCCAGCACCGCGCGGATCATGCAAGCGCCTCCAGCCGGTAGCCGCTGTCGGTCTGCGCCAGCTCACGCGCAAAGGCCAGATCGGCCGGGTACTGCGCGTGCAGGCGGTAGAGCAGCTCGCCGGCCGCCACCGCGTCGCCCACCTTGTGCAGCAGGTCGACCCCGGCGCCGGGCACCTGCGGCGCACCGGCCAGCCGGGCGATGCGGGCCAGGCGCAGGTTGTCGATCGCCGCCATACGGCCGGCCTGCGGCGCGCAGACCTCGTGCACCAGTGTGCCCAGCGCCGGCGGCTCGGCGCGGCGGCCCTGGGCGTCGATGATGGCCTGCAGTTGCGCCAGCGCGCGGCCACTGTCCAGGATGTCGCGGGCGATGCGCCAGCCTTCGCCGCCGCGCACATCGGGGTCGAACTCGATCATCCGGCCGGCCAGGCGCAGCGCCTTGTCGCGCAGGTCGGCCGGGGCGTCGGGCGCGTTGTGCAGCACCGCCATCACGTCGCGCGCCTCCAGCACCGGGCCGATGCCGCGGCCGATCGGCTGGCTGCCGTCGGTGATCATCACGTCCAGCTGCAGCCCCAGGCTGCCGGCGACGAACTCGAAGAGCTTGCGCAGGCGCTGCGCCTCGGGCATGGTGCGCACCTTGGCGCTGGGGCCCACCGGGATGTCCAGCACCAGGTGGGTGGAGCCGGCGGCGATCTTCTTGCTGAGGATGGAGGCCACCATCTGCCCGGGCGAGTCGATCGCCAGCGGCCGCTCGACCGAGATCAGGATGTCATCGGCCGGCGACAGCTCGGCCGTGCCGCCCCAGGCCAGGCAGCCATTGGTGGCACGCACGATCTGCTGCAGCCGCTCCAGCGGCAATTCCACCTCGGCCAGCACCTCCATGGTGTCGGCGGTGCCGGCCGGCGAGGTGATCGCGCGCGAGCTGGTCTTGGGACACAGCATGCCGTGCGCGGCGACGATGGGCACCACCAGCATCGAGGTGCGGTTGCCCGGGATGCCGCCGATGCAGTGCTTGTCCACCACCGGCCCGCCGCGCACCGCCTGCTGCCAGTCCAGGCGGCGGCCGGCGGCGATCATCGCCTCGGTCAGGTAGAGCACCTCGTCGCGTTCGAGCTCCTGGCCGTTGGTGGCCACCACGAAGGCGGCCAGCTCGATCTTGGAGTAGCGCGCGCCGGCGATGTCGCGCACGATGGCGTGCAGGTCCTCGCGCGAGAGCCGCTCGCCCGCGATCTTGCGCCGCAGCGCCGACAGCGAGGCCGGCGGCTCCGACGGCGCAATGCGCGCCGCGTGGCCCTCGGCCACCGCCAGCCGGCTGAAGGCGTCCTCGGACACGCCCAGCTCGCCGGGCCGCACGATGCCCTCGTCATCGACGACATTCAGCACCGCCTGGATCTGCTGCCCATTGGCCTGCACCGTCACCTTGGCGAGCGCCTGCAGCCCGGCGGCGCGCACCACTTCGCAGTGGCGGTGCAGGTAGGCCACGTTCTCGCGCCGGGTGTCGATGGCGACGCGGCGGATGTGCAGGGTGGGCAGGTCCACCCGCCGACTCTACCCGACGCCGACCTCGGCCACCGCCAGCTCCACCCGGCAGCGTCCCAGCTGCTTGGCACGGTACAGCGCGGCATCGGCCTGCGCCAGCAACTCGTGCAGGTTCTCGCCCGTCGGCCCGCTGGCGGCCACCCCGGCCGAGAAGCTGCAGTGCAGCACCGCGCCGTCGGCACCGGCAAAGGCCTGGGTCTGGAAGTCCTGCAGCAGCGCGCGCAGGCGCTCGGCGGCCTGCGTCGCGTCGGCACCGGCCATCAGCAGCACGAACTCCTCGCCGCCGTAGCGGCAGACCAGGTCCTCGGCCCGCGAGCGGCGTCGCGCCAGCTGGGCAAACAGGCGCAGCACCTGGTCGCCCAGCTCGTGGCCGTGCTGGTCGTTGACCCGCTTGAAGTGGTCCAGGTCCACCATCACCAGCGCCAGCGGCTCCTGGCGGCGCTGCGCCTGCGACAGCATCGCCGGGCCGGCCTCCAGCAGGTGGCGGCGGTTGTGCACCCCCGTCAGCGGGTCTTCCAGTGCCTGGGCGCGCAGCCGCTGCTGCAGGCGCTCGTTCTCGGCCACCTGTGCCTGCAGCTGAGCGTTCAGGGCGGCCAAGCGCTCGTGTTCGCGGCGGGCGGCGTCGCGCTCCCACTCAGCCAGTGACAGTCGGTGGGTGATCTGCAGGCTGAGCCGGCGCGAGCGCGCGGCGCGGCCCAGCAGCTGCTCGTGGATCGCAAAGGCGCGCTCGTGCAGCGCACAGGCCTGGGCCAGTTCGCCCACCGCCTGCGCGGCGCGTGCGGCCACGCGCGGCAGGTTGACCTGGTCCATCGGCAGCGTGCCTTCGGCGCCCTGCTCGTCCAGCAGCGCCTGGCGTGCCAGACACAGGCGAAGCGCCTGGGCAGGCTCGCCACGGATCAGCAGCAGCCGGGCCTGCAACAGCACGCGCACGGTGGCGGTCTCGTTGCTGAACGGGTCCTCATGGTGCTGCCGGGCCAGCACCGCGGCCGCTTCGTCGTGCAGGTCGTTGTCGAGCAGCGCGCGGGCGATCTCCTCGTCGCGCTGCAGCGCCGGCGGGTCATCCGGGCGGATGCGGCCGATCAGGTGCTCGCGGGCCAGCGCCAGGGCGTCGGCGGCCTCGCCGCGGAAGCACAGGTTCTCGACCAGGTTGCCGGCGGCGTAGATGATCTGCCGCCGCGAACCCAGACGCAGCGCGCCCTCCAGGCACTCCTGCAGCAGCGGCGCCGCGTCTTCCAGGTTGTACAGGTCCGACTGGTAGGCGCCCAGGTTGTTCAAGGCGTTGACGACCAGGCTGTCGACACCGCTGCGCCGCGCCAGCGCCATCGCCTGGTAGTACAGGTCCAGCGCGCCGTCGTCATCGCCCAGCATCGACACCACGGTGGCCAGCGACGCCGCGCTGAGGTAGGCATCGACCAGCGGCCGCTGCTCCGCGCGCTGGTGCAGCGGAGCGAGCAGGGCCTCGGCCTCGCTCAGGCGGCCTTCGCGGCGGTGCCACTGGGCGCGGACATGGTCGCGCAGCGCCGCCAGCCGCGCTGGGCCGTCCAGCGCGCAGGCCGCTTCGGCCTGGGCCATGGACTGCTGGTACTGGTCGACCGTGCCCTCGCGCACGGCCACCAGGGCCTCGATCAGGTGGGCCATCGCACGCAGCGCGGGCGTCGCCTCGGGCTGCGCCAGGGTCGTCTGGGTCGCACGCAAGGCGGCGGCCGAGTCCAGGATGATGCTGGCCAGGGCGCGGTCGAGGGGCGATCCAGGGTCCATCGGGTACTGCGGGGTGGTCGAGACGAAGTATCGGCAAGTCGGCGCGTCGATACCCTTATCGGCATCCAGGGTGGCCGACTGTAGCCAAGCCTGCGAGAATCCATGAGGTTGTCCGCTCGGCGTCTCAGGACAACGGTCCCGGCTGGACGTCCGTCGTCACCGTTCGGCGCCCTGGCCCCTGGCCCCTGGCCCCCCTCCGCAGTTCTGAGGACGACCGCCCCCCGGCCCCCGCCCAGAATCGACCCGGTCCGCACCCGATCCTTCGGGGCCGTCGATCCACCGGGGAGCCGCCATGACACCATCGATCCGAACCACGCTGCTGTGCGCGCTGGGCGCGTTGCTCGCGCTGCCATCCTGGGCCCGGTCGCCGCCGCTGACCGCGCTGTGGCAGGACACCTGGGTGTCGACACGCCCGGCCGCGGTGCCGGACATGCCCGACGCCGGCCCGGAAGCGCCCGCGGCGGTGATCTTCAGCAACTTCGGCCGCCCGCCCGATGGTTTCGCGCCCGAAGGCTGGACCATCATGGGCCGCGGCAGCGACCTGGGCCTGTACCAGGCCTTCGCCACCCAGTTCACGCCCAGGAGCGCCGCCACCGTGGGTGACATCCTGATCGGTGTGGGCATCATCAGCGGTCTGAACGCCGTCAAGGTCAGCCTGAACGCCGATGACGGCGGCAGTCCCGGCACGGCGCTGGCCGAGGTCCGGCTGAACGACCTGGAGGACTACCTGTGGTGCTGCAAGCCGCGGCGCACCGGCATCCAGGGCATCGCACTGACCGCCGGCCGCCCCTACTGGGTGGTGGTGCGCCCGCTGACCCTGGTGTCCACCACCAAGGCGGCCTGGGCCTGGAGCGGCCGCTACAAGCTGGGCCGCACCGCGATGAACCATGGCAGCTACTGGGCCCCGGAGACGAACTACCAGGGCTCGCTGAAGGTGCTGGCGCAATGACGTGGCGTCACAGGCGCAGCCGGCCGGCGTAGCCGGTCATCTCCAGGTAGCCCCAGCCCAGGGAGCGGCCGTCCTCGGCGCGCAACGCCGACAGCCCTTCCCAGTAGACGGTGCCGGTGCTGGCGCGGCTGTCCATCTCCTGCGCGTCCACCAGGGCCTGCACCTGGAAGCGGCCGACCGGCGTGTCGAGCCGCCAGTCCACCGGGTAGCTGGCGCCGGTGCCCGGGCTGGTCCAGCGGCGGCCGGCGGTGAAGCGCAATTCGTCGGGCCGGAACACCCGCAGCCGGCCGCCCGCATCGCGCCAGCTGCCGCCGGCCCACAGCACGCCGCCGTCGCGCGTGCGCAGCTGGAAGGCGGTGAGCGCGCTGCCGTCGTCCAGGTTGATGCCGACCCAGTCCCAGCCCTGGGCCTGCGGGGCCAGCAGGGTGTCGCTCCATTCGTGGTCCAGCCAGGCGCGGCCCTGCACCGGCTGCGCCTGCGCACCACGCACCACCTGGCCCTGTACCGCCAGCTGCGGGTGGCTGACGTAGTGGCTGGCCTCGGCCTCGCCCGGGCCCTTGCGCGAGTAGCCGGCCTCGCCCTGCAGCAGCAGGGGCTGGGTGGCATCGGCGCGCAGGTCCAGCGCGAAGCCGGTGGCCGGTGCCTTTAGCGCGTAGCCCCGCTCGTCGCGCGCCAGGGTCCAGCGGGCAATGCGCAGGCCCAGGTCGTCCAGGCGAGCGTGGTCACCCTCCTGCGTCTCGCCATTCCAGCGGGCCAGGCGCTGGTCGTGCTGGTGGGTGCCGGCCACGCGGTCGGTCAGCGCCGCGTGGGCGAACAGCAGCTGGCGCGGCGCCAGCCGGCCGGTGCCATCGAGGCCGGTGGCCGAGCGGAAGAAGGTGATCTGAAAGCCCCAGCGGGGCGGCTCGGTGCGGGCTGCATCAGCCGGCCACAGCGCGCCGGTCAGGTACCACCATTCGGTGCGCTGCGCGGGGTGGGCGCCATGGTCGGGCGGGAAGCGCAGGACCCGGCCGCGGCGCACGCGCTCCTCTTCGGCGCGGGCCGCGCCGGCCGCCAGCATCGCCGCCAGAAGAACGCGACGCCGCATCACCAGTCCTCCCGCACCGCGCGCACCGCGTCGGCGTTCACCGCGCGGCGCGCCACCCAGGCGCTGGTGCCCAGGCCGGCCAGCGCCACCGCGCCCAGCAGCGCGGCCACCGGCCCGGGCGGCAGCACCAGGTCCATCGTCCAGTGAAAGCTCTGCGGGTTGACCACGAAGACCAGCACCGCGCTGATCGCCACGCCCAGCCCCAGGCCCATCAGCAGCCCGGCACCCAGCCAGCCGGCCATCTCCAGCACCACCAGGCGCAGCACCTGGGCGCGTGTCAGGCCCAGGTGGGCGAGCAGGCCGAACTCGCGCCGGCGCGCCAGCACCTGGGCGCTCAAGCTGGCCGCCACGCCGGCCAGGCCGATGGCGATCGCCACGCCCTGCAGGTAGCGGGTGACGGCGAAGCTGCGGTCAAAGATCTGCAGCGAGATCGCCTTGAGTTGCGCCACCGTCACCGCGCTCACCGCCGCGGGCTCGCCGCCGGCGCGGCGCAGCGCGTCCTTCAGCGCCGCCTCCACCGCGGCCGGCGCGGCCTCGGGGGCCAGCCACAGCGACAGCTCGTTGATGCGGCTGTCGCCGGTCAGGCGCTGGTAGTCGGCGCGCTCCATCACCACGCTGCCGAACTGCCGCGCGAAATCGCGCCAGACGCCGCGCACGAACACGCGGATCGGCTGACCCTGGGCGTCGCGCATCGGCAGCGTCAGGTGCTGGCCGGGTTGCACGCCGTGCAAGGCGGGCAGGGCCTCGCTGACGAACACCGGCACCTCGCCAGGCGCCGCCAGCTCGGCCGGCAGGGCCAGGCCCACCAGCGGCAATGCCTGTTCGGGCCGCTCGCCCAGCGGCCGCGCCAGCAGCCACACCGCGGGCAGGCCGGCGCCCCAGTCCATGCCACGCGAGCGCGCGCCCACCGCACGCGTCACGCCCGGCAGCGCGGCGGCCTGCGTGTCAAAACCGGGCGGCCACAGCGCCTCGGCCGAGGCCGCGCCGCCGCCGCCCAGGCGCAAGTACATGTCGGCCGGCAGCACCGCGTCCAGCCAGCTGCCCACCGAGCCGCGAAAGCTGGCCACCATCACGGTGAGCGCCACGCACAGCGCCAGGCTGGCAACGATGCCGGCCAGCGCTGCGGTGGCGGTGGCGCGCGCATGGCGCGCCCGCTGCAGGCCCAGCAGCCACAGCGCGTGGCGGGCGGGCCGCGCGCCACGCTGGCCCAGCAGCCCCCGCACCAGCGCCGGCAGCAGCGCGATACCGCCCACCAGCGCGCAGGCCACCGACGCATAGGCGGCCAGCGGCAGTTCGCCCCAGGGCGGCAGCAGCGCCAGCCCACCGGCCACGGCCAGCAGCGCCGCGCCGGGCCACCAGGGCGGCGGCGCCTCGTCCCAGCCGCCCAGGCCCTTCAAGGCCTGGGCTGGCGCCAGCCGCGCCGCGCGCGCCGCCGGCCAGGCCCCGCCGGCCAGCGCGGCCACCACGCCCGCCGCCCAGGCCACCGCCGCCGCCGCGGGCGACCAGCGCAGCGTGGGCGCGCTGGCGCCGAACACGCCGCTGCCCAGGTCGCCCGCCAGCCAGTGCAGCGCCGCCGCGGCCAGGCCGGTGCCCAGTGCCACACCCAGCAACCCAGCCAGCGCGCCCAGCAGCGCGCACTCGCCCCACACCAGCCGGCGCCGGCCGGCCGCGTCCAGGCCTAGCACGCCCAGCAGCGCCAATGCAGGCGTGCGCTGCGCCACCGCCAGCGACACCACCGAGAACACCAGGAAACCACCCACCACCAGCGCCACCAGCGCCAGCACCGTCAGGTTCACCCGGTAGGCGCGCGAGAGGTTGCTGACCTGCTGCGCCTCGTCATCGGCCGCGGCCCAGCGCGCGCCGGCCGGCAGCGGGCCGTAAGCCTGGCGCACCGCCGCTGCGGTGGCCCCGGGCGCCAGCCGCAGGTCCACCGCGCTGAGCGTGCCGTCCAGCCCCAGCGCGGCCTGGGCAGCGGCCACGTCCATCACCGCCAGCGGCGCACCGCCGGCGGCCACCGTGCCTGCCACCGCAAAGGCCTGCGCGCGCCCGCTGACCAGCAGCCGCAACTCCCCAGCCGATCCCAGCAGTTTCAGCAGCGCCGGGTTCACGAATACCTGACCGGGGCGCAGCATCGCCAGCCGGTCCTGGGTGTCGTTCGGGCGCGGCAGCAGCCCAGGCGCCACTGCGGCCACGCTGAGGGCGTCGATGCCCAGCAGGTCCACCGTGCGCGGCCGGCTGCCATCGGCCGGCAGCATCAGCAGGCTGCGCTCGATGCGCGGATGCGCCGCCCGCACCGGCGCCAGCGCGGCCAGGCGCGCGGCGCTGTCATCGGGCAGGCCGCTGGCGCCGCCCAGCAGGCGCAGGTCGGGCTCGCCGTTGGCGCTGCGCACCGCGGCCGAGAACTCGGCCAGCGCCGATTCATTGATCAGGTGCACCGCCAGCGCCAGCGCCACGCCCAGCGCCACGCTGAGCAGCGCGGCCAGCTGGCGCCAGGGGTGGGCGCGCCACTCGGCCCAGCTCAGGCGCCACAGCCGGGGGCGCTCAGTCGGCATGCGCGGGGCGGTCGGCCGGCTGCACGCCGGTGGCGGTCAGGCGCAGCACGCGGTCGGCGCGCGCGGCCGCCGCAGCCGAATGCGTGACCAGCAGGCAGGCCGCGCCTTCATGGCGCACCTGGGCCTGCAGCACATCCAGCACCTGGGTGGCGGTGGCGGGGTCCAGGTTGCCGGTGGGCTCGTCAGCCAGGATCAGCGGCGGGCGGTGCACCAGCGCGCGGGCGATGGCCACGCGCTGCAACTGCCCGCCCGACAGCTGCGAAGGCATCCGCGCCCCCAGCGCGCCCAGGCCCACCGCGTCCAGCATCGCCGCCACGCGCGCCGCATCGGGCCGGCCCTGCAGCAGCAGCGGCAGCGCCACGTTGTCGGCCACGTTCAGGTGCGGCAGCACATGAAAGGCCTGGAACACGAAGCCCAGGCGCTCGCGGCGCAGGCGGGCGCGCTCGGGCTCGGGGCGGCTGTGCAGCGGCGCGCCGTCCAGCCACACCTCGCCGGCATCGGCGTCGTCCAGGCCGGCGATGACGTTGAGCAGCGTGGACTTGCCCACGCCCGACTCGCCCACCAGCGCGACGAACTCGCCGGCCGGCAGGTCCAGGTCCACGCCCGCAAAGACGCTTTGCCCCGGGTAGGCCTTGCGCAGCTGGCGCAGGCGCAGCAAGGGGGCGTTCACGCGTGGCTCAGCGCGTCGCCGACGGACCCACCAGGTAATCGGCCTTGCCCAGCGGCACGCCGGCCTGGCGCAGCAGGTCGTAGGCGGTGGTGACGTGGAAGAAGATGTTAGGGATCGCCCAGTGCAGCAGGTAGGCCTGGCCCGTCATCGTGCGCGTGGCGTCGCGGCCGACCGGGAAGGTGATCTCCACCGCCTCGCGGCCATCGAGCTGCGAGGGCTGCACCGTGGCCAGCCAGGCCAGCGTCTTGGCCACGCGGGCCTTCAGCTCGGCGAAGGTGGTTTCGTTGTCCTCGAACTTCGGCGCCTCGATGCCGGCCAGGCGCGCGGTGCCGTTCTTGGCGGCGTCGCAGGCAATGCGGATCTGCGCGGTGAAGGGCAGCATGTCGGGGGCGAAGCGCAGCGTGCAGAACACGTCGGGGTTGAACTTGCGCTCAGTGGCGTTGGCCTCGGCCTTGTCCATCAGGTGGGCGAGGTTGCTCAGGGCGGTGGTGAAGGTCGGCAGCGCGGCGCTGCCCAGGGTGATGCTCATCGGGATCTCCTCGTGGTCGGTCGCGCATGCTAGCCCGGACTGATCACCCGCGCAGGGCTGCGTCCTTGATGCAGGGCTGATGGTCCTCAGCGCCGCGGTGTCCGCCAGGGGTTGATGACCACCACCCCACACGCGGCGAAGTCCTTGTCGTTGCGTGTGACCAGCGCCAGGCCACCCTGGCGCGCCGTCGCAGCGATCTGGGCATCAGCGAAACCGATGGGGCGGCCGCGGCGGCGCCGTTCGGTGACGAGTTGGCCCAGCATGATCGCTGCCGCGGCATCGAAGGGCCGCACGCGCTGGCCAAAGCCCTGCTCCAGCAGCGCCTGCAGCGCCACGGCCAAGCCACGTTTGCGTCGGCCGGTGGGCAGGGCTTCGATGCCCTGCCACAACTCAGCCAATGACACGGCGCTCAGGTGCAGTTGCTCCGGCGCCTGGGCGGCCAGCCACTGCAGCACGCCGGCGTCGGGCACCGGGCGCAGCAGTTCGGCCACCACGCAGGTGTCGAGCAAGCCGGCCGGCCGCGAGACTGACAACCGACTCACCGCGACGAGCGGGGCTGGCTGGGGTCGCGCGGCGGGAGCCAGTCAGCGGGTTCAGCGCCACCGAAGGCCTGGACGCGCTCGCGCACCACCGCCAGCCAGGACGGCGACGGCGGTGGGGGTGGCACGGGTCGACCGGGCGCGGCAGGCCGCGTGTCCGCCGGGCCACTGCCGTGCAGCGGCGCCGGCAGCGGCTCAGCGGCCACCAGCGCCGACGAGGGGACGCCGGCACTGGCGTAGGCCTGCAGGAAATCGCGCACCAGGGCGCTGACCGATGTGCCTTCGGCAATCGCCCGCATGCGGGCGGCCTTGATCAGGGCTTCGTCCACCACCAGGGTCAGGTTGGCCACGGCAGTCTCCCTGCGGTTTCACACGTGTATCAGTGTACACGTGTTCACGGATGACTCGGCGCATCGCGCCAGCGCGCCATCGCCACGCAGTCCACATACACGCCGCCGCGCAGCCCATAGCCACGCATCAGCCCCTCGCGCTCGAAGCCATGCCGCTCGTACAGGCGGATGGCGCGGGCGTTGTCCGCGTAGACGGTCAGCTCCAGCCGCAGCAGCGCGGCCCACTCGTCGGCGTGCTGCAGCAGCGCGCGCATCATCGCGTCGCCCACGCCCTGCCCCTGCGCCTCGCGCGCCAGCGTGATGCCCAGGCCGGCCACATGTCGGCGGCGCGGCGACGGGGTGGGCTGGTGCAGGCCAGCCAGGCCAACCACGCGGCCGTCGCGCTCAGCCGCCAGTTGCAGTTCCACCCCGGGCTTGTCCATCGCGGCCAGGCGCTCGCGCCACCAGGCCTCGCTGGCGTGGGGCATCTGCAGGGTCTGGGCGTAGACGCTGGGGTCGCTCATCAGCGCGGCCACGTCGCGCGCATCGTCAGCGCGGGCGCGGCGCAAGAGGAGGTTCGGCGGGTTCTCGGGATCGGTGCTCATGCTCAGTCTCCTGGATCGGGGGGCTGAAAACAACAAGGCCCGCGGGGTGCGCGGGCCTTGGGCGGTGCAGCGGTGGCTGCGGGGTGTCGCGCAAGGGCCCGCTAGGGGCGCAGGTGGACCATGACGAACGCGCCCTGGCCCACCACGGGGGTGTGCAGGGTGCGAATGGTCATCAGCGGGGAGCGCGACATGCGCTGCAGCTTAGGGGCGACGACGGGGCGCCGTCAAGTCAGCGCGGCAAGGCCGGCGGCGGCGGCTCGTCGATGTCGCGCGCCTGCACGTCCACCACATCGTCGTCGTTGGCCGGCCCGCGCCGACCAAAGCCCGGGCCGGCGAAGCCGCGGCGGAACTGGAAGTGGGTGGCGAAGGGTGGCACCTCGGGCCGGGGCAGGCGCCAGGTCAGCAGCGCACCGGCCAGGCTGGCCAGCAGCGCCAGCGCCAGCAGGCCGCCGCCCAGCACGCGCAGGTCCAGCCACTGGCCGACGAACGCGGTCAGCGCGATCAGCAGGAAGAACGGGAAGCTGAAGGCCAGCAGCAGCCCCCAGCCCCAGCGGCCGTTGGCCAGCAACCAGCCGGCCAGCAGTGGCGCCGCGGCGGCGCACAGCAGCGCGGCCTGCGGCGGCCAGGGCCACAGCGCCACCAGGCCCTGACCCAGGCCCAGCACGGCGGCCACCAGGAACAGCGCGAAGCCGCCGCCGCGCAGCTGCAGGTCGCGCCGCGCGCGCGGCAGGCCGGCGCGGGCGTTCAGCCACAGCAGCGCCAGGCCCAGGAAGAACCAGCCGAAGAAGCCGAGCGAGCCCAGGCCCTGCAGCGCGGCCAGCAGGTCAGCCACGGTCACCTGCGGCCACTCAGACCCGCTCGCTGACCCAGCCGGCCACCGAGGCCAGCGCGGCCGGCAGCGCGGCGGCATTGGTGCCGCCGGCCATGGCCATGTCAGGCTTGCCGCCGCCCTTGCCGCCCACCTGCTGGGCGACGAAGTTGACCAGCTCGCCGGCCTTCAGCTTGGCCATGCTGTCGGCGGTGACGCCGGCGGCCAGCTGCACCTTGGCGCCGTCCACGCTGGCCAGCACGATGGCCGCGGTCTTGAGCTTGTTCTTCAGCTGGTCCAGGGTGTTGCGCAGCGTGGCGGCGTCGGCGCCGTCCAGCGTGGCAGCCAGCACCTTCAGGCCCTTGATGTCCACGGCCTGGGCCACCAGCTCGTCGCCCTGGCTGGACGCCAGCTTGCCCTTGAGCGCGGCGATGTCCTTCTCCAGCGCGCGCACCTGCTCCTGCAGGCTGGCGATGCGGCCGGGCAGCTCGGCCGGTGCGGCCTTGAGCGCGCCGGCAGCGGCGTTGACGGTGTTCTCCAGGCCCTGCAGGTAAGCCAGCGCGTTGTCGCCGGTCACCGCTTCGACGCGGCGGATGCCGGCGGCCACACCGCCCTCGGCCACGATCTTGAACAGGCCAATGTCACCCGTGGCCTTGACGTGCGTGCCGCCGCACAGCTCCTTGCTGGAGCCGATGCTCAGCACCCGCACGGTCTCGCCGTACTTCTCGCCGAAGAGCATCATCGCGCCGCTCTTCTGCGCATCGTCCAGCGCCATCACCTGGGCGTTGGCGGCGGCGTTGGCCAGGATCTCGGCGTTGACGAGCGCCTCGACACGGCGGATCTCGTCGGCCGTCATCGGCTGGGTGTGGGCGAAGTCGAAGCGGGTGCGCTCGGGCGTGACCAGCGAGCCCTTCTGCTGCACATGGCCGCCCAACACCTCGCGCAGCGCCTTGTGCATCAGGTGGGTGGCGCTGTGGTTGCGCACGGTCTTCGCACGCAGCTCGGCGTTGACCTTGGCGGTGAAGACGTCGCCCACCTTCACCTCGCCCTCGGCGATGTGGCCCTGGTGGCCAAAGACATCGGCCTGGATCTTGAAGGTGTCGGCCACCTCGACCTTGGTGCTGGCGTTGCGCAGCTCGCCCGCGTCACCGCACTGGCCGCCGCTCTCGGCGTAGAACGGGGTGTGGTCAAGCACGATCACGGCGTCATCCCCCGCCTTGGCACTGGCGACCGGCGAGCCGTCCACGTAGACGGCCACGACCTTGGAGGTCTCGCACACCAGGTGCTCATAGCCGTGGAAGGCGGTGGCCACGCCGCTGTACTCCAGGCCCTGGGCCATCTTGAACTTGCCGGCCGCGCGGGCCTGCTCGCGCTGGCGGCTCATCGCCGCCTCGAAATCGCCCTGGTGCACGGTGTAGCCACGCTCGCGGCAGACATCGCCGGTCAGGTCCACCGGGAAGCCGAAGGTGTCGTGCAGCTTGAAGGCGGTCTCGCCGTCCAGCACTTTGCCGCCGGCCGTGCCCAGTGCTTCCAGCGCGGCGTCGAGGATCTCCATGCCGCGGTCGATGGTCTGGAAGAAGCGCTCTTCCTCCTGCTTGAGCACCGCGAACACGCGGTCGGCGTTGGCGCGCAGCTCGGGGTAGGCCTCGCCCATCTCGGCGGCCAGCGGGTGCACCAGGGTATGGAAAAAGGGCGCGCGCGCACCCAGCTTGTAGCCGTGGCGGATCGCGCGGCGGGCAATGCGGCGCAGCACGAAGCCCCGGCCGGCGTTGCCGGGGATCACGCCGTCGGCCACGGTGAAGGCGCAGGCACGGATGTGGTCGGCGATGACCTTCAGGCTGGGGCTGGACGGATCACATCCCGTGGCGGCGGCGCTGGCGCCGGGCCGCCCCAAGCCAGCGCCAGCCCCCTCGGGGGGTAGCGACGCCGCGTCAGCGGCTAGCTTGGGGGTCGCATGATCCACGGCGTTCTTCGCCGCCGCGAGCAAGGCCACGAAGAGATCGATCTCGTAGTTGCTGTGCACATGCTGCAGCACCGCGGTGATGCGCTCCAGGCCCATGCCGGTGTCGACACTGGGCTTGGGCAGCGGGTGCATCACGCCGTCTTCAGTGCGGTTGAACTGCATGAAGACGTTGTTCCAGATCTCGATGTAGCGGTCACCGTCTTCGTCGGGGCTGCCCGGGGGGCCGCCGGCCACGTCGGGGCCGTGGTCGTAGAAGATCTCGGTGCAGGGCCCGCAGGGGCCGGTGTCGCCCATCATCCAGAAGTTGTCGGACATGTAGCGGCCGCCCTTGTTGTCGCCGATGCGCACGATGCGCTCGGCGGGCACGCCCACCACCTTGTTCCAGATCTCGTAGGCCTCGTCGTCCTCCGAGTAGACCGTGACCCACAGCTTCTCGGGGGGCAGCTTGAAGTGGCCGGTCAGCAGCTCCCAGGCGTAAGCGATCGCATCTTTCTTGAAGTAATCGCCGAAACTGAAGTTGCCCAGCATCTCGAAGAAGGTGTGGTGCCGCGCGGTGTAGCCCACGTTGTCGAGGTCGTTGTGCTTGCCGCCGGCGCGGATGCACTTCTGGCTGGTGGTGGCGCGGCTGTAGGCGCGCTTGTCAAAGCCCAGGAACACGTCCTTGAACTGGTTCATGCCTGCGTTGGTGAACAGCAGGGTCGGGTCGTCGCCGGGAATGACCGGGCTGGAGGCCACGATCTGGTGGCCCTTGGACTCGAAGAACTTCAGGAAGGTGTGACGGATCTCGGAGGCTTTCATCCGGGACTTTCGGTGTTCGAGGCGGGGCCCGGCAGCAGGGCGCGGCCCTGGGCGCCACCGGGGTGGAGGCGAAGCTGCGGATTATAGAAGTGCCACCTCCTGGGCCCGGCCGCACGCGGCGCCGATGCACGCGCACGGTTGCCCAATCGAACGAGTTGTAACGCGTTTCAGAAGGCCGCGTTGTTACATTCTCGCCGCCGGTTGACCCCCACCGCCGGCGAACGAGAGACCCACAAGGACCCCCCGTATGACACCGCCTGTGAGCGAGGTCGGGCCGCTGCTTTGCCCGACAACCTCCACCGCCCTGCGGAGCGTGCCGTGAGCCTGCTGGCCGCCCTGCCCCGCGTGCTGCGCCGGTCGGCGCCGCCGGTCGCACCCGTGCCCGGCTGGTACCGCCGCGAGGCCGCGATCATGGGCACCGCGATCAGCGCCGAGCTGTGGGCCGACAGCCCCGCCGAGGGCGAGGCCGCGCTGGACGTGGTCTTCGACGAGATGCACCGCATCGACCGCCTGATGAGCCCGCACAAGCCGGCCTCTGAGCTCTCGCGCATCAACCGCGAGGCGGCCCACCATGCGGTGCCGCTGCGCGAGGAGATGGCCACACTGCTGGCGCGGGCGCTGGACTTCTCGGCCCGCACCGACGGCGCCTTCGACATCAGCTTCGCCGCCATCGGCCAGCTCTACGACTACCGTGCCGGCACCGTGCCCAGCCCGCAGCTGCTGGCGGCAGCGCGCGGCCTGGTGGACTGGCGCGAGCTGCACCTGGACCGCCGTGCCGGCACGCTGCGCTTCGGCCGCGCCGGCATGCGCATCGACCTGGGCGGCATCGCCAAGGGCCATGCGGTGGACCGCGCGGTGGCGCTGCTGCGTCAGCGCGGCATCCAGCACGCGATGGTGGCCGCCGGCGGCGACAGCCACCTGCTGGGCGACCGCCGCGGCCGGCCCTGGCAGCTGGGCATCGCCCACCCGCGCCGCAAGGGCGACACCGTGGCGGTGCTGCCGCTGCAGGACACCGCGGTGTCCACCTCGGGCGACTACGAGCGCGGTTTCGAGCGCGGCGGCGTGCGCCACCACCACCTGATCGATCCGCGCACCGGCGACTCGGCGCGCGGCGCCACCAGCGTCACGGTGCTGGCGCCCGATGGGGTCACGGCCGAGGCGCTGTCCAAGATGCTGTTCATCCACGGGCCCCGCCGGGGTTTCGCGATGCTCGAGGACTGGCCCGGCGTCGACGCCGTGCTGGTCGATGCGCAGGGCGTGCTGCACGCCAGCGCCGGATTCAACGGGAGCCATTCATGACCCTGACACGTCCGATCGGGTGGCTGACCGCTGCCCTGGCCGCCGCCGCCGTGCTGGCCGCCTGCTCCGGCAGCGGCAGCAGCGACAGCGTGATCGTCGAGGGCGACATCCCCATCGCCTACGTCAAGCGCGCCGACACGCTGAACCTGAACCCCACCGATGGTGGCGGCTTTGCCGAAGGCGGCGATCTGATGCTGCGCGAGACCTCCTCGCCCAGCGCGCCCGAACACAACCTGACCGCGGCATTCACCCAGGGCCGCGGCGATGCCTCCGACCCCGAGGTGTCCTACGACGGCAAGAAGATCGTCTTCGCGATGCGCTGCCCGGCCAGCAACAGCGCCACGATCGGCGGCCTGCCCGCCTGCACCGGGCGCTGGAACATCTGGGAATACGACATGAGCAGCGGCGGCCTGACCAAGGGCAGCTTCCGCCGCCTGACCGCCTCCACCGAAAGCGACGACGTCGACCCGGTCTACCTGCCCGGCGGCCGCGGCTTCGTCTTCAGCAGCAACCGCCAGACCGGCTCCTACGCCAACCAGGCGCTGGGCCGCAGCTACTACGCGCTGGACGAGTACGAACGCCAGCGCGTCTTCAACCTGCACACCATGGATGCCGACGGCGCGGCCATCACCCAGGTCTCGTTCAACCAGAGCCACGACCGCAACCCGGTGATCCGGCTCAACGGCGACGTGATGTTCTCGCGCTGGGACCATGTGGCGGACCGCAACCACTTCAAGGTCTTCCGCATGAAGCCCGACGGCACCGACCTGTTCGTGCTGTACGGCTCGCACAGCGAGGGCAACACCTTCCTGAACCCGCGCGACATGGACCCCCAGGGCGCCTACGCCGGCCAGATCACCTCGGACCTGATGCCGCTGCAGCGCACCCACGAAGGCGGCGCGCTGGTGCGGGTGGACGTGGCCAACTACTCCGAGCAGAACACCCCGGCCAACAAGGACGTGCCCACGCAGGGCGGCCAGGTGGCGATGACCGACAAGACGCTCAACGCCGAGCGCGGCTTCTCGCCCTTCGGCCGTGCCACCACGCCCTACCCGCTGTGGGACGGCACCGACCGCATCCTGGTGGCCTGGAAACCCTGCGAGGTGCACCGCGGCACCGATGTCGTGCCCTGCGCCTCGTTGACGCAGGCCGAGCTGGACCGCCTGGGCGATGCCAACCGCACGATCGAACAGCGTGAAGCCGATGAGCTGCAGGACAACGTGCGCCCGCACTACGCGATCTACATGTTCAACCCGAAGCAGCAGACCTGGCTGAACGTGGCCTCGCCGCCGCCGGGCTTCATGTACACCGACCCGATCGCGCTGGTGGCCCGCACCGAGCCCAAGGTGGTGGAGCCCACCAACCTGGACAGCGACCTGGCGGCGCAGAAGCTGGGCCTGCTGGAGGTGCGCAGCGTCTACGACACCGACGGCCTGGGCCGCATGGGCGACCCGGTGCTGGCTCCGGTGGACACCGCCGGTGCCTGCAGCGAGCCCATCCCCAAGACCACCCCCACCGACGCCGCCGACACCCGCGCCCAGGTCGCCCACCTGCTGCGCATGAAGGACCCGGCCGACAGTGCCTACCTGTGCAGCCCGGCGCGCTTCATCCGCGTGATGCGGGCGGTGGCGCCGCCATCGGGCTCGATCGGCCTGCGCCATGCGATCGGCGAGACCAACTTCGAGCCGCAGCAGATCCTGGGCTACGCACCCATCGAACCCGACGGCTCGTTCAAGCTGCGCGTGCCCGCCGACACGCCGATCGGCCTGGCGGTGGTGGACGCCGAAGGCCGCGCCTTCCAGACCCACACCAACTGGATCCAGGTGCGCCCCGGCGAGCGCCGCACCTGCGACGGCTGCCACAGCCCGCGACGCGGCGGCGCGCTGAACTCCGGCACGGTGGTCGACACCGTGCCGGCCGCCTGGCGCAGCGCCATGGCCTCGGCGCGGCTGTCGGGCGAGACCATGGCCTCCACCCGCACCCGGCTGGACCCCAGCGCGCTGCAACTGGCGACCGACCTCCTGTCGCAGGACATCTGGGCCGACACCGCCCGCCCCGGGGTGCAGGCCCGGCCCAGCGTGGCGTTGCGCTACACCGGCAACGCCCTGGCTGCGAATGACCTGGCCACCACCGTGCCGCTGCGCGGCGTCATCAACTACCCCGAGCACATCCAGCCCCTGTGGACCCGCGACCGCGGCAGCAACACCTGCACCCGCTGCCACGGCGCTGGCGCCGCGCTGGACCTGAGCGCCAGCATCGCCGGCACCGGCCGTCTGCTGAGCTACGAGTCGCTGCTGGTGGGCGCGCCGGTGATCGACCCGGTCACCGGCCTGCCGGTGACGCGCCTGGTCGAGGGCGTTCCCGAGGTGGTGCGCGAGCCGGCACTGGTGGAGACCGGCGCCAGCGAGGGCGATGCGGCGGGCCTGGCGCGCAAGAGCCGGCTGGTCGAGATCCTCAGCGGCCAGACGCTGATGGCCGGCGCCGACACCCGCACGATCTACCCCACGCCCGCGGTCAACCACAGCGCCTTGCTCAACGCCGCCGAGAAGCGCCTGGTGGCCGAGTGGATCGACCTGGGCGGCAAGTACTACAACGACCCCTTCGACGCCAACGCCCAGGTGCGTGAGGTGCGCACGCTGAGCCAGGCCACCTTCACCGCCAAGGTGCTGCCGGTGCTCAGCAGCACCTGCGCCACCGCCTGCCACATGGGCGTGGGCAGCGGCCGCGGCACCGATTTCCGCCGCAACCGCTTCGTGCTGACCGGCGACGCCGAGGGCGACTACAACGTCACGCTGTCGATGGTCACCAACACCTGCCAGCCCGCGGCCAACCCGCTGCTGGCCCAGCCGTCGACCCGCCCGCACCCCAGCGGCGCCACCGGCCAGACCCGTGCCCCGCTGCCCGTGGGCAGCGCCGGCTACCAGGCCATTTACAGCTGGATCGCCAGCGGATGCCCCACCCCATGAGACTGATCGCCCTGGCATGGACCGCCGCCCTGCTGGCCGGCTGCGGCGGCGCCGCCGACATCGACAACCCGGAAGGCGCCAGCGGCCAGAAGCTGGCCTTCGCCTACTTCCAGAAGTGCGTGCAGCCGCTGCTGAGCTCGCCGCTGACGTTGCCCGGCGGCGGCACCGCCACCTGCGCCGCCGGTGGCTGCCATGACAACACCAACGGCACCGGCGGCGCGCTGCGCCTGATCGGCAACGCCGCCACGGTGGACCTGGGCCTGACGGCCGATGAGATCCGCGCCAGCCAGATGTACCGCAACTTCTACTCCGCCCAGGGCGTCACCGTGCCCGGCAACCCCGAGGGCAGCCGGCTGCTGGCCAAGCCGCTGCTGCTGGGCATGCTGCATGGCGGCGGCCAGGTGCTGGGCAGTGCCGACGACGAGCTGGCGCTGCGCATCCGCTACTGGATCACCCACCCGGCCCCCAAAGACCAGGACGAGTTCAGCAGCGCCACCTACGCGATGTTCACCCCGGCCGACCCGGCCACCGGCAGTTGCAACACCCGATGAGCTGGCTGACAAGACATCTGCTGGCCGCCGCGCTGGCCCTGGGCGTGCTGGGCGCGCAGGCACAGGGCGTGGACGGTCCCGGCCTGGCCGCCGTGCAGCGCGTACAGGTGGCCGACCCCTTCATCGAGTTCCGCACCGGCCCGGGCCGCGGCTACCCGGTGCACTACGTGGCCGAGCGCGGCGCCTGGGTGCAGGTCGAGCGGCGCCACACCGACTGGTTCAAGCTGCGTGCCGAGACCGGCCAGGTCGGCTGGGTCACGCGCGATCAGCTGCTGGCCACGCTGGGCGACGACGGCCAGCCCACCCGTTTTGCCGGCCTGCAGCTGCAGGATTACCTGCAGCGCCGCGTCGAGGCCGGCGCGATGATCGGCCGCTTCCAGTCCGAGCCCATGGTGCGCCTGTGGGCCGGCTGGCGCCTGCACGAGGCGCTGGCGCTGGAGCTGGCGATCGGCCAGGTGCAGGGCGTGTACTCGGGCACCTCGCTGGCCCAGGTGCAGATCGTCAGCGAGCCCTGGTCCAACCAGCGCTGGTCGCCCTTCGTGGGCGTGGGCCTGGGGCGCTTCAACAACCTGCCCAACAACAGCCTGGTCGACGACGCACGCACCAACGTCAACATGGGCCTGGCCACCGCCGGCCTGCGGGTGCACCTGGCCGAACGTTTCGTCGTGCGCCTGGACTGGACCCTCTACACCGCGCTGCTGGGCGACAGCGGCTATGGCGAGTACCGCGCGCTGAACGCCGGACTGTCCTTCTTCTTCTGACCCCACCCCACCGATGAAGCCCCTGACCCACCTCCTGGCCGCACTGGCCCTGGCCTGCTCCCTGCCCCTGGCCCGCGCCCAAACCCCACCGCCGGCCGAGCAGCCGGTGCAACCGACAGTCGAGCGGCGTGACGTGAAGCTGCCGCGCCTGCCCTCGACCGATTTCGAGGTGGGGCTGTTCTTCGGCATCTACTCGGTGCAGAACTTCGGTACGCAGGGCGCGGCCGGCCTGCGCCTGGCCTACCACCTCACCGAGGACTGGTTCGTCGAGGCCGCGCTGGGCCAGGCCAAGGTCAGCGACGAGGCCTTTCGCCGCGTGCTGCCCGGCGGCGTGATCACGCCGGGCCAGGAAACGCTGAAGTACATGAACCTCTCGGCCGGCTACAACCTGCTGCCCGGCGAGCTGTTCCTGGGCGCGCAGCGCGCGCTGCCCACGCAGCTCTACCTGATCGGCGGCGTCGGCACCACCCGCTTCAACGGCCAGCGCGCGCAGACCTTCAACCTGGGCATGGGCTGGCGCGTCTTCCTGCGCGACGAGTGGGCGCTGCGCGTGGACCTGCGTGACCACCTGTTCCCGCTGGACCTGCTGGGCCAGCGCGACCGCACCCACAACCCCGAGCTGACGCTGGGCGCCTCGTTCCTGTTCTGAGCGCCATGATGCTGACCCGACGCCACTGCCTGCTGGCTCCGCTGGCCGCGGCCGCACTGCCCGCACGCGCCACCATCGCCCCGGGCGCGGCGGCGCCCGACTTCACGCTGCGCCAGCTCAGTGGCGCGCCGCTGCGCCTGCGCGAGCAGCGCGGCCAGGTGCTGATGCTGAACTTCTGGGCCAGCTGGTGCGGCCCCTGCCGCGACGAGATGCCGCTGCTCTCGCGCCTGCACGACAAGTACCGCGCCTCGGGTTTCGCGCTGTGGGGCGTCAACGTCGACGACGAGCCGAAGAACGCCGCCGCCACCGTCGACAAGCTGCGCACCGCCTTCCCGGTGCTGCTGGACACCGACAAGGCGGTCAGCCGCCTCTACGAGATCAAGGCCATGCCCAGCACCCTGCTGATCGACCGCGACGGCGTGCTGCGCCGCCTGCACCGCGGCTACCAGGCCGGCTGGGTCGAGTCGCTCTACGAACCCCAGCTGCGCGAACTGCTGCGAGACTGACGATGAAGCCCACGCTGATGCTGATGCTGTGCGCCGCCGCGCTGTCCGGCTGCGCCATCCCCGAGCCCTGGGTCGCGCCTTACGAGCGCGAGCGCCTGGCCGACCCGATGATGAACCCGGGCCGCGACCAGCTGGCCGCGCGCCACCGCGAGCACGTCTACACGGTGCGCGAAGCTGCCCGTGGCGCCAACGGCGTGCAAGGAGGCGGCTGTGGCTGCAACTGACACGCTGCGCCGCGTTGCCCGCCTGCTGGCGCGCGCGCTGGGGCTGGGCGGCGGCGCCCTGCTCGCCCCCGCCGCGCAGGCGGTGGACCTGCCGCCCGACGGCGCCGAGGCGCTGATCCACATCTACAACGGCGGCGGCGTGCGCGCCATCGGTCCGGCGCTGCTGGTGCGCAAGAGCATCGCCGACCGGGTGCAGCTCAGCGGTCAGCTCTACGTGGATGCGGTCAGCAATGCCTCGATTGACGTGGTCACCACCGCCAGCCCATTCAAGGAGACGCGCACCGAGCTGGGCGTGGGTGTCGACCACGCAGTGCGCGACACCCTGCTGCACCTGGGCCTGACGAACAGCACCGAGCCCGACTACACCGCCCGCACGCTCAGCGCCGACATCAGCCAGGAGGTCTGGAGCGGCATGGCCACGGTGAGCCTGGGCTTCAGCCGCGGCGCCGACCAGGTCAAGCGCCATGGCGACCCGGGCTTTGCCGATGAGGCCCGCCACTGGCAATGGCGCGCCGGCTGGACGCAGGTGCTCAGCCCGCGCTGGCTGGCCGCGCTCAGCGCCGAATCGCTGGCCGATGACGGCTACCTGGGCAGCCCCTACCGAGCCGCGCGCGTCTTCGGCGCGCTGGTGCCCGAGCGCGTGCCGCGCAGCCGCAGCGGCCAGGCCGTCAAGCTGCGCGTGCAGGGCGACCTGTCGTCCGACAGCGTGCGTCAGGCGATGCGCGCCGAGGGTCGCCTCTACCGCGACAACTGGGGCATCCAGGCCGTGACGCTGGAAGGCGGCTACAGCCGCTACCTCGGCAGCGCTCTGGGCGACTGGCTGGCCGAGGGCTTCGTGCGCCTCAACCGCCAGCAGGCGGCCAGCTTCTACAGCGACGACGCCACCCGCGAGACGCTCTACGTCAGCCGCAACCGCCAGCTGGGCAGCTTCACCAGCACCAGCCTGGGCGCCAAGGCCAGCCGCGCCGCCGGCGGCCGCTGGCAGGACTGGAACCTGCGTCTGGGCGGCTCGCTCGAGCTGGTGAACTTCCGCCACAGCGACTACACCGACCTGCGCTCCGGCGCGGCCTACCGATTCACCGGCCTGCTGCTGCAAGTGCAGGCCACCGGCAGCTTCTGACACCGATGACCCGCCTCCTCCTGCTCGTGCTGGCCCTGCTCGCCGGCCCCTCGACCGCCCTGGCCCAGACCGCGGCGCCGGCCGCACCGGCCGCCTCCGCCCCGGCGCAGCCCGATGCTGCACTCGACGCCCGCGCCCAGGCGCTGAAGGCCCAGGTGCTGCAGCTCAACCGCGACCTGCTGGTGCTGGAAGAGGAACTGCTCTACCCGGCCAGCAGCCAGGTGGCGGTGTTCGTGTCGATGGACGTGGGCCAGCTCTTCGGTCTGGAGTCGGTGCAGGTCAAGCTCGACGACAAGGTGGTCGCGCAGCACCTCTACACCGAGCGCGAGGTGGCCGCGCTGCACCGCGGCGGCGTGCAGCGCCTGTGGCTGGGCAACCTGAAGGCCGGCACGCACGAGGTCACCGCCTTCTTCACCGGCCAGGGCCCGCATGCGCGCGATTACCGGCGCGCCACCACGCTGAACTTCGACAAGGCCGGCGAGGCGCGCTACATCGAGCTGCGCATCACCGACCGCCTGACCAAGTTGCAGCCCGAGTTCGACGTCAAGGTCTGGCAGTGAAGCGTCTGTTGCTGTCCCTGGCGCTGGCCGCGGCCGTGCCGGCCCAGGCCGCGGTCGATCCGCCGCCGGTGCGCGCGCTGCAGGCGCCGCACTGGGGCGATGGCTTGTTCTTCTTCTTCCAGGACCGCCACTTCGACGCGCTGAGCGCCTTGATGGTGTCGCAGCACTTCGACCGCCTGGGCCTGCACGGCGACGAGGCGGCGCTGCTGCGCGGCGGCCTGCTGCTGGCCTGGGGCATGCACGACGAAGCGGCCGCCGTCTTCGAGCGGCTGCTGACCGACAGCGCCGACGCCGCCGTGCGCGACCGCGCCTGGTACTTCCTGGCCCAGGTGCGCTACGCCCGTGGCCTGGACGATGAGGCCCAGACCGCGCTGGACCGCATCGGCGCCCCGCTGGCCGACGGCCTGGAGCCGGCGCGCGCGCTGCTGGCCGCCCAGGTGGCGCTGGCGCGCCAGCAGCCCGATGCGGCGGCCGCCGCGCTGACCGCGCTGGCCGAACAGCCCTACGACCCCAGCGCCACCACCGGCCCGGCGCGCAGCTGGTGGGCCCGCTTCTGGGCCTGGCTGGGCGTCAGCCTGGCCACCGACCCGCAGGGCAGGCCCGTGGACGACGCCCCGCTCTACGCCCGCTACAACCTGGGCGTGGCCCTGGTGCGCGCCGGCCGGCTGGACGAAGGGCGGCCCTGGCTGGAGCGCCTGGGCACCATGCCCGCCGCGCACGAATCCCAGCGCGCGCTGCGCGACCAGGCCAATCTGGCGCTGGGCTATGCCGCGCTGCAGGCCAGCGAGCCCGAGGCGGCGCGCACCGCGCTGGAGCGCGTGCGGCTGCAAGGCCCGTCCTCGGCCAAGGCGCTGCTGGGCTTCGGCTGGGCCGACCTGGCGCTGAAGAACCCCCGCCGCGCGCTGCTGCCCTGGCAGGAGCTGGCCGGGCGCGACCCTGGGGATGCCGCGGTGCTGGAGTCGCGCATCGCCATCCCCTATGCGCTGGCCGAGCTGGGGGCCGACACCGCCGCCGAGGCCGCCTACAGCGACGCCCTGACCCGCTTCGACACCGAACAGCAGCGCCTGCAAGCCACCCAGGCCGAGCTGCAGCGCGACGCCTGGCTGGACGCCCTGGTGGCGCTGAACCCGGCCGACGCCATGGCCTGGTCGCGCAGCGCCGAGACCCTGCCGCCGCTGCCGCACGCCGCGCAGCTGGCGCCGGTGCTGGCCGACCACGCCTTCCAGGAGGGCTACAAGACCCTGCGCGACCTGCAGTTCCTGCACGCCCACCTCAGCGCGTGGCAGGGCACCATCGCCAGCTACCGCGACATGCTGGCGCACCGACGCGCCGTCTTCGAGCAGCGCCTGCCCGCGCTGGCCGCCGAGGAAGGCCAGCTGGCCGTGGCGCCGCTGCAGCGCCAGCAGGCGGCGCTGGAGACCGCGCTGGCCGCCGCCGAATCCAGCGGCGACGGCCAGGCCTTTGCCGATGAGCGCCAGCGCGCGCTGCAGCAGCGCATCGCCCGCGTGCGCGCCGCGCTGCAGGACCTGCCGCCTGAGCAGCAGGCCGCCCATGCCGAGCGCCTGCGCCTGCTGGCAGGGCGCCTGCAGTGGGACCTGGCCCAGGCCGCGCCGGAGGCCGCCTGGACCACCCGTCGCGCGCTGCAGGCCAGTGCCAGCGCGCTGGACGAGGCGCAGGCGCGCCGCCAGCGCTTCAGCGGCCGCCCGACCGACCAGCGCCAGGCCTTCGACGACTTTGCCCGTCGCCTGGATGCGCTCGACGCCCGCATCACCCGTCTGCTCCCGCCGCTGCAGCGCACCGCGCGCGAGCAGGCCGGCGCGCTGCAGCACCTGGCGCTGGCGGCGCTGCAGACCCAGCAGCAACGCCTGGGTGCCTATGCCCAGCAGGCCCGCTACGGCATCGCCCAACTGCACGACCGCGCGCGCCAGCCGCTGGACACCCCGGAGGCCACCGATGCGCCGCGCTGAGCCCGCCCTGCTGATCGCCGCCCTGGCCCTGGCCGGCTGCGCCAGCGGCCCGCTGCCCGGCGACGACCAGCCCACGCTCAAGGCCCTGGCCCAGCGCCCGCTGCCGGCCGTCACCCCCGGCCGCCTGCCCACCGATGAGCAGCGGGCGCTGGCCGCCTGGCAGGCCCTGCTGGCCGCCCAGCCCGACGCCAAGCAGCGCGCCCAGGCCCTGCGCCGCCTGGGTGACCTGGAGATGGACGCCACCGACGCCCGCCTGGCCAGCCAGGACGGCGCCAGCGCCGACTACCGCGCCGCCATCGCCCGCTACCAGACGCTGCTGAAGGAAACGCCCAACGACCCCGGCAATGACCGCGTGCTCTACCAGCTGGCCCGCGCCCAGGAGCTGGGCGGCGACGCGCCCGCCGCGCTGGCCACGCTGGACCGCCTGGTGGCCACCTGCCCGCAGACCACGGCGCTCGACGAAGCGCAGTTCCGCCGCGGCGAGCTGTTGTTCTCGGCGCGCCGCTACGCGCCGGCCGAAGCCGCCTTCGGCGCGGTGCTGGCCAGCCCGCGCCCGCACGGGCTGACCGAGCGCGCCCGCTACATGCAGGGCTGGAGCCAGTTCAAGCAGGCCCGGCTGGAGCCGGCACTGGGCAACTTCATGGCGGTGCTCGACACCCACCTGGCCGGCCGCGACCCCGCCGTGCCGGTGGAGCAACTGCCCGGCCTGTCGCGCGCCAACCGCGAGCTGGTCGACGACGTGCTGCGCGTCATCGCGCTGGCGCTGGAGAACCTGCAGGGCGTGGCCGCCATCGCGCCGCTGGTCGACAGCCCGCAGCGCGCCGGCTACGCGGTGCGGCTGTACCAGAACCAGGCCACGCTGTACCTGAAGCAGGACCGGCCCAAGGACGCCGCCGACGCGCTGGGCGCCTTCGTGCGCCGCGCGCCGCAGGACCCGATGGCGCCGCTGCTGCAGGCCCAGGTGGTGCGCATCCACGCCGAGGCCGGCTTCGAGCAGCAGGCCCTGGCCGCCAAGCTGGCCTTCGTCGAGCATTACGGCCTGGACCCGGCCTTCAAGGCCAGTGCCCCCGAGGCCTGGCAACGCGCCCGCCCGCTGGTGCGCGAGTTCCTGGGCGAGCTGGCCCAGCGCCACCACGCCGCCGCACAGAAGAGCCACCAGGCTGCCGATGTGCAAGCCGCCGTGCGCTGGTACCAGGCGCTGCTGACCCAGTTCCCCGACGACGCCGACAGCCCGCGCCAGCGCTTCCTGCTGGCCGAGCTGCTGTTCGAGGACCGGCAGTACGACAGCGCCGCCGCCGAGTACGAGCGCTCCGCCTACCAGGACCCGCCGCACCCGCGCAGCGCCGAGGCCGGCTACGCCGCGCTGCTGGCGCACGACGCACGCCTGAAGGCCGCGCCGGACAACGCCGCGCTGGCCGCTGAGCGCCTGGCTAGCGCGCTGCGCTTTGCCGAACGCCATGCCGCTGATCCGCGCGCCGCCGCCGTGCTGGCCGATGCCGCCGAGCGCCAGCTGCGCGCCGGCCAGGCCGCCCAGGCCCAGGCCAGCGCCGCCCGCGTGCTGGCCTGGCAGCCCGAGCCCGCCGCGCCGGTGCGCCGCAGCGCGCTGGGCGTGCAGGCCCGCGCCGCTTTCGACGCCGGCCGCTTTGCCGACGCCGAGCGCGCCACCCAGCAGGTGCTGGCGCTGACGCCCGACGGCGACGCGTCGCGCGCTGCGCTCAACGAGCGGCTGGCCGCGGCCATCTACCGCCAGGCCGAAGCCGCCCGCGACGGCGGCCAGGGCGCCCAGGCCGCCGCGCTGTTCGCCAAGGTGGGCAGCGCCGCGCCGGGCGCCTCGATCCGCGCCAACGCCGACTTCGACGCCGCCGCGCAGTGGATCGCGCTGAAGGACTGGCCGCGCGCTGCCGAGGCGCTGGAAGCCTTCCGCCGACAGCACCCCGGCCATGCGCTGCAGGCCCAGCTGCCCGCGCGCCTGGCCCTGGCCTACGACGAGTTGCAGCGCCCCGCCCTGGCCGCCGCCGAATACGAGCGCGTGGCCGCCAGCGCCAGCGAGCCCGAGGCCCGCCGCACCGCACTGTGGCTGGCTGCGCAGCGCCGCGAGAGCGCGCAGGACCGTGACGCCGCCGCCACCTGGGAGCGCTACCTCAAGGCCTGGCCGCAGCCCCTGCCCGAGGCCACCGAGGCCCGCGCCGCGCTAGCCCGCCACGCGCGCAGCCCCGCCCAGACGCTGGCCTGGCAGCGCGAACTGCTGGCCACCGAGCGCGCCGGCGGCAGCGCCCGCACCGCGCGCAGCAGGCTGCTGTCGGCACAGGCCGCGCTGGCGCTGGCCCGGCCGGCCGACGAGGCCTGCCGCGCGGTGGCGCTGACCGAGCCGCTGGCCAAGTCGCTGGCGCTGAAGAAGACCCGCCTGGAGGCCGCGCTGCAGGCCTGGGGCGTGGCCGCCGAGGACGGGGTGGCCGAAGGGGTCACCGCCGCCACCTTTGCCAGTGCATCGCTCTACCAGGAGTTCGGTCAGGCGCTGCTGAAGTCCCAGCGGCCGAAGAAGCTCAGCAAGGCCGAGCGCGAACAGTACGACGTGCTGCTGGAAGAGCAGGCCTACCCGTTCGAGGAGAAAGCCATCGCGCTGCACGAAGCCAACGCGGCCCGGGTGCGCCAGGGCCAGTGGGACGAGCCGGTGCGCCAGAGCCTGGCCGCGCTGCGCACGCTGCGCCCGGCGCGCTGGGCCAAGGCCGAGCGCCGCGACGAGGCCGCCGGCGCTGCCGCGCAGCTCAACCGCGAGGCCATCGCGCTGCGCGAGCAAGGCAAGCTGCCCGAGGCCCGCGCGCGCTGGCAGCAGGCGCTGGCCGCCGAGCCGGGCCACGCCGCCTCGGTGCTGAACCTGGGCGTGCTGCTGGACCTGTACCTGGACGAGCCGGTGGCGGCACTCGCCCAGTACCAGCGCTACCTCGAGCTGACCCCGGGCGGCGACGCCCAGGTCGGCAAGTGGGTGGCCGAGCTCAAACCGCGCGCCGCCAAGGCCGCTGCCCCGGTGAAGAAGGAGGCCACATGAGAGCCCTGACTGCCGCCGTGCTGCTGCTGGCCGCCTGCGCGGCCAGCGCGCAGGACCGCGCCGACATGGACCCCAGCCGCATCGTCGGCAACCGCGAGCTGCCCAAGGTCATCTACATCGTGCCCTGGAAGAAGCCGCTGCCCGATGCGCTGCAGGGCAAGCCGCCCACCAGCCTGGTCGACGAGGTGCTGGCCCCGCTCGACCGCGACGTGCACAAGCGCCGCCTGCGCTTTGCCAACGAATCCAACCCCACCGCCCAACCCACCGCCAACGAGAGCCCCCGATGAATGCCTTCGATACCGCTGTCAAGTTCTTCCAGGATTGCGGCCTGTTCATCTACCCCAGCCTGCTGATCATGTCGCTGGGCCTGGCCATTGCCATCGAGCGCTTCGTCTTCCTGCGCCGCGCGCGCAGCGACAACCGGGCGCTGTGGGAACAGGTGCAGCCGCTGCTGGGCCAGGGCCAGCTCAAGCAGGTGCAGTCGCTGGCCAGTGCGTCGGACGCCGCGCTGGGCAAGCTGGTGGCCAACGGGCTGGACCGGCTGCAGACCTCGAAGAAGCGCGAGGACATCGACGCCGCGATGGAAGAAGGGATGATGGAGATCGTCCCGCGCCTGGAGAAGCGCACCCACTACATCGCCACCTTCGCCAACGTGATCACGCTGGTCGGCCTGCTGGGCACGATCATGGGCCTGATCAAGGCCTTCACCGCGGTGGCCCAGGTCAACCCGGCGGAGAAGGCCGAGCTGCTGTCGGCGTCCATCTCCATCGCGATGAACAACACCGCCTTCGCGCTGATGGTGGCCATTCCCTTCCTGCTGGTGCATGCCTTCCTGCAGGCGCGCACGGCGGAGATCGTCGACGGCCTGGAGGCCGCCAAGATCAGCTTCCTGAACACCGTGCAGCGCCTGGCCGGCACGCACTGACGCCATGGCGATCCGACGCTTGCGCAAGGCGCCAGCGGCGCTGGAGGTCACCGCGTTCATCAACCTGATCGTGGTGCTGGTGCCCTTTCTGCTGTCCACCGCGGTGTTCACCCGGCTGGCGGTGCTGGAGCTGAACCTGCCGGCGCAGACCGCCGGCGTGGAGAAGCTGCAGGTCGACAAGCTGCAACTGGAACTGGTGCTGCGCGCCGATGCGATTGACGTGGGCGACCGCATCGGTGGCCTGATCGCGCACCTGCCGCACACCGCCGACGGCCCGGATGTGCGCGCGCTGAACGCGCTGCTGCACCAGGTCAAGGCGAAGTTCCCGGACGAGAAGGCCGCCACGCTGCTGGCCCGCCCTGACACGCCCTACCGCACCCTGGTGGCGCTGATGGATGCCACCCGAGAGGGCCGCACCACCCGCGGCACCGAGGTGGTCAAGGCCGAGCTGTTCCCGGTGATCTCACTGGGCGACGCTCCGCAGGGGAAGTGACATGGCCAAGCTGACCCCGCTGCAAAAACGCGCCGCCCGCAAGGCCCGCGACCACGACATGGTCGACATGAACCTGGTCTCGCTGATCGACGTGTTCACGATCCTGATCTTCTTCCTGCTGTCCAACGCCACCGAGGTGGAGATCCTGCCGGCCAGCAAGGCGGTGCGCCTGCCCGAGTCGGTGGCCGAGACCGCGCCGCAGGCCACGCTGGTGGTGACGGTGAGCGCCGAGGACATCGTGGTCGAAGGCCGCCGCGTGGCCGCCACGCCCGAGGCCCTGGCGCAGACCGAGGACCTGATCGCGCCGCTGCAGGCTGAGCTGCAGCGCCTGCTGGCCGAGCGCCAGGCGGTGCGCGCCGAGAACGACCGCAAGAGCGTCACGCTGATGGCCGACCAGGAGCTGCCCTACCAGCTGCTGCGCAAGGTCATGGTGTCCTGCGCCCGCGCGGGCCTGGAGGACGTGCGCTTCGCGGTGCGGCAGAAGGCGGTGTCGTCATGAATGCCGCGATGACGATGCCCGCGGTGAGCTTTCGCCAGCCGGTGCTGGCCTGGTCGGTCTCGGCGATCGACGAGGCACGCTTTCGCCGCCTGTGGCGCGGCCTGCTGCTGGCCAGCCTGCTGGGCGCGCTGGTGGCCGGCTGGCTGCCGCGGCCCGAGCGCGCGCCCGAGGCCCGGCCCGGCCTGAGCGCGCCGATGGTCAAGCTGCTGGAGGAGAAGCGCCTGGCGCCTCCACCGCTGCCGGTGCGGCCCGCGCCCACTGAGGACAAGCCGGCCATCGACAAGACCGCCGAGCGCCCGCCCGCCGAGAAGGACACGCCGGCGAAGAAGGCCCCGAAGCCGCGCAACGAGCAACCCAACCCCGATCAGCCGCCGGTGCCCGAAGCGCGCCGACCCATCGAGGGCCGCGCGCCCGGCGAGGTCGGCCCGCGCCAGCGTGCCGCCGGCGTCGGCCTGCTGGCGATGAAGGACCAGCTGGCGGCCATCCACGGCGCGCCCACCGCGGTGCAGCTGCAGGAGAAGATCAACCCCGGCCCGGGCGTCGGCGTGGCCACCGGACCCGGCGTGGGCGCCGGCACCCAGCCGGGCCTGCCCGACCGCGCGCTGATCACCAGCAACGCCACCGGCGGCAGCGGCGGCATCAACACCGCCGCGCTCAGCCGCGACAGCGGCGGCGGCGGTCTGGCCGGCCGCAGCACCACGCTGGTCGAAGGCGTGGCCGGGGGGGGCGGCGGGGGCGGCCCGGGCGGCGGGGGCGGCTCAGCCACCGGCGGCAAGGGCAACGGCACCGGCGTGGGCGGCGCCAGCGCCAGCAAGGGCGGTGCGGTGCAGCGCGGCAACAGCGGCAAGGCCTCGCGCTCGCTGGAGGAGATCCGGCTGGTCTTCGAGCGCCACAAGGGCGCGATCTACGCGATCTACAACCGCGCCTTGCGCGACGACCCGTCGCTGCAGGGCAAGGTGGTGGTGGAGCTGCGCATCGCCCCGGCCGGCAACGTCAGCGGGCTGCGCCTGGTCAGCAGCGAACTGAAGACGCCCGAGCTGGAGAGCAAGCTGCTGGCGCGCATCCGCCAGTTCGACTTCGGCGCCAAGGACGTGGACGAGATGGTGGTCAGCTGGCCGCTGGATTTCCTGCCCTCGTGACCGGGGTGGCGCCGGGCGGCGAGAATGCAGTGGTCCGCCACCGCCCACACGCCGCATGAGCCCGCCACGCCAGCGCTTTCGCCGCCGTCCCGACCAGGCTGTCACCGCCGTGCAACTGCGGCTGGACACCGATGGTCTGGTGTACCGCAAGTGGGGCGACCTGCAGCGTGCCCGGGCGGGCGACTGGCTGGTGGACAACGACGGCGATGTCTACACCGTCGCTGCCGACAGCTTCGCGGCCACCTACCGCGAGGTCTCGCCCGGCCGTTTCGTGAAGAGCGCGCCGGTGTGGGCCGTGCAGGCCGGCAGCGCCGGCAGCGTGGTCACCCGCGAGGGCCGCACCCACCACGCCGCCGGCGACTGGCTGGTGTCCAACCAGCCCGACGGCGGCGACGCCTATGCCATCAGCGCCGAGCGCTTTGCGCAGCTCTACGAGCCGGACGACCCGGGCCTTAGCGCTGTTTAGCGCCAGCGGCGCCTAGAGTGGCGGGGTGACAGCCACGCCCTCTTCCACGCAGACCGGGACGACCACCCCACGGCCGACGGCACCGGCCGCGGCCGCGCTGGCCGCCGAGATCGCCCTGTGCGGTTGGCGGCAGCTGTTCATGCCCGACGCCCCCCCGCCGCGGCTGCCCGAGGCGCTGACCGTGGCCTGGTGGCGGTCCCGCCAACCCTGGCTGCTGCGGCACCAGCACACCGGCATCGCCCATCAGCTGGAGGCGCTCGAGCAGGCGCTGGCGGCGATCGCCTGGATCCGCCTGGACAACGGGCCCGAGCACATCAACGACCGCATTGCGCAGGCGATGGCCCTGATCGATTCAGCCGGCCTGCGGCGCCTGCGCTCGCGGCTGCGGGTGCTGCGTCGGCAGGCGCTGCATGTGGCCCATCACTACCAGGGCTCGCTGCTGTGCCGCTCCTGCGCCCGGCTGCTGGAGCACATCGCCGCGACGGCACGTGTGCTGCATGACCACCTGGACGCGCCGGCGCTGCGCCAGTCGCTGGCGCGGGCTGAACGCCTGTGGGCGGCGTCGGACACCGTGCGGCGCGCCCGGGAGATGCAGGCGCTGGTGCAGGGACTGGTCGAGCGTCTGCGCTCGATGGACGCCGGTGGCGCCTCCAGCATGTCCGGGCACATCGTGCCCGCCTTTCGCACCTTCGAGCAGGACCCCGGCGAGGCCACGCGCGAGCCGCTGGCCCGCCACATGCACGCCTATGCCCATGACCTGTGGGCCCGCGTGCGGCGGCTGCTGGCCCTGAGCGAGCCGCCGCATGGCGCGCCCCTACCCCTGGACCGGTCGGCCGCCGACAGCCTGTGCCGCCGCCTGGCCGTCTTCGCCCACGACGAACGCGGCCGCTTCCTGGACGACCTGCCACCCGAGCAGGTGCTGCTGAAGGTGGCCGAGCTGTCCAAGCTGGGCGCCCTGGCCCAGCAACTGCTGGGACCCCTGGCCGCCGGGCGCTGAGCCCCCCCGGCCGCGCCAGGTCCGACACTGGCCCGACAATCGGCCGCGCGCAAGGACACGGGAGGGAGGTGCGCGTGAACGACACAGACATCGAGGCCATGGTGGCCCGCCTGGAGGCCCACAGCGCGGCCCATCCATGGCGCTACCGGATCCATGTGGCAGCCCTGGTGCTGCTGGGGTTCGTGATCGTGCTGGCGGTGGCCGGCGGCGCAGGGCTGCTGCTGCTGCTCGTGCTGGCCACTGTGCTGGCGCTGTTGTGGAGCGGCTCGCCGGCCGTCTGGCTGCTGGTGGCCAAGCTGGGCAAGCTGCTGCTGCTGCTGATCTGGCCGCTGTGGTCGGTGCTCAAGCAGTCGATGCAGTCGCTGTTCACGCGTTTCGACCCGCCGCAGGGCCTGGTGGTCGGGCGGGCCCAGGCGCCGGTGCTGTTCGAGCAACTGGATCGGCTGCGCCGCGAACTCAAGGGCCCCCCGGTGCACGAGGTGCAGGTCTTCGATGAAGTGCAGGCGGCCGTGGTCCAGCACCCGCGTCTGGGCCTGGTGGGTTGGCCGCGCAACTACCTGCGCCTGGGCCTGCCGCTGCTGGAGGCGCTGTCGCCCGACGAGGCGCTGGCGGTGGTGGCCCACGAGTACGGTCACCTGCGCGGTGCGCACGGCCGCTTTGGCGCCTTTGTCTACCGGCTGCGCCTGAGCTGGAGCGCCTTGCTCGACCAGACGGCCCGCGCCGAGGGCCGCCTGGGCCGCTGGTCGTCGGCCTGGCTGCGCCGCTTCGTGCCGCATTTCAATGCCTACACCCAGGTGCTGGCGCGCGCCGAGGAGTACGCGGCCGACCAGACCTCGGTGCGCTGGGTCGGCGCCGCCGCGGCGGCCAATGCGCTGAAGCGGGTCAACCTGGCCGCCGCCGCCTGGTCGCAGTGGCACGACGAGTTGTTCCGGGGGGTGCGCGATCAACCCAGCCCGCCGACCGACCGCGCCCAGCGCTGGGCCGCGCTGTGCCGGCACAGCGACCCGCGCGCCGGCAACTGGTGGGTGCAGGCCGCCGACCGCCCGGCCGAGGTGATGGACACGCACCCGACGCCGCGCCGCCGTCTGCTGGCGATGGGGCTCGGTGCGGATGCGGTCGAGGCCACGCCACCGCCGCTGGCAGGCCCCAGTGCCGCCGAGGCCTGGTTCGGGCCCGGCGTGGCCTCGCTGCGCGAGCAGTTGCAGCAGCGCTGGCACGAGTCCATCGCCGAGGACTGGACCGAGCGCCACAGCGAACACCGCCAATGGCTGGCACGCGTGGCCGAGCTGCAGGCCCTGCCCGAGCGCGACCACGCGGCCGAACTGGAGCTGCTGAACCTGCGCCTGCGCACCGAACCCGAGGCCGATCTGCGCGCGCCGCTGCAGGCCCGGGTCGACGCCGAACCCGACAACGCGCTGGCCCACTACCTGCTGGGCCTGGCGCAACTCCGTGCCGACGACGTCCAGGGGCTGCAGAGCCTGGAGCGGGTGATCGCGCTGGATCCGCCCTCGACCAAGCCCGCCTGCGAGCGCGCCTGGGAATGGCTGCGCAGCCGCGACCGCGACGCCGCCGCGCACTGGCAGCAGCGCTGGCACGAGCGCCACGCGCTGGAGCAGGCGCGCGACCGGCAGCTGGAGAAGGTCAGCCCCACCGACCGTCTGGCCCCACCGGCGCTGGACGATGCCGCGCGCCACGAGGTGTTGCGCCTGTTGGCCACCCAGCAGGCCGTGCGACGGGCCTGGGTGGTGCGGCGTCTGATCGATGCCGATCCGACCGTGGTGGTCCATCTGGTGGTCCTGGAGCTGGGCTGGTGGGCCCGCCTGCGCCGCCAGCATGCGGACATCGTCTCGGCGCTGGCCCGCCAGCCGTGGCCGATGGGCTGCCACCTGCTGACGGCCCACACGCGTCGACGCCCGAAGGCGGAGAAGGTCGACGGTGCCTGGTGCGCCGTCAACCCGCGCACGGCTAGCGCCTGACCGGGTCGGCCGCGGCCCGTCGGCGGGTGGTCGACCCCACGTCCGCGGCGCTGCGCCACCCCGCGCCGCGCACATGGGCGATCCGGCAACGTCCTCGCGGGCGCCTGCGGGGCCGCTTCGTCAGCCACGCCGTGGGTCGTGCCGCCGTCCGACACCGCTGGGTGCCCATCCCACCGCCCTGGCGTTGGCGCGCATCGTGCCCCCCCAAAGATGAAGTACCCGCCTTAGCGGTGGTTAGCGGCGGTCCGGCCAACACTCTCGGCACTTTGTAAGGAGATGCATCCATGCCGGTCGTGACCGAATTCACCCAGTCGATGGACAAGTTCAAGAAGGCGACGCTGCCGCTGTCGCCCTCCGAGTCGTTCAAGGGCTTCCGCGACAGCCACAAGAAGATCCTCGAGGCCTTGAAGGCCATGGACCAGGTGGCCGGCAAGACCGCCGAAGGCATGCGCGAGGCCTACGGCAAGTACGACCAGGAGGTCACTCTCTGGCTGGACAAGATCGACAAGCAGTTGCTGAAGGAGACCAACAAGAAGCCCCTTCAGTCCGAGCTCACGAAGTTCAAGCAGTCGCTGGCGGCACTGGGGCTGGACTACCGGCAGACCTTCACCCGCCTGGCCGAGCAGGAATCCGCCGAGTCGTCGCGCGCCGAGACCCGCGAAACCGGCAAGGGTGTGGCCCAGTCCATGGCGCAGGAGGTCAATCAGCGCAAGCTCGATGCCGCGGTGAAGTACATGAAGGAGAAGCGGTCCGAGGAACTGCACTCGCAGACCGACCTGGAAAAGAAGATGCTGCGCCAGAACCAGGAGATGGTGTCGCACAGGGAGGAGGCGCAGAAGCTGCTGCGTCTGGCCGAGCAGGACGCCGCCGACGGACGCCAGGAGCAGGCGGCGAAGAAGGCCGACCTGCTTCGACGCACGGCCGAGCAGCTGCAGGAAAATGCCCAGAGCCAGTATGAGGAGATGGACCGGGTGCAGAAGGGCTTCGCCGACTTCCGCAGCTCACTGAACTGGGGGGCGATCTCCAAGAAATTCGATCTGGACGCCGTCGCCAACACAGCGGTGTTCCAGAAGGCCTATGAGAAGGAGCTCAAGGGCCAGGCTGGCAAGTATTCCGCCGCCATCCGCCTGGGCATGTCGTGCATCCGCCTGGCCAAGGCCACCAAGGAGGTCGCCAACGATGTGGAGATGATGGCCGGGCAAGCGGTGGCCTTGTCCCGGTCGGCCAAGGACGTGCTGGAGTTCGTGCTGGTCAACCTGATGGACGGCAAGGGCAAGACCCACCGTGCCGCCTTCAACCAGGCGCTGAGCGACGAGCCGAAGAACTCGGTGGACCACCAGTTGCGCTCGCTCGAGTCCGCGCTCTCGTCGGTGAAGGGCTACGTCCAGGACTTCTCCAGCGCCCGCAACGAGGAGGACCGCACACAGGCCGCCGACAATGCGCTGATGCAGTGGGACCGTGCGGAGATCGCCCTGCTCGGTGCGCGCGAGCAACTCAACGCCGCCGTCTCCGCGCTGGGCCAGGCCAAGAGCCGCGTGCCGTCCACCTTGAGCGACAACCCGCTGGTGAAGAAGGCCCTGATGGAGATGGGCAGCAAGGTGATCGAGCGCCAACGCACGCTCAAGGAGCAGGCGCAATCCGCGGAGATGCTGGGCAAGCTGTTGCGTCAGTTCAAGATCCTGCAGGACTGAGCGCCCGCGCCAGGAAACCGAACAGCCGCTCGTCGCCACAGAAGGCGACGTTGAAGCGCATCCACGGCGTGGGCTGCAGGTCGGCCATGAACAGGTGGCCGGGGCCGAGCATGATGTCCTGCTCGGCCGCTTCGTTGGACAGCGCCACCGGGTCGGGCAGCGCCGGGTGGCGCGCCCACAGGAACATGCCGGCCTTGGGTTCGTGGAACAGCTCGAAGCCCAGGTCCATCAGGCGCTGCGCCGCCTGCTGGTGGGCACCGGCCAGGCGCTCTCGCAGCGCTTTCAGGTGCTTGCGCCAGCGGCCCTCGGTCAGCGCGCCGTGCGCCAGGCGCTCGCCGAACTCGGCGCTGGTCAGGCCGGAGATCATCTTCAGCTGCGCCAGGTCCTCGACCAGGTCGGGGTGGCCCAGCAGAAAGCCCACCCGGATGTTGGGCGAGATGGTCTTGCTGTAGCTGCCGATGGTCAGCACCCGGCTGAGCTGGTCCAGGCTGGCCAGCGAAGGGCGCGGCTCGGGGTCGAGGTCGGCATAGATGTCGTTCTCGACGATGGTGAGGTCATGCTTCTCGGCCAGTTGCAGCACCCGGTGCAGCTGGGCCAGCGACGCCACCGAGCCGGTCGGGCTGTGCAGCCGCGGCTGGGTGAAGAAGACCTTGGGGCGGTGGGCGGTCAGCAGCGATTCCAGCGCAGCCAGGTCCCAGCCCTGCGGGGTGCGCGGCACGCCCAGCAATTGCGCGCCCTGGTAGCGCAGCGCGAACAGCAGGTTGGCGTAGCCGGGGTCGTCCACCAGCACCGCGTCGCCCGGGCGCACCAGGCGGCGCACCGCCAGGTCCAGCGCCTGGCTGCTGCCCTGGGTCAGCAGCACCTGGCCGGGGTGGACCTGCACCTCCTGCTCGGCAAAGGCCTCGGCGATGTGCTGGCGCAGCGGCGGGTAGCCCTTCGGGTCGCCGTAGCCGCCCAGGTCGGCGTCATCGGCGGCCAGGTGGCGCAGCGCGCGGCGCAGGCCGTCCTCGAACAGCCAGTCACCCGGCAGCCAGCCGCAGCCGGCCTTGATGCCCAGGTGCCGGTGCTCAAAGATCTTGCGCAGGTACCACATCGAGTCGAAGCCCTGCGGCCCGCTGGCCGCGGCGGCCACCGGTGTGCCCGGCGTGGCCCGCTTGCGCACGAAGAAGCCCGAATGCGGCCGCGACACCAGGTAGCCCTGGGCCACCAGCCGGTCGAAGGCCTCGACCACGGTGAACACGCTGACCTGGTGGGCATGGGCGAATTGGCGGATCGATGGCACCTTGGTGCCGGCGCGCAGCGCGCCCTCGTCGATCTGGGCGGCGAGACCCTCGACGATCTGGGTGACCAGCGGGGTGGCGGAAGTGGGCTGCAGGCTCAGCATGGCATCTGTACTGGGCGGCGGACCGGCACAGTGTGTCCGGACGCCGCCATGGCTGTGCATGGTAGCCGGGCGCCGAAGCGCCTACGATGCGCCCATCGCCCATCCCTTGACGAGGCCCTGATCATGCCGCTTGACGCCAAAACCGCCACCGCCACCAATGCCGCGCTGATGGCGCGCCGCCGCGCCGCCCTGCCCGCCGGCCTGGGCCAGACCTACGAGGTCTTCGTCGACCGCGCCGAGAACGCCGAGGTCTGGGATGTGGAAGGCCGGCGCTACATCGACTTCGCCGGCGGCATCGCGGTGCTGAACACCGGTCACCGCCACCCGAAGATCGTCGAGGCCGTCAAGGCCCAGTTGGACCAGGTGCACCACACCTGCTTCCAGGTCGTGGCCTACGAGCCCTACGTGGAACTGGCCGAGCAGCTGATCGCCCGCACCCCGGGCAACTTCGCCAAGAAGGCCTACTTCCTGTCCACCGGCGCCGAAGCCGTGGAGAACGCCGTCAAGATCGCCCGTGCGGCCACCAAGCGCCAGGCGGTGATCGCCTTCGGCGGCGGCTTCCACGGCCGCACGCTGCTGGGCATGGCGCTGACCGGCAAGGTCGCCCCGTACAAGGCCGGCTTCGGCCCCTTCCCGGCCGAGATCTACCACGCCGAGTTCCCCAACCCGCTGCACGGCGTGACGGTGGCCGATTCGCTGCGCTCGCTGGAGCACATCTTCAAGTACGACGTCGAGGCCGAGCGCGTGGCGGCCATCATCCTGGAGCCGGTGCAGGGCGAAGGTGGCTTCTATGTGGCGCCGCCCGAATTCGCGCAGGCGCTGCGCGCGCTGTGCGACAAGCACGGCATCGTGCTGATCGCCGACGAGGTGCAGACCGGCGCCGGTCGCACCGGCACCTGGCTGGCCTGCGAGCAGTGGGGCGTGGCGCCCGACCTGGTGACCATGGCCAAGTCGATGGCCGGTGGCTTCCCCATTTCCGCGGTGATCGGCAAGGCCGAGATCATGGACAAGCCGCTGCCCGGCGGCCTGGGCGGCACCTACGCCGGCAGCCCGCTGGCCTGCGCCGCGGCGCTGGCGGTGCTCAAGGTGTTCGACGAAGAGAAGCTGCTGGAGCGCTCCAGGGCCGTGGGCCAGCGCCTGAAGGACGGCCTGACCCGGCTGGCCGGCCAGCACAAGAGCATCCAGGACGTGCGCGGCCTGGGCGCGATGGTGGCGATCGAGCTGTTCAAGGGCGGCGACCTGTCGCAGCCTGATGCCGACCTGACCAAGCGCCTGTGCACCGAAGCCATCCAGCGCGGGCTGATCCTGCTGTCCTGCGGCACCTATGGCAACGTGATCCGCATCCTGGTGCCGCTGACCGCCAGCGATGCGGTGATCGACGAGGGCATGGCGGTGCTCGCTGACTGTCTCAAAGCCTGCGGCGCCTGAACTGACGACACCCGGCTGCGGCATCGCCGCAGCCACCCTCCGGGAGGGTGTCCGGGCCGGACGCTTGGGAGCGGCCCGGCGCTGGCCCGGACATTCATCACTCGACCTTACTGCCGAGCGCGGTAGAGTCGCTGCCCATCAAGGAGCCCCCCATGGACATGCCCTCTTCCCCCCTGGCCCTGCTGGCCGACCCCAGCCTGCTGAAGACCGATGCGCTGATCAACGGAGAGTGGGTCGCCGGCAGCAGCCGCTTCGAGGTCACCGATCCCGCCACCGGTCTGAAGCTGGCCGATGTGGCCAACCTGGGTGCCGAGCACACCCACCACGCGATCGTCGCGGCCAACAAGGCCTGGCCGGCCTGGCGCGCCAAGACGGCCAAGGAGCGTGCGGCCATCCTGATGAAGTGGTTCGCGCTGATGCACGCCCATGCCGACGACCTGGCGCGCATCATGACCGCCGAGCAGGGCAAGCCACTGGCCGAGGCCAAGGGCGAGGTCGGTTATGGCGCCAGCTTCCTGGAGTGGTTCGCCGAGGAAGCCAAGCGCGTCTATGGCGAGACCATCCCCACCACCGACGGCAACAAGCGCTACGTCATCATCAAGCAGCCGATCGGCGTGTGCGCGGCGATCACGCCCTGGAACTTCCCGATCGCGATGATCACCCGCAAGGTGGCTCCGGCCCTGGCCGCTGGCTGCCCGGTGGTGATCAAGCCGGCCGAGGCCACGCCACTGTCGGCGCTGGCGGTGGCCGAGCTGGCGCAGCGCGCCGGCATGCCGGCGGGCGTGCTCAACGTGGTGACGGCCGATGCCGCACAGTCGATCGAGGTGGGCAAGGTGCTGTGCAGCTCCGACGTGGTGCGCCACCTCAGCTTCACCGGCTCCACCGAGGTGGGCCGCATCCTGATGCAGCAGTGCGCGCCGACGGTGAAGAAGCTCTCGCTGGAGCTGGGCGGCAATGCGCCCTTCATCGTCTTCGACGACGCCGACCTGGACTCGGCCGCCGAAGGTGCGGCGATCAGCAAGTACCGCAACTCGGGCCAGACCTGCGTCTGCACCAACCGCTTCTACGTGCAGGACAGCGTCTATGACGCCTTCATCGAGAAGCTGGCCGCCAGGGCCGCCGCGATCAAGGTGGGCAACGGCTTCGAGCCGGGCATCAACCAGGGCCCGATGATCGACGACCAGGCGATCGCCAAGGTCGAGGACCATGTGGCCGACGCGCTGGCCAAGGGCGCCAAGGTGGTGGTGGGCGGGCAGCGCATCGGCGAGCGCTTCTACACGCCCACGGTGCTGGCCGATGTGACGCCCGAGATGAAGGTCTCGAAGGAAGAGACCTTCGGCCCGGTGGCGCCGGTGTTCCGCTTCAGCACCGAGGCCGAGGCGATCGAGCTGGCCAATGCCACCGAGTTCGGTCTGGCCAGCTACTTCTACAGCCGCGACATCGGCCGCATCTTCCGGGTGGGCGAGGCGCTGGAGTACGGCATGGTGGGCATCAACACCGGCCTGATCAGCGTGGCCGAGGTGCCGTTTGGCGGGGTGAAGCAGTCGGGCCTGGGGCGCGAGGGCTCGCACCACGGCATGGACGATTACGTCGAGGTCAAGTACCTCTGCCTGGGCGACATCCTGAAGTGACGCCAGCGGCCGGCGCCGGGGCGCTCAGGCCCCGTCGTTGGCGGCCTCGCCCAGGCGCACCAGCCGACCCTCTCCACCCGCGGCCTGCGCGGTGGCGCGCTTGAGCAGGCTTTGCGCGTCGCGGCCGTGGGCCGGGAACTGAGCCAGGCCGTAGCGCATGCCCAGCGGCACGCTCTGGCCCGACACATGCATCGGCACGCTGGCCGTGGCCAGCAGCTTGCGGGCGACCGGTTCGGCGTCCTCGTCGGCGTCCATCCAGGCCAGCAGCACCGCGAACATGTCGCGGCCCAGCGAGGCCACCACGTCCGACGCGCGCAAGGCCGAGCGCAGCCGCACCGCGGCCTTGCGGCGCAGCACGTTCGCCGCTTCGGCGCCCTGGCTGGCCTCGACCGACTGCAGGCCCTCGAGCTGCAGCACCACCACGGCCATCGGCGCGGGCTCGCGCTCGCGCAGCGCCAGCAGGTGGGTCATGTGCTCCAGCAGCTGCTGGTGGTTGGGCAGGCCGGTGGCCAGGTCGATGCTGTAGGCGCGGCGCGCGGCGTCGTCCTGGCGCTTGCGCTCGATCGCCATGCGCAGCACGCGGCCGGCGGCATCGCCGTGCATCTCGCGGCTGGAAGCCACCTCGCGCACGCCGGCCTGCAGCCAGCGCTGGCATTCGGCCAGCGTGGGTTCAGGCGAGACCAGCACCAGCGCGGTTTCCAGCAAGGCGCGCGCCAGGCCGTTCCAGTGCAGCAGCTGCTCGGTCGACAAGCCGGGACCGAACTCCACCACCAGCGCATGCCAGGCATGCTGGTTGAGCAGCTCGTCCACCTCGGCCAGCGTGCGGGCCTGGTGGGCGATGAAGGGGCCGTGGGCGGAAGTGACGAGATCCAGGGGCCGCTGGCTGAGCACCAGGACCTGCAACGGCGTGGGTGACATGACGGGCGCGGGGGTTCTTTGCCCCGATGATGCCTGAGCAGCAGCGGCCACCGGCAGCGCGGAAACACCAAGGCTGGTTGTCAGCGCCGTGTCGGCGTAGCATGTCCGTGTGACAGGCGCCGGCCCCGGCCGAGGCCTCGAAAGGAGCCCGCATGCACCCGCCCTTCCCTGCCGCGCTGGACGGTCCCACGGGCCGGGACTGGTGGCGCGGCCTGTTGCCGCTGATCCTGCTGCTGCTGACGGCCTGCGCCCAGGCCCCCCGCGCACCCGCCTCCGATGCCAGCCGCTGGGCCGACACCACGATGGGGCAGCCGGCGGTCGTGCCGGATGTGGAAGCGGCCCTGCGTCTGGACCCGGCGCTGCAGGCCTACCTGGAGCACACGCTGCGCCCGGCGGCCCGCCGCCAGGGCGCGCTGCTGGCGCTGTTCGAGGCGCTGCGCTCCAGCGACATCCGCGTGGTCTACGACGCCAGCACCACCCGCACCGCCGCCGAGACCTTCGAGGCGCGCAGCGGCAACTGCCTGTCGCTGGTGCTGATGACCGCGGCGCTGGCCGACGGGCTGGGGCTGTCGGTGGAATTCCGCGAGGTGCTGACCGACACCCAGTGGAGCCGCCTGGCCGGCCTGCATGTGGGCAACACCCACGTCAACCTGGCGCTGGGTCCGCGGCCGTCACCATTCGCCAGCGTGCTGCTGGCTCCGCCCCAGACGGTGATCGACTTCCTGCCGCCCGAGGCGGCCGGCAAGCTGCCGGCGCGCCGCATCAGCCGCCAGCGCGTGCTGGCGATGTACCTGAACAACCGCGCCGCCGAATGGCTGACCCAGGGCGACCTGGCCACCGCGCAGGCCTTCAGCCTGGCGGCCCTGGCCCAGGATGCCGCCTACCCCGCCGCCTACAACACTCTGGGCGTGGTGTTCCAGCGCCACGGCCGCGCCGACCTGGCCGAGCGCGCCTGGCGCGACGGCCTGGCCCAGGCCCCGGAGCACGCCACGCTGCTGGCCAACCTGGCGGCCGCGCTTCGCGCCCAGGGCCGCCCGGCCGAGGCCCAGCCACTGGAGGCGGTACTCGCCCGGGTCGAAGGCACCGCCCCGTTCGTGAACCTGTCACGCGGCCTGGCGGCACTGCGGGCGGGCGACCCCGCCGGCGCCCGCGACTGGCTGCTGAGGGAACTGGCCCGCGACCCCGACTACCACGAGATCCACTTCGCCCTGGCCCAGGCCGAACTGCAGCTGGGCCACCCGGCCCAGGCCCTGTCGCACCTGCAGCGCGCCAGCGCCGAAAGCCCGCGGCCCGAGCTGCGCTCCCTCTACGCCGCGAAGGCGGAACATCTGCGGGCGCTGGGCGTGCACTGAAGGCCGGAGACGACGATGCCAGCGCGTGGCTGGCATCTGGATCTTGGAGCGGGTGAAGGGAATCGAACCCTCGTATGAAGCTTGGGAAGCTGCCGTTCTGCCATTGAACTACACCCGCAGCGGTTCGCATTCTAGCTCGGCGACAATCATGCCCCTCGCTGAAACGATCCCCAGAAGGCATGACCGACGCGCCCTCGTCCGCCGACGCGGCAGACTCCCCTGACACCCCCCGCCGCGGCATCCGCAGCTATGTGCTGCGCGCCGGCCGCATGGGCACTGGCCAGCAGCGGGCCCTGGAGGAACTGGGGCCGCGCTTCGTGCTGCCCTTCACCGGCCAACCGGCCGACTGGTCCGCGGCCTTCGGCCGCGAAGCGCCGCGGGTGCTGGAGATCGGCTTTGGCATGGGGGCGGCCACCGCGCAGATCGCCGCCGCCCGGCCCGACACCGACTTCATCGGCATCGAGGTGCACACGCCCGGCGTGGGCGCGCTGCTCAAGCGCATCGGCGAGGAGGGCCTGACCAACCTGCGCATCCTGCAGCACGACGCGGTGCAGGTGCTGGAGCAGATGGTGGCGCCGGACTCGCTGGCCGGCGTGCACATCTTCTTTCCCGACCCCTGGCACAAGAAGAAGCACCACAAGCGGCGGCTGATCCAGGCGCCGTTGGTGGCGCTGCTGGCCTCGCGCCTGGCGCCCGGCGGCGTGCTGCACTGTGCGACCGACTGGCAGCCCTATGCCGAGCAGATGCTGGAGGTGCTGTCGGCCGAACCGCGGCTGGTCAACACCGCCGACGGCTACGCCCCGCGGCCGGACTACCGCCCGCTGACCAAGTTCGAGGCCCGCGGCCTGCGCCTGGGGCACGGGGTCTGGGACCTGCTGTTCCGGCGGCGCTGAATCAGTCGGCCCAGGTCACCCAGCCGAAGTGCGCGGTGACCAGGATCAGCAGCCCGAAGCCGATGCGGTACCAGGCAAAGGGCTTGAAGTCGTGCGTGGCCACATAGCGCAGCAGCCAGCGCACGCACAGCCAGGCCGACAGGAAGCTGAACAGCAGGCCCACGCCGAACAGCGGCGCATCGGCCCAGTCCAGGTCGGCGCGCGCCTTGTACAGGCTGTACAGACCGGCACCAATCAGCGTGGGAATGCCCAGGAAGAAGCTGAAGTCGGTGGCCGCCTGACGCGACAGGCCCATCAGCATGCCGCCGATGATGGTGGCGCCCGAGCGGCTGGTCCCCGGCACCATCGCGAAGCACTGCACCAGGCCCACCTTCAGGGCGTCGGCTGGCGTCATGTCGTCCACCGTGGACACCCGCGTGTGGCCCGCCTGGCGGCGCTCGGCCCACAGGATCACGAAGCCGCCCAGGATGAAGGTCGAGGCCACCACGGTGGGCAGGAACAGGTGGGCCTTGATCCATTTGCCCACCAGCAGGCCCAGCACCACCGCGGGCAGGAAGGCGATCAGCACATTCAGCGCAAAGCGCCGCGCCTGCGGCTGCGCGGCCAGGCCGATGACGGTGTCGCGCACGCGCTGCCAGTAGACCAGGACCACGGCAAAGATGGCGCCGGTCTGGATCGCGATCTCGAAGACCTTCATCTTCTCGCCCACGAAACCCAGCAGCGAACCCGCCAGGATCAGGTGACCGGTGGACGAGATCGGCAGGAACTCGGTCAGGCCCTCGACCACGCCCATCACCGCCGCCTTCAGCAACACCAGCACATCCATCGCGTCATCCGTTCGGGGTCGCTGCGCCCCGGTTGCCCAAAGGCCGTGATCTTACCGACCGCGGTGGTCGCCCCCTGACGGGTCAGGCACCGGCCAAGGCTCAGGATACCATTAGGGGTATTGACGGCCGCCGTCAGCCTGTTAGGATTAATGACCGGTCAGTCAGTAAACATGTCCGAGCCCGCCATTCCCCACCGCCAGCGCCGCAAGGAAGCCCGCCCCAGCGAGCTGCTTGACGCCGCGCTGGCCCTGTTCACCGAAAAAGGCTTCTCGGCCACCCGGGCCGAGGAGGTGGCGCAGCGTGCCGGCGTGGCCAAGGGCACGCTCTACCTGTACTTCAACAGCAAGGAAGAGCTGCTCAAGGCGGTGATCCGCCACACGCTTTCAAGCGCCGTGGCCAACGGCCGCCAGCGCCTGCTGGAGCACCACGGCAGTGCCACCGAGGCACTGACCGAGCTGCTGCCGACCTGGTGGGAAGAGGTGTACGACAGCCCCAGCTCGGCCCTGTTCAAGCTGGTGATCACCGAGGTGCGCAACTTCCCCGACATCGCCGAGTTCTACGCCCAGGAGGTGATCGAGCCCGGCCTGGCGGTGATCCAGGCCCTGCTGCAGCGTGGCATCGACCGCGGCGAGTTCCGCCCGGTTGACGTGGAGGCCGCCGCCCACTCCCTGGTGCTGCCGATCATCATGCTGTGCCTGCACAAGCATTCGGTGGGCGCCTGTGCGCTGGCCGACGCCATGGTGGCCGACCCGCGCCGCATCATCCGAAGCCACCTGCACCTGGTCCTGCACGGCCTGCAGGCCCAACCCATCGCCCCATGAGCCCAGTCCTGCGCCGCGTCCTGATCCTGCTGGCGTTGGCCGGCCTGGCCCTGGTCGGCTGGAAGCTGCGCCCGGGCGCCCCGTCCGCCGGACCGACGACCGCGGCAGCGGCCAGCGCCCCCAGCCGGGCCGCGCTGGAACTGCTGCCCGGCGACCTGGCCGTGGTGGCGGTGCAGCCACTCACCGAGGAGATCGAGCTCACCGGCAGCGTCAAGGCGGTGCGCAGCGCCCTGGTCAAGGCGAAAGTGGCCGCCGAACTGCGTGAACTCACGGTGCGCGAAGGCGACGCCGTGCGCGCCGGCCAGGTGCTGGGCCGGCTGGACGACACCGAGGCCGGCTGGCGCCTGAAGCAGGCGCAGCAGCAGGCCGATGCCGCCAAGGCCCAGCTCGACATCGCCGAGCGCGCGCTGGCCAACAGCCAGGCGCTGGTGGCCCAGGGCTTCATCTCGCCCACCGCGCTGGAATCCGCGCAGTCCACGGCCCAGGCCAACCGCGCCAGCTGGGCGGCGGCGCAGTCCGCGGTGGAGCTGGCCCGCAAGACCCAGGGCGACACCCTGCTGGTGGCCCCCATCAACGGCCTGGTGTCGGCCCGGCTGGCGCAGCCGGGCGAGCGGGTGGCGCTGGACGGGCGCATCCTGGAGATCGTCGACCTGTCGCAGCTGGAGCTGGAGGCGGCGCTGGCACCCCAGGCGGTGGCGCGGCTGTCGGTGGGCGCCACGGCCCGCCTGCGTGTCGATGGCATCACCGAGCCGGTGACCGCACGCGTCGCGCGCATCAACCCCACCGCCACCGCCGGCGCCCGCACCGTCACCGCCTACCTGAGCCTGGCGCCGCACCCGGCGCTGCGCCAGGGCCTGTTCGCCCAGGGCACGGTGGCCCTGGCCCGCAGCGACCGACTGGCCGTCCCGCTGGACGCCTTGCGCCAGGACCAGCCCCAGCCCTATGTGCTGGTGATGCAGGGCGGACAGGCCCGGGCGCATGCGGTGCAGACCGGGCTGCGCGGCCGCTCGCCGCAGGGCGAACCGCTGGTGGAACTGCTGTCCGGTGCCACCGCGGGTGACGCGCTGCTGCGCGAGCGCGTCGGCACGGTGCGCGACGGCACTGCGGTGCGCCTGGCGGCCACCGCGCCCGCCTCGGCGGCGTCCCGCTGAGCAGGGCCGACCCGCACCATGTGGTTCACCCGCGTCTCGATCAGCAACCCGGTCATGGCCGTGATGGTCATGCTGGCCTTCGTGGTGCTGGGTGGCTTTGCCGTGCAGCGGCTCAAGGTCGACCAGTTCCCGAACATCGAATTCCCCTTCGTGGTGGTCACCGTCACCTACCCGGGGGCCTCCGCCGAGGTGGTCGAGAACGAGGTGACGATCAAGGTCGAGGAGGCGGTCAACACGATCGCCGGCATCAACGAGCTGTTCAGCCGCAGCTACCAGGGCACCTCGGTCGTCATCGTCAAGTTCAACCTGGATGTCGACGGCCGCCGTGCCGCCGACGACGTGCGCGAGAAGGTCGCCCAGGTCAAGGCCACGTTCGCCGACGAGGTGGACGAGCCGCGCGTGCAGCGCTTCGACCCCGCGTCCCGCCCGATCTGGACCGTCGCCCTCACCTCGCCCGATGACAGCCGCAGCGCCTCCGAGCTGAGCACCTACGGCGACCAGGTGCTGAAGAAGCGCCTGGAGAACGTGCGCGGCGTGGGCTCGGTGGCGCTGGTGGGCGCGCAGAAGCGCGAGCTCAATGTCTACCTGCGCCCGCAGGCGCTGGAGGCCTTCTCGATCGGCGCCGACGCCGTGACCAGCGCGGTGCGCAACGAGACCCGCAACCTGCCCGCCGGCACGCTGCGCCAGCCGGCGCGCGAAGACGTGGTGCAGGTCGACGGCCGCGTCGCCCGGCCGGCCGACATGGGCCAGATCGTCATCGCCCGCCGCAACGGCCAACCCGTGCGCCTGGACCAGGTGGCCCAGGTGGTCGACGGCCCCGAGGAAACCGACAGTCTGGCGCTGCGCAATGGCCAGCGCATGCTGGCGCTGGACGTGGTCAAGGCGCAGGGCGAGAACACCATCGAGGTGGTCGACGGCCTGAACCGGGTGGTCGAATCGCTGCGCGCCCAACTGCCGTCCGGCATGGCCCTGGATGTGGTGCGCGACAACTCGCGGCCGATCCGCGTCTCGGTCGAGAACGTGCGGCGCACCCTGATCGAGGGTGCGCTGCTGACCATTGGCATCGTCTTCCTGTTCCTGAACTCCTGGCGCTCCACCGTCATCACCGGGCTGACGCTGCCGATCGCGCTGATCGGCACCTTCCTGTTCATGCAGGCCTTCGGCTTCACGATCAACATGATCACGCTGATGGCGCTGAGCCTGTGCGTGGGCCTGCTGATCGACGACGCCATCGTGGTGCGCGAGAACATCGTGCGCCATGTGCAGATGGGCAAGCCGGCGCGCCAGGCGGCGCTGGAAGGCACCGACGAGATCGGCCTGGCGGTGCTGGCCACCACGCTGTCGATCGTCGCGGTGTTCGCGCCGATTGGCTTCATGGGCGGCATCATCGGCAAGTTCTTCCACGAGTTCGGCATCACCATCGTCTCGGCGGTGCTGATCTCGATGTTCGTCAGCTTCACGCTGGACCCGATGCTGAGCTCGGTCTGGCACGACCCGGCGATCGACCGCGAGGGCCAGCCCTTCGTGCCGCGCACGCTGTACGACCGCACGCTGGGGCGGCTGACGCACTGGGTGGACCGCGCCTCGCACCGCCTGGGTCGGGGCTACCACGCGGCGCTGGGCTGGTCGCTGGACCACCCCAAGTCGACGCTGGGCATCGCCGCCGCCAGCCTGGTGCTGGCCCTGGGCCTGACACGGGTGCTGGGCACCGAGTTCGTGCCCAAGGCCGATTTCTCCGAGACCACGGTGGCCTTCTACACCCCGGTGGGCTCCAGCCTGGCGCTGACCGAGGAACGCGCCCGCCAGGTCGACCGCATCCTGCGCCAGATGCCCGAGGTGAAGTACACGCTGGCGACGATCAACACCGGCGTCGCGCTGGGCCATAACCAGGTCAGCATCTATGTGCGCCTGGTGGATCGCAAGCAACGCTCGCGCTCGGTCGACCAGATGTCGGCGGTGCTGCGCGAGCAGCTGGCCTCGGTGCCGGGCATCACTGTCACCCTGGTCGGCCTGACCGACCCGGTGGGCGGCGCCAAGCCGATCTCGCTGTCGCTGCAGGGCCCCGACCTGGCCGAGCTCAAGCGCCTGACCGAGGGCCTGCGCCAGCGCCTGGCCGCCATCCCCGGGCTGGTGGACCTGGACACCAGCATGAAGGAGGACACGCCCACGCTGGCGGTGCAGGTGCGTCGCGACGCCGCCTCCGACCTGGGCCTGAGCCTGGGCAGCATCACCGCCCAGCTGCGCCAGCTGGTGGCCGGCACCACCGTGGGCACCTGGCGCGCGCCGGACGGCAACAACTACGACGTCAAGGTGCGCCTGCACCCCGAGGCCCGCGAGGACCGCGCCGACCTGGGCCGGCTGGTGCTGTCGGCCGGTCAGAACCTGGACGGCAGCCCGCGCATGGCGCGCCTGGACCAGGCCGCCGAGCTGGTGCCCGCCGGCCTGGCCAACCAGATCAACCGGCGCGACCTGAACCGCGAGGTCGAGTTCACCGCCGGCACCGAGGGGCGCGCGCTGGGCGAGGTCTCGGCCGACATCCGCGCCGTGCTCGACAGCACCGCGCTGCCACCGGGCTACCAGTTCCGCTTCGGCGGCTCGACCAAGGACATGCAGGAATCCTTCGTCTACGCGGTCAGCGCGCTGGCGATGGGCGTGATCTTCATCTACATGATCCTGGCCAGCCAGTTCCGCAGCTTCCTGCAGCCGCTGGCGCTGATGAGCTCGCTGCCGCTGACGCTGATCGGCGTGGTCGGGGCGCTGCTGCTGTGGCGCTCGACGCTGAACATCTTCTCGATCATCGGCGTGGTGATGCTGATGGGCCTGGTCACCAAGAACGCAATCCTGCTGGTGGACTTCGCGATCCGTCTGCGCGAGCAGGGCATGGCCCGGCGCGAGGCGCTGCTGGAAGCCGCCCGCGTGCGCCTGCGCCCGATCCTGATGACCACGCTGGCGATGATCTTCGGCATGGTGCCGCTGGCCTTTGCGCTGTCCGAGGGCTCGGAGCAGCGCTCGCCGATGGGCCAGGCGGTGATCGGCGGCGTGATCACGTCCTCGGTGCTCACCCTGGTGGTGGTGCCGGTGATCTACGCCTACCTGGATGACCTCTCGAGCTGGGCGCGCCGGCGCCGCGGCACGGGCAGCCCGGCGTCAGGCGGGGCAGCCTAAAATCAAGGGTTGACCCGAATCCACCGCCGACGCCCACCCGAGGACATCGCCATGAACATCGAACAAGCCCGCTTCAACATGATCGAGCAGCAGATCCGCCCCTGGGATGTGCTGGACCCCGCCGTGCTGGCCCTGCTGGGCGCCGTGCGCCGCGAAGACTTCGTGCCGGCCGCCTGCAAGGCCCTGGCCTTCGTCGACACCGAGGTGCCGCTGGCCGACGGCCAGATGATGCTGGCCCCGCGCGTCGAGGCCCGCCTGCTGCAGGAGGCCAAGGTGCAGCGCCACGAGACCGTGCTGGAAATCGGCACTGGCTCGGGCTTCCAGGCCGCTTTGCTGGGCCACCGCGCACTGCGCGTGATCACCCTGGAAAAGCGCCCGGCGCTGGCCCGTGCCGCGCGCGAGAACCTGCAGCGCGCCGGTCTGGCCAACGTGGAGGTGCGCGAGGCCGACGGCAGCGCCGGCCTGGCCGCCGAGGCGCCGTTTGACGTGATCCTGCTGTCGGGCTCGGTGGCCGAGGTGCCGCAGGCCCTGCTGGCGCAACTCAAGCCGGGCGGTCGCCTGCTGGCCATCGAGGGCCACGAGCCGGTGATGCGTGCCGTGCTGGTGACGCGCCAGGGCGAGTCCTCGTTCGCCAAGGTCGAGCTGTTCGACACCGTGGCGCCGCGCCTGGAGGGCTTCGCCGAGCCCAGCCGCTTCCGTTTCTGAGCCAGCGACCGAGCCGATGAACGCGATCACCGTCCAGCAGTTGCACGCCTTCCTGGCCGATCACGCGGATCGCCAGCCGCTGCTGCTGGACGTGCGCGAGGCGCAGGAACTGGCGATCGCCCCGCTGAACCTGGCCGGCGTGCCCACGCTGCACATGCCGATGCACCTGGTGCCGCTGCGCCGCACCGAACTGGACCCGGCGCGGCCTGTCGTCGTTTTCTGTCACCACGGGGCCCGCAGCGCGCAGGTCGTCGCATACCTGTCGAACCATGGCTTCGACGAGGTGTACAACCTGGAGGGTGGCACCGACGCCTGGTCGCGTCTGGTCGATCCGTCCGTGCCCCGCTACTGACCCCTCAGCGGATTTCGCTCCCGCCTTCATCGCTCCAAGGAAAGCCACCATGACGCCACCGCGCCGTTTCACCCTGCACCGCACCGCCGCCCTCCTCGCTCTGGGCCTGGCCGGCCTGAGCGCGCAGGCGCAGAGCCTGCAGGAGCTGTACGACGCGGCGCGCGGCTACGACGCCACCTACCTGGGCGCGCAGGCCGCAGCCAGTGCCGCGCAGTACCGGGCGGACCAGGCGAATGCGCTGTGGCTGCCCACCGTGGGCCTGAGTGCCGGCGCCTCGCGCACCGAGGCCGACACGCCCTACGCCAGCACCCGCAGCACCAACACCAACGCCACCAATGTGGCGCTGCAGGCGCAGCAGAACCTGTTCAACCGCGCCAACAGCGTCAGCATCGAGCAGGCCAAGCGGGGGGTGGAACTGGCCCAGACCCAGTTGCGCGCTGCCGAACAGGACCTGGTCGTGCGCGTCGCCCAGGCCTATTTCGACGTGCTGGCCGCCCAGGACACGCTGACCACGGTGCAGGCCAACAAGAAGGCCAATGCGGAGCAACTGGCGTCGGCCAAGCGCAATTTCGAAGTGGGCACCGCCACCATCACCGACACCCGCGAAGCCCAGGCCCGCTACGACCTGGTGCTGGCGCAGGAGGTGGCCGCCGACAACGACCTGCGCGTCAAGCGACTGGCGCTGGAACAGCTGGTGGGCAAGACCGGGCTGGAGCCTCGCCCGCTGGCCCAGCCCGTGGCCTTGCCGCCGCTGCAGCCGGCCGAAGTCAATGCCTGGGTGGGCGAGGCCGAGACCCGCAACACCACCATCGAACAAGCCCGTCTGGGCCTGGAGGTGGCCAAGCTGGAAACCGCGAAGGCCCAGGCCGGCCACCTGCCCACGGTGGCGCTGACCGGCAGCTACGGCAAGACGCATGTCAACGTCAGTGGCGACCAGGCCACGCAACTGGGGCTGGTGGGCTACAGCGCGTCGGGCACGGGCACCAATGCCGCCATCGGTGTCAGCGTCACCGTCCCGCTGTTCGCCGGTTTTGCGGTGCAGAACCGCGTGAAGGAAACCCTGTCGCTGGAAGACAAGGCGCGCAACGACTACGAGGCCTCCCGCCGCGGCGTCACCCAGGGCACCCGAAGCGCCTTCTTCGGCGTGCAGGCCGGTCAGGCGCAGGTCAAGGCGCTGGAGGCGGCCGAGTCGTCCAGCAAGCTGGCCCTGGAAGCCACGCAGCTGGGCTACAAGGTGGGCGTGCGCGTCAACCTGGACGTGCTCAACGCCCAGACCCAGCTGTTCCAGACCCAGCGCGACCTGGCCAAGGCCCGCTACGACGTGATCGTCGGTGGCCTCAAGCTGCGCCAGGCAGCCGGCACGCTGCAGCCGGCCGACGTGGCCAACGTCAACGCGCTGCTGGCGAAGTAAGCAGCGCCCCGATGCGGCCGGCCATGCGCTCGGCCGCGCCGCGGTGACGGGCGCTGAAGGCCTGCGCCGCCTGGGCGGCCCCGGTCAGGCGCGACGCGTCGGCCAGCAGTTCCGCCGCCAATGCCAGCGCCTGCGGCAGGTCCGCGGCGCGCCAGGCGGCGCCCTCGGCCAGCGCGCGCTCGGCGGCGTCGGCGAAGTTGAAGGTCGAAGGCCCCAGCACGATCGGGCAGCCGCAGGCCGCTGACTCGATCAGGTTGTGGCCGCCCAAGGGCTCGAAACTGCCGCCCAGCAGCGCCAGGTCCGCCGCTCCGTAGTAGGCCGACATTTCCCCCAGGCTGTCGCCCAGCCAGACCTCGGCCTGGCAGGCGTCCGCACCAGGGCCGGCATCGCCCCAGGTGCCGCGGCGTGACAGCCTCAGCCCGGCCTGCGCCACCAGCGCCGCCACGGCATCAAAGCGCTGCGGGTGGCGCGGCACGATCAGCAGCAGTGGCGCCGCACCGCGCCAGGGGACGCCGCGCCAGGCGGCCAGCAGGCGCGCCTCCTCGCCATCGCGGGTGTTGGTCATCGCCAGCACCGGCCGGCCCAGTCGGGCCCGCCAGGCCTGGCCGCGCGCCAGCAGCGCCGCGTCGGCGCGCAGGTCGTACTTCAGGTTGCCAGCCACCTCCACCTGCGGCACGCCGGCCTGGCGCAGGCGCCGGGCGTCGTCCTCAGACTGGGCAAGCGCCAGGGTGATGCGCTGCGCCGCCGGGCGCAGCACGGCCGCGAAGCGTTCGCCGCGACCGGCACTGCGCTCGGACAGGCGGGCGTTGGCCAGCACGATCGGCACGCCGGCGGCTTCGGCCGCCTGCAGCAGGTTGGGCCAGACCTCGGTTTCCATCAGCACGCCCAGCGCCGGCCGGTGGCGCTGCAGGAAGCGGCGCACCGCGCCGGGGGTGTCGAAGGGCAGCCAGGTCTGCAGGTCGCCCTCGCGCAGCAGCGCCCGGCCGGCCTCGCGGCCGGTGGCGGTGCCGTGGGTCAGCAGCAGGCGCAGGCCTGGCTGCCGGGCACGCAGGGCGTCGACCAGCACCGCCGCGGCCTTGGTTTCGCCCAGCGATACCGCATGCAGCCACAGCGCCCCGGGGGTCTGCGCGGGGCCACCCAGCGCCAGCCGCTCGGGCCAGGCCGAGCGGTAACCCGGCTCGCGTGCGCCGCGCCACCACAGGCGCGCCAGGTAGAGCGGCGTCGCCAGGCGCAGCAGCGTGCTGTAGGCGACACGGGCCAGGCCCGCGCGCCAGCCGGCGGCAGGCATCAGTGGGCCGCGGCCCCCACCTGGGCGTCGGGCTTGACGCTGCGCAGCACGGCCATGAACTCGTCCTGGATGCGGTGCAGCGCCTCGGGCGTGTGGCCTTCGAAGCGCATCACCAGCACCGGGGTGGTGTTGGACGCGCGCACCAGGCCGAAGCCGTCCGGGTAGTCGGCGCGCAGGCCATCGGTGGTGGAGACCTCGGCGCCCGGGAACTGCGAACTGGCCTGCAGTTCGGCGATCAGGCGGTGCGGCTCGCCCTCGGCACAGGCCACGTTCAGCTCCGGCGTGTTGAAGCTGGTGGGCAGGGCGTTCAGCACCGCGCTGGGGTCGTCGTGGCGCGACAGGATCTCCAGCAGGCGCGCGGCGGTGTACATGCCGTCGTCAAAGCCGTACCAGCGCTCCTTGAAGAACATGTGGCCGCTCATCTCGCCGGCGATCGGCGCGTTGGTTTCCTTGAGCTTGGCCTTGACCAGCGAGTGGCCGGTCTTCCACATCAGCGGCACGCCGCCAGCCTCGCGAATGGCAGGCGCCAGGCGCTGGGTGCACTTGACGTCGAAGATGATGGTGCCGCCCGGGACGCGGCTGAGGATGTCGCGCGCGAACAGGATCAGCTGGCGGTCCGGGTAGATGATCTGGCCGTCCTTGGTGACCACGCCCAGGCGGTCGCCGTCGCCGTCGAAGGCCAGGCCCAGTTCGGCATCGGTGGCATGCACCACCTTGATCAGGTCGGCCAGGTTCTCGGGCTTGGAAGGGTCGGGGTGGTGGTTGGGGAAGTCGCCGTCCACCTTCGAGTACAGGTCGATCACCTCGCAGCCCAGCGCCCGCAGGATGGCCGGCGCGCTGGCGCCCGGGATGCCATTGCCCGAGTCGACCACGATCTTCATCGGCCGGGCCAGCTTGCAATCCGACGTGATGCGGTGCGCGTACTCGGGCACGATGTCCATCGCCCCGATGCGGCCGGGGCCCTGGGCATAGTCCTCGGCCTCGATGCGGCGGCGCAGGCCCTGAATCTCGTCGCCGTAGATGGCGCGGCCGGCCAGCACCATCTTGAAGCCGTTCCAGTCCTTGGGGTTGTGGCTGCCGGTGACCTGGATGCCGCTGCTGCAGCCGTGCGCGCCACGCGTGGCGGCGACGTAGTAGGTCATCGGGGTGGTGACGGCGCCGATGTCCACCACGTCCAGGCCGGTCGAGGCGATACCGCGGATCAGCGCAGCGGCCAGACCGGGTCCGGACACGCGGCCGTCGCGGCCCACCACCACGGCACGCTCGCCGGCGGCCTTGGCCTCGGTGCCGAAGGCCCGGCCCAGGTGCTCGGCGAAGGCGTCGTCGAGCGTCTGGCCGACGATGCCGCGGATGTCATAGGCCTTGAAGACGGAGGCGTGGACTTGCATGGTGTGGGGATCGGGACAGTGGTGAGGGGGGTGGCGGCCATTGTAGAGAGGCGGCCCGCCCTCGGGCTCAGCAAGTTGGGTGCCAGGGGCCGCTGCTGTCGATCCGTCGGCCCGGCTGTCGATTCGTCGACGCGCCCGGCCGATCGGGCGCCCGGACTGCCTAGACTGCGCCCCATGGCACTCGACAAACAGCTTCTGCGGCGCTCCTGGCGCGCCTGGACCGACAGCAGCCTGACCCGGGTCGGCCCCATTTGGCTGCAATGGGTGTGGTCCCTGCTGTTCGCGGCGCTGGTGGCCCTGGTCTTCACGGTAGTGGCCTTCGCCACCAGCCCTGAGGCCGGGCTGTGGACGAATGGCACCGCCTGGCGGCGGACCTACGGCCTGAACCTGCTGGTCTCGGCGGTGGTGGCCACCGGCATCCACCTCAGCTTCGACGTCATGACCGGGCTGATCGGCCTGGCGCGCTGGCGGGCCTGGTCGGACCGCCGCCGCGCCTGGGTCGCCACCGCGATCGCCATGGGCGGCACCGCCTGGTCCTGGCCGCTGGGCGTGTGGCTGGCCGGCTACCGGCTGACCTGGTTCGACGGCGGCGGCTCGCCCACCAACGTCAGCATCAGCTGGCTGGTGGTGCTGGTGCTGGTGTCCGGGCTGCACTGGCTGTACCTGGAGAACCGGCGCCGGATCGAGGCCGCCGAGCGGCGCGCCGCCGAGGCCCGGCTGAAGCTGCTGCAGGGCCAGATCGAGCCGCACTTCCTGTTCAACACCCTGGCCAATGTGCTCAGCCTGCTGGAGGCCGATCCGCCCCGTGCCCGCGGCATGCTGGAGGCTTTCGTCGACTACCTGCGCTCTTCCTTCGGCGGCCTGCGCGCCGAACAGCACACGCTGGCCGACGAACAGCGCCTGCTGGAGGCCTACCTGCGCGTGCTGGGCCTGCGCATGGAGGAGCGGCTGCGCTGGCAGATCGACATCCCCGCCGAGCTGGCCGCACGGCCCTTGCCGCCGCTGCTGCTGCAGCCGCTGGTGGAGAACGCCATCCACCACGGCCTGGAGCCCAAAATCGACGGCGGCACGGTGCGCGTGCGCGCCGAGCGCGACCGCGACACGCTGGTGCTGAGCGTCACCGACGACGGCCTGGGCCTGGACACGCCCGCCGTGCGCCGCCCTGGCCAGCGCAGCGCGCTGCAGAATCTGCGCGAGCGCCTGCAGCAGACCTGGGGCGACGACGCCCGCCTGGCGCTGCAGCCCCAGCCCGGCGGCGGTGTGCGCGCCGAGATCCGGCTGCCCTGCCCCACCGCCCAGCCCACCACCCAGCCCTGAGCCCATGCCCACCGCCCTGATCGCCGACGACGAACCGCACCTGCTGCGCCACCTGGCCAGCCTGCTGGCCACGCTGTGGCCCGATCTGCAGATCGTGGCCCAGTGCCGCAATGGCCCCGAGGCCGCCGAGCAGATCGAGGCCCTGCAGCCCGACCTGGCCTTCCTGGACATCCGCATGCCGGGGCTGACCGGGCTGGAGGTGGCCCAGGGCATCGAGTGCGCGACCCGGGTGGTCTTCGTCACCGCCTACGACGAGTTCGCGCTGCAGGCCTTCGACGCCGCGGCGCTGGACTACCTGGTCAAGCCGGTGACCACCGAGCGCCTGGCGCGCAGCGTGGCGCGCCTGAAGGAGGCGATCGGCCACACCACGCCCGAGGACCCGCGGCTGGCCCAGGCCCTGGGCCGTCTGCAGGCCCCGGCCGCCAGCGCGGCGCCGCTGCGCTGGGTGCGTGCCAGCCAGGGCGACTGGACCCAGCAGATCGCGGTGGAGGAGGTGCTGTTCTTCCGCGCCGACGAGAAGTACACCTGTGTCCAGACCGCCGAGCGCGAGTACCTGATCCGCACGCCGATCGCCGAACTGGCCCAGCAGCTCGACCCGCAGCAGTTCTGGCAGATCCACCGCTCCACGCTGATCAACCTGCGCTTCCTCGAGGGCAGCCGGCGCGATGAGCTCAGCCGCGTGCGGGTGCGCCTGCGCGGCTTCGACACCGAGCTGCCGGTGTCGCGCGCCTATGTGCATCTGTTCAAGGCCATGTGAGCCCCAGGCACAGGTCCGAAAACGGCCAGCGCCGCGGCCTGGGCGGGCTAGCATGGGCCCATGTCAGACCTTCGCCCGCTCGATGACGACAGCGCCTACCGGGCGCTGCAGACCCATGATGCGCGCTTTGATGGGCGCTTCTTCGTGGGCGTCACCAGCACCGGCATCTACTGCCGGCCGGTCTGCCGCGTGCGGCTGCCGCGGCGCGAGAACTGCCGCTTCTTCGGCCATGCCGCGGCGGCCGAACTGGCCGGCTTTCGCCCCTGCCTGCGCTGCCGGCCGGAGCAGGCGCCGGGTCTGTCGGGCGCCGACGCCGCGCGCAGCCTGGCCGAAGCCGGGGCGCGGCTGATCACCCATGCGGTGGCCGCGGGCGAACAGCCCTCGCTGCCGGCCATCGCCGAGCGTTTGGGCATCACCGAGCGCCACCTGCGCCGCATCTTCCAGGCCCACCTGGGTGTCAGCCCGATCGACTGGCAGACCACCCAGCGCCTGCTGCTGGCCAAGCGGCTGCTGACCGACACCCGGCTGCCGGTCACCCAGGTCGCTGCGGCCAGCGGCTTCGGCAGCCTGCGACGCTTCAATGCCGCCTTCGCCGAGCGCTACCGGCTCACCCCCGGCGCCCTGCGGCGCGACGCTGCGCCCGACACCGGCCCCGGTGTTCGTCCGCTGCGCCTGCCCTGGCGGCCACCGTATGACCGCGCCGCGATGCTGGGCTTCCTGGCCGCGCGCCCGCTGGCGCGCGTGGAAGCCGCCGGCGACGACGGCTGGTGGCGCCGCACGCTGGCGGTGGTCCACCATGGGCAGACCCTGCGCGGCTGGATCGCGCTGCGTCTGGAGGAGGACGCCGCCGCCCTGGAGGTGGCGCCCTCGCTGGCGCCGGCGCTGGGCACGGTGATCGAGCGCGTGCGCCACCTGCTGGACCTGGACGCCGATCCGGCGCGCATCGACACCACCCTGGCCAGCCTGCCGGTGCCCGTGCGACCCGGGCTGCGCGTGCCCGGCTGCATCGACGGCTTCGAGACCCTGGTGCGCATCATCCTGGGCCAGCAGGTCACGGTGGCTGCCGCCTGCACGCTGGCCGCGCGGCTGGTGGAACGCTTTGGCGAGCCGCTGGTCACGCCCTGGTCGGGACTGGAGCGGCTGTTCCCCGATGCGCGCACGCTGGCCCAGGCCGGCGCCGAGGCGATCGGCACGCTGGGCATCGTGCGGGTGCGGGTGGCGGCGCTGCAGGCGCTGGCACGTGCCGTCGACAGCGGCACGCTGGCACTGCACCCGGCCGCGCCGGTCGAGGACACGCTGGCGCGGCTGCGCGCGCTGCCCGGCGTGGGCGACTGGACCGCCGAGCTGGCCGCGCTGCGCGTGCTGGCCTGGCCCGATGCCTTCCCGGCCACCGACGCTGGCGTGGTGAAGGCGCTCGGCGGCCTGAAGGCCGCGCAATCCCTGCCGCTGGCCGAGGCCTGGCGGCCCTGGCGTTCCTACGCCGTGATGCAACTGTGGCAGTCGCTGGTCGACCGCCCCGAGGAGACCGCCCGATGAACACCCGCCGCTTTGCCGCCCAGGCCCGGATCGACACCCCGCTGGGCCCGATGACCGTGGCGGTCACGACCCAGGGCCTGGCAGGCCTGTGGTTCGACGGCCAGGCCCACCACCCTGGCCCGATCGATGCGCCGCTGCAGCCCGGCCACCCCTGGATCCGGCAGGCCCAGGCGGCGCTGGCGCGGTACTGGTCGGCCCCCGGCGCGCCGCTGCCGGCGCTACCGCCGCTGGACCTGGGCGGCACCGCCTGGCAGCAGGCGGTGTGGCAGGCCCTGCTGGCCATTCCGCCTGGGCAACGGCGCCGCTACGGCGAACTGGCCGCCCAGCTGGGCCGGCCCCGCGCGGCCCGCGCCGTGGGCGCGGCGGTGGGTCGCAACCCGGTCAGCGTGCTGGTGCCCTGCCACCGGGTGACCGGCCAGGATGGGTCCCTGACCGGCTATGCCGGCGGCCTGCCGCGCAAGCAGGCGTTGCTGGACGGAGAATCGCGCCCTTCATGAAGCCTGCCCACCTCGCCGAACTGTTGCTGCTGGCCGCGCTGTGGGGCGCCAGCTTTCTCTTCATCCGCATGGGGGCGCACGAGTTCGGGCCGCTGGCGCTGGCCGGGCTGCGCGTCGCGGGTGCGTCGTTGCTGCTGCTGCCGGTGCTGCTGTCGCGCGGCGAGTGGCCGGCGCTGCGCCAGCACTGGCGGCGCATTGCGCTGGTGGGACTGACCAACTCGGCGATTCCCTTCGTCTGCTACGGGGTGGCGGCGCTGGCGATCACCGGCGGCCTGTCGTCTATCTTCAATGCCACCACACCGCTGTGGGGCGCGCTGATCGGCTGGTGGTGGCTGGGCGACCGCCCCACGAAGCACAAGGCGCTGGGCCTGGCGCTGGGTTTTGGCGGCGTGCTGTGGCTGGCCGGCGGCCATGCCAGCTTCAAGCCAGGCGAGCATGGCGTGAGCCCCGCGCTGGCTGTGGCCGCCTGTCTGCTGGCCACGCTGATGTACGGCTTCTCGGCCAACTTCACCAAGCGGCACCTGCAAGGCATTCCGTCGATGGCGCTGGCCGCCGGCAGCCAGTTGTCGGCCGCTGCGGTGCTGGTGCCGCTGGCGCTGTGGGCCTGGCCGACCACGCCGCCGGCGGCCTCCTCCTGGCTGGCGGTGGCGGCGCTGGCGTTCGCCTGCACCGGCGTGGCCTACATCCTGTACTTCCGGCTGATCGCCCATGTGGGCGCCAGCCAGGCGATGAGCGTGACCTTCCTGATCCCGGCCTTTGCCGTGCTCTGGGGTACGCTGTTCCTGGGCGAGGCGATCACGCCGGTGATGGTGGCCGCCTGCGGCGTGATCCTGCTGGGCACCGCGCTGGTGACCGGATTGGTGACCGGATTCGTGCGCGGGTCACGCTGATCGGGTACAAGCGCGACATCGACGCCAACGGCCCTTGCCATGACCCTGCTGATTCTCGGACTGCTGATCTTTCTTGGCCTGCACTCGGTGCGCATCGTCGCCGATCCCACGCGCGCGGCCTGGGTGGCCCGGCTGGGCGAGAACCGCTACAAGGGCCTGTACTCGCTGGCCTCGCTGCTGGGCTTCGCGCTGATCTGCTGGGGCTACGGCCTGGCGCGGCAGGAGCCGGTGGTGTTGTGGGCCTCGCCGCGGGGCCTGAGCCACGCGGCGGCGGCGCTGACACTGCCGGCCTTCATCCTGCTGGCGGCGGCCTATGTGCCTGGCAACGGCATCCGGGCCCGACTGGGCCACCCGATGCTGCTGGGCACCAAGCTGTGGGCGCTGGCGCATCTGCTGGCCAACAACACGCTGGCCGATGCGCTGCTGTTCGGCAGCTTCCTGGTCTGGGCCGTGCTGTGCTTCCGCGCGGCGCGCCAGCGCGACGCGGCGCAGGGCGTGCAACGGCCGGCGGGCAGTGCGGGCAGGACGGGGATCGTCGTGATCGTTGGCACGCTCGCCTGGGCGGCGTTCGCCTTCTGGGCCCATGCGGTGCTGATCGGCGTGGCGCCGTTTGGGGCCCGCTGAGCCCGCTTCGGACACCGGCCCGGCCGCCTGGCCGGGCCCGCCTGGGGGCCGGAAACGACAACGCCCACCAGAAGTGGGCGCGTGACGATGTTCCCGAGGAAGGGATGGCGGAGTGGACGGGGCTCGAACCCGCGACCCCCGGCGTGACAGGCCGGTATTCTGACCAACTGAACTACCACTCCGCGTGGTGCTGAACTTCGGTGCCGAAGCACCCAGGCATCAACCGCCTGCGCCGTCCTCGCTGCGGCAAGTCACCGCGGCGAATCTGGCATCCCCTAGGGGATTCGAACCCCTGTTACAACCGTGAAAGGGTCGTGTCCTAGGCCTCTAGACGAAGGGGACGTGTAACCTTTTCCATTCTCTCAACAGCGCTGCGTGATTGGTGGAGGTAAGCGGGATCGAACCGCTGACCTCTTGCATGCCATGCAAGCGCTCTCCCAGCTGAGCTATACCCCCGTGGTCTGGAGGCGAGCGCGCCGAAGCGGAGCTCCAACGAAAAGACCTGCGGGACTTTCATCCAGCAGGTCTTTCTGCTGTAACCGTATGGCGGAGTGGACGGGGCTCGAACCCGCGACCCCCGGCGTGACAGGCCGGTATTCTGACCAACTGAACTACCACTCCGCGTGGTGCTGAACTTCGGTGCCGAAGCACCCAGGCATCAACCGCCTGCGCCGTCCTCGCTGCGGCAAGTCACCGCGGCGAATCTGGCATCCCCTAGGGGATTCGAACCCCTGTTACAACCGTGAAAGGGTCGTGTCCTAGGCCTCTAGACGAAGGGGACGTGTAACCTTTTCCATTCTCTCAACAGCGCTGCGTGATTGGTGGAGGTAAGCGGGATCGAACCGCTGACCTCTTGCATGCCATGCAAGCGCTCTCCCAGCTGAGCTATACCCCCGGATCCGTCCACTTGAGCCACCCGGTGTGTACCGCGTCGCTGTTGTGTCAGCACCAGTGCTGTTGAGCGAAGACTAGCAGTATATACCGGAAATCACGCGTTTGCCAACCGGGCGACGACTTCTTCGCGTGAGAACAGCGCCAGCACCGCATCGACCGACGGCGTCTGGGCGCGGCCGCACACCAGCACCCGCACCGGAATGGCCAGTTGCGGCATCTTCAGCCCGAACTCGCCGATCGTGTCCTTGATCGCCTGGTTGATCGCTGCCTTCTCCCAGGCGCAGGTCTGCAGTCGGGCGGCCAGCGCGGCCAGCGCGGGCCGGAGCGCGTCGGTGACGTGCTGGGCCCGGTCCTCGGCCGACGGCGTCACCGGGGCGAAATACATGGCCAGCCAGTCGGCCAGTTCCACGGTGGTGGCGCAGCGGTCCTTGAACAGCGCGCACATCGGCGCCAGCCGCTCGGCATCGGCCTGATGGCCGCGCCGCGCCAGCTGGGCGGCCACCAGGCTGGCCAGCCGCGTGTCGTCGGCCTGCTTCATGTAGTGGGCATTGACCCAGGTGAGCTTGGCCGCATCCCACTGCGCGGGGCTCTTGTTCAGGTGCGTACCGTCGAACCAGGTCACCAGCTGCTCGCGGCTGAACAGCTCGTCGTCGCCGTGGCTCCAGCCCAGGCGGGCCAGGTAGTTCAGCATCGCCTCGGGCAGGTAACCGCCGTCCTCGTAGTTGGACACCGCCACCGCACCGCGGCGCTTGGACAGCTTCAGGCCATCGTCGCCCAGGATCACCGGCAGGTGACCGAACAGCGGCAGCGGCGCGCCCAGCGCCTGGTAGATGTTGATCTGCCAGGGCGTGTTGTTGATGTGCTCGTCGCCGCGGAAGACATGGGTGATGCCCATGTCCCAGTCGTCCACCACCACCGCGAAGTTGTAGGTGGGCACGCCGTCGGCGCGCTGGATGATCAGGTCGTCGAACTCCTTGTTGGCGATGACGATCTCGCCCTTGACCAGGTCGTCCCAGCGCACCTCGCCATCGCGCGGATTCTTGAAGCGGATCACCGGCTGCACGCCCTCGGGGACCGGCGGCAGGGTCTTGCCGGGCTCAGGGCGCCAGCGGCCGTCGTAGCCGGTCTTCTCGCCACGCGCCTTCTGCTGCTCGCGCAGCGCATCCAGCTCGGCCGGCGTGGTGTAGCAGCGGTAGGCGCTGCCGGCGGCCAGCATCTGCTCGATCACCGCCTGGTAGCGATCCAGGCGCTGCATCTGGTAGATCGGACCCTCGTCGTAGTCCAGGCCCAGCCAGTGCATGGACTGCAGGATCTGGTCGACCGAGTCCTGGGTGGAGCGGGCGACATCGGTGTCCTCGATGCGCAGGACGAACTCGCCACCGTGGTGGCGGGCATAGGCCCACGAATACAGCGCGGTGCGCGCGGTGCCCAGGTGCAGAAAGCCGGTGGGCGACGGGGCGATGCGGGTGCGGATCTTGGAAGTCATGCGGTGGGAAGCGTGGCCAGGCCGCGCAGCAGATCGTCGGTGATGTCGTCGACGTGTTCCAGGCCCACAGCCAGGCGGACCATGCCCTGGCCGATGCCGGCGGCCTGGCGCTGCGCCTCGGACAGCCGGCCGTGCGAGGTGGTCGCCGGGTGGGTGATGATGGACTTGGTGTCGCCCAGGTTGGTGGCGATGCTCAGCACGCGGGTGCTGTCGATCACGTGGAAGGCGCGTGCGCGCGCGGCCTCGGGCGTGTCAGCCTGCAGGTCGAAGGACAGCACCGCGCCTCCCAGGCCCGACTGCTGGCGCATGGCCAGGTCGTGCTGCGGGTGGGTGGCCAGGCCGGGGTAGTAGACGCGCGCCACCTCGGGCCGCGCCGCCAGCCAGCGGGCCACGGCCAGCGCCTGATCGCTCTGCGCCTTCATCCGCAGGTGCAGGGTCTCCAGGCCCTTGAGCACCACCCAGGCGTTGAACGGCGACAGCGTCATGCCCACGGTGCGCAGCACCGGCGCCATGATGCCGTTGATCAGCGCCTCGCTGCCGCACAACGCGCCAGCCATCACACGGCCCTGGCCATCCAGGTACTTGGTGGCGGCGTGCATCACCACATCCGCGCCCAGCGACAGGGGCCTTTGCAGTGCGGGCGTGCAGAAGGTGTTGTCCACCGCCAGCAGCGCGCCGCCGGCGTGGGCGATCCCGGCCAGCGCGGCGATGTCGCAGACATCGGTCAGCGGGTTGGTGGGGGTTTCGGCGAACAGCAGCTTGGTGGTGGGTCGCATCGCGGCGCGCCACTCGGCCAGGTCGGTCTGCGCGACGAAGCTGGTCTCGACGCCGAACTTGGCGAACTCCTTGCCAAAGAGCCCGATCGTCGAGCCGAACACCGAGCGTGAGCACACCACATGGTCGCCCGCCTTCAACAGGCCCATGATCAGCAGCAGGATCGCGCTCATGCCGGTGGTGGTGGCGATGGCCGCTTCGGCGCCCTCCATCGCCGCCAGGCGCATCTCCAGGCTGCGCACCGTGGGGTTGCTGGTGCGCGAGTAGGTGAAGTCCAGCATGTCGGCGAAGCGCTTGGCCGAGGTGGCCGCGTCGGGCTGGACATAGGCGCTGGTGAGGAACAGGCCCTCCGAGTTCTCGCCATGCTGGCTGGGCGCCAGCGCGGCGCGCACGGCCAGCGTCTCGGGGCGCACGCCCTCGGGCAGGCGGGCGCGGGCGATGCGGCGCTCTTCGTCGCTCTCCATCGTCATGCATCGCTCCGGCTCTGCAGCGCCAGGCGGCTGCGCGACTCGGCGTCTTCCTCGTCACCCGGCTGCGCGGCGCGCTGGGCCTTCATCGCGGCGAAGTCGGCCACGCTGACGTCACCGGTGATGTAGGTGCCGTCGAAGCACGAGGCCTCGAAGCCCTTGATCGACGGGTTCAGCGCACCCACGACGCGCTTCATCGCATCGACGTCCTGGTAGATCAGCGCGTCGGCGCCGATATAGGCGCGGATCTCTTCCATCGTGCGGTCATGGGCGATCAGTTCCTCCTGCGTGGGCATGTCGATGCCATACACATTGGGGTACTTCACCGGCGGCGCGGCCGAGGCCATGTAGACCTTGTTGGCACCGGCCTCGCGGGCCATCTGCACGATCTCCTTGGAGGTGGTTCCGCGCACGATGGAGTCATCCACCAGCAGCACGTTGCGGCCCTTGAACTCCAGCCCGATCGCGTTGAGCTTCTGACGCACGCTCTTCTTGCGCACGCTCTGGCCGGGCATGATGAAGGTGCGACCCACATAGCGGTTCTTCACGAAGCCCTCGCGGTAGGGCTTGCCGATCTTGTGCGCCAGCTGCATGGCGCTGGGCCGGCTGGACTCGGGGATCGGGATCACCACGTCGATCTCGCTGGGCGGCATGGTGGAGATCAGGCGCTGGGCCAGCGTCTCACCCATGTTCAGCCGCGCCTGGTAGACCGAGATGCCGTCGATCACCGAATCAGGCCGCGCCAGGTAGACGTACTCGAACATGCAGGGGTGCAGCTGCGGGTCCTTGGCGCACTGCTGGCTGTGCAGCTGGCCCTCGGTGGTGATGAAGACCGCCTCGCCCGGCGCGATGTCGCGCACGAAGCGGTGGCCGGTGCCTTCCAGCGCCACCGACTCGCTGGCCAGCATCACCTCGGAGCCATCGCCCGAGACGCCGTAACAAAGCGGCCGGATGCCATGCGGATCACGGAAGGCCAGCAGACCGTGGCCGGCGATCAGCGCCACCACCGCATACGAGCCCTTGATGCGCTGGTGCACCGCACCCACGGCCTTGAAGATCTCCTCGGGCGTCAGCGGCAGGTCGCGCGCGGCCATCTCCAGCTCGTGCGCGAGGATGTTGATCAGCACCTCGGTGTCGCTCTCGGTGTTGATGTGGCGGCGGTCGATGTCGAACAACTCGTCCTTCAGCGCCATCGCATTGGTCAGGTTGCCGTTGTGCACCAGCACGATGCCGAAGGGCGCGTTGACGTAGAAGGGCTGCGCCTCTTCCTCGCTGTAGGCATTGCCCGCCGTGGGGTAGCGCACCTGGCCCAGGCCCACATGGCCCGGCAGGGCCCGCATGTTGCGGGTACGGAAGACGTCGCGCACCATGCCGCGGGCCTTGTGCATGTAGCACTTGGTGCCCTGCATGGTGACGATGCCGGCCGCGTCCTGGCCGCGGTGCTGCAGCAGCAGCAGCGCGTCATAGATCAGCTGATTGACCGGTTGCTTGGAGATGACACCGACGATGCCGCACATGGGAGGTCCGTCCTGAAAAGCGAAGAGAATCCGAGAGAGGTCAGCGGGTGCTCTGGGGACGCCAGGCCTGCCACACGGCCCCGGCCTGCCCCAACCACGCGACGACCTGCGAGGACTGCCACGCCGCCGAGCGCGACAGCGGCGTCCAGCCGACCACGATGACCACGGCCAGCAGCAGCAGCGCACCACGCACCGCACCAAAGACAGCGCCCAGCAGGCGATCGATCCAGCGCAGTGGCGTGGCCGCCACCAGCATGCGCAGCAGCCGCGCCAGCAGCGCGCCCAGCAGCAGCGTGCCCATGAAACACAGCGCATAGCCCAGGGCCACGCGGGGCGCGGTGCCGGTCTCGTTCAGCGGCAGGCGGGCCGCCAGATCCGGCCCCCAGTTCAGGGCCACCAGCCAGGCCATCACCCAGGCCGCCAGCGACAGCAGCTCATAGACCAGGCCACGCCACAGCCCCACCAGCACCGAGATCAGGCCGAGTCCGGCCAGGGTGACATCGACCCAGCCCAGGCCCAGCCAGGCGGTGGTGGCGGCGTGTTCCGGGCCCACGGGCGACCTCAGAGCACCAGCACGGCGGCTTGCAGGCCGCCCGCCTTGATGCGGGCCGCGGCCTTGTCGGCCTCGGCCTTGGTGGCGTAGGGGCCGACGCGCACGCGGATGCGTCGGCCGGTGGCCGAATCGATCACCTGGGTGTAGGTCTTCAGGCCCATGCCCTCGACCTTCATGCGCGCCTCACGCGCGCTGCCCACCTCGGCGAAGGCGCCGATCTGGACCACGTAGCGGCCTTCGTCGGCCGCGGCCGGCTTGGTGTCGGTCTTGGCTTCGGGCTTGGCGGCGGGCTTGGGCTCGACCTTGGCCTCCGGCTTGGCGGGGGGCTTGGCCTCCGGCTTGGGCTCGGGCCTGGCGGGCGGCTTGGCCTCGGGCTTGGACGCGGGCGGAACCGGCGGCTTGACCTCGGGTTTGGCTTCGGGCTTGACCTCGGGTTTGGCGACCGGCTTGGCCGGCGTCGACGCCACTGGCGGCGGGGTCACCGGTTTGGTGTCGGCCGGTGCGGACGGCTTGGCGGCCGCCGGCTTGGCGCTGGCCGAGGCGGCCGAAGCCGGCAGCACCGGCTCGTCGATCGGCTCGGCGGGGCGGGCTTCGGGGCGGCGCGCATCCGCGCGGGCCACCGGGGCGTTCAGGGCCGGCGCTCCTTCGCGGGCAGGAATCTCGATCGGCAGGTCCACCGGAATCGGCCGCGGCCGGCTCTCGAACAGCAGCGGCAGGCCGATGATGCCCAAGCCCAGCAGCACGCTGGCCCCAATCAGGCGGCGTCGGGCACGGCTGCGGGCCTCGCGCACCACCTCGGCGGCATCCAGCATCGACGCAGGGGCCGCAGCGGGTGACTTCTTGAACAGGGAGGTCAGGAACGGTGGCAAGGCCATGCGGACGCGTCGGGCAGGTGGGCGGAGCGGCAAACGCCCCGACCATCCGCAGGCGTCACGGCGACGCCGGTCAGCCCTTGTGGGGAGCGCTCAACCGGGGCACGCCGTCCTTCAGCACGCCGCCCACGGTCAGGAAGGAGCCGAAGACCACGATTCTATCAGCCGGGTCCGAGGCTTCGAGGGCCGCGGCCAGTGCGGCAGCCGGGTCCGGGTGGGTCTGCGCCGGCACGTCGGCGCGGACCTGGCGCACCACCGCCGCCAGATCCGCGGCGCGGGCGGCGCGGGGCAGCGGCAGATCGGTCAGGTGCCAGGCATCGACCAGCGGCGCCAGCCGCGCCACCACCGCCGCCAGGTCCTTGTCGTGCATCGCGCCGAACACCGCCCGGGTGCGCGGGAAGAAGCCCATCTGGTCGAGGTTCAGCGCCAGCGCGGCAACGCTCTGGTCGTTGTGAGCCACGTCCAGCACCAGCGCCGGCTGGCCCGGCACGATCTGGAAGCGACCCGGCAGCTCCACCGTGGCCAGGCCCACGCGCAGCGCCTGGGCATTGATGGGCAGGCGGTCGCGCAGCGCCTCGAGCGCGGCGATCGCCCCGCTGGCGTTGAGCAGCTGGTTGGCGCCGCGCAGCGCCGGGTGGCCCAGCGCGTGGTAGCGCCGCCCTCGCCCACTCCACGACCACTGCTGGCGGTCGCCCTGCTGGTTGTAGTCGCGGCCCATCAGCCACAGGTCGGCACCCAGCGCTTCAGCGGCCCGCAGCACGCTGGCCGGCGGCACGGGGTCGGAGACGATGGCGGGCCGGCCGGCGCGCAGGATGCCGGCCTTCTCGCGGCCGATGCTCTCGCGGTCGGGGCCCAGGAAGGCCACGTGGTCGATGTCGATCGAGGTGATCACGCTCACGTCGGCATCGAAGGCGTTCACCGCATCCAGCCGGCCGCCCAGGCCCACCTCCAGGATCACCAGCTCGGGCTGGGCGGCAATCAGGCGCCGGGCAATGGCCAGCAGCGTGAACTCGAAGTAGGTCAGGCTGACGTCGCCGCGCGCGGCTTCGACCGCCGCGAAGTGCTCGACCAGCGACTCGCCGCTGACCATCTCGCCGTCCACCCGGCAGCGCTCCTCGAAGTGCACCAGGTGCGGCTTGCTGAACAGCCCCACGCGGTAGCCGGCGGCGCGGGCGATGCTGTCGAGCATGGCGCAGGTCGAGCCTTTGCCATTGGTGCCGGCGACGCTGATCACCGGGCAGTCGAAGCGCAGGCCCAGGCGTTCCTTGACCGTGCGGACACGGTCGAGGGTCATCTCGATCTCGGTGGGGTGCAGGCGCTCGCAGTGGGCGAGCCATCCTGCCAGCGTGGTGGGCAGCGAGCTCATCAAAGACAGCGCCCCGGGCGACGGTGTCGCACCGGGGCGGGAAGGGGGGTGAACAGGGTCAGGCGACGGCGTCAGCGCTCTGGCGCTGCAGCATGGCCAGTTGGTGGGCAATCGCCTGGCGCAGTTGGCGGCGGTCCAGGATCATGTCGACCGCGCCCTTTTCCAGCAGGAACTCGGCGCGCTGGAAGCCCTCAGGGAGCTTCTCGCGCACGGTGTTCTCGATCACCCGCGGGCCGGCGAAACCGATCAGCGCCTTGGGCTCGGCGATCACCACGTCACCCACAAAGGCGAACGAGGCCGACACACCGCCCATCGTGGGGTCGGTCAGCACGCTGATGTAGGGCAGGCGGGCCTTGGCCAGGCGGGTCAGCGAGGCGTTGGTCTTGGCCATCTGGAACAGGCTGAACAGGCCTTCCTGCATGCGCGCGCCACCGGTGGCGGTGAAGCAGATGAAGGGCACCTTCTGCTCGATCGCGGTCTCGACGCCGCGCACGAAGCGCTCGCCCACCACCGAGCCCATCGAGCCGCCCATGAAGTCGAATTCGAAGCAGGCGGCGACCACCGGCATGCTCATCACCGCGCCGCCGATGACGATCAGCGCGTCGGTCTCGCCGGTGGTTTCCAGCGCGCTCTTCAGGCGCTCGGGGTACTTCTTGCTGTCCTTGAACTTCAGCGCATCGACCGGCAGCACCTCATGGCCCACCTCGTAGCGGCCTTCGGCGTCAAGGAAGGCATCAAGGCGCGCGCGCGCCCCGATGCGGTGGTGGTGGTCGCACTTGGGGCAGACGTTGAGGTTGCTCTCCAGATCGGTCTTGTAGAGCACCGATTCGCACGAGGGGCACTTGATCCACAGGCCTTCCGGCACCGAGCGGCGTTCGCTCGGGTCGGTGTGCTGGATCTTCGGTGGCAGCAGTTTCTCAAGCCAGCTCATCGATCAAGGCTCCTCAACGATTCGGTCCAGTAGTCTGCCAGAAAGCCTTCAGAGGCTGTCCAGCGCGGTGCGGATCTCGGCCATGAAGGCGCGGGCCGCCGCGGGCGCATTGTCGCGCGTTTGGGTTTCCAGGATCTGGATCAGGCGCGAACCGATGACCACGCCGTCCGAGACCCGGCCCACCGCCTGCGCCGAGGCCGCGTCGCGGATGCCGAAACCCACGCCCACCGGCACCTTCACATGCTGGCGGATGCGCGGCACGGCGGCCGCCACCGCGTCGGTGTCCAGGTTCCCGGCGCCGGTCACGCCCTTGAGCGAGACATAGTAGACGTAGCCGGTGGCGATCTCGCCGACCAGGCGCATGCGCTGCTCGGTGGAGGTGGGCGCCAGCAGGAAGATCAGGTCCAGGCCGTGCGCCTGCAGCGCCTGCGCAAAGGCACCGCACTCCTCGGGCGGGTAGTCGACGATCAGCACGCCATCCACCCCTGCGGCCGCCGCGTCCTTCACGAAGGCGCCGCCGCCGTGCTTCTGGTCGTAGCGCTCCACCGGGTTGGCGTAGCCCATCAGCACCACCGGGGTGTCGGCGTTGCGGGCGCGGAAGTCCCGCACCATTGCCAGCACCTGGGCCATGCCGATGCCGCGCGCCAGCGCGCGCTCGGCGGCCTTCTGGATCACCGGGCCGTCGGCCATCGGGTCCGAGAAGGGCACGCCCAGCTCGATCACGTCGGCGCCGCCCTCGGCCAGCGCCAGCATCACATCGACCGTGCCGTCGGCATGCGGGTCACCGGCGCAGACATAGGGAATCAGGGCCTTGCGACCATCGGCCTTCAGGGCCGCGAATGTGGCTGCGATGCGGCTCATGCAATGCCCTCCAGGCCGGCCAGCCTGGCCACGGTGTTGATGTCCTTGTCGCCGCGGCCGCTGAGGTTGACCAGCACATGCTGGTCGGGGCGCATCGTGGCGGCCAGCTTCATGGCGTAGGCCACTGCATGGCTGGATTCCAGCGCCGGGATGATGCCTTCGGTGCGGCACAGGCGGTGGAAGGCGGCCATGGCCTCGGCGTCGGTGCAGCCCACGTATTCGGCGCGGCCGATGTCGTGCAGGTAGGCGTGCTCGGGGCCGACGCCGGGATAGTCCAGGCCAGCCGAGACCGAATGGGTCTCGATGATCTGGCCGTTCTCGTCCTGCAGCAGGTAGGTGCGGTTGCCGTGCAGCACGCCGGGGCTGCCGGCCGAGATGCTGGCGGCATGGCGGCCCGTATCCAGGCCATCGCCTGCGGCCTCCACGCCGATCAGGCGCACCTGCTCGTGGGGGATGTAGGGGTAGAAGATGCCCATCGCATTGCTGCCGCCACCCACGCAGGCCACCACCGCATCGGGCTGGCGGCCGGCGCCCAGGTACTCGGGCATCTGCTGCAGGCATTCGTCGCCGATGACGCGCTGGAAGTCGCGCACCATCTCGGGGTACGGCGCCGGGCCGGCCACGGTGCCGATGATGTAGAAGGTGTTTTCGACGTTGGTGACCCAGTCGCGCAGCGCTTCGTTGAGCGCGTCCTTCAGCGTCTTGGAGCCGCTCTCGACCGGCACCACCTTGGCGCCCAGCAAGTGCATGCGGTAGACATTGGGGCTCTGGCGCTTCACGTCCTCGCTGCCCATGTAGACGATGCACTCCAGGCCGTAGCGGGCGCAGATGGTGGCGGTGGCCACGCCGTGCTGGCCGGCGCCGGTCTCGGCGATCACGCGCGGCTTGCCCATGCGGCGGGCCAGCAGGGCCTGGCCGATGGTGTTGTTCACCTTGTGCGCGCCGGTGTGGTTCAGGTCTTCGCGCTTGAGGTAGATCTGCGCGCCGCCCACCTCGCGCGACAGGCGCGCGGCGTGGTAGATCGGGCTGGGACGGCCAACGAAGTGCTTGAGCTCGTCCTCGAACTCGCGGCGGAACTCGGGATCGTTGCGGTAGTGGGCGTAGGCGGCCTTCAGTTCCTCGAGCGCATGGGTCAGCGTCTCGGAGACGAAGCTGCCGCCGTACGGACCGAAGTGGCCCGATGCATCGGGCTGCTGGTACTCATACATGACAGGAATCCTTGGAATGCAGCGTTCAGGTGCCGGCGCTGGCCTGGGCGACTCGGGCATCGGCCTCGCGCACCGCCTGGCAGAAGCGGTGCATCAGCGCGGCGTCCTTGATGCCCTTGGCGCTCTCCACGCCGGAGCTCACGTCAACGGCCCAGGGCCGGACGTGCATCACCCCATCGATCACGCTTGCAGGATTCAACCCACCAGACAAAACGACCGGACAGGGAACGCCGGGCGGTATGAGAGACCAATCGAACGCCTTTCCGCCGCCCCCGTAGCCCTCGACATGGGCGTCGAGCAGCAGCGCCTGGGCGCTGGGGTGGCGAGCCGCCAAGTCTAGCAAATCGACGTCCGGTGCCATCCGGGCCGCCCGCAGGTAGGGTCGGCCGGGCGCGGTGCAGGCCTCGGGGGGCTCGTCGCCATGGAACTGCAGCAGGGCCTGCGGCACCGCCGCCAGGCCGGCGGCGATCTCGTCGGCGGTGGCGTTGACGAACAGCAGCACCGGTGTCACGAAAGGCGGCAGACGGCGCGCCAGGTCGCCCGCGCGCGCCGCCGTGACGGCGCGAGGGCTCTTCGGGTAGAGCACGAAGCCGATCGCATCGGCGCCAGCGGTGACGGCGGCGTCGACGTCGGCCTCGCGGGTCAGGCCGCAGATCTTGATGCGGGTGCGCGGTGTCAGGGGGTTCATGGCATCCAGTCCATGGCCGCCGTGTGCTCCGGCAGGCCGAACCCGGCATCGTAGCGGGGCCCCAGGAAGTACAGGCCGTCCGGGGCAAAGGTGGGTGCGGCGGCGTCACGCGATCGCGCGGCCAGCACCTCGGCCATCCAGCCGGGCGGGCGGGTGCCGGCGCCCACCGCCACCAGGCAACCCATGATGTTGCGCACCATGTGGTGCAGGAAGGCGATGCCGTCGAACTCGAAGCGCCAGTAGGCGCCGCGCTGATCGATGCGGATGGCGTGCAGCTGCTTCACCGGCGACGCCGCCTGGCACTCCGACGAGCGGAAGGAGGTGAAGTCGTGCTCGCCCACCAGGTGAGCGGCGGCGGCGCGCATCGCATCGGCATCGAGCGGCCGGAAGCTCCAGCCGCAGCCGCCGCGCTCGATCGCCGGGCGCACCGGCGACTCCAGCAGCAGGTAGCGGTAGCGCCGGCCACGCGCGCCGTTGCGCGCATGGAAGTGCGGCGGCACCTCGCGGCACCACTGCACGGCGATGTCATTCGGCAGGTAGCGGTTGGTGCCGCGTACCCAGGAGAAGTCCTCACGCGCCAGTGGCGTGTCGAAGTGAACCACCTGGTTCAGCGCATGCACCCCGGTGTCGGTGCGGCCGGCGCAGACGGTGTGCACCGGCTGCGCGGCGAACTGCGACAGCGCCTGCTCCAGGTGGTCCTGCACGGTGCGTCCGCCCGGCTGGCTCTGCCAGCCGTGGTAGGCCTCGCCACGGTAGGCCACGCCCAGCGCGATGCGCCGCAGTGGCCGCCCCGCCCGACCGTCGCCCATGGGCGACGGCACGGGCTCAGAGCTCATCCAGCAGGCTCTGGGCGCGGGCCTTCAGCGCGCCATCGGACTTCTCGATCACTTCCTGGAGCAGGTCGCGGGCACCTTCGATGTCACCGATGCGGCGGAACTCGTCGGCCAGCTCGATCTTGCGCTGCAGCGGATCGCCACTGCCGGCGTCCAGGTCATCGCCGCTGGGCGGCGGCGGCGGCGCGGCCGGCTCATTGGGCAGGTCGAGCGACAGGTCGCCGAAGTCGAAGTCCACCGGTGCCGAGGGCTGGGCGTCGCGCGGCGCGGGCGCCGGGGCGACGGCCGGTGGCAGTTCAGGCGCCAGCGCGTCGAAGGCGCTGGGCGTGGTCGCCTCGCCCAGGTCCAGCTCGTCGAGCTGGCCGCGGCGGGTGGTCACCGGGTCGTCGTCGAGCATGCCGTGGACCGAGGGCTCGCCCAGGTCCATCGTCGGCTCGGAGCCGGTCATCGGCCGGGTGTTCTCGAGGCCGCTGAGCTGCGACGGGGAATCGAGGTCGATGTCGATGTCGTAGGTGGACGAAGGACCGGCCGGCGCGGCCGCGGCGGCGGGCACCGGGTCGGGTTCGGGCAGTGGGTCGGGCTCGACGGCGGCGGGGGGCGCGCTGTCGTCCACCAAGGAGGCGGTGGCCGGCAGCATGTCCTCGTTGGCCGCGAACATCGGCTCGGCCGGATCGATCTGTCGACCCAGTTCCGCCGCACGCGCCCAGTCCTCGCCCTGACCGCCGGTCATCTCGTGCAGCTGGCGCGCCTGCTGCATGAAGGCCTCGGCATCGGCGCGCTTGGCATAGACCTCGAGCAGCTTGGTGCGGATCGCGGCGCGGGCCGGGTCGGTGCGCAGGGCTTCCTTGAGGATCTCCTCGGCCTGCAGGTCGCGGCCATAGGCGAGGTAGACGTCGGCTTCGGCCACCGGGTCGACATCGCCGATCGCATCGAGCTGGCTCAGCGAGTAGCTCAGCGACGAGGACGCGGCCGCGCTGGTGGCACCGTCGCGGGTGTCGACCCGCTGGCCGCCAGAGGCGCCGAAGAAGGAATCGGGCTGGAGCTTGCTCTCGATGAACGAGGTCTCGCCGGCGCCCTCCTGGCCGCGGCGGCGCAGGCGCATCACGCCCCAGCCGGCCAGCAGCGCCACCAGGCCCACGCCCAGCAGCAGCACGAAGGGGTTCTCGCTCAGCGAGTCCAGCACGCCGGGTTCGGCGGCGGGGGCCGGCTCCGGCGGGCGCGGCGGGCGCGATGCCGCGGCCGAGGCCGGCTCGGCCACCGCAGGCGCGGCCGACGCTGACGGTGCCGCCGCCGACGCGGGCGCCGCGGCCGAGGCCGGCGCACTGGCCACGACCGGCGGCGGGGCCACCGAGGCGGCCGGCGCCGGCGGAGGCGGCGGAGGCGGCGGGGGTGGAGGCGGCGTCACCGGCTTGGTCACCGCCACCGGCGGCTGCGCCGGCGCAGACGCTGCCTTGCCCACCGCAGAAGCGCCAGAAGACAGGCGCTTGAGCTCCTCGACGTTGCGCGTCAGCTCGGACATGCGCGCCTCGGCGGCCTTGCGCTCGGTGTCCTTGGAGATCTTGGCTTCGGGCGCGCTGGCGGCCTTCAGACCGCCCTTGGAGAGCTTGAGCTGATCCGGCGTGGGCGCGCTGTCGGTCTTGCGGTCCTTGACCGCGGCATCGACCTTGCCCTGGGCCTGGCGCGGCGGCTCGGCCGACTTGACCACCGGCGCGGCGCCGGCCAGGCGCTGACGGAAGGCGGCGAAATCGGCGCTCTGCGCCTGGAACACCCGGCGCGCCTCGGCCGCCGGAATCTCGCCGGCACGGGCCTGGGCCTCGGCCACGTCGAGCACGACGCCGGCCTTGAGGCGGTTCATGTTGTTGCCAACGAAGGCGTCGGGGTTGCCGCGGTACAGGGCCACCAGCATCTGGTCCAGCGACACGCCAGGCCGTGCGTTGGCGTTGGCGATGCTGGAGAGCGTGTCGCCGCTCTTCACACGGTAGCCCTGGGTCGGCGCCGCCGGTGCCGCCGGGGTGCTGGGCGGGGTCGGTGCCGGCGGACGGGCTGCGGGGGCCGAGGCCGCCGTCGGCGCCACCGGCTCGGCGCTGGGCGCGGGCTGCGGCCGCACCGGGCGGGCCACCGGCGCCTGCGCCGGCGCGTTGGACATCACCGGAGCGGTCTGTGGCGCGGGTGCTGGGGCCGGCTTGATCGGCGGATCGATCAGCAGCGTGTAGGACCGCTGCAGGCGGCCCGAGGCCCAGCTGAGGTCCAGGATGACGTCCAGGAAGGGCTCGCTGACGGCGCGGTCACCCGCCATGCGCAGTACCGGGCGGCCATCGGCGCCCCGCACCAGCGTCACCTGGACACCTTGCAGCGCCGGGTTCATCTCGACCCCGGCCGAGCGGAAGGACTCGGGCGAGGCCAGCACGGCCTTGAGCGTGTCGGCTTCCTCGGGCGTGATGCTGCTGATGTCGATCTCGGCGCGCAGCGGCTCGCCCAGCGCGGAACGCACGCTCAGGCGCCCCAGGCCCAGGGCCTCGGCGGCGGGCGCGGACAGCGCCAGCCAGGCCGCGATCGCCAGGCTGGACAGGGCCATTCCCGCGGACGTTGTGGTGGTGTTCTTCAAGGCGTCTCCGACAACGCTGGGCACAGACGCCTGGGCGGCTGCGCCGTCATCGATGGTTTTCTGCAGCCCCGCACGACCCCCTGGTCGCACCAAGGCGAGAAAACACCATAGCAGCAAGCATATAGGCTCGCAAGCTCATCCAAAACCTGAGTTGATGCCGGTCGCGCTGTTTGCCCGCAGCGCAGCGCCTTTATCGTTGCCAGACGGCAACGAGTGGCAACGACTTGCAACAGGCCCGGCCGCCAGCCCGCGCAGGCGGGTCATGGACGGCTCGGACATCCGGCGCCCGCTTCGGCGCCGGTGGTGGCACTCACTGGGCCAGCAGGATGCGCAGCATGCGGCGCAGCGGCTCGGCGGCGCCCCACAGCAGCTGGTCGCCGATGGTGAAGGCGCCGACGTACTCGGGGCCCATGGCCAGCTTGCGGATGCGACCCACCGGGATGGTCATGGTGCCGGTCACGGCCACCGGCGTCAGGTCCCGGAGCGTGGCCTCGCGGGTGTTGGGCACCACCTTCACCCACTCGTTGTCGGCGGCAATCATGGCTTCCAGATCCGCCACCGGCACGTCCTTCTTCAGCTTCAGGGTCAGGGCCTGGCTGTGGCAGCGCATCGCGCCCACACGGACGCAGAAACCGTCCACCGGCACCGCGGGAGCGCTGAAGCCCTCGCCCAGGCCGAGGATCTTGTTGGTCTCGGCCATGCCCTTCCACTCTTCCTTGGATTGGCCGTTGCCCAGGTCCTTGTCGATCCAGGGGATCAGCGAGCCGCCCAGCGGCACGCCGAAGTTGGCGGTCTCGGCGCCCGACAGGGCACGCTGCTTGGCGATCACCTTGCGGTCGATTTCCAGAATGGCGCTCTTCGGGTCGTCCAGCAGGGCCTTGACCTCGGCGTTGAGGGTGCCGTACTGGGTCAGCAGCTCACGCATGTGCTGCGCACCGCCGCCCGAGGCGGCCTGGTAGGTCTGGGTGGACATCCACTCGACCAGACCGGCCTTGTACAGCGCGCCCACGCCCATCAGCATGCAGCTGACGGTGCAGTTGCCGCCGATCCAGTTCTTGCCGCCCTTGGCCAGCGCGTCCTTGATGACGGGCATGTTCACCGGGTCCAGCACGATGACGGCGTCCTTCTCCATGCGCAGCGTGGAGGCGGCGTCGATCCAGTGGCCATTCCAGCCTTCGGCGCGCAGCTTGGGGTAGACGGCCGAGGTGTAGTCGCCCCCCTGGCAGGTCAGGACGATGTCGCAGCGCTTGAGCGCGGCGATGTCATGCGCGTCCTGCAGACGGGTTTCGTTCTTCGCCTGCGCCGGGGCGGCACCGCCGGCATTGGAGGTGGAGAAGAACAGCGGTTCAAAGTGCGCGAAGTCGTTCTCGGCCTGCATGCGGTCCATCAAGACCGAACCGACCATGCCGCGCCAACCGACGAGACCTACGAGTGCCATTTCCAGTTTCCTTGTGTGTAGCCAATCCCGGACCCCTGACTTCCCCGGCTCGTTCGCCGGGGTCCAGGTGTGGGGGCGAGACGAAACCGAGCTGTCAGCTCTTGGTGATCGTGGTAATGGTTTTGCCCGCGCCGTTGCCCATGAGGGCGGCGACGACTGCATCACCCATCTCGCGCGTGCCCACCTTCTGGGTGCCTTCGCTCCAGATGTCCGGCGTACGGTAGCCGGCAGCCAGCACCGATTTGACGGCCGACTCGATGCGGTCGGCAGCCTCGGGTGCTTGGAGGGAGAAGCGGAGCATCATGGCAGCAGACAGGATTGTAGCCAGCGGGTTTGCAATACCCTTACCAGCGATGTCCGGCGCGCTGCCGTGGCTGGGCTCGTACAGACCCTGCTTGCGGTCGTTCAGCGAGGCGGAGGGCAGCATGCCGATCGAGCCGGTCAGCATCGAGGCCTCGTCCGACAGGATGTCGCCGAACATGTTGCCGGTCACCACCACGTCGAAGGACTTGGGCGACTTGACCAGCTGCATCGCCGCGTTGTCGACGTACATGTGCTGCAGCTCGACATCGGGGTACTGGGCATGCACCTCGATGACCACGTCCTTCCAGAACTGGAAGGTCTCGAGCACGTTGGCCTTGTCGACGCTGGTGACCTTGCGGCCGCGCTGGCGCGCTGCCTGGAAGGCGACATGGGCGATGCGCTCGATCTCGGGGCGCGAGTAGCGCATCGTGTCGAAGGCCTCGTCGGCGCCGGGGAACAGGCCGTCCACCGCGGTGCGGCGGCCCCTGGGCTGGCCGAAGTAGATGTCGCCGGTCAGCTCGCGGATGATCAGGATGTCCAGGCCGGCCACCAGTTCGGGCTTGAGGCTGGAGGCGCCCACCAGCTGCTCGTAGCAGATCGCCGGGCGGAAGTTGGCGAACAGGCCCAGGTGCTTGCGCAGACCCAGGATGGCCTGCTCGGGGCGCAGCGGGCGGTCGAGCTTGTCGTACTTCCAGTCGCCCACGGCGCCGAAGAGGATGGCGTCGGCGGACTTGGCCAGGTTCAGCGTGCCCTCGGGCAGCGGGTGGCCGTGCAGTTCGTAGGCGGCGCCGCCCACCGGGGCCTGCTCCATCTCCAGCGGCAGGTCCAGCACCTGCAGGACCTTGACCGCCTCGGCGACGATCTCGGTGCCGATGCCGTCACCCGGCAGCACGGCGATCTTCATGCTCATCGTGTTCTTTCTTGGAATGTCGGGAATTCAGAGCTGCGGCATCGAGGTGCCCAGCCAGGGCATCTTCGCCAGGCGCTCGGCCTCGTAGGCCTTGATCTTGTCGGCGTGGCGCAGCGTCAGGCCGATGTCGTCGAAGCCATTGACCAGGCAGTACTTGCGGAAGGCCTGCACCTCGAAGGGCAGTTCGCTGCCGTCGCCCTTGACGATGACCTGGCGCGGCAGGTCGATCGTCAGCGTGTAGCCCGGAAAGGCCGCCACCTCGTCGAACAGCTTCGCCACCTGCGACTCGGGCAGCACGATCGGCAGCACGCCGTTCTTGAAGCAGTTGTTGAAGAAGATGTCGGCGAAGCTGGGGGCGATGATGGCGCGGAAGCCGTACTGCTGCAGCGCCCAGGGCGCGTGCTCGCGGCTGGAGCCGCAACCGAAGTTGTCGCGCGCCAGCAGGATGCTGGCGCCGGCATAACGCGGCTGGTTCAGCACGAAGTCGGGGTTGGGCCGGCGGCTGGCCGGGTCCTGGCCGGGCTCGCCCTTGTCCAGGTAGCGCCACTCGTCGAACAGGTTCGGGCCGAAGCCGGTGCGCTTGATCGACTTCAGGAACTGCTTGGGGATGATCGCGTCGGTGTCGACATTGGCGCGATCCATCGGGGCCACCAGGCCCTGGTGTACGGTGAACTGGTCCATGCTTACTTCTTCTTGGCAGCGCCTTCGATGGTCTCGCCGGCCTTCTGGATGTCCTTGCCCATGCCCTCGAAGGTGTTGCAGCCGGCCAGGACGAACAGCGCGGCGATCAGGGCGAACACGGTCTTCATGCGGTGGCTCCTTGCGTTCAGGCGATGCGACGGATGTCGACGAAATGGCCGGCCATCGCGGCGGCGGCGGCCATCGCGGGGCTGACCAGGTGGGTGCGGCCGCCGTTGCCCTGGCGGCCCTCGAAGTTGCGGTTGCTGGTGCTGGCGCAGCGCTCGCCGGGCTCCAGCCGGTCGGCGTTCATCGCCAGGCACATGCTGCAGCCGGGCTGGCGCCACTCGAAGCCGGCGGCGGTGAAGACCTTGTCCAGGCCCTCGGCCTCGGCCTGCGCCTTGACCAGGCCCGAGCCCGGCACCACCAGCGCCTGGCGGATGTTGGCGGCAATGCGCCCGCCCACGCGCTGCACCACCGCGGCGGCCTCGCGCATGTCCTCGATGCGGCTGTTGGTGCACGAGCCGATGAAGACCTTGTCGACGCGGATGTCGTTGATCGCCTTGTTGGGCTCCAGGCCCATGTAGCTCAACGCCCGCTCGATCGCAGCCCGCTTCACGCCGTCCTTCTCCTTGTCGGGGTCGGGCACGCGCTCGTCGATCGCCAGCACCATCTCGGGGCTGGTGCCCCAGGTGACCTGCGGCTTGATCTGCGCGGCATCGAGCACCACCACCTTGTCGAAGTGCGCGCCGTCGTCGGAGTGCAGGGTGCGCCAGTGCGCCACCGCCAGTTCCCACTCCACGCCCTGGGGCGCGAAGGGGCGGCCCTTGACGTAGTCGATGGTCTTGTCGTCCACCGCCACCAGGCCGGCGCGGGCGCCCGCCTCGATCGCCATGTTGCACACGGTCATGCGGCCTTCCATGCTCAGCGCGCGGATGGCCGAGCCGCCGAACTCGATCGTGTAGCCGGTGCCGCCGGCGGTGCCGATCCTGCCGATGATCGCCAGCACGATGTCCTTGGCGGTCAGGCCGCGGGCCAGTTCGCCGTCCACCCGCACCAGCATGTTCTTCGCCTTCTTGGCGAGCAGGGTCTGGGTGGCCAGCACGTGCTCGACCTCGGAGGTGCCGATGCCATGCGCCAGCGCGCCGAAGGCGCCATGGGTGGAGGTGTGGCTGTCGCCGCAGACCACCGTCATGCCCGGCAGCGTGGCGCCGTTCTCGGGGCCGACCACGTGGACGATGCCCTGGCGCTTGCTCATGAACGGGAAGTAGGCGGCCGAGCCGAAGGCCCTGATGTTGGCGTCCAGCGTGACCACCTGCTCCTTGGAGATCGGGTCCTTGATGCCGTCCAGGCCCAGCTCCCAGCCGTCGGTGGGCGTGTTGTGGTCGGCGGTGGCCACCACCGAGCTGGTGCGCCAGACCGGCCGGCCGGCCTCGCGCAGGCCTTCGAAGGCCTGCGGGCTGGTGACCTCGTGCACCAGGTGGCGGTCGATGTAGAGCACGGCGGTGCCGTCCTCCTCGGTGTGGACGACGTGTTCGTCCCACAGCTTGTCGTACAGGGTGCGTGCGGTCATGGCAGGCCGGAGAAGGTCAGGAAGGAATCGTCGCGCGGGGTGCGCGCGGGACAGGGATTGTCGGCGATGCGCCGCCGGTCGGCGAGACCAGCGGCACGTCGCGTGTCAGGGCATCGACGAAGCGCTGCACCACGGCCGGCAGCACCTCCTGGTCGCGCGCGGCGATCAGGTAGGTGCGCTGTGACCAGGCATCGAGCAGCGGTCGCACCTCGATCGCGAACAGCCGGGCGAAGCGCTCGGCCACCGCCGCCGGCAACAGGGCCACGCCCAGGCCGGCGTCGACCAGCTGGGCGATGGCGTCGAAGCCGCGCACCTGCAGCCGGGCGTTGAGCGTTCGGCCGCGCTCCAGCGCGCGCTGCAGCATCAGCTCGTGCACCGAGGCGCCGATGTGCAGGCCGACGATGTCGTAGTCCAGCAGCGACTCGAAGGCCAGTGCGCCCGGCTCGGCCGCCAGCGCGTGGCCGCGCGGCAGGATCACCGCCAGCTGGCCGTCGCGGTAGGGCCAAGCGCGCAGGCGCTGGTCGGACAGCGGCTGGGCGAAGATGCCCACATCGGCGCGGCCATCGGCCACCGCGGCCTGGACCTCGGCGCTGGTCAGGTCTTCCAGGCTGATGCGGATCTGCGGATGCTCACGCGAGAAGGCGGCCAGGTCGGCCGGCAGGCACTCGGCAATGGCGCCGGCATTGGCGGCGATGCGCAGGTGGCCCTTGATGCCGCGGCTGAACTCGACCACCTCGCTCTCCAGCGCATGCAGCGAGGCATGCAGGCCGCGGATGTGGCGCACCAGCGCGCGGCCGGCCTCGGTGGGCTCCACGCCGCGCGCGCGGCGAACGAACAGTTGCACGCCCAGGCGGGTCTCCAGGTCCTTCAGGCGCTTGCTGGCGGCGGCCAGCGCCAGATGCTCGCGCTCCGCCGCCCGCGTCAGGTTGCGGGTCTCGGAGATCGCGAGCACCAGGTTCAGCGTGATGAGGTCGAAACGCATCGCAGCACAGGAATGGGGGGCGACCGCTGCATGCACCGTCCCCGGGTGGCCATGGTCAGGCGGCCAGGGATCGGCTGGGAGAGGACCGGTGAGTCCAGCACCAACAGCCGCATCGCTGAACCGGATGTTGCACGAAGGCTCGGGCCGGCGCACACGGGGTTTGACAAGCAAGCATTCGCCCCAGGCGAACGATACACCCACCCGCCAAGGTCGCGCCGCATTGGCCTTACAGTGAGGGTGATGGCTGACTCCGCCGACCGGATTCCCCCGGCCGCCCATTGGCAGGCCGATGGGCCGCTGGCCACCCTGGACCTGCGTGGCGACTGGCGGGCGCCCGAGGCCTCGGCCGCCTGGCCTGGCCTGGGTGGCCTGCCGGCCACGGCGCGGCGGGTGCAGGTGCGCGCTGACGCGCTGCAGGCCTGGGACAGCCGGCTCGCCGCGCGGCTGTGGCAGCTGGGCGCGGACCTGGCCCGGCGCGAGCCTGCGGTGCCGCTGGACCTGGCCGCCCTGCCCAGCGGCCTGCGCGAAGTTTTGTCGCTGGCCAGCGCGTCCAGCGCCGCAGCGCCGGTGCCGCCCGAACCCGGTGTGCTGAGCCGCCTGGGGCTGCTGCTGACGCGCTTCGTCGAACGCGCCACGGTGACCCTGGGTTTCGTCGGCGAGACCCTGATGGCCCTGGGGCGCCTGCTGCGCGGACGCACCGCGATGCGCGGCCAGGACCTGGTGCACCAGCTCTGGGCCACCGGGCCGTCCAGCCTGCCGATCGTCTCGCTGGTCAGCGCCCTGGTCGGGCTGATCATCGCCTACCTGGGCGCGGCGCAGCTGCAGCGCTTCGGCGCCCAGATCTACATGGCCGACCTGGTGACGATCGGCGAGGTGCGCGAGGTGGCCGCGCTGATGACCGCGGTGATCCTGGCCGGCCGGGTGGGCGCGGCCTTCGCGGCGCAGCTGGGCAGCATGCAGGCCAACGAGGAGATCGACGCGCTGCGCACCCTGGGCCTGGACCCGGTGGAGCACCTGGTGCTGCCGCGCACCATCGCGCTGACGCTGATGGCGCCGCTGCTCACGGTGTACGCGGCCGGGGTGGCGATGATCGCGGGCATGTTCGTCGCGGTGGGCATCTTCCGCGTCGAGCCGCTGGAGTACCTGGTGCGCAGCTTCAATGCGCTGAGCCTGGCCCATGTCTCGATCGGCCTGCTCAAGGCCACGGTCTACGGCCTGCTGGTGGCGCTGGCGGGCTGCCGCCAGGGCCTGCACGCCGGCCGCAGCGCCCAGGCGGTGGGTGAGGCCACCACCGCGGCGGTGGTGCAGGCCATCGTCTGGATCGTCGTCGCCGCGTCGGCGCTGACGATCAGCTTCCAGCGCCTGGGGTGGTGATGGACGACGCGCTGGTGCATGTCGAGGACCTGACGCTGGCCTGGGACGGGCGGGTGATCCAGCATGACCTGAACTTCGCGGTGCAGCCCGGCGAAGTGCTGGTGCTGATGGGCGGCAGCGGCTGCGGCAAGAGCACGCTGTTGCGCCACCTGATCGGCCTGCAGGCCCCGGCGCAGGGGCGCATCCGCTACGGCGACATCGACCTGGCCAGTGCCGACGAGGCGCAGCGCGACCTGCTGCGCGAACGCTTTGGCGTGATGTTCCAGGCCGGCGCGCTGTGGAGCTCGATGAGCGTGGGCGAGAACGTGATGCTGCCGCTGCAGGAGCTGACCACGCTGGCGCCGGCCGAGGTGGAGTCCCTGGCCCGCTTCAAGCTGGCCCTGGTGGGCCTGGAGGGCGCCTTCGACGCTGCGCCGGCCGATCTCTCGGGCGGCATGAAGAAGCGCGCTGCCATCGCCCGCGCGATGGCGCTGGACCCGCCCCTGCTGTACCTGGACGAGCCCAGCGCCGGGCTGGACCCGATCACCTCGGCGCGGCTGGATGAGCTGATCCTGCACTTGCGCGATCATCTGGGCACGACGATCGTGATGGTGACCCATGAGCTCGACAGCATCTTCGCGGTCGCCGACCGTGCCCTCTTCCTCGACGCCCAGGAGAAGACCATGACCGCGCTGGACGCGCCCCGCACCCTGTTGCAGCACGGCCCCGAGCCGGTGCGGCGTTTCCTGCAGGGACGGGCCCGGCCATGATCCGCCGCCACGGCAACCCGGCGCTGCTGGGCCTGTTCGTCGTCGGCGCCCTGGTGCTGCTGTTCGCCACCGTGTTCACCGTTGCCGGGGGGCGGCTGTTCGCCACCCGCCAGCAGGTGGTGATGTACTTCAGCGGCAGCATCTACGGCCTGCAGGTGGGCGCGCCGGTGGTCTTCCGCGGTGTGCGCCTGGGCAGCGTCAGTTCGGTGGGCGTGAAGTGGGATGCCGCCGGGCACCATGTCAGCATCCCGGTGGTGGCGGAACTCGACGCCGATGCGCTGCGCAATGTCGGCGGCGGCAGCGCCGATGCCAACCTGCGCGCCACCGTGCAGACCCTGGTGGGCAGCGGCCTGCGGGCCCAGCTGGCGATGCAGAGCATCCTCACCGGTCAGCTCTACATCGACCTGGACTTCCGCCCCGACAAGCCCTCGATGAGCCAGGGCGGCACCGGCCAACCCGAGATTCCCACGGTGGCCACGGTGTTCCAGGAACTGCGCAACCAGATCGACCAGATCGACGTCAAGCGCCTGATCGAGGACATCGGCGCGATCGCCAGCACCACCCGGGCCATGGTCAGTGCGCCCGAGCTGTCGCGTGCACTGAAGGACCTGGACGACATCACCCGCCACCTGGTCAACCTGAGCCAGCGCCTGGACCAGCGCAGCGGGCCGCTGCTCGACCGCGCCGAGGCCACGCTGGACGCCGCCCGCAAGACCACCGAGGACCTGCGCGTGGCGGCCAGCGCCGTCACCGACTCGGCGCGCCGGGTGGGCACCACCTTCCAGCCCGATGGCGCACTGGCCACCAAGCTGCGGGGCGCCGCCGACGAGATGGCCCGCACCGGCGTCGTGCTGCGCGAGTCGGTGGGTACCGACGCGCCGCTGAACCGCGACCTGCAGCGCGCCCTGACCGACCTGGCCAGCGCCGCGCGCTCGCTGCGCGAGCTGGCCGACACCCTGAACCAGCAGCCCGAATCGGTGCTGCGTGGCCGCCAATGAGAAAGCCCGCCGCCATGCGCCTGCGCCTTGCTCCCCTCGCCCTGGCAGCCCTGCTCGCCGCCTGCAGCAGCTCCCCGGCGATCACCTGGTACCAGCTGCGCGCCGAAGCGCCCGGCCCGGTGGCGCCCGCGCGGGCCGACAGCCCGGTCTGGCAATTGCTGGCGGTGCAGTTGCCGGCCTACCTGGACCGTGAATCGGTGCTGCGCCCCAGCGGCCGGTCGGCCCTGAATGCCGTGCCCGCGGCCCGCTGGGCCGAACCGCTGCGCGACGCCGTGCCGCGGCTGCTGCTGGCCGACCTGGCGCGGCTGCGTGGCACCGCCAGCGTCTTTGCCGGCGGCCTGCCGCCGGGCGTCAGCGCGGCACGCCAGCTGCGCGTCGAGATCCAGCGTCTGGATCCCGAGCCCGACGACCAGGCCGTGGTGCTGAGCGCGCGCTGGTGGCTGCAGGACCCGCAGGGCCGGGAGGCGCCGGCGGTGCGCGAGATCAGCCTGCGCGCCACCGCCGCCAGCGCCTCGACCGACGACCTGGTGGCCGCCCAGCGCGAACTGCTGTGGCGCCTGGCCCAGGCCATCGCCCAGGCCTGAACAACGATCCTGGGCACGGCGTGGCGGCCAGGGCACAGCGGGGGCCGCCGCCGTGACGTGCTCACGAAGCCTTGCGCGGGACTGAAGTTCGCTGCGCAATGGCCGATAAGCTGGTCGACTGCCCTGCGCCGACCCATGCTCACCGGACTCTTCACCCGCCTGATCCACCGCTTCGGGACCGCGCCGCCTGCCGAACCGCAGGACGACGCGCTGCATCGCCTGCTCGACCTGCTGGCGGCCCAGGCGGCACACGACCACTGGAAGATCCGCTTCGAGGGCCAGCTCAGCGGCCTGACGGACGCGGGCATGAAGCCCGAGGACATCTGCTTCGACGACCGCTGCGTGCTGGGTCGCTGGCTGCAGAACGACGGCAAGGCCTCGGTGGGCCAGCTGCCGGCCTTTCGCCAGCTGGTGGACAGCCACCGCAGCTTCCACCACGCGGCGTCCAACCTGCTGAGCCTGCAGCGCAGCGGCCGCATCCACGAGATGGAGCGGCTGCAGCGCGGCGCCTACAGCATCAGCGCCAGCGGGGTCGCGCGCTCATTCATGGCGCTGCGGCGGCAGCTGGACCTGCCGCTGACCCAGGCACCGCAGCCCGACTGAGCCTCTCAGCCCAGCGGGCCGCAGCGCCCGCGCACAGCGCTCAGCGGCTCAGCGAGGCCAGCGCCGCGTTGAAGGTGGCGCTGGGGCACATCACCGCGGTCAGCTTGGCGGTGTCGGGCTTGTAGTAGCCGCCGATGTCGGCCGGCTTGCCCTGCACCTCGGCCAGCTCGGCCACGATCTTGGCCTCGTTGTCGGCCAGGGTCTTGGCCAGCGGCGCGAACGTGGCGGCCAGCTCGGCGTCCTCGGTCTGGCCCGCCAGCTCCTGCGCCCAGTACATCGCCAGGTAGAACTGGCTGCCGCGGTTGTCGAGCTCACCGGTCTTGGGGCTGGGCGACTTGCGGTTGTCCAGCAGCTTGCCGGTGGCCGCATCCAGCGTCTTGGCCAGCAGCTTGGCGCGGCTGTTGCCGTTCTTCAGGCCCAGGTCCTCCAGGCTCACCGCCAGCGCCAGGAACTCGCCCAGGCTGTCCCAGCGCAGATGGTTCTCTTCCACCAGCTGCTGCACATGCTTCGGGGCCGAGCCGCCGGCGCCGGTCTCGTACATGCCGCCACCGGCCATCAGCGGCACGATCGACAGCATCTTGGCCGAGGTGCCCAGTTCCATGATGGGGAACAGGTCGGTCAGGTAGTCGCGCAGGATGTTGCCGGTGGCGCTGATCGTGTCCATGCCGCGGATCACGCGCTCCAGCGTGTAGCGCATCGCCCGCACCTGGCTCATGATCTGGATGTCCAGGCCATTGGTGTCGTGCTCGTGCAGGTACATCTTGACCTTGCGGATCAGCTGCGCCTCGTGCGGGCGGTAGCTGTCGAGCCAGAAGACCACCGGCATGCCCGAGTTGCGGGCGCGGTTGACGGCCAGCTTGACCCAGTCGCGGATCGCGGCGTCCTTGACCTGGCACATGCGCCAGATGTCGCCCTCTTCCACGTTCTGGCTCAGCAGCACCTCGCCGGTCTCGAGGTCGGTGATGTTGGCCACACCGTCCTCGGGGATCTCGAAGGTCTTGTCGTGCGAGCCGTATTCCTCGGCCTGCTGGGCCATCAGGCCGACGTTGGGCACCGTGCCCATGGTCTTCGGGTCGAAGGCGCCGTGCCACTTGCAGAAGTTGATCATCTCCTGGTAGATGCGGGCGAAGGTCGATTCGGGCATCACGGCCTTGACGTCCTTCAGGCGGCCGTCGGCGCCGTACATCTTGCCGCCCGAGCGGATCATCGCCGGCATCGAGGCGTCGACGATCACGTCGTTGGGCGAGTGGAAGTTGGTGATGCCCTTGGCCGAGTCCACCATCGCCAGCTCGGGGCGGTGCTCGTGGCAGGCGTGCAGGTCGCGCTTGATCTCGTCGCGCTGCGAGGCCGGCAGCTTCTCGATCTTGGTGTAGAGATCGACCATGCCGTTGTTGACGTTGACGCCCAGCTCCTTGAAGGTCTCGGCGTGCTTGGCGAAGGCCTCGCGGTAGAAGATCTTCACGCAGTGGCCGAAGACGATCGGGTGCGAGACCTTCATCATCGTCGCCTTGACGTGCAGCGAGAACATCACGCCGGTCTTGCGGGCGTCCTCGATCTCCTTCTCGTAGAAGGCCAGCAGGGCCTTCTTGCTCATGAACATGCTGTCGATCACCTCGCGGTCGAGCAGCGAGACCTTGGGCTTGAGCACGATGGTCTTGCCGCTCTTGGTGATCAGCTCCATCTTCACATCGCGCGCGCGGTCCAGCGTCATCGACTTCTCACCGTGGTAGAAGTCGCCGGCGTGCATGTGCGAGACGTGGGTGCGCGAAGCCTGGCTCCACTCGGCCATGCTGTGCGGGTTCTTGCGCGCGTACTCCTTGACGGCGCGCGGCGCGCGGCGGTCGGAGTTGCCTTCGCGCAGCACCGGGTTCACCGCCGAGCCGGTGCACTTCGAGTAGCGCGCCTTGATCGACTGCTCTTCCTCGTTCTTCGGGTTCTCGGGGTAGTCGGGGATCTTGTAGCCCTTGTCCTGCAGTTCCTTGATGGCCGCCTTCAGCTGGGCGATCGAGGCGCTGATGTTGGGCAGCTTGATGATGTTGGCCTCGGGGCGCAGCGTCAGCTTGCCCAGCTCGGCCAGGTTGTCCGGCACGCGCTGCTCTTCGGTCAGGCATTCGGGGAACTGCGCCAGGATGCGGCCGGCCACCGAGATGTCGCTGGTGGCCACGTTGATGCCCGCAGGGGCGGTGAAGGTGCGGATGATCGGCAGGAAGGACCCGGTCGCCAGCAGCGGCGCCTCATCGGTCAGCGTGTAGATGATGGTGGACTTCGGGTCGCTCATCGCTTATCTCCTGGATCAATGTGAATGAATGCTCTGGCCGCGAGGGGGCGTCGCGGACAACCGGGAACGATGCGGCATTTTGCTTTCGAGGGTCTGACCCTGGCCCCGGTTTTTGCATTGATATTTCATGATGCAAAAAATGGCCCGGATTTTTTGGCGGCCCCAAAGACAAGGCCGCCCCGAGGGGCGGCCTGGCCAGGGAGGGTGGCGCGGCGGATCAGCGTGCGACCAGGTCCTTGACCTGCTGCAGCGCGGCCGGGTCTTCCATCGTCGTCAGGTCGCCCGGATCGCGGCCCTCGCAGACCGCCTGGATCGCGCGGCGCAGCAGCTTGCCCGAGCGGGTCTTGGGCAGCACGCTGACGAAGCGCACCCGGGCCGGACGGGCCACGGCGCCGAGCTGCTCGTCCACCACCTTCATGATCGCGCCTTCGAGCTTCAGCGCGTCGGCGTCCGAGGCGGCCTGGCTGGGGTCCTTCAGCACCGCGAAGGCCACGGCCACCTGGCCCTTGAGCTGGTCGGCCACACCCACCACCGCCACTTCGGCGACGTTCGGGTGGCTGGAGATGCTCTCCTCGATCTCGCGCGTGCCCAGGCGGTGGCCGGCCACGTTGATCACGTCGTCGGTGCGGCCCAGGATGAAGAAGTAGCCGTCCTCGTCCTTGATGCCCCAGTCGAAGGTGCTGTACATGACCTTGTTGTGGATGCTGGACCAGTAGGTCTTGACGTAGCGTTCGTCGTCACCCCACACGGTCTGCAGGCAGCCCGGGGGCAGCGGGCCTTCCACCGCGATCACGCCCTTCTTGCCGGGCTCGGTGATCTCCTCGGCGGTGGTCTCGTCGATCAACTTGACGTCGTAGCCGTACACCGCCTTGCCCGGCGAGCCGAACTTGGTGGGGGCCTTCTCGACACCGTTGCAGATGGCCATGATCGGCCAGCCGGTCTCGGTCTGCCAGTAGTTGTCGATGATCGGCTTGTTGATCGCGCCGGCGATCCAGGTGGCGGTGGGCTCGTCCAGCGGCTCGCCGGCCAGGAACAGCGCCTTCAGGCTGGACAGGTCGTACTTGGTCAGGAAGGCCGGGTCCTGCTTCTTCAGCACGCGCGCGGCGGTGGGCGCCGAGAACATCACCGAGACCTTGTACTTCTCCACCAGGCTCCACCAGATGCCCGCGTCGGGGCGGATCGGCAGGCCCTCGTACATGATCGTGGCCATGCCGTTGATCAGCGGGCCGTAAATGATGTAGCTGTGGCCCACCACCCAGCCGATGTCGGAGGTGGAGAAGTAGGTCTCGCCCGGGTTGCCCATGTAGATGTGCTTCATCGACGCGGCGAGCGCGACGGTGTAGCCGCCGGTGTCGCGTTGCACGCCCTTGGGCTTGCCGGTGGTACCGCTGGTGTAGAGGATGTAGCTGGGGTGGGTGGAGTCCACCCACTCGCAGGGCACCTGGGCGTCCATGTTGGCGGCGCGCAGGCTGGCGTAGTCCTCGTCGCGGCCGGCGACCCGGGCGAACTCGGCCAGGCCGCGGTTGACCATCAGCACCTTGGCCGGCTTGTGCGCGGCCAGGTTGATCGCCTCGTCCAGCAGGTGCTTGTAGGGCACCGACTTGCCGCCGCGCATGCCGGCGTCGGCGCTGATGATGGCCACCGGCTTGGCGTCATCGATGCGGCTGGCCAGCGAATGGCTGGCGAAGCCGCCGAAGACCACCGAGTGGATCGCGCCGATGCGCACGCAGGCCAGCATCGCGAAGCAGGCCTCGGCGATCATCGGCATGTAGATCAGCACGCGGTCGCCCTTGCCCACACCCAGCCCCTGGAGGATGGCCGCCATGCGGTTGACCTCGGTGTGCAGTTCGCGGAAGGAGTAGGCCTTCTCGGTGTCGGTCTCGGTGGAGACGAAGATCAGCGCGTTCTGGTCCGGCCGCGTCGCCAGGTGGCGATCGACCGCGTTGTGGCACAGGTTGGTCTGGCCACCGGCGAACCACTTGGCGAACGGCGGGTTGCTGTAGTCGCAGACCTGGTCGAAGGGCCGGTGCCAGTCGACCAGCGCGGCCTGTTCGCGCCAGAAGCCGTCGCGGTCGGTGATGGAGCGGCGGTGGAACTCTGCGTAGCTGGTCATGAATGTCTCCTCGGGGCCGTGTTCGGAGCCCGGCCACAGCGCCGAGCGTCAATCCGGAATTGCAGCGCCACAGCCTGACGCTGCACTGTCAAAAACAATGCATTTCAGCCCAGCGCCGCCACCACTTCAGGGGGGGCTTGCACCAGCTCAATCAGCACGCCCTCGCCCCCCACCGGGAACTCGTCGTTGCCCTTGGGGTGGATGAAGCAGATGTCGAAGCCCGCGGCGCCTTTGCGGATGCCCCCGGGGGCAAAGCGCACGCCGTTGGCGCTCATCCATTCCACCGCCTTGGGCAGGTCATCCACCCACAGGCCGACATGGTTCAGCGGCGTGGCATGCACCGCCGGCTTCTTGTCGGGGTCCAGCGGCTGCATCAGGTCGACCTCCACCGCGGTCGGGCCGCTGCCCAGCGCGCAGATGTCCTCGTCGACGTTCTCGCGTTCGCTGACAAAGGTGCTCTTGACCTGCAGTCCCAGCATGTCCACCCACAGGCTCTTGAGCTTGTCCTTGCTGGGGCCGCCGATGGCGATCTGCTGGATGCCGAGGATCCTGAAAGGCTTGGTGCTCATCGCGTGGTGTCCTGGGAAGCGTTGGAGAGTTCGGCGCTGATCGGCAGGTCCAGCCGGGCCAGCAGGCGGCGGTCCTGCTCGGCATCGGGGTTGCCGGTGACCAGCAGCTTGTCGCCGTAGAAGATGGAATTGGCGCCGGCCATGAAGCACAGCGCCTGCACGCCCTCGTCCAGACCGCGCCGGCCGGCCGACAGGCGCACCCGCGAGGCGGGCATCGTGATGCGGGCGGCGGCGATCACGCGCACCACCTCGAAGGGATCGACCGGCTCGGCGTCGGCCAGCGGCGTGCCCTCGATGCGCACCAGCTGGTTGACCGGCACAGAATCCGGCGCCGGGTCCAGGCTGGCCAGCTCGGCGATCAGGCCGGCACGCTGCAGCCGGGTCTCGCCCATGCCGACGATGCCGCCGCAGCACACCTTGATGCCGGCCTCGCGCACATGCTCCAGCGTGCGCAGCCGGTCTTCGTAGACGCGGGTGTGGATGATGTCGCCGTAGAAGTCGGGCGCGCTGTCGAGGTTGTGGTTGTAGTAGTCCAGGCCCGCATCACGCAGCATCACGGCCTGGTGCGGCTCGAGCATGCCCAGCGTCGCGCAGGTCTGCAGACCCAGGTCCTTGACGCCCTGGACCAGCTCGGCCACTTTCTCGACGTCGCGGTCCTTGGGCGCGCGCCAGGCGGCCCCCATGCAGAAGCGCGAGGCGCCGGCCCTCTTGGCGGCGCGCGCCGCGCCCAGCACCGCCTCGACGTCCATCAGCTTGCCCGCCTCGACGCCGGTGTCGTGGTGGGCGCTCTGCGGGCAGTAGGCGCAGTCCTCGGGGCAGCCGCCGGTCTTCACCGACAGCAGCGAGGCCAGCTCGATGTCGCCGGCCGGGAAATGCTGGCGATGCACCTCGTGGGCCTGGTGGACCAGGGCCATGAAGGGCTGCTGCATCAGCGCCAGCACGGCCTCGGCCGTCCAGCGGGCGGTGCGGGGCGCCGGACGGCGCAGCAGCTGGATCGGCGCCTCGGGTGCGTCGGTCTGGATCACTGGTCAGACCTCACTCGAAGGCAATGATCGGCTGGTCCACGGACAGGCTCTCGCCCTTGCTGGCGCGCACTTCCTTGACCACCCCGTCCTGCGCGGCGACCAGGATGTTCTCCATCTTCATCGCCTCGATGACCGCCAGCTTCTCGCCGGCCAGCACCTTCTGGCCCACGCTGACGGCCACATCCACCAGCAGCCCCGGCATCGGCGACAGCAGGAACTTCGACAGGTCGGGCGGTGCCTTGTAGGGCATCAGCTTGTGCAGCTCGGCCGCACGCGGCAGCAGCACCAGCGCGTCGATGGCGGTGCCGTTGTGGGCGATGCGCATCGACAGCGGCCGCTTGGCCGAACCGCGTTCCACCTGGGCGCTGAAGGGCTGGCCGTTGACCGTGCCGATCATCAGCACCTCACCCAGCTTGGTGTGGCTCTGGATGGCGTAGGTCTTGCCGCCCACCGTGACATCGGCACGGCCGCTGGCCGGATCGAACTCGCCCAGCGTGACGTCGTGGTAGACGTGCTGGCCCTCGGCGCCGAGTTGCACCACCACCAGCTCGTTCTTGTGCGCCACTTCGTGGCCCGGCAGCTGACCGCTGATGCCGGCCGCGCGCTCGCGCGCCTTGCGACGCACGAAGGCGGCGATCGCCACCAGGAACAGCGGGTCGTCGTGGGGCACGTCCTCAGCGCGGAAGCCCTTGGCGTAGTGCTCGGCGATGAAGCCGGTGTTGAACTGGCCGGTGACGAACTTCGGATGCGCCAGCAGCGCCGCCTGGAAGGGGATGTTGCTGCTGATGCCGCGGATCACGAAGGCGTTGAGCGCAGCGCGCATCTTGGCGATCGCGTCGTTGCGGTCCCGGCCGTGCACGATGAGCTTGGCGATCATCGAGTCATAGAACATCGGGATCTCGCCGCCTTCATAGACGCCGGTGTCCACGCGCACGCCACCGAAGCGGCCGTTGGCATAGGCGGCGCCTTGCAGCGTCTCGGTGCCCTGCTCCAGATCCGCGGCCGGCGGCTGGTACTTCACCAGGCGGCCGGTGGACGGCAGGAAGTTGCGGAACGGGTCCTCCGCGTTGATGCGGCACTCGATGGCCCAGCCCTCGCGCTGGATGTCGGCCTGGCCGAAGGACAGCTTCTCGCCGGCCGCCACGCGGATCATCTGCTCCACCAGGTCCAGGCCGGTGATGCACTCGGTGACCGGGTGCTCCACCTGCAGGCGGGTGTTCATCTCCAGGAAGTAGAAGTCCTGGTCCTTGCCGACCACGAACTCCACCGTGCCGGCGCTCTGGTACTTCACCGCCTTGGCCAGCGCCACGGCCTGCTCGCCCATGGCCTTGCGCGTGGCATCAGAGATGAAGGGGCTGGGCGCCTCCTCGATCACCTTCTGGTGGCGGCGCTGGATCGAGCACTCGCGCTCGTTGAGGTAGACCACGTTGCCGTGGCTGTCGCCCAGCACCTGGATCTCGATGTGGCGCGGCTCGAGCACGTACTTCTCGATGAAGACTCGGTCGTCGCCGAAGCTGTTGCGTGCCTCGTTGCGGCACGAGGAGAAGCCCTCGAAGGCCTCCTTGTCGTTGAAGGCCACGCGCAGGCCCTTGCCGCCGCCGCCGGCCGAGGCCTTGATCATCACCGGGTAGCCGATGCCCTTGGCGATCTCCACCGCCTGCTCGGGCGTGTCAATCGCGTCGTTGTAGCCCGGGATGGTGTTGACCTTGGCTTCGTTGGCCAGCTTCTTGGAGGCGATCTTGTCGCCCATGGCCGCGATGCTGAAGTGGCGCGGGCCGATGAAGGCAATGCCCTCGTCCTCGCAGCGCTTGGCGAAGGCCTCGTTCTCGGACAGGAAGCCGTAGCCCGGGTGGATGGCCTCGGCGCCAGTGGACTTGGCCGCCGCGATGATCTTGTCGGCCACCAGGTAGGACTCGCGCGAGGGCGCCGGGCCCAGCAGCACGGCCTCGTCGGCCAGCTCCACATGGCGTGCGTCCTTGTCGGCCTCGGAATAGACGGCGACCGTCTGGATGCCCATCTTCTGGGCGGTCTTGATGACGCGGCAGGCGATTTCCCCGCGGTTGGCAATGAGGATCTTCTTAAACATGGTGGGTCTCCGCGGGGAACTCGCCTGCGTGCGCTTCGCGCACCCGGCAATTTGGCTTCGCCGAAACGGCCTTGCGGCCGTTTTCGCCGCGGTTCGCAATCAGGATCTTCTTGAACATGCTTTTTTCTCCGCGCGGCCTGAACTCAAAGAGGGATGTTTCCGTGCTTGCGCCACGGGTTTTCCAGCTTCTTCTCGCGCAGCATCACCAGCGAGCGGCAGATGCGCTTGCGCGTCTCGTGCGGCTGGATCACGTCGTCGATGAAGCCGCGCGCGCCCGCCACGAAGGGGTTGGCGAAGCGGGCCTTGTATTCGGCCTCCTTGGCCGCGAGCTTCTCGGGGTCGCCCTTGTCCTCGCGGAAGATGATCTCCACCGCGCCCTTGGCGCCCATCACCGCGATCTCGGCGTTGGGCCAGGCGAAGTTCACATCGCCACGCAGGTGCTTGGAGGCCATCACGTCATAGGCGCCGCCATAGGCCTTGCGGGTGATCACGGTGATCTTGGGCACGGTGCACTCGGCGTAGGCATAGAGCAGCTTGGCGCCGTGCTTGATGATGCCGCCGTACTCCTGGCTGGTGCCGGGCATGAAGCCGGGCACATCCACGAAGGTGACCACCGGGATGTTGAAGGCGTCGCAGAAGCGCACGAAGCGCGCGGCCTTGATGCTGCTCTTGATGTCCAGGCAGCCGGCCAGCACCAGCGGGTTGTTGGCAACGATGCCCACGGTCTGGCCCTCCATGCGGGCCATGCCGATGACGATGTTGGCGGCGTAGTCGGGCTGCAGCTCGAAGAAGTCGCCGTCGTCGACCGTCTTGACGATCAGCTCCTTGATGTCATACGGCTTGTTCGGGTTGTCCGGCACCAGGGTGTCGAGCGAGTAGTCCAGGCGGCTGGCCGAATCACCGCTGGGGCGCACCGGCGGCTTCTCGCGGTTGTTCAGCGGCAGGTAGTTGAAGAAGCGGCGCAGCATCAGCAGCGCTTCCACGTCGTTGTCGAAGGCCAGGTCGGCCACACCGCTCTTGGTGGTGTGGGTGCTGGCGCCGCCCAGTTCCTCGGCGGTGACCTCCTCGTGCGTCACGGTCTTCACCACCTCGGGGCCGGTGACGAACATGTAGGAGCTGTCCTTCACCATGAAGATGAAGTCGGTCATCGACGGCGAGTACACCGCGCCACCGGCACACGGGCCCATGATCATGCTGATCTGCGGGATCACGCCCGAGGCCATCACGTTCTTCTGGAACACGTCGGCATAGCCGCCCAGTGAGGCCACGCCTTCCTGGATGCGGGCGCCGCCCGAGTCGTTCAGGCCGATCACCGGCGCCCCCACCTTCATCGCCTGGTCCATGACCTTGCAGATCTTCTCGGCGTGGGTTTCGCTCAGCGCGCCGCCGAACACCGTGAAGTCCTGGCTGAAGGCGAACGCCAGACGGCCGTTGATCATGCCGTAGCCGGTGACCACGCCGTCGCCGGGGATCTTGGTGTCGGCCATGCCGAAGTCGACGCAGCGGTGCTCGACGAACATGTCCCATTCCTCGAACGTGCCCTCGTCGAACAGCAGTTCCAGGCGCTCGCGCGCGGTGAGCTTGCCCTTCTTGTGCTGGGCGTCGATGCGTTTGTGCCCGCCGCCCAGCCGGGCCTTGGCGCGCTTTTCTTCGAGCATCTGCTGGATGTCATGCATGGGAGTGGCTCCTCGGTCTTGCCTTCAGGTCAACTTGAACAGGTCCAGCAGGCGGCGCGCCGCCACACTGGCGGCCACGCGTCCCTGGCGGACGGATTGGGTGGTGGTGGCCAGCGCCTCGCGCACCGCGGGGTGCTGGTGGAAACGCTCACGCAGGCCCGATTCAATGCGCTCCCACATCCAGGCCTCGTCCTGGGCGTGGCGGCGCGCGGCCAGCCGGCCGCTGGCGGTCTGCAGTTCGCGGTAGCGCTGGACGGTCTGCCAGAACTCGGCGATGCCGGTAGACTTCAGCGCGCTCATCTGCAGCACCGTGGGCTGCCACAGCGCGGTGTCGTGCGCCGCATGATCCGGATGCCCATGGTGGCCGTAGATGCGCAGCGAACTGGTGATCTGGGCGCGGGCGCGGGTGGCGGCGTGCTCATCGATGTCGGCCTTGTTGATGACCACCAGGTCGGCCAGCTCCATCACGCCCTTCTTGATCGCCTGCAACTCGTCGCCGGCATTGGGCAGTTGCAGCAGGCAGAACATGTCGGTCATGCCGTGCACCGCGGTCTCGCTCTGGCCCACGCCCACGGTCTCGACGATCACCACGTCGAAGCCGGCGGCCTCGCAGACCAGCATCGCCTCGCGGGTGCGCTCGGCCACGCCGCCCAGGTTGCCGCTGCTGGGGCTGGGGCGGATGTAGGCGGCCTCCTGCACGCTCAACTGCTCCATGCGGGTCTTGTCGCCCAGGATGGAGCCGCCCGAGACGCTGCTGGACGGATCGATCGCCAGCACCGCCACGCGGTGGCCCTGGGCGATCAGGTGCAGGCCCAGCGCCTCGATGAAGGTGCTCTTGCCCACGCCCGGCACGCCCGAGATGCCCAGGCGCAGCGAACGCCCGCTGTGCGGCAGCAGCGCGTTGAGCAGCGCGTCGGCACGCAGGCGGTGGTCGGCGCGGGTGCTTTCGAGCAGCGTGATGGTCTTGGCGATCGCACGGCGGCGCGGCGCATCCTCACCGGCGGTGACCTGCGCCAGCAGCATGGCGTCGGGCGGCGGGAGCTCGGCGGCGCCGGCGAGCGGCGGTGGCGTGTCGGACATCGCGTTCATCGCGGTGCGTTCAGGTCCGCGCGGGGCGCAGGTAGTACAGGTCCCACTCGCCCTCGGCCTGCAGCACGAAGCCGTGGCGCAGGTAGAAGCGGTTGGCGTCGGAGTGCTTCAGCGCGGTGACGCTGACCGCCTTGCGCTGGGCATCGGCGTCCTGCAGCACCTGGTCCAGCACCCACGAGCCGATGCCCTGGCCTTGCGCCGACGGGTGGATGTAGAGGTGGTCGAGCAGGCAGTCCTTCTCGCGCGGCACCACCACCACGAAGCCCACCAGTTCGCCGCGCAACCGGATGTGGCGCGTGTAGGCCGGCAGGTACCCGCGGGAGAGGCGCTCACGGGCACGCTGGGGATCGAAGCGGCCCACGCGCTCCAGGCTCTCGCGCATCGCGGCCATGCGCAGCGCCAGCAGGGCCTCGAAATCGCCCTCGCCGGCCGGCAACAGCGCCAGGCCCTCGGGTGCGCGGTGCGCGTGCGGCATGTCGGCCCGGCCTCAGAGACCCTGCGCGGCGCGGATCTGTTCCAGCACGTCCTTGGCGCTGGCGGGGATCGGCGTGCCGGGGCCGTAGACGCCCTTGACGCCCGCATCGAACAGGAAACCGTAGTCCTGCGCCGGGATCACGCCGCCGACGAAGACGATGATGTCGTCGGCGCCCTGCTTCTTCAGCTCGGCAATGATGGCCGGCACCAGGGTCTTGTGACCGGCGGCCAGCGTGGACACGCCCACCGCATGCACGTCGTTCTCGATCGCCTGGCGGGCGCACTCTTCGGGGGTCTGGAACAGCGGACCCATGTCGACGTCGAAGCCCAGGTCGGCGAAGGCCGTGGCCACCACCTTGGCGCCGCGGTCATGGCCGTCCTGGCCGAGCTTGGCGATCATCACGCGCGGGCGGCGGCCCGCCTGCTCGGCGAAGGCGTTGATCTCGTCCTTCAGCTTGTCCCAGCCCTCGGCCGAGTCATAGGCAGCAGCGTACACACCGGTCACCTTCTGGATGTCCGCGCGGTGGCGGCCGTAGACCTTCTCCAGCGCATCGCTGACCTCGCCCACCGTGGCACGCAGGCGGATCGCCTGGATGGCCAGGTCCAGCAGATTGCCCTGGCCCGATTGTGCGGCGGCCGTCAGCGCCTCCAGCGCGGCCTGCACCTTGGCGCCGTCGCGGGTGGCCTTGATCTGCTGCAGGCGGGCGATCTGCGCCTCGCGCACGCGGACGTTGTCGACCTCGAGGATGTCGATCGGGTCTTCCTTGGCCAGCTTGTACTTGTTGACGCCGACGATCACGTCCTTGCCCGAGTCGATGCGGGCCTGCTTCTCGGCGGCGCTGGCCTCGATCTTCAGCTTGGCCCAGCCCGAATCCACCGCCTTGGTCATGCCGCCCATGGCCTCGACCTCCTCGATGATGGACCAGGCCTTGTCGGCCATCTGCTGGGTCAGCGACTCCATCAGGTAGCTGCCGGCCCAGGGGTCGACCACGTTGGTGATGTGGGTCTCTTCCTGGATGATCAGCTGCGTGTTGCGGGCGATGCGGGCCGAGAACTCGGTGGGCAGCGCGATGGCTTCGTCGAAGCTGTTGGTGTGCAGGCTCTGCGTGCCACCGAAGACCGCGGCCATCGCCTCGATCGTGGTGCGCACCACGTTGTTGTAAGGGTCCTGCTCGGTCAGGCTCCAGCCGCTGGTCTGGCTGTGCGTGCGCAGCATCAGGCTCTTCGGATTCTTCGCGTTGAAGCCCTTCATGATGCGCGCCCACAGCAGGCGGGCCGCACGCATCTTGGCGATCTCCAGGTAGAAGTTCATGCCCACCGCCCAGAAGAAGCTCAGGCGGCCGGCGAAGTCATCCACGTCCAGGCCCTTGGCCAGCGCGGTCTTCACGTACTCCTTGCCATCGGCCAGCGTGAAGGCCATCTCCAGCGCCTGGTTGGCGCCGGCTTCCTGCATGTGGTAGCCCGAGATGCTGATCGAGTTGAACTTCGGCATGTTCTTCGCCGTGTACTCGATGATGTCGCCGATGATCCGCATGCTCGGCTCGGGCGGGTAGATGTAGGTGTTGCGGACCATGAACTCCTTGAGGATGTCGTTCTGGATGGTCCCGCTGAGCTTGTCCTGCGACACGCCCTGCTCTTCCGCTGCCACCACGTAGCCGGCCAGCACCGGCAGCACGGCGCCGTTCATGGTCATGGACACGCTGACTTTGTCGAGTGGGATGCCGTCGAACAGGATCTTCATGTCCTCGACGCTGTCGATCGCCACGCCGGCCTTGCCGACGTCCCCGGTGACGCGCGGGTGGTCGCTGTCGTAGCCGCGGTGGGTGGCCAGGTCGAAGGCCACCGACACGCCCTGCCCGCCCGCGGCCAGCGCCTTGCGGTAGAAGGCGTTGGACTCCTCGGCGGTGGAGAAGCCGGCGTACTGGCGGATCGTCCACGGCCGCACCGCGTACATCGTGGCCTGCGGGCCGCGGATGAAGGGCTCGAAGCCGGGCAGCGTGTTGGTGTGGGGCAGCCCGGCCACATCCTCGGCGGTGTAGAGCGGCTTGACGACCAGGCCTTCCGGCGTGTGCCAGTTCAGCTTGTCGAGGTCACCGCCGGCCGACTTGGCGGCCGCTTTGGCCCATTGCTCGAGGCTGGCGGGATTGAATTCGTGGGCGTTCGACATCACAGGGCTCCAGGGCTCAGACACGGCGCGGCCCGAGGGATGACCCCCACCCGGACCCCGCTTGCTTCACATCATACATGATGCATAATTATGAATACAAACTTGAACGCTTCCTGACGCACCCGTCCCAGCCCACCACCGCCGTGCCCACCGACGCCGACACCCTGTTCGCCCCGCGCGCCCTGTACCAGCAGGTCGCCGAGAAGCTGCGCGAGCAGATCTTCGCGCGCCAGCTGGAGCCCGGCAGCTGGATCGACGAGCAGAAGCTGGCCGCCGACTACGGCATCAGCCGCACGCCGCTGCGCGAGGCGCTGAAGGTGCTGGCGGTCGAGGGCCTGGTGACGATGAAGGTGCGCCGCGGCGCCTACGTCACCGAGATGTCCACCGACGACGTGCGCCAGGTCTACCGCCTGCTGGGCCTGTTGGAAAGCGATGCCGCTGCCGAGGTGGCCGAGCACGCCACCGAGGCGCACATTGCCGAGCTGCGCGCGCTGCACGAGGCGCTGGAGTCGCAGGTCAGCCAGCGCGACGCCTTCTTCGACACCAACGAACTGTTCCACCACCGCCTGCTGCAGATCGCCGGCAACCGCTGGCGCCAGCAGATCGTGGGCGACCTGCGCAAGGTGATGAAGCTCAACCGCCACCACTCGCTGTTCAAGAGCGGCCGCCTGGCCGAGTCGCTGGCCGAGCACCGCGCGGTGATGGCCGCGCTGGAGGCCCGCAACGGCACCGAGGCCGCACGGCTGATGCGCGCCCATTTCGACAACGGGCTGGCCGCCGCCACCGTCTGAGCCCGGCGCGGGGCGCCGATAATCCGCGCCCGATGAGCCTGGACGACCCCCTGCTGACCGCCACCGGCGATGGCCGCGCGCTGGCGGCTGCGCTGACCGAGGCCCGCGGCCACTGGCTGCCGCTGGTCGCACCGCTGCGTGCCCTGCTGGGCGAGGCGATGGAGTTGCGCTACCTGCCCGAGCTGACACCGCCCCGCTGGCAGATCGCGCACGGGGCCTGGCTGGAGGACTGGTGGGTGGGGCGCAACCCGCAGCGCCGCCAGGGCCTGGCCGCCAGCGCCGGCGCGCCGCGCGGCCGCGCGGCCACGGCCCGCGAAGATGCCGCGCTGGACCCGCGCCGGGTCAGCCACGCCGGCCGCTGGCATGCCGAGGTGCCCACGCTGGCACGCGCGCTGGCGGCGTCGCAGCAGTGCCGCCAGCGCAGCCTGGCGCTGCTGGCCACCGAGTCCCGCGGGTCACCCTCTGCGGCGCTGGCGCCCTGGCGCCTGCTGCTGTGGCACGAGGACCATGAACGCGCCACCTGGCTGGGCCTGGCCCAGGCGCTGGGGGCCTGGCCCGACAGCGCGCTGCCCGAGATGCCCACGCTGCGCAGCGACGACACACCGCGCACCCTGCCCGCCGGCACCTACCGGCTGGGCGCCCCCGACGGCGCCTGGCTGGCCCCGGACGAGTACGCCGCGCGCGAGCTGACGCTGCCGGCCTGCACGATCGACCCCCAGCCGGTCAGCTGGGCCCGCTACCTGCCCTTCATCGAGGTCGGCGGCTACGACGACCCGCAGTGGTGGAGCCCGGAGGGCTGGGCCTGGCGACAGCGCCACAGTGCCGGCCGCCCGCGCCACCTGGGCCGCAACGAGGACGATGGCGGCTGGCGCCTGGCCCGCTTCGGCCGCTGGCTGCCGCTGGATCCGGCCGCGCCGGCGATGCACCTGAGCCGCCATGAGGCCCAGGCCTGGTGCCGCTGGGCGGGACGCCGCCTGCCAACCGCCGACGAATGGGAGGCGGCGGCGCGCGCCGGCCTGCTGTCCTGGGGACAGGTGCTCGAATGGACGGCCGATACGCTGCCCGGCGACCAGCCGGTGGCCGACTGGGCCGCCAGCAGCGCCCATGCGCGCGCGGGACGCGTGGGCGACGCGCTGCTGTGCGGTGCCAGCTTCGCCGAACCGCCCCGGCTGCACCGGCCCTGGCGGCGCCTACCGGCGGCGCCGCAGGACGGCAGCGGCTTCTGCGGATTCCGCAGCGCCCTCAGTTGACGATCACCGACTGCGTGGACCGCTCGACATAGCCCAGCTCCACCACCCGGGCGTTGTCGGGGCAGCCGGCCGAGGAATTGCAGGCCGTGGCGGTCAAGGTGTAGCTGGTCACCGTGCGCGCGGTGCCGGGCGCGCTCTCGCCCTCGTTGTAGGCGGTGGCCTGGCAGGCCACGGTGACCCACAGGCCGGTGTCGGCGCTCAGGTCCAGCGTCTGGCTGGCGGCGTTGCAGCTGCCCCAGCTGCCCTTGAGCACCTGCCAGGCGCCCCACTCCAGGCCGGCGGCTGCGGCGGCCGTCGCCCGGCTGGCCGACAGGCCCTGCGCCAGGCTGCCCTGCTGGGACACGCCGATGCGCACCACCGCCGCCGCCAGCGCCGCCATCAGCACCAGCACCACGAGCGCGGCGATCGCGCCGAAGCCGCGCGGGCGACGGCGACTGCGGCGGTCACGGCATGTTCGGGCGTTCGTGCTCATGGGATGTTCGACACGTGGGCGCCCATGCTCAGGTGGGCGGTCTCGCCGGCGCGGGCGATCTCGATCTCCATCCAGACAAAGCCGCTCTGCTGGGTGGCGCCCTGGTTGGGGTCGTAGACAAAGTTGCAGCTCTTCACCTTGGACGCCAGCACCGTCCCGCTGCTCGGGCAACTGCTGGGGTACGCCGCGTTGAATCCATAGGCCTCGTTGAGCAGCAGCGTGCCCTTGCCGTCGCCCGCGGCGTCGAGGGTGCCGTCGGCGCCGGTGCAGCTGAAGAACACCGCCTGCCGGCTGGCCGGCACGATGAAGAAGCGGCCGCCGTCGTAGCCCGGCGACACCTGCTGCGCCGCCATCGTGATGCGCTGCTTGCCCTGGCTGGCCGACGGCGTGCTGAGGCCCGTGATCAGCGACCGGTTCAGGCCGTCGTAGACATCGTTGCCATTCTGGTTGTTGATCACCACGTAATCACCGACCGCGGCCACCGACGAGCCCCAGCCCAGTACATCGAACACCGTGGTGGCGGCGCTGGTATCCACCCAGGCCGCGCAACTGGCGCCCGGCGTGCAGCCCGGCGCCGAGTCGTTGACGGTGTCGGGCCCGGCACGGTAGCGGCCGCCCGCCTTGGTGGGCACCAGCTCGAAGCACTGGTTGCCGACCATGCGGATCGAGTTGGGCAACGCCCGGCGCACGTCGCGCACGATCGTCGTCAGCGCGCCGTCGGCGCGGTGCAGCAGCTCGCCGCGCTGGCGGCTGGCCACGTAGTTGTCCACCGCAGGTCGCAGGAAGATCACCAGCGCCGCCGCCAGCACGCCGCCGATGGCGATCACCAGCACCAGCTCCACCAGCGTGAAGCCGCGTGCGCGGGTCTCTCGGGAGCGGCTCATGAGGCGTAATCCGTGCGCCAGCCCACCAGGCTCAGCGACTGGCCCGAGCGGCTGACCGTGACCGTGATCTTCAGCGCGGTCGCCCCGGCGAGCGTGGTGGGCAGCACGCTGACGGCGACCGAGTAGCCGCTGAGCGCGGTGATCGGCGTGCCATCGATGCTGCAGATCGCGCCATTGCTGGCATAGCCGTTGTAGTCGGCCACATCGTTGTAGGTGTTGCGGGCGCAGGCCGCCGGGGCGGTGTTGGCCGTCGCGGCATAGGGCTTGAGGGCGATCTCCTCGAGCATCTCCACCGCGATCACCTCCATCTGGCGCTGCACCAGCGGATCGGCCGAGCCGCGGCCCACGGTGGAGAAGGCCAGCATCAGCCCGGCCACGCCCAGCCCGAGCACGACGATCGCGATGACCAGCTCGACCAGCGTCAGGCCGCGCTGGCGCTTACTCGACGACACCATTGACGCCCCGCATGGTGATGGCCGACGACCCGGAGGGCGTCAGCGTGAAGGTGGTGCTGGCACCGCCGGCGGTGGCCGACACGCCGCCCCAGGCCTGGATGTACAGCGTGGTCGACGGCGAGGCCGACAGCGTCACGCCGGCGGGCGGCACGGCCCAGTTGCTGGAGCCATCAGGCGCGCCGATCGTCGCGCTGCAGCTGGTGTCCGACTTGGCCACCGCAATGCGAACCGTCATGGTCCCGCCGCTCAGGTCCACGCAGACCAGCCGGCGGTGGCTGATCGCGGTCGACTGGGCCAGCCGCAATCCGGCCACCAGGCTGTCGCGGTAGGCCTCGGTGCGCGCGCCGGTCAGGCCCTGGAAGCTGGGCACGGCCACCGCCGCCAGCACGCCGACCAGCACCAGCACGACGATCAGCTCCACCAGCGTGAACCCCCGAGCGCGGCGCATCAGAACAGCTCCCGGATCTGCATCAGCTTGCGCGACTCGGGCGCGTACACGCCGAAGGTGGCGCGCGCCGACGGGTCGCGGTCCCAGGTGGCGGCACACGAGCCATTGCGCGAGCGCAACCAGGGCAGGCCGGCGCCGGCGGCGCTGCTGTGGCTGGCCAGGCAACTCTGATCGGCCGCCGTGCCGCTGCCCAGGTGGACCGCCACGTCGACGGTGCCGGTGCCTGACGGGCTGGGCGGCGCCAGCGTGATCGCGCCCTGCCCGGCGCTCAGGCTGACCGCGCTGACCGCGCTGGTCCAGCTGGCCGCGCTGCCGTTGTGGTTGACGACACGCGGACGCACCACCGCGCTGGTGGGGATGCTGGTGCAGCTGTCGTCGCTGTTGAGCACCCAGCTCATGCCGCTCCAGGCCTGCACCTGCAGCGGCAGCTGCAGGCTGGACTTGTCGGTGCCGAAGGCATTCGACACCACCAGGCGGCCACTGCGCAGCATCATCGAGCCCTCGGTGTAGCCCTGCGAGCTGACGGCGTTGGCATCGACGCCGCGCACCGTGATCGTCTGCTCGGGCGTGAGCTTGCTGGTGAAGCTGAAGACCGGCGCGGTCCCGCTGCCCACCCCGGCGGTGAAGGCGCTGGCCGCCAGGCTGCCCGCCAGGCTGCCGGTGCTGTTGCCGCTGGCGTCGACAAAGCTGATCGCCTGCGCCTGGTTGGGGCTGGTGGCCGCGCTGCCGTCGTAGTTGAGGGTGACCCCGTTGACCGCGTTGCGCGCGGTCACCGTGACCCCGAAGGGCTGGCCGGCATAGCTGAAGCTGCCGCAGGCGGCGCTGGTCTGCAGGTCCAGGTGGTGGGGAATGACCGCAATGCTGCCCGGGTCGGTGGTCTGGCTGCCGGACTGCACGGCGTAGTAGCAGTCCTTCTCGAAGCCATAGTCGGGGTCCTGTCCGAAGGTGGTGTTGTCACAACTCAGGCTGCCGCTGATGCCATGCAGGTGCAGCATCTTGCCGCGCGAGATGTAGCGCACGGTGGCGACGATGCCGCTGGGCAGCGTGCAGGTGCTGCGCTCATGGGCGCAGTAGGTCCAGGCGCCGGTGGTGCCGGCCACCGAGATGCCGCTGCCCAGGTAGTTGCCGCTGGCCAGGCGGGCCGTGGCCTCGAGCCGCCCCACCTCGCTCCAGGCATTGCCGCTGAAGGTGACGCTGGCGGCACTGACACTGCCGGCGCTGCCCACGGTGAAGCTGCCATCCACCGCGCCACTGCCACCGGGTTTGGCGCGGTAGAAGCTGAGCGCGGGCTTCAAGGGCGTGGTCTCCAGACCGTAGTTGGGCGTGGCGCTGCCCAGGCTGTTGACGGCGGTGACCGTCAACGCAAACGGATCACCTGCCTTCACCGTCGATGGCAGGCCGCTGAAGGTGTAGCCATACGGGGCGGCGACGAAGCTGTCGCTGCCAGTGAGATTCAGCCCGGCGTCGGCACCGCTGCCGGTGTAGCTGGCGCTCAGCGCCACCTGGCCGGCATCGCGGTACTGCACGCTGATGCTGGCCACGCCGCTGGTGTTGAAGCTCAGGCTGAAGGCCTTGCCGGCGGCATCGCAGGCGGCGCTGGCGTTGCCGGCGGCGTTGGTGGCCGTGCCGTTGACCAGCGCCGGCAGGGTGCCGGTCGTGGGGTTGAGGTAGCTGCACTTGAGCGTCACGCTCTTGGTGCCGCTGAACGCCGCGCCGCAGCTGCCGCCGGTGTTCTTGACCGCGGTGATCGACACCGTCTGGCTCTCGCCCGAGCGGTGCGACGGCACGTCGAACAGGAAGCCGCTGCTGGCCGGCGTGAAGCTGCAGCTGTTGGTGGACGAGGCAGCCACACCCAGCCCGCAGAACACCGGCTTGGCGTTGCCCGGCGTGACCGACAGGCCGGTCAGGCCGACCGTGGCGGTGGTGGTGGAGGTCACCTGGGCCTGGATGGTGGTGGTCGACGAGCCGGCGGCAATGCTCCAGGCCGCGCCGCTGGGGTAGGTCACGGTGACCCCGGTGCCGGTGATCGCCAGGTTGCCGCTGAGACCGCCGACGTAGTAGCCGCTGCAGGCCGCGTCGGCACAGGCGCGGATCGTGTAGGTCGTGGGCTGGCAGGTGACGCTGCTGGTGGCGTCGGTGGTCACCTCGATGTGGTCAAGCTGCCGGCGGGTGACGCTGAAGTAGCCGGTGCCGCCCAGCGCACTGAGCTGCGCGGCCGACAAGGTGGCCGCGCGGCCGGACACCGAGGTGCTGACGCCCACCCCCGTGCCCGGGCAGTTGGCCGCCGCCATCACCACCGAAGCCACGTTGGTGCTGAGGTTGGCGTCGCTGGCGGCATTGAGCTGCAGATCGCTCAGCGTGCCGGTCAGGAAGCTGGCGGGGATCAGCGTGTCGGGGATGCACACCGTCAGCTGCGTCGGCACGGTGCCGGTGGTCTGCACGCGCCACAGGCGGCCGCTGCGCGCGCGACCGGCCAGCGTGCCGCTGCTGATCGACACCGTGCTTTCCACCGTGCCGTTGTTGTCGCCCGCCAGCACGAAGGAGCGGTCGGCCGAGAAGGCGGTACCGGTGGTCGGGGCGATCGTCGAGGCGGTGGACGGCACCGTGGCCGAGGTGGTGATGGTGATCTGGTCGCCGCTGTTGACCGAGCGCGAGATCCGCTGGTCCAGCTTGGACAGATCGTCACGCCCGACACCCACCACGTTGTAGTGCAGGCCGGTGCCCGCCGCCCAGATCGTGCTGCCGCCACTGTGGACGTAGGCGTTGGCACTGGCGCCATTGCTGCCCAGGGTGATGCCGTACTTCACCGCCAGGTAGCTTTCCAGCTGCACCGCCAGCGCCGGCGTCATCGTGTTGCCAAGGAACATCATGCCCTCGGCCAGGTAGCCCTGGAAGTTGCCGTCCCAGCCCGGCCACCCCACGCGGAAGTTGCCATTGTTGCCAGTGAAACTGATCTGGGCGTTGGCGGTGCCGTCGCCCGCGACGACGGCCGCGGCACCGTTCTGCCGGATGCCCTGCTTGCCGGCACCGGGCGCACCGGTGGTCGTGGTGTCCACCGAGAACAGGTAGATCGATGGCCCGTTCACCAGATTCGGTGGCGTGTAGAACTCCCGGTTGGTGGTGCAGCAGTTGCCCGCATCCCAGTAGATGTGCGGGTTCCACGGGAAATGCACCGACAGACGGCCATCGACGTAGCCCGACGGCGTGACGGTGTCCTCGTAGAACAGCCAGTTGTTCTGGGTGCTCGACACCGGGTAGCCCACGGCCACGTAGTGCGCGCGCGTCCAGGTGGATGTGCCCAGGAAACTGGGCCCGGTGAAGTACTGCGCCCCGGCCGCGGTGGCGGTGGTGCTGGTGAACTCCACCGTCGGGTTGAAGTTGATGTTGCGCGCGTTGGTGTTGCGAAACACCGGCGCCGTCGTGCTGCCCGTGAGGTTGCGGCTGTAGCTGGCGTGGTTGGTCCAGGTGCTGATACCCGCGCCATCGGCCAGGCCGATCGAGCCGGCGCGCCCCCACCAGACATGGCCGCTGACGCCGCCCGGCGATGTCCCCTCGGCCGCGCTGAAGCGGATCGCGGTGGACGAGGACGCCTTGGCCGGCGTGTTCAGGCTCCACTGGGTGTAGTCGCTGCCGCTGAGCTGCAGGCCGATCGTCGCGCTGGAGCCGGTATCGCCCATGCTCTGGTAGCGGAACTCGACGTCGCCGTACTCGTACAGCACGGCCTGGAAACTCAGCCGGACCGCGGTGTTGCTGAACAGCGCGACGCTGTTCCAGCTGATCACGAAACGGCGGTTGGGCGCCGAACCGAGCGTGCCGTACACCACCGAGGCGCCACTGACGTCGGTGCGCAGGTCGTCCCAGTAGGGCAGCAGCAGCGGCGCGGTGCCGGTGGGCAGCGCGGTATTGTTGTAAGCGGTGTTGGCGCCGCTGAAGGCCACCAGACCGTTGGACGAGATGTAGACGGTCGACACCGTCACCCCGCCCACCGTGACACTGAAGGGCAGGCTGATCGCCCCGGAAGACACGTCGTCGCCGATGACGCCGGCGCTGGTGGACACCGTGTCCCAGCTGTAGGTCACGCTGCTGGCGGTGAACGTGGCTGCGCTGACCTTTGCGCCCGCCAGGAGCAGGCAGGCCAGCAGCCCATGCAGCAGCAGTCGCACGATCTTCGACATGCGTCGATTCTGCGAAGCGCCACCGCCGCCGAAGCGCCGATAAGACGCCCAAAGGCCAGGCTGAACCGGCCCCGCGCGACACGCAGGACCGGCTCAGCCTGGCCAGGGGCCCAGGACGCCGGGATCGACCCGGCCACCGCCTCGCGTCTGCCCCCTGAAGGGCGGATCAGTTGCCGGCGGCGATGCCCTTGAAGCTGGCGCTGCTGTTGCTGACCGTCACCGTGCAGTTCGCCGTGGTGCCGTTGGTGGTGCCCGGCTCGGACCCCGAGGCGGCCACGCTGTAGCCCGAGGGCAGACCGCCCTGCAGCAGGCCGGAGACATCGGAACACTCGTCGACCTTGGCGCACTTGCCTGCTGTGACCGTGTTGTTGGTCAGCATGCAGCCGGCATAGTTGTTGTTCATGGCCGCGGCGGCCGCACCGGCCACGCCCGCGGCAGAGCCGCCGTAGGCGTCGTCACGCAGGTCCATGAACTTGGGCAGGGCGGCGGCCGCCAGGATACCCAGGATGACGATCACGACGATCAGCTCGATCAGCGTGAAGCCGCGTTGCAGGTGGGATTTCATCGCATGCTCCTTGCGCAGGCAGGGCGGTGGAACTCAGTTGCCGGCGGCGACGCCCTTGAAGCTCGCCAGCGCTCCGGCCTGGTAGCCGGTGTAGAACACATTGCAGTCGCCCGTGGCGCCGTTGGTGGTGCCCAGGTCGGTGCCCGACGCCGCCACGCTGTAGCCGCTGGGCAGGCCGGCCTGCAGCAGGCTGGCCACGTCGCTGCACTGGTCCACCTTGACGCACTTGTTGGCGGTCACGGTGTTGTTGGTCAGCATGCAGCCGCTGTAGTTCAGGTTCATCGCGGCGGCACCAGCGCCGGCCACGCCTTGCGCGGCCGAGGCGTAGGCATCGCCACGCAGGTCCATGAACTTGGGCAGCGCCGTGGCGGCCAGGATGCCCAGGATGACGATCACGACGATCAGCTCGATCAGCGTGAAGCCTTTGGTGGTGGATCTCATCGGAAGCTCCTTCGAGGCGAGGGGGTGGGTCAGGAACAGGTGGACTGCAGGACGGTGATTTCCGGCCGCTGCCCCACGCCGGCGGGGGCGAGGTAGACCAGCTCGCACGTCCCGTTGTCGGCATGTCGCAGCGAGACCTTGAGCCCGGCCTGTCCATGCTGCCGGGTGGTTTCGACACGGAATTGATCAGCAGCAGGCTCGCCAGGCACCAGACCGACCAGGCGGCCGATGCCGTCCAGCCCGGCCTGCGGGTAGCCCAGCTCACCGCGCACCAGCCACAGGCCGACGCGCACTTCATGGCAGTCCTCGCGCAGATCGCGGGTCTGCGCCGCCAGACACTGCCAGTGGAACTGGTCGACCGCCTGGATCATCAGCAGCGCCATGTTGTCGAGGGTGGCGGTGCGGGCGTAGCGCTGGGCATCGCGGTAGCGCGGCAGCGCCACGGCCAGCAGCGAGGCGGTGATCACGATGACCACGGCCAGCTCCAGCAGGCTGAAGCCTGGCGCGCGGTGGATGCGGCGCAGCGACTTCATTTCTTGAAGGCCGCGCGGCCCAGGTCCCAGACCGGCAGGAAGACACCCAGCGCCAGGATCAGCACCAGGATGCCCAGGAAGACGATCAGGATCGGCTCGATCTGCTGCGACAGGGTCTTCAGTTCGTACTCGACGTCGCGCGCATACAGATCGGCCACCTCGTCCATCAGCTCGTCGACCGCACCGGTCTCCTCACCCACCGCGATCATCTGCAGCACCACCGGCGTGAAGATGCCGGCCAGTGCCGCAGCGCGCAGGATGGTCTCGCCGCGCTCGACGCTGTCGCGGATGCCTTCGACCCGCTGGCCGATCCAGCGGTTGTCCACGGTCTGTGACACCACCGCCAGCGCCTGCGCCACCGGCACGCCCGAGCGCAGCGACAGCGCGAAGCTGCGCGCGAAGCGCGACAGCGTGGCCTTGTGGACGATCTTGCCGGCCACCGGCAGCCGCAGCTTCAGGCGGTCCCAGGTCAGCCGTCCGGCGGCCGTGCCGGCCCAGCGCCGGAAGGCCACGAAGCCGGCCACCGCACCCAGCGCCAGCAGCCAGCCGAACTGCACGGTGAAGGCCGATGTCGCCATCAGCACGCGGGTCATCCACGGCAGCTCGGCGCCGAAGTTGCGGAACACCTGGTCGAAGGCCGGGATGACGAAGAGGTTGATCACCGCCACCGCCACCACCATCGCCGCCACCACGAAGCTGGGGTAGCGCAGCGCCGAGCGCACCTGCTGGCGCATGAACTGCTCGAACTCCAGGTGCTTGAACAGGCGCAGGAAGACTTCGTCCAGCCGACCGGTGGCCTCGCCCACCCGCACCATGGCGATGTAGAAGGCATCGAAGACCGCCGGGTGCGCGGCCAGGGCCTGCGACAACTCACGGCCCGATTCCAGCGTCTGGCGCACCGCGGCCAGGGTGGACCGCATCGCCGGGTTGGCGGCCGATTCGATCAAGCCCCCCAGCGCACGCAGGATGGGCACGCCGGCACGCAGCAGGGTGTTGAGCTGGCGCGAGAACAGCAACAGGTCCACCGTGGCCACACGCGGCGCGCGCCAGGCGGGCAGGCGCAGCGTGAGCGAGGGCGTCGGCCCGGCCGGCACGGTGCCGGCCTGGATGCGCAGCGGCGTGATGCCGCGTGCCTGCAGCAGCTCCGCCACCGCACCCGCGGTGGGCGCCTCCAGCGTGCCGGAGACCGCACCGCTGGGGCCGTGGCCGGTGTAGGCGAATTCGGCCATCTCAGCCTTCGTCCACCTGGTTGGTCGCGCGCATCGCCTCTTCCAGCGTGCTGCGGCCCTCGATGGCCAGGCGCACCGCATCGCGGCGCAGCGTGTGGCCGGCCATCTGGCGCCGCGCGGCCTGCGTGAAGGCCTGGGCCTCACCGTGGTTCAGCGCCTCGACCAGGTCCTGGCTCATCTCGACGAACTCGTAGATGCCGGTGCGGCCGCTGTAGCCGGTGTGGTTGCACAGCGCGCAGCCGCGGCCGCGCCAGAAGGGCGTGTCGGCGGCGCGGTCGCCCAGCTCAGTTTCCAGGAACTGGCGCTCGGCCGGCGAGGGTTCGGCCGGCGCCTTGCAGGCCGGGCAGATCACCCGCACCAGGCGTTGCGCCAGCACCATCTGCAGCGACAACGCCACCATGTAGCGCGGCACGCCCATGTCCAGCAGGCGCACCGGCGTGGACAGCGCGTCGTTGGTGTGCAGCGTGGACAGCACCAGGTGGCCGGTGATGGCGGCGCGCATGCCGATCTCGGCGGTCTCCTGGTCGCGCATCTCGCCGATCAGCACCACGTCCGGGTCCTGGCGCAGCGCGGCGCGCAGCACGCGCTCGAAGCTGAGGTCGATCTTCTCCTGCACCTGCACCTGGTTCAGGCCCGGCAGGCGGTACTCCACCGGGTCTTCGGCGGTGAGGATCTTGCGGTCGGTGCTGTTGAGCTGGTTGAGCGCGGCGTACAGCGTGGTGGTCTTGCCCGAGCCGGTGGGCCCGGTGACCAGCACCATGCCGCTGGGCCGGGCGATCGCACGGCGCAGCGCGGCCAGCACGCGCTCGGGCATGTGCAGGCGGTCCAGCTCCAGCAGGCCGGCGTTCTGGTTCAGCAGGCGCATGACCACCGATTCGCCATGCTGGGTGGGCAGTGTCGAGATGCGCACGTCCACCGTGCCGCCGGCCAGCTTGACGGCGAAGCGGCCGTCCTGCGGCAGACGCTTCTCGGAGATGTCCAGGCCGCTCATCAGCTTCAGGCGCAGGGCCACCGCGCCGGCGATCTTGGCGTCGGTCTCGGTCTGCACGCGCAGCAGGCCGTCGATGCGGAAGCGGATGCGCAGTTGCCGCTCCTGCGGCTCGATGTGGATGTCGGAGGCGCGCACGCGCAGCGCCTCCTCGAAGACGCTGGTCAGCAGGCGCACCACCGGCGCGTCCTCGGCGCCCAGGTTGCCCAGGCCCAGCACGTCGGCCAGGCGGGTGTCGGCGGCGCCGAGTTCGCTGGTCAGCTCGCGCGCCAGGCCGGCGATCTCGTCGCTGCGCTGGTAGCTGCGCTCGATCGCCGCCAGGAAGGCACCCTCGGTGACCACCGAGATCTCGATCGGGCGGCGCAGCAGCCGGCCCAGCTCATCGTAGGCGCCGATGTCGGTCGGGTCGGCCATGCCCACGCGCAGCGAGCCGCCCTCCTCGGCCAGCACCACCGCGCGCAGGCGGCGGGCCTGCACCTCGGGCAGCAGCTTGATCAGCTCGGGCCGCAGCGACTGCGGCTGCAGCTCGACGAAGGGCATGCCCAGCTGGCGGGCGATCAGGCGCGCCACCTGCTCCTCGGTGACCCAGCCGTTGTCGACGAAGGTGCGGCCCAGCTTGCGGCCGGTGCGGCGCTGCTCTTCCAGCGCACGCTCGAGCTGCTCGGGCGCGAGCAGGCCCTCCTTGATCAGGAGGTCACCCAGGCGGACGCGTTCGGGGCGGGCCATCGTGTTGCTCGTTGGCTCAGCGGGCCGGGGCCTCGAGCTGGATGACCTGGCGGGCGCGGGCGTCCTCGGCCGATTCGGGCCAGCGGCCGTCCTGGATCACCGTGGGTTTCATCAGGATCACCAGCTCGCGCTTGCGGCTCACCGCGTTCTTCTGGCTGAACAGCTTGCCGACCAGGGGCATGTCGCCCAGCACTGGCAGGCCCGACTTGTCCAGCGTCTGGCTCTGCGTCATCAGGCCGCCGATGGCGACGATCTGGCCGTCGGCCACGCGCACGATCGAGTCGGTCTCGTTGACCGCGCTGGTCGCCAGCGGCAGCTTGTAGCTGCCCAGCGAGCCCAGGTCGACGTTCTTCTGCCGCTCGCTGACCACGCTGATGCTGGGATGCACATGCAGCATCACGTTGCCGCGCTCGTCGATCTGCGGCGTCACGTCCAGCGCGATGCCCGAGAAGAAGGGCTGCAGCGTCACCGTCGGCGTGCTGCTGGAGCTGGTGGCGGTGCTGGTGCTGGTGCTGGCCACGCCGGTGACGTAGAGCTCGTCGGTGCCCACTTTGAGCACCGCCTTCTGGTTGTTCAGCGTGGCGATGCGCGGGCTGGACAGCACCTGCACGTCGCCCTGGGTCTGCAGGAAGTTCAGCATGGCCGCGAAGGTGCCGGCCTGGAAGGCGATGCCGTACATGCCGCCGCCCAACGCATTGGCCATCAGCGCGCTGCCCGGCGTGGCCAGGTTGCCGCTGCCGTCGACCAGGTCGCCGGTGTTGCCGATCGTGGCGCCCGGCTGCAGCATGCCCACGCTGAGCTTGCCCTTGCCGAGGAACTTGCCGAAGCTGCTCCAGTTGATGCCCTGCTGCGACTCCTGGCCCAGCACGACATCGACGATCTTGGCCTCGATCATCACCTGGCGCTCGATGTTGATCTGCACCGCGCCCAGGTACTGCTCGACCTGGCGCAGCTCGGCCGGCGAGGCGCGCACCACGACCACGCCCGCCGCCGGATTGAGCACCACGCGGCGATCGGCGGCGGTGCCGACCAGGGCATTGAGCGAGCTCTGCACCTCGCGCCAGAAATCGGCGTCGGAGGTGGTCCGCACATGGGCCGAATCCTCGGCGCGCCCCCCCACGGTGCCGCCGCTGGTGGTGCTGCCACCGGCGCCGGCCGCTGCGGCAGCGCTGCCGCCGGTGCCGGCCTGGGTGATCGAGCTGGACGACACCCGGATGTCCGAGGCGCCCTGGCGGCGGCCGGGCAGGTAGTTGATGCGGAACAGCCGCGTCTGCACGGTGTTCGAATAGACCGTGATGCGGTTGCCCTGGACCTTGAAGTCGTAGCCGTAGAGGTCGCGCAGTGCCGCCAGCGCCTCCATCAGCGTGGTGTCCTTGAGCGACAGCGACACGGTGCCGGTGACCTCGGGCGAGACCAGCATGTTGTAGCGGCTGCCCACGGCCAGCTGGGCAAACACGGCCGAGGCGGGGGCGTTGTTCATCGCCACGTCGAAACGTGGGCCGTCACCGGTCTCGGCCGCGGCGGCGGACAGGGGCGCCGGCAGCGGTGCGGCCGAGGCCAGCGTGGTCCAGGCCAGGCCGACGGCCAGCAGCAGGGGTCTGACGTTCATGGCGTCTCCTTGTTCAGGGCGACCACGCCCACCAGGTGCGGCCCGGTCAAGCGAAGCGCGGGGGGCGCGAGCGGTGCGCGCAGCGCGTGGGTCGTGGCAGGCGCCGAGGCCGGACGCGGCAGCGCCTGGGCCCAGGCCCGTGCCGGCTGGGGCCGCAGCGGGCGCACCGGCGCGCGGCGCAGGGCCGGGGCCGGCGCGGCGGCGACGGTGACCGGGGCCGGCCGCAGGGACACCGGTGGCGTCCACCAGGTCGATGCGGCATCGGTCGCCGCCGAGTGGCGGGTCCAGTGCGAGGGATCGCCCGCACCCGTCGAGGGCCGGGCGAGCACCACGCTGGGCGGCAGCGGGCCCCGCAGCGGTCCGCGCGCCCGCACGGCGGGGCGCGGCTCCACGCGGGCCAGGGTCGGCCACGCAAAGGGCAGACCGCGCCAGCTGGCGGCGGCGCGGGACGGCGCTACCACCGGGGGCTTCGGCGCCTGGGACGGGCCGGCGGCCACCTGCATCCGCGGCGCCTGACTGGGCAGACGCAGCACCGGTTCGGCGCGCGGCGGTGCGGCCGGGCGCAGCGGTGCCGGGGGCGGGGCCGACGGCCCAGGCGCCACCAGGTCGGCCCAGCTCAGGCGCGTGACCGGCGGCAGCGAGGGGGCCGGCGCCGGGGTCGGCGCCGGCACGGGGGTGTACTGCCACTGGGCGGTGCTCAGCGACGGCGTGGCGCGGCTGATCGGCGCCTGGTTCATGGCGCCGGCGGCGCTGGCGGCCTCACCGGCCACGGGGGCCGAGGGCAGCGGCACGGCGCGGCGCGCACGGGCCTTGGGATCGAGGTACTGCACGCCGACCAGGGTCCAGCGCTGCGGCCCGCCAGGGCCCTTGGCGAGCACGCCCTGGGCGTCGATCGAGACGATCTCGAAACCATTCCAGCGCTGGCCGGCGTGCAGCAGCTGGCCGTCGACCAGGGCGCTGGCCACGCCATCGCGCGGCATCTGCAGCGATTGCAGCTGCGGCTCGGTCGGCACCACCGCCGGGGCAGCCGCCGGCGCAGCGGCGCGGGCTGCGCCGGAGGGGGCCGCGGCGGGCTCGCTGCCCGGCAGGCCCGTCAGCGGCCGGGTCGGATCGGTCATGCCGGCGCAGGTCAGGCCCGGGACCAGGCCCAGGACCACCACCAGGGTGCCAGCGCGGGGGACGCAGGATCGACCGGTCATGTCAGATCTCCATCCAGTTCTTGTCCAGGCTCAGCGTGTACAGGCGCAGGGTCAGCGCAGCGCGCGGATGGCGTTCGACCACGAAGCTCATGCCGCCGGGCAGCAGGCGCTGCGGCAGCTGCTCCAGGCCCTGCACATAGCTCGCCAGATCCACGAAGCTGCCCTCCAGCACGATCTCCACGCCCTGCTTCCACAGACCGGGCAAGTCGCCGCCCGCGCCGGAGGCCGCCGGCGACGCCGCCAGCGCGGCCGCTGACAGCGACTTCACGCTGCGCACCCGCAGGCGGCCGGCGCAGGCCGAGCCGGCGCCACAGGCCTGCTGGCGCAGCAATTGCTGCAGCAGCGGCAGCATCTGCTGCGCACTCACCAGGCCATTCGGCCCGCCCAGCAGGCTTTGCTGGACGGCCGCGGCACGCTGGCGCGCCGCATCGATCTGTTGCTGCTGGGTCTCGGCCAGCTGGCGGATCTCGCGGGCCAGCGCCTGGGCCTCGGCATCCGCCGCCTGGCGCTGCACGGCCAGGCTGCGCTGCTCGGCGCTCTGACGCTGCCATTGCTGCAGCTGGCGACCCAGGAACAGGGTGTCGGCCAGCGCCCACAGCAGGGCCACACCGCAGGCGATCAGCGCCCAGCGTTCGCGCGGACTGCGCGCATCGAAACGGCGGGCCAGTTCGGGCCAGCGGTCCTGGACGTCCGCCAGGGCCTGACGCAGGGCATCGGTGCGCGACATCATCGGGCCTCCTTGGTTTCGGTGCCCGGCGGGCCACTGCGCACGACGAACTCGGTCAGCACGGCGCCCGCCTCGACCGCGCCGTCGCTGCCCACGGTGGTGACGTTCAGCTGCGCGAACTGGCGACCGCGGAACACCGGCTCGGCATTCAGGCGGGCGAGGTAGTCCGGCACGGCCGCGGCGTCCAGCGCCCGGCCGCGCAGTTCCAGCGATTGGCCATCGGGCGAGACGCTGAAACCGGTGATCCACAGCGCCCCATGGGCCTGGTTGGCCAGGGCCTCGAAGTAGGCGGAGTAGGCCGGTGCCGAGGCCGACTCGGCCGGCCCGCGCAGGCTGGCCTGGACCTTGGCAATCGCCTGCTCGATGGCCCGCACCCGCGACAGTTCGGCGTCCACCCCGCGGCGGCGCTGTTCCAGCTCGGATTTCAGCGCCTGGATCTGCGCCGCCTGGGTGCTGCGCAGCGCGTCGTCCTGGCTGGTGGGCAGGCCCCGCTGGGTCCAGGCCAGCCAGCTGCCCAGGCCCAGCAGCAGCACGGCGGTGGCGGCCCAGATCCACAGCGCACGGTCCAGGCCGACGCCTTGGCGCTGCGGGCGGAATGCTCCGCGGTAGAGGTTGATCTGCTGGCGGCTCATGTCGGGGCCTGCACCGCCTGGCGCAACGCGGCACCCAGGGCCACCAGGTGGGTTCCCAGGCGAGCCGGGTCGGCCAGCTCGGGTGCGTCGCTGACATCGACCAGCTCCTGCACCGGCATCAGGCTGACCGGCACATACAGCACCTGACCCAGCTCGTCGCACAGGGCCTGGGCGGCAGCGCCGGGCAACACCGCCAGACCCGCGACGTTGGCGTGGCTGAACTGGCGCTCGCACAGGTCCAGCGTGCGCTGCAGTTCCAGTGCCATGCGGTCGGTGGCCTGTTGGCGCAGGCCGGCGTCCTCATGCACCAGCAGGTCGCCGGCGACGTCGATGCGCCGCGCCAGCAACAGCTCGCCACGCAGCGTGACCACCAGCACCGCCTGCTGCGGACCGGCCCACAGCAGGGCGCGGGCACGCTCATGGTCGTCGCTCAGCGCACACAGATTGCGCAGCGCGGTCTCGACGATGTCGATCGCCTCCAGCGGCAGCCGGGCCGTCTGGCAGTCCTCGGCGAGCGGCTGCAGGGTGGTGGCCGGCGCCGCCACGACCCAGGTGCTGCGCACCGGGGCCGTCGGGTCGGCGGGGGGCACGGCCAGCACATCGATCGCGGCATCCTCCACCGGGAAGTCGACCGCGTCCTTGATGCGCCAGCGCAGCGCATCGGGCCAGTCGGCGCGGGGCAGCTCGGGCGCGTCGGCGCCCAGCAGACGGTAGCCCGCCATCGGCAGCACCAGCACCACGGGAATGGCGCCCAGCTCGTGGCGACGACGCAGCGCCTGCCAAGGCCGCCAGCCCTGCGGCCGGGGGCCGCTGGCCACACGCACCACGCACGGACGCGCACCCGCCGGCTGGCGCACTTCGGCCAGGGCGTATTCGGCGTCGGTCAGCGCCAGACCGACCCAGTGGTCGGTGTCGCGGACGGCAGGCGTGGTCGGCACAGGGTATCCCCACTACTGAGATACCCCCATCTTCAAGCGCCCGGGCGCCGCCTTGTCGGCCGAAAAGCGACCGGAATCAAGGCCTTACCGAGCCCATCTGTGTGATGCAACGCACGCTTGAGCCGCCCCGCAGCGGCAGCGCGCCATGAAAAAGGCCGCCCCGAGGGCGGCCTGCAGTCACCGGGCGACAGCGCGCCCGGGGTGGGATCAACGCTCGGCCAGCGGCTTGACGTCGCGCTTGGCGGCGCCGACGAACAGCTGACGCGGACGGCCGATCTTGTACTCGGGGTCGGCGATCATCTCGTTGAGCTGGGCGATCCAGCCCACGGTGCGGGCCAGCGCGAAGATCGCGGTGAACAGCGACACCGGGATGCCGATCGCGCGCTGCACGATGCCCGAGTAGAAGTCGACGTTCGGGTAGAGCTTGCGGGCGACGAAGTAGTCGTCTTCCAGCGCGATCTTCTCCAGGGCCATGGCCAGCTTGAACAGCGGGTCGTTCTCCAGGCCCAGCTCGACCAGCACTTCCTTGCAGGTTTCCTGCATCAGCTTGGCGCGCGGGTCGTAGTTCTTGTAGACGCGGTGACCGAAGCCCATCAGGCGCACGCCCGAGTTCTTGTCCTTCACCTGGTTCATGAACTCACCGACCTTGGCCACGCCGCCCATGGCCTGGATCTCTTCCAGCATGTTCAGGCAGGCCTCGTTGGCGCCACCGTGGGCCGGACCCCACAGGCAGGCCACGCCCGCGGCGATGGCCGCGAACGGGTTGGTGCCCGACGAGCCGCACAGGCGGACCGTGGAGGTCGAGGCGTTCTGCTCGTGGTCGGCGTGCAGGATGAAGATGCGGTCCAGCGCGCGCTCGATGACCGGGCTGACCGTGTAGTCCTCGCAGGGCGTGGCGAACATCATGCGCATGAAGTTGCCGGCGTACGACAGCTCGTTGCGCGGGTACATGTAGGGCTGGCCCACGCTGTACTTGTAGGCCATGGCCACCAGCGTGGGCATCTTGGCGATCAGGCGGATCGCCGCGATCTCGCGGTGCTCGGGGTTATTGATGTCGGTGCTGTCGTGGTAGAAGGCCGACAGCGCGCCCACCAGACCGGTCATCACCGCCATCGGGTGCGCATCCCGGCGGAAGCCACGCAGGAAGAACTGCATCTGCTCGTTGACCATCGTGTGGTTGGTCACGCGCTTGCGGAAGGTGGTGCGCTGCTCGACGTTCGGCAGGTCTCCGTACAGCAGCAGGTGGCAGGTGTCGAGGAAGTCGCACTGCACGGCCAGCTGTTCGATCGGGTAGCCGCGGTACAGCAGCTCGCCCTTGTCGCCATCGATGTAGGTGATGGTCGAGTTGCACGACGCGGTGCTCAGGAAGCCCGGGTCATAGGTGAACTTGCCGGTCTGGCCGTAGAGCTTGCGGATGTCGATCACGTCGGGCCCGATCGTGCCCTTGTAGATCGGCAGGTCCATGCTGGGGCTGCCGTCGGAGAACGACAGGGTGGCTTTCACGTCGGACGGGGTCATCGTCGGGTCCTTTCAAACAAATCGTGCTTCAACCGGGCTGGCGCAGCTGCGCCAGGACGTCCCGCACCTCGGGTTGGTCGAGATCGCCTTCGGGCTCCTTGCGGGCCAGCAGGAGATCGAGCAGGTCGTTATCGGCCAGGTCCATCAGTTTCTGCAGGCCTTCCACCTGTCGCACCGAGAGCGTGCTCTCGTAGCGACGGAAGAAGCGCTCCACGAACAGGTCGTTCTCGAGCAGCCCACGCCGGCAACGCCACTTGAGGCGGCTGATGTCGGTGGCTGTCAACGGTGCAGTGTCCATGCCCAGGCTTGCTCGAAGTTGACCGTGGCGCGTCGTCGTCAGACGGCGCGGCGGACCATCAGCTCCTTGATCTTGCCAATCGCCTTGGTGGGGTTCAGGCCCTTGGGGCAGACGTCCACGCAGTTCATGATCGTGTGGCAACGGAACAGGCGGTACGGATCTTCCAGGTTGTCGAGACGGGCGCTGGTGTCCTGGTCGCGGCTGTCGGCGATGAAGCGGTAGGCCTGCAGCAAGCCGGCCGGGCCGACGAACTTGTCCGGGTTCCACCAGAAGCTGGGGCAGCTGGTGGAGCAGCTGGCGCACAGGATGCACTCGTACAGGCCATCCAGCTCCTCGCGCTGCTCGGGCGACTGCAGGCGCTCCTTCTCGGGCGGCAGCGTGTCGTTGACCAGGTAGGGCTTGATCGAGTGGTACTGCTTGAAGAACTGGGTCATGTCCACGATCAGGTCGCGGATGACCGGCAGGCCCGGCAGCGGACGCAGCACCACGGTCTGGGGCAGCGTGCGCATGTTGGTCAGGCAGGCCAGGCCGTTCTTGCCGTTGATGTTCATCGCGTCCGAGCCGCACACGCCTTCGCGGCAGGAGCGGCGGAAGCTCAGCGTCGGGTCGACGGCCTTGAGCTTGACCAGGGCGTCCAGCAGCATGCGCTCATTGCCATCGAGCTCGATCTCGATGGTCTGCATGTAGGGCTTGGCGTCCTTGTCGGGGTCGTAGCGGTAGATCTGGAACGTGCGCTTGTCAGACATGTTTACCCCTCGTTCGTCGGGTACGCCGACCGATCCCCCAAGGGGATGCCGGCCGGCTTGGGAGCGGCCCGGCGCTCGGCCGGACGCTCGTTGGAAAGGAAGTGGCGATGCACCGGCTTAGAACGTACGGACCTTCGGCGGCACCGATTCCACGGTGAGCGGCGTCAGGTTGACCGGCTTGTAGTCCAGGCGGTTGCCTTCGGAGTACCACAGCGTGTGCTTCATCCAGTTGGCGTCGTCGCGGTTCGGGTAGTCGTTGTGCGCATGCGCACCGCGGCTTTCCGGACGCGCCGCGGCCGAGGTCATCGTGGCCTTGGCGGCCTCGATCAGGTTCTCCACTTCCAGCGCCTCGATGCGGGCGGTGTTGAAGACCTTGGAGTTGTCCTTCAGGCCGATCGACTTCACGCGCTCGGCGACCTGCATGATCTTCTGTACGCCCTCGTCCATGCTGGCCTGGGTGCGGAAGACGCCGGCGTGCTTCTGCATCGTGGCGCGGATGTCGTTGGCCACGTCCTGCGCGTACTCGCCGTTCTTGGCCGAGTCCAGGCGCGCCAAGCGGGCCAGCGTGCGGTCAGCGGCGTCGGCCGGCAGCGGCTTGTGGTTCTTCTGCTTGAGCGCGCTGGCAACGATGTGGTTGCCGGCGGCACGGCCGAAGACCACCAGGTCGAGCAGCGAGTTGGTGCCCAGGCGGTTGGCGCCATGCACCGACACGCAGGAGCACTCGCCCACCGCGTACAGGCCGTTGACCACCTCGTTGGGCACGCCGTTCTTCGGCACCACCACCTGGCCGTTGACGTTGGTCGGGATGCCGCCCATCTGGTAATGGATGGTCGGCACCACCGGGATCGGCTCCTTGGTGATGTCGACGTTGGCGAAGTTGTGGCCGATCTCGAACACCGAGGGCAGCCGCTTCATGATGGTCTCGGCGCCCAGGTGGGTCATGTCGAGCAGCACGTAGTCCTTGTTCGGACCGCAGCCGCGACCTTCCTTGATCTCCTGGTCCATCGAGCGCGAGACGAAGTCGCGCGGCGCCAGGTCCTTCAGCGTGGGCGCATAGCGCTCCATGAAGCGCTCGCCGTTGGCATTGCGCAGGATCGCGCCTTCGCCGCGGCAGCCTTCGGTCAGCAGCACGCCGGCGCCGGCCACGCCGGTCGGGTGGAACTGCCAGAACTCCATGTCCTCCAGCGGGATGCCGGCACGCGAGGCCATGCCCAGACCGTCACCGGTGTTGATGAAGGCGTTGGTGGAGGCGGCGTAGATGCGACCGGCGCCACCGGTGGCCATCAGCACCGTCTTGGCTTCGAGGATGTGCAGGTCGCCGGTTTCCATCTCCAGCGCGGTGACACCCACCACGTCGCCGTCGGCGTCGCGGATCAGGTCCAGCGCCATCCACTCCACAAAGAAGTTGGTGCGGGCCTTGACGTTCTGCTGGTACAGCGTGTGCAGCAGCGCGTGGCCGGTGCGGTCGGCGGCGGCGCAGGCGCGCTGCACCGGCTTCTCGCCGTAGTTGGCGGTATGGCCGCCGAAGGGGCGCTGGTAGATCGTGCCGTCGGGATTGCGGTCGAACGGCATGCCGAAGTGCTCAAGCTCATAGACGACCTTGGGCGCCTCGCGGCACATGAACTCGATCGCGTCCTGGTCGCCGAGCCAGTCGGAGCCCTTGACGGTGTCGAAGAAGTGGTAGTGCCAGTTGTCTTCCGACATGTTGCCCAGCGAGGCACCGATGCCGCCCTGCGCCGCCACGGTGTGCGAGCGGGTGGGGAAGACCTTGGACAGCACGGCCACGTTGAGGCCGGCCAGCGACAGCTGCAGCGAAGCGCGCATGCCGGAGCCGCCGGCGCCGACGATGACGACGTCGAACTTGCGCTTGGAAACTTGAGTCATGGTGTGTCTCTTCTCAGTCGGGTGCGTGGGCGATCAGAGGCGCCACAGCACTTGGATGGCCCAGCCGGCGCAGCCGACCAGCCAGACGATGGTGAAGACGTGCAGCGCCAGGCGGATGCCCACCGGCTTGACGTAGTCCATCCAGATGTCGCGCACGCCCACCCAGGCATGCCAGGCCAGCGCGACGATGACCGAGAAGGTCAGGAACTTCATCCACTGGGCGGCGAAGATGCCGGCCCACTTGTCGTAGCCCATCTCGCCGGGCATCAGCACCTGCACCAGCAGGACCACCGTGAAGAGCGCCATCAGCACCGCGGTGATGCGCTGGGCCAGCCAGTCGCGCAGGCCGTAGCTGGCGCCGACGACCAGCCGCTTGGAACCGTGTTCGATTGCCATGTCGTGTTGTCCTTGTCGTGGCTCAGTACAGGCCGAAGAGCTTGGCGCCCAGGGCCGCGGTCAGCAGCAGGCTCACCGCCAGGGTGATGACGGCCGAGCTCTTGCCCTGCTCCTTGCTGACGCTGTGGGTGGCATCCATCAAAAGGTGGCGCACGCCGGCGGTGAAGTGGTGCAGATAGGACCAGATCAGACCCAGCACGACCAGCTTGACCAGCACGCCGGGGATCGGGCCCAGGCCGGCCAGGAAGGCGCTGCGGAAGGTGTCGAAGCTCACCTCCGAGGTGACGCTGGTGTCGAACAGCCAGATCACCAGGGGCAGCAGCAGGAACATGACCATGCCGCTGATACGGTGCAGGATGGAGACGATGCCCGCCGGCGGGAGCCGGTAGTTGCGAAGGTCCGTCAACGCATTGATGTTGCGGAACTCCGGGCGTTGCTTGAGCGTATCGGCCATGAGGGGGTGTCCTTGTTGTGGTCGCTCGGGAAAGGATCGGAGTCGGGAGGGGGCTAGCGGTTCACGGTGTTCCCACGGTGAAACCGAAAGATTCTATTGCACTGCAACAAGCTTTCAGTGGGCTTGCCAGCGTCGAGATCACGGACTCGCGCGGGCCCGGGCCGCCTCAGTTGAGTTCATTGCGGTAGAAGTGGGCGGCGGTGTTGTACAGGCCGCGGCGCAGTTCCACCGGGCGATCACCATAGGTGTGGGCCAGGCGCTCGACGCTCAGCAGCGGCGTGCCGACCGGCACCTCCAGCAGTTCCGCCGTGGCGGCATCGGCCGCCACGGCGCGGATCTTTTCCTCGGCGCGGATCATGCGCACGCCGAACTCGCTCTCGAACAGGCCGTACATCGGACCGGCGTACTGCGACAGGCGCTCGGCGCTCAGGCCCTTGAACGGGCCGGCGGGCAGCCAGATCTCGTCCAGCACCACCGGGCTGCCGTCCCGGCTGAGCGTGCGGCGCACCAGCACCGCACTGTCACCAGCCTTCAGCGCCAGGGCCTTGGCCACCTCGGCGGGCGCACGCATGCGCCGGCAGTCCAGGAAGCGCCGCGCCATGCCGGTGGACGGACCGTCATCGGGCGTCAGCCGCAGGAAGCGGTACTGGATGTTCTCTTCGGCGTGGGTGGCGACGAAGGTGCCCTTGCCCTGGCGGCGCACCACCAGGTTCTCGGCGGCCAGTTCGTCGATTGCCTTGCGCACCGTGCCCTGGCTGACCTTGTAGCGCTGGGCCAGGTCGGTCTCGCTGGGGATTGCCTCGGCCGGCTTCCATTCGCCTTCCTGCAGGCTGCGCACCAGCAGCGCCTTGATCTGCTGGTACAGGGGGCTGAAGGCAGGGCCCTCGGCCACCGGCAGGACGTCGGCGTCGGGTGGATCGGCGGGCAGTTGCGCAGACATGGGCGCGCATTGCAGCACAGGCGCACCAGCGGCGTCCATGAAAAACCAACTGATGTCTTATATAAGACATATGAATCTTGACGATCTCCGGGTTCCCCCCTAGACTCAGAGGCTCTACGTGCGGTCTGCCAGCCGCCCCGGCGCCTGCCCCGCGCGCGCCCAGGGACGACAGCCCCGCGTCAGCCGGTTAACGCAACCTCCCTCCTCTTTTCCCGGAGCCCCCTCATGAGCAAGACCCCCGTTCGCGTGGCCGTCACCGGCGCCGCTGGCCAGATCGGCTACGCGCTGCTGTTCCGCATCGCCTCTGGCGAGATGCTGGGCAAGGACCAGCCCGTCATCCTGCAACTGCTGGAAATTCCCGACGAGAAGGCCCAGAACGCGCTCAAGGGCGTGATCATGGAGCTGGAAGACTGCGCCTTCCCGCTGCTGGCCGGCATCGAGGCCCACAGCGACCCGATGACCGCCTTCAAGGACACCGACTACGCGCTGCTGGTCGGCGCCCGTCCGCGCGGCCCCGGCATGGAGCGCGCTGACCTGCTGGCCGCCAACGCCCAGATCTTCACCGCCCAGGGCAAGGCCCTGAACGCCGTGGCCTCGCGCAACGTCAAGGTGCTGGTGGTCGGCAACCCGGCCAACACCAACGCCTACATCGCGATGAAGTCGGCCCCGGACCTGCCGGCCAAGAACTTCACCGCCATGCTGCGCCTGGACCACAACCGCGCCGCCTCGCAGATCGCCGCCAAGATCGGCTGCGCCGTCGGCGACATCCAGAAGCTGTGCGTCTGGGGCAACCACTCGCCCACCATGTACGCCGACTACCGCTTCGCCACCGTGAACGGCAAGAGCGTCAAGGACACGATCAACGACCACGATTGGAACGCCAACACCTTCCTGCCCACCGTGGGCAAGCGTGGCGCCGCCATCATCGCCGCGCGCGGCCTGTCGTCGGCCGCCTCGGCCGCCAACGCCGCGATCGACCACATGCGCGACTGGGCCCTGGGCACCAACGGCCAGTGGGTCACCATGGGCATCCCGTCCAAGGGCGAGTACGGCATTCCGGCCGAGACCATGTTCGGCTACCCCGTCACCTGCGAAGGCGGCGAGTACAAGATCGTCGAGGGCCTGCCGATCGATGCGTTCTCGCAAGAGTGCATCAACAAGACCCTGGCCGAGCTCGAGGGCGAGAAGGACGGCGTCAAGCACCTGCTGTGATGCCTCGCCGCTGACCGCATTCGCGCGGTAAGCTCGACAGCCGGCGCGCCCACCAGGCCGCCGGCTTTTTCTTTGTCTTCAGCGTCGATCGCCGATGAGTTCCCTGCGCCACCCTGCCGAGGTCCTGTTCGAGGAAGGCGATGCCGTTCCCGAGATGCCGGTCTGTGACCACTACTGTGGCGTCGAGGCGCGCATGCGCAAGAGCCTGCAGTTGCAGGCCGAGCTGGGCCCGGTGTTCGATGTCACGCTGGACGGCGAGGATGGCGCGCCGGTGGGCGGCGAGGTGGAGCATGCCCACCTGATGGCCGAGCTGGTCGACTCGCCGCTGAACCGGCATGGCCGCGTCGGCGCACGCGTGGTGCCGGTCGACCACCCGGCCTTCCAGCCGATGCTCGACGCCCTGCTGCCGCGCGCCGGCCAGCGCCTGGCCTACCTGATGATCCCCAAGCCGCGCGACGCTGCCGACCTGGACGCCGCCGCCCGCGCGGTGGACGCCACGCTGGCGCGCAGCGGCATCACCCGGCCGCTGCCGCTGCAGGCGCTGGTGGAAACCCACGGCGCGCTGCGCGATGTGCGGGCGCTGGCCGAGCACCCCCGGCTGGAGAGCCTGTCCTTCGGGCTGATGGACTTCGTCTCGGCACACCGCGGCGCCATTCCGCAGTCGGCGATGGGCGTGCCCGGCCAGTTCGAACACCCGCTGGTGCTGCGCGCCAAGCTGGAGATCGCCGCCGCCTGCCACGCCGCCGGCAAGGTGCCCTCGCACTGCGTGGTCACCGAGTTCAAGGACCTGGACGGTCTGCGCCAGGCCGCCCGGCGCGCGGCGCGGGAGCTGGGCTACACGCGCATGTGGAGCATCCATCCCGACCAGATCCGCCCCATCGTCGAGGCCTTCTCACCGGCGGCCGACGAGGTCGAGCAGGCGCTCGAGATCATCGTGGCCGCGCAGGAGGCCGACTGGGCACCGATCCCCCACCGCCATGCCGGGCGTGAGCAGTTGCATGATCGTGCGAGCTTCCGTTACTTCTGGCAGGTGGTGCAGCGTGCCCACCGCACCGGCGCCGCCCTGCCGGCGGACATGGTGCAGCGCTTCTTCGTCACGGCCTGATCACTGCCACTTGGCCGGGCCGGCTCCGGAAACGTCCGGACACCGCGCACCGGGCCGCCGGGGGACAATCTGGCTTCATCACCGTTGCCCTGACATCCATGAAGTCTGTCGTTGTGTCCGCCCTGGCCTGCCTGGCCACCCTGCTCCCCGTCGCTGCGTCGGCGCAGCCCAATGCGGCGGCGGCCAAGCCCGCCGCCAAGGCGCCTGTGCGCAAGAAGGCGCCGCCCGCGCCGGTCGAGGTGCCGCTGCCGGCCGCCACCGGTGAGCAGAACGCGGCCGCGTCGATGACGCTGTTCGGCGACTACGCCTGCGAGTTCAACCAGACCGTCAAGGTGTCGATGAACCCGAAGTACGACGGCTACATCGATGTCAGCTTCGGCAAGCGCCAGTGGACGATGAAGCCCGTCCTGTCCAGCACCGGCGCGCTGCGCCTGGAGGACGTCAAGGGCCAGACCCTGATGCTGCAGATCGCCCACAAGTCGATGCTGATGGACGTCAAGCTGGGCCAGCGCCTGGTCGACGAGTGCCAGAGCGAGAAGCAGATGGAAGCCAAGCGCGCCTACGAGGCCCAGCAGGCCATGGGTGGCGGCGCCACGCCGGGCCTGCTGCAGGCCGACCCGCCGCCCCAGCGCTGACGGCCGCCCCACACCGCGCCGGCCTGTCACGCGGCTGACGCACACCGATTGCCCTGCACGCCGGGTCGAATATCGCCCGGCGTTCGCCTTTCTGGCGCCAAAATTGCATGTTGCCCGGCCGCCCGCCGCGGCCGCCACACGCCCGGCCCTGAATCAGTGCTTGGCAAGTCTTATATAAGATATAAAATACCGTAGTTACCCGCAGTCACCCGACCCGGGTCCCGCCGCAGAACCACCGACGACCGCCCCCATCAGGAGCCCCGACATGCTGCAAGCCTACCGCCAACATGCCGCCGAACGCGCCGCGCTCGGCATCCCCCCGCTGGCCCTCGACGCCAAGCAGGTGTCCGAGCTGATCGAGCTGATCAAGAACCCGCCGGCCGGTGAAGAGGCCTTCCTGCTGGACCTGCTGACCCACCGCGTGCCGCCTGGCGTGGACGATGCCGCCAAGGTCAAGGCCAGCTTCCTGGCCGCGGTCGCCCATGGTGACGTGAAGGTCGGCCTGGTCTCCAAGGCCAAGGCCACCGAACTGCTGGGCACCATGGTGGGTGGCTACAACGTGCACCCGCTGATCGAACTGCTCGACGACGCCGAGGTGGCGGGCGTCGCCGCCGAGGGCCTGAAGAAGACCCTGCTGATGTTCGACTACTTCAACGACGTCGCCACCAAGGCCAAGGCGGGCAACGCCAAGGCCCAGGAAGTGATGCAGTCGTGGGCCGACGCCGAGTGGTTCACCTCGCGTCCCGAGGTGCCCAAGAGCATCACCGTCACCGTCTTCAAGGTGCCGGGCGAGACCAACACCGACGACCTGTCGCCCGCGCCGGACGCCTGGAGCCGCCCGGACATCCCGATGCACTACCTGGCGATGCTGAAGAACACGCGCCCCGACGCGGCCTTCAAGCCCGAGGAAGACGGCAAGCGCGGCCCGATGCAGTTCATCGAGGACCTGAAGAAGAAGGGCCACCTGGTCGCCTACGTGGGCGACGTGGTGGGCACCGGCTCCAGCCGCAAGTCGGCCACCAACTCGGTGATCTGGGCCACCGGCCAGGACATCCCGTTCGTGCCGAACAAGCGCTTTGGCGGCGTCACGCTGGGCGGCAAGATCGCCCCCATCTTCTTCAACACGCAGGAAGACTCGGGCTCGCTGCCGATCGAGGTGGATGTGTCCAAGCTGGAGATGGGCGACGTCATCGACGTGCTGCCCTACGACGGCAAGATCCTGAAGAACGGCGCCGAGGTCGCCTCGTTCGCGCTGAAGAGCCAGGTGCTGCTCGATGAAGTGCGCGCCGGCGGCCGCATCAACCTGATCATCGGCCGCAGTCTCACCGCCAAGGCGCGTGAGTTCCTGGGGCTGGGCGCCTCCACCACCTTCCGCCTGCCGGTCGCCCCGAAGGACAGCGGCAAGGGCTTCACGCTGGCGCAGAAGATGGTGGGCCGCGCCTGCGGCCTGCCGGAAGGCCAGGGCATCCGCCCGGGCACCTATTGCGAGCCCAAGATGACCACGGTGGGCAGCCAGGACACCACCGGCCCGATGACCCGCGACGAGCTGAAGGACCTGGCCTGCCTGGGCTTCTCGGCCGACATGGTGATGCAGTCCTTCTGCCACACCGCCGCCTACCCGAAGCCGGTGGACGCCAAGATGCACCGCGAGCTGCCGCCCTTCATCAGCAGCCGCGGCGGCGTGGCCCTGCGTCCGGGCGACGGCGTGATCCACAGCTGGCTCAACCGCCTGCTGCTGCCCGACACCGTGGGCACCGGCGGCGACAGCCACACCCGTTTCCCGATCGGCATCTCGTTCCCGGCCGGCTCCGGCCTGGTGGCCTTCGGCGCCGCCACCGGCGTGATGCCGCTGGACATGCCCGAGTCGGTGCTGGTGCGCTTCAAGGGCACGATGCAGCCCGGCGTCACGCTGCGTGACCTGGTGCATGCGATCCCGCTGTACGCGATCAAGGCCGGTCTGCTGACCGTGGCCAAGGCCGGCAAGAAGAACATCTTCTCGGGCCGCGTGCTGGAGATCGAAGGCCTGCCCGACCTGAAGGTGGAACAGGCCTTCGAGCTGAGCGACGCCTCGGCCGAGCGCTCGGCCGCCGGTTGCACGATCAAGCTCAACAAGGAGCCGGTGATCGAGTACCTGCAGTCGAACATCGTGCTGATGAAGAACATGATTGCCGACGGCTACCAGGACGCCAAGACCCTGGCACGCCGCATCGAGAAGGTCGAACAGTGGCTGGCCAACCCGCAGCTGCTGGAAGCCGATGCCGACGCCGAGTACGCCGCCGTCATCGAGATCGACCTGGCCGAGATCACCGAGCCGATCGTCTGCTGCCCGAACGACCCGGACGATGCCAAGACCCTGTCCGAAGTGGCCGGCACCAAGATCGACGAGGCCTTCATCGGCTCGTGCATGACCAACATCGGCCACTTCCGTGCCGCCGCCACCGTGCTGGGCGGCGCACGCGACATCCCGGTCAAGCTGTGGGTGGCGCCGCCGACCAAGATGGACGCGGCCGAGCTGATGAAGGAAGGCCACTACGCCGCCTTCGGCAGCGCCGGTGCGCGCACCGAGATGCCGGGCTGCTCGTTGTGCATGGGCAACCAGGCGCAGGTGCGTGAAGGCGCCACGGTGATCTCCACCTCCACCCGCAACTTCCCGAACCGCCTGGGCAAGAACACCAACGTGTTCCTGGGCTCGGCCGAGCTGGCCGCGGTGGCCTCCAAGCTGGGCAAGCTGCCCACCAAGGACGAGTACCTGGCCGCCACCGGCGTGGTCACCGCCAAGGCCGACCAGATCTACAAGTACATGAACTTCAACCAGATCGACGAGTACGTGGAGACCGCCAAGACCGTCGCCTGACGCGTCAACGCTCGCCTCTGAAGGCCCGCCCTGTGCGGGCCTTTTTCATGCGTCGGCGCCAGGGCGCGGGTCGCTGGCCAGCAGGCCCCAGAGGTGGATGTCGTAGGACCGGCCCTTGCCGGTGTAGCGCTGGCGCAGCCGCCCTTCCAGCGTGAATCCCAGCGCCTGCAGCAGCGCATTGGAGGCGGTGTTGTCGGGGTTCACCTCGGCTTCGATGCGGCGCTGGCCCATCGGCCCGAACACCTGCCGGATGACCGCCGCCAGCGCCTCGCGCGCCAGGCCCTGACGCCAGTGGCTGCGCGCCAGCACATAGCCCAGCTCCAGCCGCGCACTGGCCGGGTCGTGCTTGAACAGCAGCACGGTGCCGATCGCCAGGCCGTCGGCCCGGCGGGCCATCACCAGCTGCCGCGTGCCGCCAGCGGCCTCCAGGGAACGCATGCGTGCCAACCAGGCCTGCGCATCGTCCAGGCTGCGCCAGGAGGCATAGGGCAGGAAGCGCGTGGTCTCGTCATCGCCGTTGACGGCCATCAGCGCCGGCAGATCGGTGTCGGCCACCGCACGCACCGTCAGGCGCGTGGTGGAGAGGGCAGGCCATTCAGGCAGGCTCATGCGGCGTCGGTCGGAGCAGCCATGGCGGCAGCGCTGCGGGCCGCCTGCTCGGCACGGGTCAGCAGGCTCTGGCGCTCGCGCCGATTGCGGCTGGCCCGGGCCGCCGTTTCGAAGGCGGCGCGGGCTTCGGCGTGGCGCCCCAGCCGCGACAGCAGATCGGCACGGACCGCGGGCAGCCAGGGATAGGCTGCCAGCGTGGGTTCGGCTGACAGCGCCTCCACCAGCGCCAGCCCGGCAGCCGGGCCCTGGTGCATGCCCACGGCGACCGCGCGGTTGAGCGCCACCACCGGCGACGGAGTGCGCTGCATCAGCTGGGCATACAGCGCGCAGATGCGGCCCCAGTCGGTGTCCTCGACCCGCCAGGCGCGGGCGTGGCAGGCTGCCAGTTCGGCCTGCAGCTGGTAGCTGCCGGCGTCCGCGCCACCCAGCAGCGTGCGGGCGCGCGCCAGGGCCTCCAGGCCATGGCGAATCAACAGCCGGTCCCAGCGTCGGCGGTCCTGGTCGGCCAGCAGGATGGGGTCGCCCTGGGCATCGGTGCGCGCCGCCGTGCGCGAGGCCTGCAGGCTCATCAGCGCCAACAGCCCCCAGGCCTCGGGCTCGGCCGGCGCCAGTTGCACCAGCATGCGGCCCAGACGCAGCGCCTCGTCGCACAGCGCCGGACGCATCCAGTCCTCGCCAGCGGTGGCGGCGTAGCCTTCATTGAAGACCAGGTAGACCACCTCCAGCACCGAGCCCAGACGCGCCGCCAGGGCTTCGCCGCGCGGCAGCTCGAAGGGCACGCCGGCCTCGCCCAGCGTGCGCTTGGCGCGCACCAGGCGCTGCGCCATCGTCGGCTCGCTGACCAGGAAGGCGCGGGCGATCTCGGCGGTGGACAGGCCCGCCAGCACCTTCAGCGTCAGCGCCACGCGCTGCGGCGGCGGCAGCACCGGGTGGCAGGCGGTGAACAGCAGCCGCAGGAGTTCGTCGCTGCCCACGGCCTGCGCCTCGCGGCGGGCGTCCAGCGTGTCGGCGTGGTCGGGGTGGCGGTCGGCCTGCATTGCGATCAGGTCCTCGGCCAGCGCCGACTCGTGGCCGGCGGCCATCTGGCGGTGGCGCAGCCAGTCCAGGGCCTTGCGCTGCGCAGTGGTCATCAGCCAGGCGCCGGGCTTGTCGGGCAGGCCGTCCTGCGGCCAGCGCTGCAGGGCCTCCAGCCAGGCGTCCTGCGCCAGTTCCTCGGCCACCCCCAGATCACGCACGCGCCGCGCCACGGTGGCCACCACACGGGCCGACTCGATGCGCCAGACCGCCGCCAGCGTGGCGTCCAGCGGGGCGCTCACCGCAGAGGCAGCGCGGCGTCCATCGCCTTCATGCGCTCGATCTCGGCGCTGGGGGGAAACTCCTCCAGCTCGATCAGCTGCCGCACCTCGATCACCGCCGGCTGACCGCGGCCGGCCGGGTTGGGAAAGCGCCGGGCCCACTCCATCGCCTCCTCGCGGCTGCGCACCTGGATCAGGGTGTAGCCGGCGATCAGCTCCTTGGCCTCGGCGAAGGGGCCGTCCACCACCTGGCGGCTGTCATCAGCGCCGTAGTGCACCCGCCAGCCGGTGCGGCTGGGGTGCAGTCCGGCGCCCTCCAGCAGCACGCCGGCGCGGGCCAGGTCCTCGTGGTACGCGGCCATCTCGGCCAGCAGCTCGGGCGGGGCCTCGGGGGTCTGCTCGGCCTCGAAGGCCTCGCAGGATTTCACGATGATCATGAAGCGCACGGCTGGCTCCCCCTCAGCCCGGCATCAGGGGCTGCAGCATGCTGTGGCGGTTGCCCTCGGTGTCGACGAAGGACACGTAGTCGCCGACACCGGGGATGGGCATGGGTTCGCCCATCACCTCGCCGCCGCCAGCGTTGACGCGGGCCATCGCCGCGCGGATGTCGGCCACGGCGATCACCACGCTGGGGTGCTGCATCGGCCAGTCGGCCTTGAACGGGAACAGGCCGCCGTTGATCACGCCGCGCTTGGTGCCCGGCTCGGCGCTGTCCTCGCCGGCGGTGGTGGCCATCAGATAGTGGCCCATCTCCTCGCCGAAGGCCTGGATCTGCCAGCCGAAGACCTCGGTGTAGAAACGCGAGGCGCGGGCGGCATCTCGGTAGGGCATCTCGAAATGGACGACGGGACACATCGGCGTGCTCATGGCGGTTTCCTCCAGGACGGGGTGATGTCAGGACGACGCACAAGCCTCGCGCGTTTCGACGCCCGGAACCCTGGGGCAAACCCGGATCAGCCCCGGTTCGAGCCCTCGAAGCACGGCGCCAGCGCGCGCACCTCCACCGTCGCCCACTCGGCCGCCGGGCAGCGCCGCGCCCAGGCCAGCGCCTGCTCGCGGCTGACGTTCTTCAGCAGGAAGAAGCCGCCGACCATCTCCTTGGCCTCGGTGAACGGGCCGTCGTGCTGCACGCCGTGCTCGATGCGCACCGACTGCTCCAGCCCGGCCAGCGACTCCACCGCGGCCAGTTGCCCCTCGGCGGCGATCGCCTCGCCGAAGCGCTGCATGCGCGCATAGGCCTCGCGGCCTTCGGCCTCGGTGCGGGTGGCGCGCTGGCCAACGGGTTCGTGGATCAGCAGGAGATAGGACATCGACGGATCGGATCGGGGCTGGGGATGCCCGATGCTACGCTTGGATCCAATCACCCCGATCGCCTGGAGACCTTCGCCATGAGCCCCACCGCCCCGATCAGCCGCTTCCCCGTACCCGAGCTGAAGGACCTGCCCGAGGACATCCGCGCGCGCATCCTGGCCGTGCAGGAGAAGTCGGGTTTCGTGCCCAACGTGTTCCTGACGCTGGCCCACCGGCCCGACGAGTTCCGCGCCTTCTTCGCCTACCACGACGCGCTGATGGACAAGCCCAGCGGTCTGAGCAAGGCCGAGCGCGAGATGATCGTCGTCGCCACCAGCAATGCCAACCAGTGCCAGTACTGCGTGATCGCCCATGGCGCGATCCTGCGCATCCGCGCCAAGAACGCGCTGGTGGCCGACCAGGTGGCGGTCAACTACCGCAAGGCCGACATCACGCCGCGCCAGAAGGCGATGCTGGATTTCGCGATGAAGGTCTCGCAGCAGTCCTACGCGGTGGACGACACCGACTTCGCCGCGCTGCACGCCCACGGCTTCAGCGATGAAGACGCCTGGGACATCGCCGGCGTGGCGGCCTTCTTCGGCCTGTCCAACCGCCTGGCCAATGTCACCGGCATGCGGCCCAACCCCGAGTTCTACGCGATGGGGCGCTGAGGGCCCCGCCGCGTCACTCGATCGGCCGGGTCTCGCCGCGCTGCATCACGCTGAACGCGGCCTCGGGCAGGCCGGCGGCCTGGCGGGCGATGGCCAGGTCCCTGGGCGCCTGGTCCAGAGGTTCATCGCACAGGTCGGCAAAGGTGCCCCAGTGCACGCCCACCGCGCGGCGCGCACCCAGGTCCTGGAAGATGCGCACCGCATCGGCCGGGTTGACGTGCTGGTCCTGCATGAAGCCCCGCGGCTCGTAGCAGCCCACCGGGATCAGCGCCAGATCGAATGGCCCGCGGTCGGCAAAGCGCTGGCGGATGTCCTTGAAATCGTCGGCGTAGCCGGTGTCACCGGTGTAGAGCAGGCGCAGGCCGCCGGTGAAGACGGCAAAGCCGCCCCACAGCGTCTGGCGACGGTCGAACACGCCGCGCGCCGACCAGTGGTGCGCGGGCGTCAGCACGATCTCGGCCTCGCCCACACGGTGCGACTGCCACCAGCCCAGCTCCACCACGTTCGTGATGCCGATGTCGGCGAACCAGGCCTTCAGGCCCAGCGGCACGACGAACAGCGGCGCGCCGCCCGGCTGTGCCGCCAGCGCCTGCACCGAGGCCACGTCCAGGTGGTCGTAGTGGTTGTGCGAGATGACCACCACATCCACCTTCGGCAAGGCCGACAGCGCCACCCCCGGCGGGTAGGCGCGCTTCGGACCGGCGAAGCTGAAGGGCGAGGCGCGCTCGGAGAACTGCGGGTCGGTGATCAGCGTCAGGCCCGGCAGGCGCAGCAGCATCGTCGCGTGGCCGATCCAGGTGAGGTGGGGCACCGGCGCGTCCAGGCGTGGCTGGGCGGCCGGCAGTGGCGGATTCGGCAACGGGGCCGACTCGCGCGACAGGCGCCAGCGCAGCACCTCCATGAAGGGCTTCTCGATGTCGCCGCCGTGCAGGTTGCGGTACGGCGGCTCGTCGCGAACGGCCGCCGCCAGCCACCCGGCCAGGCCCAGCGCAACCAGCCCGGCCAGGCCCCGGCGCCAGCGCCTCATGCCGCCAGCAGGCGCGCGATCAACGCCCCCTCGGCCGGCCCCTCCAGCGGCAGCCACACATGCAGCGGGCTGCCCGGCGCCACGCTCAGCGGCTCGCCCTCGGCGCCCTGCATCGCGCTCAGCGTGATGGTGCGGTTGCCCTGCGGATGGATGATCTCCAGCTGGTCGCCCACGGCGAATCGGTTCTTGGTTTCCACCTCCACCCAGCCATCGGCGCGCTGTCCCACCACCTCGGCGACGAACTGGCTGCGCTGGCTCTCGGAGTGGCCGCTGAGGTAGTTCTGGTAGTCCTGGCTGGGTCGGCGCTCCAGCAGGCCGCCGGTGTAGCCGCGGTTGGACAGGCCCTCGAGCTCGCGCAGCAGCTCGGGGTTGAAGGGCCGGCCGGCCACCGCGTCGTCGATCGCCCGGCGGTACACCTGGGCCGTGCGCGCCACGTAGTAGTGGCTCTTGGTGCGGCCCTCGATCTTCAGCGAGTCGATGCCGATGGCCGCCAGCCGCGCCACATGCTCCACCGCGCGCAGGTCCTTGCTGTTCATGATGTAGGTGCCGTGCTCGTCCTCCATCACCGGCATCAGCTCGCCGGGGCGCTCCTTTTCCTCGAGCAGGTAGACGCCATCGGCCAGCGGGTGACGCTGGCCACCGCCGCAGGTGGCGAACGAGGCGTCGGCCTCGGACTGCTCCTTCGAGAAGCTGAAATCGCGGATCAGCTCGACCGGCTGCACCTCGCCAGTGTCGGTGGCGTCGGTGCCGGCGTGGGTCTTGTAGTCCCAGCGGCAGGCGTTGGTGCAGGTGCCCTGGTTGGGGTCGCGGCGGTTGAAGTAGCCACTCAGCAGGCAGCGGCCCGAGTAGGCGATGCACAGCGCGCCGTGCACGAAGACCTCCAGTTCGATGTCGGGGCAGTCGTCACGGATCTGCGCCACCTCGTCCAGGCTCAGCTCGCGCGAGAGGATGATGCGCGCCACGCCCTGCTTCTGCCAGAACCTCACCGAGGCGCTGTTGGTGGTATTGGCCTGCACCGACAGGTGGATCGGCACCTCGGGCCACCGGCCCTGCTCCATCTGCTCGCGCACCAGCATGATCAGGCCGGGGTCGGCCATGATCAGCGCATCGGGCCGCAGTTCCACCACCGGCTGCAGGTCGCGCAGGTAGGTGCGCAGCTTGTCGTTGTGGGCGATCAGGTTGCTGGTGACGAAGAAGCGCTTGCCGCGCGCATGCGCCTCGGCAATGCCCTGGGCCAGCTGCTCCATGCGGAACTCGTTGTTGCGCGCGCGCAGGCTGTAGCGCGGCTGGCCGGCATAGACCGCGTCGGCGCCGAAGTCATAGGCGGCACGCATGCGCTGCAGGCTGCCGGCGGGCAGCAGCAGCTCGGGGGCTCGGATCGTCATGGGCGGCGATTGTCCGCTGCCCGCGCCGGCCCTGTCAGGTGCGGGGGCGCACGACCAGTTCAGCGTAGCCGGTGGCCGCATCGGCGGCGCGCGACAGCCGCCAGCCCGGCAGCGGCGCCAGCAGCAGCTCGGCCGTGGTGCGGACGCGGTTGCCATCCAGCAGGTGACCGCCCCAGACACGGCCCTGGGCATCGGCCAGCGCCGCGTGCAGGTGGGCGCCATCGGTGCTGAGCGTGCCTTGCAGCGACAGCAGCTCGCAGGGGCCGGCGATCTCGGTGGCCGCGTCCGCGGCGGCCAGGCGCAGGCGGGCGCCGTGCAGGCTGCCGATGCCGGCCACGACGAAGGCGCCGTCGGCCCAGGCCGGCTGCGCCAACAGCGCCAGCAGGCCGGCCTTCAGGTCGGTGCCCGGCGGCAGTCGCAGCGGGGTCATGGTGCGGCCGCCAACAGCGCCTGTTCGCGCTCGGGCGCCAGGCCGGTGGTCGGGAAGGCCTGTGCGTCGGCCGGCAGCGTACGCCACCAGGCCAGCGTGTCGGCCACGGTGGTGGTGGCAGAGCGGCAGCGCAGCCCCAGCGCCTCGGCGCGGCGGCAATCCACCCGCAAGAAGCCGTCGTGCTCGCCATCGGCCGGAATCCACAGCGGCAGCTCCACCCAGGGCTGCACGCCGGCGGCCACCAGCCGTGCCTCGGGCACCCAGACCGGCTGGAAGCCGGTGGCGGCCCCCGCCAGGCAGGCGTCGGCCAGATCGCCCCAACGGAAGTGGCCGGCCGGCGAACCCACGTTGAGCGCGCCGCAGGGCCCCTGCGCCGCCATCGCCAGCGCAAAGCGCGCCAGGTCGCGCGCATCGATCCACTGCAGCGGCCCCAGCGGGTCGCCCGGCCACAGCATCGGCTCACCCGCCTGGGCGCGGGCGGCGCGCGCCGGCCACCAGGGGAAGCGGCCGGTGGGGTCGTGCGGGCCGACGATCAAGGTGGGGCGCAGGCTCAGGTGGCGGTCGGGCAGCCGGGCGGCCAGCGCGGCTTCACAGGCGGCCTTCAGCGGGCCGTAGGTGTCTGCGTCGATCACCTCGGTGGCAGGATCGACGAGCGTGCCGGTGGCGGCGGACTCGTCGCAGGGCGCCGAGTGGTTGGCATAGACCGACACGCTGGAGAGGAAGACATAGCGGCCCACCCGGTGCGCCAGCGCGTCGGCCATGGCGGCCACCTCGCGCGGCAGGTAGCCGCAGCAGTCGATCACCGCGTCCCAGCGGCCCGCGTGCAGCGCGGACAGGTCGCCCCGGCGGTCGCCCGTGATGGCCTGCACGCCCGGCAGCGGCGGCTGGCTGCCGCGGTTGAAGGTGGTGACGGCATGCCCCTCGGCCAGCGCCGCCTCGACGATTGCCCGCCCGGCGAAGCGCCCGCCGCCAATGACCAGCAGCCTCATGGTCCGCGCAACTGCTCACGCAGCGCCGTCTTCAGCACCTTGCCGTAGGCGTTCTTGGGCAGTGCTTCGACGACCAGGTAGCGCTTGGGCCGCTTGAAGCGCGCGATGCGCGACAGGCACAGCGCGTCCAGCGCCGCCGCATCCGGCGTGGCGCCTGGGGCGGGCACGATGAAGGCCACCAGGCGCTCGCCCCACTCCGGGTCGGGCTCGCCCACCACGGCCGCCTCGGCCACCGCGGGGTGCTCCAGCAGCACCTCCTCGATCTCGCGCGGGTAGATGTTCGAGCCGCCACTGATCACCAGATCCTTGCTGCGGTCCTTCAGCGTCAGGTAACCGGACTCGTCCAGGCAGCCCATGTCGCCGGTCCACAGCCAGCCGCCGCGCAGCGCCTCTGCGCTGGCGGCCTGGTTGCGCCAGTAGCCGGCCATCACCGAGTCGCCCTGCACCAGCACCTCGCCCACCTCGCCGGCAGGCAGCGGCTGGCCGTCGGCACCCGCCACGCGGATGCACACCGGCGTCTGCGCCACGCCCACCGAGGCCAGACGCTCGGCATGGCGCGGGTGGGCGCTGTCGGCCAGGTCGCGGCGCGACAGCACGGTGCCCACCATCGGCGTCTCGCCCTGGCCGTAGATCTGCACGAAACGCGGGCCCATCACGCGCAGCGCATGCTGGATGTCGGCGGCATACATCGGGGCGCCGCCGTAGACGATGGTCTTGAAGGCGCGGGCGCAGTCATGGGGCGTCAGCCCGGCCGCCTCGGCATGCTCGACCAGCCGCCGCACGATGGTCGGTGCCGCGAAGGTGGAGAGCGGTCCGACCTGGGCCCCCAGCGCGAACAGTTCGGCCGGGTCCACGCCGCCGCTGTCGGGCACCACATGGCGCGCGCCGGCCATCAGGTGCGGCACCAGGTAGATGCCCGCGCCATGCGACATCGGGGCGGCGTAGACCATGGCGTCGTCGGGGGACACCGCGTCCACATCCACCTGGTAGCCCAGACCCATGGTCATCAGGTTGCGGTGCGTGATCATCACGCCCTTGGGACGACCGGTGGTGCCGCTGGTGTAGAACAGCCAGGCGGTGTCGTCCGGGGCCCGCGGGGTGATTGGCAGCCGCTCGCCCGCGGCCAGCAGGGCGCTGCCCTCGTCGCTGTCGATCTCGACCACTCGCGCAAGTCCCGGCAGCGCCGCAGCGCCTTCGGGCAGCACATCGGCGCTGTGGACCACCCAGCGTGCCTGGGCGTTGTCGACGATCCAGCGCAGTTCCTGGGCATGCAGCCGGGCGTTGATCGGCACCACCACCAGCCCGGCCCACCAGCAGCCCAGCATCCACTGCGCGTAGCGCACATGGTTGCGGCTGAACAGCGCCACGCGGTCACCCGGCTGCAGGCCCGCGGCCCGCAGGCGCCAGGCCAGCGCCGCGGCGCTGGCGGCCCAGTCGCCGTGGCTGGCCACCACCTGCCGGCCGCTCAGCAGGGCCGGCCGCTCAGGCGCGCGCAGCGCCTGGCGCTCCAGCAGATGGGCCAGGTTCATCGCGGTCGCGGCATCACTTGCCCGAGCGGATGATCTTCTCGTGGTCCTCGTTGTAGGGCCGGTTGCCGCAGCGCTCGCTCCAGGCCAGGCGGGTTTCCTCGAAGCCGGCCACCTCGTCGTCGAGCGCCTTGCTGCGCGCGTTCCAGTCGTTGGCCTTGGCGCCCTGGGCATCGGTGCGCTGCTTCAGGTTGTTGGCGATGGTCTCGCGCTCGGTGGTCAGGGCCTGGCCCTCGGTGCGCAGCGGGCCTTCCAGGGCCAGCAGCTGATCACGCTCGGCATCCAGGGCCTTGCGCTCGCGGTCGCCCGCCGAGCCCGAGGGCGGATTGGCATTGAACTCGGTGGAGCGCTTGTTGAAGGCCTCGACCCGTTCCTTGAAGGCCACCTGGCGCTGGTTGAAGGCGGTCACCTTGGCCTGCAGCGCGGCGGCCTGGCCATCGTTGCGCAGCGCCTCGGCCTCGGCCTCGATCGACTTGCGCTCCTCGGTGAGGGCGGCGCGGCGGCTGTTCAGGTCATCGGCCTTGGGTTTGAGCTGGTCGTACTCCTTGAGGCAGGACTCCAGTTCCTTGAAGGTCATCAGCTTGCCCACGGCGGCCTTGCCGGTGATGGTCTTGCTGGGCACGGGGGCGGCTGCGGGCTTGGTCTGGGCAGCAGCGCCCAGGCTGGCCAGGGACAGGGCCATGGCGCACAGGGCGGCGGGACGGATCAGCGGCATCGGCGGATTCCTCGGTCAATCAGGGACATGAAGGGCGGCATGATGCCACCGGCGCACAACGGCTCAGCGCCGACGCACGATGACACTGCCGATCGAGTAGCCGGCGCCGAAGGAGCAGATCACCCCCAGGTCGCCGGCGACCAGGTCGCCACGGTGTTCGTGGAAGGCGATGACCGAGCCGGCCGAGGCGGTGTTGGCGTACTCGTGCAGGATCAGCGGCGCGATGTCGTCGCCCACCTCGCGGTCGACCAGCTTCTTGAGCACCAGCTGGTTCATGCCCAGGTTGGCCTGGTGCAGCCAGTAGCGGCGCACCTGCTGGGGCGTGACACCCAGCGTGCCCAGGTGGGCCTCGATGTGGGCCGCGGCCATCGGCACGACCTCCTTGAAGACCTTGCGCCCCTCCTGCCGGAACTTCTTGTCGCGGGCCTCGGGGTCGCTGTCCTCGCAGCTGTTCATGAAGCCGAAGTTGTTGCGGATGTTGTTGGAGAACTTCGTGGCCAGCTTCGTGCCCAGCACCTCCCACTGCTCGGCCGAGGTGGCGGTGTCGGCGGCCTCGACGACCACCGCGGTGCAGACATCACCGAATATGAAGTGGCAGTCGCGGTCGCGCCACTCCAGGTGTGCCGAGGTGATCTCGGGGTTGACCATCAGCACGCAGCGGGCGGTGCCGGACTTGATCGCATTGACCGCCTGCTCGATGCCGAAGGTGGCCGAGGAGCAGGCCACGTTCATGTCGAAGCCGAAGCCGCCCGCGCCCAGCGCGTTCTGGATCTCGACCGCCATCGCCGGGTAGGCGCGCTGCATGTTGGCGGCCGAGCACAGCACCATGTCCACCTCGTCGGCGCGCTTGCCGGCGGCGGCCAGGGCCTGGCGGCCGGCGTCCACCGCGATCTCGGCCATCAGCGAGAGCTGGTCGTCGGAACGTTCCTGGAAGCGCGGGTACATGCGGGTAGGGTCGAGCACGCCGTCCTTCTCGAGGACATGGCGCTGCTTGATGCCCGAGGCCTTCTCGATGAACTCGACGCTGGAGGGCACCAGCGGCTCGCGCGTGCCGGCGGCGATGGCCTCGGCGTGGCGCTCGTTCTGCAGGGCGACGTAGGCGTTGTAGGAGGCCACCAACTCGGCGTTGGTGATGATGTGCTGCGGCCGGAACAAGCCGGTGCCGCTGATGACGACAGAGGTCATGGAATGCGAGGGAGAGGTCAGAACGACAGGCGTCGGGCCGGACGCCGGTCAGCGCCGGGTCCGGCCACAGCCCGGGAGATCAGCGCTTGCGGGCCGGCTTGGCGGCCGGTTCGGCCGCGGCGCCCGTGGTGAGCGCGTCGGACAGGCCGATCAGCACGCCGCTGACCAGCGCGGTGTAGCTCTGCGCCAGCACCTGGGCGGCCTTGAAGCTGGCCGCCCTGCCCTCGCGCAGCGCCTGCTGCATCTGGCCGGCCATCTGCTGGGCCGTGGCGGCCGCCTGGGCCCCGGACTGCGAGCCCTGGGCCTGGAACTTCTCGAGCACCTGGTTCCAGGGGCCTTCCATCGTGGTGCCGGCGCCGACCGCGGCCTTCTTCATCGCGGCGAACATCGTGTCCTCGAACTTCTCGAGGTCGTCCAGCGCCTTCTTCAGCTGCTTTTCCTGCAGACCGATGCCCTGGTCGACGAAGCGCGCCAGGGCCACCTTGTTGGCCTCGACCGCCTTGAGCAGCGCGTCATCGACACCGGCCACGGCCGAGGCCAGCAGCTTCTCCATGTCGACCTTGGGCATCACGTTCTGGGCCGCGCCGGCGCTGGCGGCTTCGGCCACCGACTTGACGACGCTGCGGATGTTCTTGAGCGTCATCTCGCGGCCCTGCAGGGCTTTGAGGGTGGCCTCGGTGACCACCTGACGCAGCTGGGCGGTCTGGCGTGCGCTGGCGCCCGCGAACTGCTCGATCAACGCATCCTGGTCGATGCCGGATTTCAGCATGGAAGCTCCTGTGGGGTGGAAACAGGCCCGACGATACGCCCGTCCGGGCCGATCGGCCACACCGGGCAAACACGCGCGCCCCTCAGGGCGGCGGCGGGGCGATCTGTTCGGCCCAGTCGACCAGGGCTTCCAGCAGGGCCTGGCCGCGCTCGTCGGCGGTCTCGACCAGGTGGTCGATGCGCTCGCTGAAGGCGGCCAGCGTCAGGCCGCCGGCGGCACCTTCGTGCAGCGCCGCGGCACGCCACTGCAGCCAGCGGGCCTGCTCGGCCTCGTCCAGCATCTGGGGAAAGTTGCGGGCGCGCCAGCGGAAGACCAGCTCGGACAGGCGCGGATCGTCGAAGCTGGCCCGGCGCAGGGCGGCCGGCTCGGGGGCACGGCGCAGGCCGTCCAGGCGTTTTCGGTCAGTGGGCGAGAGGAAGCCGCCGTAGAGGTCTTCGTCGACATCGGGGGCGCGCTCGGGTGCCGGGCGGGCGAACACCTCGGGCCAGCGGCCCGACAGGGGCTCGACCAGGGCCTTGGCGCGCTCGGCGTGCTGCAGTGCCGCCGCCACGTCCAGGCCCCAGCGCTCGGCCTGGGCGGATTGCAAGGTCCTGACGTTGCCGATCACGACCGGCGACTTGTTGACGTGGATGGTCTTGAGCGGCAGGCGCTCGACGCCCTCGGGCAGGTCGGCGCTGCGGGTGAACATCCGCTGGCGCAGCGCGGCAGCGTCCAGGTCGGCCAGCACCGACGGGTCCTGCGCGCAGTCCCAGACCAGCAGCTCGTTGCGGTTGGTGGGGTGCAGGCCCAGCGGGTAGACCAGCGCCAGGCAGCCGCGCTCAGGGCCGTACATGCCCGAGACATGCAGGAAGGGCTTGCCCACGCCAATCTCGTCCCACACCGCCTGCTTGTGGCGCAGGCGCAGGCAGAAATCCCACAGGCGCGGGTTGGCCTGGCGGATCAGGCGGGCCAGGCCGATGGTGGCGCGCACATCGGACAGCGCATCGTGGGCGGCCTCGTGCAGCAGGCCGTTGGCGGCGCTCAGGTGCTCCAGCTTGAACGAGGGCCGGCCGTCCTCGTGGGTGGGCCACTGCAGGCCATCGGGGCGCAGCGCGTAGAGGCAGCGCACGGTGTCCAGCAGGTCCCAGCGGCCGCAGTCGTTCTTGTACTCGCGGGCGTAGGGGTCGATCAGGTTGCGCCAGAACAGGTGGCGGGTGACCTCGTCGTCAAAGCGGATCGAGTTGTAGCCCACGCCCACGGTGCCGGGCTGGGACAGCACCTCATGGATGCGGCTGGCAAAGTCGTTTTCCGGCAGGCCCAGTTCGGCGCAGTGCTGCGGCAGGATGCCGGTCAGCAGACAGCTTTCAGGGTCGGGCAGGCTGTCCAGCGCGGGCTGGCAATAGACCATCACCGGCTCGCCGACCTCGTTCAGGTCGGCATCGGTGCGCACGCCGGCGAACTGCGCAGGACGGTCACGGCGCGGCACGCGGCCGAAGGTCTCGTAGTCGTGCCAGAAGAAGCTGAGGTCGCTCATGGCGCCACGATAGCAGCGCACGGCACCGGCGCGGGCCGGTCGGGCGGGGGCGCGCTGACGCCCCGCTGGGCCAGCCTGGCGGCGCGCCGGGCAGCGTGCCGTACACCTTGCCGTGCAGGGCGCCGTGCATCAAGGCCGGGCTGGCGCCGCTTCAATCGCCCGCCCCCAGCAGGCGCCAGAAGCTGGCGTGGCGAGGCAACCCGGTTGAGGTGCGGCCCCGGTGATGGAAGGCGACACGGCTGCCCAGCGGCGGCGGCTGGCGACGCTGGGCGTCGGACAGGCCGCTGCCGATGCGGAACACGCGTCCCTGCGCGTCGCGCACCGTCAGCGCGCCCACCAGGCCGGAGAGGCGACCGCGACCCGGGACCAGGCCGATGACCACCGCTTCGTCGTCGGGCTGGGGCTTGAGCTTGAGCAGCGCATCGCTGCGGCCGGTGTGCCAGGGGCTGTCGGCACGGTGCAGCATCAGGCCCTCGCCGCCGCCTGCTACCACCTCCTGCAGCCAGGCGGCCAGGGCCTGGGCATCGGGCAGGCGGCGCTGCGGCGCCACCTGCCAGACGCCATCGGCCGCGGCGAGGCGCTGCAACTGGGCCACGCGCTCGGCGAAGCTGCCGCCGCCGCCTGGCAGCTCGAACACCATGAAACGCACGGGCGCCCAGTCGGCCTCCGAGGCGTCGGCGCGGTGGACCAGCGCCGACATGGCCTGGAAGCGGCCGCGGCCCAGCCACAACTCGCCGTCCAGCGCCTGGGCCGGCAGGCGGGCCAGAAAGCCCGGCGGCGCAGGGAGCTGGCGGCCGCTGCGGCTGCGCAGGCGGGTGCCGTCCCACAGCGCACGCACACCGTCGTATTTCTCGCTGACCAGCCAGCCGGTCGGGTCTGGACGGGCCGGCGCGTCTCGGGCCAGCAGCAGTGCGGGCGGCACCTGTGGCTGCGCCACCTGGGCGGCCGTGACGGCACTGGCGGCGAGGGCAGCGCTGGGGGCATGGGCAGCGACCGGGGCCGCAGACAGGTCAACGGGCATGTCACCCACGATAAATGCACCACGCGCGTGCGCGCTACCCGCTGATGGGGGAGGTGGATGCCCGCAATCGGTGCCTGTCCGGAAATTGCCGGTGGGCGACCGCTGATTTCGCGGTTTTGCGTCGGCGCCGTCCCTTCAGCATGGCGGCTTCGAAGATCCGACCCCGCTTCCCGAGGCCGCCAGACATGGACATCCGCATCAAGCTCCCCCTCGCCTTCGCCGCCGTGCTGGCGCTGACACTGCTGGCCGGCGGCGGCGGACTGTGGCAGGCCCAGCGCAGCATGACCGTGTTCGAGATCGAGGTGCAGGGCCGCCATGCCGACGTGCGCGCCGCCGACGACCTGGAATCGCACTTCAAGACGCAGGTCCAGGAGTGGAAGAACGTGCTGTTGCGCGGCTCGGACACGGCGCTGCTCGACAAGCACTGGAAGGCCTTCGAGAAAGAGGAAAAGCTGGTGGACGACAACGCCCGCGCGTTGCGCCTGCACCTGGACGATGCGGGGGAACAGGCCCTGGTCGATGCCTTCCTGGCCGCCCACGCCAAGATGGCGCAGGCCTACCGCGGCGGCCTGGAGAAGTTCAAGGGCAGTGGCATGGAATCCTCGGTCGGCGACCTGGCCGTGCGCGGCATCGACCGCGAGCCGGCGCAGTTGCTGAACAAGCTGCAGACATCGATCACCGAGCGCAGTGCGGCCGTGGCCGCGCAGGCCGCGGCCGCCGGTCGGCAGGCGATCGGCTGGAGCGTCGGCCTGATGCTGGCGGCGATGCTGGCCGGCATCGGCATCGCAGTGGTGATCAGCCGCCAGGTGTCGGCCTCGCTGCAGGCGGCGATCGATGCCGCGCGCCGCGTGGCCGCCGGTGACCTGCGCCAGGCCATTGACGCACGCGGCAGCGACGAGCCGGCCCGGCTGCTGCAGGCGTTGTCGGAGATGCAGGCGCACCTGCGCGACCTGGTCAGCCAGGTGCGCGCTGGCGCCGAGAGCGTGGCAGCCGCCAGCGGCCAGATCGCCCAGGGCAACGGTGACCTCGCCGGCCGCACCGAGCGCCAGGCTTCAGAACTGCAGATGGCGGCCAGCTCGATGAGCGACCTCGGCGACACGGTGCGCCGCAACGCCGACAACGCGCGCCAGGCCACCGGCCTGGCCGCCACCGCCAGCGAGGTGGCCCAGCGCGGCGGTCAGGTGGTGCACGACATGGTGAGCACCATGCGCGCGATCGACGACAGCGCCAAGCGCATTGCCGACATCATCGGCGTGATCGACGGCATCGCCTTCCAGACCAACATCCTGGCGCTCAATGCCGCGGTCGAGGCGGCCCGTGCCGGTGAATCCGGCCGCGGCTTCGCGGTGGTGGCCTCGGAGGTGCGCAGCCTGGCACAGCGCAGCGCCGATGCGGCGCGCGAGATCAAGTCGCTGATCCAGGCCAGCGTCGAACGCGTGGGCCAGGGCAATGAACTGGCCGGTCTGGCCGGGCACACGATGCAGGAGGTCGTGACGGCCATCGGCCGGGTCGACCAGATCATCCGCGAGATCAGCCAGGCCAGCGACGAACAGAGCGCCGGCGTGGGCGCGATGGGCCAGGCGGTGGCGCGCATGGATGGCCACACCCAGCAGAACGCGGCGCTGGTCGAGCAGACCAGTGCCGCCTCCGAGAGCCTGAGCCGTCAGGCCACGGCGCTGGTGGAACGGGTGTCCACCTTCAGGACTTGACCGGACCGCCCAGGCGCGGCGCGGCACCCGCCAGCAACTCGGTGCCCAGGCCCTTCTCGGCCAGGAACTGCTCCAGCAGCGGCATCAGCGGCCCCAGGCGCTCATCCAGGGTGTCGCGCACGGTGTCGACGAAGACCTGGGTCTGGCGCTCGATCTCGATGTTGAGCCGGTCGCCCGGGCCCTTCTCGGCGAAGGTGGTCATGCGCAGGGTCTCAGGGATCAGCCAGACCTCGAACCAGCCCGCCTGGCGGTCGGCCTCGGCCACGGTCAGGCTGGCGCCGTTGATGGCGATGTAGCCCTTGGCGAACACGTAGCGCATCCACGGCGGGGGCACCTGGATGCGCAGCACCTGGTTGTTCTCGGGGCGGCGCACCTCGACCACCTGGGCGGTGAAGTCGATGTGGCCCGAGAGCGGATGACCGCCGATTTCGGCACCGTCCCTGGCAGCGCGCTCGACGTTGACGCGGCTGCCCTCGACCAGCCCGCCCAGCGAGGTCAGGTTGAGGCTTTGCAGCATCACGTCGAAGTCCGCAGCGTCATCGCCATGCAGTGCGGTGACGGTCAGGCAGACGCCGTCGGTGCTGACGCTGGCACCGATGGCCAGGCCCTGGGCAAAGCCCGGCGGGAAACGCAGCGTGAAGCTGCGCAGGCCCGGTCGGTCGATGATGCGCTCGACAGTGGCGACGCCCTGGACGATCCCGGTGAACATGGTGGGGAGATGGAGAACCGATGGGGGTCCGATTGTCGCCGCTGTTCAGACGGCCTGCCGGGCGGTCCAGCGACGCACGGCTTGCAGCGCCTCCTCCCAGGCGACGAGGTAGGCGCTGGCCAGGCGCGCGCTGGCGGTGAGATCGCCGCTGCGCGCCGCCGCCTCCAGCACCACGGCCTGCTGTTGCAGGCGCAGCGCCCCGATGGCACCGGCTGCCGACATGGCGGTGTGGGCCAGCCGGCCGACACGGTCGAGTTCACCGCGCGCCAGCGCCTCGAGCAACTGCTCGCGGTCCCCGGCATGGGCCTGGGCGAAGGCCTGCAGCAGACGGCGCTGCAGGTCCTCGCGCCCCATGCAGCGCTGCAGACCCAGGCCGAAATCCACGCCACCGGTGACCGCGGGCAGCGCCTGCGGGGCGGCCGCGTCGTCGGCCCGCCAGCCCAGCCAGTGGGCCAGCGTGCGGAACAACTGCACCGGCTCGTAGGGTTTGACGATGACGTCGTCCATGCCGGCCAGCAGACACAGCTCGCGGTCGCGCGCCATCGCATGGGCGGTCATGGCCAGGATCGGCCGGCCCGGCCCCCAGGCCGCGCGCAGCCGGCGCGCCACCTCGTGGCCGTCCAGGCCAGGCATCTGCACATCCAGCAGCACCAAATCGTGCGTGCCCGCCAGCGCGGCCGCCAGCGCCTGCTCGCCGTCGACGGCCATGTCCACCCGCGCGCCGGCCACGTCGCACAACAGGTCGGCGGCCACCAGGCGGTTGAGCGCGTTGTCCTCGGCCAGCAGCAGATGGCGGCCGCGCAGCCAGGCCAGCTCGGGCGGCGGGGCCGCCGCGGGGCGCAGCACCACCGTGGCGCGCTGCTGCAGCAGGGGCAACAGGGTCTCGGGCGTCACCGGCTTGGCCAGGTAGCCGCTGAAGCCGGCCTCGCGCGCACGCGCGGCCACGCCCTGGTCGCCATAGGCCGTGACCATCACCAGCGGCGGGCAGGCGGTGCCCAGGTGCTGGCGCAGGCGCTCTGCGGCCTCGAACCCGTCGATGCCGGGCATGCGCCAGTCGATCAAGGCCAGGTCGTGGGGGTGCCCGGCCAGCAGGGACCGGGCCTCGTCGACCGTGCCCGCCTGGCTGACGCCGCAGCCCATGGCGCCCAGCAGGTCGGCCAGGATGGCGCGCGCGGCGGCGCTGTCATCCAGCACCAGCACCTGGCGGCCCTGGCCCGCCTGCGGCCAGGCCGGCTCGGACGCTGCGCCGGGCACACGACCGAAGGGCAGCAGCACGGTGAACTCGCTGCCCCGCCCCGGCTCGCTGCGCACCGAGATCGAGCCGCCCATGCGCTCCACCAGCTGGCGGCTGATCGCCAGGCCCAGGCCGGTGCCGCCATGGCGCCGCGTGGTGGAGGCGTCGAGCTGCTCGAAGGGCTGGAACAGGCGGGCCTGCTGTTCGGCGTCCATGCCGGCGCCGGTGTCGCGCACGCTGAAGCGCAGGCGCCAGCCGTCGCCGTCCTGGGCCTCGGCCTTGACGGTGACGACGACGATCTCGCCGCGCTCGGTGAACTTGACTGCGTTGCCGCACAGGTTGAGCAGCACCTGGCCCAGGCGCAACGCATCGCCGACCAGCTCGCGCGGCACATCGGGCGCGGTGTGCAGCAGGAAGTCCAGGCCCTTGTCCGAGGCCCCGTGGCCGACGATGGACGTGACCCGGTCGAGCACCTCCTGCAGCACGAAGGGCTCGTGCTCGATCTGCAGCTTGCCGGCCTCGATCTTGGAGAAGTCCAGCACGTCGTTGAGGATGCCCAGCAGCGACTGCGCCGCCGACTGGATGTGCTGCAGGTACTCGCGGCTGCGCGGGCCGAGCTGCTCATCGCGCAGCGCCAGGCCCGACAGGCCGATGATGGCGTTCATGGGCGTGCGGATTTCGTGACTCATGTGGGCGAGGAAGTCAGCCTTGGCGCGACCGGCCGCGTGGGCCTCGTCGCGCGCCAGCAGCAGCGCCTCGTTGCTCGCCTCCAGCTCCAGCGTGCGGTCAGCCACCCGCTGCTCCAGGCCCTGGTTCAGGGCCCGCAGCTCGCGCTCGGCGCGGCGGCGGGCCGAGATGTCCTCGACGAAGACCAGCGTCTCCTGCTCCGAGCGGAAGGGTACGTCGGTGACCGAGATGTGGCACTCGAACTCGCTGCCGTCCAGGCGCCGGCCGATGGTCTCGTAGCCGTCCTCGACCGCCAGGCCGGCCTGGCGCTGCGGCGGGCCATCTCCGGGCGGGCCGACGGCGCGATCAGGTCGGGCACCTGCAGTGATTCGATCGCCACCCCATCGGCCAGGCCGAACAGGCGGCGAAAGGCGGGGTTGCCATAGACGACCCGCTCGCCGGCGGACACGCCGATGGCCACGGGCGCGGCCTCGATCAGGCGGCGAAAGCGCCCTGGCTCGGCGTCGGTCTCGGAGCGTCGCTCGCTCGGTGTGCTCTCCATCGGCAGCCCCTCTCGGTACGGCATCGGTGCGGCGGACCGGCCCGATGATGCCGCAGCACGGCGCCGCTGGCGAGTCTCAGCCCGTCGCCAGCCCCGGCAGCGGGTGCGCGGCCAGCCAGGCGGCCTCGGCGTCGGTCCACAGCCGCGTGCGGGCCTTGAAGTGCAGTCCCTCAGCATCCTCCAGCGAGAAGCTGCCCAGGCTGCCCTGCCCGACATCCAGGATCAGCTGCGTGCCCTGCATGTAGTCGGCCTGGGTGCGGCCCACCCACATCGTCACGCCGTCGATCTCGCCGTAGTGCAGGTCATCCGGCGTGAGGCGCATCTCGCCGGGCTGGAAGGCCATCGGGGTCGAGCCGTCGCAGCAGCCGTGCGACTGGTAGAGGAAGATCGCGCCGTGGCGCTGGCGCAGCCGCTGCAGCAGGTCTCGGGCGGCATCGGTGGCCACCACGCGCTGAACCGGGTCCATCGTGTGCTCCTGGATGAAAAAAGGGCAGCCCGGAGGCTGCCCTGCCAAGATCGCCCGGGGCCGACCAGGCCCACAGGCGTCCCGATCACGAAGAAACAGGCCGGCTCAGAAGAAGCCCAGCTTGTGCGGGCTGTAGCTGACCAGCAGGTTCTTGGTCTGCTGGTAGTGGTCCAGCATGACCTTGTGCGTCTCGCGGCCGATGCCCGACTCCTTGTAGCCACCGAAGGCGGCGTGCGCCGGGTAGGCGTGGTAGCAGTTGGTCCACACGCGGCCGGCCTGGATGCCGCGGCCCATGCGGTAGGCACGGTTGCCGTCACGGCTCCAGACGCCGGCGCCCAGGCCGTAGGGGGTGTCGTTGGCAATGGCCAGCGCCTCGGCCTCGTCCTTGAAGGTGGTCACGGCCAGCACCGGACCGAAGATCTCCTCGCGGAACACGCGCATGTTGTTGTGGCCCTTGAACAGCGTCGGCTGGATGTAGTAGCCGCCCGACAGGTCGCCACCCAGCTGGGCCGCGCTGCCGCCGATCAGGACCTGGGCGCCCTCCTGCTTGCCGATCTCCAGGTAGGACTGGATCTTGTCCATCTGCATGGCCGAGGCCTGGGCGCCGATCATGGTGTCGGTGTCCAGCGGGCTGCCCTGCTTGATGGCCGCCACGCGCGGCAGCACGCGGGCCATGAACTTGTCGTAGATCGATTCCTGGATCAGCGCGCGCGACGGGCAGGTGCAGACCTCGCCCTGGTTGAAGGCGAACAGCACCAGGCCCTCGATCGCCTTGTCGAAGAAGGCGTCGTCGGCATCGGCCACATCCTCGAAGAAGATGTTGGGGCTCTTGCCGCCCAGCTCCAGCGTGGCGGGGATCAGGTTGGCGGCCGCAGCCTGGCCGATGATCTTGCCGGTGGCGGTGGAGCCGGTGAAGGCGATCTTGGCGATGCGCTTGCTGGTGGCCAGCGGCATGCCGGCCTCGCGACCAAAGCCGTTGACGATGTTCAGCACGCCCGGGGGCAGCAGGTCGGCGATCAGCTCGGCCAGCACCAGGATCGACACCGGGGTGCTCTCGGCGGGCTTGAGCACCACGCAGTTGCCGGCACCCAGCGCGGGGGCCAGCTTCCAGGCGGCCATCAGGATCGGGAAGTTCCAGGGAATGATCTGGCCGACCACGCCCAGCGGCTCGTGCAGGTGGTAGGCCACCGTGTTCTCGTCGATCTCGCTGATCGCGCCTTCCTGGGCCCGCACGCAGCCGGCGAAGTAGCGGAAGTGGTCCACGCTCAGCGGGATGTCGGCGGCCAGGGTCTCGCGGATCGGCTTGCCGTTGTCCACGGTTTCGGCGTAGGCCAGCTTCTCCAGGTTGGCTTCCAGGCGGTCGGCGATCTTCAGCAGGATGTTGGCGCGCTCGGCCGGGCTGGTCTTGCCCCAGGCGTCCTTGGCCTTGTGGGCGGCGTCCAGGGCCAGCTCGATGTCGGCCTCGGTGGAGCGGGCGGCCTGGGTGTAGACCTTGCCGTTGATCGGCGTGATCACATCGAAGTACTGGCCGCCCTGCGGCGCGACGAACTTGCCGCCGATGAAGTTGTCGTAGCGGGCCTTGTACTGGACCGGGGCGCCGGCAGTGCCGGGAAGGGCATACAGCATGGGGTGTCTCCTGTGGTGGCTTGCGGCGCCGTGAACCGTTCACTGCGCAGCGCGGCGGCCGCATCGCAGCGTTTGTGCCAGCGCAAGTTCCGCCAGGAATCGCGCCTTCGCCGTCCAAAGCGGGCCCGGAATCTGCACCGCGTTGTGCAGCACCGGCTGATCACCGGCGCACCTGTTCCGACACGACGCAGATGACCCCGCAGATCCTGCACAAACCGTCTCCAGATGGGCCCCCCCCCGCCGCCAACCCTGGTGATCACCCTCATGCACGAGTTTGCATAGGTCGATGCGACTGTTCCTTGGCTGAACCATGCACCACGCCCTCACCCCCGTCCTGCCCCCTGCCGATGTGCGCGAGGCCCGAAGGCAGCTGAACAACTCCGGCGAGGTTTCGACCGAACTGCTGGGACCCCTGCTGGCGCGCAGCTGGCAGCGCTGCGCCAGCGCCGGCCTGCAGCCGGACGGCCGCACGCCCGGCACGCCGCACGCCTCTGCGGCCCAGCTGGCGCGGGCCCTGGAGCTGCAGCGCGACCTGCTGTCGCACGCCCGCCCGGTGATGGAGTTCCTGCACGAGCAGACCCGCGACACCGACAGCATGGTCATCCTGGCCGACGCCCAGGGCATGCTGCTGCACGCGCTGGGCGACGACCACTTCATCGACCGCGCCGAGCGCGTGGCGCTGCGCCCCGGCGCCAACTGGCACGAGCGCTGGCGCGGCACCAACGCGATCGGTACGGCGCTGCAGGAGGCGCAGCCGGTGTCGGTGCATGCCGGCGAACACTACCTGGAGCGCAACGGCTTCCTGACCTGCGCCGCCGCGCCGATCCACGACCCCACCGGCCGGGTGCTGGGCGCCCTGGACCTGTCGGGCGACCACCGCGGTTTTCACCGCCACACACTGGGCCTGGTGCGCTCGGCGGTGCGCATGATCGAGCACGGGCTCTTCCAGTCGCGCCACGGCCAGGGCCTGCGCCTGCGCCTGCACGCCCAGCGCGACGGCCTGGGCTCGCTGACCGAGGGCCTGCTGGCACTCAGCGAAGACGGCTGGCTGGTCGGCGCCAACGACACCGCGCTGAAGCTGCTGGGCCTGGGCTGGGCCGATGTGGCCGCCCGTCGCCTGCCCGACCTGCTGGCGCTGGACACGCTGCAGCTGCTGGCCAGCGCCCACCGCGGCCTGCGCCAGCCACAGGCCACGCAGACCCGCGATGGCCGCAGCCTGTGGTGGATCGCCGAAGCCGATCGGCAGACCGTGGCCTCGCTGCGCACGCCCGTGCCGGCACCCGCGCTGCCCCCGGCGGCCGATGCCCTGGCCGCGCTGGACACCGGCGACAGCGCGCTGCGCGCGGCGCTGGAACGTGCGCGGCGCGTGCAGGGCAAGCCGATCGCGCTGCTGCTGCTGGGCGAATCGGGCGTCGGCAAGGAGGTCTTTGCCCGGGCCGTGCATGCCAGCGGCCCGCGGCGCGAGCAGGCCTTCGTGGCGGTGAACTGCGCGGCCTTGCCCGACACCCTGATCGAGGCCGAGCTGTTCGGCTACCGCCCCGGCGCCTTCACCGGCGCCCACCGTGACGGCGCTCCCGGCCGCATCCGCGAAGCCGATGGCGGCACGCTCTTCCTGGACGAGATCGGCGACATGCCGCTGGCGATGCAGGGCCGCCTGCTGCGCGTGCTGCAGGAGCGCCAGGTGACACCGCTGGGTGGCGGCAAACCGGTTCCGGTGAACATCCAGCTGATGTGTGCGACCCACCGGCCGCTGCGCGAGGACATGAAGGCCGGCCGCTTCCGCGAGGACCTGTACTACCGCATCAATGGCCTGGCCTTGCAATTGCCAGCACTGCGCGACCGCCAGGACCTGGCCGAGTTGGTGCGGCGCCTGCTGGGCGAGATCCGTCCCGGCCTGGCCACCGTGCTCTCACCCGAGCTGGCCACGCTGGCGGCCCGCTACGCCTGGCCCGGCAACCTGCGCCAGCTGGCGAATGCGCTGCGCACCGCCTGCGCCCTGATGGACGAGCGCGAGGACGAGATCGGCTGGGAGCATCTGCCCGACGATCTGGCCGAGGACCTGCGCCAGCTGCGCGAACGCACGGCCTCAGCGCCAGGCGCTGCGGCGGCCGAAGGCACGCTGCGCGAACTGGAGCGCCAGCAGGTCGAGGCGGCGATGGCCCTGGCCCGGGGCAATGTGTCGGAAGCGGCGCGCCGTCTGGGCGTGAGCCGCAACACGCTCTACCGGCGTCTGCGCCAGAGCGGCCACTGAGCGGGTCGCGCCAGCAGCGGCGCTCAGAAGTACTCGACGGCGTCGGCGGTGGCGTCGGCGGCCGGTGCGGACGAGGCCGCGGATGGCGACAGGTTCGCCGCCGGTGCCGAGGCCATCGGTGCCCCTGCCGAGACCGGTGCCGTCGACGGCGGCGCGTCGCCATCGCCCAGCCGGAAGGCGCCCAGCACCGATTCGAGCTGCTGACCGCGGTTGTGCAGCGCGCCGGCGATGCGCCCCAGCGAAGCGGCCATCGCGGCGTTGTCGCGCGTCAGCTCGTCCACCTCGCGCACTGCGCCCGTGACCGTCTCGATGCTGCCGGCGTGCTCGCTGGTGTCGGCCGACAGCGTGGCGAAAACCTCGCCCACGTTGCGCACCGAGCGCACGATCTCGCCCATCGCCGTTCCCGCGGCATCGACCAGGTCCGAGCCCTGGCGCACCGTCTCGTTGGAGCGCTGGATCAGTCCTTTGATCTGCGATGCGCTGGACGCCGAGCGCAGCGCCAGCGAGCGCACCTCGGCCGCCACCACCGCGAATCCGCGGCCCTGCTCGCCCGCACGCGCCGCTTCGACCGCGGCATTCAGGGCCAGGATGTTGGTCTGGAAGGCGATGCCATCGATGACGCTGATGATCTCGGCGATCTCGCGCGAGGAGGCGTCGATGTCGCGCATCGTGTGGACCACGCGCCCGAACAGCTCGGCACCGTGTTCGGCCTGCTTGGAGGCATGCTCGGCGGTGCTGCGCGCTTCCATCGCGGCATCGGCGCTGCTCTTGACGATCACGCTGATCTGCTCGAGCGTCATGACGGCGTCGCGCAGCCCGGCCGCGCCGCGCTCAGTGCGCGCCGTCAGCTGGTGGGATTCCTGGGCCAGTTCGGCCGAGGCCGATTGCACCTCGGACGACGCGGTCCGGGCCTCGCGCAGCGCGCCGGCCATGCGGTCCTGCAGGTCCCGCAGGCGCTTGCCCAGCGTCGACTCGGCGCGCACCGCGCTGAGGTTCAGGCGGATCGGCCCCTGCTGGCCCATCGCCCGGACCAGGAAGGTGACATCGGCGTTCTCGGCGAACTGGCGGCCCAGGTGCAAGGTACGGGTCGACAGCAGCGCCCCCTGCACCAGCACCAGCAGCAGCGGCAAGGGCTGCAGCGGCATCGCAACCAGGCCGCTGAGCGAGAGCAGCAGCGGCGTGGCCACCAGCGCCACGGTGGCCGCCACCAGCAGTGGCAGGCTGCGCAGCGGCGGCAGCAGGCTCAGCGCCAGCATCGACACCAGCGCGCCCTGGGCCATGTCGGGGCCCAGCGCCTGCCAGGCCACGGCCATCAGCACCTGCGCCATGCCGACCGCCACCGTGTCCAGGCGACGCCAGCGGCGCCAGGCCCACCACACGATGCCCAGGGCGACACCGACCATGGGACCCAGCCAGACCGCGTCGCCGGGCGTGGCATGAACGCCCAGCAGCGCCAGCAAGGCCAGGACGGCGAGGCCGGGCAGGAAGGAAGCGTTGGAGCTTGGCATCTCGGAACAGGTCCAGCCGCCGCGACGGGCGCGGCTGGGTCAGGGTTGAGGAATGGGGGGCAGCTTACGGGGATCCCGCGACCCAGCGTCTGGCGATATGCACCGCTGTGGGGCCGTATATGCGGGCTTCGGCGTGCCGCAAGCGCCCTAGAGTCCGCTCAGGCACCCTGGTGGCGGGTACGCGCCACGCCCGGGTGAATGACAGACACGGCCAACGCCTGCATTGAGGACCCCACCCATGAAGCGCATCCTGATCGTCGAGGACCAGCCCGACATCCGCGAACTGATCCGCATGAGCCTGGAAGCCAGCGACTTCGAAATCCACGAGGCCGAGGATGGCGAGTCCGCGCTGCAGATGACCCGCCAGCTGCAGCCCGACCTGCTGCTGCTGGACGTGATGATGCCGGGCTCGATCGACGGCATCGGCGTGTGCCAGAAGCTCAAGGGCGATGCGGCGCACAAGCGCACCCGCATCGTGATGCTGTCGGCGCGCAGTGGTGCCGCCGACCGCCAGGCCGGGTTGCGCGCCGGTGCCGACGACTACCTGGTCAAGCCGTTCAGCCCGCGCCAGTTGCTGCAGGTCGTGCGGCGCAGCCTCTGACACCACCGGCCCACCGAACTGCGGGAAGCATTGCGTGGAAGTCATCGAACACCACCGCCGTCGTCGCACGCCAAGAGTCGTCGGTGCACCGGACGGCGCGCTGGCGCGCGGGCTGGGGCGGCCCTGGCTGACCGCTGCGGCCGTGATCGGCCTGGTGCTGGCTGCCGGCCTGTCCGATCATCTGGCCCTGCCGGCCGCGGGCCTGCTGGCCCTGCTGCTGTGGCGGCAATCCAGCCTGCGCTGGCATGCCGAGCGGTCCACCGCCGACCGCGGCGACGAGGTGGCCGCGCGCACCCGCTGGCTGGACGCGGTCAGTGGCCTGTCGCCCGACGCCGTCCTGGTGTTCGAGCGCGACACCGACGGGCAGCTGCGCCTGGTCTTCACCAATCCGGCCTTCAGCGAACTGTTCGGCCTGCGGCCGCAGGAACTGCTGGGCCTGAGCGAGGCCGCCACCGACGAATGGCTGGCCGGACTGGCCAGCGACGAGCGCCCGATGCCGCCGCTGCTGGACGGCGACGCCCGCATCGAGCTGGCCGGGCCGCCGCTGCGCACCCTGCTGCGCACCTCGCGCGAGGACCGCAGTCAGCGGGTCTACTACTTCCGCGACATCACCCACGAGACCGCGGTGGAGCGCCTGAAAAGCGAGTTCCTGACCACCGCTGCGCACGAGCTGCGCACCCCGCTGGCCAGCGTCTACGGCTTCTCCGAACTGCTGGCCAGCGGCCGGCTCAGCGAGGAGCGCCGGCAGCAGGTCTGCAGCGTCGTGCACCGCCAGGCGGGCGTGCTCAAGCACCTGGTCGACGAGCTGCTGGACCTGGCGCGCCTGGATGCCCGCGGCGACGCCGACTTCCAGCGCCAGCCCTGTGACCTGCGGGAGATCGCCAGCGAGGCCATCGAATCGGCGCAGTCGCCCGACGAGGACCAGCGGCTCCAGTGCGCCTGCGGCGAGCAGGCGCTGTGGGTCATGGGCGACGCCTCGCGGCTGCGCCAGGCGCTGGTGAACCTGCTGGCCAATGGCCTGAAGTACTCCATCGCACCCGCACCGGTGCAGCTGCAGCTGCACCACGAGCACCTGGACGGCCAGGACTGGGCGGTGGCCACGGTCAGCGACCAGGGCATTGGCATGACGGCCGAGCAGCAGCAGCGCGCCTTCGAGCGCTTCTACCGCGCCGACCCGTCCGGCCATCTGCTCGGTGCCGGGCTGGGCCTGTCGATCGTGCAGGAGATCGTGCAGCACCATGGCGGCCGCATCGACCTGCGCAGCCAGGCCGGCGTGGGCAGCCATTTCTCGGTGTGGCTGCCCGTCTGTGGGGCGGCGCAGACCCCGGCGGTTCAGGCCCTCGAGGCCGCCGAACTCACCAGCTGACTTCGCGATCGGGCGTGGCGCCGATGCGGTGGATCGACAGATCCGCGCCCTCGTACTCTTCCTCCTGGCTCAGGCGCAGGCCCAGCACCGCCTTGATCACGCCATAGACCACCAGACCGCCGGCAAAGGCCCAGGCCACACCAGCCAGCGTGCCGATCAGCTGCGCGCCGAGCGTGACGCCCCCCAGTCCGCCCAGCGCGGTCTGACCGAAGATGCCGCAGGCGATGCCGCCCCAGGCGCCGCACAGGCCATGCAGCGGCCAGACGCCCAGCACGTCGTCGATCTTCCAGCGGTTCTGCGTCAGCGTGAACAGCGAGACGAAGATCGCCCCGGCCACGCCGCCCACCACCAGCGCGCCGGCCGGATGCATCAGGTCGGATCCGGCGCACACCGCCACCAGGCCGGCCAGCGGGCCGTTGTAGGCGAAGCCGGGGTCGTTCTTGCCCATCACCACCGCCACCAGCGTGCCGCCGACCATGGCCATCAGCGAATTCACCGCCACCAGGCCCGAGATCTTGTCGATCGTCTGCGCGCTCATCACGTTGAAGCCGAACCAGCCCACCGCCAGGATCCAGGCGCCCAGCGCCAGGAAGGGAATGCTCGACGGCGGATGCGCGCTCATCGCGCCGTCCTTGCGGTAGCGGTTCTGCCGCGCGCCCAGCAGCAGCACCGCGGCCAGGCCGATCCAGCCGCCCACCGCGTGCACCACCACCGAGCCGGCGAAGTCATGGAACTCGGCACCGGCCACGCCCTTGAGCCAGGCCTGCAGCTCGAACTTGCCGCCCCAGACCACCCCCTCGAACAGCGGGTAGATGAAGCCCACCAGCAGCGCCGTGGCCAGCAGCTGCGGCTGGAAGCGGGCCCGCTCCGCGATGCCCCCCGAGACGATGGCCGGAATCGCCGCGGCAAAGGTCAGCAGGAAGAAGAACTTGACCAGCTCGTAGCCGTTCTTCTGGGCCAGCGTCTCGGCACCACTGAAGAAGTCGACGCCATAGGCGACGGTGTAGCCCACAAAGAAGTAGGCGATGGTCGAGACGGCAAAGTCGACCAGGATCTTGACCAGGGCATTGACCTGGTTCTTCTTGCGCACCGTGCCCAGCTCCAGGAAGGCGAAGCCTGCGTGCATGGCCAGCACCATGATGGCGCCGAGCAAAATGAACAGGGCGTCGGTGCCCTGCTTGACCTGATCCATCGTGACTCTCCGGTGGGGGCGGCGCACCACGGCCGCGCGAAAACCGCACCAGGAAAGCAATCGATGTGCCCGCGTTGGTGCACTCAGGCACCCGTTGCACCGCGCCGCGGCGCATGGATGCGCACCACGGCCGCGCGAATGCGCCCACCTACAGTGCGCTTTCGCACCTGTTTAGTGCGCCATGTAGGTCAGTGCCGGCTCACATCATTTCGGCCGTGCGCACCGCGACCAGCACCACCTCGCCCCGCTCCTCCCGCGGGCGATGGCGCAGCCACCAGACGCTGCCCTTCTTGACCGCCCAGGGCCGCAGCGTGCCGGCGTCGGCGCCCAGGCGCGCGCCGGTCATCAGGTAGGCCGCCACCAGCCCCAGCGTCGGTTGATGGCCGACCACCAGCACCGGCTCGCGGGCCTCGGGCCAGCGCGCCGCGGCCAGCAGGCCCTCGACACTGCCCTCGGGCGACAAGGCCTCGACCAGCTTGACCCGCCGCTCCAGCGCGGCGGCCGTCTGCTGGCAGCGCAGCGCCGGGCTGCTCAGCACACGGGTGCCGGCTGGCAGGAACCGGTTCAGCCACTCGGCGGCCCGCCGCGCCTGCTTCAGGCCGCGGGGGGTCAGGCCGCGGTGCGGGTCGTCGATGCCGGGGGCCAGTTCCTCGGCCTCGGCATGGCGCCACAGGATCAGGTCCATTCAGCCCCCGTAGCGGCGCAGCAGAGCGGTCTGCGCGCCCGGCCCGTCGGTGCCGACCCGCTCATAGCGGCCGTCGGAACGCAGCTGCCAGGCATCCCGCGCATCGTGCAGGTAGGGCACCAGGGCCTCGTCGATCACGCGCTGGCGCAGCGCCGGATCGCGCACCGGCCAGGCCACTTCCACGCGGCGGGTCATGTTGCGGTTCATCCAGTCGGCGCTGGACAGCCACAGCTGCTCCTCGTCGGGGGCATCGCCCCAGCGCAGGTAGATGATCCGTGAATGTTCCAGGAAGCGGCCGACGATCGAGCGCACCCGCACCCGCTCGGTCCAGCCGGGCAGCCCGGGCGGCAGCATGCAGGCGCCGCGCACCACCAGATCGATCTCGGCGCCGGCCTGGGCGGCGCGCACCAGCGCATCGATCAGCGGCAGGTCGGTCAGCGCATTGCACTTGAGCACCACGCGGGCGGGCCGGCCGGCGCGGGCAGCATCGGCCACGCGGCGCAGGCAACCCAGCAGGCGATCCTGCATCACGAAGGGGGCCGTCAGCAGCTGACGCGGGGGGCGCACCCGGGCCTGGCTGGCGATCTGCTGGAACACCCCCTCGGCGTCGGCGCACAGCGCCGGGTCAGCGGTCAGCATGCCCAGGTCGGTGTAGAAGCGCGCGGTCTTGGGGTTGTAGTTGCCGGTCGACAGGTGCAGGTAGTCGCGCAGGCGGGTGCGACCGCGGCGGTCGGTCTCGCGGCGCGTCACCAGCAGCAGCTTGGCGTGGGTCTTCAGACCGACCACGCCGTACACCACCTGGGCGCCCACGGCCTCCAGGCGCTCGGCCCAGTTGATGTTGGCCTCTTCATCGAAGCGGGCCTTCAACTCGACCACCGCCGTGACTTCCTTGCCGCGCCGCGCCGCCTCGACCAGCAGGTCGCCCAGCACCGACTTGTCGCCGGTGCGGTAGATCGTCTGGCGGATCGCCAGCACCTCGGGGTCGTGCACCGCCTGGCGCAGGAACTCGACGACCGGCTCGAAGCTCTCGAAGGGGTGGTGCAGCAGCAGGTCGCGCTGCTGCAGCAGGTTGAACACCGATTCGCCGCGCGGCCAGCCGTGCTCGGGCCAACGTGGCTCGAAACCCGGAAATCGCAGGCCACCGGGATCGTCGGCCTGGTCGATCAGCTGGTTCAGGCGCACCAGGTTGACGGGACCGTTGACGCGGTAGACGGCGGCATCGGGCAGATCGAACTGCTCCAGCAGCAGGCGCCACAGCGCCTCGGGGCAGGTGTTGACCACCTCCAGCCGGATTGCCTCGCCGTAATGGCGGGTGCTCAAACCCGAGCGCAGGGCCTGGCGCAGGTTGGCCACGTCCTCCTCGTCGACATCCAGGTCGGAGTCGCGGGTGACTCGGAACTGCGAGAAGGCCTCCACCGTGCGCCCCGGGAACAGCGCCTCCAGGTGCGCCCGCATCACGCTGGTCAGCATCACGAAGACCTGCTGGCCCGGTGCGCACACCTCCGCCGGCAGGCGGATCACCCGCGGCAGCACGCGTGGCACCTTGACGATGGCGATCGCGTTCTCGCGCCCGAAGGCATCCTGGCCCGAGAGCTGGACGATGAAGTTCAGCGACTTGTTGGCCACCAGCGGAAACGGATGCGCCGGGTCCAGCACCACCGGCATCAGCAGCGGTCGCACCTCGCGTTCGAAGAAGCGCTCGACCCAGCGCCGCTGGGCCGGGTCACGCTCGGCATGGTTGACGATGCGCAGGCCCTGGGCGGCCAGCGCCGGCATCACCTCGTCGTTGAACAGCGCGTACTGCTCGTCGATCAGCGCATGGGCCTCGGCCGCCACACTGGCCAGGCTGCCCGGTGCGCTGGTGCCGCTGCGCGCGGCCTCGACCACGTCGGCAAAGCGCACCTCGAAGAACTCGTCCAGGTTGGACGAGACGATGGTGATGTAGCGCAGCCGCTCAAGCAGCGGCACGTCCGGGCGGCGCGCCTGGGCCAGCACGCGGCGGTTGAACTCCAGCAGGGAGCGCTCGCGGTCGAGCAGGGGCACGGCATGGTCCGGACGGGTCATGCCGGGCAGTGTATGAAGACCGCGTGACGCTCCCGTGACAGCTGGCCGGCAGACCGCCGGCCAGCTGTCACACGCCAGACCCGGGCTCAGGCCGCATCAAAGGGCAATCGGCGGATCGGCTTGCCGGTCAGACGTGCCACGGCATTGGCAAAGGCCGGTGCCAGCGGCGGCAGGCCCGGCTCGCCCATGCCGGTGGGCGCGTCGGCGCTGGGCACGATGTGCACCGAGAAGCTGGGCATGTCGCTCATCCGGGCCACGGTGTAGTCGCCGAAGTTCTGCTGCTCCACCACGCCGTCCTTCAAGGTGATCGCCGCGCCAGGCAGGCACATGCCCAGGCCCATCAGCGCCGCACCCTGGACCTGGGCTTCCACCGTGCGCGGGTTGACCGCCAGGTTGCAGTGCACGCCCGCGGTGACCCGGTGCAGCGTCGGCCGGCCACCCTGCAGCGAGGCCTCGACCACATAGGCCACCACCGAATTGAAGGACTCGTGCAGCGCCACGCCCCAGGCGCGACCGGCGGGCAGCGGCGTCTTGCCGTAGCCGCTGCGCGCCACGGCCAGCTCCAGCGCCGCGCGGTGGCGCGGGTGCTTGTCGCCCATCAGGGCCAGCCGGTAGGCGACCGGGTCCTGGTTCGTCTCGCGGGCGATCTGGTCGAGCAGCGTCTCCATCACGAAGGCGGTGTGGGTGCTGCCCACGCTGCGCCACCACAGCACCGGCACGTTCTGTTTAGGATGGTGCACGGTCAGGCGCATCGGCAAGGCGTAGGGTTCGCGCATGCCTTCGACCGCGGTGTTGTCGATGCCGTTCTTGACCATCATGGCCTCGAAGGGACTGCCCGAGACGATGGACTGGCCGACGATCACATGGTCCCAGGCCAGCACGCGGCCCTGGGCGTCAAAGCCGATCTCGGCGCGGTGCAGGTGCATCGGGCGGTAGTAGCCGCCGCGCAGGTCGTCCTCGCGCGTCCAGACAGTCTGGATCGGCGCCTTCAGGCCCGCCGCCCGGGCCGCCTTGGCGATCCCGCAGGCCTCGACCAGGTAGTCGCTGGTGGGGATCGCGCGGCGGCCGAAGCCGCCCCCCGCCATCTGCACCTGCAGCGCCACCTGCTCGGGTTTCAGGCCCAGCACGCGCGCCGCCGCCATGCCGTCCAGGCCGGGCATCTGCGATCCCGCCCACACGGTGGCACCGTCGTCGCGCAGCTCGACCGTGCAGTTCAGCGGCTCCATCGGCGCATGGGCCAGGTAGGGGAAGCTGAACTCGGCCTCGATGCGCCGGGGCGCGTTGGCCAGCGGCGTCATGTCGGCGTCGAAGTGCTTCGGTCCGGGCTGGCGGGCCAGCGCGCGGTAGTCGGCCAGCTGCCTGGCGCTGTCGACCTTCTCGACACCCGCGGTGTCCCACTCGATCTTCAGGGCCTGGCGCCCCTGGATCGCCGGCCAGGTGCTGCGGGCGATCACCACCACGCCCTCGGCGCCGCGGTCCAGCGGCACGCGCAGCACGGCCTGCACGCCCTTGACCGCCTTGGCGGCGCTGTCGTCCACCGAGCGCGGCTTCGCACCGAAGACCGGGGGCCGAGCCACCACCGCGACCAGTTGGCCCGGGCGCTTCACGTCCAGGCCGAAGGACTGGCGACCGCTGCTCTTGGCGCGCGCGTCCAGGCGCGGCGTGGGTCGGCCCACCAGGCGGAACTGCGCCGGGTCCTTCAACACCACCTTCTCGGGCACGGGCAGGGCCATCGCGGCGGCGGCCAGCTCGCCGTAGCCGGCCTTCTGGCCGGCCGGGCCCAGGACCGTGCCGGCCTCGGTGCGCAGGCTGGCCACATCCACGCTCCAGCGCGTGGCGGCGGCCTGCAGCAGCATCGCGCGGGTGCGCGCACCCAGTTCGCGGTACTGCATGAAGCTGTTTTTGATGGAATTGGAGCCGCCGGTCAGATGCAGGCCGAACAGCGGGTCGGCGTAGGCGCCGTCGTTGGTGCCCAGCTGGCTGCGCACGCGCGACCAGTCGGCGTCCAGCTCCTCGGCCAGCAGCATCGGCAGCGCGGTATTGATGCCCTGGCCAAACTCCAGGCGGTTGACGGTGATCGTGACCGTTCCGTCGGCGCCGATCATGACGAATGCCGCAGGTTGCTGCTGGGGCTTCAGGCCGGCGGCCGGCGTGGCCTGCGCCGCGGCGCCCAGCGGAAACAGGCCCAGGCCGAAGCCTCCGACCACGCCCAGCTTCAGGAACTGGCGGCGGGGGAGTTCGGCAGGCTCGGTGGCATCGCGCGCCAGCAGGTGCTGCAGGGCGCGGGGCATCTCGGCGGTGAGGTCGAAGTGCATGCGGTGTCTCCCTTCAGGCCAGCGCGCGGGCGGCGTCGGCCACCGCGGCGCGGATGCGTTCATAGGTGCCGCAGCGGCAGATGTTGCCGCTCATCGCGGCATCGATCTCGGCCGGCGTGGGCTGCTTCCCGCGCGGCAGCGTCGCCAGGAAGGCACTGGCGGCCATCACCTGCCCGCTCTGGCAGTAGCCGCACTGGGCCACGTCGTGGCGCACCCAGGCGTCCAGCACCGCGCGGCCGACTCGGTCGTCGCCGCCGGTCACCGCCTCGATGGTGGTGATGCGCTGGCCCTGCACCGCGCCCACCGGCGTCACGCAGGACCGCGTGGCCTGGCCGTTGAGGTGCACCGTGCAGGCGCCGCACTGCGCGGCGCCGCAGCCGAACTTGGTGCCGGTCAGGCCCAGCTCGTCGCGCAGTGCCCACAGCACCGGCGTGGACGGGTCGACGTCGAGCGTGTGCTCGCGTCCGTTGACGTTCAGTGAAGCCATCGAGGGGTCTCCCGGTTCTTGAAGGGGCCAGTGTCCCGGCAGGGGGCCGGGTGGCGGTAGCCTGATGCTGCGCGAAGCTTGCCCAAAACTGCGTGCGCGGCGGACCGCTGGGCAAGACCTGGTTAGCATGCACCGACCATGTTGCCTGTCGACCCGCTGTCCCGCCTGCGCCACCGCCTATTGACCCATGCGCCCAATGGGGGCATGCAGGCCGCTGCAGCGCTGCCGGACCTGCGGCTGATCCGCAACGAACAGCCCTACAGCAACCACTGCGGCGCCTACGAGCCCTGCGTGGCGCTGATCGTGCAGGGGCGCAAGCGCCTGACACTGGGCGGCACGCTGCTGGACTACGGCCCAGAGCGCTATCTGATCGCGTCGATGGACCTGCCGGTCACCGCCGCGCTGCTGGAGGCCAGCCCCGAGCGGCCCTACCTGGCCCTGGCGCTGCGGCTGGACCCGCGCGAGATCGCGTCGCTGATGCTGGAGGTGCCGCCCGGCAGCGGCGGCGGTCGCGCCGACGACGACCGCGCGCTGGGCACCGGCGCCGTCACGCCGGCGCTGCTCGATGCCTTCGACCGCCTGCTGGCGCTGCTGGACCAGCCGGGGGACATTCCGGCTCTGGCGCCGCTGGTGCGGCGCGAGATCCACTACCGCCTGCTGACCGGCGAGGCCGGCGCCCGGCTGCGCCAGATGGCCACCGCCGGCAGCCCCAGCCAGCAGGTCGCCCGCGCGGTGGCGCTGCTGAACCAGCGCTTCGACCAGCCGCTGCGGGTGGACGAGCTGGCGCGCGCGGCAGGCATGGGCGCATCGGTCTTCCACCAGCGCTTCAAGGCGCTCACGGCGATGAGCCCGCTGCAGTACCAGAAGGCCTTGCGCCTGTCCGAGGCGCGCCGGCTGATGCTCTCCGACCGCCTGGACGCCGCAGCGGCCGCGTACCGCGTGGGCTACGAGAGCCCGTCGCAGTTCAGCCGCGAATACGCGCGGCGCTTCGGCGCGCCGCCGGCGCGCGACATTGCGGCGCTGCGCGAGCGCGAGACCGCCTGAGCACCGACCCGGCGCGTGGCCGTGGGACCCCGCAGCCGGGCACCCCAGTCAATGCGCCTCGTCCCAATTGGCGCCCTGGCCCACTTCGGCCAGCAGCGGGACGCTGAGCTCGGCAGCTCCGGCCATCAGCCGGGGGATCGCCTCGCGCGCCCAGGCCATCTCGGCCTCGGGCACCTCCAGCACCAGTTCATCGTGCACCTGCATCACCATGCGGGTGGCGCGGCCCTCGTCGTCCAGTGCACGCTGCACCGCGATCATCGCCAGCTTGATCAGGTCGGCCGCCGTGCCCTGCATCGGCGCGTTGATCGCCTGGCGCTCGGCGCCGGCCTTGCGCGGGCCGTTGCCGCCGCGGATCTCGGGCAGCACGATGCGCCGGCCGAACAGCGTTTCCACGTAGCCCTTCTCGCGCGCGCTGGCGCGGGTGGCTTCCATGTAGTCGCGCACGCCGGCGAAGCGCTCGAAGTAGCGGTCGATGTAGTTCTTCGCCGCCTTCTGGTCGATGCCCAGGCTTTGCGCCAGACCGAAGGCACCCATGCCGTAGATCAGGCCGAAGTTGATGGTCTTGGCATAGCGGCGCTGCTCGGAGGACACCTCGGCCAGCGGGATGCCGAAGACCTCGGCGGCGGTGGCGCGGTGCACGTCCTGGCCTTCGGCGAAGGCGCGCGTCAGGCCCGGGTCGCCGCTGATGTGGGCCATGATGCGCAGCTCGATCTGCGAGTAGTCGGCGCTCATCAGCACATGGCCCGGCGGCGCGATGAAGGCCTCGCGCACGCGCCGGCCCTCGGCCGTGCGGATCGGGATGTTCTGCAGGTTGGGGTCGTTGCTGGCCAGGCGGCCGGTGATGGCCACTGCCTGCGCGTAGTTGGTGTGCACGCGCCCGGTGTCGGGATTGACCATCAGCGGCAGCTTGTCGGTGTAGGTGCCCTTGAGCTTGGCCAGGCTGCGGTGCTCCAGCAGCAGCGCCGGCAGCGGAAAGTCGGCGGCCAGTTCCTGCAGCACCTCCTCGTCGGTGCTGGGGGCGCCGCTGGCGGTCTTCTTCTTGACCGGCAGGCCCAGCTTGCCGAACAGGATCTCGCCGATCTGCTTGGGGCTGGCCATGTTGAAGGGCTGGCCGGCCGCCTCGTAGGCCTGCTGCTCCAGCGCCACCATGCGCTCGGCCAGCTGCTGGCTCTGCGCGGCCAGGCGCGCCGGGTCGATCAGCACGCCGTGGCGTTCGATGCGCTGCAGGATGGCCATCGCCGGCATCTCGATGTCGGCATAGACGCGGCGCAGGCCCGGCTCGGCCTCGATCTGCGGCCACAGCACCTGGTGCAGCTGCACGCACATCTCGCTGTCCTCGCCGCTGTAGGTGCTGGCGCGCTCGATGTCGACCTGCGAGAACGGGATCTGGTTGGCGCCCTTGCCGCACAGCGCCTCGTAGCTCAGGCCCTGGCGGCCCAGGTGGCGCTGCGCCAGCTCCTCCAGGTTGTGGCGCAGGTGGGCCTCGAGCACATAGCTCTGCAGCAGGGTGTCGTGGGTGTAGCCGCGCACCGCGATGCCGTGGTTGGCAAACACATGCAGGTCGTACTTGACGTTCTGGCCCAGCTTGGCGGCGCCGGCATCCTCCAGCCAGGGCCGCAGGCGCGCCAGCACCTCGGCCAGCGGCAACTGGTCCGGGGCGCCGGGGTAGTCGTGGCCGGTGGGCACGTAGGCGGCGCGGCCGGGCTCGACGGCAAAGCTGATGCCCACGATGCGCGCGCGCATCGGATCGAGCGAGTCGGTCTCGGTGTCGAGCGCACTGATCGGCGCGGCCCGCAGGCGGGCGATCCAGTCGTCCAGTTGCTCCAGCGTGTGCACGGTCTGGTAGTCCCGCGGCAAGTCCACCGCGGGCGCGGGGGCGCTGTCGAACAGGTCGGGTGCGGCGGCGGCTGGCGCCGCCGAGGTCGTGCGGCCCAGCTGCTGCTCCAGCGCGCGCAGCGCGGTCTTGAAGCCGAAGCGGGTGTAGAAGCCGACCAGGCCGTCCAGGTCCGGCGCCCGCAGCGCCAGCGGCTCCAGCGCCGGCCAGCCGGGGATCTGGGCCGACAGGTCGCAGTCGGTCTTCACGGTGATCAGCCGCCGGCCCAGCGGCAGCCAGTCCAGCGCCTTGCGCAGGTTGTCACCAGCCACACCCTTGATGGATTCGGCCGCGGCGACGATGCCGTCCAGCGAGCCATGCTCCTGCAGCCACTTGACCGCGGTCTTCGGGCCCACCTTGTCCACGCCAGGCACGTTGTCCACCGCGTCGCCGATCAGCGTCAGGTAGTCGATGATCAGCGAGGGCGGCACGCCGAACTTGGCCAGCACGCCGGCCTCGTCCGACACGCTGGGCGGCTTGTCCATGGTGTTGATCAGCGACACCGCCGGCGTCACCAGCTGGGCCAGGTCCTTGTCGCCGGTGGAGATCACCACACGGTGGCCGCTGGCCTCGCCAAAGCGGGCCAGCGTGCCGATCGCGTCGTCGGCCTCGATGCCCGGCACCTCCAGCACCGGCCAGCCCAGCAGGCGCACCACCTCGTGGATCGGCTCGATCTGGGCGCGCAGGTCGTCCGGCATCGGCGGGCGGTGGGCCTTGTACTCGGGATACCACTCGTCGCGAAAGGTCGGACCCTTGGCGTCGAAGACGCACACCGCATGCTCGGCGCCGACGTGCTCGCGCAGCCAGGTCATCATGTTGACCACGCCGTGGATGGCGCCGGTGGGCACGCCCTCGGGGCCGCGCAGGTCGGGCATCGCGTGGTAGGCCCGGTACAGGTAGCTGGAGCCGTCGACCAGCAGCAGGATCGGGGCGTGGGAGGGGGCGTCGTTCATGGGGCGATTCTCGCCCGCCCGCAGACCCGGGCGGCCAGCCTGCCTACAATCGGGCGATGCGCCGTCTTCTTCTCCTGGGCTGCGGGCTGCTGGCCCTGCCTGCCCATGCCGACCCTGTGGCCGGCACGCCCCTGCCTGGCGAGCCGCAGGTGATCCAGCGGGTCACCGAGGACGACCAGGTGCGCATCGAGGAGTTGCGCGTCCGCGGCCAGACCCGCCGCCTGACGGTGCAACCCAAGATCAAGGGCCTGGGCCCTTACGAGATCACGCCGCCCGAACCCGGCCGCGACCCGGCCCAGGACCCCAAGGCCGGCCAGCGCATCTGGTTCTCGCTCAGCTTCTGAATTCCTGCCGGCGCCGGCCCGAGCCGCGCGCCCTCCTCGTCCATGGCGGTCTACACCCAAGTCTCTCCCGATCAGGCCGACGCGCTGCTGGCCCATCTGGGCCTGGGGCCGCAGCAGGCCCTGGTCCCGGTGGCCAGCGGCATCGAGAACACCAACTACTTCGTCAGCACTGCCGAGGGCGAATGGGTGCTGACCGTCTTCGAGCGCCTGGCCGCCGAGCAACTGCCCTACTACCTGCGCCTGATGGCCCACCTGGCGGCCCACGGCCTGCCGGTGCCGGCGCCGCGGCCCGACGCCAGCGGTGGTCTGGTGCACACGCTGGCGGGCAAGCCGGCGGCGCTGGTGGAGCGGCTGCCCGGTGCACCGGTGGACGCGCCGGACATCCACCACGTGGCCCTGCTGGGCTCGGTGCTGGCCCGGATGCACCTGGCCGTGGCCGACTTTGCGATGCACCAGCCCAACCTGCGTGGTCCGGCCTGGCGCGCCGACGCCGGCCAGCATGCCCAGGCCTGGCTCCAGGGGGCACCGGCCGAGTTGCTGCGCGCCGAACTGGCCTTCCAGCAGACGCTGGCCGATGCGCCGGCGCTGGCCGCCCTGCCCCAGGGCGCGGTGCATGCCGACCTGTTCCGCGACAACGCCTTGTTCGATGGCGCGCCGGGCCAGGAACAGCTGTCCGGCGTCTTCGACTTCTACTTCGCCGGCCACGACCACTTCATCTACGACCTGGCGGTGGTGCTGAACGACTGGTGCATCGACCTGGACAGCGGCGCGCTCGACGAACCCCGCGCCCAGGCCCTGCTGCAGGCCTACCAGGCGGTGCGCCCGCTGCAGGGCGCCGAGCAGCGCCTGCTGCCCGCCCTGCGCCGCGCCGCTGCGCTGCGTTTCTGGCTGTCGCGCCTGGACGACTGGCACCGCCCGCGTGACGCGCAGTTGCTGACCCCGAAGGACCCGGCCCACTTCGAGCGCGTGCTGCGCCATGCGGTGGACCAACCCTGGCACCCCTGATCATCCGATGCGACTGTCCCTGACGTCCCAACCGGCCTCGGCCGGCCTGCGCTGGTTCAAGGCCGGCTTCCAGGAGCTGCTGCGCCAGCCGCTGGCCTACGCCGGCCTGTTCGCGACCTTCATGCTGGCGGTGTTGCTGATCAGTGTCGTGCCGCTGGTCGGCGGGCCGCTGCTGATGATGTCGATGCCACTGCTGAGCCTGGCCTTCGTGATGGCCGCCGCCGGCACCCGCCGCGGCGTGCCGGTGCGGGTGGCGGTGCTGGTGGCGCCCTGGCGCAGCGGACCGGCGCTGCAGCGGCGTCGTCTGTTCCAGCTGTGCCTGAGCTACGCGGTGGCGCTGACCCTGCTGTTGTGGCTGGCCGGCCTGATCGATGGCGGCCAGTTCGACCGCTGGCTGGAGCTGACGGCCAAGGGCGACACCGGCAGCGCCGAGTGGGAGAACCTGGCCAACGACCCCGCGGTGCGGGACGGCCTGCTGTTCCGCGTGGTCAGCGGCAGCCTGCTGTCGATGCTGTACTGGCACGCCCCGCCGCTGGTGCTGTGGGCCGATCAGGGCGTGGCGCAGGCGCTGTTCTCCAACGTGCTGGCGCTGTGGCGCTCGCTGGGCGCGTTCGTGGTCTACAACCTGTGCTGGATGGCGGCCGGCCTGGGCCTGATGCTGGTGCAGCTGGCGGTGCCGGCGCTGGGCATCCTGACCCTGCCCGCCTGGCTGCTGCTGTCGACCGCCTTCTACGCCTCGCTCTACGCCAGCTTCGTCGACAGTTTCGCCGCCGTCTCGCCCGACTGACGCTCCAGGCCGATCCAGTGGACCAGGCCGCGCTGACGGGCCTGGGCGAACTCATGGCTCAGCAGGGCCCGCTCCTCGTCGCCGCGGGCGGTCAGCTTGATCAGCCGCACCGCCCGGTCGCGGCCATCCGCGCGGGCCGCATAGACCGCCAGCTCCACCCGGGCCAGGGCGCGCTCCCAGTCCACCGGCGCCGGCTCGCCCTCGAGCGGGAACGCCACCACCCCCACCGAGGCGGTGACAGCCAGGTGGTCGCCGGCGTGGGCGATCGGCGTGTCGCCGATGGCGGCCAGCAGCCGCTGTGCCAGCTGGTCCAGCGCCTCGGGGGCGGTCTCGTCCAGCAGCACCAGAAAGCTGGAGTCGGACCATCGGCACAGGCGGTCGGCGTCGCGCACCGCGTCGCGCAGCCGGCTGGCCATCCCGGCCAGCACCGCCGGGGCCGCGGCAGCGCCGAGACGCTCGGACAGTCGCGCCCAGTGGTCGATGTCGACCATCACCAGGCTGCCGCGCAGGCCCGCGGGCGACTGGGCCTGCTGCAGGGCCTGGGCCAGCAGCTGGCGGCGATGCGGCAGGCCCGTCAGCGGATCGCGCCGCCGCGTCCAGCGCGACCACCAGGGCGCCCGGCGCGCGCCCGGCTCAGGACCCTGGCCGCCACGCAGGCGCACGACCAGCAGACCCAGCATCGCTGCCATCGCCAGCAGCGAGCCACCGATCAGCCACTGCACCCGACGCAGCCACTGCTGGCTCTCCAGCCGGGCGGTGGCCAGCAGGTTCTCGGCGCGCAGCCGGTCAAGGTCGAGGTGCTCGGCCTCCTGGTCGCGCCGCTGTCGCAGCTCGCGCAGCGCGGCGTCGCGGTTGGCGTCGTCCTGGGCCTCGGTGAGGCGGCGTTCACGGTGCAGCCACGCCAGCGCCTGGGCATGCTCGCCCACCGCATGCAGCGCGTCGCCCCCCTGGCGCAGGGCCTCGCGCAGCGCGCCCTGCGCCCCCTGACGCTCCCACTGCGCCACCGCCGCGCCCAGTTCGGCCTGTCCGGGCTTGACCTGCCCCAGCGCCAGATGGGCCAGGCCCAGGTTGAACTGCAGCAGCGGATCCAGGCGCCGGTCATCGAAGCGCCGCACCACCGGCAGGGCCTGCTCGATCGAGGCCACCGCCTCGCGCGAGCGCCCGCTGCGGCCCAGCAGGTCGGCCCGGTTGGCCTGCACCAGTGCGCGCAGGCGCGGCATCTCGTGCGATCGCAGCGTGTCCAGCGCCTGGTCCAGGGCGCGCAGCGCCGCCGCCGGGTCGCCCCGGCGTTCCTCGACGCGGGCCCGGTTGAGCAGCACGCGTACGCCGGTTTCGGGGCGGTCGTCGCGCACCGCCAGGCGCTGTGCACTGGCCAGTTGCTCCCGCGCCAGGTCCGACTCGCCCAGACGCTGCGAGGCCACCGCCGCCGCGGCCAGCGACCAGGCCTGCAGGTACAGATCGCCCGCCTGGTCGGCCACCTCGGCGGCCCGCAATTGCAGGCTGCGGGCCTCGATCCACAGGCCCTGGGACTCGGCCCGCAGGGCGCGCAGGCGCAGCAGACGCCACCAGGTGGGCAGGTCACAGCCCGGCAGCTGCGCCGGCGCACAGACGGCGGCGTAGGCCTGCTCGGCGTCGCTGGCGGCGGCCTCGACGTCCTGCACCCGGCCCTCGCGCTCGGCCCGCACCGCTTCCACCAGGCGCGCATCGGCGCGCGCCAGCGAGGCCTGCGGCCCGCTCCAGCCCCGCAGCTCGGCCAGGGCCTCGTCGGCCGCAGCCTCGACATGTCCGGCCGCGGCCACCACGCCGCGGGTGCGCCACCAGTGGCGCCGCCAATCGTCGGCCCCGGCGGGAGGCCGCAGGGCGGCCAGGCGGGCCAGCACACGCTCAGGCGCCTCGTAGCCTTCCTGCACCCAGGCCGACCAGTGCGGCTCGTGCTGTGCCCTCGTCGGCAGGCCCGCCAGCAACAGCGTGGCCAGCACGCCGGCGTGGCGCAGGGTCCAGGCGCGGTGCAGCGGCCTCATGCGGCGGCCTTCCACGGACCGGTCAGGTGCAGCAGGGTCAGCAGACCGCGCTCGCAGGCCTCGTCCAGCGCTTCCAGGTCCGGTACGCCCTCGCGGAACACACCCGGCGGCGCCCCCAGCAGACCGCAGGCCCGGTTGCGACCACCCTGGCGGGCCCTGCGCAGCATGGCGTCGGCCAGCGTGATCGCGCGGGCGCCGTCCAGCACCGGCCCGCCGCCGGACAGCGGCAGGCGCAGGAAACCCATGGACGCCGTCACGGTGATGGACTCGCCGCCCACCGTCATCGGCACACCTGCCAGCACACCCAGCAGCCGGGTCACCAGGCCTTCGGGGTCGGTGTCAGGGCCGGGCGGCGCCAGCACCAGGAACTCCTCGCCCCCCCAGCGCAGCACCAGGTCCGGCTCACGGGTGGCGGCGCGCAGGCGCCGCGCCACCTCGACCAGCACCTGGTCGCCCGCCGCGGCGCCGAAACGGTCGTTGATCGACTTGAAATGGTCCAGGTCGATCAGGCACAGCAGGCCCGTGGCCGGTTCGTTCAGCGGAGGCATCAGGCGCCGGTTGCCCAGGCCGGTCAGCGGGTCGATCGCACTGTCCAGGCGGGCCCGCGCAGGGGCGCCGGCCCGCAGCGTCTGGGTGCTGCGCAGGCGGTGGTAGACCAGCGCCGCCAGCGTGGCCAGCACACCGGCGGCGCCGGTCATCAGCAGCCAGAAGCGGTCGCTCAGCTCGCGCCCGCGCCACTGCGCCTCCTTGAGCTGGTTGTCGGCGATCAGGCGCGCGCGCTCGTCGCGGCGTCGGTCGGCCTCGAAGGCCTCCTGCAGCTCGAGCAGCTGGGTCTGGCGGGTGCGGCGCGCGACCTCGTCGGCCAGCTGGCGGTGCTCGCGCAACGCGTCGTAGGCATCGGCCAGGTGGCCGGCACGTTCCAGGTACAGGCCCAGCTCGACCAGGGAATCGGCGGCGCTGACGATGTCATCGGCCCGCAGGTCGGACTCGATCGACGCACGCACGCGCCGCACGCCCTCTTCCTTGCGCTGCAGCGCGATCAGCGCCAGGCCGGCATTGACCTGGGCCAGGCCCTCGGCCACGGTGTTGCGGGTGCGCCGGGCCATGGGCAGCGCCCGCTCGGCCACGGCCAGGGCCTTGGCGGCCTGGTCGTGGCGCAGGTGGTAGTCGCTGAGGTTGGCCAGGCAGTGGGCCTCGTCGCTGGTGGCTTCGGCGTCGCGGGCCAGCGCCAGCGCCTGCTCCATCGCCTGGAGTTCGTCTTCGCTGCGGCCCTGGTCACCCAGCTGCATCGCCTGGACGGTCAGCGCATGCGACTGCGCCAGCTGGTCGCCATGCTGGCGGGCCAGCTGCAGCGCCTGCTCCTGCATGGTGCGCGCCGCATCGCGCTGTCCGACGCGCCACAGCACGTCGGACAGCGTGGTGCGCAGCTCACTGCGCCGCCAGGTGGCGCCGCTCTGGTCGGCGTCGCGAATCGCCACCTGCAGCGTGCGCGCGGCTTCGTCGTAGCGGCCCTGGCCCTGCAGCACCAGCGCGTGCAGATGGGCACAGCTGTGGCGCAGCCCCGGCGTGGGCGAGGCCGCCAGGGCCGGCGCCGCCTGCTGCAGCAAGGCATCGGCACGGCCCAGCGTGCCGGTCTTGCGCTGGCGGGCGGCGCGCAGGCAGGTGCTCAGCGCGCCGGCATCGCGCAGCAGCCCGGGGTCGCTGGCGGCGGCGGCCGCCGCGTCGATGCGCGTGATCACCTGGTCGGTGGCACGCATGTCGCCGCGCCACAGATAGGCCTCGGCCAGCACGCGCTGGCCCTCCAGCCATTCGGGCCGCTCGGCGGGCAGGCCTTCCAGCGCCTGCTGCAGGTCGGCCACGACCTGCTCGGGGTCGGCCCAGGCGCGCTGTTCCCAGCGCAGCAAGGTGGCGCTGTCCAGCGACGCCCAGGCGCCAGCGGCGACCAGGGCGGCCGCCAACGGCAGGGCACGGCGCAGGACCCGCCAGCGTGTCATTCGATCGGCGTCAGCTTGGCCACGCTCAGCGCCAGCCACTTCAGACCGTGCCGGCCGAAGCGCACCTGGGCGCGGGCATCGTCACCCGCCCCCTCGAGGGTGACGATCACCCCCTCGCCGAACTTGCTGTGGAACACCCCCTGCCCCACCCGCAGCCCATGCCCGGCCGCCTTGGCCTGGGCCTCGGCCATCGCCCGCGGCAGCGGGGCCGGTGGCGCCACCGGCGCGGCGCGGCCAGCCCCGACCATCGAGCCCAGGCCGCTGCCGCGCTGCCAGGCCTGCTGGTAGTCGCGCGCGAATCCCGAACCGAAGCCCTGGTTGCGCGGCGTCAGCCACTTCAGGCCGTCCTCGGGCAGCTCATCCAGGAAGCGGCTCTTGACGTTGTAGCGCGTCTGCCCGTGCAGCATGCGGGTCTGGCTGAAGCTCAGGTACAGGCGCTGGCGGGCGCGCGTGATGGCCACGTACATCAGCCGACGTTCCTCTTCCAGACCATCGGCATCCGACATCGCGTTCTCGTGCGGGAACAGGCCTTCCTCCAGACCGGTGATGAACACCGCGTCGAATTCCAGGCCCTTGGCCGAGTGCACCGTCATCAACTGCACCGCGTCCTGCCCGGCCTGGGCCTGGTTGTCGCCGGCTTCGAGCGCCGCGTGGGTGAGGAAGGCGGCCAGCGGCGACATGATCTCGCCGGTCTCGGCGTCGGGGGTCAGGTCCACCGGCGCCACCGCCGGTGGCTCGCCGGGCCTGGGCGCAGCGATCTGGCCGGGACCATGCTCATCCACCGGCAGGGCCACCGCATCCTTGCCGAAGCCTTCCTGGGTGACAAAGGCCTCGGCGGCGTTGACCAGTTCCTCCAGGTTCTCGATGCGGTCGGTGCCTTCCTTCTCGGTGCGGTAGAAGTCGACCAGGCCGGAGCGCTGCAGCATGTGCTCGATGATCTCGCGCAGCGTCAGGCCCAGCGTGGCGTTGCGCATGCTGTCGACCAGCGCATTGAAGGCGATCAGGTTGGCGCCGCCCTTGCCGCCCACCGCGCCCACGCTCTGCCACAGGCTGCGGCCGCTCTGGCGCGCGGCGTCCTGCAACTGCTCCAGCGTGCGCGCGCCGATGCCGCGGGTGGGGAAATTCACCACCCGCAGGTAGCTGGTGTCGTCGTGGCAGTTCTCGATCAGGCGCAGGTAGGCCAGTGCGTGCTTGATCTCGGCGCGCTCGAAGAAGCGCAGGCCGCCGTAGACGCGGTACGGAATGCCGGCGTTGAACAGCGCCGACTCGATCACCCGGCTCTGCGCATTGCTGCGGTAGAGCACCGCGATCTCGCGCCGCGGCAGGCCCTGGCGGTGCAGCTGCTGGGCCTCCTCGAGCAGCCACTGGGCCTCGTTGAAGTCGCTGGCGTTCTCCTGCACCCGCACCGGCTCGCCGTGGCCGGCCTCGGTGCGCAGGGTCTTGCCCAGGCGGCGGCTGTTGTGGGCGATCAGCGCGTTGGCGGCGTCCAGGATGTGGCCGCTGGAGCGGTAGTTGGTTTCCAGCTTGATCAGGTGGCCGACGCGGAACTCACGCTCGAAGTCGGCCATGTTGCCGACCTGGGCGCCGCGGAAGGCGTAGATGCTCTGGTCGTCGTCGCCCACCGCCAGCACCGCGGTGTCGGGGCCGGCGAACATCTTCAGCCAGGCGTACTGCAGGCGGTTGGTGTCCTGGAACTCGTCGACCAGGATGTGGCGGAAGCGCCGGCGGTAGTGCTCGCGCAGCAGCGCGTCGTCGCGCAGCAGCTCGTAGGTGCGCAGCATCAGCTCGGCGAAATCGACCACGCCCTCGCGCTGGCACTGGTCCTCATAGGCCTGGTAGACCTGCACCAGCGTCTGCGTCTGGCCGTCGCGCACCGGCACGTCCTTGGGGCGCTGGCCGTTCTCTTTCGCGTCGGCGATGAACCAGGTGACCTGCTTGGGCACGAAGCGCTCTTCATCCAGCTGCATCGCCTTGATGACGCGCTTGACGGCGCTGAGCTGGTCGCCGCTGTCCAGGATCTGGAAGCTCTGCGGCAGGCCGGCGGCCTTCCAGTGGGCGCGCAGGAAGCGGTTGCACAGGCCGTGGAAGGTGCCGATCCACATGCCACGCACATTGACCGGCAGCATCGCACCCAGGCGGGTGAGCATCTCCTTGGCCGCCTTGTTGGTGAAGGTGACGGCCATCACGCCGCCGGGCGAGACGCGCCCGGTCTGCAGCAGCCAGGCGATGCGGGTGGTCAGCACCCGCGTCTTGCCCGAGCCCGCACCGGCCAGGATCAGGGCCGGCTCGTCGGGCAGCGTCACGGCGGCCAGCTGCTCGGGATTGAGACCGCGCAGCAGTCCCTGGGCGTCGGGGCGTGCAGACGCCTCGGAAGATGCCGAAAAAACCATCGTCGGATTGTAGGGATGCGCGGGCACCTCTAGAATCGGCCACCGGGCCCAAATTCTGGCGCCCGGTTTTTTGTGCCCGCTCGCCTCAGATCTGAGGACGCACTGCAGCGGCCACGTGACCGGCCCCCAGGTCAAGCGCTCGCAGCCCTTGGCCGACGCACTGCCTTCAACGCGTCGGCGCCTTCACTGGAGCTTCGAGATGGAAATCTTTGACTACGACAACATCCTGCTGCTGCCGCGCCAATGCCGCGTGGAAAGCCGCTCGGAATGCGACACCGGCATCGACTTCGGTGGCCGCCGCTTCAAGCTGCCGGTGGTCCCGGCCAACATGAAGACGGTGGTCGACGAGCGCATCACCGAATACCTGGCCGCCAACGGCTACTTCTACGTGATGCACCGCTTCGACCTGGACAACGTGGCCTACGCCCGGTCCATGCGCGACAAGGGCCTGTTCGTGTCGATCAGCGCCGGCGTCAAGCAGGCCGACCGCGAGATGGTCGACCGCCTGGCCGCCGAGGGCGTGGGCGCCGACTACATCACCATCGACATCGCCCACGGCCATGCCGAGAGCGTGCGGCAGATGATCGATTACATCAAGCAGCGTCTGCCCAAGACCTTCATCATCGCCGGCAATGTGGGCACGCCCGAGGCGGTGATCGACCTGGAGAACTGGGGCGCCGACGCCACCAAGGTGGGCATCGGCCCGGGCAAGGTGTGCATCACGCGGCTGAAGACCGGCTTCGGCACCGGCGGCTGGCAACTCTCGGCGCTGAAGTGGTGCGCCCGCGTGGCCACCAAGCCGATCATCGCCGATGGCGGCATCCGCCACCACGGCGACATCGCCAAGAGCGTGCGCTTCGGCGCCAGCATGGTGATGGTGGGCTCGCTGTTCGCCGGCCACGAGGAATCGCCCGGCAAGACGGTGGAGGTCGACGGCCAGCTCTACAAGGAGTACTTCGGCTCGGCCTCGGACTTCAACAAGGGCGAATACAAGCACGTTGAAGGCAAGCGCATCCTCGAGCCGGTCAAGGGCCAACTGGCCGACACGCTGCGCGAGATGCGCGAGGACCTGCAAAGCAGCATCAGCTACGCAGGCGGCCGCCAGCTGGGTGATCTGCGCCGCGTCAACTACGTCATCCTCGGGGGTGAAAACGCCGGGGAACACCTTCTGATGTAACGCTCCACGGTGAATCGGCGTTTCGACGCCCCGCCAGGGGCGTCACAACGCCAACGGACACCCAGTGATGTGACCCTCCACCGTGAACCGGCGTTTCGACGCCCCGCCAGGGGCGTCACAACGCCAACGGACACCCAGTGATGTGACCCTCCACCGTGAACCGGCGTTTCGACGCCCCGCCAGGGGCGTCACAACGCCAGCGAACACCCAGTGATGTGACCCTCCGCCGTGAACCGGCGTTTCGACGCCCCGCCGGGGGCGTCACAACGCCAACGGACACCCAGTGATGGGACCCTCCGCCGTGAACCGGCGTTTCGACGCCTCGCCAGGGGCGTCACAACGCCAACGAACACCTCTCGACGCCGGGTGCGCGCCCTACAGCCCCGGTCCGCACAACCGATACTCGCTTGATGAAGTGGCCGATCCAGTCGATCCGGGGCACGGTGCTGCTGGGCATCGTGGCGGGCGTGCTGCTGCCGGCCTTGCTGCTGCTGGCGCTGGACCAGTGGCAGTCGCGCGATGCGCTGCGCCAGCAGGCGCAGCGTGACCGCTCGGCGACGCTGACGCTGGCCGCCACCCGCCTGACGCTGCCGGCCTGGTCGCTGGACGTGTCGGCGCTGCACGCCATCCAGGGTGAGCTGCTGCGGCTGCCGGCGGTGTGTGTGGTCGAGGTCTCCGAGCTGCAACCCCCGGGCACCGAAGGCCATGGCGTGCCGCCGCTGGTTCGCGAGCAGGGTTGCCAGGCCGACACCGTCGCCGCCTGGCTGGACACCGAGCTGACCTACGAGGGCCAGCACGTGGGTCGCCTGCGCGTGGGCTTCGACGACAGCGAGATCGAACGGCAGCTGGCCCAGCGCCGCGCCTCGCTGGCCACGCTGGTGGCGATCCAGGTGCTGGTGGGCATGGCGGTGCTGGCGGCCGTGCTGTCGGCGCGGCTGCTGCGGCCGATCGGCCGTCTGAAGGCGCAGGCCGGGCAACTCGCCGCGCGGGAACCCTTGCCGCCGCAGGAATGGTCGACCAACGATGAGCTCGGCCAGCTCGGGCAGCACCTCAACACCGTGCATGCACAGATCCGCAGCCTGATCGAGGAGCTGGAGGGCAAGAACGAGCAGCTGCACCGCATGGCCATGTTCGACCACCTGACGGGCCTGCCCAACCGCACGCTGATGCGCGAGCTGTTCGCCCGCGAGGCGGCCCGGGCGCGCCGGGTGGGCGGCCAGCTGGGTCTGATGTTCATCGACCTGGACCACTTCAAGCAGGTCAACGACCGCTGGGGGCATGCCGCCGGCGACGAGTTGCTGGTGCACGCCGCTGCCCGCATCCGCTCGGCCCTGCGCGAATCGGACCTGGTCTGCCGCGTCAGCGGCGACGAGTTCATGGCGCTGTTCGACACCCAGCGCGACAGCCAGACCGCCACGCTGGCCGCGCAGCGCGTGGTGGCGGCACTGGCGCAGCCGCTGCACCTGCCTGCGGCCGACGAGCCGGTGCGTGTGGGCGCCAGCATCGGCTACGCGCTGTTCCCGCACGACGGCGAGGACTTCGAGGCGCTGTGCCGTGCCGCCGATGTGGCGATGTACCGCAGCAAGGAGCAGGGCCGCGGCCGCGGCACCGCCTACCACGCCGACATGGACGCGCTGCTGCGCCAGCGGATGGACCTGGAGCGCGCGCTGCGCACCGCCATCGACCAGCAGCAGCTGCGCCTGCACTACCAGCCGGTGGTCGATGCGCGCACCGGCCAGGTGGTCGGCGGCGAAGCGCTGGTGCGCTGGCAGCACCCTGAGCGCGGGCTGCTGATGCCCGATGCCTTCATCGGCGTGGCCGAGAGCTCGGGCCTGGTGCGCCCGCTGGGGGCCTGGGTGCTGCGTGCCGCGGCGGCGCAGCTGGCACGCTGGCATGCCATGGGCCTGGGCGGGCTGCAGATCTCGATCAACGTCTCGGCACTGCAGTTGCGCGAGGCGGAGTTCGTCGAGTCGGTGCGCACCGAGATCGATCGCTACGGTCTTCGCCCGGGCAGCCTGACGCTGGAACTGACCGAGAGCACGCTGCTCGACGACAGCGAGGGCGCGCTGCGGGCGGTCGCCGCACTGCGCCACAGCGGGGTGATGCTGGCGGTGGACGACTTCGGCACCGGCTACTCCTCACTGGCTGCGCTGAAGCTGGTGCGACCCGACCGCTTGAAGATCGACCGCGGCTTCGTGCGTGACCTGCCGGCAGCGGCCGACGACGCGGCGCTGATCGAGGCAATGTTCGGCATGGCCCGAGCGCTGGAGATCGAGGTCATCGCCGAGGGCGTGGAAACCGCGGCCCAGCGCGACTGGCTGGCGATGCGCGGCGGCCACCTGCAACAGGGCTGGCTGTGGTCGAAGGCGGTACCGCCGGAGGACTTCGTCGCGGCGGTCGAGCAGCACCGCCGGGCTAGCCGATGACGGCAGTCACCTCGATCTCCACCTTGGCCCGGTTCTCGATCAGGGCGGCCACCTGCACCGCGGTCATCGCGATGCCGAACTCGCGGCCCAGCACCTCGCGGTAGGCGCGGCCGATGTCGACGGCGCGGGCCAGGTAGTCGCGCTTGTCGGTCAGGTACCAGGTCATGCGGCAGATGTGTTCGGGGCCGGCGCCGGCCTCGGCCAGCAGCGCACGCACGTTCAGCAGCGCCTGGCGCACCTGGTCGACCAGGTCATCGCTCTCGAAGACGCTGTCGGCGTTCCAGCCGATCTGGCCGGCCACGAAGATGGTGCGGCCGCTGGCGGCCACGCCGTTCGCATAGCCCTTGGGCGCCGCCCAGCCCACGGGTTGCAGCACGGTCTTGCTCATTGCGGATCCTTCAGCTTGAAGCGTTGCAGCTTGCCGGTCTGGGTGCGCGGCAGGCTGGCGCGGAACTCCACGGCCCGCGGGTACTTGTAGGGGGCGATCGACTGCTTGACGTGGTCCTGCAGCGCCTGGGCCATCTCGGCACTCTCGACCTGGCCAGGCCGCAGCACCACATAGGCCTTGACGATCTGGCCGCGCTCGTCGTCGGGCACGCCGATCACCGCGCATTCGGCCACCGCCGGGTGCAGCATCAGCGCCTCTTCCACCTCGGGGCTGGCGATGTTGTAGCCGGCCGAGATGATCATGTCGTCGGTGCGCGCCTGGTAGAAGAAGTAGCCGTCGGCGTCCATCAGGTAGGCGTCGCCGGTGAGGTTCCAGCCGTCCTTGACATAGCCGGCCTGACGCTCGTCATCCAGGTAGCGGCAACCGGTGGGGCCCTGCACCGCCAGCTTGCCCACCACGCCGGGCGGGCAGGTGCGGCCGGCCTCGTCGATCACCTTGGCGCGGTAGCCGGGGATCGCGCGGCCGGTGGCGCCGGGGCGGCTGTGGGCCTCATCGGCCGAGATGAAGATGTGCAGCATCTCGGTGGCGCCGATGCCGTCGATCAGCTCGATGCCGGTGGCCTCCTTCCACTGCGCGCGGGTGGCCGCGGGCAGCGCCTCGCCGGCCGACACGCACTGGCGCAGCGGCGTCTTGCGCAGCTCGTGGCCGCGGGCCGCCAGCGTGCGGTAGGAGGTGGGCGCGGTGAACAGCGTGCTGGCGCCAAAGGCCTGGATGGCCTCCAGCAGCTGCGGCGGCCCGGCCTTCTCCAGCAGCACCGTGCTGGCACCCACCGTCATCGGGAACAGCAGCAGGCCGCCCAGGCCGAAGGTGAAAGCCAGCGGCGGGCTGCCGATGAAGACGTCGTCGGGCTGCGGACGCAGGATGTGGCGCGGGAAGCAGGCGCAGGCGGCCATCACGTCGCGGTGGAAATGCATCGTCGCCTTGGGCACGCCGGTGGTGCCCGAGGTGAAGGCGAAGATGCAGCAATCGTCGGCCGCGGTGTCCACGTTGTCGAAGTGGCCGCTGTGGCGCGCCATGGCCGCTTCCAGCCCATCGGGGCTGTCCGCGTTGAAGTGGCGCACCGCGCGCAGCACCGGCACCTCGGGCCGGGCCAGCGCCAGCTCCTCGGCCAGTTGGGCGTCGCACAGCGCATGCGTGACCTGGCCCTTGTCGATGATGGCCTTGAGCTCCTTGGCGCGAAGCAGGGGCATCGTCGCCACCGCGATGCCGCCGGCCTTGATGACGCCGAACCAGCAGGCCGCCAGCATCGGGTTGTTCGGCGCACGCAGCAGCACACGGTTGCCCGGCACCAGGCCCATGTCCTGGACCAGCACCTGGGCAATGCGGTTGGACTTGTCCTGCAGGTCGGCGTAGGTCCAGACCAGGCCCCCCGGGGCACGGATCACCACCCGGTCTCCGCGGCCTTCGGCCACGTGACGGTCGAGCAGCTCGGTGGCGCAGTTCAGGCGCTCGGGAAACTGCAGCTCGGGCAGCTCGAACAGGAAGGCGGGCTGCGCCTCGGGCGCGGGCAGGTGGTCGCGCGCAAACGTGTCGACATGGCCGCTGCGGATCATGCACTCACCTCCTTCAGCAGTTCGCGGGCGATGATGAGTTGCTGCACCTCGGTCGCCCCTTCGTAGATGCGCAGCGAGCGGATCTCGCGGTACAGGCGTTCCACCGGCTGCTCGCTGACCACGCCCAGCCCGCCCCACAGCTGCACCGCGGCGTCGATCACCTGCTGCGCGCCTTCGGTGGCCACCATCTTGGCCATCGCGGCCTCGCGGGTGACGTTGCGGCCCTGATCGCGCTGCCAGGCGGCGCGGTAGGTCAGCAGCGCGGCCGAGTCGATGGTGGTGGCCATCTGGGCCAGCCTGGCCTGGGTCAGCTGGAAGTCGGCCAGCACGCCGCCGAACATCCGACGCGTGGTGGCCCGCTGCAGGCCTTCGTCCAGCGCCCGACGGGCAAAGCCCAGCGCCGCCGCCGCCACCGAAGTGCGGAACACGTCCAGCGTGCGCATCGCCACCTTGAAGCCCTCGTCCGGGGCGCCGATGCGGGCACTGGCCGGCACGCGGCAGGCCGTGAAGCGCAGCCGCGCCAGCGGGTGCGGCGCGATGACGTCGATGCGCTCGGCGATCTCGAAGCCGGGCGTGCCGGCCGGCACGATGAAGGCACTGATGCCTCGCGCGCCGGGCGCCTCGCCGGTGCGGGCGAAGACCACATAGACATCGGCGATGCCGCCATTGCTGATCCAGGTCTTCTCGCCGTCGATCACATAGTGGTCGCCATCCGCACGGGCAGCGCAGGCCAGCGCCGCCACATCGGAGCCGGCCTCGGACTCGGACAGCGCGAAGGCGCTGATCGCCTCGCCGGCGGCCACCTTCGGCAGCCAGGCGGCGCGCTGCTCGGCCGAGCCGGCCAGGCTGATCGCGCCGGAGCCCAGGCCCTGCATCGCGAAGGCGAAGTCGGCCAGCCCGGCGTGGCGCGCCAGCGTCTCCCGGATCAGGCAGATGCTGCGGGTGTCGATCACCTCGGCGGCCCCGCCATGCGAGGTGCCGCCCACGGCATGGCGCAGCCAGCCCGCGGCGCCCAGCGATCGCACCAGCGCGCGGCATTCGGCGTCGACATCCGGGCCATGCGCGTGCGCGAGGTTCACCTGCGCCCAGCGGTCCAGCTCGCGCGCCAGCTGGCGGTGGCGGTCCTCCAGGAACGGCCAGTCTAGGTAGGCGGTGTCGGCCATGGTTCAGTTCCCCTGGAAAACCGGCTTCTGCTTCGCGGCAAAGGCCTCGTAGGCGCGCCGGAAGTCGTTGGTCAGCATGCACAGCGCCTGGGCCTGGGCCTCGGCCTCGATCGCCTGGTCCACGGTCATCGCCCACTCCTGGTGGAGCATGGTCTTGGTGATGCCATTGGCGAAGGTGGGGCCCTCGCACAGGCTGGCGGCCAGCGCCTGGGCGTCGGCCAGCAGCGCCTCGGGCGCCACCAGGCGGTTCAGCCAGCCCCAGCGTTCGCCTTCCTCGCCGCCCAGTGCGCGGCCGCTGTAGAGCAGCTCGCTGGCGCGGCCCTGGCCGACGATGCGCGGCAGGATGGCGCAGGCCCCCATGTCGCAGCCCGCCAGGCCCACCCGGTTGAACAGGAAGGCGGTCTTGCTGCGCGCGGTGCCCAGGCGCAGGTCCGAGGCCATCGCCATGATCGCGCCGGCGCCCGCGCAGACGCCGTCGAGCGCCGCGACGATGGGCTGCGGGCAGGCGCGCATCGCCGCCACCAGGTCGCCGGTCATGCGCGTGAACATCAGCAGCTCGGGCGCGGCCAGGCGCACCAGCGGACCGATGATCTCGTGCACATCGCCGCCCGAACAGAAGTTGTCGCCCGCACCCGCCAGCACCACCGCGTGGATGTCACTGGCGTACTTCAGCGCCCGGAACAGGTCGCGCAGCTCGGCATAGCTCTCGAAGGTCAGCGGGTTCTTGCGCTCGGGGCGGTTGAGCGTGATGGTGGCCACGGCGCCCTGCACGTCCCAGCGGAAGTGGGTGGCGGCGTAACCGGCCAGTGCGCGGCGGTTGCCGGCGAGCAGGCCGGGGTCGATGTCGGTGGAGGTCGTGTTGCTCATGGTCGGTCTTTCACATGACTTCGCCGCCGCTGACGGAGATGCATTGGCCGGTGATCGCGCTGGCGCCGTCTCCCAGCAGCCAGCGCACCGCGTCGGCCACTTCGGCGGGCTGCACCAGGCGGCGCTGCGGGTTGCTGGCGGCGAACTCGGCGCGCGCCTGCTCGGGCGTGCGGCCGGTCTTGGCCACCACGTTGGCCACGCTCTCCAGCAGGATGTCGGTCTCGGTGTAGCCGGGGCACACCGCGTTGACGGTGATGCCGGTGGGCGCCAGCTCCAGCGCCATCGAGCGCGTCAGGCCCACCACGCCGTGCTTGGCGGCGGTGTAGGCGGCGACATAGGCATAGCCACGCTGGCCGGCGGTGCTGGCGATGTTGACGATGCGCCCCTGGCCGGCAAGGCGCAGGTCGGCCAGCGCAGCACGGCTGCACAGGAAGCTGCCGGTCAGGTTGACCGCCAGCATGCGCTGCCACAGCTCGGTGGAGGTGCGGTGCAGCGGCGCACTCTCGGCCTGGCCGGCGTTGTTGACCAGGCCCCAGACCGGGCCCAGTGCCGCGCGGGCGCCGTCGAACGCCGCCTGCACCTGGGCCTCGTCGGCCACGTCGGCCGCGGCGCAGTGATGGCGGCCGGGCAGCGTGGCGGCCAGCGCCTGCAGGCTGTCCAGCCGGCGGCCGAGCAGCGTGAGCCGGTGGCCGTCGGCAGCCAGCGTCCGCGCGATCGCCGCGCCGATGCCGCGCGCCGCGCCGGTGATGACGATGTGCTGGCTCATCACTTCTGCGCCTGCGCCGCGCGCAGCGCCAGCGCTTCCATCTGCGACTTGCCCGACACCAGCTGCTTTGGCCAGGCGATCGGCGTGTGGCCGATGCGCGCCGCCTCGGCCAGCGTCCACGCCGGGTTGGCCAGGTGCGGGCGGCCCACGGCGCACAGGTCGGCGCGGCCGGCGGCGATGATCGAATTGACGTGGTCGGCTTCGCTGATCGCGCCCACCGCCATCGTGGCGATGCCCGCCTCCTGGCGGATGCGGTCGGCGAACGGCGTCTGGTACATGCGGCCGTAGGTGGGCTTCTGGTCGGGCGAGACCTGGCCGGAGGACACGTCGATCAGGTCGGCCCCCGCCGCCTTGAAGGCGCGCGCCACCTCCACCGCATCGGCCGGCGTGAGGCCGCCATCCACCCAGTCGTGGGCCGAGATGCGCACCGACATCGGCCGGTCCGCCGGCCAGGCGCCGCGCACCGCCGCACACACCTCCAGCGGATAGCGCAGCCGGTTGGCCAGCGAGCCGCCGTACTCGTCGTCGCGGTGGTTGGTCAGCGGTGAGATGAAGCTGGACAGCAGGTAACCGTGCGCGCAGTGCAGTTCCAGCCAGTCGAAGCCGGCCTCGGCGGCGCGGCCGGCGGCGGCGATGAAGTCGGTCTTCACGCGGTCCATGTCGGCGCGGCTCATCGCGCGCGGCACCTGGCCATCGGGCAGGTAGGGCCGGGCGCTGGCGGCCAGCAGGCCCCAGTTCCCGTCGGGCAGCGACCGGTCCATGCCAGCGCCCTGCCAGGGCACGCAGGTCGAGCCCTTGGGGCCGGCGTGGCCGATCTGCACGCCGATCGCAGCGTCGCTGTTCGCATGCACCCACTGCACGATGCGACCCCAGGCCTGCGCCTGGGCGTCGTTCCACAGGCCCGGGCAGCCGGGGGTGATGCGCGCCTCGGGGCTGGTGCAGGTCATCTCGGCCATCACCAGCGCGGCGCCGCCCAGGGCGCGGGCGCCCAGGTGGACCAGGTGGTAGTCGCCCACCACGCCGTCCACCGCGCTGTACTGGGCCATCGGCGAGACCACCACGCGGTTCTTCAGCCGCAGGTCGCGCACGCGCCACGGCGTGAACATCGGCGGCACGGGCTTCAGCGCCGCTGGCTGCAGCGTTGCCGGCTGCGCGGCGCCGCCCGCCAGTGCCGCCTGGGCGCGCTCGGCGAACCAGCGCTCGTAGCCTTCCAGCCAGCCGGCATCGCGCAGGCGCAGGTTCTCGTGGCTGATGCGCTGGCTGCGCGTCAGCATCGAGTACATGAACTGCTCGGGCTCGAGCTGGTCGCAGTAGCGCGCACCGCAGACCTCGAACCATTCCATCGCGTTCCAGGCGGCGTTCTGGATGCGCAGGGTCTCGATGCTGCGCGCCGCCTGGTAGCTGGCCAGCACCGCGCCGATCTGCGCGGGGTCGTCGCCCAGCAGCTTGAACTGCCGCACCAGCTCGATCGCATCCTCCAGCGCCAGCTTGGTGCCCGAGCCGATCGCGAAATGCGCGGTGTGCACGGCGTCGCCCATCAGCACGACGTGGCTGCCGTGGCGGTTCTTCAGCCACCACTGCTCGCAGACCACGCGCTGGAAGTTCAGCCACGCCGAGCCGCGCAGGTGGCGCGCGTTGCTCAGCAGCTTCTCGCCCTGCAGGTTGTCGGCGAACAGGCGCTCGCAGAAGGCGATCGAGTCGGCCGGGTCGGCCTTGTCCAGGCCGTGCGCCAGCCAGACGTGTTCGGGGCACTCGACGATGAAGGTGCTGGTCGTGTCGTCGAACTTGTAGATGTGGGCCTGGAACCAGCCGTGCTCGGTGCGCTGGAAATCAAAGGTGAAGGCGTCGTAGAGGCGCTGGGTGCCCAGCCAGATGTAGCGGTTGGGGCGCACCACGATGTCGGGGCGGAAGACCTCGGCGTACTGGCTGCGCACCCGGGAATTGATGCCGTCGCTGGCGATGACCAGGTCGGCGTCGGGGTAGTCGAGGTCGGACTCGGCCTCGGTCTCGAACACCAGCTCCACCCCCAGCGCCTCGCAGCGCGCCTGCAGGATGTTGAGCAGCTTCTTGCGGCCGATGCCCACGAAGCCATGGCCGCCGGAGCGGATCGTGCGGCCCTTGAACAGCAGCTCGATGTCGTCCCAGTGGTTGAAGGCCTGCTGGATCTCGTCGGCGGTCACCGCGTCCCACTGGCGCATGTTGTCCATCGTGGCATCGGAGAAGACCACGCCCCAGCCGAAGGTGTCGTAGGGCCGGTTGCGCTCGACCACCTGGATCTGGTGCGCCGGGTTGAGCTGCTTCATCAGCAGTGCGAAGTACAGGCCGGCGGGGCCGCCGCCGATGCAGACGATCTTCATGCGCTCGTTCCTCCGAATGCGGGTTTTAGTTTAGTCCTAAAGCTTTAGAACTGAAGTAAATTAAAACCCTGAGAGGTCTGCCACCCATGAAGAACCCTGCCCTCGACGAGCACCAGATCGGCCTGGAAGCCCGTGCCGACGCCGACGACCACCTGGCCGTGCGCACCTGGCTGCGCCTGCTGTCGCTGACCACCCAGGTGGAGCAGGAGATCCGCACCCGGCTGCGCGAGCGCTTCGGCACCACGCTGGCGCGCTTCGACTACCTGGCCCAGCTGGAACGCCACCCCGACGGCCTGCGCATGAGCGCGCTGTCGCGCTACCTGATGGTGACCGGTGGCAACGTCACCGGCCTGACCACGCAGCTGGAGGGCGAGGGCCTGGTGGAGCGCCAGCCCGACCCCGAGGACGGCCGGTCCTGGCGCGTGCGGCTGAGCGAGCAGGGCCGACGCGACTTCGCCGCGATGGCGGTGGAGCATGAGCAATGGGTGCGCGCGCTGTTCGACGGCGTGCCGGTGCGCGACCAGCAGCGCCTCTACGAGTTGCTGGGCCAGTTGCGCCACCACCTGGCGCGCCCGGCCTGAGCCGCCGTTGGAAATAACCGACACCACGCCGCCCCGAATCGCCTTAGCGTGCCGCCCCCATGAGCCTGATCGACATCTCGCCCACCGTCCATGCCGCCGCCCCGATCTTCCCCGGCGACGAGCCCTATGCCCTGCGCTGGACCGCCCGCCTGGGCTCCGGCTGCCCGGTCAACCTGAGCGCGCTGACGCTGTCGCCGCACATCGGCGCGCACGCCGACGCGCCGCTGCACTACGCCCACGATGCGCCTGCGATCGACCAGGTGCCGCTGGACGCGTACCTCGGCCCCTGCCGGGTGATCCACGCCATCGGCTGCGGACCGCTCGTCACCATCGAACACATGCGCCACGCCGAATCCGGCCTGCCGCCGCGTGTGCTGGTGCGCACCTGCGAGCGCGCCGACACGGTCTGGAACCCCGACTTCAGTGCCTATGCCCCCGAGGCGCTGGCCTGGCTGGCCGAACGCGGCGTGCGGCTGGTGGGCATCGACACGCCCTCGGTGGACCCGGCCGACAGCAAGACCCTGGACGCCCACCAGGTGCTGCGCCGCCATGACCTGCGGGTGCTGGAGAACCTGGTGCTCGACGCCGTGCCCGCGGGCGACTACGAACTGATCGCTCTGCCGCTGAAGCTGGCCGGCGCCTGCGCCTCGCCGGTGCGTGCCGTGCTGCGGCCCCTGTGACCCTGGAGACCTGCCGATGACCGAACCGATCACCCGCGCCACCTGCGCCGCGCACGATGCGGCCGACCCGCTGGCCCCGCTGCGCGCCCAGTTCGCGCTGCCCGAGGGCGTCAACTACCTGGACGGCAACTCGCTGGGCGTGCTGCCGGCGGCCACCGCTGCACGCGTGCAGCAGGTGGTGACCGAAGAATGGGGCAGCGGCCTGATCCGCAGCTGGAACACCGCCGGCTGGATCACCCTGCCGCAGCGCGTGGGCGACAAGATCGGCCGCCTGGTGGGGGCGAAGTCCGGCGAGCTGGTGGTGGCCGATTCCACCTCGGTCAACCTGTTCAAGGTGCTCAGCGCCGCCGCGCAGATCGCCCGTACCGACGACCCGGCGCGCACGGTGATCGTCTCCGAGCGCAGCAACTTCCCCACCGACCTCTACATCGCCGAGTCGGTGGCGGCGCAGCACGGCATGACGCTGGAGCTGCTGGACATCGACGCCATCCCGGCGCGCCTGGGCCCCGACGTGGCGGTGCTGATGCTCACCCAGGTCAACTACCGCAGCGGCCGCATGGCCGACATGGCCGCCGTCACCGCCCAGGCGCACGCCGCCGGCGCGCTGATGCTGTGGGACCTGGCGCACTCGGCCGGCGCGGTGCCGGTGGACCTCAACGGCGCCAACGCCGACTTCGCCGTGGGCTGCGGCTACAAGTACCTCAACGGCGGCCCCGGCGCCCCCGCGTTCTGCTGGGTGCACCCGCGCCACGCCGAGCGCTTCTGGCAGCCGCTGTCGGGCTGGATGGGCCACGCCGCGCCCTTCGTCTTCGAGCCCGGCTACCGGCCGGCGCCGGGCATCGGCCGCTTCCTCTGCGGCACGCCGCCGATCATCGGCATGAGCGCGCTGGAGTGCGGCGTCGACACCCTGCTGGCGGCCGAGCCGCTGGGCGGCATGGCGGCGCTGCGCGCCAAGTCGGTGGCGCTGTCCGAGCTGTTCATCGCGCTGGTGCGCCAGCGCCTGGGCGGCAGCGGCCTGACGATCCACACGCCGCTGGACGCCGCGCAGCGCGGCAGCCAGGTCTCGCTGGGCGTGTCCCCGGACGGCTCGATCGACGGCTACGCGGTGATGCAGGCCCTGATCGACCGCGGCGTGATCGGCGACTACCGCGCCGGCGACGGCACGGCCGCCGAGCCCCACCTGCTGCGCTTCGGCTTCACGCCGCTGTACACCCGTTTCGTCGACGTCTACGACGCCATCGACGCGCTGGCCGACATCCTGGCCCGCGCCAGCTGGCGCGAGGCCCGCTTCATGCACAAGGGAGCCGTGACATGACCTGCCCGTACCACAGCGAACCGGCCGCGCCGCGCGGCGAAGCCATCGTCGCCACCGAGGGCGCGCAGCTCGATTTCGCCGGCGACATGAGCTATGGCGACTACCTGCAGCTCGACGCCGTGCTGAACGCGCAGAAGCCGCTGTCGCCCGACCACAACGAGATGCTCTTCATCGTCCAGCACCAGACCTCGGAGCTGTGGATGAAGCTGATGCTGCACGAGCTGCGTGCGGCCGTCGGCGCGATCGCCCGTGACGAGCTGCCCCCCGCCTTCAAGATGCTGGCGCGGGTCTCGAAGATCATGGAGCAGCTGGTGCACGCCTGGGACGTGCTGGCAACGATGACGCCCCCGGAGTACTCGGCGATCCGCCCGTATCTGGGCCACTCCAGCGGCTTCCAGAGCTGGCAGTACCGCTGCATCGAGTTCTCGCTGGGCAACAAGAACGCGGCCATGCTCAAGCCGCACGCCCACCGGCCGGACCTGCTGGCCATCGTCGAAACCGCCTGGCGCGCCCCGGGCCTGTACGACGAGGCGCTGCGGCTGCTGGCCCGGCGCGGCCTCCCGGTTCCCGCCAGCCACCTGGAGCGCGACTGGACCCTGCCCTACAGCCCGTCGGACGCGGTGGAGCAGGCCTGGCTGACGGTCTACCGCGACCCGTCCGCCCACTGGGATCTGTACCAGCTGGGCGAGGAGCTGACCGACCTGGAGGACGCCTTCCGCCTGTGGCGCTTCCGCCACCTGACCACCGTCGAGCGGGTGATCGGCTTCAAGCGCGGCACCGGTGGCACCGGCGGCATCAGCTACCTGCGCCAGATGCTGGACACCGTGCTGTTCCCGGAAATCTGGCGCTTGCGCACCGAACTGTGACCGCGTCCCCGGACTGTGGCTGAATTCAGCCGCTGATCCGGGCGTACGGTCGCCCAGACTGGGCTATGCTTTCCGCAGAGGACGGCCGAAGCAGTTGTGCGGCCGTCCACACTGCATGGACACACCAGGCCCCCACCAGGATCGAGCGAGCGCCTGCGGCATCGACACCGTTCAGGCGCCGCTGAGCGTGCACAGCTCCGCGCTGGACGCCTTCGAGCGCCTGGGTCACCCCATCTGGCTCTACGACTTCGATCGCCAGCGTGTGGCCTGGGCCAATGCGGCCGGCCTGACGCTCTGGCGCGCCGAGTCGCTGCAGGAACTGTGCTCACGCGCCCTGGGCGCCGACATGTCGCCCGCGGTCGACAAGCGCCTGCGCCAGTACCAGCGCGACATCGAGGCCGAACCCACCCGGGAGTTCCAGGAGATCTGGACCCTGCACCCGCGGGGCGTGCCCGTGACGGTGCAGATCCGCTTCAGCGGCATGCGCCTGGAGGACGGGCAACTGGCCTGCCTGTGCGAATCCTTGCCCATGCCCACGCTGGATGTGGACACCCTGCGCAGCGCCGACGCCCTGATGCACACCTCGGTGCAGATCACCCTGTACGACAGCTCGGGGGCCGCGCTCTACCGCAACCCGGCAGCACGTGCCACCACCGCGGCACCGCACCAGACCATGGACCAGCACCTGGTGTCGGCAGCCGACCAGCTGACCCTGCGCGAGGCCCTGAGCAGCCGCGGCGAGCACCAGATGGTGGCCCAGGTGCAGACCATCCATGGCCGGCGCTGGCACGACCTGACGGCCCGCCGCTGCCTGGACGCGGTGACCGGCCGCGAGGCCTGGCTGGTCAGCGAGACCGATGTCAGCGCGGTCAAGGCCGCGCAGCGCCAGGCGCAGCGACTGGCCGAGCGCGACCCCCTGACCAACCTGCCCAACCGCAACCACGTCAACCTGCAGTTTCCGGCGCTGCTGGAAGAGATCCGCAGCATCGGCCGCCAGGCGGCGATGATCTTTCTGGACCTGGACCGTTTCAAGCACGTCAACGACTCGCTGGGCCACGAGGCCGGTGACCGCCTGCTGATCGAGGTCGCGCGCCGCCTGCGCCACACCCTGCGCGCGGGCGACCAGGTGGTGCGCCTGAGCGGCGACGAGTTCCTGATCCTGGTCAGTGACGACGATGTGGTCACCCATGTGCGCCGCCTGGGCCTGCGCCTGCGCGAGGCGGTGTCGCAGGTGATCCGCCTGGGCAGCACCTCGGTGCGGGTCACGCCCAGCCTGGGCGTCAGCCTGTTCCCGGCCGATGGCGACGACGTGGCCACCCTGATGCGCAACGCCGACATGGCGATGTACCGCGCCAAGCGGCTGGGCGGTGACCAGATGGCCTTCTACTCCGCCGACCTGGCGGTCGAGGCCGGCCGGCGCCTGACGCTGGAGAGCGAGCTGCTGCAGGCCTTTGACCGCGGTGAGTTCGTCGTCCACTACCAACCGCGGCTGGACGCGGGCACGCGCCAGGTGGTCGGCGCCGAAGCCTTGGTGCGCTGGCGCCACCCCACCCGCGGGTTGGTGCTGCCTGGCGAGTTCATCCCGATCTGCGAGGACACCGGGCTGATCCTGCCGCTGGGCCGCTGGGTGCTCGAGCAGGCCGCGCGCCAGGCGGCGCTGTGGCACCAGCGTGGCCACGCGCTGACGGTGTCGGTCAACTTCTCGGCCCGGCAGATCCAGTCCCAGGCCCTGGTCGAGACCATGGACCAGGTGCTGCTGGATTCCGGCTGCCCGCCGCAGGCGCTGGAGATGGAGATCACCGAGTCGCTGCTGCTGGGCGAGGACGCGGCGATGCTGGGCCAGCTCGACGCGCTGAACCGCCGCGGCCTGCGCATCGCGATCGACGACTTCGGGACCGGCTACTCCAACCTCGCCTACCTCGAGCGGTTCCCGCTGGACTGCCTGAAGATCGACCGCAGCTTCGTCAACCAGCTGGAAACCCGCCCCGCGATCGCCGAGTTGATCATCTCGATGTGCAAGGTGCTGGAGCTGCAGATCGTGGCCGAGGGCGTCGAGACCACCGGCCAGCTCGACTGGCTGCGTGCCCAGGGCTGCCACCACTACCAGGGCTTCCTGAGCAGTCCGGCGGTGCCGGCCGACCGCTTCGAGACCCTGCTGGCGCCGGCTTGAGCGCGCCCTCCTAGAATCGCCGTTTTGCCCCCGGAGGCGGCCCCACCCGGGCCCGACCTCCCCGACCGCGGAGCCTCACCATGGACACCCGAACCTCGCCCGCTCGCCTGCGCATCGACCGCCTGCGCGAACACCTCGCCCGCCTGGGCCTGCAAGCCGCGCTGGTCCCCTCCAGCGACCCGCACCTCAGCGAATACCTGCCGGAGCACTGGCAGGGGCGGGCCTGGTTCTCGGGCTTCACCGGCTCGATGGGCACGCTGGTGGTGACGCTGCGCGAGGCCGCGCTGTTCGCCGATGCGCGCTACTGGGAACAGGCCGAGACCGAGCTGGCCGGCAGCGGCATCGTGCTCGAGAAGATCCCCACCGGCACCTCGGCGAATCATCTTGAATGGATCCGCACGCACCTGCAGCGCGGCGAGGCCCTGGGCGTCGATGCCCAGGTGCTGGGCCTGGCCGACGCCAAGGCGCTGCGCGAGGTCTGCGACGAGGCCGGCATCACGCTGCGCACCGACACCGACCCGCTGGCCGGCGCCTGGCCCGAGCGGCCGGGCCTGCCCTCGGCGCCGGTGTATGAGCACCCGGCATCGTTCGCGCCGGTGTCGCGTGCTGACAAGCTGGCCCGGGTGCGCGCCGACATGGGCACGCTGGGCGCCAGCCACCACCTGGTGTCCACCGTTGACGACATCGCCTGGATCACCAACCTGCGCGGCTCGGACGTCGAGTACAACCCGATCCTGCTGGCCCACCTGCTGATCGCGCCGGCCCGCGCCACGCTGTTTGTCGGTGCCGGCAAGGTGGCGCCGGAGCTGGCCGACCAGCTGGCGGCCGACGGCGTGCTGCTGGCCGACTATGGCCAGGCCGCCGCCCAGATCGCCGCGCTGCCGCCCGAGGCCGTGCTGCTGGTCGACCCCAAGCGCGTCACGCTGGGCCTGCGCGAGGCGGTGCCGGCCCCCGTGCGGGTCATCGAGGCGATCAATCCCAGCACCCTGGCCAAGGGCCGCAAGACCGAGGCCGAGATCGCCCAGGTCCGTGAGGCCATGGCCGAGGACGGCGCCGCGATGTGCGCCTTCTACGCCTGGTTCGAGGCGGCGATGGCACGGGGCGAGCGCATCACCGAGCTGACGGTGGACGAGAAGCTCAGTGCCGAGCGCGCCAAGCGTGCGAATTTCGTCGGACTGAGTTTCTCCACGATCGCCGGCTTCAATGCCAACGGCGCGATGCCGCACTACCGTGCGCTGCCCGAATCGCATGCGGTGATCGAGGGCCACGGCCTGCTGCTGATCGACTCCGGTGGCCAGTACCTGGGCGGCACCACCGACATCACCCGCGTCTGGCCGATTGGCACGGTGACAGCCGACCATCGCCGCGACTTCACCCGCGTGCTGCAGGGCATGATGAACCTGTCGCGGGCCCGCTTCCCGGCCGGCACGCCAGGCCCGATGCTCGACACCCTGGCCCGGGCGCCGCTGTGGGCTGAGAGCTGCGAGTACTTCCACGGCACCGGCCACGGCGTGGGCTACTTCCTCAATGTGCACGAGGGCCCGCAGACCATCAGCAAGGCCGTGGTCGCGCCCCAGATGGCGATGCGCGCCGGCATGATCACCTCCAACGAGCCCGGCATCTACCGCCCGGGGCGCTGGGGCGTGCGCATCGAGAATCTGCTGCTGACGGTGCCCGCACCGGCCAGCGAGTTCGGCGAGTTCCTGCAGTTCGAGACCCTGACGCTGTGCCCGATCGACACCCGCCTGGTCGAGCCGGCCCTGATGCGCGCCGATGAGATCGCCTGGCTCAACGCCTACCACGCCACCGTGCGCGAGCGCCTGGCGCCGCGCGTCAGTGGTGACGCGCTGGCCTGGCTGCTCGCCCGCACCGAGCCGCTGGCGGCCTGAGGCCCCCCTGAGTGACACGGGCCGCCCGGTGGGCGGCCCACAATGACATAGGCCGCCCGGTGGGCGGCCTGTGCTGTCACGCGGCGCCAGCGGGCGCCGGCGTGGCTTATTCCTGCGAGAACTTGTAGTCGGTCTTCGCGGCCTTGCGCAGCTGGTCCTGGTAGGCCTGCAGCTTGACCTGCGAGGCGCGTTGCATCAGCTGGGCCTTGACGTCCTCGAAGGCCGGGAACTGGGCTTCGCGGGTGTCTTCCAGGCGGATGATGTGCCAGCCGAACTGCGACTTCACCGGCTCGGCGGTCATCTCGCCCTTCTTCAGCGCCATCATGGCCTTGCCGAACTCGGGCACGTAGGTGTCGGGCTTGGCGAAGTCCAGGTCGCCGCCGTTCTCGGCCGAGCCCGGGTCCTTGGAGTTCTTCTTGGCCACGTCCTCGAACTTCGCGCCGCCCTTGATCTCGGCGATCAGGCGCTTGGCGTCGTCTTCCTTCTCGACCAGGATGTGGCGGGCGCGGTACTCGGTGCCCGACTGCTGGGCCTTGACGCGGTCGTATTCGGCCTTGGCATCGGCCTCGCTGGGCGGGTTCTTCTTCTGGAAGTCGGCGAACAGCTCGCGGATCAGCACGCTCTGGCGGGCCAGTTCCATCTGTGCCTTGAACTCGGCGCTGGCGGCGACGCCGCGCTTCTCGGCTTCCTGGGCGTAGATCTCGCGCAGCACCACCTCGTCGCGGGCGCGCGATTCCATCTCGGGCGGCACCGGCTGGCCGGCACGGGCGGCCTGTTGCAGCAGCGTGGTCAGGCGGGCCTTGGGCACGGCCTTGCCATTGACGATGGCCACGTTCTGCGCCATGGCGGCCAGCGGCAGGATCATGGCCGCAGCGGCCAGCACGACGGAGGACTTGAGTTTCATGTAGCTGGAGAGAAGGGGGGATCAGGAAGAGCCGGGGCCGGCCTCGGCGGGGGTGCGGGCGTCGATGGCCAGGGCGTGGATACCCCGCGGGATCAGCTCGCGCAGGGCATCATACACAAGGCGGTGGCGGGCCAGCCGGCCCAGGCCGTCAAAGCGCGCGCTGACGATCGTCACGTGCAGGTGGCTGCCCTCACGGGCGCCGGCATGGCCGGCGTGGGCGGCGCTGTCGTCACGCACGACCAGCGCGGTGGGCGCCAGTTGCCGGGTCAGCGCGGCGTCGACCTCGTCGGCGCGGACATGCTCAGGCAGTGGGGCCATCGCCGGTGGACTCCTCGGCCGCGGCATCGGGCCAGGCCTTGCTGATCCACACCGTCTGGCCGACGATGAAGGCCACCATCAGCCCGGTGGCGCCAAAGACCTTGAAGTTGACCCAGGTGGGGGTGGACACGGTGTAGGCCACGGCGATGTTGAGCAGGCCCATGGCCACGAAGAACAGGATCCAGGCCCGGTTCAGCGCCGCCCAGGCCGGGGCCGGCAGCCGCAGCTGGCCGCCCAGTGCCAGCGCCAGCAGGTTCTTGCCCAGGGCCGCGCTGCCCCAGTAGACGGCCGCCAGTGCCCAGTACACGCCGGTGGGTTTCCACTTGATGAAGGTCTCGTCGTGGAACCACACGGTCAGCCCGCCCAGCACCGTGACCATGGCCAGCGTGATCCAGGTCATCGGCTCGACGGGCCGGCCCCGCAGGCGCAACCAGGCGACGGTCAGCAGCGTGGCGGCAATCGCCACCAGCGTGGCCAGCAGCATGGGCGCCTGGTCGGGCGTGACCACACCGCCCGAGGTGAGCATGCCCACGTGGCCGGTGGCGAACTCCGCGGCCGCGTCCTTGTGCCCTTCAGCGAACTTGAAGGTGGTGAAGAACAGGATCAGCGGCAGGAAGTCGAGCAGCAGCTTCATCAGGCGGGGTCGGGATCGGTGCCGAAGTGTATCGCCGCCGAGTTGATGCAGAAGCGCTCGCCGGTGGGCGCCGGGCCGTCGTCGAACACGTGGCCCAGGTGGCTGCCGCAGCGGGCGCAGCGCACCTCCACCCGCACCATGCCGTGCGAGCGGTCCACCAGGCGCTCGACGCGCGCCGGGTCGATCGGCTGCCAGTAGCTGGGCCAGCCGCAGCCGGCGTCGAACTTGGTGTCGGAGGCGAACAGCGGCTCCTGGCAGCCGACGCAGCGGTACACGCCGGGCTCCCAGTGGTTCCAGTACAGGCCGGTGAAGGCCCGCTCGGTGGCGGCATGGCGCGCCACCGCGTACTGGGTGGGGTCGAGCTGGCGACGCCATTCCTCGTCGGACTGGCGCACCGGGTACGCAGGATCGTCGTGCGGCTTGGTCATGGCGCGGGCGTGGCAAAAAGCACAGTGTAGGCAGCGGCGCAGTCTCTTGCGCGACGTCAGGACATTGGGGCCTGTCCGGACCGGCAGCGCCCATCCGGCTGCCTATGATGCGCCTTGGAGTATTTCCCCGAGACAGGACAGGAGACCGCCATGAGCGCCTTGATGGGCCAGATGATGAGCATGCCGCTGATGATCTCGTCGCTGCTGAAGCATGCGGCGCGGCACGCGGCCGACACCGAGATCGTCTCCAAGCGCGTGGAGGGCGACATCCACCGCACCACCTGGTCGGCGCTGGAACAGCGGGCCCGCCAACTGGCCCAGGCCTTCGCCCGCCTGGGCTGCCAGCCCGGCGAGCGCATCGCCACGCTGGCCTGGAATGGCTACCGCCACCTGGAGATCTACTACGCCAGCGCCGGCTCGCAGCTGGTCACGCACACCATCAACCCGCGCCTGTTCCCCGAGCAGATCGCCTGGATCGCCAACGACGCGGCCGACGGCGTGCTGTGCTTCGACCTCAGCTTCCTGCCGCTGATCGAGAAGCTGGCCGGTGAACTCAAGACCGTGCGCCATTTCGTGCTGATGACCGACCGCGCCCACATGCCGGCGGCCACCACCGTGCCGAACCTGCTGTGCTACGAGGAACTGGTCGAGGCCGAAGACGGCGACTACCGCTGGCCCGTGTTCGATGAGAACACCGCCTGCACGATCTGCTACACCTCGGGCACCACCGGCAACCCCAAGGGCGCGGTCTACAGCCACCGCTCCACCGTGCTGCACGCCTATGGCGCGGCGTTGCCCGACGCGATGGACTGCTCCAGCCGCGAGGTGATCCTGCCGGTGGTGCCGATGTTCCACGTCAACGCCTGGGGCATCCCCTACACCGCGGCGCTGGTCGGCGCCAAGCTGGTGATGCCCGGACCGCACCTCGACGGCAAGTCGCTCTACGAGCTGTTCGAGGCCGAGAAGGTCAGCTTCTCGGCCGGCGTGCCCACGGTGTGGCTGGGCCTGATCACCTTCATGAAGGCCAACGGCCTGAAGTTCAGCAGCTTCAAGCGCACCGTGATCGGCGGCTCGGCCTGCCCGCCGGCGATGATGAAGACGCTGCAGGAGGACTTCGGCGTCGAGGTGGTGCATGCCTGGGGCATGACCGAGCTGAGCCCGCTGGGCACGCTGTCCAAGCTCAAGAGCAAGCACGACGGCCTGGACCGCGAGGCGCAGCAGCGCCTGCTGGAGAAGCAGGGCCGCGCCATCTATGGCATCGACATGGCCATCATCGACGAGGCCGGCCACGCCCTGCCCTGGGACGGCCAGGCCTCGGGCAACCTGGTGGTCAAGGGCCAGTGGGTCATCAACAGCTACTTCAACCTGCGCGTCTCGCCGCTGGTCGAGGTCGATGGCGAGCCCGGCTGGTTCCCCACCGGCGACGTGGCGACGATCGACGCCGACGGCTTCATGCAGATCACCGACCGCAGCAAGGACGTGATCAAGTCGGGCGGCGAGTGGATCAGCTCGATCGACCTGGAGAACATCGCCATGGCCCATCCGGCCGTGCACGAGGCCGCCGCGATCGCCGCCAAGCACCCGAAGTGGGACGAGCGCCCGCTGCTGGTGGTGGTGCGCAAGCCCGGCGCCACGCTCACGCGCGAGGAGATGCTGGCCTTCTTCGATGGCCGCATCGCCAAGTGGCAGATCCCGGACGACGTGGCCTTCGTCGACGAGATCCCGCACACCGCCACCGGCAAGATGCAGAAGCTCAAGCTGCGCGAGCAGTTCAAGGACTACAAGTTGCCGGGCGTCTGAAGCGGTCCGCACCATGAACAAGGCCCGGCCATGCCGGGCCTTGTCATTGGCTTGCCGATGGCTCGGCCTCAGGGGGTCAGGGCCGGCGCCAGCGCAGCTTGCCCGCGGCAAAGATGCGGCTGAGCTCGCCGTTGTCGGCCAGCGTGTTCACCGCGGCCTGCAGCGCCTGCGCCAGATCGGTGGACGCGGCCTTGACCGCCATGCCCACCGCCCAGCCGTCCTTCATGCGCGGCAGCGGCAGCGGCTCGATCGCGAAGCGCTCGTCGCCACCCAGCGTCGATTCCAGCTCGCTCAGGTGACCGGCGGCGGCCACCACCTCGCCACGCGCCAGCGCCTGCGCCGCCTCTACGCCGTCGGCGTACTTGGTGCGCAGGCTGTCGCGGTAGCGGCCGCCCTCGGCTCCGATCAGCAGCCAGCCGGCCAGCGACTGGCCCGGCACGGCCACCGCCTTGCCCAGCAGCGGGTCGAGCGAGTCCAGGTTGGGCAGCGCCTTCAGGTCGCGCGCCACCATCACCCGCTCGCGCCAGTACGGCGCCAGGATCTTGACCTGCGGGCTCTTGTCCATCAACGGCCGATCCACCGGCACGTGCAGCATCACGTCGGCCGGGCCGAAGCCCAGGTAATGGCCTTTCCAGACCATGTTGCGCAGGTCATCGCCCATGTCCTCGCCGGCCTGGAAGGGCAGCAGCGAGAGCTTCAGGCCCAGCGCCGCGGCCAGCGCACCGGCCAGGTCGACCTCGATGCCGCGGCCGGCCACGTGGAACGGCGGCAGGTCCTGGTAGACGCCGACGATCAGGCTGCCGCGGGCACGCAGGCGCTCCAGCGCCGGGGCTTCCTGGGCGCGCAGGGGCGCGGCGGCCGACAGCGTGGCGGCGGCCGAAGCCGCCAGCCAGTCGCGCCGGGTCAGGCGGGTCGGAAGATGGCGGCTCATCAGAGCGGCTTCTCGCGGCGGCTTTCCAGGTAGGACTTGATCGCCCAGATGGCTTCCTGGTTCAGCACGCCCTCGAACGGGGGCATGTAGACCGCGCCGTTGCGCGTGCGGCCGCGGCGCACGGTGGTGGTCATGTACTCGTCGACGTCCTTCACGCAGGCCGCCTTCTTGGCCGGCACCGCCAGCGTGGCGCACTCGTTGTCCAGCTTGCGCAGGTCCGGCGCGATGCCGCCGGAGATGGCCTCCAGGCCATGGCAGCGGGCGCAGTTCTGGTTGTAGGCCGAGGTGCCGATGCGGATCGCGATGTCGTTGCCCCGGAAGGGGTTCTCGCTGCGCCACTCGCTGCCCAGCTGCGGCAGTTCATGCGTGTCGACGGCCTGCGGCGTGACGTCGCCATGGGCCCAGGCGCCGGCCGCAGCCAGCGAGAGGACACAGGCCAGCAGCGTGCGTGAGGGGGTGCGGGGGCGGAAGGTGGGGCGGAACATGGGGCCTGTCTCCTGGATTGGCATGGGGCTGCGGAATAGCCCTGAGGGGGCGGGGGTCAGGCATCAAATCTGCAAAGCGTGTGCCACCAGCCCGTCACCGCCCGCCAGACCCCCTTCAGGGGCCCGGTCATCGGGGTGATCCCCAGGAAGATGCTGCAATCTGACGCGATATGACGCATCAGACCGGAATCGGACCCACGGTGACAGGCAAAACTGTTAGATTTCAGAGCACACCAAGAATGTCCAGCGTGTCACACACGCTGGTGGAGACAAGGCCCATGAGCGGTTACTACCCCCCTGCCAGCGGCGGCCGACAGCGTCGCGGCCTGGAATCCGCCGCCCGCACGGCGACGGCGACCCGCAGCACCAGCCGCAACCCGGCCCACGAGTCGGCGATCGAGCACTCCCACGAGCGCTGCGCCGCCCTCGGTCTGTCGCGCATCGAGCGCCCTGACCACTCGCCGGTGGGCCGCAGCGACCTGACCGTCGCGCGCGAGCGCAACCTGCGGCTGTACTCCCACGCCGCGCCGGTGATGGAGATGCTCTTCGAGCAGATCATCAACTCCGAGAGCATGGTGGTGCTGACCGACGCCACAGGCACCATCCTGCACTCGATCGGCGACGACGAGTTCCTCGGCCGCGCCGCCAAGGTGGCGCTGGCGCCCGGGGCCAACTGGTCGGAGTCCAGCAAGGGCACGAATGCGGTGGGCACGGCGCTGATCGACGAAGTGCCCACGCTGGTCCACGCGGACGAGCACTTCATGCACGCCAACCATTTCCTGACCTGCTCGGCGGCGCCCATCCTGGACCCGCGCGGCAACATCCTGGGCGTGCTGGACGTGTCGGGCGACCAGCGCAGCTACCACCAGCACACGATGGCGCTGGTGAAGATGTCGGCGCGCATGATCGAGAACCACTGGCTGACCGACGACTACCGCAACGTCATGCGCCTGCACCTGCACAGCCGGGTGGAGTTCATCGGCACGCTGATGGAAGGCATCCTGGCCGTGGCGCCGGACGGCAAGATCGTCGGCGCCAACCGCGGCGCGCTGGAACAGCTGGGCCTGTCGGGTGCGGCGCTGCGCATGCACAGCCTGGGCTCGCTGTTCGGCACCTCGGTGGGCACGCTGGTCGACCGCTTCCGCTCGCCACTGGCGCTGCCCATGCAGGTGGAAACCAGCGACGGGCGGCCCTTCCATGTCTATGCGCGCTTCAACTGGCCGGTCTGGACCAGCGTGACCGAAGCCGCGCAGACCTCGCCCCCGCTGGGCACCAGCACCGACACCACCAAGCCGGCCCTGCCGGAAATGGCTGCCCCGCCCACCCCCGCGATGCCGGCCACTGGCACCGGCCTGAAGCAGTTGCTCACCGGCGACGCCCAGATCGAGACCGTGGTGGGCAAGATCCGCCGGGTCCTCAACCGCGACATCCCGGTGCTGATCCTGGGCGAGACCGGCACCGGCAAGGAACTGCTGGCGCGGGCGATCCACCAGGATTCCGAGCGCGCCCGCCAGCCCTTCGTGGCGGTGAACTGCGCCTCCATCCCCGACACCCTGATCGAGGCCGAGCTGTTCGGCTACGAGGAAGGCGCCTTCACCGGCGCACGCCGCAAGGGCTCGGTGGGCAAGATCGTGCAGGCCAACGGCGGCACGCTGTTCCTCGACGAGATCGGCGACATGCCGATCGGCCTGCAGGCCCACCTGCTGCGCGTGCTGCAGGAGCGCCAGGTGACGCCGCTGGGCAGCACCAAGTCGGTCTCGGTGGATGTGGCCATCATCTGCGCCACCCACCGCAACCTGCGCGAGATGATCGCCGCCCAGCAGTTCCGCGAGGACCTGTACTACCGGCTCAACGGTCTGGCCGTGCGCCTGCCCGCGCTGCGCGAGCGCACGGACCTGCTGGCCCTGGTGCAACGCATCCTGGACCAGCAGAGCCCGCAGCGCCGCCTCAGCCTGGCACCCGATGTGCTGCGCCTGTTCCAGTCCTGCGACTGGCCGGGCAACGTGCGCCAGCTGTTCAATGTGCTGCGCACCGCGGCCGTGATGGCGGCCGGTGACAGCGTGATCACGCGCGACCACCTGTCGGACGATTTCATCGACGACGCCCAGCGCGGTTGGGCGCGGCGCGCCCATGCCGAGGTGCCGGCGGCTTCGCCCGCCGTCGCCCTGGCGGCGGCACCGGCGCCGGCCGAGCCGGCGCCCGCCTTGTCCGCGCCACCAGCCCCGGCCGCGCCGGCGGCTGCCAGCGCCGGCCCGCGCTCGCTGCAGGACCTGGAACTCGAGGCCATCCGCCAGGCCGTCGAGCAGGCCGGCGGCAACATCTCCGAGGCGTCCAAGCGCCTGGGCATCAGCCGCAACACGATCTACCGCAAGCTGCGCTGGCAGAGCTGAGCGGCCGCCGCCGCACCCGGCAACGCCGCGGCGCCCCGGGCCTCCCTGTCCCCGCAGGGCCAGGCTTGGCAGCGCTCAGAACAGCGCGGCCTCGCGCTGCGACCAGGTGCGCTGCCAGTTCAGGGCCTGGCGCGGGTGGCGCCCAGACAGCGCGGCGGGGGGCGCGTCGGTGACCAGGTCGCCCCGCCGAAGCGCGGCGTCCACCGCATCCACCAGCTGATGCAGCTCATCGCGCTGGCGGCGCAGTTGCACCGGCGTCATCCACGGGCCCTGCTCAGGCAGCACGCGCGCCGAGGCCGACATCCGGGCCAGCAACTGGTCGATGGAGCGCGCCAGCTGCAGCGCCTCGCCATCGCGCAGGTCCGGCGGGCCGTCGCCCCAGGCCAGGCCGTGGGCGCTCCACAGGGCCCGGCCGTGCCAGCGCAGCGCCAGCACCGCGGTGTCATCGGACCGCTGCAGGCGCCACCAGTCGAACGGCCCGACGCGGCCCTGTGCGCCGTGCAACACGTGGGTGGGGCGCGGGATCGGGTCGTCCCCCAGGTCGGCTGCCGCCGCCCCCAGGCGCTGGGCCATGCGCTCGACGCAGCGCGGGCAGCGTTGGCGCATGGCCTCGGCGGTGTCGGCATGCACCCACAGGCGTGCCCCCTCGAAGGCCCGGGCCCCCAGCGTCAGCTCGGCATGCGGCCAGGGCAGGATCACGTCGGTGACCCGGCCGGCGCCGGCCTCGCGCAGCAGGCAGGCCACCTGCCGCGCCAGCACCGGGGTGCCGGCGCCGCCGACCAGCCACAGGGACCGGCCCTGGCGCAGGGCCCACAGGTTGGCGGTGGCGCCGCGGTTGATCGCGTCGCTGTCACCGCTGGCCGCTGGCAGCCACCAGGCGCCGGGCCCGATCGCCCGCAGCTGCCCCGCCGGACCGGCACAGGCGGCCTGGGCCGGCGGGGTCAGCAGCAGGCCGAGCCCCAACGCGGCCCCGTACAAACCCTGTGCCAAGGCCGGACAAAGCGCCCGCAGCGCGTGACAACCACGGCGCACCAGCCCCCGGGCAAGCCCGCGGAATCGGGCCGTCGGGGCGACAGACTGTCGCCCCGACAGCGGGCATGTGTCTTGCACCGGAGGGCTCCGATGACAGGGAGACATGTGCTTCATTCCATGGATCTTGCCGCAAGACCGCACGGGTGTCCCGGGAGGCCCCGATGAAGCTCGTCGTGCTGCGAGGCGGTGGCGCGGCCGATGCGCAGCGGGCCGGCCTGGAGCCCGCGCCCACCAGCCGGCATGGCGCGATCGCGCTGTCCGACCGCGGTGAGCAGTGGGCGCTGCTCAATGTGGCGCCCAATGTGGCCGACCAGCTGGTGGCCGACCCCACGCTGCGCCACCACGCCGGCCTGGCCGATGCCGAGGTGCGCACGGTCGTGCTGACCGACGCCCAGGTCGACCACGTCAGCGGCCTGCTGAGCCTGCGCGATGGCGCACCCATCGCGCTGTACGCCACGCCGGCGGTGTTCGAGGTGCTCAGCCAGGACATGCCGGTGCTGCAGGTGCTGCAGCGCTACTGCGGTGTGCACTGGCATGTGATCCCGGTGGCCGGCGAGACCCTGTCGGCCAGCTTCCGCGTCGAGGGCCTGCCCGACCTGGAGTTCACCGCGCTGGCCACCGATGCGCTGGCCCCGCGCGTGCTGGAGCCGCACGAGGCGCCGGTGGCCGTGGGCCACAGCATCGCGCTGGCGGTGCTGGACCACCGCACCGGCCAGCGACTGTTCTGTGCCGCAGGGGGCCAGGCGCTGGGTGAACCGCAGCTCGACTGGCTCAGCAGCGCCGACTGCGTGCTGCTCGATGACCGCACCACCTGGCCCGAGTCGGGACACCTTCCCGTGCCCGACTGGCGGGCGCAGCGCAAGGTGCTGTTGGCGCGCAGCGCCAGTGGGGTCGGTCGGGATGGTTTCGAGCCCGCCTATGACGGTATGGTGATCGAACTCTGACCTCACCCCGTTTCATGCTCGAGATCCAGTCCCTGACCAAGCGATACGGAGAACGCACCGCCCTGGCCGGCCTCAGCGTCGCCATCCCGGCCGGTCAATTCGTGGCGCTGCTCGGCCCCAATGGCGCCGGCAAGTCCACGCTGTTCCAGGTGCTCACCGGCCTGTTCGTCGCCGATGGTGGCGAGGTGCAGGTGGCCGGCCTGTCGCTGAGTCGCTCGGCCGTGAAGGCTCTGGCCCACATCGGCGTGGTGTTCCAGCAGATGTCGCTGGACCTGGACCTGTCGGTGCGGCGCAACCTGCAGTTCCACGCCGACCTGCACGGCCTGCCGGGCGCGCTGGCGCGCGAACGCATCGACGCCGGCTGCCAGGCGCTGGGCACCACGGCCGACCTGGACCGTCCGGTGCGCGAGCTCTCGGGCGGCAACCGGCGCAAGGTCGAGCTGGTGCGCGCGCTGCTGCACCACCCGAAGCTGCTGCTGATGGACGAGCCCACGGTGGGCCTGGACCCGAAGTCGCGGCGCGACCTGCTGGCCGCGGTGCGCGCCGACGTGGCCGCGCGTGGCACCTCGGTGCTGTGGGCCACGCACCTGGTGGAGGAAGCCGAGGCCGCCGACCGCGTGCTGGTGCTGCACAAGGGCCGGCTGCTGGCCGATGGGCCACCGGCCCAGGTCGCGGAACAACTGGGAGCCGCCCAGCTCGAAGAAGCTTTCATCAAGGCCACCACATGAAGCCCACCCTGATTCCCCTGCTCGGCCTGCTGCTGGCCGCCGCCGCCCAGGCCCAGGGCACCGCCTGGGTCAGCAGCGAGAAGGACCATGCGCTGACGCTGATCGACATGGCCACGATGGGCGTCACCGGCACCGTGCCCACTTGCAAACGCCCGCGCCACCTGCGCGTGCTGCCCGACGGCAAGCGGATGATGGTCGCCTGCGGCGATTCCTCGCAGGCCGACATCATCGACCTGGCCAGCCGCAAGTCGGTGGCCCGCATCCCGATGGGCGACGACCCCGAGGCCTTCGACCTCTCACCCGACGGCAAGCTGATGTACGTCAGCGCCGAGGAGGAAGGCGAGCTGCTGGTGCTGGACGCCGCCAGCGGCAAGCAGCTCAAGGCCGTCAAGGTGGGCGAGGAGCCCGAGGGCGTGCTGACTGCGCCCGATGGCAAGCACGTCTACGTCACCTCCGAGGTCGCCAGCCTGGTCCACGTGGTCGATCCGGCGGCCGGCAAGGTGGTCAAGAACATCGCCGTGGGCAAGCGCCCGCGCCGCATGGTGCTCACCCCGGACGGCAGCCAGCTGTGGGTCACCAACGAGCTGGGCGCCAGCGTCAGCATCGTCAGCACCAGGGACCTCAGCGTGGTGGCCACGCTGAAGTTCGAGGTCAAGGGCCTGCGCGCCAGCGACATCACCCCGGTGGGCATCGTGATGAGCAAGGACGGGCGGCGGGCCTTCGTGGCGCTCGGCCAGGCCAACCGCGTGGCCTTTGTCGACGTGGCCAGCCGCCAGGTGACCGACACCGTGCTGGTGGGCAAGCGGGCCTGGAATGTCTCGCTGGACAAGGCCGGCCAGAAGCTGTGGGTGGTCAACGGCCTGTCGGACGACGTCACCGTGGTCGACATCGCCAGCGCCAAAGCCCTCAAGAGCATCCCGGTCGGACGCGTGCCCTACGCCGCGCTGCTCGCCGAATGAAGCCGCTGGCCTGCCTGCTTGCGCTGGCCGCCGCCAGCGCCTCGGCTGCGCCGCTGCGCGTGACACTGCTGCTGCCCGACGACGACCCGCGGCTGGAGCGCAACCGCGTCGAGCGCGCCTACTTCGGCCACCCCACGGGGCCGGCCCAGGACGGCCTGCAGATGGCGCTGAAGGACAGCCAGCTCGAGCTCGACGCGGCCGGCCACGGCCTGGCGCTGGACGTGGTGTCGGTGGCCTCGCCCGACGCCGCCAAGGCCGCCGCCCAGAAGGCCGAGAAGGCCGGCGCACTGGCCCTGGTGACCGACCTGCCTGCCGCCTGGACGCTGGCTGCGGCCGATGGCGCCAAGCTGCCGGTGCTCAATGTGGGCAACCCGGAAGACCGCCTGCGCGAGGCCGACTGCCGGCCGCGCCTGTACCACCTGATCCCCTCCGAGCGCATGCGCGCCGATGCCATCGGCCAGACCCTGGCCAGCCAGCGCTGGCAGCAGGTGCTGCTGCTGACCGGCCCCTCGGCCGACGACCAGCGCCGCGCCGCCGTGGTGCAGGCGGCGATCAAGCGCTATGGCCTGAAGCTGGCCGGCAGCAAGCCGTTCAAGCTGTCGGCCGACCCGCGCGAGCGCGACCTGGCCAACCCGCGCCTGCTGACCACCGGCAGCTACGACGCGGTCTGGGTGGTCGACAGCGACGGCGAGTTCGCCCGCAGCCTGCCCTACCGCACCGTGCTGCCGCGTCCGGTGGTGGGCGACGCCGGCCTCACCGCGCTGGGCTGGCACGCCCAGTTCGACCGCTTCGGCGCGCCGCAGGTCTCGCGCCGCTTTGCGCGCAACGCCAGCGGGCGGGCCATGCAGCAGGCCGACTGGGCCGCCTGGATGGCCGGCAAGGCGCTGGCCGCTGCGGTGCTGGCCGTGCCCAAGGGCAAGCCCGCCGAGATGCAGGCGGCGCTGGCCCAGGTCGAGCTGGACGGCTCCAAGGGCGTGTCGATGAGCTTCCGCGCCTGGGACGGCCAGCTGCGCCAGCGCCTGCTGATGACCGACGGCCAGGGCGTGGTGTCGCTGGCGCCGGTGGACGGCGTGCTGCATCCGAAGAACGTGCTCGACACCCTGGGCGCGGACCAGGGCGAGAAGCTGTGCAAGGCGAGGGGCGGATGAACCTGCGACATGCGCTGCAGGCCCTGTGGGCCATCGTCCGCCGCGAGGTGCTGAAGTTCCTGCGCCAGTACGGCCGCCTGGCCTCGGCCCTGGTGCGGCCGCTGCTGTGGCTGGCGGTGTTCGCCGCGGGCTTTCGCAATGTGTTTGGCATCGCCGTCAACGAACCCTACGACACCTACATCCCCTACGACGTCTACATCGCGCCCGGCCTGGTGGGCATGGTGCTGCTGTTCAACGGCATGCAGTCCAGCCTGGCCATGGTCTACGACCGCGAGATGGGCCTGATGCGCCTGCTGCTGACCGCGCCGCTGCCGAGGTGGTGGATCCTGCTGGCCAAGCTGTGCGCCACGGCCGCGCTGTCGCTGCTGCAGGCGCTGGCTTTCGTGCTGGTGGCCTGGGCGCTGGGCACCGAGCTGCCGCTGCTCGGTCCGCAGACACCGATGGTGCTGGCCGCTGCGGTGGGCGCGGCGCTGATGCTGGGCGCGCTGGGCCTGCTGCTGAGCGTGCACATCAAGCAGCTCGAGAACTTCGCCGGCACGATGAACTTCGTCATCTTCCCGATGTACTTCATGTCCACCGCGCTCTACCCGCTGTGGAAGCTCGAGGAATCGGGCGCCGAGTGGGTGTGGTGGATCGCCCGCTTCAACCCCTTCACGCATGCGGTCGAATGGCTGCGCTTTGCACTGTACGGCAAGGACCCCGGCATCGCCCCGCTGGTGGTGCTGGGCACGCTGGCGCTGTGCTTTGCGCTGGCGGCCTGGGGCTACGACCCGCAGCGCGGCTTCGGTGCACTCACCAAACGGGGTCCCGGAGGACCAGCCTGATGATGAAACTGCTGGGTGCGCTGCGCCGCCCCGCCAGCGCAGCGCCGGTCGCTGCGCAGCGCGAGAGCGAGCCGCTGCTCTTCGAATGGCTGGCGCTGGGCGGACTGATGCTGTTCGGCACCTGGCTGCTGGGCGTGCGCGGCGTCTGGGCGCTGCTGCTGACCTCCGATCCCACCGGCCTGACGCTGGTGATCATCGTCGTCTTTGCCACGTCCACGCTGTGGGCCGGCGCCCGCAGCCGTGAACTCGAGCGCCAGCGCCGCCATCTGGAGGCCGCCCGTGCCGGCACGCCGCTGACGCAACTGCAGGGCTGGGCCGGCGAGTACCTGCGCGCCCTGGACAGTACGCCCCGCGACAGCGCGGCGCCGCTGGACCTGCTGCTGGAAGACAGCCACGGCCCGCACCAGACCGCCTGGTGGGTCAACGGCATCCAGCTCAAGCTGGGCCTGCTGGGCAAGGTGATCGGTTTCTCGGTGCTGGCACTGCACATCGGCCAGCTGCAGAGCTTTGACGCCTCGCAATCGCAGGACCTGCTCAAGAGCCTGACCGCCGGTCTGGGCATCGCGCTGCTGACCACGATGGTGGGCCTGGTAGGCAACATCCTGCTGGGCCTGCAGCTCACCCGGCTGGACCGCTTTGCCGACACCCTGGTGGCCGACTGCCAGCGCGAAGGGCTGCGCCGCTTCGCCACCGCACGGAGCTGAGCCATGCCCAGCCGCCGCCACGCCCGCGAGCCCGAGGTCGATCCGTTCTACGACATGTTGTTCAATATGTTGATCGCCTTCGTGTTCTGCTTCATCGTGGCGCTGCTGGCGATGAACCCCAAGGCGCTCAAGGCCGGGGACATCCCGGCCAAGGCCGAGTACATCATCAACGTGTCCTGGCCGGACATGAACCCCAACGACATCGACACCTGGGTCCAGGACCCGGGTGGCAACCTGGTGTGGTTCCGCGCCCGCGAGGCCGGCATGATGCACCTGGACCGCGATGACCGCGGGCTGGCCAACGACACCATCGTCATCAACGGCAAGCAGATCAGCAACCCGCTGAACCAGGAAGTCGTCACGCTGCGCGGCATCGCCGCCGGCGAGTACACGGTCAACGTGCACTACTACGACTCCAAGGACGGGCAGCCGGTCGAGGTGACGGTCTCGGTCATCAAGGTCAACCCGCGCGCCGAGGTCGTCTACTACGGTCAGGTCAGCGTCGCCCGCAAGGGCGACGAAGCCACGGCCGTGCGCTTCACGCTGCTGCCCGACGGCAGCGTCACCAACATCAACACCCTGCCCAAGACCCTGGTCGAGAGGATCTGAACCGATGACGCTCGCCGTCGTGCTCTCCTTCAGCGTGCTGCTGCTGCTGTGCGCCCTGGCCCTGCTGCAGTCGCGCTGGCCGGCCTGGCTGAAGGCCCTGCTGGTCACCGGCGTGGCGGTCTTCTACTTCTACGCCGACGAGGCCGTGCACCAGCTCAGCGGCTGGCCCACCCCGGATGCCCTGCCCGAGCGCTTCGCGCTGCTGGCCGCGGTGATCGAGGAGCCCAGCAACAAGAGCGCCGGGGCGCTGTACGTGTGGGTCAACGCGATCGAGAACGGCAAGCCCAGCGCCCAGCCGCGGGCCTACAAGCTGCCCTACACCAAGGACCTGCACAGCCTGCTCAACGAGGGCATGAAGAAGGCCCGCCAGGGCGTCAGCCAGATGGGCACGGCCACGCCCAAGGCCGGCAAGCGCGGCCTGGCCTGGCTGCGGCCCGGCAGCGACGAGCAGGAAGTCAAGATCCGCGACATGCCCGTGCCCCAGCTGCCCGAGAAATGATGCTGCGCCTGGTTCCGCCCCTGATGGCCTGTGCACTGCTGGCGGGCTGCTCCAAGCCGCCTGGCACCGAGCTGTTCCCGCTCGACGACGGCCACCGCTGGACCTACCAGGTCCGCAGCGAGTACGAGAACAACACCACCGAGACCGAGACCCGTGTGATGCGCAGCCTGGGCCGCGACAGCCTGGCCGACGGCAGCGCCTGGCACCGCCGCAGCGATGACGGTATCGACTACTGGCTGCGCAGCGACGACACCGGCATCTTCCGCGTGGCCACCAAGTCCGATCTGGACGACGAGCCGAAGAAGGACGCCCTGCCCCGCTACGTGCTCAAGGCGCCGCTGGCCGTGGGCACCGGCTGGCAGGCCACCACCACCGCCTACCTGCTGCGGCGGCGCCAGGAGTTCCCGCCCGAGATCCGCCACAGCCACCCCAGCATCCCGATGAACTACACGATCGAGGCGCTGGGCGAGGCGGTCAAGACCGCGGCTGGCGACTTCAGCGGCTGCCTGCGCGTGCGCGGCATCGCCACGCTGCGCCTGTTCGCCGACCCGGTGGTGGGCTGGAAGGACATGCCGCTGACCACGCGCGAGTGGTACTGCCCCGGAGTCGGCCTGGTCAAGCTGGTGCGCGAAGAGCCCGCCAACTCGACCTTCCTGACCGGTGGCACCCTGACGATGGAACTGACCGAATGGCAATGAACCCCGATCGCCGTGCCGCGCTGCAGGCCCTGGCCGCGCTGGGCCTGGGGGCCGCGTGGCCCGCCGCGCAGGCCCAGGCGCCCGACGGCTTTCCCAGCCGCCCCGTGACGCTGTGGGTGCCCTGGCCGGCCGGCGGCGCCACCGACCTGACGATGCGCCTGCTGGCCGAGCTGACCAGCCGCCACCTGGGCCAGAAGGTGATCACCGAGAACCGCTCGGGCGCTGGCGGAACGCTGGCCATGCCGGTGCTGCAGCAGGCCGCGCCCGATGGCTATACCGTGGCCCAGATGCCGCAGCCGGTGTTCCGCATGCCCTGGACGCAGAAGGTGCAGTGGGACCCGATCCGCGACACCACGCCCATCATCCAGCTCACCGGCGTGACCTTCGGCATCGTGGTCGCGGCGGGCAGCCCTTTCAAGACCCTGGACGACCTGTTCGCCGCTGCCAAGGCCAAGCCCGGCGAACTGACCATCTCGACCAATGGCGTCGGCACCACACCGCACGTGGTGATGGACGAACTGATGGCGCGCAAGGGCCTGAGCTACAACCACGTGCCCTACAAGGGCACGGCCGAGCAAATGCTGGCGGTGGCCTCGGGTCAGGTGCAGGTGGGCATCAACAGCAATGGCTTTGCGCCGTTTGTGGAGAGCGGCAAGCTGCGCCTGCTGGTGACCTTCGGCGAACACCGCCACAAGCGCTGGAACACCGTGCCCACGCTCAAGGAGCTGGGACACGGCATCGTCGCCAGCTCGCCCTATGGCCTGGCCGGCCCGCGCGGCATGAGCCCGGCCGTGGTCAAGGTGCTGCACGACGCCTTCAAGGCCGCGCTGTTCGACCCCGCGCACCTGGCCGAGCTGGCCAAGTACGACCAGGAGCCGATGTACCTGGGCCCCGAGGAGTACGGTGCCGCCATGCGCGAGGCCTTTGCTGCCGAGAAGCGCACCGTCGAGCGCCTGGGGCTGGCGGCCAACAAGGGCTGAGCCCGCCTCAGGGCATCAGGGCATCAGGCCGTGCTGCTGTGCATAGCGCAACAGCTCCACCGCATTGGCCACGCCCAGCTTCTGCCGCAACTGGGTCTGCAGGTTCGACACCGTTTTCGGGCTGATGTGCAGCTGCTCGGCGATCTGCTCCAGCGCCTGGCCCTGCAGCAGGCCACGCAGCACCTCGAATTCGCGCGGGCTCAGCGACAGGTGCGGCAGCGGACCGGCCGGCGCCTGGGCATGCGCGGCAATGTCGGACGACAGCACCGCCTGGCCACGCGCCACATGGCGCACCGCGGCCACCAGGTCCTCGGGTGGGCTGCTCTTGGTGATGTAGCCCAGCGCGCCAGCGCGCAGCGCCTGCTGCACCCGTGCCGGGTCCTCGTGCATCGAGAACACCAGCACCCGCAGCGCCGGCCAGTGCGCCTGGATGCGGCGCAGCAGGTCCAGCGCGCTGCGTCCGGGCATGCTCAGGTCCAGCACCAGCACATCGGCGGCCAGGCTGCCGCGCTGCAGGGCGTCGAACACCGCGTCGGCGTCGGCGAATTCGCCGCAGACCACCAGATCGGACTCCAGCGACAGCAGCCGGCGGTAGCCCTCGCGCACCACCGCGTGGTCGTCGGCCAGGGCCACGCGGATCGGCACCAGTGGGGCGGACAACTCAACCATGGACAGTCTCCGGCAGGTCGACCTCGATGTGGGCGGCCAGCAGCGTGCCCGGGCGGGCGGGGTGCACCGTCAGCTCGGCGCCCAGCGACCACAGGCGCTGCTTGATGCCGGCCAGTCCGCTGCCCTGCTGCAGCGCGGCCGCCGGGTCGGCAATGCCCCGGCCGTCGTCCTGCACCGACCAGTCCAGGCCCAGGCCGCGGCCCTCGGCCCGCAGCCGCGCCTGGATGGTCAGCCGGGCCGTGCTGGCCTGCGCATGGCGGGCCACGTTGCTCAGGGCCTCCTGGCTGATGCGGTAGAGCACCATTGCCGTCTCGGCCGACAGGGGCCGCTGCGCGGCGAGCGCCCAGTCCAGGGGCTGGCCCTGGGCGTCCTGCAGTTGCAGGTCCAGCACCAGGCGGGTGGCATCGGCCGCGCCGCGCGGCCAGGCGCGCTGCAGCGCGTCGAGCATGTGACCCACGCTGAGCAGGGTCGGCGCCTCGTCGGTGCCGGGTGGCCGCAAGCGCGCCAGCACACCGCGCACGTCCTGCTGGATGGCTTCGCACTGCTGCGCCATCTCGCGCGCCACGCCGGCCAGTTCGTCCTGGCCGGCCAGACGGCGCTGCAGCCAGGCCGCGTTGGCCCGCAGCGCGGTCAGGTGCTGGCCGAATTCGTCGTGCAGCTCCTGGGCCAGGCGCTGGCGCTCCTCCTCCTGCAGCACCTGCAGCTGGCGCGCCAGCTGGCGGCGCTGGGCCTGCGCGGTGGCCAGCTCGCCATCCAGGTGGCGCAAGGCACCGGCGATGGTCTCCAGCTCGGCCACCGGCATCGCGGGCAGGCGCCGCACGCCGGGGTGCCGGCCCTCGCCGTCACCCATCTCGCCGATCGCCGCCACCAGGCGCGCCAGCGGGGCCAGCGCGCGACCCGTGTTCCAGCCGATCGCCACCAGCATGCCCAGCACCACCAGCGCCAGCAGCAGCGTGTCCACGCCCAGGCCGATCAAGGCCTCCGCGCGCTCGCTCTGCGGCCGCGCGGTCAGCGCCACCTGCCAGGCCTCGCCCTGAGGCCGCGGCTGCATCCAGGCCACGGTGAACGACGGTGTGTCGCCGAACACGGACTCGACCGCCGCCAGGACAGCCTGTACCGGCGCCGGCAACTGGCCCTCGGGCTCGGCCACCAGCAGCGTGCCGCCGCTGGCGTCGGTGACGCGCAGCTGCAGGTGCCGGGTCGGGCCGTCGCCGGGGCCGGGCGCCAGCAGGCGGCGGGCACGGTCGGGGTCGGGCATGGCGCTGGCGCTGGCCAGACGCTCGAACAGGCTGGCCAGGGCGCGCGCGCCATCCAGTTCCTCGTCGACGTCGGCGGCCATGCGCGCCAGCCCGATCACCGCCCACAGCAGCACCCCGGCCACAGCCACCCAGGCGGCACGGCGCATCACCAGGCGCGGCAGGGTGAGCGGCGGTTCGGGAAGTCTTCCCGCGGGTTCAGGAACCTGGCTTGCTTCCATGACGATGTATTCCCAACAATGATTCGAGGAGACAAGTTCCATGCCCGCTCCCCACCGGGTTCACCCTGAAACCCGCTGCGCATTGTCCGTGCGCCTGGCACTGTGCAGTGCCGCCCTGCTGGGCATGAGTGGTCCGCTGGCAGCGCAGACAGCGCCGCAGCAGGTCGAGGTGGTTGGCACCTCGCCGCTGCCCGGCCAGGGCGTGGACCGCAATGCCCTGCCCTACGGCACCCAGGTCGTGCGCCGCGCCGCGCTGGACGAGGCGCAGGCCGACAACACCACCGACTTCCTGGGCCGGCGCGTACCCGGCGCCCAGGTCAATGACATCCAGGGCAGCCCCTTCCAGGGCGACCTGACCTTTCGCGGCTACCGGGCCTCGGGCATCCTGGGCGCGGCGCAAGGTGTGTCGGTCTATGTCGATGGTGTGCGCTTCAACGAGCCCTTCGGTGACGTCGTCAACTGGGACATGGTGCCCGAGTTCGCGCTGCACAGCCTGTCTCTGGTGCCCGGTGCCAACCCGGCCTTTGGCCTGAACACGCTGGGTGGCGCACTGTCGCTGACCACCGCCACCGGCTTGACGGCGCCAGGCCTTCGTGGCGAGGCCTCGCTGGGCAGTTTTGGCCGCAAGAAGTTCGAGCTCTCGCACGGCGGCAGCCACGACGAGGGCTGGCACCACTACGCGGGCGTGGGCCTGTTCGATGAGACCGGCTGGCGCGATCACTCCGCCGGCCGGCTGGCCAATGGGCTGTTCAAGATCGGCCGTCAGGTGGGCGATGACGACATTGTCGTCAGCCTGCAGGCCGGCCGCAGCCGCCTGGTCGGCAACGGCCTGGTGCCGCTGGTGACGCTGGACGAGAACGGCGAGCGCACGCCCGACCTGGGCGCGCTGGACCGCGCCGCCGTCTTCACCCACCCCGACCTGACCCGCAACCAGCTGCTTCAGCTCAGCGCCCAGTGGCGCCGTCAGCTGGATGGGCGCACCACGCTGGAGTCACTGGTCTACGTGCGCGACTCGCGCCGCACCACGATCAATGGCGACGGCGCGGACGACGAGGCCGAGGCCGCCGCCCAGCGCCAGCCCCTGGCCGACGAGGACGAGCCCAACGCCACCTTCAACCGCACCGCCACGCAGCAGAAGTCGGCCGGCGTGGCGCTGGCGCTGTCGGGCCGCCATGGCGCGCACCAGTGGCAGCTGGGTGCGGCGCTGGACCGCGCCACGGTGCACTACGAGCAAACCGAACAGGCCGGCATGTTTGACGCGACGCGCGGCGTGCAGCCGATCGCCGGCGAAGACCCCGAGCTGAGCGCCACGGTCAGCGGCACGTCCACCAGTGCTGGCGTCTATGCCAGCGACACCTGGCAGGTCGCGCCCGAGACCCACCTCACCGGCGCCGTGCGCATCAACTGGGCCCAGGTGGGCAACACCCTGTCCTCGATCAACGATGACACCGGCCTGTTCGAGGCCCATCCCCACGAGCGCTTCCGCTACACCAGCGTCAACCCGGCCCTGGGCGTGGCGCACAGGCTGAGCCCGGCGCTGACGCTGTTCGCCAACGTGGCCCGCAACAACCGGGTGCCCACGGTGATCGAGCTGGGCTGCGCCGACCCCGAGGAGCCCTGCCGCCTGCCCGCCGGCCTGCAATCCGATCCCTACCTGAAGCAGGTGATCGCCACCAGTGTCGAGGGCGGCGCCCGCTTCGCGCTGCCCGGCGGCGTCAAGGGCAGCATCACCGCCTACCGCACCGACAACCGCAACGACATCCTGTTCCGCAGCACCAGCATCACCGGCCAGTTGGGCTACTTCGCCAACTTCCCGCGCACCCGCCACCAAGGCCTGGACCTCGACGCGCAATGGACGCTGGGCGAGTGGGAGCTGGGCGCCGGCTACAGCCACCTCGAGGCCACCTACCAGGCCAGCGGCGTGCTGCGCATGGGCGAGCGCAACGTCACGATCACCCCCGGCACACGTATCGCCGGCCTGCCGCGCCACCAGTTCAAGCTCAGCGCCGACTGGCGCGTGGGCGGCGGCTGGAGCCTGGGCGCCGACCTGCAGGCCTTGTCGGGCCGCGGCGTGTCGGGCAATGAGGACGGTCTGCTGGAGGACGGCGCGGGCCAACGCGTCGATCTGTCGCTGCCAGGCTATGCGCTGGTCAACCTGCGCGCCACCTGGAAGCCTGCGCAGGTCAAGGGGCTGGAACTGTTCGGTCGGATCACCAACGCCTTCAACCGGCGCTACGCCAGCTTTGGCGCGCTGGCCGCCACGCAGTTCGATGCGCAGGGCCAGTTCACCGGCGACGACACCGCGGCGCTGTTCGTGGCGCCCGGTGCGCCACGCGCCATCCAGGTGGGTCTGCGCTGGCAGTACTGAGGCGGAACAAGGGCCCTGGACGCCGTGCGTTCAGGGACCGAGGCTGCTGACTTGCCCGGGACTCAGCGGACCAGCTTGAGCAGCGCGCGGCCAGCCGGGCTTTTTGGGCGCCTCGAGGTCCACCGTGCCGTCGTTGTCGGGGTCCTGGGCCTTGAGCCAAACGCAGGGAGCAGCGGATCCGCCTGCGGGTCTTGTCTTGGGCTCATGATCCGGCAACAGCCGATCGTGCCGCGAGACCATCCAGCTGTGCAACAAGCGCCATGCGCTGTGTTCAGGATGCATCTGCGGCACATCAGGCCGCCGCCGACCACCCACGAAAAAGGGCCCCTTGCGGGGCCCTGGGTGCGTTGGCGGGTCAGCCAGCGGTCACTTGGTCATCTTGAAGACCCAGACCGAGCCGCCCTGCTCCAGGAAGCTGACCTTCTTGGCCACGTCGCCGCCCCACAGCGGGACAGCGCCGCCCCAGCCGGAGACCACGGCCACGTACTGCTCGCCCTTGTCTTCCCAGGTGACCGGGGGCGCGACCACGCCGGAGCCGGTCTGGAACTTCCAGACGATCTTGCCGGTCTTGGCATCAGCCGCCTGCAGGTAGCCTTCCGGCGTGCCCCAGAACACCAGGTTGCCGCCGGTGGTCAGCACACCACCCCACAGCGGGGCGTTGTTCGGCGCTTCCCAGACGATCTTGCCGGACTTGGGATCGATCGCGCGCAGCGCGCCGATCGGGCCGTCGTTCAGCGTCTTGATGGTGAAGCCGGCGCCCAGGTAGGCCGCGCCCTTCTTGTAGGTGATCGGCTCGTTCCAGATCTCCATGCCCCACTCGTTGGCGGGCACGTAGAACAGGCCGGTCTGCGGGCTGTAGGCCATCGGCATCTGGTTCTTGCCGCCCAGGAAGGACGGGGCGGCGAAGACGCTCTGGCCCTTCTTGCCGTCGGCGCCGGCGGTGGGGTCGCCCGGGCGGTTCTCAGGCACGAAGTTCGGGCGGCCGGTCTTCAGGTCGATGCCAGTGGCCCAGGTGACCTTCTTGACGAAGGGGAAGGCGTTGACCAGCTTGCCGGTCTTGGCGTCGTTGACGTAGAAGAAACCGTTGCGGTCGGCCTTGCCGCCCAGCACCTGGTTGCCGTCGTCGTAGGTGACGAACTCGTTGACGCCGTCGAAGTCCCAGCCGTCGTTGGGCGTGTTCTGGTAGTGCCAGACGATCTGGCCGGTCTTCACGTCGATGGCGACGGTCGAGCAGCTGAAGAGGTTGTCACCCTTGCGCAGGTGGCTGTTCCACGGCGCCGGGTTGCCGGTGCCGAAGTAGGCCAGACCGGTCTTGGCGTTGTAGGTGCCGCCCAGCCAGGTGGCCGCGCCGCCGGTCTTCCACAGGTCACCCGGCCAGCTCTTGCCCTGGGTGCCGGAGATGCCGTTCTCGGTCTTGTTGCCGTTGGCGTCGAACTTGTAGCCCATGTGGCCTTCGACGGTCGGGCGCACCCAGACCAGCGCGCCGGTCTTGGGGTTGCGCGCCTCGACGCGGCCCACCACGCCGAATTCGCCGCCGGACACGCCGGTCAGCAGCAGGCCGCCAGCGATGATCGGCGCGGCCGAGGCGGAGTAGCCGTCGGCGTAGTTGTCGATCTTCTCCTTCCAGACGACGTCACCGGTGTCCTGGTTCAGGGCCACCAACTGGGCGTCCAGCGTGGCGAAGATGACCAGGTTGTCATACAGCGCGGCGCCGCGGTTGATCACGTCGCAGCAGGGCATGATGCCTTCGGGCAGGCGGTGCTCGTACTTCCACAGCTTCTGGCCGGTGGCGGCGTCCAGCGCGTAGATGCGCGAGTACGAGGCCGTGACGAACATCTTGCCGTTCTGGATGACCGGCTGCGACTCCTGGCCGCGCTGCTTCTCGCCACCGAACGAGAAGGACCAGGCCGGCACCAGCTTGCCGATGTTGCCGGTGTTGATCTTGGCCAGCGGCGAGAAGCGCTGGCCCTGGGTACCGATGCCCCACGACAGCACGTCGCCGGGGGACTTGGCGTCGTTCTCGATCATCTGGTCGGTGACGACGGCCTGGGCCATCTGGGCCGTGCCGAGCGTGATCAGCAGGGCAAGCAGTTTCATGCGCATGGGTTGTCTCCTGTAGCGGGGGCTTCGCGTTGTCACGCCCTGGCACTTCCGGGGCGTTCCGGGAGTTCTTCCCGGCAAGTGGCGTGCCAGTCGCTGCAGGGCCGAAAACTCAGGGTTGGACCGGACGCGCGGCGCTCAAATCCCCGGGAAAACACGGGGCAATTGCTCCAGCCTCGCACACCGGTGCGGGCCCGTGCTAGCGCGTGTGACGCCGCTCAGCGCAGGCCGTCGAACAGCCAGACCTCGACCTCGTCGCCCGCCGCCACGCTGCCCTGGTCGTGGCGCAGGCAGACCAGCGCATTGGCCTCGGCCATGCTGCGCAGGATGCCGGCGCCCTGGGCGCCGGTCAGGCGGACCTGCCAGCCACCGCCCTCGGCGGGCTCGACGATGCCGCGCTGGAACTCGCTGCGCCCGGGGCGCTTGCGGATCGCCGCCACGCTGCGCGCGCGCAGCGCCGGCAGCGCTCGTGCAGTGGCGCCCGCCAGCACCAGCAGTGCCTCGCGGGCGAAGACGTAGTAGGTGACCAGCGCCGCCACCGGATTGCCCGGCAGCGCGAACAGCCAGGCACGCCGCCCGCCGGGCCCGTCGAGCGGGCCGAAGGCGAAGGGCCGGCCGGGGCGCATCGCCACCTTCCAGAAATCGACCTGGCCGCGCGCCGCCAGCAGGTCGCGGGTGTAGTCGGCGTCGCCCATGCTGACGCCGCCGCTGGTCAGCACCACGTCGGCCTCGGCGATCGCGCGGTCCAGCGTGGCGTTCAGCGCGGCCGGGTCGTCGGGCACCAGGCCCAGGTCCAGCACCTCCACGCCCAGGCGCTGCAGCGCGGCCATCAGGCTGTAGCGGTTGCTGTCGTAGATGCAGCCCGGATCCAGCGGCTGGCCCAGCGTGCGCAACTCGTTGCCGGTGGAGAACAGGGCCACGCGCAGGCGGCGACGCAGCGGAACGGTCTCGATGCCCAGCGAGGCCACCAGGCCCAGTTCGGCCGGGCCCAGCACCGTGCCGGCGGCCAGCGCCGGCTTGCCCTGGGCCAGGTCCTCGCCCTGCGGACGCCGGTTCTCGCCCGGACGCAGCACGCCGGGGGCGATGTGCACGCCGTCCGCATCGACGCGGCACAGCTCGATCGGCACCACGGTGTCCAGGCCTTCGGGCATCACCGCGCCGGTCATGATGCGCACCGCGTGGCCGGGCGGCACCGCCGGTGAGGTCGGCGCGCCGGCAAACACGGTCTCGGCCAAGGCCGTCAGCCGGGTCTCGCCGCTGGCGGCCAGGTCGGCACCGCGGAAGGCGTAGCCGTCCATCGCCGAGTTGTCATGCGCCGGCACGTCGATCGGCGAGACCACCGGCTCGGCCAGCACCCGGCCCAGCGCCTGGGTCAGCGGCACCGTCTGCTGGTCGGTGATCGGCCGCAGCGTGGCCAGCACGCGGCGGCGCGCCTCGTCAACCGGCAGTTCATGGCCAGCGGCCAGGGGGGAAGGTCCGAGTTCGGGCATGGGGACGGGCACGGCAGCGGTGGGAAGGGTGGCGATTGTCGGCGCCAGGCGACGTTCGCCATGATATGCAATGCCATGCATATCGCCTTGCGCCAGGGCGCCCGCCAGAATCGCGCCGCCCCCGCATGAACACCCTGTCCGAGAGCCTGCAGCGCGCACTGCAACTGATCCTGGCCGCCGACCCCGAGCTCTGGCGGATCGTCGCCTTGTCGCTGCGCGTCAGCGCCACCGCCTGCCTGCTCGGCGCGCTGATCGGGCTGACGCTGGGCGCCTGGCTGGCCGTGGCCCGCTTCCCCGGCCAGGGCACGCTGGTCTGGGCACTGAACACGCTGCTGGCCCTGCCCTCGGTGGTGGTGGGTCTGCTGGTCTACCTGCTGCTGTCGCGCTCCGGGCCGCTGGGCGACTGGGGCCTGCTGTTCACGCCCACGGCCATGGTGATCGCGCAGAGCATCCTGGTGGTGCCCCTGATCGCCGCGCTGACCCGCCGCGTGGTGCTGGGCGCGCTGGCCGAGGGGGGTGACCAGCTGCGCTCGCTGGGTGCCGGGCCGATGCTGTCAGCCGGCCTGATGCTGATGCACGAGCGCCTGGCGGTGCTGACCATCCTGCTCACCGCCTTCGGCCGGGCGATCGCCGAGGTGGGGGCGGTGATGATCGTCGGCGGCAACATCAATGGCGTGACGCGGGTGATGACCACCTCGATCGCGCTGGAGACCAGCAAGGGCGACCTGCCGCTGGCGCTGGCGCTGGGCCTGCTGCTGCTGGCGGTGGTGGGCCTGCTCAACGGCCTGGCGGCGCTGCTGCCGGGCAGCGAATCCTCGGTCACCGAGGCCCGGGCGCTGGCATGAGGTCCGACGCCGCCACCCTGCTGGCCGAACCGCTGCTGAGCCTGGCAGGTGCCAGCGTGCACTTCGGCAGCGTCTGCGCGCTGCAGCCGCTGCACCTGACGCTGTCGCGCGGCGAACGCCTGGCGCTGATCGGCCCCAACGGCTCGGGCAAGACCACGCTGCTGCGCCTGCTCCACGGTCTGCAGGCGCACCAGGGCCAGCGCACGCTGCACCGGCCGCTGGTGGCGGCCATGCTGTTCCAGCACCCCTTCCTGCTGCGCCTGTCGGCCTGGCACAACCTGACGTTGGCGCTGTGGCTGCGCGGCGTGCCGGGCGAGCAGCGCGCCGAGCGCGCCCGGCTGGCGCTGGAGCGCGTGGGCCTGGCAGAGATGGCCCGGCGCCCGGCGCGGGCGCTGTCGGGCGGCCAGCAGCAGCGCCTGGCCCTGGCCCGCGCCTGGGCGCTGCAGCCCGACATCCTGTTCCTGGATGAGCCCACGGCGAGCCTGGACCCCAGCGCCAAGCGCGAGGTCGAGACGCTGATCGATGAATTCGCCCGCGACGGCATGACCCTGGTGCTGACCAGCCACAACCTCGGTCAGGTCAAGCGCCTGAGCACGCGGGTTGTCTGCCTGGACCACGGCCGCGTGCTGGCCGACCTGCCCACCGACGAGCTCTTCCATCGCACCGACCTCGACCCCGAGGTCAGCCTGTTCCTCAAAGGAGAACTCCCATGGACCTGAGTCCCTTCACCCGCCGCCAGCTGGGCCTGGCGCTGGCCGCCGCCGTCGCCAGCCTCAGCCTGCCCAGCTGGGCGGACGACAAGTTCATCGTGATGGCCAGCACCACCTCCACCGAGCAGTCGGGCCTGTTCGGCCACCTGCTGCCGGCCTTCAAGCAGGCCACCGGCATCGAGGTGCGCGTGGTGGCTGTGGGCACTGGCCAGGCGCTGGACATGGGCCGCCGCGGCGATGCCGATGTGCTCTTCGTGCACGACACCGCCGCCGAGGAGAAGTTCGTCGCCGACGGCTTCTCCACCCAGCGCCGCAACGTCATGTACAACGACTTCGTGCTGGTCGGCCCGGCGGCGGATCCGGCCAAGGTCAAGGGCGGCGACATCGGGGCCGCCTTCGGCAAGCTGGCCGCGGCGGGCGCCAGCTTCATCTCGCGCGGCGACAAGAGCGGCACCCACGCCGCCGAGCTGCGCCTGTGGAAGGGCGCCGGGGTCGACCTGGCCGCGGCCAAGCCGGCCGGCTACAAGGAATGCGGCTGCGGCATGGGCCCGGCGCTGAACATGGGGGCCTCCACCGGCGCCTACGTGCTGACCGACCGCGGCACCTGGCTGAACTTCAAGAACCGCCAGGACCTCAGCGTGCTGGTCGAGGGCGACAAGAAGCTGTTCAACCAGTACGGCGTGATGGTGGTGAACCCGGCCAGGTTTGCGCACGTGAAGAGCGCGCTGGCCCAGCAGTTCGCCGACTGGGTGGTGTCACCGGCCGGCCAGGCCAGCATCAGCGCCTACAAGATCAACGGCGAGCCGCTGTTCTTCCCCAACGCCTCGCGCTGATCACCGCTCGCGAACTGGCGCAGCAGCGCCAGCGCCGGCGACAGCGGTTGCCGGCGCTCGGCCACGGCCTGGGCGATGCGCCATTGCTCATTGGCCAGGCGCTGCAGCAGCGAGGCCGGCGCCTCCAGGCACCCCATCTGCCAGTCGGCGAACAGGCGAGTATCGATCGGCTCGCGCCACAGCACGTGCAGCTCGCGGTGGCGGGGTGAGGCCGACACCCGGTCCCAGACGCGCTGGACGCCGTCGGGCGGGCCTTCCAGGTACTGCAGGAAGCGTTCGCTGTCGTACAGCAGCACGCCACTGACGCCCTGGCTGGCGTTGAACATCCGGGCCTGGAGCAACAGGTTGCCCAGGTCGGTCGCGCTCATCGGGCGGGTCGGCACACTGCTGTAGGCCAGGGCGAGCCAGTTCACGGATCGGGACTCCAGGGGATTCATCCTTCACCGTTATCGGCTGAAACGCCGGGCGGTTGAGGGCCGGCTCAGTGACCCGACCCCATCGCCAGCCAAGCCATGCCCACCGCGGCGGCCACCAGCAGCGTGCAGTAGACCAGGCTGGTCACCACCATGCCGGCCAGGCGGCCCGCTCCGGGTGACCCGTGCACGCGCCGCATCGCCAGCACCGCATACACCGGCAGGCCCAGCAGCGGCAGCATGTCCACCGGGCCCGGCAGGGCCATGGCTGCCAGCAGCAGCAGGTACCAGGCGCTGTGCAGGTGCAAAGAGAACACGAAGTGCTCGCCATAGCTGCGCCGCCGGTCCAGGTAGAGCAGCTTCAGCAGGGCGGCGAACACCGGCTGCATCAGGAACATGGCGTAGGGTGCCCAGGCCAGCACCCGGGCACTGTTGGCCAGGTTGCCTCCACTGGCCGCACCGGAGGCGGCACTGGCGATGCCCTGGGCCACCGCCTGCAGGCGCTGGGCGTCGCGGCACTGCGCCTCGGTGGGACGGCTGGCCGCCGAGGCCACGGCCGACGCCGGCGCAGGCCCCTGGCAGGCCGCCAGCAGCTCATCGGCCTCGGTCTGCAACTCATCGACCGCCACCGCGGCGGACTCGGCCCCGGAGCGCTGCACCTCGATCTCGGGCGGGGTGGCATTGAGCTTGAGCGCCAGGAAGAACACGAAGCTGCAGCTCAGGTACAGGCGCAGCGGCAGCAGGTACAGACGGCGTCGACCGGCCAGGTACTCCAGCGTCAGCCGGCCCGGCACCGCCAGACCACGCAGCGTGCGCCACAGCGCGCCTTCCAGCGCCACGTAGTGGGTGATGAACTCGTGCACGAACTCCCACAGCGTGGGCGCGTGCAGGTGGGTCTCCTGGCCGCAGTTCGGGCAGTGGCGCGCCTGCGGCCACACCGACAGATCCTGGCCACAGTTGGGGCAGGCGGCCGGATGGTCCATGCTCAGGCGCGCTCGGCCAGCGCCAGCGCCGCTTCGGCCGCGGCGCGGCTCAGCGACTCGCGCACCGCGGGATCGTCGAGGTCCTCGTTGTCCGCCTCGCCGTCACCGCCCAGCAGCGCGATCGGCACCAGCAAAGGCCCGAGCTGCGGGTCGTCGAACAGCGGCGCCCAGGCCGCCGGGTCCAGGTCGGTGGCCTGCAGGAAGCCGGTGCACCAGTCGCCGGCATCGGCCCACTCGTGGCCTTCGTGCTCGGCCAGGCTGAACACCGGCTCCCACAGCGTAGGGTGTTCGCGCAGCGTGCTGAGGATGGCCTGCAGATGCCGCAGCACCAGCACCACCGTGCGCTTGCGCTGCTGGTTGCTGGTGAACGGGGCGCCGTCGTCACCATCGCCCCCCCAGACGGCGGGCAGCCAGTCGGCGGTGGGCAGGGTGTCGAGCACGCTGGCCGGGCCCACCGCCAGCGCGGTGAGGTAGCCGTCCAGACCGTCCAGGCTCATCACGCCGTCGCGGCCGGACTGGGCCAGTTGCAGCAGCCACTGGTCGAGCTGTTCCAGCTCGGCCTCGGTCAGCGGGGTGTTGGGTGAAGCCCGGTTGAATTGCGGGTATTGCATCGTTCAGGCCCCGATGAACTCGTCGCCGCCCAGGTAGGGGCGCAGCGCGGCCGGCACGCGGATGCGGCCGTCGGCCTGCTGGTGGTTCTCCAGCACCGCCACCAGCGCGCGGCCCACCGCCAGGCCCGAACCATTGAGGGTGTGGACCAGCTCGGTCTTGCCCTGGGCGTTCTTGAAGCGCGCCTGCATGCGGCGGGCCTGGAAGGCCCCCATGTTGCTGCACGAGCTGATCTCGCGGTAGGTGTTCTGCGCCGGCAGCCAGACCTCCAGGTCGAAGGTCTTCACGGCGCCGAAGCCCATGTCACCGGTGCACAGCAGCACCACGCGGTAGGGCAGCTCCAGCCCCTGCAGGATGGCCTCGGCGTGGCCGACCATCTGGTCGAGCGCGGCGAAGCTCTGGTCAGGGGTGGTGATCTGCACCATCTCGACCTTGTCGAACTGGTGCTGGCGGATCATGCCGCGGGTGTCGCGTCCGGCGCTGCCCGCTTCCGAGCGGAAGCAGGGCGTGTGGCCGGTCAGCTTGATCGGCAACTGGTCAGCGCTGAGGATGCTGTCGGCCACGGTGTTGGTCAGCGTGACCTCCGAGGTGGGGATCAGGTACCACTTGTTGCCGGCCTCGTCGCCGTCGCCCGAGGTGACATGGAACAGGTCCTGCTCGAACTTGGGCAGCTGGCCGGTGCCGCGCATGGCGGCGGCGTTGACCATGTAGGGCGTGTAGCACTCGGTGTAGCCGTGGCGCTGGGTGTGGGTGTCCAGCATGAACTGGGCGAGCGCGCGGTGCAGACGCGCCACCGGGCCGCGCATCAGCGAGAAGCGCGCGCCGGCCAGCTTGACGCCGGCCTCGAAGTCCAGGCCCAGCGGCGCGCCCAGGTCCACGTGGTCCTTGACCGGGAAGGCATAGGTGCCGGGTGTGCCCCAGCGGCGCACCTCCTGGTTGGCCGTCTCGTCCGGGCCCACCGGCACGCTGTCGTCGGGCAGGTTGGGGACACCCAGCAGCAGGCCTTGCAGCTCGGCCTGCAGCGCGTCCAGGCGCGTGGCGCCGGCCGTCATCTCGTCGGCGATGCCGGCCACCTGGGCCATCAGCGCCTCGACCTGGGCGGCCGTGTCTTCGCCCTTGGCGGCCTTGCCCTTGAGCTGGCCGATCTGCTTGCTCAGCGCATTGCGCTGCGCCTGCAGCTCCTCGGTGCGGGTCTGCAGCGTCTTGCGCTCGGCTTCCAGTGCGCCAAAGCGCGGCACGTCCAGGAAGGGTTGCGGGGTCTTGCGGGTCTCAAGCTTGGCCACGACCGCGTTCAGGTCACGGCGCAGCTGGGTGATGTCGAGCATGGAAGTCTCTCTTCGCGAATTCGAATCGGGGCCGGCGCAGCGCGTCGGCGGGCGGCAGGATCAGGCCTCGGAGCGCCCGGATCGCTCGGCCGCGAAGGCCGCCATCGACTTGTCGCCCAGGCCCTTGGGCAGCGGAAACTGGATCGTCTCCTCAACGCCCGTCATCTTGCGCACACCGGTGGCGCCCAGCGCCTTCAGGCGGGCGATCACCTGCTGCACCAGCACGTCGGGCGCGCTGGCGCCAGCCGTCAGGCCCACGCGCGGGCGGCCGTCCAGCCAGGCCGGCTGCAGGTCGTCGGCGGCGTCGACCATGTAGGCCGGCGTGCCCAGGCGCTCGGCCAGTTCGCGCAGGCGGTTGCTGTTCGAGCTGGTGGGGCTGCCCACCACGATCACCACATCCACCGCCGGGGCCAGCACCTTGATCGCGTCCTGGCGGTTCTGGGTGGCGTAGCAGATGTCCTGCTTCTTGGGTTCGCGCACGTTCGGGAAGCGCGCCTTCACCGCGGCGTGGATGGCCGCGGCATCGTCCACGCTCAGCGTGGTCTGGGTGACCACCGCCAGGCGGTCGGGGTTCTTCACCGGCACGGTGGCCACATCGGCCTCGTCCTCGACCAGGTAGATGCCCTCATGCAGCTGGCCCATCGTGCCTTCCACCTCGGGGTGGCCCTTGTGGCCGACCATGATGAACTCGTAGCCCTCCTTCGAGAGCTTGGCCACTTCCACGTGGACCTTGGTGACCAGCGGGCAGGTGGCGTCGAAGATGCGAAAGCCCCGGGCCTCGGCCTCGGCCTGCACCGCCTTGCTGACGCCATGCGCCGAGAAGATCAGCGTGGCACCGGCCGGCACCTCCGAGAGCTCCTCGATGAAGATCGCGCCCTTGGCCTTCAGGTCGTTGACCACGTAGGTGTTGTGGACGATCTCGTGGCGCACATAGATCGGCGCGCCGTACAGCGTGAGCGCGCGCTCGACGATCTCGATCGCCCGGTCCACCCCGGCACAGAAGCCACGCGGTTCAGCCAGCAGGATCTCGCCCATCACAGCACCCCGATCACCTGGACCTCGAAGGTCACGGCCTGGCCGGCCAGCGGGTGGTTGAAATCGAACTCGACCCAGCCCTCGCCCACGGCCCGCACCACACCGGCGAAGCGGCCGGTGTTGTCGGGGGTGGGGAACTCGACCACATCACCCACGTGGTACTCGGCCTCGGGGTCGCCCATCTCGTTCAGGACCTGGCGCTTCAGACGCTGCACCATATCGGGGTTGCGCGGGCCGAAGGCCTCGCCCGCCGCCAGCGTGAAGGCCTGGCGTGCGCCCTCCTGCAGCCCGATCAGGCGCGCCTCAAAGGCCGGCGACAGCTGGCCGGCGCCCAGCGTCAGCGTGGCCGGCTTGTCGTGGAACGTGGTGACCACGTCGGCGCCGTCGGGGCCCGCAAGGCGGTAGTGCAGGGTCAGGAAGGACCCTTGCTGGATGGTGTTCACGGTGGGAAAACTGGTAGTCTGGGCGCTGATTTTACGGGTCGCCCCACGCATGGGCGCCTGAATCTCAGGGAGACGGGCATGACGATCAAGGATCTGCCGGCCGAGTTGCGGCCGCGCGAGAAGCTGCTGGCCCGCGGGCCGGCCGCGCTGGCCGACGCCGAACTGCTGGCCCTGCTGCTGCGCACCGGCCTGCCGGGCCAGGGTGTGCTGGCGCTGGCGGGCAGCCTGCTGGAACGCTTTGGCGGCTTTGGCGGCCTGCTGCACGGCACGCCGGCGGATTTCGGCCAGGTCAAGGGCCTGGGGCCGGCCAAGCGGGCCGAACTGGCCGCGGTGATGGAGATGGCGCGGCGCGCGCTGGCGCAGCAGATCCGCGCGGAACCGGTGTTCGACGCCCCGACCAAGGTCAAGGACTTCGTCGCGCTGAAGCTGGGCGGCCAGCGGCGCGAGGTCTTCGGCGTGCTGTTCCTGGATGGCCAGCACCGGCTGATCGAGTGGCGCGAGCTGTTCCAGGGCACCCTCACGCAGACCAGCGTCTACCCGCGCGAGGTGGTCAAGGAGGCGCTGGCGCTGAATGCCGGCGCGGTGATCCTGGCCCACAACCACCCCAGCGGCCTGGCCGAGCCCTCACGCGCCGACGAGTACCTGACCCAGGCGCTCAAGAGCGCGCTGGCCCTGGTGGACGTGCGGGTGCTGGACCACCTGGTGGTGGGCACCGGCCAGGTGGTGAGCTTCGCCGAGCGGGGACTGCTCTGAGCCGGGGTATGGTCGCGGCCACACCCACACGCTGACCTGCCCATGCACGCCCTGCTGACCACCCTGCGCCAGATGACCCTGCCCACCGAGGCGGCGCGGGTCTTCCACGGCCGCGGCGGCCTGCACCCGGGCTGCGAGGCCTGGACGCTGGACTGGTATGACCCGGTCTGGCTGCTCACCAGCTTTGCGCCCGCCAGCGAGGCCGACCTGGCGGCGATCGGCGCCGCACTGGCCGCGCGCTGGGCCGAGCTGGCGCCCGGCCAGCCGCTGAACTGGGTGTTCCAGCAGCGCGACGAGATGCGCGCCGACAACCGTCTGATGGCCGGCCAGATCCCCGAGCCGCATGTCGTCATGCTGAACGGCGCCCGCTTCGGCGTGCACCTGCTGCGCGGCCAGAACCACGGCCTGTTCCTGGACATGGCCGAGGGCCACCGCTGGGTGCGCGAATGGGCGGCGGCGCATCCCGGCGCGCGGGTGCTGAACCTGTTCGCCTACACCGGCGCCTTCTCGGTGGCGGCCCTGCGCGGCGGCGCCGCCCGGGTGGACAACTACGACATGGCCCGCGGCGCGCTGGCCATCGCCAAGCGCAACCACCTGCTCAACGGCCTGGACCAGGGCGCGGCCTTCCTGCCGCACGACATCTTCAACTCCTGGGGCCGCATCACCCGCCACGGCCCGTATGACCTGGTGGTGATGGACCCGCCCAGCCACCAGAAGGGCAGCTTCGTCGCCGACAAGGACTGGGCGCGCCTGCTGCGCCGCCTGCCTGAGCTGCTGGCGCCCGGCGGCGAGGCCCTGCTGTGCCTGAACTCGCCCAAACTGGGTGAGGAGGTCCTGCGCCAGACCCTGGCTGAAGCCGCGCCGACGATGGAAGTGGTTGCGCGCCTGCCCAACCCCGCGGCCTTCGCCGACGTCGATCCGCAGCGCGCGCTCAAGGTGCTGCAGGTGCGTCGCGCGGCGGCGTAGCATCGGCGGCCATGATCGACCGCGCACGCCTGTGGCTGCTCGCCGTGCGCGACAGCTTCGTGATGCTGTTGCCGCTGACGGCGCTGGGCATCGGCGCGGTGCTGCTGTACCACTTTCCCTGGGCGCCCTACCGGGACCTGACCCAGTCCTGGTTCGGGCCGGACTGGGCGCATGCGCTGAAGGCGGTCGAGCGCTCGACCCTGGGCGTCTTCGGTCTGGCCCTGTCGGCCCTGGTGGCGGTGCGGCTGACGCGTCTGCTGCCGCCGCCGCGCGCGCTGGACCAGCACCTGCCGGCGCTGGCCGTGGGCACCCTGTCGATGGCGAACTACCTGCTGTGCGGCCGCATGCTCCACCCAGGCCAGCCGCCGGTGCTGGACAACCTGGTGCAGGGCATGCTGGTGGGCGTGGCCACGGCGGAGCTGCTGCAGCGCTGCGGCGCCTGGCACTGGCTGTGGCCCCGCGGGCTGCCCTTCGGCAGCGATGGCCAGTTCTTCCATGCGCTGCGCATCACGCCGGCGGCGGTGTTGAGCAGCCTGGTGCTGATGGGCGCCGCCTGGCTGCTGGCACCGCTGCTGCGCCCGGACGGCCAGTGGGTCGACCCGGCACTCGCCTGGCTCCACGCGCGCAGCAACCCCCAGCAGTGGCTGACACTGACCGCGGTGCTGCTCAATCAACTCGCCTGGAGCGTCGGCATTCCCGGGGGGCATCTGCTGGACATGGACACCGCCACGCTGTTCGCACCCACCGGCGGCCCGCCACTGCCGGGCCGGATGTGGCGGCCGGTGTTCGACAGCTTCGTGCTGATGGGCGGCAGCGGCGCCACCTTCGGCCTGATGCTGGCGATGCTGTTCAACAGCCGCCCCGGGGCCACCCGGCGACTGGCCTGGCTGTCGCTGCTGCCGGGCAGCTTCAACATCAACGAGACCCTGATCTTCGGCCTGCCCCTGGCCCTGAACCGCCACTTCCTGCCCGCCTTCATCGGCGTGCCGGTGCTGATGGCGGTGCTGACCCTGGTCGCCTTTGACCACGGCTGGCTGGCGCTGGCGATCAGCGATGCCCGTTCGGTACCCTGGACCACGCCGCCGTTGATTTCCGGCTGGCTGATCACCGGTTCCTGGCGGGGCGCGGCCTTCCAGGCGCTGCTGCTGGCGCTGTCGACCGCGCTGTACTGGCCACTGGTCAGCCGCTGGGAACGCCGCCGCGAAGCCCTGGACAGGCAGACCCTGGACGCCACGGTGGCCGCGCTGCTGGACACGACCGCCGGCACCGTGCCGCCGCTGCGCCGGCAGGACAACGTGGGCGGCAGCGCACGCGAACTGCTGGCCGACCTGCGCCAGGCCCTGGAGCGCGGCGCGCTGGTGCAGCACTACCAGCCGCAGGTCGATACCGCAGGCCACTGCGTCGGCGTCGAGGCCCTGCTGCGCTGGCATCACCCGCGCCATGGCCCGATCGCCCCAGGCGCAGTGGTCGCTCTGGCTGAGCAGGGTGGGCTGATCGACGCCCTGGGCGACTGGGCGCTGGACACCGCGCTGGCCTGCAAGGCCCGCTGGAACCGCCAGGGACTGCCGCCGGTGGTGATGGCGGTGAACCTCTCGCCCACCCAGTTGCGCGACCGCCGCCTCGCCCAGCGCATCGGTGCGGCGCTGCAGCGCCACGGCCTGCGCGCCGAGGAGCTGGAGCTGGAGCTGACCGAAACACACGCGGTGCCTGCGCTGCGCGAGGTCGACGAGACGCTGCAGGCGCTGGCGCAGACCGGCGTGCGCCTGTCGATGGATGACTTCGGCATGGGCTATTCGTCGCTGCTGCAACTGCGCCGCATCCCGGTGCACACGATCAAGATCGACGGCTCGATCACCCGCGACATCGTCAGCAGCCGCAGCGACGCCGACATCGTGCGCAGCATCGCCCAGCTGGGGCGCGCGCTGGGCGTGCGGGTGCTGGCCGAGTTCGTTGAAACCACCGAGCAGCGCCAGTGCCTGGCCGAACTGGGCTGCGGTCTGTTCCAGGGCTACCTGCACAGCCGGCCGCTGTCGGCCGAGGACTGCGCCGCGCTGCTGCAGACGGCGGGCGGTCGTCAGCCCAGCGTCGCCATCGCCTGAGCCGCGATGTCCAGCGAACGCCAGCGCAACTCGGGCTCGTAGACGTCGCAGACCAGCATCAGCTCGTCGGCGCGGGTGGCCTCGAGCAGGGCGGCGAAGCCCTGGCGCACGGTGTCGGGCCCGCCCACCACGGCGCAGCCCAGGAAGTCGGCGATGCCGGCGCGCTCCGCGGGCGACAGTGACTCGACGAACCCGGCCTGCGGCGGCTGCAGGCGCTGGCGGTCGTTGCGCAGGATGCCCAGCACCCGCTGGTAGACGCTGCTGGCCAGGAACTGCGCCTCGTCGTCGGTGGGGGCCGCCACCAGTGGCACGCCGATGATCACCTTCGGCTGGGCCAGTTCGGCGCTGGGGCGGAACAGCCGGCGGTACAGGTCCAGCGCCTGCAGCAGCAGCCGCGGCGCGAAGTGCGAGGCAAAGGCATAGGGCAGACCGCGCTCGGCCGCCAGCTGGGCCGAGAACAGGCTGGAGCCGAGCAGCCAGATTGGCACGCGCGTGCCGGCGCCGGGCATGGCCAACACGCGCTGGCCTGGGGCGGGGTCGTCCAGCAGTTGCTGCAGCGCGGCCACGTCGCGCGGGAAGTCCTGCTCTGATTCAACCCGGTCGCGGCGCAGCGCGCGCATGGTCTCGCGGTCGGTGCCGGGCGCGCGGCCCAGGCCCAGGTCGATCCGCCCGGGGTAGAGCTCGGCCAGCGTGCCAAACGCCTCGGCCACCACCAGCGGCGCGTGGTTGGGCAGCATCACCCCGCCCGAGCCGACGCGGATGCGCCGCGTGGCGCCGGCGATGTGGCCCACCAGCACCGCGGTGGCGGAGCTGGCGATGCCCGCCATGTTGTGGTGTTCGGCCAGCCAGTAGCGGGTGAAGCCCAGCCGCTCGGCATGCAGGGCGGTCTGCCGGGCCACGGCCAGCGCATCAGCCACGCTGCGCCCATCGCGCACCGCGACCAGATCCAGCATCGACAGGGGAACGGGCTGCATCGGGTTCATCACCCGATCATCGCACCCAGACCAAAGTCACTCGGCCAGGAAGGCCTGCAGGTGGTCGGCCAGGTGCATCGCGTGGGCCTGCTCGTGACCGGCGCGGTCGAGTGCGCCGTAGGCGAAATGCGGTGACCAGGGCCCGGGCCAGGCGCGGAAGGCCGCGATCGCCGAGTGCAGCCGGGCCAGGGCCTGGGCCTCGTCGGCATGGTCGGGCGGCGGGGGCTCGCCGGGCACCGGCGCACGGCGGTCGTGCGACATCCAGCCACGCCGCCGGAACACCGCGAAGGCCAGCGCACCTACGCTGAGCTGGAACCAGCGCGGCTTGGGCTGCGGGAAGCCCTGCATCGAGTACTCGATGCCCTGCGCGCAGTGCAGCAGCGCCTGGGCCAGGGTACGGCCTTCGACCACGGCCGGAAGCGACGAGCGCGGCAGCGCTGCCAGCCCGGTCAGGGCCGCGTCGAAGTCGTGCCAGCGCAGGCGGCTCATCCGCGGGCCTGCGGCGCCAGGGCCTGCGGATCCCGACGGGCCACCGGGCCGGCCGCGGCATCGATCGCCTGCGCCACCTCGCGGCGCCAGCCCAGCCGGAATCCCGCCTCGGCCGCCACGAACAGCGGCCCGATCACCAGGCCGACCAGATCATCCACGAAGGCCGGCTTGCGGCCTTCCCACCAGTGGCCGACGAACTGGAAGACCCAGCCGACGATGAACAGGCCGATGCCCCAGGCCAGCCAGCTGGCGGTGCTGCCCGCGGCCAGCCCCTGGGCGCCCCAGAGCGCCAGTGCCAGCAACGCCGTCATCGCCACGCCGTAGCGCCCGTCCAGGCGCAGGTAGTACACCGAAAAGGCCGCCGCCAGCGCCAGCGCAGGCGACAGCGCGCCCCAGGCGGGACGCGACAGCAGCACCGCGATCGCGAACGTGATCATCGGGATGCCCACGAAGTGGGTGGCGATGTTGCGCGGGTCGCGGTGGTAGCGGGCGTACTGGATCAGCTGTTCGTTCAGGGTTTTCATGGTGGCACCTCGGGGACGCTGGGGGCGCAGTATTCGGCCTGAGGCGGCCCGGCGACTATCGGGCAGCCGACAATTCCCACGATGCCCCGCTCAGGACAAACCCCGACCGATGACTGGCTGACCCCGCTGCGGGCCGGCCGCTGGTTTGCCGACCTGGGCGAGCCCGCCCAGCGCGCCCTGCTGGCCGAGGCGCGCTGCGTGACGCTGGGCGCGGGTGACACGCTGTTCCGGCGCGGCGATGCCTGCGACGGCCTGTATGCGGTGCTGGATGGCGCCGTGCGCATCGGCGCGGTGGACGCCGCCGGGCGCGACCTGCTGCTGCAGGTGCTGGGCGCGCCGCACTGGTTCGGCGAGATCGCGGTGATCGACGGTGGCGCGCGCACCCACGATGTCAGCGCCCGCGGCGAATGCCGCCTGCTGCAGGTGCCGCAGGCGGCGCTGCAGGCCTTGCTGGCGGACGATCCGCTGTGGTGGCGTCACCTGGGTCGGCTGCTGGCCGAGAAGTCGCGCGCGCTGCTGGCCGGCCTGGAGCAGATCGCGGCCCTGCCGGCGCCGCAGCGCATCGCGCTGCGCCTGCTGGCGCTGGCCGAGGGGCACGGCATGCTGGCCCCGGGTGTGGTGCAGCGCGAGCTGGCGCTGAACCAGGAACAGCTGGGCGCGATGCTGGCGCTGACGCGCCAGACCGTCAGCGAGACCCTGGGCGACTTCGAGGCCCGCGGCTGGCTGCGCCGCGGCTATGGCCGCATCGAGCTGCTCAATGCCGACGCGCTGCGCGCACTGGCCGATCAGCCACCAAAGTCCAGCGGCAGGCCGACATAGTTCTCGGCGATGGTCTTCAGGCCGTTGGCCGAGTGCATCAGGTAGTCGAGTTCGGCACTCTTGAGCTTGGCCTCGATCGGGCCCTCGTCCGGGAAGCGGTGCATCAGCTGCGTGAACCACCAGCTGAAGCGCTCGGCACGCCAGATGCGGCGCAGGCAGCGCTGCGAGTAGTGGTCGATGCCGGCGTCGCTGCGCTCGGCGTAGTGCTCGATCAGCGCGCTGCTGAGGTATTTCACATCGGTGGCCGCCAGGTTCAGGCCCTTGGCGCCGGTGGGCGGCACGATGTGGCCGGCGTCACCCGCCAGGAACAGGCGGCCAAAGCGCAGCGGCTCGGTGACGAAGCTGCGCAGCGGGGCGATGCTCTTCTCGATCGATGGCCCGGTGACCAGCTTGTCGCGCCCCTCCTCGTCCAGGCGCAGGCGCAACTCCTGCCAGAAGGCCTCGTCGGTCCACTCCTCGATCTTGTCGGTCAGCGGCACCTGCAGGTAGTAGCGGCTGCGCGTGGTGCTGCGCTGCGAGCACAGGCTGAAGCCGCGCGGCGTGGCGATGTAGATCAGCTCATGGTGCACCGGCGGTGTGTCGGACAGCAGGCCCAGCCAGCCGAAGGGGTAGACCTTCTCGTACTCGGTGATCGCGCTGCGCGGCACGCTGGCGCGGCACACGCCGTGGAAGCCGTCGCAGCCGGCGATGAAGTCGCAGTGGATCTCGTGCGCGACGCCGTCCTTGGTGTAGGTCACGCGCGGGTGGGCGGTGTCGAAGTCGTGCACCGCCACGTCGCGCGCTTCGTACACCGTGGTGAGGCCCGCGGCGGCGCGGGCTTCCATCAGGTCGCGCGTCAGCTCGGTCTGGCCGTAGACCATCACATGCTGACCGCCGGTCAGGCCCGCCAGGTCCACGCGGTGGCGCTGGCCGTCGAACAGCATGTCGAAGCCGTCATGCACCAGGCCCTCGCGGTGCATGCGCGCACCCACGCCGGCCTCATCCACCAGGTCGATCGTCACCTGCTCGAGGATGCCGGCGCGGATGCGGCCCAGCACATAGTCGCCGGTCTGGCGCTCGAGGATGATGGCTTCGATCCCGGCCTTGTGCAGCAGCTGACCCAGCAGCAGGCCTGAGGGGCCGGCGCCAATGATTGCGACCTGGGCGCGTTGAGTGGCCATCGGAAACTCCTGATCGGTCGAGGGAATGGACGCGCATTGTTCGCCGTGGCAATGGCGCCGGCACTGCGCGGAAGGTCTAGCTGCTATACGGCCACAGCATAGGCAACGCCCAGCGCTCGCCGCTCCATGATCCGCCTGGCCCCCAGAAGCGGCGTACACCGATACACCCGCCGCTCGCAGAGGAGTCACACCATGCCCCCCAGCCGTCGTCTGATCTGTCTGGCCGCCCTGGCCGCGTGGCCCATGTGGAGCGCCGGCCAGACCGATGCGTCCACACTGCCCATTCAGGTCAATGTGGTGAATCCGGAAGACCTGCTCGACTCCAACAAGACCGTCGTCATCCCTACGGTCTACCTGACGCTGCTGGTCGATGGCCGGGTGGCGGCCACCAAGCAGTCGGGCCTGTTCAGCGGCGGCAACAACAGCGCCAAGGCGTCGGCCAGCTACCAGGTCGAGGGCCTGGACAAGGCCTTCGCGCAGCAGCTCGCCCAGGCCGCCTACGACGACGCCGTGACGCGCCTGCGCGCCGCGGGCTACACCGTGCTGACCTGGGCCGACATCAAGGACCGCGACATGGTGCGCGGCCTGGCCCGCGACACCAGCACCGGCCCGATGGGCCTGCCCACCGTCTCCGAGGGTGGCAACAACTACGTCATCGCCACGCCCAGCGACGAGCAGTTCTTCAAGAAGGGCCTGGGCGGCGGCTGGTTCGCCGAGTTCCAGCAAGGCGGCAAGAACCGCTTCACCGATGCCACGCTGATCATCCCGACCTACACCATTCACGCCCCGCAGGCGTGGACGGGCACCAGTGCCGGCTACAAGAGCATCTCGGCCGAGGCCAACGTGGCCGAGGGCATGAACCTGTGGGTGGCCAACGCGCACTGGATGGGCCAGCCCAAGTCGCGCATGATGCGCGGCATCCCGGGCGTGGCCACCAAGCAGCAGGTGATCAACGTCACCGAGAAGGCGGGCACCGTGACCAAGGTGGCCGACACCACGCCGCAGACCGCCAATGCCCTCAGCGGCCTGCTGGGTGCCCTGACCGGCACGGGATCGATCAGCGCCAGCAGTGGCCAGTACAAGCTGACCATCGACCGCGAGGCCTACACCCAGGGCGTGATGAACGGCGTGCGCGCCTTCAACGCCGAGCTGGCCAAGGCCGCCGCCGAAGCCAAGCCCTGAGGACCCCGGGACCGCACAGCGGCGCACAATCGCCGCATGACGCTGCGCCTTCGCCTGCTGCTGCTCCTGTGTGCCCTGCTCGGTCTGCCGGCGCACGCCGCTGACCTGGCCGCCGGCACCCACCACTGGCGCCTGGACTGGGCCGGCCAGTCGCGTGAACTGGTCGTGCATGTCCCGCCGGGCCTGCCCGCCGGCCTGCCGGTCCCGCTGGTGCTGGCGCTGCACGGCGGCGGCGGTCATGCGGCCTTCATGGCCGACGACGAGCGTTACGGCCTGAGCCGCCAGGCCGACCGCAGCGGCTTCGTGGTGGCCTACCCGAACGGCTTCAGCCGCCTGCCGGGCGGGCGCTTCGCCACCTGGAACGCCGGCGGCTGCTGCGGCGCCGCCCGCGACCGCGGCAGCGACGACGTGGGCTTCATCCGCGCCGTGGTGGCGTCGGTGCGCGAGCGCATCACAATCGACCCCACGCGCATCTTCGCCACCGGCATGTCCAACGGCGGCATGCTGGCGCACCGCCTGGCCTGCGACGCGGCCGACCTTTTCCGCGCCGTGGCCGCGGTGGCCGGCACCGATGCCACGCGGCAGTGCACACCGTCGCGGCCGGTGTCGGTGCTGCACATCCATGCGCGTGACGACACCCACGTACTGTTCAACGGCGGCGCCGGGGCGGAAGCCTTCCGCGATCGCGCCCAGGTGATGGACTTCGTCTCGGTGCCCGACACCATTGCCCGCTGGGTGCAGCGCGATCGCTGCAGCGGCGCACCCCAACGCATCCTGGAGCGGCCGGGCGCTTACTGCGAGGAGCACCGCGACTGTGCCGGTGGCAGCCGGGTGCGGCTGTGCGTCACCGACACCGGTGGACACTCCTGGCCCGGGGCCGAGCAGGTGCGGCGTGGCAAGCCGGCGGCGTCCACCGCGCTGGATGCCAACGAGGCGATCTGGCGTTTCTTTGACGACGTGTCGTCCGCGCGCCGCTGAGCAGCCCGCGCGGCTGTCAAGGGGTTCCCGAACGCGCCGCCCGGTTGTTCGCTTGCGGCCCGACCCGCTGCGGCGGATCATCACCACCGATCGCACCTGACGCCTGTGGCCGGCCCTTGCCGGCGGCAGGCGCGGTGCGATTGTCTTTGTGGGGTCGCCAGCAGGAGCAATGCATGCACATCTCGGAACTGATTCAGCTGATCGAGGCCGCGGTGCCGCCCGGTGCGGCGCCGGGCACCCGCCACACCGTGGAAGGCACAGTCGACACCGGGGCCCAGGCCCATGCGGTGAGCATCGCCATGCGCATCGACCCGGCCGGACGTCGCCGCGAGACCTGGCTGTGTGATGGCATCCGCGTCCAGCCCGCGCTGCTGATGCGCCTGACCTGCGCCCAGCGCGACTGCCCGCAGGCCCAGCAGGCACGGCGCGACTGGCAGAACTTCCACCGCCGCCGGCTGGGCCTGCCGGTCAGCCACGAGCCCTTCGGCGGCCGACATGCCTTCAACCGGGAACGTCGCGCGGACCTGGTGTCGCTGGAGAGCGGCGCCCTGATGCTGCAGGCGCGCCTCAGCCGGTTCCCCGGCTACGCCGCCTGCCCCAACCAGGCCCACCCGCCCACGCGGCGGGATCTGCCGGGCTACGACGTGTTCGAAGGCGGCGAGTACCTGATGGGCGGTGGCCGGCAGGTGCTGCGCGATGGCCGGGTGGTGGACATGGGACCGGCGCTGCCCAGCCTGGAACAGGTGCAGGCGCTGCTCGACCAGAGCCACCAATGCGCCCGGCAGGCGATCGGCCGGGCTGCCGCGGGGGCCCGCTCATGAACGGGCCGCTCGGGAGACTCGAAGCCCAGCGCGGTTCGGTGACCACCGAGGCTGTCGTGGCCAGCGGGCTGGGCCTGACGCTGGGCGGCTGGATGGCCGCGCATCTGCGTCAGCAGCCCGGGGTGCGGGCGGTGCTGCCGCGGGTACGCCCGGCGCCTGCGGGGCGGTCCGGCCAGGGCGAGCGGCTGACGCTGCAGGTGGACGCTGACGCCGGCACCGATCCGCGCGCCACCTTGGCCCGTGTGGCCCGCCAGCTGCGTGCAGTCTGCGTGTCCTTCGCGCCCGAGGCCGCCGCGCCGCCGCCACCGCCGCCGGAGCGCCCGCGCCTGCGCGGCTCACTGGCTTGGCCGCTGGACGCCCTGGGGCTGTCGCTGCGCTGCGAGCTGGCGCTGCGCCGGGCAGGCATCGAACAGCTGGGCGCCCTGGCCGCGCTGGACGAGCGACAGCTGCTGGCCCTGCCGCACCTGGGCAGGCGGCAGGTGGCCGAGGTGGTGGACATGCTGGCCGCTCACGGCTTGCAGCCCGGCACCCCCTTGCCTGGCTGAGGCGGGAGCGGGCGGGTGCCTGCCCGGCCCTCGCTCACCGCTGGCCGATGGGCTTCGACAATGGCACCGGTTGCCAGGCCTGCAGGCGACGCTGGACTTCGGCACGCTGGGTCGCATCGAGCTGCCCGAGTTGGCGGTCACGCATCGGCGCCAGATCATCGTCATGCCGGCTGGCCAGCGACAGCCAGACAGCGCTCTGCACCGGATCCTTCGGCACACCCACGCCGTCTGCCGCCATCAGGCCCAGCATGGCCTGCGCGCGGGGATGGTCGCGCTCTGCCCCTGCGGTCAGCCAACGCGCCGCCGCGGTCAGGTCCTGTGGGAGGCCCTTCCCACCCAGGTATCGACCACCCAGTTCACCCATCGCCGCGGGCAGGCCGCCCTCCGCCGCTCGCTGCAGCCACAGCATGGCCTCATGTTCGTCAACGGAGCCCCCCACACCCTGGATCAGCATGAGGGCCAGGCGAAACTGCGCCTGGGCATGACCCGCCGCCGCAGCGCGCTGAACCCAGGCCCGGCCTTGCACTGCATCTCTTGGCTGTCGGGCCTCGCCCCGCAGGTAGGACAGACCGATGCGGTCCATCGCCGCCGCATGTCCTGCCTCCGCCGCTCGCCGGATCCATTGCAAGGCCTGAGCCAGATCGACGGCCGTACCGCGACCCTCCTCGTACAGCAGGCCCAGGTTGTACGCCGCGCTGCGGTGACCCTGCTCCGCGGCACGGCGGTACCAGTCCACCGCGGCCGCGGCGTCCGCCGAAACGCCGTCGCCCGCGGCCAGCAGCACGGCCGTGTTGTAGGCGCCCTCCACATCACCGGATTCAGCGGCGCGCCGATACCAGCGATAGGCCTCGGCCGGGTCGCGCTGACCCGCCCAGGCGTAGGCATAGGCACTGCCCAGCAGCACCTGGGCCGCGGCGTCACCCGCCTCTGCGGCGGGGCGCAGCAGGGCCATCGCGGCGCCGGGATTGCCGGCCAGTTGCAGGGCCGACGCGTCCTCGACGACACCACCCTGTGATGCCGTAGCCACCAGCAGCCAGGGTGCCAGCAGCAGCGCGCGCAGCCAGACTGCGCTCCTTCGGAGAGAACCCATCGTCACCTCGCTTTCCGGTGTTGGCGTCGCCGGCTGATTCCATGCTGCGCCATCGAGGACACCGACCATTGAGGCAACGCAAGACTGGCCGGCTCGCCGCGCGATGCAATCTGCCCAGATCAATGGTCACCGGTCGCGGCCCAGGAATGTTCATGAGCTACCGAGCCCGCCTGTCCAGCGCCCTTGTGGTGCCGCTCATGGCTTCGGCGACGTTCAGCGCGGTCGCCGACTCGGCAGGCATGCCGGCTTCCGAGGTGCTGCTGTCGCGATGCCTGGACGTCGAGCGCAGCGCACTGCTGCCGCGCCTGGGTGTCGATCCACGACTGCCGGACCGCACTGCGGTGGACACCGCGGCTCGCTACCTGTGCGAGCACGCGGCACGCAGTTGCACCGAGGCCCCGACGGCGGATGCCTGCCAACTGGCCTTGTCCAGGTACGGCTTGGGCAGCGGCGCGATGGTGTCTCCCGGCGGTCGATCCCTGTTTGATGCGGCCTATGTCGGTCATTCGGACCGCGTGGCCACCCTGTTGAAGGACGGCGCCGACCGGAACTGGACCAACGTGGCCGGTTGGACGCCGCTGATGATCGCAGCCGCAGAACGTCACGGCGAGATCGTGGCCATGCTCATTGCCGCAGGCGCCGACCCCAATCGCCAGAACCACCTCGGCCGCACAGCGCTGATGTTTGCCAGCAGCTATGGGGAGCTGGACATCGTGCGGCAACTGGTGGCGGCCGGCGCCAACGTCGACCTGGTGCCCGGCGATGGCGTGGGCATGACCGCGCTGATGGCGGCAGCAGCGCGAGGTCATGTCGAGGTAGTGGCAGTGCTGCTGGATGCCCAGGCCACGCCGTCGCTGAAGGCAAAGAACGGCAAGACCGCATTGGATCTGGCCCGCGAAGGCAATCACACCCGCGTCGTCGAACTGTTGGATCGCTGACGGTCTACCCCGCCGGGCACTCAGCCAGCGCCGGCCCGCATACCCGCCGCGATGCGCTCCAGCAAACTGCGCAACTGCTGCAGTTCGGCCGCGTCCAACACCGAAAAGGCCTGCGCCGCGCTGCGGCCGCGCACCTGCATCACCCGCTGATGCAGACGCGCCGCTGCAGCGGTGGGGTGAAGCCGGGAAACGCGGCGATCATGCTCGTCGGTGCGCGCCTCCAGCAACCCGCGCTCGCGCAGCGCCGCCACCAGTCGCGCCACCTGGGCCTTGTCGCGGCCACTGTGCTCGACCAGCTGCGAGGCGGTGGCGCCGGGGTGACGCAGGAAGAAGCCCAAGGCCCGGCCTTCCATCGGTGCCAGGCCGTCGTCCAGCGGCTCCGCCGCGGCGGCGGCGCGCAGGCGGTGCACCACCGCGTGCAGAGCCTCGACGACGCCCGCCACCGGGTCCTCGGGCTTTTGGTTGACACTATCAACTTTGTTCGGCATGATGGATGACATTATCAACCAACAAGACCCCGAATGGAACACAGCCTCCAGGAACGCCGCGTGCGGCGTGTCCGCCATGAACTGAAGCTGCGCACGCTGCAGGTGCTGCGCGTGGAACACCCCCACCCGGCCTTGGCGCGGGTGGTGCTGGGCGGCGAGGACCTCGCCGACTTCCTGTCCCTGTCCTTTGACGACCACGTCAAGCTGTTCGTGCCCGACGGCGCGGGCGGCGAGGCCCGCCGCGACTACACGCCCCAGGCCTTTGATGCGGCCCGCCGCGAGCTGACGATCGAGTTCGCGCTGCACGGCCATGGCCCCGCCACCACCTGGGCGCGGCAGGCCCAGCCGGGTCAGTGGCTGAAGGTGGGCGGGCCGCGCGGCTCGATGGTGATCGATCCGGACCTGGCGCTGGTGCTGGCCGGCGACGCCTGCGCGCTGCCGGCCATCCGCCGCGCACTGGCCGAGGCCCCAGCGGGCGCATCGGTGCGGGTGATCGCGCTGGTCGACGATGCCGCCGAGCTGGCCCTGCCGGCGACCGCAGCACCCGTCGAGGTTCATCACTGCCGCCAGGCCGAGGACTGGCTGGCCGCCCTGCCCCGGGCCCTGCCCGCCGCCGACGAGGGCTTCGTGTGGTGCGCCGGCGAAGCCGCGCTGATGGCCCGCGCCCGTGACAGCTTGCAGGCCGCAGGCCTGCCGGTGGCCGCGATGCGCGTGGCCGCCTACTGGAAGCGCGGCGCTGCCGACTTCCACGACACCCTGGCCTGAACGCGCGCCCATTTGACCTGGCTCAGAGTCGCGCTACAGAGCCTTCACATGCGCTGGCTATCCTGAACCCGATCTCCGCTCACGTCCCCTGCACACCATGAAGATCTCCCGCGAATGGGCCACGCCGCTGACCATCGGCAGCTTCGCCCTGATGGCCGTCACCGGCGTCCTGATGTTCTTTCACCTCGACAGCGGCCTGAACAAGACCGCCCATGAATGGCTGGGCTGGCTGATGGTGGCCGGCGTGGCCGCCCACGCCGCTGCCAACTGGCTGGGCTTCAAGCGCTACTTCCTGAACAGCGGCACCGGCCGCGCCATCATGGCGGTCAGCGTGCTGGTGCTGGCCGGCAGCTTTGCACCGCCGCCTGGCGCCAGCGAAGGCGGCGGCTCGCCGCCGCAACTGGCGATCCGCGCGATCACCCAGGCCCCGCTGGCGCAGCTGGCGCCTCTGACGGGCCGGCCAGTCGAGCAGTTGCAGGCCGACCTGGCCGCCGCGGGGATCGCTGTCGAGGGGCCTCAGGCCACGCTGGCCAGCGCGCTGGGCGGCAACCGCGAGCAGATCGGCAAGGCCATCGGGGTGATGTTCGGCAAGCGCTGAATCACAACGCGCAGTGCACGGCCCGCGCGCCCAGCGGGCCGCTCAGCACCGCGGGCTCGATGCCCACCAGGTAGCCCCGGCGGCCGCCATTGATCAGGATGCGCGGCAGCGCCAGCACACCGGCCTCCACGAACACGCGCATCGCCTTGCGCGTGCCGAAGGGCGAGGTGCCCCCCACCAGGTAGCCGCTGTGGCGCTGCGCCACCTCGGGCTTGCAGGGCTCGACGCTCTTGACGCCGATCTCGCGCGCCAGGTTCTTGGTGCTGACCTGGCGGTCGCCGTGCATCAGGATGATCAGCGGCTCGGCCTTGTCGTCCTGCATCACCAACGTCTTGACCACCGCGTGCTCGTCCCAGCCGAGTTGCCTGGCCGACTCGGCGGTGCCGCCGTGGTCGACGTAGTCGTAGGCATGCTCGGTGTAGGCGATGCCCTGCGCCTTGAGCCACTGCGTGGCCGGCGTCTCGCTGACGTGCCTGTCCTTCTTCGCCATGTCACTGTGCGGGGTCGCGCATCTCCCAGCGGATCTGGTCGATCGCGGCCAGCAGTTCGGGCGAGAGGCTCACGCTCCAGGCGTCCAGGCATGCATCGAGCTGGGCGACGCTGGTCACGCCGATGATGGTGGAGGCCACCCGCCAGTTGCGGTAGCAGAAGGCCAGCGCCATCTGGGCCGGGCTCAGGCCGTGCTCGCGCGCCAGCGCGTTGTAGCGGCGCGCCGCGGTCAGGGCCTCGGGCCGGGCCCAGCGCTGCTTGCGCATGCTCTCGAAGCGGGCGATGCGGCCCAGCTCGGGCTGCGCCGGGTCGAAGCCGGGGCCGTCGTACTTGCCGGTCAGGCCCCCAAAGGCCAGCGGCGAGTAGGCCAGCAGGCCCACCGATTCCTTCTTCATCACCTCGTCCAGACCGTTGTCGACCACGCGGTTGGTCAGCGCATAGGGGTTCTGCACCGTCTGCACGCGCGGCAGGCCGTGGCGCTCGGCCTCGCGCAGGAAGGCCATCAGGCCCCAGGGCGTCTCGTTGGACAGGCCCACATGGCGGACCTTGCCGGCCTTCACCAGCGTCTCCATCGCCCGCAGCTGGGCCTCGATCGAGGTCTGCTCGGCGTCCTTGGACGGGTCGTAGTACAGCGCGCCGAAGGCCGGCGCATTGCGGTTGGGCCAGTGGATCTGGTAGAGGTCGATCACATCCGTCTGCAGGCGGCGCAGGCTGTCCTCGCAGGCCTGGACGATGTGCTCGGGCCTGAGGTCGCGGGCGCCGCCACGAATCCAGTCCATGTTGCGGCTCGGTCCGGCCACCTTGGTGGCCAGCACCACCTGGCGGCGCACTTCGGGACGCTTGGCGAACCACTGGCCGAGGATGGTCTCGGTGGCGCCGAAGGTCTCGCGCCTGGGCGGCACCGAGTACATCTCGGCGGTGTCGAGGAAGTTGATGCCGCGCGCCAGGGCGCGGTCCAGGATGTCATGGGCCAGGTCGGTGCCGACCTGTTCGCCGAAGGTCATCGTGCCCAGGCAGATCGGGGTGACCTGCAGATCGCTCAGGCCGAGGGAAACATGCTTCATGGGGAGGGGTCCAGGTCCGTCGTCAGCCCCTGAGTGTGCCGCATCCGTGCACACCCGGTGGCGCGGCGGCTCAGCAGCGCGGCAGGGCGGGCGGTGCGCCGTCGGGCTGCAGGTCAGCCAGCGTGGCACCGTCCAGCAGACGCAGATCGCTCTGCCCCGGCTTCCAGCGCAACCAGGCGTCCACCGCCACCTCGGCGGGCGGCGGCGGCGTTCTGGCGCGGCTGCAGGCGTTCAGCTCGGCGCCCAGGCCCAGCGTGCGCTTGGCGTCGGGACCATCGGCGTCGCGCCAGGCCTGCATCTCGCGGCGCAACTCGGCCAGGCGCTGCTGCTCGTCGGCCGGCAGCCCCAGCGCCAGCCAGCGACCGCCCGCACGCGGCGCGCTCAGGCCGTGGGTGGCCGCGGCCCCGGACAGCGGCGTCAGGTGCAGATCCATTTCGCGCTTGTCGGGGCGGCCGTTGCCCCGCTCGACCTTGACCCGCACCGTCAGCGCGCCACCGGCCAGGTCCACGCCCTCGGGCAGCCACAGCAACGCGCGCAGCGCGGCGGCATCTACGTCGGCGAACTGCAGGCCGCGCAGCGCCCACAGGCTGGACAGCGGGATCTTGCTGCAACCGGCCAGCAACGCCGCCAGCGCCAGCACCGAACAGCCGCGGAGAAATGATTGTTTGACGTTCATGTTTTATCGTTTTACATTAATTTCATGGACATGGATACCCCTTCCCCCCTGCCCCGCCCCGAACTGGCCCGCCGTCTGCGCGGGCTGGCGCGGGCGGTGCGTGCGCTGGCGCTGCTGGGCGCCCTGGGCCTGGTGGCCTTGCCGCCCTGGATTGCGCTGGGCAGCGGCTCCTCGCTGGAACCCATGCAAGGCCTGTTCGGCGGGCACCTGCTGGACATGGCCCAGGGCGGCATCACGCCTGCCGTGCGCTGGCGCCTGGCGCTGGTGACCGTGCTGCCGGTGGCCGCGGCCCTGAGCGCGCTGTGGCAGCTCTGGACGCTGTTCGGCGCCTACCGCCATGGCGACGTGTTCGGCCCCCTGCCGCTGGCCAGCCTGCGCCGCTTCGGCTGGGCGATGACGGTGCTGGCCGCGGCCCAGCCGCTGAGCACCACGCTGGCCTCGGTGGCCGCCTCCTGGGACAACCCGCCGGGCCAGCGCCTGGTGGCGGTGATGCTGGGCAGCAACGACTACGCGCTGCTGATGAGCGCGCTGGTCTTCGTCGCGCTGGGACGGGTGATGACCGAGGCGGCGCGCCAGGCCCAGGAGATCGAGGCCTTCGTCTGATGCCCATCGTCGTTCACCTGGACGTGATGCTGGCGCGGCGCAAGATGCGCTCGCGCGAGCTGGCCGAGTTGGTGGGCATCACCGAGCAGAACATCTCGCTGCTGAAGTCCGGCAAGGTCCGCGGCGTGCGCTTCGACACACTGGAAGCGATCTGCCGGGCCCTGGACTGCCAGCCGGGCGACCTGTTGCGCTGGGAGCCCGATGAGCCGCACTGACTGGCGCACGGCCACCCTGGTGCTGCTGCTCCACCTGCTGCTGTTCGGGGCCTTGCACACCCTGATGCGGCGCCCGGCCCCCAGCGCCGTGGCGCAACCCGCGCTGCAGTGGATCACGCTGCCACCGCTGACCCAGCCGCCGCCGGTCCCCGCGCGGCGCGTGCCCCCCGCTGCGCCGCCGCCGAGCACCCGCCCGGCAGCGCCGACGCTGCCTGCGCGCACGGCCGCCCCCCAGGAAGCGCAACTGCGCCTCGTCGAGGCGCCCAGCGCGCCTGTGCCGGTGGAGCCGCCTGCGTCGGCCGCCTCGGCGCCCCGCACCCGGCTGCTGGATTCGGCGGCCAGCCGCCAGGCGCTGCGCCAGCTGGGCAGCCAGCCGCTGCTCAGCGAGCGCGCCGCACGGGCGACGGACACCGACATCCAGCGCACCGACACCGCACTGGCCAACGACGTCAAGGCCGCCCAGCACGGCGACTGCCTGAAGGGCGAGTTCGCCGGCAGCGGCATGGGCTTGCTGAGCCTGCCGGCGCTGGCGGTGGCGGCGGCGCGCGGCCAGTGCGCGCGCTGAGCCGCCCGCCGCCGCTCACAGCACGGTCTCGGCCGCCGCCGTCGTCAGTTCCTGGCGCACCCGTTCTTCGAAATCGGCGGCTGACAGCGGCCGGCTGAACAGGTAGCCCTGCCCCTGGTGGCAACCCAGCGCCGCCAGTTCGCGGCGCTGACCTTCGGTTTCGATGCCCTCGGCCACCACCTGCAGCCCGAAGGCCCCGGCCATCGCCACGGTGGCACCGACGATCGCCGCATCCCCTTCATGGACCTGCATCCCGGCCACAAAGGAGCGGTCGATCTTCAGCTTGTTCACTGGCAGGCGCTTCAGGTAGGACAGCGAGGACAGGCCGGTGCCGAAGTCGTCGATGGCCACCTGCACGCCGCGCTGCTGCAGGGCTTCGAGCAGACTGATCTGGCCATCGGCCGTCTCGACCAGGCTGTGCTCGGTCAGCTCCACCGTCAGGTGGTGCGGGTCGGCGCCGCTGGCGGCGATGGCCTGGTCGAACTGCTGGGTCAGCAGGCCGCGGCGCAACTGCTGCGGCGACACGTTGACCGCCAGGTTCAACCAGCCCAGGCCGGCCTGGCGCCAGGCCACCCACTGGCAGGCGGCGGCGCTCAGCACCCAACCGCCGAGCTCGGCGATCAGGCCCGAGCGTTCGGCCACCGGCACGAAGTCGCCGGGCAGCATCCAGCCGCGCAGCGGGTGCTGCCAGCGCACCAGGGCCTCGGCGCCGATGGTGCGGCCGGTCTGCAGATCGACGATGGGCTGGAACTGCAGGCGCAACTCGTTGCGGCGCAGCGCACCGCGCAGGTCGTTGGCGATCTGCATCCATTGCTCGGTGCGCTCGCGCAGCGCCGGCTCGAAGATCACCAGCTGGTTCTTGCCGCGCTGCTTGGCGGCGTACATCGCGATGTCGGCCGCCTGCAGCAGCCCGGCCACGTCGCCCGCATCGCGCGGGAAGCGGGCCACGCCGACGCTGGCGCCCAGCTGCATGTCCGGGGCTTCGGCCAGCGGCTCGATCGCCAGCGCGTCCAGCACCAGGCGGTGGTACATCGCGGGCTGCTCCAGGCCTTGCTCGCAAGGGCAGATCACGACGAACTCGTCGCCGCCGAAGCGGTAGGCCTGCCCGCCGGGCCGCAGGCCGCGCTGCAGCCGCGCCGCCACCCGGGTGAGCACCGCATCGCCCGCTGCATGGCCGAGCGTGTCGTTGATCAGCTTGAAGTCGTCCAGGTCGATCGAGATCAGCGAGAAGGGCCGCTGCGGCCGGTCCCCGGTGCGGACCAGGTCCTGCAGATGGCTGGTCGCCGCATGGCGATTGAACAGTCCGGTGACCGGGTCGCGGTGCGCCAGGTCGTCCAGCCGACGCTCGACACGGTCGATGTCGCGCCGCACGCCCACCGCAAACAGCCAGGCCATGGTCAGCGCCACCGCGCCCACGGCCATCGTCAGGCCGCCGAACACCAGGCCGCGCTCCAGCAGGCTGGCGGTGTCGACCTCCAGTTCCAGGTGGGCCAGCTCGCGTCCGTCCAGCAGCACCGGCGCGGCCACGCGCAGCCGCTCGACCCAGGGCTCGGCCCCCCATCCGCCGGCTGCACGCACGCTGACCTCGCCAACCCGGTCGTAACGACCCAGCAGCAGGCCACCGGCGCCCTGCAGCGTGGCGTGGGTGATCGATGGCACCCCCTCCAGGCTCTGCAAGGACTCGCCCATCGCCGGGCGGTCGTTGAACGCGACCGCCGCGCCGAGCTGCGCGGCCACCAGCCGGGCCTGCTCGGCCGACTGGCGCAGCAGCGCCTCGCGGCCCATCAGGTAGGTCGCCAGGTTCAGGGCGGCGCCGGTCACCAGCAGGGCCAGCGCAGCGGCCCACATCGACAGGCGCGTCAGCCGGGCCGCCAGCGAACCCGGCGCGGGCGGGGTGTGCGCAGACTCGCGTGGCGCGGGCGGCGACGCGCCCAGGGGGCAGGCGGCGCCGTCGGCATCCCTCGGATGGCTCATTCGCGCACCTCCCGGGCCAGACGCAAGGCCTTCGAGCTGATCTGCAGGCCGCCGGCGCGCAGGCCGGTCAGGTCGATGTCGAACACCACCCGATCACCGTGCACCGCCAGCCGCACCGCCCAGGGGCCGGTCGCGTCTCGGCCGTCGGCAATCAGCAGTTGGGCACCTTGGCGGCTTGCCGGGCGCAGACCGGCATCGAGCTGGACCACCTGACAGGCGGCGGTGTCCGCGGACCGGCTCACCGCGCGCACCGCCACGCGGGCGTGCCGCACCGGGCGCTCCTGCAGGCCCTGCAGCGCCGGCCACCAGGGGCTGCCCGGATCGACGCACCAGACCAGCGGCGCGCCCGCGGGCCAGCGGTCCTCGTCAGGCCACTGCGTGAACAGCAGCAGGTTGTAGGCGATCGCGGCCTTCAACGGCCACTCGTCGACCGGCGACGGCGGAGCGGCCCCCGCCGGGCAGAGCGCCCAGCCGAGCCCGGCCATGCACAGCAGCCAGCGCATCCGCCTCATCGCGACGGCTCCCAGGACCACTCCAGCCAGAACTGGCGGGCTTCGCCGCGCACCAGCGGCTGGCGCACAGCGTCCGGCCCCGGGTCGTACCAGCGGCGGTTGGCCAGATTGCGCACGCCCAGCGCGAGCTGCCACTGGCGGTCTTCGCTGCGCAGCGACAGGCGCGCATGGAGCAGGAGGTGGCCGGCGGCGTCGCCGCGCCGCGAACGCGCCAGCGCATCGACCGCCAGCAGGCTGCGTTCGCCCAGCTGCCACTGGGCCTGGGCGCCCAGCAGGCGCTGCGGGTAGGTCAACGCGCCCGGCCACTGCGTGGAGCGCAGGGTCCGGTTCAGGCCCAGCTGCAGGCGGTAGCGGTCGGCCCCCGACAGCGCCTCGACCTCGGCCTCGATCCCCTGGGTGCCGAGCGCGCCCAGGTTGCGCACCTGGTAGCGTTCGGTGGCCGGGTCGTAGTGCAGCACCGTCAGGCCGTCGGCCTGGTTGCGATAGGCCGCCGCCGCGGCGCGCCAGGCTCCGCGCGACCAGTCGATGCCGATCTCGTCGGCGCGCACCTGTTCGCCATGCAGCGCAGGGTTGAGCTGCCAGCTGCCCGGCCCGTCGCCGTGGTAGCGGCGCTCGTAGGCATTGGGCTCGCGGAATGCGCGGCCATGCTGCCAGCGCCAGGTCCATTCAGGGGCCGCGCGCCAGACCAGCGCCAGGCGCGGACTGGTGTGTGCCCGGCCCAGCTCACGGTCCAGGCGCACGCCGGCATGCAGCGTCCAGTCGTCGGCCGGCGACCACTGGTCGTCGACATAGACGCCCCAGCGCCAGCCGCGCTGCAGGTCGTCCAGGTACAGCAGCGGCGCCGGTTGGACATCCGCGTTGTACTGCCGTTGCCGCTGCTGCCGCTGCAGCTCCGCCCCCACGACCACGCGGTGGCTGGCGGTGGGCGACCACAGCAGCCGCCCTTCGAGGCCCCACCAGTCGCCGTCCGCGTAGTCGCGGTTCAGCGTCACCGGCGGGTAGTCGATCGGGTAGTCGCCCAGGAAGCGGTAGCGGCCGGCGAAGGCGCGCACCAGGCCATCCAGGCGCTCGTCCAGCACCAGCCGGCGCTCGACATCGACCAGCAAGGTGCTGTCGACAAAGCGCGCCCGCGTGTCGCCGAACACGATGTCCGGCCCCGCCGGGGTGCCCTGGCTGCGGCGGGATGACATCAGGTTCATGCGCCAGCCCGTGGTCTCCCAGCGGGCCGACCAGCTCTGGCGCGCCAGGCGGGCCGTGCCCTCGGCCTGGCCGGTACCGAACCAGGCCTCCTGGACCGCCTCGCCGCGGTCATGCTGCAATGAGGCGCCCAGCGCCAGGTGACCACCTGCCAGCGCCGTGTCCAGGCTCACCCAGGTGTCCACCGCGGCGCCATGGGACAGGCGCAGGCCGCCGCGCACGCCCGAGGCACCCGACGCGCGCGTGACGACGTTGATGACGCCGAACAGCGCATTGGCGCCGTACACCGCCGAGCCCGGGCCGGCGATGAACTCGACGCGCTCGACCTGCGACAGATCGAGCACGAATTCGGTGCCAAGCATGGCCTGGTCGAAGACGTTGTCGTTGACCCGGTTGCCATCGATCAGCAGCAGGACCCGGGTGTTGTAGTCGCCCGCCGAGGACATGCCGCGCACCGCGGCGTAGCTGTAGCTGCCGTCGCTGCTGATGTCGATGCCCCGCACCAGACGCAGCACGTCGGACAGGCGGCGCAGGCCCAGAGCCTCGATCTGCTGGCGGTCGATCACGGTGACCGAGGCCGGGCTGTCGCTGCGGCGGGTGCCCAGGCGCGACGCCCCGCTGACCGGCAGGTCCAGCAGGGCTTCCAGCGGCAGCTCAGCCAGCGTGGCGTCCGGCGAGGCGATGGCCGGCGCGGCCAACACCAGGCACAGCAGGGACAGGACGGCGCGGGGAAATCGGCAGGACATCGGTGCAGGTCGGCAGCGGGCCCCGGGGTGGGGCCGTCCTGGGGATATCGGCGCGGTGTCGGCCGGATTGAGGCGCACGCCGCAGGAGACCGGCCAGCCCAGCGAGGCGCCAGCCTTGTCCGTCGGCCCCGTTTCGCCATAAAATGGCCATATTGCACATTTATAGACAGGATCCCCGATGCGCCCGCTGCTTCGCTCCGCCTGCCTCACCGCCGCCCTCGCCCTGGGCATGGCACTGTCAGGTCCGGCCTCGGCCGCCAAGCTGTTCCGCCAGGTCGTGTCGGTGCCGGGTGGCCTGGCGCCCTCGGCCCAGTGGGGCGTGGACGGCAGCGACTGGGACCAGCAGGTCTGGGACAACTTCCGCCTGACGACGGACGCCAAAATCACCAGCGTGCACTGGTGGGGCGGCCTGGGCAACTGGGGCACGGCCACCACGGTGGACAGCTTCCACCTGGAGTTCTGGACCTCGATCGACTACCCCGACGGCCGGCCGGTGCAGCCCGATGTCGGCAACTACCAGGGCGGCATGGTGCAGGCCTACCGCTTCGCGATCAGCAAGGTCACGCAGACCGTGGAGGGCGACCGCATCCACTACCAGGTCAAGCTGCCCCAGCCGCTGCTGCTCAAGGGCGCCACCAACTACTGGCTGAGCGTGCTGGCCTGGCAGAGCGGCGTGCCCACCTGGGGCTGGGCCTGGAGCGATGGGGGCGACCACCTGGACTTCTACTGCACCGCCTGGACCGGCGACAAGTTCTACCTGCACGGCAGCCAGGACATGGCCTTCCAGCTGGTGGGCCGCTGAGCGCCTGAGGCACTCGGCCCCTCAGGCCCGGCCAGCCGCCCTCGCCTCTTCCTGCAGCCGCAGCACGCGGCGCTGGACCTTGCCGGTGGTGGTCATCGGCAGCGCGTCGATGAACTCGATCTCCTTCGGGTACTCGTAGGGCGCCAGGCGGCCGCGCACGTGCTGCTGCAACTCGGCCACCAGGGCCTCACCCCCGGTGAAGCCCGGCGCCAGCACCACATAGGCCTTGACCAGCGCGCCGCGCTCGGGGTCGGGCTTGGGCACCACCGCGGCGTTGGCCACCGCGGGATGGCGCACCAGGCAGTTCTCGACCTCGCTGGGCCCGATGCGGTAGCCGGCGGCCTTGAAGACATCGTCGCTGCGGCCCTGGTACCAGAGGTAGCCGTCCTCGTCCATCACCGCGGTGTCGCCAGTGCGGCACCAGCTGTCGTCCACCGGGCCGGTGTATTTGGCGCGGGTGGCTTCGTCGCGCTTCCAGTAGCCCAGGAAGAACACCGGATCGGGTTGGCCGTGCACATCGCGGCGGTGCACGGCCACGTCACCGGGTGTGCCGCGCGGACACTCGCGCCCCTCGTCATCGATCACCGCCACCCGGTGGCCGGGATAGGCCCGGCCCATGCTGCCCGGGCGCGCCGGCCAGCCTGGTGCCGGGTGGCCGTCGGTGCCCAGCGTCTGGCTGCAGTTGCCGACGATGTAGTTGATCTCGGTCTGCCCGAACATCTCGTTGACGGTGACACCCAGCGCCTCGCGGCACCAGTGGAACACCGTGTCGCCGACGGCCTCGCCGGCGCTCATGATCGCCCGCAGCCGCAGCGCATGCTGCTCGCGCGGACGCGGGCAGGCCTTCATCATCGCCTTGAGCGCGGTGGGGAACAGGAAGGTGTTGGTCACCCGGTGGTGCGCCATCAGGGCCAGCGCCCGCTGCGGGTCGAAGCGTTCAGCGCAGGCGACGATCGGCATCGCGAAGTACAGGCTGGGCAGCAGCGCGTCCATCAGGCCACCGGTCCAGGCCCAGTCGGCCGGGCTCCAGAACACCGCATCGGCGGGCAAGCCGCCCGGCCCCAGGGCGCGACGCAGCGGCCGCCCGCTGCCGCTGCGCAGCAGGTTCTGGCTGCAGACAAAGCCGCTGAGGTTGCCGATCAGCGCCCGGTGCGGGATCAGCGCACCCTTGGGCGGCCCGGTGGTGCCGCTGGTGTAGATCAGCACCGCGGCCTCGTCGGCATGGGTGCGCACGGCGGTGAAGCCCGCCTGCTCGGCGGCCAGTGCGGCGGTCCAGTCGATGTCCGTGCCGGCGGGCGTGTCGACCGCGATCAGGTGGCGCAGCGCGGGGCACTCGCCACGCACCGCGCGCAGGGCGGCGATCGTCGAGGCGTCGCCGACGGCCACCACGGCCTCGCTGTCCTGCAGGCGGTAGAGCAGCGCCTCGGGACCGAAGAGCTGCGACAGCGGCATCGCCACCGCGCCCAGCTGGTAGATGGCGATGTGGGCCACCGCGGTCTCAATGCGCTGCGGCATTACCACCGCCACGCGGTCACCGCGCCGCACGCCCAGGCGGCGCAGCGCCCTGGCCAGGCGGTCGGCCTGGGTCTGCAGTTCACCAAACCGCGTCAGGCGCACGCTGCGGCCCGCGGCTTCGGTGCGCAGGGCCACGCGCTGCGGATGGCTGCGCGCCCAGCGGGTGCAGCAGGCCTGGGCGATGTTGAAGTGGTCGGGCACCTGCCAGACCAGGCCGCCGTGCAGAGCGGCCCAGGCGTCGGTGCCATCAGGGATCGGGGTGGGCATGGCGCCAGCCTATCCGGCGACCGGCGCCCCCACCATCGGGAGCAGCCCGGCCGCGCCACATTGACCGTGATCAACGCTCGTTGAAGTCCTGACCGTCAAGCGCGCATTGTGTGTGGCCAGGTTGACACCCGACCTTGACCTGGGCAAAGCACTGTGGGGAACATGCCGTCCACTGACCTGTGCCCTTCGCCTTGACGGTTCGCACCCGTGGACGATTCCCCTGACCCCAGCAGCCTGCCGCCGCACCCGCCGTGGGTGGTGGCCATCGGCGCCTCCGCCGGCGGGCTGGAAGCCCTGCAGCAGTTCTTCGCCGCGCTTCGGCACCCGGCGGGCGCCGCCTTCGTCGTCATCCAGCACCTGGCCCCGGACCACAAGTCGCTGATGGCCGAGCTGCTGGCGCGGCACACCGCGCTGCCGGTGTGCACCGCCCAGGACGGCATGGCGCTGGCGCCGAACCAGGTCTACCTGATGCCCCCCGGTGTGTCGATGTCGCTGGCCGCCGACACCCTGCACCTCGAACCCCGTCCGGCGCAGGGCCTGGCCCTGCCGATCGATCACTTCCTGTTGTCGCTGACACAGCCTGCGCCCGAGCGGGTGGTGGCGGTGGTGCTGTCGGGCTCGGGTTCCGACGGCAGCGTGGGCGCCGACGCACTGCGCCGCGCTGGTGGCTATGTGCTGGTGCAGGCCCCCGACAGCGCCAAGTTCGACAGCATGCCGCGCAGCGTGATGGCCAGCACCGCGGTCGATGCGGCGCTGCCACCTGCCGCCCTGGCCGAGCTGGCGCAGGAGATCGTGCGTGGCGAATCGGCCCGGATGGGCCAGGGCGACCTGCTGGCCTCGCGCCAGCTGCGCCCGGCACTGCAGCGCATCTTCGACCTGCTGCTGGAGCATGGCCGCATCGACTTCAGCGTGTACAAGCTGCCCACCGTGCTGCGCCGGCTGGAGCGCCGCCTGCTGGTCACACGCGCCGCCAACGCCAGCGACTACGCCGACCAGCTGGAGAAGTCCAGCGAGGAGCGCGAGCGCCTGCGCCGCGAGTTGCTGATCCCGGTGACCAGCTTCTTCCGCGATGCGTCCGCCTTTGACGCGCTGAGCCGCCAGGTGCTGGAGCCGCTGCTGCTGGAGCGCCGCGGCCAGCCGATCCGGCTGTGGTGTGCCGGCTGCGCCTCGGGCGAGGAGGCCTACTCGCTGGCGATGGCCTGCGTCGAAACGGCCGAGCGCCTGGGGGTGAGCGCCTCCATCAAGGTGTTCGGCACCGACGTCGATCCGCAGGTGCTGGACATCGCCACCCAGGGCCGCTACCCCGCCATCACCGCCGAGGTGCTGGGGCAGGAGCGCCTGGAGCGCTTCTTCGTGCGCCAGGGCGAGCTGTGGATGGTGCGGCCCGAGCTGCGCCAGCTGGTGCTGTTCGCCCGCCACAACCTGCTCGACGACGCCCCGTTCACGCGCATGGACCTGGTGGCCTGCCGCAACACCCTGATCTATTTCCAGACCGCGGCGCAGGAGCGCCTGCTGCGCCGTCTGCAGTACGCCCTGCTGCCCGGCGGCACGCTGTTCCTGGGGGCGAGCGAGTCGCTCGGACCGATCCAGGCTGAATTCTCCACCCTGGACGGCCTGCACAAGATCTACCGCCTGGAGCGCCCGGTGGCCACCGCCTCGGCGCTGCGCGACGCCTTTGCCAGCAGCGCGCGGGTGGCGCGGCCGCAGCATGCCGGCCCCACGCCGTCCCACGCCCGCAGCCTGATCGACCAGGGGCTGCACCAGCTGATGTCCGCCTGGCTGCCGGCCAGCCTGCTGATCTCCGCGCAGCGCGAACTGATCCATGCCTGGGGCCCGACGCGGCGCTACCTGCGCATGCCCGAGGGCGAGGGCTCGCTCGACGTGATGCGCATGCTGCCCGAGCGCCTGGGACCGGTGGTCCTGCACCTGCAGCACCTGGTGCAGGCCGATCGGCAGGCGCATCGCTCGGCGCCGGTGCAGCTCGACATCGACGGCGTCGCCCATCGCCTGGTGGTGCACGCCCAGCCGCTGGATGCGGGCCATGCGCTGGACGGCGTGCTGGTCTCGATCGAGGAGCTCGCGCTGCCCGAGGTGGCGGACGGCGTCGAGACCCGGCCAGTCGACACCGTCAGCGCGCTCGAGCAGGAACTCAGCGCCACCCGCCAGAGCCTGCAGGCGACCATCGAGGCGCTCGAGTCCTCCAATGAAGAGCTGCAGTCCACCAACGAGGAGTTGATGTCCTCGAACGAGGAGTTGCAGTCCACCAATGAAGAGTTGCAATCGGTCAACGAGGAGCTCTACACGGTCAACGCCGAGTTCAATGCCAAGCTCGATGCGCTGAATGCGCTGAACGCTGACCTGGAGGGCATGGCCCAGGCCACCGGACTGGCCACCATCTTCGTCGACCAGGCGCTGTGCCTGGTGCGCTTCACGCCGGAAGCGGCGATGCTGTTCCGGCTGCGCCAGAGCGACCTGGGCCGCTCGATCGAGGACTTCAACTCGCTGCTCGACTACCCGGGCCTGAGCGCCGACCTGCGCCAGGCGCTGCACCAGGACACACCGATCGAGCGCATGGTCGACGGTCCCCACGACACCCGCTTCATGGCCAGCATGGTCGGCTACTCGCACCTGCCGGGGCGGCCGCGGCGTGCGGTGGTCACCTTCATCGACATCACCCGGGTGCGTGACGCCTCGCTGCTGCAGGACCTGATCGATTCCCTGCCCGAGCACATCGCGGTGCTTGATCCGCAGGGCACGATCCGACGTGTCAACCGGGCCTGGAGCGACTTTGCGCGCGCCAATGGCGGCGAGCATTCACCGATGGTGGCGGTGGGCGCCAACTACCTGGCGGTGCTGGCGCGCTCCGGCCACCCGCTGGCCCGCGCCACGCTGACCGGGCTGCAGGAGGTGATGGCCGGCCGGCAGCCCGAGTACCGTCAGGTCTACGACTGCCACGGCCCGAGCGAGCTGCGCTGGTTCGCCATGCATGCGCGGCCCTTCCCGACCCGGGGCGGCGGCCTGGTGGTCACGCATTTCCGGCTGCCCGGCCAGCCTGCCGAGGCCGCGCCGTGACAGTCCGCCCGCACCTGGTGAGCCAGGAGCCCGACACGCTGCCCGGCACGGTGCAGCGCTACCAGCGTGAACTGTCGCAGCACCTGGAGGAGTTGCGTGAGCAGCAGGCGGCCACCGAGCAGGCCCTGGCCTGGTTCGCCAGCCTCTTCGAGGCGCTGCCGGTGCCGGTGCTGCTGCTCAGCGACGTGGGCACGGTGGTCGAGGCCAACGGCAGCGCGGTGGACTACCTGGGCTTGTCACGCCCGCTGCCCCGGGCGCCGTTGATGCTGCGCCGTCTGCTGGAGGGCCGTGACGCCGACCTGCGCTGGGTCAACGCGCTGGCCCATGCGCGCACGCAGGGCGAGGCCACGCTGGAAGAGCAGGCCCTGAAGCCCGGCAACGGCGGAGCCCGGGTGGCGCGCATCGTGCTTCGGCGCGTCGACAACGCAGAGGCCGCGGTGCGTGGCGTGGCGCTGATCTGCTCGCTGATCGACCTGACGGCGCAGGTGCAGGCCCGCGAGGCCGAGCAGGCCCGCCAGGCGGCGGAGTCCCGGCAGCGCGACGCCGAGACGCGCAGCCAGGCACGCGCCCAGACGCTGTCCCGCGTGAGCCATGAGCTGCGCACGCCCCTGAACGCCATCATGGGCTTCGCCCAGTTGTTGACGGCCGACCTGGACCACCTGCCGGCCGAACACCGCCCCTACCTGGCGCACATCCGCGCCGCCGGCGCCGACCTGCTGGGACTGGTCGAGGAAGTGCTGGACATCAACCGCGCCGAGAGCGGCCAGCTGAAGCTCGACATGGTGGCGGTGACGCTGGCCGACGAGGTGCACGCCGCGGTCGCGCTCAACCGGGCCGAGGCGCAGGCGCTGGACATGCGCATCGACAGCGACGTGGGCGAGGCCCCGCGCGTGCGCGCCGATGCGCGGCGGGTGCGCGAGATCCTGATCAACCTGCTGTCCAACGCCATCAAGTACGGCCGCCATGGCGGCGCGGTGCGCCTGCGCTGCGGCCATGACGAGCATGACGCCTGGATCGAGGTGGAGGACAACGGTATCGGCATCGCCGCGGAGCTGTTGCCCCAGCTGTTCGAGCCCTTCAACCGCCTGGGCTCGGAGCGCAGCCGCATCAAGGGCCACGGCCTGGGCCTGAGCATCTGCAAGAGCTATGCTGAACAGATGGGCGGCCGCCTGACGGCGCGCTCCGAGCCTGGCCAAGGCAGCTGCTTCACGCTGACCCTGCCGCGCTGGGACCGCGGCCGCGGCTGATCACCAGGACGCCAGGTCCTCGCCGCTGACGCGGCAGATGCGCCAGTCGGGCAGCACCGTCGCGCCCATGGCCTGGTACATCGCGATCGCGTTGGCATTCCAATCCAGCACCGACCATTCAAAGCGCCCGCAGCCGCGCTGCGCGGCCAGCCGCCCGACCGCCTTCAACAGCGCGCGGCCGATGCCGGCGCGGCGGTGCGCGGGCTGCACATACAGGTCTTCCAGGTACAGGCCCGGCCGGCAGCGGAAGGTGGAGAAGTTGGTGAAGAACAGCGCGAAGCCCACCACCGCGCCGCCCATCTCGGCGACCAGGCACTCGGCCACCGGTCGCTCGCCGAAGAGGTGCGGGTGCAGACGCTCGGGCGTGGTCTCAACCAGGTGCGAGAGCTGCTCGAACTCGGCCAGTTCGCGGATCAGGCCGACGATCGCCGGCACATCGGCAGGCGCCGCCGGGCGCAGGTGGTGGCTTGCAGTCATGCGCGGGATTCTGTCACCCGTGCGCCAGCGCGGGCGGCGCAGCGCCCCTACCATCCAGCCATGACTGACGCCTACCTGCCGCGCCGCGCCGGCCGTTCGCTGTTCGTACCGCTGCGCGGGCTGGACTACCACCTGACCGTCTGGGGCGATGCCTCGATGGCGACCCCGGAGCGGCCGCCGCTGCTGCTGTGCCACGGCTACATGGATGTCGGCGCCTCGTTCCAGTTCATGGTCGACGCGCTGGCCGCACTGGAGGGCCAGACGCGCTGGGTGCTGGCGCTGGACTGGCGCGGCTACGGCCACACCCGCGTGCCGCCCACCGACCACTACTGGTTCCCCGACTACCTGGCCGACCTGGACGCGCTGCTGGACGGCCGGCTCGACGGCCTGGACGCCCGCGCGCAACCGGTCGACCTGCTGGGCCACAGCATGGGCGGCAACGTGGTGATGCACTACGCCGGTGTGCGGCCCACGCGCATCCGCCGCCTGGTCAACCTGGAAGGCTTCGGCCTGCCGCGCAGCGAGCCCGACGAGGCCCCGCGCCGCCTGGCCAAGTGGCTGGACGAACTGGCCGAGGCGGCCCCGCTGCGCAGCTACGACAGCGCCGAGGCCGTGGCCGCGCGCCTGCGCCAGACCAACCCGCGCCTGCCCGAGGACAAGGCGGCCTGGCTGGCGCGCCAGTGGGCGCAGCCGGATGCCGCAGGCCGCTGGCACATCCTGGGCGACCCGGCGCACAAGCGCATCAACCCGCTGCTCTACCGGGTGGAAGAGGTGCTGGCGGCGTGGCGCCGCATCAGCGCCCCGGTGCTGTGGGTGGACGGCGACCTGACCGACCTGTCGCTGTGGTGGGGGCAGCGCTACAGCCTGGCCGAGTTCGACCAGCGCATCGCCGTGGTGCCACAGCTGCGCCGCGAGCGGCTCTCGCCCTGCGGGCACATGCTGCACCACGAGCAGCCCACGGCACTGGCCGGGCTGCTGCGTGATTTCCTGGGCTGATCAGCGTCCGATCATGCCGCGCCGGTCACCCGGCTCCAGCCAGTGCGGCCGCTCGGCCAGCGGGCGCAGCGCCAGGGCGCGGGCGCGGCCGGGCGCCTTGGCGCCCAGGGCCACCGGGCAGGCGCCGGTGTCGGCGTGGTCCATGGCCGTGGCCAGCAGCGGCTCGGTGGCGGTGCCCAGCGGCTGGCCGTAATCCTCGGCCACCGCGCAGGTGGCATCGAAGCCATCGAAGTAGCGGCCTTCGTTGCGCGAGTTGACCGATTCGAAGTTCACCACGCTCCAGGTGGTGCCGCAGCCATCGTCCTGCGGCAGGAAGCCGACCGGCTTGCCGCAGCTGGTGTCGCCCACCGTGACCACCTGCACGAAGGGGCGCAGCGCATTGATCAGCTGCTCGCTGGCCGAGCAGGTGCGCTGCCCGATCAGCAGGTAGACCCTTGAGAGGCCCAGCGCGTTGGCCGGATTGCCGAAGGCGAAGACCTGGTTGCTGGACGCGTGACGGTCGTTGTAGAGCAGCTTCGAGTAGGTCTGGCCCGCGGTGCGCGGCGCCGACACATACGAGGCCAGCCGCCCTGAGGTGGAGACCAGGCCGCCACCGTTGTAGCGCAGGTCGATCACCACGTCCTGCACCCCGGCGGCGCGGAACTGCGCGAAGGCGGTGTCGAAGGGACGCTCGGCCTGGCTGACCATGTCCTTGAGCTGCAGGTAGCCGACCGTGCGGCCGCCCGGCGTGCTCATCACGCTGGCGTTGGTCACCGGCACCAGATCGTAGACACGAGACGTCAGCGTGACGGTGCGCTGCGACACACCGTTGTCCAGCAGCATCGTCAGCGACTGGCCGGTGGCCGTGGCGGACAGCGCCGAGAAGTCGTTGGCGGCGATCAGATCGGACACCGCCCGGCCGTTGATGCGCAGGATCTCATCGCCACGCAGCACGCCGGCGCTGGCGGCCGGCGAGCCGGGTTCGATGTAGCGCACATACAGCGGCCAGTCGGGGTGGCCAGACACCTCCAGGCCCGCCACCATCACGCCGAAGCCCAGGGTCTGGCCGTCGCCGAAGAAGCGCTGGTAGTCGACCGTCGGCGTGGCGTAGCTCCAGCGGTCGGCAGGGAAGGTGGCGTTGCCGGGGAACAGCAGCGCATCGAACAGGGATTCGACGCTGGCGTAGCTGGCCGGGTCGGGGCGCGGACTGATCGCGTACCAGAAGTACCAGTCGGACATGTAATCGGCCAGCCAGATCTTCTGGTCGGTCACCGAGCAGCTCAGCGGCGGCGGCGGGCCGCCATCGCCGCCCCCCCCGCCGCCACAGGCTGCCAGCACCAGGCCCGCCGCGGCAGCCCCCAGACCGGCGCGACCCCGGCGCCACAGCTCGTTCATCCTCATCTGCATCTCCTGTGCCTGGGCGACCACCGCCTACAATCCCAGCAACTCCCCGCGTGGCCCCTGCGTTGACATCCAAATGGTGTCCAGGCGTTGCCGTGGCCACCGTCCGCTTCCAGTGTCCCCCGCCATGACCGAACTCGCCAAGTCCTTCGAACCCCGAGACATCGAAGCCCGATGGGCCCCGCTGTGGGAGCAAAGCGGCGTCTACCGGCCGACGCTGGACGCGTCGCGTCCTTCGTTCTGCATCCAGCTGCCGCCGCCCAACGTGACCGGCACGCTGCACATGGGCCATGCGTTCAACCAGACCATCATGGACTCGTTGACACGCTACCACCGCATGAGGGGCTTCAACACCCTGTGGGTGCCGGGCACCGACCATGCCGGCATCGCCACGCAGATCGTGGTGGAGCGCCAGCTGCAGGAGAAGAAGCTCAGCCGCCATGACCTGGGCCGCAAGAACTTCGTCGCCCAGGTGTGGGAATGGAAGGAGCAGTCAGGCTCCACCATCACCCGCCAGATGCGCCGCATGGGCGACTCGGTGAGCTGGGAGCACGAGTACTTCACGATGGACGAGAAGCTGTCCAGCGTGGTCACCGAGACCTTCGTGCGCCTCTACGAGGAAGGCCTGATCTACCGCGGCAAGCGCCTGGTCAGCTGGGACCCGGTGCTCAAGTCCGCGGTGTCCGACCTCGAGGTCGAGAGCGAGGAGGAAGACGGCTCGCTTTGGCACATCCGCTACCCCATCGAGGGCAGCGACGAGTCGCTGGTGGTGGCCACCACCCGGCCGGAAACGATGCTGGGCGACACCGCGGTGATGGTCCACCCCGAGGACGAGCGCTACACCCACCTGATCGGCCGCCAGGTGCGCCTGCCGATCACTGGCCGCCGGGTGCCGGTGATCGCCGACGCCTACGTGGACAAGGCCTTCGGCACCGGCGTGGTCAAGGTCACGCCCGCGCACGACCAGAACGACTACCAGGTGGGCCTGCGCCATGGCCTGCCGATGCTGACCATCTTCGACCTGGCCGCCCAGGTCAGCGCCCATGAAGCCACCGACATCCCGGCCGTCTATGTCGGCCAGGACCGCTTCGCCGCGCGCAAGGCCATCGTCGCCCAGCTCGAGGCCGAGGGCCTGCTGGTCGAGGTCAAGAAGCACAAGCTGATGGTGCCGCGCTGCGCCCGCACCGGCCAGGTGATCGAACCCATGCTGACCGACCAGTGGTTCGTCGCCATGACCAAGGCCGGCGCCAACGGCAAGAGCATCGCCGAGGAGGCGATCGAGGCCGTTGAATCCGGCGATGTGACCTTCGTCCCCGAGAACTGGGTCAACACCTACAACCAGTGGATGAAGAACATCCAGGACTGGTGCATCAGCCGCCAGCTGTGGTGGGGCCATCAGATCCCGGCCTGGTACGGCGCGGGCGGCGAGCTGTTCGTGGCGCGCAGCGAGGATGAAGCCCGAGCGAAGGCCACGGCCGCCGGCTACAGCGGCGCGCTCACCCGCGACGAGGACGTGCTCGACACCTGGTACTCCAGCGCGCTGGTGCCCTTCTCCACCCTCGGCTGGCCGGCCAGGACCGTTGAGCAGGACCTGTTCCTGCCCAGCAGCGTGCTGGTCACCGGCTACGACATCATCTTCTTCTGGGTCGCCCGGATGATCATGATGACCAGGCACTTCACCGGGCAGGTGCCGTTCCGCCACGTCTACATCCACGGCCTGGTGCTGGACGCGCACGGCAAGAAGATGAGCAAGTCCGAGGGCAATGTGCTGGACCCGGTGGACCTGATCGACGGCATCGACCTGCCCGCGCTGCTGGACAAGCGCACCCAGGGCCTGCGCAAGCCCGAGACCGCGCCCAAGGTGCGCAAGGCCACCGAGAAGGAATTCCCCGAGGGCATCCCCGGCTACGGCGCCGATGCGCTGCGCTTCACCTTCGCCGCCATGGCCACGCTGGGCCGCTCGGTGAACTTCGACAGCAAGCGCTGCGAGGGCTACCGCAACTTCTGCAACAAGCTCTGGAACGCCAGCAAGTTCGTGCTGATGAACTGCGAAGGCCAGGACTGCGGGCTGATGGAGCACACCAAGGCCGAGTGCGAACCCGGCGGCAAGGCCCACGGCTACATGCGCTTCAGCGCCGCCGACCGCTGGATCAGCAGCGAGCTGCAGCGGGTCGAAGCCGCGGTGGCCCAGGGCTTCGCCGAGTACCGGCTGGACAACGTGGCCAACGCGATCTACCAGTTCGTCTGGGACGAGTTCTGCGACTGGTACCTGGAGATCGCCAAGGTGCAGATCCAGAACGGCAGCGAGGCCGAACAGCGCGCCACCCGCCGCACGCTGATCCGCACGCTGGAGACCGTGCTGCGCCTGCTGCACCCGGTGGCGCCCTTCATCACCGCCGAGCTCTGGGACGTGGTGGCGCCGGTGGCCGGCCGCAAGAGCGCCGACACCGTGGCCAGCGCTGCCTACCCGGTGGCCCAGCCCGAGCGCATCGATGCGGCGGCCGATGCCTGGATGGCGCGCCTGAAGACCCTGGTGGGGACCTGCCGCTCGCTGCGCGGCGAGATGGGCCTGTCGCCGGCCGAGCGGGTGCCGCTGCTGGTCAATGGCGATGCCGAGTTCTTCGGCCAGGCTGCGCCGGTGCTCAAGGCCCTGGCCAAGCTGGCCGACGTGCAGTTGCTGGACGACGCCGCCTTCGCCGAGGCCAGCGCCGCCGCGCCGGTGGCGGTGCAGGGCGCGGCGCGGATGGCGCTGAAGGTGGAAATCGATGTCGCGGCCGAGCGGGCCCGCCTGGGCAAGGAGATCGCGCGGCTGGAGGGCGAGATCACCAAGGCCGAGGCCAAGCTGGGCAACGAGAGCTTCGTCGCCCGCGCTCCGGAGGCGGTGGTGGCCCAGGAACGCCAGCGCCTGGCCGATTTCGGCCAGACCCTGGCCCGTCTGCGCGAGCAACTGACCAAGCTGCCGGCGGCCTGAGCCAGCGCCAGCGTCACCTCAACGGGGGGCAGTCTGGGGGGTGTTCGTCCGCGTTCTGTCACGCTGGGCGCGATTCCTGCATGCAAGAATGCCATGACATCCCTGCTCTCCCCCACTGCACCCATGCGCGTCAACAAAGCCGTCTTTCCCGTCGCCGGTCTGGGCACGCGTTTCCTGCCGGCCACCAAGGCCAACCCCAAGGAAATGCTGCCGGTGGTCGACAAGCCGCTGATCCAGTACGCGGTGGAGGAAGCCTATTCGGCCGGCATCCGGCAGATGATCTTCGTCAATGGCCGCAACAAGCGCGCCATCCCGGACCACTTCGACACCGCCTTCGAGCTGGAGCACGAACTGGAAGCGGGCAACAAGCGCGAACTGCTGGCGCTGGTGCACTCGATCAAGCCGGACGACATGGAGTGCATCTACATCCGCCAGCCCAAGGCCCTGGGCCTGGGCCACGCGGTGCTGTGTGCGCAATCGGTGGTGGTCAATGAGCCCTTCGCGGTGCTGCTGGCCGACGACCTGATGGTGGGCGAGCCCTCGATCATGAAGCAGATGGTCGACCAGTTCGCCGAGTGGCAGGCCTCGATCCTGGCGGTGCAGGAAGTGCCGGCCGAGCACACCCGCCGCTACGGCATCGCCGCCGGCACGCCCATCAACGAGCGGCTGATGGACCTGACCCACATCGTCGAGAAGCCGGCGCCCGAGAACGCGCCCTCGCGCCTGGGCGTGGCCGGCCGCTACATCCTGACGCCGGGCATCTTCCGCGAGATCGCCAACCTGCCGCGGGGCGTGGGCGGCGAGATCCAGCTGACCGACGGCATCGCCGCGCTGATGCGCCGCGAGAAGGTGTTCGCCTACCGCTATGAAGGCCGCCGCTACGACTGCGGCAGCAAGGAAGGCTTCCTGGAGGCCAATGTCGAGCTGGCGCTGGCGCACCCGCAGCTGGGTCCGGGCTTCCGCGCCTACCTGAAGGCGCTGTCGCTCTGATCCGCCCCCCACCATGACAAAGGGCCTGCACGCGCAGGCCCTTGGTGTTCTTGGGGGCGGTGGCCGCTCAGCGGCGCCGCAGCAGGTGGATGAATTCCTCGCCCTGCGCGGTCTGCTCGACCAGCTCGTTGCCGGTCTGGCGCGCGAAGGCCTGGAAGTCGCGCATCGACCCGGGGTCGGTGGCCACCACCTTCAGCAGGTCGCCGCTGGACATCTCGGACAGCGCCTTCTTGGCTTTCAGGATGGGCAGCGGGCAGTTCAGACCGCGGGTGTCGATTTCCTTCTGGGCGTCCATGGCGGGTGTCACTCCTGTAGCGCCGATTCTAGGCCTCAACGCGCCGGCTGTTCGCCGGGCTGGAAATAGCGCGGCTCGAGGCCCCGCCCGCGCAGCCACTGGGCCATCGCATGGCCGGTGCCGGCCGGCCAGCAGACCACGTCCTGGGGTGCGAACAGCTTGTACTCGGCCAATTCGGGCGACAGCCGGATATCGCCGTGCGCCTGCACATGAAAGGCGATGATCACCTGGTTCATGCGCTGGAAGTCCCAGACGCCGATCAGCTCGACGCGGTCCACCGTCAGCGCGGTCTCTTCCGCCACCTCGCGGGCAATGCCTTCCTCGGCGCTTTCACCCGCCTCCATGAAGCCGGTGATCAGCGCGAACATGCGCCCGCTCCAGGCGGCGTTGCGCGCCAGCAGGATGCGGCCGTCGCGGTCGGTGCATTCCACCACCGCCGCGAGCACCGGCGTGGGGTTGTTCCAGTGCGTGAAGTCGCAGGCGGTGCAGCGCAGGCGCTCCTTCGGTCCGCCGTCCTCGTCGGCCAGGCGCAGCGCCAGCGGCGCGGCGCACTGCGGGCAGAAGCGCCAGGGCTCGCTCATGCGGGAAACACGCCGGTCGAGAGGTAGCGGTCGCCACGGTCGCAGACGATGAAGACGATGGTCGCGTTCTCCAGCGTGCGCGCCAGCTGCAGCGCCACCCAGCAGGCGCCCGCCGCCGAAATGCCCGCGAACAGGCCCTCTTCCGCGGCCAGGCGGCGCGCCATGTCCTCGGCATCGGACTGGCTGACGTAGACCAGCTCGTCCACCGCGGTCGGGTCGTAGATCTTCGGCAGGTAGGCCTCGGGCCACTTGCGGATGCCGGGGATGCGCGACCCTTCGGACGGCTGTGCACCCACGATGCGCACCGCCGGGTTCTTCTCTTTCAGGAAGCGCGAGACGCCGGTGATCGTGCCGGTGGTGCCCATCGCGCTGACGAAGTGGGTGATCTGGCCGTCGGTGTCGGCCCAGATCTCGGGGCCGGTGGTGTCGTAGTGCACCGCCGGGTTGTCGGCGTTGGCGAACTGGTCGAGCATGCGGCCCTTGCCGGCCTGCTGCATCTGCTCGGCCAGGTCGCGGGCCAGCTCCATGCCGCCGGACTTGGGCGTCAGGATCAGCTCGGCGCCGAAGGCCTTCATCGTCTGGGCGCGTTCGATCGACAGGTCCTCCGGCATGATCAGCACCATGCGGTAGCCCTTGATCGCCGCGGCCATCGCCAATGCGATGCCGGTGTTGCCCGAGGTGGCTTCGATCAGCGTGTCGCCGGGGCGGATCTCGCCGCGCGCCTCGGCCTGGCGGATCATGTTGATCGCCGGCCGGTCCTTGACCGAGCCGGCCGGGTTGTTGCCCTCGAGCTTGCCCAGGATGACATTGCCGCGCGCGGCGATCTCGGCGCCGGGCAGGCGCTGCAGGCGCACCAGCGGCGTGCGGCCGATGGCGTCTTCCAGGGTCAGGTAGGTGGGCATGGCGGGGCGATCAGGCGCGACGGTGGCCGATTATCACGTCGCCCCTGAGCACCTCGCCCGCCGGGGGTCGCTTGTCAGGGCGTGTTGATCCAGTTCTGCAAGTTGGTGTTGACGGCTTCGGTGATGCGGGTGGCGCTGTTGCGGCCCAGGCTGTCAGCGCCGTAGGCATGGATGGCAATGCCGCAGTCGCCCTCGCAGCCGCCCGGGCCGGTGCCGTCGGCCTGGATCACCGGGGCGCCGCTCTGGCCGCCGGCGGTGTCCAGGAAGTAGCGGGTCTTGCGCGACTCGGACGCCGCGATCCGGCCGGCGCCGCCCCATTGCGTGGCACTGGGCTTGTCGCCCGGGTAGCCGACGATCGCGATCGGCAGGTTGGCCTGGCTGCCGGTGGTCCACCAGCGCCCCAGCCAGCCGGTGGTGTTGCCCACGGTGCAGTTGAGCTTGACGGAGCCGTAGTCGTAGTTCTCATCGGCGTTCTTGGTCCAGCCGGCCACCGAGCTCAGGCGCTTGGCGGTGCACGAGCCATAGGGCGCGCTGGCGGCGTTGCGACCCGGATAGAAACGCATGGTGTTCGACCACACGCCGCCGGTGCCGCCGGAGTGCACGCAGTGGCCGGCCGTGGCCACCGTGTCGGCACTGATCAGCCAGCCGGTGCAGGTGTAGCTGCCGGTGCCCTGGTTGAAGGTCAGCAGGCCCACCGCGCGGTAGGGGTAGCCGGACTCGGACGGGTAGACGCGAAAACGGCGGTCAGCGCCCAACACCGATTCGGGTGCCAGCTGATCATCGCCGCGCGCGCCCGGAGCCACCATCGGACGGTAGCGGGCGGCGAAGTCGGCCATCTCCGCGGCCGAGTAGCGCTCGGCGGGGAATTCGGCCTCGGCGTCGGGCGCCAGGCCGGGCGCCAGGCGCCCGCGGAAACCGGCCGCCGGGGCGGCGGTGCTGCTGCTGGCCAGGGCGGGCGTGCCGTCGCTGCTGATGCTGCGGTGGGCGTCGGACACATCGGCGGCGGACGCCGTGGTGGCCGAGACGAAGCCGGCCAGGCACAGGGCCAGGCGGCGGGAGGCATGGGTGGTCATGGCGGTGCTCCTGCAAGGTGGCGGCAAAGGGTGAAGTCCCCCCTGGCGCCGGGGCCCAGGGGTGGCCCCACTGTCGGGCCCCTGCCCCAAGCGCCTGCCAACCGATGACCCACGGATGCCCGCCCACTCCCCCCTAGGCCAGCACCCCCCCGTGCCATAATCGCGCCCTCGCAGCACCGGGGCCCCGGCCCCGGCCCGATGCGCCCATGTGACGAAATCGGTAGACGTAGCGGATTCAAAATCCGCCGCCGCAAGGCGTGCCAGTTCGAGTCTGGCCATGGGCACCAGCGCCGCAACACCGACGCCATGCCACCCCTGCCTCCCGTCACCAAGGCCCTGATGCTGGCCTGCACCGCCATCTTCTGCCTGCAGTTCCTGCTGGGCGGCTACGCGCTGACGGGCTGGTTCGGCCTGTGGCCGCTGGCCAGCGGCCACTTCATGCCCTGGCAGGTGGTGACCTATGCCTTCCTGCACGGCGACATGCTGCACCTGTTCTTCAACATGCTGGGCATGTACATGTTCGGCGCCGAGATCGAGCGCCTGTGGGGCCAGCGCCGCTACCTGCAGTTCATCGCCGCGTCGGTGCTGACGGCCGCGCTGTCGCAGATGCTGATCACGGCGCTGGTGGGCAGCATGGGCCCGACGATCGGCATCTCGGGCGGTCTGTACGGCCTGCTGCTGGCCTCGGCCATGCTGTTCCCGAACCGCACGATCATGCCGCTGTTCCCGCCGATCCCGATGAAGCAGCGCACCTTCGTGCTGGTCTTCGGCGGGCTGGAGCTGCTGCAGGGCCTGATGGGCTTCACCGGCGTGGCCCACTTCGCCCACCTGGGCGGCATGCTGGGCGCCTGGCTGATGATCCGCTACTGGCGCGGTCAGCCGCCGTTCTCGGGCCGTCGGCGCTGGTAAACGCAGCCCTGGGGATGCCTCACACAGGCGTCTGGTGCAGGGGCTCCACCCCCAGCTCGCAGCGCATGCGTTCGTTGCGCAGCCGGCGTGATTCGCCCATGAAGCTCAGGCTCATCGGCGAGGCGGTGCGCGCCATCTCCTCGCGCGTGACGCGCGGCAGCCGCGGCAGGCCGGCCAGGTCGGCCGCTTGGTCGTACCACTCGCCCATCAAGCAATCCACGCCATCGGTCACGTGGTAGGCCCGCTGCGGCCCGCCGCGCCACAGCGCCGCCACGCAGGCGCGCGCCAGGTCATCGGCGTGGATGTGGTTGGTGAACACATCGTCCTCGGGGCGCAGCAGCGGTCGGGCCTGGCGCACGCGGTCGATGGCTGAACCCCCGGCGCGGTCGGGCGCATGGATGCCCGGGATGCGTAGCAACACCACCCGCCAGCCGCGCCGGCCCGCCGCGCGCAGCGCCTGCTCGGCGGCCACGCGGCGACGGGCGCGGTCGGTGGCCGGCGCCACGGGGCGGGTTTCGTCGAACAGCGCCCCACCGGCATCGCCATAGACGCCGGTGGTGCTGCCATAGACGAGCACCCGCGGCCGCTGGCCGCAGCGCGACAAGGCCTGCAGCAGGTGGCGGGTGCGCGGGTCCTCGGTGCCGGCGCCTGGCGGCGGCGCCAGGTGCAGCACCGCGTCGGCCAGGCCGGCCAGGCGCCAGAGGCTGCCGGGCTGGTCGAGGTCGCCCAGCAGCGGCGTCGCGCCCGCGGCACGCAACTCGGCCAGGCGCGCGGGCTGGCTGGTCAGCGCCAGCACTCGCCAGTGCCGGCCCAGCACGCGCAGCACCCGCATGCCCACATCGCCACAGCCCACGATCAGCAGCGAGGGGCGGTGGTCAAGCGTGCGCGGCATCAGGTCTTTCGGGGCATCGGGGACAATCGCGGCAGTGTAGTGGCCCGGCCGATCATGACCTTTCGCATCACCCTGAAGCCCTCTGAGCGCCAGTTCGACGTGGCGCGTGACGAGCCCATCCTGAACGCCGCGATCCGCGCCGGCATCGGCCTGCCCTATGGCTGCAAGGACGGCGCCTGCGGCTCCTGCAAGTCGCGCCTGCTGGAAGGCCGTGTGATCCATGGCGCCCATGCCGAGAAGGCGCTGAGCGCCGCCGAGGAGCAGCAAGGTCTGGTGCTGACCTGTTGCGCCACGCCGCAGACCGACTGCGTGGTGGAAGCCCGCAGCGTCACCGGCGCCGGCGAGCACCCGGTGGTCAAGCTGCCCGGCCGCGTGCTGGCGATGGACAGGCTCGCCCCCGATGTGATGCGCCTGCGGGTGCAGTTGCCGGCCAACCAGGCCTTCAGCTACCACGCGGGCCAGTACATCGAGTTCATCCTGCGTGACGGCAGCCGCCGCGCCTACTCGATGGCCAACGCGCCGCACAACCTGGGCTCGCCGCCCAGCATCGAGCTGCACCTGCGCCACCTGCCCGGCGGCCTGTTCACCGACCAGGTGTTCAGCACGATGAAGGAGAAGGACATCGTGCGCATGGAAGGCCCCTTCGGCAGCTTCTTCCTGCGCGAGGACTCGGCGTCGCCGATCATCCTGCTGGCCTCGGGCACCGGCCTGGCGCCGATCAAGGCGCTGATCGAGCGCCTGCAGCAGCAAGGCATCACCCGCCCCGCCACGCTGTACTGGGGCTGCCGCAGCCGGCGTGACCTGTACCTGCACGACTGGGCCGAGGCGCAGGCCGCGCAGATGCCCAGCCTGCGCTATGTGCCGGTGCTGTCGGAGGCGCGTCCTGAGGACGACTGGCGCGGCCGCACCGGCCTGGTCCACCAGGCGGTGATGGCCGACCACCCGGACCTGAGCGGCCACCAGGTCTACGCCTGCGGCCTGCCGGCGATGGTGGACGCCGCGCAACGCGACTTCACCGGGCGCTGCGGGCTGCCCGCCGAGCAGTTCTTCGCCGACAGCTTCACCAGCGCGGCCGACAAGGCCTGATCAGCCCGGCGCGTTCAGCGACATCGCGAAGCACACCAGTCGCTCGGTCTCGGTGAAGCCCAGGCGGGCGTGCACCGTCTGGCTCAATGTGTTGTCCAGCGGTGTGTCCGAGGCCATTTCGGTGCAGCCGCGTGCCCGGCCCCAGTCGGCCGCCGCGGCCACCAGGGCCCGTGCGAGGCCCTGGCGGCGCGCGGCAGGCGCCACATACAGGCCCTCCAGGAACAGCACCGGGCTGCTGTCGGTGCCGTTGACGTAGTCATGGCGCAGCGCCGCCTCGGCCATGCCCAGCGCCGTGCCGTCCTCGGCACAGGCCAGGAAGGTCGCGTAGCGTGCCGCGTCGGCGCACTGCTGGGCCATCTCGGCCAGGTGCTCATCCACGCGGCTGTCATCCCACAGCGCACGGCGCAAGGCCAGCCAGCGCGGGTCAGCAGGGTCGGCGAGGCGGGCGATGTGCACCGGGCACCCGTTCAGAAACAGGGTCGGTCCGGGACCTGCAGCCGACAGCTCCAGGTGAACAGCCGCGCGCCGTTCTTCATCGAGCGGCGCCAGGTGGCGGTGGCCTCGTTGGCGATGGCGTCGGGCAGCGGCAGCGCCACCTCGGCGCCGGTGCTGTTGGTGTAGAAGTTCAGGAAGCAGGTCTCGTCGGCCCCGCACAGCTGGGCGATCTGGCGCTGGTAGGCGGCTTCGTCCTTGGCCAGCGCCGTGGGCACGATCACCTGGCGCACCAGGCCCTGGCGGCCGGCGACGGTCCAGGCGGGCTCGGCGGTCTGGGCGGCGACAGGGCCGCTGCTCAGCGTACCCAGCAGGGCAGCCAGCAGCACGGATACCAGCCTCGGCTTCATCGTCGGACCTCCATCGGTGGAGCGGCCAGTGTAGTGCTCAGTCGCTGTCGGTGGCCGCATGGCGCGGCAGCGTATCGCCCAGCACCAGCCAGTCGACATGGGTGTCATGGAACACATGGGCCGTGGGCGGCTGGGTCAGCGCCTCGTCCAGCAGCGCACGTGCCAGGTGCAGCTCGCCGGGCCAGCGGCTGGAGGCGAACAGCATGGGCGTGCCGCAACGGCCGCAGTGGGCGCGGCGCGCCTCGGGGCTGGAGGCATACCAGCGCAGCTGACCCTGCGCATCATCCACCTGCACCGCCGCCTCATCGAAGCCGGCCCAGGTGACCACGCCGGCGCCGTGCGCGCGCTGGCACATCGTGCAGTGGCAATGGGCCACCCAGCGCGCCGGCAGCATGGCCTGCAGTTGCACGGCGCCGCACAGGCAGTGGCCCCGGGTGCTGTTGGTCATCTCCGTCTCTCCTCAGGTCGCAGACACCCGGGCGGCCGCGGCCTCCTGTGCCAGCCAGTCGCTCAGCGCCTGCAGCGGCGCCAGGTCGGCCTTGTGGGGCGGGTACAGCAGGTGGTAGCGCCGGCCGCTGTCCAGCGCAAAAGGCAGCAACTGCTGCAAGCGGCCAGAGGCCAGTTCCGTCTCGATCAACAGCCGTGGCACCAGCGCTGCGCCCAGCCCCTGGGCCGCCGCCTCGGCCAGCATCGAGAACAGCTCCATGCGCGCGCCGGCCATGGCCTGCTCCACCTGCAGGCCCTGGGCCTCGAACCACTGGCGCCAGGCGTCGGGCCGGGTGCTGGCCTGCAGCAGCGGCAGCGCCGCCACCTCGGCCGGCGTGCGCACGCGGCGGCCCTTCAGCAGCGCGGGCGCGGCCACGGCCACCAGGTGCTCGGGCAGCAGGGCCAGGCCCTGCGTGCCCGGCCACGGCGACTCGGCGGGCTGGATCGCCGCGTCAAAGGGTGACTCGTCGTCGAACAGGAAGGGCCGGGTGCGCGGCGTGAAGTGCAGCGTGATGCCCGGGTGCGCCGCCTGGAAGCGCGCCAGCCGGGGCAGCAGCCACTGGGTGGCGAAGGTGGGCACCACCGCCAATTCCAGCGCGCCACCGGCGGCCTGCCCGGCCTGGGCCATCAGGTCCAGCGTGTCGCGCTCCACCGCATCCAGCCGCGCCGCCACGCTGCGCGCGTAGCGCCGCCCGGCCTCGGTCAGCAGCACGCCGCGCTGGCCGCGGCGAAACAGCGGCACGCCGACGAAATCCTCCAGCGAGGCGATCTGCCGGCACACCGCGCTTTGCGTGACCGACAGCTCCTCGGCCGCGCGGGTGAAGCTCTGGTGGCGCGCAGCGGCCTCGAAGGCGGCCAGCGCGGCGGTGGAGGGGATCTTGCGCCGCACCCGCTTCAGCGTCCGTCGGTGGACCAGTGCGGCGGATCGGTCGGGTGCTTGACCACGCCGTAGGTGGCACCCAGCTTGTGCAGTTCCTTGTTCGACTCGCCGTTGGTGGGCGAGCCGATCTCCACCGTCTTGCCCTTCTTGTCGGCGATCTTCAGCGTGCCGCTCCAGGAGATGCTCATGTCGATCGCCTTGCCCTCGATGTGGCGAGAGGTCAGCGACGGCTTGAACTTCAGCTTGAACAGGTCGGCCATCTCCTTGGCCCCTTGCACCGAGGCCTTGTCGTCGCCGTGGTCCCAGACGATGTCGAGCGCCGAGTTCGCCGGCACCTTCGCGGGCTTCACGTTGCCGCGCGACACCTCCCACGAGTAGTGCATCAGAAAGGCCCGTTCCTTGTTGCGCAAGGTGGACGCCACGTCCACGCTGGCGCCCGCGGCCTCGAGCGCCTTCAGGAAGGCCTTGACGTTGGACTGGAACGAGCCGGCCAGGTCACCCACCTTGTCACTGTTCGGGAACTTGGCCTGGTTGGCACGCCACCAGGACGCGCCGCTGAGCTTCTTCGGGTCAGCCGCCTTGGGCGCCGGCGGCGGCGCCGGCACCGGGCCGTTCAAGGCCCGCCAGGTCTTGCCGCCCGGCTCCACCAGCCCGTCGCCGCGGCTCATGCCCACCACCCGCTTCTGGAACTCGGCGATCGCGTCCTCCAGCGACTTGGTGTTCTTGCCGTCCACCTTGACATCGAAGCTCTTGCCGTCAGGCATGGCAGCGAAGGTCTTGAGCTTCTGTTGCACCAGTTTCACATCGGCGGCGGCGTTCGCGCCGCCCTTGCCCACCGATCCACTCAGGCTTGCCATGTTGCTGCCCCTTACTCGATGCGTGGATCGAAGCGCGACAGCGCCTTGGTCGCGGCGGACTGGCCGGCGTACTTCTTCTTCAGCTGGGCCAGTTGCGCGTCGGTGCCGGTGCAGTACTTCTTCAGTTGCTCATCCAGAAAGGCCTGCCGCTTCTCATTGTCGGTTTCCTCGCCGCGGAAGTGGTCGCACTGCTCACGCCGCGCGACAAAGTCGCGCACATCGTCCGGCAGGGCGGCGCCGGACTGGCAGGCCGACATGCCCAGCAGCAGGCCCGAAAACACGAGTGCGGTGCGCCATGGCATCCGCGGGGAAGGGTGTGACATGCGGTGTGTCCTCCTTGGGGGTGTGATCCGGCCTGCGTCGCAGGCCCTGCAAGGATGCTAGCGCAGGGCGGTCGGTACCATCCCCCCAGCTTGAGGGTCGGTCCGGAATTCCATTCCTGCACATTGGAATGCAATATTGTCGGTTGTCACCCGTCGGTGTCAGCGTCTACGATGCCATGATTGAACACCGAACCGTGGAGACCTGCGCATGAACGCCACCGCCGCCAAAGCCCGCTTTCAATGGGACGACCCGCTGCTGCTGGACAGCCAGCTGACCGAGGACGAGCGCGCCGTGCGTGACGCCGCCCGCGCCTACTGCCAAGACCGCCTGGCCCCGCGCGTGCTGCAGGCCTTCCGCAACGAGCAGACCGACGTGGCCATCTTCCGCGAGATGGGCGAGCTGGGCCTGCTGGGCCCGACCATCCCCGAGGCCTACGGCGGCGCCGGCCTGAACTATGTCTGCTACGGCCTGGTGGCGCGCGAGGTGGAGCGCGTCGATTCGGGCTACCGCTCGATGATGAGCGTGCAGTCCTCGCTGGTGATGGTGCCGATCAACGAGTTCGGCAACGAGGCCACCAAGCGCAAGTACCTGCCCAAGCTGGCCACCGGGGAATGGATCGGCTGCTTCGGCCTGACCGAGCCCGACCACGGCTCCGACCCCGGCAGCATGGTCACCCGCGCCCGCAAGGTGGACGGCGGCTATGAGCTGACTGGCGCCAAGATGTGGATCACCAACAGCCCCATCGCCGACGTGTTCGTGGTGTGGGCCAAGGACGATGAAGGCCAGATCCGCGGCTTCGTGCTGGAAAAGGGCTGGAAGGGGCTGAGCGCGCCGGCAATCCACGGCAAGGTGGGCCTGCGCGCCAGCATCACCGGCGAGATCGTCATGGACAAGGTCTTCTGCCCCGAGGAGAACGCTTTCCCCGAGGTGCGTGGCCTGAAGGGCCCGTTCACCTGCCTGAACAGCGCCCGCTACGGCATCGCCTGGGGTGCGCTGGGCGCGGCCGAGTTCTGCTGGCACACGGCCCTGCAGTACACCCTGGACCGCAAGCAGTTCGGCAAGCCGCTGGCCGCCAACCAGCTGGTGCAGAAGAAGCTGGCCGACATGCAGACCGAGATCACGCTGGGCCTGCAGGGCTGCCTGCGCCTGGGCCGCATGAAGGACGACGGCACGGCCTCGGTCGAGATCACCTCGATCATGAAGCGCAACAGCTGCGGCAAGGCGCTGGACATCGCCCGCGTGGCGCGCGACATGCTGGGTGGCAATGGCATCTCGGATGAATTCGGCATCGCCCGTCACCTGGTGAACCTGGAGGTGGTCAACACCTACGAGGGTACGCACGACATCCACGCACTGATCCTGGGTCGGGCCATGACGGGCATCGCGGCGTTCTGACGACATGAACACCGGTGCATTGGCGGGCCTGAAGGTCCTGGATCTGTCGCGGGTGCTGGCGGGCCCCTGGGCCGGCCAGTTGCTGGGCGACCTGGGCGCCGATGTGGTCAAGGTCGAACGCCCCGGCGCCGGTGACGACACCCGCGCCTGGGGCCCGCCCTGGGTGAAGGACGCCAACGGCGCCGACAGCCGCCAGGCCGCCTACTTCCAGTGCGCCAACCGCAACAAGCGCAGCATCGCGGTGGACATGGCCACGCCCGAGGGCCAGGCGCTGCTGCGCGAGTTGGCCACGCAGGCCGATGTGGTGCTGGAGAATTTCAAGGTCGGCGGCCTGGCGCCCTATGGCCTGGACTACGCCAGCCTTCAGGCGCTGAATCCGCGTCTGATCTACTGCTCGATCACCGGCTTCGGCCAGACCGGGCCGTATGCGCCACGCGCCGGCTACGACTTCCTGATCCAGGGCCTGGGCGGACTGATGAGCCTGACCGGCCGCCCCGATGGGGAAGACGGCGCGGGGCCGCAGAAGGTGGGCGTGGCGCTGGTCGACATCATGACCGGGCTGTACGCCACCATCGCCGTGCTGGCGGCGCTGAACCACCGCCACGCCACGGGTGAAGGCCAGCAGATCGACCTGGCGCTGCTGGACGTGCAGGTGGCCGCACTGGCCAACCAGGCAGCCAGCTACCTGACCACCGGCGCTTCGCCGCGCCGCATGGGCAATGCGCACCCCACCATCGTGCCCTACCAGGACTTTCCCACCGCCGACGGCGACATGATCCTGGCGATCGGCAACGACGGCCAGTTCGCCCGCTTCTGCGCCGCCGCCGGTCATCCGGAATGGTCGGCCGACGAGCGCTTCGCCACCAACCCGGCGCGGGTGACGAACCGCGCGGTGCTGATTCCGCTGCTGCGCCAGGCCACGGTGATGAAGACCACCGCCGAGTGGATCGCACTGCTGGAGTCGCAGGCCGTGCCCTGTGGCCCGATCAACCGCCTGGCCGAGGTGTTCGCCGACCCGCAGGTCATCGCCCGCGGCCTGAAGATCGACCTGCCGCACCCGGCGTTTGGCAGCGTGCCTGGCGTGGCCAACCCGATCCGGCTGTCGGCCTCGCCGGTCAGCTACCGGCAGGCGCCGCCCACGCTGGGCGAGCACCAGGCCCAGGTGCTGGCCGACTGGCTGGGGCGTTGAGCCTGCGGCCTTAAGGCGGCCGTCACGCTGGCACGCCACGATCAGGTCTCCACCCCAGGGAGACCTTTGATGCGCCTGCTCGCCCGCCGTCTGTTCACCGCCCTGCTGGCCGCTGTGCCGCTGTGGGCCGCCGCCACGCCGATCGATCTGGCGTACAACCCGTCCAACACCGGTCCGGCCTACGCCTGGCGGCTGGACGCGGTGCGCGTCAGCGCCGACGGCCGCAAGCTGCAGGTGCGCACCCAGCCCAGCGGCAGTCTGCCCGGCGGCATGATCAACCTGGGCAGCTACCCCTGGTGGATCACACTGGTGGCCTATGACCAGGGCGCGGGGCGCACCGGCAACGGCGACCGCTGGCGCGGCAACGCCGCCCTGCCCGCCCCCACCGGTCGCTGGGCCACGGTGGCCACGCTGGCGCCGGGCAGCAGCACCGTCTACCGCGTCCGGCCGATCGCCACCGGCGGCGTCGTGCGCGGCCTGCCGGGCGTCACCTGGAGCGGCACCGTGCAGGGCACGTTGACCACTGACGGCACGCGCGGCCCGCTCGATGCCAGCCACCTGGTGGACTTTGACCTGCACATCGTGGGCGACCAGCACTGAGCGCCGCACGGCGGTGCATGGGCCGCGGAATTGACGCAGCGCAAGCGCTGTGGCGCCAATCGGCGACAATACAGGGTTTTTGCCGAGCGGCACGGTGCCTGCGCCCTGTGCGACTGCCGGCGCCAGCCCACCGTTTTTCCTCAGCCCCACCCCATGAGTGCCTTTCACGAAGAGCGCGTCCTGAGCGTGCACCACTGGACCGATCGCCTGTTCAGTTTCACCACCACCCGCGACACCGGCCTGCGCTTCTCGAACGGTCACTTCACGATGATCGGCCTGCGGGTGAACGGCAAGCCGCTGCTGCGCGCCTATTCCATCGTCAGCCCGAACTACGAGGAACACCTTGAGTTCCTCAGCATCAAGGTGCAGGACGGCCCGCTGACCAGCCGGCTGCAGCACATCCAGGTGGGTGACAGCATCATCGTCGGCAAGAAGCCCACGGGCACGCTGCTGATCGACTACCTGGTGCCGGGCAAGCGCCTGTACATGCTGTCCACCGGCACCGGCATGGCCCCCTTCCTGAGCATCATCCGCGACCCCGACACCTACGAGAAGTTCGAAGAGGTCATCCTGGTGCACGGCGTGCGCCAGGTGAAGGAGCTGGCCTACCACGACTACCTCACGAAGAAACTGCCGCAGCACGAGTTCCTGGGCGAGATGGTGACCAAGCAGTTCAAGTACTACCCCACCGTCACCCGCGAGCCCTTCCAGAACCAGGGCCGCGTGACCGACCTGATCGAAAACGGCAAGATGGCCGCCGACCTGGGTGTGCCGGCGCTCAACGCCGCCGAGGACCGGGTGATGATCTGCGGCAGCCCCGAGATGCTGCGCGACCTGAAGACCATGATGGAAGCCCGCGGCCTGAAGGAAGGCAGCACCACCACGCCAGGCGATTTCGTCATCGAGCGCGCCTTCGTCAGCCAGTGACCCCCGGCGGCGTGCACGCTGCTTGATGATCGGCCACCTTCGGGTGGCCGATTTACTTTACAAACGGGACGCACGGCCGTGCCGTCGGACCGCGAGCATGATCCCCGTCGACCCCGTGCCCTGCCGGCACCTCGGCGACGCGAACCACCCATGCCCCTGTCCACCTCCCGATGTCTGCGCGCCGCCCTGGGCGCGCCGGTCCTGCTCCTCGCCGCCTGTGCCAGCGTGGGCACACCGCCCCCGGCCTCCGACGCCACCGTGGCCCTGCCCAGCCGCTGGGCCGCCAGCGACCTGACCCGCCCGGCCGACGACGCCGCGCTAGCGCGCTGGTGGCAACTCTTGGGCAGCCGCGATCTGGATGCGCTGGTCGAGCGCGCGCTGACCCGCAACACCAGCCTGCGCAGCGCCCAGGCCGCGCTGCGCCAGGCCCGCGCGCTGCGCGCCGCCAGCGAAGCGTCCGCGCGGCCCAGTCTGGCCTTGGGCGGCAGTGCCCAAGGCCAGCAGACCGACGGCGCCGGTGGCAGCCACACGCTGTCGCTGGCCTTCAGCGCCAGCTGGGAGGCCGACCTGTGGGGGGCCACGGCCGCCAGCGTGGCCGCGGCGCGTGCCGACGAGCGCACGGCCGAGGCCGACCTGGCCAGCACCCGCCTGGCGCTGCTGGCCGAACTGGGCCTGGCCTGGACCCAGTGGCAGGCCGACCTGACACGCCAGCGGATCACCCGCCAGAGCCTGCGCAGCCTGGAAGAAACGCAAGACCTGACGCGCTGGAACGTCCAGGCCGGCCTGGCCAGCGCGCTGGATCTGCAGCAGGTGGTGCAGACGCTGGAAAGCACCCGCGCCAGCCTGCTGGCCCTGAACGCGCAGGTCACCCAGGACCGCCATGCGTTGGCCGTGCTCGCGGGCGACCCACCCGCGGCCGCCACGCTGCCGGACGACAGCGCCGACGGCCTGCCAGGACTGGACCAGGCCCTGGCTGGCCTGGCCACCGGCCTGCCCGCCGACCTGCTGCGCCGCCGGCCCGACCTGCATGCCGCCGAGTCGTCGGTCCAGGCCGCCTGGCTGCGCCGCCGGCAGGCCGAGCGGGCCGCCTGGCCCGGCCTGACACTCAATGGCTCGCTGGGCCTGCAGGCGGCCACGTTGGCCGGCCTGGGCCAGCCGGGTGCTGCGCTGGCCACATTGGCGGCCTCGGTGAACTGGCCGCTGCTGGACGGCGGCCGCCAGGCCGCGCAGCTCGAGCAGCAGGACGCTGCCCTGGACGCCGCCCGCGCCGCCTATGACGCGGCGCTGCTGGCCGCGCTCAAGGACGTCGAGGACAGCCTGGCCGCGCTCCAGGGCGCGACCGATCGCCAGACCGCACTGCGGCGCGCCAGCGAGGCCGCGCTGCAGGCGATGCGCCTGAGCCAGGTGCGTCGCCAGGCGGGCCTGATCGACACCGCCGCGCTGCTCGATGCCCAGCGCACCGCGCTGAGCAGCGAACTGGCCTGGGTCACGGCGCGCGCCGACCAGGCCTCGAACCTGATCCGCACCTGGAAGGCGCTGGGGGGCGGCTGGGATGCCCCTGCCCGCGCCGACCGCTGAGAACCGACACCATGCCCGATTCCCCCGACACCCTCCCCGACTGGCTGCAGGGCGATCGCCGCCCGCTCTGGCGCCGGCCCGGCCCCTGGCTGGCCCTCGCCGGCCTGGCCGCGGCCGCCGCGCTGGGCCTGTGGTGGCGCGCCGACCGCCAGGCCGCCCAGGCGCCGCATTACCTGACCGAAGCGGTCACCCGCGGCAACGTGGCGCTGACGGTCAGCGCCAACGGCACGCTGCAGCCCACGCGCTCGGTCAGCATCGGCAGCGAGCTCAGCGGCACCGTCGCCGAGGTGCTGGTTGACGTCAACGACCGCGTCAGGAAAGGCCAGGTACTGGTGCGCCTGGACACCTCCAAGCTCAGCGACCAGGTCGGCAAGTCGCGCGCCGCGCTGCAGGCCGCGCAGGCCGCATTGGCGCAGACGCGTGCCAGCGCCGCACTGGCCAAGGCCTCGCTGGCCCGGCTGGATGAGGTGCAGCGCCTCTCCGGCGGCCAGCTGCCCGCCGCCACCGAGCTGGACAACGCCCGCGCCACGCTGGACAAGGCGCGCGCCGACGAGGCCAGCGCGGCCGCCGGCGTCACCCAGGCCCAGGCGACGCTGCGCACCGACGAGACCAACCTGGCCAAGGCCTCGATCCGCTCGCCGATCGACGGCGTGGTGCTCACGCGCGCGGTCGAGCCCGGCAATGCGGTGGCGGCCTCGCTGCAGGCGGTCACGCTGTTCACGCTGGCGCCGGACCTGTCCAAGCTGCTGCTGTCGGTCAACGTGGACGAGGCCGATGTCGGCCAGGTGCGCGTGGGCCAGACGGCGCAGTTCACCGTCAGCGCCTGGGCGGGCCGGCGCTACCCGGCCACGATCACCCGCGTCGCCTATGGCTCCACCATCACCGACAACGTGGTCACCTACACCACGCAGCTGCAGGTGGACAACCCCGACCTGAGCCTGCGCCCGGGCATGACGGCTACCGCCACGATCGCCGCCACCGAGCGCACCGGCGTGCTGCTGGTGCCCAACACCGCGCTGGGCTTCCAGCCCGCGGCCGCCGGGGCCGCGCCGGCGGCGCCGTCCGGCGGGGGCAGCATCGTGGCGCAGCTGATGCCGCGCCCGCCAGGCATGAACCAGCGCAAGCCCGGCAGCGGCGCCCCCGGCGCCCGCGCCGGCCAGCCACGCCAGGTGTGGGTGCTGCAGGACGGCACGCCGGTGCCCCTGCCGGTGACGGTGGGCCTGTCCAACGGCCGCGTCACCGAGGTCAGCGGCGAGGGCCTGAAGGAAGGCCTGGAAGTCATCACCCAGCAGCGCAGCACGCCGGCGAAATGAGCGACGGCGCGTTGATCCGCCTGCGCGGCGTGACCAAGACCTACGGCCAGGGCGCGGTGGCCTTCCAGGCTCTCAAGGGCATCGACCTGGACATCGCGGCCGGCGAGTTCGTCGCCGTCATGGGGCCCAGCGGCTCCGGCAAGTCCACGGTGATGAACCTGCTGGGCTGCCTGGACACGCCCACGGCGGGCGAGTACCTGTTCGACGGCATCGCGGTGCAGCGCCTGGACCGCGATGCGCGCGCGCGCCTGCGCCGGCGGCACCTGGGCTTCGTGTTCCAGGGCTTCAACCTGCTGGCGCGCACCTCGGCGCTGGAGAACGTCGAGCTGCCGCTGGTCTACCGCGGCGAGAACCGCGCCGCGCGCCGTGCCGCCTCGATGGCGGCGCTGGCCGAGGTGGGCCTGACCGACTGGGCCGACCACACGCCGGCCGAGCTCTCCGGCGGACAGCAGCAGCGCGTGGCGATCGCCCGCGCCATCGTCACCCGCCCGACCGTGCTGCTGGCCGATGAGCCCACTGGCAACCTCGACACCGAGCGCAGCCGCGAGATCATGCAACTGCTGCAGCGCCTCAACCATGAGCAGGGCATCACCGTGCTGATGGTCACCCACGAGCCCGAGATGGCGGCGTTCGCGCGGCGCATCGTGCACTTCCGCGACGGCCGGGTCGAGCGCGACGAGCGCCTGCAGGAGGAGCCCGTCTGATGTGGGCCAATACCCTGTTCCTGGCGCTGCGGGCGATTCGCCGCAACCTGCTGCGCAGCTTCCTGACCGTGCTGGGCATCGTCATCGGCGTGGCCGCGGTCATCACCATGGTCACGCTGGGCAATGGCGCCACGCAGGCGGTGCGCCAGCAGATCAGCAGCCTGGGCTCCAACCTGCTGCAGGTGCGCCCCGGGCAGCGCCTGGCCTTCGGGCCCAACACCGCGGGCGCACCGGCCTTCAAGGAGGCCGACGTCGAGGCCATCGCCAGCCAGGTGGGCGGTCTCAAGGCGGTGGCGCCCGAGGTGCGCAGCGGCGTCACCGTGGTGGCCAACGGCAAGAACTGGTCGAGCACCGTCACCGGCAGCACCAATGCCTACTTCACCGCCGCCAACTGGACCCTGGCCAGCGGCCGCGTGTTCAGCGCCGATGAACAGGCTGCCGGCGCCGCGGTGTGCCTGGTCGGCGCCACGGTGCGGCGCGAGCTGTTTGGCGCCGAGGCCGAGGTCATCGGCCAGCGCATCCGCGTCAAGACCTTCTCCTGCGAGATCATCGGCACGCTGGCCGCCAAGGGCCAGGCGGCCATGGGCCAGGACCAGGACGACACGATCATCGTGCCGCTGCGCACCGCGCTGCGCCGCGTCACCGGCTCGACCCGCATCAACACCCTGCTGGTGTCAATGGCCGATGGCGCCGACGCCAGCCAGGTCACCGCGGCCCTCACCCGCGTGCTGCGCGAGCGCCGCAAGCTGGCCGACGGCCAGGACGACAACTTCAACGTGCTGGACACCGCCCAGATCGCCCAGACGCTGAGCGGCACCACGCAGCTGATGACCTCGCTGCTGGGCGCGGTGGCCGCGGTGAGCCTGCTGGTCGGCGGCATCGGCATCATGAACATCATGCTGGTCAGCGTGACCGAGCGCACCCGCGAGATCGGCGTGCGCCTGGCCATCGGCGCGCTGGAGCGCGAGGTGCTGCTGCAGTTCCTGGTTGAGGCCGTCGTGCTGTCCTCACTGGGCGGCCTGGTGGGCATTGTGCTGGCCAACGCCGCGTCGGTGGCCCTGGCCGGCCTGATGCAGGTGCCCTTCCTGTTCAACCCCGGCGTGAACCTGCTGGCCTTCGCCTTCTCGGCGCTGATCGGGGTGGTCTTCGGCTACTTCCCGGCGCGGCGGGCGGCGCGGCTGGATCCGATCGAGGCGCTGCGGCACGAGTAAGCGCCGCACCCGCCCCCGGCTAACGGACGATCCGCTCGAGGACCGGCGCGCGCCGGCGCGCCTCGGGTGTGTCCTCGGCCAGGTGTTGCAGGATGCGCTGCCGGCTGACGCCCAGCGCGGCTGCCTCGTCCAGCAGGGCCTGGACGCCTGATTCCTGCTTCAGCAGGATCTGGTCGGCGGCCTTGCCATACAGCGCCGCCGCCAGGGTCAGGCGGGCGGCGCCGTAGTCCCTGGTCTTCAGCGCCTCGCGCGAGAAGTCGATCGCCTCGTCGAACATCCCGCGCCACAGCACCTGTTCGGCGAAGTTGCCCAGGGCCCAGGCGTCCTGCGGATGCCGCGCCTCGCGCACCCTGCGGCCCAGGTCCTGCAGGGTCACGCCGTCTTCCGGCCGCAGCGTGAAGCCGGCCAGTTCGTTGAGCGCGCCCACGTAGGCGTTGCGCTCCTCAGGGCCCTGGCCCGGGCCCATGCGCATCACCCGCAGGTAGGTGCTGAAGGCCTGGTTGGACTGGCCCATCTTCAGGTAGTAGCGCGCGTAGCCTACCCACAGCCAGGGGTCCGACTCGCCCAGCGCGCGGGCCCGTTCCAGCGACAGCCGCTCCTGCTCGTACTGTCTGCGGATGTCGTGCACCTCGGCCTTCAGGATGTGGGCCTTCTGGAGGGCCGGGTCCAGCGCCAGCGCCTTGTCGATCAGCTCGTTGTAGGCCTCGACCGTGCCGGGCTTGAACTGGCTGGCCACCACATGGCCGCCCTTGATGGTCAGGCGCGCCGCCTGCACATAGATGGCCGCGTTGCCGGGCTCCGCCGACAAGGCCTTGAGCAGCAAGGGCGCGGCCCGGTTCAGGTGCTGGACATCACCGTAGTAGGTGTCGATCTCGGACTTGGCCTGGGCCAGCGCGTCAGCGGCGCCCTGGTCGGCGGCCGGCGCGGGCGTGGCGATCAGCAGCAGCGTGCTCAGCAGCGCCGCAGCGGTACGGGTCATCCAGCAAGGTGTCATCAGGCGGACTGTTGTGAGGTGGAGCTGCTGGGGCAGCGTGGCGAGCGTGGTCTGACAGCGCGGTGCCAGCGCCCAGTGGTCATCACAGACGTTTCATCACCGCGCTGACGTGGGTCCCACCGTCGTTGGACGAGGGGCACCCGCCCTGGAAGACCGCGTAGCGCGCGGTCACTGTCACCGCGCGTGGCGCGAAGCCCGACGCGGTGAGCTGGAGGGTGTAGGTGCCTTCGGTGTTCCCCAGGCCGCAAGGCAGGTTGCACACCAGGCCTTGCGCGGTCTCCTCGATGCCCGAGCTCACCGCGATCTGCTGCAGTGACACCGGTTGACCGTCGAGTTGCACATCGGCGATCACGACGCGGCTGATGGTGCCGGTCTCGCCTTCCACGCTCACGCGGTCCAGCAGCACGATCGGTTCCAGATAGAGATTCAGGCAGCCACCGTCGGTGGGCTCGCGGCCACCACCGCCACAGGCCTGCAATGCCAGTAGCGCCACGGCCAGCAGGGCCGTCCTGGTTCTCATGTTGTTTTCTCCCCTTGCGCACGCTGACGCTGCATCGCGCGTGAACCCACTCTACCAGCACGCCGGTCAGGGCAGTTGCAGTCTGGGGTGCTCGGCCAGGGCCGTCAGCGCCTGATGCATCGCGGGTCGGGTCCGCTTCAGGTGCGCCCGCGTGCCCGACCAGCGCGAGACCACCACCGCCAGCATCGCCAGCGCACCGGGTGGCTCCTCGTCCAGCAGCGCGCTGAACTGCTCGGCGAAGATGTCCCAGGCGCGGTGCAGTTGTGCCCGCGCGGCGGCACGTACCTTCGCCTGGGCGCTGACGCTGGTGGCGGTGGTCCAGCGCTCGGGGTAGTCGCTGATGCTGACCGCCGGGTAGCAGTTGGCGGCGATGAAGACCAGGCCGCGCAGGGTCTGGGCGCGGCGGCCAGGATCAGCGGGCAGCAGCCCGGCAGCGGGGAATTGCAGGCCCAGGTGGATCAGGATGGCGGCGCTTTCGCTCAGCACCGTGCCATCGGGCAACTGCAGGGTCGGGACCTGCCCCAGCGGGTTGATGCGCCGCAGGGCGTCCAGGCCCTCGCCGGGCTCCCAGGTGGCCGCCAGCACCAGGCGGTGGCGCAGGCCGCAGGCGCGCAGGGCCATGACGACCGCGTCCGAGCCCGAGCCCGGCGCGCCGTACAGCACCCAGGGGGCGTCGTTCATCGGCCGGCTCCGCGGTCCAAGGCATGGCGTGTCATAGCGGCATCATGACAGGCCGCGGGACCGCGGGCCACCGCGGTGGGTTGGCTCAGCGCGTGGCGTCGGCCAGTCGCAGCGTCGGGGCCGGTGCGGTCCAGGCGGTGGTGGCCGGCGGCTGGACCAGGAAGGTGTTCGGGTCGATGCCGGCCGCGGTGCGCGCGGCGACGATCACCGCCGGGTGCGCGCCACCGGCATGCTGGGTGGCCGCGGGGGCCGCGGTCCAGTGCACGCTGGCGGGCGGCTGGACCAGGAAGGTGTTGGGGTCGATGCTGGCGTGGGCGGCCAGGCGCTGCTGGGCCACGGCGGGGTGATCGGCGTTGGCGTGGGCGGGCGCGGCCGGGTCGGCAGCGAGGGCGCTGGTGGTCAGCAGGGTGAGGCTGGCCAGCAGGAAGCTGATGCGGGGCATGGTGGGCCTTTCCATCGTGGGTGGTACAACGGTCTCCACGGCTCATCTCGATGGCGGCCTGTCGTCAGCATTGTGACAGAGAACTAGGGTTTACCCGCATCCCTAGATTGATCCAGGCCAAGCCACAGGCACGCCCGCGGCGCTCGGGTTCTAGGGAGACACCGCCCGCTGCCGTTCGGCGCCGCCCAGGTCGGCCCTACCATCGGCCGCGTCGGCGTCACCTCGCCCACCACTTCTGGAGTTCCCATGGCTTTCCGACTCCCGCTGCAGCGCGCCAGCGCGCTGGTTCTGAGCAGCTTCGCCCTGGTGGGCGGCAGCACCTGGGCCGGTCAGGTCCACCCCGATCTGGCCGCCGCCGCGCAGCGCCAGGGCCGCGCCGAGGCGCTGATCGTGCTGAAGGACCAGCGCACGCCTGCCACCGCGACCCTGCCAGCCGACGCCGACTACAAGGCGCGGCGGCGCGCACTGGTGGCCGCGCTGGTGGCGCGCGCCGACGAGCAGCAGCGCGGCCTGCGCGCCTGGATGGATGCCCGCCAGATCGCCTACCAGCCCTTCTGGATCGCCAACATCGTCCACGCCCGGCTCAACGCCAGTGAGCTGGCGGCACTGGCCGAGCGCGATGAGGTGGCCCGCATCGATCCCAACCCGACGATCGCCGTGGCCCTGCCCCGCCCCACCGGGCAGCCGGCGCAGGTCGAGAGCGTGTCCACCGTGGCCTGGGGCGTCGACAAGATCCGCGCGCCGCTGGTGTGGGCCCAGGGCATCACCGGCCAGGGCGTGGTGATCGCCGGCCAGGACACCGGCTACCGCTGGGACCACCCGGCGCTCAAGCCGCAGTACCGCGGCTGGAACGGCAGCACCGCCGACCACAACTACAGCTGGCATGACGCGATCCACGTGGCCAACGGCAGCTGCCCCGCCAACTCACCCGCGCCCTGCGACGACAACGGCCACGGCACCCACACCGCCGGCACCTTCGCCGGCGACGACCACGCCACCCACCAGATCGGCGTGGCGCCGGGCGCCAAGTGGATCGGCTGCCGCAACATGAACGCCGGCAACGGCACGCCGGCCACCTACATCGAGTGCATGCAGTGGCTGCTGGCGCCCACCGACCTGGCCAACCAGAACCCCAACCCGGACCTGGCACCGGACATCATCAGCAACTCCTGGGGCTGCACCATCGGTGAAGGCTGCACGGTGGGCAACGAGATCAAGGGCGCGGTGACCAACCTGGTCAAGGGCGGCATCCTGTTCGTGGCCGCCGCCACCAACGCCGGCCCCAGCTGCGGCACGATCACCGAGCCGCCAGCGATCTACCCGCTGTCCTACACCATCGGCGCCACCGACAGTGCCGACCGGCTGGCCAGCTTCTCCAGCCGCGGCCCGGTCACCGGCAAGGGCGTCAAGCCGGATGTGTCAGCGCCCGGCGTGAACGTCAACTCGGCCTACCCGCCCAGCACCTACACCAACCTCAGCGGCACCAGCATGGCCACGCCCCACGTGGCCGGCGCCGCGGCGCTGCTGATGTCGGCCGTGCCCACGCTCAAGGGCAACCCGTCCGCGGTGGAGAAGCTGCTGAACAAGACAGCCCAGCGCAGCGGCGTGACCAACCCGGTCAACCAGACCTGCGGCGGCACCGCCGCCACGGTGTGGCCCAACGCGATGATCGGCAACGGCCGCATCGACGTGTTCGCGGCCTACCAGAAGGCGATTGCGGGCGTGCTGGACACGTCGCTGGAGGACTGAGCACCCGCGGCGCGATCGCTGACGGTCTGCCAGCTCAGCGCGCGCGCGTGGACTGCCGCACCATCAAGCGCGTCGGCATCATGACCGACTCCACGCGGCGCCCGGCCAGCTTGTCCAGCAGCAGTTGGACCAGCACGCGTCCGGCCTCATCGATCGACTGACGGATGGTGGTCAGCGCCGGGTGCGACTCCGCCGCCAGGCGGATGTCGTCGAAACCGACCACCTGCACATCCTGTGGCACCTGGAGGCCATGGTCGCGCAGTGCGGCAATGACAGCCAAGGCCACCAGGTCGCTGGCGGCAAACACGGCATCGAATTCGACACCCTGGGCCAGCATGGCGGTCACCTCCCGCTGCACGGCCGCGTCGACGAAGGGCACAGGCCGGTACAGCTGAGGGTCCGGCGTCAGGCCGGCCGCCACCAGAGCGGCTTCGTAGCCTTGGTGACGCTGGCCGATCTCCGCCAGGCTGCCGTCGCCGAAGAAGGCGACGCGCCGGGCACCGCAGTCCAACAGGTGTTCGGTTGCCTGGCGACCGCCCATCAGGTTGTCGCTGCCGACGGTGCAGTAGAGCTGGTCAGGCAGTCGCGCGCCCCACACCACGAACGGCAAGCCGCGGACAGCCAGTTCGTTGAAGCGGTCATGGTTGTTCTCCTGACCCAGCATGATGGTGCCGATCGCCTGACCGGACTCGTGGGGCTGTGTCAGTGTTTCACTCTTGTCGGTCTCGACACCGACGATGAGCATGCTGTGGCCGCTGTCGATCAGCGCGTCACCGATGCTGCCCAGGGTCGCGAGGAAGAATGGGTCCTTGAAGTGCTGACGGTGCTCGGGATGGTAGGGAAAGGCCACGGCCACTGTCTGCATGGCCTTGCCACGCAGGATCTGCGCGCCGACGTTGATCGAGTAGTTCAGGCTGCGCGCCAGTTCGTTGACCCGGTTGCGGGTCTCCTCACTCAGGCGCGGGTTGTTGGACAGCGCCCTGGACACCGTGGAGATGGACACATTCGCCAGCCGGGCAATGTCGGCCATCTGAAGTTTGGTGGGGCGGCCCGACGGGGTGTCTCGTGGCTCGCCGGAGGTCGGCTTGGGGCGGGGCATGGGCAGCAGCTGGGTCCTTGGGCGCCGTTCGCCGGCGATTCTGGCACCAACCGCGAGGCTCACGTCTGTCTGGCCGATTCACATGGCGCCAGCCGCGTCGACTCACGGGGCTGCAGCGTGGTCGGCAGCACGATGCTCGGTGCCTGGGCACCGTCCACCACGGCTTCCAATGCCCGCAGCAAGGCGGCACCGGCCTGCTCGACCGACTGCGCGACGGAGCTCAGCGCTGGTCGCATCTGGGCGACCATGGGGATGTCGTCAAAACCGACCACCTGCAGGTCCTCGGGCACACGCAGGCCCGCACGATGCAGCGCATGGACGACCGTCATCGCCGTCAGGTCACTGCTCGCGAAGATCGCATCGATGCCCGGCTCCATCGCCAGCAGGCTGGCCAGTTCGCGCTCCACGCGCGCCTGCACGAAAGGCGCCGGGCGCGTCAGCTCCATCGGCGGCAGCAGGCCGCGCGCATGGTGAGCATCCACATAACCGGCGTGGCGGTGAGCCACTTCGGGCAGGCTGGTGTCACCGATGAAGGCCACCCGGCGAGCGCCGCCGTCCAGCAGGTGGGCGGTAGCCAGTCGGCCGCCCAAGCGGTTGTCGCTGCCCACGGTTGCATAGCGGCGCCCCTCGATGTGCGCGCCCCACACCACCAGCGGAACGCCTCGGTCAGCCACCATGTTGAGCTGTTCATGGTGATGCCCCTGGCCCACGACGATCACACCCATCGCGCGGCGGGACTCGACATCGCGGCACAGCCGGCCCACCTGCATGGTGTCGATCCGTGACAGCAGCAGGTCGTAGCTGCGGGCCGTGAGTGCATCGGCGATGCTGCCGATCAGCGCCAGAAGAAAGGGATCCGACAGCGACTCCCCGGCAGCAGGGCTGTGCGGCACCACGACCGAAATCGTCCGGTTGTGCCGGATGCGCAGGTTGCGTGCCCCCTCGTCGACCTCGTAGTGCAACTGCCTGGCGATGCCCTCGATGCGGTGGCGCAGGTCTTCGCGCACGCCGGGCTCTCCGCGGAGCGCACGCGACACCGAGGCCACGGATACCCCGGCCAGCCGCGCGACATCGGCCATTTGCGGCCGCGTTCGTCCGGCCGCAGCCACCACCTGCGGTGCGCGCGCCACGACGATGCCCCGCTGCATGGCCGCTCCGGTGCTCAAGCGGCGTCGCCGCCGGCCAGTCCGAAGAAACCGCCGTAGGCGGGCAACTCGATGTGGTCGCCGACCAGCGCCCCCGACAGGCCATGTCCTGACAGGGCTTGCAGCGTGCCCAGGCCCGTCAGCGCGATGCAGGCGGGCTCGGCAGAGATGTTGAGCGCCACCACTAGGTCGGTGGCATCCAGCCTGCGGGCAAACACCACGCACGACGACGGCGCCGGCAGAAAGCGCAGCTCACCCTTCGCGAGTGCCGGCTGAGTGCGCCGCCAGGCCAGGAAGCGTCGCGCGAAGTGCAGCGGCGAGTTGGCGTCGGCCTCTTGTCGGCTGACCGCGAGGGGCAGGTGGCGCGGCGACATCGGCAGCCAGGGTGCGCGGCTCGAGAAACCACCGTGCGGCATCTGGTCGTCCCAGGGCATCGGCGTGCGGCAACCGTCGCGACCCTTGTACTCGGGCCAGAAGGCGATGCCGTACGGGTCCTGCAAGGCTTCGAAGGGCACCTCTGCCTCGGGCAGGCCCAGCTCCTCGCCCTGGTATAGGCAGGCGCTGCCGCGCAGGCTGACCAGCATGGCCAGCAGCACCTTGGCCAGCGCCGGTGGCGCATCCGCCCCGCCCACCCGGCTCATCACGCGCGGTGCGTCATGGTTGCCGATCGACCAGCAGGGCCAGCCGTCGCCAATGCCGGCCTGCAACTGCTCGACCACGTTGCGCACATGCGCCGCGTCGAGTTCATCGCGCAGCAGGTTGAAGGTGTAGGCCATGTGCAGCTTGTCGCCGCCACTGGTGTAGTCGGCCATCACCGCCAGCGCGTTGTCGTCGCCGATCTCACCGACGCTGGTGGTGGCGCCATAGGCGTCCATCAGCGCACGCAGGCGGCGCAGAAAGTCCAGGTTCTCCGGCTGCGTCTTGTCGTGCAGGTGGCGTTGCCAGGCGTAGGGGTTGCTGTCGGGGGTGGAGTGATCGGTCCGGGGCTCGTCACCCCAGGCTGGATTGCTGCGCAGCGCACGATCGTGGAAGTAGAAGTTGACGGCATCAAAGCGGAAGCCGTCGACGCCACGATCCAGCCAGAAGCGCACATCGTCCAGCAGTTGCGCCTGGACCGCCGGGTGGTGCAGGTTGAGGTCAGGCTGGCTGGCGAGAAAGTTGTGCAGGTAGTACTGGCGGCGCCGCGCATCCCACTGCCAGGCCGATCCACCAAACACGCTGAGCCAGTTGTTGGGTGGTGTCCCATCGGCTTGCGGGTCGGCCCACACGTACCAGTCGGCCCTGTCGTTGTCGCGGCTGGCACGGCTGGCGCGGAACCACGCGTGCTCGTCCGAGGTATGGCTGAGCACCTGGTCGATCAGCACCTTCAGACCCAGCGCGTGGGCGCGCGCCAGCAGTTCGTCAAAGTCGGCCAGGGAGCCGAACAGAGGATCCACCTCGCGGAAGTCAGCGATGTCATAGCCGAAGTCGCGCATCGGCGAGCGGTAGAAAGGAGACACCCAGATCGCATCGACACCCAGGCTGGCCACGTAGTCCAGTCGACGGGTGATGCCTCGCAGGTCACCCACGCCGTCGCCATTGCTGTCGGCGAAGCTGCGCGGGTAGATCTGGTAGATGACGGCGCCGCGCCACCAATCCTTGTCCGTCGTGCGGGAAGCGGCCACGGGTACGGCCGGAGTCAGGGTCTCGTTCATCTGCTTTCCGTTCGGGTGCGTGCGGGGACGGCCCGCGCTCATCCCTTCACTGCGCCGGCCGTCAGGCCGGAGACGATCCGGCGCTGGAACACCAGCACCAGCGCGACCACCGGCAAGGTCACCACGACGGACGCCGCCATGATGTGGCCCCAGGGCAGCTCGTACTGGCTGGCACCGCTGATCAGGCCGATGGCCACGGGAATCGTGCGCTGCTCGGTGCTCAAGGTGAAGGTGAGTGCGAACAGGAACTCGTTCCAGGCGGTGATGAAGGCCAGCAGGCCGGTGGTCACCACCGCCGGGCCCAGCAGCGGCAGGTAGATGCGGGTGATGAGGGTCAGGGGCGTGGCACCGTCCATCAACGCGGCTTCTTCCAGCTCCTTGGGCAGGTCGCGCATGAAGGTGGTCAGGACCCAGACCGTGAACGGCAGGGAGAAGATCATGTAGGACAGCGTCAGCGAGAGCAGGTTGTTGTACAGACCCAGCGCGCGGATCAGCTCGAACATGCCCGAGAGCACGGCCACCTGCGGAAACATCGACACGCCCAGGATGGTCACCAGCAGCGTGGAACGCCCGGCGAAGCGAACCCGCCCGAGCGGATAGGCCGCCAGCACGCCCAAGCCCAACGACAGAGCGACCACCGACACCGACACCAGCACCGAGTTGAGGATGTTGGTGCCGAAGGCCTGTTCGCGGAACACGGTGGCGTAGTTCTCCCAGTGCCAGTCCCGGATCAGGACATCGACACGGAACAGCGCCGAACCCGGTTTCAGCGACGTGACGACCGCGTAGTAGAAAGGGAAGACGGAGTACACGACCATCACCCCGACCAGCAGCCAGAACCCCAGACGTCCCCAATGGCGATGCATGGTTCAGTCCTCCTCGCCCAGACGCACGCGGCCCAGCGTCAGGTAGACGCCAACGCAGCCGGCGATCAGCATGAACAGCATCGTCGACGCCGCCGATCCATAGCCCACATCCTGGAAGTCGACCAACTGCTGCCGGGCGTAGATCGACATCGACATCGTGCTCTGGCCGTTCGCGCTCAGCACATAGATCACGTCGAACACCCGCAGCGCATCCAGCAGTCGGAAGATCACCGCCACCATCAGTGCCGGCCGGATGAGCGGCAGGGTGACCTTCCAGAACACGGTCCAGGCCGGCACGCCGTCCACCCGGGCCGCCTCGTAACAGTCGGTGGGCAGCATTTGCAGCGCGGCCAGCACCATCAGCGCCATGAACGGCGTGGTCTTCCACACATCGACCAGCACGATGGCCACCATCGACAGGCTGGGGTCTGCCGTCCAGGCCAGCGGCTGATCGATCAGTCCCACGGCCAGCAGGCCCTGGTTGATCACGCCGAACTGGTCGTTGAGCATCCAGCCCCAGATGCGCGCCGACACGATGGTCGGCACCGCCCAGGGAATCAGCACGGCCGCGCGCACCCAGGCGCGCCCCGGGAACTGCGCATGCAGCACCAGCGCGAACACGGTGCCCAGCACGGTCTCAATGGCCACCGACAGCGCCGCGAAGCGGAAGGTGTTCCACACCGCATGCCACCAGTCAGGGTCGGCCAACAGTCCGATCCACTGGCCCTCATCGCGCGACAGGTAGTTGTCCAGCCCGATGAAACTGACCTGGGACAGATCCGTCAGGCTGGCATCGGTCAGGCTGAACCAGACGCTGCGCGCCAGCGGCCAACCCGCCACCACCAGCAGGACCAGCAGCATCGGACTGAGCAGCCACCAGGCCATGCGCGTGCGCTGGCGGGCGATGCTCACCCTCGGTGTCTGAGGACGTGCGTTCACCACTGGCCTCCGCGGCGCAGTCGGCGCAGCTTGTTGTCCAGCACCTGCAGCCGCTCGTCGGCGTCGGACTCGCCGGTCAGCACCGAATGCACGGCATTCGAGAACTCGATGCTCACCCGGTTGTACTTGGCCCCGGTGGCCGTCGAAGGTCGGGCCACCGCGCTGAGCAAGGTGTCCCTGAGTGTGGCCAGATAGGGCGCGGTGGCCAGCACCTCCGGGTCACCGTACAGGCCCGGCAGCGTCGGACTGTAGGAGCCCTGGATGGCGCGGCGCTTCTGTTCGGCGGCACTGGTCAGGTGCAGAACCAGGTCGATGGCCAGGTCGCTGTGGCGCGAGTACTTGTTGACCACCAGCAGGCTGCCGGCGAGCGTGGCAGTCGATCGACCTCCGGCGCCAGCGGGCAGCGCTGCCACGCCCACGAGGTGGCGCACCGAACTGCCTGGGTCATTGACCAGCGACCAGGCGTAGGGCCAGTTGCGCATGAACGCGGCATTGCCCGACTGGAAAACGCCACGCGCCTCTTCCTCGGTGTAGTTGAGCACGCCCTTGGGCGTGATCGTGCCCACCCAGCCGGCCGCCTCGCGCAGGGCCTTCGCGGCTGCGGGGTTGTTGATCGTGATCCGACCGCCCTCGTCCACCACACTGCCGCCACCCTGACTCGCCACCCACTCCAGCGCATTGCAGGTCAGGCCTTCATAGGCACGCCCCTGCCAGACGAAGCCCCAGAACTTGTCCGCGCCCCGCCGGCGCTCGCCAGCCTGAATGGTCTGAGCGGCCTGTCGCAGCTCGGCCCAGGTGCGCGGCACGGCCAGGCCGTAGCGCTGCAGCAGGTCCTTGCGGTAGTACAGCACACCCGCATCACCGAACCACGGCATGCCCAGCAACTGTCCTCCGACCGTGGCACTTTGAACCATGGCCGGGAAGTGTTGCGCCGTGCGGTCGGCGGCTGCTGGCCCCAAGGCCTGCAGGTGCCGCGCCAGGATGCCGGTCCAGGCGATGTCGATCTGGAACACGTCGATATCGGCCGCGCCTGCCGCCAGCAGTTGCTGGGTCAGCGTGAGGGTGTCGGAACCGGGCATGGTCACCAGCTTGACGCTGTGACCCGTGCGTGCAGACCAGGACTCGGTGCCCTCGCGACACAGCGCCAACTCGCGGCCGGTGGAGCCGCAGGTGATGGTCACGGTGGCGGCTTGCGCCGCGCCCATGATCGCCAGCACCGCCCCTGCGGCACAGACCAGTTGACGCAGCGTGGCCAGGGACAGCAGGGTCATGCGCCCACCTCGGGTCGCAGGTTCCGGCCATCGTCCGCGAAGACCTGCAGGCGCTGGGACGGCAGGCGCAGCCACAGACGCTGGCCGCGGACGACGGCGGATTCGGCGTCCAGTCGCGCCACCAGCAAGGCCTGTGCGTCGTCGCCGATGTCGAGGTGTGCGAAGGTCTCGTTGCCCAGGTGCTCGATGACCTCCACACGGCCGGGAACGGCACCCGACGTATCGTCGGCCAGCTCGATGTGCTCCGGCCGGATGCCCAGCGTCACCGCAGCCGCTGGTGCCAAGCCCGGCAGCGCGATGCCAGCGACCTCGATTCCACCGTTCGCCAGCACGAACCGGCCGGGCTCGTGCCCGGCGCGCGCCGGCAGGAAGTTCATCCGCGGCGAGCCGATGAAACCGGCGACGAACAGGTTGCGCGGGTGGTGGTAGAGGCTCAAGGGCGTGCCCACCTGCTCGATGCGGCCCTGGTTGATCACCACGATGCGGTCGGCCAGGGTCATCGCCTCGACCTGGTCATGGGTCACGTAGACCATGGTGGCCTGCATCTCGGCGTGCAGCCGCGCCAGCTCGATGCGCATCTGTACCCGCAGCGCCGCGTCCAGGTTGGACAGCGGCTCGTCGAACAGGAACACCTGCGGCCGCCGCACGATGGCGCGGCCGATCGCCACGCGCTGGCGCTGGCCGCCCGACAGGGCCTTGGGCAGACGCTCCAGCAGCGGTCCCAGCTGCAGGATCTCAGCCGCCTGGGTGACGCGTCGGTGCAACTCGGCCCGCTCGGTCCCGGCCAGGCTCAGCCCGAAGGCCATGTTCTGGTAGACCGTCATATGCGGGTACAGCGCGTACGACTGGAACACCATGGCCACCCCGCGCTGCGGCGGCGGCAGGTGCGTGACATCGCGCCCGCCGATGGTCAGCCGCCCGTCACTGATCTCCTCGAGGCCGGCGACCATGCGCAGCAGCGTCGACTTGCCGCAGCCCGACGGACCAACGAAGACGACGAACTCGCCGCTGTCGATGTCCAGGTCGACGCCGTGGATGGTGTCAAGGGCGCCGTAGCGTTTGCGGATGCCCTGAAGGCTCAGTGAGGCCATGCTGCTGGAGACGAGGGCGGTCGATGTTGGTGTGTTGGGACAGGACAGGCCGGAGGCCTCAACGATCGGCCCGGTCGACCTCTGGGTCGACCGGGCTTTCCCTGGGGCTGCTGGCCCTGCCCTTCGATCAGAACTTGAACTCGACGCTGGCCCGAACGTGGCGGCCGAAGATCGGACGACCCTGGAAGGCCGCCTCCTGGCCGCCCTGGATCACGCCAGCCCGCGGGTTGCCTTCGGTCACGCCAACCGTGTTGAACAGGTTGGTCACCAGCAGTTGCACGCGGGTCTGCGGATTGATCGCCGCCGCGAAGCCCAGGTCCAGTTCACCGTAGGCCGGCAGGGCCACGGTGTTGGCGACGTCGGCATACCGCTGACCGGTGTAGCGGTAGTCGGCGAACAGGTCGTAGGCCTTGTTGTCGCCGAAGTGCACCGCCGGTCGGATCGAGGCCTGCAGCTTGGGCTGGCGCACGATCTGGTTGCCGGTGAAATCGAACGATGTGCCATCCGGGTTGTTGCCGGCAAAGCCGCTGTACTTCAGGTCCTGGTAGACGCCACTGAGCGCGATATCAAACGTGCTGTTGGGTCGCCAGACGAACTCGGCTTCCAGGCCCATCGACTTGGCCGCTGCCTTGGCCGACTGCGTGACCTGCTGGCCATTGACCGTCGACGTGGTGTTGAAGGACAGGTTGGGGAAGTTGTTGTAGTAGGCGGTGACGAAGGCGGAGTACTCGCGGGTGGCGTACTTGAAGCCCAGTTCGAACATGCCGATGTTCTTCTCGATCGGCGTGCAGCAGTTGAACCACTGCGCGAACTCCGGCGTGATGCGGAAGCTCTTGCCGGCACGGGCGAAGACCGAGACCTGCGGGCTGAACTCGTAGTTCGCGCCCAGCGACCAGGCCAGTTCCTTGGCCGAGAAGCTGTAGGGCTTGTACTCCCCGGTGAACACGGCCACGCTGTCATCGGCCACGGTGTTCGGGTCGCCCAGGTCCTTGTTGGTGGTCTGCGCGATCAGGCCGTTCTTCTTGACCGTGTGGTAGCGGATGCCGCCGTCGATGCGCAGCGGCTTGGACACCTGCCAGTTATCGGTGACGTAGTAGTCCAGGTTGGTCACGTGGTCGTGGAACTCCTGCAGGTTGGTGTGCAGGTTCAGCAGACCGCCACGCGTGCGCGAGGTGGTGACGTTGCCCGCGGCATCCAGGCCGACCACGGTGAGCAGGCGGGGGCGATTGACCGCTTCGGTCAGCACATCGCTCCAGTTCCAGTTCTGCTGCTGGTCGAACTGGCTGTAGTACACGCCGGCCACGACCTCGTGCGTGCCCATGGCGGTCTCGATGTCCTTCTTAAGGCTCAGGTCGTTGACGATGTTGTCCAGGGCCACCTTGGTGTTCCACAGGCCCTCGGTCACCGCCAGACCATTGCCGATCTGCGAGGCGCTGAGGTTGCGGCCGTCGCCACCCACCACGCGGTAGGCGGCGGAGACGGTGTTGGGGTTGGCCGCCTTGAGGCGGGTCAGCGCGTTGTCGAGGAAGGTCTGGGCGTTGTCGACGCCGTTGCTGAACAGGCCGTTGAAGTCGATGCTGCCGGTGGTGCGGCGGAACTTGTTGTAGACCGTGACCGAGTCGGACAGGCTCTTCTCGAAGAGCGCGGTGAAGGTGTTGGTGTCGGTGTGGATGCCATCCTTCAGGTTGTAGGGGGTGTTGAACGCACCCTGCCCGTCAGGGATCTGCATCGCGCTGAACGCACTGGAGACCAGGGTGCCGTCGCCAGCCGACAGGCCCGGCAAGCCCTTGCTGGGCGAGGCCATCGGCATCGCCGTGTAGAAGATGTTGCGGTCGTCGAGCTTTTTGTAGCCCAGGTAGATCTGACCGTCGTCGAGCTTGTAGGTCAGGCCGCCGCGGAACTGGCCGCCCTTGTTGCCGCTGAAGCCGGGGTCGCGCAGGCCGTTGTCGACCCGCTGGAAGCCGCCAATCTGGAACAGCAGCTTGTCATTGATCGGGCCGGACAGGTTGAAATCGGTGCGGAGGTGGTCGTAGTCGCCCACCTCCAGTTTCACCAGCCCCTCCAGCGTGTCGGTGCCCTTCTTGGAGATCACGTTGACCGAGCCGCCAGGCGCATTGTTCGCCAGGATGGACGCGGTGCCGCCACGGGTGATCTGCACGCTCTTGGTGGTTGCATCGAGCCGGAAGAACGCGTCGGCGTTGGTGAAGGCACCGGCGCCCTCCTCCCACACCGGCAGGCCATCCTCCAGCAGCGGCAGGTAGCGGTAGTTGTCGTTCGGCAGGCCGCGCGAGTAGACGTTGTTGCCGACCTCGCCGCCCGAGCTCTCGGTGAAGATGCCAGGGGTCTGGGTGATCAGCGCGGCCATGCTCAGCGGCGCCTTGCGGGCCAGATCCTTCTCGGAGAAGGTGCTGATGGAGTAGGAGGTCTTGAACTTGGTGATGTCGGCGCCGCGTCCGGTGACGATGACCTTGTTGAGTTCCAGCATGTCCGCTGCCGACGCACCGGCGTCGCCGGCCGGCGCGGGGGATGCCTTGGCGGCGTCCGTGGCGGTGGACTCGGCGGCGGGCGCAGCCTGGGCCTGGGCCTGCTGGGCGCAGAGGCTGAGCACGGCGATGGTGGCCGCCACGGCCACCGGCGTGAGCCGAGCTTGAGGGTGTTTCATCGTCATCTCCAGTGCTTGTGTTGTTCGGGGCAGGGTCGGTTGGGCCAGGGCCATCGCGTCGCGGGTGTCGCGTCGCTGGGCGCCAGTGTGCCAGTTGTGCAAACCTTTGCACATAGGGTTTGCCCGGAAGTTCCCTGCCTTCGAGCGCTACGTGAGTCAGCGCCTGGAGGTCTGTTGGATAGCGAAATGCATCAATACTTCATAGGTGTTCAGGGCTGATGCATGTCGCTGGGCACCGACCTCTGCCACCGGCGGCACGGGACTGGCACCGGAAGTCGCGGTCGGACTCGACGAACGAAAGTGCAATTGTTTGCACGCAGCGCGCCTGAGCGATCGCCTCAAGCGCATGGGGCACAGCTCAGTGAACGGCGTCCCCCATCATTCAAACGGGTAGCGCACCCCCAGCCGGCCGCGGAACTCGTCCATGCAGGCCAGGGTGGCCAGGGTCTCGGCCAGCGGCATCTGCGGCGACTCGGTCAAGCCGGCGCGGATGCAGCGCATCGCCTCGGCGACTTCGTACTCGAAGCCGTTGAGCGCAAAGGGCCGGTCGTGGACCTCGGGCGCCTGGCCGGCCCGCGTCAGCACGGCCCGCGTGCCTTCCCAGAAGTGCTGCGGCACCAGGATCGAGCCCTGTGAGCCGAACAGCGCCAGGCTGTTCTCGGCAGCGCCGTCGAAACCGCAGACGAACTGGGCCTGGATGGCGCCGGGAAAACGCAGCGTGGCCGTGACCCGCGCATCCACCCCGGTGGCCGCCAGCACGCCGTCCACCGCCAGGTCCAGCGGGTCGCTGGCCTGCCCCGTGGCGGCGGCCACGGCCCAGCGCGACATCGACAGGTTGTAGATGCCGATGTCCAGCAGCGCACCACCGGCCAGCGCCGGGTTGAACAGCCGGCTCTCGGGCCCTGCGTCGGCGGGGAAGCAGAAGCTGGACTGGATGGTCTGCAGCCGACCGATCGCCCCCTCGGCCAGCCACTGGCCGATGAGCTCGTAGACCGGCAGGAAGCGCGTCCACAGCGCCTCCATCAGGAAGACCTGCCGCTGCTGCGCCAGCGCGACCAGTTCGCGGCCCAGCGCCCCGTGCGGCACCAGCGGCTTCTCGCACAGCACCGGCACGCCGGCCAGCAGGCAGGCGCGGACCCAGTCGCCATGCGCGCTGTGCGGGGTGGCGATGTAGACCGCGTCGATGCGGCCCGCACCCAGCAGCGCGGACAGGCTGTCGGCCACGCGCGGCGCCGGTTTGCCGCTCACCTGCCAGCGCGCGGCAAAGGCCGCGGCGCTCGCCGGCTGGCGGCCCAGCACCGCGGCCAGGTGCGCCTGCGGCAGGCGCTGCACGGCATCGGCAAAGCGGTGGGCGATGCCGCCCGGTCCGATCAGTCCCCAGGCGAAATCACTCATGGTCGTCCTGAGCGGGCTCAGGGTCCCTGGAAGCCGTTCGCCCGGAAGGTCAGCACCAGCGTGTCGCGGTGGCCATGGCCACCGGGCTCGGCGGGCTGGATGGGCGTGGACTCGTGGATCACGCGCTCGTCGTCGAGCAGCAGCGTGCTCCAGGGCTGGCTCAGCGTGAAGCGCTGGCCCTCGCGGCCCTGGGCGGCGAAGACGCGGGTCTCGGCGCCCTTGATGCCCTGGCGGGCCACCAGCGTGACGGTGACCAGGTCGACGCCGTCGCGGTGCGCGCCCTCGGGCGTGGGGCGGCCGATGCCATCGGTGGTGTCGATGCGGAACGGATGCGCCTCGACATACCAGCGCCGGGCGCCCTTCAGGGCCGAGGCGCGCGCGGCCATCGCCACCAGCCAGCGGTTCCACAGCGGATGCGCCAGCAGCGCCGGCTCGATCGGCTCGAAGTGGCGCTCGATGCCGCCGTGCAGCGCGTTGTACTCGACCGGCTGCCAGTGCGGCCGGTGCGGCGCCAGCGTGAGCTGCTCGCCCTCGACGATGAAGCAGCCGTGGCGGCGGTAGCGGTAGCGGCCGCCGTCCTTCAGGTAGCGGTCGGGGGGCAGGCGGTCCCAGAAGGGCAGCCAGGCATCGAGTGCGGTGGACGGGCAGCCCAGCAGGTGGCCGGCGCCGTCGGCGTCCAGCACGCCAAAGCCCTGGGCGGCGAGCGTGGCGTCGATCTGCGGGGCGGGGGTGACGGGGGGCTGCAGCATCATCGACGGCACGGGGCGAACAGGTCCATCGCGGGCTCGCGCACCGCGGTCTTCACGTCCATCAGGCCCAGCAGGCTGTGGAACAGGTGGTCGTGCGAGGCGGGCTGGGCAGCACGCGCCTGCACGCAGCCGAGGTCGAGGCGGCGGCTGTCGGCGAAGCCCGGCGAGAACCAGGCCACCATCGGCACCTGGGTCTGCTCCTTGGGGGCGATGGCGTAGGGCACGCCGTGCAGGAACAGGCGGTTCTCACCCAGCGATTCGCCATGGTCGGACACGTAGATCAGCGCGGTGTCGTAGCGGTCCTGGCGCGCCTTGAGCCAGTCGATGGTGCGGGCCAGCACGTGGTCGGTGTAGAGCAGCGCGTTGTCGTAGGTGTTGACGATCTGCGGGATCTCGCACTGGCGCAGGTCGGGCGTGTCGCAGGTGGGCTCGAAGCGGCGGAAGCTCGCCGGGTAGCGCTTGTAGTAGGCCGGGCCATGGTTGCCCAGCATGTGCAGCACGACCACGCGGCTGTCGGTCACGGCCTTGGGCAGGCCCTGCGCGGCACTGGCGGCGGTGGCGGAGGCGGCCACCAGCGGCGCATCCAGGTCGCGCAGCAGTGCCTCGTCCAGGCAGCGTTCGCCATCGCACAGGGCGCTGGCGGTGGTGGCCAGGCGCTCGTTGGGCAGGCCATCGCAGACGCCCTTGCAGCCCGACTGGTTGTCGCGCCAGAAGGTGCCCAGGCCGGCATGGTCCAGCACGTGCAGCAGGCCCTGGCTGCCGCGAATGCGGTCCTCGTCGTACTGGCGCCGGCCCCAGGGCGAGAACAGGCAGGGCACCGAGGTCTCGGTGTTGGTGCCGCAGGCGCTGACGTCCTTGAAGTTGATCAGGCCCGGCACCTCGGCCAGTTGCGGCGTGGTCTGACGTGCGTAGCCCGACAGGCCCCAGTTGGCGGCGCGGGCGGTCTCGCCCAGCACGAAGACGAACAGCGTGGGCTTGCTGCGCGCAGCCCAGGCCGCGCCGGGGCGGGCGTCGGTGCCCAGGGGCTCGCGCGGCTTGGCGGCGCTGCGGGTGTCGGCCACGGCCACGCGGCCCAGTGAGTACAGGTAGTTGGCCGGGGTGATCAGGTAGCGCAGTTCCTTGCGGTTGCGCATCAGGCTGCCGAAGTCCTGGAACACGGCCATCACCGCGCCCACGCCCAGCGCCGCTGCCAGCAGCAGCCAGCCGATGCGCCGCGCCAGCGCGCCCGGCCAGCGGCGCCGCCGGATCGGCACCCACCACAGCAGCAGCAGCGGCAGCACGGCGTAGAACAGCAGGTGCGGCGCCATGCTCCAGGTGAACAGCTCGCTGGCTTCCTTGACGTCGGTGCGCAGCACGTTACGCAGCATGGACGGGTCGAGGTAGACGTTGAACTTCTGCGTGTAGTGCACCGCGAAGGCGGTGGCCACCAGCAGCAGGCCCAGCAGCGGCTTGGCCCAGGCGCGGTGCAGCACCAGGCCCAGCAGCAGGAAGTGCACGGCCACCAGGGCCACGAACAGCGCGCCGGCAAACAGCCAGGTGGCCGGGGCGGTGGCGTCACGGCCGCTCAGCACCTCGTGCCAGAAGCTCAGGTTGCAGGCCAGCGCAAACCACAGGCTGGCCACCAGGGCCAGGGTGTCGGTACTGGGGGCGCCGCGCTGGTCGGCGGCGGGGCTCATCAATGGGCGGGACATGGCGCCGGATTGTCGCCGCTGTCTCGCCCGTCGACTGAAGCGGGGCTGAGGGTCAGGCAAAACGACCGTGCAGGAACCAACCCGGCTGGCCGGCCGGCGGCGCCGGGCGCAAGCGGTAGATCCACAGCAGCGCCTGCTGCGGTGTCTGGGCGATGAAGTAGTCGCGCGCCACCGGCGCGCCGTCCCACCAGCCGGACTCGATGCGCTCTGGGCCAGCCAGCAGGCGCAGCGGCTGGCCGTCCAGCCAGGGGCGGGCCTGCTGCTCGGGCAGGGGCAGCGGCTGCGGCAGCAGCCAGGCGGGTCGTGTGAGGCGGGCGGCGGGCGGCGGCGGGGCGCTGCGGGCGCGCTCCCAGGCCGGCAGGGGTTCGGTGGCGCTGGCCTGCTCGGGGCGGTGCTCGGCACGCGGCGCCAGCCGGCCTACGCTGTGCTCGCCCAGGCGCGCCTGCAGGCGCTCGAGCAGGCGCACCAGGCCCTCGCCGCTGGCGCCGGGCTCGTCGAACAGCGCGGCGGGCGGCCCGGGGCTGCGCACCGGGTCGTCGCAGCGCAGCGTCAGGCCCAGCACCGGCGCGGCCAGCGGCTCGCGCGCCAGGCGCTCGCGCAGCAAGGCGCGCCAGTGGGCGGGATCGGCCGAGGGCTCGGCCAGCGCCAGCGTGAAGGGGCTGGTGTGGGCGCCAGCCTCGCCGGCCGGGCCGGCGCGCAGGCGGGTTTCGTGGTGGAAGACCAGCATGAAGCGCCCCACCCGCGCCTGCAGCGCGCGCGCCCAGGTGGCCAGGCGGCCCAGCAGCAGCGTGGCGGCTTCGAGCAGGCGATCGGCGTCATCGGTGCGGCCGGGCAGCTCCAGGTGTTCGGCAAAGCGCTCGGGCGGCTGCAGCGGCTCGCGCGGGTCGGGGCGGGTGCCCCAGGCGCGGTCCAGCGCCTCCAGCGGCGCTAGGCCGAAGCGGCGCGCCAGGCCAGCGCGCGGCTGGCGCCGCCAGTCGGCCAGCGTGGCCAGACCCAGGGTCTGCAGCGCCTCGGCCTGGGCCGGGCTGTCGGCCAGCGCGCTGGCGGGCAGGGCGTCCAGGCGCTGCTGCAGCGCGGCCCAGGCCGGATCGCGCGAGTGGCCACCGCCGGGCGGTGGCGGCGGCGCCAGCACCGCGTGGGTCAGCGCCGCGGGAGCGGTGTCATCGGGCGCCCAGCGGGCCAGCCAGGCGGCGCCCTGGGCGCTGGGCGCCCAGGCCAGTTGCAGCGGTTGCGCCAGCGGGGCCAGCGCGGCCAGCAGCTGCTCGCGCAGCGCCGCCAGACCGCCGAAGCAGCGCAGGCTGGGCTGCAGCTCGGCCAGCAGGGCCTGGGGCGGGCACAGCACGACGCTGGGCGTGAAGACCATCAGGCGGTGTGCGGCATCGTGCAGCGCGCGGGCATCGCGGGCGTCGTCGGCCGCGCCCAGCTGCAGCGTGGGACACAGCGCCAGCGCGGTGGCGCGCTTCATGCCCGGTGCCAGGCCCAGCGCCCGGGCGGCGGCATTGACCGCCAGCAGCCGGTGCTGGCCGATCAGCGCCAGCGGTTCGGCCGCGGCGGCGGGTCCGCGCTCGGCGGCCAGCGACGCCAATGACAGCACCGGCAGGTGCACCCCCAGCCACAGCATGCCTGGGCCCTCATCGGTCGCTGGCAGGGGCGCCCAGCCGGGCCAGCCAGGGTGCGCTGCCCGGCACCGCCGCCAGACCGGGCCCGGCCCGCTCCGGCAGCGCCGGCTGCGGCTGGCGGGCCGGGGCGGGCCAGGGCTGGTTGGCGCGCTGGCGCGCCCGCGCCGACAGCACCGGCGGCAGCGCCAGCCGCAGCGGCTGCTCGCGCAGCGGGCCGCGGCGCTTGAGCAGGCGCAGCGACAGTTCATCCGGGCCGCTGCAGCTCAGCAGCAGGCGCAGCGGCGCCGGGCTGGGGCGTTCGGCCGCGGCGGGTTCGCGCAGCAGGAAGGCGGGGCCGGGATGGGCCTGGGCGGCCAGTTGCAGGCGGCGCAGCACCTCGGGGCGGGCGGCGGCGCCAGGCCAGGCCAGCAGCGCACCCAGCTGGCCGCTGCGCAGCGCCTGCTCCATCGCCCAGCAGACCTCGACCGGCGCGCCCTGGTGGCGCCGCACCGCGGCCCGCGCCGCCGGCCGGGCTGTCTGGCGCGCCCGCACGACGATGCACAGCGCCGGCGGCAGGCCCAGTTCGGACAGGGCCTGGGCGGACAGCTCGGCGGGTGGATCGAACAGCATCAGGCTGCGGCCGGCCGCCGCCTGGCGGGCCAGCGCCGGCGCCAGCAGGCGCCACTCGCCCAGGCCGGGGCCGGCCAGCAGCAGCTCGGTCAGCGCCCGGTGCGGCCAGCCGCCGCCGGGCAGTTCGGCATCCAGGGCCGCGAACCCGCTGGGGGTGGTGTCACCCGCGGCACCGCCGCCGCCCGGGCGGGCGCGCCAGAGCGCCGGGTGCAGCGCAGCCGGGTCGGCCAGGGGTGAAACATCCAGCGAATCCACTGGATATTTATACAGTATTCACCCCCTCGCCGGCAAGGCGTCGGCGCGTGACGTACCAGACTGGCACACCTGCCTCAGATACCCGCACAGGATTTCGGGTTACCCCGGGGTAGGCGTTGGCAGAGGCTATGCAGATCATTGCATAGCCCGAGGTCAGGCGCTGAACGCCTATGCCCGGCTCACGAACTTCACAAGGACCGACGCGGAGACCCTCCATGCAGAAGAGCCTTCACATCAACCCGGACAAGTGCACGGGTTGCCGGCAGTGCGAAATGGCCTGCTCTTACGAGAACTACGGCGTGTTCGCCACCGCCCGCTCGCGCATCCGCGTGTTCGACTTCCACGAGACCGGTCGCAAGGTGCCCTACACCTGCACCCAGTGCGATGAGGCCTGGTGCCTGCACGCCTGCCCGGTCGAGGCGATCACGGTGGACAAGGCCACCGGCGCCAAGGTGGTGGCCGAGAGCACCTGCGTGGGCTGCAAGGTCTGCACGATCAGCTGCCCCTTCGGCACCGTCAACTACGTCCAGGAAACCGGCAAGGTGCAGAAGTGCGACCTGTGCGGCGGCGAGCCGGCCTGTGCCGACGCCTGCCCCACCGGCGCGATCACCTATGTCGACGCCAACTGGACCGGCATCGACAAGATGCAGGCCTGGGCGAACAAGCTGGGCAACCAACAGGCCGCGGCCTGACCACAGGCAACAAGGAGCATCACACATGTCCTGGGCTGGAAAAATCCTCCGCGTCAACCTGACCACCGGCGCCGTCACCTCCGAGCCGCTGCGCATGGACTGGGCCAAGGAGTACCTGGGCTCGCGCGGCTTGGCCTCCAAGTACCTGACCAGCGAGATCTCGCCGAAGGTCGATCCGCTGTCGCCTGACAACAAGATCATCTGGGCCACCGGCCCGCTGACAGGCACGATGGCCTCCACCGGCGGCCGCTACACCGTCGTCACCAAGGGCCCGCTGACCGGCGCCATCGCCTGCTCCAACTCGGGCGGCTACTGGGGCGCCGAGCTGAAGATGGCCGGCTGGGACATGGTCATTTTTGAGGGCAAGTCGCCCAAGCCGGTGTACCTGTCGATCGTCGATGACGTGGCCGAGCTGAAGGATGCCTCGCACCTGTGGGGCAAGTCGGTCTGGGAGACCGAGGCCACGATCCACAAGACCCACCAGGACCCGCTGGTGCGCGTCTCCTCGATCGGCCTGGCCGGCGAGAACCAGGTGCTGTTCGCCGCCGTGGTGAACGACCTGCACCGTGCCGCCGGCCGCTCGGGCGTGGGCGCCGTGATGGGCAGCAAGAACCTCAAGGCCGTGGTGGTGCGTGGCACCAAGGGCGTGGGCAACCTGGCCGACGCCAAGGAGTTCTTCAAGGTCACCGCCGAGAAGAAGAAGATCCTGCACGACAACGCCGTCACCGGCCAGGGCCTGCCGACCTACGGCACCCAGGTGCTGATGAACGTCATCAACGAGGTCGGCGCGCTGCCCACCCGCAACTTCCAGGACGTGCAGTTCGAAGGCGCGAAGGACATCTCCGCCGAAGCCATGGCCACGCCGCGCGCCAGCGACGGCAAGCCGCACCTGGTGACCAACCAGGCCTGCTTCGGCTGCACCATCGCCTGCGGCCGCATCAGCAAGATCGACAAGGGCCACTTCACCGTCGAGAACAAGCCGCAGTACTGGGGCGCCTCGGGCGGCCTGGAGTACGAAGCGGCCTGGGCCCTGGGCGCCGCCAACGGCGTCAACGACCTGGAAGCGCTGCAGTACGCCAACGTGCTGTGCAACGAGCAGGGCATGGACCCGATCACCTTCGGCGCCACCGTCGGCGCGGTGATGGAGCTCTACCAGATGGGCGTGCTCACCCAGGAGCAACTGGGCATCGACGCCAAGTTCGGCTCGGCCCAGGCGCTGGCCTACTTCGCCGAGATCACCGCCAAGGGCGAAGGCTTCGGCAAGGAGATCGGCCAGGGCTCCAAGCGCCTGTGCGAGAAGTACGGCCACCCCGAGCTGAGCATGAGCGTCAAGGGCCAGGAGTTCCCGGCCTATGACGGCCGCGGCATCCAGGGCATGGGCCTGACCTACGCCACCTCCAACCGCGGCGCCTGCCACCTGCGCAGCTACACCGTGGCCTCCGAGGTGCTGGGCATCCCCGTCAAGACCGATCCGCTGACGGCCGACGGCAAGCCCGAACTGGTCATCGCCTTCCAGGACGCCACCGCCGCGTTTGACGCCGCCGGCATCTGCATCTTCACCAGCTTCGCCTGGGGTCTGGCCGATGTCGCGCCGCAGGTGGCTGCCGCCTGCGGTCCCGAGTTCACCCTCGAGAACATGGCCAAGATCGGCGAGCGGATCTGGAACATGGAGCGCGACTTCAACAACCAGGCCGGCTTCACCGCCAAGGACGACACGCTGCCCAAGCGCCTGCTCGAAGAGCCGGCCAAGACCGGCCCCGCCAAGGGCCTGGTCAGCAAGCTGCCCGAGATGCTGCCCAAGTACTACGAGCTGCGTGGCTGGGACAACAACGGCCAGCTGAAGCCCGAGACGCGCTCGCGCCTGGGCCTGTAAGTCCTCGGTCCACGATCCACCGGGCGGTTCTCGTGACCGCCCTTTTCATTCCTGCACCGCACGCACCATGAAGCACGTCATCCTCGGCGCCGGCCCGGCCGGCATCATCGCGGCCGAGACCCTGCGCAAGCAGGCCCCCCAGGACAGCGTCGTCGTCATCGGCGACGAGCCCGAGGCGCCCTACTCGCGCATGGCCATTCCCTACCTGCTGATCGGCAAGGTGGGCGAAGAAGGCACGCACCTGCGCCACACCACCGGCCACTTCGCGCAACTGGGCATCACGCTCAAGCGTGGCCAGGCCGCCAAGGTCGACGTCGCGGGCAAGGCGGTGGTGCTGGCCGACGGCAGCCGCGAGTCCTTCGACCGCCTGCTGATCGCCACCGGCTCCTCGCCCGCCACTGCGCCCATCCCGGGCATCAACGGCCCCGGCGTGCACAGCTGCTGGACCCTGGCCGATGCGCGCGCCATCATGGCCAGCGCCAAGCCGGGTGCGCGCGTGCTGCAGCTGGGTGCCGGCTTCATCGGCTGCATCATCATGGAAGCGCTGGCCACGCGTGGCGTGCAGCTCACCGTGGTGGAGATGGGCGACCGCATGGTGCCGCGCATGATGGGCCCCACTGCCGGCCGCATGATCAAGGAATGGGTCGAGCGCAAGGGCGTGAAGGTCTTCACCGGCGCCAAGGTCGAGGCGATCGAGCGCCCTGGCGCCGCCGCGGCCGCGCCAGCTGCCGAGCCCGGCCTGCTGGGCAAGATCGCCAACGCCTTCGGCCTGGGCAGCGCCCCGGCACCGGCGCCCGCGCCGGCGGGCGGCGCACCGATGCGGGTGAAGCTGTCCACCGGCCAGGTGCTGGAGGCCGACCTGGTCATCAGCGCCACCGGCGTGCGCCCGAACATCGGCTTCCTGCAGGACAGCGGCATCACCTGCCTGCAGGGTGTGCTGACCGACGAGCATCTGCAGACCAACGTGCCGGGCATCTACGCCGCCGGTGACTGCGCCGAGGCCTTCGACAAGGTCACCGGCCGCACCATCGTCAGCGCGATCCAGCCCAACGCGGCTGAACAAGCCCGCGTGGCCGCGCTCAACATGATCGGCCGCACGACCGAGCTCAAGGGCGTCACCCAGATCAACGTGCTCGACACGCTGGGCATGATCTCGGCCAGCTTCGGCAAGTGGGACGGTGTGGACGGTGGCGCGCATGTCGAGCAGACCGACGAGGCCGCCGGCCGCCACCTGAGCCTGCAGTTCGACGACGAGAAACTGATCGGCTGCAATGCCATCGGCTGGACCGAGCATGTCGGCGTGATGCGCGGCCTGGTCGAAGGCCAGGTCAAGCTGGGTGACTGGCGCGAGCGCCTGCTGAAGGAACCCACGCTGCTGATGGAAGCCTACCTGGCCTGCGCCCAGGCGCAGGGCGAACAGGCCCACGTCCGCGCCTGAGTTGCAAGGGCCCGCTCGTGCAAGGCCATGCGCCTTGCACGACACTGGGCATCGACATGCAGATCACCTTCAAGCTCTACGCCAGCCTGGCCCAGTACCTGCCGCATGATCGCCCACCGGGCAACGAAGTGCGGCTGGATGTGGCCGACGGCGCCAGCATCGCCCAGGTCATTGAACCCTTCGGTCTGCCGATGAAGCTGGTGCACCTGGTGCTGGTCAATGGCCGCTACGTCGCCCCCGAAGACCGCGCGACGCTCGCACTCGTCGAAGGCGACGTGCTGGCCATCTGGCCGCCGATAGCAGGCGGGTAGACCGCCCGTGTTCGACCCGTCCACCTACACCGAGGCCTTCGAGCGCCACCACGGCTGCACCGAATCCGAATGGCTGGGACAGCTGCCCGGCGCGGCGCAGCCGCACGCCGTGCAACTGGGCCAGGCCCAGGCCCGGGTGCTGATCGATGGCGGCACGCTGCAGATCGACTGGCAGGTGCTGCCGCCGCGGCGCATCGCGCTGATCCAGCTGCCGCAGATGCACGTGCGCTACCGCTTCGACGGGGTCAGCGCCGAGGCCCGCCAGCGCTTCATGAAGCGCTTCGACCTGTTCATGCAGAAGGGCGGCGGCTGACGCATCGCCGCCCCGCTGCGCGTCACTTCGGCGGCGTCTTCTTCCACCAGTCCTTGAAGGTCGGCTCGTTGGGCGTGCCGATCGACTGCAGGTAGGCGGTGATGTTGGCGATGTCGGTGTCGTTCACGTAGTCCCGGTAGGACCGCATGCCCTTGTCCTCGCCGCGCATCAGCACCTCGTGCACGTCATTGCGCTCGGCATGCACGATGTTGGGCCCCATGCCGCCGGTGGCGTACATGCCGTGGCAGCCGTAGCAGTTGAGTTTCAGGAAGAGCCGGCGGCCCTCGCCGGCCGCGTCCAGTTTCTGCGCCACGGGCGCGGTGGACGAGCTGATCGACAGGCCGGTGTCGGCGGCCAGGGACGAGGACACCGTGCCCAGCGAGGCGGCCAGCGCCAGCGCGGTCAGGATCAGAGTGCGTTGCATGGTCATTTCCCTTCGAGATGAGCCACTTGGAGGTCACCGCTGTCGACCAGCGGGACACCATATTCCTGCAGGATCCGGCGCACCTCGGCGGCGCGTCGGTCGAGCACCGACTGCAGGGTCTGCAGCAGTGCGGCGTCGCCGCGGCGCACGCCCAGCGACATCGGGTAGCGGAAGGCCAGATCGGGCTGGCGCGGGTCCGACAGCACCGGCGTGACCTGCAGCTTCGCGCCATGGCGCTGGGCGAAGAAGCCGGCGTACGGCCCCCACACCAGGGCCATGTCGATGCTGCCGTCGGCCACGGCGTCGACGAGGTGCGCCATCGGCGTCTCGTCCTCCTCCGGGCCCCACATCGGGAAGCCGCGCACCTGGGCCGCCAGGCCGCGCTGCGCCAGCGCCTGGACCGGGGGCGTGTTCGCGCCCTCGGCCCCCAGCACCTGCACGCCGATGCGCTGGCCGCGCAGCACCGGATCGTCAAAGCCCTGCGGCACGGCCTGGCCGGTTCGCGTGACGAAGACGAAGCTCGATGCGTAGTACGGTCGCCCGGTGAGCAGGCCCTGCAGCCCGGCCGGCACCCCGATCACCACATCGCACTCCCCGGCGTTCAGCGTGCGGCGCAGAAAGCCGCGCCGCTGCATGTTCCAGGTGAAGCGCAGCGTGGCGCCCAGGTCGTCGGCCAGCAGCCGGGCGATGCGGTTCTCGAAGCCCTCCTGCCGCTGGTTGGAGTAGGGCAGCGCGGCCGGGTCGGCGCACACCGCCAGCTCGCGCGGCGCATCCGCCGCACGCACCGGGATGAGCGCCAGGCACGACAGGCCCAGCCCGATCAGCAGGCGCTTCATGGCAGCTTGAAGACGTGCAGCATGCCGCTGGTGGCCGCCGCCGGCGTGGTCTTGCCGCGCGCCGTGGGCAGCTGGGCGATGGCGCCGGCCAGCGGCGAGCGCATGCCGTCGCCACCCTGCACACCGAAGCCGCCACCGGCCGGGCACGGACCGCCGGCGAAGCCGCCCGGCAGCCAGCCGATGCCGGTGTACACCGCCACCCGCTGCGTGCCGTCCGGCGCGCTGTAGGCGATCGGGCTGCCGATGATGCCGCACTCGAGTTGCTTGTCGAACACCACCTGGCCGTTGGTGGCGTTGAGCGCCTTGAAGTGGCCGTCCAGCGTGCCGTAGAAGACCAGGTTGCCGGCGGTGGCCATGACGCCGCTGTAGACCGGCAGCGTCTCGATCACGTTCCAGGCGCGCTGGCCGGTGGCCGCGTTCCAGGCCACCAGCTCGCCCATGTAGCCGCCCGGGGCCGGCTGGAAGGCGATGTCGGCGCCCATGAAGGGCGTGCCGGCGATGTAGATGGCCTTCAGCGGCTCCAGCGCATTGCAGAAGTTGATCGCCGGCACATAGAACAGGCCGGTCTGCGGCGAGTAGGCCGAGGGCTCCCAGTCCTTGCCGCCCAGCGGCGACGGGCAGATGCCGTTGGTGATCTCGCCCTGGTGCGGCTCCATGGCCTTCACCACCGCCGGGGCGCCGGTCTTCATGTTCACCTTCTCGGCCCAGGTCGTGTAGGCGAACTTCTCGGCCACCAGCACCTCGCCGGTGGCGCGGTCCATGGTGTAGGCGAAGCCGTTCTTGTTGAAGTGCACCAGCGCCTGGCGGGTCTTGCCCTTGATCGTCAGGTCGACCAGAATGCTCTCGTTGACCGCGTCGTAGTCCCAGCCGTCATGCGGCGTGAGCTGGTAGACCCAGGCAGCCTCGCCGGTGTCGGCATTGCGCGCGAAGATCGACGAGCCCCACTTGTTGTCGCCCTTGCGCATGTCGGGGTTCCAGACGCCGGGGTTGCCGGTGCCGTAGTACACCAGGTTCAGCGCCGGGTCGTAGCTGAACCAGGCCCAGGAGGTGCTGCCGCCCTGCTGCCAGGTGGTGCCCGGCCAGGTGGTGACGCCCAGGTCGACGCCGCGGTCCTTGGCATACCAGGGCTTGGTGTTGGCGCCGATCAGCACCTCGCTGTCGGGGCCGGTGCTGAAGGCCTTCCAGACCTGCTGGCCGTCGGACACGCGCAGCGCCTTGACCCAGCCGCGGATGCCCAGCTCGCCACCGGCGTTGCCGATGATGACCTTGTCCTTGGCGATGATGGGCGCGCCGGTCAGCGTCTCGCCGGTGGTGACGTCGCCGTGGCGGGCGCGCCAGACCTGCTGGCCGGTGCTGGCGTCCACCGCCACCGTGCTGTCGTCGAGCAGGTTGTAGATGATCTTGCCGTCCGCGTAGGCCGGTCCGCGGTTGACGGTATCGCAGCAGGCCACCCCGCGCGAATAGGCGTCCACCCGCGGGCTGAAGGTCCACTTCACCGTGCCCGGGTTGTTCAGGTCCAGCGCGATCAGCTTGTTCGGGTAGGGCGTGACGATGTACATCGTGCTGCCCACCACCAGCGGCTGGCCCTGGTGGCCGCCCTTGGTGCCAGTGGCCACGCTGAACTCCTCGACCAGCGTGCCGACGTTGCCGGCATGGATGGACGCCAGCTCGCTGTAGCGCATGGCCTGGGGGTTGCCGGCGGGCGTGGTCCACTCGTTGCCGGCGCCAGCGGCGAGGGCTGAGCCCATCGCCAAGAGGCCGGACAATCCGGCCAGGAATCGGTTCACCCTGCGCATGCGCGTCTCCTCGTTGCGGTGACTGGAGCCTTGATCATGTGCAATATGCACATTTATAGCCAGCCCCCTGAACGTGGGGGGTTGACGTTCAGCGTCCGGCGTGGCGGGCGGCGCGCGAGGACAGCGCGTTCGGGAAGTACAGCGCCGTCAGGCTCTTGCTGTGCACCGGCGAGTAGCCGCGGCCGTCGCCGCCCTCGGCCGCGTCGGCATAGCGGCGCCAGTCGCGCACCCAGTGGATGTCATCGCAGACTTCCAGCAGGCCCAGCGTCTCGCGGTCGCCGACCAGCACGCCCTGCACGCGCAGACCCAGCCGCGCGCGGGCCTCGTCCAGCCGCGCCAGCGTGGCCGGCACGCAGCCGAACTCACCGTCGCTGACCACCAGCACATCGGCGCTGCGCCAGCGTGCTTCATGGACCCGCTCGATCGCGCGCTCGATCGGCGTCTGCACATCGGTGCCACCGTCAAAGCCCTGCCCCATCAGGTCCAGCACTGCCTGCAGGCCCTGCCGGCCGGTGCCCAGTTCGCGCTCGACCAGCTCGCCCGGACCGCCAAAGGCGATCAGGCAGCAGCCGCGCCCGGCCTCGTGCGCAGCGCGCAGCGCGGCGATGACCACCGCCTTGGCGACGTTCTCGGGGGCGCCGCGCATCGAGCCCGAGGTGTCCAGGCACAGCACGATCGGCCCGCGCTCCAGCGCCTCGTCGCGCCGTGGCGGCGTGCTGGCCTGGGGGCGGCCGGCGGGGTCGGGGTGCCAGTCCATCAGCACCGCCTCGCTGTCCCAGCCCAGCAGGCGCGATTCGGCATGGCGGGCGCGCCAGAGGCGGCGCAGCACCGGGTGGCGCAGCATCACCGCCTCGCTGGCCAGCATGCGCTCGGGACGGCCGGTGAAATGGATGCCGGTGAGCTCACCTGGCGCATCGGGCAGGCGGGTCTCGACCGGACGCAGCGGCACTGGCGCCAGGTCGCCGGGCTCGGGCGGGGCGGCCTGGGGCAGCGGCTGCGCGCTGCGCTCGACGCGTCCCAGGCGACGGATCAACGCGGCCAGCTCGGGCAGCTGCTGCAGCCACTCGGCGGCCCGGCGTGCGGCCTGCCAGGGCCGGCCGCTGAGCTGGCCGCGCAGCTCGTCCCAGCGCAGCTGCGCCAGGTCGCCCAGGCCCTGCAGCAGCGCCAGCGACTCTTCCAGGCCCTGGGTCTCGAACTGCCAGGCCGCGGCGAACTCGGCGGCCACCTCGACGATGGCCTCGTCCCGCGTCAGCCGCGGCTGGTGGTCGGCGATGCGGTCCAGGTGCCACAGCACCGCGCGCAGCACCTGCTCGGCCAGCGAGGGCACGCCGCGGCCCATGGCCGGCAGCTTCAGCTCGCCCACCGCCTGGCGCAGCGCGGCCGCCGCCGCAGCATCGCCGAAATCCGCATCGGCCGGGGGCAGTTCGCCAGCAGTCAGCGACTGCAGCCAGCGCTGGGCGTCGCGCAGCCGCGCCGCGCGCTCGCCGGTGGCATTGACCAGGCTGCCCAGCCACACGCCGCGCGGCAAGGGCGCCAGCGCGTCATAGGGCCGGTCGAGGGGGCCGTGGCCACTGACGTCGCCACTGTGGCCCGCATTCACGCCGGCTCCAATTGCACCGGCGGCGGCGCCGGCTCGTTCAGGGTGTTATCCAGCGGCAGCGCAGCGAAACCATCGCGCACCGGCGTCAGCCGGGCCACCAGCGCGGCCAGCACGGCCTCGGTGTGGCGGTGGGCGTCCACCACCTGCTGCGCCAGCGCCGGTGGCCACCACAGGCGGCCGCGCAGGCGCTCGGCCAGCGCGTCAGAGGTGGCGGCGGCCGCAGCGCGCTGAGCCTGCAACTGGGCCAGCAATTCGTCGGCCTGGGCCACGCGTGCCGCCACGTGCACCGGGCTGTAGCGCCGGCGCAGCTGGGCCTCGAGCTGCTGCGACACCATGCGCAGCATGCCGTCCCCGTCATCGCCCTGCCCCATCCCGATCTGGCGCGCCAGCGCCAGCTTGCCCGCGGCGTCATCGGCCTCGGCGTCCTGGCGCGCGCTCATCTCCAGGTCCAGCTGACGCTCGAAAGCCTCGACCGCCCGGGTCAGCCAGGGCGCCTCCTGCGGCACCGCCTGCAGCCACTCGGCCTGGAACCACTGCGCCAGTGCGGCGGCCTGCGCCGGCTCGTCGGCAGCCACCAGCGGCGCGGTCCACAGGTCCAGGCCGTCGATCTGGCTGCGGCCCTCGGTGGCCGCGGCCACCCGCAGCAGGCCCACCCACTGGCGCCAGCGGCGGTCGCTCAGCGAGCGGCCCTGCGCCGCCAGCCAGGCGCGCAGCGCGGCCAGCGCCTGCACCGCCTCGTCGCCCAGCGACACCTGGGTGGCGGCGGCGCTCACCGCGGCCCGCTCGTCGGGGCTGATCGGCACCGGCCAGAGCGGCTCGGCGCCGTCCAGGCGCAGCAATGCAGCAAAGTGATCGTCCCCCACCGGCGTCACCGGCACGCGCAGCAGGAAGCGGTCATGGAAGGCGCGCAGCGCCTCGTCGGCCGGGCCTTCGTTGCTGGCCGCGACGACGCTGAGCAGCGGCGTGCGCTGGCGGCCGCTGCCGTTGTCGAACTCGCGCTCGTTGAGCAGGGTCAGCAGCGCGTTGAGGATGGCCGAGTTGGCCTTGAACACCTCGTCCAGGAAGGCCACGCCCGCGGTGGGCAGGAAGCCATCGACCAGGCGCTCGTAGCGGTCATCCTCCAGCGCCTTCAGCGACAGCGGGCCGAACAGCTCTTCGGGCGTGGAGAAGCGCGTCAGCAGGCGCTCGAAGTAGCGGGCGCCGCCAAAGGCCCGGTGCAGGCGGCGCGCCAGCTCGCTCTTGGCGGTGCCGGGCGGCCCCAGCAGCAGCACATGCTCGCCAGCCAGGGCCGCCAGCAGCGCGGCGCGCACGGCCAGGCTGCGCTCCAGCAGGCCGCTCTCCAGGGCCGACAGCCAGGCCTGCAGGCGTTCAGGGGTGGGCAGGGACATGGCAGGATTGTCGGTGGGCGTGAAGGGGGCGGCAAGGCGCCGCGCCGGGGCATCGGTTATCGTTCACCTTGGAACCTCCTCATGAAATCCCGCGGCGTCCATCTCCAGTACAGCTTCCAGTCGGACGGCCAGCGCGGCGCGGACATCCAGAACCCGCTGTTCGACCTGCTCTCGGCGCTGCGCCAGCACGGCTCGATCCAGCACGCGGCCACCGCCACCGGCGCCTCCTACCGCCACGTCTGGGGCGCGCTCAAGCAGTGGGAGCTGGTGATCGGCGAGCCGCTGGTGCTGTGGGCCAAGGGCCAGCCGGCGCGGCTGACGCCCTTTGCCGAGCGGCTGCTGTGGGCCGAGGCGCGCGCTCGCACCCGCATGACGCCGCACATCGAGGCGCTGCGCTCCGAGCTGGAGCGCGTGCTGGCCGAGGCGCTGGACGGCAGCCACCAGGTGCTCACCATCTACGCCAGCCATGACCTGGCGCTGCCGGCACTGCGCGAGTGCGCCGCCGAGCACCACCGCCTGCACATCGACCTGCGCTTTGCCGGCAGCATGGACGCGCTGCGCGCGCTGTCCGAGGGCCGCTGCACCGTGGCGGGCTTCCACGTCCCGCCGCTGGAGGACGCGCGCAACCTGTTCGCCGAGGCGCTCAAGCCGCTGCTCAAGCCCGGCGTGCACAAGTTGATCGGCTGCACCCGGCGCACCCAGGGCCTGATGGTGGCGCGCGGCAACCCGCTGCGCCTGCGCGGCCTGGCGGACCTGGCCAGCGGCTCGGTGCGCTTCATCAACCGCCAGGAAGGCTCGGGCACCCGGCTGCTGACCGATCACCTGCTGGCCCAGCAAGGCCTGTCCAGCAGCTTCGTGCCGCGCTACCACGAGGTGGTGGAGGACAGCCACCTGGCCGTGGCCGCGGCCATCGCCAGCGGCCTGGGCGATGCCGGCGTGGGCATTGCCGCGGCGGCCGAGCAGTTCGGCCTGGACCTGGTGCCGCTGGTCGAGGAAGACTACTTCCTGGTCTGCCTGAAGGATGCGCTGCAGCACCCGGCGGTGCAGCAGCTGTGCGAGGCCCTGGCCGGCGCACCGATGCACCAGGCCGTCTCGGCGCTGCCCGGCTATGCGCTGAACACGCCGGGCGAGGTGCTGTCGCTGACCCGGGCCCTGCCCTGGTGGCATTTCCGCACCCGCAAGGAAGCGCACGAGGCCCGCCACGCTGCCGAGTAGGCCTGATCAGCGCCGGGCCGCGGCGGCCAGCGCCTCGCGCTCGTAGCGCGGATACAGGTGGGCCACGTTGCGCACGTACTCGGTGCGGAACGCAGCCCAGGCGCGGAACTCTTCGGGCACGGGCGCGCGCAGAAGCTCGTTCATCTCCCAGCCCTGCTGCGCGGCGCGGCGGAAGTGGCCATCCAGCCACTGCAGGTAGCGCCGCGTCTGCGCCAGGCCGCGCGTGCCCTCGTGCACCGGTCCATGGCTGGGCACCACGGTGCGCAGGCCCTGGGCCTGCAGCGCATCCAGGCTGGCCAGCCAGTCGGGGATGCGGGCATGCGGCGTGGTGGGAATGCGGTCGGCAAAGACCAGGCCGCCGACGAAGGCCACGCCACTGGCGCGGTCGAACAGCACCAGGTCAGAGTCGGTGTGGCCGCGCCACTCGCGCAATTCCAGCTCGCGCGAGCCGATGCGCCAGCGCAGGCCCTCGGGCGGCACCACCAGGTCGGTGTCGGGCGCCAGGGTTTCGGTGCCCTTCATCCAGTCGCCGCACAGGCGGTAGAGGTTGGTTTCGTAGGCGGCCGCTTCGCGCGCCACGCCCGCCCGCGTGGAGGCGGTGGCGCGCCGTGGCACGTCGGCAAAGGCCTGGTCGCCCAGGAAGTAGTCGGGGTGCAGGTTCAGCTGCAGCACCTGCACCACCGGCTCGGGCGTGGTGCGGGCGATCAGGGCGCGCAACTGCTCGCCATACCGCCGGCTCGGGCCGGTGTTGATGACCACCACGCCTGCACCGGTGGCGATGAAGCCGGTGTTGATGATGTTGCAGCCATTGGCCACGCTGAAGTCGTCGTTCGCGCCTTCGACCACCCATACGCCAGGGGCCAGCGCACGCGCCTGCAGGCGGTAGTCCTGGGTGACCGGATCCGGCGCGGCCTGCACCCACGAAGGCAACGCGGCCAGCAGCACCAGCACCAGGGCCAGCCCCAACGCCCCCAGGGGCGTGCTGATCTGCGGCCACCTCACGGCAGTCGCCCGTCGATGCGGTTGCCGTTGTTGTCAGCCCCGACGATGCGCACGCCGCCCTCCGGCGGGCTGCGGAAATCCAGGCTGAACACCGGGTTCTCGCTGACCGGCTCGAAGGCCTGCAGCCGGGCCAGCTCGCGCCCCTGCCCGTCCTGCACCGACAGGCGGTTGACGAAGAAGGCCGGCACGCCGCCCACCAGGCCGGTGTCCATCGGGTGCATCACACGCAGGCGCAAGCGCGCCGCCGGGCTGGAGGGGCCTTCGCTCTGCAGCGCAAAGACGCGGCCGCTGAGCTCACCCAGAGTGCGCGACCAGCTGCCGTCCTTGCGGCTGTCACCGCTGACCGTGCAACCGCCGCCGGCCGAGTCGATCTCGGTGCCGCCGACGTGCCACACGCCATCGGCGGTGCGCGCGGCGGCGCGGATCGGCGAGGCCTGCTCCAGCTTGAAGCGCAGCGAGAGGCTGGGCAGCGCCAGCATCGGCTGGAAGGCCACCACCCGCTTGATCGGGTTGCGGTCGACCAGCACCAGGATCTGCTCGATCGGGCCCAGCGCCGGATCGACACGCACGCTCACCGGCACGTTCATCGGGTCTTCGGCGAAGGCCGGGGCCTGCACCTGCACCCGCTCGTCATAGACCACCCGGCCGCCGCCCAGGTACTCGCGGCGCATGTCGATCCAGACGTGCGAGCGGTAGGGGTCGCCCTCGAACTCATCGGCGCGCGCGCCCAGGCCGCCGGCCAGCGCGGCTGCCGCCCCGAGCCAGCGCAGGCAGTCGCGACGCACCGGCATGGTCAGCGCCCCAGTCCCAGGCGCAGGCCCAGCAGCACGCTGCGCGGCGCGCCCGGCTCGAAGAAGCGGCCGTTGCCGTCGTTGACGATCACGCTGCCGGCATAGGCGCGGTCGGCCAGGTTGTCGACGCGCGCCAGCAACTCGGCGCGGGTGCCGTCGGGCAGCGTGTAGGCCTTGCGCCAGCGCAGCGCCAGCACGCCGTAGCCGCCGGCAAAGTCGGTGTTGCGGTCGTTCACCGCCACCCTGCCGGCGCCGCGCGCTTCCAGGCCGAACTCGCCCCAGCGCGCATCACGCCAGGCCAGCTCGGCAAAGCCGGTGCTGCGCGGCGCACCGGCCACGCGGTTGCCGGCCGCCACATCGGCGGTGGGCGCGGTACAGGGCGTGCCCGCGCAGGTCTTGAAGGCGTCCAGGTAGGTGGCGTCCAGCCAGGTCAGCGCGGTGGCCGCGCGCCAGCCGCTGGCCGGGCGCCAGGCGGCGGACAGCTCGGCGCCCTGGCGGCGGGTGCGGCCCACGTTCTGGAAGCTGGAGCGGCCGCCGCTGTTGGTGGCGGTGCTCAGTTCGTCGTCGACCTGGGTGTGGAACAGCGTTGCATCGAGCTGCCAGGCCTGGGCGCGCCAGCGCGCACCCAGCTCGGCCTGGCGGCTGGTCTGGGCCTTCAGCGCGGTGTTGAAGCCGCCCTGGCCATCGGGCCGGTAGGCCAGCTCGCCCAGCGTGGGCGCCTCCACACCCCGGGCCACGCTGGCATGCAGCTGCCAGCCCGGCGCCACCTGCCAGCGCAGGCCCAGCACCGGGTTGGTGTAGGTGTAGCGGACCTCGCCGGAATCGTCGCCATTGGCCAGGTAGGCGTCGTCGGCCGACAGGCTGACCTTGCCGTGGCGCAGGCCGGCGCTCAGCGCCAGCGTGGGGTTCAGCTGCCAGTCGGCCTGGGCGAAGACGTCGCGCGTGTCGGCGCGGTCCACCTCGTCACGCCGCAGCCGGCCGGTCACGCCCAGCGTGCTGCCGATGAAGTTCTCATAGCCGCGGCGGTCATCGCGCTGGCTGTCCAGCGCCGCACCGACCACCAGGTCCAGCGCGTCCCAGCCCCAGCGCAGCCGGGCCTCGGCGCCATGGAAGCCGCGGTCGAAATCGACCACGCCGCCGCCATGGCGCGGGCTGCCCTGCGCCGCCACCGGGATGGCCTGCCACTGCGTGACGCTGCGCTGGCCGCTGTAGCCCGCCAGGCTCGCCTCGCGCAGCGCGCCGGCGTCGAAGCGGTGCGTCCAGCTGCCGCCCACCTGGGTCTGGGCCAGTTCCTTGCGGGTGTTGAAGTCGATCGCCACCTGCGTGGTCTGGTAGGGATCGGCGTTGAAGTCGGCGCGGTTCAGGCCCAGCGCGTCCTGCGCGTTCTGGCGCAGGTGGTTGAGTTGCAGCACGACGCGGTCGTTGCCCTCTTCCCAGGCGCCGCGCAGCGTGCCCAGCGTGCGGTTGGCGGCGCTCTGCGGCCGGAAGCCGTCCAGCGTCATCTGTGTCAGCGAGGCGCGCACGCCGATGCCCGCGCTGGTCAGGGCCCCCACCGAGGCCCGCACCTGACGCAGACCGTCGCTGCCGCCATCGACGCTGAAGTCGGCCTCGGGGCCCTTGACCGGTGCGCTGAACAGCGAGATCACGCCGCCCGAGCTGTTGCCGTAGAGCGCCGAGAACGGCCCGCGCAGCACCTCGATGCGCTGCGCATTGACCAGGTCGAATTGCGAGACCTGACCCTGGCCGTCGGGGCCGCTGGCCGGGATGCCGTCGGTGTACAGGCGGATGCCACGCACGCCGAAGCCGGCCCGCGCGCCAAAGCCGCGGGCGCTGATCTGCAGGTCCTGGGCGTAGTTGCTGCGGTTGTTGACGACGATGCCGGGCACGCGGCCGATGGCCTCGCTGAGGTTGATGCCCGGGCCGGCGGCGCTGATCGTGTCGCGGTCGACCACGCCGATCGCGAAGGGCACCAGGTCGGCGGCGCGCGGCGCGGCGCTGCCGCTGACCACCACCTGGGTGGCGGCGGCGTCCTGGGCCTGGACGGACGGGAAACAGGCGGCCAGCACGGCCAGCGCGACAGGGCGGAGCAGGGAACAGTGGTGTCGAATCATGGGGCGCGATTGAGCAGCAGCCGAAACGGCCGCGATCTGATCCGCATCAGACCCGGACGGCGCGCGCCCGCAAAGTTCGCGAAAACCCCGATCAATGCGCCAGGACGTGACACTGCCCGGCGCGCGCCACGGCGCCCCGGGGATCAGGGCTTGCCCCAGGTGTGGGGGCTACACCACGCAGCCGGCCGTGACGCTGGTCGCCGCGCCGCCCACGAAGCGGGGCTCGGGGATCTCCCAGCCGTAGCGGATGGCCGTCAGCTCGGCCAGGATGGACACCGCGATCTCGGGCGGCGTGCGCGCGCCGTTCTTGATGCCCACCGGGCCGTGCAGCCGCGCCAGCTCGGCCTCGGTCATGCCGAAGTGCTCGGCCAGGCGCTGCTTGCGCTTGGCCTGGTTGACGCGCGAGCCAATCGCGCCGACGTAGAAGCAGGGGCTCCTGAGCGCCTCCATCAGCGCCAGATCGTCCAGCTTGGGGTCGTGGGTCAGCGCGATCACCGCGGTGTGGGCGTCTGGCTTCATCGCGATCACCGCGTCGTCGGGCATCTCGCGGGTGCGCTGCACGCCGGGCAATTCGGGCAGGTACTCCTCGCGCGGGTCGCAGACCGTGACCTGGTAGTCCAGCGCCTGCGCCATCTGCGCCAGGTAGACCGTCATCTGGCCGGCGCCGATCACCATCAGCCGCCAGTGCGGGCCGTGCGTGGAGACCAGCGTGGTCTCGTCCAGCAACACGGTGTCGGCACCCTCGGCCGAGGCCAGCTTCACCGCCCCGCTGCGCAGATCCAGCGTGCGCCGCACCCGCTGGCCATCGGCCAGGCGCTGCAGCAGGTCCTCGACCAGGCTGTGCGACGCCAGCGGCTCCAGCACCAGCTCCAGCGTGCCGCCACAGGGCAGGCCGAAGCGCGCGGCCTCGTCGCCCGACACGCCGTAGCGCACCACCTGTGGCGCGTCGGCCACCAGGGCCTTCTCGCGCATGCGGGCGATCAGGTCGTCCTCGATGCAGCCGCCCGACACCGAACCGGCGATCTGGCCGTCATCGCGCACCGCCACCACCGAGCCCACCGGCCGCGGCGCCGAGCCCCAGGTGCGGGTGATCGTGCCCATCACCACCGCATGTCCAGCCTCGCGCCAGGTCACGACCTGGCGCAGCACCTGCAGATCCACATTGTCCATCGCCGGATTCTGGACCCGTCGTCAGGTTCCTGCAGGCGGCGGGACAAGCTCACCCACGCCACGCCTGCCAGCTGCTCCACAGCAGCCGCAGGCCAAAGCCGCCCACCACCGCCGCCGATACCCGGTTGAACACCCCGGCGTGGCGCAGCCAGGCCTGCTGCACCGCCGGCTGGGACAAGGCCAGCGCCAGGCCGCCGTGCCACAGCAGCGAGTTGCCGAACACCAGCGCCACGGCAGCCGCCTGCAGCGCCAGTGCCGGCTGCGGAGGCATCGCGGTGGCGAACACGCTGGCGTAGAACAGCGCGATCTTCGGGTTCAGCATCGCGGTGGTGAAGCCCACGCGGGCCGCGGCCCAGCGCGACAGCCCCTCGGCCTGGGCCTGCGCGGTGGGCGAGCCGGCCGAGGCCCACAGCCGCCAGGCCAGCTGAAGCAGGTACAGCCCACCCGCCACCTGCACCGCGTCGCGCAGCAGCGGGTGCGCGGCGAACACCACGCCCACGCCCAGCACCGCCAGCAGCGCCCAGCTCAGCGTGCCCGCCGTCATGCCGGCCACCGCGGCAAAGGCACGGTCGCGCTGGCCGCTGGCGGCCAGCTGGCCCAGCAGCACGAAGTTGAAGCCGGGCACCAGCAGCACGGCCCAGTGCAGCACGGCGATGGTGGCGAGCGCAGCGGTCATCAAGCCATGCTACCCGCGCAGCTCAGCCAGCCGCGCCTGCACCACCGCCTCGATCAGGTCCATCGGCAGCGGCTGGTCATGGCGGAACTGCAGGTTGCCCTTCGGGCCCGCCCAGGGCGCCAGCCGCGCGCGCAGCGCCGCGTCCCGCACCGGCGGGTACAAGCCGATGTGTTGCCTGAAGGCGGCGTAGTGAAGCACCACGCCGCCGCGAAACATCGTCGGCATGCGGTAGCTCAGACGCTCCTGGCCATCGGGCACGCAGCGCTGCAGCAGCGCGCGGATGTCGCGCAGGCGCTGGCGCACGGCCGCATCGGGCCAGTCCTCGATCCAGGCCTGCACGGCCGCTGCGCCTTCGTCCATCACGGTCTGCCTCCGGGGTCCATGGTGCACGACGAAGCAGGCCGGCGCCGATCGACGGCTCAGCGCCCTGTCGGGCGGGCGCAACGCGCAAGCGCCGCGCCGTTGGCTATTTTTTGTAAGCGCTGAAGCACGGGCCGAGACCCGCCGCCCAGCCAGTCCCGGGTCAGACCCGGGCCTGCGTTAAGAAGCGTAAGCGCCGGCCCACCGGCCCCGCCGCAGCCCCGGGTGGCTGCCCATGCCGGTGCGGCCGGGCGATGCTAGCCTGCGCCACCGAAGACGCGGTTGCCACGCGTCCGACCGATGGAGACCCTGTTGATGCGCACGCCCCTCCTGGCCACCCTGCTGGCGGCCACCCTGCTCGCCCCGGCCCAGGCCGGCACGCTGACGATCGAGAGCTGGCGCGTCGACGACAAGGCGCTGTGGGAAAGCACGCTGATCCCCGCCTTCCAGCGCAAGCACCCGGGCGTCGAGGTGAAGTTCGCCCCCACCGCGCCCACCGAGTACGACTCCAGCCTGTCGGCCCGCCTGACCGGCGGCACCGCGGGCGACCTGATCGCCTGCCGACCGTTTGACGTGTCGCTGGCGCTGTACAAGAAGGGCCACCTCGAGAAGCTCGACGGCCGCCCCGGCATGGAGAACTTCCCCGCCAGCGCCAAGGTGGCCTGGCAGACCGATGACGGCAAGGACAGCTACTGCATGCCGATGGCCTCGGTGATCCACGGCTTCTTCTACAACAAGGCCATCTTCCGCAAGCTCTCGCTGCAGCCGCCCAGGACCGAGGCCGAGCTGTTCACGCTGCTGGAGACCGTCAAGAAGGCCGGCGGCATCGCCCCGCTGGCGCTGGGCACGGCCGACCAGTGGGAGGCCAACCAGATCGTCTTCACCAACCTGGGCCCGAACTACTGGCAGGGTGAGGCCGGCCGCAAGGCGCTGATCGCCGGCCAGGCCAAGTTCACCGACCCGGCGTTTGAAGGCGTGTTCGAGCTGATGTCGCGCCTGGGCGCCTACCTGCCCAAGGGCGCCAGCGCGCAGACCTATGGCGACAGCCAGAACCTGTTCGCGCTGGGCCGCGCCGCGGTCTACCCGGCGGGCTCCTGGGACATCGCCTACTTCAACCAGCAGGGCGTGGAGTTCGGTGCCTTCCCGCCACCGGTGCGCAAGGCGGGCGACAAGTGCTTCATCTCCGACCACACCGACATCGGCATGGGCATCAACCGCAAGTCGAAGAACAAGGAAGACGCGCAGAAGTTCATCACCTGGCTGGGCTCGCAGGAGTTTGCCGATCTGTACACCAACAAGGTCACCGGCTTCTTCTCGCTGTCCAACCACCTGATCGCGGTGCGCGACCCGGTGGCCAAGCAGATGATGGACTGGCGCACCCAGTGCGGCTCCACCATCCGCCTGAACAGCCAGGTGCTCAACCGCGGCACGCCGCCGATGGAGAACGAACTCTGGAACGTCGGCGCGCAAGTGCTGAACGGCAAGCTCGCGCCCAAGGACGCCGCCGCGCGCCTTCAGTCGGGGCTGGCCAAGTGGCACAAGCCGGCGCAGTGACGCTGCCTGGCCGCGCATGAGTCGTCTGCGCCCGTCGCCGCCGGTCCAGCGCTGGGTGCTGGCCGTGTTCTTGCTGCCGGCGGTGGCGGTCTACGCCGTCTTCAGCGCGCTGCCGCTGCTCGACACGCTGCGGCTGGGCCTGTTCGTCGCCGACGACAGCGGCGCGGCCCGCTTCGCCGGCCTGGCCAACTTCCACACGCTGCTGACCGACCCCGACTGGTCGGCCGCGTTCTGGAACGCGATGGGCAACAACCTGCGCTTCTTCGTGATCCACATGCTGGTGCAGAACCCGATCGCGCTGGGCCTGGCCGCGCTGCTGAGCCTGCGCGGCCTGCGCGGTGCCGCCACCTACCGCACGCTGATCTTCCTGCCCACGCTGCTGTCGGTGGTGATCATCGGCTTCGTCTGGCAGCTGATGCTGTCGCCGCTGTGGGGCCTGGGCGAGCGGATGCTGGGCTGGGTGGGCCTGGCCGAGCAGTTCCAGCCCTGGCTGGGCCAGGAAGAGACCGCGCTGACCACGATCGCGCTGATCTCGGTGTGGCAGTACGTGGGCATGCCGATGATGCTGATCTACGCGGCGCTGATCGCCGTGCCCGAGGACATCATCGAAGCGGCCCATGTCGAAGGCGCCAGCGCCTGGCGCATCTTCTGGGCGATCCGGCTGCCGCTGGTCTACCCCACGCTGGGCCTGGTCACCATCCTCACCTTCGTGGGCAACTTCAACGCCTTCGACCTGATCTACTCGGTCAAGGGCGCGCTGGCCGGACCGAACTTCTCCACCGACCTGCTGGGCACACTGTTCTACCGCACCTTCTTCGGCTACCAGGCGCAGATCGGCAGCCCGCAAATGGGCGCGGCGGTGGCCACGCTGATGTTCCTGGTGATCCTGGGCGGCGTGGGCCTGTACTTCGCGCTGGTGCAGCGCCGGCTGGTGCGCCATGCCCTCTAGCCCGGCCTCGCGCAAGCCACCGCTGCTGAACCGGCCGCAGCCGCTGGGTGTGGGCCCCGGCCTGGGCCGCGCCGGCGTGCACGCGCTGCTGCTGGCCTATACGCTGGTGGCGCTGTTCCCGATCGCGCTGGTGCTGATCAATGCGGTGAAGTCGCGCGCCGCGATCTTCGACGATCCGCTGTCGCTGCCCGACGCCGCCAGCCTCTCGTGGGTCGGCTTCAACAAGGTGCTGGCCGCCACCCACTTCGCCCAGTACTTCGGCAACAGCCTGGTGGTGACGCTGGGCTCGCTGGTGCTGATCCTGCTGTTCGGTGCCATGGCCGCCTGGGCCCTGACCGAGTACGACTTCCGTGGCCGGCGCCTGCTGGGGCTGTTCATGGCCTTCGGCATCATGATCCCGATCCGCCTGGGCACGGTGTCCATCCTCGAGCTGGCGGTGCAGCTGGACCTGGTCAACACACTGACGGTGCTGGTGCTGGTCTACACCGCCCAGGGCCTGCCGCTGGCCGTGCTGATCCTGTCCGAGTTCATCCAGCAGGTGCCGGGCGAGCTGAAGGACGCGGCGCGCTGCGACGGCGTGGGCGAACTGCGCATCTTCTTCCAGGTGGTGCTGCCGCTGATCCGCCCCGCCGTGGCCACGGTGGCGGTGTTCACGATGATCCCGGCCTGGAACGACCTGTGGTTCCCGCTGATCCTGGCGCCGTCCGAGCCCACCCGCACCGTCACGCTGGGCGTGCAGCAGTTCATCGGCCAATATGTCACCGACTGGAATGCGGTGCTGGCGTCGCTGACGCTGGCGGTGCTGCCCATCCTCGTGCTGTACGCGCTGTTCTCGCGCCAGCTCATCCGCGGCCTGACCTCAGGCGCCGTCAAGTAAAGCCCTCCCTCATGGCCCGCGTCCGCCTCTCCCGTCTGCGCAAATCCTACGACGGCCGCACCGATGTGCTGGCCGGCATCGACCTGGACATCGCCCACGGCGAGTTCGTCGTGCTGCTGGGCCCCTCGGGCTGCGGCAAGTCCACGCTGCTGCGCCTGCTGTGCGGGCTGGAGCCGATCACCGAGGGCACGCTAGAGATCGGCGACCGCGTCGTCAATGACCTGCCTCCCGCGCAGCGCGGCATCGCCATGGTCTTCCAGAGCTATGCGCTCTACCCGCACATGACGGTGTGGAAGAACATGGCCTTCGGCCTGAAGATCGCCGGCCAGGACAAGGCCGAGATCGATGCGCGCATCCGCCGCGCCGCCGCCATTCTGAAGATCGAGCACCTGCTGGAGCGGCTGCCGCGGGAACTGTCCGGCGGCCAGCGCCAGCGCGTGGCCATCGGCCGCGCCATCGTGCGCGAGCCGCAGCTTTTCCTGTTCGACGAGCCGCTGTCCAACCTGGACGCCGCGCTGCGCGTGCAGACCCGGCTGGAGATCGCCAAGCTGCACCGTCAGCTCGACGCCACCATCGTCTACGTCACCCACGACCAGGTCGAGGCGATGACCCTGGGCGACCGCATCGTGGTGATGCACGAGGGCCACATCCAGCAGGCCGGCACGCCGCTGCAGCTCTACCAGCAGCCGGCCAACCTGTTCGTCGCCGGCTTCATCGGCTCGCCGAAGATGAACCTGCTGCCCGCCCGCGTGCTGGCGGCCGCCGCCGACGGTGTGGTGCTGAGCCTGGGCGATGGCGCCCAGGTACGGGCGGCAGTCGATGGCCGGGGCGTGGCCGTCGGCAGCGCGGTGACGCTGGGCCTGCGCGCCGAACACGCCCGCGCCGGCCACAGCGCCAGCGAGCGCTTCAGCGGCCGCGTGCAGGCGGTCGAGCACCTGGGCGAATCCAACCACATCTACCTGGCCCTGGCCGATGGCAGCGAGCTGGTGATCCGTGGCGAGGGCGACCGCCCGGTCGATGCCGACGCGCCGCTGCATTTCTCCGCTGACCCGGCCGCCTTCCACGTCTTCGACGAGCGCGGCCAGGCGCTGACACGCTTGCAGCCCGGCAACCTGGTCTCCAGCGGCCGCGCCCGCGCCACGGGGGCCGCATGACGCCGCGCGCATGCCGCCAGGCGTGGGCCGCGATGGCCCTGGTCCTGCTGGGCCCCGCGGCGCTGGCCACCCCCGCCACGCTGCAGTGGTCGGTGCTGCGCAACGGCCCGGTGGCCGGCCACCCGGACCCGCTGGGCCTGCTGGAGCTGCAGCTGAGCCTGCCCGCCGACCTGGCGCTGCCGGCCACCGGCTGGTCGCTGTACCTCAGCACGGTCTCGGGCCTGCGCACCGGTCCCACCGAGGGCGGCCTGCTGGTGGAGCCGGTCAAGGGCACGCACTACCGGGTGCGGCCCATCCAGCCCCAACCGGTGGCCGCCGGCCAGACGCTGACGCTGCGCTTGCTGGCGGCCGAGCCCATGCACCGCGTCGACAAGGGCCCGCGCGGCGCCTACCTGGTGCTGGACGCCGAGCCCGACCGCGCCTGGCCCCTGGCCACCACCGCCCGCGCACTCGTGCCCGGCCCGGGCGACCCCCAGCCACCCACGGCGGCCGAGCTGTATGCGCGCTACCAGCGGCCGGCCCCGGCCGATGCGACGGCGCTGCCGCCGGTGTTTCCGCCGCCGCTGCATTGGCAGGCCGGCGCGGGCGAACTGCGCTGGCGCGCCCGCCCCGCGCTGCAGGCCGCGCCCGCGCTGCGCGCCCAGGCTGATCAACTGAACCGCTGGCTGGGCGCGCGCTGGCCCGGCCCGGTCGATGCCTCGCAGCCACCGCTGCGCCTGCGCGTGGGCGCAGTGCCCGGCAACGCTTCGCCCGAGGCCTACCGGCTGCAGATCCACCCGCAGCGCGGCATCACGCTGACCGGGCGCAGCCCGGCCGGCGTGGCGCGCGGCCTGTCCTCGCTGCGCGACCTGTGGCCCGCCCCGGGCGCCGCCTGGCCGGCGCTGGACATCACCGATGCGCCGCGCTTCGCGGTGCGCGGCCTGCTGGTCGACATCGCGCGCAACTTCCAGTCGCCCGACACGCTGAGCCACACGCTGGCGCTGATGGCCCGCCTGAAGCTCAACACGCTGCACCTGCACCTGAGCGACGACGAGGGCTGGCGCCTGGAGATCCCCGGCCTGCCCGAGCTGACCGACTTCGGCGCCCGCCGCGGCCACAGCGCCGATCCCTGGCGCCACCTGCCGCCGGCCCATGGCTCGGGCGCCGACGTGGCCGACCCGCACGGCAGCGGGCATCTCAGCCGGGCCGACTACATCGCGCTGCTGCGCGAGGCCGCGGCGCTGCAGATCACCGTGCTGCCCGAGATCGAGATGCCCGGCCACGCCCGCGCCGCCGTCTGGGCCATGGCCGCGCGCGAGCGCGCACTGGCCGCGCAAGGCCGGCCCGATGCCGCCCAGTACCGCCTGCGCGACCCGGACGACCCCTCGGTCTACCGCTCGGCCCAGCTGCACACCGACCATGTGATCGACCCCGGCCTGCCCGGCACCTACGCCTTCATCGACAAGGTGCTGGGCGAGATCGCCGCGATGCACCGCGAGGCCGGCGTGCCGCTGCGCCGCATCCACCTGGGCGCCGACGAGCTGCCTGGCCGCGCCTGGAGCGCCTCGCCGGCCAGCCTCGAGACCATCCGCCGGCTGGGCCTGGGTGACCGCGACGGCCTGTGGAACCACTTCTACCAGCGTGTCGACGCCATCGCCCGGCGCCACGGCGCGCGCGTCGATGGCTGGGAGGAGCTGGGCGCGGTGCGCCGCCCGCACGTGAACAGCAACGGCCCAGGCAGCCGGCTCGAGCCCAACCCGGTGTTCCGCGGCCGCGGCATGCGGCTGTTCGTCTGGAACAACCTGGACGACTCCGACGACCTGGCCTACCGCCTGGCCAATGCCGGCCACGACGTGGTGCTGGCGCCCGCCACGCGCCTGTACTTCGACATGGCGCATGACGCCGAGCCCAACGAGGTGGGCGTCAACTGGGCCGCGCTGACCGACCTGCAGCAGACCTGGTCCTATGTCCCGCTGGACGACCTGCGCGCCCGCCCCACCGACCCCACCCCGCTGCCCGGCCGCGCGGCACTCACCGCCAGCGGCCGTCGCCATGTGCTGGGCCTGGAGGGCACGCTGTTCTCCGAGGTGGTGCGCGAGCCCGCCACCATGCAGCGCCTGCTGCTGCCGCGCCTGCTGGCACTGGCCGAGCGCGCCTGGTCGGCCGACCCCGCCTGGGCGCGCAGCCGCGTGCCGGCGGACGCCGCCGCCGGCCATGCGCAGGACTGGGACCGTTTCACCCGCCAGGTGGGCACCCAGGTGCTGCCGCGGCTGCTGAGCGAGCAGCCGGGCCTGGCCTACCATGTACCGCCCCCGGGCCTGCAGGTGGACGGCGCACGCACCCGCAGCGCCACCGCCTGGCCCGGCCTGCAGGTGCGCTACACCACCGACGGCAGCGAACCCGGCCCCGACAGCCCGCTGGCCGGCCCCGACGGCATTCCCGCCACCACCGGCGTGCGCGCCGCCGCCTTCGGCCCGGGCGGCCAGCGCAGCCGCACCATCGCCCTGCCATGATGCGTCACCGCCTGCTCCTGTCCCTGCTGCTGGTCCTGCCGCTGATGAGCACCGCCGCCACCCCGCCCGACGACTGGGCCCAGCTGGGCCGCTTCCGCGAGGCCAACGCCGCGCTGGGCGCGCCGCGCGCCGACGAGGCCCGCGTGGTCGTGCTGGGCGACTCGATCACCGAGCACTGGAGCCACGACGCGCCCGATCCCTTCGGCCCCGGCGGCTGGATCAACCGCGGCATCAGCGGCCAGACCACGCCGCAGATGCTGCTGCGCCTGCGCCAGGACGTGATCGCGCTGGCGCCGCGGGTGCTGGTGATCATCGCCGGCACCAACGACATCGCCGGCAACACCGGCCCCACCACCGTGGAGGCCATCGCCGGGAACATCGCCTCGATGGCCGAGCTGGCGCGCGCACACGGCATCCGCGTGGTGATCGGCACCGTGCCGCCGGCCAGCCGGTACTGGTGGGCGCCCGAGATCGACCCGCGCACGCGCATCATCGAGCTGAACCACCTGCTGCGCCGCTACGCCCAGCAGCAGGACCTGGTGCTGCTGGAGCTGCACACGCCGCTGGCCGATGCCGACGGCGGCATCGCCAAGGCCCTGGCCGAGGACGGCGTGCACCCCACCGCCGCCGGCTACCGCGTGATGAGCGCCGCCGCGCGCGAGGCCGTGCAGCGCGCCCTGACCCGCTGACGCGCCGGTCTGGGCAGACAATGCCGCCGTGCGCCTCGTCCTGTCCACCCTCCTGCTGACCCTGCCGCTGGCCGCCGCCGCTGCCACGCCGCTGCAGGTGCTGCACTGGTGGACCTCGGCCAGCGAGCGCCGCGCGGTGGAGGTGCTGGCCGCGCATGCCGCGGCCGAGGACATCGCCTGGCGCGATGCCGCCGTACCCGGCGGGGCCGGCCAGGGCGCCGGCAAGGTGCTGCGCAGCCGCGTGCTGGCCGGCGACGCGCCCGACGCCACCCAGCTCATCGGCCGCTCGATCGCCGACTGGGCCGAGGTGGGCGTGCTGCTCGAACTCGACAATGTCGCCGGCACCTGGCCGCAGCAGCTGCTGCCCCCGGTGGCCGCGCTGCTGCGCCACCGCGGCCACACGGTGGCGGTGCCGCTGGGCATCCACCGCGCCAACGCCTTGTACCTGCACAAGCCCACCTTCGACCGCCTGGGCCTGAAAGCCCCCACCACCTGGGCCGAGCTGGAACGCACCGCCGCCGCGCTGCAGGCCGCCGGCGTGGTGCCGTTGGCGCAGAGCAGCGAGCCCTGGCAGGTGGCCGGCCTGGCCGAGGCGATGATCCTGGCCGAAGGCGGCGTGGCCCTGCACCGCGCGCTGTTCGTGCGCCACGACCCCGCCGCCGCGGCCGACCCGCGCCTGGCCACGGCGCTGCGCCGCCTGCGCCAGCTGCGCGGCTGGATCGGCGGCGCCGCCGCTGACCGCCCCTGGACCGACGAGGTCCGCCGCCTGCAGCGCGGCGACGCGGCCATGCTGATGATGGGCGACTGGGCCAAGGGCGAGCTGCTGGCGCTGGGCGCCCGGCTGGACCAGGACGTGGTCTGCAGCACCTGGCCCGGCACCCAGCGCCTGCACCTCTACAGCATCGATTCACTCGGCATGTTCACCAACGACTACGCCCGCAGCCCGGCGCAGGAGCGCCTGGCGCGTCTGCTGGTGACGCCGGCGGTGCAGGCCGACTACAACGCGGTCAAGGGCTCGGTGCCGGTGCGCCGCGACACCGACCCGGCCCGGCTGGATACCTGCGCGCGCGACTCCTGGCTGAGCTTCGCCCAGGGCAGCGCGCAGCGCGCGCCCAGCATGGTCCACCGCATGGCCACCGACGAGGCCAGCAAGGAGGCGCTGATCGACGAACTGCGCCGCTTCTTCCTGGACGACCAGGCCACGCCCGCCTCCCTGCAGCAGCGCCTGGCCGCGGTGCTGCGCACCCTGCCCCAACGCGCCACGGACGACTGAAGACCCATGGGACGCCAGATCCTTGTCGTCGACGACGACCAGAAGACCCGCCAGCTGCTCAAGACCTACCTCGAGAAGAACCAGTTCGAGGTGCTGGTGGCCCACGACGGCGCCAGCTTCATGGCCGAATTCCTGCGCCATGCCGACGAGCTGGCGCTGGTCATCCTGGACGTGATGCTGCCCGACACCGACGGCTTCGCGCTGTGCCGCGAGGTGCGCGCCCGCGCGCCCAAGGTGGCCATCATCATGCTCACCGCCAGCGCCGACGAAACCGACCGCGTGGTCGGCCTGGAGATCGGCGCCGACGACTACATGGCCAAGCCCTACAGCCCGCGCGAGCTGCTGGCGCGCATCAAGGCCATCCTGCGCCGCAGCGGCGCCGAGCAGTCGCCCGCGCTGCGCTTTCACCGCTTCGCCGGCTTCACGCTGGATCTGGTCGAGCGCACCGTGGTCGATGCCCAGGGCCAGCCGGTGGTTCTGACCGGCCTGGACTTCCAGCTGCTGCGCTGCTTCGTCGAGCACCCCGGCGTGATCCTCGACCGCGACCAGCTGTGCGAGCAGACGCGCGGCCGCGAATCCGGCCCGCTGGACCGCTCGCTCGACGTGCAGATCAGCCGCCTGCGCCTGCGCCTGGGCGACGACGGCAAGCAGCCGCACCTGATCAAGACGGTGCGCGGCGCCGGCTATGTCTTTGCCGCCGAGGTCGTCTCCGGTGCCGTCTGACGCACGCGGCGGCTGGCCGACCTCGATGATGGGTCGGCTGTCGCTGCTGCTGGTCGGCGGCGTGCTGGTGGTGCAGCTGGCGCTGGGCGCGCTGTGGAACGCCCAGTTGCGCGCCGACCGCCGCGCCGAGGCCGAGGCCGCCGCCCAGGTGCTGGGCCACGGCGCGGCGCACACCATCCGCTCGCTGCGCAGCGTGCCGGCCAGCTACCGGCCGCTGGTGGTGCAGCAGCAGCGCGACATGGGCGGCGCGCGCTTCCTGCTGTGGTTGAACGACGCCCCGGTGCCGGTGCAGCCGATCGCCCCGGCCGCGCTGGCCGAGCAGGCGCTGGCCTCGCTGGCGCGCACCCTGCACGCCGACCTGGCCAGCCTGCCGGGCCTGCAACTGGCCTTTTCCTGGCCGGGCGAGGTGCAGGTCAGCCCCGCCGGGGCGCGCCTGGTGGAGCTGCCTGAGCTGTGGGCCCAGCAGCTGCTGCTGCCGCAGCCGGCGCCGGTGCTGCTGGTGCAGACCGAGCTGGAGCCCGGCCACTGGCTGCTGCTGGCCACACTGATGCCCAACCCCTACTTCCTGGACGGCAGCGACGCCTTCAGCGCCGAGCGCCTGCTGCTGCCCGGCATCTCGCTGGCGGTGGCGCTGCTACTGCTGATGCTGTTCGTGCTGCGCGGCATCATCCGCCCGCTGGCCCGGCTGTCCGACGCCGCCACCGCCATCGGCCAGGGCGAGCCCATGCCGGCACTGCCCGAGACCGGCAGCCGCGAGTTCATCAACACCGCGCGCGCCTTCCGCGCGATGCAGCAGCGCATCCACAACTACCTGGAGGACCGCGAGCGCCTGTTCGTCGCCATCTCGCACGACCTGCGCACGCCGATCACCCGGCTCAAGCTGCGCTCGGAACTGCTGGACGACGACACGCTGCGCACCGAGTTCGAGGAAGACCTCGACGAGCTCGACATGATGGTCAAGGGCGCGCTGCAGAACGTCAGTGACAGCGACATCCACGAGGACGTGGTGGACGTGCGCCTGGATGCGCTGATCGCCCGCCTGGTGCGCGGTGCGCAGCTGTCGGGCCAGGCGGTGGCCTTCACGCCGGCGGGCCTGACGGTGCGCGCCAAGCCGCTGGCGCTCAAGCGTGCGCTGGGCAACCTGCTGGACAACGCGCTGTTCTACGGCGCGCGGGCCGAGATCAGCGTGCGCCGAGACGGCCCGCACACCGAGATCGCCGTGCGCGACCACGGCCCCGGTGTGCCCGACGAGGCCCTGCCGCGCCTGTTCGACCCGCACCTGCGCCTGTCGCATGGGCGCGAGCACAACGCGGGCGGCATGGGCCTGGGCCTGGGCATCGCGCGCAGCCTGGTGCAGGCGCAGGGCGGCGAGTTGCTGCTGGCCAACCACCCCGAGGGCGGATTCGTGGCGCGGATCCGACTGCCGGCCTGATCCGCGGGCCGCGGCCGGGCAAGTTTTTGTAATCTTCGGTGAGGCATCGCGCCGCGCGCACGCGCGGCCCTGGCCCGGCGGGGTAATGATGCGTAAGGGCGCCGCGCGCCGCACGCGGTGAATCAGGCACTTGCACCGGGGGGCCCCGGTGGCCGGGCCTCTGGCCTCGGCGCGCCGGGGATGCTAACTTGGGCACCGATGTCCACCGCCCACCCGTCCACCGCCCCCTCGCGTTCATTGGCGCTGGACGTGATGCGCGGCCTGACGGTGGCGCTGATGATCGTGGTCAACATGTCGCTCAGCGAGCAGCTGTCCTACGGCCAGCTGCTGCATGCGCGCTGGCACGGCTTCACGCTGACCGACCTGGTCTTCCCCAGCTTCCTGTTCATCGTGGGCGCGGCCATGGCCTTCTCGCTGGAGCGCAGCGCGCAGGCCGGCCGCGGCGCGGCCTTCGCGCGCGTGCTGCGCCGCTCGGCCCTGCTGTTCGGCTGCGGACTGTTGCTCTACTACTTTCCGTTCGTCCAGCAGGGGGCCGATGGCAGCTGGTCGCTGCGGCCGCTGGCCACCGCGCGCATTCCCGGCGTGCTGCAGCGCATTGCCCTGTGCCAGGCGCTGGCCGCCGCCGTGCTGCTGTGGGGCGGGCGGCGCGGCGCCATCGTCTTCAGCGGGTTGGTGCTGCTGGGCACCTGGGTGGTGCTGCTGACCGGCGGCGACCTCACGCTGGAGGGCAACGCCGCGCGCCGGCTGGACCTGTGGGTCTTCGGCGCCGGCCACATCTACCAGGGCGAAGGCCTGCCCTACGACCCTGAAGGCCTGCTGGGCACCGCCGCCGCCACCGTGCATGTGCTGGCCGGCTACGGCGCCACCCGCTGGCTGCGCGCCGCGCCGGCGCAGCCCCTGGCGCGGCTGGTGGTGCTGGGGGCCGCCAGCGTGGGCCTGGCCCTGGCCTGGGACCCGCTGCTGCCGATCAACAAGAAGCTCTGGACCCCCAGCTACGTGGCGCTGACCATCGGCCTGGACCTGTTGATCCTGGCGGCACTCACCGCGCTGATCGACCGCCGCGGCTGGCGTCGCGGCCTGTGGGTGTGGCAGGTCTTCGGCCTGAACCCGCTGGCCATCTACCTGCTCAGCGAGGTGGGCAATGCGGTGCTGTGGCTGACGCCGGTGCAGGGCACGTCGCTGATGGAGTGGCTCTACCAGCACGGCTTCCAGTCCTGGGCCGGCGACAAGCCCGGCTCGCTGCTCTACGCGCTGGCCTACACCGCCGCCTGCTGGCTGCCGGGCTGGTGGCTGTGGCGGCGCGGCATCGTGGTGCGGCTATGACGATGCCCCGCTACCTGGCCGGCGTGGATGGCGGCGGCACCGGCACGCGCGTTCGGGTGACCGACGTCGCCGGCACCCCGATCGGCCACGGCCGCGCCGGTGCATCGGCGCTGATGCACGGCATCCCCAGCGCGTGGCAAGCCGTGCGCGACGCCTTGGCCGACGCCTTCGCCCAGCAAGGCCAGCCGATGCCGCCCTGGTCCGAGATCGCGCTGGGCCTGGGCCTGGCCGGTGCCAACAACCCGCCCTGGGCGGCGGCCTTCGTGGCTGCCGACCCCGGCTGCGCCGCGCTGTGCCTGGCGAGTGACGCGCTGACCACACTGCTGGGCGCCCACGGCGGCGCGCCCGGCGCGGTGGTGGCCATGGGCACCGGCAGCGTGGGCCTGCGCCAGGATGCCCACGGCGCCCGGCGCGACGTGGGCGGCTGGGGCTTCCCGGCGGGCGATGAAGGCAGCGGCGCCTGGCTGGGCCTGCGCGCCGCCGCGCATCTGCAGCAGGTACTGGACGGCCGCGCCAGCGCCGACGCGCTGTCCCACGCCGTGGCCCAGCGCTGCGGCGCCGACCCCGACACCCTGCGCACCTGGCTGGGCCAGGCCAGCCAGGGCCACTTCGCCAGCCTGGCTCCGCTGGTGCTGGATCACGCGCCCAGCCACGCGCTGGCGCGCGCCTGGGTGGAACAGGCCGCGCGGGAGGTGGTGCGCCTGGCCGATGCCCTGGTGCCCCAGGGCGAGCTGCCGTTGTCGCTGTGCGGTGGCCTGGCCGCGCCACTGATGCCCTGGCTGCCCGAATCCTTCCGCCGCCGCCTGCAGCCGCCCCGCGGCGACGCGGCCGACGGCGCCCTGATCCTGCTGCGCCAGCACCTGGCGCACACTGACGCATGACCTTGCACACCCTGCACGCCAATGTGCTGACGCCCGAGGGCTGGCGCCTCGGCCCGCTGCGCTTCGACGAGCGCATCCAGGCCATCGACGGCGCGCCCATCGCCCAGCCCGACCCCGCGCTGCCGATCGCCCTGCCCGGCTTCATCGACCTGCACGTGCACGGCGGCGGCGGCGCCGACACCATGGAAGGCGCCGCCGCCGTGCGCACCCTGGCCCGGCTGCATGCGCGCCACGGCACCACCGCACTGCTGGCCACCACGATGACCGCGCCCACGGCCGATGTGCAGCGCGCCCTGGACGGCATCGCCGCCGCCATGGCCAGCGGTCCGGGTGACGGTGCCCGCGTGCTGGGCGTGCATCTGGAAGGCCCCTGGCTCAGCCCGCAGCGCCTGGGCGCTCAGCCACCCGACACCCACGCCGCCACGCTGGCTGAGCTGGACGACTTCTGCGCCCGCGCCACGCTGCGCGTGGTCACGCTGGCGCCCGAGGAGGACGGCCACCTGGCGCTGATCCCGCAGCTGGTGGCGCGCGGCCTGCGCGTGCAGATCGGCCACAGCGAGGCCAGCTACGAGCAGGGCGTGGCCGCGCTGGCCGCCGGTGCCAGCGGCTTCACCCACCTCTTCAACGCCATGTCCGGCCTGCACCACCGGGCCCCCGGCCTGGTGGGCGCGGCGCTGGCCCACGCCCAGCATGCCGAGCTGATCCCCGACGGCCTGCATGTGCACCCCGGCGCGCTGCTGGCCGCGCTGCGCGCCATCCCGCGCGTGTTCGCGGTGACCGACGCCACCGCCGCCGCCGGCATGCCCGAGGGCGAGTTCCGCCTGGGCCGCCAGACCGTGCACCACTGCGCCGGCGGCGTGCGCCTGGCCGACGGCACGCTGGCCGGCAGCGCGCTGACCATGGACCGCGCGCTGCGCCACCTGGTCGGCCTGGGCCTGAGCCTGGCCGAGGCCAGCGACCGCGTGTCGCGCTTCCCCGCCGACTACCTGGGCGAGACCGAGCGCGGCCGCCTCGCCCCCGGCGCCCACGCCGATCTGGTGCTGCTGGACGCACGGCTGGGCGTGCAGGCGGTCTACGTGGCCGGCCGGGAGCTGCCCCGATGAGCCGCATGCGCGACGAAGCCCTGGAGGCCGCTGCCGCGGTCGAGCGCCAGGGCATTGACGAGGACGCGCGCCTGGCCGCGCTGGGCCGCCACCTGGCCGCCTTGTCACCCGCGGTGACGCTGACCCTGGCCCGCGGCAGCAGCGACCACGCCGCCAGCTACCTGGCCTACCTGGTGATGGCGCGCCTGGGCTGCGTGGTGGCCTCGCTGCCGCTGTCGCTGCTGACTTTGGGCCAGGCCCCGCTGCGCACCGCCGGCGCACTGGCCGTGGCCGTGTCGCAATCGGGCCAGAGCCCCGACGTGGTCGAGCCGATGCGCGCGCTGCGCGCCAGCGGCGCCTGCACCGTGGCCCTGGTCAACGACACCACATCCCCGCTGGCCCAGGCCACCGAGTGGACCATCGGCTTGCACGCCGGCCCCGAGCGCAGCGTGGCCGCCACCAAGAGCTTCATCGCCAGCCTGGCCGCCGCCGCCCGCCTGGTGGCCCACTGGCAGGACTCCGCCGCCCTGCACGCCGCGCTGGCCGAACTGCCGCACGACCTGACCCGCGCCGCCCAGACCGACTGGTCGGCCGCCCTGCCCGTGCTGCAAAGCGCCCGCCACCTGATGGTGGTGGGCCGCGGCCTGGGCCTGTCGGTGGCGCAGGAGGCCGCGCTGAAGTTCAAGGAAACCTCGGCCCTGCAGGCCGAAGCCTTCAGCAGCGCCGAAATCCGCCACGGCCCGATGGCCCTGGTCGAACCCGGCTACCCGTTGCTGGTCTTCGCGCTGCGTGGACCCACGCAACCGGGCCTGCGCGCGCTGGCCGCCGACATGCGGCAGCGGGGTGCCGCGGTGCTGCTGGCGGCACCGGCCGATGTGCCCGAACGCGATCTGACGCTGCCCACGGCCACGCTGCCGGAGTTGGATCCGGCGTGCGCGATCCAGGCGTTCTACGGGATGGCGGCGCAGTTGGCCCAGGCGCGGGGGATGGACCCGGACCAGCCGAGGCATCTCAGCAAGGTGACGAAAACGGTGTAGTGAGACGAGCTCTGCCACGGCCCGCTAGAGGCCGCCGACATGCTTGATCAGCGCCTGCTTGTCTTCCGACAACCCAGCCAATTGCGCCTCCTGGATCCGTCCCTCGCGCAACAGGCGACCGAACACGATGATCAGTTGCGAGTACCGGTAGTCATATTTGGCGTCGATCTCGCGTTGCCGGTCAGCCAGGAAGGGCTGAATGGCCCACATCGCCTCGGGGCTCGACACCGCCGCTGCCCGGGCCTTGAACTGGGCCAGTGTGTCAGCCAGTTCCGCATCGAGCGCCTGGTCAAACAGGCGACGTGACAGGCTCTTCTCGGCCTGCGTCCACGTCAGGTTGTGCATCGCGCTCGCCAATGAGGGTCCACCGGGTGTGCGCTCACGCCGGCTGGGCGTGCAGGCGAACACCGAGCGCACGCGCCACCTTGAGCACCGTGGCGAAGCTGGGATTTCCGCCTTCGCTGAGCGCACGATAAAGGCTCTCGCGGCTCAGGCCAGCCTCCTTGGCGACCAGGCTCATGCCCTTGGCGCGAGCGATGTCACCCAGTGCGCGTGCAATGCCGGACACGTCATCGGGAGCGTCCTCGAGCCAGGCATCCAGATACGCCGCCATCTCCTCAGGCGTGCGCAGATGCTCGGCCACATCGTACGAGGACGTCTTGACCTTGGGGGTCGACTTGCGGGCAGCAGTGGCCATATTCACTCTCCGTACAACTGGGCCAGGCGAATGGCCCTGGCAATGTCCTTGGACTGGGTCGACTTGTCACCGCCGATGAGCAGCAACAGCAAGCGGTCACCGCGCTGGGTGTAGTACACACGGTAGCCTGGGCCCACATCGACCTTGAGCTCCGAGACGCCGTGAGTCAGGCAATGCGGTGCGCGCCCGGATTGCCATGGACGAGCCTGTCGACACGCATCAGGATGCGCGCACGCCCGGCAGTGTCCTTGAGGCTGTCAATCCACTCGCGATACTCGTTCGTCTTCTCGACGCGCATGGCCGGATTGTAGCCCAAAAGCTACATCCGGAACCATCTTGTGCATGGCACTGAATGCCTCGCCCGGAGCGTGACGAGTCATCGCCCGCCGTTGCTGCCCGCCGAAGCCCGCCCACCCCAGCGTACCGTCAACACCAACGGAAAGTGGTCACTGGTATAGCGCCCCCGCAATGAATCGGTCAGCACCGCATAGTCCAGCACCCGCACCCCCGGGCTGACGAAGAGGTAGTCGATGCGCTCCTCCGCCGCCGCATCCCACTGGAACGCATTGAAGGTGCCCATCGGCCCATAGGGTGGTGACTCGCTCAGCTCGCGCGCATCGCGCAGCGCGGCCCGCATGATCGCCACCGGCTCGCTGTCGGGGGTGGCGTTGAAGTCGCCCAGGCACAGCACCGGCAGGCCCTGGGACAGGGCCTTCACCCGCTCGACCAGCAGCCGCGCCGATTCGCGGCGCGACACCGCGGCCTCGTGGTCGAAGTGGACCGAGAAGGTGATGAAGCGCTGGCCGCTGGCGCGGTCGCGCAGCCGGGCCCAGGTGGCCAGGCGGTGGCAGCAGTTCGAATCCCAACTCATCGACGGTTTGTCGGGCGTGGCGCTGAGCCAGAAGTCGCCGTGGTCCTCCAGCGCCAGGCGCTCGCGGCGGAAGAAGATGGCCGAGTGTTCGCCACCCTCGCGGCCATCGTCGCGGCCCACCCCCACGCGGGCCCAGCCGGGCATGGCTTCCAGGTCATGGATCTGGTCGATCAGGCCTTCCTGCGTGGCCACCAGGTCCAGGCGGTGGTAGCGGATCAGGGCCTTGACCTGCTCGCGGCGGTGCGGCCAGGCGTTGGGGCCGTCCTCGGGCTCGTTCAGGCGCAGGTTGTAGGTGGCCACCTTCAGCGGCGGTGCGGCCTGCGCGGCGCCGACCAGGCCCAGCAGCAGCGCCAGCAGCCAGGCCCTCATCGGGCGCTCCCCGCCTGCCACACCCGCACATGGTCCACCGCCATCGTCACCGGGAAGATGCTGTCGTCCACGCGCCCGCCCAGGTCACCGCCGATGGCGATGTTCAGCACCAGGAACTGCGGGCGGTCGAAGGGCCAGGCGTCGCCGCCGTGGTTGAGGTAGCGGTAGTGCGCCACGCCGTCGATGCCGAAGTCGATGTGCGTGGGCGTCCAGTGCATCTGGTAGTCGTGGAAGGCGGTGCACACGTCGGTCAGCGTGCGCTCGGCCCCGCTGCCCCAGGCGCCGCTGCCGGCCTGGGTGTGCACGGTGCTGAAGACGCGGTCGGGTCGCTCGCCGATCTGCTCCAGGATGTCCAGCTCACCATCGGCCGGCCAGCGCCCGCCGCTGCCCACCATCCAGATCGCCGGCCAGGTGCCCTGGCCGCAGGGCAGCCTGGCGCGGATCTGGAAGAAGCCGTAGGTCCAGTCGCCTCGTCCCTTGGTGATCAGCCGTGCCGAACTGTAGGGCTGGCCGCCCCAGTCGGGCTGCTCGCGCAGCGCTTCGCGGCGGGCGGTGATGTGCAGTTGGCCGCCCTGCACCACCGCGTTCTCGGCGCGGCGGTCGCTGTAGTACTGGGCCTCCTTGTTGTACCAGCCCTCGCGGTTGCGGTGGGTGTCGTGCACCCAGCGCGCGGGGTCGGGCAGGCCGTCGCGGTCGAACTCGTCGGACCAGACCAGCGTGTAGCCGGCGGGCACGGCCAGGCGCTCGGGCAGCGGCGCGGTGAGCGGCTGCACGCGCTGGGGCGGGCTGCTGCAGCCGGCCAGCGCCAGCAGCGCGGCGCACAGGGCGGTGGCCAGCGCCTTCATGCGCGGGCTCCGGCGCGCCAGCGCGTCAGCGCGTCGCGGTAGGCGCGGGCGCTGGCCTTGGGGGTGCGCGCCAGGGTGGCGTAGTCGACATGCACGATGCCGAAGCGCTTGGCATAGCCGCTGGCCCATTCGAAGTTGTCCATCAGACTCCAGACGAAGTAGCCGGCCAGCGGCACGCCCTCCTGGGCGGCGCGCACCACGGCGGCGATGTGGGTGCGCAGGTAGTCGATGCGGTCGTGGTCGTGCACCAGACCGTCGGCCTGCACCGGGTCGGGGAAGGCGCCGCCGTTCTCGGTGATGTAGGTGGGGGGCAGCGCGTAGTCGCTGTGCAGGCGGGTGAGCAGCGCGTGGAAGCTGTCTGGGCAGATCTCCCAGCCCATGTCGGTCACCGGCAGGCCGTGCGCGGCCGGGTCCCAGGGTCCGGCGCTGCTGGACACGTTGCGGGTGTAGTAGTTGACCCCCAGCCAGTCCAGCGGCTGCGCAATGGCCGCCAGGTCGGTCGGTTCCATGCGCGGCGCGTCGCGCCCCAGATCGGCCCACACGTCCTCGGGGTAGCGGCCCCGCAGCAGCGGGTCCATGTACCAGCGCAGACCGCGGCCGTCCTGCAGGTGCGCCAGCGCCTGGTCGGCCGGGTCGGGGGTGGCCGGATCCTGCGGCGACATATTCAGCACGATGCCCAGCGGCGCGGTGGCGCCGTCGGCACGCAGGGCCTGCAGCGCCAGGCCATGACTCAGCAGCAGGTGGTGGCTGACCTGGGCAGCGGCGGCGCGGCTCTTCTGGCCGGGCGCGAAGATGCCCAGCTCATGGCCCAGGGTGGCGATCACCCAGGGCTCGTTGTGCGTGGCGATGCTGGCCAGCCGGTCGCCCAGGCGGCGCTGCACACCGCGCGCATAGTCGACAAAGCGGTGCACGGTGTCGCGCGCCACCCAGCCGCCCTGGGTCTGCAGCACCTGCGGCAGATCCCAGTGGTACAGCGTGGCGAAGGGCTGGATGCCGCGCGCCAGCAGTCCGTCGACCAGCCGGTCGTAGAAGCCCAGACCCTCCTCGCTCCACGGCCCCCAGCCCTGCGGCTGCACGCGCGGCCAGCTGATCGAGAAGCGGTAGGCGTCCACGCCCAGGCTGGCGATCAGGTCCAGGTCCTCATCCAGGCGGTGCACATGGTCGCAGGCCACGCTGGCGTCGCTGCCGTCGGCGATGGCGCCGCTCTGGCGGCAGAACACGTCCCAGATCGACTCGCCCTTGCCGTCGTCGTGGGCGGCGCCCTCGATCTGGAAGGCGCTGGTGGCCACGCCCCAGACGAAGTCGCTCGGCAGGCGGTGCTCGGGATCGATGGGCAGGCTCATGGTCACTTGACGGCGCCGGCCGTCAGACCGGCGATGAGTTGGCGTGAGCTGATCGCGAACAGCACGATCAACGGCAAGGTGGCGATGGCCGAGCCGGCCATCAGCGCGCCCCATTCGGTGCTGCTGGGCGCCTGCAGCGTGCGCAGCGCCAGCGGCAGCGTGTAATGGGCGGTGCTGCGCATCACCACCAGCGGCGCCATGAAGTTGTTCCACGAGCCGATGAAGGTGACCAGGCCCAGCGTGCCCAGCGCCGGGCGCAGCAGCGGCAGCGCAATGCGCCAGTAGATGCCCCACTCGCTGCAGCCGTCCATGCGCGCGGCCTCGACCAGCTCCTTCGGGATGGCGCTGCCGGCGTACTGGCGCACCAGGAAGATGCCGAAGGCACTGGCTGCACCGGGGATGTACAGCGCGCGGTGCTGGTCGATCCAGCCCAGCGCGTCCATCACCATGAAAGTGGGGATCATGTTCATGAAGGTGGGCAGCAGCATCGTGCCCATCACGAAGCCGAACAGCGCGTTCTTGCCGCGGAACTCCAGCCGCGCGAAGGCATAGCCGCCCATCGAGCAGAACAGCAGCGTCAGGCCGGTGGACATCAGCGCCACGTACAGGCTCCAGCCCACGTTGTGCCAGAACGGCAGCTTGGCGGTCAGGATGCCCAGGTTCTCCAGCAGCGCGCTGCCGAAGAAGGCCGGCGGGGGCAGGCGGAAGATCTCGCCCCGCGGGTGCGTGCCGAAGACGAACATGAACCAGAACGGCGCCAGCATCAGCAGCGCGCCGGCCCCCACCACGGCGTAGGCGGCGCCGGTGGCCAGCGACGGGGTGGTGGCGCGCTTCATTCGCTGGGCTTGAGCAGTCGGTGCGTCAGCCAGGTCATGCCCAGCACCACCAGGAACAGCAGCCAGGACATGGCGCTGGCGCCGCCGAAGTCATTGAAATCGAAGGCCATGCGGTAGAGGTACATGGCCGCGGTCATGCCGGCCTGGTCCGAGCCGCCGCGGCCATTGGTCAGCACGAAGGGCTCCTCGAACAGCTGCAGCCCGCCGATCACGCTGAGCGTGACGCCGAAAAAGATCATCGGCTTGAGCGAGGGCAGCGTGATGTGCAGGAACTGCCGCCAGGGCGTGGCGCCGTCCAGCGCGGCGGCCTCGTACAGGTCGCGCGGAATGGTCTGGATGGCCGCCAGGTACAGCACCAGGTTGAAGCCCAGGAAGCGCCAGAACACCACCATCGCGATCGCTGGCTTGATGAACTCGGGGCGGTTGAGCCAGTCGATGCCGCTGATGCCGGCCAGGCGCTGCAGCGTGGTGTTGACCAGGCCGTAGTCGGTGGAGAAGAAGGACGCGAACAGGATGGCCACCGCCACCGTGCTGGTGATGTAGGGCAGGAAGTACGCGCCCACCACCCAGTCGCGGCCGCGGCGCACGCGGCGGTCGATGAAGGCCGCCAGCGGCAGCGCCACCAGGTGCTGCGGCACGCCCGACATCACCGACAGCCACAGCGTGTTCCACAGCCCCTTCCAGAACCACTCGTCGCCGATGGCGAAGGCGAAGTTGTCCAGGCCCACCCAGTGCATCGCGCCCAGGCCGCCGGTGGGCTCCCAGGACTGGAAGGCCAGCCACAGCGAGAACAGCAGCGGGAACAGGCCGAACACCGCGAACAGCGCAAAGAAGGGCGCCACGAACAGGTAGGGCGCCCAGGCGGGCGGGATCCAGGCACGGCGCGGTGCGCTCATCGATTGGCCCGCCTCTCCAGCAGCCGCGCCGCGTCCTGCAGCGCCTGCGTGATGTCCTTGCCGTGGTCCATCACCTTGTCCAGCTCGCCGCCCACCACCTCCTCGGCAAAGGCGTTCTGCTTGTGCACCGGCACTGCGGGCAGGCGACGCGCGGTGTCGCGCCACTGGCGCCGTGCGCGCTGACCACCCAGGAAGGGCAGCGGCTCGTCGAAGAACGGATCGTCCAGCGTGGCCAGCAGCGTGGGGAAGGCGTCGAACTGCTTGAAGGCCAGCAGCTGCACCGCCGGGTCCAGCGTCATCATCCGGATGAAATCCCAGGCCAGCGCCTTGGTGGCGGGGTCGGAGCGGCGCGGGATGGCGTAGCTGGAGCCGCCATAGCCGATCAGCGCCCCCTCGGGCAGCGGCGCGGCGCGCCACAGGCCGGCGGTTTCGGGTGCCAGCCAGCCGCTGAGCTGGCCGGCCATCCAGGCGCCGCTGAGCGCGGTGGCCACGCGGCCGCGGCGCAGCGCCTCGACCCACTCGTTGGTCCAGATCATGTAGCGGCCGTCCAGGCGCTCCTGGCGCACCTGGCGCGCCAGCGTGAAGCCGCGCACGAAGCGCGCCGAGGTGACCTGCGGGTGGTTGTCGGCGCCGTAGTACAGGCCGTCACCCGGGGCGATGCCGGTGCGCGCGACGATGTCCTTGAGCTCCAGCGCATGCCCCACCAGCCTGGCGCCGGTGCGGGCCTGGATCTGGCGGCCGGCGTCGAGGTAGCTGTCCCACGAGGCGCTCAGGCGCGCTGGATCGACGCCCGCCTTGTCCAGCACATCGGCGCGGTAGAACATCGTGCCCGGGCCCACGTCGGCCGGCGCCGCCACCAGCTCGCCGCGGCGGTTGCGGCCCTGCTCGTAGGCGCCACGGATCCAGCGTGGCGCATCGGCCTCGATGTTGAAGGGCGGCTGGCGCAGGTCCTCCAGGCCGCTGCCCTGGCCGAAGCGGCCGACGAAGCCGATCTCCAGCGCCATCACGTCGGGCAGGTGCGAGGCGGTGGACAGCGCCGTGGTCATGGCCGTGTGGTGGTCCATCCACTGGCGGCTGATCACCTCCAGCGCCACGCCGGGGTGGCGTTCACGCCAGCGCGGTGCCATGCCCTCGATCAGCTTGTCCAGCAGCGGAAAGGCCGCCACGCTGAGCCGGCGCGGCGTCTGCGCCTCAGCCGGGCCAGCGGCGGCACCCATGCACCAGGCGCCGGCCGCGCCAAGAACGCGGCGGCGGGTGAACGGGGGAGCAAGCGGAGGGCGGGACACGCGGGCAGAGGGTCTGGAAACGCCCGCGATGTTAATGTTTCATTAAACTATGAACGCTCGGGGCTTACCCTGGCGGGCCCGCCGCCGGCCACCTGCGGCAGGCAGGCGCGCGCCAGCAGGCCGCGCGGCGAGGCCGGCAGCAGGCGCACCTGGCCGGCGTGGCGCTCGACGATCTCGCGCACGATGGCCAGGCCCAGGCCGCAGCCGCTGCCGTCGTGGCGGGCGCGAGTGAAGCGCTCGAACATGCGTTCGCGGTCCGGCTCGGACAGGCCGGGGCCGTCGTCCTCGACCTCCATGCAGACCTGCCCGCCACCCTGGCGCACCCGCACCGTCACCACACGGCCGGCGCCGGCATAGCGCACCGCGTTGTCGATCAGGTTGTGCAGCGCCTCGCGCAGCAGCAGCGCGATGCCTTCCACCTGGGTGTCCTCGGGCGGCGGCGCCGGCTCGGGCTCGTCGTAACCCAGGTCCACGCCGGCGGCCAGGGCGCGCGGCACCCATTCGGCGGTCAGCTCGCGCGCCAGCCGCGCCAGGTCCAGCACCGCGCGGTCCTGGCGCGAGGCCGACTCGGGCTCGGCGCGCGCCAGCGTCAGCAACTGGTTGACCAGGTGCGCGCTGCGCGCGGCGCTCTCGTGCACCCGGGTCAGCCGGGCCTGCAGCGCCGGGTCGGTGGCCTCGCGCAGCGCCAGCTCGGTCTGGCTCTTCAGGCCGGCCAGCGGCGTGCGCAGCTGGTGCGCGGCGTCCGAGATGAAGCGCTTCTGCGCCGCCACGCTGTGCTGCACCTCGGCCAGCAGGGTGTTGATCGCGCGCGCCAGCGAGCGCACCTCGGGCGGCGCCGCCTCGATCTCGATCGGCGCCAGGTCGTTGGCGGTCTGGCCCTGCACCCGCTGCTGCAGCTGGTCCAGCGGCTGCAGGCCGGCGCGGATGCCGGCCCAGACGATCAGCGTCATCAGCACCACCAGCGCCGACAGCGGCAGCGCGGTGTCGACCAGGATGCGCCGCGCCAGCTCTTCGCGGTTGGCGCGCGAGCGGCCCACCTGCACCAGCATCATGCCGTCCGACGCGCCCTCGGCCGCAAAGGGCAGGTACAGCGCCACCATGCGCACCGGCTCGGGCGCGGCCTCGGTGCGGGCCGGGTCGGGCAGCAGGCTGTCGTAGTGGTAAGGCTCGCCCAGGCGCGGCTCGGGGATGTCGGGCACCGGCAGGTTGGGCGTGCCGATCAGGAACTGACCCGGCGGCGAGCTGACGGCGTAGAGCACGCGGTCGGACGGGTCGGCCTCCAGGATCTCCTGCGCCGAGCGCGGGAAATCGATGTACAGGCCGGTGGCGGTGGGCTTGATCTGCCGCGCCAGCGCACGCGAGGCCTGCACCAGGCTGGCGTCGATCGCCTCCTGCACATAGTGGCCGGCCAGCTTGTAGGTGAAGCCCGCCGCCGCCAGCCACAGCACCACCTGCGGCAGCAGCAGCCACAGCAGCAGCTGGCGGTGCAGCGAGCGCGCACCGGGCAGGCGGGCCAGGTGACGCAGGCCGTTCATGCCTCAGGCGCGGGTGGTGTCGGGTTCGAGCAGGTAGCCCAGCCCGCGCACCGTGCGGATCGACAGGCCGGAGTCCTCCAGCTTGCGGCGCAGCCGGTGGATGAAGACCTCGATCGAGCCGGCCGCCCCGGGATCGGCGCCATCGGCGGCCCAGGCCTGGACGATCTCGTCCTTGGTGACCACCTGCTCGCGGCGGCTCAGCAGCAGCTCCAGCAGCAGCCACTCGCGCGGGCTGAGCTCCAGCGCCTGGCCGTCCACCGTGGCGCGGCGCGCGGGCCGGTCGAAAACCAGCCGGCCCAGGCCGATGTCGCCGGTGGCCGGGCGGCTGCGGCGCAGCAGCGCATGCAGCCGCGCTTCCAGCTCAGGGAAGTCGAAGGGCTTGGTGAGGTAATCGTCGGCCCCGGCGTTCAGCCCGGCAACGCGGTCGGCCAGGCTGTCCAGCGCGGTCAGCACCAGCACCGGCACCGGCTTGCGCGCCTCGCGCACGCGGCGCAGCACGGTCAGGCCGTCCACCATGGGCAGGCCCAGGTCCAGCACCGCCACATCCCAGGGCTGACGCAGCAGCAGGTACTCGGCCACCGCGCCGTTGGGCGCGTGCTCGACCTGGAAGCCGGCCCGCTGCAACTGGGCCGACAGCGCGTCGGCCAGGATGGCGTCGTCCTCGGCCAGCAGCAGCGTGGGGGTGGTGGGCATGGTGGCCCGGACTGTAGCGCGCGACGTGGCGGGAAGTGGACAACCTAGGGTTAACGTTCAATTAACAACATTTCCATCTCGTTAAGAATCAGCGAAAGGTGCCGCAGTGCACTGCCCGCTTCCCGTTCCAACCACAGGAGACATCCCATGACACATGCCCGCGCTCGACAGCGGCGCTCTCTCTCGTCGCCCGGCACCCCGGTGGTGCGTCTGTCGCCGCTGGCACTGGCCAGCCTGGTGGTGCTGGGCCTGCCGGCCGGCCCGGCGCTGGCACAGGACGCGCAGGACACCCAGTCGGTGGTCGTGACCGGCATCCGCCGGGCGATCGAGACCTCGGTGGCCATCAAGCGCGAGTCCACTTCGGTGGTCGAGGCCGTCTCGGCCGAGGACCTGGGCAAGCTGCCCGACATCAGCATCGCCGAGTCGCTGGCCCGCCTGCCCGGCCTGACCGCGCAGCGCGTGAACGGCCGCGACCAGGTGCTGTCGGTGCGCGGCATGGCGCCCAAGTTCGGCGTCACGCTGCTCAATGGCCGCGAGGTGGTCTCCACCGGCGACAACCGCTCGGTCGAGTTCGACCAGTTCCCGAGCGAGCTGATCAACGGCGCCGTGGTCTACAAGACGCCCGATGCCAGCCTGGCCAGCCAGGGCCTGGCCGGCACGGTCAACATGAGCACGGTGCGGCCGCTGGACTTCCGCGAGCGCATCATCAGCGTTGGCGTGCGCGGCGAGCGCAACAGCAACGGCGCCCAGGTGCCCGGCAGCAGCGCCACCGGCAACCGCCTGAGCGTGTCCTACGTCGACCAGTTCGCCGACAACACCGTCGGCCTGGCGCTGGGCTTTGCCCACCTGGACAGCACCAGCCAGGAGCGCTACTTCAAGCACTGGTGGTGGGGCAATTCGGCGATCTGGGGCGGCGCCTTCCGCGGCCTGGAGAACACCGACCCGTCCAAGGCGCCGCACACGCTGCAGGGCTTCGAGACCGGCGTCACCGCCACCAAGCAGGTGCGCGACGGCGCCCTGGCCGTGCTGGAGTTCAAGCCCAACAAGGACATCCGCAGCCAGGTCGACCTGTACTACTCCAAGTTCAGCCAGGACGCCCAGGGCCGCGAGCTGCAGGCTGACCTCGGGCCGAACTGGTCGGGCGACGGCACCCCCGGCCACGAGGCCAACGGTGGCCCGATCTACAGCAACATCAAGACCCAGCTCATCGGCAATGACCGCTACCTGGTGGGTGGCCGCGTCACCAACGTCGATCCGCGCATCCTGACCCGCTACGGCCAGCGCGATGACAACATCACCGCCCTGGGCTGGAACACCGAAGCCAACCTGGCCGCCGGCTGGAAGGGCGTGGCCGACCTGAGCTGGTCGAAGGCCAAGCGCGACGAGCTGGTGGGCGAGGCCTATGCGTCGGCCACCACCCTGGGCGGCTTCGACTTCGTGGCCAATCCCAATGGTGGCTTCTCGCAGTTCACCCCGCTGGGCAACTACGGCGACGCCAACAACATCCAGCTGCGCGGCCTGTCGGGCTGGGGCAACCTCAACGGGGTCGGGCAGGCGGGCTCGCTGTCGCCGATCCATGTCAGCGACGAGCTCAAGTCGCTGCGCCTGGGGGCCAAGAAGGACCTGGAGTGGGGCGTCGTCAGCGGCTTCGAAGGGGGTGTCAACTACTCGCAGCGCAGCAAGGATCGCAACAGCACCCAGACCATCTATGCGCTGAAGAACGGCACCACCTGCGTCGGCAACGATGTCTGCCAGCCCTTCCCGGCCGGCCTGTTGCAGTCGCCGGTGAACATGGCCTTCTCGAAGGTGCCGGGCCTGGTCAGCTTCGACATGATGGCGGCCATCAATGCCGGCCTGTACAACTCGGGCGTGGTCAACCAGTCCTCGGCGCCGGGGCGGATCTGGGGTGTCGACGAGAAGGTCACCACCGCCTACGGCAAGGTCGACCTGGACTTCAACGCCGGCGTGCCGGTGCGCGGCAACCTGGGTCTGCAGGTGGTGCATGCCAACCAGAGCTCGACCGGTCTGGCCTGGGACGCCAACGCCAATGCGGCCACGCCCATGACCTTCGGCACCAGCTACACCGACGTGCTGCCCAGCCTGAACCTGGTGGCTGAGCTGCAGCCCTCGCTGCTGATGCGCTTCGGCCTGGCCAAGGTGGTGGCGCGGCCCAACATGGACGACATGCGCGCCGGCTTCTCGGCCAGTGTGGCCACCAGCGGCCAGGACCTGGGCAAGTGGTCCGGCTCGGGCGGCAACCCCTTCCTCGAGCCGTGGCGCGCCCGGGCGATCGACATCTCGCTGGAGAAGTACTTCGGCAAGCGCAGCTATGTGTCGGTAGCGGGCTTCCACAAGAAGCTGGCCAACTCGATCTATGTCGAGGACTTCCAGTTCGACTTCACCGGCTTCCCCAACACCTCGGGCACCACGCCGATCAGCAACATCGGCAAGCTCACCGCGCCGGTCAACGGCAAGGGCGGTCATGTGGCCGGCCACGAGGTCACCGCCGCGCTGGAAGGCAACCTGGTAAGCCCGATGCTGGACGGCTTCGGCATCATCGCCAGCTACTCGCACACGGTGAGCAACCTGCCGGGCACGGCCAATGACGGCAAGGCCGCGCTGAACCGCAGCCTGGAGGGCCTGTCGGGCGAGGTCTACTCGCTGCAGGGCTACTACGAGAAGAACGGCTGGCAGTTCCGCGTGGCGCAGCGCTACCGCTCGAAGTTCGTGGCGGAAGTGCGCGGCGTGTGGATCGACAAGTCGCTCTCGGCGATCGACGCCGAGAAGATCACCGACCTGCAGCTGGGCTACAGCTGGGAGTCGGGTCCGCTCAAGGGCGTGTCGGTGCTGCTGCAGGTCAACAACCTGGACAACACGCCGTACAAGACCGCGCTGGCGGATGACTCGTCCACCTCGACGCCGCTGCGCATGATGCCCGAGCGCTACATCGAGTACGGTCGCCGCTACCTGCTGGGCGTGAACTACAAGTTCTGACCCTGGCCCGCGAACGGGGCGGTCCTGGCGCAACCCGCGACCAGGCCGCCCCGGTCGCTCCTCCGACACGACCACGACGCCACGATGTTCGATGCTCCGACGGCGCGCCAGCTGCGCCGCACCGATTTCCCGCCCGATTTCCGCTGGGGCTGCTCCACCTCCTCGTACCAGATCGAGGGCGCCGTCGATGAAGGCGGCCGCGGCGAATCGATCTGGGACCGCTTCTGCGCCCAGCCCGGACGCATCCGCGACGCCAGCAGCGGCGCGGTGGCCTGCGACCATTACCACCGCTGGCCCGAGGACCTGGACCTGGCGCAATCGCTGGGCGTCAACGCCTACCGGTTTTCCATCGCCTGGCCCCGCATCCAGCCCAGCGGCCGCGGACCGGGGCTGCAAGCCGGCCTGGATTTCTACGAACGCCTGGTCGACGGCATGCTCGAACGCGGCCTGCAGCCCTGGGCCACGCTCTACCACTGGGACCTGCCGCAGGCGCTGCAGGACGCCGGTGGCTGGGTGCAACGCGAGACGGTGGACGCCTTCGTCGACTACGCCGACCTGGTGGTGCGGCGCCTGGGTGACCGGGTGCGCCACTGGATCACCCACAACGAGCCCTGGTGCACCGCCTTCCTGGGCCATGCCGAGGGCTGCCACGCGCCCGGCGTGCAGGACTTCGGCGCCGCGATCCAGGTCTGCCACCACCTGCTGCTGTCGCACGGCCTGGCGGTGCCGGTGATCCGCGCCGCCTGCCCCGGCGCGCAGGTGGGCATCACGCTGAGCCTGCACCCCATCCATGCGGCCAGCGACTCGGCCGCCGACCAGGCCGCGGTGCAGCGCCACGACGGCCTGCGCAACCGCTGGTTCCTGGACCCGCTGCACGGCCGGGGCTACCCCGCCGACACGCTGGCCCTGCTGGGCGACCGGGCGCCGCAGGTGGCCCCCGGTGACCTGCAGGCCATCGCCACCCGCACCGATTTCCTGGGCGTCAACTACTACTTCCCTGAAGAGGTGGCCGATGCACCCGGCCAGGGCCCGCTGGCCACCCGCGTGGTCGAGCGCGAGGGCGTGCCGCGCACCGCCTTCGGCTGGGAGGTCTCGCCCGAAGGCCTGGTCGAGCTGTTCACCCGTGTGCAGCGCGACTACACCCCCGGCCCGATCTACCTGACCGAGAACGGCTCGACCTGGGACGACACGCTGGGCCCCGATGACCAGGTGCCGGACGAGCAACGTCTGGACTACCTGGCGCGCCACCTGGCCGCCGCGCGCGAGGCGATGCGCCAGGGCGTGCTGCTCAAGGGCTACTTCGCCTGGAGCCTGCTCGACAATTTCGAGTGGGCCGAGGGCTACACCCGCCGCTTCGGGCTGACCTATGTCGACTACCCGACGCAGCGGCGCATCCTGAAGGCCAGCGGGCAGTGGTACGCCCGCTTCCTCCACGCCTGAGACACTGCATGCCGATGCGCCGATTGCCCCGCTCCCTGCTGCCCGCCGCCCTGGCCCTGGCCATGGCGGCGCCGCAGGCCGCCCCCACGCCCCCCGCCCCGGCGGCCTCCCCCGCACCGGGCCCGCGCGCCGAGGTCATCCACTGGTGGACCTCGGGCGGCGAGTCGGCGGCCGTGAAGACGCTGGCCGACGCCTACCGCGCCGCCGGCGGCGTCTGGGTGGACATGGCGGTGGCGCTGGGCGAGCAGGCGCGCGCGGTGGCGGTCAACCGCATCATCGGCGGCAACCCGCCCACCGCGGCGCAGTTCAACACCACCAAGCAGTTCCACGACATCGTCGAGCAGGGCCTGGTGGTGCCGATGGACGAGGTGGCACAGAAGGACGGCTGGGACCGCTTCCTGCCCGAGATCGTGCTCAGCGCGATCCGCATCAAGGGCCACTACTACGCGGTGCCGGTGAACATCCACATGCCCACCTGGATCTGGTACTCCAAGGCGGCGTTCAGGCAGGCCGGCATCAGCGCCGAGCCGCGCACGATGGAAGAGCTGTTCGCCGCCCTGGACAAGCTCAAGGCCGCCGGCCTGGTGCCGCTGGCGCATGGCGGCCAGGCCTGGCAGGACAACACCGTCTTCACCGCGGTGCTCACCAATGTGGGCGGGCGCGAGCTCTACCTGAAAGTGCTGCGCGACCGCGACCCCGCGGCCATCAACTCCGAGGCCTTCCGCCAGGTGCTGCTGACCTTCAAGCGCCTGCAGGGTTATGTCGACAAGGGCTCGCCCGGGCGCAACTGGAACGACGCCACCGCCATGCTGATCAGCGGCAAGGCCGGTGTGCAGTTCATGGGCGACTGGGCCAAGGGCGAGTTCGCCCAGGCCCGCCAGGTGGCCGGGCGCGATTACGGCTGCATCCCCGGCTTCGGACCGCAGGCGCCCTACATCATCCAGGGCGACGTGTTCGTCTTCCCGCGCCAGAAGACGCCCGGTGTGCAGCCGGCCCAGCAGCTGCTGGCCCATGTGGTGACCCAGCCCGCCACGCAGGTGGAGTTCAGCCTGCGCAAGGGGTCGATCCCGATCCGCACCGATGTCGACGTCAGCAAGCTCGACATCTGCGCCCAGCAGGGCGTGGCGGCGATGAAGGACAAGGCGCGCCAGCTGGGCAACGGCGAGCTCTACCTGACCCCCGACCAGAACGGCGCGCTGCAGGACATCCTGACCACCTACTGGAACCGCAACATCCCGGTCGAGAAGGTGCAGCGCGACATCCTCGCGGCACTGCGCAGTTGATGCCCCGCCCGCGGACTCTCCAGCGACTGCGCCGTGCCCTGGTCGGTTGGGCCGCCCTGGGCCCGCTGCTGCTGACCGTGCTGCTGGCCTACGGCGGCTCCGTGCTGTGGACGCTGAGGGTGTCCTTCAGCAGCTCGCGCACGCTGCCGGTGGACGACTTCGTCGGCCTCGCGCAGTACGAGCGGTTGCTGGGCAATGCCCGCTGGATGGAGTCCCTGCAGCACCTGGCGCTGTTTGGCGGCCTGTTCATGCTGGCCTGCCTGGGCCTGGGCATCCTGCTGGCGGTGGCGATCGACCAGAAGGTGCGCGCCGAGGACCTGCTGCGCAGCCTCTTCCTCTACCCCTATGCGCTGTCCTTCGTGGCCACCGGCCTGGTCTGGCAATGGCTGCTGCAGCCCGATGGCGCGGTGGCGGCAGGCGTGCGGGCGCTGGGCGGCGAAGGCTTCGACTGGCTGATCGACCCCGACCGCGTTATCTACACCCTGGTCATCGCCACCACCTGGCAGGCGGCCGGGCTGGTGATGGCCATCATGCTGGCCGGCCTGCGCGGCGTGGACCCGCAGCTGTGGCAGGCCGCGCGCGTGGATGGCATCCCGCGCTGGCGGGTGCTGCTGCAGATCGTGCTGCCCTCGCTGGGCCCGTCACTGGCCACCGCCACGGTGCTGCTGTTCACCGGCGTGGTCAAGCTCTTCGATGCGGTGGTGGCCATGACCCAGGGCGGCCCGGGCAACGCCAGCGACGTGCCGGCACGCTTCATCATGGACCACCTGTTCGGCCGCGCCAACATCGGCCTGGCCTCGGCCGGCGCGGTGCTGATGCTGCTGAGCGTGCTGGTGCTGGTGGCGCCGCTGCTGTACTGGCGCGCCCGCCGACAGGAGGCCGCATGACGCGCCGCCGCCTGATGCGCCGTCTGGATGTGGGCCGGCTGGGCCTGGTCGCCTTCCTGCTGCTGTCGGCACTGTTTTTCGTGCTGCCGCTGTGGGCGATGGTGGTCACCTCGCTGAAGGACATGGACCAGATCCGTGCCAGCAGCCCGCTGGCCTGGCCCGACGCCCCCACGCTGCAGGCCTGGCGGGCCGCCTGGAGCGAGGCCTGCGCCGGCGTGGACTGCGGCGGCGTGCGCAGCGGCTTCTGGAACTCGGTGGCGATCGCCCTGCCCTCCACGCTGCTGCCCATTGGGGTGGGCGCGCTCAACGGCTACGCACTGTCCTACTGGCAACCGCGCGGCGCCGGCTGGCTGTTCGGCGCACTGCTGCTGGGCGGCTTCCTGCCGGTGCAGGTGATGATCTACCCGCTGGTCAAGACGCTGGCCGCTGCCGGCCTGTTCGGCACGCTGCCGGCCATCGTGGTGGTGCACCTGGTGTTCAGCATGCCGGTGATGACGCTGCTGTTCCGCAACCACTTCCTGTCGCTGCCGCGCGAGCTGTTCCTGGCGGCGCGGGTGGACGGCACCGGCTTCTGGCGCGTCTTCGTGCAGCTGATGCTGCCGATGTCGCTGCCCATCATGGTGGTGGCCGGCATCATCCAGGTCACCGGCGTGTGGAACGACTACCTGCTGGGCCTGGTCTTCGCCGGCCCCGATTGGCAACCGATGACCGTGCAGCTCAACAACATCGTCAACACCAGCACCGGCGAGCGCCGCTATGACCTGAACATGGCCGCCACGCTGCTGACCTCGCTGGTGCCGCTGCTGGTGTACTTCGGCTCGGGCCGCTGGTTCGTGCGCGGCATTGCCGCCGGAGCCGTCAAGTGAGCCGCCTGGTCCTGCGTCAGCTGGCCGCCGGGCACGGCCGCGCGCCGGTGTTCCAGGGCCTGAACCTGGAGGTGGCCGATGGCGAATTCATCGTGCTGCTGGGCCCGTCCGGCTGCGGCAAGAGCACGCTGCTGCACGCGATCGCCGGCCTGGTCGAGGTGCAGCAGGGCCAGGTGCTGATCGGCGAGCACGACATGACCGACGCCGACCCCGCCGAGCGCGGCATCGGCATGGTGTTCCAGTCCTACGCGCTCTACCCGACGATGACGGTGGCCGGCAACATCGGCTTCGCGCTGCGCGTGGCCGGGCTGCCAGCCGCTGAGGTGGCGCAGCGCGTGCAGCGCGTGGCCCGCCTGCTGCAGCTCGAGCCGCTGCTGCAGCGCAAGCCCGCGCAGCTGTCGGGCGGGCAGCGCCAGCGGGTGGCCATCGGCCGCGCGCTGGTCCGCGAGCCGGCGCTGTTCCTGTTCGACGAGCCGCTGTCCAACCTGGACGCCCAGTTGCGCACCGAGCTGCGGCGCGAACTGAAGCTGCTGCATCGCCAGCTGGGCTCGACCATGGTGTACGTCACCCACGACCAGGTCGAGGCCATGACCCTGGCCACCCGCCTGGTGGTGATGCACGAGGGCCGCATCCAGCAGGTCGGCACACCGGCCGAGGTCTACGGCCGCCCGGCCAACCGCTTCGTGGCCAGCTTCGTCGGCTCGCCGGGCATGGCCTTCGAAGCGGGCACCTTGCGCGTGGGTCCGCAGGGCCAGGTCTCGTTCGTGTCCTCGCGCCTACAGCTGCTGCTGGACCCGGCCACGCTGGACCACCCGCCGCGCGACGGCCAGGCCGTGCACCTGGGCCTGCGCGCCGACCAGATCCGCTTGCAGGCCGACGGCCCCCACGAAGCGGCGGTGCAACTGGTCGAGCCGCTGGGCGGCCAGGCGGTGGTCTGGCTGGACCTGGGCGGCTGCCCACTGGCCACGCTGTGGTCCGAGCCGGTGCTGCCGGTGCTGCCGGCGCTGGACCAGCGCCTGCGCTTCACGATCCATGCGGCCGGGGCGTCGGTGTTCGACGCCGCCACCGGCCAGCGTTGCTGAGAGCATCCTCATGAGCGAACTGCATTTCCAACCCGCGCGCCGCGTGGTCATCGTGGGCGGGGGCACTGCCGGCTGGATGACCGCCGCGGCCCTGTCCACCCTGCTGGGCCCGCTGCACGAGATCCACCTGGTCGAGTCCGACGAGATCGGCACCATCGGCGTGGGCGAGGCCACGATCCCCCACATCCGCGTCTTCAACCAGGCCCTGGGCATCAACGAGGACGAATTCATCCGCGCCACCCAGGGCAGCTTCAAGCTGGGCATCGAGTTCGTCAACTGGGGCCAGCTGGGCGACCGCTACATCCACGGCTTCGGCACCATCGGCCACGACTACCACGGCACGCCCTTCCACCACTGGTGGCTGCGCCGCCAGGCCGAGGGCCGCGGGGGCGACCTGGCCGCGGTGTCGATCAACACCGCCGCGCCGATGCAGGCGCGCTTCATGCGCCCCCGCGCCGACATGGCCGGCTCGCCGCTGGCCGACATCGCCTACGCCTTCCACTTCGACGCCAGCCTGTACGCGCGTTTCCTGCGCGGCTTTGCCGAGCAGCGCGGCGTGCGTCGCCACGAAGGCCGCATCACCCGCGTGCACCAGCGCCCCGGCGACGGCTTCATCACCGGCGTGACACTGGCGAGCGGCCAGCAGATCGACGGCGACTTCTTCATCGATTGCTCGGGCATCCGCGCGCTGCTGATGGAGCAGACGCTGATGGTGGGCTACGAGGACTGGCGCCACTGGCTGCCCTGCGACCGCGCCATCGCCGTGCCCTGTGCCAGCGTCGAGCCGCTGCTGCCCATCACCCGCTCCACCGCGCACAGCGCCGGCTGGCAGTGGCGCATTCCGCTGCAGCACCGCATCGGCAACGGCCATGTGTTCTGCAGCCGCTTCATGAGCGAGGACGAGGCGCAGTCCATCCTGCTGAACCACCTGGACGGCGAGCCGCTGGCCGAGCCCCGCACCATCCGCTACGTCACCGGCCGGCGGCTGCGCTTCTGGGACCGCAACTGCGTGGCGGTGGGTCTGTCCAGCGGTTTCCTGGAGCCGCTGGAGTCCACCAGCATCCATCTGATCCAGACCGCGATCACCCGCATCATCCAGTTCTTCCCGCATGCCGGCTTCGACAGCGCCGACATCGCCGAGTACAACCGCCAGACCCGCTACGAGTACGAACGCATCCGCGACTTCCTGATCCTGCACTACCACGCCACCGACCGCACCGATTCGCCGTTCTGGAACCACTGCCGCACGATGGAGGTGCCCGAATCGCTGCGCCACCGCATGGCCCTGTTCCTCAGCAACGGCCGCGTGGTGCGCGAAGGCAACGAGCTGTTCGCCGAGGCCAGCTGGTTCCAGGTGATGTACGGCCAGCGCATGCGCCCGCGCGCCTACCACCCGCTGGCCGCCCAGCGTCCGCTGGCCGAGGTGCAGGCGTTCGTGGACGGCGTGGAGCAGGTGATCGGCCGCTGTGTGCAGGTGATGCCCAGCCATGCCGAGTTCATCGCCCAGCACTGCGCCGCCCCCAGCCCGAAGGCCATGGCATGAAGCAGCTGCTCGCACTGTCCCTGCTGTACGCCGCACTCGGGCTGGGCGCACCGGCCCAGGCCGCGCCGCAGGCCTGGGTCACCAGTGGCGACGGCCTGCAGCTGATGCAGCCGCAGCCGCCGCTGCGCGCTGCCACTGCGCCGCGTGGCCAGCTGATCGAGATCGACCCCGCGCAGCGCTTCCAGACCATGAGCGGCCTGGGGGCCAGCATCACCGACGCTTCGGCGCAACTGCTGATGGCTCTGCCCCCGGCCCGGCGTGACGCCCTGCTGCGCGAGTTGTTCGGGCGCCAGGGTGCGGCGCTGGGCTTCTCGCTCACCCGCCTGACGATTGGCGCCTCGGACTTCTCCACCCGCCACTACAGCTTCAACGACCTGCCGCCCGGCCAGACCGATGAGGCGCTGGCCGGCTTCTCGCTGGCGCCCCAGCGCGCCGATGTGATCCCCGTCACCCGCCAGGCCCTGGCCATCAACCCGCGCCTGCAGGTGATGGCCTCGCCCTGGAGCGCCCCGGGGTGGATGAAGACCAATGACTCGCTGATCCAGGGCCGTCTGCGGCGCGACCGGCACGGCGTGTTCGCCCGCTACCTGGTGCGCTATGTGGACGAGATGGCCCGCGAAGGCGTACCGATCTTCGCGCTGTCGGTGCAGAACGAGCCCCACTTCGAGCCCGGCGACTACCCCGGCATGCGCATCGAATCACAGGACCGCGCCGCGCTGGTGGGCCAGCACCTGGGCCCGCTGCTGGCCGGGCGCCAGCCGCCGGTGCAGATCATCGAATGGGACCACAACTGGGACCAGCCGCAGGCGCCGCTGGAGATGCTGTCCGATGCCCAGGCCCGCCGCTTCGTCAACGGCGTGGGCTGGCATTGCTACGCCGGCGATGCGCAGGCCCAGTCGGTGGTGCGCAACGCCCATCCGGACAAGGACACCTGGTTCACCGAGTGCTCCGGCGGCCGCTGGAAGCCCCACTGGCCGGAGACCCTGCCGTGGATGATGCGGAACGTCGTGATCGGCAGCATCCGCCACTGGGCGCGCGGCGTGCTGATGTGGAACCTGGCGCTGGACGACGAGGGCGGCCCGCACCTGGGCGGCTGCCCCGACTGCCGCGGGGTGGTCAGCATCGACCCCGCCACCGGTGCAATCACGCGCAACCTGGAGTACTACGCGCTGGGCCACGTCAGCCGCTGGGTGCGGCCGGGGGCGGTGCGCATCGGCAGCTCGCCCGGCGGCGACGGCATCGACAACGTGGCCTTTCGCAACGCCGATGACGGCTCGGTGGTGCTGGCCCTGTGCAACTCGGCACCCGAGGACCGCTGGCTGACGCTGCGCCTGAACGGGCGCAGCACCACGCTGCGCCTGCCGCGCGAGAGTGTGGCCACGGTGGTGTGGCCCGGACCGGGCCGCCTCACGCCGCGGTAGCCGGGGCGGTCTGGTAGCGCTGCTCGATCACCCGCGCCAGTGCCTGCATCTCCTGCTCGGCGTGGCGCTGCCAGATGGCCTGGGTGAAGAACAGGCGCGCCAGCAAGTGGCGCCAGGCATTCGGAAAGACGATGCAGATGCTCAGCCCCAGCCGGCAGGCGGCCGGGCCATCCGGATCAAAACGAAAGCTCACCTCCGAGCGCGAGGTGCTGCGGAACAGACCCAGCACGCGGACCTGGCTCTGCTCGGACACCAGGTCCATCCGCCGCCCAGGCACCAGCGCCGCCACCCGGTACTGGTGCTGCACCCGCTGGAAGCCCGCCTGCTCCCAGACATCGATCACGGTGTCGGGGCCCAGGTGCTCGCCCCGCATCTCGTACTTCAGATGGGCCGGGCTGAGCGCCAGGTAGAACTCGCGCACCCCCATGTAGACCTGGAAGGCCGCTTCCGCAGGACAGGCCGCCCCCAGCGCGGTGCCCACCTGCACCGCATGGCGCGGCGCTGCCACCACGCGCCACAGGCTGTACAGCACCCAGCCCGCCAGCAGCGCCTGGACCAGGTGCATCAGCATGCGTGCCTCGCCCCGCAGCAGCGCTGACAGCGTTCAGGATCCGACACGCTGGAGGGCATAGGCGTTGCGCAGCGTGGCCGTGCCCGAGGCCGCGTGTTCGGTCTTGGACCAGGCCAGTGTCTTCGGGACCACCGCCAGCACATGGCGGTCGATGCGGTCGTCCACGGCACGCTCGAAGGCGATCTGACTGCCCTCGCCGCCCGCCTCGGCACGGGTGATGCGGTGCTGGGACGTGCCGGGCTTGGCAATGCCGGTGGACCACACCAGCGCCTGCGCTGCAAAGTCAAAGGCCATGCGCTCGTAGGAGTACACCCGCTTGCCGGGGCCGTCGTCAAACTCGAAGAACAGCGCCAGCTCCTGCGGCGCCGCCAGCGACACCGACAGCTGGCAGGGCAGCGTGACCCGCGTGTCCGGACGGCTCCAGTCCAGGTAGGTCAGCGTGCCCGCCCATGCGCCCACGGCCGCCGCCAGCAAGGGATGCGGTCGCGGGTCATACAGCGCCCGAGCGACACCCGGCAGGGTCGCTGCCAACGTGGCGGTGAGTGTGCTGGTCAGTGCGGTGGTGAGCGCGGTGCGACGTTGCATCGTTCGATCTGAGCGAGAGCCAGGAACCGGGCGGGACATGCCCGCGCCATGATGACCGCATCCGGGCCGCCAGCCAAGAGCCTGGCCGATGATCCGCGCCGTGCTGGCGTCCAAACTCACCCGGCCGCCGGGCCGCGCAAGGCCTGGCGTACCACCAGCTTCAGGCCGGACCACACCTCGCTGACCGCGCACACCTTGATGTCCACGTACCCCAGCGGCAGCGCCAGTTCGCGGATCACGTCCTCGGTGACGGTGGTGGGCACCTTCGACGCCTTCTTCGGCCAGGACACCCACACCGCCGCGTCGGGTTGGAGCGACGCACGCAACTCGGCCAGCGTCTGCGCCAGCGCATCGCGCTGGGTCACGAACAGATGGACCAGCGTGGTGCTGGTGGTCACCGCCGGCTGGCACTGGGTGCCCTCGGGCAGCGGCCCGTAGAGTGACGGCAGCTCGGGGGGTGGCTCCAGCACGACCAGGCGGGTGCTGGCCGTGATGCCCAGCTTCTTCAGCAGCGGCGTTCCTGAGTAACCGGCAGCCATGGTGTCTCCTCACTCACGCACAAGGGCATCCTGCACTCAGGCCCCAGGCCGGATGGCCTGGCTCGGCCAGGCGCGGCGCACCAGGTCCAGACGCTGCGCCACGGATTCGTCGGCCTGAAGACGCAGCACCGGACACGCGCGCTGTGCCAGCCAGGCCTGGTGCCTGGCCAGGCTGCGGCCCTCCGGCGGGCCCTCGTCGTACTGCGCCGCCCAGCGCAGAAAGGCCTCGTCGGCCTGGCCCAGGTGCTCGATCTCCCGCTGCCGCAGCCGCTGCACCCGCAGCGCAGCTGGCAGGTACAGGAATACGATCAGGTCGAAAGCATCTTCCAGCTCGGCACCCCAACCCACGATCGAGCCGCTGAGCACCACGTCCCCGCCCGACAGCAGGTCGCGCCGCAGCAGCGCCAGGCGGTCGGCCGGGTCGCGCTTGGTCTGGAACGGCGGAGTGGTGGGCAGCCAGTAGTAGCCGTCGGCATCCAGGTGCCGCATCGACCGCTCGGCGGCCAGGGCTGCACCCAGGGTCGAGGTACCACTGCCAGACGCGCCGGTGATGTGCACACGCATGGATCGCAGTGCCCGGATCGGGCTTGGATGGCCTGGCAGGGCGCCGCGGCCGACCCCGGCATTGTGCAGTGTGCAGTGTGCGGCCGTCCGTCAGCCGGAGCCCGAAGACCCGCCTCAGGCACGCAGGACCTTCTCCATCGCCTTGCCCTTGGCCAGTTCGTCCACCAGCTTGTCCAGTTGGCGGATCTGCTGCATCAGCGGGTCCTGCACCGTCTCGACCCGCACGCCACAGACCACGCCCGTGATCAGGGCCCTGTTCGGATGCAGGGCCGGCGCACCGGCGAAGAAGCTGCGGATGTCCGAGCGGTCATCGATGCGCGCCTGCAAGCCGGCAGCGTCGTAGCCCGTCAGCCAGCAGATCACCTGATCCACCTCGGCCCGGGTGCGCCCCTTGCGCTCGGCCTTGTTCACATAGGCCGGGTACACGGCGGCGAAGGGCATGGCGAAAAGGCGGTGCTCGGTCATGGTGGCGGGTCGGTGGGGAATCGGCGACGGCCTGCCGTCGGGGGCAGGCACCGGGCCTGGGGGCTGCTCAGCGAGCCCGGCCCGTGATTCGACCACGCGCCAGGCCCGCGCGCCAGCCTGGGCCACACCGGCGGGCGCGCTGGCGGCTCATCCGGCACGGCTGGCCGTGAACACGCGCTCCAGGCCTTGTCCCTGGCTGTAGAAATAGTCGCCGCTGGGGCTGATCACCACCGCGCGGTGTTCCCCCGGCTGCACGAAATAGCGCCACCCATGGGCCGCATCGCCGGGACGTGTCTCCACCGGCACCTGCTGCCAGGCTGTGCGCGCACCGTGCGCCTGCTGATCGTCCGAGCGGGGTTGCGCCGCCCAGGCCGCCATGCTGAACAGGGCCGCAACGAGGCCCCATGCCCACACTGTGTTCGCGAACATATGGTCCATCCTTTCTTCCGACAGGTTCCAGTCGACGCTGACTGTGCGTCCACTGTGGGCGTCGGAACTGAAGACCATCTGATGCCGGGTGGCGCGTCGCTCGAATCCAAGGCCATGGTCTGCACACCACGGCCCAGGGCGGAGCGCCTTCGCCTGGGCTATGCGCAAGAAGCCTGCATGCCACCGCCCCCACGGCCCAACGCGGCAGGCCGCCACGCGCCACGGCGGCCTTGGCATCCACGGGCGCCATGGTGTACCGCCTCCCGGCCAGTCTCACGCCCGGGAAGATCTGCACACCCACGTTGCGAAGGCAGAGGGCGCCCAGCACCTTGAGCGCCACGTCAACCCTCGGGACAGCCATCGGGACCGCATGAGGCACCGTCCCGGGGGGCGGGGGCGGCTTGGCCGCGTCGGAGTTCGACGCTAGAACTTGCCCCAGCCCGGGAGGGCCGCCGCCTGGCGGACCCACGCCAGCACCTGCTCCTCATCCAGGGCACCTTCCACCAGGTTGATCCACCGGGCCTCCTGGGCGCTGCCACCGGGCGGAGGCGGACGCAGCGACGTGCCCTTGAAAAAGGTGAGCTTCACGAAACCGGTGAAGACGTGGAAACTGACAAACCAGCCCTGGCCCGGCATCCCGTACATCGGCGAGTTCCAGCGCACGGCCTTGCTGACGCCGGGCACGGCCTGGCAGATCAGTGCATCGAGGCGCTCGGCCACACCGCGCTTCCAGCCGGGAACGGCGCTGAGGTAGGCCTGGACCGGTGCATCACCGTCGGCCTTGGCGATCTGTGGATTGCCGCCGGCCAGGAGCCTGGGCGGTGCGGACGATGGACCTGGTGCAGCCACATGGCCTCCTGCAACCTGTCGTGGGAACCCGGCCGCGCACACACGACGACGGCCTCAGCACGGACCCCGGCCATGATAGTTCGGCAGCGGCCGTTCCTCAGTCCTGAGCATCCGCTGGAGCCGGCGCCAGGCAGTCGTCGTTGCCGCGTGAGGCCTGCCCGGCAGGCTACCGCTCGCACAGTCCCTTGAGCAGGGCCAGCGCCTTCGGAAAGCTGTCCAGCATGTACTGTTCCCACTCGGCCGCGGTGTCCAGCGTCACAACCAGCTGGCAGCCACCCGGCACATCCAGCAGGCGGTAGGTCTCGTCGGCGGGCGCCCAGGCGCGCACCTTGTCGCTGGTCGTGTCCTCCACGCCGTTCTCGATCATGCCCAGGTGCCGGATGCGGACGAACGCCTCCGGTCGGTGCTCGGCGATCTCCGACACCATCCCATCGCCCGACGGTGAGAGGAACAGGATTTTGGCGCCCTGGTCCCACGAACCGACGAAGTGCGAGCCTTGCGCGAAGGCGGACGTCCAGGCCCGGTAGCCCGCCGGGTCGAGCATGGTGGCCCACACCGTGGACCGTGGCGCGCGGACCGTGATGTCGAAAGTCAGTGTCTTCATGGGTGCTTCCTCGTTCATCGGCTGCGGAACCTTGTCGCCGCCTGCCTGACGACGATTGAGCATGCGCGACATCGACCGGGCCCTGGATCGTGCAGCTTCGCGCCGTGGCGCTCCATGGGGACGAAGCTTGCCACGCAGCCCTGGCACGCATGTCCACCCTGGTCCATGGCGCGTTTCGTTCACTGCGCGCCCGGGCGATGTTCGACGGATCGTGCGTCATGGGCGAAGAGCGTTGCCGCCGAGCCAGCAGCAGGCGCCTGGCGATTGGCCGGTGGCACGCATGGTGCACCACGGCCAGCAGCCAGGCCAGGTGCCCTGGCGGTGACAGCAAGCGCCTGCGGGGCCTCAGGCCGAGCGTTGTCTGGCGGCCAGATAGGCCTCGATCTGCGGCAGCAGGACCTGCCGCCGCGCCAGGCTCTCAGGTGGCCAATGGTGCTCGCGATCGTAGTAGGCCGTGACGGCCGGAACACCCACGGGCAGCACGACCCAGGGCTGCTTGGATGCCGTGAAGATGTGGATGTCCGGCGGCAGCAGGTCCGGGTTGTCGAGCGTGCCCACCCGAATGAACTTGAACAGCGGTCCGGCGCCGGCATAGTGGCTCCACACAGCGATCTTGCAGTGGGGGCAGCGGGCGATCACCTAGCCGCTGCCGCTCTCCGATGGGGTATCGACCCACTCCGGAGACTGACCCAGTGGCGTGACCCGATCGGCCTCGATCATGGCGTTCAGCGCGAAGGACGCGCCAGACTCCCGCTGGCACCAGCGGCAATGACAGCAGTGGACGAACAGCGGCGCGGTCTGCATGCGGTAGCGCACTGCCCTGCAATCGCAGCCACCTTCAGCGGGGAACGAACTCGGGGGAGGCATGGCTGTGCCCTTCCTGAAGCGCCTGGTGTTGAGGACATCCGGCCCGCGGCCAACATCCGCCACCGGCCCGGTGCCCGATCATGCACCATGGACCCTGAACCGCAGGGCTTGCAGTCCCTGACGCACGACCTGCAATGCGGAACCGGGTGGGCCCTGGTCCCGCGCCGGATGAGGCTGATGCGCGCCCCGCGGGCCGGGCGCCAGGCCTGTGGCTGTCAAACGTCGCCAGCGGTCATGCAGGAATCTTGGCATAGATGCGCAGGTGGCGCAGCCGTCCCTGGGGCGTGAACCCGGCATTGCGGTGCAGCCCCTCCAGTGAGAACCCTGCGCGCTCTGCCAGTTGCCAGCTCTTCCGGTTGTTGTCATCGACACTGAGTTCCAGCCGGTTGGCCCGCAGCACCGTCATGGCGTGATCGGCGAGTGTTTGGACGGCTTCCGTGATCAGGCCCTGGCCGCCGTGTCCGGTGCGACACCAGTAGCCGACCTCGAACTTGCGAAGCTTCCAGTCGGCCTTGTGCAGGCCGCCACCGCCCACCAGCCGACCTGACCCTCGCTCGAAAAGGAAGACCATCAGGTCCTCACCCAGCAAGTAGCAGCCGTGGGCCTTCCTGCATTCCATCTCACAGAAGGCCACCGACGGCGGCGGAAACGTCCAGGCCAGCCAGGGCGAGAGCTCTGCCTGCGACTCGATGAGCGCCGCGTAGAACGCCTCGCCATCACCGGGGGCAGCCGGCCGGATGAGCAGACGGTCCGAGATCAGCCGATCGGGAAAGATGTCTGGTGTGTCCATGGAGCGAATCTGCGACCTGGCTGTCGAACTCAGGAGCCGACGCGGCCATGCCACTCAGCCCCTGAGGCTGAGGATAGGCAGGCAGCGCCCCGCGGGCAAGCCGCCGTGCCCTTGGCGCTCACCTTGAACAACGGCTCAGACACCGCTGGCCTGCCTTACCAGAAGGTCATTTCCCGAAGTGCCAAGCGAACCGGCTGCTGAAAGCCAGCGGCACGGTCACTGGCGTATCGGGTGGTGAGGAAGGACGGGAAGACGGTGAGCCCGGAAAGCGCATCCAGCTCATGCCATGCCGCCTGCGTGATGTGTTCGGCCACGGCGTCAGGGTGGCTCCAGTTCAGCTGGCCGCCCATGAAGCGGGCAGCGAACCAGAACTTGACGTGCCGACACTCCGGGTTGAAGAACTCTTCCACATAGAGCAGGCGACCCACGTGGACCTCCAGCCCGGTCTCCTCGCGCGCCTCCCGGGCAGCCGCCTCCTCAAGGGACTCCGTGCCCTTGACGCCGCCTCCCGGCGCCACCCAGAAATCGTAGGCGCCAGGCTTCACGTGGCGGACAAGCAGCAAGCGACCGTCGTGTTCCACGATGACGCCGGCGGAGATTCGATGTTGCATGGGTTTCACGGTCCTTGGCGTGTAACTGACCGGCGCCGCACCGGCTTGGCGCCCAACAATGGAGTCAACTCTGCCGGCCGCAGCGGGCAAGGGTTGAACGGCGGGTCTGGCGGCATGGGCACAGGGGCGATACGCATGGTACGTAGGCGAGTGCACTACCCGCACCTGCCGCCAGGAAGTCTCTGCCTCTGGACTGTCGACTTGACGGGGAAGCTGACGCGAGCGCCGGCATGGCAGCGGGCGTCGGTTGTAGCGAGCGGTCAGGCGGCGACTGCGGCGCGTGGGTTGGGGAGCTCATAGCGCAGTTCCGCAAAGCCTGTGCCCACCTGGCGAACGGAAAGGAGCTTCCAGGGCGGACTGGTGACTCGACGTGGAAAGAGCTGCTTTCCCTTGCCCAAGGTGACCGAAGCGACCTGAATAATGGCTTCGTCCAGAAGCCCGGCGTCAAAGAACTGGCCTGCAAGATCCCCACCACCGACAACCCAGACATTCTTGGCGCCTGCAGCGCGAACCATCTCTTTGTGGACCGCCCGCACATCCCCTTGAACGAAGCGGACGTCAGCCCCCTCAATGGGCGGCAGGGTGCGGTGAGAGAACACCCAAGCGGGCTGTTCGTAAGGCCATGGCGAGCCAGCCTGCTCCGCCACCTTCTCCGCATGGCGCACCATCCACATGTACGTGGCTGAACCCATGGCCAGTGCCCCCACATCGGCAATGAAGGAGGGGTAGCCGGTGTCGTTGATGTCCCCAAGCGGGAACAGCCAGTCCAGCGAGTCCTCCTCTGTCGCAATGAAGCCATCAAGGCTTGTGGCTGTGTAGTACTGCGTCTTCATGGCGAGGGAAGTTAGAAGGACAGTGTTGTCGCCGCCTAACGAATGAAAGGGACTTCCCCGTCCCGGACCAGCCGCGAAGCGGCAGACGGCAACTGAGTGCCACGATGGGAAG
>NZ_JAGQDF010000004.1 GCF_018069875.1 Ideonella alba | reverse complement strand
CTCAGGCCTTGGCTGAATCCACCGTTGGCGTACTGCAGCAGGCATGGCCCATCGCGGCCTACGGCCGCTGTGGGCAGGATTCAGCCTTTCAGAATCTTCGGCACCTTGGCCCGGCGCAGCCGGAAGGCATCCGGCATGCCGGAGCCCAGCAGCGGACGCAGGTACAGGCGGAAGGCGTCGGTCACGTCGGTGCCGCTGGGGGCGATGAATTCGTCCTCCATCGTGCGGGTCTTGCCGGCCACGGCTTCCAGCGGCAGCAGCTCGTAGTCGGCCGAGTAGAAGCCGGTGCGCTTGATCGCCACCGAGCCATTGCGGTCGCCCCACATCGCGAACTGCACCGCCTTCTCGCCCACCTCGCGGGCCTCGCGCTGGTCCACGTCGGACACGCAGCCGACAAAGCTGCGCTGCAGGTAGCCGAAGGTGTCGCCGCGCACCCGCTTGATGCCCAGGTTGCGCTTGATCTCCTCGCACAGCAGGTCGGCCAGGGCGCCGCTGCCGCTGAGCTGCACGTTGCCGTGGGCGTCGCGCTCCAGGTCCTTGGCCAGCTGGGCCAGGATGGGCTGGCCGGAGGCGTCGTGGATGCCCTCGCTGACGGCCACCACGCAGCGGCCGTAGCGGTCGTGCACCGCCTTGACGTCGGCCAGGAACTTCGGGATCTCGAAGGTGCGCTCGGGCACGTAGATCAGGTGCGGGCCGTCATCGGGGAACTTCTTGCCCAGCGCCGAAGCCGCGGTCAGGAAGCCGGCGTGGCGGCCCATCACCACGCCCACATACACGCCCGGCAGCGCGGCGTTGTCCAGGTTGGCGCCCGCAAAGGCCTGGGCCACGAAGCGCGCCGCACTGGGGAAGCCCGGCGTGTGGTCGTTGAGCACCAGGTCGTTGTCGATCGTCTTGGGAATATGGATGCAGCGCAGCGGGTAGCCGGCCTTGGCGGCTTCCTCGGCGACGATGCGGATGGTGTCGGAGCTGTCGTTGCCGCCGATGTTGAAGAAATGCTCGATCTGGTGCGCCCGCAGCACCTTGAACATCTCCTGGCAGTAGGCCAGGTCGGGCTTGTCGCGGGTGCTGCCCAGCGCGGCCGCCGGCGTGCCGGCCACCAATTCCAGGTTGTGGCTGGTCTCTTGGGTCAGGTCCAGGAAGTCCTCGTTGACAATGCCCCGTACGCCATGGGCGGCGCCATAGACCCGCTGCACCCCTTGGTGGCGCCGGGCTTCCAGCACCACGCCAACGAGCGACTGGTTGATGACGGCGGTGGGGCCGCCGCCCTGTGCGACGAGGATCTTGCCTGAGGACATGGGAGGGTTCCGGGAGACGGTGACGAAAGTGTCAGGTTAGCGCCGCCCAGCCCGGGACACAACGGGGCGGCTCAAGCTTCACCCGCTGCCGCCGATAACCGACCGAGGCCCGCCCATGCCCCGCCCCACCGCCCTTCTCTCCAAGCTGCTCGCCCGCCGCCCCCGCACCGTGGTGTGGGGGGCGCTGGCGCTGCTCGCTTCGATGATCGCCAGCCTGGCGGTGATGGGCCTGTGGCAGAGCCGGCTGCAGCACCAGGCGCGGGCCGAGGCGCACAGCGAGAACCTGGCCACGCTGACCGATGCCTACCTGGCGGCCCACCTGAACCAGCTCGACCAGTCGATGCAGGGCGTGGCGCACACGGTCGAGGCCTCGCTGGCGCTGCGCGGCCGGATCGAGCCGACCGAGGCCGCCAGCCTGATCGACGCCATGCAGGCGGAGCGGCCCGACCTCAGCGGGGTCTACCTGGTCGACGCCGCCGGCCGCATCATGGCGGGCGGTCTGGGTGTTCAGCCCGCTGATCTGGACCAGTCCGGCCAGCCCTGGTTCCAATCCCTGCGCGACAGCGCCCACCCCGGCCTGCAGGTGGCTGCGCCCCGGCTGAGCCTCGTGGGCGACGGCTGGGTGCTGCCCTTTGGCCGGCGCATCACCGGCCCGGACGGGCAACTCGCCGGTGCGGTGCTGGCGACGATGCAGGTCTCGCACCTGTCGCTGCTGCTCTCGCGTGTGGACGCCGGGCCGGGCGGCGTGGTGGTGCTGCGCAGCGCGGCCCTGCACCAGATCGTGCGCTACCCGGCGCTGAGTGGCGAGTCGGGCCAGGTCGGCCGGCAGAATGCGTCGCCGGCGTTGCGCGCGCTGATGGCGCGCAACGACTGGCGCGTGGCCAACTACCACACCGGTCAGACACCCGACGGTGTGGCGCGCACCTACGCCGCTCGCCGCATGAGCGCCGCCCCGCTGCTGGTGCTGGTGGGCCTGGCCGATCAGGACACGCTGGCCGGCTGGCACCGGGAGCTGCGCACCACGCTGGCGCTGGTGGCGGGCTTCCTGCTGCTGCTGTCCGGTGCCGGCCTGATGCTGGTGCGCGCCCTGGCCCGTGGCGAGGAGGCACGCCAGCGCGCCCGGCTGCTGACGGCGGTGTTCGAGCACAGCGGTGAGGCCATCGTCGTCACCGACGCCACCAACAGCATCGTCGAGGTCAACCCCGCCTTCGTCCAGCAGACCGGCTACACCCCCGAGGAAGTGGTGGGCCGCAACCCGCGCCTGCTGGCCTCCGGCCACACCCGGCCCGACGAGTACGAGGCGATGTGGGCCTCGCTGACCGAACGGGGCCAGTGGCGCGGCGAGCTGCTGGACCGCCACCGCGACGGCCGCGTGTCGCCCAAGTGGATGTCGATCTCGGTGGTGCGCGACGCCCAGGGCGCGATCACCCACCACATCGCGCAGACCATGGACCTCAGCGAGCTCAAGGCCGCCGAGCAGCGCATCCTGCACCTGGCCCACCACGACCACCTGACCGGCCTGCCCAACCGCGTGCTGCTGCGCGGCCGGCTGGAGCAGGCCCTGGCGGCCGCGCAGCGCGCCGGCTCGGAGCTGGCGATGCTGTTCATCGACCTGGACCGCTTCAAGGACATCAACGACAGCCTGGGCCACCATGTGGGCGACGCCATGCTGGTGGAGGTGGCCCAGCGCCTGCAGGCCCTGGTGCGCGGCAGCGACATCGTGGCCCGCCTGGGCGGCGACGAGTTCGTGCTGGTGCTGACCGAGCTGGGCGACGAGGGCGCCCGCGCCAGCGCCCTGGTGGCGCAGAAGGTGCTGGAGGCGCTGCGCCAGCCGGTGGCGGTGGAAGGTCACGCGCTGCACACCTCGGCCAGCATCGGCATCGCCATGTACCCCAGCGACGGCAACGACATGGACGCGCTGATGAAGGGCGCCGACGCCGCGATGTACCACGCCAAGGCCGCCGGCCGCGATGGCCTGCACTTCTACACCGCGGCCATGAACCAGGACAACCAGGAACGCCTGGCGCTGGAGCAGGGCCTGCGGGTGGCGATCGACCGCCACGAGCTGTTCCTGCAGTACCAGCCGCAGATCGAGGCCGGGGGCCTGCGCACCGTCACCGTCGAGGCGCTGCTGCGCTGGCGCCATCCCAGCCTGGGCCTGGTGTCGCCGGTGCGCTTCATCCCGATCGCCGAAGACACCGGCCTGATCGCCAGCATCGGCCGCTGGGTGCTGCACGAGGCGCTGCGCCAGCTCGCGGTCTGGCGCGCGCAGGGCCACACCAGCTTGCGTGTGGCGGTCAACGTGTCGGCCCAGCAACTGCGCGACGAGCTGTTCGCCGTGGCCGTGGCCGACGCGCTGGTGCAGCACGGCGTGCCCGGCGGCGCGCTGGAGCTGGAGGTCACCGAAAGCACCGCGATGCGCGACCCGCGCCGCACCATCGCCCAGCTGCAGCAGCTGCGCCAGCTGGGCGTGGGCCTGTCGATCGACGACTTCGGCACCGGCTACTCCTCGCTGGCCTACCTGAAGCAGCTGCCGCTCAACAGCCTGAAGCTCGACCGCAGCTTCGTCATGGACATCGAGCACGACGCCAACGACGCCGCGATCTGCGCCGCCACGATCACGCTGGCCCACAGCCTGGGCCTGGAGGTGGTGGCCGAGGGCGTGGAGACCCGCGCCCAGCTCGACTACCTGCGCGGCCTGGGCTGCGACCTGGTGCAGGGCTACCTGTTCGCCAAACCGCTGGACCCCGACGCCTGCCAGGGCTTCATCGAGGCGCAGCTGGCACCCGCGCCCTGATCCGGACGGGTCAGCTGTCGTAGCCGGGCAGCTGCCGGTCCAGGCGGCGCCGCAGGCCCGGCCAGACCAGGTCGGCGCCCTGGCCCACGCTGACCTCGCGCGCCTGCGCCAGCATGTCGGCGATGATGGGCTGGCCCACCCGGGTGAGTGCCGCGCCGCCCGACTGCGCCAGGATCTGGATGCGGCAGGCCATTTCCAGCAGGTACATGTTCTGGAAGGCCTCGCCCACGCTGCGGCCCACGGTCAGCAGGCCGTGGTTGCGCAGGATCATCCACATCGCGCCGCCCAGGTCGGCGGCCAGGCGCGGGCGCTCGGCGTCGCGCAGGGCCACGCCCTCGTAGTCGTGGTAGGCCAGCGCGTTGAGGATGAAGCCGCTTTGCTGCGACAGCGGCAGCAGGCCCTCGGCCTGGGCCGCCACCGCCACGCCGTGCGGCGTGTGGGTGTGCATCACGCAGGCCACCTCGGGTCGCGCCGCATGCACGGTGCTGTGGATCACGAAACCGGCCGGGTTGACCGGAAACGCCGTCTCCTGCAGCGGCCGCCCGGCATGGTCCACCTTGATCAGGCTGGAGGCGGTGATCTCCTCGAAGAACAGGCCGTAGGGGTTGATCAGGAAGTGATCGGCCTCGCCCGGCACGCGCATCGAGAGGTGGGTGTAGACCAGGTCGTCCCAGCCGAACAGCGCCACCAGCCGGTAGGCGGCGGCCAGGTCCACGCGGGCCTGCCATTCGGTGGCGGACACCTGGTCCTTGAGCGAGGGGATGATCATCGGGCTTCTCCGGTGGCTGTGCCGGTCAATCTAGGCCATCGTTCGCGGCTTGCCCATGCGGACCCACCCGCGTCCCCGACGCGACAGGCCCGCGGCTTGCTACGCTCCTGTCATGAACACGCGCTTTCTCGAAACCCTGGTGGTGCTCGCCCGCGTCGGCAGCTTCCGCGAGACCGCGCAGGTGCTCAACGCCACCCAGGCGGCCATCTCGCAGCGCATCGCCAACCTCGAGGACGACCTGGGGGTGGAGCTGGTCGACCGCAGCCAGCGCCGCCTGACCCTGACCGCCGCCGGCGAGCAGGCGGTGCGCCAGGCCCAGCGCATGCTGGACCTGGAGCGCGAGCTGCGCGCCAGCACCCGCCCCGAGGCGCCGCCGGCCGGCCGGGTGCGGCTGGGGGCGATCGAGTCGGTGGTGCGCACCTGGCTGTCGCCGCTGGTGCGGCTGCTGGCCGAGCGTCACCCGCAGATCGACCTGGACATCACGGTGGACACCGCGAAGAACCTGCACGAGGCGCTGCGCCACCGCAAGCTCGACCTGATGGTGCAGAACGACCCCTACGCACCGGCCGTGGGCAGCACCGAGCACCGGGTGACGCCGCTGTGCGAGTTCGCGCTGCACTGGATCGCCCGGCCCGAGCTGGTGCCGCAGCGCGGAGCGCTGACGCTGGCGCAACTGGAGCGGGTGCCGCTGCTGACCTTCTCGCGCACCTCCAGCCCGCAGGCCCATGTGCGCGCGCTGTTCGCCGACCGCGGCACCGAGCCGCGCATCTGCAACTTCCCCTCGGTGGAGTCGATCATCCAGCTGGTGCGCGACGGTTACGGCATCGCCGCCATTCCGCCGGTCTTCGTCGGCCCCGACCTGGACAGCGGCGCGCTGCGCCTGTGCGAGGGGCCGGCGCTGCCGGCGATGACGATCACCACCACCAGCGAGCGCGAGGCGCCACCCGCCGTGCGGGCCACCCAGCTGCTGACCGCCGAGGTGGTGGCGCGCTACTGCGCCGAGCAGCGGCCCGACTGGGTGCGCCGCCTGGACGCCTGAGCCTCGGCCTCTCAGCGCACCATCACCGTCTGCCCATAGCCCAGGCGGCGGTAGACGCTGGGCGGCACGCCGTAGCGCTGGGCGAACACGCGGCTGAAATGGGCCAGGCTGTTGAAGCCGCGGTCCATGGCGATGTCGGTGATGCTGCGGTTGACCTGGGCCGGGTCGGCCAGGTCGCGGCGCACCGCCTCCAGGCGCTCGCGCAGCAGGTAGCCGGCCACGCCCTCGGGCTCGTCGGCGAAGGCGTTGTAGAGCTGGCGGCGGCTGCACTGCAGCGAGCCGGCGATGTCGTCCACGCCCAGCCGCGGATCGCCCAGGCGGCGCGCCACCAGGTGCTTGATGCGGTCGCGCAGCGCCTCGCGCTGGCTGATCGCGGTGCCGCGACCGGCCAGGTCCAGCAGCGCCAGGTGGACCAGCTGCGTGATGCTTTCGCCCACGCCGCGGGCGGTGTCGGGCGACAGCTGCGGCAGCTCCTGGTAGGCGCTGCGCATCGCCTCGAGCGCCAGCCGGCCCACGCCGGCGCGGCCGTTCATCGGGCGCGCCACCAGCTCGGCCAGCGGCAGGCCGCGCTCGGCCAGATCGGCCTTGGGCAGCATGACGATCAGGTGTTCCACCCGCTCGGGGTTTTCCACCGCGTAGGTGTCGGTGGTGTCGTAGATGCTCCACTCGCCGGGGCCGACCCAGGCGGTGCGGCCCTGCTGCACCACGCCGGCACGGCCCTTCTGCGGCGCGACGATCTTGAGAAAGCCGCTGTCGTTGCTGCGCACGATGCGGGCATCGCGCATCACCCGGTGGCGGCCGGCCTCCAGCCGGGTCAGCACCACCGGACCGGCCTGGGCGCTGGCCAGGCGGGCGTCGATCACGCTGTCGCCGTAGACATCCGACTCCAGCCCGCAGAAGACGCGGCGGATCCAGTCCTGCCAGAAGGGCACGCGCTCGCGCAGCGCGACCTCGTCGGTCGTCATCACCTGGGCGGCAGCGAGCGCAGGGGCGGCGGGCATGGTCCGCGGATCATAGGCATCCGGGCCGCCGGCGGGGATGGATTTCGCCGATGGCGGCGATAGCCCCGGGAAAGCCCCAGGCCGGCCTGCACGCATCGGCAAGTGCGCGTGCACCCACAGGCAAGCCGGCCCGGCCGCAAGTTCCAACAATCCGCTCCCACGCCATCCCCAACGGAGACACTGCCATGGCCGATCCGACCGCCCGCCCGACCCGTGGACTCACCCGCCGCCAGGCCGCCCAGGGCCTGGCCGCCGCTGGCGCCAGCCTGGCGCTGCCGGCGCTGGCGCAAGGCAGCGCGCCGCCGGTGCGCATCGGTTACGCGATCGCCCGCACCGGCCCCTGGGCCGGTGGTGCCCAGGTCAGCCAGGAGCCCAACTACCTGCTGTGGGCCGAGCAGGTCAATGCCGCCGGCGGCCTGGACGTCAAGGGCGTGCGCCGCCCGATCGAGCTGGTCAGCAGCGACGACCGCTCCGAGGTGGAAACCTGCGTGCGCACCTACGAGAAGCTGATGGCCAGCGACAAGGTCGACCTGGTGCTGCCGCCCTGGGGCAGCAACGCCAACTTCGCGGTGGCGCCGCTGGCCAACCGCTACGGCTACCCCTTCCTGGCGCCCACCGCGCTGTCGCGGCGCCTGGTGGAGATGCGGCTGCCCTACTTCTTCCTGCTGCTGCAGCAGCCCGCGCCCATGACCGGCGCGCTGGTCGACATGCTCAAGGCCAACGGCGTGAAGACGCTGGCGGTGATCTACGTGGACGACCTGTTCGGCCTGGAGAACTACGCCGCGCTGAAGGTGGCGCTGCAGGGCTCGGGCATCAGCATGGTCGAGGACAAGAGCTACCCCGGCGGCGTCAAGGACCTCAGCCCGGTGCTGCGCAGCATCAAGGACAAGAACCCCGACGCCTTCGTGGGCTTCACCTACCCGCCCGACACCATCCTGGCCAGCAAGCAGGCCAAGGAGATCGGCTTCAACCCGAAGTTCTTCTACGCCTCGGTGGGCACCGCCTTCCAGCTCTACAAGAACGTCATCACGCCGGCCGGGGCCGAGGGCGTGCTGGGCATGGGCTCGTGGAACGCCAAGACCAGCCCGGGCGCCAAGGCCTACTTCGACGCCCACACCAAGAAGTTCAACGGCAAGGAGCCCGACCGCTGGGCCAGCGGCCACTGCTGGGCCGGGCTGGAGATCCTCAGCGCCGCCGTGGCCAAGGTGGGGCTGGACCGCAAGGCGATCCGCGACTACGTGGCGCGCACCGAGCACAGCACCATCATCGGCAAGGTGCGCTTCGATGGCAGTGAGAACGTGGCCACGCCGGGCACGGTGGGCCAGTGGCAGAACGGCGAGTTCGAGGTGGTCTGGCCCAGGGCCGTGGCCACCGCGCCGCTCAACGCCAACAAGCCGGCCTGGAAGTAAGGGAGCCAGGGCGCCGTGTCGCTGCAGAGCTGGTTCGAGCTGCTGGCCTCGGGGCTGATCACCGGCGCGATCTACGCGCTGGTGGCCCTGGGCCTGAACCTGCAGTACGGGCTGATGCGCATCCTCAACATCGCCCACGGCGAGTTCCTGATGCTGGGCGCCTACGCCACCTGGGCGGCGCACACCGGCTGGGGCGTGTCGCCGCTGCTGATGATCCCGGTCAGCTTCGTGCTGCTGGCGGCGCTGGGCCTGCTGATCCACCGGCTGGCCTTCCAGCGGCTGACCGCCACCTCGCCCAACCTCGATGTCTTCGAGGCGCGCGGCCTGATGGTGGCCTTCGGCCTGATGTTCCTGGTGCAGAACTTCGCCTCGCTGGTCTGGGGCGCCGACCTGCGCGGCTACGACTACCTGACCTCGCCGGTCAGCCTGGGCGGCGCGCAGTTCGCCGCCAACAAGCTGCTGGTGGCGGCGCTGGCGCTGGCGGTCGCGGTGGCGCTGATCGTCTGGCTGCAGCGCACGCTGCTGGGCAAGGGGGTGCGCGCGCTGATGCAGTCGCCGGTGGGCGCGCGGCTGGTGGGCATCCGCACCGAGCGGCTGCACCCGCTGATGTTCGGCCTGGGCCTGGGCCTGGCGGGCGTGGCGGGCTGCCTGCTGTCGATGACCTACACGATCGCGCCGGCGATGGGCGAGCCCTACAGCGTCACCGCGCTGATCGTCATCACGCTGGGCGGCTTCGGCCACATGGGCGGCGCGCTGGCCGGCGGCCTGCTGCTGGGCGTGGTCGAGGCGCTGGGCATGCACTTCACCAGCCCCTCGCTGAAGTCGCTGCTGTCCTACAGCGTGTTCATCCTGGTGCTGCTGACGCGGCCCCAGGGCCTGTTCGGCCGCGCCCTGAAGACCTGAGAGGCTGAGAGTCTTTCACTCATGCCCGCCCTGCACCTGAAAACGCCCCCGCTCATCGTTGCAAATGCGCGCCATAGCCCGAGCTATGGCTGTGCTTTGCGCCTCAATCGGAGGCGTTTGCAGGCACCTGTCGGGCACGATCGAAAAACTCTCAGCCTCTGACGCGATGACCCCCCGCGACCTGCTCACGCGCGACCTGCTGGTGCTCTTCGGCCTGGCCGGCTGGGCGCTGGCCGTGCCCCACTACGGCAGCCCCTTCGTGGTGTCGATGGCGCTGACCTGCCTGATGTACGTGGTGCTGTCTTCGACCTGGGCGCTGTTCTGCGGCGCCACCCGCTACCTCAGCCTGGCCACCTCGGCCTTCTTCGGCGTGGGCGCCTATGTCAGCGCGCTGGGCCTGGAGACGATCGGCTGGGTGGGCAGCATCGTGCTGGGCGCGGCGGTGGCGGCTGCGCTGGCGGTGGTGATGGGGCTGGCGGTGCTGCACCTGCGCGGCACCTACTTCGCGATGCTGACCTTCGGCATGACCGAGCTGATCCGCCACGCCGTCACCTATTGGGAAAAGCAGGTCACCGGCACCGTCGGCCGCGTGCTCACCGTGGTGCCCGAGGACGGCGTGGTCTACCTGACGGTGCTGGCGCTGGCGGTGCTGGCGCTGGCCACCAGCATCGTCGTGCGGCGCACCCGCTTCGGCCTGGCGCTGGCGGGCATTGGCGCCGACGAGGTGCGCGCCCAGTCCCTGGGCGTGCCCACGCGCTGGGTCAAGACGCTGGGCTTTGCGCTGACCGCGGCCTTTGCCGGCGCGGTGGGCGCGGCGATGGCGGTGCGCTGGACCTACATCGACCCGGTCACGGTGTTCAACCCCTTCATCGGCTTCCAGACCGTGCTGATCGCGCTGATCGGCGGCGCCACCACGCTGTGGGGCCCGCTGCTGGCGGCCATCGTCTTCAGCCTGCTGGCCGAGACGCTGCGCCTGCAGTTGCCGCAGCTCTACATGATGGCGCTGGGCGCGCTGCTGATCCTGTGCGTGCTGTACCTGCCCGGCGGCCTGGCCTCGCTGCGCTGGGGCTCGCTGCGCGGCTGGGGCACGGCGATGAGGACCTGGTGGACCGCCCGGCGCTACGAATGGAGCGGCGACCAGGCCCGCGACGAGCAACGCCTGAAGGAGCGCCGTCGTGCCGTCTGACACCAGCGCCCCGCTGCTCGAAGCCCGCGGCGTCAGCGTGCGCTTTGGCGGTCTGACCGCGGTCGATGCGGTGGACGCCTGCTTTGCGGCGGGCGAGCTGGTGGGCATCATCGGCCCCAACGGCGCCGGCAAGACCACCTTCTTCAATGCGCTGTCGGGCGTCACCGCACCCACCAGCGGCGAAATCCTGGCGCGCGGCCAGCGCCTGACCGGCCGCCGCGCCGAGCGCTTCGCCGCCCGCGGCGTGGCGCGCACCTTCCAGACGCCGCGCGTCTTCGCCGAGATGACGGTGCGCGACAACATCGCCTTCGGCCTGCGCTTCGCCGGCCGCCGTCCACGCCGCTTCTGGCTGTGGGGCGAGGAGCGCGACGTGCCCTGGTCGCTGCGCACGCCCGAGAGCATCCTGGCGCTGATCGGCCTGCCGCAGCTGGCGGCGCTGCCGGCGGCGGCGATCACGCCCTCGCAGCAGCGCCTGCTGGAGATCGGCATGGCGCTGGCCACGCGGCCGCGCGTGCTGCTGCTCGACGAGGTGGCGGCCGGCCTGACCGAGGCCGAGGTGGAACAGATGGCGCGGCTGATCCGCCGCCTGCGCGACGAGCTGGACCTGACCGTGGTCTGGATCGAGCATGCGGTGACCACGCTGCTGCGCCATGTCGAGCGGGTGATCGTGCTGCACCAGGGCCGCAAGATCGCCGACGGCGCGCCGGCCGAGGTGGTGCGCCACCCCGAGGTGGTCGAGGCCTACCTGGGTGACGAGATGGCCGATGCCGGCTCGGGAGCCGCCGCATGATGTGGTACCGCGACACCCCCTTCCAGCTCGGCGGCAGCGGCCGCGCGCACCTGAAGGTGCAGGGCCTGTCGGCCGGCTACGGCGCCTTCCTGGTGCTGCGCGATCTGTCATTGGAGGTGCGGCCCGGCCTGACCGTGGTGCTGGGCCCCAACGGCGCCGGCAAGACCACGCTGCTCAAGGCGATCAATGGCCTGATCGGCCGCCAGGGCTGGATCACGCTGGACGGCGAGGACCTGCCCGAGAAGACCGACCAGATCGTCCGCGCCGGCGTGGCCCTGGTGGCCGAGGGCCGCCAGCTGTTCCCGCAGATGACCGTGCGCGAGAACCTGGAGCTGGGCGGCTGGCTGCTGGGGCGTGACGAGCGCGAGCGCCGCCTGGCGCAGGCCTTCCATGATTTTCCCAAGCTGCGCGAGCGCGCCGACCAGCTGGCCGGCACGATGAGCGGCGGCGAACAGCAGATGGTGGCGGTGGCCCGCGCGATGATGAGCGCGCCGCGCCTGCTGATGCTCGACGAGCCCTCGCTGGGCCTGGCGCCGAAGATGGTGGATGAGCTGCTGGCCATCGCCCGCCGCATCGCCGACGCCGGCACCACGGTGCTGATGGTCGAGCAGAACGTCAAGAAGGCGCTGGCCGTGGCCGACCGCGGCTATGTGCTGGAGCGCGGCGCGCTGGTGGCCCGCGGACCCGCGGCGCTGCTGGCCCGCTCCAGCGTCGTGCGCGAGGCCTACCTGGGCGCCGCCGCCGGCGACACCCATTCCGCCAGCGAGGCGGCGCATCGCGCGATGCGCCCCGTCGCGGCCTGACCCTGCAGGAGAGTCCCCATGTCCGATCTGTCGATGCTCATCAACGGCCTGAAGGTCACCGCCGAACGCGGCGCCACCTTCGAGCGGCGCAACCCGCTGGACGGCACCGTCGCCACCCGTGCGCCGGCGGCCAGCCCCACCGACGCGGTGATGGCGGTCGAAGCCGCCGCCGAGGCCTTCCGCAGCTGGTCCGAGACCGGCCCTGGCGAGCGCCGCGCGCTGCTGCTCAAGGCCGCCGACGCGCTGGAGGCCAAGACCCCGCAGTTCATCGAGGCCGTGCCCGCCGAGACCGGCGCCACCGGCATGTGGGCCGGCTTCAACGTGATGCTGGCCGCCGGCATGATCCGCGAGGCCGCCGCGCTGACCACCCAGGTGGCCGGCGAGGTCATCCCCTCCGACGTGCCCGGCAGCCTGGCGATGGGCGTGCGCCAGCCCGCTGGCGTGGTGCTGGGCATTGCACCGTGGAACGCGCCGATCATCCTGGGCGTGCGCGCGATCGCCACGCCGCTGGCCTGCGGCAACACCGTCATCCTCAAGGGCAGCGAGAACTGCCCGCGCACCCATGCGCTGATCGTCGAGGCCTTCCAGGACGCGGGCTTCCCGCCCGGCGTGGTGAACTACCTGACCAACGCCCCGGCCGATGCCGGCGCGGTGGTCGAGGCGATGGTGGCGCACCCGGCGGTGCGGCGCGTCAACTTCACCGGCTCGACCAAGGTGGGCAGGATCATCGCCGCCACCTGTGCGAAGTACCTCAAGCCGGTGGTGCTGGAGCTGGGTGGCAAGGCGCCGCTGCTGGTGCTGGACGATGCCGACCTGGACGACGCGGTCAACGGCGCCGCCTTCGGCTGCTTCGCCAACTCGGGCCAGATCTGCATGAGCACCGAGCGCCTGATCGTCGACCAGACCGTGGCCGACGAGTTCGTGCGCAAGTTCGCCGCCAAGGCCGCCAGCCTGCCGCTGGGCGACCCGCGCCAGCCCGCCCCGGTGGTGCTGGGCTCGGTGATCGGCATGGGCACGGTGCAGCACTGCAATGCGCTGATCGACGACGCGCTGGCCAAGGGGGCCAAGCTGGTCTGCGGCGGCAAGGCCGAGACCACGCTGATGCCCGCCACGCTGCTGGACCACGTGACGCCGGCCATGCGCATCTACCACGAGGAGACCTTCGGCCCGGTCAAGGCCATCGTGCGCGTGAAGGGCGTGGACGAGGCGATCGCCTGTGCCAACGACAACGAGTACGGCCTGTCGGCGGCAGTGTTCGGCCGCGACATCGCGCGCGCCTTCAACGTGGCACGCAAGATCGACAGCGGCATCTGCCACGTCAACGGGCCCACGGTGCATGACGAGGCGCAGATGCCCTTTGGCGGCGTCAAGGGCTCGGGCATCGGCCGCTTCGGCGGCAAGGCCGGCATCGCCGAGTTCACCGAGCTGCGCTGGATCACCGTGCAGACCACGCCGCGTCACTACCCGTTCTGAGCGCCCCCAGGGCCGGGCTGCGCCCAGCCCGCCCCCCGTGGGGGACAAGGAAACTTGGGGGCGGCCCGGCGTTTCCTTGACAGGCCCGCACCGCGGGAGAACCCGCAGGCGCGATCAGAAAAAGTGGTCGCGCCCGGCAAAGATTTCTCGTTGGACAGCACCGGCCCGGTGGCCCGACAGTTCGGACCATCCTGCCGGCGGCGCGCCAGGCAGGCCCCGACCCACCCTGCCCCACGAGGAAGCCGATGAACCGTCGCCTGATGATCGCCACCGCCGCGGCTGCCGCCGCGCTGGCCACCCTGCCTGCCGCCGCCGCCACCAGCTGGAATGTGTCGGCCGAGCAGCCCGACGCCAACTACCTGACGCAGAACGTGCGCCAGTTCGCCGAGGACGTGAAGGCGGCCACCGGCGGCGCGCTGGAGCTCAAGGTGCAGTCCAACTCGGTGCTGCTCAAGCGGCCTGAGGTCAAGCGCGGCGTGCAAGCCGGCATCGTGCCGGTGGGCGAGGTGCTGATGTCGGCGCTGGGCAACGAGGACCCGATGTTCGAGATCGACTCGATCCCCTTTGTCGCCACCAGCTTCGACGCCTCCGAGAAGCTCTGGAAGGCCGCGCGCGAGCAGATCGCCGCCCGCCTGGACAAGCAGGGCGTGGTGCTGCTGTACGGCGCGCCGTGGCCGCCGCAAGGCATCTTCACCGAGAAGCCGGTGAGCAGCATGGCCGACTTCAAGGGCGTGCGCTTCCGCGCCTACAGCGCCTCCACCACCCGCATGGTCACGCTGATGGGCGCGGTGCCCACCACCATCCAGACCGCCGAGGTGCCGCAGGCCTTCTCCACCGGCGTGGTCGACATGATGATCACCTCGCCCGCCACCGGCGTGGACACCCAGGCCTGGGACTACGTCAAGCACTACTACGACGCCCACGCCTTCATCCCGCAGGCCATCGTCATCGCCAACAAGCGCGCGCTGCAGGGCCTGCCGGCCGACCAGCAGGCCGCCGTGATGGCCGCCGCGAAGAAGGCCGAGGCGCGCGGCTGGCAGACCGCCCGCGAGCGCACCGGCGCGCTCACCCAGACGCTGGCCAGCAAGGGCGTCAAGGTGCAGCCAGTGCCGCCGGCCATCGCCGGGGAGCTGACCAAGATCGGCCAGACCATGGCCGACGAGTGGCTGAAGAAGGCCGGCGCCGAGGGCGCGGCCGTGCTCGACGCCTTCCGCCGCTGAGCCCGCGATGAAGCTGCTGCACCGACTGGCCACCGCGGCTGGCGTGGGCGCCGCCGTGGCGATGGTCGCGATCGCCGTGGTGATCCTGGCGCAGATCGTCGCCCGGCTGGCCGGCACCCAGGTGCCGGCGGCCGACGACTTCGCCGCCTGGGCCATGGCCGCCTCGGCCTTCCTGGCCCTGCCCTATGCGCTGCACCATGGCGAGCACATCCGCGTCACGCTGATCCTGGGCCGCCTGAGCGGCGGCACGGCGCGCGCCGTCGAGACCCTGGCCACCGCGCTGGGTCTGGCGCTGGCCGCCTGGGCCGCGTGGCAGACCGGCGTCTTCGTGTTCGACTCGTGGCGCTACGACGAGGTGGCGCAGGGCGTGCTGCGGGTGCCGATGTGGATCCCGCAGCTGCCCATGCCGATCGGCCTGGCGCTGCTGGCTGCGCTGCTGGGCGAGCGCCTGTGGCGCTGCCTGAGCGGCCAGGACCTGGGCGAGGGCGGCGAAGCCGCCCGCACCGAATGAGCAGGAGCGCTGCATGACCGAACTGAGCCAGGCCGCCATCCTGATGGTGGTCCTCTTCATCGCCCTGGGCCTGGGCCTGTGGGTGGCGCTGGCGCTGCTGGGCTGCGGCCTGGTGGGGCTGCTGCTGTTCACCTCCACGCCGCCGGGGCTGCTGTTCGCCACCACGGTGTGGAGCGCCACCGCCAGCTGGGCGCTGACCGCGCTGCCGCTGTTCATCTGGATGGGCGAGATCCTCTACCGCACCCGGCTGGCCGAGGACATGTTCGCCGGCCTGGGCCCCTGGGTGCGCGGGCTGCCGGGGCGGCTGCTGCATGTCAACGTGATCGGCTGCGGCATCTTCGCCGCGGTCAGCGGCTCGTCGGCGGCCACCGCGGCCACGATCGGCAAGATCACCCTGCCCGAGCTGAAGTCGCGTGGCTATGACGAGGCCATCGCGGTGGGCTCGCTGGCCGGCGCCGGCACGCTGGGCCTGCTGATCCCGCCGTCGATCGTGATGATCGTCTATGGCGTGGCGGCGCAGGTGTCGATCGTCAAGCTGTTCACCGCCGGCGTGCTGCCGGGGCTGATGCTGATGGCCCTGTTCTCCGGCTACATCGCCTTCTGGGCCTGGCGCCACCCGGACCGTGTGCCCGAGGAGGGCGAGTCGGTGCCCATGGTCGAGCGCTTCAAGCGCCTGCGCCTGCTGGCGCCGGTGACGGTGCTCATCATCGCGGTGATCGGCTCGATCTACGCCGGCATCGCCACCGCCACCGAAGCGGCGGCGGTGGGCGTGGTGGGCGCACTGGCGATTGCCGCGGTGGGCGGCTCGCTGACGCGCGCCTCGCTGGCGGCCAGCCTGATGGGCGCGGTACGCACCTCCTGCATGATCGGCTTCATCCTGATGGGCGCGGCCTTCCTGACCAGCGCGATGAGCTTCACCGGCCTGCCGGCCACGGTGGCTGGCTGGATCACTGGCCTGGGCCTGGCGCCCTGGCAGCTGCTGACCGTGCTGACCGCCTTCTTCGTGCTGCTGGGCTGCTTTCTGGACGGCATCTCGATCGTCGTGCTGACCACCGCGGTGCTGATGCCTGCGGTGCAGGCCGCGGGCATCGATCCGCTGTGGTTCGGCATCTACCTGGTGCTGGTGGTGGAGATGGCGCAGATCACGCCGCCGGTGGGCTTCAACCTGTTCGTGATCCAGGGCATCACCGGGCTGCAGCTGTTCACGCTGGCGCGCATGGCCCTGCCCTTCTTCTTCCTGCTGGTGGCGGCCACCGCGCTGATCACCATGTTCCCGCAGATCGTGCTGGTGCTGCCGGCGGCGATGGGTTGATGCGCGAAGCACCAAGCATCGAGCCGCTGGGCGACAGCGCGCTGCGCGTGCGCCTGGGCAGCGAGCCCGACGCGGCCACCGTGGCCCGTGTGCAGGCGGCGGCCCGCACGCTGCGTGAGGCGCCGCCCGCCGGCCTGCGCGAAGTGGTGCCCGCCTACACCACGCTCACGCTGCACTACCGCCCCGAGGCGGTGGCGGGCGAGCCCGACGATCTGCAGCCGCCCTGGCAGCGCCTGGCTGCCCAGGTGCAGGCGCTGCTGCGCCGTCCGCGCCGCCGTGCGGCGGTCGCCGCGCGCGAGGTGGTGGTGCCCGTGTGCTACGGCGGCGAGGCCGGTCCCGACCTGCCCGCGGTGGCCGCGCACTGCGGCCTGAGCGAGGACGAGGTGGTGCGCCGCCACCTGGCCTCGCCGCATGTGGTGTGCCTGCTGGGCTTCGCGCCGGGCTTTCCGTTCATCACCGGCCTGGACACCGCGCTGCGCACCGCGCGCCGCGCCACGCCGCGCACCCGCATCCCGCCGGGCTCGGTGGCGATCGCCCGCGAGCAGACCTGCATCTACCCGCTGGAAACCCCCGGCGGCTGGAACCTGATCGGCCGCACGCCGCTGCGCCTTTTTGACCCCGCTGCCACACCGCCCAGCCGGCTGCGCCCGGGCGACCGGCTGCGCTTCGAGCCGATCGACGCCGAGCGCTTCGCGGCGCTGTGGGCCCAGGAGCGCGCATGATCGAGGTGCTGCACCCCGGCTTGCAGACGCAGCTGCAGGACAGCGGCCGCTGGGGCTGGCAGGCCGACGGCGTGCCGGTGGGCGGTGCGATGGACGGCTGGAGCCACCGCGTGGCCAATCTGCTGGTGGGCAATGCCGACGACGAGGCCACGCTGGAGATCCTGCTGCAGGGCCCGCGCCTGCGCTTTGCGCGCGCCGCCTGCATCGCCCTGGTCGGCGCCGAGCTGCCGCTGACGCTGGATGGCCAGAGCGTCCCTGCCGGTCAGCGCCTGCCCGTGCCGGCCGGCGCCGAGCTGGCCTGTGGTCGCGCCCGCGCCGGCCTGCGCGCCTACCTGGCGGTGCAGGGCGGCTTCGACGTGCCGCCGGTGCTGGGCAGCCGCAGCACCTATGTGCGCGGCGGCTTCGGCGGCTGGCAGGGGCGCGCGCTGCAGGCCGGCGATCGGCTGCCGCTGGGGCCGGCGGGCACCGCGCCGTCATCGATCACGGCCCTGGCGGACACCAGCCCCACGCTGCCTGACGCCGACCGCATCGAGCCCGTGCTGGTGGTTCCCGGCGAGCACTGGGCGGCCTTTCCCGCGGACGTGCGCCGCGCCTTCGGCGCCACCGCCTGGCGCGTCGGGCCGCAGTCCGACCGCATGGGCTACCGTCTTCAAGGCCCGGCGCTGGGCGCGCCGGCGCTGGGCGAGCTGCTCAGCGAGGGCGTGGCCTTCGGCACCGTGCAGGTGCCGCCCGACGGCCAGCCGATCGTGCTGATGGCCGAGCGCCAGAGCACCGGCGGCTACCCCAAGATCGCCCATGTCGCCGCGGTGGACCTGCCGCTGCTGGCGCAGATGGCACCGGGCCAGCGGCTGCGCTTCGAGCTGATCAGCGCCGACCGCGCCCAGGCCCTGCTGGAAGACCGTGAACGCCACCTGGCGCTGCTGCGCCTGGCCCTGCTGGAGACACCGTGAGCACACTCGACCTGAACTGCGACATGGGCGAAGGCTTCGGCGCCTGGACGATGGGCGACGACCTGGCGCTGCTGGACCATGTCAGCTCGGCCAACATCGCCTGCGGCTTCCATGCGGGCGACCCCGCCACGATGCGCCGCGTGGTGGCGGCCGCGGTGCAGCGCGGCGTGGCGGTGGGCGCCCACCCGGGCCTGCCCGACCTGGTGGGCTTCGGCCGGCGCGAGATGAAGGTGAGTCCGGCGGACGCCTACGCGATGACGCTGTACCAGGCCGGCGCGCTGGCCGCCTTCGCCCGCGCCGCCGGCGGCCGGCTGCACCACGTCAAGCCGCACGGCGCGCTCTACAACATGGCCGCCCGCGACCGCGCGCTGGCCGACGCGCTGGCCCAGGCGGTGCACGACCTGGACCCCTCGCTGGTCTTCTACGGCCTGGCCGGCAGCGCGATGGTGGACGCCGCCCGCGCCCGCGGTCTGCGCGTGGCCGAGGAGGTGTTTGCCGACCGCGCCTATGAGGACGACGGCCGCCTGGCCGCGCGCGGCACGCCCGGCGCGATGATCGAGAACGCCGACGCCGCGCTGGCCCAGGTGCGGCTGATGCTGCAGGGCCAGGTGCGGGCGCGCAGCGGCGCACTGGTGGCGCTGCGCGCCGACACCCTGTGCCTGCACGGCGACCAGCCCGGTGCGCTGCACTTTGCGCAGACGCTGCGCGCCGCGCTGGCCACCGACGGGGTGACGGTGCGCGCGCCCTGATCAGTCGCCGCGGGTGGGCGCGTGGGGGCCCAGCGCGTCGAGCAGCGGCCCCAGCCAGGGCTCGAAGGCGCGCCACTGTTCGAGCGCGCCGCCGTGGATCGGCCGGCGCACCTGCTCGGAGCTGGGCGTGGTGACGCCGCGCGGGTTCTCGTGGAAGCGCAGACAGGCGTCATCGAAGGGCAGGTCCAGCGCGTCCAGCAGGCGGCGCGTCTGGCCCTCGGGGTCGGCCACCAGGTCCTCGTAGTGCAGCCGCGTGATGCCACCGGGCAGCACCGCCTGGAAGTGGTCCATCAGCGCCAGGTAGTCGCGGTGGTAGCGGCCCAGCTCGGCCAGGCTGAGCCGACCCTTGCTGCTGAAGGACCTGAAGATCGACAGCGCGCTGGCCACCGGCGCGCGGCGCACCTCGACGATGCGGGCGCGCGGCAGGATCAGCCGGATCAGGCCCAGGTGGAAGAAATTGGCCGGCTTCTTGTCGATGACGACCGGCCGGCCCAGGTGGCGGTGGCGCTGCAGCAGCGCCAGGTAGCGCTCGCCCAGGCCGCGCAGCCGCTCGGGCGGCAGCGCGACCAGCGCCTCCAGCCAGGCGGTGCCCAGCGCGGTGTCCTTGCGGCCGGCCAGCTCGGCGGCGATGGCGCCGATGTAGGGCAGCTCGGCCGTGGCCTCGACCTGCGGGTGGCTGGCCAGGATCTGCTCGACCAGCGTCGAGCCCGAGCGCGGCCGGCTGACGATGAACACCGGCGCCTCGTCCAGGCAGCCGTGGCCGGCGCGCTCGGCGAAGAAGGCGGGCGTGAAGACCGCGCGCTGGCGGGCCACGCCGCGGCTCAGCGTGTCGGGGTCGTAGTCGATGCGCGCGCGCAGCGCAGCCGCGCCCTGGGCATACAGCGCGAACGCGCCCTCGGCATCGCCCGCGTCCTCGCGCGCCTTGGCCAGCGCGTACTGCAGCGCGGCGCGCTCGAGCGCGGGCAGCTCGGGGCGGGCCAGCTGCTGCTGCATGGTCGCCAGCTCGGTGGCGTCGAAGGCGTGGTTGCGCAGGTCGGCCAGCGCCCACCAGGCGGCGCCCAGGGCAGGGCGCAGGCCGCAGGCGCGGCGGTAGGCGGCCACGCACGCGTCGCGCCGGCCCAGCGCGCGCAGCGCATGCCCCAGATCCAGCCAGGACAGCGCGCGCGCCGGGTGGGCATCGGCCAGGCGCTGGTAGATCGCCAGCGCCGCGTCGTGCTCGCCCAGCGCCAGGTGCAGGTGGGCCTGCAGCTCGGCGAAGAGCGGGTGGTCGGGCTCGGCCGCCAGCAGCCGGCGCGACTCGGGCTCGGCCTCGGCGGGCCAGCCCTGCTGGTCCAGCAGCTTGGCCAGGTTGTAGCGTGCGGCACTGAAGTCGGGCTGCGCGGCCACGCAGCGGCGCAACGAGGCGATTGCCTGCGCCGGCCGGCCGGTGCGCAGCTGCGCGCGGGCCTGCAGGTACAGCGCGTCGGCATCGTCGGGCTGGCGCGCCAGGTGCGGTCCGAGCAGCGGCTCGACCAGTGCGTCGCGGCTGGCCTGCAACAGCTCGGCGGCCTGGCGCAGCAGGGGGGTGGACGGCGGCCGCTGCGCAGCCAGGCGCTGCATCGCGCGGGCCCAGGGGTCCGGCGTGGAGGGAGGGGGAGCCACAGGCATCGGCCCGAGTGTATCGATCCGCCCCTGGGTATTCATCAAGCACACCGCTGGCGGGCCGATATACCTTTGAGCCACGCCGTCGCGAGGTGTCCGGTGTTCATCGACGCCCGTGGTGACGGGTCCCGATCCCATGCAGTACCCCCAGCCGCCGACTGACCCAGGCTCAGCACCCTCCATTGACCAGCAGATCGCGCTGGAGCGTGTGAGCGCCATCTACCGCCTGGCGCCCCAGCCCCAACTCGGCGCCGCGGTGTTCGGCATGGTGGTGGCCTGGGCGATGTGGGGTCGGGTCGAGGACGCCTGGGTGCTGGGCTGGCTGGCGTGGCGGCTGCTGATCAGCGCCGTGCGGGCCCTGGACACCGGCCGCTTCGAGAAAGACCCGGACCGGGCGCTGCGCCTGCGCTACTGGCAGACCCGCTTCGACGTGCTGATCACGCTGGACAACCTGTGCTGGGCCGTGATCTCGCTGGTCTTCGTGCCGGCCGTGCATGACACGCTGCTGGGCACCCTGCTGTTCGCCAGTGTGCTGTGCATCACCGCGGTCGGCGTGTTCCTGCTGGTCAGCAGCCTGCGCACGGCCATCATGAACTTCGTGATCATGCTGCTGCCGGTGGTCCTGCAGGCGCTGTGGTCCGGCCACTCGGACGCCTGGATCGTCGTGGCCAGCGTGCTGATCTATGGCGTGGTGCTGACGCAGGAAAGCTGGCGCAGCTGCCGCGACTGGACCGAGATGACACGCCTGCGTCTGGAGGCCGCGTCGGTGGCGGCCGAACGCGAGCAGGCGCGGCAGATCGCGGTCGAGGCCAGCCAGGCCAAGAGCCGCTTCCTGGCCAACATGAGCCACGAGATCCGCACGCCGATGAACGGCATCCTCGGCATGTCCGAGCTGCTGCGCGACACGCCGCTGAACGCCGAGCAGACGCGCTATGTGCAGGCCATCTCCAGTGCCGCCAACGCGCTGCACGAGTTGCTGGGCGACATCCTCGACCTGTCGAAGATCGAAGAGGGCAAGGTGGCGCTGGAGCGGGTCGACTTCGATCCGGCGCTGCTGTTGAGCAGCGTCGCTGCGATCTACCGCGAGCTGGGGCAGGCGCGCGGGGTGACGGTGCTGACCGAGCTGTCGCTGTCGGCCTTGCCCCCGGTCAGCGGCGACCCCACCCGGCTGCGCCAGGTCATGACCAACCTGCTGGGCAATGCGCTCAAGTTCACGCCGTCGGGCACGGTGACGCTGCGCGCTTGCACCGTGGCCCCGCCGGACGGGGACGCCCGACCCTGGCTGCAGGTGTCTGTCCAGGACACCGGGATCGGCATGACGCCCGAGCAGCTGGGCCAGCTGTTCCAGCGCTTCTCGCAGGCCGACAGCTCCACCACCCGCCGCTTCGGCGGCAGCGGCCTGGGCCTGGTGATCTGCCGGCACCTGGTGGTGCTGATGGGCGGCACGATCCATGCCGAGAGCCAGCCCGGCCAGGGCAGCCGGTTCTGGTTCGAGGTGCCGCTGGCGCGGGCCGAGCGCCCCGCAGGCGAGGCCGCCGCGGTCGCAGACCCCGCAGGGGGCGCCGACGCCAGCGCCCCGCGCCCCGCGCGCGTTCTGGTGGTGGAAGACAACGCCGTGAACTGCATGGTGGTCCAGGCCATGCTGGAGCGCATGGGCATGTCGGTGGTGCTGGCCAGTGATGGCGCGCAGGCGGTGGCCGCAGTGCAGTCCCAGGCCGTCGATCTGGTGCTGATGGACTGCCAGATGCCGGTGATGGACGGCTACGAGGCCACGCGCCGGATCCGGACCACTGACTCTCCGAGGGCCCGTGTGCCGATCATCGCGCTGACCGCGCATGCGCTGGCCGAGGACCGCGACCGCTGCGAGGCCGCCGGCATGGACGACTACCTGCCCAAGCCCGTCACCGCCGAGGCCCTGGGCCGCATGCTGCGGCGGCATCTGGGCCCGCCCGAAGCGGCCTGAGGCGGCCTGAGGCCCTTCAGGCCAGCTCGGCCGAGGCGATCACGCCGCCGCCCAGGCACACCTCGCCGTCGTAGACCACCGCCGACTGCCCCGGCGTGACCGCCCACTGCGGCTGGGCGAACAGCAGCGACAGGCCGGCGGGCGAATGGTCCAGCGCACAGGCGGCGTCGGTCTGGCGGTAGCGGGTCTTGGCGCCATAGCCGCCGGCGCGCGGCGCCTGTCCGGCCACCCAGCTGAGGTCGTCGGCCACCAGACTGCGGTACTGCAGCCAGGGGTGCTCGTGGCCCTGCACCACCACCAGCGCGTTGCGGTCCAGGTCCTTGCGGGCGACGAACCAGGGCAGGTGCTCGCCGCCGCCGCGCGGCGCCTTCTTGTCCTTCACGCCACCGATGCCCAGGCCCTGGCGCTGGCCCAGCGTGTAGAAGCTCAGGCCCACGTGCTCACCCAGTTTGCGGCCCCGGTCGTCGACGATCGGGCCGGGCGCGTGGCTGAGATACCGGTTGAGGAACTCGCGGAACGGCCGCTCGCCGATGAAGCAGATGCCGGTCGAGTCCTTCTTCTTCGCATTGGGCAGGCCGATCTCTTCCGCGATGCGGCGCACCTCGGTCTTGGGCAGCTCGCCCACCGGGAACAGCGTCCTGGCCAGCTGGGCCTGGTTCAGGCGGTGCAGGAAGTAGCTCTGGTCCTTCAGCGGATCCAGCCCCTTGAGCAGCTGGAACGACGTCCCCGACGCGGTCGGGCCTTCGCCGGGCCGCCCCAAGGAGGCCCGCGCCCCCTCGGGGGGCAGGAGCGAAGCGACGTGGGGGCACTCACGCACGCGCGCATAGTGGCCGGTGGCGATCTTCTCGGCGCCCAGGCGCATCGCATGGTCCAGGAAGGCCTTGAACTTGATCTCGGCGTTGCACAGCACGTCGGGGTTGGGCGTGCGGCCGGCCTGGTACTCGCGCAGGAACTCGGCGAAGACGCGGTCCTTGTACTCGGCGGCGAAGTTGACGTGCTCGATCTCGATGCCGATGACATCGGCCACCGCCGCCGCATCGACGAAGTCGACGTTCGACGAGCAGTACTCGCTGTCGTCGTCGTCTTCCCAGTTCTTCATGAAGATGCCGACGACCTCGTGCCCCTGCTGCTTGAGCAGCCAGGCCGAGACCGCGGAATCGACGCCGCCGGACAGGCCGACGACCACGCGTTGCTTGTGCATGGCGGGATTGTCGCCGGGGCCCCGGCGTCAATCATCCCGGGGCGGCTTTTCACATCATGCAACGACCGCGGGGTCGGGAAATCCCGGTGCCTATTTGTGCAGCAGCTTGACGCTCTCGTGCATGTGCAGCAAATCGAGCGCACAACCGCGTCCTGCGGCGTGATCGTCGATGCTGCATTGCAGCATTGGACTGCGATGGCGGGGGGCGCAGGCGCGCAGTTCGTCCAGGCTCATCCACAGCGTGCGCTCGATCGGTTCGTCCAATACCCGCCCGGGCACCGGCTCGCCCACGGTGCCGGCGATCGCGAAGCGCAGGTAGGTGATGTCCTCGCCGGTGCTGGCGCGCTGCATTCTCCCCAGGTAAACCCCGACCACGTGGGTGGGCGTGAAGGCGCGCGCGGTCTCTTCCAGCGCCTCGCGCACCACCGCCTCGACGATGGACTCGCCGGGGTCCAGGTGGCCGGCCGGGTTGTTGAGTTTCAGGCCCTCGGGCGTGCGCTCCTCGACCAGCAGGTAACGGCCCTCGCGCTCGATGATCGCGGCCACGGTGACGCTTGGTTTCCAACGTTCCATCGGACCATCTTAGAGCCCGGGCAAACCGCCGGACGACAGCCCCCGGCGATTGGTTAAGCTAGGCGGCAAACGACAGGGGCGCCGAGGCCGCCGCGATGATGCGGCGCCGCCGCCCCTGCACAGTGGACGTTGGAGAGGAGAGTCATGGCTCTGTTGATCGGGGTGCCGCGCGAGACCGCGGCCGGGGAAAAGCGCGTCGCGACCGTGCCGGACGTGGTCGAGAAGCTCATCAAGCTGGGTTTCTCGGTGGCGGTGGAAACCGGCGCCGGCGAGGCCGCCAATTGCGCTGATGACACCTACCGCGCCGCCGGCGCCACGGTGCTGGGCAGCGCGGCCGAGCTGTGGGGCACGGCCGACATCGTCTTCAAGGTGCGCCCGCCCACGCTGGACGAGGTGGCGCTGCTGCGCCCTGGCGCCACGCTGATCGGCTTCGTCTGGCCGGCGCAGAACCCCGAGCTGATGGCCGCGCTGCAGGCCAGGCAGGTCACCGCGCTGGCGATCGACTGCCTGCCGCGCCAGCTCAGCCGCGCCCAGAAGATGGACGCGCTGACCTCGCAGGCCGGCGTCAGCGGCTACCGCGCGGTGATCGAGGCGGCCAACGCCTTCGGCCGCTTCTTCAACGGCCAGATCACCGCCGCCGGCAAGGTGCCGCCGGCCAAGGTCTTCATCGCCGGTGCCGGCGTGGCCGGCCTGGCGGCCATCGGCACCGCCGCCAACCTGGGCGCGATCGTGCGCGCCAACGACACCCGCGCCGAGGTGGCCGACCAGGTGGTCTCGCTGGGCGGCGAGTTCGTCAAGGTCGACTACGAGGAAGAGGGCTCGGGCGGCGGCGGCTACGCCAAGGTGATGAGCGAGGGCTTCCAGGCCGCGCAGCGCGCGATGTACGCGCAGCAGGCCCGCGAGGTGGACATCATCATCACCACCGCGCTGATCCCCGGCAAGCCGGCGCCCAAGCTGATCACCGCCGAGATGGTGGCGACCATGAAGCCCGGCAGCGTGATCGTCGACATGGCCGCCGAGCAGGGCGGCAACTGCGAGTTGACCGTGCCCGGCCAGGCCGTGGTGCGCCATGGCGTGACCATCGTCGGCTACACCGACCTGGCCAGCCGCCTGGCCAAGCAGAGCTCCACGCTGTACAGCACCAACCTGCTGCGCCTGACCGAGGAGCTGTGCAAGACCAAGGATGGCGTCATCAACGTCAACTTCGAGGACGACGCCATCCGCGGTCTGACGGTGGTGAAGAACGGCGAGCTGACCTGGCCCGCCCCGGCGCCCAAGCTGCCGCCACCCCCGCCGGCCAAGGCCGCCGCGGTGGCCGCGCCCAAGGCAGCGGCCCATGGCCATGGCCCGGGCGAGCCGATGAAGGGCAGCACGCTGGCCATCGTCTTTGCCGTGGGCGCCGTGCTGTTCGCGCTGGTGGGTCTGTACGCGCCGGCGGCCTTCCTGTCGCACTTCACGGTCTTCGTGCTGGCCTGCTTCGTGGGCTACATGGTGGTCTGGAACGTCACGCCCTCGCTGCACACCCCGCTGATGAGCGTGACCAACGCGATCAGCTCGATCATCGCCATCGGCGCGCTGATCCAGGTGGCGCCGCCGCTGGACGCCACCGGCGCGGCCGACCGGCCCCACGGCCTGATCCTGGGCTGCGCGGTGGTCGCCCTGGTGCTGACCGCGGTGAACATGTTCGGTGGCTTTGCGGTCACGCGCCGCATGCTGGCCATGTTCCGCAAGTGATCGTCAGAACAAGAACAAGGAACCGGACATGACTTCCAGCCTCGCAACCGTGGCCTACATCGGCGCCACCATCCTCTTCATCCTCAGCCTGGGCGGGCTGTCGAACCCCGAAACCGCCCGCCGCGGCAACCTGTTCGGCATGGTCGGCATGACCATCGCGGTGCTGGCCACGGTGCTGGGTCCGCGCGTCACCGCGGCCGGCGTGCCCTACATCGTCGGCGCCCTGGTGGTGGGCGGCAGCATCGGCCTCTTCGCCGCGAAGAAGGTGCAGATGACGCAGATGCCCGAGCTGGTGGCGCTGATGCACAGCCTGGTGGGCCTGGCGGCCTGCCTGGTGGGCTTCGCCAGCTATGTGGACACCTCCACCGTCTTCGCCACGCCGGCCGAGAAGGCCATCCACGAGGTCGAGATCTACATCGGCATCCTGATCGGCGCGGTCACCTTCTCGGGCTCGATCGTCGCGTTCGGCAAGCTCTCGGGCCGCATCGGCGGCAAGCCGCTGCTGCTGCCGGGGCGCCACTGGCTCAACCTGGCGGGTCTGCTGGTGGTGATCTGGTTCGGCCGCGAGTTCCTCAACGCCCACGACATCGCTTCGGGCATGACGCCGCTGCTGGTGATGACCGTGGTGGCGCTGCTGTTCGGCGTGCACATGGTGATGGCCATCGGCGGCGCCGACATGCCGGTGGTGGTGTCGATGCTCAACAGCTACTCCGGCTGGGCCGCCGCGGCCACCGGCTTCATGCTCAGCAACGACCTGCTGATCGTGGTGGGCGCGCTGGTGGGCTCCTCGGGCGCCATCCTCAGCTACATCATGTGCCGGGCGATGAACCGCAACTTCATCAGCGTGATCGCCGGCGGCTTCGGCGGCGGCGCGCCGGCGCCCAAGGCTGCCGGTGGCGCGGCCGAGCCGCAGGGCGAGGTCTCGCCGATCAGCGCGGCCGAGACGGCCGAGCTGCTGCGCGAATCGAAGAGCGTGATCATCGTCCCCGGCTACGGCATGGCCGTGGCCCAGGCCCAGCACACGGTGTTCGAGATCACCAAGCTGCTGCGCGAGAAGGGCGTGAACGTGCGCTTCGGCATCCACCCGGTGGCCGGCCGCATGCCGGGCCACATGAACGTGCTGCTGGCCGAAGCCAAGGTGCCCTACGACATCGTGCTGGAGATGGACGAGATCAACGAGGACTTCCCGGACACCGACGTGACCATGGTGATCGGCGCCAACGACATCGTGAACCCGGCCGCCCAGGATGACCCCGGCAGCCCGATCGCCGGCATGCCGGTGCTCGAGGTCTGGAAGGCCCGCACCAGCATCGTCATGAAGCGCTCGATGGCCAGCGGCTACGCCGGCGTGGACAACCCGCTGTTCTACAAGGACAACAACCGCATGCTGTTCGGCGACGCCAAGAAGATGCTCGACGAGGTGCTGGGCGCGCTGAAAGCCTGAGCGCGGCGGCGGGAATCTGACCTTCCTGGATCTGGATCAAGGCCTAAAATAAGGGTTAATGCTAGGTCGCGTCACGGCGCGGCCGACCCACCCGGTTCCTTCATCCTCCCGGAGATTGTCTTGAGCGTCCTGAGCTTCCCCCGCACCGCCGAGGTGTCCGCATGACCCCCGCCCAACTCGCCCTGGGCGTCGCCGGCGTGGTCGGCGTCTTCAACGCCGCCTTCTTCAGCGTCGTGGCCTATGAAATCAGCGGCCACTCGGTGGCCGCCGGTGCCGCCGGCGCCCTGATCATCCTGGTGGCCGAAGCGCTGCTGGTGAAGAACCTGGGCCCGAAGATCGGCGCCCAGCTCAACGAGAGCCTGGCCCCGGCCAACGGTTCCTGAGCGGTCTCGCGCTCCAGCCGAGGCGCCCGCGGGGCGCCTTTTTCATGGCCGACGCACAATCGCGGCCATGACCCTTGCGATCGTCAGCGCCCTGCCCGACGAGCTGGCTGCGCTGCAGGCCCGGCTGGATGTCGACCATGTCAGCACCCTGGCCGGCCGCAGGCTGCACCGCGGCCGACTGGCTGGCCATGACGTCATCCTGGTGCTCAGCGGCATCGGCAAGGTGGCCGCGGCCACCACCGCGGCGCTGCTGCTGGACCGCTTCGACGTGCAGGCGCTGCTGTTCACCGGCGTGGCCGGCGGCCTGGGGCCGGGCGTGGCGGTTGGCGATGTGGTGGTGGGCCGGCAGTTCCTGCAGCACGACATGGACGCCTCGCCGCTGTTCCCGCGCTGGGAGGTGCCGATGACCGGGCGCAGCCGCTTCGACGCTGACGGCGCCTGGTCCGCCCGCCTGGTCACCGGTGCCGCCGCGGTGCTGGCGGCTGAGCACCCGGCGCTGGCCTCGTTCGGCATCGCTGCGCCCCGCGTGCACCAGGGCCTGGTGGTCAGCGGCGACCGCTTCGTCAGCTCAGCCGCCGAGTGCGCGCGCCTGCAGGCCGAGCTGCCTGACGCGCTGGCGGTGGAGATGGAAGGCGCCGCGCTGGCGCAGGTGGCGCATGACTTCGGCCGCCCCTGCGCGGTGCTGCGCACCATCTCCGACCGCGCCGACGACGCGGCGCATGTCGACTTCCCGCGCTTCCTGCGCGAGGTGGCGGCCGAGTACGCGCGCGACATCGTGCTGGCGGCGCTGGCCGCCTGAGGCGGCTCAGCGCGGCCGTGCGCGCAACTCGCCGCGGCCCAGGCCGGGCGCGGCGGCCGTGCCCATCGGGACCAGCGACGCGGTGAAGCTGCGCTTGCCGCTGTCGCACAGCTGGACCAGCTTGGTCGAGCTGTCGAGGTCGACGAATTCCGGCGTGCGGCCCAGGAAGCTGCCGCTGATCTGGTCGCCGGCGCCATTGAACTTCAGGCTCCAGCTCTGGTAGAGCGCGTTGCCGCGGACCTCGAAGCTGGCCTTGCGGGCGACGATGGACTGGGACACACCGGCGCCCCAGCCCACCCAGCGGCCCGGGCCGGACTTGGTGCAGGTGGCGATGTAGCCGATGCCGACCTCGTGCACCCGGGGCTGGCCGAATTCGTCGAGCTCGACCTTGATCGTCAGCGAGTCGCCGGCATCGGTGAGCCCTTCATAGGTGCCGACCTGCTGGGCCTGGGCCAGCGGTGCGCTCAGGCCCAGCAGCAGGGCGGCGGGGCGCAGGACAGGGTGCAGCGAGGGGAACATGGAGACCTCCGGAGTTGGGTTGATTGACGCCGCCACGCGGCTGGCGCAGCCATGCTGCCGCGCAGGCGTTCGTCAATCGTTAGCCAGCGCGCGCGCCACGGCCTCGTCGAGCGTCCAGCCCTCGGCGCTGGCCCACAGTCGCCGGGCCAGCGCCGGCTCGCCCTTCGCCGCCGCCAGCCGCCGCACCCGGCGCACGAAACGGCGCTCGGCGGCGGTGAGGCGGCCGTAGTGGCGGTCCCACCAGGCGGCGGCAAAGGCCAGCAGCTGCAGCGCCAGCGGCGCCTGCCCCGGCAGACGGACCAGTGCGCGGGGCAGGTTCCACAGCGCATAGGCCAGGTCCACGCCGGAGCGCACCGCCCAGGCCTGGCGCACCGCCTCGCGCAGGCTGGTGGCCGCGTCGGCGGGGCGGCGCAGGCGCAGCAGCAGGTTGCCGCGGCTGTTGTGCACGCTGCTGAGCACCTCCCAGTCGCCCAGCAGCGCGGCCTGCCGCGCCACCGCGTCCAGGCCGGCGAGCGCCTCGTCGGCCTGGTGGCGCCGGGCCTGCCAGGTGGCCAGGCGCAGCCGGCAGGATTGCTGCAGATGGGCGTTGCCGCCGGCCTCGGCCGCCGCCAGGGCCTGCTGCAGCGCCTGCCCGGCGCGCTCGGCATCGTGGTCATGGAACTCGGCCACACCGGCGGCGATGTGCAGCAGCTGGGCGCGCAGCGACGCGGCATCGGCGGGCACGGCCGCCAGTGCGCGCGCCAGGTGGCGGCGCAGGCGCGGCCCGTCCTCGCAGGTCCGCCAGTCCAGCGCCAGCAGGGTCCATCGGGCCAGCGTGCGCGCCGGCGGTCCGGCCCGGCGTGACGCCGACAGCGCGGCCCGCGCCTGAGTCCGCGCCTGCGCCTGATGGCCCGCCAGGTGCCACTGCCAGGCCAGGGCCGCGGTCGCCTCGGACAGCAGCCCGGGCCGCGTGCACGACGGCAACAGCGCCTGCAGCCGGGTCAGCGTGGGCGCATCCAGGTGCAGGTCCTGCAAGGCGGGGCGCCAGGCGGCCAGCCAGCGGGCGGCGACCTCGCCGTCGGCGTCGTCCAGGGCACGGCCCAGATGGGGCAGGCGCGTGCGGGCCTCGGACAGCGGCGGCGTGGGGGGCCAGGTCTCGGCCCAGTCCAGCAGCCCCGTGCGCAGGCGCTGGCGCAGCACGACCCGCTCGTCGGCCGTCAACTGAGCCGCCGCGAACTGCCGCACCGGCACCGACATCAGGTAGCGGGCCGGCTCACCCGGGTGCGCCGTGGGCAGGCTGTTCAGCAGCGACTGGCTGACCAGCTCGTCCAGCGCCGCGGCCAGCGCCACCGGCCCCAGCGCCGGGTCGGCCAGCGCCTGGGCCAGTCCGCGGCTGAACGGCGCCGACAGGCTGCCCAGGGTCGCGGCCAGCGCCGCCAGCGGCGGCGACAGCAGACGCCAGCTCCAGGCCACCACATCGCGCAGGCTGGCCTGGCGCTCGGACGCGGCCGAGCGCGCACGGCCCACCAGGTCCAGCGAGGCCGAGTCCGTGTCGGCCAGCAGCAGCGTCAGCAACTCGGCCGGGGGCAGGCTGCGCACCCGGGCCGCGGCCAATTCCAGCGCCAGCGGCAGGCTGTCCAGCGCACCGACCAGGGCCCGCACCGCCGCGGCGTTGCCCGGCGTGAGGTGGAAGTCCGGGCGCACCGCCCGGGCGCGGTCGACGAACAAGGCCACCGCCGGGTGCCGGGCCAGCACCTCCAGCGCGGCGTCCGCGGCGGGCAGCGGGCCCAGCGCCGGCGGCGACAGCTCCAGCGCCCCCGCCAGCGTCAGCCCGCGGCGCGAGGTGACCAGCACCCGCAGCAGCGGCGAGGTCTGCAGCCACTGGCTCAACCGGGCATCGGCGGCGGGCGGCAGCTGCTCGAAGTTGTCCAGCACCAGCCAGCCGTCGGTGGCGGCCAGACGCTCGGCCAGTGGCTGCGCGGTGGGCGTGGGGTCGGCCAGCGCGGCCGACACCGCCGCCTCCAGGGCTGCCAGGTCGCTGCAGGCACTCAGGTCGACGAACTGCACCGGCACGCCCGGCGGCAGGCCCCGCATCAGCTCGACGGCGCAGCGCGTCTTGCCCGCGCCGCCTGGTCCGCGCAGCACCAGGGCCGACGTGGCATCCAGCGCCGAGCGCAGCCGTGACAGCGCGATGTCGTCGGCAAAGAAGCGGCTCAGGTAGCGCGGCAGCGCCCCCCGGCGCGGCCGCGACAGCTCGGGCGCGGGCTGCGGGTGCGGCGCGGCCGCCGCCGCGGGCGGCTCGGGCTGGCGCTCGGTCAGTCGATCGTGCAGCGCCTGCAGGCGCAGGCGCTCGTCGACCACCCAGTCGTCGTAGACGCCGGGCAGCAGCTCCCCCGCGTAGAGCGCCAGGGCGTCGGCGTCGCGGCGGCTGGAGAGCAGCCGCTCGAAGTCGTGGGCGTCGCAGCCCAGTGCGCCCGGCAGCAGGCGCAGCGCGTGGCGGTCGGCCTGCAGCACCGCCGGCGCACCGGCCGGCTCCAGCAGCGCGCGCAAGGTGGACAGCACCTGGCGCAGGCGGTTGCGGCCGACATCGGTGGCCACGCCGGGCCAGAGCAGCTCGACCAGTTCCTCGCGCGGATGGACGCGCCGCGGCCACAGCGCCAGGCGCGCCAGCAGCAGCAGCGCGGCACGGCTGGGCCAGCGGCGCAGCTCACTGCCCTGACCGCCGTCCAGCGTGGACCCGCCCAGCAGGCGCAGGTACCAGCGCGGTGCGGCGCGGGTGGTTGGCTCGGGGGCGGCAGGTTCGGTCGGCTGCATCAGAGCCGGACACTACAAGAAAAAAGGCCCGCCAGTGGCGGGCCCTTGCTCAGCGGCGCGAGGCGCCGGCCGCTCAGGGACGCTGCACCGCCTTGGCGGCATTCAGGATGCCCGCGCCACACAGGGTGCAGGTGCCCGGGAAGGCGCGCGCGGTGCTCTGCATGCGGGCCAGCACCTGGGCCGGCGTCATCGTCGGACGGTTGGCCAGCATCAGCGCGGCCACGCCGGCCACGTGCGGCGTGGCCATCGAGGTGCCCTGGTAGTAGGCGTAGCTGTCGGCGCCCGGCGTGGACACGCCGGCGTTCAGCGTGGAGAGCACGCCGTTGGCGACGTTGCCGGTGGTGTCGCCACCCGGCGCGGCGATCTCGACCGTGGCGCCGGTGTTCGAGTACCAGGCCTTCGAACCACTGCGGTTGACCGAGGCCACCGTGATCACGTTGGCGCAGTTGGCCGGCGTGTAGTTGCCGGCATTGGAATTGTTGTTGCCCGCGGCCACGGCCACCACGGTGCCACGGCCCACGGCGTTGTTGATCGCGGTCTGCAGGCCGGCCGGGCAGGCGCCGGAGCCGCTCAGCGACATGTTGATCACCCGGGCCGGCGTCGGGTTGGCGGGCACACCGGCGACGGTGCCGCCCGAGGCCCACTCGATCGCGTCCTGGATGTCGACGAAGGTGCCGCCACCGCAGCCCAGCACGCGCACCGGCTGGATCTTCGCGCCCGGAGCGATGCCGGCCACGCCGACGCCGTTGTTGGTCACCGCAGCGATGGTGCCCGCCACGTGCGTGCCGTGCCAGCTGCTCTGGCCACCGCAGCCGTCGCCCGGGTCCAGGGCGTCGCTGTCGCGGCCATTGCCGTCATTGGCGGTGCTGGTGTTGGTGATGAAGTCGTAGCCCGGCACGATGTTGGCCACCAGGTCGGCGTGCGGACGGTAGCCGGTGTCGAGCACCGCCACCACCACGCCGGCGCCCTGCGACTTGTTGTAGGCCTTGGGCAGCTTGATGCCGGCGATGTCTTCGTAGTAGTGCCACTGGTCGTTCCAGCGCGTGTCGTTGGGCACGAGCTGGTGCGACAGGCGGATGTTGGCCTCGATGTAGGCAATCGCCGGGTTGGCGGCCTTCAGCTCCTTGGCCAGCGCCTGGGCGTCGAGGTTGGACAGCGGGCGGTCCACACGCAGGAACCGGCCTTCGATGCCGGCCAGCGACACGCCACGGGCAGCCAGCGCGGCCTGCACGCCGGCATGGCGCGCCGTCGCCTCGGCACTGGCCGTGTCGCGGAACTTGACGACGAACTCGTTCGTCATGTCGGCCTGCGCCGAGTGGACGACGGCGTTGGGGCCACCCGCCAGGGCCGGCGCGGCGATCGCCGCCAGGGCGGCGGCACAGAGCGAGGTGCGGATCAGTGCGAGCATGGGATGCCTCGTGAAGTACGACAAGAGGGTGCTGATCCTAGGCACCCGCCGCCGCCGCGAACCTCCCTAGGGTGGAGGTCTTCAGACCGTTGAAAGGTAACTCCTTGTGCCAATGCCCTGTGACAAAGGGCCGCTGGTCTAGGGAGAATCCCCGAGACGGCGCTATCGAATCCCCGGATGCCTGCGCCTGAAGCGCGCAAGGACAATCATCCATCAAGCTCGGAGAGAAGATGGATCGGATCTGGCTGAAGAACTACCCTGAAGGCGTGCCCGCCGAGATCGATGTCTCGCTCTACCCCTCGCTGGTGGCGCTGATCGACGAGAGCCTGCGCCAGCACGCCAGCCGGCCCGCCTACAAGTTCATGGGCAAGGCCTACAGCTTTGCCCAGATCGACGAGGCCTCGCGCGCCTTTGCCGCCTACCTGCAGGGCCTGGGCCTGCAGGCCGGCGACCGCGTCGCGGTGATGATGCCCAACCTGCCGCAGTACCCGGTGGCGGTGGCCGGCATCCTGCGCGCCGGGCTGGTGGTGGTGAACGTCAACCCGCTGTACACGCCGCGCGAGCTGGAGCACCAGCTGAAGGACTCGGGCGCCAAGGCCATCGTCATCGTCGAGAACTTTGCCGCCACGCTGCAGCAGGTGGCGCGCGACGTGCCCACCCGGCACGTGATCCTGGCGGCGATGGGTGACATGCTGGGCCTGGTCAAGGGCAGCATCGTCAACCATGTGGTGCGCAAGGTGAAGAAGATGGTGCCGGCCTTCGAGCTGCCGCAGGCGGTGCGCTTCAATGCCGCGCTGGCCCGCGGCCGGGGCATGACCTGGACCCCGCCGGCCACCGGCCCCGACGACATCGCGGTGCTGCAGTACACCGGCGGCACCACCGGCGTCAGCAAGGGCGCGGTGCTGCTGCACCGCAACCTGGTGGCCAACGTGCTGCAGTGCGAGGCCTGGTACCAGCCGGCGCTGCGCCTGATCCCGCCCGGCGAGCAATACACCGCGATCTGCGCGCTGCCGCTCTATCACATCTTCGGATTCAACACGAACATGATGCTGGGGCTGCGCCTGGGCGGCTGCAACATCCTGATCCCCAACCCGCGTGACGTGCCCGCGGTGCTGAAGGACCTCGCGCGCGAGCGATTCCACAGCCTGCCGGCGGTCAACACGCTGTTCGGTGCGCTGGCCAACCACGCCGATTTCGCCAGCGTCGACTGGTCGCACCTGAAGATCTCGGTGGGCGGCGGCATGGCGGTGCAGCAGGCCACGGCGCGGCTGTGGCTGGAGAAGACCGGCTGCCCGATCTGCGAGGGCTACGGCCTGTCCGAGACCAGCCCGGTGGCCACCTGCAACCCGGTCGACACCAAGGCCTTCACCGGCACCATTGGCCTGCCGGTGCCCAACACCGAGCTGGCGCTGCTGGACGACGACGGCCACGAGGTGCCCGCCGGCCAGTCCGGCGAGATCGCCATCCGCGGTCCGCAGGTGATGGCCGGCTACTGGCAGCGGCCCGACGAGACCGCCAAGGTCATGACGGCCGACGGCTATTTCCGCACCGGCGACATCGGCGTGGTGGACGAGCGCGGCTTCTTCCGCATCGTCGACCGCAAGAAGGACATGATCCTGGTCTCGGGCTTCAACGTCTACCCGAACGAGGTCGAGGACGTGATCACCCAGATGCCCGGCGTGCTCGAATGCGCCGCCGTGGGCATCCCCGACGAGAAGGCCGGCGAGGCCGTCAAGGTGGTGCTGGTCAAGAAGGATCCCGCCGTCACCGAGGCCGATGTGCGTGCCTGGTGCGAGGCCAACCTGACCGGCTACAAACGGCCCAAGCTGATCGAGTTCCGCACCGAGCTGCCCAAGACGCCGGTGGGCAAGGTGCTGCGCCGCGAGTTGCGCGACAAGCCGGCTGCACGCGCATAATGGCCCGCTGAGCTCATGGGGAGCAGCGCCAGCGCAGCGCACACAGTGAAGCGATAACGGGCAGCCACGGGCCTGACGTTGGGACATGCAAACGCGATTTGTCCGCACCACCGCGGGTCAGGACGAGATCCGCTCTCGCACGCTGGGCCTGCCGCGCCACCAGCGCAATCTGTTGCTGGTCATCTCGCCGGACAAACCGGCGGGTTTCTGGCTGTCGCAGGTCAAGGGCTGCGAGGCGGATGACCTGAGGCAACTGGTCGAGGCCGGCCTGCTCGCGCCGGCCCCGTCGCCGGCGCCCGCCCCAGCGGCGGCCGCGCCGTCGGGCGATGCCAGCGCGCCCCTGGACTTGGCCCGCCTGCGCCAGCGTTTGCGCGAAAGCAGCTACAGCCGTCTCTACGACGCGCTCAATGCCCACGGCCGCGAAACCCTGGGCCTGGTGGCCTCGTACCGCTTCGCGCTGGAACTGGAGCGCTGCGCCGGCGCGCCCGAGTTGCAGGCGCTGGCGATGGACTACCTGGACCGCATCGCCGACCACCACGGCCTGGCCTCGGTGCGCCGCCTCAGCGAACTGCTCTAGGGGCCCGCGCGGCCGCAGCGCCGCCATCGGGCACACTGGCGACATGTCCACGCGTCACCATGTCGCGCTGCCGCTGCAGGCCGGCGCCACCCTGGAACTGCCGCCCGAAGCGGCCCGCCACGTGCAGGTGCTGCGCCGCCAGCCCGGCGACACCCTGGCCCTGTTCAACGGCGACGGCCGCGAGTGGCAGGCCGAGATCACCGCGATGGGCCGGCGCGAGGTCAGCGTGCGTGTGCTGGCCGAGCGGGCCGCGCCCGACACCGAGCTGCCCTGCGCCGTCACGCTGGCGCTGGGCATGCCGGCCAACGAGCGCATGGACGCGCTGGTCGAGAAGGCCACCGAGCTGGGTGCCGCTGCGGTGCAGCCCCTGCACACCGAGCGCTCGGTGCTGCGCCTGAGCGGCGAGCGCGCCGAGCGCCGGCGTGCGCACTGGCAGGGCGTGGCCGTGGCCGCCGCCGAGCAGTGCGGCCGCCGCCGCGTGCCCGAGGTGGCGCCGGTGAACGCCCTGACCGACTGGCTGGCCGCGCTGGCCCCCGACCCGGCGCAGCAGCGACTGGTGCTGAGCCTGGCGCCCGACGCGCAGCGGCTGGCGGATCACCTGGCCGGGCGCCCGGGCCCGGTGCTGCTGCTCAGCGGCCCCGAGGGCGGCCTCAGCCCGGCCGAGGAGGCCCTGGCCCGCGGCGCCGGCTTCACCCCGGTGACGCTGGGCCCGCGCACGCTGCGCGCCGACACCGCGCCGCTGGCGGCCTTGGGCTGGATCGCGCTGCGCGGCTGAGCCGCTTCGGCTACGCTTGCGGACCTTTTTCTGCTGCACGCCCACCTCTTGTTCGCCTTCTTCGAGCGGCTGGTCCGCCCTTACCCCGACGCCATCCCGCCCGTGCCGCCGCGCGGCCTGGCCCGCTTCATCTGGGCCTGCTCCGATGGCCTGCGCGGCCACGTCGCGGCCATGGCCGCGCTGACGGCGTTGATCGGCGTCTTCGAGGCCATCCTGTTCGGCTTCATGGGCCGCATCGTCGACTGGCTGGCCGAGGTGCCGCCGGCGCAGCTGTGGGCGCAGCGCGGCGACGAGCTGCTGGCGCTGGCCGGCGTGCTGGTGGGCAGCACGGTGCTGGTGGCCGCGCAGGCGCTGCTGAAGTACCAGGCGCTCAACGGCAACTTCCCGATGCGCCTGCGCTGGAACTTCCACCGCCAGATGCTGGCGCAGAGCCTGGCCTTCTTCCAGGACGAGTTCGCCGGCCGGGTGGCCACCAAGGTCATGCAGACCGCGCTGGCGGTGCGCGACGTGGTGATGCTGCTGACCGACATCCTGGTCTTCATCATCATCTACTTCGCCACCATGCTGACGCTGGTGGGCAGCTTCGACACCACGCTGCTGTGGCCTTTCGGCATCTGGCTGCTGTGCTACCTGGCGGCGCTGCGCTGGTTCGTGCCGCGCCTGGCCAAGGTGGGGCAGGTGCAGGCCGACGCGCGCTCGCTGATGACCGGGCGCATCACCGACGCCTACACCAACATCACCACCGTCAAGCTGTTCTCGCACGCCCAGCGCGAGTCGGGCTATGCGCGCAGCGCGATGCACGAGTTCATGGGCACGGTGCACCAGCAGATGCGCATGGTCACCGCGCTGGAGTTGGTGATCCACGCGCTCAGCGTGGGCCTGGTGCTGGGCACCACCGGCAGCGCGCTGTGGCTGTGGTCCCAGGGCCAGGTGGGCGTGGGCGCGGTGGCGGCGGCCACCGCGATGGCGCTGCGCCTGAACGGCATCTCGCACTGGATCATGTGGGAGATGGCCAGCCTGTTCGAGAACATCGGCACCGTGCAGGACGGCCTGAACACCCTGACGCGCGCGCCCACCGTGGTCGACCGCGCCGACGCGAAGCCGCTGCAGGTGCCGCACGGCGAGGTGGTGTTCGACCACCTGGTCTTCGGCTATGGCGCCAGCAAGCGCGTGATCGACGACCTGTCGCTGACCATCCGCCCCGGCGAGAAGATCGGCCTGGTGGGCCGCTCGGGCGCCGGCAAGTCGACGCTGGTGAACCTGCTGCTGCGCTTTCATGACCTGGCCGGCGGGCGCATCCTCGTGGACGGCCAGGACATCGCCCAGGTCAGCCAGGAAAGCCTGCGCGCCCAGGTGGGCATGGTCACCCAGGACACCTCGCTGCTGCACCGCTCGGTGCGCGACAACCTGCTCTACGGCCGCCCCGACGCCGACGATGCGGCGATGATCGCCGCCGCCCGTCGCGCCGAGGCGCACGAGTTCATCCAGGGCCTGACCGACCCCAAGGGCCGCAGCGGCTACGACGCCCATGTGGGCGAGCGCGGCGTCAAGCTCAGCGGCGGACAGCGCCAGCGCATCGCGATCGCCCGGGTGATGCTCAAGGACGCGCCCATCCTGCTGCTGGACGAGGCCACCAGCGCGCTGGACAGCGAGGTTGAGGCCGCGATCCAGGACAGCCTGTACCGGCTGATGGAGGGCAAGACCGTGGTCGCCATCGCCCACCGCCTGTCCACCATCGCGGCCATGGACCGGCTGGTGGTGATGGACGCCGGGCGCATCGTCGAGCAGGGCACGCATGCCGAGCTGCTGGCCGCCGGCGGCCTGTATGCGCGCCTGTGGGCCCACCAGAGTGGCGGATTCCTCGGCGAGGAGTGACCGACGCCACAGGCCACCCTCAAGACCCCGGCGCCGATGCCGACACCAGAAGGTCCAGCCCCACAGCGCTGTGTTACTTTCAGTCACATCAAGGACCCGCCATGCCGCTGCGCCTGCTCCCGACCCTCGCCGCACTCGCCGCCCTGGCGCTGGGTGGCTGCAGCCTGCTGCCGATCCCGGCCACGCCGCCGGCCGCCAGCGGGGGCAGCGGCGGCGAGTTCGTGCGAGCGCTGACCCCTGACCATCGCCTGCTGGGCTTTGCCGCCGCCGCACCGCAGACCCTGGTCAGCCAGTGCGCGATCAGCGGCCTGAAGCCGGGCGAGCAGCTGCTGGGCATCGACTACCGCGTGGCGCGTGGCCAGCTCTATGCGCTGGGCCGCAGCGGCCAGCTCTACACCATCGACACCGCCCAGTGCGCGGCCAGCCCGGTGGGCACGGGCATCGGCTGGCCGCTGCTGGGCGCGCGCGTGGGCATCGACTTCAACCCCACGGTCGACCGCCTGCGCGTGGTCACCGAGGCCGGCCAGAACCTGCGCGTGCACCCCGACACCGGCCGTGTCGTCGACGGCGCCCCCGACACGCTGCTGGGCTACGTCAACACCGATCCGCACGCCGGCCACACAGTGCGCGTGGTGGCCGCCGGTTACACCTACAACAAGGACAACGAGAAGGTCACCACCAACTACGCGATCGACCTGGGTCTGGCGCAGCTGGTGATGATGGGCTCGCACGAGAGCAAGGTGCCGCCGGTCTCGCCCAACACCGGCCGGGTGATGAGCGTCGGCCCGCTGGGCGTGGACGGCGTGGTCGAGGCCGACCTGGACATCTCCGACCTGAAGAACCAGCCGCTGGCGATGCTGCGCACCGACCAGAGCCGCCTCTACCGCATCGACCTGACCACCGGCCGCGCCACGCTGATCGGCCCGATCGGCGACGGCGGTCCGATCCGCAGCATCGCGATCGAACCATGAGGTGCGCCGCCACGCTGCTGCTGACCGCCGCGGTCCTGACGGACGCGGCGACGGCGGCCAGCGTGCGCGTGACGGTGCTGAACCCGGCCGGCACGCTGCTGTCGGACGCGGTGGTGATGCTCGAATCCACCACCGGGCGCACCGCGCCCAGGCCGCTGGCCAGTGCCGAGGTGGGCCAGCAGGACAAGCGCTTCCAGCCGCAGGTGGCGGTGGTGCCGGTGGGCACGCGGGTGGACTTTCCCAACCGCGACACGGTGCGCCACCATGTCTACTCGGTGTCCGAATCCAAGCGCTTCGAGATCAAGCTCTATGTCGGCCGCCCCGAGAAGCCGGTGCTGTTCGACAAGCCCGGCGTGGTGGTGCTGGGCTGCAACATCCACGACAGCATGATCGGCTGGATCGTGGTGGCCGACACGCCCTGGTACGGCCGCAGCGGGCCCGATGGCGTGGTGCAGATCGCCGACGTGCCGCCAGGCAGCTACCGGCTGCGCACCTGGCATCCGGTGCTGCCGGCGGGCAGCATGGGCGTCGAGCAGCCGCTGGCCGTGGCCGGTGACACCGAGATGTCGGTGCGCCTGACGGGAGCCGCGCGGTGAAGTCGCGGCCGTTCTGGCGCAGCCTGGGCGGGCGCATCGTGCTGGTCTTCGTCGCGCTGCTGCTGGCGGTGCAGGGCGTGTCGCTGCTGCTGACCCGCCTGGGCATCGAGCGCAGCGCGCGCGGGCTGATCGACGTGCGGCTGTCGCACGGCGAGGCCCTGCTGCGCGAGCAGCTGAGCCAGCGCGGCGAGCTGCTGCAGGCCGCCGCGGCCACGGTGGGCGCCGACTACGGCCTGCTGTCGACGCTGCAGGGCGAGGTGGATGCCGACACCGTGCGCTCGGCGCTGGAAGACAAGCTGGGCCGCCTGCGGCCGGCGCGCCTGGCCGCGGTGCTGGACCGCCAGGGCCGCCTGCTGGCGGCGGTGGGGCCGCAGGCCGCCGCGCTGGCCCAGCAGGCCGCACGCCTGGACGACGGGCGCTGGCAAGAGGCCCGCCTGGTGCGGCTGGGCGAGCTGCCCTCGCAGGTGGTGAAGGTGCCGATCGGTCAGCGCGGCGAAGCGCCCAGCGGCTGGCTGCTGGCCGCCGTGCCGCTGGCCGACCTGCTGCCCGAGCTGGCCCGCCTGGCCCAGGCCGAGCTGAGCCTGATCGGCCCGCAGCAGGTGCTGGCCAGCACGCTCAGCCCGGCCCGCGGCACGGCTGCGCTGGCGCCGCTGCTGCGGGTCGGCCCGGCGGCGCAGGAGCTGACGCTGTCGGGCGCTGCCCTCGAGGTGCGCCGCGTCGAGCTGCCGGCGCTGGGTGACACGGCGGTGCCGATGGTGCTGTCGCTGTCGATCGACGAGGCGGTGCGCCCCTACGAGGGCCTGCAGGGCAGTCTGCTGCTGGTCAGCGGCCTGGGCCTGGGCCTGTTCGCGCTGGGCAGTCTGCTGACGGCGCGCCGCCTGACCGCGCCGATGCAGGGCCTGGTCGATGCGACACGCCGCCTGGGCCGCGGCGACTACGCCACGCCGGTGGCGGCCGTGGCCAGCGACGACGAGATGGCCGAGCTGGCCCAGGCCTTCGAGGGCATGCGCCAGGGCATTGCCGAGCGCACCGAACACATCCGCCAGCTGGCCTTCTGGGACACGCTGACCGGCCTGCCCAACCGCAGCCAGTTCGAGGACGAGGCCGGGCGCCTGCTGCCGGGCGACGGCGGCGCGGCGCTGCTGATGCTCAACATCGACCGCCTGGAGCGCGTCAACCAGGTGCTGGGCCGCGCGGCCGGCGACCAGGTGCTGCGCCAGGTGGCCCAGCGTCTGCGCGCGCTGGCGCTGGACCTGCCCGAGCGCCACCCGCTGGTGGCCCGGCTGGGGGGCGACGAGTTCGCGCTGCTGCTGCCCGGCGCCGACCTGGCCCGCGCGCGCGAGGTGGCGCGCCTGGTGCAGCGCCAGCTGACCGAGCAGGCGCTGGTGCTGGACGGCTCCACGGTGGACCTGTCGGCCGGCATCGGCATCGCGGTGGCGCCGCTGCACGCCGCCGACACCGAGACCCTGCTCGCGCGGGCCTTGCTGGCGCTGACCGAATGCAAGCGCCGCACCGCCGGCATGCTGGTCTACGACCCGTCCATCGACGCCGGCAGCGCCCAGACGCTGTCGCTGCTGGGCGAGCTGCGCCAGGCGATCCGCGGCCAGGAGCTGCGCCTGTACCTGCAGCCCAAGCTGCGCCTGGGCGACGACCAGGTGGTGGCGGCCGAGGCCCTGGTGCGCTGGCAGCACCCGCAGCGCGGCCTGGTGCCGCCGGTGCAGTTCATTCCCTTCGCTGAAGAGACCGGCTTCATCCACGAGCTGACGCTGTGGGTGGTCGACGAGGCGGCGCGCCAGGCGGCGCTGCTGCGCGCCCAGGGCCTGTCGCCGCGCATCTCGGTCAACCTGTCGGCGCACGACCTGATGAAGCCCGAGCTGCAGCAGCGCCTGCGCACCGCGCTGCAGCGCCATGGCGCCGAGCCGTCCTGGCTGTGCCTGGAGATCACCGAGAGCGCGATCGCCCACGACCCGCAGCGCGCGCTGCAGACCCTGCATGCGCTCAAGGCCGAGGGCTTCCGGCTGTCGATCGACGACTTCGGTGCCGGCCAGACCTCGCTGGCGCAGCTGATCGACCTGCCGGTGGATGAGCTGAAGCTGGACATGCTGTTCGTGCGCACCATGGACCAGGACGCCGACAAGGCCTCGATGGTGGGCGCGCTGGTGCGCATGGGCCACGACCTGCGCCTGAGCGTGGTGGCCGAGGGCGTGGAGAACGCCGCCATCCTGCAACGCCTGCGCGCGCTGGGATGCGACGAGGCCCAGGGCTGGCACATCGGCAAGCCGATGCCGGCCGAGGAGCTGCCGTCCTGGTTGCAGGCGCGGGCGCTGCTGGCCTCAGTCCAGCGCGCCTGAGTGCTGGAGCGCCAGCACGGCGCGCGCCAGCACCTGGCTGCCGGCGTCGCTCAATCGCGGCAGTGCGGCGCGCGCGGCCTCGGCCAGCATCCGCTCGACCACCGCCGCATGCGGCAGCACGGTGCCGAAAAAGCGCGGCGTGCCGTCCTGCACCAGCAGCAGCGTCGGGAAGTTCTGGATGTCGGGGGCGTGGCCGTCATCGTCCTCCAGCGCATCGGCATGGTCCTCGATGTCGACCCAGACGAAGCGGGCCTGCGGATGGCGATCGGCCAGCGCGTCAAAGGTGGCACGGTAGGCGTCGCAGGTGGTGCACCAGCCGGCGCACAGGCAGGCCACGAGCAGTTGCGGGGCGGCGGTCATGCCGCGCAGTGTGCCGCAGCTTCAAGGCCCCCACTGTGCGCCTCAGCCGAAGTTGGGCTGTTCGGGCTTGGCGACCGGCTGTCCGGCGGCCACCCAGGCATCAAAGCCGCCGGCGATCGAGCGCACGTTGAGGTAGCCCATCTCCTGCATCGCCACCGCTGCCAGCGCGGCGCGGCCGCTGGTCTTGCAGTACAGCAGCACCTTCAGGTCGCGGGCCTGCAGCGCCGGGTTGCTGCTGAGCTTGAACTCCAGCAGGCCGCGCGAGGCGTGGATCGCACCGGGGATGTGGCCCGCGGCGAACTCGGACTCCTCGCGCACATCGATCAGCACGTCGGCCTCGCGCAGCGCGGCGGGCGCCTCGACGGCGGAGACTTCGCTGACCCGTGCCTTGGCGGCCATCACCAGGTCCATGGCGTTCTTCATCGGGGGGGCTCCTCAGGCGGCAGTGACGGGAATGATCGGGGCCACCGGCTCGGGCGCCAGCAGCGTGCCATCGCGCAGGCCGCGCACCGTGCCCATGGCCAGGCCCAGGATGATGATGCTGGTCAGCGCCAGCAGCACCGGGCCGGCCACGGCCATCGGGCTGCCCACCTCGGCCAGGCGCAGCGTCAGCGAGGTGAAGGCCGCCAGCGGGAAGCTCATGCCCCAGTGCGGCAGCGCGAACGGCAGGTTGCGGATGCGCCCGGCCAGCGCATAGCCGACCCAGGCGAAGGTGAAGGCCGCCATCCCCCAGCAGGCCCAGGCCACGCTGCCGGAACCTCCCAGTTGCAGCACACCCAGCCCGGCCAGTGCCGGCGGCGCGATCAGGATGAAGGCGGTGGGCAGCAGGCGCTCGGGCACCGGACCCTGCACCACCAGCCGAACCAGCAGCAGCACCAGCACCACCGGCCAGAACAGCAGGCCGATGCCGAACTGCGCCGCGGCCCAGTGCTCGTGGCCCAGCGGCACGCCGCCCAGCGGCGCAATGATGTTGCCCACCACCGGGATGAACAGCGCCGGCGTCACCGCCATCCAGCTCAGGCCGCCCTGGGCGGCGGGCGTCCACCAGCGCGCCATCACCCACAGCGTGGTGGCCAGCTGGCCCAGCGAGCCGGCCCACCACAGCGCGCTGACCAGCGGATGCTGCACGCCCAGCTGGGCCGCCAGCGAGCCCAGCAGCATCGCCGAGACCGGCAGGGTGGCGATGAAGGCATGGCGCACCGGGTGCCTGCGGTCCTCGGCCCAGGCCTCGGGGTGGCGCTGGCCGCGCTGCACCGTGAAGACCAGCAACGTGACAAACACCAGCGCCGCCAGGCTGCCCACCACCAGCGCAAAGCCGGTGGCCATCTCGCCCATCAATGGCGCGGCGCGCAGCCAGGCCAGGGCCAGACCGGTCAGGCCCATCGGGATCGCGTACCAGCCGGGCTGGAGGAACTTCAGGGGAGTGGGATGCGCCATGGGGGAGGGGGAAGAGCGGCCTGCAGCCGGTGATTGTGCGGCGACGGTGAAGGCCTTGCAGCCGCCTGGGATGATACCCGGTTGGGTATCAGCGCAGCAGCACCCGCGCCAGCAGCAGCAGCGCCACCACCACGCACACCGCGGCGAACAGCCGGCGCAGCGTGCGCGAGGGCAACTGCCCCGCCACGCGCCGGCCCAGCAGCAGCGCGACGATCGCCGAGCCGCTGAACACGCCGGCCTGCAGCCCATCGAGCTGGCCGAACTGCAAGGCCCCGGCCAGTCCGCCCACCGCCGACAGCGCCACCGCGCCCAGCGAGGTGGTGGTGATGCTGCGCGTGTCCAGGTCGGTGGCCCGCGTGAGCGCCGGCACGATGACGAATCCGCCACCCACGCCCAGCAGTCCGCCGACCAGGCCCACCGCCACACCCGTGGTGGCCAGCACCCACGCGCAGGGCGCGGTCCAGTGCAGGCGGCCCTCGTCGGGGTTGACGCGGCAGGGCCGGCCGTCGAGGGCCTCGCTGCCGTCGCGCACCGGGTCGCGCCGCGCCATGCGGCGCGCCGTCAGCAACATCACCCCCGCAAAGCCCAGCAGCAGTGGCTCGGGAGGCAGGCGCTGCGCCAGCCAGACGCCCAGCGGCGCGGTCAGCAGCCCCAGGCCGCCGACCAGCGCGGCGGCGCGGTAGCGCAGCACGCCCTCGCGCCAGCCCAGCCAGGCGCCGGTGCCGGCCGCCACGCCCACCGCCAGCAGCGCCAGCGGCGCCGCCTGCTGCACGCTCAGGCCGGTGGCAAACACCAGCAGCGGCACTGCCAGCACGCCACCGCCGGCGCCGGTCAGCGCCAGCACGGCGCCGACCACGGCGCCCACCAGGGCCAGCGTGCCGGTCAATGCGCGTCGCCCATCAGCCGGGCATGGACGCGCTGCGTGGCCTTCCAGACCACCCACAGCACCAGCGGGATCAGCGCGCCCGCCGCCATCTCGGGGTTGATCGGCAGGCCCAGCGACTTCAGCGCCTTGCCACCGTAGAGCAGCAGACTGACCACGTAGTACGAGATGGCCGCGATCGACAGGCCCTCCACCGTGGACTGCAGGTTCAGCTGCAGCTGCTGCCCGCGGGTGAGCTTGGCCAGCAGCTGCTGGTTCTGCGTCTCGGTGGCGATGTCCACGCGGGTGCGCAGCAAGGCGCTGACGCGCTCGGTGCGCTGGCTCAGCGAGGCCAGGCGGCCGGCGGTGGCCGCCACGGTGGCCATCGCCGGTGACAGGCGGCGCTGCATGAACTCGCCGATCGTCTGCGTGCCCGGGATGGGCCGCTCGCGCAGCTCGGCGATGCGCTGGCGCACCAGCGCGTCGTAGGCCTGGGTGGCCGAGAAGCGAAAGGCGTGCTCGGCGGTGGCCCGCTCGATGCGGGCGGCGACGTGGATCAGCGCGTCCAGCAGCTCGGCCTCAGAGGCACTGCGCGCCTCCAGCCGGGCGGTGACCGAGGCCAGCTCGTCCTCGCTGCCGGCCAGCAGCGGCGCCAGCTCCTTGGCCAGCGGCAGGCCGCGCAGCGCCATCAGGCGGTAGATCTCCAGCTCCAGCAGGCGCTGCGAGATGCGGCCGGCGCGCGTCTCGCTGGTGCCCGGCGGAGCGATCACCAGCATGCGCTCGAAGCCGTCATCGGTGCGGCGGAAGTTGGTGATGGCGATCGAGTGGCCGTTGCCGGCCTCGCCATTGCCCATCAGCGAGGCCACCACGGTCTTGCCGCCGAACCAGCGCTGGCCCAGCGCCAGCGCCGCGTGCGGGTCCTCGATCGGGTGGTTCACCATCACCAGCTGCACCGCGGCCACGGTGCGGCCGGGAATCGCCTGCCACCAGTCGGTGGCGAGGCGCAGCCCGGGCAGCAGCGCCGGCTGCACCGCGCCCAGGGCTGCGTCGTCGGGCAGCGGCTGCACCAGTGCGTAGCGGGTGAACTCGGTGTGGCGCTCCCACTTCAGCGTGTGGTCGGCAAAACGCAGGCGCAGGAAGTTGCCCGCCAGGTCGGCCGGTGTCAGGTGGGCATGGCCGGGCAGGCGCTGCAGGTGGGCGCACTCGTCGTCGCGACTGACGCCCTTGTTGAGCACCGCAACGAAGACCACCAGCGCCGGCAGGCGGATGCGCGCCGAGGGGCGGGCATGCACCTCGTCGTGCAGCACGGCGCGCAGCGGGTCGTCGGGCGGCAAGGCGCGCGGGGCGCGGTCGGCGTCGGCTTCAGGGGTGTTGCTCATGGGCAATGCGGCGCAGCAGGCGGATTGGTGCGCAGTATGACCCGACAATGCCCGCTGGACCGATCAGCCGCGCACGCCATGAAAGACCAGTGGAACGACCGCTTCGCCGCCCCCGGCCACAAGTACGGCACCGAGCCGAACGCCTTCCTGCGCCGACAGGCCGCGCTGCTGGCCCCGCACTCGCAGGTGCTGGTGCCGGGCGACGGCGAGGGCCGCAACGGCGTGTGGCTGGCCACCCAGGGCCACCAGGTGCTGGCGCTGGACTACGCCGAGAACGGCCTGGCCAAGGCCCGGGCCCTGGCCGCCGAGCGTGGCGTGGCGCGGCGCTACGAGGCGCGCTGGGCCGACCTGTCCGCCTGGACCCCGCCTGAACAACGCTTCGACGCGCTGGTGCTGGTCTACTGCCACCTGCCCTCGGCCGTGCGGCGCGTGGCGCATGCGCAGCTGGCCGGGCTGCTGTCACCCGGCGGCTGGTGCATCGTCGAGGGCTTCCACCCGGGCCAGCTGCAGGGCTACACCAGCGGCGGACCCAAGGACCCGGACATGCTGCTGACGCTGGCCGACCTGCGCGCCGAGATGGGCGATGTGCTCGACGAGATCGAGGCCTTCGAGGGCGAGGTGCCGCTGTTCGAAGGCACCGGGCACCAGGGCCCGGGCTTCGTCACGCGCTGGGTGGCGCGGCGGCGCTGAGGCGCCACCGGTGCGCCGGGTCAGCGACCCGGGCCGCGCGGCGGGCGGCTGCCAGGGGCCTCGCGGTCGAACACGGCGCGCTGCTCGGTGCTGAGCACCGCGTACAGCGCCGTCATGGCCGGCTGGCCGGCCTCGAGCGCGGCGGTGCGGCGCTTGAGCGCCGCGATATGCGCCGCCAGGCGGTCGGGGGCGGTGGCGCTGCCGGCCAGCTTGTCCATCTCGTCGCGCTCGGCGCGGGCCGCCTTGGCCTGTTCCGCCACCTGGGCGGCAAAGGCCGTCCAGGCCGATTCCTGGCCGGCTTGCAGCTTCAGATCGGCCTTCAGGCGCTCCAGGTGCCGGGCCGCATGCTCGGCCGGATCGCCGTTCATGCGGGCGTGCTGGGCGCGTGCGGCCTGGCCGTCACATGGGCGGCCAGCGTCGGGACAGCCGGGCGCGGCCAGCGCGGCGCCGGCCAGGCACAGGGCGAACAGGCCGGCGGCACCAGCCTTGAATGCGGGGGAGCGAAGCATGGTGGTTCCTTTCGAGTTCAACGGGCCGATCGGCACCGTCCAAACCTATTCCAACCGGGCGATGTCAAGCCCGTGTGTCTCGCGCGCTTCGCTGGTTGCGCCAGGTCAATGCAGCGGTCGTCGGCTGAGCCAGGTCCACAGCCGGTGGCCCTGGATGCTGCGCCCGCCCACCCGCTGACGCAGTCGCTCGGCCAAGCGCAGGTCGGTGCCGATGCGGACCACCACCACCGATTCACCCGGCCCGCCCGCCGACTCATGCACGTCCAGCCGCGCTACCCCGCACGGCGCCAGCAACTCCTCCAGCACCTGCCGGTCCAGACCGCTGGGCACCCCGCCCACGATCAAGCGCCACGTCGCACCCATCACGAACCTCCCTGGTCATGAAGCTTCGGGCCCGGACTGCACCCGCAACCCGGCCATGGCCTCGTATCGGCCGCGGAGGCGGATGGTTCAGTGCGCGCGTCTGTGGTGGGTCAAAGAAACGTTGATCGACCGCTTGCTGCCCACAGCGGCCGTTGGCCGCTGTGGGCAGAGCCCTATTCCGTTGAGCTCCCCCCAGCCCCCCTCCAAGAAGGGGGCTCCAGCATGAGCTTCGGGCCGGCCTGCCGGCCGGCGTGGCGCTGGCACGCTTGGCGCACCACCTTTTGTGGTTCTGACTGGAGCCACCCTCTTGGAGGGGGGCTGGGGGGAGCCCAACGTTCGGGGCCTTGGCCCACAGCGGCCAACGGCCGCTGTGGGCAGCAAGCCGCCGTCCGCGTTCAGTTGAGCTTGGCCTTCAGCAGCTCGCTGGCCTGCGCCGGGTTGGCCTTGCCCTTGGAGGCCTTCATGACCTGGCCGACCAGGGCGTTGAAGGCTTTGTCCTTGCCGGCCTTGTACTCCTCGACCGACTTCGGGTTGGCGGCGATGACCTCGGCGACGATGGCTTCGAGCGCGCCGGTGTCGTTCATCTGCTTCAGGCCCTTGGCCTCGATGATCGCGTCGACGTCCGTGCCCTCGCCGGTCCACAGTGCCTCGAACACCTGCTTGGCGGCGTTGTTGCTGATCGTGCCGTCCTGGATGCGGCTGATCAGCGCGGCCAGCGTGGCGGGGGCCACCGGGGCGTCGGCGATGTCGCGGCCTTCGGTGTTCAGGCGCTTGCTCACCTCTCCCATCAGCCAGTTGGCCACCAGTTTGGGCTGGCGGCAGGCGTCGCGCGCGGCCTCGTAGTAGCGGGCGAAGGCCAGGCTCTGCGTCATCATCGTCGCGTCGTAGGCCGGCAGGCCGTCCTGGGCGACGAAGCGTTCGGCCATCGCGCGGGGCAGCTCGGGCATCTCGCCCTTCACACGCTCCACCCACTCTGAGGCAATCACCAGCGGCGGCAGGTCGGGGTCGGGGAAGTAGCGGTAGTCGGCCGAGTCCTCCTTGCTGCGCATCGCCCGGGTCTCGCCCTTGTCGGGGTTGTAGAGCACCGTGGCCTGCTGGATGCTGCGGCCGTCCTCGATCTCGTCGATCTGCCAGTTGACCTCGTAGTTGACCGCATCCACCAGGAAGCGGAAGCTGTTGAGGTTCTTGATCTCGCGCCGCGTGCCGTAGGGCGCGCCGGGCTTGCGCACCGACACGTTCACGTCGCAGCGGAACGAGCCCTCCTGCATGTTGCCGTCGCAGATGCCCAGCCACATCACCAGCGCGTGCAGTGTGCGTGCGTACTCCACCGCCTCCTGGGCCGAGCGCATGTCGGGCTCGGAGACGATCTCCAGCAGCGGCGTGCCGGCGCGGTTCAGGTCGATCCCCGACTGGCCGTGGAAGTCCTCGTGCAGGCTCTTGCCCGCGTCCTCTTCCAGGTGGGCGCGCGTCAGGCGGACCGTCTTCTTCGTCTCGCCGACGAAGAACTCGACGTGGCCGCCCTGCACCACCGGGATCTCGAACTGGCTGATCTGGTAGCCCTTGGGCAGGTCGGGGTAGAAGTAGTTCTTGCGGGCAAAGATGCTGAGTGGCGCCACCTTGGCGCCCACCGCCAGGCCGAAGCGGATGGCCCGCTCCACCGCGGCGCGGTTGAGCACCGGCAGCGTGCCGGGCAGCGCCAGATCGACCGGGCTGGCCTGGGTGTTGGGCTCGGCGCCGAAGGCGGTGGCGCTGCCGCTGAAGATCTTGGACTGGGTGGACAGCTGGACGTGGTTCTCCAGGCCGATCACGACCTCGTAGCCACGCACGAGTTGGGGCGTTGTCATCTCAGAAGCCCTCCGGGGTGCGGAGGTGGACATCGGTGACCTGCTGCAGCGCGTTCGCGGCGTGCAGCAAGGTGCCTTCCTGGAAGTAGTTGCCGATCAGCTGAAGACCGACCGGCATGCCGCCCGCGCCGAAGCCGGCGGGCACGCTCATGCCGGGCAGGCCGGCCAGGCTGGCGGGCAGCGTGAAGATGTCGGCCAGGTAGGCCTGCAGCGGATCGCCGCCCTGCTCGCCGATGTGCCAGGCCACCGTGGGCGCCACCGGGCCGGCGATGACATCGCACTGCGTGAAGCAGCGCTGGAAGTCGTCGGCGATCATGCGGCGCAGCTTCTGCGCCTGCAGGTAGTAGGCGTCGTAGTACCCATGGCTCAGCACATAGGTGCCGATCATGATGCGGCGCTTGACCTCAGGCCCGAAGCCCTCGGCGCGGGTCTTGCGGTACATGTCCAGCAGGTCGTCGTACTTCGCCGCACGGTGGCCGAACTTGACGCCGTCGAAGCGGCTCAGGTTGGAGCTGGCCTCCGCGGGGGCGATGATGTAGTAGACGGGGATCGACAGCTCGGTGCGCGGCAGGCTCACATCCACCAGGGTGGCGCCGAGCTGCTCGAGCTGGGCCAGCGCGGCGCGCACCGCGCCGTTCACATCGGCCGCCAGCGCCGCCGGGAAGAACTCGGCCGGCAGGCCGATGCGCAGGCCCTTCAGCGGCTGCGACGCGGTGGCGCCGGCGCGCGGCGTGTTCATCAGCGCCAGGTAGTCGGGCGCGGGGCGCTCGGCGCTGGTGCTGTCGCGCTCGTCAAAACCGGCCATCGCCGACAGCAGCATCGCGCAGTCCTCGGCACTGCGCGCCATCGGGCCGGCCTGGTCCAGGCTGGAGGCGAAGGCGATCATGCCGTAGCGGCTGCACACGCCGTAGGTGGGCTTGATGCCGGTCAGGCCCGAGAAGCTGGCCGGCTGGCGGATCGAGCCGCCGGTGTCGGTGCCGGTGGCGGCCGGAATCAGGCGCGCGGCCACCGCGGCGGCGGAACCCCCCGAGGAGCCGCCGGGCACCCGGGTGGTGTCCCAGGGGTTCTTCACCGGCTGGAAGGCGGAGTTCTCGTTGGCCGAGCCCATCGCGAACTCGTCACAGTTCAGCTTGCCCAGGCTCACCGTGCCGGCGGCCTTCAGGCGGGCCACCACGGTGGCATCGAAGGGGCTGCGGTAACCCGCCAGCATCTTCGAGCCCGCGGTGGTGGGCATGTCGGCGGTGACGAAGATGTCCTTGTGGGCGATCGGCACGCCGGTCAGCGGCCCGGCCTGGCCGGCGGCACGCGCCGCGTCGGCCGCCTGCGCGGCGGCCAGCGCGCTGTCGCGGTCCAGGTGCAGGAAGGCGCCCAGCTGTGCATGCGCTTCGGCGCGGTCCAGCAGCGCGGTGGTCAGCTCGACGCTGGAAGCCTCGCCCGCCGCCAGCGCGCGCGACGCGGCGGCCACGCCCAGGGTGTGCAGCGGCGCGCTCATTCGATCACCTTGGGCACGAGGAACAGGCCGTTCTCGACGGCCGGGGCGCTGCGCTGGTTGGCCTCGCGCTGGTTGGGCTCGGTGACGGCGTCCTCGCGCAGGCGCAGGTGCACGTCCATCGCCGCCGACAGCGGGGTGAACAGGGGCTCGACACCGCTGGTGTCCACCGCGCCCATCTGCGCGACGATGTCGAAGAAGCCGTTGAGTTGCGTGAGCATCGCCTGCTGCTCGGCGCTGGAGAGTTCCAGCCGCGCGAGGTGGGCGATGCGGTCCACGTCCTCGGGAGAGAGTGCCATGGTCGATGCGGGTGAATTGGCGCCTGGCGGTCCGGCCCTGTGTGGCCTGGAAACCGCCGGAAAGTGCCGGTTGCCGTGCGTAAAAATCGGGCAGCCGCCCCGGGTGAGCAGGGGGTGATGCGGTATTATCTCCGGTTATCCACAACCGCCCGTGGCGCGGGTGCCGGCAATGTCGTATCGCCGGCCGACAGCCACCATTGCCGCCCCACCCGATTCATGCATCGCCCCCTGGCCGATGGACCCGCTGTGCTGCCCGAAGAGGCTGCAGGGGTTCGCCTCGGGGCCGCCCTGACCTGACGCTTGTTCCATGTTCGCTTCGCTGCGCCGCTATTTCTCCACCGACCTCGCCATCGACCTGGGTACCGCCAACACGCTGATCTACGTGCGCGGCAAGGGCATCGTCCTGGATGAACCCTCGGTCGTCTCGATCCGCCACGAAGGCGGCCCGAGCGGCAAGAAGACCATCCAGGCCGTGGGCCACGAGGCCAAGGCCATGCTGGGCAAGGTGCCCGGCAACATCGAGGCCATCCGCCCGATGAAGGACGGCGTGATCGCCGACTTCACGGTGACCGAGCAGATGCTCAAGCAGTTCATCAAGATGGTCCATCCGCGTTCGGTGCTCAAGCCCAGCCCGCGGATCATCATCTGCGTGCCCTGCGGCTCCACCCAGGTCGAGCGCCGTGCGATCCGCGAATCGGCGCTGGGCGCCGGTGCCAGCGAGGTCTACCTGATCGAGGAGCCGATGGCCGCCGCGATCGGCGCCGGCCTGCCGGTGTCGGAGGCCTCGGGCTCGATGGTGGTGGACATCGGCGGCGGTACCACCGAGGTGGGCGTCATCTCGCTGGGCGGCATGGTCTACAAGGGCAGCGTGCGGGTGGGCGGCGACAAGTTCGACGAAGCCATCATCAACTACATCCGCCGCAACTACGGCATGCTGATCGGCGAGCCCACCGCCGAGGCCATCAAGAAGCAGATCGGCAGCGCCTTCCCCGGCTCCGAGGTCAAGGAGATGGAGGTCAAGGGCCGCAACCTCTCCGAAGGCGTGCCGCGCAGCTTCACGATCTCGTCCAACGAGATCCTCGAAGCCCTGACCGACCCGCTCAACCAGATCGTCAGCGCGGTGAAGAACGCGCTGGAGCAGACCCCGCCCGAGCTGGGCGCCGACATCGCCGAGCGCGGCATGATGCTCACCGGCGGTGGCGCGCTGCTTCGCGACCTGGACCGCCTGCTGGCCGAGGAAACCGGCCTGCCGGTGCTGGTGGCCGAGGACCCGCTGACCTGCGTGGTGCGCGGCTGCGGCATGGCGCTGGAGCGCATGGAGCGCCTGGGCTCGATCTTCACCAGCGAATAAGGCGCAGCCCCCGATGCAGGAGCCGGCACGTCACACACGGGGCCGGCTTCTTCGCTTCCACCCCCGCCCCCCGAACCGCGCCTGAGGCAGCATGCTGGGCACCCTCGACCGCACCCCGCCACCCTTCTTCCGCCAGGGCCCCTCGGCCCTGACGAAGCTGGTGCTGTGCACGGCGCTGGCGCTGTTCCTGATGGCGGCCGACGCCCGCTTCACGATGACCCAGCCGCTGCGCGCCGCCATGGCCACGCTGCTGCTGCCGGCGGTGCGCCTGCTCGACCTGCCGGTGGCGGGCTGGCGCGCGGCGCTGGACTATGCCGGCGGCCTGCAGGCCGCGCTGGGCCAGGTGCAGACGCTGGAGGCGCGGCTGGCCCAGCAGGCCGAGCGCTCCTCACGCGTCGAGCGCCTGACGCAGGAGAACGAGCGCCTGCGCGCGCTGCTGGAGCTGCGCCCGGCGGTCACCGTCAGGTCGCAGGCGGCCGAGGTGCTCTACGAGGCGCCCGATCCGTTCTCGCGCAAGGTCTTCCTGGACCGCGGCAGCCAGCACGGCATCGTCGCCGGCTCGCCGGTGATCAACGAGGACGGCGTGCTGGGCCAGGTGACCCGTGTCTACCCGCTGTCGTCCGAGGTGACCCTGCTGGTCGACAAGGACGCCGCGATCCCGGTGCTCAATGCCCGCACCGAGCACCGCAGCGCCGCCTTCGGCAGCGGCACCGGCCACACCATGGAGCTGCGCTTCATGGCCGGCAACGACGATGTGCAGACCGGCGACGTGCTGACCACCAGCGGCGTCGATGGCGTCTATCCCTCGGGCCTGCAGGTGGCGCGCGTCACCGCGGTGGACCGGCGCAGCGACTCGGCCTTCGCCCGCATCACGCTGGCGCCCACCGCGCTGCCCGACGGCGTGCGCCACGTGCTGGTGCTGGAGCCGCTGGCGGCGCAGCAGCCGCCGCGGCCGCAGCCGCCCGAGCCCGAGCGGGGCGCGTCCAAGCCGCACCGGGGAGGGCGCCGCTGATGATCATGCCGCGTGGCTCGGACCAGCTGCTGCTGCCGGTCAACCCCGTCTTCCTGTGGTTCACGCTGGTGATGGCGCTGCTGCTGAACATGGTGCCGCTGGGCCCGCACCCGGCGCTGCCCGACCTGGTGGCGCTGGTGCTGGTGTTCTGGAACGTGCACCAGCCGCGCCGCGTGGGGGTGATCGCCGCCTTCGTCTTCGGCCTGCTGGTCGACGTGCACCAGGGCGCGTTGCTGGGCCAGCATGCGCTGGCCTACACGCTGCTGTCCTTCCTGGCCATCACCATCCACCGTCGCGTGCTGTGGTTCAGCCTGGCCGAGCAGGTGCTGCACGTGCTGCCGCTGTTCGCCGCCGCCCACCTGGTGACGCTGCTGGTGCGCCTGGCCGCCGGCGACGGCCTGCCCGGCTGGAGCCTGCTGCTGGCGCCGGTGGCCGAGGCCCTGCTGTGGCCGGTGGCCAGCTGGCTGCTGCTGGCGCCGCAGCGCCGCCCGCCGGACCCGGACGAGAACCGGCCGCTGTGAACGCCTCCGGCGAGCGCGCATGACGGAGTTACGCAATCTTGAGCGCGAGCTGGACCGCTTCCGGCTGCGCGTGTTCGCCGCCGCGGCCTTCGTGCTGATCGGCTTTTCGCTGCTGGTGGCGCGCCTGGTCTACCTGCAGGTGCTGCGCCACGAGGAGCTGTCCACGCGGGCCGAGAACAACCGCATCGCGGTGGTGCCGATCGTGCCCAACCGCGGCCGCATCATCGACCGCAACGGCGTGGTGCTGGCCACCAACTACACCGCCTACACGCTGGAGATCACGCCCTCCAAGGTCGATGACCTGGAGGCCACGATCAACGCGCTGGCCGAGTTCATCGACATCCAGCCGCGCGACCGCCGCCGCTTCAAGCGCCAGCTCGACGAGAGCAAGAGCTTCGAGTCGCTGCCGATCCGCAACCGCCTGACCGACGAGGAGCTGGCGCGTTTCATGGCGCAGCGCTACCGCTTCCCCGGCGTCGACGTGAAGGCGCGGCTGTTCCGCAACTACCCCTACGGCGAGCTGGCCAGCCACCTGATCGGCTACATCGGCCGCATCAACCAGGCCGAGAAGCAGGCCATGGAGGACTGGGACGAGGAAACCCAGGCCAACTACCGCGGCACCGAGTACATCGGCAAGCTGGGCCTGGAGCAGGCCTACGAGAGCCAGCTGCACGGCACCACCGGTTTCGAGCAGATCGAGACCTCGGCCGGCGGCCGCGCGGTGCGCCGCCTCGACAGCCTGCCGGCCACGCCGGGCAACACGCTGGTGCTGTCGATCGACATCAAGCTGCAGGCGCTGATCGAGGAGCTGTACGGCAGCCGCCGCGGTGCGCTGGTGGCGATCGATCCGCGCAACGGCGAGGTGCTGGCCTTCGTCAGCAAGCCCACCTTCGACCCCAACCTGTTCGTCGACGGCATCGACGTCGAGAACTGGCGCGAGCTCAACGAGTCGATCGACAAGCCGCTGCTCAACCGCGCGCTGCGTGGCACCTACCCGCCGGGCTCGACCTACAAGCCCTTCATGGCGATCGCCGCGCTGAACTCGGGCAAGCGCAGCCCCTCGGTGATCATCAACGACCCGGGCTACTTCATGTTCGGCGGCCACCGCTACGGCAGCCCCGAGAACGAGCGCGGCGGCGCGATGGACATGCGCCGCTCGATCGTCGAGTCGAGCAACGTCTACTACTACACGCTGGCCAACGAGATGGGGGTGGACCTGATCCACGACCAGCTCTCGCCCTTCGGCTTCGGCCGGCGCACCGGCATCGACCTGGAGGGCGAGGTCACCGGCATCCTGCCCTCCACCGAATGGAAGCGCCGCACCTACAAGCGCCCCGAGCAGCGCAAGTGGTATGCCGGCGAGACGATCTCGCTGGGCATCGGCCAGGGCTACAACAGCTTCACCATGCTGCAGATGGCCAGCGCGATGGCCACGCTGGCCTCGGGCGGCCAGCGCTTCGAGCCGCGCCTGGTGCGCGAGGTCGAGGACCTGGTCTCGCGCGAGCGCCGCCCGGTCGAGAAGAAGACCCTGGAGCCGCTGCCGCTGCGCCCCGAGCAGGTGCAGGTGGTGCTGCAGGCGATGAACGGCGTGACGATCGGCGGCACCTCGGCCCGCGTCTTCGCCGGCGCGCCCTACCAGAGCGGCGGCAAGACCGGCACCGCGCAGGCGGTGGGCATCCGCCAGAACGAGAAGTACAGCGCGGCGCGCGTGGCCGAGCACCTGCGCGACCACTCGCTGTACGTGGCCTTCGCGCCGCTGGAGCAGCCGCGCATCGCGCTGGCGCTGATCGTCGAGAACGCCGGCTGGGGCGCGGCCGCCGCGGCACCCATCGCGCGGCGCGTGTTCGACTACGTGCTGCTGGGCCAGTACCCCAACGCCGACGACATTGCCGCCACCCAGAAGGGCCAGTCGGCGGCGCCGATGGGCCCGGCCCGTTCGGTCGACAACGTGCCGCTGCCCACCGCCAGCAACGCCTCGCTGCTGGTGGCGGGCCCGGCCGCCTCGGCGCCGCCGGCGCCGGTGTCGGCAGCGTCGGCCTCCCCGGCGGGTGCGGCCAGCGGAGGTGCACGATGAGCGTGGTGTTCGAGCGGCCGTCGCTGTGGCAGCGCCTGCGGCCGGTGTTCAGCGGCTTTGACCTGCCGCTGATGCTGGGCCTGCTGGTGCTGGCGGTGCTGGGCATGGTGACCATGTACTCGGCCGGCTTCGACCACGGCACCCGCTTCGTCGACCACGGCCGCAACATGCTGATCGCCGGGCTGGTGCTGTTCGCGGTGGCGCAGGTCTCGCCGCAGCGCCTGATGCAGCTGGCGGTGCCGCTGTACACGCTGGGGCTGGCCTTGCTGATCGCCACGGCGCTGTTCGGCATCACCAAGAAGGGGGCGACGCGCTGGCTGAACCTGGGCATCGTGATCCAGCCCAGCGAGATCCTGAAGCTGGCGATGCCGCTGATGCTGGCCTGGTGGTTCCAGAAACGCGAGGGGCAGCTGCGCACGCTGGACTTCATCGCCGCCGGCGTGCTGCTGCTGGTGCCGGTGGGGCTGGTGGTCAAGCAGCCCGACCTGGGCACGGCGATCCTGATCCTCAGCGGCGGCCTGTACGTGATCTTCTTCGCCGGCCTGTCGTGGCGGCTGATCGTGCCGGTGGTGCTGGCCGCGGCGGTGGGCGTGGCGGCGCTGGTCACCTTCGGCGACGCGATCTGCGAGCCTGACGTGAAATGGCCGCTGCTGCGCGACTACCAGAAGCACCGCGTGTGCACGCTGCTCGACCCCAGCAAGGACCCGCTGGGCAAGGGCTTCCACATCATCCAGGGGATGATCGCGATCGGCTCGGGCGGCCTGACCGGCAAGGGCCTGATGCAGGGCACGCAAACCCACCTCGAGTTCATCCCCGAGCGCACCACCGACTTCATCTTCGCCGCCTTCGCCGAGGAGTTCGGCCTGCTGGGCGTGCTGACGCTGATCGCCACCTTCAGCTTCGTGCTGCTGCGCGGCCTGACGATCGCCGCCGAGGCACCCACGCTGTTCACCCGGCTGCTGGCCGGGGCGATCACGCTGTCGATCTTCACCTACGCCATGGTCAACATGGGCATGGTCAGCGGCATCCTGCCGGTGGTGGGCATCCCGCTGCCCTTCATCAGCTACGGCGGCACGGCGATGACCACGCTGGGCCTGGCGCTGGGCATGCTGATGTCGATCGCGCGCAGCCGCCGGCTGATGCAGAGCTGAACGCCGGGCTGTCGCCCATTCGAGCGACAGGTATCGGTGAACGGCGTTCTCCAGGAGATTCGCCCCCCCCAGGGCAGGGGATGTTGTCAAGAGGGGCGGCGGCGCACGATGCGCACAACTGCACACACCGTGCAGTCCTACCCAACGGAGTAACGCATGAAGACCAAGATCCTCCTCGGCCTGTCGCTCGCCGCCCTGACCTCGTTCGCCCAAGCCGCCATCCCGAAGGACATCTCCTTCGACGGCTACTGCGACGGCATGACCTTCACGAAGAACGGTGACGGCACCGTCTCCGGCTCGTCGATCGGCTGCGTCACCGACCCGGTGCACGGCTTCATGGGCAAGGTCAAGACCCAAGGCCCGGCCTACATCGTCACCGCCTACGGTGTCGTGTTCACCGGCTCCGCCGCCCTGACCTTCATCATCCGTGACGACGGCACCTGGGCGATCGAGCGCGCCGACGGCACCGGCACCCCGGTCAACTCGGGCACCTGGACCGCCGGCGCCCCCGCCAGCCGCGCCACCAAGGCCGCTGGTCAGCAGTGATCTGACGCCGCGCCCTGCTGCAGGGCGCGCCGCCAGCCGCGAAAGGAGCCTTCGGGCTCCTTTTTCATGGGCGCTTCATCATGGGTGCTTCAGGTGCCGCCTGCGTCCGGCGGCGGCTCGGCCTGCACCGGAAAGCGCAGCGTGAAGCGCGCGCCCGGCCGCTCGCCCGCCGGCGCCAGCCGCGCCGCCGAGATGCTCAGCTCGGCGCCATGCCGCTCGGCGATCTCCTTGACGATGGCCAGGCCCAGGCCGCTGCCATCCACCTCGGTGCCCAGCGCCCGGTAGAAGGGCTGCAGCACCAGTTCGCGCTCGGCCTCGGGGATGCCCGGACCGTTGTCCTCGACCTCCAGCACCACCACCTGGCCAAAGGGGTCGGGCGTGATGCGCACGGTGACCGTGCCGCCTTCGGGCGTGTACTGCAGGGCGTTGTCGACCAGGTTGCGGATCGCCTCGCGCACCAGCAGCGGCTGGCCGGTCAGGCGCGGTGCGCCGTCGGCGCTTTCCGGCCCCTCGTAGCCCAGGTCGATGCGCTTGTCCATGGCCTTGGGCACGAAGTCCTGCACCGTCTCGGTCGCCAGGCGCACCAGGCTGTAGGCCTGCTGGCGCCGCGCCTGCTCCTGGTCCTCGGCGCGCGCCATCGACAGCAGCTGGTTGACCATGTGCGCGGCGCGCTGGCTGCTCAGCGAGATCTGCTGCAGCGAGCGCTTGACCGACTTCGGGTCGGAGCCGGCGTCGATCTCGCGCTGGGCCAGCTCGGCCTGGGTGCGCAGGCCGGCCAGCGGCGTCTTCAGCTGGTGCGCGGCATCGGCCAGGAAGTGCTTGTGGGTGGCCATCGACTGGTCCAGCCGCGCCAGCAGGTCGTTGATCGAGCGCACCAGCGGCGCCACTTCCTCGGGCGCGTCGTGCTCGTCGATCGGGCTGAGGTCGCCGCTCTCGCGCTGGCGGATGCGCTGCTGCAGCTGGTTCAGCGGGGCAATGCCGCGCGCCAGCGCAAACCACACCAGCAGCACCGCCAAGGGCAGGATCACGAACTGCGGCAGGATCACGCCCTTGATGATCTCGGTGGCCAGGCGCGAGCGCTTGTCCAGCGTCTCGGCCACCTGCACCAGCAGCACCCGCGGGTGGCTGCCGGGGCGCAGCGCGGCGATGCGCACCGACTCGTTCTGCAGCGACTCGTCCCGAAAGGCCAGCTCGCCCACCACCAGCCGCTCCAGGTCCGGCGGCGGCAGCTCGCGGTCGCCGGCCAGCAGCTCGCCGCGCGGGCCCAGGACCTGGAAGTAGACGCGGTCCACATCATCGCTGCGCAGCAGCGCGGCGGCCGATTCGGGCAGCTTCAGCGGCGCGTTGGGCGCTGCCGCGACCGACTCCACCGCCATCTGCTGGGCGATCATCCGGGTCAGCTGGCCCAGGTCGCGGTCATAGGGCCGGGCCGCGATGTTCTGCGCCACCAGCCAGGTCAGGGCCACGCTCATCGGCCACAGCAGCAGCAGCGGGGCGAGCATCCAGTCGAGGATCTCGCCGAACAGCGAGTGCTGTTCGCGCGGCGCCGGGCCCGGGGCGACGAGGGGCGGAAAGACGCGCATGCCCGCTCAGCCGCGCCCGATGCCGGTCACGCGGCGATCTTCTCGAGGCAGTAGCCCAGGCCGCGCACGGTGGCGATGCGGATCGGGCCCTGCTCGATCTTCTTGCGCAGGCGGTGGATGTAGACCTCGATCGCGTTGTTGCTGACCTCTTCGCCCCATTCGCACAGGCGCGCCACCAGCTGGTCCTTGCTGACCAGGCGGCCGGCGCGCTGCAGCAGCACCTCGAGCAGCGAGATCTCGCGTGCCGAGAGCTCGATCATCTGGTCGTTGATGTAGGCCACGCGGCCGGTGGCGTCAAAGGTGAGCGGGCCATGCTTGATCACGCTGGAGGCGGTGCCCAGCCCGCGCCGGGTGAGGGCGCGCACGCGCGCTTCCAGCTCCTGCAGCGAGAAGGGCTTGGCCATGTAGTCATCGGCGCCCAGGTCCAGCCCCTTGACGCGCTGCTCGACCGAGTCGGCGGCGGTGAGGATCAGCACCGGCATCGACGAGCCGCGGCCGCGCAGCTTGCGCAGCACCTCCAGGCCATGCATGCGCGGCAGGCCCAGGTCCAGGATCACCAGGTCGAACTCGTGGGAGGCCAGCGCCGCGTCGGCCTCGGTGCCGCTGCCGACCTGGTCCACCGCATAGCCATTGCCGCGCAGTGTGCGCAGCAGGCCGTCGGCCAGCACCTGGTCATCTTCCGCTATCAGGATGCGCATGGCATGTCTCCACGGGGCTCTCGTTATGGTCCAGCGCGGGCCGGTGGGGCGATTTTAGGCAGGGCCCGGGGCCCTGTCTGTCGACACTCACCCGGTACTGTACGAATATCCAGCTTTGCTGCCATAATCGCGCCGAACTCAGGAGATCACCATGGACGCGCCCACCAAGACCCTCAACCCGGAAAAGGCCAAGGCCCTTCAGGCCGCACTGGCCCAGATCGAGAAGCAGTTCGGCAAGGGCTCGATCATGCGCCTGGGCGAGGGCGAGGCGGTCGAGGACATCCAGGTCGTCTCCACCGGCTCGCTGGGCCTGGACATCGCGCTGGGCGTGGGCGGTCTGCCGCGCGGCCGCGTGGTCGAGATCTACGGCCCTGAATCCTCCGGCAAGACCACCCTCACGCTGCAGGTCGTGGCCGAGATGCAGAAGCTCGGCGGCGTCGCCGCCTTCATCGACGCCGAGCACGCGCTGGACACCGGCTACGCCCAGAAGCTGGGCGTGAACCTGCAGGAACTGCTGATCAGCCAGCCCGACACCGGCGAGCAGGCGCTGGAAATCGTCGATTCGCTGGTGCGCTCCGGCGCGGTGGACCTGGTCATCATCGACTCGGTCGCGGCCCTCACGCCCAAGGCCGAAATCGAAGGCGAGATGGGCGACCAGCTGCCCGGCCTGCAGGCCCGCCTGATGAGCCAGGCGCTGCGCAAGCTGACCGCCACCATCAAGAAGTCCAACTGCATGGTGGTGTTCATCAACCAGATCCGCATGAAGATCGGCGTGATGTTCGGCAGCCCCGAGACCACCACCGGCGGCAATGCGCTGAAGTTCTACTCCTCGGTGCGCCTGGACATCCGCCGCATCGGCTCGATCAAGAAGGGCGACGAGGTCATCGGCAACGAGACCCGCGTCAAGGTCGTCAAGAACAAGGTCTCGCCGCCGTTCAAGGAGGCCGAGTTCGACATCCTCTATGGCGAAGGCGTCAGCCGCGAGGGCGAGATCATCGACCTGGGCGTCAATGCCCGCATCGTCGAGAAGTCCGGCTCCTGGTACTCGTACAACGGCGAGAAGATCGGCCAGGGCAAGGACAACGCCCGCGAGTTCCTGAAGGAGAACCCCGACCTCGCCCATGAGATCGAGAACAAGGTTCGCGAGGCGCTGGGCGTGCGTCTGCTGCCCGCGCCTGTGGCCACCGAGTAATCCCCGCCCGGCGCGGTCGGCATGGCCCGCGAGCCCCTGGGCCTGAAGGCCTACGCGCTGTCGCTGCTGGCACGGCGCGAGTACAGCCGCCAGGAGTTGCGCGGCCGCCTGCTCGCCCAGGCGCGCAAGCGCGCGCTCTGGGCGGCCACCGACCCCCTGGGGGGGGCCGCCGATCCACTGCAGGCCTTCTTCGACGGCGCTGCAGAGCCACCCACCCCCGCCGAACCCGATCCCGAGGCCCTGGCCGCCGAGGTCGACACCGTGCTCGACTGGCTGGCCGAACGCCGCCACCAGAGCGACGCGCGCTTCGTCGAATCACGCGTCCATGCCCGCGCGCCCAAGCTGGGGCAGACGCGCATCCGCCAGGAGCTGGCCCGCCACGGCGTCGAGCTCGATGCCGACACCCAGCAGGCCCTGAAGGACACCGAGGCCGAGCGCGCCCGCGAGGTCTGGCGCAAGCGCTTCGGCGAGCCCGCCACCGACCCTGCCGAGCGGGCGCGCCAGATGCGTTTCCTGGCGGCCCGGGGCTTTGCGCCGGCGCTGATCCGGCGCATCGTGGGCGGGCGCGACGACGACTGAACGGCCCCCGCCCGGCTTTCACGATGCAAGATGCTGCATCGCAACATGCGTGCTACAGTGCCGGCCGGTCTGAAACCGCCCTGAAACCTGCCACTTCCCGGGCGAGGACGGGCCGACCCCGGCGGTCGACCCGTCAGCCAATTGGCAGAAAAGTGCCGCACAATCCGGCGCCGGCGAGCAGTGTGCATCGATATTCCGTCATGTGAAACGACACGCCTGCTCATTCGTCCTGAACCCACGACAAGCCTCCCATGAAGATCCACGAGTACCAAGGCAAGGAAATCCTGCGCCAGTTCGACGTGCCGGTGCCCCGCGGCTACCCGGCATTCAACGTGCAAGAGGCCGTCGAAGCGGCACAGAAGCTGGGTGGTCCGGTCTGGGTCGTGAAGGCCCAGATCCACGCGGGCGGCCGGGGCAAGGGCGGCGGCGTCAAGGTCACCAAGACGCTCGACGGCGTCAAGGACCTGGCCGGCCAGATCCTGGGCATGCAGCTGGTCACGCACCAGACCGGCGCTGAAGGCCAGAAGGTCCGCCGTCTGTACATCGAGGAAGGCGCGGACATCCAGAAGGAGTACTACGTCTCCATCGTGACCGACCGTGCCAGCCAGAAGGTGGCCTTCATCGCCTCGAGCGAGGGCGGCATGGACATCGAGGAGGTCGCGCACAGCACCCCCGAGAAGATCATCACCGAAGTGATCGATCCGCTGACCGGTCTGGGTGACGCCCAGGCACGCAAGATCGCCGCGGCGGTCGGCCTGCCGGCAGGCTCGCACGACCAGGCCGTCAAGCTGTTCCAGAACCTGTACCGCTGCTACATGGAGACGGACGCCTCGCTGGTCGAGATCAACCCGCTGAACTGCGACTCCAAGGGCAACCTGATCGCCCTGGACGCCAAGTTCAACTTCGACTCCAACGCCCTGTTCCGTCACCCCGAGATCGTCGCCTACCGCGATCTGGACGAAGAGGATCCCGCTGAAGTCGAGGCCTCCAAGTTCGACCTGGCCTACATCAGCCTGGACGGCAACATCGGCTGCCTGGTCAACGGCGCCGGCCTGGCCATGGCCACGATGGACACCATCAAGCTGTTCGGCGGCGAGCCGGCCAACTTCCTGGACGTTGGCGGCGGCGCCACCGCCGAGAAGGTCACCGAGGCCTTCAAGATCATGCTGAAGAACCCGGACGTCAAGGGCATCCTGGTCAACATCTTCGGCGGCATCATGCGCTGCGACACCATCGCCGAAGGCGTGATCACCGCCTGCAAGGCCGTCAACCTGCAGGTGCCGCTGGTCGTGCGCATGAAGGGCACGAACGAGGAACTGGGCAAGAAGATGCTGGCCGAATCCGGCCTGCCCATCATCGCCGCCGACACCATGGCCGAAGCTGCGACGAAGATCGTCGAGGCGGTCAAGTAATCCAGCCCAGAACCGACCAGGAACACATCATGTCGATCTTCATCAACAAGGACACCAAGGTCATCACCCAGGGCATCACGGGCAAGACCGGTCAGTTCCACACCCTGGGCTGCCAGGCCTACGCCAACGGCAAGAACTGCTTCGTTGCCGGCGTGAACCCCAAGAAGGCGGGCGAGAAGTTCTCCGAGATCCCCATCTACGGCACCGTCAAGGAAGCCGCCCAGCAGACCGGCGCCACGGTGTCGGTGATCTACGTGCCGCCCGCCGGCGCCGCAGCCGCGATCTGGGAAGCCGTCGAGGCTGACCTGGACCTGGCCATCTGCATCACCGAAGGCATCCCCGTGCGGGACATGCTGGAAGTGCGCAACAAGATGAAGGCCAAGGAAGCCGCCGGTGGCAAGAAGACCCTGCTGCTGGGCCCGAACTGCCCCGGCCTGATCACCCCGGAAGAGATCAAGATCGGCATCATGCCCGGTCACATCCACCGCAAGGGCCGCATCGGCGTGGTCTCGCGCTCGGGCACGCTGACCTATGAAGCGGTGGCGCAGCTGACCGAGATCGGCCTGGGCCAGTCCAGCGCCGTGGGCATCGGTGGCGACCCGATCAACGGCCTGAAGCACATCGACGTGATGAAGGCCTTCAACGACGATCCGGACACCGACGCCGTGATCATGATCGGCGAGATCGGCGGCCCCGACGAGGCCGAGGCCGCCCGCTGGGTCAAGGCCCACATGAAGAAGCCGGTGGTCGGCTTCATCGCCGGTGTCACCGCCCCTCCGGGCAAGCGCATGGGCCACGCCGGTGCGCTGATCTCGGGCGGCGCCGACACCGCCGATGCCAAGCTCGCCATCATGGAAGAGTGCGGCTTCACGATCACCCGCAACCCGTCGGAGATGGGCCGCCTGCTCAAGGGCCTGCTCTGATCTGCCAGATCTGACCGTGTCCAGGCCGCGCCGTGCGTAGTGGTACGTACGGCGGCGGCCGCCACAGTCGCTAGACTTCCGCCCAGGGCGGGAGGCCTCACGGTCTCCCGCCCTGTGTCATTCCTTACCCCCCCACACCCGGAGACGCCCATGGACCTGACCTCGCCCGCCTTCTGGGGTGCGCTCGGCTCGATCATCCTGGCCAACATCCTGCTGTCCGGCGACAACGCGGTGGTCATCGCCCTGGCGGCCCGCTCGCTGCCGCCCCAGCAGCAGAAGAAGGCCATCTTCTGGGGCAGCGGCGCTGCCATCGTGATGCGGATCGTGCTGACGATCGCTGCCGCCCAGCTGCTGCGCCTGCCCTTCCTGAAGATCATCGGCTCGCTGCTGCTGATGTACATCGGCGTCGACCTGCTCAACGAGGGCGACGACGACGGCGAGGTCGGCCACGAGGGCAACACCGGCATGTTCGCCGCGATCCGCACCATCCTGGTTGCCGACCTGGTGATGAGCCTGGACAACGTGCTGGCCGTGGCCGCCGCCGCGCATGGCGACAACACGCTGCTGATCATCGGTCTGGCCATCAGCATTCCGCTGATCATCTTCGGCAGCACCATGCTGCTGAAGGTCATGCAGCGCTTCCCGATCATCATCACGCTGGGCGCGGCGCTGCTGGGCTTCCTGGCCGGCGAGATGCTGCTGTCCGACCCGGCCGTGGTCGAGCGCCTGGGTGAGCTGCCGCACGCCCTGGTCAATGGCGTGGCCGTGGTGTGCGCGGTGGCGGTGGTGGCGATCGGCCGCTACCTGGCCGGCCGCAAGGGACGCGACACCGCCGAGACCGCGAGCGCCTGATCCGCGCCCTGCAAGGCCCGCCGTGGCGTGCGGTCTTGCACGGCGCCGCCAGCGCCGATCTGCTCTAATGGATAGCTTGAAGGGGAGTAGCCCCGTGCGGCGCGCCTGACCCGGCCGCCCCACGTGTCGCATCGTCAATACGAGGCCGAAACGGTCTCCGGTGCGACAGGCCCGCCGCCATGGCGGGCCGAGCAAGACCTTCGAACCAGCACCGTCGCACGGTGCGGCTCGAAGGTCGGCCAGCTCAGCCCTGGCCCCTGCCGATGTCTTCCGTGCGCGGTGCGTCACCCGACCCACCACCCGGAGACTCCCCATGGACTTCCTGCTCGATCCGCAACTCTGGATCGCCGTCGGTCAGATCATCATGATCGACATCCTGCTCGGCGGCGACAACGCCGTCGTCATCGCCCTGGCCTGCCGCAAGCTGCCGCCGGCCCAGCGTACCCAGGGCATCCTCTGGGGCACCGCCGGCGCGATCGTGCTGCGCGTGGTGCTGATCTTCTTCGCGCTGACCCTGCTGGCCATTCCCTTCCTGAAGCTGGCCGGCGCCGCGCTGCTGGTGTGGATCGGCGTCAAGCTGATCGCCCCGGGCCAGGACGACGGCCACGGCCAGATCGAGGGCAGCGACCGCCTCTGGGGCGCCGTCAAGACGGTCATCGTGGCCGACCTGGTGATGAGCGTCGACAACGTCATCGCGATCGCTGGCGCGGCCCAATCGGCTGGCGGCGACCACCAGATGCCGCTGGTCATCTTCGGCCTGCTGGTCAGCATTCCGATCATCGTCTGGGGCAGCCAGCTGGTGATCAAGCTGATGGACCGCTTCCCGGCCATCATCACCGCCGGCGGCATGCTGCTGGGCTGGATCGCCGGCACCATGGCGGTCACCGACCCTGCGCTGCTGGCCCACCTGCCCACCGCGCCGGCCGCCCGCCCCGAGCTGCCGCCCGAAGTGAGCGCCACGCTGCGCTATGGCGCGGGCATCGCCGGCGCGCTGCTGGTCTACCTGATCGGCCATATGGTGCAGGCCCGGCAGCAGCGCCGCCAGCACGCCACGTCCTGATCCTGGCGCACTCGTGATCCAGCGCAGCCGCATCCCCCCAACTGGGGACGGCTGCCCCCCGAAAGCCGGGGCACCCCTGTGTTAAGGTCCCACGACCTGATGACCCGAGTGGTAGGTTTGCGAGATGCCCCTGACCGGCGCCGGCTTCTGGCAGCGTGCGTTCCGCCTGTGGCAGCGGCCGCCGGACACCGAGCCCGAACCCCGCCCGCCCATGCCCGGCGAAATGCCGGGCCTGCGCATCGGCGGCTTCTCGCTGGTGCGCACCATCGCCCAGGGCGGTTTTGGCGAACTGCACCTGGCCACCGATGTCGCCTCGGGCCTGCCGGTGGCGCTGAAGACCGTGCGCTTTGCCGGCCACGACCTCACCCGCGAGCGCTTCCTGGCTGAAGCTGCCGCCGCGGCGCGTCTGAGCCACGAGGCCATCGTCGCCACCTATGCGGCCGGCATCGAGGGGCAGGGCGAGCAGGCCTTCGGCTGGATCGCGATGGAATGGGTCTCGGGCCACGACCTGGGCCGCTACGCCAGCACCCCGCGGCTGCTGCCCGAGCGCCTGGCGCTGGAGCTGCTGGCGCGGGTCGCCGACGGCCTGGCCTACGCCCATGCGCAAGGCGTGGTGCACCGCGATCTCAAGCCCAGCAACATCCTGGTCAACCTGGCGCAGAACGTGGTGAAGATCGCCGACTTCGGCTGCGCCCGCCTCAGCGACGCCGACCGCAGCCGCTCCGGTGTGCTGATCGGCTCCCCGGTCTACATGGCGCCGGAGCAGGTGCTGGGCGGGGCGGTCGATGGCCGCTGCGACCTCTACGCCCTCAGCGCCCTGAGCTGGCAGCTGCTGACCGGCCAGCCGCCACTGACGGCCACGTCGCTGGGCGAGTTGCTGCAGGCCATCGTGCACCGCGCCCCCGAACCTTTGGCCCAGCTGCGGCCCGACCTGCCGCCGCTGCTGTCCGACATCCTGCAGCGCGGCCTGGCCAAGGCCGCGGCCGACCGGCAGAGCGATGCCGCGCACTGGGCGCGCGAGATTCGCCTCGTTGCCGCCACACTGCCGACGACTCTGACCACGCCGGACGCGCCATCCTCGGGGCTCCCAAGGCACAATGACTGATTCCCCTTCCTCCCCCACGCCCGCCGCCGACGTGCCCCCCCTGCTCGAATTTGCCAGCCTGACCGACACCGGCCGCGCACGGCACAACAACGAGGACACGGTCAAGCTCGACCCCGTGCTGGGTCTGGCCGTGCTGGCCGACGGCATGGGCGGCTACAACGCGGGCGAGGTGGCCAGCGACCTGGCCGCCGGCCGCGTGCTGGAGCAGCTCTCTGCCTGGCTGCGCCAGTCGCCCGGTCCGCACGACGACGACAGCATCCGCCGCGCCCTGGCCGAGGCCACGCAGCAGGCCAACCAGGCGGTGCACGAAGCCGCCGGCAGCCGCGCCGAGTACACCGGCATGGGCACCACGCTGGTGTCGGCGCTGTTCGCCACCGATTCGGTCTGGATCGCCCACGTCGGCGATTCGCGTGCCTACCGCCTGCGGGGCGCGCTCTTCGAACAACTCGGACGCGACCACTCGCTGCTGCAGGAACAGATCGACGCCGGCCTGCTCACGCCCGAGGAAGCCAGCTACTCCATGCACCGCAACCTGGTCACCCGGGCGGTGGGCGTCGAGCCCGAGGTGCTGGCGGATGTGCACGCCCACGACCTGCGCGGCGGCGACGTCGTGCTGCTGTGCTCCGACGGGTTGTCCGACATGCTGCCGGACGTCGTCATCGCGCAGGTGATGCGCAGCCACGAGTCGCTCGAGGCCATGGCCCAGGCCCTGGTGGACGCCGCCAACGCCGCGGGTGGACGGGATAACATCGCCGTCGTGCTGGCCCGGGTGCGCGGAGGTCTGACCCGGGCCGGACGCGGCTGGTGGCCGTTCCGCCGCTGACGTCCGCCCGGTGACACGACACGAAACAAGGATTCCCATGAGCAAGCTGGTCGTCTCCCTCGACAACGTGGTGATCAAGGAGTTCCAGATCACCAAGGACCGCACCACGCTCGGCCGGCGTCCCTACAACGACATCGTCATCGACAACCTGGCGGTCAGCGGCGAGCACGCGGTGTTGCTGGCGGTGGGCGACGACGTCTACATCGAAGACCTCAACAGCACCAACGGCACCTACATCAACGGCAAGGCGATCAAGAAGCAGCTGCTGGTGCACAACGACACCGTCGAGATCGGCAAGTACCGCATCAAGTACCTGACCGAAGAGGTGGCCGACTACGAGAAGACCATGGTCCTGCGCCCCGGCCAGCAGCCCGCCAGCGGGCCGGCCACGGTGCCGCCGTCGGTGTCGATGCTGCCGGCCTCGATCAAGGTGCTCAACGGTGGCGCCGCCGGCCGCGAGGTGCTGCTCACCAAGGTCGTCACCACGGTGGGCAAGCCGGGCATGCAGGTGGCGTCCATCTCCAAGCGCCCCAACGGCTATGTGCTGGCGCATGTCGAAGGCAGCGCCCGGCCGTCGATCAACGGCAGCCAGCTGACCGAGGACGTGGCGCCGCTGAAGAACGGCGACATCATCGATCTGGCCGGCACCCAGATGCAGTTCATCCAGGGCTGACGGCACGCCGTCCGGTCGTCTGTCGGCTGCGCCCATGCTGCGCCGACTGACCCGCCGCAGCGGCCCCTGGCTGGCGGCCCTGCTGTGGTTGATCCCGCTGCTGCTGAGCGCCGTGCACGGCCCCTGGGCGCTGCTGGACCGGCTGGAATGGCTGAGCGACGACCTCCGCCTGCGGGTGCTGGCGCCCGAGCCGGCCGCACCACACCCCGACATCGCGATCGTCGACATCGACGAGGCCAGCCTGCAGGCCCTGGGCCGCTGGCCCTGGCCGCGCCAGCGTCTGGCCGCGCTGGCCGAGGAACTGTTCGCCCGCCAGCGGGTGGCGGCGCTGGGCTTCGACATGGTCTTCGCCGAGCCCGACGACGGCCACGCCGCCGCGCTGCTGGCCCAGGTGCCGGCCCACAGCCCGCTGCGCCCCGCCGCCCAGGCGCTGGCGTCCACGCTGGGCGGCGACCGGCCGCTGGCCGACGCGCTGCGCGGTCGTCCGGCGGTGCTGGGCTGGTACCTCAGCGCCGACCGCGGCGGCCAGCGCCTGGGCCCGGTGCCGCCGCCGGCCGCCACCGTGCCCGGCGGACGTCCCACCCCCGGCCTGCCGCACTGGAGCGGCCACGCCGCCAACCTCCCGCTGCTGGCCGAGGCCGCGCCCCGGCAGGGCATCTTCAACGCGCTGCCCGACGGCGACGGCGTGGTGCGCTCGGTGGCCGCGCTCAGCCGCCTGGATGATGGCCTGCACGAGTCGCTGGCGCTGGCGCTGTGGCGCGTGGCGGTGGGCGGGCCGGCACTGAGCGTGGACTGGCGCGACGGCCCGCGCGCGCTGGAGTTGGCCCGGCTGCGCTACCAGGGCGCCAGCGGCGAGCGGGTGCTGCTGCCCGACCTGCGCGGCGCGCTGCGCGTGCCCTTCCAGGGCCAGGGCGGGCCGCAGCAGGGGCGGTTTCGCTACCTCAGCGCCGCCGGGCTGCTGGCGGGCGAGCTGCCGCCCGGCAGCCTGGCCGGTCAGCTGGTGCTGCTGGGCAGCTCCGCGCCGGGCCTGGGCGACCTGCGGCCCACACCCATCCACCCGGCCATGCCCGGCGTCGAGATCCACGCCCACCTGCTGGCCGGCCTGCTGGACGGCCAGCTCAGCCACCGGCCCGACTGGGCCGGCGCCCATGCCGCGCTGGCCGGCACGCTGCTGCTGCTGGGGGCCACCGCGCTGGCCCTGGCGCTGCCGGTGCCGGCGGCGATGGCCGCGATGACCGCGCTGGCCGGCGCCACCGTCGCCGCCACGCTGTGGGCCGAGGCCCGGCTGGGCCTGTTGCTGCCGTTGACGCTGCCGCTGCTGCCGGCCGTGCTGCAGTTCATCGGCGTGATGGCCGCCAACCAGGTGCAGGAGTGGCGCCGCCGCCAGCGCGTCGAGGCGCTGTTCGGCAGCTACCTGCCCCCCGAGCGCGTGCGCCAGCTGGTGCGCCAGCCCGAGGCCACGCCCGAGCTGGCCGAGCACCGCGAACTCAGCGTGCTGTTCTGCGACCTTCAGGGCTTCAGCGGCCTGGCCGAGCGGCTCGAGCCGATGGCGCTGCGCGACCTGCTCAACCGCTTCTTCTCCACCGCCACCGAGGTGGTCCAGGCCCAGGGCGGCACGCTGGACAAGTTCATCGGCGACGCGGTGATGGCCTTCTGGGGTGCGCCGCTGCCCCAGCCCGACCACGCGGCGCGGTCGGTGCGCGCCGCCGTGGCGCTGCATGCGTCGATGGGCCCGCTGAACGACGCGCTGCGCGCCCAGGGCCTGCCCGAAGTGCGGTTCGGCATCGGTCTGGCCAGCGGCTGGGTCTGCGTGGGCGACCTCGGGTCGCGGCTGCGCCGCAGCTACACGGCGGTGGGCGATGCCGTCAACGTGGCGGCCCGCCTCGAGGCCCTGACCCGCGAGACCGGCCTGCCGGTGCTGGTGTCCCAGTCCACGCGCGACCTGGCGGCGCCGCTGCTGCCGGGCTGGCTGTGGCTGCAGGTCGACAGCCTGCCGATCCGCGGCCGGGTGCAGGTCGTGACAGTCTTCACGCCGCTGGCCCCCGAGGAGGGTCAGCGCAGCGACTTCGAGCAGCAGCTGCGCATTTGGCATCTTGCGCTGGACGCGGCGGCGCAGCACCATCACGGGACGGCGGCACAATGCCTTGATCAACTGGACGCCCTGGTCCAGGATCAGCGGGTGGCGGTCGTGCCGGGCCTGCCGGCCTTGCTGCAGCGCCTGCGCGATCGCCTGTCCCCCACACCATGAGCAATTTCCTGGCCCAGCCCGCCGCTCCCGTCGTTCCCGCCGCGTTGCCCGAGACGCGTCCGGCCACGGTGCGGGTGCTGGGCTGCTCCGGGTCGATCGCGCGCGACTGCCGCACCACGGCCTTCCTGCTCGACGACGACGTCCTGATCGACGCCGGCACCGGCGTGGGCGACCTCAGCCTCGATGAGCTGCTGCGTGTCGACCACGTGCTGCTGAGCCATTCGCACCTTGACCACGTGCTGGGCGTGCCGCTGCTGGCCGACAGCGTGCTGCGCCGCCGCCAGGGGCGCGGCCCGATCCAGGTGCATGCGCTACCGCAGACGCTGGCGGTGTTGCGCCAGCATCTGTTCAACGACCTGCTCTGGCCCGACTTCACCCGCCTGCCGCAGCCGGCCCAGCCGGTGCTGAGCCTGCATGAGCTGGCGGTGGGCCAGACGCTGGAGCTGGGGGCCCAGCGCCGCCGCATCCGCGTGCTGCCGGCCCGCCACACCGTGCCGGCGGTCGGCTACGCGGTGCTGGGCACTGGCGGCGACTTCGTCTACACCGGCGACACCGGCCCCAACCCCGCGCTCTGGGAGGCCCTGCGCGGCCTGAACCTGCGCCAGCTGGTGATCGAGATCGCCTTCTCCGAGGGCGATCGCGCGATCGCCACCGACAGCCTGCACCACTGCCCGTCCACGCTGGCGGCCGAGCTGGCGCAGGTGCCGGGCGAGGTCGAGGTGCTGCTGACCCACGTCAAGCCTGGCGAGATGCCCACGGTGCTGGCCGAGCTGGCCGCCCGCCTGGGCCCGGGCCGCGCGGTCACCGCGCTGCGTGCCGGCCAGCGCCTGAACCTGGGCTGACAAGAAATGTCACATCTGCCGCCGGGCTGACAGCTTGCGGCAGCCGGACCTGACAAGCTTGGTCGCCGGGCGTGCAAAGTTCACTTGAAAACCGCCTCGCCGGGCTGGCACGGGAATCGCACTGTGTTTGTCACGCAGTTCACCTGTTCAACCCAAGTCCCTTTCCAAGGAGCTGACCATGAAGCGAGTCCAACAAGGCTTTACCCTGATCGAACTGATGATCGTCGTGGCGATCATCGGTATCCTGGCCGCCGTCGCGCTGCCCGCCTACAACGACTACACGACCCGCGCCCAGGTCGCTGAAGCCGTGGAACTGGCCGGTGGCCTGAAGCAGCCGCTGTACGACTACACGATCGACCGCAACGCGCTGCCGACCGCCTTCATCGCCCCTCCGGGCACCCCGGGCCCGACCGAGCTGAGCGCCACCCTGAAGGGCCGCTACTCGAAGTTCGACTCGGTCACCGGCACCCTGCCGAACATCGCCATCCAGTACAGCATGCAAGAAGGCCAGGCCAAGACCTACGTGGTGGTCTTCAAGTCGGCTGACAGCGGCGCGACCTGGGAATGCGTGACCGGCACCACCGTGCCGAACAAGTGGCGCCCGACCGCCTGCAAGGCGACCTGATGACGGATACGGCGGTGAGTGCCTGACACCCACCGCCACCGCACGGTACCAACGCCCCGGCTTGCCGGGGCGTTTGTCATTGGGCGCCCGGTGCAGGCCACAGCGGCGTCAGCCGCCCGTGCGACCAGAAGCGCGGCTGCGTGCGCGGCGCCTGACCATCGGCCAGCGACTGCTTCAGCCGCTCGTCCAGCGTAGGCCACTGCGCACTGGTCAGCACGGCCGCGCCCGCCAGCAGCGCCAGCACCAGGCCGCGGGTGCAGGCGGCCATCCATGCCGAGGCCGCCGGCCTGGCCGGCGCCTCGCCAGCGCCCATCAGCGCGCCCCAGGCCAGCGCCAGCCAGACCTGCGACACCGGCATCACCGCATTGCCCGAGAACTGCGCATCCACCAGGCTGGCCAGCACCGCCCACAGGCTGGCCGTGAAGGCCAGCGCCGGCCCGGTGGCCAGCGCCGCCTGCCAGGCGCGCCAGCGCTGGCGCAGCCACACGCCCAGCACGGTCAGCAGCGCCAGCACGACGACCGCGCCCCACTCGGCCAGCAGCTGCAGTGGCAGCTGGTGCGGGTGCATCGCATAGCGGCTGGGCTGCGCCGCCAGGTGCATCGGGCCGATGCCCCACCAGGGGTGGCCCAGCCACTGCTGCCAGGCGGCGTGCCACAGCGTCAGGCGCGCCTGGTCGTTGACCGAGGACACCAGCCGCCCGGCCGCTACGCCGTCGCTCGCCAGGCCCAGCAGCGCCGGCGCCGCCCGCCAGACCAGCGCATACACCCCCACCGACAGCAGCAGCCCCGGCAGCAGGCGCCGCGCCAGCAGCGCGCGCGCCGGCCGGCCGACCGCCGCCACCAGTGCCAGCGCCAGCAGCAGCGCCAGCTCGGTGGCCCGGCCGCCGCTGGCCCACAGCACCGCGCCGCCGCAGGCCAGCGCCAGCGTGGCCAGGCGCCGCGCCGGTGGCGTGTCGCCTGCCCAGGCCAGGCCCACCAGCGTCAGCGGCAGGCTCAGGGTCTGCACATGGTTCAGGAAGCGCAGGTTGTCGTAGCCCTGGCCCAGCAGGTCGGGCCGCGGCGCGATGCCGCCCAGCAGGCCCAGCACGGCCATCAGCACCTCCAGCCCGCCCTGCAGCGCGCTGGCCGCCAGCAGCGTCCAGCCCAGGGCTTCGCGCCAGCGTCCGTCGGCGCGGACCAGGTCGGCCACCAGCAGCGCCACCACCACCATGCCCACCCACTGCGCCAGCTCCAGCGCGGCCCAGCCCGGCTGTGGCGCCAGACCCACCAGCGCCAGTGCCGCCAGCAGCAGCGCCAGCGCCAGGGCCGCGCCGCGCGATGACGGCGCCCCGGCCCGCCGCCACAGCGCCAGGCCGGCCGCCAGCCACAGCAGCATCTGCAGCGCGCGCGCCAGATCGTGGCCGGTGCGCAGGCTCATCAGGCCGGGCAGCCAGGGCACCACCAGCAGATACAGGAACAGGGCCCCGCGGGCCCCGGTGATCGACCATGGCATCGGCCAGTCCCTCCGTGGCGCGGATTGTCGGCCCCACCGGGTGCTGCCGGCGCGCGTCAGCCCGCCACGCCGATGTGACGAAGTTCGTCGGCCACCACCGCCGATTCGTGAAAAACTGCCCACTCCAGCGCGGGCACGACTTTCGCATGGGTCGGGGCAGACCTCGGCCGATGCCTACCATCGGGAGAACACCATGCCCACGCACACCTCCTCCAGGCGCCTCGCGCGCGGCTTCACGCTGATCGAGTTGATGATCGTCGTCGCGATCATCGGCATCCTGGCCGCCGTGGCGCTGCCGGCCTACCAGGACTACGTCGCCCGGGCCCAGGTGGCCGAGGCGGTGGAGCTGGGCGCCGGCCTGAAGCAGCCGCTGATGTCCTTTGGCAACGAGAACAGGAGCTGGCCCACCGGCGGTTTCGTCGCGCCGCCGGGCGACGCTGCAGCCGATCAGATCCAGGCCACGCTCAAGGGCCGCTACTCCGAGGTCACGCCCAGCGTCACCGGCGCCTACCCCATCGGCACGGTGCAGGTGAAGGTGACCGAGGGCCGGGCTGCCGGCTACTACGTCAAGTACGCCACCGCCGATGGCGGCATCACCTGGACCTGCAACACTGGCGACATGCCGGCGCGCTACCTGCCCACTGCCTGCAAGGCCACCTGAGGCCGCGCCACGGCGCGCCCTTGCGCAAGAATGGGGGCCATGTCCCAGGCCCCCGAACCCGTTTCCGCCCGCCCTGACCTTGCCATGGTGTTCGCGGTGGCGGTCCCACCGCTGCTGGCCTACAACGTCAGCCCGTCGGCCACCCTGCTGAACCAGTTGCTGGCCTTCTTCGGCTGGGGGCTGGTGCTGCTGGCGGTGCGCGCCCGGCCGACCGAGGCCTGGCGCCGGGCCCGCTGGCCGCTGCTGGCGCTGGGGCTGCTGGTGCTGTCGGCGCTGGTCTCCATGGCCGCCAGCCTGCCGGCCACGCTGGGCCTGTCCTCGCTGGCCTTGCTGCTGGCCGCTGCGCTGGTGCTCGGGGCCGCCGCCGGCGTGGCTGACGACGAGGCCTTCCACGCCTTCGCCAGCGCCATGCTGCTGGCGGGCCTGGCGAGCGCCGCGGTGGGCTTCGTGCAGGTCTTCGCACCGGCCTGGGCCGATGGCTCGCTGATCGCCCGCACCGGCTTTGTCGGCCGCGCGGTGGGCAACCTGCGCCAGCCCAACCACCTCAGCAGCCTGCTGGTGTGGGCGCTGATCGCGCTGGTGCCGCTGGCGCGCAGCGGGCGCTGGTTCGGCCTGCCGCTGCCGCGTGGCCTGGCCGGGCTGGTGGGCGTGGTGCTGGTCTGGGCGGTGGTGCTCACGGCGTCGCGCACCGGCGCGGTCGGCATGCTGCTGCTGGCGGTGTGGGGCGCGCTGGACCGGCGCATGCCGCGCACGCTGCGGCTGGGCCTGCTGGCCACGCCGCTGGTCTATGCGCTGTGCTGGTGGGGGATGGACCTGTGGGCGCAGCAGACCGCGCACACCTTCGGCGGTGCGGCGCGGCTGGATGCGGGCGGCGACATCTCGTCCTCGCGCTTCGGCATCTGGCGCAACACCCTGGCGCTGATCGCTGCGCATCCGTGGATGGGCGTGGGCTTCGGCGAGTTCAACTTCGCCTGGACGCTGGGCGTCTTCCCCGGCCGGCCGGTGGCCTTCTTCGACCACACCCACAACCTGCCGCTGCAGTTCATGGTCGAGCTGGGCCTGCCCGCGGCGGCGTTGCTGATGGGCCTGCTGCTGGTCGGCCTGGGCCTGGCGGCGCGGCGCGCCTGGTCACTGCAGGACGACGACGCCGGCCTGCGCGCCCGCGCCGCCTGGATGATGGTGCTGCTGATCGGCCTGCACAGCATGCTGGAGTACCCGCTGTGGTATGCCTACTTCCTGCTGCCCACCGCCTGGGCCTGGGGCCATGCACTGGGCGCGTCCCGGGCGGATCGGGCCGATCCGGCGCGCTCGCCGTCCTGGCTGCCGGTGGGGGCGGCGGTGCTGCTGACCACGGCCTTCGTCCTGCAGGACTATGCCAAGGTGGTGGCGGTGTTCGGCCCGGGCGATGGCCGCAGCACGCTGGAGCAGCGCATCGCCCGCGGGCAGGGCAGCCTGCTGTTCGGTCACCACGCCGACTACGCCGCGGTCACCGTGGCCGAGCAGCCGTCCACCCAGATGCCCGCTTTCGACCGCGCCACCCATGCGCTGCTCGACACGCGCCTGATGATCGCCTGGGCACGCGCGTTGGATGAAATCGGTGAGCGCGATCGCGCGCGCTTCCTGGTCGAGCGCCTGCGCGAGTTCCGCAACCCCGACGCGCGCGAGTTCCTGGCGGTCTGCGATGCGCCGCCGACCCCCTTGCCCTTCCAGTGCGAAGCGCCTGAACGCGTCTACACGCCGGCCGACTTCGGCCGCCGCGCGCCGCGCTGACTCAGGCGTCGGTGCTCGCGGCCACCCAGTGGCCGCTCTTGCCGCCCTGCTTCTCCAGCAGGCGGATGTCGGTCATCACCATGCCCTTGTCGGCGGCCTTGCACATGTCGTAGATCGTCAGCAGGCCCACCTGCACGGCGGTCAGGGCTTCCATCTCGACACCGGTCTTGCCGACGGTTTCAGCCTGCACCTCGCAGTGCACGCTGCTGCTGGCCTCGTCCAGCCGGAAGTCCACCGCCACCCGGGTGAGCGGCAGCGGGTGGCACAGCGGCACCAGGTCGGCGGTGCGCTTGGCGGCCTGGATCGCGGCGATGCGGGCGATGCCGATGACGTCGCCTTTCTTGGCGCTGCCCGAGGCGATCAGCGCCAGCGTCTCGGGCTGCATGCGGATGCTGCCGGCCGCGCGGGCGATGCGGTGGGTCTCGGTCTTGGCGCCCACGTCGACCATGTGGGCCTGGCCGTGGGCGTCGAAATGGGTCAGGGGGGAGGTGCTCATCGCCGGGTCCGGGTGGGGTGGGTCCGCAGGCCGCGGGGCCTGCGTCGGTGCCATGATAGCGACCGAACTTTCCCCCGCGTCCGGGGTCAGTGAGGAGGCCACCTGCTTCCTGACGGCCCGGCGGCGCCGGTGCTTCACATGTCCTTCACATCGCTTCTTCCGTGGCGCCGCAGCGCCCTGGCGCTGGCCCTGGCGCTGCTGGCCGCGCCGGCGCCCACGGTGCTGGCGCAATCGGCGCAGCGCCTGCCCGCCCTGGGCGATTCGGCCTCGGACGATGTCGACATCCTCCAGGAGCGGCGCCTGGGTGACAACATCATGCGCGACCTGCGCAAGGACCCCGACTACCTCGAGGACCTGTTGCTGCAGGAGTACCTGGACGACCTGCTCGGCCCGCTGCTGGCTGCCGCGCGCGAGCGCGATGCGATCGACGCCGACCTGGCGCGCCGCTTCGCCTGGGAAGGCTTCCTGGTGCGCGACCGCGCGGTCAACGCCTTTGCGCTGCCGGGCGGCTACCTGGGCGTCTACCTGGGCCTGATCGCGATCACCGCCACCCGGGATGAACTGGCCTCGGTGCTGGCGCACGAACTCACCCACGTCACCCAGCGCCACATCGCGCGCAGCATCGGCCAGAACAGCCGGCAGTCCATGGCCACGATGGCCGGCATGCTGCTGGGGGTGCTGGCGGCGGCCAAGTCGCGCAGCCCCGATGGCCTGCAGGCGGTGATCGTCGGCTCGCAGGCGATCGCCGCGCAGGGGCAACTGAACTTCTCGCGTGACATGGAGCGCGAGGCCGACCGCATCGGCCTGGACCTGATGGGCGCCGCCGGCTTCGGCCTGGGCGGCATGAGCGCGATGTTCGAGAAGCTCGACGCCGCCTCGCGCCTGAATGACGCCGGCCTCTACCCCTACCTGCGCAGCCATCCGCTGACCAGCGAGCGCATCACCGAGGCGCGGCTGCGCGCCGAGGGCCTGACCCGCGGCCCCGCTGCCGGCCAGGCCCGCCACGCGCTGATGCAGGCGCGTGCGCGTGCGCTGTCCGACCCCGGCGAGGCCTCGTTGCGCCGGGTGCAGGCCGCCGGCGCCCTGGGATCGCCCGCAGCCGATCTGGCGCGCCAGGCGCAGCTCTACGGCGCCGCGCTGGCGTCCTCGCGCCTGCGCGACTTCACGCTGGCCGATCAGCAGGCCGCGGCCGGCCTGTCACTGGTGGCCGACAGCCAGCCCGATGCGCCGGTGCTGCGCCGCCTGTGGCGGCTGCTGCGCCTGGAGATTCTGCTGGCGCGCGCCAGCGGCGAGGCCCCTTCGGCCGACCTGGCCGCCCGGCTGCACCAGGCCAGCGACGCGCTGGGCACCGATGCCAGCCGCGCCGCGTTGCTGCTGCGCGCCCAGACCGCGCAGACCCTGGCCCGCCTGGGCGAGCCCGGCGCCGACACCGGCCTGCGCGCCTCCACCGAAGCGCTGCAGGCCTGGGTGGTGGAACATCGCCGCGACGCGCCGGCCTGGGACGCGCTGGCGGCCTCGGCGCAGCCGCTGGGCCAGCAGGTGCGCGCGCTGGGCGCGCTGGCCGAGGCACGCTGGGCGCGTGGCGACGTCACCGGCGCGGTCGACCGCTTCCGCGCCGCCCAGCAGGCCGCGCGCAGCACCGGCGCGCAGGGCTACCAGGACGCCGCGATCATCGAGTCGCGCCTGCGCGAAGCCGAGGCCGAGCGCCGCCGGCTGTGGATCGAGCAGCACGGCGAGCGCGTGCCCGATCCGGGTTGAGCCTCACTCGCGCTGGAACAGCCGCTCCACCGCCAGGTCGATGACCACGCCGCACAGGCTGTAGATCACCGAGCCGATCAGCGCCGCCGCAAAGCCGGTCACCGCGAAGCCGTCGAGCAGCGACGCCGCCGACCAGAACATCAGCGCATTGATCACGAACAGGAACAGCCCCAGCGTGAGCAGCGTCACCGGCAAGGTCAGCAGCACCAGCAGCGGTCGCACCAGCGTGTTGAGCAGGCCCAGCACGCCGGCGGCGATCAGGGCGGCACCGAAGCCGGCCACGCTGACGCCGGAGTACAGGTGGGCCACCAGCAGCAGGGCGGCTGCCAGCAGCAGCCATCGGACGATGAGTTTCATGGAACGCCAGGCCGTGAAGCGAGCAGGACGATGCCGCGATTCTGAGGCCTGGACAGCGCGCCAACATACCGGTGACGGTATAGGGCCCTGCCAGCCTGACGTGCCGAGGAGACAAAAAAGAGGCTGCGAGGCCTTTCCGAGGCCGTTTTACGAGGGAAAACAGCTTCTCAGCCGGGTATCCGCGCAGTACCATTGGCCCCGCTGCGGTGCCGCTGAGAACTTGGGTTCACGCGACCCTCGCCCGGTCCCGGCACATCAACAGTTCACTTGATGGAGAGAATCGACATGGCAACTGCGAAGAAGGCTCCGGCCAAGAAGGCCGCTCCGGCGAAAAAGGCGGCTCCGGCCAAGAAGGCGGCCCCCGCCAAGAAGGCCGCTCCGGCGAAGAAGGCGGCTCCGGCCAAGAAGGCGGCGCCGGCCAAGAAGGCGGCTCCCGCGAAGAAGGCCGCTCCGGCCAAGAAGCGCACCCCCAACGCCGCCTTCATGAAGGCGATGACCCCCAGCGCCCACCTGGCCGCCGTGATTGGCGACAAGGCCCTGCCGCGCACCGAGGTGACGAAGAAGGTCTGGGAGTACATCAAGAAGAACGGTCTGCAGGACAAGGTCCAGAAGACCATGATCAACGCCGACGCCAAGCTGAAGGAAATCTTCAAGAAGGCGCAGGTCTCGATGTTCGAGATGACCAAGCTGATCAACAGCCACCTGAGCTGATCATGGTCTGACGGCGGCCTCGGCCGCCGCCCAGTCCCCAAGCCGGCCTCGTGCCGGCTTTTTCATGCGCGCTCGGCGCCGCCGTGCGCTTCAGGCGCCGTCGATCGCCCGGCCCACCGCATCCAGCAGGTGGTTCAGGTCGATCGGCTTGGTCCAGTAGTCGTCGAAGCCGGCCGCCCGCGCCGACTGCACCTGCTCGCTCATCGCGTCGGCCGACAGCGCCACGCAGCGCAGCGTGCGCGTGCGCTCGTCGGCGCGCAGGCGGCGCAGCACCTCCAGGCCATTCATGTCGGGCAGGTTCATGTCGATCAGCGCCAGGTGGGGCTGCCAGGACTGGGCCAGGGTCAGGCCCTCCTCGCCGTCGCGCCCCACGCGCAGTTCCCACTCGGGCCGGGCCTTGAACACCTCCTGCATCAGCAGCACGTTCAGCGGCTCATCCTCGATGTAGAGCACTCGGCGCGCCGGCCGCGGCTGCGCGGTGGCGGGCGCGGCCGCGCCTTCGGGGGCGGGCAGCTCCACGCTGAAGCAGCTGCCCACGCCGGCCGTGCTGGTGGCGTCGACCTGGCCGCGCATCGCGCCCACCAGCTCGCGCACCAGCACCAGGCCCAGGCCGCTGCCCGGCACGCGCCGCCGCTCGGCGCCCGCGCGCTGGAAGGGCTGGAAGAGCTGCTGCAGCTCGCCCGGCGCCAGGCCGATGCCGGTGTCCTCCACCGTCAGGCGCACCCAGGGGCCCTGGCGGCTGGCGGCCAGCCGGACCCGGCCGCCCGGGCGGTTGTACTTGATCGCGTTGGACAGCAGGTGGCCCAGGACCTGGCCGATCCCGGCCTCGTCGCCCAGCACCTGCAGCGCGGGGTCGATGTCGACGCGCACCGTCACCTGCGCCAGGTCCGCCATCGCCTGCAGCGGCTGCATGGCGCGCGTTGCCAGCGGCGCCAGGGCCAGCGCCACCGAGGCCAGCTGCCGCCCTCCCTGGCCCAGGCGCACCACCTCCAGCACGTCGTCGACCAGCTCCAGCAGGTGCTGGCCGGCGCGGCGCACGCCGTCCAGGCGCTGCGCCTGCGGCGCTGCCAGCGGATGCTGGGTGTCCATCGCCATCAGCTGGGTGAAGCCGAGGATGGCGTTGAGCGGCGTGCGCAGCTCATGGCTGACCCGCGACAGGAAGGCACTGCGGCTGCGGTGCACCGCTTCCAGCGCGGCACGGTCGCGCCAGAGCTTGTCGCGCTCGACGCGCGCGGTGATGTCGCGCGCCGAGCCGCGGTAGCCGCGGAAGCGCCCCTGCAGGTCGAACACCGGCTGCGCGCTGCGCGACACCAGCAGGCGGCCGCGCGGGCAGTCCATCGCGGTGACCAGGCGGGAGAAGGCCTGCCGGCGCTCCAGCACCTGCAGCAGGTCGCCGCCTTGCGGCAGCTCCTGGCCGCCGCCATCCACCAGGGGCTCGCGCTGCATCGGCTGGCCCAGCAGTTCGGCCGGGTCGAGGCCGGTGATGCGCAGCAGCTCACCGTCGATCCAGATCAGGCGGTCGTGCTCGTCGCTCTCCCAGGCCCAGTCGCCGGCGGCGCGCACCAGGTCGACCAGGCGCTCGGCCTGGTTCTCGAGCCGGCGGTGACGGTGCTGCAGGTCCAGCCACTGTGCGGCGGCCTCGGCCAGGCACAGCAGCGTGGCCCGCGCCTGCAGTGGCAGCGGGCCGGGCTCGTGGTCGAGCACGCACAAGGTGCCCAGCGCATGGCCGTCCACGCGCAACTGGGCTGCCGCGTAGTGGCGCAGGCCCTGGGCGGTGTCGACCAGCGGATGCTGGGCAAAGCGCGGATCGGCCCGCAGGTCGGAGATCTCGTAGAACTCGTCGCTGCGGATGGCCAGGCTGCAGAAGGCCAGGGCCTTGGGCGTGCTCAGCGTGTCCAGGCCGTCGCGCGAGACATGGTGGGCGGCCTGGTCATCGACCAGGCTGACCAGCGCGATGCGCCGGCCGGTGGCGGCGCGGGCGGCCTGCACCAGGGCGTCGAGCGTGGAGACGGGCTGGCCGTCCAGCAGGTCCAGCATGCGCAGCACCTCGAGCCGTTCGGACTCGGACGGTGTCCATGCCTGCGCGGGGTCAGACTGCATCTCCCTCTCCTGCCGGGCTGCCTGGCGCCGGCCTTGTTGGCGTGTCGGCAGCGTGTTGGGCTGCCGGGAGGCGCGAGATCAACCATCGTGTGGTGTGCCTCAGACGCCGAGCCGGACTATTTTGCAGAAAAACCGGTATCTTGTGTCTGTCGCATGCGTGTCAGAGGGCGCCGCTGCCGATCACAATCGATCCCACGCCAAGACGCCGCACGTTGTTGGGAGTGACGACGTTGAACCACTACACCGAGAGCATCGAACTGAGTGCCGAGTGGCTGCGCAAGGCCCTGCCCTTGATGTCGCGCCAGGCTGCCGCATTGCACCCCGTCAGCTATGCGGTCTGGTACGGCTACGTGGCCCAGCGCGATCCGGCGCTGCGCGCGGCGGTCGACGAGGCCCTGGCCCGTGACGGCCGCCTGGACGAGGCCACCACGCTGGCGCTCTACCAGCGTTTCGTCGCCGGCTTCGACGCCGACGCCGCCCGCCGCGTGGCCGACGGCATGCAGCACCTGCTGGCCGGCATGGCCGACAGCGCCCAGGCTGCCGGCGACTCCACCGCCCGCTATGGCGACGCCCTCGACCGGCTCAGCCAGGCCTTGTCCACCGAAACCGACCGCGCCAGCGACGCCGTCAGCGCGGTGATGGCCGACACCCAGCAGATGCGCCAGGCGCTGCAGACCCTGCAGGACCGGCTGGCCGCCAACCAGCGCGAGATCGACCAGCTGCGCGACGAGGTCCACCGCGCCCGCCGCGACGCGGTGGTGGACCCGCTGACCAACCTGGCCAACCGCCGCGGCTTCGACGAGGCGCTGGCGCAGTGCCTGTCGATTCCGGTCGGCCCGGCCACCGGCATCTGGCTGCTGGCGCTGGACATCGACCATTTCAAGCAGGTCAACGACACCTGGGGCCACGGCTTCGGCGACCAGGTGCTGCGCGCCGTGGCGCAACTGGTGCGCGCGCTGGCGCCGGCCGAGGCCACGGTGGCGCGCATCGGCGGCGAGGAGTTCGCGGTGCTGCTGCCCGCGGCCGAGCGGCCTCAGGCGCTGGCGCTGGCCGAACAGGTGCGCCAGCGCGTCAGCGCGGCGCGCATCAAGCGCCACGACAGCAACGAGACGCTGGCGCGGGTGACGCTGTCGGTGGGCCTGACCCGCTGGCAGGCCGGTGAATCGGCCCAGACCCTGGTCGAGCGCGCCGACCAGGCGCTCTACGCCTCCAAGCAGGCCGGCCGCGACCGCGTCACCGAGCTGCCGCCAGGCTGAGCTGGCGCCGGCGGCTCAGCCCTCGGCCAGCAGCGGCGCCAGGAAGCGCCCGGTGTGGCTGGCCGGCGCGGCGGCCACGGTCTCCGGCGTGCCCTCGGCCACCACCGTGCCACCGCCGGCGCCGCCCTCGGGGCCCATGTCGATCAGCCAGTCGGCGGTCTTGATCACGTCCAGGTTGTGCTCGATGACGACGATGGTGTTGCCGGCATCACGCAGCTGGTGCAGCACCTTGAGCAGCAGCTCGATATCGGCGAAGTGCAGGCCGGTGGTGGGCTCGTCCAGGATGTAGAGCGTGCGGCCGGTGTCGCGCTTGCTCAGCTCCAGCGCCAGCTTCACCCGCTGCGCCTCGCCGCCGGACAGCGTGGTGGCGCTCTGTCCCAGCGTGATGTAGCCCAGGCCCACGTCCAGCAGGGTCTGCAGCTTGCGGGCGATGGTGGGCACGGCGCTGAAGAAGCCGTGCGCCTCTTCCACCGTCATGTCCAGCACCTGCGCGATGTGGCGGCCCTTGTAGAGGATCTCCAGGGTCTCGCGGTTGTAACGCTGGCCGTGGCAGACGTCGCAGGGCACGTAGACATCCGGCAGGAAGTGCATCTCCACCTTGATCACGCCGTCGCCCTGGCAGGCCTCGCAGCGCCCGCCGCTGACATTGAAGCTGAAGCGCCCGGCACCATAGCCGCGCTCGCGCGCCGCCGGCACCTCGGCGAAGAGTTCGCGGATCGGCGTGAACAGGCCGGTGTAGGTGGCCGGGTTGGAGCGCGGCGTGCGGCCGATCGGGCTCTGGTCGACGTTGATCACCTTGTCGAAGGCCTCCAGACCTTCAATGGCGTCGTGCGCCTCGGGCTCGGCGTGGCTGCCGTAGAGCTTGCGCGCCACCGCGGCGTAGAGCGTGTCGTTGACCAGCGTGCTCTTGCCCGAGCCCGAGACGCCGGTGACGCAGGTCAGCAGCCCCACCGGGATCTCCACCGTCACGCCCTTGAGGTTGTTGCCGCGCGCGTTCACCACCCGCAGCGCCGGCACCGGCAGCTGGTCGTTGCGCGGCCGGCGCTCGCGCGGCGTGGCGATCTTCAGCACCCGGCCGAGGTAGCGCCCGGTCAGGGAATCGGGGTGCGCGGCCAGCTGCTCGGGCGTGCCGCTGGCGATGATGCGCCCGCCATGCACGCCGGCGCCCGGGCCGATGTCCACGCACCAGTCGGCGGCGCGGATCATGTCTTCATCGTGCTCCACCACCAGCACGCTGTTGCCCAGGTCGCGCAGGTGCTTGAGGGTGCCGATCAGGCGCTCGTTGTCGCGCTGATGCAGGCCGATGCTGGGTTCGTCCAGCACATACATCACGCCGGTCAGGCCCGAACCGATCTGGCTGGCCAGGCGGATGCGCTGGGCCTCGCCGCCGCTGAGCGTGTCGGCGCTGCGGTCCAGGCTCAGGTAGTTCAGGCCCACGTCGTTGAGGAACTTCAGCCGCGAGCGGATCTCGCGCACCACCTTGTCGGCGATCTCGGCCTTGGCGCCCTCCAGCTTCAGCGCGCCGAACCACTGCAGGGCCTCGGACAGCGTCAGGTGCTCGACCTCGTAGATCGGCCGGCCGCGCTCGGCCGCACTGCCGGGCAGGAAGACATGCCGCGCCTCGCGCTTCAGGCGCGTGCCGCCGCAGTGGGCGCAGGGCTTGGCGGCCTGGTAGCGCGCCAGGTCCTCGCGCACCGCGACCGAGTCGGTCTCGCGGTAGCGGCGCTCGAAGTTCGGGATCACGCCCTCGAAGGGGTGCGAGCGCTTGACGCTGCGCGTCTTGCCGTTCTTGCCCTCGGCCTCGTAGGTGAAGCTGATCTCTTCCTCGCCCGAGCCGTACAGGATGACCTGGCGCAGCGCCTCGGGCAGGGCCTCGAAAGGCTGGTCGATGTCCGCCTGGTAATGCGCGGCCACGCTCTCCAGCAGCGAGAAGGTGTAGCCGTTGCGCCGGTCCCAGCCCTTGATCGCGCCCGAGCCCAGGCTCAGCGACGGGAAGGCCACCACCCGCTCGGGGTCGAACACCGTCTGCACGCCCAGGCCGTCGCAGTGCGGGCAGGCGCCGGCCGGCGCGTTGAACGAAAAGAGGCGCGGCTCCAGCTCCGGCAGCGAATAGCTGCACACCGGGCAGCCATACTTCGACGAGAACAGGTGCTCCTGGCCGCTGTCCATCTCCAGCCCGATCGCCCGCCCGTCAGCGATGCGCAGGGCGGCCTCGAAGCTCTCGGCCAGGCGCTGCTTCATGCCCTCGCCGGATTTCAGCCGGTCGATGACGACGTCGATGTCGTGCTTCTCGTTCTTCTTGAGCGCCGGCACGTCCGCCGCGTCCAGCACCGCGCCGTCCACCCGGAAGCGCACATAGCCCTGGGCCTGCATGTCCTGGAACAGCTCGGCGAACTCGCCCTTGCGGTCGCGCACCACCGGCGCCAGCACCATCAGCCGGGTGCCCTCGGGCAGGGCCAGCACCGCGTCGACCATCTGGCTCACGCTCTGCGCCTGCAGCGGCAGGCCGTGGTCGGGGCAGAAGGGCGTGCCGGCGCGGGCGTAGAGCAGGCGCAGGTAGTCGTGGATCTCGGTCACCGTGCCCACGGTGGAGCGCGGGTTGTGGCTGGTGGCCTTCTGCTCGATGCTGATGGCAGGCGACAGGCCCTCGATCACGTCGACATCGGGCTTGTCCATCAGCTGCAGGAACTGCCGTGCATAGGCCGACAGGCTCTCCACGTAGCGGCGCTGGCCCTCGGCGTACAGCGTGTCGAAGGCCAGGCTGGACTTGCCCGAGCCCGACAGCCCGGTGATCACCACCAGCGCGTGCTTGGGCAGGTCGAGGTCGACGTTCTTCAGGTTGTGGGTGCGGGCGCCGCGCACCGAGATCAGGGCGCGGCCGGGGACGTGGGCGTGGTCGGACATGGCGGGAGCGGCCCGGCACGGCGCCGGGCGAAGGCAACCGGTCATGATAGTCGGCCCGCCCCGCCCGGTCACCCGTCGCTTTTTTGTGAATGCCTTGTCATCCGACGTCAACGATGCTGCGTTGCATCCTCGAGGCAGCCCCGCAAGCGCTGCCAGACAGGACCCACCATGCAGAAGTCAGCACACACTTACAAACCGGTTGCCCGCGTGCCGTTGGGGCGCTTTGATGCCGGTACCGACAAGGGCCAGAAGTTCGAACCCTTCTGGACGTCCGTCGGCCACAGCGAGAGCCGCACCCGCGCCCGCACCCAGAAGGCCGACCAGAAGCGCTGATGCAGCGCCTGAGCGTCAGTGAGTATTTACTGACGCCTGACTGGCCCAACCGCACTGCCCGATAGGGCAACAGGGCCTGTCGTCCACCGGGGCCCGGGCCCCCGGCATACTGGCCGGATGAGCCCCGCCTCCGTGATTCCCCTGAAGCACGCGCTGTTCAACCCGCAGGCCCAGGTCTGCGCCGACTGCGGCGTGCGGCGTTTTGCCCTCTTCGGCGTGCTGGACCATGCGGCGCTGGACAGCATCCACGTCCACATCGCCGACATCCGGCTGCAGCCCGGCCAGAGCCTCTATGCCGCCCAGGCAGTGGGCAGCGCCGCCTACACCGTGCGCGAGGGCATCGTCCGCCTGGAGCGCACCAGCGAGCGCGGCGAGCGCCGCATCCTGCGCCTGGCCGGCCGCTCCGACATGCTGGGCCTCGAAGCCATGCTGGGCCAGACCTACGCTGCCGACGCCGTGGCCTGCACCGAGGTCAGCGTCTGCCGCGTGCCACGCACCCTGGTCGACGAACTCTCGCGCGACCGCCCCGAGATCCTGGTCGACCTGATGAAGCGCTGGCAGCGCGCCCTGGACGACGCGGACGAGTGGCTCACCGAGCTGTGCTCCGGCCCGGCGCGCCACCGCATGCTGCGCCTGCTGCTCAAGCTCAGCGAGTACGCCGACGGCGGCAGCGTCTGGCTGCCCGCGCGCCTGGAGATGAGCGCGATGCTCGACATGACGATCGAGACCGCCAGCCGCCTGATCTCGCAGCTCAAGCGCGAGGGCGTGCTCGACGCCCCCGACCAGCGCCACGCCGTGATCCACATGGATGCGCTGCTCAAGGCGCTGCGCGAGGACAGCGCGGCGTCCTGAAGCCGTCACCTGGCCGGCGCAGAATCGGGCCCATGGACGACATCGCCGCCGACACCATCGAGAACCTGACCTTCGACGAGCTGCGCCTGGGCCAGCGCGCCCAGCTGGTGCGCACGCTCAGCATGGCCGACATCCAGGCCTTCGCGCTGGTCTCGGGCGACCACAACCCCGCCCACCTCGACCCCGAGTACGCCGAGGGCACGCGCTTCCACGGCGTCATCGCCCACGGCATGTGGGCCGGCGCGCTGATCTCCAGCGTGCTGGGCACCGAGTTCCCCGGGCCGGGCACCATCTACGTCGCGCAGGACCTGCGCTTTCACCGCCCGGTGCGGGTGGGCGACACGCTGACCGTCACCGTCACCGTCAACGCCAAGGACGAGGCCACGCGCGGCGTGAGCCTGGACTGCGAGGTGCACAACCAGGCCGGTGAGCAGGTGGTCACCGGCCGCGCCGAGGTGCGCGCGCCCGCCCACAAGGTCATCCGGCCGCGACCCGCGCTGCCGCGGCTGCACCTGTTCGACCCCGCCGCCCGGCTGCGCGAGTGGGTGCAGACCGTCTCCGGCGCCGCGCCGGTGCGCTGCGCCGTGGTCCACCCCTGCGACGAGCCCTCGCTGCGCGGTGCGCTGGACGCCGCCGACCAGGGTCTGATCGAGCCGGTGCTGGTGGGCCCGGCGCACCGCCTGCAATCGCTGGCCGGCAGCCTGGGCCTGGACCTGTCCCGCCACCGCCTGGTAGACGTGCCGCACAGCCACGCCGCCGCCGCCCAGGGCGCGGCCCTGGCCGCCAGCGGCGAGGTGGCGATGCTGATGAAGGGCAGCCTGCACACCGACGAGCTGATGCAGGCCGTGCTGGCCGAACCGAAGCTGCGCACCGGCCGGCGCATGTCGCATGTCTTCCGCTTCGACGTGCCGGCCTACCCCAAGCCGCTGCTGGTGACCGATGCGGCCATCAACATCGCCCCCACGCTGGAGGTCAAGGCCGACATCGTGCGCAACGCCATCACGCTGGCGCAGGCGCTGGGCGTGGCGCGGCCGCGCGTGGCCATCCTGTCGGCGGTGGAGACGGTGACGCCGCGGATCGCCTCCACGCTGGACGCCGCCGCACTGTGCAAGATGGCCGACCGCGGCCAGATCAGCGGTGCTGTGCTGGACGGTCCGCTGGCCTTCGACAACGCCATCTCGGCCGAGGCCGCGCGCATCAAGGGCATCAGCTCGCCGGTTTCGGGCCAGGCCGACATCCTGGTCGTGCCCGACCTGGAGGCCGGCAACATGCTGGCCAAGCAGCTCGAATACCTGGCCGGCGCCTCCAGCTGCGGCGTGGTGCTGGGCGCGCGCGTGCCGATCGCGCTGACCAGCCGCGCCGACGGGGCGGATTCGCGCGTCGCCTCGGCCGCGCTGGCGGCCCTGCTGGCGCGCCAGACGGCGCCGGAGGCGGCGGCATGAGCCCGCCGAGCCGCCTCAAGGGCGAATGCCGGAGTGCGGAGCACGAAGGTATTCCAGTGAGCCCGCCGAGCCGCCTCAAGGGCGAATGCCGGAGTGCGGAGCACGAAGGTACTCCAGTGAGCCCGCCGGGCCGCTCCCAAGCGCTCATCCCGGAGCACGCCGTGCGGAGGGTCGTCCAGTGACCGAGGCCGTGCTGGCCGTCAACGCCGGTTCCTCGTCGCTGAAGTTCGGCCTCTACCCGCGCCAGGGCGCGGCGCTGTGGACCGGCCAGATCGAGGGCCTGGAGGCCGCCGGCGAAGCCGCCTTCAGCGCGGCGCTGCAGCGCCTGCTGCACGACTGCACCCAGCGCGGCGCCCGGCTGCTGGCGGTGGCCCACCGCATCGTCCACGGCGGCGAGGCGTTCATCGCACCCTGCCGGCTGGACGCCGCCGCGCTGCAGCGCCTGCGCGCGCTGGCCCCGCTGGCGCCGCTGCACCAGCCGCACAACCTGGACGGCGTGGCCGCCTTCCTGCAGGCGCTGCCGCAGCTGCCGCAGGTGGGCTGCTTCGACACCGCCTTCCACGCCACGCTGCCGGCGGTCGAGCGGGCCCTGCCCACCGACCGCGCACTGGCCGCGCAGGGCCTGCGCCGCTACGGCTTTCACGGCCTGTCCTACCAGTACCTGGCGCAGACGCTGCCGCAGCACAGCGCGCGCGCCGGCGGCCGGGTGCTGCTGGCCCACCTGGGCAACGGCGCCAGCCTGTGCGCGCTGCGCGGCGGCCGCTCGGTGGCCACCACCATGGGCTTCTCGGCACTGGAAGGCCTGATGATGGGCACGCGCAGCGGCAGCCTCGACCCCGGCGTGCTGCTGCACCTGCTGCGCCAGGGCTGGAGCGCCGACGCGCTGGAAGACCTGCTCTACCGCCGCAGCGGCCTGAAAGGCGTGTCGGGCCTGAGCGCCGACATGCGCACCCTGCGCGCCAGCACCGAACCGGCCGCCGCCGAAGCCATCGCCCTGTTCACCCACCGCTGCCTGCGCGAGGCCGGCGCGCTGGCCGCGGTGCTGGGCGGGCTGGACGCGATCGCCTTCACCGGCGGCATCGGGGAGCATGACGCCGCGCTGCGCGCCGAGCTGGCCGCCGGCCTGGCCCACCTGGGCGTGCGGCTCGACCCCAGCACCAACAGCGCCGCCCGCGGCGACCGCGTGGCCGCCATCCATGCGGCGGACAGCGCAGTCGAGCTGTGGGTCGTGCCCACCGATGAAGGCCGCGTGGCGGCACAGGCGGCGTTCAGCCTGCTGGACGCCTGACGGAGCACCGATGAACACCGAACCCGAAGACAGCAACCCCAGCCCCCACCCGCACCTGGCCGAGGTGATTGACGCCTCGCGCCGCTCGGCGCTGCGCCACGGCGTGGCGCTGGCGGCGGCCGGCTGGGCCGCCCCGCTGGCCGCTGCCGCCACGCCGTCGCTGATCGGCTTCAAGCCGGTGCCGGTGTCGCGCACCGACACGGTCAGCGTGCCCGAGGGCTACACCACCCAGGTCATCGCCCCCTGGGGCGACCCGGTGGGCCTGGCCGGCGCAATGCCCGCCTTCCGCTGGGACGCCGGCAACAGCGCCGACGAGCAGGCCGCGCAGCTGGGCATGCACCACGACGGCCTGCACTTCTTCAGCCTGGACGGCAGCCGCAGCGGCCTGCTGGTGATGAACCACGAGTACGTCGATCCCGAACTGCTGTTCCCCGACGGCCGCGCCGGCTGGAACGCCGAGAAGGTCCGCAAGTCGCAGGCCGCGCACGGCGTGTCGGTGATCGAGGTGCGCGAGCAGGGTGGGCGCTGGGACGTGGTGCGGCCCTCGCGCCATGCCCGGCGCATCACCGCCAGCACGCCGATGGCGGTGGGCGGCCCGGCCGCCGGCCACCCGCTGCTGCGCACCGCCGCCGATCCCAAGGGCGAGCGCATCCTGGGCACGTTCAACAACTGCGCCAGCGGCATCACGCCCTGGGGCACCTACCTGACCTGCGAGGAAAACTTCATCGGCTACTTCCAGCCGCCACCCGAGCCCGACGCCCACCAGCGCCGCTGGGGCCTGCGGGCCGGCGAGCAGGCCTGGCTGGGCTGGCACCTGCACGACGAGCGCTTCGACGCCGGCCGCCACCCGAACGAGCCCAACCGCTTCGGCTGGGTGGTCGAGATCGACCCTTTCGACCCCGCCAGCACGCCGGTCAAGCGCACCGCACTGGGCCGCGCCGCGCACGAGGGCGCCACTACCGTGCGCACGCGCGACGGCCGGGCGGTGGTCTACATGGGCGAGGACGCCGCCAACGAGTACCTCTACCGCTTCGTCAGCCGCGACAAGATCCAGCCCGGCGGCGCCCGCGCCAACGCCACACTGCTGGACCACGGCACACTCAGCGTCGCCCGCTTCGATGCCGACGGCCGCGGCCGCTGGCTGCCGCTGGTGCACGGCCAGGGCCCCTTGACCGCGGCCAACGGCTTCGCCGACCAGGGCGAGGTGCTGGTCAAGGCCCGCCAGGCCAGCGACCTGCTGGGCGCCACCAAGATGGACCGCCCCGAATGGACCGCGGTCGACCATGACGGCTGGGTCTACAGCACGCTGACCAACCACAGCCGCCGCGGCACCGAAGGCCAGCCCGCGCCCGATGCCGCCAACCCGCGCGCGCGCAACACCATGGGCCAGATCATCCGCTGGAAGGAAGACGGCGACCATGACGGCGAGGCCTTCCGCTGGAACCACTTCGTGCTGGCCGGCGACCCCGCGGCCGAGCGCCCCGAGGCGCGCGGCAACATCCGCGGCGACGCCTTCGGCTGCCCCGACGGCCTGTGGGTCGACGGCCGCGGCCTGCTCTGGATCCAGACCGACATGAGCAGCAGCGTGATGGGCCGCGGCGAGCACGCCGGCCTGGGCAACAACGCCATGCTGGCCGCCGACCCGGCCAGCGGTGAGGTGCGCCGCTTCCTGGTCGGCCCGGTGGGCTGCGAGATCACCGGCGCCACCGGCACGCCCGATGGCCGCACGATGTTCATCAACATCCAGCACCCGGGCGAGGCACCCGGCGAGCGCAACGACCCGGCCCAGCCGCGCCGCTTCTCGAACTGGCCCGACCAGCGCCCCGACGGCCGGCCCCGGTCGGCCACGCTGGTGATCCGCCGCGCCGACGGCGGCCCCGTCGGCAGCTGACCTCGGTCAAGAAACCCGGCCGCTGGCGCGAACGGCGGCGGCGCGTCGCGCTCCAATCGTGACCATGGACACCCCCTCCACCCCTGACGCCAGCACCGATCCCGAGCAGGCTGCCCGCGCCGCCGCCCAGGCCCTCGACAGCCGCTTCCACGCCGCCGCCGCGCCGCTGTGGGGCGGGCTGTCGCCGATCTCGCTGGCCCTGGCCTTCACCGACTGGGCACTGCACCTGGCCACCCAGCCGGCGCAGGCCGCACGGCTGGCCGCCAGCGCCCAGCAGGCCGCGCTGCAGTGCTGGGGCCAGGCGCTGGGCGGCGCCCCGGACGACACCCGCGACCCGCGCTTTCGCCACCCCGCCTGGCAGCAATGGCCCTGGGCGCCGATGGTCCACGCCCAGCATGCCGCCGAACGCTGGTGGGCCGACGCCACCGCGCTGCGCGGCATGACCGCGCACCACCAGGAGATGACGCGCTTCCTGGCGCGCCAGTGGCTGGACATGCTCTCGCCCGCCAATGCCGGTCTGGCCCACCCCGAGGTGCTGCAGCGCACCGCTGAGCGCCTGGGCGGCAACCTGGTGGACGGCGCGCTCAACGCGCTCGACGCCTGGCGGCGCGACCAGGGCCTGGCGCCGCTGCGCCCGCCGGCGCAGGCCTACCGCCCCGGCGTGGAGGTGGCGGTCACCCCCGGCCGGGTGGTGCACCGCAACGCCCTGAGCGAGCTGATCCAGTACCTGCCGCTGACCGCCAATGTGCAGGCCGAGCCGGTCTTCATCGTCCCCTCGTGGATCATGAAGTACTACATCCTGGACCTGTCGCCGCACAACTCCATGGTGCGCTGGCTGGTGGAGCAGGGCCACACCGTCTACATCCTCAGCTGGCACAACCCCGACGAGTCCGACGCCCTGCTCGGCCTGGAGGACTACCTGGAGCAGGGCGTGCTGGACAACCTGGCCGCGATCGGCCGGCTGTGCGGCGGCCAGCCGGTGCATGCCGCCGGCTACTGCCTGGGCGGCACGCTGCTGTCGATCGCCGCGGCCGCGCTGGCGCGCCCGGGTGGCGTGGCCGGCGGTGCGGCGCTGCCGCCGCTGGCCAGCGTGTCGCTGCTGGCGGCCGAGACCGACTTCGCCGAACCCGGCGAGATGGGCGTGCTGATCGACGAATCGCAGGTCGCGCTGATCGAGGACATGATGGCCGAGCGCGGCTTCCTCAGCGGCCGCCAGATGGCCGGCAGCTTCGCCTACCTGCACTCGCGCGAGCTGGTGTGGTCGCAGCGCCTGCGCGCGCTGTGGCTGGGCGAGGCCGACGCGCCCAGCGACCTGATGGCCTGGAACGCCGACACCACCCGCATGCCGGCGGTGATGCACAGCGAGTACCTGCGCCGCTGCTACCTGCGCAACGAGCTGGCCGAGGGACGCTACCCGGTGCAGGGCCGGCCGGTCTCGCTGGGCGACATCCGCCAGCCGCTGTTCGTGGTGGGCACCGAGCAGGACCATGTGTCGCCCTGGAAGTCGGTCTACAAGATCCACCGCCTGGTCGATGGCGAGCTCAGCTTCGTGCTCACCAATGCCGGTCACAACGCCGGCATCGTCAGCGAGCCCGGCCACCCGCGGCGCCACCATGCGCTGCGCACACGCGCGCCCGGCGACCCCTGGGTGGATCCCGAGCACTGGGCCGACGGCGCCGAGCGCCGCGAGGGCTCCTGGTGGCCCACCTGGCAGGCCTGGCTGACGGCCCACGGCAGCGGCCGCCGCGTCAAGGCGCGCACGCCGCCGGTCGAATCGGTACTCTGCGACGCACCCGGCACTTATGTTCACGAGTGCCATGCCGATTGAGAAGGGCGTGAACCGGTCTTATTGCCGGCTCGTCTGAGCGGGGTCCGCCCCACAATTCACCCTCTTGACCGCCGCCACGGGCCCGCCGGCCTGTCCGGGCCCATGTCCAGCCATACCGCCCGCCACCGCCGAACGCCCCGCCCGCTGCCTGCGGTCTGCGGGCTGGCGGGCCTGGGCCTGTGGCTGGCCCTGCTGCCCGCCGCCCAGGCCGGCACCGACTGGCGCGCCGTGGCCGACCCGATCATCCAGCGCATCGCCAACGAGAACGGCCTGCCCAACAGCCTGGGGCCCACCGCGATCGAGCAGGACGCCAGCGGCCAGCTCTGGATCGGCACCCAGAACGGCCTGGTGCGCTGGGACGGCCAGCGCATGAGCGCCTACCGCGCCGCCCCCGGCCGGCCCGGCGCGCTGCCCGATGCCTTCGTCCAGCGCCTGTTCCGCGACCGCCAGGGCCGCCTGTGGGCCGGCACGATGTCGGCCGGCCTGGTGCGCTTCCGGCCCGACAGCGACGATTTCGAGCACTTCCCCGCCGCCGCCGACGGCCTGCCCCACCCCAGCGTCAGCGCCCTGGCCGACGCCCCCGGGCAGCGCCTGTGGGTGGGCGGCGACGGCGGCCTGGTGCGCCTGGACCCGCCCACCCGCCGCGTCGAGCGCGTGGCCCTGGTCCACGAGGGGGCCACGTCGCTGCGCATCACCGCCCTGGTGAACGCCCGCGACGGCCGCCTGTGGGTAGGCACCGACCACGGTCTGTGGTGCTCCGACCCGCAACAGCGGCAGTTCGAGCGCGTGGCCGGCGTGCCCGACGCCATCGTCCGCAGCCTGTTCGAGGACCGCAGCGGCCGCCTCTGGCTGGGCCTGCGCACCGGCACCCGCGTGTGGGACCCGGCCCAGCAGCGGCTGCTGACCGTGCGCGAGCGCGACGGCGCCACCCCGCAGCCCTACCGCGCCGAGACCGTGGACATCACCCAGGCCGCCACCGGTGACATCTGGCTGGCCAGCAAGACCCGCGGCCTGCTGCGGGTGGATCCGCAGACCCTGGTCGGCCAGCCGGTGCGCCATGACCCGCTGCAACCCAACGGCCTGGACAGCGACGCAATGTGGCTGGTCTGGACCGACCGCGACGGCCTGCTGTGGATCGGCAGCGACCGCAGCCTGATGCGCCATGACCCCGTCGCCGCCCGCCAGGTGGCCACGCTCTACGGCCGCACCGGCCGCACCGGTGGCTCCCGTGGCCTGTCGCATGACAGCGCCGACGCGGTGCTGGCGCTGCCCGACGGCCGGGTCTGGGTGGGTAGCCCGCTGGGCATCGAGGAACTGGACCCGGTGCTCGGCCGCGTGCGCCAGCTGCGCGCCCAGCCGGGCACGCCGGCGCAGCGGCTGCCCGAGGGCGCGGTCTATGCGCTGGTGCGCCACGCCGGCCACGTCTACATCGGCAGCGAGCATGGCCTGTACCGCACCACCGAGCGGCTGGACCGCGTGGAGCGCGTGGCGGTGCCCGGGCGCCCGGCCACCGCCACCGTGTGGTCGCTGCACAGCGAGCCCGGCACGCTGTGGATCGGGGCCGCCGACGGCCTGTGGCGCCTGGACGAGCGCGGCACCGGCGGGGTCGTCCACACCGAGCTGACCGACCGCCGGGTCGAGATGATCGCCCCGGCCGGCGACGGCCGCCTGTGGCTGGGCACCCGCTCGGGCCTGGCGCTGCTGGACCCGGCCACCGGCCGGCTCGGCGCCTTCCCCTCGCCGCAGGCCCAGGGTCCGGCGCTCAAGGGCCTGATCGTCAACGCCCTGCTCACCGACACCCGCGGCCGCCTGTGGCTGGGCACCGGCGGGGCCGGCGTCTACGTGGTGGAGCGGCCGCTGCAGCCCGACGCCCGGGTGCAGGTGGTCGGCGAGGACCAGGGGCTGCAGGACCTGAACATCGCCCAGATGCTGGCCGACGAGCAGGGCCGCGTCTGGGTCAGCACCGACGACGGCCTCGCCTGGATCGACCCCGACACCCTGCAGGCCGTGCCCCAGCGCCTGGCCGACGGCGTGGGCGTGGCCACCTACTGGGCCAAGTCCGGCACCCGCGCGCCCGACGGCACGCTGTTCTTCGGCGGCGTCGGCGGCCTCACCGCCATCGACCCCGCCCGCTGGCAGGCCTGGCGCCACGACCCCGCGGTGGTGATCAGCGAGCTGCGCGTGGACGGCAAGCCGCTGCCGCGCGCCCAGTGGGCCACGGCCGTGCGCCAGGGCCGGCTGGAGCTGCCGGTGGGCACCCGCGGCCTGGCGGTGGAGTTCTCGGCGCTGGACTACTCGGCGCCCGAGCTGCTGCGCTACGGCCACCGCCTGGACGGCGTGGACGGCGACTGGGTCAGCACCGAATCGCGCCACCGCTGGGCCACCTACACCAACCTCTCGCCCGGCCGCCATGCGCTGCGGGTGCGCGCCACCAACCGCAACGGCGCCTGGAGCAGCCAGCCGCTGCAGCTGGAAGTGGTGATCCCCGCGGCCTGGCACCAGACCCCGGCCTTCCGCGCGCTGCTGGGCCTGATGGGCCTGGGCGCGCTGTTCGCGCTGGTGCAGGCGCGCACCGCCTGGCTGCGCCGCCGCCAGGCCGCGCTGGAGCAGCTGGTGGAGGAACGCACCGCCGCGCTGCGCGACAGCCAGGCCCGGCTGGAGCAGATGGCCTTCACCGATGCGCTGACCGGCCTGGCCAACCGCCGCCTGTTCGGCGAGCGCTTCGACCAGCTCGAACGCCTGGCCCGCCGCCAGGGCCAGGGCTTTGCACTGCTGGTGGTCGACCTGGACCACTTCAAGCAGGTCAACGACCAGCTGGGCCACGCCGCCGGTGATGCGCTGCTGGTGGAGGTGGCGCGCCGCCTGCAGGCCCAGGTGCGTGCCAGCGACAGCGTGGCCCGCATGGGGGGCGATGAGTTCGCCGTGCTGTTGGCCTGGCCGGCCGACCCCGCGCAGGTGCAGGCCAGCTGCGAGCGCCTGCTGGCCGCCTTCGCCGAGCCCATGGTCCACGCTGGCCGGCCGCTGCACAGCAGCCCCAGCATCGGCGCGGCGCTGTACCCGCGCCATGGCCGCACCCAGGACGAACTGACCGCCGCCGCCGATGCCGCCCTCTACGAGGCCAAGGCCGGCGGCCGCAACACCTGGCGCCTGGCGTCCACGGACCCGGTCGATCCGGCGCCGCCGGTGGCCCGCAGCGCGGCGCGCAGCGCCCGGCGCAGCCCGGTGGCCTGAGCGGCGCCGCGCGACCGCGCGCGCAACGGTGTTGTCGAGGTGTCCGCCGCCCTGGGCGGACCGCGGTCAGCGCAGACTGACCAGCACCGCCGCCGCGTGGCAGCCGCAGCCCGCCAGCACGCACAGGTGCCAGGCCAGGTGGCCCCAGCGCCAGCGCTTGTCCAGCAGGTAGAACACCGTGCCCACCGAGTAGGCCAGCGCGCCGCCCACCACCAGCAGCAGCGGCCAGGGCGGCAGGGTCGCCAGCACCGGCCGCAGCGCGGCCACCACCACCCAGCCGAAACCCACGTACAGCGCGGTGCTCAGCAGCTTGCCGCGCAGCCGGTCCAGCATCTTGGCGGCCATGCCCAGCGTGGCCAGCACCCACACCGCGCCAAACACCAGCCAGCCATCGCCGCCCGGCACATCGCGCAGCGCAAACGGCGTGTAGCTGCCGGCCATGAACAGGTAGATCGCCGCGTGGTCGGCGCGCCGCAGCGCGCGGCGCCACGGGCCGTCGGCGCAGGCATGGAACAGCGCCGAGGCGGCAAAGCACAGGCCCATCGTCACGCCGAACACCCACAGCCCGATGCGCTGGTGCGCGCGCGCCAGCGCCAGCAGCGGCGCCGCCAGGTCACTGGCCAGCATGGCCAGCACCAGCACGGCCGCCAGCAGCCCCAGCGCATGGCTGGCGGCATTGGCGTGTTCTTCGCGGGCGGTGTGCGGGCGGGGCAGCGGCGGCATGTCGGGCTCCGGCGACGGGCTGATGAGCCGGTATCGGAAGCCTCGCGCCGGAACTTCAGCGGCACATTCCCGCAACTGCGGGGGTTCACTCCCTCATTTGGAGGACAAGCCTCAGCTCGCCGGGTCGTCGGTCAGGCACAGGCGGTTGCGGCCGGCCTGCTTGGCGCGGTAGAGCGCCGCATCGGCGCGCAGCAGCAGCGCGTCCAGGCTGTCGCCCGGGCCGCGCCAGCGCGCCCCGCCCAGGCTGGCGCTGGTGCCCAGCGTGGTGCCATCGGCCAGCGGCAGCCGGATCGCCGCGATCGCCTCGCACAGGCGCTGGCCCAGCGCCGGCAGCTCATCGCCGGTGTGCGCCCCCAGGCCCACGACGAACTCCTCGCCGCCCCAGCGCGCCACGCGGTCGCCGTCGCGCACGCGCTCGCACAGCGTGCGGGCCACCGCGCGCAGCAGGGCGTCGCCCGCGGCGTGGCCGTGCTGGTCGTTGACCTGCTTGAAGTGGTCCAGGTCCAGGATCAGCAAGGCCGGCGTGGTGCCGCGCTGCGCCGCCTGGGCCAGGTCGTGCTGGAACAGCTCGGTGAAGCGGCCGCGGTGGAGCAGTTGGGTCAGCGGATCGGTGCCGGCGACCTCCCGCAGGGCCGCGTGGGCGGCATCCAGGGCATAGGTCAGCGACAGGATCGGCCAGGCCGTCAGCGGCGCGATCAGCATGGGTGCCAGCGTGGCCGGCAACCAGACCGCGGGCGCCCATTCATGGCCCATCGCGACCACCACGATCAGCGCCGTCAGCGCCAGCGAGGCCGCCGTGGCCACCGCGGTGATGACCAGCACCCGCAGCCAGTGGCGGCGGCGCGGCAGGGAGTCGACGGGGGGGTACTGCATGGGCGCGCGTCGGCGGACAACACCTTGTCGTCCCCCGCGCCGCCGACTTGAGCCCGCGGCGGCCGACTCAACCTGCGTCCAGCACCCGCAGGATCTGCCGCCCGTAGGCTTCCAGCTTCTTGGCACCGACGCCGCTGATGCCCGCCAGGTCGTCCAGCGTACCGGGGTGCTCGGCGGCCATCTGGGCCAGTGTGGCGTCGTTGAAGACGATATAGGCCGGCAGATTGTGCTCCTTGGCCACCTCGGCGCGCCAGGCCTTCAGCGCCGCGAAGCGCGCCTGGCCGTCCACATCCAGCGAGGCCGCCATCGACGGCAGCTTGCGCGGGCTGGCGGTGCTGCCCTTGCCGCGACTGCGGCTGCGCGGCGTGGGCTCGCGCGGCTCGCGCAGCTCGATGGCCACCTCGCCGCGCAGCACCGCGCGGGCTGAATCAGCCAGCGCCAGCGTGTGGTACTCGCCTTCGGTGGTGACATGGCCCAGCGCGATCAGCTGGCGGATCACGCCGCGCCACTGCGGCTCGCTCAGGTCGCGGCCGATGCCCCAGGTGGACAGGCCTTCGTGGCCGCGGGCGCGGGTTTTGTCGGTGGACTGGCCGCGCAGCACGTCGATCAGGTGGCCCGAGCCGAAGCCGAAGCCCGAGTGCTGGTGGCAGCGGTAGATGCACGACAGCGCCTTGCGCGCGGCCTCGGTGGCGTCCCAACGGGCGGGCGGCTGCAGGCAGTTGTCGCAGTTCATGCAGCGCCAGCCGGCGGGGCGCTCCTCGCCAAAGTACTGCAGCAGGCGCACGCGGCGGCAGTCCAGGCTTTCGCACAGCGCCAGCAGCGCATCCAGTTTGCCGCGCTGCAGGTGCTTGAACTCGTCGCCCGCGGTGCTCTCGTCGATCATGCGGCGCTGGTTGACCACGTCGGCCAGGCCGTAGGCCATCCAGGCGTCGGCGGGTTCGCCATCGCGGCCACCGCGGCCGGTCTCCTGGTAGTAGCCCTCGATGTTCTTGGGCAGGTCCAGGTGGGCCACGAAGCGCACATCGGGCTTGTCGATGCCCATGCCGAAGGCCACCGTGGCCACCATCACCAGGCCCTCCTCGCGCAGGAAGCGGTCCTGGTGGCGGCGGCGCATCTCGGCCTCCAGGCCGGCGTGGTAGGGCAGCGCGGGGATGCCCTCGGCGCTCAGCCACTCGGCGGTTTCCTCCACCTTCTTGCGGCTCTGGCAGTAGACGATGCCGGCGTCGCCCACGTGTTCGTCGCGCAGCCAGCGCAGCAGCTGCAGGCGGGCGTTGTCCTTTTCGACGATGGTGTAACGGATGTTCGGCCGGTCAAAGCTGCTGACAAAGGCCTGCGCGCCCTGCAGCGACAGGCGCTCGACGATGTCGGCCCGCGTGTGCGTGTCGGCGGTGGCGGTGAGCGCCAGGCGCGGCACGCCGGCAAAGCGCTCGGCCAGAACGCCCAGCTGCAGGTACTCCTCGCGGAAATCATGGCCCCACTGGCTGACGCAGTGCGCCTCGTCGATCGCGAACAGGCCCAGCTGGCCGCGCTCGTGCAGCGAATCCAGCATCGCCAGAAAGCGCGGGTGGGTGATGCGCTCGGGCGCGGCGTACAGCAGCACCAGCCGGCCTGAGAGCAGTTCGCGCTCCACATGCTGCACGCCGGCTGAGTCGAGCGAGCTGTTCAGGAAGGCGGCGTGCACGCCGGCCTCTTCCAGCGCGCCCACCTGGTCGTGCATCAGCGCGATCAGCGGGCTGACCACCACGGTCACACCCTGGCCGGCGCGGTGGCGGGCGATGGCCGGCACCTGGTAGCACAGGCTCTTGCCGCCGCCGGTGGGCATCAGCACCAGCGCGTCGCCGCCGGCAATCACATGGTCGACGATCTCGGCCTGGTGGCCGCGGAAGGCGCTGTAGCCGAAGACCTCGTGCAGGATCGACAGGGCAGGGGAAGGCGTGGCGTTCGGCATCAAGGGCGAGATGGTAGCTGGCGCACCGCCTCGCTATGCTGGTGTACCCCCATCAGGAGGATCCATGACCGACAACGCCCAACGCCTGCGCCAGGCGCTGATCCGCAACATCGACGAGGCCCTGGCCGACCCGGCGCAGGCCGAAGACTTCGCGCGCCCGCCGCTGTACGCCGGCCGCGGCGCCGTGCTGGCCCGCGGCACCGCGGCGCGCCAGCTGGGCTGCTCGGTGGACGTGGTGCCGCCCGGCCAGCAGATCTGCCCCTACCACCTGCACCATGCGCAAGAGGAGATGTTCATCGTGCTGGAAGGCAGCGGCACGCTGCGCGTGGCGGGTGAGCGGCTGGCGATCAAGGCGGGCGACGTGATGTTCCTGCCCGCCGGCCCCGAGTACCCGCACCACATCCTCAACACCTCGGACGCGCCGCTCAAGTACCTGTCGATCAGCACCCGCCAATACCCCGAGCTGTGCGAGTACCCCGACTCCGGCAAGACCATGGCCTGGACGCCCACCACCCGGGTGGTGCAGCGCCAGGGTGAGGCGCTGGACTACTGGGACGGCGAGCCCTGATCAGTACACCGCGCGACCGTTGCCATCGCTGCGCGGCACGCAGCGCCCGGCCAGGCACTGCGCGCCCGGGTCCATCAGCGCCCGGCAGTCGGACACCAGGCCGCGCTGCTCCACCTGGGCGCGCATGGCTTCGCGCTGGGCCTGGGCCAGAACCAGGATGCGCGCCTGCTGTCCGCCCAGCAGCGAATACGCCCGGTACGACGACGGCCCGCCGCAGGCCCGGTGGCCCAGCGGCACGGTGCGGCAATCGGCATCGGCGCGGCAGGCCGCGTCGCCAATCGCCTGGTCCAGCGCCTGGCCCAGGCCCGGCAGATCGGCCGGCACATTGGCGGCCGGCGGCGTGGCGGGCGGCGTGGCCGCCTGGCAGGCGCCCAGCGCCAACGTCAGGCTCAGCAGCCAGGGGGTGAGCAGACGGTTCATCGGGGCCTCCGGTGGGGGCGCACCCGCACCCCCTTGCTGGGGAATGGTACGCCCGGGCCCTTGCGGCACAATCAAGGGTCTATCGCCAACGGCGCCTGCCGGTCTGGCCCACCGTCTTCCCTGGAGCGCCCCATGGCCTCGATCAACAAAGTCATCCTCATCGGCAACCTGGGCCGTGACCCAGAAGTGCGCTACACCCCCAGCGGCGCCGCCGTCTGCAACCTGCGCCTGGCCACCACCCGCAACTGGAAGAGCCGCGACACCGGCGAGCGCCAGGAAGAGACCGAATGGCACTCGGTCGTGCTGTACGACCGCCAGGCCGAAGTGGCCGGCGAATACCTGAAGAAGGGCCGCCCCGTCTACATCGAAGGCCGCCTGAAGACCCGCAAGTGGCAGGACAAGGACGGCAACGACCGCTACACCACCGAAATCGTCGCCGAGACCATGCAGCTGCTGGGCGGCCGTGAAGGCGGTGGCGGCGGCGGTGGTGGCGACGACGAAGGCGGCGGCTACAGCCGCGAGCCGGCCGCCCGCCCCGCGCCCGCTCCCCGCTCGGCCCCGGCACCGCGCCCGGCGCCCAAGTCGAGCACGGGGTTTGATGACATGGATGACGATATTCCGTTCTGAGGGTTCTTCTCAGAACTGGCCCAAGGAGGCCCCAGGTGCTTGGCGCTTGGGGCTTTTTTGTTGGCAGACGGCTGGCTCGGACTGACCGTGTTTGGTCGGGGTGGGCTCGACGGACAGTAGCTATCGATCTGTTGCTGCCTCTGGTCCAAACGCGATGAGCGACAGCAAGGTGCGGAAAGCCGATGTGCAAGATTATGGTGACGGCCGGCACACGCGCACACTTTTTCTTTAATGGGTCCTACAAGCGTTCTGTCATCTTCCTCGAGCTTCTTGATGATTTACCCGAGGCGAGTGCGAGCCGCCGGTGATAGCGACAGCGAGCCGATGCTGGGCAATAACCTATCGACCCCTTAGTTAGGGTCGTAAACGTCCTCCTCGGCTCCACTTTGGCTGCGGGCAATTCCTATGAGTGGCCGTGTGTCTTCAAAGACTTTGTCGTCCGTGAGCTGTGCGATGCTCAGCCCGCCTGAAGCTTTCGGCAGCCGACGCGCGAACTGCTGAGTAGCGTTGGGTAACATATTCAGCCTCAGAGGAGGCAGAAAGATGTCTAAGAGACTCGCCAGTTTCGTGGTTTCGGGTGACGCTGTGAAGGTGGTCGTGGCAGAGGTGCCGACGGATAAGAACGACCCCATTTCGGTCGATTACGACCAGACCTGGAGCCTGCAATCCGGCCCAAGAGAGCCGGCGCTGCACGTTCTGCATCAGCGGTGCGCCAGCTTTCTGAAGGAACAGCAAATCAAATCGGTGGTGGTGAAGGCAAGTGCCGCGCCTCAATCGAAGGCGACGCTGTCACTTCTACACAGCGCGGAGGTCCGCGGAGTTGTCATCGCGGCAGCCGCTTCCGTTGCAAGCGTCCAGTCGCTGGCCAAGGGTGTCATTAGCCGCAAGTACGGCGACCGGAATGTCGACGAGTATCTCGAGGACGAGGGCTTTTGGACGTCGAAAACCACTGGTGCAGCGCTGCGTAAGGGGAGCAGGGAGGCTGCGATGCTAATCATTGCCGCAAGGGAGCTCTGATGGTCATCGTTCCGCCTTTGCAGCTCCTGGGCAAGCTGGGTGCAGGTGCGTTCGGCGAGGTTTTCGAAGGCCTTGATGGCGTTCACGGCCAGGTGGCCGTAAAGGTGATGTCGAGGTCAGCTACCGAGACCGCGGTGGAGTGGAACAAGCGCAAGGCCGGTCTGCTGGCGGAGGCTCAAAGGCTCTCCGCCGCGGAGCACCGCAATGTCGTGCGCGTTCACAGCATCTCCGAAACCCCTTGCGGGAACAACATCCATTTGTGTATGGCGTTCTGCGCCGGAGGCTCGCTCCAGAGCGCCTATGAGCGAGGACCGATGACGCTGGCAGAAGCGCGCAAGATTGCCACCGAAGTGGCGCTCGGCCTGGATGCGCTTCACGCCCGAGGCATGCTCCATCGCGACATCAAGCCAGGCAACATTCTGTTGGACGGAAACGGCGTCGCCTTGCTTAGTGACTTCGGCTTGGTGACAGACCGCCTGTTGCACGGCTACGGCTCAGCGGCCGGCTACAAGGATCACATCGCTTTCGAAGTTTGGTCGACCTGGCTGACAAGCGCAAAGTCCGACATCTGGGCGCTTGGAATGACGCTGTATCGCCTGCTGCACGGCCAGCAGTGGTACGACGCGGACCCCGCGCCTCGGGCGACCGTTCCCGCTGGCGGTTACGCCAACACGCTGCGTTGGCTGCCGCACGTGCCCAGCGGATGGCGGCGAATGATTCGCAAGGCGCTTAATGATGACACCACTCTGCGCTTCCAGTCCGCACAGCAGCTTCTCAACGCATTGTCGTCACTTGAGACGCCGGCGTGGCAGGTCGAGGTTAAGGCCAACTCTGTCCGATGGGAGCTCACCACCGGAAAGCGCCTGAAGGTGGTCGAATGGTCGTGGCAGTCACCTCGAAAGCACCGATGGACCGCATGGTCAGAACCGCTAGGGTCGACTGGTAGAAGGAAGACGTTGGGCGGCTCCTCCGCCCTTCAGGGAGCTCGGCAGACAATCAAAGAACTCGAGGAGTTCTTCGAGGGCTGTTAGCCACGACGCAACTGTCTAGGAAGCAGATGCGAGTCCAGCGGCTGCTGCATTGCTGGCGGCGGGCCACCGAACGCCACGAACGCCGCTGCGCGACGCTCCTCTGCACATGCATCGCAATACGAGTGGCGGGCAGACACGCCTTCAGCAGGCAGCCATGACTGCCTACAGAACCGGCACCTCGTAGCGGCCACATCTAGCATCGTCGATTTCTTAGGCATGCGGCGTCACTTTCCCCGGACATAAGCGGCCCCGTGACTGTTTATACGTACAGTGTAGGGGTGGGGCAGCATCCTCGCAATAAGTGTGGCTACCTAGACGTCTATGCAGTTGCTCATGGGCAAACGAAAGGCCTAGGTGTGAGGAGTCAAGAGGTTCTTTCGTGATCTCTTGATTCGGGACATCGGTGGTTGGCAGCCGATTTCGTGATGAGGGCTGTGCCAGTTGTAGAAGTGATTCCAGGCCCGCATGCGTCGAACGTCCGCTGGCCGCTGCCGCCGACATTTTGCTGGGGAGCGTCGAATGACTCTTAAAAGCCTCATGCATAAGTCCGATGAACATCGGCTTCCTGCGCCTTGCAGCCGCTCGCTTTGAGGGGTCGACCGACTGGAGATGGCCGATAGCCGCCGCCAAGCACAGCAAAGGCACCGCCCTCACGCCGGTCATCGCCGCAGCGAGATCTTCTCTGCCGCGTCCACGTCACCCTGCACCTTCCCCAGCGCGCCGATGGAGATCGAATGCAGGTTCGTCTTGGTGGCTTTCCGGCCCTTGATCAGTTCTCGCACGATCGATCCCGGGCCATTGAAGATTTCCTCGAGGCGTCCGTCAGGGTGGATCTTCACGGCCAGGTAGTAGTCGGGGGTGTGGTCCACCGGGAACGTCACGTTGGCCTTCATCGTGGCCTTGATCTGGACGTGCTTGCCGTCGGGCGTCTTTGCGTCGTAGTGCTTCTGCAGACCCTCCAGCAGCGTCAGGTCGTACACCTGCTCCACCAGGACCTCGCCCAGGTCGCCGACCAACCGGCCGTCCAGGGTGAAGGCCTTGTGTGGAAAGGCAGTGTGCAGTCGCTGGACGATGCCGAGCAGTTGCTTCACGGCCTCTGGAATGGTGATCGGGTCGGACGACAGGCTCATCATGGGCCTCAGCCTACTGGAATCTGGCCTGATCCCGCCGACCATCCATGCGCCGCCAGCAGCGGATGCCGAGTGACGGTCATTGGCGCGGCGCGGGCTCTGGCCGGTGGCCCGACTCTGCTGGCATCTTCAGTCCTTGCCGAACTCGCCGCTCAGAATCCCTGCCATGTCCTGCCGCTCGCCCAGCAGCCGGACCACGTCCAGATGGTCGGCCCGCTCAAAGTAGCACCAGATCAGCGGGAACCTGGGCACCCGCCACGTCCGAAGCCCCGGAATGCCAAGGGCCTTGCCCAGCGTGGGTGAGCCGATGCCGGGCTCCAGCTCCATCTGGTCGAGTGCAGCCTCGGTGGCCTTGGCCACCTTCACCGCCACCCGGCTGCCGGCCTGTCGGCGGTAGTACCTGACCTCGTCCTGCTGATCGCGCAGCGCCTGCGGGCGCAGAACCGCGGGCTTCAATCGGTGTCGCCGCGTGCGATGGCCAGCAGTGCCTGCGCGTCGGCCTTGGTGCGGCGCCGGCCAGGGCCGGAGGCCAGGCCTTCTTCGATCAGGTCGCGCAGCCGCTGCCGGGCTTGGGCTTCCTGGTCCCGGCGGACCAGGTCGCGGATGTACTCGCTGGTGTTGCCGTAGTGGCCGGTCGCGACCCGTTGGTCGATGTACTCGCGCATCGATTCGGGCAGGGCGAAGCTCATGGTGGCGCGGCTCATGCGGGCATCTTGTGGGCGTTGACAACTGTTGTCAAGTTGGCCGATGCAAGGATGGATCGACGCCGCCTGCGCGGGTCACGCAGCTCGCCACCCCCACCGCCGACCTCACCGCACTCTCCAGCAACGGCACCCCCGCCTCGGCATACGACCCACACCACCACACCCGCCGCCCCGGCTGCCCATGCAGTCGCTGCAGCGCCGCCAGCGCCGCCGTGTTGCCGGCGTCCACCAGCGGCCGCTCAAACCGCGCCCGGCTGATCACGCGGTCGTCGCGCGGGGCGCGCTGGGGCATCACGGTCTGGAAGATCGGTTCGGCGTGGCGCAGTGCGGGCTGCACGCGGTTGATCCAGATGGTGCTCTCGGGCTGCGGGTGCTCGGCGCACACGCGGGCGTTGACGGGCGACCAGTCGGTGCGGCGGGTGGGCATCAGCGTGGGGTCGCGGTGCATCACCACCTCCAGCGCGCGGTAGCGGAAGGCTGAGAGGGCGGCGGTTTCGTCGGGTGTGGCGTCGGCCAGCAGGGCCAGGGCCTGGTTGGCCTGGGTGGCGAAGACGACGTGGTCGAAGGCCTCGTCGCCGCGGGCGTGCAGCACGGTCACGCTGCCGTCGCCGTGCTGGCTGCGCCGCACGGCCTGCACGCCGGCCTGGCAGTGCACCTGGTGGATGCCGGCCAGCAGTTGGGCGGCCACGGCGTCGGCGCCGTCGCTGGCGCGGCGCACGCTGTGGCGGGCCAGGCCGGCGGCGGCGTAGCCGGCCACCACCTGGGCGGGGTAGGCGCGGGCGTCCTGGGTGTGGCAGGTGCCGATGGTGGCGATGGCGGGCAGCAGCAGGCCGTCGACGAACTCGGGCGCGATGCGCTCGTCGGCCACGAACTCGCCGATGCTGGCGCCGTTCAAGGCCCCTGCGGCCAGCGCGGCGCGGGCGCGGCGCTGGAAGCGCAGGGCGCCCGCGGCAATGCGACGCGCCCGCGGATGGGCCAGGTCCTGCGGCCACACATAGGGCACCGACCAGCTGCCCCAGCGCGCATTGCGCCAGCGGAAGTACAGGCCGCCATCGGCGCCGCTGAAGCTGGTGGCGTAGTCCACCGGCTCGGTGGCCACGCCCAGTTCGGCGTACAGGCGGGTCAGCGTGGGGTAGTAGCCGGGGTAGAACACGCGCAGCGGCACGTCCACGCGCAGGCCGGCCTGCGTGCCATCCAAGGTCACCGAACTGGCCACGAAGCCGGGCACGGCGTGGCGCTCGAACAGCGTCACCCGGTGCTGCTGCCGCGACAGCTGCCACGCGGCCGTCAGCCCGGCGATGCCGCCCCCGATCACGGCGATGTTCATGGGCACAGCCTAACCCAGCGCCTGCGCTGGCGGTACCGGGGGCGGTGCGGGGAGGCGTGCCTGGGCGATGGTGCCAGCGGGGCCGGCGCGGTTCAGCCGCTCACCGGGCGAGCAGGGCCATCCTGGCGAACAGGGCGACGCGGTCGATCAGGCCGCGCACACGCGGTTCTTGCCGCTGGTCTTGGCGCGGTACATGGCGTCGTCGGCGCGGCGTATCAGCGCGTCGAAACTGTCACCAGGGCGCCCGTCGGCCACACCGATCGACACGGTGCAGGCCAGCGGCTGACCGCCGACATCGATGGGTGTGCTGGCCACGGCCTGGCGCAGGCGCTCGACGATGCCGGCCGCGTCCTCGCGCCCGGCGCCGGGCAGCACCAGCGCAAACTCCTCGCCGCCCCAGCGCCCCGACAGGTCGCTGCGCCGCAGCGACACGGTCAGCACGTGGCCCAGCGTCTGCAGCACGGCGTCGCCGGCGGCGTGGCCGTGGCGGTCGTTGACCTGCTTGAAGTCGTCCACGTCCAGCAGCACGGCGGTGATCGCCTCGTCCTGCTGCAGCGCGCGCTCCAGCGCCTGCTGGCCCAGCTCGGTGAAGCGGCGGCGGTTCAGCAGGCCGGTCAGCTCGTCGTGCCAGGCCAGGTGCTGGGCGCGGCGGTGGGCGCCATCCACCTCGCGCAGCAGGTGCACGATGAAGCCGCCGATGGGGCCCGAGACCAGCATCGGCGCGATCGTGGCCACCATCAGCGAGCGGCGGAACGTGGGCGGGTAGCCCAGGCCCATCAGCTCGGTCAGCAGGATCAGTGCGCCCACCGACGCGGCCACGCTGAAGGCCATGAGCACCGGAATGCTCAGCCACAGCGGGCGGGTCAGGAAGAACAGGCGGACGGCTCGACGCATGTCGGTCTTATCGGCCGCTGGCGCCCAGACCTGAGGGCGCCACAGTCAGACCCTCCACGCAGGAACGCCCCGCGGAGTGGCCTCCACGGGGCGTTGGGTGGTCAGCAGGTCGGCCGTGCAGGCCGGCGCAGGATCACTGCTTGTTGGCGGCCAGCGCAGCCGGAGCCACCTTGGCGCTGCGGGCGCCGGTGCTGTTCATGTAGGCCAGGTTGTCGAACGGGTTGAACTCGCCCGAGCGGCGGGCGGCGTCCAGGTCGGCGCGCACCTGTTCGCGGGTCAGGCCACCGGTCTGGGTGGCGGCCACGGCCTGGGCGCCTTCGCGCACCTTGGCCAGAATCGGGGCGACCGGGTTGCCCACGCGCTCCTGCTTCAGGTAGGCCAGGTTGTCGAAAGTGTCCATCTGGCCGTTGGCGCGGGCGGCGGCCAGCTCGGCCTGGACCTGGGCGCGGGTGTTGACGTAGGTGTTGACCGACATGTCTTCGTTGGCCCAGGTGGTGGGGATGTTGCGGCTGGACTGGGCGAAGCTGGCGCCGGCGGCGATGGCCAGGGCGGCGGCGAAAACGGTCTTGACGGTGCGGTTCATGGTGAGGTCCTGTTCAAACGGAGGTGGTTGGTTCGTACACGGGGCACGGCGAATCAAGGTAAGCACTTGCTTTTCAGGATCGTCCTGTCCCACCTCGGTGAGTCGCTCTGTTATTGGGTTCGGCTCATCGATGGGATGAACTGTATAGACTCGGATTGCAGGAATAAACAGCCACAACGGATATGCTTCATTGCGAAAACGCGAACGAACCTCCCAGGCCGCACCGGACTGCGGGCCGGGTCGGGTCAAGAAGGATCAGCGCGTGTGGGAGGGCCGCTGACGGCGCGCGGCCACGGCTTCGGCCGCGGCATAGGCGGCCACGCCGCCCATGACGATCCAGCGGTTCATGTCGCTGGGAATCGGGGCCCAGAACAGCCCGCCGAACAGCAACAGCAGGAAGCCCGCCGCCCGTGCGGCCAGCCAGTCCCAGCGGTAGGGCAGCCCGATCGCGCGCGCCAGACGCTTCACGTCGTCCTGCCAAGCCGCATCGTTGCGCAGCACGACCGCCTGGAAACGCGACAGGCCGTGCAGGTCTGGCGGCAGGTCAGCATCACTGGGCAGCGTGGCGCCCTTCAGCAGCACGGGGATCACGCGGGGCATGCGTTCGAGGGCGCGGGCTACCTCGAGCCGCACGAAGTCGCGCTCGGGCAGCGCAGCGCGACGCTGCAGCTCGGTCAGCCAGCCCGGGCCGATCACGACGACGGCCACGTCGGCGCGCGACAGGGCCTGGTCGAGCACCTCGCTGAAGCGCGCGCCAGGGGCGATGTCCTCGTGGTCACGGAAGACCTGGTCCTTGCCCAGCAGAGTTTCCAGGTTCTCGGCCAGACGGCCGGCGTCCGACTCGCTGTCGCCGCGCCGGTAGCTGATGAAGACGCTGCTCATCGGCCTGCGCTCACCGGTACAGCTCACCGAGGATGCCGGCCGCTGTCAAGTGCTGGCGGGCGTCCAGCTGCGCCTGGGTGGCCGGCTCGGCGGGCGTGTTGGCGTTGCGCTTGTCGAACTCGTAGATCAGCGCCTGGGCACGTACCCGCGCCGAGAAGGGCAGGCGCGCCACCTCGACCGGCAGCTGGGTGCTGCCGCAGTCCAGCAGGTCCTGCAGGCGGCGCTCGGTCTCCGCGGTCTGCGGCACCTGGCGGTTGCGCGGCGCATCGGTGACAACGAACACGATCACCCGGTAGCGGCCCACCGGCGCGCGGAACAGCGATTGCACGAAGGCGCCGAAGCTGAGCTCGCGGTTGCGCGGCGGGTCCTGGCTCCAGCGGCCGGGGCCGGGGCTGGGCCGCCCGTCCTCGAGGATGCGCTCGATCCGGCTGACCAGCGCAAATCCATTGGGCACCGACAGGTAGGCGTTGGTGTAGTTCAACTTGTCCAGCGCGCCCTGCAGCCGCCGGCCTACGTCTCCCAGGGTGGTGGGCGCACCCTCGACCAACAGGGCCTGGCGCGAGATCTCGGTCTCGGACGTGGGCCGCGGCGGTGGCCAGTCCATGGGTGGCAGGCCGCCGGTGCTGCGGCCGTCGCCACAGGTCGCCGTGGAGGTGTCGGCGGGGCGGGTGGGATCGGTCGACGGAGCGCCGGCCGCCGGGGCTTCGAGGTTGTCGGCGTCGGGCGAGCGCGGGGGTGCTGGAGTCGGGCCAGGAGCCGGTACATGCTGAACGGCTGAAGCCGAGGTGATGGGCGGGGACGACGCCGCAGCCGCGGCAAACGCCGCCACTCGCGGCGCCAGGTCCGCTGGCTGAAGCCGCCCGATGGCTGCCTGCAGTCGGGCCCAGCCGATGCGGCGCTGGGCCTCCGCCGTGACTGCCTGGGCCTGGGCCGCGGCCAGCCTGCCCAACAGGACCGAGTACTCCGACACCGAGACCTGGCCGATGTCGAACTGGCTCTGCCTGATGGTGACCAGCTGGGTCAGTGCGTTGGCCCGGGACTGGTACATGGGCATCAGCGGTTCAAGTCGGCGGAGCGCCTGCCAGGCATCCTCGGCTTCGTCGGCCCGCGAGCCCGCCCTCTGCCGCACCTGATCCAGGCCTGGCATGGGACCGAACAAGGAGAACGGGCCGGACAAGTCGGCGGCCTCGCCGTAGCGCTGCAGGTAGTCCGCCTGCCGCTGCTCCAGCGCTGACACCAGTTGCTGGCGGGAGATCCGCGCGTCGGCCAGTTCGGCCTGGGTCTCCAGCAGCTGGACGCGTGGCGCCACACCGGCCGCCATGCGCCGATCCACCTCGCCGCTGACTTTCGCCAATCCGTTGACCAGCGCGTCACGCACGGCCAGCGTTTCCACCAGGCGGCGCAGCTCAATCTGGGCCAGCAGGCGCTCCAGCAGCGCGCGGTCCTGGACTGACGTGTCAGCCGCGCGCGGGACGGATGGCGTCTCGGGCGGTGCTGCCGCCACCGCGCAGCCCGCCAAGGCGACGCAGACCAGGCAGACGACCACCCCTGCAGTTCTGATGTTCATCGGCTTGAAGCCCGGCTTCACGACGGCTTCAATGTATACCAGGGGCAGGCCATCGGCAGCGGCCGGGCTCAGGGGGGCCGAGGACAGGCGAGCCACGCACTGCTGAAAAAGAAACGCCCCGCGGAGGGGGCCTCCACGGGGCGTTGGGTGGTCAGCAGGCCGGCCGTGCAGGCCGGCGCGGGATCACTTGCCGTTGGCGGCCACGGCAGCCGGAGCCACCTTGGCGCTGCGGGCGCCGGTGCTGTTCATGTAGGCCAGGTTGTCGAACGGGTTGAACTCGCCCGAGCGGCGGGCGGCGTCCAGGTCGGCGCGCACCTGTTCGCGGGTCAGGCCACCGGTCTGGGTGGCGGCCACGGCCTGGGCGCCTTCGCGCACCTTGGCCAGAATCGGGGCGACCGGGTTGCCCACGCGCTCCTGCTTCAGGTAGGCCAGGTTGTCGAAAGTGTCCATCTGGCCGTTGGCGCGGGCGGCGGCCAGCTCGGCCTGGACCTGGGCGCGGGTGTTGACGTAGGTGTTGACCGACATGTCTTCGTTGGCCCAGGTGGTGGGGATGTTGCGGCTGGACTGGGCGAAGCTGGCGCCGGCGGCGATGGCCAGGGCGGCGGCGAAAACGGTCTTGACGGTGCGGTTCATGGTGAGGTCCTGTTCAAACGGAGGTGGTTGGTTCGTACACGGGGCACGGCGAATCAAGGTAAGCACTTGCTTTTCAGGATCGTCCTGTCCCACCTCGGTGAGTCGCTCTGTTATTGGGTTCGGCTCATCGATGGGATGAACTGTACGGATTGACGGCCTGCGAATAAACTGTCGTCACGAACATGCACCATTGCTGAAAAAGGAATAGTTGAATGGACACGCTGCGCGCCATGCGGGTCTTTGCCCGCGTCGTCGACGAAGGCAGCCTGGCCGGCGCCGCCCGCGCGCTGGACCTGGCGCCGGCGGTGGTGACCCGGCTGGTGGCCGAGCTCGAGGCCCACCTGGGCGCTCGGCTGCTGAACCGCACCACCCGCAAGCTGGCGCTGACCGACGTGGGCGAGGCCTACCTGGACAGCGCCCGGCGCATCCTGGCCGAGGTGGAGGAGGCCGAGGCCCTGGCCGGCGCCGCGGTGTCCGAGGCGCGCGGCCACCTGCGCGTGCTGGCGCCGCCGGCGGTGGCGGTGCACCAGCTGGCCAAGCACCTGCCCGAGTTCCACCGCCGCCACCCGCAGGTGACGGTGGAGCTCAGCGCGCCCGGGCCGGTGGAGGCGGTGGACGAGAGCTTCGACATCACGCTGATGGCCGGCCGTGACGCCCCCGACGGCGGCTTCGTCGCCCGCCTGCTGGCGCTGACCGAGGTGATCACCTGCGCCGCGCCCGAGTACCTGGATCGCCGCGGCCGTCCGCTGCACCCGGCCGAGATGGCGCAGCACGATGTGCTGATCCCGCCAATCTCCGAGATCCAGCGCGGCGTGCGCTTCGTGCATGGCGCCAGCGGCGAGGCCTTCATCGCCACGCCCGACAAGCGCTGCGTGCTCAGCACCAGCCACACCGACACCAACTACGCGGCTGCGCTGGCCGGGCTGGGCATTGCGGCGCTGCCGTCCTTCGTCATCGACGACGCGCTGCGCGAGGGCGCGCTGGAGCGGGTGCTGCCGGGCTGGCGGCTGTTCAGCAGCCAGTTGTGGATCGGCATGCCCTCGCGCCGCTACGTGCCGGCGCGCACGCGGGCGCTGTGGGACTACCTGCTGGAGGTGTTCGGCGGCGAGGCGCGCGACCCCTGGCTGGCCGCGGCCGGATGCGAAACCCTGGCCGGGCCGCCGGGCGCGGCCTGTTCCTGAGGCGCCGCGGGCGCGGCCGCGCTCAGAAGGTGTAGCCCACCGCCACCTTGGCGTCCTGCATCGGCTCGATCAGCGGCAGCAGGGGCTTGAGCGGCGCGTAGCGCATCGCCACCTTGGTGGCGTAGGCGAAGAAGCGCGGCAGGTCGGCGCTGTAGGCGGGCTTGCCGTCACGGTGCTTGAGGCGGCAGAAGATGCCCAGCACCTTCAGGTGGCGCTGCAGGCCCATCCACTCGACCTGGCGCCAGTATTCGCCGAAGTCCTCGTTGACCGGCAGACCGGCGCGGCGGGCGCGCTCCCAGTAGCGCACGGTCCAGTCGATCTCGCGTTCCTCGTCCCAGGAGATGAAGGCGTCGCGCAGCATCGAGGCCACGTCGTAGGTCACCGGGCCGCGCACCGCGTCCTGGAAGTCCAGGATGCCGGGGTTGGGCTCGCTGAGCATCAGGTTGCGCGGCATCCAGTCGCGATGCACCGCCACCGTGGGCTGGGCCAGCGCGCTGGCCACCAGCGCGTCGCACACCCGCGTCCACAGGCCCTGCTGGGCCTCGGTCCAGGTGATGCCGAACTCGCGCTGCACGCACCACTCGGGGAACAGCGCCAGCTCGCGGCGCAGCAGCGCGTCGTCATACGCCGGCAGGCCGCTGGGGTCGACCTGGCCCTGGAACTGCACCAGGGCCTTGAAGGCGTCGCGCATCAGGGTGTCGGCCTGGGCGGTGCTGGCCTCGCGCAGCGCGGCCAGGTAGGGCGTGCGGCCCAGGTCGGCCAGCAGCACGAAGCCCTGGGCCTCGTCGGCCGCCAGCACCGCCGGCGCGTGCAGGCCGGCGCGGGCGATGCGCCCGGCGATGTCGATGAAGGGGCGCACGTCCTCCTGCGGTGGCGGCGCGTCCATCACGATGCGCGAGCCGCCGTCCAGCGTGGCCAGGCGGAAGTAGCGGCGAAAGCTGGCGTCGGCCGAGGCGGGCGCCAGCGTGTCCAGGCGCAGGCCCTGGCTGTCGGCCAACGGCGTGATCCAGGCCAGGAAGGCGCTGTGTCGGGCCGCGTCGGGCCACTCGATCTGATCGGGAGAAACGGTCATAGGGTGGCGAAGGCCCTCGGAGATAATCGAATTTTACGTGGGCCGTGCCCGCCATCGTCCCGCCGTGCTCCGCCCACGCCCGTCCACCGCCGCTCACCGCCTGTCCAGCGCGCGCCTGCCGCGGCTGGTGCCGGTGGCTGCCGCGGTGGCGCTGGGCCTGAGCGCGGCGCCGGTGGCGGCGATGAAGATCGACACCACCGACGACCGGGTCACGCTGGAGGCCGACCAGATCCGCAGCCAGCTGGACGACCTCAGCGTCGCCCGCGGCAACGTCGATCTGCGCCAGGGCGACCTGCGCCTGACCACCGACCTGCTGGAGTTCTCCACCCGCCAGCGCCGTGCCTGGGCGCGTGCCCCGGTGCGGGTGGAGCAGGCCGGCAACCTGCTCGAAGGCCGCAGTGCCGAGGTGAAGCTGGACACCCGCGAAGGCCAGATCGACGGCGCCCGCTACCGCATCGCCCGCACCGGCGGCGGCGGCACGGCGCGGGTGCTGAACTTCACCGGCACCGATCGCCTGGCCGCCGAGCAGGCCAGCTACACCAGCTGCCGCGCCGACGACCCCGACACCGCCGACTGGGTGCTGCAGGCCGACCGGCTGTCGCTGGATTTCGAGCACAACGACGGCCGCGCCGAGGGCGCCTCGCTGCGCTTCCTGGGCGTGCCCATCCTGGCGCTGCCGGTGCTGAGCTTTCCGGCCACCGGCGAGCGCAAGTCGGGCTGGCTGCCGCCCACCATCTACCCGTTCGACAGTCGCAACGGCTTCGAGCTGGAGACGCCCTACTACGTCAACCTGGCGCCCGACCACGACCTGACGCTGACCCCCGGCGTGCTGACCCGCCGCGGCCTGTCGCTGACCGGCGAGTACCGCTACCTGTGGGCGCAGGACGAGGGCCGCCTGAAGGCCCACTGGCTGCCCAACGACCGCACCACCGGGCGCAGCCGTGGCGCCGCCGACATCGACCTGCAGGGCGAGCGCGCCAGCGGCCTGCACTACCAGCTCGACCTGCAGCACGCCAGCGACGACAGCTACTGGAAGGATTTCTCGCGCGTGCTGCCCAGCCTGACGCCGCGCCTGCTGGCCCAGGACCTGCGCGCCAGCCAGCCGCTGTCCTCCTGGCTGGGCCTGCCGCTGCAGGCCTATGCGCGGGTGCTGGGCTGGCGCACGTTGCAGGTGGCCGACGCGCCGATCCTGCCGCCCTACCAGCGCCTGCCGCAGCTGGGCCTGATGGGCCAGGGCGAGGCGCTGGCCGGGTTGAACTGGTCGACGCAGCTGGAGTTCAACCACTTCACGCTGCGCAACCGCGCCACCGGCGACACCCGCCCCGACGGCGAACGCGCCCACCTGCTGGGCGCGCTGTGGTGGCCGCACGACCTGTCCTGGGGCTGGTTCACGCCGCGCATGGCGATCAACGCCGCCAGCTACCGCACCGACCAGGCGATGAGCGACGGCCGCACCCGCGCCAGCCGCGCCATTCCCACGCTGAGCCTGGACACCGGCCTGCGCTTCGAGCGCAGCACCGAGCTGTTCGGCCGCACGCTGTCGCAGACGCTGGAGCCGCGCCTGCACTACGTGCGCACGCCCTGGCGCAACCAGGACACGCTGCCCAACTTCGACAGCTCGGTGAACGATTTCAACGAGATCTCGATCTACCAGGACAACGGCTTCTCGGGCGTGGACTTCGTCACCGATGTCCACCAGGTCACGCTGGGCGCCGGCAGCCGCTGGTTCGACCCGGTGGGCGGCGGCGAGTTGCTGCGCCTGGGCCTGGCCCAGCGCTACCTGTTCAAGGACCAGCGCATCACCCCCGAGCGCCTGGGCGCCTCGGGCCTAGGCGCCGAGAGCGGCGTGGCCGCCTCGCGCTTCTCCGACGTGCTGCTGTTCGGCTCCAGCACCGTGGTGCCCCAGTGGCGCTTCGACGTCAACCTGCAATACAACACCGACCGCCAGCGCACCACCCGCTCGATCCTGGCGGCGCGCTGGCAGCCGGGAGACTTCAAGACGCTGTCGGCCACCTACCGCTTCGCGCGCGAGCTGTCCGAGCAGGTGGAACTCGGCTGGCAATGGCCGATCTACCAGCGCGAGACCCCGCGCGCCGGTGGCAGCGCCTGCGGCGGCACGCTCTACGGCGTGGGCCGCATCAACTTCAGCCGGCGCGATGCCCGTGTCACCGAAGGCCTGGCCGGTCTGGAGTACGACGCCGGCTGCTGGATCGGCCGCGTCGTGGCCGAACGCGTGTCCACCGGCACCAGCGAGGCCACCACCCGGCTGATGGTGCAGCTCGAGCTGATCGGCCTGTCCCGCCTGGGGCCCAGCCCCCTCAAGGTCCTGAAGGACAATATCCCCGGCTACCGAATGCTGCGCGACGACGGCGCGGCCAGCACCACCTCCCCATGAGCAAGCACACCTCCCTGCTGACCTGCCTGAGCCTGGCTCTGGCCCTGAGCCTTGGCACCGCCGCCCATGGCCAGAGCAGCCGCACGACGGCGCGTTCGGCCGACTACATCGTGGCGGTGGTCAACAACGAGCTGGTCACCCAGATCGAGGTTGAACAGCGCGCGCAGCGCCTGCGCGAGGACCTGCGCCGCGCCAACAGCCCCATGCCGCCCGAGGACGAGCTGCGCCGCCAGGCGCTGCGCGACCTGATCGACGAGCGCGTGCAGGTCACCTGGGCGCGCGAAAGCGGCTTGAAGGCCGACGACCTCGAGGTTGACCGCGCGGTGGCCAACATCGCCTCGGCCAACAAGATGACGCTCGAGCAGTTCCGCACCCGCCTGCGCGACGAGGGCATGGACTACCAGCGCCTGCGCGCCAACCTGCGCGACCAGCTGCTGGCCGAGCGCGCCCGCGAGCGCGAGGTGCCCGCGCGCATCCGCGTCACCGACAGCGAGGTCGAGAACTTCATCGAGGCCCGGCGCAACCAGGCCGGCGCCACCCAGACCCTCAACATCGCCCAGATCCTGGTCAGCGTGCCCGAAGGCGCCGCGGCCGACGTGGTCGCGCAGCGCCAGGCGCGCGCCGACGAGGCGCTGCGCCGCGTGCGTGGCGGCGAGAGCTTCGCCGTGGTGGCGCGAGACATGTCGGACGACAGCGCCGGCCGCGAACGCGGCGGCGAGCTGGGCAGCCGCCCGGCCGACCGCCTGCCCGACCTGTTCGTCGAGGCGGTCAAGCCGCTGGCGGTGGGCGCCGTGGTGGCCGCCCCGGTGCGCAGCGGCGCCGGCTTCCATGTGCTCAAGCTGCTCGAGCGCAGCGAGGCCATCGCCACCGCCACCCAGACCCGCGCCTCGCACATCCTGCTGCGGCCCGGCGCCAGCCTGAGCGTGGACGCCGCGGCGCGCCGCCTGGGCGAGCTGCGCGATCAGATCGCCAGCGGCAAGCGCCGCTTCGACGAGGTGGCGCGCAGCGTCTCCGAGGACGGCAGCGCCGCCCAGGGCGGCGACCTGGGCTGGGCCAACCCGGGCGCCTTCGTGCCCGAGTTCGAGGAGGTGATGAACCGCCTGCCGGTGGGCAGCATGTCCGAGCCCTTCCAGTCGCGTTTCGGCGTGCACCTGCTGCAGGTGACCGACCGCCGCCAGGTGCCGGTGGACATCCGCCAGCTGCGCGAGCAGGCGCGCAACGCGCTGCGCGAGCAGAAGTACGACGCCGCCTTCACCGAGTGGATCGACGAGCTGCGCGCCCGCGCCTACATCGAGATGCGCGAGCCGCCGCAGTGAAGCACCTGGCGCGCAAGCGCTTTGGCCAGCACTTCCTGACCGACAGCGCCATCATCGCCGGCATCGTGCGGGCGATCGACCCGCGGCCCGGCCAGGCCCTGGTCGAGATCGGCCCCGGCCTGGCGGCGCTGACGCAGCCGCTGGTCGAGCGCAGCGGCCGGCTCACCGTGATCGAGCTCGACCGTGACCTGGCCGCCCGGCTGCGCCAGCGCCCTGACCTGGACGTGGTCGAGTCCGACGTTCTGCAGGTCGACTGGCGCGCGCTGGCCGCCCGCCTGGGCGCGCCGAAGCTGCGGGTGGCAGGCAACCTGCCCTACAACATCTCCTCGCCCATCCTGTTCCACCTGCTGCCGGTGGCCGACATCGTCGAGGACCAGCACTTCATGCTGCAGAAGGAAGTGGTCGACCGCATGGCCGCCGCGCCTGGCAGCAAGGCCTACGGGCGCCTGAGCGTGATGCTGCAGTGGCGCTACGACATCGAATCGCTGTTCGACGTGCCGCCCGAGAGCTTCGATCCGCCGCCGGCGGTGGACTCGGCCATCGTGCGCATGCTGCCCTGGCCGCAGCCGCCGCAGCTGGACGCCGCGCGGCTGGAGGAGATGGTCCAGGTGGCCTTCTCGCAGCGCCGCAAGCTGCTGCGCCACACGCTGGGCCGCTGGCTCGAGGCGCAGGGTTTTGGCGGCCAGTTCGACCTGCAACGCCGCGCGGAAGAAGTGCCGGTGGCCGAGTACGTGGGGCTGGCGCAGGCGCTCTGAACCCACGGCCTGGCCGCTCAGGCCACCCCGATCAAGCCGCCCCGATCAAGCCACGTGCCGCAGCCCGTCGACGATGTCGATGCGCGCCATGCGCCAGGTCGGCCAGGCGGCGGCCACCAGGCCCACCACCAGCGCGGCCAGCGCCTGCAGCGCCACCGTGGTGCCGGACACTTCAAACACCGGCAGGAAGCTGCTCAGGCCCGCGCCGATGCCGGCCACCATCGGGAAGGTCAGCGCGATCGCCAGACCACCGCCCAGCGCCGCGATCAGCAGGCTCTCGCCCAGCAGCAGCCGCGCCACGAAGCCCGGCCCGAAGCCCAGCGCCTTGAGCGTGGCGTATTCCGACAGGCGCTCGCGCGCGGTCATCGCCATGGTGTTGGCCATCACCACCATGATGATCACCACGACGATCAGGCTGACCGCCTCGATCGCCGCCAGCAGCGCGTCACTCATCGAGACGAAGCTCAGCTGGAACGCGGCTTCGGTTTCGGTCAGCGTCTCGGCCAGCGAGTTGCGGAACTCGGCGTCGATCGCCTGCGAGACCAGCGCCGCATTCGCCGGCTGGTCGATGCCGACGATGAAGGCACCGGTGTTGTCGCCGCGGCCGGGGAAGCGCTTCTTGATGCTCTCGTTGATCAGCGCGTAGTGGAACAGCATCTGGTTCTCGTCGGTGCGGCTTTGCGCGCCGTCGTAGATGCCGCGGATCGTGAAGCTCCAGGTGCCGGGGTAGATCGTGCCGCGCAGCGGCACGGTGTCGCCCAGCTTCCAGCCGTACTTCTGCGCCAGCTTGCGGCCGACCACCGCGCCCTGGCGGTCCTTCAGGAAGGCCAGGCGCTCCTCGTCGCTCAGCAGGTACTCGGGGTACAGGCGCAGGTAGGTGTCGGGCTCGACCGCGAACTGCGGGAAGAAGTTGCGCTCGTCGATGTAGATGCCGCCGAACCAGTTGGCCCACGAGACCACCGTGACCCCAGGCACCGCCTTCATCCGCTGCGCATACGACAGCGGCAGCGCAAAGGTCAGCGACACCGCATGGCGCGTCACCAGGCGGGTGCTGGAGCTGGCCTCGACACCGGCGTACCAGGCGTCCACCAGCGTGCGCAGCAGGCCGAAGGCGCCGATCGCCACCACCAGGCCGACGATGGTCAGCGCGGTGCGCAGGCGGTGCCGGAAGGCGTTGCGCAGCAGCAGGCGCAGCAGGAACACCTCAGGCCTCCGGCAACTCGTCGACCAGCACGCCCTTTTCCAGGTGCACCAGGCGCTGCGCGCGCGCCGCGGCCTTGGGGTCGTGGGTGACCATGACGATGGTCTTGCCCAGGTCGCGCACCAGCGCGTCCATCAGGCGCAGCACCTCCTCGCCGGTGGCGCGGTCGAGGTCGCCGGTGGGCTCGTCGGCCACGATCAGCGAGGGGTCGGTCACCAGCGCGCGGGCAATCGCCACGCGCTGCTGCTGGCCGCCGGAGAGTTCATTGGGGTAGTGGTCGGCGCGGTCGGTGAGACCCACCAGGGACAGCACCTGGTCCACCCGCTCGGCCCGCTCGCGGCTCGACAGGTCGGTCAGCAGCAGCGGCAGCTCGACGTTCTCGTGCGCGCTGAGCACCGGCAGCAGGTTGTAGAACTGGAAGATGAAGCCCACGTGCGCGGCGCGCCAGTCGGCCAGCTCGCCCTCGTCCAGCGTGGCGATGTCGACGCCGCCGATCTCGATCATGCCGCTGCTGGGCTGGTCGATGCCGGCCAGCAGGTTCAGCAGCGTGCTCTTGCCCGAGCCGCTGGGCCCCATCAGCGCGATGAACTCGCCGGCCTGCACCTCCAGGTCGATGCCTTGCAGCACCGGGATCAGCTGGTCGCCGCGCTGGTAGCTCTTGGCCAGCTGGCGCACCCGGATCAGCGGCGCCGCGGCGCCGGGCGTGCTCATCGGCCGGCACCCGAGGCGGCCACGCTGACCGCGGTGCCCGCCTGCAGCGAGGCCGCCGGTGCCAGCACCACCCGGTCGCCGGCCTTCAGGCCGTCGGCGCTCACCTCGACCAGCTCGCCCAGCGTGCGGCCGCGGCGCACCGGCACGGCTTCCAGCACGTCGCCGGCGCCCAGGCGCCACAGCTGCGGCTTGCCGTCGCGCTCGACCAGGGCCTGAGGCGACACCGCCAGCAGCGGCTTGAAATCCTCGTCGGTCACCGCCTGGCTGAGAAAGCCCACCTTGGCGCTCATCTCGGGCAGGATGCGCGGGTCGAGCTTCTCGAAGCGCACCTTGGTCATCACCGTGGCCTTGGCGCGGTCGACCGTGGGCACGATGCGCGCCACATTGCCGCGGAAGCGCTCGCCGGGCAGCGCGTCGAGCGTGATCTCCACCGGCTGCTCCAGCTTGAGCTTGCCCACGTTCGACTCGCTGACGTCGGCCTCCACCTCCAGCGTGGCCATGTCGGCCAGCGTGACCACCGCGCCCGAGGTGCCGCTGGCGTTGGAGAAGGGCGTGATCAGGTCGCCCACGTTGGCGTTCTTGAGCAGCACCACGCCGTCGAACGGGGCGCGGATCTCGGTGGAGTCGCGCCCCACCTGCTGCACCCGCACCTGCGCCCGCGCCACGCCGATGGCGGCCTGCGCGGTGCCCAGCGCGGCCTGCGCCGCGGCGGTGCTGCTGCGGGCTGTGGCGGCGCGGGTCTCGGCCGCGTCCACCGCCTGCGGCGAGACGAACTGCTGCGCCGCCAGGCCGCGGGTGCGCTTGAGGTCTTCCTCGGCCTGGGCCTGCAGGGCGCGCGCCTGGACCAGGCCGGCCTCGGCCTGCTTCAGCGCGGCCTCGGCCTGGCGCACGCCGGCCTCGGACGCGGCCAGCGCGGCCCCCACGTCGGACGCATCCAGGCGCGCGATCAGCTCGCCGGCCTTGACGGTGCTGCCCTCGCGCACGCGCAACTCCAGCAGCCGGCCGGTGGCCTTGGACGACACCGCCGCGCGCCGCTGCGCCACCACGTAGCCGGACGCCGCCAGCTGCACATACTGCTGCGCGCCGTGCGAGGCCTGCACCGTGCCCACCTGCACCGCGGGCCGGCGCGGCATCAGCAGCGCCGCGGCCAGGCCCAGCACGACCAGGCCGCCCAGGATCCAGGGCCAGCGGCGGCGGCGGCGCGCGCGGCCGGGACCGTCACGCTGGATGCGCAGGGCGGACAGCGCCGCAGCACCGGCGGCAGGGGCGGGGGAGGAGACAGACTCGGCCATGGGTGGCGAGCATGCCATGAATCCGCCCCCTGTCCTGCGCGCATACTGGGTGCCCCGACCGGTCCGATGCCTTTGCCCCAGGAGCGTGCGCATGAACCCTGCCTTCGCCGTGCAGCCGATGTCGTCTGCGCTGGGACCGGCCTGGCTGCACTTCTTCGACCACGTGGCCTTTGCCGACCATCCGCGCTGGGCCAGCTGCTACTGCCAGTTCCCGAGCTTCGACCACGACCACCAGGACTGGCAGGCCAGCACCGCCCAGGACAACCGGGCGCGCGCCTGCCAGCGCATCGCCAGCGGCCAGCAGACCGGCGCGGTGGCCCTGGCCGACGGCGCGGTCATCGGCTGGTGCCATGCCGGCGCCTGGACCGATTGCCGCATCATGGACGACGCGCCCGAGCCGCTGGCCGACCGCCTGGGCGCGATCACCTGCTTCGTCGTCGCGCCGGCCTGGCGCGGCCGCGGCGTGGCCACCGCGCTGCTGGCCCAGGCCTGCGCCCAGCTGCAGGCCCAGGGCTTCGAGGCGGTGGACGCCTGGGCCGACCCCGTGGCCGCCGACGCGGCCGCGATGCACACCGGCCCGCTGTCGATGTTCGAGGCCGCGGGCTTCGTGCCGCTGCGGCAGGTGGATGGCCGCTGGCTGATGCGGCGCCCGCTGAAGGCCGGCTGACGACGCGCTGCACACCCCCGGGGGTTTAAGCCGGCGCTCATCGGCGCGCCGAACAATGGGTCATGCCTTCACGGGAGACCCACCCCATGTTCCACACCCCAGCCGGGCGCGGCCTTGTTGCCGTGGCCCTGTGCGCCGCACTCACCGCCTGTGGCGGCGGTGGCGGCAGCGACGGCGGCGGCGATGGCGGCAGCGGCAACGGCGGCGGTGCCGCCACGCTGCTCAGCCAGCCCGCCAACACCACCGGGCGCCTGCTGGCGTCCAACTGCTTCCAGTGCCACGGCACCGGCGGCCAGGGCGGCTTCGAAGCGATCACCGGCGAGGCCGACGAGGTGCAGCGCTACCGCAGCCTGGCCGCGCACCCGGCACGCACCGACATCATGGCCGCCCATGCCCAGGGCTACACCGACGCGCAGATCGCGGCCGTGATCCGCTACCTGCAGCAATGACACCAGGAGACCCGATGAACACGCCTCGACCCCTCGGCCGCCGCCAGTGGCTGGCCTTCGGCCTGGCCTCGCTGGGCGGTGCGCTGCTCAGTGGCGCCGCCCGCTCCGACAGTGACGGCGGCAGCCGCAACGTGGTCTACCGCCTGGTGCCCAGCGGCCCCAGCGCGCAGGTGGTGGTGGTGGGTGGCGGCATGGCCGGCACCACCGTGGCCAAGTACCTGCGCCTGTGGGGCGGCGCGGGCCTGCGGGTGACGCTGGTCGACCCCGACGGCAGCTACACCTCCAACATCCTCAGCAACGAGGTGCTCACCGGCGCCCGCACGCTGACCAGCCTGGGCTACGGCCGCCAGGCCGTGGCCGACCGCTACGGCGTGGTGCTGCGCCAGGCGCGGGTGCAGTCGCTGGATGCCGCCGCGCGCCGCCTGACGCTGGACGACGGCAGCACGCTGGACTACGACCGCCTGGTGCTGGCCCCCGGCATCGCCTTCGACGAGGCCTACGGCCTGAGCGCCACCGACTACGCGCAGCGCACGCCGCACGCCTGGCGCGCCGGCCCGCAGACCGAGCTGCTGCGCCAGCAGATCGCCTCAATGCCGGCCGGCGGCACCTTCGTGATGAGCATTCCCGCCGCACCCTACCGCTGCCCGCCCGGCCCCTACGAGCGCGCCTGCCTGGTGGCCGATGCGCTGAAGGCCCGCGGCCCCGGCGCCCGCGTCATCGTGCTGGACCACAACCCGGTCATCCAGGCCGAGGTCGAGACCTTCACCCGCGCCTTCAGCGTGGTGCACGGCGGTGTCATCGACTACCAGGCCGGCATCAGCGGCCTGCAGATCGACGCCGCCACGCGCCAGGTGCAGTGGACCGATGCGCTGGGTGCGCCGCAGCGCGTGCAGGCCGACGTGGTCAACCCGATCCCGCCGCAGCGCGCCGCCGGCAGTGCCGCCGGCGAGTGGCTGGCGCTGGCCGGCCTGGCCAATGGCAACGGCGGCCGCTGGGCGGCGGTGGATGTGCTGAGCTACGAATCCACGGCGGTGCCCGGCGTGCACGTGATCGGCGACGCCGCGCAGTGCGGCCTGCCCAAGGCCGGCCACGTGGCCAACCAGGAGGCCAAGATCTGCGCCGACGCGGTGGTGCGCCTGCTCTCGGGCCAGCAGCCCGATGCGGCGCCGGTGGCCAACTCGGCCTGCTACTCGCCCATCACCGCCGGCACCGCCTCGTGGCTGACCGCGGTCTACCAGTTCGACCCGGCCACGCGCAGCATGAAGCTGGCCGCCAACAACGGCAGCAGCGTGGGCGCCAAGGCCACCGAGGCGGCCAGCATCAGCAGCGGCAACTACCGCCAGATGCAGACCTGGTTCACCACGCTGATGGGCGACAGCTTCGCCTGAGGACGCTGTGGCAGCATGGCGACCCCATGCAGATCCGCCCCGAATCGCCCGACGACAGCGCCGCGATCCATGTCGTCACTGAACTGGCCTTCCGCGGCCACCCGCATTCCGACGGCTCCGAGCCGCGCATCGTGCGCGGCCTGCGCGACGCCGGGGCGCTGAGCGTGTCGCTGGTGGCCGAGGTGGACGGCGTGGTGGTCGGCCACGTGGCGGTGTCACCGGTGACGATCAGCGACGGCTCGCCAGGCTGGCACGGCCTGGGGCCGATCTCGGTGCTGCCGGCCTGGCAGCGCCAGGGCGTCGGCTCGGCGCTGATGCAGGCCGCGCTGGAGCGCCTGCGGTCACAGGGCGCTGCGGGCTGCGTACTGCTGGGCGATCCGGCCTACTACGGCCGCTTCGGCTTTGCGGCGCGCCCGGGCCTGGTCTATCCCGGGCCGCCGGCCGCGTACTTCATGGCCTTGCCGCTGGCTGGCGTGCTGCCCCAGGGCGAGGTGAGCTACCACCCGGCCTTCTCGCCGGGCGGCTGACGCGCTGCAGCCTCAGGGCAGGGCCCATTCGTAGGCGCCCAGGTCGATCACGGCCTGTCCGTCGCCATTGCCGTCGACGACACGGCGCTGGCCGGCCAGGTCCCGCCGGCCCACGGCTGCGGTGGCCTGCCCCGCATCGATCGCCGGCGAGCCGGCCTGCAGCCGGTAGGCCACGGCCGGCTTGCCACCGGTGAGCAGCGGGTCGACCGACAGGTTGCCCTGGGTGCCGATGATGCCGGTGCAACTGCCCGACAGCAGGGTGCCCCGGGTGGCGAACAGGTCGTTGGTGCGGAACTGTGGCGGCGCCGTGCTGTAGGAGGTGTCGCAGACCACCGCGACCGCGGTCCCGGAGGCGCGGACGATGTTGTTGGTCAGCTGGATCTGATCGGCGAACCCGGTGGTGTGGATCTCGCTGCCGTTGTCGCCGAGGTTGTCGGCGACGGTGTTGTTCACCCAGACACCACCGGTCGAGCCGAACGGCGGCGACAGGTACAGACCGCCACCTTGCACGGCGCGGTTGGCGACCACCAGGTTGCTGGCCACGATCGGCTGACTGTCGTTGTACGTCGCCACGCCACCGCCCTGGGAGCCCGCCAGGTTGCCGCGGATGATGTTGCGCTCGACGCGCACCACGCCGCTGGCGTTGATGCCGATGCCGCCGCCTGCCATGTCGGTCTGGTTGTTCTCGATGACGTTGTCCACCACGACAGCGTCACCACTGCCACCGATGTAGATGCCACCGCCGAGGGTGCCGCCCGAGCAGCCGTTCTGGTGGTTGCCGAAGATGCGGTTGCGGCGGACCAGCGCCCCTGAGAAATACAGGCCCACGCCGTTGCCGCTGCAGGCCGAGCTGCCGGTGATGTGGTTGCCGTCGATCGTTGGCGAGGCCATCACCACGTTCACCCCACCGCCGTTGAGCGGGAATTGCGCGGCATTGCCGTTGCGCAGCGTGAAGCCCCTGATCACCGATTGGCGGCCTTCGCCGTTCTGGAAGATCACCACCGAGTCACGCTGGCCGCCGTCGATGATGGTGCTCTTCGGGCCATCGGTGCTGTGCACGGTGATGGCCTTGCCGAGGAAGTCGATGTTCTCGTTGTAGGTGCCTGGCGACACCAGCACGTCGTCCCCGTCCTGGGCCGCTTCAATCGCGCGCTGGATCGAGCGTCGGTCCTGGGGCACGCGCAGGGTGACGGCCTGGGCGCACAGGGCGGTGCCGAGCAGGGCGACGATGGGCAGATAATGGGCAGGCTTCATGGGTTTTCCTCCTGGGTTGGTGCGGGTCGCCGAGCCTGTGGCGCTCCCGCCGTGGTGTCATGTCGATGGGCTGGATGCCGCCGGGGCCAGCGGCGCGAAACGCGGCGCCGCCGCTGCGCTGATGCGCCCCTGCGCATCGCGCGTGAAGGTGCCGCGCGCCTGGTGGTGCGGGTGGTCCAGCGCCTCTTCCAGGCCCAGCACTGGCGCAAAGCACACATCGGTGCCCTCCAGCAGCGCACACCAGTGGGCGCGCGGCTGGCTGGCGAACAGGGCGGTGAAGCGGGCCTTCAGTGCCGGCCAGGTGCTGACGTCGTACTGCGCGGCGGGGTCCACATCGCTCAGGCCCAGCCTGGACAGCAGCAGTGCGTAGAACGGCGGCTCCAGTGCGCCCAGCGTGACCACGCCGCCGTCGGCGCAGGCATAGGCGTCGTAGAAGGGCGAGTCGTGGAAGGGGCTGGGTGCGCCAGCGGCGAGCTGGCCGCCGCCGTGGATCCAGTGCACCAGGCCGCCGAGCATGGCCACCACGTCGGTGATCGCGGCATCGACCACGCGGCCCTGGCCGGTGGTGCGCGCGGCCAGCACGCCGGCAGCGATGCCGAAGGCCAGGCCCAGTGCGCCAGCGGCGTCGCCCAGCACCGTGGGCGGCACCTGCGGCATCTGGCCCGGCCGCGCGGCCAGGCCCATCAGGCCGGTCAGCGCGATGTAGTTCATGTCGTGGCCGGCGGCGTGGGCCAGCGGGCCGCTCTGGCCCCAGCCGGTCATTCGGCCGTAGACCAGGCGCGGGTTCAGCGCTGCGCAGTCGGCGGGGCCCAGGCCCAGGCGCTCCATCACGCCGGGGCGGTTGCCCTCGATCAGCGCGTCGGCGCTGGCGATCAGGTCGCGCGCGCGGGCCAGGCCCTCGGGGGTCTTCAGGTTGACGGGCTCGATGCGCTTGCCCTCGCGCAGCGGGCTGGGACCGGAGCCGCCCAATTGGTCAGCCACCGCGGCGGGGCCGGGGCGCACCAGCGCGATCACGTTGGCGCCATGCTGGGCCAGCCAGCGACCGGCCAGCGGGCCCGGGCCCAGGCCTTCGAACTCGACGATGGTCAGGCCCTGCAGGACCGGGGCGAGAGAGGTGTTCATCACAGCGTGCGGGCGATCAGGTCCTTCATGATCTCATTGGCGCCGCCGTAGATCTTCTGCACCCGTGCGTCGGCAAACAGGCGCGCGATCGGCGTCTCGGCCATGTAGCCGTAGCCGCCGAAGAGCTGCAGGCAGCGGTCGGTGACCTGGCACTGCTGCTCGGTGGTCCACCACTTGGCCATGAAGGCGGCACTGTCGTCCAGGGTGCCGTCGTGCAGGCGCTGGATGCAGTCGTTGACGAAGCTGCGCACCACATGGGCCTGTGTGGCCACCTCGGCCAGCGTGAAGCGCACCGTCTGCAGGTCCCACAGCGTGCCGCCGAAGGCCTGGCGCTGCTTGACGTGGTCCAGCGTCAGCGCCACCGCCAGGTCGATCGCCGCCGCCGCCCCCACCGCCAGCAGCGTGCGCTCATAGGGCAGCTGGCTCATCAGCTGCGCAAAGCCCTGGCCCTCGACGCCGCCCAGCAGGTTCGCCGCCGGCACGCGCATGTTGTCGAAGAACAGCTCGCAGGTGTCGCTGGCGTGCATGCCGATCTTCTCGAGGATGCGCGCCTGAAAGCCCGGCAGGCCCTCGGTCTCGGCCACCAGCAGCGACACGCCTTTCGATCCCTCGCCCCCGGTGCGCACCACCAGCACCAGCAGGTTGGCGCTGTGGCCGTTGGTGATGAAGACCTTGCTGCCGTCGACCACGTAGTCGTCGCCGTCGCGGCGGGCGCGGGTGCGCACCGCCTTCAGGTCGGAGCCGGCGCCGGGCTCGGTCATCGCGATGCCGGCCAGCAGCTCGCCGCTGGCCAGGCGCGGCAGCCAGCGCGCCTGCTGCTCGGGCGTGCCGTAGTCCAGGATGTAGTGCGCGGCGATGGTGTGCACGGCCACGGTGCCGCTGACCTCGGCGCGCGCCAGCTCATCCGTGACCACCATCTGGTAGGCCAGCGGGGCGCCAGCACCGCCCCAGGGTTCAGGCAGCTCGGGCAGCAGAAAGCCCATCGCGCCGAAGCCGCGCCAGACCTCGCGCGGCACATGGCCCTGGCGGCGCCAGTCGGCCACGTGGGGCGCGATCTCGGCATCCACGTAGCGGCGCACCGCGTCGCGGAAGGCGGCGATGTCGGCGTCCATCCAGGCGTGCTGGTGCAGGCGCGGCATCATGCGGCGGCGCCTTCCACGGCTTCGTACAGTGTGACCACGCAGGCACCGCCCAGGCCCAGGTTGTGCTGCAGCGCCAGCCGCGCGCCGGGCACCTGGCGCGCGCCCGCCTGGCCGCGCAGCTGCTGGACCAGCTCGGTGCACTGCGCCAGCCCGGTGGCGCCCAGCGGGTGGCCCTTGCTGAGCAGGCCGCCCGACGGGTTGGTGACCACCCGGCCGCCGTAGGTGTTGTCGCCATCGGCCACGAACTGCGCGGCGCCGCCCTCGGGGCACAGGCCCAGCGCCTCGTAGCTCAGCAGCTCGTTGTGGGCGAAGCAGTCGTGCAGCTCGACCAGTTGCACGTCCTCAGGACCGACGCCGGCCTGTTCATACACCTGCCGCGCAGCGGCGCGTGCCATGCTGAAGCCCACCACCTCGCGCATGTCGCCGGCCTCGAACGTGGCGGGGCCGTCGGTGGTCATGGCCTGGGCGCGGATGCGCACGTCGCGGCGCAGGCCGTGGCGGCGTGCGAAGTCGTCCGAGCAGATCAGGGCCGCCGCCGCGCCGCAGGTGGGTGGGCAGGCCATCAGCCGCGTCATCACGCCGGGCCAGACCACCGGCGCGGCCATCACCTCCTCGGTGCTGAGCGGCTTGCGCAGCAGCGCCAGCGGGTTGTTCGCCGCGTGCCGGCTGGCCTTGGCGCGGATCGCGGCGAAGGTCTCCAGCGGCGTGCCCCACTGCCGCATGTGGGCCAGGCCGGCGCCGCCGAAGTAGCGCAGCGCCAGCGGGATCTCGGCGTGGCCCACCAGGTCTTCGGTGGCGGCGTCGAAGCGGTCGAAGGGCGTGGGCCGGTCGTCGAACACCGCGCCCAGCGCGCCGGGCTTCATCTGCTCGAAGCCCAGCGCCAGCACGCAGTCGGCCGCGCCGTGCGCCACCGCCTGGCGCGCCAGCCACAGCGCGGTGGAGCCGGTCGAGCAGTTGTTGTTGACGTTGAGAATCGGGATGCCGCTCAGCCCCACCTCATAGAGCGCGCGCTGGCCGGCGGTGGAGTCGCCGTAGACATAGCCCACATAGGCCTGCTGCACCTGGGCGTAGTCCAGGCCGGCGTCGGCCAGCGCCAGGCGGGTGGCCTCGGCGGCCATCTGCGGGTAGGGCGCGCTGGCGCCGGGTTTGGCAAAGGGGATCATGCCGACCCCGGCCACCAGAACATGCTGCTGCTGCTGCATCGCTGTCTCCATGCCGCCTGCCCGCGGGGCAAGGGCTCAGCCCAGGTCGGCCTTCAGGTAGTGGGCGCCGGGGATCGGGTTGTAGTAGTAGGGCGGCACTTCCTCGAAGCCCAGGCTGGCGTAGAGCTCGCGCGCGGCCTCCATGTCGTCCAGGGTGTCGAGCAGCATGGCCGAGTAGCCGGCCTGCAGCGCGGTGTCCATCAGCGCCTGCGCCAGTTGCCGGCCCAGGCCGAAGCGGCGGAAGGCGCGGCGCACGTACAGGCGCTTCATCTCGCAGGCGTTGGCGTAGTCCACATCGGGCAGCGGACGGAAGGCGCCGCAGCCGGCCAGCTCGCCGTCCACCCAGGCCAGCAGCAGGCCGCCGGTGGGGGCGGCGTAGTCGCCGGGCAGCGCGGCCAGCTCGGCCTCGAAGCCCTGGAAGCACAGGTCCACACCCAGCGCGGTGGCGTACTCGCGGAAGATGGTCCGCGTGGCGTCGAGCGCCTCGGGCGTGTCGGGGCTGAGCAGCTGGATCTGCGGGGTGTCCATCGCCTGCGCGAGGTGACCGGGGAGCGCGAGTCTACCCGGCGTGCGTCAGAACGCCGGGGCCGCCTCACCCAGCGAGAACACCCAGCCCATCAGCGCCACGCAGGCCGCGAACAGCACCAGCGCCAGCAGGCGCTGGCCCCAGCCGTCGGCGCTGGCGGGGGTGTCCGGGGGCAGCGGCTTGTCGCCGTGCAGCATCGGGCGCACCAGGTTCTGGCCCTTCTTCTTCAGGTAGAAGACGATGGCGCTGATGTGCAGCACCACCAGCACGATCAGCAGCAGCTTGCCCAGCTCGGTGTGCCAGCCGGTGGCCAGGCTGGCCTGCGCACTGGTGACGAAGCGGTTGAGCGGGCCGGTGGTGGCGATCTCGTCGTCGGCCACCAGCCCGGTGGCCACCTGCAGCAGCAGCAGGCCCAGCAGCGCCAGCACGCTGAGCGCACCCAGCGGGTTGTGGCCCACGTCCAGGTGCTCGTCCGGCCCGGTCTGGCCCTTCAGGTAGCGCACGATGGTGCCAGGCGTCTTCACGAAGCTGGCAAAGCGCGACCAGCGCCCGCCCACCAGGCCCCACAGCACGCGGAAGATCAGCAGCGCGCCGACCACCATGCCCAGGCGCAGGTGCCACTCGATCAGGTTGCCGCCGATCTGGCCGGTGACGACCAGGCCGATCACGCAGAGCACCAGGGTCCAGTGGAACAGACGGGTGGGCAGGTCCCAGACGCGCACGGGGGTGGGGGAGTTCATCTCGGTGGAGGGCTTGGCTATGTCCTGACGCGACCATACCGCGATCCGGCCCCGGCCGGGAATCCCCCCGGGGCTTTTCACGCGGCGGGGAATAGCGCCGGGCCGGGCTGCGTACACTCGACACGACCCGCCCGCTGCTGTGCCTGGCGCGCGGTACGTGCCCTGTACACCCGACCACCCCACACCGGAGGATCTGCATGAAACGTCTTGCCCTGGCCCTGACCTGCGCCACCTTGTTCGCCGCCCTGCCGGCCCACGCCCAGTTCCAGAAGCCCGAGGACGCGATCAAGTACCGCAAGGGTGCCTTCACCGTGATGGCCGCCCACTTCGGCCGCATTGGTGCGATGGCCCAGGGCAAGGTGCCCTTCGACGCCGCCGCCGCCCAGTCCAACGCTGAGATTGTCGCCACCCTGTCGCGCCTGCCCTTCACCGCCTTCGTCGAGGGCACCGACAAGGGCGAGACCCGCGCCAAGCCCGAGATCTGGACCGACGCCGCCAAGTTCAAGGAGGGCAGCCAGGCCATGATCGACGCGGTGGGCAAGCTCAACGCCGCCGCCAAGACCGGCAACCTGGATCAGATCAAGGCCGCCTTCGGCGACGCCGGCAAGACCTGCAAGGCCTGCCACGACAACTTCCGCAAAGAGTGAGATGGAGCCCCCGGGCTGACGGGTACGTCAGCCCACCCCCCGAGGGGGTGCGCAGGCCGCTTCGGAGCGGCCGTGCGCTGGCCTGCGCTCAGCCCTGTTGATTCGGGTATCCGGTCCCAGAGGGGGTGCGCAGGCCGCTTCGGGCAAGACTGGACGTGCTGACGTCCTGAGGACGTCAGCTCGCCTGTCGCGCCGGGCGAGCTCTGCGAGCCCGTGGACCAGGCCGTGCGCTGGAAGAACTTTGTGCCCCCGGGCTGACGGGTACGTCAGCCCACCCCCCGCCGGGGGTGCGCAGGCCGCTTCGGGCAAGACTGGACGTGCTGACGTCCTGAGGACGTCAGCTCGCCTGTCGCGCCGGGCGAGCTCTGCGAGCCCGTGGACCCGGCCGTGCGCTGGCCTGCGCCCAGCCCTGATCAGCCGCGGTCAGGCTTTGATTTCGGTCGCGGCGATCGTGTAGCGGAAGGCGTCGGGCGCCAGGTCGTCGAAGCGGCCTTCGGCGTTCTCGCCCTGCGGGTACATGAAGAAGGGCAGCGTGCCCTGCTCGGCGCGGCCGGGCAGGCGCAGGTCGTGGGCGGTGTTGTAGCCCACCCAGTTGCCTTCCCAGCTGCCGAACAGGCCCGCCATCACCGGCGCGGCCACGGCGTGCGCCGGGTCCTTGATCCACTCGGGCGTTTCCTGGCGCATCACCTTCAGCACGTCGGCCGGGTCCATCGCCACCCAGCCGTGGCCGGCCAGGAAGACCTCGGCGCGGCAGTGCTGCGCGCCCTTGAGCGACGCTGAATTGGCGCCCAGCTCCTTGTAGCCGAAGGCCGAGGGCGCGACGCGCAGGCCGTAGACATCCCGCGCCGGCACGCCGCTGGCGCGGCACAGGCCGACGAAGATGGCGTTCAGGTCGGCGCACTTGCCGCCCAGGTTGCCGCTCTCCAGCATGCTCTTGATGTCGCCGGTGCCGCAGCCGCGGGTCTTGGGTTCGCGGTAGGCGTGGGCCACCACCCACTGGTAGATGCCGCGCACCTTGTCCAGGTCGCTGCGCGCGCCTCGGGTGGCTTCCTGGGCAGTGGTCTTGACGATGCCGTCCAGCGGTAGCAGTTCAGTGGCGGCCAGCGCGCCGCGCAGCACGGCCGGGTCTTCCTTCGCGGCGCTGCGGGCCGACCAGTCCACCGCACGGCTGCGGGTGCGCACGCGCGAGGTGACGCTCACGCGCGGCCGCTCCACGCCGGGCGCGAACTCGGCGTGCAGCATGCGCACGCCGCGCGGTGCATCGGCCACCAGGCGCAGCTGGCCGGCGTTGCCGCTGAAGCGGTGGCCGTCGGTCTGCTGCCAGGGCGTGTCCAGGTCGGGCAGCGGCAGCCACAGCTTCGTCGTGCCCTTGGCGACGGGCACCTCCACGTCCAGGGTCAGGTCGAAGCTCCGCCAGTCGCCGGGCTGCGGCGCGAAGCGGCGCTCGGCGGGTTGCGCGCCGGCCAGGCAGGGGACGGCGGCCGCGGTGGCCAGAAGGGTGCGGCGGGTGAGCAGGGTCATCACAGGCTCCAGAAGGGACGATTCAGCGTTTGAGCAGCGCGGCGAAGCGCGCGCGCGCGGACGGCGCGGTCCAGTCGACCTCGCCGGTCCAGGTGCACACCGGCCGGCCATCGCGGCCGATCAGCACCGTGGTCGGGAACACCCGGGCTGCCCAGGCGCGGGCAGCGGCGCCGTCGGCGTCGCGGGCGATTGGCAGGTCCACCGGCAGCAGGGCCAGGAAGCGGTCGATCGCCGCCGGGGTTTCTCGGAAGTTGATCAGCCAGATGCGCAGGCCCTCGGCCTCGTGGCGCGCGGCCAGCAGCTCCAGCGAGGGCATCTCGCTGCGGCAGGGCTCGCACCAGCTGGCCCAGAAGTTCAGCAGCACGGGCTGACCGCGCAGCGCGGCCAGGTCCAGCCCCGGGCCGCCGTGGCCGGGCAGCACCAGCGGCGCGGGCACCGGGCGGTGGGGGGCCCAGGGCTGCGGCAGCGGGCCGTCGTCGGCGCGCACCAGCGACGGCAGCACGGCGCCCACGCTGGCGCCCAGGCCGGCCGCCAGCCAGTGGCGGCGGCGCAGGCGCGGTGGGTGGCAGGGGGCGGTGGGCAGCGGCATCGGGCCGCGAGCATAGCCGCAGTTGCCCGACGAACCGCTGCGCCGGGTCTTGAACCGGCGCTTCAGCGCCCGGGCCGGACTCTCAGCCTCTCAGAGCGTGCCCTTGATCTCCGGGTCGCGCGTGGGCACCAGGCCCAGCACCTGGTCGCCGCGGTGGCGCACGAACAGCAGGATCACGCCGCGCGTGCTGCCCGGCGCCACCGGCATCACCACCCGGGGCCGGCCGTCGAGCTCGCTGGCCAGGAAGGTGTTGGGCAGACCCTTGGAGGTGGTCAGCGTCTTGGCCACGGCGGCGAACAGCGTGGCCTCGTGGTCGTAGCGCTCCGGGCCCAGCAGGCCATCGGGCAGGTCGCGCCCGCGCGGTTGCTCCAGGCAGACGAAGTCCGAGCCATAAGCGGTGGTCAGGTCCTGCGGCGCCACCGGCTGCCAGACCTGGTCCTGGATGTGGAAGTAGGCGCAGCGCTGCATCACCGCGTCGTCCGGCGTGACCAGCGGCACGACGCTGTAGGTGATGGTGCGGAACGAGCCGTCGGGGGCGGCGCTCGGTGCGGGGTCGGGGGTCATGGGCTCTCCTGGTCAGGTCACGGTGAAGGGTGTCAGGGAAGACGGCGGGGCTGGTAGCCGCCGGCCCGCAGGCGTTGCAGGTCGGCCGCGGCGATCGGTCGCGCCTGCGCGCAGGCCTGGGCCGACAGCCAGGCCTCGAGCACGATGCCGGCCTGGCCGCTCTCGACCGCGGGCTGCAGGCGCGCGGCGGCGGCGGCGCAGGACGCCGCCGAGGGGTCCGCGCGCAGCCGGCGCAGCTGGGCGTGGGCCAGAGTGTCGGACCACTGCCACTTCAGCGGCTGGCGCGCCAGCAGCGGCGTCAGCCGCGACTCGGCCTGGTCGATCAGGCGCTGGGCGGTGGGGGTGTCGCGTTGCGCCAGCGCGGTGTCGGCCTCCAGCAGCGCGCGCCGCGCCTGCAGCGCCTGGGCCAGCGGCTCGTCCGAGTCCAGCGCCGGCCAGTCGGCCAGCAGCGCCTGGCGGGCGGCGTGGGTGGCGGCGTCGGGCGGTGCCTGCAGCAGGTGCTGGGTGTCGCCCCACAGCGCTTCCAGGCGCCAGCGCGCGGCGCTGGGCGAGGCCGCCAGCACCTGCTGCGAGGCGCGGCGCGCCTCGGCGGCGCTGCGGCGGGCTTCGTCGTGGCGGCCCAGGTCGGCCAGGCGGGCGGCGCGGGCCTGCTCGACGCGCGCCAGGTCGGCGATCCAGCTGGCCTGGCCGGTCTGCTGGCGCTGCAGCGCGTCGAGCAGCGCGCGGGCCTCGTCCAGCAGCGCCAGGCTGTCCTGCTCCAGGCCTTGCACATGCAGCACATCGGCCAGCTGCAGCAGGCCGTTGGCCACGGCCACGCGGGCTGCCGCGTCGGTGGGCGCCGCGGCCAGGCGTCGGCGCTTGTCGGCCAGCACGGCCTCGAAGGACTGCCGCGCCGGCCCCCACTGGCCGCGCTGCAGCTGCACCGCGGCCAGGCTGGCGTGGGCGTAGGCCAGTTCCTGCGCCGCGCTGGCGGCGCCGGGCCGCTGGTCCAGCCAGCGCTGCGACAGCGCGCGGTAGCGCTCCAGCTGCGCCGCCGCGGGGCCCAGGTCGCCCTGGTCGAAGGCGATCTGGCCGCGCCAGAAATGCACCGCGCCCAGCGTGGCGAACCAGTCGTCGGCGGGCACGCCGGCGGCGCCGTCCAGCGGCCGCAGCAGGTCCTCGGCGGCCTGCAGCGCGGCCACGGCGGTGGCCGTCTGGCCGCGGCCGCGGCTGCTGTCGACCTCGCCCAGCACCAGCAGCGCCTGTGCGCGGTGCAGGCGGTCCAGTGGGGCCTCGTCGGCGCCGGGCTGTTCGGCCAGCACGGTCAGGCTGCGCTCGCCCAGGCCGGCCAGGATGTCCAGCCGGCCCAGCGGGCGCAGGCGGTCGGCCAGCTCGCCCAGCATGAAGCTGCTCAGCTGCTGGCTCTGCGCCTCGCGGGTGCGGGCCAGGGCGGCGGCTTGCTCGGCGCGCTGCCATTGCCACAGGCTCAGACCCAGGCCCAGCGCCAGCGACAGGCCGACCGGGCCCACGCTGGCCGCCAGCAGCGCATGGCGGCGCAGCCACAGGCCGCTGCGGTGGCGCCAGTGGCCGCGGCGCGCGCTGACCGGGCGGTGCGCGGCCCAGTGGTCCAGGTCGTCGATCAGCGCCCGCACGCCGGTGTAGCGCTCCGCCGGGTCCTTGCGCAGCGCCTTGTCGATCACCGCGGCCAGATCGCCATTGGCCCGCCAGCCATCGGGTGCGGCGCCCGGGCCTTCGGGGTCGGGCGTCACGGCGCCCAGGCGGTGCGGCGGGTCTTCCAGCACCGCCATCTCCATCACCGGGCGCGGCTGGCGGCGCTGGCTGAAGGGCAGGGCCCCGGTGACCAGCTCGAACAGGATCACGCCCAGCGAGAACACATCGGCCGCGACCCCCACCGACAGGCCGATGATCTGCTCGGGCGCGGCGTAGCCCACGGTCAGGCCGCGGCCGGTGCTGCGCGTGAGCTCGCCCGGCTCGGCGGGATCGTCCAGCAGGGCGGCGATGCCGAAGTCCAGCAGCTTGGGCTGGCCTTCGTCGGTGATCATCACGTTGCCGGGCTTCAGGTCGCGGTGCACGATCAGCTGCGCATGCGCGGCCTCCACCGCCTCGGCGATGCGCCCCAGCAGGGCCACGCGCTGGGCCAGCGACGGGCGATGCTGGCGCACCCAGTCGCTCAGCGTGCGGCCCGGCACCAGCTCCAGCACCAGGTAGACCTGGCCCTGGGCCTCGCCGGCATCCAGCAGCCGGGCGATGGCGGGGTGGTTCAGCCGGGCCAGTGCATGGCGTTCGCGGGCGAAGCGGGCGCTCAGGCCGGGGCCGGCGCGGTCGCTGCGCAGCAGCTTGATCGCCGCCGCGCCCTGGTACAGGCCGTCCACGCGCGTGGCGCGCCAGACCTGGCCCATGCCGCCTTCGCCGATCTTCTCCTCCAGCCGCCAGGGGCCCAGGGTCTGGCCCGGCTGGGTGGACAGCTGGGGTTCTGCCAGCGCGGGCGCCAGCCACTGCTGGAAGGCGGCGGCAGGGGCCGAATCGGGCTGGGTGCGCAGGCCCTGGAACAGGCTGCGCAGCGCGTCGGCCAGGCCGGGCTCACGGGCGCACAGTGCGTCCAGCCAGGCGGCGCGCTGGTCCTCGGGCAGGTCCAGCGCCTCATCCAGCAGGGCGGACAGGCGCTGCCAGTGCGGAGGATCGATCATCAGCGCGGAATGCCGGGTGGGGCCATGGCCAGGGGGGCGTGCCAGGAGACAGACGACATTCGCCGCGTCCGTGCGACAGCCCGCGCAGCATAGCCGCCCGGTTGGCGGGCGCCCGTCAGGGGCTGTGCGGGCTGTGGATGTATCCAGTATGCTGTCCACCGATGTCGGCCAGCACTCCCGCCCTGAACCCCGCCCAGCAGGCTGCCGTGGACCACGGCGACGCACCGCTGCTGGTGATCGCCGGCGCCGGCTCGGGCAAGACGATGACGCTGGCCGCGCGCCTGGCGCGGCTGGTGCAGGACGGGGCCGATCCGCAGCGCATCCTGCTGCTGAGCTTCTCGCGCCGCGCCGCGCAGGAACTGGCCCGGCGCGCCGGCCGCCTGCTGCACCAGGCGCTGGGCCTGCCGCCCACCGCGCGCGCCCCGCTGCTGCCCTGGGCCGGCACCTTCCACGGCATCGGCGCGCGGCTGCTGCGTGAGCACGCCGACGCCATCGGCCTGCCGCCGACCTTCAGCATCATCGACCGCGGTGACGCCGAGGACCTGATGGGCCAGTGCCGCCAGCAGACCGGCGTGGCCGACCACACGACCGAGCGTTTTCCGCTGAAGGGCACCTGCCTGGCGATCTACTCGCGCGCGGTGAACAGCCGCGAGCCGCTGGACGCGCTGCTGCGCGAACACTGGCCCTGGTGCGTGGCGCACGAGGCCGCGCTGCGCCGCCTGTTTGGCGCCTATGTCGCCGCCAAGCTGGACCAGCAGACGCTGGACTACGACGACCTGCTGCTGTGGTGGCTGGAGATGCTGCAGGCCAGCCCCGAGATCGCCGCCGCGCTGGAGGCGCGCTTCACGCATGTGCTGGTCGACGAGTACCAGGACACCAACCGGCTGCAGGAAGCCATCCTGCGCGCCCTCAAGCCGCAGGGCCAGGGCCTGACGGTGGTGGGCGATGACGCGCAGGCGATCTACGGCTTCCGCGCCGCCGAGGTGCGCAACATCCTGGACTTCCCCGCCCGCTTCACGCCGCCCGCGCAGGTGGTGACGCTGGCCGAGAACTACCGCAGCACCCAGCCGCTGCTGGACGCCAGCAACGCGGTGATCGCGCTCGCCCCCGAGCGTTTCGCCAAGACGCTCTTCAGCACCCGCGCCAGCAGCGAAAAGCCACTGCTGGTGGCGGTGGACGACGAAGCCGCGCAGGCCCGCTGGGTGGCCGACGAGGTGCTGCGCCTGCGCGAAGGCGGCCTGAAGCTCAAGAGCCAGGCGGTGCTGTTTCGCACCGGCAGCCACAGCGCCGCCCTCGAGCTGGAGCTGGCGCGCCGGCGCATCCCCTTCGTCAAGTTCGGCGGCCTGAAGTTTCTGGAGGCGGCCCACGTCAAGGACCTGCTGGCGCTGCTGCGCTGGATCGACAACCCGCGCAGCCGGCTGGCGGGCTTTCGGCTGCTGACGCTGCTGCCCGGCATCGGCCCGGGCCGCGCCGCGGCGCTGCTGGACGCGATGGACGCTTCACCCGAACCCTGGGCCGCCCTGGCCGCCGCGCGCGTGCCCAGCGCCGCGCGTGCCGACCTGGCCGCCTTCGCCACGCTGTGCCAGACCCTGCGCAGCGGCCAGCGCGGCTGGCCCGACGAACTGGCGCTGGCGATCGACTGGTACCTGCCGCAGCTCGAGCGCCTGCACGAGGAAGACGCCGCGGTGCGCGCGCTGGACCTGCAGCAACTGCTGCAGCTGGCCGCCGGCCACGCCAGCCGCGAGCGCTTCGTGACGGAGCTGACACTGGACCCACCCGAAGCCACCAGCGACGAAAGCGGCCCGCCGCTGAAGGACGAGGACTACCTGATCCTCTCCACGCTGCACTCGGCCAAGGGCCAGGAGTGGCAGGCGGTGTACCTGCTGAATATGGTCGACGGCTGCCTGCCGTCCGACCTGTCCACCGGCAGCGCCCAGCAGCTGGAGGAAGAGCGCCGCCTGCTCTACGTGGGCATGACCCGCGCCAAGCGCCACCTGCAGCTGATCGTGCCGCAGCGCTTCTATGTCACCCAGCAGCGGGCGATGGGCGAGCGCCACCTGTACGGCGGCCGCACGCGCTTCATCCCGGAGGCGCTGCTGCCGCTGTTCGAGGCCGATTCACCAGCGCGCCGCGCCCGTGCGGCCGAGGCAGCGGCAGAGGCCGCCAAGGGCCCGCCCACCAGGCCGCCGCTGGACCTGCGGGCGCGGCTGCGATCGGCCTGGTGAGGCCACCCCGGGGTCAGCGCCAGGCGATGTGGGTGCTCAGGGTCCCATCGGTCTGGCGGTTGATCACCAGCACCCGGTTGCCCATGGGCATCAGATACGCTGGCCCGGCGCCCAGCGACGACCAGCGGGCCAGCGTGCGCACATGCGCGGCGTCGGTCTGGCCCGCCACCAGCGGCAACTCGGCCAGCCGGTAGAAGCGGCTGTCCTGGGTGTCCCAGCTGAACAGGCGTCCGGACTGCTCAGCGCCGAGGGCCAGGGTCTGCGCGCTGGCGCCCAGGTCCACCAGGGCGCCCCGGGCTGTCCAATCCGCACCCAGCAGCGAGCTCGCACTCAGGCGGCCCGAGCCGTCGCGCGGCACGGTGAGCTGGCTGCCCAGGTCAGCCAGGCCCAGGTGATTGAACGAGGTCTGGCACAGCAGCAAGGAGGTGCTGCCCAGGGCCTGGACCTGCATACGGCCGCTGTAGGGGCCCGCGGTTCCGCAGACGCCGTTGGTGCCCGGCAGCGGACGGAGGCTGACCAGGGGCGCCAGCGTCTGATCGGTCGGCCGGGCCTGGGCCAGTTGCCAGGCGTCGCTGCTGGCCTCCACCTCGGCAAAGCTCAGCACGCCCGCCTCTGGCGCGGCGTCCAGACGCCGGGCGCGCCAGCCCAGCGGGTTGGTGCTGGTGGCCACCCGCAGCACCGGCCCCAGCGGGACCCCACGCAGATCGAACGCACGCATGAACTGGGTGTAGAGGTCTTCAAACTGACTGTTCTGACCGTCTGGGGCGATCCAGGCCAACCACAGCGTGTTGCCCACCACGGTTGCGGTGGTCAGGACCCTGTCGTAGTCCGCTTCCAGCGGACCACTGACCAGCGCCACGCTGCCGGCATCCAGCCGCGTCTGCCCGGTGGTGTCCAGCCTCAGCAGGCGGCTGCCGCGGCTGGAGGAGAGCACGGTCAGCAGGGCATCGGGCGTGGCCAGCAGCTGAACGTCGACGACGGCGTTGCCGGGCTCCAGGATGTCCTGGCTGCGGAACACCGCGGTCTTGATCACCTGTCCGCGCGCATCGAGCTGGCTGAAGGCCAGACCTTCTGACGCCCTGCGGCCCGGGATGCTGGTGGCCACCACCGCGTGGCTGTCCCAGGCTGCCGCGGCGCGGGGCTCGGGCAGGGTCTGTCCCGCCACCGGCGAGCCGCTGGCGCCAACCTGGACCTGCAGCGGCGTGTAACCCAGGCCGGTGTCGAGCGCATCCATCGTCACCAGCACCTCCTCGGCCTGGGCGCGGGGGATGGAGCCGGGCAGATCGAGCGTTCGCCGGACCAGACCCAGTCCCGGTGCGTACCACTCGGAGACCGTGGCCGAGACGACATCGCTGGTCGAGCCGTCGCTGCTGTAGCGGGCACGCAGCCGGATCTCGGTGTCCACACGCACGGCCTTGACGTCGCTGCGCTGCGGCAGATCGATCGTGTCCTCGGACTTCACCAGGGTCCAGATGGCCACATCCATCTGGTCATTCAGCTTGTCGCCATCCAGATCGGTGCCCACGTCGGTGTAGCGCTTGTCGATGGCAACATGCCGCTCGCCAAGCCGCACCGGTGAGCTCAGCAGCACCAGCTCGAAGGGGTTCTGCGGGCCGCCGTCGGTCCAGGGCATGCTGGTGTTCATCGTGACCCGGCCGTTGGCCACGACGACCGGATCGGCCGTGGCCGGCCCCTGGCCCAGGTCATTGCTGGCCTGGTCCAGCAGACGCGTGCCGCTGACGCTTTGCGTGACGGTGTTGTCGTACTCGGTGGTCGCGCCCGAGTTGATCGTGCGGCCCCGGTAGACGCTGACCGTGCCGTCGCGCAGCGGGCGCAGGACGGTGGCGTCGACATGCAGGGTCGCGCCGACCGCCGGCGCAGTGGGCAGCAGGCCACTGGTCGTGTCGCCTGGCGGCGTCACAGGATCCGAGCCACCGCCTCCACCGCCACCGCCTCCGCAGGCCACCAGGACTGCGCAGAGCACAGTCACCCCTGCCCGGCGCGCCGCGCGCCATCCTGTCCATCGCATCATGTCTCCCCCTGTTGTTTGTCAGGTCGATGTGCCGTCGATCATAAGTGAGCGCGCCATGGACCTAGACTAGGGCCATGATGCAGATCGAGTTCGTCTCCGACATCGTGTGCCCCTGGTGCGCGATCGGCCTGGCCTCGCTGGAGCAGGCGCTGGCCCAGGTAGGCCCCGAGATCGGCCCGGTATCGCTGCGCTTCCAGCCCTTCGAGCTGAACCCGCAGATGCCGCCCGAGGGCGAGGAGATCGCCGGGCACCTGTCACGCAAGTACGGCCGCAGCCGCGAGGAACTGGCCGGCGCCGCGCAGATGATCCAGCAGCGCGCCGAAGCGCTGGGCTTTCCGATGCGCACCGCCAACCGCACCCGCATCTGGAACACCTTCGACGGCCACCGCCTGCTGCACTGGGCCGGCACCGTGGGTGAGACCGAACAGAAGGCGCTGAAGCAGGCGCTGCTGCTGGCCTACCACCGCGACGGCCTGAACCCGGCCGACCCGGCGGTGCTGCGCGCCGCCGCGGCCGAGGCCGGGCTGGACGCCGCCGAGGCCGCCGCAGTGATCGACGATCCGCAGCGCTACGCCGCCGAGGTGCGCCAGGAGCAGGCGCTGTGGCAGCAGGCCGGCATCCACTCGGTGCCCGCGGTGGTGATCAACCGCCAGTACCTGGTCAGCGGCGGGCAGCCGCCCGAAGTGTTTGCGCAGGCGCTGCGGCAGGCGGCCGGGGCGGCCGCGGCCTGAAGCCGGCACAGACAGGCGGCACCTCGTGACACGATGGTTGAGCGCCGTGATGGCCTGGTCCCTGTCCGCCGCCGTGTGCGCCCAGGAACCGTCGGATCTGGCCCGTCGGGCCCTGAGCGAAGCCGTCGCAGCACGCACCGCGACCGTGGACCACATCGCCACCATTGGCGGCTACGAGTACGAGGTCTACGTCGACCGCAGCGTGGTGCCGCCGGTGGCGGTGGCCACGATCACCTCGGCGTCGATGGACCGCCTGCTGGCCACGCCGCAAAAGGGCATGGCCGAGCGCATGACGGCTCAGCACGACCGCGTCTCGCGCTATCTGGCCACACTCACGGGCAGGCCGGTGGTCAAGCGCTGAGCTTCAACCTGCCGCATCCTTGCGCATCGACCCCGCCACCAGATCAAACCGGAACATCCGGCACTCGATCGGACCGTTCCACATCGGCACGCGGCGGCTTTCCTTCAGGCGCATCAGGCTGGGGGTCTTGGCCTCGGGGGTGAGGACCCAGGCGGTCCAGCCGGTGTAGGCCTTCTTCCAGTGGGCGGCCAGGCGGGCGTAGAACTCGCCGGCGTCGGCGGCGCCTTCGAAGCGCTCGCCCATCACCTCGCCGCGCACGCCGCCGGTGCCCTGGCCGCTGCCCTTGGGCGCAATGCGCTCGCCATAGGGGGGGTTCATCACGATGGTGCCGGCCTCGGCGGGGGCGGGGCGCTGCAGCGCGTCGGCGGTCTTGAACTCGATGGCGTGGGCCACCCCGGCGCGCTCGGCGTTGCGGGTGGCGAAGTCGGTCATGCGAAAGCTCACGTCGCCGGCGTAGATCTTCACCGCGGGCGCGTGGACGGCGGCCTCGGCGGCGCGCTTCATCTGGCCCCAGGTGCCCAGCAGCGGCTTGAAGGGCAGCAGCTTCTCGAACGCGAAGCGGCGCTGCCCGCCGGGGGCGATGCCGCAGGCGATCTGCGCGGCCTCGATGGCGATGGTGCCGGCGCCGCAGCAGGGGTCGAGCAGCGGGCCGTCCTGTTCGCGGCCTTGCCAGCCGGCGGCGGCCAGCATGGCGGCGGCCAGCGTCTCCTTGAGCGGGGCTTCGCCCTTGGCCTCGCGCCAGCCGCGCTTGAACAGGGCTTCGCCGGACAGGTCCACGCTCAGCTGCGCATGCTCGGGGCCCAGGTGCAGCACCAGCGACAGGTCGGGGAAGCGGGTGTCGACGCTGGGGCGCTCGCCGGTGGCGTCGCGCAGCGCGTCACACACCGCGTCCTTGATCTTCAGGCCGGCGAAGTTCAGGCTGTGCAGCGGGCTGCGCCAGGCGCTGGTGTCCACGCGCAGCGTCTGCGCGGGGGTGATCCAGCGGGTCCAGTCGACCTGGCGGGCCAGGTCGTACAGATCACGCTCGTCGCGGTAGACGCCGCCGGCCACCTGCCACAGCACGCGCTGGGCCAGGCGGCTGCCCAGGTTCAGGCGCAGCGCGTCCTCAGGCGTGCCATCGACGAAGACGCCGCCGCGGCTGGCCTCCACATTCGTGCCCTCGGGCAGCAAACGCGCGCATTCATCGGCCAGCAGCGGCTCCACCCCGGCGGCGCAGGGCAGGAACATCACGCCGGGGCCGAGGGCGGCGGCCGGCGCGTCGCTGCGGGTGACGCGGCGGGGGGTGTTCACATGGCTTTGCGCAGGTTGGCCGGCGCAATCTTCAAGGCTTCACGGTACTTGGCCACGGTGCGGCGCGCCACCTGGATGCCCTGCTCTTCCAGCATGTCGGCGATCTGGCTGTCGGACAGCGGCTTCTTGATGTCCTCGGCGGCGACGAACTGCTTGATCAGCGCCCGCACCGCGGTGGAGCTGGCGTTGCCACCGGCGTCGGTGTTCAGGCTGGAGCCGAAGAAGTACTTCAGCTCGAAGGTGCCAAAGGGCGTGGCCATGTACTTGGCGGTGGTCACGCGGGAGATGGTGGATTCGTGCAGGCCCAGCTCGTCGGCGATCTCGCGCAGCACCAGCGGCTTCATCGCGATCTCGCCGTGCGTGAAGAAGGCCTTCTGGCGCTCGACGATGGCCTGGCTGACGCGCTGGATGGTGTCGAAGCGCTGCTGGATGTTGCGGATGAACCAGCGTGCTTCCTGCAGCCGCGCCGACAGGTTGCCGCCGCCGCGCTGGCCGCGGATGGCCTGGGCGTAGAGCTCGCTGACGCGCAGCTTGGGCATCACGTCGGGGTTGAGCGTGACCTTCCAGTTGCGGCCGCTCTTCACGACGATCACATCGGGCACCACGATCAGGCTCTCGGCCGGCGAGAAGGGCCGGCCGGGCTTGGGCTCGCAGGCCACGATCAGCGCCTGCGCGGCCTTGACGGTGGGCTCGTCGGCGCCGGTGGCGCTGGCCAGCTTCTTCAGGTCGCGCCGGGCGAGCAGCTCGAGGTGGCTGCGGGCGATGGCCATCGCGCAGTCGCGCGCCGGGCCCGCGGGGCGGTGGCGCAGCTGCAGGCACAGGCAGTCGCCCAGGTTGGCAGCGCCCACGCCGGCGGGCTCCATGCTCTGCAGCCAGGCCAGGCCGCAGCGCAGCTGGTCCAGCAGCTCGTCGCGGTCGTCCAGGTCACCCAGGCCCAGGCTGTCGGCCACGCGCTCGGCGATGTCCTCCAGCGTGCCATCCAGGTAGCCGTCCTCGTCGAGCGACTCGATCAGCACATGCACTGCGGCGGCGTCCTGCGGCGACAGGCGCATGCCCAGCAGCTGCTGGCGCAGGTGCTCCTGCAGCGTGGGGCCGCTGACGCTGCGCTCCTGCGGCTCGAAGTCGTCGTCGTTGCCCTGGCCGCTGCCGGTGCCGGGGGTTTCGCGGATGCCGTCGAAGTCGTCGCGCTCGGTGCCGTTTTCCCAGTCGTCGCGCTCGGTGGTGCCGAAGTCGGCGCTGTCCACCCCGGCGGACTCGTCGCCGCCTTCACCCACCGAGGCGCCGGCGCTGTCGGCCTCTTCGCGCTGGCTGGTGCTGCTGGCGCGGTCCACCGAGGTGAATTCGAAGCCGGGCCCTTCGTCCTCGGTTTCGAGGAAGGGGTTCTGGTCGAGCATCTGCTCGACCTCCTGGTGCAGCTCCAGCGTGGACAGCTGCAGCAGGCGGATCGACTGCTGCAGCTGGGGCGTCAGCGCCAGGTGCTGCGAGAGGCGGACCTGCAGGGTCGGTTTCATCGCGCTCGCCGCTCAGCCGGGATGACGGGCAGGGAATACAGCAGGGCCGTCATGGTCACATTCTGAAGTGCTCGCCAAGGTAGACCCGGCGCACGTCCGGGTTCTCGACGATGTGGGCGGGCGTGCCCTCGGCCAGCACGGTGCCGGCGCTGATGATGTAGGCGCGGTCGCAGATGCCCAGGGTCTCGCGGACGTTGTGGTCGGTGATCAGCACGCCGATGCCACGGGCCTTGAGGAACTGGATGATGCGCTGGATCTCGATCACCGCGATCGGATCGACCCCGGCAAAGGGCTCGTCCAGCAGGATGAAGCGCGGCTGCGTGGCCAGCGCGCGGGCGATCTCCACGCGGCGGCGCTCGCCGCCCGACAGCGCCGGGGCCGGCGAGTCGCGCAGGCTGGTCAGGCTCAGGTCGTTCAGCAGGCCGTCCAGGCGCGACTGGATCTCGCTGTCCGACAGCGGCTTGCCGTCGGCGCCGTACTGCAGCTCCAGCACCGCGCGGATGTTCTCGTCCACCGTCAGCTTGCGGAAGATCGAGGCCTCCTGCGGCAGGTAGGACAGGCCCATGCGCGAGCGCTGGTGGATCGGCTTGCGGTGCACCGGCTCGCCGTCGATGTGGATCTCGCCGGCATCGCAGCGCAGCAGGCCGACCACCATGTAGAAGGTGGTGGTCTTGCCGGCGCCGTTGGGGCCGAGCAGGCCGATCACCTCGCCGGCGCCCACCGACAGGTGCACGTCCTTGACCACCACCCGCGCGCCGTAGGCCTTGCGCAGGCCGGTGGCCTCCAGACGGCTGACGCTGGCAGCGGCGGCCGCCATGACCGGAGCGACCGTGGTCAACGCGGGGCCTCGGGGTTGTCGGCGCGTGGCACGAACACCAGGCGCGGGCGGCTGGACGCCGCGGTGCTGCCGGGGCTGCCGCCCTCGAAGGTGAGCGTGTCGGCCGGCTGGTCGTAGACGATCACGGCCGCGGTGGCCTCGTCGGCCGGCTGGCCGGCGCGCAGGATGCGCATGCGGGCCTCACCGACCAGGCGGATGCGGTCGGCGCCGCCGTCGTACTCGATGCGCAGCGCCTGGGCCTCGATGACCTCGTCCACCCGGTCGCGCTTCTGGCGGAAGGTGGCGGGCTGGGCGGCGCTGCCCAGCGCGGTGGCGCTGAAGCGGCCGGGCGCGTCTTCGCGCACGTCCACCTTGTCGGCCTTGATCTGCAGCGTGCCCTGGGTGATCACCACGTTACCGACGACGGTGGTGGTGCGCTTGCTCAGGTCCACCGAGGCGGCCTTCTTGCCGTCGCTCTCCACCACCAGCGGCTTGGTCCGGTCGGCCCGCTCGGCCCGGGCCGGCACGCAGGCCAGCAGCGCCAGCGCGGCGATCAGACAGAGGGGAGGGCGGCGGGACATGGCTGCGGCACGGAAATTGCAGACCATTCTACGGCCCCGGCACCCGAGCGCCAGCCCGTTGGCACGAAAAAGACAGCCCCAGCGGGGTCAGTGCGCCAGCCTGGGGCTCAGCGCGGGCGTCGCACGGCGTGCACCGGGCCCCGGCGGAGGGGTGACGCCGCGCAGCGGCCAGCCCAGGGGGTCAGGTCTTGGTCTTCCGGGCTTGCGCGACCAGGTAGTCGGCCACGGCCAGCGCCTTCTCGTGGGTGCCGGCGGTCGAGCCCGAGGTGGTCCAGCGGCCCTGGATGGCCAGCATCGGCACGCCGTCGACGCGGTAGGCCTCCATGGTCTGCTTGGCGGCGCGCACCTTGCCGGCCACCGAGAAGGACTTCATGGTGTCCAGCAGCTTGGCGCCGTCCAGACCGTTGGCGGCGCCCCAGGCGGCCACGTCCTCGTCCTTGAGCAGCATCTTGTGCTCGACGTGGATGCTGTTGAAGGCCTTGGTGTGCAGCGCTTCCAGCTGGCCCAGCGCCTCCAGCGCGTAGTACAGGCGCTGGTGGATCTCCAGGTTGGGGCGGAAGGCCACCGGCACGCGGCGGAAGGCCACGTCGGCGGGCTGCTTCTTGACCCAGGCTTCCAGCGCCGGGTCGAACTGGAAGCAGTGCGGGCAGCTGTACATGAAGAATTCCAGCACCTCCACCTTGCCGGGCACCGACACCGGCACCGGGCTGGCCAGGCGCATGTAGTGGGTGCCCTCGACCGGGCCGCCCTGGGCCTGGGCCAGGCTGGTGGTGGCCACACCGCCAACGGCCACCAGGGCCCCCGTGAATTCGCGCCGGTTCAGCATGTCGTTCGTCCTGTGTGCTGCCAAGGAAAGTGAGGTGTCAACGCCTGGTGCGACCGTGGCGATGACCGGAAGTTCAATCGGTGCCCGCCGGCGGCCTCAGTGCGGACGCTCCAGGCGCACCAGCACGGCTTCTGCGCCGCCGGCCTTCAGGCGGTCCTGCAGGGCCTCGGCCTCGGCGCGGGTGTCGTAGGGGCCCAGGCGCACGCGGTGCACGGTGCGGCCGCCCTGCTCACGCTCGGTGACCTTGGCGGTCATGCCCTGCATGGCCAGGCGGGCGCGCTGCTGTTCGGCATCGTCGGCGTTGGAATAGGCGCCGGCCTGCACGAAGTAGACGAACGGGTCCTTGGACGCCGCGTCGGTGCCCGCGGGGCTCTGGCCGGAGAGGATGGCGGCCGGGTCGCGGCCCGGCTTGGCCGGCTCGGCCGCGGGGGCGGTCGGGCTGGGCGCCGACGCGGCAGCGCGCTTGTCAGGCACCACGGCCGGCGCGGCCGGCGCCGTGGCCGGGGCGCTGGCCGCCGGGGCCGCCGCGTCGTTCACCGGCTTGCCGGCCTGCTTGCCGGCCAGCGGCGCGTTCGGGTCCCAGTTGCGGTTGCGCTCGATTTCGGCGGCGTCCTGCTCGGGCGTGCGGTGCGGCACCTTCTCGACGAAGGGCACCGGCACCTTGGCGATGTACAGCGCCACCAGCAGCGCCAGACCCAGGCCGATCAGCAGGCCGATGATGATGCCGACGAAGGTGCCGCCGCGCTGGGCGCCGGCCGGGGGGGTGCGGTTCATGCGGTCTCCGGCGCGGCGTCGCGCGACATTTGGTCAGGGGCGCCCACGCCCAGCAGCGCCAGCGCATTGCGCAGCACCTGGCGGGTGGCGGCCAGCAGGCCTAAGCGGGCGCGGGCCAGGGCCGCGTCGTCCACCAGGAAGCGCTCGGCGGCGTAGTAGCTGTGGAAGGCGGCAGCCAGGTCGCGCAGGTAGAAGGCCACGTCGTGCGGGGCCAGGTCGCGCGCGGCGCTGGTGAGCATGCCGGGGTAGTCGGCCAGCTTGAGCATCAGCGCCAGCTCGGTGGGGGCGGTGAGCAGCGACGGGTCGGCGCCCTCGGGCGTCAGGCCCTTGTCGGCGGCCTGGGCCAGCACCGAGCAGATGCGCGCGTGCGCGTACTGCACGTAGAAGACCGGGTTCTCGTCGTTCTGCTTCAGGGCCAGGTCCACATCGAACGTGAACTCGGTGTCGGCCTTGCGGCTGATCAGGAAGAAGCGCACCGCGTCCTTGCTGGTCCAGTCGATCAGGTCGCGCAGCGTGACGTAGCTGCCGGCGCGCTTGCTGATCTTCACCTCGGCGCCGTCGCGCACCACCCGCACCATGGTGTTGAGCACGTAGTCCGGGTAGCCCTGGGGAATGCCCGCGCCCACGCCCTGCAGGCCGGCGCGCACCCGGGCGATGGTGCCGTGGTGGTCGGTGCCCTGGCAGTTGATGACCTTGCTGAAGCCGCGCTCCCACTTGGTCACGTGGTAGGCCACGTCGGGCACGAAGTAGGTGAACGAGCCGTCGGACTTGCGCATCACGCGGTCCTTGTCGTCACCGTCGTCGGTGCTGCGCAGCCACAGCGCGCCGTCCTTCTCGTAGGTCTTGCCGGCGTCCACCAGGCGCTGCACCGTCTGCTCGACGCGGCCGCTGGTGTAGAGGCTGCTTTCCAGGAAGTAGCTGTCGAACTGCACGCCGAAGGCCTGCAGGTCCAGGTCCTGCTCGTGGCGCAGGTAGGCCACGGCGAACTGGCGGATGCCGTCCAGATCAGCCGGGTCGCCCGAGGCGGTGAAGGCGCGGTCGTCGGCCGTCACCGTCTTCTTGGCCAGGAAGTCGGCGGCGATGTCGGCGATGTAGTCGCCGTTGTAGGCGCTCTCGGGCCAGCCGTCGTCACCGGGCTTGAGGCCCTGGATGCGGCACTGGGTGGAGGTGGCCAGCGTGGCGATCTGCACGCCGGCGTCGTTGTAGTAGAACTCGCGGGTGACGTCCCAGCCCTGGGTCTCGAAGAGGTGGCACAGGCTGTCGCCCAGCGCGCCCTGGCGGGCGTGGCCCACGTGCAGCGGCCCGGTGGGGTTGGCCGAGACGAACTCGACCATCAGCTTGCGGCCGTTGGCTGGCTGGCGGCCGAAGGCGCTGCCGGCGGCCAGCACCTCGGCGACGACGGCCTGCTTGGCGCTGTCCTTCAGGCGCAGGTTGATGAAGCCCGGGCCGGCGATCTCCAGCGCCGCCACCCAGCGCTCGAACGCGGGCTGGGCCTTCAGCGCGGCGATCAGCTGCTCGGCCAGCGCCCGCGGGTTGGCCTTCAGCGGCTTGGCCAGCTGCATGGCGGCGGTGATCGCTAGGTCGCCGTGGGCGGCCTGCTTGGGGGATTCGAAGACGGGGGTGAGGGCGGCGTCGGGGGCCAGCTGCGCGACGGCGGCGGCCAGCGCGGCCTGGAGCTCTGCCTTGGCTTGGATCATGGGCCCGATTCTACGGTTGGGGGCCCCGCCCGATCTGGCGGGTCGGCGCCCGGCTGTTCGCCGCTTTGCCGCCGCGCGGCCCGGGCACCATGGGAGCGCCGTTCGTACCCCGGGACCGGGGGCGGGCTGCGCCCGCCTTGCCGCCTGCCCTGCCGCCGCCGTGTCCGACCTTTCTGATCTGTCCCGCCATCTGGAATCCACCGTGCCGCAGGCCCGGGAGGGTGCGCTGCGGATGATCGGCAAGTACAAGGTGATCAAGAAGCTGGGCGAGGGCGCCACCAGCGAGGTCTTCCTGGCCTGGGACGAGTTCCACCAGCGCGAGGTGGCGATCAAGCGCACCCTGGCCCTGGCTGGCCGCAGCGCCGCCGAGCAGCATTTCGCGGCCCACTTCTTTGCCGCCGAGGCCGCGCTGGTCGGCCGCCTGAACCATCCGAACGTGGTGCAGCTCTACGATGCCGTGGAGGAGCCCGACGGTCGCGCCTACCTGGTGATGGAGTACGTGGCCGGCGACACGCTGCGCGGCCACTGCGCGCCCGACCGCCTGCTGCCGCTGGAGCAGGTGGTGGAAATCGGCTTCAAGTGCGCGATGGCGCTGGACTACGTGTGGCGCCAGGGCGTGATCCACCGCGACGTCAAGCCGGCCAACATCCTGACCGTCGAGGAAGCCGGCGAGCTGACCGACATCAAGCTCACCGATTTCGGCAGCGCACTGAACCTGACCAGCGACCGCACCCAGGTGCACCGCGTGGGCTCGCTGGCCTACATGTCGCCCGAGCAGCTCGATGGCGCCACGCTGGACTGCCGCGCCGACATCTATTCGCTGGGCGCGGTGCTCTACCACCTGGTGGCGGGCCGGCCGCCCTTCGAGGCCGAGTCGCAGGGCGCGCTGCTGAACCTGATCTGCCATGTGCCGCCCGAGCCGCTGACCGGCTGCCGCGCCGGCGTGGGCGAGGAGCTGTCGCAGGTGATCTGCGGCGCGCTGGCCAAGTCGCGCGAGGACCGGCCGGCCAACTGGCAGCTCTTCGCGCAGCAGCTCTCGGCGCTGATCGTCAACCACCAGGTGCCGCGCGGCCGGTTGCAGCAGGTGATGGACTCGGAGCGCTTCAACCTGCTGCGCGGGCTGGAGTTCTTCACCGACTTCGGCGACGTGCAGCTGTGGGAGGTGGTGCGGCGTGCGCGCTGGCAGCGCTTCCACTACGGCCACCGCATCTACAAGCGCGGCCAGCAGGGGCGGCAGTTCCACATCATCGCCCAGGGCGAGGTCGAGGTTTTCCGTGAAGGCCAGCGCGTGGCGCGCCTGGGTGCCGGCACCTCGGTGGGCGAGATGGCCTACCTGGCGCCCAGCCCCGAGCTGCGTCGCCACGCCGCCGACGTGATCGTCAGCGAGCCCTGCACGACGATCTCGTTCACCCCCGATGCGCTGGCCGAGCTCAGCACCGAGACCCGCCACCGCTTCGACGGCGCCTTCATCAAGGTGCTGGTGCGCCGGCTGCACGCCGCCCACGAAGCGATGGCGCATCCGCGCCGCATCCTGTAGCCGGGCGCCGACACCCGGGCGTCGCATTCAACGCATCCCCCCGTCGGGGGCTTGTGTTGTCCACCGAGGAAGCGCAACCTGCGTTGTGAACCCAGGTACCCCGGCCAGTGTGACCGGGGACCGGTTCACCCACCACGCATCTGCACACCTTGCTAGGAAGGACCCCATGAAGCATCTGTTCACCGCCATCGCGCTGGCCGCCTGTGCCTTCACCGCCGCTGCCCAGAGCGCCGCGCCCGCGTCCGGCCCGTCGGCTGCCCAGACCGCCCAGCGCAACAAGATGAGCGAATGCCATCAGCAGGCCGGCGACAAGAAGGGCGACGAGCGCAAGGCCTTCCTGTCCGAGTGCCTGAAGGCCCGCAAGGACAAGCACACCGCCCAGCAAGAGAAGATGAAGACCTGCAACGCCGACGCCAAGACCAAGGCGCTCAAGGGCGATGAGCGCAAGGCCTTCATGAAGGACTGCCTGGGTAAGTAAGGCCCCCACGCTCCCTGCCGGTCGCGCCTGGCAGGCCGCGCCGGACCAGCGGTCCGGCCCCTCGACAGGCGCCAGTGGTCCTCAGGACCACTGACGTCCGGTCTCGGCCCCCCAAGGGGGCTCATGCAGCGGACCGGCAAAGCCGGATCCGCGCATGGACCTGGATTGGGGTCCTGCCTGGATCTATCGAAGCCCGGTCTCTGGCCGGGCTTTGTTGTGTCTGGGGGTCAGGTGGTGAGCAGGCCGCGGGCCAGCAGCACGGCGAGCAGCGGGATCAGCAGCATCGCGTGCGAGGCGCGCATCACCTGGCGGCGCACACGGGCCACCTCGTCGGCGCTGGGCAGGGCGGGGGCAGCGGCCCAGCGGGCGTAGGCGCGGTGCGGGGCCACGGCGGCCCAGGCCAGCAGGGCCAGGCCCAGCAGCTTGGCCCACAGCAGCGGCTGGGCGCCGTACCAGGCCAGGCCCTTGACGCCCAGCGTCATGCGCAGCAGGCCGCTGAGCAGCAGCGCGGCCAGGCAGCCCAGGTAGATGCGGTCCACCACCAACAGCCGCTGCAGCACGGCGGCATTGAGCCATTCAGCGCGCAGCAGCGCCGCCTGGCTGGTGGAGAACACCACCAGGGCCAGCACCGCGGCCAGGTGGACATAGGCGATCAGGGCCTCGGTCAGCATGCGGCGATTGTCGCCACAACGAAAAACCGCCCGGCGGTGCGGGGCCGCGGGCGGTGAAGCGAGTCCAACGGAAACCGGGGCGGCCGCTCAGCCGGTGATCGCCCAGGCCGAGGTGCCGTAGTTGCGGCCGTTGGTGCATTCCTTGTCGGTCGGCTTGAACTTCTTGCTCCACTGCGGCAGGCTCCACTGGCCGTCGGCCTCGCGGTAGGAGTAGTAGAACTGCACGTTGCTCAGGTCATGGCCCAGCCGGCCCTCGACCACCGAGCCCAGGTCATCGCCCAGCGTGCTGCAGGTATTGCCGAACTGGCAGGTGATGTCGATCACGTCCTCGGTGTTGTTGGTGGCGGCGGTGGTGTCGCGGTACTTGACCTTCTTGACCTTGATCTCGTCGCCCGTGTAGTGGTCGTTCTTGAAGGTGAAGGTGATGTCCTGGCAGACGCCGGCCAGGCTGGGGCCGGCAATGCCCAGGGCCAGGGCGGCGGCGATGAAACGGGCGGTGAGGCTGCGCGAAACGGTCATGGTGAAGCTCCTGAAGTGGGGTAGGTGCGGTGTCGCAAACAATCGACTCCCGACACTTCAGAAGACGGCCTGATGGCCGCCGTTCCGGACACTTCACACCCCCCCAGCTTCAGGGGGTCACCCTCTTTCAGCGCAGCGCGTCAGCCAGGAACAGCCGGGCCTGCTGCCAGTCGCGGCGCACGGTGCGCTCGTTGACATCCAGCGCCGCGGCGATCTCGGGCTCGGTCAGGCCGCCGAAGTAGCGCATCTCGACCACCCGGGCCATGCGCGGATCGAGCTTGGCCAGTTCATCCAGCGCCTCGTTGACGCGCAGGATCTGCTCCTCGCCACTGGCCGCGGGCAGGTTCTCGCCCAGCTGGGTGGACAGCGTGACCTGCGCCAGGTCGCCGCCGCGGCGCTCGGCCTGGCGCTCGCGCACCAGGTCGATGATCACCGAGCGCATCACCCGCCCCGCATAGGCCATGAAGCGGGCGCGGTCCGGGAAGCCGGCGTCCTTGCCGGCCAGGCGCAGGTAGGACTCGTGCACCAGCGCGGTGGTGTCGAGCATCCGCGACGGCCCGGCGCCGTGCAGCCGCGCCCGCGCCATGCGGCGCAGGTCCTGGTAGGCGGTCTCGAACAGCTCGTCGACGCCGCGGGCCCCCTCAGGCCCGTTGTTCGGCGCTGCGTTCGGTGTGGATTCGGTCATGCGATTTCCGAGCAAGCGACCGCGCATTGAACGCCGGACCGGCCCCGCTGTCCATTCCCGTGAACACGGGACAGGCCGCCGGCTCAGCGGCTCCAGTAGCCCGGGTCGCCGTAGCTGTGCTTGATGAAGTCGATCCACAGCCGCACCCGCAGCGGCAGGTGGCGGGCGCTGGCGAACACCGCGTAGATGCCGTTGGGCGGCGCCGCGTAATCGTCCAGCACGCTGATCAGGCGACCGGCGGCGATGTCCGCCTGGACCTCCCAGGTGCTGCGCCAGGCGATGCCCAGGCCCTGCAGGCACCAGGCGTGCAGCACTTGGCCGTCGCTGCAGTCCAGCCGCCCGCCGGGGCGCAGGTGGGTGACCGCGCCGTCGACCAGGAAGGCCCAGCCGCGCGTCTGGCTGGCGTCGGAGCTGAGCGTCAGGCACTGGTGTCGGCCCAGCTCGGACGGGTGCTGCGGCGTGCCGGCGCGGCGCAGGTACTCGGGCGTGGCCACGCACAGCCGGCGGTTGTCGGCCAGGCGCACGCCCACCAGGCTGGAATCGGGCAGGTCGCCCACCCGCACCGCGCAGTCGAAGCCCTCGTTGACGATGTCCACCACCCGGTCCGACAGGTTCAGCGACAGGCTCACCTCCGGGTGCTGGGCCAGGAAGGAAGGCACCAGCGGCGCCACGTGGCGGCGCCCGAAACCGGCCGGCGCTGTCACCCGTAAGTGACCACTGGCTTTCACGCCACCCGCCGACACGCTGGCCTCGGCGTTGTTGAAGTCGGCCACCAGGCGCTGGCAGTCTTCCAGAAAGGCGCTGCCCTCGTGGGTGAGCGTGACACGCCGCGTGGTGCGCAGCAGCAGCTTCACGCCCAGCCGCTCTTCCAGCGCGTCCATGCGCCGGCCGATCACCGCCGGGGCCACGCCCTCGGCCAGCGCGGCGGCGGTCAGGCTGCCCTTGGTGGCCACGGCGACGAAGGTTTCGATCTGCTTGAGGCGGGGCATGGGCGGGGCTGACTTTTGCGTTCAAGTCATGAATCCATGACGTTCCAGGGTATTAATCGCTGGCCAAGTATCGAATAAATTGCGAGCATGGAAAAGAGGCCCCCGCCCCGCGCCGTGCTGTTCGACGCCTACGGCACGCTGTTCGATGTCTACAGCGTGGGCCTGGAGGCCGGCCAGCTGTTTCCCGGCCGCGGCGACGCGCTGGCCCAGCTGTGGCGCGACAAGCAGATCGAATACACCCGCCTGGTATCGATGAGCGGCCCGCAGCACTACCGCCCGTTCTGGGAGATCACCCGCGAGGCGCTGCTGTTCTCGGCCGAGAAGCTGGGCCTGGCGCTCTCGCCCGAGGCCGAGCTGCGCCTGCTCAACGCCTACCGCCACCTGTCGGTCTTCCCCGAGAACCACGGCGTGCTGCAGGCCCTGAAGGACCGCGGGATCCCCACCGCCATCCTCAGCAATGGCGACCCCGAGATGCTGGCCGTCACGGTCAAGGGCGCCGGCCTGGGCGGCCTGCTGGACCACGTGCTGAGCGTGCACCCCACGCGCCGCTACAAGACCGACCCCGCCGCCTACCAGGTGGGCGTGGACGCGCTGGGCCTGCCCGCGCGCGAGGTGCTGTTCGTCTCCAGCAACGGCTGGGACGCGGTCGGCGCCACCTGGTTCGGCTTCAACACGCTGTGGGTCAACCGCAGCGGCGCGCCGCTGGAGCGCCTGGGCACCACCCCGCACCGCACCGGCACCAGCCTGCGCGACGTGCTGGCCTTCTTTCCCGATTGATTCCTTCTCTTCCTTGTGTTCCTTCCCTGAGGTTTGACATGACCGCACGCACCACCGTCCACGGCCTGCAAGTGGCCACCGAGCTGCACCGCTTCATCGAGGAGCAGGTGCTCCCCGGCACCGGCGTCGACGCCGCCGCCTTCTGGAAGGGCTTCGACCAGATCGTCGCCGACCTGGCGCCCAAGAACGCTGCGCTGCTGGCCGAGCGCGACCGCCTGCAGGCCGAGCTGGACGCCTGGCACACCAAGCACCCCGGCCCGATCAAGAACATGGGCAAGTACCGCGCCTTCCTGGAGAAGATCGGCTACCTGGTGCCGGTGCCGGGCAAGGTGAAGGCCACCACCAAGAACGTCGACGCCGAACTGGCCCTGCAGGCCGGCCCGCAGCTGGTGGTGCCCATCACCAACGCCCGCTATGCGCTGAACGCCGCCAATGCCCGCTGGGGCAGCCTGTACGACGCGCTGTACGGCACTGATGCATTGCCCGAGACCGACGGCGCCACCAAGGGCCCCGGCTACAACCCGGTGCGCGGCGCCAAGGTCATCGAATACGCCCGCCACGTGCTGGACCGCTGCGTGCCGCTGAAGAAGGGCTCGCACCTCGATTCCACCGCCTACCGCGTGGTCGACAACCAGCTGGCCGTGACGCTGAAGAACGGCAGCACCGTCGGCCTGAAGAACCCGGCCCAGTTCGTCGGCTTCCAGGGCGAGATGGGCGAGCCCAGCGCCGTGCTGCTGAGCCACCACGGCCTGCACATGGACCTGCGCATCGACCGCAGCACCACCATCGGCGCCAGCGACGCGGCCGGGGTCTGCGACCTGGTGCTCGAGTCGGCGCTGTCGACCATCCTGGACCTGGAAGACTCGGTCGCCGTGGTCGACGCCCAGGACAAGGTGCTGGCCTACGGCAACTGGCTGGGCATCCTCAAGGGCACGCTGACCGAAGAGGTCAGCAAGGGTGGCAAGACCTTCACCCGCGGCCTGAACCCCGATCGCCTGTACACCGGCCCGCGCGGCGAGGACGTGGCCCTGCACGGCCGCAGCCTGCTGTTCGTGCGCAATGTCGGTCACCTGATGACCAACCCGGCCATCCTGTGGGGCGAAGGCGCCAAGGAGATCCCCGAGGGCATCATGGACGCGGTCATCACCACGACCATCGCGCTGCATGACCTGAAGGGCAACGCCACCGCCGGCATCAAGAACAGCCGCAAGGGCTCGGTCTACATCGTCAAGCCCAAGATGCACGGCCCGGCGGAAGTGGCCTTTGCCTGCGAGCTGTTCACCCGCGTGGAGCAGCTGCTGGGCCTGCCCAAGGCCACCGTCAAGCTGGGCATCATGGACGAGGAGCGCCGCACCAGCGTCAACCTCAAGGCCTGCATTGCCGCGGCGGCCGACCGCGTGGCCTTCATCAACACCGGCTTCCTGGACCGCACCGGCGACGAGATGCACACCGCCATGCGCGCCGGCCCGATGATGCGCAAGGGCGACATGAAGACCAGCGCCTGGATCCAGGCCTATGAGCGTTCCAACGTGCTGGTGGGCCTGGAGTGCGGCCTGCGCGGCAAGGCCCAGATCGGCAAGGGCATGTGGGCCATGCCCGACCTGATGGCCGCGATGCTGCAGCAGAAGATCGGACACCCGCGCGCCGGTGCCAACACCGCCTGGGTGCCCAGCCCCACCGCCGCCACGCTGCATGCGCTGCACTACCACCAGGTGGACGTGTTCAAGGTGCAGAAGGAACTGGAAAAGACCGATGTCGATGCGGTGCGCGAGGAGATCCTCACCGGCCTGCTGACCATCCCCGTGGTGAAGAAGGCCAAGTGGTCCGACGAGGAGAAGCAGCAGGAGCTGGACAACAACGCCCAGGGCATCCTGGGCTACGTGGTGCGCTGGGTCGACCAGGGTGTGGGCTGCTCCAAGGTGCCCGACATCCACAACGTGGGCCTGATGGAAGACCGCGCCACGCTGCGCATCTCCAGCCAGCACATGGCCAACTGGCTGCTGCACGGCGTGGTCACCAAGGACCAGGTCAAGGCCACGCTCAAGCGCATGGCCAAGGTGGTGGACAAGCAGAACGCCGGCGACACCGCCTACACGCCGATGGCCAAGAACGCCAAGGGCGCCGCCTACCAGGCCGCCTGCGACCTGGTCTTCAAGGGCGTGGCCCAGCCCAGCGGCTACACCGAGCCGCTGCTGCATGCCTGGCGCCTGAAGGTGAAGGCCGGCGCCTGATCACGGCCCGCACCTGACACGACAACGGCGCCCCGCGGGGCGCCGTTGTGTTTGGGCGGCAGGTCTGGACCTCAGGGTGCGACCGAGCAGGTCGAGCCCAGCACGCCCTGGCCCTCGCCTCCGTCCAGCACCACGCTGGCGATGCGTTCGGTGGCTGGCGGCACCAGAATCACGTCGTAGACGACCTCGTTGTGGACCAACTCGCTGGTGAGTGTCTGGCCAGCGTCATTCAGGGCCCGCACCCGCACCACCTCGGTGGGCGACAGCAGCAGGCGCATCCGCACCCGCATGCCGGCCACGTGTGACTCGGGCATCGTGATCACCAGGCTGCGCGGGTCGAAGCTGAAGCCGTGCAGCACCTGGCCGTTGGCGGCCGTGAGGTCGCGCACCGTCGGGGCGACGCCGCCGCTGCGGTCCTTGAAGCGAAAGCCCTTGATCCTGAACTTGTCGGGCATCACGGTGCCAGCGTCGACGGCGTCCACGTTGGCGCAGCGGGTGGCGGCCTGGGCAGGCGCCAGCGTGGACAGGGCCAGCAGCGTGGCGGCGAGCAGGGCGGGGCGGATCATCGGCATCTCCTCATGCGTGGGTGTTGGATACCTCAGAGAACGCGATCCGCGCGCCGATCCGGACACGTGGCGGCCAGCGCCACAGCCGGAAAAGACAAGGGCGCCCCGCAGGGCGCCTTGGCGGGGGGGCAGCCGGGCTCAGCGCATGGCGCAGACGCCGTTGACCACGCCCTCGTTGGCGCCGCCCTTGACCTGCACCATCGTGATCGGCGCGGACACGGCGGTCAGCGTCGCCGTGTGCATGATGTTGTCGCTGGGCAGGATCAACACGTCTTGCACGCCGCCCGCGGCGTCCAGCGCCTCGATCGGCACACCCGCGCCGGCAAACGCGCCGATGCGCAGTTCCACGGTCAGCGACGGACCGGGCAGCGTGATGCGCAGACCGCGCGGGTCAAACTGCATGCCGTGCACCGGCTGGCCGATGATGTCGCTGAACACGTTCACGAACGGCGCCCAGCCGCCGCTGCGGTCCTGGAACTTGAACTTGGCCAGCTTGAACTTTTCCGGCAGCGGCGCGTTGTCCGGGAAGCCGAGGAAGTCGGTGCAGCGGATAGCGGCCTGGGCGGTGGGCAGCGCGGCCAGGGCGAGCAGGGCGGCAGCGATCAGGGTGCGGCGGGACATGGCGGACTCCTCAAGAAGTGGGTGGATACCTCAGAGAACGCGATGAGAGCGCGGATCCGGACATGGGTCCAGCGGGGTGATCCACCATGCCCCCAAATTTGCAGGTGCCATTGGGGGCGATGGCGCTATCGCGTGGGCGGAGCCGTCTGGCGCGGCGGTCGAGCTTAGAAGGCAACAGAGAGCCATGCGATTGGGGACGATCGCGCAGTCTTTTGGCAGGCTCCCCGGTACGAAGGCGTCATTCATGGATCGCCACCCCTTGGCAGGAGCCTCTAAGCACCGCCACAATCAGTCGTAACGGGCGTCCGATTTTCTCGTAAGATTTAAACTGTATAAAAATACAGTTAGCAAGGGAAAAGTTATGCGCGACAACGGTCGTTCGATGATTGACTGCTGCCTGATAAATCGGAACCGATCAGCGATCGCAGGATGTTGCGCCCTATGAGAACGCGTTAGGCCGCACAACTTCATCCGGTGACCGTAGTGAAAGCCTCTGACATACTCGATCGCTCGGGACTCTTTGATCACATATCTCCGCTCGTCGTTCTTGCAGGTGCGGGCGTTTCACTCGACTCCCCGTCCAACGTTCCACTGGCCAACGGCTTCACGTGGCACATCCTAGATTCGCTCCTCCCAAGCACTGCATCGTTGCGCGCGCGTTTTGCGGAGCAGTCCGAATATGGACTTACATGTCCTCGGCTAGAGACCGTCCTTGAGGTGGCCGTTGACGTATTTGGCAATCGAGCGTTGACTCCGCTGCGCGCACTTGCGGACATAAAGGCGAACAGATCGCATCGATTGCTCGCGGAGTTGTCAGATTTCGTTCCGATTATTACAACAAACCTGGACTGTGGAATTGAGAACGCAACCACTAGCGCGATCTATCGCGTCGTAGCAAACCAGACTCCAATTGGCGGGACTGGGTTACCCCCACTGCTAAAGCTACATGGCAGTGCCGATCTGGCTGTTGATCAACTAGGCGTCACCCTGAACGGCATTCGGCACGGGTACGGCACCTATATTGAATCCTCGCTTCGCTCCTTGTGGATGTCTTGTGGCGCACTTTTAGTCTGCGGCTACAGTGGTCTCGACACATGCGATCTCTGGAGATTCCTTAGGCGAGCCCGCGCAATGCCCAAGGCAAACCTCTCCGTCTATTGGATTGATCACACCGCCGAGTTTCAAATTGACGACGTCTCCCCGCCCACTCATTTTGGGTTCCATCTTTTTCGCCAATCCATTCCGACATCAAATCTCCATGTCCTAAGAGGCCCGACCTATGAATTCCTACACGCGATTCGGTCGCGTCTTCTAGACGCGTACATTGGGCCTTCTCCGGTTGAATCACCTGCGACTGCCCGCGAAGCGCCTGAGCTTGTTTGGAGCGGAATCTCTGAGCAGGAGAAGAGCGACTTCATGTTTGCCTTGTATGACAGACTCGGCCTAACGGATTTGCTACTTGATGAAGCACTGTTGCTTGAAGCAACGGAGGCCAATCGAACTCGGCAAGTTCACGCGGTTTTTAGGGCAGGTCTTGGTGGCGTGGTTTCAGTGACCATGCCAACCGGAGAATTGGCTGACATTGAGGAGTTCGCCAGAGTCGCCTCGTTGCACCGGCAAAGCGGCTACGAGACCCGGGTCGCCCTAGAGGAGAGACATCTTGATATCGATCACGCATCTATCGATTTCGAGAACTTGACCGTAAGCCGTAGCAAGGCAGATCAGCACCAGTTGGCACTTGTAGCTGAGTGGCTACTTGGAGTGATACACGCGGAGCTAATGATCTCCGCTGCCGAGATTGATTCCGGAGCATACAAGAGACTTTCAGAGAACGTCCAGAGGCTCGCCCCGACACTACTCAGAGTCGTTAAGGGCCTACTGATGTCAACGGGGGCTCGCTTGTTCGCCACACCGGCTGGGCTAAAGTCTCTGACTGCGATCTTGTACCTGCGAGATATCAATGTCTTGGACGAGTCGATCCTGACCATTGACGAACAAGGCGATGTCGATTTAGCCTTGAGCTTGTACGAGTCGCTACTGGCGGCTGATCAGAATGACGTGTTCTGGTCAGCATTTCTTATAAATGAGCTTGACGTTGCATTTGAGGCCACCAGACTACATCTTGAGTCGTACCTAGTCTTGCTGCTCGCCGGAAACGTAGACGAGCGAGATGCCCAGGGCATATCCTCCTCGTATCGTGGCCTACTTGGTCGAATGAATCAGGTTGCCGGATTCACTCGAAATCATCATATGCAACGGACGTCCGCCGACTATGACATGATTTTTGCGGAGCTTTCCCGAGTCGATAAGGGATCCACACGTTTTCGCGCGCTGCTGGACCATATGACGGACCTAGCCAGCGATCGAGATCAAGATGCACTACGAGTTATCCGGCAACTGCCAGATCTCAAACTTCGAGGGGCGTCCTAAGATGCAGAGCATCGCGGCACCATTAGCACGTGCGGCCTAACAGGTCGTTCAACCGGACGTGCTACGGCGAGCACCGCTTGGCCGCTCCGGTCCATGGCGGCTATTGTCCCTCCGCGGCCAGGCGGCGCTCGCCTCCGCACGCCGGTTAACTCTTCGTTAGCAGGCTGTTGAAATACTGTTCAGCAGGGTGCGCCACGATAAAGTTTGCCTATCGAGACCAAGCGTCGACGACCTGGGCCACCAGTAGTTCCCAGGTAGTGCGCAGAGTGAAGACGCCTCTTGATAGCTCCACTGCATCGCTTCAGATGTCATGAATCGGTTTTTCAACACCCTGTTAGGCGTCGCAAACTCCCGGATCGCGCAGCAAGCAAATGATCGAAGTCCCTCCTCAGGCTCGCCGATACGAGTGCAGATGGCGAGAGGTTGATGGTCGCCAAGTTCACTACTGGGTCGATCACTCTCCAGACGAGCCACATTGGCCCGACTCTGCCGTGATGCGATGGGACTTGAGACAACGCGACTGGGACAAAATTTGGCCGGAACTGATTGACCATCCGTGTGCCATCCTTTTTGCACCGCGCCACCCTCATCGGCCCGGTCCTAGAAGGTTCAAAGACTGGGTGGCGTCATGGCCAAGCGCTTTTGACTGGGCCCATGAATTGCCAGAGCACCTTCATGACGCAATCCGGAAGACTCTTGCCGATCTTGAGGCGGGAACTACAGCCGATGCGCGCGCTACAAGTGACGCAGACCCCAGTGAGTCTGGCTCAGTTGAACAGCAGCAGCCACATCACTCCGCCCAGCGCCGACAAGACACGGACGATCTGGTCGAACAACTGGTCGTAGCCTTGCTTGAGGTAGACGATTCGGTTCGTCCAGCTTTGGCTCAGCAACTTCAAGTTCTCGCCCTTGCACCCGACAGTGGAAGGGTCGTGCAGACCCTCAAGAACCTTCTTTCTCATAAGTCTTCGAGGACAGAAGGCGACGCCTAACATGTCGGTCAACCGGACGCGCTACGGCATGGCACCCAGGCCGCCAGCCGCTCGTTGTCTATGTTGCGCTTCGCGGCCAGGGCGCCATGCCTCTGCGCGCCAGTTACCTCTAAGCTAGGCATCTCAAGTGACTCCGTTCACTCTATCACCGACCAAGACACCGGACATACTGACGCCCACACTGCGGCACGCATGTGCACGATTGGTTCCTGGGACGGAGCCCGTGTTTGTGGAGAGAAAACCTTTACCAGGCGCCCGCATCAACAAGTGCACTTTCAACGTGCGCGAGTACCTGCAAAATAGCCCAGGCGACATGGTCCTCGGATGGGATGTGACCGTCTGGGAAGGCGTACTATTAAATTGCATAGGGCACGCGGTAGTCCGCAACGGCGACGAGTTTCTATGCGTTACGCCGAGCAAGTATCCCGAGCGAAAGCTACTTTTCCTCCCAGATCCCTCTTTGACTTTCGATTTCGAGGATGACAACGCACGTCTACCTGTGAGAGAAATTGCTCTTTCGTCCCGCCCGGAGGTTTTTAAGCTCATCGAAGTCACGATGCTTGAGCGCCAGATCAAGGTCAAGTACCCGGTATCCTCGAAGCCGACCCTCGTCCAGGGCCAAGACGCCGTGGAAATTCAGCGTCTTGGGCAGATGAAGAGCCAACTCATGTTGCGGGTCATTCTTGTCACAGCGGACCACAACACACGGTGCCCGTGCGGAAGCGGTAAGAAGTTCCGGAAGTGCCATCGGTCGGATGTCGAACGCATGCTTTCGTGAGTAAATGCAGAGATGCCAAACCACTCGTTCAACCCGACCCGCTACAGCAAGCGCCGTAAGCCCGGCCTGAGGCACTTGATGCATCATCTCAGCCCGCGCTTACGGCGCTTGCCTCCGCGGGTCGGTTAACTCGAACGTGAGGCATCTGAAACCGTGTCACAGACTGTCTCAGCGTCGAGGCTGCCGAATCATGTGCGTTGCGTTCGTCTGCGCTGACCACGGACCTATAGATCCATGGAGTGAAAACTGATGTTCGAAGCCGGTGAAGTAATAGATGATCGCTACACGGTCCTGGGGACCTGTAGCGAAGCAGGTGGAATGGGTTCACTGCTCTTCGTGCAGAGACTCGACTCGAATCGCAAGATCAAGCGCGTCTTGAAGTTCTGCAAACAAACGTCAGACGAATCACTGCGTCGATTCAGGCGCGAAGTTCGCCTAATGAAGGACTTCAAGGGAAACAGCAGAGTAATGCAGGTTATCTACTCCAACTTGGAGCATGAACCGCCCTACTTCGTAATGAAACACTACGAAGAGGGAGATCTCACGGGCATAGTGCCCAAGCTTCGCGACGACTACGAAGAGCAGGAACGTGTTTTCGACGCGATGATCGACTGCATCGCCGAGCTACATGCAGAGGAGGTATTTCATCGAGACATAAAGCCACAGAATTTCCTTGTAGATGGTGACGAGATCGTTGTTTCGGACTTTGGCCTCAGCACGGAGATTGACTCGTCAACGCTCTTCACGCGAAGCACAATGGGCTGGGGAACGCCAGGGTATCTGCCTCCTGAGTTTTGCTTGCCAGGCGGCTTCAAGAACGCAGATGCATCAAGCGATGTATTCATGCTTGGAAAGACCTTCTACTTTCTGCTTACGGGCCGAGACCCAACCTATCTTCTACCCGACGATGTACCGAAGCCGTTGATGGTTGTAATCGAACGCTGTTGCGTGGCCCACAAGCCCGGCAGATACCAGAGCCTATCTTCTTTACGCCAGAGTTTGACTTCAGCGTACGACGTACTGCTAAATCGTGTTGTTGGCTCCGCCTTGGCAGTCCGGACGCTACGGTCTATCGTTGATCGCCTGAAGACTTCTGGGAGGTACCGCGCGACTGAAGTAAGTACGTTCATCAATGAGCTCGCCATGCTTGAAGGGGCGGAAAGAGATCAACTTTGCAAGGAGATCGCGCCAGAAGTTTTCACTGTGCTCGCCCAAACCTCCCTGAAGAGTGATCACTCTCGCTTTCTGGCTGCCTACCGAGAAATGGCCAAAGGCGGAAGCTATGGATGGAGTTTCGCAGAGACAATTGCATCCAACATGCAGACCTTCTTTGACAGCGAGGAAGTCTCAGCGGCGGACAGAGCTGAGGCACTTCGGATTGCGATTCTGGCCGCTGAGTCCCAGAACCGCTTTGCAGCCATGGACACCTGCCGAGAGATGATTCGAGGCGTCGTAGATGAGGAACTAGCCCAGCACGTTCACGATGTGATCATCGAATTTCAAGATACTTTCATCGCTGGACTTGAAGAATCTTCCGTGCGGGCGGCAGCTATCCGCTCCGCATTGGCAAGCCTAAAGAAGCAATCCTCCGATGAGGGCGATGACGATCTTTGAGCGGTTGCAGCTTATGTGTCAGGTCCCGGGTGTTTGATCACCCGCTTGGCGAATAGATCGGGATGCGTCGCCTGCCATTTCTTGAGCGCTTGGTTCGGCGTGTTCAGGTCCAGCGCGCGCTGTGGCAGGTGCTCGTTGTAGAGCCAGGAGAAGCGGTGAAGCGTCGTCCCCAGGTCATGGGCGCTGTTGAAGCGATGCGACTTCAGAACCTGCGTCAGTCGCCCGTTGAAGCGCTCCACCATGCCGTTGGTCTGCGGATGCTTGGGCTCGGTCAGTCGGTGCCACGCAATGGTTATCGATTTCACCGGCCGCCGGTTTGACCTGTGGTGGGCATCTTCTAGCGCACGTCCGGGTGGAGGATCGGGTGTGAGTTTGCCGCTCGGCTCAGGCCGTGGGCGAAGGCTTCAGGCTGCACCTGGCTGCAGGAGGCTCGGGCACGCGGTCGGGGTTGAATGCTGCATCGCGCGTGGGCACCGCCAGGCCCACCATCACCAGCTCGCGTGATTCGGCCTGGCGCTCCAGGTCCGCTCACCAGCACCGACAGCAGCACCATGATCAACGGGCCGGGCCGGGCCGCAGCCCGCTCAGCCGTAGGTCGGAAACGGCGCCACGATGTCCCGCACGGCGGCGCGCACCCGCGACTCGGTTGCTGCCTGGTCGTCGGGACGGGTGCGCAGGCCCTCCAGCACCTCGGCGATCAGGTCACCGATCTGTTCCACCTGCGCCTGCCCCAGGCCCCGCGTGGTCGCGCCCGACAGGCCGAAGCGCAGCCCCGACATCACCTTCAGGTCGGCTGCGTCCGAGGGGATGGGATTCATGTTGGCGATGATGCCGGCGCGCTCCAGGCTCTGGGCGGCGGGTGCCCCGGTCAGGCCCTGGGCGCGCAGGTCCACCAGCATCAGCGGCGTGTCGGTGCCGCCGCCGACCAGATCGAAGCCGTGCTGCTGCAGCCGCCGCGCCAGCGCGCGCGCATTCGCCAGTACGGCCTGGGCGTAGTGGGCGAATGAGGGCTGCAGCGCCTCGCCCAGCGCCACCGCCTTGCCGGCGAGGATGTGCAGCGAGGGCGTGCCCTGCAGGCCCGGGAACACCGCGTTGTTGATCGGCTTGCGCAGGGCCTCGTCGTTCCACAGGATGATCGCCCCGCGCGGACCGCGCAGCGACTTGTAGGTGGTGGTCGTGACGATGTCGGCGTGGGGGAAGGGGCTGGCGTGCGCGCCGCCGGCCACCAGGCCCGCGAAGTGCGCCATGTCCACCAGCAGCTTGGCGCCGCCGGCGTCGGCGGCGCGCCGCAGGGCCGCGAAGTCCAGTGCCCGCGGGTAGGCCGAGCCCCCGGCGATCAGCAGCCGCGGCCGGTGCTGGCGCGCCAGCGCGATGACCTCGTCGTAGTCGATCAGGCCATCCTCGGCGCGCACGCCGTAGCTGACGATGCGAAACCACTGGCTGCTGGCGTTCGCCTCGGCGCCGTGGCTGAGGTGGCCGCCGGCATTCAGGTTCATCGACAGGATGGTCTCGCCGGGCCGGGCCACCGCATGCAGCACCGCATGGTTGGCCTGGCTGCCTGAATGCGGCTGCACGTTGGCGAAGCGACAGCCGAAGAGCTGGCAGGCGCGGTCGATGGCCGCCTGCTCGATGACGTCGACGTTCACGCCGCCCGCGTGGTAGCGCTTGCCGGGATAGCCCTCGACGGTCTTGTTGGTCAGGATCGAGCCCTGCACCTCCAGCACCGCCCGGCTGACGATGTTCTCCGAGGCGATCAGCTCGATCACATCCCGGGTGCGGGCCTTCTCGCGGGCGATCGCCTGGGCGATCAGCGGATCGGTCTGCTCGACCCCGGCGCTGAAGTAGCCGGCGGGCAGGAGGGCGGGCGGCATGGCGTGGCGCTCTGGTGGCGGGGCTCAGGCGCCGAAGGCGCGGCCCTTCTGGCCCAGCAGGGCGTCCTTCAGACCGGCGTCCGCCGGCGCCTGGCCCAGCCAGATGCTCATCAGCACGTTGAAGAACTCGGGCTCCTTGATCGGCTCGATCTCGGGCTTGCCGTTGACCACCACCACCGTGCCCTGGCCGGGCAGGTAGTCGACGCTGAACGAATCGCCGGCCGCCAGCTTCTTCTTGCGGGCGAACAGCTCGGCCAGCTTCAGCGTGCCCGGGATGGACTTGGCGAACTCCTGGCGCGAGGCGTTCTTCTCCATGCCCTGGGTGAACAGCTTGCCCAGCTCGTTGGCATCGATCTCGCGCAGCATCACGATGTGCAGGCGGCGCGGGCCGGGCGTGGCGTAGACCGCCTCAGGCGTGGTGGCGGGGCGGCCCAGGTACAGGCCGGCGGTGTAGACCTTGAAGATGGCCTTGTAGCGGATGCCCGCGCCGTTGAGCTGCAGCCGGCTGCCGGCCACGGTCTCGAAGGCGTCGTAGCGCACGCCGGCGAGCTCCACCGGCGGCGGATCGGCCGCGCGGACGCTCCAGGGGGACAGGGCCAGCGCCGCCGCCAGGGCGGGCAGCATCGAACGACGTCTCATGGTGGGCACTCCTTGGGTACTGCAGGTGCGCTGTGGGCGCGGCGGGCCGGGTCGGTCCGCAGCGGGCTCGAGTGTCGCCAATGCCGGGCGGCCTGTAAACCGGGGGAACGCAAGAGACCCTGGAGGTCGCTGCGCTACACTCGGGCGCATGTTCACCTCGCGCAAATGGATGGCGTCGTCGATCGACCGGGGAGCCTGGCCCTGGCGTCGCTGGCCGGCCTGATCCTTTGCCGCCTGCCTGAGCGCCCGTGACCGGGCCCGCCAGCGCGCCGGTTTCCTGCCGCGGTCCGCTGGGCCGCCGCCACCCGACACCTCTGCCCGAGCCGCTCCCCTTCATGCTGCCGCATGCGCAGCCGGCCGGGCCCCGTCAAGGACCCGACCCGTGATCACCGAACTCGAATTCAAGAGCCTGGCCGACGAGGGCTACAACCGCATCGCGCTGATCGCCGAGGCCTTCGCCGACCTCGAGACCCCGCTGTCGCTCTACCTGAAGCTGGCCGGCGGCCACAAGCACAGCTTCCTGCTGGAATCGGTGGTGGGCGGCGAGCGCTTCGGCCGCTACAGCTTCATCGGCCTGCCCGCCCGCACCCTGCTGCGCGCCACCGACGGCGTGACCGAGGTGGTCACCGACGGCGCGGTGGTCGAGCGCCATGAAGGCAACCCGCTGGACTTCGTGGCCCAGTACCAGCAGCGCTTCAAGCCGGCGCTGCGCCCGGGCCTGCCGCGTTTCTGCGGCGGCCTGGCCGGCTACTTCGGCTACGAGACCGTGCGCTACATCGAGAAGAAGCTGGCCGGCGTGAAGAAGCCCGGCGGCATCGGTACGCCCGACATCCTGCTGCTGCAGACCGAGGAGCTGGCGGTCATCGACAACCTCTCGGGCCGGCTGTACCTGATCGTCTGGGCCGATCCGTCGCAGCCCGAGGCCTACTTCAAGGGCAAGAAGCGCCTGGCCGAGCTGAGCGACAAGCTGCGCTACAGCGTCACCGCGCCGCAGGTGAAACGCGGCGCCAGCCACGCGGTGGAGCGCGAGTTCGCCAAGGCCGACTTCGAGCGCGCGGTGCTCAAGGCCAAGGAGTACATCGCCGCCGGCGACTGCATGCAGATCGTCATCGGCCAGCGTCTGAAGAAGCGCTACACCGAGAGCCCGCTGTCGCTGTACCGCGCGCTGCGCTCGCTGAACCCCAGCCCCTACATGTACTACTACGACATGGGCGACTTCCAGATTGTCGGCGCCAGCCCCGAGATCCTGGTGCGGCAGGAAGCGCGGCCCGAAGGCCAGGTGGTCACCATCCGCCCGATCGCCGGCACCCGCCCGCGCGGCGCCACGCCCGAGCAGGACCGCCAGCTCGAGGCCGACCTGCTGGCCGACATGAAGGAGCGCGCCGAGCATGTGATGCTGATCGACCTGGCACGCAACGACGTGGGCCGCATCGCCCAGACCGGCAGCGTCAAGGTCACCGAGGCCTTCGGCATCGAGCGCTACTCGCATGTGATGCACATCGTCAGCAACGTCGAAGGCCTGCTGCAGCCGGGCCTGAGCGCGCTGGATGTGCTCAAGGCCAGTTTCCCGGCCGGCACGCTCAGCGGCGCGCCGAAGATCCATGCGATGGAGATCATCGACGAGCTGGAAATCTCCCAGCGCGGCATCTACGGCGGCGCCTGCGGCTACCTCAGCTTTGCCGGCGACATGGACGTGGCCATCGCCATCCGCACCGGCATCGTCAAGGACAACACGCTCTACGTGCAGGCAGGTGCCGGCGTGGTGGCCGACTCGGTGCCCGAGCTGGAGTGGAAGGAAACCGAGGCCAAGGCGCGCGCGGTGATCCGCGCGGCGGAGCTGGTCGAAGAAGGCTTCTGATCGACAGGCGGGGTGGCGCGCTCAGCGCCACCACCAGGCCCGGGCATGGGCCAGGCCGGCCGCACCCAGGCAGGCGGCCACCACCCACGGCGCCGCGCCCGCCATGTGCAGCCGCCAGGCCAGCACCAGACCGGCGCCGGCCAGCACCGAGCGCAGCCGCTGCGGCTGCGCAGGGCGGCGGTACAACAGCAGCCACAGCGCCTCGGCGGCCATCAGCGCCAGGATGGCGTTCAGCAGCCAGGGCAGCCAGAGCGTGGGCAGGGCAGGCATCACGGACCGAACGGCGGGTTCAGGTCCACCACCGCGCGGTTGAGCACCGCAGCGAAGGTCACCCAGGCCAGGTAGGGCAGCAGGAACAGCGCCGCCCGGCGCGAGCGTGGCCAGCTGATCACCACCAGCAGCGCGATCGAAGCCCACAACAGCCCCACCTCGGCCAGCGCCCAGTCGGGCCGGCGCAGGCGGAAGAACAGCAGGCTCCACCCCACGTTCAGGCAGGCGTTCAGGCTCCAGGCCAGCAGCAGGTTCAGGCGCTGCGCGCGCGTGTGGCTGGCCTGCCAGGCCTCGGCGGCCGACAGCGCACACAGCGCGTAGATCAGCGTCCAGACCGGACCGAACCAGGCGTCGGGCGGCTGCCAGGGGGGGCGCTGCAGGCTGGCGTACCAGGGGCCGATGTCGGTGGACAGCCCACCCAGCGCGGCCACGGCCAGCGCGGCGGCGGCGGCGGCCAGCCGCGCGCGGGTGACAGGACTCATACGCGCGCCAGACCCAGCAGGTGCGCCACGTCCTTGGCAAAGATGCGCAGATGGGCCATCGGCTTGGCGCGCACCAGGCGCTTGTTCATGTAGGCGTCGAAGGTGAGCTGCTGCACGTCGCGGTCGCGGCAGATGCTGACGAAGCGCTCGCGCAGGCGGTCGTTGCGGTACCAGAACCACTGCATCGCACCCAGCACCCAGAACACGCGGCCGTGCTCGCGCATGAAGCGCGCGCGGGCCTGGCGCAGATCGCGCACGTCGCCACTGGCCAGGAAGGCCAGGGCCGCCTCGGCCGCCAGGCGGCCGCCCAGCATCGCGTAGTAGATGCCCTCGCCCGAGGCCGGCGCCACCACGCCGGCGGCATCGCCGGCCAGCAGCACGTCCTGGCCATCGTCCCAGCGCGGCAGCGGCTTGAGCGGCAGCGGCGCGCCCTCGCGGCGCAGCGTGGTGGCCGCGGCCAGGCCGCTGGCCTCGCGCAGCCGGCCCACGGCGCCGCGCAGCGAGAAGCCCTGCTCGGCGCTGCCGGTGCCCACGCTCATCGTGCGGCCGTGCGGGAAGATCCAGGCGTAGAAGTCGGGCGACAGGCTGCCGCGGTAGATCACGTCACAGCGCTCGGGGTCGACGCCCGGCGGCGTGTCGATGATCTCGTGGTACGCGAAGACGAAGCGGCCGCGGTCCCAGCCCGGCACCGTGCCGCGTGCCACCGCCGAGTTGGCGCCGTCGGCGCCGATCACGCAGCGGGTGCGAAAACGCAGGTCGGTGCCGTCGGCCCGGCGGGCATGGACCACGCGCACGCCGTCGGTGTCGCGGCCCAGGCTCTCGAAGCGGGCGGTGCAGCGCTCGGCGCCCGCGGCCTCGGCGCGCTGGCGCAGCCACTCGTCGAAGTGCTCGCGGTCAACCAGGCCCACATAGCCGTTCTCGATCGGGATGTCGACGTGCTTGTCCGAGGGCGCCACCATGCGCGCGCAGCGCGCCTTGGCCACCAGCAGCGATTCAGGGATGTCGAAGTCGCGCATCAGGCGCGGCGGGATCGCACCGCCACAGGGCTTGATGCGCCCGGCGCGGTCGATCAGCAGCACGCGCTTTCCGGCGCGGGCGGCCTCGTGCGCCGCGGTGGCGCCGGCCGGGCCGCCGCCCACCACGACCAGGTCCAGCGGGCGGGCGTTGACGTTCATGGCGGCGTTCATCGGGGCACCTGCAGGGTGGTCGGGCCGGTCAGCGCACCGGGGCCGGACGCCGGTCTGGCGCGGCGCCGTCCGGCGGCGATGCCGGCGGCGGCCACGAACATCGCCGCCTCCAGCGCGAAGACACTGGCGTAGGCGGTGTCCGGCAGGCCGAAGGCCCAGCGCGCCAGGTCGCTGGCGCCGGTGCCGACCAGACCGCCCAGCCCGAAGGCAATGCCCTGTGCGGCGCCGAACAGGCCCATGCGCACGCCCTCGCGGCCGCCGCCCTGGGCGCCTGCCAGGTGCATCATCGAGCCGATCGCGGCGATCGAGAACGCGCCATTGGCGGCGCCCAGCAGCCACACGTTCAGGCGGAACGGCCACTCGGGACCGACCAGCGCCGCCATCACCAGGCCGGCCATCGCCAGCGCCGAGGCGATGCAGCCGCCCACCGTCCAGCCACGCAGCGTGCCCAGGCGCAGGCCACGCCATTCGCGCCCTGCGGCGGCGGCGGCCAGCATGCCCACCAGCACGCCGCCGTGCTGCAGCCCGGACAGGCTGGTGGTCTGGCCCGGCGTGTAGCCCAGCACCTGGCCGGCAAAGGGCTCCAGCACCAGGTCCTGCGCCGCGTAGGCCAGCATCGACAGGAAGACGAAGACCGAGAAGCGGCGCGCGTCCTCGTCGGCCCAGACTTCGCGCAGCGCGGTGCGGAAGGCCTGGGCGTCGGGCCGGGCCTCGTCCGGCCCGGCACTGGCCGGCGCGCGGCCCTCCAGGCCCCACAGCGCCAGCACCGTCACCAGCACCGCGATCAGCGCCACGCCGCTGGTCACCTGCACCAGGCGGGCGGGGCTGTAGGGGTCGAGCAGCTTGCCGGTGACACCGGCGGTGACGGCAAAGCCCACGATCATCATCAGCCACACCACGGTGGCCGCGCCGGCGCGGCGGTCGGGCGCCACGCGCTTGGCCAGCAGTGTCAGCAAGGCCGTGCCGCAGGCGCTGACGCCCAGGCCGATCAGCACGAAGCCCAGCGCCGCCAGCGCAGCGCCCGGGCCGGGCTCGCTGCCCATCCAGGCGGTGGCCAGCGCCGCCAGCACGCCGCCACTGGCCAGCACCGCCATGCCGCCGATGATCCAGGGCGTGCGGCGGCCGCCCACGTCGCTGCCATGGCCCATGCGCGGACGGGTGATCTGCACCGCGTGGTGCAGCGCCACCAGCAGGCCGGGCAGCAGCGCGGGCAGTGCCAGCTCGACCACCATCACCCGGTTCAAGGTGGAGGTGGTCAGCACCACGATCGCCCCCAGCGCGGCCTGCACCAGGCCGAGCCGGGCCACCTGGGGCCAGCCGAAGAAGGAGGTCATCGCAGCAGTCCTTTCATGGGCGCCGGGGAGCGGCACCTCAGCCGGCGGCCAGGCTGCGCAGCGCCAGCGCGCTGACCAGCATGCCCAGCACGAACAGCGGCACGCCGAAGCCGCTGTACCAGGTGGCCTGGGCGCGGGGATTGGCCAGGAAGCGCCGCATCATCTGCGCCTGCACCACGATCAGGCCGCTCACCACCGCGGCGTGCCAGGGCGCCTGCCACAGCAGCAGCAGGGTCACGACCACGGCCTGGGGCAGCAGCATCGTCAGGCAGGCGGCGCGCGCGGCGCCGCGCACGCCCAGGCGCACCGGCAGCGAGCCGATGCCGGTGGCGCGGTCGCCTTCGATCGACTTGAAGTCGTTGAGCGTCATGATGCCGTGCGCGCCCAGGCTGTAGAGCAGGGCCAGCGCCACCGAGCGCTCCTGCGGCATCGTGCCCCAGGCCATCACCGCGGCGCCGGTGACCCAGGCCAGGCCTTCGTAGGACAGCGCGCAGGCCGCGTTGCCCCACCAGCCATTGCGCTTCAGGCGCAGCGGCGGCGCGCTGTAGGCCCAGGCCAGCAGCAGGCCCAGCACCGCGGCGCCAAAGCCCCAGCCGCCCAGCGGCACCGCGGCCAGCAGCGACAGCAGCGTCCAGATCAGCGCCACATACAGACCCCAGCGACCCGGCATGCGGCCCGAGGGAATGGGGCGTTGCGGTTCATTGATGGCGTCGACCTCGCGGTCGAACCAGTCGTTGACCGCCTGGCTGGTGGCGCAGACCAGCGGCCCGGCCAGCAGCACACCCAGCAGCACCAATCCCCAGCGGCCGTCCAGCGGCAGGCCGGAGGCCACCACGCCGCAGCCGAAGGCCCACATCGGCGGAAACCAGGTGATCGGCTTGAGCAGCTCGGCCACGGTGGCCAGGGAGGGGCGGCTGGCAGCAGACATGACCGCATTCTTTGGTTGACACGTGATGGTGTCAAGAGTAATTTACAGGGTGCGGACCCATCCCGGGTCGATCGCCGGGTCACCATGAACCACCCTGTCTCCCTGCGCCTGTCGCGTGCCCTGCCAGCCCGCCGACCACCGGTCATGCGTGCGGCAGTGGCGCGCGCGACTGCACCCGCGGCCACGGGGTCGATGGTGTGGTGGGAGCGGCTGCTGCCGTGGGTGCCCTCGGGCGGTACCGCGCCGCGGCCGCCGGGCTCGTTCTACGGCTGAGCTGTGCTGAACAGGCGCGGCTGCCACGCCTGGGCGCGGCGCGCGGTGGTCAGCCGCCGGTGAGTGTCAACGCGCCGCCTGGTCGGCGCTGCCCTCGGCCATGCCGTAGCGGCGCAGCTTCACATACAGGCTCTGGCGCGACAGGCCCAGCATCTCGGCGGCCGAGGCCCGGTTGCCCTGGGTCAGCTGCAGCGCGGCTTCAATGCACAGCTGCTCGATCAGGTCGGTGGACTCGCGCACCAGGTCGCGCAGCGGCATGCGCCCGACCAGCTGGGTGAGCTGCTCGACCGAGCGCGGCATGCCCTTGGCGCTGGTGTCTTCCTGACCCAGCCGGCGGCCGACGTGGCGGATGTTGAAGGCCACGCAGGGGGGCTCGGCCTCGGGCGCGGCGACGGCGGAGATCTCGACATCGGCCTCCACGCCCAGCTCGCCGTGCACCACGGTGTTGAACAGGCGCAGCGTGCCCTGCTGGCGCAGCGCGGCCAGCATCACGTTGAGGTCGACACCCGGGCGGCCCAGCCAGCGCTCGATCGATTCGCCGATCAGGTGCTCCTCGCGGGTCATCTGGGCCAGCTCGACGAAGGCCTTGTTGGCCATCAGCACCCGGCCATCGGGCGAGGTGACGACGAAGCCGTCGGGCAGTCCCTGAACCAGTTGCGACAGCCCCAGTTCGCGCGCGCCCTCGACGCCACCGGCCTGCAGCGGCCGCATGCGCACCAGGATCATCGTGCGCTCGTCCTGCGTGAACAGGCTGGCGCTGACCACCACGTCCAGACGGCGTGGTGTGGTGACGCGCAGCCGGTGCTCCTCGCTGCGGCCGCTGGAGCGCACGCGGTCGAGCAGCGCATCGAGCTCGCGCACGACGCGATCAGGCAGGCCGGTGCCCAGCGGCTGGCCGACCAGCCGGCGCGAGGACGGGCCCAGCAGCTCGATCGCCATCGGGTTGGCTTCCAGCACCCGCAGGTCGCTGGCGTCGACGATCAGGATGGCGTCGGTGGCCCGCTCGAACAGCAGACGGTAGCGCGCCTCGACATTGCGCAGGCGCAGGTAATCGCGCTCCACCGCATGCTGCGCATCAACCAGGCGCTGCTGCAGCTTGGCCAGGCTGCGCATGTCGCGGCCCAGCGCCAGCACGCGGCCCTGCTGGCCCACCGGCATCGCGCGGTACATGACCGGGAAATCGCCGCCCTGGCCCAGCGGATGGTTCACATGGCGCCACTGCGGGTTGCCGGTCTCGCTGAGCAGCGACTCGACCTTGGTGCGGCTCTCGGGGGTGACCACATCCACCCAGGGGCGGCCGACCCAGCCGCCTGGCACATCGCTGGGCAGGCCGTTGACACTGGTGGACACGTCCTCGACGACACCCTTCGGGTCGACGATCAGCGCGATGTCGGAGGCGGTCCAGATCAGCGACGCGGCATCGCCCGGCGCCAGCGCCTGCAGCGTGCGCTCAGGCTGGTCGAAGGTCTGTCCAACCGCTGCGAGGTGCCTGGTGGCCTTGCCGGCGCGTGTCAACGGGCGTCGTGTGCTCACCGGTTCGTATCCCGCGCGGTCATCAGGGCGTCGGCTACTAGAAGGGCTTGTCGGGCATCGGTGGCACCGGCGTCTGCACCCAGCGCCTGTGCCAATTCGGGACGGGATAATACCAGCGGCCCACCCAGCAGAACGATCAGCGGGTAACGGGCCTCCTGGCGCAGGCGGGCGATCAGGGACTTCAGCGGGTCGGTCTGGCGGTCACTGCCGATCGAGAAGCCGATCACGTCAAAGCGGTGGCTGCGCGCCAGGGCCAGCAGGCCGGCCTCGGCCTTGGGCTCGTCGGCGCAGACCTCCCAGCCCGAGGCGCGGAAGAAATCGCGCACCATCGACAGGCCCAGCGTGTGCTGCTCGCCCGGGGCGGGCGCGAACAGCGCACTGCGGGGCAGACGCGTGGCCTGCACGGTCGGCGGCAGGCGCTCGGCGATGCTGCGCAGCAGGCCCTGCAGCCGGCCCAGGCCGATCGTGACCTGGGTGAAGTCGCACAGATCGGCCGACCACAGCTCGCCCAGCCGCCGCGCGGCCGGGGCCAGCAGGTCCAGGCACAGCGTGGGCGCGGGCACGCCATGGTCCTGCAGGTAGATCACGTGCTGCATGGCCTGCTCGTAGCCCTGCAGCACGTGCTCGGTGAAGCGCTCGACCTCGTGGCTGTCCAGGCTGAAGCCGGCGCCCGAGGCCGAGGTCGAGGCCTGCGAATCGTGCTGCCGATGCAGCAGCATCAGGCGCGGAATGATCTGGTGTTCGACGGTGTCGAGCAGGGCGGCCGAATGGGCGCACAGCAGATCGTCGGCCCGGACGCCATGGCAGGTGTCTTCACCCGCTGGCAGCCGTGTGGGGGGCGGCGCGTGACCCCGGTTCCATGAACCCATGCACATCTCCTCAACGCTGATGCTCGGCACAGCGACCCAGGTGCATTGTCGGGCTCTGTCGGTAGACCATCCCCCTAGATCAGAAGTCCCGGGGAGGGAGGGGCCGCGGGCCCCTGCGCTGCGTTGCACTGATTGCCGTCGTGTCGGTTCATATCAGGCGCCGACGCTCCAGCCGAGCTTGTACGCCGCCTGAGGGTGGATGTCAAAGCAGGCGTGACGACGCCCGCAGGGAGATCCAACCTTGGTCGCTACCGTAGCGTCAATTCAAATTAACGTCAATCATCATTGACACCGCTGCTGCGGCGATCTAGATTGGGCCGCCTGCCCCATTGCGGGTCCGATGCACCTTCCCCGCCCGCCGTGAGCCCCTCCCCCCTTCGTTCCCCTGCTGCCGCCCCGACAGGCGCCGCCCCGCTGTACACCCCCCAGGAGCGCCTGCGCCGCGACGCCTCGCCCTGGACGCTGGTGCAGGGCGTGCTCGCGCCGCTGCAGTTCGGGGTCTTCCTGGTGAGCCTGGCGCTGGTGTTGCGGTCACTCGACAGTGGTGCCCACCAATCGGCCGCGCTGATCTCGGTGGGCGTGAAGACCGCGGTGCTCTACCTGATCATGGTCACCGGCTCGATCTGGGAGAAGCAGGTCTTCGGCGTCTGGCTGTTCGCGCGCCCCTTCTTCTGGGAAGACGTGTTCAGCATGCTGGTGCTGGCACTGCACACCGCCTACCTGCTGGCCTGGTCGCAGGGCTGGCTGGACACGCGGGCGCTGCTGCTGCTGGCGCTGGCGGCCTATGCCAGCTACCTGGTCAATGCCGGCCAGTTCGTCTGGAAGCTACGCATGGCCCGCCTGCAGGCGCCGCCCGCGCTGGCTGTGGCGAAGGGGCTGTGATGAATGGTCCCGCCCCGGTGTTCCAGTTGCTGCCCGAGTCGGTGCTGCGCGAGCGCGGCCAGCGCGAGGTCTTCTGCGGTCTGACCGGCATCGTCTGGCTGCACCGCAAGATGCAGGACGCGTTCTTCCTGGTGGTGGGCTCGCGCACCTGTGCGCACCTGCTGCAGTCGGCGGCCGGGGTGATGATCTTCGCCGAGCCGCGCTTCGGCACCGCCATCCTCGATGAGCGCGACCTGGCCGGCCTGGCCGATGCGCACGACGAGATCGACCGCGTGGTGGCCGATCTGCTGGCGCGCCGCCCCGACATCCGCACGCTGTTCCTGGTGGGCTCCTGCCCGTCCGAGGTCATCAAGCTCGACCTGGCGCGCGCCGCCGAGCGGCTCAACGGCCGCGTCGCGCCCGGTGTGCGGGTGCTGAACTACAGCGGCAGCGGCATCGAGACCACCTTCACCCAGGGCGAGGACGCCTGCCTGGCCGCCCTGGTGGCCGAACTGCCCGCCGCCGCGCCCGAGGCCCCGCCCTCGCTGCTGGTGGCCGGCGCGCTGCCCGACGTGGTCGAGGACCAGCTGAGCCGCCTGCTCAGTGCCATCGGCATTCCCGCCGTGCACTTCCTGCCGGCACGCCGCCGTGGCGAGCTGCCGGCGGTCGGCCCGTCGACCCGTCTGCTGCTGGCCCAGCCTTTCCTGGCCGACACCGCCCGCGCGCTGGCCGCACGCGGCGCGCGTCACCTGCCGGCGGCCTTCCCCTTCGGCATCGAGGGCACCACCGCCTGGCTCGAAGCCGCGGCGGCGGCCTTCGGCATCGGCCCCGAGGTGGTCGAGCGCGTCACCCGCCCGGCGCGCGAGCGGGCCCAGGCCGCGCTGGCGCGCCACCGCCCGCTGCTGGCCGGCAAGCGCGTCTTCTTCTTCCCCGACTCGCAGCTCGAGGTGCCGCTGGCGCGTTTCCTGAGTCGCGAGCTGGGCATGGACCTGGTCGAGGTGGGCACGCCCTACCTGCACCGCCAGCACCTGGCGCCCGAGCTGGCCTGGCTGCCCGCGGGCACCCAGTTGTCGGAGGGCCAGGACGTCGACCGCCAGCTGGACCGCTGCCGCGCCGCGCAGCCCGACCTGGTGGTCTGCGGCCTGGGCCTGGCCAATCCGCTGGAGGCCGAGGGCCTGACCACCAAGTGGTCGATCGAGCTGGTCTTCACCCCGGTGCACGGCTACGAGCAGGCGGGCGACCTGGCCGGCCTGTTCGCCCGCCCCCTGGACCGCCGCCAACGGCTGGCCGCCTGACGAGGACACCACGATGCAACTGACGCTCTGGACCTACGAAGGACCGCCGCATGTGGGCGCGATGCGCGTGGCCACCGCGATGCGCGACGTCCACTACGTGCTGCACGCCCCGCAGGGCGACACCTACGCCGACCTGCTGTTCACGATGATCGAGCGCCGCGACCAGCGCCCGCCGGTCACCTACACCACCTTCCAGGCGCGCGACCTGGGCGCCGACACCGCCGAGCTGTTCAAGACCGCGGTGCGCGACGCCGTGGCGCGCCACCAGCCCGCCGCGCTGCTGGTGGGCGCGTCCTGCACCGCCGAGCTGATCCAGGACGACCCCGGTGGCCTGGCCTCCACGCTGCAGCTGCCGCTGCCGGTGATCCCGCTGGAGCTGCCCGCCTACCAGCGCAAGGAGAACTGGGGCGCTGCCGAGACCCTGTACCGCCTGGTGCGCGGCCTGGCCGGCCTGCCACCCGCGTCCTACGCGCGCCCGCCGCGTCCGGCCGACCGCGCGCCGCGCGCCAACATCCTGGGCCCGATGGCGCTGGGCTTTCGCCACCGCGACGACCTGCGCGAGGTGCGCGAGCTGCTGGCGCTGCTGGGCATCGAGGTGAACGTGGTGGCCCCGCTGGATGCCCACGCCGCCGACCTGGCGCGCATCCCCGAGGCCGACTTCAATGTCGTCATGTACCCCGAGCTGGCCGGCACGCTGGCCGACTGGCTGGCACGCCAGTGGCAGCAGCCGCGCACCCGTCAGGTGCCGATCGGCCTGGGCGCCACCGCCGACTTCATCGCCGAGCTGGCCACGCTGGCCGGCGTCGACCCGGCCCCCGCGCTGCAACGCATTGATGCACGGGCGCGCTGGTTCGCCCGCTCGGTCGACAGCACCTACCTCACCGGCAAGCGCGTCTTCATCTTCGGCGACGCCTGCCACGCGGTGGCCGCCGCGCGGATGGCGGCGCGCGAGATCGGCTTCACCGTCGCCGGCCTGGGCACCTACAGCCGCGAGCAGGCGCGCGACCTGCGCGAGGCCGCGGCGCTCTACGGCGTCGAGCCCCTGATCACCGACGACTACCTCGAGGTGGAACGCCACATCGCCGCGCTGCAGCCTGACCTGGTGCTGGGCACGCAGATGGAGCGCCACATCGCCAAGCGCCTGGGCCTGCCCTGCGCCGTGATCTCGGCGCCGGTGCATGTGCAGGACTTCCCCGCCCGCCACGCGCCGCAGATGGGCCTGGAAGGCGCCAACGTGATGTTCGACGCCTGGGTGCTGCCGCTGATGATGGGCCTGGAAGAGCACCTGCTGGCGATGTTCCGCGACGACTTCGAGTTCTCGCCGCAGGCCGCGCCCTCCCACCTGGGGGCCAGCGCACCGACGCCGCTGCCCGCGCCGCTGGCGGCCCCGGCCCCGGCCTCCAACGAGCCGAGCTGGGCGGTGGAGGCCGAGCGCGAGCTGCACAAGATCCCCTTCTTCGTGCGCGGCAAGGCGCGCCGCAACACCGAGCGCTTCGCGCGCGACCGTGGCGTGGCCCTGATCACTGTCGAGACCCTCTACGATGCCAAGGCCCACTTCAGCGCCTGAGTCCCGCGCCGCGGGCCCGGCCCCGGTGCCACTGCGCGTGGTGCTGGTGACGATGGACAGCCACATCGCCAGCGCCGCCGAGCGCGCCGCCCGCGAACTCGCGCGCGCCCTGCCCGGCCTGCGGCTGGCGGTGCACGCGGCCTCGGAGTGGGCCGACAAGCCTGCCGCGCTGGCGCGCTGCCACGAGGACATCGCCCAGGGCGACATCGTCATCGTGACGATGCTGTTCATGGAAGACCACTTCCTGCCGGTGCTCGACGCGCTGCGTGCGCGCCGCGCGCAGTGCGACGCCATGGTCTGCGCCATGTCGGCCGCCGAGGTGATGAAGCTCACCCGCATGGGGCGCCTGAGCATGGACGGCCAGGCCACCGGCATCACCGCGCTGCTCAAGAAGCTGCGCCACCGCCTGTCCGGCAAGGGCGAAAGCGAGGGCTCGACCCAGCCCAGCGCCGGCGCCCAGCAGATGGCGATGCTGCGCCGCCTGCCGCAGATCCTGCGCTTCATCCCCGGCACCGCCCAGGACCTGCGTGCCTACTTCCTGGTGCTGCAGTACTGGCTGGCCGGCTCGCAGGACAACGTGGCCAGCCTGGTCAAGCTGCTGGTGCAGCGCTACGCCAGCGGCCCGCGCGAGGCCTACCGCGCCCGCGCCAAGCCCGACGCGCCGGTCGAGTACCCCGAGGTCGGCCTCTACCACCCGCGCATGCAGCCCGCGCTGGCCGACCAGGCCAGCGCGCTGCCGGCACCGTCGGCGCCGCAGGGCACGGTGGGCCTGCTGCTGCTGCGCAGCTACCTGCTGGCCGGCAACACCGCCCATTACGACGGCGTGATCACCGCGCTGGAAGCCCGCGGCCTGCGCGTGCTGCCGGCCTTCGCCACCGGGCTGGACGCGCGCCCGGCGGTGGAGAAGTTCTTCCTCGCCGACGGCCGGCCCTGCGTCGACAGCGTGGTCTCATTGACCGGCTTCTCGCTGGTAGGCGGCCCGGCCTACAACGACGCCCGCGCCGCCGAGGACCTGCTGGCCCGGCTGGACGTGCCCTACCTGTCGGTGATGCCGGTCGAGTTCCAGACACTGGAGCAGTGGGGCGGCTCCGAGCGTGGCCTGCTGCCGGTCGAAGCCACGATGATGGTGGCGCTGCCTGAACTGGACGGTGCCACCGGCGCGATGGTCTACGGCGGCCGCAGCGACAGCGCCGGCCACGCCTGCAACGGCTGTGCACGCCAATGCACCTTCGCTGCCGCGCCCGAGGCCCACGACATGCAGACCTGCCCCGAGCGGGCCGACATGCTGGCCGCCCGCGTGGCCCGGCTGGTGGCGCTGCGCCGCAGCCAGCGCGCCCAGCGCCGCGTGGCCTGCGTGCTGTTCAACTTCCCGCCCAACGCCGGCAACACCGGCACCGCGGCCTTCCTGTCGGTGTTTGAAAGCCTGCACAACCTGCTGCTGTCGCTGCAGCAGCAGGGCTACACGGTGGAGGTGCCGCCCACGCCGGATGCGCTGCGCGAGCGCATCATCTTCGGCAATGCCGAACGCCTGGGCGCCTCGGCCAATGTGCATGCCCGCATCCCCACCGACGACCACGTGCGCCAGCAGCCCTGGCTGGCCGAGATCGAATCGCAATGGGGCCCGGCCCCGGGCCGCATCCAGAGCGACGGCAGCAGCATCCACGTGCTCGGCGAGCGCTTCGGCAACGTCTTCGTCGGCATACAGCCCGGCATGGGCTACGAGGGCGACCCGATGCGCCTGCTCTTCGAGCACGGCTTCGCCCCCACCCATGCGTTTGCCGCTTTCTACCGCTGGCTGCGCGAGGACTTCCGCGCCGACGCGGTGCTGCACTTCGGCACCCATGGCGCGCTGGAGTTCATGCCCGGCAAGCAGGCCGGCCTGTCCGGCGCCTGCTGGCCCGACCGGCTGATCGGCGAGCTGCCCAACTTCTACCTCTACGCCTCGAACAACCCGTCCGAGGGCACGATCGCCAAGCGTCGCGCCGCCGCCACGCTGATCAGCTACCTGACGCCGCCGGTCTCGCAGGCCGGGCTGTACCGCGAGCTGGGCGACCTGAAGGCCTCGCTGCAGCGATGGCGCGCGCTGGACCCGTCGGCCGATGCCGAACGCGCCGCGCTGGCCGCGCTGGTGCAGGCCCAGGCCCAGGCACTGGAGATGGCCCCGGCGCAACCCGACTGGGCCGACCTGGACGCGCCGGCCCAGGCCGCGCAGGCCGACCGCCTGTGGCGCCTGCTGCTCGAGACCGAGACCACGCTGATCCCCCACGGCCTGCACGTGGTGGGCCGCGCGCCCTCGCCCAGCGAACGGCTGGACTTCCTGCAGGCGATGAGCGCCGCCTCGGCCGCTGGGGGTGGCCAGCAAGCGCTGCCGCGCGAGGTGCTGCAGGCGCTGGTCGACGGCCGCAGCCCGGCGCAGGCCTTGGCCGATGCCGGTCTGCCGGCCGACGATGCGCGCCGCGAACGACTGGAAGAACTCGCCCGCGCCGAGCGCCTGCTGGCCCAGGACCACGAGATCGGCGCGCTGCTGCACGCGCTGGACGGCGGCTATGTGCGCCCGGCGCCCGGCAGCGACGTGGTCCACGACCCGTCGGTGCTGCCCACCGGCCGCAACCTGCACGGCTTCGACCCCTTCCGCCTGCCCAGTGCCTTTGCGGTGATCGACGGCGCGCGCCAGGCCGATCGCCTGCTGGCGCGCCACCAGGCCGACGGCCACCCGCTGCCCGAGACGGTGGCCCTGGTGCTGTGGGGCACCGACAACCTGAAGACCGAAGGCGCCCCGATCGCCCAGGCGCTGGCCCTGCTGGGTGCCAGGCCGCGCTTCGACGGCTACGGCCGCCTGGCCGGTGCCGAGCTGCGCCCGCTGGCCGAGCTGGGCCGCCCGCGCATCGACGTGGTGGTCACGCTCTCGGGCATCTTCCGCGACCTGCTGCCGCTGCAGATCAAGCTGCTGGCCGAGGCCGCCTTCCTGGCCGCCAGCGCCGACGAGCCGCCCGAGCTGAACTTCGTGCGGCGCCACGCGCTGGCCTTCCAGCAGGCCCATGGCGGCTCGCTGGAGGACGCCGCGCTGCGGGTCTTCGGCAATGCCGAGGGCGCCTATGGCGCCAACGTCAACATGCTGATCGACAACAGCCGCTGGGACGGCGAGGACGAGTTGGCCGAGACCTACACCCGCCGCAAGGGCTTCGCCTACGGCCGCAGCGGCCGCCCGGCCAAGCACCCGGCGCTGCTGGGCAGCGTGCTGGCCGATGTCTCGCTCGCGTACCAGAACCTGGACTCGGTGGAGCTGGGCGTCACCACCATCGACACCTATTTCGACACCCTGGGCGGCATCAGCCGCGCCGTGGCGCGCGCCAAGCGCGAGGCCGGCCGCGCCGAGCCGGGCGACGCCACCGCGCCGGTCTACATCGGCGACGCCACGCGCGGCGAGGGCACGGTGCGCACCCTCAACGAGCAGGTGATGCTGGAGACCCGCACCCGCATGCTCAACCCCAAGTGGTACGAGGGCCTGCTGGCCCACGGCTACGAGGGCGTGCGCCAGATCGAGACCGCGATCACCAACACCATGGGCTGGTCGGCCACCACCGGCCAGGTCGCGCCCTGGGTCTACCAGCAGCTCACGCGCACCTTCATGCTCGACGAGGCCATGCGCGACCGCCTGGCCACCCTCAATCCCCACGCGTCGGCCAAGGTGGCCCAGCGTCTGCTGGAGGCGCACACGCGCCGCTACTGGACGCCCGACGCGGACATGCTGGCGGCGCTGCAGCGCGCCGGCGAAGAGCTGGAAGACCGGCTCGAAGGCATCTTCCCTGAAAGGGCCGCCGCATGAACGATATCTCCGTGCCCGTCCACCTGCTGCGCCGGGCCTCCGGCCGCGATGGCGAGGGCAGCGTGCAGGTCCACATGGACCCGCTGGCCGACCCCTCGCTGCAGATCGGCACCGCCAAGGTGTTTGCCGTCTATGGCAAGGGCGGCATCGGCAAGAGCACCACCAGCTCCAACCTCAGCGTGGCCTTCAGCAAGCTGGGCAAGCGGGTGCTGCAGATCGGCTGCGACCCCAAGCACGACTCCACCTTCACGCTGACCAAGAAGCTGATGCCCACCGTCATCGACGCACTGGAATCGGTGAACTTCCACGCCGAGGAACTGCGCACCGAGGACTTCGTCTGGCAGGGCTACAACGGCGTGATGTGCGTCGAGGCCGGCGGACCGCCGGCCGGCACCGGCTGCGGCGGCTACGTGGTGGGCCAGACCGTCAAGCTGCTCAAGGAGCACCACCTGCTCGACGACACCGACGTGGTGATCTTCGATGTGCTGGGCGACGTGGTCTGCGGCGGCTTCGCCGCGCCGCTGCAGCACGCCGACCGCGCGGTGATCGTCACCGCCAACGACTTCGACTCGATCTTCGCGATGAACCGCATCGTGCAGGCAATCGGCGCCAAGGCCAAGAACTACAAGGTGCGCCTGGGCGGCGTGGTGGCCAACCGCTCCAACGCCACCGACCAGATCGACCGCTTCAACGCCCAGGCCGGGCTGAAGACGCTGGCCTGCTTCCCCGACCTGGATGCGATCCGCCGCAGCCGCCTGAAGAAGGCCACGCTGTTCGAGATGGAGGACAGCCCCGAGGTGCGCGCGGTGCAGGACGAGTACCTGAAGCTCGCCGCCCGCCTGTTCGCCGGCGGCGAGCCCTTCCAGGCGGTGCCGCTGAAGGACCGCGACCTGTTCGACCTGCTGGGCTACGACTGAACGCCATGGACATGCCCACCCGATTCCCCGTGGCCGAGCGGCCAGCGGCCTACGCCCACCGGCGCGGCCAGATCGAGACCTACTTCGACCGCACCGCGGTGCAGGCCTGGGCGCGGCTCACGTCGGACGCCCCCGTGGGCCGCATCCGCGCCACGGTGCGCGCCGGCCGCGGCCGCATGCGCAGCCAACTGCTCGACTGGCTGCCGGCCGACCTGCGTGGCCAGCGCCTGCTGGACGCTGGCTGCGGCACCGGTGCGCTGGCCGTGGAGGCCGCGCGCCGCGGCGCCGAGGTGGTGGCGATCGATCTGTCACCCACGCTGATGGCGCTGGCGCAGGAGCGCCTGCCGGCCGACCTGGGCGCAGGCCGCATCACCTTCCTGGCCGGCGACATGCTGGACCCGGCGCTGGGCCACTTCGACCACGTGGTGGCGATGGACTCGCTGATCCACTACGAGACCGTCGACGCGGTGCAGGCGCTGGCCGCGCTGGCCGAGCGCACGCGCGCCTCGATGCTGTTCACCTTTGCGCCGCGCACGCCCGCGCTGGCGGCGATGCATGCGGTGGGCCGCTTCTTCCCGCGCAGCGACCGCGCGCCGGCCATCGTGCCGGTGGCCGAGCACGACCTGCACCAGCGCCTGCAGCAGCGCCTGGGTGGTCAGGGCTGGGCCTGCGCCGGCACCGAGCGCGTGGCCTCGGGCTTCTACACCTCGCAGGCCATGGCCTGGAGGCGCGGATGAACGGCCGCGCGCAGCAGAAGGTCCTGGCGCTGTGGCGCCAGGTCGGGCTGCGCTTCCTGCCTTTTGCCGACGCCGCCACGCCCGAGCTGCCGCTGGGGCGCCTGCTGCGCCTGTCGCTGTTCCAGGTCTCGGTGGGCCTGGCGCTGGCGCTGCTCAACGGCACGCTCAACCGGGTGATGATCGTCGAGCTGGCGGTGCCGGCCTGGCTGGTCTCGCTGATGGTGGCGCTGCCCATCGTCTTCGCGCCGGTGCGGGCGCTGATCGGCCACCGCAGCGACCACCATGCGTCGGCGCTGGGCTGGCGCCGCGTGCCCTACATCTGGTTCGGCTCGCTGCTGCAGTTCGGCGGCCTGTCGATCATGCCCTTCGCCCTGCTCGTGCTCACCGGTGAAGGCACCGGCCCGGCCTGGGTGGGCCAGCTGGGCGCGGCGCTGGCCTTCCTGCTGGTGGGCGCCGGCCTGCACACCACGCAGACCGCCGGCCTGGCGCTGGCCACCGACTTGGCCGCGCCGGCGCAGCGCCCGCGCGTGGTGGCGCTGCTGTATGTGTCGCTGATGCTGGGCATCCTGGGCAGCGGCGTGGCGCTGGGCCTGCTGCTGCAGGACTTCAGCCCGCTGCGCCTGGTGCAGGTGGTGCAGGGCGCGGCGCTGCTGACGATGCTGCTCAACGGCGTGGCGCTGTGGAAGCAGGAGGCCCGCCAGCCGCGCCGCATCGCGGCCGAGCGGCCCGAGTTCCGCCGCGCCTGGTCCGCCTTCGCCGGCCGCGCGCCGGTGCGCCGCCTGCTGTGGGCAGTGGGCCTGGGCACCGCGGCCTTCAGCATGCAGGACATCCTGCTCGAACCCTATGGCGGCCAGGTGCTGCACCTGCCGGTGGCGCGCACCTCGCTGCTGAGCGCGCTCACCGCGGCCGGCGCGCTGGTGGCTTTTGCGCTGGCCGCGCGCGCGCTGCAGCAGGGCCGCGACGCGGTGCGCCTGGCGGCTGGCGGCGCGCTGGTCGGTGTCTGGGCCTTTGCCGCGGTGGTGTTTGCCGAGCCGCTGTCCTCGGTCGCACTGTTCGCCGCCGGCGCCGGCCTGATCGGCCTGGGCGGCGGCCTGTTCAGCGTGGCCATGCTCAGCGCGGTCATGGCGCTCGACGAATCGGGTGACGGCGCGGTGCCGCACGGCCTGGCGCTGGGCGCCTGGGGCGCGGTGCAGGCCACCGCCGCGGGCCTGGCCATTGCGCTGGGCGGCGCGGTGCGGGATGCGGTCTCGGCCCTGGCCGTGACCGGCTGGCTGGGGCCGGCGCTGAGCAGCCCCGGCGTTGGATTCAGCGTGGTCTATCACCTCGAGATCGCGCTGCTGTTCGCCACCCTGGTGGCATTGGGACCGCTGGTGCGACGCCCGCGGCCCGGTTCCGGGGCACCGGTGGGCCGTTTCGGCCTGGCCGAGTTCCCCGGCTGACGATCACTGAAGGAGCAAGCCCATGTCTCATCTTGGCGCCATCACCCACAACATCGACATTGCCCAGGTCGTGCTGTACATGTTCTGGATCTTCTTTGCCGGGTTGATCTACTACCTCCACCGCGAGAACAAGCGCGAGGGCTACCCGCTGGAGTCCGACGGCCGCGGCGGCCGCGTGGTCATCCAGGGCTTCCCGGCGGTGCCGGCGCCCAAGACCTTCCTGCTGCGCGACGGCAGCACCCGCCAGGCGCCCGGTGCGAACTCGGCCCCGGAACCGCTGGTCGGTGGCGAGGCCACCTCGCGCGTGCCCGGCTCGCCGATCGTGCCCATCGGTGACCCGATGCGCGCAGGAGTCGGCCCCGGCGCCTTCGCCGCCGGCCGCCCCGACACGCCCGACCTGACCTGGGACGACCGCGGCCCGCGCCTGCAGCCGCTGCGCGTGGCCGCTGGCTTCGACATCGCCCACGGCGACCCCGACCCGCGCGGCATGCCGGTGCTGGGCGCTGACGGTGCCCAGGGCGGCACCGTGGTGGACGCCTGGGTCGACCGCAGCGAGGTGCTGCTGCGCTACCTGGAAGTGGAAGTGGCCGGTGGCCGCCGCGTGCTGCTGCCGATGACGCTGGCCAAGGTGGGCGAGCGCTCGGTCAAGGTGCAGTCGATCCTGGGCCACCAGTTCGTGGGCGTGCCCGGCACCAGGCTGCCTGACCAGGTCACGCTGCTCGAGGAAGAGCGCATCGGTGCCTACTACGGCGCCGGCACGCTGTACGCCGAGCCCTCGCGCCAGGAGCCGCTGCTGTGAACCCCGGCCGCGCCCGCGAGCACCACAGCGAGCCGCAGCCCGGTCTGCCCGAGCGGCTGCCGGCGGGCGAGCGCCTGCTGTGGCAAGGCGCGCCGGACGCCCGTGTGCTGGCCCGGCGCGGCTTTCACCTGGGCGGCTTCGCGCTGTACTTCGCGGCGCTGCTGGCCTGGCGGACCTGGAACCTGGTGTCCGACGGCGCCGGTGCACCGGCCCTGCTGGTGGGCACCGCGCCGCTGCTGGGCCTGGCCGTGCTGGCGCTGGGCTTCATCGCCGTGCTGGCCTGGCTGGTCGAGCGCACCACGCTCTACACGCTGACCGACCGCCGCCTGGTGCTGCGCATCGGCATCGTGCTGACGGTGAGCTTCAACCTGCCGCTCACACGCATCGAGGCTGCCGAGCTGCGCCGCCACCCCGATGGCAGCGGCGATCTGTCGCTGCGCCTGCTGGGCGATGACCGCATCGGCGTGATGCACCTGTGGCCGCACTGCCGCCCCTGGCGCTTCGCCCGCGCCGAGCCGATGCTGCGTGCGCTGCCCGACGTCGACCGCGTCGCCGCGCTGCTGGGCACCGCCCTGAGTGCGTCCCTGCAACCCGATCAGCGCGCCACCAGCGCCGCGCCGACCACCACCGAGCCCGCGGCCCTGCCTGGCCACCTGCCGCACGCCGCCTGAGACCGCCATGCACAGCGCCGCCCCACCCCTTGAGCACGACGACCATGTCGAGGTCCCCCGCGGCGCGCTGCGCGCCATCGCCGCCCTGATCCTGGCCACGCTGCTGGCCGTGGCCTGGGTGCAGCTCAGCGGCGGTGCGCCGTCCAGCGCCAGCACCGCACCGGTGGTGGTCGAGCGCTGGCTGCAGTTCAGCGACCTGCCGGACGGCCGCATCGAGGTGCGCGAGGACGGTCACCCGCTGGCCACGCTGTCGGCCGGCGCCCACGGCTTCCTGCGTGGCGCGCTGCGTGCGCTGGCGCGCGAGCGCCGCGTGGCCGGCCTGGCGGCGCAGGTGCCCCTGGCGGCCAGCACGCCGACCCCCGCCTTCCGCCTGCGCGCCCATGCCGACGGCCGCCTCAGCCTGGACGACCCGGCCACCGGCGTGCGCATCGACCTGGAATCCTTCGGCCCGACCAACACCGCCGACTTCGCTCAGCTGCTGCACCTGCCGGCCCTGGCGCCGTCGCGCTGAGCCCCTTCACCCTGCCTTTTCCGGAGCGCGTCATGGACATCGCCGACACCGCCCTCACCCCGCTGCAGAACCCCGACGACGCGATCGCCCGCGCCCGCCGCCAGACGCTGCTGACCCCGCGCTTCTACACCACCGACTTCAAGGCCTTCGACCGGCTGGACCTGTCCTCGGTGAAGGCCGAATGGGACGCGGTGATGGCCGAGTACGAGGGCGACAACAACCACGACCACTTCCAGCGCGACGAGGCCTTCGCGCAGGAGATCCGCGAGCTGCCGCCGGCGCTGCACCAGGAGTTCCTGGACTTCCTGGTCAGCTCGCTGACCTCGGAGTTCAGTGGCTGCGTGCTCTACAACGAGATCCGCCAGCAGATCGAGCACCCCGAGGTCAAGCAGCTGATGGCCTACATGGCGCGCGATGAATCGCGCCACGCCGGCTTCCTGAACAAGGCGCTGAAGGACTACGGCCTGGGGGTGGATCTGGGCGCGCTCAAGCGCACCAAGGCCTACACCTTCTTCAAGCCCAAGTACATCTTCTACGCGACCTACCTGTCGGAGAAGATCGGCTACGCGCGCTACATCACGATCTTCCGCCAGCTCGAGCGTCACCCCGAGCGGCGCTTCCACCCGATCTTCCGGTGGTTCGAACGCTGGTGCAACGACGAATTCCGCCACGGCGAGAGCTTCGCGCTGATCATGCGCGCCAACCCGGGCCTGCTGCAGGGCGGCAACCGCTGGTGGATCCGCTTCTTCCTGCTGGCGGTTTTCGCCACCATGTACGTGCGCGACCACACCCGCCCCGAGATGCACCAGGCCATGGGCCTGGACCCGTCGGCCTACGGCTTCGAGGTGTTCCGCATCACCAGCGAGATCTCGCGCCAGGTCTTCCCGCTGTCGCTGGACATTGACCACCCGGTCTTCCGCCGCGGCCTGGACGCGCTGTGCGAGTGGTCGCGCCGCATGGACGCCGCCAAGGCCCGCGGCGGCCTGATCGGCCGGCTGCAGCAGGCCTGGTGCGGTGCCGGCGCCGCGCTGTGCTTTGCCCGCCTGTACCTGCTGCCGGTGAAGAACCACGAGCTGCCGGCACAGGTGCACATTGCACCGGCCTACTGAGCGCCGGGCCCGCCTGTGACCGAGATCGCGCTGGCCGTCGGCTTCACGCTGTTCCTGTGGTGGTTCAGCACCGGCGTCATCATCTACCTGGACGGCCTGCCCCAGCGCACCTTCGTCACCACGATGCGCTGGACCACCGCCGTGCTGGTGGCCGCGCTGTGGGGCCTGGTGCACACGCGCGACGATGTGTCGGTCAGCGGCGCCTACTGCGCCTTCACCTGCGCGCTGCTGGTGTGGGCCTGGCAGGAGGTGGCCTTTCTGCTGGGCATGGTCACCGGGCCGCGCCGCGAGGCCTGCCCGCCGCAGGCCACCGGCTGGCGCCGTGCCCACCTGGCGCTGCAGACCGTGCTGTACCACGAGTTCGCGCTGGTGGTGCTGGCCCTGACCGTGCTGGCCTGCGTGGGCCCGGGCAGCAACCGCGTGGGCGTGTGGACCTACGCGTTGCTGTGGGCCATGCGCCAGAGCGCCAAGCTCAACATCTTCCTGGGCGTGCGCAACCTGGGCGAGACCCTGCTGCCGCCGCACCTGGCCTACCTGTCGAGCTACTTCCGCCGCCGGGCGATGAACCCGCTGTTCCCGCTGTCCGCGCTGCTGATCGGGGCGGCCACCGTGTTCGCCTGGGGCCCGCTGCTCGACACCGGCATGCCCGCCACCGGCGAAGGGGTCGCTCGCGTGCTGCTGGGCACGCTGCTGGCCCTGGGTGTGCTGGAGCATGTGCTGCTGGTGCTGCCGCTGCCCACCGACGCGCTGTGGCGCTGGGGTCTGAGCTCGCACCGGGCCAAGGGCGCGGTGGCGGCGCCGCCGCGCTGAGGCGCGCGCCGCGCCTCAGCGGCGGTGCAGCGTCAGCGGCAGGCGCGTCAGGTCTTCCTCGCGCGACGAGGGACCGACCTGCACCTCGAAGTCGCCCGGCTCGATCACCTCGCGGCCCCGGGCGTCGACCAGCCGGAAGGCCTCTGGGGGCAGCGTGATCACCACCTCGCGCGATTCGCCGGGGGCGAGTTCCACCCGGGCGCAGCCCTGCAGCGAGCGCTGCACCCAGGTCACCGAGGTGACCAGGTCGCTGACATAGGCCTGCACCACCTCCACGCCGTGGCGCGCGCCGACGTTCTGCACGGTCACGCGCAGCGTCACCGGCTCGCCGATGGGAACCTCGCGGGCGTCCAGCCGCGCATCTCGCCAGGCAAACCGGGTGTAGCCCAGGCCATGCCCGAAGGGCCAGCGCGGGGCCTGCGTCAGGTCGGCGTAGCGGTGGCCGTGCTGGCCCCGCACCTGGCTGTAGAACACCGGCTGCTGCCCCACGTGCACCGGCATCGAGATCGCCAGCCGGCCGCTGGGGTTGAGCTGTCCGAACACCGCCTCGGCCACGGCCTGGCCACCGCACATGCCGGGATTGAAGGCCTGGAGGATGGCGCGCGCCCGCCCGGCCGAGCGCGGCAGCACCAGCGGCTTGCTGTTGACCAGCACCAGCACGAAGGGGCGGCCGCAGGCTGCCAGGGCATCCAGCAGCGCCACCTGTCCGCCCTGCAGCTCCAGCGTGGCGGTGGACAGGGTCTCGCCCACCAGGCTCAGGTGGTCACCGACGACGGCCACCACCACATCGGCCTGTGCCGCCAGCGCCATGGCCTCGTCCACGCCCTCGGTGCCCTCGTCGGTGATGCGGCAGCCCGGCGCATGCAGCACCTGCAGGCCGGGCGGCGCGAGCTGGCGCAGGCCGTCCAGGACGGTGGTGATGGTCTCGCGCGGGTGCTGGCCGGCCTCGGGCGGGTGCTGGCAGGAGCCCAGCGACCAGTCGCCCAGCTGCTGCAGCGCGTCGTCGGCGTTCGGTCCGATGACTGCGATGCGGCGCAGCGCGCCGGGGTCCAGCGGCAGCAGGCCGTCGTTGTGCAGCAGCACCAGGCTCTGGCGGGCCGCGTCGAGGTTGATCGCGCGGTGGGCCGCGCAGCCGGTGCGGCGTGCGGCTTCGGCCAGGTCGGCGCGGCGCGGCTGCTCGAACAGGCCCATCGCGAACTTCAGCGCCAGCAGGCGCGCGCAAGGGGCGTCCAGGTCGGCCTCGGTGATCAGCCCCCGCGCCAGGGCCTCGCGGGCGCCGTCGAAGAAGTCGGGCGTGACCATCACTAGGTCGTTGCCGGCCTTCAGGGCCACCGCGGCGGCCTCGGCGCGGTTGGCGCAGACCTGCTGTTCGTGGACCAGGCGGCCCACGTTGTCCCAGTCGGTCACCAGCACGCCGCGAAAGCCCCATTCGTCCTTGAGCACCTCGGTCAGCAGCCAGCGGTTGGCGGTCGAGGGCACGCCGTCGATCGACTGGTAGCCGGTCATGAAGGTCATCGCCCCGGCCTGCACCGCGCGGCGGAACGGCGGCAGGAAGTAGCTGCGCAGCTTGCGCGGGCTCAGGTCGGCCTCGGAGGCGTCGCGTCCGCCCTGGGTCTCGGAGTAGCCGGCGTAGTGCTTGGCCGTGGCCAGGATGCCCTCGGGATCGGCCAGGCCGGCGCCCTGGTAGCCGCGGATCATCGCGGCGCCGAGTTCGCCGATCAGCCACGGGTCCTCGCCGAAGGTCTCGCCGGTGCGCCCCCAGCGCAGGTCGCGGCTCAGGCACAGCACCGGGGAGAAGGTCCAGTGGATGCCGGTGGGCACGACCTCGCGCGCGGTGACGCGGGCCACCTGCTCGATCAGCGCCGGGTTCCAGCTGCAGGCCAGGGCCAGCTGGGTGGGGAAAATGGTGGCGCCCTGCCAGAACGAGTGGCCGTGGATGGCGTCTTCGCCGATCAGCAGGGGAATGCCCAGGCGGGTGGTCGCGGCCAGGTCCATCGCCCGGTTGGCCTTGTCGCCCAGGATGTGCAGCAGGGCGCCGGCGTGGCGCGCGGTGACGCAGGACAGGTCCTCGCCGCGGGCGTCCCACATCATCAGCTGGCCGATCTTCTCGTCGACCGTCATGCGCGCCAGCAGGTCGGCCACGCGTTCGGCGACGGGCCGCGACGCATCGCGGTAGGGCAGCGGGGCGCTCATGGTCGTGTCCCTCATGCCAGCACCGGCGGCGCGGCGTGTTCGCCCACCAGCGGCACGCGCCGCCCGTCTGGTCCGAAGGCGTGCAGGCGCTGGGCCGGCAGCCCGAAGCGCACGCCGTCGCCCAGCCCGACCTGGGCCGGCCCCGGCAGCAGCGCGCACCAGCGGCGGCCGGCGCCGGCGATCCACAGCAGGTGCTGGCTGCCCAGCGGCTCGACCAGTTCCACCGTGCCCTGCAGGGGCTGGCCCGGGGCGACGATCAGGTCTTCCGGCCGCACGCCCAGCGTCAGCGCTGGCGCATCGCCCACGGCCAGCGGCCAGGCCAGGCCCGGCGCTTCGAAGCGCTCGCCGCGCACGCTGCCGTCGACCAGGTTGATCGTCGGCGAGCCCACGAAGGCCGCGACATGGCGCGTGGCCGGCGTGTCGTAGACCTGGGCCGGCGTGCCGATCTGCTCGATGCGGCCCTGGTTCATCACCACGATGCGTGTGGCCAGGGTCATGGCCTCGACCTGGTCGTGGGTGACGTAGATCATGGTGTTGCGCAGCTGCGCGTGCAGCAGCTTCAGCTCGCGCCGCAGTTCGGCGCGCAGCTTGGCGTCGAGGTTGGACAGCGGCTCGTCGAGCAGCAGCACCTGGGCCTCGCGCACCAGCGCCCGGCCGATGGCCACGCGCTGGCGCTGGCCGCCCGAGAGCTGGCCCGGCCGGCGGTCCAGCAGGGCCTCGAGCTGCAGCATGGCCGCGGCCTTGGCCACGCGCTCGGCGATCTGCGGCCTGGCCACGCCGGCCATGCGCAGCGGAAAGCCCAGGTTGTCACGCACGCTCAGGTGCGGGTACAGCGCATAGCTCTGGAAGACCATGCCGACACCGCGTGCGCTGGGCTCGGCATGGGTCATGTCCTGCCCGCCGATGTCGATGCGCCCGCCGCTGATGGCGTTCAGACCGGCGATGCTGTGCAGCAGCGTGGACTTGCCGCAGCCCGAGGGCCCCAGCAGCACCAGGAACTCGCCCGGCTGGACATCCAGGTCGAGCTGGGGGATGACCTCGACGTCGCCGTAGCGGATCTGCAGGCCTTGGATGTGGACGCGGCTCACGGGCGGACGCTCAGCTTTCCTTGTAGATGCGGACCCAGTCGACCAGCATGCGGGCCGGGAAGACCGTGCTCCCATTCGGCGGACCCGGCCAGTCACCCCCGACGGCCAGGTTCAGGATGAGGAAGAAGGGCCGCTCGAACACCCAGGGCGCACCCGGTGGCAGCGAGGCCGGCGTGAGGCGGTGGTACTCGATGCCGTCCACCTGCCAGATGATCTCGTTGGGGCGCTTGATCAGCGTGAACACGTGGAACCTGTCGGCCACCGGCGTGCCGAACTGGCGCGGCCGGCCGATGCCGCTGCCGCCGGAGTAGCCCGGGCCGTGGGCCGTGCCGTAGGTGGTGTTGGGCTCCTTGCCCACGTACTCCATGATGTCCAGCTCGCCGGCTTGCGGCCACGGCAGATTGCTGTCGCCCAGGCTCCAGAAGGCCGGCCACAGGCCCACGCCGGCCGGTACCTTGATGCGTGCCTCGACCTTGCCGTAGGTGTAGCTGACCTTGCCCCGGGTCAGGATGCGCGCGGAGGTGAACTCGCACGGGCGGCCGTTCCAGCACGGGCCGGGGTTGACCGCCCGCTCGGCGCGCAGCACCAGGCGGCCCTTGCCGTCGTGGAAGGCGTTTCTGGGCGCTGCGGTGTAGTACTGCAGTTCGTGATTGCCCCAGCCGCCCGCCTCGGCGTTGCCCAGGTCATTGCTCCAGACGCTGGGCTGCGGCGGGCTGCCGGCCGCGGCGTTGAATTCGTCCGACCAGACCAGCGTCCAGCCGGCGGGGGCCGCGTGGACCGCGCCGCCGCAGCAGCCCAGCAGGGCGCCGGCCAGCAGCATGGCCAGGCCACGGCTCTTGATCCAGGGCCTGTGGAGGGTGGGGGTCGGTGCCAAGGGGCGCATCGGTGCTCCTGAGGGGGGTCGCGGGGGCCGCGTTCAGCCACGGCCAGCCTGGCAGGCGTGCAGAAAGGCCTGCAGCCAGCGCGCGCTGGCCTTGGGCGTGCGGGCCAGGGTGGTGTAGTCGACATGGACGATGCCGAAGCGCTTGGCGTAGCCGCTGGCCCACTCGAAGTTGTCCATCAGGCTCCACACCATGTAGCCGGCCATCGGCACGCCGCGGTCGAGGGCATCGGCCACCGCCGCGATGTGGTGGCGCAGGTAGTCGGTGCGGTCCTGGTCGTGGACCGTGCCGTCAGCGGCCACCGGGTCGGGAAAGGCGCCGCCGTTCTCGGTGATGTGCACCGGCGGCAGCCCGGGGTAGTCCGCCTTCAGCTGCAGCAGCAGGTCGGTCAGGCCGCGCGGGTAGATCTCCCAGCCCATCGCCGTCACCGGCCGGCCGGCCGCCTGGGGATCGACCGGCTGGCCCTGCGCACTGACGATGTGGCGGGTGTAGTAGTTGACGCCCAGGTAGTCCATCGGCTGCGCGATGTCCGCCAGGTCGCCGGGCTGCACCTTCGGCGCATCGGGACCCAGGTCGGCCCAGACGTCCTCGGGGTAGCGGCCCGTGAACAGCGGATCGGTGTACCAGCGGCGGGCGTGGCCGTCGGCCAGACGGGCCGCTGCCCGGTCCTCGGGACGGTCGGTGGCGGGCTCGCACGGGGCGATGTTGAGCACGATGCCCAGCGGCTCGCGGGCGCCTTCGGCGCGCAGGGCCTGCAGGGTCAGGCCGTGGCTGAGCAGCAGGTGGTGCGAGACCTGCATCGCCAGGCAGCGGCTCTTCAGGCCCGGCGCGAACACACCCTGCTCATGGCCCAGCGTGGCCACCACCCAGGGCTCGTTGTGCGTGGTCAGGCCGGCCAGTCGATCGCCGAAGCGGGCCTGGATGCCGCGGGCGTAGTTGACGAACTGGTGCACGGTGTCGCGCGAGCCCCAGCCGCCCTGGTCCTGCAGCGCCTGCGGCAGGTCCCAGTGGTTGAGGGTGGCGAAGGCGCGGATGCCGCGGCGTGACAGGCCGTCGAGCAGGCGGTCGTAGAAGGCCAGGCCCGCCGGGTTCCACGCCCCCTGTCCCAGCGGCTGCACGCGGGGCCAGCTGATCGAGAAGCGGTAGCAGGCCACGCCCAGCGAGGCGATCAGGTCGAGGTCCTGCTCCAGGCGGTGGTAGTGGTCGCAGGCGATGTCGCCATGGCTGCCATCGGCGATGGCGCCGGGCTGGCGGCAGAAGGTGTCCCAGATCGATGCGCCCCGGCCACCCACCTGGGTGGCGCCTTCGATCTGGAAGCTGCTGGTCGCCACGCCCCACAGGAAGTCGGACGGAAAGCGCTGGGCCAGGGCCTGGAGGGAGTCGGACATCACTTCACGGCGCCAGCGGTCAGGCCGGCAATCAATTGACGGGAGAAGACCACGAAGAGGATCAGCAGCGGCACCGTGGCGATGGCCGAGCCGGCCATCAGCGCGCCCCATTCGGTGTTGACCGTGCTCTGCAGGCTGCGCAAGGCCAGCGGCAGCGTGTAGCTGTCGGCCTGGCGCAGCACCACCAGCGGCGCCATGAAGTTGTTCCAGGAGCCGATGAAGGTGATCAGGCCCAGCGTGCCCAGGGCGGGGCGCATCAGCGGCAACGCCACATGCCAGTAGATGCCCAGTTCGCTGCAGCCGTCGATGCGCGCGGCCTTCAGCAGCTCGGGCGGCACCGCGGCGGCGGTGAACTGGCGCATCAGGTAGATGCCGAAGGCGCCGGCGGCACCGGGGACATAGAGTGCGCGGTGGGTGTCGATCCAGCCCAGCGCGTCCATGACCATGAAGTTCGGGATCATGGTCATGAACGGCGGCACCAGCATCGTGCCCAGCACCAGTGCGAACAGGGCCTGCTTGAAGCGGAACTCCAGCAGCGCGAAGGCATAGCCGGCCATCGAGCAGAACAGCAGCGTCAGGCCGGTGGACATCAGCGCGACATACAGGCTCCAGCCCAGGTTCTTCCAGAACGGAATGCGGCCGGCCAGCACACCGACGTTGTTGAGCAGTTCCTGGCCGAACCACAGCGGCGGCGGCAGGTTGAAGATGGCCGTCTTGCTCTGCGTGGCGAAGACCGCCATCAGCCAGAACGGCGCCAGCATGACGAGGGCGCCCAGCGCGACCACCAGGTAGGCCGGGGCGCGGCTGAGGAGAAGCGGTGAGGGGCGCTGGCTCATCCGCGCTCCCGGAAAGCCCGGTTGGTGAGCCAGGTCAGCACCGCCAGCAGCGCGAACAGCAGCCAGGACATGGCGCTGGCCGCGCCGAAATCGCTGAAGTCGAAGGCCAGCCGGTAGACGTACATGGCCACCGTCATCACGGCCTGGTCGGCACCGCCGCGGCCGTTGGTGAGGATGAAGGGTTCCTCGAACAGCTGCATGCCGCCGATGATGCTGAGCGTGACGGCAAACAGCGCCATCGGCCGCAGCGCCGGCAGCGTGATGAAGCGGAACTGCGACCAGGCGCCGGCGCCGTCCAGGCGAGCGGCCTGGTAGAGCTCGCGCGGGATGGTCTGCAGCGCCGCCAGGTACAGCACCACGTTGAACCCGAGGTAGCGCCAGAAGATCACCATCGCCACCGCGGGCTTGAGGGTCTGGGGCTGCCACAGCCAGTTCACCGGATCGATCCCCAGCAGCCCGAGTCCGGCGTTGATCAGGCCGTAATCGGTCGACAGCATCGAGGTGAACATCATCGCGATGGCCACCGACGAGGTGATGTAGGGCAGGAAGTACAGGGCCGAGACCCCGTGGCCCCAGCGGCCGCAGGCGCGGTCGATGAAGACGGCCAGCGGCAGCGCCAGCAGGTGCTGCGGCAGCGCCGACACCACCGCCAGCCACACGGTGTTGCGCAGCGCCTTCCAGAACCAGCCGTCGCCGAGCACGAAGAGCAGGTTGTCCAGGCCGGTGAAGCGCATGGCCTCGAGCCCGGCGGTGGGCTCCCAGGTCTGGAAGGCCATCCACAGGCTGAACAGCAGCGGAAACAGGCCGAAGGCGGCGAACAGCACCAGAAACGGCGCCACCAGCAGGTAGGGCGCGTATCGCTGGTGCCAGGGGCGGGCGCTCGGCTGGGTCATGGTCAGCGCTGGGCACGGTGGCGCAACAGGGCCTGGGCATCCGCCAGGGCCTGGGCCACGGGCTTGCCGTAGATCAGCACGTTGTCCAGCTCGCCATTGACCACCTCCTCGGCGAACTTGTGCTGGCGGTGCAGCGGGCGCGGCGGGATGCGGCGCGCCGCGTCGCGCCACTGCTGGCGCGCCAGCTGGCCGCCCAGGAAGGGCACGGGCTGGTCGAAGAAGGGGTCGTCCTGGGCGTCGAGCAGGGCCGGGAAGGCGTCCTGGCTCTTGAAGGCCCGCAGCTGCAGGGCGCGGTCCATGGTCAGCATCTGCACCAGCGACCAGGCCAGGTCGCGGCGGGCCGGGTCGGCGCGCCGCGGCAGGGCGTAGTAGGTGCCGCCGTAACCGATGAACACGCCCTCGGGCAGCGGGCTGCTGCGCCACAGGCCCTGGGTCTGCGGCGCGACCCAGTTGGCCATCTGGCCGGCCATCCAGGCGCCCGAGAGTTCGGTGGCGATGCGGCCGCGGCGCAGGTGTTCGGCCCAGTCGTTCTGCCAGGTGTCGACGACGGCATCGAGCTTGGCGCGGCGCATCTCGCGCGCCAGCTCGAACGCGCGCCGGAAGATCGGGCCGTCCACCCGGGGCTGGCCCTGCTGGTCGAAGTAGACGCTCTGGCCGGGCGGGGCGCCGGTCAGCGCGACGATGTCCTTCAGGTAGCGCGCATGGGCCATCAGGTAGGCGCCGGTGCGGGCCTTGATGCGCTCGCCAGCGCGGACGTAGTCGTCCCAGCTGCGGGTGAGTTCGTCGATGCCCACGCCGGCCTTGGCCAGGATGTCCTGGCGGTAGAACAGGCAGCCCGGGCCGATGTCGGTGGGCAGCGCCACCAGCGCGCCGTCGCGGTTGCGCGCCTGCTCGAAGGCGAAGCTGACGAAGCGCGGCTTCAGGGCCTCACCGTCGTACGGCGCCGCGGACAGCGGCAGCAGTCCCGCGCCCATCGCGAATCGACCCAAGTAGCTGGCTTCCAGGGCCATCACGTCCGGCAGGTGGCGCGATCCGCCCCCGGCCGTGGACAGCGCGGTCGTCATCGCCGTGTGGTGGTCGTCGTACTGGCGGCTGATGACCTCCACCTCGACACCCGGATGGTGGGCCTGCCAGGCCGGCAGGGCCTCCTTGACGATCTGGTCCACCAGCGGATACGCCGCCACGACCAGCTTGCCGGCGGCCGCGGCCTGCAACGGGGCCCCCGCCAGCGGCCAGCCGACGGCCAGGCCCAGGCCCTGGGTCAGCCAGCGTCGGCGCGAGCGGTGAACGGGGTGCATCGAACGGGGAGGCGTCAGTGGGCAACGCTCAAGATGAAAGCGCTTTCAGTCATTCTCGGCGCGGCGCTCGACCCGCGTCGACCGCGGAAACCCTAGGTTTGCGCGGGGCCTGGCACGCGGCGGGGCGAGCCTACACTTCAGTGCTTTGGACGGCACCGCTGCGCGGACGCATCGCCTTGAGTTCCCCGAAACCGCCGAAGAAAACGCATTCAGTTGTCCCTGGCCAGACGGTCACGCTGGAGCAGGTGGCCGCGCATGCCGGGGTGTCCCCCAGCACCGTCTCGCGCATCCTGAATGGCACGGCGGTGGTCAGCCCGACCAAGAAAGCCGCGGTCGAGGCCGCGATCCAGGAACTGGGCTTCCGCCCGAACCCGGTGGCGCGTGGCCTGGCTGGCGGCCGCACGATGAGCATCGGCGTGGTCACGCAGATCATCAGCAGCCCGTTTTACGGCGAGGCGCTGCTGGGGATCGAGGAGCAGCTGGAGCAGGCCGGCTATGTGCCGCTGATCGTCAGCGGCCACTGGCGGGATGTCGACGAGCGCAAGGCCCTGCAGACCCTGCTGGCCCGCCGCGTCGACGGCCTGATCGTGTTCGCCGGGCGGCTGTCGGCGGCCGACCTGCTGCAGGAGGCCGCCGGCCTGCCGCTGGTGGTGATGGGCCGCCAGGTGCAGGGGCCGCAGGCCTTCAGCTTCAGCTTCGACAACCGCAAGGGCGCGCGCCTGGCGACCGAGCACCTGCTGGCGCAGGGGCACCGCCGCATCGCCTTCGTGATGGGCGACCCGGTGCACGACGATGCCGCCGACCGCTACCAGGGCTACCTCGACGCGCTGGCTGCCGCCGGTCTGGCGGCGGACCCGGCGCTGCTGACGCAGGGCGACTACACCGAGGGCGGGGGGCTGCTGGCCATCACCCACCTGCTGGCCCGCGGACAGTCGTTCAGCGCCGTCTTCAGCTGCAACGACCAGATGGCCATCGGCGCCGCCCATGGCCTGCGCCGCCATGGCCTGCGGGTGCCGGACGACGTGTCCCTCGTGGGCTTCGACGACGTCGTCCTGGCGCGCTATGCGATGCCGCCGCTGACCACCGTGCGCCAGTCGATGCTGGACATGGGGCACCAGGCCGCCAAGGCCGTGCTCGACCAGTTGGCGGGACGGCCCCCCCAGGTCCAGCTGCCGGCCCCGGAGCTGGTGGTGCGCGACAGCACCCGGCGCCTCGCGCGCTGAGCGTCACCCGCGACCAGCGACCGGCGACCTTCGGCACAGCGTCGCATTCTCGCCAACGCAGCACAGGACCTAGGGTGTTGCCTAATTTGAAAGCGCTTGCAGATGGTTCATTCTTACGCTGCTTGAAACCGCTTTCAGAATTTCTCGGCGGAAAGCCGGAGAGCCCACTTCAACAAGACTGGAGACATCACGATGCACCGACGCCACCAATTGGCCCGCCGCACCTGCGTGGCGAGCGCCGTGGGCCTGCTGTTCGCCGGCGCGGCTGCGCGGGCGCAGCAGGCGCCTGCCGCCAGCGACCCTGAACCCCAGAAGATCGAGGTCACCGGCATCCGCAAGAGCCTGGAGACCTCGGTCGAGCTCAAGCGTGGCGCAGCGGGTCTGGTGGACGGCATCGTCGCCGAAGACATCGGCAAGTTCCCCGACACCAACCTGGCCGAATCGCTGAGCCGCATCAGCGGCGTCTCGATCGAGCGCAGCAACGGCGAAGGCACGCGCATCTCGGTGCGCGGCATGGGCCCCGACTTCAACCTGGTGCTGCTCAACGGCCGGCAGATGCCGGGCTCCAGTTTTGACGGCGGCGCGCCCAGCTCGCGCTCCTTCGACTTCTCCAACCTGGCTTCCGACGGCGTGGCAGCGCTGGAGGTCTACAAGACCAGCCGCGCCAGCAGCCCCACCGGCGGCATGGGCGCCACCGTCAACGTGCGCACCCAGCGCCCGTTCGACATCAAGGACACCATCGCCTCGCTCGGCGTGAAGCTGGTCAACGACACCACCGCCAGCAACCTGCCCAACGAGATCCAGGGCAAGCGGGCCACCCCCGAGCTCAGCGGCATCTACAGCACGCAGTCGGCCGACGGCACCTTCGGCATTGCGCTGATGGGCACCTACCAGGTGCGCGACTCCGGCTACAACCAGGCCGGCGTGACCAGTGGCTGGAAGTCCTTCGACGGCAAGGTGGACAACGACTGGGGCGGCGGCAACGCCCAGTGGGGCGGCCTGCCGCCGGCCTCGTGGGGCGCGATCAAGAACCGCCCCACCGCGGACTCGATCTACAGCGTGCCGCAGAACATGAACTACTCGTTCACCAGCGTGCACCGCGAGCGCATCAACGGCCAGGCGGTGGTGCAGGTCAAGCCGACGCAGGACATGGTCGCCACGCTGGACTTCGTCATGTCGGAACAGAAGTTCCGCCAGCGCCGCAATGACATCTCGGCCTGGTTCAACTACGGTGGCCAGTTCGGTGAATACCAGACCGGCTCGCCCTCGTCGCCGATCATCTACGGCGAGACCATGACCAACTCCGACGTGGCCATGGGCACCTCGCGCACCCAGACCAAGGTCAAGAACGAGCAGATCGGCCTGAACCTGAAGTGGAAGGCCAGCAACGTCCTGAACTTCGACTTCGACGTCCACCACTCCACCGCCACCTCGGGCGCCGATGACCCGCTGGGCACCAACGTCGTGATCGGCACGGCGTCGATGAACCGCGGCGACACCTACGTCGACTTCAGCAACAAGTTCCCGGTGCTGAACATCAAGGGCGGCGCCCTCAATCCCGCGCTGCAGCAGCTGCAGGGCTCGGTGTTCGGCAACAGCTACCAGAAGAACGAGATCGACCAGTTCCAGGCCAAGGGCAAGTGGAAGATCGACGGCGACAGCAGTCTCGACTTCGGGGTGTCGCTGACCCAGGTGAAGAACCGCTCGGCCTTCGCCAATGTGCAGCGCGACTCCTGGGGCGACGGCGCCGCGGGTGGCCCGGCCGCGATGCCGGACAACATCTGGCGCGCCGACTCCATCGGCAAGTACTTCAGCAGCATCCCGGGCTCGAACGACCCGCGGCTGTACAACCAGTTCTTCGCCTTCAACTTCGACGACGTGCGCAATGCCGCGATCAAGGCGCTGGGCTCGGACGCGCTGCTCAAGGCCTCGTTCAACTTCAAGGACGACTACCGCACGACGGAAAAGTCCGACGCGCTGTTCGTCCAGTACAACCGCGGCTTCGACTGGATCGTGCCGATCGACGTCGCCGCGGGCCTGCGCTACGAGCGCACCAAGGTCACCTCGCCCAGCGTCGAGTCGGTGCCGACCGTGGTCAGCTGGGTGGCCGACAACGAGTTGCCGATCACCTTCAACGGCACCACCTCGGGCCAGCGCTCGGGCAGCTACAGCTACGCGCTGCCCTCGATCGACCTCAGCGCCGACCTGACCACGGACTCCAAGCTGCGCCTGAGCTATGGCAAGACCATCGGTCGTCCGGGCTGGTCCGCGATTCAGGGCGGCCGCACGCTCGACGGACTGGCGCGCATCGGTGGGGGCACCGGCTCGGTGGGCAACCCCAGCCTGAAGCCGCTGCAGTCGATGAACCTGGACCTCGCGTTCGAGTACTACTACGCCCGCAGCAGCTACGCGGCGGTCAGCCTGTTCAACAAGCGCATCAAGGACTACAACGAAGGCGTGGTCACGCCGCAGACCATCCCCGGCCTGACCACCCCGATCGGCGGCGCCTACTACCGCCAGGCCATCGCGCAGGGCGGCTGCGCGGCCAGCGACTCGGGCTGCATCCGCCAGTGGATCTTCGCCAACCTGGCCGGCAGTCCGGGGGTCGATGCGGTCAACAAGATCATCACCGGCCAGCCTGGCGACCCGCTGATCAGTTTCAACCTCAGCACCTTCCAGAACAGCGCGCGCAAGAGCACGATCAACGGCATCGAGCTGAACGCGCAGCACATGTTTGGCAAGTCGGGCTTCGGCCTGTCGGCCAACTTCACCAAGGTGAAGTCCGACCGCACCTATGACAACAACAAGGTGGGGGCGCAGACCGATGTGCTGACCGGCATGGGCGACTCGGGCAACCTGGTGGGCTTCTACGAGAACGATGAGGCCAGCGTCCGCCTGGCCTACAACTGGCGGGGTCAGTTCCTGGTCGCCAACTTCGGTGGCGCCGAAGGGGCCCAGCCGCTGTATGTCGAGCCCTACGGCCAGTTCGACCTGAGCGTGGGCTACAGCCCGATCAAGAACCTGCGCCTGCAGTTCGAGGCGATCAACCTGACCGACGCCTACGTGCGCACCCACATGCGCAACGAGAACCAGCTGGGCTCGGTCACGCAGCTGGGTCGTCGCTACACGATCGGGGCGCGCTACAAGTTCTGAGCGCCCTGATCGCCGGCGCCCGGGCCGGCCCGGTGGCCTGAAGCAGGGTCGGACTCGTCCGACCCTGTTTGTCTCAGGGCCAGGGGGCGCAGCCGGGAAACCACTGCGGCGCTCGGGAACAATCCGCGGATGCTGGGCGCCGGCCACGTCCGGCCAGGGCGAGTGGGCGAGGACGAGATGCTGAACGACCGATTGCGCACGGTGCTGGTGCTGGGTGGCGGCTCCGCCGGCTGGCTGGTGGCCGGCCTGCTGGCCGCCGAGCACCCCGACCTGCAGATCACGCTGGTCGAGTCCGACGACGTGCCCGTCATCGGCGTCGGCGAAGGCACCTGGCCGTCGATGCGCGACACCCTGCGGCGCATCGGCCTGTCGGAGTCGGACTTCATCCGGCGCTGCCAGGTCTCTCTCAAGCAGGGCTCGCGCTTCGACGGCTGGCAGCGCGGCGGCGCAGGCACCGACGGCGACCGCTACTACCACCCGTTCATGCTGCCGGTCGGCCACGGCGATGCCGACCTGGTGCAGGCCTGGCTGGCCACCGATCCGGCGCGCCCCTTCGCCGACCTGGTCAGCCCCTCGGTCCAGCTGTGCGAGACCGGTCGCGCCCCCAAGCAGCTGCAGACGCCCGAGTTCGGCGCGGTGGCCAACTACGCCTACCACTTCGATGCCGGCCTGTTCGGCCAGCTGCTGCGCGAGCACGCCGTGCAGCGGCTGGGCGTGCGGCATGTCGTGGACCACGTCGACGCGGTGCTGTCGGCCGACAACGGCGACATCGCCGCGCTGCGCACGCGCGGCCACGGCGAGCTGGCGGCGGACCTGTTCATCGACTGCTCCGGCCTCGCCTCGCGCCTGATCGGGCAGCACTTCGGTGTGCCGTTGAAGAGCGAGCGCGAGGTGCTGTTCAACGACGCCGCGATGCCGGTGCAGGTGCCGTACGCCAGCGCCGACCAGCCGCTGGCCACCTGCACCATCGCCACCGCCTGGGCCAAGGGCTGGATCTGGGACATCGGCCTGCCGTCGCGGCGCGGTGTGGGCTGCGTGTTCGCGCGCGCCCACGCCAGCGAGGACGAGGCCCAGGCGGCGCTGCAGGCCTACCTGGACGCCACTGGCGCCCCGCGCGAGCGCCCGGCGCCGCGCGTCATCCGCTACGACCCGGGCTACCGCCAGCGGTTCTGGGTGCGCAACTGCGTGGCCATTGGCCTGGCCAGCGGCTTCATCGAGCCGCTGGAGGCCTCGGCGCTGGCCCTGGTCGAGCTGTCGGCCCAGCGCCTGTGCGACGAACTGCCGATGTCGCGCGCCAGCATGGACGCGGTGGCCGCCCGGTTCAACGACGACTTCGGCTACCGCTGGGCGCGGGTGATCGACTTCCTGAAGCTGCATTACGCCCTCAGCCAGCGCGATGACACCGCCTACTGGCGCGCCCACCGCGACGCCGCCACCTGGCCCGGGCGGCTGCGCGAGCTGCTGCCGATGTGGCGCCTGCGCGCGCCGGCGCGGCACGACTTCGGCCGCATCGACGAGGTCTTCCCGGCGGCCAGCTACCAGTACGTGCTGTACGGCATGGGTTTTCGCCCTGTCCCGCAGCCCCCCTCGGCTGCCAAACTGCAGAGCGCCCTGGCCTGCTTCGACGAGGCCGCGCGCCAGACGCGCCGCTTCGTGTCCGGCCTGCCCGGCCATCGCAGCCTGATCGACCACCTTGTGAAGACCGCCGCATGACCCGCCCCGCGCTGCTCGACAACATCACCCACCGCCACCTGCGCGTGCACACCTCGCACGCGGCGGCGATGGGCGATGCCCGCAACTCGGCGCTGGCGCTGCCGGCCGAGTTCCGCCGCCTGCAGGCGCATTTCCCCATCGTCTTCCAGCTCATCGACGGGGACGGCGGCTTCCAGCCGATCGCGCTGTTCGGTCTGGAGGACGGGCAGAACCTCTTCCTGACGGAGCGCGGCTGGGACGCCACGGCCGTGCCGATGGCGGTGCAGCGCGACCCCTTCCTGATCGGCCGTGCCCCGGACGACACGCTGCAACTGCACATCGACCTGGACAGCCCGCGCATCGTGCGGGCCGACGAGGGCGAGGTGGGGACCGCGCTGTTCATGCCCCATGGCGGCTTCAGCGACTACCTCGACCACATGGTCAAGCTGATGGAAAGCCTGCACGCGCACGCCCAGCAGCTGCCATACTTCATCGAGGCGCTGACCCAGCATCAGCTGCTCGAACCGCTGGTGCTTGACCTGGAGACACCCGGCGGCGAACACAGCCGCTTGACCGGCCTGTTCACCATCAACGAAGAGCGGCTGACGACGCTGCCCGGTGCCGCGCTGGAGGCGCTGTCGCAGGCCGGCTACCTGCTGCCCTGCTACATGCAGATCGCCTCGCTGGCGCAGCTGCCCGTGCTGGCCGAGCGTGCAGTGCGTGCGGTGCGCCGCTGACAGGCCATGCGCGAGGTCCCGCTCTGGCAGGGTCCCATCGACCCCCGCGCGCTGCCCGATGCACTGCTGACCGCGGCGCGGCCCTATGTCGTGCGCGGCGCCTTCGCCCACTGGCCGGTGGTGCAGGCGGCGCGCCAGTCCGACGTGGCGCTGGCGCACTACCTGATGCGGCTCTACAACGGCGTGCACATCGGCCTGTTCCAGCTGGCGCCCGAGGCCCGGGGCCGCGTCTTCTATGCCGACGACACCCTGCAGGGCTTCAACTTCAGCCGCCACGCGACCACGCTGGACCAGGTGCTGACCGGCCTGCTGCACCTGACCGCCACGCCGGAACCCCCCGCGCTGTATGTGGGCTCGACGACGGTGGAGGCGGTGCTGCCGGGCTTCCTGGACGCCAACGTGATGGCGCTGGGCGCGCGTGACGCGCTGGTCAGCCTCTGGCTGGGCAACCGCACCCGCATCGCCGCCCATTACGACCTGCCGGACAACCTGGCGGTCGTGGCCGCCGGCCGGCGCCGCTTCACGCTGTTCCCGCCCGAGCAACTGCACAACCTGTACCTGGGGCCGCTCGATCCCACCCCGGCCGGCCAGCCCATCAGCCTGGTCGACTTCGCCCGCCCCGACCTGGAGCGCTTTCCGCGCTTCGCCCAGGCCTGGGAGGCCGCCGAGGTGGTCGAGATGGACCCGGGCGATGCCCTCTTCATCCCCAGCATGTGGTTCCACCACGTCGAGGGCCTGGCGCCGGTCAATCTGCTGATCAACGCCTGGTGGCGCGAAACCCCCGAGTACATCGACTCGCCCCTGACGGCGCTGCGCCTGGCGCTGCTGACGCTGCGCGACCTGCCCGAGCGCGACCGGCGCACCTGGCAGCACCACTTCCAGCACTTCATCTGGGGCGCCGACGACAGCACCTGGGCCCACATCCCTGCCGCGGCCCGCGGCCTGCTGGGCCCGATCGACGAGGCCGTCGCGCGCCAGGTGCGCACCCAACTCCTGAACCAACTCAAGCGATGAACACCTCCCCGAACGCCTTCCACCGCGTCGTGATCGCTGGCGGCGGCACCGCCGGCTGGATGACGGCCGCGCTGATGAGCAAGCTGCTGGGCAAGCGGCTGGAGATCCGGCTGGTCGAGTCCGAGGAGATCGGCACCGTCGGCGTGGGCGAGGCCACGATCCCGGCGCTGCACACCTTCCACAACCTGCTCGGCCTGAACGAGGCCGAGTTCATGGCCGCCACCAACGCCACCTTCAAGCTGGGCATCCAGTTCGAGGGCTGGAAGGCCATCGGCGAGCACTACTTCCACTCCTTCGGCAGCACCGGCAACGACCACTGGAGCGCCGGCTTCCAGCACTTCTGGCTGAAGGGCCGGGCGCAGGGTCTGGCGCGGCCCTACACCGACTACAACCCCGAGACGATGGCGGCCCATGCCAACCGCTTCGCCCATGTGCCCAACAACGCGCTGAACTACGCCTACCACCTGGATGCGGGCCGCTATGCGCGCTTCCTGCGCGGCCTCAGCGAGGGCTACGGCGTGCAGCGCATCGAAGGCAGGATCGCCCGCGTGCTGCAGCACGAGACCGACACCGCCACCGCACGCGCCGGCGACATCGCGGCGCTGCAGATGATGGACGGCAGCCGCATCGAGGGTGACCTCTTCATCGACTGCACCGGCTTTCGCTCGCTGCTGCTGGGCGAGACGCTGGGCGTGGGCTACGAGGACTGGTCCTACTGGCTGCCCTGCGACCGCGCCGTGGCGGTCCAGACCAGTTCGGTGCGCGAGGCCTGGCCCTACACCCGCTCGATCGCCCACCCCTTCGGCTGGCAGTGGCGCATCCCGCTGCAGCACCGCGTCGGCAACGGTCTGGTCTACAGCAGCAAAGAGCTGAGCGATGCCGATGCTCCGGAGGTGCTCAAGCGCCACGTCGAGGGCGATGTGCTGATCCAGCCGCGCATCCTGCGCTTCCTGCCGGGTCAGCGCGACAAGGTCTGGGAGCGCAACTGCGTCGCCGTGGGCCTGGCAGGCGGCTTCGTCGAGCCGCTGGAGTCCACCAGCATCCACCTGATCCAGCGCCACGCGATCCGCCTGATGCAGCTGTTCCCGTCGGGCGGCATCCAGCAGGCGGATGTGGACGAGTTCAACCTGCAGTCGCGGCGCGACCTGGAGCACATCCGCGACTTCATCGTGCTGCACTACCACGTCAATCAGCGCACCGATTCGGCGCTGTGGCGGCATGTCCGCGAGATGACGCTGCCGCCCACGCTGCGCCACCGGATCGAGCTGTTCCGCGAGACGGCGCGCGTGTTCCGGCCCAGCGACGAGCTGTTCGCCGAGAACTCCTGGATCCAGGTGATGATGGGCCAGGGCCTGATGCCTGGCCGCTACCACCCGGTGGCCGACCTGATGGGGCCCGACGAGCTCCAGCGCTTCCTGGAGGACATCCGCGTGCGGGTGCAGCGCATCGTGGCTGGCCTGCCGGCGCACCAGGCCTATGTACAGCAGCTGTGTGCACCGTTCCGCGACCCGGCGCCGGTCGCCTGAGGCCGGCGGCGCTCGCCTGAGCGGCCACCGGCGGGCCCGGCGCCGGTCTTCCACCGTTGTCAAGGTGGCGAGACATGGGTGTATGTACCAGTGTCTGGACACTTTGCGCCCCAAGCTTGCCCCACCTCAACCCTGGCGCCTCCCGCCTCGCTAGGCTGATCTCCATCCGCGTGTCCCGCGGTGGAGGTCTGTATGCGCATCGTCCTGATCCACCCCAACTACCACTCCGGTGGCGCCGAGATCGCCGGCAACTGGCCGCCGGCCTGGGTGGCCTACCTGGCCGGCTACCTCAAGCACGCCGGCTACACCGACCTGTGCTTCATCGACGCGATGACGCACCACCTCAGCGACGAGCAGGTGCGCGAGCGGCTGCTGGCGCTGCAGCCCGACATCATCGGCTGCACCGCGATCACGCCGGCCATCTACAAGGCCGAGGCGCTGCTGAAGATGGCCAAGGAGGCGCTGCCGCAGGCGGTGACGGTGCTGGGCGGCATCCACGGCACCTTCATGTACCCGCAGGTGCTGCAGGAGGCGCCGTGGATCGACGCCATCGTGCGCGGCGAGGGTGAGCAGGTCTTCCTGAACCTGGTGCGCGCGGTCGACGACGGCCGCTGGCGCACCGAAGGCCCGGGCGTGGTGCACGGCATCGCCTACCGGCAGGACGGGCAGGTGGTGGCCACGCCGGCCGAGCCGCCGATCCAGGACCTGGACCGGGTGGCGCCCGACTGGGGCGTGCTGGAGTGGGACCAATACATCTACATCCCGATGGGCGTGCGGGTGGCGATTCCCAACTTCGCCCGCGGCTGTCCCTTCACCTGCAGCTTCTGCAGCCAGTGGAAGTTCTGGCGCGACTACCGGGTGCGCGACCCGATCAAGGTGGTCGACGAGATCGAGACCCTGGTGCGCGAGCACCAGGTGGGCTTCTTCATCCTGGCCGACGAGGAGCCGACGATCCACCGCAAGAAGTTCATCGCCTTTTGCGAGGAGCTGATCCGCCGCGACCTGGGCGTGCTGTGGGGCATCAACACCCGCGTCACCGACATCCTGCGCGACGAGGCCCTGCTGCCGCTGTTCCGCCGTGCCGGTCTGGTGCATGTGAGCCTGGGCACCGAGGCGGCGGCGCAGCTCAAGCTGGACCGCTTCCACAAGGAGACCACGGTCGCGCAGAACAAGAAGGCGATCGCGCTGCTGCGCGAGGCCGGCATCGTCACCGAGGCGCAGTTCATCGTGGGCCTGGAGAACGAGACCGCCGAGACCCTGGAGGAGACCTACCAGATGGCGCGCGACTGGAACCCCGACATGGCCAACTGGGCGATGTACACGCCCTGGCCCTTCTCGGACCTGTTCCAGGAGCTGGGCGACAAGGTGGAGGTGTTCGATTTCGAGAAGTACAACTTCGTCACGCCGATCATGAAGCCCGACGCGATGGACCGCGCCGAGCTGCTCGACCGGGTGATGCACAACTACCGCCGCTTCTTCATGAACAAGGCCTTCTTCCAGTACCCCTGGACCAAGGACCGCACGCGGCGGCGCTACCTGATGGGCTGTCTCAAGGCCTTTGCCAAGAGCGGCTTCCAGCGCAGCTTCTACGACCTGGGCCGGGTGGGCTACTGGGGCCCGCAGAGCAAGGGCAAGGTCGACTTCGGCTTTGCCGGCGAGCGGGTCCATGCGCGGCCCGATGCCGCCGCCATCGCCGCGGCCGACGAAGGCTGGGTGACGATGCACGGCCCGAAGATCGCGATGCGCCGGCGCGAGGGCGAGGCGATCGCCGCCGAGGCCTTGTCGCGCATGAGCGAGGTGGCCGACGGACCCGCGGCCACGCCGTGAGCGCGGCGGCCGGCCGCATCGGCCCCAACGCGATCCTGCAGGTGATGGCGGTGCTGCGCGCCGGCCCCGGTGAGGCGGCCTGCCGCGCCGTGCTGGCGCAGGCCGGCCTGGCCGCCTACGCCGACACGCCGCCGCAGACCATGGTCGACGAGGCCCAGGTGCAGGCGCTGCACCGCGTGCTGCGCGAGCACGGCTCGGTGGCCGAGGCCCGGGGCATTGGCCGCGCGGCCGGGCTGGCCACGGGGGACTATCTGCTGGCGCACCGCATTCCGCGGCCCATGCGCTGGCTGCTGCCGCACCTGCCGGCCACCTGGTCGGCGCGCGTGCTGCTGGTGGCCATCCGCCGCCACGCCTGGACCTTCTGCGGCAGCGGCCAGTTCAGCGCGCAGCTGCTGCGGCCCGGTCGGGTGCAGCTGCGGCTGCAGGGCAGCGCCACCAGCCGCGGCGTGCAGGCCGACGAGCCCCTGTGCGACTACTTCGCCGCCACCTTCGAGCGCCTGTTCCAGGCGCTGGTGTCGCCCGCCTCCAGGGTGCAGGAGGTGGCCTGCGCGGCGATGGGTGCGCCGGCCTGCGAGTTCGAGCTGGACTGGTGAGCGCCCAGCGCGCTCATCACCGCCGGCGGTCCCGGGTGCAGGCGCGGCGGCGCGCAGGGCTGCTCCGGCAGCGCCGGGGTGTCCAGGCCGGCGGGCAGGCGAAAGCGCACCCGCTCGACCTCGCCCGGCAGCGCGCGCGGCGCCGATGCGCCCAGCGCCACCAGGCGATCGCACAGCGCGTCGACCAGGGCGGGTGGGGTGGACGCGGCGGCGGTGATGCCCACCTGGCGCACACCCGCCAGCCAGGCCGGGTCCAGCTCGTTCGCCTCCTCGATCAGCCAGGCGCGCACGCCGGCCTGCTCGGCCACCTCGCGCAGCCGGGCGGCGTTGGCGCTGTGGCGCGCCCCCACCACCAGCACCGCGTCCACCTGGCGCGCCAGCGCACGCACCGCGAACTGGCGGTTCTGTGAGGCGTAGCAGATGTCCGAGGTGTTGGGTCCCTGCAGGTCGGGCCAGCGCTGGCGCAGCACATCGATCAGGCCGGCGGTGTCGTCGATCGACAGCGTGGTCTGCGTGACATAGGCGGCGCGGGTGTCGCCCGGCCAGTCCAGTGCGGCGATGTCGGCGGCGCTGCCCACCACGGCCAGCGGCTCGGCGGCGGCCACGCCGCGCGTGCCCTCGACCTCGTCGTGGCCGACCTGGCCGATCAGGATCACCCGGCGGCCGTCGGCGCTGTACTGGCGCACCTGCTGGTGCACCTTGCTGACCAGCGGACAGGTGGCGTCGATCACGCGCAGGCCGCGCGCCTGGGCGGCCTCCAGCACCGCATCGGCCACGCCGTGGGCGCTGAAGACCAGCACCTCGCCGCGCGGCACCTGGGCCACGTCATCGACGAAGACGACGCCGCGGCGGCGCAGGTCCTCGACCACCTGGCGGTTGTGCACGATCTCGTGGAACACATGCAGCGGCGCGCCGAAGCGCGCCAGCGCCCGCTCGACGCTGTCGATGGCCCGCTCCACGCCGGCACAGAAGCCGCGCGGCTGGGCCAGCAGGATCTCCAGCGGCGGCGTGGCCATGGCAGGGGGCGGATGGCCTCAGTTGGGGGCGGCCGCGGTGGTCGCGGCGGCCGGCGGCGTCGCGGTGGCGGAGCCCATCGGCACCCCGCCCAGCGCCGGATGGTCCTTCAGCATCGACTGGCCGGCCAGCGGCTTGTTGACCCCCTGGTGGCAGGTGGCGCAGCTGATCTTGGCCACATCGCCGCCCGGGCCCTTGCGGTGGTCCGGGAAGACCGAGGTCAGCGGCAGCAGGTACTGGTTGTTCAACTCGCGGGCCATGCGGATGCCGTGGTAGGCCTGGGTGCGCGCCAGCGGGCTCTGCGACCACTCGGTGTGCGAGCGGGTGTTGTGGCAGTGGGTGCAGTTGACGCCCAGCGATTCGCTCATGTGGATCATCAGGCCGAAGGTGTTCTCGGTCTGGCGGATCGTCATCGGGCTGCCCATCGGCAGGGCCTGCGGCGTGCCGGTGCGGATCGGCTCGGCCCCCACCAGGTAGCGCGACAGCACGTTCACATCCAGCGAGGTCAGGCCGGCCTGCATCGACGGGTGGTTCTGGCCATAGCCCAGCGCCGAGGCGCCGCCGGCATGCTTGCCGCCGTCCTGGTTGAACCACACCGCGGCCGGCACCGGCTGGCCACGGTGACAGGTGTAGCAGGTCACCCCGGTCTGCTGGACGTGGCTTTGCCAGTCGGCATTCAGGTGGCGGGTCATGGTCAGCATCTTGCGCGCCACGACCTTGGTGTAGAGCGAGTCGTCGGAGAGTTCGGCGCCCTGGGCGTGGCAGTAGGCGCAGCCCTGCTGCGGCGACACCCAGTTGGTGATCGCCTGCATCGTGCGGGTGAACTCGCCCACCGGCAGATCGCCCAGCACCTTGACGTTCTTGAAGACGTCCTTGGCCAGCGGCGAGCCGGGCGGCGCCGGCACCGCGGGCAGCGGCTCGGGCAGGGTCTGGGCGGCCAGCAGCGGTTCGGTCAGGCGCGGGTTGCTGACCTGGCCCATGGCGGTGCCGCGGTAGCCGGTCTGCTGGCTTTCCATCGGCGGGCGTTCGCAGCCCGCCAGCAGGGCGCAGAGGCTCAGGGCGGCGGCCAGCAGGCCGCGGTGGGGCGTGTTCTTCATGGGTGCTCCTGCGGGATCAGCGGGCCGCCAACGGCAAGGGGGTTGCGGGCGCGTCGGCGGACATCGGGTCAGTGCGGGGCGAGGGCCGGGTCCGGTCCGACCGGGTAGGCCGCCGGGTAGCTGGGCGCCACGCCGTGCTGGACCGCCCACAGGTACCAGTTGTCGACCACGGTGCCGGTCAGCAGGATGCCGATGCCGCCGCACAGCGGGCACAGCACCGCGAACCACCAGGCCCAGCGGTGGATGGATTCCATCGTCGCGTTGAAGCCCATGGTCCAGCGCCAGAACAGCGCCGCGCGCTCGCTGGCGGTGCCGCGGTCCAGGATCTGCTCGATCTCGCGCTCGCCGCCGAAGCGGGTGACGGCCAGGATCGTCGCCCCGTGCATCGCGAACAGCAGCGCCGAGCCGTAGAGGAAGGCGATGCTGAGCATGTGGAAGGGGTTGTAGAACAGGTTGCCGTAGCGCAGCGAGAAGGCCGCCGTCCAGTCCAGGTGCGGGAAGATGCCGAAGGGCACCGCCTCGCTCCATTGGCCCAGCATCACCGGGCGGATGAAGCCCAGCACCAGGTACAGCCAGATCGCCGCGGCGAAGGCCCACGCCACATGCGTGCCCAGACCCAGCGCACGGGCCCGGCGGTACATGCGCACCCACCACAGCAGGATGGCCATGGTCAGGCAGAAGCCCGCCATCAGCCACCAGCCGCCCTTCTCGAGCGGCGGGATGCGCAGACCGTACTCGGCCGCCGGCGGCTCCAGTGCCAGCCAGGGCAGCTGCCGGACGAACTCGATCGGGTTCCAGTTGACCGAGGCCAGCATGTTCAGGCCGATGATCTCGAAGGCCGCGAAGCCCAGGATCAGCGCGACCACGCCGAGCCAGCCCAGGTAGATCGGGCCGATCTGCGCGTCGCCGAAGCGTCCGAGCAGGTGCACATGCACCGGGGTGCCGGCGCGCTTGTCCTCGGCCAGCGCCACGCCGGGGTAGGCGGGCGAATGGACCTGGACGCGGGTGAAGATGTTCTGGTACTCGGCCATGGGAGCTCCTGTTGTCTTCTAGGGGCCGTGGGTGGGGGTGTTCAGCGCCAGACGGGCAGGCTCAGCCACCAGTTCCACCATTCGGGCCAGCCGCGGGTCCAGAAGGGACCGCTGAGCACGATGCAGATCGCGCTCCAGAAGGCCGCCGACAGCGCCAGGAACAGGCCCAGGCGGTGGATGCCCAGCGAGCCGATCGAGTAGCCGATGGTGTCGCGGAAGAAGGTGTTCTCGTGCTCGGGCGCCTTGACCACTTCGCCCTTGCCGGGGTTGGTGGCCGACAGGATCAGCGAGCCGTGCAGCGCCAGCGCGAAGCAGGTGGCGAAGAAGAAGCTCACGCCCAGCATGTGCGCCGGGTTGTAGTGGAAGTGCAGGTACTGGTAGCCGGTGTTGGACACCCAGTCCAGGTGGCTCATGATCCCGTAGGGGAAGCCATGGCCCCAGGCGCCCAGCAGCATCGGTCGGATCACCACCAGCGTGAAGTAGGCGAAGATCGCGAAGCTGAAGGCCACCGGCACATGCAGCCCCATGCCCAGCTTGCGGCAGATCTCGACCTCCCGCAGGGCCCAGGACACGAAGGCGCCCAGCGCACAGATCGTGATCAGCTGCCACAGCCCGCCTTCGGCCAGTGGCGCCAGGCGCAGGCCCCAGCTCAGGTCCGGCGGCGCGATGCTGATCTGCCACAGGTTCCAGGTCGGCCCCAGCGCCGCGCCCCACAGGATCAGCGCGGTGCCCAGGGTGGCGAAGAAGGCGGTGGTGACGCCGAAGAAGCCCACGTAGAACGGACCGACCCAGAAGTCGAACAGGTCGCCTCCGATCAGGGTTCCGCCGCGGACGCGGTATTTGCGCTCGAAGCTGAGCATGGCCATGGCCGACTCCCATGCAGACGCAGCACACCAGGGCTGCGCCGATCAGGTGTTGGGTCGGCATGCGACCGGTCGCTTGCCCGCAGGCAGGCGGCAGGCTCGGATGCCGAGGGACGGTGAACAAGGGGGTCTCCGGCCCGAACCCTGCGTCCGGGGACGCAGGGTGGGTGCGGGGACTAGCCCTTGGGCGGTGCCTCGACCTGGACGGTCGCCGCCTTGGTTTTCTTGGCGCCGTCGAGCCAGTTGAACTTGTCGGTGCTCAGCAGGATGAAGTGAATGAGCAGCGCCAGTCCGAACAGGAACGTGAACAGCGCGATGAGGACCCTTCGCGGGTCGAACAGCAACCACAATCTCCACATGTCTTGTCTCTCCATTCAAGGGATGTTGGACAACAGGGTGTAGACCGCCGACCTGACGCCGCCGATCAGCGAGCGATGGTCCTCGGCACCGGTCAACCAGCTGCGCCAGGGAATGAACAGCAGCTGGGCGATCACGGCGATCACCAGGAACATCGCAAAGCACACACAGAACACCAGCCGCGAGGACTCGGCGCCCCGGGTGTGGCCAACGTCGGGCTTCAGGGTGGAAGCGGTCATCTCTTGCTCCTCAGGAGCGTTGAAGGCGGGCCAGGCTCAGAGCCAGGGACGCCAGTTCCACACCAGGATGTGGGCGACGATCGCGATCGCAGTGAACGCGATGAAGCTGGTCACAAACATGCCGTGAAACTCGCGTGCTTCCTGCTCGGTCAGTCCGGACAGGGAGCCCTTACGGTCATCAGCCATAGTGGGGGTTCCTTTTCTCAATGGCCTTGCGGCCGATACCGCGGCTCCATCCCGCGCGGCAAGGGCGCCCGGTGGCAGGGCTGCCAGCCGGAACGTCGGAAGCGGGCGTCATCGGCGTCATGCCGGCACGCCCGTGGTCAGGGTGTCGCGCAGGCGCGCCATGCGCTCGGCGGTGACACGGTCCTCGCCGGCCTGCTGCGCCTCGTGCTCGGCGCGGTCGCGCAGGCGCTTGGCGGCCGAGATCTGCACCAGCACCGGCTGCGCACGCACCAGCTCATCGAGCAGGCGCTGCGCCTCGTCGTCCCAGGCCTGCGGGCGCTCGGGCGCCAGGCGGGCCGGCGTGGGCTCGACGGCATCCAGCGCCGAGGCCAGCGGCAACACATGGAACAGCGCGTCGAAGAGGGCGTTGCAGACCTCCTGCAGCACATAGGTGGCGCCGGCATAGCCCATGAAGGGCGTGCCGGTGGCGCGGCGGATGATGGCGCCCGGGAACGACGCCGGGATGTAACTGGGCCGCGGGCCATGGCCGCCGGCCAGCTCGGCCAGGTACATGCGCTCGTTGAAGGAGCCGAACATCACCAGCGGCGTGCGGCTGTGGGTGAGGCGGCGCACCTCGGCGTTGTCGGTCTTGGCGCCGGGCACGCGTGGCACCGCGAACTGGCAGGGCAGGCCCAGCTCCTCGCCCAGGTAGCGCTGCAGGCCGCGGGTGTAGGTGGCGCCGGCCACCACCGCGAAGCTGGCGGTGGCGAAGAAGTCCTGCGTCACCGAGCGCCACAGGTCCCACACCGGCTTGAGCGTGGTGTGCTTTTCCTGCTCGATGAAGGGCTCGGGGTCCAGGCCCAGCATCTCGCCCAGGGTGCGCAGGAAGCGGGTGGTGCTGTGCACGCCGATCGGCGCATGCAGCCAGGGCCGCTCCAGTTGTTCGCACAGCGCGGCGCCGAACTCGCGGTACAGGCAGACGTTGGCGTCGGCCTCGGCCAGGCGCGGCACGTCCTCCAGGTGGCTGCCCAGCGGGAAGCTGAGGTTCACCTCGGCGCCGATGCCTTCGACCAGGCGGCGGATCTCGGCCAGATCACTCGGGCCGTTGAAGACACCGTAGCTCGGGCCGATCAGGTTGACCTTGGGGCGCGCGCCGGCCGGGCGTTCGGCCGCGGGCCGGGCCGCGGGGATGCGCTTCGTGCCGTACTGCGTCCACAGCCAGCTCATCGCACGGTTGGCGCACTGCCACTGGTCTTCGTCGATCGTGCGCGGCAGGAAGCGCAGCAGGCCGGTGCCCTCGGGGGTGACGCCGCCGCCGATCATCTCGGCGATCGAGCCGGTCACCACCACCGCCGGCAGGTCGGGGTCCAGGGCGCGGTGGGCGCGGCGCATCGCGCCTTCGGTGCCTTCGCGGCCCAGCTGTTCCTCGGCCAGGCCGGTGACGACGATCGGCAGCTCGTGCGGTGGCAGCGCGTCGGTGTAGTGCAGCACGCTGGTGACCGGCAGGTTCTCGCAGCCCACCGGGCCGTCGATCACCACCTGCAGGCCCTTGATCGCGGTGAACACGTACACCGCGCCCCAGTAGCCGCCTGCCCGGTCATGGTCCAGCACCAGCATGGTCTACACCCCCACCGGCGCGTTCGCCGCCTGCTGGATCTTGATGACGCGGCGGCGGAAGTCGGCACGGAAGGCCGGCCGCTCCTGCGGTGCCTGCTGCCAGACGCCGCTGCGGTCGCCCTGGCCGACGCCGGAGGCGCCGAAGAAGTCGTCCATCGCCTCGAAGCGCGCGCGGTTCGCGATCGCGGCGTTGATCACCGTGGCCAGCGAGCCGGCGCCGGCCGGGCCCATCAGTGGCCGCGCCGAGATCAGGTTGGTGAAGTACAGCGCCGGCGTGCGGGCCTGCTTGGCCGCCTGCACCAGCGGCGTGGTGCCGATCGCCAGGTCGGGCTCGAAGGCGCGCATCGCGGCCAGGTCCTGCTCCAGCGAGGCGCGGCACTGCACATGCACGCCGTGCGCGGCCAGCCAGTCGCGGTCGTCGGCGTTCCAGGGCGTGGCCGGTGCGGCGGTGCCGCAGTAGCGCAGGTCGGCGCCGCTTTCCACCAGCAGGCGCGCCACCAGCAGCTCGGAGCCCTCGTAGCCGCTGAGCGTGAGGCGGCCGCGGATCGGCTGCGCCGCCAGCGCGCTGCGCACCGCGGGCACGAAGCGGTTGCGGGCGGCGTCGATCATCGCCTGCGGCACGTTGGCGCTGCGCCCGATCGCCTGCAGCCAGGCGTCGGTGCCCTCGGCCCCCACGGGCGCCGAGCCGACGATCGGCCGGCCAGCGGCCTGGAACTCGCGCACGCTGGCGGTGTAGAAGGGGTGGATCGCGGCGACCACGCTGGCGTCCAGCGCGGCGTACAGCTCGCGCCATTCGCGCGTGGGCACCACCGGGCCGGCGGCCAGGCCCAGGGGGTCGAGCAGCGCGCCCAGCACCACCGGGTCGGCGGGGAACATCTCGCCCAGGAAGGCCACGCTGGGCCGCTCGGCGCGGCCGCCGCGCGGTGCCTGCACCGGGCCGGACTCGGCCTCGGCGCGGGCGTAGCGCAGCATCGCGCCGGCCAGCACGTCCTTGGCCTCGGCATGGGTGGGCACGCCGAAGCCGGGCACATCGATGCCGATCACGCGCACGCCGTCGATCTGCCTGGGCAGCAGCTGCAGCGGCACGCCGCTGGCGGTAGGCACGCACAGGTTGATCACCACCACCGCGTCGACCTTCTCAGGGTCAGCCAGGCCAAAGGCCGCTTCGCGGATGTCCTCGAAGAGCTTGCCGGTGACCAGGGTCTCGCTGTTGAAGGGCACGTAGCCCACGCTGCGGCGCGCGCCGTAGAAGTGCGAGGTGAAGCTCAGCCCATAGACGCAGCAGGCCGAGCCCGACAGCACCGTGGCCACGCGGCGCATGCGCAGGCCCACGCGCAGCGAGCCGAAGGCCGGGCACATGCTCTGCGGCTGGTCGTGCGGGCCCTGCGGGTAGTCGCGGGCGTAGCGCGCCAGCGTGTCGGCGGTGGACTCGGGCAGCTGCTGCGCCAGCGCCGCGACCTGTTCGGCCGAGGCGTGGCAGCCCAGCGCCTCGGGGGCGCCGTCGTGCAGGGGCAGGGTGGACACGGTCATCGCTGGCTCACTCGGGGTCGTAGACCACCTCCAGCGAGGGCTTGGCCACCACGGCGCGGCCCATCATGTCGGCGTCGGTGGCCGGTTGCAGCACCACGTCGCGGCCGACCGCGCTGCCCGAGAACAGCGCCAGCAGGCCGTCCTGGCTGAGCGGGCGGGGCTGCTGCGGCGGAGCCTCGGCCACGGCGTCGGCCAGCTGGCCGAACAGCGGACCCCAGGCGCCATCGGGGCGGCCGATGATCTCGTAGGCGGCGCTCTTGCGGCGGATGTCCTCGTGCGCGGGGATGCTGGCCAGCACCGGGATGCCGGCCTGCGCGGCAAAGGCCTGGGCCTCGCCGGTGCCGTCGTCCTTGTTGACCACCAGTCCGGCCACGCCGACGTTGCCGCCGAGCTTGCGGAAGTACTCGACCGCCGAGCAGACGTTGTTGGCCACGTACAGGCTCTGCAGGTCGTTCGAGCCGACGACGATGACCTTCTGGCACAGGTCGCGGGCGATCGGCAGGCCGAAGCCGCCGCAGACCACGTCGCCCAGGAAGTCGAGCAGCACGTAGTCGAAGCCCCAGTCGTGGAAGCCGAGCTTCTCGAGCGTCTCGAAGCCATGGATGATGCCGCGCCCGCCGCAGCCGCGGCCGACCTCGGGGCCGCCCAGCTCCATCGCGTAGACGCCGTCGCGCTTGAAGCAGACATCGCCGATCGCCACCGATTCGCCGGCGGCCTTGCGGCGGCTGCTGGTCTCGATGATGGTGGGCGTGGCCTTGCCGCCGAACAGCAGGCTGGTGGTGTCGCTCTTGGGGTCGCAGCCGATCAGCAGCACCCGCCGGCCCTGCTGGGCCATCATGTAGCTGAGGTTGGCCAGCGTGAAACTCTTGCCGATGCCGCCCTTGCCGTAGATCGCAATGATCTGTGTGCCCTGCTTGACGGGGCCGGTCGACGGCGCGTCGGGCTCAATGGCCGCTTCGGCGCGCAACTGCAGATCGCGCAGCACCTGCACAGGCACCTCGGTGGGAGAGTTCATGCGCTGTGCCTCCAGTCGAGAATCATCTTCAGGCAGCCGGCGTCGCCGAAGGCGGTGCGGTAGGCCTGGTCGGCCTGATCGGCCTCGCAGTGGTGGGTGACCAGGCCGTCGAGCGGCAGCACGCCGGACTCGATCAGGGCCTTGACGGCCAGCAGGTCGGGGCGCTGCCATTCGGCCGCGACGCGGATGCGCGCCTCGCGCATGAAGGCCGGCGGGAAGGCGAAGGACACGCGGTCGGGGTAGAAGCCGGCCAGCACGATCTCGCCGCCGGGGGCCAGGCGCTGCATCAGCACGTCCAGCATCGCCGCGTCACCGCTGACATCGCAGACGCTGCGGTAGTCGCGCCGCGGGTCGTCATCCGGGTGCAGCACGGTGTAGCCGCGGGCGCCGTCCTGGCGGCGGGCGTCGGTTTCCCAGACGACCGTGTTGGTGCAGCCGGCGGCCACGTTCAGGCGCGCCAGCAGGCGACCCAGCACGCCGTGGCCGACGATCAGCTCGGGCGGCTCGGGGTGCTCGCAGGTGCCGCCGCGGGCCACCGCGTGGTAGGCGGTGGCGGCCAGGGCCATCAGCACTGCATCTTCGCCCAGGGCCTCGTCCACGGCCACCACGCGGCGCGCCGGCACCACCAGGCGGCGGGCGGCGCCACCGAACAGGCCGCGCACCGGGCCGAAGCAGTTGGCGCCGGGCACGAAGACGCGGTCGCCTGGGCGGAAGGCGCTGTCGGCGCCGGCTTCGGCCACGCGGCCGACCGACTCGTAGCCCGGTACCAGCGGGTAGCCCATGCCGGGGAAGGGCGGCATGCGGCCGCTCCACAGCAGGCGCTCGGTGCCGGTGGAGATGCCGCTCCATTCCACCTCGACCAGCAGATCGTCCTCGCCGCGCGGCGACAGGGCCAGGCGCTCGAGCTGCAGGTGCTCGGGTGAGGCGAGAACGACGGCCAAGGTGTCAGTGGAAATTGACATGTTGAGTGTCACTGTACGCTGACATATTGAGTTGTCAAGGGTGATTTACGACGGGGTTCGTGGGGGGCTCAGGTGCCGGGCTTGAGCGCCATCAGCACCCGCGTCTGCAGCGGCTGGCGGGTGGCGTGCTCGCGCGGCGCCTGGAAGCCGGCGGCCTGCAGCATCTCGGCCAGGCGGGCCGCGCTGCGCGGCCGGCCGCTGCGCATGGCCAGCAGGTAGAAGCCGAAATAGGCGTCGCCCATGCGCGCGGCGCCGGGGGTGTCGGCCATCGGTTCGGCGAGCAGCAGTGCCCCGCCGGGGGGCAGCGCGGCGTGCACGGCGCGCAACAGTGCCTGGGCAGGTTCGTCGTCGTGGTCGTGGACCACGCGCACCAGCGAGACGATGTCGGCGCCCGTGGGCAGCGGCTGGCGCAGGAAGTCGGCGCCGTGCACGCGGGCGCGCTCGCCCAGCGCCTGCCAGTCTGGCTGCTGGCGTGCGCGCTCGACCACCGCTGGCAGGTCCAGCAGCCGCAGCGACAGCGCCGGCACGCGGCGCGCCGCCTCGATCAGGAAGCGGCCCTGGCCACCCCCCACGTCCATCAGGCAGCGCCAGCGCCGCAGGTCCACCGCGTCCAGCACCTGCTCGGCCACCAGCGGCTGCGAGGCGCTCATCAGCTCGCTGTAGGCGCCCACGTCGGCGTCGCCGAGCTGGCCCGGCGCGGTGGTGGTGGCGTAGGGCCAGAACGCGGCCAGGTGGCTGTCGCGGGCCTGGCCGCGCAGCAGCGCCACCGGGTCGGCCAGGTCGGCATAGAGCGCGCCGTGGTGCTCGACCATCGCGCTGATCGCGCGGTCGCCGGCCATCACCGCGCCCAGCGGGCCCAGGCCCCAGCGGCCGGCGCCGCGTGGCTCGACCAGCGACAGTGCCTGCGCCGCCTGCAGCAGCCGCAGGCAGGCGCTGGCGTCCAGGCCCAGCCGGGGCGCCAGCGCGTCCAGCGTGCGGGGGCCCTCGGCCAGGTGGTCGAACAGGCGCAGCTGCACGCAGGCCAGCAGCACCTGCGAGTAGACGAAGCCGGCGACCAGGTCGAACAGCGCCTGCGCGCGCCGACGCGCCACCCAGCGCGTCAGCGGGAAGCCGGCCGCCCACTGGCGAAAGCGCGGGCTGCCCAGCAGGCGGTCACGCCAGCGCGCCCAGCCGTCGCGCCAGGGCGCGGGGGGGGCGCCGTCCCAGCGGACGTCGGCGCTGTGTTCGCGGGGATTCACCGTGGGCTCAGGCGGCCTGGCGCAGCAGGTCGGCGTACAGCGCGGTGGGCACCAGACGCTCGCCCTCGGCGCGCACCAGGGCTTGCAGCTGGTGGCGGCCGGGGCAGGCCGGCACCGAGGCCGCGGCCTCGTCGACCAGCTCGCCGAAATGCCGCGTCGCGTCCAGCAGGCCATGCACGCGGGCCGAGCTGGGGCGGTCGTGCATTACGTCCTGGCCCACCGGCTTGCCCAGCGCCTCGGGGTCGGCCACCACGTCGCGGATGTCGTCGGCCACCTGGTAGGCCTCACCCAGACAGGCGCCCAGCGCGCGCCACGGGGCGCCAGGCGCGCCCGCGGCTTCGGCGCCGGCCACCGTGGCGGCCACGAACAGGGCGCCGGTCTTGGCACGCTGGTAGTCGCTCAGCACCACCTGGGGCTCGCATTCCTGGGCCTGGCCGGCGACGATGCCGTGGGGCATGCTGACGCCGCGCGTCACCGCCGCCCAGACCGCCGGCAGGCGCTGCGGTGCCCGTGCGGCCACCGCGCCCAGGCCCTGCAGCGCCAGCACGATCAGCGCGTCACCGCTGAGCACCGCCAGCCGCTCGCCATAGGCGGCGTGCACCGACGGCCGGCCGCGGCGCAGGCGCGCGTTGTCGAAGCAGGGCAGGTCGTCGTGCACCAGCGAGGCGCAGTGCAGCAGCTCGATCGCCGCGGCGGCGGCATCGGCCAGCAGCGGGTCGTCGTCGCCGCAGGCCAGCGCCACGGCCAGGCACAGGCGCGGCCGCACGCGGGCGCCGCCCGGCCACACCGCGTGTCGCACGGCGGCCGCCAGGCGCGGTGGCGCGTCGTCGATCAGGGCGCCTTCCAGGGCCCGCTGCAGCGAGGCCTCGATCCGGTTGCGAATGTCCATCAGGCTCCCCGGTGTGACGCCCGGCCGACCAGGGAGGGGCCGGCCTGACGCGGTTGTCAACAGCATCAAGTGTCAAGCAGAATAGACACATGAGCTGTCAACGTCAATACACACTGACGACCCCCCACGGTCGCCACCGGGTCTGAAGACCATGGCGGGCGAGCACCGGGTGATCGTGGTTGGCGGTGGCATCGGCGGCCTGGTCGCCGCGGCGCGCCTGGCCCACGCCGGGCGTGCCGTCACCGTGCTGGAGCGCGCCGCGCACTGGGGCGGCAAGCTGCGCCACCAGGCGGCGGGCGATGCCTGGATCGACGCCGGGCCCACGGTGTTCACGCTCAAACCCTGGTTCGAGACGCTGTTTGCCGAGCTGGGCGAATCCTTTGGCGCGTGGGTGCCCACCACGCCGATGCCGGTGCTGGCGCGCCACTTCTGGCGCGGCGGCGACACGCTGGACCTGCTGGCCGATCCGCAGCAGGCGGTGGCGGCGATCGGCGCCTTCGCCGGGCCCGACGAGGCGCGCCGCTACCAGGCCTTCTGCGGCCGCGCCGAGCGCATCTTCCGCACGCTGGAGCACACCCACATGCGGGCGCCGCGCCCCACGCCGATCAGCCTGGCCTGGCGCAGCTGGCGTGCGCAGGGCCTGCCTGGGCTGGCGGCGCTGGCCGGCATTGCGCCGTTCGCCACGCTGATGGCTGAGCTGGCCCGGCAGTTCCGTGACCCGCGGCTGCGCCAGCTCTTCGGCCGCTACGCCACCTATTGCGGCGCCTCGCCCGATGCGGCGCCGGCCACGCTGATGCTGGTGGCGCAGGCCGAGCGTGCGGGCGTGTGGCGCATCCCCGGCGGCATGCAGCGGCTGGCGCGGGCGCTGGCCGACATCGCCGTGGCGCGCGGCGCCGTGCTGCGCACCGGCGCCCATGTGAGCGAGCTGCTGGTCGAGGGCGGCCGCGCCTGCGGCGTGCGCCTGCTGGGGGGCGAGTGCCTGCGCGCCGACCAGGTGCTGTGGAACGGCGACGCCGCGGCGCTGGCGCGCGGTCTGGCCGGTGCGGCGGCGCGCGCCGCCATGCCGAGTGAGGCCGCCACCGCGCCGCGGTCGCTGTCGGCCCTCACCTGGACCGCGCTGGCGCAGGCCCAGGGGCCGGCGCTGGCGCACCACAACGTGTTCTTCAGCAGCGATGGCGCGGGCGAGTTCAGCGACATCTTCGGCGCCACGCGCCTGCCGCGCCGCCCCACGGTCTACCTCTGCGCCCCCGACCGCGACGACGTCTCGCCGCCGCCCGGGGGCCTGGAGCGGATGTTCTGGCTGGTCAATGCACCGGCCCAGGCGGACGGCCGCGGCCTGTCCCCACAGGAGATCGACACATGCGAACTGCGCAGCCTGACCCATCTGAGACGCTGCGGCCTGCGCCTGCGCTGGCAGCCCGAGACGGTGCTGCGCACGACGCCGGCGGACTTCGCGGCGCGCTTTCCGGGGACCGGGGGGGCGCTGTACGGGCGGGCGACGCACGGCTGGCAGGCCTCGTTTCGCCGGATGGGCTCGGCCAGCCGGATCCCGGGCCTGTGGCTGGCGGGGGGCAGCGTGCACCCGGGGCCGGGCCTGCCGATGGCGGCCACTTCGGGCTGGCTGGCGGCGCAGGCGATGCTGCAGGCAGCGCCCGCCCGGGTTTCGATCACCCTGTCCCCCCCGGCGGCTATGCCTGGTGGTACCTTGACGCGCTGAGCGCCGACCGCCGTGATGCGCTGGTGCTGATCGGCTTCGTCGGCAGCGTCTTCTCGCCCTACTACGCCCGGGCCCGCGCCCGGGGTCCGGCCGACCCGCAGGCGCACTGCGCGATCAACGTGGCGCTGTACCGCGACGGCCGGCCCCTGTGGGCGATGACCGAGCGTGGCGCGGCGCAGCTGCAGCGCGGGCCCGATCACCTGCAGGTGGGGCCCAGCGCGCTGCACTGGGACGGCGAGGTGCTGGAGGCGCGCATCCAGGAATGGGCCGTGCCCTGGCCGCGCCGCCTGCGCGGCCGCGTGCGGCTGCGGCCGCGGCCCTGTCCCACCGCGCCGATCGACCTGGACGGCGCCGGCCGCCACCAGTGGTGGCCGCTGGCGCCGCTGGCCGACGTGGAGGTCGACTTCGACGAACCCGGCTGGCACTGGCGCGGCCAGGGCTACCTGGACAGCAACCGCGGCGCCGAACCGCTGGAGCAGGCCTTCTCGCACTGGCACTGGGCGCGCGCCCACCTGGACGAGCGGCGCTGCATGGTGGTCTACGACACGGTCGAGCGCGATGGCCAGACCCGCGCGCTGGCGCTGGAACTGCGCGAGGGCCAGCCGGTGCAGCAACTGCCGCTGATGGCCAGCACCGATCTGCCGCGCGGCGCCTGGGGCGTGGCGCAGCAGGTGCGCCAGGACGCGGGCTCGCTGCCGCAGCGGCTGCGCCGGCTGGAGGACGGGCCGTTCTACACCCGCTCGCTGCTGGGGCTGCGCTGGCACGGCCTGCCGGTCTGCGCGGTGCAGGAGAGCCTGGACCTCAGGCGTTTCGCTCGTCCGTGGGTGCAGGCGATGCTGCCGTTCCGGATGCCACGGCGGGCTTGAGCGCCTCGGCGTGGGCGGCCTCGTCGCGCTGGCGCAGCCGGCGCAACGACCACAGCTCCCACAGGCCCCAGGCGATGGGCACGCCGAAGCCCAGCACGATCTCCAGCCAGATCAGCGACACGGCGCCCCAGCGGCCGTCAGCGCCAGACCACCGGCGGCGCAGCCTGGCGCGCGCGGTCCCAGCGCTCCAGACGCTCGAACAGCGCCAGCACGCGCAGGCCGCGCGTCTGCCACTGCCACCAGGCCGGCGGCGTGTCGGCCAGCGGGCGCGGCAGCGCCTGCACCAGGAAGGCATTGGCCGCCAGCGGCGGCTCGTGCAGCGCCTGCATCGACGGCCGCAGCGTGCAGGCGGCCTGGGCCAGGCCCAGCAGCTTGCGCCGGGCCGACACGACGGCGCGGCGGTCGACCGAGTTGCCGCCGTTGCGCCGCACCTGCAGACCGATCTGGCGGTACAGCAGGCGCGCGGCGTTGATGCCGGGCCGGCAGGCCAGCGGCAGCGCGGCCACGCCGGCGCCGGCGCGGGCGTACAGGCGCTCGGCCACGGCCAGCAGGCGTTCCACCACCTGGTGCAGCGCCGGGCTGAACACCGGGGCGGCGAGGAAGGCGTCGGGGTCGATGCCGGCCTCGCGCAGCCATTGCTGCGGCAGGTAGAGCCGGCCCATCGCGGCGTCTTCTCCCACATCGCGGGCGATGTTGGAGAGCTGCATCGCCACGCCCAGGTCGCAGGCGCGGGCCAGCGCGGCCTCGGCGTGCTCGCCCTGGGTGGCGCCCATCAGCGCGGCCATCATCGCGCCCACCGCGCCGGCCACGCGGGCGGCGTAGGCCAGCAGCTCGTCGAGCGTCTCGTAGCGGCGGCCGGTGGCGTCCCACTCGAAGCCCTCGATCAGCGCCAGCGGCCAGGCGATCGGCAGCGTGCCGCCGCGCACCACCGCGGCCAGCGCGCGGTCGGCCACGTCCGGGCCGGGCTGGCCGGCGTACAGGCGTGCCAGGCGCTCGCGCAGCTCGGCCACCGCCTCGGCGGCGTTCTCGCCGCGGGCGGCGGCGCCATCGACCCGGTCGTCGGCCATGCGGCAGAAGGCGTAGAGCGCGCAGGCCGGCTCACGCACCGCACGCGGCAGCAGCCACGAGGCGGCCAGGAAGGTGCGCGAGCCATTGGCCAGCGCCACCCGGCAGGCGGCCAGGTCGGCGCGGTCGGCGGCCAGACGATCAGGCGGCGGCGCGGACATGGGCGGCGGCCGGAGCCAGGTAGTGGTCGAGCACGCGGGCTGAGCTGAGCACGCCGGGCAGCCCGGCGCCCGGATGGGTGCCGGCGCCAACCAGGTACAGCCCCGGAATGTCCTCGCTGCGGTTGTGCGGTCGGAACCAGGCGCTCTGCATCAGCGTGGGCGCCAGGCCGAAGGCGGCGCCCTGCTCGGAGGACAGGCGCTGGGCGAAGTCCAGCGGCGTCGTCACGCGCGAGGTCACGACCTCGGCACTCAGGCCCGGCAGCAGGGTGCTTTCCAGCCGCCGCTGCACCGCCTGCCGGAAGGGCTCGGCCTGCTGCGTCCAGTCGACGCCGCTGCCCTGGTGCGGCACCGGCGCCAGCGCGTAGAAGGTGTCGCAGCCCGGCGGTGCCAGCGAGGGGTCGGTGGCGGTGGGGCGGTGCAGGTAGAGGCTGAAGTCCTCGGCCAGGTGCTGGCGGTGGAAGATGTCGGCCAGCAGCTCGCGGTAGCGCGGCCCCAGCGCAATCGTGTGGTGGGCCACGTCCGGGTACTGGCGGCGCGTGCCGAAGTACCAGACGAACAGGCTCATCGAGTAGTTGGCGCGCTCCAGCTTGCGGTCGGTCCAGCGGTGGCGGTGCTCGGGCGCCACGAGGCGGCGGTAGGTGAAGGCCGAGTCGGCGTTGGAGATCACCGCGTCGGCGTCCAGGCGCTCGCCGCCCTGCAGCATCACGCCCCGGGCGCGGCCGCCCTCGACGATGATCTGCTCGACCCGGGTGTTCAGCCGCAGCTGAGCGCCCTGCTCCTGCATCAGCTTGACCAGGCCGCTGACCAGCGCGCCGGTGCCGCCCATCGCGAAGTGCACGCCCCAGTGGCGCTCCAGGTGGGCGATCAGGCAGTAGACCGCGGTGGTGTCGAAGGGGTTGCCGCCCACCAGCAGCGACTGGAAGGTCAGCACCACGCGCAGCCGCGGGTCGCGCACATGGCGGCTGGCCAGGCCCCAGACCGAGCGCCAGCCCTGCAGGCGCAGCAGGTCGGGGGCGACCTTGAGCATGTCGGTGGGGCTCTCGAACGGCACATGGCCCAGCTGCTCGAAGCCGACCTTGAAGATGGCCTTGCTGGCCGCCAGGTAGCGCTCGTAGCCGGCCACGTCACCCGGCGCCAGGCGGGCCACCTCGCGGCGCATGGCTTCGGGGTCGCCGCTGTAGTCGAACAGCGTGCCGTCGTCGAAGCGGATGCGGTAGAACGGCGCCACCGGGCGCAGGTCGATGTCGTCGGACAGGCGCTTGCCGCACAGCGCCCACAGCTCCTCGAGCAGGAAGGGCGCGGTGATGACGGTGGGCCCGGCGTCGAAGGTGAAGCCGTCCTGCCGGTGCACATAGGCCCGGCCGCCGGGCGCGTCGAGCTGCTCGACGACGGTCACCCGCCAGCCACGGGCCACCAGCCGGACCGCGGCGGCGAGGCCACCGAAGCCGGAGCCGATCACCACGGCGTGCGGCACGCCACTGTCGAGTGTCAACATTTGGTGATTGTAGGAGTGTCAAGTTAGAATGACAACACGATCCGTACTCCTCCTGGCCGGCCCCACCTTCCCCTGCGCTGCGGCGCCCGGGCAGCCGTCCTCAAAGAGCCCGACTCGCCGGCCCTGGTCCTCTCGGCAGCGTCATGGACAGGGCCCCTGTGGTATCGTGGATTGATCATTCCAGGCCCTGTGCGTCGACACCTGCGCCTGGCGGATCATTCCGCCCTTGGTGCAAGTCGTGCGCTGCAGTGGAGAAGTCGCGTGAGCAACGCCCCGAATCGCCCGACCGAGCCGCCTGACCTGGGTGCGCTGTCCGAACTCGCGCCCCAGCTGGCGCAGACCTTTGTCTCCATCGCCAGTGACATCGCACTGGTGATCGACGACGACGGGGTCATCCGCAACGTCGCCCAGGGCGCCGAGCCGCTGACCGGTGGCGCCGCCCACTGGGTGGGCCGGCACTGGGTGGACACCGTCACTGGCGAGACCCGCCGCAAGGTCGAGATGATGCTCAGCGAGGCCCGCGCCGGCCGCGTGACGCAGCGCCGCGAGGTCAACCACCACGCCGACGGCGGCACCGAGATCCCGGTGGCCTACTCGGCCGTGCGCCTGGGCGCCAAGGGCCCGGTGCTGGCGGTGGGCCGCGACCTGCGCTCGGTGGCCGCCATCCAGCAGCGATTCGTCGAAGCCCAGCAGGCGCTGGAGCGCGACTACTGGCGCCGTCGCCAGGCCGAGGCGCGCTACCGCATGCTGTTCCAGGTGGCCACCGACGGCGTGCTGGTCATCGACGCCCACAGCTACGCCATGGTCGAGGCCAACCGCGCCGCCGCCGAGCTGTTCGGCCGCGTGATGGCGCACTGGGCCGGGCAGAGCGTGCTGGCGAGCATCAGCAGCGTCTCGCGCGCGGCGGTGGAAGAGCTGTTCGTCACCGCCCGCACCAGCGGCCGCCCGGGCGAGATCCGTGCGCTGCTGGCGCCTGGCGAGGGCCTGGCGGTGGCGCCGGTGCCGGCCGACCTGTCGGCCACGCCCTTCAGCGCCGACGGCACGCTGCTGCTGCTGGTGCGCGTACGCGTGGCCGAGGTGGCCGCCGAGCCGGGCTCGGCCAGCCTGCGCCTGGCCAGTTTCGTCGACCGCACGCCCGACGCGGTGGTGATCACCGATTCGCAGGCCCGGGTGCTGATGTCCAACTCCGCCTTCGACCTGCTGTGCCAGGACGCCGCCGCGGTGCCCGGCATGCCCATGCCCAGCGCCGGCCAGAGCCTGACCCAGCTGCTGGGCGACGCCAAGGGCAGCCTGCCCGCCATCCTGGCGCAGGCGCGCCACCTGGGCATCGTCGACCAGCAGCAGTGCACGGTCGGCTGCCATGAGTCGGTGGCGATCGACGTCGAGGTCTCGGCCGCGCTGCTGGCCGAAGGCGACCAGGAATGCATGGGCCTGACGCTGCGCCGCATCGACCACCGCCAGGGCGCGATGCCACCGCAGGTGCGCCAGCTGGCCAGCGCGATCGACCGCCTGGCCGCCCAGGTCGGCCTGATGTCGCTGGGCGACCTGCTGCGCGAGACCAGCGAGCTGGCCGAGCGCCACCTGCTGGAAGAGGCGATCGCCCGCCACCCGTCCGACCTGGCGCAGGCCGCGGCGCTGCTGGGCATTGCGCTGGATGACCTGTGGGCGCGGATGCGCCACCATCGGCTCGAGGCGGGCAAGACGCCGGGCCCGGGGCTGCTGAACTGATCTGCGGAGCACGCACGTGCAAGGCGAGAGTCCCCGCTTCGGTCAGGCCGATCTGACCAACTGCGAGCGCGAGCTGATCCACCTCGCCGGCTCGGTGCAGCCGCACGGCGTGCTGCTGGTGCTGGAGGGCGAGGGCCTGCGGCTGTCGGCGGCGTCCGAGAACATCGCGCAACTGCTGGATGCCCCCGGCAGCGCCTGCCTGGGCCGTCCACTGGAGGCGCTGGCGCCGGGCCTGGCGCAGGCGGTGCAGGTCGCGCTGCCCGCGCTGCGCGCCGATGAACCGGTGCCGCTGCAGGCCGCCCGCGGCGGCGGCGCGCCCGACTGGGAGGGCGCACTGCACCGCAATGCCGCGGGCGCGCTGGTGCTGGAGCTGGAGCCGCTGGCGTCGGGGGCCGCGCCCACCGTGGGCCATGACCGCGAGACGCTGATGACGCTGGTCGCGCAGACCGTGCAGCGCATTGGCGAAGCCGCCAGCCTGGGCGTGCTGGCCGACGCCACCGCACGCGGCGTGCGCGAGCTGATCGGCTACGACCGGGTGATGGTCTACAAGTTCGACCCCGAGGGCCACGGCGAGATCATCGCCGAGTCGCGCGACCCGCGGCTGCAGTCGCTGCTGGGGCACCACTACCCGGCCACCGACATTCCGCAGCGCGCCCGCGAGCTGTACCTGCGCAACCGGGTGCGGGTGCTGGTGGACGTGCACTACCAGCCGCAGCTGCTGGTGCGCGAGGACGGCCAGCCGGTGGGCGACCAGCTCGACATGTCGATGAGCTACCTGCGCAGCATGTCGCCGCTGCACCTGCAGTACCTGAAGAACATGGGTGTCACCGCGACGCTGGTGGTGTCGCTGGTGCACGAGGAACGGCTGTGGGGCCTGATCGCCGCCCACCACGATGCGCCGCGCAACGTGCGCTACGCGGTGCGCGCCGCCTGCGACCTGATCGGCGAGGTGGTCTCCACCCGCATCGCGGCGATCGAGAACTACGCTCATGCGCAGGTCGCGGTGCTGGTTCGCCGGCTTGAGCAGCGCCTGGTCGAGGCCACCTCCACCGAGGGCGACTGGCGCCAGGCGCTGTTCCGCAACCCGGCCACGCTGCTGCAGCCGCTGAATGCCACCGGCGCGGTGCTGTTCGCCGAGAACGAATTGCTGACCACCGGCGAGGTGCCGTCCACGCCCGAGCTGCGCGCGCTGCGCGACTGGGTGGTCGAGCAGACCGCCAGCGACATGCTGTTCGCCAGCTCCGCGGTGGGCAAGGCCAACCCAGCGCTGGCCTCGCTGACGCCCACCGCCAGCGGCGTGCTGGGCGTGCGCCTGTCGGCGCAGCGGCCCGACCTGCTGATGTGGCTGCGCAAGGAGCAGATGCGCACCGTCACCTGGGCCGGCGACCCGCACAAGCCGATGATCGGCGACGACCCGATGAGCCTGTCGCCGCGGCGCTCCTTCGCCGCCTGGTCCGAGCTGGTGCGCGGCACCGCGATCGCCTGGACCACCGCCGAGCTGGCGCTGGGCCGGGCCTTTGGCGGTGCGCTGGTGGACATCATCGTGCAGGTCCAGGCGGTGCGCCTGCTGGTGGCCGAGCACCAGTTGGCCACGGTGCGCGAGACCGTGCGCAACGCCGTCGAGGCGGTGCTGGTGGCCGGGCCGGACGGCCGGCTGCTGTTCATCAACGAGGCCTGCGGCCAGCTGCTGGGCCGGGTCTGGTCCGGGGGGCCGCCGGCCGACGCGGCCGACCTGGACCACCTGGCCGATGCCTTCACCCAGCCCCAGCAACTGCGCCATGCGCTGGCCGCGTTGCGCACCGGCCAGGCCCACTGGCGCGGCGAGATGCTGTTGCGCCCGCAGCCCGCCGATGCCGGCGAGCGGCCGGTGACGGTGCGCGCCGAGGTGGTGCCGGGCCGTGACGGCCGTCCGCTGGGCTATGTGCTGACGTTCTTCGACCGCAGCCAGAGCTGGCGCGCCACCCAGGCCCGCGCCCACCTGGAGGCCTCACTGGCCCGGGCGATGCCGGCGGCGGCGCCGGTCGAGGGCCTGTCGGCGGGCGCCGCGGCCACGCGCGAGATCGACCCGCTGCTGGGCGCCATCCTCACCAATGCCAGCCTGGCGGCGATGGACATTGCCGATTCCAGCGCCTCCGTGCCCACCGCGCCGATGCTTGAAGAGCTGGAAAGCGCCACTCGCCGGGCCACCTCGCTGGTCGAGCGCATCCGCCGGCTGAGCACGCCGCCGGGTGCGGACAGCGGGTCGTGAGCGCCGCGCCGCGCGGGTCAGGGCGGGCAGCGCCAGTCGAACCAGTCGCCGTGGCGGTCGAAGGCGGCGCAGGCCTCGTCCTCCAGCGCCTGGGCTTCGTCCTCGTCGCGCGCCAATTGGTCCAGGCCGCTGCGAAAGCGCATGGCCAGCTCGCCCACGCGCGCCGGACCGCCGAAGTCATAGAACGCCAGGCCCGGGCCGCCGGCCAGACCCAGGCTCTGGCCCACCACCCGCGCCAGCACCTGGCCGCCCGCCAGGTCGCCCAGGTAGCGCACATAGGCGTGTGCCGCCAGACCCAGCGGCTGGCGGATGGCCAGGCCTTGCAGGTGCAGCGCATAGGCCTGGGCCGGCGGACTGGCCTGCAGATCGGCGCGCCAGTCGGGGCCGTGCAACTGCCCCAGATCCTGGTCCAGGGCACTGCGGCGCGCCAGCGCCGGGTCCAGCAAGGGCGCCAGGCGCTGCTGCACGGCGGGCGTGTCCAGGCCGTCTTCCAGCGCGCTGTACAGGGCGTGCAGGTCGCACAGCCAGCCGCAGTAATCGGCGCGGCCCAGCTGGCCGCGCAGCAGCCGCTGCATCAGCGCGCTGCGCTCCACCTGGGTGTGGCGCGTCTGCGTGGCCTGGCGCAGCCGGCGGGCCAGGGGCTGAAAGGGGGGCGCGGCCGGACTCATGCAGCCCATCTTAGGGCCTGGCCCGTGGCCCGCGGGGGGGCTTGATGGGGGCGGGCACCACGATGGTGTCTGCCGGCGGTCTGCGCTGGCACCTGGCGCGCTGGGGCGACGGTCCTCGGCAGCTGCTCTGCCTGCACGGCACCGGTGCCTGCAGCGACAGCTTCCAGACGCTGGCGCAGGCCTGGCTGGCGCGTGACGCTGGCTGGACCCTGCTCGCCCCCGACCTGCCCGGCCAGGGCCGCAGCGCCCCGCTGCCGCCCGGGCGACGCGGCATGGCGGCGATGGCCGAGGCGCTGCGCGCGCTGCTGGCCACGCTGGCCGAGCCGCCGGCGGTGGTGCTGGGGCATTCCGCCGGTGGCGCGCTGATGCTGCGCCTGGCGCTGGATGGCGGTCTGCCGCCCCCAACCCGGCTGATCGGCCTGAACGCCGCGCTGCAGCCCTTCGACGGTCTGGCCGGCTGGACCTACCCGGCGCTGGCCCGGCTGCTGGCCTGGAACCCGCTGGTGCCGCCGCTGGCCGCCTGGCGCGCGCGCGACCTGACGGCGGTGCGCCGCCTGATCGCCGCCACCGGCTCGACACTGAATGAAGACGCCGTGGCCCGTTATGGCCACTGGCTGCGCCAGCCCACCCACCTGGCGGGCGTGCTGTCGATGATGGCCGACTGGGACCTGGCCGGCCTGCAGCGTGACCTGCCGCGTCTGCAGCAACCGCTGACGCTGGTGGTGGGCGAGCGCGACGCGGTGGTGCCGCCGGCGCAGGCGGCGCGGCTGCGCCGGCCGGGTGTGCAGGTGCAGCGCCTCGACGGGCTGGGCCACCTGATGCATGAGGAAGACCCGCCGCGCCTGGCCGCGCTGCTGCTGGCCGATTTGGATCAGCCCAACGCCGCGTGCAGCTGACGCGCGTCGGCGTGCGGCAGCGGCAGGTAGCGCGCCCCCATCGCCTGGGCCAGCTCGCGCGCCTGGGCCTGGGGCTGCGGCGCGGTGTCCAGCCACAGCAGATCGAGTGACTGGCCGGCGAAGGCGCGCGCCGACACCAGTGCATCGGCCGCGGCCTGGGTGCGCCCGGGGCTGCCGTCGCGCGCCAGGTTGGCGCGGCCGTCGGACAGCACCACCACCACCGGCGTGGCGCCGCGGCGCAACTGTTCCTGGCTGGCCAGGAAGGCGGCGTCGAGTGCGGCGGCCAGCGGCGTGGCGCCGCCGCCGACCAGGCCGGCCAGACAGCGGCGTGCGCGCGCCAGCGCGCGGGTGGGCGGCAGCAGCCATTCCACCGACGGGCCACCCGGCTGGCCGCGGAAGGCCAGCAGCGCCACCTGGTCACGCCGCACATAGCACTCGGCCAGCAGCAGCTCGACCGCGCCCTTGGCCTCGGCCAGGCGGTGCGCGGCCGCCGAGCCCGAGGCGTCGACGACGAACATGGTCACCGTCTGGCGCTGCTGCAGGCGACGGGTGATGCGGAAATCCTCACGCTGCAGCTGCACCCGGTTCGGGGTGGCGGGGCGCTCGCGGCGGCGCAGCGTCTGCCAGGGCGCGGCGGCGCGCAGCGTCTCGACCAGGTTCAGCCGGGCGCCGCGGCGCGGGTCGCCAGGGTGGGCGCCGGCCGGGCGGCCGCGCAGTGGCTGAACCTGCCAGGCGCCGGCGCTGCCCGCGCTGCGCGAGGCGTTGCGGGCGCGGCCGGCGGCCAGGCGTGCCAGCAGGCCCGGCGGCAGCGCTGCCAGCGCGGCCTGCAGCAGCACGTCGGCGGCCTGCTCCAGCGCCTGGTCGCTGGGGGCCGGATCGCTGGAGTCGGCGGGGGGCGGTGTGTCGGCGCAGGCGTCCTGCGGCGGCGGTTCGGCCGGTGTCTCCTCGGTGTCGTCGGCGGGCAGCGGCGGCAGCTGGGTGGCGCGTGGCGCCAGCACCAGGCGCGCGGCCCAGGCCAGGTCCTCGTCCTGCACCTGGGCATGGCCGGCCCAGGCGGCGGCGGCGCGGGCGGCGCGCCAGGCCTGCAGCAGCGCGCGGTCGGAGCCCACGCCCAGCGCGGCGGCGGTCTCGGCCAGCGCCTGCAGCGCCTCGTCGGACACCTGGATCCAGGGCAGCGCCGTGTGGGCCGCTTGCACCCGCTGGCGCCAGGCGGCAGCCTCGTCGCCGACGGGGGCGTCCAGCGCTTCGCCGCAGGCGCCCAGGTCCAGCCACAGGCCCAGGCGCTCGGCCAGCGCGGGCGGCAGGGTCTCGTCGGGCTCGGCGCCCTCGTCCATGGCCACCAGCGCCCAGCAGGCCGGCAGGCATTGGTCCAGGCCCTCACGCTGCACGGCCACCTGGTGGGTGTCCAGCGCATGGCCCAGCAGCGCGGCGCGGCCGCGGTCCAGGCGCTCGGCCATCGGCAGCAGCAGCACGCCGCCGTCGCACTCGGCCAGCAGGCCGCGCTGGGCCACCGGGCGGCCGCTGCGCAGGCTGGCCGTCAGGTCCAGGCCGCCCAGCAGGCGCGCGGTGTCGATGCTGGCGGGCATGCGGCGCCAGGGTGTCTCGGGGGGCTGGCCGGCCGCCAGCCAGGCCAGCCAGGCCTCGCGGCGCGGGCCGTGGCGGTCGCGCAGCGCGACGCCGCCCAGGCCGGCGGCGTCCACCGCGAGCAGCGCGGCGGCCTGGCGGGCCGCGATGGCGTTCACGCCGGCACCAGCTCGTCCACCGCGCGCTGCACCCGCACGCCCGAACCGGCGTCGTCCAGCGGGTTGCGGCGCAGGCGGTGGCGCAGCGCGGGCGCGGCCATGCGGCGCAGGTGCTCGGGCGTGACGGTGGCGGCGCCTTCCAGCGCGGCCAGCGCGCGGGCGGCGCGCATCAGCGTGATCTCGCCGCGCAGGCCGTCGGTGCCCAGCTGCAGGCACAGCTGGGCGGCCAGGGTCAGCACCTCATCGGACACCGCCAGCTCGGCCAGCCGGCGCTGGGCGCCCTGCAGCTGGCGCCGCAGCCGCGCCTGCTCGGCCGCCCAGGTCTGCTGGAAGGCCTCGGGGTCGCGCTCATAGTCCTCGCGGCGGCGCACCACCTCGATGCGCTGGCCAATGTCCTTGGGCGTGCCCACGTCCACCGCCAGGCCGAAGCGGTCCAGCAGCTGCGGCCGCAACTCGCCTTCCTCGGGGTTGCCGCTGCCCACCAGCACGAAGCGGGCGGGGTGACGCACCGACAGGCCTTCGCGCTCGACCACGTTCTCGCCCGAGGCGGCCACGTCGATCAGCAGGTCGACCAGGTGGTCCTCCAGCAGGTTGACCTCGTCGATGTACAGGAAGCCCCGGTGCGCCCGCGCCAGCAGCCCGGGCTCGAAGGCCTTGACGCCCTGGCTCAGCGCCCGCTCCAGGTCGAGCGCGCCAACCACCCGGTCCTCGGTGGCGCCCAGCGGCAGGTCGACCACCGGCACCGGGCGCAGCGCGCTGCGTGAGCGGCCATGGCGGCCGGCGGCCTGGCATTCGGGACACAGGCGCGCGGCGCCGGCGCGCGGGTCGCAGCCATAGCGGCAATCGGCCAGCGCGCGCATCGGCGGCAGCAGCGCGGCCAGACCGCGCACCGCGGTGGACTTGCCGGTGCCGCGGTCGCCCAGGATCAGCACACCGCCCAGGCTGGGATCGACCACGGTGGCGAGCAGCGCCCGCTTCATCTCCTCCTGGCCGACGATGGCGGTGAACGGGTAGGGCGTGGCCATGGATATCACCTCGGGCGGCAGGGGGCCGCAGGCTGTCAATTTAACAGGACACTGGGTGGTGTCAATGCTGGCGATCGCGTGCACGGTGACGGCGGCCTGCTGACACGGCCATAATGGGTCCATGTCTGCGATCCGTCTGATCCCTGCAGCGCGCTCCGGGTGGCGTTGGCGCAAGCCATCGGCCTGAACCCACCCATGCCCCGGGCGACCGCTGTTGCGGCCCCGCCCCACTCCCCGCCCCGTCTGCCGCGCCAGCCTGCGCCGGAAGGGGACGCCGGGATCCAGAATCCCGGGGGTCCGCCAGACCTCCGCTGCCATCCAAGGGAAAGCGCCCATGCTGCTGATGATCGACAACTACGACTCCTTCACCTTTAACCTGGTCCAGTACTTCTCTGAGCTGGGCGAAGAGGTGAAGGTGGTGCGCAACGACGAGATCACCGTCGACGAGATCGGTGCCCTGCAACCCGACCAGCTGGTGCTCTCGCCCGGCCCCTGTTCGCCGGCCGAGGCGGGCGTGTGCGTGCCGGCGATCCAGGCCTTCGTCGGCAAGCTGCCAATCCTGGGCGTGTGCCTGGGCCACCAGAGCATCGGTGCCGCGCTGGGCGGGCGCATCATCCGCGCCAAGACCCAGATGCACGGCAAGACCAGCGTCATCGACACCGATGGCGAAGGCGTCTACGCCGGCCTGCCCAAGCAGTTCACCGTGATCCGCTACCACTCGCTGGTGATCGAGGAGAGCACCCGGCCCGAGGCGCTGCAGGTGACCTCGCGCTCGGAAGATGGCGAGATCATGGGTGTGCGCCACCGCGAACTGGCCGGCACCCGCACGCCGCTGGAGGGCGTGCAGTTCCATCCCGAGTCCATCCTCTCCGAGCATGGGCATGCGATGCTGCGCAACTTTGTCGCGATGAGCCGCGCATGAAGACCGTCGACCTAAGGAGCGACACGGTCACGCGGCCCACCGCCGCGATGCGCGAGGCCATGGCCCGCGCCGAGGTGGGCGACGACGTCTTCGGCGACGACCCCACCGTCAACGCGCTGCAGGAGCGCATGGCGGCGCTGGCCGGCATGGAGGCGGCGCTGTTCATGCCCAGCGGCACGCAGAGCAACTTCTGCGCGCTGCTGGCGCACTGCCAGCGCGGCGACGAGTACATCGTCGGCCAGCTGGCCCACACCTACCGCTACGAGGGCGGCGGCGCCGCGGTGCTGGGCAGCATCCAGCCGCAGCCGCTGGCGCAGGACGCGCGCGGGCAGATGGCGCTGGCCGACATCGCCGGCGCGATCAAGCCCGACGACCCGCACTTCGCCCGCAGCCGCCTGCTGTGCCTGGAGAACACCTGGAACGGCCATGTGATGCCGCAGAGCTACCTGGCCGAGGCCACCGCGTTGGCGCGCTCGCGCGGCCTGGCCTGCCACCTGGACGGCGCGCGGGTGTTCAACGCCGCAGTGGCCGAGGCCGGGTCGGGGGGTGATGTTGCCAGCGCGCTGCGCGGCATCACGCGCCACTTCGACAGCGTCTCGATCTGCTGCTCCAAGGGCCTGGGCGCGCCGGTGGGCTCGCTGCTGTGCGGCTCGCGCGAGCTCATCACCCGCGCCCACCGCATCCGCAAGATGGCCGGCGGTGGCCTGCGCCAGGTCGGCCTGCTGGCCGCGGCGATCGACCATGCGCTGACCCACCACCTGGGCCGCCTTCACGAGGACCACGCGCTGGCCGCGCGCCTGGCCGACGGCCTGCGCGGCCTGCCGGGGCTGAGCGTCAAGAGCGCCGAAACCAACATCGTCTTCGTCGATGTGGCCGACGGCCGCGGCCCGGCGCTGCTGGCCCACCTGGCGGCGCAGGGCATCCTGGCCACCGGCCTGATCGGCCTGCGCTTCGTCACCCACCAGGACGTCGATGCCGCCGGCATCGACCGCACCATCGCCGCGGTGCGCGCCTTCGTCGAACTCTCCCCCGCCGCCGATGCGCCCACCGCGGCGTCGCGCGCCCCGTACTGACCCGCCCGAAAGACCGCCATGAGCATCACCAACACCGAGGCGCTGACCCGCGTCATCGAGCACCGAGAGATCTTCCACGACGAGATGCTGACGCTGATGCGCCGCATCATGAGCGGCGAGATGTCGCCGGTGATGATCGCCGCGCTGGCGATCGGCCTGCGCGTCAAGAAGGAGTCGATCGGCGAGATCGCCGCCGCCGCCCAGGTGATGCGCGAGTTCGCCACGCCGGTGCCGGTGGCCGACCGCACCGGCCTGGTCGACATCGTCGGCACCGGCGGCGACGGCAGCCACACCTTCAACATCTCCACCGCCAGCACCTTCGTTGCCGCGGCGGCGGGCGCGCGGGTGGCCAAGCACGGTGGGCGCAGCGTGTCGTCCACCAGCGGCTCGGCCGACGTGATGGAGGCGCTGGGCGCGCACATCAACCTCAACCCGGAGCAGGTGGCGCAGTGCCTGGCGCAGACCGGCATCGCCTTCATGTTCGCGCCCAACCACCATGCGTCGATGAAGCATGCGGCGCCGGTGCGCAAGGAGCTGGGCGTGCGCACCATCTTCAACATCCTGGGCCCGCTGACCAACCCGGCCGGCGCGCCCAACATCCTGCTGGGCGTGTTCCACCCCGACCTGGTGGGCATCCAGGTGCGCGTGCTGCAGCGCCTGGGCGCCGAGCATGCGATGGTGGTCTACGGCATGAACGGCATGGACGAGATTTCGCTGTCGGGCGAGACCATGGTGGGTGAGCTGAAGGACGGCTCGGTGCACGAGTACATGGTGCACCCCAGCGACTTCGGCCTGCCGGTCTACGACAGCCGCGTGCTGCGGGTGGCCAACCGCGATGAATCGGTGGCCTGCATCCAGCGCGCGCTGGGCAACGAGGACGGCCCGGTGCGCGACATCGTGCTGCTCAATGCCGGCGCCGCGCTGTACTGCGGCGGCCAGGCGGCCAGCATCAGCGACGGCGTGAAGCTGGCCCGCGAGGCGGTGGCCTCGGGGCGGGCCATGGCCAAGCTGAGCGCGTTTGTCGCGGCCACCCAGGCCTTGAAAGGCTGAGGGGCTGAGTCGATGGACGACATCCTTAAGAAGATCGTGGCGGTCAAGCACCAGGAAGTGGCCGCCGCCAGGGCGGCACGCGACCTGGCCAGCCTGCGCCGCGAGGCCGAATCGCTGGGTGGCCAGCGCGACTTCATCGGCGCGCTGCGCGCGAAGATCGCCGCCGGCCAGGCCGGTGTGATCGCCGAGATCAAGAAGGCCAGCCCCAGCAAGGGCGTGATGCGCGACCCCTTCGAGCCCGCCGACATCGCCGCCAGCTATGCCGCCCACGGCGCCGCCTGCCTGAGCGTGCTGACCGATGTGCAGTTCTTCCAGGGCAGCGCCGACTACCTGCGCGCCGCCCGCGTCGCCTGCGCGCTGCCGGTGCTGCGCAAGGACTTCATGGTCGATGACTACCAGGTGGTCGAGGCCCGCGCGATGGGTGCCGACTGCATCCTGCTGATCGCCGCCTGCCTGGACGACGCCCAGATGGCCGACCTGGAAGCCACCGCCCACGGCCTGGGCATGGCGGTACTGGTGGAGGTGCACGACGGCGCCGAACTGGACCGCGCACTGCGCCTGCGCACGCCGCTGGTGGGCATCAACAACCGCAACCTGCGCACCTTCGACGTGACCCTGGACACCACGCTGGGCCTGCTGCCGCGCGTGCCGGCCGACCGCCTGCTGGTGACCGAGTCGGGCATCCTGGGCCAGGCCGATGTGCAGCGCATGCGCGCCGCCCACGTGCACGCCTTCCTGGTCGGCGAGGCCTTCATGCGCCAGCCCGACCCGGGCGTGGCCCTGGCCACGCTGTTCGCGTGAGCGACTTGTTCGGCGGCGCCGGCTTGCGGCTGGAACAGCCGCTGGAGGCGCTGATTGCGGAAGTGGGCACTGACTGGCGAAGCGTTGTCGAGGCCTGGGTGGGCACGTCCGCCGGCCGCGGCCTGATCGCCCACGTCGACGCCCGCCGCACCGCCGGCGCGCTGATCTACCCCGCCCAGCCCTTCCGGGCGCTGGCGCTGACGCCGCTGGACGCGGTGCGGGCGGTGATCCTGGGCCAGGACCCGTACCACGGGCTGGGCCAGGCCGAAGGTCTGGCCTTCTCGGTGCCGCCGGGCCAGAAGATCCCGCCGAGCCTGCGCAACATCCACGCCGAGCTGCAGCGTGATCTGGGCCTGGTGCCGCCGCGCCACGGCCACCTGGGCGACTGGGCACGGCGCGGCGTGCTGCTGCTCAACACCAGCCTGACGGTCGAGGACGGCCAGCCGGCCAGTCATGCGAAGAAGGGCTGGGAGGCGCTGACCGATGCGCTGATCGAGGCGGTCGCCCGCCAGCCGCGCCGCATCGCCTTCCTGCTGTGGGGGGCACATGCGCAAGCCAAGGCGCCGCTGATCGAGGCCGCCGCGCCGGGCCGCCACCTGCTGCTGCAGGCCAACCACCCGTCGCCGCTGTCGGCCCGCCGCCCGCCGCTGCCCTTCCTGGGCTGCGGCCACTTCGGCGCCTGCCGCCAGGCGGGCATCGACGTCGACTGGCGGCTGGGCTGATCGCGCTGGCGCGCCGATTTGCGCACTGCACGAAAAAGCTGCTAAACTCTTGGGCTCGCTCCGGAGGGGTGCCCGAGTGGCTAAAGGGGGCAGACTGTAAATCTGTTGGCTTACGCCTACGCTGGTTCGAATCCAGCCTCCTCCACCAGAGCGAACCTGTCATGAGAGCACCAGCCGCAAGGCTGGTGCGGTGAGTGCGCCGGCCGCAAGGCTGGCGACAAGTTGCGAATGAGTGAACGAGTCCCGAGCGGGAGTAGTTCAATGGTAGAACCTTAGCCTTCCAAGCTAATGACGCGGGTTCGATTCCCGTCTCCCGCTCCAGTGAAGGACAGGGTTCGTTGGTGTGTGTCGAGTGAGTCGACACAGGCCTGAGGGGTGCCCCGGCAGCCCTCAATCCTGTGTCGATGCCCATGTGGCTCAGTGGTAGAGCACTCCCTTGGTAAGGGAGAGGTCGCGCGTTCGATCCGCGCCATGGGCACCACCTCTTTCTCGTTTTCATTGTTCTCGAACGCCCTCAGGGGCACCAGGAGCGCAAGATGGCAAAAGGCAAGTTTGAACGGACCAAGCCGCACGTGAACGTGGGCACGATTGGTCACGTGGACCATGGCAAGACGACGCTGACGGCGGCGATCACGACGATCCTGGCCAAGAAGTTCGGTGGCGAGGCCAAGGCCTACGACCAGATCGATGCGGCGCCGGAAGAGAAGGCACGCGGCATCACGATCAACACCGCGCACGTCGAGTACGAGACGGCCAACCGCCACTACGCGCACGTCGACTGCCCGGGCCACGCCGACTATGTGAAGAACATGATCACCGGCGCCGCCCAGATGGACGGCGCGATCCTGGTGTGCTCGGCCGCTGACGGCCCGATGCCCCAGACCCGCGAGCACATCCTGCTGGCGCGTCAGGTGGGCGTGCCCTACATCATCGTCTTCCTGAACAAGTGCGACATGGTCGACGACGCCGAGCTGCTCGAGCTGGTCGAGATGGAAGTGCGCGAGCTGCTCAGCAAGTACGACTTCCCCGGCGACGACACCCCGATCATCAAGGGCTCGGCCAAGCTGGCGATCGAAGGCGACACCGGTGACCTGGGCGAGCAGGCGATCTTCCGCCTGGCCGACGCGCTGGACAGCTACATCCCGACGCCCGAGCGCGCCGTGGACGGCACCTTCCTGATGCCGGTGGAAGACGTGTTCTCGATCTCGGGCCGCGGCACCGTGGTGACCGGTCGCGTCGAGCGCGGCATCATCAAGGTCGGCGAGGAAATCGAGATCGTCGGTATCAAGCCGACCCAGAAGACCACCTGCACCGGCGTGGAAATGTTCCGCAAGCTGCTGGACCAGGGCCAGGCGGGCGACAACGTGGGCATCCTGCTGCGCGGAACCAAGCGCGAGGAAGTCGAGCGCGGCCAGGTGCTGTGCAAGCCCGGCTCGATCAAGCCGCACACCCACTTCACCGCTGAGGTCTATGTCCTGAGCAAGGAAGAGGGCGGCCGCCACACCCCGTTCTTCAACAACTATCGCCCGCAGTTCTACTTCCGCACGACGGACGTGACCGGCGCGGTGGAGCTGCCGAAGGACAAGGAAATGGTCATGCCGGGCGACAACGTCAGCATCACCGTCAAGCTGATCGCCCCGATCGCGATGGAAGAAGGCCTGCGCTTCGCCATCCGTGAAGGCGGCCGCACCGTCGGCGCCGGCGTCGTGGCCAAGATCATCGAGTAAACCTTCCCGAAAAGGCCGCAGGGGTATAGCTCAATTGGCAGAGCGTCGGTCTCCAAAACCGAAGGTTGTAGGTTCGATTCCTACTGCCCCTGCCAACTGAACACGCTGCGCAGAACAGCGTGCCCGGTTGGTGGCTCCGCAAGGAGCCCAGCAGCCCGAAGCAGGCAGCCCGCAGGCCACCAGAGCCCGGCGGGCTTTCCTGCTGTTGGGCCGTCAGTCTCCTGACGGGCCGACAGACCACCCAAGCAGACCATGTCCACCTCTCCTCAAGTCGAAACTGTCTCCACCGGCGCTGACAAGGCCAAGCTGGCCGCAGCGGCGGTGCTGCTGATCGGCTCGGTCGCGGCCTTCTACCTGCTGAACCAGCAGAGCATGTGGCTGCGCGTGGTGGCCCTGCTGGTGGGCGTGGCCCTGGCGGTGGTCGTGTTCTTCACGTCCGAGAACGGCAAGCAGCTGATCGGCTTCGGCCGCGAGTCGGTGCGCGAGGTCAAGAAGGTCGTCTGGCCCACCCGCAAGGAAGCCGGCCAGATGACGCTGTACGTGTTCGCCTTCGTCGTCGTGATGGCCCTGTTCCTGTGGCTGACCGACAAGACGCTGGAGTGGGTGCTGTACGACCTGATCCTGGGCTGGAAGCGCTGAACGCGCACCCGGTCATCCAACAAGAGGCATCCGAATGAGCGAATCCGTCGCCCCCGACACCACCGCCAACGCACCGGCCAACGGCATGCGCTGGTACGTGGTGCATGCCTATTCGGGCATGGAGAAGGCCGTCGAGCGCAACATCCGCGAGCGCATCGAGCGCGCCGGCATGCAGGCCAAGTTCGGCCGCATCCTGGTGCCGACCGAGGAAGTGGTCGAGCTGAAGAACGGCAAGAAGTCGGTCACCGAGCGCCGCTTCTTCCCCGGCTACGTGCTGGTCGAGATGCTGATGGACGACGAGTCCTGGCACCTGGTCAAGCACACCAGCAAGGTCACCGGCTTCGTCGGCGGCGCGCGCAACCGCCCGGCCCCGATCTCCGAGGCCGAGGTGATGAAGATCGTCAACCAGATGCAGGAAGGCGTCGAGAAGCCGCGGCCCAAGGTCGAGTGGCAGGTCGGCGAGCTGGTCCGCGTCAAGGAAGGCCCGTTCACCGACTTCAACGGCGCCGTCGAGGAAGTCAACTACGAGAAGTCCAAGGTCCGCGTCTCGGTCACGATCTTCGGTCGTGCCACGCCAGTGGAGCTGGACTTCTCCCAGGTCGAAAAGGTCTGACGACCTGAGTCGTCAGACCTGTCGAGTCCGCCCCGCAGGGCGGGCTCAAAAGGTCAAGGCAGTCAGCAGCGTTCCCGACCCGGCGCCGCTGATGAAGTTCGAAACGGGTCGTGGACGAGGAGCCGAGGGGCTGATGCCCCGAAGCGTCTGAACTCGAAAAGGAGCCATTCATGGCAAAGAAGATCGTCGGCTTCATCAAGCTGCAGATCCCGGCCGGCAAGGCCAACCCCTCTCCGCCGGTCGGTCCGGCGCTGGGCCAGCGCGGCCTGAACATCATGGAGTTCTGCAAGGCGTTCAACGCCCAGACCCAGGGCATGGAGCCCGGTCTGATGCTGCCCGTGGTGATCACCGCCTTCGCTGACAAGTCCTTCACCTTCGTGCTGAAGTCGCCCCCGGCGACGGTGCTGATCAAGAAGGCGATCAAGCTGGACAAGGGCTCGGACAAGCCGCACCTGAACAAGGTGGGCAAGATCACCCGCGCCCAGCTGGAAGAGATCGCCAAGATGAAGCAGAAGGACCTGACGGCGGCCGACATGGACGCCGCGGTGAAGACGATTGCCGGTTCCGCCCGCTCGATGGGCGTGATCGTGGAGGGCGTGTGACATGGCAAAGCTGACCAAGAAGGCCAAGGCCCTGCAGGGCAAGGTCGACAGCCTGAAGCTGTACACCATCAATGACGCGCTGAGCCTGGTCAAGAGCTGCGCCACCGCCAAGTTCGATGAGTCGATCGACGTGGCCGTGCAGCTGGGCATCGACGCCAAGAAGTCGGACCAGGTCGTGCGTGGCGCCGTCGTGCTGCCCAACGGCACCGGCAAGACCAAGCGCGTGGCCGTGTTCGCCCAGGGCGCCAAGGCCGAGGAAGCCAAGGCCGCCGGCGCCGACGTGGTCGGCATGGAAGACCTGGCCGAGCGCGTCAAGGCGGGTGACATGCCCTTCGACGTGGTGATCGCCTCGCCCGACACGATGCGCATCGTCGGTACCCTGGGTCAGATCCTGGGCCCGCGCGGCCTGATGCCGAACCCGAAGGTCGGCACCGTGACCCCGGACGTCGCCACGGCGGTGAAGAACGCCAAGGCCGGTCAGGTCCAGTTCCGCGTCGACAAGGCCGGCATCATCCACGGCACGATCGGCCGTCGCTCGTTCGACGACGACAAGCTGGTGGGCAACCTGGCCGCGCTGCTGGAAGCCCTGAACAAGGCCAAGCCGGCCTCGTCCAAGGGTGTCTACCTGCGCAAGCTGGCCGTGTCCTCGACGATGGGCGTGGGTGCTCGCGTCGACATCAGCTCGGTGGCGATCAACACCGCCGCTGCCTGATCGAGGCATTGAATCCGGCCGGGCGGCCGTCTTGACGCCCGGTTGGTCATTGGTGGGCCGTGCCAGGAGCTTGCTCCGGGCGCGGGCCATCCAAGACCGCTGGTGACGGCACGCAGGTGCCGTCTTAATCGAACCCGAGGGTCCGCCCGAGGGGTCCACCAGCGCAGATGGCGTCCCCGCCGTGACGAAGGAAGTGAACCGTGATGGGCACCTCACTCGAAGCGGCAAGGTCGCTGAAACCCCGGTGCACCGGAGTCGCCCGTCAGGGTGGCGAAGGTGCGTGATGTGAGGAGTAGACCTTGAGTCTCAACCGCAACGAGAAGGCGGCCGTGATCGAGGAAGTGGCAGCGCAAGCCGCCAAGTCCCAGACCCTGGCGCTGGCCGAGTACCGTGGCCTCACCGTGGAAGCCCTGAACAAGCTGCGCGTCGATGCGCGTGCCAAGGGTGTGTATCTTCACGTGCTGAAGAACACCCTGGCCCGTCGCGCTGTCGCCGGCACCCCGTTCGAGGTGGCCGCGGAGAGCATGGCCGGTCCGCTGATCTACGGCTTTTCGGAAGATGCCGTCGCCGCGGCCAAAGTCATCGCCGACTTTGCCAAGGGCAACGACAAGCTGGTCATCAAGGCTGGTGCCTACGCTGGCAAGGCCCTGGACGCCGACGGCGTCAAGGCCCTGGCGTCGATCCCCAGCAAGGAAGTCCTGCTGGCCCAGATCGCTGGCCTGCTGATGTCGCCCGTGCAACGCATGGCCGGCGTCCTGGCTGCCCTGTCCGAGAAGCGTGGTGGCGGCGCTGAAGCGCCTGCCGAGGCCCCTGCGGCCTGATCCCGCTGCCTGTACCCATTCACTGATTCACTGATTTCAAGGAAACCATCATGGCTTTCGACAAAGACGCCTTCCTGACCGCCCTGGACAGCATGTCCGTCATGGAACTCAACGACCTGGTCAAGGCGATTGAAGAGAAGTTCGGCGTGTCCGCCGCCGCCATGGCCGCCCCGGCCGCCGGCGGTGCCGCTGGCGCTGGCGCCCCGGCCGCTGAAGAGAAGACCGAGTTCAACGTCGTGCTGACCGAAGCCGGCGCCAACAAGGTCTCGGTCATCAAGGCCGTGCGCGAACTGACCGGCCTGGGCCTGAAGGAAGCCAAGGACCTGGTCGACGGCGCCCCGAAGAACGTCAAGGAAGGCATTGCCAAGGCCGACGCCGAAGCCGCCGTCAAGAAGCTGGTGGAAGCCGGCGCCAAGGCCGAGCTGAAGTAATTCAGCCCCCTGGCCAGGAGGCTGGGAGCCCGCCAAGGGCTCCCGGCCTTTTGCGCTTACAGGGCGCACCGCGGCGGCCCCGGTCGCGGCGGTGCAAAACCCTGTTGAGAGCAGCTGGAAAATTCCCGAGTGATAATCGTGGGTTTTCCAAGTGTTCTCTGATCCGACTGCAGAGAACGGGTTTGGTCGGACTCCGGTGCAATGCCGGGGTTGTCCGCCAGCGGTTGGTAGTGGCCAACCACCAAGCTTTCAGGTCTCCCCGTGAGGGGATGAGCCTGGCCAGCCAGTCGCCGACGCAGCCCGTGCTACCGGCCGGCACGCGCTGTCGATACGGAGTCTTCCATGGCGCAAGCAACCCCCTACAGCTACACCGAGCGCAAGCGTATCCGCAAGAGCTTCGGCAAGCGCGAGAGCGTTCTCAACGTCCCCTACCTGCTGACGATGCAGCGGGAGTCCTACGTCGCCTTCCTGCAGAAGGACACCCCGCCGCAGCAGCGCAAGCCCGAAGGCTTGCAGGCCGCCTTCCTGTCCGCGTTCCCGATCGTGTCGCACAACGGGTTCGTGGAGATGAAGTTCATCGAATTCAACATCGCCAAGCCCACGTTCGACGTGCGCGAGTGCCAGCAGCGCGGCCTGACCTTTGCCGCCGCGGTGCGCGCCAAGCTGCAGATGATCATCTATGACCGCGAGGCGCATCCTGCCAAGGTGGTCAAGGAGATCAAGGAGCAGGAGGTCTACATGGGCGAGGTGCCCCTGATGACCGACTACGGCTCGTTCATCGTCAACGGCACCGAACGCGTCATCGTCAGCCAGCTGCACCGCTCGCCCGGCGTGTTCTTCGAGCACGACAAGGGCAAGACCCACAGCTCGGGCAAGCTGCTGTTCAGCGCCCGCATCATTCCCTACCGCGGCTCCTGGCTGGACTTCGAGTTCGACCCGAAGGACATCCTGTACTTCCGCGTCGACCGTCGCCGCAAGATGCCGGTCACGATCCTGCTCAAGGCCATCGGCCTGAACCCCGAGCAGATCCTGGCGCACTTCTTCAAGAACGACACCTTCCGCCTGATGGATGCGGGCGCGCAGATGGAGTTCGTGCCCGAGCGCCTGAAGGGCGAGGTGGCCCGCTTCGACATCACCGACAAGACCGGTGCGGTCATCGTCGAGAAGGACAAGCGCATCACCGCGCGCCACGTGCGCCAGCTCGAGCAGGGCGGCACCACCTTCATCTCGGTGCCGGAAGACTTCCTGGTGGGCCGCATCGTGGCCCGCAACATGGTCGACCCGGACACCGGCGAGATCATCGCCAAGGCCAACGACGAGCTGACCGAGTCGCTGCTCAAGAAGCTGCGCGCCGCCGGCATCAAGGACATCCAGTGCCTGTTCACCAATGAACTGGACCAGGGTGCCTACATCAGCCAGACCCTGGGTCTGGACGAGACCGCCGACCAGCTGGCCGCCCGCGTCGCGATCTACCGCATGATGCGCCCCGGCGAGCCGCCGACCGAGGACGCCGTCGAGGCCCTGTTCCAGCGCCTGTTCTACAGCGCCGACACGTATGACCTGTCGCGCGTGGGCCGCATGAAGTTCAACGCCCGCGTGGGCCGCGACGCCCCCGAAGGCCCGATGACGCTGTCCAACGAGGACATCCTGGACGTCGTCAAGATCCTGGTCGAACTGCGCAACGGCCGCGGCGAGGTCGATGACATCGACCACCTGGGCAACCGCCGCGTGCGCTGCGTGGGCGAACTGGCCGAGAACCAGTACCGCTCGGGCCTGGCCCGCATCGAGAAGGCCGTCAAGGAGCGTCTGGGCCAGGCCGAGACCGAGGCCCTGATGCCGCACGACCTGATCAACTCCAAGCCGATCTCCGCGGCGCTCAAGGAGTTCTTCGGAGCGTCGCAGCTGTCGCAGTTCATGGACCAGACCAACCCGCTGTCCGAGATCACGCACAAGCGTCGCGTCTCGGCCCTGGGCCCGGGCGGTCTGACCCGCGAGCGCGCCGGCTTCGAGGTGCGCGACGTGCACCCCACGCACTACGGCCGCGTCTGCCCGATCGAAACGCCGGAAGGCCCGAACATCGGCCTGATCAACTCGCTCGCGCTGTACGCCCAGCTCAACGAGTACGGCTTCCTCGAGACGCCGTACCGCCGCGTGGTCGACAGCAAGGTGACCGACCAGATCGACTACCTGTCGGCCATCGAGGAAGGCAAGTACGTCATCGCCCAGGCGAACGCCTCGCTGGGCGCCGACGGCACGCTGACCGACGAGCTGGTCTCGGCCCGTGAGAACGGCGAATCGGTGCTGACCTCGCCCGAGCGCATCCAGTACATGGACGTGGCGCCGACGCAGATCGTCTCGGTGGCGGCCTCGCTGGTGCCCTTCCTGGAGCACGACGACGCGAACCGCGCGCTGATGGGCGCCAACATGCAGCGCCAGGCCGTGCCGGTGCTGCGCCCCGAGAAGGCCCTGGTGGGCACCGGTGTCGAGCGCGTCGCCGCGGTCGACTCGGGCACCGTGGTCACGGCGCGCCGCGGCGGTGTGGTCGACTATGTCGACACCAACCGCGTGGTGATCCGCGTCAATGACGCGGAAGCCGTGGCGGGTGAAGTCGGCGTCGACATCTACAACCTGATCAAGTACCAGCGCTCGAACCAGAACACCAACATCCACCAGCGCGCCATCGTGCGCCGCGGTGACAAGGTGGCGGCGGGCGACGTGGTGGCCGACGGCGCGTCGACCGACCTGGGTGAACTGGCCCTGGGCCAGAACATGCTGGTCGCGTTCATGCCCTGGAACGGCTACAACTTCGAGGACTCGATCCTGATCAGCGAGCGCGTCGTCGCCGAAGACCGCTACACCTCGATCCACATCGAGGAACTGGTGGTCATGGCCCGCGACACCAAGCTGGGCGCCGAGGAAATCACCCGCGACATTCCCAACCTGTCCGAGCAGCAACTGGCGCGCCTGGACGAGTCGGGCATCGTCTACATCGGCGCCGAGGTCAACCCCGGCGACGTGCTGGTGGGCAAGGTCACCCCCAAGGGCGAGACCACGCTGACCCCGGAAGAGAAGCTGCTGCGCGCGATCTTCGGCGAGAAGGCCTCCGACGTGAAGGACACCTCGCTGCGCGTCGACCAGGGCACGCAGGGCACCGTCATCGACGTGCAGGTCTTCACCCGTGAAGGCATCCAGCGCGACAAGCGCGCCCAGCAGATCATCGACGATGAACTCAAGCGCTTCCGCCTGGACCTGAACGACCAGCTGCGCATCGTCGAGGCCGACGCCTTCGACCGGATCGAGAAGCTGCTGGTCGGCAGCGTGGCCAATGGCGGCCCGCAGCGCCTGGCCAAGGGCGCGTCGATCACCAAGGAGTACCTGGCCGGCATCGACAAGTACCACTGGTTCGACGTCCGTCCGGCCGAGGAGACCCTGGCCAACCAGCTCGAGTCGATCAAGAACTCGCTCGAGCAGACCCGCCACGGCTTCGACCTCGCCTTCGAGGAAAAGCGCAAGAAGCTGACCCAGGGCGACGAGCTGCCCGCCGGCGTGCTGAAGATGGTCAAGGTCTACCTGGCCGTCAAGCGCCGCCTGCAGCCTGGCGACAAGATGGCCGGCCGCCACGGCAACAAGGGTGTGGTGTCCAAGATCGTGCCGGTCGAGGACATGCCCTACATGGCCGACGGCACCCCCGCCGACATCGTTCTGAACCCGCTGGGCGTGCCCTCGCGGATGAACGTCGGCCAGGTGCTGGAAGTGCACCTGGGCTGGGCCGGCAAGGGCATCGGCCAGCGCATCGGCGACATGCTGCAGCGCGAGGCCGCGGTGGCCGAGCTGCGCCAGTTCATGGACGAGCTCTACAACCAGTCGGGCGGCAAGTCCGAGAACCTGGGCGAGTTCACCGACGCCGAGGTCATCGAGATGGCCCAGGAACTCAGCAAGGGTGTGCCCTTCGCGACGCCGGTCTTCGACGGCGCCAAGGAAGAGGAAATCCGCGCCATGCTGAAGCTGGCCTACCCGGAAGACATCGCCACCCGCAAGGGCCTGACCGACACCCGCACCCAGGCATGGCTGCATGACGGCCGCACCGGCGAGCGCTTCGAACGCCCGACCACCGTGGGGTACATGCACGTGCTGAAGCTGCACCACCTGGTCGACGACAAGATGCACGCCCGCTCCACCGGCCCGTACAGCCTGGTCACCCAGCAGCCGCTGGGCGGCAAGGCGCAGTTCGGCGGCCAGCGCTTCGGCGAAATGGAAGTCTGGGCGCTGGAAGCCTACGGCGCCGCCTACGTGCTGCAGGAAATGCTGACCGTCAAGTCGGACGACGTGAACGGCCGCACCAAGGTGTACGAGAACATCGTCAAGGGCGAGCACGCGATCGATGCCGGCATGCCGGAATCGTTCAACGTGCTGGTGAAGGAAATCCGCTCGCTGGGTATCGACATCGAGCTGGAGAAGAACTGATCGCCTGGGCGGCAGGCCCCGCGCCTGCCGCTGCAGTCATCCGTCCCCTTTTCCATCTCGATACCACATTAGGAGTTAAGCCATGAAAGGCTTGCTGGACCTCTTCAAGCAGTTCACCCCGGATGAACACTTCGACGCGATCAAGATCGGGCTGGCTTCGCCCGAGAAGATCCGTTCGTGGTCGTTCGGCGAGGTGAAGAAGCCCGAGACCATCAACTACCGCACCTTCAAGCCGGAGCGTGACGGCCTGTTCTGCGCCAAGATCTTCGGCCCGATCAAGGACTACGAGTGCCTGTGCGGCAAGTACAAGCGCCTGAAGCACCGCGGCGTGATCTGCGAGAAGTGCGGCGTTGAAGTCACCCAGACCAAGGTGCGCCGCGAGCGCATGGGCCACATCGACCTGGCCGCGCCCTGCGCCCACATCTGGTTCCTGAAGTCGCTGCCGTCGCGTCTGGGCCTGGTGCTCGACATGACGCTGCGCGACATCGAGCGCGTGCTGTACTTCGAAGCCTACGTCGTCGTCGACCCCGGCATGACCTCGCTGAAGAAGTTCAGCATCATGAGCGAGGACGAATACGAGGCCAAGCGTGCCGATCCCGCCTTCGGCGATGACTTCGAGGCCCTGATGGGCGCCGAGGGCATCCAGAAGCTGCTCGCCGAGATGGACCTCGACGTCGAGATCGACAAGCTGCGCAACGACATGACCGGCAGCGAGCTGAAGGTCAAGAAGAACTCCAAGCGCCTGAAGGTGATGGAGGCCTTCAAGAAGTCGGGCATCAAGCCGCACTGGATGGTGATGGACGTGCTGCCGGTGCTGCCGCCGGACCTGCGTCCGCTGGTGCCCCTGGATGGCGGCCGCTTCGCCACCTCGGACCTGAACGACCTCTACCGTCGCGTCATCAACCGCAACAACCGCCTGGCCCGTCTGCTCGAGCTCAAGGCCCCCGAGATCATCGTGCGCAACGAAAAGCGCATGCTGCAGGAGGCCGTCGATTCGCTGCTGGACAACGGCCGTCGCGGCAAGGCCATGACCGGCGCGAACAAGCGCGCGCTGAAGTCGCTGGCCGACATGATCAAGGGCAAGAGCGGCCGCTTCCGCCAGAACCTGCTGGGCAAGCGCGTCGACTACTCGGGCCGCTCGGTCATCACCGTGGGTCCGACGCTCAAGCTGCACCAGTGCGGCCTGCCCAAACTGATGGCGCTGGAGCTGTTCAAGCCCTTCATCTTCAGCCGGCTGGAGGCGATGGGCATCGCCACCACCATCAAGGCGGCGAAGAAGGAAGTGGAATCGGGCACGCCGGTGGTATGGGACATCCTTGAGGAAGTCATCAAGGAACACCCGGTCATGCTCAACCGCGCCCCGACGCTGCACCGCCTGGGCATCCAGGCCTTCGAGCCGGTGCTGATCGAGGGCAAGGCGATCCAGCTGCACCCGCTGGTCTGCGCGGCCTTCAACGCCGACTTCGACGGTGACCAGATGGCCGTCCACGTGCCGCTGTCGATCGAAGCGCAGATGGAAGCCCGCGCCCTGATGCTGGCCTCGAACAACGTGCTCTTCCCGGCCTCGGGCGAGCCGTCGATCGTGCCCTCGCAGGACGTGGTGCTGGGCCTGTACTACGCCACCCGCGAGCGCATCAACGGCAAGGGCGAAGGCATGGTCTTCTCCGACACCGTCGAGCTGCAGCGCGCGCTGGACAACGGTGCGGTCGAGATCACCTCGAAGATCTCGGTGCGCCTGGTCGAGTGGACCAAGGACGCCGATGGCGAGTTCCAGCCCGAGACCAAGCTGGTCGACACCACCGTCGGCCGTGCGCTGCTCTCCGAGATCCTGCCCAAGGGCCTGCCGTTCGCCAACATCAACAAGGCGCTCAAGAAGAAGGAAATCTCGCGCCTGATCAACGTTTCCTTCCGCAAGTGCGGCCTGAAGGAGACCGTGGTCTTCGCTGACAAGCTGCTGCAGTCGGGCTTCCGCCTGGCCACGCGCGCCGGCATCTCGATCGCCATCGACGACATGCTGGTGCCGCCGCAGAAGGCCGGCCTGATCGAGCGTGCCGAGAAGGAGGTCAAGGAGATCGAGCAGCAGTACGTCTCGGGCCTGGTCACCGCCGGTGAGCGCTACAACAAGGTCGTGGACATCTGGGGCAAGACCGGCGACGAGGTCGGCAAGGTCATGATGTCGCAGCTGTCCAAGCAGAAGGTCATCGACCGTCACGGCAAGGAAGTCGACCAGGAGTCGTTCAACTCGATCTACATGATGGCCGACTCGGGCGCGCGGGGTTCCGCCGCCCAGATCCGCCAGCTGGCCGGCATGCGGGGCCTGATGGCCAAGCCGGACGGCTCGATCATCGAGACGCCGATCACCGCGAACTTCCGCGAAGGCCTGAACGTTCTGCAGTACTTCATCTCCACCCACGGCGCCCGCAAGGGCCTGGCGGACACGGCGCTGAAGACCGCGAACTCCGGCTACCTGACCCGCCGCCTGGTGGACGTCACGCAGGATCTGGTGGTGGTCGAGGACGACTGCGGCACCGAGCACGGCTTCGCCATGCGCGCGCTGGTCGAGGGCGGTGAAGTCATCGAGTCGCTGCGCGACCGCATCCTGGGCCGCGTCACCGCGGTCGAGGTGACCCACCCCGAGACCCAGGAGATCCTGATCCCCGCCGGCACCATGCTGGACGAGGACAACCTGGACGTCATCGAGTCGGCCGGCGTCGACGAGGTCAAGGTCCGCACCCCGCTGACCTGCGGCACGCGCTTCGGCCTGTGCGCCAAGTGCTACGGCCGCGACCTGGGCCGCGGTGGCCTGGTGAACACCGGCGAAGCGGTGGGCGTGATCGCCGCGCAGTCGATCGGCGAGCCGGGCACGCAGCTGACGATGCGAACCTTCCACATCGGTGGTGCGGCGTCGCGTGCGGCGGTGGCCTCCAGCGTGGATGCCAAGTCGGACGGCTTCATCGGCTTCAACGCCACGATGCGCTACGTGACCAACGGCAAGGGCGAACTGGTGGTGATCTCGCGTTCCGGCGAGATCATCATCTCCGACCAGCACGGCCGCGAGCGCGAGCGCCACAAGGTGCCGTACGGCGCCACGCTGAACGTCAAGGCCGACCAGCAGATCAAGGCCGGCACCGTGCTGGCCAACTGGGACCCGCTGACCCGCCCGATCATCACCGAGTTCGCCGGCAAGGCGCGCTTCGAGAACGTCGAGGAAGGCGTCACCGTCGCCAAGCAGGTGGACGAGGTCACCGGCCTGTCGACGCTGGTGGTGATCGACCCGAAGCGCCGCGGCGCGGCCAAGGTCGTGCGTCCGCAGGTCAAGCTGCTCGACGCCGCCGGCCAGGAAGTCAAGATCCCCGGCACCGACCACTCGGTGACGATCGGCTTCCAGGTGGGCGCGCTGATCCAGATCCGCGACGGCCAGGACCTGGCGCCGGGTGAAGTGCTGGCGCGCATCCCGGTCGAAGGCCAGAAGACCCGTGACATCACCGGCGGTCTGCCGCGGGTGGCCGAGCTCTTCGAAGCCCGCTCGCCCAAGGACAAGGGCACGCTGGCCGAGATCACCGGCACGGTGTCCTTCGGCAAGGAGACCAAGGGCAAGGTGCGCCTGCAGATCACCGACCCGGACGGCAAGGTGTTCGAGGAGCTGGTGCCCAAGGAGAAGAACATCCTGGTGCACGAAGGCCAGGTGGTCAACCGCGGCGAGCTGATCGTCGACGGCGCGGCGGATCCGCAGGACATCCTGCGCCTGCTGGGCGTCGAGGAGCTGGCGCGCTACATCGTCGACGAGGTGCAGGACGTCTACCGTCTGCAGGGCGTGAAGATCAACGACAAGCACATCGAGGTGATCGTTCGCCAGATGCTGCGCCGCGTGCAGATCGTCAACCCGGGCGACTCGACCTACATCGCCGGCGAACAGGTGGAGCGCTCCGAGCTGCTCAACACCAACGAGAAGCTGCGCGCCGAGGACAAGCTGCCGGCCACCTACCAGGACGTGCTGCTGGGCATCACCAAGGCCTCGCTGTCGACCGACTCGTTCATCTCCGCGGCCTCCTTCCAGGAGACCACCCGCGTGCTGACCGAGGCGGCGATCATGGGCAAGCGCGACTCGCTGCGCGGCCTGAAGGAAAACGTCATCGTCGGCCGCCTGATCCCGGCCGGCACTGGCATGGCCTTCCACCAGGCCCGCAAGGCCAAGGAAGAGATGGACGAGACCGAGCGTCGCGCCATCGCGCTGCAGGAGGCCGAGGAACTGGCCGCCACGCAGCTGGCCGCGCTGGATGACGCGGGCGACGCACCGGCCGGCGAATAAGCCGCGGCGGCTGCCACCCCAGGAAGGGCGACCGAGAGGTCGCCCTTTTTTCGTTCAGCCGGCCGGTCGCCAGTCGTCCGGATGGACGATCTGCAGGCCGTGCAGCGCCAGCGCGCGGCGGCGCAGCTTCAGTACCGCCTTGTCGCGGCTGACCAGCCAGCGCGCGCCGCAGGCCAGCGCGAAGTCGATGAACTTCTGGTCGTCGCGGTCGGTGCAGCGCAGGCTCGGCAGCGGCGCCGGGGCGGGCAGCTCACCGGGCAGGGCCCGCACGTCCACCTGCGCCAGCACCGGCTGGCCCGACGGGGCCGCGGCCGGCAGCCGACCCCGGGCCAGCACGTGGGCCAGTTCGTCGCGCAGCGGCGCGGCGATCCGCCAGCGCCAGGCGCCGGCCTGCCGCCAGGCCTCCCAGGCGGTGCATCGCGGGTCGGCGAAGTGCAGCCAGTCGAGGATGCTCTGGGTGTCCAGCACGGCATCCAGGCTCTCTGAGCGAGAGTAGGTGTTCACATTGATGGCTCGCTGGGGTCGGGCGCCCAGGCGGCTTGCGTGCCGTGCCGGGGTCGACCTATAATGTTCGGCTTTTCGGCACATTCTGCCGCGCTTGGCGCTGCCTGGACAACCCGGTGGCGCCGTTGCCGTTTTGCGGCGCGCTGCGCAGGGCCCCAGGGCATTCGCCTGCGGGGCGACACCAGGGCCCGCAAGGCGCTGGACGCCAGCCGGAAGGAATTTTTCGTCGTAACTTCAAACGGGAACAAGTTACCCATGCCCACCATCAACCAGCTCGTGCGCCAAGGCCGTCAGGTCGAGGTCACGAAGTCCAAGTCGCCTGCGATGCAGAACTGCCCGCAGCGCCGCGGGGTTTGCACCCGCGTCTACACCACGACCCCGAAGAAGCCGAACTCGGCGCTGCGGAAGGTCGCCAAGGTGCGCCTGACCAACGGTTTCGAGGTCATCTCGTACATCGGCGGTGAAGGCCACAACCTGCAGGAACACAGCGTCGTGCTCGTGCGCGGCGGCCGTGTGAAGGATCTGCCGGGTGTGCGCTACCACATCGTGCGTGGCTCGCTGGACCTGCAAGGCGTCAAGGATCGCAAGCAGGCCCGCTCCAAGTACGGCGCCAAGCGTCCCAAGAAGGCCTGATCGGCCGTCTGACCCGTTCGTGTCACACCGGCCTGCCAGGCTGCTGATGTGATCCCAGTTGCGGCCCCACCCCGATACGGTGCGGTCGAGTAAGTGAAGGGCCCGAAACGCCTCGTGCAAGCGTGGTCCCTCCAGGTGAGCAGGTGGCTGCCACCCACTGAAGATGAAGGAAGAGTGAAATGCCTCGTCGTCGCGAAGTCCCCAAGCGCGAGATCCTGCCCGATCCGAAGTTCGGCTCGGTCGATCTGTCCAAGTTCATGAACGTCATCATGGAGTCCGGCAAGAAGGCCGTGGCTGAGCGCATCATCTATGGCGCCCTCGAGCAAGTCGAGAAGAAGGCCGCCAAGGATCCGCTGGAAGTGTTCATGACCGCGCTGAACAACGTGAAGCCCATGGTCGAAGTCAAGAGCCGCCGCGTCGGTGGTGCGAACTACCAAGTTCCCGTGGAAGTTCGTCCCATCCGCCGCATGGCCCTGGCGATGCGCTGGCTCAAGGAGTCGGCCCGCAAGCGTGGTGAGAAGTCGATGGCTGCCCGCCTGGCCAACGAGCTGCTGGAGGCCTCGGAAGGCCGCGGCGGCGCGATGAAGAAGCGCGACGAAGTGCACCGCATGGCCGAAGCCAACAAGGCCTTCTCGCACTTCCGCTTCTAAACCACCGTTCTTTGGCCGCTCAGGGTTAACGCTGACCCGGGCGGCCCTCGCCATTTCTGGCATTTGGAGTGACACATGGCTCGTCAGACCCCCATTGAGCGCTACCGCAACATCGGTATCTCCGCTCACATCGACGCCGGCAAGACCACCACCACCGAGCGCATCCTGTATTACACCGGTGTGAACCACAAGATCGGTGAAGTGCACGACGGTGCCGCGACCATGGACTGGATGGAGCAGGAGCAGGAGCGTGGCATCACGATCACCTCCGCCGCGACCACCTGCTTCTGGAAGGGCATGGACCTGAACTATCCGGAGCACCGCTTCAACATCATCGACACCCCGGGCCACGTCGACTTCACCATCGAGGTGGAGCGTTCGATGCGCGTGCTCGACGGCGCCTGCATGGTGTACTGCGCGGTGGGTGGCGTGCAGCCGCAGTCGGAAACCGTCTGGCGCCAGGCCAACAAGTACAAGGTGCCCCGCCTCGCGTTCGTCAACAAGATGGACCGCACCGGCGCCAACTTCTTCAAGGTCGTCGACCAGATGAAGACCCGCCTGAAGGCCAACCCCGTGCCCGTGGTGATCCCCATCGGCGCCGAGGAAAACTTCAAGGGCGTGGTCGACCTCATCAAGATGAAGGCGATCTTCTGGGATGAGGCCTCGCAGGGCATGAAGTTCTCGTACGAGGACATCCCCGCCGAGCTGGCCGAGCAGGCCAAGGAATGGCGCGAGAAGATGGTCGAGGCGGCTGCCGAAGCCACCGAAGAGCTGATGAACAAGTACCTCGAGACGGGCGACCTGACCGAGGAAGAGATCAAGGGCGCGATCCGTCAACGCACCATCGCCACCGAGATCCAGCCGATGCTGTGCGGCACCGCCTTCAAGAACAAGGGTGTGCAGCGCATGCTCGACGCGGTGATCGACTTCCTGCCTTCCCCGGTGGACATTCCCCCGGTCGGCGGCACCGACGAGGACGACCAGCCGGTCACCCGCAATGCCGACGACAAGGAGAAGTTCTCCGCGCTGGCCTTCAAGCTGATGACCGACCCGTTCGTCGGCCAGCTGACCTTCGTTCGCGTGTACTCGGGCGTGCTGACCTCCGGCTCGACCGTCTACAACCCGATCAAGGGCAAGAAGGAGCGCATCGGCCGGATCCTGCAGATGCACGCCAACCAGCGTGAGGAAATCAAGGAAATCCTGGCCGGTGACATCGCCGCCTGCGTGGGCCTGAAGGAAGTGACCACGGGCGAGACCCTGTGCGATCCGGATGCCGTGATCACGCTGGAAAAGATGGTCTTCCCCGAGCCGGTGATCTCGCAGGCCGTGGAACCGAAGACCAAGGCCGACCAGGAAAAGATGGGCATCGCGCTGGGCCGTCTGGCTGCCGAAGACCCCTCGTTCCGCGTCCGCACCGACGAGGAATCGGGCCAGACCATCATCTCGGGCATGGGCGAGCTGCACCTGGAAATCATCGTCGACCGCATGAAGCGCGAGTTCGGCGTGGAAGCCAACGTGGGCAAGCCGCAGGTCGCGTACCGCGAGACCATCCGCAAGTCGGCCACCGACGTCGAAGGCAAGTTCGTCCGCCAGTCGGGCGGCAAGGGCCAGTACGGTCACGTGGTGTTCACGATCGATCCTCAGGAAGCCGGCAAGGGCTTCGAGTTCGTCGACGCGATCAAGGGTGGCGTGGTGCCGCGCGAGTTCATCCCGGCGGTTGAGAAGGGCGTCATCGACACCCTGCCCAACGGCGTGCTGGCGGGCTTCCCGGTGGTCGACGTCAAGGTCACGCTGACCTTCGGCTCGTACCACGAAGTGGACTCGAACGAAAACGCGTTCAAGATGGCCGCGTCGATGGGCTTCAAGGAAGCCATGCGCCGCGCCAGCCCGGTGATCCTGGAGCCGATGATGGCCGTGGAAGTCGAGACCCCGGAAGACTACGCCGGCTCGGTGATGGGCGACCTGTCGTCCCGCCGCGGCATGGTCCAGGGCATGGACGACATGGTCGGCGGCGGCAAGATCATCAAGGCCGAGGTCCCGCTGTCCGAGATGTTCGGCTACTCGACCACGCTGCGCTCGATGTCGCAAGGCCGTGCCACGTACACGATGGAGTTCAAGCACTACAGCGAAGCTCCGAAGAACGTGGCCGACGCGATCATCACCGCGCGCTCGAAGTAACACCCACCCCCGGAGCGGCTGCCGCCGCTCCCCCTCAAGGGGGCGCAACCAGCGGCCCGGCAAAGCCGGTTCCGCGGTTGCCGCTGGATGGGTTGGGTCTCCTTTCAGGTCTTCAGCACCCCTCACGACGGGGTTGGCCTGCTGCCCGTGGCGGCCAGTGCTGGAGACGTTAAACCGACACGGGCGCTGCTCTTTACCTGGAGATCTGAGAAATGGCAAAAGGCAAGTTTGAACGGACCAAGCCGCACGTGAACGTGGGCACGATTGGTCACGTGGACCATGGCAAGACGACGCTGACGGCGGCGATCACGACGATCCTGGCCAAGAAGTTCGGTGGCGAGGCCAAGGCCTACGACCAGATCGATGCGGCGCCGGAAGAGAAGGCACGCGGCATCACGATCAACACCGCGCACGTCGAGTACGAGACGGCCAACCGCCACTACGCGCACGTCGACTGCCCGGGCCACGCCGACTATGTGAAGAACATGATCACCGGCGCCGCCCAGATGGACGGCGCGATCCTGGTGTGCTCGGCCGCTGACGGCCCGATGCCCCAGACCCGCGAGCACATCCTGCTGGCGCGTCAGGTGGGCGTGCCCTACATCATCGTCTTCCTGAACAAGTGCGACATGGTCGACGACGCCGAGCTGCTCGAGCTGGTCGAGATGGAAGTGCGCGAGCTGCTCAGCAAGTACGACTTCCCCGGCGACGACACCCCGATCATCAAGGGCTCGGCCAAGCTGGCGATCGAAGGCGACACCGGTGACCTGGGCGAGCAGGCGATCTTCCGCCTGGCCGACGCGCTGGACAGCTACATCCCGACGCCCGAGCGCGCCGTGGACGGCACCTTCCTGATGCCGGTGGAAGACGTGTTCTCGATCTCGGGCCGCGGCACCGTGGTGACCGGTCGCGTCGAGCGCGGCATCATCAAGGTCGGCGAGGAAATCGAGATCGTCGGTATCAAGCCGACCCAGAAGACCACCTGCACCGGCGTGGAAATGTTCCGCAAGCTGCTGGACCAGGGCCAGGCGGGCGACAACGTGGGCATCCTGCTGCGCGGAACCAAGCGCGAGGAAGTCGAGCGCGGCCAGGTGCTGTGCAAGCCCGGCTCGATCAAGCCGCACACCCACTTCACCGCTGAGGTCTATGTCCTGAGCAAGGAAGAGGGCGGCCGCCACACCCCGTTCTTCAACAACTATCGCCCGCAGTTCTACTTCCGCACGACGGACGTGACCGGCGCGGTGGAGCTGCCGAAGGACAAGGAAATGGTCATGCCGGGCGACAACGTCAGCATCACCGTCAAGCTGATCGCCCCGATCGCGATGGAAGAAGGCCTGCGCTTCGCCATCCGTGAAGGCGGCCGCACCGTCGGCGCCGGCGTCGTGGCCAAGATCATTGAATAAGGGGCGGACCATGTCCAAGCAAAAGATCCGCATCCGCCTCAAGGCCTTCGACTACAAGCTGATCGACCAATCGGCTCTGGAAATCGTCGACACCGCCAAGCGCACCGGCGCGATCGTCAAGGGCCCGGTGCCCCTGCCGACCCGCATGCAGCGTTTCGACATCCTGCGCTCGCCGCACGTCAACAAGACCAGCCGCGACCAGTTCGAGATCCGCACGCACCAGCGCCTGATGGACATCGTCGACCCGACCGACAAGACCGTCGATGCCCTGATGAAGCTCGACCTGCCGGCCGGTGTGGACGTGGAGATCAAGCTCCAGTGAGCCGCTGACCGGCGCCGGGCGCCCGCAGGCCTACTTGCGGGTTAGTCCGGGGCTGGTTATACTCGCCAGCTTTTGCGAAAGGCGGCCATTCGTGGTCGCCTTCGCGTCATCACTTTTCAGAACTGCGGTGCCGACAGGCGGCGTTGGAGTGAAGAGTCAGATGACACCGTCAGCCCGGCCAATCGTTGTCGGGGATGTGAAAACCCAGCTCCTTCAGTGGAGCGGAGAAGAACCATGAGTCTGAGCAACCGTCTCGGTTTGCTGGGCCGCAAGGTGGGCATGATGCGCGTGTTCACGGACGATGGCGACGCCATCCCCGTGACCGTGCTGGATGTGTCCAACAACCGCGTCACCCAGGTCAAGACCGTCGAGACCGACGGCTACAGCGCCCTCCAAGTGGCGTTCGGCACGCGCAAGGCATCGCGCGTGACCAAGCCGGAAGCCGGCCACCTCGCCAAGGCGGGTGTCGAAGCCGGTGAAGTCCTGAAGGAATTCCGCGTCGACGCCACCGTGGCCGCCGAATACAAGGCCGGTGCCACCGTGCCCGTCACGCTGTTCGCCGCCGGCCAGAAGGTCGACGTGCAGGGCACCTCGATCGGCAAGGGCTACGCCGGCACGATCAAGCGCCACAACTTCGGTTCGCAGCGCGCCTCGCACGGCAACAGCCGTTCGCACAATGTCCCGGGCTCCATCTCGATGGCGCAGGATCCGGGCCGTGTGTTCCCGGGCAAGAAGATGACCGGCCACATGGGCGACGAGACCGTCACCACCCAGAACCTGGACATCGTCCGCATCGATGAAGCCCGCCAGCTGCTGCTGGTGCGTGGCGCGGTGCCGGGCGCCAAGAACGGCTTCGTGACCGTGCGTCCCGCCGTCAAGGTCAAGGTCAAGAAGGGAGCCAACTGATGCAACTCGAGCTCCTGAACGAACAAGGGCAGGCCACCTCCAAGGTGGACGCGCCTGACACCGTGTTCGCCCGCGACTACAACGAAGCCCTGGTCCACCAGGTCGTGGTCGCCTACCAGGCGAACGCCCGTCAAGGCACCCGCAAGCAGCTGACCCGTCGCGAGGTTCACCACTCGACGAAGAAGCCGTTCCGTCAGAAGGGCACCGGCCGCGCTCGCGCCGGTATGACCTCGTCGCCGCTGTGGCGCGGGGGTGGTCGGATCTTCCCGAACACGCCGGACGAGAACTTCTCGCAGAAGGTCAACAAGAAGATGTACCGCGCCGCGATGGCCACCATCTTCTCGCAGCTGGCCCGTGACGGCCGCATCGCGGTGGTCGATTCGCTGACCATCGAGGCGCCCAAGACCAAGCTGCTGGCCTCCAAGTTCAAGGCCATGGGCCTGGACTCGGTGATGGTCATTTCCGACAACGTGGACGACAACCTGGCGCTGGCCTCGCGCAACCTGGCCAACGTGCTGGTGGTCGAGCCGCGCTACGCCGATCCGCTGTCGCTGGTCTTCTACAAGAAGGTGCTGGTGACCAAGGGCGCGATCGAACAGCTCAAGGAGATGTTCGCATGAGCACCAAGTTCAACGAGGGCCGTCTGGCCCAGGTGCTGGTCGCCCCGGTGATCTCCGAGAAGGCCACCTCGGTGGGCGAGAAGCACAACCAGGTGATGTTCAAGGTCCTGCGCGACGCCACCAAGCCCGAGATCAAGGCCGCAGTCGAACTGCTGTTCAAGGTCGAGGTCGAGGCGGTGAACGTCGTCAACGTCAAGGGCAAGGTCAAGCGCTTCGGTCGCTCGATCGGCCGTCGCGACCACGTCAAGAAGGCGTATGTCTCGCTGAAGGCCGGCCAGGAGCTCAACTTCTCCGGGGAGGCCGCGTAAATCATGGCAGTCGTCAAAGTCAAACCGACCTCGCCGGGCCGCCGCGCCGTCGTCAAGGTCGTTCACAAGCACCTGCACAAGGGCGCTCCTGAAGCGTCGCTGCTGGAGCCGCAGAAGCAGAAGTCGGGCCGCAACAACAACGGCCACATCACGATGCGCCACAAGGGTGGTGGTCACAAGCACCACTACCGCGTCGTCGACTTCAAGCGCAACAAGGACGGCATTCCGGCCAAGGTCGAGCGCATCGAGTACGACCCGAACCGCACCGCCCACATCGCGCTGGTCTGCTACGCCGATGGCGAGCGCCGCTACATCATCGCCCCGCGCGGTCTGGAAGTCGGTGCCACCATCCTGAGCGGTGCCGAGGCCCCGATCAAGGCTGGCAACACGCTGCCGATCCGCAACATCCCCGTGGGCTCGACCATCCACTGCGTCGAGATGCTGCCGGGCAAGGGCGCGCAGATCTGCCGCTCGGCCGGCACCTCGGTGACGCTGATGGCCCGCGAAGGCACCTACGCTCAGGTCCGCCTGCGCTCGGGTGAAGTGCGCAAGATCCACATCGACTGCCGCGCCACCATCGGTGAGGTCAGCAACGAAGAGCACAACCTGCGCCAGTACGGCAAGGCCGGTGCGATCCGTTGGCAGGGCATCCGCCCGACCGTGCGTGGTACCGCGATGAACCCGGTCGACCACCCGCACGGTGGTGGCGAAGGCCGCACCGGCGAAGGCCAGGTGCCGGTGTCGCCGTGGAACACCCTGACGAAGGGCTACCGCACTCGCAACAACAAGCGCACGCAGACCTTCATCGTCTCGCGTCGCAAGAAGTAAGGGCTGGACCATGGCACGTTCACTCAAGAAGGGTCCGTTCGTGGACCATCACCTGGTGGCCAAGGTCGACAAGGCCGTGACCACCAAGGACAAGAAGCCGATCAAGACCTGGTCGCGTCGCTCGACCATCCTGCCCGACTTCATCGGCCTGACCATTGCCGTGCACAACGGCAAGCAGCACGTTCCGGTGTATGTGACCGACCAGATGGTCGGCCACAAGCTGGGCGAGTTCGCGCTGACCCGCACGTTCAAGGGTCACCCCGCGGACAAGAAGGCCAAGAAGTAAAGGAACACGACGATGGAAACCAAAGCAATCGTCCGTGGCGTCCGCCTCTCCGTTGACAAGGGCCGCCTGGTGGCGGACATGGTCCGCGGCAAGAAGGTGGATCAAGCCCTGAACATCCTGACCTTCACCCAGAAGAAGGCCGCCGGCATCGTCAAGAAGGCGCTGGAAAGCGCCATCGCCAACGCCGAGCACAACGACGGCGCTGACATCGACGACCTGAAGGTCACCTCGATCTATGTCGAGCAGGGCGCCACGCTCAAGCGTTTCGCCGCGCGCGCCAAGGGTCGCGGCAACCGCATCAGCAAGCCGACCTGCCACATCTACGTGACCGTGGGGAACTGAGGAAGACCATGGGACAGAAAATCCACCCGACCGGCTTCCGCCTGCCCGTCACCCGTGCCTGGGCGTCGCGCTGGTACGCGAACAGCCGCAACTTCGCCGGCATGCTGGCCGAAGACCTGGATGTGCGCGAGTACCTCAAGGCCAAGCTGAAGAACGCCGCCGTCTCGCGCATCCTGATCGAGCGTCCTGCCAAGAACGCCCGCATCACGATCTACTCCGCCCGTCCGGGCGTGGTGATCGGCAAGAAGGGCGAGGACATCGAGAACCTGAAGGCCGAACTGACCAAGCGTCTGGGCGTGCCGGTGGCCGTGAACATCGAGGAAGTGCGCAAGCCTGAAGTCGATGCTCAGCTGATCGCCGACTCGATCACCCAGCAGCTGGAAAAGCGCATCATGTTTCGCCGCGCCATGAAGCGCGCGATGCAGAACGCGATGCGCCTGGGCGCCCAGGGCATCAAGATCATGTCCGCCGGCCGCCTGAACGGCATCGAAATCGCCCGTACCGAGTGGTACCGCGAAGGCCGCGTGCCCCTTCACACCCTGAAGGCCGACATCGACTATGGCTTCTCCGAAGCCAAGACGACCTACGGCGTGATCGGTGTGAAGGTGTGGGTCTACCGCGGTGACCGCCTGGCCAACGGCGAGGCGCCCACCATCAACACCCCGGCCGGTGCCGAGGACGACCGCCGCCCGCGCCGCAACGCCCGCCCGGGCGCCCCGGCCGGCCGTGGCCGCCCCGGTGACCGTGCTCCGCGCGCTGCCGCTGGCGACAAGCCGGCCGAGGCTGGCGCCGGTGCCGCCGCCACCCCCGGCGTGAAGCGCGTGCGCAAGACGCCCGCCGCCGGTGAAGGCAAAGGAGAATAAGCATGCTGCAACCCGCACGTCGCAAGTACCGCAAGGAGCAGAAGGGCCGTAACACTGGCGTCGCCACCCGTGGCGCCAGCGTGTCCTTCGGCGACTTTGGTCTGAAGGCCACCGAGCGTGGCCGCATCACCGCGCGCCAGATCGAGGCGGCACGTCGTGCCATCTCGCGTCACATCAAGCGCGGTGGCCGCATCTTCATCCGCATCTTCCCGGACAAGCCGATCTCGCAGAAGCCTGCCGAGGTCCGCATGGGTAACGGCAAGGGCAACCCGGAGTACTACGTGGCCGAGATCGTGCCCGGCAAGGTGCTCTACGAAGTCAACGGCGTCCCCGAGGCGCTGGCCCGTGAAGCCTTCACGCTGGCTGCCGCCAAGCTGCCGCTGCGCTGCACCTTCGTGGCGCGCCAGATCGGCGCCTGAGAAAAGGACAGCACATGAAAGCATCTGAACTGCGTACCAAGGACGTGGCCGCGCTCGAGAAGGAAGTCTCCGACCTCCTGAAGGCGCACTTCGGTCTGCGCATGCAAAAGGGCACGCAACAGCTGGGCAACACCGCCCAGCTGGGCAATGTCCGCCGTGACATCGCCCGTGCCAAGACCATCCTGGCCGAGAAGAAGAAGGGAGCCGCGAAGTGAGCGAAGCCCAAGCCACCACCAAGGTCCAGCGCACCCTGATCGGTCGCGTGGTCAGCGACAAGCGCGCCAAGACGGTCACCGTCCTGGTCGAACGTCGCGTCAAGCACCCGCTGTACGGCAAGATCGTCGGCGAGTCGCGCAAGTACCACGCGCATGACGAGAACGGCGAGTACAAGATGGGTGACACCGTCGAGATCTCCGAGTCGCGTCCGCTGTCCAAGACCAAGAACTGGGTCGTGACCCGCCTGGTCGAGAAGGCCCGCCTGGTCTGATCACCTGACCGTCCCGCAGGTGGGGTCTTCGCGGCCCCGCGCGTGACCGAAGCCGCTGCGCTGGAAGAATCCGGCCCAGCGGCTTTCTTCATTTCCCGGGCCTGGCCGTTCCCACAACAAGAAGGAGAGCTCCCCATGATCCAGGTTGGCGACAAGCTGCCCGGCGGCACGCTGTACGAGTTCATCGAGGTCGAGGGCAATGGCTGCAGCCTGGGCCCCAACGCCTTCGACATCGAGAAGGCCACCGCCGGCAAGACCATCGCGCTGTTCGCGCTGCCTGGCGCCTACACGCCCACCTGCTCGGCCAAGCATGTGCCCGGCTACGTGGAGCTGCACGACCAGCTCAAGGCGGCCGGTGTCGACGAGATCTGGTGCGTGTCGGTCAATGACGCTTTCGTGATGGGCGCCTGGGGCCGCGACCAGAAGACCGGCGGCAAGGTCCGCATGATGGCAGACGGCTCGGCCGATTTCGCCCGCGCCACCGGCCTGACGCTGGACCTCAGCGCCCGCGGCCTGGGTCTGCGCAGCAACCGCTACTCGGCCCTGGTCGTCGACGGCGTGGTGCGCACGCTCAATGTGGAAGGCCCTGGCCAGTTCGAGGTCAGCGACGCCGCCACCCTGCTGAAGCAGGCGCAGCAGCTGGCCCGCTGAAAAATCTCGCCCGGGGCTGTTGACACGGCCTCGGGAAAGCCAGCATAATAGACAGCTTCGCCGCAATGGCGTGGCCTTGCCGTTGTCGACTTCAAGCTCGACAAGGACGCAAGGGCGCGACGTGGCGGTTTTCTGCCCAATCGGTCGAGGGCGCCTTCGCAAGAGGTGCCCGGAGCCAGACGGGCCCAATACTGACCGCGACAGCCTACGCCAAGGGGGTGTGGGCGCCGCGGGAGCAAGTTGGGGACATTGACATGATCCAAATGCAATCGCGGCTCGACGTCGCGGACAACACGGGCGCGAAGTCCGTCATGTGCATCAAGGTGCTGGGCGGCTCCAAGCGTCGCTACGCCGGTATCGGCGACATCATCAAGGTGAGCATCAAGGAAGCTGCTCCCCGTGGCCGCGTCAAGAAGGGCGAGGTCTACAGCGCCGTCGTCGTGCGCACCGCCAAGGGTGTGCGCCGCCAGGATGGCTCGCTCGTCAAGTTCGACGGCAACGCCGCCGTCCTGCTGAACAACAAGCTGGAGCCGATCGGCACCCGCATCTTCGGCCCGGTGACGCGCGAACTGCGCTCCGAGCGCTTCATGAAGATCGTGTCGCTGGCGCCCGAGGTGCTGTAAGCGCTTCGCACCCACAAGAGGAAACGCGATGAACAAGATTCGCAAGGGCGACCAGGTCGTGGTCCTGACCGGCCGTGACAAGGGCAAGCGCGGCACCGTGTCGCTGCGCGTTGACGCCGACCATGTGGTCGTCGAGGGCGTCAACATGGTCAAGAAGCACGTCAAGCCGAACCCGCTCAAGGGCACCACCGGTGGCGTGATCGACAAGACCATGCCGATCCATCAATCCAACGTGGCGATCTGGAATGCCGCCGCCGGCAAGGCCGATCGCGTGGGCATCAAGACCCTGGCCGATGGCAAGCGCGTGCGCGTCTTCAAGTCCAGCGGCGAAGAGATCAAGGCTTAAGGCGGGGTATCCAGCATGAGTCAACAGCAACAAGCCGCCGTCATCGCCCGACTGCAGGCCTTCTACCAGGAAAAAGTCGTCCCCGACATGATGGCCAAGTTCGGCTACAAGTCGGTGATGGAAGTGCCGCGTCTGACCAAGATCACGCTCAACATGGGTGTGGGCGAGGCCGTGGCCGACAAGAAGGTCATGGACAACGCCGTCGGCGACCTGACCAAGATCGCCGGCCAGAAGCCCGTGGTCACCAAGAGCCGCAAGGCCATCGCGGGTTTCAAGATCCGTGACGGCGTGCCCATCGGCTGCATGGTCACCCTGCGCGGTGCCCGCATGTACGAATTCCTGGACCGCTTCGTCACCGTGGCCCTGCCGCGCGTGCGCGACTTCCGCGGCATCTCGGGTCGTTCGTTCGATGGCCGTGGCAACTACAACATCGGCGTCAAGGAACAGATCATCTTCCCGGAAATCGAGTACGACAAGATCGACGCGATCCGTGGCATGAACATCTCCTTCACGACCACCGCGAAGACCGACGACGAGTGCAAGGCGCTCCTCGCCGCCTTCCGCTTCCCGTTCAAGAACTGAGGTGACACGTGGCTAAGGTTTCCCTGATCCAGCGCGAAGAAAAGCGCGCCAAGCTTGTCGCCAAGTACGCGAAGAAGTACGCCGAGCTGAAGGCCATCATCGACAACGCCAAGAAGTCCGAGGAAGAGCGCTACGCCGCGCGCCTCGAGCTGCAGAAGCTGCCCCGCAACGCCAACCCGACCCGCCAGCGCGCCCGCTGCGAGCTGACCGGTCGTCCTCGCGGCACGTTCCGCAAGTTCGGTCTGGCCCGCTCCAAGATCCGCGATCTCGCCTTCAAGGGCGACATCCCCGGCGTGATCAAGGCCAGCTGGTAATCAAGGCGAGAAGGAGATAACACCATGAGCATGAGTGATCCCATCGCCGACATGCTGACCCGCATTCGCAATGCCCAGGCGGTCGAGAAGGCGTCGGTGACGATGCCCGCCTCGAAGCTGAAGGTGGCGATTGCCCAGGTCCTGAAGGATGAAGGCTACATCGACGCTTTCGCTGTCAAGAGCGAGAGCGGCAAGAGCGAGCTCGAGATCGGCCTGAAGTACTACGCCGGCCGTCCCGTGATCGAGCGCATCGAGCGCGTGAGCCGCCCCGGCCTGCGCATCTACCGTGGCCGCGATGCCATCCCCCAGGTCATGAACGGCCTGGGCGTGGCGATCGTCACGACCCCCAAGGGCGTGATGACCGATCGCAAGGCGCGCGCTGCCGGCGTCGGCGGCGAAGTGCTGTGCTACGTGGCCTAAGGGAGGAGTCGAGCAATGTCCCGCGTTGGAAAAATGCCGATCACCGTCCCGCAAGGCGTGGACGTCAAGATCGCTGCTGACCAGATCACCATCAAGGGCGCCCAGGGCACCCTGGTGCGCGCCGGCAACGGCCTGGTCACCGTGAAGCAGGAAGGCGCCGTGCTGTCGGTCGCTCCGGCCAACGATTCGGCCGAAGCGAACGCCATGAGCGGCACCATGCGTGCGCTGCTGGCCAACATGGTCAACGGCGTCAGCAAGGGCTTCGAGAAGAAGCTGAACCTGGTCGGCGTGGGCTTCCGTGCCCAGGCCCAGGGCCAGAAGCTGAACCTGCAGATCGGTTTCTCGCATCCGGTCGTCAAGGAAATGCCCGCCGGCATCACCGTGACCACCGCGACGCCCACCGAAATCGTCATCAAGGGTGCTGACCGCCAGGTGGTGGGCCAGCTCGCCGCCGAAGTGCGCGCCATCCGGCCGCCCGAGCCCTACAAGGGCAAGGGCATCCGCTATGCCGACGAGCGCGTGGTCATCAAAGAGACCAAGAAGAAGTAAGGAGCGACACCATGCTGAACAAGAAAGAGCAGCGCCTGCGTCGTTCGCGCCAGACCCGCGAGCGCATCGCCACGCAGGGCGTCGCGCGCCTGACCGTCTTCCGCTCGAATCTGCACATCTACGCCTCGGTCATCTCCGGCTGCGGCAGCAAGGTCCTGGCCTCGGCCTCGACCGCCGAGAAGGACGTGCGCACCGAACTGTCGGGCAAAGGTGGCAACACCGAAGCCGCGGCCCTGGTGGGCAAGCGCATCGCCGAGAAGGCCAAGGCCGCTGGCGTCGACAAGGTGGCTTTCGACCGTGCGGGCTTCGCCTACCACGGCCGTGTCAAGGCCCTGGCCGAAGCCGCTCGCGAAGCCGGCCTGCAGTTCTGATCTGCGCGAAAAGGAAACCTGAAAATGGCAAAGTTCACTCCCCGCGCCCAGACTGAAGGCAATGACGACGGCCTGAAGGAAAAGATGATCGCGGTCAACCGCGTCACCAAGGTCGTCAAGGGTGGTCGCACGCTGAGCTTCGCGGCGCTGACCGTGGTCGGCGACGGCGACGGCCGCGTCGGCATGGGCAAGGGCAAGGCCAAGGAAGTGCCGGTGTCGGTGCAGAAGGCCATGGATTCGGCCCGCCGCAACATGGTCAAGGTGCCGCTGAAGAACGGCACGATCCACCATGTGGTCAAGGGTCACCACGGTGCCGCCCGCGTGCTGATGATGCCCGCGCCGGCCGGTACCGGCATCATCGCCGGCGGCCCGATGCGCGCCGTCTTCGAAGTGCTGGGCATCACCGACATCGTCGCCAAGAGCCACGGCACCTCGAACGCCTACAACATGGTCCGTGCCACGCTCGACGCGCTGAAGAACGTGTCGACCCCGGCCGAGATCGCTGCCAAGCGCGGCAAGTCGGTTGAAGAGATCTTCAACTGATCAGCCCAGCAGGAGCCAACATGACTGACGCCAAGAAGACCCTCACGGTCAAGCTGGTCAAGAGCCCGATCGGCTGCAAGGAATCCCACCGCGCCACCGTGCGTGGCCTGGGCCTGGGCAAGCTCAACAGCCAGCGCACCCTGGAAGACACCCCGGCGGTTCGCGGCATGATCAACAAGATTTCCTACCTGGTCCAGGTGCTGTAAGCACCGCGCCTGATCGACAGGAAAAGCACCATGCAACTCAACACCATCCAGCCGGCCACCGGTTCCAAGCATGCCAAGCGCCGCGTCGGCCGTGGCATCGGCTCGGGCCTGGGCAAGACCGCCGGCCGTGGCCACAAGGGCCAGAAGTCCCGTGCGGGCGGCTACCACAAGGTCGGCTTCGAAGGCGGCCAGATGCCGCTGCAGCGTCGTCTGCCCAAGCGCGGCTTCAAGTCGGCCTCGCTGAAGTACAACGCCGAAATCACGCTCTCCGAGCTGCAAGCCCTGGGCGCTGCCGAGGTCGACGTGTCGACCCTGAAGGCGGCCGGCCTGGTGCCCCAGCTGGCGAAGAACGTCAAGGTCATCAAGTCGGGCGAGCTGAGCGCCAAGGTGTCCCTCAAGGGCATCGGTGCCACCGCCGGCGCGAAGGCCGCGATCGAAGCCGCCGGCGGCACGCTGGGCTGATCGGCACGCGCTGAAGGACACCCACGCTCGTGGCAACCTCTCCGACTCAGCTGGCCAAGACAGGCAAGTTCGGCGACCTCAATCGCCGGCTGGTCTTCCTCTTGCTGGCGCTGGTGGTGTACCGCATCGGGGCGCATATCCCCGTGCCGGGCATCAACCCGCAGCAGCTGCAGGCCCTCTTCGAGGGTCAGCAGGGCGGCATCCTGAACCTGTTCAACATGTTCTCGGGTGGCGCGATGTCGCGCTTCGCGGTCTTCGCGCTGGGGATCACGCCGTACATCTCGGCGTCGATCATCATGCAGCTGATGACCTACGTGGTGCCCAGCCTCGAGGCCCTGAAGAAGGAAGGCGAGTCCGGCCGTCGCAAGATCACCCAGTACACCCGCTACGGCACGCTGGGCCTGGCGATCTTTCAGTCGCTGGGCATCGCCTTGGCGCTGGAAGGCTCGGCCGGTCTGGTGCTGAACCCGGGCTTCGGCTTCCGCATGACCGCGGTGGTCAGCCTGGTAGCTGGCACGATGTTCCTGATGTGGCTGGGTGAGCAGATCACCGAGCGCGGTCTGGGCAACGGCATCTCGATCCTGATCTTCTCGGGCATCGCGGCCGGTCTGCCCAACGCCATCGGCGGCCTGTTCGAGCTGGTGCGCACCGGCGCGATGAGCATCATCGTGGCGCTGTTCGTGATCGCCCTGGTCGGCATCGTGACCTATGTGGTGGTGTTCGTCGAGCGGGGTCAGCGCAAGATCCTGGTCAACTACGCCAAGCGCCAGGTCGGCAACAAGGTGTATGGCGGCCAGTCCTCGCACCTGCCGCTGAAGCTGAACATGTCGGGCGTGATCCCGCCGATCTTCGCCTCGTCGATCATCCTGCTGCCCGCCACGGTGGTCGGCTGGTTCGCCACCGGCGACGACATGCGCTGGCTGAAGGACATCTCGGGCACGCTGCAGCCGGGTCAGCCGATCTACGTGATGCTGTACGCCGCGATGATCGTGTTCTTCTGCTTCTTCTACACGGCGCTGGTGTTCAACAGCCGCGAGACCGCCGACAACCTGAAGAAGAGCGGTGCGTTCATCCCGGGCATCCGGCCGGGCGAGCAGACTGCGCGCCACATCGACAAGATCCTGGCCCGCCTGACGCTGGCCGGTGCCGTGTACATCACGCTGGTCTGCCTGCTGCCGGAATTCCTGCAGCTCAAGTACAGCGTTCCGTTCTACTTCGGTGGCACGAGCCTGCTGATCATCGTGGTCGTCACGATGGACTTCTGGGCCCAGGTGCAGTCGTACGTGATGAGTCATCAGTACGAGTCGCTGCTGAAGAAGGCCAATTTCAAGGCGAGCTGAAGAGCCAGAGGTCCGCAACACAGCCCGTCAACGCATTTCCATGGCGAAAGACGACGTCATCCAGATGCAGGGGGAGATCCTCGAGAACCTGCCCAACGCCACCTTCCGCGTGAAGCTGGACAATGGGCACGTGGTCCTCGGACACATCTCCGGCAAGATGCGCATGCACTACATCCGCATCCTCCCCGGCGACAAGGTGACAGTCGAGCTGACGCCCTACGATTTGAGTCGCGCTCGGATCGTTTTCCGCGCAAAGTAAACGTTCAAGAGCGCTTGAACCCGTCAAGGAGAAGACGATGAAAGTCTCGGCATCGGTCAAGAAGATGTGCCGCAACTGCAAGATCATCCGGCGCAACGGCATCGTGCGCGTGATCTGCACCGACCCGCGTCACAAGCAGCGCCAGGGCTGATCCCCGGCGGCTGAGGAATCCAAGGAAGCACCATGGCACGTATTGCTGGTATCAACATTCCGCCGCAGAAGCACGCGGAAATCGGCCTGACCTACATCTTCGGTATCGGCCGCACGACCGCGCAGAAGATCTGCGAAGCGGTGGGCATCCCCTTCTCCAAGAAGATCAAGGACCTGACCGACGGCGACCTGGAGAAGATCCGGGAAGAGGTGGGCAAGCTGACCATCGAGGGCGACCTGCGTCGCGAGACCTCGATGAACATCAAGCGCCTGATGGACCTGGGCTGCTACCGCGGCTTCCGTCACCGCCGCGGCCTGCCGATGCGCGGCCAGCGCACCCGCACCAATGCCCGTACCCGCAAGGGCCCGCGCAAGGGTGCCGCCGCGCTGAAGAAGTAAGCCCTCCGTAGGAAGACCAAGACATGGCCAAGTCCCCTGCCAACAACGCGGCCCGCCGCGTGAGCAAGAAGATCCGCAAGAACGTCGCGGATGGCATCGCTCACGTGCACGCCTCGTTCAACAACACCATCATCACCATCACCGACCGCCAGGGCGGCGCCCTGTCGTGGGCCTCGTCGGGTGGCCAGGGCTTCAAGGGTTCGCGCAAGTCGACCCCGTTCGCTGCCCAGGTCGCTGCCGAGAACGCCGGCCGTGCCGCGCAGGAACAGGGCATCAAGAACCTGGACGTGCGCATCAAGGGCCCGGGCCCCGGTCGCGAGTCGTCGGTGCGTGCCCTGGCTTCGCTGGGCATCCGCATCAACTCGATCTCCGACGTCACGCCGGTTCCGCACAACGGCTGCCGTCCGCAGAAGCGCCGCCGCATCTAAGGCGCGCTGCAGGCCCCGGTTCGCCGCGGGCCTGCTACAATGAAGAGTTTTCCCGCATGCCGGCGATGGCGTTAGCCATGCGTCGGCCATTTTGACTCCAAGCCCACCGTCTGTCGCCCCGCGGGCCCCGTGCCCCGGCCACAGACTCGCGCATCGTCACGGCTCACCGCCGTGGCTCGGATGCGTCAGACCGACCAACGAAGGACAACACCGTGGCACGTTACCTCGGCCCCAAGGCCAAACTCTCCCGCCGTGAAGGCACCGACCTGTTCCTGAAGAGCGCCCGCCGCGCCATCAGCGACAAGGCCAAGTTCGAATCCAAGCCGGGCCAGCATGGCCGCACCTCCGGCGCCCGCACCTCCGACTTCGGTCTGCAGCTGCGCGAGAAGCAGAAGGTCAAGCGCATGTACGGCGTGCTCGAGCGCCAATTCCGCCGCTACTTCGCCGAAGCCGATCGCCGCAAGGGCTCGACCGGCGTGAACCTGCTGCAGCTGCTGGAATCGCGTCTGGACAACGTCGTCTACCGCATGGGCTTCGGCTCGACCCGCGCGGAAGCCCGCCAGCTGGTCTCGCACAAGGCCCTGACGGTCAACGGCATCGTCGTCAACATCCCGTCGTACCAGGTCAAGGCCGGTGACGTGATCGCCGTGCGCGAAAAGGCCAAGAAGCAGCTGCGCATCGCCGACTCGCTGAAGCTGGCCGAGTCGATCGGCCTGCCGGCCTGGGTGTCGGTGGACGCCACCAAGCTCGAGGGCACCTTCAAGAAGGCCCCCGACCGCGACGAATTCGGCGCCGAGATCAACGAGTCGCTGATCGTCGAACTGTATTCGCGCTGATGAATACCGGCCGCGGCGCGCCGTCCCGTTGCGGGGCAGCGCGTGGCGGCCACTGCCGCTGCGGTATGCCGGTTCCGCAGCGGTCGACATCGCTTCCGGCGTGGTCCGCCAGCCTTATCGGTGTAACGAGCCGAGGGTATTGAGAGGAACAGGACTTACATGCAAACCAATCTGCTGAAACCCAAAGCCATCGTTGCGGAGCCGCTGGGCGGCCACCGCGCCAAGGTCACGCTCGAGCCCTTCGAGCGCGGCTACGGTCACACGCTGGGCAACGCGCTGCGTCGCGTGCTGCTGTCGTCGATGGTGGGTTACGCACCGACCGAGGTCACCATCGCCGGCGTGCTCCACGAGTACTCCACGATCGACGGTGTCGCCGAGGACGTGGTGCACATCATGCTGAACCTCAAGGGCGTGGTCTTCCGTCTGCTCAACCGCGACGAAGTCACCCTGGTCCTGCGCAAGGAGGGCGAAGGCCCGGTCACCGCCAACGACATCCAGACGCCGCACGACGTCGAGATCGTCAACAAGAACCACGTCATCGCCAACCTGGCCCAGGGTGGCAAGCTCGACATGCAGATCAAGGTCGAGAAGGGCCGCGGCTACGTGCCGGGCAACCTGCGCCGCTTCGGCGACGAGCCGACCAAGTCGATCGGCCGCATCGTGCTGGACGCCTCCTTCTCGCCGGTCAAGCGCGTGAGCTACGCGGTCGAGAACGCCCGCGTCGAGCAGCGCACCGACCTCGACAAGCTGGTCATGGAGATCGAGACCAACGGCGCGATCTCGCCCGAGGAAGCCATCCGCGCCTCGGCCAAGATCCTGGTCGAGCAGCTGGCGGTCTTCGCCCAGCTGGATGCCGGCGCCGAGTTCGGCAGCCCGATCGCCACCGGTGACAAGCCGGCCGGCCCGATCGACCCGATCCTGCTGCGTCCGGTCGACGAGCTCGAGCTGACCGTGCGCTCGGCCAACTGCCTGAAGGCCGAGAACATCTACTACATCGGCGACCTGATCCAGCGCACCGAGACCGAGCTGCTCAAGACCCCGAACCTGGGCCGCAAGTCGCTCAACGAGATCAAGGAAGTGCTCGCCTCGCGCGGCCTGACCCTGGGCTCGCGCCTCGAGCACTGGCCGCCCCAGGGCCTGGACAAGCGCTGATCCATTGAACCCGCCGGCCGCTCCACCCGGGGCGCCGGCACAACACCACCAGCCTTCGGGCTGACGTGCACACCCCGGTACCTTGTCCGGCCGGGGTTCCATAACGAAAGGAAAGCACCATGCGCCACCGTAACGGCCTTCGCAAGCTGAACCGCACCTCCGAGCACCGCGCCGCGATGCTGCGCAACATGTCGGTCTCGCTGCTCACCCACGAAGCCATCAAGACCACCCTGCCCAAGGCCAAGGAACTGCGCCGCGTCGTCGAGCCGCTGATCACCCTGGCCAAGATCGACAGCGTGGCCAACCGCCGCCTGGCCTTCGCCCGCCTGCGCGACCGTGACGTCGTCACCAAGCTGTTCAACGACCTGGGCAAGCGCTACAACGCCCGTCCGGGCGGCTACACCCGCATCCTGAAGATGGGCTTCCGCGTCGGCGACAACGCGCCGATGGCCTTCGTCGAGCTGGTGGATCGCCCCGAAGTGGCCGAGGCCCCCGCCGAGGCCGCTGCCGAGTAATCCACGGCTGCCCCCGCGAACAAGGCCCGCCCCGTGCGGGCCTTTTTTCATGGGCCGGGAACCACCCGCCCCGAGCGCCCCTCAGAATCCGGACCATGCGCCTGTTCCGCCTCTTCACGCTGCTGCTGATCGCCCTGGGCGCGCTGCTGTCCGCTCGCGCGGCCGACTTCCTCGAGCCCGACCAGGCCTTCAAGCTGTCGGCCCAGGCCGCCGGACCCGATGCGGTGCAGCTGCGCTTCGACATCGCCGACGGCTACTACCTCTACCGCGAGCGCTTCAAGTTCGTCGCCGCCGATGGCGCCACGCTGGGCGAGCCCGAGCTGCCCAAGGGCAAGGTCAAGTTCGACGAGACCTTCCAGAAGGAGGTCGAGACCTACCGCGGCGCACTGACGGTGCGCCTGCCGGTGCGCGCAGCCAGCGGCCCCTTCGTGCTCGAGGTCACCTCCCAGGGCTGCGCCGACGCCGGCCTGTGCTACCCGCCCGATACCCGTCGCCTGCAGGTCTCACTGACCGGGTTCGGTGGCGATGGCAGCGCGCGCCTGCTGACCGACGAGGCCAGCGCCACGCCCGCAGCCAGCCCCGGCAGCCTGCTGGCCGGTGCCGCCACGCCACCGCCCCAGGCCACAGCGCCCGAGGCCCAGGGCGACACCGCGCGCATCGAGCGCGTGCTGCGCGACGGCAACTGGTGGACGACGGTGGGCGCCTTCTTCGTGATGGGCCTGCTGCTGGCCTTCACGCCCTGCGTGCTGCCGATGCTGCCCATCCTGTCGTCGGTGATCGCGGGCCAGGGGCAGGTCTCGCGCGGCCGCAGCTTCGGCCTGGCCGTGGCCTACTCGCTGGGCATGGCGATGGTCTACACCGCGCTGGGCGTGGCCGCCGGCCTGGCCGGCGAGGGCCTGGCCGCGGCGCTGCAAAAACCCTGGGTGCTGGCCAGCTTCGCCGCGCTGCTGGTGGCTTTCTCGCTGGCGATGTTCGACGTCTACGAGCTGCGCCTGCCCAGTGCGCTGCACAACCACCTGCACGGCGTGTCGGCGCAGCTGCCGGGCGGGCGCTTCGTCGGCGTGTTCCTGATGGGCGGCCTGTCGGCGCTGATCGTCAGCCCCTGTGTCAGCGCGCCACTGGCCGGGGCGCTGGTCTTCCTGAGCCAGAGCCGCGACGTGGTGCTGGCCGGCAGCGCGCTGTTTGCGCTGGCCTGCGGCATGAGCGTGCCGCTGCTGGCGCTGGGCGCCTCGGCGGGCGCCTGGCTGCCGCGCTCGGGTGCCTGGATGCACGCGGTCAAGCACTTCTTCGGCCTGCTGCTGCTGGCCACCGCGCTGTACATCGTGCAGCCGGTGCTGCCGGCCTGGGCGGTGCTGGCTGGCTGGGGCGCGCTACTGCTGGTCACCGGCTTCATGCTGCGCCCCTTCGACAACCATCCGCACAGCCACGCGCCGCGCGTGTGGGTGCAGCGTGCGGCCGGCATCGCGGCCTTGACGCTCGGCGTCTCGCAGCTGGTGGGGGCCGCTTCGGGCGGCCGTGATCCGCTGCAGCCGCTGGGCCACTTCACCGGCGGCGGCGCCGTCGCGGCCAGCACGCTGCCCTGGCAGCCGGTGCGCAGCGTGGCCGAACTCGACGCCGCGCTGGCCAGCGCCGGCCGGCCGGTGATGCTGGACTTCTATGCCGACTGGTGCGTCAGCTGCAAGGAGATGGAGCGCTTCACCTTCACCGATGCCGCGGTGCGCCAGCGCCTGGCCGGCGCGCTGCTGCTGAAGGCCGACGTCACCGCCAACAGCGCCGACGACCGCGCGCTGCTCAAGCGCTTCAACCTGTTCGGCCCGCCCGGCACCATCTTCTTCGACGCCCAGGGCCGCGAGATGAACGGCCTGCGCGTTGTCGGCTTCGAGGATGCGTCGCGTTTCAACGTCACGCTGCAGCGCGCCGGTCTCTGATCGCTTTTTGGCGCGCACCTGGACTGATCGCCACTTTCCGTGCTACACTGCTAGCTTCAGTCGCGGGGTGGAGCAGTCTGGTAGCTCGTTGGGCTCATAACCCAAAGGTCGCAGGTTCAAATCCTGCCCCCGCAACCACTGAACCCATGAATGAAGCCCGCCCCAAGCGGGCTTTGTCGTTTCTGGGCGCGGACCCGCCCGCGCCGCGCAGGTTCCGCCGTCCAGGGCGCCCATCCGGCGATTCATCGGGAGATTCCCGCGTTTGGTCGGCCGCCCGCCGCCAGCGCGCCCGACATGCGGCAGCATGCGCGCCATGCTGAACATCCGCGACCTCACCCACGTCTACCCCAACGGCACACGCGCGCTCGATGGGGTCTCGCTCGACATCCCGGCCGGCATGTTCGGCCTGCTCGGGCCCAACGGCGCCGGCAAGAGCAGCCTGATGCGCTGCCTGGCCACGCTGCAGATTCCCAGCCAGGGTCAGATCCGCTTCGGCGACATCGATGTGCTGGCCCGGCCCGAGGCGCTGCGCGCCACGCTGGGCTACCTGCCGCAGGATTTCGGCGTCTACCCGCGCGTGTCGGCCGAGGACCTGCTGGACCACCTGGCGGTGCTCAAGGGCGTGGCCGGCCGCGGTGAGCGGCGCGACACGGTCGAGTCGCTGCTGCGCCAGGTCAACCTGTGGGAGGCGCGCAAGAAGGCCGTGGCCGGCTACTCAGGGGGCATGCGCCAGCGCTTCGGCATTGCGCAGGCGCTGATCGGCCAGCCGCGGCTGATCATCGTCGACGAGCCCACCGCCGGCCTCGACCCCGAGGAGCGCAACCGCTTCAACAACCTGCTGGCCGAGATCGGCGAGCAGGTGGTGGTGATCCTGTCCACCCACATCGTTGACGACGTCACCGACCTGTGCCCGCGCACCGCCATCCTGGTGGGCGGGCGCATCGTCGAGAGCGGCACGCCGTCGGCGCTGATCGCGTCGCTGGCCGGCCGCATCTGGCAGGCCGACATCGACAAGGCCGAGCTGCCGGCGGCGCGTGAGCGCCACGCGGTGATCGCCACCCGGCTGCGCGCCGGGCGCACCGTGATCCGCGCGCTGGCCGAGCCGGGCGCGGGCGCGCCGGGCCCCGGCTTCGCGCCCGCCGAGCCCACGCTGGAAGACGTCTACTTCGCCACGCTGCACCGCCACCGCGCCAGCGTTGCCGCTGCCGCCGCGCAAGGAGCCTGAGATGGGCGGCTCCTTCTTCAGCGCGGTGGCGCGCTTCGAGTGGCGCTACCAGCTGCGCAGCCCGGTGCTCTGGGTCGGCTTCGCGCTGTTCTTCCTGCTGGCCTTCGGCGCCACCACGGTGGACCAGATCCAGATCGGCAGCAAGGGCAACGTCAACCTGAACTCGCCCTTCGCGATCGTGCAGACGCTGGCGGTGATGAGCCTGTTCGCGATCTTCGTGGTCGTGGCCATGGTGGCCGGCACGGTGCTGCGCGACGACGAGACCGGCTTCGCCCCCATCCTGCGCAGCACCCGGCTGGGCAAGGGCGCCTACCTGGGCGGTCGCTTCAGCGGCGCGCTGGCCGCGGCGCTGCTGGTGCTGGCCGCGGTGCCGCTGGGCATCGGCGTGGGCGCGCTGATGCCCTGGCTGGACCCCGAGAAGGTCGGCCCCTTCCGCCCGGGCGACTACCTCTGGGCGCTGTTCGTCTTCGCGCTGCCCACGCTGGTGATCATCGGCAGCGCCTTCTTCGCGCTGGCCACCAGCACCCGCTCGATGATGTGGTCCTATGTGGGGGCGGTGGCGCTGCTGGTGCTGTACTTCGTCTCGCGCGGGCTGCTGCGCAACATGGAGCGCGATGTGGTCTCGGCGCTGTCCGATCCCTTCGGCCTGTCGGCACTGAGCATCGCCACCAAGTACTGGACCGCGGCCGACCGCAACACGCGCCTGCCCGAGCTGTCGGGCCTGTTCCTGGCCAACCGGCTGCTCTGGCTGGGCCTGGGCAGCGCGCTGTTCGCCTGGACGGCCTGGCGCTTCCGCTTCGAGCAGCGCGCGGCCAAGGTCGCCGCGGTGGCGCCTGAAGCGCCCACCGCCACGCCAGCGGCCCCGCCGCGGTCCCTGCCGCCGCCACGCGCCGACGCCGCCACCCGCCGCGCCCAGTTCCTGGCCCTGGCGCGCTTCGACATGGCCTTCGTGTTCCGCAGCCCGGCCTTCTTCGTGCTGCTGTTCATCGGCGTGCTCAACGCCGGCGGTGGCGCTTGGTTCAGCAACGAGTGGTACGGCAGCGGCAGCTACCCGGTGACACGGCTGATGGTGGAAGCGCTGCAGGGCGCGTTCACGCTGATGCCCATCATCATCGCGATCTATTACGGCGGCGAGCTGGTCTGGCGCGACCGCGAGCGCCGCATGCACGAGATCGTCGACGCCACCGCCGCACCTGGCTGGGCCCACCTGCTGCCCAAGATCGCCGCGATCGCGCTGGTGCTGCTGGCCACCTCGCTGGTGGCCGCGCTGACCGGCATGGCGGTGCAACTGGCCAAGGGCTTCACGCAGCTGCAGCCGCTGTCCTACCTGTGGTGGTTCGTGCTGCCCACGGTGCTGCTGTCGCTGCAGCTGGCGGTGCTGTCGGTGTTCGTGCAGGTGCTGGTGCCGCAGAAGTACATCGGCTGGGGGCTGATGCTGCTGCAGGTGGTGGCGGCCATCGCGCTGGCCTCGGCCGGCTTCGAGCACAACCTCTACAACTACAGCGGCACGCCGCCGGTGCCCTTGTCGGACATGGGCGGCATGTCGCGCTTCTGGATCGGCATGGTCTGGTACCAGCTGTACTGGAGCGCCTGCGCATTGCTGCTGGCGGTGGGGGCCTACGCCTTCTGGCAGCGTGGCGCCGGCAGCACGCTGCGCCAGCGCTGGCCGCAGGCGCGCGCGCGCCTGCGCGGGCCGGCCGGCTGGCTGGGCACGGCCGCCGCGCTGGCCTGGGTGGGCCTGGGCGGCTGGATCTTCTGGAACACCAACATCCTCAACCGCTACCAGCCGCTGCCCGAGCAGGAGCGGATCCTGGCCGAGGCCGAGCGCGCCATGCTGCCGCTGGAGAAGCTGCCCCAGCCACGCATCACCGCGGTCACGCTGGACGTGCAGCTCTACCCGCGTGAGGCGCGCGCCGTCACCACTGGCCGCTACCGCCTCGAGAACCGCAGCGGCGGCCCGATCGCCGAGCTGATCGTCGCCTGGGCGCCGCGGCTGGTGATCGACCGCCTGGACATCCCCGGCGCCACCGTCAGCGCCGACCATCCGGACTGGGGCTTCCGGCGCTACCGCCTGGACACGCCGATGCAGCCGGGCGAGGTGCGCGAGCTGGGCTTTGCCACCACGCTGCAGGAGCGCGGCTTCGTCAATGGCGCGCCACTGACGCGCATCGTCGAGAACGGCAGCTTCGTCGACAACGGTGACATCGCGCCGGGCCTGGGCGTCTCGCGCGAGGGCTTCCTGAAGGACCGCGCCAAGCGCCGCAAGCAGGGCCTGCCGGCCGACCTGCGGCCCCCCACGCTGGAGGACGACTCGGCCCGCGCCTTCAACGGCCTGCGCGGCGACAGCGACTGGGTGCAGGCCGAGATCACGGTGGGCACCGACGCCGACCAGACCCCGATCGCCCCCGGCTACACCGTCAGCGATGTGACGAAGGACGGCCGCCGCACCGTGCGCTTCAGGACCGACGCGCCGATCAACCATTTCTTCAGCATCCAGTCGGCGCGCTACGCGGTGAAGACCGACCGGCTGGGCCCGATCGAGCTGGCCGTCTACCACCACCCGGGGCACGACTACAACGTGCCGCGCATGCTGGCGGCGATGAAGGCCTCGCTGCAGCTGTTCGGCCAGCAGTTCTCGCCCTACCAGTTCCGCCAGGCGCGCATCCTGGAGTTCCCCAGCTACGCCAACTTCGCGCAGAGCTTTGCCAACACCATTCCGTACAGCGAGAACATCGGCTTCCTGACCCGGCTGGACGACCCCGACAAGATCGACGTGGTGACCTACGTCACCGCGCACGAGATCGCCCACCAGTGGTGGGGACACCAGCTCTCGCCCAGCCCGCAGCAGGGCAACACGCTGCTGGTGGAGAGCTTCGCGCAGTACTCGGCACTGCTGGTGATGGAGCAGCTCTACGGCCCTGAGCAGATGCGCCGCTTCCTGAAGTACGAGCTCGACCGCTACCTGCGCTCGCGCGGCGGCGAGGTGGTCGAGGAGATGCCGCTGGCCCGGGTGGAGAACCAGCCCTACATCCACTACCAGAAGGGCTCGCTGGCGATGTGGTGGGCCAAGGAGGCGCTGGGCGTGGAGGTGGTCAACCGCACGCTGGCCAAGCTGCTGCAGCAGTACGCCTTCCAGCCCGCGCCCTACGCCAACAGCACCGACTTCCTGCGCCTGCTGCGCGCCGAGGCCGGCCTGGGCAACGCCGCCCACCAGGCCCTGATCACCGACCTCTTCGAGAAGATCACGCTGCTCGACCTGAAGGCCCGCGACGCCAGCGCCACCCGCCGCCCCGACGGCCGCTGGGACGTGCGCTTCACGGTGGAGGCGCGCAAGCTGTATGCCGACGGCAAGGGCGTCGAGACCGAGGCACCGCTGGACGAGGCCTGCGACATCGGCGCCTTCACCGTCGAGCCCGGCAAGACCGGCTACACCGCCCAGTCGGTGCTGGCGATGCAGCGCCAGCGCCTGACCAGCGGCAGCCAGCAGATCACGCTGACGGTGGCCAGCAAGCCGGCCTACGTGGGGGTCGATCCGTACAACAAGCGCATCGACCGCAACTCGGAGGACAACCTCAGCGCGGTGAAGGAGTAGGCCCGAGCAGGCGCAAGGACACCGGCGTGCCGGCCGCGGCCGACGGCGCCAGCCAGAGGTCGAACCAGCCGGGCTCCACGCGCGCGCGGCCCTGGGCATCGCGGTGCGCCAGGTCGTGGCGGCTCAGCGTGAAGGCCACGCTGGCGGCCTCGCCGGCGGCCAGCTCCACCGCCTGCACGCCGCGCAGTTCGCGCACCGGCCGCACCGGGCTGGCCACGCGCTGGTGGATGTAGAGCTGCACCACCTCGCGCATCGCGCGCGGCCCCAGGTTGCGCACCTGCACACGCACCTGGCAACGGCCGTCCCAGGCCAGGGTGTCGGTGTCCAGGCTCAGCGCCTCGTAGACGATCTCGCCGTAGCCCAGGCCGTGGCCGAAGGGGTAGAGCGCCTCGTTCGTCACCTCCAGGTAGCGCGACCTGAAGCGCGTCTCGTCGGCACGTTCCTGCGGCCGGCCGGTGTTGCGGTGGTTGTAGAAGTAGGGTTGCTGGCCCGAGGCCTGCGGAAAGCTCACCGGCAGGCGGCCTGAGGGCGCCTGCTGGCCCAGCAGCAGGTCGGCCAGCGCGTGGCCGGACTGCTGGCCCAGGTACCAGCCGGCCAGGATCGCGGGGGCCGCGCGCACCGCGCCGCTCAGGGCCAGCGCACGGCCATGCTGCAGCACCACCACCATCGGCGTGCCGGTGGCGGCCACCGCCTCGGCCAGTGCCTGCTGCACCGGCGGCAGACCGATGTCGGTGCGCGAGGCCGACTCGCCCGACAGCGCGTCGCTCTCGCCCACCGACAGGATCACCACGTCGGCCGCACGCGCCGCGGCCACGGCGGCCGCGATGCCACCGTCCAGCGCTGTCTCGATGCCGCAGCCCGGCACCACCTGCAGCGCGGCCGGGTCGGCCAGTGCGGCGCGCAGGCCGTCTTCCAGGCTCACACCCTGCGCCGGCTCGTTCCACAGGGCCCAGGGCCCCATCAGGTGCACACGGTCCTGCGCGAAGGGCCCGATCAGCGCGATGCGCTGTCCCTGCGCCGGCAGCGGCAGCAGACGCCCCTCGTTCTTCAGCAGCACCACCGAGCGGCGCGCCGCTTCGCGCGCCAGCGCCACCGTCTGCGGGCGGCGCAGCGCGCTGCGCTCGCGCGTAGGGTCGAGCGAGCGGTAGGGCCGCTCGAACAGACCCAGCGCCTGCTTCACCCGCAGCACCCGCCGCACCGAGCGGTCCAGCACCGCCATCGGCACCGCACCCTCGCGCACCAGCGCCGGCAGGTGGCGGTTGTAGAGCGCGCTGGCCATCGACATGTCGCAGCCGGCCAGGATGGCGCGCCGCGCCGCATCCTTGTCGTCGGCTGCCAGGCCATGGGTCACCAGTTCGACATCGGACGCGAAGTCCGACACCACCAGGCCACCGAAGCCCCACTGCTGGCGCAGCACCCCGGTCAGCAGGCCGTGGTGGGCGGTGGCGGGGATGCCGTTCAGGTCGTGGAAGGCCGTCATCACCGCCAGCGCGCCCGCCTCCAGGCCGGCGCGAAACGGCGGCAGGTGCACGTCATGCAGCGTGGCGTCGGACAGCTCCACGCTGTTGTAGTCCATGCCGCCGGCCACGGCGCCATAACCGGCGAAGTGCTTGACGGTGGCCAGCAGACTGTCGTCGTCGCGCAGCGAGCGGCCCTGGAAACCGCGCACCCGCGCCGCGGCCAGCTGCTGTCCCCACCAGGTGTCCTCGCCGGCGCCCTCGACGACGCGGCCCCAGCGCTGGTCGCGCGCCACGTCCACCATCGGCGCGAAGGTCCAGTGGATGCCCACGGCCGTGGCCTCTTCGGCGGCGGCGCGGGCGGTGCGCTCGGCCAGTGCGGTGTCGAAGGCCGCGGCCTCGCCCAACGGCACCGGGAAGACGGTGCGCAGGCCATGGATCACATCGGCCGCGAACAGCAGCGGAATGCCCAGCCGCGAGCGTTCCACCGCGATGCGTTGCAGCGCCCACCCGCTGGCCACGCCGATGCCGTTGAACAGGCCACCGACGCGCCCGGCGGCGATCTCGGCGCCGATGTCGGCCATCGCCCGCTCGACCTGCGCCGGGTTCGCGTTGACCGCATCCTCGCGCGCGTCGTCGAAGAACAGGCTCAGCTGGCCGGCTTTCTCCTCCAGCGTCATGCGGCGCAGCAGGCGCTCGATCGCGGCGTCGTCCTTCGCGGTGGGCCGCGCCGCGGCACTGCGCGCCGCCAGCAGCGCGGCCGCGGCCTGGAGAAAGCGGCGGCGCAGCGGCAGACGGGGTGGGCTCATGGGGACACGGCAGGCAGCAAAGGGGCGCGCCGACTGTAGCCCGCGCCCCCGCGGGCCCGGACCCGGGTCTGCCCCGACAATCCGGGCCGATGGATCGACGACTTCCCCTCGATGGCCGCGCCAGCGGCCTGATGCTGCTGCTGTGCCTGACCTGGGGCCTGCAGCAGATCTCGCTGAAGGCCGCGGCGCCGCTGGTCAGCCCGGCCACGATGATCGGCCTGCGCTCGGGCATCGCGCTGGGGCTGATCATGGCCCTGGGCGGCGGCTGGGCCGCGTGGCGGCAATCGGGCCTGACGCGCTGGCGCCCCGGGGTGCTGGCCGGCGCGCTGTTCGCCATCGAATACCTGATGGTGGCGCAGGCGCTGAAACTCACGCACGCCTCGCACGTGGTGGTGCTGCTCTACACCTCGCCGATCTTCGCGGCGGTGGGCCTGCACTGGCGGCTGCCGGCCGAGCGCCTGGTGCGGCGCCAGTGGCTGGGCATCGGCCTGGCCTTCGTGGGCATCGCGCTGGCCTTCCTGGGCCGCGCGCCGCAGGGTGCGATGCCCGAGGCCCCGGCGGTGCTGCTGGGCGACCTGCTGGCCCTGCTGGCCGGTGCCTCGTGGGGCGCGACGACGGTGTGCATCCGCTGCTCCAGCCTGTCCTCCGCCCCGCCGGCCGAGACCCTGATGTGGCAGCTGGGCCTGGCCTGTGCGCTGCTGTTGCCGGCGGCGCTGTTGCTGGGCGAGGCGCACTTCACGCCGGTGCCGCTGGCCTGGGCCCACCTGGCCTTCCAGAGCCTGGTGGTGTCCAGCGCCAGCTTCCTGGTCTGGTTCTGGCTGCTGCGCCACTACCAAGCGGCGCCGCTGGGCGCGTTCAGCTTTCTCACGCCGGTCTTTGGCGTGGTGCTGGGCCTCTTTCTGCTGGGCGAGCCGATCGAGGCGCGCTTCCTGGCCGGCAGCGTGCTGGTGCTGGGTGGCGTGTGGCTGGCCAGTCGGCGCTGATCGGCAGGACGCTCAGATCCGCGGCGTGATGCGGATCTGCGCCAGCGGCTTGAGCGCGCCGCTTTCCAGCGACAGGCCGCTGTCCGGGCCCAGCTGGGCCAGCTGGTTCAGCACGGCCATGAACTCGCCGGCCAGCGCGCGCTGCGGCGCGTCGTAGCGCAGGTCCTTCAGCAGCGGGGTCCACTCGCCCGAGGCCAGTGACGGCGCCAGCGCCGCGCTGCCCGGCTGCACCGTGCCCAGGAAGGTGCCCAGGCGCACCTGCTCGTGGTTGTGCCAGCCGGCGCCGCCCTCGGCACCGGCCGGGTGGAAGCGGTCGATCAGGCGCGCCGCGGCCATCGCGCCGGCGCCGGAGAGCGCCTCGATGTTCTTCGACGGCATGTCCAGGTTCAGACCGCCCTCGTCGGGGCGCTGGCTGATCTGCACGATGCGGTCGCGAAAGCCCGGATAGGGGAACTGGATCTCGTCGCGCCAGTTCTGCATGGTGTCGACAATCGAGGCCAGGAAGCCGACCAGCCCGCCCAGCGGCGCGGCATCGTTGGGCGCGTTCCAGAAGCGCTGGCTGCCGCCGCGGTTGTCCACCGGCAGGTAGACCCGCCCGCCCTCGTTGCCCGGCACCTGGTCATGGATCGGGTAGTCGGGGTGGGCGGTCTTGAGGTTGACCGCAAAGGTGGGGTGGCCGGGCAGCAGCGCGTCGAACAGGTGCAGCGGCATGTTGCTGCCGATGCCGCCGTCCGAGAACCAGATGCGCTTGGCCTGCAGCGGGTGGGCGGCGCGCTGCTCGGGCGTGGCGGCGGCGTCGATCGCCTGGCGGCACTGCGCATTGGTCTTCAGGCTCCAGTCGATCGCGTACAGCGGCACCGCCGAGAGCAGCACCGGAAAGCTCAGGCTCATGCGCACGGCCACCACCACCGGCCAGTCGGCGCGCCGTGGCAGCGGGCGCAGCGGCCGGCCCTCGGGGCCCAGCACGCGGCTGCCTTCGCGCAGTGGCTCGCTGCCATCGCCTTCGGGGTGGGCGCGCAGCGCCTCGTCCAGCGCCTGCATCACCGACGGCGGAAACAGCCGCGCCCACTCCACCGGGTCGTAGAAGAAGCGCGGTGTGCCGGGGCGCAGCGGAATGCCATAGACCATCTGCTGGCTCACCGCGCTGGTCATCACCTCGAGGTTGATGTCGCGCGGCAGCTCGGGGTCGTCATGGCCCCAGAGTTCACCGAAGCGCAGCGGCGGCCCGTCGGGCGCCTTGCCGGCCAGGGTGTTGAAGTAGCCGGTGAGCCAGTCGGTCAGCGCCGGCTGGTCCGGCGGCGTGTGTGCGTCGCCCTGGCCGCTGCACAGGCCGTAGCCATTGGCATGCAGCCCGGCCAGCAGGCCGCGGCCGAAGCGCCAGGTCACCAGCGCCACCACCGGCAGCATCCACAGCAGCGCCACCAGCCACACGGCCAGGCCGTGGCCCAGCGCGGCCGGCCAGTCGGTGGCAGGCGCCAGCAAGCGCAGGAAGACCGCCAGCGCGCCCACCGCCAGCGCGGCCACGCCGGCCGCGCGCAGTGCATGACCGTGCAGCAGCGCGCGACTGGCCAGCGCGGCCGCCAGAGCACAAATGGCCATGGCCGTGGCACCGCCGGTGGCCATCGCGGCGGTGGGCAGTGCCGGCGCCACCGCCAGCAGCAGCGGCCACAGCAGCACGCTGCCCAGGGCCAGCGCCAGCAGCGCCAGACCCGCCTGCATCTTCACCAGACTCCACAGCACCGCGCGGGCGGCGTCGCGCGGGCCGGCGTTGAGCGCGCCCACCATCACCGCGAAATGCCGGCGCAGCGCCGGCGCCGGCCGGAACAGCGTGAACAGCCGCGTGCGGCCCTCGGGCGTGATGGGCTCGCCCAGCTGCTGCGGCAGCTCGCCCAGGCGCTCGAAGGCCTGCGCATGGCCGTGGCGGCGGCCGTACTCCGCGGCGGCGCAGGCGCCGGCGGCAATCGCCCCGGCCGAGGTGCCGCCGATGTTCTTGAAGCGGTAGCGCGTGGCCAGCTCGGCCACCAGCCGCGGGTAGACCACGCCGCTGGTGATGCCGCCCTTCATCACGAGGTCGCAGTGCTCGTCCATCGCCGTCTCCCTGTGGTCTGACGGTGGATTCTGCGCGCCGCATGCGGCGCCCACATCCCCAGACTGTCAGGTCGGCATCGCCGGTCCTGGAAAACGCCGCCACTCGGGCAGGCGGGCGGCAGGCAGCAGCTCCTGCACCGCGCGCGTGGCCTGGTCGATCGCGCTGTGCGCATAGGCGTAGGCGCCAGCGTCGCTGTTGGCAATCGCCACCCGGCCCCAGCCGCGGCGCGCGGTCTCGCAGGGCAGCGGGCCGCGCGGCCAGTACGCGTCCCAGGGCCGCATGTACTCGTAGGCATAGCCGTGGGCCCAGCGGTTGACGGTGATGGCCTCGATGTCGCGCCCGCTGTCAAAGCCATGCGCGCCCAGTGCCTCGTCCAGCAGTGTGCGCACCTGACCCTCGATGAAGCTGAAGTCCCAGGCCAGCAGCTGCTTGCGGCCGGCTGCCGCCTGTTCGCGCGCCGACCCACCGCCGCCCGGCACCACCACCTTGCCCAGGTGCAGCAGGATCGGCTCATCCGGCGACGCGGGCGGGCGCTGACGGCCCAGCGCCACCGGAAAGTCCAGCGCCACATCGCCCCAGAAGCCATCGACCACGCGGATGCCCGACACCCCCGCGGCCTGGAACGCGCGCCAGTTCGACAGCAGCACATTGGTGTAGAGCAGCGGCACCTTGACCTGGTCGTCCAGCGCGCGGCGCTGGGCCGCCGGCAGCTCGTCGGTCAGCCGCGCGATCACGCGGTGCCAGCAGGCCAGCAGCACCTGGCGCGCCCGCACGCTGCGCAGCCGGCCCTGCGGGTCCAGGTAGCGCAGCTCCACGCGTTGCGCCGGGCCGGGCGGACCCCGGTGGCGCAGGCCCACCACGGTGTGGCGCAGGCCGATGCGCACCGGCTGGCCAGGCTCGTCCAGGCGCTCGCTCAGCAGCGGTGCATCAACCAGACCGTCCATGCCCTCGGCGCCGGGCAGCGCGGCGGGCAACAGCGCGCGCAACAGCGCCCGCACCACACCGGCATTGCCGTCGGGGAAGTGGTGGATGTAGTCGTCGGTGCTGAGCCTGAGCTGCCGGCCGCTGGGCGAGTTGGCGGCAAACGGCCGCTCGCCCAGGTCCAGCGACTGGAAGCCCGGCAGGCCGGCGGCCCAGGCGTCCAGCGCCGTGGTGGCGTCGATGCCCACGCCGAAGTAACCCTGCGTCGACACCTGGAACCAGCGCAGCGTCTCGTCGTCGGCGCCCCAGCCGCGGCGCAGGAACTGCGCGTAGGTCTGCCTCGCCAGCACGCCGGCACGTGCGGCCCGGGTGCGCAGGCCGGGCAGCGGATCGTGGCTCGAGGCCTCATCGAACAAGCGCGCCAGCACCCGCTGCGCGGTGGCGCCCAGCGGCGTGCGCGCCAGCCAGGCGGCCGGCGCTTCGTTCGCTGCGCGCAGCACGGTGCGCGCCTGGCCCCAGTCGGCGCGGCCGAAATGCACCGCATGACCGGTCAGCCCGTGGCGCTGGTGCCAGCGGTGGTCGAAGGCGCTGTTGAAGCGCTGCAGATCAATGCCCACGCCGCGCAGCAGCGCATGCACCGCAGGCGAGAACAGCGAGGGCGAGTCCAGCGACTGCGAGCCGCCGTAGCCGATCAGCGTGGCGCCGCTGCGGCTGGTGAAGCTGTTGCGGCGCGCATGACCGCCCAGCTCGCTGGCGGCCTCCAGCACGCGGATCGTCACCGGCCGCCCCGCGTGCTCGCGGAACCACCAGGCGCCCGCCAGGCCGCTGATGCCCGCGCCCACCACCAGCAGGTCGGGCTCGTCCTCGTCGCGCAGCGCGGCCTGGTCGTCCCATCGGTTGGGCTGGTCGCGCCAGGCGTGGGCGGTGGCGTTGTCGGCGTCGGTCTGGCCGGCCAGACCCTGGGCCTGGGCAGCACCGCCCAGCGCCGCCAGGGCAGCACCATGAACCAGATCGCGGCGGGTGATGGGGTGGGCGCCGTCCATGACAATGCACAGTCCGTGTTGGAAACCAGCCTGCATGCTGCCCGAGACCGTGCCACCGCCCCATCCCTTGTCCGATCCGTCGCCGCTGCTGGCGCGGCTGGACCAGGTGCTGGCCGATCGCGCCGCCTCGCCGTCGGCGCCGGGTTTCGCACTGTCCTGGCTGCAGCACGGCCGTGTGCTGCGCCGCCGCGTTCAGGGCTGCGCGCACCTGGAGTGGGACGCCCCGCTGACCGAACACACCCGCTGCTACCTGGCCTCCGAGGCCAAGCCCTGGGTCTCGGCGCTGGTCCTGCAGGCCGTGGCCGACGGCCAGCTGGACCTGATGGACGACCTGCGCGCCCACTTGCCCGCGCTGGCCGAGATGGACCATCCCATCCGTATCGGCCATGCGCTGCGCCACACCACCGGCCTGCCCGACTACCTGTCGCTGTGGCAGGCGCAACTGGCCCACCACGAGAACGATCTGGTGGATCAGGCGCAGGCACTGGCACTGATCGCCCGCAGCGGCGGCCTGCACTTCACGCCGGGCGAGCGCCACGAGTACAGCAACAGCAACTACGTGCTGTTGGCCGAGCGGCTGCAGCAGCTCAGCGGGCTCAGTCTGGCCGAGCTGGCGCAGCAGCGCTTCTTCGGCCCCTGGGGCATGCGCGACACCGGCTTCGAGCGCGATCCATGGCGCGTGCTGCCGCGCCGTGCGCGCAGCTATGCCCGCGACCCCGCCGGCGCCTGGCGCGACCAGCCAGTGCCGCTGGCCAGTTGGGGCGACGGCGGCCTGTGGTCCACACTGGCCGATCTGGAGCGCGCCGAGGCCGCCTGGCTGGCCGACTGGCAGGCGCGCGGCCCGCACAGCCTGCTGGCGCGCGCCATGGCCGACGACACCCGCTTTGCGCCACCCGGCCAGAGCTACCGCTTCGGCGTGGAGGTGCTGCCGCGAGGCGGACACGAGGTGGTCTTCCACGGTGGCGCCTACGCCGGCTTTCGCGCGCTGTGCCTGCGCCGCCCCGCCACCGGCGAGGCCCTGCTGGTGCTGAGTAACCGCGACGAGGATGCCGACACCTCGGCGCCCGACTGGATGAACCTGCTCTGGCCCTGAGCGCCGGAGCCCCGACAACTCACCTTGGAGCCGCGCATGCTGCCCTATCCCACCGCCGCCCGCGTCGATGCCATCGACCCCTTCCACGCGATGGCGCTGTTCCGCCGCGCCGACGCGCTGGCCGCCGAAGGCCGGCCGATCATCCAGATGAGCGTGGGCGAGCCCGACTTCACCGCGCCGCCCGCAGTGGTCGAGGCGCTGAACCGGGCGGTGGCCGAGGGCCGCACGCGCTACACCTCGTACAGCGGCATCACGCCGCTGCGCGAGGCCATCTCGGCGCACTACCGCCGCGTGCACGGCCTGGACGTGCCGGCCAGCCGCATCCTGGTCACCGCCGGTGCCTCGGGCGCGTTGCAGCTGGCCTGCGCGCTGCTGGTGGGCGTGGGCGACGAGGTGCTGATGCCCGACCCCACCTACCCCTGCAACCGCCACTTCGTCAGCGCCTTCGACGGCACGACACGGCTGATCCCCGCCGGTCCCGGGCAGCGCTTCCAACTCGATGGCGACGACGTGCGCGCCCACTGGGGCCCGCGCACCCGCGGCGTGATGCTGGCCTCGCCCTCCAACCCCACCGGCACCACCATCGCGCCCGAGGCGCTGCAGCGCGTGCTGGACGCGGTGCGCGAGCGGCGCGGTTTTCTGGTGTTTGACGAGATCTACAACCAGCTCACCTACGGCGGCCCCACGCCCAGGAGCGCGCTGGCGCTGGGCGACGACGTCATCGTCATCAACAGCTTCAGCAAGTACTTCTGCATGACCGGCTGGCGCCTGGGCTGGCTGGTGCTGCCCGAGGCGCTGGTGCCGCAGGCCGAGAAGCTGGCGATGAACCTGTTCATCTGCCCGCCGGCCACCGCGCAGTACGCCGCGCTGGGCTGCTTCGAGCCCGAGAGCCTGGCGATCTACGAGCAGCGCCGCCAGGCCTTCGCGCAGCGGCGCGACTACGTGGTGCCGGCGCTGCGCGCGATGGGCTTCGAGATCCCCACCGAGCCCGACGGCGCCTTCTACGTCTACGCCGATGTCTCGCGCTGGGGCCTGAGCGGCGAGGTCTTCGCCAACCGCCTGCTCGACGAGGCCGGCGTCTGCGTCGTGCCCGGCCTGGACTTCGGCGTGCACGAGCGCGACCGCTGGGTGCGTTTCACCTATGCCACCGGGATGGAGCGGCTGCAGGAGGCGATGCGGCGCATCGCCGCCTTCACCTCGGCGCTGCGCTGATCAGAATGCCACCCGCACGCCGGCCGCCACGCTGCGTCCCGGCAGCGGCGACAGCGCGCGCACCGTGGGGATGGCGCTGGCCGAGGTGGCCAGCGTGTTGCCCAGGTTGTTGATGCGGGCGAACACCACCGTGTCGTGGCCGGCCAGGCGGGTGGTCCAGCTGGCGCGCAGGTGGGCCAGGGTCCAGCCGGGGGTGGGCGTGTCGTTGGCGTCCACGCGGTCCTGGCGCGCGGCGTGCTGCACGTCCAGACGCAGGCCCCAGGGGCCGGTCTGCCAGTCGGCCGCCACGGACACGCGCCACGGCGCCAGGCGCGGCAGCGGCTCGCCGGTGTCGCTGCGCTCGCCGCGCACCAGGTCGGCCTGGGCTTCCAGCGTCAGTGTCTGGCCGGCCTGGGACCAGGCCTGCCAGCGGCCTTCAGCCTCCAGGCCGCGCAGTCGGGCGGGCACGCCAGTGAAGGCGTAGACCGGCACCACCTCGCCCTCGTCGGTGGTGAAGTCGGTGCCGGTGGCGGCCAGCGCGATGTAGTTGGCAAAGCGGCTGTGGAACACGCTCAGGCGCGCGCTGTGGGGGCCCTGCTGCCAGGCCAGGCCCAGGTCGAACTGCCGGCCGCTTTCCAGCGCCTGGTTCAGGTTGCCGCGCTCATAAGCCGCGGTGGCGGCGTGCACGCCATCGGCGTACAGCTCGTACGACGTGGGGGCACGCTGCGAGCGCGCCAGGCTGGCGGTGGCCTGCCAGCCGGCACCCAGACCCCAGCTGGCCGCCAGCGAGGCACTCAGCGGGTGAAAGTGCCGCTGCTGCGGCGCGCCAAAGCGCGGCGTGCCACCATTCGCATCGCCGTCGGAATCGACCTGCACCTGCTCGGCGCGCAGGCCGGCACTGACGCTGAGGTCCTTGCCCAGGCTCCAGCGCTGCAGGCCGAACAGCGCCAGCTGCTGCGTCAGTGTGCTGGGCACGAAGGCCTCCTCGCCCAGCGCCGAGAAGCGCGCGCGCTCCCACTGCAGGCCCCAGGCGCCGTCCAGCCGGCCGGCGCCCAGCGCGGTGCTGGCCTGCACCGCCTCGACGCGCGCGTCGCCGCCCTTCGTCGCGAAGGTGGTGCCCACGGCACCGCTGCCTTCCACCTCCTGGTGCTGGTAGTCGGTGAAGGCCGCCTGCGCGCGCACGGTGCTGATCGGGCCCGCCAGCGCGCGCCACTCACCGGCCAGCGCCAGCTTGTCGCGCTTCATGTGGATCGTCACATCGGGCTCGACGACCACGCCATAGTCGTTGCGGTAGGTGTCGATGCTGGCGCCGGCGTAGCCGTCGGCCCAGACCTTGGACAGGCCCAGCGCACCGCCTGTGGCGTCACTGGCCGAGTTGAGCACGCGGGTGCGGCTGTCGCCGTCCACCGTGAAGCGCGGCACCGCCAGGTCACTGGTGCGGCGGGCAAAGGCGTCGGCATGCCAGGCCAGGCCGTCGGCGCCGCCTTCGACCAGGCCTGACAGCGCGCGCTCCTGCGCCGCGCCGCCGCCGCGCAACTCCAGTGCGCCCGACAGCGGTGCCAGCGGCGACTTCGGGATGCGGTTGTCGATCGCATTGACCACGCCGCCCAGCGCGCTGCCGCCGTACAGCAGCGCGGCCGGGCCGCGCAGCACCTCGATGCGCTCGATCACCAGCGGGTCCAGCGGCACCGCATGGTCGAAGCTCAGGCTGGACGCATCCAGCGATGCCCCGGCGTTGCTGAGGATGCGGATGCGGTCGCCGTCCTGGCCGCGGATCACCGGCCGGCTGGCGTTGGGGCCGAAGCCGGTGGCGGCCACGCCGGGCAGGCCGTCCAGCGTCTCGCCCAGCGTGCTGCTGCGGCGCACGGCCAGGGCCTCGTCGCTGAGCACCGACGCCGGGGCGGCCGGGTCGGCCTGGCGCAGCGGGTTGCCGGTGACGACGATTTGTTGGGAGGGGGTGGCGGTGGTGGCGTCTTGGGCCCAGGCGGGCCCGGCCGCGACGCAGGCGGCAGCAATCAGGGTGAGGCGCATGAAGGACTCGAACGTTCGGCCAGCCCGCGAGCGGGCAGGGCCACAGCAATGGCACTGCCCAGGCCTGGCGGCCAGGGCAGCGGATGACGGTGGGAACGTTCAGCCCCGCGGGGGGGCGCGGGCGAGGAAGGCCGACGGGGTGTCGGCCGCGCGGCCTGCCGGGGCGGGCGTGTCAGGTGCCGCCGCTGGCAGCGGCGGCGATGCCAGCGCCAAGGGCGCGGCGGCCAGCGGTGTGGCCTGGGCCAGGTGGTCCAGCAGCTCGCAGGCCAGATCGCCGGCGCTGTGGCCCCAGTGCCCGTGGTGGCCGTTCGCGCCGTGGGCCGCGAAGTGAGCGGCCGAGGAGGCCGCTGTGCCAGCAGTCTGCTGCACCCCCGGCAGCGCATGCGCAATGCCGTGCCACAGGCCGATGCCCTGCAGACCCAGCAACGCCCCCAGCGCCAGCGCGGCGAGGCGCTGGTGCCACAGGCGGGTCCAGGACAGTCGGGTCATCGGCCGGAAGTGTGCCTGATCCGCGCGGAGGGTGCTGCGCTCAGCGGGCCGCGATCACGCCGCAGGCGATGCGCGCACCCGAGTTGCCTGTGGGCTGGGTGGTGTAGTCGTCGGGCATTGCGTGGACGATCACGCTGCGGCCGATGATGCTGGCGGGCCCGGCGGCGATGGTCGGGCCGTCCAGGTGGAAGTGCACGTCGGCCACGCCATTGGCATCGGCCTTCAGCGCCGGCATGTCACCGGCGTGGTGCGCCGCGCCCTGCGGGCCATGCGGCTGGCCGGTGGGGTTGAAGTGGCCCCCGGCGCTGGTGCCATCGGGCGCCGAGCAGTCGCCCTTCTCATGCAGGTGGAAGCCGTGCTCGGCATTAGGCTTCAGGCCGGTGATGCGGGCATGGGCCATCAGGTGGCCGCCCATCTCGTGGAACATCACCTGACCGGCGGTGGCGTTGCCGGCGGTGGGGGCCAGCGTGGCCACGGCGGCCGGGCCCGTGTGAGCCGGGCCGTGCATCGCGCAGCCGGGCAGGACAAGGGCTGCGGCAAGCAGGCTCAGGGTAGGCAGGATGGGCAGTCGCACGGTGGTCTCCAGGTGAGGGCTGAAGGCTGACTATAGGCGCCAGGGCGGGCCCGCGACCATCCGGCGGGCCCCTCGGCCCCGGCTGCTCAAGGGCGATCGCTGGGCGGGCACTCGCCCGCACGGGACGGATCCCGCCAGGGGATGACCATCAGATCGCCGCGCAGGTGGCGCACCACGGCCCCCTCGCAGCGGCTCTCCAGCACCTGAACCCGCTCGATGCGCTCGCCCCCACCGAAGGGGTAACGCACCGTGCGTTGCGGCGCCGTGGCCTGGTCCCAGTCACCGGCCAGCGACCGGAGCCCAGCCGTGACCGCCTGCACCAGCAGCTGCGCAGCGGTCTGGCGCAGGGCCTGGCCGTCGTTGTCCGTCCAGCCGGCGGGTACGCGCTCGGCGGCCAGCGGTGCTGCGGTGGCCCGCACCGCCGTGCGCGCCAGGACCTCGTCGGCGGCGGCACGCCGCAGCAGAAGATGGCTCTCCACACTGAGGCTGCGCAGGTCGCGGCTGAAGACATAGACGGGCGCCACCTCCACCTGCCAGGCGGGCTGTGGCGCCGCGCCAAGCAGGGGGGCGACCGCCGCGGACAGTGCGGTCGGTGACAGGGCCTCAAGCGCCGGCGCCAGCGGCTGCAGGGTCTGGTCCGCCTCGGCCAGCGCCTTGTCGCGCTGCGCCGACTTGCTGCTCTCCACCAGGGCGGCGTGGGTCAGCACAGCGGCCAGGAAGCCCGCCAGGCTGGGCGCCGGGTACATCATGGCGCCGCCGCCGGCGGCGCCCTGGTCGACGTTCAGTTCGCCATGGAACTCCAGGCGCTGCAGGTCCTTGGGCAACTGCAGCGTCCACTGGCCGGCAGCGACCGGCCAGCGCGCCGGCGTGGCCGGGTCGGGCGCCGCGGCCGCCGCAGTGGACAGCGTCGCCAGCACACCCACCGACACGCCCGCCAGCACGAGGCGCCAACGCCCCATGAGGAGGCTCGCCATGCTCAGCGCAGCGGGGTCAGCACCGCGTCCTTGGCCAACTCGATCGCCTGGTAGTACGCGTTGGTCAGGTCCGGGTAGGCAGGCGGCTGATCCCAATTGGCCGCCCCTTTGGCCACATCGATCGGCAGGTACCACTCGTACTCGTTGGTCTTCAGGTTGACCAGGTAGGCCGTACCCTTGACGACGGCGCGCGGCGCGTCGGTGGCGATGTAGGCGGCGTAGGGGCGCAGGAAGCCCAGCTGCTTGATCTCGACAACCAGCAGGCGATCGACCTGGTGCTGTGCGGCCAGGCCCCTGAAGTCCCGGCGGGCGCGGTTGGGGACGTCGCCGTCCAGCTTGGGCAGCTCCTCGGGCTGGATGGGGGCGACCAGCGTCACGGCCTGGCCACCACGCTTGCCGATGGCTTCGGTGGCGAGCTTGTGCAGCGCCGCGAGGTCCTCGGCGCCCAGGGTCTGGGCCTGGGTGGTGAGCTTGCTGTTGACGGCCGAGGCCGTGGCGATGCACAGCAGGCAGTCGGCGCCGGGGAAGAAGGTATCGGCCTTGGGCAGCGGCGCCATCACCACGCCGATGCGGGCGTCGGTGGCCTTGATCGCCGCGTCATTGAGCGGCACAGGCAATTGCGGTTTCGAGGCACAAGCAGACAGCAGGGCGGCGACCATCACGGCCGCCGCGGTCATCAAACGCGACATGGAACTCCCTGGAGGTGGGTCAATGGACAAGGCGCTGCTGCGTGTGGCGGCGCCCATGTGTATCCAGACTTTACCAAGCCGCGCCAGCGGCGGCATTGGTGCCCACCCGCAGGCGTCTGCGCGCGCTCAGGCCACTGCCGTCAGCCAATCGCGGGCGCTGGCCCAGAGTGCCGCATCGCCCTGCACCATGCCCGGCGCGCCGCCGGGGCCCCACAGGGGCGGCATCCAGCGCATGCCCATGAACTCGGCGCACAGCGCCAGGCTGTCGAACTGCGGCTGGGCCTTGGCGCGGTGGCCGCTGGTCGAGACGACCCAGAAGCGCTTGCCCGCCATGCGTGCCTTGAAGTCCAGCCCCGGCACGCGCAGCAGGCCGCTCCAGTGGTCCAGCGCCAGCTTCAGCGGCGCGGGGATGCTGAACCAGTAGACCGGGCTGACCGCGACCAGATCGGTGCAGTCCAGCAGGGAATCAGCCAGCGTCTTCAGGCCACCCTCCGGCGGTGGGTACTGGCCCACGGTGTGGCGCTGATCCACAAACGGTGGCAGCGCCAGGTCGGCCAGGCGCAGCCAGGTCTGGCGGGTGCCGGCGGGCAGCGCTTCGGCGGCGTGGCGCGCCAGCGCCTCGGTGTTGCCGATGTGGCCGGCCTCGCGGCTGCTGGCGACCAGGAACAGAAGGTGTCGATCCATCATGCGACGTGGGTGGCGAGGGTGACGGGGCCGCGCGGCGTGGCCAGCGTGGCTTCCAGCGCCGGGCCGGGCAGCGCGGCGCGGGTCAGCGGGCGAAGGCGCAGCACCTGGTGCGCCAGATCGGGCAGGCCGCGCACGGTCAGCGCTGTCAGGTCCAGCCCGCTGGGGGCGATGCGCGTGGCCGGGTGCGGCCCGGTCCACTGGATCAGCGTGGGCACCGCGCCGCCGGCCAGCGGGCGGCCGTCGTCGGCCACCACGATCTTCCAGCTGAGCGTGCCCTCGGGCGTCTCGCGGCTGGCCGACAGGATGGGTCCGGGCTGGAAGTGCGCGTTGATCAGGCCCCAGCGGTGCATGTCGACCATGCTGGAGCGGGCGACGAAACCGACCAGCTCGGGGCCCTGGGCCGCCAGGCGCGCCTGCAGCGCGGCATCGTCCAGACCGAACCAGCGCGCGCGGCCGGGCGCCGGTGCTTCGGGGTCGATCGCGATCAGCTCCAGGTACGTCTGGGGGTACACGCTGCCGGCCAGGCCGAGCAGTGCGTTGTGCGTGCCCATCAGCGCGTGGCGGCCGCCGGGCTGCGGCGTCACGCCCAGCGTGGCCTCGGCCCAGGCGGCGGCCTGCGCCAGCGTGGCGGCGGCGACCACCAGATGGTCGACTTCGGTGTGCTGCATGCGGCGATTGTGCCGCCGGGCCTCACCAGCGCCGGGAGAGTGCCGCGATCTGCGCCGGCCCGGTGCGGCAGCAGCCGCCGATCAGGCGCGCGCCGGCGGCGGCCCAGTCCATCGCCATCTCGTCGAATGGCCGGTGCGCGCACTCGGCCGAGGGCAGCCACTGCTTGGCCTGGGCGTCCCAGGTCTCGCCGGCGTTCGGGTAGGCCAGCAGCGGCTTGGCCGTGCGGGTGCGGGCGCGCGCCAGCAGCTCGGCCACGTGCTGCGGCGCGGTGCAGTTGATGCCCACCGCCACCACGCTGTCGACACCCTGCACCGCGGCCACCGCGTCCTCGATCGTGTCGCCCTCGCAGACGTGGCCGCCGTCGCGCGCGCTGAAGCTGATCCAGCCGCGCGTGCCCACCTCGTCCATCAGCTGCGCCAGCGCGCGCGCTTCGGCGATGCAGGGAATGGTCTCGCAGGCCAGCAGGTCGGCGCCGCTGGCGGCCAGCAGCTGCAGGCGCGGGCGGTGGAAGGCGATCAGCGCGGCCTCGTCCAGGCCGTAGTGGCCGCGGTACTCGGAGCCGTCGGCCAGCACCGCGCCGTAGGGGCCGACGGACGCGGCCACCAGCGGCGCGGGCCGGGCATCGTCGGCGGCCCGCTCGGCCATCGCCTGGTCGCGCGCCTCGGTGGCCAGGCGCACCGACAGGCGCATCAGCGCCGCCGCATCCTTGTGCGACAGCCCGCGCCGCGCGAAGCCCTCGAAGCTGGCCTGGTAGCTGGCGGTGGTGGCCACATCGGCCCCGGCGCGGAAGTAGTCCAGGTGCACCGCGCGGATCAGCTCGGGCTGCTCGATCAGCAGGCGCGCCGACCACAGCGCATCGCGCAGGTCGGCGCCGCGGCGCTCCAGCTCGGTGGCCAGCGCGCCGTCCAGCACCAGGTGGGGCCGGCGTGCCAGCCAGGCGGCGATGGGGTCGGGGCGCAGGGTCATCACTTCGGTCCGAACCAGCGGGTGTGGATCGCATCGTAGCGGCCATCGGCGCGGATCGCCCGCAGGCCGGCGTCCAGGCGTTCGCGCAGCGCGCTGTCGGCCGGGCGCAGCGCAAAGCCGTACTGCTCGGGCACGAAGGCCGGGTCGCTGACCGCGCGGAAGCGCGTGCCGCCGTTGTTCGCCACATAGTGGGCGATGACGCCGTTGTCGGCCACCACCGCGTCCAGGCCGCCGGACTCCAGCTCCTTGAGCGCCAGCGGCGTCGATTCAAAGCGGCGCAGCCTGGCGTTGGTCTTGCCCATCAGCTGGGACGCGGCCTCGTCCCCGGTGGTGCCGGTCTGCACACCCACGCGCAGGGTCTTCAGGTCGGCGAAGTGCGCCACCTTCGAGGCGCTGGGCACGGCGATCAACTGCACCGCGTCGAAGTAGGGCGCGCTGAAGGCCATGGTCTGGCGGCGCTCGTCGGTGATCGTGATCGCCGAGACCAGCACGTCGCGGTCGCCCTGCAGCAGGGTGTTGAACATGCCCTCCCAGGGCGTGTTGACGAAGCGCACGCGCAGGCCGGCGGCCTCGGCGGTGGCACGCAGCACGTCGATGTCGAAGCCGACGATCTGGCCCTTCTCGTCCTGGTACTCGAAGGGCGCGTAGACCGCGTCGGTGCCCACCACCAGCTCGCGCTCGGGTGCCGAAGCGGCCGAGGCGGGGGCCGGTGCGGCCGCGGTGGTGGCGGCCTCGCGCTGGCCGCAGGCGCCCAGCAGGGTGGCCAGGGCCAGGGCGGTGGTGGCGTGCAGCCAGGTGCGGCGCGTGGCAGGGAACAGCAGGGTCATGGGGGTCCTTGGGGTGAACGTTCAATCGGTGGCGCGCAGCGCCTGGTCCAGGTCGGCGATCAGGTCGGCCGGGTCTTCCAGGCCCACGCTCAGGCGGAACACGCCGTCGCCGGCAAAGCGGCGGTAGTCGGCCAGCGCGGCGCCCTGCAGCGGGTAGCTGCTGGCCAGCATCTCGTCGGTGCCCAGCCAGACCACCAGGCTGCGCTGGTGGCCCAGCGAGAAGGCGTAGTGCGCCACGCGCAGATGGCGCGCCAGGCGCCGGGCCACCTGCGGGCCGGGTGCGTGGACCTGGAAGGTGAGCACCGCGCCGAATCCCGGCATCTGGCGCTGCGCCAGCGCATGCTGCGGGTGGTCGGGCAGGCCGGGCCAGGTGACGGTGCGCACGGCCGGGTGGGTCTGCAGACAGCGCGCGATCTGGCCGGCCGACTCGGCGGCGCGGCGCAGCCGCACGTCCAGCGTGTCGATGCCGCGCAGGATCAGCCAGGCGTTGTGCGCCGACAGCGTGGCGCCCAGGTACACGCCGGCCCGCGCCCGCAGCCGGGCGATCAGCGCGCGTGGCCCGATCACCGCGCCGCCCAGCGCGTCGCCATGGCCGTTGATGAACTTGGTCAGTGAGTGCAGCACCAGGTCGGCACCGTGGGCCAGCGGACGGCTGAAGACCGGCGTGGCGAGGGTGGAGTCCACCGACAGCAGCGCCCCGTGCGCATGCGCGATGTCGGCCAGCGCGCGCAGGTCGGTCAGGCGCAGCAGCGGGTTGCAGGGCGTCTCGGCATGGACCAGCCGCGTCGTGGGCCGCATCGCGGCGCGCACGGCGTCCAGGTCCGACAGGTTGACGGCGCTGACCGCCACGCCAAAGTCGGGCAGCAGCGTGCGCACCAGCTCCTGCGCGCCGGCATAGCAGACGTCGCTGAGCAGCACATGGTCGCCCGCGCGCAGCAGGCCGAAACAGACGGCGGCCACCGCAGCCACGCCGGTGGCGGTGGCCAGCGCGTCCTCGGCGCCTTCCAGCGCGGCCAGGCGCTGCTCCAGCTGGCGCACCGTGGGGTTGCCCCAGCGGGCGTAGAGGTAGGGCAGCTGGGCCAGATCGTCCACACCCTGGGCCGAGAAGGCGGCCTCGCCCGGCGTGAACAGGTGGTTGACCGACATCGCGATGCCCGGCTGGATCGCGCCGGTGGCGGCGTCGGGCTGCAGGTGGGCGTGCAGCGCGGTGGTGGCCAGGCCCCAGGCGGGGTCGGCGGCGGGTCGGTCGGACATCGCGGCAGTGTCGGCGGCGCGTGCGCGGCGCGGCCGCAAAGCGAGGCCCACCCATGCGGTCTGGCCGCAGCAGGCCACCCGCGGACGCAGCTAGACTGCGCGCCGATGAGCCTGCCCGAGCTGGACGACTTCGACCGCCACCTGCTGACCCGCGTGCAGGCCGATGCGCACTGCAAGGCCGAGGCGCTGGCGGCCGAGATCGGCCTGTCGGCGTCGGCGGTTCAGCGGCGCCTGAAGCGGCTGCGCGAGCGCGGCGTGATCCAGGCCGAGGTGGCGGTGCTCGACCCCGCGGTGATGGGCCGCGGCCTGACGCTGATCGCCGGCCTGACGATTGGCCGCGACAACTACGCCGCGTTGCCGCGGCTGAAGGCCTGGCTGGCCGCCGAGCCGGCGGTGCAGCAGGCCTGGTACGTGACCGGCGAGGCCGACCTGGTGGCCGTGGTGCTGGCGTCCGACATGCCCACCTACGACGCGCTGTGCGCCCGCCTGATGGCCGAGGTGCCGCAGATCAGCCGCATCACCACCCAGGTGGTGATCGAGCCGCTCAAGCGCAGCTTGGCGCTGCCGATTGCCTGAGGGACGTCAGAGGCTGACCGTGCCGCTGATGCACGGCGCCACATCGCCGCCGATCCACACCGTGTCGCCGTCCTGTGCCACGTGCACGCGGCCGGCGCGGCCCAGCGCCAGGCCCTGCGAGGCCACGTAGCGCGCCGGCGCGCGGCCGCTGCCGATCAGCCACTGCGCCAGGCCGGCGTTGAGGCTGCCAGTGACCGGGTCCTCGGGCACGCCCAGGCCGGGCACGAAGGCCCGCACCTCGAAGGCGCATTCGGCACCCGCCGGGTAGGCGCCCACCACGCCCAGCTTCAGGCCGCGCATCGCGGCGAAGTCGGGTTGCAGGCGCAGCACGGCATCCGCGTCGGCCAGTTGCGCGGCGATCCAGCCGGGGCCGTTGTCGACCCACTCGACGGCGAGCAACTCGTCCATCCGCACGCGCAGGGCATCGGCCACCTGGGCGCAGGTGTCGACATCGGCCGGGCCGCTGCGCCGCAGCGGCGGCGCCGCAAACGCCAGCCGCGCGCCGTCGCGCCGCACGCGCACCAGGCCCACGCCGCATTCCTGCACCACCATCCCCGGGCGCTTGGCATCGCCACCGGCGGCCAGCCAGGCGTGGGCGCTGCCCAGCGTGGGGTGGCCGGCAAAGGGCAGCTCGCCGCCGGGGGTGAAGATGCGCACGCGGTAGTCGGCCTCGGCCTGGGTGGGCGCGAGCAGGAAGGTGGTTTCGCTCAGGTTGGTCCAGCGCGCGAAGGCGGCCATCTGCGCGTCGCTCAGGCCGTCGGCGTCGTGCACCACGGCCAGCGGGTTGCCGCGCAGCGGCACCGCGGTGAACACATCCAGCTGCGTGAAGCGGTGGATCACGGCGTGTCCTCCTGCAGTTCCTCGTTCAGGTGGCGGCGGATCACGCCGCCCAGCAGCGCCACCGCCTGACGGATCTCCTCGGGCCCCAGCGTGACGAAGGACAGGCGGATCGTGCGGCGGTCGGGCGCATGGGCGTAGAAGGCCTCGCCCGGCACATAGGCCACACCGGCATGGACTGCGCTGTCGAGCATGGCCATCGCGTGACAGCCGGCGGGCAGGCGCACCCAGAAGAACATGCCACCCTGCGGCGCGCTCCACTCGCTGCCGGCGGGCAGGTGCTCGGTGAGCGCGGCGGCCATGGCGTCGCGCTGGGCGCGGTAGCGGGCGCGGATGGTGGGGATGTGCTGGTCCAGGAAGCCGTCCTTGATCACCTGGTGCACCACGCGCTGGTTGAAGCCCGGCGTGTGCAGGTCGGCCGCCTGCTTGGCCTGCAGCAGCTTGGGGTGCAGCGCGGGCGGCGCCACCACATAGCCCAGGCGCAGACCCGGCGCCAGCACCTTGGAGAACGAGCCCAGGTAGACCGTGCCCTCGGCCCAGCGCGCGGCCAGCGGGCGCGCGGGCGGCGCGTCGAACCACAGGTCGCCGTAGGGGTTGTCTTCCACCAGCGGCACGCGCGCGGCCTGCGCCGCGGCCACCACCGCCTGACGGCGCGCCTCGGGCATCACCCGGCCCGAGGGGTTCTGGAAGTTGGGCAGCACGTAGAGGAAGCGACAGCCGGGTGCGTCGTGGCGCAGCGCCTCGATCGCGCCGGGCAGCGGGCCCTCGTGGTCGCTGGCCACGCTGGCGAAGATCGGCTCGAAAGGCGCAAAGGCCTGCAGCGCGCCCAGGTAGGTGGGCGTTTCCACCGCCACCGGCGCGCCGGCATCCACCAGCACCTTGGCCACCAGGTCCAGGCCCTGCTGCGAGCCGGTGGTGATCAGCACCTGCGCCGCGTTCACCTGCTGGCCTTGCGCGTTCAGCGTGGCCGCCACCCACTCGCGCAACGGGCCGTAGCCCTCGCTGGCGGCGTACTGCAGCGCTTCCTTCGGTGTGTCGGTCAGCACCTGGGCGCAGGCCTCGCGCATCGCCTCGATGGGAAAGGTCTCGGCCGAGGGCAGGCCGCCGGCCAGCGACAGCACGCCGGGCTGCTCGGTGACCTTGAGGATCTCGCGGATGATCGACGGGTTCAGGCGGTCGGCGCGGCGCGCCAGGGTCCAGATCGAGTTCATGCGGTCTCCTCTTGCAGCATCCAGTCCACCGCGGCCTGCGCATGCAGCGCGGTGGTGTCGAACAGGGGCACGGGCCAGCCGGGCACCGCCGGGTCCACCAGCAGCGAGATCTCGGTGCAGCCCAGGATCACGGCGTCGCAGCCGGACTCGGCCAGCGCACCGATGATGCGCGCGAACGTGGCGCGTGACGAGTCGTGCTGCACGCCGCGGCACAGCTCGTCGAAGATGATGCGGTGCACCTCGGCGCGGTCAGCTTCGGCCGGCACGGCCACGTCGATGCCGTAGCCCTCATTCAGGTGGCGCGCCAGGAAGCCGTCTTCCATCGTGAAGCGCGTGCCCAGCAGGCCGGCGCGGCGCACGCCCGCGGCGCGCAGCGCCTGGCCGGTGGCATCGCCAATGTGCAGCAGCGGCAGGCCGCTTTCGCGCACCACGGTGTCGGCCACCTTGTGCATGGTGTTGGTGGCGATCAGCAGCGCCTGCGCGCCCGCCGCGCGCAGCCCGGCGCCGGTGCGGCCCAGCAGCTCGCCCGCCTGCTGCCAGGCGCCGGCGCGCTGCAGCGCGGCCACCTCGGCAAAGTCCACGCTGGCCAGGCGCAGCGGCGCGCTGTGCAGCCCGCCGCGGCGCGCGGCCACGCCCTGGTTCATCAGGCGGTAGTACACCGCGGTCGATTCCCAGCTCATGCCGCCCAGCAGCCCCATCGTCCTCATCTCATCTCCCCACGGGCATGCGCTTGCCCACGAACACCACGGCGATCACCGCCACTGAAAACCCCAGCGTCGAGGGCTTGAGCGCCTCGCCCAGCACCGGCACCGCCAGCAGCAGCGACAGGAAGGGCTGGATCAGCTGCACCTGGCTCACCCGCAGCGCGCCACCCAGCGCCAGCCCGCGGTACCAGGCGAAGAAGCCCAACCACATCGAGAACAGCGTGACATAGGCGAAGGCGCCCCAGGACGCCGCCTGCACGCTGGCGAAGCTGGCCGGCGCGCTCCAGGCCGCGGCCGGCAGCGTCAGCGGCAGGCTCATCACCAGCACCCAGCTGATCACCTGCTCGGCCGGCATCTGCGCGGTCAGGCGTGCGCCCGCCACATAGCCGCCCGAGGCACACAGCATCGCCATCAGCAGCCAGCCGTCCGCCGCCACCAACGCGCCGCCGCCCTCAAAGGCGGCAAAGGCCAGCACCAGCGCGCAGCCCAGCACCGCACAGACCCAGAAGCCCAGCGACGCGCGCTGGCGCAGCGCCAGCGCGGCGATGGCCGCGGTGGCCAGCGGCAGCAGACCGGTGATGACGGCCGCATGCATCGACGGCACCTGCCGCAGCGCCAGCGCCAGCCCCAGCGGAAAGCCCAGCACCGTGCCCAGCGCGCTCACGCCCAGCAGGCCCCACTGTGCGCCGCGCGGCCGCGCCGCGCCCACTGCCCACAGGTAGACCACGCTCAGCAGCCCCGCGCCGGCCGCGCGGCCCGCGGTGACAAAGGCCGGCGGCAGCTGCGGCGCCTCCAGCGGGCCCACGGCCAGCCGCGTCATCGGCAGCGTCATCGCAAAGATCAGCACGCCCAGCGCGCCGATCATCAACCCCTTGTTGGCCGAGTTCATGCCGTCCTCGCCATCCACACAGCGGTGGCCAGCAGCAGCAGCGCCATCGTGCGGTTGAACCACAGCAGCCGCGCGCCGCGGGCCAGCCAGCCGCGCAGCAGGCCGCCCAGCAGCGCGTAGCTGGCGTTGCTGGCGAAGGCATAGGCCGCCATCACCGGCAGCACCACCGCCAGCCGGGCCCAGAAGCCTTCGGCCGCGCCGGGCGCCACCCAGCCGGCCACCACCATCAGCGCCGCCATCCAGGCCTTGATGTTGACGAACTGCAGCGCCACGCCCTGCCAGAAACCCACCTGCAGCCGCGCCGCGTCGGCCTCGCCCAGCTCTCCGCTGCGCCACAGCTTCCCCGCCAGCCACAGCAGATAGCCCAGCCCGGCCACGGTGATGGCGCCGCGCAGCGCCGGCCAGGCCTGGATCAGCGCGCCCAGGCCCAGCGCGCAGGCCAGCAGCATCAGGCACCAGCCCACCGGCACCGCCAGGCAGAAGCGCAGCGCCGCCGGCAGCCCGCGGTTCACCGCCAGCGCGGCCGACAGCATGGTGTTGGGCCCCGGCGTGAAGGCCATGGCCGTGACCACGCCCAGCAGGGCGATGAAGTCGGTCCAGGGCAGCGCGTCCATGCTGGACAGTGTAGGCAGCCTACCAATACAGTACCAGTACAGTTGTCCAGCGCACCCGCATGATCTGTATCGGTCGGCCGATCGCTACAGCGCGGGTTCTCCCTGATTCATCATGGCCGCCCGCGAGTTCGATCCCACCACCGCCCCGCCGCCCGCCAGCCCCGGCACCCTGGCCCGCCACGCCGGCCAGACCCTGGCCGAGCAGCTGGCCGCGCAGTTCACCGAGCGCATCCGCCAGCGCCTGCTGGCGCCTGGCGCGCGCCTGCCGTCGGTGCGTGAATGCGCGCGCCGCCACGGCGTCAGCCCGCACACCGTGGTGGCCGCCTATGACCAGCTGCTGGCCCAGGGCCTGGTGGAAGCGCGCCGCCAGCGCGGCTTCTTCGTGCGCGACGCCCAGCACCGCCCCGCCACACCCAGCAGCGCCCCCGCGCTGACGCCGCCGGTGGATGCCACCGCACTGATCCGCGGCATGTTCGCGGGTGCGGGCGACCGCCCTGCGCCCGGCCTGGGCACCCTGCCGCCCGACTGGCTGGACCTGCCGCTGCTGACCAGCACGCTGCGCCGCGTGCTGACCCAGGCCGACCCGGTGGCCGCGCTGCAGTACGGCCACCCGTCCGGTGATCCGCGACTGCGCCACGCGCTGGCGGTGCGCCTGGCCGACTTCGGCGTGCGCGCCGAGCCGCGCCAGATCATCACCGCCACCGGCGCCACGCATGCGCTGGACCTGATCTCGCGCACCCTGCTGCGCCCGGGCGACGCGGTGCTGGTGGATGAGCCCGCCTGGGCGGTGGAATACGCCCGCCTGACGCAGCTGGGCGTGCGGCTGCTGCCGGTGCCGCGCACACCCGACGGCCCCGACCTGGCGGTGATGGCCGCGCTGGTGCAGGCCCACCAGCCGCGCCTGTACGTGACCGTGTCGGTGCTGCACAACCCCACCGGCGGCTCGCTCAGCCTGGGCACCGCCCACCAGGTGCTGAAGCTGGCCGAGGCGCACGACTTCTGGGTGGTGGAAGACGACACCTACGCCCACCTGGCGCCGCCGCACCTGCCGCGCATGGCGGCGCTGGACGGCCTGCAGCGCACGCTCTATGTCTCAGGCTTCTCGAAGATCCTGTCGCCCGGCTGGCGCGTGGGTTTCCTGGCCGCACCGCAGACGCTGGTGGAGCGCCTGGTCGACACCAAGCTGCTGTCCACCCTCACCACGCCCGCGCTGCTGGAGCAGGCCATGGCGCTGTGCCTGGAGCAGGGCGCGCTGCGCCGCCATGCCGAGCGCGTGGTGCAGCGCCTGGACGGCGCCCGCCTGCGCACCGTGCAACTGGCCGAAGCCCACGGCTGCCGCTTCGTCACGCCACCCGCCGGCCTGTTCGGCTGGGTGGACACCGGCACCGACACCGAAGCCCTGGCCCAGGCCATGCACGACGACGGCTGGCTGCTCGCCCCCGGCCACCTGTTCCATGCCCGGCGGCAGCCGACCACGCTGATGCGCATCAACTTCGCGACCAGCCAGGATGCGGGGTTCTGGCGGGCGTATGCGAGGGTGCGGCAGCGGCGCTGATCAGCCGCCGCGGCGCAGACGGTAGGCGAGCTGGGCGCGGCTCAGGCCCAGCTGGCGCGCGGCGGCGCTGAGGTTGCCCTCGCAGCGCGCCACCGCCTCGGCCAAAAGCTGCCGCTCCACCGCCGCCAGGTCGATCGCGTCGGCCTGCGGTCCGGCGACGCGCTCGAACAGGCTGGCGGCCGGCTCGGCCGGCGCGGCCTCGGCCAGCGCGCCATGGGCGCCCAGCGACAGCAGCGTGCCCTCGCCCAGCTGCTCCTTGCGCAGCAGGTGCGGCAGGTCGATGACGCCGCCCTCGTCGGCACTGATCACGCCGCGCTCCACCATGTTCTGCAGCTCGCGGATGTTGCCCGGAAAGGCGTAACCCATCAGCGCGCGCACGGCGCGCGGCGCATAGCCGGCCAGCCGCCGGCCGTGCCGCTGCGCGTAGACATGCAGGAAATGGCTCAGCAGCAGCGGGATGTCCTCGCGCCGCTCGCGCAGCGGCGGCAGGTGGATCGGGTAGACCTCCAGCCGGTAGAACAGGTCCTCGCGGAAACGCCCGGCCTGCACCTCGGCGCGCAGGTCCACGTTGGTGGCCGCGACCACCCGCACATCCACCGGGATCGCGCGGGTGCCGCCCACGCGCTCGATCTCGCCCTGCTGCAGCGCCCGCAGCAGCTTGCCCTGGCTGACCAGGCTGAGCGTGCCGATCTCGTCGAGGAACAGCGTGCCGCCATCGGCGCGCTCGAAGCGCCCGGGGCGCGAGGCGCTGGCACCGGTGAACGCACCGCGGTCGACCCCGAACAGCTCCGACTCCACCAGCGCCTCGGGGATGGCGGCGCAGTTGATCGCCACGAAGGGCCGCTCGCGCCGCGGGCTGATGCGGTGCAGCGTCGAGGCGAACATCTCCTTGCCCACGCCGGACTCGCCGGTGAACAGCACCGTGGCCCGGGTGGGTGCCACCCGGCTGAGCATGTGGCAGGCGGCCTTGAAGGCCGAGGACACGCCCACCATCCCGTCGCCGCTGCCATCGGCCAGCGCGGTCGAACCCAGCACCGCGCGCGGCGCGCTGCCGTGCGAGCGGGTGGCCAGGAAGTCCTGCGCATTCAGGTAGCGCAGGTCCTCGCTCACATCGCCCCAGGCCTGCGCGGTCTTGCCGATCACGCGGCACAGCGAGGCGCCCATCGAGCGGCACTCGACCTCGCGGAACACCACCAGGCAGCCCATCATGCCGGTGACATAGCCCATTGCGTAGCCCAGCTGCATCCAGCAGGCCGGCTCGGTGCCCACGCCGTAGGCGCTGATGTGCTCGTCGTCCTCGGTCGAGTGGTGCCAGATGAACTCGCCGTGGTAGTGGCCGCGTTCGGGGTCGATCTCGAACTCCACGGGCTCGACCTTCACCACACCCTCCAGCGCGTGCAGGCGCGTGCCGGCCATGAACACGCTGGTCAGGTCGCCGTCGGGCCAGCGCTCGCGCACCAGCTGCGCGTCGCGCTCGCCCGACTGGTAGCCGGTGCGCGTGAGCAGCCCGCGCGCGCGCTCCAACCCCAGCGTGTCGATCAGCTCGCGCCGCAGCGTGCCCAGCGAGCGGGTGTGCATCAGCACCATGCGCTGGTCGTTCAGCCAGATCCGGCCGTCGCCGGGCGAGAAGAACAGGCACTCGGTGATGTCCGACAGCTGCGGCCGGTCCTGCACGGCGGCCGCGTCGCCGCGCCGCATCAGGGCGCCGGTGCGGCGCGAGACCTCGGCCAGGGACACGCGGGACGACGGGGGCTTGGGCATGCGGATTTCAGCAGGCAAAGGGCGCCAGTGTGGGCTTGACCTGATCAATACATCAAGCCCTGATCAGGGTTAATCCTGATCGCCGGATGTGCCGCGGAGCCCCGCCTGGGGGGCCGGGAAAGTCCGGAGTTCACCTCGGAAGCGCCGACACCCTGGCGCCCCCGCGCGGCGGCCAGGCATGCCGCAGGGCCTGCGGTTTGCAAAGCAGCACGGGCCGGTTGCCCGGCTGCATCCCCTTCCACCATCCAGGAGACCCGACCATGGGAGCCCCCGAGACCCTCAGCCTGTTCGACGCTGCCCCGGCCAGTGGCCACGTTTTCGACCGCGGCCAATGGCGCCCCGCGCGCGGCGGTGCACGCGCCGTGCACGAGCCCGCCACCGGCGCGGTCCTGACGCACGCCGGCATCGCCAATGCCGAGGACATGAACGAGGCGATCGGCCATGCCCACGCCGCCCAGCGCGACTGGGTCGCCACCGGGGCGCGTGAACGCGCCGCGGTGCTGCTGCGCGCGGCGCAGTGGCTGCAGGCGCACTTCGACGAGCTGGCCCTGCTGATCGCCCGCGAGACCGGCGGCATCGTGCCCAAGGGCCAGCACGAGGTGAAGGAGGCGATCCAGATCTGCCAGATCGCCGCCGGCCTGCCGATGCAGGCCCAGGGCCAGGTGCTGCCCTCGGTGCCGGGGCGGCTGTCGATCGCCCGGCGCGTGCCGCACGGCGTGGTGGGCGTGATCTCGCCGTTCAACTTCCCGCTGATCCTGGGCATCCGCTCGGTGGCCCCGGCGCTGGCGCTGGGCAACGCGGTGGTGCTCAAGCCTGATCCGCGCACCCCGCTGTCCGGCGGCGTGATCATGGCCGAGGCGTTCAAACACGCCGGGCTGCCCGACGGCCTGCTGCAGGTGCTGCCGGGCGACGCCGAGGCCGGCGAGGCCCTGGTGACGGACCCGCGCGTGCCGATGATCGCCTTCACCGGCTCGCCCGCGGTGGGGCGGCGCATCGGCGAGCTGGCCGGCCGGCACCTGAAGAAGGTCTCGCTGGAGCTGGGCGGGGCCAACAACCTGATCATCCTGGACGACGCCGACCTGGACGCCGCGGCCAGTGCCGCCGCCTTCGGGGCCTGGTTCCACCAGGGCCAGATCTGCATGGCCAGCAACCGCGTGCTGGTGCACGAGGCGGTGGCCGCCGGCATTCGCGAGCGCCTGGTGGGCAAGGCCCGGCACCTGCCGGTGGGCGACGGCGCCAGCGGCCAGGTGGCCCTGGGCCCGATGATCGACGCCCGCCAGCTGCAGCGCTTCGACAGCGTGGTGAAGGACAGCGTGGCGCAGGGCGCGACGCTGGAGGCCGGCGGCACCCACGAGGGCCTGTGCTACCGCCCGACCGTGCTGTCGGGCGTCCAGCCGGGCATGCGCGCCTTCGACGAGGAGCCCTTCGGCCCGGTGGTCAACCTGGTCAGCTTCGCCAGCGACGAGGAGGCCGTGGCCCTGGCCAACACCAGCCAGGGCGGCCTGGCGGCCGCGGTGATCGGCCGCGACGTGGCGCGGGCCATGGCGATTGGCGAGCAGCTCAACGCCGGCATGGTCCACATCAACGACCAGACGGTCAACGACGAGTGCACCAACCCCTTCGGCGGTCCAGGCCTGGGCGGCAACGGCAGCGCCGTGGGCGGCCCGGCGGACATTGACGAGTACACGCGCTGGCAGTGGCTCACCCTCAAGGCCGCACCGCCGGCCTTCCCCTTCTGACGATCAACCAGGAACACCCCATGAATCTGCAAGGCAAGACCCTCGTGGTCACCGGCTGCTGCTCGGGCATCGGCGCCGATGTCGCGAAACTGGCCCGCCAGGGCGGCGCGCGCGTCATCGGCCTGGACCGCCACGACCCGACGCTGACGCTGGACGGCTTTGTCAAGGTGGATCTGGGCGACCCGGCGGCCATCGACGCCGCCGTGGCCCAGCTGCCCGCGCACATCGACGCGCTGGCCAACATCGCCGGCGTGCCGGGCACCGCGCCGGCCGAGCTGGTCGCCCGCGTCAACTACCTGGGCCTGCGCCACCTGACGCAGGCGGTGCTGCCACGCATGGGCGAGGGCGGCTCGGTGGTCAACATCTCGTCCATCCTGGGCGCGGAGTGGCCGGCGCGGCTGGAACTGCACCGCGCGCTGGGCGCCACCCAGAGCTTTGCCGAAGGCGCGCACTGGCTGCGCGACCACCCGGTGGCGCAGGAGAGCTGCTACCAGTACTTCAAGGAGGCGTTGATCGTCTGGACCATCACGCAGTCGCAGAAGATCTTCCTCGAGCGCGGCGTGCGCATGAACTGCGTGGCGCCCGGCCCGGTGTTCACGCCCATCCTGGGCGACTTCGTGCAGATGCTGGGCCAGGAGCGCGTGCAGCAGGACGCCCACCGCATGAAGCGGCCGGCCTTCAGCGACGAGGTGGCGCCGGTGATCGCCTTCCTGTGCAGCGATGCCTCGCGCTGGGTCAGCGGCATCAACCTGCCGGTCGACGGCGGCCTCGCGTCGACCTACCTCTGATCCCACCCTGAGGATTCCGCCCGCCGCACCTTGCGGCGAGGCGGAGCCATGACCACGGAGACACACATGTTCAATGACATCCGACGCCTGGGCGTCGCCGCGCTGCTGTTCGCCACCGCGATCACCGCCCACGCCGAGCTGACCGTCGGCGTCAGCTTGTCGCTCACCGGCCCGCTGTCCTCGCTGGGCCTGCCGCAGAAGGCCTCGCTGGCGCTGTGGCCCGAGCGCATCGCCGGCGAGCCGGTCAGGCTGATCGTGCTCGACGACGCCTCCGATCCGGCGGCAGCGGTGCGCAACGCGCGCCGCTTCGTCACCGAGAACAAGGCCGACGTGATCCTGGGCTCCTCGGGCGTGCCCGGGGTGTTCTCGATCGCCACCGTGGCCGCCGAGTCGAAGACCGTGCAACTGGCCTTCGCCCCGGCGCCGCGGCCCGGCGGTGCCGACGACTGGACCTTTCCGCTGCCGCAGCCAGTGCCGCTGATGTCGCAGGCGCTGGCCGCCCGCATGGTGGCCGACAAGGTCAGGCGCGTGGCCTTCCTGGGCTGGGGCGAGGGCTACGGCGAGATGTGGCTGCAGGCCTTCACCGCCTCGGCCCGCCAGGCCGGGCTGGAGATCGTGGCCACCGAGCGCTTCGCGCCCACCGACACGGCGATCACCGCGCAGGCCCTGAAGGTGGTGGCCGCCCAGCCCGACGCCGTGCTGCTGGTGGCGGCGGGCTCGGCCGGTGCGATGCCGCAGATCAACCTGAAGGAGCGAGGCTGGCGAGGGCCGATCTACCACACGCACGGCTCGGGATCGCTCGACCTGGTGCGCGTGGGCGGCCAGGCCATGGACGGCGCGGTGCTGCCCGCCGGCCCGGTGCTGGTGGCCGAGCAACTCGACCCGGCCAGCCCGTTCCGCCCGGTGGCGATGGACTACGTGACCCGCTTCGAGAAGCTGCACGGCCCCGGCTCGCGCACGCAGTTCGGCGCCCATGCCTTCGACGCGCTGAAGGTGCTCGAACGCATCGTGCCGGTGGCCGCGCGGCGCGCTCAACCCGGCACGCCCGCGTTTCGCCAGGCCCTGCGTGACGCGCTGGAGAGCGAGAAGGAGATCGCCGTCTCGCACGGCGTCCTGAACTACACGCCCAGCGACCACCTCGGCTTCGACCGGCGCGGTGTGGTGATGCTGCGCATCGAGCAGGGCCGCTTCAAGCTGGAGGCCGGTGCACCGGCGAAGCCCTGAGCGGCCACCGGCCCGTCCGGCGAACCCAGTGAAAGAACGCCATGAACGATTTCCATGTGAACCTGGATGGCCTGAAGATCCGCTGCCGCGATGCCGGCGGCACGGGGCCCGCCGTGCTGCTGCTGCACGGCGTGGGCGGCTCGTTGGAGCTCTGGTCGGCGCAGTTCGCGGTGGCCCACCAGGATCTGCGCCTGCTGGCGGTGGACCTGCCCGGCCACGGCCTGTCCGACTTCAGCGCGCAGGCCGACTCGCCGCCGCGTTTCGCGCAGACCCTGTGGGCGCTGCTGGACGCGCTGGCCATCCACCAGGTCCACCTGGTGGGCAACTCCCTGGGCGGCGCCATCTGTCTGCAGATGCACCTGAGCCAGCCGGCACGCGTGCGCAGCATGCTGCTGGCGGCCAGCGCCAACCTGGGAACGGCCGCGCCGCTGCCGTTCAGGCTGATGACGCTGCCCGGCCTGGGCGAACTGATGGCGCGACCCGGTGAGACGGCGGTGACCCAGCAGGTCCAGGCCATCTTCGGGCCGGACTTCGTGGTCACGCCGGAACTGCGCGCACTCATCCGCCGCAACGTGATGCGCGCCGGCGCCCAGCGCGCCTTCCTGGACTGCGTGCGGCAGATGACCGGCCTGCGTGGCCAGCGTGTCGCCCTGATCGAGCAGGCCCAGGCCTCGCTGGCCATGAGCCGCGTGCCGACGCTGCTGCTGCACGGGCGCCAGGACGCCGTCATCCCGGTGGCGCATTCGCAGGACAGCTGCGCGCGCCATGCCCACCTGCAGCTGGACGTGATCGACCGCTGCGGTCACACGCCGCAGCTGGAGCAGCCCGAGCACTTCAACGCGCAGATGGGCGCGCTCATTCGACAAGGCTGCCTGAGCGAAGGGGCCTGAGCATCAGGCGCGCCCCGGGGGGCCGGGCCCGGCGCGCCGCCACGCCGAGCGTTCGCTGCACTCCGGCGCTGGTGGTGCGGGCTTGCAGCTGCTTCGGGCCGAGGCCCGCATAGGGAGCGCCCCACAGCGGCCTGCGGCCGCTGTGGGGCGATCACTGCCAACCGGAATCGCACTGCGTACGACCCGAGTCCGCCTGAAGCAGCCAACGGCGGATCAGGCGATCCGCCGTCGACCTGGGCCCCAGGCGCTCACGCCGCCGCGCTGGCCTTGCGCAGGACCGCGTACAGCTGGTCCTTCAGGTGCAGCTTCTCCTTCTTCAGCGCCTCGATCTCCTCATGCGTGCCCGGCTCGATGTGGGCTTCCATGTTCTTGATCTTCTGGTCCAGCGCGTTGTGCTGGTCGAACAGGTGCTGGAAGTGGTGGTCGGTGGTCTTGAGCTGGCTGATCAGGTCGCGGTACTCGGGAAACATGCAGGGCTCTCCTGGGTGTTCGAAGGGGGTCTGTCTTTGGCCCACCGCTGAAGGGGGCCGCCTGAAAACCACTCTACGCCGATGCCCGCGCGCGGCAAACCGCAGCGCTTAACCCAGATCAAGCGCCCGCTGCTTTGGCGGCCAGCGCGGCGCGCAGTTTCTTCAGACGTTCCTTGGGGTCCTCGCCGCTGCCGGCCTCGGAGAGCTTCATCTCGGCGATGAAGCGGCTGGGCACGCCTTGCACGGTGTCGCGGCCCTTCTTGCGCCGGCGCAGGGTGCTGACCACCAGCGTGCGCTGGGCGCGGGTGATGCCCACGTACATCAGGCGGCGCTCTTCTTCCAGGCGCTCGGGCGTCATGTCCTCGCCGTCGCTCTTGAAGGGCAGGATGCCTTCGTTCACGCCGGCCAGCATCACGTGCGGCCACTCCAGGCCCTTGCTGGCGTGCAGCGTGGTGAGGGTGACCTGGTCGGTCTCCTCGCCGCGCTCGGCCAGGCTGAGGATCACGCTGATCGTCTGCGCCACGTCCAGCACGCTCTGCTTCTCCGTCTCTTCGACGATGCCGCCCTCGTTGCGGATCTCGCCGCCGCAGCGCCGCGACACCCAGTCGACAAAGTCGATCACGTTGTTCCAGCGCGCCGCGGCCACCTTCTCGGAGTCCTCGTTGTCGTAGAGGTGCTGCTCATAGCCGATGTCGGTCAGCCAGCCCATCAGCAGCGCGCGGGCATCGTCATGGCCCACGGTGGTGCGGGCCTTGTATTCCAGCTCGTTCACGGCGCGGCCGAACTCATGCAGCGTGGCAATCGCCTTGGCGCCCAGCGCCGCGGCCAGGCTCTCGGCGAACAGGGCCTCGAACATGCTGACCTTCCACTGCGCCGAGAACTCGCCCAGCTTGCCCAGCGTGGTGTGGCCGATGCCGCGCTTGGGCGTGGTGGCGGCGCGCAGGAAGGCGGGGTCGTCGTCCTGGTTCACCAGCAGGCGCAGCCAGGCGCACAGGTCCTTGATCTCGGCCTTGTCGAAGAAGCTCTGGCCGCCGCTGACCTTGTAGGGAATCTGCGCCGCGCGCAGCTTGTGCTCCAGCACCTTGGACTGGAAGTTGGTGCGGTAGAGGATGGCGAAGTGGGCGAAGTCGGTGCCACCGCTGGCGCCCTGCGCGCGCAGGCCCTGGATGAAGGCCACGGCGCGCTCGGCCTCGTGCTCCTCGCCGTCGCACTCGATCACGCGCACCGGCTCGCCGTCGCCCAGGTCGGACCACAGCTTCTTCTCGAACAGCTTGGGGTTGCCGGCGATCACCGCGTTGGCGGCGCGCAGGATGGCACCGGTGGAGCGGTAGTTCTGCTCCAGCGGGATGACCTTGAGGTCGGGGAAGTCCTCGGGCAGGCGCTTGAGGTTTTCGATGGTGGCGCCGCGCCAGCCGTAGATGCTCTGGTCATCGTCGCCCACCGCGGTGAAGGGCACGCGGGCCGGGCTGTCGGCCGGGCCCACCAGGGCCTTGAGCAGCTCGTACTGCACGGCGTTGGTGTCCTGGTACTCGTCCACCAGCACATGGCCGAAGGCCTTCTGCCATTTGCTGCGGGCCTCCTCGCGCGTGGTCAGCAGCTTCAGCGGCAGGCCGATCAGGTCGTCGAAGTCCACCGCCTGGTAGGCGATCAGGCGCTCTTCGTACAGGCGCATCACCTTGGCGGCCAGCAGCTCTTCGTCATTACTGGCGGCGGCGAGTGCGGTGGTGCTGTTCAGGCCCTGGTTCTTCCACAGGCTAATGGTCCACTGCCACTGCCGGGCGATCTTGTTGTCGCTGCAGCTGCCGGCGTCGCGCAGCACGCCCAGCACGTCGTCGGCGTCCAGGATGCTGAACTGCGGCTTCAGGCCCAGCAGGCCGCCGTCCTCGCGCAGCAGGCGCACGCCCAGTGAGTGGAAGGTGCTGATCACCAGGTCCTTGGCGGCGCGCGGGCCCACCAGCGCGCGGGCGCGCTCGCGCATTTCCAGCGCGGCCTTGTTGGTGAAGGTGATGGCGGCGATGCGCCGCGCCGGCACATCGGCCTGCAAAAGGCGAGCAATCTTGTGGGTAATCACCCGGGTTTTCCCTGAGCCTGCGCCGGCCAGCACCAGGCACGGACCGGCCAGGTGATGCACCGCGGCCATCTGGGCGGCGTTCAGCGTGGCGGCGGGCGAGGAAGGGGCGGACATGCAGGCCTGTACGAGGGAAAAAGCGGGCCGCGGATCATAGCCAAGCCCACCCCGTACGGCGCGTCGAAGCTTGTCGCAACGCAACATTCAACACTGTCACCGCTGTGTCCGAGGTGTTTCGCGGTGCAACAAGCAGGTCAGTCGGCGGTCAGCATCGGCTCCCACACTGCGGCCCGAACAGGAGCCCCTGCGCCCCTGCCGATTCACCAACATAAGGAGTGAGACCCATGACGGATCCTGTCGTGGCCCGCATCCAGGCCAACCCGAAATACCGGGAACTCAAGAGCAAGCGCAACAGCTTCGGCTGGATGCTCGCCATCCTGATGCTGGTCGTGTATTACGGCTACATCGCGCTGATCGCGTTCAACAAGCCCTTCCTGGCGCAGCCGCTGGGTTCGGGCGTGACCACGCTGGGCATTCCGCTGGGCATGGGCGTGATCGTCTTCACCATCGTGATCACCGGCATCTACGTGCGCCGGGCCAACAGCGAGTTTGACGCGCTGACCAAGCAGATCCTCGAAGAGGAGGTGAAGTGATGCGCGCCCTCAAGCAACTCGCCGCTGTCGGCGCGCTGGCCGCTGTGGCCGGCACCGCGCTGGCCGCCGGTGGTGACCTGGGTCAGACGACCAAGCAGGCCACCAACTGGACCGCCATCGTGATGTTCGGCATCTTCGTGGCCGCCACGCTGTGGATCACCAAGTGGGCCGCCGCCAAGACCCGCTCCGCCGCCGACTTCTACACCGCCGGCGGTGGCATCACCGGCTTCCAGAACGGCCTGGCGATCGCCGGCGACTACATGTCGGCCGCGTCCTTCCTGGGCATTTCCGCCGCGGTGATGGCCTCGGGCTATGACGGTCTGATCTACTCCATCGGCTTCCTGGTCGGCTGGCCGGTCATCACCTTCCTGATGGCCGAGCGCCTGCGCAACCTGGGCAAGTTCACCTTCGCCGACGTGGCCGGCTACCGCTTCAAGCAGACCCCGATCCGCGCCTTCGCGGCCTCGGGCACGCTGGTCGTCGTGGCCTTCTACCTGATCGCGCAGATGGTGGGCGCGGGCTCGCTGATCAAGCTGCTGTTCGGCCTGGACTACTGGGTCGCGGTGGTGCTGGTCGGTGGCCTGATGATGATCTACGTGCTCTTCGGTGGCATGACCGCCACCACCTGGGTGCAGATCATCAAGGCCATCATGCTGCTGTGCGGCGTGACCTTCATGGCCTTCATGGTGATGTCGCAGTTCGGCTTCTCGCCGGAAGCGCTGTTCGCCAAGGGCGTGGAAGTGAAGACCGCGATCGCCGCCGCCGGCAAGAGCGCCGACATCGCCAAGTTCGCTGCGGCGGCCTCGGCGGCGTCGTCGCCAGAAGCGGCTGCCAGCGCGGCTGCCGCGCTGGCCAAGGCCGAAGCCATCGACCCCGCCAAGGTGGGCCTGTCGATCATGGGCCCGGGCGGCTTCATCAAGGACCCGATCTCGGCCATCAGCTTCGGCATGGCGCTGATGTTCGGTACCGCTGGCCTGCCGCACATCCTGATGCGCTTCTTCACGGTGCCTGACGCCAAGGAAGCCCGCAAGAGCGTGTTCTGGGCGACCACCTGGATCGGCTACTTCTACGTGCTGATCTTCATCATCGGCTTCGGCGCGATCACCCTGGTGCTGACCAATCCCGAGTACGCGGATGTGGCCAAGGGCACGATCAAGGCCGGCGGCGCCAACATGGCGGCCGTGCTGGTGGCCAAGGTGGTGGGCGGCGACGTGTTCTTCGGCTTCATCTCGGCGGTGGCCTTCGCGACCATCCTGGCGGTGGTGGCCGGCCTGACGCTGTCGGGTGCCTCGGCGGTCTCGCACGACCTGTACGCCACGGTGTTCAAGGCCGGCAAGGCCGACAGCGCGGCCGAGCTGCGTGTCTCGCGCATCACCACGCTGGCGCTGGGCGTCGTCGCGGTGGTCCTGGGCATCGCCTTCGAGAAGCAGAACATCGCCTTCATGGTGGCGCTGGCCTTCGCGATCGCCGCGTCGGCCAACTTCCCGGTGCTCTTCCTGAGCATGCTGTGGAAGGGCTGCACCACCAAGGGCGCGGTGATCGGTGGCTTCCTGGGCCTGATCTCGTCGGTCGGCCTGACGGTCGTCTCGCCCGCGGTGTGGGAAGCCACGCTGGGCTACCCGAAGGGCTCGGCCTGGTTCCAGTACAGCTCGCCCGCGCTGTTCTCGATGACCATCGGCTTCGTCGGCGTCTGGCTGTTCTCCATCCTGGACAACAGCGACCAGGCCAAGAAGGAGCGTGCCGACTTCGAAGCGCAGCAGGTGCGCTCGGAAACCGGCCTGGGTGCTTCCGGCGCCTCGGGCCACTGACCGACCCGGCAGGGGCGGGCTGCGGCCCGCTCCCCGACACGACAAGCCGGGCCCTTGCCCGGCTTCTTTCATGGAGCCGACTGTGATGAACGAGCCGTCGTCTGACACTGTCGCCGCGCCCACCACCGCGCCGGCCTTGTGGAACCCGCAGGCCGCCGCGTTGTGGAGCCTGCTGTTCTCGCCGGTCTTCGGCGCCTGGCTGCATGCGCTGAACTGGCGCGCGCTGGGCGATGCCGGCCGGCAGCGGCGCTCGGCCCGCTGGATGCTGGTGGGCCTGGCGATCGGCGTGTTCTACGTGGTGGTGCAACTGGCCTGGCAGGACGAGGTGATCGCCGGGCGCGTGAGCTCGGCCACCGGCCTGGCCTACCTGCTGGCCTGGTACCTGGGGCCGGGCCTGGAGCAGATCCGCCTGGTGCGCCAGCGCCACGGCGAGGCCTATGTCCGCCGCGCCTGGGGCCGGGTGCTGCTGATCGCGGTGGGCGTGTCCTTCGCCTACTTCGTGCTGGCTGGCGTGGTCGGGCTGCTGGCTGGCGTGGCGGGCATGGCCGGCGGCTGAGCCGGGCCGTACAGCCGCGAGGGCGTCAGCGTGTCCAGGTGCACCAGCAGGTCGGTGCCCCAGGCCAGCGGCCAGCCCACATCGGCGGCGGCCAGCTGCTCGGGCGCGACGCCGTCACCGAAAGCCAAGCGCCGCCACGGCTCCTGACGGAACGCCAGCGCCCAGCGCTCGCCGGGCAGCTCGCGCAGGTCGACCCAGAAGCTGTGCAGGCCGGTGCTGGCCAGCGCATGGCCCAGCGCGCCCGGGCCAGCGGTGATGCGCCAGACCTTGAACGCGCCGCGCAGGTCCACGCTGCCGTCGGCGGCCACGCCGTGGGCATGGAAGCTGGCGTGGCGGAAGCTGAAGTTCAGCGCCACATAGCCGTCGGCGCCCAGCCGGTCGCGCAGCACCCGGCCCACGGTGGGCGCGGCGGGCGAGAACATGTCGTAGCCGTTGGCGGCCACATGCGTGTCGTGGGCCCACAGCGCGGCGCGCTCGTTGCCGCGGCGCGCGCGCAGCAGGCGCTCGGCCATCGCGCTGTCGCGCCGCGAAAAGGCCTCGGGCGGCAGGTCCACCGGCGCGCCGGCGGTGCCCACATCGAACTCGAAGGTCTGCAGCGCCATGCGCAGCGACCAGGCGGCCTCCTGCGCCTCCTGGGCATCGGGCTGGCCGCGCAGCGCGTCTTCCAGTGAGGCGGCGGCGGCGCTCCAGCGCTGCCACTGCGCGCGCCGCGCCTGAGGGAACAGCACCGACACATGGGGCACGCGCTCGACCAGCAGCTCGGCCAGCGGTGCTTCCAGCGTGGCGGCGCGGGCTGCGTCCAGGCGGCGCAGCGCCTGCATTGCCGCCTGCGCGTCGCGGCCCGGGTCCTGCACGTCGATGCCCACCAGGCGCACGCCGGGCGCGTGCTCGCGGTTCCAGTCGCGCAGCCACAGCAGCAGCGCGCCCAGGGCCTCGCAGCGGTAGACGCTGAAGATGCCCGAGTCGCGCAGCGCGGCGGCCACGTCGGTCTCGGTGCTGTCGGGGTCGATGAAGCGCTGCAGGCGCAGGCCGACCGCGCGGTTGGCTTCCAGCGCGATCAGCCGCAGGCCGTGGCGCTCGACCAGCAGGCGCAGCAACTGTGCCTTCAGCGCCATGTCCTCCTGGCTGCCATGGGTGATCTCGCCCAGGCCGATGACCTCGGCCTCGGCCAGGCGGGCGGCCAGCGGCGCCAGGTCGGGGGCCGCGCCGGCGATCGGGTGGGCGGCGCGGCGGATCCAGGACACCGCCTGGCGGCCGTCGTCTAGACGGCGTTCGTCGATCGGCGCCAGGAAGCGGTCCAGCACCACCGCCTGGGCCGGCGCCAGACCGGGCCGGGCGGCCAGCAGCACGCCCAGCAGCAGGGCGCAGGAATGGCGACGTGCGCTCATGGCGCGCACTGTAGCCCGCGCCCGGTCTCTCCCCGATCCTGATGATTTCCTGATGTGCGCCGGCGCAACATCGGCCCGTCCTCCCACCGAAAGACCGCCGAATGATTGCCCGCTCCTTCCTGCCGCTGCCGCTGGGCAGCCTGACCACCACGCCCCGGCTGGTGCGGCCGCTGCGCCAGGCCCGCGTTGACGACCCCGCCCGCGCCTTCATGTCCGATCTGCTGACCGGCCCCTGCCTCACCGCCGACCACCTGGACGGCATCGACGCCACGCTGGCGCTGCTGCACGCCGCCCGGGTGCAGATGGCCTGGGTCAGCGGCATCGACGGCGAGCTGGTTGGCTACGTCACCCGCGACGATCTGCTGGGCGAGCGCCCGCTGCAGGCGGCGATGGCCGACGGCGTGCCGCACCAGGACCTGCGCCTGGAGCGGCTGATGACGCCGCTGTCGCAGTGGCAGGTCATTGATGCCCGGCAACTGGACAGCGCGCGCGTGGGCGACATCGTCGCCACGATGCACGCGCAGAGCCTGCGCTACCTGCCGGTGGTGCGCCGCAACGGCGACGGCGAGGTGCTGGTCGGCCTGTTCTCGGCGCGCCTGCTGGAGCAGGCCCTGGGCACGACGATCGCGCCCGACCTGCACGCCCGCAACGTGGCCGAGCTGGGCCGGCAGCTGGCCGCCTGAGGCCCGACGCCCCCGGCGCGTGCTCAGGGCGCCTGCAGCAGCGCCTTGAGCTTCAGGAAGGCCAGTGCCGCCATGATCGCGTCGTTCACCGCGTCGTGCGCGTGGCGCGTGGGCAGGTCCAGGTCGGCCATCATCGTCGCCAGGCGCAGGTCGATGCTGGCGCCGTGCTGGTAGGGCGGCAGCGTGCGCTGCTTCCAGTCGTAGTAGAGCGCCGAGATCTCGACCTGCGGCTGCGGCAGCCGCACGCCCAGCATCGGGAACAGCGCGCGGTTGATCAGCGCCGCGTCGAACTCCAGGTAATAGCCCACCAGCGGCCGCGGGCCGATGAAGCGCAGCAGCCGGTGCATGGCTTCGTCGATGTCCAGGCCGCCGGCCACGTCCTGTTCGCGCAGGCCGTGCACCTTGATCGCCTCGGCCGAGACCGCCTTGCTGGGCTTGACCAGCAGCTGCAGCTTCTCGCTGGTCATCACCCGGTTGCCGACGATGCGCACCGCACCGATCGAGATGATCTCGTCCTTGTTCGGGTTCAGCCCGGTGGTCTCGCAGTCCACCGACACCCACTCGTCGGGCGGCGGCTCGTCATACAGGAAGCGAAAGCGCTGGTCGCCCAGGTGATAGAGCATCCACTCGCGCTTGAGCTTCAGCCACGGCAAATTCCAGATCGTCGGCGTTTGCGGAAGCGCCTTGCTTGGTGCAGAACTCATGGAACCAGAGTGGCAATGCAGAGATGACCAAGCCGCTGGCGCGGATCCGGCTTCGCCGGTCCGCTGCCAGAGCCCCCTTGGGGGGCAGCGACCGGCAGGGAGCGTGGGGGCACCATGTCTGTCAGACCATATCGAGGCGGAAGCGCTGGTGCAGCATGGTGCGGAAGCGCTTGACCACGCCCAGCGCGTCCTTCAGCAGGTCGCGGTCCAGGCTGCTGAGCTGGTTCAGCGGGATGCCGCCGGCGCGCTCGCCGCGCTCCAGCGCGTCCAGGCCGGTCTTGAGCTTCAGGCCCATGAAGAAGTGCAGGCTGTCGACCAGGCTGGTGGCCAGGTCGGGCGGCAGGCGGCTGTCGGCGGCCAGCGCCTCGATGCGCGCCACGGTGCCGGTGGCCGGGATGCGGTGGGCCAGCGCCAGTGCGCGCACGCCGTGCACCAGCGGGAAGGTGCCGGCCTTCTTCAGGTCGAGCTGCTGGCCCTCGTCGCCCAGCGCCAGCAGACGGTTCCACCAGCCTTGGCCGGACTCGAAGGCGTTGATCGCGGCGGCGAAGCGGGCCATCAGCGCGTCGTTGTCGGTGACCAGCTTGAAGACCTCGGCGCGCACGTCCTCCAGCAGGTGGGCGTCGCCGCAGACCGCATGGGCGTCGATGAAGATGGCCAGCGCCATCAGGCTCTCGGGCGTGGGCATCACCAGCCAGCGGCGCACCGTCTGCGCGAACTCGGCCGCCGGGTGGCGCCATTCCGGGTTGCTGAGCATGATGCGGCCCGGACATTCGGGGTAGCCGAAGTCGGTCAGGGCATCTGAGAAGCGCTGGCAGATGTCCGCCAGGTCCGCAGGCGGCGCGTAGCCGTCGCGCAGGATCAGCGCGTTGTCCTGGTCGGTCTTCAGCAGCTGCTCGCCGCGGCCCTCGCTGCCCATCACGAACAGGCAGCTGTTGTCGACCAGCTCCTCCGGCGCGATCAGACGCCAGGCGCGCTCGAACAATTGCGCGTTGAGCTCCTGCACCACCCGCGCCACCAGCGCCACCGGCGTGCCGCCGCGGTAGAGCAGGCTGATCAGGCCGTTGATCTGGCCGGCGGCGGTCTTCAGGCCGTCCAGGTCGGTGGCTTCCAGGATCTGCCGCGTGATCAGGTAGCTGTGGTTGGACAGGAAACTCAGCAGGTCGAGCTGGTCGAGCGTGCCCAGGATGGTCTCGCTTCCCGATTCGGTGCGCGTGGCCACCACCACGCGGCGCACCTTGTGGCGGATCATTACCGCCTGGGCGTCGAACAGGTAGTCATCGGGTGACACGCTGACCAGCTTGAAGGTGGCCAGCTCGCGCACTGGCAGTTGGTCCAGCGGCGTGCCGTGCAGGATGGCGCGCTGCAGGCCGGTGGTGGTGAAGATGCCCAGGCGCGGCGGGTCGCTCAGCGTGTCGCGCACCAGCACGTGGTCGGTGCGGCTGTCGCTGAAGACGCGCACCACCGAGACGATGTCGGTGCCGGCGTCCACCGTCTGCACCGGCCGCACGCTGGCCTGGCCGACGCGGGCCATGCTGAGCGACTGCATCTCGTGCTGGCTGCCGCGCGCCGACAGCGCTGAGAGCTTCTTCGACAGGTCGGCGAACAGCAGCGCGCCGAAGGTGGCGTTGCGCGAGATCAGTTCGGCCACCGCCTGGCGCGCCAGCTGGTAGGCCAGCACCTCTTCCGCAGCCACGAAGCGGCTGGAGACCTTGCCGGCCACCAGCGCGCGGCCGTCAAAGCTGTCCTCGGGGCCGTAGCGGCCGACGAGCTCGTCGCCGTCGCGCTGCTCGACCGTGCCCTTGATCACGATGAACAGGTGGGTGGGCGCGGTGGCCGGGTCCAGCACCGTGTCGCCGGCGCGGAAGTAGGCGATGTCCAGGTGGTCACGCACGAGCTGCCGCTCGTCGTTGCCGAGGCAGTCGAAGGGCGAGATGCCGAAGTTGAAGGCGTTGGGCACAGGCGGCGGCGCGGCGGTGGCGGAGCCTTGATTGTGGTCAGCCCTGGCTGACACCAGCCTGTTGCAGCGCAAGGCGGCGTGCCGCCAGGCCGCTTGCGCCGTTCAGTGACAGATGCACGGCCACCTCAACCCAATGGCCGATGCGGCGCGCTGCCCGGCTTGGTAGGCTGCCTGCACCTCAACCCACCCCTGTTGTTCCATGTCCCTGCGCCACTGGCTGTCTGCCGCCGCCCTCGTCCTGTCTGCCCTGCCGGCGTCGGCAGCGGTCAACTGCCCCTCGCTGGCCACCGGCGACTACCGGGTGATCAATTTCCGCGAATCCGACCCCAACTGGCGCCACCACGTGCTGCACCTGGACGGCGACACGCTGACGGTGACGCTGTGGAACGGCGAAACCGCGACGCTCACCCCGCAGGCCGAGAGCTGCGCCTACATGACGCCCGACATGGAGCCGATGATGGTGTCGCGCAGTGGCGTGTTCATCATCCGCAGCCCGCTGGGCATGACCATCGGTCTGCCCGAGATGACGCTGCCGCGCAAGGCCCTTGCCGGCACCTACAACATGATCGGCGCCAGCATGGGCGACGACGGCCTGTTCCACACCGACAGCGGTCAGGTGCAGGTCGACAGCAAGGGCCAGCTGCGCCTGTCCACCTGCGGCGACGGCGGCATCGGGGCCTGCGGCGCCCCGGGCAGCGTGTTCGGCCAGCTGGTGGCCAACCCCGACGGCGGCTACGACCTGCAATTCACCGACGGCGGTGTCGACCGCGTCTTCACCTTCAAGAACAAGAACGGCGCGGTGCACGTGGTGGCCAGCCTGAACCAGCTGCATGTGCTGACCCCCGCGGTGGCGCGCTCGCTGCCGGCGGTGGGCAGCCGCGATGCCAACTGGAGCTTCTCGCAGTCGGCCGACGGCCAGCTCAGCGGGGTCAATTTCGAGCACCGCCGCGTGCTGTCGGCCGACGCCGCCACCCAGAGCTTCGTGCGCCGCGCCAACGAGAACTGCGTCAAGCAGACCATGCTCGTCAACCTGGGCCACGACGGCGTGGTCGGGCGCGCTGCAGGCAGTGGCAAGAACTGCTCGGGCCAGACCGTGAACTTCAATGCGGTCGCCGGCCTGCCCACCGGCCTGGGCCTGACGGTCTTCGGCTGGGAAAGCAGCGACCCGACGATGCCGCGCTACTTCGGCCTGGCGGTCGAGCAGCCCTGACGTCCCCCAGTGCTCACAGCCGCCGGTGCGCCAGCGCCGGCAGCTGCTGGCGCACACGCGTCTGAACAGCCGGGTCGGCCTCGGCGGCCACCACCGCCTCGCCCTCGTCCTGGCAGGCCAGCACCTGGCCCCAGGGGTCGATGAGCTGGCTGTGGCCCCAGGTGCGGCGACCGTTCTCGTGCCGGCCGCCCTGCGCGGGGGCCAGCACGAAGCACTGGTTTTCGACCGCGCGGGCGCGCAGCAGCAGGTCCCAGTGCGCCTGGCCGGTGGTGTGGGTGAAGGCCGCCGGCACCACCAGCAGGTCGCAGGGCGGCTGCATCAGCGCGCGGTACAGCTCGGGAAAGCGCAGGTCGTAGCAGACCGACAGGCCGATGCGCCAGCCCTCGGCCTCGAAGGCCACGGGGGTGTCCCCGGCCTCCAGCACGCGGGCTTCGTCGTAGCGCTCGCCGCCGTTGTCGAAGGCGAACAGGTGGATCTTGTCGTAGCGCGCCACGCGCTCGCCGGTCGGGTTCCAGGCGCAGCAGGCGTTGCGCACGCGGCCCGGCGTGGCCGCCTTGATCGGCAGCGTGCCACCGATGATCCACATCCCATGGCGGCGCGCCTGTGCCGCCAGGAAGTCCTGGATCGGACCGGCGCCGTCGTCCTCGGCGATGGCCAGCTTGTCCTCGTCGCGCCGGCCCATCAGGCAGAAGTACTCGGGCAGCGCGGCCAAGCGCACGCCCTGGGCGGCGGCCTGGGCCAGCAGCCGCCCGGCGGTGTCGAGGTTGCGGTCCACGTCGGGCGTGGAGACGGTCTGCAGCGCGGCGATCTTCATGACCGCAAGCATAGTCCTCAGCGCTGGGCGGTCGGGCCCGGGGCGGATGCGGCCGCCGCGCGCTCGATGGCCTCGACCTGCGGCTGGTCCCAGCTGCCGCGCACCCGGAACTCGCGCGTGCCGGCCTGCTGCAGCGGCTCGCGCAGCAGGTACTGGGCGATGAAGGTGCCCAGCGCGATCGCGGGGTTCACCGCCGCATAGGCCAGCGACGCGGCGCCGGCGTTGAGTTCGGGCACCACCAGCATGTGCAGGTCCTGGGTCTCGCGCCGCATGTCGGCGCTGCCCTCCACCAGCACCGCGGCCTGCAGGCCGCGCAGGCGCAGGTTGCTGGTGCGCGCCACGCCGTCGGCCAGGCGGATGTCGCCGCTGATGTCGTCGAAAGAGAAGCCCTCCTGGAAGATGTCGCGGAAGTCCAGGGTCAGCCGGCGCGGCAGCGACTGCAGGCTGAGGATGCCCAGCAGCCGGCCGGCGCCGGGCTCCACCTTCAGGATCTGGCCCTCGCCCAGCGCCAGCTTGAGCTCGCCGCTGAGCATCGCGCCGGGCGGCTCCATCGGGCCGCCGGGCCAGCCCAGGCGGCCGCTGATCTCGCCCTTGCCGCCCTTGAGCACGCGGCCCAGTCCCCATTGCTCGAGCAGCGCGCCGCTGTCGGCCAGCTGCAGCGTCAGGTCCAGCCGGGTGCCGGGCTGGGGCTGGGCGCTCCAGCGGCCCTGGGCCTGCAGCCGGGCCTCGGGCCGCTGGATCAGCAGGCGGTTGATCGGCCACTCGCGCGCGTCGGCGGCGGTGGCGGGACTGTCGAGCTCCAGGCGGCCCAGGCGCTTGCCCTTCCAGTCGAGTTCGTTCACCACCACGTCCAGGGCTGGCAGGCCGCCGGCGCTGCGCGCAGGCTCGGGGGCGGGGCCGGGTCGGGCCTCGGCCACGGGGCTGTCGGGCACCGACAGGCGTGTCAGCCGGGCGACGATCTGGCCACCCGGCAGCGCGGCCGTGCCGGCCCGCCATTCCAGCTGGCCCTGGGCCTGGTCGGACTGCAGGCGCGCCTGCCACAGGCCGTCGGCCGGGCGGCGGCTGCCCGACAGCTGCACCTGGCTGAGCGGCAGCGCCGCGTTGTGCAGCGCCTGCGCGCTGGCGCGCAGCTCGGTGGGCAGCAGCGCGGCGGCGGACCCGCCCACGCCCGCATCGCTCCCCTGGCCGCGGGCCCAGGCCCACCATTCGTCCAGGTCCACCCGGCCCAGCTTCAGGCTGGCCAGCACGCCGGCGGCGGGCAGGGCTGGCGCCGCTTCGCCGATGCCCAGGCTGCCGCGCAGCACGCGCGGGCTGTCGCCCACCCCCTCGCGCTGGTACTCGGCGTGCAGCACCGGGCCCAGGTCGACGCGCAGGGTCTCGCGCGGCGGGCCGCCGCGGTTGTCCAGCGGGCTCAGCTGCACGCGCAGCGGCCAGCTCTCGGCGGCCGGCTTGCGCAGCGGCGCCGGCAGCTCGATCGCCAGGCCGCTGAGCGGGCTGGTGAACAGCGCCTCGGTGCGCTCGCCGACGAAGCCCAGCTGCAGCTGGTAGGGCGTGCTGCCGCTGGCCAGCTGGCCCAGGCGGGCCAGCGCACCCAGCTCGCTGGCCTGGCGCAGGCCCTCGGCGCTGGCCTGGCCCTGCACCTTTACCTGCACGCGGCCGTCGGGCTGGCTGCTGGCCTCGAAGCGGGCCTCGCCGCCCAGCGCCTGGGCCTGGCCGCCGCTGACCGAGAAGCCGCTGTCGCTGAACTCGATGCGCGCGCGCGCCTGGCGCAGCAGCGGCAGGTCGCGCCGCAAGCGCACATCGTTGCCGCCCAGCACCACGCTGCCCTGGACGGTGGCGCGGCTGGCGTCGTCCAGCGGGATGTCCAGCGCCAGCTTCAGGTCGGCGGCGCCGCTGCCCACCGCCTGGCCCAGCGCGCCGCGGGTCCAGCCGGCCACGGGCGAGGCGTCGACGAAGCGCAGCGCATCGGTCAGCGGCCCGCGGCCGGCGCCTTCGATGCGCAGGCGCGGGTGCTCGATCAGGTCGTCGATGCGGCCATTGACATCGTGCAGCGCCACGCCCCACAGCCGGGCCTTGGCGCGGCGGATGGCCATCGAGCCGCGGTCGAAGACCAGCTCGCCCGCGACATCGGTGAAGGCCGGCCAGCCGGGGCCCGGGCCGACCAGCGCGGCCGGCGCGTAGTCCAGCACCGCCCGCTCGACCTGGGCGGCGACGTGGAAATCGCCGTCGCTGCGGCCGGCGAAGGGGAAGTCCCACAGGTCGCCGCGCACGCGGAAGCTGGCGCGCGGCACCACGCCCTCGCGCACCGCCGCCTCGACATAGCGCCGCGCCGACGCCGCCACGCCCAGCGGCAGGTAGCGCGCCACCGCGGCGGCGCGCGCCTGCATCAGCTGGCCGCTCAGCTCCAGCGTGCCCGGGTAGCGCTGGCCGCGGCCGGGCGCGCCGGCGGCACCGTCGCCGGTGCGCCAGCGCAGCTGCAGGTCGCCGCGCGCGTCGGCATTGGCGAAGCGGCCGTCCTGGACGCGCAGCTCGATCTGCGGCGGACCGCCCTGGCGCCGCGGCTGCACGCTCCAGACCAGCCGGGCGTCGAACTCGTCCAGCGCCAGCACCGGGTCCTCGAAGACGCCGGGCAGCAGCAGCGCGCCCTGGCGCAGGCTCAGCTGGGCCTGGCCGCCGCGCTCGTCGGCGTCCAGCTCCAGGCCCACACCGCGCCAGCCGGGGCGGCCGACGCCACCGGCCTCGGGCGAGGCGCGCGAGGCGATCGCCAGGTCCTGCAGCCGGGCCTTGACGCGGTAGTGCTCGGGCTGCTGCAGCGGGCCGCTCCAGCGCGCCTGCAGGCCCAGCACCTGGCCGCGCGGCTCCAGCTCGGCCAGGGTCTGCCGCCAGGCGGGGGCCAGCGGCAGGTGCTCGGCCAGCGTGGCCAGCGCGCCCAGGTCGAGCCGGTCGCCCTCGATCTCGCCGGCGCCGGGGGTGTCCAGGTCCAGGCTGGACAGCTCGGGCTGACCGACCTGGGGCCGCCAGTGCACGGCCAGGCGGCTGCGCGGCCAGTGCAGGCCGTCGGCGGTGTCGAAGCGCAGGCCGTCGACCGCCAGGCGCCAGCCGTCGTCGCGGCGGTCGAGCTGCAGCCGGGTCTCCAGCCGGGCCAGCGCCAGCGGCGCCCGGGCGGACTGCAGCGGGAACGAGGTGGCGCCCAGCGCCACGTCCAGCGTGGTGTGCTGCCACTGGCCCTGGCGCGCCTCCAGCCAGACGCGCCAGTGGCCCGAGCCGCCCTGCAGCGCCAGCGGCACGCGCAGGTCGGCCAGCACCACCGCGCCCTCGATCCGCGGCCCCTGGGCGTAGAGCGTGCCGCTCCAGCGCTTCCAGTCGCCGGCGCGGGCCAGCAGCGGCTGCTGGAAGCGCCCGCGCAGGCTGATCTGCTCGCCCCAGTGCGCCGGGGGCAGGGCGTCGATGCGCCACTGGTGCTCGCGCAGGCCATTGCGCAGCACCGCGCTGAGCTGCTCCAGCGCCAGCGGCGGGGTGCCGCGCTGCTCGTCGATCAGCAGCAGGCGGCCGCGCTGGATGACCACCTCGGGCTGCTCGAACAGCCAGTCGGCGGCCGCCTCGCCCTGCAGCGAGGGGGCGTCGTCCAGACCCTGGCCGGCCACGTGCCAGCGGCCCTGGGCGTCGCGCCGCACCACGGCCTCCGGCCCGTCCAGGTGCAGCTGGCTCAGGCGCAGCTGCCAGGTCAGCAGCGAGCCGGGCGACACCGCGGCCACCACCCGCGGCAGGCGCAGCGCGCGCTGGCCGCGGTCGTCCTGCAGCTCCACCTCGCGCAGCTCCAGCACCGGCACCCAGCTGTTGGACACCACCTGCAGCGCGCCGATGCGCACCGGCAGCCCCAGCGCCCGGCTGGCGGCCTGCTCGATCTGCGGCCGCCAGTCGCCGATGCGCGGCAATATCCCCCAGTGCAGAGTCAGCCACGCCAGCAGCAGCACGCTCCACAGCGCCAGCACGGCGTACAGTAGGACGCGCAGGCCACGGCCAAACCACCGCTTCCAGGCGGGGGCGCTGACATGCACACCAGAAGGCGACGGGACGGAGGGGGACGCTGACATCAACTCACCAGACCACTTCCAACCGCCCGGCGTACGCTGCCCAGACGCCCGGCGGACGCGCTGGCCTGCTCGTTTCAATCTAGCACAGACCCCATGACCGCCCGATGGGTTCCTTACAAGCTGTGACCCCCTTGCCGACGGCCGCCGCCGACCACAGCCGCTTCGTCCAGCGGGTGCGCCGCCGCTACGACACCGAACGGGCGCTGCTGCCGCCCGGCGTGCCCGATGTCGCCACCATCACCGCGCTGGTGCGGCGCCTGCAGGCCGATGGCCGGCCGCTGGCCTCGGCGCTGCGCGTGGCGCGCCAGCTGGTGATCGAGCGGCTGGTGGTGCTGGATGTGGAGCAGGCCGTGCCGCTGGACGACGTGGTGCTGCCGATGACCCATCTGGCCGAGGCCACGCTGGAGCTGGCCCTGGCCCAGGCACGGCTGGAGATGGACGAGCGCCACGGCGCGCCACTGGACGAGCAGGGCCGGGTGATCGACTTCTGGATCATCGGCATGGGCAAGCTGGGCGCGCGCGAGCTGAATGTCTCGTCCGACATCGACCTGATCTACGTGTATGAGGACGAAGGCGAGACCACCGGCCCGCTGAAGATCACCGCCCACGAGTACTTCGCGGGCGTCGCCAAGAAGCTCTACGCGCTGATCGGCGACGTCACCGAGGACGGCTTCGTCTTCCGCGTGGACCTGGCGCTGCGCCCCAATGGCAACTCCGGCCCGCCGGTGGTCAGCCTGGCGATGCTGGAGGAGTACTTCCTGGTGCAAGGGCGCGAGTGGGAGCGCTTTGCCTGGCTCAAGAGCCGCGTGGTGGCGCCGCGCGCCAGCGTGGCCAGCGGCCGCGCGCTGCCGCTGCGCCAGCTGGTCACGCCCTTCGTCTACCGGCGCTACCTGGACTACGGCGTCTTCGAGGGCCTGCGCCAGCTGCACCGCAAGATCCGCGACGAGGCCCAGCGCCGCGCCGCCGGCCGGCCCGAACGGGCCAACGACGTGAAGCTCTCGCGCGGCGGCATCCGCGAGATCGAGTTCATCGTCCAGCTGCTGCAGGTGGCGCGCGGCGGCCAGTTCCCCGAGATCCGCACCCGCTCCACCCGCAGCGCGCTGGCCCGGCTGGTGGCCGGTGGCCTGATGAAGGCCGACACCGCCGCCGCGCTGACCGAGGCCTACGTCTTCCTTCGCCGCGTCGAGCACCGCATCCAGTACCTCGACGACCAGCAGACCCACCTGCTGCCCACCGCCGACGCCGACCTGGGCTGGATCGCCGCCGGCATGCAGCTGCAGTGCAACGCCGACGCCTGCGAGCTGCTGGACCAGCTGGGCCAGGTGCGCGAGCTGGTGGCCACCGAGTTCGACGCGCTGCTCCACGATGGCCGCTCGCCCGATGCGCCGCGCCCCGGCGGCGGCGGCTGCCGCAGCTGCGGCGCGCCGCTGCCGATCGACAGCGAGCAGCTGCTGGAGAAACTGCCGCCGGCGCTGGCCGAGCGCGTGCAGGGCTTCGCCCGTGGTCCCAAGGTGCAGGCGATGCGCGACGAAGGCCGGCTGCGCCTGGGCGTGCTGGTGCGCCGCGCCGCGCAGTACGTGGCCGACGAGGGCTGCAGCCTGGACGCGGCGCTGCGCTTCGTCGACTGGCTCGAGCCACTGCTGCGCCGCGAAAGCTACCTGGCGCTGCTGCAGGAGCGCACCGAGGTGCACAAGCGCCTGCTGCGCCTGCTGGGCCTGGCGCGCTGGCCGATGCGCTTCCTGATGCGCCACCCGGGCGTGATCGACGAGCTGGCCGACGAGCGGCAGATCGCCGAGCGCTTCGAGCGCGACAGCTTCGTCGCCGACCTGGACGCCCGCCACGCCGCCTGGGTGCGCGCCGGCGAGGCCGACGAGGGCGAACTGCTGGATACGCTGCGCCGCGCCCACCACGCCGAGGTCTTCCGCACGCTGGTGCGCGACGTCGAGCAACGCATCACGGTGGAGCAGGTGGCCGATGACCTGTCGGCGCTGGCCGACGCGGTGCTCGACACCTCGGCCCGCTGGGCCTGGGCCCACCTGCGCCAGCGCCACCGCGAGACGCCGCAGTTCGCGGTCATCGCCTACGGCAAGCTCGGCGGGCTGGAGCTGGGCTATGGCAGCGACCTGGACCTGGTCTTCCTGTACGACGACGCCGACGAGGCCGACCCTGATCAGGCGCAGATGGTCTACGCCGCCTTCGTGCGCAAGCTGATCACCTGGCTCACACTGCAGACCGCGGCCGGCGAGCTGTTCGACATCGACACCGCGCTGCGCCCCAACGGCAACTCGGGCCTGCTGGTGACCTCGATCACCTCGTTCGAGAACTACCAGATCGGCCGCGGCAGCAATGCTGCCTGGACCTGGGAGCACCAGGCCATCACGCGGGCGCGCTTCGTCACCGGCCCGGCGGCGCTGGCCGAGCGCTTCGAGGCCACGCGGCGCGCGGTGATCGCCTCCGAGCGCGACAACAGCGCGCTGCGCCAGGAGGTGGTGACGATGCGCGAGAAGGTGCGCTCAGCCCACCCGGTGGCCGAGGGCCGCTTCGACGTCAAGCACAGCGACGGCGGCATGATGGACGCCGAGTTCGCGGTGCAGTACCTGGTGCTGCACCACGGCGCGGGCCAGCCCAGCCTGCTGGACAACGCCGGCAACATCGCGCTGCTGCAGCGCGCCGAGGCCGCCGGCCTGCTGCCCGCCGGCGTGGGCGTGGCGGCCGCCGATGCCTACCGCGAGCTGCGCCGCGCCCAGCACCGCGCCCGCCTGGACGAGCGGCCCACGCACTTCGATCCCACCGAACTGGCGCCGCAGCGCGCCGCGATCCAGGCGCTGTGGCAGGCCGTGTTCGGCGGGCCGGCGTGAACCGCTGGGCCTGGCCCGGCGTGGCCCTGGCGCTGGCCCTGCTGGCCGGCGCGCTGTGGGGGGCCGACCGTGCCCGCTGGGACTGGCAGCCGGCGCTGGCCGCGGCCCAGCCCTGGCGCGCCTTCACGGCGGCGGGCGTGCACTGGAGCCCGATGCACCTGGCGATGAACCTGGGCGCCACCGCGCTGCTGGCCTGGCTGGGCTGGCGCGCCGGGGCCGGCCCGCGCGAAGCCCTGGCCTGGGCGCTGGCCTGGCCGCTGACCCAGCTGGGGCTGCTGATGCAACCCACGCTGCTGCATTTCGGCGGCCTGTCGGGGGTGCTGCATGCCGGCGTGGCGGTGCTGATCTGGCGCCTGGTGCGCCACAGCCACCCGCGCGAGCGCGCGATCGGCCTGGCGCTGGCCGCCGGCCTGCTGCTCAAGCTGGCGCTGGAAGCGCCCTGGCGCGGCGCGACGCGGGCGGTCGAGGGTTGGGATTTTGCGCTGGCGCCCGGCGCGCATGCCAGTGGCGCACTGGCCGGCGCCGTGGCGGCGCTGCTGATCTGTGGATGGACACGACATGACTGACCGGCGCACCCAGCTGGACGCGTTCGCGGTGGTCTGCCTGGTGGGCTGCGCGGCGCTGTGGGGCTTGAACCAGGTGGCCAGCAAGGTGGCGGTGCGCGACATCCCGCCGCTGCTGCAGGCCGGTCTGCGCTCGGCCGGTGCGGCGCTGCTGCTGTGGGCCTGGGCGCGGCGCCAGCGCATCAGCCTGAACCCCTTCGACGGCACGCTGCGCGGCGGACTGCTGGCCGGGGTGTTGTTCGCCGCCGAGTTCGGCTGCATCTTCGTCGGGCTGCAGTACACCACCGCGTCGCGCATGGCGGTGTTCATCTACCTCTCGCCCTTCGTGGTGGCGCTGGGCATGCCGCTGGTGGCGCCGGCCGAACGCCTGCGCGGCGCGCAGCTGGCGGGGCTGGTGGCCGCCTTTGCCGGCGTGGTGTGGGCCTTTGCCGAGGGCTTCAGCGCCCCGGCCGCCGGGCCGCAGCAGTGGTGGGGCGACGCGCTGGGCGTGCTGGCCGCGCTGCTGTGGGGCAGCACCACGCTGGCGATCCGCGCCAGCCGCCTGTCCACCGCGCCGCCCGAGAAGACGCTGATGTACCAGCTGGCCGTCTCGGCCGTGCTGCTGCTGGCCGCCAGCACGGTGGCCGGCGAGGCCTGGCCACGCGCCGCGGCGCCCACCGCCTGGGGCCTGCTGGCCTTCCAGATCGTCATCGTCACCTTCGCCAGCTACCTGCTGTGGTTCTGGCTGGTGCGCCACTACCAGGCCACCCAGGTCACCGCCTTCACGCTGCTGACGCCGATCTTCGGCCTGCTCTTCGGCGCCTGGCTGCTGGCCGAGCCCTTGACCGCGCGGCTGCTGGTGGCGGTGGCGGCGGTGTCCACCGGCATCTGGCTGGTCAGCCGGCCGCGTCGCTGAGCTGCGCCGGCGCCGGGTTTGCCCTGTCACGCGGGCGGCAGGCGGGGGCCGGACAGCGCCCTAGACTGCGCGCTTCACTGCAAGGAGACCCCGATGATCACGCTGTGCGGCATGGCCCTGTCCAACTACTACAACAAGGTCAAGCTGGTGCTGCTGGAAAAGCGCATCGCCTTCGACGAGGAGTTCGTCGGCACCGGCTCGCGCGAGGCGGCGGTGCTGGCGGCCTCGCCGCTGGCCAAGATCCCCTACATCCGCACCGAGCACGGCACGCTGTGCGAGAGCGAGGTCATCGTCCAGTACCTGGAGGACAGCTACCCGCAGGTGCCGCTGCTGCCGCGCGATGCCTGGGAGCGCGCCAAGGTGCGTGAGCTGACCACCTTCGTCGACCTGCACCTGGAGCTGGTGGTGCGCGAGCTGTACCCGCAGGCCTTCTTCGGCGGCACCGTCAGCGAGGAGGTGCAGGCCAGCGTGCGCAAGCGCCTGACGCGCCACATCGCCGGTTTCGCCCAGCTGGCGAAGTTCAGCCCCTTCGTGGCCGGCGAGCAGTTCACCACCGCCGACTGTGCGGCCTACGTCAGCCTGCCGCTGGTGGGCATGGCCACCAAGGCGGTGCTGGGTGAGGACCTGCTGGTGGCCGCTGGGATCGATTGGAAGGGCTACGTGAAGTCGCTGGCCGACCGGCCCAGCGTGCAGCGCGTCAACGCCGACCGCAAGGCCTGCCAGGACGCACAGCTGGCGGCGATGCGCGCGCGCTGAGCCCGGACGCAGCTTTACACGCCATCACACACGGGCGCGGAACTTTTTTCAGCGCCCCTTGTCAGACACCGCGTGGGTTGGGTTGTGGCGCTCCCCGGAGCGCCCTCCCCGGTCTCGGGTCGTGGGGCCCGGGACCGTCTTCTTGGAGCCGCGCGGCCTCTCCCTCCGGGGAGATGAACGCCTGGGGTGCACTCTCCTCCTCCCTCTCGTTGGTGCCCCGGGTCGCTGCGCGGCTCATTTCTTTTTCAGGCCGCCGCCCACCGGCCCTCAACGTCCGAAGCGCTGACCCTCGCTGAGCGAGTCGGCCTGGAAGCGGCCTGAGCGGTCGACCAGCCAGACCTCGGTCCAGGTGTGACCATGCACCTGGCCGGGCACCGGCAGGCGCTCCAGCCGCCGGATCAGCCCCACCACCCACGGCCCCACCTCCTTGGCAGCCGCCGGCTCGCGCACCAGGCGCACCGCGCGGATCCGGCCGTCGTCGTCGATGTCGGTCTCGGTGATCGCGATCGCGTGCATCAGCGCCGGCAACTGGCCCTTGAAGACATGCGTCGGGAAGGCCTCGTAGACCATCCGCGCGGCGTCGCGCCGGTAACTGCGCTCGTCCGAGGCCCCGGACACCGGGGCGTCGGCGCGCGGCAGCGGCAGCGGCACATGGTTGAACTGGGCCCAGGCCGCGCCAGTGGACGCAAGCGGGACCAGGACGAGTGCGGCGCGGCAGACGGCGCGACGCAGGCAGGGCAGGGCGGCGGTCTTCATGCCCTGCTTTGTCGGCCAAAACCCGGCCGACCTGATGGAACCGGATGCAACAGGCGTGACGAAGCCGCCCGGAGCTGTCAGCGCATGTAGCCCTTGCGCCGGAAGTAGTACAGCGGCGCCGCCACCGAGGCCGCCATCAGCGCCAGCGCGAAGGGGTAGCCCCAGGGCTGGGCCAGCTCGGGCATGTGCTGGAAGTTCATGCCGTAGATGCTGGCGATCAGCGTGGGCGGCAGCAGCGCCACGCTGGCCACCGAGAAGATCTTGATGATCTTGTTCTGGTTGATGTTGATGAAGCCGACCGTGGCGTCCATCAGGAAGTTGATCTTGTCGAACAGGAAGGCGGTGTGGCTGTCGAGCGAGTCGATGTCGCGCAGGATCTGCCGCGCCTCCTCGAACTGTTCGGCGTTGAGCATGCGGCTGCGCATCATGAAGCTCACCGCGCGGCGGGTGTCCATCACGTTGCGGCGGATGCGGCCGTTCAGGTCCTCTTCCTTGGCGATCGCGGCCAGCGCCTCGCCGGCGGCGCGGTCGTCCACGTCCTGCTTGAGCACCCGCGCCGAGACCGACTCCAGCGCGTCGTAGATGCCTTCGAGCGCGTCGGCCGAGTACTCGGCGTCGGCGTCGTAGAGCTTGAGCAGCACGTCCTTGGCGTCCTCGATCAGCGCCGGGTTGCGCCGGGCGCGCAGGCGCAGCAGGCGGAACACCGGCAGGTCCTCCTCGTGCACCGAGAACAGGATGCCGTTGAACAGGATGAAGGCCACCCGCACGTTGCGCGGCGTGACGTCGTCGTCGATCAGGAAGTCCGAGCGGATGTGCAGCTCGCCGTTGTCCTCCTCGTAGAAACGGGCGGACTCTTCCAGGTCGTCGTCGACGATGTTGTTGGGGATCTGCAGGCCGAAGCGGCCGGCGATCCAGCCGATCTCCTCGGCGGTGGGGGCTTCCAGGTCGACCCACACCGGCTGGACCTGGGCCAGGTCGGCGGCGGAGTCGATCTCTTCCTGCAGCAGGCGGCCGCTGAGGCGGCCTTTATCCAGCGTGAAGACGTTGAGCATGGGGCATCCAGCTGTCACGGGGCTGCAGCAGGCAGCCCGGGTGCGGTTCGGGGCGGGGGAAGACCGTCCGGGTCCGCACGGGCGCTGGGCCCTCTAGCCTGGGTGCTAGGCGGAGCGGACGGTCACCGAGGGTGCGGTGTGTCCAAGCGCGTGGCTCCGGTCATCAAGATGCGCTGATTATGGTGCAAGTTCAGGCGCCCTCGGCGCCCAGCAGGCGTTCGATCGTCTCGATCAGCTGCAGCGGGCTGAAGGGCTTGATCAGGTACTCGTCGGCGCCGGCCTGCTCGCCGGCCTCGCGGTCCTTCTGCTGGCCGCGGGCGGTCAGCAGCACCACCTTGGAGCCGGCCATCTCGGGGTCGCTCTTGATGCGCTGGCAGACCTGCAGGCCGTCGATCTCGCCGGGCATCATCACGTCGAGCAGCAGGATGTCGGGCTTGATCGCCTGGGCCATGCGCAGGCCGAAGGAGCCGTCCGCCGCTTCGTGGATCTCGTAGTTCTCGAACTCGAGCGTCATGCGGATGAGTTTGCGGATGTCCGCCTGGTCCTCGACGATCAGCACTCGTTTCATCGCTCGTCTCCAATGGGGGCGCCGGTGCGGCGGCGGGCGCGTTCCTGCAGGGCCGCCAGGTCCTGGGCGAAGCGCGCGGCCTGCAGCTGCGCGCTGGATGCATCGGCGTGGAAGGGCGCGCCGGTGGGCAGCTCGACGATCAGGTCGCGGGTGTCATCGTCCTGCTCGATGCGCAGCTCGCCGCCGTGGGCCCGGGCGATGGCCTCGGCCAGGTCACGCGCCGGGCCGTCGTGGTCGGTGGTGAAGGCCCGCGTGCCCAGCAGCACGATCTGGGTGTGTGAGCCGACAGGACGGTGTTCCATCTCGATCGGACAGCCCGGGGCATTGACCATGGCCGATTCTATGCACTCGCTCAGCAGGCGCCGCAGCCAGCGGCCACTGCCGTAGAGCGCACCCAGCGCGCGCGGGTCGGCGTGCGGCCGGAACTGCGCCTGCACGCCCAGCAGCGCGGCCATCGGCGCCTGTTCCTGCCAGGCCTGCTGCAGCAGCGGCCAGGGCTCCAGGCGCTCGGTGGGCAAGGGTTGCAGTTCCTGCCGCAGGCGCAGCAGATCGGCGCGGGCGGTCAGCACCCGCAGGCCGGCGTCCAGCGCGGCGAGCTGCCGGGCCTGCCGCTGGGCGTCGGGGGTCAGCCGGGCCAGCTGCAGCTGGTGACGCAGCGAACCCAGCTGGCGGCCGAGGTCGGTGGCGTCCGCGTCCGCGGTGGGCAGGTCAAGAGTGGCGGTCATGGCGGGCGGCTGGCGTGGGCACGGCACCGGGTGGCAAACACGTCCCGGCCCCTGGCCTATCGGCCGCCGGCGCACCGACTTGAGGGCCTGCCGGGCAGGGCGCGCAGCGACAGTCCGATGCGGTGACAACTGACCAGTCTACCCGCCACTTTCGCGCGCCACCATCCTTGTCAAAGGCCCCCCCGGGGAGCACACTGGGTCGGACGCGGCGGCCTCATCCGCCGGCCGCGGGCCGCAGCCCCCGGGGCTGCGAAGCGCAACCTCCCGAGAAAGGACGCCCCGATGAATCTGACGATCAGCGGCCATCACCTTGAAGTGACCCCTGCGCTGCGTGAGTATGTGCTCACTAAGCTAGAGCGCGTCACGCGGCATTTCGACCAGGTGGTGGATGTGAGCGTGTTGCTCACGGTCGAGAAGAACAAGGAGAAGGAACGACGCCAGAAGGCCGAGGTCACTCTCCACGTCAAGGGCAGGGACATCTTCGTCGAGCAGTCGCACGAGGACCTCTACGCCGCGATCGACCAGCTGATGGACAAGCTCGACCGCCAGGTGGGTCGCCACAAGGACCGCATCCAGGACCACCACCACGCCTCGCCCAAGCGCCAGGAAGTGCCGGCGCCGTGACACCTGCCACGGCCTGAGTGGCTGAACAAGGAAGGCGGCCTGCGGGCCGCCTTGTCTTTTCCGGCGAATATCGGCAGGATGTTGCTGCAACGCAGCATCACCGGGTCAACCCAGCGCGCCGAGGGGCCGTTCAAGTTCCCATCATGAAGCGTCGATTCTTATAATCCGCAGCCTTTTGTCCGCCCACCGGCGCATGCGTCCGGTGCCCACGAACGCCTCCGACACCCGCCGCCATGAACCGCCTCGCCGCCATCCTGCCCGTTGCCAATGTGGCCGTGGGTGTGGACGCCACCAGCAAGAAGCGCGTGTTCGAGCACGCGGGCCTGCTGTTCGAGAACCAGCACGCGATCGCCCGCGCCACGGTGACCGACAACCTGTTCGCCCGCGAACGCCTGGGCTCCACCGGCCTGGGTCATGGCGTGGCGGTGCCGCATGGCCGCATCAAGGGCCTGAAGAATCCGCTGGCGGCGGTGCTGCGCGTGCAGCAGCCGATCGCCTTCGACGCCCCCGACGACGAGCCGGTCAGCCTGCTGATCTTCCTGCTGGTCCCCGAGGCGGCCACGCAGCGTCACCTGGAGATCCTCTCCGAGATCGCCGAGCTGCTGTCCGACCGCGACCTGCGCGAGAAGCTCAAGGCCGAGGCCGACCCGGCCGAGGTGCACCGCCTGATCGCCGGCTGGGAGCCGCTGAAGTCGGTCGCCTGACCCGGCAGCGCTCCGCGTGAAGCCGATCTCCATCAGCGCCGAGGCGCTCTTCGAGGAGCACCAGCCGGCGCTGAAATGGGAGTGGATCGCCGGCCACGCCCACCCGGAGCGCCGCTTCGATGAAGCCGCGGTGCGCGATGCGCGCTCGGCCGCCGACCTGGTCGGCTACCTGAACTACATCCACCCCTACCGGGTGCAGCTGGTCGGCCGCCGTGAGGTGGCCTACCTGTCTGAATCGGCGGCGGCGCCCGAGGTGCAGGAGCGCCGCATCCAGCGCATCGTCACGCTGGAGCCGCCGGTGATCATCGTCGCCGACGGCGAGCGCGCCCCCGACCGCCTGGTCGCGATGTGCGACCGCGCCGAGATCCCGCTGTTCACCACCCAGCATTCCGCCGGCCACGTGATCGACGTGGTGCGCGCCTACCTGAGCCAGCTGATGGCCGAGCGCACCACGCGCCACGGGGTCTTCATGGACATCCTGGGCGTGGGTGTGCTGCTGACCGGTGAATCGGGCCTGGGCAAGAGCGAACTGGGCCTGGAGCTGATCTCGCGCGGCCACGGCCTGGTGGCCGATGACGCCGTCGACATCTACCGCGTGGCGCAGAACACCCTGGAAGGCCGCTGCCCCGAGCTGCTGCTGAACCTGCTGGAAGTGCGCGGCATCGGCCTGCTCGACATCAAGGCCATCTTCGGCGAGACCGCGGTGCGCCGCAAGATGCGCGTCAAGCTGATCGTCCACCTGGTCCGCAAGGAAACCATGGACCGCGAGTTCGAGCGCCTGCCCTACGAACCCCTCTATGAAGAGGTGCTGGGCGTGCCGGTGCGCAAGGTGGTGATCGCGGTGGACGCCGGCCGCAACCTGGCGGTGCTGGTGGAGGCGGCGGTGCGCAACACCATCCTGCAGCTGCGCGGGATCGACACCTACCAGGAGTTCATTGCCCGCCACCAGGCGGCAATGGAGCAGAACCGGGATTCTTGACCGGGCGGTGCTCGCAGTGTTCGCGGGTGCACACGGCGTACAGCGACAGCGCGTGCTCCTGCAACTGGAAGCCGTTGCGCGCGGCGATGTCGCGCTGACGCGCCTCGATCTCGGGGTCGAAGAACTCCTCCACCCGGCCGCAGGTCATGCACACCAGATGGTCGTGGTGCTGGCCCTCGTTGAGCTCGAACACCGACTTGCCCGACTCGAAATGGCTGCGCGCCAGGATGCCCGCCTGCTCGAACTGCATCAGCACCCGGTAGACCGTGGCCAGGCCGATGTCGGACCCTTCGGCCAGCAGGGCCTTGAAGACGTCCTCGGCCGTCATGTGCCGCAGCGTCGAGGTCTGGAAGACTTCGAGGATGCGGATGCGCGGCAGCGTGGCCTTCAGGCCGCTGCTCTTGAGTTCGTCGGCGTGCGTCATGGCAGGGTGTGGAGCCGGGTGCGCACCCCGGTCGGGGGCGCACCGCTAGAATCACCCGATCATAGCCATCTCGGCGGCCACCGCGCAGCGGCGGCCCTGCGAAACCCTGCGACACGCGTCGCCTGCTCCGTCCTGCCGCATGCCGATCACCCACCTTCCCCGCGCCGCCGCCCGCCGCCTTCCCGTCCTGGCGCTCGTGCTGACGGCCACGCTGGCGAGCAGCGGCTGCGCCGTCGTCGACCAGTCCATGCACGCCGTGGCCGGTCTGCTGACGCCCTACCGCGCCGACATCCTGCAGGGCAACGTCGTCACGCGTGAACAGGCCCAGAACCTGAAGCCGGGCCTGAGCCGCGACCAGGTCCGCCAGCTGCTGGGCGCGCCGCTGCTGGCCGACCCCTTCCATGCGGACCGCTGGGACTACGTCTTCATGATCCGCCGCCAGGGCGTCGAGCCGCAGCGCCGCAACCTGGTGGTCTGGTTCGAGGGCGAGCGGGTCAGCAAGGTCGAAGGCGCCGACATGCCCAGCGAGTACGAATTCGTCGCCGCCATGTCCAAGGCGCCGCCCTCCGAAGGCAACCGCAAGCTGGCCCTGAACGACGACGAGCGCGCGGCCCTGCCGCCGCCGGCGCCGCGCGCGGCCGCGTCGTCCGTCTTCGCGCCGCAGGGCGCGGTGCGCAGCTACCCGCCGCTGGAGCCGCAATGACCGCGCCGCTGCGGGTGGCGGTGGCCGGCGCCTCCGGCCGCATGGGCCGCATGCTGATCGAGGCGGTGCAGGCCGCCGACGACTGCGTGCTGGCCGGCGCGCTGGACATGCCCGGCAGCCCGGCGCTGGGCCACGATGCTGCCGCCTGGCTGGGCCAGACCAGTGGCGTGCTGATCACGGCCGACCTGGACCAGGGCCTGGCCGACGCTGAGGTGCTGATCGACTTCACCCGCCCCGAAGGCACGCTGGCCCACCTGGCCGTCTGCCGCCGCCTGGGTGTGAAGCTGGTGATCGGCACCACCGGCTTCACGGAATCGCAGAAGGCCGAGATCGTCGCTGGCGCGCAGCACACCGCGGTGGTGATGGCGCCCAACATGAGCGTCGGCGTCAACGTCGTGATGCGCCTGCTGGACATGGCCGCGCGCGCGCTGAACCAGGGCTACGACATCGAGGTCATCGAGGCCCACCACCGCCACAAGGTCGACGCCCCCAGCGGCACCGCGCTGGCGATGGGCGAGGTGGTGGCCGCGGCGCTGGGCCGCGACCTGAAGGACTGCGCGGTCTACGGCCGCGAGGGCCACACCGGCGCGCGCGACCCGTCCACCATCGGCTTTGCCACGGTGCGCGGTGGCGACATCGTCGGCGACCACACCGTGCTGTTCGCCGGCATCGGCGAGCGCATCGAGATCAGCCACAAGTCCTCCAGCCGCGTCGGCTATGCCCAGGGCAGCCTGCGCGCGGCGCGCTTCCTGCGCGCCCACGCCAGCGGCCTGTTCGGCATGAACGAGGTGCTGGGTCTCTGATGGACGGCCTGGCCGGTTTCTGGGCGCAGAGCGACGCCATCGGGCGGACGGTGGCGGCGCTGCTGCTGCTGATGTCCATCGGCGCCTGGGTGGTCATCCTCTGGAAGGTCTGGGTGCTGCGCCGCGCCCGCCGTGGCCTGGTCGAGGGCATCGCTGCCTTCTGGGAGGCGCCGGACCTGGCCCAGGCGAGTGCGCGCGCCGCCGCGCTCGACCCTGAGGGCCTGCTGCGCCCGCTGATCGACGCTGCCGCCGCCAGCGCGCCGGCCGGCACGCTGCAGGACCGCGCCCAGCCGGGCGACCAGCTGACGCGCCGGCTGCGCGACGCACTGCACCGCGCGCTGGCCCACCTGCAGACCGGCCAGGTCTTTCTCGCCTCGGTGGGTTCCACCGCGCCCTTCATCGGCCTCTTTGGCACCGTCTGGGGCATCTACCACGCGCTGCTGGGCCTGGGCACCGGCGGCGCGATCAGCATCGAGCGCATCGCCGGCCCGGTCGGCGAGGCCCTGGTGATGACCGCCGCTGGCCTGGCGGTGGCGATTCCCGCGGTGCTGGCCTACAACCTGTTCGGCAAGTGGGTCGGCGCCTGCGAGGCCGAACTCGAAGGCTTCGCGCATGACCTGCGCGGGCTGGCCTTGGCGTCATGAGCTTCGGCCGGCTCGAGCGCACCTCGGCGCCCGCGCCGATGAGCGACATCAACATGACGCCGCTGATCGACGTCATGCTGGTGCTGCTGGTGATCTTCATGGTCACCGCGCCGCTGATGGCCAGCAGCCTGCGCCTGGACCTGCCGGCCACCGAGGGCGCCACGCCCAGCGACGCACCGCAGACGCTGATCGTGGCCCTCGACGCCGAGGGCCGGCTGTTCATCGCCGAGGAGCGCAGTGACCTTGCTGCGCTGGCCCAGCGCGCCGAGCGCACCGCCCGCGAGCATCCCCGCACCGAGGTGCAGCTGCGCGCCGACGCCCGCGTGCCCTACGGCCAGGTGGCCGAGGTGCTGGGCGTGCTGCAGACCGCCGGTCTGAGCCACATCGCCTTCGTCGCCCAGCCCAAGCCGGCGCCGAAGTAGGCGTGGCCTGGCGGCGTGCCCCGGTGCTGAGCCCGAGAGCTGAGCCCGGGGGCGACGGCGCCTCCTACAATCCGGGGATGAACGACAAGTACGCCCCCGCAGAGGTCGAGCGCGCCGCCCAGGCCCACTGGAACGCGGCCGATGCCTATCGCGTCACCGAGGACGCTTCCAAGGCCAAGTTCTATGCCTGCTCCATGCTGCCGTATCCCAGCGGCAAGCTGCACATGGGGCATGTGCGCAACTACACCATCAACGACATGCTCGCCCGCCAGCTGCGGATGAAGGGCATGAACGTGCTGATGCCCATGGGCTGGGACGCCTTTGGCCTGCCGGCCGAGAACGCGGCGATGAAGAACAAGGTGCCGCCGGCCGCCTGGACCTATTCCAACATCGCCCACATGAAGGGCCAGATGCAGGCCATGGGCCTGGCAATCGACTGGTCGCGCGAGGTGGCCACCTGTGATCCGGCCTACTACAAGTGGAACCAGTGGCTGTTCCTGAAGATGCTGGAGAAGGGCATTGCGGTGCGCCGCACCCAGGTCGTCAACTGGGACCCGGTGGACCAGACCGTGCTGGCCAACGAGCAGGTCATCGACGGCCGCGGCTGGCGCTCCGGCGCGCTGGTCGAGAAGCGCGAAATCCCCGGCTACTACCTGAACATCGTGCAGTACGCCGAAGAGCTGCTGTCGGCGGTGGCCAACCCCGAGGACCCGAACTACCTGTCGGGCTGGCCCGAGCGCGTGCGCCTGATGCAGGAGAACTGGATCGGCAAGAGCGCCGGCGTGCGCTTCGCGTTCCCGCACCAGATCCGCGGCGTCGACGGCGCGCTGATCCAGGATGGCCGGCTCTACGTGTTCACCACCCGCGCCGACACCATCATGGGCGTCACCTTCTGCGCGGTGGCGCCCGAGCACCCGCTGGCGGCGCATGCCGCCGCCGGCAACCCGGCCGTGGCCACCTTCATCGCCGAGTGCGCACAAGGTGGCACCACCGAGGCCGAACTCGCCACGCAGGAAAAGAAGGGCGTGCCCACCGGACTGACGGTCACCCACCCGCTGACCGGCGCCGAGGTGCCGGTCTGGGTGGGCAACTATGTGCTGATGAGCTACGGCGACGGTGCGGTGATGGGTGTGCCGGCGCACGATGAGCGCGACTTTGCCTTTGCGCTGAAGTACGGCATCGAGATCCGCCAGGTGATCGCCGCCGACGGCGAGACCTTCAGCGCCGCCGCCTGGGCCGACTGGTACGGTGACAAGCAGCGCGCGGTGTGCGTCAATTCCGGCGAGCTCGACGGCCTGTCGCACAAGGCGGCCGTCGACCGGGTCGCCGAGCTGCTGGCCGCGAAGGGCCTGGGCGAGAAGAAGACCACCTGGCGCCTGCGCGACTGGGGCATCAGCCGCCAGCGCTACTGGGGCACGCCGATCCCCATCATCCACTGCGAATCCTGTGGCGCCGTGCCGGTGCCCGAGAAAGACCTGCCGGTGGTGCTGCCCGAGGACCTGATCCCCGACGGCAGCGGCAACCCGCTGAACAAGTGCGAGGGCTTCCTGAACGTCGCCTGCCCTTGCTGCGGGAAACCGGCGCGGCGCGAGACGGACACGATGGACACCTTCATCGATTCGTCCTGGTACTACATGCGCTACTGCGACCCCACCAACGCCGACGCGATGGTGGCCGGCGGCACGCAGTACTGGATGGCCAATGGGGGCATGGACCAGTACATCGGCGGCATCGAGCACGCGATCCTGCACCTGCTGTACGCGCGCTTCTGGACCAAGGTGATGCGCGACATCGGCCTGGTCACCGTGGCCGAGCCCTTCAAGCGCCTGCTGACCCAGGGCATGGTGCTCAACCACATCTACAGCCGCCGCACCGAACAGGGCGGCATCGAGTACTTCTGGCCGCACGAGGTGGAGAACGTCTTCGACGCCAGCGGCAAGGCGGTGGTGGGCGCCAGGCTCAAGGCCGACGGCTCGCCGGTGGACTACGGCGGCATCGGCACGATGTCCAAGTCGAAGAACAACGGCGTCGACCCGCAGGAGCTGATCGACCGCTATGGCGCCGACACCGCGCGCCTGTTCGTGATGTTCGCCAGCCCGCCCGAGCAGACGCTGGAGTGGAACGACGCCGGTGTCGAGGGCGCGCACCGCTTCCTCAAGCGCGTCTGGGCCTTCGGCGCGAAGAACGCCGAGGCGCTGAAGGCCGCGGCCGATGGCGGCGCCGGGTTGCGCGCCGATGCGAAGGCGCTGCGCCGCGAGGTGCACCTGGTGCTCAAGCAGGTCAGCTACGACTACGAGCGCATGCAGTACAACACCGTCGTCTCCGGGGCGATGAAGCTGCTCAATGCGCTGGAAGCCTACAAGAGCGACGGCTCCGAGGGCGACGCGGCGGTGCTGCGCGAAGGCCTGTCGGTGCTGCTGCGCGCGCTCTACCCCGCCTGCCCGCACATCACCCACGCGCTGTGGGTGGAGCTGGGCTACGCGGCGCGCCTGGGCGATCTGCTCGATGCCCCCTGGCCGCAGGTCGACGAGACCGCGCTGGTGCAGGACGAGATCGAGCTGGTGCTGCAGATCGCCGGCAAGATGCGCGGTGCGGTGAAGGTACCGGCTGACGCCGACAAGGCGGCCATCGAGGCCGCGGCGCTGGCCAGCCCCGAGTTCGCCAAATTCAGCGAAGGCAAGCCGGCGAAGAAGGTCGTCGTCGTGCCGGGCCGTCTGGTCAACATCGTCGTCTGATGCAGCGCCGCGCCGGCCTGGTCCTGCTGGGCGCCAGCCTGCTGGCCGGCTGCGGCTTTGCGCTGCGCCAGCCCACCGAGGTGCCGTACGAGCGCATCGCGCTGGCGGGCTTCAAACCGCGCTCGCCGATGGCCGAGGCGCTGCGCCGTGAGCTGCCGGCCCGGGTGCGCATCGTCGAAGCCGCTGCGCAGGCCCAGGTGCAGGTGGTGGCCGACGAGGACGTGCTGCACCGCACCGTCGTGGCGTCCACCGCGGTGGGGCAGGTGCGCGAGTTCCGCCTTCGGGTGCGGCTGCGCTTTCACTTCGCGCGGCCGGACGGCGAGGCCCTGAGCGGCGTGACCGAGCTTGAGCAGATGCGCGACCTCAGCTATTCCGAGACCGCCGCGCTGGGCAAGGAGGTCGAGGAGGCCGAGCTGCTGCGCGAGATGCGCGCCGACATCGCCCGCCAGGTGGTGCGGCGCCTGGCGGCGCTGGGCCAGACCGGGCGCTGAATGCAGATCCGCGCCGACCAGCTGGCCACCGCGCTGCAGCGCCAGGGCCTCAAGCCGATCTACACGATCCACGGCGACGAGCCGCTGCTGGCCCAGGAAGCGGCCGACCTGCTGCGCGCCCGGGCGCGCGAGGAGGGCTATGCCGACCGCCAGGTCTTCGTCGTCAGCGGCGCCCACTTCGACTGGAGCAGCGTGCTGGGGGCGGCGCAGTCGATGGGCCTGTTCGCTGATCGCCAGCTGATCGAGATCCGCATCCCGTCCGGCAAGCCGGGCAAGGACGGTGGCGGCGCGCTGCAGCAGTACTGCGAGCAACTGGGCGAGGGCGTGCTGACCCTGGTGCACCTGCCGCGGCTGGATAAGCAGCAGCAGTCCAGCGCCTGGTTCTCGGCGCTGGACGGCGCCGGTGCCACCGTGCGCGTCGACCCGATCGAGCGTCACCAGCTGCCGGCCTGGATCGGCCGCCGCCTGGCCGCCCAGGGCCAGCCGGTGCCGCCGGGCGAGGAGGGCGAGCGCGCGCTGGCCTTCTTCGCCGACCGGGTCGAGGGCAACCTGCTGGCGGCCCACCAGGAACTGCAGAAGCTGGCCCTGCTGCACCCGCCGGGCGAGCTGGGCTTGGCGCAGATCGAGGCCGCGGTGCTGGACGTGGCACGCTACGACGCGCGCCAGTTCGTCGCCGCGGTACTGGGCGGCCAGGTGGGCCGGGCGCTGCGCATGCTCGACACCCTGAAGGCCGAGGGCGAGGCGCCGGTGCTGGTGCACTGGACCCTGGCCGAGGAACTGCGCGCGCTGCAGCGGGCACGCACCGCGCTCGACAGTGGCAAGCCGATGCCGGTGGCGCTGCGCGAGGCGCGGGTCTGGGGCGAGCGCGAGCGGCAGTTCGAGCGCCTGCTGCCGTTACTCGGGCGTGACTCGCTGGCCGCCCTGGTGACCGCCGCCAGCCAGTGTGACGGCCTGGTCAAGGGCCTGCGCCACCCCGGCTGGCCCACCGATCCCTGGGACGCCTTGCGCCGTTTGGCCTTGTCGGCATTGGAGATTTCGGCCCGTGGCGGGCGCCAGGGCGCGTCACCCGGCCGCCTGGCGCTGCATCTGTCCACCCCCTAAAGCGGGATACCCCTGGCCCTTGCATCGGCCAGGGGCGACGACAGAATGGGGTCGTCCGGTTGTTCGCGTCCGGCGACCCGATCCCTCCCCCATGCCCCACCCCGAACGACGTCAGCCGAAGCGCCTGCTGAACCGGTCCGTCCACCGCTCGCCTGCGGCGGCCCGGCCGGCCGTGGCGTCCGTCGCCGCCCGCGGCGCGGTGTCGCTGCGCCTGCTGCTGATGGTTGCGCTGGTGGCGGCGCTGCTGCTGCCGGTGGTGGTGCTGAGCTGGCTGGCGCCGCGACCGGCGGCCTCGCTGGAGCTGCTGCCGGTGCTGGCCTGGCAGGTGGGTGCGGTGCTGCTGGTGCTGACCGCGGTCTGGATGCTGGGCGTGCTGCGCCCGCTGATGCGCCTGCGGGCCGCCGCGATCGGCCTGGCCGACATGCGCGGCGAGGGCGTGCAGGTCTGCCGCCCCGGCTGGCGCCCGCTGGGCAGCGAGCTCGACCAGATCACCCGGCTGCTGCAGCAGGCCCAGGGCCGCATGGCCGGGCTGCTGGGCGAGCTGGAGGAGCGTCACCGCGAGATGCACCGCATGGCGATGTACGACGCCCTCACCGGCCTGCCCAACCGCCGGATGCTGCGCGAAATGTTCGACCGCGCGGCTGCCCAGGCGCGGCGCCAGAACCGCCCCATGGCGGTGCTGTTCATCGACCTGGACCACTTCAAGGAAGTCAACGACCGCCACGGCCACCCGGCCGGGGATGAGCTGCTGCAGACCATCGCCCGGCGCCTGCAGGACACGCTGCGCCGTGCCGATCTGATCGGCCGCTTGGCCGGCGACGAGTTCGTCGCGCTGCTGCAGGACGCCAGCGACCCGCAGCACCTGGCGCACACCACGCTGCGGGTGATCCACGCGGTGGAGCAGCCGGTGCCCCTGGACGGTGGCCGCATTCAGGGCGAGGTCTCGGCCAGCGTGGGCGTGGCCCGCTTCCCGGCCGACGGCGACGATTTCGACCAGCTGCTCGACCACGCCGACCAGGCGATGTACCAGGCCAAGATGCTGGGCCGGGGCCGCTTCGCGCTGTTCCAGCCCCAGCTCTCGCCGGGCGAGCGACCGATCGGTGCCGACGGCGAGATGCTGCGCGCCTTCGACGACGACGAGCTGCAGCTGTTCTTCCAGCCGGTCATCGACACCGAAACCGGCCAGGCCGTCGGCGCCGAGGCCCTGATCCGCTGGCAGCACCCCAGCGAAGGCCTGCTGCCGCCCTCGCGCATCATCCACCGCGCCGAGGAAACCGGCGCGCTGCACCGGCTGGAGCTGCGCACGCTGGACCAGGCCTGTGCCCAGCTGGCCGCCTGGAAGCGCATGGGTCTGAAGCCGGGCAAAGTCTCGATCAATGTGTCGGCCCCCGAATTCCGCCACGCCGCCTGGGCCGAGGAACTGGGCCAGGCGCTGACCCGCCACGGCATCCACCGCGGCGAGCTGGCTGTCGAGCTGACCGAGGGCACGCTGATGGGCGACGCCGAGGACACCGCCCAGCGCCTGCGCGCGCTGCGCAGCCTGGGCGTGCCGCTGGTGATCGACGATTTCGGCTCGGGCCCGATCTCGCTGGCCCGGCTGGGCGAGCTGCAGCCGGCCATGGTCAAGCTGGATGCGGGCTTCGTGCAGCGTCTGCCGCAGGATGTGGCGGCGCGCGCGCTGGTGTCGGGCATCGTCGGTCTGGCGCGCAGCCTGGGCATCACCGTGATCGCCGAGGGCGTCGAGACCGAGGCCCAGCGCGACATGCTGGCCGACCTGGGCTGCCCGCTGCAGCAGGGCTACCTGTTCGCCCGGCCGCAGCCGGCGCTGCCCGAGCCGGCCTGGCCGCTGCCGCACGCCGAGCCCGACCTGGAGCCCTGGCCGCTCGAGGGCGCCAACGACGCCATGCTGTCGCCGCTGGACGCATTGCAGCCCAACCGCCAGCTCGGCCTGCGCTGAGCACCGGCGCGCGGCCGGTCCGCAGCGAGCGTCAGCCCAGCGCGTCCACCAGCATCGTCAGCGCGCGCACCACGGTGGCGCTGCGCACCGCGGTCCGGTCCCCTTCGAAGACCTGGCACTCGGCCCGGGTGTCGCCGCCGCGCCGTCCCAGCGCCAGCCACACCGTGCCCACCGGCTTGGTCGCTGAGCCGCCGCCCGGCCCGGCAATGCCGGTCACCGCCAGCGACCAGTCGGCGTCGCTGTGCTGCAGCGCGCCCTCGGCCATCGCGCGCGCCACCGGCTCGCTCACCGCGCCGTGGCGCTCGATCAGTGCCGCAGGCACGCCCAGCAGCTCGTGCTTGGCGGCATTGCTGTAGGTGACGAAGCCGCGCTCGAACCAGTCCGACGAGCCCGCCAGCACGGTGCAGCTGGCGGCGATCAGGCCGCCGGTGCAGCTCTCGGCGGTGGTCAGCCGCTGGCCGCGGGCGCGCAGGCCCTGCGCCACCTGCTCCAGCAGCGGCGCCAGTGCCTGGGGGTCATCGATCAGCCGCATCAGGTACCGGCCCGCCACAGGGCCATGACGATCAGTGTGCAGAAGGCCGCCACCAGGTCGTCGAACAGGATGCCGAAGCCCTGGCGCCAGCCGGGCGCCTCGCCGGGCCTGGCCTTGAAGAGCCGATCCGCCCAGCCCACCGGGCCGGGCTTGGCGGCGTCGAACAGGCGGAACAGCGCGAAGGCCACCAGCTGGGTCCACCAGCCGGCCGGCGTGACCACCCACAACACCAGCCAGATCGCCAGCCATTCGTCCCAGACCACCGCGCCGGGGTCGGCGGTGCGCATGGCCTGCGCGGTGCGGGTGCAGGCCCACCAGCCGACGACGAAACCGGCCAGCAGCAGCGCGGCCCATTGGCCATCGTCCAGCCGGCCTTCCAGCAGATGGAAGGCCACCCAGGCCCACAGCGTGCCCACCGTGCCCGGGGCCATCGGCGCCAGACCGCTGCCCGCGCCCAGCGAAAGGAAGTGCAACGGTGAGGACAGCAGCAGTCGCCAGTCGGCCCGCCGCGGGGCACCGACGATCTGCGCGTCGCTGACCTCGGGGGCGGTGCTCATGGCGCGGCGAAATGGTCGAAGCCGCGCCAGCCGCGCAGGTCCAGCGCGGCGCCCTGGCCATCGCGCACGACCAGGCCGGGCTCGGCGGTGACGCGGCCAATCCGGGTGACCGCCACACCGGCGGCGGCGCCGGCGGCGCGCACGCCCTGGGCGTGGGATTCGGGCGCGGCAAACAGCAGCTCGTAGTCGTCGCCGCCAGCCAGCAGGCAGGTGCGCTGCAGCGCCGCGGGCTGGGCGGCCAGCAGGGGGCTGCGCGGCAGCGCGGCCTCGTCCAGCTCGGCGCCCACGCCGGAGAGCGCCAGCACATGGCCCAGGTCGCCCAGCAGGCCGTCGGACAGGTCGATCGCCGCGCTGGCCACGCCGCGCAGGGCGCGGCCCAGGGCCACGCGTGGCATGGGTGTTTCCATCGCCCGGCGGGCCTGCTCAAAGCCCTCGCCGGCCAGCGCCACGGTGCCGCGGAAGGCCTCCAGCGCCAGCCGCGCATCGCCCAGCGCGCCGCTGACCCACAGCGCATCGCCCGGCCGCGCGCCGCTGCGCAGCAGCGCCTCGCCGGGGGGCACCTCGCCGAAGACGGTGATGCCGATCGTCAGCGGTCCGGCGGTGGTGTCGCCGCCGACCAGTTCGATGCCGTGTTCATCGGCCAAGGCCAGCAGGCCCTGGGCGAAGGGGGCCAGGAAGGCCTCGTCGGCGCGCGGCAGCGCCAGGCTGAGGGTGAAGGCCAGCGGCTCGGCGCCGCTGGCGGCCAGGTCGCTGAGGTTGACCGCCAGCGCCTTGTGGCCCAGCCGCGCCGGGTCGACCGTGGACAGGAAATGCCGGCCCTCGACCAGCAGGTCGGTGGACACCGCCAGTTGCAGGCCGGGACGCACGCGCAGCAGCGCGCAGTCGTCGCCCACGCCCAGCGCGGCGCGCTGCACCGGGCGGCGGAAGAAGCGGTCGATCAGCGCGAATTCACCGAGGGCCATGGGCGGCATTGTCGCCCACGCCCTGCTGGTAGATCGCCTCGGCCAGCGCCAGCAGCTCGGCCTTGGGCAGGGCGCCGGTCAGCGCGTAACCGGCGCCGCCCTCCACCCAGTAGAACTGGCCCAGGCCGTCCTGCTCGCGGTACTGGAAGGCGGCGGGCGTGCCCGCCTCGGGCTTGCGCAGATAGACCGTCACCCGGCCGCCATCGGCGCGCTCGTACATCAGCTGGGCGCCGGGCGCGCCGCCATCCGGCAGCAGGCGGCCGCCCACCAGCTGGTAGCCGCGGGCCTGCAGGTCGAACAGCTTGACCGGCACCGACAGGCGCTTGGTCAGCCAGGCGGCCAGGTGCTGTTCCTGGGCGGCGATGGCCTGGCCATCGTCACCGCGCACCGACACCTCCACCGGGTGGCGCTTCTCGGGCACGTAGACCGCGTGGGCGGCGGCGGCGCGCTGCACCCAGGGGGTGGCCGTGGCCAGCGCGGTGCCGCCACCGCTCCAGCGCCCCGCGGCAAAGCCGGCCAGACCAGTGGCCAGGGCCAGCGCGGCGGCCAGCGCGGGACGACGCCAGGCGCCGTCGTTGGCAGGCGCGGCCTGCAGGCGCTGCACCCAGGCCTCGGGCAGCGGCTCGGCCAGCTCGGCGTCCAGGCGCTGGCGCAGCGCGTCACGGTCGGCGGCCCACAGACGCACGCGGGCGGCTTCTTCAGGGTGGGCCTGCAGCCAGGTTTCGACGGCCTTGCGCTCGGGCGGCGGCAGCTCGCCATCCAGCCAGGCCTGCAGGCGGGCGTCGGAGGGGGAAGGGGTGGAGGCGTTCATGGCTCAGACCACACGTTTGAGCGGCACCGGCGGCCGCGCGGGCGGCGCGCCGTCCAGCGCCTGGCGCAGCGCGGCACGGGCGCGCGACAGGCGCGACATCACTGTGCCGGCGGGCACCTGCAGCACCTCGGCGCACTCGGCGTAACTCAACTGCTCGACGCCCACCAGCAGCAGCACCTCGCGGTGCAGCGGCGCCAGCTGGGCAAAGGCCGCCAGCAGGTCGATGCGCAGCCCCGGGTCACGCGGGCCGTGGTGGGCCTGGGCGTCCTGCAGGTGGGCCAGCTCGTCCGGCGGCAGGCCCTGGGTGCGGCGCTCGCGGCGCAGGGTGTCGTGGTGGGCGTTGTGGGCGATCGACAGCAGCCAGACCAGCAGGTCACGCCGCTGGTCGAACTGGTGCCAGTGGCTCAGCGCCCGCTCGATCGTGCCTTGCACCAGGTCGTCGACGCCGGCGGCGTCGTGCACCAGGGTGCGGGCATAGCGCCGCAGCCGCGGGAGGGCGTCCAGCAGCTGGCGGCGGAAGGGCTCGGGGGCGTGCATCACACGGTAGACGTCGCGCGGCGCCCGAATATTCCCACGGCCCGCAGCCCGGTCTCTTGAAATACCGTCGCCGGTACCCATGATGCTGGACATGGACTCTTCGAACGCTCCCCACATCGTCTGCACCCACTGCGGCGCCACCAACCGCGTCCCGGCCCAGCGCCTGGGTGAGGACCCCAGCTGCGGCCGCTGCGGCCATGCGCTGCTGCCGGGCGAGCCGGTGGAGCTGACCGACGCCAACTTCGCCCAGGTGGTGAACGGCACCGACCTGCCGGTGATCGTCGACGTCTGGGCCGCGTGGTGCGGGCCCTGCCGGATGATGGCGCCGCAGTTCGCGGCCGCCGCGGTGCAGATGAAGGGCCGGGCGCTGTTCGCCAAGCTCGATTCCGACGCCCACCCGCGCACCGCCGGTGCGCTGGGCATCCGCAGCATCCCCACGCTGATCAAGCTGCAGCGCGGTCAGGAGCTGGCGCGCCAGTCCGGGGCGCTGCCCGCCGCACAGATCGTCGCTTTCGCGGGCTGATCGCCGCCGAATATTCGGCGGCCGGGCGCCTACACTCGGCACTCCCACCAGGAGTGCTTTCCGATGAAACCGGTCACCCATGTGCTGGTCGTCAGTGCCGACCCGGCCTGGCGCCAGCCGGTGTGTGACGGCCTGAACCAGGCCGCCGCCCAACGCGACAACCCCCATGGCCTGCTGGCCGTGCCCTGTGCCTGCGACACCAGCGCGCTGGAAGCCGCCCTGTCCACTCAGCACGGCGCCGACGTGCAGGTGGTGCTGGTCGACCACGGCCCCGCCGGCAGCGGCCAGGGCCCGGCCGCGGTGCTGCTGGCGCAGCGCCTGATCGACGCCCGCCCCGAGTTGTCGCTCTACATGGTGCTGGAGGACGACGCCGACAAGCTGCTGGTCGAGCAACTCGCCAGCGACGCGGTGGACGGCTATTTCTTCCGCGGCGAGGACGACCCGGTCGGCTGGCTGCGCATCCTGGCCGCCGAAGTGGCCGAGAAGGCCGACACCCCGTTCTACGACGCGCTGCGCGACTATGTGGCGCAGGCCAAGGACAGCTGGCACACGCCCGGCCACGCCGGCGGCGACGCCTTCAAGGGCAGCCCCTGGGTGGGCGATTTCCACGGCTTCGTCGGCGAGGAGATGCTGCGCGCCGACCTCTCCTGCAGCGTGCCCGCGCTGGACTCGCTGCTGCACCCCACCGGCGTGATCGCGCAGGCGCAGCGGCTGGCGGCCAAGGCCTTCGGCGCGCGCGCCACCTACTTCGCCACCAACGGCACCAGCACCTCCAACAAGGTCATCTTCCAGAGCCTGCTGACACCCGGCGACAAGCTGCTGCTGGACCGCAACTGCCACAAGAGCGTGCACCACGGCGTGATCCTGTCGGGGGCGCGGCCGGTGTACCTGGACTCGGCGGTGAACCGCCACTTCGGCCTGTTCGGCCCGGTGCCCAAGGCCACGATCGCGCGTGCCATTGCCGAGCACCCGGATGCCCAGGTGCTGATCCTCACCAGCTGCACCTACGACGGCCTGCGCTACGACCTGCGCCCCATCATCGAGATGGCACACGCCGCGGGCATCAAGGTCATCGTCGACGAGGCTTGGTACGGCCACGCGCGCTTCCACCCTGAGCTGCGCCCCACCGCGCTAGAGTGCGGCGCCGACTACGCCACGCAGAGCACGCACAAGGTGCTGTCGGCCTTCTCGCAGGCCAGCATGATCCACGTGAACGACCCGGGCTTTGACGAGCACCTGTTCCGTGAGAACTTCAACATGCACGCCAGCACCAGCCCGCAGTACACGCTGATCGCCAGCCTGGACGTGGCGCGCAAGCAGGCGGTGATGGAGGGCTACCGGCTGCTGGATCGCTCGCTGGCCTTCGCGCGCGAGCTGCGCGAGAAGATCAACGCCACCGGCGCCTTCCGCGTGCTGTCGCTCGAGGAGCTGCTGCCCGAAGAGCTGAAGGGCGACGGCATCCGCCTGGACCCGACCAAGCTCACCATCGACATCAGCGCCAGCGGCTGGAGCGCCGACGCGCTGCGCGACGAGCTGATCGGCCGCTTCAACATCCAGGTCGAGAAGAACACCCACAACACGCTGACGCTGCTGCTGACCATCGGCACCACGCGCTCCAAGGTCTCGCGCCTGTTCGACGCCATGCTGCGCCTGACCAAGGAGCGCCGCACGCCGCTGACCTACGCCCGCATGCCCGAGGCGCCGCGCTTCAGCGCGCTGGCCTGCCTGCCGCGCGACGCCTTCTACGAGGCCGGCGAGCGCCTGCCGCTGCTCGACGAATCGGGCCAGCCCAATGCCGCGCTGTCGGGTCGTGTCTGCTGCGACCAGATCGTGCCCTACCCGCCGGGCATCCCGGTGCTGGTGCCGGGCCAGGTGATCGAGCCCGCGGTGGTGGCCTACCTGGTGCGCCTGCTGCAGACCCAGCGCAGCATCGACCTGCACGGCCTGGCCACGCAGGACGGCGAATGGCATCTGCGCGTGCTGACCCCGGCCGAGCAGGCAGCGCTGCCGCCGCTCGATCGCGCCTCCTAAAGGCCCTGCACGTTCCGGGGCCGTTACCGCCGGCTGGCTCCGGCGGGCCCGCGTGACTAGACTCGAAACCTTCACGCTCGTGATGCGCATGAGAGACGTGCGCGGAGGTGTCATGGAACGTCGCACGACAGTCGGCTGGTCGTTGGCCCTGCTGCTGGCCGGCCTGATTGCCGCCGGGGCCGGCACCCTGGTGCACCGGCACAACGCCGAGCAGCGCGAGCAACGTCTGGATCGACTGGCCGATCGGGCCGTCGCGCGTGTGGAGTCGAGGGTCCGCACCTACGAGTACGGCCTGCGAGGCGCCCGGGGTGCGGTGGTGGTGATCGGACTCGATGACCTGACGCGCTACCGGTTCCAGTCCTACATTGCCACCCGCGATCTGCCGCGCGAGTTTCCCGGGGCCCATGGTTTCGGCTTCATCCGGCGCATCGACCCGTCGCGCCAGACCGACTTTGTCAATGCCCAGCGCCGAGACGGGCGGCCCGACTTCAGCATCCGGCAGTTCGAGCCCCATGACGGCGATCTCTTCGTCATCGAGCACATCGAGCCCGAAGCCGCGAACCGCGTGGCCGCCGGCCTGGACATTGCGTCCGAGCCGCGACGCCGCAGGGCAGCCGAGGAGGCCGAACGGCGCGGCCAGGCCATCCTGACGGGGCCGATCACCCTGGTTCAGCAGGATCGTCAGCTCGATGGCGGCCTGCTGATGCTGCTGCCGGTGTTCGATCCGCGCGGGGCGCTGGACCGGGCCGCGGGCTGGGTCTACGCGCCGCTGCTGCTCAGCGAGGTGATGGCCGGCTACGACTACGAGGGCAATACCTTCGCCCTGGTCATCGACGACATCACGGACGGCGCGGCGTCGCCGCAACGCGGCTTCCTCTCGGCCGGCTTCGAGGCCCTGGCCACCGATCTGCCGGCCACCACACGCAGCCTGGACCTGTATGGCCGCCGCTGGCGCATCGGCCTGCAGACCACACCCGCCTTCATCGTGGGGCTGCGCGAGACCTCGGCGGTCCAGGTCGGGGTGGCGGCCTTCCTGCTGCAAGTGCTGTTGCTGGGTGGCCTGGCCTACTACCTGCGCAGCAGCCTGCGCCTGCGCCAGGCGCACGAGGACCATGCCCAGCTCGCGGCGATCGTCGAGAACTCGATCGACGCCATCATCGGCAAGCGGGGCGATGGCGTGGTGACCAGCTGGAACCGTGCCGCCGAGCTGATGTTCGGCTACACGCGCGAGCAGGCGCTGGGTCGACCGCTGGCCGAACTGATCATCCCCCCCGAACTGCTGGACGAAGAGGTGCGCATCCTCGGGCGCATCGCCAGCGGCGAGCGGGTCAGTCACTTCGACACCGTGCGGCGCACCCGTGACGGCCGGCTGCTCAATGTCTCGATCGCGGTGTCGCCGATCCGCGATGAGCGCGGGCACATCGTCGGTGCCTCGAAGACGGTGCGCGACATCACGCTGCAGAAGGAGACCGAGCTGCGTATCCGCCAGCTCAATGCCACGCTGGAGCAGCAGGTGGCCGAGCGCACGCGGGAGCTGTTCCATGCGCTGGAGTCGGCGCAGCAGGCGGCGCAGGCCAAGTCGGCCTTCCTGGCCAACATGAGCCACGAGATCCGCACGCCGATGAACGCGGTGCTGGGCTTGGCCTACCTGGCCGAGCGCCAGTCGACCGACCCGACCGTGCGCTCGATGGTGGCCAAGATCGGCGAGTCCGGCCGGTCGCTGCTGCGCATCCTGAACGACGTGCTGGACTTCTCGAAGATCGAGCAGGGGCGGCTGGAACTGGAGGCCACCCCCTTTGACCTGCAGGGCGTGCTGGACCGCCTGGCCACGATGATGGGGGCCTCAGTGGGCGACAAGCCGGTGGAACTGGTGATCGCGCCGCTGCCCCCGGCGCTGCGCCGCGTGGTGGGCGACCCGACCCGGCTGGAGCAGGTGCTGGCCAACCTGGTGGGCAACGCGATCAAGTTCACTGCCAATGGCTATGTGCAGGTGGCCGTGCGGCTGGTCTCGGACCAGGACGGCGAACTGCTGCTGCGCTTCGTGGTGCAGGACAGCGGCATCGGGATTCCGTCGGACAAGCTGGCGCAGATCTTCGCGCCGTTCACCCAGGTCGATGCCAGCACCACGCGGCGCTTCGGCGGCACCGGCCTGGGACTGGCGATCTGCCGCGAACTGGTCACGCTGATGGGCGGCGAGATCGGTGCCGAGAGCGTCGAGGGCCGCGGCAGCGAGTTCTGGTTCACCGCCCGCCTGCGCCGCGACGATGAACCCGACGTGGCGCCGCGCCGCCTGCTGGGGTCGCTGCAGGTGCTGCTGGCCGATGACAACGCGATCGCACTCGATGCCCTGCAGCGCACCAGTGAGCAACTGGGCTGGCGCTGCCAGGCGGTGGGCGATGGCGAGGCCGCCCTGGCGGCCGTCACCACGGCAGAGCAGCCGCCCGACGTGCTGGTGCTGGATTGGCAGATGCCCATGCGCGACGGCCTGGCGGTGGCCCGCGCGCTGAAGGAAGGCGAGCCCCAGCAGCACCGCCCGGTGGTCATCATGGTCACGGCCCATTCGCGGGAACAGCTGTCGGGCCATCCGGACGCTGTCTTCGTTGACAGTGTGCTGGCCAAGCCGGTGACGGCATCAGCGCTCTACGACGCGGTCGCGCGGGCCATGCGCGAGCGGGGGCTGGTCGACCTCCCACGCCACTCGGCGGACGGGGCCCAGCGCCTGGCCGGCACGCGCGTGCTGCTGGTCGACGACAGCGACATCAACCGCGAACTGGCGCGCCGCATCCTGGAAGCCGAGGGCGCGGTGGTGGAGGAAGCCGCCGACGGCGAGCAGGCAGTGCGGTGGATGCAGCAGAACCCGAGCCGGGCCGATCTGGTGCTGATGGACATCCAGATGCCGGTGATGGACGGCCTCACCGCCACCGGCATGATCCGGCAGATTCCCGGCTGTGCGGCGTTGCCCGTGCTGGCACTGACCGCCGGCGCGTTCGCCAGTGATCGCGAAGCGGCGCTGGCCGCCGGCGTCAGCGCGGTGGTGACCAAGCCGTTCAACATCGACCACACGGTGGCGGTTATCCGTCGCCTGATTGACGAGCATCGTCCGGTGCCCGATGAGGCACCGGCCGCAGCGGCGCTCCCAGACCCGGCCACCGACGGCTTGATCGACTTTGCCGCCGGGCAACGCATCTGGGGCGATCCAACGATCTACCACCGCTACCTCGACCGCTTCTTCGGCGAATATGCCGGCTTCCCGGCCGAGGCGCGCGAACTGCCACTGCTCACGCTGGGGCGGGCGATGCACAAGTTCCGCGGCGCGGCGTCGGCCGTGTGTCTGCCGGCGCTGGTGGTCCAGGCCCAGGCCGTCGAGGAGCAACTGGTGGCCGGGCGGCCGGTCGAGTCGGCGCTGGCGTCGTTCGCGGCCACGATGGAGGCCACGCTCGCCGGCTGGGAGCGGTACCGCGAAGCGCTCACCCCGTCCTCGGCTGCCGCCACGCCGCAGGTCGTGGCCGCGCTGCGTCGCCTGGTGCGGTCGCTGGAATCGCAGGGCGACCCGCAGGCCGCGATGGCGGAGCTGGCCAGTCAGCTGCCTGAGCAGTCGCTGAGCGGCCTGCGTGCGGCCGTGTCGCGTGGCGATCGACGCGCCGCGGCCGACGAGGCGCGGGCGCTGGGGCATGCACTGCGAGAGGGCTAGCTGCCGCGGTAAGCTCGCCGCATGACGGTCGCGCTCGCCTCCCCGCCCCTACTCAACCTGGTGGGTGCCGGCCGCGTCGGCCGCACGCTGGCGCGGCTGTGGCAGCGCGCGGGCGTGGTGCAGGTGCAGGCCGTGCTGGCGCGCCAGCCTGAGAGCGCCGCGCAGGCGGTGGCGGTGATCGGCGCGGGCCGGGCGGTGGATCGGCTGGCGGCCCTGCCGCCGGCCGAGCTCTGGCTGCTGGCCGTGCCCGACTCCCAGATCGCGTCCGTGGCTGCGGCGCTGGCCGCGGCGGGCACCACACCCGCCATTGCCTGGCACGCCAGCGGTTTTCTGCCTGCGTCTGAAGCCGCGCCGCTGCAGGCCGCCGGCTGGTCGGTGGCCAGCACCCACCCGGCGCTGAGCTTTGCCGATGTCGACCAGGCCTGCGCCCAGTTCCCCGGCACGCTGTGCGCACTGGAGGGCGACGCCGCCGCGGTCGAACGCGCACGCGACGCCTTCCGGGCGATTGGCGGCCAGTGCGTGGACCTGGCCGCGGCCGACAAGCCGCTGTACCACGCGGCCGCGGTGTTCGCGTCCAACTTCGCGCCGGTGCTGCAGGCGGTGGCGGCCGGGCTGTGGCGCGACGTCGGGCTGCCCGCCGAGCGGGCCGAGGCCCTGGCCGCCGGCTTCCTGCAGCGCGCCGCAGCCAACCTGCAGGCGCTGGGCCCGCGCGGCGCGCTCACCGGCCCGGCGGCGCGGGGCGACACGCGGGTGCTGGCCGAGCAGGGCGCCGCGCTGGCCGCGCACGACCCGGTGCTGGGCCAGGCCTATGCGGCGCTGAGCGAATTGGCCGGTCGCTTGGCACGTGACGGGCACACGGGCGGCCCTCGACAGAACTGAGGATTCGCACCGCGGCACGCGTCCCTAAGCTCCCCTTCCATCGCCAGGGCCCCAGGACCCTGGCCATCACCAGGAGGGAGCATCGATGCAGTTCGAGGATGGGGGTGACACCACCCTGGCCGAGCCGGCGGCCGAAGCCGACACCACCGAGATGCGCCGCTGGCTGGTCGAGCTGGCTGCTTTGGTGGCAGCCGGCGGCCCGCAGCCGGCCCAGTACCCGCTGGCCCGCGCCTGGCTGGACGAGGTGGGCCACGCGATCATCAACGGCCGCCTGGGCGGCGCGGCGCTGGCGCGGCTGCGCCAGGCGGCCGGCGCGGCCATGCAGGCTGGCACGATGCAGGGGCGCGCCTGGCTCAAGCCGCTGGGCTACGCGGGCGACTTCCGCATCATCGACGACATCTACTGCCACGCCACCAGCCCCGATCCCGCGCTGGCGGCCTGGGACCGCTTCTTCCACGAGCAGCCCGCGGTCAAGGCGGTGCGCAACCGCAAGGCCTACTTCAAGCAGCTGGTGCGCGCGGTGCAGGCGCGGGTGGGCGGGCCGATCCGGGTGCTGGACGTGGCCTGCGGCCCCTGCCGCGACGTGGCCGAACTGCTCGAGGAAGACCCCGCGCTGCCGGTGCATCTGACCTGCCTCGACGCCGACGAGCGGGCCCTGGCCCATGCGCGCACGCTGTGCGACCGCTGGCCGGAGCGCACCCGCTTCATCCACGGCAACGCGTTGCGCCTGCGGCTGCGCGAGCGCTTCGACCTGGTCTGGAGCGCCGGCCTGCTGGACTACTTCGACGACCGCGGCTTCGTCCGCCTGGTCAGCCGGCTGCTGGCGCACGCCAGCGAGGGCGGCGGCGAGGTGGTGGTGGGCAACTTCGGCGATGCCAATCCCTCACGCCCCTACCAGGTGTGGACGGACTGGCACCTGGCGCACCGCAGCGCCGAGCAACTGCACACGCTGGGTCGGGCCTGCAGCGTGGCCGACGAGGCGATCACGGTGGAGCGTGAGCCGGAAGGCGTGAACCTGTTCCTGCGCCTGCGCTGCTGACGCCGGCCGCCGGGCCCGTCAGAGCAGGTAGCGCGCCAGCGACTCGGCCACGCAGGCCGGCTTGGGCGCGCCTTCGCGCTCTACCGTGACCTCGTTGCGCAACTGCCAGCCGCCGTCGATCGGCTCGCAGGCCACCAGGGTGAACACCGCGCGCAGCCGGCTGCCCACCGGCACCGGCGACGGAAAGCGCACCTTGTTCAGGCCGTAGTTCAGGCCCATGCGCACGCCGTCCACGCGGAAGGCCTGCTCGCTCATCACCGAGATCAGCGACAGCGTCAGAAAGCCGTGCGCGATCGTCGTGCCGAACGGGCCGGCGGCGGCGCGCGCCGGGTCCATGTGGATCCACTGCAGGTCGCCGGTGGCGTGGGCGAAGGCGTCGATGCGGGCCTGGTCGATCAGCATCCAGTCGCTGGTGCCCAGCACCTGGCCCACGAGGTTCGGCAGGTCGGCGGCGGCGTGGACGGTCAGGCTCATCGGACGGGCTCCAGTGGGGGTCGAGGCGCCGACGATAGCGTTGCCGCCCCGCCACGGCTGTCGCCTGGGTTACCCGACTGTCATTGTTGGTGATGCGAACAATTCTCATTCGATGGGCGCACAATCGGGCGCATGAACCTGGCCGATCTGCCCGACGGCGCCCATGCCACCGTGACTGCCCTGGCGGAGCGCTCCGCTGACCTGGATGAGCACCAGCTGCGCCGCCTGGGCGAGCTGGGCTTCCTGCCGGGCGAGCCGGTGCAGGCGCTGCGTCGCGGGCCGGGTGGCCGTGAGCCGATTGCGGTGTGCATCGGCGACACGCTGATCGCGCTGCGCCAGGTCGAGGCCCGCTGCGTGCAGGTGCGCCTGCCCGAGGGCGCGTGAACGCCGCGCTGCTGTCGCGCGCGCACGCCGGGCCGCCGCGCTCGGTGGCACTGGTGGGCAACCCGAACTGCGGCAAGACGGCGCTGTTCAACCGCCTGACCGGCGCGCGCCAGAAGGTGGCCAACTACAGCGGCGTCACGGTGGAGCGCAAGGTGGGCATTGCCCGGCTGCCCGACGGCAGCACGGTGCAGGTGGTCGACCTGCCAGGCACCTACAGCCTGCACCCGGTGTCGGCCGACGAGGAGGTCACGCTCGAGGTGATCGAGGGCCGGCGCGCCGGCGAGGAGGCGCCCGACCTGATCGTCGCCGTGGTCGACGCCACCAACCTGCGCATGAACCTGCGCCTGGTGCTGGAGCTGCGCCGCCTTGGCCGGCCGATGCTGGTGGCGCTGAACATGATGGACACCGCGCGCCAGCAGGGCCTGCGCCTGGACCGCGAGCGCCTGGCCGAGGAACTGGGCTGCCCGGTGGTCGAGACCGTGGCCGTTGCCAGCCACGGCCACGAGGCGCTGCTGGCCGAACTGGCGCGCGACCTGCCGCCGGTGCACCAGCATGTCGACGGTCACCACGTCGACACCCCCGACGCGCGCGCGCTGCAGTCCGAGGTGCGCCGCCTGCTGGCCCTGGTGGCCAGCGGCGCCGCGCCGGCCACGCGCTTCCATCCGCGCCTGGACGCCTGGCTGATGCACCCGGTCTGGGGCCTGCTGATCCTGGCGGCGCTGCTGTTCGTGATGTTCCAGGCGGTGTTCACCTGGGCCGAGGCGCCCAAGGGCCTGATCGAGGACGGCGTGGCGGCGCTGGCTGGCCTGGTCGAGGCCGGCATGGACCCGGGGCCGCTGAAGAGCCTGCTGATCGACGGCGTGCTGGCCGGCGCCGGCGGCGTGCTGGTCTTCCTGCCGCAGATCCTGATCCTGTTTGCCTTCATCCTGGCTCTGGAGGACTCGGGCTACCTGCCGCGGGCGGCCTTTCTGCTGGACACGTTGATGGGCAAGGTGGGCCTGTCGGGCCGGGCTTTCATCCCGATGCTCTCCAGCTTCGCCTGCGCGGTGCCCGGCATCATGGCCACGCGCAGCATCACCCACTGGCGCGACCGCCTGGCCACCATCATGCTGGCGCCGCTGATGACCTGCTCGGCGCGGCTGCCGGTCTACACCCTGCTGATCGGCGCCTTCGTGCCTGAGCGCGGTGTCGGCCCGGGGGGCTTTCTGGACCTGCGCGGCCTGGTGATGTTCGGCCTGTACGTGGCGGGCGTGGCTTCGGCGGCGGCGGTGGGCTGGGCGCTCAAGCGCACCTGGCTGAAAAGCCGCTACCAGCCGCTGATGCTGGAGCTGCCGCCCTACCGCTGGCCCAGCCCGCGCACGCTGGCGATCGGGCTGTGGGAGCGCGCGCGCATCTTCCTGCTGCGCGTGGGCACGATCATCTTCGCGCTGACCGTGGTGCTGTGGTTCCTGGCCACCTGGCCGGCGCCGCCCGAGGGCGCCAGCGCCGCGCCCATCACCTACAGCCTGGCCGGCCAGATCGGGCGGGCGCTGGAGTGGGTGTTCGCGCCGATCGGCTTCAACTGGCAGATCTGCATCGCGCTGATCCCGGGCCTGGCGGCGCGCGAGGTGGTGGTGGGCGCGCTGGGCACGGTCTACGCGCTGTCGGCCAATGGCGACGCGGTGGCCGACGCGCTGACCCCGCTGCTGGCCGCACAGTGGTCGCCGGCCACCGCCTATGCGCTGATTGCCTGGTTCATCTTCGCTCCGCAGTGCCTGTCCACGCTGGCCACGGTGCGCCGTGAGACCAACCATTGGCGCTACCCGCTGATCATGGCCGGCTACCAGTTCGCGCTGGGCTATGCGGCCGCCTTTGTCACGTACCGGGTCGCGCTGGCCTGGGGAGGCTGAACACCATGCAAACGCTGATCGTCTGGGCCATCGTGGTTGTCTGCGTGGTCTATGCCAGCTGGTCGCTGATGCCCGCCGCCTGGCGCCGCGCGCTGGCGCGGCGCCTGTTGGGCTGGCCCGGCCTGGGCCGCTGGCGCGCCGTGCAGCGCGCGGCCGGCGGTGGCGGCGCGGGCTGCAGCGGCTGTGGCGACTGCGGCGAGGCGCCGATCCAGGTGGTGCGCCGACCCCGCTGAGCGTGCGGCCCCGGCCGGGCGGCTACCATCGCCGCCATGGCCAACCGTCTCACCCAGATCGCCACCCGCACCGGCGACGACGGCACCACCGGGCTCGGCGACGGGCAACGGGTGCCAAAAACCCACGTGCGCATCGCCGCGATGGGCGATGTCGATGAACTCAACTCCCAGCTCGGCGTGCTGCTCGCCGAGCCGCTGCCGGCCGACGTACGCGAGCTGCTGGTGGTGATCCAGCACGAGCTGTTCAACCTGGGCGGCGAGCTGTCGATCCCCGGCTTCACGCTGCTCAAGGACGACGCCGTGCTGCGCCTGGACGAGGCGCTGGCGCACTACAACGCCACGCTGCCGCGTCTGGCCGAGTTCATCCTGCCGGCCGGCACGCGCAGCGCCGCACTGGCCCATGTGGGCCGCACCATTGCCCGCCGCGCCGAGCGCGCGGTGGTGGCGCTGGCCGCCGCCGAGCCGGTCAACGAAGCGCCGCGCCAGTACCTGAACCGGCTGTCGGACCTGCTGTTCGTGCTGGCCCGGGTGCTCAACCGCGCCAACCTCGACGGCCTGGGCGGCGACGACGTCTACTGGCGCAGCGAGCGCCTGCAGCGCGAGGGCGACCTCAGCTGACCTTCATCGTCTGCAGGTTGATCGTCACCGCCGGGCGCTGCAACTGACCCAGCACCGCGCGGGCAAAGGCCAGGCGCAGCGCCTCGTCGGCAAAGCCGGCGGGGCCGATCTCCTGCGCCAGCACCAGCAGCTTGTCGGCGGTCAGCAGCTTGCCGCTGGGGCGCAGCGGCTCGCACTCGCGGCGGGTGAATTCCTCGTCCAGCCAGCGGCGCGCATCCAGGGCGTCGGGCAACTGGGCCGCGTCGACGGCGATCTCCACCGTGGTCTGGTCGTCGAACTGGATCAGCAGGTCGTGGCGCATGGTCACTCTTTCGGGGAGGCGGAAGGGGGGCTGTGGCTGAGTTCTCGGTGGAGCCAGGACTTGGCCAGCGTCCAGTCGCGCTTGACGGTGGCGGGGGAGACCGCCAGCACCTCCGCAATCTCGTCGATCTCCAGGCCACCGAAGAAGCGCAATTCCACCACTTTGGCAGCGCGCGGGTCGACCGTCTCGAAGGCCAGCAAGGCATCGTTGACCGCGATCAAGTCCCGGTCAGGTGGCAGGGCCAGCGACTCCAGGCCCGAGACGGTCAGGCTGGTCAGTTCGGCATCGCGCTTGTTGGCGCGCCGGGCCTGCTCGTGGTTGATCAGGATGCGCCGCATCATCGTGGAGCTGACCGCCAGGAAGTGCGCCCGGTTGCGCCACTGGGTGCGGGTCTGCTCGGCCATGCGGAACCAGGCCTCATGCGTCAGCGCGGTGGCGCTGAGGGTGTGGCCGGCGGCTTCCTTGCGCATGTGGTTGCGCGCCATGCGCCGCAGGTCCTCGTAGAGGCTTTCGAACAGGCGCTGGCCGGCCTCGGGATCGGGACCCGCGAACTGGCTGAGCCACTGCGTCAGGGAAGGGTCGGGCGCCGACATGGTGTCGAACACGGCATCTTGGGGGGCGACACCCGAGTCTAGCCTGCGTGTGAGCCGCCGCGCAGGCCCGCGCGGCGTATGTGATCAAGTGCACAGTGCCGATCGGCGGCGTCTGGCACCTCACCTGGAACCCACGATGCACACGATGACCCGACCCCTGACGCTGGCCCTCACGATGGCGGCCCTGTCTGGCCTGTCCGCCTGTGGCGGCGGTGACACCACCGCAGCTGCCGATGGTGTGGCGGCCGACTGCGACACCAAGGCCTATGTGGCCGGTGCCGTGGTGGCGCCCACGCTGGATGATCTCAAGGCCTATGCCGGCACCTTCAACGGCGATGAGGGGTCCTATGACGGCGGCGGCACCTTCACCAAGTCCGGCACGGCCAAGCTCGTGATCGGCGTGGATGGCGCCATCACCTACAAGGACGCCAAGCAGACCGTGACCTCGATCTGCATGGACAAGACGGCCGGCCCGGTGGGCAAGCTGGTGTACTTCATCGTCGGCAAGGGCCACCTGGACGTGGCCGACAAGCCGGCCATGGGTCTGGGCCAGGCCTGGGGCGTGTCGCCTGTCGATGGCACCACCATCTTCACCAATGGCCTGAAGTGATGGCGGCGGGCCGCGCGCGCCGGCCCTGCGTACACTGGCGCCGACGGCCGTTGGCGGCGGAAGGATGAGCGTGCACACGGGCGAACACTGGCAACAGGTCAAGGCGCTGTTCGAGTCGGCGCTGGAGCATCCGCAGGCGGCGCGCGAGGCCTTCGTGCGCGCCAGCGGTGCGGATGCGGCGGTGCAGGACGAGGTGCTGAGCCTGCTGGCGCACGAGCGCGCACTGAGCGAGGCGACGACCGACGACTTCCTGGCCCCGACCGAGCCGGCCGCGCCCCCACTGCTGCTGTCCCCCGGCGAGCGCCTGGGCGCCTGGGAGATCGTCGGCCCGCTGGGGGCGGGCGGCATGGCCGAGGTGATGCTGGCGCGCCGCGCCGACGGCGCCTGGGACGGCGAGGCGGCGGTCAAGGTGCTCAAGCGCGGCATGGACTCGGCCGCGGTGCTGGCGCGCTTCGCGCTGGAGCAGCGCGCGCTGGCGCGGCTGAACCACCCGCACATCGCCCACCTGCTGGACGCCGGGCGCAGCGCCAGCGGGCTGCCCTACTTCGTGATGGAGCTGGTGCGCGGCCGCCCGATCGACCAGGCCTGCGAGGGCCTGGCGCTGGAGGCGCGGCTGGGCCTGTTCCTGCAGCTGGCCGACGCGGTGGCCTTCGCCCACCGGCAGCTGCTGGTGCACCGCGACCTCAAGCCCAGCAACGTGCTGGTCACCGAGGACGGCCAGGTCAAGCTGCTGGACTTCGGCATCGCCAAGGCGCTGGACCCGGCCGAGGGCGAGCACACTGGCGCTGGCCCGCGGCCCTACACGCCCAACTACGCCAGCCCCGAGCAGGTGCGCGGCGAGCCGGTGGGCACGCTGACCGACATCTACAGCCTGGGCGTGCTGCTGTACGTGATGCTCACCGGGCTGCGGCCCTACGGCCGGAACGCGACGACGCCACAGGAAGCCGCCCGCAGTGTGCTGGAGGAAGAGCCCACGCGGCCCAGCGCGCTGAGCCCCGGGCTGGTGAGTGATCCGCAGTGGATGGCCACGCGCAAGCGCCTGAAGGGCGACCTGGACAACATCCTGCTCAAGGCCCTGTACAAGGCCCCGGCGGCGCGCTACCCCAGCGTGGACGCGTTCGCGGCGGATGTGCGGGCCCACCTGGCGGGGCTGCCGGTCAGTGCCCGTGCGCCCAGCGCCGGCTACCTGCTCAGCCGCTTCGTGCTGCGCCACCGGGCGGCCAGTGCGGCGGCGGCGCTGGCGGCGGTGTCCCTGGTGGTGGGCGCCGGTGTGGCCGGCTGGCAGGCCCATGTCGCCGGCCAGCGGCTGGAGCAGTTGCGCGGCCTGAGCCGCGACGTGGTGCTGCGCTATGCCGATGCCGTCACCTATCTGCCCGGCGGCCTGGTGGTCAAGGAGAACCTGCTCAAGGGCCTGCTGGGCCAGCTCAGCGAGGTCGAACAGGAGGCCGGCGACGATGCCGAATGGCTGGCCCTGCTGGCCGGCGTCTACGCCCGCCTGGCCCAGGTGGGTGGCGACGACGGCGGCGTGTCGCTCAGCAAGATGGGCGAGGCGCGCCAGCATGCCGAGCACGCGATCACGCTGGCCCGGCAGGTGCTGCCGGCGCGGCCCGACGACGCCGCGCTGAGCCTGTCGCTGTCGCAGGCGCTGCAGATCCGGGCCCGCGCGCAGCGCGCCGACGGCCAGCCCGAGCAGGGCCTGAAGACGCTGGAGGAGGCGATGGCGCTGATCGACCAGCGGCTGCAGCGCCTGCCAGCGGCCGAGCAGCGCGACCTGCAGGTGCAGCGCGCCTCGCTGCAGATCGTCGAGGCGCAGTTCTTCGACCAGCAGACCGTGGCCAGCCTGAACCGCCCCGAGGACGCGCTGGCGCTGTACGGCCAGGCCGAGCAGGCCCTGCGCCGCCTGGAGCGCGACGGCGACGCCAGCCTGGCGCCGCTGCTGGGCACGCTGCTCGGGGCGCGGGCGATCACCCATGCGCGGCTGGGCCGGCTCGACGCCTCGCGCGGTGACGCCGAAGCCGCCTGGCAGCAGCGCCTGCGCGCGGTGCAGGCCGAGCCCTTCCACACCGGCCGGCGTGACGAGCTGGTCACCGAGGCCACCAATGCCGCGGTGATCCTGATGCGTGCCGACCAGCCCGCGCGTGCCGTGCTGGCCAGCCAGGCGGCCTGGGACACGGTGCAGCGCCTGGCCGCCGAGAACGGCCCGCAGAGCAAATGGGCCGAGAACCTGCCGCGCGTGGCCCAGCACCATGGGCGGGCACTGGCGCTGGTCGGCCGCTCGGCCGACGCGCTGCCGGTACTCGACAGCGCGCTGGCCTACTGGCAGCGCCAGCGCGAGGCCAAGCCCGGGCCACACCCTGAGCGCCTGTGGGCCTGGCTGGGCATCTACCGTGCGGTCGCGCTGCTGGGGCTGCAACGGCGCGACGAGGCCCTGACGCAGCTGCGCCAGAGCCAGGCGATCCTGGAGCCGCTGTCGCGCGAGTCCAAGGCCGGTGATGCGCTGCTCAACCTGGCCGAGTCTGCGCTGGTGATGGCCGCGGCCGAGCCCGCCGCCGCCCCCGCCTGGCGCCAGCGCGCGCTGCAGCATTACCAGGCGGCCGACGCGCTGCGGGCGCTCAACGGCGAGCACCTGCGCCGCCGCGATGCGCTGGCGCGCGGCGAGCCGATCGGCCTGTAGCCTGCCATGGCCGCCGGCGACACCCACTGGCCACAGGTCAAGGCGCTGTTCGAGGCAGCGCTGGAGCATCCGCAGGCGGCGCGCGAGGCCTTCGTGCGCGCCAGCGGGGCCGACGCGGCGGTGCAGGACGAGGTGCTGAGCCTGCTGGCGCACGAGCGCGCACTGAGCGAGGCGACGACCGACGACTTCCTGGCCCCGACCGAGCCGGCCGCGCCCCCACTGCTGCTGTCCCCCGGCGAGCGCCTGGGCGCCTGGGAGATCGTCGGCCCGCTGGGGGCGGGCGGCATGGCCGAGGTGATGCTGGCGCGCCGCGCCGACGGCGCCTGGGACGGCGAGGCGGCGGTCAAGGTGCTCAAGCGCGGCATGGACTCGGCCGCGGTGCTGGCGCGCTTCGCGCTGGAGCAGCGCGCGCTGGCGCGGCTGAACCACCCGCACATCGCCCACCTGCTGGACGCCGGGCGCAGCGCCAGCGGGCTGCCCTACTTCGTGATGGAGCTGGTGCGCGGCCGCCCGATCGACCAGGCCTGCGAGGGCCTGGCGCTGGAGGCGCGGCTGGGCCTGTTCCTGCAGCTGGCCGACGCGGTGGCCTTCGCCCACCGGCAGCTGCTGGTGCACCGCGACCTCAAGCCCAGCAACGTGCTGGTCACCGAGGACGGCCAGGTCAAGCTGCTGGACTTCGGCATCGCCAAGGCGCTGGACCCGGCCGAGGGCGAGCACACTGGCGCTGGCCCGCGGCCCTACACGCCCAACTACGCCAGCCCCGAGCAGGTGCGCGGCGAGCCGGTGGGCACGCTGACCGACATCTACAGCCTGGGCGTGCTGCTGTACGTGATGCTCACCGGGCTGCGGCCCTACGGCCGGAACGCGACGACGCCACAGGAAGCCGCCCGCAGTGTGCTGGAGGAAGAGCCCACGCGGCCCAGCGCGCTGAGCCCCGGGCTGGTGAGTGATCCGCAGTGGATGGCCACGCGCAAGCGCCTGAAGGGCGACCTGGACAACATCCTGCTCAAGGCCCTGGACAAGGCCCCGGCGGCGCGCTACCCCAGCGTGGATGCGTTCGCGGCGGATGTGCGGGCGCACCTGGCGGGGCTGCCGGTCAGTGCCCGCGCGCCCAGCGCCGGCTACCTGCTCAGCCGCTTTGTGCTGCGCCACCGGGCGGCCAGTGCGGCGGCGGCGCTGGCCGTGTCCTCGCTGATGGTGGGGGTGGGCGTGGCCACCTGGCAGGCCCACGAGGCCGACCGCCAGCGCGCCCGCGCCGAGGCCCGCTTTGCCCAGGTGCGCCAGCTGGCCAACCAGATGGTCTTCAAGTACCACGACCAGATCGCCCACCTGCCCGGGGCCACCGCGGTGCGCGATGCGCTGCTGCAGGACGCCGCCGGCTACCTGGACGCGCTGGCGCACGACGTGGCCGATGACGCCGGGCTGGCCCGCGAGCTGGCCGAGGCCTGGTTCCGCCTGGCGGTGCTGCAGGGCGAATCCTTCTCGCCCGGCCAGGAGCGGCCCGACGATGCGCTGCGCAGCGCCGAGAAGGCGCTGGCGCTGCTGCCGCTGTACCTGCCGCAGGCCGATGTGCCGGCGCTGGACAAGGCGGTCGACCTGCGGCTGCTGCACAGCGACCTGCTGCTGCGCCAGGGTCGGTTGATCCCGGCGAACGAGGCGCTGGCCGAGGCCAGTCGCCTGGTCGAGCGCATCGTGGCCCAGAAGCCCGATGACCTGCAGACCCTGTCGCGCCAGGCCACGGTGCTGGGCCGGCGCGCGGTGCTCACCGGCGGCAGCGTGGCCGCGTCCAACCTGGGACGCACGGAGGAGGCGCTGCAGCTGTGGCAGCAGGCACTGGCGATTTTCGAGCGCATGCGCGCCCGCGAGCCGGGTGAAGTCGAGTGGGTGCACCAGACCGCCTGGGCCCACCACGGCCTGGGCAGCGTGGGTGTGCTGCGCGGTGACAACGCGCTGGCCCTGGCCCACACCGCGCAGGCGGTGGCGCTGCGTGACGAGGCCGCTCGGCGCGCGCCGCAGAGTTCGCACTTCCGCCACCAGACCGCGATGGCCCGGGTGGTGCGCGGCGCGGCGCTGAACCAGGCCGGCCGCAACACCGAGGGCCGCGCCCGGCTGGACGAGGCCGAGGCGACGATGCGCGCACTGTCCGCCGAGGACCCGGGCAACGAGGTGTTGCAACGCGACCGCGTGTTGCTGGGTCTGCTGCAGGGGCGGTTGCTGATCGATGCCGGCCAGCCCGCCGAGGCGCGTCAGCGCATCGACGCCGCCGCCGAAGCCCTGTCGCGTCGCGCCCAGGGCGGCCACGATTTCTACGTCCAGCGCTGGTGGGCCGACGCGCTGCTCTGGTCAGCCCGGCTGCGCCTGTCGCAGGACCCGGCCGAGGCCGCACACCGTGCCGCCCAGGTCGCGGCGATCATGCAGGGCGACGACGCCACCAGCAACGCCGCCCGGGGCTGGCAGCTGGCCCAGGCACTCAGCACCGAGGGCCAGGCGCTGGCCGCGCTGGGCCGCCGTGACGACGCACGCGAACGCGGCCGTCAGGCCCTGCGCCTGTGGACCGCGCTGCACCCCGATGGCCAGATCCCCGGCGCCTTGCAGCGCTGGTTTCGCGAGGCCCAGGCGCTCAGCGCCGCCGCGCCTTGATGGCGCATGCCGGGCTTGCCGCGATGGCCATTCAAGCCCGATGGACCACCGCTGGGAGGCCGGTGGCCGTCAACGACCGGTCAAGCGGCTCCACAGCGCAGACAGCGATGCCTGCCAACCCGCATCGTCCGGCGCGGCCAGCGTCGACCGAGCGCTGATGCGCACATCGGCTGCCTGAGCGACCGACGACAACAGGCTGGCACCGAGTGCGACAGCACACGCGAACGACTTCAGACACGACATGGCAACTCTCCCTTGAACCTGTTGTGGATGCGAGATCCTAGTTCAGGGGGTGAGGTGGCGCGTCATGGTTTGCGCGAACTTCAGCGCCGCCGCGCCTTGACCGCGTCGCTCAGCACCTGCAGCGCATCGATCGAGTCATCCCAGCCCAGACAGGCGTCGGTGATGCTCTGGCCGTAGGTCAGCTTGGCCGGGTCGTCCTTGCCGGGGCTGAACTTCTGCGCGCCGGCTTCCAGGTGGCTCTCGATCATCACGCCGAAGACCTGGCGGCTGCCGCCGGCGACTTGGGTGCCAATGTCGCGCGCCACGTCCAGCTGGCGCTGGTGCTGCTTGCTGGAGTTGGCGTGGCTGCAGTCCACCATCAGCGTGGCGGGCAGCTTGGCGGCCTCGAGCTCCTTGCAGGCGGCGGCCACGCTGGCGGCGTCGTAGTTGGGCGCCTTGCCGCCGCGCAGGATGACGTGGCAGTCCTTGTTGCCGCGCGTCTCGACAATTGCGACCTGGCCGTTCTTGTGCACCGACAGGAAGTGGTGCGGCTTGCCGGCGGCCTGGATGGCGTCGGTGGCGATGCGGATGTTGCCGTCGGTGCCGTTCTTGAAGCCCACCGGGGCCGAGAGGCCGCTGGCCAGTTCGCGGTGCACCTGGCTCTCGGTGGTGCGCGCGCCGATCGCGCCCCAGCTGATCAGGTCACCGATGTACTGCGGGCTGATCACGTCCAGGAACTCGCTGCCCGCGGGCACGCCCTGGCGGTTGATCTCGACCAGCAGCTGGCGGGCGATGCGCAGGCCCTCGTCGATGCGGTAGCTCTCGTCCAGGTAGGGGTCGTTGATCAGGCCCTTCCAGCCCACGGTGGTGCGCGGCTTCTCGAAGTACACGCGCATCACGATCTCCAGCGTGTCCTTGAACTTCTCGCGCTGGGCCTTCAGGCGGCGGGCGTACTCCACCGCGGCGGCCGGGTCGTGGATCGAGCAGGGGCCGATGATGACCAGCAGCCGGTCGTCCTTGCCGGTGATGATGCGGCGGATGGTCTCGCGGGTGGCCTTCACCATCTGTTCGACCGGCGTGCCGGCGATGGGGAAGAAGCGGATCAGGTGTTCAGGCGGCGGCAATGGGGTCACCTCCTCGATGCGCTGGTCGTCGGTCTGGCTGGTGCGTTCTCCGGGCGGATAGCCCGACCAGTGCTCGTGGGTGGCTTTGGCGTTCATCGAGGTCTTCTCCTGGGTGGGTGCTGGGGGCCGACCGGCGAAAAAAAACCGCCGGGGGTTCCGGCGGTTTTCTGGGGGTGTTCGCTTGGTCTCAGTTGCGCGCGATTGCCTCTCCAGCCGCCGATCGGGGCGAGAACCAAAAGTACGCAAAAAAGTAGGCCGATGCGCAATGCATGACCCAAGTCTAGCATCATCTGCAGTCCGGGACAGGCCCTAGACTGTCGCCCGATCCGACACCCGCATGGGTGGAAAGGCCCCGATGAGCAGTGACCCCGCCCCGCCACCGGCCGGGCTGATCAACCGACGGCGCTGGCTGCACCTGGCCGGCTGGAGCGGTCTGGCCACGGCCTGCGGCGGTGGTGGCGGATCGGGCACGCCCTCGCCCCCGCCGCCACCGCCCATCAGCGGCAATGTGCTGATGATCGCGGTGGACGACCTGAACGACTGGGTCGGCTTCCTGGGCGGCCACCCCCAGGTGCGCACGCCTGCGCTGGATGCGCTGGCGGCCCGCTCCACCGTGTTCCGGCGGGCCTACTGCACCGCACCGGTGTGCTCGCCAGCGCGCGCTGGCGTGCTGTCGGGCCTGCTGCCGCGCCGCACGGGGGTGGTCGACAACACGGCCACCTTCAGCAGCGTCAACCCCGGCAAGCAGACGGTCGACCAGCAGTTCGCCAGCGCCGGCTACACCGTCGAGCGCTTCGGCAAGATCGACCACATCTGGTCGGTGGTGCCCACGCCCCTGCCCAGCCCGATGCCCTACACCAACAAGCAGTGCCCGGCGCCGGTGGGCGAGAACGGCTTCGACTGGGGACCGGCGCGCGGCGAGGACAACAACCAGCCCGACTACCAGTATGCGCAGGCCGGCATCGATTTCCTGAACCAGCACAGCGCCGACCAGCCCTTCTTCCTGTCGGTGGGCTTCACCCGCACCCACACCGGCTGGTATGTGCCGCAGCGCTACTTCGACCTCTACCCGCTGAGCAGCATCCAGCTGCCCTACGCCCCGCCGGACGACCTGGACGATCTGGGCCCGGAAGGCCGCGCCACCGCGCTGCGCTTTGACATGCACAACTGCATCGTGCGCCAGGGCCTGTGGGCCTCGGCGGTGCGCGGCTACCTGGCCAGCATCAGCTGGGTCGATGCGCAGATCGGCCGACTGCTGGCCGCGCTGGCGGCCAGCCCGCACGCCGACACCACCACGGTGGTCTTCTGGAGCGACCACGGCTTCATGCTGGGCGAGAAGTTCCACTGGCACAAGATGGCGTTGTGGGAGCACGCGACCCGGGTGCCCTTCCTGATCCGCCGGCCTGGCCAGACGACGGGGGCGGTGGTCAACGCCCCGGTCAGCCTGGCCGACCTGGCGCCCACCCTGCTGGGCCTGCATGGCCTGACGCCGGCCTATTCGATGGACGGCCAGAGCCTGCAGCCGCTGCTGAGCAACCCGGCTCAGGCCTGGGATCGCCCGGTGCTGATCACCCGCCGCCAGGCCGATGCGCTGCAGAGCACCGGCCTGGACTATGCGATCCGCACCGCGCAATGGCGCTACATCCGCTATGCCAACGGCGAGCAGGAGCTCTACGACGTGGTCGCCGACCCCGGCGAGCTGCGCAACCTGGCGGCCTCGCCGGCGCATGCGGCGGTGATCGCCCAGCTGGATGCGCAGATGCCGCCGACGGCCTGGCCCTGAGGTCGGAGCGAAGGGGCGGCGGCGGCCGCGTCAGTCGTCCTCGGACAGGGGCAGCAGGCGGCGGTCCCAGCTGACGCCACTGCGCACCACCCGGGCCGGCACGCCGACAGCCAGGCTGTTCGGCGGAACCTCGCCGGAGACCACGGCGCGGGCGCCCACGATGCTGTGGGCGCCGATGCGGGCACCCTTGAGCACGTAGGTGCCGAAGCCCAGCCACACGTGCTCGCCGATCTCGAGGTCGCCAGGCGGGTTGATGCGTCGTCCCGTGGCCACATCGATGATGCTGTGCATGTCGCTGGTGTCCATCCGGACCTCGGCCGCGAACATGCAGTCCGTGCCGATGCGGATCGTGCCCGGCTCGTGCATCGTGATCGTGGCGCCCATCATCGTGGTCTTGTCGCCGATCAGCAGCCGCGTGTGGCTGGAGCGGCACACGAAGCCCCCGGCCAGCTGGCAGCCCTGGCCGATGTCGATCGTGCAATGGTGGCCGCGGATGTCCAGGCGACAACGCGTCAGCTTGACGCCGGCGCCGATGCGCACCTGGTTGTCGTGACCGTTGATCACCAGCTTGAGTTCGCCCCGCAGGTTGGGCGGGATCTCGATGACATTGCGCTGGCCCTTGTCCTGGACCGAGATCGCGGGCGAGGTGCCCGGCGCCCCGGCCGGCGCAGTGGGTGGCGTGCTCACTTGAAGGCGACGATGCAGCGCCGCTGACCGACGCCGTAGGGGTCGGTCTTGAAGCCGGCCCAGGCGGGGTCAGGCTCGCCCTGCAGCTCGATGACTTCCTTGAAGCCGGCCAGGTAGGCCAGCTCGATCAGCGCGCGGTAGGTGGGGTGCAGCTCGCAGCCGGTGGCGGTGGCGGCGTGTTCGGGGGCGTGCTCGCCGGTGCCCAGGATGAAGCCCGAGAAGGGCTCGCGGTGCACCACGGTGTCGAACACCGCCATGTGTTTGCACAGCGCATGCGTGGCCCGCACCAGCTCGTAGGGCTTGGTGATGTGGTACATCAGGCCCAGGTTCAGCACGATGTCATAGGTGCGCTGGGGCTGGAATTCGTAGACATCGGCCACCGAGAAGCGGGTGTTGGCTTCGGTGCCGAAGTACCCGGACAGGCGGCGCGCCCGCTCGATGTTCTGGGTGCGGATGTCGAAGCCGTCCACCTCCTGCGCGCCGCGCAGTGCCGCCTCGATCGCGAAGGCGCCCCAGTTGCAGGCGATGTCCAGCAGCGACAGGCCGTCCAGGCGCCCGCCCACCAGCTGGCTGACGCCGTCCATGATGAAGTTCAGCCGATACAGGCTGCGCCAGCGCGAGGTGGCCTGCGGCACCGTCAGGCTGCCCACCGCGCCCAGCGTGCCCAGGCCCGGCGCCAGCGGCATGAAGTAGCCCCACTCGTTGGGCGGCACCTCGCGCAGCAGCGCACGGGCGGCGGCCTCGTTGCCCTGCTGCTCGGCCCAGCGCTCGGCGGCCGACGGCCGGCGTGGCACGGTCAGCAGCGGCACCAGCTGTTCCACCACCTGCATCTGGGCCGGCTTGCTGTTCTGGAGAAATTCGCCGTAGCGGGCAGACAGCTTGCTGCCGCGCATCAGGTGGTTCACCCGCACCAGCGGCGACACCCGCGCCGTCAGGTCGAGCTGGCAGCCGCCGGCCACGGCCTTGTTCACCGCCTCACTGGCCTGGGGCAGGCCGATGGCCAGCGGTGCGTCCGTGGCGGGCGCTGGCCCGACACCGGAGGCGACCACCGGTTTGGCACCAGGCTTGTTCTTGCCGAAAGGGGACCACATGGCGGCTCCAGCGGGGACAGAAAGAAGGTGAAGGGATCAGGCCGTGCCACCGACGGTCAGGCCGTCGATGCGCAGCGTCGGCTGGCCCACGCCCACCGGCACGCTCTGGCCGTCCTTGCCGCAGGTGCCCACGCCGGAGTCCAGCGCCAGGTCGTTGCCGATCATGCTGACGCGCTTCATCGCGTCGGGCCCGTTGCCGATCAGCGTGGCGCCCTTGACCGGGTACTGGATGCGGCCGTTCTCGACCCAGTAGGCCTCGGACGCCGAGAAGACGAACTTGCCGCTGGTGATGTCGACCTGGCCGCCACCGAAGTTGGTGGCGTACAGGCCGCGCTTGATGCTGGCGACGATCTCCTCGCGCGGCGTGTTGCCGGCCAGCATGTAGGTGTTGGTCATGCGCGGCATCGGCACGTGGGCGTAGCTCTCGCGGCGGCCGTTGCCGGTGGGCTTCACGCCCATCAGGCGGGCGTTCATGCTGTCCTGGATGTAGCCGCGCAGGATGCCGTCCTCGATCAGCACATTGCGCTGCGTGGCATGGCCCTCGTCGTCGATGTTGAGCGAACCGCGGCGGTCGGCCAGCGTGCCGTCATCGAGCACGGTGACGCCCTTGGCCGCCACGCGCTGGCCGATGCGGCCGCTGAAGGTGGACGAGCCCTTGCGGTTGAAGTCGCCCTCCAGGCCGTGGCCCACGGCTTCGTGCAGCATCACGCCGGGCCAGCCCGCGCCCAGCACCACCGTCATCTCGCCGGCCGGCACGGGGCGTGACTCCAGGTTGGTCAGCGCGGCGTTCACCGCCTGGTCCACGTACTCGGTCAGGTGGCTGTCCTGGAAGTAGCCCAGGCCGAAGCGGCCGCCGCCGCCGCCGGTGCCCACCTCGCGGCGCTCGCCCTGCTCGGCGATCACGGTGACCGACAGGCGCACCAGCGGGCGCACATCGGCGGCGCGGGTGCCGTCGGCGCGCGCCACCATCACCACGTCGTACTCGGCGGCCAGGCCGGCCATCACCTGCACGATGCGCGGGTCCTTGGCGCGGGCCATGCGCTCGACCTTCTCGAGCAGCGCCACCTTCTGCGTGCTGTCGAGCGTGGCGATCGGGTCCAGCGGCGCGTAGAGCAGCCGGCTGGGCGCCACCTTGGGCGCGCCCACCTTGACACGCCGGCTCTGGCCGGCGGCGGCGATGGTGCGCACGGTGCGCGCGGCATCCAGCAGCGCGGCCTCGGACAGCTCATCCGAATAGGCGAAGGCGGTCTTCTCGCCGGCCACGGCGCGCACGCCCACGCCCTGGTCGATCGAGAAGCTGCCGCTCTTGACGATGCCTTCCTCCAGGCTCCAGCCCTCGTGGCGGGTGTACTGGAAGTACAGGTCGGCATCGTCGACGCGGTGTTCGCCGATCACCGACAGCGCGCGCGCCAGGTGGATCTCATCCAGGGCGTGGGGCTCGAGCAGCAGGCTGCTGGCGACGGCCAGGCGCTCCTGTGTGGTGGCGCGGGAGGTGGCGGCAAGAGGGGTGGCGGAGAGGGGCGTCAACATTTCTTTGCAAACTCGCTGTGGTCCGGGCTGGGTCGGCCTGCGTTGTCTGCGCATGGTGCCACACAGGCTGGCATCTGTTGAACAAGGAGATTGAACATGCAGACCCCGTCCGCCCGCACCCTCTTCGGCGCCCTGATGCTGGCCCTGTCCGCCGGTGCCATGGCCCAGACCGCCACGGCCACCGCCGCCTCGGGCGCCGCCCGCATCGACCAGCGCCAGGCCAACCAGGAGCAACGCATCCAGCAGGGCAAGGCAGACGGCTCGCTGACGCACCATGAGAAGCGCAAGCTCGTGCGCGGCCAGAAGCGCATCTCCGCCGCCGAGGACCGGGCCGCCGCCGATGGCAAGCTGAGCGCCGCCGAACAGGCCAAGATCGAGGCGCGCCAGGACCACCAGAGCAAGGTCATCCACCGCCGCAAGAACGACGTCGACAAGCCGCCGGTGGCGCAACCCGCGAAGTGATCAGTCGGACTCGCTCTTGAGCCGCAGGGCCTCGTCGTAGAGCTGGTTGCGTGGCAGGCCGCTGAGCTCCACCGCCAGCGCCACCGCCTGCTTCAGTGGCAGCTCGCGCACCAGGACCTGCAACTGCCGCCGCACCGGCTCCGCCAGACCGGTGTCGGCCGCAGCGGCCGGCATCTGCGCATGCAGCACCACCACGAACTCACCGCGACGCCGCGAGGCCTCCTCGGCCAGCCAGGCCGGCAGCGCCTCGGCGGCGGCGGTGTGGACCTGCTCGAACTGCTTGGTCAGCTCGCGGCACAGCGTCACCGGGCGCGCCGCGCAGGCCTGGGCCAGCGCCTGCGCCAGGGCCTCGATGCGGTGCGGCGCCTCGAACAGCACCACGCTGCGCGGCTCGGCGGCCAGTGCCGCCAGTGCGGCGCCGCGCTCGCGTCCCTTGGCCGGCAGGAAGCCGGCGAACACGAAGCCGCCGGTCTGGCCGGGCAGTGGCCCGTCGCCAGCCGCGCTGAGCGCCGTGACCACCGCGCTGGCGCCCGGCAGCGCATGCACCGGATGACCGGCCGCCCGGGCGCGGGCCACCAGCCAGGCGCCCGGGTCGGAGATCGCCGGCGTGCCGGCGTCGCTGACATAGGCCACGCGCTCGCCGCGCGCCAGGCGCTCCAGCACCCGCTCGGCGGCCTCGCGCTCGTTGTGCTCGTGCACCGCCAGCAGCGGCTTGTCCAGACCCAGGTGGCGCAGCAGACCGGCGCTGACGCGGGTGTCCTCGCAGGCCACGGCGTCGGCCAGCGCCAGCGCGTGGATGGCGCGCAGCGTGAAGTCGGCCAGGTTGCCGATCGGCGTGGCCACCACGTACAGTGCGCCGGTGGGCCAGTGCTGGTGGCCGGCAGCCTGCCGGGCGGTGGCCAGCAGCTCAGAGGCGGGGAGGGACATGGTCTGGCGGTGGGGTTCCGGTGCGCGCGGTGGACAGGCGACGCAGGTCAGCGGCGCCCAGGCCGAGGACCGTGCCCTGGCCTACCTGCAGGCGCAGGGCCTGCGGCTCGTCGAGCGCAATTATCGGTTCGCGCCGGGCCGCTCGCGCGCCGGCGGCGAGATCGACCTGATCCTGCGCGAGCGCGACGGCACGCTGGTCTTCGTCGAGGTGCGTGCCCGGGCCCGCGCGGACCAGGGTGGCGCCGCGGCCAGCATCACCGCGGCCAAGCAGGCCCGCATCGTGCGGGCCGCCCAGGCCTACCTGCTGCGCCTGGCGGCGCCGCCGCGCTGCCGCTTCGATGTGGTGGCGATCGACGGCGAGCAGCTGCAGTGGCTGCGCGCCGCTTTCGATGCCGGCTAGACCCCGGTGCGCCGCTTATCATGGCGGCCCATGCTCGAACCCCGGATCCAGCAGCACTTCTTCGAGAGCGCCGACCAGCTCTACCAGGTGGCCGAACCCATGGCGCGGCCGATTGCCGACGCCGCGCAGCTGATCGTCGCCTGCCTGACCGGCGGCGGCAAGCTGCTGGTGGCCGGCGAGGGCCGGGCGCGCTGGCTGGCGCGCGCCGCCGCCAGCGCCCTGCAGCAGGGCTTCGAGCGCGAACGCCCGCCGCTGGCCGCCTGCCTGCTGGGCGACGGTGCGCTGCCGGGGCCGCGTGCGCTGGCCCAGTCGGTGGCCGCACTGGGGCAGGGCGGCGACCTGCTGCTGCTGTTCAGCCTGGCCGACGAGGACCCGGCCGCTCAGGCCGCGCTGGACGAGGCGCACCAGCGCGACCTCAATGTCGTGCTGCTCGGCGCCGGCCTGGCCGCGCCCTGGGCCTCGCTGCTGTCCGAATCCGACGTCTGGATCGCCGCGCCGGTCAATGGTGGCCCGCGGGCGATGGAGCTGCTGCTGCTGGCGCTGCATGCGCTGTGCGACGCGATCGATGTGCAATTGCTGGGCGAGGCCGATGAGCCCTGAGCCCCTGAGGAGAACCCTGTCATGAACCCCCTCCAACACCGTGTGTCCACGCGTGTCCTGCTGTCGGCGCTGGCCCTGAGCGGCCTGCTGGCCGGCTGCGCGCCGCTGCTGCTGGGCGGTGCCGCCGTGGGCGGTGCGCTGATGTACAAGGACCGCCGCACCACCGGCACCCAGCTCGAGGACGAGGGCATCGAGATCAAGGCCGCCGCGCGCCTGCGCGAGCGCCTGGGCGACAAGGCCCACCTGAACGTCACCAGCTACAACCGCATCGCGCTGGTCACCGGCGAGGTGGCCACCGATGGCGACCGTGCCGCGGTCGAGGAGGTGGTGGCCAAGGTCGAGAACGTGCGCTCGGTGGTCAACGAGAGCGCGGTGATGGGCATCACCTCGATGACCGCGCGCTCCAACGACCTGATCATCACCAGCCGCGTCAAGGCCGCGCTGATCGATGCCAACGACCTGCCGGTGACCGCGGTGAAGGTGGTCACCGAACGCGGCGTGGTCTACCTGCTGGGCCGCGTGACCGAGCGCGAAGCCACGCGCGCCACCGACGTGGCGCGGGGCGTGTCCGGCGTGGCCAAGGTGGTCAAGGTCTTCGAGACGCTGACCGAGGACGAACTCAAGGCGCTCTCCACCGAGAAGCGCTGAGCCGCGCTGGCGGGCCGCCTGGCCCGCGCCTCAGCGCAGCCGGCGGATCAGGCTGGAGGTGTCCCAGCGGCCACCGCCCTGGCCCTGCACATCGGCATAGAACTGGTCGACCAGCGCGGTGACCGGCACCCGTGCGCCGTTGCGCCGGGCCTCGTCGAGCACCAGGCCCAGGTCCTTGCGCATCCAGTCGACGGCGAAGCCGAAGTTGAACTGGTCGTCGACCATGGTCTTGCCGCGGTTGTCCATCTGCCAGCTCTGCGCGGCGCCCTTGCCGATCACCTCGAGCACCTGCTTCATGTCCAGGCCGGCCTTCTGGCCGAAGGCGATGGCTTCCGACAGGCCCTGCACCAGCCCGGCGATGCAGATCTGGTTGACCATCTTGGCCAGCTGGCCCGCGCCGCTCTCGCCCACACGGGTGACGGCCTTGGCAAAGGCCATGGCCACCGGGCGGATCTGCTCGAAGGGCGCGGCGTCACCGCCGCACATCACGGTGAGCACGCCGTTGACCGCACCGGCCTGGCCGCCGGAGACCGGCGCATCGATGAAGTGTAGGTCGCGCTTCTGGGCGGCCGCGTGCAGCTCGCGCGCCACCTCGGCCGAGGCGGTGGTGTGGTCGACGAAGATCGCGCCCGGCGCCATGCCGGCGAAGGCGCCGTCGGAGCCCAGCACCACCGAGCGCAGGTCGTCGTCGTTGCCCACGCAGGCAAAGACGATCTGCGCCCCCTTGGCCGCCTCGCGCGGCGTGGGCGCCCAGGTGCCGCCGTGCTCGGCGGCCCAGGCCTGGGCCTTGGCGGTGGTGCGGTTGTAGACGCTCACGCGGTGGCCGGCGCGCTGCAGGTGGCCGGCCATGGGCGCGCCCATCACGCCCAGGCCGATGAAGGCGACGGTGTGCGGGGTCACGGGGTCGTAGGTCTTGCTCATGGGCGGCGTGCGGTCGTCAGATGATCTGCAGGTGCTCGGTGCCGGCCGACAGGTCGGTCACACGGGCGCGCTTGCTGTCGAGCTTGATCTGCAGGCGCAGGTCGTTGACCGAGTCGGCGTTGCGCAGCGCGTCTTCGTAGCTGATCGCGTGCGACTCGTAGAGGTCGAACAGGGCCTGGTCGAAGGTCTGCATGCCGTGCTCGCGCGAGCGCTTCATCAGCTCCTTGATTTCGCCCACCTCGCCCTTGAAGATCAGGTCGGCCATCAGTGGCGTGTTCAGCATGATCTCCACCGCGGCGACCCGGCCCTTGCCTTCCTGGCGCGGGATCAGGCGCTGCGAGATCAGGCCCTTGAGGTTCAGCGAGACGTCCATCAGCAGCTGGTCGCGCCGCTCCTCAGGGAAGAAGTTGATGATCCGGTCCAGTGCCTGGTTGGCGCTGTTGGCGTGCAGCGTGGCCATGCACAGGTGGCCGGTCTCGGCAAAGGCGATCGCCAGCTCCATGGTCTTGCGGTCGCGGATTTCGCCCATCAGGATCACATCCGGCGCCTGGCGCAGCGAGTTCTTCAGCGCCACGTCCCAGTCGTCGGTGTCGATGCCGATCTCGCGCTGCGTGACGATGCAGTTCTTGTGCGGGTGCACGAACTCCACCGGGTCTTCCACCGTGATGATGTGGTCGTGGGCGTTCTCGTTGCGCCAGTCGATCATCGCCGCCATCGAGGTGCTCTTGCCCGAGCCGGTGCCGCCCACCAGGATCACCAGGCCACGCTTGGTCATGCCGATGTCCTTGAGGATCTTCGGCAGGCCGAGCTCGTCCACGGTGGGGATGTGCGCCGGAATCGTGCGCAGCACCATGCCCACATGGCCCTGCTGCATGAAGGTGCTGACGCGGAAGCGCCCGATGCCCTGCGGCGAGATCGCGAAGTTGCACTCCTTGGTGCGCTCGAAATCGGCCGCCTGCTTGTCGTTCATGATGGCCCGCGCCAGCGCCACCGTGTGCGAGCCGGTCAAGGGCTGCGGCGAGACCTTGGCCACCTTGCCGTCCACCTTGATCGCCGGCGGGAAGTCGGCCGTCAGAAACAGGTCCGAGCCGTTGCGTGTGACCAGCAGACGCAGCAGGTCGTTGATGAATTTCGAGGCCTGGTCGCGTTCCATGACAAGTCTCCGGGTGATGCTCAGTCGGCCGTGCCGCGGGTGAGTTGGGCGCCCAGGCGGGCATTGGCCTGGCGCAGGCGGCGCGAGACACGCTTGCCCAGCCAGGTCAGCAGCGCAGCGGCCAGGCGCGGGTCTTCCTGGGTCATGCGCTCCAGCGTGGAGGCACTGATCACCGCCAGTGTCACCGGCGAGGCGGCGGTCCACGAAGAGACCCGGGTCTCGCTGTCGAGGGCGCTGAATTCGCCCAGCAGGTCGCCGGCGCGGGCTTCGCCCAGGCGGATGCGCTCGCCCGAGGGCTGCAGCCGCGTCTCGACCAGCATGCCGTGCAGCACGACCATCATGAAGTCGCCCTGCTCCTCCTGGCCGATGATCAGCTTGCCCGATTCGATCTGCACATAGTCGAGGTAGCCGCCCAGCACCGACAGCTGCTCGGTGCCCAGGTCGGCCAGTTGGCGATCAGAGCCCAGCAGGCGCACCAGCGCCAGCACGCCCAGCGCGCTGTCGTAGGGCTCGGCCTTCAGGTCGGGGGCGCGCTGCGCCCAGTGGACGTAGAGCTGGGTGTCGGCGTGGCGCTCGACGAACTGGGTGGCGTAGAAGCCCTGGTCGTCGGGGCGGGCGGCGGTCGTCGAGGACGACCGGCCGAAGAGTCGCTTGAAGAAGTCGTGCACGATGGATCAGCCCGGGAAGTTCTCGGGGAAGCGGGCGCGCGTGCGCGCCTCGGCCGCCGAGATCTGGTTGCGCCGCACCAGATCGGCCAGGCACTGGTCGAGGGTCTGCATGCCCACGTTCTGGCCGGTCTGGATGGCCGAGTACATCTGGGCCAGCTTGTTCTCGCGGATCAGGTTGCGGATGGCCGCGGTGCCCAGCATGATCTCGTGGGCAGCGACCCGGCCGTTGCCGTCCTTGGTCTTGCACAGGGTCTGGGCGATCACCGCCACCAGCGACTCGGACAGCATCGCGCGCACCATGTCCTTCTCGGCGGCGGGGAAGACGTCGACCACCCGGTCCACGGTCTTGGCGGCGCTGGAGGTGTGCAGCGTGCCGAACACCAGGTGGCCGGTCTCGGCGGCGGTCAGCGCCAGGCGGATGGTTTCCAGGTCGCGCAGCTCGCCCACCAGGATGGCGTCGGGGTCTTCGCGCAGGGCGGCGCGCAGCGCGTTCGAGAAGCTCAGTGTGTGCGGACCCACCTCGCGCTGGTTGACCAGGCACTTCTTGCTCTCGTGGACGAACTCGATCGGGTCTTCCAGCGTCAGGATGTGCCCGTACTCGCTCTCGTTGAGGTGGTCGACCATGGCCGCCAGCGTGGTCGACTTGCCCGAGCCGGTGGGGCCGGTCACCAGCACCAGTCCACGCGGCTTGAGCGCCAGGTCGGCGAACACCGGGGGGCAATTGAGCTGCTGCAGCGTCTGGATCTTCGACGGGATGGTGCGGAACACCGCCGAGGCGCCGCGCTGCTGGTGGAAGGCGTTGACCCGGAAGCGCGCCAGGCCCTGGACCTCGAAGCTGAAGTCGCACTCCAGCGTGTCCTCGTAGGTCTTGCGCTGGGTGTCGTTCATGATGTCGTACACCATGGCGTGCACCTGCTTGTGCGTCAGCGGGTCGATGTTGATGCGCCGCACGTCACCGTGCACGCGGATCATCGGCGGCAGGCCGGCCGCCAGGTGCAGGTCCGAGGCCTTGTTCTTGACGGAGAACGCGAGCAGCTGGGTGATGTCCATGGTGCGGTGGGCCCGGTCACGGGCCTGTGGCTTATGCTCTGTGGGGTGATGCCCAGTATCCCCGAGAACATACTACAGGTGCGCACCCGGATCGAGGCCGCGTGCACACTGGCGCACCGGCCCGCGGGGTCGGTGACGCTGCTGGCGGTCAGCAAGACCTGCCCGCCCGATGCCGTGCGTGCCGCGCTGGCCGCCGGCCAGCGGGCCTTCGGCGAGAACTACGTGCAGGAGGCGCTGGACAAGATCGCCGCGCTGGCCGACCGGCGTGCCGATCTGGAGTGGCACCTGATCGGCCCGCTGCAGTCCAACAAGACCCGACCGGTGGCCGAGGCCTTCGACTGGGTGCATTCGGTGGACCGGCTGAAGATCGCCCAGCGCCTGTCCGAACAGCGCCCCGACCACCTGCCGCCGCTGCAGCTGTGCCTGCAGGTCAATGTGAGCGGCGAGGCCAGCAAGAGCGGCGTGGCGCCCGACGAGCTGCCCGCGCTGGCCCAGGCGGTGGCCGCGCTGCCGCGGGTTCGCCTGCGCGGCCTGATGGCGATCCCTGAGCCCGAGGACGACCCGGTGCGCCAGCGGGCCCCGCACGCGCTGCTGCGTTCCTTGCGCGACGGCCTGCGCACCCAGGGCCTGGACCTGGACACGCTGTCGATGGGCATGAGTGCCGACCTGGAGGCCGCGGTGCAGGAAGGCGCCACGATGGTGCGCATCGGCACCGCGATCTTCGGCGCCCGCGCCCGGCCCGGCCCGGCTCAGTGAGGGGCGCTGGCGGGTTCCAGGCTGAGGGAGTGCAGCGGGAACTCGTGCAGCTCCTGCAGGAACAGGCCGGCGCGCAGGTCCTGGCTGGAGCCCTGCCAGTCGCCCAGGCCGGGCAGGGTGGCCGAGGGGGTGTCGGCGGGCGGGGTGTCAAGGGCGGGCGGCGGGGTCATGGCGGGCTCCTCGCGGTGGGTGCCGCCATCTTCAGCGCCGCGCGCTGGCCGCCCCATCACCCGGTGGGGGGTGATGCGACCGGTGGATCCCCCTAACTTGAAGTCGCTGCCGGGGTGTCAGAAACTCAGCGCGGTGGTGTTCTTGACCTCTTCCATCACGGCGTAGGTGCGGGTTTCGCGCACACCGGGCAGCGACCAGATCACGTCGCCCACGAAGCTGCGGTAGGCCGCCATGTCGGACACCCGCGTCTTCAGCAGGTAGTCGAAGCCACCGGCCACCAGGTGGCATTCCAGGATTTCCTGGCGCACCTGCACCGCGGCGCGGAAACTGTCCATCACGTCGTGCACCGTGCGGTCGAGCAGCACCTCGACGAAGACCATCAGCCCGGCGCCCAGCTTGGCGGGGTTCAGCCGCGTCTCGTAGCCCAGGATGTAGTTGTCGCGCGTCAGCCGCTTGACCCGCTCCAGCACCGCGGTGGGCGACAGATGCACCTCCTCGGCCAGCTTGAGGTTGCTGATGCGGCCATCGGCCTGCAGCACCCGCAGGATGCGCAGATCGATCTTGTCCAGGCTGCGTTCGGCGGGTGGGGTGGGATCGGGCGTCGGCTTCATGCGGCGAAAAACTCCGTGGCGACTACAAAACTCCGAATCTTTCGCAGGCATTGTCGCCATACGCTGCGCATCTTCGCAGTAGTTCTAACCCTGCCATCACCGCCATGACCACCGCCGCCCCGCTGACCCTGCCCCGCCCGCCGCACGCGCGGCTGCCTTTTCCCTACCGCCCCGAGGCCCAGGCCCTGGCCGGTTGCCGCGAGCGTCTGGGCCGTGGCTTCGACTGGTCGGCCGTGGTGCAGCGCGCCCGGCCCTGGGTGCAGGCGGTGCGCGAGCACCCGGCGCCCTTCTGGGCGATGGAGTCGCTGCTGAAGGAGTACCCGATCAGCAGCGCCGAGGGCCTGGCCCTGATGCGCCTGGCCGAGGCGCTGCTGCGCGTGCCCGATGTGGAAACTGCGATCGCGCTGACCGCCGACCAGCTCGGCCGCGCCGACTTTGACGCCCACGACGGCTCGCAGGGCCTGCTGGCGCGCCTGTCGGCCACGGCGATCGCGATGAGCAAGAGCTTCCTGCCCGAGGCCGGCGCCAGCGAGCCCGGCCTGATGCAGCGCCTGGGCGCGCGCACCGTGGTGGCGGCCACGCTGCGCGCCATCCAGCTGCTGGGCCGGCAGTTCGTGCTGGGTCGCACGATCGACGAGGCGATGGGCGAGGCCGACAGTCAGCGCCGCGCCCAGCCGCGGCTGCGCTTTTCCTACGACATGCTGGGCGAGGGCGCCCGCACCGAGCACGACGCCGAGCGCTACCTGGCCGCCTACGCCGGGGCGATCCGCGCGATTGCCGCCTCGGCCAGCGGCCGCTCGGCGCTGCAGGACGGGCCCACCGGCGCCGATGGCATCTCGATCAAGCTCTCGGCGCTGTTCTCGCGCTATGAGGAACTGCAGCGCGAGCGCGTCGAAGCCGAGCTCTTGCCGCGCGTCTGGCAACTGGTGGCGCTGGCCGCCGAGGCCAACCTGAACCTGACCATCGACGCCGAGGAGGTGGACCGGCTGGAGCTGTCGCTGGATGTCTTCGAGGCGCTGGCGCGTCGCATTGCCGCGCAGTACCCGCGCTGGGCCGGCTTCGGCCTGGCGGTGCAGGCCTACCAGACGCGCGCGCTGGGCGTGGTCGACGAGGTGGCGCGCATCGCCCGCACGCTGAACCTGCGCTTCATGGTGCGCCTGGTCAAGGGCGCCTACTGGGACGGCGAGGTCAAGCGCGCCCAGGAGCTGGGCCTGGTGGGCTACCCGGTCTACACCCGCAAGGCGCACACCGACGTCTCCTACCTGGCCTGCGCCAAGGCATTGCTGGAAGCGCGCGACGTGCTGTACCCGCAGTTCGCCACCCACAACGCCGGCACCATCGGCGCGATCGACCAGCTCGCCCGCGGCCTGGGCGCGCTGCCCGACACCCATTTCGAGATGCAGCGCCTGCATGGCATGGGGGATGGCGTGTACCGCGAGGTGCTGAAGGACGGCATCGGCGCGCTGCGGGTGTACGCGCCGGTGGGCGAGCACCGCGACCTGCTGGCCTACCTGGTGCGCCGGCTGCTGGAGAACGGCGCCAACTCGTCCTTCGTCCACCAGCTGGCCGACCCGCGGGTGATGCCCGAGGAACTGCTGGCCTCGCCGCTGGCGCTGGCCCATGCCGGCGAGCAGGCCGAGGGCCTGACGCTGCCGGCCCAGCTGTACGGCGTGGCGCGGCGCAATTCGGTGGGCGTGGACATCAGCTGCCTGGCCCAGCGTGCGCCGCTGGAAGCCGCGGTGGCCCTGGCCCAGGTGCCGGCTGTGCCGCTGGCCGACGCGGCCGCGGTGGACGCCGCGATGGCGCGGCTGCAGACCGGCTTCGAGGGCTGGAACGCACGCCCGCTGGCCGAGCGCGCCGCGGTGCTGGAGCGCGCCGCCGACGCGCTGGAGGGCCGCCTGCCCGAGTTCTGCGGCCTGCTGGTCACCGAAGCCCGCAAGACGCTGGGCGACTGCGTGGCCGAGGTGCGCGAGGCGGTGGACTTCTGCCGCTACTACGCCCAGCAGGCGCGCACTCGCCTGGCCGAGCAGGAATTGCCCGGCCCCACCGGCGAGCGCAACACGCTGCGCCTGCACGGCCGCGGCGTCTTCGTCTGCATCAGCCCGTGGAACTTCCCGCTGGCGATCTTCGCCGGCCAGGTGGTGGCGGCGCTGGTGGCCGGCAACAGCGTGGCCGCCAAGCCGGCCGAGCAGACGCCCGGCGTGGCGCGGCGCATGGTCGAGCTGCTGCACGAGGCCGGCGTGCCCACCGATGCGCTGGTGCTGCTGCACGGCCCCGGCGAGACCGTGGGCGCCGCGCTGGTGGCCGACGCCCGCACCGCCGGCGTGTGCTTCACCGGCTCCACCGCCGTGGCGCGCCACATCAACCGCGCGCTGGCCGCCAAGGATGGCCCCATCGTGCCGCTGATCGCCGAGACCGGCGGCCTCAACGCCATGCTGGTCGACAGCACCGCGCTGCCCGAGCAGGTGGTGGACGCCGTGGTGCAAAGCGCCTTCCGCAGCGCCGGCCAGCGCTGCTCGGCGCTGCGCCTGCTGTGCGTGCACGAGAGCATCGCCGACGGCCTGCTCGAGATGCTGGCCGGCGCGATGCGCGAGCTGCGCGTGGGCGACCCGGCGCGCCTGGACACCGACGTCGGCCCGCTGATCGACGCCGAGGCCCACGCCGCGATCGCTGCCCAGGTGCAGCGCCTGCGCGGCCAGGCGCGGCTGATCGCCGAGACCCCGGCGCCGCAGGCCCTGCCCGACACCCAGACGCCGGTGGCCTTCGAGCTGCAGCACATCGGCCAGCTGACCAGCGAGATCTTCGGCCCGGTGCTGCACGTGGTGCGCTGGGGCGGCGCGCCCGAGGACGTGGTGCAGCAGGTCAACGCGCTGGGCTACGGCCTGACCTTCGGCCTGCAGACCCGCATCGACAGCCGCGCCGAGCGCCTGGCGCACCTGGCGCGCATCGGCAACGTCTATGTCAATCGCAACACCATCGGCGCGGTGGTGGGCGTGCAGCCCTTTGGCGGCGAGGGCCTGTCGGGCACCGGCCCCAAGGCCGGCGGGCCGCACTACCTCTACCGCTTCTGCGCCGAGCAGACGCTGACGGTCAACACCGCGGCAGCAGGCGGCAACGCGGCGCTGCTGGCTGGCGGGCATTGAGGCGGCTGGCGGCGCTGCACTACAGTCGGTCCATCACCTCTTCGCGCACACCGACATGAGCGACGTCCCCGCCGACATCTACACCGAGCCGAATCCGATCAACGTCGACACGCTGGCGTGCCTGGGCCCGCTCGCCCGCATGGCCGGCGTCTGGGAAGGCCGGCGCGGGCTGGACGTGAAGCCCAAGGCCGAGGGCCCGAAGAAGCAGGCCTTCCACGACCGCATCGAGCTTCAGCCGATCGACCCGGTCACCAACGGCCCGCAGTTGATGTACGGGCTGCGCTACCACCAGTTCGTCACCAAGCCCGACAACATCAAGACCTACCACGACCAGGTGGGCTACTGGCTGTGGGAGCCGGCCACCGGCCAGGTGATCCACACGCTGACCATCCCGCGCGGCCAGACCGCGCTGGCCGGCGGCCTGGTGGCGCCCGACGCCGTCCAGTTCGAGCTGACCGCCACCCAGGGCCTGGACACCTTCGGCATCTGCTCGGCGCCCTTCCTGGATGCGGCCTTCAAGACGGTGAGCTTTCGCATCCAGGTCACGTTCAACCCGGATGGCAGCTGGACCTACGACGAGGACACGGTGCTGAAGATCCGCGGCCAGGACGAGTTGTTCCACCACACCGACCGCAGCACGCTGACCAAGGTGGCCGAGCCCACGCCCAATCCGCTGGCGCGGGGCTGAATGCGGGGCTGAGCGCGGGGCTGAAGGCGCTATCGGTTCGCGGCCACGAAGGCCGCGTCCAGCTCCTCGCGGGCGCGCTGCACGCCGTTGTCGGCGGCCAGCTTGAGCCACTTGTAGGCTTCGCGCCCGTTGGCCGGCACGCCGGCACCGTGCTTGAGCTGCCAGCCCCAGCGCAGCTGGGCAAACCAGCGGCCGCCTTCGGCCGCCATGCGGTTGAAGCGCGCGGCCTCGGGCATGTTCTGCGGCACATGCTGGCCGATGAACAGCGCCTCGCCCAGGTTGTCGGCGGCCAGTACCGAGCCGGCCTCGGCCCCCGCACGCAGCATCGGCAGGGCCCGTGCCACGTCCTGGCGCACACCGTTGCCGGTCATCAGCAGGCCGCCCAGCACACCCTGGGCATCGGCTTCCTTCTGCTCGGCCGCCTTGCCCAGCCACACCACCGCCTGATCCACGTCCTGCGCCACGCGCACGCCCTCGAGCAGATAGACGCCCCAGTCGAACTGCGCCCGCGCCAGCCCGTGCTGCTCGGCCGCCTGGCGAACGAGTGCCAGCCCGCGCGGCACATCGGGCGGCCCTCCCAGGCCGCGCACCAGCATGACGCCGCCGTTGCTCATGCCTTCGGGCACGCCGGCCTCGGCCGCCTGCAGGTACAGGGTTCGTGCCCGGACGTCGTCGCGCGCGCCGCCCTCGGCATGCGCCAGCATCTCGGCCAGTTCATAGGTCGCCAAGCCAAAACCCTGCTGTGAGGCCAGCTCCAGCAGCCGCCGCGCCTCGGGCAGGTCGCGTGGCAGGCTGACGCCCGAGCGCAGCTGGGTGGCCACCGCCCATTGCGCGTAGCGTTCGCCCCCGGCGGCCGCCTTCTGCAGCCATTGCATGGCCAGCGGCGTGTCGGCCCGCAAGCCGCCTTCGCCCTTGAACTGGGCGATGCCGTACTGCAGCTGCGCCCGAGGCACACCGGCCTCGGCGCCCAGCTTCAGCCAGCGCACGGCCTGGTCCAGGTCCTTCGGCGTGCCGCCCTGGCCAAACAGGTAGGCCTCCCCCAGGACTGTCGCCGCTTCAGGATGGCCGGCGGCGGCGGCCTTGCGGAACCAGCCCATGGCCGCGGCATCGTCGCGCGCCACGCCGCCGAAGCCCCCGGTGAACAGCAGCCGGCCGGCGTTCCACATCGATTCACGCTGGCCGGCGGCGGCTTCGCGCAGGATGCGCCTGGCGGTCTCGGGCTCGCTCTCGCGCACCCGCATCACTTCGGTGGTGCTGGACTCGATGGCGCGCGGGCCATCATCGTCGGCGCCGCTGTAGCTGGGAGACGCCGGGCCCGTGCCGCTGCTGCGGCGAGCGCTGCTGCCCGTCGAGCCGCCATTGCCGCCGGACGGCGAATAGGTGGCGCGGCGCGTTTCGTCGTTGCGCCGACTGGCCCGCTCGGCGTCGGCGCGGAACTGGTTGGCCATGCGCTGACGGTTGGCTTCGTCGGCGTCGCGACGGTAATAGCCCATGGCCTGGGCGCGGGTCTGAGCGTCGGCCACTGCAGTGGTGCAGCCCAGCACGGCGGCCCACAGCAAGGCGCGCAGCAGGGAGCGCTTCACTTCAGGTCACCGTCCCACACGAAGTGGTCGGGGCTGGCCACGCCCAGCTGCATCGCGGCCAGGATCTTCTTGCGCCATTCCGGCCCCTCGTAGTCGGGCCGGAGATGGCTCTTCTGGAACTTCGCCGCGATCGTGGTGCGCAGCGCCGGATCGGGCCGGGTGCCGAAGTCCATCATCCACGTCACTTCCTCCTTGCCCACGGAGCCGGTGGACACCGAGGAGTACAGCGTCAGCGTGCCGCCGTCGATGCCGTTGTCCTTGAAGTTGGCCACCTTGTAGCGGCCGCCCGACTGGCTGACGATGGTGTTGATGGCCTTCAGCACCTCCACCGGCGAGCGGTAGCCCTCGCCCACCAGGCGGTTCTTGGCGCCATCGTGGCCGTTCACGGCGGCCATCACCGACCAGTAGTGGCCCTCGTCGGCCTGCGCCGGCAGGTCGCTGCGGCCCTTGGTGAGGACGATGCCGAGGTTGTTCATGGCGCTGGCGTTCTTGGCCTTGGCGGCCTGCCGCCACCAGCGCACCGCTTCCTTGCCGGAGGCGGCGGTGCCGATGCCGTTGTCCACCATGTAGCCGACATAGTTGGCGGACACGGCATCGCCGGCCTCTGCTGCGCGCTGGTACCACTTCAGCGCCGCAGCGGGGTTCTTGTCGATGCCGATGCCGTCCAGATACATCCAGCCGGCCCGGTTCATCGCCGTAACGTTGCCGCCTTCTGCGGCGCGCTCAAACAGGCGCAGGGCCGCCACCTGGTCTTTCGGAACCGGCCCACCTCCCTCCAGGTGCTCTTCGGCCAGTTGCAGTTGCGCGGCGGGAAAGCCTTCGGCCACCAGGGCGTCCAGCAGCGCCTTCGCGGCGGGCAGATCATTGGCCTTGCGCAGCTTGTGAAATTCGGCCAGCCGCTGTTCCTGCTCCGGCGTGCCCGCTCGGGTCTGCGCCAGCGCAGCAGACAGCCCGGCGGCACACAGACACAGGGTCAGCAGGGTTCGACCCAGCCGGGCCCAGACGGGGTTGGTGACGTTCATGGTGGCGACCTCGCAAGCGGACTCTTGGGGCCACATCCAGCCCCTTGACGCCATACGCAGATCGGCCGGCCCGAACGGGTCATCGACCAGGGCCTTCGCAAGCCTTCCACCAATGTGAACAGGCCCTATCCACTTCTCAGTGGCAGCGGTGCAAGATTGGCGCGCCCGGCTGGGATCGAACCAGCAACCCCTGGCTTCGGAGGCCAGTACTCTATCCATTGAGCTACGGGCGCAGCGCAGGAAGCCGCGGATTCTAGCAGCGTCAAGCCGGCGTCAGGGTTGACCCAGGGGCGCAGCCTATAATCGCGGGTTGATGTTCCCCGGCCTGCGGGGACCGGTCTGACAACCCCATCCCTGCCCCCGAGGATCCCATGCGCGACGTTCACACCCCGGCCCGTCAACGCGGCGAGGCCAGTTCCAAGAACCTGGTCACCCTGGCGGTGGTCGCCCTGCTGGCGGTGCTGGTGGGCATCTTCTTCCTGCCCAACAACAAGAAGATGAGCGACAGCTCGGACGAAGCCCAGGCCATTGCCGAGCGCCTGCAGCCGGTGGGCCGCGTGGAAGTCAAGGCCGCGGCCGGCGGTGGCGCTGCGCGCACCGGCGAGGAAGTCTTCAAGGCCGTGTGCTCGGCCTGCCACACCGCCGGCGCACTGGGCGCGCCCAAGTTCGGCGATGCGGCCGCCTGGGGCCCGCGCATCAAGACCGGCTACGAGGCGCTGCTGACCTCGGCGCTGAAGGGCAAGAACAGCATGCCGGCCCAGGGTGGCGGCGACACCTCCGACCTGGAAATCGGCCGCGCCGTGGTCTACATGGTGAACAACGCCGGCGGCAAGTTCGACGAGCCCAAGGCCCCGGCCGAAGCCAAGTAAGCCCGCGCCCGCACCGCGATCAAGGCCGCCCCAGGGGCGGCCTTTTTTCATGGCTGCGGGTGCAACTGGTAGCCGAAGCGCGCCGGCATCTGCGCGAACGGCAGTTCGGCCAGCGGCCAGTCGCCGCGCTCCAGCGCGTCGGACGCGGCCAGCATGTCCTGCGGGTGGACGATGCCGAAGCCGAGGTCGGCTTCCAGGAACAGCCGGCCCGCCTCGTCCAGCCAGGCCTGGCGCGCCTGTGCGGCCAGGCCGGTGTGCGACTGCAGCGCGCCGCGCTCATCCACCCGCCACACATGGGGCGCGGCCTCCAGCGTCACGTACACCCGCTGCGGGCCGTTCTGGAAGTACCAGGCGCCCTGGGCGTCGGCCTCGTAGTTGCGGTGGATGAAGGCGCGCAGCTTGTCGTGGCGGATCGCGCTGCCCTTGACCTGCGGGAAGGGCCCGGCGCGCTGGATGCGCTCGTCGCGCATGAACCAGTCGCCGCGCGCGTCCAGCGCCAGCCAGTCGTGGCAGGCGGGCACGTTGGGCCACTTGGCCAGCGCGGCCTTGACGATCTCGTCCATGGGCACAGCTTACGCGTGATCGGCCAGCCAGGCGCTCACCGCCTGCGGCATGGCCGTGACGTGGCCGGGGAATCGGCCGCTGGCAAAGCCCACATGGCCGCCGTGCGGCGGCTGCCACAGCGTCACGCAGCGGCCCACCTCGTGGGCGCGCGGCAGGCAGGCGGCGGGCACGAAGGGGTCGTTCAGCGCATTCACCACCAGCGCCGGGATGCGGATGGCCGCCAGGTGCGGCTTGGCCGAGGCACGGGTCCAGTAGTCGAGCGCTCCCTGGAAGCCGTGCACCGGCCCGGTGAAGACCTCGTCGAACTCGAACAGCGTGCGCGCGGCGCGCAGGCGCTCGCGGTCGAACAGGCCCGGGTGCTGCTCCCACTTGGCCAGCGCCTTGGGCAGCATGCTGCGCAGGAACATCGGCGTGTAGACGCGCCGGTTCAGGCCGCGGCCCAGCGCCAGGCCGCCGGCCACCAGGTCGATCGGCGAGCACACCGCGGCCACCGCGGCGGCGGTGGCGGCCGCGCTGTCGCCGCTTTCCTGGGCCCAGCGCAGCAGCGCATTGCCGCCCAGCGAGATGCCCACCACCCGCAGCGGGGCGGCGGCGCGCTGGCGCAGCCGGGCCAGGATCCAGCCGATCTCGGCGAAGTCGCCCGAGTGGTAGGCGCGCGGCGCGCGGTTGAGTTCGCCCGAGCAGCCGCGGAAGTGCGGCACCGCGAAATGCCAGCCGCGGCTGCGCGCCACCTCGGCAAAGGCCAGCGCATAGGCGCTGGACGAGGAGCCCTCCAGGCCGTGGAACAGCACCAGCCAGGGCGCGTCGGGGGCCGCGGCGGGATGGAGGAAGTCGACATCGACGAAGTCGCCGTCCGGCGTGTCCCAGCGCTCGCGCGCGAAGGCCGGGCGCGGTCCCAGGTGGTGGCGCGCCCACAGCGCCGGCCAGATCGTCTGCGCGTGGCCGCCGGGCAGCCAGCGCGGCCCGCGGTGGCCCTGCATCAGTGCAGCACCGACGGGGTCTCGACCAGCTCGGGCGGCTCGTGCGCCGTGCCCGGGCTGGCGTGGTGCATCACCAGCCGCCAGCCCTGGGCGGTCTTGGCGTAGACATTGGTGGCCATCACGTAGCCGGTGCGCACGCCTTCGTCGGTGCGCAGCTCGACCTGCTCCACCACGCTGTGCACCGCGCTGTCCATGGTGTGGATGCGCCGCACATTGCTGGGCTGCACATGGATCGGGCCGTTGCTGAACACCGCCTCGAAGGCCACGCGCACCGCTTCCCAGCCCACCATGCGCGGGCCGCCGGGGTGGATGCACACGACCTCGTCGTCCTCGGCCCACAGCGACATCAGCTTGTCGAGGTCGGCCTCGCGCAGCGCCTCGTAGAAGCGCTGCTCGGCGTCATCGGGCGATGCCAGCAGCATCGCGGTCTGGGCCTTGCCGATGCGGGGCATGGTCAGCGGAAGACCACCGTGCGGTGGCCGTTCATCAGCACGCGGCGCTCGACATGCCAGCGCACCGCGCGGGCCAGCACCACGCATTCCACATCGCGGCCCACGGCGGTCAGGTCCTCGGCCGACAAGGAGTGGTCCACCCGCGCCACGTCCTGCTCGATGATCGGGCCCTCGTCCAGATCAGGCGTCACGTAGTGGGCGGTGGCGCCGATCAGCTTCACCCCGCGGGTGTGCGCCTGGTAGTAGGGCTTGGCGCCCTTGAAGCTGGGCAGGAAGCTGTGGTGGATGTTGATCGCCCGGCCGCGCAGCGCCTGGCAGAACTCCTGCGACAGGATCTGCATGTAGCGCGCCAGCACCACCAGGTCGATCTGCTCGGCTTCGACGATGGCCTCGACCTGGCGCTCCTGGGCGCGCTTGACCTCGGCACTGGAGCCGCCGGCCAGCGGCAGGTGGTGGAAGGGCAGGCCGTAGCTGGCGGCCAGGTCGGCGAAGGTGGTGTGGTTGCTGACGATGGCGCGGATGTCCATCGGCAGCTGGCCGCTCTTCCAGCGGAACAGCAGGTCGTTCAGGCAGTGGCCGTGCTGGCTGACCATCAGCAGCACGCGCGGGCGCTCGTCCACCGCGTGGAAGCGGGCGTCCATCGTGAACTGGGCGCGCACATGGCCGAACAGCTTGTCCAGCGTGTCCACGCTGGCCAGGTGCTCGGGCGCCTCGAAGTGCACGCGCATGAAGAAGAGGCCGGTGGCGCCCTCGTCCTGCACGTCGCCGAACTGCTGCGAGTCGATGATGTTGCAGCCGGCCTGGTACAGCAGGCCCGAGACGCTGTGGACGATGCCCTTGGCGTCCGGGCAGGACAGGGTGAGGATGAATTCGTGCGGCCGGCTCATGGGGGCGTGATTGTAAGGACGCCCTGGCCAGGACGACCCGCCGCAGGCGCCGCGCTCAGGCGGGCCGGCTCACTCTTGCGGACGGATGCGGCCGATGACCCAGCAGGCCATGGCGATCAGCAGGATCGCGCCGCTCTCGTACAGCAGGATCGACGGGTCGGCCTCCTTGCCCTGCAGGATGATCAGCCGTGCCAGCGCGGTCATCGCAATGAACAGCGGGATCGTGATCGGGATGCGGTGGCTGGCGTAGAAGGCGCCGAGCATGCCCAGCACCTCGGCGTAGATGAACATCAGCAGCAAGTCCTTCAACTCGACCCGGCGCAGCTCCAGCAGATGGAACACCTCCTGCCCCATGGCCACCACGGTGAACAGCGCGATCAGCATCAGGAAGGCCTTCTCGGTGCCTTCAAGGACGGACTTGACCGACAGGGACATGCGCGACTCCGGACAGGCCTGGGATGGCCTGCAATGTAGGCGCGGAGCGAATGACCTAGAAGACGGCGTGGTCGCCGCGCTCGTCGCTGCGCTCGCCGGCGAGCAGCTGGCGGTAGTGTTCCGCCAGCGTCTGCCGGCCGGTGGCGGGCGTGGCCTGGGCGTCGTAGCGGCCGCTGGCCGCATCTAACACCAGCATTGATTCGGTCGCGTAGTAGCGGCCGATGCGGGCCAGCTCGGCCTTGGCCGCCATCGCCGGCCAGACCCGGCCCAGCGTGCCCAGCAGGCCGACCACGCCGTCCAGCAGCGCCACCGGCACCTGGCGAAAGCGCGGCGGCCGGCCGGCCAGCGCGAACAGCAGCTCGCCCTGGGCGCGCGGCGTGATCGCCTCGCCCGGTCCGCCGATCGGCAGGATGCCGCGGTGGCCGGCGGGGTCGTCCACGCAGTCGGCCAGGTACTGCGCCAGGTCCTGGTTGCCGATCGGCTTGCAGGCGGTCAGCGTGCCATCGCCGAACACCAGGAAGGGCTGGCCGCGGCGCACCCGCTCGACCTGGCCCGACAGCGACTTGAAGAAGGCGGTGGGCCGCACGATCGCGTGGTCCAGGCCCGAGTCGATCAGCTCGCGCTCCAGCGCCAGCTTGGCATGCTGGAAGGCCAGCCGGGGTTTCTGCACGCAGATCGCCGACAGCAGCACCACCCGCGCCACGCCGGCCTGGCGCGCCAGACGCAGCGCCTGGGCCGGGGCGCGGTGCTCAATCGCCCAGGCATCGGCCGGGGCGCCGTGGCGCGAGGCCAGGCAGGACACCAGGGTGTCGAAGCGCTGGCCGGCGAAGCCGTCGCGCGCCAGCGAGTCCGCGTCCGTGACATCGCCCGCGCGCCAGTCCACGCCAGGGAGCTGGCGCGCCAGATCGGCGGGCGTCAGGCGCCCCTGCACGCCAGCGCGTGGCCGCACCAGGGCGGTGACCTGGTGACCGCGGTCGCGCAGCGCCTGCGCGGTGGCCAGACCGATGGTGCCGCTGGCACCGAGCAGGAAGATGCGCTGGCCCATCAGTGGCCGGCGGGGGTGGGCGGGGACGGGGTCACCGCCCGATCGTAGTTCAGGCCGTCACCGCATGCACCGCCTCCAGCGGCAGCAGCTTTGGCGCGGCCCAGACCTGCCGCGCGGTGGCCTCGCCGTGCGGCCCCAGCAGGCGCTCGGCCCAGGCGGCGAGCAGCGTGTCGTCCACCGGGTGCGGGGCAAAGGCCAGCCGGCTGCTGACCCGCGCCACGCGCGCCGAGGGCACGCCGGCCGCGCGCATCGCCTGCACGAAGCCGGTGGCCGCCGCGCCCTTGCGGAAGGCGCGCAGGTTGGCCTGCACGATGCGCTCGCCCTTGGGCTCGAACAGCGTCTGCAGCTGAGCCTCCAGCGCCTCGCGCGGCAGGGGCAGCAGCGGCGCGGCGGCGCCCAGCACCACGGTGTTCTGCGCCTTCACCGTGCCGGCGGCGTGGGCCAGCCGGGTGGCGTCCACCGCCACCAGGTTCGGCAGCGAGAACAGCACCGTCAGCATCGTCTCCAGGTCCGGGTAGTGGTCGATGTTGACCAGCGGGGTCACGTCGGTCACCACCGTGCCGTCGGTGCGCAGCAGCGGCGTGTAACGCAGCGCCTCGAGCGGCTCCACCGCGGCCACCAGCGCGGCCGAGCCGGCGGCGATCAGGTCGCTGGCCACCGGCTGGTCCGACAGCCGCACGCAGGCCGACACCGCACCACCGCGCTGCGCCATGCCGTGCACCTCGGACTGCTTGATGTGCAGGCCGGCCGCATGGGCCGCCTGGTCGATCACCCAGGCGATCGACAGCACGCCCTGGCCGCCCACGCCGCCCAGCACCAGATCGAACCTCATTCGGTCACCACCGCGATGTCGCCCCTGGCGTGCCTGAGCGCCTTGATCTCCTTGGCGTAGGTGACGCAGGCGCGCCGCGCGATGATCACCGACAGGCCCTCGTAGGCCAGCTCCTGGCGGATCACGGCCACCGTGTGGTCCTTCTGGTGGCGCGTGGGCTCGACCACGCGGATGTGCGCGCGCGGCACGCCCAGGCCGGCCACCAGGTCCACCACCTGCTCGTCGGTGGCGGCGGTGGGCTGGCCGCCGGTCATCGCGACGATCGAGTTGTCGAGGATGAAGACCTTGATGTTGACCTTCGCCTGCACCGCGTCGAGCAGCGGTGCCAGGCCGGAGTGGGTGAAGGTGCCGTCACCGATCACGCACAGCGCCGGGCTCATGCCGGCGTGCGCGGCGCCGATGGCCATGCCGATCGACGAGCCCATGCACAGGCAGGAGTGGATCGCACGCAGCGGCTCGAGCGTGCCCAGCGAGTAGCAGCCGATGTCGCCCATCACCCGCACGTCCTCGCCCAGCTCGGCGATGACTTCCTTGATGGCCAGGTAGGTGTCGGTGTGCGGGCACTTGTCGCACAGGCGTGGCGGGCGCGGCGCCAGCACCGCGGCCAGGCCCGGCACCTGCAGCACCGGGGCCACCGGCCGGCCGAAGGCGCGGCGCACCAGGTCCTGGTTCAGCTCGCCGGTGCGCGGCAGCGCGCCGCTGAGCTTGCCCAGGATGCGCCGCTCGCGCATCAGGCCCAGCGCGCTGACCTGGCGCTCGATGAAGGGGTAGCCCTCCTCGACCACGGTGACCTCGCTGGACGCGTCGAGCAGTTCACGGATGCGCGCCACCGGCAGCGGGTAGGCGCCGATGCGCAGCAGGTTGTAGCCGGCCAGGTCCTCGCCCAGCGCCTCGACCAGGTAGTTCCAGGCGATGCCGCTGACCAGGATGCCGGGCCGGCCCTGGCCGGTGATCTGCAGCCGGTTCACCGCGTGGCTGGCGCTCCAGTCCTGCAGCGCGGCCTGCTTGTCGACCAGCGCCGCGTAGGCCCGGCGGGCGTTGGCGGGGATCAGCGTGAAACGATCGGGGTCGGGCACCCAGTGGGCGTCGTTGGGGGCGCGGCGGGTGCCGGCGCGCACCGCCGAGCGGCTGTGCGCCAGCCGGGTCACCAGGCGCAGCAGCACCGGCAGCTGCAGCCGCTCGGACAGCTCGAAGGCCTCGCGGGTGAAGTCGTAGCACTGCTGCTGGTCGGCCGGCTCCAGGCAGGGAACCATCGCGAAATCGGCGAAGAAGCGCGAGTCCTGCTCGTTCTGCGAGCTGTGCATGCCCGGGTCGTCGGCCACCACGACCACCAGGCCGCCATGGGTGCCCGACACCGCCACGTTCATGAACGGATCGGCCGCCACGTTCAGGCCCACGTGCTTCATCGCCACCAGGGCGCGCCTGCCGGCGTAGGACACGCCCACGCCTTCTTCCAGCGCCACCTTCTCGTTGGTCGACCACAGGCCTTGCACCGGCAGGCCCAGGGCCCGGGCCTGGGCCTGGAGGGTCTGGAAGATCTCGGTCGAGGGGGTGCCCGGGTAGGCATAGGCGGCGCTGAGGCCGGCGTCGATCGCGCCGCGGGCGACGGCTTCGTCGCCGAGCAGGATCTGGTCGTCGGGGGCGGTGGGGTCCATGCGGGTGGTTCCTGGGCAGGCCCGCGGACAGGCGGCGGGAATGGCCCGCAGTATTCGGACTCCGGCGATCGCGGAGGTTGACCAGGGACAAGCCCTGCGAATCTCGGGGCGGACGGACGACCTCCGGGCCGCGCTCAGATCGGGTAGATCAGCGAGTTGGGGATCATCTCGCTGTCGTACACGCACACCCGCTCGGCGAATCGCCAGCCGGCGGGGGTGTGCACCACGCGGTCGAGGTAGCGGCCGACGTTGAACACCGTGCTGAGCTGGGACAGCTTGGTGCGGAACACCGCGTAGTTCGCCTCGCAGCGCAGGCCCGCGTCGTCCTGCGACAGCAGGCGCGGCAGGCCCACCACATGGCGCTGGTAGTAGGGGTCGTGGAAGAGCGTCTCGCGGATCGCGTACACCCGGTCCTGCAGCATCGCGCGGCTGTCGAAGGCCAGCGTGGCCAGCGGCAGGCCGCGCTCGAAGTTCTCGCGCGGCACGATGCGGTAGACGCAGTCCTCGGTGAACAGCGCCACCCAGGCGTCCCAGTCGCCCGCGTCCACCGCGGCGGCGTAGTCGGCATGCAGCTGCGCGATCTCGTACAGGGTCTGCGCGTTCATTCGCCGGCCTCCATCACCTCGCGCCAGTAGCGGTACATGCCGCGGATCAGCGTCTCGGTCACCATGTGGCCGGTGTCGCCTACGTCGCGCCCGCCCAGCTCGGCCAGCGTGTGGCCGCCAGGGGTGCTGTCGAAGGCCTGCTGCGAGAACTCGATCACCTCGCCGTCGTCGGCCGAAACGAAGCCCGCCGGTCCGAACAGGTTGGCCTGGCGCAGCCGGCGCTCGGTCATCGCCGCGTCGTCGTCGGCAAAGCCGAAGTGCGTCCACTCGAAGAAGAAGGCGCCGTGGCCGTCGGGCACGATCTGGCGGGTCGAGACGCTGTTGACCTGCTGCTGCAGGATCACGCTGGGGAAGACCGTGGTCATCACGGCCGTCGGCCCACCCCACCAAGGCTCCGGCACGATGTCCAGAAAGCGCGGGTCGTTGAGCTGCATGCGCGACTTGAAGCTCGACACCGCCGTGACCTGCCCGGCCTCACCGGCCTGGCCGCGGGTGGAGATCATCGCGGCGTGGCGGTGGCGCGCGTCCATCTTCAGCGCCGACTCGTTGTCGGCGCGCCAGAGCCCGAAGGTGACGAACCAGGTGTGCAGCAGGCCCGGGTGGTAGGGGTCCTTGATGTTCTCCTGCATCAGCTTCCAGTTGCCCGGGATGTGCTGGCGGTTGTAGCCCAGCAGCTTCAGCGGCCGGCCGTTGAACAGGCGGTCGTAGTAGCCCAGGATGGTCGGGCCCAGGTAGTCCTCGAAGCTCTCCACGCCATGGTCGAAGGAGGCGAACACCGCGCCGCCTCGGCGCGCCACCTTCAGCCGCGTCAGGCCATGCTCGGCCGGGCTGAAGTCGGCCGGCATGCCGCCATGCACCTGGTCGCCCTTGCGCACGCCGCGCTGGAAGGGCACGCCCTTGAGGCTGCCGTCCAGGCCGTAGCCCCACTGGTGGTACGGGCAGACGAAGTTCTTCGCCCGGCCGTGGCGCTCGCGGCAGAAGCGCATGCCGCGGTGGGCGCAGACGTTCTCGACCACATGGATCTCGCCGTCGGCGCTGCGCGTCATGATCACCGAACGCTCGCCGATGCTGGTGCGCTTGAAGTCGCCCGGCTCGGGCACCTCCACCTCCAGGCCCACATAGCACCAGTGGCCCTGGTAGAAGAAGCGCTGCAGCTCGCGCTGGTGCAGCTGCTCGTCGGTGTAGACGCCGAACGGGATGCGGTGGGTGCCCTCGGAAGCCCAGGGCGGCAGGGCGGTGGTGGGGGTCATGCGAGCCTTGCGTTGGATCAAGGCACGCATGATCGGCAATCCTCGGTCATCAGCCAATAGAATTTCACGAATAGTCCGTATTCACCAAATCAATACACATGGGCGCCCCGACCAGCGACCTGAACCTGTGGGTGGTGTTCGACCAGCTGATGCGCACGCGCCAGGTCTCGCGGGCGGCGCTGGCGCTGGGGCTGTCGCAGCCGGCGGTCAGCAATGCGCTGGCCCGGCTGCGGCGCCAGCTGGGGGACCCGCTGTTCGTGCGCACGCCCACCGGCATGCAGCCCACGCCGCGCGCCGAGGCCATGGCCCCGGCGGTGCGCGAGGCGCTGGCCCGGCTGCAGGAAGCCGGACAGGCCCAGGCGGCCTTCGAGCCCACGCACAGCACGCGCGAGTTCCGCCTGGGCCTGAGCGACATTGGCGAGATCTACTTCCTGCCGCCGCTGATGCAGCACCTGGCGGCCCAGGCGCCAGGGATCCGCGTGTCGACGCTGCGCCAGCCCAGTGCGCAGATGGCCGAGGCGCTGGCCGGCGGCCAATTGGACCTGGCGATCGGCCTGCTGCCGCAACTGCAGCGCGGCTTCTACAAGCGCCAGCTGTTCGACCAGCGCTATGTGTGCCTGATGCGCAGCGGCCACCCGCTGGCCAACGCGCCGTTGAGCGCCGAGGCCTTCGAGGCCGCCGAGCACCTGCGCGTGCTGGCCGAGGGCACCGGCCACGGCCAGGTCGACGAGGCGCTGGCCCGTCACGGCCTGCGCCGCCGCGTGCGCCTGAGCGTGCCGCATTTCGTGGCGGTGGGTCACCTGCTGGCTGGCACCGATCTGCTGGCCACGGTGCCTGAGCGCCTGGCCCAGGCGCTGCAAGGACCGTTCGGCCTGGTGCAGCTGCCGGTGCCCGCACCGCTGCCGGCGGCAGCGATCAGCCTGTACTGGCATGCCCGGCAGCACCAGGACCCGGCCAACCGCTGGCTGCGCGCCACCCTGGCCGCCCGTTTCGGTGCGCCGGCCGGTCCGCCGGCCTGAGCTTCCGGCGCGATCCACCCGGGGGTATGCCCTGGCGGCACGAATAGAGGGGTTTAGACCTGTTTGCTTTGGGGGCTTGTGGCGGCCGATCGTGTCGATACTGGTGTCACCTCCCGACCTTGCCGGACACAGACGCTCGCCATGAGAAACAACGGACCCGTGACCCAGCAGGAGTACGCCTTCCCGAAGGGCGCCACCCTGGTGTCGGTGACCGACATCCAAGGTCGCATCACCTACTGCAATGGCCCCTTCATCGAGGTCAGCGGCTACAGCCGCGACGAGTTGATGGGCCAGCCGCACAACCTGGTTCGGCACCCGGACATGCCGGCCGAGGCCTTCCGGGACCTGTGGGCCACCGTGGAGCAGGGTCGGCCCTGGACGGCGCTGGTGAAGAACCGGCGCAAGAACGGCGACCACTACTGGGTGCGGGCCAACGTGACCCCGATGCTCAATGGCAGCGAGGTGGTGGGTTACCTGTCGGTGCGCAGCGAACCCAGCCGCGACGAGGTGCAGGCCGCCGAGGCCCTGTACCGGCAGATGCGTGACGAGGCCGCGCAAGGCCGCCTGGTCACCACCTTGCAGCATGGCCAGCTGCGCCGACTGACCCTGTCCGGCCGGTCCGGCGAATGGCTGGCGCGCGCCCGCGATGCGCTGGGCGGCATCAGCGGCAGCCTGCCGGTGCTGGCGGCCCTGGGTGGCGTCGGCCTGGCCCTGGTGCTGCCCGCCGGCTGGGCGCTGGCCGCCGCGCTGGTGCCGGGCGCCCTGGCGGCCTGGGGCACGGCGCGCCACACGCGCCGCGTGCTGACCGGGCTGACCGACGATGCCCAGCACCTGGCCGCCTGCGACCTGTCGCACACCCCGGCCACCGGCGCCCGAGGCACCCAGGGCCGGCTGCAACTGGCGCTGCGCCAGCTGGCCGTGAACCTGCGCACCGTGGTCTTCGACAGCCGGCGCGAGATGGACCATGTGCGCAGCTCGATCGGCGAGATCTCGGCGGGCAACCAGGACCTGTCGGCCCGCACCGAGTCGCAGGCCGCCAACCTGCAGCAGACCGCGGCATCGATGGAAGAGATCAATGGCGCCATCAAGCTGAGCGCCGAGTCCGCCCGGCGCGGCGCCGACCTGGCGGTGGACACCGCCCAGACCACCCGCGCCTGCGCCGAGGCCGTCGAGCAGGTGGTGGGCGACATGGATGAGATCCGCCGCGCCGCCGATGGCATGGGCGAGATCGTCCAGACCATCGAGGGCGTGGCCTTCCAGACCAACCTGCTGGCGCTCAATGCGGCGGTTGAAGCCGCGCGGGCCGGCGAATCGGGCCGCGGCTTCGCGGTGGTCGCCGCCGAGGTGCGCGTGCTGGCGCAACGCACCGCCGACGCGGTGCAGCAGATCCGCGGGTTGATTTCCGGCACCCAGGAGCGGGTGACGGTGGGCGTCAACCATGCCCGCGAGACCCGCGAACTGATGGCCCGTGCCCGTGACGCCGTGGGCGAGGTGGCGCAGGTGCTGGAACAGGTCAGCACCGCCGCTGCCGAACAGCAGCAGGGCGTCAGCCAGATCAACGAGGCCGTTTCGCAGATGGACGGCCTGACGCAGCAGAACGCGGCCATGGTCGAGCAACTGGCCGCCTCGGCCAACACGGTGTCGGCCCAGGCCGGCGCGGTGGTGGACACGATGCGCCTGTTCCGCCTGTCGGCCGACGAGCGCAGCGTCGCCCAGATCGACGCGGTGCAGCTGCGCCGCGAGGCCCGCGCCGCCGACAAGCAGGATTTTTCGCTCGACAAGGCGGTCCGCGCCCATGTGGAGTGGCGCACCAAGCTGCGCAACGCGGCGATGCAGGGCGAGCAGCTCGACATCCAGACCGTCTCGCGTGACGACGCCTGCCCGCTGGGCGGCTGGCTGCACGGCGAGGGCCGGCACCGCTGCGGCCAGCTGCCGTCCTTCACCGCGCTGGTGTCCGAGCATGCCGGCTTCCACCGGCAGGTGGGCGCCGTCGCCCGGCTGGTCAATGCCGGCCAGAGCGACCAGGCGATCGCGGCCATGGACGGCGGCACGCCCTTTGCCGAAGCCACCCAGTCCACGGTGCGCCTGATCCGGCAACTGATGCACGAGTGCGAGCAGCGTGGCCTCACCCAGATGCCCGCGGCCTCGGCCACCCGGTCCGCCGCGCCGGCGCCGGCACCGGTGGCCCGAGCGGCCCCCGCGCCGGCCCCTGCCGCGGCCAGCGCTGCCGACGGCGACTGGGAAACCTTCTGATCCCCTGACCGGGCCCCCAGTGGCCCGGGCCTGCGCGGCCCGACAATCGGGCCATGAACTCCGCTCCACCCACGATCGCGCCCTACCTGCGCGAGATCGGCCGCGGCAAGGAGGGCGCCCGCTCGCTGAGCCGCGCCCAGGCCGCCGACCTGATGGCCCGCCTGCTGGATGGCCGCGTCAGCGACCTCGAGAAGGGCGGCTTCGCGCTGGCCATGCGCATCAAGGGCGAGACGCCTGAGGAACTGGCCGGCTTCATGGACGCGGTCGAGCCGCGCACGCTGGCGCTGAGCGCGCCCGCCGCCGCGGTGGTGCTGCCCAGCTACAACGGCGCGCGCAAGCTGCCCAACCTGACCCCGCTGCTGGCCGCGCTGCTGGCCCGCGAAGGCGTGCCGGTGCTGGTGCACGGCTTTGCCGAGGACCCCACCCGCATCACCAGCGCCCAGGTCTTTGCCGCGCTGGGCTGGCCGCAGGCCGAGGATGCCGCGGCGGCGGCGCAGGCCTGGGCCGGCGGCCAGCCGGTGTTCATGCCGCTGGAGGCGCTGCACCCGTCGCTGGCCGAGCTGCTGAAGCTGCGCGCCGTGCTGGGCCTGCGCAACCCGGGCCACACCCTGGCCAAGCTGCTGCCGGCCCTGCCCGGTGCGGTGCGGGTGGTCAACCACACCCACCCCGAGTACGCGCTGAGCCTGTCGGAGTTCCTGGGCCAGACCGGCGCCACCGCGCTGCTGCTGCGCGGCACCGAGGGCGAGCCGGTGGCCGATGCGCGGCGACTGCCGGCGCTCAAGGCCTTTGTGCGTGGCCGGCTGGACGACGGCCTGTCGGTCGAGGCGCAGGGCGGCACGCTGGCCAGCCTGCCCGAGCTGCCGCCCGAGATCGACCCCGCCAGCACCGCCCGCACCATTGGCCGCATGCTGGCCGGCGAGCTGCCGGTGCCCGCGCCGATCGAGCGCCAGTGCCGCGTGCTGCAGGCGCTGCGCGCGCAGGCCTGATCAGCGCAGCGCCGGCAGCCACAGCGTGGCGGTGGTGCCCACACCCGGTTGGCTGCTGAGCTCGACGCTGCCGCCCTGGATCTCCATCAGCTCCTTGACGATGCTCATGCCCAGGCCGGTGCCGGGGATCGCGCCCGAGCTGTCGGCGCGGTAGAAGCGCTCGAAGACCCGGGCCACCTGCTCGGCGCTCATGCCGATGCCCTGGTCCACCACCCGCAGCCCGACGCGGCCGTCCGGGGCGTCGATCACCGACAGCCGGACCTCGCCGCCACCCGGCGAGTACTTGTAGGCGTTGGACAGCAGGTTGCGCAGCGCCTGCGCCAGCTTGGCGCGGTCGGCGCGCACCCGGCGCGGGCCGTCGGGCAGCGCCAGCAGCGGTGCCGCGCGGCCCTCGGGCAGGCCGAAGGCCTCGGCCACCTCGCGCGCCAGCGCCAGCGTGTCCACCTCGGTGAACTCGAAGTCCTGGCCGCGGCGGTCGTCGATGCGGGCCAGGTCCAGCAGCTCGTCGATGATCTGCGTCATCGCGCCGGCCTGGCGGTGGATGATGGCCAGCACCTCGGCGCGGCGCGTCTCGTTCATCGGCCGCAGGCGCAGCAGCTCGGAGAAACCGAAGATGCTGGCCATCGGCGTGCGCAGCTCGTGCGCGGCGTGCGACAGGAACTCGCTCTTCATGCGGTCCACCTCGCGTTCATGGGTGACATCGCGGAAGAACAGCAGCCGCGCCACCTCGCCGCTGCCGGACTCGCGCAGGCCCACCTCCAGTTCGCGGCCGGTGGCGGCCAGCGTGATCAGCTGGCGCAGCGGCCGATCGCCCGCCTGCTGCTGGGCGGCCTGCATGGCCACCACGCCGGGGAAGCTCTGCCCGGGCCGGCACGCGGCCGACAGCAGCGCCGAGAAGCGGGTCTCGTCGATGCCCACCACATCGGCCTCGGCCAGGCCGCTGAGCCCTGGAAAGGCCGGGCTGACCATCCGCACCAGGCCGGCCGAGTCGAAGGCCACGAAGCCGTCTGGGCTGAGGGCCAGGATGGCGTCGAGCTGCAGGTTGCGCTCGTGCAGCGAGGCGGCCATGCGCACCGTCTGCTCGTTGGCGCGGGTGAGCTGCTCGACCCGCTCGGCAATCGCACCGGACATGGCGTTGAAGGCGGCGCCCAGGCGGCCGACATCGTCGCGGCCCTCGGGCACCGGCTCGATCGCGAAATTGCCCGTCGCCACCTGCAGGCTGGCGCGGGTCAGGCGCGAGAGCTGGCGCGTGATCAGCAGGCCCAGCAGGCTCAGCAGGCCGGCCGACAGCAGCATCTCGCCCGCGGCGATCGCCACGCCCTGACTCAGCAGCTCGCCGCGCGCCTGCACGATGTGCGAGAGGTCCAGCCCGAAGCGCAGCGTGCCCAGGTGCTGGCCGGCCAGGTTGATCGGGCGCGCCACGTCGTAGCGCGGCAAGGTCTCCTGCAGGTCCAGCCGACGATCGGGCTCAGGCAGCGGCCGGCCCTCGGGCCAGCCGCTCAGCGCCACCTGGCGGCCGCTGTTGTCAAGCACGGCCACGTAGCTGATGCCGCGGATCGCCTGGCTTTCGTCGATCACCGCCTTGACGGTGGCGTAGTCGAGCTGCGCCAGCGGCGCCACCAGCGCCGCCACCAGCACCGGCGAGATCTGCTCGGCCTGGCGCTCGGCCTGGTCGCCCATGGATTCACGCAGCAGGCGCAGGCTGTTGCCGACCAGCATGGCCAGCATCACCATCTCCACCACCAGCGCGGTCACCACCAGGCGGCCGCGCAGCGTGCGCCAGGGCGCCAGGTCCATCAGCGCGCCTTCAGCTCGTTGCGCACCTCGTTGGCGTAGGGCTCCATCGCCACCAGCTCGCGGGGTTCCAGCGCGCGGTAGCCGCCCAGCTTGTAGCGTGCGAAGTAGGCCTTGGCCTCGGGCGTCTGGGCGAAGCTCCACAGCGCGTCGCTGATGGCGGCCTGGCTGCGGGCGTGGCGCTCGTTGAGCAGGTAGGTGCGGCCGGTCATCGGCAGGCTCTCGGCCAGGATGCGGGTCTGGTCGCGCACCGCGGCCGGCAGGTTCTGGTAGTTGGCCAGCGACATGTAGGCGGCGGCGCACTCGCCCTTGATCACCAGCTGGCCGGTGCTGTCCGAGGCGCTGACGTAGCGCATCGTCAGGTTGGGGATCGCGTTGCGGAAGGCCCAGTGCTCGCCCCACAGCGTGACCAGCGACGAGCGCGACAGGCCCACCACCGAGGTGCCGGCCAGGTCCCTGGGCTCGCGGTAGCGGCTGTCGGCGGCCACCACGGCCACCGCCTTGAAATCGGCCTTGTAGGTCAGCAGCGGCAGGTAGCGGGCATCGGTCTGCAGCAGCCGCGCCTGGTGGCCGGTGGTGATCGCGATGTCGTACTGCTGCGCCATCGCCCGGCGCGCGTACTCGGTGAAGTCAGGGGCGGTGACGATGTCCACCGGCCGCTGCAGCGCCTGCTCCAGGTGCAGACGCAGCGGCTGGTACATCTCCAGGATGACGCGCGCGCTGGAATGCGGCGCCACGCCGATGCGCAGCGGCCCCGGCGCCGCCGCTGGCGCGGCCAGCGCGGTGCCCAGCGGGCCCAGGGCCAGCAGGCCGGCAAGCAGGCGGACGAGGTGACGGCGGCTGGGCATGACGAATCTCCCGGACAGGCGTGAAGCCCGCGCGCAGGCGAGCGTGCGGCCATCCTAGGCGGCGGCCCTGGCCGCCAGGCATGAAAAAAGGCACCCGAAGGTGCCTCTTTTCCCCCGCGCCGAGCGGCGCTTGACGGTGGTCAATGGCCGTGGGCGATCTTCTCGCCGGCCTTCAGGCGGTAGACCGTGCCGCAGTAGGGGCAGCGGCCCTCGCCGTCGTGGCTGAGGTCCACATAGACCTTCGGGTGGGCGCTCCACTGGGTCATCTTGGGGTTGGGGCAGAAGACCACGCCGGGGCCCTGCAGGTCCTTGGCGCTGACTTCGACGACGCTCGCTTGTTCGCTCATGGTGGGCGTTCCTTGTGGGTTCAGACCAGGGTCAGCCAGTGGGCGTACTTCTCGTTGCGCCCGTTGACGATGTCGAAGAACGCGGCCTGGATCTTCTCGGTGATCGGGCCGCGGCTGCCGCTGCCGATCTCGATGCGGTCGAGTTCGCGGATGGGGGTGACTTCGGCGGCGGTGCCGGTGAAGAAGGCCTCGTCGGCGATGTAGACCTCGTCGCGGGTGATGCGCTTCTCCACCAGCTTCAGGCCCAGGTCCTGGCAGATGTGGAAGATGGTGTTGCGGGTGATGCCGTTGAGCGCACCGGCCGACAGGTCGGGGGTGTAGACCACGCCGTTCTTGATGACGAACAGGTTCTCGCCGGCGCCTTCGCTGACGAAGCCGGAGGCATCCAGCAGCATCGCCTCGTCGTAGCCGTCGTCGGTGGCTTCCATGTTGGCCAGGATGCTGTTGGTGTAGTTCGACACCGTCTTGGCCTGCGTCATCGTGATGTTGACGTGGTGGCGGGTGTAGCTGCTGATCTTCACGCGGATGCCGCGCTTCAAGCCTTCCTCGCCCAGGTAGGCGCCCCAGGCCCAGGCGGCGACCATCGCGTGGATCTGGTTGCCCTTGGGGCTGACGCCCAGCTTCTCGGAGCCGATCCAGACCAGCGGGCGCAGGTAGCAGCTCTCCAGGGCGTTCTCGCGCACCACGGCCTTCTGCGCCTCTTCCAGCTGCTCCACCGAGAACGGCACCTTCATGCGCAGGATCTTGGCCGAGTTCAGCAGGCGCTCGGTGTGCTCGCGCAGGCGGAAGATGGCCGTGCCCTTGGGCGTCTTGTAGGCGCGCACGCCCTCGAAGGCGCCGCAGCCGTAGTGCAGCGTGTGGGTCAGCACATGGATCTTCGCGTCGCGCCAATCCACCAGTTGGCCGTCCATCCAGATCTTGCCGTCGCGGTCTTCCATGCCCATGGCTCAATGTCCTTGTACGAAATCGGTCGAATCCGCGATTTTACGGTTCCGCGCGCCGCAGCTGCCACTCGGCCAGCCGGCCGCCGCGCAGCAGCAGCTCCACGCGGTCGCCGCCGGCGTCGGTCCAGGCGAAGCGTTCCTCGGGGGGCGGCGCCAGCGGCTCGCCCAGGCTGCCGGTCAGCGGCAGGATCTGCATCAGCGTCATCCCGGTCTGCAGCTGGCTGTGCAGCATCACCGCATTGGCCACCGCGCCCTTGGGCGCGGCACCGGCTTGGCGCAACACGCGCAGGCTGCGGCTGAACTGAAGCAGCAGCCAGAACACCACGACCGTGGCGCCCAGCAGCACGCCTTGCCAGCCCCATTGCCAGCCGCCCAGCGCCACTGCGGCGGCTGCCAGCGCCCATCCCACCCGCGGATTCATCCGGTCTCCTTCGTCACTGCCAGCCCCGGATTGTCCGGGATGCAGCTGGATACAGCCTGTGGCTTTCGCTGACTTCACGAACCCGGCGGGCGGCCGATGAAGCGCGCATGTCACAACAACGGGAGCCGCTCATGCTGGTGATGAACCGGATCGAGGACTGGCTGGATCATGTGGATCCGTGGAGCGTGCGCGAGGCCAGCGACCTGCTGCAGGCCGTGCTGCAAGGCGCCCCGGCGGGCATCTACGACTGCGCCTGCAGCCTGGACGGCGAGCGCTGGCTGGTCATGGCCGCGCATGCCGACGCGGTGCTGCGCCTGCCGGCCAGCGAACTGCCGGCGCTGGCCGCGTGCCTGAGCGAGCGCTTCGACCTGCCGGCCACCCGGATCCAGCAGGCCTGGTGGGCGCAGGCCGACCTGCATGAGGACCGCCTGGCGGCCAACGAATCGCGGCCCGCGCCGCTGTGGGACGCGCCCTACCCGGCGCTGCGCTCGAAGGCGTAGGCCCGCTCGACCTTGGCCACGCGCAGCTCGAACTGGCTGTACCACTGCTCGCGACCCAGGCGCCTCGCATCCGAGTGCTCGGCATGCAGGCGCCACTGCGCGATGTCCTCGGGCGAGCGCCAGTAGGACACGGTGATGCCGAAGCCCTGCGCATCGCGCGTGCTCTCCATGCCCAGGAAGCCTGGCTGCCGGCGGGCCAGATCGACCATGTGATCGGCCATTTCGGCATAGCCGGCGTCGCGGCCCTCGCGCTGGCTGGCGAAGATGACCGCCCAATACGGCGGCTTGAGTCCGGTCGCGAACGGGCCGGACAGGCTCGACGGGTTCGACATCACACCCCCCGTTTGAACAAGGCCAGGAAAGCCCCAGCGGCCACGAACAGGCCGCCGAAGCTGCGGTTCATCCAGCGGATCTGCGCCGGTGTGCGCAGCAGGCGCAGCACGCGCGAGGCCAGCGCGGCGTAGCCGGTCATCACCGTGAACTCGACCACGCCGAAGGTGGCCGCGATCACCGCGTACTGCGGACCCATCGGCAGCGCCGGGTCCAGGAACTGCGGCATCACCGCCAGCAGGAAGACCGTGCCCTTGGGGTTCAGCGCATTGACGCCCCAGCCGCGCAGCACCAGCTGGCCCCGGGTGGTGCCGGCCGCGCCCTCGCCGTCCGGTGCGCTGACCGGCGCCGCCGGCGAGCGCCACTGCTGCACGCCCAGCCACACCAGGTAGGCCACGCCCACCCACTTCAGCACCGCAAAGGCCAGCGCCGAGGTGGCCAGCAGCGCGCCCAGGCCCACGCCCACCACCAGCAGCTGCGTCCACACGCCCAGCGCCAGGCCGAAGGCAATCGCCTGACCGCGCCGGAAGCCGTGGTTCAGTCCCGCGCCCATCGCCGCCATCGCGCCGGGGCCGGGCGACAGGCTGATCGCGACGGTGGCCAGGAAGAAGGGGAGCCAGATGCTGAATGCCATGCCTGGAAGTGTAGGTCGCCACTGCCACAATCGTCCCATGAGCCGAGCCAAGACCATCTACACCTGCAGCGAATGCGGCGGCACCGCGCCGCGCTGGCTGGGCCAGTGCCCGGCCTGCAAGGCCTGGAACACGCTGGAGGAAACCGTGGCCGAGGCCGCCGGGCCGGCGAAGAACCGCTTCCAGGCGCTGGCCGCCTCGCAGCCGGTGGCCACACTCAGCGAGATCGAGGCCGCCGAGGTGGCGCGCACGCCCACCGGTCTGGAGGAGCTGGACCGGGTGCTGGGCGGCGGCATCGTCGAGGGCGGCGTGGTGCTGATCGGCGGCGATCCGGGCATCGGCAAGTCCACGCTGCTGCTGCAGGCGCTGGATGCCTTGTCCAGCCGGATGAAGGTGCTGTATGTCACCGGCGAGGAGTCCACCGCCCAGGTGGCGATGCGATCGCACCGGCTGGGCCTGGCGGGCACGCGGGTGCGGGTGCTGGCCGAGGTCGGGCTGGAGAAGATCCAGGCCACGATCGCCGCCGAGCAGCCGGCCTTCTGCGTGATCGACTCGATCCAGACGCTCTACTCCGACCAGCTCAGCAGCGCGCCCGGCTCGGTGGCCCAGGTGCGCGAGTGCGCGGCGCAGCTCACCCGCACCGCCAAGTCCGGCGGCTGCACCATGGTGCTGGTGGGCCATGTCACCAAGGAGGGCGCGCTGGCCGGCCCGCGGGTGCTGGAGCACATTGTCGACACGGTGCTGTACTTCGAGGGCGACACGCACAGCAGCTTCCGCCTGGTGCGGGCGATCAAGAACCGCTTCGGCGCGGTCAACGAGATCGGCGTCTTCGCGATGACCGAGAAGGGCCTCAAGGGCGTGGCCAACCCCAGCGCGATCTTCCTGTCCACCCACGCCCAGCCGGTGCCCGGCAGCTGCGTGCTGGTGACACTGGAGGGCACGCGGCCGCTGCTGGTGGAGATCCAGGCCCTGGTCGATGCCGGCGGCCCCAGCCCGCGCCGCCTGAGCGTGGGCCTGGAGCGCGACCGGCTGGCGATGCTGCTGGCGGTGCTGCACCGCCACGCGGGCGTGGCCTGCATGGACCAGGACGTGTTCGTCAACGCGGTGGGCGGCGTGCGCATCAGCGAGCCGGCGGCCGACCTGGCGGTGCTGCTGGCCATCCAGAGTTCCTTGCGCGGCCGCGCGCTGCCACGCGGCTTCATCGCCTTCGGCGAGGTCGGCCTGGCCGGCGAGGTGCGGCCGGCGCCGCGCGGGCAGGAGCGGCTGAAGGAGGCGGCCAAGCTGGGTTTCAGCGTGGCCGTGGTGCCGCAGGCGAATGCGCCCAAGAAGCCGATCGAGGGCCTGCGCATCGTGCCGGTGGAGCGCATCGAGCAGGCGATCGACGCGCTGCGCGAGCTGGCCACTTAGCGGAACACCACACCAGCCGCTGCGCGGCGTCGCCACCCCCGAGGGGGCTGCGGCCACCTTGGGGCGGCCTCCAGCTCAGCGGCCGCTGCGTCGCAGCAGGTCCCACAGCAGCGCGCCGCTGACCGTGGCCAGGGCCGCGGGGTGGCTGGCCAGCAGGTCGGACAAGGAGGTCAGCGCCTCGGGCGTGCGCTCCTGCAGGTAGGCGACCAGCTGGAAGACATGGTCGGCACTGACCGCGGCAGTGTCTTCGGCGGTGACCTGCAGGCGCTGCCAGCCGTGGCGATGGCGCAGGGCGGCGAACACGCCATCGGCCACGGCCACCAGACCCAGCACGCCCATCGGGCGCAGCAGGCGCTCGAGCAGCTGCACGCGCAGGCCGGCGTGGGCATCGCGGTACAGGCCGGCCACCCACAGGGGCACCAGGGCGCGGTTGCCCACCGGCGACAGGGAGGAGGGGTTGCTCATCAGGAACCTCCTTTCAAGGCAGGCCGCGATGATGACCGCCGCACGTGACGCGCGTGTGAAGCCTGGTGACGAATTGTGGGCCGGCGCTCAGCCGCGGGGGCGGCGCCAGTGGCGGCGCAGCGCCAGCAGCAGCATCACCACGCCCACGGCCACCAGGCCCAGCGCCAGCAGCGCCGCGGCGCGCAAGAGCGGGTTGTTGAAGTCCTCGCCGCCGCGGTAGTCCATCACGTGCAGGCGCCAGAAGAAGTCGTACAGCACCCAGGCGTCGTTGCGCGCGGCCAGCAGCTCGCCGCTGCGGGCGTCCAGGTAGAAGCGGGTGGACAGCGTGTCGTCGAAGCGCGCCACCCACACCTCGCGCCGCTCGCCCAGCTCGCGCACGATGCCCCAGCGCGGGCCCACCTCGGCCAGCCGCTCGACCGCCTGCAGCCGGCCGTCGCCGCGGTAGCGCTGCTGGGCATAGCGGGCGATCGCGGTGGCGTCGGGCGCGGCCAGCGGCGCGCCCTGCGCATCCAGCCAGTGTTCGCCCTGGGCGGTGCGCAGCTTCCAGGCCGGACCCGCGGCGGTGGACACGCTGCTCAACGCCAGCACCGGCGTGTCGGGCAGCTGGGCCCGCGCCAGCGCCTGGGGCCACTGCGACGGCAGCGGCTCGGTGGCCGGCGCCAGCACATCGCCCGCCTTGACCCAGGCCTGGAAGGGCACCCACGCGAACAGCACCCCGCCCACCACCCAGGCCAGCACCTGCCAGGCCACCAGGTAGCCCAGCCAGCGGTGCCAGCGGAACAGGCGGGGGGACCAGCGGGTGGCCATGGCGTTTCAGCGCGCGCGCATCTGGCCGCGCACCAGGCTGCGGGCCAGTTCGCCCACGCGGCGCAGCGCGGCCGGGTGGCCGGCGCGCCAGTCGGCCCCCACGCCGATGCGCAGGCAGTTGCGAAAGCGCGCGTGCGCGCTGAACAGCGAGCCCGGCGCGACCAGGATGTTCTCGGCCTGCGCCGCCTGCTGCACCGCCTGGGCATCCACGCCCGCCGGCAGCTCCACCCACAGCAGGAAGCCACCGGGCGGGTCGCTGACCCGGGTGCCGGCCGGAAAGTGCTCGGCAATCAAGGCCCGCGCCTGCTCCAGGCGGCGCGCTGCCTCGCTGCGCAGCTGGCGCATCAGCGCCTGGTGGCCGGCCTGGGTCAGCAGATCGGCCAGTGCCAGCTCCAGCACCGCGGTCTGCGCGCCGTGCAGGCTCTTGAGGCGCTGCAGCGGCTCGGTCCAGCGCCCGGCCTCCACCCAGCCCAGGCGCAGGCCCGGCGCCACGGTCTTGGAAAAGGAGTCGCACAGCATCACATGGCCGCTGCTGTCGTAGCTCTTGACGCTGCGGCGCAGGGTGTCGCTGAGCACCAGGTCGCTGTAGACCGCGTCCTCGATCACCGCGATGTCGTGCCGCGTGGCCAGGGCCGCCAGGCGCTGGCGCTCGGCCAGCGGCATGCAGCTGCCCAGCGGGTTGGACAGCGTGGGCACCACCAGCACGGCGCGCACCGGCTGGGTGTCCAGCGCCAGCTGCAGCGCGTCCAGCGACAGGCCGTGGCGCGGGTGGGTGGGAATCTCCAGCGCCTTCAGGTGCAGGCCCTGCAGCAGCTCCAGGAAGGAGTAGTGGGTGGGTGATTCGATCGCCACCACATCGCCCGGCCGGGTGACGGTGCGCAGGCACAGGCTGACCGCGTCCATGCAGCCGGCGGTGATGGTGATGCGCTCGGGGTCGAGGCTGCAACCCAGCGTCAGCGCATAGCGGGCCAGCGCCTGGCGCGCCTCGGGGTGGCCGTGGGCGCCGGGGTACTGGCACAGCAGCGCGCGCTGGCGCTGCACGGTGCGCACCAGGGTGCGGCGCACGCGGTCGGCGTCCAGCAGGCTGGCGTCGGGCGTGCCGCTGCTGAAACTGACCACGCCCTGCGCCGCCACCGGGCCCAGCAGGCGCCGACCCAGCGCGTCGTCCACGCACACCGCCTGCGGCTTTCGGGTGGCGCGGGCGATCGTGGGCTCGGGCAGCTGCACGCTGCGCGGACCGCGCACGAAGAAACCGGCGCGCGGCCGCGCCTCGATCAGCTGCGTGTCCTCCAGCCAGCGGTAGGCCTGCACCGCCGTGCCGATCGCCACGCCGTGCTGGCGGGCGGTCTCACGCACCGATGGCAGGCGCTGCCCGCGCGCCAGGCTGCCCTGGCGCATCGCATCGGCCAGGCCGTGGGCGATGCGCAGGTACTGGGTGCCGGGGTCGGTGGCGGGCGCGTCCATGCCGCATTCTGTACCGGTGGGCGGCAGGCCGACTGGTACAGCAGCCCCGCAGGGCGGCTGGTACAGCGCCGCGCGGTGCGCAGTCTGTACCAGTGCGGTCCGCGCGCTGCTGTGGCTGTCGCCGCGGGGCCGGGGCCCTCAGCATGCAGGCCATGAACACCGCCACCCCGCTGCTTGAACGCCCCTCGGCCGGCACCGCCGGCGAGGATCTCCACCTCGCGCCGCTGAACGGCCCGCACGGCCGCGTGCGCAGCCTGGACTGCGTGGCCGGCCCGCACCAGCTGCGCGTGCTGCAGGGCCGCGTCTGGCTGACCATCGAAGGCCAGCCCGCGGACCATGTGCTGTCGGCTGGTCAGGGCTGCGACCTCGTCGGCCCGGCGCGCCTGCACCTGAGTGCCGAGGGCGCGCGCAGCGCGCGCGTCACGCTGCGGCCCCGGGACCGCTAGAGTCGGGGCCATGCGCCCCTCACTCACCGCATCAACGCCGCCCTCCCCGCCGGCTGGTGGTGCCCGCTGCGCATGACGCGCGTGCTGGGCCTGCTGCTGCTGGCCGCGGTGGTCAGCGTGGGGCTGCTTGGCCTGGGCTGGGCGATCGCCGGCTCCATCGGCCTGGTGGCGGCCACGCCGCTGGTGGCGCTGGTGGTCACGCTGCCGCTGCAGAACGCCCTGAGCCAGGCGGCGCTGGAAACCACCCGCCTGGCCACCGCCCACGCGCTGCGCGGCAAGCGCGCGTACCGCGGCCGCCTGATCGGCGTGATCGAGGACGAAGACGGCCACTGGTGGCTGCACGTGGCCGATCTGCGCCGGGTGCTGGACGGCCTGCCCGACACCACCCGCCTGCTGGCCGCCACCCGCGGCCGCAGCACGCCCGACACCTGGCGCCTGGACGCCCATGTGCGCGCCGACGCGCTGATCGAGCTGCTGGACGCCGCCCACGCCCGGCCGACGCGGCAGTTCACGCAGTGGCTGCGCCAGGAGATGGCCGCCGACGCCCGCCGGCGCGAGCGCGCGGGAACGGCCGGGCCGCGATAATCAGGGGTTGGCCGCCGCCCGGTGGCCCCCGACCGATACCCGCCCCGATGTCCGCCGAACTCGCCGAGCAGGTGCGCCAGCGCCGCACCTTCGCCATCATCTCCCACCCCGACGCGGGCAAGACCACGCTGACGGAAAAGCTGCTGCTGTTCTCGGGCGCGATCCAGATCGCCGGCTCGGTCAAGGCCCGCAAGGCCACGCGCCACGCCACCTCGGACTGGATGGAGATCGAGAAGCAGCGCGGCATCTCGGTGGCCTCCTCGGTCATGCAGATGGAGTACCGCGGCTGCACCATCAACCTGCTCGACACCCCCGGCCACCAGGACTTCTCGGAAGACACCTACCGCGTGCTGACCGCGGTGGACGCGGCGCTGATGGTGATCGACGCGGCCAACGGTGTGGAGCCGCAGACCCGCCGCCTGCTGCAGGTCTGCCGCGCGCGCAACACGCCCATCCTCACCTTCGTCAACAAGATGGACCGCGAGGTGCAGGAGCCGCTGGCGCTGATGGACGAGATCGAGCGCGAGCTGGGCATGACCGTGGTGCCCTTCACCTGGCCGGTGGGCATGGCCAAGTTCTTCGGTGGCGTGCTGGACCTGCGCAAGGACCAGATGCGCGTCTTCAGCCCCGGCGAGGACCGCGTGGCGGGCACCGAGGAGATCGTCGACGGCCTGGCCAACCCGGTGCTGAACGCGCGCTTCGGTGACGTGTACGAGCAGGCCGCCGGCGAGATCGAGCTGGTGCGCGAAGCCGCCCCCGCCTTTGACGAGGCCGAGTTCCTGGCCGGTCGCCAGACGCCGATGTTCTTCGGCTCGGCGGTCAACAACTTCGGCGTGCAGGAGGTGCTGGACGCGCTGGTCGACCTGGCGCCGCCGCCGGGCCCGCGACCGGCGATCCAGCGCACGGTGGAGCCCGACGAGGGCAAGTTCACCGGCGTGGTCTTCAAGATCCAGGCCAACATGGACCCGGCGCACCGTGACCGCATCGCCTTCCTGCGCGTGGCCAGCGGCAAATTCAGCCGCGGCATGAACCTCAAGGTGGTGCGCAGCGGCAAGACCTTGCGGCCCAACACCGTGGTCACCTTCATGAGCCAGAAGCGCGAGCTGCTGGACGAGGCCTTCGCCGGCGACATCATCGGCATCCCCAACCACGGCGTACTGCAGTTGGGCGACACCCTGACCGAGGGCGAAGCCCTGCAGTTCACCGGCCTGCCCTTCTTCGCGCCCGAGCTGTTCCGCTCGGTGGAAGTGGCCGACCCGCTGAAGACCAAGCAACTGCGCGCCGGCCTGACCCAGCTGGGCGAGGAAGGCGCGATCCAGGTCTTCCGCCCGATGGCCGGCAGCGTGCTGCTGCTGGGCGCCGTGGGCCAGCTGCAGTTCGAAGTGGTGGCGCACCGCCTGGAGCACGAATACGGCGTGAAGGCCCGCATCATGCCCGCGCGCTACAACGTGGCGCGCTGGGTGACCTGCGAGGAAGCCGACGGCGGCGAGAAGGAATTGAAGCGCTTCATCGACGCCAACAGCCACCGCCTGGCGCTGGACGCGGTGGACGCGCCCACGCTGCTGCTGGAATACGCGGGCGAGCTGCGGGCGATCCAGGAGAACTGGCCGAAGATCAAATTCCACGCGCTGCGCGAGCATGCGGGGCTGGTGTTTCAGCAGCGGATGGGGGACTGAACCCCCGGGGCCGATCTGCTCAGTGACTGAACGCGCGCAACCAGCCGATCATGTGTTCGTGCATGTCGGTCACCAGCGTCCCCATCTGGGCCTTGAAGAACTTGACCACGGCCGCCGGATCCTCCTCGCGCCGCTTCTTCATCGCCGCGACGATCCCCAGGGGATTGGACTTGGCGTGGCCATCGATCGTCACCGGATTGCCGTCCTCGTCGCGGACCACGTTGGTCCCCAGGTTGCGTGTGTAGTACGGCACCTCGCCAGCGCGCAGGGCTTTCCAGGCGCCCGCGGCGACGATCAGATTGCGGATCGTCGGTAGCGGCGTCGACGTGCCTCCCTTGAGCGGCACCAGCAGGGCGCCGTTGCGGTGTGCCAATTCTTCGTCGATGTAACGGGTCCAGCTGTCCAGTGTCGCCGGTGTGTCGCCCGCCAGCAGCGGGTAGTTGTCGCGCTGGGCCGTGGGGATGAGGTTGTTGAATTCGGCCGTGGCAATCGGCACGAATCGAGCCGTCAACTTGCCAAGGTTCTTCTCGAGCTCGCTGAGGTCAGGCCCCTTGCCCGGGTCGCTCATCCGACCGATCACATCCGAGAAGCCCTTGAACAGGGCGTTGAGAGCCTCTGGCGTGGTCGGCAAGGTGGTGATCTTGCCGTCCTGGATGTCGCGCTCAATGGTCTTGCGGATGCCCTCGAGCGACTTGGTCCAGAGCTGATCGGCCCATCCGCCCTTCTTGCACTTCTGCGGATCGACCTTGTCGTCCTCCTCCGGGTTCTTTTTGGGCGCAAGGTAGTCGGTGTTGAGCACGAACAGGCCCGTCGTCGCCTCCATGTCGATCACCTGCAACGAATTCTTCTTCAGCAGCACGTTCTCCTGGTGGACGTCATCGAGTCCGACGTAATAGGACATCGCCATGGCACCACCCATGCTGGCGTAGATGTCCAGCACGTCGTCCTTGCCGGTGGGGCCACCGCCGGTGTCCACGAACTCCATGTAGCCGCGCCCGGTGTCCTCTGGCGGGACATCCTTGGTCATGATCGGCACGATGCGATAGGTGTCCACGCCTTCCAGCTTGGACGCCACGCCGTCGGAGCCGAACAGCATGGCGTCGATGGCCAGACTGCTTGGCTTGTAGACGACCTTCTTCTCCTTGCCGCCGTCGATGAAGCGCAGGATCAGCACCTGCTTGCCGCCCTTGTGGAAATCACTGCCGGTGAAACGGATGCCGGCCAGTGTTGCCGTCGGGCCCAGCAGGCCGCTGGACTTCATCTCGGCCAGATCCTTGGTGATGTTCTTGGACACATTGTTGCGGACCTCGTTGATGGCCTGCTCCCAGATGCTGCCATCGATGACGCCTGAGTCGACGCCCAGCTTGGTGTCCTTGACCGCACTGATGACCAGGGAGTCCAGGCCGTCGATCGCCACCCCGAGGTCGGAACCCATGGTCTTGACCTTGCTCACCAGGTCGTTGATGTAGTCGAACTTGTTCTGCGTCAGCGTGGCACCGTGAAGCGTGCCCATGTCGTCCTTGACGAACTCGTCGTCAACCCGCACGCCGGGTACCCCGGCCATGGTCTTGACCAGGGACACCTTGGGCGGGCCGACGCTGATGTCCTGGGACCGCACCACCGTGTCCGCCAGGTTCTTGTTGAGATCATCCAGCAGTTGTCCGTACTTGGCGTTGAGTTTGCGGTCCTCCTTGGCGCGGGCGATCTTCAGGCGCAGATCCAGCACCTTCTGGAGGCGCTCCGGTGGCGGGCTGTTCTCGATGTCGTCAAGGTCGGACGCGATGGAGGCCAGGCGGGTCTGGCTCAGGAAGATGTTCTTGGTGGCGGCCCAGCGGATCTTGGGGTTGACCTGCTCGGCCCCCATCTTGAAGGCCGCCTTGAACTGGCTGATCGACATGACCATGGTGGTGCTCCTTCCCTCGGTCAGGACAGTTCGGTGACAAAGCGATCGAGTGCCGCCGCCAGGGTGTCACGGATGCTGACTTCGATCCCGAAGGGGTTCTGGTCACAGGCGGCGACGCGGATGTCGCCGCGCAGGTGATTGGCGTAGGCACGTGCCAGCTCGCGCGCGCCGGCCGCGTCCTCGGCGGTGGCGTTGTGGCCGTCGCCCAGTTCCAGCATCGCGGCCAGCAAGGGCACCTTGAAGTTGCCTGTGACCGCATTGAGGCCGAACTCGGCAATCTCCTTGAGCTCGCTGTCGTCCTGCTCACGCAGCACGCGCTGCAGCCGGCTGATCTGCTCATCGACCGACTCGCTGGCCTCGCGCAACTCACTCGAGATGCGGCGCCACTTGGCCGGGAACTCATTGCCCAGCGGCGACTCGCCGCTGGGCGAACCTGCGCCGCCGCCGCCGCGGGATGACAGCATGTCCTGCAGTGCGCGAAGTACAGCCATCGCGCCGTCGAAGTCCTTGGCCTTGGCCAGTTCACCCATGCGGGCCACCAGCGCGGCGACCCGGGGATCCCGGGAGGCGCCGCCCGTGGCCTGGACGATGGCCGGCTGCAGGGCCTTGAGCCGGGCCATGAAGTCGGCCTGGCTGACACCTGGGGGCGCCGGCGACACCTCGGGTGACTGCGGGGCAGGCGGCGGCGTGCCGGTCTCGTCCTGGGCTGTGGCGGCGTCATCCTCGTCGTCGCGCTCCAGTGCCGTGCCGTCCTCGGCCCACAGCACGACAGCGCTGACGCGGAAGCCACAGGCCTTGAGCGGCCCCCGAACCTTCTTGGTCAGGCCGCTGAAGGGTTTGTCCACGCGCAGATTCAGCACCCGATCTTCGATCCACGCCACGCCGTAGCATCCCTGCTTGATGTCCTGCTCGTCCTGCAGGCGACGCAGCAGCGTGCGGCCGGAGACCTTGGCGTGCAGACACAGTGCAGCGGGTTTCTTGAGCTTCGGGTTCGCGTCGATGAAGGCGAAGTTCGGTCGGTACTCCGGCTTGCGCTGGCACATCATCAACTGCGCCAGCAAACGCTTGGGGTCGAAGAGCGCGGCGACGGCGGCATCAGCGTCATCACCCTCGTCCTCGGAGCCTTTTTGTTCCGCCGCCAGGGCCTGGCGCGCCTCCTTGAGGGCGGCCGCCAGCTCCTTGCCCAGGGTGTCAAGGCGCTTCTGGTGCTTCTGGGCCTCAGCGATGATGTCCTTGCAGGCCTCCAGGGTGGGCTTGGCTGCGTCCTTGGCCTTGGCCTGCTTTGCGGCGGTATCCGAGGCGGTGCTGATCAACTTGCCCAGCGCCTCGGCCAGACTGTCCCAGGCGTCATCCCGGCTGCCGTAGGCCTTGTCCAAATCAGCCAGGCTGCGGACCTTGCGCACGCTGGCGATGTCCCAGACGGACCAGTCCACACTCTGGTGCCGCTTGTGCAATGCCTTGAGCGCCTCGCCCACATCACTTCGAGGGGGAAGTGATCCTTTCTTCCGATCCCAGTGTCCGGGATCGAGCGCATCGGGAAACTCAAGCACAGCCATCTGCATCCTCCTGCCTTGGGGAGCGCCGATTCTAGGATTGGCCTGGGCGGCTCACTCGTCGGGGCCTTCCCCAGCTGTCGGCAGGGATACGACAGGTTGGCGCGCAGCGGCCCCGGCCCACCGCGTGGACACGCGACTGGGCCAGCGCCAGGTCGGCCTCAACGCTTGACAGCCGCCTTGAAGTCGGCGTCGTCGAACAGCTGGCCGATGAGCTTCTGGTAGAGCGCGCCGTACTGGTTGAACGCCGCCGGGATGGCGACCGCGCCCATGAACGACGACTCCCATTCGGCCGCAGCCACCAGCTCCTTGTCGAAGACCTGGGCACCGTCGCGCTTGACCTGGAAGCGGGCCGCCAGGCGGCCGATGCCCTTGCCGATGCCGGCGTCCAGGTTGTTGTCGGTGATCGTGCCCGAGACCACGATGCGGCCATCGGTGGACAGCAGGCCGGCGCCCTTGAGCTCGGCGGCCAGCTGGTCGCGCAGTTGCACCGCAAAGCTGCCGCCCTGCGGGGCGATGGTGTTGCCGCCACGCACGCTCAGGCCCTTGTCGGCGTCGGCGGCCTTGCCGGGCGCGGCCTTGAACTCGCCGACGCCCATGGGGGCGGGCGGGCTGCTCTTCAGGCGCTCGACGTTCGGAGCGCTGGCGGTGACGGGAACGGTGACCGAGGCACAGCCGGTGGCGAGTGCGGCCACGGCGATCAGGGACAGGCCGGCCACGCGGCGGCCGGTGGCGAGGAAGACAGACGTCATGGTGTGCGGGATAGGAGAAATGGGGGGGGACCGGATCAGCGGCCGGCGAAGGCCGGGTCGCGCGACAGCTCGTTGAGCAGTTGGCTGACGACCTGGCGGCTCATCGTGAACACGGCGTCGCCGACGCTCTCGGCCTTGGTGGCGTTCTGCGGCGCGCCCGAGGCGCCCACGGTGGTGTGGATCGCATGACGGGCCGTCTTCACCACGGCCGAGCCACCACCGGGCGGCGTGTAGCGCGCGGTGCAGACATAGCCGTCCGACACCTGGGTGCCGGCCAGTCCGAAGGTCAGGCCCGTGACGAAACCCTTGGTGAAGGCGTCGTCCGACAGCGGCACGTTGTTGATCGTGATGCTCAGCAAGCCGGCGCCCGGATCAGCCTGTTCAACGACGGTGCTGAACAGGCCGCTGTCCTTGACCTGGTTCACCACCCGGCCGCGCACCAGCTCACTGGCGCGCCCGTTGGGCGCGCCCTTCGTCTGGAACTCGAAGAACACCTGCACCGGCTGCGCCCGGGCCGGCTTGGCGAACTGGGCACTGGGCACTTCAGGCACGCCGTTGTCGACGTAGACACTGGCGCATCCGCTGAGCAGCAGGCTCAGCAAGAGGGCGGCGAACGGGCGCCACCACCGGGCGCCGGTGCGCCAGGCAGTCAAGGTCATCATGTGGGTTCTCCCTGGAACTGATGTGTGGTCGGCCAGCCTGGTCGATGCCGCAGCAGGCTGCGGGCGACTATAGCGGCGCGGCTCGATCCTGCCAGTCAGGGTGATCTCGGAGCGTAGGGCTTGTCAGTGCTCCACGGTTTCCTCGAAGCGCGCGATGATCGCCCGCACCTCGTCCATGCCATGGCGCAGCGCCGCCACGCACTCGGCATCGACCTTGCCGGCGCGGGCCATGGACTCCAGCGTCTTCAGCGAGTCCTCGATGGCGAACGCCGGCTTGTAGACGCGCCGGCTGGTCAGCGCGTCGAAGACATCGGCCACGGTGACGATGCGCGCTTCGATGGGGATGTCGTCGCCGCGCAGGCCTTGCGGGTAGCCGCTGCCGTCCAGGTATTCGTGGTGGTGGGCCACCAGGCGGCGCAGGATGTCGATGCCGCTGATGCCGCCCAGGCGGAAGTCGATGATCAGGCGCTCGATCATCTCGCAGCCCAGCGTGACGTGGCGCTGCATCTGCTGGCGCTCTTCGGGGGTGTACAGGCCGGGCTTGAGCAGCAGGGCGTCGGGCACGCCGATCTTGCCGATGTCGTGCAGCGGCGCGAACAGGAACAGCTGTTCGATGAACTCGTCGCTCAGCTGGCGCGGACCGCTCAGGCTGCGCGCGATCAGGCGCACGTAGCGCGACATGCGGTCGAGGTGGGTGCCGGTTTCCACGTCGCGCAGGTGGGCGAAGTCGCGCGCCACGCGCATCGAGCCCACCAGCGCCTGCACCGCGATCACCTCGTGGCTGATCATCAGCGCCACCAGCTGGGTGTAGACCTCCAGCCGATCCACCACCTCGGGCGTGAAGGCCTCGGGCTGCAGCGAGTCGTAGAACAGGAAGCCTTCGAAGGTGTCGCCGTCGAAGATCGGCACGGTGTAGGACGATCGGTAGCCCTGCTCGCGCAGCCAGTGGCTGTGGGCCGTGTCGGTGGCCGGCAGCAGGTCCAGGCGGTCCACCACCCGGGCGCGACGTTCACGGGCCAGCGCGCCCAGGCTGGGGCTGTCCGACAGGCGGTACTGGTAGGCCCGCAGCGGCTCGCCGTGCGCGGTGCTGTTGACGAAGGTCTTGAGCAGGTCCTCGGCCGGGTCGTAGAGCGCACAGGCCATGCGGTCGATGGCTGGCGCCACCCGACGCAACTGACCGTGCAGCGCGCCGATGCGCTCGCTCAGTGACTGGGTCTGGGCCGGGGGGAGGACCCACGCGGGGGCGTTGGATGCTTGGGTCATGGAGGGTACGCTGGGGTACTGCATTCAGCGTGGCCGCAAGGTTAACGAGGGCAGGCCCGCCGGGCAAGCGGGGCGCGGGATCGACCTGTCGCGCAGCGGTGACAATTCCCGCATGTCTGCTCCCCGTTCGCGCCTGGCGCTCTACCTTGACCTGATCCGCTGGAACCGGCCGGCCGGCTGGCTGCTGCTGCTGTGGCCCACGCTCAGCGCGCTGTGGATCGCGGCCGACGGCTTCCCCGGCTGGCACCTGCTGGTCGTGTTCACCGCCGGCACCATCCTGATGCGCAGCGCCGGCTGCTGCATCAATGACGTGGCCGATCGCGAGTTCGACCGCCACGTCAAGCGCACCGCGGCGCGGCCGGTGACCAGCGGCGAGCTGCCGGTGAAGGAGGCGCTGGGCCTGGGCGCGGTGCTGGCGCTGGCGGCCTTCGGCCTGGTGCTGACCACCAATGCGCCGACCATCCTGCTGTCCTTCCCGGCACTGGCGATCGCGCTCGTCTATCCCTATGCCAAGCGGGTGGTGGCGATGCCACAGGCGGTGCTGGGCGTGGCTTTCAGCTTCGGCATCCCGATGGCCTTCTCGGCGGTGCTGGGCGGCGCCGAGTGGAGCCTGTCGGCGGTGGGCGCGGCCGTGCCCTGGCAGGCCTGGGCGCTGCTGCTGGCCAACCTGTTCTGGGTGCTGGCCTATGACACCGAATATGCAATGGTCGATCGCGACGACGACCTGCGCATCGGCATCCGCACCTCGGCCATCACGCTGGGTCGCTTCGACGTGGCCGGGGTGATGGCCTTCTACGCCATCCACCTGGTCGCCTGGGGGGCGCTGAGCCATTCGCTGGGGCTGGACCGGCTGTCCTGGCTGGGCCTGGTGGCCGCGGGCTTGCAGGCCGGCTGGCACTACACGATGATCCGCACCAGAAGCCGCGAGGGCTGCTTCCGTGCCTTCCGGGTCAACCACTGGCTCGGTTTTGCCGTTTTCATGGGCACGGTGCTGGCCACTGCCTGAGCACCCCGACAACCCACCCAGGAGGAGCCCATGTCCATCAACCGCCGCCACTGGACCCTGGCCCTGCTGCTCGGCAGCCTGGCCGGTGCTGCCCGCGCCGAATCGCTGGAACAGCGCTTCCGCGGCTTCCTGGACAAGCTGCGCAGCCAGGGCCGCCAGCTGATCGAAAGCCGTCTGCCGGGCCTGAACGAGGCGCGCACCCCCACCATCACCCGCCGCACCGACAACCTGCCGCTGGGGCAGGGCGAGCTGGCCGTTTTCGTGGCGCCGGGCTGCCGCCTCTGCAACGACGCGATGGCCCAGTTGCGCAAGCTGAAGGTGCAGTTCGACGTGCTGGACCTGGGCAAGAGCGCCACCGCGCGGCAGTCGCACGCGCTGCTGGGCTCGCCCGACCTGCCAGTGATCCTGATGCCCACGCAGATGCTGGTGGGCTACACCGCCGCCAAGCTCAACGAGGCGCTGGCGCTGGACCAGCAGACACTGTCCCAGGTGCCGATCTGACCGCGCGCGCCGGCGCGGTCAGGCGCGGCCGAACTCGTCGCCCAGCTCCGCCGCGCGCCGCGCCGCCGCGTGCACTGCGGCCACCACCGTGGCCTTCATGCCGGCGGCCTCCATCGTGCTGATCGCCGCGTGCGTGGTGCCGCCCTTGCTGGTCACCCGCTGGCGCAGCACCTCGGGGCTGTCCACCGATTGCGCCGACAGCGCCGCCGCCCCGGCAGCGGTGCCCTCGGCCAGCTGGCGGGCCTGGGCCGGGCTCAGGCCCAGCTCGGTGCCGGCCTGCACCATGGCCTCGATCAGGTAGAAGAAGTAGGCCGGGCCCGAGCCCGACAGCGCGGTCACCGCGTCCAGGTCGCGCTCGGCGTCCACCCACAGCAGGCGGCCGGTCGGGGCCAGCAGGGCCTCGGCGCGCTGGCGCTGTGCGCTGCTGACCGCGGCACTGGCATGCAGGCCGGTCATGCCCTGGCCGATCAGCGCCGGCGTGTTGGGCATGCAGCGCACCACCTGCGCGCTGCCGCTGGCGCGGGCGATGGCCTCGCTGCGGATACCGGCCATCACGCTGATCTGCAAGGCGCCGCCGATGTGCGCGGCGCAGGGCGCGGCGGCTTCGGCGAAGAGCTGCGGCTTGACCGCCCAGACCACCGTGTCCACGCCCTGCAGCGCCGCACCGGCGGCGTCCAGCACCGTCAGTCCGAACTGCTCACGCAGCCGGGCCGCCTGCTCGGCCCAGGGTTCCACCACGATGAAGGCATCGGCCGGCGCGCCCGCGCGCAGCAGGCCGCCCAGCACCGCGCTGGCCATGTTGCCGCCACCGATGAAGGCGGTGCGGCCCAGGGAAGTTGAAGCATTCATGGCGCGCAGTGTAGGCGCGGCCTGGGGCCGGCGCGCGCATGCCAAGGGCTGGCGCTGGTCATGCATGGCCTGCATGCATGAACGGCCGGAACAGCAACTATGCAAAGGTTGCATGAGGCTCGGTGACAAATTCGGCGCCACCCCGCCTACAGTCCGCCCCCATGCCGAACGGGCCGGCTCACAAGGCCGGTGACGGCTGATCCAACATCCCTGGAGACACACCGATGACCGAACCCCTGTCCTACGTCCACCCGACCCCCGACAGCCCCTGGGGCACCTACCTGATGCAGGTCGACCGCGTGGCGCCCTACCTGGGCCACCTCTCGCGCTGGATCGACACCTTGAAGCGCCCCAAGCGCGCGCTGATCGTCGACATCCCGATCGAACTGGACGACGGCACCATCGCCCACTACGAGGGCTACCGCGTGCAGCACAACCTCAGCCGCGGCCCGGGCAAGGGGGGGGTGCGCTACCACCCGGACGTGACGCTGGAAGAGGTGATGGCGCTGTCGGCCTGGATGAGCATCAAGAACGCCGCGGTCAACCTGCCCTACGGCGGTGCCAAGGGCGGCATCCGCATCGATCCCAAGAAGCTCTCGCTGAAGGAGCTTGAGCGCGTGACCCGCCGCTACACCAGCGAGATCGGCATCATCATCGGCCCGCAGCAGGACATCCCGGCGCCGGACGTCAACACCAACGCCCAGATCATGGCGTGGATGATGGACACCTACTCGATGAACACCGGCGCCACCGCCACCGGCGTGGTCACCGGCAAGCCGATCCACCTGGGCGGCTCGCTGGGCCGCGTGAAGGCCACCGGCCGCGGCGTGTTCGTCACCGGCCGCGAGGCGGCTCGCCGCATCAACCTGGACCTGCAGGGCGCCCGCGTGGCGGTGCAGGGCTTTGGCAATGTGGGTTCGGCCGCGGCCGAGCTGTTCGGCCAGGCCGGCGCCAAGATCGTGGCGGCGCAGGACCACACCGGCACCATCTACAACGGCAACGGCTTTGACCTGGCCGAGCTGATGCCGCACGTCAAGGCCACCGGCGGCGTGGGCGGCTTCAAGGGCGCCGAGGTGATGGGCAACGAGGAGTTCTGGGATGTCGACTGCGACATCCTGATCCCCGCCGCGCTGGAAGGCCAGATCACCGCCGACCGCGCCCGCCGCGTGAAGGCCAAGATGGTGCTCGAGGGCGCCAACGGCCCCACCGTGCCCAGCGCCGACGACATCCTGGCCGACCGCGGCATCCTGGTGGTGCCCGACGTGATCTGCAACGCCGGTGGCGTGACGGTCTCGTATTTCGAGTGGGTGCAGGACTTCTCGAGCTTCTTCTGGACCGAGGACGAGATCAACGTGCGCCTGGACAAGATCATGGTGGGCGCGCTCAAGCGCATCTGGGAGGTGGCCGACCAGCACCGCATCACGCTGCGCACCGCCACCTTCACGGTCTCCTGCGAGCGCATCCTGCAGGCCCGCGTCGAGCGCGGTCTCTATCCCTGATCGCCTGGCGGCACACCGCTACCATGGGGGCCTTCCAAGGCCCCTTTTTCATGCCCATGATGCTGCGCCGCTCCCTGCTTGCCCTGGCCGCCACACTCGTCAGCGTCCCGCTGGCCCAGGCCCAGTCCGCCTGGCCCACCAAGCCGGTGCGCATCGTCGTGCCGGCACCGGCCGGCTCCTCGCTGGACATCATCGCCCGGCTGCTGGGCGACAAGCTCAAGGACCGCTGGGGCCAGGCCGTGGTGGTGGAGAACAAGCCCGGCGCGGGCGGCATGCTGGGCACCGACGTGGCGGCCAAGGCGGCGCCCGACGGCCACACGATCGCGCTGTCCTTCAACGGCCCGATCGCCTTCGCGCCCTACCTGTACGCCAAGGTGCCCTACGACGCCGCCAAGGACCTGGTGCCGGTGGTGATGACCACCTCGCAGCCCAATGTGCTGGCGGTGGGCGCGCATGTGCCGGTGAAGACGCTGGCCGAGTTCATCGCCTGGGCCAAGGCGAAGAACGGCGCGATGAACTACTCGTCGCTGGGCAACGGCAGCTCGGCCCACCTGACGATGGAGCTGTTCCTGGTCGAGATCGGCGCCAAGGCCCAGCACATCCCGTTCAACGGCTCGCCGCCGGCCGCGCTGGCGGTGGCCCAGGGCGAGGCCGACGCCTGCTTCATGGTGGCCCCGGCGCTGATGGCCCATGTGCGCAACAACAAGGCGCGCCTGCTGGCCGTCAGCAGCAGCCAGCACCCCGACAGCCTGAAGGACCTGCCGACCATGGCCTCGGCCGGCCTGAAGAATGTAGAGAGCCTGGCCTGGAACGGCCTGTTCGTGGCCGCCGGCACGCCCGAGGCGGTGGTGGCGAAGATCAATGCCGATGTCAACGCCACGCTGGCCGATCCAGCGGTCAGGAGCGCGCTGGACGCGCAGGGCCTGACGCCGGTGGGCGGCAGTGCCGCGGCGTTCCGCCAGGTGGTCGAGGCCGACAGCGCCCGCTGGGGCGCGGTGATCCGCAAGCTGGGGGTTAAGCTCGACTGAGGTTTGTTCTCGCCGTGCGGTAAGTTGAACAGCGACGTCGCGTCATACTGTGGCGACGCCGTCGACGGATCTGGCGAGATGCGGCGGCAGCTAGCTCAACCTAAGGAGGCAGGGCTAATGAGATTTGAGTCGGTCCACTTGACCAACTACCGGTGCCATCGAGATTTGCATGTGGCGTTCAAGCCTGGCTTCAATGTCGTAGTTGGCGTAAACGGTAGCGGCAAGACATCGCTATTGAAGGCACTGTGCGACGCGTTGTTGACGGGCTTCAGTCAGTACATGTCGATTTCCAGCGTGGTCGCAATGGATGACCCCAACGTCGCCACCTTGCTTGGGCACGCTGACCACGGACGCATTCGCTTCGAGTCGCAGTATCCTGTCAAAGTCGTTGCTGTCGCCGAGGTCTTCGACCACGAAAGTGTGTGTATCTGGACTACGCAGCGGACCAGTCAGGTTGACGGCGCAGTTTCAGGTGGAACGCCGCCGGGCCTTGTCTGGCAAGGGATCCAACAGGCGGTTGGTCCGACTGCCCAGACGACCCGAGCCAAGTCGTCTCTGCCTATCATGGCCTTCTACCGTGCCAATCGGCATTGGAGCCAAAGTCAACCACAGGAAATACAGGCGGCTGCAACCCGCAGTGGGCGAACCGATGGCTATGCGTCTTGGTGGGATGCATCTCTGGACGCTACTGCACTTCAAGCCTGGGTCATTGGCAAGTGCCTTGAACGCTTCCAAACATCATCTGAGACTGGTGTGGCCTTCGATGCCATCGACAACGACGAATTAGCCTTGGTCAATCGCGCTTTGGGCGACGCCGTAGAGGGCGCCAAAGGCCTGAAGTACGACCTCAAGCAGAAAAGCCTGTTGATGGAGTGGCGGTCGTTGGGCGATAACGATCGCCAACCGACGGCCTTCGAGAACCTTAGCGACGGTCAACGGGCAGTCATCGGGCTGGTGGCCGACATTGCGCGGCGTATGTGTCTGCTGAACCCGCAACTGGGCTGGGATGTGACGCAGAAAACACCCGGGGTGGTGCTGATCGACGAGTTGGACATGCACCTCCATCCCCGCTGGCAGCGCATCCTGACCAGCGGCCTCAAGCGGGCCTTTCCAGCTGTCCAATTCATCGTGGCAAGCCACTCACCGCAGGTGCTGGGTGAACTGCGACCCGACGAAATCATCCTGCTCAGGAATGGTCAGACAGATCATCCACAGGTCAGCTACGGCCTGACCTCCAGCCAAGTCCTGGAGGAGATCATGGGTGCCGATGCGCGGACGTCAGATGTTCAGGCACAGCTGGATGCCCTGTTCGAGGACCTGGAGCGCGGTGAGTTGCCCTCTGCGCAAAGGCGACTGACAGCGCTGGAGTCGATTGCGCCAGGCATTCCTGAGTTGTCGGGTGCCAGGGCCTTGCTTCGTCGCAAGGAAGTCCTGGGTCGATGAAGCGGGTCATCAAGCAGGCTGAGCCTGTGGGCTTTGCTCAATGGAAGGCTCAAGCCAACGCGGATTGGCAGCCGACCTACGATGGTTTGCAAAACCCGCAGAAGCGCGAACTGCACGAATCGCTTCTTTGCGAACAGGGTTGGGTGTGCTGCTACTGCGGGTGCCGAATTGACTTTTCAGACAGCCACATAGAGCACTTCCGGCCGCAGGAAGCCCGCCCAGACCTGGCGCTCGACTATGGCAATCTGCATGCATCGTGTATCCGCGAGACGCGCCCGGGTTTGCCACTGCACTGCGGGCACGCCAAGGGCAGCGACTTCGATGAGGCACAGGCCATTTCACCGCTCGACATGGACTGTGAGCGTCGCTTTTTGTACTCGCTGGGTGACGGCAGGATCTACCCGACAGACCGCGACGATGAGGCGGCCGACTTCATGTTGAAGATCCTGCAACTCGACATCAGCTTCCTTCGGGAACGTCGTGTAGAGGCTCTGCGACGGGTCTTTGACGATGCCTTTGTGACCTCGGCAAGCGACGAGGAGTTGAGCCAACTGGCCGAGGGTTTTCGAACGCCTGATGCGGCGGGTCGACTCGACAACTTCGGTCACGTTGTGGCGCGATACGCTGAGCAAATGCTGGGTCGCTGAGCGGTCTGAGGTTGACGGTTATAGGCGCCGCTCAGCTGAGCCGGAGCAGGTTTCCGTCGTCACACACCCGCCCCTCGGCCAGCAGCTTGCCCAGGTGGGCGCGCAGCGAGCGCAGCGCCAGCGCGTGGCGCGAGCTGGGCACATCGCCATACACCGTGGGCACCAGCGCCTCGTCGCTGCAGGGGCCCAGCGTGCGCAGCGCGTCCAGCACCTTGGCCTCGCGCGCCAGGCGGTGGGCGATGAGCTTGCGCAGCTCGTCGTGCGGGCGCGCCATCAGGAAGCCGTGGCCGGGGGCGAACCAGTCCAGATCGATGGCCAGCAGCTTCTCCAGCGCGCCCAGGTAGGCGGCCATGTCGCCGTCGGGCGGGTTGATGACCACGGTGGAGCCCTGCATCACGTGGTCGCCGGTGAACAGCAGCTTCTCCTCCTCGAGCAGCCAGCAGACATGGTTGGCGGCGTGGCCGGGCGTGTGCACCGCACGCAGCGTGCAGCCCTCGCCCAGCAGCAGCCGTTCGCCGTCGGCCGGCGCGTGGTCGGGCGCGAACACCGTGTCCTGCCACTCGGGGTGTACCGCCGCCAGCCCCACCAGCGGGGCGCCGGTCAGGGCGTGCAGGCGCTGCGCGGCGGGCGAATGGTCCTTGTGGGTGTGGGTGACGATGATGCGCGTGATCGGCCGGCCGGCGGCGGCCTGCAGCACGGCCTGCAGGTGGGCCTCGGTGTCGGCATCATCGGGGCCGGGGTCGAGCACCGCCAGCGGCCCGCCGGGTGCGCCGATCAGGTAGGTGTTGGTGCCCGGGCCGGTCATCACCGAGCCGTTGCCGCAGGTCACGCGCATCACGCGCTCGGACAGCGCCACTGCGCGCAGCGGCGGCAGCTCGAACCAGATGTCGCCGCGGCCCTGCGGGTCCAGCCGGCCGATCTCGGCGTAGGCCCACTCATCCGGCAGCACCGGGCGCACGCCCTGGGCGTTGCAGCCCAGGCGCGGCATGTGGCGTGGCGGGTTCACCCGTGCGGCGGCCTCGTCCAGGATGGCCTGCACGCTGGTGAATCGGCCCAGGTCCTGCAGCGTGCGGCGGGTGACCGGCAGCAGCTTCAGGCGGCGCTCCTTGTCCAGCGCCTGCGCCGGCGTCAGCCAGGCGATCTCCAGCGCCTCGCCCTCGTCGGCCTGCGGCTGCTGGCCGTCGGGCAGTCGGGCCACGTAGAAGCGGGTGTCGAAGCGCTTGGCAATGCCCGGCGGCGTCAGCCAGTGGCTGTGATAGACCAGGGCCGAGGTGGCCAGGCGCAGGTCGTGGCGCTGGCACAGCGCGACGAAATCCTCGCCGCTTTGCATCGCGTGGCGCTCGGCCACGGCCGCCGGCAGCGAACCGTGGGCGAACAGCAGGCCCACCTCCTCGAAGCACTCGCGCACCGCGGCCACCGCGTAGTCCAGCGCGCCGCGGGCCAGGCCCAGGCGGGTGCTGTGGGCAGCGTCGTCCTCGCCGTCGCAGTGCTCGTGCAGCAGGCCGTCGGTGGCGTCCAGCACGCCGCCGGGGAAGACCCAGACGCCGCTGCGGATGTCGCCGTCGCGCTCGGCACGGCGCAGCATCAGCACCTCGGGGCCGCTGTCGCCGTCGCGCAGCACCACCACGCTGGCGGCCAGGCGGGCGCCGGCCAGGTCGGGGTCGTTCGGGTTCAGCGGGGTCGGGGGCATGGCGGCAGGGCGTCGGGGCGAAGCCGCCAGTCTACGATTGCGGCATGACGCCCCCACTGCCGTGTCTGCGCATCGAGCCCCTGGGCCGGGAACTGCCCGTGGCGCCACGGCAGTCGCTGCTGGAGGCGGCGCAGGCCGCGGGCCTGTGGCTGCCGCGCTCCTGCCGCAACGGCACCTGCCGCGCCTGCCTGTGCCGGCTGCGTGCCGGGGCGGTGAGCTACCGCGTGGAATGGCCCGGCCTGAGCGCCGAGGAACGCGCCGAGGGCTGGGTGCTGCCCTGCGTGGCCGAGCCGCAGGGCGACGTGGTGATCGAGCAGCCGAAGGCGCTAGTGTGCTGTCCCGCAGATCACTGCCCTATGGACGGGTCGAAACGGGGATGAGCCGTAGGCGCACGACCGGGCAGATACCGGGTGGTATCTGCCCGGTTGGGCAACGCCCGGATCGCCCCGTGTCGACCCGCCCCGCAGGGGTTCGCTCAGATGGCGCCCTCGCGCGCCCGCCGCAACGTGCGCATACCGCCAGGTATGGGCCCGTTGCGGCGAACGCACGATCATCACCATCTGAACGAATCCATAGGGCAGTGATCTGCGGGACAGCACACTAGATCAGCGCATCAGCGCCAGCTCCTCGTCGGGCGACGCGGCCTCGGCCAGCTGAGCCAGCAGCCAGTCGGGCTTGATGCGCAACCGGGCCAGCAGCTCGGCGCAGCGGCCCTGCACCACCTCGGCGGGGTCCAGACCCCGCTCGACGGCGTCGGCCAGGGCCTCGGCCAGGTGCAGCACCGTGCCCAGGCCGGTGTAGGGCTGGGCCTGCAGCGGCGTGGCGCTGGCCTGGAAGGCGGCCACCAGGGTGTCGGGGAACTGCCAGCGGCGGGCCAGCTCGGCGGTGACGTCGGCGTGGCTGCACTGCCAGCGCGCCTGTTCGGCGGCAAAGCGGCCGCCGGGCGTGGCCAGCGACTGCTCCACCTCGGCCACGCCGGCCTTGTCGATCTGCGCCATCAGCAGCTGGCCGGTGCGCAGCATCAGGCCGCCCAGGTAGGCGGTGTCGGCGTCCAGCAGCGCGCCGCGGCTGAGCAGCACGGCGTGCTGGGCGCTGGTCATCGCGTGGCGCCAGAAGCGGTCGGGGTCCAGGCCCGCGGCGCGCGGAAAGGCGCCGCTCAGGCTGGTGGCCAGCGAGAGGTTGCGCAGCATCGTCATGCCCAGCGAGGCGGCGGCCTCGCGCAGGCTGCTGACGCTGCGCAGCGGGCTGTAGCGGGCCGAGTTGGCCAGGCGCAGCACCTTGGCCGACAGGGCAGGGTCCTGGCCGATCAGCTCGGCCAGCTCGCCCAGGCCGACGCGGTCGTCGTTGAAGCTCTTCACCAGCTGCGCGGCCACGCCAGGCATGTTGGGCAGCACCAGGTTGAACGGGAAGAAGCGGCGGGCGGCTTGAGCGGACATGGGCGGGCCTGGGCGGGGTGGGCGGATCAGGGGCAGTCTAGGTAAGCCGCGCCCGACCGATGCCCGGAAATGTCAGGCCGGGGCGGCGTTCATCGGCGGCTGGGCGGGGGCGGGGTATCCTCCCGGCCATGTATGAGAGCTTCTTCGGGCTCAGGCAGGCGCCGTTCACGATCGCCCCCGATCCGCGCTACCTGTTCCTCAGCGAACGCCACCGCGAGGCCCTGGCCCACCTGCTCTATGGCCTGGAGGGCGGCGGCGGCTTCGTGCTGCTGTCCGGCGAGATCGGCGCCGGCAAGACCACGCTGTGCCGGGCCTTCCTGGAGCAGGTGCCAGCGCACACCCACGTGGCCTATGTGTTCAACCCCAAGCTCGACGCGGTGGAGCTGCTGCAGACCATCTGCGGCGAGTTCGGCGTGCCGGTGCCGGCCGGACCGGGCCACGAGGCGCCGACGATCAAGGACCACATCGACGCGCTGAACGCCTTCCTGCTGCGCGTGCATGCCGAGGGTGGCCACAGCGTGCTGATCATCGACGAGGCCCAGAACCTCTCGGCCGACGTGCTGGAACAGCTGCGCCTGCTGACCAACCTGGAGACCGCCGAGCGCAAGCTGCTGCAGATCATCCTGATCGGCCAGCCCGAGCTGCGCGGCATGGTGGCGCGGCCCGAGCTGGAGCAGCTGGCGCAACGGGTGATCGCGCGCTACCACCTGGGCTCGCTGGACGAGGCCGACACCGCGCGCTACCTGGCGCACCGGCTGTCGGTGGCCGGGCTGCAGGGCGAGCTGCCCTTTGACGTGCGCGCCGTGCAGCGCCTGCATGCGCTCAGCGGCGGCGTGCCGCGCAAGATCAACCTGCTGGCCGACCGCGCGCTGCTGGGCGCCTACGCGGCCGGCCGGGCCAAGGTCGATGCGCTGCTGGTCGAGCGCGCCGCGCGCGAGGTGTTCGACAGCGCCGCACCCGCTGCACCCGACAGCGCCAGCCGCCGGCGACGCTCGCGCCGCCGCTCACGCAGCGAGTGGGCGGTGTGGGGCCTGGCGGTCGGCGTGGCCGTGCTGCTGGGCGGCAGCGTCGGCTGGTGGCTGGGCCACCAGGGCGACGCACCGCGCGCCGCTGCGGTGGCGGGCAGTGCGCCGGTGGCTGCTGCGGCCCCGTTGGCGCGGGCGTCGGCCCCGGTGGCCGCGGTACCGGTGACGGTGTCACCGGCGGCATCTGTCGCCGACGCCAGCCCCGAGGCCTTTGCCCTGCCCGACGAGCGCAGCGCCTGGCGCCAGCTGGCCGCCGCCTGGAACGTGCAGCTGGGCGAGGCTGACCCCTGCGCCGACCTGCAGCGCAACACGCGCCTGCTGTGCCTGCGCGCCAACCTGCCCTGGAACCAGGTGCGCCCGCTGGACCGCCCGGGCTGGCTGCTGTGGCGCGACCCCCAGGGCCAGGAGCGGCCGCTGCTGCTGGTCGGCCTGGACGAGCGCGTGGCACTGCTGTCGCGCGACGGCCGGCTGCAGGCCGTGCCGCTGGAGCGCCTGGCGCGCGATTGGCGCGGCGTCTTCGCCACGCTGTGGCGGCCGCCGGATGGCTACAGCGGCGCGCTCACCGCCGGCCGCTCGGGCCCGGCGGTGGACGCGCTGGCGCAGGGCCTGGCGCGCTGGGCCGGCCAGCCGCTGCCGGAGCCCGGCGCCACGCTGGATGCCGCGCTGCTGGCGCGCCTGCAGGCCTTCCAGCGCGCCCAGGGCCTGGTCGACGACGGTGTCGCCGGCCCGGCCACCTTCATGCTGCTGAACCGGGTCACCGGCGTGGCCGAACCCCGGCTGCGGCGCCCCGACGCTGCGGCCCGCTGAGCCCCGAGGAGCCCCCGATGTCCATCATCCTCGATGCCCTCCGCCGCGCCGACGCCGAGCGCGAACGCAGCCGCGGCGCCGTGCCCGGCTTGCACGACCAGGTCGATCTGCCGACCCCGGTGAGCGCCGCGGTGGACGAGCCTGCGGTGGCGGGCGAACGGCGCCCGCCCTGGGTGCTGATCGCGGTGCTCAGCGTGCTGCTGCTGACCGCCGTGGCCTGGTGGCTGCGCACCAGCCAGCGCCCCCCGGCACCCGTCCCAGTGGCAGTGGCCGAGCCGGCTGTGGTCGCGCCCGTGGCCGTGCCGCCAGCGACGTTGCCAGCGCCCCCGTCAGTCGCGGTGGCGCCGCCCCCCGCCGCGCCGACCATTGCCGCCGCGCCGCCACCCGCCGCGCAGCAAGCAACGTCGCCGGTCACGCCGGTGCCTGGTACGGCGCCCGCGCCGAAGCCGCCCGAGCCCCGCGCGGGCGCCGGCCTGAAGATGTCCGAGGAATCGGCGCCGCCCCCGCCCAGCCGGCCGGTGCTGCGCTACCAGGACCTGCCGGGATCCACCCGCGCCGAACTGCCCACGCTGAAGATGGGCGGCGCCATGGTCTCCGACAGCCCCGGCGGCAGCGTGCTGGTCATCAACGACCAGCTGATGCGCGAGGGCGACAGCGTGGTGCCCGGCCTGCTGCTCGAGCGCATCGGTCCCCGCAGCGCCCGGCTGCGCTGGAAGGACCAGCGCTTCGAGATGCCGTATTGAAGCCCCCGGCCTGCGGGGTACCGCAGGCCACCCCCCGAGGGGGGCGCTGGCCGCTCCGGAGCGGCCGAGCGCTGGCCAGCGCAGGGCGCGCCTGGCCTCCGGGCTATTGGATGCCACCCCCTCCCGAAGGGCTGCGCTGGCCGGCGGGGCGCAATTCGGCCGTTGGCGCTCAGCGCTCGAACTTGAACACCGCCACGCTGGCCATCAGGTTCGGCCACTGGCGCACCACCTCGCCCGACTGCAGGCCGAAGCTGTCCAGGATGTCCAGGCCGTTCTTGCGCGCCAGCACCTCGAAGTCGGCGTAGGTGCCCACGCGGATGTTGGGCGTGTCGTACCACTCGTAGGGCAGGGCCTTGGTGACCGGCATGCGGCCGCGCAGCACGGCCAGGCGGTTGGGCCAGTGGGCGAAGTTGGGGAAGCTGACGATGCCCATGCGGCCCACGCGCGCGGTCTCGCGCAGCATGTGCTCGGCATTGCGCAGGTGCTGCAGGGTTTCCAGTTGCAGCACCACGTCGAAGCTGCGGTCCTCGAACAGCTGCAGGCCCTCTTCCAGGTTCAGCTGGATGACGTTGACGCCGCGCTGCGCGCAGGCCAGCAGATTGGCGTCGTCCAGCTCCACGCCGTAGCCGCTGCAGCCGCGGTGCTGCTGCAGGTAGGCCAGCAGCTCGCCGGTGCCGCAGCCCAGGTCCAGCACACGGCTGCCCTCGGGCACCAGCTGCGCGATGACCTGCAGGTTCTTGTGCTCCGTGCTCATCTCAGAAGCCCCCTTCGGTCGCGATCCGCGCGAAGTAGGCGCGCATCACGCCGTGGTAGCGCGGGTCTTCCAGCAGGAAGGCGTCGTGGCCGTGCGGCGCGGCGATCTCGGCATAGCTGGCGTCGATGCGGTTGTCCACCAGCGCCTTGACGATCTCGCGCGAGCGCGCCGCCGAGAAGCGCCAGTCGGTGGTGAAACTCACCACCAGGAACTTGTTCTGCCGCGCCGCGGCAAAGGCCTTGCTCAGGTTGCCGCCATGCGCGGCCGCCGGGTCGAAGTAGTCCAGCGCGCGGGTGATCAGCAGGTAGGTGTTGGCGTCGAAGTACTCGCTGAATTTCTCGCCCTGGTGGCGCAGGTAGCTCTCGATCTGGAACTCGATGTCCTGGGTGCTGTAGCCCAGCTCGGCGCTGCGCAGCGCGCGGCCGAACTTCTCCTCCATCGAGTCGTCGCTGAGGTAGGTGATGTGGCCGATCATGCGCGCCACGCGCAGGCCGCGCTTGGGCACCACGCCGTGCTCGTAGAAGTGGCCGCCGTGGAAATCGGGGTCGGTGACGATGGCCCGGCGCGCCACCTCGTTGAAGGCGATGTTCTGCGCGCTCAGGTTGGGCGCGGTGGCCACCGCCACGCAGTGGCGCAGGCGTTCGGGGTAGCGCAGCGTCCAGGCCAGGGCCTGCATGCCGCCCAGGCTGCCGCCCAGCACCGCGGCCAGCTGGGTGATGCCCAGGCGCTCGATCAGCAGCGCCTGCGCGTCCACCCAGTCCTCCACCGTCACCACCGGGAAGTCGGCGCCGTAGGGCTTGCCGGTGTCGGGGTTCAGGTGCATCGGGCCGGTCGAGCCGAAGCACGAGCCCGGGTTGTTGACGCCGATGACGAAGAAGCGGTCGGTGTCCAGCGGCTTGCCGGGGCCCACCAGGTTGTCCCACCAGCCCTCGCTGCGCGGCGTGTCGGCGTACTCGCCGGCCACGTGGTGCGAGGCGTTGAGTGCATGGCACACCAGCACCGCATTGCTCTTGTCGGCGTTGAGCGTGCCGTAGGTCTCGTAGACCAGCGTGTAGTCGCGCAGCGTGGCGCCGCTGCGCAGCGGCAGCGCATCGGCAAAGTGCATGCGCTGCGGCGAAACGTATCCGACGGAAGCCATGGCTTCGGTCCCCCAGAAAACAACAAACCCGGTGCCGCTTCAGAAACGGACACCGGGTGCGCCGGGGTCCCTCTTTAGCAGCATTTGTAGAGCGCCCGCAATCCGGAACAAATCGGCGCTGATGCCCGGAGTCTAGCAGCCTTCGGCTTGATCGGCGGGGTGGCCGCGGGCGCGGGCCTGGGCCATCATCAGCGTCTGGTCTGAGGAGCACATGATGAGGATCGCCACAGCGATGTGTGCGTTGGCCGCCGCCCTGGTCGCCTGCAGCGAACGCCCCGCCAGCGGCTGGGCCGGCTATGTCGAGGGCGAGTACGTGCATGTGGCCGCGCCGGTGGCCGGCACGCTGCAGGCGCTGGACGTGCAGGCCGGCCAGAACGTGGCCGCCGGCGCGCCGCTGTTCCGCCTGGACGCCCAGCCCGCCACCGACGCTGCCGCCGAAGCCGAGGCCCGCCGCCGCGCCGCCCAGGCCCAGGCCGCCAACACCACCAGCGGCCGCCGCGCCGACGAGATCGCCGTCACCCAGGCCCAGCTGGCGCAGGCGCGCAGTGCCGCCGAGCGCGCCGCGGCCGAGTGGCAGCGCCAGCAGGCGCTGCAGCGCGAGGGCTTTGTTTCGCCGCAGCGGGTGGACGACGCCCGCGCCGCCGAGCGCCAGGCGCGCGATCGGGTGGCCGAGCTGGAAGCCGCGCTGCGCGTGGCCCGCCTGCCGGCGCGGGGCGAGGAACAGGCCGCCGCCCGCGCCAGCGCCGACGCCGCATCCGCCGCGCTGGCCCAGGTGCGCTGGCGCGAGAGCCAGGCGGCGCAGCGCGCACCGGTGGCCGGCCTGGTGGCCGAGACCTACTACCGCGCCGGCGAGTACGTGGCCGCCGGCCAGCCGGTGCTGTCGCTGCTGGCGCCCGGCGCCCGCGTGGCGCGCTTCTGGGTGGCCGAGACCGAGCGCGGCGCACTGGCCCCGGGCCAGGCGGTGCAGTTGCGCTGCGACGGCTGCGGCGCGGCCATCGCCGCCACCATCAGCCGCATCGCCACCGCGCCCGAGTACACGCCGCCGGTCATCTACTCCAACGGCCAGCGCCAGCGCCTGGTATTCATGGTCGAGGCGCGCGCCACCAGCGCATCCGATGCCGCACGCCTGCCGCCGGGCCAGCCGATCGAGGTGACGCGGTGAGCGACACCGCCGCAGCGCCGGCGATCGACAGCCGTGCCGGGCTGGCGATCGACGTGCGCGGCCTGGTCAAGCGCTACGGCGGCCGCGCGGTGGTGGACCACGTCTCGCTGCGCCTGGCGCGCGGCCGCGTGTGCGGCTTCCTGGGTCCCAATGGCAGCGGCAAGACCACCACCATCCGCATGCTCTGCGGCCTGCTCACGCCCGATGAAGGCGAGGGCAGCTGCCTGGGCCTGGACATGCGCCGCGAGGCTGCCGCGATCAAGCGCCAGGTGGGCTACATGACGCAGCGCTTCGGCCTGTACGACGACCTGTCGATCCGCGAGAACCTGGACTTCGTCGCCCGCCTGTTCGAGCTGCCGCAGCGCCGCGTGCAGGTGGATGCGGCGCTGGAGCGCCTGGGCCTGGTCAGCCGCCAGCAGCAGCTGGCCGGCACGCTCTCGGGCGGCTGGAAGCAGCGCCTGGCGCTGGCCGCGGCGCTGCTGCACCGGCCGCGCCTGCTGCTGCTGGACGAGCCCACCGCCGGGGTCGATCCCAAGGCCCGGCGCGAGTTCTGGGACGAGATCCACCGCCTGGCCCATGAGGGCATGACGGTGCTGGTCAGCACCCACTACATGGACGAGGCCGCGCGCTGCGACGAGCTGGTCTACATCGCCTACGGCCAGGTGCTGGCCCAGGGCAGTGCCGCGCAGGTGCTGGCCACCGCCGGCGCCACCGACCTGGAAGACGCCTTCGTGCGCCTGGTGGCGCGGGCCAAGGACAACTTCGCATGAGCACCGGCTTCAGCCTGGCCCGGCTGTGGGCGGTCTTCCTGAAGGAGCTGCAGCAGATGCTGCGCGACAAGCCCACCTTCGCGATGGCGGTGGGCATCCCGGTGCTGCAGCTGGTGCTGTTCGGCTACGCGATCAACACCGACCCCAAGGGCCTGCCCACCGCGGTGGTCTGCCAGGACCGCGGGCCGCTGGGCCGCAGCCTGCTGGCTTCGCTGCAGCACACCGGCTACTTCAAGCTGGTGGCCTCGCCGCTGTCCGAGGCCGAGGGCAGCGCGCTGATCGCCGACGGCCGCGCGCAGTTCCTGGTCGTGGTGCCGCCCGACTTCACCCGCGCCGTGGTGCGCGGCGAGCGCCCCGCCGTGCTGGTGGACGTGGACGCCACCGATCCGTCCGCCGCCGCCAACGCCATCGCCGCGCTGGGCGCGCTGGCGCCCGATGTGCTGCGCCGCGAACTGCAGGGCGCGCTGGCCGTGCGCGCCGGTGGACCACCGCCCTTCGAGCTGCGCGTGCACCGCCGCTACAACCCCGAGGGCCTGTCGCGCGTGAACATCGTGCCGGGCCTGGTGGGCACCATCCTGACGATGACCATGGTCATGCTCACCGCGCTGGCCATGACCCGCGAGCGCGAGCGCGGCACGATGGAGAACCTGCTGGCCACGCCGGTGACGCCGCTGGAGGTGATGATGGGCAAGATCCTGCCCTACGTGGCCATCGGCTATGTGCAGCTGGGCGTGATCCTGCTGGCCGCGCGGCTGCTGTTTGCGGTGCCGATGGAGGGCAGCCTGACGCTGCTGCTGGCGCTGATCGGCGTGTTCATGCTGGCCAACCTGGCGGTGGGCTTCACCTTCTCCACGCTGGCGAAGAACCAGCTGCAGGCGCTGCAGCTGACCTTTTTCTTCTTCCTGCCGTCGATGCTGCTGTCGGGCTTCATGTTCCCCTTCCGCGGCATGCCGGACTGGGCCCAGGTGATCGGCGAGGTGCTGCCGCTGACGCACTTCCTGCGCATCGTGCGCGGCGTGCTGCTCAAGGGCAGCGGCTTTGCGCCGCTGTGGCCCGAGCTGTGGCCGATGCTGCTGTTCGCCGGCGTGGCCGGCGCGGTGGCGCTGGCGCGCTACCGGCGCACGCTGGACTGATCGGCCAAGGCGGCCCGTGCTCAGACCTTGAGCAGCAGCGTCAGGTCGTAGGTCTTGACCAGCCCGTTGTGGCGCACCACCAGTTGGCTGCCCACGCACTGGTTCAGGCCGGCGGTGGCGGTGCCGCTGATCCGGCCGGTGGCAGTGTCGAAGGCCCAGCCGGCCGGGACTGCCGCCGGGCAACCCGGCTGGGCGTGCAGCCGGAAGCTGTAGTCGGTGTAGTCGCTGCCCAGCAGGGAGTTGGCCTGCAGCAGGCCGATGTCGTAGCTGGTGCCCGCCACCAGCGTGGTGGGCTCGTAGGCGATGTCCAGCACGGGCGCCTCCACCTTCAAGGGCTGCCGCGCCGCGGTGGACTGGTAGGTCCGCCCATCGCGGGTGATGGTGATGCGGATCTGGGGCTGGAAGCTGCCGCTCGCTTCGGGCACACCCTGGACGACGCCGGTGGTGGTGTCCATGCTCAGGCCGGCGGGCAGGCCGCCGAGCAGCTCATAGGTCACCGTGTCGCCGGGCCGGGGCGAGTACCGGTCGATCGTGGGCCGGTCACTGAAGCTGTAGGCCCACCGGGCCCGGTTCGCATCCACTTCCCACTGGTAGACGGGTGACATGCCGACCACGCCAAAGCCATACGAGGTCTCGACGAAGCCGCTGTAGCCGCTGACGGTCAGGCGGATCGTGGCGTCGAAGTTGCCCGTCTCGGTGGGGCTGCCCGAGATGACGCAGGTGCTGCTGTTGAGGTTCACCCCCTGCGGCAGACGGCCGGCCGACACCGCGCAGGTGGGCGTGTGGCCTTGCAGGCCGCCGATGTTGGGCGCATCGCTGACCGTCCCCCACAGGTTCGCCACGCTGGGGGTGTAGCTGAAGCTGAGCACGAGGTCATCGACGTTGCTGCCACCGCCGCCACCGCCGCCACAGGCGGTCAGGACACAGGCAGCACTGGCCAGCGCGAATGCCGCGCAGCGCGAAACGATCATTGGAGTCACTCCCTGACTGGTTGATGTGTAACGGGAGTGTAACGGCCGGCGGCGCCGGCTCAGCGTGTCAGGCCCGGCGGTACCAGGCCACGCCGTGCTCGTCGAGTTCGCAGACCGCGTCGCCCAGGCCCATCAGGTGGTTCAGGCAGGCCTGGGCCTCGCCGGTGGCCATGCCCAGCAGCGCAGCCTTGGCCTCGGTGATCTCGCGCGAGAACAGCGCGGGGAAGGTGTCCACCACGCGGCGCGGCTGGGCCAGCCACAGGCGCAGGCGGTTGAGCGCCTCGGCCTGGCCGTCGGCCAGCGCGTCCAGGCGCTGGTGCAGGCCGCGGAAGGGCTCGTTGTGCGAGGGCAGCACCAGCACGTCGTCGGGCACGGCGCGGCGCAGCTTGTCGATCGAGGCCAGCCAGTCGCTCATCGGGTCGGCGTTGGGCTCCATCGGGTAGACCGACACGTTCGACGAGATGCGCGGCAGCACCTGGTCGCCCGACACCAGCAGCTTCAGCCCCGGGCAGTACAGGCAGGCGTGCTCGGGCGAGTGGCCGGCGCCGGTGATCACCTGCCACTCGTGCGCGCCGATGCGCAGCGTCTGGCCATCCTGCAGGCGCAGGAAGCTGTCGGGCAGCGCGTGGATGTGCTGGCCGAAGTTGCCGAAGCGGGCCTGGTAGCTTTCGATCGCGGCGTCGCTCCAGCCGGCGCGGCGGTAGTAGGTGAGCGCGGCGGGCGGGGCTTCGCGGCCGGTGTCGGCCATCACCACGCGGCACATCAGGTACTCCAGCCGCGTCATGTACAGCGGCACGCTGAACTTGCGCGACAGCCAGCCCGCCATGCCCACGTGGTCGGGGTGCATGTGGGTGACGAAGACGCGGGTCATCGGCCGCTGGTCGGGCTGGTGGGCGAACAGCGCGCGCCAGGTGGCGGCCACATCATCGGTGCGGCTGCCGGTGTCGACCACGGCCCAGCCGTCGCCATCGTCCAGCGCGTAGATGTTGATGTGGTCCAGCGCGTAGGGCAGCGGCAGGCGCACCCAGTGCACGCCGGGCGCGACCTCGGTGCCCAGGCCGCGCTCGGGGATGGTGAACGGGTACTCCAGCGACATCCGGCCAGTGTAGCCAGCGCGCTGTGGCGCGTCTGTCCGTGCGGCGACAGGCCCCGGCGGGCTCAGCCGCGCAGGCCGCTCAAGCCGCGCGGTCCAGCGGCGCGCCGTGCTCGGCCAGGCAGCCGTGCAGTTCCTGGCGCATCTCGTCCATGAACTGGTAGCGGCGGCGGTACTGGGCGCGCTTGTGGCTGGGGATCTCGGCCACCTCGCGGCGCGGCGCGGCCACCGGCAGCTCGTAGAAGCCCTGGCCGTCGGGCTGGCCGCCGTAGTCGCGCCAGAAGGCGTCGTAGTCGAAGTGCACCTGCTCGCTGCGCTCGCTGCCGTGGTGGATGTGGCGCTCGCGGCCGCAGGCGCGCAGGCGGCGCGCGCCCACCGCCTCGGCCAGGCACTGCAGCAGGTACAGCAGCAGCGCGGGCGGGCGCAGGCCTTCGGTCAGCTTGGTGATGTGGCGGGTCAGCGGCAGCGGCATCTGGCCCTGCAGCGCGCCGATCACCACCTCCACGCCATGCTCGCAGGGCTGCAGCGAGAAGGTCAGCGCATACAGCTTGGTGCCGAAGGGGTCGTACAGCGCCAGGGTCAGGTCGCCCTCGCGCAGGTGCTGCTGGCGCGCCGCGCCCAGCAGCGCGCGCATCTGGCCCTGGCCGTCGGGCAGGTTGATGCGGCAGGCCAGCAGCGGCTCGCCGCGCGCCAGGCGGCGCGAGAGCTGCGGGCCGAACAGCGTGCGCGCGGCCTGCAGATGGCCCAGCAGCCAGCGCCGGCGCGCCTCGGGGCCCAGGCCCTGGAAGGGGTAGGTGTCGTGCAGCTTGCGCAGCGTCTGCGGCTGCTCGCGCAGCAGTCGCCCCAGGCCCAGCGCGCGCAGCTGGCGCTGCATGTCCAGGTGCGCGTCCAGCGACAGCACGGTCTTGGCCCACAGCCAGTGGTGCGCCAGCGCGCGCGGATGCCGCGGCGGGTAGGCGCCGCGGCACATGGCCGGCAGGCGGCGCAGCTCGTTCAGGGTCAGACGGGTGGGAGAGGACATCGGCGGGTACGGCAGCAGATCCATCGACCCACGCAGGCCCCCGCCCAGGCTGGCGAGCGCCCACGCTGGGCGGGTGCGACGCTAGCCGCGCCCGCCTGACGGCCTGTTACAGAAGGTAAATTTCCCGGGCAGGCCGCCTGGCGTCTTCATCGGCCATGCGTGCAGCGGCTTAAGCGGCCCGCCGCCAGCCGGCCGCGCGGCAACAACTGCTCACCGCTTCAGCGCGAGCAGGCCAGCCGCCGGCCCTGGCCGGCGTTGAGCACCAGGCGGGTGGCGCCGAGCGATTCCACCGCGTAGCGCTCGGTGCCGCTGCCATCGGCCAGCAGCAGCTGGCTGTCGCGCAGCTGGTAGCGGCCGTTGATCGCGCGGCCCTCCATCTGCCCGCCCAGGCGCCCGTCGGCGCCGAACACCAGCGTGATCCCGCGCCCGGTGAGCGGCCCGAAGCACTCCCAGCGGCCCACCAGCGGACTGTCGGTGCCGGTGATGCGGGGCGGCACGGTATCAGTCGATGGTCCGGCCGAGCGCATCGGCGGCAGCGCCGAGCCGCGGCTGCGGTCGGTGGGGCTCATGCGCAGCACCCAGTCCACCGGCACCGCGAAGTTCAGGTTCTGGCCGTCACGCACCTGGAAGGTGACGATGCCCACCAGCAGGCCATCCTCGGTGAACAGCCCGCCGCCGCTGGAGCCCGGCGAGATGGGCGCGCTGGTCTGGATCAGCGTGCCCTCGGGCGTTTCGCGCAGCGAGGACACCAGGCCGTCGCTGAGCGTCAGGTCCAGCCCGCGCGGCGAGCCGATCGCATAGACCTTCTGCCCCACCCGCAGGCTGGCCACCCGGCCGATGGGCGCCGCCGGCGCGTCCAGCCCCGGCACCGACAGCCGGCACAGGTCATGCGTTTCATCGGCCAGCTCCACCGACGCCTCAAAGCCCTGCGCCCCCTGCAGCACCCGCAGCCGCGCCCCGCCGCGCGCCACATGGCAGTTGGTGACCACCGCGCCCGGCCCCAGCACCACGCCGCTGCCCGACACCCCGCCCTGGCCCGACTGCGCATTGATGCGCACCACACTGGCCGAGGCGCGCGCGAACAGCGCCTCCGGGCTGAGCGCCGGCCCCGGCGCCGCGGCGGCCGGTGGCGGCAGCGCAGCGGCCGCGGGTGCCGCGGCGGTCGGCCCCTCCAGCGGCGCTGCAGCAGCAGCCGCCGCGGCAGACGCCCGCGCCGCCGTGCGGCCCTGCCAGTAGCGCCAGCCCGCCATCGCGGCCACCGCGATCAACCCGCCCAGCAGCAGCCAGGTCAGCGGCGACGCCGCCCGGTCAGCGCCCTCCACCGCGCCCGCGCCGGTGTGGCGCTGCATCTCGCGGTGGCGCTGCTCGCGCTGCCGCGCGTCATACGCCGCCCGCCGACCCGGGTGCCCCAGCGTCAGCCAGGCCTCCTTCACCGCCACCCGGCGCACCTCGTCCTGCGCCGCCGCCGCCTGCTGCTCGTAGGCCTGGCGGATCGTGTCGGCGGTAGCGTCGGGCGGGACGCCGAGGAGGGTGTAGAGGGATTTGCTCATGCCGCGGGGGGGGAGGGCTGAGCGGGGATTGTCGCGTGAGGGGGAGGGCGGGTGTGCAGCGGGAGCGGACAGTGAAAGTCGATCGCTGAAAGACGGCTGATGCTCAAGGAGCGGGCCTCTTCCCGAGTCCGCTTTCAGTTCTGCACGCTGCGTCGGGATCAATTAAGGCATGCAGCACTTCTTGTACTTAATTCCACTGCCGCAGTGGCATGGGTCATTCCGTCCGAGCTTCATACGTCGCGCATCCCGCACGAACTTAGGCAAGGCATCACGTACCTGCAGCGGTGCCTTCATGCCGGCCGTCAACCGCTCCATCTCATCTGATGCTTCCCATGGAAAGTCTAGCGTGACACCGAATTGGACGTCGCCAGCTGGGCTGATAGAGATACCGAACCACCGAGGTGCCCGCAGCGCGTATTTCCGTTTCACACAGTGATTCTCTAGGGTGGCGACAGCTTCGACCGAAGGCTTCGGATTGCAGTGGAAGGTGACGCCAGATGGGTCCGTGCTGGACGCTAGCGTGACGTCATGTCGCCTACCATCAGTCTGTGTTTTTCGGGTGATTGTCTCGAGCAGCGAATGGACGTCTCTGCAAGAGTCCTCGGCCATTGACAGCAAGTGGAAGCCAAGCTCAAGGGTTGCAGGGTCGGCCCGAGCTTCAATCTGGCTGATGAGGCCCTCATAGAGGGTTCCGCGCATCTGCGTAAGGATACCGGTCGGGGTGTCGAAGCCCGGCTGGTTGTCCCGTCGAACCATCATTGCTGCGTCCAAATCACGAGCAATCGAGTCATCGAGCATAACGAGGTCGTGCTCCTCATCGAGCCATAGGTTCTGCTGCAGGTGGTAGCCAAGTACGGTCAACTCGTGCCCACTCATCAGCTTGTCGGTGACGTCGACGCGCAACTTGATATAGCTAAGCAATCTCAGCGGGCTCGCCAACATCTCCGTCAGCGTGTCCAGTAGGAACACATCCATCACAAAGGGTGGTCGGATGACATCGGTAGTCGCGAACTTCAGCGACTGCTTGACCTGAAACGCCAACGCTGGGTAATGGTCCGACACGAGGCTAACCAGGAATACCTCCTTGACGCTCTCCGGCAATGCGACCTCATTTCCTCCGTCATTGACCAACCGACATCCGCCCGACAGCATCTCGTTCGCGCACAACCATCCCTGGTCGTACGAGTCTTGGATAGCCGCGGCGAAGTCGGCTTTTAGTTGCTTATCGTTCCCCTTGCGGGCGGCGACCGTGAGCTTCTTCGCTTTCGCCTGCACGATGATGAGCCGGTCTCCATAGATGACCAGAACATCCGCCTCTCCCACGACATCCTTGCCACGAAACAGATTTACATTCGTGTGGACATGATGGCGCCCAAAGACTCCAGACAAACGTCGCGCCGCGAACTGCTCAGTAAAGGCCCCACGATGCTTAGCGGCTATCGATCGGTAGGCCTTGTCTTCCCACATCCAGAAGAACGGGGATTCATACAGAGCTTCTAGTACGGCGTAGTGCGAGAACAAGAGCACAGTTCCGCGACCGGTTGGAAGCAGCGGCCAAGCGGCAACCTCATTGAAGTCACCGGCCTCTTTGAACCCGGCGTTGTCCCCTGAGTAAGTGAACGCGCGGAAGAAGGCATCCACCACCTCCTTGGCGACGCCACTATGGAAAGTCACTTCTTCTTGGGAGAACTCAAACGCGGGTAGCCACGTTGCTGGGGGTACCTTGGCTGCCCGTGACTCCACGAGCAGCCTTGTCAACTTCAGGTCCATCAGGATGCAAAAGGTCTTTGCGACGGTTCGGGCCTGACCGCTGGTAAAGCCCTTGTTCTTTAGCATCCATTCGTCATCGGCACCGTACTTTTCAGGCACCAAGTCGCGGTATTGAAACGCGTAGGCCGATTCGGTGCCATAGAAGATGGGTTCACGCATTCCGGGGCCGAGCCAAGGGTTCGGCATGGCATCGCCAGACGTGGCTGCATCAAACAGCGCCGAGAACGTGGGGTACGACATGGCGTTATGCAGCTCTTTCATCAAGGCATCGGTGCGCTTGACGTAGCCCTGTATCACCTCGGGCCGCTGTAGAGCGACGTCAAGTGGCTTCTTTGCCATCAAACCGATGACCGTCGACAGCTCCGTGCGAATGAGGCGCTCTCTGCTGAAGAGCAAATCCATGTCCGACGGCTTCAGCTCTCCCTGGATGTGAATGACGTTGTCACGGAAACAGAGTTTTGCGACCGCGTGAGCAAATCCTGGTGATGCAGCTAACGCTTCAAGTTCTTCAAGAATCTGGATCTCTTCCCTAGGCTTATTCATGACTTCCTCTGGTTTGGTCCGCTGAAGTTCTCAAGGCCCATCACGGTGAGCTTCTATTGTCTGCTCCACGGCTGCACAAACTTGCGGTTTGAATTACCGCTCTAGGACAAAGCGGTCAATCGATGGAGCCACGGCGAGGGCCAGCAACCAGTCTGAAGCCGCCAACCAAAAGCAATTGATCACCCCCCCCCCGGCCCTCACCGCCCCGCCGCCCAGAACACCATCTCCCCATACTCCCACGCCCACGGCAACCCGGTGTCGCCCAGGACGGCCTGGACGAGCGCCGGAAACGCCGGTTCGGCCCGCACGTCGTTGGCCAGGATGACCACACAGCGCCGGCCCGTCTCCAGACACACCCAGATGTTGGCGGTGCTGTCGTTGTGCCCGCCCTTGAAGAAGCCGGGCCCCTGCGGGCCGTTGAAGGTGATGACGCCCAGGCCGGCGGCCAGGTGGCGGAATGGGGGTGGATCCAGTGTGGGTTGCAGTGACGGAAACTGGCTGCGGGTGGTGATGGGCAGTTATGGCCGGACCAGTTCGGCACGCGCTGCCGGGCTCAGGCCGTCGCCGCGGATGTAGCTGGCGACCAGACGCCCCATGTCGGCGATGCTGGTGTCCATCGAGCCTGAGGCGCGCACGCGGCTGCGTTCGTCGTGGGCTTGGGACTGGCCGTCCTGCGTGAACCCGTCGGCCAGGTTGGGTCGGAAGTCGGGGCGCCAGGTCATGCTGGTGCGGGTCAGGCCGTGGGGTGCGAACAGGCGGCGCTGCATCTCGGCGCCCACGTCCAGCCCCAGGCCGCGCTCCAGCACGAACTGCAGCAGGATCAGCCCGTCGCCCGAGTAGGCGTAGCGGCTGCCGGGGTCGAAGTGGATGCGCAGTTGCTGGTCGGGCTCCAGAAAATAGAAGTTGGCAAAGCCGCCGCTGTGGGTGAGCAGCATGCGGGCGGTGAGCCGGCGCCAGCGCTCGTCCTGGGCCAGCCCGGCGAACGCGGAGTAGCGCCGCACCACGTCGGGCGAGGCATAGCTGGGCAAGGGCTGGGGCAGGTAGCGCGCCAGCGGCACGTCCAGGTCCAGCCGGCCTTCGTCGACCAGCTGCATCACCAGGTGGCCGAAGACGGCCTTGGTCAGCGACGCGCCGTACATCACCGTGTCGGTCTGCAGCGGCGCGCCGTGGGCGTTGCGCACGCCATAGGCCTGGGTGAACACCACCTGGCCGCGGTCCACCACCGCCAGCGCCAGGCCGCGGGCGCCGGTGGCGGCCATGGCCTGGCGCACTGTGTCGTCGATGTGCCGCAGGTCCACTTCTGCCGTGGGCGGCGTGGGGGGCCGGTGGCCGCAGCCCAGCAGGGCGCTGCCCAGCAGCAGGGCGGCCGCCCGGCGCATCCAGGTCCATCGGGTCGGGGCGGTCATGGCGTGGGCAGGCCCGGTGTGGCACTGGCAGAGGCGACACGCTTGATCGTAGCCCGCGTTGGCGTCTGGCGGGGGCGGTCGTCGCGGTGGGCTGTGGCCGGGGGAACCCTGGGGTGGCCGGCGCGGAGCGGGCGGCCGGACTGTGAACTCCTGCGCACTCCGCGTGCCCCCGCCGCATCACCCCAGTGCAGCTTCCCCGTCGGTCCCGGTAACATCATGTTTCATCCATGGAGGGGTTGGCATGTCCTGGGAGTCGTTGTCCGGCCCAGGTGCCGGCGACGCAGAGGGACACCCCGCAGGGCCGGGCCGCTATACGCGTGCCTTGCGCCGGGCGGGCTGGGACCCGGGGCCGGGCTTGTCCGAACGAGAGGCACTGCTGGATGCGCTGTTGAAAGACGTCGCGCAGGCCTTCGATCGCCTGCAGGAACGCCACGCCCAGGATGCCCACCACATTGAAGGCCTGCTGATCGGCGACGAGGACAGCCCGGTGCCCGGCCAGCTGGCCGACCTGGCCGGGGCCACGCGGCGCATTGCGCAGCTGCTGCGCACCCAGGCGCGCGAGACGGCGCAGCTGCTGGTCACGCTGCGCCGCGGGGCCGGCGCGGCCGATGAGCTGGCGGCGCTGGCCGAAGGCCTGCGGGCCGGTCACGGCGCGCTGCCGGAGGCGGGGCGCGAATGAGCGGCGCCCAGGTCGTGTGGCTGGTCACGGCGCTGCAGCTGCTGCTGTTCGCGGCGGTGTGGCAGGTGGCCGCGGGCAATGCCACGGGCCGGCGCCTGGCGCTGCGTGAGCTGGCCCGTTTCGACGCCGTGCTGGCGCTGGCGTTGCTGCTGATCGCCGGGCGCGGGCCACTGCCCTACTGGCTGACCCACGCGCTGGCCGACATGCTGGTGCTGGGGGCGATGCTGCTGCTGTGGCGCGGCACCCAGCAGGCGCTGCGCCTGCCACCGATGGCCTCGCCGCTGCCGCTGGTGGCCATGGCGCTGGGCGCCATCGCGGTGCTGGGGCTGGACGCCGAGTCCGCCCCCTGGCGCGGCGCGGTGCTGCTGCTGGTGATGGCCTGGATGGTGGGGCGCTTGTCGCTGGCCTGCCTGCGGCCGGTGTCGACCAGCCTGGGCCCGGCGGCCGGCCGGGCCATCTGGGCCCTGGCCAGCGGTCTGGCGGCCCTGATGCTGGCGCGGGCGGTGGGCGGCCTGTGGCTGGACTGGCCGATGGAGGCCCACCTGGGCGACGCGTCCACGCTGGCGCTGGGCCTGCTGAGCACGGCGGTGCTGACGCTGCTGAACGCGCTGCTGGCCTCGCTGCTGCTGCGGGGCACGCTGGGCCGGCTGCGCAGCCAGGCGCAGATCGACGGCCTGACCGGCCTGGTCAACGACCAGGGCCTGGCGCGCGCGCTGGCCCAGGCCTGGAGCCGCTGGTCGCGTGAGCACCGGCGCTTTGCGGTGCTGACGCTGGTGATCGAGCCGCTGCCGGCGCTGCGCGCGCAAAGCGGCCCCGCGGTGGCCGACGATGTGCTGCGCCGCGCCGCCGCGGTGGTCTCCCATGAGTTGCGCCAGACCGATGTGCTGGCGCGTGGCGCCGATGGGGCGCTGGTGGCGGTGCTGGACGGCCAGCTCAGCACGACCGATCTGGACGTGGTGGTGCGGCGGCTGCAGGAATCGGTGGAAGCCATGCGCCTGCTGCCGCTGCTGCCGGCGCTGCGCCTGCACCTGCGGGTGGGCAGTGCCCTGGTGGCGCCGGGCGACAGCCAGGCCCAGACCGTCACCGAGCGGGCACTCGAGGCCCTGCGCGGCAGCCCGGCCGGGGCTGTGGTTCAATCGGTCGCATGTTGATCGCCACTGCCATCGCCTGCTGATGCTGGCCTTCCTGCTGCGCCGCCTGGGGCAGTCGGTCGCGGTGCTGCTCACCGTGGCCGCCTTGGCCTTTGCGCTGTTCCAGTACGTGGGCGACCCGGTGGCCTTTCTGGTGGGCCAGGACGCCAGCCCCGAGAAGGTGGCCCAGGTGCGCGCCGAGCTGGGCCTGGACCAGCCGATGCCGGTGCAGTTCCAGCGCTTCGTGGCCAATGCGGTGCAGGGCGAGTTCGGCATGAGCCTGCGCCTGGGGCGCCAGGTCAAGGACGTCATCGCCCAGGCCTTTCCGGCCACGATGGAGCTGGCCGTGCTGGCCGCGCTGATCGCGCTGGTGGTGGGCATTCCGCTGGGCGTGTACACCGCGCTGCGGCGCGACGGCTGGCTGTCGCAGGGGCTGATGGCGGTGTCGCTGGTGGGTGTGTCGCTGCCCAACTTCCTGATCGGCATCGTGCTGATCCTGGTGTTCGCGGTGCTGCTGGGCTGGCTGCCCAGCTTCGGCCGCGGCGACGTGGTGATGATCGGCCGCTGGTCCACCGGCCTGGCCACGGCCGATGGCTGGCGCCACATCCTGCTGCCCGCCATCACCCTGGCCACCTACCCGCTGACCCTGGTGATGCGCCTGGTGCGCGCCGAGATGCTGGAAGTGCTGCGCGCCGACTACATCCGCTTCGCCCGCGCCCGCGGCCTGACCGACCGCGCCATCCACTTCGGCCACGCGCTGAAGAACACGCTGGTGCCGGTGATCACCGTGGTGGGCCTGCAGCTGGGCAGCCTGATCGCCTTTGCGGTGATCACCGAAACCGTGTTCCAGTGGCCCGGCATGGGCCTGATGTTCCTGGACGCGGTGAACTTTGCCGACATCCCGGTGATGGCCGCCTACCTGTGCCTGGTGGCGCTGATCTTCGTGGTCATCAACCTGGTGGTCGACTTGCTGTACGTGGTGGTCGATCCGCGCCTGCGCGTGGGCCGGGAGCACTGAATGTTGGCCTGGTGGCAGTCTGACCTGATGCTGAGCCTGCGCCGCTCGCCGGTGGCGCTGGTGTCGGCGCTGGTGGCGCTGGCCTGCCTGGTGATGGCGGTGTTTGCCGAGTGGCTGGCGCCGACCAACCCGTTCGACCTGAACGCGCTGGAGCTGGCCAATGCGCGGCTGCCGCCATCCTGGTCCGAGGGCGGGCAGCCCGGCTTCCTGCTGGGCACCGATGAACAAGGGCGCGACATCCTCTCGGCGCTGATGTACGGCGCGCGCATCTCGCTGGTGGTGGCGGGCGTGTCGGTGCTGGCGTCGGCGCTGATCGGCATCGCGCTGGGCCTGCTGGCGGGCTACCGCGGCGGCTGGGTGGATGCGCTGCTGATGCGCCTGTGCGACGTGATGCTGAGCTTCCCGGCCTTCCTGCTGGCGCTGATGCTGGCGGGTGTGGCGCATGCGCTGTTCCCGCAGGCCTCGCTGCTGGTGACCTTTGGCGTGCTGATCGTGTCGATCACGCTGGCCGGCTGGGTGCCGTATGCACGCACGGTGCGCGGCCAGGCCATGGTCGAGCGCCACAAGGAATACGTGCTGGCCGCGCGCGTCACCGGCGTGCCGGGCCACCGCATCATGTGGCGGCATGTGCTGCCCAACGTGATGCAGCCGGTCTTCGTGCTGGCCACGCTGCAGGTGGCGCAGGCCATCATCATCGAGGCCACGCTGTCCTTCCTGGGCGTGGGCGTGCCGCCCACCTCGCCCTCGCTGGGCACGCTGGTGCGCATCGGCAACAACTACCTGCTGTCGGGCGAGTGGTGGATCACGCTGTTCCCGGGCCTGATGCTGGTGGCGATCTCGCTGAGCATCAACCTGCTGGGCGACTGGCTGCGCGACGCGCTGAACCCGAGGCTGCACTGATGGCGCTGCTCGAGGTTCATGATCTGGTGGTGGAGTTCCCGCAGCGGCGCGGCGGCGTGCTGCGCGCGCTCGATGGTGTGAGCTTCCACATCGACCCCGGCGAGGTGCTGGGCGTGGTGGGCGAATCGGGCGCTGGCAAGTCGCTCACCGGCGCGGCCATCATCGGCCTGCTGGAGCCGCCGGGGCGCATCGCCAGCGGCGAGATCCGGCTGGGCGGCGAGCGCATCGACACCCTGCGCGGCGAGGCCCAGCGCCGCCTGCGCGGCCGCCACATCGGCGCGATCTTCCAGGACCCGCTGACCTCGCTGAACCCGCTCTACACCGTGGGCCGGCAGCTGACCGAGACCATCCGCACCCACCTGCCACTCGACGCCGCGGCGGCGCGCGAGCGCGCCATCCAGCTGCTGCGCGACACCGGCATCCCGGCGCCCGAGCAGCGCATTGACCATTACCCGCACCAGTTCAGTGGCGGCATGCGCCAGCGGGTGGTGATCGCGCTGGCGCTGGCGGCCGAGCCGCGGCTGATCGTGGCCGACGAGCCCACCACCGCGCTGGATGTGTCGATCCAGGCGCAGATCATCGGCCTGCTCAAGCGCGTCTGCCGCGAGCATGGCGCGGCGGTGATGCTGGTCACCCACGACATGGGCGTGATCGCCGAGACCTGCGACCGTGTGGCCGTGATGTACGCCGGCCGCGTGGCCGAGATCGGCCCGGTGGCCGACGTGATCCACCGCGGCGCGCACCCGTACACGCAGGGCCTGGTGGCGTCGATCCCGGCCCTGGACGGCGAGCGCGAGCGCCTGGCGCAGATCGACGGCAGCATGCCGCGGCTGGGCGCCATTCCCAGCGGTTGCGCCTTCCACCCGCGCTGCCCGCGCGCGGTGGACCGCTGCCGCGCCGAGCGGCCGGGGCTGATGCCGGCCGGCGCCACGCAGGCCGCCTGCTGGCTGGCGGTGGAGGGCCGGACATGAGCGACGCGCTGGTGCAGGTGCAGGATCTGTCGCGGCGCTTTGATGTCTCGGCGCCCTGGCTGACGCGCGTGATCGAGCGCCGGCCGCGCCAGTGGCTGCAGGCGGTGGACGGCGTCAGCTTCGAGATCGAACGCGGCCGCACGCTGGCCCTGGTGGGCGAGTCGGGCTGTGGCAAGAGCACCGTGGCGCGGGTGCTGGTGGGCCTGTACGAACCCAGCGGCGGACAGGTGCTGTTCGACGGCCGCGATGCCCATGCGGTGTACGCCTCGGCCGACGCGCTGGCGCTGCGCCGGCGCGTGCAGATGATCTTCCAGGACCCGTACGCCAGCCTGAACCCGCGCTGGCGCGTGGGCGACATCGTCGGCGAGCCGCTGCGCGAGCATGGCCTGGCGCCCGATGCCGCAGCGCGCGAGGGCCGGGTGGCCGAGCTGCTGCAGTCGGTGGGCCTGTCGGCGGCCGATGGCGCCAAGTTCCCGCACCAGTTCTCGGGCGGGCAGCGCCAGCGGGTGTCGATCGCGCGGGCGCTGGCCACCGCGCCCGAGTTCCTGGTCTGCGACGAGCCCACCTCGGCGCTGGATGTGAGCGTGCAGGCCCAGGTGCTGAACCTGATGAAGGACCTGCAGCGCGAGCGCGGCCTGACCTACCTGTTCATCTCGCACAACCTGGCGGTGGTGCGCCACGTCAGCGACGAGGTGGGCGTGATGTACCTGGGCCGGCTGGTCGAGCGCGCGCCCACGCGGCGGCTGTTTGCCATGCCACGCCACCCGTACACGCGCATGCTGCTCGATGCGATCCCCTCGCTGGCGGCGCCGGGTCGCGCGCGCACGCCGGTGCAGGGCGATGTGCCCAACCCGCTGCAACCGCCCACCGGCTGCGGTTTCCACCCGCGCTGTCCGCTGGCCAATGCCCGCTGCCGCGCCGAGCGGCCGGCGCTGCGCGCGCTGGACGAGGGCGGCGTGGTGGCCTGCCACGCGGTCGAGGAGGGCCGCGCGTGAGCCGCACCGCCGGCCTGCGCCAGGTGGCCTGGCCGCTGGCCCTGGCGGTGCTGGCGGGCTGCTCGTCGCCGCCCAAGTCGCCCTCGGGCGGCGCCGCGCCGCCGCGGCCGGTGCCCCAGGGACCGCCCGGCCGCGATGGGCCGCCGCCGCCGGGCTCGCCCGACCCGATGGCCCTGCCGGATGCCGAGCCGCGCGTCGAGCCGATCCGCCAGGGCGGCCCGAACAAGCCCTACGAGGTGGCCGGCACCACCTACGTGCCGCAGACCGGCGACGCGCCGATGGTGGAAACCGGCCTGGCCAGCTGGTACGGCCGCGCCTTCCATGGCCGACGCACCGCCAGCGGCGAGACCTACAACATGCACGCGATGACCGCGGCGCACAAGACCATGCCCATCCCCAGCTATGCCCGGGTGCGCAACCCGGCCAATGGCCGGGAGGTGATCGTGCGCATCAACGACCGCGGGCCCTTTGCCAAGGGCCGCATCATCGACCTGTCCTGGGCCGCGGCGGTCAAGCTGGACGTGCAGCACGGCGTGCGGCCGGTCGAGGTGGAGCGCATCACCTTCGAGGAGATCCGCGCCGGCCTGGTGCGTCCGCGCGGCGCACCTGCCGAGACCGCGCTGGCCGCGGCGCCGCCGCCGCCCCCGCCGTACCTCACCACGCTGGCGCCGGAGTTCTCGCGCAGCCACCTGCAGTCGCTGATCGAGCGGGGGCTGGTGCGGGTCGC
>NZ_JAGQDF010000003.1 GCF_018069875.1 Ideonella alba | reverse complement strand
ACGATCTGCACGTCCTTGGCGAAGTTCTGGATGGCGGCGCGGAACACCATGCGGCCGATGCGGCCGAAGCCGTTGATACCAATCTTGATGGTCATGTCGATTCCTTGGGGGTGAGATTGATCTTGAGACAGGGAACGGTGAAGGTCACGGCGTCGCCATAGATGCGGTCCAGGTCCTTGGCCGACAGCTTGAACTGCCAGCTCTCGAGCCAAGCCGTGAATTCTCGGCGGGAAGCCTGGGCGTTGCCAAGCTGTGCCACGGCATTCTTGCGATCGGGCTGCTGGTACCTCAGACGCAGGTCAAACGGGCAGCCCAGCGTGGTGGTGTCGATGTTGACCGTCTGACGCTCGATGCCGTCGACCAGCGACAGCAGCTCAACGAAGCGCAGGCCGGGCTTGAAGCCGTAGGCCGTTTCCTCGAGGATGAAGACGTACCAGTTGTGGACATCGATCGGCGGGCCCTCGTGGCAGGGCATGCGCAAGCCCCGGGCCCAGTCGTCCACCTCGGCCATCAGGGCCTTGTGGGCGGGCCGCCCGAACACCTGCACGCGGGGCGGCTGGTCCGGTGCCGTGAACTGCATCTGCGCCCACACGCGACCCTGGACCTCCTTGCGCCGCAGCAGCTCCGGGTAGTCGGGCTTCTGGACACCGGCCACATGCTGGATGCAGGCCGCCCGCTGATCCCACCTGGCGCGGGCCGGGTCCTGGATCTCCAGCCGGACCGGCTCGCGACGGTCCGGCTGGAACACGAACTCGAACAGCAGGCGCGCCGGCGTGGCGCCAGCCGGCAGGCAGGGCAGGCGAAACACCTGGACGTGCTCACGCACGGCCTCCACGAACTCCGTCCCGCCCTCCTTCTCCAGCACCTCGACCTGGGGCCGGCTGGTGGGCGAATCGAAGTTCAAGGCCACCTTGACCCGACCAGGCAGGCCGGTCTTGAAGGCGTAGAAGGGGTACTCGGGGTCGCCGCGCACGGCACCGGCCGGCGTGAGGCACTGCTGGTAGGGCGACGGCACCGTCATCTGGTCCTGCGCCCGGACCTGCAGCGGCGCCAGCAGGCCGATCACGGCCGCCAGCACCCAGCCTGCCCCGGCACGTCTCACTTGGCCAGCACCTTGCGCACCGTCTGCACCAGGTTCTCGACCGAGAAGCCGAACATCGGGAACAGCACATTGGCCGGGGCCGATTCACCGTAGCGGTCGATGCCGATCACGGCGTCGCAGCCGTACTTCCACCAGAAGTCGGTGACGCCGGCCTCGATGGCGATGCGCGGCAGCTTGGGCGGCAGCACTTCCTTCTTGTAGTTGCGGTCCTGGCGGTCGAAGACGGTGGTCGAGGGCATCGACACCACGCGCACCGCGATCTTCAGGTCGGCCAGCGCGGCCTGGGCGTGCAGCGCCAGCTGCACCTCGGAGCCGGTGGCGATGATCACCGCCTGCGGCTTGCGCCGGCGGCCCACTTCGGTGGGCTCGGCCAGCACGTAGGCGCCGCGGGTGATCAGGTCGGCGTCGGTCTTGGGCGCATAGGGCAGGTTCTGGCGGCTCAGCAGCAGCGCGCTGGGGCGGTTCTTGTTGGCCAGCGCCATGGTCCAGGCCACCGCGGTCTCGGTGGTGTCGGCGGGACGCCAGACGTCCAGGCCCGGGATCAGGCGCAGGCTGGCGGCGTGCTCGACGCTCTGGTGCGTCGGGCCGTCCTCGCCCAGGCCGATCGAGTCGTGGGTGAAGACGTGGATCACGCGGCGCTTCATCAGCGCGGCCATGCGGATCGCGTTGCGGCTGTAGTCGCTGAAGGTCAGGAAGGTGCCGCCGTAGGGGATGAAGCCACCATGCAGCGCGATGCCGTTCATGATGGCGGCCATGCCGAACTCGCGCACGCCGTAGTTGATGTGGCGGCCACCGACGCCGGCGTCGTTCTTCACCACGGCACCCGTGGCGTCCAGGCGCAGGTTGGGCGTGCTCTTGGTGTTGGTGAGGTTGGAGCCGGTCAGGTCGGCCGAGCCGCCCAGCAGCTCGGGCAGCTGGGCGGTGAAGGTCTCCAGCGCGATCTGGCTGGCCTTGCGGCTGGCCACGGTCTCGGCCTTCTCGTGGGCACTGGCCACGGCCTCGACGGCGATCTCGGCGAAGTTGGCGGGCAGCTCGCCGGCCATGCGGCGCAGGAACTCGGCCGCCATGTCCGGGTGGGCCACCGCGTAGGCGGTGAAACGCTTCTCCCACTCGGCCTGGGCCACGGCGCCACGGTCGGTGGCGTCCCAGGCGGCCTTGACCTCGGCTGGGATGACGAAGGGCTCGTGGGTCCAGCCGATGGCCTCGCGGGTGAGCTTGATTTCCTCGGCACCCAGCGGCTCGCCGTGCGCCTTGGCGGTGTTGGCGCGGTTGGGCGAGCCCTTGCCGATGCTGGTCTTGCAGACGATCAGCGTGGGCTTGTCGGCACTGCCCTTGGCCTGGGCGATGGCCGCGTCCACCGCGTCCACATCGTGGCCATCGACCGGGCCGATGACGTTCCAGCCGCAGGCCTTGAAGCGCGCCGGCGTGTCGTCGATGAACCAGGGCGCCACCTGGCCGTCGATCGAGATGCCGTTGTCGTCGTACAGCGCGACCAGCTTGTTCAGCTTCCAGGCGCCGGCCAGCGCGATCGCCTCGTGGCTGATGCCTTCCATCAGGCAGCCGTCGCCCATGAAGACATAGGTGCGGTGGTCCACCACGGTGTGGCCGTCGCGGTTGAACTCGGACGCCAGCAGCTTCTCGGCCAGCGCCATGCCCACCGCATTGGTGATGCCCTGGCCCAGCGGGCCGGTGGTGGTTTCCACACCGGGGGTGACGTCCACCTCGGGGTGGCCCGGGGTCAGGCTGTGCAGCTGGCGGAAGGCCTTGAGCTGCTCGATCGGCAGCGCATAGCCGCTGAGGTGCAGCAGCGCATAGATCAGCATCGAGCCGTGGCCGTTGGACAGCACGAAGCGGTCACGGTCGGCCCACTGCGGCTGGGCCGGGTTGTGCTTCAGGTGCCGGGTCCACAGCGCCTGGGCCATCTCGGCCATGCCCATGGGCGCGCCGGGGTGGCCGGAGTTGGCCTGCTGCACGGCGTCCATTGCCAGGGCACGGATGGCCTGGGCCATCAGCGGGTGATCGTTGCGGGGGGAGGTGGCGGGCATGGCGCGTCCGAGGGGGATGGGGAGGGTGAACCCGGCATTTTATCGGCCCCGATAATCGGCCCGATGCAAGGCCTGCACCTGACCGCCGACCTGCGCGGCTGCGACCCCGCCGCGCCGGTGATGCACGACCTCGATGCGCTGCGCACGCTGTGCCTGGGCGCCGTGCGCCAGGCCGGCCTGCAGGCGGTGGGCGAGCTGTTCCACCGCTTCCCGCCGCCGCCCGCTGGCGGCCCGGCCGGCGTGACCGGCGTGGTGCTGCTGGCCGAGTCGCACCTGGCGGTGCACACCTGGCCCGAGCTGGGCGCGGTGACGCTGGACGCCTATGTGTGCAACCTGGGCGAGGACAACAGCGCCAAGGCCGCGGCGCTGATCGAAGCGCTGCAGGCGGCCTTTGCGCCGCAGCAGATCCAGCGTCAGGCGTTGCAGCGCGGGTAGAGGCTGAGTCTTGACCTGACTCAAGGCCATGTCGACCGTGTGCTGTCAATCTCCCGCCATCACCGCTGGAGAGACGACGTGAAGCCCCTGTCGCTGACGATCATGAAGGACGAGCACCAGGCCCTGGCCGCCATGCTCAAGTCGCTGCCGCTGCTGCTGGCCCAGGCCCACCGCGATGGCCGCCCGCCCGACTTTGGGCTGGTGCGCGCGATGCTGTTCTACATCGACGAGTTCCCGGAACGCCTGCACCACACCAAGGAAACCGAGCTGCTGTTTCCCAAGCTGCGCGAGCGCGTGCCGGCGCTGAAGGACACGCTGGACCGGCTGGACCGCGACCACGCCCATGGCGAGCGCGGCGTGCGCGACCTGGAGCACCTGCTGCTGGCCTACGAAGTGATGGGCGAGCCGCGCCGCGCCGCCTTCGAGCAGGCGGTGGACCGCTACATCGACAACTACCTGCGCCACATGGCGGTCGAGGAGACCGAGGTGCTGCCGGCCGCGGTCCAGCACCTCAGCGCCGAGGACTGGGCGCAGCTCGACGCCGCGTTTGCCGCCAACAAGGACCCGCTGACCGGCCACGAGCCGGAGGACGGCTACCGGCCGCTGTTCCAGCAGATCCTCAATCGCGCGCCGGCGCCGATCGGTCTCGGCTAGGCGCCGGACTGAACGCCGCCAGGTAGGCACCCTCCAGGCGCGCACGCTGGCCGCCGTCGAGCACGGCGGTGGCAGCCCGCCAGGCACGATCCAGCGCGTCCAGGGACTCGGTCCAGGCCCGTGCCTCGTCGGCCTCGCTGCGCAGTTCGCGCGCCAGGTCCAGCCCCAGGGGCGGCGGCGGCGCTGGTGGCTGGGTGAGGCGTCGCTGGCGCTGGCCAGAGAGGCGCTGCACCGTGTCCAGCGCCTGCACGAAGGCGTCCACTGCGGCGGTCTGCTCGGGCCGGGCGCTCAGCGCACCGCGCTCCAGCGACACCCGCTGCAGCCACAGTCGCCAGGGATCGGGCGGCAGCATCTCCTCCAGCGAGCGCTCGGTGCGTGCCGGACCACGCGCGCCGGGCGGGCCGTCACCGGGGCCGCGGCCCGGGCCCATGCCCCCCATCGGCTGGGCCGCCGCGGCCACGCTCATCAACAGGCTGCCCCAGGCTGCCACGGTGTGCCATCGTCTGTTCATGGCGCCAGTCTGGCGAGCCGGACTTGCGCCAGCGTCGACGCCCGGTGAAGCCAGGTAAAGCCCGGCGGCCCCCCGTCCGGACTGCGGGTTTCCTACAATCGGGGCATGACCCGCCCTGCCCCCGCCTACACCCGCGGCGCCGCCCTGCCGGCGCTGCTTGCGCAACGCATCGTCATCATCGACGGGGCGATGGGCACGATGATCCAGCGCTACCAGCTGGGCGAGGCCGACTTCCGCCATGCCGCGCTGGCCGATCATCCGAAGGACCTGAAGGGCGACAACGATCTGCTGGTGCTGACGCGCCCGGATGTGATCCGCGAGATCCACGAGCAGTACCTGGCCGCCGGTGCCGACATCATCGAGACCAACACCTTCGGCGCCACCTCCATCGCCCAGGAAGACTACGGCCTGGGCCACCTGGCGCGCGAGATGAACATCGCCGCCGCCCGCGTGGCGCGCGAAGCGGCCGATCGCTACAGCAGCCCGGATCACCCGCGCCTCGTGGCCGGCGCACTGGGCCCCACGCCGCGCACCGCCAGCATCAGCCCCGACGTGAACGACCCCGGCGCGCGCAACATCAGCTTCGATCAGCTGCGCGACAGCTACCGCGAACAGGCCGAAGGTCTGCTGGAGGGCGGCTGCGACCTGTTCCTGGTCGAGACCATCTTCGACACGCTCAACGCCAAGGCCGCGATCTTCGCGCTCGATGAGCTGATGGAGGCCACCGGCGAGCGCCTGCCGGTGATCATCTCCGGCACCGTCACCGACGCCTCCGGCCGCATCCTCAGCGGCCAGACGGTGGGCGCCTTCTGGCACTCGGTGCGCCATGCGCGGCCGCTGGCGATCGGCCTGAACTGCGCACTGGGCGCCACGCTGATGCGGCCCTACATCGAGGAGCTGGGCCGGGTGGCCGGCGACACGTTCGTCAGCTGCTACCCCAACGCCGGCCTGCCCAACCCGATGAGCGACACCGGCTTCGACGAGACGCCCGAGGTCACCGGCGGCCTGATGGAAGAGTTCGCCAAGGCGGGCTTCCTGAACATCGTCGGCGGCTGCTGCGGCACCACGCCGGCGCACATCGCCGCCATTGCCCAGCGCGTGGGCCGCTACCAGCCGCGCGCGCTGGCCAGCCGGCCGTTCAGTCGCTTGGTGGCGGAGGCTTGATCTGCTTCGGCAGATCAGGCCTCGGCCTTTCACACGGCTCCCCCGAGCCCCCTCCGGGAAGGGGCTCCAGGTCGTTGGACCGCTCCCTCCAGCCTCCCTCCAGGAGGGAGGCTCTGGTCAGTTCGACCATGGCCCCCATGGCCGGTGGCCCGCGCCATGCCTAGGATGCGTCAGCGCCGCGCTGAGCCGTGCGCCGCGCGGCGCCGTCCATCACCTGCTGCAGCTGGCGCTGCAGTTCGGCCACCTCGGCCTGCATCGCACCCAGCAGCTGGTGGTAGACGCGCTGCTGGCGGTTGGCGTCGCGCAGGCGCTGGGCCATGCGCTGGCCCACGCCGGCCAGCAGCTTGGCGGCCACCTCGGGCTCGGCGCGCATCATGCGCTGCAGCGCGTTGCGGCTGAGCCCGGCGCCGATGACCGACGTGGTGGCGGTGCAGGTGGCCGTGCGCGGGCCGCCGTCGAGCAGCGCGGTCTCGCCGATCAGGTGACCCGGCCCGGCCACCGACACCACCACCGGCTGCTCACGACGGGCGACCATGGTTTCCACCGTGACCTCGCCGTCCAGCACCAGCATCATGAAGCCCTCGCCGGCGGCCTCGCCCTCGCGCGTCAGCACCTGACCTTCGCCACAGCGCAGCAGGCGGGCGTAGGAGACGATGCACTGGGCGTCCAGCGCGCTCAGCCCGGCCAGCGCGTCGGCGCTGCGCAGCAGGTCGGCAGCGAGTTGCGCCCAGACCGGTTCGTCGCTCATCGAGCGGCTGATCAGGGTGGGCGCGGCGGGATCGGTCATGGTCAGTTGCGCAGGGTAGCGCGGAGCGCGCAGCGGTCCAACCGGATCGGCCCGGGCCTCCGTTAAAATTGCCCGTCTCCAAGGAGCGTTGCAGCGGCGCGCCGGGCCCTGATGGGCGCGGGCGCCGTCAGGCTTGGGCCCAACAACCACGCTCGCCCGTCTTTTTCCAGCGGGTGAGCCCGCCTGCCTGCATGACGCCGATGAACGCTGCTTCCCCCCTGCCCCCGATGCGCCTGTCCGGCCTGGAGCCGATCGCCATTGGCGAGGGCTCGCTCTTCGTCAACATCGGCGAGCGCACCAACGTCACCGGCTCGCGGGTGTTCGCCAAGATGATCCTGGCGGGCGAGTACGAGAAGGCCCTGGCCGTGGCGCGCCAGCAGGTGGAGAACGGCGCCCAGGTCATCGACGTCAACATGGACGAGGCCATGCTGGACTCGCAGGCGGCGATGGTGCGCTTCCTGAACCTGATCGGCTCCGAGCCCGAGATCGCACGCGTGCCCATCATGGTGGACTCGTCCAAGTGGGCGGTCATTGAAGCGGGCCTGAAGTGCCTGCAGGGCAAGGGCATCGTCAACTCGATCAGCCTGAAAGAAGGCGAGGCCGAGTTCAAGCGCCAGGCCACGCTGGTGCGCCGCTACGGCGCGGCCGCGGTGGTGATGGCCTTCGACGAGCAGGGCCAGGCCGACAGCTTCGCGCGCAAGACCGAGATCTGCGCACGCGCCTACCGCATCCTGACCGAGGAGGTGGGCTTCCCGGCCGAGGACATCATCTTCGACCCCAACATCTTCGCCATCGCCACCGGCATTCCCGAGCACGACAACTACGCGGTCGATTTCATCGAGGCCACGCGCTGGATCAAGGCGAACCTGCCGGGCGCCAAGGTCTCGGGCGGCGTGTCCAACGTGAGCTTCAGCTTCCGCGGCAACGAGCCGGTGCGCGAGGCCATCCACACCGTCTTCCTGTACCACGCCATCCAGGCGGGGCTGGACATGGGCATCGTCAACGCCGGCATGGTGGGCGTGTACGACGACCTGGATGCCGACCTGCGCGAGCGCGTCGAGGACGTGGTGCTGAACCGCCGCCCCGACGCCACCGAGCGCCTGCTCGAGGTGGCCGAGCAGGTCAAGGGCGCGGCCAAGGACGACAGCGCGCGCCTGGCCTGGCGCCAGCACGGTGTGAACGAGCGCCTGAGCCATGCGCTGGTGCACGGCATCACCGAGTTCATCGACACCGACACCGAAGAGGCCTGGCAGGCCATCCGCGCCAACGGTGGCCGGCCGCTGCACGTGATCGAAGGCCCGCTGATGGCCGGCATGAACACTGTGGGCGACCTGTTCGGCGCCGGCAAGATGTTCCTGCCGCAGGTGGTCAAGAGCGCGCGCGTGATGAAGCAGGCGGTGGCCCACCTGCTGCCCTACATCGAGGCCGAGAAGCAGGCCGCGCTGGACGCCGGCGCCGACGTGCGCCCCAAGGGCAAGATCGTCATTGCCACCGTCAAGGGCGACGTGCACGACATCGGCAAGAACATCGTCACCGTGGTCCTGCAGTGCAACAACTTCGAGGTCGTCAACATGGGCGTGATGGTGCCCGCGCAGGACATCCTTGAAAAAGCCCGTGCCGAGGGCGCCGACATCATCGGCCTGTCGGGCCTGATCACGCCCAGCCTGGAGGAGATGCAGCATGTGGCGGCCGAGATGCAGCGCGACCCCTGGTTCAGCGCGCGCGGCACGCCGCTGCTGATCGGCGGCGCCACCACCAGCCGCGTCCACACCGCCGTCAAGATCGCGCCGCACTACAGCGGGCCGGTGGTCTATGTGCCCGATGCCTCGCGCGCGGTGGGCGTGTGCGCCGACCTGCTGTCCGACGAGCGCGGCGCGGCCACCCGCGCCGAACTGCGCGCCGACCAGGACCAGGTGCGCGCGCTGCACGCCGGCAAGAAGAAGACGCCGCTGCTGCCCTTTGCCCAGGCCCACGCCAATGCGGCGCAGCTGGACTGGTCGCAGCCGCCCGCTGCGCCCAAGTTCATCGGCCGGCGCGAGTTCCGCGCCTACGACCTGGCCGAGATCGCCCAGTGCATCGACTGGACACCCTTCTTCCAGACCTGGGACCTGGCCGGCCGCTACCCCGCCATCCTCGATGACGCGGTGGTGGGCGAGGCCGCGCGCAAGGTCTTCGCCGATGCGCAAGCCATGCTGAAGAAGCTGATCGACGGCCGCTGGCTGCAGGCCCACGGCGTGATCGGCCTGTACCCGGCCAACACCGTGGACGGCGAGACCATCACCCTGTTCGCCGACGCCGCCCGCCAGCAGCCGGTGCTGCGCTGGCGCCCGCTGCGCCAGCAGGGCGAGCGCCCGGTGGTGGACGGCGTGCGCCGGCCCAACCGATCGCTGGCCGACTTTGTCGCGCCGCTGGGCGTGCAGCCCGACCACGTGGGCCTGTTTGCGGTGACCGCGGGCATCGGCATCGAGAAGAAGCTGGCCGAGTTCGAGGCCGCGCACGACGACTACTCATCGATCATGCTCAAGGCCCTGGCCGACCGCCTGGCCGAGGCCTTTGCCGAGCGCCTGCACCAGCGCGTGCGCACCGACCTGTGGGGCTATGCGGCCGACGAGCAGCTCAGCAACGAGCAGCTGATCCAGGAGGCCTACCAGGGCATCCGCCCGGCGCCGGGCTACCCGGCCTGCCCGGAGCACGGCATCAAGGCCGACATGTTCGCGCTGCTGCAGGCCGAATCCATCGGCATGGGCCTGACCGAGAGCATGGCGATGACGCCCGCCGCTTCGGTCAGCGGCTTCTACCTGGCGCACCCCGAGGCGCGCTACTTCAACGTGGGGAAGATCGGCGCCGATCAGGCGGCCGACTGGGGCCGCGGCCTGGGGATCGGCGAGGTGGCCTCGAGCCGGCGGCTCAGCGCGGTGCTGGACGACATCGCGTAGGTCGGCAGGCCCGGCGTGTCGGCGTAGAAGCTGGCGTTGAGCTGGGTCTCGGTGACCAGGTGGTTGCGGAAGGCCTGGAACAGCGCCGCATCCACCGTGCCCGGGTTCTTCCAGAAGTCGTCGAGTTCGCCGTCGAAGACCAGGTCTTCGACGTCATAGACCGCGTCGCCCAGCGTGATCACCGGCGTGCCGTGGAACAGGGCCTGCAAGCCGGTGGTGCTGTTCACCGTGATCACGCCCAGCGCCTGACGCAGCAGCGTGGGCAGGTGCTGGTCGTGGATGTAGTGCACGCGGTCGGCCACGCCGAACTCCTCGGCACGGCGGGCGATCGAGGCGGTGTAGTCGGAGTAGGGCCGGTCCAGCGGGTGGTGCTTGAAGACCAGCAGCGTGTCGGCCGGCGCATGCAGCGAGAAGGAGCTGAGCACCTCATCGATGAAGTCGCCCATCTCGCCATAGCGCGAGTGCACGACGATCTGGCTGTCGTTCCACACCTGCAGCGGCGCCAGGAAGAAGCGCTTGTGCTGCTCGGGCGCGGCCAGGAAGGCCGAGTCCTTGCGTTCACGCCAGTGGTGCCAGTGCTTGCGCGCCCAGCCGCGCACCCAGCGCAGGCCCTCGGCGACGGTGTCGATCTCGCGGTGGTGGCGGTAGTGCGGGTAGGTGCGGCGCTCGGCGCGGCAGGCCAGCGCATAGCGGATGGCGATCTTGGCCACCTGGCCGAAGGTCTGGTGCGTGGGCTGCGGCGCCGGCAGGGTCTCGGGCAGGCGGGCGCGGTAGTAGGCGGCGTCGCGCGGCAGCGTGGAGGCGGCGTTCACACCGCCCTGCTCCAGCGTCACGTAGTCGGGGCGGACATAGCCTTCCTCGAACACGAAGACCGCCAGGCCGCGGGCGCGGGCCAGCGGAATGGCCATCGCGTGCAGCGGGCGCGACTGGCCGAACAGCACCAGGGTGTCGGGCTGCAGGTCGTCCAGCAGGTGGGCGAACCACTCGGCGAAGTAGGCAGCCGGCTGGTGGAAGCGCAGCACGTCGGTGCCGCTGTAGAACAGGTCGTCGCCGCCGTTGAAGTTGACCTTCCAGACCTGCTGGCCATTGCTGCGCAGCGTCTGGGCCAGACGCGCGAAAAAGTCGCCCATCGGACCCTGAAGCATCAGGGTGCGTTGGCGCGACAGCAAATGGTCCAGAGAATGCGGAATCATGGCTATTTCAGGGCAAGCCACCGCCACCGGAAACATGCCGGAATCCCTCGCATGCACCAGCATGGTGTCTTTGTGTCCGCAGTGTAAGTGGCCTTTACAACGGTCCGCGATCCCCAATAGTGAACCTTCAGGGGCTTTGGAACCGCCGAAACCGTGACCTATGCCTCCATTGCGGCGACTATCAGCGTCCACGCAAGCGGCGTGCCCATCCCAGCAGCCAGCGCCGTGCCGCCCGCCGGGCGCGCCCCTCGGGCGGGCGCTCCCGCCAGGCCAGCAGCGCGTCGATCGCCCGCTCGGGCGGGCAGGGCAGGCCACTGGCCGGGTCCACGTAGCGCGGATACAGGATCAGGGCGGCGGCCACCAGGCTGTCCAGGTCCAGCCGGCGCTGGCGCCGCGGCAGCGCCACGCGGTCCTCGGTCAGGCCCCAGCCGGCGTAGAAGGGCGCGCCCCAGCAGACCACCCGGCGCTGACGCAGCAGCGCTTCAAAGCCCGCCAGGGAAGTGAGCACATGCACTTCGTCCACCTGCTCGATCAGCAGGTCGATCGGCACGTCCACCACCACCTCGTCGGCGCTGGCCTGGGCCTGGGCCTCACCGTCGCCGGCGCGGCGCAGGCCGGCCACCACGTCGGGGTGGGGTTTGTAGACCAGCCAGGCGTCGGGGCGCTCGGCCCGGGCGGCACGCAGCAGGTCGGCATTGCGGCACAGTCCTGGTGCGCCCCAGCGCAGGGATTCATCGGCCTCCACCTGGCCCACCACCAGCAGCACCGGCCGGTCGCCCGCCGGGCGCTGCCAGGCGCGGCCGGCCAGGTTGTACTTGGTCAGGCGCGCCGCCAGGATGCGCTGGCGCAGTGCCGCTGCCCGCGCGCGCAGCGCCGCCGGCAGCTCGCCCGACTGCAGCCACCGCTCCAGCTGCGAGGGCGCGGTGGCGTCGTAGTACAGGCCCTGGGCATCGACGACCCAGGACAGCGGCTGGCGCATCTCGGCGCCCAGGCCGACCGAGCGCAGGAAACCGTCCTCGACCCGGCGCACACTGGCCGGCGTGCCGCCAGCGGGCGGCGTGGCGCGCCCCCACAGCACCAGGTGTTCGCCACCCGCCAGCGGCTGGCGCGCCGACTGGAACTGCACCTGACTGCCCGGCATGAAGCGCCGCAGGATCGGCCGCTTCCACCACGAGAAGCCCACCGCGGTGACGCGCTCGGGATCCTGCTGGCGCTGCTGGCGCAGCCAGCCCACGGCCTGCACCAGCGCCTCGGGGGTGCAGCGTGCACCACCGTGGGGATGCACCTGGCGTGGATAGTCCACCAGCGCCGCGTGGACCAGGGCCTCCAGACCAGCGGGGGCGCGCCGCGGCAGCGGCAGCTCGTCGGTGCTCAGGCCCCAGCCGGCGTAGAAGGGCAGGCCGAAACAGCGCAGCGGGCGGCGCCACAGCAGCGCCTCGAAACCCATCTGCGAGGTCACCACATACACCGCCGCCACCTGCTGCAGCAGATCGGGCGGGTGCACCGGATCGGCCAGCCACACCACCCGCGCGGCGGCCCCCGGCGTCAGGCGCTCGGGCGAGAAGTGCCCGCGCTTGCGGCCGCTCAGCACGTCGGGGTGGACCTTCAGCAGCACGCGCGCGCCGGGGTGTTCGTCCAGCGCCGCCTCGAGCATGCGGGCAAAGCTGCTGGCGTCGGCGCCGCCATGGGTGATGGCCGCGTCACCGGCGGTCTGGTCCACCACCAGCACATCGCCCGGGCGAACCAGGCTGGCGGGGTCGCGGTCACGCGCCAGGTTGTACTTGGACACGCGCGCCTCGCACCAGGCCTGGCGCAGCGCCTCGGCACGCGCGGCCTGGGCGGCGTCCACGCCGGCGGCGATCAGGCGCTCCAGGCGCGAGGGCCGGCTGGCGTCGTAGTAGATGCCCTCGTCGTCCAGCACCACCGACCACGGCGGTGCATCCGGCCCCAGCGCCAGCGAGCGCAGGAAGCCGTCCTCCAGCCGCAGCAGCGGCAGGCCGTGGCGGCGCGCCAGCGCTTCGGCGCGCTCGGCGCTGGGCTTGCGGCCCCAGGCCAGCACCGCGTCGGCCTCGACCGGGGAGCGCACCAGCCGGGCCCCGTGCAGCAGCTCGGGCAGCGTGGCGATGCGCGCCACGCCCGGCGTGGGCGCCCACAGGCGACGGCCTTCCAGCAGCGCCGCGCAGGCGTCCGTCACGGACATGGCCAGGGCGGGCGAGGCGGGACCGGTCAGAGACCGGCGGCGGCGAAATGCGGGTTGTCGAAGCCCGGCTTGCCGTAGCGCAGGTCGGCGCCGTCGGCCACCACGGTGACGCGGCCACCGGCGGCGCGCAGCACGGCGTCACCGGCGGCGATGTCCCACTCCATGGTGCGGCCCAGGCGCGGGTACAGGTCGGCCTCGCCAGCGGCCACCAGGCACAGCTTCAGCGACGAGCCGGCGTTGGTGCGCGAGGCCACCTTGCGCCCGCCCAGGAAGGCGTCGAGCGCGGTCTCGTCGCCGTGCGAGCGGCTGGCCACCACGGTCAGGCCCTCGGCCGGCACGGCACGGCAGCGGATCGCGCGGCGGCCCTGGGCGTCTTCCAGCCAGGCGCCCTGCCCGGCCACGCCGCCGAACAGGCGGCCGATGGCCGGCGCATAGACCAGGCCCAGCACCGGGCGGCCCTGCTCGATCAACGCGATGTTCACGGTGAACTCGCCATTGCGGCTGATGAACTCCTTGGTGCCGTCCAGCGGATCGACCAGGAAGAAGCGGTCACTCACATCGGGGATATTGCCTGCCGACACAGCCTCTTCGGCCACCACCGGGATGCCCGGGGCGAGGCGCGCCAGGCCGGCCAGGATCACCGCCTCGGCGCGGCCGTCGGCCTGGGTGACCGGCGAATCGTCGCCCTTCTTCGTGACGTCGAAGTCGGTGGCGTAGATGTCCATGATGACCTGACCCGCATCGCGGATCAGCGGCACCAGGCTTTCCAGCAGGGCGGACAGGTCAGGGGTGGCAGCAGCGTTCATGGTGGGGTCTTGCCAAACAAGGGATGCCGGATTGTGCAGCCCCCATGGCACACTCCCACCCCTAAAACATTTATTGACCAGACTGTGTCCACGCACGCACCTGACATTTCTGCGCTGAATTCACGCCGCCGGCGTGCGGTGCAGCTGCGCGTGGACGGTCTGAGCCTCAGCCAGATCCAGGCCGCCACCGGCCTGAGCGTGCCCACCATCATCAAGGCCTACCAGGCCTTCGAGCAGGGCGGCTGGCAGGCGATCGACGTGGCCGCGCGCGGCCGCCCGCGCGGCAGCGGCCGCGTGCTGGACGCCACCCAGGAAGCCGCACTGCGCCAGGCCGCGCTGACCCAGGCCCCCGAAGCGGCGGGCCTGCCCGCCGGCCTGTGGGACACCACCGCGCTGCAGGCCCTGGCCCGCCAGCGCTGGGGCCTGGCGCTGGAGCCGCGCGCGCTGTCGCGGCTGCTGGAGCGCTGGGGCCTGGCTCTGCACAGCCTGGCCGACGCCGCCCCCGCCCACGGCCCGGGCGCCGACTGGCTGCGCGAGCGCTGGCCCGCGCTGCAGCGCGAGGCCCGTGCCCAGCAGCGCAAGCTGCTGTGGGTGGGTGCGCTGGCCCAGCGCAGCGGCGCGCCGGCCGGTGCCGGCATCCTGGTGGCCCTGACGCCGCGCGGCAGCCTGCGCTGGCTGCCGGTGGAGCGCCTGTCGGCGCTGGACGGCTGGCGCCGCCTGTTCGAACGCCTGGCCGCCGACCCCGAGGGCCCCTGGCTGCTGGCCCTGCACGGCCCCGACCTGCGCCGCGCGCCCACTCTGACCGATTGGCTGGCCACCCAGCCCGCGCTGGCGCTTCAGGATTGCCCGATCGCGCCGATACGCCGAACAGCGCCCGAAGCGGCGCCCGTGACCAACGCCACAACAAACGATCCCCCGCGTGCCGCGCCAGCGGCGAACATCCCGTCCTTCGACAGCCGGGCCCGCCCCGCCGTCGCCAACATCCCATCTGCGCAGGAAAAACCGATGAGCCTGACCCACCTCCAACGCCTGGAAGCCGAGAGCATCCACATCATGCGCGAGGTTGTCGCCGAAGCCGACAACCCGGTGATGCTGTACTCGATCGGCAAGGACTCGGCCGTGATGCTGCATCTGGCGCGCAAGGCCTTCTACCCGGCGCCGCCGCCCTTCCCGCTGCTGCACGTGGACACCACCTGGAAGTTCCGCGCCATGTACGAGATGCGTGACCGCATGGCCAAGGAATCGGGCATGGACCTGCTGGTCCACCACAACCCCGAGGCGATGGAGCTGGGCATCAACCCCTTCACCCACGGCTCGCAGATCCACACCGACATGTGGAAGACCCAGGGCCTGAAGCAGGCACTGGACAAGTTCAACTTCGACGTCGCCTTCGGCGGCGCCCGCCGCGACGAAGAGAAGAGCCGCGCCAAGGAGCGCATCTTCTCGTTCCGCAGCGCGCAGCACCGCTGGGACCCGAAGAACCAGCGCCCCGAGCTCTGGCGCCTCTACAACGGCCGCAAGCACAAGGGCGAGTCGATCCGCTGCTTCCCGATCTCGAACTGGACCGAGCTGGACATCTGGCAGTACATCTACCTGGAAAACATCCCCATCGTGCCGCTGTACTACGCCGCCGAGCGCCCGGTGGTCGACCGTGACGGCACGCTGATCATGGTCGACGACGAGCGCTTCCCGCTGCGCGAGGGCGAGGTGCCGATGATGAAGAGCGTGCGCTTCCGCACCCTGGGCTGCTACCCGCTGTCCGGCGCGGTGGAGTCCACCGCCAGCACGCTGACCGAGATCATCCAGGAAATGCTGCTGACCAAGACCAGCGAGCGCCAGGGCCGGATGATCGACCACGATTCCGCTGCTTCCATGGAGAAGAAAAAGCAAGAAGGCTATTTCTGACGGCCCCCACGCTCCCTGCCGGTCGCTGCCCCCCAAGGGGGCTCATGCAGCGGCCCGGCAAAGCCGGATCCGCGCATGCGGCTTGACGAATACCTGAAGACATCCAAGGAAAGACCATGGCACACGTTTCCGACATGATCTCGGTCGACATCGAGAAGTACCTCAAGCAGCACGAGAAGAAATCGCTGCTGCGTTTCATCACCTGCGGCTCGGTGGACGACGGCAAGTCCACCGTCATCGGCCGGCTGCTCTATGAATCGAAGATGCTCTTCGAGGACCAGCTCGCCGCCATCGAGAACGACTCCAAGAAGTGGGGCACCCAGGGCGGCGAGATCGACTTCGCGCTGCTGGTGGACGGCCTGGCCGCCGAGCGCGAGCAGGGCATCACGATCGACGTGGCCTACCGCTTCTTCAGCACCGACCGCCGCAAGTTCATCGTCGCCGACACCCCGGGCCACGAGCAGTACACGCGCAACATGATCACCGGCGCGTCCACCGCCGACGTGGCCGTGATCCTGATCGACGCGCGCAAGGGCGTGCTCACGCAGACCCGCCGCCACAGCTACCTGGTCAGCCTGATCGGCATCCGCAAGGTGGTGCTGGCGATCAACAAGATGGACCTGGTCGACTACTCGCAGGAAGTGTTCGACCGCATCAACGAGGAATACCGCGTCTTCGCCAAGCAGATCGGCCTGAACGACATCACCAGCATCCCGCTGTCGGGCCTGAAGGGCGACAACATGCTGGAGGCCAGCGCCCACACGCCCTGGTACCACGGCCCCACGCTGATGGGCTTCCTGGAAACCTGCGAGATCGACGAGGCGCGCCAGCAGCGCGAGGCCTTCCGCCTGCCGGTGCAGTGGGTCAACCGCCCGAACCTGGACTTCCGCGGCTTCTGCGGCGTGGTCACCGGCGGCGTCATCAAGCCGGGTGACCGCATCCGTGCCCAGCCCTCGGGCCGCGAGAGCAAGGTGGCGCGCATCGTCACCATGAACGGTGACCTGCCGATGGCCGTGGCCGGCCAGAGCGTGACCCTGACGCTGGAAGACGAGATCGACATCTCGCGCGGCGACGTCATCTCCACCGCCGACAGCCCCGCCGAGGTGGCCGACCAGTTCGAGGCCACCATCGTCTGGATGACCGACGAGCCCATGCTGCCGGGCCGCCCCTACCTGCTGAAGGTGGGCACGCAGACGGTGACCGCCACCGTCACCGAGCCCAAGTACAAGGTCAACGTCAACACGATGGAGCACCTCGCGGCCAAGCAGCTCGAGGTCAACGAGATCGGCGTGGTCAACCTGGCGCTGGACCGCCCCATCGCCTTCGACCCCTACACCGCCAACCGCGACACCGGCGGCTTCATCCTGATCAACCGCCTGACCAACAACACGGTCGGCGCGGGCATGCTGCACTTCGCGCTGCGCCGCTCGCACAACATCCACATGCAGCATGTGGACGTGGACAAGGCCGCACGCGCCACCGCCAAGGGCCAGAAGCCCGCGGTGCTGTGGTTCACCGGCCTGTCGGGCGCGGGCAAGTCGACTATCGCCAACCTGGTCGAGAAGAAGCTGCACGCCATGGGCCGGCACACCTACCTGCTCGACGGCGACAACGTGCGCCACGGCCTGAACAAGGACCTGGGCTTCACCGAGGCCGACCGGGTGGAGAACATCCGCCGCATCTCCGAGGTGGCGCACCTGATGGTGGACGCCGGCCTGATCGTGCTGACCGCGTTCATCTCGCCGTTCCGCTCCGAGCGCGCCATGGCGCGCAGCCTGATGGGCGAGGGCGAGTTCGTCGAGGTGTACGTGGACACCCCGCTGGACGTGGCCGAGGACCGCGACGTCAAGGGCCTGTACAAGAAGGCGCGCCGCGGCGAGATCACCAACTTCACCGGCATCTCCAGCCCGTACGAAGCGCCCGAGAACCCCGAGATGCGCGTGAACACCACCAACCAGTCGGCCGACCAGGCCGCTGACGCGGTGATCGCAGCGCTGCGCCAGCGCGGCATCATCGACTGAGGCGCTGAGCCTGCTGTCCCAGACCCACCGGGCGCACCCATGTGCGCCCGGTTAGACGGAGTCATGCCATGACCTGGCAACAAGCCGTGGTGTTCGCCACGCTGGCGCTGCTGATCGTCGAGCTGGTGCGCGGCCGCCGCGCGCCCGGCACGCTGTTCGCGGGCGCGGCCTTTCTGTTCGTCATGCTGAACTTCATCAGCATGGGCAACGCGCTCAAGCAGTTCACCAACAACGGCCTGATCACCGTGGTGGTGCTGCTGCTGCTGTCCATCGTGCTGGACAAGTCGCGCATGCTGGAGCTGATGGCCGAGAAGCTGGTGCGCGGCCCCTACCGCTGGGCGCTGGTCAAGCTCTACGGCGCCACCGCCGTGTACAGCGCCTTCCTGAACAACACCGCCGTGGTGGCCTCGTTGATCGGGCCGCTCAAGGGCAACCGCGAGCACAGCGCCGCGCGCCTGCTGATCCCCATGTGCTACGCCGCCACGCTGGGCGGCACCCTGACGCTGGTGGGCACCAGCACCAACCTGCTGGTCAACAGCCTGCTCACCGGCCGCAACATGCCGCCGCTGCACCTGTTCGACCTGTTTCCGGTGGGCATCCTGATCGTGGTGGCCTGCGGCATCGTGATGGTGCTGGTCTACCCGCGCCTGCTCAAGGCCCAGCTGCCGGCCGAGGACGAGGCCAGCGACTACTTCCTGGAAGCCGAGGTGCTGCCCGACTGCCCGCTGATCGGCAAGACGATCGAGGAGGCCGGCCTGCGCAACCTGGGCCACCTGTTCCTGACCGAGATCGTGCGCGGCGAGTACATCATCGCGCCGGTCGAGCCCGACCGCTTCGTCAATGCCGGCGACATCCTGGTCTTCACCGGCGACGTCACCCGCATCGACCTGCTGGCCCAGTTCCCCGGCCTGCGCCCGCACGGCCACCACGACGACCTGCCGCTGGCCAACCTGGTGGAGGTGGTGGTGGCCGCCGGCTCGATGCTGGCGCGGCGCACCATCCGCGAGGTGGACTTCCGCTCGAACTTCGACGCCGCCGTGGTGGCCGTGCGCCGCGGCGCCGAACGCCTGGGCGGCAGCATCGGCAACACCCGGCTGGAGGTGGGCGACGCGCTGGTGCTGGTGGTGGGTCAGGACTTCGACAAGCGCAACAACCTGGGCCGCAACTTCGTGGTGGTGTCGCGCCGCGAGGTGCAGAAATTCGTCGACCCGAAGAAGAGCTGGCTGTCGCTGATCGGCTTTGTCGCGGTCATCGCGCTGTCGGCCTTCGAGGTGATCGACTTCCTCAAGGGCATGATGCTGCTGCTGGCGCTGTTCCTGATGAGCGGCCTGGCGCGGGTGAGCGACCTGCGCCGCAACGTGCCCTGGGAGCTGATCATGATCATCGCCTCGTCGCTGGTGATCTCGGAGGTGATGATCAGCACCGGCGCCGCCAAGATGATGGCCGGCGGCTTGCTCACCGGCGCCGACAGCCTGGGGCCCTACTTCGCGCTGGCGGTGCTGCTGCTGGCCACCTGGATCCTGACCGAGCTGATGAGCAACAACGCCGCCGCCGCACTGGCCTTTCCGGTGGCGCTGGGCGTGGCCGAGCAGCTGGGCCTGTCGCCCATGCCCTTCGTCATGGCGGTGCTGTACGGCGCCAGCTGCAGCTTCATCACGCCCTATGGCTACCAGACCAACCTGATGGTCATGGCCCCCGGCCGCTACACCATGGGCGACTTCGTCCGCGCCGGCCTGCCGGTGGCGCTGACCTTCAACGCCGTGGCCCTGGTCGCCATCCCGGTCTTCTTCCCCTTCCGCTGACGCAGCCCGCCGGGCGCGTGCTACAAGACGGGCCTCAGAAGCTGAGCGTCTCTCAGTGGAGGACCCCCATGCTGCACCGCGCCCTGCGTGCGGCCACGCTTGCCGCGTCGGCCGCCCTGCTCCCCGTCCTGCTGCCCGCCCTGCTGCCGCTGGGTGCCCATGCGCAAAGCCCCGCGCCCACCGCCAGCCCGGCCCCGGCCGAGGTGCCGCTGATCGAGCGCGCCCGCTTCTTCGGCAACCCCACCAAGGCCGCTGGCCGCATCAGCCCCGATGGCCGCTGGCTCAGCTGGATCGCCCCGCGCGACGGCGTGCTCAACATCTGGGTGGCACCGGTGGACCGGCCCGACCAGGCGCGCGCGCTGACCGCCGAGAAGACCCGCCCGATCCGCTCCTACTTCTGGGCGCCGGACTCGCAGCGCATCCTGTTCATCAACGACCAGGGGGGCGACGAGAACTACCTGCTCTACGGCGTGGCTGTGGACGGCGGCGAGCCGCGCAGCCTGACCCCGTTCGAGAAGACGCGGGTCGAGATCATCAAGATCAGCCGCCAGAAGAAGGACCGCATCCTGGTGGGCATCAACAACCGGGATCCGCGCTGGCACGATGTCTACAGCCTGGACCTGGCCAGCGGTGCGCTCAGCCTGGTGCTGCGCAACGAGCAGGGCTGGGCCGGCATTCATGCCGATGACCAGCTGGTGCTGCGCCTGGCTGAAAAGTCGCGTCCCGACGGCGGCATCGACTACCACCGCATGAGCAACGGCCTGGTGGAGCCCACCGCCTTCACCAGCGTGTCGATGGACGACTCGCTGGCCACCGGCCCGCGCGGCTTCACCCCGGATGGCCGCACCCTGTACTGGACCGACTCGCGCGGCCGCGACACCGCCGCCCTGGTGGCCCAGGACCTGGCCAGCGGCACCACCCGCGTGGTGGCCGAGGACCGCCGCGCCGACATCGGCAGCGTGCTCACCGACCTGCGCGACGGCCGCGTGCTGGCCTGGCAGGTCAACTACCTGCAGCAGGAGTACGTGGCCAACGACCCCGCGGTGGCCGCCGACCTGGCCTACCTGCGCGGCGCGCTCAAGGGCAGCTTCATGCTGACGGCCCGCACCAATGCCGACGACCGCTGGGTGCTGGCCGTCGATCCGGTGACCGCGCCGTCCTACACCGTGCTGTTCGACCGCAGCGCGCGCCGCCTGACCCCGCTGTTCGTCACCCGGCCCGAGCTGGAAGGCGCGCCGCTGGTGCCGATGCAGGCGCTGGAGCTGAAGGCCCGCGACGGCCTGACGCTGGTGAGCTACCTGTCGCTGCCCAAGGCGGTGGATCCGCAGGGCAGCGGCCGCCCCGCCCGGCCGGTGCCGATGGTGCTGCTGGTGCACGGCGGCCCCTGGGCACGCGACGACCACGGCTACAACAGCTACCACCAGTGGCTGGCCAACCGCGGCTATGCGGTGCTGTCGGTCAACTTCCGCGGCTCCACCGGCTTCGGCAAGGCCTTCACCAGCGCAGGCGACCTGCAATGGGGACGGCGCATGCACGACGACCTGCTGGACGCGGTGGACTGGGCGGTGAAGAACGGCATCACCACCCGCGAACAGGTGGCCATCATGGGCGGCAGCTACGGCGGCTACGCCACGCTGGCCGGCCTGACCTTCACGCCCACCGCGTTTGCCTGCGGCGTGGACATCGTCGGGCCGTCCAACCTGTTCACGCTGCTGGAATCGATCCCGCCCTACTGGGAAAGCTTCCGCCAGCAGCTCTACCGCCGCATGGGCGACCCCACCACCGAGGCCGGCAAGGTGCTGCTCAAGGAGCGCAGCCCGCTCACCTACGCTGATCGCATCGTGCGCCCGCTGCTGATCGGCCAGGGCGCCAACGACCCGCGGGTGAACGTGCGCGAATCCGACCAGATCGTACAGGCCATGGCCGAGCGCAACATCCCGGTCACCTACGTGCTCTTCCCCGACGAAGGCCACGGCTTCGCCCGCCCGGTCAACAGCATCGCCTTCAACGCCGTGACCGAACAGTTCCTGGCCCGCTGCCTGGGCGGCCGCGCCGAGCCCATCGGCGACACGCTCAAGGCCTCGACCGCGCAGGTCAAGCATGGCGCGGCGTACACGCCAGGGGTGGCGCAGGCGTTGGGGCAGGGGCAGTAAGGGGCGCCGGGCCCCGGCCGCGTCAGCGCCGCGCCGCCAGCAGGCCCGACAGCCAGCTTGACCATCGGCCCGGCCGCGCCAGCACGGGTGGTGCGGCCTCCGGGGGCAGGCTGGCGGGGCGGGTGTCTTCAGGCAGGGCCTGCCGCGGCCGCAGCGGCACCACCTTGGCCGCCAGGCGCAGGCTGGGGGTCAGCGGATCTTCCTTGGGCTGCGGGAAGAACACCGGGTGGGCCCAGGCGAGCAGGGGTTGCCACTGTTCGCGGTCGGTGGCGCCCACGTTGTCGGGCATGTCGAAGAGGCTGATGCCGTTTTCCACTGCGCGCACGTAGATCTGCGCCATGCGCAGCGAGGTGATGTAGGGAATGTTCACGCTGGCCGCCCATTCGGCGGTGATGCGATCCACATGGGTGCGCGCATCCACCCGCATGCCGATGGCGGCCACGCGGCACTGGCCCTTCATGATGCGGGGCTGGCTGCGCAGTTCGTTCCAGCAGTCCGAGGCCGATTCGCGGTCGAACACCGAGCCGCCCACGGGCAGCAGGATGGCGTCGGCCACCATCACCACCCGGGCCAGGCCCAGACCGTGCAGGCCGCCGGGGGTGTCCAGCACCAGGTGCTGGGTGCCCAGGGCGGGGCGGGACAGGCGCACGGAATCGCCCACCCAACCGGCGATTGGCGGCGCCGCCGATGGCCGGCGCGCCAGCCACACCCGCATTGACTGCTGGTGGTCCAGGTCGCCCAGCGTGACCGAGCCGGTGCTGCGCGCCAGGTAGACAGCCAGGTTGGTGGCCAGCGTGCTCTTGCCACTGCCCCCTTTTCGACTCACCACGGCCAAGGTACCCATGGCGGGACAAGTTACATGGCCTTACAAGATGGGTCAATCGGTGAAACGACGCCGCCCGTGGCAAGTTCCTCGAATACGGCGCGCAGCACCCGCCACGCCGCCACACCTGCAACGGCCGCTGAGCCCATTGCGCGCCACACGCTGCGTTACCCAGGCACAGGGCTTGCGTGCCCAGTGGCCGGCGCCCTCTGGGCGCTGCCAGGCGTGCAAGGTCATCATTTCCGTGGATGTGCGTGCACAAATGGCCTTGGGTTGCGGCATTGCTTGGCACCCCGCCAGACCGCGTTCTTTACAATCCACCTCCTGCTACCCAGGGAGTTCGCCGATGGATCGACGGCCGTAAAGGCCTGACGACCCGCGGCCTGTCCGAATGTTTGAAGACCACAGCGCGCGCAAGCGTTTTCTCAGCTCGCCCCCGTCCGTGCCCACGGCGGTCGCCGCCATCATGGAACCCGTGGTGGCCTGCGGGACGCTGGCCTTCTGTCATTCGCTGTTCCGGCACCCCTTCGGTGGCGTGTCCACCGCCCTGATGGTGCTGCTGCTGGTGCTGATGTTCCCGGGCGCCAACCGATTCGGGCAGACCGGCGTGGGCGTGCTGAACGACACCCTGCTGTCCTGGCTGGGCGTGCTGCTGGTGCTGCTGCTGCTGGGCTATGCCACCAACACGCTGCAGCAGTTCCCGGTGCGCATGCTGGCCACCTGGATGGCGGTCACCCCCATCGTGCAACTGCTGCTGACCATGGTGGGCACCAGCTGGTTGCGGCACCACGCGTCGCTGCCCAGTTCGCGCCGGCCGGCGGTGGTGGTGGGTGCCAACCACAGCGGGCAGCGGGTGTCGGCCATGCTGCAGTCACGGCGGGCCTTTGGCCACGACCTGATGGGCTATTTCGACGACCGCACGCCCGACCGCACCGAGCTGCCCCCCGGCGCCACGCTGCTGGGCCGCCTGGCTGACCTGCCCGCCTACATCGACCAGCACGGCATCAAGGACGTGTTCATCACGCTGCCGCTGAGCTCGCAGCCGCGCATCCTGGACCTGATGGAGTCGCTGCAGAACACCACGGCTTCGTTGCACTACGTGCCTGACGTGTTCGCGGTGAACATCATCCAGGGCCGGCTGAACGACATGGGCGGCGTGCCGGTGGTGGGCCTGATCGTCACGCCCTTCACCGGCGTGAACGGCCTGATCAAGCGCCTCAGCGACATCGTGCTGGCCAGCATCATCCTGGTGCTGATCTCGCCCATCCTGCTGGCGGTGGCCATTGGGGTGAAGCTCAGCTCGCCCGGGCCCATCATCTTCAAGCAGCGCCGCACCGGGCTGGACGGCGAGGACATCAACGTCTACAAGTTCCGGTCCATGGTCACGCAGGACAACGGCCCGGTGGTGCAGCAGGCCACGCGCGACGACCCGCGCATCACCCGCTTCGGGGCCTTCATCCGCAAGACATCCCTGGACGAGCTGCCGCAGTTCATCAACGTGCTGCAGGGCCGCATGAGCATCGTGGGCCCGCGCCCGCATGCGGTGGCCCACAACGAGCAGTACCGCCAGCTGGTGAAGGCCTACATGGCGCGGCACAAGGTGAAGCCCGGCATCACCGGTTGGGCCCAGGTGAACGGCCTGCGCGGCGAGACCGACACCGTGGACAAGATGGCCGCCCGCGTAGAGTACGACCTGGAATACCTGCGCAACTGGTCGCTGGGCCTGGACCTGCTGATCATTGCCCGCACCGCCAAACTGATGTTCTTTGACCGTGGCGCCTACTGAGTTCTTCGTCACCGCGGTGCGCCGCGCCGTGCTGGCGCTGCCGCTGCTGTCGGCCACCGCGGCGCTGGCCGAGGGCAACCCCTGGGGCATTGCGGGCGAGCTGGACATCACGCATGACAGCAATGTGCTGCGCGCATCGGCTGGCAATGCGGTGGCAGACACCGTCTATTCGGCCGGCATCCGTGGCCAGCTGGACCAGGGCATTGGCCGAGAGCGCTTGCGGGTGAACGCGCTGCTGGAGCACAACCGCTTCCAGAACCAGAAGGCCCTGGACAACCTCAGCCATGAGGTGACGGTGGGCCTGAGCTTTGAGCCGGGAAACCTGGTCTTCGGCGACCTGGGCCTGCGCACCGCCCGCAGCCTGGTCAACCGCACGCTTGGCAATGGGACCGTGCTGGCGGACGGCAATCTCGAGCGCCAGACCCAGGCCAACCTGCGTCTCAGCAAGGGCCTGGTCACCACCTGGTCGGTGGTGGGCGGCCTGGATGCGTTCCAGCGCCGTGAATCCCTCAGTGCCTACCGCTCGCAGGACCTGTCACGGGACAGCGCCGACGTGGGCGTGCGCTACCAATCCACCCCTGACCTGGGCATCACCGCCTTGCTGCGCCACACGCAGGGCGAGTACCCCAACCTGGGCGCTGGCGACGATTTCTCGCGCAATGACCTGGAGCTGCGCGTGAACTGGGCGCCCAGCGGCGCCAGCCAGCTGGAGCTGCGCCTGGTGCGCGGCGTGGAAAGCCATTCGCTGACCACGGTGCGTGATGGTTCGCAGTGGTCGGGCTCGGTGCAGTGGGCGTGGCAGCTCAGCGGCAAGACCCGCCTGTTCAGCCGCCTGGCGCGCGACAGCGACACCGGCGCCCGCGACCTGAGCACCAGCGGCAGCACCGACACCATCACCAGCTACAACGACGCGCTGGTGCGCACCACGCTGGACCTGGGTGCCCGCTGGCAGGCCACCGGCAAGATCGCGGTGGACCTGGCCGGCAGCCGCTCGCAACGCAGCCTGAGTGCCAGCCTGCAAGGCGGCACCGGCAACAGCACCGGCTCTGACCGCACCCAGGCCCTGCAGCTCACCGCCACCTACCAGGCCCTGCGCAACCTGCAGCTGAGCTGCCGCGCTGCGCGCGAGTCGCGCAGCACCAGTGGCGTGGTGGCCGGGCAGTCTTTTCCGTATTCCAGCACGTCGTACGGCTGTTCGGTGCAGGCCTGGCTGCGCTGAGGCCCCCGGTTCGTCGTACGCTTGCGTCCATCCTTGGCTGATCCTGTCATGTCCTTTCGCCTGCTTTCCCTGTTGCTGCCGCTGGTGCTGAGCCTGCCCACGCTGGCGCCTGCCCAGACGCCCGCGCCCGCGGCCCCGGCGGCACTGGCCTCGACCACCGCGCCCGAGTACCGCCTGGGTCCGGGCGACACCATCCGCGTGCAGGTGTACCAAAGCCCCGACCTGAGCCTGGAGCTGCGCCTGAGCGACACCGGCATGGTCAGCTATCCGCTGCTGGGCGCCATCCGCCTGGGCAGCCTGACCGTCAGCGAAGCCGAGCAGTTCATCGCCGAAGGCCTGAAGCGCGGCGAGTACATCAAGAACCCCCAGGTCACCGTGGTGCTGATGCAGGCGCGCGGCAGCCAGGTGAGCGTGCTGGGCCAGGTGGCCCGGCCCGGCCGCTACCCGCTGGAACAAGGCGGCACCCGCATGAGCGACGTGCTGGCCCAGGCCGGCGGCGTGCTGCCGCAGCAGGGGGCCGACCGCGTTGTGGTGGTGGGCACCCGCGCCGGCAAGCCGTTCCGCACCGAGGTGGACCTGCCCACGGTGTTTGAAGCCTCTGACCGCCCCGGCGACCTGGTGCTGCAGGGCAACGACGTGCTGTGGGTGGAGCGCGCGCCGATGTTCTACATCTACGGCGAAGTGCAACGCCCCGGCCAGCTGCGCCTGGAGCGCGGCATGACCCTGCTGCAGGGGCTGGCCGCCGGCGGTGGCCTGACCCAGCGCGGCACCGAAAAGGGCATCCGCGTGCACCGCCGCGCCGCGGATGGCAGCGTGCAGATCGTGCAGCCCGACATGGCCGCCGCGCTGCGCGATGGCGACGTCATCTACGTGCGCGAGAGCCTGTTCTGACGCCCGCGCGGCCGGGCCCTTTCGACTGAGCAGTACCCATGATCGACCTGCACTGCCACGTGCTGCCCGGCATTGACGACGGCCCCGCCACCGTAGAAGACGCGCTGGCCCTGGCCCGCGCCATGGTGGCCGACGGCATTGAACAAGCCGTGGCCACGCCGCATGTGTTTCCGGGCCGCTTTGACAACACCCGCGCCACGATTGCGCCGGTGCACGCCGCCTTCTGCGAGCGCCTGGCCCAGGAAGGCATTGCGCTGCGCCTGCATGTGGCCGGCGAGCTGCGCCTGAGCGCCGAACTGCTGGACCGCCTAGGCAGTGGCGAGCTGCCCTGCCTGAACCAGACCGACGCCGCCCGCCCGCGGGCCATGCTGCTGGAGATGCCCGACGGCCAGGTGCCCCTGGGCACCGACCGCCTGTGCCTGGCCCTGACCCGCCAGGGCATCACCCCGCTGATTGCCCACCCCGAGCGCAACCGCGGCGTGATGGAGCGTCTGGACCGCATCCACCCGCTGCTGGACGCCGGCTGCCAGCTGCAGCTGACCGCAGGCTCCCTGGTAGGTGACTTTGGTGAGCGCGCCTGCGACACCGCCTGGGCGCTGCTGGAGCTGGGCGGCGTGAGCGCCGTGGCCAGCGACGCGCACAACCTGCGCGGCCGATCGCCCCGCATGGGCGCCGCCCGTGAGTTGCTGACCCAGGAGCTGGGCGCGCAGCGCGCCTGGCAACTGCTGGTGGCCGGCCCGGCGCGCCTGTGCGGCCTGCCGCCGCCCGCCATGGCTCAGGCCGCCTGAACGGCCTGAGCCGCTGTCCGGCGGGGGCCAGGGACTATTCCTCGGTGAACTCCAGGCCGTAGTCGGCGGCCTCTTCGTTCATCTCACGGCGCAGTTCAGCGTTGCCGGTGTCGAAGGCATTGGCCAGCCACTGCTTCACGTCGGCAGGCGCGTCTTCCCATGTGGGCAGTGCCATGTCCATGGCCAGGTGCAGCACGGCGCGCTCCTGCGGGCCGCGTTCACGCGCCTTGTTCCACAGCGCCCAGGCGCCGGCCACATCGCCCTGGAAATAGCGCACGTTGGCCTCGCCCAGCCAGGGCCGGGGGTCGTGCGGCCGGGCCTGTGTGGCCAAGGCGAAGTGCGCCTGGGCCTGCTGGAGCAGGGCCTGCTGCTGCGGATCGTCCTGCGGCAGGCGGCCCGCGCGCAGCAGCAGGAAGTGGCCCAGGCGGTGCTGGATCTCGGGCGAATCCGGCGTCAGTTCCTGGGCCCGCTGCAGGCGCGCAATGGCCGCGTCAATGTCGGCGGTGGGCACCACGCGGTACTTGCCCTGCATTTCAGTGGGGCGCGACAGCAGGCCCCACGAGGGCGCTGCCAGCCAGTCGGCCCACAGCGTGCGCGCTGCCTGCGGCACCAGCCACAGCGCCACCAGCAAGGGCAGCGCCAGTCCCAGATGCTGGCCCAGGGTGCGGCCCTGCTGAGCGGGCGCGCCACTGCTGGCGTCAGCATCAGCCGTCTGGCCACGGCCGGACCTGCGGCGCGAGGCCTTCAGGGGCAGCGTGAACGGCAGCGCCAGCAGCACCGTCATGGCCAGCGCATTGGCAGGAATCTGCAGGTTGAAGTCCACCACGCTGTGCAGACCCAGGCAGCCCAGCGCCATCAGGGTGCTGACCGCCACGCCCCGGTGCAGCCGCGGCTGGTCATCGGCCAGCAGGCGCAGCGCGCGCCACAGTGCGAGCACGCCCACCAGCAGCCACAGGGCCAGGCCCAGCAGGCCCACCTCGACGGCCTGCTGCGCATAGTCGCTGTGGGCGTAGTCGAACTGGTAGGGGATGACCTGCGCCGAACGCACCGACGGAAACACCGACTCGAAGCTGCCGCCGCCCCACCCCAGCCAAGGCCGCTGCCACACCAGTTCCAGGGAGGCGATGGCCGGCGTCAGCCGCTGCTGCAGCGACTCTTCACGGTAGCGCTGCTTGTCAGACAGCTCGGGGGCAGCGACCACGCCCGAGGCGGCAGCGCTGCCGGGCGTGATGATGTCGGTGCCCTGCAGGCGGGTGACTACCTTTTCCAGCCCCACCAGCTGGCCGATGACGAAGATGTCGATCACCACCATGCTGGCCACCAGCCACAAGGCCGGGCGGCGCAGCTTGGCCGAGCGCCACGCCACCAGCGCGCCCACCGCCAGCAGACTGATGAAGAAGGCCGCGTTGCCCATGCGCGAGCGGGTGAGCACCAGCGCAATCACCAGCACCACCAGCAACATGCGCAACAGCATCTTGGGTGACAGCGCAAAGCGCAGGGCATCCAGCGCTCGGCCGCGCCAGCCGTCTTGCTGGGGGCCGGAATCCCCACCAAACTGCGACACCATCAGGCCAAGTCCGGCGGACAGGCATAGCTCCATAAAGCCGGCCAGGTGATCCGCATTGGGAAAAGTGCCGCTGGCCCGGCCGTAATGGTCGAAGGGCGTGTGCAACAGCCAGAACTCTTTGCCCGTCGACAGCAGGGCCGCACCCAGAAAGGCCTGCAGCAAGCCAGCCGTCACAAAGGCCACCAGCAGACGGATGACAGCCTGGTCTGAGCGTACCGCCAGCAGCACCAAGGCAAAGGCGGCACCGTACAGCAGTGTTCGCAGCAGGTAATCGTGGGTCTTGAATGGGTCGGCCGTGGCCACCGCACTGTCCAGACCCAGCCCGGCGGTCAACACCTGGGCGGCCACCAACAGCGCCAGGCCGGCCAGCGCAGCCAGGGGCAACACGGCCCGCGGCGCACCTGAATCGCGCAGGGCAGCGCCCGTTCCTGGTGTGCGCCACAGCTGCCACGCACCCAGACACAGCAGCCCCCAGGCCGCCAGCACGGCCAGGCCCACGGCCCATGCCCGGTTGCCGCCCAGCAGCACCGGCAAGGTCATCAGCAGCGCCACCAGGCCCCAAAACAAAAAACCACTCGCCACAGCACGCTGCGGCGAATGGTTCTTGCGCTGGCTTCTGGCGTGGCGCGCGGCTACAGCAGCCCCGCTCACCCTTCAGACCAGACGGTTCAGCTGTTGCTGGGCGGGCAATCCGGCAGGGTCACGCCGCGCTTGCACAGGCACTTGGTCTGCTTGTCGGCCGGGCGCTTGGCGCAACGCTCTTCAGGCGTGCGCGGGATCTTGGCGGTGGTGCCGGCATCGGCCGACTGCGACGCCTGAGTGGCACCGGTCTGCTTCACGACCACGGCCGCATGCGCGCCCGAACCAAAGGCCAGCATGGCCACGGCGGACAGACCCACCAACAGTTGCTTGACGTTCATGATGAGAAGACTCCCTCAGCTTTGAAAACACACTTTAGCCGGAGTGTAGCAGACCTACACCTGACAGGCTTATGCGATATTCGCGCCAGACACAGTCCGACGCCGGCTCAACATGTGAGCGCATGTTAGTGAACCAGCCATCACCCACCACCCCTAGTTTGCGCCCCACAGGTTGCTGCAGTGCGACATGGTTCACGGATTGCCGCGCCATCCGCGCACGCCGCCCTGGCCTGGTGACCCGCTGCCGAGCGGCATTGGTGCGGGGCGGCACCCGAGGCATGGGTCACCTGTAGGGGCAGGGCAGCCCCACGCCAGCCGCCGAATCATCGCCCCCTGGCGCCCTGCCGGTGATCCACAGAATTGACGAGTCACTGCCATTGCGCGGCCACCCTCGCCCCCGAACGACGCAGCCAGGCGCCCGACTGTGCGCGGCAGTGGGCCAGGCTTGGCGCCGGTGAGCGCCCAGGGGCAGCCGCGTGATGCGCCCCTCAGCACAAAGGAGGAGCCCCGCTGCCGACACGGCTTTGTCACAGCAAAGGTCGGTAAGATTGACGGGTTTTGGCGTGGGGATTTTCGATGCCCCGGCCGAGACGGACTAGAGGTCATGCCTCCTCAGGAGGCGGGCACCCGGCGCATCGGCACGGGTTCTGCTTGAGCCCCACCCAGGGAGTGTGAGCTTTTGAAGATTCTTCTTTACGGCATCAATTTCGCGCCGGAACCCACAGGCATTGGCAAGTACACCGGCGAGATGGCCGCGTGGCTGGCTGCCCAGGGCCATGAGGTGCGGGTGGTGACGGCGCCGCCCTACTACCCGGCCTGGCACGTGGGTGCGGGCTACAGCGCCACGGCCTACCGCGCCGAACAGGTGGCCGGCGCCCGGGTGTGGCGCTGCCCGCTGTGGGTGCCACCGCAGCCCGGCGGGCTGAAGCGCGTGCTGCACCTGCTGAGCTTTGCCATCTCTTCTGCGCCCGTGGTGCTGTGGCAGGCCACCTGGCGGCCTGATGTGGTGTGGGTGTGCGCCCCCGCATTTGCCTGCACCCCCGTCGCCTGGCTGGCAGCGCGGCTGAGCGGCGCGCGGGCGTGGCTGCATATCCAGGACTACGAGGTGGATGTGGCGTTCGACATGGGCCTGCTGAAGGGCCGCTGGGTGCGCCGCCTGGTCACCGGCATCGAGCGCTGGTTGATGCGGCGCTTTGACGTGGTGTCCACCATCTCGCAACGCATGCTGCAACGCGCCGCCGAGAAAGGCGTGGCCAAGGAGCGCATTGCCTTCTTCCCCAACTGGGTGGATGTGGATGCCGTGACGCCTTGGCAAGGTACCAGCCCCTACCGGAAGAAACTGGGCATCAGCGACGATCAGGTGGTGGCCTTGTTCAGCGGCACCTTGGGCGCCAAGCAGGGCCTGCACCTGCTGCCCGAGGCCGCCCGCCTGCTGCAAACCGACGCACCGAACGTGGTGGTCGTGATCTGTGGTGACGGGGTCACCAAGCCCGCGCTTGAGTCCGCCTGCGCAGGGTTGCCCAACGTTCGCATGTTGCCGCTGCAACCCAAGGAACGCGTGCCCGAACTGCTGGGCATGGCGGACATTCACCTGCTGCCACAAGACCCCGAAGTGGCCGACCTCGTGATGCCTTCCAAGTTGACCGCCATGCTGTCCAGCGGACGGCCCGTGGTGACGACTGCGCGCCCGGATTCCGAAGTGGCCTACGTGGTGGCTCGCTGTGGCGTTCTGTGTGAACCGGGAAGCGCAGAAGACCTGGCCACGGGCATTGTCCGTCTAGCCCACCAGCCAACCGAGCGCGCACTTCTGGGCCAGGCCGCACGGGCCTACGCCGTGGCTCGCCTTGGCACACAGGAAGTCCTGAACCAGTTTGTCGCCCAGTGCAGGGCCAGCATTGCCGGCGCCCCGCTTCCGGATCAGCTGACCGCCGAAAGCGCATAGCCCTCCATAGCCATCACTCATCCCAATAGTTTTCTGAACGAGAACCCATGACCACTGAAACCCCCTCCAAGAAGATTGCCCTGATCACCGGCGTGACTGGCCAAGACGGCGCCTACCTTGCAGAGTTCCTGCTGAAGAAGGGCTATGAAGTGCACGGCATCAAGCGCCGCAGCAGCCTGTTCAACACCGACCGCATCGACCACCTGTACCAGGACCCGCATGTGGACGGCCGCAAGTTCATCCTGCACTACGGCGATCTGACCGACTCCACCAGCCTGGTGCGGATCATCCAGAAGGTGCAACCCGACGAGATCTACAACCTGGCAGCGCAGAGCCATGTGGCGGTCTCGTTCGAAGAGCCCGAGTACACCGCGAACGCCGACGGCATTGGCGCGCTGCGCATCCTGGAGGCCATTCGCATCCTGGGCCTGACCAAGAAGACCCGCTTCTACCAGGCCAGCACCAGTGAGCTCTACGGTCTGGTGCAGGAGATCCCCCAAAAGGAAACCACACCCTTCTACCCGCGCAGCCCCTACGCGGTGGCGAAGATGTACGCCTACTGGATCACCGTCAACTACCGAGAGGCCTACGGCATCTACGCCTGCAACGGCATTCTCTTCAACCACGAAAGCCCGCTGCGAGGCGAAACATTCGTCACCCGCAAGATCACTCGCGCTATCAGCCGAATTGCACTAGGTCTTCAAGATTGCCTGTATCTGGGCAACCTGAGCGCTCTACGGGACTGGGGCCACGCGCGCGACTACATCGAGATGCAGTGGCTGATGCTTCAACAGCAGCAAGCAGAGGACTTCGTGATTGCCACTGGTGTGCAGTACAGCGTGAGGCAGTTTGTCGACTTTGCGGCGAAAGAACTTGGCATCACGCTCGCTTTCGAAGGCGAGGCGGAAATGGAAGTAGGCATTGTGCAAGCTGTACAGCCGGTGGGCGGTGAGATCAAAGCCAAATGCAAACCCGGCGACGTGATCGTTAAGGTCGACCCGCGGTATTACCGCCCCACCGAAGTTGAGACACTGCTTGGCGACCCGAAAAAAGCCAAAGAAAAGCTTGGCTGGTCTCCCCGCACAAGTTTGGCTGAACTAGTCAAGGAGATGGTTGAAGCCGATTATCTTACAGCTCGCAAAGATAGCCTCGTCAAACTAGCCGGATTTCAAGCATATGACCATCATGAATGAGCAATCAACCATGATCGAGAATTGACCTTTCCGGCCTGACCAAAGATAGCAACCATGGAAAGTATTCCCGAAGTTAGAAAAATGGCAGCCTCAGGTAATACGCAACACGAATCCAAAGTTTGCTACATCATTCCCGTATACAACAACAAGGCTGGCTTGCTGAGGACGCTAGGCGCTATTGCGAACTCCAGGACCAAGCCCAATAAGATACTGATCGTCGACGACGGCAGTAAAGAACCTATAGACTTGGCAGGAACGGAATTCAGTGAGATCTGCCATGTATTTAGACACGACGTCAATAAGGGAATCTCGGTCGGCCTGAATCGGTTGATAAGCGAAGCTTCGGCACTAAAGTTCGACTTTGCCGCGCTTGTCGACGCGGGGGACTTACCAACCCCCGATCGACTTGACCGTCAACTGGAATTTCTAAGGATCAATCCGCAAGTGGCTGTACTTGGCGGAAGCATGCGAATAATTGGCCTTGATGGCAAGGTTCAAACCGAGTTTGCCGCACCAATAACCGCCAGGGATATTCACATTGCTTTTCGCAGGGGCTACCCATTCGCCCACCCGACCGCGACATTTCGACTAGCGCTCTTCACCAGTTTCAATATTTCGTACAATCCAAATATAAGAGCGTCAGTTGACTATGATATGCTATATCGCCTCCATTTAGCCAATCCAGAGTCAGTAAGGAATATACCTGATATCTTGGTTGAGTATGTTCGAGAGGCGGAATCAATTGGTATACGCAGAGCCACACTTCAAGCTCGCGAAGCTTATCGGATTCGACTTCGACATGCATCATTGAGTTCGCTCCATTCGCTCGTGGGGCTTATGGATATCCGCTTGCTTACGAGAGCGTTCTCCGCAAAACTATTTTTCGCCGCCTCAGATTTCTACCGGTCCCTCAAGAGACGAAGAACCGCACTCCAATGAACAAGAGCGGTGTATTCGTACATTGGGCATATAACGCGGCATCCGCGCTAGTGCCGATCCTGATGATTCCACATCTACTAAAGACACTTGGCCCTAATGAATACGGCGATCTCGCGCTAATTCAGATAATTTCTTTCACGACCTTAATCGTAGTAGATTGCGGACTTTCAACTGTTGGCCCAAAAATTCTTGCTGAGGCGCGGAAGTCAGACGGCGATTGCGCACTACCCCGCAGATTGTTGCTTCTGCATTTTCTAATGTGGGTGGTTGCAAGCCTCCTTGGCTTTGTATGGCTTACAGCAGTATCGAGTGAAAGATTCCATCTCTACGGCCTATCGCAGCTCGCGGTTCTAGCCGCATTCCTACCACCTGCATATTTGATCATTCACAGGGGCGGGCAGCTAACATACGGCCTGCTAGGCATCGCAAGTAGAGGCATACACCTTTTCACAGTTTTGCTGTTTGTTAGGGTTGAATCTGATGCTTGGATATATTTCCTATCTAACGCCGCAATCTCACTCTGCTCCTCTCTTTTCTTGTATCGACGGTACTGTTTCAGCAACGACGCCATCTGCCGCAGTTCAGGATCAACCCGCAACGGTCTTATCGATCTTTGGCGCATGGGGCTTGCGCAGCTGTCTAGGCGAGCAGCTTCAGTGCCAATAACCGTGGTCATACCGTCGCTTTTAGCCGGCCATGATGATAAAGCACTAATCGCACTATACTCGCTGATAGACAAGATCAGAACAGTCGTTTGGCAAATAATAAACCCCGTCCTCGCCGCCTTTGCCGCCTATCATTTTTCTGTGGAGGAGTCAGCAAGGCTGGCATCAGTTTATAGGGTAAAGAGAAGATTCGTCTTCATCATCTTGAGCATAGTGGCTAGCACCGTCCTTCTACCATCGTTTCTCGCTACACAGCAGATACTTGAGCTCGCAAACTACCCACTGTCAGACACTGCTATTTGGTGTTGGCGACTTGGATCTATCGGAGCGGTCCCTGCAATAATTCTGGCTTATGCCATGAGTATATTGTCCCCCGATGTAGTTCGCGGGCGACGGCTTACGTTGGCAATTTGGTGCTGCACGGCAGCAGTTGGTCTTCTCTCAGTGCCCCTTATGGATGTCCTCGGTCTTCATTACGCTGTCCTAGCAATGGCAATCTGGGAAACCCTTGTTGTCGCCATGCTATTCCTACACTTGCCTGCAGCAACCTTAACTGCCAAATGAAGAAGATTCTCCAGGTCAATGTTCGACTGACTGAAGGAGGCGCGGCGCAGGTAGCGCTAGCGCTACATCAAGGTCTTGACCGAGACCGATTCAATAGCACTTTCGCATACGGCTATTCGAAAGGTGTCAAGCGCCATGTATCTGAGGGTGCTTTTCGGAACGTGGTTATGGTCGGTGACCGGTTTTCTACGGCGTTCCTCTTCGCCCAGAATAGACTGATAGGCAGCGACCCTTCATTTCCTAATACTCCCAGCCTTTCGCGCCTGAAATCATTGGCCGAGCATTCTGATCTCGTTCATCTACACGTCATCCACAGCTATTTTCTTCAATACCGTCAGTTTCTAACCGCATTGGAACGATTGGGGAAACCCATTGTCTGGACCTTACATGATCATTGGGCGGTTACAGGTAGGTGTGCGTTTTTGGATGGCTGCGATTCTTGGAAGGATGGCTGTGGTAGATGCAAATCGGGCGAGAACTATCCACCCTCAATTCTTGACTTCTCACGAAGAGAGCGTGCAACTCGCCAATCCGAGCTCACTAATATTTCATCGCAGTGCACATACGTTTCGCCTTCGGAGCACTTACTAAATGATTTCCGCAGTGTCTTTCCAAATTGTAAGTGCGCGCGCATTCCCAATTCCATCTCTTCGTCGATAGAGGAGAGGCTCAAGCCGATTTCCGACTTAGCCGCTAGCGGGTGTATTCGCGACGACACCACTACTCCGATACATTTGCTTGTTGTTGCTCATGACCTAGCTTATGCAGGGAAGACAAACCACGCGCTGATAGAGAGAGTTATTAGATTTTCGGGCGTCAAGTTAACCACCATTGGAAAGAACTCACCATTCACGGGGCCAAACGTACTGAATCTAGGTGAACTTCACGATCGTTCGCGCCTCGTCGATGAGTACACCAAGGCCGATGCATTACTCTTTACCTCAAAGGTCGACAATTTCCCCTTAACGATCTGTGAGGCTCTTTGCTGTGGGCTGCCCGTACTTGCGACAGACAGCCCTGCAGCTGGCGAAGTGTTGAACTACGTTGGAGCGGCAAGTCTCTCCGAAGAAGCCTTTGTTCGATGCATTCAGAATAGCACCTGGACGCGAGAAATTACAGCCTACAGTGACAGACAGAGTCTTGCTTCGACAGCACGCAACGCTTTTTCATCGAAAGCAATGGTGAGCGCCTACCAAGACCTCTATAGTCGCTTGTTGGGTTAAATATGTGGCCGCTTCTTCAAGATTTCGCCGATCGCCCCCGCGGGGCGATAATGGTCTCGCTGTATCGAGTTGCTAACGTCGCCTCGAGGTGCAGGAAGAAGGCACCGCTTCACGCAGTATGGGCGGTTCCTGTTCTAATAATTTATCGGATATTTTGCGAACTAGTTTGGTCGTACGAGATTCCGGCCGCAACTCAGATTGGGAATAATCTTCAGATTGACCACGGCTTCGGGATCGTCATCAATAAGCATTGCAGAATTGGGAATAACTGCCGAATAAAGCACAGCGTAACCATAGGGTGTAAGACGCTGGCCGATGGAACTCAGGGCCCATCACCGCGCATAGGGAGCAATGTCGATATTGGTGCAGGAGCTCTTATAATCGGTGATATTGAGATTGGCGACAACGTACTGATTGGCGCCGGGGCCATCGTCACCAAGAGCGTTCCTTCGAATTCTGTCGTGCGGGGCAGGGCAGCCACCTTCATTGCTCGCGAAGAAAGCCCATAATGCCATTATTCGTTCAGCATCTCGCAATTTTCGCGTCTATTGTCTTTTTGCATTTCGTCCTGGTTCGGCCATTAAATTTTCCGCTTACTTTAGCTCCATTCGCTCTTGTTTTTTTTCTCTCCGGCACTTACCGTCTTTCCGGCTTACTTTCAGACCTTCGGGCGATCAGTCTCATAACATTAGTGCTGGCGCTTCCAATGTTGGGCGCTCTTCAAATTGGTTATGATGGCGCAGATGGGATTCAGTTCCTCCGAACTTATGCACTTTGGTGCACTGCCGCGATGAGCATTTTGGCGGCTAGTTTGGCCCCTGCTTCTGTAAAGGCAGACATAGCAACGCCGGCGCTTGCAGCGTTGCTAGCGATAACAATTTGCGTCGCGCTGCAAGCCATAACGTCTCAAAATGGGGATCGTACTTTTTTCAATTTTTTTGGTTCGCATCAGTACTTCGGCGAGATCGAACTCGAAACTCTGGCCACCGACGATCGCCTTCGTCCGCCAGGGTTCTATCTTGAACCGTCATTTTGTGCATATGTGATCACCAATCTAACAGCGATATGTTTGCTTCAGGACCGTCACCGCGGCGTCTCCATAGCACTTGGAGTCATCTCGATACTCTTTATTCAGTCGCTAACAGGCCTGATCGCATTTGGCGTGATCCTTCTGTTTTACACTGCCACCCAACAGCGTTCACAAAGAACCATTAATGCTCGCGCGGTCACGGCGGCACTTCTGGCGGCAGGACCTTTCATTTTCTTGGTTTGGTTCTTTTATGCTGATTATGTTGCCAGTAGAACTGCTCAGGTGGATGAGGTCGGTTCCTCAACTTACTACAGAGTTGTTGGCCTGCTCCCTGTTCTTAGCGACACGCTTATCGAGTACCCTTTCGGATATGCACTTGGCCGAGTGAGAGAAATTGTTCCCAAGTATTTGATTCCTCACGGTAACGGCTACGGCGAATCGATTGATAACGGCCTGTACTTGCTTATCTTTTACTTCGGCTGGATTGGCCTAATTGCAGTCTTTCTCCTGATTTATAAGTTCTTTGGACTGTGGTATCGGGGTCAAGCAAAGCTTGCGTTATGCTTATTGGTCGTGCTTCTAGGGAGTTTTTTCAATGGCGGCATTATGCTGCCTGAGTTTGCTCTATTAACCACCTATATAATTTATGTCGCTCGAACCGCTTCTCAATAGCGATATCCCGAGGATCTCTGTTATCACCATTACCTACAAAGATCGAGAGGGATTACGCAGAACGCATGCCTCTGTTCTTTCGCAGGATGAACGCTTAGATTGGATCGTGGTCGATGGCGACCCTGACAGCATCGATGTGCCGTTGCTAAGGGAAGAGCAGCGCGTTTATTCAGCAATCGCCGAGAAGGACGAGGGGATATACGATGCTATGGCCAAAGGATTGCTCAGAAGTCGAACGGAGTTCGTAATTTTCATGAACTCTGGCGACACATTTCTCGATGACGGTTCATTATCTGATGCCGTGAGAGAGTTGGGGGATTCTGATGTTTGCTATTTCGCTGCCGAGTTTCGCAGCGGGCAATCATACAGACGAGTACGAGCACCTCGGAGTCCGCGTCTGTCCATTTGGCACAGCGTGCCAGGCAACCAACAGGCCACTGTATATAGGCGTTCTGCCTTGCTGAACATTGGAATCCCTAGAGACTTCAGAATTTGCGGCGATTACGCAGTTGCCTGCCTATTGCACAAGGCTGGTGCCAAGGAACGCACAGTCAACAGAGTAATTTCGGTTTTCGAGCTTGGAGGCGCCTCAACCACCAAAATCTTGGATTTGTGTCGAGAGGCTTGGACCGTGCAAGCAAAAATTCTCCGACAGTCTGCGCCTCTTCGGGCCGCTTCCTTCTTCTTACGGATTTGCACTGCATCTGCAACATATCTCAGTTTCATTTTGAGTAGTCGAAAGTGAGCATATTGGATGAATGAGCGCAGTTGGTTCTCGCTTGAGGCCTTTCGAATGCCTGAAGGATTTAGGGGAAGGAGCGCGTTCGGCGTACAGCTGTGGTGGCTCTGTGAAGCACTGCTATTCAAGACTTCTCCGCAGTTCATGTACGGATTTCGGGTCGTCTTGCTTAGGCTTTTTGGAGCGAGGGTCGGAAAACGCGTCGTGATCCGCCCAAATGTGACGGTAACCTACCCTTGGAAGTTGATTATCGAGGATGATGTATGGATCGGCGATAACGTTACGCTCTATACACTAGGTGAGATTACGATTCGCTCGAATACCATTGTTTCTCAGGGCAGTTATATTTGCGCGGCGGATCACGATTACACTAAGACCAACTTCCCCATAAGGATCAGGCCGATAGCTATTGAATCGGGAGTATGGATTGGGGCTAGAGTTTTCGTTTGTCCTGGCGTGAATATTTGTTCAGGCGCCGTGATTGGGGCCGGGAGCGTAGTCACCAAATCCGTTCTCCGGGCTGGGGTTTACGCTGGCAACCCCTGCCGTTTCGTTAAGGAACGTACTGCAGCAGTTGCAGATAGCGACTGAGCCCTCTAAATGGCTCTAACTTAGCTAATACTCGGTCAATCCAGATTTACTGGTTTAGCTAGGTGCGCAGGAGTCTATGGCCCTACCCGTTCAGTCTCTATAGTTATCTGTTTTCTTCGCTCCAGCGATGCGTTCGGGTTGCGTTCATCTGTGGGCACTGTCCCATTTGATGAAGTTGTTACTCTAGGAAGTGCGTGGTCGCAAGGCATGTTCGCGCATGAAGGCGTACTCGGCCTGTTGATTCTCGTAGAGCCATGGTCTAGCCGATTCTTTGTGCGACTGCGCTGATGCGCAAAATCAACAATTGCTAGGCGATTGTTTCCGATTACACTTAAGTTGCCCCGACCGTAAGGCGGTGGAATTGTCGAGATTACTGTGGGCAGCGGAGATCCTTGGGAAAAGTGCCTTCAGCAATCGATCCGACTCGCTTTCATCAATAGGGAGTACGTAACGCCCCCCGAGTTGATCCCTCGTTCGCGACGTACATACGGCACGTTTGGACGACTAGTGCGCTGCCTGTTCAGCACGACAGTGCCGACGTTAGATTGGCCCATCCAATTGCATAGAAGCCCAATAGCCCGAAATTCTTTCTTTGGCTCTTATGGCGCCTATACATGTATAAGGATTTTGGCCCTCTACATATCATTGGAGCGATCTATTTCTGATCACCAAAGGCGGCGGATGCATAGGCTCGACCGATACCCTCCTTTAGGGTAGTGTGCGCCTTCCAATTGAGCGCTGCGAGCCGGCTAACGTCCATAAGCTTGCGCGGTGTGCCATCGGGTTTGCTGGCGTCGAATACAATTGCGCCATTGAAACCCACGACTTCCATCACGATCTGCGCGAGTTCACGAATAGTGATGTCGGTGCCAGTACCAATGTTAACAAGGGGGCCATCGTAACCAATCTCCATCAGATGGACGCACGCATCGGCCAAATCGTCAACATACAGAAACTCTCGCATTGGCTTGCCACTACCCCATACCATTAACTGCTTGTCGCCTCGCAGCTTCGCCTCGTGCGCCTTGCGGATGAGCGCGGGCAATACATGGCTGTTGGCTAGGTCGTAGTTGTCGTTGGGGCCGTAAAGGTTGGTGGGCATCACGCTGATGTACTGGCGGCCGTACTGGGCGTTGTAGGCCTCGCACATCTTGATGCCGGCGATCTTGGCGATCGCGTAGGGCTCGTTGGTGGGCTCCAGCGGCCCGGTCAACAGGTAGTCTTCCTTCAGCGGCTGGGGTGCCAGCTTGGGGTAGATGCAGCTGCTGCCCAGGAACATCAGCCGCTGCACGCCGGCCAGGTGCGCGCCGTGGATCAGGTTGTTCTGGATGAGCAGGTTGTTGTAAAGGAACTCGGCGCGGTAGGTGTTGTTGGCATGGATGCCGCCCACCTTGGCCGCGGCGATGAAGATGTACGCGGGCTGGTGCTGAGCCAGGTAGGCATGCACGGCGGCCGTGTCCATCAGGTCCAGCTCCGCACGTGCCGGCGCCAGGATGTGGGTGTAACCGCCCGCTTGCAGGCGGCGCACCAGGGCGCTGCCCACCATACCGCGGGCGCCGGCCACCAGAATGGGGGCGGCCTTTTCAGTTGTGAACGTAGCAGTCATTGCGTGGCAAGAAAAATGAGAACTCAGGACCGGTCCGAATCCACCGCACCATCCTTGGCGGCATAGCCGGCACCGGCGTAGTTGTAGCCATAGTCGGCGTGGTACTGGCTGTGGTAGCTGCCGGCCTTGCTCATGTCCAGCTGGTTGAGCACCACGCCCAGCATCTTGGCGCCGGCGCGTTGCAGGCGGGTGATGCTCTTGCGCACCATGGGTGTGGGCGTGCTCATGGCCTTGGCCACCAGGATGGTGCTGGTCGCCAGCGGGGCCAGCACCAGCGCTTCAGACACCAGCTCCACCGGTGGTGAGTCGATCACCACAATCTCGAACTGCTCGGTCAGTTGGGCCAGCACGGCCTTGAAGCGCTCAGACAGCAGCAGCTCCAGCGGGTTGGGCGGCAGGTCGCCCACGGGCATGACCAGCAGGGTGGTGTCGGCCACGGTGTGCAGGCATTCCTGCAAGGTGGCGTCGCCAGCCACCAGGTTGGACAGGCCCTTCAGGCCCGGCGCCAGGTCCAGGCGGCGTGCCACCTGGGGGCGGCGCATGTCGGCGTCAATCAGCAGGGTGCGGCGCGTTTGGGCGTGGGCCAGCGCCAGGTTGATGGAGACAGTGGTCTTGCCCTCACCCGGGATGGTGCTGGTCACCAGCAGGCTCTTGTGGGGCTGGTCGATGTTGCTGAGCAGCACGCCGGTGCGGGCGGTGCGGATGGCCTCGGCATGCGCCGAGTTGGGCTCATGGATGAACAGCTGCGCCATGGCTGTGTGGTCGTGCGCCTGCAGGCTGGGCAGCACGGTGAGCATGGGCAGGCGCAGGCGCAGTTCGGCGTCATCGCCACCCTTCAGCGTGTTGTCCAGCTTGTCCAGCAATACCGACACCAGCGATGCCAGCAGCAGCGACAACACCAGGGCCACGGCCACCAGTTGCAGCTTCTTGGGCCGCACGGGCTTGGTGGGGGCTACCGCCGTGTCCACCACCCGGGCGATGGCGGCTTGCACTTCACCGGCGATGTCGGTTTCCTTGGCTCGGCTGACAAACATGTTGTAGAGCTCGCGGTTGGATTGCACCTCGCGCTCCAGCACGGCCAGCTGGAATTCCTCTTTGTTGACCTCGGCCACGCCACTGCGGGCGGCGCCCAGGGCGCGCTCCAGGCTTTGCTCTGTGGCGCGGGCGGCCTGGTATTCGCGGGTAAGGGCGTCTACAGCCGCGGCCTGCTGGCTGCGCAGCGTGGCCTTGGCTGATTCCAGCTCGGCCTGCACCTGCAGCAGCAGGGGGCTCTTGGCGCCCTGGGTTTCAGACAGCTGGGCCTGGCGTTGCAGCACTTCATTCACCCTGCCTTGGGCCAGGGCCACGCCGGCTTCACGTGCCACCCAGGGCACGCCGGAGAAATCACCCTTGGGGGAGGCCTGCACCTGTTGGTAGGCCGATTCCAGCTGCAGCCGGCGGGCGCGGGCCTCCACCAACTGGGCGTTGGTGCCGCCCACCTGCTGGCCCGCCAGGGTCTGGGCCGAGCCGTCCAGGCTGACGATGCCCTTGCTTTGGCGGTAGTCCTGCAGGGCCTGTTCGCTCTTGCTCAGCGCGGCGCGCAGATCACCCAACCGGTCTTGCAGAAAGCCGCTGGCCTGCTGGCTGACCTTGAAACGAGCCTCGCGGTCATTGAGGATGTAGTTCTCTGCCAGGGCGTTGGCCAGGCGCGCGGCCAGCGCCGGGTCAGCGCTCTCCACGTTCACCTTGACCAGTTGACTCAGGCGGACCGGCTCGATACTGACGTTGTCCATCAGCCGCTTGGTGGCCGTGGCGGCCAGGGCGGCTTCGTCCTTGCCAGCGTCCGTACCCATGCCCAGGGCGTCCTTGATGCTGTCCAGCACGCCGTTGCCATGGTGGCGCGGGTCGTATTCGGGGTGGTCCCACAGTTTCAGGGCGCGCACGGTGCGCTCGGCCACCTCGCGCGACTTGAGAATTTCCACCTGGGTCTGGTAGTGCTCTTTGACCTGGGCACTGGCGCTGTAGATGTCCTGGATGGACACCAGCTTGCCGGGGCTGGCCTCGATCTGCACCATGGCCGTCGCCTGGTAGATGGGCGTCATGGCCAGCGACACCGCTGCGGCCACAACGGCAGCCGCTGCGGCCAGACCCAAGATGGGCCACTTGCGCTTCTTGATGCTGCGCCAGTGCTCCAGCAGTTCCAGCTTGTGCTCGTCGCTGAGCTGGAAACTGATGGGCTGGAAGGCGGCCGGGTCGGCCACGGCGGTGCGGGCAGGGGTGGGCGGAAGGCTGGGCAGGGTCATGGGGGCAACTTCGGCTCCGCCACCCTGGTACTTCAGGCAGCGGCGCCCAGAACCTGCGGCACGGCGCGCAGGGCCAGGGCTGAACGGGTCAACCAGGCCAGCACCACGCCGCGCCTGCGCCCATCAGCCCAATGGGTGCTGAGGAGCAGGCCGCAGCACGATGCCGGGCCACGGACGGCGCAACGACTACGCACCACGGAAGTGCACATCACGCTCGTAAACCCTGAATCATCGCATGCGCGCCACCCGCCGTGGCATGACAGTCAGGGATTGCGGGAGCTCAGGTGGCCGACCTCACGGCGGGGGCAGCGCCCTGAAGGGGTGCGGCCGGTTCGGCCTGAACACGCACCAGGCTCAACAGGCCCAGTGCCAGAACGGCCACCAGGGCCAGTTTGACGTTTCTCATGTTGTGCTTCCCTCTGTGCTGCGCGGTGCAGGGACGAACCTGTGCACCGCTGACAGACGTCAGCAATTGTCAGGCCACGCCCGCATCGCACGAAAGGATGAGGCCGCCGCACGGGTCGGCGCACGCGTGTGATGTAGTGCACATCAGCGTGCACCCAGGCGGCTGGCGGCGTCAGTCGCCGCCGAACAGGTCACGGGTGTAGACCTTGGCCTGCACGTCGTCCAGCTCAGGCACGCTGCGGTTGGCCACGATCAGGTCGGCCTGGGCCTTGAAGGCGGCCAGGTCGCGTTCCACGTGGGAATTGAAGAAGCTGTTGTCGGCCAGTGCGGGCTCGTAGACGATGACTTCCACGCCCTTGGCCTTCAGCCGCTTCATGATGCCCTGGATGCTGCTGGCGCGGAAGTTGTCAGAACCAGCCTTCATGATCAGGCGGTAGATGCCCACCACCTTGGGCTGGCGCGCCAGGATGTCAAAGGCCACGAAGTCCTTGCGGGTGGTGTTGGACTCGACGATGGCGTGGATCAGGTTCTGCGGCACATCGCGGTAGTTGGCCAGCAGCTGCTTGGTGTCCTTTGGCAGGCAGTAGCCGCCGTAGCCGAAGCTGGGGTTGTTGTAGTGGCTGCCAATGCGCGGGTCCAGGCACACGCCGTCGATGATCTGGCGGGTGTCCAGGCCGTGGCTGGCGGCGTAGGTGTCCAGCTCGTTGAAGTAGGCCACGCGCATGGCCAGGTAGGTGTTGGCGAAGAGCTTGATGGCCTCGGCCTCGGTGCTGTGGGTCAGCAGCACGGGGATGTCCGCCTTGATGGCGCCTTGCTGCAGCAGGCCGGCAAAGCGCTGGGCGCGGTCGCTGCGCTCGCCCACCACGATGCGTGAGGGGTGCAGGTTGTCGTACAGGGCCTTGCCCTCGCGCAGGAACTCGGGCGAGAAGATCAGGTTGGGCGTGCCCAGCTCCTGCGCCAGCTTGGCGGTGTAGCCCACGGGCACGGTGCTTTTGATCACCATCACCGCGTTCGGGTTGATGGCCATCACGTCCTTGACCACGGCCTCCACGCTGCGGGTGTTGAAGTAGTTGGTGTCGGGGTCGTAGTCGGTGGGGGTGGCAATCACCACGTAATCGGCGTTGGCGTAGGCCTGCTGCTTGTCCAGCGTGAACTGCAGGTCCAGCGGCTGGTGGGCCAGGTAGTGCTCGATCTCGGCATCGGCAATTGGGCTGCGGCGCTGGTTGAGCAGGGCCACCTTGGCGGGGTCGATGTCCAGCGCCACCACGGTGTTGTGCTGGGCCAGCAGGATGGCGTTGGACAGGCCGACGTAGCCGGTGCCGGCGATGGCGATGTGGGTCATGCGCAGTGTGGGGGTTGGGCCGGTCGATCCGGTTCGGCCAATGGGGCAGCGCGTTACTGCAATGGCTGCGGATTGTCGATCACACAAAGTGATGAGGGCCAGCACTTCCGGGGCAGGGTGTGCGCGGCCCGCGCCACAGTTGGTGGGCAGTCGCCGGACATCCGTCACGCCCGCGGGCCGGACCTGATGCCTGTGTTCGCCATCGCACAGCGAAAATCCGCGCCGGTTTTCGCAAGCAAGGCTGGGACGCAATGGCAGATCAACAGGTGGTGGGCATCGACAGGGTGCGGCAAACATGGCGCGACCAGGGCGTGGACGCCGCCGAGGCGCTGTACCTGACCCGTCCCATGCAAGTGACGCCGCCCACCCGCTGGTGGATGCTGGGTTGCGAGCTGGCCGCGGCGCGAGCCGATCTGCCGGCCGTGCTGCAGCGCTGGCAAAGCGGCTGGGACCAGGCGGCGCAGCAGCCGGCCCTGCGCCAGGCGCTGGTGGAATGGCTCTGGACCACGCCATGGGACCGTGAACTCGCCCCGCTGTGGCAGCGCGTGTCCGAAGACACCCCCGGCAAGCCAGCCTGGCGCAAGGAACAGGTGCAGCGCGGCGTGGCGCTGCGCCGCCCCACCGGCGCCCGTGCGCTGATGGCGCGGGTGGACCAGGCCGACAACACCGGCAACTGGTGGCCTCAGGTGCTGGCCCTGTGGGCCGGCGAAGGCGACGAGGCCTTTGTGGCCACCTGGATGCGTCACCTGGACAGCCGCTGGCTGACGGCCGGCGATGCGCACAGCAACTTCACTCCTGACCCGGGCGCCTTCAGCCGCCTGGAGCACTGGGTGCAGGGCGGCCATGCGGGTGTCATCGCGGCCTGGCGCGCGCGGGTGCCCGCCGGGGCCTGGGCCGACTGGCTGGAACAGGCCGAGCGGGTGGCGCACTGGCGCGCGGGCAATGGCCTGTGGTCGGCGTGGCTGAACTGGCCGGACTCGGTGCTGAACGCCTGGCCCAAGGCCGTCCAGCGCCAGGCGCTGGCGCGACTGGCGCTGCAGGCCGAGCAGACCCAGGTGCTGCGCCAGCCCTGGCTGGAGACCATGGAGCAGGCGCTGGCGCGGCACTGGCCCCGCCAGGCGGCGCTGCGCACCACGGCGCAGATCGAGCTGAGCTGGCTGCTGGACAACGATGTGGACGGCGCGCACCTGCTGGATTGGCTGGAAGCCCGGGCGCCGCTGGAGGAGCTGCGCTCGTGGTGGTCGGCGCGCGCGCTGCGCGAGTGCCTGCGCCAGCCGGGCGGCCTGCAGCGCTGGTTTGACTGGTGCGAACGCTATGGCGCCCCGGAACTGGCGCCGGGCGTGGAAGGCCACGACGCCGTGGCCGCCCTGTGCCTGTCGGGCCGCGAGTCGCAGGCCGAGGCGCTGCTGGCCGACTGGCGCGACAGCCTGGCCGCGTCGGGGTCGGCCAGCGACCGGGCCTGGCTGGCGGTCAGCCAGATCACGCTGGCCATCCACCAGCAGCAAACCACCCGCGCCTGGCAGACGCTGAACGACTGGTGGCAGACCCTGGGCCTGACCCCACTGGCCACGGGCACCGCGTTCTCGCCGCAGGCCCTGCTGGACGCGGCCGCCGCCACGTCCTGGCCCGCCGCCCAGCCCTGGCCGCTGCCGATGCCGGTGACCGCCGTGATGCTGTGGCCCGGCATGGGCGATACCCAGCCCGGCGCCGAGGACGACGCACGCCTGACGCTGCGCAGCCTGCTGATGCAGGACGCGCCCGACCTGCAGATCCTGGTGGTGACCGACCGACCGCTGACCGACGCCGACCTGCCGCCGGGCAGCCGGGCTGTCCAGGAAGTGCGCGTGGACCCCGACCTGGAGGTGTCCGGCCGCACCGACGAGGCCATCGACTCGGTCACCACCCCGTGGATGATCTGGGCCACCCCAGGCTTCGTGTGGCACCCGCAGGCCCTGCGGGCGCGCCAGCTGCACCTGGCGCAGCACCCGCAGGCGGCAGTCAGCATGGCGCTGCAACTGGCGATCACCGAGGGCGGCCACATCACCGTGCTGGAGCGCCGCTCCGGCCTGGCCGCCGGCCAGGACGGCTACATGCTGCGCACCGACCTGGCCCGCGGCCTGCCCCCGGTCACGCTTGGATACCCCGACGGCTGGGCCGTGATACGCGAACGCATCGAGCGCCAGCTGGGCAGCCTGGGCCGCGAGGTCTGGCACGGCCCGATGGGCCTGCAGGTGGTCAGCACCGGCCCCGCCGCGTCAAGCAGCACGCACCGCGGCTTGCGCGCACGCCATCGGCGGGCCCTGATGAGGCTGGTGGGGGTGCCGCAGACAGAGGATCTGGTGGGTGCGGATTGACCGGGGCGGAATGACGGGGGTGGGCGGGCCCTGACGGGTCAGTCCACCTGCTCGAACAGCCGCTGGGCGCTGAGGCTCAGGTCCACGCTGGCCAGCGACAGCGCCTGGCCGGGCTCGGTGGGGTGCAGCACCCACAGGCCGTCAGCGCCTTTGCGGTAGAGGTCGCAGCGGCGGGTGTCCAGGTCGATCAGCAGGTACTCGGCCAGGCTGGGCAGCTGGCGGTAATGGGCGAACTTGTCGCCGCGGTCGAAGGCGGCGGTGCTGGGCGACAGCACTTCCACCACCAGACAGGGGTGCTGCTTGAGCAGGCGGCTGTCGTGGTCGCGCGGGTCGCAGGTGACCATCACGTCGGGGTAGAAGACGCTCCGCGCGGCATCGACGCGCAGCTTCATGTCACTCATGTAGACGCGGCAGGGGCTGTCGCGCAGGTGTTCGCGCAGGGCGATGTAGACATTGCCGGCCACCGTGACATGTCGGTCTTCGGCGCCGGTCATGGCGAAGATCTCGCCGTCCACCAGCTGGCTGCGCTCGGTCTGGGTGTGGTCCCAGGCGAGGTAGGCGTCGATCTCGAGGCGGTCGCGTTGCAAGGCGTGTCCCATGGGCAGGTCGCTGGCCGTGAATGATAGGCCGCCATGCTCAGCGAAGCGGTGCCTCTCTTCACTCCCTCTTCAGGGGGATCGCCCCGCCCCGCGGCCTGCGCCAGACTGGCTTGCACTCATCACTGGCAGCAGGGCGGCATGCAGATCTTTCACCACGGCGCCACGCGCGGCGTCACCGGCTCGTGTCATCAGCTGCAGGCGGCGTGCGGCCGCTCGGTGCTGGTGGACTGCGGGCTGTTTCAGGGCGCGGAAACCTCGTCCGATGGCGGTGCCGGCGCGGGCCGGCTGGACGTGGGCTTGGCGCTGCAGGGCGTGCAGGCGCTGGTGATCACGCATGTCCACATCGACCACGTCGGGCGCGTGCCGCAGTTGGTGGCGGCGGGCTTTGACGGACCCATCCTGTGCAGCCAGGCCTCGGCCGAGCTGCTGCCGCTGGTGCTGGAAGACGCCATGGAGATCGGCTTCGCGGCCGAGCGCCACCTGGTGGCGCCGCTGCTGGCGCGGCTGCGCCAGCGCCTGGTGCCGCTGCACTACGGCCAGTGGCACACGCTGTGGGACGACGAGCGCGGCCAGCTGATGCTGCGGCTGCAGCCGGCCGGTCACATCCTGGGCTCGGCCTTCGTCGAGCTGGACCTGCGCGAGGCGGGCAGCACGCCGCAGCGCATCGTCTTCTCGGGCGACCTGGGCGCCACCGACACCCCGCTGCTGCCCGACCCCGCGCTGCCGCGCGGCGGGGCCGACGTGCTGGTGCTGGAGAGCACCTACGGCAACCGCCTGCACGACGACCGGCGCCAGCGCCGGCTGCGCCTGCAGGCCGTCATCGAACGCGCGCTGGCCAACCACGGCACGGTGCTGATCCCGGCCTTCAGCATCGGCCGCACGCAGGAGCTGCTCTACGAGCTGGAAGACATCGTCCACACCCAGCGCCAGCAGCCGGCGGCGCCCGGCCTGGCCTGGGGCGATCTGACCGTGGTGGTCGACTCCCCGCTGGCGGCCGATTTCACCCGCGGCTACGCCCGCCTGAAGGCCTACTGGGACGACGAAGCGCGGGCCCAGCTGGCGGCGGGGCGGCACCCGCTGGATTTCTCGCAGCTGCAGACGGTGGGGCCGCACGAGCAGCACCTGCGGGTGGTGAACCACCTGGCGCGCAGCGGCGAGCCGGCCATCGTCATCGCGGCCAGCGGCATGTGCGCGGGCGGGCGCATCGTGAACTACCTGAAGGCGCTGCTGCCCGACGCCCGGCACGACGTGCTGCTGTGCGGCTACCAGGCGGTGGGCACGCCGGGGCGGCGCCTGCAGGAACAGGCCGGCCGCGCGCCCGACCCCAGCGCCAGCGTCGACCTGGACGGCCAGACCGTGCCCATCCGTGCCCATGTGCACCTGCTGGGCGGCTACTCGGCCCACGCCGACCAGGCGGGTCTGCTGGCCTGGGTGGCCGGCCTGCCCCGGCCGCCGCGCCAGCTGCGACTGGTGCACGGCGACGCCACGGCCAAGGCCATGCTCGCCGGCCTGCTGCGCCAGCGCTACCCCGGCACCGAGGTCCTGATCCCCCGCTAGCGTGAGAAAGTTGGTAGAAACCCCTAGGCTTAGGGGGCGACGGACGCCCGCCTCCATCTTTATGCTGCATTGCAACAACCCTCGCATTGAAAGGACCTGCAATGAAGCGCTTCCCATGGGGTCAGCTGCCGGTGCTGCTGACGGGTCTGGTCATGATGCACAGCAGCATGGCAGCCGATGGAGCCCTCCCCGACACCTCGGACCTGGACACCCTGCTGGCCGGCCTGGCCGCGGGCGTGCTGGCGGTGGGGCTGATGGTGCGGCGGCTCAAGCGCTGAGCGGCTCAAGGCGCGACGCCGGCTGTACCCAGCGCGGCGTGACGGCTCAAGCGTGCTGGGCTTAGACTCGCGACATGGCCAGCAAGGGACCTCACAAGACCGCGAGCGCGACCGCACGTGCGAGAGCGTCGGCGCGGTCACAGCCCATGACCGGCGACACAGTGTCGTTGCGCGCCAAGTGGTCAGAGCCACTGGGCGTGGCGCAGGCGGGGAAGGCCCGTCCAGGCGCGGTGCCGGCCAGCACTGCCCGCTTGGTTGGTGTGGTGACCCACGGCAAGGTCAAGCGCGCGGCCCCTTCCCCGCATCGCAGGCATGTGGTGCTCGCACCTGCCATGCGCTCCTGCCGTATCGATCCCGATGACCTGGACGCTGCGGTACTGAGCGTGGTTTAGCGGTGGGACGGCATCGGTCGGAAGTCTTCGACCGTTCTGTGTTCGTGAACTGCCCGTTTGACGCGGCGTACCTGCCGCTGCTCCACGCCTGCCTGTTCACTATCCATGACTGCGGCTTCGTGGCCAGGTCAGCCCTGGAAGCCAACGGCTCCGGCGAGACCCGGCTGGCCAAGATCGTCCGCATCATTGGCGAGTCACGCTTCTCGATCCATGACATTTGCCGCGTCGAGTGGTCGGCCGAGCAGAACCTGCCGCGCTTCAACATGCCCTTTGAATGCGGCCTGGCCGTGGGGGCCAGCCGGTTTGGCTCGACCCGCCGCGGACAACGAGACTTCCTGCTGCTGGCGGCCGAGCGGTTTCAGGACAAGCAGACGCTGAGTGATCTGGCCGGCCAGGATGCTTCGTACCACGACCACCAGCCGGATCTGCTGGTCAAGGCCGTGAGAAAGTTCCTGGCGGCCAAAACCAAGGAGTTGTGGCCCGAAGCGCACCGTCCGCGTGGTGATGCGGACATCAGCCAGCGTCTTCGGCGATTTGAAGCCGACCTCCCTGCCATGGCGGCGCGGGTCAGCATCACGATCGACGAGATGAGATCGCTGGACCAGGGCCTGTTCACACTACCGGAAGGGATTGCGTTGATGCCCAGAAAGGCCGCAGGCAAGGCGCACACCGTAGCCGGGTTGGATACCCGGCGAGGATGTGCAACGCCGCCTGCGGCCTTTCTGGGCTTCAACCCCTCGGGAAGGCCCGCCAAATCGGGCCACTCGTCGTTGCACCGCTTGCCCGCACATCAGTGCGGGCGGCGCGCTGCGCCTAGATTGGCCCGATTTGGCGGGCCTTCGCAACCGTTCCGGCAGTGTGAACAGGCCCTAGGTGCCCGAGTGGCTTGAGTTGGCCACCCGTTGGCAGTGGTTGAACATCCGCTGATTCCGCTTGTGCCAGCGCCGGGTTGACCGGTTCTGTGCATTCCACCACCCCCTGCCGCTCAAGGCCCCCGCCCACCTGCCGAAGTACCGGGTCTGATGCGCGTCTCGCTCCGGAGGCGCGCCCGGATGGTGGGTGGCAGCAATGCGGCAGACGAATCGGCGCGGTGGCGCCAGGCCGGGACCGTGGTCCCGGCGGTGGCAAGGGTGGGTAGGGGCCAGCGCGCTGGTGCTGCTGGCAGGCTGCGGCGGAGGTGACCCGGCCGCTACAGATACCACCGCCGAAGCAGCCCAGGCGGCCGACACCACAGGCCAGGTCAGCACCAGTCAGACCGGCACGGCCAGCACCACCACGGGCACCGTCAGCACATTTGAGGTGGCGCAGGCCACCACCCCGGCCACGCCCACCACCCGGGCCGACGCCTTCCGGCTGCTGACCCAGGCCAGCTTCGGGCCCACCGAGGCCGAGATCCAGCGCGTCATGGCCATCGGCCCGGCGGCCTGGATCGATGCCCAGATGGCGCTGGCGCCGCAGGGCTCGCACCTGTCGCGCTGGCTGGCCGATGACGCCGCGGTGCGCGCGCGCAACCCCAGCCTGTCGGCGGGGGCGGCGTCGGTGAGTTCGTCGTTCCACCAGCAGGCGCTGTTCGGCGCGGACCAACTGCGCCAGCGAGTGGCCTTTGCGCTGTCAGAGATCATGGTGGTCTCCACCAACGACCTGTCGGGCCGCAAGGCGGTGTCGGCGGCCTCGTACCTGGACATGCTGCGCGCCAACGCGCTGGGCAACTACCGCCAGCTGATCGAGCAGGTGGCGCTGCACCCGGCGATGGGCATGTACCTGTCGCACCTGCGCAACCGCAAGGCCGACCCGGTGGGCGGCCGCGAGCCCGACCAGAACTTCGCCCGCGAGCTGATGCAGCTGTTCAGCATCGGCCTGGTGGCGCTGAACCCCGACGGCACCCCGCGCCTGGTGGGCGGGCTGCCGGTGGAGAACTATGGCCCGGCCGATGTGGAGGGCCTGTCGCAGGTGATGACCGGCTTCTCCTGGGCCGGCCCCGACACCAGCACCGCGCGCTTCGCCACGCCCTTCCTGGCCGCGGGCGACGCTGTGTGGCGGCCGATGCAGGGCTACCCGGCCTTCCACGAGACCCAGGCCAAGAGCTTCCTGGGCACCACGGTGGCGGCGCAATCCACGGCGCAGCCCTCGCTGAGCCTGCGGGTGGCGCTGGACACGCTGGCCAACCACGCGTCGGTGGGGCCGTTCATCGGCCGCCAGCTGATCCAGCGCCTGGTGACCAGCCACCCCAGCCCGGCCTATGTGGCACGCATCTCGGCGGTGTGGGCGAACAACGGCGCCGGGGTGCGCGGCGACCTGCGCGCCGTGGTGCGCGCCATCCTGCTGGACCCGGAAGCGCGCAGCGCCACCGCCGCCGCCAGCCCCGGCTTCGGCAAGCTGCGCGAGCCGGTGCTGCGCCAGACCGCGCTGCTGCGCGCGCTGGGGCCGAAGTCCGACTCGGGCCAGGTGCTGATGGAGGTGGATGACGACCCCGCCAGCGGCCTGGGCCAGACGCCGCTGCGCTCGCCCACGGTGTTCAACTTCTTCCGCCCCGGCCATGTGCCGCTGGAGGGCCAGGCCGGCGCGCTGGGCATGACCGTGCCCGAGTGGCAGACCACCACCGAGGTCAGCGTGGCCGGCTATGTGAACCACATGGCCAAACTGGTCACCCTGGGCGTGGGCACCCACAATCGCACCAGCCTGGGCACCCGCCCCGACCTGCACCCCGACCTGAGCAGCCTGCTGCCACTGGCCGACTCGCCCACCCAACTGGTGGAGGCCACCACCGCGCGCCTGCTGGGCCCGACGGCGCCTGCGGCGCTGAAGACCCTGGTGGTGCAGGGCGTCACCGGCATCGCCGTGCCCGCGCTGAAGGCCGATGGCAGCAACCGCGCCAAGGTCGATGACGCCCGGCTGCGTCGTGTCCAGGCCGCGGTGCTGATCACCGCTGCCAGCCCCGAATTCATCGTCCAGAGGTGAGCCCCGTGAGCCCTTCCCTGTCCCGCCGCGCCTGGTTGCGCCAGGCCGCCCTGTACACCGCCAGCCCGATGGCGCTGAACCTGCTGGCCATGCAGCAGGCCGCCGCAGCCAGCACCAGCGGCTACAAGGCCCTGGTCTGCGTGTTCCTGTTCGGCGGCAACGACGCCTGCAACACCGTGCTGCCGCTGGACGCCGCGTCCTGGGCCGCCTATGAGGCCGCCCGTGGCGGCGGCAGCGACCCGGTGGCGCTGGCCGCGCCGGGCACGCCGGCCCGGCCCGGTGCGTCCTCGGTGAACGCGCGCCTGGGCGGCGTGCTGCCGCTGGAGCCGGTGACCGCGCTGCCGGGCGGCCGCCAGATGGCGCTGCACCCGGTGCTGGGCACGGTGCGCGACCTGTTCGCGGCGCGCCGGCTGGCCGTGGTGTCCAACGTGGGGGCGCTGTCGCAGCCGCTGACCAAGGCCGACTGGACCGCCGGCCGCGGCAGCCGGCCCGGGCGGCTGTTCTCGCACAACGACCAGCAGGCCTACTGGCAGTCCTTCGGCAACGAAGGCAGCACCCAAGGCTGGGGCGGCGCCTTCGCGGCGCGCGCCGGGGCCTCGAACGCCCACCCGGGGCTGGCGGCGATTGGTGTCAACGGCAGCGCGGTGTGGACCAGCGTGGCCGGTCTGCCCGGCGGCCAGATCGCCGGCACCGGCCCGGTGCGCCTGGGCGGTGCGGGCGAGACGCTGCTGGGCAGCGCCGCCACGCGCCAGGCGCTGCTGGCCGTGGCCGGCCGCCAGCGCGGCAACGGCGTGCTCGAAGGCGACCTGGCGGCGCTGACCCAGCGCTCGGTGGGCAGCGAGGCGCTGCTCTCGGCCGCGCTGCCGGGCCTGGCAGCCGGCCCCTGGAGCAGCGCGGGCGCCAAGACCCAGGCCGCCGACCCGCTGCTGCAATGCACCGATCCGCTGAGCGGCGCCGCCGCCTTCAACCCGCTGGCCGGCCAGTTGCAGGCGGTGGCCCGGGTGATCGCGGCGCGCAGCGCGCTGGGCATGGGGCGGCAGGTGTTCTTCGTCAGCCTCAGCGGCTGGGACACCCACGATGACCAGCCCTCGCGCCATGCGCGGCTGCTGGCGCAGCTGTCGCACGGGCTGGGCTATTTCGACCGCACGCTGTCGCAGATGGGCGTGGACCAGTCGGTCACCACCTTCACGGCCAGCGACTTCGGGCGCAGCTTCGTCAGCAACGGCGACGGCACCGACCACGGCTGGGGCGGCCACCACTTCGTGATGGGCGGCGCGGTGCGCGGCGGCGAGCTTTACGGCAGCCTGCCCACCTATGGCCCGGCGATCGGCAACGGCGAGTTCGACAGCACCGACCAGATCCAGCGCGGCGCGCTGCTGCCCAGCACCGGTCTGGCCAGCTACGCCGCCACGCTGGGCCGCTGGTTCGGCCTGAGCGACAGCGAGCTGCTGGCCCTGCTGCCGGCGCTGGGCAACTGGCCCACCACCGCGCGCCGACTCGCTTTCTTGGGGTGAGCCGCGCCGGGCAATCAGGCGATACTGCGCGGGCCATGCACGTCGAGCCCACTGCCCTGGAGGGGGTCCTGATCTTCACGCCCAAGCGATTCGGCGACGACCGGGGCTTCTTCATGGAGAGCTTCAACCAGCGCGTCTTCGACGAGGCGGTGGGGCAGCCCACGGCCTTCGTGCAGGACAACCACTCGCGCTCGGCCAAGGGCGTGCTGCGCGGCCTGCACTTCCAGAACGCGCCGCATGCCCAGGGCAAGCTGGTGCGGGTGGCGGCCGGCGCGGTGTTCGACGTGGCGGTGGACATCCGCCCCGGCAGCACCACCTTCGGCCGCTGGGTGGGGCTGGAGCTGAGCGCCGACAACCAGCGCCAGCTGTGGATCCCGCCCGGCCTGGCGCATGGCTTTCTGGTGCTCAGCGACAGCGCCGATTTCCTCTACAAGACCACCGACTACTATGCCCCGCAGGCCGAGGGCGCGATCCGCTGGGACGACCCCGACCTGGCGATCGCCTGGCCCGATGTGGGCATGGCGCCGCTGCTGTCGCCCAAGGACGCCGCAGCCCCGCGCCTGAACCCGACCTGACCCCTGGCGGGCGCGGATCCTGCGTCTGTCTTCCATCTCCTTCATTGACCGAGACCCTGCAATGACTGACAAGACCTCCGTCGTTCCCGTGATCATGGCCGGTGGCAGCGGCACCCGGCTGTGGCCGCTGTCGCGCGCCGGCTTCCCCAAGCAGTTCCTGGTGCTGTCGGGCGACAGCAGCCTGTTCCAGCAGGCCGCGCAGCGCCTGGCCGACCTGGCCGGCCCTGACCTGGCGGTGCAGCCGCTGGTGGTGGTGGGCAATGCCGAGCACCGCTTCCTGACGCTGGAGCAGCTGCGCGAGATCCGCCAGGAACCCGCCGCCGTGCTGCTGGAGCCGGCCGGCCGCAACACCGCGCCGGCGCTCACGCTGGCCGCGCTGCAGGCCCGCGCCGACGGCGCCGACCCGGTGATGGTGGTCACCCCGGCCGACCAGACCGTGGCCGATGGCGCCGCGTTCAACGCCGCGCTGCGCCAGGCCGTGGCCCAGGCGGCGCAGGGCAGCATCGTGATCCTGGGCGTCACGCCCGACAAGCCCGAGACCGGCTACGGCTACATCCGCGCCGAGGCCGGCAGCGGCAGCCCCGCCAAGGTGGCGCGCTTCGTCGAGAAGCCCGACGCCGCCACCGCCGCGGCCTACCTGGCCGAGGGCGGCTACACCTGGAACTCGGGCATGTTCGTGCTGCGCGCCTCGGTGTGGCTGGCCGCGCTGGCGCAGTTCCGCCCCGACATCCTGCGCGCCTGCGAAGCCGCCTGGGCCGGCCGCCAGGCCGACGGCCGCTTCGTGCGCCCGGACAAGGCCGCCTTCGAGGCCGTGCCCTCCGAATCGGTGGACTACGCGGTGATGGAGCGCTGCCCCGGCAGCGCCTTCGACATCCGCGTGGTGCCGCTGGCCGCCGGCTGGAACGACCTGGGCGCCTGGGACGCCGTGTGGCAGGTGGGCGCGCAGGACGAGGCCGGCAACGTGGCCGCCGGCGACGTGATGCTGCACGACACCGAGCGCACCCTGGTGCACGCCAGCAGCCGCCTGGTGACCACGGTGGGCGTACGCGATCTGGTGGTGGTGGAGACCTCCGACTCGGTGATGGTGGCCGACCGCAGCCGCAGCCAGGACGTCAAGCACATCGTCAACCGACTGGCCGCCGGTGGCCGCAGCGAGCAGCTGCTGCACCGCAAGGTGCACCGCCCCTGGGGCTGGTACGACAGCATCGACATGGGCCCGCGCTTCCAGGTCAAGCGCATCATGGTCAAGCCGGGTGCCAGCTTGAGCCTGCAGATGCACCACCACCGCGCCGAGCACTGGATCGTGGTCAGCGGCACCGCCGAGATCACCAACGGCGACAAGACCCTGCTGCTGACCGAGAACCAGAGCACCTACATCCCGCTGGGCCAGGTGCACCGCCTGGCCAACCCGGGCAAGGTGGACCTGGAAATCGTCGAGGTGCAGTCGGGCAGCTACCTGGGCGAGGACGACATCGTCCGCTTCGAGGACACCTACGGCCGCACCAGCTGACAGGAACGGCCCCGGCCGGGCCCTGCCCGGCCCGCCCCGCCCGCGGGGTGCGGAAAAGCAGGCGCGGACGGGCGCTTTTGGGCTGAACCGGCCGCCGCCGCCGCCGTGATCATGGCTGCTCCGGACGGAGAGCACCCATGAGCGAATCGATGCACATCGGCATGGCCGGCGCGGGCCTGTCCTGCGCGGTCATTGCCCGCGAACTGGCCGAGCGCGGCCACCGCATCACGATCCACGAGACCCGGCCCCATGTGGCCGGCAACTGCCACACCGAGCGCGACGCGGGCTCGGGCGTGATGGTGCATGTCTACGGGCCGCACATCTTCCACACCGACGACGAGGAGGTGTGGACGCTGGTGAACCGCTACATGGACTTCAAACCCTACGTGAACCGGGTCAAGGCCACGGCGCGCGGGCAGGTGTTCTCGCTGCCGATCAACCTGCACACGATCAACCAGTTCTTCGGCAAGACCTTCTCGCCGGCCGAGGCGCGCGCCTTCATCGAGAGCCAGGCCGACACCACGATCACCGACCCGCAGAGCTTTGAGGAGCAGGCGCTGCGCTTCATCGGCCGCGAGCTGTACGAGGCCTTCTTCAAGGGCTACACGCTCAAGCAGTGGGAGGTCGACCCGAAGCGCCTGCCGGCGTCCATCCTGAAGCGCCTGCCGGTGCGCTTCAACTACAACGACAACTACTTCGCCCACCGCTTTCAGGGCATGCCGGCCGAGGGCTACACCGTGATGGTCCAGCGCATGCTGGACCACCCGAACATCGTCGTGCACCTGGGCAGCGCGCTGCGGCCGGCCGATGTGGGCCAGTACGACCATGTCTTCTGGTCGGGTCCGCTGGACGCCTTCTACGGCCATGCCGAGGGCCGCCTGCCCTACCGCACGCTCGACTTCGAGCGCTTCGAGGGCGAGGGCGACGTGCAGGGCTGCGCGGTGATGAACTACAACGATGTCGAGGTGCCCTACACCCGCATCACCGAGCACAAGCACTTCGCCCCCTGGGAGGAGCATGCGCGCTCGGTCTGCTACCGCGAGTTCAGCCGCCGCTGCGGCGAGAACGACATCCCCTACTACCCGGTGCACCTGACCGAAGGCGACCAGTTGCTGCAGGCCTACCAGGCCCGCGCGGCGCGCGAGCAGGGCGTCACGTTCGTGGGGCGCCTGGGCACCTACCGCTACATGGACATGGACGTGACCATCCGCGCCGCACTGGACGCGGTGCGCGCCTTCATCGGCGCGCGCGCCGCCTGAGAGCGTGCAAATGTCCCGGCCCGGGCCGCGCGCGCTGAGCAAAGCCCCCAGTTTGTGCACCTGTGCGTCCAATGATTGGTCGCATAATTCACCGCGTGCAGTGGCAGGCTCGTCGTCCCGCCTGCACCCTCCGAAAGCTGACACAAGGAAAGTATCGACATGGGTATCAAGGAACTGGCCGCCAAAGTCGCCGCCGCTCACCCCGAGATCGCCGCGCCGCAGATCAACAAGGTGCTGCGCACCGCGCTGACCGCCCTGTCCGAAGAACTCGGCAGCGCCCCCGATGGCGCGATCAAGATGGCACCGCTGGGCAACTTCCAGGTGGTGACCAAGCCCGCCAAGGGCGAGGAAGGTGGCGAAGCCAAGCGCCGCGTCGTGCTGAAGCTGGCCAAGGCCAAGGACGCCGAAGCCAAGGCCGAGCGCGCCGCCGGCAAGAAGACCGTGGGCCCCGAGCGCGTCGCTGCACGCGCCGAGAAGAAGGCCGCCCGCCAGGCCGGCAAGGGCGCCAAGCAGGCCGCCAAGGCCGCCAAGCCGGCCTGATCGAGCCAGGCCGCCAAGCCGGCCTGATCGACCTGCCCTGCCCGGGCTGGTTGGCCCTGACGGCCCGAATCAACACGATCGGGCCCTGATGGCCCGAGTCGGTTTGATCGGGCCCTGATGGCCTGAGTCAGTTTGATCGGGCCCTGATGGCCCGACTCAACATGATCGGGCCTTGACGGCCCGAGTGCCCCGCGCTCGGGCCTTGTGCTTTCTCGACGGCCCTGCCGTCGTCTCATTGCCGTCCGCGCATGCCGATCAAACTCACCTCGGGACTCATCGACAAGATGGCCGCTCGCGGCGTGTCGACCCTGCTGTCCCCCGGCGCGACGCTGCCGGACAACGTGGTCTTCGAGCCGCCCTGCAGCCTGAAGTGGATGCAGGTGGCGCACTCGCTGCACCTGGGCGCCTTCAGCTACGCGGTCAGCGGCTTTTACTTCGGTTGCCGCATCGGCCGCTACTGCTCCTTCGGCGAGAACGTGCAGATCGGCCGCCATCCGCACCCGATGCACTGGTTCAGCACCTCGCCGTTCTTCTACCAGGACTTCAAGAGCGTGCTGGACATGCCGCCGCCCGACGGCCACACGATGCAGCCGGGCAAGGACTTCCCGCGCACCGCGCCGCCGGTGACCGCCAAGCTCACCACCATCGGCAACGATGTCTGGATCGGCCACGGTGCCTTCATCCTGCCGGGCGTGACGATCGGCGACGGCGCGGTGATCGCGGCGATGTCGGTGGTCACCAAGGACGTGCCGCCCTACGCGGTGGTGGCCGGCAGCCCGGCGGTGGTCAAGAAGTACCGCTTCCGCGACAAGCGGGTCGAGCGCATGCTGCGCAGCCGCTGGTGGGAGTTCGCGCCCTGGGACCTCAAGGGCGCGCCGGTCGACCAGTTCCCGGCCTTCCTCGACTTCGTCGAACAGCTGCGTGCCGATGGCAAGCAGACCTACCAGCCCGAGAAGATCCAGCTGTCCTCGCTGACCTGATCGGCCTCTGCGCCGAGCGGCCCTGTCGGCCGCCGGCTTGGTGATCCATGCGCGTCGTCTTTCTCCACATTCCCAAGACCGCCGGCCAGTCGGTGCATGCCGCCCTGGAGGCGGCGTTCGAGCCCTCGGTGATCTGCCCGGCCCGCGTCAACGACCAGCTGCGGCCGATGAGCATCGCCGAGCTGAACCGCTACCAGGTGTTCTCGGGCCACTTCGACTGGTGCCTGCTGGACTGCCTGAAGGGGCCCAGCTACCGCTTCACGATCCTGCGCGATCCGATGGAGCGCATCCTGTCGTTCTACTTCTTCCTGCGCAAGCAGGGCGAGGCGCTGTCGCCGCAGGAACGCGCCAAGCCGCAGCACACCGGCATGCGCGCCGCGGCCGAGATGTCGCCCAACGAGTACTTCCTCGCCGGGCCGCCGCACCTGCGCAACTTCCTGAACGACCACTACGACAACTTCTACACCTACTACTTCGCCGGCCGCACCTACCGCGGACGCACCGGCCTGATCGGGCTGCAGAACCGTGGCCTGATCAGCCGCACCCAGCTGATGGACATGGCCCGCGCCAACCTGGCCGAATTGGACCGGGTGTTCACGGTGGACGAGATGCCCGCCGTGTTCCAGACCATCCGCGACCTGGCCATGCCCGGGCGCAGCGTGCCCGAGCGCGAGTTCCGCAACAACGTCAACGACGGCCTGCCGGTGGCCTCGCGCGTGCAGCGCCTGCGCGAGCTGGGCGCCTCGGACGAGACCATGGCCTGCATCGCCTCCTGGTGCGAGATGGACAACGAGCTCTACGCGCTCTACCGCCAGCGCCTGGGCGGCCCCGCCGCATGACCCCCACCCGGCGCCCGCTGGCCCTGACCGTCAGCCTGGCGCTGTGCGGCGCCGCTGCGGCGCAGGAGCGCCCCGGCGCCACGCTGCAGCTGTTCGGGCCGGGCAATTACCAGCGGCTGGCCACCTCGGACGTCTGGCGCTCGTGGAACGGCGGTCCGACCGACGCGATCCTGCGCCCGGGCCTGAAGCTGATGTTCTTCGGTGAGCTGGACGGCTGCCCCGGTGGCACCGAGGCGCCGCAGGGCGGGCCGCTGCAGGAATCCTTTGACGGCGCCCGCTGGCGCCAGCTGGCAGAGCTGACCGGCCTGCCGCCGGGCCGCCAGGGCCAGCGCCACCGCTGGGCGCCGGCGCCTGAGCCGCGGCTGTGCCGCGGCAGCGCGGCGGATGACGCGCCGGGCGAGCTGGCCTTCGCGCAGCTCAACACCGACCCCGACGAGGGCGGCCTGGGGCTGTACAGCACCAGCGGCCCGCAGACCCGCTTCAAGGCCTACGGCCCCGGCGGCCAGGGTCGCACCGGCGCGAACGCCTACATCCAGGGCAGCTTCGTGCACTTCCGCCAGGCCTGGAACGGGCCGGACCCGTTCCGCCCCTGGGCCGGCGGCTCCGAATCGACGCTGCAGCTGCGCTCGCGCCAGGGCGTGGCCCAGGTGCAGGCCGGCTCGGCGCGCACGCCCGAAGGCGAGGTGCAGGTCAAGCAGCAGCTGGGGATGACCGTCATCAACCCGCGCTGCCTGCGCGAGAACCGCCCCGGCCAGCGGCGCCTGTGCCAGATCCAGTACCTGTTCAACACCGCGGTCTACCGCAGCGGCGTGAGTGACTGGTCGCGCGTGGCCTGGTTCCAGCAGGCCTCGGTGATGGGTGACCCGGCCCAGGGCGCGATGCCGGTGGTGCACGGTCCGGTGGGCGAGGCGGGGCGCGTGGCACTGGACGCCGGCAGCCAGCTGCCGCTGTACCGCTCGGAGGGCGCGGCGTCACAGCACCAGCCCTTCGCCGATCGGCTGTTCGACCTGCGGGTGCGCTTTCGCGACCTGCTGGCGGCGCAGCGGGTGATTGTCGGGCGTCAGCTGCGGCGCGCGCCCGAGAACCTGCGCGCCGAGGAGCTGGAGGCCGAGTTCGGCCCCGACTGGAACCGCCCCGAGGCCTGGGTGCTGCTGGATGTGAACGTCGGCCAGGAGGCCTACAACCGCGGCGGCCGCGAGACCGCCGCGATCGGTGGCCAGCTGCGGCTGCTGGAGATCAGCAGCCTGCCGCGCTGATCAGGACTGCGGCGCCACGTAGAGCTGCTTGAGGTTGCCGCCGATGCTGACGGTGCGCTGCTGCGACTCGGGGTTGTAGATCTCCTGACCCACGGCCGTGCTGAGCAGCGCCCAGGCGCTCGGATCGTTCCAGCGCGTGCCCCAGTCGGCGGCGAGCAGGTCGTCGCTGACATCGGCCGGCGCCACGCCGGCCTTGCGACCCGAGATCACCCGCAGCACGTTCTGCAGCTGGGTGAAGCTGATGCGCAGGTCGAAGGTCTTGCCGCTGAAGCTGCCGTGCTGCGTGGCGTCGCCCTTGGAGCTGAACAGCGCCAGGCCGCTGGTGCCGTCCACCACGGTCTGGCCCGAGGCCTTGACCGGACCGTCGATCACCGGCACGCCGCCCTGCGCCGGGTCGAACCAGACGCTGCCTTCCTGGAACCAGCCGACGCTGGACCAGTCGGTCACGCCGTAGCGGTAGATCGCGGTGTTGAACAGGTACTGCAGCTGGCACGGGCGCTTGGCGCTGTAGCCCTCGGCCATGCACTGGGTGTTGATGAAGCTGACGTCGATCTGCTGCTTGGCCTGGATGGTCTGGCCGGTCACGTCGGCGCCCAGGTCGGCGGCGCCCACGCCCAGCGTGGCCACCACCCGCGCGGCGGCCTGCTGCGCGGTGGACTTCAGGCCCACCCAGGGCTTGATGGCCGAGCTGCTGCTCCAGTTCTGCCGGAAGGACGAGAAGGTGCCGATGATGTGGGCGTTGCTGCCCTTGCCGTCCTGGCCGTCGGAGCCATAGGCGTCGACCAGGCCGTTGCTGCCGTCGCTGCGCGGGCCGGCATGCGTGTACATGGCCAGGCCGCCGGTGGTGTCGGTGGGGTTCAGGTAGGTGATCGACGGCCCGCTGAGCACCTTGGAGGCGCTGTTGCAGCCGCTGGACTGGCCGGAGGGGGCCCAGCGCCACAGCGTCGAGGCGCTGCTGCTGATCGCCGCCGCCGCCGCCGCCACGCCCAGGTCGCGCGCCTCGCCGGCGCCGACCGGGCCGTCACGCGTCGTGGGGCAGCCGCTGGCCTTGCCGAAGAAGGTGACCTTCAGGCCGGCCGACAGCAGCTTGTTGCTGCTCGCCGGGTTCCAGGCCGCGTAGGTGCTGCCACCGGTGGCGCCCTTCAGGCCGGTGTCGGTGGCCAGCGTGGCGCCCACCTTGAAGTGGAACACGCCGGTGCCGCTGGACAGCGCGTCGATCGTGGTGGTGCCGCCGCCGCCGCCCTGAGGCTGGTCGACGTTGCCGCCGGTGTCGGTGCTGCTGCCACCACCGCCGCCGCCGCAGGCGCTGAGGGCTGCGGCCATGGCCAGCAGACTGAGGGCATGAAGGGGACGGGCCGGCAGGGCACCGCGGACAGGAGTGACGGAGACAGACATCGCGAAACCTCGGCTGGTGGCGCGCGGCGCGTGCTGCGCGGCGCATGGCCTGGGTTTCGGAGGGCTGGGCTTCGCCGTTGAGGCGTGTGTGGGGGACCTTTCTGGCGCTGTTGCCGCTCAAGTTCGCAGCGCTGCCGCCGATCACGACAACAGCAGCAGCGACTGAATCGGGGGAATGCGCCCCTGCCAAGGGGCTGATCCAAAGACAAAGGGCGCCGGACTCGCGTCCGGCGCCCTGGTCAGGCGGGGGTCTGGGAGGGCGCGGCTTACAGGCCCAGCGCCACCTTCGCCGCGATGGCGATCTGGTAAATGATCTGCGTGAGGCCGCGGGCCACCTCGACGTTCTTCGAGTCGATCTTGGGCAGGACCATGATCTCGTCGCCCGGGCCCGGGGTGCTGCCGGACGGCGCCACGCTGCCGTTGGCGCGCAGCACCAGCACCTTGGAGGTGTCGGCCTTCTGAGTGAAGCCGCCGGCCAGGTCGACATAGTCGGTGACCGAGGCCTTCTGGCTGTAGACCAGGGCGTTGGGGAACAGCACCTCGCCGCTGACCAGCACCAGGTTCTTGGACTCGGGCACGTTGACCACGTCGCCGTCTTCCAGCAGCAGCGTGTCGGCCGATTCACGGTCGGCCAGCACCACCTGACCCAGCGGCTGCACGTTGCGGGCGCGCTCGACGAAGGCCAGCATCAGGTCGGCCTCGGTCTTGCGCAGCGCGGCTTCCTCGGCGGTGGTGGAGCGTGCCGTCAGGGCCGAGGTCTCGAGGTTGCGCAGCGCCACCTCCAGCGTCTGCTTCTGGCGCGCCTGCACCGACTTGCGGTAGAGCTGCAGCCCGGCCATGTTGGCCTGCGGCGAGGGGTTCAGCCGGGCGATCAGGTCCTTCAGCGAGGCCCCGTTGGGCAGCACGATCGAGCGCTCGCCGCGCTGCGCGCCTTCCACACGCACCAGCAGCGTGGTGGGGTACTTGTCGGCGGTCAGCGTGACCAGGTCACCCGACTGCACCATCACCTGTTCGGCCTTGCCGATCGCGTGGTATTCGCTCTTCAGCTCGACGCCGGTGTTGCGCACCACGCTGAGGTGGGTGGCCGAGGGCTTGGGCACGGCGTAGCGCAGCAGGTCGGTGGCGGGGATGGTGCTTTGGCGGATCTCGAACAGGTAGGGGTTCTGCGCCTCGCCGGTGACGGTGACGGTGTGGCGGCGCGGCTGCACGACGATGGTGTCGCCGTCCTGCAGCTGCGGGCGCTCGATCACGCCGTCGAGCAGGAAGCGGTAGAGGTCGATCGTCGCCCGGGTGCGCCCGGCGCGCAGCACCTGCACGTTGAGGTAGCTGCCGCGCTCGGGGTCGATGCCGCCGGCGCGATCGAGGTAGGCCAGCACCGAGTCGGACGACAGGCCGGCATACAGGCCCGGCGCGCGCACGAAGCCGGTAACGAAGAGCTTGACCGGCTGGGCCGAATCCAGCGTCGCGTAGGTGCCGACATTGGAGCGGAAGACGCGCTTGACCGCTTCCTCGACCTGGCGGTTGAGGTCAGTGTTGCGCACGCCCAGCACGGCCACCGGGCCGACATTGGGCACGAAGATGTTGCCCTGCGGGTCAACGGTCTGGTAGGCCTCGTAGACCTGCGCGCCCCACATGCGCACCATCAGCCGGTCGCCCACGGCGATCTGGTAGTCGGGGTTGAAACCGCTGAAGGTCTGCTGGGCGAAGCGGCCGGTGAACATCTGCGAGCCGAAGACCACCGGCTTGAGGCTGGTGGCCGGATCGATGGGCAGCGGCGCCAGCGGCACGGTGGCGGTGGTGGCCGGCGTGGCCGGCGCCGGTGCGGTCGTCGGCGGCACGATGACCAGGGACGGTGCGGGGGCGGTCGGCGCCGGCGCAGACGCAGACGCCGCCGCGGGCGCCTGGGCCTGCGCCAGGGGCTGACCCAGCAGGGCCAGCAGGACCAGCGGCAGCGACAGGGCGATGTGGAGACGGTTCTTCATGGGTCAGTCCTGGTGCTCGCGGATCGTGGCCAGGGTCAGGCGCATGATCAGGTAGGCCATGACGGCCAGGGCGATCACGGTCAGCAGGTTGTAGATGCGGCGCGGGTAGAGCGCTTCCTGGGGCAGCGTGGGGGGTTCGATGACGACCACCGTCTTGAGCTTGCGCGAGGCCTCGAGGCGCGCGTGCTCGTAGGCCATCAGCGAGGCCTTGTGGGTCTCCTCGGCGAAGACGGCCGTGGCCAGCAGCTCCTGGAACTTGATGTTCAGGGCCGGCAGCTGGGCGCTGTCGACGCTGGCCCCGGTGGTGCGCAGGCGCTCGGACTCGAGCTGGGCGCGGGTGGCGGCCAGCTGGGCGCGCAGCGTGCGCACCTGGAAGGAGTCGTCCTGCATGATGGCCAGCGCGGCGCGCAGGTCGGCTTCCTGCTGCGCCAGCCGGGCCTGCAGGCCGGCCGTCAGGGAGCTGGCGGCGGCGGCCTGCGAGCCGGGGTCGAGCAGCTTGTAGGTGGTCTGGAAGGTGGCCACCTCCTGCTTGGCCTTCTCCAGGCGCTTGCGCGTGTCCTGCAGCTCGCCCTCGGCGAAGCGCATCTTCTCGCGCGCGATGCGGTGCGAGTACTCGTTGATGAAGGCTTCGCTCTCCTGCAGGATGCCCTGGGCCAGGGCCTGGGCGAAGCGTGGCTCGAAACCCTGCACGTCAATGGTCAGCAGGCCGGAGTAGTCGTCGCGCGTGATCTCCACCCGATTGCGGTAGAAGTCCAGGAAGGACTCCTGGGTGGTCCAGCTCCAGACGCGGTAGATCGGGTCCAGGCCGGAGTGGCTGTAGTGCTCGCGCAGCTTCAGGCGGGCGTCCAGCTTGTTCAGCAGATCCATCGACAGGATGTAGTTCTGCAGATAGAAGGTGTCGCCCAGCGAGGTGGGTGAGCCGCCGCCGCCCAGCAGCATGGACGCAGCGCCGGCCAGGCCCCCGCTGCCGCCGGAGGAGCCGCCGTCGCTGGTGTCCTTGACGCCGACCACGGCGTGGCTGACGTAGCGGTCGGCGGCCAGGCCGGCGTAGTAGACGGTGCCCAGCGCCGTCGGCAGCACCAGCGTCAGCAGGGCGACGACGCGCGGGTTGAGGATCTTGAGGATGTTCATCAGCGAGGTGTCGCCGCAGGCGATTTCATGTTCTGGTAGACCTTCAGGCCTTCGGCGACGTCTTCATAGAGCGTGACGGCACCGCCCTCGAGGATGACGACGACGTCACACAGGTCCTGGATGTCCTTGATGTTGTGCGACACCAGGATCAGGTTGGCCCGGCTGACGCGCTCCTTGAAGGCGGCATGGGCCTTCTTGCGGAAGATCGGGTCGCCCGCGGCCATGCCCTCGTCGACCAGGTAGTAGTCGAAGGCGAAGGCCATGCTCAGCCCGAAGCTGACCCGTCCTCGCATGCCGGAGGACAGGGTCTTGAGTGGCATGTCGAAGAAGCGGCCGATCTCGGCGAACTCCTCGACGAAGCGCACGCGCTCGCGCATCGCCTCGCCATGGGCGCCGTAGACGCGGCAGACGAAGCGCACGTTGTCACGGGCGCTGAGCGAGCCCTGGAAGCCCGAGCCGAAGCCCACCGGCCAGGAGATGCTGTTGTTGGTGCGGACCTCGCCGCTGTCGGGCGAATCCAGCCCGCCCATCATGCGCATCAGGGTCGACTTGCCGGCGCCGTTGCGCCCCATCAGGCCGATGCTGACGCCGTCCGGGAAGGTGAAATTCAGGTCGCGGAAGACGTAGTAGCGCCCCTGCGGGGTGGGGTAGTACTTGGTGAGGTTGACGAGCTCGATCATCCGACGCTCACGAGGCGATCAGCTGACGATGGCGCCAGCGGTACAGCATCAGGGCCAGCGTGGTGGTCACGATCACCCACATCATCGGGTAGTAGATGTTCGCGCCCTGCAGCGGCCGGTAGGTGGGCAGGTAGGCCAGCCGCGACATCTCGACCAGGTGCAGCAGCGGGTTGTAGAGCAGCCACTGGATGACTGCGGGCGGCAGGTCATGCAGCTGGAAGATCACGCCGGAGATGACCATCAGCGGCATCGTCAGCACCGAGGTGACCAGGTCCAGGCGCGGCGCCAGGTCCAGCAGCACCGCAAACATGATGCCCAGTGACAACCCCTGCAGCACGAACAGGATCAGCACGCCCATGAAGGCCAGGATGTCCCGGGGAATCAAGGGGCCGTAGCCCATGCGCGCCAGCAGCAGGGCGGTCATCAGGAAGATCGCAACCTCCATGGCCACGTACAGCAGGGTGCGGGCGACGAAGGCATCCATCGGCTTGACCTGCTTGAAGCCGAACAGGCCCCGGTTGGCCGCGGCCGCGTGGCTGAGCCGGCCCCACAGTGCGCGGAACATCCGGAAGCCGGTGGCGCCGGCGAGCAGGAAGATGATGAAGTCGTAGCCGTCGCGCGAGATGCGGCCGCGGATGGCGGTGTTCATCCACAGGAACATCATCAGCTCGGCGATCGGCTCGGCGAACATCCAGAACACGCCGGTCCAGTGACCGCCGAAGCGGGTCTTGAGCTCGCGCATCACCAGCGCGAAGACCACGGCCTTCTGGATCTGCCAGGGCGTGCGCCGCTTCAGGACCTGGTTGACCGCCGACAGGCTCATGCGATGGCCCCCCGGTGCAGGACGAGGCGGGCGCGGCGGGCGGCCAGGTACGGAACGACGATCACCCGCCTAGTGTAGTGGGGGCGGCTGTTGCACTGCATCATGCCCCCCCCTGCGCACGCACCGGCTCGGCGCCGCTGGCCAGCTCGGGCGCGCGCGCCGAGCCCACCAGCAGCCGCGCCAGTTCCTCGTGGCGGTCGGCCAGCGCCAGGGGCAGCACCAGGTGGTGCGGGTCGTGCTGGCGGGCGCGGTCGGCCTGGGCGCCCAGATCGAACACCGCCACCCGGCGGCCGCTGTGCAGCGCGCCGGAGAGCACGTAGCAGTAGGTCTCGGGCCAGACCGAGGGCACCAGGATCAGGTGCGGGTCGGCCTGGTGGATGCGCTCGCCCAGCTCGTTGTCGAAGTAGCGGCCCAGCAGGCGCACACCGTGGCTGCCGAGCTCGCCGTCGTTCATCGAGTAGCCCAGCAGCGACAGCTCCAGCGGCAGCTGGGCCTCGCGCGCGGCCCGGGCCAGGCCCAGCACCACGTCGAAGCCCTTGATGCGGCTGATCGCGCCGATCACCATCACCCGCACCGCCTGACCGGCCGGCACCAGCGGCGAGGCCGAGATGCGCGGCGGCGGCTCGTCCTCGTGCGGCTCGACCTCGGGCTTCAGGCCCGGCATCAGGCGCACCATGCGGCGCGCGACGTCCTCGGAGGGCACCACCAGTTGGTCGGCCACCGACAGCAGCTTGGCATGGCGGCTGCGCCAGGCCTCGATCGGGCCGGTCTGGCTGATCATCTGGTCGGCGCTCAGACAGCGGTTGCAGGTCTCGCCGTCGGCGTCGCCGCAGTAGCGGCCTTCGGCATTGATCAGGTTCACCCGCGGGCAGACGCTGTAGTAGTCGTGCACCGCCACGCGCAGTGCCAGCGAGCGGGCGGCAGCGATCTCGGTCAGGCGCTCGGCGGTTCGCGGCGCGAAGTCGATCAGATGGTGGACGTGGATCTCGTTGAGCCCGAGTTCCTCGACCGCCTCGTCGAACAGGCCGCCGGGCGCCAGCGACAGCGCCGCCAGGTTGTGCAGGCCGTACAGGCCGGGGTGGACCAGGGCCACCGCATCGGCCTGCGGCGAGGGGCGCAGCTCGAACACGCCCGATCCCTCGGCCAGCAAGCGCTGGGACTCTTCCAGCAGGTGGCGTTCGGTGCCGCCGCCGCGGCTGTGGCAGACCAGCAGCACGTTGCGCTCGCGCCGCAGGCGCTTGAGCCGCGCCAGGTCCAGGCGCGCGCGGTAGGGCAGCGCAGGGTCGGCGGCGATGTGGCGGGCGACCTGCTGGTTGTAGTCGGGGTAGAGCCGCTCCAGCGTGCGGATCGCGCGGGCAGTGCGCTGCGCGGCTTCGCCCTTGAAGCTGACCGAGCCCACATGGCGCACATAGATGTCGCAGGCGATGGCGTTGGTCCAGCCGCGCTGCAGCATGCGCTGGCACAGGTCGTTCTCTTCGCCATAGCCGCGGCCGAAGCGGCGCTCATCCAGCAGGCCGACGTCGCGCAGCGCCGCGCGGCGCAGGTACATGCAAAAGCCCACGCCGGTGGGCGCGGTGACATGGCGCAGGCGGTTGACCTCGGCGGCGAGGCGGTCGATCTCGTCGTGCGGCAGCTCCAGCGGCAGGCGGTTGTCGCCCAGGGTCTCGGGGTAGCTGCAGATCGTGGCGTTGTTCGACAGCGGTGTGATGCTGCCCAGGCGCGGGTAGGCGCGGGCGTGGGCCAGCAGGCGGTCGAGCCAGTCGTTGTAGACCTCGGTGTCGCTGTTGAGGATGACCACGTCGCGCTGCCTATGCATGCGCAGGCCCTTGTTGACGGTGCCGACAAAGCCCAGGTTGGCGCGGTTGACCTCGAGCGTGATCAGGCCGCGGCCCGCCAGCGTGCGCAGCATCGCTGACAGCTCGGGCAGCGGGCTGGCGTCGTTGACCACCACCACCTCGTGCGGCGTGCGCACCGGCGTGGTCAGCACGGTGTAGAGGCAGCGCAGGGTCTCCTGCAGACCGCCGTAGACCGGGATCAGCACGTCCACCTGCGGTTCCGCCGGCCACTGGCGCGGCTGCACGCCCTGCCACAGCTCGGGGTCGAGCATGTCGCGCTCCAGCGGGCTGTCGGTGCGGCGCACCGGCACCGGCGCCGGCACCCGGCCGGCGCGCTCCTGCGCATTGGCCTGCACATGGCGGGCGATCGCGTCGGTGGCGAACAGCGCCAGTGCATTGCCCTTGACCACCCTCAGCTCGGGCTGACTGGCCAGCAGGCGGCGGATGTCGACGCCGGGCAGCGGGTTGCGGCCCTCGCGCCAGCCCCAGCGCACGAAATGGCGCAGCGGCTCGACGCCCGACTGCGCGACGTCCGGGTTGCAACGCAGGTAGTACTCGGCGTCGAACAAGGGCGAGGGCGACAGGCCCTGGAAGCGGCCGATCAGGCCGTAGTGCAGCAGGCGGTTGATGCCCTGGCGGTCACTGCACTGGGCATCGTAGTGGCGCACATCGAGCAGCGGGCTGGGCGACAGGCCGGCGGCGTCGCCGCGCAGCACGTAGTGGCGCAGCGGCTTCATGCCGTCGAGTTCGGCGGCGTCGACCTGGGACAGGTAGAACGGCGTGTCGAACAGGCCCATGCCCCGGGTCAGCTCGGCCTCGAAGCGCACCAGCGCATTCGAGCGGCCCACCGCACGGCCGAGCGAACGCAGCAGGCGGATGCTTTGCAACATCACCCGCGCGTCCAAGGCGCGCTTGGGCACCTCGATCAACGCTCACCCCGCCAGCCGCTCAACTGATACCTCTGAAGAAATCGCCGGGCCGCCCCATGTCGTCCAGCCCCTTGTCGGGAGTGGGCGGGGCCTGGCCCGGCCCTTGGGGGGTGCTCATCATCTGCCGCGAACAGCGGCCCCGGTACCCTATGGGTCTCCCTGAGTCCGGGGAATGTAGCAAAGCGGCCTGTTTAGACTCCCCCTAAAGTGGGTGGACAGGCGCCACTATTCCTGCTTTCGATGCGGATTCTGTTCATCCACCAGAACTTTCCGGGCCAATTTCGCCACCTGGCGCCCACGCTGGCGGCGGCCGGACACGAGGTGCATGCGCTGTGCGTGCACCCCTGCGAGCCGCTGCCCGGCGTGCAGATCCACCGTTACCAGGTGAGTCGGCCTGAGGGCCTGCCGCTGCCCCACATCCTGCTGCGCGACGCCGAGACCAAGGTGCTGCGCGGCGAGGCCTGCGCCCGGGCGATGCTGGCGCTCTCGCGCGCCGGCCGGGTGCCCGACATGGTCATCGCCCACCCCGGCTGGGGCGAGGCGCTGTTCGTCAAGGACATCTTCCCGCGCGCCCGGCTGATCTGCCTGATGGAGTTCTTCTACGGCAGCGACGGCGCCGACGTGGGCTTCGACCCCGAATTCGACCGCGTGGGCATAGACGAGCGGGTCAAGCTGCGGATGCGCAACACCGCCTTGAGCGAAGCACTGTTGCAGATGGACCACGGTGTGGTGCCCACCGCCTGGCAGGCCAGCCGGATGCCGGCGGCGTTCGCGTCCAAGCTGAGCGTGGTCTTTGACGGCATTGACACCCAGGCCATCGCGCCCGACCCGCAGGCCCGCTTCCAATGGCCCGCCCTGGGGCTGGACCTGGGCCCGGGCGACCGGGTGCTGAGCTTCGTCAACCGCAACCTGGAGCCCTACCGCGGCTACCACCGCTTCATGCGCGCCCTGCCCCGGCTGCAGCGCCTGGTGCCCGACGCGCAGGTGGTGATCGTGGGTGGCGACGGCGTCAGCTACGGCGCCGCGGCGCCCGCCGGCAGCACCTGGAAGCAGCACTTCCTGGCCGAGGTGCAGGACCAGCTGGACCTGTCGCGGGTGCATTTCACCGGCCTGCTGCCGCGCGCCGCGCTGAGCCGGCTGCTGCAGGTGGCGCGCGCCCATGTCTACCTGACCTATCCCTTCGTGCTGAGCTGGAGCTGCCTGGAGGCGATGAGCGTGGGCGGCCATGTGATCGGCAGCCGGACCGCGCCGGTGCAGGACTTCATCGAGGACGGCGTGAACGGCAGCCTGGTCGACTTCTTCGACACCGAGGGTCTGGCCGACGCCGCGGCGCGCGTGCTGCTGGCCCCGCCGCAGGCCGACGCCGCGCTGCGCGCCGCCGCGCGCCGCACGGTGGTCGAGCGCTGTGACCTGCGCAGCGTCTGCCTGCCGCGGTGGCAGCAGGTGATCGCACAGGTCTGCGGCTGACTCAGCCCAGGCCCTGGGCGCGCCAGCGCGCCACCAGCGCCGCTTCGGCCGCCCAATCGTGGCGGCTGCCCGGCCGCGCGCCGGGACGCGCCAGGTGGTAGCTGCCGGGCGTGGCCAGTCCCTGGCCGATGCCCAGCGCGCGCAGGCCCTGCCAGCCCCCGCCCAGCTGCGACAGCCAGGCCAGCGCCAGCACGCCGGCGCTGGGCGGCGCCTGCAGCGCCTCGACCGCCGCGCGCCAGGCCGGCAGCGGCACCGTCAGCACCGCCACGCCAGCCGCCTGCAGCCGCTGCGCCAGTGGCCAGTGCCGCCCCTGGAAGCGCATGTCCGGCCCGCTGACCACGGCCCAGCGCAGGCCCGGCGGCAGCGGCGCGTCCTGCAGCGCCGGTGACAACACCCAGACATCGCAGCGCGTGCCGACATCGGCCGGCGCGGCCTGGCCGCCCTGCCACTGGTTGAAGCGCCAGACGGCGCCGGCACGGTCGATCTGCACGCCCAGGCCGCACCCGGCCAGCGCCGCGGCGTTGCCCACCAGACAGTGGCCCTGGGCGCAGTGAGCCAGCACCCACTGTTCGAATTGGGCCCGTTGCGCCAGGCTGGCCAGCGCGGACGGCCGGCCCAGCCATTCGGCCACGCCGGGCAGCTGCGCAGCTTGCACAAGCCAGTCTTCGGGCAAGCCATCGAGCGAGCGGGGCGCCACCTCGGCCAGCAGGCCCAGCGCCCGGCTGCGCTGCGCGGCGGACAGCTGCGCCAGGCCCTGGCGCAGCGGCACCACCCAGCGGCGGGGCAACGGACGGCCCAGGTCGCGCCGCCACTGGGCCGCCACCAACAGCCCGGCGGCCGAGCCCAGCGGCTGGGCGTGGGCAGCAGCCAGCAGGCGCCGGTCGTAATGGCCCTGGCGCCGGCGCCAGGCGGCCAGCCAGCGTTGCAGCCAGGCCGTCACCGCCCCACCCCCAGCGCGCTGACCACGAAGCGGCGCCAGTCGGCGGCGATGCGCTGGCCGTCGGCCTGCGCCAGTACACGCTCGCGCAGGCCGCTCGACGCGGCGGCCAGGCGCGCGGGATCGGCCATCAGCGCCTGCAGCGCGTCGGCCCAGTCCTGCGGCCGCTCGACCGTGACCAGGCCGGGACCGGCAAAGCGCCGTGCATCGGGCAGCGGCGAGGCCAGCACCGGCACGTTCCACCAGCCTGCCTCGATCAGCTTGAGCGCCGACTTGCAGCGGTTGAAGCGCGTGGGCTGCAGCGGCAGCAGGGCCAGCGCCACCTGGCGCAGCGCGTCGGTGTAGCCGTTGTCGAAGGGCAGGCGCGGCAGTCGGCGCAGGCGCGCGGGGTCCACGTCCACCGCGAAGTCGCCGCGGCCCACCAGTTGCAGCCGCCAGCCGGGCTGGCCGCGCAGCGCCTGGGCCAGGCCGGGGGCGGCTTCAGCCAGGTCGCGGTCGTGGCTGTGGGTACCGCTGAAGTAGCCGATCGCCGGCCCCGCCGGGTCGGCCGGCCAGGGCGTGGCCGGCAGGCCGCGCCAGGCCGGCGGCACGGCGTTGGGGACGCAGGCCACCGGGCGCGCCAGGCCGTCGCGGGCGAGCACGGTGTGCAGCTCCTCGGCCAGCGCCTGGGTGGCCACGGTGAAACCGTCCACCTGGGCCAGCACCGCGCGGTGGGCCTGGTAGCGGCGCGCCATCTCGGCCTCGGGCAGGCGGCGGTTGAGCACCGCGGGGCTCTCGGGTGCCAGCGCGGGCTCGAACACCAGGTCGTCAAAGTCGGCCAGCACCGGCACGCCGGCGCGGCGCCACGCGGCCAGGCGCCGACGCAGCCAGAAGCCGTCGGCCGGGCGGTGCAGCAGCACCAGGTCGGGTCGCCAGGGCAGCGGCGCCAGGCCGTGTCCCAGGTGCACCCGGTGGCCGCGCGCCTGCAGCGCCTGCGCCAGGTGGGCCATGCGGTAGCGCCAGGAGCCGTCGTCCACGGTGCGGGCGCGCTCGCCCCCCACCGCCAGGAAGGCCAGCGACCAGGGTCGGGCAGGCGCAGGGCGGGCGGCGGGGGTAGGCGTCACCCCTCAAGTATCGGGCAGGGCCCGGCGGTACTGGATGGCCTCGGCCACCGCGGGCACGTCGATCTGGGCCTGGTCGGCCAGGTCGGCGATGGTGCGCGCCACGCGCAGCACCCGGTGCAGGCCGCGGCCCGACCAGCCCAGGCGGCTGGCGGCCGATTCCAGCAGCGTGCGCGCCGCCGGCACCAGCGGCGCGTGGGCCTGCAGGCGCGGACCGGCCAGCCAGGCGTTGGGCAGCTCGCCCTGGCGCGCCTGGGCGCGGGCCGCGGCGGCGGCCACGCGCTGGGCCACGGTGGCGCTGGGCTCGCCAGGCGTGGCGGCCAGCAGCTCGGCCGGGGTCAGTGCGGGCACCTCGACCTGCATGTCGATGCGGTCCAGCAGCGGGCCCGACAGCCGGCGCTGGTAGCGCGCCACGGCCTCGGGCGTGCAGCGGCAGGCCATCGGGCCGCCATCGGGCGTGCCCAGCCAGCCGCAGGGGCAGGGGTTCATCGCCGCGACCAGCTGGAAGCGCGCCGGAAAGCGCGCCTGGCGCGCCGCCCGCGAGATGGTGATGTGGCCGTTCTCCAGCGGCTCGCGCAGCGCTTCGAGCGCGCTGCGCGGGAATTCAGGCAGCTCGTCCAGGAACAGCACGCCGCCATGGGCCAGCGAGATCTCACCCGGCCGCGGCGGGCTGCCGCCGCCCACCAGCGCCACCGCGCTGGCCGAGTGGTGCGGCGCGCGCCAGGGCCGCTGGCGCCAGCCGGCGGCGTCGAAGCCACTGGCCGCCAGGCCTTGCAGCGCGGCGCTGTCCAGCGCCTCGGCGCGGGTCATCGGCGGCAGCAGCCCGGGCAGGCGCTGCGCGAGCATCGACTTGCCGGTGCCGGGCGGCCCCACCAGCAGCAGGCTGTGGCCGCCAGCGGCCGCGATCTCCAGCGCCCGCCGTGCCGCCGCCTGGCCGCGCACCTCGGCCAGGTCGGGGGCGGCGGCCGGCGGCGCGGGCGCGCGCGGCTGGGCCGCCGGCAAGGCCTCGGCCGCCTGGGGCAGCAGCGCCGCCACCACTTCCGACAGGTGGCGCGCGGCGCGCACGTCCAGGCCGTCGACCAGCGCCGCCTCGGCCGCGCTGTCGGCCGGCAGCACCAGGGTGCGGCCCTCGCCGTCGCGCTGCGCCGCCAGGGCCAGCGCCAGTGCGCCGCGCACCGGGCGCAGCTCGCCCGCCAGCGACAGCTCACCCGCCAGCTCCAGCCGCGCCAGCCGGGCCTCGTCCAGCAGCCCCTGGGCGGCCAGCAGGCCGATGGCGATCGGCAGGTCGAAGCGGCCCGACTCCTTGGGCAGGTCGGCTGGCGCCAGGTTGACGGTGACGCGGCGGTTGTGCGGGAAGTCATAGCCGCACTGCTGCAGCGCGGCGCGCACGCGCTCGCGCGCCTCTTTGACCTCGGTATCGGCCAGGCCGACCAGCGTGAAGCTGGGCAGGCCGTTGGCCAGGTGCACCTCGACCCGCACTTCGGGCGCGCGCAAGCCGTCCAGCGCGCGGCTGACCACCACTGCCAATGACATTCCAGGACCTCCCCTGGGGACCTGACGGCCCCGTGCGCCCCATCGATGGGCAAAGCCGGTACATCGCCGGCGGATGCGCCCCATTGTGCCGCGTCGCCGCGCTGGACTGAAGCCCCGCGCACCAAGACGGTGCACCAATCCAGGGCATGACCGCGCCACACCCCTGGGAGGCTCATGGCACGGAAGCTGCAGAAAGACCGCCGATCGCACGGATCTTTCCATCCCACACCTGGAGTCACTCCCACATGAACAAGTCGCTCATCGCCCTCGCCGCCAGCCTGCTGCTGACCGCCCTGCCCACCGTCAGCCAGGCCGAGGAAGCCAGCCCGCTGTCGTTCAACGTCAGCCTGACCAGCGATTACCGCTACCGCGGCATCTCGCAGACCCGCGTGAAGCCCGCGCTGCAAGGCGGCATGGACTTCGCCGGCCCCAACGGCCTGTACCTGGGCACCTGGGCCTCGACCATCAAGTGGGTCAAGGACGGTGGTGGCGACGCCAACGTCGAGATCGACGTCTACGGCGGCTGGAAGGGCGAGGTCTCCAAGGACCTGACCCTGGATGTCGGCGTGCTGACCTATGTCTACCCGAGCAACAAGCTCAGCCCCAGCGCCAACACCACTGAAATCTACGGCGCGCTGAGCTACGGCCCGGCCACGCTGAAGTACTCGCACAGCGTGACCAACCTGTTCGGCTTCCCCGACAGCAAGAACAGCGGCTACCTGGACCTGAGCGCCTCGTTCGACCTGGGCGACGGCCTGATGCTGGCCCCGCACGTGGGCTACCAGAAGGTCTCGCACCTGAGCGCCGCCAGCTACACCGACTACTCGCTGACCCTGAGCAAGACCTTCGGCATCTGGACGCCGTCGATCGCCGTGGTGGGCACCGACACCGACGTCTACGTCTCGCCGGTCAACAACAAGGACCTGGGCAAGGCTGGTCTGGTCCTGGCCATCAAGGCCGCCTTCTGATCCCGCAGTCTGAAAGGACCCCGCCATGAAGATGGTCACCGCGATTGTCAAGCCCTTCAAGCTCGACGAAGTCCGCGAAGCCCTGAGCGCGATCGGCGTGCAAGGCATCACCGTCACTGAAGTCAAGGGCTTCGGCCGCCAGAAGGGCCACACCGAGCTCTACCGCGGCGCCGAGTACGTCGTCGACTTCCTGCCCAAGGTCAAGATCGAGGCGGCCATCGACGACGCCCTGGTCGACCGCGTCATCGAAGCGATCGAAGGCTCCGCCCGCACCGGCAAGATCGGCGACGGCAAGATCTTCGTTTCGCCGCTGGAACAGGTCGTTCGCATCCGCACCGGCGAGACCGGCAAGGACGCGCTCTGACACCGCAAGACCCACCAGAGACACGCACATCATGAAGAAGTTGATTGCCTCCCTCGCCCTGGGCCTCGCGGCCTGGGGCTTCGCGGGCGCCGTCCTGGCCCAGGACGCTGCCTCCGCGCCCGCCGCCGCCGCCTCCGTGGCAGCGGCGGTGGCCGACGCCGCTTCCGCGGCGGCTCCGGCCGCTGACGCCGCCTCGGCCCCTGCGGAAGCCGCCTCGGCCGCCGCGGCCCCCGTCATCAACAAGGGCGACACCGCCTGGATGATGGTCTCCACCCTGCTGGTCATCCTGATGACCGTGCCCGGCCTGGCGCTGTTCTACGGCGGCCTGGTGCGCAGCAAGAACATGCTGTCGGTGCTGATGCAGGTGCTGGTGACCTTCTCGCTGATCGTCGTGCTGTGGGCCATCTACGGCTACAGCCTGGCCTTCACCGAGGGCAACGCCTTCTTCGGCGGCTTCGACCGGCTGTTCATGAAGGGCATCTGGGACAACGTGGGCGGCACCTTCGCGCCGGCGGCCACGTTCAGCAAGGGCGTCTACATCCCCGAGATCGTCTTTGCCGCCTTCCAGGCCACCTTCGCGGGCATCACCTGCGCGCTGATCGTCGGTGCCTTCGCCGAACGCGCCAAGTTCTCGGCCGTGCTGCTGTTCATGGTGATCTGGTTCACCTTCAGCTACGCCCCGATCGCCCACATGGTCTGGTACTGGATGGGCCCGGACGCCTACACCGGCGCTGAAGTGGTCGACGCGATGAACGCCAAGGCGGGCTTCGTGTGGCAGATGGGCGCGCTGGACTTCGCCGGCGGCACCGTGGTGCACATCAACGCCGCCGTGGCAGGCCTGGTGGGCGCCTACATGATCGGCAAGCGCGTGGGCTACGGCAAGGAATCGATGGCGCCTCACAGCCTGACGCTGACCATGGTCGGTGCCTCGCTGCTGTGGGTGGGCTGGTTCGGCTTCAACGCCGGCTCCGCCCTGGAAGCCAACGGTTTCGCCGCCCTGGCCTTCATCAACACCTTCGTCGCCACGGCGGCTGCGGTGCTGGGCTGGAGCGTGGGTGAAGCGCTGCACAAGGGCAAGGCCTCGATGCTGGGTGCCGCCTCCGGTGCGGTGGCTGGCCTGGTGGCCATCACCCCGGCCGCCGGCAACGTCGGCATCGGCGGTGCGCTGGTGATCGGTGCGGTCTCGGGCTTCGCCGGCCTGTGGGGCGTGTCGGGCCTGAAGAAGATGCTGGGCGCCGACGACTCGCTGGACGTGTTCGGCGTGCACGGTGTCTGCGGCATCCTGGGTGCGCTGCTGACCGGCGTGTTCAACTCGCCCAACCTGGGCGGCCCGAGCGCCGTCGGCGACTGGGTCACCGCGGGCATGATCGCCCCGGACGCCTACAGCATCGCCAGCCAGGTCTGGGTGCAGGCCAAGGCCGTGGCGATCACGGTGGTCTGGTCGGGCGTGGTGTCGCTGATCGCCTACAAGGTGGTCGACATGGTGATCGGCCTGCGCGTGACCGAGGAAGAGGAACGCGAGGGTCTGGACATCACGACCCACGGCGAAACCGCCTACAACAAGTGAGTTGAGCGGGTCGGGGCGGCACCTGCGGGTGCGCCCCACCCCCCTAAAAGTTCGGAGCGAGTTCGGGGCCACGGTGACGTGGCCCCGTTTTTTTTCCTGCGTTCACCCTCAGGAGCCACCCAGGCCAAACGCCCGCTCAGCCGCGCCTAGCAACATTTCCGGCGCTGCGCAAGCGCGCGATCAGTGGGGTGGGTGACATCAACGCTACGCCTATAGTTCGGCGCCTGGCTACCGAAAGAGCAAAGACAATCCGTGCAGTCGTCCCTGGCAGATTTGGCGCCGTTCGCGCATGCTCACAGGTCTTACAAACTTCAGGTAGCCACCATGCAGATGCAATTCGCTTTCCGGTCGGGCACTCGCCCGGCTGCCTCCCTCGCGGCCAGCCACCGCGCCGCCGGTCTGGGGGAGGCCTGAGCCATGAACATGACCTTCTCTGACTTCATGAAGCGCGTCAAGGACGAGGGCGGTCCCGACGTCCGGGCGCTGCCCAACGCCACGCTGGCTGCGGCGCTGGAGACCGCCTTCGGCGTGATCACTGCCGAGATCCGCGACGCTGGCGAGGGCGACACCCGCATTCCCCGCCTGGGCGTGTTCCGCTCGAAGTCGGTCACCGCCAAGGAAGGCCCGTCGGCCGGCAAGCCGGTGATGCGCACGGTCTTCGTGCAGCTCAAGCCGGCCGGTGACAAGGCCGACGACGGCGCCGCCGATCTGCAGGATTCGTCGGTCGAATGAACCCCTCGGCAGTACAGGTGACCCCGGCTCCGGCGGCCGAAGCCCGGCTGGCGTCGGGTCGCCCGCCGCTGCTGCTGTTCGCCACCTCGCACGTCTACGGCCGGCGACCGGCCGCCGACGAGGTGGCCGACCTGTCCTTCGCGCTGGCCCGCATCCTGGTGGAAACGGCCCAGCGCCACGGCCTGCCCAAGGCGGCGCATCTGGCGCTGCCCGAGTACTTCGCCAGCCGCGCCGAGCTGCTGTCCGAGTTCGAGGTCGACGACGACACGCCCATCGTCTTCTTCAGCCTGCGCGCCCCCGAGGACCACCGCTACCTCAAGGGCGCCGATATCGGCTACTACGTCGACATCCAGGGCGACTACGTGGGCGACCACGCGCTGGGCGCCAGCCTGCCCACCGCCAACCTGGCCGGCGACGACCTGCTGCAGCGCTTCGTGCAGCATTGCCCCACGCCGCCCGTGTTTCCGCTGGATCCCAGCCATGTGCGGCTGCCGATCAAGCACAAGCTGGCGATGTCCAAGCTGCACATCCGGCTGCTGCAGCAGCGCTCCGACGAGATCCGCGCGCGCAACCTGCTGGTGGTCCAGCCTGACCTGGACGAGATCACCCGCCTGGGTTTTGCGCTGGACCTGGCCGCCCGTCGCCTGGACGTGGTGCTGAACCTGATGATCGTCTTCAGCACCGAGGACGGCCACGACGACCCAGTGGCCGAGGCGCTGGAGCGCCTGGCGCAACGGCACAGCGGCGTGGTGCTGCTGCAGACCATCGACATCGAGCTTGGCCTGATGGCCGCGCTGCGCGACCTGGACTTCGAGCTGTTCAGCACCGGCTACCGCAGCCGCCACCTGTTCGAGAACGCCTTGTCCCAGCTGATCGGCCTGCGGGTCGCCACGCAGGACTTCGACGGCACCTACGAGCCCGATCGCCAGCCGCTGTGGCGCCGCCTTCGCCTGGACCAGTTGCTCGCATGAAACCCGTCGTGTATTTCGAGGTGTCGCCGCTCTTCGAGCGAAACTTCAGCGGCATCCCCAACGTCGCCAAGGAACTGGCGCGCCGTTTCCTGGCCGACGCCGACACGCTGGAGACCCGGTTCTTCATCAACTGGCACGAGATCCCGCAGTCCTTCGTCCGCCTGGCCATCGACGACGCCAGCGGCGCCCGCCTGGCCGACATGGCCCGCATGCCACTGCGCCAGATCGCCCCGGCACCGGGCAGCATCGGCTTCTTCCCGAACTACAAGTCGATCCGCGGCGTCTTCAGCACCGAGGGCTTCATCGTCCACGACCTGAGCACGGTCACCACGCCGCAGTTCCACTCCAAGGAGACCATCCGCCACCACCGCACGACGGTGGCGCGCGACATCGAGACCTCGGACGTGATCTTCGCCGTCTCGCAGGCCACGCTGCGCGACCTGGAGCTGTACTTCCCGCAGTCCATGAAGAAGCGCCGGGTGATCTGCAACCCCGGGGCGGTGGTGGCCGATTTCTCGATGCCCTCGTTCCATGACGAGCGGCCGATCGTCACCGTGCTGGGCACGCTGGAGCCGCGCAAGAACATCCGCCAGGTGCTGGAGTACATCGCCGAGAGCCCCACCTTCGCCTCGCGCTTCGCCTTCATCCTGCCGGGCAAGTTCGGCTGGGGCGAGTCCATGCACCGCCTGATCGAGCGCCTGGGCCTGGAGCCGCAGGTCGAGGCCGGCACGATCCAGTTCCCGGGCTACATCTCGGAAGAAGCCAAGCTCGACCTGATCCGCCGCTCGCACCTGCTGATCTACCCGTCGGTCTTCGAGGGCTACGGCATGCCGGTGCGCGAGGCCTTCGTCTGCGGCGCGCCGGTGCTGACCACCCGATCCAGCTCCATCCCCGAGGTGGCGCCCAGTCACGTGCATTACTTCTCTCCCTTCAAGCGCGGCGATTTCGGCCGCCAGTTCGAGGCCCTGGCGGCCCGCTTCACCGCCAACGCGGCGGACACGCGTGGCCAGGCGATCGCCGAAAGCCACTGGGACAGCTCCTATGAGACCGTCAAGTCGGCGCTGCTGCGATGAGCTCCCTGCTGGTCCGTGTCGAGGCTGACCACTGCCACATCGAGTGCGGCAGCCTGGGGTCGCATGGCCTGCACCCACTGGTCATCGTCTGGTTCCGCGGTGACCCGGTGCAGGTGCTGCGACCGGCCGCGCCTGATGCCGGTGGCCTGTACCAGCTGCGCTGGCCGCTGAGCCAGGACATGCCGCTGGCCTTCGTGGCCTTCACGCTGCTGGACCTGCCGCTGGCGGCGCTGCGCGCCACCTGGGATGCGGCCGACCAGCGCTTTCGCACGCAGATCCGTGAAGACCTGCTGCTGCCCGCGCTGGAGCGCCTGGACGCGCATGTGCCGCTGCTGCTCAAGGACGCCGACCGGATGGCGGTGTATGCCTACCTGACGCTGCTCTCGCGCATGCCCTCAGGCGGTGACCTGGAGGAGTTCGCGCGCCACCACGCGCCCCACATCGACCGCCTCAACGGCGTGCGCAGCGGCATCCTGGGTGCCCAGGAGTTCAGCGACAAGCTCAAGGCCATGCGGCCGCGCTACTCGCTGCTGTCCGACGCCAACCTGCCGCGCCTGCTCGAGGACGTGATCCACATCCTGCGCGTGCAGGCGCCGCCGCAGCAGCTCGACCTGGGCGACCCCGACCCGAGCCGCCTGATGCTGAGCGATGAAGCGCTCGGTGCCGCGGTGCACATCCACGACGGCCATCGCTACGACGACGACTGGATCAGCAGCACGCTGCGTCTGCGCTGCACCACCCAGCGGCCTGGTGCCTGTCTGCGCCTGAAAGGCTGGCGCGAGGGCATCAGCGGCGCGCTGCATGCCTTGCGCATCCGCACCGACACCAGCGACACCCAGGTGCAATACGACGGCGATATGTTCGAAGTCGTGTTCACCATGAACGCACCGGCCCGCTACCACGTGGAGCTGGAACTGCCCGCCTTCCCGACCCGCAACGGGGATGCGCGCAGCCTTGGTTTCGTTCTCGTTGAGTCGCAGTTGCAGAGCAGCCCACAAGGCACGCTCGGCACCCCTGAACCCCCCAGGAGTTCTCCATGAAGCAGTTCAAACAAGTCATCATTCACGTTGGGACAGACAAGACCGGCAGCACCTCGATCCAGAAGGCCTTCGGCACCATGCGCGAGCCGCTGCGCAGCCGCGGTCTGGCGGCCTACCTGCCTGGCGATGTGCACCCGATGCTCGGCTCGGCCTTCTGCGCCGAACCTGAAAGCTACGTCTTCAACCGCAATGTCGGCATCGCCGACCGCGCCAAGATCCAGGCCCGCGACAAGCAGTACCTGGTCGAGGTCGAGGACTTCATCAAGTCGGCGCAGAACTGCGAGACCCTGGTGGCCTCCTACGAAGGCTTCATGCACCTGCCGGACGAGGCGCTGGAGGGCATGTACAAGTGGGCGCGCCGCTACGCCGACTCGGTGATCGCGGTGATGTACGTGCGCGAGCCGCATTCCTACGCGGTCAGCGCCATGGGCCAGAACGTGCGCATGGGCAAGGAGCCCTGCCCCAACGGCCGCATCCCGATCCACAACTTCCCCGAGAAGATCGGCCGCCTGGTCAAGCTCTTCGGACGTGATTCGGTGATGGTGCGCTCCTTCGAGTCCGACCAGCTGACCGGCAAGGACGCGGTGATCGACTTCCTGCACATCGTCGGCGCCGCGGACATCATCGATTCGCCGGACTACGTCACGCCTGAGCGCGCCAACCAGCGCATGACCTCGCGGGCCATGATGTTCGGTGGCGCCTTCGCCAAGGCGCTGCTGGACGCCGGCATCAAGCTGCCGTCGGCCGAGTACCAGCGCAAGTACGGCGGCCTGATCGCCGACCTGCCCGGCCCCTCGATCAAGCTGACGCCGGAACAGGCCGAGGTGGTCGCCCAGACCAGCCGCACCGGCCTGGACTACCTGCGCAGCGAGTTCGGCATCGTCTTCAAGGACCCGCCCGAGAAGTACATCGCGCCGGCCGACACCGCCTCCGAGGAGATCCTGCGCGACATCGCCGGCGTCGTCACCGGCATGGTGCTCAAGCAGTGCCTGCTCGAGAACGCCTTCGGCCACATCGAGGTCGACAACCTGCCCGCGCAGATGAAGGCCGGGGCCGAGCTGAAGCTGGGCGTCACGCTGTTCAACGAGTCCAGCGTGCTGTGGCAGTCGACCAATCCCAACCCGATCAACATCGGCTACCGCTACCGCGGTGCCGACGGCAAGCTGATCGGCGGCGGTGGCCGCACCGCGCTGCCCCACGCCCGGCTGCGCGCGCGCGACAAGTGCAAGCTGGAACTCAAGGTGAAGGCGCCCAAGGCCCCGGGCGACTACACCATGGAGATCAGCGTGGTGCAGGAGCAGCACGCCTGGCTGGACCAGAAGGGTTTCACGAAATTCTCGGCCAAACTCAGCGTGGCGTGACGCACGCTGCCTTTGAGGCAGACTTCGACTGATGACCGACAAGCCTTTCGACACCGCGATCCTGCACTTCGGCCTCGACAAGACCGGCTCCACCGCCATCCAGGATGTGTGCGACCAGGCTCGGGCCGAGTTGGCATCGCGTTGCTCGATCGTCTACCCGCCGGGCAGCTGGCACGCCCAGCTGGGCTCGTGCTTCTCCAGCCACCCGGCGCGCTATGTCCTCAACGTCGAGAACGGCCGCACCGACGAGACCGCGATCCGCGCCGCGGACAGGCGCTACCTGCAGGAGCAGAGCGCCTGGATCCGGGCCCAGCCGCGGGCCCGTCAGCTGCTGTTCTCGTACGAGGGCTTCATCAGCCTGAACCTGCCCGACCTGATCGCGCTGCGCACCCATTGCGAGAACTTCGCCGAGCGGGTCAAGGTGCTGCTCTACGTGCGGCCACCGCTGTCCTATGCGGTCAGCGCGATGAGTCAGCGCGTCAAGATGGGCCGCCCGGCCTGGGCGCCCGACGAGGAACGCCCGGTCTACCGCTTCAAGGAGCGCTTCAAGCGCCTGGCTTCGGCCTTCGGCCGCAACGCCCTGGAGGTGCGGGTGTTCACCCGCCAGGCCCTGACCGAAGGCGATGTGGTGATCGACTTCTTCAGCGCCCTGGGCCTGGACCTGGAACAGGCGCGCGCGCTGTCCAAGCTGCAGCGCAGCGCCAACGAGAGCCTCAGTGCGCGCGGCCTGGCCTTCGGCATGGCGTTGCGCGAGCACCTGGCGGCGCTGGACATCCGCCTGTCGCAGGCCGACTTCAACAACCGCCACGGCAGCCAGCTCAACCGCATCACCGGCGCGCCGATCAAGCTCAGCGCCGAGCAGATCGAGCTCATCCAGACCGAGTTCCAGCCCCATGCCGAGGTGCTGCGCCGGGAGTTCGGCATCGAGTTCGACGAGGCGCCCGAGCGCTTCCTGCGCGCCGACGACGACCAGGACGCCGACGCCACCCGCTTCGCCAACGAGGCTGCGCTGCTCTACATGGAAGCCTCGCTGGGCCCGCAGCGCCTGGAATGCGCCCAGGGCCACCTGGTCTGGGACACGGCGCCGACGACGATGCGGGCCTCCGAGACGGTGCGCCTGCCGCTGACGCTGCAGCAGCAGAGCTGCCACTGGTGGCGCGGCACGCCCGAGCTGCCGCTGCGCCTGTGCTACCACTGGCTCCACGAAGACCGCCAGATGGCCCATTTCGAGGGCCGACGCACGCCGCTGCCGGTGCAGGTCCTGGCCCCCGGGCAGCGGGTCCCGGCCGAGATTGAGGTGCTGGCGCCCGCCGAGCCCGGACGCTACATCCTGCAGGTCACCGGCCTGCAGGAGGGCTGGTGCTGGTTCGAGCAGAAGGGCTTCACCCCGCTCGAGTGTCCGGTGCACGTGACCTAGACTGCGAACACGCCATGACCTCTTCCCCGCGCAAGACCCTGTTCATCCACGGCGGCATGCAGAAGACGGGCAGCACCTCGATCCAGGTGACGCTCAGCGAGACGCCGACCACGCCGAACTACCAGTTCCTCTACCGAGAGAACGGCAACTCGGGCTACTACCTGCGCTCGATGTTCGACGCCAGCTTCACCGGCAACGTCCACGAGAAGGGCAAGGGTCGCGTCGCGGGCCTGCACAACTTCGGCGACCGGATCGAGAAATTCCTCGAACGCCCGAAATCGATCTTCGTGATCTCCTCCGAGATGATCGGCTCGGCCTTCGGCACCGCCAGCCTGACCATGATGCGCGACTGGTTCGCGCGCAAGGTCGACGAGATGCAGGTGGTGCTCTACGTCCGCGAGCCCTACGGCTACATCGAGAGCCTGTTCCAGGAACAGCTGAAGAAGCGCTCGGTCGACTTCGTCAAGCTGGCGCGCATGAGCCCGCCCTACCAGGCCTGGTTCAGCGAGGTGGAAGAGGTCTTCGGCGCCGACAAGGTCATCTACCGCCACTTCAACAGCGCCAAGCTGCGCAACGGCGACGTGGTCAGCGACTTCATCGCCACCACCGGGCTGGACCTGCCCGAATCCTCGATCGTGCGCAAGAACGAGGGCCTGTCGCGCCGCGGCGTGACCGTGATCGCCAACTTCAACCACCAGCTGGCCAGCCGCACCCACAGCCGCGACCTGAAGGCCACGCGCTGGATCACCCGCCTGGCCTCGCAGCTGCCCGGCCCCAAGCTGCGCCTGAGCAACGAGCTGCTGCTCGAGGCCGCCAGCGGCACCGCCGGGGACATCGCCTGGATGGAATCGCGCCTGGGCTGCCCGCTGGGCCATCTGAACCGCAAGCCGGCGCCGGATGGTCTGACCGAGCTGCGGCAGGTGCTGGACCTGGACGAGGAAACCCGGCGCTGGGCGGTGGATGTGCTGGGCGTGCCGGCGCAGTCGGCCGACATCGGCGCCGCCATGACCGAGAAGCTGCAGGTGGCCGCCCAGGCCGAGGACGCGGCCATCCTGCGCCAGACCCGACGCCACTTCGCGGTGGAAGACCCCGAGAAGGCCGAGCGCCGCGAGAAGCGCGCGGCCCAACGGGGCGACTGAACCGGCCCCGATCGCCGCCGCGATGACCGCGCCTTCCCCTCCCCCCGCACCCGACGGCTGGGGCGCCTGGTTCCGGCAGCGCCGCAGCGGCCCGGCACCTGTGGCGCCTTCGGCCCCTGGCGCTGCGCAGACAATCTCCTCCATGAGCACACCCTCCGCGCACGAGCTGGTGGCCCGCTTCGGCAGCGGCCACGTCGACGAGGTCTCGGCCACCCAGATCTCGGGCTGGGCCTGGGACCCCGAGACGCCCGACCAGCCGGCGATCGTGGAGATCCTGGACGGCGGCGAGCGCCTGGCCACGATCGAGGCCAACCTGTTCCGCCCCGATGTGCGCGACGCTGGCCTGGGCAACGGCTACTGCGGCTTCGTGCTGAGCTTCAGCCCCTCGCTGCTGCCGCGCTCGCGCCACCGCATCACCGTGCGCCGGCTGCGCGATGGCGTCGATCTGATGGGCTCGCCGCGCGAGCTGGTGCGCGAGGACGGCGGCCTGGACCTGGCCGCGCAGCGCCACCTGGCCATGCTGTGCCGCAACCAGGCCGACACCGCGCGCCGCGCCGCCGACCTGGACCCGCCGCTGGCCTTCCTGGTGGACCAGCTGGGCCTGCTGATGCGCCGCCGCGCCGAGCTCACCGCCGCGCCGGCCCTGCCCGACCTGGGCCCACTGAGCGAGCTGATCGACGCCGCCACGCCGGCGCAATGGGTGCAGGGCGCCAGTGTGGCGCTGTCCACCCGCTACCGCCCGCTGCGCCTGCCGCTGGCCGAGGCGCCGCTGGTGTCGGTGGTGATCCCGGTGTATGGCAAGTTCCAGCTGACCTACGACTGCATCGACGCGATCGCCAAGGCGCTGCCCGAGGCACCGATCGAGCTGATCCTGGTCGATGACTGCTCGGCCGACGAGACCCTGCTGGCGCCGCTGGTCTTCGGCGGCACGGTGCGGGTGGTGCGTAATGACGTCAACCTGGGCTTCGTCAAGAGCTGCAACCGCGGCGCCTCGCTGGCGCGCGGCGAGTACCTGTTCTTCCTGAACAACGACACCCTGGTGCGTCCGGGCTGGGTGGACGAGCTGGTCAAGACCTTCGAGCAGGTGCCGCGCGTGGGCGTGGCCGGCTCCAAGCTGCTGTTCGGCGACGGCTCGCTGCAGGAGGTGGGCGGCATCGTCTGGCGCATGGGTGACGCCTGGAACTGGGGCCGCCACGGCAACCCGGCCGAGCCGCGCTACAGCCACCTGCGCGATGTCGACTATGTCTCCGGCGCCGCGCTGATGATCCGCAAGGCCCTGTTCGATGAACTGGGTGGCTTCGACCTGCACTTCGCCCCCGCCTATTACGAGGACACCGACCTGTGCTTCCGCGTGCGCCAGGCGGGCTGGCGGGTGGTGGTGCAGCCGCAGTCGGTGGTGGTGCACCTGGAGGGCGTGACCAGCGGCACCAGCGTCACCGGCAGCGGCATGAAGCAGTACCAGGCCGTCAACCACCGCAAGTTCTACGAGCGCTGGAAGGACGTGCTGGGTCGCCACAGCTTCAACACCGGTCAGCCCGATCTGGAGGCCGAGCGCGGCGTGACCAAGCGGGCCCTGTTCATCGACGACGTGGTGCCCACGCCCGACCAGGACGCCGGCAGCAACGCCGCGATGCAGCACATCCGCTCGCTGATCCGGCTGGGCTACAAGGTCACCTTCATCCCGGCCGACAACATGGCCCGGATCAGCCCCTACACCGAGGCGCTGCAGGCCCTGGGCGTGGAATGCATCTACCACCCGTTCTACTGGAGCGTGGAGGAGTACCTGCGCAAGTGCCCGTGGTCGATCGACGTGGTCTACCTGCACCGCTTCACCAACGGCACCAAGTACGCCGGCATGCTGCGCCGCCACCAGCCGCAGGCGCGCATCCTCTACAACGTGGCCGACCTGCACCACCTGCGCATGGAGCGCGAGGCCCGTCACACCGACAACGCCGCGCTGGCCCAGCGTGCCGCCGAGGTGCGCCAGGTCGAGTTGTCGGTGATCCAGTCGGTGGACGCCACCATCGTGCACTCCAGCGTCGAGCAGGCCCTGCTGGCCGAGGCCACGCCGCGCTCGCGCGTGCACGTCGTGCCCTGGACCTATGCGCTGCGCCCGGTCAAGACCGAGGCCCGCCAGCGCCAGGGCGTGGTCTTCGTCGGCGGCTTCCGCCACACGCCCAATGTCGACGCCGCGCGCTGGCTGGTCGAGCAGATCATGCCGCTGGTCTGGCAGACCGCCCCGGACATCACCGTCACGCTGGTGGGCAGCTACATGACCGACGAGGTGCGCCGCCTGGGCAGCGCCCGCGTGCGTGCGCTGGGCTACGTGCCCGACGTGCATGAGGTCTATGAGCGCAGCCTGCTCAGCGTGGCGCCGCTGCGCTACGGCGCCGGGGTCAAGGGCAAGGTGCTGGAGGCGCTGGCCGCCGGCCTGCCCTGCGTGATGACGCCCTGCGCCGCCGAGGGCATTCCCGTGAACGGGCCGCTGGGTGAACTGGTCGCCGAGGACCCGGCCGCCTTCGCCGCGAAGATCCTGGCCCTGCACGCCGACCGCGCGCTGGCCGAGCGCCTGGCCCAGGCCGGCCTGGCGATGATCGCCGACCACTGTTCCGCCGAGGTGGTGGATGCCGCGATCGCCGCGGCCATCGACGCCAGCCCGGCCAGCACCGCATGACGCCACCCCGCCCGCGCCGCAAGGTCATCCTGCACCACCACCTGTTCAAGAACGCCGGCACCTCGGTGGATGAACTGCTGCGGGCCTGCTTCGGCAGCCGCTGGGTGACGCGCGAATTCGCGGCCCGCGCCAACCCTGCGCCGCACCGGCGCGAAGTGGCCGAATGGATCCGCGAGCACCCCGAGGCGGTGGCCTTCTCGTCGCACACCGTCGAGCTGCCGCCGCCCGACATGGGTCAGGTCGACATCCTGCCGGTGATCTTCATCCGCCACCCGATCGACCGCATCGCCTCGGCCTACGCCTTCGAGCGCAAGCAGGGCGGTGACGGCTTTGGCAGCGTGCTGGCCCGCCACACCACGCTGGCCGGCTACATCGAGGTGCGCCTGTCGATGGGGCGCGACCGGCAGTGCCGCAACTTCCACGTCAGCCGCTTCGCGCCGATGTTCCCGCCGGCCGAGGGCACCGAATTCGAGCGCGCCAGCCGGGCGGTGGAGACCCTGCCTTTCGTGGGGGTGGTCGAGGAGTTCGACCGCTCGATGGCGCTGCTGCAGTCGCTGGTGCAGCAGGATCTGCCCGAGTTCGTCGCCCGCAGCGTGCATGCCAACGTCAGCCGCGACACCAGCGCGCCGCTGGAGGAACGCCTCGAGCGCCTGCGCGCCGAGGTGGGCGAGGCCTGCTACACCGCCTTGCTGACCCACAACGCCGACGACCTGCGCCTGCACGAACAGGCCCTGGCCCGGCTGCGCGCCCGCACCTGAGGCGGCACGGCGCCTGCTGGTTCGGCGGGCGGCGTCTTCCCCGGGCGCACCGCCGGGGTGCGGCCACTTTTTGGGACCGGGTGGCTGGAAATCCCCCCGGCGGGCCCCATCTGCCTAGAATCAATCGCCCACCGCACCCCCGCTGCCCGCCGCCATGGTCCCCCACCTTGTCACCGCACTCACCGGCCCGATCAACGAGCTGGAGCAGCGCATCCTCGAGTCGATGCCGGCGATCGAGCGCTGGTTCCGCCTGGAATGGATGGAGCACACCCCGCCCTTCTACACCTCGGTGGACGTGCGCAACGCCGGCTACAAGCTGGCCCCGGTGGACACCAACCTGTTCCCGGGCGGCTTCAACAACCTGACCGACGAGATGATGCCGCTGGCGGTGCAGGCGGCGATGGCGGCGATCGAGAAGATCTGCCCCGAGGCGCGCAACCTGCTGCTGGTGCCCGAGCGCCACACCCGCAACATGTTCTACCTGATGAACGTGCAGCGGCTGGTGCGCATCTTCACCAACGCCGGCCTGAACGTGCGCCTGGGCACGCTGGACGAGGCGATCACCGAGCCCACCCCGATCGAGCTGCCCGACGGCACCAGCCTGACGCTGGAGCCGCTGCTGCGCACCCAGCGCCGCCTGGGGCTGAAGAACTTCGACCCCTGCACCATCCTGCTCAACAACGACCTCTCGGCCGGCATTCCCGCGGTGCTGGAGGGCCTGCACGAGCAGTACCTGCTGCCGCCACTGCACGCCGGCTGGGCGGTGCGGCGCAAGACCCGCCACTTCGAGGCCTATGAGGAAGTGGCCAAGAAGTTCGCCAAGCTGCTGGGCATGGACCCCTGGCTGATCAACCCGATGTACGCCCACTGCGGCGAGGTCGACTGGCAGGCCGGCACCGGCCTGGAGTGCGTGCAGACCCAGGTCGATGCGCTGCTCACCAAGATCCGCCGCAAGCACAAGGAATACGGCATCGGCGAGAAGCCCTTTGTCGTCGTCAAGGCCGACAACGGCACCTACGGCATGGGCATCATGACGGTGCGCGACGCCAAGGACCTGGACGAGGTCAACCGCCGCACGCGCAACAAGATGGACGTCGTCAAGGACGGCCAGCGCGTGACCCAGGTGATCATCCAGGAAGGCGTGCCCACCTACGAGCGGGTCAACGAGGCGGTGGCCGAGCCGGTGGTCTACATGATCGACCGCTACGTGGTGGGCGGCTTCTACCGCGTGCATGCCGAGCGCGGCATCGACGAGAACCTCAATGCCCCTGGCGCCAGCTTCGTGCCGCTGGCCTTCGAGAAGAGCAACCAGCTGCCCCGCCCGGGCGAGAAGCCGGGCGTCAGCGCGCCCAACCGCTTCTACATGTACGGCGTCATCGGTCGCCTGGCGATGCTGGCCGCGGCCTACGAGCTGGAAGCCACCGACCCGAACGCCGAAACCTACGACTGATCGCCGGATGCAAGGCCCGGTTGTGGCGGTGGCGCCACGCCCGGGCGTCCACGGCAGGGGGGGCTGCAGCGCACAATAGGCGCTTCGCCGTACCGCACCCGATCCTTTGAGCGCCTCCTCGCAAGACAACCGCTCCCTGCCCGCCCTGGCCGCCCTGACGCTGGCCGCGCTGGGCGTGGTCTATGGCGACATCGGCACCAGCCCGCTCTACGCGCTGAAGGAAGTCTTCCACGCCGGGCATGTCGAGGCCTCGCCCGGCAACATCCTGGGCGTGCTCAGCCTGATCTTCTGGACGATGACCATCATCGTCTCGCTGAAGTACGTGCTGCTGATCCTGCGCGCCGACAACAACGGCGAAGGCGGCCTGATCGCCATGCTGGCCCTGGCCACCACCGCCGTGAAGGACAAGCCGGCGCTGCGCCGGGTGCTGATGGTGGTGGGCCTGTTCGGCACCGCGATCTTCTACGGCGACGGCGTGATCACGCCCGCCATCTCGGTGCTGTCGGCCGTCGAGGGCCTGGAGGTGGCCGCGCCGGCACTGCACAGCTGGATCATCCCGATCACGCTGCTGGTGCTGACCGGCCTGTTCGCGGTGCAGCGCTTCGGCACCGGCGGCATCGGCAAGTTCTTCGGCCCGATCACGCTGGTCTGGTTCATCGTGCTGGTGCTGCTGGGCATCCCGCACATCCTGGACAACCCGGCGGTGCTGGTGGCGCTGAACCCGGTGCATGCGGCGGGCTTCTTCATCGCCCAGCCGCTGGTGGCCTTCATCGCGCTGGGCGCGGTGGTGCTGTGCGTCACCGGCGGCGAAGCGCTCTACGCCGACATGGGTCACTTCGGCAAGCGGCCGATCCGCATCGCCTGGTATGGCTTCGTGATGCCGGCGCTGGTGGTCAACTACTTCGGCCAGGGGGCGATGCTGCTCAAGGAACCCGAGGCGGTGGCCAACCCCTTCTTCCACATGGCGCCCGACTGGGCCCAGCTGCCGCTGGTTTTCCTGGCCACCGCGGCCACGGTGATCGCCTCGCAGGCGCTGATCTCGGCGGCCTTCTCGGTGACCAAGCAGGCCATCCAGCTGGGCATCCTGCCGCGCATGGCGGTCAAGCACACCTCGGTCAAGGACACCGGCCAGATCTACGTGCCCTTCATCAACTGGAGCCTGTACGTCTTCATCGTGCTGGCGGTGGCGCTGTTCAAGAACTCGTCCAACCTGGCCTCGGCCTACGGCATCGCGGTGACGCTGGACATGTCGATCACCACGGTGATGACCTTCTTCGTGATCCGCTACGGCTGGAAGTACCCGCTGGGCCTGTCGATCCTGGTCACGGTGTTCTTCTTCACGATCGACATCACCTTCTTCCTGTCGAACATGCTCAAGCTGGTGGCGGGCGGCTGGTTCCCGCTGCTGATCGGCGCCGGCATGTTCCTGCTGATGCTGACCTGGAAGCAGGGCCGGCGCCTGATGCGCGACCGTGTGCGCGACGAGGCGATCGACCTGGCCGGCTTCCTCGAGGCCATCTTCGTCAGCCCGCCGGTGCGGGTGCCCGGCACCGCGGTCTTCCTGGTGGCCGAGCAGGGCCTCACGCCCAACGCGCTGATGCACAACCTCAAGCACAACAAGGTGCTGCACGAGTACAACCTGTTCGTCACCGTGCGCCACCACGAGGTGCCCTGGATCGGCTTCGACAAGCGCCTGCAGCTGGAATCGCTGGGCCATGACTGCTGGCAGGTGACGCTGAACTTCGGCTTCAAGAACGACCCCGACGTGCCCGAGGCGCTGCAGCAGCTCAAGGACCGCGGCGTGCCGCTGGACGACATGGACACCAGCTACTTCCTCAGCCGCGACACGGTGATCCCCACCTTCGGCGCCGGCATGGCCATGTGGCGCGAAAAGCTCTTCGCCAGCATGCACCGCAACGCCGCCGACATGGCCGACTTCCTGAACCTGCCGTCCAACCGCATCGTGGAGCTCGGTGCGAAAGTGGAGATTTGAGGGCCTTCCTCGGTGCTGAAGGACCTGTCCCTGCCGGCCATCGTCGCCGGCTTCATCGCCGTGCTGGTGGGCTACACCAGTTCGGTGGCCATCGTCTTCGCCGCCGCGCAGGCGCTGGGCGCCACGCCCAACCAGACGGCCTCGTGGCTGTGGGCCCTGGGTCTGGGCATGGCGGTCACCAGCACCGGCCTGTCGCTGTGGTACCGGCGCCCGGTGCTGACGGCCTGGTCCACGCCCGGCGCCGCGCTGATCGCCGCCAGCCACGGCCTGGCCCTGCCCGAGGCCACCGGCGCCTTCATCGTCTGCGCGTTGCTGATCGCGCTGGCGGGCTACAGCGGCCTGTTCGAGCGGCTGATGGAGCGCATCCCCGCGGCGATCGCCCAGGCGCTGCTGGCCGGCATCCTGGTGCGCTTTGCACTGGATGCGGCGCTGGCCACTGCGGTGGACCCGCCGCTGGTGCTGGCGATGCTGGCGGCCTTCCTGGCCGGGCGGCGCTGGTGGCCGCGCTACGCGGTGCCGGGCGTGCTGCTGTGCGGGCTGGCGGTGGCTGCCGTGGGCGGTCGGCTGGCCCTGGGCGGCGTGACACTGGCCTGGACCCAACCGGTCTGGACCACGCCCGTGTTCGCGCCGGCAGCGATCATCAGCCTGGGCCTGCCGCTGTTCATCGTCACCATGGCCTCGCAGAACCTGCCGGGCGTGGCCGCGCAGCGCGCTGCCGGCTACGACACCCCGGTCTCGCCGGTGGTGGGCACCACCGGCCTGGTCAGCCTGCTGCTGGCGCCCCTGGGCGGCTACGCGATCAACCTGGCCGCGATCACCGCGGCGCTGTGCATGAGCCCCGAGGCGCACGACGACCCGCGCCGCCGCTACTGGGCCTCCGCCTCGGCCGGCGTGTTCTACCTGGCCACCGGCCTGGCCGGCGGTGCGGTGGTGGCCTTGTTCAGCGCGCTGCCGCGCAGCCTGGTGGTGACGCTGGCCGGCCTGGCGCTGCTGGGCACGATCGCCGGTGGCCTGCACGGCGCGCTTAAGGACGAGTCGCGCCGCGATGCCGCGTTGCTGACCTTCCTGGTCACGCTCTCGGGCGTGAGCCTGCTGGGCATCGGCTCGGCCTTCTGGGGCGTGGTGGCAGGAGCAGCCGCACTGCTGCTGCGGCCGCGCTGATGCGCTAAGCTCGCTGGCTGAGCGTGGCAGGGGTCACGCCACCGCGCGTCAGGCCCGTCGTGCACGACGACTTCTCCAGCTTCTTCGATTTCCTGCCCATCGGAGCCTACCGCTCGCACCCCGATGGCACGATGCTGCGCGCCAATCCGGCGCTGGTACGCATCAATGGCTACAGCACCGAGGCCGAACTGCTGCACGCAGTGCGCGACATCGGCAGCGAGTGGTACGTGCAGCCCGGACGGCGACGTGAGTTCATGCGGCTGCTGGCGCGCGACGGCCAGGTGCAGGGCTTCGTTTCCGAAATCCACCGCCACCGCACGCGCGAACGCATCTGGGTGCGCGAACACGCCCATGCACTGCGCGACGCCGAGGGCCGCGTGCGCTGCTACGAAGGTACGGTCGAGGACATCAGCGACCTCGAACACAGCCGCGACCAGGTGGACCGCATCGCCGACCAGGTCTCGGGCATGGTCTTCCGCACCGTGATGCAGCCCGACGGCACGCGGATCTTTTCCTACGTCAGCCGCGGTGTGCGCGAGCTGCTGGGCCTGACGCCCGAGCAGGTGATGGCCGACGGCAACGCGATCCGCCGCCTGTGGCACCCGGCCGATGCCGCCCGCGTGGCCGCCGCCAGCGAGGCCGCGCGGGCCAGCGGCCGCACGCTGTCGATCGAACATCGCGTGCTGCTGGCCGACGGCTCAGAGAAGTGGCTGCACGTGCGCTCCACGCCGGTCCATCTGACGCCGCAGCGCAGCGAGTACGCCGGCGTGGTGATCGACGTCACCGCCCGCAAGCGTGCCGAGGCGCGGCTGCTGGAGAGCAACGAGCGCTGGAAGCTGGCGCTCAACAGCACCGGCGACGGCGTCTGGGACTGGAACCTTCAGACCGGCGAGGAGACCTACTCCGAGCAGTTCCTGGCGATGTACGGCTACACCGAAGCCGACCTGGCGCACAACCCGCGGGTGCTCGACAGCCTGACCCACCCCGACGACGTGCCGGCGATGCTGCGCGACCGCGAGGCCCATTTCAGCGGCCGCGCGCCCACCTACGTCAACGAGCACCGGGTGCGCTGCCGCGACGGCCAGTGGAAATGGGTGCTGTCGCGCGGCCTGGTGATCGAGCGCGACGCCGAGGGCCGCCCGGCCCGCATGATCGGCACCCACACCGACATCACCGCACGCCGCCAGGCCGACGCGCTGCGCATGGAACGCGACCGCGCCGAGGCCGCCAATCAGGCCAAGACCCAGCTGCTCTCGCGCGTCAGCCACGAGCTGCGCACGCCGCTCAACGCGGTGCTGGGTTTCGCCCAGCTGCTGCAGCGCGACCTGCCGCCCGGCAGCACCGCCACCGAATGGACCGGCCACATCCTGCAGGCCGGCCGCCACCTGCTGGACCTGGTGGACGAGGTGCTGGATCTGTCGGCCGCCCAGAGCGGCCAGCTGCAGCTGAGCCTGAGCGACCTGTCGGCCGAGCCCCTGCTGGAGGAGGCCTGGTCCATGGTGCAGGCCGCCCCGCTGACTGGCCGGCCGCCCTGCTCCCTGGTGCGCGACATCCCGCCGGCGCTGCCGCCGGTGCGCGCCGACCGCCGCCGCCTGCTGCAGGTGCTGGTCAACCTGCTGAGCAATGCGGTCAAGTACAACCGCCCGGGCGGTGCGGTGCACGTGACGCTGCGCGCCGACGGCCCGGCCATCGTCTTCGAGGTGCGCGACGAGGGCCAGGGCCTGACCCCCGAACAGATCGCCCGCCTCTTCAGCCCCTTCGAGCGCCTGGACGCCGCGCGCCGCGGCATCGAGGGCACGGGCCTGGGCCTGTCGCTGTCACAGCAGCTGGCGCAGGCGATGGGCGGCACGCTGAGTGCGCACAGCGCGCCGGGCGAGGGCGCCACCTTCTCCTTGCGGCTGCCCTGGGCCTGAGCACGCCGCCCAGCGGGCCCCTCAGTGCGCTTCCAGGTGGCGCAGCAGCGGCGACGCCGCACGCGCCAGGCGGCGGGCGTTGAGCAGCGCGCGGTGCAGCGCCGGCTGCGGCGCGCGGGCAGCGGCGGCGATCAGGGTCAGCTCGAGCAGGTCGCGCTGCAACCGGCTGCCGCCCAGGCGCGGCCAGTGCGGGCGGCTGGCGCGCAGCGCGCTGCAGGCGGCGCCGGCGTCACCGCGGGCCATCGACAGCAGCGCGCGCATCACCGGCAGGGCCACCTCGCGGGTCACCGCGTGGTTGCTGCGCCGGGCGTCCTCGGCCTGCATCGCACGGGCGGCGACGCGCGCCACCCAGCGCTCGGCCCGCACCAGCTCGTCGGCGCCCAGCAGGCACAGCAGCACGTGCAGGTCGTGGAAGGCGCACAGCCCGGCCTCGCCCTCGTCGGCCGGCCAGGCCGCCAGCAGCTGCACCAGGCGCGCGCCGACGTCCTCGCCCAGCAGATGCAGGCGCCACAGCAGGGCGACGGCATCGCGGTGGTCGGCATCGCCGACCAGGGCGGTGCCGCTGAGGTGGGCGTCGATCAGGCGGTGCACGCCGGACAGGTCCAGCGCCTCCAGCCGGAACAGGCCCATGTGCCACCACAGGTGGGCGGCCAGCGCGGAGTCGTCGGCCCAGCCGGCCTGGTGCTGGCGCAGCCAGGCGGTGCCGTCGTCGAAGCGGCCCTGGCTCTCCATCACATGGGCCACCGCCAGCACCGCGCGCGGCACCTGGGGCTCGCGGGCCAGCGCCCGCCGGGCCACTTCCTCGGCCTGGGCGTCGCGCTGGTTCTCCTGCAGGCCGAAGGCATACAGGCCCAGCAGGTGGGGGTGCAGCGGGTCCTCGGGCGACCACTCGGGCAGTACCTCGGCCGGGCGCGTCTGCAGGGGCGGCAGCTCGCCGCGGCGCAGGTCCCAGGCCTGCGCCCACAGCAGGGCCAGCGCATCGTGCGGGTGGTCCAGCAGCAGGTCGTCCCAGACCTGGCAGGCCGCTGCGCAGCGGCCCTCGGCCAAGGCCTGCAGCGCGGCCAGGTGACGCTGCTCGCGCGGCGGCGCGCCCTCGATGTGGCGGCTGGCCACGGCCAGCGCGACGCGCGTGCTGTCGTCCAGGCGGCCGTCGGCCTGCAGCAGGCGGTGGCCGGCGCGCATCAGCGGCGGCCAGGCCCAGGCCGGGTCGGCCGCACAGGCCTGGTCCAGCGCCTCCTCGGGCGAGCCGATCTGGCTGACCAGGCGCCACAGCGCGGTCTCGGCCGCGTCGGCGGCAGCGCGCGAGGCCGTGCCCAGCCGCTGGTCGCGCTGGTCGCGCAACTGGGCCGGGTCCGCGGGCGCGCTCATGGCGTGATCTTAAGCCGCGGGCAGCTCGGGCCAGTCGCGCAGCGGCGGGCGGATCTGCTCCCAGGCGCGGGCCAGGCGCAGCACGCCGATGTCGTCATGGCGCCGTCCGGCGATCTGCAGTCCGATCGGCAGGCCGCGGCGGTCATGGCCCGCGGGCACCGAGATCGCCGGCTGCTCGCTCATGTTGTAGGGCAGCGTGTAGGCGATGTGCTCGAAGGGCCGCTCGGGGTCGTTCAGCGGGCTGGCCTTGGTGGCGCCGAAGGCGACGTCGGGGCTGACCGGTGAGAGCACATAGTCCACACCGTGCGTGGCGGCGATCGCCGCGTCGCGCAGCGCAGCGATCTGGCTGAAGCCGCGGAAGACCTCCTCGCCGCTCATCTGCGCGCCGCGCTCGATCCAGCGGCGGATGTAGGGCAGCACCTTGGCCTGGCGCTCGGGCGGCAACGCGGCGTAGTCCAGCCACGAGCGCATGCGCCAGAAGCGGTCCAGGCCGTCGACCATCGCGCGGGTGGAGATCGGCTTGAGCTCCACCAGCTCGGCGCCCTCGGCGGCGAACAGCAGCGCGGCCAGCATCACCGCGTCGCGCACCTCGGGCTGCAGCGGGTCGCCCCAGCCGGCATCGAGCAGCACGCCCAGGCGCAGGCCCTTGAGCGGGCGCTGCAGGTCCAGCCAGTCGATGTCGGCGGGCGGCAGGCTGCTGGCATCGCGCCAGTCGGGGCGGCTGAGCACGCTCATCGCCAGCGCGCAGTCGGTGACGGTGCGCGTCAGCGGGCCGGCCACGCGGCCGATGTACGGCGGCTTGATCGGGATGCGGCCCAGGCTGGGCTTGAGGCCCACCACGCCGCACCAGCCGGCGGGCAGGCGGATCGAGCCGCCGATGTCGGTGCCCAGGTGGATCGGTCCGTAGCCCATCGCGGCGGCAGCGCCCGCGCCGGCGCTGGAGCCGCCCGGGTTGCGGCGCAGGTCCCAGGGGTTGCGGGTCAGGCGGTGAAAGCTGGACAGGCCCGAGCTGAGCATGCCCCAGTCGGGCATCGTCGTGCGGGCCACGAAGACCGCGCCGGCCTCACGCAGGCGCGCGGTGGGCGGGGCGTCTTCGCGGGCGGGGTTGAGCAGCGAGGCGGCGCAGCCCAGCGGCTGGGGCACACCGCGCGAGGCGATGTTTTCCTTCAGCGTGACCGGCACGCCGTCCAGCGGCCCCAGCGGCGAGCGGCGCGCCCAGCGCAACTCGCTGGCGCGGGCCTGCGTCAGCGCGGCCTCGGGGTCCAGCGCCCAGGTGGCGGCGATGCGCCGATCACAGGCGGCGATGCGGTCCAGCACCGCCTGGGTGACCTCCACCGGCGACAAGGTGCGCCGGCGGTACAGCGGCGCCAGTTCGGCCGCGGGAATCGCGTGCAGTGCGGTCATCGGCCCCATCGGAGCGCCCGTCAGGGCGACAGGCCCGATGGTGCCTCAAAAACGCGGCCGGCCGTCAGTGCGGCGCGGCGACCGGACGATCAGTCGTCCAGGCCCTCGTGGCGGGCGGCGGCGGCGTACAGGTCGGCGGCGAAGCCGGGGTCGGAGTGTTCCCAGTGACGGGCCATTTCACGCACCTCGGCGGCTTCGTCCGAGCGGCTGCGGCGGCGCGGCGCGGTGACCTGGTGGGCCAGGTGACGCGAGATGCCCGACAGCAGCGCCAGGAAGGCGGTGGCGGCGATGCGCGCGCCGCGCGGCATGCCCAGGGTGGGGGCGGGATGGAAGGTCTGGGAGGTGATGGCAGCCATGGAATGCTCCTTCGGGGTGTCCGATCAAGCGGCTCGCCGCGTCCCGCGAGCCAGGGGAATGGGTCAGCGGTAACCGACCGGCGCACTGCGCAGTCGCCACGGCCAGCCGCGCAGCCACGCGGCGATGACTTGTCGCAGCGACGCGGCGCGGGGGCGGGCCAGAGGGGACGGGTGCAGGCTCATGGGGTGCAATCCTAGGGTTACCACCAGTGTTTGTCGACTGAATATTCTTCAAGTCAGATATAAATTTCAGGCATGTCTCGCAGCCAGGCCAATTTCCGCACGCTGGACCTGAACCTCTTGCGTGTGTTCGACACCCTGATGGCCGAGGGCAGCCTGACCCGCGCCGCCAGCCGCCTGGCGATGACCCAGCCCGCCGCCAGCCACGCGCTGCGCCGCCTGCACGACGCCCTGGGCGAGACCCTGTTCGAGCGCGGCGCGCGCGGCATGCAGCCCACGGCGCGCGCCCAGGCCCTGTGGCCGCAGGTGCGCGCGGCGCTGGCGGGGCTGCAGCAGGCGCTGGCGCCGCAGGACTTCGACCCGGTGGCCGACCCGGTCAACTTCCGTCTGGCGATGGTCGACGCCACCGCGGTGCTGCTGATGCCGCACCTGATCGCCACCGTCGAGCGCAGCGGCGCGGCGGTCAACTTCCGCGTGCTGCCGCTGACCACGCGCGACCCGCGGGCGCTGCTGGCGCGCGGCGACGCCGACCTGGCGGTGGGCCATTTCCCCGATGCGATCACCGGCCTGGTGGCCGAGGGCGACACCGCCACGCTGCGCCACCAGCAGCTCTACGAGAGCCGCTATGTGTGCGTGATGCGCCGCGGCCACCCGCTGGCCGGGCGGCCGCTGGACCTGGACGCCTACTGCGCCGCGCAGCACCTGCTGGTGAGTTTCTCGGGCCGGCCGCACGGCTTCGTCGACCAGGCGCTGCTGGCGTTGGGCCGGCGCCGGCGCATCGTGCTGACGGTCAACCAGTTCTACACCGCCGGTCAGGTGGTGGCCGGCTCCGACCTGCTGACGGTGCTGCCGGTGTCCTTCCTGGGTGCCACCGGCGTGCCGGACGAATTACTGACCTGCGAGCTGCCGTTCTCGCTGCAACCGATCCAGGTGGCGATGCTGTGGCACATGCGGCTGGACGCGGTGCCCGCCCAGGCCTGGCTGCGCCAGCAGGTGGCGCAGGCGCCGGGCCCGCAGTGATCAGGCCGCGGGCGGCCAGGCCACCTGCACCGACAAGCCGCCCAGCCGCGCCGAGCGGCCCAGCGTGATGCCCAGCCCGCCCGCCTGGGCGATGCGCCGCACGATCGACCAGCCCAGGCCGCTGCCCGCCTGGTCCTGGGTGGCGCCAGCGCGGAAGAAGCGCTCGCCCAGCCGCGCCTGGTCGGCCTCGGACAGGCCCGGACCGCTGTCCTCCACGGTCCAGCGCGCGCCGTCCGGCCCCGCGTGGATCGTCACCTGCACGGTGGCGCCATCGGGGCTGTAGCGCAGTGCGTTGTCGACCAGGTTGCGCAGCAGCATCGCCGCCAGGGCCTCGTCCATCGCCAGCGCGCAGTGATCGGGGGCGTCCAGCTCCAGCGTCTGGCCGCGCGCCAGCGCCTGCGGCGCCAGCTCGCCCAGCAGCCGCCGCGCCATCACCGCGCCGTCGTGCACGCTGGCGGCGCGCTGGCCGGCGCTGCCGTCCAGGCGCGCCAGCGTCAGCAACTGCTGCACCAGGTGGACCGCGCGGTCGCAACCGGCGATCGTGGACTGCAGCGCGTGGCGGCGCTCGGCGTCGTCGGTGGCGCCCAGCGCCACCTGGGCCTGGGTGCGGACGATGGCAATCGGCGTGCGCAGCTCATGGGCCGCGTCGGCGGTGAAGCGGCGCTCGCCATCGATCAGCCGGCCGGTGCGCTCCAGCAGCGCGTTGAGCGCGTCTAGCGGCGCCTGCAGCTCGGTCGGTGCCGGATCGGACAGGGCCACCGGCGAGAGCTGCTGCGGCGCGCGCTGGCGCAGCACCTCGCCCAGCTCGCGCAGCGGCGCCAGGCCCTGGCGCACCGACCACCACACCGACAGCGCCACCAGCGGCAGCACCAGCAGCAGCGGCCCGAAGGTGCCCTGCAGCACCGGCCACAGCACGTCCAGCCGCACCTCCTCCTGCTCGGCCACGTAGACCTGCACGTCGTCTTCGGCGCCGTTGGCGGCAAAGAGGCGCCAGGTGGCGCCGCGGTACTGGATGGTCTCGAAGCCCTCGCTCAGCGTGGACAGCGGCGCGCCGTCGGCATTCGGCGAATGCGCGCCCAGGCGGCCCTCGTGCCAGACCTGGAAGGCCACCTTGCGCTCATACGGATGGCCCTTGCGGCCCCCACCCAGCGCGTGTTCGATGGCCTCGGCGTCATCGTCGCCGTGCCCGCCCGACTGCTGCGCCACCAGCAGCGCGGCCGATTGCGACAGGTGGGCGTCGAACAGCTCGTCCAATTCGTGGCGTGCGTCCCAGGCGGTCCACAGCGCCGCCAGCAGCCACAGCCCGCCGACCATGGCCAGCGTGCGCAGCGCCAGGCGCAGCTGCAGCGAACGTGCCGTCATGCCGGCGGCGTGCGGGTGATGGTGTAGCCCACGCCGCGCACGGTGGTGATCAGCTCCGGGCGCAGCTTCTTGCGCAGGTGGTGGATGTGCACCTCCACCGCGTTGCTCTCCACCTCCTGGCCCCAGCTGTACAGGCTCTGCTCGAGCTGCTCGCGCGAGAGCACGCGCCCGGCGCCCAGCATCAGCGCCTGCAGCAGGTCGAACTCGCGCATCGACAGCGCCACCGGCTCGCCGTCCAGCGTCACGGTGCGCGCCGCCGGGTCCAGCGCCACGCCCTGGGCCTGCAGCTGTTCCTGCACCTGGCCGTGGGCGCGGCGCACCAGCGCGCGCAGGCGCGCGCCCAGCTCATGCAGGTCGACCGGCTTGACCACGTAGTCGTCGGCGCCGCCGTCCAGGCCGCGGACGCGGTCGTCGATCGCGTCGCGCGCGGTCAGCACCAGCACCGGCAGGTGGCCGCCGGCGGCGCGGGTCTGGCGCAGCACCTCCATGCCGTCCAGGCCGGGCAGGCCCAGGTCCAGCACGGCGGCGGTGTAGGCGCCGCTGCGCAGCTCGCGCTCGCCGGCCAGGCCGTCGCGCACCCAGTCCACCTGGAAGCCCTGCTGGCGCAGGCCGGCGCGCAGGCCGTCGCCCAGCAGGGGGTCATCCTCGACCAGCAGGATGCGCATCAGTGACCTTCCTTGTCGTCATCGTCATCATCGTCGTCGTCGAGCATCGCCTTCAGCGCGGCCAGCGGACCCTGCGCCTGAGCGGGCTCGACCGCCGCAGTCTGCCATGCCGCCGCCGGCTGCGGCGCGCTGCGCCACTGCCAGGCCCAGAAGCCCAGCACCAGCGCCAGCAGCAGCGCCCCCAGCGGCGCCCAGGCGCGCTGCGCGCCTTCATCGGGCTGGCCGCGCTTGTGGCCGGTGAACATGGCGCGCACCAGGTTCTCGCGGTGCGCCAGGCTGCCCACCAGCACGCCCAGCAGGTGCACGCCCACCAGCAGCAGCATCAGGTTGGCGGCCAGCTCGTGGCCCTCCTCGGCAAGATCGCCGCCCAGCTCGTTGTAGGTGGCCCAGCCCAGGCCCGTGGTCAGCGCGGCCAGGCCCAGCAGCCCGACGATGGCCAGCGCGCCCGCCGGGTTGTGGCCCGTGGTGTGCGGCGCGCGGCCGGCCAGCAGGCCCTTCAGGTAGGCCAGCACCGCCGCCGGCCCACGCACGAAGCTGGCAAAGCGCGCCGGCTTGGTGCCCACCAGGCCCCACACCACGCGGAAGGCCACCAGGCCGGCCACGGTGTAGCCCAGCGTCACATGCAGCAGGCGCCAGCGCTCGCTCTCGGCGCTCAGCCAGGCACCGGCGAAGCTCAGCACCAGCAGCCAGTGGAAGACGCGCACCGGCACGTCCCAGACGCGCACGCGGCTCATGGAGGTGTCCATCGCAGGCTCCTTATTTCGGGATGCGGATCTCGCGCTCGCGGAAGCTGCCTTCGGCGGCGCGGGTGTGGCAGGCGGCGCAGTTGCTGGCCGACTTGATCGAGGCGCGCTGGAACACGCCGGGGCCGGCCTCGTCGTGCTCGCGCACGAACCAGCGGCTGCGGGTCATGCGGTCCTCGGTCGGCGCCTCGCCGCGGCCGGCGTTGGCCTGCAGCCAGTCGCCGATCGCCTTGGCGGTGGGCGCGTCCAGCGACGCATCGGTGCCGTAGTGCTTGCCCAGGCCACCCATCAGGTGCTGCCAGGACGAGGCCGGCAGGCCGCGCGCCGGGAAGGCCACGTGGCAGCTGCCGCACTCGGACTGGTAGGCCGGCAGCGGCGGGGTGCGGGAGCCGTGCTCGTCGGCCAGCGCCGACAGGGCGCTCAGGGCCAGCGCGGCGGTGGTGATCCAGGTCTTGATCATGGCCGGGCTCCTCACTTCAGCGTCAGCAGCCAGGCCAGCACGTCGGCCTTCTCACCGGCGGTGCACTCGCGGCCGACCACGTCGTTGCAGTTGCGGCGGAACCACTTCTCGGACTTGGCCAGCTCGGTGAAGCGCTCGGCATTGGCCGACGGCGCCAGCGGCTTGATCGCCTTGGAGGTGCTGGCGTGCTGGCCGGTGCCGGTGGGCGTGGCGCCATGGCAGCTGCTGCACGACCATTCCTTGCCGTGCTTGCTGGTGAAGAAGGCCTGGCCGCGCGCGGCCTGGGCCGGCGTGCCGGCCTGGGCGGTGTAGCCGGCCAGCAGCTCGGCGGGGGTGGCGGCCTGGGCCGCCAGGGCGCCGCCCAGCAGGGCGGCAAGGATCAGGGGCTTGAACATGGGCACTCCATCGGGAAGCGATGGTGCCCATGGTGGCCAAGGGGGCTTAGGCCCCTCTTAACGCCGGTCTGACGGGGATCAAACCGCCAGCACCGCCGCCATCGCCTGGGCCGTGCGCTCGACGTTGCCGGTGTTCAGCCCCGCCACGCACATGCGGCCCGAGCGCACCAGGTAGACGCCGAACTCCTCGCGCAGGCGGTCGACCTGGGCCGCGCTCAGGCCGGTGTAGCTGAACATGCCGCGCTGGGTCAGGAAGTAGCTGAAGTCGCGGCCCGGCACCTTGGCGCTGACCACCGCGTGCAGGCGCTCACGCATGGTCTTGATGCGTGCGCGCATGCCATCCAGTTCGGCCACCCACATCGCGTGCAGCTCCGGCGTGTTCAGGATGCTGGCCACCAGCAGGCCGGCGTGCAGCGGCGGGTTGGAGTAGTTGCGGCGGACCGTGGCCTTGAGCTGGCCCAGCACCAGCTCGGCCTGGGCCGCATCGGGGCAGACCACGCTCAGCGCGCCGCAGCGCTCGCCATAGACCGACAGGCTCTTGCTGAACGAGTTGGCCACGAAGAAGGACAGGCCCGAGGCGGCCAGCGCGCGCACCGCGTAGGCGTCGTCATCGACGCTGTCGCCAAAGCCCTGGTAGGCCAGGTCCAGGAAGGCGATCAGGCCGCGCTCCTTGAGCAGCGGGATCAGCGCGTCCCACTGCGCGGCGGTGAGGTCGACGCCGGTGGGGTTGTGGCAGCAGGCGTGCAGCAGCACCACGCTCTTCGCGGGCAGTGCACGCAGCGCTTCGCACATCGCCTCGAAGCGCAGACCGCCGGTGGCGGCGTCGTAGTAGGGGTAGGTGCCCACCGTCAGGCCGGCCCCCTCGAAGACCGCCTTGTGGTTGTCCCAGGTGGGGTCGCTGACCCAGATGCCGCTGCCGGGGAACCAGCGGGCGATGAAGTCGGCGCCCACCTTCAGACCACCGGACGAGCCCACGGTCTGGATGGTGGTGACGCGCCGCTCGGCCAGCGCCGGGTGGCCGGCGCCGAACAGCAGCGTCTGCACGCCCGAGCGGAACGCCGCCAGGCCTTCCATCGGCAGGTAGGGCTTGGGGCCGACCTGGGCGGCAATGCGCGCCTCGGCCTCCTTCACGCAGGCCATGACCGGGATGCGACCGGCATCGTCGAAGTAGATGCCGATCGACAGGTTGATCTTGCCCTCGCGCGGGTCCTTCTGGAAGTTCTCGTTGAGGGTGAGGATCGGGTCGCCGCCGTAGGGCTCGATGTGCGCGAACATGGTGGGCTCGAAGAGAGGAAGGGGGCCCGGATTATCGCCGCCAGCGGCGTTTCGTCCCGCCGGGACCGCCCTTCGTCGCCCGGGGCTGGCGCCGCCGCCGCGACAGGCGCACAGTGCAGTCATCGAGTGATGGACCACCCCAAGGAGAACGCAATGTCCCTGCCCGACGACCTGGAACGCCTGGCCCGCCTGCATGCCGAGGGCCAGCTGAGTGACGACGAGTACGCCCGCGCCAAGGCGCAGCTGATCGCCGGCCCCTCGGTGGCCGGCCAGGTCAGCCGCGGCCTCAATGGCCTGCGCCGCCACCGCGATGACCGCTGGCTGGGCGGCGTCTGCGGCGGGCTGGCGGTGGCCACCGGCCTGGCCTCGTGGATCTGGCGTCTGGTCTTCCTGGGCCTGGCGCTGTGCGGTGGTACCGGCTTCGTGCTCTACCTGCTGGCCTGGTTCCTGGTGCCGCTGGCGGAGCGCCCGCTGCCGCCGTCGGCCCAGATCGCCTGAGGAACGCGGCCATGCTGAGCTTTCTGCTGTGGTGTCTGCTGTTCGTGCTGTGCTGGCCGCTGGCCCTGCTGGCGCTGGTGCTGTGGCCGCTGGTGTGGCTGATCACGCTGCCGTTTCGGCTGCTGGGGATGCTGATCTCCTGGCCCTTCGTCAGGCTGGCGGCGCTGATCTGGCTGCCGTGGCGCCTGATGCGCCACTGAGGCACAAGCGAATGCGTACGATGGGCGGATGACTCCGCCCATCGCCGTTTCCGGCCCATGAGCCGCGCCGCACGCCTGCTGGATCTGCTGCAGCTGCTGCGCCGCCACCGCCGCCCGCTGACCGGCTTGGCCATCGCCGCCGAGCTGGGCATCAGCCTGCGCACGCTGTACCGCGACATCGCCACGCTGCAGGCGCAGGGTGCGGCCATCGACGGCGCGCCCGGCCTGGGCTACCAGCTGCGCGACGGCTTCCTGCTGCCGCCGCTGATGTTTGGTGCCGATGAGCTGGACGCCCTGGTGCTGGGCTGCCGCTGGGTGGCCGACCGGGCCGATCCGGCACTGGCCGCCGCCGCGCGTGACGCGCTGGCCAAGATCAGCGCCGTGCTGCCGCCCGAGCGGCGCATGGCGGTGGAGCACAGCGGCCTGCTGGTGGGCCCGGCCGCGCCCGCCGAGCAGGACCCCGAGGCCCTGGCCACGCTGCGCCGCGCGATCCGCGCCGAGCACCGGCTGCGCATCGGCTACCGCGATGTCCACGGCGACACCAGCCAGCGCGTGGTCTGGCCGCTGGCGCTGGGCTTCTTCGACCGCGTGCAGGTGCTGGTCGCCTGGTGCGAGCTGCGTGGCGCGCTGCGCCATTTCCGCACCGACCGCATCAGCACCGTGGACGACTTGACCGAACGCTACCCGCGCCGCCGCGCCACGCTGCTGGCCGAGTGGCGCGCCGAGCAGGGCATCACTGCTGACGGAATCTGACACGGCCCGGCGCGAGCATGGTGGCTCTTCAACGGAGATCCCCATGACCCACCCGAGCACCACCATCCTCTATGTCGCCGATCCGCTGGCCAGCGCCCACTGGTGGGGCGAGCGGCTCGCGCTGCTACCGGTCGAGGCCTCGCCCGGCTTCGCGATGTTCGTGCTGCCCGGCGGCCTGCAGATCGGCCTGTGGAAGGCGCCCGACGTGCAGCCCGCCGCCGGCGCCCCCGGTGGCAGCGAGCTGACGATCACGCTGGGCAGCCGCGCCGAGGTGGACGCGCTGCACGCCCAGTGGGCCGCGCAGGGCCTGCAGGTGCTGCAGCCGCCCACCGACATGGACTTCGGCCACACCTGCACCGTGGCCGACCCGGATGGGCACCGGCTGCGCGCGTTTGCGCCGCACGAGGCCTGATCAGCCCTGGGCGAGCCAGGCGTGCAACTGCGCCGGCTCCAGCTCCTTGGGCTGGCCCTTCCAGCGCACCACCTGGCCGCGATCCAGCAGCATCGCGTAAGGCAGCGCGCGGATGCCCAGCGGGCCCAGCAGGGCGCGCTGCGGGTCCAGCGCCACCGCCATCTGCAGCGGCACGCGTTCGGCGAAGCTGCGTACGGTGGCCACCGGCTCGTCGGTCACCGCAACGATGCGCAGCGCCGGGTAGCGCGTCAGCCAGGTGTTGAGCAGCGGCAGCGTCTGACGGCAGGGCTCGCACCATGTGGCCCAGAAGTACCACAGCGTCATCGTGCCGCCGGGCGGAGGCGGCGCCGCCAACCAGTCCAGCGGCGGCAGGTCGATGCGCGCATCGACACGCACGCCGTTGAACCAGTCCACCAGGCCCGCCTGCGCGGACACGGCACCCAGGCTGGCCAGGGTGGCCAGCGACGCCCTGCGTGTGATTGTCATCCAGGGCCAACGGCCTGGCTGGCGGGCGGGTTGACCGCCCACCACTGCAGCCACGCGCCATGCGGATGGCTGCGCGCCAGCAACGCCGTCTGCAGGCCCCAGCGCAGGCGCCAGAAAGTCTGCGCCGCCGGGTCGGCGCGGGCCTCGCCGGGCACCGGGTCGGTGGGCAGCGTGATGCCGCCCAGCGCCTGCGTGCAGCGCGCATCCTCGGCCGACAGCCAGGCCAGGCCGCGCTGGCGAACCAGCGCCTCGGCCTGCGCCGCAAAGCGGGCCAGTGCCGGGGCGTCGAAGTAGGCCAGCACCCAGCTGTGCAGCAGCACCGGCTGCACGCCGGGCGGCAGCGTGTCCAGCCAGCGGGTCAGCCGGGCCAGGCCGTCGTCGCAGCGCTCAACCGGGAACGGCCGCCGCCGCGCCAGTGCGGCGGCGGCCTGCAGGCGGGTGTCGCGGTCGCGGTCGCGCGGCCACAGGCAGGCGCGCAGCCAGCGCAGCGCGTGGGGGTCGGCCAGGTCCACCGGCTGCAGGTCCACGCCCAGGCGGGCGTCGAGCTGCCAGGCCGGCGCAGTGGGCGGCACGGGGCCGTGGTGGCGGGCATCCAGGCGCAGCACGCCGTCGGCGGTGCTGCCGCACTCGTGCACGCCGTCGACGCCCTGGTAGCGGATGTGGCAGGCATCGACCTGCAGGTTCAGGCCGGCGCTGCAGCCGAAGTCGAACAGCGCCAGCCGCGTGCGGCCGCTGAGCGCCGCCACCTGCGCCAGGGCCGGCCACAGCACGCTGCAGCGGCCGACCTCGTTGGTCTGCGTGTGGCGGCGCGCCAGGGTGTCGGTCAGCGCGTGGTGGTGCTGCCGCACAAAGACATCGAGCGCCGCGCCCAGCGCCGGGTCATCGGGCGCACGGGTGCCGCCCACACTGGCGTACCAGGCGCCCAGGCCCTGCGGCCGACCGTCGGCCAGCACGCGCTCGTGCAGCGCCGCCAGCAGCAGCGTGGCGCGGCGCTGGGTGGGTGGCGCAGCGTCATGCAGCGCGAGCAGCGCGGGCCGGCGCGCCACACGTCGGCACAGCTGCTGGTACAGCGGCTCTTCCTGGAATTCGTCGAAGCCGCAGCGCTCGTACAGCGCGGCGTCGGGGTGGTCAGCCAGGGGGCGGTGGAGGTCGTCGTCGTGCATGGTTCACAAGGCTAGCGGCCAGCGTCCCACCAGATTGTCCAACGTTGGACAATTGAGCACGATGGACGACGACGCCCGCCGCTTCCTGGACAGCCACTTCCCCGGCCTGCGCTGGCCGGCCGCGCTGGCGCCGCTGCTGCGCAGCCGCCGGGTGGCGCGCGGCGCGGTGATCGTGCCGCAGGGCGCCAGCGGCCACCCGCTGTACGGCGTGCTGTCGGGGGCGCTGGAGATCCGCCTGCTGGCGGCGGATGGCGGGGTGTCGGTGATCGAGCATGTCGGGGCCGGCCAGCTCTTCGGCCTGACCAGCCTGGCCACCGGCGCGCCGTCCAGCTACGAGGCGGTGGCCGCCGCAGCCACGCGGCTGCTGTGCATCGACGCCGCCGCCTACACGCTGCTGATGGACGGCGTGCCCGGCTTCGGCCGCGCACTCCTGCGCGAATTCGCGCGGCGCCATGACGGCACGGTGCAGCAGCTCGCCGCCGCCCGGCTGCAGGGCGGCATGGAGCGGCTGACGCTGGCCCTGGCCCAGCTGCGCCGCGAGCAGGCGCCCGCCCCCGACGGGCACGGCGCGGTGCCGCTGCGCACCACCCAGCAGGCGCTGGCCGAGCTGGCCGGGCTTTCGCGCCAGCGCGTCAACACCCTGCTGTCTCAGTTGGAATCCCAGGGCCGCGTTCAGCGCCGCTATGGCACGCTCTGGCTGCTGCCCGACTGACCGCCCCATGCGCCGCCACTTCCTCACCAGCCTGCTCGCGATGAGCCTGCCCGCCCTGGCCCAGCCTGTCCCTGCACCCGCCCTGCCCCGCCCCAGCCACGGCCGGCTGGAGCGCCTGCCCACCATTGCCTCGCGCCACGTGGATGCGCGCCCGGTCGACGTCTGGCTGCCCGACGACTACGACGCCCGTGTCGCCCGCGGTGAGCGCTTCGCGGTGCTCTACCTGCACGACGGCCAGATGCAGTTCGACGCCGCCACCACCTGGAACCACCAGGCCTGGGCGATCGACCGCGCCGTCACCCGTCTGGTGGCCGAGGGCCAGATGCCGCCGGTGATCCTGGTGGCGGTGTGGAACAACGGCCGCTGGCGCCACAGCGAGTACCTGCCGCAGAAGTTCCTGCCGCACCTGCCTGAGGACGTCCGCACCCGCCTGGTCGCCGAGGCACTGCACGGCCAGCCGCAGTCCGACGCCTACCTGCGCTTCCTGGTTGAGGAGCTCAAGCCGCTGATCGACACGCGCTACGCCACCCATACCGGCCCCGCCCACACCGCGGTGATGGGCTCCAGCATGGGCGGGCTGATCTCGGTCTACGCGCTGTGCGAGTACCCGCAGGTCTTCGGCGCAGCGGCAGGCCTGTCCACCCACTGGATCGGCATCTTCCAGCCCAACGAGGACCTTCCCGCTGCGGGCCGCGCCTACCTGCGCGAGCACCTGCCCGACCCGGCCACGCACCGGCTGTACCAGGACCACGGCACGACCGAGCTGGACGCGCTGTACCCGCCCTACCAGCCGCCGGTGGATGCGCTGGTGCGCGCGCGCGGCTACACCGATGCCCACTACCTGAGCCGCGTCTTCCCCGGCACCGGCCACAACGAAACCGCCTGGGCCGAGCGGGTGCACATCCCGCTGAGCTTCCTGTTCAGGCGCTGAGCGCCAGGCCCTGCCCGGCCGCCATCCGGCCCACCACCGCGGCCTGCGCAAAGCCGTGGCGGGCGAACACCGCCTGCACCGCGTCCAGCGCCTGCGGGGCGCAGGCCACCAGCAGGCCGCCGCTGGTCTGCGGGTCGGTCAGCAGCGCACGGTCCACGTCGGCGAAACCGGCGGGCAGGCTCACCTCGGCGCCGTAGCCGGCCCAGTTGCGACCGGAGGCCCCGGTGACGAAGCCCTGCTCGGCCAGTGCGCGCACGCCCGGGAGCAGCGGCACCGCACGCCAGTCGATCTGCGCCTGCAGGCCGGCGCCGCGCGCCATCTCCAGTCCATGGCCGGCCAGGCCGAAGCCGGTGACGTCGGTGATCGCGTGCACGCCGTCGATCTGCGCCAGGTCGGGGCCCGGGGTGTTCAGCGCGGTGGTGCTGGCGATCATGCGGGCGTAGCCCTCGGCGTCGAGCGCGCCCTTCTTCAGCGCCGCGCTCATCACGCCCACGCCCAGCGGCTTGCCCAGCACCAGCAGGTCACCCTCGCGCGCGTCGGCGTTGCGCTTGACGCGCGCCGGGTGCACCAGGCCCAGCGCCACCAGGCCGTAGATGGCCTCGACCGAGTCGATCGTGTGGCCGCCGGCCACCGGAATGCCCGCGGCACGGCAGACGCTGGCGCCGCCCTCCAGGATGCGGCCGATGGTGGCGGTGCTGAGCCGGCCGATCGGCATGCCCACCAGCGCCAGCGCCAGGATCGGCCGGCCGCCCATGGCGTAGACATCGCTGATCGCGTTGGTGGCGGCGATGCGGCCGAAGTCGAACGGGTCGTCGACGATGGGCATGAAGAAATCGGTGGTGGCAATCAGCGCCTGCTCGTCGTTGAGGCGGTAGACCGCCGCGTCGTCCGAGGTCTCGATGCCCACCAGCAACTCCGGCGGCAGCGGCATCGCGGCGGTGCCGCGCAGGATCTCGGACAGCACGCCCGGGGCGATCTTGCAGCCGCAACCGCCGCCGTGGGAGAGCGAGGTCAGGCGGGGTTCGTCCAGGGAGGTCGGCAACAGGTCGGTCATCGCGCGATTGTCCCGGATGGGCGTCAGCACAGGTCGCGCGCCAGCCGCAGGCCGGTGAACTGCCAGCGCGCCTCGGCCGGGAAGAAGTTGCGGTAGCTGGCGCGGCCATGGCCCCCTGGCGTGGCGAACGAGGCGCCGCGCAGCACCGACTGGTTGGCCATGAACTTGCCGTTGTACTCACCCACCGCGCCGCCCCAGGGCCGGTAGCCGGGGTAGGCGGCGTAGGCGCTGGCGGTCCATTGCCAGGCCTCGCCGAAGGCCTGGCGCAGGCCGCTGCCGGCCTCAGGCGCGCTGGCATGCAGCCATTGCGTGGCGGGGTCGCGCAGCGCGCGGCGTTGGGGGTCGGCGTGCAGGCGGCGCGCGGCGTGCTCCCACTCCTGCTCGGTGGGCAGGCGCAGCGGCAGGCCGCTCTGCGCGGCGGCCCAGCGGGTGTAGGCATCGGCCTCGTAGAGGTTCAGGTGCAGCACCGGTTCGGCCGGGTCGGGCGTCTGCACGCCATGCAGCGTGAACAGGCCGTCACCGGGCGTCGGGCCCTCCCAGTACAGCGGCGCCACCGCACCGCTGCGCTGCACCCAGGCCCAGCCGTCGGACAGCCACCAGCGCGGGCTGCGGTAGCCGCCGACGGCGATGAAGTCGGCGAACTCGGCCACGCTGACCAGGCGGTCGGCCAGCGCATGCGGCGCCAGCCAGTGCGGGTGGCGCGGGTCCTCGTTGTCGAAGCCGAAGCCGGCACCGTCGTGGCCGATGTCGACCCGGCCGCCGTCGCAGGCCAGCCAGCCCATCGTCTGCTCGGTCGCCGCCGCGGGCCGCGGCGGCGCTTCGCGGTAGGCCGGGCGCAGCGGGTTGGCCGACAGCAGGTGCTTCAGGTCGGTCAGCAGCAGCTCCTGGTGCTGCTGTTCGTGGTGCAGGCCCAGCTCGACCAGGCCGGCGCTGACGCGCTCGGGCTGCTGCTGCAGCAGCCGCGCCAGGCGCTCGTCCACCGCCGCGCGGTAGGCCCGCACCTCGGCCAGCCCGGGGCGGGTGATCAGGCCGCGCTCGGCGCGCGCATGCTGCGGGCCGATGGCCTGGTAGTAGCTGTTGAACAGCACGCGGAAGGCCGGGTGGTGGGGCCGGAAGCCGGGCTCGGCGGCTTCCAGCACCAGGGTCTCGAAGAACCAGGTGGTGTGGGCCAGGTGCCACTTGGCCGGGCTGGCGTCGGGCATGCTCTGCGCCTGCGCATCGGCCTCGCTGAGCGGCGCGGCCAGCGCCTCGGTCTGCGCGCGCACGGCGCGCAGGCGCTGCAGCAGCGCGGCCGCGTCGGCGGGGGATGGCGGTTCGGTGGACAGCGGCGGCACGCTCGGCCCGGTGGAAGCTCGATCGGCGGCCAGTATCACCGAAGCGCCTCGCCCAGCTGTAAGGAATCGCCCCGCTCGTGCGACAGAGGGGGATCACCGGCCGTCGGCCGGTGCTGTGTCCACCGATCGAAGGAGCCCCCATGATGAACCGCCGCTGGCTGCTGGGCAGCCTGTTCGCTGCCGCCCTGTCCACCCTGGCCCCGCTGGCCCAGGCGCTGGAGACCCTGCCCTACACCGCCCAGGCCCTGGCCGCCGCCCAGCAGGCCGGCCAGCCGGTCGCCCTGCACTTCCATGCCGACTGGTGCCCGACCTGCCGCCAGCAGACCACGGTGCTGAACCAGTTGAAGGCCGACCCGGCGCTGAAGCTGACCGTGCTGGTCGTCGACTACGACAACGAGAAGGACCTGCGCAAAGCCTTGCAGGTGCGCACCCAGTCCACCGTCATCGTCTACCGCGGCACCACAGAGAAGGCCCGCATCGCCGGCGAGACCGCGCCCGACAAGATCCGCGCCGCGCTGCAGGCAGCCCTCTGATCGGCCAGCAATGGTGTCGTTTCCCGAACTCGGCCTGAGCCTGGCCGCCGGCAGCCTGACCACGCTCAGTCCCTGCGTGTTTCCGCTGCTGCCCTTGGTGCTGGGCGGCGCGCTGCAGGCCAGTCGGCTGGCGCCGGTGGCGCTGGGCCTGGGCATGGCCAGCGCCTTTGCCGGCATCGGCATGCTGCTGGGCGCCGCGGGCCCGGCCCTGGGCCTGGATGGCGATGTGGTGCGGGTGGCCGGCGCCTGGCTGCTGATCGGCTTCGCGCTGGTGATGCTGATCCCCGCCTGGAACGAGCGCTTCACGCAGCTGATGGCGCCGCTGGCCAGTGGCGCCAATGCGGCTTCATCGCGCCTGTCGGGCGGCTCGCTGGCCAGCGCCTTCGGCCTGGGCGCCGTGCTGGGCCTGGTCTGGAGCCCCTGCTCCGGCCCGCTGCTGGCCTCGGCGCTGACGCTGGTGGCCAGCGAGGGCGGTGTGGCGCGCGGCGGCCTGATCCTGGGTGCCTTCGGCCTGGGGGCGGCGATCCCGCTGGTGGCGGTGGCTTATGCCTCGCGGGCCGGCTTCCAGCGCGTGCGCGGCTGGGTGCTGGGGCGCATCGGCCTGGTCAAGAACGCCTTTGCACTGCTGCTGGGCGGCATGGGCGTGCTGATCCTGACCGGCGGCGACAAGTGGCTGGAAGCCCGCGTCAACGCCTGGTTGCCCGAGGGCTGGCTGGCGCTGACGACGCTGTTCTGATCAAGCCGCCAGCACCACCGAGAACCAGCCTGCGTCGTCGCTCCAGTGCTGGCAGCTGCGGTAGCCCGCGTCGTGCAGCAGCGCGTCGAACGCCTCGGGCGTCCACTTGTAGGAATGCTCGGTCAGCAGGCGCTCGCCGGCGGCGAAGCGGCGCTCGCCGCCGGGCCAGTGCACGGTGGTGGCGAGGCGGGCCTCGAGGTGCATCTCGATGCGCGAGGCGGCCGCGTCGTAGAAGGCCACGTGGCGCCAGTCGTCCAGCCGGAAGTTGCTGTCCAGCACCCGGTTCAGGTGGCGCAGCAGGTTCAGGTTGAAGGCCGCGGTCACGCCCAGCGCGTCGTCGTAGGCCGCTTCCAGCACCGGGATGGCCTTGACGCGGTCGACACCGATCAGCAGCGCCCCGCCCTGGCTGAGCGCACGCGCCTCGCGCAGCAGGCGCAGCGCCTGCTCGGGCGCGAAGTTGCCGATGCTCGATCCTGGGTAGAAGACCAGCGACGGCCCGGCATCGGGCCCCAGCGCCTCGGGCGGCAGCGCCAGGCGGGCCGAGAAGTCCAGGCCCACGCCCACCAGTGCCAGCGCCGGGTGGGCCGGCTGCAGCGCCCGCAGCGCCTCGCGCAGGTAGTCGACCGAGATGTCCAGCGCCACAAAGCGCCGCGGCCGCAGCACCCCGAACAGCGACGCGGCCTTGCGGCAGCTGCCGGCGCCGGGCTCGATGATCACCGGCCGCGGGCCCAGGCGCGCGTGCACCGCCGCCGCGATCGCGGCGCCGTGGCGCTCGAAGATCGCCGCCTCGGTGCGGGTGGGGTAGTACTCGTCGAGCGCGGTGATCGCCTCGAAGAGGCGCGAGCCCAGCGCGTCGTAGAAGAACTTGGGCGACACCGCCGCCGGCTGCGCCAGCAGGCCCAGCGCGGCCTCGCGGGCCAGTGCGCCGGGATCGATCCGGTGCAGCTCCAGGAACAGCGGGCTCATCGGGCCGAGTCGCTGTCCGGGCGGTCCGCTCAGAGCGCCGCTTCGATGTCGGTGGCGATCTTCTCGGGCGTGTCCTGCGGCGCGTAGCGCGCCAGCACCGCGCCGTCCCGGCCGATCAGGAACTTGGTGAAGTTCCACTTGATGGCCTCGCTGCCCAGCAGACCGGGCTTGGCCTTCTTCAGGTACTGCCACAGCGGGTGCGCGCCGCTGCCGTTGACCTCGACCTTGGCCATCATCGGGAAGCTGACACCGTAGTTCAGCTCGCAGAAGGACGAGATCTCGTCATTGCTGCCCGGGTCCTGACCGCCGAACTCGTTGCTGGGAAAGCCCAGCACCGTCAGGCCCCGCTCGCCGTAGCGTTCCCACAGCGCCTGCAGGCCCTTGAACTGCGGCGTGAAGCCGCAGGCGCTGGCGGTGTTGACGATCAGCAGCACGCGGCCGCGGTAGTCGGCCAGCTTCACCGGCTTGCCGTTGATGTCGGTGGCGTCGAAGTCGTAGAGGCTGGGCATGTCGCGCTCCGCAGGGCAGGGCCCCGATGCTAGCGCCGAAGCCAAATCCCCGTCAGGGCCGCAGCGCCGCCAGCGCCGCAGCGCCCAGGATCAGGCCACCGCCGATCAGCAGTTGCGGCGTCAGCACGCCGGCGCCCAGCAGCAGCGCCGAGCCGCTGGCCCACAGCACCTCGGTCAGCATGATCACCGCGGTCACGTTGGCCTTCAGGCGCGACACGCCGTACTGCAGCGCGAGGTTGCTGGCCAGGAAGACCCCGCCCATCGCCACCGCACCGGCCAGCCAGGGGCCCGGCGGCGGCGGCGGCGGGGCCTGCAGCGTCAGCGCCAGCACGGTGGAGACCAGGCAGCCGCCGACGAACATCGCCAGGCCGCGGCCGCCGCCGCTGCGGTGCGCCTCGCGCCGCAGCAGGATGTTGTTGACCGCGAAACTGAAGCCGCCCAGCAGACCCAGCAGGTCGACCGGCGCCACCGCCAGCGCGCGGCCGGGCTCGGTGGGCCACAGCACGGTGGCCGCGCCGGCCAGCCCCAGGGCCACGCGCAGCACCGCGCTGCGCGTGATCGGCTCATGCAGCACCAGGCGCGCCAGCACCACCGCCCACAGCGGCATCACGTAGAACAGCAGGATCACCCGCACCACGTCGCCCGCGGTGACGCCCCAGTTGAAGCTGGCGTTGGTGGTGCCGGCCGCCAGCAGGATGCCCCACAGCGGCGGCGAGCCGGCCAGCTCGCGCCAGGCCCCGGGGCTGCGCCAGCTGATCGCCGCCGACGCGACGGCAAAGATGATGGCCGTGGCCCACAGCGGGTGCAGACCGGCGTCGTGCAGCTGGCGCATCGGCCACCACGACAGGCCCCAGGTCATGGCATTGAACAGCAGCCCGCCGACGGCGGCGGGCTGGAGCGCACCGTGCGGCACTGTCAGAGCTGCCGCTCGCGCTGGCGGCGGCGCCACCAGACCACGCCCACGACCACGAGCACCACGCCCAGCAGACCGAAGATGCCGTACTGGAAGTTGTGCACCATGCGCCACATCCAGTCCCAGTTGCGCGCCCCGAAATAGCCCAGGTAGACCCAGATCGGCACGCTGATCAGCGCGGCCAGGCCGTCCATCAGGAACCAGGTGCCGAAGCCCACGCGGTGGCTCATGCCGGCGGTGAAGAACACCGGCGTGCGCAGCCCGGGCAGGAAGCGGGCGACGAACATCACCCAGCGGCCGTACTTGGCGAAGGCGCGCTGCGCCAGCTCGAAGCGCTCGGGCGTCAGCACGCGGCGGAAGAAGGGCCAGCGCATCACCTTGGCGCCCTGGAAGCGGCCGACGGTGAAGACCAGGCCGTCGCCGATCAGCACGCCGGCCATGCCCACCGCGAACATCGTGTGGGGGTCGGCATAGCCCAGGCCGGCGATCACGCCGCCGGTCACCAGGGTCACGTCCTCAGGCACGGGAACACCGAAGCCGCAGATCAGCAGCATGGTGAAAACCGCCAGGTAGCCGTATTCGGTGAAGAGGGGAAGCAGCGCGTTGAAGACGTCCATGGCGGCGGTGGCGTCGACCCCGCACGGGCGGCCGCTGCAAGACGGCCAGCGGCCCGGCAGGCGGGCCGGAAACCGCGAATTTACCCCAGCCGGGGCACCAGCCGGGTGCGCCAGACCCGCACCGAACCGAGGAATTCACGCCCCACCCTCTGGCACACTGCCCGGCGCCCCCCTGTCCCGACACCCTTTTTCCCCGCCCGGCCATGCCCCGCCCGATCGAAGCCCTCGTCCACACCGCCGCCCTGGCCCACAACCTGGCCCGTGCCCGCGAACAGGCCGGCGATGCCCGCGTCTGGGCGGTGGTCAAGGCCAATGCCTACGGCCACGGCATCGAGCGCGCCTTCGAGGGCCTGCGCGCAGCCGACGGTTTCGCGCTGCTGGATCTGGCCGAGGCCGAGCGCCTGCGCGCGCTGGACTGGCGCGGTCCGATCCTGCTGCTTGAAGGCGTGTTCGAGCCGCGCGACCTGGAGCTGTGCTCGCGCCTGAACCTGTGGCATGCGGTGCACTGCGAGCAGCAGATCGACTGGCTGGCCGCGCACAAGACCCACCAGCCGCACCGGGTGTTCCTGAAGCTCAACAGCGGCATGAACCGCCTGGGCTTCACGCCGCGCGCCTTCCGCGCCGCCTGGGCGCGCCTGAATGCGCTGCCGCAGGTGGACGAGGTCTCGCTGATGACCCACTTCTCGGACGCCGATGCCAGCCGCCACGGCGGCGACGGCATCGCCCACCAGCTGGCCGCCTGGGACGAGGCCACCCATGACCTGCCCGGCGAGCGCAGCCTGGCCAACAGCGCCGCCACGCTGCGCCACCTGGAACGTGCCGGCGTGCGCGCCGACTGGGTGCGCGCCGGCATCATGAGCTACGGCGGCGTGCCCGATTACCCCGAGCACGACGCCGCCCACTGGCGCCTGCAGCCGGCGATGACGCTGCGCTCGCGCCTGATCGGCATCCAGCACCTGCAGCCGGGCGACACGGTGGGCTACGGCAGCGCCTTCACCGCCGAGGTGCCGATGCGCATCGGCATCGTCGCCTGCGGCTACGCCGACGGCTACCCGCGCCATGCCGGCACCGGCACGCCGGTGCTGGTCGACGGGCTGCGCACCCGCAGCATCGGCCGGGTGTCGATGGACATGCTGGCGGTGGACCTGGAGCCGGTGCCGGCGGCGCAGCTCGGCAGCGAAGTGACGCTGTGGGGCCAGGGCCCGCGCGGCACGCGGCTGGACATCGACGAGGTGGCGCGCGCCGCCGGCACCATCGGCTACGAGCTGATGTGCGCAGTCGCGCCGCGCGTGCCGATCCACGCCGAGCCGCTCTGAGGCGCGCGCAGCGATGGCGCGCCGGCCCTGGCACCGCGACCCCGACGGCTTCGAGCAGGCCACCCGCGCCGACCTGCAGCAGCGCCGCTGGCTGCGCCTGCATGTGCTGCTGCTGGCGGCGCTGACCACCGCGCTGTGCTGGGGCGTGTCGGCGCTGCTGCGGCGCGCCGGGGTCGAGTCGCTGGCCTGGCGGCCGCTGGCCGCGGTGCTGCTGACCTGGCCGCTGTACCTGGGGCTGCTGTGGGCCTGGGGGCGCTGGCTGCTGTCGCGCGACAGCGCCGACCTGGGCGATCTGGTGGACGGCGCCGACCTGGTCGATGGTGCCGCCGACCTGGTGGCTGCGGGCGCCCGTGCGGCCGGCCGCGGCCTGCCGCGGGTACCGGGCAGCGCGGTGTCCGAAGCGGCCGACGACGCGGCCTCCGGCGCCCTCGATGCGCTGGGCACGCTGGGCGAGGCCGACGAGGCCGTGCCGCTGCTGGTGGTCGTCGGCGTGGCGCTGTCACTGGCCGCAGCGCTGGGCTTCGCGGTCTTCGGCCTGTTCGGCGTGGACGTGCTGCTGGGCGTGGCGGTGGAGCTGGCCTTCGCCTCGATGGGGGGTGCGCTGGCCTGGCGCGCCCGGCGCGAGGGCTGGCTGATGCACGCGCTGCGCCGCACCACCGCCCCGATGCTGGGCCTGGCCGGGGGTGTGGCCGTGGCCGGCGCCCTGCTGCATCACTGGCTGCCCCAGGCGCGCACGCTGCCCGAGGCGCTGCGCCTGCTGCTGGGCTGAGCAGGATTTGGCGCCCCAGTCGCCCTGGCGCCACTGCCGCGCCGGGTCTGCCGCAAGGCGATGTCGATCGTTTTCACGCCGCTCGCCCGGCCCGCTAGGGTGTCGGGTTGAACATCGCAAGGCGAGGACAACACGATGACGAACATCCTGATGACGCTGCTGGTGGGGCTGGTGGTGGGCGCGGTGGCGCGCCTGCTGCTGCCCGGCGACCAGCGCATGGGCTGGATCATGACCAGCCTGCTGGGCGTGGCGGGCTCCTTCCTGGCCAGCTTTGCCGGTCAGGTGGCGGGCTTTTACGTGGCCGGGGACAAGGCCGGCTGGATCGCTTCGGTGCTGGGCGCGATGGTGCTGCTGTTCGTGGTCTCGCGGCTGCAGGGCGCCGGCAACGACCAGGCCTGACACTTACCGCTGGCCGGCGCGGCCAGGTCAGACGCTCAGCGCGGCAGTTGCGCCGCGTGGTCCAGCCACTGCCCCAGTGCCTGCACCAGGTCGGAGCGGCTGAAGGAGCAGCTCTCCTCGCCCAGCATCACCGCGGTGTCCAGCGGCTGCAGCAGCCGCTCCAGCACCTGCGCATAGCGCTGCGGCAGGCCGTTCCACTGCAGCGCCGCCAGGCGAAAGCGTGCGCACACGGCCTCGGGGCTGATCTCGCCGGCGTCCAGCTGACTCAGCGTCAGGCGCAGGTGGTGGATGGTGGCGTCAAGGTCGTTCATCGGTGTGGCGCGCGAAACAGGCGCCCCAGGGCAGCGCACTTCCGGCCATTGTGCCGCGCCCGGGCGCGCTGAAATAGCGCCGGGTGCAGCCCCCGCCGGGGGACCGGGCACCCACCCTACCCGGAGCATCCGATGAGCATCAGCAGCATCCAGGGCGGCCGCACCGCCATGATCACCGAAGGCGACCGCGTCAAGCCCGGCCGCCAGCAGGCCCGCGAGGCCCTGGCCGAGGCGCTGGCCAGCGGCAACCTCGACGCCGCGCGCAGCGCCTTCGGGCAGCTCAGCGAGGCCGCCGCCGACGACCGCGTTCGGCGCACCGATGGCCCCTTCGCCCGCCTGCAGGCCGCGCTGGCTGGTGGCGACCTGCAGGCCGCCAGCACGGCCTTCGAGCAGATGGTCACCAAGCAGCGCAAGGACCCGGGCACCGAGAAGGCCACCAGCCGCCCGCTGGCCCAGGAGGGCACGCTGGGCCGCCACATCGACCTCAGCGCCTGACTCCCCACGCCGGTCACGGAACCGGCGGCGCAGGACGGGATCCATCCGGGTCGGCCGCGCGGGCGTATGCTCGCCGGCACCGATCAGGAGACCCCACCCATGCCTTGTTTCGATCGCCGCCAGCTCCTCGCGGGCCTGGCCGGCGCCCCGTTGGCCAGCCTGGCCGGCGGCTCCGCCCTGGCGGCCACCCCGCTGGCCGTGCCCCCCCTGCCTCTGCGACAGCGCCGCCTGGCCAACGGCCTGCAGGTCATCAGCCTGCGCGCCGGTGGCGTGGGCACGGTGGCGATCAATGTCTGGTACCGCGTGGGCGGCAAGGACGACCCCGAGGGCCGCTCGGGCTTCGCCCACCTGTTCGAGCACCTGATGTTCAAGGGCTCGGCGCACATGCTGCCCGAGCAGTTCGACCGCCTGACCGAGGACGTCGGCGGCGAGAACAACGCCTTCACCGCCGAGGACGTCACCGCCTACCACGCGGTCGTGCCCTCGCACCACCTGGAGCGCATCCTGTGGGCCGAGGCCGACCGCCTGGCCAGCCTGCGCCTGGACGAGGCCAACTTCCGCAGCGAGCGCGCGGTGGTGCAGGAGGAGTTCCGCCAGCGCGTGCTGGCCGAGCCCTATGGCCGGCTGTTCAACGCGATCCCGGCTGCGGCCTACCAGCGCCACCCCTACCGCCGCCCGGTGATCGGCAGCATCGAGGACCTGGACGCCGCCACGCTGGACGACGTGCGCCGCTTCCACGCCACCTACTACCGGCCGGACAACGCGGTGCTGATCGTCACCGGCGACTTCGATCCGGCGCAGCTCGATGCCTGGGTCGACCGCTACTTCGCCCCGATCGCCCGCCCCGCCACCCCGGTGCCGCGCGTCGACGTGGCCGAGCCGGCCTGGCGCAGCAGCCGCCGCCAGGCCGTCACCGGCCCCAGCGTGCCGCTGCCGGCCGTGGTGGCGATCTGGCAGGGCCCGAAGGCCGGCCACCCGGACGTGGCGGCACTGTCGGTGACCCAGGCGCTGCTGTCATCGGGTGAATCGTCGCGGCTGAACCAGTCGCTGGTCTACCGCCAGCGCATCGCCCAGGCCGCCGCCTTCCAGGCCGATCCGCACACCGACGCCGGCGCGATCTTCGCCTACGCCATTGCCGCCGGTCGCAGCACGCCGCAGCAGCTGTTGCCGCCGCTGCTGGCCGAGCTGCGCCGCCTGGCCCAGGGCCCCATCCCGGCCGAGGAGCTCGACAAGGTCAAGACGCAGATGCTCACCGCCTCGCTCGGCGCGCGCCAGAGCGCCCAGGGCCTGGCCGAAGCCATCGGCTGGGCGGTGATCCACCGCAACGACCCCGAGGCCATCAACCGCGAGCTGGCCGAACTGCAGGCCGTCACCGCGGCCGATGTGCAGCGCGTGCTGCGCCAGTACGTGCTGGGACGCCCCAGCACGGTGCTGCACTACACCCAGGGCCGCAGCGCGCGGCCCCGCACCCCGACCCGCCAGGAGAGCCGCTGATGTCCCCCGCCTTGCCACAGCGCCTGCCCCAGCGTCTGCGCCGCGCCACGCTGCTGGCCAGCCTGGTGCTGGCCACCCTGCCCGCCGCCGCCACCCCGGGGGTCGACGAGCCCCCGGTGCCCGGCACGCCCCCGGTGCTGGCCCTGCCCGACATCCATGAAGACCGCCTGCCCAACGGCCTGCGCCTGGTGGTGGTGCCGCGCCACTCGGTGCCGCTGGTCAGCGTGGTGCTGCACCTGGCGCCCGGCAGCAGCGCCGAGCCCGCTGGCCGCGCCGGCCTGAGCAGCCTGACCGCGCAGCTGCGCCTGAAGGGCGCGCGTGTCGGCGGCCAGGCCCTGGGCGCCAGCGCGCTGGCCAAGCGCGCCGAGGCGCTCGGTGGCGCGCTGGAGGCCGGTGCCGGCCGCGGCGGCCTGAGCACCAGCATGACCGTGGTCACGCCCCACCTGCCCGAGGCGCTGACCCTGGTGGCCGCGGTGGTGCGCGAGCCACTGCTGGCCGCCGACGAGCTCGAACGCCTGAAGGCCCAGACCCTGGACGGTCTGAAGATCCCGCTGGCCGATCCGATGCAGCTGGCCAACCTGGCCGCCACCCAGGGCGCCTGGGGCGCCTCGGTGTTCGGCAGCCAGGCCACGCCGGCCAGTGTCGGCCGCATCACGCTGGACGACATCCGCGAGCTGCAGCGCCGACTGGCCCAGCCGCAGCAGGCCACGCTGGTGATGGTGGGCGACATCACGCCCGAACAGGCGCGCCGCCTGGCCCAGCAGACGCTGGGCGACTGGCGCGGCACCGACACGGCGCCGCCGCAGGCCCGGCGCGAGCCGCCCGCACCGCAGACGCCGCGCACCGTGCTGGTCAACCTGCCTGGCGCCGGGCAGAGCGGCGTGGTGGTCACCGCGCCCGGCGTGGCCGTCGATTCGCCCGAGCGCCGCGCGGCCCAGCTGGCCACCGCGGTGCTGGGCGGCGGGTATTCGGCCCGGCTCGGCGCCGAGCTGCGCATCAAGCGTGGCCTGACCTACGGCGCCACCGCCATGCACGACAGCCAGGCCAGCGGCGGCATCCTCAAGGCCGCCGCGCAGACCAAGCCCACCACCGCCGCCGAGCTGGCCCAGGTGACGATGGACGAGATGCAGCGCCTGGGCCGCGAAGCCCCCGCTGCCGACGAGCTGGCGGCGCGCAAGGCCTCGCTGATCGGCGGCTTCTCGCGCCAGTTCGACACCACCGGCGGCATCGCCGGCATCGTCCTGGGCGAGATCGAGCGCGGCCGCCCGCTGGCCCAGCTGCGCCAGGTGGTGCCCGAGATCGAGGCCGTCAGCGCCGAGCAGGTGCGCGACTACGCCGCCCGCCACTGGCGCACCGATCAGCTGCGCACCGTGATCGTCGGCGACGTGGCCGCCAGCGGCCCCACGCTGAAGGCGCTGGATCCGCAGGCGCTGAGCATCGAGGCCAGCGCGCTGGACCTGGAGTCGCCCACGCTCAAGCGTTGACGCCGCCGTCGGGGCCGCTATCATCGCGGCCCCGGTCGGCAGTTCACCGAGGCGTTGCCGCGCAGCCCGTCTGCGAGCTGAACCTGCCCTGATTCCACCGCCTGTTGTTCACCCCTTGTCTGGTGTGCACCGCGGCTGCAAGTCGGCAACCCCAGCCGGCGCGGGCCTGACTCGCGCCACTCCCCGGTGCATGCAGGAGACATGCATGAACACGGACACCTCTCTTCCCGCGCGGCGAACTGAGCGCCACCGCGTGCCCCTGCACAGCCCCGACCTGTCGGGCTTTGCCAAGGCGCTGCGGCGCCAGCTGATCGGCCACCACGCCGAGCACGCCGAGCCGCCCAGCCACACCCAGCTGCTGCAGATGCTGGCCCACGCCGCCGGCCACCGCAACTGGCAGGCGATGCGCGCACTGGCGCCGATGCTGGCCCCCGAACCGCCCGCCGAGGCGCCGCCGGTGGTGGACGACGCGCCCGACACCCCGGCCGCGCCGCTCAGCGCCGCCGCGGCCAAGGCCCTGACCCAGTTCGACGACTGGGGCCGGCTGACCCGCTGGCCCCACAAGCACAGCGTGCAGCGGCTGGCGATGTGGGTGCTGTGGACCCGCTTCGACACCGGCCGGCGCTACACCGAGCGCGAGGTCAACGAGCTGCTCAAGGCCTGGACCATCTACGGCGACCACGTCACCCCGCGGCGCGAGCTGATCAACATGGGCCTGCTGGCGCGTGAGGACGACTGCTCGGCCTACTGGAAGCAGCCGCAGCGCCCCGGCGACGAGGTGCAGGCGCTGCTGCAGGCGCTGCGCGAGCGCAGCCGGCGCGGCCTGCGCCTGCCGCGCTGAGCGACTGGCCTGGCGGGAGCGGCGACAATCGCCGCTCCCGTCGTTCCACCGCTGCACTGCGCCACCATGCCCGTCACCCGCGTCCTCACCGGCATCACCACCACCGGCACCCTGCACCTGGGCAACTATGTGGGCGCCGTGCGCCCCTGCATCGAGGCCAGCCGGCGCGCCGACGTCGACAGCTTCTTCTTCATGGCCGACTACCACGCACTGATCAAGTGCGACGAGCCGGCCCGCATCGAGGCCAGCCGCCTGCAGATCGCCGCCACCTGGATCGCCGCCGGCCTGGACACCGACCGCGCCACCTTTTACCGCCAGAGCGACATCCCCGAGATCCCCGAGCTGACCTGGCTGCTGACCTGCGTCACCGGCAAGGGCCAGATGAACCGCGCCCACGCCTACAAGGCCGCCACCGACGCCAACACCGCCGCCGGCGAGGACGCCGACGCCGGCATCACGATGGGCCTGTACTGCTACCCCATCCTGATGGCTGCCGACATCCTGATGTTCAACGCCCATGTGGTGCCGGTGGGCAAGGACCAGGTCCAGCACATCGAGATGGCGCGCGACGTGGCGCAGCGCTTCAACCACCTCTACGGCGCCGCCATCGGGCGCGAGTTCTTCGTGCTGCCCGAGGCGCAGATCGACGCCGAGATGGAGCTGCTGCCCGGCCTGGACGGCCGCAAGATGAGCAAGAGCTACGACAACGTCATCCCGCTGTTCGAGGGCGGCGAGAAGGCGCTGCGCGACGCCATTGCCCGCATCGTCACCGACAGCCGCCTGCCCGGCGAGCCCAAGGAGCCCGAGGGCACCGCGCTGATCCAGATCTTCGACGCCTTCGCCACGCCCGAGGAGCGCGCCGCCTTCCGCGCCGAGCTGCGCGCCGGCCTGGCCTGGGGCGAGGCCAAGCAGCGCCTGTTCGAGCAGATCAACCGCCAGATTGCGCCGATGCGCGCCCGCTACGACGCGCTGATGGCCGAGCCCGAGAAGATCGAGGCCATCCTGCAGGCCGGCGCCGCCAAGGCGCGCGCCATCGCCCGCCCGCTGCTCGATGAACTGCGCCACGCGGTGGGCCTGCGCCGCTTCCAGGCGCTGGCCGCGCCGGTGGACACCGCGGCCAAGCCCAAGGTCCAGCTGCCGGTGTTCAAGCAGTACCGCGAGGCCGACAACCGCTTCTACTTCAAGCTCAGCGCCCACGACGGCCGGGTGCTGCTGCAGAGTCAGGGCTTTGACGGCGGCCGCGACGCCGGCGCCTGGGTCAAGCGCCTGAAGACCGAGGGCGCCGCCGCGCTGGACAGCGCGCCGGTGGCGCTGGGCGAGGACGTGTCGCCCGACGAGGTGGCCCAGGCGCTGGCCGCGCTGGTCGCCGCCGAGCAGGCCTGAGGGCCCGGCCGCCGGCAGGCGGCGTGAAGCAGTTCACGGTCGAGGGACCGCCGGCTTATTCGCTGCGCTGCGGCGCCGATAGCCCATAGGCCCCCAGGCGGGGGTGCGCCTGCGCGCGTTCGCGCGAGCGCCTGTCCAGCCCGAAAGACCTGCCGTGACGACCAGCACCGCCTTCACCACCCCGGAAGACACCCCGTTCGTGCTTGATGCCAGCCTGCTGGGCTGGCCGCAGACCGAGGACGCGATCACCCTGCACATCGCCGCGCTGAACCTGCGCGGCGAGCTCTACAACGGCGACGAGTTCCTGCAACCGGGCTCGGACATCCCACTGGCCGACGTGCTGGCCGGGCGCGTGCGCTTCGTGCCCGAGGCGAACGACAACGGCGACCGCCTGTCGCTGACCCTGCAGTGGCAGGACGCCAGCGGCACCGCGGTGGCCGACGGCACGGTGCAAGGCACCGTCACCCCGGTGGACGACGCGCCCGCGTTTGGCGAGTTCGGCGGCCAGGGCGTGCTGATGCTGGCCCAGCATGGCCACGATGAATGGGCCACCGGTGCCCAGCTGCTGAGCGACGGCTCGCTGGTGCTGGGCGGCCACCAGCGCAACCTGGCGGGCTTCGATTTCCGCGCCTGGCGGGTGGACGCCGACGGCCGACCCGTCGCCGACTGGGCCGACCGCGGCACCACCACCGTGGACGCGCTGCCCTCCTCGGTCGACCAGGCCAAAGCCGTGCTGGTGCTGGACGACGGCCGCACCCTGCTGGGCGGCTTCGTGGGCGATGGCTGGCGCTACGAGTTCGCCGTGCTGTGCCTGAACGCCGACGGCAGCCGCGACAGCAGCTTCGGCGACAACGGGCTGGTGCGCGTGCCCCTGGGCGCGGGCGACGCCTACGGCAGCAACCTGGTGCAACTGGCCGACGGCCGCATCGTGCTGGGCGGCTGGTCGGTCGACCACAACGGCGCCAGCCTGCTGTGCCTGAACGCCGATGGCAGCATCGCCACCGGGTTCGGCGGCAACGGCAACGGCACGCTGGACGTGCCGCGCATCGACACCGCCGAGGGCCTGCGCGGCCTGGTGGCCAGCGCCGACGGCGGCCTGATCCTCGACTGCAGCGGCTGGACCGAAGGCATGCAGGGCACCCACCGCGTGCTGACCAAGCTGGACGCCAGCGGCGCGCTCGACCTGGCCTGGGGCACCGACGGCAAGGTGGTCCTGCCGCTGCGGATGCCGCAGCCCGGCGACCACAGCCTGGTGCAGATGGCCGACGGCTCGCTGCTGATGTGCGGCTTCACGATGGTCGATGGCCATCCCCACGGCACCGTGCTGCGCCTTCATGCCGACGGCAGCCTCGACACCAGCTTCGGCCAGGACGGCATGGTCGTGCTCGACACCGGCCTGACCGAATCCACCGCCATGCACCTGGCCGTGCTGGCCGACGGCGGCGTCGTGGTGGTGGGCCATGGCGGCACGCTGCTGGACGGCGCCGACGCCGACAGCTTCGCCATCCGGCTGGGCGCGGACGGCAGCCTGGACACCCAGTTCGGCAACGGCGGCGTGGCGCTGCTGCCGGTCAGCAGCGGCCAGGACATCGCCCGCCAGGTGCTGGTGGATGCGCAGGGCCGGGTGCTGATCGTCGGCGACGCGGTCAATGGCGACAACCGCGACAGCTTCGTCGTGCGCCTGCTGGCCGACGGCCAGCTCGACGCCAGCTTTGCCGACACCACCGCCCACTGGCATGTCGGCGACGCGCCGGTGGCCATCGGCCGCTTCGTCGCGCTGCACGACGCCGACCTGGCGGCCCTCAATGGCGAGCAGGGCAACTACGGCGGCTGCACCCTGACCCTGAGCCGCCTGGGCGGCGCCGACCCCGGCGACCAGTTCGCCGTGGCCGCCAACGACGCCGGCCTGCCGGTGGTGGACCTGAGCGGCTGCACCTGGACCCAGGGCGGCGGCACGGTGCAGATCACGCTGGCGCCCGGTTTCACGCAGGCCCAGCTCGATGCGCTGCTGGCCGCGCTGACCTTCCAGCCGGCCGAGGGCACGGCCGCCGGCCAGATCGGCCTGCAGTGGAGTTTCAGCGGCGCCGAGCCGGACGCGGTGCCGGTGACCCATGTGACGATGGTGGACGTCCAGCCCTCGCTGACCGCCGGCCTGGGCGTGGACCTCAACGGCCAGAACCCGGGCACGCTGTCCTACTACGACTTCGGGCCGCACCTGGCCTGGGCGGTGGACGGCGGCTTCGTGCCGGGCCAGCCCAACCCCTTCTGGAACGCGCACATCGGCCTGGACGCCGGCATCTCGTCGATCCTGATCCACACCGACCGCGCCGCCACCAACCTGGACGTGTCGCTGCAATGGCGCCTGGGCTGGGACTCGGTGGACCCCGCCACCGGTGAGCTGCAGCACGACGCCCCCACGCTGGCCTACGCCAGCGCCCAGGACCCGGTGGACTTCACGCTGTGGATCGACGGCCAGAGCGTGGCCCTGCGCGCCAGCAGCGTCGAGGGCGTGGCCGAGGACGGCCAGCCGACCTGGGACCTGCGCATCGACAGCGCCGACGGCAGCGCGCTGGACAGCGCCACGATGCAGGCGGTGCTGCAGCAGATCGGCGTGTCCTATGTGCCGGGGGTGGACCAGCCCTCGCACGCCAGCGTGATCCGCTGGACGGTGTCGATCTCGGCCGACGGCCAGACCTGGGTGGGCGCCGCGGGCGACCAGGCCGGCACGGTGCAGATCGGCATGACCGACCAGGCACCCACACTGATCGCCGCCTTCCACCAGGGCGACCAGGTCAACCTGCACTTCGACACGCCCAACTGGCAGGGCCTGGACAGCCTGCCCAACACCGCGTCCAACGGCTGGCGCGCCGACATGGGCCAGCCCGACCCCTCGCTGTTCACCGTCAGCGTCACGGTGAACGGCCAGACCGAGACCTACGGCGTGCTCAAGGCCGAGATGAACCGCGGCGTGCTGCTGACACTGGACCGCAGCATCCCCGACAACGCCCAGGTCAGCGTCAGCTACCACCCGCCGGCCACCGACCAGGGTGGTCAGGTGGTGCAGGACTGGGTGGGCAACGACGCGCCCGCGGGTGAGGTGGCCTCGCAGCACTACACTGGTCTGCAGTTCGAGGCGCTGGACGGCGCCGCGCGCGGCCTGTCCGGCGGCATGCTCGATGCGCTGCGCGGCTACGCCAGCGCCGATCCGGCCTTCGCCAATTTCGACCAGGCCGGCCAGGTGGTGGCCGAGGCCGACGGTACGCTGACCATCCAGTTCCGCCCCTCGACGCTGGTGGCCAATCCGAACTTCGATGCCAACGCCACCGAAGGGCTGGACAGCCACGCCTTCATGAATGCCCAACTGACGGTGCAGATCGTGCAGTGGGAAGGCATGGGTTGGCACCTGGGCGACTCGGTGATGATGTCCGACCTGTTCTCGCCGGCCCTGGGCATCCAGGCGCTGTCGAACACCGTGTCCTGGCTGGTCGGCGACAGCGCCGACAACGCCACCGACACCCTCGACTTCCTGCGCATCAGCAGCCCCGAGGGCGGCAGCTTCTCGCTGTGGGCCTCGATGAACGAAGCCACCTTCTGGGGCAATGACGTGATGGCCGGCAGCACCGGCAACGACAGCCTGATGGGCTACCAGGGCCAGGACACGATCGACGGCGGGGCTGGCCGCGACTCGATCGACGGCGGCCTGGGCCACGACCAGATCGATGGCGGCGCCGACAACGACCTGCTGATCGGCAACGCCGGCGACGACGTGCTGCAGGGCGGCGCCGGCGGCGACACCCTGCTGGGCGGCGCGGGCGACGACTACATCGACGGCGGCGCGGTCAGCGACCGCATCAACTACACCGACGGCAACGCGCTGAGCTACTCGGGCGTCAACGCCGCGCTGACGATCGACCTCAGCGGCCTGACCGGCAACGGCAGCAGCGGCACCGGCACGGTGACCAGCGCCGACGGCAGCGCGGGCACCGACACCGTGGTGAACGTCAACTTCATCACCGCCGGCAACGGCAACGACGTGATGATCGGCAGCACCGCCGAGCAGTTCGAGATGTTCTACGGCGGTGTCGGCAACGACACCATCGATGGCGGTGCGATCACCGACTACGCGGCCAACCGGCTGAACTACTTCGGCGCCCGTGCCGGTGTCACCGTGGACCTGGCCACCGGCCGTGCCGATACCCGTGACGACACCATCGCCGGCAACGCCGGTCATGATCAGTTCACCAACATCAACCAGGTGCGCGCCTCGGCCTACGCCGACGTGCTGCTGGGCAGCGACGCCACGGCCTACACCGAGTCCTTCGAGGGCATGCAGGGTGACGACATGATCGACGGCCGCGGCGGCTTCGATATCGTCAAGTACGACGCCCCGTCAACCACCAGCGCGGTCACGGTGGATCTGGCGGCGGGCACGGCCCAGGGCAGCTTCATGGGCACCGACACGCTGCTCAACATCGAGGGCGCCTTCGGCTCGGCCTTCGACGACGTGCTGCTCGGCGGCGCCACGGCCAACGGCACCGACTACAGCAACAGCGGCAAGAAGGAAGTGCTGCGCGGCGGCGCCGGCAACGACACGATCAACGGTGGCGCCGGCTTCGACCGCGCCGACTACGCCAGCAGCACCAGCGGCGTCGAGGTCCACCTCAGCTGGGACGCGCAGACAGCCACGCTGGGTGGCTGGGCCCAGGACGGCCTGGGCGGCACCGACGATCTGCGCAACATCGAGCAGGTGCGCGGCTCCGACTTCAACGACCTGATCGTCGGCTCCGACCGCGACACCAAGGCGGTGGATGGCCACTTCGAGCTGCTCGAAGGCCGTGCCGGCAACGACACGATCGACGGCGGCGCCGGCTTCGACATCGCCGACTACGGCACCGCCCGCCAGGGCGTGGTGGCCAGCCTGGCCACCGGCCGCGTCAGCCAGGACGGCTACGGCCACCAGGACCAGCTGCTGCGCATCGAGGGCCTGCGCGGCTCCAACTACGCCGACCTGCTGACCGGCAGCCTGCGCTCGGGCGAGTACCTGGAAGGCGGTGCCGGCAACGACACGCTGGACGGTGGCGCCGGCAGCGACCGCCTGAACGGCGGCGCCGGCGACGACACCTATGTGGTCGACCAGGCCGGCGACATCGTCACCGAGAACGCCGGACAGGGCACCGACACCGTGCGCAGCGCGGTCAACTACACGCTGGGCGCCAACCTGGAGCGGCTGCAGCTGGCCTCGGGCACGCTGGCACTCAGCGGCACCGGCAACAGCCTGGCCAACACGCTGCTGGGCAACAGCGGCGCGAACCTGCTCGACGGCAGCACCGGCGCCGACACCCTGAGCGGCTACGCCGGCGACGACATCTACGTGGTCGACCAGGCCGGCGACGTGGTCACCGAAAGCGCCAGCCAGGGCACCGACACCGTGCGCAGCGCGATCAGCTACACGCTGGGCAGCAACCTGGAGAACCTGGCGCTGCTGGGCAGCGCCGCGATCAACGCCACCGGCAATGGCGCGGCCAACCTGTTGAGCGGCAATGCCGGCGCCAACCTGCTGGACGGCAAGGCCGGCGCCGACACCATGGACGGCGGCGCTGGCGACGACACCTACGTCGTCGATCAGGTCGGCGACGTGGTCACCGAAGGCAGCGCCACCTACGGCACCGACACCGTGCAGTCCGGCGTCAGCTGGACCCTGGGCAACCACCTGGAGAACCTGGTGCTGCTGGGCAGCGCGGTGATCGACGGCACCGGCAATGCGCTGGCCAACCAGATCACCGGCAATGCGGCGGCCAACATCCTGGACGGCGGCCTGGGCGCCGACACGCTGAACGGCGGCGCGGGCGACGACCGCTACATCGTCGACCACGTCGGCGACGTCGTGGTCGAGGGCAGCGCCAGCGGCGGCATCGACACGGTGCAGTCCGGCGTCAGCTACACGCTGGGCGCCAACCTCGAGCACCTGGTGCTGGGCGGCAGCGGCGCGATCAACGGCACCGGCAACGCGCTGGGCAACCAGATCACCGGCAATGCTGCGGCCAACACGCTGGACGGCGGACTCGGCAACGACACCCTCAATGGCGGCGCCGGCAACGACACGTACATCGTTGACAGCAGCGGCGATGTGGTGGTCGAGAGCAGCAGCAGCGGCGGCCTCGACACCGTGCGCGCCTCGGTCAGCGTGACGCTGGGCGCCAATGTCGAGAACCTGGCGCTCACCGGCAGCGCGGCGATCAACGGCACCGGCAATGCGCTGGCCAACCAGCTCACCGGCAACGCCGCCGCCAACACGCTGGACGGCGGCATCGGCGCCGACACGATGGCCGGCGGCGCGGGCGACGACACCTACCTGGTCGACCACCTGGGCGATGTCGTGACCGAACTGGCCGGCGAAGGCACCGACACCGTGGCCTCGCTGCTCAGTGCCTTCACGCTGGGCACCACCATCGAGAACGGCCGCATCGCCAGCACCGGCAGCGCCAACCTGACCGGCAACGCCAGCGCCAACCTGCTGGGCGCCGGCGCGGGCAACAACACCATCGACGGCCTGACCGGCTTCGACACGGTGGACTACGGCAGCGCCACCGGCGCGGTCACGGTCAACCTGGCCAGCACCAGTGCGCAGCTGACCGGCGGCAGCGGCACCGACACGCTGCGCAACATCGAGGCGGTGCTGGGCAGCGGCTTCTCCGACCGCCTGAGCGGCACCTCGGGCGACAACCTGCTGAGCGGCGGCGCCGGCCACGACACGCTGGCCGGCGGGCTGGGCAACGACAGCCTCAGCGGCGGCCTGGGCTCCGACACCTTCCGCTTCGACACCGCCCCCTCGGCCACGCTGAACGCCGACACGATCACCGACTACAGCGTGGCCGATGACAGCTTCTCGCTGGAGAACGGCGTGTTCACCAAGCTGGTCACCACCGGCACGCTGTCGGCGACCTACTTCACCGCCAACACCGCCGGCGTGGCGATGGACGCCAATGACTACCTGGTCTACGACAGCGACGGCGGCCAGCTCTACTACGACGCCGACGGCAACGGCGCCGGCGCCGCGGTGCTGGTGGCCAAGCTGGGGCCCGGACTGGCGCTGAGCGCGCTGGACTTCATCATCACCTGACCCAGGGCCCGGGATCGGGCGGCTGGCGGGCCGCTTTTCCGGGCATTGGCGGGGTGGCAGGCGGCCTAGCATGGCCCAGCCTGGTGCTGCGGCCTGCCCGCGCGCCGCTGTCCCCTGCCCCGCCATGCCCGCCCACGACCGCCCCCCGATGCCCCTGCGTGCCTTCCTGGCGCGGCCGATCGGCGCCGTGCTGGGCCTGAGCCTGGCCGTCAACATCGCGCTGCTGGCGCCGTCGATCTACATGCTGCAGGTCTACGACCGTGTGCTGGTCACCCGCAGTGTCGAGACCCTGGCCATGCTGGCTGTTGCCGCGCTGCTGACGCTGGTGGCGATGGGCGCGCTGGAGCAGTTGCGCTCACGCATGCTGGCGCTGACCGGCCATGCGCTGGAACGCCAGGTGGGCCCCGGCGTGCTCAGCCGCCTGATCACCGCCAGCGCCCGCCAGGAACCCGGTGCCCCCACCGACGGCCTGCGCGATCTGGGCACGCTGCGTGCCTTCATCGGCGGACCCGCGGTGGTGGCGCTGTGCGACGCCCCCTGGGCCCCCGTCTACCTGGCGCTGATCGCCGCCTTCGACCTGCGGCTGGGCGGCCTGGCGCTGCTGTGCGCCGCCGCACTGCTGGGCCTGAGCTGGGCCCAGGACCGCAGCCTGCGTGACCATCAGGCGCGCGTGCAGGCCCAGGCCCGGGCCACGCAGCGGGTGGCCGAGCGCAGCCTGCACAACGCCGAGGTGGTCACCGCGCTGGGCATGGGCGACGCCCTGGCAGCGCAGTGGCTGCGCCAGCTCGACCAGCAACAGCAGACCGCCGAAGACGGCGGCCAGCTGGCCTCGCGCCTGGGCAGCCTCACCCGCACGCTGCGCCAGGCGGTGCAGATCCTGATGCTGGGCCTGGGCGCCTGGCTGGTGATCCGCGGCGGCGCCACGCCGGGTCTGATGATCGCCTGCACCGTGCTGCTGGCCCGCGCGCTGGCGCCGGTGGAGCAGCTGATGGCGCAGTGGCGCCTGCTGGCCGATGCGCGCGCCGCCTACCGTCGCCTGGACCAGTTGCTGCAACTGCCGCTGGAGGCCACCGCTGCCACCGCGCTGCCGCGCCCCAGCGGCGCGCTCACCGTGGAACAGCTCAGCGCCAGCGTGCCCGGCGGCCAGCGCCTGCTGCTGCGCCAGGTCAGCCTGTCGGCGCGTCCGGGCGAGGTGCTGGCGGTGATCGGCGGCAGCGGCGCCGGCAAGACCACGCTGGCCCGCCTGCTGGTGGGCGTGCTGCGCCCGGCCGCCGGGGCGGTGCGTCTGGATGGCGCCGACATCCGCCACTGGGACCCGGCCCGCCTGGGCCCGGCGCTGGGCTACCTGCCGCAGGACGTGGAGCTGTTCGCCGGCACCGTGGCCGAGAACATCGCCCGCTTCGGCAACGCCCAGGCCGAGGCGGTGATCGCCGCCGCGCAGGCGGCCCAGGTGCATGACTTCATCGTTCGCCTGCCGCAGGGCTACGACACGCCGGTGGGCGAGCGTGGCATGGCCTTGTCGGGTGGCCAGCGCCAGCGCATCGCGCTGGCCCGCGCGCTGTACGGCGAGCCCGCGCTGGTGGTGCTGGACGAGCCCGACGCCAGCCTGGACGGCGAGGGCGAGGACGCGCTGGTGGCCGCCATCGCCGGCCTGAAGGCGCGCGGCGCCACCGTGGTGGCGGTGACCCAGCGCCGGCGCCTGCTGTCGGTGGCCGACCAGGTGGTGGTGCTGAAGGAGGGCAGCGTCGAGCGCACCGTCGCCCGCAACGAGGCCCCCCAGAACCCGCCCGGCGACGTGCCACGCGACCCGGCGCAGAGCGCGCCGCACAACGCGCCGCGCGACACACCCCAAGACACCCCGAACAACGCCGCCACCCCGGCGGTGCCCGCATGACCGCTGCCGTCGCTCCCCGGCCCGCCGACCCGGTGCCCGGCCTGCGCCCGCTGCAGCGCCAGGCGCTGTGGATCATCGGCGCCTGGCTGGCGCTGATGACGGCTTGGTTGACCCTGGCCCCGATCGCCGGTGGCGTGGTGGCCCAGGGCGTGGTGAAGGTGGACGCCAACCGCCGCACCGTCACCCACCGCGACGGCGGCACCGTCGCCCGCATCGCGGTGAGTGAAGGCCAGCTGGTGCGCCGCGGCGAGCTGCTGGTGGAGCTGGAGGACGTGCGCGTGGACGCGTCGCAGGACCAGCTGCGCGCCGCCTTCGCCGCCGACCGGCTGCGCCAGTCGCGGCTGCAGGCCGAGGTGGCCCAGGCCGCGCAGTGGCAGCCGCCAGCGGCCCTGCTGCGCGAGTTGGCCGATGTGAAGCGCCTGCCCGAACTGGCCGCCCAGGAACGCGCCGCCTTCGCGGCGCGCCGCGCCAACCTGGTGGCCCAGATCGACGGCCAGTCGCAGCAGATCCGCGACACCCGCACCGAGATCGAGGTGCGCGAGCGCGAGCGGGTGAACTCGCAGCGCGCGCTGGCCCTGATGACCGAGGAGTTGCGCGCCAACCAGGCGCTGGAGGCGCAGAACTTCGTCGGCCGCGCCCGCGTGCTGGGGCTGGAGCGCAACGCCAGCGAATACCAGTCGCGCCACCTGGCCAACGAGGCCGAGCTGGCCCAGGCCCGCCAGCGCCTGGGCGCGCTGGACGCGCGCAGCCGCAGCCTGCGCGACAGCTATGTGCAGACCGCCAGCGACGAGCTGCGCGAGCTGGGCCCGCGCCTGGCCGAGACCGAGCAGCGCCTGCGCGCCAGCAGCGACGACCAGAGCCGCCAGCGCGTGCTGGCGCCGGTGGACGGCCGGCTGCTGAACCTGCGCGTCAACACCCCCGGTTCGGCGCTGGGTCCGCGCGAGCCGGTGGTCGACATCGTGCCGGCCGATGCGCCGCTGTTCGTCGAAGCCCGCCTGCCGCTGGACGCCGGCGCCGACGTGCGCGAAGGCATGGCCGCCGAGCTGAAGCTGCTGACCGGCGCGCAGCGCTTCGAGCGGCTGCTGGCGGCGCGCGTGCAGCGCGTCTCGGCCGATGCGCTGACCGACGAGCGCAACGGCAGCGCCTACTTCACCGTGCTGCTGCAGGTGGACGCCGACGAGGCCCGCCGCGCCGCGCTGCCGCTGCGCCCCGGCATGGCCGCCGAGGTCTACATCCGGGTGACCGAGCGCAGCGCGCTGGACTTCCTGCTGGAACCGGTGGCCGGCTTCTTCCGCCAGGGCTTCCGCGAACGCTGAGCAAGCCAGCCTTCCCCAAGGCCACCGTCCGGGCTGCGCGGCGGGACGCCGGTTTCTGGCTCAGCCAAGCCCTGGCCGATAGGGCCCGCGACGGTGTGGTGCCTACCCATGACCACACGCCCGGCCACAGCGCCTTCCTGTTCAGCGCCAAGGGCCGGCAGTTGTTGGTCTGGGGCCACGTGGTGCACTCGCACGCGGTGCAGTTCGCCCACCCCGAGGTGTCACTCGAGTTCGACGTCGACCAGAAGCAGGTGATTGCCACCCGCAAGGCGCTGTTCCAGCGTGCCGCCCAAGCCGGCTGGCAGATCGCCGGCGCGCACCTGCCCTTCCCCGGCCTGGGCCGCATCCGCAAGGACCCGAAGGGCTGTACGTGGGTGCCGGTGGAGTTCGGGCCGATCCGGGCAGACCGGCCCTGAGACCTGCGCGCTGGGGGTCCAACTCGGGCGGACCGCGCGGCGAACTCAGCGCCTGGCCGGTCGCCGCGAGGCCGGGTCCAGCACGTTCAGGAGCCGTCACGCACCAGGCGGATCGGGAACTCGGTGGGCGTGGTGTAGCCGGGAAGGACATGGCCGATGTCGAAGTTGACGACCCAGGGGTACAGCGGGTTGTAGTTCGAGAACGTGGATGTCCAGGTGAGCGCGCGCGGGGTGTTCGGAAACACCGCCCTGTCGATGGCTGGTCCCACTTCGTCCAGGCTGACCAGGCTGAACAGTTCCTTCACGTTGGGCAGCCTCCAGCCGGTTCCGCCCGCGGCCGCTGCGCGCGCCTGATCCAGGGCCCCTTGCCAGGTGTAGCGGGTGGCGGTGCTGGGGTCACCACAGCCCGAACCGTCCCAGGTCTGCCCCTCGGCGCAGCGGCGCCAGACCAGCCCCGTCATGCGGTCGGTCACCTCGGCGCCAATGGGCACGAAGCGGTCGCCCTGGGCCCAGCGGGCGCCACGGACAAGGCGGACGGGCAGGGCGTCGGATTGGCCCCAGAGGTTGTCGATCTCGCCGCCGACCCACGGTAGGGGAGCGCTCGCGAACTGCACGGACCACCGCCCCGGGGGGAAGCCCACGACACCAGTAGAGGTCCGGTAGGGCTGGCCCACGGTGTGGGGGAACCATGCGGTGTCGATGGGCAAGTTCGGTGAGGTCTGACCGTAGTCGACCAGGCTCTGCAGTTCCCAGGCCGTGGGCAGCCGCCAGTCGGTGGCACCGCACAGGCCAGCCGCGTTGACGGCGGGCACGAACTCGCTGGCATCGCCCGGGCGGCCGTCGCGGTAGTCGGTGTAGGTGTGGTGCTGGTCGCGCAGACCGCCTTCGTCGGTCTTGACCTCCCACACCAGGCCGGTGACCTTGTCCTTGACGCAGGACCACGCGGTGGCCTTGGGCGGCAGCTCGGTGCCGTCCGCGGCGATCTTGACGAAGCTGAAGCCGGCGCGGCCATCGCGCTTCCTGGGGTTGCTCACATCGCGGCCGAACTCGCCATCCTGGCCAGAGCCCGCGCACGGCAGCCGGCTGCCGTTGGAGGGATCGAGGCAGGTGGTGCGCCCGGTGTCGTTGAGGTTGAGCTTCTGGAATGACACGGTGGCAGGCTGGGCAGCGCGTGCCGGCGCCACCGACTGGGCCAGCGCGGCCGGCCCCAGGAGCCACGCCAGACCGCCCAGCCCTGCGGCCCATACGCTCCCCCACACGTTCCCCCACGGGCGCCAGGCGCCGGCCTGCGCGCCCTCTGCGCGCCGTCGTTGCAACTTCATTCACCCCTCCTGGGCTTAGCACGGGTCACCGGCGGCGCCATGGCGCTCTTCGCCGTGGCCCGATGGCTCCGCGACCGACGCTAGCTGCGCAACCCGCCTCTCACCACGCGGTTTTCCCGGGGCGCCGGTGGCATTCGGGCCGATCTGTGCCGATCGGGGTCGATTGGCTGTGAACTTTTCCCCGATGCCGGTGACGGGCAGACGGTGCGGTACTCGGCAGCCCTTCGGGTATGCGTCGGCAGGCTGAGCCCAGCCGTGCGCGTCAGTGACGGACCGGCCGCCGTCGCCGAGCCGCGGCGGCGGGCTGTGCAGGTCCCGGGGCGCCGGCAGTGTCGAGCACCGCCAGCCGTTCGCGCAGCGGCCCGACGGCGGCGTCGATGAAGGCCCGCGTCTTCATCGGCAGCCGCCCCTGGCCGGGATAGATCAGGCTGGCCGGCACCGCGGGCGGCTCCTGGTCGACCAGCACGCGCTGCAGCGTGCCGGCATGCAAGGCGGCGGCCACCTGGTAGGACAGCACCCGCGTCAGGCCGAGGCCGAGGAGGGCGGCGTCGATGGCGGCGTCGGCGGTGGACACCACCAGGCGCGAGCAGACGGGCACCCGCCGTTTCTGACCGGCGGTATCGGCGAAAGTCCAGGCGTCGGCGGCCTCCAGGCCGTCGAAGCTGATGCATCGGTGCGAGGCGAGATCGTCCAGCGAGTGCGGCGTGCCGTGACGCGCCAGGTAGGCCGGGCTGGCACAGACCACGCGGCGGACCGCGCCCACCGGGATGGCCACGAGGTTGCTGTCCGGCAGCGCGCCGATCCGAAGGGCCAGGTCGACATGCTCCTCGATGAGGTTGACGTTGCGGTCGCCCAGGCGCAGCTGGATGTCGACCTCGGGATGCGCTTCCAGGAAGGCCGCCGCCACCGGCAGCACATGCAGCCGCCCGAAGACGATGGGCGCGGCCAGCACCAACTGGCCGGCCACCTGGGCATAGGCGCCCGAGGCGACGCGTTCGGCCTCGTCCACCTGCTCCAGGATCTGCCGGCAGGCGAGCAGGTAGTCGCGACCGGCGTCGGTCAGCACCAGCTTGCGGGTCGAACGTGTGATCAGGCGGGTGCCGAGGTGCGCCTCCAGATCCGCCAGCTTGCGGCTGACGGTGGCCAGCGGCACCCCCAGCGCGCGACCGGCCGCAGACAGGCTGCCGGCATCGGCGATGGCGGCGAACACCGCCATGGCATCAAGACGATCCATCGCGCTTGATCACTGTTTCAAATTTCGAGATAAACATTCGCATCAACGCAGTCTAGTTCAACGAAACGGGAATATCTACAGTCTCCTCACCGGCATTCACCGGCCCTCACCACCTCTGGAGAACACAGCATGTCCCGCCTCACCACCCCCGCCAGCATCGACGCCGCCCCGGCCCCGGCCCGCCCGCTGCTCAACGCCGTGAACCAGCAGCTCGGCAGCGTGCCCAACCTGTTTCGCGTGGTCGCCAACAGCCCCGCGGCGCTGGAGGGCTACCTGGGCCTGTCGGGCGCGCTGGCCAAGGGCAGCCTGCCAGCCCCGACCCGCGAGCGCATCGCGCTGGCCGTCGCGCAGATCAACGACTGCGGCTACTGCCTGTCGGCCCACAGCTACCTGGGCAAGCACCTGGCCCAGCTGGGCGAGGCCGAAATCGCCGCCAACCGCCACGGCCGCTCGCTGGACCCGAAGGCCGAAGCGGCGGTGCGCTTCGCGACCCAGGTGATGCACGCCCGCGGGCATGTGTCCGACGCCGAGGTGCAGGCGGTGCGCCTGGCCGGCTACGACGACGCGCAGATCGTGGAGATCGTCCAGCACGTGGCCCTGAACACCTGGACCAACTACCTGAACTCGGTGGCGCAGACCGAGATCGACTTCCCCGTCGCTCAGGCCCTGGCCGCCTGAGTGTTGGACCCGCGGCCCCAGGCAGCGCGTCAGGCGCGCCGCTGCGGGCCGTGCACAACAACTTGCTGGAGAACCTGTGATGCCCCGTCCCCCGCTGCCGCCCTTCACCCTGGAGACCGCCACGCAGAAGGTCCGCCTGGCCGAGGACGCCTGGAACAGCCGCGATCCTGCGCGCGTGGCCCTGGCCTACACGCCGGACAGCCGCTGGCGCAACCGATCGACCTTCGTGCAGGGCCGCGCCGAGATCGAGCACTTCCTCAGCGACAAATGGCAGCGCGAACTCGACTACCGCCTGATCAAGGAGCTCTGGGCGTTTCGCGAGGACCGCATCGCGGTGCGCTTCGCCTACGAGTGGCACGACGCCTCGGGCCAGTGGTTCCGCAGCTATGGCAACGAGAACTGGGCCTTCGACGCCGAGGGACTGATGCACACGCGCATCGCCAGCATCAACGACCTGCCGATCAACGCAGCGCAGCGCCTGTACCACTGGCCGGCAGGCCGGCGGCCGGACGACCACGCCGGCCTGTCCGCGCTGGGGCTGTGACCATGGCCGACACGCACACCGTGGCCAGCGACGTGGCCTTCACCGACACCGTCAAGGCGATCCAGGCGCGCAAGGGCTCGCGCCCGGCCTATGCGCGCATGGAGGCCGGCGGCTCCTGGGCGTCGGTCATCACCGCCGAGCTGCAGGCCGAGATCGAGGCCCAGACCAGCGTCTTCCTGGCCACCGCCAATGCCGACGGTCAGCCCTACATCCAGCACCGCGGCGGGCCGGCCGGCTTCCTGCGGGTGCTGGACGCGCACACGATCGGCTTCGCGGACTATGTCGGCAACCGCCAGTACATCACCCAGGGCAATCTGCAGGACAACGCCAAGGCCCATCTCTTCCTGATCGACTATGCGCAGCAACGCCGCATCAAGCTCTGGGGCACGGCGCGTGTGGTGGAAGGTGACGAGGCGCTGCTGCGCCAGCTGATGCCGCCGGGCTACCGCGCGCGGCCGGAGCAGGTGGTGCTGTTCACCGTCAGCGCCTGGGACGTGAATTGCCCGCAGCACATTCCGCAGCGCTTCGAGGCCGCGCAGGTGCAGGCCGCGATCCAATCGCGCGATGACCGCATCGCCGCGCTGGAAGCCGAGCTGGCGCGCTGCCGGCGAAGCCCGGAGGAACGCCCCCCACTACCCTAGCGCGGCCGCGGCCGCCCGCACCACCGCCCGGGTCAAGCCATCCAGCAAGCCCGACGCCGCCCGGGCCTGGTGCCAGTACAGCGGCACCTCCAGCACCGCCCCCGGCACCAGCTCCACCAGCGCGCCGCGCCGCAACGCGTCGGCCACCAGCGGCAGCGGGTGCATGCCCCAGCCCATGCCGGCCAGCGCGGCAGTGACAAAGGCCTGGGACGAGGGCAGGGTGTGGCGCGGCAGCTCCACGTGGCGGTGGCAGACGCGGCGGGCCCAGCGCTGCTGCAACTCGTCCTTGGTGCTGAAGACCAGGCTGGGCGCGCGGGCCAGGCTGCCGGCGCCCACGCCGTCGGCGAAGTGGCGCGCCATGAAGGCGGGGCTGGCGGCGGCCAGGTAGCGCATCGCACCCAGCGGCTGGCTGTTGCAGCCGGCGGGCGCGCGCGGCGCCGACGACACCGCCGCCAGCACGGCGCCGCTGCGCAGCCAGCCGGCGGTGTGCTCCTCGTCGTCCACCGCCACCTGCATCAGCACCGGGGCGTCGGCCGCGAAGGCCGCCAGCGCAGGGGCGAACCAGGTGGCCAGGCTGTCGGCATTGACGGCCACCGGCAGCGGCACGCGCACGCCGTCCTGCGGCGCCAGCGTGGGCAGCGCGCCCTGCAGCTCCTGCTCCAGCAGGCGCACGCGGTCGACGTGCTGGCACAGGCGGCGGCCGGCCTCGGTGGCGGTGCAGGGCTGGCCGCGCAGCACCAGCGCGCAGCCGCTGCGCTCCTCCAGCCAGCGGATGCGCTGCGACACCGCCGAGGGCGTGACATGCAGTGCGCGCGCGGCGCGCTCGAAGCTGCCTTCGCGCACCACGGCGGCCAGCGCGGCGAGTGCGGCGTAGTCCAACATGGATTCAGTTTTCCTTATGTTCGGTTAGCGGATTGAGTTTGTCTTCATCGACGGTCGCTGGCAAGCTGAGCCCATGAATGACGACTTCCCGGCCGCAGCGCCGGTCTTCCTGCAGGGTCTGGCGCTGGGCGGCAGCCTGATCGTGGCGATCGGCGCGCAGAACGCCTTCGTGCTGCGCCAGGGCCTGCGGCGCGAGCATGTGGGGCCGATCGTTGCGTTCTGCGCGCTGGCCGATGTGGCGCTGATCGCCGCCGGCGTGCTGGGCCTGGGCCAGGCACTGGGCGATCGGCCGGGGCTGGCGCGCGCGCTGGCGCTGGGCGGCGCGCTGTTCCTGGCGGGGTACGCCTGGCGTGCGCTGCGCCGGGCGCTGCACACCGAATCACTGCAGGCCGCACCCGGCGGCGCGCCGATGGCGCTGGGCGCGGCGCTGGCCCAGGCCGCCGCCTTCACGCTGCTCAATCCGCATGTCTACCTGGACACGGTGCTGCTGGTGGGCAGCATCGGGGCGCAGCAGCCGCCGGCACTGCGCGGCGCCTTCATTGGCGGCGCCGGCAGCGCCAGCGCACTGTGGTTCGGCGCGCTGGGCTACGGCGCGCGCTGGCTGGCACCGGTGTTTGCGCGGCCGCGCGCCTGGCAGTGGCTGGACGGTCTGATCGGTGCCACGATGGCGCTGCTGGCCGCGCTGCTGCTGCGCGAAGCCCTGGCCTGAAGGACCGCCGCCGATGTACATCCCCCGCCTGCATGCGATGCCCGAGCGCGCCGACGCGCTGGCGCTGGTCGACGCCCACCCGCTGGGCACCTGGGTCACGGCCGCTGGCGGTGAACTGCAGGCGCACCACCTGCCCAGCCTGCTGGAGCCCGACCACGGAGCGCACGGTCGCCTGTGGGCCCACGTGTCGCGCGCCAACCCGCTGTGGCGCGCGCTGGGCGACGGGGCGCCGGCGCTGGTGGCGTTCCGCGGCCCGCAGGCCTACATCACGCCCGGCTGGTACCCGGGCAAGGCCGCGCACGGCCGGGTGGTGCCCACCTGGAACGACGTGGCCGTGCACCTGCACGGCAGCGCCCGCGCAGTCGATGAGCCGGCCGCGCTGCGCGCGCTGCTGGACCGCCTGAGCGCGCGCCATGAGGCCGCCCAGGCCCGCCCCTGGCAGCCCGCCGACGCGCCCGCCGACTACCTGGACGGGCTGCTGCGCGGGATCGTCGGCATCGAGTTGGTGATCGATCGCATCGAGGCCCGCCGCAAGGCCAGCCAGGACGAGGACCTGGCCGACCGCCACGGCACGGTGGCCGGCCTGCGCACCCAGCCGGGCGACGACGCGCGGGCGATGGCGGACATCGTGCAGCGCACGCTGGATTGACGGGCTGTCACCCGAGCGGCAGCGCCGGGTCGGCGCTTCATGGTCGAATCAGGGCCATGAGCACTGCCAACCCCCTTCGCTTTGATGGCCGCGTGGCCATCGTCACCGGTGCCGGCGGCGGCCTGGGCCGCCAGCATGCGCTGGCCCTGGCGGCCCGCGGCGCCAAGGTCATCGTCAATGATTTCGCGCCCGCGCATGGCAGCGACAGCCCGGCCGACGCCGTGGTGGCCGCGATCCGCGCCGCCGGTGGCGAGGCGCTGGCCAACGGCGCCTCGGTCACCGACTTCACCGCCGTGCAGGCCATGGTGCAGCAGGCGATGGATGCCTGGGGCCGGGTGGACATCCTGGTCAACAACGCCGGCATCCTGCGCGACAAGAGCTTCGCCAAGATGGACCTGGACGATTTCCGCCTCGTGATGGACGTGCACCTGATGGGCGCGGTCCACTGCTGCAAGGCGGTGTGGGAGATCATGCGCGCGCAGAACCACGGCCGCATCGTGATGACCACCTCGTCCTCGGGCCTGTACGGCAACTTCGGCCAGAGCAACTACGGCGCCGCCAAGATGGCGCTGGTGGGGCTGATGCAGACGCTGTCGCTGGAGGGCGCGAAGAACAACATCCGAGTCAACTGCCTGGCACCCACCGCCGCCACCCGCATGACCGAAGGCCTGATGCCGCAGGCCGTGCTGGACCTGCTCAAGCCCGAGGCGGTGACGCCCGCGCTGCTGCACCTGTGCCACGACGACGCACCCACCCGCGCGATCGCCTGCGCCGGCGCCGGCACCTTCGAGCGCGCCTACATCACGCTCACCCAGGGCGTGCACCTGGGCCTGGCGCCGGACACGCCCGAGCAGGTGGCCGCGCAGTGGGAGGAGATCTCGCAGCGCGACGAGGGCGAGGTGGTGCCCGAATCGGGCTCGGCCCAGGGCACCAACGAGGTCGGCCAGGCGATGCGCGCCGCGCGCTGAGCGGCGGCTGCGCTACTCGCGCAGGCGCGTCACGCCGCGCAGTTCGCAGGCGTGCACCGCGTTGCGCAGCGCGGCAATCGCCTCGTAGCGGGTGAAGCTGCGCCGCCAGGCCAGCACCACGCGGCGGCTGGGCACCGGGGCCTCGAAGGGGATGAACTTCAGGTGCGGCTGCGCCTCGCGCGGCACGCTCAGGCGCGGCACCACGGTCACGCCCATGCCCGAGGCCACCATGTGCTTGATGGTTTCGAGCGAGGAGCCCTCGAAGCTCTTGCGGATGCCCTCGGCGTCGCTGGAGAAGCGGGCGAACTCGGGGCAGACCTCCAGCACCTGGTCGCGGAAGCAGTGGCCGGTGCCCAGCAGCAGCATGGTCTCCTGCTTGAGCTCCTGGCTGCTGATCGACTTGCGCTTGGCCAGCGCGTGGGTCTTGGGCACGGCCACCATGAAGGGCTCGTCGTAGAGCGGCGCCACGGCCAGGCCGGCGTCCGGAAAAGGCTCGGCCATGATGGCGCAGTCGAGTTCGCCGGTGCGCAGCATGTCCAGCAGCTTGACGGTGAAGTTCTCCTGCAGCACCAGCGGCATCTGCGGCGAGCGCTCGATCGCGTGGCGCACCAGCTCGGGCAGCAGGTAGGGGCCGATGGTGTAGATGATGCCCAGGCGCAGCGGGCCGGCCAGCGGGTCCTTGCCGCGCTGGGCGATCTCCTTGATGGCCGCCGCCTGCTCGATCACCTGCTGGGCCTGGCGCACGATGGCCTCGCCCAGCGCGGTCATCGTGACCTCGGTGCTGCCGCGCTCGAAGATCTTGACGTCGAGCTCCTCCTCGAGCTTCTTGATCGCCACCGACAGCGTGGGCTGCGAGACGAAGCAGGCCTCGGCGGCGCGGCCGAAGTGGCGCTCGCGGGCCACGGCGACGATGTAGCGCAGTTCGGTCAGGGTCATGCCGGGATTGTGCGCACAAGCCACCGGGCACGCACAGTGCGGGAAAAAGAAACGCCGCCCGAAGGCGGCGTTGACGTGGCCGGCGAGGCCGATCAGTTGCGGTTCACGGCCGACCAGGCCGCGGCCACCGCGGCTTCCTCGGCCGAGCCGATGCCGTACAGCTCCTGCGCGGCCGCGATCGTGTGGGTGCGCGCGGCGGCGAAGGTTTCGCTGGCGGTGAACTTGGTGGTCAGCGCGCGGTACCAGATCTTCTCGGCCTTGGCGCGACCGATGCCGGCGACCGTGCCGGTGCCGGTGGCCACGCGGGTGCCGCTGGTGCAGGTCTTGGACGGCACGCCGTTGGTGGTGCCTTCGGCCAGCAGGAAGAAGAAGTGGTTGGCCACGCCCGACGAGTAGTGCACGTCGATGTTGCCCACGCCGTTGTACCAGCAGTCGGACGAGGCGCCGTCGGCGCTGGGCTGGATCATCGTGCGCAGGTAGGCGCGCGGGGCGATCGAGATCTCCTCGCCGATCAGGTAGTCGCCCGGGTCATTGGCGTTGGCCGCGTAGTACTCGACCATGGTGCCGAAGATGTCCGAGGTGGCCTCGTTCAGGCCGCCCGACTCGCCCGAGTAGATCAGGCCGGCGGTGCGGCTGGTCACGCCGTGGGTCATCTCGTGGCCCGCCACGTCCAGCGAGACCAGCGGGTTGAATCCCGGGTAGCTGCCGCTGCCGTCGCCGTAGGTCATGCAGTAGCAGCCATCGCTCCAGAAGGCATTGTTGTAGGCGCTGGAGTAATGCACGCGCGAGCGGGCCGGGGTGCCGGCGCCGTCGATGCCCAGGCGGCCGTGCACGTTCAGGTAGTAGTCCCAGGTCACGGCCATGCCGTAGTGGGCGTCGGCGGCGGCGGACTGGGTGTTGGTCTTGAGGTTGGTGCCCCAGATGTTGTCGGCATCCGTCATCTTGGTCTCGGTGGTGGTGCCGTTGCTCATCGTCACCGTGTACTGGCCACCGCGCTGCAGATCGGTCAGCGCGTACTTGGTGACGCGCTTGTTGCTCTTGGTGTTCACCGCCACGTCACCCGAGTACAGGGTCTTGCCGGTGCCGACGGCGGAGCCGGTGTGCACGGTGTCCCACTGGTCGACGACCTTGCCGCTGTCGGCGTGGACGATCAGGCGGGCCTGGCTGGGCGTGCCGTCGCGCTGCACGCCGTCCACCGCCACTTCCCAGGCCAGGTGCGGCACGTCGCCGCGCGCATAGACCACCAGGCGCTGGCCGCTGACCTGGCCCTGCAGGTGCTTGAAGGCCTTCAGCGCGCGCGACGAGGCGGCGCCGGCCGACAGCGCCGGCGTGGCGCTCAGCGCCAGCGGACGCTGCAGCGTCTGGATCACGCCATGCAGCGAGCCATCGGGATGGCTGCGCACGATCAGGTCACCGGCGATGACCGGCAGGCCCTTGTACTGACGGTCCAGGCGCACATGCTCGGTGCCGTCGGCATCGACCACCACGTCCTTGGCGACATAGCTGTCGTCCAGCGAGGCACGGGCCCCGGTGAAGGCGCCACCGCTGAGGTGCTGCAGCGCGCGCTGCACGGCGGGGTGCGAGGCATCCGGCGCGGCGAAAGCGGTACCGGACAGGCCGACCAGGGCGGCCAGCGCCAGGGTCAGGCGGCGAAGGGCAAAGCGAGGGGTCATGGGACTTCCAGGTGGGGTCGATGTTCGTGGCATCGGCCGTGGGTTGAGAACAGAGCGCTAGTCTCGCCCCGCGCTGGTGCGTTCACCACCCCCCTGTTCTAGGCATGTGCAATGTGCCCATCAGGCCTTCATGAACTCCGCCGCCGCGCCCAGCCAGCGCCGCACCTGGGCGGCCGCCACGGCCGGGTGCTGTTCCAGCAGGCGCGGGGCGTGGCGGCGGGCAGCGGCCAGCAGCGGGGCGTCCTCGGCCAGGTCGGCGAAGCGCAGCAGCGCGTCGCCCGACTGGCGCTGGCCCATGAACTCGCCCGGGCCGCGCAGCTCCAGGTCGCGGCGGGCGATCTCGAAGCCGTCGGTGGTCTCGGCCATGGCCTTCAGGCGCGACTTGCCGGTCTCGGACAGCGGCTGGCTGAACAGCAGTACGCACACACTCTCCACCGAACCCCGGCCCACCCGGCCGCGCAACTGGTGCAACTGGGCCAGGCCGAAGCGTTCGGCGTGCTCGATCACCATCAGGCTGGCATTGGGCACGTCCACACCCACCTCGATCACCGTGGTGGCCACCAGCACGGCCAGCTCGCCTGCGGCAAAGCGCGCCATCACCGCCGCCTTCTCGGCCGGCGCCAGGCGGCCATGCAGCAGGCCCACGCCAATGCCGGCCAGCGCCTCGGACAGCTGGGCGTGGGTCTCGGTCACGTTGGCCAACTCGGCCATCGACTTGCCGCTCAGGTCCTCGGCCTCGCTGGCCTCGACCAGCGGGCAGACCCAGTAGACCTGCCGCCCCCTGGCCACCTCGTCGCGGATGCGGCCGATCACCTCCTCGCGGCGCGACTCGGCAAAGACGCGGGTGATGATCGGGCTGCGGCCAGGCGGCAGCTGGTCGATGGTGGAGACCTCCAGATCGGCGTAGTAGGTCATCGCCAGCGTGCGCGGGATCGGTGTGGCGCTCATCATCAGCAGGTGCGGCTCCAGCGCGCCGCCGTCCGGCAGGTCCTGGCGCAGCTTGTGGCGCAGCGCCAGCCGCTGGGCGACGCCGAAGCGGTGCTGCTCGTCGACGATGGCCAGCCCCAGGCGCTCGAAGTGCACGTCGTCCTGGATCACCGCGTGCGTGCCCACCACCAGGCGCGCCCGGCCCTCGGCGATCGCCGCCAGCTGCTCGCGCCGGACCTTGCCCTTGCGGCTGCCGCTGAGCCAGGCCACCTGCAGGCCCAGCGGCTCCAGCCACTGCACCAGCTTCTTGAAGTGCTGCTCGGCCAGGATCTCGGTGGGCGCCATCAGCGCGCACTGCCACCCGGCGTCGATGGCCACCGCCGCGGCCAGCGCGGCCACCACCGTCTTGCCGGCGCCCACGTCGCCCTGCAGCAGGCGGTGCATCGGCTGGGGGCGGGCGATGTCGGCGGCGATCTCCTCGGCCACGCGGCGCTGGGCGTCGGTCAGGCCCCAGGGCAGCGCGGCCAGCAGGCCGTCGCGCACGCCGCCGGGGCGCACCGCCAGCTCGGGCGCGCGCAGCCGGGCGCGCTCGCGCCGGGCCTGCTGCTGGCTGAGCTGCTGGGCCAGCAGCTCCTCGTACTTCAGGCGCTGCCAGGCGGGGTGGCTGTGGTCCTCCAGCGTGGCCAGCGGCGTGCCGGGCGGCGGGTGGTGCAGGAACTCCAGCGCCGCACGCAAGGTGGGCAGCTTCGGCGGCACGGCGTCGGGCGGCAGCAGCTCGCGCAGATCGGCGCGCTGCAGGCCGCCGGCCACCGCCTTGCGCAGGTAGGCCTGCGGCAGCTGGGCGCTGGCGGGGTAGACCGGGGTCAGCGCCTGCGGCAGCGCGTCGCCCGGCTCGGCCACGCGCACCTGCGGGTGCACCATCTCGCGGCCGAAGAAACCGTGGCGCAGCTCGCCGCGCACCCGCAGGCCGGTGCCCGGCGCCCAGGCCTTCTGCTGCGAGGGATAGAAGTGCAGGAAGCGCAGCACCAGCTCGTCGCCGGCCTCGTCTCGGCAGCGCAGCACCAGCTGGCGGCGACTGCGCTGCTCGACCTGGCTGAGCTGCACCGTGACCTGCACCTGCACCGTCTCGCCCGCGCGGGCCTGGGCCAGCGGGGTCAGGCGGGTCTCGTCCTCGTAGCGCAGCGGCAGATGCAGCGCCAGCGCCAGCGGCGTGTCCAGGCCCAGGCGCTGCAGCGCGCGCGCCGGCCCGCTGAGGGCGGCAGGGGCGGGAGCGGGGGCCGGCGTGACCATGGGGTGATTGTGGCGGTGTGCGCTGCTCTGCGCGTCTGTCGGTCGGCGGCCACAGTGGCCCGGGCCGCTGCCCAATTCGCCACGCCCTGAGGACCTTCCCCTAGGCCGGCCACCCCGCCGCAGCGGACAATCAGATCTGACGCGCACTCCCGCGCCGTCTGCTGCCCTGAATCCTGCCCACCACCATGCGCCTCATTGCCCGTTTTCTGCTGCTGCTGTCGCTGGTGCTGGGTCTGAGCCTGGCCTTTGCCTGGGCCTGGGACCGCAACGACCCCGACGCCCCGGCCGCCGCGATCCGCTGAACCGGCCCGGCAGGGCCACGGGTGGGCCCGCCAAGCGCGGTCTGATGGGCTGACTGATGGGCTGACAACGGCCCTGCGCGGCCCAGGGCTGGCGTGGTGCATGGAACAATCGGTGCCTTCCGAGATCCTTGAAGGCCGGTACAGCCTGCAAGCCATGCCCTCTTCTGCCCTGCACCCCCACGGTCGGCCCTTCCAGCTGGCCGATTTCGACTTCCACCTGCCCGCCGAGCTGATCGCCCAGCACCCGGCCCCGGAGCGCAGCGCCTCGCGCCTGCTCGACGGCACCGGGCTGCTGCCGGTGGACCGCGTGTTCCGCGCGCTGCCCACGCTGCTGCGGCCAGGCGACCTGCTGGTCTTCAACGACACCCGGGTGCTCAAGGCCCGCCTGTTCGGCGAGAAGCCCACCGGTGGCGCGGTCGAGGCGCTGGTCGAGCGCCTGCTGCCCAGCACCGACGCGCGCCACGGCGAGATGCTGGCCCACCTGCGCGCCAGCAAGTCGCCACGCGAGGGCAGCACGGTGCGCTTCGGCGGCGCCGACGGCTTCGACGCCCTGGTCCTGGGCCGCGCCGGCCCCGACGGCAGCCTGTTCCACCTGCGCGTCGAAGGCGACCCGCTGGTGCTGCTGGAGCGCCACGGCCATGTGCCGCTGCCGCCCTACATCACCCACGACGACGCGCCCGAGGACGCCGAGCGCTACCAGACCGTCTTCGCCCGCCAGCCCGGCGCGGTGGCCGCGCCCACCGCGGCGCTGCACTTCGATGAAGGCGTGCTGGCGGCGCTGGCCGCGGCCGGCGTCGAGCGCGCGCATGTGACGCTGCATGTGGGGGCCGGCACCTTCCAGCCGGTGCGCACCGAGAACCTGTCCGAACACCGCATGCACAGCGAGTGGTACGACGTGCCGCAGACCACGGTGGAGGCCATCGCCGCCTGCCGCGCGCGCGGCGGCCGCGTGGTGTCGGTGGGCACCACCACGCTGCGGGCGCTGGAGTCCGCGGCGCGCCATGCGGGCCGCGGCGGCCTGGCCCAGGCGGTCAGCGGCGAGACCGACATCTTCATCACGCCAGGCTTCCACTTCCAGGTGGTGGACGTGCTGCTGACCAATTTCCACCTGCCCAAGAGCACGCTGATGATGCTGGTCAGCGCCTTCGCCGGCTACCCGCAGGTGATGGCGCTGTACCGCCACGCGATCGAGACCGGCTACCGCTTCTTCAGCTACGGCGACGCGATGTTGCTGCAGCGCGCCTGACGGTCAGGGCGCCCGATCCGCTGTCGCGGGCTGGCGCAGCCGTCGCGCCGACGCTGCGCGCCAGGTGTGCCAGGGTGTTCCATCCTGGCAAAAGCGCCAGCAGTCTTGACGAGGCTCAACTCTGCTGGCGCGCCGGCTCCCAAGATGCGGTCCAAGGGTTCACCGCTATCAAAAGGAGTCCACCATGCTGCGCACCCCGCACCTGATCGCCCTCGCTGCCGCGCTCGTCGCCGGCCCGGCCCTGGCCGCCGGCAATGACGACGCCATGCTCAAACTGGCCAACACCAGTGGCTGCCTGACCTGCCACCACATCGATCCGGGCGGCAAGGGCCCGGACGGCCTGGCCCCGATCGGCCCGGCCTGGAAGGATGTGGCCGCGAAGTACAAGGGCCAGAAGGACGCCCAGAAGACCCTCACCGCCACGGTGATGGCCGGCTCCAACCCCTACGAGAGCCACTGGAAGGGCAAGGTCAGCGGCCTGGCCATGCCGCCCAACAAGGTGGCGATCACCGAAGCCGACGCGTCCAAGCTGGTCAGCTGGATCCTGCAGCTCAAGTGAGCCTGGGCGGCTGTCGGCCCTGGCCGACGGCCGCGCTGCAGTTCAGTCGACGCGCACGCAGCGCTCGCGCTGCTGGGCGGGCAGGTTCTGTCCGCCCACCTGCAGGCTGACGCCCCGGCGCACGTAGATCTGGTCGCCCTGGCGCAGCAGCGTGCCGGGCAGCGCCTCGGTGATCTGGCCGCTGGGCAGTTGCAGCTCGGCCGGCCCGCTGATGCGCTGCAGCGGCACCGCCTTGCCGGTGACCAGGGCCTGCACCGGCACGCTGTCGCTGGCGCGGCCGCTTTGCTGCACCAGCCACTGCGACCAGCGCCGGATCGCGGCGCCGCGCTCGTCGGGCGTGCGGCCCAGTTCGGCCGGGAAGCTGTTGCTTTGCATCAGGCTGCGGGTCTCGGCGTCGCACACGCCCATCAGCATGCCGGCCAGCTGGGTCTCGGCCAGCTTGTGCTCGGGCTGCTGCTGCAGGGCCTGGCGGAAGCAGGCGCGGATCGGCGCCCAGGCCGGGCCTTCCGGATCGGTCTGCGGCAAGGGGCAGGGCGGGCCGTTGAGGGTGAGCTTGGCCGTGGCCGGTCCGACCAGCGGCACCGCCGAGGGCTTGGGGTTGGTCAGCACCGCACCGTTGTCGCAGCGCACCGCGCTGTCGGAGTAGGTGGGCGTGCCGCCGCCGTCGCAGCGGTAGATGGTGGCGCCGCGCGGCGCTTCGTCCGCTGCTGCCGCCGACACGGACGCGGCCAGCAGCGCCAGAGGCAGGAACCGGGGAGCAGCGAACATCCGGTCATGATGCCTCAAACCGGCCGGGATCCGGCGCCGGCTCGGGTATCGTCGCGTGATGACCTCGCCCTGGAACGCTGTGCGGCGGCTGCTGGCCGCCACCTTGTGGATGGCGCTGGCGGCCCAGGCCGCCCTGGGGGCACCAATGCGCCTGGCCGTGGACGCCACCGACCTGGATCGCCGCGTGCTGCGCGTGCAGCAGCAGATCGACGTCGATCGGCCCGGCCCGCTGACCCTGCGCTACGCCCGCTACCTGCCCGGCGGCCACGGGCCCTACGGTGACGTCACCCGCCTGGCCGGCCTGCGCGTGCAGGCCGGCCAACAGGCGCTGGCCTGGCGCCGCGTGGCCGGCGACCCCTTCGCCTTCCTGATCGACGTGCCGCCGGGCGTGTCGACGCTGGAGCTGGACTTCCAGTACCTGGCGCCGGTGCGCGGCAGTGGCGAGCGCATCAGCATCACGCCGGCGCTGCTGGGCATCGAGTGGGAGACGGTGCTGCTCTATGTCGACGGACGGGCGGTCGATGCCCAGCGCATCACGCCGCGGCTGCGCCTGCCCGCGGGCTGGCAGGAGGCCAGCGCGCTGCGCGACGCCGCCGGCCAGCGCGCCGAGCCTGATGCCCGCGGCTGGCGACAGTACCGCGAGATGTCGGTCGAGACCCTGGTGGATTCGCCCTTGTTCGCCGGCCGCCACCTGCAGCGCCATGCGCTGGACGACACGCCCGGCGCGCCCCCGGTCAGCCTGGCCCTGCTGGCCGATCAGCCCGGGGCGCTGAGCGCCACGCCCGCACAGCTGGCCGCCCACCGCGCGCTGGTCACGCAGGCCGACCGCCTGTTCGGCGGCATGCGGCCCTTTCGCCACTACGAGCTGATGCTGGCGCTGTCCGACGAGTTCGGCGGCATGGGGCTGGAGCACCACGAGTCCAGCGAGAACGCGCTGCGCCCCGACTACTTCAAGGACTGGCCCGACGCGATCCGCGGCCGCGAGCTGCTGCCGCACGAGTACGTGCACAGCTGGAACGGCAAGGCCCACCGCCCGGCCGACCTGCTGACGCCCGATTACCACCAGCCGATGGGCACCTCGCTGCTGTGGGTCTACGAGGGCCTGACCGAGTACTGGGGCCATGTGCTGGCGGCGCGCGCCGGCCTGTCCACGCCCGAGCAGGCGATGGACCGCCTGGCCACCACCGTGGCCGAGGTGCAGGCACGCGCCGGCCGCCGCTGGCGTGCGCTGGCCGACACCCAGATCGACCCGGCGATCGGCCCCGGCCACACCCGCGAATGGGAAGACCAGCAGCGCCTGCAGGACTACTACGACGAGGGCCTGCTGCTGTGGCTGGAGGCCGACCTGGCCATCCGCCAGGCCAGCGGCGGCCAGCGCTCGCTGGACGACTTCGCACGCGCGTTCCATGGCCGCGCGCCGGGCCGCCACGCCGATGGCTCGGTCCGCCCGCAGCCCTACACCGAGGACGCGCTGATCGCCGCGCTGACCGCCGTGCAGCCGCTGGACTGGCGGCGTTTCCTGCGCGAGCGCCTGGACCAGCCCGGCCGCGACGCCGCGCTGGCCCTGACGCACAGCGGCTGGGCCCTGGGCTGGCAGGCCGAGGAGAGCCGCTTCCAGCAGCACGAACGCGGCTGGGAGGGCGACTCGGGCACCGAGCGCCCGCAGAACCTGGCCCATTCGCTGGGCCTGCGCGTCATCGGCAACGGCACGCTGACCCAGGTCTTCTGGGGCAGCCCCGCCTATGCGGCCGGCCTGACCAAGGGCATGACGCTGCTGGCGGTCAACGACCTGGCCTACAAGCCCGAGCGCCTGGATGCCGCGCTGCGCGCCAACACCGGTGGCGAAGCGCCGCTGCGCCTGCTGGTCAAGGACGGCGAGCGCTACCGCAGCGTGACGATCGACTGGCGCCAGGGGGCGCGCCACCCGGTGCTGCAGCGCCTGCCGGCGCAGACCGACGGGCTGTCGGCCATCTACCGTCCGCGCTGACCCCGACGCGGGCGCGCCCGGCCCTGAGGTATGGTCGCGCTTCCTTCCACGGACGCCCGACCCATGCCCCGCATCCTCGCCCACAAGGCCAGCCTGCGCGCTGTCCTGGCGGCCGCGCTGACCGCGCTGGCCACCACCGCCGCCCCACCGGCGGCCATCGCCGCCGCCCCCACCTCGCCCGGCCCCTGGCCCGGCACGATCACGCTGGCGGTGGACGCCACCGACCTGGACCGCCAGATCCAGCGCGTCACCCAGACGCTGCCGGTGCCCGGCCCCGGGCCGCTGACGCTGCACTACCCGCGCTTCCTGCCCGGCACCCACGGCCCCTATGGCGATGTGGCCCAGCTGGCCGGGCTGCAGATCAGCGCCGGCGAGCGCCGGATCGAGTGGCGCCGCGACACGCTGGACCCCTACGCCTTCCTGATCGACGTGCCTGCCGGCGTGCGCGAGCTGACACTGCGCTACGAGCACCTGGCACCGCAGAACAGCAGCCAGGGCCGGCCCACGATGACGCGCCAGATCCTGGGTGTGCAGTGGAACCAGACCCTGCTCTACCCCACCCGCGTGCCCGCCGCCGCGGTGCGCGTGCAGGCGCAGGTGAAGCTGCCCGACGGCTGGCAGGCCGCCACCGCGCTGCGCGACGCGCAAGGCCGGGTGGCCCAGGCCGATGGCCAGGGCTGGGTGCGCTTTGCGCCGGTGTCGGTGGAGACGCTGGTGGATTCGCCGCTGTTCGCCGGCCGCCATGCGAAGCGGGTGGAACTGGACCCGCCCGGCACGCCGCGCCCGGTGGCGCTGAACCTGCTGGCCGACGAGCCTGGCCTGCTGGACGCCAGCGATGCGCAGCTGGAGGCCCACCGCCGCCTGGTGCAGCAGTCCGACCGCCTGTTCGGCGCGCGCCACTGGCGCCAGTACGACTTCCTGCTGGCGCAGTCCAGGCACTTCGGCGGCATCGGCCTGGAGCACCACGAGTCCAGCGAGAACGGCGTGCGTCCCGGCTACTTCAAGGACTGGGACAAGGCAATCGCCTCGCGCGAGCTGCTGCCGCACGAGTACGTGCACTCGTGGAACGGCAAGTTCCGCCGCCCCGCCGACCTGCTGACCCCGCACTACAACGTGCCGATGCAGAACACGCTGCTGTGGGTCTACGAAGGCATGACCCAGTACTGGGGCCATGTGCTGACCGCCCGCTCAGGTCTGGCCACGCCCGAGCAGTCGCGCGATGCGCTGGCCTACGTGGCCGCGTATCTGGATGCGCGCGCCGGCCGCACCTGGCGCAACCTGCAGGACACCACCAACGAAGGCACGATCCGCAGCAGCCGCGACAAGGCCTGGCGCGACTGGCAGCGCGGCGTCGACTACTACGACGAGGCCACGCTGATCTGGCTGGACGCCGACACGCTGATCCGCGAGAAGAGTGGAGGCACCAAGTCGCTCGACGACTTCGCCCGGGCCTTCTTCGGCGTGCCCACGGCCTTCCGTGCTGACGGCAGCATCGCGCCCCTGCCCTACACCTTCGACGAGGTGGTGGCCGCGCTGAACGCGGTGCAGCCGCACGACTGGGCCGGCTTCCTGCGCCAGCGCCTGGACAGCCACGGCCCCAGCGCGCCGCTCGACGGCCTGGCCCGCGGCGGCTGGACGCTGGGCTGGAGCGGCACCGAAAGCCCCTTCGCGAAGAACGCCCCGTCGCGCGACGGCAAGCCGCGCCCGGCCGACTTCCGCTGGTCGCTGGGCCTGATGGTCACGCACGAGGGCAAGCTCGAGCAGGTGGCCTGGGACAGCCCCGCGTTCAAGGCGGGCCTGGCGCCGGGCCTGACGCTGCTGGCGGTGAACCTGCAGGCCTATACGAGCGAGCGCCTGGCGCAGGCGATCGACGCCAACCGGGACGGCCGCGCGCCGATCCAGCTGCTGCTCAAGGAGGACGATCTCTTCCGCCTGGTGACGATCGACTGGCGCGGCGGCCAGCGCTTCCCGGTGCTGCAGCGTGCGGACGGCCAGCCCGACCGCCTGGCGGCCATCTACAGCGCCCGGTGAGCGCGTCCGCCGCCCTGCCCGCCAAGGCGCTGGCGCCGCTGGGCGGCTACCCGCCCGAGCTGATCGCCCAGGTCACGCCCACGCTGCTGGCCGGGCAGATGCACGCGCTGCTGCGCCAGCGCCACCCTGAGCCCAACCCGGTGCGCGACGACCGCGCGCTGTTCGACTATGTCAACGAGCGCAAGCAGCGCTTCCTGCGCAACGCGCCACCGATCGCCCGCATCGCCTATGACGCCAAGATCCGCCTGCTGCAGCAGGCGCTGGGCACCCACACCCGGCGCACCCAGGTGCAGGGCGGTCAGCTGAAATCGCGCCGCGAGATCCGCATCGCCACGCTGTTCCGCGATCTGCCCGCGGCCTTCCTGGAGATGATCGTCGTGCACGAACTGGCCCACCTGAAGGAGCCCGAGCACGACAAGGCCTTCTATGGCCTGTGCACGCACATGCTGGGCGACTACCACCAGCGCGAGTTCGACCTGCGCCTGTGGCTGGCGGCCGATGCCGTGGCCGCTCAGACCGCCAGCAGCTGAGCCCGCACGGCGGGCGGGATGTCCACCGGCTTGCGCGTGGCGCGGTCGATGAAGACGATGCCGCTCTGGCCGCGCGCCACCGGCCGGCCGCTGGCCTCGTCGCTCATCTGGAAGGCCAGCGCAAAGCCGCAGCGCGCGAACTCCACCGGCTGCATGCGGATGCGCATGGTCTCGCCGTGGAAGCCCTCGCTCTGGTACTGCGCCTGCAGCTCGGCCACGACGATCGGGCAGCCGCCCACATCGCCCTCGCGCCAGCCCAGTGCGCGGAAAAATCGCAGCCGCGCCTCGGACACCAGCGTGATCAGCTGCGCGTTGTCCAGGTGCCCGCCCTGGTTGACGTGGCTGATGTAGATCTGCACGGCGGTCTCGAAACCGAAGCGCTCGGGGGGCTGAAGCTGAAGTCGGGGCATGGGCCGATTTTCGCGCGCCGTAAGATCGGTGCATGAAGGTCGATTTCGATGGCGTTCAGGCCTTCGTGGCGGTGGCCGAGCTGGGCGGCTTCAGCCGCGCGGCGCGCGAGCTGCACCTCACCCAGACCGCGCTGACCCGGCGCGTGCAGAAGCTCGAGGCCTACCTGGGCCTGAAGCTGCTGGACCGCACCACGCGGCGCGTCGCGCTGAGCACCGTGGGCCGCGAGTTCCTGCCGCAGGCGCGCGCGCTGGTGCAGGACATGACCAGCGCCGTCGAGCGACTGAAGGACATGTCGCGGCTGGGCAGCGGACAGCTGGCGCTGGCCTGCATCCCCTCGATGAGCTCGCACGTGCTGCCCGGCCTGATCCGCCAGTACGCGCAGGCGCACCCGGACAACCGCATCCGGCTGCACGACGGGTCCTCTACCGAGGTGCGCCAGGCGGTGCTGGATGGCCAGGCCGACCTGGGCATCGCGCTGCACGGCGAGCCGCACCCCGACCTGGAAGAGCGGCGGCTGTTCAGCGACCCGCTGGTGTTCCTGTGCCGCACGCCGCACCCGCTGGAGCAGGCCGCCGAGGTGCGCTGGAGCGACCTGCATGACACCGAGCTGATCGGCGTCAGCAGCTTCATGGCCACGCGCATCTTCATGGACTACCAGCTGGCCAAGCGCGGCATCCGGCTGCAGGGCCGCTACGAGGTGCAGCACCACGCCACCGCGATCAACCTGGTGGCGGCCGGCGTGGGAGCGGCCATCCTGCCCTCGTCCACCTTCCAGCCGGGCGACCGGCCCGGCGTGCGCAAGATCCCGCTGACCCACCCGGTGGTGCGGCGCCAGGTGGTGCTGCTGCAGCGCCGCGAGCAGGCCCTGTCGCCGGCGGCGCTGGCGTTCAGGAAGCTGATTGAGCAGGCGCGCTTCAAGCCCTGAACCGGCGGTGCGGCCACTGATGCCTGGATCGCAATAATCGATCCGTCCTTTTCATTTCACGAATCAATCGCCGGTTTCCACAATCGCCCCATGTTTCATCGGCTGTGGGGCGGTTCATGGGCACGGACGTGCTGGTCATCGGAGGGGGCAATGCGGCCCTGTGCGCGGCGCTGACGGCGCGCGAGGCGGGTGCGCGCGTGCTGCTGCTCGAAGCCGCGCCGCGCGACCTGCGCGGCGGCAACTCGGCCCACACCCGCAACCTGCGTTGCATGCACGACGCGCCGCAGGACGTGCTGGTCGACGCCTACCCCGAGGAGGAGTACTGGCAGGACCTGCTGAAGGTCACCGGCGGGCGCACCAACGAGGCGCTGGCCCGGATGGTGATCCGCGCCTCGGCCACCTGCCGCGGCTGGATGCAGCGCCACGGCGTGCGCTTCCAGCCGCCGCTGTCGGGCGCCCTGCATGTGGCGCGCACCAACGCCTTCTTCATGGGTGGCGGCAAGGCCCTGGTCAACGCCTACTACCGCAGCGCCGAGCGCCTGGGCGTGCAGGTGCGCTACGACACGCCGGTGCAGCGCATCGAGCTGCAGGACGGCCGCTTCGTCGCCGCCTGGGCCGGCAATGAACGCATCGAGGCGGCCAGCTGCGTGCTGGCGGCCGGCGGCTTCGAATCCAACCGCGACTGGCTGCGCGAGGCCTGGGGCCGCAACGCGCGCGGCGAATGGCCGGCCGACCAGTTCCTGATCCGCGGCACCCGCTTCAACCAGGGCACGCTGCTGCGCCACCTGATCGACGAGCAGCACGCCGATGCGATCGGCGACGCCACCCAGGCCCACATGGTGGCGATCGATGCCCGCGCGCCGCTGTACGACGGTGGCATCTGCACCCGCATCGACTGCGTCAGCCTGGGCGTGGTCCTCAACCGCGACGGCGAGCGCTTCTACGACGAGGGCGAGGACTTCTGGCCCAAGCGCTACGCGATCTGGGGCCGGCTGGTGGCCCACCAGCCGGGGCAGACCGCCTGGTCGGTGATCGACGCCAAGGCCGTGGGCCGTTTCATGCCGCCGGTCTTTCCCGGCGTGGTGGCCGACAGCCTGCCCGAGCTGGCGCGCCGCCTGGGCCTGCCCGAGGACCGCTTCATGCTGACCCTGGACGACTACAACCGCGCCTGCCGCCCCGGGCGCTTCGACCACACCGTGCTTGACGACTGCGCCACCGAGGGCCTGACGCCCGCCAAGAGCCACTGGGCGCGGCCGATCGACACGCCGCCCTTCTACGGCTACGCACTGCGCCCCGGCGTGACCTTCACCTACCTGGGCCTGCGCACCGACGAGACCGCCGCGGTGCGCTTTGCCGACCGGCCCAGCCCCAACCTGTTCGTGGCCGGCGAGATGATGGCCGGCAATGTGCTGGGCCAGGGCTACACCGCCGGTGTCGGCATGTCGATCGGCACGGCGTTTGGCCGCATTGCCGGCGAGCGCGCCGCCGCCGCGGCCCGGGTGCAGGAGGTGCGCCATGCAGCCGCTTGAGTCGCTGGCCGCGCAGGCCGTGGCGCTGGCCGAGGGCGCGCCCACGCCCGAAGCCGAGGTGGCGCGGGTGATGCAGATCTGCAATGCCTGCCGCTACTGCGAGGGCTTCTGCGCCGTCTTCCCGGCGATGACCTATCGGCTGCGCTTCGAGCCGGCCGACGCCCACTACCTGGCCAACCTGTGTCACGCCTGCGGCGCCTGCCTGCACGCCTGCCAATACGCGCCGCCGCACGAATTTGCCGTCAATGTGCCGCGGGCCATGGCCCAGGTGCGCCAGCGCACCTACGCGGTCAACGCCTGGCCGGCCGCACTGGGCCGCGCCTACGAGCGCAACGGCCTGGTGCTGTCGCTGGCGCTGGCCGCCGCGCTGGCGCTGGTGCTGGCGGTCGCGGTGGTGCTGGGCGGCGGATGGCAGGTGCCCGCGGGCGCCGGCTTCTACGCGGTGCTGCCGCACGGCCTGCTGGTGGCGCTGTTCGCGCCGGTGCTGGGCTTCGCGGCGCTGTCGCTGGCGATCGGCGTGCGCCGCTTCTGGCGCCAGGCCACGCCGGTCAGCAGCGGCCAGCCGCTGGGCGCCGAAGCGGCGCGCGAAGCCACCGGCCAGGCGCTGGTGCTGCGCTACCTGGACGGCGGACATGGCGAGGGCTGCCACAACGCCGACGACGCCTGGACCCACGCGCGCCGGCGCTTCCACCACCTGACCTTCTACGGCTTCATGCTGTGCTTCGCGGCCACCGCGGTGGCCACGCTCTACCACTATGCCTTCGGCTGGCACGCACCCTATGCCTGGCCAGCGCTGCCCAAGCTGCTGGGCGTGCCGGGCGGCGTGGCACTGGCCGTGGGCACGGCCGGCCTGGGCTGGCTGCATCTGCGGCGCCACCCGCTGCACGGCGATCCGGCGCAGCGGCCGATGGACCTGGGCTTCATCGCCCTGCTGTGCCTGGTGGCCAGCAGCGGCCTGGGCCTGTGGCTGGCCGGCGCCAGCGCGGCCATGCCGTGGTGGCTCTGCGTGCACCTGGGTGCGGTGCTGGCCCTGTTTGCCACCCTGCCCTGCGGCAAGTTCGCCCATGGTCTCTACCGCACCGCCGCGCTGCTGCGCGCTGCGGTGGAGCGCCGCCAACCCAACCCCGTCGGCCTGGGCGCCGACTGACGACTCCAAGGAGACACCCATGAACCGCCGACCTCTGCTGGCCGCCCTGGCCATCGCGCTGATGCCGCTGTGCGGCCAGGCGCAGGACCTGCCCGCCAAGAAGAACCTCACCATCGTCGTCGGCTTCGCCGCCGGCGGCGCGGCCGACACCGCGGCGCGCATCATCGGCAAGAAGCTGGCCGACAACACCGGCTTCACCGTGGTGATCGACAACAAGGCCGGCGCCGGCGGCAACATCGCGCACCAGTTCGCCGCCACCGGCCCGGCCGATGGCTCGGTGCTGCTGTTCGGCTCGGTGGGGCCGCTGGCGATCGCGCCGCACCTGATGAAGCTCCCCTACGACCCGGTCAAGGACCTGGCACCGGTGACCATGGGCGTGAACTTCCCCAACGTGCTGGTGGTGCACAGCGGGCTGAAGATCAAGACCTTTGCCGAGTTCATCGACTTCGCGCGCAAGAACCCCGGCAAGCTCGACTACGCCTCCACCGGTGCCGGCTCGGCCTCGCACCTGGCGGGCGAGCTGATGGACGACATGGCGAAGATCGACACCGTCCACATCCCCTACAAGGGCGGCGCACCGGCGCTGCAGGACCTGCTGGGCGGGCGCGTGGCGGCCTACTACTCGACGCTGTCCACCGCACAGCAGCACATCGATGCCGGCAAGCTGATCCCGCTGGCGGTGACCGGCGCCAAGCGCATTCCGCAGCTGCCCAATGTGCCCACCATCGCCGAGTCGGGCTTCCCCGGCTACCTGGCCACCAACTGGTACGCCTTCGTGGCCTCGTCCAAGGTGCCCAAGCCCATCCTGGACCGCTGGAACACCGAGCTGGTCAAGGTGCTGAAGTCGCCCGACGTGGTGGCCGAGCTGAACCAGCATGGCATGCCGCCCGCCCCCGGCACGCGCGAGGAGCTGGCGCAGGAGATCGCCCGCGAGTCGGCGATGTGGGGCCGCGTGATCCGCGACCGCAAGATCAAGATCGACTGAGCCAGGCTCGGCAGGAGACACCCCATGCACATCCTCATCCGTCTGGCCCTGCTGGCCAGCCTGTCCCTGGCACAGATCGGCGCCTGGGCCGCCGAGATCCGCGTCGTCACCTCGGGCGCCTTCACCGAGGCCTACAAGCAGCTGATCCCGATCTACGAGCAGGCCACCGGCCACACCGTGATCAGCAGCTTCGGCGCCTCGATCGGCAATGCGCCGGATTCCATCCCCAGCCGCTTCGCCCGCGGCGAGGTGTTCGACCTGGTGATCCTCTCCGAGGGCGGGCTGGAGGCGCTGGTCAAGGCCGGCCAGGTGCAGCCCGGCTCGCGCATCGACCTGGCGCGCTCGAAGATCGGCGCCGCGGTGCGCAAGGGCACGCCCAAGCCCGACATCAGCACCGTCGAGGCGCTGAAGAAGACGCTGCTGGACGCCAAGTCGGTGGCCTACTCGGCCAGCGCCAGCGGCACCTACCTGTCGACCGAGCTGTTCCCCAAGCTGGGGGTGGCCGAGCGGCTGAAGGAGACGGGAAAGCGCATCCTCAGCGAGCGCGTCGGCGCGGTGGTGGCGCGCGGCGACGCCGAGCTGGGCTTCCAGCAGGTCAGCGAGCTGATCTACTTCAAGGAGCTGGACTTCATCGGCACCCTGCCCGAAGAAGTGCAGCAGACGATCTTCTTCTCGGCCGGCCTCGTCAAGGACAGCAAGCAGGCCGAGCTGGCCACGCACCTGGCGCGCTTCCTGGCCTCGGCCGCGGTGGCCGAGATCGTGCGCGCCACGGGGCTGGAGCCGGCCGCGGTCAAGCGCTGAGCCCGGCATGAGCGCTTCGCTGCGGCGCCCGGCCCACCTGGGCGAGTTGTTTCTGGTCTTCTCCGGGATGGCGCTGCAGGGCTTTGGCGGCGTGCTGGGCGTGGTGCACCGCGAACTGGTGGAGCGCCGCGCCTGGATGGATGAAGCCGGCTTTGCGGGTGACTGGGCCACCGCCCAGGTGCTGCCCGGCCCCAACGTCTGCAACCTGGCCCTGATGTACGGCTGGCGCCAGTTTGGCTGGCGCGGTGCGCTGAGCGCCCTGGGCGGCCTGCTGCTGGCCCCGACGCTGCTGCTGGTGTTGCTGGCCACCGCCCTGGCCCAGGTGGAGTCCTGGCCGGTGGTGAAGGGCGCGATCGCCGGGCTCTCGGCGGTGGCGGCGGGCCTGGTGGCCGGGGCCGGCCTGCGCCTGGCCGCGGGCCTGTCGGCTCACCCGCTGGGCCGCGCGCCGGCACTGGCGCTGGCCGCCCTGGCGCTGGCGACCCTGTTGCTGGGCCTGCCGATGGTGGGCGTGGTGCTGCTGGTCGGCCTGCCGGCCTGCGGGCTGACCTGGCGTTGCCTGCGCCCACCGCGCTGAGCTGCCGATGGCTGCACCCCTGGACCTGGGCCAGCTGTGGCTGATCCACCTGGGCTTGTCGCCGTTCACGATCGGCGGCGCGATGACCGTCGCCCCCGACCTGCACCGCCTGCTGGTCAGCGAGCAGGGCTGGCTCAGCGAAGCCGACTTCACCCGCAGCCTGACGCTGGCCCAGGCCGCCCCCGGGCCGAATGTGCTCTACGTGGCGCTGGCCGGCTGGCTGATCGGCTGGCAGCACGCCGGGGCGGGCCTGGCGGTGCAGGCCGGGCTGGCAGCGGCCGCCGCGGGCACCGCGCTGTTCGGGCTGCTGCTGCCCAGTTCTGTGCTGGCCTGTCTGGCGGCCCATCTGGCACAGCGCTGGCACGCGCATGCCCTGCTGCAGGCCTTTCGGCGCGGCATGGAGCCGGTGGTGGTGGCCGCGATGCTGGGCACGGCGGTGTTCATCGGCCGTGGCGCCGGGCTGGGCAGCGATACCCCGGTCGCCCTGGCCCTGGCGGCGGGCACCGCGCTGGCCGTGCTGCGCACGCGCTGGCCGGTGTGGGCGCTGCTGGCGGCGGGGGCGCTGGTCGGCGCGCTGGGCGCGGTCTGAGCCAGCCCGCGCCGCGCGCGCAGACCGTGCGCATCGCACGGCGGACCCGCGCGCCGGCTGCCACGCGCCGCCACCTTTGACGACAGTCAAGCCCTCCCGCGGCACTTCGGCCAACCATGGCGGCCCCGCCGTCACTGGCGGGCGCCGAGTGTCGCCATGCCGTTTCGCCCTACCCTGATTGCTGCGCTGGTGCTGCTGTGCATCGGCCTGTGCATCGGCTGGATCCGCGGCGGCGAGGACGGCGAGGCGCCGCCCATGCCGCCACCCGGTCCGACGCCGGCCCTGCCCTTCCAGGCCCTGCAGCCCCTGCCGCCGGTGCCGGCGCTACCGGCCGCGCGCGTGGCGCTGGGCGAACGCCTGTTCCACGAGCCCCGCCTGTCGCACGACAACAGCCTGTCCTGTGCCAGCTGCCATGACCTGGCCCATGGTGGCGCCGACGCCCGCCCGGTGTCGCTGGGGGTGCGGGGTCAGCCGGGACAGCGCAACGCGCCCACGGTGTTCAATGCCAGCCTGAACTTCGTGCAGTTCTGGGATGGCCGCGCGGGCTCGTTGCGCGAGCAGGCCGCCGGGCCGGTGCACAACCCGGTGGAGATGGCCTCCAGCTGGCCCGAGGTCCTGGACAAGCTGCGCGCCGACGCCAGCTACCGCGAGGCCTTTGCCAGCGCCTATGGCGGGCCGCCCACGGCCGAGCACATCGTTGACGCACTGGCCAGCTTCGAGGAGACCCTGCTGACGCCGGACAGCCCGCTCGACCGCTTCCTGCGCGGCGAACCCGGGGCGCTCGACGCGCGCCAGCGCGCCGGGCTGCAGCGCTTCATCGAGCTGGGCTGTGCCAGCTGCCACCAGGGCGTGGGCCTCGGCGGCAACATGTTCCAGCGCTTCGGGGTGATGGAGGCCCCGCCGCCTGGCGTCGCGCGCGACAGCGGGCGCCAGGCCGTCACCGGCCGCGAGGCCGACCGCGGCGTCTTCAAGGTGCCCGGCCTGCGCAACGTGGCGCTGACCGCGCCCTACTTCCACGACGCCTCGGCGGCCACGCTGGAGGACGCGGTCCGCACCATGGCGCGGGTGCAGCTGGGGCAGGACATGGCGGCGCAGGACGTGGACCTGATCGTCGCCTTCCTGCACGCGCTGACCGGCCGTTGGCGGGGACAGGCCCTGCAGTGAGCGGCACGACGGCGCCACGCTTCGGCGGGCCGGCAGGCCGCGGCTGGCGCGCACGCGCCGGGATCGTGCTGCTGATGGCGCTGGCGGTGGGGCTGTTCGCGGTGCTGGAGCGCGGGGCCAGCGCGGTGCCGGCAGCGGTCCATGCCGCGTACTCGGAGCGGCTGCACGATGTGCGCAGCCTGAACGCTGCGGTCGACCGCGACCTGCTGGCGGCGCGCTGGCAACGCAACCGCCACTACGATGACCTGACGAGCCACACCGGCCAGCTCTCGCAACTGGCCGGGCAGCTCGCGCCGCCGCCGAGCTTCCTGCTGGACCGCGACGCACCGACGGTGGCGGCCGAGGCCGACGCGCTGGCTGCGGCGCTGATCGAGAAAGCCGATCTGGTCGACCAGTTCCGCCGCGAGAACGCGGTGCTGAGCAACTCGCTGAACTACCTGGACGCGCTGACGCGCGAGCTCCTCGACGGCCCTCTGGCCGAGCGCCTGAGCGAGGCCCAGCGCGAGGCGATCGGGCGCTACGCCCGCCAGCTGAGTGCGGGCAGGCTGGGCGCCGAGCACCATCCGCCGCCTCCGCTGACGCTGGACGGGCCCGGCGTCCTGGCCGAGCCGGTGGCCCAGCTGCGCCGCCACGGCGCGGTGCTGGTCGAGCGCGAAGCGCGCCTGGACGCGCTGGACCGGCAGCTGCTGGCCCTGGGCACCGACGCCCGCGTCGATGCACTGGCCCACCACTACACCGCGGGCCACGCACGCGCGGCGGCGCAGGCCACGCGCTACCGCCAGGCGCTGTCGGTGGTCAGCGTGCTGCTGGCCGGCGCGGTGGGCTGGCTGCTGTGGCACCTGGCGCGGGCGCGCCGCAGCCTGCAGCGCACCCACGCCGAGCTGGCCCAGCTGTACGACGCCCAGCTGGCCGCCCAGCAGCTGCTGACGCTGCACGCCACCGCGTTTCGCAACGCCCACGACGGCATCACGCTGACCGACGCGCAGGGCAACATCCTCGACGTCAACCCGGCCTTCACCCGCATCACCGGCTGGACGCGGGAAGAGGTGATCGGCCGCAACCCGCGCGTGCTGAAGTCGGGCTACCACGACGACGCGTTCTACCGCGCGATGTGGCGCTCGATCGCCGACACCGGACGCTGGTCGGGCGAGATCTGGAACCGCAACCGCGAAGGCGCGATCTATCCCGAGCTGCTGTCGATCGCCGCGGTGCGCGACGCCGAAGGCCAGACGCGCAACTTCGTCGCGGTGTTCGCCGACATCGGCCACCTCAAGCACCAGGAGCGCCAGCTCAAGCAGCTGGCCTATTTCGATGCGCTGACCGAGCTGCCCAACCGCAAGCTGCTGGCCGAGCGCCTGGGCCATGGCATCGCCCAGGCGCGCCACGGCGGGCGCCTGCTGGCGGTGTGTCTGCTCGACCTGGACGGCTTCAAGCCGATCAATGACCAGTGGGGCCACGAGGCCGGCGACCGCGTGCTGGTGGAGATCGGCCAGCGCCTGCTGCGCGCGGTGCGCGGCGGTGACACCGTGGCGCGCCTGGGCGGCGACGAGTTCGCGCTGCTGCTCAACGGCCTGGGCTCGGTGGACGAGGTCGAGGAGGTGCTGCGCCGCCTGATCGCCGTGGTGGCCCAGCCGCTGGCCGGCCTGCCGCAGCCGACCACGGTGTCGGCCAGCGTCGGCGTGACCCTGTTCCCCGCCGACGACGAAGGCCCCGACACGCTGCTGCGCCACGCCGACCAGGCGATGTACCAGGCCAAGCAGGCCGGCAAGAACGGCTACCGCTTCTTCAACGCCGAGGAAGAGCGCCACCAGCGCCACCGCCACGGCCATGTGGCGCGCCTGGCCGATGCGCTACGCCAGGGCGAGCTGGTGCTGCATTACCAGCCGCAGGTGGACCTGCGCGCCGGCCGCGTGGTCGGCGCCGAGGCGCTGATCCGCTGGCAGCACCCGCAGCGCGGGCTGCTGGCGCCGGGTGACTTCCTGCCGCAGATCGACGACGCCGAGCTGATCGAGTCGATCGGCGACTGGGTCATCGAGCAGGCGCTGAGCCAGCTCGATGCCTGGCACGCCGCCGGCCAGCGGCTGCCGGTGAGCGTCAACATCGCCGGCCGCCACCTGCAGCAGCGCGACTTCATCGACCGCCTGCAGGCGGCCCAGGCCCGGCACCCGGCGGTGGCCGGTCTGCTGGCGCTGGAGGTGCTGGAGACCACCGCGCTGGAGGACATCGTGCGCACCGCGCGGGTGATTGACGACTGCCGCGCGCTGGGCGTCAGCGTGGCGCTGGACGACTTCGGCGCCGGCTACTCCTCGCTGAGCTACCTCAAGCGCCTGCCGATCGAGCTGATCAAGATCGACCTGGGCTTCGTGCGCGAGCTGCCCACCGACCTGGACAACCTGATCATCGTGCGCGGCGTGATCGAGCTGGCGCGCGCCTTCGGCCGTCAGGTGCTGGCCGAGGGCATTGAATCGGCGCTGCACGGCCGCATGCTGCTGCAGCTCGACGGCGACCTGGCGCAGGGCCACGGCATCGCCCGCGCGATGCCGGCCGGCGACTGGCTGCCCTGGCTGGCCGCCTGGCGGCCCGACCCGTCCTGGCAGGCGGTGGCGCCGCTGCACTGGAGCGACACCGACCGGCAGCTGCTCACTGCCGAGATCCAGCTGCGTGCCTGGGTGGAGCAGGTGCAGCGCGCGGTGCTGGAACAGCGGCCGATCCCGCACCAGCATTTCGGCGACCCCACCCGCTGCGCCTTCGGCACCTGGTTCGAGGCCGATGGCCGGCTGCGCTACGCGGCACACGGGGCCACCGCCCGGATCGACGCCCTGCATCGCCAGCTGCACCGCGAGGTGGACCAGCTCGACGGCCTGTGGCGCGAAGGCCGGCATGCGGCGATGCGCGCCGGCCTGTCGGCGCTGCTGGCCGTGCAGGACGAGCTGGCCGCCGCACTGCTGTCGCTGCAGCTGGCGGTGGGGCGCCCACGCGAGGACGCGCGCCCCTGATCAGACGCCGCTGCGCCGCAGCTCGCGAAAGGCGCCGAACAGCCAGCTGCGCAGGCCGATCAGCAGCGTGCAGGCCTGCTTCTGGTCGGGTGGCAGCTTCTGGTCGGCCAGGTGCTGCTGGGCAAAGTCCTGGGCCAGGCGCTGCAGGCGGTCGTTGTACGAAGCCACCAGCGCCGGGCGGATCTGGCCGTGCACCAGCGTCAGCAGTTCGCCCTCGCCGTCAAAACCGCCGCCGAAGAAGTCGCCCACCACCTGCTCGCGGAAGAAGGCCATCACCGGACCGTGCGGCCGCCAGCGAAAGGCCTTGGCCAGCTTCAGCCGGTAGCGGTTGTGCGGCCGCAGCTCGATGATGCCCAGGCGGTCCAGCTGGGCCAGCAGCGCGATGCCCTCGGTCTCGCTCAGGCGGTAGTGCGCCACCACCTGCTCCAGCGTCCACTGGCTCTGGCAGCACACCGCCATCAGCAGCAGCTTGCGGTCGGCCACCACGGCGCGCTCCTGCTCCAGCGTCAGCTCGTGGCGCTCGGGCTGGGCGGCGGCCACGCGGCGGCTGAGCTCAGTGAAGTCGGTCTTCAGCACCTCGCAGATCGCATCGATGCGGGCCAGTGGCATGTCGCCGCGGGCGAACATGCGCTTGACGCTGGATTCGGCCAGGCCCAGCTCACGCGCCAGCGCGGCGTAGGTCCAGCCGGCGGCCTTCAGCTCGGTCTTCAGCACCTGGATCAGGGCCTGGGTGGTCGACATGGCCACAGTATCGCCAAACGATACCGCAAGGGTCAAGCGACGGCACACGGCATTGATTCAAGCCACTCCTGGCCGCCCTCGCGCCAAGATGAAGCCCTGTTCAACAACGGACCCGCCCCCTCGGGACCCCACCATGGCCCGTCGCCCTCTGCGGCCCCTGCTGCCGCTGACCCTGGCCCTGCTGACCGTGCTGTCGGCCACCCCGGTGCGCGCCCACCGCGGCGGCCCGTCCGAGGCCTCGGCGGCACTGTCGGCGCTGCCGGTGCTGACCCTGGTGGGCGCGCCGCTGCTGCTGTCGGTGGGCACCGGCGTGCTGCTGGTGAAGGCCGTGGAGGTGACCGCCGAGGGCAGCGTGTGGGTGCTCGAGCGCAGCGCCGACGGCGCGCGCATCGTGCTGACCGCCGCCGGCGCCAGCGCGCTGGCGGTGGGCCAGGCGCTGACGCTGGTGGCGGTCGAGGCCGGCTGGCTGCTGGTGGACGGCAGCCGCGCCGTGGCGGTGCTGCCCGATGCGGCGCACGCCCGCCTGTTCCACCACCAGCCGCTGTCGCGATGAGCGCCCTCTGGCGCACCGCTGCGCTGGTCGTGGCGCTGCTGACAGGACCCACCGCCCGGGCGGGCCGCCCCTGCGAGCCCGAGCCGCCCACGGTGGCCGAGGTCCAGCAGGGTCTGGCCCTGGCCGTGCGCACCGAGGCCGCGCTGCAGGCCAGCGGCGCCAGCGTGGTCCTGCTGGCCCGCGCCGGCCAGGACCTCAGCGCCTACCGCCTGCGCTGGTCGCACATGGGCTGGGCCTACCGCCAGACCGATGCCAGCGGCCAGGCCAGCTGGCGCGTGGTGCACAAGCTCAACCACTGCGGCAGCGACCAGGCCCAGGTCTATCGCCAGGGTCTGGCCGAGTTCTTCCTGGACCGGCCGTGGCGCTACGAGGCCGCGTACCTGGTGCCCACGCCCGAGCTGCAGACCCGCCTGCTGCCGCTGCTGCAGGACGATGCGCGCGTGCTGCGCTGGCACGAGCCGCGCTACAACATGCTGGCCTACCCCTGGTCCACGCGCTACCAGCAGAGCAACCAGTGGGCGATCGAGACCCTGGCCGGCGCCGCCGACGAGGGCGCCAGCGACCGCCCGCGCGCCCAGGCCTGGCTGCAGTTGCGCGGCTTCACGCCGACGGTGCTGCACCTGGGCCCGCTGACCCGCCTGGGCGCGCGCGCCACCCGCGCCAACATCGCCTTCGACGACCACCCCAACGACAAGCGCTTCGCCGACCGCATCGAGACCACCACCGTCGACGCCGTTGTCGACTGGCTGCAGATCGCCCAACTGGGGGGCCCGGTGCAGACCGTTCGCTGACCACCAAGCCGCTACAGTCCAGACACCCTCAGGAGGAGCCCCGCGTGAGCGCCCAGCCGCACCCCAACCAGTTCGCCCTGCTGCGCCAGCGCCGCTTTGCGCCCTTCTTCTGGACGCAATTCCTGGGCGCCGCGAATGACAACGTCTTCAAGTTCGCCTTCACGATGCTGGTGACCTACCGCATCGAGGTGGCCTGGCTGCCCCCCGAGCTGGCAGGCCTGGTGATCGGCGCGGTCTTCATCCTGCCCTTCCTGCTGTTCTCGGCCACCTCTGGGCAGCTGGCCGACAAGTACGACAAGGCGCGCCTGGCGCAGCTGGTCAAGAGCCTGGAGATCGCCATCATGGTGGCGGCGATGGTGGGGCTGCACCTGCAATGGCCATCGCTGCTGCTGGGCTGCATCTTCGGCCTGGGCCTGCACAGCACGCTGTTCGGCCCGGTCAAGTACGCCTACCTGCCGCAGCACCTGGACGAGCGCGAGATCACCGGCGGCAACGGCATGGTCGAGATGGGCACCTTCGTGGCCATCCTGCTGGGCAATGTGGTGGGCGGCGTGCTGATCGCGCTCCCCGAGGGCTGGTGGCTCACCGGCGCCGAGGCGGTGGCCTGGACGGCGCTGACGCTGGCGGTCATCGGCCGCGCGGTGGCGCAGCGCATCCCGCCCACGCCGTCCACCTCGCCGAACCTGGTCATCAACTGGAACCCGGTCACCGAGACCTGGCGCAACCTGCGGCTGGCGCACCAGAACCTGGTGGTCTTCCGCTCGCTGCTGGGCATCTCGTGGATGTGGTTCTTCGGCGCGGTCTTCCTGGGCCAGTTCCCCAGCTTCGCCAAGGACGTGCTGCATGGCGACGAGCATGTGGCCTCGCTGCTGCTGGTGGTGTTCTCGGTGGGCGTGGGCCTGGGCTCGCTGATGTGCGAGACCTTCAGCCGCCGCCATGTGGAGATCGGCCTGGTGCCGCTGGGCGCGATCGGCATGAGCGTGTTCGCCGCCGACCTGTGGTGGGCGGCGTCGCAGGTGCCCGCCAGCGATCGCCTGGGGCTGGGCGCCTTCCTGGGGGTGGGCGCGAACTGGCGCGTGCTGGCCGATCTGTTCGCGCTGTCGTTCAGCGCCGGCCTGTACAGCGTGCCGATGTACGCGCTGATCCAGCTGCGCTCGCCGGCCAGCCACCGCGCGCGCATCATCGCCGCCAACAACATCCTCAACGCGATCTTCATGATCGTCAGCGCGCTGGGCGCCGGCATGCTGCTGAAGGCGGGCTTCAGCATCCCGCAGGTCTTCGGCCTGCTGGCGCTGGCCAATGCGCTGGTGGCGGCCTATGTGTTCCTGCTGGTGCCCGAGTACCTGCTGCGCTTCGTGGCCTGGGTGCTCAGCCACTTCATCTACCGCTTCCGCGTGCAGGGCGACGAGCACATCCCGGCCCAGGGCCCGGCGATCCTGGCCTGCAACCACGTGAGCTTCATTGACGCGGTGCTGCTGATGGCCGCCAGCCCGCGACCGATCCGCTTCCTGATGGACCACCGCATCTTCCAGGTGCCGGTGCTGGGCTGGCTGTTCCGCCTGGCCAAGGCCATTCCGGTGGCGCCGCGCAGCGAGGACCCGGCCGCCTACGAGGCCGCGCTGGCCGCGGCCGACCAGGTGCTGGCCGAGGGCGACCTGCTGGGCATCTTCCCCGAGGGCGGCATCACCCGCGACGGCCAGCTGCAGCCCTTCAAGGGCGGCCTGATGAAGATCCTGGAGCGCCGCGCGGTGCCGGTGGTGCCGATGGCGCTGACCAACCTGTGGGGCTCGTTTTTCTCGCGCGTGGAGGGCGGCACCGCGATGGTCAAGCCGCTGCGTCGCGGCCTGTTCAACCGGGTGGGCCTGGTGGCGGCACCCGCCATGGCGCCCGAGGCGGTGACGCCCGACACCCTGCGCAACCAGGTGCAGGCACTGCTCGACGGCGCCGCATGATCGCTGACCCGGCCATCGCCGCGCTGACCCATGCGCTGTTCGAGTACGGCGGCATCGCGCTGGGCGTGGCGCTGTACCGGCGCGCCCGGCAGCGCAGCGGGCTGTCGGCGCTCACCGCATCGGGCAGCTTCGCGCTGATCACCGGCCTGCTGCTGGGCGCCGCCATCGGGAACAAGCTGGTGTTCGCGATCGAGCGGCCCGACCTGATCGCCGCCTGGTGGGCCGGCGGGCCGCTGGTGCTGGGGCAGTCGATCGTCGGCGGCCTGCTGGGCGGCCTGATCGGCATTGAGGTGGCCAAGGCGCTGACCGGCCAACGGGCGTCCACCGGCGACCTGATGGTCACGCCCATCGTCGCCGGCCTGGTGCTGGGCCGTGTGGGCTGCTTCCTGGCTGGCCTGCACGACGACACCTACGGCCTGCCCACCGCGCTGCCCTGGGGCGTGGACCTGGGTGATGGCGTGCCGCGCCATCCCAGCGCGCTGTACGAGATCGTCTTCCTCGCACTGCTGGGCACGCTACTGCACCGCGGACAGGCGCGCTGGGCGGCCGTGCCGGGCCTGCGCTTCAAGCTGTTCCTGTCGGCCTACCTGCTGTGGCGCTTGATCGGCGACACCCTCAAGCCGCTGCGCGTCGAGTACGCTGGCGGCCTCTCGGGCATCCAGTGGGTGTGTGCACTGGCCTGGCTGGCCTACGCACCGCTGCTGCTGCGCGCGTGGGGTCGGCAGCGCCCTGCCCCGGCCCCCTGAGTCTGCGTCCCCATGTCTTTTCTGGTCCTGATCCTGATGGTCGGCGCGCTGTCCGTGCTGCGCCAGATGCGCCGGCAGCCGGCGCTGCTGGCCGGTGCCGGAGCGCGCTGGCGCCTGGCCGCGCGGGCCGTGCTGGTGCTGGGGGTGCTGCAGCCGCTGTACGGCCTGTGGGCCTGGTGGCAGTGGGCGTTGTCGGCTGCCCAGCAGAACGTGCCCTGGCCCATGCTGCTGGCCAGCCAGGCTCCTCAGCTGCTGGTCGCGGCCGTGTGTGCCTGGGGCCTGTGGCAGGACTGGCAATGGCAGCGCAGCCTGGGCGCCAACCCCGAAGCGACGCTGGCGCCGCTGACACCCGAGCGCGCGATCCGCGGCCTGGGGCGTGGCCTGGTGATGGGCGGGCTGGTGCTGCTGATGGCCGGCTTTGGCCTGTGTGGCGGCATGGGCGTGCTGGCGGGCGTCTCCGATCTGGTGCAGGGCGTGGGCGACGGCCTGCCGCTGATCGGCCTGGGCGCCATCGGCCTGCTGATCGCCTGGTGGCTGGGCGTGCGGGCCTTCCGATCTGACGACAAGGAGGACCGATGAGCCTGCTGTTCAACCCGCTGGTGATCGTGCTGCTGCTGGTGGGCGCGGTGATCTACATGCAGCGCGCCCGGCGAGGTGGCAGCACCGGCCAGCGCTTTGTGCGCGGGCTGTGGCTGACGCTGCTGGTGCTCAGCACCGCCGGGTTCGGCCTGTGCGGCGGCTTCGGTGTGCTGGCCGGCCTGTTTTCGCTGGGTGATGGCGCCGAAGGGCGGGCCTATGGCGCGATGTTCGCGATCGTCGGCGGCATTGGTGTGGCGATCGCGATGGTCACCGGCTGGCTGCTGCGGCAGGCGCTGCGCGCCGATCGACAGCAGTCCGCTGCGGCCGAGACTGACGATGTCGACCTGTCACCGTTCACGCCAGCCGCGCCACCCCCCGCCACGCCGCCGTCCCCCCGCAACGAAGGGCAGGACAGCCCACCCTGAGCCCCCGATGAACACTCCCCCTGCTGCCACCACGAACGGCCTGTGGCCCGTGATCCTGCTGCTTCGGCTGGCCATGGCGTTTCTCCTGCTGTGTGGCGTCCCGGCCGTGGTCTTCGGTCTGGGCGCCGCGCTGAGTGGTCCGCCGGGCCAGCGTGACGCGTTCGGCGAAGGGCTGGCGCTGACCGGCCTGCTCGGCCTGGTCCTGGCAGCGGCCTGCCAATGGGCCGTGCGCGCCTGCCAACGGGTCGCCAGCACCAGCCAGCACGGGACAGGCGCATGAGCCGCAAGACCCGCCCCTGGCTGTTCTACGACACCACCAGCTCGGTCTGCACCACCTGCCTGCGGCCGGTGGAGGCGAAGATCGTGCTGAAGGACGACCAGGTCTTCATGGACAAGTGGTGCCCGGCGCATGGCACCGAGCGCGTGCTGGTGAGCGATGACGCCGCCTACTACCGGCTGTGCCGCGAGGTGTATGTGAAGGCGCCGGAGATGCCCGAGCGCTTCGCCACCCCGATGCAATACGGCTGCCCGTTCGATTGCGGCCTGTGTCCCGACCACATGCAGCACAGCTGTCTGACCATCGTCGAGCTGACCGACCACTGCAACCTGCGCTGCCCCACCTGCTACGCCGGCAGCGGGCCTGAGCGGCTCACCCACCGCAGCTTCGACGAGGTGCTGGCGATGCTGGACGCCGCCGTGGCCAGCGAGGGCGAGCCCGACGTGGTGCAGCTCAGCGGCGGCGAGCCCACGCTGCACCCGCGCTTCTGGGACATCCTGGACGCGGCCAAGGCGCGGCCGATCCGCCACCTGATGCTCAACACCAACGGCATCCGCATCGCGCAGGAGCCGGGCTTTGCCGAGCGTCTGGCCGGCTACGCGCCGGGCTTCGAGGTCTACCTGCAGTTCGACTCCCTGCGCCGCGAGGCCTTGATGGACCTGCGCGGCGCCGACCTGCGCCGCGTGCGCGACGACGCGCTACGCGCGCTGGACGCGGCCGGCGTGTCGACCACGCTGGTCGTCACCGTCAAGCGCGGTATCAACGACGACGAGATCGGCGAGATCATCCGCCACGCCCAGGGCTGGCCCTGCGTGCGCGGCGTGACGCTGCAGCCGGTGCAGGACGCCGGCCGCTGTGACGGCTATGACCCGGCCAAGCACCGCCTGACGGTCAGCGAGCTGCGCCGGCGCATCGTCGACCAAAGCGGCGTGTTCACCGCCAAGGACGTGGTGCCCGTGCCCTGCAACCCCGACACGCTGGCCATGGCCTACGCGATCCGCACGCCCGGTGGCGGCCTGCAGCCGCTGACGCGCTTCCTGGACCCCACCACGCTGGTCGAGGCCAGCCGCAACACCATCGTCTTCGAGCGCGACGAGTCGCTCAAGTCCCAGGTCTTCAAGCTCTTCAGCACGAACCACTCACCTGAATCGCAGGCGAGTTGCCTGAGCGAGCTGATGTGTTGCCTGCCGCAGATCGTCGCGCCCGAGGGGCTGGACTACCGCAGCGTCTTTCGCGTGCTGATCGTGCAGTTCATGGACGCGCGCTCGCTGGACATCCGCGCGCTGAAGAAGAGCTGCATCCACATGGCCCTGCCCGACGGCCGCATGGTGCCCTTCGAGAGCCACAACCTGTTCTACCGCGACGGTCAGCAGGCGCTGCTGGCGCAGATCCGCGTCGAGCTGGCGGCGCAGCAGGCGCTGCGCGAGCGCGTGGTGCCGCAGCCGATCCGCCGGGTGGAGCGCTGAACCTCAGCGGCGCCACAGCGTACGCAGACGCGCCTTCAGCGCCTGGGCCGCGCGCCAGGCGGCGCTGGCATGGACCCAGTCCAGCAGGCCGGCCTTCCACGTGGTCCAGCGACCGTACAGGCGCGCGAACCAGTCCAGGCGCATCAGTGCGTCATGGGTCAGCGTGAACAACCGCGCGACGATCGCCGTGCCCACCAGCTTGGCGATGACGATCACCGTCAGCCCCAGCAGCGCATGGCCCTGGCGGATCGCCCACAGCGCGGCCAGCTTGATCGGCAGCAGGGCCAGCGCCGGCAGCGCGAACAGCGCCAGCGCGGCGTAGGGCGGCAGCCGGCGCACCCAGGCCTCGATCCAGCGAAAGCCCGGCCAGCGGCCGATCGCCGCCACCACCCGTTGCAGCGGCTCCCAACCCCATTCCTCGAACAGGATCAGCAGCGCCAGCAGCCATTTGAGCGGGGCCAGCAAGGCCTGGCGCAGACGCGCCGTCCAAGAATGCATGACCCGATTCTGGCCTCACCGCGCAGCGGCCAGCCCAGCGTGCGACGAACCGCTGCCGGCAACGCGCCATCCGTCCTAGGGGGCGACGAATGGCGCAACTAGGGATGGGGCCACTCAGCGTCCGCGAGCCCAATGCCTCAGGCGCCAGGGCCACCCCACAGAGACTGCCTGGGCCGTCCTCCCCAACCACCACCGACCCAGGAGTGCACCATGCGCATCATTCGCTCGCTCGCCGTACTGAGCCTTGCCGCCGCCGCTGCCGCGACCTTCGCCGCCACGCCGAACGCCGGCAAGGCGGGCGCCGCCCGCATCAAGGACGCTGCCACCACGGTCACCTACACCACCAAGGCCAAGGTGGCCTTGTACTACTCGCCGAGCTTTGGTGGCGTGATCCACTCCAAGGGCATCGCCGCCGTCAGCACCCCCTCCACCGGCATCCACTGCATCACGCCGTCGATCGCCGTGGACCTGACGAAGGTGACCCCGCAGGTCACCGTCGACTGGAACCTGTCGTCGGGCTTTGCGCTGCTGGCCTACACCAAGGACACGTCGGCCTTCACCGACTGCCCGGCCGGCGACCTGGAAGTCACGACCTATGACTTCAACGCCGGCGGCACGCCGGTGCTGAGCAACGTCGTGGCGTTCAACTTCGTTCTGGAGTGACGCCTGCGGGGCGGCGCCAGCCGCCCCGTGGCCCGTGTCAGGGCGCGATGGCGTCGGTCCGCAGGGCCGCCTGCAGCGCGTCCAGCCAGGCCGCCAGCGCGGCACCGCGCAGCAGCGCATGCGCCGGCACAGCCGGCAGGCCGGGCCAGCCCGGCACGCGCAAGACACGCACCGGCACCTCGCGCTCGCCGCGGGGCACGCGCACGCGCGCCAGGCGCGTGTGCCGCAAGGTCTCATCCGTGGCGCCGTCGAGCAGGATCACCACCGGCCGGTGCGGGTGGGTGGCCAGGCGTGGCGCGTCCACGTCATCGGCCAGCACCAGCACGCGCGGGCCGTCGGCATCGCGCCACAAGCGCAGCGCCGCATCGGCCTCGTCACCGGCCGGCAGCGCCTGCGCGGGCAGGTACTCCCCTTGCAGCACCTCGGTGAGCGGCGCCACCAGGTCGGCATCGGCGGTGAAGACCAGCACCCGCTGCGCGCCGTCGACCAGCGCGCGCTGCACCGCGGGCACCAGCGCGCCGATGGCGGCCGCGCGGGCCAGTTGCTCGCAGGCACGGCGTTGGCGCAGCAGGGTCAGCTGATCGCTGTCGGACAGGAACCCGCTGCGCTGCCAGCGCGCCAGGCCCTCGCGCATGGCGGCGAGCAGATCGCCGAGTTGAGCGGCCTCGTCCTCGCTGGGCGACACCGCTTCCTCGTGCACCGACCAGGCCGGCCATTGATCGGCCACGTCGGCGAAGCGCCGGCGCAGCAGCAGCGGCGCCAGCGCGCGCTCGTCGCGCTGCGCCTGCCAGGCGGCGACGGCGCCGGTGGCGGTGCGGTCCAGCGTGTCCAGCCAGTCGGCGGCGGCGGGATCGTCCAGCAGCGTGGGCGAGGCCAGCAGCCACAGCCAGGTCGTGGTGGGCAGCGCCGCCAGCGGCGGCAGGCCGGCGCGGGCGTCGATCAGCAGCAGATCGGCGGCGGTGGCCTCGAGCGCCGGCTCGGTGCCCAGCAGCGCGGCCCAGCCGGCCACGGCCTCGGCCGGGGCCTGCAGCGCCAGACGCTCCGCGCCGAAGTGGCGCTGCACCAGTTGCCAGGCCAGCGCCAGCTGCTGCTCGGGCGCCAGCGCGGGCTCGTCGGCCAGCGCGCAGTGGCCCACGCAGGCGGCGTAGAACGCGCCCTCGCGCTGGCAGGCGCGCAGGCCGGCGGCGGCCGGCAGGTCCACCGCGTCCAGGCCGTGCGGGTAGAGCGCCGAGAGGTGGTCGATGCGCTGCTGCAGGTCACCGCGGCGCGCCAGCAGGGCCCAGACCGGCTCGTCCACCTCGACACGGCCGCCCAGCTCGCCCAGCAGGCGGGTCAGGGCGTCGGCATCGGGCAGGCGCAGCACGCCGTCCTCGTCCTGCCAGCGGGCCAGGCGCTGCAGGGTGTCGTCCGAGGTGTCGCGGCCGGCGGTGAACACCGGAGCGCGGCCGTCGCGCAGCGTGATCGTGGCGCGGATCGGCAGCGCGGGGGTGGGCTCGGGCGTGGGCTCCGTGGTGGGCTCTGCGGGCGTCTCGGGCAGGCTGTCCGGCGCTGGGCTCACGGTGGCGTCCGGCATTGCGGCCGGCGCCGGGGCGGGCGGCAACGCTGCCGGGTCTTCGCTGGCAATGGCCGGCACGGGCGCCGACTTGGCGGGTGCGGCAGGGCGCTTGCGCGTGCGCGGCGGGCGCGCCGGCGCGGGATCGGCGGCAGGCGCATCGGCCGCGACCGGTGGGGGCTCCGCAGCGTCGGGCTCGGTGGCCACGGTCGGCAAGACCGGCTCGGCGGCAGGCACGGTGGCCACGGAGCGGCGGCGGCGCGTGGGCGCCTTCGGGGCCGGGGTGGCCTCGATGGACGCCGCCGCAGGCGCGTCCGCCAGGACGGCGCTGGCCACGGGGGCGTCGGCCGCCGCCGCCTTCTTGCGGGGCGTGGTGCTGGTGCAGGTGCTGGTGCGCCGTCGTGGGGTCTTGGCGGGCGCCTCGGGGGCGGCGGTGTCCAGGGTGGCGGAGGGGTCGGAAGTGTCAGGGGTCGCCATCGGGCGTGCAGCAGGCAATCACGGCGCAGTGCGGGCCTGCGCCGTCAGTGGAGTGAAAAGGAGGGAGGAAGAGAGCGCGTCAGACGCCGCGCGCGCGGTCGGCGGCGAACTGGCGGCGGAAGCTGGCGAAGGTGCCGGCGTCCAGCGCCTCGCGCACCTCGCGCATCAGGTTCAGGTAGTAGTGCAGGTTGTGGATCGTGGCCAGCATCGGCCCGAGCATCTCGCCGCAGCGGTCCAGGTGGTGCAGGTAGGCGCGGCTGAAGCCGCCGTTGCTACCGTCGCCGGTGCAGGCATAGCAGCCGCAGGTCTCGTCGATCGGCCGGTGGTCGGTCTTGTGGCGGGCGTTGCGGATCTTCAGGTCGCCGAAGCGGGTGAACAGGTGGCCGTTGCGCGCATTGCGGGTGGGCATCACGCAGTCGAACATGTCGACACCGCAGGCCACGCCTTCCACCAGGTCCTCGGGCGTGCCCACGCCCATCAGGTAGCGCGGCTTGTGCGCCGGCAGCCGGTGCGGCGTGTGCGCCATGATGCGCAGCATGTCCTCCTTGGGCTCGCCGACGCTGACGCCGCCGATCGCGTAGCCGGGCAGGTCCATCTCGACCAGCGCCTGCAGCGATTCCTCGCGCAGGTGTTCGAACATGCCGCCCTGGACGATGCCGAACAGTGCATTGGGGTTGTTCAGGCGCTCGAACTCGGTGATGCAGCGCCGGGCCCAGCGCCGGCTCAGCTCCATCGAGAAGCGGGCTTCCTTCTCGGTGGTCAGGTGGCCCTTGGTCTCATACGGCGTGCACTCGTCGAACTGCATGACGATGTCGGAGTTCAGCACCGTCTGGATCTGCATGCTGACCTCGGGGGTCAGGAACAGCCGGTCGCCGTTGACCGGCGAGGCGAACTTCACGCCCTCCTCGCTGATCTTGCGCATCTCGCCCAGCGACCACACCTGGAAGCCGCCCGAGTCGGTCAGGATGGGCTTGTCCCAGCGCTCGAAACCATGCAGGCCGCCGAAGCTGGCCATGATGTCCAGCCCCGGGCGCATCCACAGGTGGAAGGTGTTGCCCAGGATGATCTGCGCGCCCATGTCGTGCAGCGAGCGCGGCAGCACGCCCTTGACGGTCCCGTAGGTGCCCACGGGCATGAAGATCGGCGTCTCGACGACGCCGTGGTTGAGCGTGAGCCGGCCACGGCGCGCGTGGCCGTCGGTCTTCAGCAGATCAAAACGGAGCATGGGCGCGATTGTCGCCCAGCGGGGGTGTCAGGCCGCGCGCAGGCAGTCGACGATGCGCAGCCGCGCCGCGCGCCACGCGGGGATGAAGCCGCCGGCCACGCCCATGGCTAGCGCGAACAGCAGCGTGGCGACGATGATGCCCGGTGTCATCCGGAACTCGAAGGCCAGCTCGGCAAAGGTCTGGAAGTTGGTGGTGCTGATGCGCACCGCCTGCATGCCGCTGGCCGCCAGCAGGCCCAGCACGCCGCCCACCAGCGACAGCAGCAGGCTCTCCAGCAGGAAGGCGATCAGCACCGCGCGGCGCCGGAAGCCCAGCGCGCGCAGCGTGCCGATCTCGCCGGTGCGCTGCGCGACCGCGGCGAACATGGTGATCATCGCGCCGACCACCGCGCCGATGCTGAAGATCACCGACAGCGCCGTGCCCAGCACGTTGATGAACTTGGCCAGCGCCTCGCTCTGCTCCTCGTAGAAGCGGGTCTCGACCTTGGCATCCACCGTCAGGCGCGGGTCGGCCGCGATCGCCGCCTGCACCGCCGCCGCGCCGGCCGGGCCGTCGGCCAGGCGCATCACCACGGTGGAGAAGGCGTTGCGGCGGAAGCTCTGCATCATCAGCTCGACATCGCCCCAGATCTCGGAGTCGAAGCCGGTGCGGCTGGCATCGAAGATGCCCACGATGCGCCACTCGCGGCCGCCAAAGCGCAGCGTCTGGCCCAGGTCGGCGCCCATGAAGCCCTCGGCCACCGCACGGCCCACCACCACCTCGGCGGTGCCGGGGCGGAACATCCGGCCCTGGATCAGCTGCACCTGGGGCCGCAGCGCCAGTCCGGCGACCGAGGTGCCGCGCATCGACACATTGCTGGGCTTGCCGTTGCTGCGCTTGGCCAGGCTGTTGAGCACCACCGTCTCCTTGCTCAGGATCGGGCGGCCGCCGTCGCCGCGGGCCACGCCGGGCAGGGTCTCGAGCAGCGCGGCCTGGACGCGGTCGATGCCGCTGTTGATCTCGGCGCCCGAGCCCTTGCGCAGCACCAGCAGGTTGTCGGGCTGGCCGGTGGCCACCAGGGTGGCGCGAATGCCCTCGCTCATCATCTGCACCGTGGCGAAGGTGTAGATCACCAGCGCCATGCCGGCCGCGGTGAGCGCGGTCGTGACGCGCCGCACCCACAGGTTGCGGGCGATGTAGCCCAGCGGGATGGCGCGCGGTCGTTTCACCAGGGACATGGCCGCATTCTGCGCGATCTGGCACCATCGGTGATCTGCCGTCTGCCACCCGCCGAGTCACACCGCCGTGCCCGATCTGCCCGAGTTCCCCCTGGCGCCGCTGTTCGAGCACCTGGCCGACGCGGTCTACCTGATCGACCCCGAGGACTCCCGCATCGTCTGGGGCAACCGCGCGGCCTGGGCGATGCTGGGCCTGAGCCCGCGCGAGGTGATCGACCACAGCGTGCTGAGCCTGCAGATGGACGTCACCGGCCTGCCGCAGTGGCAGGACATCGCCCAGGCGATCCGCGCCAGCGAGTGCTTCACCTTTGTCGGCCGCCACCGCCATGCGGCCGGGCACGAGGTGCCGGTGGAGGTCAACACCACCCAGGTCGAGCTCAACGGCAAGCACTGGTTCCTGTCGGTGGCGCGCGATGTCGGGCGCCGTCTGGCGCTGGAGCGCGAGCTGCGCCAGCGCGAGCACCAGCTGTGGTTCGCCCTGAACGAGGCCACCGACGGCCTGTGGGACTGGGACATCGCGGCCGGCACGCTGTTCTTCAGCCCGCAACTCAAGCGCATGCTGGGTTACGGCCCCGACGAGATGCATCCCGTGCTGTCCACCTGGTCGGACAACATCCACCCCGATGACGCGCCGCGCGTGATGGCCGAGCTGCAGGCCCACCTGAACGGCCAGCGCGCCCGCTACGAGGCCGAGTACCGCCTGCGCAACCGCAATGGCGTGTACCTGTGGGTGCATGACGTCGGCCGCGTCTGTGACCGCGACGAGCGCGGCCAGCCCACCCGCGCCGTGGGCATGGTGCAGGACGTGACCGAGCGCAAGGAGCTGCAGCTGCAGCTCGAGCGGATCGCGGTGCACGACTTCCTCACCGGCCTGGCCAACCGGCGCGAGGGCATGGCCTACCTCGAGGCGCAGGTCGCCCTGTGCCGCCGGCTGGGGCTGCCGCTGGCGCTGTGCTTCATCGACATCGACCACTTCAAGTCGATCAACGACAGCCACGGCCATGCGGTGGGCGACGAGGTGCTGCGCTGCGTGGCCCACACCCTGCGCGCGCTGGTGCGCCGCGAGGACCTGGTGTGCCGCTGGGGTGGCGAGGAGTTCGTGCTGATCGCACCGGGCATCGACGCCCAGCAGGGCCTGCAGCTGGCCGAGAAGGTCTGCGCCGCGGTGCAGGCCCTGCCCGCCGACGGCCTGCCGGCGGTGACGGTCAGCATCGGCGTGGCCGCGCTGCCGGCGCATGGGCCCGAGCCGGCGCTGCTGATCGAGCAGGCCGACCGGGCGCTCTACCAGGCCAAGCGCTCGGGGCGCAACCGCGTGCTGCTGGGCGCCAGCGCGTCACAGGGCAGCGCCGAGCCGCAGGGCTGAACGCCCCAGGACGCCGCAAGGGCTGCCCCAAGACGCCCCCAGGCGCCCACCGGCCCGTCGCCCGACCCTTCGCATTGGGGGGACCGCGACGCGCGGCGTGAACTAGTTCCGGCCGGTGTGGGCGAAACATGTTTCAGATGGTTACCATTGACGCAACTTGTAGTTCTCACGCTCCACCGCGCCCATGCCCTCCCCGTCCACCCCTGCCGCCCCCGATGCTGCCGCGGCCGAGGCCTTGGCGGGCTGGCCGATCGAGCGCAGCCTGACCGTGGGCGCGCCGGTGGTGGACCTGCTCGACGAGCCCGGCCTGCCGGCCGAGATCGAGGGCCGCCAGGGCCGCCGCGTGGCCACCCGTCTGCTGAGCCTGCAGCATGACGAACAGGCCGCGCTGATCCGCATCCCGCCCAAGTGGCAGTGGATGTCGATGCCGCTGTCGCGCGTCACCTGCATCCGCATGGTCAGCCGGTCGATGCCGCAGCGGGTCGAGCCCTGCAGCTTCACGCTCAGCATGCGCCACGGCGTGTCGCTGCACGGCGAGGCGCTGGCGCTGGCCGAGCACCCGCTGGGTCTGTTCGTGGTGCAGGCGCTGGACGCCGGCGAGGGCTGCCAGCGCGTGTTCTACCCGCGCGGCGGCTGGTCGTCGCTGATCCTGGGCCACGGCACGCCGCCCACCACCCGTCCCTGCGACAACCCCGACGCGCTGCGCGTCAGCCTGCAGGCCGTGCAGGCCGCGGGGCCGCGGCTGGGCGGCGCGCTGGCCGGCCTGCAGCAGCGCCGCCAGCAGCGCCAGTGGCTGCACAGCCGCGCCCAGGACGCCTGGGCCGACGTGCCGCGGGTGGACGTGCTGAGCTACCCGGTGGAAGTGGCCGCGCTGCGCCACCTGGGCTATGAGCGCGCGCGCCGGCTGGACGCGCTGCCGCTGGGCGCGCTGGACGGCTCGCAGGTGGTGGTGGTCGACGACCCCGGCCGGCGCGACACGCTGCGTGAACTGGGCTTCCTGTTCGGCAGCCGCGTCACCGCGGTACTGCCGGCGCGCCACAGCACGGCCTACCTGGTGCAGGAGATCTACGAGCGCCACGGCCTGGCGCCCACGCGCTGGTTCGATTAGCCCCGGCTCACAGCGGGCGACGCATCGTCAGGCTGGTGGGGCGGTCGAAGCCCGGATGGGCGGTGCGCGCCACGGTGACGAAACCCAGGGCCTCGAAGCTGCGGTGGTTCTCGACCAGTTCCACCCGCGTCTGCAACTCCAGCACCGGCCGACCCGCCGCCCGCGCCAGCGCCGCGGCGGCCTCCACGATGCCGCGCGCCACCCCACGGCGGCGCCAGGCGTCGGCCACGGCCAGCTTGCCCAGGTAGGCGCAGTCGGGCCGCAGGTCGACAAAACCGCAGCCCACCAGCGTGTCGCCCTCATGCGCCACGATCAGCGTCTCGCGCCCGGCCTTGGCCTGCAGCGCGGCGGCGTCCAGCGCCTTCAGCGAGGAGGGCGGGTCGATCCGGCCGTCCATGTAGGCGAAGGCGTCCTGCAGCAGCGTCAGCAAGGCGCCCCATTCGGTGAAGCCGGCCGGGGCGGTCTGGTAGCGGATCGGCTCAGCCACCCTGGCCCTCCGACCAGCGTGCCGGATGCTCGCCCAGGGCCGGGGCCAGCGAGCGCAGGCTGCCCGGCGTGTCACTCAGGCGCGGCACCACGCCCGGCACGTCCAGCGCCAGGCCGTCGGCGGTGAGGATGCGCTGAATCATCCCGCGGGCGCGGTAGTGCGGGTCCTCGGCGATGTCCTGCACGGTGTAGATGCGGCCCACCGGCACGCTGGCCGCCTGCAGCACGGTCACCACCTCGGCCACCGGGCGCTGCACGGTCCAGGCGGTGATGGCGGCATCGATGCGGTCGACCTGGGCGGCGCGGCCGGCGTTGTGCGCCAGCGCCGGGTCGGTGCCCAGGTCGTCGCGGCCGATCGCGCTCATCAGGCGCTTGTAGATGCTGTCGCCATTGCCGCCGATCACCACCTGGCCATCGGCGCAGCGGTAGGCGTTGCTGGGCGCGATGCCGGGCAGCGCGCTGCCGGCCGGCTGGCGCACCGCGCCAAACGCGCTGTACTCGGGCAGCAGGCTTTCCATGCAGTTGAACACCGCCTCGTAGAGCGCCACATCCACCACCTGGCCGCGCCCGGTGCGTGCGCGCGCCTGCAGCGCCAGCAGCACGCCGATCACGCCATGCAGCGCCGCCAGCGTGTCGCCCAGGCTCACCCCCGCGCGCACCGGCACCCGGCCGGGCTCGCCCATCAGGTGGCGCAGGCCGCCCATGGCCTCGGCCACCACCGCAAAGCCCGGCAGGTCGCGGTAGGGGCCATCCTGGCCGTAGCCGCTGATGCGCAGCATGATCAGGCCGGGGTTGCTGGCGGCCAGGGACTCGTAGCCCAGGCCCCACTTCTCCAGCGTGCCGGGCTTGAAGTTCTCGATCAGCACGTCGGCCTCGTCGATCAGGCGGCGCACGTCGGAGCGGCCCTCGTCACTGCGCAGGTCCAGCACCACGCTCTTCTTGTTGCGGCTCTGCACCTGCCACCAGACGCTGGTGCCGTTGTGCAGCAGGCGCCACTGGCGCAGCGGGTCGCCGGTGCCGGGCGGTTCGACCTTGATCACCTCGGCGCCGAAGTCGCCCAGGGTCTTGCCGGCGAACGGCCCGGCGATCAGTTGGCCCAGTTCCAGGACCTTGAGGCCGGCCAGCGGGCCGGCAGGGGGCAGCGTGGAGGCAGACATGCACCGGATTGTGACGTCCGCCGCGGCGGCGGCACCGGCGTGCAGCTTAGGGGGCGACAAACGCCGCCGGCGGAGTCCATGATGGGTCCGCACGAGTCACCGTCCTGGGAGGGAAGCATGCGAAGCAAGGCTGTGGGGTGGGGCTGGCGCGCCTGGGTGACGGGCGCCCTGTTGGGCAGCTGGGTGGTCTGCGCCGTGGCGGCGGAGCCGCCGGGCGAGTTGCTGGTGCAATTCATGCCGGACAGCACCGAATCGGCCCGCGAGCGCGCCCTGCTGGGTGTGCAGGCCCGGGTGACGCAGACGCTGGGCCCCCATCTGCAGCGGGTGGTCCTGGCGCCGGGGCTGTCCACCGATGCCGCCGCGCGCCAGCTGCGCCGGCAACCCGGCGTGACCTACGCCGAACCCCATGCCGCCGAGCGCCCGCTGGCGGCGCTGGACGATCGACGCTAGTGCCTGGCGCGGGACGGGCCGCCGGCGCCCACCGCATGGTCGGCACCGACGGCCCGCGGGGTCAGCCCGGGAGGGCTTCAACGACGGTCCCGCCAGAGGCCTATCGGCCGCGCGCGGCCGGAAGTTGAGGCGGCGTCAGCGTCGGCCGCTGTCCGCCACCACCAGCCGCAGCTGGCGTGCGTAGAGCGCCTGCAGCGCGGGGCGGGTCTCCTTGTCGGCGCGGTCCTGGTACCAGGCCAGCGACTTCTCGCGGTTGGCCGACCACTGGTAGGCGATCCACAGCGCGGCATCGGCGTCGGCCGCGCGGCCCGACAGGGCCAGGGCCTCGGCCAGCGGCGTCCAGGTGGAACTGCGCCGGGGGTCCAGCACCAGCGCCGCCAGCAGCACGTCCGAGGCCTCGGCCGCGCGGTCTGCCTTGACCAGCGCATAGCCCAGGTTGCCGGCCACCTCCACGTCGCGCGGGTTCTCGCGCAGCGCCAGGCGCAGCGCGGCCACGGCGGCGGGCAGATCGTTGCGCTTCAGGGCGTCCAGCCCGGTGGTGTTGTGCTGGCGGGCCACCGCCTTGTTGCCGACGTCGGGCTTGGGCAGCGCGTCGATGCGCGAGGCCTGGGCGCGCAGTGTGTCGACGTCCTGCGCTCGGCCGGCAGCCAGGCTCTGGCGGACACAGGTCTCCAGGTCGCCGCATTCGGTGGCCACCGGCGTGGGGGCCATGGCCGGCGGCGGTGTCACGGCGGCCTCGGCCGCCGGCTCGGGCGCCGCAGCGGGCGCAGCGGCGGGGACCTCGGTCGCAGCGACCGGCACAGGCGCGGGGGCCTGGGCCACGCGCGGTGCCGACCATTCCGCCAGCTGGGCGGCGATGCGGGTGTCGGCCTCGGCCAGTGTCTGCTGGAAGCCACCGGCATCCAGCGTGCGGCCGTTGACCTTGAGCAGTCCGTCGGCGTAGTCGTAGCTGGCGCGCAGGCCGCTGGCCTGCTCCACCGCCATGCCCATGGCCAGCAGCGTCTGGCGCTGGTCGGGCGTCAGCAGTCCGGCGCCCACATCCAGGCGGCCGCTGGAGCGCAGCTGCTCGGCCAGGCGGATTTGCGCGCCGCGCGCGGGTTGCAGCTCGACGCTCCACTGGCCGTCGATCGCGCCCTCGCCGGAGCGGCCGCTGAGCTGCCCGATGCCAGCCGAGAAGCCGCGCGTGAGCAGACGCTGCACGGCATCACGCACCGCCTGGCCTTCGCTGGCGGTCAGCGCCTGCAGGCCGCAGCTGGCCGAGAAGGTGGTGGTCAGCGTCTCGACACTGCGGGTGTCCAGGCCCTTGACGTGCAGCTCCAGCGCCAGGCCCTCGAGCGCCTGACCGGCGGCCACCAGTTTGGCCACGGCGGGGCGGATGCTCATGTCCAGCCGGTCGCCGTTCTCGCGCGCCTCGGAGCGCAGCGTCAGGCCTTCGAGCTGGCCCAGCCCGGTGCTCATCGCACCCACCGCGAACTGCGCGCTGCCGGTGCCCAGGAAGCGGTTGCTGAGGTCCAGGTCCAGCGCCACGTCCTTCATCTCCACCGCCTGGCCGTCGCCGCGCGCCACCACCCGCGGCCAGGTCCAGCCAAAGCCCACCGCCTTGCCGTGCACGCTGATGAAGCCTTGCGAGGCCGCCACCTGCAGCGCCGAGCCGGCGCGGCGCACCGACAGCTCGGGCAGCGACATCTCCGAGCGCAGTGCGCCGCCGGGGGTGACGCTGCCGCGGCCGCTGAGCGTCGTCGCCTGGCCGAACAGCTCGGCGAAGGCGCGCCCGGTGTCGCCGGTGGGCAGGGCCTGCCAGTCGAAGCGCATCAGCGCCGTGGGCAGCGGCAGGTGGCTGGCCTGGTAGCGCACATGCAGCGTGACGGGTTCGTCCTGGCCTTCGGCAGCGTCGCAGCCGGGCTCCAGCCGCACCTCCAGCTCACCGCTGGACGACAGCAGGCCGCGCTGGTGCTTCAGGCCGCTGACCCGCACCGCGGTGCCCGCACCGGCGGGCCTGGCCTGCAGCGCCTGCAGTTCGGCCTCGAGTTGCTGTCCGGACCAGGCGCCTGCGCCCACCCATCCTGCCGCCGCCAGCGCGCACACCACGCCACCGGCCACGGCCATCGTCTTGCCTTGCATTGCTCGCTCCTAGATACCCACTTGGGCATCCAGGGCATCGTCAGCGGCAGGGGACCGATGAGTGTCGCGACACGGCGGTGTGTGACTTTCTTGGCAGCTCGCCGCGAGCGCCGCCCTCAAGGACAACGCCCCCGCGGCCGGTGGCACGCGGGGGCGTTGCGGGGTTCAGCGATCAGTTCACGCCCAGGCGCTTGTTGATCCACCACTGCTGGGCGATCGACAGGATGTTGTTGGTCAGCCAGTACAGCACCAGGCCGGCCGGGAAGAAGAAGAACATCACGCCGAAGATCAGCGGCATCATCCACATCATCTTCTGCTGCATCTCGTCGCCGGCCTTGGGGCCCAGCCAGACCTGCAGCAGGCTGGTGGCGGTCATCACCGCGGGCAGGATGTAGTACGGGTCGATCGCGGCCAGGTCGTGGATCCACCAGATCCAGGGCGCGCCGCGCATCTCCACCGTGGCCATCAGCACCCAGTACAGCGCCATGAAGAAAGGCATCTGGATGAAGATCGGCAGGCAGCCACCCAGCGGGTTGACCTTCTCCTCGCGGTAGATGCGCATCATCTCCTGCTGCATCTCCTGCGGCTTGTCCTTCAGTCGCTCGCGCAGCTCCATGATGCGCGGGTTGACCGCCTTCATCTTGGCCATCGACTTGTAGGCGCTGGCATTGAGCCAGTAGAAGGCGATCTTCAGCAGCACCACCAGGCCGACGATCGCCCAGCCCCAGTTGCCGATCAGCTTGTGCAGCTGGTCCAGCACCCAGAACAGCGGCTTGGCCAGGATGTGCAGCACGCCGTAGTCCTTGACCAGCTCCAGGCCCGGGGCCAGCGCGGCCAGCCGGTTCTCTTCCTGCGGGCCCACGTAGAGCTGCGCCTGGTGGGTGGCGGTGGCGCCCGGCGCCACGCTGCCCAGCGGCTGCACCAGGGCCACCGAGTACAGGTTGTCCTTGTCCTTCTTGGTGACGAACTCGCGCGCGCCCGGCGTGTTCACCAGCCAGGCGCTGGTGAAGTAGTGCTGCACCATCGCCACCCAGCCGTCCTGCGCCTTGGTGATGTGGCTGGGCGCCTCGCCGGGCTTGCGCTTGTCGATGTCCTTGAACTCGACCTTCTGGAACTTCTTCTCGTCGGAGTAGATGGCCGGGCCAGTGAAGGTGGAGTAGAAGCTCGAGCCCCCCGGCGGCGGCGTGCCGTCACGCTGCAGTTGCAGGTAGATCTGGGCGTCCACCGCGGCGGCGCCGGTGTTGCGCAGCTCGTTCTTGACGTCGATCGCGTACTGGCCGCGGCGCAGCGTCAGCGTCTTGGTCCACTGCACGCCGTTCGCCTCGGGCGACGCGAAGACCACGCTCAGCTCGCTGGCGCCGTCCTTCAGCGTGCGCTCGCCCGGCTGGGCGCTCAGCAGCGTGAAGTGGCTGGGCAGGCCGGTGCCGATGAAGCCGGTCTGCGCCAGGTAGGTGCGGTTGGCGCTGCGGTCCATCAGCACCACCGGCTGCGACTTGTCCTGGTCGTCGGGGTAGGCCAGCAGCTCGGCACGCACCACGTCACCGCCGCGCGAGGCCAGCGTCAGGCGCAGCACGTCGGTCTGCAGCACCACCAGCTCGCCGGGGTCGTTGGCGGGCGCAGCGGCGGTGGTGGCGGCCGCGGCCGCGGCCGGCTGGGTGGCCGACGCGGGCACACCGCCCGGCGCGGCCGAAGCGGCCGAGGCCGGGGTGGCGGCGATCGGCGCGCCGAACAGCGTGGGCTCGCCGTTGTGCTTGTTCCAGGCGTCCCAGAGCAGGACCAGGGACATCGCAAACACCACCCACAGGAAATTGCGGCGGATATCGTTCATGGCATGGGGGGTGTGGAAGTCGTCGGTGAGGTGTCGGCGCGGGTGGCACCGACACAGCAATGGGCGAACAGGCGCGGCCGCTGGGCCGGCACCGGGTCATGGCCGCCGTCGCACCAGGGCGCGCAGCGCAGGATGCGCCGCGCCGCCAGGTAGCTGCCGGCGGCGGCGCCGTGGCGCTCGAGCGCATCGATCGCGTAGCGCGAGCAGGTGGGCTCGAAGCGGCAGCCGCCGCCGATCCAGGGGCTCAGCAGCAGGCGGTAGGCCCGGACCAGGCCCAGCAGGGCCTGGCGCGGCCACATCGACAGCGGCGGCATCAGGCAGCCCTCCGGCGCGGGCCGCGGTCGCGCCGCGGCTGTGCCGCCAGCGGCGCGTGCGCGGCCTGGTGGAACAGCTGCTCGATCTCGGCGTGGGCGGCGGCGCGCAGGGCGTCGGAGCCGGGGCTGGGAAAGACTGCCTTGTCGAAGGGCGAGCGCAGCCGCACCACCCACAGCCCGGCGGGCAGGGTGGCGGCATGGCGGCCCATGGCCGCGCGCAGCTGGCGCTTGATCAGGTTGCGCGTCACGGCCCGTCGGGCGTGCCGCTTGGGCACCACCAGACCGAGCCAGCAGCGGTGGTCATCCACAGGCGCGCACCCGGCTGGGGCATCACCTGTGGATAACTCGGGGGACAAACCCGGGACAAGCGGTGCATCAGTGTCCGACGTGCGAGCGCCCCGTGCGCGAGAGGGCCCACCGGGCACATGGTGCACGGCGAAGTGAGCGCTTCGCGAACGGGGCGAGGTGCCGAGCACCCGCTCGAAATCGGCCGGACGCACGATGCGACCGACGTCCATCGCTGCCGGATCGGCGGCGGCGCCGATCAGACCTGGGTCAGCTTCTTGCGGCCCTTGGCGCGGCGGGCGTTGACCACCGCGCGGCCGCCACGGGTCTTCATGCGGACGAGAAAGCCGTGCGTGCGGGCGCGGCGGACCTTGGAAGGCTGATAGGTGCGCTTCATGATGAAACCTGCTGGTAGGAAAGGAGTCGGGGCCCTGAGCGGCCGCCACCACCACCACGGCGGCCGTACCGGCCGCAGTTGCAGTTGCAACAGCCCCCCACCGAACCGCCGGATGAGGGCTCCGGCGTTGCAGACCTGCTCGCTGCCTGGCCAGGCACCACCCCCCGCAGCCAGTGCCGCGAAGGTGTGTCGGTGCTTGTTGCCAGCGCTTACAACTGCCACCCCGAGTTCGGGAAACCCTCAATTAGAGCAAAAAGAGCATTGCCGGTCAAACACTTGCACCACAGCATGCGCCCGCCCACGGGGATTGACCCCCGCCAAAAAACTGTGGATAACCGGGTCTGCATCGGCCCTGACCATGCGTAGAATCCGCCCGCTCGAAAAGAACTTGTCCACATGAGCCCAGACCTCTGGCAGCGCGTTTGCGAGCGCCTCGCGATCGAACTGCCCGAACAGCAATTCAACACCTGGATCCGTCCCTTGCCCCCCGCCGAGGTGGGCGAGGACGGCGGCGTCGCCGTGGCCACGCTGCGCGTGCCCAACCGCTTCAAGCTGGACTGGATCCGCAGCCAGTACAGCGCCCGCATCGAGACCGTGCTGGCCGAGCTGGCCGAGCAGCCGGTGCGCCTGTCGCTGACCCTGGCCCCGCGCGACACCACGCTGGCGGCGCCGCGGCCGCTGGAGTCGCGCCCGCAGTCCGCCAGCCGCGTGATGGCCCAGGCCATGATGGGCGCGCAGGCCAGCACCCATCTGCGCCCGCCGCCCCAGCAGACCGCCTGGGTACCCGACGGCGAGCAGGTGCTGGCCAACGCCCCCGGCGCCCAGCCGCTGCCGCAGGCCGCCCCCGTTTTGCCAGCCCTGGCACCCGCCGCCAACCGCAACCGCCTGAACCCGGCGCTCACCTTCGATTCACTGGTGGCCGGCCGCGCCAACCAGATGGCCCGCACCGCCGCGCTGCACGTGGCCGGCGCACCGGGGGTCATGTACAACCCGCTGTTCATCTACGGCGGCGTGGGCCTGGGCAAGACCCACCTGGTGCATGCGGTGGGCAACGCGCTGCTGAAGGACAAGCCCGGTGCGCGCGTGCTGTACCTGCACGCCGAGCAGTTCATCTCCGACGTCGTCAAGAACTACCAGCGCAAGACCTTCGACGAGCTCAAGGCCAAGTACCACAACCTCGACCTGCTGCTGATCGACGACGTGCAGTTCTTCGCCGGCAAGGAGCGCACCCAGGAGGAGTTCTTCAACGCCTTCGAAGCGCTGCTGGCCAAGAAGGCCCACATCATCATGACCAGCGACACCTACCCCAAGGGGCTGGTGGACATCGACCAGCGGCTGACCAGCCGCTTCGATTCGGGCCTGACCGTGGCCATCGAGCCGCCCGAGCTGGAGATGCGCGTGGCCATCCTGATGGCCAAGTCGCGCGCCGAGGGCGCGCCCATGCCCGAGGACGTGGCCTTCTTCGTGGCCAAGAACGTGCGCGCCAATGTGCGCGAGCTCGAAGGCGCGCTGCGCAAGGTGCTGGCCTACGCCAAGTTCAGCCACAAGGAGATCACCATCGCGCTGGCGCGCGAGGCGCTGAAGGACCTGCTGTCCATCCAGAACCGCCAGATCTCGGTCGAGAACATCCAGAAGACGGTGGCCGACTTCTACAAGATCAAGATCGCCGACATGTACAGCAAGAAGCGCCCGGCCAGCATCGCCCGGCCGCGCCAGATTGCGATGTACCTGGCCAAGGAGCTGACGCAGAAGAGCCTGCCCGAGATCGGCGAGCTCTTCGGCGGCCGCGACCACACCACCGTGCTGCACGCGGTGCGCAAGGTGGGCGGCGAGCGCCAGAAGGACACCGAGCTGAACCAGCAACTGCACGTGCTGGAGCAGACGCTCAAGGGCTGAGCCTGCCGCGCCGGCGCGCACCATCGTCGCGCCTCCTGAAATCTAGGTCTGTCGGCCCGGCCCTTCTGCGTCGATCATCCCTTCCGGCCTGTCGCCTCGGGCCAGTCAGGGAGCATCGATGAACAACACACCGCGCCTTCGCGCGCACCCGGCCGCTGGGCGCATGACGGCCGCCGTCCTCAGCGCCCTGCTCGGCACGGCACTGGTGGCCTGCGGCAATGGTCAGGACACTGCCCCAACCGGGCCGGACACCCCACCCGCGCTGGCCGATTACCGGCTGGCCATTGCGGCCCACGACGGCAGCGTGTCGCACTGGGCGGTGGTCGATCCGCTGTCGGACGCCGCAGCACTGGATCTGCCAGGGGCGGCCGACCCGCCCTCGTCGGCCCGCAGCGTGGCCGTGCGGGTGGACACCGCCACCCGCAGCGCCACCCGGCTGGGTGACCGTCTGCTGGTCTATGTGGCGCAGGAGCAGCTGTACCTGATCGACCTGCTGGGCAGCGCCCAGCCCACGCCGCAGCGCATTGGCGCGGCTGATCGCCTGTGCACGCTGAGCGCCCTGGTGCCGCTGCGCGCCGACGGCGGCGTGGCGGCCCTGGCGGTGACCCAGCGGCCTGCAGGTGCGGGCGATTGCAGCGGCCCGCTGGACACGCTGCTGCTACGCACCGACAGTGCCGCCAGCGAACCTGGCCTGAACCTGGGCGGCGCGCGGCTGCTGGCTGGCTTGCCAGCGGCCGATCTGAGCGTGGGCGCGCTGCTGCTGTCGCGGCCGGGCACCGGCGGTGCGGGCGAGTCGCTGCAACTGCGCGACGCCACGCTGGCCGCACTGCCGGATCTGGCACTGGGCACCGCGCCGGCGGGTGCCACGGCCCGCTTCCTGGGCCTGGATCCGTCCGCGCCCGGCCTGGGCTACGCCGCGGTGGGCCGCCAGGTCCGAGCGCTGCGCTGGTCAGGCCCCAGCGTCACGGTCGATGCCACCGCGGTGCAGGCGCTGGCAGGTGACGCGCCCGTCGCGCAGGGCGCGGCCGACGGTGTCTACCTGGTCGATGACGGCGCCGTCCACCGCCTGGCTGGCGGCGTCAGCACGCTGCTGGGCCGCATCGACGCCCGCACCGGCCCGCCCTACGACCTGGCACGCACGTTCCGCAGCGTGCACCTGACCGATACCCATGTGCTGGTGGACAGCCGTGCCTCGGGCCTGGCGACCACGGGCAGCTACGTCGCCAACCTCGACGAGGTGCACGCGCTGCCGCGCAGCGGGGGCACGCCGCAAGCGCTGCTGAGCGCCATCACGACCGACTTCATTCCGCGCGTGAACGCCCTCACCACGCTGGGCAGCACCGGGCAGCGCCTGCTGGTGGCGCAGAGCAGCTGTGGCTCGCTGGGCTGCGCCCGCCAGCTCTACGACGTCGATCCGCAGGCCGGCACCGCGACCCTGGGCCCGCTGGTGGCGGGTGTACTGCAGGCCGCCAGCGCGCCCATCGGCACCACCGCCCCGGTGACCCGCCGGCTGGTGTGCCCGGTGGATTGCCGCATCGATCTGCAGGAGCAACGCGCCAGTGACGGCGGGGCCGCGGTCAGCCTGGGGCCGCTGGGCGAGCAGCAGGTCATTGGCTGGCTGGCGGGCATCGAGGGCCTGCCGCTGGGCTTCTCGGCCGGCAGTCTGACGACCGACGCCAGCGGCCGCAGCGACGCCTGGCTGCTGCGCCCCGGCGTGGCCGGCTCGCTGCGGCGCTTGACCCAGCACCTGCCTTGATCGGGCTCACGCCACGGCCGGTCCGCGGCAAGCGGCCCCCCCTTGAACAGGCGTTGTCGGCCGCAGGGCCGGGCGCCCACACTCAACCCACCGCTGAACACCCGCAACCCGACTCCATGAAGAAGCATCCCTTTCATTCCCCCCGGCGGCGCGCCGTCGCCACCCCCGTGTGGGCCATGGCGGTGGCTGTCCTGGCCGCTTGCGGAGGCGGCGGCGGTGGCGGTGACAGTGGCGCGAGTGACGAATCCGCCTACCTGCGCTTTGCCGTGGTGTCCAGCGGTGGCACCTACCGTGTGCAGGCCTGGGACCCGATCGCGCCCGACCAGCTGCTGGTGGATGTGGCCAGCGATGGCGGCCCGGTCCAGGTGGTGCGCCGGCGCATCGCCGACACCGCCGCCCGCACCTGGACCGACGCCGAGGTGGCCCAGGTGGTCTTCATGCACGACCACAAGGTCTACCGCATCGACCTGCGCGGTGGCCAGGCGCACGAGCCGGTGCAGCTGTCAACGCTGGCGGTGGCCTGTGCGATCGACCGGGTGGAGGCGCTGGATGCGTCCGGCGCCCTGGCGGTGGTGGGCGTGCGCGCCGCCGCCAGTGTCGACACCTGCTTCAGCAGCGAGCAGCCCCGGCTGCTGCACACCGGCATGAACGCCAGCAGCGCGCCGGTCAGCGCGTCGCTGGTGGCGGTGCTGGCCGGCGACGACGGCCAGGCCAGCGGGGTGCTGGCCTCCAGCGGCAACCCGGGGGCCGCGGGGCAGCTGTCGCTGCTGAGCCCCAGCCTGGCGGTGTCCAGCGGTCTGTCGGGCCCCCGCGATGCCACGGCCCCGCTGTGGCTGGGCCCGGACCCGGCGGTGGCCGGCCTGGCCTACCTGCATGACGGCGCCGCGCTGCGCGCCGTGCACTGGACCACCGACGGCGCCCGCATCAGCGACCCGCTGCTGGCGCTGGCCGAGGCCCCGCAGGCCTGGCGCGCCAACGCCCAGGCGCTGTGGCTGGCCACCGCCCACGGCGGCTTTGTGCGCGCGCAGGCCGGCAGCGCCACGCTGGTGTCCGACCTGGCCCTGACCGAAGGCAGCGTGCCGGCCGTGGTGCCCACCGCCACCCGGGTGCTGGCCAGCTTCTGCGTGACCGACATGACCTACCTGATGCCGCAGTGCACCGTGCGCGCCATGCCGCTGGCCGGCGGCGCCTGGACCACGCTGATCGCCGACCAGCCGGGGGTGGATTCGGTGTCGCTGATGGGCGCGGTGGGCGAGCGGCCGCTGGTGCGCCACGACACCGGCTACTACTACGACTTCCACGGTTTTGGCGCCTACACCTACACGGCGCTGCGCCTGCTGGCGGCCGATGGTTCGCCGGGCGAGCTGGTGTCACAGGCCACCGCGGTGCCGGTGTGGGCCGCCCGCCACCCGATCGGTCAGCCCGCGGCGCTGGCCGGGACGCTGGACTGCAGCTCCGCGCTGTGCACCAGCGGCCAGCTGCGCTACCGCCCGCTCGGCGGCAGCGAGCAGGTCCTGGGTGACTGGACCGGCACCGGCGCCGGCTACCTGTACGCCGAGCACCCGCTGATTGAGGGTCTTCCCGGAGATCTGCAGCGTTACTTCGCCCAGGGCCTGCAGCCGATGCAGCGCTACACCGTGACGCCCGGCGTGGCCGGATCCCTGGGGCTGGTCAAGTAGCGTGCGGGTGGCGCCCGCCGGGGCGCCCGAATGGCCCGAAAACAGGCGAAAATGCGCAGTTGACGCCATCGCCCGATCCGGCTCATTCGAAAGAGGAAGACATGATTGTTCTGAAGGCCGCACAACAGCAGCTGCTCGCCGCCCTGCAATCGGTGGCCGGCATCGTGGAGCGGCGGCACACCCTGCCCATCCTGGCCAACGTGCTGGTGCGCAAGTCGGGCGAGACGATCGAGTTCACCACCTCCGACCTGGAAATCCAGGTGCGCACCAGCGCCGCGCTGGGCGGCGACGCCGGCAGCTTCAGCACCACCGTGGGCGCGCGCAAGCTGATCGACATCCTGCGCACCCTGCCGGCCGACCAGCAGGTGTCGCTCACCGCCAATGGCAACAAGCTGACGCTGCAGGGCGGCAAGAGCCGCTTCACGCTGCAGACGCTGCCCTCCGATGACTTCCCGCTGGTGAATGAGGCGGTGGACTTCGGCCCCGCCTTCAGCGTGCCGCAGAAGACGCTCAAGCACCTGATCGACCAGGTGCACTTCGCGATGGCGGTGCACGACATCCGCTACTACCTCAACGGCATCCTGTTCGTCGCCGAGGGCCGCACCCTCACGCTGGTGGCCACCGACGGCAGCCGTCTGGCGCTGGCCCAGGCACAGCTGGAGGCCGACATCCCCAAGCAGGAGGTCATCCTGCCGCGCAAGACCGTGCTGGAGCTGATGCGCCTGCTGAAGGACGGCAAGACGGCCGAGGGCGAAGACGAAGCCCAGATCGAGATGCGCTTCGCCGGCAACCAGGCCAAGTTCAGCTTCAGCGGCATGGAGTTCGTGACCAAGCTGGTCGAGGGCAAGTACCCCGACTACAACCGCGTCATCCCGAAGAACCACAAGAACATCATCACGCTGGGCCGCGCCCCGCTGCTGGCCAGCCTGCAGCGCGCCGCCATCCTGACCAGCGAGAAGTTCAAGGGCGTGCGCGTCAACATCGACCCCGGCACGCTGCGCATCGCCTCCAGCAACGCCGAGCAGGAAGAGGCCAAGGAAGAGCTGGAAATCGACTACGACGGCCCCGCCATCGAGATCGGCTTCAACGTCACCTACCTGATGGATGCCCTGGGCAACATGGGCCAGGAGATGGTGCGGCTGGAGATGCACGACGGCAGTTCCGCCGCGCTGATCACCATCCCCGACGACAACGGCTTCAAGTACGTGGTGATGCCAATGCGAATCTGACGCCCCCCGGCGCCACCTCCCACAAGCGGGTCTGTCCTTCACCGGGCACCCGCTTGAAGCGTTTTAGACAGGCCCCGTTTTTCACGCGGGCACGTTCCCGAAAGTCCCCATGAGCGACATCACCCCCACCCCCGACGAGCAGCCCGCGCCCCAACCCACCCCGGGTTCCGGCAGCTACGGCGCCGAGTCCATCCAGATCCTGGAAGGCCTGGAGGCGGTGCGCAAGCGCCCGGGCATGTACATCGGCGACACCAGTGACGGCACCGGCCTGCACCACCTGGTCTTCGAGGTGGTGGACAACTCCATCGACGAGGCGCTGGCCGGCCACTGCGACGACATCGTCGTGACCATCCACACCGACAACTCGATCAGCGTGGTGGACAACGGCCGCGGCATCCCCACCGGCGTGAAGATGGACGACAAGCACGAGCCCAAGCGCAGTGCCGCCGAGATCGCGCTGACCGAGCTGCACGCCGGCGGCAAGTTCAACCAGAACAGCTACAAGGTGTCTGGCGGCCTGCACGGTGTGGGCGTGAGCTGCGTGAACGGCCTGTCGAAGTGGCTGCGCCTGACGGTGCGCCGCGACGGCCAGGTGCACCAGATCGACTTCAAGCAGGGCGTGCCGCAGGACCGCGTGATCGAAGTGGTGGACGGCGTGGAGACCAGCCCGATGCGCATCGTCGGCCCCACCGACAAGCGCGGCACCGAGGTGCACTTCCTGCCCGACACCGAGATCTTCAAAGAGAACAACGAGTACCACTACGACATCCTGGCCAAGCGCCTGCGCGAGCTGAGCTTCCTGAACAACGGCGTGAAGATCCGCCTGGTGGATGAGCGCAACGGCGGCAAGGAAGACAACTTCGCCTATGCCGGCGGCGTGAAGGGCTTCGTCGAGTTCGTCAACAAGGGCAAGAAGATCCTGCACCCCAACATCTTCCACGCCCAGGGCGACAAGCTCAGCGACCAGGGCACCAACGTGGGTGTGGAAGTGGCGATGCAGTGGAACGACTCCTTCAGCGAGAGCGTGCTGTGCTTCACCAACAACATCCCGCAGCGTGACGGCGGCACCCACCTGACCGGCCTGCGCGCCGCGATGACCCGCGTCATCAACAAGTACATCGACGACAACGAGATCGCCAAGAAGGCCAAGGTCGAGATCACCGGCGACGACATGCGCGAAGGCCTGGCCTGCGTGGTCAGCGTCAAGGTGCCCGAACCCAAGTTCAGCAGCCAGACCAAGGACAAGCTGGTCAGCTCGGAAGTGCGCGCGCCGGTGGAGGACATCGTCAGCCGCCTGCTGACCGACTGGCTGCTGGAGAACCCCACCGACGCCAAGACCATCTGCGGCAAGATCGTCGACGCCGCCCGCGCCCGCGACGCCGCCCGCAAGGCGCGCGAGATGACCCGCCGCAAGGGCGTGCTCGACGGCATGGGCCTGCCCGGCAAGCTGGCCGACTGCCAGGAGAAGGACCCCGCGCTGTGCGAGATCTACATCGTGGAGGGCGACTCGGCCGGCGGCAGCGCCAAGCAGGGCCGCGACCGGAAGTTCCAGGCCATCCTGCCGCTGCGCGGCAAGATCCTGAACGTGGAGAAGGCGCGCTACGAGAAGCTGCTCAGCAGCAATGAAATCCTGACCCTGATCACCGCGCTGGGCACCGGCATCGGCAAGGGCATGGGCGGCGATGACTTCAACCCCGACAAGCTGCGCTACCACCGCATCATCATCATGACCGACGCGGACGTGGACGGCGCCCACATCCGCACCCTGCTGCTGACCTTCTTCTACCGCCAGATGCCCGAGCTGGTGGAGCGCGGCCACATCTACATCGCCCAGCCGCCGCTGTACAAGGTGAAGCACGGCAAGCAGGAGCAGTACCTGAAGGACGCCGCCGCGCTGGACGACTACCTGCTGAAGGTGGCCATCGACAGCGCCGCCATCGACCCCGGCAACGGCAGCCCCATCCTGAACGGCGAGGCCCTGGCCGAGAAGGCCCAGGCCTACGTCAAGGCCACCAACGTGATCGACCGCCTGAGCGCCTGGATGGACGTGGAAGCCCTGCGCGCCATCAGCGACGGCCTGACGCTGGACCTGGACAGCACCACCGCCGCCGAACAAAGCGCCATCGCCCTGAAGGCCGCGCTGCACGACGCCGAGGTGGAAGCCGTGTTCGACGAGCGCACCGACAAGCACCTGCTGCGCATCAGCCGCCGCCACCACGGCAACATCAAGAGCAGCATCATCAGCCCCGACTTCATCCACGGCGCCGACTACGACGCCCTGGCCACCGCCGGCCGCACCTTCAAGGGCCTGCTGGGCCCCAACGCCACCGTCAAGCGCGGCGAAGGCGAAAAGGCCAAGGAAAGCAAGTGCGGCGCCGACTTCCGCGCCGCCATGGCCTGGCTGATGGGCCAGGCCGAAAGCAGCGTGGGCCGCCAGCGCTACAAGGGCCTGGGCGAAATGAACCCCGGCCAGCTCTGGGAAACCACCATGGACCCCACCGTGCGCCGCCTGCTGCGCGTGCAGATCGAGGACGCGATCGAGGCGGACAAGGTGTTCACGATGCTGATGGGGGATGAGGTGGAGCCGCGGCGCGATTTCATCGAAACCAACGCGTTGCGGGCGGCGAATATCGACGCGTGACCCCGGCACAGGCCCTCGTCTACGCTTGAAGGACCATGTCGAAGAAGGGTACCAACAGGCCCGCATTGCTGCGCCACCTGGGCGACCCAGATCTTGTTGCGCTCATCAGCGCAGAAAAGCTGTCGCGGTCAGCGCAATTGATTGCGGCCGTGCGATGGGCATCGGTCAGTGCCATGGCGCACGGCGACACGACGGACATGCGTCGGTTGCTCGACGTCTTTCATGGCACGGCCTACCAGAGCCGACTCATCCGGTGGTTCGAGGATCGGTGCGGAATGCTCATTACCCGCACCGACAAAGGGCTGGAGATTGCTCGGCGCAAAGGGGCCATTCCCCGCGAACTGATCGAGCGTGAGTATTTTCCTGAGGCCGCCAAGGCAGTCGCCGATCAGGCAGCGGCAAAGCGGATAGAGGCGCTGATGCGCAAGGGAGTAGCGCCTAACAGTGACTCCTCCTGCATCATGGACAAAGGGCGCCGGCAACCTGGAAGTTTCGAAGGCGGCCGACGTCGTTGACACTAGGCCAGCACAGTCTGTCATCGCTGCATATAGGTTGGACTTCAGACTATCCGCGCGAACATGCCGCCCAGGTACTTGTCCCGCCCGTCCTCCATGAACAAGACGTGCCGGTCCTCCAGCTCCTGCTTCTTGGCCGGGTCGCCAACGTTCAACAGGTCGGAGAACTTGGTCGGCGACAGCACGAAGGCGTTCAGCACTAGGCGCGGCTCGCCTGCCTTTGCTTGCTTGTTCAGCGTGGCTTCCAGCGTCTTGACCTCCTTGTAGAGGCCCAGCTTGGGGTGGGTCAGATCCAGGTTGCGCAAGCCCTTCGGATCGACAAATGTCAGCCACTGCTCGCCCGTGGCATCGTCCACCAGCCACAGCAGGAAGTCGGGGTAGAAGTTGCCAGCCAGGGCGAAGCCCAGCCCCTTCTCTTCGCGATCAGCGTTGCGCAGCAGGTAGAGGCTGCGCTGGCCGACAGCAGCCTTGCCTGCCGGCGAACCGTAGAACTCTTGCAGGTCCTGCACGAATTGCCATTCGCTGGGCGCCTCCAGTGCCAACGGGCGCAGCTTCAATGGCACCGCGTCCTTGTCCTCCAGCGACAGCAGCGGGTAGTACAGGTGCCGGTCGAAGCTGATGGCGACCATGTGCGGTGCGTTCCATTTGCTGGCCTCGCCCAGCTTGCCGTCCGCCACCAGCTTCTTCAGCGTCTCCAGCCGCTTCATGTACTCCAGGCCGTTGTCGTTGTTCTCGATCTCGAACTGGTACAGCTTGAGCATCGAGCCGTGGTCGGCGTGCATGTGGACCACGTCGTAGAACTGGCCCTCGTAGCCCGACCTCAAGGCCTTGTAGAAGCGGTCGGTGTAGTCCGTCAGCAGGCGTAGCAGGATGTCCTCTTGCTTGCGCACGTCAGCGAAGCTATGGACAGCCAACTCGGCTGCCGGCACGAACAGGGTGTACCAGCTCGAATCGCCGTTGCAGAAGTCGATGACGCGCTGGCGATCCAGCCGCAGGTTGCTCCAGCTGCGCTGGATCTTGTGGCTCTGCAGAGCCAGGTAGATGCGGTCCCAATCGAACAGGCTGAACAGGTCGGTGTTCAGCTTGCCCTTGTTTCTGGCCTCGGTGGCCGCCGCCGCGCCTCCCTTCTGCGTGGAAAGCGCTTCGACGCGTGGGTAAAGGTCCAGCACAACGTGGGGCAGCTTGATCTTGCCCTGGAACTCGGTGGGCACTTCGTAGAGCCAGGGGAAGTGCTTGCGCTTGAACCCGAGCTTCTGGTTGTCCTTGTAGCCGTCCTTCAACGCGAGGGTCTTCAGCTTGCTCGCAGGCAGGTTGGCCCGGGTTGGGAAGTCCAACTCCAGAACTTCGTCGCTGGGGGTGATGCCCTCTTCGCGCAGGTAGTCCTTGAAGGCGGCCATGTAGCTGGCGCGCACGCCGAAGATGTTCAGCGCCTCCAGCTTGTCCAGGTGCGTGCCTTTGGGGCGCTCCTGCGGGAGGGTGCGCTTGAGCGAGTAGCCTTTGCCCTTCAGCCGCACGCCCCGCCCGAACAGCTGGATGATCTGAGAGCCTTCGCCTTGGCCCATGTTCAGCAGGCCCATCGTGGACACTCGCCAGCTGCTCCAGCCCTCGGTGAACTTGCGCGAGCCGATCAGCACGTTGAGCTTCGAGTCCTTGGCGTTGAGGGTGCCGAACAGGGCACCGCCGAAGTCGTCGGCCTCGTTGTCGAAGTCTTCCCGGTCTTCTGCGGCCTTGAAGAAGCCTGCGTCGTCGCCAATGTTAATCAGGCCGAACGGGTCGGCATCGCCGACACGCAGGGCCAGCTCGCCCTTGCTGCTCTTGATGTTGACCAGCTTCAGCCGCTGCCTTGCCGGTGCATTGAACACGCGGCGGAGGATGTCGGCGTACAGGCTGTCCACGTCCGAGGCGAAGGCCATCAGCGGCGTAAACCGGCCCTGGAAGATGTTGCTGCCCTTGGCGTTCAGCAACTGCGCGCGGTCGGCAATCAGGTCGGACAGCCATGTCTTCACCTCCTGGTCATGGTTCAGGAAGTACGACAGGAAGCTCACCACTTCCAAGATGTCCGAGTCCTCACCGGCCACCGTGTTGCCGACGAACACCCACAACGGCTTCTCGATGTTGAAGTCGGTCAGCTTGTCGCGGTGCGTGCCCCACAGCCAAAGCTGCTGGTAGAAGGACAGCAGGCAGGCGGTGAAGTACTTCTCCCGGTTGTCGGCCTGTTCGTAGGCCTCGCCGTTCATGTTGAGGATCAGCGATTCCTTGCCATAGCCGTCCTCGTAGAAGAACTTGTACGAGTAGTCGAACAGGATGCACTTGGCGTAGATCTCGCGGGTGGCGATGACCTTGGCCCGGCGCTTTTCGTCGGGCGTCAGCGTCAGCTGGGAACGTTGTGCGTCGTCGAGCTTCTTCAGGCTGGTCGTGTCGAACAGCATCTTGGCCCGGCGCTTTTGGATCTCCTCCTCGGCGGCCTCGACCGTCAGACCTTTGGCAACGGCTTGGCCGAAAGTGGCCGAGTACTCGAACGCAAAGCCACCGCGCACCAGCGCATCCCGGCGGCTCATCCAGGCGCCGGCCGCCGTGCCTGTGCCACGGTGGCCTTCGTCCACCAACACCAGGTTGTTGCCCTCGAAGGCTTCGACGGCAACGGTCTTGTCGCCCATCTCGTCGCCGAGCTTGTTGATGTCGATGATTTCGATGGTGCCGCGTGCCGGCGACTGCGCCTTGTTGAAGTGCTGGGCCAGGCCGAAGCCGGACAGGTGCAGTTCCTCCAGGTGCTGGCGGGACAGGCCCTCATTCGGCGTCAAGAGGACGATCTTGTCCGGGTACTGGTCGGCCTTGCCCGCCTGGAAGTAGTGCAGGTACTGCTTGATGTTGACGTGCAGCAGCAGCGTCTTGCCGCTGCCGGTGGCGTTCCAGAAGGCGACCTTGTTCAGGTCGTCGGCGTCAAAGTCCTTGAAGGGCTCGGCGCCGGTCTCGGCGCGGTAGCGCACCATTTCGCCATTCAGCCCGTCCAGCAGGTCTTGCCGGTGGTTGAAGTACCAGTCCAGGTAGATCTCGGTGAACAGCAGCGAGAGGTACTGGAAGTACTTCATGTGCAGCTCATGCCCTTCCAGCTTGTTTCGCTGGGCGGTGATGCTCTGCCAGTGCGCCACGATGTTCAGGTCGTACCGGCGCAGCTCGGGCTCGCTGACGCGATCCACCTGGAACAGGTTGCGGTTCAGCTCATGGAAGAAGTGCGTCTGCCCGTCCTCGTCGACGCCTTCGAACCGGTCCTCGCCCAACCGAACCTTGAGGGCCCCCAAGGTTCCACCCTTGAAGAAGCCCAGCATCCAGCGGTTGAGCACCAGCTCCTGGTGAAAGCTGCGCTTTTTGGTGCTGGCGGCCGGCGCGCCAGCCGCTTTGCGTGGCCGCGCCATCAGACATCCTCCGTCGAGAACATGCGTTCCAGGAACTCTGGTTCGATCTGCCGCAGCTTGAGCACGCGCGTGGCGCCACCTTCTTCGGCGGTCTGCGTCAGCACGGTCGGGATGTTGTGGTCGCCGTTGATGTAGACCACGTCGTATTCATTGTCGGCCGGGTTGATCGCCAGCTTGTCGCACAGCTTGGTGATGCCCTCGTAGTCCAGCTTCTCGCAGTCGCGCCAGAGCACAAGGCAGGTCTCGCCGCTGGGCAGGTTACCCGTAACGGTGACAAAACCGCGCTGCGGCTGCGCGTCGATATGCTTGACCCGCAGGCCGATCAGGAAGTTGAAGGTTTCGACCAGATCGATCTTGCGCGGCTCGAAGGCGCCCGCCGAATCAACGGCAACATTGAGGGTGTAGTCGAAGGGCTTTCTGAAGTCATCCACTGACAGTAAAGAGCCACGGCTTTCCACTTCCAGCAGATAGTTGAGCAGGTAGTCGTCATTGGCCTGCTGGGATAGCGCGTTCAGAATATCCCCCTGCGCGGACGTTCGGCGCAGCTGAAGGTTGTTCAGGGTGTCTTCGTAGCTTTCTAAATCAATGCACTTATACCCACTAAACTCAACATTGGATAGTGCGGATATACCTGATGAATCCCCATTGATGACTCTATCAATTCGCGTCTTTGCAATCTGAAAAATGTCTTTGCTTGATTCGATTCCAATCCACCTGCAGCCGATTTTAGAGGCTGCTGCTGCAGTTGTTCCGCTTCCTAGAAAAAAGTCCATGACGATATCCTCAGGACCCACGTTCGCGACTTTCAGTAGGCGATAGAGAAGTTTCTCAGGCTTCTTGCCATTTTTCAGTTCTACGCCACCCTCCTTGGATATGCCATTCCATGGAATATCACTCCAAAGATTGGTCAGTGGTTTGCATGGCCCCTCATCCAAAGACTCTGGACTCTTCTTGATCTTGTTGGAGTAGAAATAAATTTGTCGACCGCGCGTGATAAAAACTGGATCTGCCGATTCGCGCTCGACGACCATTATCTTGTCTGGATCTTGTTCCGACTCTGATTTGGCAGCAACGATCGCAGCGCCCGCATCTTTACTAATCGCAGTCAATTGAAAGACACTGCGGGAGTTTTCCAGACAAAACTCCGCAACTTTGGCGTTGAATCCCTCTGTCGTAAGGGCGGATCTTGCCCCACGAGCTGAATCATGCCCGAGTTTCTGTGCGACAAATTCAAACGCACTCTCGATTTTCCACTCGCGGTAGGGTTGCTCTATATTGGTGATGTACCATTTGTAATTGGGATCGTACTCAGCCGGAATGCTGTACGTCTTGTACTGGTATCGCGACCTATTCTTTGCGATCATCAGGACGTACTCAACGCATGAGTACGGGGATGGATTGACAGTCTTGTGCCCAGAAGGATCAGAAGTTTTTATCGAAAAGGTATTAATAACGTTTTCTCTGCCAAACAAACTGACACATAATTCCTTCAGTCGCTCAAGCTCTTTGTCGTCAATGCTTATATACAGGATCCCATCTTCTGAAAGAAGATCGCCGGCAATGCGGAGTCGGTCCTGAAGAAGGCAGAGCCAAGAAGAACGTTTGTACCGATCCTTGTACAGGAAAGTGTCTCCTTCGGTGTTGTACGGGGGGTCAATATAGATGCACTTTATTCTGCCAGAATAAAGAGGCGACAATAGTCGAAGCGCGTTTGAGTTTTCCGACCGAACCAATAAGCCCCTGATTTCTGCATCTTGAGATTTTCCAAAAATCTCGGTTGAAATATCGAACTTCTGCTTTAGCCAAAGAACCTTCTGGAAATCTTCCAATTGCGATAGGAATGTGATCAGCTCAAGCGCGATGCCACGCAAGCACTGAATCATTCGGAGTGATTTCTCGATGTCGCCGAATGCGCTGGCATTCTGGACATCGTCCAGATTCATGACTTCGTTCTTGATGTAGAAGTCCAGCTCGCGACGCAAAAAGCCGCCAAGATCCTTATGGATGAAGTAGTCGGCGGTGTTCTTGGTCGTGTAGTCCGATAGGTGCTTCTCAATAAGCGTGCGCTGTGGATCCTTCTCTGTAGGGGCTCGCCCGGCCAGCGCCAGCCAGCGAGCTTTGACTGCCTCGTCCGCCAGAACAGCTGCGACGGCCTTCTGAACCAGCGCGTCTTGCCTTGTTCCCTTGGGCTGCGGCGCGTACTCGAAACGCACCAGCAGTTCCTTGCCGCTTGCGCCGTCCACCTCCTCGACCGGGAGCAGTTCCTCTTCGACTTCGCCGCCCTGGCCATCGACCCGGGTGACCGTCTTTCGCGCGATCAACGCGAAGCGGCGTTCCTTGTCGTTGTCCTTTCGGTTGTCCTTGGCAGTGTCAGCGGCAACCAGACGGAAGTGAACGGTGCGACCGTCGTCGAGCTTGAAGCTGTAGTTGGCGAAGTTTTCGCCGCTCTTGGTGTAGTACTGGTCCTTGTTGGCCCAGTGCAGCATCACCTCTTCGCCCGCGTAGGGGATGGCGTAGGTGTCGCCCTTGTAGCGGCGCTGGCTGATGAAGTCGCCGTCCTTGTAGTAGCGGGAGAAGAAGGCCAGCAGGTGCGAGAACACAGCGTTCTCATGCTCTGACGCGCCGGCCTGGTACTGCGCCAGCTTCTCGCGCAGCTCGCGCACCTTGGGCACGGTTCCGGGGTCGATGCCATCGGCCTGGTACTGCGCCTCCTTCTCCTGCAGCTCACGGGCGACTTGCTCTTGTTGGGCCGCGCTGCCTTGGGCCAGCGCGGCCTTCACCTTCTCGGGCAGGCGTTGCTCCAGGTAAGCGTTGATCTCGGCGGCACGCGTGTTGAGGATGCGGTAGATGCCGAAGTCGAGGTCGGGGCGGTCAATCTGGAAGATCTCGCGCAGCTTGGCGACCAGTTCGATGTGTTTGCTCATGACAGGTTTGTGCAGAAGTTCTTGTCGGTATGGGTGTCGTGATGGATCGTGACTGACGTGGCGGAGCGGTCAGACGACGGTCCAACGCAGGGTGAATAGGTGCTCTTCCTCGGTGGTCTGCTTGAGGCGCTCTTGCAGAGCCTGGATGAGGGCGTCGCGTCGCTCGATGATCTCGTCCTCGACGGCGAAGATGTCTTGCCGCTGCTTGCGCTGCTGGCGCTCCAGCGCGCTGAGTTCCTGCTGGATGTCGGACTGTTCCTGCAAGGTGGCAGCCTTCCGGGCATCGCGCTTCAGCTGAGCGATCCGCGCCTTGGTGTTGCGCAGTTGCTCCTCGGCCGCCATCAGCTTGTCGTCGGCCCACTTCTCCAGCTTGTCGCGCTCCTCGGTGAACAGCCGCTGGTTGGTCTCCAGGATCGCAGCGATGGTGGCTTCCACCTGCAGTGCGCTGTTGGTCGCCAGCACATCTGGCGGGGTCGCGGCTGCGCCGGTCAGCGACGCTGGGCGGCCGGCGGCCTGAATCGACATCAGGCGCTCGCAGGCTTCCTGGTCGAGTGTGGATCCGTCGTCACAGGTGCCCGAGAAGAGCAGCGTCTCAGTGGTCTCGTAGGCGGTCACCACCAGTCGCACCAGACGCAGCCAGCCAGACTTGCCCTTTAGGCGCTCAATGACGGACACCCGCGTGCCGTGCTTGGAGTAGTCCAGGCTGATGGCGGCTGGTGGGGTGGCTGCGCTGCGGGCTGTGTCGATGCTCCACTCGCCCAGCGGGTGGCTAAGCCGGTAGGCATGGGCCAGCATGTCGGCCTGAGCTCCACCTCGCATGAGTTGGTAGCGGCCCGCAGGTGCGCCAGCGGCGCACGCCGGCGGCGGGCTGGTGAGCGAGAAGGCGTAGTGCTGCTCGTCGAACTTGGCATGGCCAGCCAAGGCATACCGGGTGACGCCCCAGAACCAGCGGCCGATCTTGTCCAGCCGGGCTTCGGCCTCGTCCAGTCGCAGCTTCAGCCGGTCGTGCACGTCTTCGTCGAAAGTCTCCAGCAGTTGAGCCTGGGTGTCGCGGATGCGGCTGTTGATGGACTCTTCAAGTTCCGCCTGCAGCGCGTTGAAGGCGGCTTCGATGTCCTCTGGCCGGCGGCAGGTGTCGTAGATCTGCAGGATCCGCTTCTCGAAGTCGATGCCGCCCTCGATGCGGCCCAGCACTTCGTCCGACGCGCCGAACACGCCCGAGAACAGGTTGAACTTCTGCGTCAGCAGCTCCAGCACGCGCTGGTCGGCCTGGTTGCGGGTGTTCAGGAAGTTGATGACCACCACGTCATACCGCTGGCCGTAGCGGTGGCAACGGCCGATGCGTTGCTCGACGCGCTGGGGGTTCCAGGGCAGGTCGTAGTTGACGATGAGCGCGCAGAACTGCAGGTTCACGCCCTCGGCGGCAGCCTCGGTCGCAATCATGATGTCGGCGCCGCTGCCATCGTCCTTGCGGAAGTGGTCGATGAGTGCGGTGCGGCGGTCCACCTGCGGCGACCCCGTGACCCGGTCGGTGCCTTTGTACTGCTCCAGCCAGGCCTGGTAGATGGCGGTCTGTTCTTCGTGGCTGTTGGTGCCGCTGAACATGGCCAGCTTGCCGGCGTAGCCGTTGGCGCTGAGGAAGCGGTGCAGGTACTCCTGGGTGCGCTTGCTCTCGGTGAAGACGATGGCCTTGCGTGGGCCGCCCATCTGCGCCATGTTGGCGAAGCCCAGTTCCAAGGCGCGCAGCAGCGATTGGGCCTTGGTGTCCGTGGTCAGCGCGGTGGCGGCGTCGATGAAGGCGGTGATCTCGGCGATCTCTGCCTGAATCGCTTTCCGTTTCGAGGCTTCAGCCTCGGCCGAAGGGTCGATGTCGGCTGATCCACGCCCACCGGCGCTGGTGTTGGCTCGGTCTACAGCGTCGGCCTCCGCATCCTCCGCTCGCTCTTCCAGTATGTCTTCTTCCAGGTCGTCGTCTTCGACAAGCTGCTCCACCAGGTCGCGCCCGTCGCCTACGTCCTCACCGTCCAGCATGCGCTGAAGGCGTGCGCGGATGGTGGTCAGCGTGGCCGACACGGCGTGTGAACTGGACGCCAACAGCTTGCGCAGGATCAGTGACGTGAGGTGCCGCTGCTTCTTCGGGAGCGCGAAGGAGTCTTCGCTCTGCAGGAAGGCCGAGATGCGCTCGTACAGCGACTGCTCGTCATCCGTCGGGTTGAAGGGCTGGGTGAGGGCCTTGCGCTCGGTGTACTTGACGTACTCCAGCACATCGCGCCGCAGGGTGCGCTTGGTGAACGTGGCCAGGCGGCTTCGCAGCTCGTCCAGGTTCCCGCCGTTGGCCATGTACTGCTTGCGGAAAGCCGCCTCGTCGCCGAACAGGTGTTCATCGATGAGGGTGGACAGGCCATACAGCTCCAGCAGCGTGTTCTGCAGGGGCGTAGCGGTCAGCAGCAGCTTCTTGCGGCCGTCCAGCGCCCGGCGCAGGGCCTGGCCGGTGCGGTTGCTGGTGCGGTGGGCATTGCGCAGCTTGTGCGCCTCGTCGATGACCACCACGTCCCACGGCACTGCGCGCAGTTCGGCCTCCAGCTTGGCGGCGAACTGGTAAGACATGATGACCACCTGCTTGCCCGCGAAGGCCTGCAGCGTGGCCAGCAGGTCGCCCGCGCGGTGTTTGCGCATGGCCACGACATCCAGCACCACGCTGGGCACGGCGAACTTGTCGTGCAGCTCCTGCGCCCACTGCTTGCGCAGGCTGGCCGGGCAGACCACCAGAAGGCGCCGTCGACGTTCAGCCCAGAACTGGCACAGCACCAGTGCGGCTTCGATGGTCTTGCCAAGACCGACTTCGTCGGCCAGCAGCACGCCTTGCTGCAGAGGGTTGCGCAGGGCAAAGAGCGCCGCCTCTATCTGATGCGGGTTGAGGTCAACGCTGGCGTCGAAGAGCGACTGGGACAGTCGGTCTACGCCGTCCGCAGCGTGGCGACGAGTCAGCTCGTGCGCGTAGTACTTGGCGTGGAAGGCCGAAACAATCATTGCGTGTGATCGGATCTTGCCGACCAAAGGCTGGATGTGCAGTTGGGCAAGTATTGGCTTTCGATACGTGAGTTTGGCCTCTGCGGCATTGGATCGCTACGGGTCAACTTCGTGCATTTGCGTAGCCGAGGGCGGCCGCAGACAGTTGGCAGGGTCTTCGAGGCTTTCCAGTCTCAATGATGCAGCGAAGCTGCTGTCGGTCGTGGACTATCCATCAGCCTCCGCCTCCGGCCACAACGCCGGAAAGTAGAACCTCAGCGCATGCAGCGGCACCCCAAAGCGCACCCTGCCACGCGCCGAGTCCGAGGTCAGCAGCTCGCGGCTGAGCAACGCGCCCAGCACCGTTTGGGCGGTGCGCTCACCCAGGCCGCCCATCAAGTCCTTGAACGCGCCACGCTCCATGTCACCGCCGGTCTGCAGCAGGTAGTGCAGCGGGATGGCGGCTTCCATGCGCACGCCGGTCTTCATGTGCTCCTCGAAGGCCAGGCAGGCCTTGATTCGGTCGAGCATGGTGGCCATTTGCAGGCGCTCGGCCATGAAGCGGGCCTGGTCGATGCAGGTGTCCAGCACGAAGTCGATCCAGGCGACCAGCGCGGATTCGCTGAGGTTGCCGCGGCCGTCCAGGTCGCCACGGCGGGGCTCGTCGGCCGCTTGCAGCAGTTGGTAGTAGCGCCGGTGCTGGCGTGCAAAGCCGCGCAGTGGTGACCACAGGCCGCCGGTGTAGCCCAGCGCGTGCAGCGCCAAGTGGGTGTGGAGCCGGGCCATGCGGCCGTTGCCGTCCAGGAAGGGGTGGACCCAGGCCAGCCGATGGTGTGAGGCGGCGATGGCGACGAGGGTCAATTCACCGCGCCGGGCGCTGGCGTACACCTGTGCCCAATGAGCCAGGAAGGCGGGCACGGCAGCGTGGGCGGGCGCAACGTGCTGGCCCACCTCCACGTCGCGGGTGCGCCATTCGCCAGGACTGAACGGCAGCCCGTCGTCGCTCACGCGGTCAGCCTGCGGCAGAGGCTGAAAGAGGGCGCGATGGATGTGTTGCGGCGCGTCCGGTGTCCACAGCGCCGGGTAGTCCTGCGGGGTGGCATAGGTGGCCTGCAATTGCGCTTCGGCCTGCATGTGGGCGATGGCCAAGTGCTGCCGGCGCGCCAGGTCACGGTCGGCCGAGAAGTCCTGGCGCAGGGCCTGGTCGATCTCGGCGGGGCGGGTGTGCTGACCCTCGATGCGGTTGGTGTAGTACGAGTTCATGGCCCGCAGCAGTTGCTGCAGAGCCAACGGGATGGGGGGGCGGCCCGCGGTGGCTGCGGCCTTGACCAGGTCAGACGCCTTGTCCAGCAAAGGCTCCAGCATTGCGGCCGAGGGCAGCAGCGGGGTGAACTGGTGGGGCTGGCTATAGAGGGCCACGGCGGCTTTGATTTCAGTCTCTATTGCCGATCCTACACCGGACGTAACCTGCTGTCTTTAAAGGATATTTAAATATTCATTCCGATCAGATTGCCGATCTTTTTGCCGACAGCCTTGCGACAACTCACGCAAGCCATGGGGGGTGCTTCGAACCCACAGCGTGGCCCCGCACCCATGCCTCGGCACACGGCTGAATCATGTCGAAAAATTGGATGAATTTCGACATGTTCTGGCATCATGTCGATCGGACGAACACGTCCGGAGACACAGGTCGATTTCAGGGCCTTCCATCGACATATGGCATTCGATCCCTCCAAGCCCTACAACGACCTACCCGCGCTGCCGCCGATGGTCGATGTGGAGTCTCGGGCCGTCCTCAAGGCATGCATCTCGGCGCGCGCTGCCGTCGGCGAGTTGAAGGCCGCCGGGCAGCTGATCCCGAACCAAGGCGTGCTCATCAACTCCATCCCGCTGCTCGAAGCCCAGGCCAGCAGCGAGATCGAGAACATCGTGACCACCACGGATCAGATGTTCCTCTTCGATGGCGTCAGCGAAGGTGAGGCAGATCCGGCCACCAAGGAGGCACTGCGCTACCGCACCGCGCTGTGGGAGGGCTACCAGGCGCTCAAGACGCGTCCACTGTCGACGAACACCGCCGTGCAGATCTGTCGCGCGATCAAGGGCGTCGACATGGACATCCGCAAGACGCCCGGCACCACCCTCAGCAACGACCGCACCCGGCAGGTCATCTACACGCCCCCCGAGGGCGAGGGGCTGCTGCGCGAGAAGCTGGCCAACTGGGAGCAATGGATGCACGGCACTTTGCCGGGCACCGCGGATATCGACCCCCTGGTGCGCATGGCGGCGGGCCACTACCAGTTCGAGGCCATCCACCCATTCACCGACGGCAACGGCCGCACCGGGCGTGTCCTGAACCTGCTCTACCTGGTCGAGCAGGGCCTGCTCGATATCCCGGTCCTCTATCTCAGCCGCCACATCCTGCGCCACAAGGCCGACTACTACAGCGGCCTGCAGTCGATCACCGAGACGGGCGTGTGGGAGCCCTGGTTGCTCTACATGCTCACCGGTGTAACCGAGACGGCCCGCTGGACGATGCACAAGATCATCGCCGTGCGCGGTCTCCTGGAGGAGACCACGGAACGGATGCGACGTGATGCCGGCAAGATCTACTCCCGCGAGCTGGCCGAACTGGTGTTCGTGCGGCCGTACTGCCGGATCGCACACGTCGTGGAGGCGGGGCTGGCCAAGCGCCAGACCGCCAGCACCTATCTCAAGGAGCTGGCGGCGATCGGCATCCTGCGCGAGCACAAGGTGGGCCGGGAGAAGATCTTCCTCAACCCGGCGTTCATCGAGCTGCTCAAGCGCGACTGAACGGCGCTGGGCGCGCCAATCGGCGCCCGGCCGTCACACCCCCACCAACACCCCCACCGCCGCATTCACCGCCACCCTCTGCGCCTCATTGCACTCCGCCACGCTCGTGCGCGCACTGTCCGGATACACCTCGGTGGTGGTCACGAACCGCGCCCCCGTCATCCCCCCGCACAGCCCCAGTGCCCGCTTGGCATAGGCGATCACGCCGGGCCGCAGCATGGGTGAGCCTATGAGCCGGCCGCTGTCGTCGGGCTCGGCGATGTGGGTGACGTGGCGCACGGCGCTGATCACGGCTTCCTGGAAGTCCAGCTCGGGCCGGTCGGTGTCGGCCACCAGGTAGAAGCCGTCGGGGATGGGGTGGAGGTCGGGTTGCTTGCCGTCGCGGGCGGCCTTGGCGGGTTCGAATTCGCTGTTGTCGGTGTCGGTGGTTTCGTGCAGGTCGATGTGCAGGTCCACGCGCGGGGCGTGGCGGGCCACGCAGGCCAGGGCCCAGGCGGCTTCGGGGACGGGGCTGTCGCGGCGGAAGTGGCGGTTGGGGTCCAGCGCGGCGGGGTTCCAGCGGTTGATGGTCTCGTAGCCCCAGGGGCTGATGCAGGGCAGCAGCAGGATGTTGACCCGCGCGGCGTGGCGCGCAAAGTCCTGCGCCAGCCAGCGCAGTGCGCCTTGCACGCCGCTGGTCTCGTAGCCGTGCACGCCGCCGGTGACCAGCACGGTGGGGCGGTCGTCGCGCCAGGCTTTGCTGCGCACGGCGCGCAGCGCGTAGCGCGGCAGGCCCAGCGCGCTGTGGTCCAGCGTGCCGCAGTCCAGCAGTTCACCCTCGGGCGGCAGGTGGGCCTGCAGCGGGGCTAGCACCTCGTCGGCGTAGCTGCGGCGCAGCGGCTGGCGCGCCAGCCAGGCGGCGCGCTCGGCAGGGCCCCAGGGGGTGCCGGGGGTGCCGATGGGGTAGGGCAAGGTCGGGTTCACAGCTCACTCCGGAAGGCGCGCATGGTGCGGAGCATTGTGGCGCGGGGGGCTGGCCAGCCCGGTCTCCGCCCGGGCCGTGGCCCGGCCGTCTGCGCTCAGGTCTGCCTCAGCGCGGCATTGAGCTGGTCGGTGATCTCGGCCCAGTCCGAGTCCTCGCACACCGCGTCGCGCAGGAAGCGCGCCTGCTCCGGCGTCCAGAAGGGCGCCTCCTCCAGCCTCAGGCCGCCGTCCAGCGGCGAATGCTGGCGGATGAACCGCGCGATCGCGGCGTTGTCGCTGGACAGCCCCAGCTGGGCAAACAGCTCGCCGAAGCGATGAAACGGCGCATCCATCAGACCACCTCCCTGAGGCTGAACGTGGCAACCCTGTCAACAGGACCGATGCCATCGTACGGGCATGGGGATCTACCTGCCGCCGGCAGGTGCATGCGCCCGCGCCGCCTCCAGCCGCCCCCCGAAGGCCCCCGCGCCGCTCAGCGGCACGATCAGGCGCTGCGTCGCCCGCGTGGCGGCCACGTAGAACAGGCGCGCTTCCTCGGCCTCGTCCTGGCCGGGCTCGGGCATCTGGCCGGCGCCGCACAGGGCCACCACCGGGAACTCCAGGCCCTTGCTGGCGTGCATGGTCAGCAACTTGATGGTGTCGGCCAGCGGGTGGAAGCTGCCGCTGCCCTGGCGCACCTCGTGCGGCAGGCGGCGGTGGCGCAGCACGGCGGCGCAGCGCTCCATCTGGGCGTGGTGGCGGCACAGGATGGCCATGTCGCCCCAGGCGTGGCCTTCCTGGTGGGCGGCGCTGAGCAGTTCGGCCAGTTTCAGGGCCTCGTCGCGCAGGCTGGGCAGGCGGATGATCATTGGCTCGGGGCCTTCGCGGCCGCAGCTGACGGGGTGCAGCAGCGGCACGCCGTCGTCGCCGCAGTCTTCGGCCTGCAGCAGGTCCTGAGCCACCAGGCTGGCGGTCTGCAGGATCTGCCGCGTGTTGCGGTAGTTGATCTTCAGGATGGTGGTGCGGCCCTGGGCCTGGATGCCCAGGCTCTTGAAGCTGAACTGGCGCGCGCGGCGGCGCTGGTAGATGCTCTGCGCGTCGTCGTACAGCACCAGCAGGCTGTTGGTGGCGGGGTCCACCATCTGCGCGGCCAGCTTGAGCCACTCGGGTTGGAAGTCGTGCCCCTCGTCGATCATCACCGCCAGGTACTGGCCCGAGGGGATCTGGCCGCGGTCCACGCCGCGGATCACGCCCTGCACCATCTGCTCGAACAGCTCGGGACCTTGCGGTGGCAACGACTGACCAAAGGCCACCAACTGCTGTCGACACCAGCGGTGGAAGTTGCGCACGTGCACCTGCTCAGCCAGGCCCTTGGCCTGCATCAGCGCCTCCAGCTTCACGGCCAGCGGCTGGTTGTAGCAGAGCACCAGGATGGGCTTGGCGCCAGCGGCCGCGCGGGCCAGGTGCTCGGCGCGGTAGCTCAGAATCATGGTCTTGCCCGAGCCGGCCACGCCATGGATCACGCGGTGGCCGTCGCCCAGGCTGCGCGCCAGTTGCTCCTGCTGCAGGTCCATCACGCGCATGATGTCGGGCAGTTCTTCGGGCGCGTCGACCGGCGTGTCGAACAACGCCAGCTGCGGGTTGACGCGCACCTCTGGGAACAGGATCCAGCGCACGCGGTCGATCTGCGGCAGGGACAGGGCGCCACGCATCAGGATGGGAAACATGCCCCACAGCGCGCTTTGGAACTCTTCGGGCTCCACCGCGGCGGTCATCTCGTCGCTGCAGATCACCCGGTGGGGCTCGATGGCGCGGTTCAGCTCGGCGGCCATGAACTGCTTGCGGGTGATGTGGGTGAAGATGGCGCCGTAGCTCCACGGAAAGGCCAACGAGCCATCGGGGCGGGTCAGGCGCGCATCGCGGGCCAGCGCGTCGGCCACCTGATGCGCGTAGTGGCGCGCCTGCTCGATGGGGTTGGGCACGCTCTTGGGCGCACCGTGGACCAGGATCTCCCAGGTCTGCTTGCTGGCACTGACGATGGTCTCCAGCCGCCAGTCCTTGACCTCCAGGATGAGCAGGCCGCGGCGCGGGTGCAGCACCACGAAATCGGGGTGGGCGTGGCGCGGGCCCACGGGCACGTCGTACCAGGCCAGGTAGTCCCCGTCCAGCTTGGCCTCCAGCCGCTCGGCGGTGCGACGCTCGCCGGCCGTCATGCGTGAGACGCAGGTGCTGAGGGCGGGGATGACGGTGGCCATGGGTCAAGCGGTCGGTAAGCCGAAAGCGATTTTCCTCTCACACAGCCACCGCTGGATGGGGGCGATGGGGTCGGCAATCGGTTATGGTGGGCGCAACCGCACAAAACCCTGGAGCCGCCCGATGGCCAAGCCCAACTACTCGTTCGAGAAGCGCCAACGCGAGCTGGCCAAGAAGCAGAAGAAGGAAGACAAGGCCCAGCGCAAGGCGTCCCGCGGGACCGAGGGCACGGCCGGTGCCGCTGGCGCCGAGGTGCTGGGCGATGACCGCGACGCGCCGGAAGGCGACGCGGGTGGTGACACCGGCGGCGATGCCGGTGGCGATTCGGGCGGCGATGGTGGCGGCGGCGGCGACTGAGTCCCGCACCGCACCCGCCCGAACGTCCCCCAACGACCCCCTGCAGCCCAGGTCCTCGTCCGTTCGCACTCGCCTGAGGCGCCTTTGCTACAATACCGGGTGGTCGCTGCGCTTTCGCTTTCCTGAGCAGCACCCTGAGGCCCGCGCACTGCAGTGCATCACTGCAACAGCGCGCCGCCCCGCAGGCCCTGGCGCCATCCCGGCCCCCTGCACCACCAGGCAAGCACGTCTGGCTCATCGACCCTGTCGGGCGCTCACTGCAGCGTCCTTCGTGACAGCAGGGTCCTGAACTGAACACCCGCCGCCAGCCCCCTAGAAAACGGGTGGCCTGGAGCCCCGGCGAACCACGGCAGGCCGCCGCGCGCAGTACGCACCGCCTGTCCAGTCACGATAATCACAAGACATGTCTCTCCAGTCTCTTTCGGTGGGTCGCTTCCTGCTGTCCACCGTCACCCGCCGCACCGATTGCGGCCAGTTCGCCGCCTCGCTGTCCATCCGCAGCGGCAGCGGCTCGGGCACCCACGACCGGGTGTTCCGCTTCATCCCCCTGTTCCCGTCCCGGCGCGCCGCCCAGCGCTATGCGCTGGCCCAGGGCCGCGAGTACCTCGCCCTGCCCGCCCTGCCCGCCTGACCCCCTCACACCGCAACCAAGGAAGCCCCACATGGCCAAGGAAGAACTGATTGAAATGCGTGGCAAGGTCGACGAAGTCCTGCCCGACTCGCGCTTTCGCGTGACGCTGGACAACGGCCATCAGCTGATCGCCTACGCCGGCGGCAAGATGCGCAAGCACAGCATCCGCGTTCTGGCCGGCGACACCGTGTCGCTGGAGCTGTCGCCCTACGACCTGAACAAGGGCCGCATCACCTTCCGGCACCTGGCGCCGCGCAACAACGGCTGAGTCCGTGACGGCCGCCCGCTGACCGGCCCAAGACCCATCCGCTGCGCACCTACCGCGGCAGCTGCCATTGCGGTGCCATCCGCTTCGAGGTCGACACCGACCTGCCGGAGCTGACGATGTGCGACTGCTCGATGTGCAAGCGCCGCAACGCGCTGATGGTCAAGGTGCATGAGTCGCGATGGCGGCTGCTGGCCGGCGCCGAGTCGCTGGCCGAATACCAGTTCCACACCCGCACCGCCCGGCACTTCTTCTGCCGGGTGTGCGGCATCTATCCGTTTCACCGCAAGCGGGTGACGCCGGACTTCCTGGGCATCAACGTGCACTGTCTGGACGACATCGACCTCACGGGCGTGCCCGTGCGCCAGGCGGTGGGCGCGGCGATGCCCTGAGTCAGCCGTCGCCGGCCAGGTCGGTCATGCCGCCGGGCAGCGGCTGGATGCCGTTCAGGCGCTGCACCACTTGGCTGACGAAACGCGCGAGGCTCGGGTCATCGTCCGTGCCGCCCATCGACACCTCGAACACTGAGCGTCCATCGGGCAGTTGCCAGTGCTCGGCGGTGACGTCATTGTCGAGGCGGTGCCGCACCATCTGGCTGTACGCCGGCGGCGTCTGCACCACCCAGGATGCCGGCAACACCTGCACCGCCAGGGCACCGTCCACCGTCAGGCTCATCGACAGGGCGCGCTTGGGTGCATGGCCCAGCCACGAGACGTCCACCTCGAACTTCAGCTCGGCGCGGTGCGCCAGGCGGGGCGGCCAGTGGGCCACCGCGGCGGGCCAGGGGTCGGGGCCGCGCAGCTTGAGCATCACCTCGGGCGTCTCCTGACCTCCCTTCACCAAGATGCGCTCACGACCGATCAGGCGGTAGCCAGACGGCAAGCCGGTCGGCTGCACCAGGTGCAGAAAGCCCACACGCGCCTGCTGTGTCTTGCGCGGATTCAGACCCAACGCCTCGGCCACGGCGGCCAGTTCGGTGGGACCGCCCTGTGCGGGGTCCCAACGGACGGCGTACTCGGCGCCGTGCAGGGTGGTGTCGCTCATCAACAGGTCTCCTCGTTCAGTCCAGCAACCACGGCCGGCACACCAGGCTGGACCACTCGGGGTGGGCCGCCGAATGGAATCGGCGGTAGACCTCGACGTCGGTCTCGGCGATGCCGCTGTGCACGCGCGCGCCAGGCGGCGCGGGCAGGCGGTGGTTGTCCACCGAGCAATGGATCATCCGGGTGGCCGGGCCGTCCTGGCCGGGGCCGGCCAGGACTTCGGTGATCAAGGCCACGTGGCCGTATCTGGCGCCGGGGTTCGACGCGTAGACCAGCAGGTCCCCCGGGCGACCCACCAGATCGCGCCCGGTGCTCACGGTGCGCATGCGCTCATGTGTACCGCGTGCATCCTGATGGATCCAGTCGGTGTTGCGGTCGGCGCGCGGCTCGCCCAGGATCCACCACACCAGGCCCGAGCAGTCGCAGGCGGGCATCGGGCCCAGCGTCCAGGGGTCGATGCCCAGCTGGTGGGCCAGCTCACGGGCCTTGTCGTACTGCTCGCCTTTGCCCTTCGCCAGGTCAATGCGGTCCTCGCCCGATGGCGTGGGGCTGGCGGGGTCGTGGCCGCCCTGGCCCAGGAAGTACAGCGTGGGCTGCAGCAGGGCAGAGCGGGCGCGGGTGATCAGTCGGTCGGCAATGGCAGCGGGCATGTCGGCGGGGCGGCAGAGGGTGAACCAGTGACGAGCGATTGTTGGTGGCGGCGGTGCTCACCACGTCATCCGAATTGAGGAGGCGGCGGGGCCCCTCAGCCGTTCGGCCCATTCCGCAGGCAGGCGTTCCGCGCCATCATCCGCGTGCGCGGTCGGCGCGCCGGCGGGCTGGGGATGGCCCGTCGCCAAGGGAGTACAAGAAGATGCAGTACCTGATGCGGTGGGTGGGCCTGTGCCTGCTCGGGGGATGGTGGCTGGGCTGGGCGCCGCCGGCGCTGGCCGGGCCCGACGACGATGGCGTGCAGACGCTGCGCGCCGCGCAGGTGCTGCTCAGCACCGACGACACCCGGCCCACGGCCGACGATGCCCGCTGGCAGACCGATACGCTGCCGGCCTATTGGGCAACGCCGGCGGCGTGGTTCCGGGTGGAGTTCACGGTGGCCGACCGCGCACCGTCGCACGCGCTGTACCTGCCCTACCTGTACGGCGGCGGCTCGATCTGGCTGAACGGCCACCACATCGCCGAGGTCAACCGCACCGCCCCCGGCCTGCGCGTGCGCTGGGAGCGGCCGCACCTGTTGCTGCTGCCGCCGCAGCTGCTGCGCAGCGGCCGCAACGAGCTGATGATCCACGCCTCGGCCGCGCACTACCCGCCCAAGACCATCCTGCCGCGCCTGGGCATCGGGCCGGTGCAGGCGCTGCAGACGGCCTACGAATGGCGTTCCTTCGTGGCGCGGGCGATGCCGGTGATCGCCATCGCGCTGTGCCTGGCCGGCGGCTCGGTGGCGCTGTTCGTCTGGTGGCGGCGCCGCTCGGAGCTGGTGTACGGCTACTTCGGCATGGCGGCGCTGTCCTGGGCGTTTCGCTCCACCACCTTCACGATCGACACCTGGCGCGACGACCTGTGGGACCTGTGGCGCCTGCTGTACTACGTGGGCACTGGCGGCCTGGTGGTGGGCCTGTGCCTGCTGGCGCTGCACCAGGCGGGCTGGCTGCGGCCGTTGCTGCGCCGCGCGCTGCTGGCCTACTGGGGGCTGGGGCCGCTGGCCTACCTGGTGGGCACCGACCGTCTGGCCGACGGGGTCTGGGTGACCGGCCTGCTGCCGCTGGGCGCGGTGGCGCTGGTGGCGGCCATCACCGGCGCGTTCAGGCGGCGCACGCTGTCGGCCACCGCGATGGCGCTGACGCTGCTGATGACCTTCCTGGCCGGCGCCCACGACCTGCTGCTGGCGCGCGACGCCCCCTGGCTGATCCAGACCCTGCCCGACTGGACCGCCCACCGCTTCTTCCTGCTGCACCATGCCGCCACCCTGATGCTGGTGGTGATGGGCGCCACGCTGGCCGAGCGCTTCGTGCGCTCGCTGCATGCGCTGGAGCGGGTGAACGCCACGCTGGAGGCGCGGGTTCAGGCGCGCGAGCGCGAGATCGCCCAGAGCTACCAGCGCATCGCCGCGCTCGAGGCCGCGCGCGCCGCCGCCGACGAGCGCCAGCGCATCATGCAGGAGCTGCACGACGGCCTGGGCTCGCAGCTGTTTGCCGGTCTGGCGCAGGCCGAGCGGGGCGACCTGAGCGGCGAGCAGATGGCCAGCCTGCTGCGCGACTCGATCGCCGAGATGCGCCTGGCCATCGATGCGCTGACCTCGGGCCAGGACGATTTCCGCGCGGTGTTCGGCAACTTCCGCTACCGCTGGGAGCCGCGGCTGCGCGATTTCGGCGTGCAGGGCCAGTGGGTGTTCGACCTGCCCGAGGCGCTGCCGCCGATCGAGCCGCACGCCGCGCTGCAGCTGCTGCGCATCGCGCAGGAGTCGCTGACCAACGTGATCAAGCATGCCCGCGCCCGCACGGTGGAGGTGCGGCTGGCACTGCGCGGGCGCCACCTGCAGCTGACGGTGCAGGACGACGGCCGCGGCCTGGACGAACCCGGCCGCAGCGGCCATGGGCTGCGCAACATGCGCGCCCGGGCGCAGCGGCTGGGGGCCGAGCTGCAGATCGGCGGCGGTCCGGGCGGCACGCGCGTGGCGCTGCAGCTGCCGGTCACCTGATCAGGCCCAGCTGGCGCGCCTCGAAGACCGCCTCGGTCTTGTTGTGCGCGCCCAGCTTGCCGTACACGCCGCGCACGTGGGTGCGCACGGTGGACACCGCCACGCCCAGCTGCGCCGCCACCTCCACATAGGTCAGGCCCTTGGCCACCAGGTCCAGCACCTCGGTTTCCTTGGCGGTGAGCGGCTCGATCTCGGTCGCGTGCGCCGCGGCGGCGGCAGGCCGGTGGCGCTCGGCATCGCCTTGCCAGCGCCGCAGCATCTGCCGCGCGATCAGCGGCGAGATCGGCGAGCCGCCGGCGTGCAGGTGCTGCACATGCTCGACCAGCTCGCGGTCAGAGCCGTCCTTCAGCAGGTAGCCCGACGCGCCGGCCTCGAAGGCCTGCAGCATGTGGCGCTCGTCGGCGAACATCGTCACCACCATCAGCTGGCAGTCGGGCTGCAGGCGGTGGCAGGCGGTGACCACATCCACGCCGTCGCAGTCGGGCAGGCCCAGGTCCACCAGCATCACGTCGGCGGGGTGCTGGCGCATCCAGGCCACAGCCTCGGCGCCGGTGCCGAACTGCCCCACCAGCGCGAAAGCGGCCGTGGCCTGGATGGCCTGGCTCAGGCGCTGGCGGATCGCGGGGTCGTCTTCGACCAGCGCAACCCGGATCGGGCGGACGGGGTCATCGGTGGGCATCTGGGGTTCTCGGGTCAGGCAATGGCGGGGCCAGCGTGTCATGGCCATGTTGGCGCAACCAGCGCCGCACGCTTCGTCAAAACTGACGACGGACCGCCCTCTCACCGCACTCAGGCCAGCACCTGGGTCTGCTCGCCCCACTGCAGCACCGGCAGGAAGCCCGGCGGCACCGGCAGCCCGGCCAGCGGCGCCATGGCCGCGGCAAAGCCCACCAGCGGCCAGGCCACGGGCTCATCGGCCGCGCCGCCCAGGCCGATGGCCAGCCAGGTCTCGCTGGCCAGCGCCACCGGCGCCAGCACCTGCTGCATGCGCTGCAGCAGCGGGTCCAGCGCGGCGCGCGCGGCGGCCGGGTCCAGCGGCGCCGGCAGGCCGTCCAGCGCCTGCTGGGCCTGGCGCGCCAGGGCCTGCAGCCGCGACGGCGCCAGCACCGTGGCCGCCAGGCGCTGGGCGATCAGGTACTGGCGCGTGCCGCGGTCGGCCAGGCCGCCGCTGTGGGTGGCCACGATGTTCACCCGCGGGGCCTCGGTGGCCACGCGGGCGCGGTCCACATAGCGTTCGGGAAAGCGGCGCAGCCAGGCCAGCAGCGCCTCGTCGTCCGGGCCGCCGGCCAGGTCGCACAGGTCGGCCACCGGGTCGTCCGAGAACAGCGCGTCGCGGGCGTAGCGGCGGGCGAAGATCGGCAGCAGCGCGGCCAGGCTCACGCGGTCCACCGCCTGTGGCGGCTGATCGGCAAAGCGCTGCCACTGCGCGGGCGTCAGGTGCAGCGGCCAGGCCAGGCGCAGGTCGCGCCAGTCGGCGCTGTCCAGCTCGGCCGGGCTCAGGCCCAGCCAGTGGCCCAGGTCGCGCCGCGGCACCACCCCCGCCTGCGCCAGGTCGTCCAGCAGGGCCTGCACGCGCTGGCGCGTGGCGCGGCCCTCGCGCTCGGCCACGAAGCCGCCGTCCAGGGCCACTGCCAGGCGCAGCGCGCCGCCCGGGGCGTCGGTCAGCAGCGCCAGCTGCACGCCCAGCCGCGCGCTGCGCTGCTTCCAGCGGTGGGCGATGGCGGTCTCGACCTCGGCCTCGGCGCGCCCGCCGATCAGCTCGCCACTGCCCAGCGCGGTGCGGATCTGCAGGCTGCGCGACCAGCGGCTCTGGCTGCCGATCTGGCCATCGGGCAGGTCCAGGCTCACGCGCTGCTCGCTCAGCGACTGCGCGCTGGCCTGCAGCCAGCCCTGGGCGTCTTGCAGGCTGCCGTCGGCACGGGCGGCCTCCAGCAGCGGGCCCAGGCGCGCCAGGCGGCCGCTGCACAGCGCCGCCTGCAGCTGCTGCTCCGCGGCGCTGGGCGGCGTGTGCAGGGCCAAGCGCAGCGAGACCATGGCCTCGTCGGCGCGCTGCTGCTGCCAGCGGCCGGCCAGTGTCAGTGCCAGCCGTTGGCGCTGCGCCTGCTGCAAGGCGGTTTGCAGGCGCTGGCGCTGCGCGGCGTAGCGCTGCAGGGCCTCGCGCGCCAGCGCCAGGGCCTGTGCCGCATCGGCAGCCTCGGGCAGCGGGTCGAACTGCGCGCCCAGCGCGCCCAGGCGGGCCAGGAAGGTGTCGCGCAGCGGCGCGCTGTGCGCCTGCCAGGCGGTGCTCAGGGCTTGCAGCGCGTCCTGCAGCTGCGCCTGCGCCAAGGCGGCGGCGCCCTCCACCAGCGCCGGCAGGCGCGCGGCCGGGACCGGCAGGCGCTGCAGCAGCGCCTGCAACAGCGGCGGCAGACGGGCGGCATCCAGCGCCTGATCGGCCAGCAGCTCGGGCAGTGCCTGGTCCAGCGCCTGGGCCAGGTCGTCGCGCACCTGGGCCAGCGCGGCGGGGGGGCCATCCACGGCCTGCGCCACCAGCGCCTCCAGCCGCGCCACCACCGCCTGGCCGGGGCGCACCAGGCGGTCCAGCAGTGCCGCTTCGACTGCGCCGCTGGCGCGCTGCAGCGCCTGCTCGGCCTGGGCGGCCAGATCGGACAGGTCGGCGCTGGCCGACAGTGTCAGCGCCGCATCGCGCTGGCGGGTGCGCAGGTCGTGCAGGTCCACCGCCAGCAGGGGCGTGCCGTCGTCCGCGGTCTGCGGCGTCACCGACAACTGCCATTGGGTGTCGCGCTCGGCGCGCAGCGTGCCGGCCAGGCCCAGCGACAGGCCCAGGCGCGCCGACGCGCCGTCCAGCGCCAGCTGCCAGCCCACGGCGTCCCAGGTGCTGCGCAGCTGCAGGCCCAGCTGGGCTTGCCCGTCCCACGCCAGCTGCAGGCCCAGCCAGTGCGGGTCCTGGGCGCAGGCCACCAGCCCGGCCAGGTCCTGCGGCCAGGCGCCGTGCGCCAGCAGATCAACCAGGGCCGCCCCCAGCGGCACGGCCGGGTCCAGCGCCTGCTGCCAGCGCAGCACCAGCCGCTGGGTCCAGGCGGCATCGGCCGCCACGGCCAGCACCGAGGCCGCGGCGTGACCGCCGGCCTGCGCCTGCAGATCCAGCCGCACGGCCAGCTCGATCGGCACGCGGCCATCGTCGCGCAGTGGGCGGTCCAGTCGGCTCAGGGAGAGCTGCGCGCTGGCGGCCGCGGCGGCCGACCAGGCGCCGCCCGCCAGCGCTGCGGGTGCGGTCTGGCGCTCGGTGGACAGCAACGGCAGCGCCAGCGCGGGCGCGCCGGGCGGCAGCGCCTGCACCGGCTGCACCAGCGCGTGCCAGGGCGCATCCGGGTCCAGCCGGGCCAGCGCCTCGGGCAGCACCTGGTCCGGATGGGCCAGCCAGTGCGGCAGGCTCTGCAGCACCTGCGCGGACAGTTGAAGCGGTGACGGCATGGCATGGGTCTCCCGCACCCGGAGGACCCGTGCCGGCGGCGCGATCCGATCCGACTGCGCCAGCAGTCTATGGCGCCAGGCGCGCCCGGATGGGCCCTACATCAGGGGATGGTCCGCGCCGGGGCGGACCCGTTTTCGGTGCATCGCGCCAGCCGATGGGCGCGCTCAGGGGCCCAAACCGCACTGCGCCAGTGCATCAGCGCGGCTTTCGGGCCGCCGCAGGTTGGTCCGCGGCTTGCTTGTATACCGACCGGGACACCAAGCTGAGCACCGCCATCCGGCGGCGCCGGAGCGCAACACACCTCAGGAGTGCACAGATGACGCGTTCGCAATGGAATCGCCGCGAGTGGCTGCAGAACCTCGGTGCCGCCGGCGCCGGCCTGGCCACCGCCGGATGGAGCGGCCTGGCCGCGGCGCAGAAGCCGCTGAGCGTGGGCTTCATCTACGTCGGCCCGCGCGACGACTACGGCTACAACCAGGCCCACGCCGAGGCCGCGGCAATGGTCAAGAAGATGCCCGGCATCAAGGTGGTCGAGGAGGAGAACGTCCCCGAGACCAACGCGGTGCAGAAGACCATGCAGGGCATGATTGCGCAGGACGGCGCGTCGCTGCTGTTCCCCACCTCCTTCGGCTACTTCGACCCGCACATCCTGGCGCTGGCGCCCAAGTTCCCCGACGTGCGCTTCGCCCACTGCGGCGGCCTGTGGAACGAGGCCAAGCACCCGAAGAACGCCGGCAGCTTCTTCGGCTACATCGACGAGTGCCAGTACCTCAACGGCGTGGTGGCCGGCCATGTCACCAAGAGCAAGAAGCTGGGCTTCATCGCCGCCAAGCCGATCCCGCAGGTGCTGCGCAACATCAATGCCTTCACGATGGGCGCGCGCAGCGTGAATCCCGAGATCACCACCACGGTGATCTTCACCGGCGACTGGAGCATGCCGGTCAAGGAAGCCGAGGCCACCAACAGCCTGGCCGACCAGGGCATCGATGTGTTCACCATGCACGTGGACGGCCCCAAGGTGATCGTCGAGACCGCCGCCAAGCGCGGCAAGTTCGTCTGCGGCTACCACGCCAGCCAGGCCAAGCTGGCGCCCCAGGCCTACCTGACCGGCGCCGAGTGGAACTGGATCACCGCCTACAAGACCATCATCGAGGCCGCGCAGGCCGGCAAGCCGCACCCGAACTTCGTGCGCGGCGGTCTGAAGGACGGCTTCGTCAAGAGCAGCGCCTACGGCCCCGCGGTGCCCGAGGGCGCGCGCAAGCAGGCCGAGAGCGTGCGCGCCGCGATGCTCAAGGGCAGCTTCGACATCTTCAAGGGCGGCCTGAAGGACAACACCGGCAAGCTGGTGATCCCGGCGGGCAAGACCTTCAAGCAGACCGACCTCGAACTGGAAGGCATGAACTACCTGGTCGAAGGCGTGATCGGCAAGGTCTGATCGCCACGCGCAGGCCGCACCATGTCCACGCCCCGCTGGCACGCCCCCGCCGAGAGCCTGCTGCTGCCGCTGCTGGCGCTGGGCGGCGCGCTGCTGATGTTCGGCGCCTTCGTCCGCCTGGGCGGCAGCGACCCGGTCGAAGCCTGGACGCTGCTGTTCAAGGGCGCGTTCGGCGACGCCTTCAGCTGGCAGAACACGCTGCAGCGCGCCGCGCCGCTGATGCTCACCGCACTGGCGGTGGCGCTGCCGGCGCAGGCCGGGCTGATCGTCATTGGCGGCGAGGGCGCGCTGGTGCTGGGCGCGCTGGCCTGTGCCGGCCTGCCCTACCTGTTCGCACCGCCCGGTGGCCTGCTCGGCCAGGCGCTGGTGATGGGCGCCGGCGCCCTGGCCGGTGCGGCCTGGGTGGCGCTGTCGGGGGCGCTGCGGCAGTGGCGCGGCGTCAACGAGACCATCTCCAGCCTGCTGCTGTCCTACATCGCGATCGCCCTCTTCAAGCACCTGGTCGAGGGCCCGATGCGCGACCCGGCCAGCCTGAACAAACCCTCCACGCTGCCGCTGCCCGAAGCCCTGCGCATCGGCCCGATCATGGGCGAGCAGGCCTTCTCGTCCTGGCTGGGTGATGTGCACTGGGGCCTGGCCGCCGGCGCGCTGCTGTGCGTGGCGGCGGGCGTGTGGCTGAGCTTCAGCGCCTCGGGCTTTGCGCTGCGGGTGGTGGGCGGCAATGCCCGCACCGCGCGCCTGGTGGGCCTGCCGACGAATGCGCTGGTGCTGCTGGGCTGTGCGCTGGGCGGCGCCTGCGCGGGCCTGGCCGGCGCGATCGAGGTGGCCGCGGTGCACACCGCGGCGAATGCCTCGGTGATCGCCGGCCTGGGCTACACCGGCATCCTGGTCAGCTTCGTGGCGCGCCACAACCCCTGGGCGATCCCGCCGGTGGCGGTGCTGTTCGGCGGCTTCGGCGCGGCGGGCAGCCTGCTGCAGCGCCGGCTGGACCTGCCCGATGCGTCGGTGCTGGTGCTGCAGGGCTTTGCCTTCGTCTTCATCCTGGCCGCCGAGGCGCTGCGCGGCCGGCTGTTCAGCGTGATCCGCGCCCGGCCGCGTCCGGCGGCGCCGGCTGTCCCGGAGGCGGCATGACCGACGGTGCGATCGGCGATCTGCTGCTGGCCGTGGTCGGCGGCGCGGTACGGGTGGGCACGCCCTTCCTGTTTGTCAGCCTGGGCGAGTGCCTGACCGAGAAGAGCGGGCGCATCAACCTGGGCCTGGAAGGCGTGCTGGTGTTCAGCGCCATGGCGGGTTTCGGTGGCGCCTACCTGAGTGGCTCGCCCTGGCTGGGCGTGCTGCTGGCCGGCTGTTGCGGCGCGCTGCTGGCGCTGCTGCACGGCCTGCTGTGCTCGCTGCCGCGGGTGTCGGACATCGCCACCGGCATCGCGCTGATGCTGCTGGGCTCGGGCCTGGCCTTCTACCTGGGCAAGCCGCTGATCCAGCCGCAGGCGCCGCAGATCCCGTCGCTGCCGCTGGGCGCCTGGAGCGACTCGCCCGCGGTGCAATCGGCGCTGGCGATCAATGCGCTGTTCCCGCTGGGCGTGGCGCTGGCGGCGCTGCTGGCCTGGGGCCTGGGCCACACCCGCTGGGGCCTGGTGGTGCGCATGGCGGGCGATTCCAGCGACGCGGCACGCGCGCTGGGCTACTCGGTCAATGGCGTGCGCATCGCCGCCACCACCGCCGGCGGCTTCATCGCCGGGCTGGGCGGCGCCTCGCTGTCGCTGTACTACCCGGGCAGTTGGAACGAAGGCCTGTCCAGCGGCCAGGGTCTGATCGCGGTGGCGCTGGTGATCTTCGCCCGCTGGCACCCCTGGCGCTGCCTGGGCGCGGCGCTGCTGTTCGGTGGTGCCGGCGCCGTCGGGCCCGCGCTGCAGAGCGTGGGCATCAGCGGCGGCTACTACCTGTTCAACGCCATGCCCTATGTGCTGACGCTGGCCATCCTGGTGGCCACCTGCTCGCCCAGCCGCACGCTCAAGGGCGCGCCGGCCGAGCTGGGTGTCTCGCGCTGACCTGAAAGGACGATCCGACCATGCCCACCCTCCGCTCCGTGCCCTACGCCTGGCCCTATGACGGCCAGGTCACGCCGCAGAACACCGCGCTGGTGATCATCGACATGCAGACCGATTTCTGCGGCGTCGGCGGCTACGTGGACAAGATGGGCTACGACCTGTCGATGACGCGCGCGCCGATCGAGCCGCTGACGCGCCTGCTGGCCGAGGCCCGCCGCACCGGCCTGCACGTGATCCACACCCGCGAAGGCCACCGCCCCGACCTGTCCGACCTGCCGGCCAACAAGCGCTGGCGCAGCCAGGCCATCGGCGCCGGCATCGGCGATGTCGGCCCCTGCGGCCGCATCCTGGTGCGCGGTGAACCCGGCTGGGACATCATCCCCGAGCTCTACCCGATCGACGGCGAGCCCATCATCGACAAGCCCGGCAAGGGCAGCTTCTGCGCCACCGACCTGGAACTGATCCTGCACACCCGCGGCATCCGCAACCTGATCCTCACCGGCATCACCACCGACGTGTGCGTGCACACCACGATGCGCGAGGCCAACGACCGCGGCTTCGAGTGCGTGATGCTGTCCGACTGCACCGGCGCCACCGACCGCGGCAACCACGAGGCCGCGCTGAAGATGATCCAGATGCAGGGCGGGGTGTTCGGCGCGGTGTCCGACTCGGCCGCGGTGCTCGAGCTGCTGGCCGGCTGGTGAGCGCGATGACCGCGCTGTCGCTGCAGACCTTCGAGCTGGGCAAGCGCTTCGGCAGCTTCACCGCGCTGCAGGGCGTGAGCCTGGCGGTGCGACCGGGCACCGTGCACGCGCTGCTGGGCGAGAACGGCGCGGGCAAGAGCACGCTGGTCAAGTGCATCGTCGGCTACCAGCGGCCCGACGAGGGCGCGGTGCTGGTGGATGGCCGCGAGCAGGACATCCACTCGCCCACGGTGGCGCGTGACCTGGGCCTGGGCATGGTCTACCAGCACTTCACCGTGGTGCCAGGCATGACGGTGGCCGAGAACCTGCTGCTGGCGCGCGGCCGACTGCCCATGCGCATCGACTGGCGCAGCGCCCGCGCCGAGCTGGAGGCCTTTCTGCAGACCACGCCGTTCCGCCTGCCGCTGGACGCCACACCGCTGGACCTGTCGGCGGGCGAGAAGCAGAAGCTCGAGATCCTCAAGCAGCTGTTCCTCAAGCCCCGCCTGCTGATCCTGGACGAGCCCACCTCGGTGCTGACGCCGCAGGAGGCCGACGAGGTGCTGGGCGCGCTGCGCGAGCAGGCCCGCTCGGGCGCCTGCTCGGTGCTGATGATCACCCACAAGTTCCGCGAGGTGATGGCCCACGCCGACGACGTCAGCGTGCTGCGCCGCGGCCGCCTGGTGCACAGCGGCGCGGTGGCCGACACCACGCCCGCCGCGCTGGCCGAGGCGATGGTGGGCGAGGCCCAGGGCGCGCTGGCCGTGGGCGAGCGCAGCGACCGGCTGGAGCAGCCGCCGGGCGAAACCAAGCTGGCGATCAATGCACTGGTGGTGATGGGCGACCGCGGCGAGCCCGCGGTGCGCGGCCTGGACCTGCAGGTGCGCCGCGGCGAGATCGTCGGCGTGGCCGGCGTCAGCGGCAACGGCCAGCGCGAGCTGATGCAGGCGCTGACCGGCCAGCGCGCGCGCCTGTCGGGCCGGGTGCAGGTGGACGGCCGCGCCTTTGGCGCGCGCCGCGCCGAGAACCGCCACCACCGCGTGCGCAGCCTGCCTGAGGAGCCACTGGCCAATGCCTGCGTCGGCGCACTGAGCGTGGCGCAGAACATGGCGCTGCGCCACTTCGACGAGCGGCCCTGGTCGCGCGCCGGCTGGGTGCGCTGGGGCGCGCTGCGCGCGCGGGCGCGTCAGTGGATCGCCGAGTATGGCGTCAAGACCCAGGGCGAGCGCGCGGCCATCCGCACGCTCTCGGGCGGCAATGTGCAGCGCGCGGTGCTGGCGCGTGAACTGGATGGCCAGGCCGAGCTGCTGCTGGTCAGCAACCCGGTCTTCGGCCTGGACTTCGCCGCGGTGGCCGAGATCCACGGCCGGCTGATGGCGGCGCGCAACCGCGGCGCCGCGGTGCTGCTGGTCAGCGAGGACCTGGACGAGCTGCTGTCGCTGGCCGACCGCATCGTGGTGATGAGCGAGGGCCGTGTCGTCCACGACACGCCGGCGCGCAGCGCCAGCCGCCAGTCGCTGGGCGCCTACATGGGCGGACGTGCCCATGGCCCGCAGGAGACGCACGCATGATCCGCCTGGCCGCCACCCCCTTCGAGTACCCGTTCGAGCTGGCGCACACCGCGCTGGTGATCATCGACATGCAGCGCGACTTCGTCGAGCCCGGCGGCTTTGGCGAGTCGCTGGGCAACGACGTCACCCGGCTGCAGGCCATCGTGCCCACGGTGCGCCGCGTGCTGGACGCCTGGCGCGCCGCCGGCGGCCGCGTGCTGCACACGCGCGAGGCGCATGCGCCGGATCTGTCCGACTGCCCGCCCGCCAAGCGCCTGCGCGGCGCGCCCACGCTGCGCATCGGCGACACCGGCCCGATGGGTCGCATCCTGGTGGCTGGCGAGCCCGGCAACCAGATCATTCCCGAGCTGGCGCCGCGGCCCGGCGAGTGGGTGATCGACAAGCCCGGCAAGGGCATGTTCTGCGGCACCCAGGTCGATGCGCTGCTGCGCGGCCACGGCATCAGCCACCTGGTCTTCATGGGTGTGACCACCGAGGTCTGCGTGCAGACCTCGATGCGCGAGGCCAACGACCGCGGCTATGACTGCCTGGTGGTGGAAGACGGCACCGAGAGCTACTTCCCCGCCTTCAAGGCGGCCACGCTGGCGATGCTGACCGCGCAGGGCGCGATCGTCGGCTGGAGCGCGCCATCGGCCACCCTGATCGACGCGCTGAGCCCCCCATGAACCGCCCCCTGCACACCATCGCCGACTGGCGCCGCGCCTACGACGAGGGCGCCGAGCCGCTGCCGCTGTACGGCGCGCTGCTGGCCCGGCTGTCGGCCCAGGACCCGGCCTGGATCACCCGCGCCAGCTGCGCCGTGATCGAGGCCCAGCTGGCCGCGCTGCCGCCGCGCAGCGCCGCGTTGCCGCTGTGGGGCGTGCCCTTCGCGGTGAAGGACAACATCGACGTGGCGGGCCTGCCCACCACCGCCGCCTGCCCGGCCTTCGCGCACGAGCCCGCCGCCAGCGCCACCTGCGTGCAGCGGCTGCAGCAGGCCGGCGCGGTGTGCATCGGCAAGACCAACCTGGACCAGTTCGCCACCGGCCTGGTGGGCACCCGCTCGCCCTATGGCGCGGTGCCCAACAGCTTCGATCCGGCGTTTGTCAGCGGCGGCTCCAGCTCGGGCTCGGCGTCGGTGGTGGCGCGCGGCCTGGTGCCCTTCGCGCTGGGCACCGACACCGCCGGTTCGGGCCGCGTGCCGGCCGGCTTCAACCACCTGGTGGGCCTGAAGCCCTCGCCCGGGCGCGTGCCCATGGCCGGCGTGCTGCCGGCCTGCCGCACGCTGGACGTGGTCAGCGTCTTTGCGCTGACCGTGGCCGACGCCGCCGAGGTGATGGCCTGGATCGAGGGCGCCGACGACGAACCGCGCTTCGCCTGGCCCGCGCTGCAGCCCCCCTGGCTGGGCGGCGCGCGCCCCGCGCTGCGCCTGGGCGTGCCCGACCGCCCCGGCTGCGACAGCGCGCTGGGCTGGGACCGCGCGTTCGACGACGCGCTGGCGCGCGCGCGCAGCCTGGGCGCCGAGACCGTGCCGCTGGACTTCGGCCCGCTGTTCGAGGTGGCCGAGCTGCTCTACGACGGCCCCTGGGTGGCCGAGCGCCACAGCGTGGTGGCCGACCTGATGGCGCGCCAGCCCGAGGCCCTGGACCCCACGGTGGCCGCGGTGATCGGCGCCGCCACCCGCTACAGCGCCGACGACGCCTTCCTGGGCCGCTACCGGCTGGAGGAGCTGCGAGCCCGCCTGGCACCGCTGTGGCAGCAGGTGGATGCGCTGCTGGTGCCCACCGCGCCCACCTGCCCCACGCTGGCCGCGGTGGCGGCCGAGCCGGTGCGGCGCAACAGCGAGCTGGGCCGCTACACCAACTTCGTCAACCTGCTGGGCTGGTCGGCGCTGGCGCTGCCCGCGGTGCTGCCCGAGGACGGCGGCCTGCCGTTTGGCGTCACGCTGATCGGTCCGGGCGGCGCCGATGCCGCGCTGGTCGACTGGGGCCTGCGCTGGGAGGCCGCCGGCCCGGCGCCGCTGGGTGCCCGGCTGCGCCCGGCCCGCGCCGAGGACCGCGCGCCGGGCCGCCGCCCGCAGGCCGCGCCCACGCTGGCGCTGGCGGTGGTGGGGGCGCACCTGCAGGGCCTGCCGCTGCACGGCCAGCTGGTCGAGCGCGGCGCACGCCTGCTGGCGCGCACCACCACGGCCGCACGCTACCGCCTGCATGCGCTGCCGGGCAGCACGCCGCCCAAGCCCGGGCTGGCGCGCGTGGCCGAGGAGCAGCCCGGCCATGCGATCGCGCTGGAGGTCTACGAGCTGCCGCAGGCGGCGCTCGGCTCCTTCCTGGCGCTGATCCCGCCGCCGCTGGGCCTGGGCAATGTCGAGCTGGCCGACGGCCGCTGGGTCAAGGGCTTCATCTGCGAGGGCGCCGCGCTGCAGGGCGCGCCCGACATCAGCGCCTTCGGCGGCTGGCGCGCCTACCTGGCGCAGGGGCGCTGAGGCCATGATCGACACCCGCCTGATCGACGACGAGCTGGTGCTGGAGGAGCTGCACGCCGTGTTCGTGGCCTACGAGGCCGCGCTGATGGCCAACGACGTGGACGCGCTCAACGCCTTCTTCTGGGACGACGCGCGCACCACCCGCTACGGCATCGCCGACCGCCAGTGGGGCATTGACGAGCTGCGCGCCTACCGAGCCGCCACACCCGCGCCCCAGTTCACGCGCACGCTGCACCACCTGCGCCTGCACAGCTTCGGCCACGACGTGGCGGTGGCCCAGGTGGAGTTCGTGCGCAGCGACACCGCGCTGCGCGGCTTCCAGACCCAGACCTGGGTGCGCCTGGCCGAGGGCTGGCGCATCGTGGCCGCCCACGTCAGCATGATCCCGTTCCAGGCCGACTGAGCTGCTTATCATTCCGGCCAGATGCCCAGCTCGACACGTCCCCGCCAATCCGCCCCCCGCCCGACACGCGCCGCCACCGTGGTGCGCGTGGCCCCCGGCCCCGCCAGCGAGCCCACGCTGGCCGACCAGGCGCATGCGCGCATCAAGCAGATGGTGGTGGACTTCGCGCTGATGCCCGGCGAGCGCATCTCCGAGTCCGAGCTGGCGCAGCGCGTGCAGGTCAGCCGCACGCCGCTGCGCGCCGCGCTGCAACGCCTGGCACGCGAGGGTCTGCTGCAGCTGGTGCCCAGGCTGGGCTGGCAGGTGGCGCCGCTGGACTTCGACGTGATGGACGAGCTCTACGACCTGCGCGTGCTGATCGAGTGCGACGCCGCCCGGCACCTGGCCGAACACGAAGAGCGCCCCGAACTGCGGCAGCTGGCCGATGTCTGGCTGGTGCCGGCGGCCGAGCGCCTGCGCGACGGCGCCCAGGTCGGCGCACTCGACGAGCAGTTCCATGCGCTGCTGGTGCAGGGCAGCGGCAACCGCGAGATGGCGCGCGTGCACCAGGAGATCACCGAGCGCATCCGCATCATCCGCCGGCTGGACTTCACCAAGGCGGCGCGCATCGACGCCACCTACGACGAGCACGCGCGCATCCTGCGCGCCATCACCCGCCGCCGCGCCGACGAGGCCCAGCGCCTGCTGCGCGCCCACATCGCGCAGAGCAAGCTCGAGGTGCGGCACATCACGCTGGACATGCTCTACCGGGCGCGGCGCAGCGCGTGAGGCGCCGGCGCGCGCGAACGATCAGCGCGTGGGCGTCGAGAAGCGGTAGTCCACGCCCAGGCCCACGGTGTCGGCGCTGAAGCGCCGGCCGGCCGAGCTGCGGGCCTCCAGCCGGCCCAGGTTCAGGCTCAGCGACATCTGGTCGTCCAGGATGTAGCGCACGCCGCCGCTGGCCTTGGCTGCGGTGCCGTGCACGTTCGCGCCCACCATCGCCTGGCCGAACCACTGCCAGCGATCGCTGGCCGCGGCGCGGCTTTGCAGGCCCAGGCCGGTCAGCAGCTCGCCGTAGCCGGGGTAGCCCAGGTAGGCGTTGTAGGCCACCGCGGCCTGCACCGGCACGTACCAGCGCTCATTGAGCGGCGTGTCGACCTGGATACCGATCATCTGCAGCGGCGGCCGCGCGATGTCGCGGTAGACCAGCTTGAAATCGGTCTGGTGGAACAGGCTGACGCGGAAGCCCTGCCAGTGCGACGGGCCCTCGTCGCCCGCGCGGCTGGGGCGCAGGTGGTGGGTCAGCGCCAGGCCGTAGGTGGTGTTGCGTGAGCTGGCCTTGGGCGCGCTCATGTGGCCCACCGACAGCGAAAGGCCCAGCGTCGGGCTCAGCGCGTATTCGGCGCTCAGCTTGGGATAGACCAGCAGGCCCGGGCCGGTGTCGATCTGCTCGGGCGAGTAGCCACCCGAGCCCAGGCCCAACTGGCCGTACAGCGCCCAGTTCGGGGCCACGCGCCAGCGCTGGCCCACGCCGCCCAGCACCTGGTTGTAGATCGGCAGACCGCGGTAGCCCACGCCGATCGCGCCGAACCAGTAGGTGTCGGGGGCGAAGAAGTGCGCGTACTGCAGGTCGGCCAGGCGCAGCGTGCCCTTGAAGTTGCCCTGCGGGCTGCTCTGGCGGTAGTTGTCCAGCGTCACCGTCAGCATGTTCTCGCCCACCTCGGCGGCGGCACGGCGCTCGTCGGCCGCGGACAAGGGCGTGCCCTGGCTGGCGAAGGGGCCGGTGAGGTAGCTGTACGGAATCTCGACGAAGAGATTGGCCTGGGTGCTGTCGATCGCCGAGCTGCGGAACTTCACCTTGGCTGCATTGACCCCCACCGCGAAGCGGCCGAAGTCCCAGCCCAGCCCGACATGGCCCTTGACGAAGCCGCCGGTGCCCGACAGCACCTTGCTCTGCGCGATGCTGCGCCCACCGCCGCCACCGCCGGCCGACAGGCCCGCAGTGGCGAACAGCGGACCGCTGATCGGCTGGCGCAGGTAGGCACCCAGGTCGAAGGCCATGAAGCCGCCGTAGCCGCCATGCACCAGCGGCGCATACACCCCCGCGCCCAGGTGCAGGCGCTCGCCCACCGGGTGGTAGAGGTGAAAGCCCATGAAGTCGATCGGCGCGTCGCCGGGCACCTTGATCTTCTGGTAGTCCAGCGTGATGAGCGCGTCGTGGCGGCGCAGGCTGCCGTCGGGGGGCGTGCTGTCCTGGGCGTGTGCCGTCAGGCTGGCCAGCAGGCCCAGGGTCAGTGCGGAGGAGAGACGACGCGAGCGATTGGTCATGGTCGAGCCCAGGCGAGAAGACAGGTGGCGTGGCGGTGATTGTCCAACGTCCTGAACCATCGCGGCCGCCACCGCCGCTGGCAGGTCTTCCGTGATGCCTCCACCGACTCATCCACGAAGTTGACGATGCGCGAGACGCTGTGCTGCGCGACAAACGCCACCAGGGCCGGGTGAGGGCGGGCGTCACCCGGGCTCGGGGAGGTTGGTCATGGTGGATGTGGCTTGTGCGCGGGCAGGCGGCCGCGGCTGGCGGGTGGTGGCGGCCATGCTCGCGCTCACCTCTTTGTCCGCATGCACGGTGGTTCAGGTTCGACAGGGTGAGCCGCGTGTTCGCTGGTACCCCGGCATCGCCCAGATCACCGTGGAGCCGGACGCACGAGGTCTGGCCGTGGTCGACAGCGCCGGGGTCGGGCTGCTGCTGGGCCCGCGGTCGGCGACCCTGGGCGCGGTGATCGAACGCAGCGTGATGGCCAACTCGACGACCGCCTGTCGCATGTTCATCAGTCTGCCGGACCCGGCATCGGTCCAGCGATTCATGGACTGGTTGCGCACCACCGGCGCCCTCGCGCAAGGCTGGTGCGTCTTTTCGGAGCAAGGAGAACCATGATGAAGACGAACGGACTCACGGCCCTGGCGGCGGCCAGCTGCGCTGTGCTGGCGGGCTGTGCCTTGCAGCAGGCCCCCCTGGTGTACTCATCGAAGATCAGTGTGGGCGTGGACGTGACCAGCAACCCGGCGGAGACACCCGGTGTCTCCCTCAATGTGGGTGTCAAGGTGGTCGATGCAGCCTATGTGCCGGTGGCGGTGGCCTCACCAGCGTCGCAGTCCGCGGATCAGTTGCTGCGGATCTACGCGGAAAACGGTCGTGTCGGTGATGCCACCGACATGTCACCGCTGGCGCAGGAGCACCGCGCCCGTGTCGACAACTACGTCCAGGCGCTGAAGGCCGCCGATGCTGCCAGCGCCGCGGTTCGCCTGGCCGAACAGCGCCTGGGGTCGTACAAGGCCGATCTGGCCGGCCTGGCGCAGGCCAAGGGGCAGCTCGCCGCTGTCCCCGCGTCGGCCGCCCTGCCGGGCGAGTTGATGGCCACGCTCAAGCGCATTGGCGATGCGTCACTGAACGCGGCGATGGCCAAGGGGGCGGCGAAGGACGAGCTGAGCCCTCTGGTCGACAAGCTGATCGCCGCCTACCAAACCAAGGCCTCCGAACAGGACACCCAGCTGCCTGCACTGCGTGAGGCCACGACAGCGAGAACCAAGGAGGCGGCTGCGCTGTATCCCGCAGCGGCTCAGGCCGCGGCCTCACTGCAGAGCCGCAAGACCGACGCCCTGTCGGTCTTCGGCCGGTTCGACTCGTCAAGCTCGGTGCAGGGATCGGCGGCCTCGGCCCCATCGGCGACGGCCAACGTCATCGTGGGCAAGGTGTTCTCGACCGGCCTGGCATCGCAGAACCTGACCGAGGCCGTCCGCGTGGCGGCTGTCGGTGCCTGCATCGCGGACGCCCTGGCGGCCTCGGTTCGGGTCGCCAGTGCCGCATCGGCGGCCAGCAGCGTCGCCGTGACCGTCCCGCCCGAGGTGGCCAGCGCCGTGGCCAGTGCGTGTCAGATGACGGCTCGGGGCGGCTGACGGCCACACCGGCGTCCGGGCGTCATGGCCCGGACGCTGGCAGGTGCTTCGCCAGGAACGCCTCCACCCGCCGCGCGAAGTCGATCTGGTTCTTCTCGGTGCGCCAGCCATGGGCCTCGCCGGGGTAGACCACCCATTCGGGCTCGCGGCCGGCGCGGCGCAGGGCGTCGCGCATGCGCTCGCCATGGGCGATCGGCACGCGCTGGTCCTCGGTGCCGTAGGCCATCAGCAGCGGCGCCTTGATGCGGGCCGCCTGGCGCACCGGATCGATGGCCTCGACCATGGCCGCATCCTCGGGCAGGCGGGCCACGCGCTTGGGCAGGCTGACGCTGCGGCCCTGGCTGGAGATGTCGTCACGCACCAGCCAGGAGCCCTTGAGGAACAGCTCCATGTCGGCCACGCCCACCCACTGGATGCCGCAGGACCACAGCTCGGGCTGGCTGACCAGGCCCATCAGCGTGGCATAGCCGCCATAGCTGGCGCCCATGATGCAGGCGCGCTCGCCGGCGATGCCCTTGGACTGCACGTAGCGCAGCGCGTCGGCCAGGTCGTCCTGCATCGCGCGGCCCCATTGGCGGTCGCCGGCGCGCTCGTGCACCAGGCCGTAGCCGGCGCTGCCGCGGAACTCGGGCTCGATCACCACATAGCCGCGCGAGGCCAGGAACTGCACCATCGGGTCCCAGGCCCAGTGGCCGCCCCGCACCCAGGGGCCGCCGTGCACCAGCACCACCGCCGGCGGACGCGCCTTGGCCGGCAGGCCGACCGGGCGCGTGACCCACAGCGGCATCTCGCGGCCGTCGCGCGTGCGGATGCGCTCGAAGCCCTTGTCGGCCATTTGCGCCAACGGCACGTCGGGCTGCGCCACCTGCATCAGCTGCAGCGCGTTGCGGCCCTCCTGGTCGGGCCGCCACAGCCAGACCCGGCCCGGGTCGCTGGCCGAGCGCGAATGCACCAGCACCACCCGGTCGTCGCGCTCACAGCGGGCGCAGCTCAGGTGGTTGGACCAGTCAGGCAGCAGCGCGTCGATCTTGGCCTGCAGCGCGCGCAGCGCCGGGTCGTACCAGACGGTGGTGTGGGCGTCGGTTTCCAGGTGCACGCCCAGCAGGCGCTGGCCGGTGCTGTCGAAGACCAGGTCGGGCGAGACATCGAAGCCGGGCGCCTCGACCAGGTTGGTGGCCGCGGGGCGGCCGGCCGCGAGGTCGTAACGGCCCAGGGCCGTCCACTGCCCGGCGCCGTGGCGGCGCAGCAGGTACAGCTCACCCTTGCCGTCCACCGCCTCGGGGGTGAAGGGCAACTCATCGGGGGCCGCTTCGGCCAGGGTGCGCCAGCCACCGCCGTCGCGGCCATTCCAGAGGATGCTGGCGCGGTTGTCGCGCAACGCCACCAGGGCGCGGGGCACGCCCTGCGGGTCGAACCACCACTGCCGGGCATGGCGGGGCGTGTCGGCGAGGTCGATCCGACGGGTGCGACCGGTGGCGGTGTTGAGCCACAGCGGCTCGACGCCGGTCACCTCGCCGCGGCCGATCAGCCACTTGCCGACGATGACCTCGTCGCCCTGGCCCGGCAGCACCTGCAGCAGCTGGTGGTTCCAGGGCAGCGTGTTGTCACGGATGTGGGTGTCGATCGCGGCGGCCGTGTAGCGCCGGTAGACCAGTTGGCGGAATTCGGTGCCGTCGGACTTCACCGAGTACAGACCGGGCGCGTACTCGTAGTCCTCGCCGCTGCCCTCCTGGTAGTCGATCGCGCTGAAGACCAGGCGCTCGTCATTGACCCACTGGAAGCGGCCGATGTCGCCGTCCTCGAAGGCGGCGACCCAGCGCAGGCTGCGGTCACCGTCCAGGTTCATCACCACCAGGCCGACGCGTTCGCGCTTGACGCTGGTGGTGAAGGCCAGCTGGCGCCCCGAGGGCGACAGCTTGAGTTGCTCGATCGCCGGGCGCTGGAAGAAGCGCTCCACCGGCACCGCGGCGGCTGCCGCCAGGCCCGGCAGCAGCGCCATCAGGATCGTGATCAACCAGACCGACAGCCTGCGGCCGCCGCGCATGCGTGCATCATTCATTGTCAAGCTCCCTTATCGGGGTCGATGTTCGCACGGGCGCCGGCCCGCGGCATCCGGGCTGATGCGGGTGGGCAAGCGGCCGCACCCCTGCCGAGTTAGGTGTTGGAGCCCTCCGCCGGTCAGGCGCAGACTGCCAGCCCCTGTGTCCTGTGGAGTGCGTGACGATGGCTGCTTCCCTGACCCCCTGGCTGGCTGCGCTGGGCCTGTTCACCGCGGTGGCGTCCCACGCCCATGATGGCCGCCCCGCGGTGCAGTTCCAGCACTGCACCGAATTCGTCGGTGTCGCGCCGGTCGATGCCAGCGCGGCGCGCGCCGCCGTGCCGGCCGCCTACACGCTGGTGGCCGACGGCGCCGGTGCGCGCCTGGTGGTGCGGGTGGCCGACTGCCAGCAGGTGCGGGTGGGCGCCGGACCGGCACGGCCGGGTCGGGTGGCGCAGATCGGCCTGATGGTGGTCTCGCCCGATGGCACCGGCACCGACCCCCTCACCTCGATCAACAACTACCTGCTGAGCTACGCCACCAATGGCGCCGCCCTGGCCGTGGTGCTGCGCTCGGCGGGCATCCCGGTCAGCCTGGACGAGGGGCTGACGATCGAGACGCTGCCTCAGGGCGCCCGCCAGGAGCTCTTTGCCGCGGTGGCGGCCGACAACGCGCGTTGGGGCCTGCTGGGCCAGGTCAGCACGCCTTCGCTGAGCCAGCCCTTCCTGGCCAACTGGTGGTACAGCGGCCGCCTGGGGCGCGCCAAGATGGCCACCGACATCCCGGTGATCGCCTTCGACTTCACGTCGCAGGTGCGCTTCGTCAGCTCGCTGGGCGGCGTCATGGGCCCGCTGCTGCCCGGCCATGCGAGCCCCGAGTTCCCGCTCAGCTTCCGCGGCGCCTTCGACCTGGGCACGATGACGGTGAGCCTGAGTCGCTGAAGCCGGTCCGCGGCGGCGGGCGTGATCGACATCAAACGATGGCGGCCCCGACGCGGTTCAATGCGGCGCAGGGCCCGCGCCTGGCGGGCTGTCCGCCCGCCGCATGAACCTCTCCGACCTGACCCCGCCGCCGCGTTCGCGCATCCATTGGCTGACACCGCCCGCCGACCAGCAGCCGCTGTGCAGCGAGTGCGCGGTGCGCGACATGGCGCTGTTCGGACCGCTGCCCGGCGACTGGCTGCGCCAGACCCATGACTTCGTCAGCGCGATGACGCTGCCGCCGGGCCAGCGCCTGCTGGGGCGCGGCCACCTGGGGCAGGCGGTCTACACGGTGCGCCGCGGCGTGCTGCGCGCCGAGCGCTACACCGAGGACGGCCAGCGCCGCATCGTGCGACTGGCCGGGCCGGGCGCCCTGCTGGGCAGCGAGGCGCTGTCGGGCCAGCCGCAGGTCGATGACCTGATCGCCTGCACCGAGGTGTCGCTGTGCCGCATCTCGCTGGGCCTGTTCCCGCCCGCCACCGAGCGCGGGCAGGCCATGGCCGTGCCGGTGCTGCGCCAGCTGCAGCGCGACATGGACGCGATGGTGCAGTGGTCGGTGCACCTGACCCGCGGCAGCGCGCGCTCGCGCCTGCTGCAGCTGCTGGCGCTGCTGGACCGCCATGCCGAGGCCGACGGCACCGCCTGGCTGCCGCGGCGCGACGAGATCGGCGACATGCTGGACCTGACGCTGGAGACCGCCAGCCGGCAGTTCAGCGCGGTGCACAAGGCGGGCGTGGTGCAGGTGCTGTCGCAGCAGCGCATGCGCATCGACCGCGCGGCGCTGGCCGCGGCGATCACGGCGCTGGCCCACTGATCCAGGTCAAGCGCGGACGACGCCGCCAGCACCGCTTGCCAATTGTCATCCGGGCCCAGCGCGCTCGGGCGTGTCATGGCGGCCTTGACCACTCACGGAGCCGCAGCATGCATGCCTTGATCGACCTTTTCACCAGCGACGTCGGACTGCTCAGCCTGGCCAGCATCGTCTTCATGCTGGGCATGGGCGTGTTCTACCTGCGCTACTTCCTGCGCCACATGCACGAGGACGAGGCGCGCCACAAGCAGGGTTGATCGCCGCCGCCGCGCCGGTGCGGCCTGATCAGACGACACTTCGGGAACCATGCGCCCCGCCCTGCCCCGCTGATGCTGTCCGTCACGATCGGTCCGCTGGCCCTGCCGCTGCTGCCCCTGGCCTGGCTGCTGGCGCTGGTGGCCGGCGCCTGGCTGGCCGGGCGCCTGGTGCGCCGCGCCGATCCACAGGCCGGCCCGCGGGTGGGCGACGCGCTGTGGCTGGCCGCGCTGGCCGCCCTGCTGGCGGGCCGGCTGGGCCATCTGCTGCTGCACGCCAGCGCCTACGCCGGCCAGCCCTGGGCGATGCTGGATGTGCGCGACGGCGGCCTGCACCTGCCCACCGCCGCCGTGGCGGGCCTGGCCTGCCTGGCCTGGCGTCTGCGCCGCCAGCGCGCCTGGTGGCGGGCAGCCGGCGGCGGCGCCACGCTGGCGCTGGCCATCGTCGGCGCGGCCGCCCTGCTGGCGCAGCGCCACGCGGTGCACCAGCCACCCGACCTGATGCTGAGTGACCTGCAGGGCGCGCCGGTGGCGTTGCGCAGCACGCTGCAGGGCCGGCCGGCAGTGCTGGCGCTGTGGGCCACCTGGTGCGGCGTGTGCCAGCGCGAGCTGCCGCTGCTGCTGCAGGCCCAGCAACGCTGGCCGCAGGTGCAGGTGGTCTATGTCAACCAGGCCGAGTCGCCCGAGCAGGTGCGCCGCCATCTGGCGGCCCAAGCGGCGCCCGCCGCACCGGTCTGGCTGGACCCGCAGGCCCAGCTGGGCGCGCTGGCCGGCTCGCGGGCGCTGCCCACGCTGCTGTTCTACACGGCCGACGGCCAGCTGGTCGACACCCATGTGGGCCTGCTGAACGGGCCCGCGCTGGCGCTGCGCCTGCAGGCGCTCACCGCGCCGCGCTGAGCTTCCCGGCTATGCTGGCGGCCCTGCCCCGCCTGCCCCACCATGCGCCTGCTGCTTGTCGAAGACGACCGGATGATCGGCGACAGCCTGCGCGCCGCGCTGCGCGCCGAGGGCCATGCCGTCGACTGGGTGCGTGACCTCGCCGCCGCCGCCGCGGCCTGGGGCAGCGAGAGCTTCGACCTGGTGCTGCTGGACCTGAACCTGCCGCCCGGCGGCCCGGCCGATGCGCCGCCGGCGTGGCGCGATGGCCTGGCGCTGCTGCACGCGCAGCGCGCCCGCGGCGACGACACGCCGGTGATCGTGCTGAGTGCGCGCGACGCCACCGCCGACCGCATCCTCGGCCTGGACGAGGGCGCCGACGACTACCTGGCCAAGCCCTTCGAGTTCGACGAGCTGCTGGCGCGCATGCGCGCGGTGGGACGGCGCCGCAGCGGCCGCGCGCAGACCCAGCTGCGCCATGGCGATCTGGTGCTGGACCCCGCTACGCGCCAGGTCACGCTGGCCGGCGCGCCGGTGTTGCTGTCGGCGCGCGAGTTCGCGGTGCTCGAGGCCCTGATGCAGCGCCCGGGCGCGCTGCTCTCACGCGCGCAGCTGGAAGATCGCCTCTATGGCTGGGGCGACGCGGTGGAGAGCAACGCAGTGCCGGTCTACATCCACCAGCTGCGGCGCAAGCTGGGCGAGGGCCGCATCGGCACGGTGCGCGGCGTGGGCTACTTCCTGGCGGAGCCCGGCGCGTGAAATCGATCCGCTTGCGCCTGCTGGCGGCGCTGCTGGCCGCGCTGGCCGCTGCCGCGCTGGCCATGGCCGCGCTGACCTACCGCGCGGTGCTGGCCGAGACCGAATCGCTGTTCGACTACCAGCTGCAGCAGATGGCGCTGTCGCTGCGCGACCAGGGCCAGGTGGCGCCCGAGCAGGCCGAGGCGCTGGCCGACACCCAGCTCGACTTCGTGGTGCAGATCTGGTCGGTCGATGGCCGCGCCATCTATGCCTCGCGCCGCCACACCGACCTGCCCGGCCGCGCCGCGCTGGGCCTGGCCGATGTGGACACCGGCGCCCAGACCTGGCGCAGCTACGCGGTGCTGGCCCAGGGCCGGGTGATCCAGGTGGCGCAGCCGCAAGCGATCCGGCGCCAGCTGGCGGCCGGCGCGGCGCTGCGCAGCGTGGCGCCGCTGGGCGTGCTGTCGGTGCCACTGGCGGCCCTGGTGTGGTGGCTGGTCAGCCATTTCCTGCAGCCGCTGGCGCGCCTGGCCGCCGAGCTGCGCCAGCGCGACGCCGCGTCGCTGGCGCCACTGCCGACCCACGGCCTGCCCGACGAGACCGCGCCGCTGGTGGCCGCGCTCAACGCGCTGCTGGCCCGGCTGGACGCCACGCTGGCCGGCCAGCGCGCCTTCCTGGCCGACGCGGCGCACGAGCTGCGCTCGCCGCTGACCGCGCTGAAGCTGCAGCTGCAGGCCCTGCAGCGGTCGACCGATGAGGTGGCACGGGCGCAGGCCCAGGCGGCGCTGGGCGAGGGCATCGCGCGCGCCCAGCGCCTGGTCGAGCAACTGCTGCAACTGGCCCGCAGCGAGGCCGACCCGGGCAGCGCACACCAGCCGGTGGACCTGGCCGCGCTGGCGCGCGAGGTGATCGCCGCGCAGTGGCCGCTGGTGCAGGCCAAGGGGCAGCAGCTGGCGCTGGAGGGCGACGAGGCGCCGTGCGTGGTGCCCGGCGAGCGCACCGCGCTGTACGCGCTGCTGCGCAACCTGGTGGACAACGCCAGCCGCTACACGCCGCCTGGCGGTCGCCTGTGCGTGCGGCTGGCGCCCGAGCCCGGCGGCGTGCGCCTGAGCGTGGACGACAGCGGCCCCGGCATCCCGCCGGCCGAGCGCGCGCGCGCCTTCGACCGCTTCTGGCGCCGCGACAGCGGCGCCGCCGACGGCAGCGGCCTGGGCCTGGCGATCGTGCAGTCGGTGGCGCGCCGCCATGGCGCCGAGCCCGAACTGGGCACATCGCCCGAAGGCGGGCTGCGGGTCAGCCTGCGGCTGCCGGTCTGAGCCTTCACGTTCGCTTCATCCTCGCTTCATCGGGGCCTCATGCCCGCGCCCGCGCCCGGGCCTACCGTGCAGGCATCGCTTCAACCTCAAGGAGCTCCGCGATGTCCACCCCCTCCCGCACCCTGGCCACCGTCCTCGCCACCGCCAGCCTGACCGCCGGCCTGGTGGCCGCCGGCAGCGCCGCCGCGATCGACCTGCCCGCCTGGCTGGGCGGCCATGACAAGACCGCCACCGCGCAGGCCGCCGCGGCCGCCACCACGCCGCCGGCGGTGGCGCCGCTGCCCCCCGGCGCCCTGCCCGACTACCGCAGCATCGTGCGCCTGAACGGCCCGGCGGTGGTGGGCGTGATGGTCTCGGGCACCCACGCCGCCAGCGACGAGGACGGCGGCCTGCCGCCCGGCCTGGCCGACGACCCCTTCTTCCAGTTCTTCCGCGGCATGCCCGGCCTGCAAGGGCGCGGCCGCAGCCGCGGCCCGGCGCCGCAGGTGCCGTTCCGCGGCCAGGGCTCGGGCTTCATCGTCAGCGCCGACGGCCTGATCCTGACCAACGCCCACGTGGTGCGCGAGGCCAAGGAGGTCAGCGTGCGCCTGAGCGATCGGCGCGAGTTCAGCGCCAAGGTGCTGGGCTCCGATCCGGCCACCGACGTGGCGGTGCTGAAGATCGACGCCCGCGGCCTGCCCACGGTGCGCCTGGGCGACGCCCGGCAGATCGAGGTGGGCGACCGCGTGCTGGCAATCGGCGCGCCCTACGGCCTGGAGCAGACCGCCACGCAAGGCATCGTCAGCGCCAAGGGCCGCTCGCTGCCCGGCGACTCGGCCGTGCCCTTCATCCAGACCGATGCCGCGGTCAACCCCGGCAACTCGGGCGGGCCGCTGTTCGATGGCAGCGGCAGCGTGGTGGGTATCAATGCGCAGATCTACACCGAGAGCGGCGGCTTCCAGGGCCTGAGCTTCGCGATCCCGATCAATGTGGCGCTGAAGGTCAAGGACCAGATCGTGGCCCACGGCCGCGCCGAGCATGGCCGCCTGGGCGTGTCGGTGCAGGACGTCAACCAGGCGCTGGCCGAGTCCTTCGGCATGCCGCGCCCGGACGGCGCGCTGATCGCCAAGGTCGACAAGGGCAGCGCCGCGGCGCAGGCCGGGCTGAAGCCGGGCGACGTGATCATCTCGGTCAATGGCGAAAAGGTGGTGCAGGCCGGCAGCCTGTCCTCGCTGGTCAGCCAGGCCGCGCCGGGCGAGACGCTGAAGCTGGGCGTCTGGCGCGACCGCGCCGAGCGCACGCTGGAGGCCCGGCTGGGCCGCGCCGGTGACGATACCGCCGATGCGGCGCCGGCCGGCGACGCCGACACGCCCCGCCTGGGCCTGGCGCTGCGCCCGCTGGACAAGGACGAGCGCCGCGAGGCCGGCGCCGAGCGGGGCGGCCTGCTGGTGCAGGACAGCGGCGGCGCCGCGGCGCGCGCCGGCATCCAGGCCGGTGACGTGGTGCTGGCGGTCAACGGCCAGCCGCTGACCTCGGTCGATCAGCTGCGCGCGCTGCTCAAGAACCACCCCAAGCAGGTGGCCCTGCTGGTGCGGCGCGACGGCGAAACGATCTTTGTGCCGGTGCCGCTGGGGTAAGGCTCAGCCGCCTGGTGCGGTGTCCCGCAAGGAGGTGCACGACATGAAATCGATGGATGAGGGTTCAGAGCAAGGCGCAAACCGCAGCGATACAAGGTGGTATCGCGAGGATGTGCAACGCCGCCATGGGACCGAAGACGCAATTTCATGTGGACTGACTCGTGGGACACCACACTAGCGAGCCCGGGTGTTGGCCCACGTCTTTAACTTGACTTTCAGTGAGTTCTCTTGCTGTCGGAAGTTCGCCTCGTCCAATCGATCCTGCCCGGAAATTCTTAGCATCGTGTTGGCAGCCATGAATCGAACGCTGAATTCCCTGTCCTCCAGCAATTTCATCAAGAATGGCAGCTCCTTCTCAGTGGCAGCCGAACGAAGTCCATCAAGCGCGCTGCGTCGGATATATTTATCCGCTGACGTATACATTATTACAAACTGTTCGGCCGGAATGATGCCATTTGCGCTTCTGGCCATCGCCAAGGCGAGCTGGCGAGCGGCAATCATCTCACTCTCTGAGGGGTGCAACAGCAGGTCGAAAACACGATGCACATGTCCCGACATACCAAGGTCCACCAGGCCTGCAGTGGCCAGCAGGGAAACTTCTGGAACGGGATGGTTTGCCAATATCAGCAACTGCTCGGATACCTCGGACCGTGGAAGCCTGAGTAGCGCATCCAGCGCCTCCTTTCGTCTCGCAGGGGCACAGTTTTTTGAAGTGCTTGGCGCATTGGCTGCGTCACAGATTGACCGGTCATCGGACGCAATCGTGTCTGCCAAGATTTTGGCAACCTGACTCTCAACCGCTGTTGATGGCTCTAATCGGGAACTCGCGACCACAACAATGGCAGGCAGAGAGGTTTGACCTGCTGAGCGGTAGTTGCCGCGCTCCCTGTCTGCAGTCAAGAACCAGAGGCCGTTCGCACGCGATCGAACCAGTTCCGAAGGAACACTCCATGCAACTTCCAGCTGGTTGCCAAGTAGGGCGTTGCTTCCCCTCATCACGGCGGTGACGTGAACTTTGCCTCGCGCAGGCGGGGTATCGGATCTGTCCTGTTCAGATAGAGTCCCCATCACGATGACATCAGCTTGTCTGATCAAGTCTTGAGTATCGACCGACGGTACCAAGGTGGCGCTCGCACTTGCGCACAAAAGCAGTAAGATCGTGAATATCCAGTTGCTTCTCATGATGAGCCTCCTTATTGAACCGGCGAATTTATATTTTGGTGGATCGCATGGTCCTGAAATTTCTGCCACACATTTGCCTGGACCCTGACACCCTTCCCTACTTCTGTCGACCCAATTGACCAGTAGCCGGTGAAGTGCGAGATCTTGACTTTATCGGCCCCACTCTTGATTTTCCAATCGCAGGTGCCGGGACGCGATGGCTCGACGCGCAAGTTAACAGAAGGCGCTCTCAAGTTCGAAGTGCGCCCCCTATACCGAACACGGACGTTTTCACGCGCACCGACCGCGCTGCGGTTCTATGATGCCCTGGGCCGCCTGATCAACGCCCACGTGGGCTGACTCAATGCGTCAGCTCTGGCGTTGCGGCTGCAAGCCCTGACGCCGACGCGCTGAGCCGCGGCCTGTCGATCAGGGCACCAGCACCAGCAGCCAGTTGACCAGCATGCGCGCCTCGTCGGCACTGACCGTGCCGGCCTGCGGCGGCATGTTGGCCGGCGAGACCTTGCCCACCCAGTGGCGGCCTGCGGGGTTGCTGCCGTCCAGCACGGTGCGGGTGAGTGTGTCGTGGGCGCGCGGGTCGTTGCGGTACTTGATCGAGACATCGCGCCAGGCCGGCGCGATCGGCGGCAGGCCGTCGGCGCGGGGTGCCGCGGGCTGCAGCGTGTGGCAGGCCATGCAGCCACGGTCGGTGGCCAGCTTCATCATCGCGGCGTCGTTCTCGGCCGGCGTGGCGCCAGCCGCACTGGCCAGCAGCGCGGCGGCGAGGGCCGTCATCAGGGTGCGCATCGTGTTCTCCGGATCGGGGCCCGCAGGCCCTGGCTGTGCATTCTCGCGCGCGGCGCTCAGGGACCGGAGGCGGCGGTGGATGCGGCCGACGCGGCGGGCGGCGGCGGCTCAGCCTCCAGGCCGATGCGCTCCACGAAGCCGCCACCAGCGAACTCGGCGTAGCGCCAGTCGCCGTCCACGCTCACCACGCCCTCGGGCGGCGCGTCAGGGGCCACCGGCACGCCCTTGAGCGCCTGCTGCATGTAGCCCAGCCAGGCCGGCAGCGCCAGGCCGCCGCCGCTCTCGCGCGCGCCCAGGCTGCGCGGCTCGTCGTAGCCGATCCAGACCACCGCCACGATGCTGGGCTGGAAGCCGGCGAACCAGGCGTCGACCGCGTCGTTGGTGGTGCCGGTCTTGCCGTAGACATCCGGTCGCTTGAGCGTGGCCTGGGCGCGCGCCGCGGTGCCGCTGCGGGTGACCTCCTGCAGCAGCGCGCGGGTGAGGAAGGCGTTGCGCGCCGGCAGCACCCGCGCGCCATCGGCCGCGCTGGCGGCAGCGGCCACCGCGGCGGGCGCGGCGCTGGCCGGAGCCGAGGCGGTCTCGGCCGCCGACACCCCGGACGCGGCAGGTGCCGCCGCCTCCACCAGCGCGGGCGCGGCCGGCGCCTCGTAGAGCACCGTGCCCTGGGCGTCGACGATCTTCTCGATCACCCGCGGCGTCACCTTGAAGCCGCCATTGGCGAACACCGCATAGGCCGCGGCCATCTGCATCGGCGTGACGCTGCCGGCGCCCAGCGCCAAGGTGAGGTTGTCGGGCTGCTTGTCGCGATCCAGGCCGAAGCGCTCGGCCCAGTCGCGCACCGTGGGCACGCCGATCTGCTGCAGCAGGCGCACGCTGACCAGGTTCTTCGACTTGGCCAGCGCCTGGCGCAGCGTCAGCGGACCGTCGAACTGGCCGTCGCTGTTCTGCGGGCTCCAGTCGCCGATGGTCAGCGGCGCATCGTTGATGCGGGTGGCCGGCATCACGCCCTGCTCCAGCGCCGCCGAATAGAGCAGCGGCTTGAAGCTGGAGCCGGGCTGGCGCCAGGCCTGGGTGGCGTGGTTGAAGGGCTGGCGCGCGAAGTCGTAGCCGCCCACCAGCGCGCGCACGCGACCGGTGGCGCTGTCCAGCGCGACCAGCGCGCCTTCGGCCTCGGGCCACTGGGCGATGGTCCAGCCGCCCTTGGCGGTGGCGGCCACGCGGATGATCGAGCCGCGCTGCACGCGCAGCGCGTCGCTGGCCTTGGGGCCCAGGCCGCTTTGCGCCAGGCGCAGACCGTCGCCGCTGAGCGTGACCGTGTCGCCGTTGGCCAGGCGGGCGGTCAGCTCGCGCGGGCTGGCCTGCAGCACGATGGCCAGGCGCAGGTCCTCGTCGTCGCGGCTGTCCTTCAGCGCCGCCGCAATGGCCGCGTCATCGGCATCGTCGGGCAGGGTCACCTCATCCTCGGGGCCTCGCCAGGGCTGGCGGCGCTCATGGTCGAGCAGGCTCTTGCGCAGTGACAGCCAGGCCGCCTGCTGCTCGGCCGCGACCAGCGAGGTGGTGACCTTGACGCCGGTGGTGTAGGCCTTGTCGCCCAGCCGCGCGAACACCTCGCGCCGGGCCATCTCGGCCACGTACTCGGCATGCACATCGGTCTGGCCCTGGGTGCGCACCACCAGCTTCTGCGCCACGGCCGCGTCGTGTTCGTCCTGGGTGATCGTGCCGGTGGCCAGCAGCCGGCCCAGCACCACGCGCTGGCGGGCGGTGGCGCGCTCGAAGTGGGTGATCGGGTTGGCGAAGCTGGGGTTCTTGGGCAGGCCGGCGAGCATCGCCATCTCGGCCACGCTGCACTCGGCCAGCGGCTTGCCGAAATACACCCGCGCCGCCGCGCCAAAGCCATAGGCGCGCTGGCCCAGGTAGATCTGGTTCATGTACAGCTCGAGGATCTGGTCCTTGCTGAGCTGCTGCTCGATCTTCAGCGCCAGCGCCGCCTCCTTGAGCTTGCGCTCCACGGTGCGGCGCGACGACAGGTAGAAGTTGCGCGCCACCTGCTGGGTGATGGTGGACGCCCCCTCGCGCCGGCCGGCCAGGTTGGCCAGCAGCGCACGGGCGATGCCGCGGTAATCGATGCCGCCATGCTCGCGAAAGCGCACGTCCTCGACCGCCACCAGGATGTCCTGCATGCGCGTGGGGATCTGCGCCAGCGGCAGGAACTCGCGCCGCTCGCTGCCGAACTGGGCGATCTCGATGCCCTCGCGGGTGAGCACCTGCAGCGGCTGGCGCGGCTGGTAGTGGGTCAGCTCATCCAGCGGCGGCAGCTGCGGGTAGATGATGGCCACCGCCGCGGCCGATGCCAGGCCCGCCAGCACGGCCAGCAGCGCCAGGATCAGCAGCAGCGACGAGAACACGAAGCCGCGGCGGCGGGCCGGTGAGGCGGGTGGAACAAGAGGCATGGGCGATCGGGCGGCCGGAACCGGGGCATTATCGGCACGGATTGGTGGGCGCTCCCCGGCCAGTTCCGGCCTTTGGTGCCGTTGGCACTCGCTAGCATCCGCCCAGGCGCCGCCGCGCCGAGGAGACGCCCATGCCCGCCTGGCTCGACGCGCTGAACCGTCATCTGCCGCTGCGCTACCTCACGCTGATCGCCCTGGCCTGCACGGCCCTGCTGGGGGCCTTCGTGTGGATCGCCACCGGCGAGGGTGCCTGGCTGGCCCTGCTGGGCGCCGCTGGCGCCGCGCTGGGTTGGCGCGACCTGCAGCAGCGCCGCCACGCGGTGCTGCGCAACTACCCGGTGATCGGCCACCTGCGCTTCCTGCTGGAGTTCATCCGGCCCGAGATCCGCCAGTACTTCATCGAAAGCGACAACGAGGCCGCGCCCTTCTCGCGCCAGCAGCGCTCGCTGGTCTACCAGCGCGCCAAGGGCCAGCCCGACAAGCGCCCCTTTGGCACCCAGCTGGATGTGCACCACCAGGGCTACGAGTGGATCAACCACTCGCTGGTGCCCACGCAGATCGACAGCCACGACTTCCGCGTGACGATCGGCGCGGAGCGCGCCCAGCCCTACAGCGCCAGCGTCTTCAACATCTCGGCGATGAGCTTCGGCGCGCTCAGCGCCAACGCCATCCTGGCGCTCAACGGTGGCGCCCGCAGGGGTGGCTTCATGCACGACACCGGCGAGGGCTCGATCAGCGAGCACCACCGCGTGCACGGCGGCGACCTGGTGTGGGAGATCGGCTCGGGCTACTTCGGCTGCCGCGGCGACGACGGCCGCTTCAGCGAGGAGCGCTTCGTCGCCAACGCCGCCAGCGCGCAGGTGCGGCTCATCGAGATCAAGCTCAGCCAGGGCGCCAAGCCCGGCCATGGCGGCGTGCTGCCCGGCCCCAAGGTGACGCCCGAGATCGCCGCGGCGCGCGGTGTGCCGGTGGGCGTGGACTGTGTGTCGCCGGCCGCGCACAGCGCCTTCTCGACACCGCTGGAGCTGCTGCAGTTCGTCGAGCGCCTGCGCACCCTCAGCGGCGGCAAGCCCACCGGCTTCAAGCTGTGCATCGGCCACCCCTGGGAGTGGTTCGCGATCTGCCAGGCGATGCAGGCCAGCGGCCTGGTGCCCGACTTCATCGTCGTCGATGGTGCCGAGGGCGGCACCGGCGCCGCACCGCTGGAGTTCACCGACCATGTGGGCACACCGCTGCAGGAGGGCCTGCTGCTGGTGCACAACACGCTGGTGGGCCTGAAGCTGCGCGAGCGCATCCGCCTGGGGGCCTCGGGCAAGATCGTCAGCGCCTTCGACATCGCCCGCGCGATGGCGCTGGGCGCCGACTTCTGCAACTCGGCGCGCGGCTTCATGTTCGCGCTGGGCTGCATCCAGGCCCAGACCTGCCACAGCGGCGAGTGCCCCACCGGCGTGACCACCCAGGACCCGTGGCGCCAGCGCGCGCTGGTGGTGCCCGACAAGACCGAGCGCGTGGCGCAGTTCCACGCCAACACGCTGCATGCGCTCAAGGAGCTGGTGCAGGCCGCCGGCCTGCGGCACCCGGGCGAGATCCGCGCCAGCCACATCGTGCGCCGGGTCGATGGCGACCAGGTGCGGCTGCTGGCCAACCAGCTGCGCTTCCTGGCGCCCGGTGAACTGCTCGACGCGGTCGCCGGCCGGGTGCCCTGGCCGCACAAGGTCTACGAGACCTACTGGCCACTGGCCCGGCCGGACAGCTTCGCACCGCGCCCCTGAATGAAAAAGCCCCGCCGGGTGGCGGGGCTTCGGCGGGCGGCGCAGCGTGGCGCCGCACCGGCTCAGCGCACGGTCGCGCGGGCCAGCGTCACCGTGTTGGTGCTGAAGGTCTCCCAGTGCGCCGGGTTGGCCGGGTCGCCCAGGGCCTTGAGCACCTCGATGGTCACCGTGTAGTCACCGTCGGGCTGCACGCCCTTGGTGGTGGTGCCGTCCCAGGCGAAGGCGAAGGTGCCGGTGGCGGTGCTGTTGCGGCCCAGGTACTGGTCGATGCTGATGGTGCCGGCCGACTTGCCCGTGGCCTTGTCGGTGGCCTTGACGATGATCTTGCGCGACTGGTGGTCCAGGTGCAGCAGGAAGTACGGGATGTCGTCAGCCACCATCGTGTAGGTGCCGCCGGTGCTGTTGCGGTTCACGAAGCTGCCACCGACCAGCTGGGCCAGCCAGGGGTAGCCGCTGCCGCCCGAGGTCAGCACCTGGATCGACTGGTAGTCGCCCTTGAGGCCGGCATAGGGCACGCTCAGCACCTGGCCGCCGCCCTGCGGCGTGGCCACGATGTAGCCGCCGAAGATGCTCTTGTCGGCCAGGCTGGTGTTCGCCTCGATCGTCACGTCCACCGTGGCCGTGCCCTTGGCCGGCACGGTCACCGAGCCGGCGCTGAAGCTCACCGTCGACGGGGCGTTCAGCGCGGACACCGTGAAGGTGTTCGGGCCGGTGGCCAGGGCGGCGTTGTGCGACAGGTCGTAGGTGACGGCGCTGGTCGAGTTGTTCTTCAGCGTGATGGTGCGCGTCTGCGCCACGCCGGAGGTCTCGCCCACCGAGATCTCGCTGGTCTGCGCCACCACCGGCGCCTGCACGGCGGCCGGGATGTTGATCAGGCCGGCGCCCTGGCGGTGCACCATGTCCAGGAAGCCCGAGCTGGGCTGGGCATTGAAGAGCTTGGGCACGGCCGTGTTCTGCAGGCGGCGCTTGACGTTGGCCGGCGACAGCGTCGGGTCGGCCTGCAGCATCAGCGCGGCGGCGCCGGCGACGTGCGGCGAGGCCATCGAGGTGCCGGACAGCGAGGTGTAGCCGCCCTTCTCCAGCGGGTAGGTCGAGTAGATCGAGCCGCCCGGCGCGCCCAGGTTGGGCTTCAGGCTCAGGTCGGCGGCCAGGCCCCAGGACGAGAAGCTCGAGATCAGGCCACCGGTCGGGTTGGGAATGCTGATCACGCCGGACTGCCAGTCCATCGACGCGCCGCCCGCCTGGATCTGGGCGTCGATCGTGGCGCCATCGGCGGCGCTGATCGCGACCACCGGGATCGTGATCGGCGGCGTGCCGGCCACGGTCGGGTTGATCAGGCCGGTGGTGTTGTTGTAGAGGATCACGCCGGCCGCGCCCGCGGTCTGGGCGTTGAAGGCCTTGACGTAGAAGGCGCAGGTGCCGCGGCGGATCAGTGCCACCTGGCCGGTCAGGCTGCCCGCGGGCAGCGGGTTGCAGGCGTCGTTGGCGGTGCTGGTGGTGCCGGTGCGGGCCAGCGGGAAGTTGCCGCTGGTGGGCGGCGTCGGCGCGCCGGTGGCGGCCAGGTAGCCCACGTCCGCGGCGCCTGCCGTGAAGTGGCTCAGCGCCATCGCGGTGTTGTCGAACGAGGCGACACCGATGACCTTCTTGCCCACGCCCGGTGCACCGGCCGCATACAGGCCGCTGGTGCCGGAGTTGCCGATCGAGGCGACCATCACCACGCCGGCCTTGACCAGGTTGTCAGCCGCCTTGGCGGTGGGGTAGTCGGGCCACTGGAAGGACGAGCCGATGCTCTGGTTGACGACCTGCATGCCGTCGGCCAGGGCGCGCTCCATGGCCGCGGCCATGATGTCGGAATCGGTGGTGCCGTTGCAGCCGAAGACGCGGTAGGCGCCGAAGGTCACGTTGGGCGCCACGCCCTTGAGCGTGTCGCCGTTGGCGCCGACGATGCCGGCCACATGGGTGCCGTGGCCGCCGCAGTCATCGGGGTTGGCATCGGGCACCGGGGTGGTGCCGAGGTCGGCGTTGTAGTCGTCACCGACGAAGTCCCAGCCGGTGACCACGCGCGGGTTGGGGAAGCCGGGCGTGCCGCCGTTGAGCGCCGGGTGGTCGACGTCGACACCGGTGTCGATGATGCCCACCTTGACGCCCTGGCCGGTCAGGCCCATCACGTTCTGCGCGTAGTCGGCGCCGGTCATGGCCAGCGCGGTCATCATCGCCGGGCCCACGTCACCCGGGGCACGCTCCACCTTGGGCGCGGGGATGATGGACACCGGGTGCACCGCCTTGACGCCCGGCAGGCGCTCGATGCGGGCCTTCTCGGCCGGCGTGGCGCGCACCGACACGCCGTTGAACAGGCGCTCGAAGCTGTAGCGCTCCTTCATCTGGATGCGGGCCGCGGCCACCGCCTGGCGGAAGGCGGCCTTCTCGGAGCGGATGCGGTCGCTGCGACCACCCTCGACGGTGGGGGCCGACTTGAATTCGACGAACCACAGGTCGGGGGAGCGCTGCACGCTCTGTGCGGACACGCTCTGGGTGGCGGCGGGGGCGGCCTGGCCGGCGGTCACGCCCATCATCAGGGCAGCGGCGGCGCTGGCGATCAGCGTCTGGCGGTTGACTTTCACTTCGAGAGGACTCCAGGGTTGGAAACCCGGGCCGGATGGGCCCGGTGAATGCGCCCGCTTCTGGCGGAACGCCGCTGCCTGTCGCAAGAAGAGTGCCCGTGGACGAACACGCGACCGCGACCGGACGAGGCGCGATGTTTCGTCAAGCGGCCGGCCGCCGCGCTGCGGAGTTACCCGAGAAAATTGCTCGGCGACGTAACCGCCCCCCTAAGCATAGGGAGTCCTCCACCCCGCTCCGTCGCCGACGCGACAGGGCCCGGGCCGCGTCGCTCAGCCCTGGGGCAGGGTGTCGATGAAGCTGGGCCGGGCGGCCAGCTTGTCGAACAGGCGCTGCAGATTGGGGTGCTCGGCGCGCCAGTCGATGTCGGGGAAGCGGAAGTCCAGGTAGCCCAGCGCCACGCCCACCGCGATGTCGGCCAGGCTCATGTGGATGCCCACGCAGAAGGGCTTGTCGCCCAGACCCTGGCTCATCGCCCGCAGCGCGCTGTGCACGCGCGAGAGCTGGCGGTCGATCCAGGCGCCGCAGCGCTGCTCCGGGCTGCGGCCCGGCCAGACGGCTTCCATGCGCGCGGCGATGCTGGCGTCGAGCAGGCCGTCGGCCAGCGCCTCCCAGGTGCGCACCTCGACGCGCTCGCGGCCGCTGGGCGGGATCAGCTTGCCCACCGGCGACAGCGTGTCGACGTACTCGACGATCACGCGCGAGTCGAAGATGGCCTCGCCCGCGTCCATCACCAGGCAGGGCACCTTGCCCAGCGGGTTGGAGGTGAGGATCTGGTCATTGCCCCACACATCCTCGAGCACGAAGTGGTAGTCCAGCTTCTTCTCGGCCAGCACGACGCGAACCTTGCGGACGTAGGGGCTGGTGAGGGATCCGATGAGTTTCATGCGTGGGGAAGGCGGCGGCAAGGCGCAGGGTGCACGGAGATTCTATCGATGCACTTTCTCACGGACGGTCACAGTCCGGAAGTCACCAACCGTAAAATGCGGGCATGTCGCGCGCCGCCCACGGTGCGCCGCCGGCGCCGCGGTCTGCCGCGCCCCACGCCCCCTTTTCTGCCCCGAGACGCCGATGACGATCCCGACCATCACGGCCCTGTCCCCGCTGGACGGCCGCTACGCTTCCAAGCTCGCCGCGCTGCGGCCGCTGCTGTCCGAGTACGGCCTGATGCACCGCCGCGTGCAGGTCGAGGTGGAGTGGTTCATCGCGCTGTCCGATGCCGGCCTGGACGGCTTCGCACCGCTGTCCGAAGCCTCGCGCGGCCTGCTGCGCGGGCTGGTGCTGCGCTTTTCCGAAGCCGATGCGCGCGCCATCAAGGACATCGAGCGCACCACCAACCACGACGTCAAGGCGGTCGAGTACTGGCTGAAGGCGCGCTTCGAGGGCCAGCCCGAGCTGAAGGCGGCGGCTGAGTTCGTGCACTTCGCCTGCACCAGCGAGGACATCAACAACACCAGCCACGCGCTGATGCTCAAGGCCGCGCGCGAGCAGGTGATGCTGCCGGCGATCGACCGCATCATCGCCAAGCTCACCGCGATGGCGCAGGCCTTCGCTGCGGTGCCGATGCTCAGCCGCACCCACGGCCAGACCGCCAGCCCCACCACCGTGGGCAAGGAGATCGCCAACGTGGTGGCGCGCCTGCAGCGCGCACGCCAGGTGATCGCCGAGGTGAAGCTGCTGGCCAAGATGAACGGCGCGGTGGGCAACTACAACGCCCACTCGGTGGCCTACCCGGACAAGGACTGGGAGAGCTTCTCGCGCGAGGTGATCGAGCAGCGCCTGGGCCTGGTCTTCAACCCGTACACCATCCAGATCGAGCCGCACGACTACATGGCCGAGCTGTTCGACGCCTTCACGCGCCTGGACACCATCCTGATCGACTTCTCGCGCGACGTGTGGGGCTACATCTCGCTGGGCTACTTCAAGCAGAAGCTCAAGGACGGCGAGGTGGGCTCGTCGGCGATGCCGCACAAGGTCAACCCGATCGACTTCGAGAACGCCGAGGGCAACTTCGGCCTGGCCAATGCGCTGCTGGCGCACCTGGCGCAGAAGCTGCCGATCAGCCGCTGGCAGCGCGACCTGACCGACTCCACGGTGCTGCGCAACATGGGCGTGGCGCTGGGCTATGCGCTGCTGGGCTATGACTCACTGGCCCGCGGCCTGGACAAGCTGGAGCTCAACGCCGCCGCGCTGGCCGCCGACCTGGACGACAGCTGGGAAGTGCTGGCCGAGGCCATCCAGACCGTGATGCGCCGCCACGCGCTGCCGCAGCCCTACGAGCAGCTCAAGGCCTTCACCCGCGGCAAGCCGATGACGCGCGAGCTGATCCAGGGTTTCGTGGCCGACCTGCCGCTGCCCCAGGCCGAGAAGGACCGCCTGCTGGCGATGACGCCGGCCGACTACACCGGCCGCGCCGCCGCACTGGCCGGGCGCATCGGCGGCTGATTCGCGGCGGGCGCCGGTTCAGCGCCCGCGCGACGCGTCCGCCACCGCCACCTGGGTGTCGAGCGGCGCCGGTGGGTGGGGCGCCGCGGCCTGCGCACCCTCCATGAAGGCGCTGGCCGGCCCCAGCGCGCTCAGGCCCAGCTGGATCAGCAGGGTCGCCGTCACGGCCGAGCCGCCCAGCACCAGCAGCGGCGACCAGGAGGCCCAGCGCGTGGGCGCCTCGGTGTGCCGCTCGGGGTGCGGTGGGGTGGTCGTCGGTGGCGTCATCTGCGGTCCCTCGTCGTGCCTGGCCGGATCGTGCGGCCCGATCGTGATCTCTCCATGACATACGCAGAATCCGGCGCCCACCGGACAAGCCGTCACCCAAACAGGCGACAGCGGCTCAGCGGGTGCTGAGCCCGCCGATCGCCCGGACGCGGGCCGCCCAGGGCGACTCGCCCGCCGGCGCGGCGACGGCCGGCCCGGCGCCGCAGGCCAGCGCCAGCCGGGCCGCCAGGTCGGCGGTGCTGCCCATGGGCGCGGCCCCAGCGGCCCGGTCCTCGGGCGTCGACACCGCCTGGCACGCCTCGGCGGCGCGCCCGCTGCGCCACAGCGCCTCGGCGCGCAGCCACCGGGCGTCGTGCCACTCCAGCGCGCCGATCTGCGCCCGCACCGGGGGCGTCAGCAGCGCCAGGGCGGCGTCAGCGGCGGTCTCGGCGGCCACCCAGTCGCCGGCAAAGGCCTGGGCCTGGGCGCGCCAGACCGCCACGCCGGCACGGGCGCGCTGGCGGGGGATCTCGCCGCCGCGCTCTTCCATCGCCACGGCCACCGTCTCCCAGTGGTCGAGCGCGGCCAGGGCGGCCGGCCGACGCGCCGGCTCGGTGGCCAGGGCCAGCGTGGCCACCAGGGCCTCGGCGGCGGCCAGCTTGCGCCGGTAGGCGGGCGTGGTGGCGACCCGGGCGCCCTCCTGCCGCGCGCGCGCCAGCGTGGCCTGCGCGCCGCGGGCGTCGCCGGCGCCGGCCTGGGCGATCGCGCGCTCGAGCAGCCACACCGCATGGGTGACCAGCGGCGCCTGGCCATAGCGGCGCTCCAGCCCGGCCAGCGCGCGCTCGGAGTGGGTCAGCGCGTCGCGCCAGCGGCCCATGGCGGTGTAGGTCTCGACCAACTGGCGGTGGAGATTGGGCACGGTCAGCAGGTCGTCGCTGGCGGCGCTGTCGCCGTCCCAGGCCTGCAGCAGCGAACGCAGCAGCACCAGCGCTGCCTGGGGCTGACCCACGCGGCGGTGCCAGCCGGCCAGGCGCAGGCCGGTCTGGGTGGTGTCGGGGTGGCGCAGGCCCAGGCCGTCCTCGCCGCGGCGAAAGGCGGTCTGCAGCAGGCGGCCGGCCTCGTCGATGTGGCCGCGCATCATCTGCACTTCGGCCAGCTCGACCTCGGGCTGGGTGTAGGCGAAGGGCTGGATCGACGGCGTGGCGCGCATGATGGCCAGCGCCTGTTCATACAGGGACACGGCATCGTCCAGGCGGCCCTTGGCGTCCCAGCGCACCCGGGCCAGCAGCATCAGCGCCTGTGCGCGCTGCATCGGCAGGGTGCCGGGCGCGTTGGACAAGGCCACCGCCTGCTCCAGCGCCTGCTCGGCCTGGTCGGCATGGCTTTCCTCGTCGACCTGGCCGCGCACCAGCCAGTAGTGCATGCGCAGCGCATCGTCCAGCGGCACCTGGTCCAGCAGCGCCTGGGCCTGTTGCAGCCGGGTCTGGGCGGCGGCGGAGTCGGACTCGAACAGCACCTCGGCCAGCAGCGTCAGCGAGCGAAAGCGCTGCGGCGAGGCCGCGCCCAGGCGCTGGCGCGCCAGCTCCTCCAGCGCGGTGGCCATCTGCAGCCGGCCAGGGGCCGAGCCGACGTCCTCGTACAGGTGCAGCAGCGCCAGCAGCAGGTCGAACTGCACCCCGGGGTCGGCCACCGGCTGGCGCAGCAGCTGCTGTGCCGACAGGTCCAGCAGCTCGCGCGCAGTGACCTGGCCGCCGCGCCTGGGGTTGGCGTTCAGCCAGGACACCGGCTTGTACAGGTCCAGCACGAAGTCGCGCGTGGCCTGGGCGCGCAGCGCCTCGCGCTGGGCCAGGCGCGCCTGCTGCCAGGAGAACACCGAGCTGGCCACCAGGGCCAGCGCGACCACACCGCCGGCCGCCACCGCCAGCCGGTGGCGGCGCACGAAGACGCGGCTGCGGTAGAGCCAGCTGTCCGGCTGCGCCAGCACCGGCTGGCCGTCCAGCCAGCGCTGCAGGTCGGCGCGCAGCTCGGTGGCACCGGCGTAGCGCTGCGCCGGATCGGTGCGCAGCGCCTGCAGCACGATCGCGTCCAGGTCGCCCCGCAGGGCCTGGGCCAGGCGGCGCGCGGTCAGGCCGCGCCGGCCGGCCGCGCCCGCGGCCACGCGGGCGCTGGGCCGCGTGGTGTCGCCCTGCAGCACCGCGGTCTCAAGCTGCGCCGCCGAGCGGTGCCTGAGCCGGTAGGGCAGCTCGCCGCACAGCAGCTCATGCAGGATCACGCCCAGCGCATAGACATCGCTGGCGGTGGACAGCGGCTCGCCACGCAGCTGCTCGGGGCTGGCGTAGTCGGGCGTCAGCGCGCGGCCGCCCAGCGCAGTGAGCTGGGTGTCATGGGTGCGGTCATCGTCGCCCAGCAGCTTGGCGATGCCGAAGTCCAGCAGCTTGACCTGCCCCTGCTGGTCGACCAGGATGTTGCCGGGCTTGAGGTCGCGGTGCAGCACCAGCTGCGCGTGCGCATGGGCCACCGCGTCCAGCACCTGCAGGAAGATGCGCACCCGGCCGCGCGGCGAGCGGGTGCGCTCGTCGCACCAGGTGGTCAGCGGCGCGCCCTGCACATGCTCCATCGCCAGCCAGGGCTTCTGGCCGTCGAGGCCGGCGTCGTAGAGCCGCGCGATGTGCGGGTGGTCCAGCCGCGCCAGCAGGTCGCGCTCACGCGCCAGGCGCTCGGCCAGGTCGTCGCGCCAGGGCAGGTGCAGCGGCAGCTTCAGCGCCACCTGGCGCTCGTAGGCGCCGTCGGCACGGCAGGCGCTCCAAACCTCGGCCATGCCGCCGGTGCCCAGCAGCGCCTGCAGCGCCCAGGGGCCGATGCGCTCGCCGGGCTGGCGGCTGGCGCGCGCGGGTGGCCGCTCACCCAGCGGCGGCGGGGCCTGCAGCGCGGGATGGGTCTGGGCGCGCTCGTGCGCCGCCAGCAACGCGTCCAGCTCGTCCAGCGCGTCGGCCGGGCCCTGCAGCGCGGCGCGCCAGGCGGCGCGCTCGGCCGGGTCCTCGCGGTCCAGCGCCTCGTCCAGCCAGGCCGAGACGCGCTGCCAGCGCGCCCGCGCAGCCTGAGCGGCCGGGTCGGCGTCGTCGCTCACGACATCTGCGCCATCAGGAAGGCGCGCGCCTTCTCCCAGTGCCGGCGCACGCTGCGCTCGGTCAGCGACAGCAGCTCGGCGATCTCGGCCTGGCTGTAGCCGGCGAAGTACTGCATCTCGACCACGCGGGCCAGCGTGGGGTCGAGCTTGTCGAGCTCTTCCAGTGCGGCGTGGATCTCGATCAGGGTCTCGTCGGCCGCGGCGGCCGGGTGCTCGGTGGGCGAGAGATCATCCAGCGCGACATGGTCGCTGTCGCCGCCGCGGCGCATCGCCTGCTGCTCGCGCGCCAGGTCGATGATCACGTGGCGCATCACCGTGGCCGCGTAGGTGAAGAAGTGCTTGCGGTCGTCCAGCGCCAGCGAGCGCGCGCGGGTGAAGCGCAGAAAGCTCTCATGCACCAGCTCGGTGGTGCTCATCAGCGGCGCCTGGCCGCGCACGTACAGGCGCGCATGGGCGATGCGCCGCAGCTCCGGGTAGAGCTCGGAAAACAGGTGCTCGACCGCGCCCGGCTGGCCTTGCACGGCCCGCTGGATCCACACGGTCAGTGACGGCGCTTCGGCCATGACCCCTCCGCCCGAAGGACATTGACGGCGCGCAGCATAGCGCCCAGGCCCGCCCCGCAGTGAACCGGTCGTCCTCCTAGAATGAGGGGATGAGCTTCGCCCGCATGCTGGCCGCCGCGACGGCCCGACACGACTCGCTGCTGTGCGTCGGTCTGGACCCGGACCCCGCCCGCTTCCCGGCCGGCATGAAGGGCGACGCCAGCCGCATCTTCGACTTCTGCGCCCGCATCGTCGATGCCACCAAGGACCTGGTCTGCGCCTTCAAGCCGCAGATCGCCTACTTCGCCGCCCACCGCGCCGAGGACCAGCTCGAACAGCTGATGGCCTACCTCCGGCGCAACGCCCCCGAGGTGCCGGTGATCCTGGACGCCAAGCGCGGCGACATCGGCTCGACCGCCGAGCAGTACGCCCGCGAGGCCTTCGTGCGCTACCAGGCCGACGCGGTGACGCTGTCGCCGTTCATGGGCTTCGACTCGATCGAGCCCTACCTGCCCTACGACGGCAAGGGCCTGATCCTGCTGTGCCGCACCTCCAACCCCGGCGGCTCGGACCTGCAGTTCCAGACGCTGGACAGCGGCGACCGGCTGTTCGAGCATGTCGCCCGCCTGGCCGCCGGTGCCTGGAACCGCGACGGCCGGCTGGGCCTGGTGGTGGGCGCCACCTTCCCGCAGGAGCTGGCGCGGGTGCGCGAGCTGGCGCCCACGCTGCCGCTGCTGATCCCGGGCGTCGGCGCCCAGGGCGGCGACGCCGCCGCCACGGTGCGCGCCGCCTGGCGGCCGGACGGGCCGATCATCGTCAACTCGTCGCGGGCCGTGCTCTACGCGGGCGCCGGCGAGGATTTCGCGGCGCAGGCCCGCACCGTGGCGCTGGCCACCCGGGCGGAGCTGGCCGCAGCGCGCGGCTGACGCGACCGCTTGCACGTCGGCATGCCCGGACCGCCTGGTTTGCCGCGACACTTGGGGACATGTCCGTGAACCCGCCCGAGACCCCGTCCACCAGCCGCATGGCGTCGGTGGGTGGCCGGCATGGCCTGGCGTGGGGGCTGCTGGCGACGGGCGTGATCGGGGTGCTGCAGCCGCTGGACGGCGTGCCCGGGTGGGCGCTGCGCGGGCTGGGCCTGCTGGCGCTGGCGCTGGCGGCGTGGCAGGTGCACCGCCAGCGCGAACAGCGCGAGACCGGGCTGCTGCGCCAGGCGCGCTCGCTGTCGATGGAACTGGCCCTGTCGGCCGACCTGCACTTCGAGCTGGACGCCGACGGCCGTCTGCGCCGCTACCAGCACGCCGCGGGCGTGCAGGGCCTGCTGGAGCCGGGCGACCGCGGCCGCCTGCCCTGGGACTGGCCCGGCATGACGATCGCCTCGACCGACCTGGTGCGCCTGCAGGCCGCGCTGGCCCAGTCGCTGCCGCTGCGCGACCTGCCGCTGTCGCGCATCGACGGCGCGGCGCGTGAGCGCCACCTGCGCCTGTCGCTGGGCGCGATGCCTGACGGCCGCTTCGGCGGCGTGCTGCGCGAGGTCAGCAGCGAAGTCGAGACCCTGCGCGCGCTGCACCTGAGCCAGGCGCGCTACCAGGAGCTGGTGCGCCGCCTGCCGCTGCCGCTGGTGCTGCACCGCGAGGGCGTGGTGATCGACGCCAACCCGGCCGCGGTGGCGCTGCTGGGCCACGGCGAGCTGGCCACGCTGCTGGGCAGCAACTTCATCCAGCGCTGCATGGACGAAGACTCGCGCGTCCAGGCGCTGGCCAAGCTGCAGCAGCTGGTTCAGCTGGCGCCGGGCCGCCACCTGCCGCCCGACGAGTACCGCCTGCAACCCCAGCCCGACCGCCTGCTGACGGTGATGGCCAGCAGCGCCCAGGTCAAGGCCGAGGACGGACAGGCTGCGGTGCTGACCATCTTCACCGACGTCACCGAGCACCGCCAGGCCGAGCAGGCCCTGCAGCGCTCCGAGGCGCTGCTGAGCCACCTGGTGGCCAACAGCCCCGACCTGATCACGCTGACCGAGCTGGCCACCGGCCGCTACCTGATGGTCAACCCCAGCTTCACCCGGGTGGCCGGCTGGACCGCCGAGGAGGCGGTGGGGCACACCAGCACCGAGCTGGGCATCTGGGTCAACGAGGCCGACCGCGCCCGCTTCCTGCAGCAGCTGGCCCGCGACGGCACGGTGCGCAACCTGTCGCTGCCCTTCCGGGTGCGCGACGGCCGCACGGTGGCGATGCTGGTGTCGGCGGCGCGCTTCACGCTGGACGAGGCCGACTACCTGATCCTCAGCTGCCGCGACGTCACCGCCAGCGAGCAGGCGCGGCTGGAGCGCGAGGCCATCCTGGAGAACGCCCAGATGGGCATCGCGCTGACCCGCGACTACCACTTCCTGATGGCCAACCCCCGCTTGGAGCAGATGCTGGGCTGGCCGGTGGGCTCGCTGGCCGGCCGCCATGTCGGCCTGGTGTGGGCCGACCAGGCCGAGTTCGAGCAATTGGCCAACACCCTGGTGCCGCGCCTGAATGCCGGCGAGCAGGTCGAGCTCGAGCGCCCGATGCTGCGGCGCGACGGCAGCAGCTTCATCGCCCGCGTGCTGGCCAAGGCGGTGGACCCGGGCCAGCCGCAGCGCGGCACGATCTGGTTTGCCGAGGACATCACCCAGCGCCGCCAGACCGAGCGCGCGCTGGCCCGCGCCCGCGACGATGCCGAAGCCGCCAGCCGCGCCAAGAGCGCCTTCCTGGCCAGCACCAGCCACGAGATCCGCACGCCGCTCAACGCGCTGCTGGGCCTGGCGCGGCTGGCGCGCAATCCGTCGATCGACGAGACCCGCCGGCGCCAGTACATCGACCAGATCAGCGACAGCGCCGAGACGCTCTCGGGCATCCTGTCGGACATCCTGGACCTGTCGAAGATCGAGGCCGGCAAGATGCACCTGGACCTGGTCACCTTCGACCTGGGCCTGCTGCTGACCTCGCTGCACCAGGCCTATGGCGCGCTGGCCGACACCAAGGGCCTGGGCTTCCAGGTGCAGCGCGACGAGGACCTGCCCGAGGCGGTGCTGGGCGACTCGGTGCGGGTGCGCCAGATCCTCAGCAACTTCCTGAACAACGCGCTGAAGTTCACCGAGCGCGGCGAGATCCGGCTGGCGGCGCGGGTGGTGCGCACGGGCCTGCTGCGCTTCGAGGTCACCGACACCGGGCCGGGCATCGCCGCCGAGTTGCAGGCCCGGCTGTTCCGCCCCTTCGTGCAGGGCGACGAGGCGATGTCGCGGGCCTTCGGCGGCACCGGGCTGGGCCTGTCGATCTCGCGCGAGCTGGCCGAGATGATGGGCGGGCGCGTGGGCGTGGTCAGCGTGCCCGGCCAGGGCAGCTGCTTCTGGGCCGAGCTGCCGCTGGCCTCGGCCGATCCGGCCGATGTCGACTCCGGCTCGACCAACGGCGACGCCGACCCGATCCAGGGCGCGCGCCTGCTGATGGTGGAGGACAACCCGGTCAACATGATGATCGCGGTGGCGCTGCTGGAACAGTGGGGCGCCGAGGTCTCGCAGGCCGGCGACGGCGAGGAGGCGATGGCCGCCGTCGACGAGGCGGTGGCCCGCGGCCATCCGTTCGACCTGGTGCTGATGGACGTGCAGATGCCGGGCATCGGCGGCCACGAGGCGGCGCGGCGCCTGCGCGAGCGCTACGACGCCCGCACGCTGCCGATCGTGGCGCTGACCGCCGCGGCGCTGGTCTCTGAACGCGACGAGGCGCTGGCCGCCGGCATGAACGACTTCCTGACCAAGCCGATCGATGCCTCGCGGCTGCGCCACACCCTCAACCGCTGGCTGCGGCAGGCTAGTTCAGATAGCCCGGAATGATGGCCCAGACCTGCTGCAGCGGTCCGGTGGCGAACAGGCTCAGCGTGCACAGCACGTAGAGCGCCCCCAGCAGCCAGAACAGGCCGCGCACCTGCCAGGCGTCGCGGCCCAGACCCAGCTGCGCCTTGGTGGCCTGCCAGGCCACCATCAGCAGCGACAGCGTCGGGCACAGCGCGATGTAGCCCACCACCGACAGGCTGGTGGCGGCGTCCAGGTCGGGCACCGAGTTGACCAGCGAGCCGCCGAACCACAGCAGCGCCAGCAGCAGCAGGGCGCTGGATGCGCTCAGGCGCCACTGGGCCTGGGTGCCATGGTGGCGCTCGGCGCGGCGCAGCACCGGCTCCCACAGCGCCAGCGCCACCGTGCCCAGCGCAATCGCCAGCAGGGTGCCGGCCAGCGTGGCGTAGTACAGCGCATCGCCCTCGGCCGGGGCAAGCCGCGTGCCCGGCCACCAGGGCCGCATCTGCCAGCCCGGTACCGAGGTCAGCAGCAGGAAGGCCCCGCCCAGCACCAGATTGCCGCCGACGATCAGCACCGACAGCCAGCCCTGCAGGCTGAAGACCGGCAGGCCGGCGCGCGCGCGCAATTCGGCCACCACCCAGTACGACAGGTAGGGGCCCAGACCGAACAGCAGGGTGGCCAGCAGGTAGTGCAGGCCGTGCCAGACCTGCCGCGCGGCGCTGGCGCCCTCCATCGCCGGAGCCAGCCAGGCCAGTGCGGCGCTGGCCAGGGCGACGCTGGCGCTGACGCCCGCCAGCAGCAGCGACACGCGCGCCCAGGTGGGCAGGCCGCCGCGCTCGGCGGCCTCGCCGCTGTCGGGGGCCACCCAGCCGTGCGCGGCGGCGATGTCGCGCTCGAGCATCTCCATCGCGGTGTCGAAGTACTGCGCCGGCGCGAAGCGCGCGTTCTGCTGCGCCAGCCGGCGGATCGATGCCGGCAGCTGGCTGGCCGGTGGCATGTCGGGGGCACCCACCACCAGCGGGAACACGCGCTTGCCGCTGTCCAGCGCCTCGCGGATCTCGGCCAGCATCACGTCGGGCTCGTCCGGGCCGTGCTCGGCGAACAGCTCGATGAAGCGCGGCCCCACCAGCACCACCACCGCGGTGGCCTCGTGCACCCGCTCGTGCAGCCGCGCGTCCCAGTCGATGCCCGAGGGCAGCTCGCGGTCGATGAACACCGCATCGCCGCCGAAGCGCGCCTGCAGCCGCTCGTGCACGCGCAGCGCGGCGTGCTCGGAATCGGCACGGCGGTACGAGATGAAGATGTGCGGCTCGGGCATGGTGGTCGGCATCGACTCTGGCCCGGAAGCGCCAGCGCCGCAAGCCCCTGGCTGAGGGAAGCGTCAGCGCTGCAGGCACTGCGCCAGCACGGCAAGAAAGCGCGCCGGGTCCATCGGCCGCCGCAGGTAGGCCGCCGCGCCCAGGGCCAGCGCCTGCCGCTCCACCGCCTGGTCCCAGTGGGTGGCGCTGGTGAACACCACCGGGACCTGGCGGGTGCCGGCATCGGCGCGCAGCGCCCGCAGCAGATCCAGGCCGTTGCCCGGACGCATGCCGACATCCGACACCACCAGATCGGGCGGCTGCCGACGCACCAGTTGCAGGGCCGCCACCGCATCGGAGGCCGTGACCACCGCATAGCCATGCGGCTCCAGCAGGTCGCGCTTGAGCACCAGGTTGAAGTCGGTGTCATCGACCACCAGGATCAATCCGCGGTGCGGCGCCGGCCGCAGCGGCGGGGCCTGCGCCGCATCGTCCGGCGAGGCCGGCCGCGGCGCTGGCGGTGGCGCGGCCAGCCAGGGCCTGACGCTGTCGGCAAAGCGCATCGGATCGATCGGCTTGGCCAGGTAGCCGTCGAAGCCGGCCGACAGGATGCGCTCGCGGTCACCGACCATGGCCAGCGCCGTCAACGCCACCAGCGGGATGCGGCACAGCGCAGGGTCGGCCTTGGCATGCCGGGCGAACTGAAGGCCGTCCATGCCGGGCATCTGGATGTCGCACAGGATCAGCGAGGGGTGATGCTGCCGCGCGGCGGCGAGCCCGCGCTCGCCGTCGGTGGCGCTGACGGTGCGGTAGCCCAGCGCCGCCATCAGGCAGGTCAGCAGCTCCAGATTGACCGGGTTGTCCTCGATCAGCAGTGCCAATTGGCCCGTGGCACTCATGATCCTGGCGCGTCGCCGTTGTGCAGCGGCAGTGGCAGCGACAGCGTGAAGCGGCTGCCGGCCTGCGGGGCGCTGCTCATCGCCAGCCGGCCGCCCAGCAGCTCGGCCAGGCGCAGGCTCAGGTGCAGGCCCAGCCCCGTGCCCTCGACCAGGCCGCTGCGACCGCCCACCTGGACGAAGGGCTGGAACAGCCGCGCCTGGTCTTCCTCGGAAATGCCGCGGCCGGTGTCGGTCACGCACAGCGCCAGCCAGCCCGACTCACGCGTCACGCACAGCTCCACCGAGCCAGTGTCGGTGAACTTGATCGCGTTGTTGACCAGATTGATCAGCACCTGCTGCAGTGCGCGCCGGTCGGTGTGCAGCGTGGCGTCCAGGTCGGGCGTCGGCCGCAGCAGCAGGCGCAGGCCCTTGGCATCGGCGGCCTGGCGCAGCGTCTCGATCACGTCCTCGACCAGCGCGCGGCAGTCCACCGGCTCGCGCTGGATCTCGACCCGGCCCGAGTCGATCTTGGCCAGGTCAAGCAGGTCGTTGATCAGCGACAGCAGGTGCTTGCCGCTGGTGTTGACCAGTCCCAGCTGGCGCTCCTGCTCGGCGTTGATCGGACCGCTGAGGCGCATCAGCAGCAGGCCGGTGAAGCCCAGGATGGCATTGAGCGGTGTGCGCAGCTCGTGGCTCATCGTGGCCAGGAAGCGGTCCTTGGCCCGGCTGGCGCGCTCGAGCTCGACGTTCTTTTCCTGCAGGGCGCGCTCCACGCGGTGGCGGTCGGACACATCGCGGATCGCGGCCATGGCCAGCGGCCCCAGATCGGAGTCCAGCGGACTCAGGCTGATCTCGACCGGAAACTCCTCGCCGCTCGCCCGCAGGCCCTGCAGCGACAGGCCCTGGCCCATCGCGCGGGTGCGGGGCGAGGCGAGGTAGGCATCGCGCTGCCCGACATGCGTGCCCCGCGAGCGTGCCGGCATCAGCGACTCGATGACGTCGCCCAGCAGGGACGTGCGCTGGCGGCCGAACATGCGCTGCGCCTGGCCGTTGGCCAGGATGATGCGGCCGATCCGGTCGGTCACGATGATGGCATCGGGCATGGACTCCAGCAGGCGGCCATACAAGGCCTCGACGAGGTCCGCCTCGCGCCGCACCCGCCAGGGCGTGACGTCGACATCGCTGCACAGACAGCCGGCCGGCTCCCCGCAGGGATCGGGCAGCGGCCGCTGACAGGACTCGACATAGATCAGCGCGCCATCGCGGCAGCGACGCACGACTTCGACGGTGGCGGCGAGCCCCCCGGGAGGCGGCTCACCGAACAAGTCGGCCCAGTGGCGGCCCAGCGCCTCGTGCCGCGGGTGGCCGTACAGGGCCTCGGCGCCGGCATTCCAGAAACGCACCGAGCCGGACGCATCGACGGCCACCAGCGCATGCGGCGTGCGGTCGACGATCGTGTCGGCGGAGAAGGACGGGTCCATCGGCGGACCTCGCTACAACATCAAGGACCCGATTGTGGTGAGTTGAACCGCGGCCGTCGCGCTTTCACCCCGCCGCTGTCGTGGACAGCGGCGCCGTGGCCTCAGGCCAGCGGCAGGGCGCGCAGGCGTCGGCCGTTCAGCACGAACAGCGCGTTGGCCAAGGCGGGCGCCACCGGCGGCACGGCCGGCTCGCCCATGCCGGTGGGCGCGCGGGTGCTGGGCACCAGGTGGGTCTCGATCGCCGGGGTCTCGCGCAGCGTCAGCGGCATCTGTGCCGGGAAGTTGGTCTGCTGCACCACGCCGCCGACGATGTCGATGCGCCCCGACAGCGCCGCCGACAGGCCGAAGATGATGCTGCCCTCGACCTGCTGGGCCACGCCGTCGGGGTTGATCGCGGTGCCGCAGTCGACCGCGCAGACGGCGCGGTGCACGCGCGGGCGGCCGCCTTCCAGCGACACCTCCAGCACCAGCGCGACGATGCTGCCGAAGCTCTCGTGAAGCGCCAGCCCGCGCGCCCGGCCGGCGGCCAGGGGCTGGCCCCAGCCGGCCTTCCCGGCGGCCAGGCGCAGCACCGCAGCGTGGCGCGGTGCCTCGTCCAGCATCGCCAGCCGGAAGGCCAGCGGATCGCGCCTGGCGGCATGCGCCAGCTCGTCGATGAAGCCCTCGGAGAAGAACGCGTTGTGGCTGTGGCCCACCGAGCGCCAGTTGCCGATCGGCACGCCGCTGCGCGTGGCCACATGGCGCATGCGCTGGTTCGGGATGGCGTAGGGCAGGTCGAACAGGCCCTCGGCGGCGGTCTTGTCCGGCGTGTCGATCGGGCCCGACAGCCAGGGCACGTTGCGCGCCATCCAGCGCGGCGTGATCGCGTCGCCGCTGCTGTGGATGCTCAGCGCCCGGATGCGGCCCTGGCTGTCCAGCGCGGCGCGCAGCAGCGCCGCACCGGCGGGCCGGTACAGGTCGTGGCCGAAATCCTCCTCGCGCGGCCACAGCAGCTGCACCGTCTGGCCGGGCAATTGCTGCGCCAGCGCGACCGCCTGCACCACGCTGTCGACTTCCAGCCGGCGGCCGAAACCGCCGCCCGACAGCGTCATGTGCAGCTGCACCTGCGACTCGGGCACGCCCGCCTGCCGGGCCGCAGCGGCGCGCGCCAGGCCGGGCACCTGGGTCGGCGCCCAGACCTCGACACCCTGCGCATCGACCCGCGCGGTGGCGTTCATCGGCTCCATCGTCGCGTGGGCCAGGTAGGGCGCGTGGTAGAGCGCCTCCACCACCTCGGCCGAGCGCGCCAGCAGGCCGGTGGCGTCGCCGTCGGCGTGGAAGGAGAAGCCGGCCTCCTCGGCCGCGGCGCGCCGGGCCTCGTCCTGCAGCGCCTGCAGGATGCGCGCCGAATCGGCGCCGCCGCCCTCGGGCGGCAGGGCTTCGAAGTCCAGCGCCCGCAGCGCCATCAGGGCCAGGCCGCTGTTGGTGGCCACCACCGCCACCGACTCGGTGCCGTCGGCCGGAGCCGGCAGGCGGTGGATGCCCAGCACGCCCGGCATGGCCCGCACCGCGGCCTCGTTGCGCAGTGCGCCGATGCGCCCGCCCAGCGCCGGCGCGTGGCGCAGCGCCGCGAAGCGCTGCCCGGGCTGGCGCACATCGATGCCAAAGCGGGCCTGGCCACGGCTCTTGGCCGGCGCATCCAGGCGCGGCTGCGGCTGGCCGATCAGCGTCCATTGCTCGCGCGGCTTGAAGCGCACCTCACCGGGCCGCGTGGTCTGCGCCGCTGCAGCCAGCTCACCGTAGTGGGCTTGCTGGACACCCGCGTGGCGCACCACGCCGGCCTCGACCGTGAGCTCGGCCACCGGCAGCTTCCATTGCAGCGAGGCGGCGCCCAGCAATTGCGCGCGCGCGGTGGCCGCGGCCAGACGCAGCGTGTCCCAGCTGTCGGCCAGCGTCGATGAGCCGCCGGTGATCACCAGGCCCAGCTCGCGCGCGAGCTTGCGCACCATCCACTGGCCCAGGCGCACCCCCAGGGTCTCGTGGCCGGGCTCGGTGTCGCGCGGGTGCACCGGCAGGCTGGCCTCGAGCACCGCCAGGTTGCCGTAGATCTTCTCGTGGGGGGCTTCGATCGGCTGCACCTGGTCCAGGCGCAGGTTCATCTCCTCGGCCACCAGCATCGCCAGCGCGGTGTGCACGCCCTGGCCGATCTCGGCCCAGGGCATGGCCAGGTGGACCTGACCGTCGGGGCGCACCGCGATCCAGCCGTTCAGGCCGACCGAGCCGGCTGCCGACGGCAGCGTGTCGGGGCCGCCCAGGCGGCTGCGCGGCGGCAGGCCGCTCCAGCCCACCACCAGCGCGCCGGTGCCACCCAGCGCCGACCACAGCCAGGTGCGGCGGCTCAGGCCCATGGCTGACCCTCGCGCAGCCAGCGGGCCGCGGTGTGGATGGCGGCGCGCACCCGGGGGTAGGTGCCGCAGCGGCACAGGTTGGTGATCGCGGCGTCGATGTCGGCGTCGCTGGGCTTGCGGTTGCTGCGCAGCAGCGCCTCGGCGGCCATCAGCATGCCGCTCTGGCAGTAGCCGCACTGCGGTACCTGGTGCTGTATCCAGGCGCGCTGCAGCAGGTGCGGCTTGTCGGGCGTGCCCAGGCCTTCGATCGTGCGCACCTGGCGCCCGGCCGCCGCGGCCACCGGCAGCACGCAGGCGCGCTGCGGCTGGCCGTCGATCTGCACCGTGCAGGCGCCACAGGCGGCCACGCCACAGCCGAACTTGGTGCCGGTGAGCCCCAATTCATCGCGCAGCGCCCACAACAGGGGCATGTCGGGCGGGACGCGGGCGTCGTCCAGCTCCACCGCGCGTTGGTTCAGGATCAGTCGGGTCATCGGTCGGTCCAGGCTGGGCCGCGGGCAGGCGTTGGGCATGTTTCCTGCATGCAACAGGTGACCCAGGCGCCCACGCTGGAACATCCAGCGCGGGCCCAGTGTGTCAGAAAACCAGGCCGAATGCCCGACGAGTCCCCACCAGGCCCGCCGGCCGGCACCCACCGATCCCACCACCTCCCGACGGAGCCTTTGATGACCATCCGCTTCCACCGCGTCCCCACCCTGCTGGCCGCGGCCGCCCTGCTGGCCTGCGCCGGCGCCCATGCCCAGTCCAGCGTCCAGGCCTATGGCCTGATCGATGTGTCGGCCGGCCAGTTCCAGGACCCTGGCGCGGCCAAGGACCGCACCGTGGCCAGCGGCAAGATGAGCACCAGCTACTTCGGCTTCAAGGGCACCGAGGACCTGGGCGGCGGCCTCAAGGCCAACTTCGCGATCGAGAGCTTCCTGCGCGCCGACGGCGGCAACGCCGGCCGCTTCAATGGCGACGCCTTCTGGGCCCGCAACGCCTACGCCGGCCTGTCGGGCGATCTGGGCTCGGTCACCGCCGGCCGCAACACCACCTCGCTGTTCGTCTCGACGCTGATCTTCAACGCCTTTGGCGACTCCTTCGGCTTCTCGCCGTCGATCCGCCACTACTTCACCAGCGGCACCGTGACCGGCGACACCGGCTGGAACAACTCCATCTCCTACAGCTCGCCCAAGCTGGGCGGCCTGTCGGCGCAGCTGCAGGTGGCCGGCAATGACGGCAACGTGCTGGGCCGCCGCTACGGCGGCAACGTGCTGTACTTCGGCGGCGCCTTCGCCGGCAGCTTCGCCTTCCAGAAGGTCAAGGAAGGCACCACCGCCGGCACCACCACCTGGCAGTTCGGCGGCTCGTACGACGCGGGCTTCGCCAAGTTCTTCGGCCAGTACGGCAAGGTGGCCAACGACACCACCAACGTCGACTACAAGCTGGGCGAGGTGGGCGCCTCGGTGCCGGTGGGCGCCTCGGGCAAGCTGCTGGCCGAGTACGGCAAGCTGTCGGTGAAGAACCGCAAGACGCTGAGCCTGGGCTATGACTATGCCTTCTCGAAGCGCACCGATGGCTACGTCGTCTACATGAACGACAAGCTGCCGGTGGTGGACGCGGGCAACAGCTTCGCGCTGGGCATCCGCCACAAGTTCTGAGCCCCCGGGGCCATCCGTCGCCCTGAGCTGCGCGGCCCCTGCGGGGGCCGTTTTGCCGGGCTCAGCCCAGCCGCAGCCGGGTGCTGACGGCCCCGGCGCGGGCAGCCCGGGCGCGCAATCCCAGCTCGGTGCCGGCTGGCGCGCGCACCAGCCATTCGGCGCGGGCGCGGTCGGCGGTGAGTTCGCGCTGCGGCAGGAAGGCCTGCATCGACTGCTTGGGCGCATGGCCGTCCAGCTGCGGCCCTTCGATGCGCCGGGCCCCGCCGGCCAGCGTGGCGCCCTCGGGCAGCTCGATCTCGAAGACGCAGGGCCGCGCCACCTGGCGCTCCAGCGCCCGGCGCGTGACATGGCTGGGCAGGTAGCCGGCATTGGCCACCTGCAGGCGCACCCGCCACAGGTCGGGGCCCAGCGGCTCGGCGCTGGCCGACTGCAGCGTCAGCTGCGGCAGCGACAGCGCGATCTGCTGCAGCCAGGCCGGGAAGCGCGCCGCCTCGCGCTCGCGCAGCGCCGGCGGCGGGTTGCGCCAGAAGTTCATGCGGTCCCAGCCGCCGATCTCCACCGCGCCCAGCTGCGGATGCTCGAAGGGCTGCCAGTCCACGTGGGCCTGGCCGCCGCACTGCTCGTCGCTCCACTTCAGCAGCTTCAGGTCGTCTTCCACCGGGTGTTCGCGGTACCAGTGGATCCAGTCGTAGCCGGTGATGCCGGCTTCCTTGTTGGGCGCCCAGATCTCCACCGTCCAGAACAGCGCGCCCAGGTGCTCGTAGAACCAGTCCTGGGTGCCGCTGATGACCTCCTTGGGGTGGTAGCGGAAGTCCTCGTAGATGCTGACGCAGGGGTAGCCGGTGAGCTGCTCGCCGATCTTCGACAGCCGCTGGTACAGCCACAGGTCCTCGGGCGTCATGTCATTGTCGCTCTGCATGCCCATCGGCCGCAGGATCACGCCCGAGTGGGTGTGGAAGCTCACCGCCGCGCCGATGTTGGGGTGCTGGACGACGAAGTCGACCACCGCGCGCACCTCGGGCTCGCTGGCCGGGTAGGGGCCGGCGCCGATCTGCTCGAACTCCTGCCGCCAGAAGGCCGGGAAGTTGCGGTTCAGGTCCAGGCCTTCGCGGTCGCGGTTGGCGACGATGCGGCTGCCGTCGCAGCCGGCTTCCAGCAGGCCTTCGGGCATCACGCGGTAGTAGGTGCCGCCGAACTCGCCGGGCTCGCGCGGGATCAGCAGGCGCGGCTCGTCCGGGTGCGGCTTCCAGCCGCCGTTGGGGTCGCGCAGGCGCATGCTGAGGATGCGGCCGTCGCCGTCGATGTCCTGCACCGTCAGGCCGTCCACCGCCGGCTCGTCGTACGGATAGGGGCGGGTCGAGGATCGGATGTGGCGCGGCCGGTCGGCCAGCGCCAGCTCGGCGCCATCGGGGTTGATGCGCGGGCACAGGTAGAGCGTGCGGGTGTCGAGCAGGTGGGTGACCGCCGGGTCCTGGCCGTCGCGGCTGAGCAGCTGGTGCAGCCAGTACAGCACCGAGGTCGATCCCATCAGCTCGGCCGCATGGATGTTGCCGTCCACCCAGAAGGCGGGCTTGTCGGTGTCGGCGCCGGTGGCGTGGCGGCTCAGCACCACCAGCCAGATGTCGCGGCCTTCATGGCTGCGGCCCAGGCTGCGCAGTTCCACCAGGCCAGGGCGCGCGGCCGCATAGGCCTGCAACAGCTGCGTCAGCGCGTCGTGGCGCAGGAAGGTGTCGAAGCGGGGCGTGGGCAGCGGCGGCGTCATCGCCGCAGTGTCGCACCGGCCGCCGGGCGGTGCGATGCGGGCATCACCGGGGCGCGCCGTCGACGAAGACGCGCAGCTCGCCCGGCGCGAAGGCCTGCCAGGGCTCGTGGGCGGTGAGCGGCTCGGTGGCGATCACCGCCACCCGGTCGCGCGGCGTGGTGACGCTGGCGAAGTTCACGGTCACGTCCTCGTCGCGCAGCGAGGCGGCGCCAAACGGATGCTGGCGCACCAGCCAGTGCAGCTTGGTCGAGCCGTGGGCCCACAGCGCCTCGCCGTTGGACAGCAGCATGTTGAAGGTGCCGTGGCGGTGCAGCTGCGGCAGCAGTTCGCGCAGCGTGCAGCCCAGCTCGTCGATCGCCGGCACGCCGGCGTGGGCCTTGGCCAGCTCCTGCATGATCCAGCAGAAGGCGTGCTCGCTGTCGGTGTCGCCCACCGGACGGAACTGGCCGTGCAGGCGCGGGCGGAAATCCTTCAGGTCGCCGTTGTGGGCGAAGACCCAGTAGCGGCCCCACAGCTCGCGCACGAAGGGGTGGGTGTTCTCCAGCGCCACCCGGCCCTGCGTGGCCTTGCGGATGTGGGCGATGACCTGGTTGCTGTGGATCGGGTAGGTCTTGACCAGCTCGGCCACCGGGCTCTGGCGGGCGCTGTGCTCGTCGACGAACAGGCGCACGCCCTTGCCCTCGAAGAAGCCGATGCCAAAGCCATCCTTGTGCTCGTCGGCGCGCGTGGCCAGGCCGGTGAAGCTGAACATCACGTCGGTGGGCGTGTTGGCGTTCATTCCGAGGAGCTGGCACATGCGTCGATTCTAGGCAGACCACAGGCGCTTGATGGCCATCAAGGCAGGGCCCGTGTTTCAGCGCGACGATCAAGGCCCAAGGAGACCCTCATGACCGCCCTGCTCACCCCCGACCAACGCACCCGCCTTGAAGCCGCGCTGAAGCAGCGCCAGGCCGCGCTGGATGCGCAGCTGGCCGAGCACCAGGGCGGCGCCAGCCGCGTCGAGATGGCCGCCGAGTTGCGTGCCGAGGACACCCACGACAGCCGCGAGCGCGACGCCGACCGCGAGGTGGAACTGGCCCGCGCCGACCGCGAGCTGGCCGAGCTGGGCCAGGTCAGCGCCGCGCTGCGCCGCGTGCACGAACCCGACTTCGGGTTCTGCGCCGATTGCGGCGAGGCCATCCGCTTCGAGCGCCTGCTGGCCGAGCCCTGGGCCACGCGCTGCGTGGGCTGCGCCAGCGCCGCCGAGGGGCACCAGGCGCATCATCGCCTCTGATCAGCCCCGGTTGGCCAGCGCCTCCCAGCGCTCCAGCAGCTGCATCAGCTCGTCCTCGATCTGCGCGTGGCGCGCGGTGACTTCGGTGATGCGCGCCGCGCCCTGCGTGTAGAGCTCGCTGCCGCCGATCAGCGCGCCCAGCGTGGCCTGCTCCTGCTCCAGCGCGGTGATGCGCGCGGGCAGCTCGTCCAGCTCGCGCTGTTCCTTGTAGCTGAGCTTGCTGCGCGCCTTGGCGGGCGCAGCCGGTGCCGCCGCGGCTGGCGGCGCCTCGGCCTGCGCGGCGGCGGCCTTCTGGCGCGCCGCGCGGCCACGCTCGCGCTGCGCCAGCCAGTCGCCGATGCCGCCTTCGTACTCGCGCCACAGACCCGGCTGCTCGTCGCCCTCCCAGGCGATGATGCTGGTCACCACGTTGTCGACGAAGGCGCGGTCGTGGCTGACCAGGAAGACGGTGCCGTCGTAGTCGGCCAGCAGTTCCTCCAGCAGCTCCAGCGTCTCGATGTCGAGGTCGTTGGTCGGCTCGTCCATCACCAGCACATTGGCCGGCCGGGCGAACAGCCGCGCCAGCAGCAGGCGGTTGCGCTCGCCGCCCGAGAGGCTGCTGACCGGCGAGTTGGCGCGCGCCGGGGCGAACAGGAAGTCGCCCAGGTAGCTCATCACATGCTTGCGCTGGCTGCCGATCTCGATCCACTCGCTGCCCGGGCTGATCGTGTCGGCCAGCGTGGCGTTGGGGTTGAGCACCTCGCGCATCTGGTCGAAGTAGGCGATCTCCAGCTTGGTGCCGGTGCGCACGCTGCCGCTGTCGGGGGCAAGCTGGCCCAGGATCATCTTCAGCAGCGTGGTCTTGCCCACGCCGTTGGGGCCGACCAGGCCGATCTTGTCGCCGCGCATCACGATGGTGGAGAAATCCTTCACCAGCGGTGCGCCGCCGAAGCCCTTGCTGACGCTCTCCAGCTCGGCCACCAGCTTGCCGCTGGCGCCGCCGCGGTCGATGTCCAGCCGCACGTTGCCCTGCACGTTGCGCCGCGCGGCGTGCTCGTTGCGCATCTGTTCGAGCCGCGCGATGCGCGCCACGCTGCGGGTGCGGCGCGCCTCCACGCCCTTCCTGATCCACACCTCTTCCTGCGCCAGCAGCTTGTCGAAGCGGGCGTTGGCCAGCGCCTCGTTGGCCAGCTCGCGCGCCTTGTGGCCCTGGAAGGCGGTGTAGTTGCCGGGGTAGCTGCGCAGCGCGCCGCGGTCGAGCTCGAGGATGCGGGTGGCCACCACGTCCAGGAAGGCGCGGTCGTGGGTGATCAGCAGCAGCGCGCCGCGGAAGGCCACCAGCAGCTCGCCCAACCAGCGGATCGCGTCCAGGTCGAGGTGGTTGGTGGGCTCGTCGAGCAGCAGCACCTCCGGCGCCGCCACCAGTGCCTGGGCCAGCGCGACGCGCTTGCGGTTGCCGCCCGACAGGGTGTCGACCACGGCTGAGGCGTCCAGCCGCAGGCGCTGCAGCGTCTCATCCACCCGGCGCTCCCAGGTCCAGCCGTCCAGCGCTTCCAGCCGGGTCTGCAGCGCATCCAGGTCGTCGCCGGGCGCATGGGCCTCGAAGCGCTCGCGCAGCGCCTTCACCTCGGCCAGGCCCTCGCTGACCGCCTCGAACACCGTGGCGCCAGGAGCGAAGGCCGGCTCCTGCGGCACGTAGAAGCGGCGCAGCTCGCCCTGCACCTGCAGCTCGCCGTCGTCCGGGCGCTCCAGGCCGGCCAGGATCTTCAGCAGCGAGGACTTGCCGGCACCATTGCGGCCGATCAGCGCGACGCGCTCGCCGGCCTCCAGCGAGAAGTCGGCGCCATCGAGCAGGGCGACATGGCCGAAGGCGAGGTGGGCGTTGGTGAGGGTGAGCAGGGCCATGGCGGCATTGTCGCCGCCAGGGGCCCGGGGCTCATTTCACCTGGATCTTCACCTTCACCGCGGCGCTGTCGGCCAGGTCGTCGTTGGCCACGTACTCGAACTGGTCGGTGCCGATGAAGCCCGGCGGCGGCGTGTAGCGGAAGCTGCCATTGGCGTTGAAGCCCAGCTGGCCGGCCGGCGCCGCCACCAGGCGGGCCGTCAGCCGGTCGCCATTGGCGTCCAGGTCATTGCGCAGCACGCCCTTGTCCAGCGTCACCAGCAGCGGCTGGCCCGCCTTGGCGCGGTAGCGGTCGTCCACACCCACCGGCGCCTGGTTGGCCGCGCCCGACAGGCAGTAGCCGGCGCCCTTGCGGGTCGGCGGGTAGCCGCCCCAGACGATCATCCGGTCCCCGGTGAAGACGGTGCTCCAGCGCCCGCCGGCCGGTCGGCCATCCGGTGCGTGCAGCAGCGTGGTGGCGCGCCAGCTGTTGGTGGTCGGGTCGTAGCGGCCGCCGCTGCCGTTGAGCGTGCCGCCCCAGACCACCATCTCGCTGCCGCTGTACACGCCCTGGCCGACGCGCGGCGTCGGCGCGCCGTTCAGGCTGGTGCGCGTCCACTGGCCGGTGGCGGGCGAGAAGCGCGCGCCGTCGTTGTAGTCGACCCCGAAGAGCTGGTCGTAGCCGCCCCAGAAGATGGCCTCCGTGCCGGTCCACACCGCCACCGGCCACATGCGGGCGTCGGGCGAACCGCTGACGGGCAGCGGCGTCCAGCTGTTGCTCACCGGGTTGTAGCGGCCGCCGGTGGGCGTGCTGCCGGCGTCGATCGAGCCGCCCCAGACGATCATCTCGCTGCCGCTCCAGACCGCGCCGTGGTGGTCGCGGTGGCCGGGGTCCTTCTTCAGCGCGCCGCGGCGCCAGGTGTCGCTGGCCAGGTTGTAGACGTAGGGACCCTCGCTGGAGCTGACGCCGCCGTAGGTGATCATCTCGCTGCCGGTCCACACCGCCGTGTGGCCATAGGTCACCCAGGGCCCCTTCCTGTTCGACATCGGACGCCACTGATCGGTGGCGGGGTTGTAGATGCCACCGGTGTCGGGCGTGAAGGGCGCGCTGGAGCCGGCGCCCCAGAAGATGATCTCCTGGCCGGTCCAGACCGCGGTGGCGTTGTTGCGCGCGGTGGCCGCGCCGACGGTGCTGGTGGGCAGCCAGCTGTCGGTGGCCGGGGTGTAGCGGCCGCCGGTGTCGGTCACACCCATGCCGTCATAGCCGCCCCAGACCACCATTTCGGCGCCGGTCCACTCGGCCGAATGCAGGCCGCGCATCGAGGGCACGTTGTTCGCGGTCATCGGGCGCCAGCTGTCGGTGGCCGGGTCGTAGCGGCCACCGTCGGCGCGGAAGCCGAAGTTGTCGTCCAGGCCGCCCCAGGCCAGCGCCTCGGTGCCGGTCCAGACCAGCGTGCCGGCCTGCGTGCCCGGCTGCATGCCCACGGTGCTGGCGGTGCGCCAGGTGTCGGTGACCGGGTTGTAGAGGCCGGACGCGCCGCTGGACGGCCAGCCGCCGTGCACCATCATCTCGGTGCCGGTCCAGACCGCGCCGTGCATGTAGCGCCACGAGGGCATGCCGGTGCCGCTGCCGATGCGCCAGCTGTTGGTCGCCGGGTTGTAGGCGCGCACGTCGGCGCCGCCCATCACGCCGCCCCAGACCAGCATCTCCTGGCCGGTCCAGACCGAGGTGTTCCAGTAGGTGGCGTCGGGCGCGTTGGCGGTGGCCATCGGCGACCACTGGTTGGTGCTGGGGTTGTAGCGCGCACCGTCGCCATAGAGCTGGCCGAGGTGCACGTTGTAGCCCGACCAGATCACCATCTCGGAGCCGGTCCACACCGCCGGCACGTAAGCCCGGCCGGCCAGCGGGGAAGCGGGCAGGCGCACCCAGGTGTCGGTCTTCGGGTTGTAGCGCGCGCCGGTGGCCAGTGCGCTGTCGGTCGTGCCGCCCATGCCGCCCCAGACGATCAGCTCCCGGCCGGTCCACACCGACGCGGCCCACGAGGCGCCCTCGGCCGGCGCATTGACCGCGCTGGTCTGGCGCCAGGTGTCGGTGCCAGGGTCGTAGAGCGAGCCCACGCCATCGGCCCGGCCACCCCAGACCAGCATCTCGCGACCGGTCCAGGCGCTGCTCATCGCGGTGCGCGTGACCGGTGAATCGGCCATCGGCTGCCAGGTGTCGGTGGCCGGGCGGTAGCGGGCGCCATCGATGCGGTAGTTGCCCACCGCTTCCATGCCGCCCCAGACGATCATCTCGCTGCCGGTCCAGACCGCCGTGTGCTCATAGCGGCCATCGGGCAGCGACGCCGTGGGCTGCCAGCTGTCGTCGCGGCACACCGTGGCCACCGCGGGCAGGCTGTAGCGTGCCTCGGGCAGCGCCAGCCCGGCGGCGTACTGGCCGCGGGCCTGCGCCCACCAGGTCTCGATCGGCGTCTTGCGCCAGACCGTGGTGCGGCTGCGCAGCACCGGTCCGTCGACGGCGTCGACGCGCACCGTGGTCCAGCGGTCCAGGTCCTCGCGCAGGCGCACCGGCTGGCCCAGCGCCAGGGTGCCGGCCGGCGTGGTGGCGGCGCGGCGCAGCGCCTTGGCCTGCTGCTCGAACACGTCAGGGGCCAGCAGGCGGGCGCCGGGGCCGGCGGCGGCCAGCGCGGCGCGCTCACGCACGACGACGTGGGTCTGGCGCTCCGCGGTGTCGGCGCGGCCGGCCGCATGCTCGGCCAGCACCTGGCGGCGGCGCTCGCCGTGCAGGCGTTCGTCGCGGGCGTACTGGGCGCGCCACAGGCGGTCGGCCAGCGCCGGGCGGGCCAGGCATTCGGCGGCGCGCAGCGGGTCATTGCCCAGGGCGGCGAACAGCTCGCGCAGCATCGCCGGGTCCTTGGACGATGCGGCCATGCGGTCCAGCTCGGCCTGCAGCTGCGCCGCGGTGATCGGCGTGCGCCACCACTGCGCCAGCGCCTGGCTCTGGCGCTCGACGTCCTCGGCACGGCGGCGGATCAGCCGCTCGGGCAGCGCCTGCTCGAAGGCCAGCCGTTGACCGGCCTGGCCGCGGTGCTGCCACAGCACCCGCTCGACCTCGCGCTGGCAGGCCACGCGGTCCGACAGGCTGAAGGCCTGGGCCGGGCCCGCCAGGCCAGCCAACAGGCCCGCGAGGGCCACCAGGCCGATGTTCCAGGGGCTGCGCTTCATCGTGATGTCCCTCCTGAGCGTGTGTCGACTTCACGCTAACGGCAGACGCTGGGGGACCTCACCCACCCCCCACGATTGAAGCCTTGAGGTGGGTCAAGCCTGCCGCAGTGGCAGGCCGCGCCAGGCCCAGCGGCCGGCGCCCTGGCTCAGCACGGCCAGCAGCATCACGCCCATCATCAGCGGCAGTTTGAAGCCCTGGCCGGCGTCGGTCTCGATCTGGTTCCAGCCCGCCCAGCCCAGGTCGAAGTGCACCGTCCAGACGGCGATCACATCGACGAAGAGCAGCGCCAGCGCCGCCAGCCGCACCGGCCAGCCCAGCACCAGCAGGGCCGCGCCGAGCACTTCGGTCACACCGGCCATCAGCCAGTTCATGTCGGGCGAGAGCCAGCCCAGCGGACCGGGAAAGGCCAGGCCGGCGAACCACTCGGGCGCGGTCAGGCCATGGCTCAGCTTGGTCCAGCCGGCCTGGCCGAATTCCTGCGCCAGCCACAGCCGCAGGGCCAGCAGGCCCAGGCCGTCGATCGCCTGGGTGATCGCGCCGTGCGTGCGCACGACCCAGGTGGGGAGTGAGAGCGCGCTCATGCCGGGCCTCACTTCTTCGAGCAGCCGCCGTCCTTCTTCGAGCACGACGACTCCTTGCCACCGTCCTTCTTGCTGCAGCCGCCGTCCTTCTTGCTGCAGGCGGCGTCCGAGGCCGCGTTCTTCGGCGCGGTGGCGGTCTTCTTGCCGCAGGAGCCGGCACCGCAGGAACTGTCCTTGCCCGGCGCGGCGTGGGCGGCGGACTGGGCGATCAGGGCGGCGGCGATCAGGGCGGCGTGACGGAGGTTCATGGTCGTGTCCTTATGAGGTGGGATGGGGTCGGGTGGTTTGGGGTGGTCATGCACGTGGTGTGCATGTTCTTTGGTCGGGCCAGCCGTCGAAACCTGACAGCTGGATCGCACGTTTTTCTCGCCGCTCAACGCGGCGCGCTGTCGTCGGCCGTCCAGGCCTGCGCGCGCCACTGCGCCAGCAGCCGGTCCAGGCGGGCGTCGTCGCGGGCCAGGCGGCGGCAGTCGGCGCACAGCCAGCGGTGCGCGCGGGCCTGCAGCCGACGGCGCCGGTCTGTGCCGGCGCGCGGCCCGCCGTGCAGCACCGCAGCAGCATCGCGACAGTTCATCGCAGGCGCTCAGGCGGTGGTGCGGGCCAGGAAGGCGACGAAGTCTTCGGCCAGGTCGTTGACGAAGGGCGAGTCCCAGGTGGACTCACGCACCCAGGCCTCGATCAGCCCGCGCCAGGCCTCTTCGCCCAGCTGTTCGCGCAGCGTGGGGTGGTGGGCCTCGATGGTCTGGCTGGCGCCCAGCCACACCAGGTGGCGGTACAGGCGCATGCCGCGCTCGTCGTAGCCTTCGGGCAGCGTGTCGCTGCGGCCCCTCACATAGTCGAAGAACGCAGACATGCGAGCTCCTCGGCCAGGCCGGCGGGCTCCGGCAGGTCATGGTCCCATTCCAGCAGCACCGGCCAGCCGTGCGCGGCCGACAGCGCACGCGCCTGGGCGCGCACCTCCTCAGACGCCGAGCGCGCATGCGTGTCCACATGCAGGCCGAAGCGCTCGTCCCATTCGTGGCCGGCCACATGCAGGTAGGCGATGCGGTCGGGTGACAGGCGGGCGAGGAAGGCGTCCAGCGGCGGGCTGCCGTGGTTCTTGCGGTTGACCTCGATGTTGTTCAGGTCCAGCAGCACCGCGCAGTCGGCCCGGTCGGCCACGCCGGCCAGGAAATCGGGCTCGGGGATGTCGCCGATGTTGGCATACCAGGTGGGGTTCTCGATCGCCATGCGCCGGCCCAGGATGTCCTGCGCCTGGCGGATGCGGTCGGACACCCGGATCAGCTCGCTGTGGGTGTGCGGCAGCGGGAACAGGTCGTGCAGCTGGTGGGCGTCGCCGCTGGCGGCCAGGTGGTCGGAGTACCAGGTGGCGCCCAGCTCATCCATCAGCGAAGCCACCTCGCGCAGCATCGCCGCATTCAGCGGCGCGGTGCCGCCCAGGTTCAGCGTGACCCCGTGCAGCCACACCGGCCGACCCAGTGCACGCATCGCGTGCAGCGGGGCGCGGTCGCGGCGCAGCCAGTTCTCGGGGACGACCTCGTGGAAGTCGGCGGGCAGCGCCGCCAGATCCCACCCGGCCATCTCGCGCCGATAGCCCACACCCACAGCTGGCGTGTTCATCGCGGGTCTCACTTCTTCGAGCAGCCGCCGTCCTTCTTGGAGCACGACGACTCCTTGCCACCGTCCTTCTTGCTGCAGCCGCCGTCCTTCTTGCTGCAGGCGGCGTCCGAGGCAGCGTTCTTCGGCGCGGTGGCGGTCTTCTTGCCGCAGGAGCCGGCACCGCACGAGCTGTCCTTGCCCGGCGCGGCGTGGGCGGCGGACTGGGCGATCAGGGCGGCGGCGATCAGGGCGGCGTGACGGAGGTTCATGGTCGGTTTCCTTGGTGGGTTTCAGAAGTGATGCACACGGTGTGCACATCCTGTCTGTCGAGCCAGCCGCCGAAACCTGACAGCCTTCTTGAACTTTTTTTCGATGCGCGCTGCGTGCTGCCGTTACTGCGCCAGCGCAGCGCCGGCGAACTGCGCGCGGTAGACCGCCGGGGTCATGGCGGTGCTGCGCTTGAAGCTGCGCGTGAAGTGGGCCTGGTCGGCGAAGCCGCACAGGTAGCCGATCTGCGCGGCCGGCTCCCGGGTGTCGAGCAGCAGGCGCGCCGACTGCGCCAGGCGCACCTCGGTCCAGAGCTGCGAGAAGGAGCTGCCCGCGTCGGTGAGCCGGCGCTGCAGGGTGCGGGGCCTGAGCTGCAGGGCCTCGGCCAGGCGCGGCAGGGTCCACGGCGCCGCGACATCGGCCGCCAGTTGCTGCCGTGCCGCCGCCACGGTGGCCGCGAGGTCCGGCTCGCTGCCCGGCGCCGCAACGTCGGCGCTCGCCCGCCAGGCCAGCTCCCAGGTGTGCGTGGCCGCGGGCATCGGTGCCGCGCGCCAGCCATCCTGCTGGTAACGCCAGTCGGCCTCGCCCGCCAGGCGCGCGCGCAGCGCCGGGGTGCCCAGGCGCCGCAGCAGCCCGACCAGCAGGCCCAGCACCAGCAGGTCCTCGGCGGCGTGGGGGGCCTCGCCGGCGTGCAAGGAGACATGGCGCAGCGTGCAGCCGCCGGCCTGGCCCGCCAGCAGGAGCACGCGGTGGCGCGAGTGCACATAGCGCTCCAGCCGCTGCCAGCGCTCAATCAGGTCGGGCGCGCTGCGCGCCTGGGTCAGCGCGCGCAGCGTGGGCTCGTCGGCCGCGTCCTGCACCGCCAGGCCCAGGCGCAGCAGCAGGTCGGGGCCATGGGCCTGCATCAGCTGCGCCAGCTGCTGGCGCTTGTCCTGCAGCGGCACCAGCGCCGCCGACGCGCCGGGCAGCGGCCCGCCGACCAGCCCTTCCCGGCGCAGTCCCAGCGCCACCAGGCGCAGCATCGCGGCGGCGGCGAAGTCCTTCATGGGGTCGATGATGCCGCGATGCGCAGGTCGACCGCCAGCGGCAGCTGCGTGGGCCGGCGACCGCTGGCGTCATGCAGGGCGTTGCCCACGGCCGCCGCGGCGCCGACGATCGCGGTCTCGCCGGCACCGCCGGGCGGGTCGCCCTCGTCGACCAGCAGCACCTCGATCGGTGGGACCTCGGGCAGGCGCGGGATCGGTGCGCCGTCGAAGCCGGTGGCCGCCACGCCGTGCGCATCCAGCGGCAACTGGTCGGTCAAGACCATGCCCAGGCCCCAGACCAGGTTGCCTTCGCACTGGGCCCGCACGGCACCGGGGTGGATGATGCGGCCCACATCGACCGCGCAGACCAGGCGCGTGACGCGCCAGCGGCCATCCACCGCAGCCACCTCGGCCACGGTGGCGACATAGGCCGCGCCCTTGTAGACGCCGCAGGCCAGGCCACGACCGGTGCCGGCGGTCCGCGGCCGCGACCAGCCGGCGGCCTCGGCCACGCGCAGCAGCACGCGGCGCAGGCGCGGGTCGTCGACATGGTCGAGCCGGAAGGCCAGCGGGTCGCGGCCGGCAGCGCGCGCGCAGGCGTCGATGGCCGACTCGATCGCCAGCGCGTTGGGCCCGGCCCCCAGCCCGCGCCACGGCCCGGTGTACAGCGGCAAGCGCACCAGCGTGTGTTCGACACGCTGCCAGGGCACACGGTAGGGCGGCAGCGCGCCGCGGGCCGCGCCGGCGTCGCCCACCAGCCGGGTGAGCGGGTTCAGCCAGGCCGGCAAGGCCGCATTGGTCAGCAGGATCGGCGTGGTCGCGAAGGCATGCCACCAGGCCACCAGGCGGCCGCCGTCCAGCCGGGCACGGATGCGGTGGCTCGACGGCGGCCGGTGAAAGCCCTGGCGCAGCTCCTGCGCGCGGGTCCATTGCAGCTTGACCGGCGCGCCGGCGGCCTCGGCCGACCGCGCCAGCAGCGCCGCCTCCAGTTCGACGGTGCAGATCGTGCGCCCGCCAAAGCCGCCGCCGATGCGCTGGGTGTGCAGCACCACCTGGTCCGCGGACAGGCCGGTGTGGTGGGCCACCACGTCACGCACATAGAACGCGTCCTGGGTGCCGGCCCACAGGTCCAAGCCGCCATCGGCGCGCACCTGGGCCACGGCGCAGCGCGGCTCGATCGCGTTGTGCGGCGCGGCGGGCAGGTCCAGCCGCAGGTCCACGTCCCAGCGTCCCCCGGGCTCGCCGGGGCCATCGTCGCGCAGCCGGTGCGGCAGCGCGCCACCGGCCAGGTGGATGTCGATGTCCAGCTGCTGCGCCAGCGGCGCCGGCCCCAGGTCGCCGTCGACCTGCCAGCGCAGCGCCAGCGCGGCCTCGATGCGGTCCAGCGCGCCCGGCGTGCGCGCCAGCACGCCCAGGCCCAGGCTGCGGCCCTGCACCAGGCGCGCCTCGCGCACCAGTGCCACGAAGCCCGGCACAGCGCGGGCGGCGGCCTCGTCCAGCGCCAGCACGCGTGAGGCCAGGTCGGGCGAGGCCGGTGCCCGCAGCACCCGGCCGTACAGCAGGCCGGGTCGGCGCACGTCGGCCGTGAACAGCGGCGCGCCGCGCACCAGCGCCGCATGCGCGGCCGACGGCAGCGAGGCGCCCACCCAGCGCCCGCCCGGCCGCCATGCCCGCGGCTGCGAGGCCGGCCGCGGCTCGGCCACCAGCGTGCCCTGGTGCTGGCCTCGCGCCAGCGCATCGCGCAGCGTGGCGCAGGCCTGGGCCAGCGGCAGCGCAAAGGCCTGCACCGACTCGCTGCCCACGGTGGCGCGCACGCGCGGGATGTCGGCGGTGGAGGGCAGCAGCACGTCCAGCTGCGCCGGCTCGATGCCCAGCTCCTCGCAGGCGATCTGGGCCAGTGCGGTGTCGATCTGCTGGCCCATCTCGGCGCGCGGCAGCCACAGCCGGTAACGCGTGCCGTCGAAGCGCACCCAGCCCAGCGCCGCTTCGGCATCGGGCGTGGGGCGCCGCGGAATCACCGGCAGCGCGCAGGCGCCCAGCCAGACGGTCAGGCCGGCCGCACCGGCCGCCACAAAGGTGCGGCGCCTCACCGCGCAGCCTGCTGGCGCAGTTGCACCGCGCGCTGCACCGCGCGGCGGATGCGGGGCTGGGTGCCGCAGCGGCACAGCTGCGGCGCCAGCGCGGCCTCGACCTGCTGTCGCGTGGGCTGCGGCGTGGCATCGAGCAGGGCCACCGTGGCCATGATCTGGCCGGCCTGGCAGTAGCCGCACTGCGGCACGGCTTCGTCCAGCCAGGCCTGCTGCACCGGGTGCAGACGGCCGTCGGGCCCGGCCAGGCCTTCGAGGGTGGTGATCGGGCGCTGCAATACCGCCGACACCGGCAGCAGGCAGCTGCGCTGCGGCTGGCCATCGACCAGCACGGTGCAGGCGCCGCACTGGCCCTGGCCGCAACCCAGCTTCGGGCCGACGAGGCCGAGGGCCTCGCGCAACACCATCAGCAGCGTGTCATCCTGCCAGCCGTCCGGCACCGTGTGCCGCTGGCCATTGATGCTGAGGAACATGAGCGACTCCGGTCATCCAGGGAGGACCGGAGTCTGTGGCGCCCGCGCGGGCCTGTCTTGAACCAACGCGCCAGGGCGGCGCTGCGCTCACTTCTTCGAGCAACCGCCATCCTTCTTGGCGCACGACGACTCCTTGCCACCGTCCTTCTTGCTGCAGGCAGCGTCCGAGGCAGCGTTCTTCGGCGCGGTGGCGGTCTTCTTGCCGCAGGAGCCGGCACCGCACGAGCTGTCCTTGCCCGGCGCGGCGTGGGCGGCGGACTGGGCGATCAGGGCGGCGGCGATCAGGGCGGCGTGACGGAGGTTCATGGTGGGTCCTTGGGTTGGGTTGAAGAGGTGCAATGGATCGTGCACACGACTTCAGTCGGCCCAGGACCGCCCAACCTTTCAGGCCGGCGCGAAAAAAATGTCAGCCCAGCGCGCGCAGCAGCAGCCGGGCGCTGCTGACATTGGTGGCGCAAGGCACATCGTGCACATCACAGGCCCGCACCAGCGCGTTGATGTCGGGCTCGTGGGGCTGCGGCGTCATCGGGTCGCGCAGGAAGACCACCGCGTCGACCTCGCCCACCGACAGCCGCGCGCCGATCTGCAGGTCACCGCCCAGCGGGCCGCTGAGCAGGCGCTCCACGTCCAGGCCGACCTCGTCGATCAGCCGGCCGCCGGTGGTGCCGGTGCCCATCAGCTGGTGCTGGCGCAGCATCGGCGCGAACTCGCGCGCCAGCGCCACCATGCGGTCCTTCATGCGGTCATGGGCGATCAGCGCGATGCGCATGCGGCCTCCAGCGCGGTGATGAACTGGGCGGCCACGTCATGCCCGGTCTGGTCGGTGATCTCCTGGAAGCAGGTGGGGCTGGTGACGTTGATCTCGGTGAGGCAGGTGCCAATCACATCCAGGCCCACCAGCAGCAGGCCGCGCGCGGCCAGCACCGGCCCGATGGCCTCGGCGATCTCGCGGTCGCGCGCGCTGATCGGCCGCGCCACGCCCTTGCCACCGGCGGCCAGGTTGCCGCGCACCTCGCCGCCCTGCGGGATGCGGGCCAGGCAGAAGGGCACGGGCTGGCCGTCGATCACCAGGATGCGCTTGTCGCCGTCGGCGATCTCGGGCAGGTAGCGCTGGACCATGATGGTCTCGGCGCCGTCGCGGTTCAGGCTCTCGAGGATGGCGCCCAGGTTCAGGCCGTCGTCGCGCACGCGGAAGATGCCCATGCCGCCCATGCCGTCCAGCGGCTTGAGGATGATGTCGCGCTGCTCGGCGTGGAAGGCGCGCACGTCGTCGGCGCTGCGGGTGACCAGGGTGGGCGCGATGAACTCGGGGAACTCGAGGATGGCCAGCTTCTCGGGGTGGTCGCGCAGCGCGCGCGGGCTGTTGAAAACGCGCGCGCCCTCGGCCTCGGCGCGGCCCAGCAGGTGGGTGGCGTAGAAATACTCGCTGTCGAAGGGCGGGTCCTTGCGCATCACCACCGCATCCACATCGGCCAGCGCGGTCTCGCCCAGGGCCTCGGCGGTGTACCAGTCGTCCACGCCGTAGCCGCTGCGGCCGGTCAGCGTCAGGCGCAGCAGCCGCGCCGACACGCGGCCACCCTGGCGCCAATGCAACTGGGCGGGCTCGCAGGCGAGGAGCTCGTGGCCGCGGCGGGCGGCCTCGCGCATCATCGCGAAGGTCGAGTCCTTGTGGGTCTTGAAGGTGGCAAGCGGGTCGGCAACGAAGAGCAGCTTCATGCCGCCAGTGTGCCGCCGTTTGGCCGCGCGCGCAGCGCCGGCACGAATTGGCTGAGTCCGGCGCACAGCACAAAGCAGATCCAGCCGGTCCAGGCGGTGTGGCTGGGGTAGTGGGCGCCGCGCAGCATCTGCGCACCGCCGAACAGCAGCCCGGCCAGCAACACGCCCAGCAGCCACCAGCGCGCCGCGCGCGGCGCATGCACGCGCAGCGCGAACCAGCCGCTGAGGAACGCGAAAGCCGCTGACGCATGGCCCGAGGGGAAGCAGCGGCCCGGCCCGCCGTCGGCCACGCCACGCAGCCAGTGCGACACGTACTGCGCGCTGCCGCCGAACTCGGCCAGGTCCCAGGGGCAGCTGCTCAGGCTGCGCGCCTTGAGCAGCGGGATCAGCGCCACCGCCGCCAGCGTGGCCCCCACCCACCACACCCGCGCCGCGCGCGGCAGCGGCCGGGCGAAGGGCAGCGGCTTCCAGATGCCGATCAGCAGCACGCCAAACACCGCCCAGCCGGCCGCGCGGCCGCCCTGGTGCAGCACCTGGCTGGTCAGCCAGTGCTCGCGCCAGGCAAAGCCCTCGGCGCTGCCGACCTGGCGCACGGCCCACAGGTCAGCGCCGCTGGCGTCCCAGGCGATCAGGGCGAGCAGGGCCAGCACAGCGACCAGCAGGTCCTGCTGCCACAGGGGGCGGAGGGTGTCACGGGGCATGGCGACGATTGTCGCAGCGCTGTCCTGGGGTATCCCCGCTTGGACCACCGCGGCGCGGCGGCGCACAGTCGCCACCGCGGCGCCGGGCGGGCGCCGGGGGAGCGCACGATGGGCCTGATCAAGAACACCTGGCGCGGCGCGGTGGCGGCGCTGATCCTGCTGGCCGGTGCCGCGGCACTGGCCACCAACTACTCGCTGTGGGTCAACGGCCGCGGCGGCGGCGGCCAGGTCGGCAACCACCTGGACTTCACGTACTGGGGGCCGGCCAGCACTGCCGGCGGCGTCAACAAGCGCTCGGTCAACTGGGACGGCACCAGCCACATCGCCGACCAGAACGTGCACGTGCGCAATGCGCTGGACTGCTACTGCACCGGCCCCAACTGGTGCTACATCGCCGCCCACAGCGCCGGCAACCTGCAGATCGGCTACACGCTGGCGCTGTACGGCGGCAGCACGCGCTTCAGGAAGAACGCGGCGCCTGATGGCGGCGGCGTCTGCGGCAACACCGACGGCAGCACCCAGACCGGCTGGAACATCAAGTTCGTCGACGTGGCCGCGGGCGCGGCCGGCGGCAGCGAGCTGGCCGACCTGGGCGAGTGGGCGGTGAGCGAGCCGCTGGTGTCCGACCTGCGCACCACCACCGCCCGCGCGCTGTACAACCACAACAGCACCCGCGGCCTGTGGTTCTACCTGTTCACCGGCGCGGGCGGCGCGTTCTACTCGGGCCTGCTGCCGGGCCAGGACGATGGCGCCGTGGCCTACCACTCGGCCGGCGGCGCGGCGGGGTCGTCGGGCCGGTCGCTGTGCAACCCGGCCGACTGGTTCTGCGACGACCTGACGCTGGGCACCGCCGCCAACCAGGGCGGCAGCACCAAGTGGAGCTACCACTCGGTGCGTTTCCGTGACGACAAGGAGAAGTACGACCACGGGCCCAACGGCAACTGGGGCGGCGCGATCACCACGATGCGCGCCGACATGGTGACCAACGCCCAGTGAGACGGCTGTACTGGGCAGCGCTGGCCGCGCTGGCGCTGGCCGGCGCGTGGTGGTGGCGTGCCGCGCCGGACGCGGCGCAGGGCGTGGTGCTGGCGGCAGCCGCCAGCACGGCATCCGGGACCGGCGCAGACGCCGCGCTGCCGCGCGCCGCGCCAGGGTCCGCAGGGGCCTTTGACTTCGGCGCCACCGCCCGCGCCCGCCGCGACGAGGCCCAGTCGCTGGCCCGGGAGCGACTGCAGCGCGCCGAGCGCGCGCTGGCCAGCTACCGCAGCGCCACCCACTACCCCCACGAGGCCCGGCCGATCGCCGAGCACCCCGACCAGGTCCGTCCCTTCGCGCCGATCACGGCCGACTACCCGCTGCGCCAGCGCGGCAGCGCGCCGGTGGCCGGCGTGCGGCTGCAGACCACGCAGGAGCGGGTCTTCGTCAGCGGCCAGGAGACGGTGGCGGTCAGCATCGCCGCGGTCGACGACCAGGGCCGGCGCCTGCCGCTGCTGATCACCCGCTCGGTGCTGATCGATGCACCGGATCCACGCGCCGCCAGCGGCCGGCCGCCGGTCGCCCTGCCCTTCAGCGACGACGGCCAGGGCGCGGACCTGCAGGCCGGCGACGGTGTCTGGAGCGCCCGCGTGGCGCCGGCGGCGCAGGGCTTTGCCGACTACGCCGGCACGCTGCGCCTGCTGCTGGAGCTGAACCAGGACGGCCGGCGCGGCGAGTTCGCCTTCGAGCTGGTCTACGCGCCGCAGGTGCCGGCGCAGTGGGCCGGCGTGCGCGAGGCGGTGCAGGACGGCTCGCTGGTCTTCCTGCTGGGGCTGCAGGTGGCGCAGCCGGGCCGCTACGTGATCAGCGCGCGGCTGGACGACGCCCAGGGCCAGCCCTTTGCGCTGCTGCAGTTCAATGACGAGCTGGGCAGCGGCGCGCAGCAGGCCCGACTGGTGGCCTTCGGCAAGCTGCTGCGCGACGGCCGGCCGGCCTTTCCGCTGCGCCTGCGCGACGTGGAAGGCTTTCTGCTGTACCCCGACCGCCACCCCGACCGGGCGATGCTGCCGCGCCTGGCCGGCACGGTGCACACCAGCCGCGTCTACCCGCTGACGCGCTTCTCCGAGGCCGAGTGGCAGAGCGAAGAGCGCCAGCGCTACCTGGACGAGCTGCAGCGCGACGTGGACCGCGCCCGGCGCGCGCTGCCCGGGCCGTGACTCAGAGGCTGAGAGTTTTTCGATCGTGACCGACAGGCGCCTGCAAACGCCTCCGATCGAGGCGCACAGCACAGCCATAGCTCGGGCTATGGCGAGCATGTGCAACGACGAGCGGGGGCGTTTTCAGGTGCAGGGCGGGCATGAGTGAAAGACCCTCAGCCTCTCAGAGTGCCGGGTAGTCGGTGTAGCCAGCCGCGCCGCCGCCGTACAGCGTCTTCATGTCCAGCGCATTCCAGGGCGCGTCCTCGCGCAGGCGCCGGCCCAGGTCGGGGTTGGCGATGAAGGCCTTGCCGAAAGCCACCAGGTCGGCCGCGCCACTGGCGGTGGCGGCCAGCGCCATCTCGCGCGTGTAGCCGTTGTTGACCATCCAGCGGCCCGGGAACAGGGCCTTGAGCGCCGCGTAGTCGAAGGGCGGCACGCCCTGGTCGCTCAGGTCGCGCGGGCCGCCGGTGGCGCCCTCCACCACGTGGATGTAGGCCAGGCCCAGCGGCGCCAGCTGCGCCACCAGGTGGGTGTAGAGCGCCTGCGGGTCGCTGTCCTGGCCGATGTCGTTGGCCGGCGTGATCGGCGAGAGGCGGATGCCGGTGCGGCCGCCGCCGATCGCACCGGTGATGGCCCGCGTCACCTCCAGCGTCAGCCGGCAGCGGTTGCTGATCGAGCCGCCGTAGGCATCACTGCGGTCGTTGGCCGAGTCCTTCAGGAACTGCTCGAGCAGGTAGCCGTTGGCAGCGTGGATCTCGACGCCGTCGAAGCCGGCTTCCATCGCGTTGAGCGCCGCCTGGCGGTACTGCTCGACGATGCCGGGCAGCTCCTCGGTGGCCAGCGCGCGCGGCTCGGACACCGGCGCGAAGCCGCCGGCGATGTAGGTCTTGGTGCGGGCCGCACGGGTGGTGGACGATTGCGGCGCCGCGCCGCCGGGCAGCAGCGAGGTGTGCGAGATCCGGCCCACATGCCACAGCTGGGTGACGATGCGCCCGCCCTCGGCATGCACCGCGGCGGTCACGGCCTTCCAGGCCGCCACCTGCTCGGCCGTGTGCAGCCCCGGCGTGTCAAGGTAGCCGTGCGCCATCGGGCTGATCGGCGTGGCCTCGGTGACGATCAGGCCGGCGCCGGTGGCCGGGTGGGCGCGCTGGCGGTAGTACTCGGCCATCAGCGCGGTGGGCACCTGGCCGGGGGCGCGGTTGCGGGTGAGCGGCGCCATCACGACGCGGTTGGCCAGCGCGATGTCGCCGACCTGCAGGGGGGTGAAGAGAGGTTCCATGGGCCGGCAGCTTAGCCGGGCGGCTACAGTGTCGGGTTGACCCCCGCAGAAAGTCCCACGCCATGCTCGCCTACCGCCACGCCTTCCACGCCGGCAACCACGCCGATGTGCTCAAGCACCTGGTGCTGGTCCAGGTGCTGCGCTACATGGTGGGCAAGGACAAGCCGTTCCGCTACATCGACACCCACGCCGGCGCCGGCGGCTACCAGCTCAAGGGCGCGGTGGCGCAGAAGAAGACCGAGTACCGCGAGGGCATCGGCCGCCTGTGGAGCCGTGCCGACCTGCCGCCGCTGGTGGCCGACTACGTGCAGCTGGTGCAGCGCTTCAACCTGCCCCCCGCCGAGGACGGCCGCCTGCCCGAGCTGGAAAAGGGCATGACGCCGCCGCTGGCGCTCTACCCCGGCTCGCCCAGCCTGGCCAGCCTGCTGCTCACCCCCTTCGACAAGATGCACCTGTACGAGCTGCACCCGGCCGACGCCCGCACGCTGGCCGCCCACTTCGGCGGCGAGCGGCGCAGCCGGGTGATGCAGGAGGACGGCTTTGCCGCGCTGAAGAAGGAGCTGCCGCCCACGCCGCGCCGCGCCGTGGTGCTGATGGACCCCAGCTACGAGACCGTGGGCGACTACAGCCGCGTGGTGGCCAGCCTGCGCGAGGCCGTGCAGCGCTTTGCCGAGGGCGTGTACATGGTCTGGTACCCGCAGGTCAGCCGCGTCGAGGCGGTGCAGCTGCCCAAGCGCCTGACCGGCGTGGCGCCCAAGGGCTGGCTGCATGTGCGCCTGACCGTGGCCCAGCCCGACCAGCAGGGCTTCGGCCTGGCCGGCAGCGGCGTGTTCATCCTCAACCCGCCCTACACCCTGCACCAGCAGCTGGCCGGGCTGATGCCCTGGCTGACCGAGCAGCTGGCGCAGTACGACGGCGCCAGCTACCTGATCGAGGAACTGCCGGGCTGACAAGTATCAGTTTCGGCGGCGGCGCACTGCCTAGAATCCGCGCCGCCATGAGCACCACCCACCGCCTGACCACTCTGCGCCTGCTGCTGCTGGCGCTGCTGGTGGGTCTGCTGCGCGTGGGCTGGGGGCCGGTGCTGGCGGCGCAGGCCGATCCCTTCTTCGGCGCGGTCTGCCATGCCGGACAGGGCCAGCCCGGGACCGAGCATCGCCCGAGCGCGGGCCACTGCCCCGCCTGCCTGGGCCACGCCTGGGCCCTGACGCCTTTTGTCGATCCGCGCTGGCAAGCAGCCAGCGCGCCGGGCGCAGCCCAGCCCCAGCCACCCGCCAGGGTGGCGCACCTGCCGGCCCGGCACTCGCCGGCCCGTGCGCGCGCGCCGCCACGCGCCTGAGCCGTTGCCGGCGCGCAGCGCCGGCCCTCCCCGCCTGATCCCCACCCGCGCAGCGCCCCGAGGCGCCGCGGCGGCGCGCGTGCGCGCCCCAACCCAAACACACCCGCCCATGACACCCCGACACCTGTTCACCCCGCTGGCCCTGGCGCTGGCCAGCCTCAGCCCCACCGCCCACGCCGCCGACACCGTCTTCGAACTGGGCCGCATTGACATCAGCGGCGCGCGCAGCGACGCCCGCACCGTGCTGACCTCGGTCGACGTGGTCGGCGGCGACCGCCTGCAGGACGCCAGCGTGCTGGAGACCTGGGGGCTGATGCGCCGCGTGCCCGGTATCCAGCTCACCGAGTTCAACCAGGGCACCACCTCCGGCAAGCTATCGATGCGCGGCTTCAACGGCGAAGGTGAAGTCAACGCGGTCAAGCTGCTGATCGATGGCATCCCCAGCAACAGCAACGACGGCAACATGCCGTGGATCGACGCCATCTGGCCGCTGGAGATCGGCCGCCTGACCACCGTGCGCGGCACCAACGACCCGCGCTTTGGCCAGCACCAGATTGCCGGCCATGTGGAGATCGACACCCGCCCCGGCGGCAACTACCTGAGCCACCGCATCGGCGCGGACACGCTGGGCCAGCGCGATGTGCAGATCGCCTGGGGCCGCGACAGCGGCGACTGGCGCAGCCAGCTGTTCGTCGGCTGGCGCACCGGCCAGGGTCAGCGTGATCACTCGGACAGCCAGCGCCAGGTGGTGGCCGGCCAGCTGTTCTACCAGCCCGAAGGCCGCGACTGGCGCATCGGCGTCACCGCGCGCCAGCACGAGGCCGATGCCCAGGAGCCCGGCTACCTGACGCTGGCGCAGTCGCGGCAGGACCCTGAGCAGTCACCCGCCCACGTGGCCACCGATGGCGGCACGCGCACGCTGCGGCAGTTCTCGCTGCGCGCCGACGGCCAGCCCGCGGCCGGCCTCGACTGGCAGTTGCTGGCCTGGCGCAACGAGTTCGACGACGCGCGCTTCGTGACCTTCTCGGCCGCCGTATCGCAACAGGAGCGCGACACGCAGGAAACCCATCACGGCCTGCGCGCCAGCCTGCGCTGGTCGCCGGCGATCAGCGGCCTGCACCGGCTGCAGCTGGAGGCCGGTGGCGACATCGAGCTGCAGGACGACGCCAGCCTGCGCTACCTCACCCGTGAGCGCGCGCGCCAGTCCACCACGCGCGACCAGGCCTGGACCCAACGCACCCGCGGTCTGTACCTGCAGGCGCTGGTCGAGCCCACGCCGACGCTGCGCCTGGTGCCGGCGCTGCGCGTGGACCGGCTGGCCGGTGGCTTCAGCAACCAGCTGACCGGCAAGGACTACCTGATCAACGACTACGGCACGATCAGTCAGCCCAAGCTGAGCGCGGTGTGGGCGCCATTGGCCGGTCACAGTCTGTACGCCAACTGGGGCCGCAGCTTTCAGGTGGGCGTGGGCGCGGCGATGTTCAAGATCGGCCGCGTCGATGATCTCGCGCCGTCGATCAACACCGGCTGGGAGGCCGGCTGGAAGTTCGCGCTGCCGGCCGTCAATGGCCGCCTGGCGCTGTGGCAGCAGACCGCCACCAACGAGGTGATGCGCAAGCTCAACGACCCCAGCAACGACAGCGAGAACATCGGCGCCACGCGCCGCCGCGGTGTGGACCTGCAACTGCGCGGCGCGCTGGCGGCGCGCGTGGAGGGCTGGCTGGGCCTGTCGCGCCAGCAGGCCATCATCGTCACGCCCGACAGCAGCTCGGGCGCGGTGGCCGGCAACGAGCTGGACCACGTGCCGCGCTGGCTCTACAGCGCCGGCGCCGACTGGCAGGCCGCCGACACGCTGCAGCTCTCGGCCTGGCTGCAAGGCCAGTCCAGCTACGAGCTCAACCGCGCCAACAGCGCCGGCCGCTTCGGCGCCTACGCGCTGCTGAACCTGGCGGCGCGCTGGCAGGTGGCGCCGCAGTGGACGCTGTCGGCCGAGCTGAAGAACCTGGCCGACCGCTACAGCGAATACGTCTGGTTCGACGGCACGCAAAGCCTGCACGCGCCCGGCGCAGGCCGCTCGCTGGCGCTGTCGCTGCAGAGCCACTTCTGAGGCCATGCGCACCCCACGCGCACGCTGGCGACTCTGGCATGGTGCGGTCGGCCTGGCGCTGGGCGCCTGGCTGGCCCTGCTGGGCCTGACCGGCAGCCTGCTGGTCTTCTACCCGGCCCTGGACGCCGCGCTGAACCCGGCGCTGCGCTGGACGCCGGGCGACGGCTGCGTGCAGCGCTGGCAGCCGGTACTCGATGCGCTGCGTGCGGCCGAGCCCCAGCGCGCCGGCCCCTGGCGCATCGAGCTGCCAGAGCAGGGTTGCGGCATCGTCCACGCGCGCTACCTGCAGCCCGCCGAGAGCCAGGGGGCTCACTTCCGCCCGCTGGTACTGCACCTGCACCCGCGCGAGCACACGGTGCTGGCACGCCGCTTCTGGGGCGACAGCGTGATGACCTGGCTCTACGACCTGCACTACACGCTGCTGCTGGGCGGCACCGGCCTGTGGCTGGTGGGCGGCATGGGCCTGGTGGGCCTGTTCATGACCGGCGCCGGCCTGCGCCTGTGGTGGCCAGCCACGCCGCACCAGTGGCGGCAGGCCTGGCGCTGCAAACCCGGCGCGGTGCGCCAGCGCCGCACCTGGGACCGGCACCGCCTGGTGGGCCTGTACAGCGCGCCGGTGATGCTGGTGCTGGCGCTGACCGGCACGGTGCTGGCCTGGCCGAGCTGGATCGAACCGCTGATCGGTCGCGTCAGTCCGCCGATGCCCCTGGCCATGGCCCACTCGGTGCCCCGACCGGGGACGATGATCACGCTGGACCAGGCCTTGGCCGCGGCACAAGCGCACTTCCCGCAGGCCCAGCCCCGCTGGGTGGACACGCCGGACGGGCCCGAGGGCAGCTTCCGCGTGCGGCTGCAGCAGCCCGGCGAGCCCAGCGAGCGCTTCCCCAAGAGCTTTGTGCGCATCGACGCCTGGAGCGGCGCCGTGCTGGCCGCACGCGACGCGCGTGACCAGCCCGCCGGCGACGCGCTGCTGGCCTGGATGCACCCGCTGCACAACGGCGAGGCCTTCGGCCTGGTGGGCCGCTGGGTGGTGCTGCTGTGCGGCGGGGCCTGGCCCTGGCTGGCCTGGAGCGGCTGGCGGCGCTGGCGCGACCGCCACACCGCCCGCCGGCCCCTCACTCGATGACGAAGACCACCGCGGTGCGCGCCGGCACGCTGAGCGTGCCGGTGGCGCCGTCCAGCGTGGCCAGCCTGGCGCGCGCATCGGCCGCCTGCGGCGAGCGGTGCACCGGGTGCAGCTGCCAGCCGCTGGCCTTGAGCGCGTCGGCGCTGAAGGACTGCGTGTCCTTGCCCACGTTGACGGCGTAGGCCAGGCGGCGGAAGTTCGCCCCCGGGTAGCCGTCGCCGTCGAGCACCGCGGCCAGCACCGTGGGCACCTGGGCCGAGCCGGTGTTGACGAAGCGCAGCCGGGCCTTGATGTCGTCGGCGCTGCGCAGGCGCAGCAGCGTGGAGCTGGCGCGGATGCGCAGCAGGTCGCGGAAGACGTCGCGCGTCCAGCCGATCTCGGTGCCGGTGGGCTTGATCAGCGGGTTGGCCAGGCGCGGCTGGATCATGCCCCACTCATTGCCGTTGTCGCGCTGCGGCGGCAGGCCGACGCCGAAGTTGTTGTCGGCGTAGGTCCAGTCCAGGCGGTTGAACCAGTCGCCCGAGTCGTAGCTGTTGCGGTCCATCGACTTGCTGCGCAGCGTGTCCACACCGGCGTGGAAGTAGGCCACGCCCTGGGCGAAGGTGTTCAGCGCGGCGCCCAGCATCTGCACGCGGGCGCGGTCCTCGCGCGAGGTGGCCAGCGGCAGGCGGTAGGCGTTGATGTCGAAGAAGGTCTGGTTGTCGTGGTTCTCGAAGTAGTTCACCACCTCCGACGGGTCGGTCACGTAGCCGGCCGGCAGGCCGCCCACGTTGATCTGCTCCAGCGGCAGCGTGGCGTCCCAGTGGGTGGTCAGCGTGTAGCTGCGGATCGAGCCGGCCAGGCCGGCCTTGATCACGTCGCCCAGCCACATCAGGTCGTTGCGCGAGCGGCCGCCGCCCTGGTCGTTCGGGTCGAACCACAGGCCGTTGACATAGCCCTGGTTGGCGATCAGCGCGCTGCCGCTGTCGCAGCAGCCGCCGCCACGCAGCGCGTCGCGCAGCATCGGGTTGAAGGTGCCGATGCCGGTGCCGTTCATTGACAGCATCTCGGCCTGCACGAAGCGCGCGCCATTGGCCACCTCGCCGAAGTTCCAGCCCTCGCCGATCAGCTGCACCTCGCGGCCGACGGTGGTGCGCAGGCGCTCCTTCAGCGCCACCATCACGCTGCGTGGCTGGTGGCCCATCAGGTCGAAGCGGAAGCTGCTGACGTGGTAGTCGCGGGCCCAGGTGACGACCGAGTCGATCATCAGCTTGCCCATCATGCGGTTCTCGGTGGCGGTGTTCTCGCAGCAGCTGGAGCGCTCGATGTCGCCGCTGGCGCCCAGCCGGTGGTAGTAGCCGGGCACCACGCGGTCCAGCACCGAGCGATCGTTCTGGCCCGAGGCCGAGGTGTGGTTGTAGACCACGTCCATGCCCACCCGCAGGCCCAGGCCGTTGAGCGCCTGCACCATGCGGCGGAACTCGACGATGCGCGCCGCGCCGTCGGACACCCGCGTTGCATAGGCGCCGTCGGGCGTGGTGAAGTGCCAGGGGTCGTAGCCCCAGTTGAAGCAGTCCTGGCCGGCGGTGGCCGCCACCGCGGCCTGCTGGTCGGCCGAGTCCGGCGCGCCCGACGGGCTGGGCGTGACGCAGCCGCGCTCGGGCACGCTGGCGATGTCGAAGCTGGGCAGCAGGTGCACGTCGGTCAGGCCGGCCTGGGCCAGCGCCTGCAGGTGCTTCACGCCGTCGGCACGCGGGTGGGTGAAGGCCAGGTAGGTGCCGCGGTGCGCCGCGGGCACGCTGGCGTCGTTGGCCGAGAAGTCGCGCACATGGAGTTCATAGATCGACATGTCCGGCGCCGCCGCCACGCGGTCGGGCGGCGCGCTGGCGTCCCAGCCGGTGGGCTTGAGCGCATGGGCGTCCAGGCTCGCCACCAGGCTACGCCGGCTGTTGGCCGACAGGCCCAGCGAGTAGGGATCGGTCACCAGGTTGCGCACCACGCCCACGCCGCGCACGAAGACCTTCACGCCGAAGCGGTAGTAGGTGCCGGAGAGGTCGCCGTCGCGGCTGAGCTGCCAGATGCCGGTGGCCGGGTCGAACTGCATGTCCTCGGCGCTGCTGGCCGGGCCGTTGCCGTCGGGGTAGCGGAACAGCGCCACCTTCTGCGCGGTGGGCGCCCACAGCTTGAAGGTGGTGCGGCCGCCACTGACCTGGGCACCCAGGTCGGTCACGCCCTCGGCGGCCGCGTACAGGTCGTCCAGCGCACCGGCCACCTGCAGCGTGGTGGCGTTCTGCACCTGGCCGGCGTCGTTCTCCTGCACCAGCACCAGTTGGGCGGTGTGCAGGCGCGGCAGGCGGCGCAGGTCGGCGTCGCGCACGCTGAAGACCGCGCCCTTGCCCACCCACTTGAAGCGGGTGGCGGCGTCAGTGGGCACCTGGCCGGTGAAGGCGTCCAGCGCCAGGTAGCCGTCGGCCCCGCTGACCGGCTGGTCCAGCGCCACGCTGATCTGGCCGTTCATCGAGTGGTACAGCCGGACCTGGCCGGTGGCCTGCACGCGCGGCCACTGGATCAGCTGGCGGTTCAGCCACACCGCACGCGCATCGGTGCTGGAGACCGAGCGGGTGTCGGGCCGGGTGACGTAGACGGTGGCGTCCTGCTCCACCAGCCAGACATGGCCCACCTGGCCGGCGATGGTCAGCGCCGCGTAGTCGACGCGGATGTTGTTCGAGCGCCCATCCTTGTCGTTCTGGTTGGGCGGCATGCCGTGGATGATGAACTCCACGCCGCGCCGGTTGGCATCGTCCTTGGGGTTGAGCACGGGCAGATCGAACACCACCTCGCCGCTGCCGGCGCTGTAGCCGGGCATGCGGTCGAAGGCGAGCGGCGCGTTCCAGTCCTCGATCGGCAGGCCCGCCAGGCGCGCGGTGTCCAGGCCGCTGCCGTTCCACAGGTGCAGGCCCCAGGCGGCGTAGTCGCCGGCGTAGCGCTGGTAGTGCACGCGCACCGTGCTGATGTCGGGCGGGCCCGAGTTGAGCGGGTTGCTCAGGTAGGTGGTGCCGTCGCCCTCCAGGCGCCAGATCTCGTTGGCGCGGCCCTGCACCAGCGTGTAGCCCTGGTCGGCACCGCCATGGTCCTTCCAGTCGCCCTTGTGGAACAGGTAGCCGACATTGCCGGTGTCGGCGTTCAGCGGGATGTCGTAGACGGCGCCGAAGTCATCGCTGCCGCTGGCGTTCCAGCCGTTGTTCCAGCCCGGGTCCTGCGCGGCGCCCCAGCTGTGCACCTGCCAGCCGTCGTAGTCGGCGTTGTTGCGGCGGTAGTGGATGCGCAACGTGGTGGCCGCCGTGGCCGATGTGGCACTGCGGCGCGTGACCGGCACGGCGGACAGCACCGCCTGTTCGTCGGCGGCATTGGCATCCGACAGCGAGAGCCGGTCGTCCGAGCCCCCGCAGCCGCTCAGCCCCATGCCCATCAGCACCAGCAGCAGCACCTGCCGCAGCCACCGTCCCAACGCACCCGTCCAGGTTGCCATCTGCGTCTCCTCGTGTTCTCCGGCGCGATCGTATTGAAGTAAAACTACTTCGTTAAGTGCGTAGTTTCCCGGTGAAATCGATGTCACTGCAGGGGTATTCGAGGGGTCATCGTGGTTTGTATGTACTCAAACTACAGATGCGAGCTGGCTGGACAATCGCGCCATGAGCGATCTCGCCCGCCTGCACGACCCGATCGTGGCCATTGCCACCGCCCCCGGCCGCGGCGCGGTGGGCATCGTGCGCGCCTCGGGGCGCGACCTGCGGCCGCTGATCGACGCTCTGGTCGGCACGCCGCTGAAGCCCCGCCACGCGCACTACGGCCCGCTGCGCGCGGCCGACGGCAGTGCGATCGACCACGGCCTGGCGCTGCACTTCCCGGCGCCGCACAGCTACACCGGCGAGGACGTGCTGGAGCTGCAGGCCCACGGCGGCCCGGTGGTGCTGCAGCTGCTGCTGGCGCGCTGCCTGGAGGCCGGTGCCAGCCTCGGCCTGCGCGTGGCCGAGCCGGGCGAGTTCACGCAGCGCGCCTTCCTCAACGACAAGCTCGACCTGGCCCAGGCCGAGGCCGTGGCCGACCTGATCGACGCCAGCACCGAGGCCGCCGCGCGCAGCGCCAGCCGCTCGCTGGGCGGCGCCTTCTCACACGAGGTGGACGGCCTGGCCGAGCGCATCGTGCGGCTGCGCATGCTGGTGGAGGCCACGCTGGACTTCCCCGAGGAGGAGATCGACTTCCTCGAGAAGGCCGACGCCCGCGGCCAGCTGGCGGCCATCGCCAGCGCGGTGCAGCGCGTGCTGGGCCAGGCGCGCCAGGGCGCGCTGCTGCGCGAGGGCCTGCGCGTGGTGCTGGCCGGCCAACCGAATGTGGGCAAGAGCTCGCTGCTGAACGCCCTGGCCGGCGCCGAGCTGGCCATCGTCACCCCCATCGCCGGCACCACCCGCGACCGCGTCAGCGAGACCATCCAGATCGAGGGCGTGCCGCTGCACATCACCGACACCGCCGGCCTGCGCGACGACAGCGCCGCCAGCGACGAGGTGGAGCGCATCGGCATGGCGCGCAGCTGGGAATCGATCGAGGGCGCCGACGCGGTGGTCTTCCTGCACGACCTGACGCGCCTGGACGAGCCCGACTACCAGGCCGCCGACGCGCAGATCAGCCAGCGCCTGCAGCACGTGGACCCGGCGCGCCTGCTGCAGGTCTACAACAAGGCCGACCGCGCCGAGGCCGGCGACCGCGAGGGCCTGTTCATCAGCGCCAAGACCGGCGCCGGCCTGGAGACGCTGCGCCGCGCGCTGCTGGAACGCGCCGGCTGGCAGGCCGCACCCGAAGGCGTGTTCATCGCCCGCACCCGCCACGTGCAGGCGCTGCGCCAGTGTGCCGAACACCTGGCGCTGGCCACCGAGCACGCGGCGCAGGCCGATGCGCAGCTGGACCTGTTCGCTGAAGAGCTGCGGCTGGCGCACCAGGCGCTGCAGCAGATCACCGGGCGCTTCAGTGCGGACGATCTGCTGGGTGAGATCTTCAGCCGGTTTTGCATCGGCAAGTAGCCCAGGCAGCCAGGGACGACACCGTGTTCGTACCCGCCGTCCATGACATCGACGGGGCCGCGTCCACCGCGATGTGTGTCTGCGCCCGGCGCTTCTTGATCGGGTTTTGATTCCCGTGGCGGCAGGCGTGCGCGGCGCATCCGCCGTCCCGTCCAGCGCTTGTCCGCCAGGCGAACCGCCGCCGTTCCTTGATCCAGCCTGTGCTGCGGCATCGAGCGCACCACGCGCCACCCTGGCCAGCCGTTGTCAATCGGTCTACACTGTAGTCAATTCGTCTACATCGTAGACATATCCACAACAGTCGCGCATGAACGAAGCCACCCTGGTCGAAGTCTTTGGCAGCCTGGGCCGCCTGCGGGCGCTGCGGGCCTTGTTTGCCGAGCCCGGGCGCGGCTTTGGCCAGCGTGAACTGGCGGCCGAGGCAGGGCTGGACCCGGGCGGCGTGGCGCGCCTGCTGAAGCGCTGGACCGCGGCCGGCCTGGTCACCCGGCGCCAGCAGGACGGCCTGCCACGCTACTACGCCAGCACCGACCCCGCGCTGGCGCCGCTGGTGACCCTGATGCAGCAGGACAGCGCCCTGGTTCGCACGCTGCGCGAGGCGCTGTCGACCCAGCCGGGCGTGGACCTGGCGCTGGTCTTCGGCTCGGTGGCGCGTGGCGCGGCGGGCGCCGGCAGCGATGTGGATGTGCTGGTGCTGGGCCCGGCGTCCGAGCTGAAGCTCAACGCCGCCTTGAAGCCCGCCGGGCGCGCGCTGGGGCGCGCGGTGCACGCCACCGCCAGTACCATCGAGTCATTCAAGAACCAGCTCCGCGGCGGTGAGAGCTTTGCACTGGGCATCGTGCAAGGGCCGCGGATCCCCCTGATCGGAGACCTGGATGCTGCGCTCCTTCCAGCAGATCGCCCGTGAGCCCGGCTCGCCGCTGAAGCGCGAGGCCGCCAACGCCCGCGACACCGTCACCTGGCTGCAGGCCGCCGAGGTGAAGCTCCGGGATGCGACCCAGACGGTGGTGTCGGCCGGAACGCGCATGGACGCGGCCTGGGACGCCGTGTTGCTGGCCAGCCTGGCGGTGGCCTGTGCCGAAGGCTGGCGGGCGACCAGCGACAAGGGCCACCACGCAGCGGTGTTCGAGGGCGCGGGGCAGGCCATCGGACTCGGCCAGGGTCGGTTTGACGAACTGGACACCTTGCGCGACTGGCGCAACCGCAAGTACCGGGCGGGCCAGTTCTCCACCGACGCTGAGGTGGAGGAGGCCATCGGCTGGGTGCGGCCCTTCCTGGCCGAGGTGGCCACCTGGTTTGCGCAGCAGCACCCGGTGCTGATGAGGCAGGGCCTGAGCGCCGGCTCATGAACGACGCCGTCTGAAGGGGACGTGACGGCGTCCGAACACCGACACGTACACGCAGCCAAGGAGGCTTGACCTTCCCGATACCAGTCGATGGATGGGTCTGCTTCTCACGATGCTGCATCAGCAAGTGCGCTGCCCGCTCACAAGCGCGCGATCTTCGCCTCGCTGACCACCTGGGTCCACTTCTGCAGCTCGGCCGCGACCATCGCGGTCATCTCCTGCGGCGTGCTGCCGCGGGCTTCGCCGCCCATCTCCGCCAGGCGCTGACTGACCGTGGGCAGTTGCAGCACCCGGTGGGTTTCGGCCTGCAGGCGCTCGACCACCGCGGCGGGCGTGCCGGTGGGCAGCATCCAGCCGGCCCAGGAGCGGACGTCGTAGCCGGCCACGCCCTGCTCGGCCACGGTGGGCACCTCGGGCATGCCGGGCCAGCGCTGTGCGCCGGTGACCGCCAACGCCCGCAGCTTGCCGGACTTGAGGTGGCCCAGTACCGCGGTGGGCGGGGCGATGACCATGGGCAGGTCGCCCGCCAGCAGACCGGTGACCGCGGCCGCGTCGCCCTTGTAGGGGATGTGCAGCAGCCGGGCCCCCGACAGACGCGACAGCAACTCGCCAGCCAGGTGGTGTGTCGAGCCCACGCCCGCGCTGCCGTAGGCCACGCTCTCGGGCTTGGCGCGCGCGACGTCCAGCAGCTCGGTCAGGTTGCGCAGCCTGGACTCGGCCTGGGTGACGATCAGGAACGGGAAGAAGGTGATGGTGGACACCATCTGGAAGCTGGCCACCGTCTGGTAGGGCAGCTTCTCGTACAACGCGCCGGCCACCGCGTGACCACCGGTGGCCAGCAGCAGCGAGTAGCCGTCCGGCGCGGCCCGCGCCACGGCGGCCGAGGCCAGCGTGCCGCCCGCCCCCGCCACCGCCTCGACCACCAGCGGCTGGCCCAGCCCCTTGGCCATCTCGGCACCAACGATGCGCGCGATCGTGTCGGCGTTGCCGCCGGGCGCGAAGCCCTGCACGACACGGATCGGCCGCTCGGGCCAGCCGGCCGCGCGTGCCCAGGGCGCCGCGAGCGCCGCGCTGCCGGCCAGGGACTGGAGGATGAACTGTCGGCGTTGCATGGTGTCTCCTGCGTGTTGCTCGTTGTCCAAGGTACCGGGCCCGGTGTGGGCCGGCTTCAATGCTCAGGGGGCCCGATGGCGGCCGCGATCTGATCCAGGTGTCGCAGCGCGCCAGAGGCGTCCGCAGCGGTGGCGTAGACCTGCTGGTCCGGCCGCACCAGCGCGCAGCGCGCGCCCAGGCTGCGCAGCCAGTCGGCCAGCAGCGTGTGTTCCTCGGCCACCCGCAGGCCGGGCCCGGTGGGCGTGGGGCCGACGTCGGCGTCCACCAGCCGCAGCAGCCGGCCCTGCAGCGGCGCCAGCGCCGCCTCCAGCGCGCCCGCCTCGGCAGCGGTGAGTGAACGGTCGTCGGCCAGCACGCGCAGGCCATCGCCGCCCACCTCGTCGAGCCAGCCCCAGCCGCCATCGGGCGAGGTGCGCACGCGCGGCTGCGGGAACAGGCTGCCCGCGCCCGGGCTGTCGGTGGCGATCAGGCCGCCCACCAGATCGGGCAGCATCGACTGGCGCACGGTGGTGGGCACCGCGCCGCCGTGTTCGGCCAGCAGCCGGGCATCGCGCTCGGCCGCCTTCACCGGGTCACGCTCGCAGATCACGCGGCCCAGCGCCATCGCCGCGCGGGTGGTGGCGACCACATGCGGGCGGCGCTCGGTCTCGTAGCTGTCGAGCAGCGTGTCCGGCGCACCGTGGTGCAGCACGCGCGCCAGCTTCCAGGCCAGGTTGGCGGCGTCGCGCAGGCCCTGCACCATGCCCTGGGCCATGAAGGGTGGCGTCATGTGCGCCGCGTCGCCCGCCAGCAGGATGCGACCGGCGCGCCAACGCTGCGCGACCAGGCCGTGGAAGCGGTAGGCCGCGGCGCGCCACAGCGTGGCCTCGCCCGGGCGGATCCAGCGGGCCAGCAGCGGCCACAGCGTCTCCTCGGGCCACTGCTCGTGCAGCGGCTCGCCGGGCAGCAGCATCAGTTCCCAGCGGCGGTGGGTGCCCGGGCCGACGACAAAGGTGCTGGGTCGCTCGGGCTCGCAGTACTGCACCTGGGTTTGCGGCAGCTCGGCCAGCTTGTCCGGCCGCACATGGGCATCGACCACCAGCCAGGGCTCGTCGAACTGCAGGTCTTCCAGCGTGATGCCCAGCCGCTTGCGCACCGGGCTGGCGCCACCGTCACAGGCCACTGCATAGGCCGCGGTCCAGGTGCTGGTGTGGCCGGTGGCATCGCGCATCGTGGCCGTGACACCGCCGCCCTCGTCGTCCAGCGTGAGCACCTCGTGCGCCAGGCCGATGTGCACGTTCGCCTGGGCGGCCAGATGCTCGCGTAGCACCCGCTCCACCGCCGGCTGGTCGAAGACCCAGTTCGGCGCCCAGCCCAGCTTGTGCGGGGGCGGCGCCATGTCCAGCCGCTTGATCAGTCGCCCGCTGACGCCGCGGTACTCGCTGGGCCGGTAGGGGGCGATGTGCGGCGCCAGCGTCTCGGCCAGGCCCAGCGACTGCCACAGGCGCAGCGCCTCGTGGTCCAGCCCGATCGCGCGCGGCAGCGGGTACAGGTCGGGCAGGCGGTCGAACACCGCCACGCGCAGGCCGCGCCGGGCCAGCAGCCCGGCCAGCGTGGCGCCAGTGGGCCCCAGGCCGATGACCAGCACATCGGCGTGCCGCGATGCAGCGAAGGACTTCACCTCACAGCTGCCGCTGACGGGCCTCGAAGCGCGCGGCCCACTCGGCCTGCGGCATGAAAGTGGGATCGGCCTTGGCGATGCGCTCGGTCTCGGCCCAGATCTCTTCGTCCGGACGGTCCAGGTCCAGCGGGTCGCCGTGCGGCTGCGTCACGTACCAGGGCGTGTCGAGGTAGACCTCGAGCGTGTTGCCCTCGGGGTCCAGGCAGTAGATCGACAGCGCGTTGGCATGGTTCAGGCCGCGCATCGCGGTCGCGCCCTTGTCCAGCGCGCGCCGGCGGGCCTCGCGCAGGGCGTCGATGGTGTCGACCTTGAACGAGACCTGCATGATCGTGCTGGGTGAGCCGGCGGGCCGGTTCTGGGACAGCGCCACCTGGTGGTGCTGGTCCGAGCGCGCGCTCATGAAGGCCAGCGGATAGGGAAAGGTGAAGCCCACGCCGCGGTCGGTGAGCTGCAGGTCGAACACCGAGGTGTAGAAGTCGATCATCCGCTCGATGTCGAAGCAGGCGATGCCCATGTGGGCGAGGCGGGGTGCGTAGGACGAGGGCATCGGGGCCTCCGGGGAACGGGGTCAGGGAACGAGGACGAGCTTGCCGAGCACGTCGCCACGGTCGAGCAGTGCATGGGCCTGGCGCACCTCGGCCATCGGCAGCGCCAGGGTCGGCGGAGCCTTCACCCGCCCGGCGGCCATCAGCGCGATCGCCTCTTCCAGCAGGGCGCGGCGCTGTACGGGCAGCTCGTCGTAGGTGTGCATCGAGAAGGTGCGCAGTGCCAGGCTGCGGCCCAGCAGCGCGCGCATCTCCTTCAGCGTCTCGCGCTCAGGAAAGCCCAGCACCAGGTTGTAGGACACCAGCATGCCCATCGGCGCCAGCGCGTGCAGGCCGGCGGTGAGCCACTCGCCGCCCAGGTGGTCGAAGGCCATGTCGACGCCGCGGCCGTCGGTCAGCGCGCGCACATCGTCGGCCAGCACCGACGGGTCGGCGGCGACGATGGCCTCGGCCCCGTTGTCCAGCGCGAAGCGGCGCTTGGCCTCGCCGCGCGCGGTGCCGAAGACGCGGGCGCCCTTGGCGCGCGCCACCTGGGTCAGCGCCGAGCCCACGCCGCCGGCGGCGCCGGGGATCAGCACGCTGCGCACCGGCGCGCCGCCGGCGCACTGCAGCAAGGCGAGCGCAAGTTGCACATTGGGCAGGCTGGCCGCGTCGGCGGGCGCGATGCTGTCGGGCAGCAGGAAGGGTGCGCTGGCCGGCACGCAGACCGCCTCGGCATAGCAGCCGCCGCGCTGCGGCAGTTCGCGCGCGCTGACCAGCACGCGCCGGCCCAGCAGATCGGGCGGCGCACCGTCGCCCAGCGCGTCCACCACGCCCACCAGTTCCGCACCGGGCACCGCTGGCAGCGGCGGCATCCACTTGTAGGTGCCCTGGCGGATCAGCACGTCGGGCCGCCCGACGCCGATGACCTCGGCGCGCACGCGCACCTCGCCGGGCGCCGGCACGGGCGTGGGCAGCTCCTCGACCACCAGCGCCTCGGGGCCGCCGGGGGTGTGCACACGGATGGCGCGCATCGTGCCTGCGTCAGCGCTGGCCATCGTGCACCGAGACCTGCTCCTTGGTCAGGCCGCCCAGGCGCGCATGCACGCGCCCGCCGGTGCCCATGACCAGGGCAAAGAGGATCTCGTCGGGCCGCGGTGCGTCCTGGATGCCGATCTCCATGGTGTTGAAGTGGCTGCGCACGTAGCAGGCGTGGATGTAGTGCAGCGGCACCATCAGCCGGTAGCCGGTGGCCGCCACGGCCTTGGCCGCCGGCACGATCGCCTTGGGCTGGCCCAGCACCTCGCGCATGGCCCAGCCGCCGGCCTCGTGCCAGACGGCCGCATGCTCAAGTTCGCCGTTGACGCCGACGATGGCGGCCTTGCTGTAGACCTCGACCTGGTCGCGCCCCAGGGTCTCGACCAGCTCGGTGGCGAGCTGCGTGCCCAGCGAGCGCAGCTCGGCCATGAAGGGCAGCAGGTTCTCCTCAAAGCGGCCTGCATAGGGGTTGCGGATCACCGCGCAGGCGGCGGCCAGCTTCAGCGGCACCGCCGCCGGTGGCCCGCCCTCGTGGTGGATGGTCTCGATGGTCAGGCTGCGCTTGCGGATCTGGATCAGCGACATGGTGGGGTCCTGTGTGCGGGCCGTTCAGGCCTGGTCGACGATCGGGTTGCGCAGGGTGCCGATGGCCTCGATCTCGACCTCGCACACATCGCCGTGCTTCATGAAGCGCTGCGGCTTGCGCGACCAGCCCACGCCCGCCGGCGTGCCGGTGATCAGCACGTCGCCCGGCACCAGCGTGAAGATGGTGGAGGCGTAGGCGATCAGCCGCGGGATCGGGAAGATCATGTGGCCGGTGTGGCTGGACTGGATCGTCTCGCCATTGAGCCGCGTCTCCAGCTTGAGCTGCCGGCCCGGCGCGATCTCGTCGGCGGTGACCATCCAGGGCCCGAAGCCGCCGGTGGACTCGAAGTTCTTGCCGGAGGCGATCTGCTTGGCGTGGAACTGCCACTCGCGCACGCTGCCGTCGTTGTAGACGCTGTAGCCGGCCACATGGTCCCAGGCCTGGGCCTCGGGGATGTCGCGCCCGCCGCGGCCGATGATGACCGCCAGCTCGCCCTCCCAGTCCAGGCTCTCGGACACCCGGGGCCGCACGATGGGCGCCTCGTGCGCGGTTTGCGAGCGCCAGACGCGCAGGAAGATCGGCGGGAAGTCGGACAGCTCGCGCTGCATGCCGGCGGCCAGCACCTCCTGGTGGTGGTCCATGTAGTTGCGCACCGCGCAGACGATCTTCTCCGGCCGCGGGATCACCGGCAGGTAGTGCAGCCCGGCCAGCGGCCGCTCGGCCTGCAGGCCGGCCACCAGCGTGTCGCGGGTGGCCCAGGCCGGGCTGCCGACGAACTCGGCCAGCGTCGCGCAGCCACTGCGCTGGCGCAGCGAGGCCACGCCGTCGCCCAGCACCACGCCCCAGTCTTCCTTGTCTCCGTCCAGGTAGGACAACAGCTTCATCTTGGCTCCTGCCGGTCAAGCGACCGTGTTGTCCACAACTCTATTTTTTATGCATAAACTCATCCATGAGCACAAACCCGCGGTTTGGGCGCATCGGCTTGGACGACAATCCGCGCATGAGCGAGGATCCCAGCGACGGCTCTGCCTCCCTGGCGGAGCGTGCCTACCGCGACCTGCGCCGCGCGATCGTGCGCGGCGAGTTCGAGGCCGGTGCGCGCCTGCGCGTCGAGGACCTGACGCGCCGCTTCGCGGTCAGCAGCAGCCCGATCCGCGAGGCGCTGAACCGTCTGTCCGGGCAGGGGCTGGTGCGCGTTCTGGAGAACCGGGGCTTTCGCGTCGCGCCGCTCACGGCCGAGGGCGTCAGCGACCTGGCCCGGGTGCGCCAGCTGGTGGAGTGCGAGGCACTGCGCGACTCGATCGCCCATGGCACCGACGAGTGGGAGGCGCAGGTGGTCGCCGCGGCGCATGCGCTGGCGCTGACCGAGCGGCGCATGGGCCACGAGGCGCGGCCCCTGGATGACGACTGGTCGGCCCGCCACCGCGCCTTCCACATGAGCCTGTACGCCGCCTGCACCTCGCCCATGCTGCTGGACCTGGCCGACGTGCTGTTCGACAACGCCGAGCGCTACCGGCGCTGGGCCGCCCGCCACCGCACCCAGCCGCGGCGCAAGCACGACGAGCACCAGCTGCTGCTGGGCGCCGTGGTCGCACGCGATGCCGCCAAGGCCGTGGCCCTGCTGCAGACCCACATCTCGCACACCGAACGACTGGTCGCCGCGGCCCTGCACGGCATCGGCACGACCGATCGGCAGTGAGGCGCCGGGGGCGCCCGCGCCTCAGCGGCCTGCCGCACAGCAGGTCCTGAGCCTGCCCTTCAGGCCAGGCTGCCCATCGCGCCCAGCGGCGCGGCGCGCTCGGCCGCAGGGCCCATGCCGCAGGCCTGCGCAAGCTGGGTTTCAAAGCGAGAAACGACGTCGTCCCATCCCAGGGCGGCGGCGGTCTGCCGCGCCGCATGCGCAATGCGTTGGCGCAGCCCGGGGTCGCTGGCCAGGGCGGTCAGCGCCGCGGTGAACCCGGCGGCATCGCCCACGGCCGCCAGGCAGCCGTTGTCGCCATGGCGCACCAGCTGCGCGGCCGCGGCGTGGTCGAAGGCGACCAGCGGCAAGCCGCTGGCCAGCGCCTCGATCGTCACGTTGCCGAAGGTCTCGGTGACGCTGGGGAACGCGAACACATCCATCGATGCGTAATGCGCGGCCAGGTCCAGGCCCCGGCGCACGCCGGCGAACAGCGCGTCCGGGCAGGCGGCCCGCAAGGCCGGCCGCAGCGGGCCGTCGCCCACGAAGACCAGGCGGGCGCGGGGCTGCACACGCTGCACCGCGCGCCAGGCGTCGACCAGCACGCCCAGGTTCTTCTCGGCGGCCAGGCGACCCACGCAACCGATGACGAGGTCCTCGTCGCTGACGCCCCACTCCTGGCGCAGCGCGGCGCTGCGACGCGTCGGCGAGAACTGCCGCGTGTCGACGCCGCGAGGCACGACGCGCAGGCGCTCGAAGCCGGCGCCGGTCAGCTCGCGTTGCAGCAACTCGGTGGGCACCAGCGTGCAGGCGCACTGGTTGTGGAACTTGCGCAGGTAGCCCATGATCGGCCTGCTCAGCCAGCCGATGCCGTAGTGGCGGCTGTAGGCGCGGAAGTCGGTCCGGAAGTCCGAGGTCACCGGCAGCTTCAGGTACTGCGCCGCCTGCAGCGCCGACCAGCCCAGCGGCCCTTCGGTGGCCACATGCACCACGTCGGGCCGGCGCAGCTTCCAGAGCTTGACCAGCGCGCGTTTGCTGGGCACGCCCATGCGCAGGTTCGGGTAGCGCGGGATCGGCAGGCCGTGCATCAGCACCTCGTGGAAGCGGGGCTCGGTGCCGGCGGCGTCGATGCGGTCCTGGCGCGGACGCACCAGCTGCAGGTCGTGGCCGCGGCGGTGCAGTCCTTCGACGAACTGCGCCGTCGTCGTGGCCACGCCGTTGACCTCGGGGGGATAGGTCTCGGTGACGAAGGCGATGCGCAGCTGACGCCATGCCGAGGGGATCTCGTCGACCTGCAGGGGGGCGTCCTCGCTCATGTCCATGGCGCGATGCTGAGTGCGCCGTGCAACAGCACGATGACAAGTCACCACGATTTCACGAAGCATCCGCACCATCGGCCGCTGTGCGTCACTACCCGTTGAGGAGATCGCGTGTCCACCTTTCTTCAGACCCTGAGAACCCAGCGCTGGGACGACCATCGCTACTACCACCAGAGCCGCATCAACCAGACGCTGCACTTCATCAGCGCGCTGAGCTTCCTGGTGGCCTATGCGCTGCTGTTCATCGACCCGGCGCTGGCCGCGATCGTCGGCTGGTGCTTCTCGATGACGACCCGCCAGGCCGGCCACTTCTTCTTCGAGCCGCGCGGCTATGACCAGGTCAACGACTGCACCGACGCCTACAAGGAGGCGGTCAAGGTGGGCTACAACCTGCAGCGCAAGATCGTGCTGCTGTCGGTGTGGGTGGGCCTGCCGGTGCTGCTGTGGCTGCAACCCGCGCTGTTCGGACTGATCCAGCCAGCCACCGACCTGGGCGGCTGGGTGCATGACCTTGGCATGGCCTGGCTGGCGCTGGGCGTGGCCGGGCTGCTGTTCCGCGTGGTCCAGCTGTGGCTGCGTGACGGCGCGATCCCTGCGCTGGCCTGGATGACCAAGATCCTGACCGACCCGGTGCACGACCTGATCCTCTACCACCGCGCGCCGCTGGCGCTGTGGCGTGGCGAGCGGCTGGACCCGATGCACCATGTGCAGCCGGGTTCGCGCCATTGAATCGCTCAGCCGCTCAACGCCAGGCGCGCAGCATCTCGCCAAGGAGGCTGCGCCGGATCGACCGGTTGCTGATCGACGCGTCGTGCCACCACCAGCCATCGGCCTGCATGGCCCGCGCGGCGCTGATGAACTTGCCGAGCACGGCCTCGAACGCATCGTCGCTGTAGTTCAGGCTCCAGACGAGGCGGCCCGTGCCCACCCAGCTCAGCAGCAGACCATGCGCGCGCAGATAGAACTGCAGCATCCAGTTGTAGCGCGAGGGCTGGGTGTAGAGCACCGTCCAGATGCTCGACAGCCCCGCCACCCGCACCGGCAGACCGGCCTCGGCCAGCGCTGTGTTGAAGCGCTGCAGGCGCTGCGACCAGCAGTGGTCCAGATCGGCGTAGAGGCGCTGCACCTCGGGGCTGTCCAGCCGCCGCAGGAAGGCGTTCATCGCCGCCATCACCATCGGGTGGGCGTTGAAGGTGCCGCGCGCGAAGCAGATGTCGGCCGGGTGGCGTTCGCGGAAGCGCTGCATCAGCGTCTGCCGCCCGCAGACCACGCCCACCGGCAGGCCGCCGCCCAGGGTCTTGCCGTAGGTGACCAGATCGGCCTGCACCCCGAAGTACTGCTGGGCGCCACCGGGCGCCAGGCGAAAGCCGACGAAGATCTCGTCGAGGATCAGCACGATGCCACGCTCGCTGCAGACCGCGCGCAGGCGCTGCAGCCAGGCGGCATAGGCAGCGCGGTCGACCCCGGCGCTGCGGCTGCTGTCCACCAGCGACGAGTCGCCCGGCGCCGGCCGGTTGGGGTGCAAGGCCTGCAGCGGATTGACCAGCACGCAGGCAATGTCGTGGCGGGTGCGCAGCACCTGCAGGGCGCGCTCGTCCATGTCGGCCAGCGTGTAGGTCTCGCGCACCGGCGTCGGGTTGCCGGGGCCGGGTTGCACATCCTCCCACCAGCCGTGGTACGCGCCGGCGAAGCGCACCAGGTGGCTTCGCCCGGTGTGGTAGCGCGCCAGGCGCACGGCCTGCATCACCGCCTCGGTGCCGCTCATGTGAAAAGACACCGCGTCCAGGCCCGAGATCGCCTTCAGGCGCTCGATGTTGTCGGCCACGCAGGGCAGGTAGTGGCCCAGGACAGGGCCGACCGCCTGGGCCTCGGCCAGGCCCTCGGCCAGGGTCTGCTTGTAGAAGTCGACCCCGAAGACGTTGACGCCGTAGCTGCCGGTCAGGTCGTGGAAGACCTGGCCATCGATGTCCTCGACGGTCACGCCCTGGGCGCGTGCGATGAAGCTGCTGGTGCGCAGGTGCTGCCGGATCACTGGCGAGAACTGGAAGGGCACACGGTAGCTGCCGGTGAAGCGCAGGTCGGGCAGGCCCTCGCGCGCCTGGGCGGTGAGCGCTGCCCCCCGCGGCCAGGCTTGGTCAAAGTCGTGCGACAGGCGCAGCAACGCGGCGCGGCGGCGGGCTTCCACCTCAGGCGGCGCACCGTCGACCTTGAAGAAGTGGGCCTCGTCATAGGCATACCCCGGCAGCCAGCGGGCCAGGCACTGGGCGATGCGCGCATGGCCGGCCAGCGAGCGGTGCTTGGCGCGCGAGAGCTGCAGCCGGCGCCGCGCCTTGGGCAGACCCCAGGCCAGCAGACCCAGGCCCAGCAGGGACCACGTGATGGTTGTTTCTTCCATGGTGAGCAGTGATGCCAACGACACCCCCGGATATACCCGCCGCGCTTGACACCGCTGTGAAGCACAGCGCCTTCCGCCGCCTGTGGCAGCAGGAAGACCTGAACTTCCTGCTGACCAACCGCATTCCGCGCATCGCGTTGACGCGGGCGATGGGCCGCTTCAGCCGGATCCGCAGCCCCTGGCTGACCCGGGTCAGCATCGCGCTGTGGCGGCTGTTCACCGATCTGGACCTGTCCGATGCGCGGCAGCAGCGCTTCGACAGCCTGCAGGCCTGTTTCACCCGCGAGCTGCGCCCCGGCGCCCGTCCGGTGGACCCCGACCCGCGCGTGCTGGCCAGTCCCTGCGACGCGATCGTCGGCGCCTGCGGCGTGGCCCGGGCCGATCAGGTGTACCAGGCCAAGGGCTTCCCCTATTCGATGCGCGAACTCTTCGGCCCCACCCAGGACAGCGCGGTGTTCGAGGGCGGCACCTGGGTCACGCTGCGGCTGACCTCGGCGATGTACCACCGCTTCCATGCACCGCACGACCTGACGGTCGAGCAGGTGACCTACCTGAGCGGAGACACCTGGAACGTCAATCCGATCGCGCTGGCGCGGGTGGAGCGCCTGTTCTGCCGCAACGAGCGCGCGGTCATCCGCGGCCGCCTGACCCAGGGCGGCCACCCGATCGCCCTGGTGCCCGTGGCCGCGGTGCTGGTGGCCAGCATCCGGCTGCACTTCCTGGACGTGCTGCTGCACCTGCGCTGGCCCGGCCCGAACGAGATGCCCTGCCAGGCGCCGCTCACCAAGGGCCAGGAGATGGGCTGGTTCGAGCATGGCTCGACGATCCTGGTCTTCGTGCCCCCCGGCTTCGCGCTGGCCAGGGGCATCGCGCCGGGGCGGCGGCTGCGGGCCGGCGAGCCGCTGATGCGCCTGCCGACAGGCGCTTAGCGGCGCAGCACCGGCGCCGTCGCCGGCTCGCCAGCCACCACCGACGGGGCGGACGGGCGTGCCAGCGTGCTGATCGGCGGCAGCGCGGCGGTGCTGCGGTCGATGATCTCGAGCCGACCGTCGGTGTGCTCGACCAGCGCGGTCAGGCTCTCGACCCAGTCGCCGTCGTTGCAGTACAGCACGCCGTCGACCTGGCGCATCTCGGCATGGTGGATGTGGCCGCAGACCACGCCGTCGGCGCCCCGCCGCTTCGCTTCATGCGCCACCGCGACCTCGAAGTCGTTGACATAGCTCACCGCCCGCTTCACCTTGAGCTTCAGGTAGCGACTCAGGCTCCAGTACGGCAGGCCGACACGGGCGCGGGCGCGGTTGAACCAGCGGTTCACCTTCAGCGTCATCTCGTAGGCCACGTCGCCCACATAGGCCAGCCACTTGGCGCACTGGATCACGCCATCAAACAGGTCGCCGTGGGTGATCCACAGCGTGCGGCCGTCGGCGGTCTGGTGCAGGCAGTCGTCGACCACCTCGACCCCGCCGAAGTTGTGCTCCACGTAGCGGCGCGCGAACTCGTCGTGGTTGCCGGGCACGAACACCACCCGCGTGCCCTTGCGCGCCTTGCGCAGGATCTTCTGCACCACGTCGTTGTGGGCCTGCGGCCAGTACCAGCTGCGGCGCAACTGCCAGCCGTCGATGATGTCGCCGACCAGGTACAGCGTCTCGCAGTCGACATCGCGCAGGAAGTCCAGCAGCGCCTGGGCCTGGCAGCCCGGTGTGCCCAGGTGGACATCGGAGATCCAGACGGTGCGCACCCGCAGGCACGCGGGCGCAGCATCAGCAACAGCGTGGGCAGACATGACCCTGCATGCTGGACCCGCGTGATGACGCCGCCGTGAAGGCCGCGCGTCGGCGCCGCGTCAGCGCCGTCAGGGCACCAGCTTCAGCGCGCCCATCTCGCGCCGCAGCAGCTCCGCCTCGTTGCCCAGCCGAACGGCGGCCAGGCCCAGGAAGGGCTCGTCGCGGGCGCGCATCGCCTCGGGCGTGGCGTGCTGGTAGGCGTCCACCGCCTGCAGGCCCAGGGTCTGCAGCTGGCGGTTCGCGCTCTCGGCCGCGGCGAGCGACTGGGTGCTTCGCTGCAGCAGGGCGCTTAACGTCTGCGTCAGGCGGCGCTGCTCGGCCAGCTCGGACTGCAGGCGCTCGGTCTCGGCCTGCTGGCGCTGCAGGCGTTGGGCGATCTCGTCGCGCTCACCACGCGTGCGGTCGTGGTCGGCGTTCAGGCGGTCGCGCTCGGCCTGGGCCTGCGCCAGGGCCTGGCGGGCGGCGGCAAGCTGGCCGGCCGCGGTGCGCTGTGCGGTGCGGCGCTGGTCCAGCTCGGTCTGCCGGGTCTGGTCGGCACGCGCCAGCGCATCGCGCTCGCTGCGCAGTTGCGCGGCTTCCTGCTGCGCGGCTTGGGCGGCGGCCTGGGCCCGGCGCGCGGCCTCGCGCAGCGCGGCGCTGCGCTTGTCGTCCTGGGCCAGCGCGCCCAGGCAGGTGGTGGCCAGCGCCACGATGAGCAGGCGCCGCACGGCGGCCAGGGAGCGGTTCGGTGTCATGGTCAGAAGCGGACGTTGGTCTCGATCTGGAGGGTGTCGATGCGCAGCGTGGCGCTGCTCATGTTGCCGCTGACCTGGCCGCTGCTGTCGGTGTAGCGGACCTTGTCGTCCAGGTTGCGCGTGCTGATGAAGCGCAGGCCCAGCGTGGTCTGGTGGTCGAAGGCGTATTCGCCGCCGAGGCTGAAGCCCCTGTAGTTGGTGCCGCCGCCGTGCCAGGCGGTGTCGGTGAAGGCGTCGATCCAGGCGTCGCGCTCGAAGTGTCGCCAGGCCAGGTGGGCCTGCCAGTCACCCGGCTCGCGCAGGCGCGGCATGCCCAGGCCCAGGCGCACCTGGTAGCCCAGGGTCTTGGCCTTCAGCGCGGAGAGGTCCTCGCCGGCACGGCGCGAGATGTCGGCGGTGTCGAAGCCGGTGTTCTTCACGACGTCCAGGTCCAGGCTCAGCTCGTAGGGGCGGAAGTGCCTGGCCACCACGCCCAGGCGCAGGTCCACCGGCCGGAAGCGCGAAGCCAGGCCCCAGGTGGCGCTGCTGGCGCAGCCGGGCGTGCTGGGCGTGGTGATGCAGGTCGGGTGGTTCAGGTTGATCAGCGTGTTGCCCTTCTGCCGCACCGCCGCCGGGTATTGGCTCTGCAGATAGGGCGTGGTGCCGGCGCGCTGGTTGACGGGGGGCAGCGACGAGGCGACCGTGCCCTCGACGTTCTGGAAGTCGTACAGCCCGATCGAGCCGCGCAGCTGCCACTGGCCATTGGGTGCCCAGTCCAGGCCGATCTGGCCGCCGTAGAGCCATTTGTCGTTGCGGTTGTTGGCGAACTCCTCCAGCGGGAAGGCGCCGGCCACCGCGAAGCCGTACAGGCCGCTGGCGAGGTCGATCTCGCCCTTGCCGGCCACACCGTCCAGCCCCAGGTCCGCCGGCCAGATCAGGTCGCTGTGGTCAAAGGGCACGCCCATGCGCCCGGCCTGCAGCGACCAGCCCTGGCGCGGCTCCCACTTGATCCAGCCGCGGTCGATGCCGATGCTCCAGCGGTTGCCGTAATTGCCCAGGGTGACGCTTTCGGAACTGGGGCTGCCGGTGGTCGAGCCGGTGGCCACGCGCACCTGGGCTGTGACCGAGTCGCTGGCCTTGACGGTGGCGCCCAGGCGCGCGCGCGCGGTCAGGCGGCCGCGGTTGTACTGGGTGTTGGTCAGGTCCGGCGCCCAGGCCGGCGAGTCCTGCAGCAGACTTTGCACGGTGAAGGACTCGGCACCGATGTTGGCGCTGTCGAACAGCTCGGCCTGGCCGCGCACCCGCAGATCGCCGTCGATGGCCACGTTCTTCAGCCAGCCGGGCAGACGCCGGCCGTCGGTCCAGCCTTCATCGCGCGCGGTGCCGAGGATCTCGTTCTTGATCTCCTCCTTCATCTGCGCCCGCGCGGTCTCGGGCAGGTAGGGCACGCGCACCACCTTGGGCGTCTTGGCGGGCGGCGCGCCCCAGGCCGGCACGGCGGCGGCCGGGCGTGCCTTGCTGAGCAGCTCGTCCGCCTTGGCGCGGCTGAGCAGGCCTTGCTCGACCAGCAGGTCGATCAGGGCCAGGGTGGTCGAGCGCAGCTCCTGCAGCGCGGCGCGCTCGGTGGCCGGGTCGGCGGGGGTCTGGGCCGGCGCCGCGGCAGCGGCCAGGGCCAAGGCCAGGGCGCTGACCAGGGGCAGGCGGCGGAACGTGGGCGGGGTCATCTCGGGCATCTCCGGAAAGCGGTGTCGATGGGGGAATTCAGGCGCCGGCGCGCACGGTCAGGCGAAAGCGCAGCGGCTGGGTAATGCCGGCGGGCGCGGGCAGCTGCAGGCGCTCGGCGCTGCGCTCCAGCGCCAGGCGCAGGGCCGCCTCACCGGCGGCATCGAGCCGGCCTTCGGCGCCGTCGACGCTCCAGCGGCTGATGCGGCCGTCGTCGCCGATCCACAAGGCAAAGGCCGCGCTCAGCTCGCCCGCGTCGGCCTGCAGCTGGCGCTCCAGCTCGTCGCGCAGCGCCTGGCGCACGCTGCCGGCGTAGAGCCGTTCCTGGGCACGGTCCAGACCACGGCCACCGGAGCCCGAGGCGGCGCTGCCGATCGTCGGCGCGCCGCCCTTGTAGTCCTGGCTGACGCTGCCCGCGGCGAACGCGCTGGGGCCGTTGCCGGCGGCGCCTTCCATCTTCAGCGGCTCGGTGGCCGAGGGCGGCGGTGGCTTGACCAGGTTGTCGGGCACCGGTGCCTGGGGTCGGTCGGGCTTGGGCGGCTCTTCCTTGCGCTCCTTGGGGGGCGGTGGCGGTGGCGGTGGCGTATCGGGCAGGATGGCGATGCGGGCCACCTGCCGCGCGGGCCGCTGCGGTTCGCTGATCAGCCGGCGCACGCCCAGCACGGCCAGCACCAGCAGCAGCAGTGCCAGCAGCGCGGCACCGACACGCCACAGGCCGGAGCGCGCCGGGGTCGGGGTGGGGATCATGGCGGTCATCGCGCGGCTCAGGTGCCAATGCGGGCGGTGACCAGGCCCATGTCGATCGCCAGGCGGTTGCACAGGTCGATCACCTGCACCACCTGTTCGTAGGCGGCCGTCGCGTCACCCTTGATCGCCACGCTCATCTTCGGGTCGCGCGACCGGGCCTGCACCAGCTGGCGCTCGACCTCGGGCAGCGACAGCGCGGCGCCATTGACCAGCAACTGGCCGTTGGCAGCGACCTGCACGATCACCAGCTCATGCTTCTCGGTGGCCGGCTTGTTCGACGGCTTGGGCAGGGTGATCGTCAGGCCCTGCACCGAGGCGGTGGTCATCAGGATGAAGACCACCAGCAGCACATAGGCCAGGTCCAGCATCGGCGTGACGTTGATGGTGTCGTAAGGCTTGGTCTCGGTACTGACCTGGGCGGCCATGGCGGGCTCCGTGGGCTTTCGTTGTCAGGGTTCGGCGGGCTGCCGCTGGGTGACCAGTCCGACCTCGGTGATGTCGAGCCTTTTGGCCACCTCCAGCACCTCGGTCACCTTGCGGTACTGGGTGCGGGCGTCGGCCTTGAGCACCACCGGCAACGCCGGGTTGCCGGACTTCAGCGCCGCCAGCCGCTGCGACAGCTCGTCCAGGCTGACCGGGTAGGCATCCAGGAACAGCGCGCCGTCCTGGGTGATGGTGATCGCGCGGGTCTGCGGCTTGGCCAGCGAGCTGGCGGCCTGGGTGCGCGGCGCGTTGACCTTGACGCCCTGCACCGACGCGGTGGTCAGGATGATGAAGGTGACCAGCAGCACATACGCCAGGTCCAGCATCGGCGTGATGTTGATGTCGTCGTAGGGCGCGTTGTCGGCGCGGACGTCGGCGGCCATGGCGCGCTGCTCCGCCCGGGCCTCAGGGCGCGCCGTGCGCCTCGGCGGCGCGGGTGACGAACTCGTCGACGAAGATCTGCATGTCGGCCGACAGGTTCTTCACCTGGGCCGCCAGCCAGTTGTAGCCGAACAGCGCGGGGATCGCGACGCCCAGGCCGGCCACCGTGGCCAGCAGCGCGGCGGCGATGCCGGGGGCGATGGCGTTGACATTGACGTCGCCGGCCGCGGCGATCGCGGCGAAGGTGATCATCACGCCCACCACCGTGCCCAGCAGCCCGAGGAAAGGCCCGCCGGAGATGGCGATCGTCAGCAGCACCATGCGGGCGTTGAGCGCATGGTTCTCGCGCACCAGCGTGGCATCCAGCGTGGCCTTGATGGCGTCCAGGTTGGCGCCGCTGAGCTGGCCCACGCCGGCGGCGCGGCGCTTGTCGACTTCGCGCGTGCCCACCTCGTAGAGGCGCCACAGCGAGGACGCGCCCCAGGCGGTGTCGGCCGCCACGGTCTCCTGCGCGCCGGCCTGGCGGAAGCGCTCGATGAATCGGTCGTTGGCGCTGGCCGTTCGGCGCACCTGCAGGGTCTTGGTCACCATCACCCAGGCTGCGACGGCGAACATCACCGCCAGGATGATGATCACCACCCAGGCGTCGGTGGTCAGGTTCTTGAACAGGATGCCGAAGTAGCTGTGGCTCTCGCCCTCGCCCGCGGCGCCGTCGGGCGTTTCCTTGAAGACCTTGACCAGGCCGCTGTCCGGGCCCTGCGAGGCGGCCACCAACCGCACCCAGCCCTCGTCGCGTGCAGCGCCCAGCAGTTGCAGCTCGTCGATCTGGCCCTGCAGGCCGCGGCCCAGCACCAGGTCGGGCGTGGACTCGGGCAGCAGCACATCGGCCCGGGCGCCCGGCTTGCCGTTGACGAACAGCGTGGCCTGGCCGCCGCCCACGCTCAGGGCGACGTGGGTCCAGGCGCTGGCCGGCAGCGCTGCGGTGCTGAGGACCTTGCCGTCCAGGCGCGCCTCGACCTCGTCGACCGCACGCACCAGGCTCAGCGGGCCCAGCGCCAGCAGCGTGGCCGGGCCGGCACCGGGGTCGGGGCGCACCCACATCGAGACGGTCACGCCGCCGCCCGCGCTCAGCCTGAGCCGGCCGGCCAGCGGCAGCGTCAGGCCCCGGGCATCGGTGCGCAGCGCACCGGAGAGCAGGCCGTTGGGCTCGCGCCCGACGGGGTCGGTGCTGGCCTGCTGATGCGCGGCATCGCGCGCCGGGCCCTCGGTCTCGCTGAAGTGCAGCACCGCGGCGTAGGCGTCGGTGAACACCGCGGCGGACGGCTCGGCCGTGGCCTTGGCGTTGCCGGCATAGACGTGCAGGACATTCTTGTCGCTGCCCTGGGCCACCATGGGCACGCGCACCCACAGCAGGGCCAGTTCATTGACCGCGTCGAAACGCTCGATCGCGAAGGGCAGCGGCGTCTTGTCGTCGGCGCCGATCACGCGCAGGTCGGCACCGTCGGGGGCCGCGCTGGCGAAGTCGAAGTTGCCGCTGTGCAGGCGCAGCGGCAGCACGGCGTCGCTGACCGCGGTCGGCAGTGGCTGGCCCTTCTCGGTGGTGTCGATGACGACCCGGGCGCGCTGGCTCCAGGCCTCGTTCCACCAGGCATGGGCGGTGGGGGACAGCAGCGCAGCGCACAGGCCCAGGGCAAGCAGCAGGCGTCGGTTCATGGTGGCGGACATGGCAGGTTCGTGAAGGAGGTTCAGCCGCGGCCGAAGCCGAGGAAGTCGAGCAGCATCTGGCGACGCCGGGCGCGGCGCTTGCGCCGCTCGTCGTCGTCCTCGCCGCTGGTGGCGCGTGCGGCATCGGTGGCGTTGGCGGCGGTGCTGGCCGGCAGGCTGACCGGCGCCGTCGAGAGCGACACGCCAGCGGCCTGGCCGCCGACCTGGATGTTGTCGGCGCCGCGCACCGTGGTGGCACCCAGGAAGACGTTGCCGCTGGCCTTGATGCCGGCCTCGCCGGCGTCGATCGCGCCGCTGGGCGCGTAGAGGTCCAGCGTGCTGCCGGTGCCGCCCACGGCGATGCCGCTGCCGGCGTAGGAGCCCGAGGTGTCCAGGTAGAGCCGGCCGGTGGCGGCGTCCAGGCGCACCACCGGCGGCGGCACCGCCGACACCGTCTTGGCGCCCCGACCGGCGTCAATGTCGCCGCGCGTCGACCAGATCAGCAGGTCGCCGGAGTCGAGCGTGAAGACGCGCGACTGGTTGACCAGGAAGTCGTCGCGGCTGATCGCGGCGATGCCGCCGCCGGCCACGGTGACCACGCCCAGGTTGTTGGCCGACTGCGCGACGCTGCCGGTCTCGCCGGCGTTGACGCCGCCGGCCGGGGTCATCAGGGTGATGCCCGGCAGGTCGATCGCGGCGCGCTGGCCAGTGGCGGCCACCAGCCGCTGGCCGCTGTCCTGGAGGGTCTTGATCTGCGTGGCGGGCAGCGCCAGGTCGCCACCGACATGCTCGCCGGCGAAGACCGCATCGATCGCCAGGCTGCCGCGCAGGTAGGCCGCCTGCTGGGCGTAGCCGCTGGCCTGGGCTGCGCTGCGGCCGGCGCTGCGCACCTCCTCGACCAGCACCTGGTTGATCCAGCCGACCTGCTGCGCCAGCGGCAGCGCCTCGAAGGCGGTCAGCGCCTGCGCCAGGTCCAGCGTGGCGCCGGTGCGCAGCTGCATCCAGGCCTGCAGGCCCTGGGCATAGCGCGGCGTGTCGGCGGCGGCGATCAGCGTGATCAGCTGGCTGCGGCGCTGCGTGTCGAGCTGCGCCATGCGGGCGGCCAGCAGCTGGGCTGGCGCGGCGTCGCGCTGGGCTGGCGTGAGCCGCTCGAAGGCCGCCAGGGCCTGCGCGTCGGTGAGCGTGGCGGTGTCCACACCGATGTGGCGCACATAGCGCGCCAGCGCCTGCTGGTAGGGGGCCTCGCCCAGCAGCGCGCGTGCCAGCGCCAGTTGCTGCTCGCTGCTGGACTGCGACCAGGTCCGGGCGCGGGCACTGCCCAAGGCGCTGACCGTGGCGTCGCTGAGGAAGGCGTAGAGGTCCCCGGCGCGCGCCGCCAGGGCCGTGCTGCCCACGGCGGCAAAGCCCTGCTGCACCGCCTGTCGGTAGTCCAGCCCATCCGAGGACAGACCGGCCACCAGCGTCAGCTGGGCCGAGCCGCTGGCCAGCAGCGGGTTGTCCTGGTTGCCGATGGCCATCAGGCCCGAGCTGTTGAGCGCACTGGCGCTGCCCAGGTCGATGTCGCGGCCGGCCAGCAGCAGCACCTGGCCGCTGCCGCCCACGCGCATCCAGCCATAGCCGCCACTGAAGACGATGTCGCGGCCGGCCTTCAGCAGCACCAGATCGCTCTGCGCGCCGCTGGCGGCGTCGGGCTGCAACTGCGTCTGCACGGCCTCCTGCACGAGGATGTCGCGGCCGGCCTCGATGTGCAGTGCGCGGGCCGAATCGATCGGGGCGCTGATGCGCACATCGCCATCGCGCGCCACCATCTCCACCGGCGTGCGCTGGCTCTGGTCCAGGCGAAGGCCGGCATCGTTCTTGGGGTTGAAGCCCAGGACCTCGCGCGAGTCCAGCCACAGCGGCGCGTCCTGGCCGCGCCGCGTGGCGTAGACATCCAGGCGCGAGCTGAGCTGCAGGTCACCTGCGGCCAGCAGGGCCAGGCGGCCGTCGTCGATCGGGCGCTGCTCGGCGTCGCCCACGCGCAGGTCGCCGCTGGCCGCGGCCAGGCGGGTGTCGTCGGGCAGCAGCGAGCCGGTGGATGGGTCGCCCGCGGCGATGCCGCCGCCCAGCGACGCATCGCCGGCGGTCGCCGTCAGGCGCGCGCTGGCATGGCGGTTGAGCAGCTGGATCGGGTTGGAGGCCTCGCTGTAGGCGTCGGAGATCTCGCCGATCGCCAGCTGCCCGCGGGCGTCCACCTGCACCCGGTTATCCTCGTAGTACAGCCGCGTGGCGCCCACGCCGCCAGGGTCACGGCGCTGGCCGATCACGCTGCCGCCAGCTGCCACCTGCAGCTGGCGCCCGCCGGCCTCGAACGCACCGCTGACGACGTCGCCGCCGGCACGCACCGACAGCGAACCGCCGCCGTAGTGCACCGTCTGCCCGCTGCCGCCATCGGCCGCCGACAGGTGGTAGCCGCTGGACGGTGCGACCGCCACCATGTCGATGATGTGGCGCCCGGCGCGCAGGTCCACCTGACCGCCGCCGAAGCTGCCCACGTAGGAGAAGCCCAGCGCCTGGGCCGCCGAGCCGCCCCAGACCAGGCTGCCGTTGCCACCGCCCAGGAGCTGGCCGCCGAACAGCAGGTCGACCACGCCGGCGTCATCACCACCGCGCTCGTTGTCGGTGTCATCGCCCTGGATCGAGCTGCCCGCCTGCAGGCGCACATCGCCGCCATCGGTCTGCAGTGCCTGGTCGCCGAAGAAGCGCTGCGCCTGGTACTTCACCGCCTGCGCCGCCTCACTGCGCGGCGCCCCGGTGCTGAGCACGATGGTGTTCTTCACATCCATCGCCAGGTTGCCGGCGGCCGACAGCGTGACATCGCCGGTGCTGCTGCCGGTGTAGTTCAACCGGCCGGCCTGCTGGCTCTTGAAGTTCAGGTTGGCGGCGTCCGGGCTGGCGGTGCGGCGCAGCTGCCGCGCCGACGCGGCCTGCAGGTCGGCGCCGGCGGTCAGGGTCAGGTTGCCGGCGCGGTCGCTGGTGGCGGCGCCGCTGGTCGGGTCCAGCCCGCTGGTGATGCCCCAGCGCAGGTTGATGCTGCCGGTGGCGCGCAGCGTCAGCGAGGTGTCGCCGACATGGCGGGCGTCGCCGCCGCCCGCGGCGATGCGCGCGGCGTCAGCCGGCAGCACCCAGTCGGCGCCGGGGTCCACCTCCAGGCGGCCCGGCGCGCGGACCTCGGCCTCGGCATGCACACGCAGCGCCGCCAGGTCCGCGGCCGGGCGGGCGCCGGCCAGGCGCTGGGCGATGGCCTGCGCATGTTCGCCCTGGCTGCCCAGGAACCCGGCCGCGTCGGCCGCGATGGTCGCGGTGCCCAGCGCGCCGCCGCTCTGGATCGCGCCGGCGACGATGCGGTCCACCGCGTCATAGACCTTCACCGCCTGCACGTCGATGCGTGAGGCGCCGTCGATCTGGCCGAGCAGCGGATCGATCGCCAGGTCATGGCCCTGCTGGCGCGCGCGCAGCTCCAGCCGGCCGCCGGACTGGCCCGGCTGGCCGGCGCTGCCAGCGGCCACGGCCACCAGGCTGCCGGCGTCCAGGCCGATGCGGCCGTCCAGTGTCGACAGCGCCACGCGGCCACCCTGGCCGTCGCTGGCCGTGGCCTGGGCCAGCAGGCGGGCGCCGTCGGCCACGTTCACATCCTGCGCGGCCGACAGCCGGATGCGGCCGCCGTCGGCGCCGCGCGCGTCCAGCGTACCGGCCACCTGCAGCGCGCCCTGGTCGGCGCTGAGGGTGATCGCGCGGGCGCTCAGCGTGGTGCCGGCGGCCAGCGTCAGGTCGCCCTCGCGCTGGCGCAGGTCCATCTCGGCGGTGAAGTGCCCGGCAGCGACTGCGGCGTCCAGGCCCGCGGTGTCCAGGCTGGCGGCGTCCAGGGTCAGTGCGGCACCGGTCTCGGCCGAGCCAGCCTGGCCGCGCAGCTGTCCCGCGGTGGTGATGCGCCCCTTCACCGCCTGCAGGCTGATCTGGCCCCCGGCCCCCTGGCCGCCGCCGGCCGAGACGTCCAGCACCGAACCCGCCAGCAGCCGCAGGTTGCCATTGCCACTGGACAGCGCGATCTGGCCGCCAGCGGTGCTGACCGGCTGCGTGCCCAGCTCGACCAGGCGCCCGGCAGCGTCCAGCCGGGCCTGTGCGCCCACCACCAGCGGCCGCTCGGTCTGCACCTCGATGCGTCCCGAGGGCAGGCGGATCACGCCGTCGATCAGCGCGCTCGCGGCCTGCAGGCTGAGCGCGCTGCCCAGCGCAGCGGCGTCGGTGCCTGCCGCCGGCGGTGCAGCGTCCACCTGCAGCGCGCCGCCGGCCACGATCGCGTACTGCGAGCCGGCCGCGTGGCTGGTGATCACCGGGGCGCTCAGCTGCAGCGCGTCGGCCACCTGCAGGCGGCCGGTGCCATCCAGGCTGATGGCCTGGCCGGCCTGCAACCCCACCTGGGTGGCGCCGGCGATGCTGAGGCTGCCCTCGCCCAGCGAGATCGTCTCGCGCGCCTGCAGCTGCAGGGCCGTGTCCTGCAGGCCGAAGGCGGCGCTGCGCGGCCCGCTGTGGTTGCTCAGTTGCAGCGCGCGCGCCTGGACCGTGGCGGTGCCATCGGTGCCCAGCACGCGCAGGCTGGGGGTGTCGATCGCGATCGTGCCGGCGTCCTCGCCGCCCAGCGTGCTGCCGGTGTGCAGGTACAGGCGTTCGTAGGCGCGCAGCGTGAGGTGCTCGGCGGCCGTCAGCGCCTGGGTCTGGGCCTCGGTCAGGGCCAGGCGCGAGCGGTTGCCGGTCGGGCTGGCCAGCTCCACCTCGCGCGCCGCCAGCAGCAGATCGCCAGCGCGCAGCACGGCCGTGGGATCGACCTGCGCCACCCCGGTGCTGTCCAGCGCGACACTGCCGCCGCTGCGGCCCAGCGACACGCCGGCGCCAATGCGCAGCGCCGCGTCATCCGGCGTGGCGTCGCTGCGGTCCAGCGTCGCGCCGCTCGATGCCGCCACGCGCATCGCCGCGCCGCTGCCCTCCAGCGTAAGCGGCTGAGCGGGGGTGCCGTCGCCGGGCTGGGGTGCGAAGCGGGCATCCGCGGCCACACGGAGTTCCCGGCGGGCCGTGGCCAGCACGTCGGCTGCGGTGATCGGCGCCGACGCGCCCTGGGCGAACACCACCTGGTCGGCCACGGTGCGGATTTGCGCTGTGCCATCCGCCGCGGTCACCCGCACGCCGCCCAGCACGACGGCACCGCCGTCGACCTGGTTCAGCGACGCGGCGGCGATGTGCAGCACGCCGTCGTCCGTGTCCCCGGCCGGCGCCTGGGCGTCGATCTGGATCGATCGGCCGGCGATGCCCAGCGTGCCGTCACGCCCCTTCAGCGCCTCGCTGCCCCCCAGCGCCATGCGGCCCTGCAGGCTCAGCTGGCGAGCCTCCAGGCTCACCGCGCCGCCGTCGTGGGCGAGCAGGCCCACCGCCTGCTGCTGCTGGCTGGCGCGGCTGCGCAGCACGTCGCTCAGGTCGGTGCGGCGCAGCTCGCTGTAGCGCAGCGCGGTGTCGCGGCTCATCAACTGCCAGGCACTGGGCTGGGCGTCACCGAAGCCGGTGCCGGCGTCGACCAGGCGGGCGGCCACGGTGACCGAGCCGTCGGTGCGGGCCAGCGTGCTGCCCTCGGCCAAGGTGGTGGTGCCGCTCGCCGGTCGCAGCAGGAAGGCGCCGTCCAGCACTGCGTAGGCCGCGGGCAGCAAGGTGTAGGTGCCGGCCTGCAGCACCGTGCCGTCGCCCAGCGTGACGCTGTGGCGGATGACGATCTGGCGGCCGCTGACCGCCGCGCTGTCCTTCAGGCGCCAGGCATAGGGCGCCTGGCCGGCGCCGAGCGAGGGCAGCAGCGCAAACGCGCCGTCACCGCCGGCCAGGACGTTGCTGCTGCCGCCGCGGCCGGCCACGAATTCCGACGCCACCAGTGTGCCGGCGCCCTCGGCCTCGATGCGGGAGCCTGCCGCGGTCTGCAGCGTGGGCGCCGCCAGCGTGATCTGCTTGTCGGGCGCCGCGGTCACCGTGCTGCCGGTGGGCCGCGTGCTGCTGCCATCCAGGCCCAGCCACTGGTCGCGCCCACCGGTGTAGGTGCCATACAGCACCTGGCCGGGCGTCGACGACACCGAGGTCAGGCTGCCCTCGGCCAGGTGCAGCGACTCGCTGGCTTCCAGCGTCAGGCGGCCGTTCGGGGCGCGCAGCACGCCGGCCTGCTCGATCTGCGCAGCACGCAGCGTGATCGCGCCGCCCGCGGACGGTGTGGCCGACGCCTGTGCGTCGCCACCGCTGATCGCGAGGCGATGGCCACTGGCCTCCAGCGTGAACGCGGTGCCCGTGCCGCTGGCCACTTCGGGGGCCTGCAGCCGGACATCGGCCTGGGTGTCGAGCCGGCCGTCGCGCAGCTGGATCGCGCCACCGGCCTGCAGGCCCAGCGTGCCCACGCCGGCCGTGACCAGCTGACCCGCCATCACCAGCCCGACCCCGGCCTGAACGTCCAGCGTGCCAGTGCCGCCGCTCATGGGCACGCGCTGGCTGACCGGGTTGGCGCTGTCGTACTGGCCCAGGGTCTCGGGGCCGCTGAGGGCCACCTGGGCGGCCGCCAGGCGCGCCTGCGCGCCCTCGTCGACCACCAGCGCCTGGCTGTTCAGGCTGAGCCGGCGCGGGGCCTGCAGCGTCACGTCGCCCACGAGGTGGATGTCGCCCGGCGTGCGCAGGCTGATGTCGGCCGCACCACTGGCCTGCAGCAGCGCGGCGGACAGCCGGGTGTCGGCGCCCAGCGTGGCGGCCAGCTCGCTCAGGCGCGCGGCGTCCAGTCCGGTGGTCAGCGTGGTGCCGCCCGCTTCGATGCGCAGGTGCCGGTCGTCCAGCGGCGTCGCCGAATCGCTCAGGCCCACCGCCGCGCCCGGGGCGTGGGTCAGGCTGACGCTGCCGCCCGCCAGGCCGTCGGCGCCGGCCTGCAGCGCGACCGTGCCTTCGAGCACCGCGGTGCCCGAGCTGATGATCTGGAGGGCGCCGCCGCCGCTGCCCACGAGGCGCCGCTCGATGCGCGTGCCGGCGCTGCTGCGCTCGGTCACGTCCAGCGGCGCGGCGCTGCCGCGCGCGTCCAGCCGGGCCCCCTGCTGCACCACCACGGCGGCCGACGAGGCGCCCGGGTCGGCGGCGCTGAGGGTGATCGTGCCGCCGGCCAGGACCTGGCCGGTGACCAGGCCGTCGCTGCGGTCCGGGGTCAGCCGGGCACGGCCAGAGACATCGATCACCGCGTCCGAGCCCACCCACACCCCCGGCGTGCTGCCCGGCGTGGCGCCGGCGCTGGTGGCCAGCGTCACGCTGCCGCCATGGGCCCGCAACTCGCCCTGCAGATCAACCAGGTGCGAGGCGCTGAGGCGGATGCTGCCGGTGTCGCCCGCATCGATGCGGGCGCCCTGGCCGACGCTGAGGCGGCCGTTGTCGATCTGGCTGGCCTCGGCCTGTGCATCGCCGGACGAGGACAGGCTCACCGCCATCCCGCCACGCCACAGGCCCGGCGCGCGGCCTTCGACAAAGGCCTGGGCAGCGGGCGCGCCGTCGGGCAGGTTGCGCGACGCGGTGGTGGCCATCCAGGTGCGGCGCTGCGGTGCGAGCACGCTGCCCTCGCTGAGGGTCAGGCCGAGCCGGCCGTCGATGCTGAAGCTGCCGAAGCCGCCCTCGTCGAAGAAGCCGGTGCCCAGCAGCAGCGTGTCGGCACTGGCGGGCAGGCTGCTGGCGCCGATGCGGACATGGCTGGTGCGCAGCGTCAGCTGGCCGCCGCCAGTGGTGGCGCCCTGGCTGCTGGCGGCCGAGAAGCCGCTCAGACGTCCCTGCAGCTGCAGCCCCGGTGCATCGGCCTGCTGGGCCTGTTCCGGCCGGGTGACATCGCTGAGGCTGATGCTGCCGGCCGCGGCGCCGGTGACGGCGCCGGCCAGCGATACCGCACCGCCGCCCGACACGTCGACCCCGCTGCCCTGCCCCAGCTGCACCCCCATGCCGCTGGCGCTGAAGCGCCCGCCGCTGGTGTGGGCGGTGTGGCGCGCCTGGCCACCCAGCCAGGCATTGACCCAGGCGCCGCTGAGGTCGATCTGCACGCCGTCGGCCACCTGCACACCGCCCTGGGTTTTCAGGCCGCCCAGGGTGGACGCCGACTTGCTGACCAGCGTCACGCTGGCCGCAGCGCCGCGCAGGCTCTGGTCGACGCGCACGTCGCCGGTGATCGAGGCCAGCGTCAGGCTGCCGCCGTCGGCCAGGCGCAGCGCCTCGTCGCTGCTGCGGGCCAGCAGCACGTCGCCATCGGCATGCACCCCGATCTGCGCGAAGCCGGCGTTGAGCAGACGCTCGGTGCTGATGCCCGAGCCCTCGGCCAGCGGCGCTTCCAATGGCTGGGTGGCCAGGCCGTCGGGCAGCTGCGGGGCCTGTGGGCCGATGCGGAAGTCCTTCAGCACCGCGGTCTGCGCCAGCTGATCGACGGTGGCCGTGGCCAGCACGCTGTCGCCGTTCTGGGTGGCGGCGCCCACGCTCAGGCGCCCGGCCTGCGCCAGCGCGTCCAGACCGGCCTGCTGGCGCTCGCCCTGGCTGGCCCGGGCCTCCAGGTGGCCGCCCAGCTGCACGATCGGTGCGATGACGCTGAGGCTGCCGGCATCGGCGCCGGCCACGTAGCCGGCCTCCACGGCCGTGACGCGGCGGCCGAACTGCAGGCGCTGGCCCCAGCGGTCGTACTGGATCGCGCTGCTCTTCTGCAGGTTGAAGGCGTCGGTGTAGACCAGGTCGCTCGGGGCCGTGGCCAGGTCGTAGAGGCGGCCGTCGGCGGCCACCAGCCGGGTCGCGGCGACGGCGGCGGCGGTGTAGGTGACCTGCCCGCCGCTGAGGCGGATGCGCGAGCTGTCGGCGGTGATGACCGCCCCCTCGGCGCGCAGATCCAGGTGGCCGCCGCGGCTGAGCCATTCGGTGGCGGTCTTGCCCAGCGCGTCGCGGTAGCCCTGCAGGCTGCCCAGGATGGGCGAGTCCAGCCGGGTGTCGATGGTCACCTTGGCGCGGTAGAGCAGGCCGTCCTTCTGGACCGGCGCGTCCTTCAGGTCGTTGCTGCCCAGCAGCTCGGTGGTGACGAACAGGTCGGCGACGCTGCGCGTGGTCGTGGTGGTGCCGGAGAGGTCGATCAGCACGCCCTCGCCCAGCACGATGCGGGCATCGGGGTCGCCGGCCACGTCGGCGCGGTCGGCCAGCCGGGTGTAGGTGGGCGTGGCCTGGGCGCGTGCCACCACCTGGGCACCGGGGGCGATCAACTGGCTGCCTGGCTCGAAGACCACCGAGCGGCCGGCCAGTTCGACAAACGAGCCCAGCACCGTGGCGTTGGCCGAGGCGGTCTTGCTGGCGGTGTCGGTATCCGGCGTGATCGACAGCAGGCTGCCGGCCCCCAGCGTCAGCGCGCCGGACTCGGTGGCACGGTAGGCGGGCGTGACCGGGTTGTAGTCGGCGCCGCTCTGGGCCTTGAGGATGATCGAGCCGTTGGCGTCGACGCTGGTGGTGGCGCTGATGCGGCCAGACTGGTTGACCGCCAGACCGACCAGCGTGGTGTTGCCGCGCGGCGTGCTGATCTGGCCGCCCGCCAGGTTGGCCACGCTGCCGTGCTCGCCGCCCGGGCCACGGCCCATCTCCACCAGGAAGCCGCGCAGCACCTGCAGCTTGGCGTTCTCCTCGGCCGCGTAGAGGTCGGCCTCCTGGCTGGGCAGCTTGAGCTTGACGCTGCCGCCGCCGCCCAGGATCACCTGACCGTCCGGCGCGCTGAGCTTGCCAGCGTTCTCGACCCGCTTGGCGAACAGCATGACCTGACCGCCGCTGGCGGTGGTGATGCTGGCGCCGGGCTCGACGCGCACGAAGTTGCGGCTGTCGACAAAGGCCGCCGGGTCCCCGTCGTAGCGGAAATGCGCGCTGGACAGGTTGGCAATGCTCTGACCGAAGCCGCTGTTGAACTCGGCGTCGCTGAGGTTCAACGTCGAGGCGATCAGCGAGCCGGTGTTGACCTGCGCACCGCGGCCGAAGAGGATGCCGTTGGGATTGATCAGGAAGATCTGGCCGTTGTTGGTGGCGCTCAGGCGGCCGAAGATCTGCGACGGTGCGGCGCTGCCGACGACGCGGTTCAGCGCACTGCCGCCGCGCACCGCCATGTCGAAGCTGACCTGGCTGGTGGCGCCGATGTCGAAGCTGTCCCACTGGTAGATCGCGCGCGCGCTGTCCTGGCGGATCGTCTGGGTGGTGCCGCCCTGGCTGTTGGGTCGGTTCACCGGCGCGCTGGCACCGCTGCCCGAGACGCGCCAGGTCGCCGCCGGGACCGGCACCTGGGCAGCGGCGGGCGCGGCATGCACGGCCTGGCCGGCCAGGGCCAGCGCGGCGGCCAGCGGGGTCAGGCGCAGCGTGCGGTGGGCCGCGAGGCGGGGACGGGCGGGGGTCGTCGGCATGGCGGCGGGTCAGTAGCGCGTGAGCACACGCAGGTGGAGACGGGGGTCGTGCAGCTCGGCGTGGGCGCTGGCGCGCAGCGGCCAGCCCAGGTCCAGCGCCGCCTCCAGCCCGGCGCCGGCCATTCGCAACCCCAGTCCGACCGAGAGCAGCGAGGTGCGCGGCGCCTGGCCGCTGCCCGGCTGCGCCAGCAGGCCGCGGGCGGCGTCGGCGAAGACCAGCGGACGCACCTCGGTCCAGCCGGTGCCGATGGCCTCGGCCAGGTTGCTGCTGCGCCACTCCAGGCTGGCGGCCAGCGCATGGTCGGCCGCGACCTCGCTGTCCGGGTAGCCGCGCAGGTTGTCCTGGCCGCCCAGCGTCAGCTGCTCGGCGCTGACCAGCGGACCCGAGGCCACCTGGGCCAGCAGGCGTGCTGACCACAGCCCATCGAACCAGGCTGGCTGCAGCCAGCGGCCGTCGATGCGCCAGACGCCGAAGCTGCCGCTGGCGCCCTGGGTCTTGCAGTCGAACTGGTCCTGCCAGGCGATGCCGGCGCACAGCAGCCGGCGCTGCAGCAGCCGTCCCCAGGCCACGGTGAGCTGGGTGCTCAGCTGCAGGCTCTGGCGGCCCTCGCTCCACTGTCCGGCGTAGGCCAGCTGGAAAGGCAGGTAGCGCAGCGGGGTTTCGAGTGCGCTGCTGCTGGCCGAGATGGTGTCGCGCAGGTGCTTGAGGTCGGCGCCAGCCGAGAGCGTGCCGCTCCAGCCGCCCTGGCCGATCGGGTGGTGGTAGCGCAGGCCCAGCGTGCGGCCCTTGCCCAGGGCCTGGGTGCCGCCGAGCGTCTCGACGTTGCTGTTCGAGTCGGTGAAGGACAGTGCCCAGAGGTCGCCCTGGCCACCGGGGAGGCTGTAGTTGAGGACCGCGACGCGCGATTCCTCGGGCTTCTCGGGCGCGGTTTGCAGCGTCAGCGACAGGCTGTGGTCGCGCTGCAGCAGGTTGTCGTAGCGCAGCGTGCCGCTCAGGCGCAAAGGCGTGGTACCGGCCGCGTGCTGGTTGTTGACCTCGATCGAGCCCGACAGCGGCAGCTGGTCGCTGACCTGCAGGTCCAGGTCCACCGTGCCGGGCAGGCGGCCGGGCTTGATCACCGGCTGCACGCGGCGCGCGTCGCTGCGGTTGACCTCGGCCAGCTCCTGCTGCAGCGTGGTGAAGTTGGGCACCTCGCCCGGGGTGGCCGAGGGCAGCGCGGCGCGGATGTGGCCTTGCGCGTGGTAGCGCGAGCCGGTCACCCAGACCTGGCCCAGCCGGCCCTGCAGCACCGACAGCCGCACCACGCCTTCGTCCACGCGCTGCTCGGGAATGTCAACCAGCACCGTGAGGTAGCCCGCCTGCTGGTAGGCCGCCTCCAGCGCCGCGCGGGCCGCCTCGACGTCCTTCATCGAGCGGCCGGGGCCCAGGTGGGGCTGCACCGCGCGCTCGATGGCCTCGACGCTCAGCACGGTGTTGCCCTCGACCGCGACCTCCCAGAGGTCGAAGGCCGGCTCGTCGGCACCCGCCACGGCGGGCCCGAGCAGCAGGGCGGTCAGCAGGAGGAAGGCGAGAGGCCGCATGGACGGGAAGGGCTGGGAGAAAGCGTGTCTGGCGGCGCATGCTGCCGGGGTGCGTTGACAGGCCGCGGGCGCGAATGGCACGCCGGTGCCTGCGCGCTGACATGCGGGCGTCACACAGGGGCGAAAAAAGGGGCGAGGCCGAGGCCTCGCCCGATCGGCAGGCGGGCGGTCGCCGGGCGACCGCCCGTGCCCTCAGCGGACCTGACGCAGCGGCGCGGCGCTGTTGGTCTTGTAGTTCTTGCTGGCGGCCAGGCCGTACAGGAAGGAGGCCGGGTTGTAGACCGAGCCGTAGTCCAGACGCTCGACGCAGGAGCCGTAGAGCGCGTTGTTGCCGGTGGCGCTGGCGCAGGACTCGGTGGTGTTGGACCAGTGGCTGGGCAGGGCCAGCACGCGCGGCACCGGGGCGGTGGCCAGGAAGTTGACGTTGGCGGCGTTGGCGCGCACATGGCCCAGGAAGCCCATCATCGCCTTGTCGCGGCCGATGGTCAGGTTCTCGGCCTTGTTCCACTGCATCGACGAGGTGTAGACGAAGGGGTACAGGCCCTTGCGCATGTTGGCCGTCGTCATTTCGGCGTTGTCGATCTTCACAAACTTCCAGGTGGTGGCGCTGTCGTCACGCTCGCCGGTGACCACGCCCAGCGCATAGGCCGAGCCCGGGTTGGTGGTCAGGCAGGTCAGCACGTTGCCGGTGCCCGAGCCGTGGTAGACCGAGACGCCGGGGATGCTGGTGTCGAAGGCGTTGACCGGCGCGGTGGCGGTGGTCAGCGGCTCCAGCATGCCGGTGGCGGTGTCGGTCAGCGCGCCGACTTCCAGGAAGAAGGCGTTGGACGCGGCCTGGGTGCCCGAGCCGGCGGTGCGGCGGCAGATCACCACGGTCTTGGCGTCGTCGGCCACATCACCGGTCAGCGCCGACCAGCCGGCGTAGCCCGCGGCAGCGCGCACATAGCCGGCCAGCACCGCGGCGACCTGGGCGCGGCCCACGGTCGGCACGCCGGTCGTGCCCTGGGCGGCCTGCAGCTTGGCGTACAGCGCCGGGCTGACGGCGACGCCGAAGGCGGTCTGACCCAGCGCGGCCGTGTCCATCGCCGTCACCTTGACCGGCGGCGCCCAGGGCAGGCCACCGTCATCGACACCGGCGGGCAGGTTCAGGTACACGCCCTTGACCTTGTTGACGGTGAAGGGCGCGACGTGCAGCGCGGGCTCCACGTCGGAGATGCCGGCGTGCGGCACGGCCATCTGGGTGGCGGTGCTCAGGCAGGCGGTGCTGCCGCCCGGCACGTAGCCGGTGCCGCAGTTGGCGACGTTGACCAGCAGCGACTTCTCCGGCAGTTCGGCGGCCACCGGCGTCACGCCCCAGGCGGAGCCGCCGGCGTCGCGCTTGACGACCAGCAGCTTGGTGCCGGCGGCATAGCCTTGCGAGCCGGTCTTGGCGTCCTTGGTGGTGACGCAGGCATAGGCGACGTGGTCGGTGCCGATGCGGTAGGTGTCCATGGCGCCGCAGATGTCGGCCATGTAGGCGGCCAGCGCCGGGGTCTGGGCCGAGGCGCCGTAGATGCGCACTTCCTTCAGATCGACGCCACGGGCGGCATCGATCTGCGCCGGCGACAGCGAGGTGGCGTGGGCAGTGCCCACAGCGGCCAGCGCGGCCAGGGCGATCAGACGGATGTTCATGCTCATACTCCAGGGTTGTGTCGAGAGGGACGGGTCGCGCACTGCACGGGTCTGGTGCCCGGGCCGAGCAGCCGCCGCTGCGGCGGTGCGGTGCAGCGCTGCCGTGACTATCGAGGGGGGTGATGACACTGGTGCGTGGCCGTCGGGCCCGGGTGGGCACCCTTGCGGACCATGGCCCGCCACCGAACTGTCACGAAATGAGCTGGCGCGACAAGGCCTCGGCCACGGCGTGCAGACGGCTGCGCGCGCCCAGCTTGACCATGATCCGGCGCAGGTGGTTCTTCACCGTCAGCGGGCTGATGTCGAGCTGGGCGGCGATCTCGTCGGTGCGGCGGGCCTCGCGGACGGCCTGCAGGATCTGGGTCTCGCGGGCGGTCAGTGGCGAGCTCGGCGTGGCGCTGGTCTCCGGCACTCGCGCGCCGCCGGCCAGCGCCCGCATCGCGGCCGCATGCAGGTAGGGCATCCACAGCGCCAGGCCGGCCGTCATGGCCGGGTCCTGCCGCGAGCGCGTGCAGAACACGAACAGGCTTTCCGATCGCAGGCAGGCCTGGGCGTCCACGCCATGCACCAGCAGCCGGTCAATGCCCTGCTGACGCAGCTGGGCCAGCGCCGGGGCCTCGCGCAGCTCGGCGTGGGCCGCCAGGTCGATCAGGCAGGGTTGGCGCCGCCCGCCCACCCAGGCGCGCCGCAGCGGCACCAGCCAGCGGGGGCTGGACTGCTCCAGCTGCGCCAGCAGCCGGGGTGGCAGCGGCACGCTGTGGAAGACCGTGGTCGCCTCGCTGGCGGGCAGCTGTGGCAGGTGGCAGATCACCAGCTCGTGCGGCACGAATCGGTGCAGGTGCAGCTGCAGCCAGGTGAACAGATGGCCGCGGTTGCCCACGCCCAGGGCCACCTCGGCCGTGCGGATCAGCGCGTCGCGTTCAAAGGCGGCGTAAGGCAGTTGCTGCAGCAGCACAGGCGCCAAGGCCGGGCGGCTGCAGGGCACCCGCCCTGAGCAGTGTTCAGGACGGCCCATGCTAGGTACCGGCGATGAAGCGCCGATGACGGACCGATGACAGCGCGGGGCGCCCTTGGGCTGTGCCTCACGCCGCTGGCGCGCATGATCAGCGGGCGAGGTCGTCCGCAGGGTCTGCAAGGGTAGAACCAGCCCTCGGCGCGCTCAGCCGCTCTCGGGCACCAGCCGCCCGGGTCGCCAGCCTTGACCCAGCGCAATGATCGGGGTGGGAACAGGCACACCATGGGCCATGGCTCCCGCGACAGCAGTCCAACGATCTCTCGCGCCCCGTCTGGGCGATCGCGGCGGGGGGCTGTCCCGCGCGGGACGGGCAGGGGCCGGTCCGGGCCGTGACAGGGACAGCCGCCGGCCGCGCGCAGGCCCGCAGCCCTCCTGGGGTATGGTTCGGCTTTCGGCAGCGGGAGTGTTCCAGTGGTGAAGCGCACCAAGGCAACGGCCAGTTCCCGCGCCGGTCCGGAGCCCTCGGGCGCTGCGGCGGGCTTTCCCATCGTCGGCATCGGCGCGTCGGCCGGCGGACTGGCCGCGTTTGAGGCCTTCTTCGCCGCCATCCCCTCGGACAGCCTGCCGGGCATGGCCTTCGTGCTGGTGCAGCACCTGTCGCCCGACCACCCGAGCGTGCTGCCCGACATTCTTCGCCGCTGCACCCACCTGCCGGTGGCCGAGGCGACCGACGGTCTGGTGGTGGCCGTCAACACCGTGTATGTGATCCCGCCGGGACGGGGGCTGGAGATCCGCCATGGCACGCTGCACTTGCTGGAGCCCATCGCGGCGCGGGGCCATCGGCTGTCGATCGATGGCTTCTTCCGCTCGCTGGCGCTGGACCGCGAGGACGCCAGTGTCGGCATCGTGCTGTCGGGCACCGGCAGTGACGGGGCCCAGGGCGTGCTGGCCATCAAGGGCGCGGGCGGTCTGGTGCTGGCGCAGTCACCACAGTCCACCGAGTTCGACGGCATGCCGCGTGCGGCCCTGGGCACCGGCGCTGTCGATCAGACGCTGGCCCCGGGCGCGATGCCCGCCTTCCTGCAGGCCTTTGCCGCCAAGGCCTACCGGCCCGCGCCACCGACGGGTGAGCGCTCGCCGGAGGCCGCCAGCGGCGCCATGCACCGGGTCTTCGCCCAGCTGCGGCTGAAGACCGGCCATGACTTCAGCCACTACAAGCCCACCACGGTGCAGCGGCGTGTGCAGCGACGCATGGCCGTGCACCAGATCGAGACCCTCGAGGCCTACGCCGCCTACCTCCAGCAGTCGGCCGACGAGGTCCAGGCCCTGTTCCGCGACCTGCTGATCGGCGTGACCCAGTTCTTCCGCGACCCCGAGGCCTTCCGGGTGCTGGAGGACACGGTCGTGCCGACACTGCTGGCGCGGCGCCTGCCGCACCGCCCGCTGCGCGCCTGGGTGGCCGGATGCTCCAGTGGCGAGGAGGCCTACTCGATCGCGATGCTGATGCTCGAGCGGCTGGACGAGCCCGCCACGCCGCAGGTGCTGCAGGTGTTCGCCACCGACATCGACAGCCGCGCCATCGCGCTGGCCCGCGCCGGCACCTACCCGGCCAGCATCAGTGCCGACATCACGCCCGAGCGGCTGGCCCGCCATTTCACGGCCGAGGCCGGCGACGGCGGCTGGCGCGTGCGCAAGCAGCTGCGCGACCTGCTGGTCTTCTCCGAGCATGACCTGACGCGCGACCCGCCCTTCTCGAAGCTGGACCTGATCAGCTGCCGCAACCTGCTGATCTACCTCGACGGCACGCTGCAGAAGCGCCTCATCCCGCTGTTCCACTACGCGCTGCGGCCCGGCGGCATCCTGCTGCTGGGCACCTCGGAATCGATCGGCGAGTTCAACCACCTCTTCGAGGCGGTGGACCGGCGCGCCAAGGTGTACCGGCGCCTGGAGGACTACCTGGACAAACCGCGTGCGGCCCTGAGCCAGATGCTCCTGCCTGCCGCCCCCACCGAGACCCCCGAGCATCCGCCCATGCCCCTGCCCAAGACAACGCTGCGTGAACGGGCCGAGCGCGCGATTCTTCGCGAACTGCCGATCGCCGCCGCCCTGGTCAACGTCCAGGGCGACATCTTCTACCTGCACGGACGCACCGGGCAGTACCTGGAGCCCGCACCCGGCGAGGCCGGCATCAGCAACATCCTCGCGATGGCGCGCGACGGCCTGCGGCGCGATCTGTCGCTGGCCCTGACGCAGGCCGCTGCCGCCCGCAGGACGGCCGTGGTGCGTGGCGTGCGGGTCAAGACCAACGGCCACCACACCAGCGTGAACCTGGCCGTCAGCGCCCTGGACGCCGACACCGATCCCGCCGGCCCCCAGCTCTACCTGGTGCTGCTGGAGGCGGCGCAACCGCAGGACGCCGAGACCCCGGCCGCGGCCGGCACCGCCCCCGATGCCGAGGCCGGCATCGACACCCGCCTGGCCGCGCTGGCCGAGTCGCTGCGCATCAGCGAGGAGAAGGTGCAGGCGCTGCACGAGGAGCTCGAGTCGTCGATCGAGGAGCTCAAGAGCTCGAACGAGGAGATGCAGTCGGTCAACGAGGAGCTGCAGTCCACCAACGAGGAACTGGAGACCTCGAAGGAGGAACTCCAGTCGGTCAACGAGGAGCTGAGCACGGTCAACGCCGAGCTCGAGAACAAGGTGGCCGACCTCTCGCGCGCCAACGACGACATGAACAACCTGCTGGCCGGCACCGGCATCGCCACGGTGTTCGTCGACCACGGCCTGCGCATCCTGCGCTTCACGCCCGGTGCCAGCGAGATCATCAACCTGATCGCCGGCGACATCGGGCGCCCGGTGGGCCACCTGGCCTCCAACCTCGACGGCTACGACCAACTGGTGGCGGACACGCAATCGGTGCTGGACAGCCTGATTCCCAAGACGCTGGAGGTGCGCACGCGCGATGGCCGCTGGTACGCGATGCGCATCCAGCCCTACCGCACGATCGCCAACGTGATCGAGGGGGCGGTCATCACCTTCGTCGACATCTCGGAGTCGGTGCGGACCCGCCAGGCCCTGCGCAAGGTCAACGAGGTGCTGCGCCTGGCGGTCGTCGTGCGCGACGCCTTCGATGCCGTCACCGTGCACGACCTGGACGGTCGCACGCTGGCCTGGAACCCGGCGGCCGCGACCCTGTATGGCTGGAGCGAGGCCGAGGCCCTGGCGCTGAACGTGCGCGACCGCATCCCGCCCGAGCGCCGTGCCGAGGCGCTGGAGGAACTGCGCCGCGCCGCCGAATCCGACCTCACGCTGGCCCGGCCCACGCAGCGCCTGACCAAGGACGGCCGCACGCTGGAGGTGCTGGTCAAGGCTACGGCGCTGCAGGGCGACGACGGCCGGGTCTACGCCACGGCCACGACCGAGCGGATCCGCCCCGCCGCGCCCACCTGATGGAGGATCGTCCATGAGCGACGCCGCCCCCCCTCCGGCCGGCTTCACGGCCGAGTTGCGTGCACAGGCCCTGGCCCGCCTGGCCCGGGAGGACGCCACACGCGGCCCGCCGGACGCCGCCCCGCCTTCCGACGCCGAGCGCGAGCGCACGCTGCACGAGCTGCGCGTGCACCAGATCGAGCTGGAGCTGCAGAACGACGAGTTGCGCCGCGCCCAGCTGGATCTGGAGGCCTCGCGCCAGCGCTGGTTCGAGCTCTACGACCTCGCCCCGGTGGGCTACCTCACCGTCAGTGAAGGCGGCCTGATCCTGCAGGCCAACCTGGCGGCCGCCGAACTGCTCGGACAACCCCGCGCCGCGCTGGCCAGGCGGCGTCTGTCGGAATTCATCGAGCCGGAGGACCGTCCGCGCTACTTCGCGCTGCACTTGACGCGGCTCGACCACGCCCAGCCGCTGTCCTGCGAGCTGCGCCTGCAGGACGGCGCGACGACCCAGCGGTGGATGCAGCTCACCGCCACGGCGACCACGCCGGACGCGCTGTCCGAGCGCCAGTGGCGCGTGGTCCTGCAGGACATCACCGACCGTCGGCAGGCCCAGGCTGCCCAGGCGGCCCTGGCCGCGGCGGAGCAGGCCCACCGCAGCCGCAGCGAATTCCTGTCGCGCGTCAGCCATGAGTTCCGCACACCGCTGAACGCGATCATCGGCTTCTCGCACCTGCTGCTGCACAACGACGAGCTCGCGCTGCCGGACAAGGCGCGCCAGCAGCTGCAGCACGTCCACGACGCCGGCCAGCATCTGGTGCAGATGGTGACCGATCTGCTGGACATCTCCCGCGCCGCGGCCGGTCGGCTGGCGCTGCGCATTGACGACGTCGATGCGCTGGCGGTGCTGGGCGACGCCATCCGCGATGTCAGCGCGCAGGCGCTGGCGGCCGGCGTGACGATCACGCTCGATACGCTCGGCGTGTCCAAGGCGGGGGTGCGGGCCGATCCGACGCGCCTGCGGCAGGTCTTCCAGAACCTGCTGAGCAACGCGGTCAAGTTCAACCGCCCCGGCGGGCAGGTGGCGGTACGACTGGAGCGGCCCGGTCCCCAGTGGCAGGTGCACATCATCGATACCGGCATGGGCATGACGCCCAGCCAGCAGGCGGCGCTGTTCCAGCCCTTCAACCGGCTGGGGCGCGAATCCACGTCCATCGAAGGCACGGGCCTGGGCCTGGTCATCGCACGCGACCTGGTCCAGGAGATGGGCGGTCAGCTGACCATGCACAGCGAACCCGGTCGGGGCAGCGAGTTCACGGTGGCGCTGGTGGCCTCGAAAGGCGACCCCGACCTGATGCAGCGCGCGCGTGCCGCCGCCACACCGGCCTCGAGCCCTGAGGCCATCGGGCGGGTGCTCTGTGTGGAAGACGACCCGGCCAGCCGCGAACTGATCCAGCACATCCTGGAGCGCCGCCCCGACATCGCCCTGGAGATCGTGGGCACCGGCGCCGCCGCCATCGCCGCGGCTCGGCGCGACTGGCCACGCCTGCTGCTGCTGGACCTGCGCCTGCCCGACATGCCCGGTCTGAACGTGCTGAAGGTGCTGCGCCAACTGAACCCGCACCTGCCGCTGCGCTGCCTGGTCATCTCGGTCGAGTGGGCGCCCGAGGATGTCGAGCGCTCCCACGCGGCCGGCGCGGACGGGCACCTGGCCAAGCCGGTCGATTCGGTGGCGCTGCTGTCGCTGGTCGATCGGCTGCTGACCAAGGTGCCGCCGCCCTGACCGGCGCGGGCCGCGCTCAGGCCGGGTCGGCCAGGGCCACGCGGTAGAACCACTCCGCCGAGCCATCCCGGTTGATGCCCAGCAGCGCCCCGCAGCGCTCCCAGCCCTGGCGCTCAAACAGCGTCTGCATCGGCGCACACCAGTCCTCCGTCGACGACAGCAGCCAGCGGCCGCGCGCCTGCTGCCGCACCGCCTGCAGCAAGGCAGTGGCCAGACCCTGGCGGCGGGCCTCGGGGCGCACGCACAGGGACTGCAGGAAGGGCTGACCAAGCAGGCCGCGCGGCGCCCACGAGGCATAGCCGGCCACCTGGTCGGTGCCGTCCAGCGCGACCAGGCAGGTGGCGGCGGCCACCTCGGCGGCGCGGTCGCCGTTGAACTCGTCGAAGGCGGCGATCGCGGCCAGGTCGCCCGGCTGCGCCCGACGGATGCGCTCCCCCCCGCCAGGCGGCGGCTCGCCATGGGTCAGTTCGTAGACATGGCTCTTCGCGCCCAGGCGGCTGACCCACACGCCCGGCGCCGGCGCCTCGGGGGCATGGCGCTGCGCGTCGTCCCAGGGGCGGCCGGTGAGTTCGCCGCTCAGCGGGTCATGCATCGACCAGCCCAGCGTGGGGTGGCGGCGCAAGGTGAGCTCGGGCCGATCCTCCCGGGCGAAGGTGTCGGGGTCAAGGCGGCGAAAGCGGTAGACCAGACCATCGAGCGGGCGGCGCAGCGTGAGGCAGGCGGTGGTGGCGGCGGGATCGCTGGGCATGGCCCAGTATGCGTTGGATGTCCTGACCGGGGTCAAGCCCCGCTGCGCCGCCGGCTGCGGACGGCGGCCGCCGGACCGACCAACGGCGAACCTGGGGGGATGGAAGGCACCGCGGCCGATGGACGCGGGCCCGTCGCTCTGGATAATCGACAGGTCGGTCGGCCCGCGGCGAGGGTGGGGTCGACCCATGGATGGGAGAGACTCGGGTGAACATCGACAAGCTGAGTGAACTGGTGTTGTCGCTGAACGCGGATGACGCGCTTCGGCTGCGGTTCAACAAGGACGAATGGCGGATGCTGGGCAGCTTCCTGCAGCAGCACACGCTGCGCGCGGGCGACGTGGTGATCCGCTACCAGGACATGGACCGCGCGCTGTACCTGCTGGAATCGGGCACGCTGCAGGTCTATGTGCCCGATGGCGGGCCGGTGCGCCGGCCGGTGGCCATCCTGCGCCCGGGCGCAGTGGTCGGCGAGCCCAGCCTGTTCGGCGACACGCCGCGCATGGCCCAGGTCGAGGCGATGAGCGCTGTCACGGTGTGGGCGCTCACCCGCAACCGCTTCGAGGAAATGGCGGCCCGCCAGCCCGAGCTGGCGCTGGAATTGCTGCGCGCCTGCGGCGCGGTGATGGCCGAGCGCATGCGCCTGAACCTGGAGCGCGGGCTGCCGGTGGCCTGACCGCCTGGAACGCTCGGCCTCTCAGCCCAGCAGCTTCTTCTCGGCCACCGCCAGCGCCTCGGGCAGGCCCGAGAGCACCAGCGTGTCGCCGGCGCGCAGCACCAGCGCGTCGTCGGGCTCGATCACCCGGCCGCCGGCCTGGCGCACCGAGGCCACATTGACTTCCAGCACCGCCAGCGCCTGATCGCCCAGCGTGCTGCCCAGGCACTTCGCGCCGGGCGGCAGCGTCACGCTGTGCAGGCGGGCCTGCTGCAGCTCTTCCACGGTGTCGTCGTCGGCGCCGTGGAAGTAGCCGCGCAGCAGGCCGTAGCGCGCATCGCGGGCGTCGCGCGTCAGGCGGATCACGCGGCGCATCGGCACGCCCACCAGGGCCAGCGCGTGGCTGGCCAGCATCAGCGAGCCTTCGATGGCCTCGGGCACCACCCCGGTGGCGCCGGCCTCGCGCAGTTTCTCGAGGTCGCTGTCGTCGATCGTGCGCACCACCACCGGCACCTTGGGCGCGTGGGTGCCCACCAGGTGCAGGATCTTCAGCGCCGACGGGGTGTCGGGGTAGGTCACCACCACCGCGGCGGCGCGCGCCAGGCCGGCGGCCATCAGGCTCTGCAGGCGCGCGGCGTCGCCGAAGACCACGCTCTGGCCGGCGGCGGCGGCCTGGCGCACGCGGTCGGGGTCGAGGTCCAGCGCCATGTAGGGGATCTGCTCCAGCGCCAGCATGCGCGCCAGGTTCTGGCCGCTGCGGCCGTAGCCGCAGATGATCACGTGGCTCTCGGTGCGGATGGACTTCTTGGCGATGGTGGTCAGCGCCACCGACTGCATCAGCCAGTCGTTGGCCGACAGGCGCATCACGATGCGGTCGCTCTGCAGGATGACCAGCGGCGTGGCCAGCATCGACAGCACCATGGCCGCCAGCACCGGGCTTTGCCATTGCGCGGCGATCAGCTGCTGCTCGGCGCCCAGCGTCAGCAGCACGAAGCCGAACTCGCCGGCCTGCGCCAGGTACAGGCCGGTGCGGATGGCCACGCCCGGCGCCGAGCCGAAGCCGCGCGCCAGCAGCGCCACCAGCACCGCCTTGGCCAGCACCGGGCCCAGCGTCAGCAGCAGCACCAGCAGCCACTGGTCGGCCACCGGGCGCCAGTCGAGCTTCATGCCGATGGTGATGAAGAACAGGCCCAGCAGCACGTCGTGGAAGGGCCGGATGTCGGTCTCCACCTGGTGCTTGTATTCGGTCTCGGCCACCAGCATGCCGGCGACGAACGCGCCCAGTGCCAGGCTCAGGCCGGCGTGCTCGGTCAGCCAGGACAGGCCCAGCGTGACCAGCAGCAGGTTCAGCACGAAGAGCTCCTCGCTCTTGCGCCGCGCCACCAGGGTCAGCCACCAGCGCATCACGCGCTGGCCGCCCACCAGCAGCAGCGTCAGCAGCACGGCGGCCTTGAGCACCGCCAGGCCCATCGCACGCGCCATGTCCTGGCCGCTGTCGCCCAGCGCCGGGATCAGCACCAGCAGCGGCACCACCGCCAGATCCTGGAACAGCAGCACGCCCATCACGCGCTTGCCGTGCTCGCTCTCCAGCTCCAGCCGCTCGGCCATCATCTTCACGACGATGGCGGTGGACGACATCGCCACCGCGCTGCCCAGCACCAGCGCGCCCGGCCAGTCCAGCTCCCAGGCCACGCCGACCATCGCGAAGCCCCCCGCCAGCAACAGGTTGCCGACCAGCGCGCCCAGCATGGTCAGCGCCACCTGCGACAGGCCCAGGCCGAAGACCAGCTTGCGCATGCTGCGCAGCTTGGGCAGGTTGAATTCCAGCCCGATGACGAACATCAGGAAGACCACGCCGAATTCGGCCAGGTACTTCACGCCGGCCGAATCGCGGGCCAGCGCCAGCGCATTGGGCCCGATCAGCACGCCCACCGCCAGGTAGCCCAGCATCGGCGGCAGCCGCAGGCTGCGGCAGGCCACCACGCCGGCCACCGCGGCGATCAGGTAGAGCAGGACGACTTCGAGGGTGGTGGCCATCGGCGGAGTGGGGCGGGCGTTCGGTGGCGACAGGGGTCACGCCTAGAATCCGCCCCATTGTCGCCCGGAGCCCGTGCCGTCTTGGACTCAGCCACTGCATTCAGTCACACCCGCGCGCTTGAGCTGGCGCGCCAGACCTTCGACATCGAGGCGCAGGCGCTGCGCGAGGTGCGCGACAGCCTGGGCGAGGCCTTCACTGCCGCCGTCGGCGCGATGCTGTCCACCCGCGGCCGCGTGGTCGTGATGGGCATGGGCAAGAGCGGGCACGTGGGCCGCAAGATCGCCGCCACGCTGGCCTCCACAGGCACCCCGGCCTTTTTCGTCCACCCCGGCGAGGCCAGCCACGGCGACCTGGGCATGGTGCAGCCCGGCGACGTGGTGCTGGCCATCTCCAACTCGGGCGAGAGCGACGAGATCAACGCCGTGCTGCCCGCGCTGCGCCGGCTGGACGTGACCCTGGTGGGCATGACCGGCAAGCCGCAGTCCACGCTGGCGCGCCACGCCGACATCGCGCTGCTGTGCGCCGTGGGCCAGGAGGCCTGCCCGCTGAACCTGGCGCCCACCGCCAGCACCACCGCGCAGATGGCGCTGGGCGATGCGCTGGCCGTGGCGCTGCTGGATGCCCGGGGCTTTCGCGAACGCGATTTCGCGCAGTCGCACCCCGGCGGCTCGCTGGGCCGCAAGCTGCTGATGCATGTGCGCGACCTGATGCGCAGCGGCGAGGCCGTGCCGCGCGTCGCGCCCGGCGCCAGCTTCTCGGAGCTGGTGCACGAGATGACCCGCAAGGGCCTGGGCGCCACCGCGGTGGTCGACGGCCCGCAGCTGCTGGGCATCTTCACCGACGGCGACCTGCGCCGCCTGATCGAGACCGGCGCCGACCTGCGCGCCCTCAAGGCCACCGAGGTGATGCACGCCAACCCGCGGCGCGTGCGCGCCGATGCGCTGGCGGTGGACGCCGCCGCGCTGATGGAGCAGCACCGCGTGAACTGCCTGCTGGTGGTGGACGACGACGACGCACTGGTGGGTGCGATCAACACCAACGACCTGCTGCGCGCGAAAGTCATCTGATGTCCCCGGCGCTCAATTTTCCCGCCGAGCTGCTGCTCCAGGCCCAAGGCCCGAACCTGGGCATGAAGGCGGCGATCTTCGATGTCGATGGCGTGCTCACCGACGGCCGGCTCTACATCGGCGAGAGCGGCGAGCCCTTCAAGGCCTTCAGCACGCTGGACGGCCATGGCCTGAAGCTGCTGGCGCGCGCCGGCATCACGCCGCTGGTGATCACCGGCCGCGACTCGCCGGCGGTGCGCCGCCGCGTGGCCGACCTGGGGCTGACGCACGCCGTCTTCGGCGCCGAGGACAAGCTGGCCGCCGCCGCGCCGCTGCTGGCGGCGCTGGGCGTCGACTGGCCCGAGGTGGCCGCGATCGGCGACGACTGGCCCGACCTGCCGCTGCTGACCCGCGCCGGCTTCGCCTGCGCGCCGGCCAACGCCCACGTCGAGGTGCAGGCGGTGGCCCACCACATCACGGCGCGCAGGGGCGGTGACGGCGCCGCGCGCGAGTTCTGCGACCTGCTGCTGATGGCGGCCGGCCACTACGCACGGCTGCTCGACGGCCACCTGGCCACACTGGACGGGCGTTGAAGCCGGTCAGCGCCGAACTCCACCTGCCCGACCTGCCCGAGGTGCCGGTGGTGATCGGCCCCGAGCCGGTGGCGGCCCGGCCGGTGCAGCTGCCCTGGACCGAACGCCTGCGCCAGGCCCTGCTCAACTACCTGCCGCTGGCGCTGATGGTGCTGGCGGCCCTGCTCAGCTGGTGGCTGGTGCGCAGCACGCCGCGCCCCGACAGCACCACCGCGCCGGGCGCCGTGCGGCACCTGGCCGATTACCAGCTCGAGCGCTTCCATCTGCAGCGCTACGACGCCGAGGGCCGGCCCACCGTGCGGCTGGAGGGCGACAAGCTGCGCCACTACCCCGACACCGACCAGCACGAGATCGACGCGGTGCGCCTGTGGCTGACCGGCACCGACGGCCGCCAGACCGAGGCCACGGCGCGCCAGGCCGTGGTCGACGGCGACGGCAACCGGGTGCGCCTGGCCGGCGATGTGCAGGTGCGCTCGCAGGCCGGCGACGAGGTGCCGCTGTGGTTCGAGGGCCAGCAGCTGCTGGTGCTGGTGCCCGAGCGCCAGTTGCGCACCGATCAGCCGGTGAAGGTGCGCCAGGGCCACAGCGAGTTCACCGCCGCCGCACTGGTCTTTGACGAGACCCGCCGCACGCTGGAACTGCAGGGCCGGCTGCGGGCGACGCTGACGCCGGACAAGGGTGCCCGTCGATGAGCACGACGGCCCCGCTGGTCTTCATCACCGGTGCCTCCAGCGGCATCGGCCAGGCCCTGGCGGCGCGCTACGCCGCCGCCGGCTGGCGCCTGGCCCTGGTGGCCCGGCGCACCGAGGCGATCGCCGCCTGGGCGTCGGCCGCGGGCCTGCCCGCCGAGCGCTGGCAGGCCTATGCGGCCGATGTGCAGGACGTGGACAGCATCGTCGGCGCCGGCCAGCGCTGTCTGGCCAGCCAGGGCCTGCCCGCGGTGGTGATCGCCAATGCCGGCATCAGCGTGGGCATGGACACCGCCGAGCGCGCCGACCTGGACGTGATGCGCGAGACCCTGGCCACCAACAACCTGGGCCTGGCCGCCACCTTCCACCCCTTCCTGGCCCCGATGCGCGCGGCCGGCCAGGGCACGCTGGTGGGCGTCGCCAGCGTGGCCGCGATCCGCGGTCTGCCGGGCCACGGCGCCTACTGCGCCAGCAAGGCCGGCGTGGTCGCCTACTGCGAGAGCCTGCGCGGCGAGTGCCGCGGCAGCGGTGTGCGGGTGGTGACGCTGGTGCCGGGCTACATCGCCACGCCGCTGACCGCCGGCAACACCTACCCGATGCCCTTCCTGATGGCGCCCGAGGTGTTTGCCGAGCGCGCCTTCCAGGCGATCGCCGCCGGTGACAGCTACCGTGTCATTCCGTGGCAGATGGGCGTGGTCGCCAAGCTGCTGCGGCTGCTGCCCAACCCGCTGTTCGACCGCCTGCTGGCCGGGCGCGGGCGCAAGAAGCGGCGCGTGCCTTGAACGCCTCCGCTCGGGCGGTGCCCCGGGCGGCGCAGTGCACAGGCAGCCGACACGGCGCCCGTGGCGCGATCGGGCCCTGAAACGACAAAGGCACGGCGGTTGCCGTGCCTTCATCAGGGGGTGCGGGGCGCGTGCCCCGCCGTCGATCAGTAGCCGTAGCCGCCGTCGCCGCCACGGCCACCGCCGTAGCCGCCACGGCCACCGCCGCCGCCACCACCGCCGTAGCCGCCACGGCCACCGCCGCCGCCGCCACCGCCGTAGGGGCTGCGACCGCCGCCGCCGCCACCACCGTAGGGGCTGCGGCCACCGCCGCCGCCACCACCGCCGTAGCCACCGCCGCCGCCGCCACCACCGTAGCCGCCACCGCCGCCGCCGCTGCGGAAGCCGCCCGGACGCTCTTCACGGGGACGGGCTTCGTTGACGACGATCGAGCGGCCTTCCAGCGGCTGACCGTTCATGCCGTTGATCGCGGCCTGGGCTTCGGCATCCGAGCCCATTTCAACGAAACCAAAGCCCTTGGAGCGGCCGGTTTCGCGGTCCATCATGACCTTCGCAGAGGTCACCGAACCAAAGGCGGCAAAGGCTTGTTGCAGCGCGTCATCACGCACGCTGTAGGCCAGGTTGCCAACGTAAAGCTTGTTTCCCATGGGGGAAGCTCCTCAACTAACGCACAAGACCATGTGGAGCTTCAACCCAGCGTGAACCATCAAGCGAAGGTGCCGCGTCCAGACACAGCAGACAGCAGTGTCCGCGGGAGTCCGCGGCCTGCGCGGGCATTATGAGCACAGATCGGCGCGTGACGTAAAGCACGTTTGTCTCGGAGTGTTGCGTTTTGGCCCACGAGAATAGGGGGATGTCGCGCCCCCGCATCGCCAGCCTCGTGCCCAGCCTGACCGAGCTGGTCTGCGCGCTGGGCCTGCGCCAGGCGCTGGTGGCCCGCACCGGCTTCTGCATCCACCCCACCGACCTGGCCGAAGTGCCCAAGGTCGGAGGCACCAAGGATGTGCGTCTGGAGCGCCTGCGGGCCCTGCGGCCCACCCACGTGCTGGTGAATGTGGACGAGAACCGCCTGGAGACCGTGCAGGCGCTGCGCGCCTTCGTCCCCGAGGTCGTGGTCACCCACCCCTGCGCGCCCGAGGACAACCTGGCCCTGTACGCCCAGTTCGCCCAGGTCTTTGGCGACCAGCCCGGCGTGCACGCCGCCGCCGCGCAGCTGAGCCTGGCGCTGCAGGCCGAGCTGGACGCCACGCCCCCCGGCCGCCACCCGCCCGAGCCGGTCTGGGTGCCGATCTGGCGCGAGCCCTGGATGACGGTGTCGCGCGACACCTACATCTCGCGCCTGCTCGCCCGCGTCGGCTGGCAGACGCTGCCCGACCAGCTCGGCGGCCCCAGCGGCGCCGCGCGCTACCCGGTGATGACCGGCACCGAGCCCTGGCTCGCCTCGGTGCGCCACGTGCTGCTGCCCAGCGAGCCCTACCGCTTCGACGCGCACCACGTGGCCGAGGTCCAGGCGCTGTGCCCGCAGGCGCGTGTGCGCCTGGTCGATGGCGAATGGCTCAGCTGGTACGGCCCGCGCGCCGCGGCGGCCCTGCGGGCGCTGCGCGCCTTGCGTGAAAGCCCCTGAGGGCACGCCGCCCGGCGCGGCCACAATCGCGCCATGGACCTGCTCAAGCCGCTGATCGCGCTGCTGGCGATCGTCAACCCGATCGGCGTGGTGCCCTTCTTCATCCACTTCACCCAGGCGATGGACCGCACCCAGCGCCGCCGCACCATCCAGGTCAGCGCCACCACCGCCTTCGCGGTGATCGCCATCAGCGGCCTGGCCGGGCTGAAGATCATCGAGTTCTTCGGCATCTCGATCGCCTCGTTCCAGGTGGGCGGCGGGCTGCTGCTGCTGGTCTCGTCGATCCACATGCTCAACGCCCAGCCGGCGGAAGGGCGCAAGGACGACGTGGATGAGGGCCAGGCCAAGGCCGACGCCGGCGCCTCGATCGCCGTGGTGCCGCTGACCGTGCCGCTGCTCACCGGCCCGGCCACCATCTCCACCATGGTCATCTACGCCGAGAAGACCCGCACCTTCTGGGAGCACGCGGTGCTGGTGGGCTACGGCGTGGTGATCGGCCTGGCCACCTTCATCGTCTTCTCGGCCTCGGGCCGCATCGCCAAGGTGCTGGGTTCCACCGGCATCAACGTGATGACCCGGCTGATGGGCCTGATCCTGGCCGCGATGGCGGTGGAGCTGCTGGCCGACGGCCTGGTCAAGCTGTTCCCGATCCTGGCGGCGCACGTGCCGAACTGATGGATCTGCCGCGCATCCTGCTGCTCGAGGACGACCCGGCGATCGCCGACACCGTAGTCTTCGCGCTGCGGCGCGAGGGCTTCGCGGTGGAACACCACCTGCTGTGCCGCGCCGCCGACGAGGCCGCGCGCCGCCACCCGCCCGACGCCGCGGTGCTGGATGTCGGCCTGCCCGACGGCAGCGGCCTGGCGCTGTGCCAGCGCTGGCGCAGCGATGCCCGGCTGGGCGCGCTGCCGGTGATGATGCTGACCGCCCGCGCCGAGGAGATCGACCGCGTGGTGGCGCTGGAGACCGGCGCCGACGACTACCTGACCAAGCCCTTCAGCCCGCGCGAGCTGGTGGCCCGCCTGCGCGCGCTGCTTCGCCGCAGCCGAGGGGTGGCAGCGGCGCCCGCCGGTCTGGTGCTCGACCGCCCCGCCCAGCGCGTGCTGTTCGGCGGCGAGCCGCTGCCGCTGACCCGCCTGGAGTACGGCCTGATGGCCGCGCTGCTGCAGGCGCCGGGCCGCATCCGTTCACGCGAGGCGTTGCTGGCCGAGGTCTGGGGACAGGCCAGCGAGGCCAACGACCGCACCGTCGACACCCACATCAAGACCCTGCGTGCCAAGCTGCGCGCCTGCCGCGCCGATCTGGACCCGATCGTCACCCACCGCGGCATGGGCTACGCGCTGGAGTGGCCGCGCGGCCCGGCCGCGGACGAAGGCGGCCGATGAGGCTGGGCCTGCGCCTGCTGTTCGCCTTCCTGCTGATCACCGGGCTGGCGAGCCTGCTGGTCATGCGGGTCTTCCTGGTCGAGGTCAAGCCCAGCGTGCGCGAGGTCATGGAGGACGTGCTGGTCGACAGCGCCAACCTGCTGGCCGAGGCCGCGGCCGACGACCTGGCCGCCATGCCGCCCGGCGGCGACCTGCGCGACAGCGCCTTCGCCCGCTCGGTGCACGACTACGCCCGGCGCCCGGTGCAGGCGCAGATCTGGGGCCTGCACAAGCGCAGCCTGGATTTCCGCATCTATGTGACCGATGCGCAGGGCCGGGTGGTGTTCGACTCGGGCACGCCGTCGATGGTGGGGGCCGACTACTCGCGCTGGCGCGACGTGGCCCGCACGCTGAAAGGCGAATACGGCGCGCGCACCACCCGCGACAGCCCCGACGATGAGCTCAGCACCGTGATGCATGTGGCCGCACCGGTGCAGCGCGACGGCCGTCTGCTGGGCGTGCTCACCGTGGCCAAGCCCAATGCCACGGTGCAGCCCTTCATCGATCGCGCCGAGCGCAAGATTCTGCAGGCCGGTACGCTGCTGATCGGCGTGTCGGCGCTGGTGGGCCTGGCGGTCACCTTCTGGACCGTGCGCTCGGTGCGCCAGCTGCGCGACTACGCCCGCCACGTGGGCGACCCCGCCGACGACGCTGGCGCCCGCCTGCGCCCACCCGCGCTGCCGGGCGAGCTGGGCGAACTGGCCGGTGCGATGGACGCGATGCGCCAGCGCCTGGCCGGCCGCGCCCGGCTGGAGAACGACGTGCGCGCGCTGACCCACGAGCTCAAGGCGCCGATGGCCGCCATCCGCGGCGCCGCCGAGCTGCTGCGCGACGATCTGCCGGCGGCCGACCGCCAGCACTTCGCCGGCCAGATCGAGGACCAGGTGCGCCGCCAGCAGGACCTGGTCGACCGCCTGCTGATGCTGTCCACGCTGCAGGGCCTGGAGGCGCCCGCTCGCACCGAGCCGGTGGACCTGACCGCCCTGAGCGAGCAGGTGACCCAGCGCCTGGCGCCGGCGCTGGCGCAGCGCCGCCTGCACCTGGTGTGGCAGCGCCGTGAGCCGCTGCCACTGCGCGGCGACGCCCCCGCGCTGGAGCTGGCGCTGTCCAACCTGCTGCTCAATGCGCTGCAACACGCGCCCGAGGGCAGCGTGCTGACGCTGGACGCCCACCGCGACGGCGACACCCTGGCCTGGTCGCTGCGCGACGAGGGACCGGGCGTGCCCGACTTCGCGCTGCCGCAGCTGGGCCAGCGCTTCTTCTCGACGCCCAACCCGGTGGATGGCCGCAAGGGCAGCGGCCTGGGCCTGGCGATCGTGGCCCAGGTGGTGGCGCTGCACGGCGGCCAGTGGCAGGCCGAGGCGGCCTCGCCCGGGCTGCGCGTGCGCCTGCGCCTGCCGGCGGCTTCACACTGACTTCACACAGCCCATCGTCGCCTCACGCAGGGCGCCGATGCTGGACGCCTGTCCCCACAAGCGAGAGGCGTTCCCCATGAAGAAGATCCTGTCGTCCACCCTGGCCTGGGTGCTGGCGGTGTTCTGCGCGCTGGCGCTGCTGCTGTCGAGCATCGAAGGCCTGGTCAGCGAGCGCTCGGCCCGACAGGCCGAGGCGGTGCGCAGCGTGCAGCAGGCCTCAGCCGCCAACCAGCACCTGATCGGCCCGATGCTCGAGCGCCAGTGCACCGAGCGCTGGGAGGCGCTGCGCGGCGAAGGGCGCGAGCGCACGAGCGTGGCCGAATCACGCCTGATCGTGCAGCGCTGGCCCGCCGAGCAGCTGGTGGCCAGCACCCAGCTGGCGATGGAGCCACGCTACCGCGGCCTCTACAAGGTCAACGCCTACCTGTCGCGCTGGACGCTGCAGGCCCGCTGGCCGCAGGGCTTGCCGGCCGCGCCCGCCGCGCTGCATGCCGACGGCCAGGTGCAGTGCGAAGCCCCGCGGGTGTGGATCGCGCTGCACGATGTGCGCGGCGTGCGGCGCGCCACGCTGCAGGCGGGCGGGCAGGCGCTGACGGTCAGCGGCGGCACCGGCCACCCGGCTTACACCCAGGGCCTGCAGGCCACGCTGGCCGCCCCGAAGCCCGGCGAGGCGCTGCAGCTGGACGCCGAGCTGGAGCTGGTGGGCAGCAGCGATCTGGCCCTGGTGCCGGCCGCAGCCGATGTGCAGTGGACGCTGAACGCCGACTGGCCGCATCCCTCCTTCGGCGGCCAGTTCCTGCCGGTGCAGCGCACGGTGCGCGACAGCGGCTTCGAGGCCACCTGGCGCGTCAGCCAGCTGGCCTCGGGGGCCACCGCGGCGCTGCTCAAGGACGCGCCGGTCTGCGGTGCTGATGGCGACGCCAGCCGCGGCTGCCTGGAGACGCTCGCGGTGTCGCTGATCGACCCGGTCAACCCGTATGTGATGAGCGACCGCGCGGTGCGCTACGGCCTGCTCTTCGTGGCACTGGCCTTCACCGGTCTGGGCCTGTGCGAGCTGCTGTCGCGCCAGCGGCGGCCGGTGCACCCGGTTCAGTACGCGCTGGTGGGTCTGGCGCTGGCCACCTTCTTCCTGCTGCTGCTGAGCCTGTCCGAGCACCTGCCCTTCGGCTGGGCCTACGCCGCCTCGGGCCTGGCCTGCCTGGGCGTGATGTCGGGCTATGTCAGCACGGTGCTGGGCGGCTGGCGCGGTGGCCTGGTGTTTGGCGGCGCGGGGGCCTTCACGCTGGGCCTGCTGTACTGGCTGCTGATGCGCGAGCAGACCGCGCTGGCCATCGGCTCGGTGGCGGCGCTGGCCGTGCTGGCTGCGGTGATGTGGCTGACGCGGCGCATCGACTGGTTCGCCCTGGCGCGTCCGGAGGCCCCGAGCGCCTGATCGGGTTTGCCGGCGGGCCCGGCGCCCGCCGCTGCGTCTACAGTCGCAGGCGAGATGAGCACCGACATCCCCACCTACGACCACATCGTGATTGGCGCCGGCACCGCCGGCTGCCTGCTGGCCAACCGGCTGTCGGCCGACCCGAAGCGCCGCGTGCTGCTGATCGAGGCCGGCGGTCACGACGACTACGCCTGGATCCACATCCCGGTGGGTTACCTGTACTGCATCGGCAACCCGCGCACCGACTGGCTCTACCAGACCGACGCCGACCCGGGCCTCAACGGCCGGCGCCTGCGCTACCCGCGCGGCAAGGTGCTGGGCGGCTGCTCCAGCATCAACGGCATGATCTACATGCGCGGCCAGAGCCGCGACTACGACGCCTGGGCGCTGGACTGCGGCGACGCCAACTGGCGCTGGGAACACTGCCTGCCCTACTTCCTGAAGCACGAGGACCACTGGAAGGGCGCCAACGCGCTGCACGCCGCGCCCGGCTTCGACCCCACCGGCGCGCGCGCCGGCGGCGAGTGGCGGGTGGAGAAGCAGCGCCTGTCCTGGGAGATCCTGGATGCCTTTGCCGCCGCCGCGCAGCAGGCCGGCATCCCCGCCACCGACGACTTCAACCGCGGCAGCAACGAAGGCGTGGGCTACTTCGAGGTCAACCAGCGTTCGGGCCTGCGCTGGAACGCCAGCAAGGCCTTTCTGCGCCCGGTGATCGGCCGGCCCAATCTGCAGCTGTGGACCGGCGCCACCGTGCAGCGCCTGCTGCTGGAACGCGGCGCCGACGGCGCGCTGCGCGCGGCCGGGGTGGAGTGCCGGCCGGTCAACGGCGGCGAGCCAGTGATCGCCCACTGCCGCGGCGAGGTGGTGATGGCCGCTGGCGCGGTGGGCACGCCGGCCATCCTGCAGCGCAGCGGCATCGGCCCGGCGCCGCTGTTGCAGCGCCTGGGCATCCCGGTCCAGCAAGACCTGCCCGGCGTGGGCGGCAACCTGCAGGACCACCTGCAGATCCGCGCGGTCTTCAAGGTGCAGGGCGTGACCACCCTCAACACCCTGGCCGCCACGCCCTGGGGCAAGGCCAAGATCGGCCTGGAATACCTGCTGCGCCGCAGCGGCCCGATGAGCATGGCGCCCTCGCAGCTGGGCGCCTTCACCCGCTCCTCGCCCGAACACGCCTGGCCGAACGTGGAGTACCACGTGCAGCCGCTGTCGCTGGACGCGTTTGGCGAGCCACTGCACCGCTTCAATGCCTTCACCGCCAGCGTCTGCAACCTGAATCCCACGTCGCGCGGGCGCATCGACATCACCAGCCCCGAGGCCGAGGCTGCGCCCTCCATCCTGGCCAACTACCTGAGCACGCCCGAGGACCGCCAGGTGGCCGCCGATTCGCTGCGGCTGACCCGCCGCATTGCCGCCCAGCCGGCGCTGCAGAAGTACCGCCCCGAGGAATGGAAGCCCGGCGTGCAGTACCAGAGCGACGCCGACCTGGCCCGCCTGGCCGGCGACATCGGCACCACCATCTTCCACCCGGTGGGCACCTGCGCGATGGGCCGCGACGACGACCCCGCCGCGGTGGTGGACAGCCGGCTGCGGGTGCGCGGCGTGGCCGGGCTGCGGGTGGCCGACGCCAGCGTGATGCCGCGCATCACCAGCGGCAACACCAATTCGCCCACGCTGATGATCGCCGAACGGGCCGCCGAGTGGCTGCGGGCCGGGCCACAGTGAGTGTCTCCTAACGGGGGGTTTGCCCGGATTCGCACCATCCCGGGGCCCCATTACAGTGCGTGCACTCTCTGCCCTGTCTCCCAGGAGACAGGCTGCGTGAGGGGGTCCGAGGAGACAAACCGGGCCGATAACCAGAATGCATCGAGCCCAGCGGGGGCCCTATCCGGAACCTGACCGCTGAACTTGCCACGTTGTTGAGCAAAAATGCCAAAGGGCGCCAGTTACCACTGGCGCCCTTTTGCTTTGCCGCGCCAGTGACCGCTGGCGTCGGTTTGCTTTGCTGCGCCAGTGCCCTCCCGGTCGCCTGTCTGCCCTGTCCGCCCGCCATGCTTGAGTTGTTGTTCTCCGCCGCCGCCTCGCTGCTGGCCGGTTTCGTCGATGCCATCGTCGGCGGTGGCGGCCTGGTGCTGCTGCCCGCGCTGTTCGCCGCCTACCCCGCGGCGGCGCCAGCCACGCTGTCCGGCACCAACAAGGGCGCAGCGGTCTGGGGCACGGCCTGGGCAGCGCAGCAGTACGCCCGCCGCGTGACGATGAACTGGCGCACGCTGCTGCCCGCCACCGCGCTGGCCTTCGCCGGCAGCTTGGCGGGCGCCTGGCTGCTGACGCAGATCGACGGCTCGGGCCTGCGCAAGGCCCTGCCCTTCGTGCTGGGCGCGATCCTGCTGTACACACTGGCGAAGAAGGAACTGGGCCGCGCCCACGCACCGCTGCACACGCCGCAGCGCGAGGCGCTGCTGGGCGGCACGATCGGCGCCACGATCGGCCTGTACGACGGCTTCTTCGGCCCCGGCACCGGCAGCTTCCTGGTCTTTGCCTTCGTGCGGCTGCTGGGCTACGACTTCCTGCACGCCTCAGCCGCCGCCAAGCTGCTGAACGTGGCCACCAACCTGGCCGCGCTGGCGCTGTTCGGCTGGACCGGCCATGTCTGGTGGCACGTGGCCGCGGTGCTGGCGGTGGCCAACATCGCCGGCAGCCTGCTGGGCACGCGGCTGGCGCTGAAGCATGGCGCCGGCTTCGTGCGCGGCGTGTTCATCGTGGTGGTGGGCGCGCTGATCGCCAAGACCGCCTGGGACGCGTTCCTGCGCTGACCGTTTCAGGCGCCGTACAGCTGCTCCGGCCGCGCCATCAGCAGCCAGCTGGTGACGATGTACTTGTCGCCCGAGACCGGTGTGCGCCCGCGGTGGGTGTGGGTGAAGTAGGCCGGTGCGATCACCATGCGCCCGGCCCGCGGCTGCACCGAGCGGCGCTGGTAGTAGAAGTCGGTCTCGCCGCCCTCGGCCACATCGTTCAGGTAGACCATCCACAGCAGCGTGCGGTGCACCGCCTCGTGGCCGGGCTCGGGGTAGACCTCGCAGTGCCAGTAGTTGTAGTTGCCCAGGCCGGCGTCGTACTTCTGCAGCTGCACGCCGCCGATGCGGAACACCGCGCCCATCAGCTCGCCGGCGATCGGCGCGCCCACCTCGTCGAAGTTGTCGTGGCCCAGCGCCACCGGCTGGCCGGTGGCGGGGTGGCGCACGGTCAGCGTGACCGGGGCGATCAGCGCGAAGTGGTGCTGGCGCAGGTAATCGCGCAGATGGCGCCGCACGGTCTGCAGCAGCGCCTGCAGCGGTGCCTGCCAGTCGGCGTGCTCGCCCAGGTGCAGGTCGGTGGAGATCTTCTTGGCCGTGTCCACCCCGGCGCCGGTGCGCCCCGGGTGGCGGTGCGGGCTGGCCTCGAAGCGCTCGATCAGGGCGCGGCAGAAGGCCGGGTCCAGCGCGTCATCGATCACCGCGATGAAGTCGGTCGTCGGCGTGGGGGGCAGGGGTTCGGCGGACATGGCGCGATGGTGCCTCAACTGCGGGACGCCTTCTCCCCAGTCCGGCTCTTGACAGGCCTGCGCACTGGGCGAAGATCGGCCGCTGCCGCGACTGCGCCCAGGGAGACACCGCATGACCAACGACCCGATCGCCCGCTTCGACGCCATCCACGTCATCTCCGACATCCACATGGGCGGCAAGCCCGGCTTCCAGATCCTGAAGGAGACCGCGCGCCTGGCCGGCTTTGTCGACCGCCTGCGCACCGAGCGCACCGGTCAGCGCCTGGCCCTGGTGCTCAACGGCGACGTGGTCGACACGCTGGCCGAGGACATCGAGGGCTATGTGGCGATCAACGACGCGCTGCCCACGCTGCAGCGCATCGTCGAAGGGCCCTCGTTCGGCGGCATCTGGCAGGCGCTGGCGGCCTTCGTCAAGACCGAAGGGCGCCACCTGGTGGTGGTGATCGGCAACCACGACATCGAGGTGGCGCTGCCACCGGTGCAGCGCTACCTGCTGCAGGTGCTGGCGGGCGACGACCTGGCGGCGCGCTCGCGGGTGGAGTTCTCCACCACCGGCGGCGGCTGGACCTGCCTGGTGGGCGGCGCGCGCGTCTACTGCACCCACGGCAACGAGGTCGATGCCTGGAACTTCAACCGCTACGAAGACCTGGCCCGCGCCGGCCGCCGGCTCAACGCCGGCCAGCGCATGGAGCCCGCCGAGTGGACGCCCAACGCCGGCACGCGCATGGTCAAGGAGGTGATGAACAGCGTGAAGAAGCAGTACCCGTGGATCGACCTGCTCAAGCCCGAGACCCAGGCCGCGGTGGGCACGCTGCTGGTGATGGCGCCCGAGAAGATGAACCAGCTGGGCGATCTGCTGGGCATCGTCGGCGTGAAGACCGCGGGCGAGTACCAGGCGCCCAGGCGTCTGTCGGCCGGCGATGCGCCAGCCGCCGCACCCGCCAGCCAGACGCTGGAGCAGTTGCTGGGCCCGAACCTGCGCCAGGCGCCGGCGCGCGACACCGCCCAGGACATGCTGTCCGCCGCTGAGGACCAGTACGCCACCGCCGCGCCCACGGGCGTCCCGACAGGCCAGCTGGGCACCGCCGGCCTGGTCTGGGACCGCCTGACCGGCTGGATCCGCGGCATCGACCGGCCCGAGGCGCTGCGCCGCGCGCTGCTCGACTGGCTCAAGGGCGACAAGACCTGGGACACCACCGACCGCGACCCCACCTGTTCCGACGTGCTGAAGGCCGTGGGCGCCGATGTGGACATCATCATCACCGGCCACACCCACCTGGCGCGGGCGATCGACCTGGGCGCCGGGCGCATGTACTTCAACAGCGGCACCTGGATCCGGTTGATGCGTTTCACCGAGGCCATGCTGCGCAGCGAGGCCTCGTTCCGCGCGGTCTGGGAGGTGCTGGAGAAGGGGGCGATGAGCGATCTGGATCAAGCGAGCTTCGGCGCCGAGAAGCTGGTCATGGACATGACCACCGCGATCGAGGTCTCGGTCGATGAAGACGGGAAACAGGTGGTCGGCCAGTTGGTGCAGATCAACGGCGATGGCCGCCAGCAAGGCAAGGCGCTGAAGCGCTACACGAGGGCCCTCGCATGAGCCAGGACAAGGCCGACAGCCGCTGCGCCGCTTCACGCCATGCGGCCACCCGCGTGCACCCCTTCAAGCTCGAGCTGCTGCGCCAGGGCCCGGCGCACAACCAGCTGATGTCGCCGATCACGCCCTACCTGGCGCTCAGCGGCAACGCGCCGCCGCAGACGCTGTACTTCCCGTTCGAGCACCGGCAGCTGCTGTCGCGCCTGGGACGCCTGCGCCAGGCCGACAGGACGATGCCGGCAATGGAGCGCGAGGCGGTGCTGCGCGACCTGGGCGAGCCGCTGGGACAGGTGCTGGGCACGGTGCCCTCGCTGTACGCGGCGATGACGCGCGACGAGGAGCCGCTGCTGCATGTGCAGCTGGCGCTGTCGGCGCTGGAGCTGTCGATGCTGCCCTTCGAGGCGGTGGTGGCCCCCGACCATTTCCCCGGCGGCAACAAGCCGATGCTGCTGCACTCGCCCATGGTGGTCACGCGCGAGGTGCGCCGCGCGCAGCGCGCTGCCGTGCGCTGGAACCGCCCGCCCAAGGTGCTGTTCGCCTTTGCGTCGCCCGGCGGTCTGGCACCGGTGCCGGCCCAGGAACACCTCAATGCGCTGCGCCGGGCGATCGAGCCGCTGGTGCGGCGCAGCACCGAGACCGACCCCGAGAAGAACAAGAAGGAACGCCTGCTCAAGGTGGGCGAGCTGCTGCACGTGCTGCCCAATGCCAGCCTGCGCTCGCTCACCGAGGCCTGCCGCAGCCAGTCCTTCACCCATGTCCACATCCTGGCCCATGGCCTACCGATCCAGATGGCCGGTGGCGACCGCTACGGCATGGCCCTGTGCCGCGACGGCGAACCGCTGACACTGGCCACGGTGGACGCAGCCCAGCTGGTGGGCGCACTGCGCGGTGGCATCGATGCCGACGACAACTGCATGCCCACCCTGGTCAGCCTGGCCACCTGCGACTCGGGCGCGGTCGATTCGGTGCTGATGCCCGGTGGCAGCCTGGCTCACGAGCTGCACGAAGCCGGCGTGCCCTGGGTGGTGGCCTCGCAGTTCCCGCTGTGGATGGACGCGTCGGTGCTGCTGGCCGAGTCGCTGTATGCCGGCGTGCTGGTCGGACACGACCCGCGTCGTGTGCTGCTGGAGGTGCGCCGCCGCCTGGCCGCCGAGGTGCCCGACACCTTCGACTGGGCCAGCCTGGTGGCCTATGCCACCATTCCCTTCGACCTGGACCGCCAGGTGGCCGACTTCCGCGAGCGCCAGACGCGCGCGCTGCTGGAGGCCCGCTTCTCGATGATCGACGAGATGCTGGCCCAGGGCACCACCGGCGCCGAGCTGCGCGCGCGCATCGCGCCGCAGGCCGAGGACATCCGCGAGATGCTGCGCCGCCAGACAGCGGCCGCCGACCGGGTCGATGCCAGCTTCAGCAGCGAGCGCGCGCGCCGTGCCCTGCGGGCCGAATGGCTGGGCATGACGGCCGCCAGCGAAAAGCGCCTGGGGATTGCCTACCAGCGCGTGGCCGATGCCGAGACTGCGCAGAAGGATGCAGACACCGGCGCCCCTGACCCGCGTGCTCAGGAGGCCTACCGGCGCGCCCGAGACCTTTACCTGGAGGCCTCGCGCGAGGAGCCGCACAACCACTGGGTCAGCACCCAGTACCTGTCGATGGGCGTGATCGCCGCCCGCGGTGACAAGGCCGCGCTGGCGGCCCTGGTCTCGGCCGGCAAGCTGCGCTGGGAGCTCACAACGCAACTGGCTCGCCTTGAGCAGCTGAGCGCCAAGGGCAAGGACCTGGCCTGGGCCTGGGGCACGGTGGCCGAGCTGACCATGCTGGGCAGCGTGTATGCCGGTCGACAGTTCCGCCTGGGCCAGGCCCAGAACACGATCACCGAGGCCTGCCAGGCGATCATCGCCTCGGCCGGCTCCGATCCGTTCCCGGTGCAATCCACCCGGCGCCAGTTCCAGCGCTACTGCGAGCAGTGGGCCGACGATCGCTGGAGCGCGCTGGCACAGCTGGCGGTGGATCAGCTCAGCGCGGGCGGCTGAGCGCCGTCGCGGACCGCCTCGGCCTGCAGCCAGGCTTCAAACGCCCGCAGCGCCGCAGAAGGCTCCCGCCCCAGCGGCCGCGTCAGCCAGTAGCGCCCCACGTCCACCGCCACCCCGAAGGGCTGCACCAGCCGCCCCTCGGCCAGCTCGCGGGGGAACATGGCCGCCGGGGCCAGCGCCACGCCGCTGCCCAGCAGCGCCGCCTGCACCATCAGCACCGACGAATCGAACTGCGGACCGCGGGCGTTCAGCGGCTCCAGGCCGGCGGCGCGTGACCAGGCGGGCCAGTCCTCGGTGCGGTAGCTGCGCAGCAGCGTGCAGCGGCGCAGGTCGGCGGGGCGCGCCAGCGTGGCGGCCAGCGCGGGCGCGCACAAGGGGGTGAGCGGCGCGGCCTGCAGTGGCACGGCGTGGGTGCTGCGCCAGGCGCCGTCGCCAAAGCGGATCGCCGCGTCGATGGTTTCGGTGGCCAGGTCCAGCTTGTTGTTGTGGGTCTGCAGGCGCAGCTCGATGTGCGGGTGTTCGGCCTGGAACTGCGGCAGCCGCTCCAGCAGCCAGCCCTGGGCGTAGGTGCCCACCACGGCCACCGTCAGGCGCTCGGGCGGGGAGCGCTCGTCCAGCAGTTGCACCGCCTTGTCCAGCAGCGCAAAGGCTTGCTGCACCAGCGGCGCCAGGCGCGCGCCCTCGTCGCTGAGCTGCAGGCCGCGCGCGGTGCGCAGGAACAGGCGCTGGCCGATCTGCGCCTCCAGCGCCTTGATCTGGTGGCTCACCGCGGCCTGGGTCACGCACAGCTCGTCGGCCGCGCGGGTGAAGTTCAGGTGCCGCGAGGCGGCCGCGAACGCATGCAGGTGGTTCAGTGACAGATGGGTCAATGCCATGAGATTTCCTCATGCCAGTGCCCAGCACATGTCGTTGGGCAAGGGATGACAGGAGCCCAAGAATACCGCCGCACCACCCCCCATTGATGAGGAAAGCTATGGACAGATCCCGTCGCCGCGTGCTGCAACAGGCCCTGGCCGGCCTGGGCAGCCTGGGCCTGGGCAGCGCACAGGCCGCCCCCGACACCCTGGCCGCCCTGGAGCGCCGCCACGGCGGCCGCCTGGGCGTGGTGATGCAGGACCTGGGCGGTGGCCCGGGCCTGACGCACCGCGCCGATGAGCGCTTCGCGCTGTGCTCCACCTTCAAGCTGTGGCTGGCGGCCGCCGTGCTGGCCGAAGCCGACGCCGGGCGCTGGCGGCTCGACGACCGCCTGCACTGGCAGGCGGCCGACGCCGTGCCGAACAGCCCCGTCACCGCCACCCACGATGCACGCGCCGGCATGACGCTGTCGGCATTGGCCGAAGCCGCCCAGTGCCACAGCGACAACCTGGCCGCCAACCTGCTGCTGCGCCATCTGGGCGGGCCCGCCGCACTGACCGACTGGTTGCGCCGGCAGGGCGACAGCGTCACGCGCCTGGACCGCACCGAACCGGCGATGAATCAGGTCCGCGCCGGCGAGGCGCAGGACAGCACCTCGCCGGCCGCCATCGCCGCCAACCTGACCCGACTGCTCAGGGGCGACCTGCACAGCGCCAGCAGCCGCGATCGCCTGCTGGGCTGGATGCGCACCACGCGCACCGGCCCACGCCGCCTGCGCGCCGGACTGCCCAGCGGCTGGACCCTGGGCCACAAGACCGGCACCGGCCTGGACGACGGCCTGCCCGACCGCCTCAACGACGTCGGCATCGTCTGGCCCCCCGGCGGCCGTGCGCCGCGCGTGGTGGCGGTCTACTACGAGGGCCCGCAGCGCGGCAGCCGCGACCCCCGCCCGCAGGACGAGGCGGTGCTGGCGGCGGTGGGCCGGCTGGCCAGCCGTTGAGCAGGCCACAATCACGGCGATGACGACACGGCTGCGCCTGGTGGACTGTTGCCTGGGCCCGCTGCAGGGCCTGACGGCCGAGCTGCGCCCGGGGCTGTCGACCATCACCGGCGGCGAAGGCCGCGGCAAGACGCTGCTGCTGCGCCTGCTGGCCGGTGAGGTGGCGCCGGCGCAGGGCCGGATCGAGCGGCAGCACGGCCCGGTCTGGTACGCCCCGACCGACGACCCTGCCGACGACGCCGTGGTGGCCACCGACTGGCTGGCCGCGCGCTGCGCCGCCCACCCCGGCTGGGACGCGACCGTGGCCGCCGAGCTGGCCCAGGCGCTGGGCCTGGACGAGCACCTGCCCAAGCCGCTGTACATGCTCTCGCGGGGCAGCCGCCGCAAGCTGGGTCTGCTGGGCGCTGCGGCCAGTGGCGCCGATCTGGTGCTGCTCGACCAGCCCTGGGCGGCGCTGGATGCGCGCTCCTGCCGCGTGGTCGATGAACTGCTGGGCGACGCGGCCCAGAGCGCGCGCAGCGCCTGGGTCGTGGCCGACTACCTGCTGCCACCCGGCCTGGACGGGGTGCCGCTGGCCCACCACTGGTACCTTGGCGACTGAGCGCCGGGGCCGCGGCAGCGCTCGCCCGGCGGGGGTCGACCCGCGACAATCGCTGGCATGATCGCGCTCCCCGCCGCCCCCGCCGACCTGCTGCGCGCGCTGCAGGACAGCGTGGACCGCACCGAGCACGCGGCCACCGACGCCTGTCTGCAGGCCCTGCTGCAACACCCCGGCCTGCCTGCCCACCTGCAGGCGCAGGCGCTGGCCATCGCCTCGCATGGCCACTACCGGCGCAATGACCTGGCCCAGGCCTCGCGCCTGGCCAGCGAGGCGCGCGCCGCGGCCGACCTGGCCAGCGACGCCCCCGCCACCGCCCACGCCGGCCTGGCCTGGGCTCGCATCTGCTGGGCGCTGGGCGATCTGGACGAGGCCCTTGCCGAGCTGAAGGCGGTGCACCGCCTGTCGCCCGCCGAGCCGCGCCTGCAGCTGCACCTGTTCAACCTGCTGGGCCTGGTGCATGCCGACCTGGGCCAGGCCGAGGCCGCCGAAACCTACCAGCGCCAGGCCCTGGACAGCGCCCGCCGCAGCGGCTGCGTGGACCTGCGCCTGATCGCGCTGACCAACCTGGCCGGCCGTGTGCTGGCCCGCGGCGAGGCGGCGCAGACCCAGCACCCCGACACCGCCGCCGCGGCCTGGGCCGAGCTGGACCAGCTGGCCGCCGAGGCCGATGCGCTGGCCTGCGCCCATGACCAGGAGCTGACGCTGCCACACCTGCTGGTGGCGCTGGGCGCGTCGCTGGTCCTGCGCGACCGGCGCGACGAGGCCCTGGCGGTGTTCGCGCGCCAGGCGCGCATCGTCGCGGCCTGGCCCGACCGCAGCAGCCTGCCGCATGCCGCCGGCTGGCTGGCGCGGCTGCACGCCGCCGCAGGGGATCTGGCGGCCGCGCGGCGCGCCATCAACGACGGCCTGGCGGCCTGCGCCGCCCTGGGGGCCAAGGCGCGCGCCGCGGCCCTGCACGAACAGGCCTGCGCGATCGAGGAAGCCGGCGCTCACTGGCGTGAAGCCTTGCAGCACCACAAGCGCTTCCATGCGCTGCGCGAGGAATGCGCGGTCGACCTGGCGCAGCGCAAGGCCGCCGCGCTGGCGCTGCGGGTGGAACTGGAGCGCGCCCGCCGCGAGGCCCTGGCGGACGCCCTCACCGGCCTGGGCAACCGCCGCTACCTGGACCAGCGCCTGGCACCCTGGCATGCCCAGGCGCGCGAGCGGGGCCGGCCGCTGCCGCTGGCACTGCTGGACATCGACCACTTCAAGCAGATCAACGACCGGCACTCGCACCTGGTGGGCGATGCGGTGCTGCGCCGCCTGGCGCAACTGCTGCAGGCCGGCGCGCGCGACGCCGACCTGTGCGCCCGCTTCGGCGGCGAGGAGTTCGTGCTGGCCTGGCCCGCGCTGGACCTGCCGGCCGCGCGCCAGGTGGCCGAGCGCCTGCGCGCCCAGGTGGCCGCCGAGGACTGGGGCGTCCTGGCCTCGGGCCTGCGGGTGACGGTGAGTGTCGGCCTGGCCGATCTGGCCGACCATGCCAGCGCCGCCGACGGCCTGGCCGCCGCTGACGCGGCCCTCTATGCCGCCAAGGCGGCAGGACGCGACTGCGTGCGGGTGGCTACCAGCGACTGAACCACCAGTTCGGCCGAGCGGCAGCCATCCAGGAACTGCAGCAGCGGTGCCGGCCGGGTCAGCGCCAGCCCGGCAATCTCCGCCGGCTCCAGCAGCAGCAGCTCCAACAGCGAGCCGACGCCAGCCGCCTCCAGCACGGCCAGCGTGCGCCGACCGATGCCTGGCTGCGCCAGCAGCAGTGCGCGCTCGGCCGGGCGGAAGCGGGCCGGCTGCGGCGGCCGCGGCCGCGGCGCCGGACGGGCTCGCGCCACTGCGATGCCGGTGGTGGAGCGAAAGCCGTTGAGCGCAGGAATCATGGTCTCAGGCTGTCAGGCGGCCAGCGCGGCCAGAAAGGCGTCATGGCTGGGCATTGTCCGCACCGTGCCGACAATGGCCTCGCGCAGCCGCGCGAAGTGGCCGCGCAGCGCTGCCGCGTCGATGCCGTGCGTGAGCGGGTCGTGGCGCCGCGGCAGCACGCCCATGCCGTTCATGATCGCCACCCACGAGGGCTCGGCAAAACCGTCCGGGTCGAGCACCGCCACGCGGCCGCTGTCGCGGAACAGCGCGATCTGGTGCGCCAGCGTGTCGGGCAGCGGCATCGTGCGCAGTTCGCGCCAGAACGGTTGGTCATCGCGCCGGCTCAGCGTGTAGTGCAGGATGATGAAGTCGCGGATGGATTCGTACTGGCGCGCCATCAGCCGGTTGAACTCGGCCGCCAGGTGTGGCTCGAAGCTGCGGTCGGGCAGCAGCATCAGCAGCCGGCCCACCGCGTCCAGGATCAGCTGGATGCTGGTCGACTCCAAGGGTTCGAGGAAGCCCGAGGACAGGCCCACCGCCACCACATTGCCCACCCAGCACCGGCGCCGCCGGCCAGCGGTGAAGCGGATCGGCCGCGGCACATCGGTGGCCGGCGTCGGCAGGCCGGCCAGCAGCAGGCGCGCGGCCTCGTCGTCGTCCATGAAGCGGCTGCAGTAGACATGGCCGTTGCCGGTGCGGTGCTGCAGGGGGATGCGCCAGGTCCAGCCGGCCGGGGTGGCGGCGCTGCGGGTGAAGGGCGGCAGTTGCGCCATGCGGCCGCTGGGCACGGCCAGCGCGCGGTCGCAGGGCAGCCAGTGGCTCCAGTCCTCGAAGCCGGCCTGCATCACGCCCTCGATCAGCAGCGCGCGAAAGCCCGAGCAGTCGATGAACAGGTCTCCCTCGACACGCCGGCCATCGGCCAGGCGCAGGGCGCTGACGAAGCCGTCGCCAGGCCGGCGCTCGACCTCGACCACCTGGCCCTCCGTGCGCACCACGCCGGCGGCCAGCGCGTGCTCGCGCAGGTAGGCGGCGTACAGGCCGGCATCGAAATGAAAGGCGTAGGCGTAGGCATTGGCGGCGCTGGGCGGCCCCTCCAGCGGCGGCGTGAAGCGGCCCTGGCGCGCCATCTCGGTGGGCACCGACCAGTCGGCCAGCGCACCGATCGCGCCTTCGTGGCGCAGGCGCAGCCAGTAGGCGTAGGACGAGCGGGTGTCGATCGGCGGGCCATGGTCGCCAAAGCCGTGGAAGAAGGACTCACCCACCTTGCCCCAGTCCGCGAACTCGATGCCCAGCTTGAAGCTGGCCTGCGTGCGGCGAATGAACTCGGCGTTGTCCAGGCCCAGGCTGGCATTGAAGAAGCGGATCGGCGGCAGCGTGGCCTCGCCGACGCCGATGGTGCCGATCTCGGCCGACTCCACCAGCTCGATCACCGGCGCCGCACCGCCGCGCCGCAGGCGCTGCGCCAGCGGCAGCGCCGCCATCCAGCCGGCGGTGCCGCCGCCGAGGATGACGATCTTGCGCAGGGCCTGGGGGTCGTGCATGGGGCGCGCAGGGGGTGTGACGGGGCGCCATCATGGGCCCGAAGGCGCCTGGTGGTGGCTTGGTATTTCCCCTGGATTGATTCGTTCGACGATCGAACTATAGTCGCCCCACGATTCTGCCATCGTCCTACCGGCCTCCTGTCTTGCTCGCCGATCTCACCCACGCCGCCGGCCACCAGCAACTGCTCAAGGGCATCAACCGCATGTCCCTGGTGCGCCACCTCTGCACCCATCCGGGTTTGTCCCGGGTGGAGCTGGCGGCGGCCGTCGGCCTGACCAAGTCCACGGTCAGCACCCTGGCGCGCGAGCTGCTGGACGAGGGCTGGCTGGTCGAGCGCGAGGTGGTGGCCACCGGCGAGCTGGGCCGGCGCCCGACGCCGCTGTTCGTCGACCCCGAGCGCAAGCTGCTGCTGGGCGTGGAGGTCGGCATCGAGTCGCTGCGCCTGGTGCTGACGTCGCTGACCGGCGAGGTGCAGCAGTCGGCCTCGGTGCCCATGACGCCCGGCCGTGGTGCCAAAGCCTGCCTGGGCCAGCTGTCCCAGACGATGCTGAAGCTGGCGCAGCGCATCGACACGCCGCGCCAGCACATCATCGGCATCGGCATCGGGCTGCCCGGCGGTGTCGACGAGGCCAGCGGCCACCTGCATTTCGCCCCCAACCTGGGCTGGCGCGATGTGCCCGTCGGCGCCCTGCTCGGCGAACGCCTGGCCGGCACCGCGCTGGATGGCGTGCCGCTGTTCGTGCAGAACGAGGCCGATGTCGCGGCGCTGGGCGAGCTCGAGTTCAATCGCCACGAGGTGGCCGATCCGCTGCTCTACGTCAGCCTCAACGAGGGCGTTGGCGCCGGGGTCGTGGTGGGCGAGCGCCTGCTCACCGGGCACCGCGGCTTTGCCGGCGAGGTCGGCCACATCGTGCTACAGCTCAACGGCCCCCCCTGCAGCTGTGGTCGCCGTGGCTGTGCCGAAGCGCTGATCGGCCTGCGCGCGATGCTGGGCCCGCAGTCCGACGACGACGAGCAGCGCCACCTGTCGGTGCTGGCGGCGCGGGTGCAGGCGGGCGAGCGCGGCACGCTGCGCGCGGTCGCCAGGTCAGGCGCCTACCTGGGCGTGCTGCTGCAGAACCTGGCTGCGGCCTACGACCCCGGCTGCATCGTGCTGGGCGGCGCGCTGGTCAGCCTGGGCGATCCCTTCCTGCAGCCCGCGCTGCGCACGCTGACCGAGCACGCCGCCGCTGCCGGTCTGGCCCCGCCGGCGCTGCGCATCAGCCGCCATGGCGCCGACGCGGTGGCCATCGGTGCGGCGGCGCTGGCGCGCTACCGCCTGACCCGGCCGCTGACCATGCCCGCGCTGAAGGACGCCGCATGAGCGCGGGCGCACCGCTGCATCCGGCCGAGGGCTGCTCGCTGGGCATCGACCTGGGCACCTCCGAGGTCAAGCTGCTGCTGCTGGATGCGCAGGGCAGCGTGATCGGCCAGGCGGGGGCGCCGCTGTCGCTGTCGCAGCCGCAGCCGCTGTGGTCCGAACAGCTGCCGCAGGACTGGTGGAACGCCACCCAGCTGGCGGTGGCCGAGTTGCGCGCGGCCCATCCGCAGGCCTTTGCCGCGGTGCGCGCGATCGGCCTGTCCGGCCAGATGCACGGCGCCGTGCTGCTGGACGGTGACGACATGGTGCTGCGTCCGGCCATCCTCTGGAACGACGGCCGCAGCCACGCCGAGTGTGCCGAGCTGTCGTCCCGCGCGCCCAACCTGCATGCCATCGCCGGCAACCTGGCGATGCCGGGCTTCACCGCGCCCAAGCTGCTGTGGGTGAAGCGCCATGAGCCGGCCTTGTTCGCGCGCATCCGCAGCGTACTGCTGCCCAAGGACTATCTGCGCTGGTGCCTGTCGGGCGACAAGGTCAGCGAGGCCTCTGATGCCGCCGGCACGCTGTGGCTGGACGTGGCCCGGCGCGACTGGTCCGACGAACTGCTGGCCGCGTGTGGCCTGAGCCGCGCCCAGATGCCGCGCCTGGTCGACAGCGGCGCGCCGTCGGCCACGCTGCGGCCGGCGCTGGCAGCCGCCTGGGGCCTGCCGGCGGGCGTGGTGATCGCCGGCGGGGCCGGCGACAACGCCGCCAGCGCCATCGGCATCGGCGCCACCGAGCCGGGGCAGGGCTTCCTGTCGCTGGGCACGTCGGGCGTGTTGTTCGTCGTCAACGACCGCTACCGCCCCAACCCGGCCAGCGCCGTGCACGCCTTCTGCCACGCGCTGCCGCAGCGCTGGCACCAGATGGGCGTGATGCTGTCGGCGGCCAGCTGCCTGCGCTGGTTCACGTCGTTCAGCGGCGCCGGTCACGAAACCACGCTGCTCGACGAGGTGGCCCGGCTCAGTCCCGCCCAGCGCACCGAGGCGCCGCTGTTCCTGCCCTACCTGGCCGGTGAGCGCACGCCCCACAACGATCCCTTCGCGCCCGGCGTGCTGCACGGGCTGACCCACGCCAGCACCCGCGCGCACGGCGGCTACGCAGTGCTCGAAGGCGTGGCCTTCGGTCTGGCCGATGCCCTCGACGCGCTGCGCGCCGCCGGCACCGAGGTCGGCCCGCTGGCGCTGGTGGGCGGCGGCGCCCGCAGCGCGCTGTGGGCCCAGCTGCTGGCCGATGTGCTGGGGCTGGAGCTGCGTCAGCTCGACGGCGCCGAGACCGGCGCCGCGCTGGGCGCCGCCCGCCTGGGCTGGCTGGCCGCCGGCGCCGACCCGGCCCGCGTCTGCACCCCCCTGGCCGTGACGGCCCGTTTCCACCCCACGCCCGGCGCCGCCGCGCGCCTGGCCGAGCGGCGCGCCCGCTTCCAGAGCCTGTACCAGCGCCTGCGCGCACCGTCCACGACACCGCGGCAGGCGCTCGCGATGACCGCCTGAGCCTCTTTTCAAGCCGCTGATTTAACGCTAAAGCCCACTGAAGCCACCCATGAGCAGCTACTTCCAGGACATCCCGCCCATCCGCTTTGCCGGAGCGGCCAGCGAGGACCCCCTGTCCTTCCGCCACTACGACGCCGACCGCCTGGTGCTGGGTCGGCGCATGGCCGATCACCTGCGCTTTGCCGTCTGCTACTGGCACAGCTTCTGCTGGACCGGCCTGGACCCCTTCGGCGGCGGCACCTTCGAGCGCCCCTGGTTCGAGGGCGCGGCGCCGATGGTGCTGGCCGAGCGCAAGGCGCAGGCCGCCTTCGACTTCTTCGAGCGCCTGGGCGCGCCCTATTACTGCTTCCATGACCGCGATGTCGCCCCGGAAGGCGCCACCCCGCGCGAGAGCCACGAGAACTTCCTGCGCATGGTCGATGTGCTGGGCGAGCACCAGCAGCGCACCGGCATGAAGCTGCTGTGGGGCACGGCCAACCTGTTCAGCCACCGCCGCTTCATGTCGGGGGCCGCCACCAACCCCGATCCGCGCATCTTCGAGCTGGCCGCGCTGCAGGTGCGCGACGCCCTGGACGCCACGCTGCGCCTGGGCGGCGAGAACTATGTGCTGTGGGGCGGCCGCGAAGGCTACGAGACCCTGCTCAACACCCGCGTCGGCCAGGAGCTCGACCAGTTCGCCCGCTTCCTGCACCTGGTGGTCGAGCACAAGCACCGCATCGGCTTCACCGGCACGCTGCTGATCGAGCCCAAGCCGCGCGAGCCGTCCAAGCACCAGTACGACTTCGACACCGCCACGGTCTACGGCTTCCTGGCCCGCCACGGCCTGGACAAGGAGATCAAGGTCAACATCGAGGCCAACCACGCCACGCTCTCGGGTCACAGCTTCGAGCACGAGATCGCCACCGCCGCCGCGCTGGGCATCCTGGGTAGCATCGACATGAACCGCGGTGACCCCCAGCTGGGCTGGGACACCGACCAGTTCCCCAACAACGTGCCCGAGCTGGCGCTGGCGCTCTACCACATCCTGCAGGCCGGCGGCCTGGGCACTGGCGGCCTGAACTTCGACGCCAAGGTGCGCCGCCAGTCGATCGACGCGGCCGATCTGTTCCACGGCCACATCGGCGGCATGGACGCCTGCGCGCGCGCGCTGCTGGTGGCCGAGAAGATGATCACCGACGGCCGCCTGCAGGCCGCGCTGGCGCAGCGCTACGCCGGCTGGGACAGCGCACGTGGCCAGGCCATTCTGGGCGGACAGCTGACGCTGGCCGACCTGGCCGACGCGGTGCTGCAACACAACACCGACACCGCGCCGGTGTCGGGCCGCCAGGAATACCTGGAGAACCTCGTCAATCGCTTCTGCGAACCCTGAGCCGACTTTCACCGAGCGGCGAGACAGCCGCACCGCCCCACCCTCTCGACACAGCAACCGGAGACAAGCCATGAAGAAACCCCAGCGCACGGCGCTCTCGCTCGCGGCCGCCCAGGTGGCCCTGATGTGGACCGGCCTGGCCAGCGCCCAGCAGGCGCCTGCCCCGGCCCCCGCCGCCAGTGCCGCCACCGCGATCGTCGTCACGGGCCAGCGCGCCGCCCTGCAAAGCGCGCAGAAGATCAAGCAGGAGTCCGACGAGATCGTCGACTCGATCGTCGCCGACGACATCGGCAAGCTGCCCGACCGCTCGATCACCGAGGTGCTGCAGCGCGTGGTGGGCGTCACCATGGACCGCACCATGGCCAAGGGCGATCCCGAGCACTACTCGGTCGAGGGCTCGGGCGTCTCGATCCGCGGCCTGTCCTGGGTGCGCTCCGAGCTCAACGGCCGCGACTCCTTCTCGGCCAACGGCGGCCGCGCGCTGAACTTCGAGGACGTGCCGCCCGAGCTGATGGCCGGCGTGGACGTCTACAAGAACCCCTCGGCCGAACAGATCGAGGGCGCCGTCGGCGGTCTGGTCAACCTGCGCACCGCACTGCCGCTGGACTTCAAGGGCTTCAAGGGTGCGGTGTCGCTGGAGAACACCTACAACAAGCTCAACAGCAAGCAGTCGCCCTCGGGTTCGCTGCTGCTGAGCAACCGCTGGGACACCGACCTCGGCCAGTTCGGCGCGCTGCTGAACCTGGCGCATTCCGAGAGCCGCACCCGCTCCGACTTCTTCCAGGTCGAGCCCTACTACCCGCGCACCGACGCCTATGCCGGCCAGGACCCGGCGACGACGGTCTGGATCCCCAAGGGCGCACAGTGGCGCACGCTGGAGTTCGAGCGTCAGCGTGACGGCCTGTACGGTGCGCTGCAGTGGAAGAAGAACGACTTCGAGACCGCGCTGACCTACTTCCAGTCGAAGTACCACATGCAGTGGGACGAGCAGGCGATCTTCGCCCAGCAGAACCCCTACTCGGTCACCGTCACCAACGGCCAGTTCAACGACAAGGGCGCGCTGGTCTATGGCACGCTGACCACCACCGACAACGGCGGCCTGTTCAACTTCAACAACGACACCCGCTTTGCCACCCGCGACTCCAAGACCGAGGAGTTCGCCTGGAAGGCCAAGTGGAAGGCCAGCGACCGCTGGAGCTTCAGCACCGACCTGCAGTACATCCGCGCCCGCACCGACGGCTTCGACTCCACCGTCGCCACCGGCGTGGGCATGCCCAAGGAGACGCTGGACCTGCGCGGCGCCACGCCGACGCTGATCTTCGACGCCGCCGACCGCGCCCACCTGGCCGACCCGAAGAACTACTACTGGGCCTTCACGATGGAGCACCTGGACCGCAGCAAGGCCACCGAGAAGGCCGGCCGCGCGGACGCCAAGTACACCTTCGACGACCCGGTGCTGCAGGACCTGCGCTTCGGCATCCGCCTGAACGACCGCGAGGCCCTGTCCTACCGCAACCCCAGCAACTACCACTGGCAGGCCCTGACCCAGCCCTGGACCGCTGGCGGCCCGGCCTACCTGAGCGACTACCCGGGCAACACCCACCTGCAGCAGTTCGGCAACTTCTTCGGCGGCAGCGTTTCCGCGCCGCCGGCCGTGATCTTCCCGAACTCCTCGCTGGCCCAGGGCTTCCCGGCCAGCTACCAGACGCTCTACGGCTACACCCGCGACCACTGCAAGAAGCAGCTGGGCGCCAACAACCCCACCTGCGACGGCTGGCCCTTCGTCTTCTCGCCGGAGTCGATCTCCGAGGACGCCAACAGCCCGGGCACCAACGTGCTGCAGGAGCGCTCGCAGGCGGCCTACGCGCAGCTGCGCTTCGGCTTCGACGACTGGAAGTACCCGGTCGACGGCAACATCGGTGTGCGTCTGGTCAACACCAAGGTCACCGCGCACGGCTACGTCGCCTTCGACGGCAGCAAGAACTCGCCCACCGACAGCGGCGTGACGGTGCCGGTGATCGCCGCCTACAACAAGCCGGTGGACTTCGAGAACACCTACACCAACGTCCTGCCCAGCCTGAACCTGCGCATGAAGGCGGGCAGTGATCTGCAGTTCCGCTTCGCGCTGGCCAAGGCGATGTCGCGCCCCGACTTCACCGACATGCAGGCCTACACCAAGCTGAGCCAGGACGTGCAGCGCAACGGCACCGTCGTGACCTCGGTCACGCAGACCGGCGAGGCGCTGGGCAACCCGATGCTCAAGCCGATCAGGTCCACCCAGGCCGACCTGACCGCCGAGTGGTACTTCAGCAAGGCCGGCTCGTTCACCGTGGCGCTGTTCGACAAGGAGCTCAAGGACGTCATCATCCGGCAGTCCACCGCCTTCCAGATCCCGGACACCAGCGGCAACCCGCAGACCTTCGTCGTCACCAGCCCGGTCAACGGCGCCAAGGGCTATGCGCGCGGCTTCGAGCTGGCCTTCCAGACCTACTTCGACAGCCTGCCGGGCTGGATGTCGGGCTTCGGCGTGCAGGCCAACTACACCTACGTCGACAGCAAGACCAAGCTCTACAACCCGGTCAACGCCGCCTACTGCAGCGGCGGCAACTCGGCCACCAACTTCAACCTGAACCTCAACGGCTGCGACACCGACGGCCGCAGCTTCGGCGACCTGCCGCTGCAGAACCTCTCGCGCAACGCCTTCTCGCTGGCGCTGATGTATGACCAGGGGCCGCTGTCGGCGCGCCTGGCCTACAGCTGGCGCGGCAAGTACCTGCAGGCGGTCAACGTCAATGGCACGCAGGGTGGCGACGGCACCGACACCAACCCGAACAGCCCGACGGTCGGCCAGCGCAACGTGGCCTGGGGCCTGCCGGTGTGGGCGGACGCCTATGGCCAGGTCGACGGCGGCGTGTTCTACAAGCTGCTCAACGACCAGCTGACCCTGGGCCTGGAGGCGCAGAACCTGACCTCGGCGCGCCAGCGCCAGCTGATGCAGCAGCACATCGGCTACATGACGCGCGGCCTGTTCTACACCGGCCCGCGTTACACGGTCACGGCGCGCTACACGTTCTGATCCAGGGCACCATTGCGCCATGTCTGCACTGCGCATGCTCCGGGCCACGGCGCTGGCCGCCCTGGTCACCAGCGCGGCGGCGGGTTCGCCGCCGCACCTGGTGCACCGGGACGGTCGCGCGGCCCTGGTGGTGGATGACCAGCCCTACCTGATGCTGGGCGCCCAGGTCCACAACAGCAGCAACTACCCCGCGGCCCTGTCGCAGGTGTGGCCGGCCGTGAAGGATCTGGGCGCCAACACCGTGTCGGTGCCGGTGGCCTGGGAGCAGGTGGAGCCGGTCGAGGGCCGCTTCGACTTCCGCTTCGTCGACACCCTGCTGGCGCAGGCGCGCCAGCGCGGGCTGCGGGTGGTGCTGCTGTGGTTCGGCACCTGGAAGAACACCAGCGCGCAGTACACGCCGGCCTGGGTGAAGCTGGACCCGAAGCGCTTCCCGCCGATGGTCGATGCCCAGGGCCAGGCCAGCTACTGCCTGTCGCCCTTCGGCGAGGCCACGCTTGACCGCGACCGCCGCGCCTTCACGGCGCTGATGGCCCACCTGAAGAAGGTGGACGGCCAACGGCACACCGTGATCATGGTGCAGGTCGAGAACGAGGTCGGCACCCACGGGCTGGCGCGCGACCACGGTCCCCAGGCCGAGGCCGCCTTCGCCCAGCCGGTGCCCAGCGCCGTGCTGGCGCGCCAGCCGGCCCTGCCCGGCCGGCCCGCCAGCGGCACCTGGCGCGAGGTCTACGGCGACTACGCCGACGAGTACTTCCACGCCTGGGCCATCGCCCGCTACATCGACACCGTCGCGGCCTCGGGGCGCCGCGAGCACGATCTGCCGATGTACGTGAACGCCGCGCTGCGCGACCCGCTGGAGCAGCCGCCCCAGCCCTGGAAGAACAACTTCGCCGCCGGCGGCCCGACGCCCGAGGTGATCGCCATCTACAAGGCCGCCGCCCCGCACATCGACGTGGTGGGCGCCGACCTCTACCACGCCGAAACGCCCAAGGTGGAGGCCACGCTGGGCCAGTTCCAGCGCCGCGACAACCCGCTGTTCATTCCCGAGATCAGCAACGCCCCGGCCTATGCGCGCTACCTGTGGGCCATCCTGGGCCGCGGCAGCCTGGGTGTGGTGCCCTTCGGCATCGACTATTTCAACTACAGCAATGCGCCGCTGGGCGCCATGGCCACCGACCGCAGCATGGTCCAGCCCTTTGCCCAGGTGTATGCGGCCTTCGCGCCGATGCAGCGGTCCTGGGCGCGCTGGGCGCTGGAGGGCCGCACCGCCGGCGCCAGTGAGCCCGACGACGGCCAGGAGCGCCGTCTGACGCTCCAGGGCTGGCAGCTGCGCCTGGCCTTCGGCGAGTGGATGTTCGGCGAGAAGGCCTGGTTTCCGGGCGCCCCGCCGCCGCCCTGGGCGGGCGCGCGCACCGGCGGCGCGGCCGTGGCGCAGATCGGTGATGACGAGTTCATCCTGGTGGGTCAGCGCACCCGCGTGCGCATCGAGCCGACCCAACCGGCCGAGCGCGCCGTGCTGCTGTCGGCCGAGCAGGGCCGATTCGACGCGCAGGGCCGCTGGGTGAGCGAGCGCCGCTGGAATGGCGACCAGGTCGACTACGGCCTGAACCTGCCGGCCACGCCGGTGGTGCTGCGCGTGCGCATGGCACGCCTGCCAGACAAGGGACCGCACTGATGACCCGCCGCCGAGACCTGCTGCGACAAGGCGTCGCGGCCTGCCTGGCCACGCCCCTGATCGGCCGCACCCAGGCGCCAGCCGCTGCGGCCTACGACTGGCGCAGCCTGCCCTTTGGCGGGGGCGGCTTCGTCGACGGCTTTGTCTTCCACCCGCGCGAGCGCGGTCTGCTGTACGCCCGCACCGACATCGGCGGCCTGTACCGCCACGACCCGTCGGCCGGCCGCTGGCTGCCCCTGCTGGACCACCTGGGCCGCGCCGACGCCGACCTGATGGGCGTACTGTCCATCGCCGTCGACCCCGCCGACCCGGACCGGCTGTACGCCGCCTGCGGGCTCTACACCGGCCGCTGGTCGCGCACCGGCGCGCTGCTCGCCTCCCACGACCGCGGTGCGCGCTGGCAGGTGCATGAACTGGGCATCGGCCTGGGCGGCAACGAGCCCGGCCGCGGCAGCGGCGAGCGGCTGCAGGTCGATCCCTGGCGCGGTGAGCGCCTGTGGCTGGGCAGCGCCCGCGATGGTCTGCACCGCAGCGACGACCACGGCCGACGCTTCAGCCGCGTGGCGGGCTGTCCCGGCCAGCAGCCCACGCTGGTGCTGCTGGACCCGACCAGCGGCGGCGCCGGCCAGCCCTGCCGCCGCCTGTGGGTGGGCTGCCACGACCAACCGGGGCTGTGGGTGTCGAGCGACGGCGGCGATCATTTCGAGCGCGAGCCCGTGGCGCCCGGCCAGGTGCCGCAGCGCGCCGTGCTGGGGCCGCAGGGCACGCTCTACGTCAGCTTCGCGCGGCCGCGCGGCGCCACGCTGGCCAACCCGGGCGAGCTCGACGGCGGCAGCGTCTGGAAGCGCGACAGCGCCGGCCGCTGGAGCGAGATCAGCCCGCGGCCTGCCGGCCGCTTCGGCTGGTCCGGCCTGGACGTCGACCGCCAGCGTCCTGGCCGCCTGGTGGTGGCCACGATCGAGCGCTGGGCCGAGGGCGACGAGCTCTTCGTCAGCGACGACGACGGTGTCCACTGGCAACCGCTGGGCCCGCGCTCGCGCCACGACGACAGCCGCCACCCCTGGCCGGCCGACTACCGGCGCCATGGCGACCGCTTGGGTCACTGGATCGCCGACCTGAAGATCGACCCCTTCCAGGGCGACCGCGCCGTCTATGGCACCGGCTATGGTCTGTGGATGACCGACCAGTTGCGCGCGCCGCGCATCGACTGGCGCTTCGAGGTCGATGGCCTGGAGGAGACCGCGGTGCTGGGCCTGCGCAGTCCGTCCGGCGGCGCCACGCTGCTGGCCGCGATGGGTGATGTTGGCGGCGGCGCCTGGGAGGACACCGCGCGCGCGCCGTCGGCCGGCCTGTTCCAACCCTGCCGCGAGACCAACCGCGCTGTCGATGCCGCCTGGCAGACCCCGGCCATCGTCGTGCGCACCGCCGACCAGGCCGCCACCGGGGGCTACTGGAGCGCCGACGGCGGCGCCAGCTGGCGCCCGTTTCCCACCGCGCCCTTCGCACCGCAGGGTGGCCAGCGCCCGCTGGCCGGCGAGCTGGCGGTGTCGGCGCGCGGCGGCTTCTGGCTCTGCGCGCTGGCGGGCCGCGGCGCGGTGACCAGCGCCGACCGCGGCCGCCGCTGGGCGCCCTGCGAGGGCTGGCCGGCGCGCGGCGCGCCGGTGGCCGAGCGCAGCGTCGAGGGCGTCTTCTACGCTTTCGACCCGGATCGGGGCCAGGTGCTGGGCAGCACCGATGGTGGCGCCCGCTTCACGCCCATCATCACCGGCCTGCCGGTGCTGGCCGACTGGCAATCCGCCCAGCTGCATTGTTCGCCGGCCGCGCCGCGCGCCCTGTGGCTGGCGCTGCCCGACGGCCTGTGGTTCCTGGGCGGCGAGGGCCGGCCGCGCCCGCTGCCCACGGTGCAGGCGGCGTGGTGCATCACCACCGGCGCGCCCGCACCGGGCCGTCGCGAGCCAGCGCTGTTCCTGTGGGGCCAGCTGCGCGGCGACGGCGCCGAGGGCCTGTTCCGCTCCGACGACGAGGGCCGCAGCTGGCTGCGCATCGACGACCCGCAGCACCGCTACGGCCGCCTGCTGTCGATCGAGGGCGACCCGCTGCAGCACGGCACGGTCTACCTGGCGCCGCACGGCCGCGGCGTGGTCATGGGCCGGCCGCGCACCGGAGGGGCCGGATGAAGGCCCTGCTGGCGCTGCTGGGGCTGCTGTGGGCGCTGGGTGTCGGCGCGGCCGAGCTGCGCCTGCGCTACACCGCGCCCGCGCCCGAGACCGCCGACGGCTGGGAGCGCCAGGCCCTCCCCATTGGCAACGGCCGCGTCGGCGCGATGCTGTTCGGCCAGCCCGCGCGCGAGCGCCTGCAGTTCAACGAGATCACGCTGTGGAGCGGCGACGACCGCCAGATGGGCGCCTACCAGCCCTTTGGCGACCTGTGGGTCGAGCTGGACGGCGGCGACGCGCCAGTGCAGGACTACGAGCGCTCGCTGGACCTGAGCGACGCCACCCACCGGGTGCAGTACACGCAACACGGCGTGCACTTCACGCGCGAGGCCTTCGCCAGCCACCCGGCCGGCGTCATCGTGCTGCACCTGCAGGCCGACACCCCGGGCCGCCACAGCGGCCGCATCCGCCTGGGCGACCGCCATGGTGCGCGCCTGCGCGCCGAGGCCGGCGTGCTGCGCGCCGACGGCAGCCTGGCCGGCTGGGTGCTGCCGCCCGAGGCCGGCGGCCAGAGCGGCGACACCCCCAGCCGCAACCGCCTGCGCTACGCCAGCCGGGTGGCGGTGCAGGCCCAGGGCGGGCACCTGCGCGTCGACGGCGACAGCCTGGTCTTCGAGGGCTGCGACGCCCTGACGCTGGTGCTGGCGGCCGGCACCAGCTACCTGGCCGATGCGGCGCGCCGCTTCGACAGCGGCCGCGACCCGGCGCCGGCGGTGGCCGCGCGCGTGGCCGCGGCGCTGCGCCAGGGCCTGTCGGCACTGCGCTCGGCGCACCGGCGCGACATCGCCGCGCTGATGGGCCGCGTCGAGATCGACCTGGGGGCCACCGACGCCGCGCGCCGCGCCCTGCCCACCGACCAGCGCCTGCACGCCCACACCGCCGACGGCGCCGATCCCGAGCTGGAGGCGCTGTACCTGCAGTACGGCCGCTACCTGCTCACCGCCAGCTCGCGCGATGCGCTGCCGGCCAATCTGCAGGGCCTGTGGAACCACAGCCTCACGCCGCCGTGGAACAGCGATTACCACAGCAACATCAACCTGCAGATGAACTACTGGCTGGCCGGGCCGGCCCACCTGCTGGCGCTGCAGGAGCCGCTGCTGCGCTTCATCGAGGCCCAGCGCCCGATGTACCGCCGCGCGGTGCGCGAGCGCGCCGCCGACGCGCGGGCCCATCCGGGCCTGCAACGCCCCGGCATCACGCCCTGGGGCGAGCGTTTTCGCACCGTCGAGGAAAGTTTCCTGCGCGCCGACGGCCAGCCGGTGCGCGGCTGGACGGTGCGCACCGAGACCAGCCCGTTCGGCGCCATGGGCTACCTCTGGAACAAGACCGGCAATGCCTGGTACGCGCTGCACTTCTGGGAGCACTTTGCCTTCGGTCAGGACCGGGCCTTCCTGCGACAGCGCGCCTACCCGCTGATGAAGGAGGTCTGCCTGTTCTGGCTGGACCACCTGAAGACCCTGCCCGACGGCCGCCTGGTGGCCCCCATGGGCTGGTCGCCCGAGCACGGGCCGCAGGAAGACGGCGTCAGCTACGACCAGCAGATCCTCTGGGCGCTGTTCGACGCCACCGCCCGCGCCGCCGGGCTGCTGCGCCAGGACACCGCCTTCGCACGCCGCCTGCGCGAGACGCGCGATCGCCTGGCCGGCCCGCGCATCGGGCGCTGGGGGCAGCTGCTGGAGTGGCTGGACGAGAAGAACGACCCGGTGCTGGACACGCCGCAGGACACCCACCGCCATGTCTCGCACCTGTTCGCCGTGTACCCGGGCTGGCAGATTTCGCCCATCCGCACGCCCGCGCTGGCCGCAGCGGCGCGCACCTCGCTGCAGGCGCGCGGCGACGCCGGCACCGGCTGGTCGATGGCCTGGAAGATGGCCTTCTGGGCCCGCCTGCACGACGGCGCGCGCGCCCACCGCATGCTGCGCGGCCTGCTGGCCACGCCCGGCGCCCGCGCCGCCGAGCAGGCCGGTCGCTTCAGCGAAGCCAACAACGCCGGCGGCACCTACGACAACCTGCTCGACGCCCACCCGCCGTTCCAGATCGACGGCAACTTCGGCGCGGTGGCGGCCTTCTGCGAGATGCTGCTGCAGTCGCACGAGGACGAGATCACGCTGCTGCCCGCCCTGCCGCCGGCCTGGCCCGACGGCCGGGTGCGCGGCCTGCGCGCCCGCGGCGCGCTGGGCGTGGACCTGGCCTGGCGGGGCGGCCAGCTGCAGTCGGTGACGCTGCAGGCCGAACGTGCCGGCCCGGTGCAGCTGCGCTGGGGCGAGCGCCGGCTGCAACTGCGGCTGGCCGCCGGCGAGCGCCGTACCCTCTCGCCTGAACAGTTCAGCACCGCACCATGAGCCCACTGCACCCCCTGATCTGCCTGGCCGCGCTGGTCGGCCTGAGCGCCTGCAGCAGCCTGCCCGCCGGCCGCGCGCCGACCGGCGACGTGACCGAGCTGATGCCCGGTGCCCGCTGGGAGGTGGCCGACATGGAGGCCGCCACGCCGCTGGTCGGCGACACCGTGGTGGTCCCCAAGCCGGCCCAGCCGCGCGTGCCCGCCAGTGACGTGCGCGCCCGCCGCGAAACCGACGGCAGCCTCACGCTGCAGTGGCGCGAGGCCTGGTATGCCGCGCTGCGCCTGCACCTGACGCAGCCGCTGGACCTGCGTGGCGCGCTGGACGACGCGACGCTGGAACTGGACTGGCGCAGCGACGACATGGCCCGCGCCGGCCTGCATGTGGGCATGGCCTGCGGCCCCGACTGCGTGCGCAAGGTCAACCTGCTGCGCGCCTCGCGCGCGGCCCAGGGCCAGGACTGGCAGCAGCTGGCGCTGCCGCTGCGCTGTTTCGTGCGCGACGGTGCCGACTTCCGCGCGATCGCCCAGCCCTTCTTCCTCGACAGCAGCGGCAGCGGCACGGTGCAGGTGGCGCGCGTGCGCCTGGTGCGCCAGGGCCGCCCCAGCACCGGCTGCCCCGACTACCGCAGCGAATCGGTCACGCCGGTCACGCTGGACCAGGTCTGGGCGATGGACTGGTGGATGCCGCGCCACGAGAAGAAGCTGCAGGCGGTGCGCGAGGCGGTGGCTGCCGGCCGCCCGCCGCAGCTGGTCTTCATCGGCGACTCGATCACCCACGGCTGGGAGGATGCCGGCCGCCGCATCTGGGACGAGCGCTATGCACCGCTTGACGCGCTGGACCTGGGCTATGGCGGCGACAAGACCGAGAACGTGCTGTGGCGGCTGCAGCACGGCGAGATCGACGGTTTCCAGGCCCGCGTGGTGGTGCTGATGATCGGCACCAACAACACCGGCGACCGCCAGGAGGATCCGGCCACCACGGCGGCCGGTGTGCGCCGCCTGCTGGACGAGATCCGCGCCCGCCAGCCCGCCGCGCGGGTGCTGCTGCTGGCGGTGTTCCCGCGCGACGCCGAGCCCGGCACCCGGCTGCGCCGCCTCAACGACCGCCTCAACCAGCACCTGGCCGGCTTCGCCGATGGCGAGCGGATCAGCTTCCTGGACCTGCAGCCGGTGCTGGCCGAGCCCGATGGCCGCCTGTCCACCGCCATCTTCCCCGACCTGCTGCACCTCAGCGAGGACGGCTACCGCCGCTGGGCCGACGGCATGGCCCCCACGCTGCAGCGGCTGCTGTCCGCCGGCCCCCTGCGATGAGCCTGCCGCCACCCCCGCCCGAGCTGGCCGAGCTGCCGGCCCCGGTGCCGCTGGACAAGCCCGAGGCGCTGCCCTGGTGGACCGCGCGCCATGCCGCGCTGCGCGCGCAGGCCCAGGCCATGCGGGCGGCCGGCCAGGCACCGCAGCTGGTCTTCCTGGGCGACTCGATCACCCACGGCTGGGACGATGTGGGCCAGCCGGTCTGGCAGGCCCGCTACGCCGCGCGGCCGGCGCTGGCCATGGGCTGCTGGGGCGACCGCACCGAGCACCTGCTGTGGCGGCTGCAGCATGGCGCACTAGACAACCTGGCGCCGCGGCTGCTGGTGCTGCTGATCGGCACCAACGACAGCGGCGACCTGCAGGCGCCGCCGGCGCGCACCGCAGCCGGCGTCTGGCGCCTGCTCGATGAGCTGCAGCGTCGCCTGCCCGCCAGCCGCGTGCTGCTGCTGGCCCTGCTGCCGCGCGAGCACGCGCCGGAGGCGCCGCTGCGCCAGCTCAACGAGGCGGTCAACACCCGGCTGCGCGCACTGGCCGACGGCCAGCGGGTGCACTTCCTCGACGTCGGCGCAGCGCTGACCGACGCCGCCGACTGGCTGGACCCCGCGCTGCTGCCGGACCAGCTGCATCTCAGCGAGGCCGGCTACCACCGGCTCGCCGACGCGATCGATCCCACCCTGGACCGCCTGCTGGCGGCCGCCCCCCTGGACGCATCCTGCCCATGAGCCCCCTGACCTACGCCAGCCCCTTCCCCGACCATTTCGTCTTCGGTGTCGCCGCCGCCTCGGCGCAGATCGAGGGCGCCGCCTTCACCGACGGCAAGGGCGAGTCGATCTGGGACCGCTTCGCCCGCGTGCCGGGCTCGGTGCACAACGGCGACACGCTGGACACCGCCTGCGACCACTACCACCGCTTCGACGAGGACTTCGCGCTGATGGCCTCGATGGGCATCCGCCACTACCGGCTGTCGATCGCCTGGCCGCGCATCTTCCCGCAGGGCCGCGGTGAGCCCAACCCAGCCGGCCTGGACTTCTACCGCCGCCTGCTGGCCAGCCTGCACCGCCACGGCATCACCCCCTGGGTCACGCTGTTCCACTGGGACCTGCCGCAGGCGCTGGAGGACGAGGGCGGCTGGACCGTGCGCAGCACCGTCGAGGCCTTCGCCCACTACGCCGACACCGTGGTCAAGGCGCTGTCGCCCTGGGTGCGGCACTGGATCACGCTCAACGAGATCCGCTGCTTCACCTGGCTGGCCTACGGCGTGGGCAGCAAGGCGCCGGGCCGGCGCGAGCCCGAGCAGGTGGTCAACCAGACCATCCACCACGCGCTGCTGGCCCATGGCCTGGCGGTGCGCGCGGTGCGCCTGCACGGCAGCGACGACGCCCAGGTCGGCCTGACCGACAACTGCGACGTGGCGGTGCCGGTGACCGAGACCCCCGCCGACATCGCCGCCGCCACCGCCTGGTTCGTCCAGAAGAACGCCCACATCCTGGGGGCCATCCATGGCGGCGGCTACTCGGCCGAGTACCTGGCCCGCGTCGGCGACGCGGCACCGCATGTCGAGCCGGGCGACTTCGACCTGATCAGCCTGCCCACCGACCACCTGGGCCTGAACATCTACACCGCCACCTATGTGCGTGCCGGCGCCGATGGCCGGCCCGAGGCCCTGTCGCTGCCGGCGAACTACCCGCGCGCCGACAGCCCCTGGCTGAACCTGGTGCCACAGGCCATCTACTGGGCGCCGCGCATGTGCCGCGAGCTGTATGGCCACCGCTCGATCCTGATCACCGAGAACGGCTGCGGCTACGATGCGGAGCCGGTGGAGGGTGGCGAGGTGATCGACCTGCACCGGCGTGACTACGTGCGCAACCACCTCCGCGAGGTGCACCGCGCGCTGGCCGATGGGGTGCCGATCGACGGCTACTTCCTGTGGTCCTTCATCGACAACTTCGAGTGGGAGGACGGCTACGCGCGGCGCTTCGGCATCGTCCATTGCGACTTTGAGACCCAGGTGCGCACGCCCAAGCTCTCGGCGCGCTGGTACGCCGAGGTGATCCGACACCGACGCATCCTCTGAGACCATCGCCATGACGCAGCCCACCGCCAAACGCAGCACCCGCGCCCGCCACGCCGCCACCCTGGCTGACGTGGGACGCGCCGCCGGCGTGTCGGCGATGGCGGCGTCGGCGGTGCTCAATGGCGCCAAGACCTCCTCGCGCATCTCCGACGAGACGCGCCAGCGCATCCTGGAGGCCGCCGAGCAACTGCGCTACCGACCCAACGCCACCGCGCGCGGCCTGGCCGAGCGGCGCATGAACACGCTGGGTCTGGCCACCACGCTGTCGGGCAACGAGCTGAACCAGTACTTCCTGGAAGTGTTCAACGGCGTCATCGAGGCCGCGGCGGCGGCGGGCCAGAACACCACCGTCTTCGCCTTCGACACCTGGCCCGAGGTGGCGCGGCGCATGGCCTCGATCTGCGATGGCCGCATCGACGGCCTGATCCTGCTGGCGCCGCTGCTGGGCCCGGATGACGCCCAGGCCCTGCCCGAGCACACGCCGGTGGTCTCGGTACACGCCAACCATGCGCTGCCGGGGGTGCCCAACATCGAGTCCGACGAAGAGCGCGGCGCCTTCGAGATGGTGCGGCAGATGCTGGCCCTGGGTCACCGCCGCATCCTGCACCTGGCCGGCCCGGCCGACTCGATCGGCGCCAACCGGCGTGTCGCCGGCTGGCGCCGCGCCCACGCCGAGGCCGGCGTGCCGCTGGACGAGGACCTGCTGGTGCGCGGCGGCTTCAGTGCCGAGGCCAGCCGGCGCCAGCTCGCCGACTGGTTCGATGCCCACCGCGGCGACGAGGTGCCGCACGCCATCTTCGCCGTCAGCGACGCCGTCGCGCTGGGCTGCTTCGAGGTGCTGGGCGCGCGCGGCCTGCAGGTGCCGCGCGACCTGTCGGTGGTGGGATTCGATGACACCTTGCTGGCCCGCTCGGCCCGCCTGGCCACGGTGCACCAGCCGCTGCGCGAGATGGGCCACCTGGCGGTGCGCCTGCTGCTCGCCGCCGTGGACGCCAAGCTGGGCCTGGCGCCGCCGCAGCCGATCGCCTCGCAGGTGCTGCCCACCGAGACCGTCCTGCAACCCAGCCTGGCCCCGGTGCGACCGGGGCCGCTGGCCATTCCCTGACCCCGCGCCGGCGGTGCCGCCGGCCTGCCCGAGAGACCGCTGATGAGCACCACCGCCCCCGCCGACCGCGTTCCGATGCCCCAGAAGGTGGGCTACGGCCTGGGCGCCTTCGTCGACCTGTGGGGCCACTGGCTCTACCAGTCGCTGGCCTTCCACGTCTTCAACGTCTTCCTGGGCATGGCGCCGGGGCTGATCTCGACGGCGCTGATGATCAAGATCTTCATCGACGCCGCCTCGGACGCGGTGTTCGGCTGGCTGTCGGACAACACCCGCACCCGCCATGGCCGGCGCCGCCCCTTCATCCTGGTGGGTGGCGTGCTGGCGGGCATCGGCCTGCCGCTGATGTTCGCGGTGGGCCGCGGCTGGAGCGACACCCAGTACTTCATCTTCATGCTGGCCTCCACGCTGGTCTACGTGCCGGTGATGAGCTGCTTCAACATGCCCTGGACCAGCCTGGGCACCGAGATGACGCCCGACTACCACGAGCGCACCAGCGTCATGCAGGTGAAGAACGCGATCCAGAAGGTGCCCGAGCTGACGATGTTCGTGGCGGCCCAGTTCACCACGCTGTCGATCTTCAACGACGCCAACGGCAAGCCCGACATCCTGCTGGGCGCGCAGGTCTACTGCAGCATCCTGGGTGCGGTGATGGTGGGCATGTCGGTGGCGATCTTCCTGCTGGTGCGCGAGCGCTACTACGAGAGCGTGGTGGTGCGCCAGGCCAAGGTGCCGCTGCGCGACACGCTGTACCGCACGCTGCAGAACAAGCCCTTCCGCTCGCTGCTGGGCATGATGCTGGCGTATGGCATTGCCACCGCGATGGTCGGCCTGCTGGGCTACTACACCACGCTCTACTACGTCTGCGGCGGCGACGTGGCGCTGGGCACGCGCTGGAACTCGGCCATGGGCCTGGCCGGCATGGCCTTCGGCTTCGCCGGCATCCCCTTCTTCGGCATGCTGGCGCGGCGCTACGGCAAGCGCCTCGGGCTGATGGCGGTGCTGGCGCTGGCGGTGTGCGCCTTCATCGGCGACTGGTGGCTCTACGACCCGCGCTACCCGTGGCTGCAGCTGCTGGCCTGCGGCTTCGTGGCCTTCACCGGCGCCGGCTTCTGGACGCTGTACGGCTCCACGCTGGCCGACGTGATCGACCATGACGAGCTGGAAACCGGCCAGCGCCGCGAGGGCTCGTTCGCCGCCTGCCAGTCCTGGATCAGCAAGGTGGGCATCGGCCTGGGCAATGGCGCCTCGGGCTGGATCCTGCAGTTCACCGGCTTTGACGCCAAGCTGCCGGTGCAGAGCGAGGAAGCGATCACGCTGATCCGCCTGCTGCTCAGCGGCATCCCGGCGCTGGGCCTGCTGATCGCGTTGGTGCTGATCGCCCGCTTCCCGATCGACGAGGCCGGCGCCGGGCGCACCCGCGGCCTGCTGGAGGCGCGCCGCGGCGCGGTCTGAGCATGGCCCTGACCCGACGTGAGGCGCTCACCGCCGCCCTGGGCGGGGCCGCGCTGCCGGCCGGCGCCGCCGCGGCACGCGGGCGCGGGCCCGAAGGCCAGCGCTGCGCCGACCTGGGCGATGGCCGCTACCTCAACCCGATCGTGCCCGGCGACCACGCCGACCCGACGGTGCTGAAGGACGGCGCCGACTACTACCTGAGCTTCTCGTCCTTCGCGGCCACGCCGGGGGCGGTGATCTGGCATTCGCGCGATCTGTTCAACTGGGTGCCGATCACCGCCGCCCTGCCCGAGCCGCCGGGCACCGTGTGGGCGATGGACCTGGTGCGCCACCAGGGCCGCTACTTCCTCTACATCCCGGTGCTGCAGGCGCAGGGCACCGCGGTCTACGTGGTCTGGGCCGACGACATCCGCGGCCCCTGGAGCGCACCCATCGACCTGGGCCTGCCCGGCTGCATCGACCCCGGCCATGTGGTGGGCGAGGACGGCCGGCGCTACCTGTTCCTCAATGGCGGGCGGCGCGTGCGGCTGAGCGATGACGGCCTGCGCACCGACGGCCCGCTGCAGGAGGGCGCCTGGGAAGCCTGGCGCTACCCCGAGGACTGGGTGGTCGAGATGTTCGCCCCCGAGGGCCCCAAGCTGCTGCGCCACGGCGGCTGGTTCTACCTGGTCTCGGCGGTGGGCGGCACGGCCGGTCCGCCGACCAGCCACATGGTCACGCTGTCGCGTTCACGCTCGGTGCACGGGCCCTGGGAGCACTGCCCGCACAACCCGATCGTGCGCACCCGCAGCGCCGATGAGCCCTGGTGGTCGCGCGGCCACGCCAGCCTGGTCGAAGGCCCGGCGGGCGACTGGTGGATGGTCTACCACGGCTACGAAAACGGCTTTCGCACCCTGGGCCGTCAGGCCCTGCTGGAGCCGGTGGCCTGGACGCGCGACGGCTGGCTGCGTGCCCGCGGTGGCACGCTGTCGCGTCCGCTGCCGGCGCCGCGCGGCGGCCAGGCCGGACCCACCGGCCTGGCGCTGTCGGACGACTTCGAGCGCCCGACGCTGGGCCTGCCGTGGAGCCTGCACGGTGCCGCGCCCGGCGAGTTGGCGCAGCGCGTGCAGGTGGGCGGTGGCGAGCTGCGCCTGCGCGGCAAGGGCCAGGCGCTGGCCGACTGCTCGCCCCTGTGCTGCGTGGTGGGTGACCACCGCTACGAGGTCACGGTCGAGGTCGAGGCCCACGGCGCCGCCCACGGCGGGCTGGCGCTGTTCTACGACGAGCGCGGCCATGCCGGCATCGGCCTGGGCGGCGGCGAGCTGTTGACCTACGGCTACGGCCAGGAACAGCGCTGGATGCGCCAGCCGCTGACCACGCCGCGCCTGCACCTGCGCCTGCTCAACCGCGACAACGTGCTGACCTGGTTCAGGTCCGCGGACGGTCGGCAGTGGCAGCAGCTGCCCTGGCAGATGGAGGTCTCGGGCCTGCACCACAACGTCTTCGGCGGCTTCACCAGCCTGCGTCTGGCGCTGTTCAGTGCGGGCGAGGGCGAGCTGCGGTTCCGGAGGCTGCGCTACCGCGCACTCTGAGCGCCCCCAGGGCCGGGCTGCGCCCAGCCCGCCCCCCCCCGAGGGGATCAAGTCGTCCTGGGGCGGCCCTGCGACAGCTTGCCAGCGCCCCCAGGCCCGGGCTGCGCCCAGCCCGCCCCCCGAGGGGGTCAAGTCGTCTTGGGGCGGCCCTGCGACGACTTGTGAGCCATGGCCTGTGCCAGCAGCGCCTCGTGCATCGGCATGCGCGCCAGCAGCGCCTCGACCTCGTGCCGGCGCTGCAGCAGCAGCTCGGCGGCGATGTCCTCGGGCACCTCGGCCGGCCAGGGCAGCGCGCGCTGCGGCCAGTGCTCCATGCCGGCGTGGATGGCCAGCCAGCTGTTGGCGTCGAAGCCCTCCTGGTCGTAGACCGCCAGCACGCCGGCGGCGCGCCAGGCGTCGATCTTGTGGGCCAGGGTGTCGGGCAGGTCCATCGCGGCCATCTCCTGCCACAGCCGGCTGTCGCGGCGGCGGCTCAGGCGGTAGTGCAGCACGATGAAGTCGCGGATGCGCTCGTACTGGCGCCGCATCAGGGTGTTGTAGCCGGCACGCGCCGGCTCGCGCTGCGGGTGGTCGAGCAGCGACACCAGGTGGCCGATGCCCGACTGCACCAGGAAGATCGCGGTGGACTCCAGCGGCTCGAGGAAGCCGCCGGCCAGGCCGATCGCCACCACGTTGCGCTCCCACAGCCGCTCGCGGTAGCCGGTGGTGAAGCGCAGCAGGCGCGGCTCGGCCAGCGGCGGGCCGTCCAGCCGCGCCAGCAGCTGCGCCAGCGCACGCTGCTCGTCGATGTGGCGGCTGCTGAACACATGGCCGTGGCCGGTGCGCTCCTGCAGCGGGATGCGCCAGGTCCAGCCGGCCTCCATGGCCGTGGCGGTGGTGTAGGGCGTCAGCGGACCATCATTGCGCGCTGCGGGCACCGCCCAGGCGCGGTCCACCGGCAGCAGGTGGCTCTGGTCCAGGAAGGGCACGGCCATCGCCTGGCCCAGCAGGCGCGAGGCAAAGCCGGTGCAGTCGATGAACAGGCTGGCGTGCAGCGCACGGCCATCGTCCAGGCGCAGGGCCTGCACCTGGCCGTCGGCGGCTTGCTGCACCCCGGCGATGCGGCCCTGCACATGCTGCACGCCGCGCGAGATCGCCAGCGCCTGCAGGAAGCTGGCATAGCGCTGCGCATCAAAGTGGTAGGCGTGATCGTAGCGGCCGGCCAGGCCGGCGCCGGGCTGCGGCGGCAGGAACTGGCCGCCGCGCGCCATCGCGCCGGGCAGGCTGAGGTCGGTCAGCGCCAGGCCGACGGGCAGGCGATGGCGCAAGCGCAGGTACTGCGCCCACAGCGCCATCGGGCCATCGAGCGTGCCCAGATCGCCAAAGGTGTGGAAGTAGTGGTGGCCGGGCTGCAGCCAGTCGTCGAAGCGGATGCCCAGCTTGAAGGTGCCGCCGGTGGCGCGCAGGAAGTCGACCTCGTCGATGCCCAGCAGGCGGTTGAAGGCGCGGATCGACGGGAAGCTGGCCTCGCCCACACCGATGATGCCGATCTCCGGCGACTCCACCAGCGTCAGCGGCCGGCCCGGCCGCGCCGTGGCCAGCGCGGCGGCGGCCATCCAGCCGGCGGCGCCGCCCCCGGCGATGACGATGCTGTCGGTGGGATTCATGCGCCGTGCCGGTTGCGGGCATCCACACAGACCGCGGCCAGCAGCACCACGCCCTTGATGACCTGCTGGTAGTCGATGCCGATGCCCAGGATCGACATGCCGTTGTTCATCACGCCCATCACGAAAGCGCCGATCACCGCACCGCCGATGCGCCCCACGCCCCCCGAGGCCGAGGCCCCGCCAATGAAGCAGGCGGCGATCACATCCAGCTCGAAGCCCAGGCCCGCCTTGGGCGTGGCGCTGTTGAGCCGCGCTGCGAACACCAGGCCGGCCAGCGCCGCCAGCACGCCCATGTTGACGAAGGCGGCAAAGGCCAGGCGCTCGGTGCGGATGCCCGACAGCCGCGCCGCCTTGGCGTTGCCGCCCAGCGCATAGAGCTGGCGCCCGAGCACGCTGCGCGAGGCCAGCAGCTCGTACACCGCCACCAGCACCAGCAAGAGCAGCAGCACCAGCGGGGCGCCCTTGTACGAGGCCATCAGCCAGCCCCCGCCCAGCACCGCCGCCAGCAGCCCGGCCTGGCGCGGCAGCAGCGTGGCCAGCGGCTCGACCGCCATGCCATGGCGCAGGCGCTGCGCGCGACGGCGCCAGGGCAGCAGCACCGCCGCCACGGCCAGCAGCACGGCCAGCCCCAGTGTGCTCGCATGCGGGGCCTCGTCGTCCGCCCCCAGGTCGGGCAGGAAGCCGGTGGACAGCGCCTGGAAGCCGTCCGGGAACGGCCCCAGCGACTGGCCCTGCAGCAGCGCCAGCGCCAGGCCCTTGAAGACCAGCATGCCCCCCAGCGTGACGATGAAGGACGGGATCGCCAGGTAGGCCACGAACCAGCCCTGCAGCGCGCCGATCAGCGCGCCGGCGGCCAGGCAGGCCGCCACCGCCGGCAGCACCGGCCAGTCGTGCTGCACCATCAGCACCGCCGCCAGCGCGCCGGTGAAGCCGCACACCGAACCCACCGACAGGTCGATGTGGCCGGCCACGATGACCAGCAGCATGCCCAGCGCCATCACCACGATGAAGCTGTTCTGCAGCACCAGGTTGGTCAGGTTCAGCGGCTGCAGCAGCGTGCCGTCGGTGAGCCACTGGAACAGGCCGGTGATGGCCACCAGGGCCAGCACCAGGCCGTGTTCGCGCAGGCGCGCCAGCAGGGCCGGGGCGGGGGGCGCGGCGGGCGCCATGGAGGTGGTGTTCATGTCAGTGCAGTGGCGCGCCGACGATGGCGCGCAGGATGGCTTCCTGGCTGGCCTGGGCGGCCGGCATCTCGGCGACGATCGCGCCTTCGTTCATCACGTACAGCCGCTCGCACAGGCCCAGCAGCTCGGGCATCTCGGAGGAGATCAGCAGCACGCCGCAGCCCTGTTCGGCCAGGCTGGCGATCAGCGTGTAGATCTCCTGCTTGGCGCCCACGTCGATGCCGCGCGTGGGCTCGTCCAGGATCAGCAGCCGCGGGCCGGTGAACAGCCAATTGGCCAGCACCACCTTCTGCTGGTTGCCGCCCGAGAGCTGGCCCACCGGCTGCGCCAGGTCGCGGCAGCGGATCGCCAGGCGGCGGCGGAAATCCTGCGCCACCGCGTGCTCGCGCGGCTCGTCGACCAGGCCGCGGCGGGCCACGCCGCGCAGATGGGCCAGGCTGGTGCTGCGCGCCACGCTGTCGCCCAGCACCAGGCCCAGGCCCTTGCGGTCCTCGGTGACGTAGGCGATGCCCGCCGCGATCGCGCGCGGCACGCTGGAGAGGTCCACCGGCTGGCCGCCCACCAGCGCCTGGCCACCGCGCCAGCGACCCCAGGAGCGGCCGAACACGCTCATCGCCAGCTCGGTGCGGCCGGCGCCCATCAGCCCGGCCAGACCGACGATCTCGCCGCGGCGCACCGTCAGGCTGGCCTGCCGGATGGCCAGGTGGCCGCGGCGCTGGGGGTGCTCGACGCACCAGTCGCGCAGCTCGAACAGCGGGTCGCCGGGCATCGTGCGGCGCTGCGGGTAGCGGCCGTCCAGCGGGCGGCCGACCATGGCCTGGATGATGGCGTCCTCGTCGGGCAGGGTCTCGAAGCCGGCCACGCTGGCACCGTCACGCAGCACCGTCATGCGCTGCGCCACGCGCCGCACCTCGCCCAGCTTGTGCGAGATCAGGATGCTGGCCACGCCCTCGGTCTGCAGCTGCAGCAGCAGCGCCAGCAGGGCCTGGCTGTCGCGCTCGTTGAGGCTGGCGGTGGGCTCGTCCAGCACCAGCAGGCGCACCTGCTTGCCCAGCGCCTTGGCGATCTCGACCAGCTGCTGCTGCCCCACGCCCAGCCGGCCCACCTGGGTGTCCGGGTCGGCATCCAGGCCCACGCGGGCCAGCAGCGCACGGGCCCGCGCGTGCGCCGCCACCGCGTCGACCCAGCCGTGGCGCGCCGGCTCGTGGCCCAGGAACAGGTTCTCGGTGATCGACAGCGTCGGCACCAGCGCCAGCTCCTGGTGGATGATGACGATGCCCAGGCGCTCGCTGTCGGCAATGCCGGCAAAGCGGCAGGCCCGGCCCTCGACGCGGATCTCGCCCTCATAGGATGGATGCGGGTAGACGCCGCAGAGCACCTTCATCAGCGTCGACTTGCCGGCGCCGTTCTCGCCCACCAGCGCATGGATCTCGCCGCGCGCCACGCGAAGGTCCACGCCGCGCAGCGCCGGCACGCCGTTGAAGCGCTTGGCGATGCCGCGCATCTCCAGCAGGGGTGCGTCCATCAGCGCAGCTGGCCCGCCTGGTAGTAGCCGCTGGCGACCAGCACCTGCTGCCAGTTACCGGCGTCCACCGCCACCGGCTTGAGCAGCTGCGCCGGCACCACCTTGACCCCGTTGTGGTAGGTCTTGCGGTCGTTGAACTCGGGCGCCTTGCCGGCCAGCAGCGCATCGGCCAGTTCGGCCGCCACCCGCGCCAGCTCGCGCGTGTCCTTGAACACCGTGGAGGCCTGCTCGCCGCGGATGATGGACTTCACCGAGGGCAGCTCGGCATCCTGGCCGGTGACTACCGGGCAGGGCTGGCGCGGCGTGCAGTAGCCCACCCCCTTGAGCGACGAGAGCACGCCGATCGACAGGCCGTCGTAGGGGCTGAGCACCGCATGCAGGCGCTCCTTGCCGTAGTGCGCCGACAGCAGGTTGTCCATGCGCGCCTGCGCCACGCTGGCGTCCCAGCGCAGCGTGCCCACCTTGTCCATGCCCATCTGGCGGCTGCGCACCACCAGGCGACCGCTGTCGATGAGTGGCTTGAGCACACTCATCGCGCCGTCGTAGAAGACCTGGGCGTTGTTGTCGTCGGGCGAGCCACCGAAGAGCTCGATGTTGAACGGCCCCTTGCCCTGCGCCACGCCCAGGCGGTCGATGATCGACTGGCCCTGCATCACGCCGACCTGGAAGTTGTCGAAGGTGGCATAGGCGTCGACATGCGGCGTGCCGCGGATCAGCCGGTCGTAGGCGATGACCTTGATCTGGCGCTCGGCGGCCTTGCGCAGCACGTTGCCCAGCGTGCTGCCGTCGATCGGTGCGATCACCAGCACGCGCGCGCCCTTGGTGACCAGGTTCTCGATCTGCGCCAGCTGGTTGGGGATGTCGTCGTCGGCGAACTGCAGGTCGGCGCGGTAGCCCTTGGTCTTGAAGACCTTGAGCATGTGCTCGCCGTCGGCGATCCAGCGTGCGGCGCTCTTGGTGGGCATGGAGATGCCCACCAGGCCCTTGTCCTGGGCCCGTGCCCGCAGGCCCAGGCCCGCCAGCAGGCTGGCGGCACCCAGGCCGCGGAGAAGGTGGCGTCGGGGGGTGATCATCGGGAGTCTCCTGGATCGACGGCAGGACGCGGACCTGCGATGCTGCGATCTAATTTGTTCGACGAACGAACTTTATGAACAAGGACGGTGTCAGTGAAGCGGGATTTCCCCGGATGAACCCGGCCGCCAAGGTGCCTGGCGTGCGCAGCGCACCCTGGGCGCGGCTGGCCGATGGACGCCCGGTCACCGCCTGGACGCTGGACGCCGGGGGCCAGCTGCAGCTGACGCTGCTGGACCTGGGCGGCACGGTGGTGGCGCTGCGCATGCCCGACCGCCACGGTCACTTCGACAACATCGTGCTGGCGCTGGCCTCGCCCGACGATCAGCTGCGCCACAACCCCACTTTCGGCAGCCTGGTGGGCCGCTATGCCAACCGGATTGCCGACAGCCGCTTCATGCTGGACGGCCGCCGCGTCGACCTGGACAGCGGCGGCAGCCGCCACTGCCTGCATGGCGGCGCGCAGGGCTTTGGCGCACGCTTCTGGCAGGTGGCGCCCGGGCCCCGGTCGCCCGACGGCGCGGTGGCGGTGGTGCTGCGCCTGGACAGCCCGGACGGCGACCAGGGCTTTCCAGGCCGGCTGTCGGTCGAGGTGCGCTACACGCTGACGCCCGACGACTGCTGGATCGTCGACTACAGCGCGCACACCGACCGGCCGACGGTGCTCAACCTGACCCAGCACGCCTACTGGAACCTCGCCGGCTGCGGTGCGGTGGACGGCCACCGGCTCACGCTGATGGCCAGCCGCTACCTGCCGATCGACGCCGAGGGCATCCCGCAGCACAGCGCGCCGGTCGATGGCACGCCGCTGGACTTCCGGGGCGGCGCGGTACTGGGCCCACGGCTGCGCACGGTGCACCCGCAACTGCAGCACGGCCGCGGCCTGGACCACTACCTGTGGGTGGACCGCAGCGCGCCGGGTCTGGCGCTGGCTGCGCGGCTGGAGGACCCTGTCAGCGGCCGCGTGCTGGAGGTCGAGACCACCGAGCCTGGCCTGCAGGTCTACAGCGCGAACTGGCTGGACGGCCGCCTGGCCGGCACCCATGGCGACCTGCTGCGTGCGGGCGACGCGCTGTGCCTGGAAACCCAGCATCCGGCCGATGCGCCGAACCGGCCGGACTTTCCGTCCACCGTGCTGCGTCCGGGCCAGACCTGGCACAGCCGCACCCTGCATCGACTGCGTTGCCTGCGCTGAGGGCTCGTCAACGCAGCGGCTCCAGCGTCAGCAGCACCACGTCGTGGCTGCGCATCGGCCAGCGCCAGCGCAGCCGGCCATCGGCGCCCACGCGCACGGTGAGGTCGCGCTCGGGCCGGTCGGTGGTCAGCGCGCGCAGCCGCTGCAACTGCGCCGCACTGGGCTGGGCCGGCTTGCCCAGGCGGATCCAGGCGCTGTGCGCGTCGTTGGCATCGAAGCCGGTGCGCTGCAGCCGCAGGCGGTAGCGGCCGGGCGCCAGGCCCTCGACGCGCAGCGCCACCGGGGCGGCGCGCACCGCCGGGTGCAGGCGGGTGAAGTGCGGGCGGTTGCTGTCGGTCTGTTCGGGCAGGCGCCAGTCCCAGACCACGGCGGCGAGTCGCCGGCCGTCCACCGCGGCCCAGGTGGCGCCATCGTCGGCCGGCAGTTCGCGGCCGCGCAGCGCATGCAGGTAGCGGTAGGCGAACCAGGCGGGTTTGCGCAGGCCTTCGCGGGTCATCAGGCCGAAGCCGCCATGGAAGGTGGCGGGGGGCGGGCCGGCTTCCTCGAAGAGGTCGCTGTAGGTCCAGTAGCTCATCGCCTGCGCCAGGCCGCGCACCGCGCGCAGCTTCTCCAGCACATAGGCGGCGCCGATGTAGTGGTCGTGCACCGGGTCGCGCGGGTTGTAGCTGGTGCTCCACTCGGTGATGTGCAGCGGCAGGCCGGGGAAGGCCGAGGCGTCGATCTGCGCACGCACCCGCCGCACATCGCCGACGATGCTGTCGGGCGAGCGCGAGAGGCGGTTGTCGTCCTGGCCGTATTCGTCGAGGAAGCCGCCGTCGACGCCGTAGGTGTGGGTGCTGACGAAGTCCACCGCCACGCCCTCGGCCCAGACGAAGGCCAGGAAGGGCACGACCCAGTCGGCGCCGGCGGTGCCCGGCCCGCCCACGCGCAGGCCCGGGTCGACGCGCTTGAGCACGCGCGCGGTGTCGGCATACAGGCGGAAGTAGGCGGCCTGGTCGGCACGCTCCCAGAAGCCGTCCAGGTTGGGCTCGTTCCAGACCTCGAAGTGCCACTGGCGCACCTGCTCGGCGCCATAGCGCTGGATCAGGTGGCGCGCGAAGGCCTCGACCAGCTGCTTCCAGCCCTCGGGCTCGGGGTGCGAGGTCAGGCCCTGCCAGTGGAAGATCTTCAGCCCCGAGGTGGCCAGCGCCTGCGGCGTGAAGCCCAGCTCCACATAGGGCTGGATGCCGCGTGCCAGCAGCGCGTCGTAGAAGCGGTCGATGCCGCTGAAGTCGAACACCAGTCGCTCGCCGTCCTTCTTCACCGTGCCCAGCACGTCGTGGAAGATGGCGTGCAGGCGCAGCGAGCGAAAGCCCAGCTCGTCCACCGCGGTCTTCAGCTGCGCCAGCGCCTCGGGCCGGCCGGTGGTGCCGGGGAAGTCGGCGCCCACGGCCAGGTCGAAGAAGCGGTCCAGCGGCGCACCGGCGCGCGCCACATCCAGGGTGAGCACGCGCTGGGCGGGGGCGGCGCCAGCAGCCAGCGTACTGGTGGAGCCCAGCGCGAACAGGGCCAGCAGGGCATGGAGCGCGCGGCCCAGCAGTGGGGTCATCGGTCGGCCTCGTCGGGTTCGGTGGCATGGGGGAACGGGGCGCGCCAGGCCAGCCAGATCGGCGGCACCGACAGCAGCAGCACGGCACCGAAGAACAGCGGATAGGCGTGGCCGCAGGCGGCCCACAGCGCCGCGCTGGCGGTGCCGGTGGCCCACTTGGTCATCGCCATCACGCCGGTGGCCATGGCGTAGTGGGCCATGCGAAACGGCCCGGGCGAGACCTGCTGCATCATGTAGAGCATGTGGCCCACCGAGCCCATGCCGAAGCCGAACTTCTCCAGCGCCACCAGCGCGCCGATGCTCACCATCTCGGTGGGCATCGCCTGGCTGAGCCAGAAGTAGGTCAGGTGCGGCAGGTTCAGCGCCAGCGCCAGCCACAGGAAGCTGCGCCGCAGCGTGAAGCGGGCCACCACCGCGCCGCCGGCAAAGGCTCCGGCGATGAAGGCCAGCGTGCCGATCGTGCCCGCCAGGGTCCCCAGCGCGGCGTTGTCCAGGCCCAGGCCGCCGGCGCTGCGCGCGTCCAGCAGGAACAGCGGGCCGAACTTCTCGATGAAGCCCTCGCCGAAGCGGTAGAAGAAGACCACCGTCAGCATCGGCCAGATCGCCGGCTTGGCGAAGAAGCTGGCCCAGGCCTCGCGCACCGCGCGCCAGGCATCGGCCGCGCCACGCGCCTGCAGCGGCGCCAGCGCACCCGCAGGCAACACGCGCCAGTGCCAGACCCCGGCCAGCGCCATCAGCGTGCCGGCCAGGCCCATCACCAGCATCCAGCACTGCACCCAGGGCAGGCCGTGGGCCTCGTGCAGCCAGCCGGTCAGCGACACCAGCAGGCCCGAGCCCAGCACCGCGCCCAGGTTCCAGCACATGCCCTGCAGGCCGGCGTAGCGCGCCTGCTCGCGCGGCGTGGCGGTGCCCATGAAGACGCCATCGGCCACCGTGTCCTGCGTGGCCGAGGCAAAGCCGATCATCCAGAACAGCCACAAGGACAGCCGGAAGAAGCCCTCCAGCGGCAGGCTCAGCGCCACCAGGCCCAGCAGGCCGGCCATCGTGAACTCCATCGAGATCACCCACCAGCGCTTGCTGCGCCAGGCCTCCAGCAGCGGTGCCCACAGCGGCTTGAGCACCCAGGGCAGGTAGAGCTGCGAGGTGGCCAGCGCGATGGTTTCGTTGTCGACGCCCAGGTTCTTGTAGACGATGGCCGCCACCACGCCCACCATCACATTGGGCAGGCCCATCGCCAGGTACAGCGTGGGCACCCAGGCCAGCAGCGGGCGGCGCGGCGCACTCATCGCGACCTCCCGCCCAGCACCTGCAGGGCCGCCGTGACATACACCAGCGGTGCATTCCAGTTGATCGCCACCTCGTTGCTGGCGTAGCTGCAGTCATGGTCCAGCCAGGCCAGCGCCGGCTCGGTGCGGGCGTAGGGCACGGGACAGTGGGCCGCGTCGTCGCGGCCGGCATTGGGGCCGCCGACGACGAAGCCCGGCACCGGCGCGTCGATGCCGTCAGCCATCGACGGCCGGTGGTGCGGGTGCTGCGGCGAGCGGCTGCCAAAGCCGGTGACCTGGCTGTGGCCCAGCAGGTTGCGGCCCAGCACATGGTCGAGCAGGGCCTGGGCGGCATCGAGGTGGGCGCGTGGCCCGCCCTGGCGCGCCGACTGCAGCAGCACCAGCGCCTGGTTCAGCGCGCCGCCATTGCTGCCCCATCCGAAGTCCGTGACCTGAAGGCTCACGCCGGCGGCCGAGTCGCGCCAGCGGGCGGCCAGCGTGTCGGCCAGGCCGCGCAGGCGCTGCGCCGGCAGCGCGCGCTGCGGCGCGGGCAGGCGTGTGCGCGCGTCGGCCAGCGCCAGCCAGGCCAGCGCGCTGACCTGGTTCCAGCCGGGCACCTCGATGCCCAGGCGCGGCAGGTCCAGCGCGGCGCGGTAGCGCGCCTCGCCGGTCAGCGCGAACAGCTCGGCGGCGGCCCAGGCCTGCTCATCGTCCAGTTGCTCGTCACCGTAGCCGCCGGTGTGGATGCCCTCGGGCTGGCGAAAGCCCTGGCGCGGGTGGGACTGTGCCCAGGTCCAGGCGCGCTCGGCGGCCAGGCGCAGCCGGGCGCCCTCGCCCTCGCGCAGCAGGCGCTGCGCGCCCAGCACCCGCGCAGCCAGCGCCGCGGTGGCGGCCAGGTCCAGCGCCGCGGCGCTGCTCTTGGCCACCAGGTAGCGCGGCGCGGTGGCCTCGGCCGGCATCACCACGCCGTCGAAGCCGGCGTTGCTGAGCTTGTGATACACGCCGCCGTCGGTCGGGTCCTGCATGCTGAGCATCCAGTCCAGGTTCCAGCGCAGCTCCTGCACCAGGTCGGGCTGGCCGGGTGTGCTGTCGGGCAGCCCCACCCGCTGGGTGGCGAAGAAGGCCGGGAAATGCGCCTGCGCCAGCAGCAGCGTGGCCACGCTGATGGCCGAGTTGACGACGTACTTGTTGTAGTCGCCGGCGTCGTACCAGCCGCCCGGGCTGCTGACCCGGCTGCCCTCGGGCCGGCTCGGGCCGGCGGCCGATGCGTGCACCAGCACCTCGGTGTCGGGGTGGCCGGCGGCGCGCGCCCAGCGGCCGGCGACCTCGGGGGTCAGGGCGATCGAGGCGCGGTTGAAGGTGAAGGCCCGGATCGCCGCGGCGTTGAGCGCGACGTAGGCCTGGGGGTCGACGCGCCAGCTGGGCGAGTCGGCCACGCCCGCCGCGCGCAGCCGGTAGCGGCCCGGTTGCCGCAACGCCGAGAGGTCGACCAGCCGCACCGCCTGGCCCGCCGGCGCCCAGTGGCGCGCCGGCCCGGGCCAGCGGCTCAGCACGCGCCGTCCGCTGTCCAGGTCGATCACCTCGACCGGCCCGCGCACGGTGGCCGGCAGCAGCGCCTGTTTGGTGGCCAGCGGGGTGAAGCCCACCTGATTGATGGCGATGGCCTCGGGCAGCACGGGGGCCGCCACTGCCTGGCCTGCCATCAGGCAGGCGGCCAGCAGGCCGGTTGTGGCATGAATCCGCGGCGTCACGGCGCGTCCTGCCAGCGCAGGTGGACGATGCGAAAGCCCTGGCGCTGCAGCAGCGCCAGCAGGGCCGGCAGCGCCTGGGCCGTCTGCCGCTGGGCGTCGTGCAGCAGCACGATGCCGCGGCGCTGCGTGGCCAGCGCCTGTGTCAGGCGCGCGGCCAGGGCCTCGGTCGATCCGGCCGGCACCCAGTCCTCGATGCCCAGGTCGGCCGACAGCACGGTGATGCGCTCGGCGGCCAGCGCGGCGCGCAGCGTGTCGGTCTCGGCCAGGAAGGGGTAGCGCCAGAAGCGCGCGGGCTGGCCATAGACCTGCTCGAACAGCGCCTGGGCGCGCCGCAGGTCGGCCAGCTGCTCGGCGGGCGAGAGCGTGTCCGGCGGCTGGTGGGCGTGGCTGTGCAGGCCCACCGAGTGGCCCTCGTCGCGCAGGCGACGGGCCAGTGCCGGGGCGCGCTCGAGCTGCTGGCCGGTGACCAGGAAGCTGGCGCGCACGCACTGCGCGGCCAGCGCGGACAGCACCGCCTCGGTGGCGCCGGGCTCGGGACCGTCGTCGAAGCTCAGCACCAGCTCGCCCTCGGCCAGCGGCAGCGGTTCGTGCTGCAGCGTGCCATAGGCGACCGCGGCGCGTGGCAGCGTGAGCACGCGGGCGGTGCCCAGCGCGCCGGGCGGGCACGCCGGCTCGGCCGCGCAGGCCGAGGCAGCGAGCAGCAGGCCGGCCAGAGCGCCCATCGCGCCCATGGCGCTCATGGCACGCGAGACACTCAGGCGGCGGACCATGTGATCTGGCCCGCACCGGCGTGGCGCGGGCTGGACAGGCCGTCGACCTCCAGGCCCCAGTCGTACAGCGCGCCCTGCTCCACGGTGGCGGTGTAGCGCATGCCCTGGCGGTGCACCCGCCCGCGCACGGCGATGCGGCCGTCGACCGACGGCACCTCGAAGGGCGCGCTGGCGCCGTCGGCCAGCGCGAACACGCGCAGCACCAGACCGCGGGCGTAGTCGTGGTCGGGGCGGCTGTCCTCGTCGCTGAAGGGCAGCACGCTGCCCGGGGCCACGTACAGCGGCAGGCTCATGAAGTCGTGCACCTCGCGCACCCAGCGGCCGCCGGGGCGGCGCTGGCCGCTGAGCAGATCGGTCCAGTCGCCGCGGCCGGTGTCGGGCAGGTAGACCTCGACCTCGCCGCTCTCGGTGAACACCGGCGCCACCAGCAGCGCGTCGCCCAGGTGGTACTGGCGGTCCAGCGCGGCGCAGGCCGGGTCGTCGGGGTGCTCCAGCAGCATCGAGCGCATCATCGGCACGCCGGTGGCGCTGGCGGCGATCGCCTGGGCATAGAGGTAGGGCATCAGCCGGTGCTTCAGGCGGGTGAAGCGGCGCAGCACGTCGCAGCTTTCCTCGTCGACCAGCCAGGGCACCCGGTAGCTGCTGCTGCCATGCAGGCGGCTGTGCGAGGACAGCAGGCCGAACTGGATCCAGCGCTTGTAGACGGCCGGCGGCGGGTGGCCCTCGAAGCCGCCGATGTCGTGGCTCCAGTAGGCAAAGCCGCAACTGGTCAGCGACAGGCCGCCGCGCAGGCTCTCGGCCATCGACTCGAAGGTGCTCCAGCAGTCGCCGCCCCAGTGCACCGGGAAGCGCTGGCCGCTGGCGTAGGTGCTGCGGGCGAAGACCACGGCGTCCTCGCCCTTCTCCTCGCGCAGCAGATTGAACACCACCTCGTTGTACTTCAGCGCGTAGAGGTTGTGCATCTCCACCGGGTCCGAGCCGTCGTGGTAGACCACGCCCTCGCTGGGGATGCGCTCGCCGAAGTCGGTCTTGAAGCAGTCCACGCCCTGGGCCAGCAGCCGGCGCAGGTGGTTCTGGTACCAGCGCACCGCGCCCGGGTGGGTGAAGTCGACGATGGCCATGCCGGGCTGCCACAGGTCGGTCTGCCAGGTGCGGCCGTCCGGCCGCTTCAGGAAGAAGCCGCCGCGCACGCCCTCGTCGAACAGCGGCGACTTCTGCGCCACGTAGGGGTTGATCCAGAGGCTGATCTTCAGCCCCTTGGCATGCAGCCGGGCCAGCATGCCTTCGGGGTCGGGAAAGCCGCGCGGGTCCCACTGGAAGTTCACCCACTCGAACTCGCGCATCCAGAAGCAGTCGAAGTGGAACACCGCCAGCGGCAGCTCCCGGCGGGCCATCTCGTCGATGAAGTGGGTGGCGGTGGCCTCGTCGTACTGGGTGGTGAACGAGGTGGTCATCCACAGCCCGAAGCTCCAGGCCGGCGGCAGCGGGGCGCGGCCGGTCAGCGCGGTCAGGCGCTGCACCGCGGCCTTGGGCGTGGGGCCGGCGATCACGCAGTAGGCCAGGCTCTCGCCCGCACGGCTGAACTGCACGCGGGTGGTCTTCTCCGAGGCGACCTCGAACGAGACCGGCCCGGCCTCATCCACCAGCACCCCGTAGCCGCGGCTGCTGAGGTAGAAGGGCACGCTCTTGTAGGCCTGCTCGCAGGCGGTGCCGCCGTCCTTGTTGGTGTTCTCCACCACCTGGCCGTTCTTCACGAAGGGCGTGAAGCGCTCGCCCAGGCCGTAGACCGTCTCACCCACCGACAGCGTCAGCTGCTCGTGCATGAAGCTGCCGCGCTCGCCCCACTGCAGGTAGCCCAGGCTGCGCCAGTCGCTGCGGGTGAGCAGCCTGTCGCCATCGCGGAAGGTGAGCTGCCAGCCCTCGCCCTTGCGCAGCTCGACCGAGGCCGTGCCCGAGTGCAGACGCACGCAGCGCTCGTCCTCCTCGATGCGCACGGCCGGTGCGGTGGCGCCGGGCATCGGCACATGCAGCCGAGGCGGCTCGCCCTCGGCGAAGTGCGCCACCGCCACGCGGATCACGCCCTCCAGCGGCGAGCTGAGCGTCAGGCTCAGCACCGGGCCCTGCAGCGTGTCGCCGCGGTGCTTGATCGCTCGGGTGGTGGCCAGCACCACGATGCGGGCGGCCTGCACGTCGATGCGGTAGGCCTCGCAGGCGTAGTGGGCGCTCAGGCCGGGCTGCAGCAGCCACTGGCCGTCGGTGAATTTCATGGCGGGGTCTCGGGCAGGGGCCGCACCGGTTCGCTGGCCCGGGTCGGCGGAAATTTACCGATAAATCAATCGCGTCAAAAAAGGAGCGCCAAGCGCTCTGGGCCGCAGTGTAGGCGCGTCAGCTGCCGGCAGCACCTCCGGCAGAACCCTGAGATCCAGGGCCAGCGCGCCGGCCTGGGCCGCCCACGATCGAGGGAGTGCAGAGTGCACACCCGGCGGCGCCACAGCCAGTGTCTTGCCAGCTTCGCATCTACTTATGCAGGATGTGCATAGTTTCCCATTCCGTCGGAATTACCGGATCGTTACACTCGATCGGAGGCGCTCGGCCCCGGTCATCCCCGGTGGCGCGGGGTGCGTGGCCGCGGCCCCGATGTAACCCATCGGTACCCGCGACGAGGTCGGTCCCGACACGCGGACCGGGCATTGGGCGAGCGTCCAGACGGCTGTGCCAGGGGTTGCGCTGCCAGGGGGTTCGCCCAATGCCTTTTTTGTCTTTGCAACCTTGGAGCCCCCGATGAACCGCCCCCTGACGCCCGAGCTGCGCGCCAAAGCGCCGGCCTATGTGAAGAACGCCCGCCTGATCGAATGGGTGGGCCAGATCGCCGCGCTGACCGAAGCCGCCGATGTCTACTGGTGCGACGGCACCCAGGAAGAATACGACCGCCTGTGCCAGCAGCTGGTGGACGCCGGCACCTTCAAGAAGCTGCCCAAGCGCCCCGGCTCCTACCTGGCCGTGACCGACCCGTCCGACGTGGCGCGCGTCGAAGACCGCACCTACATCTGCTCGCAGAAGAAGGAAGACGCCGGCCCCACCAACAACTGGATGGACCCGGCCGAGATGCGCGCGCTGCTGCAGACCGGTGACAAGGCGCTGTTCAAGGGCTGCATGGCCGGCCGCACGCTGTACGTGATCCCCTTCAGCATGGGCCCGCTGGGCTCGCCGATCGCCCACATCGGCGTCGAGCTGTCCGACTCGGCCTACGTGGCCGTGAACATGAAGCTGATGACCCGCATGGGTCGCGCCGTGGTCGACCTGCTGGGCACCGACGGCGACTTCGTCCCCTGCGTGCACACCGTCGGCGCCCCGCTGGCCGAGGGCGCCAAGGACACCACCGCCTGGCCCTGCAACCCCACCGTCAAGTACATCGTCCATTACCCCGAGACCCAGGAGATCTGGTCCTACGGCTCGGGCTATGGCGGCAACGCGCTGCTGGGCAAGAAGTGCTTCGCGCTGCGCATCGCCAGCACCATGGGCCGCCAGCAGGGCTGGCTGGCCGAGCACATGCTGATCCTGGGCGTGACCAACCCGGCCGGCAAGAAGTACCACGTCGCCGCCGCCTTCCCCAGCGCCTGCGGCAAGACCAACTTCGCGATGCTGATCCCGCCGGCCGCGCTGGGCGGCTGGAAGGTCACCACCATCGGTGACGACATCGCCTGGATCAAGCCGGGCGCCGACGGCAAGCTCTACGCCATCAACCCGGAAGCCGGCTACTTCGGCGTCGCCCCGGGCACCAACTTCAAGACGAACCCGAACTGCATGGATTCGCTGAAGCAGGACGTCATCTTCACCAACGTCGCCCTCACCGACGACGGCGATGTCTGGTGGGAAGGCATGGACGGCGAGCCGCCGGCCCACGCCATCGACTGGCAGGGCAAGGACTGGACGCCGCAGATCGCCAAGGAAACCGGCGCCAAGGCCGCCCATCCGAACGCCCGCTTCACCGTGGCCGCCACCAACAACCCCGCGCTCGACCCGGCCTGGGACGACGCCAAGGGCGTGGCCATCGACGCCTTCATCTTCGGCGGCCGCCGCAGCACCACCGTTCCGCTGGTGACCGAGGCCCGCAACTGGATGGAAGGCGTCTACATGGCCGCCACCATGGGCTCCGAGACCACCGCCGCCGCCTTCGGTGCGCAGGGCGTGGTGCGCCGCGACCCGTTCGCCATGCTGCCCTTCTGCGGCTACAACATGAGCGACTACTTCCAGCACTGGCTGGACATGGAGCACAAGCTGCAGGGCCAGGGCTCGAACCTGCCCAAGATCTTCTGCGTCAACTGGTTCCGCAAGGGCGCCGACGGCAAGTTCGTCTGGCCCGGCTACGGCGACAACGCCCGCGTGCTGAAGTGGATGATCGGCCGCATCGAAGGCCAGGCCCAGGGCGAAGGCCACTTCTTCGGCATCAGCCCGCGCTACGAGGACCTGGACTGGACCGGTCTGGACTTCAGCAAGGCCCAGTTCGACAGCATCATCGACGCCGACCCCACGGCCTGGCAGGCCGAGCTGAAGCTGCACGACGAGCTGTTCAAGACCCTGGCCTATCACCTGCCGGCCGAGCTGACCGCCACCAAGCAGAAGATGGAAGCGGCGCTGGCCAAGTAAGCCCCGCCGCACCCGCGACCAAGGCCACCCGAGGGTGGCCTTTTTTCATCGCGTTCGGGCGGGGCCCGCGGCTCAGCCAGGCGCGGTGGCCGCCCGGCGCAGCGCACACAGATCCAGCACCGTCAGCCCGCGGCGCGCCAGACTGAGCACGCCCTGCGCCTGCAACCGGTGCAGCGCCACATGGGCCCGCTGGCGCGACACATTGGCCAGCAGGCCCACCTCGCGCTGGTCGATGTCCAGGTGGCTGCCGGTGCCCGGATACAGGTCTTCGTCGTACAGCCCGGCCAGCGCCCGCGCAACGCGCGCATCGGTGTCGAGCAGGCGGTCGTCCGAGAGCGTGCCGATGAAGTGGGCCAGGCGCGCGTTCAGCAGATCCTGCAGGCAGTGGTTGAAGGGAATGCTGGTGTGGCGCAACCACTCGAAGATGGCGCGCGGCACCAGTGCCAGCCGCAGCGGACGCAGCGCATAGACGTCGTAGCGCCGGGCCTCGTGCTTCATCAGCGAGCCCTCGCCGAACCAGGCCCCGGCGCAGACGCCGGTCAGCGTCGACACCTTGCCGTCGGCCGAGGCCACCGACATCTTCGCGAAGCCCTCGACCACGCCGCACCAGTGCTCGACCACCTCGCCGGCGCGCAGCACCCACTGCCCGCTGTCGCAGCGGCGTTGCTCGGTGTGCGCCAGTACCACCGACAGCTGCTCGCTGGTCAGCGCGCGCGACCAGCCCGCCGAGCGCAGGAAGGCCTCCAGCGGGTCGTGAGGGGTGGCAGCTTCAGGGAAAGTACGGTCCATGCGGCGCCTCCAGTGTCATCGCGACGACTCGGCGTCCAGGCCCCCGAATCTAAGCTGGAAGCCAGCGCAGCGCATCCGTGAAATCCAAGCGCTGCGAACAAGACCCGGACCGCCACGGCGGATCCGGCCGCCCCGCTGTTGAGGAGACCCTGCGATGAAACTGCTCCTGTCCTGTTCCCGGCTGCTGCGCACCCTGCTGGGCAGCCTGTGGCTGGCGACGCTGCCCGCCCACGCAGCCGACGTCTGCGCCGGCCTGGCCAATGCCCGCGTGCCGGCCGACCAGATCGGCCTGCCCACCTCGGGGGCCGTGGTGCGCAGCGCACGCGCGGTGGGCCCGCTGGGCCAGTCGCCCGACCATTGCGAGCTGGCCGGCGAGATCGCTCCGGTCGATCCGGCCGCGCCACCGATCCGATTCCAGCTCAACCTGCCCGCCCACTGGAATGGCAAGGCGCTGCACTTCGGCGGTGGCGGCTTCGATGGCAGCGTGGTCAGCGCCACCGGCAACGTGCCGCACGCCTGGCCCGGCAGCAGCACGCCGCTGCAGCGCGGCTACGCCACCTATGGCAGCGACGGCGGCCACAGCGGCAGCGACCCCGACGCCTCGTTCGCCCGCAACGACGAGGCGCTGCGCAACTTCACCGGCGAGGCGCTGAAGAAGGTGCACGACACGGCGCAGGCGCTGCTGCTGCGGCGCTATGGCCGGCTGCCCTCGCTCACCTACTTTGCCGGTGGCTCGACCGGCGGGCGCGAGGCGCTGTCGGTGGCGCAGCGCTACCCACGCGACTACCAGGGCATCATCGCCCATTACCCGGCGCTGGAATTCGTCGGCATGATGATGCGCGCCAACGCCTTCGCCCAGTCGCTGTACGGGCCGGGCGGCTTCACCAGCTGGGGCAAGCTGGAGACCCTGAACCAGCATGTCATCGCCGCCTGTGACGCGCTGGACGGCCTGGCTGACGGTCTGATCAACAACGTCCGCGCCTGCCGCTTCGACCCGCAGGTGCTGCGCTGCTGGTCGAACATCGACTGGGGCGACAGCTGCCTCACCGACGCCCAGCTGGCCACGGTGCGCACCCTGTCGGACACACACCCACTGGCCTTCCGGCTGGCCAACGGCCTGGACTCCGCGCCGCCCTACGGCATCCTGTACGGCGCCAACTTTGCCGGGCCGGTGGACATCGGCACCTGGCCCGAGCTGCTGGACCCGCCGGTGCTGGGCCTCAACGGCTACGTGGCCTCGATGCACAGCGGCTACCTGAAGCACTTCATCACGCGCGACCCTGCCTACTCGCCATTCGACTTCGACCCCGTCACCGCCGGGCCCTGGCAGGCCCGCGTGCAGACCGTGTCGGCGCTGCACGACGCCACCTCGGTCGAGCTGGGCGAGTTCATCCAGCGCGGCGGCAAGATCCTGCTGGCCCACGGCACGTCCGACACCATCGTGCCCTTCAGCGTCAGCGTGCGCTATGTCCAACGGCTGCGCGAGGCGCTGGGTTCGGACGCGGTGGACCAGTTCCTGCGCTTCTACCCGGTGGCCGGATTCGGCCATGGCGAGGGCCGCTACACGCTGGCCTGGCGCTCGCTGGACCTGCTGGAGGACTGGGTGGAACGCGGCGTGGCACCGAAGCGCCCGACGATGCGCAACCTGCTGGACCTCCTCGGCCAGGAGCGACCGATGTGCAGCTACCCGACCTTCCCGCGCTACCGGGGCGGCGATGTCCAGCAGGCCAGCAGCTACAGCTGCGCCAGACGCTGAGTTCTGGTCACCCCACCGGATCCAGGGCCACCACACGGTGGCCCTCGGTTCTTTGGGGGGCTCGCCACACTCCGGGTAGAGACCCTGATTTGTCACACCCCCCTGTTCCCCTTATAAAGAATTCGCCTGCGGTCTGGGTCTGCATCAGGACCCGCCTATCGGTCCGGCCATCAGCCGGGCAGGGCTGCCGGCATCCCCCCCGCACCCCTGATTTGTTTTTGTGGCCGGCGCCCCTTGCCGGCGAGGGGTGGCTTGTCGCGATTCGAGGAGTCTCATGTCCCGCACGCTGAAGGACCTGCTGGCGCAAGGCGCCGAAACTGCCACCGCGGTGTCGGCGCCGGGGCGCCCGGCGCTGAGCCATGGCGGCCTGCGCCGTCTGATCGATGCCACGCTGGCGCGTCTGAACGCACTCGGCCTGGGCCGCAATGACCGCGTGGCCATCGTGCTGGACAACGGCCCCGAGATGGCCACCTGCTTCATCGCCTGCGCCAGCGGCGTGGCCAGCGCGCCGCTGAACCCGGCCTACCGCGCCGACGAGTTCGAGTTCTACCTGTCCGACCTGAACGCCAAGGCACTGATCGTCGCGCGCGGCAGCACCTCACCGGCGGTGGACGTGGCGGTGAAGCTGGGCGTGCCGGTGCTGGACCTGGTCAGCGATGCGGCCGAGCCCGCCGGCCTGTTCACGCTGGCGCCGCGCGAGGACCGCGCCGCTACCGCCACTGCGAACGGCGGCTATGCCCAGCCCGAGGACATCTCGATGGTGCTGCACACCTCGGGCACCACCTCGCGGCCGAAGATCGTGCCGCTGTCGCAGGGCAACCTGGCGGCGTCGGCGGTGCACATCGCGCGCACGCTGCAGTTCACGGCGCAGGACTGCGGCCTGAACATCATGCCGCTGTTCCACATCCACGGCCTGATCGCCGGCGTGCTGGCGCCGCTGTCGGCGGGCTCGCAGGTGTTCTGCACGCCAGGCTTCAATGCGCTGAAGTTCTTCGGCTGGATGGATGAAGCCAAGCCGACCTGGTACACCGCGGTGCCCACCATGCACCAAGCGATCCTGGGCCGGGCGTCCAAGAACGCCGACGTGATCGCGCGGCATCCGCTGCGCTTCCTGCGCTCGTCGTCGTCGTCAATCCCGCCGCAGGTGATCCGGGAACTGGAAGACGTGTTCAAGGCGCCACTGATCGAGGCCTATGGCATGACCGAGGCCACGCACCAGATGTGCTCCAACCCGCTGCCGCCTGCCGTGCGCAAGCCGGGCACCGTGGGCCCGTCGGGCGGCCCCGAGGTGGCGATCATGGCCGAGGACGGCACGCTGCTGGCTGCCGGCCAGACCGGCGAGATCGTGATCCGCGGCCCCAACGTGACCGCCGGCTACGAGAGCAACCCCACGGCCAATGCCGAGGCCTTCGTGAACGGCTGGTTCCGCACCGGCGACCAGGGCGTGATGGACGCCGACGGCTATGTGTCGATCACCGGCCGCCTCAAGGAGATCATCAACCGCGGCGGCGAGAAGATCAGCCCGCGCGAGGTGGACGAGATCCTGATGGACCACCCCGCGGTGGCGCAGGTGGTGTGCTTTGGCATGCCGCACGCCAAGCTGGGCGAGGAAGTCGCCGCGGTGGTGGTGCTGCGCGAGGGCCACGAGGCCACCGAGCGCGATCTGCAGGCCTTCGTGGCCGCGCGCGCCGCCGACTTCAAAGTGCCCAAGAAGGTGCTGTTCATGCCGGAGATCCCCAAGGGCGCCACCGGCAAGCTGCAGCGCATCGGCCTGGCCGCCAAGCTCGGCCTGGGCTGACACCGCCTTCCCCGGATTCGTTCTCCCACTTGAGAAAGGTTCCATCATGACGACGCGACCGACCGTGAAGCGATGGCTGTGCAGCGCTGTGGCGCTGGCCGGTGCCTGTGCCAGCCTGGCGGCCTCCGCCTGGGAGCCGAGCAAGCCGATCGAATTCGTGGTGCCCGCCGGCACCGGGGGCGGCGCCGACCAGATGGCGCGCTTCATCCAGGGCGTGGTGGCCAAGAACAACCTGGCCAAGCAGCCGATCGTGGTGGTCAACAAGTCGGGCGGCGCGGGCGCCGAGGGCTTCCTGGACGTCAAGAACGACAAGGGCAACCCGCACAAGATCGTCATCACGCTGTCCAACCTCTTCACCACCCCGCTGGCCACCGGCGTGCCCTTCAACTGGCGCGACCTGACGCCGGTGCAGATGCTGGCCCTGGACCAGTTCGTGCTGTGGGTCAACGAGGAGGCGCCCTACAAGACCGCCAAGGCCTACTTCGACGCCATCAAGGCCGGCACGCCCAACCAGTTCAAGATGGGCGGCACCGGCTCGAAGCAGGAAGACCAGATCATCACCGTGATGATGGAGAAGGCCGCCGGCAAGAAAATGACCTACGTGCCCTTCAAGGGCGGCGGCGACGTGGCGGTGCAGCTGGTGGGCAAGCACATCGATTCCACGGTGAACAACCCGATCGAGGCCGAGTCGCACTGGCGCGCCGGCAAGCTGCGCGCGCTGTGCGTGTTCGACAAGGACAAGCTGCCCTACACCGACAAGGTCACCGCCACCCAGTCCTGGGCCGATCTGCCGCCCTGCGCGTCGGCCGGCATCCCGGTGGAGTACCTGATGCTGCGCGGCATCTTCATGCCGCCGGGCGTCACGCCCGACCAGACCAAGTACTACCTGGACCTGTTCGCCAAGGTGCGCGCGCTGCCGGAGTGGAAGGAGTTCATGAACAAGGGCGCCTTCCGCCAGACCGCGCTCAGCGGCCAGGCCTTCTTCGACTGGCTGGGCCAGAACGAACAGATGCACCGCGTGCTGATGAAGGAAGCGGGCTTCCTGGCCCAGTGACCCGCAGCTGATCCCCCCGATCGCCCCCGATCGACCCCGAGGCGCCTGGCCGCAGGCCGGGCCGAGGAGACATGATGACGGACGCAACGGAGTCCGACGACGAACGCGTCGTCGGCGTCCGCGGGCCGGAGGTCGGCATTGCCGCGCTCCTGCTGGCGGTGGGCGCACTGGTGGTGGCTGACAGCCTGCGCGTGGGCATCGGCTGGGCCGATGACGGCCCGCGATCGGGTTACTTCCCGTTCTACGTGGGCCTGCTGCTGATGGGCGCCAGCGCCTGGACCATGGCGCGCGGGCTGATGGGCAAGAGCCCGCTGAAGCCCGTCTTCGCCAGCCGCACCGAGCTGGGCCAGGTGCTGGCGGTGCTGGTGCCGATGGTGCTGTACGTGGCGCTGGTGGCGGTGCTGGGCATCTACGTGGCCTCGTTCGCGCTGATCGCCTACTTCATGAAGCGGCACGGCAGCTACGGCTGGCTGCTGACGGTGGCGGTGGCGGCCGGCGTGCCGATCGCCTTCTTCCTGCTCTTCGAGCGCTGGTTCCTCGTGCTGCTGCCCAAGGGCCCGCTCGAGGCCGCGCTCGGTCTCTGAGGCACGCCGCGATGGAAGACTTCGGCAACCTGATGGGCGGCTTCGCGGTCGCCATGACCGGGCCCAACCTGCTGTACATGCTGGTGGGCATCCTGCTGGGCGTGCTGATCGGTGTGCTGCCCGGGCTGGGCGGCGCCAACGGCGTGGCGATCCTGCTGCCGCTGACCTTCAGCATGAACCCGACCTCGGCGATCATCATGCTCAGCTGCATCTACTGGGGCGCGCTGTTCGGCGGGGCGATCACCTCGATCCTGTTCAACATCCCGGGCGAGCCCTGGTCGGTGGCCACCACCTTCGATGGCTTCCCGATGGCCCAGCAGGGCCGCGCCGCGCAGGCGCTCACCGCCGCCTTCACCTCGTCCTTCGTGGGTGCCTTCTTTGCGGTGCTGCTGATCACCTTCCTGGCGCCCTGGCTGGCCAAGTTCGCGCTGAAGTTCGGGCCGGCCGAGTTCTTCGCGGTGCAGCTGCTCACCTTCTGCAGCTTCGTGGGAATGAGCAAGGAGCCCCCGATGAAGACCATCGCCGCGATGATGCTGGGCTTCGCGCTGGCGGCGGTGGGCATGGACACGGTGACCGGCCAGCTGCGCATGACCTTCGGCGTGCCCGAGCTGCTCAAGGGCTTTGACTTCCTGATCGCGGTGATCGGCCTGTTCGGCATTGGCGAGATCCTGCTGACCATGGAAGAAGGCCTGGCCTTCAAGGGCAAGAGCGCGCGCATCAGCCCCAAGGTGGTGCTGCAGACCTGGGCCGAGATCGCCAAGCACTGGAAGGTCTTCCTGCGCTCCACCGCGATCGGCTGCTGGATGGGCATCACGCCCGGTGGCGCCACGCCGGCCTCGTTCATGGGCTACGGGGTGGCGCAGCGCTTCTCGAAGAACCCGCAGCAGTTCGGCAAGGGCGCGATCGAGGGCGTGGTCGCGCCCGAGACCGCCGCGCACGCCGCCGGCACCTCGGCGCTGCTGCCGATGCTGACGCTGGGCATCCCCGGCTCGCCCACCGCCGCGGTGCTGCTGGGCGGCCTGCTGATCTGGGGCCTGCAGCCCGGGCCCATGCTGTTCGTTGAGCAGAAGGACTTCGTCTGGGGCCTGATCGCCAGCATGTACCTGGGCAACCTGGTCGGCCTGCTGGTGGTGCTGACCACGGTGCCCTGGTGGGCCGCGCTGCTGCGCATCCCGTTCTCGGTGATCGCACCGGTGATCATCGTGATCTGCGCGATCGGCGCCTACACCGTGCACAGCTCGATGTTCGACGTGGTGCTGATGCTGGTCTTCGGTGTGCTGGGCTACTTCTTCAAGAAGCTCAAGTACCCGCTGGCGCCGCTGGTGCTGGCCCTGGTGCTGGGCGACATGGCCGAGGCGAGCTTCCGTCAGGCGATGCTGCTGTCGCAGGGCAGCCTGAGCATCTTCTGGTCGAACGGCCTGGTGGGCTCGATCGTCGCGCTGGCGCTGGCGATGCTGGTGTGGCCGCTGCTGAGCTTCGCGCGGCAGACGCTGCGGCGGCGAGAATACCGGCCCGCGGCATGAGGTTCCCGAGATGAAGATCGCTGTTGTTGGCGCCGGTGCGATCGGCGGCTACCTGGGTGCGAAGCTGGCGATCGCCGGCGAGGACGTCACCTTCATCGCGCGCAACCGCAACCTCGAAGCGATCCGCGCGCGCGGCTTCCGGCTGATCCTGGAGGACGGCCGCGAGGAACACGCGCCGACCGCGAAGGCGGTGCAGACCATGGCCGAGGCCGGGCCGCAGGACGCGGTGCTGCTGACGCTCAAGGCGCACCAGGTGCGCGATGTGCTGCCCGATCTGCGCGCGCTGTTCGGCCCGCAGACCGTGGTGGTCACGATGATCAACGGCATCCCCTGGTGGTACTTCCACAAGCTGGGTGGCGCCTTCGAGGGCCGGCAGCTGGAGAGCGTGGACCCCGGCGGCCTGATCGATGCGCACATCGAGCGCGAGCGCATCATCGGCAGCGTGGTCTACCCCGCGAGCGAACTGGTCGAGCCCGGCGTGGTGCGGGTGATCGAGGGCAACCGCTTCACGCTGGGCGAGCTCGATGGCGAGCGCACGCCGCGCATCGAGGCGCTGTCGCAGGCGCTGATGCGCGCCGGCTTCAAGGCGCCGGTCAGCCGCGACATCCGCTCGGAGCTGTGGATCAAGCTGTGGGGCAACCTGAGCTTCAACCCGATCTCGGCGCTGACCCACGCCACGCTGGAGCAGATCTGCCGCTTCGAGCCCACGCGCGCGCTGGCCGCGGCGATGATGCGCGAGGCGCAGACCGTGGCCGAGGCGCTGGGCGTGCGCTTCAAGATCTCGCTGGAGCAGCGCATTGCGGGCGCCGAGGCGGTGGGCGCCCACAAGACCTCGATGCTGCAAGACGTGGAGCAGGGCCGCGCGCTGGAGCTGGAGGCGCTGGTGGGCTCGGTGGTGGAGCTGGGCCGCATCACCGGCACGCCCACGCCCACGATCGACGCGATCTACGCCGCCACCCGGCTGCTGGCGCAGAGCCTGGCGGCGCAGCGCGGCCGGCTGCAGATGCAGCCGCTGGGCTGATCAGCCAAAGGTGTTGACCAGGCGGCCGATGCCGTCGATCTCGACCGCCACCTCGGTGCCCGGCTTCATCGGCAGCACGCCCAGTGAGGTGCCGCACAGGATCACGTCGCCGGGCTCCAGCGTCATGTCCTGCGACAGCCGCGCCACCAGTTCGTGCGGCGGAAAGATCATGTCGGCCAGCGGGTAGTGCTGCCGCTCGCGGCCGCCCACGATGGTGCGCACCGACGCGCTGGCAGCGTCGAAGTCGGTCTCGATCACCGGCCCGAACACCCCGAAGCCGTCAAAGCCCTTGGCCCGCGTCCACTGCGGGAAGGCCGGGTCGCGGTTCAGCAGCTCGATCGCCGTCAGGTCGTTGGCGCAGGCGTAGCCGAAGATGTGCGCGCGCGCCTGCTCAGCCGTGATGCCGCGCGCCTGGCGGCCGATCACCACCGCCAGCTCGCCCTCATAGGCCACGCGCCCCACCTCGGACGGCGGCGCGGCAATGGCCTGGCCATGCGCCGCATAGCTGTTGGGCGTCTTGACGAAGTACAGCGGCTCGGCGGGCACCGCCCAGCCGTTCTTCTCGGCCGCGGCGCGGAAGTTGTTCCACAGCGCCAGCATCTTGCCGGGTCGGCAGGGCGTGAGCCACTGCAGATCGGCCAGTGGCAGGTGCTGGCCGGTGGGGCGGGGCTCGCCGAACAGCTCGCCCTCAAACACCAGCAGGGCATCGCCGTCCAGCGTGCCGAACAGCTCCTGGCCGTTCAGGCGGGCGCGCATCCACTTCATGAACTCTCCTTGGGCTCAGCGCAGCTTCGGGCCGGTGACCTCGCCCATCTGCCACCACAGGAAGCTGAACATGTCGGCCACCTGCTGGTCGAACTGGTTGGCGGTGCTGCCGATGCCGTGGCCGGCCTGGGCGTCCAGGCGCAGCAGCACCGGCTTGCCGTTCGGGTTGGCAGCCTGCAGGCGGGCGGCGGTCTTGCTGCTGTTCCACACCTCCACGCGCGGGTCGTTCATGCCGTGGATCAGCAGCACCGCGGGGTAGGCCACGCCGTCCCGGATCTGGTGGTAGGTGCTCATCTCCAGCAGGGCCTTGAACTCGGCCGGGTCCTTGACGGTGCCGAACTCGGAGATGTTGGTGATGCCGTTGGCGGTGAACTCGGCGCGCACCGTGTCCAGGCTGCCCACCTCGTAGACGGCGGCGGCGAAAAGCTCGGGCGCCTCGGTGCTGGCGCGGCCGACGAAGATGCCGCCGGCGCTGCCGCCGTTCACCGCCAGCTTGGCGGGCCGGGTGATGCCCTGAGCGATCAGGTACTTCGCCGCGGCGATGCCGTCCTTCCAGGTGTTGGCCTTGGTGGTCTTGAAGCCGGCGCGGTGCCAGGCATCGCCGAAGGCGCCGCTGCCGCGCGCGTTGACGAAGGCCAGCACGCCGCCCTTCTCCAGCCAGGCCAGGGCGCGCCGGCCGTAGTGCGCTTCGATGGAGCTGCCGTAGGAGGCGTAGCCTTCCAGCAGCGTGGGGCGCTGGCCGTCCATCGCCAGGCCGGCGCGGTGGACGATGGCCAGCGGCACGGGCACGCCGTCATGGCTAGGCACCAGCACCTCGCGGGCCACCAGCGCCGGCGCACCCTTGGGCAGGCGCACCGGCTGCAGGCCGGTGTCCAGCGGCGGGCCGTCGGCCTGGGTGCGCAGGATGCGCGGCGGCGCGGTCCATTCACTGGTGCGCAGCCAGATGTCGGGCGCGCGGCCCAGGTCGGCCACGGCCTCGTGGTAGCCGCTCAGGCCGGGGGTCAGCGGTGCGCCCACGCGGCCGTCGGGGCCCACGCGCATCAGCTGTTGCGTGAAGCCCTGGCTGACCGTCACGATCAGGCCGTCGGGGCGCGGCAGCAGGCGCTGCAGCACGCCCTGGGCGGGTTCGGCCACCGCCGTGCGGGCTTCGGCCAGGGTGTCGCCGCGGGCCAGGTCCAGCACCAGCCAGCGGCCGTTGGGGGCGCCCTGGCGGCTGCGCAGGTAAAGCTGGTCGCCGTCCAGCGCCAGGTCGGTCACCTGGTCGGCGGCGGTGACCAGGGCGCGCCACCGGGCGCGCGGGCGGCCCAGGTCGGACAGCGGGGCGACGAAGATGCGGCCCTCGGGCACCGTGGTGTCGGTGGTGCGGGCCACCATGAAGCGGCTGCCGGCCTGGAACTGCACGCCGGCCACATCCAGCCGGTCGATGCCCAGGTCGTGGCGCAGCAGGCGGCCGAAGATCGGCTGCGGCCGGGCCTGGCCCAGGCGCTGCAGGTAGACCATGGAGTCGAGGTAGAACTCGGTGGGGTCGGCCGAGGGCGGCAGGCGCCGCAGCTGGTTGTAGGTCAGCGCGCGGCTGTCGGGGGTCCAGTGGACCAGTGCCTCCTGCACCCGCGGCACCGGGCGGATGCGCTCGCGGGCGGTGGCGGTCTCGATCACGTGCAGCCAGGCGTCCTCGGAGCCGGCGGCCGACAGGCCGTAGGCCACGCGCTGCCCGTCCCAGGACGGCATCATGTAGTTGATCGCGTGCGGCACGCCGCCGTGGCGGCGGGCGATGGCCTCGGGGTCGACCAGCACGCGCTCGGCGCCGCCCAGGCCGTCGCGCACCATCAGCTTGAACTGGCTGCTGCCCTCGGGGCGCTTCAGGTAGAAGACGCGGCCGCCGCGCACGCGCACCAGCTCGCCGATGGCGTCGCCGCCGCTCTGGGTCAGCTCGGCGATGCGCGCGGCCAGCGCGTCGCGGCCGTCGATCGCGGCCAGGGTCTGGCTGGCCCAGGCGCCCTGGGCCGCCATCCAGGCCTGGGTGGCGGGGTTCTTCAGGTCTTCCAGGTCGCGGTAGGGGTCGTGCACCGCCACACCGTGGTAGGTGTCGACGACATCGCGCACCGGCGCCGCCGGCGGGCGGGCCTGAGCCAGCGCGCTGCAGGCGGCGGCCAGCAGCAGCAGGGCCCGCAAGCCGGGGCGGCGTCGATTCGGTTGGCATGTCATGGCACTCCCTTGCCTCGGGTCAGCAGCCCGGCTGGGCGGGCATGCTAGTGCAGGGCCCGCGGCCTGGCATCACCTAGAACACGCAGGCCCGGCCCGACGGGTCGATATTCGCGCACGGCATAGCGATAGGCCGATTTCGTTGTTGGGGTCGGCGCCAGGGCTTTTGATAATGCGGTTTTCGATGAACCCGGGCCGACTGTTGCGCGCCTTCGCATGAACTTCCAACAACTGCGCTCCGTGCGCGAGGCCGTGCGCCGGGCCTTCAACCTGACCGACGTGGCGGCGGCGCTGCACACCTCGCAGCCCGGCGTCAGCCGGCAGATCCGCGAGCTTGAGGACGAGCTGGGCGTGGAGATCTTCGTGCGCGCCGGCAAGCGCCTGACCGGCCTGACCGCCGCCGGCGAACGCGTGCTGCCCTGGGTGGAGAAGCTGCTGCTGGAAGCCGAGAACCTGCAGCGCGCCGGCGACGACTTCCGCCTGGGCGACGCCGGCGTGCTGAGCATTGCCGCCACCCACTCGCAGGCGCGCTTCGCGCTGCCCTCGGCGGTGCACGATTTCCGCGCCACCCACCCGCAGGTGCAGCTGCAGATGCACCAGGGCTCGCCGGCCCAGGTGGCGCAGATGCTGCTGTCGGGCGTGGCCGACATCGGCATCGCCTCGCACTACCTGGCCGAGGCGCCCGAGCTGGCCGCCCTGCCCTGCTACCGCTGGAGCCACTCGGTGGTGGTGCCGCCCGGCCACCCGCTGCTGGACGCGCCGCTGACGCTGGAGCGCCTGGCCGCCTACCCGGTGATCACCTACGAGGCCGGCTACACCGGCCGCGGCAGCATCGACGACGCCTTCACCCGCGCCGGCCTGAAGCCGCAGGTGGTGCTCAGCGCGATGGACGCCGACGTGATCAAGACCTATGTCGAGCTGGGCCTGGGCGTGGGCATCATCGCCGCCATCGCCTTCGACGAGCAGCGCGACGCCCACCTGCGCGCGATCGATGCGCGCCAGCTGTTCGCGATCAACACCACCATGGTGGGGGTGCGCCGCGGCAGCCTGCTGCGCCGCTACGCCTACGACTTCATCACCGTCTTCGCGCCGCACCTGACGCGCGAGGTGGTGGAGCAGGCGCAGGCCGCGCCCGCTGGCGCGACGCCCGCGCCGCTGTGAGCCTCAGGGGCACTGGCCCGCGGGCACGTCGCGCACGTAGGCGTCCACCGACAGTTGGCCGTTGGCCGCGGTGATCACGTTCAGCCCGGTGGCCAGAAAGACCGGCACGCTGCGCCGGGTGGTGCCGTTGAGCTGGGTCAGCGGCACGCCGTTGACCGACACGTTGAGCAGCCAGGTGCCGTTGTCGAACAGGTTGACGAAGGCCTGGTTGCGGCCGGTGGCCGGGTTGAAGGCGCAGCCCAGCGGCACGACCGCCGAGGACTTGCCCGACACCGCGGTCTCCAGGTCCCCCGCCACCGTGTTGGCGCCGGTGTCCGGGATGCAGGCGTTGGGTTGGTTGGGCCAGGTCAGCGCGGCGTCAAAGCCGAAGCTGTCGTTGGCCTTCTTGCTGAGCTTCACGCCCACGCTGTTCAGGCCGTTGGCCAGCCACACCGGGGCCGACGGGTTGGCGGCATCCACCAGCGCCACGCGCTGGCCGTTGAGCAGCACCTTGGCGCTGGCGGTGGGCGCCGGCTGGTACAGGCCCGCCTCGACCCGCGGTGCATAGCCGCGCGTGGGGTGCAGCGCGCAGGCCCAGGCGTCGGAGGCAAAGGTCTTGCCGCTGGCACCGATCTGGATGCCGGCCGAGGCCAGCAGCGGGGCGGCCAGCAGGGCCGCCAGGGGCAGCCGCCGCAGCCAGGGGCTGGAAAGAACGGACATCGCAGGTCTCCAATAAATGTGCAACATGCACATTATTGGCGAATCCCCCTGATTTGTCCATGCCTTCCGGCGGTGGCACTCAGCCCTGCGGGCTCTCGGTCATGCGTCCGCAGTAGGCCTGCAGCTGGGTGGGCAGGTCGTCCGGACAGCGGCCGCAGTCGCGGTTGCCGGGCACCGCGTGGTCGATGAACTTCGGGTAGGGCAGGTTCAGCGCCGCCATCAGCGCCTCGAAGTCGGCCTGGCTGCGGCCCTGGCCCAGGCGCGGGTTGCGCGCCTTCTCCTGGCCGATCGACGAGACCTGGCGGCCCTGGTAGTCGTGGCCGGGGTAGACCAGGGTCTCGTCGGGCCGGCTGAACAGGCGCTCGTGGATGCTGCGGTACAGCGCGGCTGCGCTGCCGCCCTGGAAATCGGTGCGGCCACAGCCCTCGATCAGCAGCGCATCGCCGGTGAACAGCCGCCCGGCGGATTCGAAAGCCAGGTGGTGGGCGGTGTGGCCGGGGGTGTGGATCGGCAGCAGCGTCACCTCGCCCAGGGTCAGCGGCAGCCCATCCTGCAGCCCCAGGTCGGCGCAGGGCAGTGCGTCCATCGCCGACACCGCGATGCGCGAGCCCACCTGCTCACGCAGGTGGCGCCCGGCGGAGATGTGGTCGGCGTGGATGTGGGTCTCGACGGTCCACGCCAGCCGCAGGCCCAGCTGCTGCAGCAGCGCCAGGTCGCGGTCCATGGCGTTGACCACCGGATCGATCAGCAGCGCCTGCCCGGTCTGCTCGCAGCCCAGCAGGTAGGTGTAGGTGCTGGACAGGGGCTCGAAGAGCTGGCGGAAGATCATGGCCGTCCACTCCCGCCGCGTCAGACCGCGGCCAGCGCGTCGTTCAGGTCGGCGAGCAGGTCGTCGATGTGCTCAATGCCGATCGACAGCCGCACCGTGTCCTCGCTGACGCCGGCCTTGGCCAGCTCCTCCGGACCGAGCTGGCGGTGCGTGGTGCTGGCCGGGTGGGTGGCCAGCGACTTGGCATCGCCGATGTTGACCAGGCGGGTGAACAGCTGCAGCGCGTCCAGGAAGCGGGCACCGCGCTCGCGACCGCCGCCGGCCGGGCCCTTCAGCCCGAAGGTCAGCAGGCCCGAGGCCTGGCCGCTCAGGTACTTCTGCACCAGGGCGTGGTCGGCATGGTCCGGCAGGCCGGCGTAGTTGACCCAGTCGACCTTGGCGTGGCCTTGCAGGAACTTCGCCACCGCCAGCGCGTTGGCGCTGATGCGGTCCATGCGCAGCGCCAGCGTCTCCAGGCCCTGCAGGATCAGGAAGGCATTGAACGGCGACAGCGCGGCGCCGGTGTTGCGCAGCGGCACCACGCGGGCGCGACCGATGTAGGCGGCCGGGCCCAGGGCCTCGGTGTAGACCACGCCGTGGTAGCTGACGTCCGGCGTGTTCAGGCGCGGGAAGCGCTCCTTGTGCTGCGCCCAGGGGAACTTGCCCGAGTCGACGATCGCGCCACCCAGGCTGTTGCCATGGCCGCCGCAGTACTTGGTCAGCGAGTGCACGACGATGTCGGCGCCGTGCTCGAAGGGCCGGCACAGGTAGGGGCTGGGCACGGTGTTGTCGACGATCAGCGGCACGCCATGGCGGTGGGCGATCTCGGCGATGCGGCCGATGTCGGTGATGTTGCCCTGCGGGTTGCCCAGCGACTCGACGAAGACCGCCTTGGTCCTGTCGTCGATCAGCGCCTCGAAGCTGGCCGGGTCACGGTAGTCGGCAAAGCGGGTCTGCACGCCGAACTGCGGCAGCGTGTGGGCCAGCAGGTTGTAGGTGCCGCCGTACAGGGCGCTGGAAGCGACGATGTTGTCGCCAGCCTCGGTGATGGTCTGGATGGCATAGGTCACGGCCGCCTGGCCCGAGGCCAGCGCCAGCGCCGCGATGCCGCCTTCCAGCGCCGCGATGCGCTGCTCCAGCACATCGGTGGTCGGGTTCATGATCCGGGTGTAGATGTTCCCCGGCACCTTCAGGTCGAACAGGTCGGCGCCGTGCTGCGCGCTGTCGAAGGCGTAGGCCACGGTCTGGTAAATCGGCACGGCCACCGCCTTGGTGGTGGGGTCGGGCGAGTAGCCGCCGTGGACGGACACGGTCTCGAAGCGCCAGGTCATGCTCAGTTCTCCTCGGGGTGTTGTTGGAGCGGTCAGGGGCGCACAGGATAGGGCCGCCAGCGGCCGCCTGCCAAGCAACATCCCCGCATGAGCAGCCTCGCGGCAACGCCGCCACAATCCCACCATCCTTCCACCCACCCCCCACCCCGATGCCCCGCCAAGCCGCTCACCCCGTCGCCGAACTCTTCACCACCCGCTGGTCGCCGCGCTCCTTCACCGGCGAGGCCATGCCGCAGGCCGACCTCGACACCCTGCTGGAAGCCGCCCGCTGGTCGCCGTCGGCGTCCAACATCCAGCCCTGGCGCTTCCTCTACGGACACGCCGGCAGCGGCAGCTTCGCCGGCATCCTGGCGGGGCTGGTGCCCTTCAACCAGGGCTGGGCGCACAAGGCGTCGGTGTTGCTGGTGGTGGCCTCGAAGAAAAGCTCGGTGGCGCCCGGCGCCACCGAGGCCAAGCCCAACCCCTGGCACGCCTTTGATGCCGGCGCCGCCTGGATGAGCCTGGCGCTGCAGGCCCATCTGATGGGCTACGTCACGCACGGCATGGGCGGCTTCGACGCCGCCGCGCTGAAGACCGCGCTGGACCTGCCCGACGATGTCCAGGTGCACGCGGTGGTGGCCATTGGCAAGCAAGGTCCGAAGGAAGCCCTGCCCGAGGGCCTGCAGGCCCGCGAGGAGCCCAACGACCGGCTGCCGCTGTCGGCCATCGCCGCCGAAGGCGCCTGGCGCTTCTGAGCCGCTGAACGGCCCTGACGATGCGCATCGAGATCGAACCCGGCGTCCGCCTCTTCGTCGACATCGAAGGCCCGGGCCTCGTGCCCGACGGCCCGGCGATGCGCGAGCGGCCCACGCTGATCCTGCTGCACGGCGGCCCCGGCTACGACCACAGCGGCTTCAAGCCGGCCTTCTCGCGCCTGGCCGACGTGGCGCAGATCGTCTACTACGACCACCGCGGCCACGGCCGCAGCGACCGCCGGCCGGCCGACGAGTGGACGCTGGACAGCTTCGCCGACGATTTGGTGCGGCTGAGCGACGCGCTGGGCATCACGCGGCCGATCGTGCTGGGCCAGAGCTTTGGCGGCTTCGTGGCGCAGCGCTACATCGCCCGCCACCCGGGCCACGCGGCCAAGGTGGTGCTGTCCAGCACCTCGCCGCACCTGGGGCTGGCGCGCAAGCTGGCGATGTTCGAGCGCCTGGGCGGTGCGGCAGCGCGCGCGGTGGCCGAGGCCTTCTGGCGCCAGCCGACCGAGGCCACCTGGGCGCCCTACCGCCAGGTCTGCCTGCCGCTGTACAACACCACGCCCGCGCGCAGCGACGAGGCGACGCGCCGCATCGTCTTCAACGAGGCCATCCTGTTCGCCTCGGCCGGCGGCGAGCAGCAGACCATGGACCTGCTGCCCGGCCTGGCGCGCGCGCAGTGCCCGGTGCTGGTGATGGCCGGCGCGCAGGACCCGGTGTGCCCGCTGGCCGACAGCCAGGACATCGCCGCTGCGCTGCCACCCGGGCTGGGCGAGCTGGCGGTGTTCGACGGCTCGGGCCATGGCGCCTGGCGCGACGAACCCGATGCCGCCTTCGCCACCCTGCGGCGCTTCATCCTGGCCTGATCAGGCACAGGCCGTCCAGCGCGCCACCGCCTGCGCCAGCCACTGCGGATCGTCCAGCGCCAGGTCGTGGCCGGCGCGGGGGTGCTCCCACAGTGGGCAGTCCCAATGCCGCGCCAGCGCGGCCGAGCAGGCGGGCGCGACCATCGCATCGCCCAGGCTGCGCAGCACCAGCACCGGCATCGCCGGTCGGCCGGGCGGCAGGCGGTAGCGCGCCGCCGCCCACAGCTGGCGCAGCGCATTGCCGCGGCCGACCGGCCGCTGGCGCTGGATCGCGGTCCAGTGGGCCAGCCAGTCGGGCGGCAGCGGGCGGCGGCGGCTGCTCAAGCCCAGCACCTGCGCTTCAGCGGCCGCGCTGCCCCAGCCCAGGGCCAGCGCCGGCAGCCGCGGCCAGTGGCCGGGGCGCAGGCGGTGGTGCAGCGGGCTCAGGCCCGCCACGCTGCTGTTGACCAGCACCGCCGTCTGCACCTCGCTCGGGTGGCGCAGCAGCCAGTCGGCGGCCACCATGCCGCCCATCGACAGGCCGAGCAGGCCCAGCGGCCCGGTCGCGCCGGCGGCCTGGGCGGCGGCGCGGCAGTGCGCGGCGATCGCCGGGATCGTAGGCGGGCAGGCCTGCCGGTGCGCGGTGCCGGCGCCCGGCAGGTCCACACACAGCAGGCGCGCCTGCGGCAGCGCGGCCTGCAGGGCCGGCACGAAATCGCCCCAGTGCGCGGCCTCGCGCGTCAGGCCGCGCAGCAGCACCCAGGTGCTCGGCGTGGCATTCATCGACGCGCCCCGTACCAGTGGCGCAGCGCCGCCTCGCGGGCGGTCTCGCGCAGCAGCGGCTGGGGCCGCCAGCGGTGCTGGCTGGCGGCGGCGCGCATCAGGTGGTCCAGCAGCGCCAGGTGCCGGCGCAGCACGCGCTGCTGGCGGTGGGCGATCAGCGGGTTGAAGATGCCGTGGCGGCTGAAGGCCTGGCGCGGGTTCTTCTTGACCCACAGCCAGGAGCCCATCTCCAGCGTCAGCGGCAGCAGCGTGGTGCCGGGCTGCTGCTGCGCGCGCAGGTACAGGTGGTCCCACAGGTCGCCGTGCGCCAGGTACTGCAGGCTCTGCGGCTCGAAGCGGTAGCGGTGGTGCGGCAGCGCGCCGTCCAGCACCTGCGACAGCGCGTGCAGCTCCGGCAGGTGCTCGATCGGCGCGGGCGTGTGGGCGTGCGGAAACCACAGCCGGTCGTCCAGCCCGAAACCCGAGTGGCAGTCGATGCTGATCGCCAGCGGCCGGCCGATCAGCTCGCGCTCGACGACACCGCACAGCGCCTGCGCCTCGGGCTGCATCGCCGCGCCGGCCGGACCGCGGTACCAGGGCAGGCGGGCGCTCATGCGCTGGCCGCCCACGCCCCAGGGCGCGCCGTGGCGGCAGTCCACCGGGGCATTGCGCATCAGGTCCACACCGGCCGGGTTGGCGCGCGTGCCGTGCAACAGCCCGCCCGGGTTGACCAGCGGCACCACCACCAGGCGCACGCGTCCCAGCAGATCGTGCAGCGACACATCCCAGGCCCAGCGCGCCAGCACAGCTCGCAAGAAGGCCAGCACCACCTCGACGCCAATGCGCTCCAGGCCATGCACGCCCCCGAACACGCCGAAGGCTGGCAGCGCCGGGTCGCTGGGACCGGCGCTGAAGCTCAGCACGGCGCAGCGCCGGCCTCGCGCATCGATCTGGCACAGCGGCTGCACCTGCATCCCGGGCGGGCACTGGGCGGCCAGGCCGTCGATCTCGTCGAGCACCGAGGCGCCGCTGCGGCCTGCCATCAATCCGTCATCTCCTGTCGCCAGACTCGGCGCATGCACGACCTCACCCATCTCCGCGCCGCCCCCCGTACCAGCCTGGCCTGGTGGTTGCTGGCCATGGCCGTCGGCGCGCTGGAGTGCCTGGCGCTCGCACGCAGCCGCCTGCAGGCATCGCGGCGCAGCCGCTGATCGTGGCCGGCCACGATGACAAGGCTGTGACCGCCCGGCCGCAGCTCCACCGATCTGAGGATGCGCTCCGCGGGACCACTGGATAGCCTGTCAGCGCTCCTTGCCGACCGGATCACGCTGGATCACGGCGGGAGGCAGCACCTGACCAGGAGTCCACGCATGTCCCACCGTTCCTACCTGCGCCTGCTGGCCGCCGCCTCGGCCGCGGGCTGCCTCATGGGCCTGTCAGCACCCGCGCAGGCCACCCCCACGACTTACCGATACGGCACCGCCCAGACCTTTGGCTGCGACGGCGTCGCCGACACCCAGCCCGAGGACTTCGACTTCAATCCCATCAAGGGCGAGCGGAAGAAACTCAAGCTTGCCGCGCTGGCGCCCAGCGGCAGCCAGGCCCTGGTGTCGGGAGGCATCGCGCTGGGACACCTGCCGCGAATGAGCCTCAAGGCGTTGGCCGCCGAGATCCCGCCCAACTGCCGTGTCTCTGCGGCGAGCGCCGAAAGCATCGTCTACTTCAAGGACGAGATCGAGGTCAAGGCCGGCGATCTGCCAGCAGGCACGCCCGTGACCTACACCGCCAACGTCGACTTCGCGATCGACATGCCGCGCGAGGGCAACGGCTGCAACTCCGTGCCCTTCTTCCGCGCGTACCTCAACCTGTCAGGTCCGTTCACCCTCTGGAACCCGGTCGCGCCGTTCAACGGGACCTACCGCATGTCGCTGACGAAGACGATGGCCGTGGGCGATACGCTGTCCCTGGGCGTTGAAATCAGAGGCTTCGTCGAGGCGAGCCGCTTCCTGGGATCCAACACCTTCTGCGCCGAGAACACACTGCGCATGCTGGACAGCGCACGCGTCTCGTTGACCACCGACGTGCCGGGCGCCAACACGACCAGCCTCAAGGGCGTGCGCTACGGCGCGCCACGCTGAGCGCTCCGCCGCTCAGATCCCGCCCTTGGCCGGCACGATGGCCTTCATCGCGGCGACGAAGTCGGGGTTGGCCAGCAGCGCGTTCCAGCGGTTCATCAGCGCTTCCCAGGCCGGTCGCTCGATGCGGCCGGCCTTCACCGCGGCCGTCAGCGCGGCGTTGATCGAGGCCAGCTCGTCATAGAAGCCCAGGCCCTTGCCCTTGAGCTGCTTGGTGCCGTAGTTGCTGTAGCCAAAGGCGTTGTACAGCGCGTTCCAGTCGCCGCTGCCCGGCTTGACCCAGACCGCCACCGGCACGGCCGCGCAGGTCCCCGCCACCTCCACCCGCACCCAGCCGGTGACCGGGGTGGCGCCATCGGCATCCAGCACCACCCTCAGGTTGTTGCGGCCGGCGAAGAAGTAGGGCTGCGTCCAGACGGTGGTGAGCTGGCCGGCCTCGGCTTGGATGCCGCCGGGCTGGGCGATCAGCGTGTCGTTGGCATAGAGCCGGTCCACGCTGCCCGACAGGGCATGGCCGCTGACCTGGTCGAGCTTGACGTTGAAGGCGCAGCGGCCGTTGGCAGCCACCAGCGCGTCGGCAGCGTTCAGCCGGATCACCGGGATGAACGACAGGTTGCGGCTGACCGGCGCCTGCGCGATCAGCGTGCTGCCGTCCTTCTTCATCACGCGCATCAGCGCATTGATCTCGGTGCCGGGGGCGGGCTCAGCAGCCTGGGCGATGCCGACAGTGAGCAGCAGCGGGATCAGCGAGAGAGCGAACTTCATGGTGGGCGTCCTTCGTGGGTGGGCCGTCTGCGGCCCGGGTTGCACAACAGGCGCCGCCAAACACGGAAGGAACGCGTGACCATCGGCCCGGGGAACGGGCGCGAAGGGCAACCCCGCTATCTGTCGCGGCCCGGTGGGGGCCGCGCGAAGACCGGAGGCTTTGCGTCCCCGCCTTTCAGCGGGTTTGCCAAGGGAGCGAGTGCACTGTAGGGACGCCTGGCCGACACGCGGTATGACATCGTTCACACGTCGATACCGGCACCGATCGCCACGCCGACGAGTGGCGCTGCGCCGCCGACGAGCGGCGGCTCAGATCACCGACGCCGGATCCACGGCCGGGTCTCCGAAGCGCGTGACACGCCGCGGCTTCAGGTGCACGCGGCTGCCGTCCTGCAGCCCATGCTGCTGGCGCAGCGCGTGCCAGCGCTCGCGCGGCAGCTCCACGTCCACGTAGGCGCCGTCGTCGCGCAGGAACTCGACCCGCGTGTTCGGGCCCACGGTCAGTGCCTGCGAGAAGGTCACCGACCAGGTGCCGTCGTCGGCCGCCGGCACGATGTCCAGCTCGTGCGGGCGCACGTAGCTGACGTCGTCCTGGGCGCGGCCGTGGAACAGGTTGACGTCGCCCAGGAACTTCAGCACGAAGGGGGTGGCGGGGTGGTCGTAGACCTCGTCGGGGCTGCCGACCTGCTCGATGCGGCCCTCGTTCATCACCACGATGCGGTCGGCCACTTCCATCGCCTCTTCCTGGTCGTGGGTGACGAAGACGCTGGTCACATGCACCTCGTCGTGCAGGCGGCGCAGCCAGCGGCGCAGCTCCTTGCGCACCTTGGCATCCAGCGCGCCAAAGGGCTCGTCAAGCAGCAGCACCTTGGGCTCCACCGCCAGCGCGCGCGCCAGGGCCACGCGTTGGCGCTGGCCGCCGGAGAGCTGGTGCGGGTAGCGGTCGGCCAGCCAGTCGAGCTGCACCAGCTTGAGCAGCTCGCCGACCTTGGCGCGGATCGTGCCGTCGCTGGGCCGCGTGGCCTTGGGGCGCACGCGCAGGCCGAAGGCGATGTTCTCGAAGATCGTCATGTGACCGAACAGCGCGTAGTGCTGGAAGACGAAACCCACATGGCGCTCGCGCACATCCGAGAACGTCGCGTCCTCGCCGTGGAACAGCACCTGGCCGCTGTCGGGCTGCTCCAGGCCAGCGATCATGCGCAGCAGCGTGGTCTTGCCCGAGCCCGACGGACCCAGCAGGGCGACCAGCTCACCCGAGGGAATGGTCAGGTTCAGGTGGTTGCATACCGCCAGCGGGCCGTAGTGCTTGACCAGGTTCTTGACTTCGATGGACATGGAATGTGCTGCCAAGGGTGGTGAATGGGGGTCAAGCCGCCGCCGCAGATCCGGCTTCGCCGGTCTGCTGGCGGAGCCCCCCCGGGGGGTGGCGACCGGAGGAAGCCTGGGGGTCCTGTTTCATGCGTTGTTCGACGATGTATTTCAGGACCAGGGTGACCAGGGCGAGGCCGGCCAGCAGCGAGGCCACGGCGAAGGCTGCAGCGAACTGGTACTCGTTGTAGAGGATCTCGATGTGCAGCGGCATGGTGTTGGTCTGGCCACGGATGTGGCCCGAGACCACGCTGACCGCGCCGAACTCGCCCATCGCCCGCGCGTTGCACAGGATCACGCCATACAGCAGCGCCCACTTCACATTCGGCAGCGTGACGCGCCAGAAGATCTGCCAGCCGCTGGCGCCCAGCACGCGCGCGGCCTCTTCCTGCTCCTGGCCCTGGGCCTGCATCAGCGGAATCAGCTCACGGGCGATGAACGGAAAGGTCACGAAGACCGTGGCCAGCACGATGCCGGGCACCGCGAAGATCACCTTCAGGTCGTGGTCGCGCAGCCACTCGCCCAGCCAGCCCTGCAGGCCGAAGACCAGCACATAGATCAGGCCGGCGATCACCGGGCTGACCGAGAAGGGCAGGTCGATCAGGGTAAGCAGCAGGTTCTTGCCGCGGAACTCGAACTTGGCGATGGCCCAGGCCGCGGCGATGCCGAAGACCAGGTTCAGCGGCACCGAGATGCCGGCGGCGATCAACGTGAGCTTGACCGCCGACAGCGCATCAGGCTCGGCGATCGCCGCCAGATAGACCTCCCAGCCCTTCTTCAATGCTTCGTGGAACACCGCGAACAGCGGCACGAACAGGAAGAAGGACAGGAAGGCCAGCGCCACGCCGATCAGCGTGACACGAACCCAGGCGGGTTCGGTGGTGGGCGGCAGTACGATCGAGCGTCCTCTCACGCCGTCAAGGACCTGGCGCGGATCCGGCTTGGCCGGGCCGCTGCCAGAGCCCCCTTGGGGGGCAGCGACCGGAAGGGAGCGTGGGGGTGTCATGTCAGCGTCCCTGGCGCTGGCGGGCCCAGGCCTGGATCATGTTGATGCCCAGCAGCAGCACGAAGGCAATCGTCAGCATCACCACCGCGATCGCGGTGGCGCCGGCGTAGTCGTACTGCTCGAGCTTGGTGATGATCAGCAGCGGTGTGATCTCGCTGACCATCGGCATGTTGCCGGCGATGAAGATCACCGAGCCGTACTCGCCCAGCGCCCGGGCAAAGGCCAGCGCGAAGCCGGTCAGCAGCGCCGGCGTCAGCGTGGGCAGGATCACCAGGCGGAAGGTCTGGCCGCGGCTGGCGCCCAAGGTGGCGGCGGCTTCTTCCAGCTCCTTCTGCAGGTCCTCCAGCACCGGCTGCACCGTGCGCACCACGAAGGGCAGGCCGATGAAGGTCAGCGCCACGAAGACACCCGTGGGCGTGAACGCCACCTTGAAGGGCAGCCAGCTGCCGATCCAGCCGTTCTCGGCATACAGCGCGGTCAGCGCGATGCCGGCCACCGCGGTGGGCAGCGCGAAGGGCAGATCCACCAGCGCGTCGACCACGCGCTTGAACGGAAAGTGGTAGCGCACCAGCACCCAGGCCACCAGCAGTCCGAAGACCGCATTGATCAGCGCCGCCGCCAGCGAGGCGCCGAAGGTCAGCTGGTACGAGGCCACCACGCGCGGCGAGCTGACCGTGTCCCAGAAGCTGGCCCAGCTGAGGGTGAAGGTCTTCAGGAACACCGCTGACAAGGGCAGCAGCACGATCAGACCGAGGTAGAGCAGCGCGAAGCCCAGCGCCAGGTCGAAACCGGGCAGCACGGTGTGGCGCTTGAGCAGGGTGCGGGACAGCAGCACGGCAGGGTCGGTCCTCATGCGAGGACCGCAGTGGGTTATGCGGGAACCGATGCTAGGCAGGACGCCTGCGCCGGAGAACGAAGCAAAACGCGCTTGCTTATGCGTTCGATGCAGGACACCCCGGTGCGCGTCGGGCGCACGGGGTGTCCGCGGGACTCACTTCTTCAGGTAGATCGTGTCGAACACGCCACCGTCGGCGAAGTGGGTCTTCTGCGCCTTGGCCCAGCCGCCGAAGACCTCGTCGATCGTGAAGAGGTTGATCTTCGGGAACTGCTTGGCGAACTTCTCGGCGACCTTGGGGTCGGTCGGTCGGTAGTAGTTCTCGCCGGCGATGCGCTGGCCGTCAGGCGTGTAGAGGTAGTCCAGGTAGGCCTTGGCCACCTCGCGGGTGCCGCGCTTGTCGACCACCTTGTCGACCACCGTCACCGGCGGCTCGGCCAGGATGCTCAGCGAGGGCACGACGATCTCGAACTTGTCCGGGCCCAGTTCCTTGACCGCCAGGAAGGCCTCGTTCTCCCACGAGATGAAGACGTCGCCGATGCCGCGCTCGACGAAGGTGGTGGTCGAGCCGCGGGCGCCGCTGTCGAGCACCGGCACGTTCTTGAACAGGGCGGTGACGAAGTCCCGGGCCTTGGCTTCATTGCCGCCCGGTTGCTTCAGCGCATAGCCCCAGGCGGCCAGGTAGTTCCAGCGGGCGCCGCCCGAGGTCTTGGGATTGGGCGTGATCACCGACACGCCGGGCTTGACCAGGTCGCCCCAGTCCTTGATGCCCTTGGGGTTGCCCTTGCGCACCAGGAAGACGATGGTCGAGGTGTAGGGGCTGCTGTTGTGCGCCAGGCGCTTCTGCCAGTCGGCGGGGATCAGCTTGGCCTTGTCGGCCAGCTCGTCGATGTCGTAGGCCAGCGCCAGCGTGACGACGTCGGCCTCCAGGCCGTCGATCACCGAGCGGGCCTGCTTGCCCGAGCCGCCATGCGACTGCTTGATGGTGACGGTGTCGCCGGTCTTGGCCTTCCACTGGGCGGCGAAGGCCTTGTTGAAGTCCTGGTAGAGCTCCCGCGTCGGGTCGTAGGAGACATTGAGCAGCGTGATGTCCTTGGCGTGCGCGGCGCCGGCCAGGCTCAGCAGCAGTGTGGCGCCGATGGCGCCCAGGCGAAGGGAGAAGCGATTCATGGTGTTCCTGACACAAGGTGGGGTACGGCCAACGCAGTGTCGGGAACGGCGCGCATCCAGGGAACGAATGAAAACGCAGTCGCTTATGCGTTTTCTGACAGGCGTTGTCCGGAGGCGCGCCGGTGCGGGCGCGTCACAAGGTGGCGATCGAGACCTCGGTGGACTTGACCAGCGCCACGACGTCGCGCCCGACCTGCAGGCCCAGCTCATGCACCGAGCGGGTGGTGATGACCGAGGTGACGACCAGGCCGGACGGGGTTTCCACGTCGACTTCGGAGACGACCGGGCCTTCGATGATTTCGCGGACCTTGCCGCGGAACTGGTTGCGTGCGTTGACAGCGAGGATGCTCATGGTGTGTGCTTCAGGCAGTGGTGAAAAGGGGGGCAGACGGCGGTCAGTCGGCGATGCGGAACGCGACCCGCTCGTCGACCTGCTGACGCGGCAGGGCCGGCGGCACGCGCACCTGCAGCGGCACGCGCTGGTCGAAGGCGTCGGTGATCCAGGCGCAGCCGTTGCTGAGCAGCTCGCTGACGAGGGTCTGGGTGTCGCCGCGGTAGCCGGCCACCCGCAGCTGGGCGGCCATGGCGTGCAGCCGGGGAATGTCACGGGCCTCGACGGCCTGGCGCAGCGCCTGCCCGGTGAACGGCAATTCAAGGTGATGTGCAGTCATGCTCATGACGGGGGCCTCGTTTTAGGGGTGGAGTGAGGGAATGATCGGCGCCGCACCGCCCCCGGACAACGAAGGCCTTCGCGATTGCTTGCTCGCGCCGCGCATAAGCGAGCCGCGCTGTGGGCTCTGCGATGATCTGGCGATGCGCCTGCAACTGCTGTCCGATCTGCACCTGGAAACCGAGCCCTGTGAGCCGCAGCCCGCGCCCGGCGCCGAACTGCTGGTGCTGGCGGGCGACATCGACAGCTCCTGGCAGGGTCTGGCACGCTTTGCCAGCTGGCCGGTGCCGGTGCTGATGGTGGCCGGCAACCATGAGTACGACGGGCGCGACATGGACGAGGCGCTGCCGGCGCTGCGCGCGCACCTGGCCGGCCTGGGCATCCGGCTGCTGGAGCGGGAATCGGTGCTGCTGACCGGCGCCGACGGGCGGCGCATCCGCGTGCTGGGCACCACGCGCTGGAGCGACTTCGACGTCTTCGGCGCCGCGCAGCGCGAGCGGGCGATGCGCGCCGGCGAGTACTTCGCGCGCGTGCAGCGCAGCACCCGTGCCGGCCAGGTCTTCGATGCCGCCGCGGTGCGCGCCGAGGCCCGGGTCTGCCGCCACTGGCTGGAGGCCGCGCTGGCCGAGCCGGCCCAGGACCGCTGGGACGCAACCCTGGTCATCACCCACTTCGCGCCCAGCCTGCGCAGCGCCGACCCGCGCTACGGCCGCCAGCCGGGTACAGCCAGCTTCTGCAACGACGACGAGGACCTGGTCACCCGCGCCGACCTGTGGCTGCACGGCCATGTGCACTGCCGCCACGCCTACGCGCTGCCGCGGCCCGGCCGGGCGCCGGCACGGGTGGTCTGCCAGGCGCGCGGCCTGGTGTCCAAGGGCGAGGACGAGGGCTGGGATGCGCTGCGCCTGATCGAGGTCTGACGCGGCTCAGCCTGTGGTGATTGCGCATGCCCGCCACCGCGGCTGCGTGCGACACTGAACTCATCGATTCCACCGCGGAGTACCCCCCATGAAGATCCTCGTCGCCGTCGATGGCAGTTCCTTCACCAAGCGCATGCTGGCCTACCTGGCCGCCCACGACGAGTGGCTGGTGCGCGGCAACAGCTTCAGCGTCGTCAATGCCGTCAACGCGGTGCCGCCGCGCGCCTCGGCCGTGCTGGACAAGGCCCTGCTGAAGGGCTACTACGAGGACGAGGCCGAGAAGGTCTTCAAGCCGATCCGCGCCTTCTTCAAGCGCCAGGGCATCGAGGCCAGCTACGTGTCCAAGGTGGGCTCGGCGGCCGAGGTCATCGCCGCCACCGCCGACAAGGGCGACTTCGACCTGCTGGTGATGGGCTCCCACGGCCACGGCTCGCTGGGCAACCTGGTCATGGGCTCGGTGGCCACCAAGGTGATGGCCCACTGCAAGACGCCGGTCCTGCTGGTGCGCTGATCAGCGCGGCGAGGCCGGCGCCTCGTCGGCCACCTGCCAGGGCATCGGCACCGGCACCTCGTCCAGCACGTAGTCCAGGCCAAACGCGGTGCCCAGGCCGGCGGCGTCCTCGTCGTCCTCGGTGCGCGGCGCGCTGCTGCGCGCGAACAGGCGGTTCCACAGGCTGGGGCGGGCGGTGGCGGACATGGGTGTCTCCGGCGGGGTGGGTTCTTTGCCTGGACTTCGGCCGACGGCGGTCGAAATCAAGCCCGTGGCACGGCCGCTGGGAAAGTATTAGTAAGCCTAATGAATATTGATTTTGGCGAATTTCCCTTCATGAACTAGGTCCGGCTGCCGAGAATGCGCTCACTGCCCCGCGCTCCCCGTCGCGGAGGTCCACAACCCCCCACGAGGTGAGCGCCATGAAGTCGCAGTCGAACCAGCATGTGATCGTCCTCGGTGCCGGCATCATCGGCATCAGCACCGCCTGGTACCTGGCCCGCCAGGGCCACCGCGTCACGGTGGTCGACCGCCAGGACGACGCCGCGCTGGAAACCAGCTTTGCCAACGGCGCCCAGATCTCGGTCAGCTTCTGCGAGCCCTGGGCCAATGCCGGCGCGCCGCTGAAGGTGGCCAAGTGGCTGCTGCGCGAGGACTCGCCGCTGCTGTTCCGCCCCCGCCTGGACCCGCACCAGTGGCGCTGGGGCCTGAAGTTCCTGACCCAGTGCACCGACGCGGCCTTCGCCCGCAACGTGCAGCAGCTGGTGGCGCTGGGCGCCTACAGCCACGAGTCGCTCAAGGGCCTGGTGGCCGAGACCGGCATCGCCTACCAGCGGCTGGAGCGCGGCATCCTGCACTTCTTCTCGTCGGCCGCCGACGCCGAGGCCGGCTTTGCCGCCGCCGAGCTGATGCGCCGCCACGGCGTGGACCGCAAGATCCTCACCCGCGAGGAGGTGCTGAAGGTCGAGCCGGCGCTGGCCACCTTCGGCCCGAACATCCACGGCGGCACCTTCACCGCCAGCGACGAATCGGGCGACGCCCGCGTCTTCACCCAGGAGCTGGCGCGCCTCTGCGCCGAGCGCGGCGTGCAGTTCCTGTGGGGCCACGACGTGCTGGGCTTCGAGACCGCCGCCGGCGCCGTCAGCGGCGTGCGCATCGCCGAGCGCGCCAGCGGCCTGGCCCGCACGATCGACGGCGAGCAGGTGGTGGTGGCCATGGGCTCGTACAGCGCCCCGCTGCTGCGCCGCCTGGGCGTCAGCCTGGACATCTACCCGGCCAAGGGCTACTCGGCCACGCTCAAGCTCAAGCGCCCGCAGGACGCCAGCGTGGTCAGCCTGATGGACGACACCCGCAAGCTGGCGATCTCGCGCCTGGGCGACACCATCCGCATCGCCGGCACGGCCGAGCTCTCGGGCTACGACACCAGCCTGGACGGCCACACCGCCCGCGTGCGCTGCCAGGCCCTGGTCACCCGCTACGAGGAGCTGTTCCCCGGCGTGGCCGACACCACCGAGACCAACTTCTGGGCCGGCCTGCGCCCCAGCACGCCGACCAACATCCCCTACATCGGCCGCGCGCCCAAGTGGGGCAACCTGTGGCTCAACACCGGCCACGGCACGCTGGGCTGGACGCACGGCGCCGGCTCGGGCCGCGCGCTGGCCGAGCTGATCGCCGGCCGCCAGCCGCAGCTGGACTTCGGCTTCTGCGGCCCGGTCGAGACCGGCCGCCGCGCGCCGGTCACCGCCGCCGCCTGAGCCCGCTGTCGCCGCGGCGCGGCTCGCGTATCATCCGCGCCCCCTTCCTGACGGGCGCGGCATGACGCATTCCTTCTGCGCGATCGACTTCGGCACCTCCAACTCGGCCATCGCGGTGCCTGCCGCCGACGGCCGCATGGGCCTGGTGCCGGTGGAAGATGGCCAGCCGACCATGCCCACCGCGGTGTTCTACGCGCTGGAAGGCCTGGCCGCCCACGAGGAGCCGCGCCGCCTGTTCGGCCGTGCGGCCCTGGCCGCCTATGTGGAGGGCCAGGAAGGCCGGCTGATGCGCTCGATGAAGAGCGTGCTGGGCTCGGCGCTGATGGACCAGGCCACCGATGTGGGCGCCGGCCGCGCGGTGCGCTATGCCGACGTGATCGGCGGCTACCTGCGCCACCTGAAGGCGCTGGCCGAGGCGCAGGTGGGCGCACCGCTGCACCGCGCGGTGCTGGGCCGGCCGGTCTACTTCGTCGACGACGATGCCGAGCGCGACGCCCAGGCCCAGGCCGCGCTGGAGGCCGCCGCGCGCAGCGTGGGCTTCGACGAGGTGGCCTTCCAGTACGAGCCGATTGCCGCCGCGCTGGACTACGAGGCCACGGTGGACCATGAGCAGCTGGTGCTGGTGGCCGACATCGGCGGCGGCACCTCGGACTTCTCGGTGGTGCGGGTGGGGCCGGCGCGGCGCGGCCGCACCGAGCGCGCCGACGACATCCTGGCCAGCCACGGCGTGCACGTGGCCGGCACCGACTTCGACCGCCACGTGGAGCTGGCCGCCATCCTGCCGCTGGCGGGCTACAAGGCGCGCGGCCCGAAGCCGGTGGAGCGCGAGGTGCCCAGCAAGGTCTACTTCGACCTGGCCACCTGGCACCTGATCAACACCGTCTACCTGCCGCAGCGGGTGATGGAGCTGCGCCGCATGAAGACCTTCTACGCCGACTGGGGCCTGCATGCGCGGCTGATGGCCATCATCGACCAGCGCCTGGGCCACGGCCTGATGGCGGCGGCCGAGGCCGCCAAGATCGCGGTGGCTGAAGGCCAGGCCGCGCCGATCGACCTGGACGCGGTGGAACCCGGTCTGGCCAGCCACCTGGACGAGGCGCAGGCGCTGGACGCGCTGGAGACCGACCTGGAGCGCATCGTGCAGGCCGGGCTGGAGACGGTGCGCCGGGCCGGCGTGGCGCCGTCGGCGATCGAGGCGGTCTACCTGACCGGCGGCTCCACCGGCCTGGCGCCGCTGGCCACGCGCATCGCCGCGCCCTACGCCCAGGCGCGCACGGTGCGCGGCGACCGGCTGGCCTCGGTGGCCCAGGGGCTGGGCCTGCACGCGGCGCGGGTGTTCGGCTGATCAGCGCCGGCCGCGCGGCGGGCCCGAGCGGGGCTTGCTGCCGGGCCCGCCCGGCCGCCGCGGCGTGCGCGCACCGGCGCGCGAGGCGCTCTGCCCCTGCTGCGGCCGACTGACGTCAGCGATCAGCAGGCTGGAGCTGACCAGCGCTTCCACCGCATCGGCCAGGTCGGCTGGCGGCTCCAGCTCGTCGACCAGCGCCAGCAGGTCGTCGGCGTCCTCCAGGTCCTCGGGGTCGAAGCTGCGGTAGAGCACGGCCAGCGGCTCGAGCAGCTCGGGCGAGTCGATGCGGGTCAGCGCCGGGAAGTGCGTCAGCGCGGTGGCGAAGCCGGCCACCCAGGGCAGCACGGTCTCCAGCGGATCGGCCTCGTCGTCGAGCTCGAACACCCAGGGGTCAAACCACTGGCGGTGGTGGATGGCGCGGTTCAGTTCGGCATGGCGGCGGCGCAGCAGCGCGGCGATCGGCTCGGTGGCCACACCGGGCGGCACCGGCCGGCCGTCGGTGTCGAAGACGTAGCGCAGCCAGTCGGCCTCGGGCACCGGCTGCGGCTGCAGCAGCACGCCGACCAGGTAGCCATCGGACATGCCCAGGTCCAGCGGCTCCAGCGTGGCGGGCAGCTCGTCCAGGCGGCGCTCCAGTTCGGCCATGTCGGCGTCGGTCAGGGGCAGGCGCGGGTCGGCAGAGGGGGAGGACATGGCGGGATTGTCGCTGCGGCGACCGTCGGTGGGCGGACTTTCAGATCCGGCACAAGCGCGCAACGCCGTGGTAACGGCGACACATGTCCCTTAACTTGGGGAATTGGCACCACGGCAGGTGCGCTACATTGGTTCGCAAGCGCTGCTTCAGTGCATGCGCACCGGTCCCAACGACGTCCTCCTGGAGGACTTGCCGACCTGGCCCGCAAGGGTCAGGTCGTTTTTTTTGCCCGCGACGCACCGGTCTGGGGCGGCGTGGCAAAGCCCTCGGCCAGCACCTCGCGCAGCCAGGCCACCAGGACCTGCACGCCGCGCGGCACCTGGGCGGTGTGCGGCCGGATCGCCCACAGCCGCTCGGCAAAGGCGCCCACCGGCCGCCAGCCGGGCAGCACGGGCCGCAACCGGCCAGCGGCGAGCGCCGCCTGGGCGCTGAAGTCCGGCAGCAGCGCGATGCCCAGGTCGCCCAGCGCCGCCTCGCGCAGCGCCTCGGAGTTGTTGGCGGCCAGCGGCCCGCGCACGGCCACCCGGTGGCGCGCGCCGCCCTGGCGCGCTTCAAGCTGCCACACGGGCGTGGCACCCGGGCGTGGGTAGTACAGGCAGTCATGGGCGCTCAGGTCCAGCGGGTGCGCAGGCTCACCGCGCGCACGCAGGTAGGCGGGGCTGGCCACCAGCACCGAGCGGGTCTCGCACAGCGGCCAGGCCACATGGGTGTCGGGCGGCGCGTGGGTGTGGCGGATCGCCAGATCAAAGCCCTCCTGCGCCAGCGAGGCCAGGCGGTCGGCCAGGTCCAGCTCCAGCCGCAGCTCGGGGTAGCGGCGCAGGAAATCGGGCAGGCGCGGCAGCAGCTGCTGGCGGGCCAAGGCCACCGGCGCGGTGACGCGCAGCAGACCGCGCGGCGCGCCGGCCAGGTCGCGCACGCTGGCCAACGCGGCGTCGATCTCGGCAAAGGCGCTGCGGCTGCGGTCCACCAGCTGCTGGCCGGCCTCGGTCAGGCGCACGCTGCGGGTGGTGCGGCGCACCAGGGGCACGCCGGCCTGGGCTTCCAGCTCGGCCACGCGCTGGCTCATCAAGGCCTTGGACCAGCCCAGGCGCTGCGCCGCGGCGGTGAAGCTGCCGGCCTCGCCCAGCACGGTCAGCGCGTGCAGGTGGGCCCAGGGCGGGTGGCGAGGGGCGCTCTCGGTGCTGGTCATTGGTTCGTCTTTGGTGACCGTGATTGTTCACCAAGGCGAACAATGAATCCAGCGTGCCGGTCTTCTGCGGACGGCGGCAGCTGCCTAGACTGGCGCGCATCGCACAGCCTGTCCGACGGAGACTCCCATGGCCCTCGCCCCCGTGTCCTACACCGCCCGCGCCGACATCGGCCACTTCATCGCCGGCCAGGCCGTGAACGGCCAGGGTGAACGCCGCCAGGCCGTCTACAACCCGGCCACCGGCGAGGTGGCACGCCACGTGCGCCTGGCGGCCGAGGCCGATGTGCATGCCGCGGTGGCCGCCGCTGCCGCCGCCTTCCCCGCCTGGGCCGACACGCCGCCGCTGCGTCGCGCGCGCATCCTGAACGCCTTCCTGGGCCTGCTGAACCAGCACAAGGACACGCTGGCGGCGATGATCACCGCCGAGCACGGCAAGGTCTTCACCGATGCGCAGGGCGAAGTCACGCGCGGCATCGAGATCGTCGAGTTCGCCTGCGGCGCGCCGCAGCTGCTCAAGAGCGACTTCACCGACCAGGTGGGCACCGGCATCGACAACTGGACGCTGCGCCAGCCGCTGGGTGTGGTGGCCGGCATCACGCCGTTCAACTTCCCCTGCATGGTCCCGATGTGGATGTTCCCGGTGGCCCTGGCCTGCGGCAACACCTTCGTGCTCAAGCCCAGCGAGCGCGATCCCTCGCCCAGCCTGTTCATCGCCGAGCTGCTGAAGCAGGCCGGCCTGCCCGACGGCGTGTTCAACGTGGTGCAGGGTGACAAGCTGGCGGTCGATGCGCTGCTCAACCACCCCGAGGTGAAGGCGGTGAGCTTCGTCGGCTCCACCCCGATCGCCCAGTACATCTACGAAACCGGCGCGAAGAACGGCAAGCGCGTGCAGGCGCTGGGCGGCGCGAAGAACCACATGGTGGTGATGCCCGATGCCGATGTCGAGCAGGCGGTGGACGCGCTGATCGGCGCTGCCTACGGCTCGGCCGGCGAGCGCTGCATGGCGATCAGCGTGGCGGTGCTGGTGGGCGACGTGGCCGACAAGATCATCCCCAAGCTGGCTGAGCGCGCTCGCGCGCTGAAGGTGATGAACGGCCTGGAGCTGGCCGCCGAAATGGGCCCGATCGTCACCCGCGAGGCGCGCGACCGCATCGAGGGCTATGTCGCGCTGGGCGTGGAGGAAGGCGCACAGCTGGTGGTCGATGGCCGCGGACTGACCGTGCCCGGCCATGAGACCGGCTTCTGGACCGGCGGCACGCTGTTCGACCACGTCACGCCGCAGATGCGCATCTACCAGGAGGAGATCTTCGGCCCGGTGCTGGCCTGCGTGCGGGTGAAGGACTTTGCCGAGGCGCTGCAGCTGGTCAACGAGCACGTCTATGGCAACGGCGTGGCCTGCTTCACCAGCGACGGCAACGTGGCGCGCGAGTTCGGCCGCCGCGTGCAGGCCGGCATGGTGGGCATCAACGTGCCGATCCCGGTGCCGATGGCCTGGCACGGCTTCGGCGGCTGGAAGAAGAGCCTGTTCGGCGACATGCACGCCTATGGCGAAGAGGGCGTGCGCTTCTACACCAAGCAGAAGTCGATCATGCAGCGCTGGCCGGCCAGCATTGCCAAGGGCGCCGAGTTCGTGATGCCCACCGCCAAGTAAGGCGACGCAGGAAACCGGGTTACAGCCAGGTCGCCGCAGCGATTACCATCCGGGACAGCGCTCTCCGCCCATGACGCGGGGAGCCTTGTCCCCGCCGTCATCCATGCCGCGCACCAAGTCCGCACCGCCCTCGCCTGCCACGCCGCCCACCGGCGGCAAGGCCTCCCGCCTGCAAATGGCCGACATCGCCCGCCTGGCCGGGGTGTCAGTGTCCACCGTCTCGCGCGCGCTGGCCGGCAGCAGCCTGGTCAACGAGGCCACCCGCCTGCGTGTGGCCGAGCTGGCGCGTTCGCTGAACTACACGATCAACGTCGGCGCGCAGAACCTGCGCCTGAAGCAGAACCGCACGATCGCGGTGGTCGTGCCCTATGACCCGGCGACCCGCCAGCACCTGTCGGACCCCTTCTTCCTGAGCCTGATCGGCAGCCTGGCCGATGCGCTGACCGACCGCGGCTACGAGATGCTGGTCTCGCGCGTCGACGTCAACCGCCTGGACCTGGCGGCCCAGAGTTACGAGGCCGGGCGGGCCGCCGGCATCGTGCTGGTCGGCCAGTGGCACCACCACGAGCAGCTCAATGAACTGGCGGTGCGCGGCGTGCCGCTGGTGGTGTGGGGCGCGCAGCTGCCCGGACAGGCCTATGCCACGGTGGGCAGCGACAACGTGGCCGGCGGCCAGCAGATGACGCGGCACCTGATCGAGCGCGGCGCCCGGCGCATCGTCTTCATGGGCGACACCGCGCTGGAAGAAATCGGCCAGCGCCACCGCGGCTACCTGCAGGCGCTGGCCGAAGCGCGCCTGCAGGCCGACCCGGCACTGACCCGCCAGGTGCCTTTCGAGACCGAGGCGATCGAGCACGCGGTCGAGACCCTGCTGGCCGACGGCACCAGCTTCGACGCCCTGTTCTGTGCCTCCGACCTGATGGCGATGACCGCGATCGGCGCGCTGCAGCGGCTGGGTCGGCGGGTGCCCCAGCAGCTGCGCGTGGGCGGCTACGACGACATCGCGCTGGCCGCCCACTACCACCCCAGCCTGACCACGGTGCGCCAGCCGATCGAGGCGGCCGGCGAGCAGCTGGTGGCGGCACTACTGGAGCAGCTGGACGGCGCGCGCCCGGCCTCGCGCCAGTTGCTGACCGAGCTGGTGTTGCGCGACAGCAGCCGCTGACCACGCCGACCACCGCCCCGCGCCAGGCAGGCGCCGGGCGTGGCCCGAGCCGCTGCGGGCCTCTTGACGGCTTGTCCGGGAAAACCGGCATTGCAATCGATTGCGATGCCCGCGACGATCGCGGTATCGCATCGACACTCGGGGGCCGCATGCCGCCCGACGCCACCGTCACCATGAGCGCCGCCAAGCCCATCCTCTCGCCCCGCCAGATCGTCCAGATGAACGTGGGCTTCCTGGGCCTGCAGTTCAGCTTCGGCCTGCAGCAGGGCAACATGAGCCCGATCTACGGCATCCTCGGGGCCGACGAATCGGCACTGCCGCTGCTCTACCTGGCCGGGCCGGTCACCGGCCTGCTGGTGCAGCCCATCGTCGGTGCGATGAGCGACCGCACGCTGTCGCCGCGCGGCCGGCGCACGCCCTACTTCCTGATCGGCGCCATCCTGTGCTCGCTGAGCCTGTTCGCCATGCCCTACAGCTCGGCGCTGTGGATGGCGGCCGCGCTGCTGTGGATCCTGGACGCGGCCAACAACATCACGATGGAGCCCTACCGCGCCTATGTCAGCGACCGGCTCGATCCCTCGCAGCACGCCCAGGGCTTCCTCACCCAGAGCGCCTTCACCGGGCTGGCGCAGACGCTGAGCTACCTGTCACCCTCGATCCTGGTCTGGCTGGGCATGAACCGCGACGCCCTGGACGCCAACGGCATCCCGGTGATCACCCGGGTGTCCTTCCTGATCGGCGCGGTGCTGTCGTTTGCCACCATCTGGTACAGCATCCGCCGCGTGCCCGAGCTGCCGCTGAGCGAGGCGCAGCGCGCCGAGATCGCCGCGCTCAAGACCGGCCTGGGCGCCACGTTGCGCGAGATCTGGGACGCGATCCGCGAGATGCCCACCGCGATGCGCCAGCTGGCGGTGATGAAGCTGTTCCAGTGGTACGCGATGGTCTGCTACTGGCAGTACGTGATCCACGCGGTGGCGCGCTCGGTCTTCGACACCACCGACCCCAACAGCGCGGCCTTCCGCGAGGCCTCGCTGGCCTACGGCCAGGCCGGTGCGTTCTACAACCTGATCGCCTGCGTGGCGGCCTTTGCGATGGTGCCCTTCACGCGCCGCCTGGGCGCCGGCAAGGTGCACGCCTTCTGCCTGGCCGCCGGCGGCGTGGGCATGCTGATGCTGCCGGGCCTGCACGACCGCTGGATGATCTTCCTGCCGATGATCGGCGTGGGCCTGGCCTGGGGCAGCATCATGGGCAATCCGTACGTGATGCTGGCCAGCAGCATCCCGCCGCAGCGCACCGGGGTCTACATGGGCATCTTCAACATGATGATCGTGATCCCCATGCTGATCCAGAGCGCCACCCTGCCCTTCATCTACCGCAGCTGGCTGGGCGGCGATCCGCGCCAGGTGGTGATGCTGGGCGGCGCGCTGCTGCTGTGCGCGGCGGTGGCCACGCTGTTCGTGCGCGTGCCGCGCGAGGTGCCGGCGCGCTGACCGATCAGCCGGTGCGCTCGCTCATCAGCAGCTTCACACCGAAGCCGATGAAGAGCAGGCCGGCCACGCGGTCCAGCCAGTGCAGGCGGCGCTGCACCGCGGGGTGACCCGCCATCCAGGCCGCGGCCCAGGCCCAGCCCAGGTTCACCGGCAGGCTGCCCAGGTTGAAGACCACGCCCAGCGCCAGGAACACCGCCGTCTTGTGGGCGGCATCGGGTGCGATGAACTGCGGCAGGAAGGCCAGGAAGAAGATCACCACCTTGGGGTTGAGCACGTTGGTGGCGAAGCCGCGGCGGAAGGCGCCACTCAGGTCGGTCGATGCGGTGGAGGCGGCCAGTGGCGTCGGCTGGCCGCCGCGCTGCAGCAGCGCCCGGGCGCCCATCCAGAACAGGTAGGCCGCGCCCACCCACTTCAACACCCCGAAGGCCAGTGCCGAGCCGGCCAGCAGCACACCCAGGCCCAGCGCCGCGCCCAGCACATGGACGAAGCAGCCGGCCACCACGCCCAGGGCTGCCGCCACGCCGACCCGACGGCCGCCGCGCAGCGCATGGCTGACGATGCACAGCACGTCGGGGCCGGGCGTCAGGTTCAGCAGCCAGCCGGCCCCGATGAAGAGCAGCAGGGTGTGGGTGTCGGGCATGGCCGCAGTATCGGCCACGCCGCTGGCCTGCCCAGACCCTCAGGCCAGCAGCTGCAGGTCGAACAGCCGCTCGGTGCACCAGAGCATGGCCACCACGCCGGCCAGCGCCGAGCCGCCGCCCAGCACCCAGCGCCGGTAGCCCGGCTGCCGGTGTCCCCACCAGGCCAGCGGCAGCCACAGCGCCACCACGCCCAGCTGGCCCAGCTCCACACCCAGGTTGAAGCCCGCCAGGGTGCGCGCCAGGTCGGCCCGGTCCAGCCCGAGGTCACTCAGCGCGCCGGCAAAACCGAAGCCGTGCACCAGGCCGAACAGCGCGCTGATCTTCCAGCGCGGCGACGGCAGGAAGGGCCGCAGGTTGTCGATCGCCGTCAGCGCCACGCTGGCCGCGATCAGCGACTCGACCCAGCGCGTCGGTGGGCTGAACACGCCCAGCATCGCCACCGCCAGCGTCACCGAATGCGCCACGGTGAAGGCGCTGATGGTGCGCGCCACATCCAGCAGCACCGGTCGCCAATTCGGTGCGGGGGTGCCGGCCGCGCCACCCCGCAGCACCGAAGGCAGCAGCAGCACCCACAGGAACAGCAGATGGTCGGCGCCGATCAGGATGTGGTGGATGCCCTCGCCGATGTAGGCCGCCCAGCCGGCCGTGGCGGGCGCGCCCGCCGCGGGCTGACCGGCCCGGGTCCAGGTCCGCTGATCGCCGGGGGCCAGCGGCATGGGCTCGGCGCCCGAGGCCGGCGGGTCGCCCACCCAGCGCAGGATGGCGCGGTGCGCCGGGTCGCTGTGGGCGAACAGGCGGTACTGCAGCACCAGCGCAGCGGCCGCCGCGGGGCACTGCCAGTCGCGCCGCAGCACGGCATGGGTGCCGTCGGCATGGTCGTCCACCTGCACCGGGGCGAGCGGGCCGGCCGCACAGTCGCCGCCGGCGGGCGTGCCCAGGCCGAGCGCCGGCCGCAGCCAGGCGTCGAGGTCGGCCTGGCGCTGGCGCAGCTCACTCCAGGTGATGCGGCCATCGTCGTCTGCGTCCAGCGCCAGTTCGCGGTCCAGGTCGCGCAGTGACACGTCCAGGCGTTGCTGCACCTGCTCGCCCACCACCGTGAGTGTCAGGTAGGCGGTGCTGGGCGCATGCGCCATCGCCACCCCCGAACAGGCCACCAGCCACAGGGCCAGCGCCAGCCGGCGCAACGGTCGGCCCAGCGCGCTCATGAACCCACCCCCGGACGCGGCCGGTCGCTCGGCCAGCGCCGATCGACAAACCCCTGGGCGCGCGCCCAGGCGCGCACCGGGGCCGCGGCCTCGGGGCGGCCGGCCGCCTGCGCGGCGCGCAGCACGGCCAGCGCGTCGGCGGGCTCCTTCTGCAGCTGCCACTGGCCCAGCGCCAGTTCCAGCGCCACTGAAGCGCGGCCGCGCAGTTCCAGCTCGAAGCGCGACAGCTCGCGGGCGTGGCTGTTGTCCTGGCGCAGCCGGGCCGCATCGAAGCGGGCCTGGAGCTGCGCGATGCTGGCCGCCGCGGCGGGGTCGCCCAGCCGCTGCTGCGCCAGCGCCAGGCGCAGCAGCAGCGCATCGGCCTCAGCGCGGTCGGCCAGCAGGCGCAGCACCTCGCGCTCGCGGCGCTGGTCCAGCAGCCAGTCGGCATGGGCCGCCAGGGCGTAGACGCCGGGCGAGCCGGCGGTGGCCTCGCGGAACAATGGGCCGGCCTCGGCCGAACCCAGGCGGGCGGCCAGCTCGGCGCGGACCAGTGCCAGCCAGGCGGTGTCCAGCCCGCTGCCCGCCGCGCGCCGCGCGATCGACGCCAGGGTGCGCTGGGCAGCCTGCGGATCGCGCCCCTGCAGGCTGTCGAGTTCGGCCAGGCAGACCTGGCCGGTCCAGGCCGTGGCGGGGCCCAGGGCCTGGTCAACCCCGGCGGCCAGGCGCTCGCAGCCGGTGCGCGCCTGCGCCCAGTTCCCCAGCACCTGGTGCAGCGTGGCGCGGGTCCACTCGGCCTGGGCACGCACGGCCAGCGGCACCGGTGGCGTGGCGCCCGCGGGCGCGTCGGCCAGCGCATCCAGATCCGCCAGCGCGGCGCTGAAGTCGTGCTGGTTCTGGCGCAGTGTGGCCCGCAGCAGCCGCACCGGCGGGGGCGGCGCGGCCAGCCCCCACCAGGGCGCCAGCGCGGCCTGGGCCGGGCCCAGCTCGCTGGGGTCGCCGCGGGTGCGGGCGCGCTCCAGCGCCTCGCGGGCCAGTGCCAGCGCCAGCGGCAGCCGGGTGGGGTCGGCGCGCAGGGCCTGAAGGCGTGCGCGCTGCGGCGGCGCCTCGCCCAGCCGGGTGGGCAGTTGTTGCAGCAGCTCGGCGTCGTCGCCTGGGGTCCTGGGCGCGGCCGGCGCGGCAGGGGTGAACAGCGCCGCCAGCACGCCCAGCGCGGCGCCCATCAGGCGGTGTGACAGAGGTCCGGACATGGTGGGTGGGGGTCAGGACAGGGAGAGCGGCCGTGGCATCGCGCCCCGGCCGCACGGGGACGCGCTGGCCGCCGCGTCGGGCGGCCAGCGGCGTCAGCGGTCGATCACATCGCGCCGGGCGTGGGCGTGTTCAGGTACGGGAAGCCCGGCAGGAAGGGCGTGACCGCCTGGTCCACCGCGTCATGCAGCTTGAACGAGGTGGCGCCCAGCGGCACCGCCGACGGCTTGCACTTGGCGCCGAAGCCCAGTGCGTCGGTCGTGCCATTGGCCATGCACAGACCGCCCATCATCGCCACCAGCGAGATGTCGACCACATCGTCCTTGGGCCGGCGGCCGTTGGGGTAGCCGGCCAGATCGTTGCCGCCGGCCAGCAGGTTGCCGACGATGCCCAGGCGGTTCTGCTGCGCGAAGGGCACCGGCGGGATCGCGGTGTTCAGGCGCAGCATTTCAGACGGCACCACATTCGCCGGCCGGTTGACGCCCGCGATGCCGGTCAGGAAGGTGGTGCTCAGGTCGGTGCGCGGGTAGTTCTTGGGCGCGATGCCGGGCAGGCCCAGCGCGATCTCCAGCAGCTTGGGCAGCGTCGGATGGGTCACATAGGTGGCGAACTGGCCGTCGGCCGCGGGCGCCGAGGCGTTGAAGCGGTTCTTGTCGGGCAGGCCGATGACCACCTCGTTGACCAGGGGCATGCCCAGGCGCGACACCTGCACCCAGTCGCCCTGCACGCGCTCGGTGCGCTGCAGGCCGCTCTTGGGATCGGCCTCGAGCAGGCGGCTCTGGCGCAGGCTGGCGGTGGTCCAGCCACCGATCACCGGCTCACCCGGGCGGGTCAGGCAGGCCTTGGGAATCTCCAGCGCCAGCGTGGTGACGTTGCTGCTGGCGATCGGGTTGGGTACGGCGCCCAGGTAGGACGGGTCGGTGATGACGGCGGCCGGCGCATGCACCAGGTCGAAGACCACGCCCAGGTTGACCGCGAAGCCTTCGGCGCGTTGGCCGACGAACATCCGTCCCGGGGTGGCGCAGCCCGGCAGGTTGATGTTGTAGAGGTGCTTGGCCGCGTAGGCCGGGTAGTCGGCAATCGTCTTGGTGCCGATGTTGTCGACCGGCTTGTCGAAGACGCTGGCGCCGGTGTCGGCGTTGGTGACCGTCCAGGCCGTGCCCTTGCGGCGGTCCCCCTGCATCAGCGTGACGGTGAAGGTCTGCGCCACGTTGAGGTTGGTATCGGCCACATTGGCCACCGGGCCGGCCTGCACCAGCGGGATGGGCACGCTCTTGGAGCCCACCGGCAAGGCGATGCCCTTGCCGCCGGCCAGCTGGTTGCTGAAGCGGAACTGGAAGCTCAGGTCTTCCTGGGCATCGCCGTTGTTGTCGATGTGGATCTCGTACAGCGCGTTCGGATCCATCGAGAAGTAGTTCGGGCCGCCGTAGGCGTCCTGCAGTGGCTGGTAGTTGGCGATCAGCGTGACGAAGTCCGAGCGGCCCGGCTCGTAGCTGGTGAACAGGTAGAAGTCGGTGCCGTCGACCTTGGGCGCGGTGGTGATGAAGGGTGCTTCGCGGTGGCTGGATGCGCCGGCCGGCACGCTCAGGGCGCACAGGGCGGCAGCAACCAGGGGCGCCAGGCGCAGGGTGGAAGTGGACATGGTGGCTCCTCGATCGGTGGTGGGTGGGACCCGGCGGTCTGGCCGGGTCTGCGCTCTGTACGAGCCGGTCATCGGCGCAGATGCGGGCACGAAGATCCCCCTGCCACGCCATCGGGCATGCATCCAGGCGCAGGGCTGCTGCGTACGCGGGCGCGTGACAGGTGCATCTGCGGCGGCTGTCGCTGCGTAGAGACCCTGGACCCGACCCACCCACCGCCTGGAGCCCCCATGCCGTTCCTAGAATCCGCCCACTCTGTTGCTGCACGGGTGACCCACCATGGCTGAGCTGTCCGATCCCGCCTCGCCCGCGCAAGCGCAGCTGGCCCTGTGGCTGTCGCGCGTGGCGCTGGGCGACCGCGCGGCCTTTCGCCAGCTGTACGACGCGGTCGGCGGCCGGCTGCTGGGCGTGATCCTGCGCATCAACCGCGACCGTGCGCAGGCCGAAGACCTGCTGCAGGAGGTCTTCGTCAAGATCTGGGGCGCGGCGGCCAGCTTCGACGCCCAGCGCGCCCAGCCCCTGACCTGGATGACCGCCATCGCCCGCCACCGCGCGATCGACAGCCTGCGCCGCCGGCAGGCCGAGCCGGTGTGGGTCACCACACGGGGCCTGGACGACGACCCCGACGATCTGGTCGACACCCTGCCCAGCGACCACCCCGGCCCGCAGGACCTGCTGGCGCGCGCGCTGGAGGACGGCGCGGTGCGCGGCTGCCTGGGCGGCCTGCGTGCCGAACAGCAGCAGAGCCTGGCGCTGGCCTTCTACGACGGCCTGACCCACCCCGAGCTGGCCCAGCACCTGGGCCAGCCGCTGGGCACCGTCAAGAGCTGGCTGCGGCGCGGCCTGCAGGCCCTGCGCAGCTGCCTGGAACGCAGCGGCGCGATCGAGCCGACGGGGGCCTGAGATGGACTACTCCCGCCCCCATCTGGCCGATCGCCTGGCCTGCGAGTACGTGCTGGGCACGCTGCGCGGCGCCGCACGACGCCGCTTCGATGCGCTGCTGCCGGCCCACCCGACGCTGCGCCGCGCGGTGGCCGCCTGGCAGGAGACGCTGCTGCCGCTGGCCGGCAGCATCGCGCCGGTGACACCGTCGGCACGCGTGTGGCAGGCGATCGAGGCGCGGCTGTTCGGGCCATCGCCCTCCGCCGCCGCGCCTGCGCCCTGGTGGCAGCGGCTGCTGCCCTGGCGGGTGGCCGCCGGCCTGGCCAGCACGGCCGCACTGGCCTTGGCGGTGGCGCTGGCGGTGCCGCCGCCGCCCACGGCGCCGGTGCTGGTGGTGCTGATGCCCAATGCCAACGCCAGTGTCACGTCGGCCCAGCTGTCCCAGGCCCGGTTCGTCGCCAGCGTCAGCGCCGATGGCCGCGGCCTGGTGCTGCGTCCGCTGGACACGCTGAGTGTGGACGCTGGCCGCGCGCTGGAGCTGTGGGCGGTGCCCGCCCAGGGTGCGCCGCGCTCGCTGGGCCTGGTGGCCAGCGACCGCTCGACGCGGCTGCTGCGCGACAGCCTGCTGCAGAACACCGCCGCCTTCGCGGTCAGTGTCGAGCCGGAAGGCGGCTCGCCCTCCGGCGCGCCCACCGGGCCGATCATCTCGGTGGGCTCGCTGAGCTGAGCGGCCGGGCCCGCGCCGCAACTGGGCGCGCCGCCGGTCAGCCCGCCGAACTCAGCCCGCCGTTCGGGCGGGCCCGGCCACCGACTCGCGCACCACCACCGGCCCGGCGATCTTGGTCAGCGCGCGCGGCAGGCGCTCGCCCGCCGCCAGCGACAACAGCAGCTCCACCGCGGTGCGGCCCATCTCCTCGTTGGGCAGCACCAGGGTCGTGAGCGGCGGGTGGGTGTGGCGCGAGATCTCCTGATCGTCGTAGCCGATCACCGAGACATCGGCCGGCACGCGCAGGCCCAGGTGCTTGAGCGCCTCCAGCGCGCCCAGCGCCATCAGGTCGTTGGCGCAGAAGATGGCGCTGGGCGGGCGCGGCAGCGCCATCAGCGCCAGGGCCTGCTCGTAGCCGCTGCCCGACATCCAGTCGCCCTCGCGCAGCAGCTGCGGATCAAAGGGCAGGTCGGCCGTGGCCAGCGCGCGGCGGTAGCCCTTCAACCGGTCCTGGGCGGCCTCCATCCAGGGCTCGCCATTGATGAAGGCAATCCGGGTATGGCCCTGCGCGATCAGGTACTCGGTGGCCGCGTGGCCGCCGGCGACTTCGCTGGGCACCACGGCCGGCAGACGCCGCCGGTCATCGTGGCAGTTCAGCAGCACCAGGGGCCGGGCCAGCAGGGCCTCGGGCACCTCGACGGGACGCGTGAAGATCGTCGAATAGACCACCCCGACCAGACCGGGCTGGTTCAGCATCGCGGCAATGGTGGCGTTCTCCTGCTCGGGATTGCTGCGGGTGACGGCCACCTGCAGCACGCAGCCCTGCTCCCAGGCGGCGTCCCGGGCGCCATCCAGGCTCACCACCGGGTGCGGACTGGTCGAGATCTCGTCGACCAGGTAGCCGATCACCGGCTGCTGCTTGGTCGGCCCCGTGGGCAGGGACGGGTCGCGGTGCGGCAGCCGGTAGCCCAGCGCCATCGCCTCCTGCAGCACGCGGGCGCGGGTCTCGGCCGACAGCCGCGCGCCGCTGGCGTTGTTCAGCACCATCGAGACGGTCGACTGCGAGACCCCTGCGGCCTTGGCCACGTCGGTCATCGTGGGGCGGCGCGACCTGGGTGACGGAGGGCGGTTGGGGCTCATGACGGGCTGCGGCGACGGACCCGGAGATTCTCTCAGGCGCCGGCGTAGCCGTCGGGGTTGCCGCTCTGCCAGCGCCAGGCGTCGGCGCACATCTGCTCGAGGCTGCGCGTGGCCTGCCAGCCCAGCAGCTCGCGCGCCCGGGTGGCGTCGGCGTAGTAGCTGGGCAGATCGCCGGGTCGGCGGTCCACGATCTGGTAGGGGATGGGCCGGCCCGCCGCCCGCTCGAAGGCCCGCACCAGATCAAGCACGCTGTAGCCCACGCCGGTGCCCAGGTTGACGGTGACCGACTGGCGCTGCCCCAGCAGGTAGCGCAGCGCCGCCACATGGCCCTCGGCCAGGTCCATCACATGCAGGTAGTCGCGCACGCCGGTGCCGTCCGGCGTGTCGTAGTCGCCACCGAACACCGACAGGAAGGCCCGCCGCCCCACCGCCACCTGCTGCACATAGGGCATCAGGTTGTTGGGCACGCCGCGCGGGTCTTCACCGATGCGCCCGCTCTCGTGCGCACCCACCGGGTTGAAGTAGCGCAGCCAGGCGATGTGCCAGGCGGGATCGGCGGTTTCCAGGTCGCGCAGGATCTGCTCGCCCATCAGCTTGGTGCGGCCGTAGACGTTCATTGCGTCCAGCGGATGCGCCTCGGTGTAGGGCAGGAACTGTGGCGTGCCGTAGACGGTGGCGCTGGAGCTGAAGACGATGGTCTTGACGCCTGCGCGGCCCATGGCCTGGCAGGTGGTGACCAGGCCGCCGAGGTTGTTGGCGTAGTACTTCAGCGGCTCGGCGGCGGACTCGCCCACCGCCTTGAAGGCGGCGAAGTGCACCACCGCATCGATCGCGTGCTCGGCGAACACCCGGTCCAGCGCGGCGGCGTCGGTGACACTGGCCTGCACGAAGACCGGCTCGCGGCCCCCCAGCTCGGCCAGGCGGCGCAGCACCTCGGGCGAGCTGTTCGAGAAGTCATCCAGGCCCACCACCTCGAAGCCCGCGGACCACAGGGCGAGCCAGGTGTGGGAGGCGATGTAGCCGGTGGCACCGGTGAGCAGGACACGTGGCATGGGGCGCCCGGTCAGAGGGACAGTGGTCCGGCACCGTCGACGGCGCGGGTGATCCAGACATGCGGCGGCTCCCCGTCCGGGCTGCGGTAGCCGGACTCGATCGCGGCGGCCACCCGCTCGGCCTGGTCCTCGCGCAGCAGGCCGACACAGCAGCCGCCGAAGCCGCCACCGGTCATGCGCGCGCCGCCGTCGGCGCCAATCGCCTGCTGCATCAGCGCCACCAGCGCGTCGATGGCCGGCACGGTGATCTCGAAGTCGTCGCGCATGGACGCGTGCGAGGCGGCCATCAGCCGACCCATCTCGGGCAGGTCGCCGCGGGTGAGCGCCTGGTGTGCCGCCAGGGTGCGCGCGTTCTCGGTGATGATGTGGCGGGCGCGCCGGAACACCGTGTCGTCCAGCTGGCCATGGGCGGCCAGCAGCTGCGCCAGCGTGGCGTCGCGCAGGTGGCTGACGCCCAGCACGCGGGCGGCCTGCTCACACTGCCGGCGGCGTTCGTTGTAGGCGCTGTCGACCAGACCGCGGCGCACACGCGAGTGCACGATCATCACCGCCAAGTCGTCCGGCAGTGGCGCGGCCTGGGTCTGCAGGCTGCGGCAGTCGATCAGCAAGGCGTGTCCGGCCTGGCCGCATGCCGAGATCATCTGGTCCATGATGCCGCAGCGGCAGCCGACGAAGTCGTTCTCGGCGGCCTGCGCCAGCTGGGCCATGCGCGCCGGCGCGGGCGCGGTCGTGCCCAGCAGCGACTTCAGCGCCTGCAGCACTGCCACCTCCAGCGCTGCCGAGGACGACAGGCCCGCGCCCTGCGGCACATCGCCCGCGATCGCCAGGTTGGCGCCGCGCAGCGGCAGGCCCTCGCGCAGGCCCATCTGCACCGCGCCACGCACATAGTCGGCCCAGGCCGAGCGCGGCCCGGCGTGGGCGATGGTGTCGCCCAGCGCGAAGTCATCCAGCGCATGGCCGAAATCGGCGGCGACCACGCGCACTCGGCCGTCGGTGCGCGGTCCGATGGCGATGACGGTGTGGAAGTCGATCGCGCAGGGCAGCACGAAGCCGTCGTTGTAGTCGGTGTGCTCGCCGATCAGGTTGACGCGGCCGGGGGCCTGCACCAGCACCTGCGGGGCGCTGTCGAAGGCGCCGAAGTAGCTGGCCAGCGCACGCTGCTGCAGCGGTGTGCTCATCGCAGCGCCTCCTCGCGGAAATGCGTGGCCGGTACAGCGCGCAGGCGTTCGGCCGCCTGCTCGGGCGTCAGGTCGCGCTGCGCCTCGGCCAGCATCTCGAAGCCGACCATGAACTTGCGCACCGTGGCCGAGCGCAGCAGCGGTGGGTAGAAGTGCGCGTGCAGCTGCCAGTGTTCGCCCTCATCCTGGAACGGCGCGCCATGCCAGCCCATCGAGTAGGGGAAGCTGCACTGGAACAGGTTGTCGTAGCGGGCGGTCAGCGCGCGCACGGCAGCGGCCAGGTCGTCGCGCTGCGCGTCGGTCAGCGCGGGCAGGCGCTGCACGGCAAAGCGCGGCAGCAGCAGGGTCTCGAAGGGCCAGGTGGCCCAGAAGGGCACGATGGCCAGCCAGTGCGCGTTCTGCACCACGACGCGCGCGCCGCCGGCCTCGCGCTCGGCCACGTCCAGCAGCAAAGGGCGGCCGTGGGTGGCGCGGTAGGCGCGCTGTTCGCGGTCCTCGGTGGCGGCTTCGTTGGGCAGGAAGTCGCAGGCCCAGATCTGGCCATGCGGGTGCGGGTTGGAGCAGCCCATGGCCGCGCCCTTGTTCTCGAACACCTGCACCCAGCGCCAGCGCTGGCCCAGCTCGGCGCTCTGGTCGCACCAGGTGTCGACCACCGCGCGCACCTCGGCGGCTGACAGCTCGGGCAGCGTGCGGCCGTGGTCTGGTGAGAAGCAGATGACCCGGCTGGTGCCGCGCGCCACCTGGGTGCTGAACAGCGGATCGGCCGCCTCAGGGGCCGGCGGCGCATCGGCCATCAGCGCAGCGAAATCGTTGGTGAAGACGAAGGGACCGCGGTAGTCGGGGTTGCGCTCACCGGTGACGCGGGTGTTGCCGGCGCACAGGTAGCAACCGGGGTCGTGGGCGGGCGGGCGCTGCTCGGCCAGCGCCTCCTGGGCGCCCTGCCAGGGGCGCTTGGCGCGGTGCGGCGACACCAGCACCCACTGGCCGGTCAGCGGATTGCGGCGCCGGTGCGAGTGCTCGGCGGGATCAAAGGCCTCAGACATGGTTCAGCACTTGTGCAGGTGGACGATGAAGCCGGTCTCGGCCAGGCTGCGCGGCAAGGGCAGGCCGCCCTGGCGCAGCCAGTCGCCGTCCATTTCCACGCCCTCAGGCGTGCGCAGGGCGTCGAAGAAGGGGGCGCTGCCGCAGTAGAGCTGGCTTTCAGGCAGGCCGTCGGGCGTGACCACGCGCAGCCGGTAGCGGGCGCCAGCCTCCAGCATCGGCAACCTGGCGGTGCGCTGGTAGCGGTGGCCGCTGGGCGCGGTGCGCAGGCTGATGAAGAGGAAGTCATCACCGCCGGGCTGGCCATGCAGCTGCCAGACGACATGGTCGCCGGCCTCGCCCAGCCAGGTGCGGCTGGCGTGGATGTGGTCGCGCCACTGCTTGTACAGCGCGATCCAGCCGCACAGCTGGCGGCGGGTGTCGGCGTCCAGGTGCCGCACGTCCAGCTCCACGCCCAGGTGGCCGCTGAGCGCCACCGCGCCACGGTAGGCCATGGCCTGGCTGCGGCCGGTGGAGTGCGCCGGCGCGGTGCCGATGTGGGCGCCCATCACCTCGGGCGGAAAGAACTGCAGGAAGTGGCGCTGGATCGACACGCGCGAGCCGGCGTCGATGCAGTCGCTGGTCCAGACGCGGTGGGTGTGGCGCAGCACGCCGAAGTCGATGCGGCCGCCGCCGCCGGAACAACTCTCGATCTCCAGCGCCGGGTGCCGGTCCAGCAGGCGCTGCATCAGCGCATAGGCCGCGCCCACCTGCACATGCCAGCCGGGGCGGCCGTCGGCCAGGCCGGCCGCGGCCAGGTCGCGGTTGTGGTCCCACTTGATGTAGCTGATCGGCAGCGCGCTGAGCAGCGCGTCCATCTTGTCGAACAGGTACTGCGACACCTCGGGCCGCGAGATGTCGAGCACCAGCTGGTGGCGCGCGGTCAGCATCGGCCGGCCATCCAGCTGCAGCGCCCAGTCGGGGTGGGCGCGGTGCAGCTCGCTGTCGGGGTTGACCATCTCGGGCTCGAACCACAGGCCGAACTGCATGCCGCGCGCCACCACATGCCGTGCCAGCGGGGCCAGTCCGTCGGGGTACTTGCCGGGATCGGCCCACCAGTCGCCCAGGCCGGCGCGGTCATGGTGGCGGCCCAGGAACCAGCCGTCGTCCAGCACGAAGCGCTCCACGCCCACCTCGGCCGCGGCATCGGCCAGGGCCATCAGGTCCGGCAGCTGGTGGTCGAAGTAAAGGCCCTCCCAGGTGTTCAGGTGCACCGGCCGCGGTGTCATGCGGCCGCCGGCCCAGGGCAGGCGGCGACGCAGCTCGGCGTGGAAGTTCGCGGCCAGGCCGTTCAGGCCGGCGGTGGACAGGCTGGCCACCACCTCCGGTGTGCTGATCGCCGCACCCGGCGCCAGCAGGACCTCGCCCGGCGCCAGCCACTCGCCCAGCTGCCACTGGTAGCTGCCATCGTGCAGCCACTCGATGCTTTGCTGGTGGTTGCCCGACCAGGCGAGGTGGGCGCCGAAGACCAGGCCCTGGTGCTCAGTGGCGCCAGGCGTGGTGACGACCGCGCCGGGCCAGTTGTCGTGGCTGGTGCGCCCGCGTCGGCTCTCGCGGCGCCAGGTGCTGCGCGACAGCGCGTCAACCTGCAGCAGGAACTCGTGGTTGTGCTGGCCGGCGAAGCTGCGCACCGCGCTCACCTCGGCCGGCAGCGGCAGCGTGGCGGCGGCCAGCCACTGCAGCTCCAGCGCCGTGTCGCCCAGGTTGGTCAGCGTGGTCTGCACACGCAGCACGTCGTGCGCATCAAGCGACAGCGTCAGCCGGGCCTGCAGGCGGGCGGTGTCGTCGTGCAGCAGCAATGCCAGCGCGCGGCCGGGGGTCTGCCATTGCACCTCGGCGCGCTGGAAGGCCAGCGAGAAGTCCCGCCCGCCGCGGTGCGCCAGCAGCGCACTCTGGCCGAACCAGCCCACGCCAAAGCCCGGCATCACGGTCAGCGGCTGGTCGTGGTCCAGCATGAAGGACGGCAGCGGCCGGCTGTCGCGCAGCGCCAGGCCGGGCGTGGCGCCGTCGGCCAGGCGCGGACCCCAGTAGCGCCACAGCGGGCCTTCGTCGGCGTGGTGCTCGATCACCAGGGAGCTGTCGCGGCCATGCAGCACGAGGAACTCGGCCGGACTGGCAGGCAGGGCGGTGTAGGTCATGGTGGACAGGGGTGGGTTCAGGTGGGCAGTGCCAGGGACTGGTCGGCGATCGTGACGCGGCGCTCCAGCGCCCAGCCCTCGGCATCGAACAGGTGCAGGTGCTGCGCTGGCAGCGACATTGCCACGCGCTGGCCGGGCGCGGCGCAGGCCCGGCCGTCGACGCGCAGCACCCAGGGCTGACCGGGTGTGCCGCTGTCGAGGTAGAGGCAGGTGCTGTCGCCCAGACGCTCCTGCCACAGCACCTCGCGCACCAGGTGCTGCGTGGCGGCGCCAGCCTCGGCGTGCTCGGGGCGGATGCCGACCTGCACTGCGGCGCCCGGCGCCAGTCGCTGCGCATCGACGGCCACCGCCAGCTCGGTGCCATCGTGCAGCCGGACCCGGGCCTCGGCCGGCTCGGCCGACAGCAGCGTGCCGGGCAGGAAGTTCATCGTGGGCGAACCGATGAAGCCGGCCACGAAGGCACTGCGCGGGTGGTGGTACAGCTGCATCGGCGTGCCGAACTGGGCCACGCTGCCGTGCCGCGTGACCGCCTCGCCGGCATGCAGCAGCAGGATGCGGTCGGCCAGGGTCATGGCCTCGACCTGGTCGTGGGTGACGTAGATCGTGCTGGCCTGGCCGAAGCTGCGGTGCAGGCGGGCGATCTCGAAGCGAGTCTGGGCGCGCAGCGCGGCGTCCAGGTTGGACAGCGGCTCGTCAAACAGGAACACGCCGGGCTCGCGCACGATGGCGCGGCCGATGGCCACGCGCTGGCGCTGACCGCCCGACAAGGCCTTGGGCTTGCGGTCCAGCAAGGGCTGCAGCTGCAGCACGCGCGCGGCCTCCTGCACCTTGGCGTCGATCACGGCCTTGTCGACCTTGGCCAGCGTCAGGCCGAAGGCCAGGTTCTCGTAGACGCTCAGGTGCGGGAACAGCGCGTAGCTCTGGAACACCATGGCCACGCCGCGGCGCGCGGGGGGCACGTCGTTCATCTCGCGGCCGCCAATCAGCAGGCGGCCGCTGCTCAGGCGCTCCAGGCCGGCGATGCTGCGCAGCAGCGTGGACTTGCCGCAGCCCGACGGCCCGACGAAGACGCAGAACTCGCCGTCGGCCACGGCCAGGTTGATGTCGCGCAGCACGGCCACGGCGTTGCCGTAGGACTTGTGGGCGGATTGGAGTTCGACGCTGGCCATGGTGAGGGCGGAGGGTGACGCTTGGCATTGTCACGCTGATAATATTATCAATCACCAGTGATAACCCGCAGGGCCCACCTGGAATCTGCAGGTTCTTCTCTCTGATTGAGATCGTTTGCGGGTTGTCCCGCATGGCTGCTGAATCCGATGCTAATAACATTAGCGGCATGACAAGGCCCGATGTCCCTGCCCGACCCGCCTGGCGCACCCTGCTGCCCGGCCGCGAGGCCTGGACCGCCTGGGCCATGATCGCGCCGGCCCTGCTGGGCTTTGTGCTGTTCTACGCGCTGCCGGCGCTGCGCGCGGTGGAGATCAGCTTCACCGACTGGAACCTGCTGCGTCCGCCGCGCGACGTGGGCTGGGCCAACTACCAGCGCCTGTGGCATGACGAGCGCTTCTGGCAGGGCATGCGGCTGTCGCTGGGCTACGCGCTGATGAACATCCCGCTGCAGACGGTGCTGGGACTGGGTCTGGCGGTGGCCATGGACCGGCTCACCCGGTCGCTGTTCGTCAAGTCGGTGGTGCTGCTGCCCTACCTGCTCAGCAACGTGCTGGTCGCCCTGGTCTGGCTGTGGATGCTGGACCCGGCCCTGGGCGCGGTCAATGCGCTGATCGAGCGCCTGGGGGGCGATCGCCAGCCCTTCTTCTCGGGGGCCGATCAGGCGCTGGCCACGGTGGCGGCGGTCAATGTCTGGCGCCACATGGGCCTGGTGGCCATGCTGTTTCTGGCCGGGCTGCAGAACATCCCGCGTTCACTGTACGAGGCGGCCGCCATGGAGGGCGCCAGCGAGTGGCAGATGTTCCGGCGCATCACGCTGCCGCTGCTGCGCCCGGTGATGGTCTTCGTGCTGGTGACCAGCGTCACCGGCTCGCTGCAAATCTTCGACACCGTGGCCGTGACCACCAAGGGCGGGCCGCAGGACTCGACACGCGTCATCGTGCTGTACATCGTGCAGAACGCCTTCGGTTACCTGAAGATGGGCTACGCGTCGGCGATGTCGATGGTGCTGTGCGCGGTGATGCTGCTCTACACCGTGCTGCAGATGCGCCTGATGCGCGCCGACCAGAACGACCTGGCCTGACCCATGGACGCCTCCGCCACCCCGATGCGCCGCACCGCCCTCAGCCCAGGCCGGGTGCTGGCCTGGGCCGCACTGGCCGCGATGCTGGCGCTGACGGTGGCGCCGCTGCTGGTGATGCTCAAGACCGCCGTCGAGCACCCGCAGGCGCTGTACGAGCATGCCGCGGACTGGTGGCCCAGCGAGCCCACGCTGGTCAACTTCGTGCGCGTGGCCGGCGGCCTGGACGCCGAGCAGAGCCTGGCGCTGGGCGGCTCGGGCGCCGAGGTCAACTTTGTCCGCGCCCTGCTGAACTCGCTGCTCTTCACCGTGCTGGTCGTGGTCCTGCAGACCACCCACAGCGCGATGGCGGCCTATGCCTTCGCGCGCCTGGAGTTCCCCGGGCGCCGGCTGATCTTCGGCGCCTTCATCGGCTCGATGATGCTGCCGGGCGTGGTGCTGTTCATCCCCAACTTCATCCTGGTCCGCGACCTGGGCTGGCTGGGCACGATGGCCGGCATGGTGGCGCCGTTCGCGCTGATGTCGGGCTTCTCGATCTTTTTCCTGCGGCAGTTCTTCCTGTCGGTGCCGCGTGACCTGGAGGAGGCAGCGCTGCTGGATGGCGCCTCGCACTTCTACATCTTCCGCCGCATCGTGCTGCCGCTGTCCACCACCCCGCTGGCCACCATCGCCATGCTCACCGGCATCGGTGCCTGGAACGAGTTCTTCTGGCCCTTCGTGGTCTCGCCGGGCGAGGACATGCAGGTGCTGCCGGTGGCACTGCAGGCTTTCAAGTCGCAGACGCCGCAAGGCCAGATCGACTGGTCCGGCCTGATGGCCGCCAGCGCGATCACGGTGCTGCCGACGCTGGTGCTGCTGCTGGCCTTCGGGCGGCGGGTGGTGGAGTCGGTGCAGTTCAGCGGTGGTCGATGAGAGCCCCATGATGCGCGCACGACAGGCCCTGACCACGCTCTTTCTTGCCGCCCTGGCCAGCACCGCCAGCGCGGCACCGCCGGTGACGCTGCGCCACCTGCTGTGGGACGCCAGTCAGCGCCCGATGTACCAGCAGTGCGCGCGAGACTTCGAGCGCCTGCACCCCGGCGTGCAGGTGCGGGTGCAGCAGCAGGGCTGGGACGACTACTGGAGCAGCCTGTCCACCGGCTTCATCGCCAACACCGCGCCGGATGTCTTTGCCAATCACCTGAGCAAGTTTCCCGAACAGGTCGACAACGGGGTGCTGCTTGACATCGCGCCTCAGGTGCGGCGCGACCGTGTGGACCCGGCGTCCTACCTGCCCGGCCTGTACGACAACTGGTCGCGCCAGGGCCGCCAATACGCGCTGCCGGCCGACTGGGACACCGTGGCGCTGCTGGTCAACCTGGACATGACACGCCGCGCCGGCATCACCGATGAAGCGCTGCAACGGCTGGACTGGAATCCCCGCGATGGCGGCAGCTTTGGCCGCCTGATCGCCCGCCTGAGCCGTGACGAGGCTGACCGCGACGCGCTGGACCCGGCCTTCGACAAGCGCCGCGTCAAGGTCTTTGGCTACCAGACACCGGCCTCCGGCGGCATGATGGGTCAGACCGAGTGGAGCCACTTCGCCGTCTCCAACGGCTGGCGCTACCAGGACGCGCCCTGGTCGCCCGCCCTGCACTACGACGACCCGGGCCTGGCCGAGACCCTGGACTGGCTGGCGGGCCTGCCGCGCCGCGGCATCTCGGCCACACCGCAGCAGCTCGGTCGCCTGGGGGCCGAGACGCTGTTCTCGATGGGCCGCGTGGCCGTGGTGCCGATCGGCGCCTGGATGACCGGGCAGATGGCCCGGCAGCTGAAGTTCCCGCACGCCTGGGTGCCACTGCCGGTGGGCCCCAGCGGTCAGCGCGCCAGCATGATGGGCGGCATCGGCCACGCCATCTGGAAGGGCACGCGCCATCCCGAGCAAGCCTGGCAGTGGGTGCACTACCTGGGCTCGCCTGCCTGCCAGCAGGTGGTGGCCCAGGCCGGCGTGGTGTACCCAGCCATCCGCGGGCTGGCCGAAGTGGCGCTGCAGGCGCAAGGCCGACTGGGCGCCGATGCGCGGGTCTTCCTCAGCACCGCGCAAGGCAGGACCTTCGCCCCGCCCATCGTCGCCAACGCGGCCGAGATCAACGAGGTGCTGGACTCGGCGATGCAGCGCATCCTCTTCAGCGGCGAGCCCGCCGGCCCGCTGCTGCGCGAGGCCAACCGCCAGGCGCGGGCGCTGGCCAGCCAGTGATCGCCCCGTAGCCAGCCCTCAGCGCGGGTCGCGCAGCGGCTGGATGCGCAGGCTGTCTACGGCCATCGGCAGCTCGGCCTGCAGCACGCCCTGGCGCCAGGGCTGGCGGTTGAAGTGCAGGCTGGTCATGACGCTCAGGCCGTCGTCGGCGAAGAGCTCCACCACGCCGTGGTCGAACCACAGTGCCAGGTGGCTGGCGCCGCCGTCGACCAGGCGCGGCGCGCTGTGCTGGGCGGCGAAGCTGCGGTGGAAATCCACTTCGCCGCTGGCGCGACGGTCGATCCACCAGCGCTGGGCCTGCGCGTCGTAGCCCAGACGCAGCTGCTCGCCAGCGTCGTTGCCCATGCTCAGCGTGAAGCCCTGCAGCGCCGGGGTCGACAGCGTCAGCAGAAAGCGGCCGTCAGCGCCAGCCAGTGCCGCCGACAGGTCCAGTGGCGCGTTCAGCCGCTGCGCGCCCAGGTCCAGCAGGGGCGTCTGCACCAGAGCCTGCAGCTCGCGCGCCGGCTGCGAGGCCAGCAGCAGCTGTCCACCCGCGCCGGTGCGCAGCACCAGCTCGCGCGGCATGGTCATCGCGCTGCGCCAGGGCGCGGTGGGCACCTGGGTGGCGTACTGCCAGTTGCTCATCCAGCCGATGAAGAGGGCTCGGTCCTCGACGCCCGACCAGGTCACGCCAGCGTAGTTGTCAGGGCCAAAGTCCAGCCAGCGCACCTGGGTGTCGTCCGGTGTGAAGCGGTGGCCATCGAACTGGCCGATGAAATACTGGGTGGCCGAGCCGCCGTTGGGACCGCCCGGTGTCAGACTGACCAGCAGCACCCAGCGCGTGCGACCGTCGGGTCCGGGGAGCGGAAACAGGTCCGGGCATTCCCAGACGCCGCCATGGGCGCCGAGTCCGGCGCCGAACTCGCTCTCCAGTGTCCAGTGCCTGAGATCGGCCGCGCTGTAGAAGCAGATGCGATCGCCACAGGCCAGCGCCATCAGCCAGCGCTGGCGTTCAGGCAGCCAGCGCAGCTTGGGGTCGCGGAAGTCCTTGCGGCCCGGGTTGGGCAGCACCGGATTGCCGGCGTAGGGGGTCCAGGTCAGGCCGCCGTCGAGGCTGAAGGCCAGGCTCTGCCGTTCGTGGGTGATGCCACCGGCGCGGTCGGCGTCCATCGCGTGGTGGGTGAAGGCGGCTACCAGCGGCTGACTGCCAGCGGGGCCCAGGCCGCTGCGGTTGTCGGCGTCGACCACCGCGCTGCCCGAGAAGACCATGCCCAGTGCATCGGGCGCCAGCGCCACCGGCTGCTCCTGCCAGCGCAGCAGGTCGGTGCTGGTGGCGTGGCCCCAGTGCATCGGCCCCCACACGGCGCTGTGCGGGTGGTACTGGTAGAACAGGTGGTAGACGCCCCGGTGGAAGACCAGGCCGTTGGGATCATTCATCCACATCGCCTGCGGCGTGTAGTGGAAGGCGGGGCGCCATTGCGGCGTGGCCGCGGGCGCTTGGGCAAAGCTGGACATGGCGGTCAGGGCGAGCCCGAAAAAAAGCGGGGAGCGTATCGCTCCCCAGAACTCTCGTCGCAAGAGAGGCATCAAGTGTTGACGGGCCGCGCAGCGCAGTGCTCGGCGACGAAGTGATCGTGACCTGGCAGAGACTCGGCGGTCTGGGCCATGGCCTGGCGCTGGCGCTCCAGCATCGTGTCGGCATCGACCGTTCGCAGATCGACCAGCGGGTCGTGGCCCTCGGGTTCGTTGAACTGGCCCATGTGCACAGCCAGCCAGCTCTGTGGGCCGAACAGGTCATTGCCGCGGCTGACCAGGCGGCCGCTGTGGCGGAAGTGGTCGATCTTCCACTGCAGCGACTCAGGCACGGCCATCTCGCGGCAGGCGCGCCACATCGGCTCGGGGCGATCGTTGAGCTTGTAGTGCAGGATGATGAAGTCGCGGATGCGCTCGAACTCCTCGATGCCGATGCGGTTGAACTCGTCGCGCGTGAGGGCGTCCATCCGCCGGTCGGGGAACAGCGCCAGCAGGCGCGAGATGCCCGACTGGATCAGGTGCAGGCTGGTCGACTCCAGCGGCTCCATGAAACCGCTGGCCAGGCCCAGGGCCACGACATTGCGGTTCCAGAACAGACGCCGCCGACCGGTGGTGAAGCGCAACAGCCGCGGCTCGGCCAGGGCCTGGCCATCGAGCCGGGACATCAGCGCGGCGGCCGCCTCATCGTCGGAGATGAACCGGCTGCAGTAGACATGGCCGTTGCCGGTGCGGTGCTGCAGCGGGATGCGCCACTGCCAGCCGGCGGCGTGGGCAGTCGAGCGGGTATAGGGCGTGAAGCCGCCGGGTACCGAGGCGCAGGGCACGGCCAGCGCGCGGTCGCAGGGCAGCCAATGGGTCCAGTCCTCGTAGCCGGTGTGCAGCGCCTCCTCGATCAGCAGGCCGCGAAAGCCCGAGCAGTCGATGAACAGGTCACCAGCCAGCACCTGGCCATCGAGCAGCTGCACCGAGGCCACGTGGCCGTTGTCGGGCTGCAGCGTGACGCGCTCGATCTTGCCCTCGACCCGCCGCACGCCGCGCGCCTCGGACAGCTCACGCAGGTAGCGCGCATACAGGCCGGCGTCGAAGTGGTAGGCGTAGTCGAAGCTCGACATCACCGAGCGCGGGTCACCCACCGGGCGGGCGAAGCGGTTGCGACGGGCGATGGCCCAGGCCATCGAGTACTCGTCGATCGGCGGCAGCTGCAGGCGCTGGCGCGAGCGCAGCCAGTACTGGTGCAGCGGCGCCAGATCGAACGCCAGGCCGTGCGGGCCGAAGGGGTGGAAGTAGCTGTGGCCCGTGCGACCCCAGTCAACGAACTGGATGCCCAGCTTGTAGCTGCCCTGGGTGCGCCGCATGAACTCGGCCTCGTCGATGCCCAGCACCTGGTTGAAGGTGCGGATCGGCGGGATCGTGGCCTCGCCCACGCCGACCGTGCCGATCTCGTCGGACTCGACCAGCGTGATGCGGCAGCGCCGGGTGTCGACCGCCTTGGACAGCGCGGCGGCGGCCATCCAGCCGGCCGAGCCGCCGCCGACGATCACGATGTCTCGCAGCGCCTGGGGGTCCTGGAGGTCGTTCATGGCTGGTCAGGGAATGTGCGGAGGTCCGATTCTGGATCGTGGCCGGCCTGTCGCGAAAGCCCACCGGGGGCGCTCGCGACAGGCCGGCGGCGCTGCGGGCGGGACAGGGGCCGAAGCCCACTGTCCTGCGCTGCAGCGCTGCCGGCGCAGCGCCGTCAGAAGGCGTAACGCAACGTCACGCTGGCGGTGCGACCGGCCTCGGGACGCAGCTCGACGATCTGCTGACCGTTGAGGTTGCTCGGGCCGCCGACGCCGCCGGACGAGGCCACCTTGTTGAACAGGTTGCTGACGTTCAGGTTGACCGACGTGTTGTCGCTCAGCTGGTAGCTGGCGAAGGCGTTGAAGATCGCGCGGCCGGCGACCTGGGCGGTGTCGAAGTCGTTGTTCCACACCGCGGTCTGGCCCCACATCGTGCCGCCCACGGTGAGCTGGCCAAAGGTGTAGCGCGGCGACAGGCTGTAGATCCACTTCGGCTGACCGCCCGGGGTCTTGCCCACGGTGCTGTTGCCCGTGGCGGTGCCCACCAGGTCCTTGGTCACCTTCTGGTCGGTGTACACCGCGTTGGCGTTCAGGGCGAAGGCCCCCCAGCTCAGCGCCGACTCCAGCTCCAGGCCATTGGCCTTGAAGCCCTTGACGTTCAGCTTGGGACCGACCGTGCGGGTCTGGTCGTAGTCGTACTCTTCGGTGGTGGTCTGGAACAGCGTGGCGAACAGGCCGTAGTTGCCGCCGTCAAACTTGCCACGGTACTTGACGCCCAGCTCCTTCTGCTTGACCGTCGCCACCGCGTAGTTCTCGAGGCCGGCGGTCAGGGCGCCGGTCTTGGCGTCGACGAAGGGCGAGAACAGCAGACGGTCGGCGATCGCGCGGCCACCCTTGCTGACGCGGGCGAACACGCTCAGGTCCTTGGTGGCGCGGTAGTTGGCACCCAGCGAGTACGAGGTGTAGGCGGTGTCGTAGTTGATCGGGCTGCGGTTGACGTTGTCGACCAGGTAGACGTTCTTCTCGGCGCCGCTGATCGTGCCGTTGCCGTCGACGTCGAAGCCGCCAGCGACCTGCTTGCCGCCGGCGTAGCTGCCGCGGGCCTTGAAGTTGTCGCGGCGCAGCGCGCCTTCGAAGTCGAAGTCACCCGACTCCAGGTTCAGCGCCAGGTATGGCGCGGTGTTGGAGTAGTGCGCGTCGATATCGCGCGCGCAGCAGCCGCCCCACTGGTTGTTGTAGCCGGTCAGGCCGGCGGTGGTCAGCGCATTGCCGGCACCGTCATAGATGTCGATCAGCGCACCGTTGTGGCCGATCTCCATCACGCGCTCGCTGATCTGCCACTGCTGCACGATGTCCTGCTTGGACATGTACAGGCCCGCCTTGGCGTTGAGCTTGCTGCCCGAGAGGTCGAAGTTGCGGCTGACGCTCAGGTCATTCGCGAAGTGGCCCATGTCGGGCGACTGCTGGTTGATGGCCGCGCCCTGAGAGACCAGGCCGGTCTTCAGGTTGGCGGTGGTGACGGTCTGGCCGGCCAGCGCGCCGTTGAAATACTTGGCCGAGGCCCCGCCGAGGTTGCCGAGCACGCCGGCCAGGGTGTTGGCGCTCCAGAACTGGGTCTGGAACGAGCTGGAGGTGCTGCTGATCTTGAAGCGGTCCTCCACCGTCCAACCGCCCACCTCGTTCTTGAACTCCAGGCCGACGGCCTTGGAGCTGACGGTGATGCCGTTCGAGATGTTGGCCACGCCGGCACGACCCGTGAACAGGTCGGCGGTGGGCATGGTCTGGTTGTAGATCGACAGCTGCGACTCGGTGCGGATGTCGAAGTTCTTCAGCGCGCTCATGCCGGACACCGAGGTGCCGCTCACGCTGGCGACGGCAGGCATGCCGGTGTAGGTCGGGGCGTTCTCGTCCAGCACCTTGAAGTAGCCGCGGACATAGCCCTTGCCACCGTTGAAGGTCTTGGTGATGTTGCCCTTGAGCTGGTAGCCGTGCAGCGAGCTGGTGTCGGACTTGCGCGGACCTTCGCCATCGCGGAAGTAGCCGCCGATGTGGTAGGTCAGGTCGCTGGCCAGACGGCCGCCGTAGTCGGCGTCGACGCGCGTCTCGTTGTAGTTCAGGCCGCGGGTCAGGGCCACCGAGCCGCCGGGCTCGTTGCCGGTCTTGCTGATGTAGTTGATGACGGCGCCCGGGGCCTGCGAGGCCAGCGTGGCGGCCGAGCCGCCGCGCAGGGTCTGGATGCGGTCGACGTTGTTGTCGAAGCGGATGAAGTAGTCGTTGTTGCCGAAGTTCATGTCGCCGAACTCGACGACCGGCAGACCGTCTTCCTGGAACTGCACGAACTTGGCGCCGCCGGAGGCGATCGGCAGACCGCGCACCGCGATGTTGGAGTTGCCGCCGGGACCGGCCGAGCTTTCGGCGCGGATGCCGGGAATCAGCTTCAGGACTTCGGCCTCGGAGCGGGCGCCCAGGTTGGTCACCTGTTCCTGGTCAACGTCGGTCACCGAGACCGAGCTGCGCATCTTGGACTTGGCCTGGGACGTGCCGGTCACGACCACGCGGTCCAGGCCGACCGCGTCGGCCTTGGCGTCAGCGGTGGTGGCGTCGGCCGGCTTGGCGTCCTGAGCATGGGCCGGCAGGGCCAGCATCGCCGCGAAGGACGAGGTGGCCAACAGCGCGGCGATCTGGTTCAGGCGCGGGGCCTGGGGGTGCTTCTTCATGAGGTCTCCTCGCGGGAAGGGTCGGTGGCGGTGGAAAGGAGCCGGCTCAAGTGCTCGATCGGCCGGCTTGGTTGGAAATCTATAGGGTTTGAAAATGATTAGCAATCGATTGCAACACAGGGATTACCCGGGACCATGGTGGAAACCGCAACGCTTGACTGCCGCGCGCGGTGATCCCCTTGTGGTTGGGATGCAATCGATAAGCGGACCCGTCAGGCAGCCGCCAGCACCGGATCACTGTGCGTGATGCGGTGCTGGCGCGCCCGCAGATCCAGCCGCAGCTCGGCCCAGTGCTCGCCGTCGCTCCAGCGCAGGTTCAGCTCATGGGCCTCGCCCGCCAGCAGCTCGAAGCGGCCGTTGAACGCCGGGTGGCTGTTGCGCAGGCGGATCAGGTCGCACAGGCGCTGGACCACCGGGCGCTGCAGCTGGGCGTCGATCTCGGCCTCGCTGTAGTGGTGGCGGTTGATGTCGCGGCCCACGCCGCTGCGCGAGAGCAGGTCCATGTCGTTGTGGCCTGCCAGCAGGCCGACGTAGTAGACCTGCGGCACGCCGGGCAGGAAGAACTGCAGTGCGCGCGCGGCCAGGTAGGCCTCGTCGTCGCGGCCCAGCGCGTCGTAGAAGGTGCAGTTGACCTGGTAGAGGTCCAGGTTCGACGCCGCTGCGCCGGTGGCCTGGCGGCTCTGGCCGCCGCTGTTGTCGTGCATCCACTCGACCAGCGCGTCCAGCTCGGCCGGCGGCACCAGGCCCGGGCTGCCGGCGCGGTCGGCAGCGTCGGCACCAATGTCGATGATGCCGATGCCGTCGTGCGTGTCCAGCACCGTCAGTGCGTTGGTGGGGCGCACCGCGATCCACTGCTTCAAGGCGTCGCTGCGGCCGGTCATCAGCGCGTGCAGCGCCAGCGGCGGCAGCGCGAAGTCGTAGACCCAGTCCACGCGCGCGGCGATCTCGATCTGCCGGCGGTAGTAGCTGTGGATCTCGACCAGCACCTCGATGCCCAGCGCCTTGGCCTCGGCCGCGAAGCGGTCGATGAAGGCGAAGGTCTCGGGCATCATGAAACAGCTGTCGCCGGCCTTCTTGATCGCGTAGCCCACGGCGTCCAGGCGCACCATGCGGATGCCGGCCTCGGACAGCGAGCGCAGGATGCCGCTGAGGTAGGCCTGGCCCAGCGGATGGGTGACGTCGATGTCGACCTGCTTGGACGTGAAGGTGGTCCACAGGATGCGCTTCTCGCCGTTGGCCAGCACCGCATAGGTCAGCGGCAGGCCGGGGCGGGGGCGGTAGACCTTGAGCAGCGCCTCTTCGGTGGCGCCCTGCGGGAACACGCGGTCCAGCGTCAGGAACAGGCCGTCGTACTCTGACGCGCTGCCGTGCGCCGAGAAGTCCTTGAACTGCGGCGAGTCCGAGGACATGTGGTTGACGATGACGTCGGCCATCACCTCCACGTCCTGCGTCAGGTCGGCGATGTCGGACCAGGTGCCCAGGCGGGGGTCGACGCGGGTGTGGTCGATCGGGTCGAAGCCGGCGTCCGAGCCGTCGATCGGAAAGTAGAAGGGCAGCAGGTGCACGCCGCCGAACAGGCCTTGCAAGGGCCCCCGCAGCAGGCCTTGCAGCGTGCGCAGGTTGCCGCCGCCGAGGCGGTCGACATAGGTGATGAGCTGGACCTGGTTTTTCATGGTGTTCGGGGTCTTGTCGATCAGCGCACCAGCAGCCACAGGCGGGCCAGGTCGGCGGCGCCGTCGGTGGTGGTGATGGCCTTGAACTGGGTCTCGGCGGCCGGGCGCTGGCCGGCGGCCAGCAGCGCCACGCCGTAGCGCAGCCGCGCGTCGTCGGGGTGCTTCTGCACGCCCTTGGCCAGGCCTTCGGCCATCAGCGCCAGGCCCTTGTCGGCCTGGCCGTAGGTCAACAGGGCCTGGCCCATGGCCACCAGCGGCGCGCCGTCGCGGGCCTTGCGCGCCGATTCCTCGGACGCGGCCAGCGCCGACTTGTCGTCGGCCACCGCCTTGTCGGCGCCGGTCTTCAGGCGCTGGTGGCGTTCGGCCTGCGCGCCTTTGCCGAGCACGCCCTTGGCATAGCCTTCCTCGACCACCGCCTGCGCCTCGCCGGGCACGCCGGCCTGCAGCGCCAGCTGGGCCAGGTCCAGGTACTCGCTGGCGTCTTCCAGCGCGCCCACACGGCGGGCCAGGCGCAGCGCATCGACCTGCAGGCGGTCGGCAAAGCCGGGGCGGCGCGACACGCGCGAGACCAGGTCGGCCCAGTATTCGGTGCGCGGGTGGTGGGTGACCAGGCGCTCCAGCGCCTGGGTGTAGCCGGCCTCGTCGCCGGTCTTCATCAGGCTGAAGGCCAGCAGCTTGAGCTGCTCCTCGCTGGGGGTGCGGCCGGCGGACTCGTCGGCGGTGATCAGCGGCAGCACCTCGCGCGCGGTGGCGGCCAGGTCGTTGCTGGCGTACAGCGCCTGGACCAGGGCCACGCGCACCGCGGGCTCGGTGCCGCCTTCGGCGAAGTAGCGGCGCGCCCAGGTCACCGCGGCCTGCGGCTGCTGGTTGCGCACAGCCAGGGCCGACAGCGTCTTCAGCGCCGCCAGCAGATCGGCGCCGGCCAGGCGGCCACTGGTCACCGCGGCCTCGAAGGCCTGCTGCGCCAGCGGCGAGTCGCCGGCCTGCAGCGCGGCCGAGCCCTTCATGCGGTCGGTGATGAAGACCTCGTACGGGGTGCGGCCGGGCACGGCCTCGGCCTCCTTGACGCGGGCCAGCGCGTCGGCCGACTTGCCGGCCTTGATCGCGTCCTGCGCGGCCTGCAGCGGCTTGGCCACCTCGGGGCGCAGCACGTCCTTGTCCTGGGCCAGGGCGGTGCCGCAGGCCAGCAGGGCCGCCAGCGCGGCAGCGCGGAGCATCGGGCTCATCGTGCGCGGCCTCACATGAACTGTTCGTTGCCGACGATGCCGATCTTGGTGACGCCCAGGCGCTGCGCCTCGGCCATCACCATCGCGACATGCTTGTAGGTCACCAGCTTGTTCGGGCGCAGGTGCACCTCGGGCTGGTCGGGCAGCTGGGCGATGCGGTAGAGCTTGGCCTGCAGTTCGGCGCGGTTGGGCACCGTCTCGCCGTTCCAGGTGACGGTGCCGTCGAAGTCCACGTCGATGCGGATGATCTCCGGCGGTGTCGGCGGCGGCGCGCTCTGGCTGTTGACCGGCATGTTCATCTTCACCGCGTGCGTCTGCACCGGGATGGTGATGATGAACATGATCAGCAGCACCAGCATCACGTCGATCAGCGGCGTGGTGTTCATGTCCACCATCATGTCGTCGTCGGACGACCCCACACTCATGGCCATGTGTTTGTCTCCTCAGGACCCGTTGGGCGGCGGCTCGGTGACGAAGGCCACCTTGGCGATGCCGGCGCGCTGGCAGGCCACGATCAGCTTGCCGATCGATTCGTAGCGCACCCCTTCGTCGCCGCGGATGTGCACCTCGGGCTGCGGCTCCTTGACCGACTCCTTCTTCAGCGCCTCGACCAGCGCCTGGTTGTCGGGCATCAGCTTGGTGTTCCAGTAAACGTCGCCGTCCTTGGACACCCCCAGCAGGATGTTCTCCGGCTTGGTCACCGTCACCACGTTGCGCTCCTTGGGCAGCGACAGCTGGATCGACTGGGTGATCGCCGGCACGGTGATCAGGAAGATGATCAGCAGCACCAGCATCACGTCCACCAGGGGCGTGGTGTTGATGGTGGAGTTCATCTGCTCCTCGCCCTCGTCGGACGAGCCTACGGACATCGCCATGCGGTGCCTCCTCGTTGGTTCAGGGCTTTGAATTTCCGCCGGGCCGTCCCAAGGAAATTCGCTCCCCTCGGGGGGCGACCTCGCCCTCAGGGCGAGGTCTTGGGGCCCTTATTTGTTGCCCGACAGCAGCACGTTGTGCAGGTCGCCCGAGAAGGCGCGGACCTTCTCCATCACGCTCTTGTTGCGGCGGATCAGCCAGT
>NZ_JAGQDF010000036.1 GCF_018069875.1 Ideonella alba | reverse complement strand
TTATTGATCCGGCATTGAAATGTTGAACTTTTCCGGACGCGTAGAGTCTGACCCTGCATGGACAAGATCGACTCTCGAACGCTGCCGCTGGAGGCCCTCAACGAGCGCAGGCGCCGGGCGGTGAAGATGCGGCTGGATGGCGTGCCCTTGCAGGAGGTGGCGGTGCAGTGCGAGCTCTCGCGCACCACCGTGATCGCCGCGGTCAAGGCATTCCATGCGGGCGGCTGGAAGGCGGTGATGGTGGAGCGGCCGGGTCGCCCGGTGGGCACGGGTCGCACCCTCACCACGCAGCAAGAGCGTGAGGTGCAGCAACTCATCCGTGACCGTACGCCGGACCAACTGAAGATGGTCTACGCGCTGTGGACGCGCCAGGCGGTGGCTGAGCTGATCCGGGATCGCTTCGGCATCGAGCTGCCGGTGCGTACGATGGGCCTGTACCTCTCGCGCTGGGGCTTCACGCCGCAGAAGCCCATGAGGAAGGCCTACGAGCAGTCGCCTGCGGCGGTGCAGAAGTGGCTCGACGAGCAGTACCCCATCATCGCGGCGTGCGCCAAGGTGGAGGGAGCCGAGATCCATTGGGGCGACGAGACGGGCCTTCGCAGCGACGACGTGCGCGGGCGCAGCTTCGCGCCGCAGGGCCAGACGCCGGTGGTGCGGGTGAACAACAAGCGCCACGGCCTGTCGATCATCTCCACGGTCACCAGCCGCGGCACGATGCGCTGGAAGATCTTCGACGGAGCGCTCAACGCCGACATCCTGATCGACTTCATGAAGCGGCTCATCCGCGACGCCGGGCGCAAGGTCTACCTGATCCTGGACAACCTGCGGGTGCACCACAGCAAGCCGGTGAAGGCGTGGCTGGCCGAGCACGAGCGGGAGATCGAGGTGTTCTACCTGCCCAGCTACAGCCCGGAGCTCAACCCCGACGAGATGGCCAACGCGGACCTGAAGCAGGCGGTGACGAAGCTCGCCCCGGCGCGCACGAAGCTGCAACTTGTGAAGGCCGCGGCGCGCCACCTGCGCAGCGTGCAGAGGCAGCCCGAGCGGATCAAGAGCTACTTCGAGCATGAGCCGGTTCGGTATGCGGCTTGAGTTCAACACTTTGATGCCGGCTCAATA
>NZ_JAGQDF010000035.1 GCF_018069875.1 Ideonella alba | reverse complement strand
TGTATCGACCCAGCAGAACCTGCTCAGCTCAAGCCGCTATTGCATAAGCCTCAGCGGGGGTCCTCATGTTCAGCGCCTGATGAGGGCGCCGGTGGTTGTAGAAATGGATCCAGTCGCCGATCAGGCGGCTGGCGTGCTGCAGTGACTCGAAGCGGTGCCGATGGACGCACTGCTCCTTGAGGGTGCGGATGACGCGCTCGACCAGGCCGTTCTGCTCCGGGCTGTGGGGCGTGATGAACTCCTGCTTCAAGCCGTAGCTGCTCACCAGTGCCGTGAAGCTGCGGCTGGTGAAGACCAGGCCGTTGTCTGATCGCAGCAGGAACGGCGCCGGCACCCGGCCCAGTGTGCCGAAGCGGGCAATCAAGGCTTGCTCCAGCGCTGACTCGGCGGTTTTGGATCGGCCGCTGCGCGACAGGTGCCAACCAAGCAGTTCCCGGCTGTGACAGTCGATCACCAGCGCCATCGTCGTCCAGCCATCCCGCCCTGCCCAGACGCGACACATGTCCGTGGCCCAGCGCTCGTTGGGCGCCTGGGCCACTGAAGGCAGCACCTGGATGCGGGGCCTGAAGCCCACGGGCCGTCGTCGGACCTGCCAGCCCTTGAGTTGGAAGATGCGCTGCACCGTGTTCTTGTTGAACCCCAGCAGATGCGCCACCGTGCGGTAGCCGAACGAGGGGTTCTCCTCGATCATGGCCTTGATCGGCTGAACAAGCCGCTCCTGCACCTTAGGCGCTGCCTTGACTGGGCGGTAGTACACCGTGCGCCGCGGCACGTCGAACCACCTGCACAGCTTGCTGATCGAGACGGTGATGCCGTCGGCCTGCAGTCCCTGGTGGATCGTCTCGATCACTTCTCGTCCTCGCCCAGCAGGGACTGCAATTTTTTTCGCGCACGCAGCTCCAGCATCGCCTCGCCGTAGGCCTCCTGAAGCTCCTTGAGCTGGCGCTCGTACTGCTCGCGCACATCCTGCGGGTTGGCCTTCAGGGCGTTCTCCATGCCCCGGCGGCCATCCTCCATCCAGCTCTCGATCTCCGAGGGCGGTAGGTCATAGGTGCGGCTGGCCTCGGCAACGCTGGTCTTGCCCTGGATGATCTCCAGCACCAACGCCGTCTTGCGCTTGGCCGTCCAGCGCTTGATCTCTTCGTCCATCAACGTACTCATGATGTCGTCCTTTCGACATTAACACCTGAGCAGGTTCTCACTGGGTCGATACA
>NZ_JAGQDF010000034.1 GCF_018069875.1 Ideonella alba | reverse complement strand
GGCGGATTCAACTGGTCAATGCAACGGTCTGGCTGAACATCTCAGCCGGCGTCCTGAAGCCGAGGGTCTTCCTCGGCCGCTCGTTCAATTTTCGGGCCAACGAGTTGAGCACGTCTTGTGAGTAGCCCGAGATGTCGATGCCCTTGGGCATGTACTGTCGCAGAAGCCCGTTTGTGTTCTCATTGCTGCCGCGCTGCCATGGACTGCGCGGATCGCAGAAGTAGACTTGGATGTCAGTGGCCAGCGTGAAGCGCTTGTGATCGGCCAGTTCCTTGCCGCGATCCCAGGTCAACGACTTGTAGAGTTCTTGGGGCAGCGCGCGGGCGTGGTGGATCAGCGCATTGACAACGGTCTCGGTATCCTTGCCGGCCACCTTCACCAGCATCACGTACCGCGTCTGGCGTTCGACCAACGTAGCTATCTGGCTGCCTCGACTGCCGAACAGCAAGTCACCTTCCCAATGGCCAGGCACTGCGCGATCCTCGACTCCGGGGGGCCGCTCGCTGATGGGGACGGCGCCGACGATTTGACCGTGGCCTTCAGTCTTCTGCGTGTGGTGGCGTGATCGGCGCATGGCACGGGTGCGCCGCAAGTGCTCCAGCAGTTCCTTCTTCAAGGCGCCGCGTGCCTGAATGTAGAGACTGCGGTAGATGGTCTCGTGTGACACATGTAGGCTCTGATCGTCCGGATAAGTATGCTTGAGCCATCCTGCGATCTGCTCTGGCGACCACAGCTTGCGCAGTTTGTCGGACACGATGTTCGCCAACGCAGCGTTCTCGGTCAGTTTGCAGCGCTTGGGGCGATGCGCTCGCTCCAGGGCCGCCTCGTCCGCCTGGGTTGCGCGGTAGCCAATCCGCCCGCCGTTGCGGTTGACTTCACGGCTGACCGTCGACGGCGCCCTGCCGATTCGAACTGCGATCGATCGAATGGAATGACCTACGGCCATGGCCCGCGAGATCTCCTCGCGCTCGCCCAGCGACAAAGCCAACCGTGAGCGGTGCCGCTGACGCGGCGCGATCCCGCCTGACTCAGCAAGAATGCGCTGCACCGACGAATGTGCCCGGTCAAACAGCTGGGCGATCTGCTGCAGCGACCAGCCTTCTTTCCAGCGTGCCCACATCTGGGCCTTCTGGGCATCCGTGTAGTAGATCCGAGGTCGCTGCTTCATCGCAACACTCCTTCCGCCAGGCGGTCATAGTGTGTTGCATCGATCGGTTGAATCCGCC
>NZ_JAGQDF010000033.1 GCF_018069875.1 Ideonella alba | reverse complement strand
GCACCAACAACAAGGCCCGCTATGCGGGCCTGGGATCAACTTGCGCTTGACGGACGGGGAAGCCCTTGTAGTTCGAGGTGAGGCGGGACCGACGGCGAGGCAGCCCGCCCGCTGGAAGGATGATACGCACAACCTGGAAGCGGGCGGGCTGCCTTGCCGTTGGGCCTCGCCTCGACCGAGGGGTTAGGCCTCACTGCCTGCACGCCGGGACATTAGGTCACTCAGCAGTGCACGTTCATCCTTTGATGTGCGCACAACATGAACCTGCTTTGCCGGGCGGAACGAGAGCAACCGGTCCTTGAGCTCTTGGGTCCAAAACCGCCCAGACAACCGAAGATAGCGATAGCTTGCCATTGTTGATGCCCAAATCGGACTCCGGTCGGGCCACCCAAGCGGCTTTGCGACAGGGCTAAGCAGGAAGCGCTTGGTCACCCACCAGTAATGGATCGGGGTTGGCCTTTCAACGTAGACCAGCACGTTTGCTCGACTCAGAGTTGCTTCGAACGTATCGGGTGACGCGAAGCCATCGAGCACCCAACTCGCCCGCTGCAGAGTCTCTTGGTACTGAGCAACGAACACGCTCCAAGGAACTTCGCTGCCCCCGGCTTGGTAACGAAGCAAGTCCACCTGGACCAAGTCAGTGCCAGTAGAGCGTGCAATGCGTTCTGCTAGTGTCGACTTGCCGCCCCCAGGCTTTCCGAACACTGCAACTCGCATTTGAATCGACCGGTCGTAGCGGGGTGTGACGTGAGGCCTAACGTTCGAGCTGAGCCGCGCACGCCGGCATGGCGCTTGGCCAGCTGTACGGATGATCGCCTAAGCCGGGAAGCGGGCCAAGCGCCATGACGGTGGGCGTCGGTTCCAGCGAAGGGTTAGGGCGCATGTTCGCCCCACGATCCGACAGTAGCACTCTGGTCATCGCTGTTGCCAGCGCTCGGCGCAGTCTGCGGGGCCTCATGCTCCCGCTCTGCTGTACCTTGGTCAGACGCATGCCCCATGAAGGACAGTGCCACCCACGCTGCAAGGCGCCCAGCCAATGCCCCGAACACACCAGCAAGACCAATGGCAGACCCAGAACGCGTTGTCGGCCACGTGTAGAAGTGCGGGCCGACCACGAGGACGCCAATCACCAACCCGAGCAGCGCGCCACCATACAAGCCGAATCGCGCGTACTGCGCGAGGACAAGAGAGTTACGTCCGCCGAGATCGTGCATCGTGGATGCGCCCTAACGTTCGAGCTGAGCCGCGCACGCCGGCATGGCGCTTGGCCCGCTGTACGGATGATGACCCAAGCCGGGAAGC
>NZ_JAGQDF010000032.1 GCF_018069875.1 Ideonella alba | reverse complement strand
ATCGTGGCACTCAGTTGCCGTCTGCCGCTTCGCGGCTGGTCCGGGACGGGGAAGTCCCTTTCATTCGTTAGGCGGCGCAATGCAGCGTCGCTTGCCAACGAAAGACATTCACGATGCTCGCGTTTCGCGTACAGCTTAACAACCAACCGGCGGTCACCGGCGGCGCAGAGGATCTCGGAGTCTTAACCACGACGATCACAGCAGTTGGGCAGCTTGGGCCAAAGGCTCTCAGACGACGTAGTGACGAAGAGATAGAAGTTCACGTCCGCCTGGGTGGCCTTACATCGCGTGGGCCGGGGATAGAAGATGAACATCTGGTTTGGTTTGAAGAGCATGGCGTCCAACCAGGAGACAAGATCATTGTTGAGGTGATCGAAACCGAAACACCTGATCCGGTGGAAAGCGGCAGCACAGCGCAAGAAAGAGTCGACGACGAGCGCGCCTACTTTGAGCATTGCAAGAAGGCTTACTTCGAAATGCGCGAGAAGTATGAAGGCGCCGCCTAACCCCTCGCTGGAACCGACGCCCACCGTCATGGCACTTGGCCCGCTTCCCGGCTTAGGTCATCATCCGTCCAGCGGGCCAAGCGCCATGCCGGCGTGCGCGGCTCAGCTCGAACGTTAGCCGTCATCATGGACAGCACGAGTAACGCGCAAGTCGAGCGGTACTACTTTGAACAGTTCCGCAATGACTTTCCGCTACCTGCTGGCGAGATCATCTACACGGACAAGCCGGATGTGATCATTCGAGGCCCGACCAGGTTGGGAATCGAGATCACCAATCTCTACATCCGCCCAGGTGCTGATCCGACAAGCGAGCAGGTTCAAAGAAGAAGGCGGGAGCAAGCGCTCCATCTTGCGCAGAGCCTTTACCAAGCGCACGGCGGAAAGCGGTTCGAACTCTCCGTTGACTTCCACCCTGGCAAGCCAATACTCGACTACAAGCTACTCGCGCGTGCGATTTGCGAGCTCGCTCAGCGTCTGATCGCCGCTCCCACTGGTCAGGTAAGTCCTTCCAGGTTCGCTGACATTGACATGCTTCGCTTCGTCTACCTCAACGCGACCGAGTACGCCGATGCTCAGTGGCGAGTAGTGCAAAGCTTTACCGTGCCAAGCCTGTCAGTTGAGCGTCTTCGCGAGGTCGTCGTAGAGAAGTCGAAGAAGCTGGCTGCGTATCAACCGTGCGATCAATACTGGCTCCTCGCGGTCATCGACTTGATGGATGTAGCCCAGGATCAACACGTTGACTGGCCCGCCGGAGAGATCCTAGGCAACTCGCCGTTCGAGAGGGTGCTGCTCTACAAGCCGCAGTGCCGGCAGGTTCTTGAAGTTCCGCAATGACGGCTAACCCATCGCTGGAGCCGACGCCCACCGTCATGGCACTTGGCCCGCTTCCCGGCTTAGGTCATCATCCGTCCAGCGGGCCAAGCGCCATGCC
>NZ_JAGQDF010000031.1 GCF_018069875.1 Ideonella alba | reverse complement strand
CTAACGAATGAAAGGGACTTCCCCGTCCCGGACCAGCCGCGAAGCGGCAGACGGCAACTGAGTGCCACGATGGGAAGTGCGGTTTCTCATCAACTCATCCGGAAGGGGAAGTCCATGACGATTCTGACGGTTGGCATCGATCTCGCCAAGAACGTGTTTGCGGTTCACGGCGTGAACCAGGCCGGCAGGCCTGAACTCTTGAAGCCCGCTGTGGCGCGCGACAAACTGCCGGAGCTGATCGCCGCGCTGCCGCCGTGCGTGATCGGCATGGAGGCCTGCTCGGGCGCGCACCACTGGGCCCGGCAGTTCGAGGCGCATGGCCACACCGTGCGCCTGATCGCGCCCAAGTTCGTCACGCCCTACCGCATGAGCGGCAAGCGCGGCAAGAACGACGCTGCAGACGCCGCGGCCATCTGCGAAGCCGTGCAGCGCCCGCACATGCGTTTCGTGCCGATGAAGAGCCTGGAGCAGCAGTCGCGCCTGATGGTGCACCGCGCGCGGCAAGGCTTCGTGGAGCAGCGCACCGCCACGCTCAACCGCATCCGCGGCTGCTTGAGCGAGTTCGGCATCGTGCTGCCGCTCAAGGCCGCCACCGTGCGCCGCCGCGCCTGCGAGTGCCTGGAGGATCTGCCCGGCTACGCCAACACCGTCATCGGTGATCTGCTCAGCGAGGTCAGCCGCCTGGATGAGCGCATCGCCCAGTACGACCGGCACATCCAGACGATGGCCCGCGACGACGCCAGAGCCAAGCGCCTGATGCAGCTCAGCGGCGTGGGCGAGACCACCGCCACCTGTCTGCTGGCGATGATCGGCAACGGCCACGACTTCGACAACGGACGGCAGTTTGCCGCGTGGCTCGGCCTGGCGCCGGGGCAGTACAGCTCGGGCGGCAAGACCCGGCTGGGGCGCATCACCAAGGCCGGTGATGCCTACCTGCGCAGCCTGCTGGTGCTGGGTGCGAGAGCCTTGCTGGCCGCGGCCAAGAACAAGACCGACCCGATCAGCCGCTGGGCCGTGGCGCTGGCCGAGCGACGAGGCTACTGGAAGGCCGTGGTGGCCATCGCGGCCAAGAACGCGCGCATGGCCTGGGCGGTGCTGCGCAAGGGCGAAGACTTTGCGATGCCTGCCTGAGGCAGGGCCGCGATGAACGACAACACCATCCAACTGATTCGCAGCCCGGGCTGCTGAACCCACCGCCGTGTGACGGCAAGCGTTGATGACAACAGGTTTGGACCTGCGCGGGGCGTGACCGATCAACTCCAGGGCGGCTCGATCGCCGGCTAACGAATGGGTCCCCCGCGTGCGTCCTTCATCAGGGTCCGTGGCACTGAACACGCCACACGAATGACCGTTTGTAGTTTGGCCAGTCCGCACCTTGTTGTCTGCCTGAGCGCTTGAGCTGATCGCGGCCGTCGGGTCTTGAAGACGCACCAACAACAAGGCCCGCTATGCGGGCCTGGGATCAACTTGCGCTTGACGGACGGGGAAGCCCTTGTAGTTC
>NZ_JAGQDF010000030.1 GCF_018069875.1 Ideonella alba | reverse complement strand
GCTATGCGGGCCTGGGATCAACTTGCGCTTGACGGACGGGGAAGCCCTTGTAGTTCGAGCTGAGCCGCGCACGCCGGCATGACGCTTGGCCCGCTGGACGGATGATGGCTTAAGCCGGGAAGCGGGCCAAGTGCCATGACGGTGGGCGTCGGTTCCAGCGAGGGGTTAGGCGTCACCGCGCGGGAGGGGTGGGCGTGCGCGTGCGGCTCCGGCCACACCTCGCGCACTTTTGATTGGACTAGACGAAGGGCCATACAAGAAGCCAGATGCCGAGCGCAGACCAGGCTGTGATGGAAATGGACGCAAGCAGTGCCAGCCACGGCCGTGACTTGCGAGCCTCTTCGTGGACGAACCACACATGGAACAGGGCCCATGCGATCGGCGCGACCACAAACGGCACGACAAATGTTGGGATAAGTAGGCTGAGCATGCCGAGAACCACGGCAGCACCCGCAAGTACACCCAGTGGCACAGAGCGTATGCCTGGCACGCCAAACACCTGAACCAGCCGTGCGGCGTACTTGATGACGAGCGCTGCGCCGAGCGCAAGTACGGCCGGTTGCAGAAGCACGAGAATGGGGTTTGCGATGGCAGCGCCAAGCATGGTTCCAGGCTGTATTGTGCGTCTCACCAAGCACGCATTCGGTGGCTTTAGCTACCGTCGTAATGAGACCCCTTGGCTTGTGGCGCCTAACGTTTGAGTTCAGCCGCGCGCAGAGGCCGCAGGCCGGAGCGTGTCGGCTGGAACGAATAGTTAGATTCGCACTGCCTCATTGAGAGACAACTACTGCACGAAATGCGGGTTCCGCGGCAAGATTGCGAAGATTCTCCATGAATACGTTGAGGAACATGGTTGCAACGCCGCCGGGAAGTGACTCCTGAGCAGTGAATGCTCCGGTAGTGGTTTGGGTGAATACCACCTTCCCCTGAGACACCGAGAACACTTCCCAGACGGTTTGCATGAAAACGTTGCCCTTTGCCAGGTCCGGTGCGCCTACGTTCAGCAGCGGACTGCCAGAGAAGGGAAAACAGAAGTTGGCTTCAACCTTTGTGACGGTTGCGCCGATCCGAAAGTCTGGCGGGACCGCAGCCGCAAAGACTGTCTCGCTCTGGGCAGCCAGTCGAAACTTCAGCGGCTCAAGGACAGCGCGGAATCCTTGCGTCAAGTCGCTGTCGGTGACTGGCAAGCGGCCCGCAGGAAGGCCACGAGGACGCCCTACTTGGCAGAACATGCCATAGCGGACGTTGAACTTCGCTTCTTCGGGTGGCAAACGGGTAATGACACTGTGAAGGTCAAGCAGTTGGGAGGTTGCGCGCTCAGGCACCGCTGTGGGTGTCGCTCGAGGCGCGGGCGAAACGGGCTCGATGGCACAGCCTGTCAGTAGGACTGCTGCGGCGAGTAAAGTGATCAGAGGTCGCATGGGGTGGTGTTTGCGAATCTAACGAATGAAAGGGACTTCCCCGTCCCGGACCAGCCGCGAAGCGGCAGACGGCAACTGAGTGCCACGATGGGAAG
>NZ_JAGQDF010000002.1 GCF_018069875.1 Ideonella alba | reverse complement strand
CTCGATCGGGGCCTTGACCACCTCGACGATCTTGCGCGCCAGGCCGTTGACCAGCGCGTAGCCGACCACCACGTGCATCAGCGCCACGACGATCAGACCCACCGGGTGCTTGGTGGGGCTGCGCTGCGATTCAGCGAAATCCACTCGGTTCCTCCAGTCACCCCGTGTGGGTGCTGTACTTGTCGTTGAAAAGGGCCTCATGAGCCCCGGTAACCGGCACTATAGCCGTCATCCGGGCGTCGGCGGCACAGGCAATCACCCTATAGAAATGCGCCGGTGACCGCCTTGAATAGCTTAAGCAGGTTGCGTACCTGGGTCTGAGCCGAGTGGTTGCCAGTTTGTCAGTTTGGTGACTGGAGGCAAACTACAGCTTCTTGTCGATGAATGAAGTAGCAATACTACATCGACAGTGCGGGGCCGGGCCTCCGGACTTGCCCCAGTACCGGGCGCGGGGCCCGGAAATGACAAAGGGCTGCGACCCTGGGGTGCAGCCCTTGCGGTGACCGGCCCGCCCTGCGGGCCCGGTGGGGGTGTGATGGCTCAATGGTGGAGACGAGGAGGATCGAACTCCCGACCTTCGCATTGCGAACGCGACGCTCTCCCAGCTGAGCTACGTCCCCATGAGCAGCGCGCAGTATAGCATTGCCCATCGCCCCGACCGCGCCGGTCGACCCGCAGGAGATGCCGTTTGAACGCCTTCGATCCCGTCTGGCTGGACCAGCAGTACAACAACCGTGCCCGCATTCCCGACCACGCCGCGCTGTTCGAGCGCTGGCGGCAGGCCTCGGCGCTGGCCCGGCAGCAGCTGGACGGGCAGCATGATCTGGCCTACGGCGACGCCCCCTCGCAGACGCTGGACCTCTTCCTGACCGAGCGCCGTGACGCGCCTGTGCTGGTCTTCATCCATGGAGGCTACTGGCGCTCGCTGGACAAGTCCGACCACAGCTTCATCGCGCCGTCCTTCGTCGCCGACGGTGCGCATGTGGTGGTGCCGAACTACAGCCTGTGCCCCGGGGTGGGGATCGCCGACATCGCGCTGGAGATGACCCGCGTCATCGCCTGGATCGTGGCTCGGGCAGGCGAGCTGGGCATCGATCCCACCCGCATTGCCCTGGTGGGGCACTCGGCCGGCGCGCACCTGGCGGCGATGCTGCTGTGCTGCCGCTGGAAGGACGTCGATCCGGCGCTGCCGCCGCAGCCGCTGGCTGGCGCCCTGGGCATTTCGGGCCTGTACGACCTGGAGCCACTGCGCCACGCGCCGTTCATCCGCGGCGATCTGCAGCTGAGCGAGCGCGACGCCTGGCGCCTGAGCCCGGCCTTCTACCCGCGACCGCGCAAGCCGCTTTACGCGGTGGCCGGTGGCGACGAATCCGAGGAATTCATCCGCCAGAACCGCCTGATCCGGGACCAGTGGGGCCCCAGCAGCGTGCCCATCTGCGAGACGCTGGCACGCCACCATCACCTGGACATCCTGCACAACCTGGCCGACCCGGCCGGTCGGCTCCACGATCTGGCGCTGCGGCTGCTGGGTCTGCGCTGAGCCAGGCCCTGGGGATAACCCCCTCCAGCATAGTGCGGCGCTATGCCCGGCATTGACGGGATGCATTGGCCCCATTCGACGGGCCTGTGCTACCTTGGTTTGGCGCCTGCGGGATCATCAGGCCCCGGGCCGAGTCGTCAACCAACCAGGAGCGAGACATGGGCTTGAAGGGATCGAAGACCGAGCAGAACCTCAAGGACGCCTTCGCGGGCGAGTCGCAGGCCAACCGCCGCTACCTCTACTTCGCGAACAAGGCCGACGTCGAGGGCCAGAACGACGTGGCGGCGCTGTTCCGCTCCACCGCCGAAGGCGAGACCGGCCATGCGCACGGTCACCTGGAATTCCTCGAGGCCGTGGGCGACCCGGCCACCGGGCTGCCGATCGGCTCCACGCGCCAGAACCTGGCCGCCGCCGTGGCCGGCGAAACCCACGAGTACACCGACATGTACCCGGGCATGGCGAAAACCGCGCGTGACGAGGGCTTCGACGAGATCGCCGACTGGTTCGAGACCCTGGCCAAGGCCGAGCGTTCGCACGCCAACCGCTACCAGAAGGCGCTCGACCAGCTGGTGGACTGAGCACGCTCGCCCGCAGGGCTTCCGCCGGGCGTGGGTGTCCGGCGTGCCCTGTCGTGCCGGTTCGTTCCCTGACGCCGCAGGAGCCGCCATGCCCCCCCGCGAAGGCAACCTCGAAGCGCCGACCCGACACCCCGTCCCCTGGCGTGAGGACTCGTTCTACGACGAAGCCGACTGCCAGCGCGAGATGGCGCGCGTGTTCGACATCTGCCACGGCTGCCGCCGCTGCGTCAGCCTGTGCCAGTCCTTCCCCACGCTGTTCGACCTGGTCGACGCCACCGACGACGGCGAACTGCACGGCGTGGACGCCAAGGACTACGCCAAGGTCGTCGACCAGTGCTACCTGTGCGACCTCTGCTACATGACCAAGTGCCCCTACGTGCCGCCGCACGAATGGGGCCTGGACTTCCCGCACCTGATGCTGCGTGCCAAGGCGATCAAGTTCAGGAAGGGCGAGGTCGGCCGCGGCGAGCGCCTGCTGGCCTCCACCGACACCCACGGCCAGTTTGCCGGGATCCCGGTGGTGGTGCAGGTGGTCAACGCCGTCAACCGCACCCAGTCGATGCGTCGCCTGCTGGACAAGACCCTGGGCGTGCACCCCGAGGCCTGGCTGCCCGAGCTGGCCAGCAGCCGGCTGCGCTGGAGCGCGCCCAGCCAGGGCGCTGCGCAGGTGGTCACCCGGGGTCAGCGCACCCCGGGCAAGGTGGCGGTCTTCGCCACCTGCTACGTCAACTACAACGAGCCCGGCATCGGCCATGACCTGCTGAAGGTGCTGGACCACAACGACATTCCCTGGACCCTGGTCGAGAAGGAGCGCTGCTGCGGCATGCCCAAGCTGGAGCTGGGCGACCTGCAGGGCGTGGCCGAACACAAGGCCGCCAACATCCCGGTGCTCGCCCGATACGCCCGCGAGGGCTGGGCGATCGTCAGCGCCATCCCCAGCTGCACGCTGATGTTCAAGCAGGAGCTGCCGCTGTTGTTCCCCGAGGACGAGGACGTGCAGGCGGTGAAGGCCGCCATGTTCGACCCCTTCGAGTACCTGGTGGCGCGCCACAAGGACGGCCTGCTGAAGACCGACTTCAAGCAGGCGCTGGGCAAGGTCAGCTACCACATCCCCTGCCACGGCCGGGTGCAGAACATCGGCCGCAAGACCGAGGAGATGTTCAAGCTCATCGGCCAGTCGGTCACGGTGCAGCTGAACACGGTCGAGCGCTGCTCCGGCCACGCCGGCACCTATGGCGTCAAGACAGCCTTCCACCCGATGGCGATGAAGATCGGCAAGCCGGTCTTCAAGGCGATGGCCAAGGACGAGCCCGATGTCATCGCCAGCGACTGTGCGCTGGCCGGCCACCACATCGCCCAGGGCATGACCCAGGCCGGCACGCCGCCGAAAGCGCTGCAGCATCCGCTGACGCTGCTGCGCACCGCCTACGGACTCTGACCCGCATCACCCATGAGCATCACCCGCGACAGCCTGCTGACCCTGGAAGCCTATGCCCGCCAGCGCAAGACCTTGCGCGCCGAGGCCATCGCCCACCGCCGCCTGCGCAGCATCAGCCTGGGCGAGCACATGACGCTGCAGTTCGAGGACGAGCAGACCATCCGCCGCCAGATCCAGGAGATGCTGCACATCGAGAAGATCTTCGAGGACGAGGGCGTGCAGGCCGAGATCGACGCCTACGCCCCGCTGGTGCCCGATGGCCGCAACTGGAAGGCCACGTTGCTGCTGGAGTACCCCGACGTGCACGAGCGGCGGCGCGAGCTGGCGCGGCTGATCGGTGTCGAGGACCGGCTGTTTGTCGAGGTCGAAGGCCATGCCCGCGTGTACGCCATCGCCGACGAGGACCTGGATCGCGAAACCGCCGAGAAGACCTCGTCGGTGCATTTCGTGCGTTTCGAGCTGCCCGCCGCCGCACGCCAGGCCGTGCGCTCAGGCGCCCAGGTGCGCCTGGGCTGCGACCACACCAACTACCCGGCCCACCTGGCCATCCCGGCCGAGACGCTGGCCAGCCTGGCCGGCGACCTGCGCGACTGAGCGCCTGATCTGGCGGCCTGAGCGGCCGCTGATCCGCGGACCATGGCGCTGGCGCGCCGCCGACGGGCCTGTTCCAATCGGGGCAGCACACCACGGCATGAGCGCACAGACCGATTTCAGCGAGCTGGGGCCGGTGACCCCGCCAGCCCCCGAAGACTCGATCACCGCGGGTGACGAGACACTGGCGCGGCTGCTCGACAGGGTCTCGCGCCAGCCTGACTTTCCCTCGCTGGGCCAGGCCCTGTCGGGGGTGCGCCGCGTGGCCCGCTCGGAGAAGGCGCGGCTGCAGCACCTGACCGAGGCCTTGGTGCAGGACGTCGGCCTGTCGGCGCGCGTGCTGCGCATGGCCAACTCGGCGCATTACGGCTCGGTGGGTGCGGGCGAGATCGACACGCTGGAGCGGGCCATCGCCGTGATGGGCTTCATCGAGGTGGGGCGCCTGGCGCTGACCGCCCGGCTGGTCGATTCGCTGCGCAGCTCGGTGCCGGGTCTGGCGCTGCGCGAGCCTTTTCTGCGCGCGCTGCTGGCCGGCCAGATGGCCCATGAACTGGCCCACAGCCAGGCCGAAGACGGCACGCTGATCGCGGTGCTGCGCAACCTGGGGCGGCTGGTGGCCGCCATGCACCTGCCCGAGGAGGCCTTGGCGGTGCAGCAGGCCACGGCCGATGGGTCCCCCGAGACCGAGGCCTTGGTGGCCCGCCGCCTGCTGGGCACCGACTACCACCGCCTCGGGCAGGCGGTCGCCGAGCGCTGGGGCTGGCCGCCGTCGCTGCGGCGCGCGATCGGCCATGGCGACGCGCCGCCGCGCCACTACCCGCACTCGCGCACCGAGCAACTGCGCTGCATGGGCTGGCTGGCCAATGAGCTGACCGATGTGTTGCTCTACCAGCCCCCCACCCGGCACGACGAGGCGCTGGCCGCCCAGGCCGAGCGCTTCGGCGCCGCCACCGCGCACGACGCGGCCAGCATGGCGGCGGCACTGCAGCGCGTGCGCCCGGCGGTGGCGCCGCTGTGCGAACAGCTGGGCCTGCCGGCGGCAGCGCTGCCTCGCCAGCGGGCCACTGCCGAGGCTGTCGATGCGCTGCCCGTGCTGATCCGGCCACCGGCGCCGCCGATCTCCGCGCCCGCGCCCGCGCCCGCACCGGCCGACCCCTTGCCCCGTCGCGTGCTGCTGGGCCTGCTGCGCCTGACCGGTGCCCAGCGTGCCGTGCTGTGCTGGCGCCGCGGCCGCGCCGGCGAGCTGGTGGGCGAGCTGGGCCTGGCCGAGGGGATCGAGCCTGGCCACAGCCACTTCCTGGTGCCGCCCGACGACGACCAGGACCTGTTCTCGCTGCTGTGCCGCCGCGGCGCCGACACCTGCATCGCCGACGCCACCGATCCGGCGATCGCGCGCTTCCTGCCGCACTGGTGGCGCAGCCGCATCGGCGCGCGCAGCCTGCTGGTGCTGCCGATGCGCCGCGACGGCCAGGTGATGGGCCTGCTGTACGCCGATGCACCGCGCCCCGGGGGCCTGCGGCCCGACGAGGCCACGCTGGAACGGCTGCGCGCCTGGCGCGACGAACTGCTGCAGGAGCGCCTGGGGCCTGCCGCCCTCCCTTCCGGTCGTGTGAGCAGGCCCTAGGCTATCGTTCGGCCCCATGACGATTCTGCTGGCCCCGATGGAGGGGCTGCTCGACCACGACCTGCGCGAGGTGCTGACCCGGGTGCCCGGCATCGACCGTTGCGTCAGCGAGTTCATCCGCGTGACCGACCAGGTCCTGCCGGCCCGCGTGTTCCTGCGCATCTGCCCCGAGCTGGGCCGAGGCGGGCGCACCCGCTCGGGCGTGCCGGTGCGGCCCCAGTTGCTGGGCTCGGACCCCGCCTGCCTGGCCGACAACGCCGCGGTGCTGGCCACGCTGAACCCGCCGGGGATCGATCTGAACTTCGGCTGCCCGGCCAAGGTGGTCAACCGCCACGGCGGCGGCGCGATGCTGCTGGACGATCCCGAAGGCCTGACCCGCATCGTTGCCGCGGTGCGGCGGGCCGTGCCGGCGCACATCCCGGTGTCGGCCAAGATGCGCCTGGGCACCGACGACGACGCACGTGCTGTCGAATGTGCGCAGGCCCTGGCCGATGGCGGCGCGGCCGAAATCGTCGTGCATGCGCGCACCCGCGCCCAGGGCTACCGGCCGCCGGCGCACTGGTCGCGCATCGCCGACCTGCGCGCGGCCGTGACGGTGCCGCTGGTCGCCAACGGCGAGATCTGGAGCGTCGAGGACGCGCAGGCCTGCCGCGCGGCGTCGGGCTGCCATGCCCTGATGATCGGACGCGGCCAGGTGGCGGACCCGTCGCTGGCGCTGCGTCTGGCGCAGGGCAGCGGCGCGCTGCTGGACAACGCCACGCTGGGCGAGTTGTTGCACCATTACTGGGCACAGGTGTCGCAGCGGGTGGAGCCGCGCCACCGCGCCGGGCGCATCAAGCAGTGGCTGAACTTCCTGCGACGGCGTTATCCGCAGGCCGAGCAGGCCTACCAGGCGCTGCGGGCCCACAACGACGGCCGCCACTTCGGCCAGGCGCTGGCGCAGTGGTTTCCGCTCACCGGTGGTCACGAGGCGGCTGTCGCCCCCCGGTAGAATCGCCGGTTTTCTCCCTGCGGTGCCCTGGCAGCACCGGCTGACGATTCATGGCCGTTTCCTCCCGGGCCGGCGCCGCGGTGGCGCTTGAGCTCAAGAGCGCCACGCTGGACCTGCTGGCGCTGCCGCTGAAGACCCTCGACCTGGATGAACTCGACGCGGCGCTGTCGGCGCTGGTGGGCGATGGCCCCGGCGCCTTCGACAACGAACCGGCCTGCCTGGACCTGTCGGCCCTGCCGGCCGGCTCGGCTGCGCCCGACATCCACGTGCTGACCGGGCTGCTCGCTCGCCACGGCCTGCGCCTGGTGGCGGTGCGCGGCGGCGATGCGGCCCAGACCGCCGCGGCCGTGGCCGCCGGCCTGTTCGAGGCGGCCCCCCCCGCCACGCCGCGCGCCGCGGTCGCTGCGCCGGCCCCCGCGCCCGTTGCCGCCCCTGTTGCCGCGCCCGAAGCCGCGGCCCCGCCGCCCGCTGTGCTGCCCGAACCTGCGCCGGTGCCGGCGCTGATCATCGACAAGCCGCTGCGCTCCGGCCAGCAGGTCTATGCCCGCGGCGGCGACCTAATCGTGCTGGCGGTGGTGAGTTTCGGCGCCGAGGTGATTGCCGACGGCAGCATCCATGTCTACGCCCCGCTGCGCGGCCGCGCGATCGCGGGTGCGCGTGGCGACACCGGTGCGCGTGTCTTCGCCGCGCAGATGGAGCCCCAGCTGGTCTCGGTGGCCGGCATCTGGCGCAATTTCGACGCCGACCTGCCGCCCGAGGTGGCCGGCAAACCCGCCCAGGTGCGCCTGGAGGGCGAGTCGCTGCGCATCGAGCCCCTGAAGTTCTGATTTCCCAACGCATCTCCTGAAAGGACGAAGAGCGATGACCAAGATCGTCGTGGTGACCTCCGGCAAGGGTGGGGTCGGCAAGACCACCACCAGCGCCAGCTTCGCCTCCGGCCTCGCGCTGCGCGGCCACAAGACCGCCGTGATCGACTTCGACGTCGGCCTGCGCAACCTCGACCTGATCATGGGCTGCGAGCGCCGCGTGGTCTACGACCTGATCAACGTGATCCACGGCGAGGCCAACCTCAACCAGGCGCTGATCAAGGACAAGCAGTGCGAGCAGCTGTTCGTGCTGGCCGCCTCGCAGACGCGCGACAAGGACGCGCTGACGGTTGAAGGCGTCGAGAAGGTGCTCAACGACCTGGCCGCCATGGGCTTCGAGTACATCGTCTGCGACTCGCCCGCGGGCATCGAGACCGGCGCGCTGATGGCCATGCACTTCGCCGACGAGGCGCTGGTGGTGACCAACCCCGAGGTCTCGTCGGTGCGCGACTCCGACCGCATCCTGGGCATCCTGGCCAGCAAGACGCGCCGCGCCATCGAGGGCCGCGAGCCGGTCAAGGAACACCTGCTGATCACGCGCTACAACCCGAACCGCGTGGACACCGGCCAGATGCTGTCGATCGACGACATCCGCGAGATCCTGCGCATCGAGCTGATCGGCGTGATCCCCGAGAGCGAGAACGTGCTGGACGCCTCCAACCAGGGCCTGCCGGCGATCCACCTGAAGGGCACGGAGGTGGCCGAAGCCTATGGCGACGTGGTGGGCCGTTTCCTGGGTGAAACGCACCCGATGCGCTTCACCGAAGCGGCCAAGCCCGGTTTCTTCAAGCGCATCTTCGGCGGGAGGTAAGCGGCATGTCCTTCCTTTCCTTCCTGCTCGGCGAGAAGAAGGCCACGGCCAGCGTCGCCAAGGAGCGCCTGCAGATCATCCTGGCGCATGAGCGCAGCGGCCGCAACCCCGGCCAGCCGGATTACCTGCCGCAGTTGCAGCGCGAACTGGTGGCGGTGATCTCGAAGTACGTGAAGATCAACCCGGACGACATCAAGGTCCATCTCGAGCGCCAGGACAACCTGGAAGTGCTCGAGGTGAAGATCGAGCTGCCGGAGCACGGCCGGCAGACGGCCTGAGCGGCGCCCGGCCTCGCTGGCCCGGCCTTGCCGGGCGCCACGGGTCGCGGCCTCAGGCCGCGTCCAGCAGCGTGCGCAGTTCGTCGTCCCAGGTCGCCAGTTCGTCCTCGTCGATCGCCAGCCAGCGCAACGCGGCGCCGTGGTGGGCCGACCAGTCGGCGTCCGGGTCCAGCCCCTCGTGGCGGCGCATCAGGTGCTCGGCCACCAGGCCGGCGGCCACCAGCGTGTGCACCTCGGACTCGGTGTCCTCCGAGCCCAGCATGTCCAGGTCGTGGTGGCGGCGGATCGCGGCCATCACCTCGGGCGCCAGGCGCCAGACCCGCGCCACCAGCGCCCCCACCACGGCGTGGTCGGTGCGGTGGTTGGCGTTCTCGGTGGCCACGTAGGGGCGGTCGATGCGGGCGGCCGCCTCGACCATGGTCGAGCCATAGCCCTTGAGGCTTTGCAGCATCACCGGCGTGCCGACGTGGCAGAACAGGCCGTAGGTGTGCGCCAGGTCGGCCGACATGCCGGGCAGGCGCCGGGCGATGAAACCCATCGCACTGGCCCGCTTGGCGGCGCGTTCCCAGAAGCGCTTCAGATGCGGTGAATTCGCCGGCAGGCTGCGCTGCAGCAGGAAGGCCGCCATCTCGGTGGCGGTGCGCTCCAGGCCCAGGCGGTTCATCGCCTGGCCGATGGTCTGCACCGGCTGGCCGGTCAGGTAGGCCGGCGAGTTGGCCACCTTGATCAGTGCGGCCGACATCGCCACGTCGCTGCCGACGATGCGACCCACCTCGGTCAGGTCGGGCTCGGCCTCGCCCATCGTGTCGCGCAGGCGCTGCAACAGGGCCGGGCAGGGCGGGATGACGATGGTCTTGAGCGGGCCGCCGTCACGCGCCTGGTCGAGTTCGACCTGGATCCGGCGCATGCCATGGCGGGGCGGGGCAGTGGTGAGGGTATCGGCCGGCATGCCGACAAGATACCCGGACCGGCTGGCGGCCGATCCCTGGAATTGCCGGTGGCCGGCCCCGGTTATCAGGCGCCGAGCAGCGCGGCGATGCCCGCCTTGGCGATCTGCGCGTCCTCGATCGACTTCACGCCGCTCACGCCCACGGCACCGGCCACCTGGCCGTCGACCACGATGGGCACGCCGCCTTCCAGGATGCCGTCCAGGTCGGGCGCGCTGAGGAAGGCGGTGCGGCCGTCGTTGATCATTTTCTCGAGCACGGCGGTTTCACGCTTGGCCAGCGCGGCGGTGCGCGCCTTGGCGGGCGCCATGCGGGCCGACATCGGCGGCGCGCCATCCAGGCGGTAGTGGCCCAGCAGGTGGCCGCCGTCGTCGCACACCGCGATGCTCACCGCCCAGGCGTTGGCCAGGGCCTCGGCCTTGGCGGCGTTCAGCACGGTGATCACGTCGTCGTGGGTGAGGCAGGGCTTGGTCTTCATGGTGGTGCAGGGCGGTTGGAGCAGACCGAGAGTATCGCGGCCCGGACGGCGCCGATTGCCCGCGTGCTGGTCAGGACTGAATCAACCGCCAGCCTACGCAGTTTCCACATCGCGGCTACGCGGTTCCCACAGCCCGTGGCATCAGGGTGAACCCTAGACTGCCGCCACCCTCCGACACCCACCCCGAAAGACACCGATGAGCCACGATCCCACCGCCACTGCGCCGCGTGCGCCGTTCTACCGCAGCCTGTATGCGCAGGTGCTGCTGGCGATCGCCGCCGGCATCCTGCTGGGCCACTTCATGCCCCAGCTGGGCGAGCAGATGAAGCCGCTGGGCGAGGGCTTCATCAAGCTGATCAAGATGATCATCGCGCCGATCATCTTCTGCACCGTGGTGCTGGGCATCGCCGGCATGGAGAACATGAAGAAGGTGGGCAAGACCGGCGGTCTGGCGCTGCTGTACTTCGAGGTGGTGTCCACGCTGGCGCTGATCATCGGCCTGGTGGTGGTGAACCTGGTGCAGCCGGGCGCCGGCATGCATGTCGACCCGAACAGCCTGGACACCAAGGCCATCGCCAAGTTCACCGAGCCGGGCAAGATGAAGAGCACGGTCGACTTCCTGCTGGATGTGATCCCCACCAGCGTGGTGGACGCCTTCGCCAAGGGCGAGATCCTGCAGGTGCTGCTGTTCTCGGTGATGTTCGGCTTCGCGCTGCAGAAGTTCGGCGGCCGCCACAACATGGTCTACACCTTCATCGACAAGCTCTCGCACGTGCTGTTCGCGGTGGTGGGCGCGATCATGAAGGTGGCCCCGATCGGCGCCTTCGGCGCGATGGCCTTCACGATCGGCAAGTACGGCGTGGGCACGCTGCTGCAACTGGCCCAGCTGATGGGCTCGTTCTACGCCACCTGCCTGCTGTTCATCCTGGGTGTGCTGGGCCTGATCGCCCGCCTGCACGGCTTCTCGATCCTGAAGTTCATCCGCTTCATCAAGGAGGAACTGCTGATCGTGCTGGGCACCTCGTCGAGCGAATCGGTGCTGCCGCGCATGATGCGCAAGATGGAGCACGCTGGCGCCGAGAAGAGCGTGGTCGGCCTGGTGATCCCCACCGGGTATTCGTTCAACCTGGACGGCACCTCGATCTACCTCACCATGGCGGCGGTCTTCATCGCCCAGGCCACCGACACGCCCATGAGCCTGATGCAGCAGATCACGCTGCTGACCGTGCTGCTGCTGACCAGCAAGGGCGCGGCGGGCGTCACCGGCTCGGGCTTCATCGTGCTGGCGGCCACGCTCAGCGCGGTGGGCGGCGTGCCGGTGGCGGGCCTGGCGCTGATCCTGGGCATCGACCGCTTCATGAGCGAGGCCCGTGCGCTGACCAACCTGATCGGCAATGGCGTGGCGACGCTGGTGGTGGCCAAGTGGTGTGGCCAGCGCGACGACGCGCAGATGCAGGCCGCGCTGGACGGCGCGCCGATGCCGGCCGAACTGGGCCTGCAGCAGACCGCCGAGCAGGCTTTCGCCTCCGCCGGCCAGGCCCTGCCGCAGGCGGTGCACGAAGCGGCACCCGGGGCGCGCTGAGCCTCAGCCCGTCAGCAGCCGGTGCACCAGCTCCGGCGTGGTGCCGGCGCCCACCTTGCGCATCAGCCGCGCGCGGTAGACATCCACCGTGCGCGGGCTGATGCCCAGCTTCTTGCCGATCTGCTTGCTGGTCGCGCCGTCGATCAGCAGCGCGGCGATCTCGCGCTCGCGCGGCGTGAAATCCACCTTCAGCACGCGCCGGGCGGAGAGGTCCTCGAAGCTCCAGATGCCCGCGGCGTGCGGGTCGGCGGCTTCCAGTGCGCGGCCGCTGACGTGGCACCAGAACAGTTCGCCATCGACCCGCTTCATCACCCGGTCGTCGGCATAGCGGCCATCGCGGTCCAGGCTGGCGACGATGCGCTCGCCGGTGCGCAGGTACTCCTCGGTGCTGGGGTAGAGCAACTCGAAGGATTGGCCGATCAGTTGCTCGCGCTCGGCGCCGAACATCGCCAGCAGGCGCTGGTTGCAGTCCACCATCTGCCGATGGCGCGAGATCACCAGGCCCACCGGGGCCAGGTCAAAAGCAGTGCGGTAGTCCAGCGCGATCATGGCTCGGCCTTAAGCAATCTGACGTACTGACTACGTAATGTGTTACGTAGTACCCTTCGTTCCCATCCGAACAAGCCCGGAGGCTTCTCTCATGAACAAGGTGTACCCGAGCGCGGCTGCTGCGCTGGACGGCATCGTCCACGACGGCCAGTTGATGGCGGTGGGCGGCTTCGGCCTGTGCGGCATCCCCGAGGCGCTGATCGACGCGCTGCAGGCCAGCGGCAAGAAGGACCTGACGGTCATCTCCAACAACGCCGGTGTCGACGGCTTCGGCCTGGGCAAGCTGCTGGCCACCCGGCAGATCAAGAAGATGATCTCCAGCTACGTGGGCGAGAACAAGGAGTTCGAGCGCCAGTACCTCAGCGGCGAGCTGGAGCTGGAGTTCACGCCCCAGGGCACGCTGGCCGAGAAGCTGCGCGCCGGCGGCGCCGGCATCCCGGCCTTCTTCACCAAGACCGGTGTGGGCACGATCGTCGCCGAGGGCAAGGAACTGCGCGAGTTCGACGGTGAGACCTATGTGATGGAGCGCTCGCTGGTGCCCGAGGTCTCGCTGGTCAAGGCCTTCCGGGCCGACAAGAGCGGCAATCTGCAGTTCCGCCGCACGGCGCGCAACTTCAATCCGAACGTGGCGATGGCTGGCCGCATCACCGTGGTCGAGGTCGAGGAGATCGTCGAGACCGGCGCGATCGACCCGGACCAGGTGCACCTGCCCGGCATCTTCGTGCACCGCATCGTGCTCAACACGACGCCGGAAAAGCGCATCGAGCAACGCACCGTCCGCAAGGCCTGAAGGAGAACACGACATGGCATGGACCCGCGATGAAATGGCCGCCCGCGCCGCCAAGGAACTGGCCGACGGCTTCTACGTGAACCTGGGCATCGGCCTGCCGACCCTGGTGGCCAACCACGTGCCCGAGGGCATGGAGGTCTGGCTGCAGTCCGAGAACGGCCTGCTGGGCATCGGCCCCTTCCCGACCGAGGACCAGGTGGATGCCGACATGATCAATGCCGGCAAGCAGACCGTCACCACGCTGCCGGGCAGCAGCATCTTCAGCAGCGCCGACAGCTTCGGCATGATCCGCGGCGGCAAGATCAACCTGGCCATCCTCGGCGCGATGCAGGTCTCCGAGAAGGGCGATCTGGCCAACTGGATGATCCCGGGCAAGATGGTCAAGGGCATGGGCGGCGCGATGGACCTGGTGGCCGGCGTGAAGAACGTGGTGGTCCTGATGGAGCACGTGGCCACCAAGAAGGACGGCACCACCGACATCAAGATCCTGCCGCACTGCACCCTGCCGCTGACCGGCGTGGGCGTGGTCGACCGCATCATCACCGACCTGTGCGTGCTGGACGTCACCCCGCACGGCCTGAAGATCGTCGAGCTGGCGCCGGGCGTCACGCGCGAGGAAGTGCAGGCCAAGACCGGCGTGCAGGTGCACTGACACCGGGCACGCACCATCGCGGGGCCGTCCCGCGATCAAGGGCTTCCAGCGGGTGGGGTCGGGACGTTAGTCTCTGACCATGCCCCCGCCGGTGCCTTCCCAGCAGCAGATCCGCTTCACCCAGACCGCCGACGGGGTCCGTCTGGCGTTCTCGGTGGCCGGTCTCGGCGAGCCGGTGCTGATCAAGGCCGCCACCTGGCTGTCGCACCTGGAAGCCGACTGGGACAGTCCGGTCTGGCGCGGTCTGCTGCGTGCGCTGGCCGAGCGCACGCGCCTGGTCCGCTATGACGAACGCGGCTGCGGCTGGTCGGACTGGGACGTCGCCTCGCTGGGCTTTGACGACTGGGTGGACGACCTCGAATGCGTCGTTGATGCGGTGGGTGCGCCGGAGCGCTTCGCGCTGCTGGGCATCTCGCAGGGCGCCGCGGTGGCGGTGGCCTATGCGGTGCGCCACCCCGAGCGCGTCTCGCATCTGGTGCTGCATGGCGGCTATGCGCGTGGCCGGCTGGTGCGCGCCGATTCGCCACAGGCGCGTGACGAGGCCGAGATGATGTGCCGCCTGGCTGAGCTGGGCTGGGGCAAGCAGGACCCGTCGTTCCGGCAGTTCTTCACCACCCAGTTCATCCCCGGCGGCACGCCCGAGCAGCACGCCTGGTTCAACGAGATGGAGCGGCTGTCCACCTCGCCAGCCAACGCCGCGCGCTTCATGCGCGTGTTCGCCGGCATCGATGTGCAGGCGCTGCTGCCGCAGGTGCGCTGCCCGACGCTGGTGCTGCACAGCCGCCATGACGTGCGCGTGCCGCTGGAAGAGGGGCGCCTGCTGGCCACCCAGATCCCCGGCGCGCAGTTCGTGGTGATCGAGAGCGGCAACCATCTGCTGCTCGAGACCGAACCCGGCTGGCAGGCCTGGTGGCAGGCGGTGGACGCCTTCCTGCCTGCGCGGCCGGGCCAAGGCAGCGGCGCGGTCGATTTCGGCGGCCTGTCACCGCGCCAGCGCGAGGTGCTGGAGCTGATGGCCCAGGGCCGCGACAACGCGCAGATCGCCGCGGCCCTGGGGCTGTCGGAGAAGACGGTGCGCAACCAGATCACCGCCATCTTCGACAAGATCGGTGCCGACAATCGGGCGCGCGCCATCGTGCGCGCCCGCGATGCCGGCTTCGGCCGCGGCTGATCAGGCGCAGACCACCACCAGGTGGAAGGCGCGCGGCACGCGGGTGCCGGCGTCGTCGGTGGTCTGCACGAAGACCGAATTCGCCGCACCGACGCGGCGGGCGGTCACCGCCTGGCCCGATGCCGGCGTGCCGATGTCCACGCTGCCCAGGCTGGCGACGAAGCTGCACTGGGTCACGTCGACCGGGAAGTCGATCTGGTAGGCGCCGCTGGTGTTGACCGCCGAGGCGCCGATGGCACCGCCGCGCTGCAGCACGCCGGCGTCCGAGACCACCGCGTCCCAGACACGCGGCTTGCCGGGCTTGAACATCGGCTTGACGTCGCTCTGGGCCTGGGCCCGCGAGCTGCCGTTGACATCGGCCGCCTGGGCCAGGACGGCGACGGAGCCCAGCAGCAGGGCAGCGGCGGCGCGGGTGATGAGGGAGGTGTTCATGGTCGTTCCTTTCAGGGTGAGAAGCCGGAGTCCGGCAGGGTGGTTGAAATGGCCCGGGCGGGCCGGTGAGCACTCAGGGAATGAAGCGGCTCAGGTGCACCATGTGCGCCTGCACGTCAGCCGCCGGGTCGGTGCGGCTGAGCTGCAGCACCACATAGGCGGCGTGGGTGAAGAAGTTGATCGAGGCCGGGGTGAAGCCGGCCAGCGTGTTCTGCACGCCGGTGGCATCGGCGCTGACGACGTTGGCCAGCGTCTCGATCGATCCGGTGGTCTTGCTCTTGCGCACCAGCGTGGCGCGCACCGAGCCATTGGCCGTCGCGTCCAGCGCCTGGACCTCCAGCTGGTCCAGCACATTGGTGCCGGTGAACTCGTAGTTGATCGGGCAGATCAGCACCGCGGTGCCGGTCTTGCCGTCCTTGAAGTTGACCGCACCGCTCTTGGTGCTGACGGTGAGCAGCTTGGCGCTGGCCGGTGCGGGCGTGCAGCCGGAGGCCACCATCTGCCAGCCATTGGCGGCCTGGGCGGTGGACGCGCCCGCCAGCGAGGCGGCGAGGGCGACGGCGCAGAGAAGGGGGTGGGTGTTCATCATCGGGCTCCTGGTGGGTGGGCCGGGCCGGTGTGGCGCGGTGATGTCATCGTCAATCCGGGGGACGGCCGCGTCGCGGGTCGGATGTCCCGTTGGTGACACCGCCGACCGGGATCCATGGGGCGACTGTCCCGGGCCTCCCCTGCGGACAAGGGGGGTTGCGGCGTAGCATCGGGCGCATGAATCGGACGTTCTGGCGCCACGGGCGGACCTGGCTGGCCCTGCTGCTGAGTGCCCTGGCCCTGCCGGCCTGCCAGGCCCCGCCCTCCCGCTGGGAGGCGCCGGAAATCGCCACCGCGCCCCAGGTCAAGGCGGGCCGGGCCCTGCAGCGCCAGGGCGTGGCGGCCGCGCACCCGCTGGCGGCCGAGGTCGGCGCGCAGGTCCTGCGCGACGGCGGCAACGCGCTGGACGCGGCGATCGCCACTCAGCTGGTGCTGGCCCTGGTGGAGCCGCAGTCCAGCGGCCTGGGGGGTGGCGCTTTCCTGCTCAGCTGGGACGGCCGGCAACTGCAGGCCTGGGACGGTCGCGAAACGGCACCGGCCGGCGCCACGCCCGCGCTCTTCCTGGACGCCCAGGGCCGGCCGCTGCCAATGGCGCAGGCCATCGCCAGCGGGCGGTCGGTGGGGGTGCCCGGCACGCTGCGCATGCTGGAGGCGGCCCACCGCCGCGGCGGCCACCTGGCCTGGGCGCGCCTGGTGCAACCGGCCATCGAGCTGGCCGAGCAGGGCATTGCGGTGAGCCTGCGGCTGCACCAGTCGATCGCCGCCAGTGCCCAGCTGCGTGCCGACCCGGCGGCCCGCGCCTTCTTCTTCGATGCCCAGGGCCAGCCCTGGCCGGTGGGTCACCGCCTGACCAATCCGGCGCTTGCGGCGGTGCTGCGCCGTGTCGCCCGCGAGGGGGCCGACGTGCTGCACCGCGGTGCGGTGGCCAACGCCATCGCCCAGCGCGTGCAGCGCCACCCGGAGCGCCCCGGCACCTTGAACGAGGCCGACCTGGCGGCCTACCAGCCGCTGCTGCGCGAGCCGATCTGCACCGACTGGCGGGACTGGCGGGTCTGCGGCATGCCGCCACCGTCCAGCGGCCACATCGCGGTGATGCAGCTGCTGGGCCTGCTGGACGCGCTGCCGCCCAGCACCGATCCCACCGAACGCGCCCACCGCTGGATCGAGGCCGCGCGCCTGGCCTATGCCGACCGTGCCCAGTACCTGGCCGACCCGGCCTTTGTCGCGGCCCCTGGCGGCGACTGGCAGCAGCTGCTGGCCCCCGCCTACCTGCGCCAGCGCGCCGCCCTGATCCAGACCCGGGCGATGGGCACCGCCAGCCCCGGTCAGCCCGGGGGCGCGCGGCTGGCGTTCGCGCCGCAGGCGCCGCAGCCCGAGCACGGCACCAGCCACATCAGCGTGGTCGACGCCCAGGGCCGTGCGGTGGCGCTGACCACCACGATCGAGGCGGGCTTTGGCAGCGGCCTGCTGTGCGACGGCGGCACCGGCCTGCCCGGCGGCTTCCTGCTGAACAACGAGCTGACCGACTTTGCCATGCAGCCCACGGGCGCCGACGGCCGGCCGGTGGCCAACCGCGCCGAGGGCGGCAAGCGGCCGCGCTCCAGCATGTCGCCCACGCTGGTCTTCGACCGTCGCGACGGCCGCCTGCTGGCCACGCTGGGCTCACCCGGCGGCGGCGCGATCATCCATTTCGTGGCCGGCACGCTGCAGGGCCTGGCCGAGGGCCTGACGCCGCAGCAGGCGACCGACGCGCCGCACCTGGTGAACTTCAACACGCCGCAGAGCTGGCTGGAGCGCGGCCGCTGGTCAGCCGAGTTGCTGCAGGGCCTGCGGGCCCGCGGCCAGCAGCTGCAGGAGGACGAGATTCCCAGCGGCATCCATGTGCTGCAGCGCGACCCCGCGGGCCACGGCTGGCGGGGCGGTGCCGATCCGCGGCGAGAAGGCGTGGTGGTGGGTGACTGATCAGTGGCGCAGCGCCATCGCCGCTTCGCGCACCAGCGGCGAGCCGCGGTAGATCAGGCCGGTGTAGAGCTGCACCAGGTCGGCCCCGGCGGCGATCTTGCTGCGCGCATCCTCACCGCTGAGCACGCCGCCCACGCCGATGATCGGGAAGCCCGCGCCCAGCTCGGCGCGCAGCAGGCGGATCACCCGGTTGCTGGGCTCCAGCACGGGGGCGCCTGACAGACCGCCGGCTTCGTCGGCATGCGGCAGGCCCTGCACCGCGTCGCGGGCGATCGTGGTGTTGGTGGCGATCACGCCGTCCATGCCGTGCTTCTTCAGTGTGGCGGCGATCACCCGCACCTGGTCTTCGTCGAGGTCGGGGGCGATCTTCAGGAACATCGGCACGCTGCGGCCCAGGCGCGCGGACAGCTGGGCCTTGCGCTCGACCAGCGCGCCCAGCAGGCCGTCCAGCGCCTCGTCGCTTTGCAGTGCGCGCAGGTTCTTGGTGTTGGGGCTGCTGATGTTGACGGTGACGTAGTCGGCGTGCGGGTAGACGCCGTCCAGGCAGCTCAGGTAGTCGGCGGTGGCGTTCTCGATCGGCGTGACGGCGTTCTTGCCGATGTTCAGCCCCAGGATGCCGCCGCTGGCGCGGAAGCTGCGCGCGCGCTGCACGTTGGCCAGGAAGGCGTCCAGGCCCTCGTTGTTGAAGCCCAGGCGATTGATCAGCGCGTTCTTCGCCGGCAGGCGGAACATGCGTGGCTTGGGGTTGCCCGGCTGGGCCTTGGGCGTGACCGTGCCCACCTCGATGAAGCCGAAGCCCATGGCGCCCAGGCCGTCGATCACGCGGCCGTTCTTGTCCAGGCCGGCGGCCATGCCCACGCGGTTGGGAAAGCGCAGGCCGGCCACGGTGACCGGGTCGTCCACGCGGGGCTGCGACCACAGGCACTGCAGCAGCGTGTTCTGGAAGCGCGCCATCTGCTCGAGCGTCAGCTCGTGCGCGGCTTCGGGGTCCATCCCGAACAGGATGGGGCGGGTGAGGGCGTACGGGATCAGGGCCATGGTGGCCGCGATTGTCTCAGGTCACTTCTTCGCGCCGGCCGCCGCCGTGGGCCGCCAGTCGCGGAAGACGTCGATGTCCACGCCGTCGGGGTAGTTGAAGTAGCCCGGCGCGTGGCCCTGGGTGTCGGTCACGCCGTACTGCCAGATGATGGCCTTGGTCTGGCGGTCGATCACCAGCACGCGGTTGCGCAGGTCGTCCACCACCAGGATGTCGCCGGTGTCAGGCAGTTCGCGGGCGATCGAGGGGTGGTCCAGCATCTTCTCGCCGCTGGTCTCGAAATACTCCCAGGTGGCCTTGCCGGTCCTGGGGTCGAAGATGATGATGCGGCCCGGCTTGGCGAAGTCGGCCACGATGACCTGCTGGCCGTCCACCGTGGGGAAGGCGTCGGAGGGGTAGCGCAGCTTGGGCGCGCGCACGCTCCACTTGACCTCGCCGCTGCGCGTGATGCGCGAGATCCAGGCGTCGGTGATTTCGCTGACCAGGATGTCGCCGTTGTCCATCGGCGTGGCGCCGTTGGGCCAGGCCAGCGTGTGCGGCGGGTTGTGCCTACACTGGCCGGGTCGGCCCCACTGGGTGGTGATCTGGTCGGTCTTGGGGTTGACGATCAGCACCCGGCAGTTGCGGATGTCCGCGGTCAGGAACTGGCCGTCGTCCAGCAGGTGCGAGTCGTCCGGGTAGTTCATCAACCGGCCGGTCTTGCCGCGCCGGTCGGGGATGCCCCAGGTCCAGGTGACGGTTCGGCTGTCGTAGTCGACCAGATGGATGTCGAAGTTGTCTTCTTCGCTGACCGCCAGCGTCTTGCCGTCGGCCGAGAAGTTCACGTCCTCGTTGCCGCGGTAGAAGCTCAGGTCGGGCGAGGGCATCTCCCAGACGATGCGCTTGTCGGGCGCGATCTCGATCAGCCGGTTGTTGCGGCGGTCGGCCACGATGATCGGGTAGGGCATCGGCTTGCCCCAGGACGCCACCGGCTGGCGGCGGCTGCCGGTGACCGGCGGGATCGGCGGCAGCTGGACACCGCTGGAGACGATGCCGGCGCCGGTCATCGCGGGCGTGACGGGCACAGCCACGCCCTCATCGGGCTTGGCAGGGAGGGCGGCGCCGGCCGTGGCGGCCAGCAGGATCAGGGCGGCCAGCGAGAGCGGCCGCAGGGCGGGGCAGGCAAAGGGCATGCCGCGACGATGCCCGCGGGTGAGGTCGCGGTGCTTGAGGCGGGTCAACCGCGCCGGCCGCCTTCAGCGGCACGTCAGCTGTCTGGGCCGGCTCAGGCCTTCTTGATGAACTCCGACTTCAGCTGCATCGGGCCGAAGCCGTCAATCTTGCAGTCGATGTCGTGGTCGCCCTCGATCAGGCGGATGTTCTTGACCTTGGTGCCCACCTTGATCACCGACGATGAGCCCTTGATCTTCAGGTCCTTGATCAGCGTGACGCTGTCGCCATCCTGCAGCAGGTTGCCATGGGCGTCCTTCCAGACCTTGGCGGCCGGCTCGGCGGTGGCGTCGGTCGGGTTCCATTCGTGGCCGCAGGAGGGGCAGACCAGCTGGCTGCCGTCCTCATAGGTGTAGTCGGCGGCGCAGGCGGGGCAGGCAGGCAAATTGCTCATAGAAGGGTGTGGGCGGGCGGTCAACCGGCGATTGTCGCTGACCCGCCTCAGGAGGCGAGGACCGCGCGGCCGTTCGATGGCTGCACGGCGCGCGCATTCGGTGCCATCACCGCCCGCAGCGCGGTCAGCTGCGCCGCAGACACCGTGGCCACCGCCTTCAGCACCAGCCATACGACGCCCTCGGTGCAGGGCGCGCTGGTCAGCGAGCCCTCGTAGCGGTAGTAGGCCAGGTCGGTGGGCAGCCAGCGGCCGGGGTCGACGCTGGCGCCGTCCACCCGCTGCTCGGGTTGACCGGCCCGCGGCCAGGGCAGTGGCAGCTGCGCCAGGGCGGGGTGGGGTGCGCCCTCACGGCACAGCAGCACCAGCGTCACCAGCTGCCCCGAGGGGCTCTTGTGCGGGAAATGCAGTCCGAGCGGGAAGCTCTCGCCGCGGATGCGGTCGCCGCCGGGCAAGTGGAAGTGGAACTGCTGCAGCGTGTGCGGCACCGCGCCCACCCACAGCCGGCTGCCCGGGGCGCTGCGCACGCGCAGCGTGTGGCCATCGTGGACCCAGCGCAGCGGCGAGGGCTGCCAGTCGGCGCGCAGCGGCGGCAGCGGGACCTGCGCCGTGGGCACGATGTCGATCGGTGACTGGCGGCGGCCATCGCGGCACAGATCCGCCTGGGCTGTCAGCGGCAGCAGGCCGAGGCTGGCGAGCGCCTGCCGCCGGGTGAGGTGGTGCATCAGGCCAGCGTAACCGACAGCGATAATCGCCGCCATGACGCAAGACGAACTCAAGGCCCTTGTCGGCCAGGCCGCACTGGCCTATGTGGTGCCCGGCTCCATTGTGGGCGTGGGCACCGGCTCCACCGTCAACTGCTTCATCGACGCGCTGGCGACGATGAAGGACCAGATCCGCGGTGCGGTGTCCAGCTCGGTCAAGAGCACCGAGCGCCTGCAGGCGCTGGGCATCCCGGTGTTCGACGCCAACGAGGTCGAGTCCATCCCGGTCTACATCGACGGCGCCGACGAGATCGATCACAGCGGTTGCATGGTCAAGGGCGGCGGCGCGGCGCTGACGCGCGAGAAGATCGTGGCCGACCTGGCCGAGCGCTTCATCTGCATCGCCGACGAATCCAAGCTGGTGCCGGTGATGGGCCGCTTCCCGCTGCCGGTCGAGGTGATTCCGATGGCGGCAGCCCAGGTGGCGCGCCGCTTTGCCGCCACCTATGGCGGCACCGGCACGGTCCGCGAGGGCGTGGTGACCGACAACGGCAACCTGATCCTGGACGTGCGCGGCCTGCAGATCACCGACCCGCTGGCCATGGAGGCCGAGGTCAATCAGTGGCCCGGCGTGGTCACGGTGGGCATCTTCGGCCGCCACAAGGCCAAGGTCTGCCTGCTGGGCACGCCGCAGGGCGTGAAGACGCTGGCGTTCTAAGCCGGCTTGCGGGCGGCGCGGGCGACGAAGCGCGCCGGATCGATCGCATCGAGCAGGCTGGCCGCCAGCGGCACAGGCGCGCCGCAGATCCACGCTGCCAGCACCTCGCCCAGCAGCGGCGCCAGCGTCAGCCCGCGCGAGCCCAGCGCGGTGAGCAGGTACAGGCCCTCGACGCGTGGCACCTGGCGCGGCTGCTCCTGGCGCCGCGCACCGGCACGCGCGGGCGCATCGGCCGGCACCGGACCCACCAGGGGCAGCCGATCGTCGGCGGCCAGGCGCCAGCCCACCTTGCCCTCCAGCGCCGGGTGCTCGGCCAGCAGCGGGTCCACCGGCTGGCCGGTGAGCTCGGCCATGCGGGCCAGGTTGCGCCGGTGGTCGTCCGTGCGCACGGCAGCGTCCGTGTCGCCGCGTTGCGAGGTGGCCCCGCACAGCAGGCCGCCGCCCAGTGCATCGGGCAGCGTGATCAGGTAGCCGCCGCTGGCCAGCGGCAGTGCGGGCTTCGGAAGGTCCGAGGCCAGCGACGGCGGCACGATGCTCACCTGGCCGCGCTGCTGGCCGAGGGGCCAGTCCGCGGCCTCCGGGTGCCACGGCACCAGCAACGCCAGGCCGTCCAGGGCGCCGGCCACCACCGCCACGTCGGCCACGGCCAGGACGCGGCCCTGCGCATCACTCGCCTGCCAGAGGCCGCCCTCGCGGACCAGCCGCGCGACATCGCTGTCGGGACGCAGCGTGATGCCCGGCGCGTCCAGCAGGCGGCGCACCAGGGCCGGCGGGCTGACCCAGCCGCCGCCGGGGTAGAACCACTGTGGCCGCGGCAGCGCCAGGCCGGCCCGGCGCGAGGCCTCGTTGGCCGGCAGCGCCTGCACATAGCCGGCCGGCAGGCCCTGCTGATCGGCCAGCGCCTGCAGGACCTCGGCGGGATCGTCACCGCCGCCGCGCAGCAGACCCTCCACGGCGCCCGGCAAGGCCTGGGTGCCAAGCTGCCCCGCCAGTCGCTGCGCCGTGCGCAGCGCCGCCGCGCGCAGCAGCTGCGCATGCGCGCCGTCGTGCGGATGCAGCACGCCGTGGAACAGGCCGGCGCGGTTGGACGAGGTCTCCTGCGCCGGTGCGCTGCGGCGTTCCAGCACCGTCACGCTCAGCCCTTCGCGGGCCAGGGCGTCGGCCGCCGCCGCGCCGGCCACGCCGGCACCGATCACCAGCGCGCTGCGGGCTGTGGGCGCGCTGCGGCGGCCCGGGGGGGGCAGGGCACGTCGCTGAGCACCGATGAAGCGCGCCACGCTGATCTCGCGCTTGCCGCCCAGGCCGTGTTGGCGCTCGACGCTGAAGCCGGCCGATGCCAGGCCCTCGCGCACATCGCGCGCCACGCTCCAGGTGGCGGCGGTGGCGTCTGGCGAGGCCAGGCGGGAGAGCGCCGGGTACAGGCGCGCGTCCCACATCGCCGCGTTCTTCGCAGGTGCAAAGCCGTCCAGGTAGAAGGCATCGACCTCGGCCACCAGCTCCGGCAGCCAGTCGGCGATGTCGCCGAAGGCCAGCAGCAGGCGCACGCGGCCGTCGTCGAAGTCCAGGGTGTGCAGGTCGGGGGTCAGGGGCGGCCAGGCGGCCTGCAGCTGACGCGCCAGATCGGCAGCCTCGCTGCCAGCGTGGGCGCGCACCAGGTCGTCCACGCGCAGCGGGTGTTTCTCGATCGAGACGAAGACCAGGCGCTGGCTGCGCTGCGGATCGTTGCGCCAGGCCTGCCAGGTGGCCAGGAAGTTGTTGCCCAGGCCGAAGCCGGTCTCCAGCACCACGAAGCGCTGGCGACCCCGCCAGCGCATTGGCAGGCCGTTGCCGGCCAGAAAGACATGGCGCGCCTGGGTGAAGGCCCCGGCGCGCGGGTGAAAGACATCGCCGAAGGCCGGCGCATAGGGCAGGCCCTCGAAGCCGGGCTGGTCCAGCCGCAGCGCGCCCGGGACGATGGGCGCGGTCTTCATGCCGCGGCGCGGGCCGCCAGCCAGCGCAGCAGCGGCCCCTGCACGCCGTCCAGCGCGCGGTAGGCCAGCACCGCAGGGCTCATGCTGGCCAGCGTGTCGTGCAGCGCCTGGGCGCGCTCGGGCGTGTCGACCGCCTCGGCCAGCGGGCGCACCTGCACGCCGATCGTGAAGATCGCCTGCTGCAGCGCGGGCAGCGGCAGGAAGCACTGGTGCTCGGTGCGGAACCAGGCGTCGCCGGGGCGGCCAGGGTCCAGGTCGCGTGGCCAGGCGTGGGGCGCGCGGTCGGGGTGGCCATGCAGCCACGGCGAATCGGTGATCGTCCAGACGAAGCGCTCCCAGGCATCCGGACCGCAGACCAGTTTCATCAGGTGGGCGCCAGCCTGGCGCACCCTGTCGGCATCGGCCACCGGGGCGTGGGCTTCGGCGAAGCGCCGGCCGATCTTGTCGCGCGGCGCCCAGTGCGAGGGCAGGCACACCGCCAGCCAGGCCAGGCTGCCGTCGCGGCCGTCGACCAGGGCCAGGTCCTCGGCGAAGGCCAGCGCCAGCAGCGCGCTGCGGCGCAGCGGGGCGGGCAGCGCCGCCAGCGCGCGGGCGGGCTCGGCCCAGGCGCCGGGATCGGCCTGCAGCGTGCCGTCGGGCGCGACCGTGCAGCCCAGCACCGGGGCGTGCCAGCGACCATCGGGCTGGACCTGCCAGGCGGTCGGGTGGGCCTGCGCGGCATGGGCGGCCAGGGCATCCAGCGCCGGTGTGGGGTCGGCACCCGGGGAGGTCAGCAGCGCCTCGGTCGGCCAGCGCTGCAACACCGCCACCTTTTCACGCAGGTGGCGCGAGCCGGCGGCGACCGGGGTCAGCTGGGGGGTGTCGGCCGCCAGCCGCCGCAGCCCGGGCTGCATGCGGAACGGGGCCGTCACCGTGTGTTCGAAATCGAAGGACAGGGCCATGGTGGACAAGAAAAAGGGCACCTGAGAAGGTGCCCATGATGCCTGCCCGGACCGCGCCGGGCGCTGCGCCGCGTCAGGCGCGCTTGCGGTATTCGTGGGTGCGGGTGTCGATTTCGATCTTGTCGCCGTTTTCCACGAACAGCGGCACGGCGATCTCGAAGCCGGTGCCGACGATGCGGGCGGGCTTCATGACCTTGCCCGAGGTGTCGCCCTTGACGGCCGGCTCGGTCTCGATCTCGCGCACGACGGTGGTGGGCATTTCGACCGAGATGGCCTTGCCGTCATAGAACACGACCTGCACCGGCATGTTGTCTTCCAGGTAGCTGACCGCGTCGCCCATGTTCTCGGCCTCGACCTCGAACTGGTTGTACTCGGCGTCCATGAAGACGTACATCGGGTCGGCGAAGTAGGTGTAGGTGCAGTCCTTGGTGTCCAGGACGATCTGCTCCATCTTGTCGTCGGCCTTGAAGACCACTTCGGCGCCGGCGCCGTTGAGCAGGTTCTTCATCTTCATGCGCACGGTGGCGGCGCCGCGGCCGCCGCGGCTGTATTCGGTGCGCAGCACGACCATCGGGTCCTTGCCCTGCATGATCACGTTGCCGGCGCGGATTTCCTGAGCGAGTTTCATGGTGCTGTTCCAGCTGGGGGCCCGGGGCGTTGTTCAGCGTGCCGTCGCGGGGTATCCGCGGGGTGACCGGGGCCTGATTGAAATGAGTGGGTCGCGAAAAACCGGGCTTGCGCCCCAGGCTGTCCGGTGCAGGCCCAGCCAGCCGTTTTTCGCAAAGCCTTGAATTTTAACGCCTTTCGGTGACAAAGGCGAGGAGCTGCGTTGTCAGGTCGACCTGGGTCAAGAGCCGGTCGCGCCAGCGCCGGGTCAGCGCCTGCCAATCCGCCAGCGGCGGCAGCGGGTCCAGCCCGTCGGCGGCAAAGCCATTCCAGGCCCGGAAGGCCTGGGCCACCGCGCCGGCCACTGCCGGTGGCTGATCCTGCCGCAGGCGCTGCAGAAAGGCCTCCAGCTTGGCCTGGTGCACGCCGTCGTCCTGCACGTAGATCTGCCACAGGAAGGGGCGCGCGGCCCACTGGGCGCGCACGAAGCTGTCCTCGCCGCGCACCAGGTTCAGGTCGCACACGGCCAGCAACTGGTCGTAGGCGGCCTGCGGCAGCCAGGGCAGGGCGAGGCTGCGCAGGCCCGGCGGCAGCGCGCGGCCCTGCAGCGCGGCGGTGGCTGCGCCCGGGGTGGTGAGCAGCAGCGTCGGGGTGCCGGCCAGGGCCGCCAGCAGCCGGTCCACCGGCGCGCCGGGGTAGCAGAACAGGCTGACCAGTCGCTCGTCGGGTCGTGCCTGCACGCCCCAGGCGGCCAGCCAGGCATCGCGCGCGCAGGCGTCCAGCGCCTCGATGCGGCCGGGCTCGCGCAGCAGGCCGCCGGTGGCGGGCGTGAAGCCGGGGTAGAAGAACCACTTGTCCAGACCGGCGCCCGGGCCGCTCATCACCGGCGAGCGCAGGCCGTGGCTGCGCTCCACATAGGGCTCGGCGCTGAGGTACTCCAGGTTCAGCCACACCGGCGGGCGCTGCTCGGCGCGCATCGCGGCGACGAAGGCCGGAGGTGGGTCGCAGCCGAAAGCCTCGACCACCACCTCGCCCGGCGTGGGCAAGGCGTCCTCCTGCCAGCGCAGCACCTGCACGCCCGGGTGGCCCTGCGGCGCCATCCAGGCCAGCGCGGCGGCATCGTCCACCCACAGCCGCACCCGCTGGCCCCGTTCGGCCAGGTCCACGGCCAGACGCCAGCACACGCCGAGGTCGCCGTGGTTGTCGATCACGCGGCAGAACAGGTCCCAGAGCGGCGCAGCCATGGTGGGCATTATCGAAGGGCACAATGCGCGCCTGCATGGAAGTCCCCGAGCCGTCCCCCGTTCCTGCCCCGGCCAGCGAGGCCGCCGAGGCCCGCGCCCAGCAGGCGCTGGTCGAGGCGGCGGCGGCCGCCCGCGAGCGCCTGCTGGCCGAGGTGGCCGCGCTGCCCGGCCTGCCCGGCGTCTACCGCTACTTCGATGCGCGCGACAACGTGCTCTACGTGGGCAAGGCGCGCGACCTGAAGAAGCGCGTCTCCAGCTACTTCCAGAAGGACCACGGCGGCACCCGCATCGGCCTGATGGTGGCGCGCATCGCCCGCCTGGAGACCACGGTGGTGCGCACCGAGGCCGAGGCGCTGCTGCTGGAGAACAACCTGATCAAGGCGTTGAACCCCAAGTTCAACATCCTGTTCCGCGACGACAAGAGCTACCCCTACGTCAAGATCACCGGCGGCGGCTTCCCGCGGGTGGCCTACTACCGCGGCGCGGTGGACCGCAAGCACCGCTACTTCGGGCCCTACCCGGGCGCCGGTGCGGTGCGCGAGGCGATCCAGCTGATCCAGAAGGTCTTCCGCCTGCGCACCTGCGAGGACACGGTCTTCGCCAACCGCTCGCGGCCCTGCCTGCTCTACCAGATCCGCCGCTGCTCGGGCCCCTGCGTGGGCCTGGTCTCGGCCGAGGACTACGCCCGCGACGTGCGCGACACCGAGCGCTTCCTGCTCGGCGACGAGCAGCAGGTGGTGGCCGACCTGCAGGCGCAGATGATGGCGTTTGCCGACGCGCTGGAGTACGAGAAGGCCGCCGAGGTCCGCAACCGCCTGAGCGCACTGGCCAAGGTGCAGCACCAGCAGGCGGTGGACGAGAGCAGCCTGTCCTCGGCCGGTCGCGAGGTGGACGTGCTGGCGGTGAAGGTGGCCGGCGGGCGCGCCTGCGTCAACCTGGCGATGGTGCGTGGCGGGCGGCACCTGGGCGACCGCGCCTTCTTCCCCGCCCATGTGGAGGACGCCACCGCGCTGGCTGGCGGCGACGAGGACACGCGCAGCCCCGAGCAGCAGGTGCTGGACGCCTTCATCGCCCAGCACTACCTGCAGGGCACGCCGCCGCCGCTGCTGGTCACCAGCCACGCGGTGGACAAGGGCCTGCTGGCCACGCTGGCCGAGTCCACCGGCGTGAAGATCAGCGCCCAGCACCAGCCCCGCGAGCAGCGCCGCATCTGGCTGGAGATGGCCCAGACCGGCGCTGACCTGGCGCTGGCGCGGCTGCTGGCCGAGGAAGGCTCGCAGCGCGAGCGCACCCGTGCGTTGATCGACGCGCTGGACCTGGCGATCGACGACCCGGATACGTTCCGTGTCGAATGTTTCGACATCAGCCACACGGCCGGCGAGGCGACCCAGGCATCCTGCGTGGTGTTCCAGGACCACAAGATGCAGAACGGCGAGTACCGGCGCTTCAACATCGACGGCATCACCCCGGGTGACGACTACGCGGCCATGCGCCAGGTGCTGACACGCCGCTACGCCAAGCTGGCCGAGCAGGTGGCGGCCGAAGGCGTGCCGCCCCCCACCGCCAAGGTCCGGCTGCCCGACATCGTGCTGGTGGATGGCGGCAAGGGCCAGGTGAGCATGGCGCGCGAGGTGTTCAGCGAGCTGGGTCTGGACCTGGGCCTGATCGTCGGTGTCGAGAAAGGCGAGGGCCGCAAGGTCGGCCTGGAAGAGTTGGTGTTTGCCGACGGCCGCGAGAAGTTGTCACTGCCGCCGGACTCGGCGGCACTGATGCTGGTGGCGCAGATCCGCGACGAGGCGCATCGTTTCGCGATCACCGGCATGCGCAGCAAGCGCGCCAGCGTGCGCACCGGCGGCAGCCGGCTGGAAGACATTGCCGGCGTGGGCCCCAAGAAACGCGCGAAACTGCTGCAGCGCTTCGGGGGCGTGCGCGGCGTGGCCGCCGCCAGCGTCGAGGACCTGCAAGGTGTCGAAGGCATATCAAGAGACTTGGCATTGGAGATCTACCGTGCGCTTCACTGAACCCCACCCGATCGGCTACGCCTTCTGGTCGTCCTGGCGCGGCTGGGCGCTGCTGGCGGCCGTGGGCGGCTCGGCCTGGCTGTCGGGCTGCAAGACCCCGATGCCGGCGCCCGCCCCCGCCCCGGCCCCCAGCACCCGTCCGGCGCCCGCTCCGGCGCCCAGCACGCCCGCCGCCCGCACCCCGGCCGAATTCCGGCTGCAGGCGGCGCGCCGGCTGGTCGAGGCCAACGCGTCGATGACCTACCTGGAGGACGCGCCCGAGCCGCTGCTGGCCATCCCGGTGCTGGAGGCCGAGCTGGATGCCGACGGCCGCATCCTGAAGATCAATGTGCTGCGCTACCCGTCGCAGGCCAAGGACACCACGCAGCTGGCGATCGAGGCCATGAAGCGCGGCGCGCCCTATGGCGACATGCGCAGACTGCCCAAGCCCTGGCGCTACACCGAGGCCTTCCTGTTCGACGACAACCGGCGCTTCAAGCCGCGCACCCTGGACGAATGAGCCATACCGCCGCGCGCACAGGCAGAATCGCGGCATGTTCCTGACGATTCCCACGCTGCTCACCTGGGCGCGCATCGTGGCCATCCCGCTGATCATCGGGGTGTTCTACCTGCCACTGGCCGAGCCGACGCGCAACCTGATCGCGACCGTGATGTTCGTGGTCTTCGCGCTGACCGACTGGCTCGATGGCTGGCTGGCCCGCAAGCTGGACCAGAGCTCGGCCTTCGGCGCCTTCCTGGACCCGGTGGCCGACAAGTTTCTCGTCTGCGCCTCGCTGCTGGTGCTGGTGCATCTGCAGCGGGTGGACGTGCTGATCGCGCTGATCATCATCGGCCGCGAGATCGCCATCTCCTCGCTGCGCGAGTGGATGGCGCAGATCGGCGCGTCGCGCAGCGTGGCGGTGCACATGCTGGGCAAGCTCAAGACCACGGTGCAGATGGTGGCCATCCCCTTCCTGCTGTATGACTCGCCGCTGTTCGGCCTGGTCGACACGCGCCTGTGGGGCCGCCTGCTGATCATCGCCGCGGCCGTGCTGACCATCTGGTCGATGGTCTACTACCTGCGCAAGGCGCTGCCCGAGATCCGGGCCAAGGCGCGCTGACGGTGACCGTGTCCGCCGCCCAGGCGCGCTGGCTGCGCGCCATGCCTGCCGTGTTCGTGCTGATCTGGAGCACCGGCTTCGTGGTGGCGCGCTTCGGCATGCCGCATGCGCCCCCGTTCTCCTTCCTGTCGTGGCGCTACGCGCTGTCCTGCGGGGCCTTCGTGCTGTGGGTGCGCTGGGCCGGTGCGGCCTGGCCGCAGGGGCGGCAGCAATGGCTGCACCTGGCCGTCACCGGCGTGCTGATGCATGGCGGCTACCTGGGTGGCGTGTGGTCGGCGGTCAAGCTGGGGCTGGGCGCCGGCACGGCCTCGCTGATCGTGGGCCTGCAGCCGGTGCTGACCGCGCTGTGGGTGTCGGCCACCGGCAGTGAGCACCGGGTGTCGGCGCGGCAGTGGCTGGGCTTGCTGATGGGGCTGGGCGGGCTGGCACTGGTGGTGTGGCACCGCCTGGGGATGGGCGAGGCCAGCGGGCCTTCGCTGACCTGGGCCGTGCTGGCGCTGCTGAGCATCACCGCGGGCACGCTGTACCAGAAGCGCCATGTGCAGCCCTGCGATGTGCGCACCGCCAACCTGATCCAGCTGGCGGCGGCGCTGGCCGTGTCGTTGCCGCTGGCGCTGCTCGAGCCGCAGGCCATGGACTGGACCGGCGAGCTCGTCGGCGCGATGGCCTGGTCGGTGCTGGCGCTCACGCTGGGCGGCAGCTCGCTGCTGTACCTGCTGATCCAGCGTGGTGCCGCCACCCAGGTGGCCAGCCTGATGTACCTGGTGCCACCCTGCACGGCCGTGCTGGCCTGGGCGCTGTTCGGCGAGGCCCTGGGGCTGCGGGTGCTGGCCGGCATCGGCCTGACGGTGGCCGGCGTGGCCCTGGTGACACGCTCGCGCTGAGCAGCTGATCACGCGGCGTTGCGGCGGCGCGTCCGGCCCCCCAACGATTAACAACTAGAATGATTTTTCAAGCTTGACACTGCTCAGCGCCACGGCTGTAATCGTTTTTCCGCCGTCAGAAGCGGCGCCGAAATCCACCCACGCTCACTGACCTTACTACTGTCCTTACAAGAGGGGGCTTCTTCGTGAACAAGTCTGAACTGATCGACCACATCGCCACCAAGGCCGACATCTCCAAGGCCGCTGCCGGCCGCGCGCTGGACGCGCTCATCGGCGGCGTCAAGACGACGCTGAAGAAGGGTGGCACCGTGTCGATCGTCGGTTTTGGCACCTTCGCCGTGACCAAGCGCGCCGCCCGCACCGGCCGCAACCCGCGCACCGGCGCCGCCATCAAGATCAAGGCCGCCAAGGTGCCGAAGTTCCGTCCGGGCAAGGCCCTGAAGGACGCGCTCTGATCGGCTGAATGCCGGGTGCTTAGCTCAGTTGGTAGAGCGGCGCCCTTACAAGGCGTAGGTCGGCGGTTCGAGCCCGTCAGCACCCACCACCACCGGGACCTCCGGCGACCTGGCTAGACACTTGGCTAGAATCGCGCGCGACTCGCGCTGGACCCGATCACAAGGCGAACTCCGGTTCGCCTTTGTCGTTTCAAGCGCCGCGCGCCGCGCGCTCTCCTCTTGCAAGGTCATTCATGTTCGATTTCGTCCGCACGCACACCCGACTGCTGCAGTTCCTGCTGGTGCTGCTGATCTTCCCGTCGTTCATCTTCTTCGGTGTCCAGGGCTACTCCAGCTTTGTCGACGGCAGCAACAAGACCGTGGCCGAGGTCAATGGCGCGGCAATCAAGTCGGGCGAATTCGACGCTGCCCACAAGCAGCAGATCGAGCGCATGACCCAGCAGATGCCGGGCGTCGACGTGAAGCTGCTCGACACGCCCGAGATGCGCAAGCGCTCGCTGGAGGGGCTGGTGCAGCAGCGCGTGCTGACGGTGGCCTCCATCAAGGACCGGCTGCTGATCTCCGACGAGCGCCTCAAGCGCCTGTTCGCCAGCGACCCGCAGTACGCCCCGCTGCGCCGCCCCGACGGCAGCGTCAATGCCGAGATGCTGGCGGCGCAGGGCATGAGCTCCGAGGTCTTCGCCGAGCGGCTGCGCCAGGACTACATGCTGCGCCAGGTGCTGGGCGGCGTGGGTGACAGCAGCTTCGCGTCCACCGCGGTCAGCCAGGCGGGCGTGGCCGCCCTGCTGGAGCGGCGCGAGATTGCGGTGCAGAAGCTGGACGCCAAGGACTACCTGTCCAAGGTCCAGCCCACCGACGCCGAGGTCGAGGCCTACTACAAGGCCCACCCGGCCTTCTACAAGACGCCCGAGAGCGCGCAGATCGAGTACGTGGTGCTGGACCTGGACATGCTGAAGAAGCAGCTCAGCCTCAGCGACGACGACCTCAAAAAGTACTACGAGGAGAACGCCAGCCGCTACACCGCGGCCGAGGAGCGCCGCGCCAGCCACATCCTGGTCAACGCTCCCAAGGACGCCCCGGCGGCCGACCGCGAGAAGGCCAAGGCCAAGGCGCAGGCGCTGCTGGAGCAGGCGCGCAAGAACCCGGGCGGCTTCGCCGAGCTGGCGAAGAAGAACTCGGACGACCCGGGCTCGGCCGCCCAGGGCGGCGACCTGGAGTTCTTCGGGAAGGGCGCGATGACCAAGCCCTTCGAGGACGCGGTGTTCTCGATGAAGGACGGCGAGATCGTCGGCCCGGTGGAAACCGAATTCGGCTACCACATCATCAAGCTGACCGGCGTGCGCGGCGGCACCAAGAAGCCGTTCGAGGCGGTGCGCGCCGAGATCGTCGACGAGGTTGGCCGCCAGATGGCGCAGAAGAAGTTTGCCGAGGCGGCCGAGCAGTTCGGCAACCTGGTCTACGAACAGTCCGACAGCCTGCAGCCGGCCGTCGACAAGCTGCGGCTGACGCTGTCGACCGGCGTGGTGGGCCGCGAGGCGGCGCCGGGGGCCAGCGGTCCGCTGGCCTCGCCCAAGCTGCTGGCGGCGATCTTCGGCAACGAGGTGCTGAACAACAAGCGCAACACCGAGGCGATCGAGACCGGCCCGAACCAACTGGTCTCCGCCCGCATCGTCAAGCACCAACCCGAGGTGCTGCTGCCGCTGGATGCGGTCAAGGACCGGGTGCTGCAGCGCGTGCGCAGCGAGCAGGCCGCGGCCGCGGCCCGCAAGGATGGCCAGGCCCGCGTCGAGGCCCTGAAGGCCAAGGCGGGCGAGCCGCAGGGCGCGGCGGTGGCGGTGTCGCGCACCCAGCCGGCGGGTCAACCGCGGCAGGTGGTCGAGGCCGCGCTGCGCGCGGATCTGAGCAAGGGCGCCACCGTGGTGGGCGTCGACCTGGGCGAGCAGGGCTTTGCCGTGGTGCAGGTGCTCAAGGTGGTGGACCGTGGCGCCAATGACCCCGATGTCCCCCGTGCCCAGCCCTACGTGGCCCAGGCCCTGGCCGAGGCCGAGACCCTGGCCTACTACGAGGCCCTGAAGCGCCGCTTCAAGACCCGCATCGTGGAGACGCCGTCCGCGGCCGCCTCGGCGGCCAAATGAGTTGAGCGAGGCCACGCAGCCAGGGCCCTGATTTCAGGGCTATAATGCGTGGCTCTGCAGTGGTGGCTGTAGCTCAGTTGGTAGAGTCCCAGATTGTGATTCTGGTCGTCGTGGGTTCGAGTCCCATCAGCCACCCCACCGAACACCGTTAGCGCACGCAAGGCCTTGATTCCCAACGGAATCAAGGCCTTGTTGCTTCTAGGCTAAACCGCGGTTGCAACACGGTCTGTCACACAACCTTGTGGAACAGACCATGAAAGTTATCGCCGAAAACATCTACACCCGCGGCCAGCACGGCATCCAGTACGTGCGCCGTCGCATCCCGGCCGCCATCCGTGCGGCCTATCCCGCCAAGCAGACGCACATCGTCCGCAGCCTGGGCACTGCCGACCGTCGCCTGGCCAAAGGGCTCGCCCGCGCCGAGCTCGCGCGCATCGACGCCGAGTTCAAGCTCAAGAGCGAGCAGCTCGAACTGAGCCGCGCCTCCCTTTCTGCCAAGCGCATCGCCAAGCTCGACGACGACCAGCTCAAGGGCATCGCCCGCTTCTGGGTGCGCCAGGTGCTGCTGGCCGACGACCAGCGGCGCCAGGCCGGCCTGGACGATGCTGAGTTCGACGAGCTGGGAGCCGAGCTGGCCGAGCAGCGCGCGCAGCTCGGGCGCCTGCTGGCGCAGGGCAAGAGCATGAGCATGTTCCCGGCCATGCACGGCTTCCTGCACCTGTGCGGCCTGGACTTCGCCCCCGATGAGGCGGAAGCCAAGCGTGCCGCCCACGTGTTCCTTCGTGCCGTCGTCGAGTCGGTCGACCATCGCCTTGGCCGCCAGCGTGGTGACCTTGTCGATACCGACGTGGTTGCCCCTGATGCGCCGCACCCGCTCCCGTCTGCAGCGCCCGAACGCGCCCCGGCCCACCTGCGCGCGCCTAGCTGGGAAGCAGTCTTCGAGACGTGGCGCGACTACGTCGAGGACCGTCCCAAGCCGACGACCATCGCATCGCAGACTGCTTGGCGCGACCTGAGGGCCTTCGCCGAGGGGCTGGGCGTTCGTCACCCTGGCGCCGTCACACCCGAACAGATGACCGCCTTTGCCGAGCGAATGCGCGAGCGTGGGCTTGCGGTGCCGACCATCAACGAACGCATCCTCAAGGTTCGGGCCATTTACAAGATTGCCGTGGGCAAGCATGTGCTGAAGGAGAACCCTGCGGCCGGCACCATCGGATTCAAGCAGGCAGCGGCCCGGCAGCGGCAGAAGCGCCGGCTGTCGTTCGACGCGGCTGACCTCGGCGCCCTGTTCGGCTCGCCCGTGTTCACCGAGCACAAGCGGTCGGTGGGCCAGTCGGGCGAGGCCAGCTACTGGCTTCCGGTGCTCATGTTCTACACGGGTGCTCGACCCGAGGAACTGGCCGGCCTGGCGCTGAGCGACCTGCAGCACGACGAGAAGCTGGGCTGGTACCTGAACCTCATCGACCGGCCCAGCGATGAAGACGCCGACCTGTTCGAGGACGGCGACGTTCCGAAGTCGCACCGGCGGACCCTGAAGAACGCACCGTCGGTGCGGCGCGTGCCGGTGGCGCAGGAGCTCATCGACCTGGGCCTGCTGCGCTATGCGGAGTGGGTGCGCCAGCGCGGCGCGGCCGTGCTGTTCCCGACGCTGACGAAAGACAGTCACGGCAAGCTGTCTGGTTCGTTCTCCAAGTTCTTCGGCCGCTACAAGCGTGCCGTGGGCATCACGGACAGCCGCAAGGTGCTGTACTCGTTCCGGCACACCATGAAGGACATGCTCGAGGCGGCAGCCGTGCCGTCCAAGTACCTGAAGCGGCTGATGGGCCACACCACCGGGGACGGCGCTATCACCGACGGCTACGGTTCCGACCTGCCGTTCGAGCTGCTGGTCGAGCAGTTCCGCAAGGTCCGCTTTCCTGCCTTGGCCGCCAAGCCGTGGCAGCCAGGGCAAGGCTACGTGAGCCTCAAGGTCGAGGCCTGAGGGCAGGGCGCCGGGTCCAACGGCGCCGCACAAAGCAAAGCGGCACCAGGCCCGATGGCTTGGTGCCGCTTTGTACGTGGGGACACGCCCCGTCATTGCTTCACTCAGACCACCCACTCGCCTCGCGCCGTAGCGTTCGCGCCAGCCGGCTGTCGCGGCGCCGGGGCGTCGTCGTCGCTGACGCTCGGCGGGTTGCTGATGGCGGCCGGGGCCGGCACCAGCACCGCCTTCACGCTGTCGCCTGCGAACCGCTGCTGCCCGCGTGCCGCACCGGGCAGCGTCAACAGTGCGGCCTTCCAGGTGCCTCGTGCCCACGCCGTGCCCTGGAACAACTGCCGGGCGCCGACGTGGTGCTCGGACGACGCCACCGCCAGGGTCCAGGTCTCGCGCTGGCGGTCGAACAGGGCCCGCACGCCCAGCATGGCCAGGTGCTTGTCCAACGCCGCCAGGGTGTTGCGGTCGGCGTCGCCAGACACCAGCGTCTGCAGCGCCTCGCGCACCCGGGTGTAGAGCTTGGCGGTCTTGCCGTCCGCTTCGACCCGAACTACCACCTTGCGGTCCAGCATCGCGGCGAGGCACGCTTCGCCGTGCGACTCGTGCTCGTCCTGCGGCACCACGTTCAGCCCCCACTGCGCAATCAGCGCAGCCAGGTCGCGCAGCGCCGGCACGCTGTCGTGCTTCAAGGCGATGTAGCCGGCCAGCAGCGGGCTCCACGTGTCGGCCCGCCGGTCAGGGTGCCCGATGTCCTGCAGCATGCGGTGCACCGCTGCGCGGGCGTCGCGCATCACTTGCCAGCGTGCCACCAGCAGCCGCCGCAGCCGCGCGCCCAGCTCGCCGGGCTGCACACCGCTGGCCGGGTCCAGCAGCGGGCTCTTCGTCATCCCCGCTCGCTGCTTCGGCACCATCGACAGCCGCACCGAGCGGCTTTCCAGCGCCGGTTCGAGCTCGGGCAGGTGGATGCCGCAGAGCACCACACCGGCCGGCGCGTTGAAGTACTGCACCTTGCCGCCGATGACACGCGAGAACTTGCCCTTGCCCGGCGTCTTGGTGAAGCCGCTGTTGAACACCTCGGCCAGCTTCAGCATCTCGCCCTTGCTGACCTTCAGCGGCTCGAACTCGTCGCAAATCATTGCCAGCGACGAGTCCTTCACCGCGTGCAGCACCTGCGCCACCGTCGGAACGCCGTCACGCCGTACCGCCTGCCTGCCGAGCAACGCAGTCTGCAGGTCCACCCAGGTGGTCTTGCCCGACCCGCGTTCCGCCGTAACGATGAGCGAAGGGCTGTGCGGCAGAACCGCCCCCATCGCTGCGCTGGCCAGCCAACCCAGCGACACCGCCGCGCCGTGCTGCTGCTCGAAGCCGAACGACTCGAAGGTGCTTTCGACCAGGTGCACATCGGCTGCCGATGCCGAGGGCGTCGAGTCGTCGAAGCCGAGACTCTCGCCCGCCACGTACACGCGCTGCTTGGTGGGCGTGGTGTCCACCGGCGTGCCAGTTTCGTCGTAGACCGCTAGGCCGTAGTGGACGACCAGTTTGCCGTCGTCCTCGTACAGGCCCGGGCCGCGGACCGTTTCGGCCTGCGCAGGCCCGAACTCGTCGCAGCCCAGCCGGATTTCCTCGGCCAGCACGTCCGACGCGAAAACGCGTTTGCGGGTCTTCGGGTCCATCGTGCCGTAGTGGTCGAGGCAGTACGCCGCGCCGAGCTTGGTCAGCAGCGTCGCTTCGTCCAGCTTGCCGCTCAGCGTGACGAGCTGGCCGGTCTTACGGGAGAGGACGCGGTAACTGCCGTTCAGGTCGTAGCCCGCGACATCGAAGCCGCCGCCGGGGTGAATCAGCTCAGCGCGGGAAGGCGAGGGCGGCACCGCCTTCAGTGCTGGGGCTGCCGCAGCCTTGTGGCTGCCGAACAGTGCGCTCAGGATTTTGTTGTTGCTCATGTTGAAGTCTCCAAAGACGAAAGCCCTGCCGGCGACGCCGCCGGCAAGGCTTGATGTGTGAGGTGGAGCGCTGCCGAAGACTCAGGCAGCGCAAGTCGGCAGCTCAAGGCCAGAACGGCTGGAGCATGCGGGGCACGAGGTGCCCAACGCCGAGCCCGTCGAACGGGTGGCGTCTACTGGCGCACCACGGAGCTGTGGGGCCAGGCCTTGGAAGTTGGGAGTTGGCTTGTCGGCGCCGACCCCAGGGCGCGAAGGCTAGTTAGTCTGTTCTAAGCGCGGGTCTGGGGTATGCCGACAGGCAGGGATTTTTAAAGAACACGACCCCGATGCCACCAGCTTGGGTGGGGGGAGCGTGTTCTTGCGCGGGAGGTGCGCTGATGAAGTAGGAGCCGAACTGTATCGCCGCCGCGCAGCTTGGCAAGGCAATAGTTCACGGCCGGCCTTGGTGGCAGACCGTCACCGGCGACCGTCTTGCAGACCGTCGCCCAGGCCGAGACGGTAGAAGCAGACGCTTCCACCGTGGGGGAGCGGGGCACCCCGGCTCACGGTCGCTAGGGCGACACGCCGTGTTTCGGGCTGCACGCCCTCATCCCCTTGCCAATACCGCGCCCCATCCCGCTGCCTCTGCACGGCAGAGCCAACGGGCGGGCAACCCGCGCGCTGCTTGCCTTTGGTGCCGCTGTTCGCGCCACCCGCAGGCACCTCCTGGACGTCGGCCATCGCCCGGGTTGCCCGCCCGCTTTCAGCGGGTGGGGCGGGGCTCCGCCCCCACTGCGTCACCGGCCCGTGGGCGGGCCTGATTTCGTTGGGGCGAAACCTGACTTGCGGCGCCCCCCTGCCGCGCGTTGACCGTGTGGGCACGGTGCAGCGCGCGGGGCTGCGGCTGGACGCCTTGCCCCACGTCCTGCGGCGTGGCACCTGCACGCGCTGGCGCGCGATAACGCCGATGTCGATTCGACCGGCGTAATGCAGCAATTCGGCCGGTATCCTTGTCGGTTACGTCATGCAATAACCGAACGGGAGCACGTCTTGGCCACCAAGAAGAGCGCAGCTGCGCCGCAAAGCCAAACCACCGACTACCAGCACGCCCAGCAGGCCACCCAGCGCCCTGATGTTGGCGTGCAGGACCAGTTCAACACCAGGAAGCCGCCGAAGACCTACCGCTACGACAGCAGCCTGGACCCGGCGCTGAGCTGGGACGAGAACCGCGACCGCGACCTGGCCGAATGGCTGCTGGGCCTGGTGCAGCGCTGCGCCACCGAGGGCGAGGCGGCGGTGTTCACCGCGCCGCAGGTGTGGGCCGGCGGTGGCGTGCAGGTGCAGTCGCTGAAGGCAGCGGCCGACCTGCTGCAGGCGCTGAGCCAGCCCTTCCTGAACTGGACCGGCAAGGCCGAGCGCCACCAGATTTCAGTGCCCACGGTGCCGCTGTTCGTGCACGAGCGGCACTCGACCAAGGCCATCCTGGAGGGCATCAAGCACCGTAAGGCCAAGGGCACCACCTACGACCTGTTCGGCGACGGCGGTGGGCTGGACGTGACCGACAAGCTCGATGCCTACGAGCACAAGGGGCCGTGGCAGAACCGGATGATTCTCGGCGACAGCCTGCAGGTGATGAATTCGCTGCTGGAGTTCGAGGGGCTCGGCGGTCAGGTTCAGATGATTTTCATGGACCCACCCTATGGCGTGAAGTTTGGGTCGAACTTTCAGCCCTTCGTCCGCGACCGTGATATGGGCGACAAGCACGGCAAAGACGGGTTTATGACCCGTGAGCCAGAAATGGTAAAGGCCTATCGAGATACGTGGGAGCTTGGGCTTCATTCCTACCTGACATATTTGCGCGATAGGCTTTTTCTTTCGAAGGAGCTTCTCAATGAGACTGGAAGCATTTTCGTGCAAATTTCAGACGACAACGCGCACCACGCGAGAGCTGTTCTCGACGAGGTTTTCGGTTCGTCAAACTATGTGGCGCAGATTGCGTTCAAGAAAACTGGCTTCTCAAGCGACGACCGAGTTTCTACAACACACGACTATTTGCTGTGGTACGCAAAGGACAAAACTCGGCAGAAGGTCAATAAGGTATTTCTGGACCGACCAATCAGCCCAGAGGAACTTGAGTTTTACGACCAAATTGAGCTGCCTGACGGCACTCGCAGAGCATTGGAAAGTGAGGAAAAGAAGCTCGGCAACTCCGTTCGAAGCCTTGGTCGTGTTTTTGCAAGAAATCCGATGGTTTCGCCAGGTTGGCAGGATTCACTGGGTTTTGTAGTGAACTTTGGCGGTAGACCGTTTCGACCAGCTGCGAACCGCCACTGGGCGACTCACGAGGTAGGAATTGAGCGGCTGCGGACGGCAAAGCGTTTGGCAATTAAGGGTAATACTCTTCGGTTTGTTCGATACTTCGATGATTTCGCGCTAAGCCCATTGGGCACTGTGTGGAATGACACTGGAGTCGGTGGTTTCGTGGGTGACGATAGGCTGTACGTGGTCCAGACGGATACTCGGGTCCTTGAGCGATGCCTTCACTTGGTGACCGCTCCCGGCGATTTGGTTTTTGACCCTACCTGCGGGTCCGGGACAACAGCATTTGCGGCAGAGCGATGGGGGCGCCGCTGGATTACTTGCGACACATCGAGGGTACCGCTGGCGTTGGCGAGACAACGCTTGCTGACTGCGACCTTTCCGTTTTACGAACTGAAAGACCAGCAATCTGGCCCACAAGGGGGATTCGTCTATAAGCGAAAGCAGAGCCGACGTGGCGAAGAGGTTGGCGGTCTGGTGCCGCACATCACATTGAAGTCAATTGCCAACGAAGAAACACCGGCGACCGAGGTTTTGGTGGACAGACCCGAGGTCAACGACAAAGTTACGCGCGTTGCCGGCCCGTTCGTCGTAGAGGCGACCATCGCTCCGGCGCAGACAGTTGACTTCGAAGCGGAGACTGCCGACCAGCCAGAAGCTCAGAGTCTTGACGCCGCGCTGGGTGATGCCGACGCTGCTAACGGTGGCTTGCCCCTGCAGGTGGCAGAACCTGCCGGTCGTTACGCCGACCCCGCCACACACATCGAGCGCATGACCCAGGTGCTGCGTCAGTCCAAGACGCTGCGGCTGCCTGGCAATCGTGAACTGGTGCTGGCCGACATCCGCCGCATGACCGACAGCGACGCCATCCATGCCGAGGGCCTGGACGCCGAGGGCAACCGCATCGCCGTGGTCTTCGGCCCCGAGGACGGTGCCATCTCGTCCGACGTGGTGTTCGAGGCAGCGCGTGAGGCGTACTTCCTGAAGTTCCCGCACCTGTACTTCTTCGGCTTCGCCATCCAGGCCAAGGCGCGCGAATTGCTGGAAGACCGCGCCAAGCTGCGCGTGCCCTGCACCTACGTCACGGTCACGCCGGACGTGGCCATGAGCGACCTGCTGAAGACCAGCCGAGCCAGCGAAATCTTCTCGGTCACCGGCCTGCCCGACGCCGTGGTGCGCAAGGCCGGCAAGAAGAACGAAGACGGTGCCGACCTGTACGAGGTCGAGCTGCGCGGTCTGGACATCTTCAACCCGGCGACGATGGACCAGGAAGACATCCCCGCGCAGAACCTGCCGGCGTGGATGCTGGACACCGACTACGACGGCATGTGTTTCTACGCTACCCAGGTCTTCTTCCCCAAGACCGCCGCGTGGGACAACCTGCAGAAGTCGCTGAAGGCCGAGTTCGACCCGTCGGTGTGGGAGCACCTGGCCGGCACCGTGAGCGAGCCGTTTCCCATCGGGCCGAAGCGCCGTGTGGCGGTGAAGGTCATCGACGAGCGCGGTAACGAGCTGATGCGCGTGCTGGAGGTGAAGGCATGAGCTACAAGCCGAGCTCGCTCTACAACCTCATCCAGGTCATCAACAAGGGCCTGTTCCTTCCGCACATCCAGCGCCCCTTCGTCTGGGAGGAAGAGCAGATGCTCAAGCTGTTCGACAGCTTGATGCGCAACTACCCCATCCAGACGCTGCTGTTCTGGAAGACCAAGGACGAAATCAAGGCCCGCAAGTTCATGGAGGAGGTCGAGTGGGACCCCGACCTGAGCGACTACTACGAGCCGAACATCAGCAAGGCGGGGTGCGAAAAGACGTTCGTTCTTGATGGTCAGCAGCGGCTGCAGACGCTGTACGCCACATTTGCCGGGGCCATCAAGGGCCCCGACGGCGAACGCCTGGAGGCCTACTTCGATGCCAGCAGCGGCGCAGCGCTGTCCGACGATGGACTGCTGTACACGCTGAAGTTCTCGAAAGTGGCGCTGCCGCGCCCGTGGTACCGGGTGGCCGACCTGGTGGGCAAGGACGCCCAGCGCGTGGCCGAGGAACTGTCGGAGGAAATGAACGACAGCCTCGATGAGGCCGACGATGCGCTGCCAGCTGAGAAGCAGCCGACGAGCCAGGAACAGAAGGCGCGCCAGAAGCGCGTGCGGCGCAATTTCGGCCAACTGGTTTCGCTGCTGCGCGAGGACAAGCACTTCTGGATTCAGGAGCTCGACGGTGTGGCCAACAACTACACCTACGGGACCGTGCTGGACATCTTCGTCCGGGTGAACTCCGGCGGCACCAAGCTCGATGCGTCCGACCTGATGTTCGCAGCCATGAAGGAAGGCTGGGACGAAATCGAGGAGGCCATCGAAGACACCACCGAGCTGCTGAACAGCACCAACATCGGCTTCGACAAGACGTTCCCGCTGAAGTGCCTGCTGGTGGTGCATGGGCGCGGTGCCGAGGCATCGGCCGAGAAGTTCACCGGCGCCGACGGGACCAAGCTGCTGGCGGACATGAAGGCGAACTGGGACCGGGCAGAGGCCGCGTTCCAGGAGCTGCGCGACTTCCTCAAGACAGACCTGAAGGTCTATGCCGAGAAGGTGGTTCGCAGCCACAACAGCTTCATCCCGCTGTTCGATTACCTGTACTTCAACCCGAAGCCCACGGAGCGCAGCCGTGCGCTGATGCGCGGCTACTACTACAAGGCCCAGCTCTTTGGCTGGTACTCGCAGGGCACCGACAAGGTCATCAACGGCCTGCATTCGGTGGTCGGTCAGCCGTCCCCGGGCGGATTTCCGATGCAAGGGGTCAAGGACTACTTCATCGGGCGCGGATACCCGACGGAGTTGCAGAAGTTCCACCTGGAACAGACGCGCTTGAGGTTCCTGCTGCTGAACCTGGTGTACGTGGACCAGATGGGTTCGTCGCCATTCGACGTGAAGTACAAGGGCAACGAGCCGCACATCGACCACATCTATCCGCGGCACGCTTTGTCCACCAAGCTGGGACTCGGCAGTGCCGAGGTGAACACCCTCGGGAATTACCGATTCGTGGGCGCGACCGACAACATCCGCAAGCGTGCCGAGCTGCCCGACAGCTACTTCGGGCGTCTCAAGTCCTATGGGTCGCCCATCGAGAAGCACCTGCTGCTGGACGAATTCGCGGCTGACACCAAGAAGCTGGTGTTCGACGTTGCGACCTACCGCAGCTTCCGCGACCGGCGCCTGCAGCGCATCTGGGAGATTTGCGGGCGCACCGTGAACCCTGAGCTGGCCGCCATGGTGTCGGGGGGCGTGGCATGAGCCAAATCAACGCCGTCGAAGCGCCCATCATCAACAGCCCCTACGACCCGCCGGCCTTCCACTGGCACATCGAAGAGGGCAAGCACCCGGAGAAGCGGCCAGGCCGGCGCTTGGCCTCGTATTTCTTCCGTGTGCCCGACCGTGCAGCGCGCGGGCGCAAGGCCAAGGGCCAGCAGTCGCTGCTGGACGACGCATCGAAGGGGCAGGAATACCTGCTGGACCTGGCCAACCTCATCCGCCAGCGCTTGCGCGAGTGGCGCGAGCGCGACTATGCCGGCGCCACCAAGGTAACGCGGGAACTGCTGGAACTGTGGCGTTCGCCTGACCGCTCGCCGCGGCTGTTCTTCGCCCAGCTCGAAGCGGTGGAGACGGTGCTGTTCCTGGTGGAAGGGCCAGACGACCTGAAGCAGGGCATCAACGTGCCCAGCGACGAGCCGGGCGACGACGCCAAGGCAGACGGGTACAAGGCCTTCGTGCGCTACGCGCTGAAGATGGCCACTGGCAGCGGCAAGACCACTGTGATGGGCATGCTGTCGGCCTGGTCCATCCTGAACAAGGTGGCGCAGCCGCAGGCCTCGGCCTACTCGGACACGGTGCTCATCGTCTGCCCGAACGTCACCATCCGCGACCGGCTGCGCGAGCTCGACCCCAACCTGGACGAGCTCAGCCTGTACCGCACCCGGCAACTGGTGCCGCTGCACCGCATGCCCGACCTGCGCAAGGGCGAGGTCTTCATCACCAACTGGCACAACCTGGAGCGGCGCGAGCTGACCGATGTGAACGGCACGTCGGCCAAGGTGGTGAAGCGCGGCGTGCCGATGGAGAAGCTGCGCACCGTGAAGGTGGGCGGCAAGGACGCGGTGACCGAGGCCGACATCCGGCAGCAGGCGCTGACCGGCGCCTTCGACATCCTGCGCGAGCTGCGGGACAACAAGGGCCAGCTCACCGGCTTCGAGGTGAAGGAGGTGCGCTACTACGAGAGCGACACCGCCTTCCTGCGCCGCGTGCTGGGCAACCGCAAGGGGCGCAGCTCGGCCATCCTGGTGATGAACGACGAGGCCCACCACGCCTACCGGCGCGGCAAGCTCGACGCCGAGGACACCTTCGCCATCGACGAGGAAACGGCCGAGGTCGATGCCCGCGAGGCCACGGTGTGGATTGAGGGTCTCGACCGCATCAACAAGGCGCTGGGCGGCCGGACCAACGGCGTGCGGCTGTGCGTGGACCTGTCGGCCACGCCGTTCTTCATCCAGGGCAGCGGCAACGAGGTGGGCAAGCCCTTCCCGTGGGTGGTGTCCGACTTCAGCCTGCTGGAGGCCATCGAAGCCGGCCTGGTGAAGATTCCGCAGCTCCCCACGCAGGACATCGGCGGCACCGAGACCCCGGCCTACTTCAACGTGTGGCGGTGGGTGCAGGAGATTGCCGAGAAGGAAGGCCACAGCGGCAAGCTGACGCCCGACGTGCTGATGCGCTACGCCACGCAGCCCATCGTGCAACTGGCTGACGAGTGGCGCAAGACGGCCGAGCAGTGGTCGGCGCAGTTCAAGGCCGGCCACCGCAAGACCGACGTGCCGCCGGTCTTCATCATCGTGTGCCGCGACACCGCGCTGGCCAAGGAGCTGTACGACTGGCTGGCCAACGGCAACGCCACCTACGGCGCGGCGCCCGAGCAGTTCCGCAACGCCCCGGGCCGGGAGTGGACCGTGCGGGTGGACAGCAAGGTGGCCGAGGACATCGCGGAAGGCGGCGGCAAGAACGACGAGGCGCGGCGCCTGCGCTTCGTGCTGGAGACCATCGGCAAGACCGGCTGGCCGGGCAACAAGGTGCCCGAAGAGTACGTGGCCATGGTCGAGAAGCACAACCGCAAGGCCCTGGAGGACGACGACAACGGCCTGGTGACCATCGACGCCAGCGTGCCGCCGGGCCGCGACGTGCGCTGCATCATCAGCGTGGCCATGCTGTCCGAGGGCTGGGACGCCACGACCGTGACGCACGTGGTGGGCCTGCGCCCGTTCGGCTCGCAACTGCTGTGCGAGCAGGTGGTCGGCCGGGCGCTGCGGCGCACGTCCTACGCGGTGGACGAGGCCACCGGCTTCTTCCGCGAAGAGACTGCCAAGGTCTTCGGCGTGCCCTTCGAGCTCATCCCGTTCAAGGTGGAGGGCGGCGCCCAGCAGCCGCCGTCACCGCCGGCCAACCAGATTTACGCCGTGCCGGCCAAGGCGCAGTACGAGCTGGCCTTCCCGGTGGTGGAGGGCTACACCGACCCCGGCGTGACGCGGCTCACCATGGACTGGCCCAAGGTGCCAACCTTGGAGCTGAACCCCATGACGGTGCCCGATGTGACGCTGATGAAGGGCCTGACCACGCAGGACGGTGCCCTGGCCGCCTACGGCCCCGGCGCGGCCGACGTGGTGAACCTGGAGCAGTGGCGCGCCAAGGTGCGGGTGCAGCAGGTGGCCTTCACCATGGCCAAGGTGCTGACGCAGCAGTGGCTGGCCGACCGTGGCGATGTCATCCCCACGCACCGCCTGTTCCCGCAACTCCTGGGCTACACGACCCGGTTCCTGGCCGAGAAGCTGAAGCTGTCGGGCAATCGGGCGCCGCAGGACGTGGCGCTGAACCCGTACTTCCAGCAGGCGGTGGGCATCCTGTTCGACTCGCTGATGCCGGTGGACGAGAGCGGCAAGACGCAAGAGCGGCCCATCATCACGCCGGGGCCTGCGGGCGAGCGCTCGACGCGGCATGTCGAGTTCTTCACCGGGCGGCAACCCTGGCCGGTGCAGAAGTGCCACCTGAACGCCATCGTCGCGGACACGAAGACCTGGGAGCAGGCAGCGGCCACCGCACTGGACGCCCACGAGGGTGTCGCCAAGTGGGTCAAGAACGACCACCTGGGCTTCATCGTGCCGTATCGCAAGGACGGCATCCGCCGCCGCTACCTGCCCGACTTCATCGTGGACCTGACGACGGGCGAGCGCCTGATGGTCGAGGTGAAGGGCCAGCCCGGTGACGCCGAGGTGAAGGCCCAGGCCGCGCACCGCTGGTGCACCGCCGTCAACAACGACGGGCGCTTCGGGCGGTGGAGCTATCACATCGTCCGGCAGCCGCCGGACCTGATGAAGCTGCTCGACAAGCTGACTGGCGTCATCTGAAACGACGTCACGCCGTAACGGTGCCGGGTGACCACCACCCGGATACCGTTACCGCGTGACCACCACCCACGAATAACCAAAGTCCTTCAGACCAGAAGCGGTTGCAGAAAACCTGTTCTGAGAACCGAAGAAGAAGCCGCCCTGCGGGCGGCTGTCGCCCGGTGAAGAGCACCCGCAAGGCAGGGGGGCCTGGGCTGGGGGCGACGCGAGGGCGGGCCTGGCCCGCCCCGTGTCAGGCAGGCTGAAGCCTGCAGAAGCGCGCGAGTGTGACGAGCGTCTGGCCCGGTGCCGGGCTCAAGTCCCTGCCCGTCGGGCCGATACCTGCGTGACGGAAGGCACCGGCCCAACAGTCACAAACTCTCATGCCCCAACGCTCGTACACCTGGTTGCTGCTGACCTTCGCCGGGGCCTTCCTGTTCTTCGGCGGCTTGCTGTTCAACCCGGGCATTCGTGTCTTCGGCAAGCCGGTGGACCTCTTGGCCATTCTGGTCGGCCCCGTGGTGTTCCTGGTCGGTGTTGTCTGGGCGCTGGTGCTTGCGGTGCAGAGCCTGCGCGGGCCAGGCAGCCTGAGCCAGCGCCTGGGCTTGACTGCCCCTGCGAGGTACGCCCCAGGCGATGACGACGACGGTCACCGCCGGCGGCACGGCAGCAATGACCGCCGCGGGCCGGCGGTCAACGTTGACGGTACGCCCATGGCCACCGGCCATGTGGACGTGAACGGGAATGCCTATGGCTTCTCCGACCACCGTCACGATGCTGGCGGCTTCTCCAGCGGCGGTTCGTTCGGCGGCGGATTCAGCAACTCTCGTTGGTGACCGCCATCCGTCGCTGATGGCGCTGCCCTCTGAGCCAGCGCGCGGCGCTGCTGCCGCGCCAGCTTGCGTGACGTGATTTCGGCTGCACCGTCCTTGATGCGCTGGCGGTCGGGGCACAGGAACAGCACCTTGAAGCCTTGGCCAAGCGGCTCTCGGCGGATGAGGCCCAGCGTTTCCAGGTCAGCGAGATGGCCGCGGACAGCCCGCTCGTCCTTGCCCGTGAGCTTGGCGATGTGCGGCCCAGCGTAGGTCGTGTTTCCCTCGTAGTGGCAGGAGGCGAGAGCGAGGTACACATACATGGCCGCGTTGTCGATGCAGTCGACCACGTTGAACAGCATCGCCCGCGGCAGGCAGAAGTACCCGCCCTTGCCGTAGCGCTCGAACCAGCGGTCGTTCTCGGTGCTGGCGATGCGGTTGCGAGGGCGCTTCATGCCTGGCCCCCTTCGGTGAGCTCGCGTTCCAGCCAGGCTTCAACCTCGGCCACGTCGAAGAACGACAGCCGGCTGCCTGCCAGGTGGCGCGGGGCGGGGAATGCGCGCTGCGCAATCCAGTTTTCCAGGGTGCGGGTCGAGACGCCGAGGGCTTCGACCAGCGCGGACTTGGGGATGAACTTGTCCATCGAGATGCTCCAGGTGACGGGTGCGCCCGTCGGGCGAAGCGCGGCGGAACTGCCGGCTCGATGGAGTGAAGCCCCCCGTTTTAGCCTTCGCGCAATGACGCGCAGGCACTCGGGACGGCGGTGGCCGGCGAGACGGTGGCTAGACAGTGGACCTACCACCGGAAGCCACCATGAAAGTCTCGACCTCCGACTTGCAGGGCGTGCTGGGCGCCACGCCCGCCGCCGCGCCACCATCACGCGCGCCGCGACAAACCAACAGCCGCAGCGGGCGCGAGCAGGCCCGCATCAACGAGCTGAAGTGCATGCGTGTCGTCGCCCACCATGGACACGTCCGCATCGCCGAGCTGGCCCGCGCCGTCTGGCCCAAGGCGCGATACGCCGAGCAGGTCAGTAGGCGCGTTGCCAGCCGGCTGGTCGCCGAGGGCCTGCTGCTGGAACGCCGTAACGCGCTGGGCTCGCGCAGCCTGTGCCTGACCCGTGTCGGCGCAACCTGGCTGGAGACCCGGGGCATCGAGGCGCAGCACACGCTAGACCTGTCGAGCGTGTCCGGCAGCACTTTCTTCCACCGAACTCTCGCCACGCGTTACCTCATTGAACGCCAGGTCGAGGGCTTCCAGACCGCAGGGGAGTACCTGCTGCTGCGGCGCAAGGCGCCGTTCCCGGTGGACCGGATGGTGAAGATGCTGCGCAAGATGCCAGACGGTGCTGTCTGGCAGCGCCGCGCCGACGGGCCGGCGACGGTGGAGGTGTGCGAGGTCGAGGCCGCCCGCAAGGCGCTGCCGCAGCTCGCGGCCTGCCTGCGGTGGGCAGAGCTCGTCGGCCAGCCGCTCGACCAGGCCGGCGCCTACCGGCTTGGAGGCTTGGTCTTCGTCTACGACCGCGAGCTGAACCATGCCCGCCGTATCCTGCTGGCCGCGACTTCGCTGTGGGGCCACCGACCCTTGCAGGAACGCGTAACGCTGGAACGCCGGGTCAAGCTCGTCGCGGTCGAGCTGCGCGACCCGCTGGTGTGGGTCGGTTCCAGCGTGACGACGTTACACGACCTGAGGCAGCGCGCCGTTTAAAACCTGGGAGCTACCCTAGGTAGACCCTCAGACGATGACCCGCAGGCAATCGGGACAAGCTGATTAGGCGCGTTCCCGCGCGCCCGTTCGTGGCCTCGGCCCCGTCCGGAAAATGCACTGTACGGCCCCGCAAGGGGGGAGAGGCGCCTTCGGGCGCCTCTCTTGTTTACGACCGTTGCCAGGTTAGGTCGCCCGCGCCACGGGTCGAAGAATCTGCGCGGCCTCTTGCTGGCGTCCACGCAGCTGGCGGCCGAGCTTCGCTCGCTCATCGCCGTCTGCGGCGACGTATGCGGAACGGGTCTCATGCAGCTTTCGATGGCGCTCGTTTGGCAGCCGCAGTTCTTCACCGACGATGACCGCGCCGGTGACACTCTTAGGCGCGCCGGCAGCGAAGGTGGCCGACTTCTTGCCCTTGGACTTCAAGCCATGGCGAGCAATGAGCATGCGTACTTCACCCAGTAGGCGCTTCGTGGCGTTCGGACCTGAGAGCGCGATGTCATCGACGTAGATGGTCAGTTTGCAGCCTGAGGCAACTGCGAGCTTGGCGATGTCCTCGAACAGCCCCCTCGCGGCGAAGAATGCCACCCGGCCGCTCAGCGGACTTCCGGTAGGCAGATGCAGTTGCCTGTAGCAACAGATGTCGGCCAGCCGGTCCGCGACATCGGCGGCGCACTCGAAGTCGCGCACGAACATCCGGAACACCATGGCCCGGGTCACGCTTGGATAGAACTTGTTGATGTCGGTCTTGATGACCGGGTGGTTACCGAGGTGCTGCCGCGCGTTGTCCGCATACGAACGGCCCTTCTGCGAGAACACGTAGTCCGGGACCTCAATGCGTGCGAGCAGGTCGGCTATGACCTTGTGCACTGCCGCCATCCAATGGATGGGCGCCTGGATTTCCCGGTCCTTCGGCCCCTTCCAGACCCGAAAAGATTCGGCAGCCAGAAGGTCCGTCACCGACTCCCATTTGACGCCGATGACGTCCTCAAACCGCCCCTTGCCGCGCAAGCGGAAGAGCGGCGACTGATTCAGCGCGTAGGCCTTACGCGGCGCGCTCGACGGCATCGCGTTCCTGAAGCCACTCAAGCAGCCTCAGTATCTTGTCCGCCGCCGCCACCCGCAGCTTCGCCCCGGGCTTTCGGTCCTCATTGATGGACTCCGAGAACAAGAGGATGGAGGACACGGGCATCTTGAAAACCTCGGAATACCGCTCCAGCAGGTCCAGCCCGGGCGTCTTGTCGCCTTTCTCCAGCTCGCTCAGGTACGAGTTGGAAATCCCAAGGCGCTTGGCCAGCTCCACTTGGGTGTACTGGTGGTAGGTCCGAAGCAGCTTCAGGGCGCGATTCAACATGGCATGCCTCTCGAATTTGAAATAAAGGGGTGACGAATCACCGAAGCAGGAAGTCAATCAGCTTGGCGACCATCGAGACGAGCCGGACCACCGCGGTGGCCAGGCGGAACGTCTCGGGACGCACCCACCAGGACTTCTTGCGTTGCTTCTTCGTCGCCCGCCGCTGAGGAGGCTTCAGAACGTCACTCATGACGATTCCTTTCGGCTGCACCAAACAACGCACACGGGATGTGTGCGCCGTGGCTGTCGCCCGCAACCGAACAGAGCAAAGCGGCGAGTTGACCCCCTTCACTTCCAGATGCCTGCCCGGGGTCGCCCGGGCAGGCTCGCACCGGCCCCAACCGTACCGCGCACCGGAGGACCGGCACCGTGCGGCGTGGGCTTGCGAGTAGTTAGAGCCTTTCGGCCCCACAGGGTGCTGTAGCACCCCAACAGTCGACAGTTATCTCTGTCAGCCTCGGGGCGGAGTGTAGCCGAAGAACTTCGCCCAGCGCAAGTTGTGTTTCGCTGTCAGCGAAATTTCGATATGACCCCGCTAAGGGGTCTCCCCTCGCGCCGCGCAACCGTCCGCACGCTGCGGCGTGCCCTCCGGCCTGGCATCCCCAGCTTCCTGTCGTGCAGCCGGGGTGTGCCCCTTCCAGGCCTGCGGCGGTTGCGCTCTTCTACCCCCGGTCTCGCCGACGGGCACGGGGTGCCACACGCACCCCCAGCCCTAAAGGAGCAAGTCATGGAAGGCAAGCAACAGCAGCGCGACCTCTACGCCGAGGTCACCCGTCGAATCGTCGAGGCCCTGGACCGGGGCGTCCGCCCCTGGTCGTGCCCGTGGTCCCGTGGCGCCGCCAGCGGCGGCATGCTGCCCCGCCGGCACGGCGGCGAGCCGTATCGTGGCGTGAATGTTCTGCTGCTGTGGGGCGCAGCGATGGAACGCGGCTTCACATCGCGCACCTGGTTGACCTACCGCCAGGCCGAGGCGCTGGGCGGGCAGGTTCGCAAGGGCGAGCGCGGCACGATGGTGGTCTATGCCGGTCAGTTCAGCCCCAGCAAGGAGGGCACCGAGGCGGTCGAAGGCGAAGCCCCGGCACGGCGGGCGGTGGCTTTCCTGCGCAGCTACACGGTCTTCAACACCGAGCAGGTGGATGGGCTGGCTGCGCCAGCCGCACCCGAGGTGCCCGCGGCCATCCAGCCCGACGCCGACGCGCTGGCCCTGGTGGCGCGGGCAGGCGCGACGGTTCGCCACGGCGGCGACCGCGCGTTCTACGCACCGGGGCCTGACCTCGTGCAGATGCCCGATGCTTCGCGTTTCCGCGATGCCGCCGCGTACTTCGGCACCCTGGCGCACGAGCTCGTGCACTGGACCGGCCACCCGGACCGCCTGGCGCGCCAGTTCGGCCAGCGCTTCGGCGACCAGGCCTACGCGATGGAAGAGCTCGTTGCCGAGCTCGGCGCCGCCTTCGTGTGCGCCGGCAGCCGGCTCAGCCCGGAACCGCGTGAGGACCATGCCGCGTACCTGGCCGCGTGGCTGGCCGTGCTGAAGCACGACAAGCGCGCCATCTTCACCGCCGCCGCTCAGGCCCAGCGGGCGGCCGACCTGCTGTGCGGCGTCGAGTCGGCGCAGGTCGAGGGCAGCCCGTAACGCGAAAGGCGCCCATCGGGCGCCTTTCGCGGACATGTCCGGCCTGTCAGGGCAACGAGTCCGCCTGAACCGGGTTCACGCTGCGCACGTAGCCCTGAATGCCCGCGCGTTGCAGTTCGCTCGTCGAGGCCTGGAAGGCTTCACGAAACTCGGCCAGCTTCGGTGGCAGGACCGAAAGCGGAGTACCTGCCGCAAGTTCGATGTTGAACGCGGAGATGGTTGCCGCCGGGCCCTGTTCCTTGTCGTCGCTGAAGGCGAGGCGCGACCGCTGCGCTTTGGTCTTCATCGTCGTCAGCACGTCACCTAGTTCTTCGGGGTCGTTACCCGACACGATGATGTCGTCGACGTACACGGTGACGACGACGCTGTTCTCGCGATGCAGTTGGTCGAGGTACTTGCCCAGCCCGCTTTTGTGCAACGCGAGCGAGGCCAGCAGCGGCGACTGGACGAACCCATATGGCAGGATTTGCCGGGCTGGGTCTTCGGGATGTTGAACCGTGCTCGCCGTTGCAATCCGTCTGGCCTCCGCGTGGCTGACGAACTCCTTCAGCACGCGCGAGATGCGGGAGCGACTGACTGAGCCGAAGAAGTCGGCGATGTCGACCTTGACGAAGCAGGTGCTTCGTTGGTGGCGCATCAGTGCGGCGACGTGGCCTCCCTGCCGCAGGTGAAAGTAGTAGCTTGGGGCCTTCCAGTGGGACTCGACGAGCTCTTTGACCTCGACGCCCTCTGCGCGCGCTTCAGGGGAAGGCTCGAAAACCCAACGACCTGGCTTTCGCTCAAACTTGTGCAGCCACTTCGCGGGCATTGGCTAGCTGATAGTTGAAGACCGCGTTCACGATGGCAGTGATGAGTTGCACGAGTGCAATGCCCATCCCAAACCAATCGCGAACAGGGCGGTCGTTGGGACGTCTCTTCTTCATCTCAACGATTCCTTTCACAACCCTGGCGCGCCCAGCGCGCAAGCGCGCGGATATTCAGCTAACCAATATGGCGCTGCCAACAGGGATACACCAAGTTGACCAGGACGCCTACAGGAGGTCACAGAGTGACAGTGAAAGGTGACTGCAGGTAGCGGGGGGCCGCCTACCGCCAGGGCACCGCAAATCTAGCACATCGGTCCCGGGTTTGGCGACCTTGCCAGGCGCTTGCCGTGCGCTCGGTCCTGTCACACAATCTGATGCACAGACCTGTGTTGCGTCGGCTCTAAGTGCCTGTGAGAGCTGGGGTTTCGCGGTGGCCAATGGTCTCCCATCAGCCACCCCACCGCATTCCTGCCAACGGCCCCTCTTCAGGGGCCGTTGCTTTTGGTGGCCCACGCCCGGGTGCGGCGGGCGCTGCTGATCAGGCGCTGCGCAGGCGGCCGGCCACGAACTGCAGCGCCGCGCTGTAGCCGAACACGCCCAGCCCAGCGATCACGCCTTCTGCGATGCCCGAAATGTAGGAGTGGTGGCGGAATTCCTCGCGCCGGTGCACATTGCTCACATGCACCTCGACCACCGGGATGGCCACGCCGGCCAGGGCGTCGCGCAGCGCCACGCTGGTGTGGGTCCAGCCACCCGGATTGATGACGATGAAGCGGGTGCCGTCCAGCCGCGCCGCATGGATGCGGTCGATCATCTGGCCTTCGTGGTTGGTCTGGAAGCACTCGGCCTGCAGGCCCAGTGCGGCCGCTTCATCGCTGAAGCGCTTCTCCACGTCAGCCAGCGTGTCGGCGCCGTAGATGTGGGGCTCGCGGGTGCCGAGCAGGTTCAGGTTGGGACCGTTGAGCAGCAGGACGCGCATGGGACGTGTGGCGGGCAGGGAGAACAGACCGACAGGTTAGCAGTTCGCTTCAGCTGCAGGCCAGCCGGATGTCGTCCGGCACGGGCAGTGCCTTGAGGCGGCCTGTCTCGGGATCACGGCCCACGAAGGCGCGCACCTCGCGCGACTCGCACAGCAGGGTGTCGCCGCGCAGCACCCGGTGGCGGTGGACGAAGACCTTGGCGCGCCATTCCTCGACGCTGGTCTCCACCATGATCGCCTCGCCATAGGTGGCACTGGCCACGAAGCGGGTGTTGATTTCCAGCACCGGCGTGCCCACGATGCCGCGGGTCTTCTCCAGTTCGCGCCAGGGCGGCAGGCCGCAGGCCATGAAGAAGGCCAGCGAGGACTGGTCCATCCAGCGCGAGAAGTTGGGGAAGAAGACGATGCCCGCCGGGTCGCAGTCGCCGAAGTGCACCTGCACGGGGTGGTGGTGGATGCGGCTCATCGGGTGTTCAGGCCGTGGTGGCGGGAGGGGTCAGGTGCGGGATGTCGACCTGGCAGAGGATGCCGCGCGGCTGGCGCTCCTGCCACTCGACGGTGCCGCCCATGGCCTTGACGCGCTTGCGGATGCCGCCCAGGCCCAGGCCATGCGACCACACCGACGGGTTGCGGCCGCTGCCATCGTCGCTGATGCGGATCTGCATCCGGCCTTCATGCAGCCGGCACTCGATGCGCACCTGGCGCGCCTGGGCGTGGGCGATGACATTGCTGACCAGCTCACGCAGGATGCGGGTGATCGACGACCACTGCACCATCGACAGCGTGGGATCGGCGTCGAAATCGGACTCCCATTCCAGCTCGCAGCGGGCGGCCTGCAGGCGGTGGGTCATGTCGGTCTTCCACTCGGCGGCGGCCAGTGTCAGCGGATGCTCCTTGGCGGCCAGGCCGCGGGTGAGCGTCTTCAGGTCCTGCAGCGTGTGGCGGACATAGTCCTCCATCTCCTTGCTGGGCGACTTGTACATCAGCGTCAGCAGGCGCGCGCCGATGTCGTCATGCAGGTCCTGGGCGATGCGGGTGCGCTCCTCGCTGCGGCCGCGCTCGACCGCGCGGTCGTGGGCCAGGGCGCGCATCAGCTGCTCGACGATGCGGTCGGCCAGGCGCGCGTCCTCAGGCGTGAACAGGCGCTTGCCGCGCTCGGCAAAGCGCAGCGCCACCATGCCTTGCAGGTGGGCCGCCTCGACCAGCTTGGGCACCGGCACCAGCAGCACCGCGCCGTTGCCGGCAATGCGGCTGAGCTTGCCGTGGCCGCCCACCAGCTGCGCCTCCAGCGGCTCGAAGACGTTGCGCAGCAGCTCGGTCATGCGGTCGCCCGCGCGCTCGGGGCGCGCTTCCACCTCGCGCGCGATGCGGTAGAGGTGGGTGAACATGCGCTCGGTGGTCAGCGCCCGGGCACCCATCATCTGGTTGATCAGCCACTGGCGGATGGCCGCATAGGCGCCCAGCGACAGGAACAGCGACAGCGTCAACGAGGTGAACTGGCTGAACGAAAACACCGCCACGAACAGCAGGTCCACCGAGGTGGCCACGGTGCTGATGCCGGCCAGCATCGCGAACTCGCGCATCACATGCTGCGAGCGTGACACGAAGGGCACCAGCAGCACCACCGAGGCCAGGAAGACGTTCCAGATCATAGGCGCCGCCATCGCCATCGGCTGCACGTCGGTGGGCATGCGGTCGACATAGGACACCGACAGCGCCAGCAGCAGCAGCGCGCAGACCGTGACGGTGGTGAAGCGGCGCATCACCAGCACGAAAGGGTGGCGTTCGCGGCTGTAGGACCAGCTCAGCAGCAGCACGCAGGACACGCCCTGGACCAGCAGCAGCATGTCGCCCCAGCGCCAGGCCATCGGCTGCAGTTGGCTGGCGAAGGTCAGCGCGGCATAGCCGCCGGTGACCACCCACACGGCGGTGGCCAGCAGGCCGCGACCGGGCAGGCGCAAGGGGTGCCACAGCACGGCGGTCAGCACCGCGGCGCCGGTGATCGCGTCCAGCAGCGTGCGCAGCATCGGCTCGCTGCCCACCAGCATCACCGGCAGGGCCAGGCCCGGCACCGAGGCGATGGCCGACAGCAGCAGCTGGGCGGCCTGCGCATGGGCCATCACCGCATAGAGAAAATTGCCCTCGCGCGGCTGGACCAGCGGCACGATCCAGCCCACCAGGAACACCACCATCGCGAAGGCGCTGAGCAGCCAGAACATCGAGCCCAGCTCGACATAGCCGCGTGGGCGAGACGCGATCTCGACCCGGCTGCCGTCCCGGAACACCAGCACCACCTGGCCGTCGGCCAGCGCGTGGGCGGCGGTGAGCCGCGCGTTGAGCAGTCGCTGGCGCAGTGTCGGGTCGCTGATCCAGCGCGAGGAATGGGTCAGCGCCAGGCTGTTGAAGGGCACCGGCTCGACCCCGGCACCACCGATGGCCAGCAACTCCTTGCCCATGTGCTCCTTGAGCGCCGGCAGCGGCGAGAAGACCAGTTCCAGCCGGTCGTCATTGCCCTGTCGCCACTCGGCCGCCACATGGGGGTGGTTGGCCATGGTGCGGGCCAGCAGGAAGACCGTCAGGCAGCCGACGATGGCCGCCAGCAGCAGCGCGTGGCGCCGCCAGCCGATGCGCGGCGTCGCCGTGGCCAGACCGCTGGGCAGGGCGTCGGCCGGCCCGTCGCTGTCGGTGGGCAGACCGGACGCGGGGAAGCGGCTCGAGGGTTGGGTGGAGTCCAGCGGGTTCAGCGCCATCCCGCGATGATGCCCCAGCTTCGGCCCGTGGGCCGAAGGCAATGGATCAGACCAAACCCTGCTTGCTGGCCAGCACCGCCGCCTCGGCGCGGCTGGACACGTTGAGCTTGCGGTAGATCGACTTGATGTGGTCGTTCACCGTGAACCACTTGATGCCCATGAGGTTCGCGATCTCCTTGATCGTGAAGCCCTTGCTGAGGTAGGTGAGCACCTCGATCTCGCGCGGCGTCAGGTGGGGCAGGTCCACCGGCTTCTCGATCGGCACCGGCGCCTTGGTGGCGCCGCCCATCGTGCCGATGCCGGGGGAGGGCGGCGGCGCATCGGCGGCGGTGCCGTGGCGGAAATGGGTCAGCAGGCGGCGGGCGATGGCCGGCGACAGCGGCGGCTGGCCCAGCACGATCTTGCGCAGCTCCTCGACCAGCACCTCGAAGCGGTCTTCCTTCAGCAGGTAGCCGTCGGCGCCGCATTGCAGCGCCGGGAACAGGTGCTCGTCGTCCGAATACAGCGTGGTCACGACCTTGGTGGCGGGGTACTGGCCCAGGTCGGCCAGCAGCTCCAGGCCGTTGCCGTCGGGCAGTTCCAGGTCGACCAGCATCAGCTTGAACGGGTCGGCGCCGTGCAGGCCACCCGGGCCGGTCAGGGCGATCTGCCGCCGAGCGGTCTCCAGATCGCCTGCTTCGGTGATCGTGATCGGATCACTGAACGCCTCGCGCAGCACGCGTGACAGGAAATCCCGGGCGACCGGGTTGTCTTCGAGTATCAGAACCTTGACCGACATGGCGACCTCTCGACAGGCCACCAGGACCCGCGCTATCCACGACGGCCGCCATGCTAGCAGGCGGTCGCCTCGGGCAGTTGCCCTGTATGGGGGACAGCGGCGGCGTCCTCAGTCTGGCTGGACCATCACCAGCTTGCCGCGCACCTGGCGGGCCGCCAGGCGACGGAAGGCCTCCCCCAGCTCGCCCAGGGGCAGCTGGCTGTCGATCAGCGGCCGCACCCGGCCCTCGGCATACCACCCGGCCAGCTGCGCCAGGCCGCGGGCGCTGGCGGCCGGCTCGCGGCGCACGAACTCGCCCCAGAACACGCCCACCAGGGACGCGCCCTTGAGCAGCGGCAGGTTCAGCGGCAGCGCCGGGATGCCACCGGCGGCGAAGCCCACCACCAGGTAGCGGCCGCGCCAGGCGATCGAGCGGAAGGCCGCCTCGGCCAGATCGCCGCCCACCGGGTCGTAGACCACATCGGGGCCACGGCCGCCGGTCAGCGCCTTCAGGCGCTCACGCAGGTCCTCGCTGGCGTAGTCGATGGTCTCGTCGGCGCCGATCTCGCGGCAGAAGGCCACCTTGTCGGCACCGGCGGCGCCAGCGATCACCCGCGCGCCCGCCGCCTTGGCGATCTGCACTGCCGCGGTGCCCACGCCGCCGCCGGCGCCCAGCACCAGCACGGTCTCTCCGGCCTGCAGCGCGCCGCGGTCGATCAGCGCGTGGTGCGAGGTGCCATAGGTGAAGGCGAAGGCCGCGCCATGCTCGAACGGCATGCCCGCGGGCAGAGGCAGCAGCCGCGCCTCGTCGACCAGCGCATGGGTGGCGAAGCCGCCGGTGCCGGCCAGCGCGATCACCCGGTCGCCGACCTTCAGCCGTGTCACGCCGTCGCCCACGGCCTCGACCACGCCGGCGAACTCGGCACCGGGCACGAAGGGGTAGGGCGGCTTGTGCTGGTACTTGCCCTGGGTGATCAGCAGATCGGGGAAGTTCAGGCTGGCGGCGCGGATCGCCACCCGGGCCTGGCCCGGGCCGGGCTCGGGCGTGGCCTGCTCGGTCCAGCGCAGGGCCTCGGGTCCGCCGTCGTTGTTGCAGATCCACGCATGCATGGCTTGTCTCCTGTCAAAGGTCGTCGTGGGGCGCGATGATAGGCAGGCGCGCTGCGCGGCGGCGTCACCCTGGCGACGCGTCCCTACAATCGGTGCGCATGCGCATCCTCATTGCCAACGACGACGGCTACCTGGCCCCCGGCATCGCCGCTCTGGTGCGGGCCTGCCAGGGCCTGGGCGAGATCGACGTCATCGCGCCCGAGCAGAACGCCAGCGGCACCTCCAACGCCCTCAGCCTGAACCGGCCGCTGTCGGTCTACGCCGCCCAGGGCGAGCACCTCAGGGGCGTGCGCTACGTGAACGGCACGCCCTCCGACTGCGTCCACATCGCCCTCACCGGGCTGCTGCCGCAGCGGCCCGAACTGGTGCTCTCGGGCATCAACCAGGGCGCCAACATGGGTGACGACACGCTCTACTCGGGCACTGTGGCGGCGGCCATGGAGGGTTATCTGTTCGGCATCCCGGCGATCGCCTTCTCGCAGGTGGAGAAAGGCTGGGTCGAGCTGGACGCCGCCGCCCGCACCGCGCGCCGGGTGGTCGAGACGGTGCTGGCCCAGCGCCAGGCCGGCACCTGGGGGGCGCCCTTCCTGCTCAACGTGAACATCCCCAACCACCCGCAGGCCGACACCCTGGACTGGCAGATCACCCGCCTGGGGCGGCGCCATGCCAGCGAACCGGTGATCCGCCAGCAGAGCCCGCGCGGTGAGACGGTCTACTGGATCGGCCCGGCCGGTGATGCACGTGAGGCGGGCGAGGGCACCGATTTCCACGCCACGGCGCAGGGGCGGGTGTCGATCACGCCGCTGCAGGTGGACCTGACCGACCACGCCCACCTGGGCGACTGGGCCGCCCGCCTGGCGCGGCCATGACCAAACCCCGCACCGGCCGCTTCCCGGCCTCGCTCGACGCGGTGGCGCCCGGCGCCCGTGCCGGGGCGGGCGCCACGCTGCGGCCGCAGCGCCCGCTGGCCGAAGCGGCGCGCGACCAGCGCCAGCAGTCCACCCCCACCGGTCTGGGGCTGGACGGCACGGCGGTGCGCACCCGCATGGTCGAGCGCCTGCGCGCCGATGGCGTGCTCAGCGAGCCGGTGCTGCAGGCCATGCTGGCCGTGCCGCGGCACCGCTTCGTTGACTCGGCGCTCGCCAACCAGGCCTACGAGGACACCAGCCTGCCGATCGGCCTGGGCCAGACCATCTCCAAGCCCTCGGTGGTCGCTCGCATGCTGGAGTGGTGCTTCCTGGGCGAGACCGCCCGGGCCCGCGGCCACCTGGGCAAGGTGCTGGAGATCGGCACCGGCTGCGGCTACCAGGCGGCGGTGCTGGCGGCGCTGTCCCGGCACGTGGTCTCGATCGAGCGCCTGGGCCCGCTGCACCAGCTGGCCCGCAGCCACCTGGGCACCCTGGGCGTGCACCATGTACGCCTGATCCACGGCGACGGCATGCGGGGCCACGCGCCCGGCGGCCCCTATGACACGATCGTCGCCGCCGCGGGTGGCGAGGACCTGCCCGCCGCCTGGCTGGACCAGCTGGCGCTGGGTGGACGCCTGGTGGCGCCGGCGCTGGCCGCCGATGGCCGCAGCCAGGTGCTGGTCATCGTCGACCGCCGTGCCGACGGTTGGCAACGCACCGTGGGAGAGACGGTGCAGTTCGTCCCCTTAAAATCGGGTATTGCATGAACCAGGGAAGTTCCATGACCGACGCGCTGCGGCCGCTCCTGCGCCGAACTCTGATGATCGGCCTGGCGACGCTGCTGGTGGCCTGCTCCGCCACCCGCCCGCCCGCGCCCGTCGAGGACCGCTCGGCCGGCCGGGGTGCCCGGCCAGTGGCCGAGGCGCCCAAACCCGCGGCGCCGGCCTCGGCCCCGGCGGCCGCGCCAGCCGACCTCAAGCCCGGCACCTACGTGGTCAAGCCTGGCGACACGCTGATGCGCATCGCGCTGGAGAACGGCCAGGGCTGGCGCGACATCGCCCGTTGGAACGGCATCGAGAACCCCAACCTGATCGAGGTGGGTCAGGTGCTGCGCGTGGCCCCGCCGGAAGGCACTGCCGTGGCCACCAAGCCGGTGACCGCACCCAAGGTGGACGCCAAGCCGCTGCCCGGCGCGGCCTCCGCCTCGGCCAGCGGCGCGGCCAGCGCACCCGCTGCGACGCCTGCGCCGGCCCCGGCGCCGCTGCCCAAGGAGGCCGACGACGACATCCCCTGGGGCTGGCCCGCGGCCGGTCCGGTGATCAGTCCCTTTGACGAGGCCCGCAGCAAGGGTCTGGGCATCGGCGGGCGGGCAGGTGACCCGGTCCTGGCGGCCGCGGATGGCCGCGTGGTCTATGCCGGCTCCGGCCTGCGGGGCTACGGCAACCTGGTGATCGTCAAGCACAACGCCACCTACCTGACGGCCTACGCCCACAACCAGACCCTGCTGGTCAAGGAAGACCAGGCGGTGCGCAAGGGCCAGAAGATCGCCGAGATGGGCAACACCGATGCCGAGCGGGTGCAACTGCACTTCGAGATCCGGCGCCAGGGCAAGCCCATCGATCCGGCGCGGCTGCTGCCCGCGCGCTGAACCCGCTGGCGCCACGGCCGGGGCCGCCTGCGGGCGGCCTCGGTGTTTTCAGCCCCCCGATAATCCCCACCATGACAGCACAGGACGAATGGCTGCGCGTTGATGCGCTCGACATCGAGGCGCAGGGCGTGGCCCGCAATGCCGAAGGCAAGGTGGTCTTCATCGAGGGCGCGCTGCCCGGCGAGGAGGCCCTGGTCACGGTGGCTCGCCGCAAGAACAACTGGGAGCAGGCCAGCCTGCGCGAGCTGCGCAGTGAAAGCGCGCAGCGCGTGACACCCGGCTGCCCGCATTTCGGCCTGCATGCCGGTGCCTGTGGTGGCTGCAAGATGCAGCATCTGCACGCCAGCGCGCAGGTGGCGATCAAGCAGCGGGTGCTGGAAGACAACCTGTCGCACCTGGGCAAGGTCAAGCCCGAGCGCGTGCTGCGCCCGATCGAGGGACCGACCTGGGGCTACCGCCTGCGCGCCCGGCTGTCGGTGCGCTACGTGGCGCGCAAGGAAACCGTGCTGGTGGGCTTCCACGAACGCAAGTCGCGCTACGTGGCCGACATGCGCGAGTGCCACGTGCTGCCGGCGCGCATCAGCGCGATGCTGATGCCGCTGCGCGCGCTGGTGGGCGCGATGGATGCGCGCGACACGCTGCCGCAGATCGAACTCGCCGTGGGCGACCAGGTCACCGCGCTGGTGCTGCGCCACCTGGCGCCGCTGTCCGACGCCGACCGCCAGCGCCTGCGCGACTTCGCGGCCGAGCACGGCGTGCAGTGGTGGCTGCAACCCAAGGGGCCGGACACCGTGCACCTGCTGGACGACGGGGGCGAGGAACTGGCCTACTCGTTGCCCGAGTTCGGCGTGACGATGCCGTTCAAGCCCACCGACTTCACCCAGGTCAACCACCAGATCAACACCGTGCTGGTCGGGCGCGCGCTGCGCCTGCTGGATGCGCAGCCCGACGAGCGGGTGATCGACTGGTTCTGCGGCCTGGGCAACTTCACGCTGCCGATCGCCACCCGCGCGCAATCGGTGCTGGGCATCGAGGGCAGCGAGACCCTGGTCGAGCGCTCGCGCCAAAACGCGCAGCGCAATGGCCTGGCGCACAAGACCGCCTTCGAGGCGCGCAACCTGTTCGAGCTGACGCCCGACGACCTGGTGGGCTGGGGCAACGCCCAGCGCTGGCTGGTCGACCCGCCGCGCGAGGGCGCCTTTGCGCTGGTCAAGGCGCTGGGCGACCTGCAGCAGGCCCCGCGCGCGGGCTGGACGCCGCCGCAGCGCATCGTCTATGTCAGCTGCAACCCGGCCACGCTGGCGCGCGATGCCGGCCTGCTGGTGCACGTGGCCGGCTACCGCTGTGTGGCGGCCGGCGCGGTGAACATGTTCCCGCACACCGCGCACGTCGAGAGCATCGCGGTGTTCGAGCGCTGAGGCGCGTGCCTCAGGGCAGCAGCATGCTGCGGATGCCGCGCCAGGTCAGCAGGCTGCCCGGCATGCGCCGCTCGTTCAGGATGTCGCTGAGCTTGGCGCGGATGCGCGGGCTCTGGTTGGCACGCCAGACCATGATGTTGAGCAGCCAGGGGTGGCGGTTGAAGCTGGCCGCCTGGCGGTACATCTCGAAGCGCGGTTTCAGCGCCTGCAGGCTGGCGCGGTAGGCGGCCTCCACCGCTGCGTCATCGCCCCGGTGGGCGATCAGCGCTTCGGCCGCGGCGATGCCAGTTTCCATCGCCTTGCCAATGCCCTCGCCCGAGAACGAATAGGTGGCGCCCACCGCGTCGCCTGCCACCAGCACGCCGGGGGCGGTCCAGGCCGCGCCTTCCAGGTCGCAGCGCAGCGGCGCGCCCTTGAGCTCGCCCACCATCGTGCCCTCGCGCACCAGGCGAGCGGCCACCGGGTCGACGGCCACGAAGTCGTCGAACATGCGGCGCAGGTTGCGGGGCGGCTTGCCGCGGTCCTCGTCCAGCTGACCCACCAGCACGCCGGTGCCCAGGTTGTAGGTGTGGTCAGGGCCTTCGAAGATCCAGCCGTAGCCATCGCGCAGTGTCGGGTGCCAGACGAAACGCAGTCCGCCCACGGCTGCCGCCATGTCGGGGTCGGTGTGCCGGACATAGCCACGGATCGCCATGCAGCTGGGCGACTTGCGCTGGCACAGGCCCATGGCCGCCAGCGGGCCGGTCCCGGCCCCGGTGGCCAGCACCAGCCAGCGCGCCGACAGCGGACGCTGGCGCTGTCCGTCGTCGAGCAGCGCGCCGGTGACGCGACCGCTGTCGCCGCGCAGCGACGCGACGAAGCGCGCCGGCGCCGCGTGCAGCGCGCCAGCGGCCACCGCGGCGCGGCAGAGCAGGGCGTCCAGCTCGCGCCGTGGCAGCACCGCCAGCTCGCCCGCCACGTCCACATGCCGGCCATTGGGCGCCAGACAGCGCGCCGCCGCCGCGCCCTGGGCACGCTGCAGCACCTCGTCGATCACGCCCAGGCGTCGCAGTGCGGCGTGGGTGTCGGGCACCAGGCCGTCGCCGCAGGTCTTGTCGCGCGGAAAGGCCTGGGCATCCACCATCACCACCGAGCGGCCGGCCTGGGCCAGCACCCGCGCCGCCGCGCTGCCGGCGGGTCCACTGCCCACCACCAGCACATCGGTGGCATCGGGCAGGTCGCTCAGGGGCTGGTTCCAGTCGGGCATGGCGGGTCGGCGGGTGGCTGTCTCGCGACGCATTGTGCCGTGGCGGCGGGCATGAAAAAGGGGCCCGCAGGCCCCTGTGTGGATGCGGCCGGGCCGCGTCAGTCGTCGCCGCCGAAGATGCCCAGCAGGCTCAGCAGGCTCTGGAACACGTTGTAGATGTCCAGGTAGATCGCCAGCGTGGCGGTGACGTAGTTGGTCTCGCCGCCGTCGATGATGCGCTTGATGTCGTAGACCATGAAGGCCGAGAACAGGCCGATGCACAGCACCGACACCGTCAGGAACAGCGCACCCGACTGCAGGAACACGTTGATGATGCCGGCAGCGAAGATCACCAGCGCGCCCACCATCAGGAACTTGCCCATGCCCGACAGGTCGCGCTTGATCACGCTGGCCAGCGTGGCCATGGCCAGGAAGACCAGCGCGGTGCCGCCGAAGGCGGTCATCACCAGCGTCGGGCCGTTGCCCTTGGCCAGCACGAAGCCCAGCAGGCGCGACAGCATCACGCCCATGAAGAACGTGAAGAGCAGCAGCAAGCCGACGCCAGCGGCGGAGTTCTTGGTGCGTTCGATCGCGAACATCAGGCCGAAGGAGCCGGCCAGGAAGATCACCAGCGACATCACCGGGCTCAGGCCGCGCATCAGCCCGGTGCTCACACCCAGCCAGGCGCCCATCACAGTGGGCACCATGGACAAGGCCAGCAGCCAGTAGGTGTTGCGCAGCACGCGGTTGCGCTGGGCGGCCAGCGAGCCCGAGCCGGTCGAGAGGCCGGGGAAGGTTTGCAGGCTGTCGTTCATCAAAGAACCTCCAAGGGGTTGCCAGTCTGTGGGTTGCAGGCGGTGACCCGCCCCAGGGCATCAGACCCTGAGCAGTCATTCTAGTTCCCAGCCCGCCGAGGGCGCTTCGCCGAGGGGTCTTTCCAACGTGGACCTGACAGGCGAGCCGGTCTTTCAGGCTATAATCAGCGGGTTTACCCCAAAACAAGCCACCCAGCGAAACGACGTTTTCGGAAACTTCCTGCCAAGCCCATGGCAACCCCCTGAAACGTCGCAGGACGGGGGTGGCCTGGCGGGCGAGGGGCTGGGTGCGCGAACACCGGAGTTCCCCTTGTTGCCCGTCCTCGCTCCCGCCCTCCTCGCGCTTGCTGACGGCACGGTTTTTCGTGGCACCTCGATCGGCGCGGCCGGTCACACGGTGGGTGAAGTGGTGTTCAACACCGCGCTCACCGGCTACCAGGAGATCCTCACCGACCCGAGCTACTGCCGGCAGATCGTCACGCTGACGTATCCGCACATCGGCAACTACGGCGTCAATGACGAGGATGTCGAAGCCACGAAGGTCCATGCTGCCGGCCTGATCATCAAGGACCTGCCGGTCCGCACCTCCAACTTCCGCCAGACCCGCACGCTGGGCGAGTACCTGCAGGCCGAGGGCACGGTGGCGATCGCCGACATCGACACCCGCCGCCTGACCCGCGTGTTGCGCACCACCGGCGCCCAGAACGGCTGCATCGCCACCTTTGCCGCCGGCCACACCATCAGCGACGCCGATGTGGCCGACGCCGTGGCCCGCGCCAAGGCCGCGCCCAGCATGGCCGGCCAGGACCTGGCCCAGGTCGTCAGCGCCGAGCAGTCCTACCCCTGGACCGAGACCGAATGGCAGCTCTCGCGTGCCGACGGCACGCCGGGCTACGGCACGCTGACCAACGCGAAGTACCACGTCGTCGCCTATGACTTCGGCGTCAAGCGCAACATCCTGCGCATGCTGGCCGAGCGGGGCTGCCGCGTGACCGTGGTGCCCGCCAAGACCCCGGCGGCCGAGGTGCTGAAGCACCAGCCCGACGGCATCTTCCTGTCCAACGGCCCGGGCGACCCGGAACCCTGCGACTACGCGATCGCCGCCGCGCGCGAACTGATCAATTCCGGTATCCCCACCTTTGGCATCTGCCTGGGTCACCAGATCATGGCGCTGGCTTCGGGCGCCAAGACCTTCAAGATGAAGTTCGGCCACCACGGCGCGAACCATCCGGTGAAGGACCTGGACAACGGCCGCGTGTCGATCACCAGCCAGAACCATGGCTTCGCGGTGGACGAGAAGACGCTGCCGGCCCACCTGCGCGCCACCCACGTCAGCCTGTTCGACGGCACGCTGCAGGGCCTGGCCCGCACCGACAAGCCGGCCTTCTGCTTCCAGGGCCACCCGGAGGCCTCGCCGGGGCCGCACGACATCGGCTACCTGTTCGACCGCTTCACCACGCTGATGGACCAGGCCCGCGCCTGAGTTGCCCCATGCTCGGCATCACCGACCTGACCACCTACCTGCTGGGCACGATCGCGATCGTGCTGCTGCCGGGCCCGAACTCGCTGTTCGTGCTGTCGGTGGCGGCGCGCCGCGGCGTGCGGCCCGGCTATGCCGCGGCCTGCGGGGTGTTTGTCGGCGACACCGTGCTGATGACCCTGGCCGCGCTGGGCGCCGCCTCGCTGCTGAAGGCGGTGCCGGCGCTGTTCCTGGTGATCAAGGTCGTGGGTGCGAGCTACCTGGCCTGGGTGGGCATCCAGCTGCTGCTGGGGGCGATCCGCCGCTGGCGCGGTGAGCTGCCGCCGGTGGACGAGAGCCGGCTGGACCTGAGCCAGCCGTTTCGCAAGGCGCTGGTGATCAGCCTGCTCAACCCCAAGGCCATCCTGTTCTTCGTGTCCTTCTTCATCCAGTTCGTCGACCCCGCGTACCCGTGGCCGGCGCTGACCTTCCTGGGCCTGGGCGCGATCGCGCAGGCCTGCAGTGCCGTCTACCTGTCGGTGCTGATCTTCGCGGGGATGCGGCTGGCCGCCGCCTTCGCCGCCCACCGCCGCACCGCCAGTGCGGCCGCCTCGGGCGTTGGCGCCCTGTTCCTCGGCTTTGGCGCCAAGCTCGCCACCGCCAGCCTTGGCTGATGCCTGCCCGAATCAGATAAAGACTTTGACCATGCCCAAGCGTTCCGACCTCCAGAGCATCCTCATCATCGGCGCCGGCCCGATCATCATCGGTCAGGCCTGCGAGTTCGACTACTCCGGCGCCCAGGCCTGCAAGGCGCTGCGCGAGGAGGGCTACAAGGTCATCCTGGTCAACAGCAATCCGGCGACCATCATGACCGACCCGGACACGGCCGATGTCACCTACATCGAGCCGATCACCTGGCAGGTGGTCGAGAAGATCATCGCCAAGGAGCGCCCGGACGCGATCCTGCCCACGATGGGCGGCCAGACCGCGCTGAACTGTGCGCTGGACCTGCACAAGCACGGCGTGCTCGACAAGTACCAGGTCGAGATGATCGGCGCCAACGAGCACGCGATCGAAAAGGCCGAGGACCGCCTGAAGTTCAAGGACGCGATGACCAAGATCGGCCTGGGTTCGGCCAAGTCGGGCATCGCGCACAGCATGGAGGAGGCCTGGGCGGTGCAGAAGAGCATCCAGGCCGAGATCGGCGGCTCGGGCTTCCCGATGGTCATCCGCCCCAGCTTCACGCTGGGTGGCACCGGTGGCGGCATCGCCTACAACCCGGAGGAGTTCGAGGAGATCTGCAAGCGCGGTCTGGACCTCAGCCCCACCAATGAGCTGCTGATCGAGGAATCGCTGATCGGCTGGAAGGAATACGAGATGGAAGTGGTCCGCGACAAGGCGGACAACTGCATCATCGTCTGCTCGATCGAGAACCTCGACCCGATGGGCATCCACACCGGCGACTCGATCACCGTGGCCCCGGCCCAGACGCTGACCGACAAGGAATACCAGCTGCTGCGCAACGCCTCGATCGCCATCCTGCGCGAGATCGGCGTCGACACCGGCGGCTCCAACGTGCAGTTCTCGATCAACCCGGACACCGGCCGGATGATCGTCATCGAGATGAACCCGCGCGTGTCGCGCTCGTCGGCATTGGCCTCCAAGGCCACGGGCTTCCCGATCGCCAAGGTCGCGGCCAAGCTGGCGGTGGGCTACACGCTGGATGAGCTGCGCAACGACATCACCGGCGGCGCCACGCCCGCCTCGTTCGAGCCCTCGATCGATTACGTGGTCACCAAGATCCCGCGCTTCGCCTTCGAGAAGTTCCCGGCGGCCGATGCGCACCTGACCACGCAGATGAAGTCGGTGGGCGAGGTGATGGCCATGGGCCGCACCTTCCAGGAATCGTTCCAGAAGGCCCTGCGCGGCCTGGAGACCGGCATCGACGGCCTGAGCGAGCGCAGCACCGACCGCGAGGAGATCATCCAGGAGATCGGTGAGCCCGGCCCGGAGCGCATCCTGTTCGTCGCGGACGCCTTCCGCATCGGCATGACGCTCGATGAGATCTTCGCCGAGACCGCGATCGACCCCTGGTTCCTGGCCCAGATCGAGCAGATCATCCAGGCCGAGCAGGCGCTGAAAGGCCGCACGCTGGAGAGCCTGTCCCGCGACGAGCTGGTTTTCCTCAAGCGCAAGGGCTTCTCCGACCGCCGCCTGGCCAAGCTGCTGGGCACCCACCAGCATGCCGTGCGCGAGCGGCGCCATGCGCTGAATGTGCGCCCGGTCTACAAGCGGGTGGACACCTGCGCCGCCGAGTTCGCCACCCAAACCGCCTACATGTACTCCACCTACGACGAGGAGTGCGAGGCACAGCCCACCGACAAGAAGAAGATCATGGTGCTGGGCGGTGGCCCGAACCGCATCGGGCAGGGCATCGAGTTCGACTACTGCTGCGTCCATGCGGCCCTCGCCATGCGCGAGGACGGCTACGAGACCATCATGGTCAACTGCAACCCCGAGACGGTGTCCACCGACTACGACACCTCCGACCGCCTCTACTTCGAGCCGGTGACCCTGGAGGACGTGCTGGAGATCGTGGCCAAGGAGCAGCCGGTCGGCGTGATCGTGCAGTACGGCGGCCAGACGCCGCTGAAGCTGGCCCTGGACCTGGAGCGTGCTGGCGTGCCCATCATCGGCACCACGCCCGACTCGATCGACATCGCCGAGGACCGCGAGCGCTTCCAGCAGCTGCTGCACACGCTGGGCCTGAAGCAGCCGCCCAACCGCACCGCCCGCAACGAGGAAGACGCGGTGCGTCTGGCCAACGAGATTGGCTACCCGCTGGTGGTGCGCCCGTCCTACGTGCTGGGCGGCCGGGCGATGGAAATCGTCCATGGCGACAAGGACCTCGAGCGATACATGCGCGAGGCGGTGCGTGTCTCCGAGAAGTCGCCGGTGCTGCTGGACCGCTTCCTCGATGACGCGATCGAGGTGGATGTGGACTGCATCGCCGATGCCTCGGGCGCGGTGATGATCGGCGGCATCATGGAGCACATTGAGCAGGCCGGCGTGCACTCGGGGGATTCGGCCTGCTCGCTGCCGCCGTACTCGCTGTCCAAGGAACTGCAGGACGAGCTGCGCCGTCAGACCGCCGAAATGGCCAAGGCCCTGAAGGTGGTGGGCCTGATGAACGTGCAGTTCGCCATCCAGGGCGACGGCGACGACGCCGTGGTCTACGTGCTGGAGGTCAACCCCCGCGCCTCGCGCACCGTGCCCTTTGTCTCGAAGGCCACCGGCCAGCCACTGGCCAAGATCGCCGCGCGCTGCATGGCCGGCCAGCTGCTCAAGGACCAGACCGGTGTCGGTGGCCGTGCGCCGCACGAGGTCATCCCGCCGTACTTCAGCGTCAAGGAAGCGGTCTTCCCGTTCAACAAGTTCCCGGGGGTGGACCCCATCCTGGGCCCCGAGATGCGCTCCACCGGCGAGGTGATGGGCGTGGCCTACAGCTTCGGTGAGGCCATGCTCAAGAGCCAGCTGGGCGCCGGCAGCCGCCTGCCCGGCAAGGGCACGGTGGTCATCACCGTCAAGAACAACGACAAGGACCGCGCGGTCAAGGTGGCCTCGGAGCTGGTGAACCTGGGCTTCCTGGTGGCCGCCACCAAGGGCACGGCGGCCGCCATCGCCGAGGCCGGCATCCCGGTCAAGGTGGTCAACAAGGTCAAGGACGGCCGCCCGCACATCGCCGACATGATCAAGGCCGGTGACGTGCAGCTGGTCTTCACCACCGTGGACGAAACCCGCACCGCGATCGCCGACAGCCGCTACATCCGCACCGCCGCGCTGGCCAACCGCGTGACCTACTACACCACGATGGCTGGCTGCGAGGCAGCGACCGAGGCGCTGAAGCACCAGGACGACATCGGTGTGCTGTCGCTGCAGGAGCTGCACACGTCGCTGGCCTGACATGCTGAACGGCCGATCTGACGGGCCGGGTCGAGCGGCTCGCCGCACAGGCCCCGACTGCACTACACTTCGCCCATTGCACCGCCGCCGCCCACCGCCCGACCGGGCCGTGGCGGCGGTTTGCCTTTGTAGACACCCCTGAACACCCGAGACATGAGCACGATTCCCCTGACCAAGCGCGGCGCCGAAAAGCTGAAGGACGAACTGCACCGCCTCAAGCACGTCGAGCGTCCGGCCGTGGTGCAGGCCATTGCCGAGGCCCGCGCCCAGGGCGACCTGTCCGAGAACGCCGAGTACGACGCGGCCAAGGACAAGCAGGGCTTCATCGAAGGCCGCATCCTCGAGATCGAGGGCAAGCTCTCGGCCGCCCAGGTCATCGACCCCGCCAGCCTGGACGCCGGCGGCAAGGTGGTGTTCGGCGCCACCGTCGATCTGGAAGACGAGGAGAGCGGCAAGGCCGTGACCTACCAGATCGTCGGTGACGACGAGGCCGACCTGAAGCTGGGCCTGATCTCGATCAGCTCGCCCATCGCCCGGGCGCTGATCGGCAAGGAAGCCGGCGACGTGGCGGACGTGCAGGCCCCCGGCGGTGTGCGCTCCTACGAGATCGTCGCGGTCCGCTACGAGTGATCCGCGCCGCTGCCTTCACCCGCCGCATCGTGCCCGGGCTGTGGGCCGGCGCGCTGCTGTGCATCGCGCTGATCGCCACACCGGCGCCCTTCGCCACGCTGGTGCAGGCCGACGCCGGCCGGGTGGTGGCGCGCATCTTCGCGCAGGAGGCGTGGCTGAGCATCGGCCTGGGTGGCCTGATGCTGATGCTGGAGCGCCGCGCCGCGGCCGAGGCGGCCGAGGTCGGGCAGGGCAGCCAGTTCACGCTGGGCATGGGCCTGGCGCTGCTGGCGCTGGGCTGCACCGTGCTGGGCTATTACGGGTTGCAGCCGATGATCGCGGCGGCCAAGGCCGGACAGCCCACCGCGCTGGGTTTCGCGGTGCTGCATGGCCTGAGCTTCGGCCTGTTCGCGATCAAGATCGTGGCGGTGACGGCGCTCGCCTGGCGGGCCGCCCGCGCCCCGGTCACTGGCTCTGGGCCTTCTTCTTGACGCTGGTGGCGCGCTTCTTGGCGCGCTTGATCTGGCCGCCGGCGGTCAGGCGCTCGTTGCCATGCACCGTCACCGTCTTGACGATCGGCCGCGGGCTGCCCTTGCGGGCGAAGGTGACCAGCTTGACAGTGCGCGAGCCCCGCTTGGCCTCTTCGGGCTCGGCCTTGACCTTCTCGGGCATGGGCCGCCACAGCACCAGCAGCTTGCCGATGTGCTGCACGGGCGCCGCACCGAGCTGGTCGGCCAGTTGCGCCAGCACGGCCTCGCGGCCGGCGCGGTCGTCCGAGAAGACGCGCACCTTGATCAGGCCGTGGGCCTTCAGGGCGGCGTCGGTCTCCTTGAGGATGGCGGGGGTCAGGCCCTCGGCACCGATCATCACGACCGGGTCGAGGTGGTGGGCCTCGCCGCGCAATTCCTTGCGGCGGGCGGGCGTCAGTTCAATCGCAGGCATCGTGGCATTATCCCCCGGGGTTGAATACCGATGAAAGTCCAGACCAAGAGCAAGAAGGTGAACAAGGCGTGGCTGCACGACCATGTCACCGATCCGTACGTGCGCCAGGCGCAGAAGGACGGCTACCGCGCCCGCGCCGCCTACAAGCTCAAGGAGATCGACGAGACCTTCAGCCTGGTGCGCCCTGGGCAGGTGGTGGTGGATCTGGGTGCCGCGCCCGGCGCCTGGAGCCAGTACCTGCGCCGCCGCTTTGCGCCCAAGGTGGCCGGCAGTGGCGGCGCGGCCAGCGGCGCACTGGATGGCACGATCATCGCGCTGGACCTGCTGGAGATGGAAGCGATCGACGGCGTTCAGTTCATCCAGGGCGATTTTCGCGAGGATTCGGTGCTGATGCAGCTGGAAGCCGCATTGGCCGGCCGTCCCGTGGACCTGGTGGTCTCGGACATGGCGCCCAACCTGTCGGGGGTGTCCAGCGCCGATGCCGCCCGCATCGAGCACCTGGTGGAACTGGCGGTGGATTTCGGCCGCCAGCACCTCAAACCGCAGGGCGCCCTGGTGGCCAAGGTCTTCCATGGCGGGGCCTACGACCCGCTGGTGGCGCTGTTCAAGCAGAGCTTCCGGGTGGTCAAGCCCTTCAAGCCCAAGTCCTCGCGCGACAAGTCGGCCGAGACCTTTCTGGTGGGGATCGGCCTGAAAACGGGCGCCTGACCCCGGTTTTCGGGGGCTGGACGGTCTGTCCACGCCCGCTGTCAGGGAACTTGTGGGGCGTAGAATCGACCCTATATGCGGTAAGTCGCAGGTGGCGGAGGGCCGCCGCCAGCGTCTGATGGCAAGAAGGAGCCGCGGTGAATAATCAATGGGTCTCGAAAATTGCAGTGTGGCTGGTGATCGCCCTGGTGCTGTTCACTGTCTTCAAGCAGTTTGATCGGGCCGCTGTGTCGGGCAGCCAGCTGAGCTACTCCGAGTTCCTCGAAGAGGTGCGCAGCAAGCGCATCAAGAGCGTCACGATCCAGGAGGGTCCGGGCAGCGTCGAGATCTCGGCCAAGACCACCGACGACCGCAACATCCGCACCACCGGCACCTACCTCGACCGCGGCCTGACCGGCGACCTGATCGCCAACGGCGTCAAGTTCGATGTGCGCCCGCGCGACGAGCCCTCGCTGCTGCAGAGCCTGCTGCTGTCCTGGGGCCCGATGCTGCTGCTCATCGGCGTGTGGATCTACTTCATGCGTCAGATGCAGGGCGGCGGCAAGGGCGGGGCGTTCAGCTTCGGCAAGTCCAAGGCCCGCATGCTGGACGAGGCCAACAACTCCACCACCTTCGCCGACGTCGCCGGCTGCGACGAGGCCAAGGAAGAGGTCAAGGAGCTGGTCGATTTCCTGAAGGACCCGCAGAAGTTCCAGAAGCTCGGCGGCCGCATCCCGCGCGGTGTGCTGCTGGTCGGCCCCCCGGGCACCGGCAAGACGCTGCTGGCCAAGGCGATCGCCGGCGAGGCCAAGGTGCCGTTCTTCAGCATCTCCGGCTCTGATTTCGTCGAGATGTTCGTCGGCGTGGGCGCGGCCCGCGTGCGCGACATGTTCGAGCAGGCCAAGAAGAGCGCGCCCTGCATCATCTTCGTCGATGAGATCGACGCGGTGGGCCGCCACCGTGGTGCCGGCCTGGGCGGCGGCAATGACGAGCGCGAGCAGACCCTCAACCAGATGCTGGTCGAGATGGACGGCTTCGAGACCAACCTCGGCGTCATCGTGATGGCGGCCACCAACCGGCCCGACATCCTGGACCCGGCGCTGCTGCGCCCGGGCCGCTTCGACCGCCAGGTCTATGTCACGCTGCCCGATGTGCGTGGCCGCGAGCAGATCCTCAACGTGCACATGCGCAAGGTGCCCATCGGCCAGGACGTCAAGGCCGACATCCTGGCGCGCGGCACGCCGGGCTTCTCCGGCGCCGATCTGGCCAACCTGGTCAACGAGTCGGCACTGTTCGCCGCCCGCCGCAACGCCCGCGTGGTCGAGATGATCGACTTCGAGCGCGCCAAGGACAAGATCATGATGGGCCCCGAGCGCAAGTCCATGGTCATGCCCGAGGACGAACGCCGCAACACCGCGTACCACGAAGCCGGTCATGCGCTGGTGGCGCGCCTGATGCCCAAGACCGACCCGGTGCACAAGGTCACCGTGATCCCGCGCGGCCGCGCGCTGGGCGTGACGATGCAACTGCCCGAGGGCGACCGCTACAGCATGGACAAGGAGCGCATGCTCTCGACCATCTCGGTGCTGTTCGGCGGACGCATCGCCGAAGAAGTGTTCATGAACCAGATGACCACCGGCGCCAGCAACGACTTCGAACGCGCCACTGCCATCGCCCGCGACATGGTCACCCGCTACGGCATGACCGACGAGCTGGGCCCGATGGTCTACGCCGAGAACGAAGGCGAGGTCTTCCTGGGCCGCTCGGTCACCAAGACCACGCACATGTCCGAAGAGACGATGCGCAAGGTCGACCAGCAGATCCGCAAGATCATCGACGAGCAGTACTCGATCGCCCGCCGCCACATCGAGGAGCATCAGGACAAGATGCACGCGATGGCCAAGGCGCTGCTGGAATGGGAAACCATCGACAGCGAGCAGATCGACGACATCATGGAGGGCAAGCCGCCGCGCCCGCCCAAGGACTGGACGCCCAGCTCCAGCAAGGGTGGCAACGGCCCGACGCCGCCTGCCCAGGCCGACGGTGCACCGGCTGCCGCCTGACGCTTTCCTCTTGCCAACCTGACGCCACGGGGCCCTGACGGCCCCGTCGGCCTTTTCAACGGCACCCCTTTCGGCCGATGTTCTGGCAGACCACCCGATTCCAGATCGCCCTGGACCGCCCGCAGGTGATGGGCATCGTCAACGTCACCCCTGACTCCTTCTCGGACGGTGGCAGCCACGCCGGTGAGCGTGCCGCGCTGGCGCACTGCGAGCGGCTGCTGGCCCAGGGCGCTGACATCCTGGACATCGGCGGCGAGTCCACCCGCCCCGGATCGCAGCCGCCCAGCCTGGCCGAGGAACTGGCCCGCGTGGTGCCCGTCGTGCGCCAGGCCGTGCGGCTGGGCGTGCCGGTCAGCGTGGACACCAGTCGCCCGGAAGTGATCGACGCGGTGCTGTCGCTGGACGCCGACATCATCAACGATGTGCGGGCACTGCAGCTGCCCGGGGCGCTGGCGCGTGTGGCGGCGCATGGCAGCGTGGGCCTGTGCCTGATGCACATGCAGGGCCAGCCCGACACGATGCAGCAGCGCCCGACCTACACCGACGTGGTGGCCGAGGTGCGCGACTTCCTGGCGCAGCGGCTGCATGCAGCACGCATGGCCGGCATCATCGACGGCCGCATCATGCTCGATCCTGGCTACGGCTTTGGCAAGTCGCTCGAACACAACCTGGCCTTGTGGCAAGGCCAGGCCGCGCTGTGTGACCTGGGGCCGCCGCTGCTGGTGGGCTGGTCGCGCAAGGGCACACTGGGCCAGCTGACCGGCAGGCCGGTGGGCGAGCGCCTGGTGCCCAGCGTGGCCGCGGCACTGGCCTCGATCGCGCGGGGCGCGCGCATCGTGCGTGTGCACGATGTGGCAGCCACGGTCGATGCGGTCAAGGTCTGGTGTGCGGCGGGCCTGGGCGGTCCGCCGGCCCACTGACAATCCGGTCCAGCGCAGAACTACACAGGAGAGAGAGTCATGTCGCGCCAGTACTTCGGCACCGATGGCATCCGCGGCACCGTGGGCCAGGCGCCCATCACGGCCGACTTCGCGCTGCGCCTGGGCCATGCGGTGGGTCGCGTCCTGCGCGCCGGCCGCACCAAGGGTCCGCGCACCGTGCTGATCGGCAAGGACACCCGGATCTCGGGCTACATGCTGGAGTCGGCGCTGGAGGCCGGCTTTGCCTCGGCCGGCGTCGATGTGCTGCTGACCGGCCCCCTGCCCACGCCGGGCGTCGCCTACCTGACGCGGGCGCTGCGGCTGGACCTGGGCGTGGTGATCAGCGCCTCGCACAACCCCTACCAGGACAACGGCATCAAGTTCTTCTCGGCGCGCGGCCAGAAGTTGTCGGACGACTGGGAGCGCTCGGTCGAACTGGCACTGGAGGAAGCGCCGCAGTGGGTCGATTCCGCGCAACTGGGCAAGGCCCGGCGCCTGACCGATGCCGAGGGCCGCTACATCGAGTTCTGCAAGACCACGGTCAGCGGTGACCTGACGCTGCGCGGCCTGAAGCTGGTGGTCGATGCCGCGCATGGCGCCGCCTACCACGTGGCGCCGGCGGTCTTCCATGAGCTGGGGGCCGAGGTCACCAGCATCGGCGTGTCGCCCAACGGCACCAACATCAATGACCGCGTTGGTGCCACCGCGCCCCAGGCGCTGCAGGCCGAGGTGCAGGCCCGTGGCGCGGATTTCGGCATCGCGCTGGATGGCGACGCCGACCGCCTGCAACTGGTCGATGGACAGGGTCGCCTCTACAACGGCGACGAACTGCTGTACCTGATGGTGCTGGACCGACTGGCCCAGGGCGAGCCCGTGCCCGGCGTGGTGGGCACGCTGATGACCAACATGGGGGTCGAGCTGGCGCTGCGCCGCCGTGGCATCGAGCTGGTGCGTGCCAAGGTGGGCGACCGCTATGTGCTCGAGGAACTGGCGCTGCGCGGCTGGATCCTCGGCGGCGAAGGCTCGGGCCACCTGCTGGCCCTGGACCGCCACAGCACCGGCGACGGCATCGTCAGCGCGCTGCAGGTGCTGCAGGCGGTGCAGCGCAGCGGCCGGTTGCTGCCCGAGCTGTTGGCCGACGCGCCACTGTTCCCCCAGACCATGATCAATGTCCGCCTGGCCGAGGGGGCCGATTGGCGGTCCAACGCCCGCCTGGCCGCCGAAACCGAGGCGGTGAAGGCCGCGCTGGGTGACGCCGGCCGGGTGCTGATCCGTCCCTCGGGCACCGAACCGGTGCTGCGGGTGATGGTCGAGACGGCGGACGCCGCGCAGGCCCGCCAGGCCGCCGAGCGCCTGGCCGCCGCCGCCCAGGCCGGCTGATTTCGGCGGTCATGACAGCCGGGTGACAGTCCGGTGACCGGGATGGCGTGTGTGACAGCCGTGTCACGACGCTGTCACAGAGCCTTTCTACAGTGCGGGCATGCCGGATGAACCGGCGCTTGTGTACCTCTGGAAAGGGCTTCCCATGCTGTCTACCCTTCGTGTCTCGCTGGCCAGTGTGCTGCTGTCGACGTCCGGCCTGGTGCTGGCGCAGGACATCACCGGCGCCGGCGCCTCCTTCCCGGCCCCGGTCTACGCCAAGTGGGCCGATGCCTACGCCAAGGCCGGCGGTGCCCGCGTGAACTACCAGTCGGTGGGTTCGGGCGCCGGCATCAAGCAGATCAAGGCCAAGACGGTCGACTTCGGCGCCTCGGACATGCCGCTGAAGGATGAAGAGCTGGCTGCCGACGGCCTGGTCCAGTTCCCCACGGTGATCGGCGGCGTGGTGCCGGTGATCAACGTCAAGGGCATCCAGCCGGGCCAGCTGAAGCTCAATGGCCAGGTGCTGGGCGACATCTACCTGGGCAAGATCACCCAGTGGAACGATGCGGCCATCGCCGCACTGAACCCGGGCGTGGCCCTGCCCGACCAGACGATCGCCGTGGTGCGCCGCGCCGATGGTTCGGGCACCAGCTTCATTTTCACCAACTACCTCTCCAAGGTGAACGCCGAGTGGAAGGCCAAGGTGGGTGAGGGCACCGCGGTCAACTGGCCCACCGGCGCCGGCGGCAAGGGCAACGAGGGCGTGTCGGCCTACGTGCAGCGCCTGCCGGGCGCGATCGGCTACGTCGAGTACGCCTACGCCAAGCAGAACAAGATGACCCATGTGCTCATGAAGAACAAGGACGGTCAGTACGTCGCCCCCGACGACCTGAACTTCAAGGCCGCGGCGGCCGGTGCCGACTGGTCCAAGACCTTCTACCAGATCCTCACCGAGCAGCCGGGCAAGGACAGCTGGCCGCTGACCGGCGCCACCTTCATCCTGATGCACAAGGCCCAGGCCAAGCCGGATCAGGGTGCTGCGGCGCTGAAGTTCTTCGACTGGGCCTACGGCAGCGGCGACAAGCTGGCCGTCGACCTGGAATACGTGCCGCTGCCCGACGCCGTGAAGGCGCTGGTGCGCAAGCAGTGGGCGACGGTGGCCGACACCGCCGGCAAGCCCGTCCTGGGCAAGTGATCGCCACTCTCCGGCGCGGCCGCACGGCGGCGCCGGAGCGAGGAGAATGCAGGTGAGTGCCACCCTTCCCGCCGATGCAGACAAGCTCGGCCAGCGCCCGATGACCCGCAGCACCCCCACTGGCGCCCCGCAGCCCCGCCGCGCACGCGCGCCGTGGGCTGATCGCCTGTTTGCCATCGCCGCCCATTCAGCCGCCTGGCTGACCCTGGGCCTGCTGGTGGCCATCCTGGGCTCGCTGGTGATCGGCGCGATGTCGGCGATCCGCGAGTACGGTCTGGGCTTCCTGTGGAGCAGCGACTGGGATCCGGCGGCCGAGCGTTTCGGCGGCCTGGTGATGATCTACGGCACGCTGATGACCTCGCTGATCGCGCTGGTCATCGCGGTGCCGGTCAGCTTCGGCATTGCGCTGTTCCTGACCGAGCTGTCGCCGCAGTGGCTCAAGCGCCCGCTGGGCACGGCGATCGAGCTGCTGGCGGCGGTGCCGTCCATCGTCTATGGCATGTGGGGCCTGATGGTCTTCGGGCCGCTGCTGGCCACCTATGTGCAGCAGCCGCTGCAGGCTGCCTTCAAGGGCGTGCCGGTGCTCGGCGCGCTGGTCTCGGGCCCGCCGGTGGGCATCGGCCTGCTGTCGGCCGGGATCATCCTGGCGATCATGGTGATTCCCTACATCGCCTCGGTCATGCGCGATGTGTTCGAGGTGACGCCGCCGATGCTCAAGGAGTCCGCCTATGGCCTGGGCTCGACCACCTGGGAGGTGGTCTGGAACATCGTGCTGCCCTACACCAAGGCCGGCGTGGTCGGCGGCATCATGCTGGGCCTGGGGCGCGCGCTGGGCGAGACCATGGCCGTGACCTTCGTGATCGGCAACATGAACCAGCTCAACTCGGTCTCGCTGTTCGAGGCCGCCAACAGCATCACCTCGGCCCTGGCCAACGAGTTCGCCGAGGCTGGCGAAGGCCTGCACCAGGCCTCGCTGATCTACCTGGGCCTGATCCTGTTCTTCATCACCTTCGTCGTGCTGGCGCTGTCCAAGCTGCTGCTGGCCCAGCTGCGCAAGGGTGAAGGGAGCCGCGCATGAGCCGCCTGACCTCACTCGACCCGGCGCGCCAGGCGCGCCACCGCCGCCGCGGCCGCACCAACACGGTGGCGCTGGCGCTGTCGCTGGCCGCCATGGCCTTCGGCGTGTTCTGGCTGATGTGGATCCTCTACGAGACGGTCCGCCTGGGCTGGGGCGGCCTGTCGCTGCAGGTCTTCACCGAGATGACGCCGCCGCCTCAGGAAGCCGTGGGCGGTCTGGCCAACGCCATCTACGGCTCGCTGCTGATGGTCACGCTGGCCACGTTGATCGGCACCCCGATCGGCGTGATGGCGGGCATCTACCTGGCCGAGTACGGCCAGCGCAGCTGGCTGGGCCGCACCACCCAGTTCATCAACGACATCCTGCTGTCGGCGCCGTCCATCGTCATCGGCCTGTTCATCTACGCCACCGTGGTGGCGCGGATGAAGACCTTCTCGGGCTGGGCCGGCGTGCTGGCGCTGGCGCTGATCGTCATCCCGGTGGTGATCCGTCAGACCGAGAACATGCTGAACCTGGTGCCGCATGCGATGCGCGAGGCCGCCTATGCGCTGGGCACCCCCAAGTGGAAGGTGATCAGCTCGATCACGCTGAAGAGCGTGCGGGCCGGTGTGCTGACCGGCGTGCTGCTGGCCATCGCCCGCATCTCGGGCGAGACCGCGCCGCTGCTGTTCACCGCGCTGTCCAACCAGTTCTGGACGCCCAGCCTGTCCGAGCCCACGGCCAGCCTGCCGGTGACGATCTTCAAGTTCGCGATGAGCCCCTACGAGAACTGGCAACAGCTGGCCTGGGCCGGCGTGTTCCTGATCACGCTGGGCGTGCTGGCGCTGAACATCCTGGCGCGGGTCTTCCTGCGCAACAAGTACTGAACCTGGAGCCCATGTCCATGGACGCCAAAGTCAATCTGCCCGTGACCGAGAAGGCCAAGATCACGGTACGTGACCTGAACTTCTACTACGGCGCCTTCCACGCGCTCAAGCACATCAACCTCGACCTGCCCGAGAAGAAGGTGACCGCCTTCATCGGTCCGTCGGGCTGCGGCAAGTCGACGCTGCTGCGCACCTTCAACCGCATGTTCGAGCTCTACCCCGAGCAGCGTGCCACCGGCCAGATCCTGGTCGATGGCGAGGACGTGCTGGACAAGCGCCTGGACGTCTCGCTGATCCGCGCCAAGGTGGGCATGGTCTTCCAGAAGCCCACGCCCTTCCCGATGTCGATCTACGACAACATCGCCTTCGGCGTGCGCCTGTTCGAGAACCTCTCGCGCGTCGAGATGGACGAGCGGGTGGAGTGGGCGCTGAAGAAGGCCGCACTATGGACCGAGGTCAAGGACAAGCTGGGCCAGAGCGGCTCCGGCCTGTCGGGTGGTCAGCAGCAGCGCCTGTGCATCGCCCGCGGCATCGCGATCAAGCCCGAGGTGCTGCTGCTCGACGAGCCCTGCTCGGCACTCGACCCGATCAGCACCGGCAAGGTCGAGGAGCTGATCCACGAGCTGCGTGACGACTACACCGTGGTCATCGTCACCCACAACATGCAGCAGGCCGCGCGCGTCTCCGACTACACCGCCTACATGTACCTGGGCGACCTGGTCGAGTTCGGACCCACCCGCGACCTGTTCATGAAGCCGACCAAGCGCGAGACCGAGGACTACATCACCGGCCGTTTCGGCTGAGCGTGCAGGAGACATTTCCATGAGCGACAAGCACCTGTCGACCCAGTTCGACGCCGAACTCAGCGGCGTCTCCACCCGTGTGCTGGAAATGGGCGGCCTGGTCGAGGCCCAGGTGGCCCAGGCCATCTACGCGCTGGTCCACTACAGCGCCGAGACCGCGACCCAGGTCCTGAAGATGGAGGAGCGGGTGAACCAGCTGGAGGTCGAGATCGACGCCGACCTCTCGGCCATCATCGCCCGCCGCCAGCCCACCGCCCGTGACCTGCGCCTGCTGATCGCGATCAGCAAGACCATCGGCAACCTGGAGCGCGTGGGTGACGAGGCCGCGCGCATTGCCCGCACCGTGCAGCGCCTGATCAACACCGGCGTCTTCAGCCGCATGAAGCTGCCGGTCAGCGATGTCTCCTTCGAGTCGGAGCTGGCCGTGGCCTCGCTGCGCAAGGCCCTCGACGCCTTCGCCCGTCTGGACACGGTGCAGGCGCTGGAGGTCATCAAGCAGGACAACCAGATCGACCAGGAGTTCGACGGCCTGATGCGCAAGCTGATCACCTACATGATGGAAGATCCGCGCACCATCTCGGCCAGCATCGACCTGGTGTTCGTCGCCAAGGCGATCGAGCGCGTGGGCGACCACGCCAAGAACCTGGCCGAGCAGATCATCTACATCGTCAAGGGCACGGACGTGCGGCACAACCCGGTCGAGACCGTGGCCTCGGTCGCCCTGCAGCGCAACTGAGGATGGCCATGACCACGATCCTGGTCGTCGAGGACGAGATCGCGATTGCCGAGCTGATCGCGCTGAACCTGCGCCATGCCGGCTTCGAGGTCACGCTGGCCGAGACCGCCGAGCAGGCCCAGGCCGCGGTCGATGCCGTGCTGCCCGACCTGGTGCTGCTCGACTGGATGCTGCCGGGCCAGTCCGGCGTGGCGCTGGCGCGCCGCTGGCGCGCCGACGAGCGCACGCGCGGCCTGCCGATCATCATGCTGACCGCGCGCGCCGAGGAAACCGACAAGGTGGCCGGCCTGGATGCCGGCGCCGACGACTACCTGACCAAGCCCTTCTCCACGCAGGAGCTGCTGGCGCGCATCCGCGCGCTGCTCCGCCGCCGCCTGCCCGAGGCGCTGGACACCGCGGTGGAACTGGGCGGGCTGACGCTGGACCCGGCCACCCACCGCGTCAGCCGTGCCGGCGTCGAGCTCAAGCTGGGTCCCACCGAGTTCCGCCTGCTGCACTTCTTCATGACCCACCCCGAGCGTGTGCACAGCCGCGCCCAGCTGCTGGACCGGGTCTGGGGCGACCACGTCTTCATCGAGGAACGCACGGTCGATGTGCACGTCAAGCGCCTGCGCGAGGCGCTGCAGCCGGCGCAATGCGCGCAGATGATCGAGACGGTGCGCGGCGCCGGCTACCGCATGACGCGGCAGGTCGCCCTGCCGTCGGCCTGAGGGGGTTGCGGCGCGCATGTTCTGGTTGCTGCCACGCACCGCGCTGGCGCTGCTGTTCGCGGCGCTGGGCGCCGGACTGGGAGGCTGGCTGGGCGAGGCCTGGGGACATGGCCGGCTGGGTGCGATGCTGGGCGCCGGGGCGGCGGCCGCGCTGGTGGCGCTGGTCGACGGCCTGCGCGGCGACCGCCTGCTGACCTGGCTCAGCAGTGAGATGCACGACGGCGCACCGCCCCTGGTGGGCTTCTGGGGCGAGGCCGGTGTGCGCGTCGAGCGGGCGCTGCGCCTGCGCGAGCGGGCGCTGTCGGCCGAGCGCGAGCAGCTCGCCCAGATGCTGGAGGCCATCGACGCGTCGCCCAACGGCGTGCTGCTGCTGGATGCGGCCGACCAGATCGAGTGGATGAACCAGATGGCTGCCGCCCACCTGGGGCTGGACCCGCTGCGCGACCAGCGCCAGCATGTCACCCACCTGGTTCGCGCGCCGGCTTTCGTGGCGCATCTGCAGGCGCGCCAGTTCGAGCAGCCGGTGCAGATTCCCGGTGCGCAGGGAAAGGGCCTGCTGGCGGTGCTGGTGCGGCCCTATGGCCAGGGCAAGCGCCTGCTGCTGACGCAGGACATCACCGAGCGCGAGCGGGTGGATGCCACCAAGCGCGATTTCGTCGCCAATGTCTCGCATGAGATCCGCACGCCGTTGACGGTGCTGGCCGGCTTCGTCGAGACCATGGCCACGCTGCCGCTGACCGAGGTCGAGCGCCAGCGCGTGCTGAGCCTGATGGGCCAGCAGGCCAAGCGCATGCAGGCGCTGGTGGGCGACCTGCTGACGCTGGCGCGCCTGGAGGGCAGCGCCCGGCCGCCCGCTGACCAGTGGTGCCCGGTGGCCCGTCTGACCCAGGTGGTGGAGCAGGAAGTGCGGGCCCTGTCGGCGGGGCGCCACGAGCTGATCGTCGACACCGGCGCCCTGGAGGCACTGGCCGGGCAGGAATCCGAGTTGTCCAGCGCGCTGGGCAACCTGGCCTTCAATGCGGTGCGCTACACCCCCGAGGGGGGCCGCATCCAGATCATCGCGCGTCGCGGTGACGACGGCTCGGGCGAGCTCAGCGTGGTTGACACCGGGCCCGGCATCGCCCCCGAGCACCTGCCGCGGCTGGCCGAGCGCTTCTACCGCGTGGACGGTAGCCGCTCGCGCGACACCGGCGGCACCGGCCTGGGGCTGGCCATCGTCAAGCATGTGGCGCAGCGCCACGGCGGCGAGCTGCTGATCGAGAGCGCGGTGGGCCAGGGCTCGCGCTTCACCTTGCGCCTGCCGCCCTCGCGGGTGCGCGCCGCGGCCGTGACCCCGGCCTGAGGATCAGCGCTCGCGGCGCAGGACCCAGGTCTGTTCCTGGCGGTCGGTAGGGCGCCGCAGTGTGGCCACCAGGCGCCAGCCGTCGATCGCCGGGGCGACGCCGGGCCGACGCCCCTGCAGCACCATGGCATCGCACGGGCCATCGGTGCGCGCATCCACCCGGTAGCGGCCAAACACCTCCAGCGCCGCCACCTGGGTGCGCGGCAGGCCGGGCGCCAGCAGGCATTGGCCGGCCGGCACGATCTCGGTGATCTGCTGAACCAGCGGCCGCAGGCTGCGTGCGTAGTCCAGCGCCGGCAGCCACAGCGTCATCGACAGCAGCCAGGCCAGCGCCACGCCACTGGCCGGCAGCACCAGGCTCTTCCACAGCGGATCGCGGTGGCGGGCGGTGCGCCAGCGCACCAGCCACAGCCAGGCCAGCGTGCCCAGCACCGCCGCCAGCAGCGCCAGCCATGAGAACTGCGGCACGAAGCCCGGCGCCAGGCGCTGGATGTTGGCCAGCGGTTTGGCCGGCACGCCCCAGTGCATCGAGGCATAGACCACCCAACCCACGATGGCCGCGCCGGTGAAGAAGAACACCGAGAACCAATCGATCGCCGCGCTGGCGCCGCGGTCCAGCGTCGGCAGCGCGAAGGCCGCCAGCACCGCCACGCCAGGCAGCGCCAGCAACAGCACGCGGTCGTTGCCGTCCATGGCTGCCATCGCCAGCAGCGCCACCAGCGCGCAGCCCAGCGGCACCGCGATGTGGCGTGACTGCAGGTGCCCTCGCCAGCGCCACAGCGTCCACAGCGCCAGCGGCCAGGCCGGCCACAGGAACCAGCCGGGCAGACGCACCAGGGCCCACAGGTCGGCCAGGCTGTCCGGGCGCACGATGCGCCAGTGCCAGGTGTGCAGCAGCAAGGCCAGCGCGGCCGAGGCCGCGGCGCCCATCGCCAGCCAGGGCAGCAGGGCGCGCACGCCCTCGAAGCGGCTGCGCGCGCTGGTGACCAGCGCCACCAGGCCCATCAGCGTGGCGATGGCCGGAGCGCCGCTGGAGGCCAGCGCCACCAGCGCCAGTGGCGCCAGCAGCCGGCCCAGCAGTGGCCGCGTGGTGGCCACGGCCAGCGCGAACAGCAGCAGCGCCACCTCGCTGAGCTGGGCCAGCTCGGGCGTGGTCTCGTGGCCCAGCTGCAGCAGGCCCAGGCAGGCAATCAGCGCCAGCAGCGCGCCATCGGCCAGCGCCCGGGCGTAGTCGCGCGGCTCGGCCTCGCCACCGAAGGCGAAGGCCACCGGCTGCGCGGCCTCGGTGCGGGCCAGGTAATAGGTGGCGTACCAGACCAGGGCCAGCGTGGCCGCCAGCAGCAGTGCAAAGGGCAGCCGTGCCGCCAGCGCAGGCCCCAGCCAGCCGCCCAGGGCCTGGATGGCCAGCGCGCCCAGCCAGTGCGGCAGCAGCGCGGCGTCGGCCATGCCGCCCACCGGGGTCGGCGCCAGCCAGGACAGCCGGCCTTCGGCCATGCCCAGCATGATGCTGAAAGCGGACAGATCGGCGTTGCGCCAGGGGTCGCGGCCGAACACGCCGGGCAGCACATAGGCCGCGCACAGCAGCAGCAGCGGCACGCGCGGCAGGCGCTGTGCGGCGCGCTGCGTGACGAGGGCAGGGGTGGGCGTGCTCACGGAGGCGATGATGCACCAGGCATGAAAAAAGGCAGCCGAGGCTGCCTTCTTCGCTGCACGCGTGCGGGCAAGAAGGGGATTACTTCTTGATGCCGACGCGGGCGAACTTGTTGCGGAACTTCTCGACGCGGCCACCCAGCGTGTCCACGCTCTTTTGCTGGCCGGTGTAGAAGGGATGCGACTCGCTGGTGGTTTCCAGCTTGAACAGCGGCACTTCGCGGCCGTCGTCGAGCTTGATGGTTTCCTTGGTCGGGGCGCAGGAACGCGTCACGAACTTGAAACCGTTGGACAGATCCACGAAGCAGACGTCGCGGTAATTCGGGTGAATGCCTTCTTTCATGGCGCTTCTCTCATCGCTGGTGAGCCGGGAGCCACGCCTGGCCCCATGCCAGTCGTACCTTCGTACATTCGCACTTTCCGACAGCGGAAAAACGCGGAGTATACCCGATATGCTCTGGGCTGACATCCAACCACCCACCGCCCACCGGAGGATCCTGATGCCAACGACCCTTTCCACGCGCCTGTGCGCGGTGGCGGCCGCCCTGTTGCTGTCCATGGCGGGCACGGCCGCGCGCGCCGAAGCCGATGGCGCGATCATCACCGATCGGCCCGACATCTCCGAGTCGAGCGAGGTGGTCGGCGCCGGCCGCTTCCAGCTCGAGACCAGCGTCGAATGGGCCCGCGACGGCCGAGGTGCCGCGGCGGTGCGTGAACGCAGCTTTCCGACGCTGCTGCGCATCGGTCTGAGCCCGACCTGGGAGCTGCGCATCGAGACCGAACTAAGGGTGCGCGAGCGCACGGCGCTGGGCGGCCGCTCGGGCACGCCCGACACCGCGGTCGGCCTGAAGTGGCATGTCCAGGATGGTGATGACGATGACTTTGTGCCCAGCGTCGCGGCGCTGCTGCACTTCGACCTGCCCAGCGGCTCCTCGGGTTTCAAGGGCAGCGGCGTGCGGCCCTCGCTGCGCGTGGTGGGCGAGTGGGAACTGCCCGGCGGCTGGTCGGTCGGCGCGATGCCCGGCATTGGCAGCCTCAGCGACGCCAACGGCCAGCGCTACACCGCGGGTTCGCTGGCGGTGACCGTGGGCAAGGAATTCAGTGCCGAGTGGCGCGGCTATGTGGAATGGTCGCTCGACCAGTGGGCCTCACGCCGCCACGGCGGCACGATCCACAGTGCCGACGCCGGCGTGGCCTGGCTGGTGAACCCCGACCTGCAGTTCGATGCCTCGGTCGCACGGGGCATCAGCGGCGCCGCCACCGATTGGCGCTGGGGCCTGGGTGTGTCGGTGCGCTACTGACCCACCACCCTGAAACGACACGACCGCGCCAGGGCGCGGTCGTGCGGGTGATGCGAGGCGCGGGCTTCAGCCGCCGCGGCGCATCATGTCGAAGAAGTCGAGGTTGTTCTTCGACGCCTTCATCTTGTCGAGGACGAACTCCATCGCCTCGATCTCGTCCATGTTGTAGAGCAGTTTGCGCAGGATCCAGGTCTTCTGCATGATCTCGGGCTTGAGCAGCAGCTCCTCGCGGCGGGTGCCCGACTTGTTGATCAGGATCGAGGGGTAGACGCGCTTCTCGGCCATGCGGCGGTCCAGGTGGATCTCGCAGTTGCCGGTGCCCTTGAACTCCTCGTAGATGACCTCGTCCATCTTCGAGCCGGTGTCGATCAGCGCGGTGCCGATGATGGTCAGCGAGCCGCCTTCCTCCACGTTGCGCGCCGCGCCGAAGAAGCGCTTGGGGCGCTGCAGCGCGTTGGCGTCGACACCGCCGGTCAGCACCTTGCCGGAGCTGGGCAGCACGTTGTTGTAGGCGCGGGCCAGACGGGTGATGCTGTCGAGCAGGATCACCACGTCCTTCTTCATCTCGACCAGGCGCTTGGCGCGCTCGATCACCATTTCGGCCACCTGCACGTGGCGGGCGGCGGGCTCGTCGAAGGTGGAGCTGATCACCTCGCCGCGCACGGTGCGCACCATTTCGGTCACTTCTTCCGGGCGCTCGTCGACGAGCAGCACGATCAGGTGGATCTCGGGATGGTTCGCCACCAGCGCGTGGGCGATGTTCTTCATCATGATCGTCTTGCCGGTCTTCGGCTGCGCGACCAGCAGCGCACGCTGGCCTTTGCCGATCGGGGCGATCAGATCGATGATGCGTCCGGTGATGTTCTCCTCGCCCTTGAAGGCGTCGCGCTCGAGCTTGAACGGCTCTTTCGGGAAGAGCGGCGTCAGGTTCTCGAACATGATCTTGTGCTTGCTCTGCTCGGGCGTCAGGCCGTTCACACGGTCGACCTTCACCAGGGCAAAGTAGCGCTCGCCGTCCTTGGGCACCCGCACCTCACCCTCGACCATGTCGCCGGTGTGCAGGTTGAAGCGGCGGATCTGGCTGGGGCTCAGGTAGATGTCGTCGGTCGACGCCATGTAGCTGGTGTCGATCGAGCGCAGGAAGCCGAAGCCGTCGGGCAGCACTTCGAGGACGCCGTCGCCGAAGACCTGTTCGCCGGCCTTGGCGCGCTTTTTCATGATCGCGAACATCAGCTCCTGCTTGCGCAGGCGGGAGACGTTGTCGATCTCGAGCGCCTCGCCCATCTCGATCAGGGCCGAGACGTGGAGGGCTTTCAGTTCGGAAAGATGCATGGATACACCCTGGGGTGGTCGCCAGCGAAGCACCGCATGAGCCGGGGCTGGCCGATCGCCATCGAGGTGGGGATCACGGGGATCCCGGCCGCGTGGCGCGTGATGAAACCGGGTAGGGGAGGGGGGGCCGGGACACGTGTTCCGCAAGCGGTCAGGCTGGGCCTGGGCTTGGGGTGGCGGCCGTCCGGCGCCTGACGGGGCTCCGGGGTGGCTGCTCGGGCGCTTGGCGCGATGCAGCCGTTCCCGGCGCGTCAGGGCAGGAGTATAGGCGAGATCAGAGGTTGCCGTCGAGGAACTGGGCCAGCTGCGCCTTGCTCAGCGCACCGACCTTGGTGGCCGCCAGCTGACCACCCTTGAACAGCATCAGCGTCGGGATGCCGCGGATGCCGAACTTGGCGGGGATGTCGCGGTTCTCGTCGACGTTCATCTTGGCGATCTGCAGGCGCTCGCCGTATTCCTTGGCGGTTTCGTCCAGGATCGGGGCGATCATCTTGCAGGGGCCGCACCATTCGGCCCAGTAGTCGACCAGGACCGGCTTGTCGGATTGCAGGACATCGGCCTCGAACGAGGCGTCGGAGATGTGCTTGATCAGTTCGCTGCTCATGGGGTGTCCTTCGGGGAGCCGCCATCTGGGGCGACCGGGCACAATGATTCTGACACAAAGGTCTTGTCCCCGATGCCCGTGCCGATGACCGCTGCGCCCCCCGAGACGACCCCCCTGGACGAGCACACCTGGGCGCGTCTGGCCGACCAGGTGGGCGACTGGGCGCAGGCCAGAGGGGTGGTTCTGCGCGATGCGATCTGGCTGCTGCCCTTCACCGCGCTGCTGCCGCAGGCCCGGCGGGCCTTCGCGCGGCGCGGCGGCTGGGCGCCGCGGATCGAGACCGTGGCCACGCTGGCCCCGCAACTGGGCCCGCGCGCCCCGGCGGCGGCTGAGGCCATGGCCGGCGATACCGTCACCCGCCGGCTGCAGGTGGCGGCGCAGTTGCGCGGCGTCGACCAGGGCGGCTGGGCCCGGCGCGACCCGGCGGGCTTCGCCTGGGCGGTGGCCGCGGTGGTCGACACCGCCGACGAATGGCAGCAGGCGCTCGCCGCCCAGCCGCCATCAGGCCGCGCCGCATGGGTCGCGACGGCGCAAGCCCGGCTGGCTGGCGGCACCGGCCCGGGCGACCAGGAGCGCTCGCTGGCCGGCTATGCGCTGGCCTGGGCCGCGCGGTCGATCGCGGTGCAGCCGCCCGCCAGCGACGCCTTGTACGAGGCCCGCCCCAGTGCCTGGATCGGCCTGCGCGCCGGCGGCACGGTGCCGCTGGTGCAGGCGGTGCTGGACGAGGCCGCCGCGCGCGGTGTGCCGGTGCTGTGGCTAGACCAGGATCCGCCGCCCGAGCGGCTCTTCGAGGCCGCCGCCACGCTGCCGCCGCCGCAGGAACATCTGGCCGATGACGCCGAGGGCGAGGCCCGCGCCGCCGCTGTCGAGGTGCTGGACGCGCTGCGCCGCCATGAGCAGGGCGCCGTCGCGCTGATCGCCCAGGACCGCGAGGCCGTGCGCCGCGTGCGGGCCCTGCTCGAGCGGGCGGCGGTCGAGGTGGTCGACGACACCGGCTGGCGGGTGGCCACCACGCGCGCCGGGGCGCGGGCGATGGCGCTGCTGCGCGCCGCCCGGGCCCTCTCACGGCCCTCGGCCGGTGCCGAGGACCTGTGGCTGGCCTGGCTGAAGGACGACCCGGCCTTCGCGTCACAGGCCGAGGAGTTGCGCGTGCTCGAGGCCCTGTGGCGCGGCCGCCGGCTGAGCCCGGCGCGGCGCGACCAGGCCCAGGCCTTCTGGGAACGCGCCCAGTCCCGCCTGGCGCCGCTGCGCGAGCCGGCGCGGCGCCCGCTGGCCGAGTGGCTGTCGGCCCTGGCCGCGCTGTGGCTGGACGATCCCGCCTCGGCCGCCGCCTGGCGCGACGACCCGGCCGGCCGGGCGGTGCTGGCGGCATGGCGCCTGGAAGCGCCCTGGAACCAGGGCGCGGGCTGGCCGGCGCTGGCGGCCGCCACCCGCTTCACGCTGGACGAGTTGATCAGCTGGGCCGACGAGGCGCTCAGCGAGGCCAGTGTCGTGCCCGACCATCCGCCGCAGGCGCGGGTGGTCATCACACCGCTGGCGCGGGCCATGCTGCGTCCCTTCGTGGCCGCGGTGCTGCCGGGTGCCGACGAGCAGCGCCTGGGCGGCCACGAGCCGGGCGTCGACCTGATCGGGCCGGCGCTGCGCCGCGCGCTGGGCCTGCCGGGCGTGGCCGAGGCGGCCGAGCGCGAGGCCCTGGCCTTCATCCAGGCGCTGCGCCTGCCGAACCTGTGCCTGGTGCGCCGCCGGGCCGAAGGCAGCGAACCGCTCGGCCCCAGTCCGTTGCTGCAGCGCCTGGTGCTGGCGCGCGGCGGCCAGGCGCTGCCGGTCTCCACGCTGGCGCCGCCGTGCCGCGCCTGGGCGGTGCAGCCCGTGGCCGAGCCGGCGGTGATGGCCAGCGGCGCGCGCTGGCCCGACTCGCTCAGCGCCAGCGCGGTGGACGCCTGGCGCGACTGTCCCTACCGCTTCTTCGCCCAGCGCCTGCTGGGACTGGCCAGCGACGACGAACTGGACCGCCTGGCCGAAAAGCGCGACTACGGCGACTGGCTGCACGCGGTGCTGCTGCGCTTCCACGAACAACGCGCGGCCGACGCCCGCCTGGACGATGACCGCGCGCTGCTGCGGCGCTGCGCCCAGGAGGTGGCGCCCGATGGCCGCCTGGCCGAAGGCGAGATGCTGCCCTACCTGGCCAGCTTCGACCGCCTGTGCGAGCCCTACCTGGCCTGGCTGCAGGCGCGCGACCAGGCCGGCTGGCGCTGGACCGCTGGCGAGATCGACCGCCAGCGTCCCGCACCCGCGCTGGGCGCGATGGGCCTGCATGGCCGCCTGGACCGCCTCGACAGCGGCCCCGGCGGTGCGGTGCAGGTGATCGACTACAAGACGGGCCGCGCCGACGAGCTCAAGCGCCGCGCCAAGGGCCTCGAAGACACCCAGCTGGCCTTCTACGCCGCCCTGGCCGCCGCCGATGGCGCCACGGTGGGCGCGGCCTACCTGGCGCTCGATGAGCGCGACGGGCCCCGCTGGATCGAACACGCCAACGTGCTGGCCGACGCCGAGCGGCTGCTGGGCGAACTGGCCGCCGAGTTCGACCGTGCCCGTGCCGGCGAGCCGCTGCGTGCGCTCGGCCGCGGCCAGGCCTGCGAGCGCTGCGACATGCGCGGCCTGTGCCGCCGTGACCACTGGGCGGCGCCGCCCGATGCCGCGGCCGAGGCGGTCACCGACCCCGGAGGCGACGAATGAGCGGCGCCGCCTACGCCGCCGACGGCCAGCCGGTCGACCGCGCCGCCTTCTACGCGATCGCCTGCGACCCATCGCGCAGCGTCGTCGTCGAGGCCTGCGCCGGCGCCGGCAAGACCTGGATGCTGGTCTCGCGCATCCTGCGCGCACTGCTGGACGGCGCCCAGCCGCAGCAGATCCTGGCGATCACCTTCACCCGCAAGGCCGCCGGTGAGATGCGCGAGCGCCTGGACGAATGGCTGGCAGCCTTCGCGGACGTGCGTGCCAGCCACGACCAGCGCGTGCAGGCGCTGCGCGAGCGCGGCCTGGACGCTGCCCAGGCCGAGGCGCTGGCGCCCGCACTGGGCACGCTGCAGCAGCGTGTGCTGGCACAGGGCCGGGCGGTGCAGGTGCGTACCTTCCACAGCTGGTTCTCGCAGCTGCTGCGCATGGCGCCGCTGGACGCGCTGCAGTCGCTGGGCCTGCAGCCTGGCATGGCGCTGATCGAGAACACCGATGAACTGCGGCCCGAGCTGACCCGCCGCTTCCTGCGCCGCGTGGCGCAGACGCCGGAGCTGGACCGTGCCTACCGCGGCCTGGTGGGCCGCCACGGCCGCAGCGTGGTGCAGCGCTGGCTGGACGGCGTGCTGGAGCGGCGCATCGAGATCGAACGCGCCGACGCCCACGGCACGCTGGCGGGCTCGGTCCCGCCGGTGGCCGAGGTCTTCCCGGACTGCCGCAACCTGGCCCACCCCACCGAGCTGCTGCGCGCAACCGGCTGGGTGGACACCGCCACGGCCCTGCGTGACCGGCTGCGCGAGGACACCCGCAAGACCGTGGTGCCGGTGGTCGAAGGCCTGAGCCGGGCCCTGGCGCACCTGCACGACGACGCGGTCGAGCTGGCGTATGACGCGGCGTGCGAGGCGCTGCTGGGCAAGTCCACCGGCCAGGCCAAGGGCAACGTGGCCGGCAAGCCGCCCGAGATCCCGCAGCTGGCCGAGCAGCTGTTGGCCATCGCGCTGCGCCTGCGCCAGCACGAGGCGCACCAGGACCATGCCGCGCTGGTGCCGCTGGCGCGCGCGCTGCTGCAGGAGTTCGCGGCGCTGAAGCGCTCGCGCGGCCTGGTCGACATGCCCGACCTTGAGAACCTGGCGCTGCACCTGCTGCGCGACGCCGAGCAGGCCGGCTGGATCCAGGAGCGCCTGGACGCCCAGCTGCGCCACCTGCTGATCGACGAGTTCCAGGACACCAGCCCGCTGCAGTGGCATGCGCTGCAACCCTGGCTGGCGGCCTATGCCGGCGCGGGCGGCGGGGCCAGCGGCCAGCAGCCGCTGTCGGTGTTCATCGTTGGCGACCCGAAGCAGAGCATCTACCGCTTCCGCCGCGCCGAGCCGCGCGTCTTCGCCGCTGCGGCCCGATTTGTCGCTGACGCCCTGGGTGGTCGGCGCCTGTCCTGCGACCACACGCGGCGCAACGCCACGGCGGTGATCGACACGCTGAACCAGGTCTTCGGCGCGGCGACCGACTACGCGGGTTTTCGGCCCCACACCACCGAGGTCGCGCAGGCGGGCGAGGGTGTCTGGCGCCTGCCACTGGTCGAGCGTCCTCCGCGCGCGGCCAAGCAGGTCGAGCCGGCCGATACCCCCTGGCGCGACAGCCTGACCCAGCCCCGCCACGAGGAGCGCGAACACCTGGGCGCCCAGGAGGCCCGCTGGGTGGCCCGGGCGATCGCCGAGCTGGTGGCCCAGGGTCGCCGGCCGCGCGACATCCAGGTGCTGGCGCGCAAGCGCAGCGTGCTGGCGCGCCTGTCGGATGCGCTGCGTGTGCTGCATGTGCCGCATGTCCAGCCGGCCGAGCTGTCGCTGCTGGACGAACCCGAGGCGCGCGACCTGGTGGCGCTGCTGGATGTGCTGGCCTCGCCTGGCCACGACCTGTCGCTGGCCCAGGCGTTGCGCAGCCCCGTCTTCGACGCCAGCGACCCGGACCTGATCGCTCTGGCCGCCGAGGCCCGCGGCGACGCCTGGTGGCCGGCGCTGCAGCGCCTGGCGGCCCGCGGTGAGGCACCGCCCGCGCTGGCGCGTGCGGCGCCGCTGCTGGCGCGCTGGGCCGACCTGGCCAGCCAGTTGCCGCCGCATGACCTGCTCGACCGCATCGTCGACGAGGGCGAGGTGATGGGCCGCATGCTGCGCGCGGTGCCGCCCGAGCGCCGCGGCCCGGCGCGGGCGGTGATCGAGGGCCTGGTCGCCGCGGCCCTGTCGCTGGATGGTGGCCGCTACGCCACGCCCTATGGCTTCGTGCGTGCGCTGCGGCGGCAGTCGCCCACGGTGCCGGCACTGGCCCAGGCCGATGCGGTGCAGTTGCTGACCGTGCACGGCGCCAAGGGTCTGGAGGCCGAGGTGGTGTTCCTGCTCGACACCGACCCCCAGGCCCGCCGCCCCGATCCCGGCGCGCTGCTGGTCGACTGGCCGGTGGACCAGGACCACCCGGCGCGGGTGGCCTTCGTCGCCTCCGAGGCCAGGCGCGCGCCGTCGCTGGATGCGCTGCAGGCCGACGAGGACACCCAGCAGGCCCGCGAGGAGCTCAACAGCCTGTACGTGGCGCTCACCCGCGCCCGCACACGCCTGGTGCTGAGTGCCGTGGTGCCGCACCACGCCGGTCCTGCACCGTCGTGGTGGGCCCGGCTGCACGACCTGGCAGCGCCCTGGACGCCCAGCCCGGCGGTGGCGCCGCCGGCCGGCGAGCAGGCCGTGGTGCAGACTGACGACTGGGCGGCGCTGCGCCCGCCGGCCGCGGCCGGCAGCGGCATCGCGGCGGACTGGGTGGCCCCGGTGCGCCAGGACGACCGCCTGACCCGCCTGGGCCAGGCCTTCCACCGCCTGATGCAATGGGCTTGCGGGCCGCGCGGACCGGCCCTCGGGTCGCTGGACGAGTGGCTGGAGACTGCTGCGCGTGCTGCCGGCGCCGAGTTCGACCTCGCGCCGTTGGACATCGCCGTGCCGCAGGCCGCCGCGCGCGCCGTGCTGGCAGGGGCGCACTTCCGCCCCTGGTGGCGCGACCCGGCGATCCTCTGGGCCGGTGACGAGGTGCCGGTGGACGACGGCGCGGCCGCGCTGCGCATCGACCGCCTGGTGCAGCGCCGCGACCCCGACGGCGAGCCCAGTTGGTGGGTGATCGACTACAAGCTGGACCATGCGCCGCACACCCAGCCGGCCTACCGAGAACAGCTGGCGGCCTACGTGGCCGCGGTCCGGCGGCTTCAGCCGGGCGAGCGGGTCCGCGCGCTGCTGGTGGGCGGGGACGGCCGGGTGCATCCGCTCGACGCCAGCGAATAGCCGGGTTTGGCGCCGCTACTTCCGGACTACGGGTCGGCGGTGCGCGCGGTTCAATCGGAGCCAAGCTGCCCGCCGTGCCCGCTGCCATGAGTGCTCCCGCCCGTTCCGACGACGCCCCGAAAGCCGCCACCGCCCCGGTGCGGCGCTTCGGGCGCTACCAGCTGCTGCGCCTGCTGGGCAAGAGCGAGCGCACCATGGCCTGGCATGCCGCCGATGAGCGCCAGGGCACCGAATGGATGCTGGTGATGCCGCGCCAGCAGCCGCAAGGCGAGGCCGCCGCGGCCTGGATGCAGAGCGTGCGCCGCGCGGCGCGGCTGAACCATCCGAACCTGGCCACGCCCGTCGAGATCGCCGAGCACGAGCGCTGGCCCTACGTGGCCTATGAGCGCCATGGCCAGGTCACCTGGGCCGAGCGCTTCTCGCGCCAGGGCATTCCGGCCGAGGAGATGGCCCCCTGGGCCTCGCAGGCCGCCCTGGGCCTGGCCTATGCCCACGAGGCGGGCGTGGCCCACCATGATGTGCAGCCGTGGCTGCTCAGCGTGGACGACGGCGGCCGCGTGCAGGTGCTGGGCCTGGAGGTGCCGCAACGCAGCGGTGGCGCCGCGGTGGTGGGGGCGATGGAAGAGCTCCGCCAGGTGCGCGACGCCGCCGTGGGCGATGTGCTCGCGCTGGGCATCGTGATGCACCATGGACTGGCCGGCCAGCCAGCGCTGGACCAGACCGATGTGGCCCGCGTGGTGGCGATGATGCCGCCGCTGGGCAATGACTTCGTGCGCCTGCCGTGGAACGTGCCGCGGCCGATACCGGATGCGCTGCGGGCCATCGTCAACCGCGCCACCGACCGCCAGCCGCGCCAGCGCTACCGCAATGCGCGCACGCTGCAGCGGGCGCTGGACGGCTGGATCAAGGCCAATGCCGAACTGGAGGGCGGGCCGCTGGCCCTGCTGCTCGACCGCATCCGCGCCGCCGGCGTGCTGCCGGCCATGCCCGGGGGCGCCGACCGCGTGGCGCACCTGGCGCTGATGGAGCGCGGCCGCACCAGCGAGCTGGCCGAGGTGGTGCTGGGCGACATGGCGCTGGCCTTCGAGTTGCTGCGCCTGGTCAATGGCGCCACCGTGCAGGGCCACGCCGTGTCCAGCGACGGCCCGGTGCTGATGCTGCGTCGGGCGATCGCGATGCTGGGCCTGGAGGGCGTGCGCCGCGCGGCGCTGTCGCTGCGGCCCTGGCCCGGTCCGATGGACGAGGCGGCGGCCACCGAGATGGCGGCGCTGATGCGGCGCGTGCAGCGCGCCGGCGGCGTGGCCACGCGGCTGGCGCCGGCCGGCTATGACGGCGAGGTGATCTCGCTGATCGCCCAGATGCAGAACCTGGGCCGGCTGGTGGTGCAGTACCACTTCCCGGACGAGGCCGCCCAGATCCGCCGCCTGATGCAGCCCGGCGAATCGGCGGACGGCAAGGCCGGCGCCGAGCCCGGCATGAGCGCCGAGGCGGCCTCCTATGCGGTGCTGGGCATCGACCTCGAGGCGCTGGGCCTGGCCGTGGCCCAGCACTGGGGCCTGGACGACTCGGTGCAGCAGATGATCCGCCGTATTCCGCCAGGCGCGCCGGTGCACCACCCCGACACCGACGCCGACATCCTGCGCGTCACCGCCAGCTGCGCCAATGACCTGCTGGACGCCAGTGCGCTGGCGCCCAAGTTGGTGGGTCCGGCGCTGGCGGTGGTGGTGCGCCGCTATGCCCGGGCGCTGGGCCTGACCCAGGCCGAGATGCTGGGCGCCCTGCAGGCCCTGCCCAGCACGGTGGACACAGGCCCGGCGATGCCCGGGGTCGCCGACGCCTCGGCCGCCACCCGTGCCTTTGCGCAGGCTGGCGCCGCCGCTGGCGCTCCGCGGGCCGCGGCGGCGTGAAACCCTCGATCGGCGAGCGCATCGGTCGCTTTGAACTGCGCGGCGAACTCGGCCGCGGCGCCCAGGCCACCGTCTGGCGGGCGCTGGACACCACGCTGCAGCGCGAGGTGGCGCTGAAGATCTTCCATCCGCTGGCCGAGTCCGAACTGGCCGCTGAATGGCGTGACGAGGCCCGCCTGGCGGCCGGCCTGCACCACGCCGGCATCGTCGCCGTGCACGACCTGCTGACGATCGACGACCAGGCGGTGCTGGTCAGCGAGTGCGTGCCCGGTGGCACGCTGGCCGCGCGCCTGCGCGAGGGCCCGCTGGCGCCGCGTTCGGCGGTGGAGCTGATGCTGGGCGTGCTGGATGCGCTGGCCCATGCCCACGCCCAGGGCGTGGTCCACCGCGACCTGAAGGCCTCCAACGTGCTGCTGGACGCCGACGGTTTGCCCAAGGTGGCCGACTTCGGCATCGCGGCACGCATCACCGACAGCCATGACGGCCGCATCGTCGGCTCGCCGGGCACGATCTCGCCCGAGGCGGCGGCCGGCGCCGCCCCCGCCGCATCCATGGACGTGTTCGCCGCCGGCATGCTGCTGGGCGAGATGCTGATCGGCGTGCCACTGCGCCGCAGCGAGGGGCCGACCCAGGCGATCGCCCAGGCGCGCCATGTGGACGTGGTCTGGCCGCCAGTGGACAACGAGGTCGACGACCACCTGCGTGGCATCGTGCTGCGCGCCACCGCCCGCGACCCTGCGCGCCGATGGCCCGATGCCGCGGCGATGCGCGACGCGCTGAACGCCTGGCTGCATCCGGCCGCGGTGCAGGGCCCGGGTGCGCATCCGACGCTGGACTTTCTGCTTCGGCGCATGCGCCTGGCAGGCGACTTCCCGGCGCTGTCCGACGCGGTGCTGCGCATCCAGGCGATCACCGCCTCCGATTCCGAGAGCGTGCACACGCTGGCCGCCGAGATCCTGCGCGACGTGGCGCTGACCCAGCGCCTGCTTCGCGTCGTCAACAGCGCGCGCTTCCACCATGCGCGCCAGGGCGAGGTCAGCACCGTCTCGCGCGCGGTGGCGCTGGTGGGCTTCGGCGGCATCCGGGCGATGGCGCTGTCGCTGCTGCTGCTCGAGCACATGGGCAACCAGGCCCAGGCCGGCCGCATGAAGGGCCTGTTCCTGGAGACCCTGCTGACCGCGGCGCTGGTCGATCAGCTGACGCCCCCCAGCCGCGAGCGCGAGGAGGCCTTCCTGGCCGGCATGTTCAGCCAGCTGGGCCGCCTGCTGCTGGCCTACTACCTGCCGCAGGAGGCGCAGCTGCTGCAGGGGCGCGACGGTCCGGTGGATGAGCGCGCCCAGGTCGACGTGCTGGGGGTGTCCTGCGCCAGCCTGGGGCAGGGCGTGGCCGCCTCCTGGGGCCTGCCCCAGGCGCTGTGCCAGGCGATGTCGGTGCCGCACGGCGAGCCGCCGCGCCACCGCGTGACGGCGCCCACCGAGGCCATGCGCTGGCGCGTGCGCGCGGCCCATGAGCTGGTGCAGCGCCTGCTGGACGAACGCGGCGAAGGCGCCGACCCCCAGCCCGCCTGGGCCGAGCACTTCGGCCTGCCGCTGGGCCAGTCGCAGGAGGCGATGCTGCAGGCGGTGTCTGCCGCGCGGGCGATGCTGGCCGAGCTGGCCAGCTCGCTGGGGCTCGACAGCGGGCCACGGGTGCGTGCCAGCCGGCTGCTGGCGCCGCCCACCGCGCCGGCCGATGAGTTCACCGCCACCGTGGCCGAAGCCCCGGTCAGCGCCGCGGTGCAGCAACTGCTGGCCGCCGGCATCGCTGACGTCACCGCCACACTGGCCAGCGAATCCGGCAGCGTGGGCCAGGTGCTGCGGATGATTGCCGAGACGCTGTGGCGCGCCCTGTCACTGGACCAGGTGGTGCTGGCCCTGCGCGACCCAAAGGGGGAGCAGCTGTGCGGCCGGGTGTGGATGGGCGAGGGCGCGCCAGAACTGGCCGCGGCCCTGAAGATCGACTTGCGCGAGGGCCCGACCCCGGACCTGTTCCAGCTGGCCTGTCGCAAGGGCCTGGACACCCTGATCGACGACGCCCGGGCCGACTCGCTGCGCCCGCGCCTGCCCCAGGTGCTGCGCGAGGCGCCGCCGCGCAGCTTCGTGCTGCTGCCGATGATGCTCAAGGGGCGCTGCTTCGGGCTGCTGTACGGCGCCTGCCAGCGTCGCACGCTGCAGCTGTCGGAGGCTGAACTAAGCCTGGTGCGCAGCCTGCGCAACCAGGCGGTGCTGGCGGTGCGCACGGCAGCGTAAGCTGTCGCCCCGATGACCGCGACCGATCCCCTGGCGTTGGCGCCACCGCCGCGCCTGCGCGACCTGCCTGATTTCCGACGCCTGCTGGCGGCCCGCGCCGCCGCGACCACCGCCAACCAGATGCTGATGGTGGCGCTGGGCTGGCAGATGTACGACTTCACCCGCAGCGCCTGGCAACTGGGCCTGGTGGGTCTGGTGCAGTTCGTGCCAGCGCTGCTGCTGACGCTGCCGGCCGGTCACCTGGTGGACCACCACGACCGCCGACACACGCTGCTGGCCAGCCTGGGCCTGCAGGCCGTGGTGGCAGCGTGCCTGGCGGCCGGCAGTGCCGGCGGCTGGCTGGGGCCGGCCGGCATCTTCGCGGTCTCGGCGCTGCTGGGCGCCGCCCGGGCCTTGCAGATGCCGTCGCAGCAGGCCTTGCTGCCCTCGCTGGTGCCCAGCGAGGCATTGCCGCGCGCGGTGGCGGCCGGTGGCGCCGTGCTGCAGGCCTCGATTGTGGGTGGGCCAGCGTTGGGCGGCCTGGTCTACGCCGCGGGCCAAAGCGCCGGCGCGGCCTGGGTGTATGGCCTGGCGCTGCTGCTGCTGGTGCTGGCCGGAGGCGCGGTGCTGCGGCTCACGCCGCAGGGCCGGCCGGCGCGCGTGGGTGCCGAGGCCGGGGCACTCACCGCCGGCCTGCGCTTCATCGTGGCGCACCCGGTGCTGCTGGGGGCAATGGGGCTGGACCTGTTGGCCGTGCTGCTGGGCGGTGCCACCGCGCTGCTGCCGGTCTTTGCGCGCGACATCCTGGGCACCGGGCCTGAGGGCCTGGGTCTGTTGCGCGCCGCGCCGGCCCTGGGGGCACTGGCCTGCGGCCTGTGGCTGGCCCGGCACCCGTTGCAGCGCCGCGCCGGCCAGCGCCTGTTGCAGTCGGTGGCGGTCTATGGCCTGGCCACGCTGGCCTTTGCGGTGGCCGGCAGCCTGCCGCTGGCGATGCTGGCGCTGGCCGTGGCCGGTGCCGCCGACATGGTCAGCGTGGTGATCCGCCAGAGCCTGGTGCAGATGGAGACGCCCGACGCGATGCGCGGCCGCGTGGCAGCGGTGAACTCGGTGTTCATCGGCGCCAGCAACCAGCTGGGCGAGTTCGAGTCGGGCGCCACGGCGGCCTGGCTGGGACCGGTGGGTTCGGTGCTGCTGGGCGGCACCGGCACGCTGCTGGCGGTGGCGGTGTGGCCGCGGCTGTTTCCGGCGCTGTGGCGGCGCGAGCGGCTGTAGCAGCGAGCACTGGCTGGGTGCTCAGGCCGGGTGTTCAGGCCGCGTGTTCAGGCCGGATGCAGCGCGCCGAACTGGCGCTTGCGGTCGGCGGTGTAGTCCCACCAGGGGCGAGGTGCTGCGCCGTTCATGAAATCGACGATGGCGAGGAAGGTGTCCAGCACGCAGGGGTCCTGCCGCTTGCCGCTGTGACGCTCCAGCGCGCGGTACAGGGCATAGGCGTCGCGGCCGGCCAGCTGCGACGGGTGCTGGATGCCCAGCGAGCGCAGGTCGGCGGCCATCGCCGGGCCGACATTGGGCAGGCGTTCCAGCGCGTCGCACTCGGCGGCACTGGCGGCTTTGGGGGATTTGATCGTGCCCATCGGTACAGCCCGCCGGGAGATCAGATCAGCATGTGCTGGCGCACCAGGCCCACGGCGATGCCCTCGATCGAGAAGTCCTCGCGCTCGGGGCCGACAACGATGGGTTCGAAGTCGGGGTTCTCGGGCAGCAGCTCCACGCCCTGGCGGCCCCGGTGGAAGCGCTTGACGGTGACTTCGTTGTCGAGCCGCGCGACGACGATCTGGCCATTGCGCACCTCGCGCGTCTGCTTGACCGCCAGCAGGTCGCCGTCGACGATGCCGGCATCGCGCATGCTCATGCCCTTGACCTTCAGCAGGTAGTCGGGCTTCTGCGGGAACAGCGAGGCTTCGAGCACATAGGTCTGGTCCACGTGTTCCTGGGCCAGGATCGGGTGACCGGCGGCGACGCGGCCGACCAGCGGCAGTGTCAGCTGCGCCAGGCTGGGCAGCGGCAGCATGAACTGCTTGCCGCGGGCCTCGTTCAGCGCGCGCAGCGTGGCAGACTGCAGGCGGATGCCGCGCGAGGTGCCCCCGACCAGCTCGATCACGCCCTTGCGGGCCAGGGCCTGCAGGTGCTCTTCAGCGGCGTTGGGCGACTTGAAGCCCAGTTCGGCAGCGATCTCGGCCCGCGTGGGCGGGGCGCCAGTGCGCTCGATGGTGCTTTGCACCAGGTCGAGCACCTGTTGCTGCCGGGCGGTGAGCTTGGGGCTTTCAAGCATGAGGGGTGGCCGGCTCCGGTGGAGCACGGCTGGGGTTGCATCCAGTGGCTGTATTTTTATCCAGACTGTCGAAAAATGCAAAGTGAATCGGCACGCATCGTGATTCTGGGCACCGGCGGCACCATCGCCGGCGCGGGCGACAACGTCGGCTACGCGGCGGGCAGCCTCAACGTGACCCAGCTGCTGCTGGCGGTGCCGGCACTGGCCAGCCGCACGCTGGAGGCCGAACAGGTGGCCCAGCTCGACAGCAAGGACATGGACCACGCCACCTGGCAGCAGCTGGCGCGCCGCGCCGCCCACCACCTGGCGCGGCCCGAGGTGGCCGGCGTGGTGGTGACCCATGGCACCGACACGCTGGAGGAGACCGCCTGGTTCCTGCAGCGTGTGCTGGCGCCGATCAAGCCCTTGGTGATGACCGCGTCGATGCGCCCGGCCACGTCGCTGCAGGCCGATGGCCCGCAGAACCTGCTGGACGCGGTGACGCTGGCCGCCGAGCCGGGCGCGCAGGGGGTGCTGGTGGCGGTGGGGGGCGAGGTCTGGGCGGCCGCCGACGTGCGCAAGACGCAGCCGTTTCGCATCGACGCGTTCGAGGGCGGCGACGCGCCACCGGTGGCCAGCCTGCGCGAGGGCCGGGTCCTGCGCTGGCGCGACTGGCCCCGGGGCGTGGCGCTGGGCCTGGCGACGATCGAGCCCCCGGTGGCCGCCTGGCCGCGGGTGGGCATCGTGAGCAGCCATGCCGGCGTCGAGCCGGTGCTGGTGCATGCGCTGCTGGATGCGGGCTACCGCGGCCTGGTGGTCGAGGGCACCGGCAACGGCACCGTGAACGCCGCGCTGGACGCGGCGCTGCAGGCGGCGGCGCAGCGGGGCCTGCTGGTCTGGCGGGCCACGCGCTGCCAGCGCGGTGGCATCGTCGGCCAGCCCGAGGGCGCCTGGCCCTCGGCGGGCGCGCTCACACCCGCCAAGGCGCGGGTCGAGCTGCTGCTGCGCCTGCTGGTGGCGCGCTGATCAGGGCTGCTTGAAGCGCTGCGGCTCGTAGACCGAGCCGCCCAGATCGGCGTCGTCGAAGGCGAAGACGAAGAACTGGTTCGGGTTGTCCTTGCCGCCCACGCTGGCCAGGAAATCGTTGTCGTTGGCCAGGTACAGCGTGTGCTTGGTGACGCCGTCGATCACCACGTCCTCACCGAAGGCCGCGCCCTCGAGCTTGGCCGGGATGTCGGCGTCGGCGATGCCGGCGGCATTGAGCGCCGCGCGCAGGTCCAGGAACAGCGTCTTGGTGGGGGCCACGGCCAGCAGGGCCGCCGCGCCGCTCAGACCGCTCACCTCGGTGGCGCCGCTCAGGTCCACCTTCCACAGCTGCTTGACCACCGCCAGCGTGCCATCGCCCAGGCCCTTGCCGTCGCGCTCCAGCACCAGGAATTCGTGGCTGTTGATCGCCAGGATCTCGCTGCTGTTGTAGGCCTTGTTCATCGCCGGGATGAAGTTGTCGTAGGCGAACTGCTCGACCACACCGGTGGCGATCTCGATGCGCACGATGCGGTTGGCGCGACCGCCGTCGCCGCCGTCCTGCAGCAGCGGGCTTTGCATGAAGCCGATCAGGTGCTTCCCGTCGGGCGTGATCGCCAGACCTTCCATGCCCTTGTTGGCCACGCGACCCGTGGTGTTGCCGCTGATCTCGGCCGCGCCGGTGGCCGCCAGCGTGTTCACCGCAAAGGTGGCCGAGGGCAGCGCGAACGCGCGCTGGCGCTTGCCGCTGGCGCGGTCAAAGGCGTAGACGTAGGCGCCGTACTCGTCGCTGATGTAGACCGTCTTGCCGTTGCGTGAGACGCGCAGGCCTTCCGGATCGAGGCGGGCATGCAGCGGGTCGAGCGAATCGCCGGGGCCGAAGTTGTCGCTGCGACCGCTGAAGAAGTGGCGCCTGGCGGTGTTGATCGCCGGCACGGCCGGGCCGTAGTGCAGCGCGTCACGCGACCACAGCAGCGTGGTGCCAGTCAGCGTGGGCGTCAGCGTGAAGGGCAGCGGGCCCGCCGGGTTGGGGCTCAGCGCCATCGACAGCGTGTGGAAGCGCGGAACCCAGCTGGTGGTGTTGTCGACCGTCGTGTTCCAGGCCGAGGCGTTGGGGCCGCGGTCGGGCAGGGCGATGAAGGTGCTGCCACCGGCCCAGGCCAGGGCCGAGCCGAGCCCGCCCAGCAGGTTGGCGGGGGCTCCGTTCTCCAGAGTGCCGCTGAGGCCGGACAGGTCGGCGGCGTCACCGGGCAGGCTGCCGCGGGCGATCAGGGTGGGGGCGGCCTGGGCGCTGGCGAGCAGCGCGGCCAGGGCCAGGGTGGACAGGCAGGTACGGCAGATGGACGGCATGGCGGGAAGCGTTGGTCACGGATCCCGCCATGCTCGTGAGGCCGCATGACGGTGTCATGGCGGCGCCATGACACCTGGGTGACGGCGCTTCAGACGACGGTCAGCACCACGTCGATGTTGCCGCGGGTGGCATTGCTGTAGGGGCAGACCTGGTGGGCGGCCGCCACCAGCGCTTCGGCGGCGGCGCGCTCCATGCCCGGCAGGCTGATGGCCATCGCGACCTGGATGCCGAAGCCGCCCGGGATCGGGCCGATGCCGACATCGGCGCTGATGCTCACATCGGGCGGCAGCTTGAACTTCTGCGAGGCAGCGACCGCGCCCATCGCGCCGATGAAGCAGGCCGAGTAGCCGGCCGCGAACATCTGCTCGGGGTTGGTGCCGTTGCCGCCGGCGCCACCCAGCTCACGCGGGGTGGACAGCTCGACGTTGAGCTTGCCGTCGTCCGACTTGGCAGAGCCGGTGCGGCCGCCGGTGGCGGTGGCGTGCGCGGTATAGAGGACTTTTTCCAGGGCCATGGTCATCTCCTGATGGGGGGGTGAAAGGGATCAGGCGGCGGCCTGGTCCAGGTGGTGACGCAGCGCCTGCAGGCGACGCGTCAGATCGGTGATTTCATCGAGCTGGCAACCGCTGGCGCAGGCAATCGCCTGCGGCACGGCCAGGGCCTGTTCGCGCAGTGCGCGGCCGGCGGGGGTCAGACGCAGGCGCACGCGGCGCTCATCGGCGCTGTCGCGCAGGCGCTGCACGCGGCCGGCGGCCTCCAGGCGCTTGAGCAGCGGGGTCAGCGTGCCCGAGTCCAGTCCCAGGCGCTGGCCGAGTTCGCTGACCGTGGCGTTGTCCTGCTCCCACAGGGCCAGCATCACCAGGTACTGCGGGTAGGTCAGGCCCAGGGGGTCCAGCAGCGGTTTGTACAGCCGGGTCATGGTCAGCGAGGCCGCGTAGATCGCGTGGCACAGCTGACGGTCCAGCGACAGCCAGTCGGCGGCCGGGACAGCGGAAGCGGAGGGGCGCGATGTCATGGGCTGAATGATTTCACACAATTCAATTGCACACAATTGAAATGGTCTTTGGGCCCGGGCGCACGCCCTGCACACTGCAGCCGCGGAGCGCCACAGCCCGGGCGGTAAAATCGAGGGTTGCCAGATTTCCCCCACCCGAACACGCCATGTCCAACATCCTCCAGCAACTGCCCGTCGGCGAGCGCGTCGGCATCGCCTTCTCCGGCGGCCTTGACACCTCGGCGGCCGTGCACTGGATGCGCGCCAAGGGCGCGGTGCCCTGCGCCTACACCGCCAACCTGGGCCAGCCTGACGAGTCCGATTACGAGGAGATCCCGCGCAAGGCCAAGGCCTACGGCGCCGACATCGCCCGCCTGATCGACTGCCGCCATCAACTGGTGGCCGAGGGCATTGCGGCGATCCAGTGCAGCGCCTTCCACATCTCCACCGGCGGCGCCACCTACTTCAACACCACGCCGCTGGGCCGCGCGGTCACCGGCACCGCGCTGGTGGTGGCGATGCGCGACGATGGCGTCAACATCTGGGGCGACGGCAGCACCTACAAGGGCAACGACATCGAGCGCTTCTACCGCTACGGCCTGCTGGCCAACCCGTCGTTGAAGATCTACAAGCCCTGGCTGGACCAGACCTTCATCGACGAGCTGGGCGGCCGCAAGGAGATGAGCGAGTACCTCATCGCCAACGGCTTCGACTACAAGATGAGCGTCGAGAAGGCCTACTCGACCGACTCCAACCTGCTGGGCGCCACGCATGAGGCCAAGGACCTGGAGTACCTGAACGCCGGCATCAGCATCGTCAAGCCCATCATGGGTGTCGCCTTCTGGCGCGACGACGTCGAGGTCAAGCGCGAGACGGTGTCGGTGCGCTTCGAGCAGGGCGTGCCGGTGGCCCTGAACGGCCAGACCTTCCCCGACCTGCTGAGCCTGTTCTACAAGGCCAATGAGATCGGCGGCCGCCACGGCCTGGGCATGTGCGACCAGATCGAGAACCGCATCATCGAGGCCAAGAGCCGCGGCATCTACGAGGCCCCGGGCATGGCGCTGCTGCACATCGCCTACGAGCGCCTGGTCACCGGCATCCACAACGAGGACACGATCGAGCAGTACCGGATGAACGGCCGCAAGCTCGGCCGCCTGCTCTACCAGGGCCGCTGGTTCGACCCGCAGTGCATGATGCTGCGCGAGACCGCGCAGCGCTGGGTGGCCTCGGCGATCACCGGCGAGGTGACGCTGGAGCTGCGCCGCGGCAACGACTACACCATCCTCAACACCGAGAGCCCCAACCTGACCTACGCGCCCGAGCGGCTGTCGATGGAGAAGGTGGAGGGCGCGTTCACGCCGGCCGACCGCATCGGCCAGCTGACGATGCGCAACCTGGACATCCAGGACACCCGCCACAAGCTGGGCATCTACTCGGGGGCTGGCCTGCTGGGCTCCAGCCAGGACGGCCTGATACCCCTGCTGACCGGCGACAAGCCGGCCGTCTGAGTCCGCTCAATCCCTGCGCACGGGCCCGCTTTGGCGGGCCCGTGTCGTTCAGGCCTGCACCGCCGCCCGGTAGGCGTGCCAGGTGCCGTGGCCGACCACCGGCCCCACCAGCAGCAGCCCCGCGAAGCCGGGCAGCAGCGCCAGGGTCACCAGGCCGGTGATCAGCGCGCCCCACCAGATCATCACGCCGGTCTGCGTGAGCACCAGGCGGAAGCTGGTCAGGCCGGCGGTGATCGCGTCCACGGGTCGGTCCAGGATCATCGGGATGCTGATCACGCTGACGCAGTAGATCAGGCCGGCAAACACCGCGCCGACCACGACGTAGGTGATGATGAAGCCCAGGTTCTCGGGGTCCAGCAGCGCCAGCAGCGAGCCCTTGAAATCGGGGATGCCATCGAAGCTGACCGCGAAGATCACCAGGCTGGCGCGGCCCCACAGCATCTCCAGCACCAGCAGCACGAAACCGAAGATCGCCAGCGTCGAGGTGCGGGTGCGCCAGGCGGTGAGGGCACCGGCCAGCGTGGGCCTGCGGCCGGCGTCCAGCTCACGGCTGACGTGGTACAGGCCCAGGCACATGAAGGGCCCCATCAGCAGGAAGCCGGCCGACAGCGCCAGCGTGTAGGCGGGTTGGTGCTGGAAGACCTTCAGCAGCATCCAGCCCATGGCCATGAAGCAGGCGCCGAAGAACAGGCCGATGGCCGGTGCCCGCCGGAAGTCCCGCCAGCCCAGGGCCAGCCAGGTCAGCGGGTCGCCGAAGCCCAGCGGCGCCAGCTGGATCGGGCTGGCCGGCGTGTCGGTCGCCGCGGTGTCGTCGATGGGCATACCATCCTCCTCGTGCCGGCGAGGGTACGCGGGCGGCCGATGAGCCGTCCACGCGGACAGACCCTAGCGCACGGCGCTCAGGGATTGGCGAAGCTGCGGCTGGGCAGCGGCTGGCGCGGCCTGGGCGCGGCATGGGGCAGTTCCACCCAGCGGTGCACGGCCCAGCCGGCGGCCAGGCTCAGGGCCCAGGTCAGCACCAGGCCCAGCGCGGCGGGCCCGGCCTGTTCCGGCCAGGCGATGTCGACCGCCGTGCCCACCAGCAGCAGCAGCGGGTAGTGCAGCAGGAAACTGCCATAGGACACGCGGGCCAGCCAGCGCATCAGCGGATGCAGCGCGTGGCGCGCCAGGCGCTCGCCCGCGGGCTGCCAGGCCAGCAGCAGCGCGGTCAGGCCCGCCACGGCCAGGCGCTCACGCCAGTCCAGCACCAGGGCGGCCGCCACCAGGGCCGCCAGCGCCAGCAGCAGGCCGGTGCGGCGCGGCTGGGCGTGGATCCAGCAGGCGGCCACGCCCAGACCGTAGGCGGCGAAGAAGTAGGGCGCCCAGGCGTCCAGGCGGCTGTCCAGGTTCAGCCACAGCATCGAGGCCAGCATCAGGCCCACGCAGCCCAGCACGCTGGCCACCCGCATCACGCGGTTCAGCGTCGAGCCCGCGCGCCCGATGCGGCGCAGCGCCACCAGCGCGGCGAACAGCGCGAACAGCTGCAGGTCGATCGCCACGTACCAGAAACCCGCGCTCAACGCCGGCACGCCCAGCAGGTCCTGCAGGAACAGCAGGTTGGCCAGCAGTTCCGGCGCGCTGGGCGCGGCGGGGGTGTCCGGATCGCTGCCGAACTGGCGAGCGACCGCGGCCGCGGCCAGCGCCGCCAGCAGCGCCACGCCATAGGGCCTGGCCAGCCGCCAGTAGCGCTGCCACACCAGAGCGGCCCAGTCGCCAGGGGCCGGACCGCTGCGGGCAAAGGGGCTGGGCGCCAGCCCGCGTGCGGCCAGGTAGCCTGCCACCACCAGGAACACCTGCACCGCCAGCCGGCCGTAGGTTTGCAGGCCACTGAACAGCCCGGGCCACAGCGAGGTGGCGCTGAGCGCCAGCGGGCCGTACCAGGCCAGATGGTGGGCGATGATCAGCTGGGAGGCGATGGCGCGCAGCCAGTCGGGCAGCGGCAGCGCAGGGCGTCGGGTGGCAGTCATGACAATGAGCGGGCCGCCGGCCTGGCAGGCTGGCGGCGGGGCGCGCGAGGCGCCGGTTTACTTGGTCCAGCCGTCTTTGAGGCCGGTGATGCGGTTGAACACCGGCGCATCGGCGCGGTGGTCCAGCCGGTCGGCGACGAAGTAGCCGTGGCGCTCGAACTGGAACTTGTCGTCGGGCTGCGCGGCGGCCAGTGCCGGCTCCAGGTAGGAGCGCACCACCTGCTTGCTCTTCGGGTTGAGCACGGTCAGGAAATCGCGGCCGCCGGCGTCGGGCTGCGGCTCGGTGAACAGGCGGTCGAACAGGCGCATCTCGCAGGCCACGGCCTCATGGGCGCCCACCCAGGTGATCGTGCCCTTGACCTTGACGCTGTCGGCGCCGGGCGTGCCGCTCTTGGTGTCGGGGATCACGGTGGCGGTGACTGCGGTGAGGGTGCCGTCGGCATCCTTCTCGCAGCCGGTGCACTCGATGATCACGCCGTACTTCAGGCGCACCTTGTTGCCCGGGAACAGGCGGAAGTAGCCCTTGGGCGGCACCTCGGCGAAGTCCTCGCGCTCGATCCACAGCTCGGGCCCCAGGCTGAAGGCGCGCTGGCCCCACTCGGGGTGGTGCGGATGGAAGGGGGCGCCGCAGGGCTCGCGGTGGTCCTGGCTGCCGAAGACCTCGGCGTAGTTGGTCAGCTTGAGCTGGACCGGGTCGATCACCGCCATCGCCCGCTTCGCCTGGTCTTCCAGGTCGGCACGCAGCGCGATGTCCAGCACCGAGTAGTCCAGCCAGATGTTGGTCTTGCTGGCGCCCGAGTCATCGGCCATCTTGCGGATGCTGGCGGGCGTGTAGCCGCGCCGGCGCATGCCGGCCAGCGTGGGCATGCGCGGGTCGTCCCAGCCGCTGACATGCTGCTCGTCGACCAGTTGCTTGAGCTTGCGCTTGCTGGTGATCACGTAGCTCAGGTTCAGGCGGCCGAACTCGTACTGTTTGGGCAGCGGGTGGGCCAGCAGGCCACCTTCGGCCAGGCGCTCCAGCAGCCAGTCATAGAAGGGGCGCTGGTCCTCGAACTCCAGCGTGCAGATCGAGTGCGTGATGCGCTCCAGCGCGTCCTCGATCGGGTGGGCGTAGGTGTACATCGGGTAGATGCACCACTTGTCGCCGGTGTTGTGGTGGGTGGCGCGGCGGATGCGGTAGATGGCCGGGTCGCGCAGGTTGATGTTGGGCGAGGCCATGTCGATCTTCGCGCGCAGCACCATCGCGCCGTCGGCGTGCAGGCCGTCGCGCATCTCCCGAAAGCGCGCCAGGTTCTGCTCGGGCGTGCGGCTGCGGAAGGGGCTGTCGGTGCCGGGCGTGGTGAAGTCGCCGCGGTTGGCGCGCATCTGCTCGGGCGTCTGCTCGTCGACATAGGCCAGACCACGCTCGATCAGGTGCTCGGCCGCGCGGTACATGAAGTCGAAGTAGTCGCTGGCGTAGAACTGGTGGCTCACGCCATGGGCGTTCCAGTCCCAGCCCAGCCACTGCACCATCTCGGCGATCGCGTCGACGTACTCCTGCTCCTCCTTCTCGGGGTTGGTGTCGTCGTAGCGCAGGTGGCAGACGCCGCCGTAGTCGCGCGCCAGGCCGAAGTTCAGGCAGATGCTCTTGGCATGACCCACGTGCAGGTAGCCGTTGGGCTCGGGCGGGAAGCGCAGGCGCACGCGCGCCGGGTCGGGCTGGCCGGCGGCGTGGTGGGCGGCATCGCCGGGGCCGCCACCGAAGGGGCGGCCGTCGTAGGTGCCGGCCTCGAGGTCACGCTCGATGATGCCGCGCAGGAAATTGCTGGGCTTGACCGGCTCGGTGCCGGCCGCGGGGGCTTTGTCGCTCATGCCAGGGGCGGGGGGGAGTGGTGGGGCGCCGACGGCGCCACCGATGTCCTCGATTGTAGCCAGCACCCCCTCGGGTAAGCCCGGGGCTCACATGCCTTTGAAGCGGGCGGCGTAGAGCCGGCTGACGGCCAGCCGCTCGGGGCGGCGGCGCAGCACCAGCTGCACCTTGCCCGATTCGTCGCGCAGCGCGTGGTCGATCTCGCGCGCCTGCACCACCAGCCCGCGGTGCACCTGCCAGAAGCGGGCCGGGTCCAGCTGCGGCAGCAATTCGCGCAGCGAGCTGCGGATCAGGTGCTCGCGCTCGGCGGTGAGCACGCGCACATACTTGTCGGCGGCTTCGAAGTAGATGACATCCTCGATTGGCACCAGATGCACGGTGGACCCCGAGGAGGCCTGGATCACCGTCAGCGGCTGGTCGGCCGTGGGCAGGGCACCGGCCAGCGCGGGGGCGGTGCCCAGCAGCAGGCGCAGGCGGTCGAGCAACTGGTCGTCGGCGCCGCGCGCCTCGGCCGGGGCATGCTCGCGCTGGGCCAGGCGCTCGCGCAGGCGCTCGCAGGTCTGGGCCAGGCGCTCGCGCGGCGCCGGCTTGAGCAGATAGTCGGCCGCGGCCAGCTCGAAGGCCTGCAGCGCGTACTGGTCGTAGGCGGTGACGAAGACCAGCAGCGGCAGCGGGATCTCGGCCGGCCAGTCTTCGATGATCGCCTGGGCCGCTTCCAGACCGCTGCGGCCCGGCATGCGGATGTCCATGAAGATCAGCTCGGGGCGCCAGGACAGCGCATCGTCGATCGCCTGCTCGCCATCCACCGCATGGGCGATGACCTTCAGCTCGGGCCAGACCGCGGCCAGGTCGGCCTGCAGGGCCTGGGCCAGCAGCGGCTCGTCCTCGGCGATCAGGGCGGTGGCGGGTTGGCGCAGCGGGGTGCTCATGGGGTCGGATGTTCAGGACGGGTGAGAGGCAGGCGCACCGAGGCTTCGGTGCCACCGCCTGCGGCGTCGGCGATCGACAGCGCGGCGGCCTCGCCGTACAGCGTGGCCAGGCGCTCGCGCACCTGGGTCAGGCCGAAGCCGGTGCCGGCGGTGTCGCGCGCGGCACCCAGTCCCAGGCCGTTGTCGCGCACGCTCAGCAGCAGCGATGCGCCGTCGCGGCGCGCGGTCAAGGCCAGGCGGGCCGGGCCGCGCAGCGGCTCCAGGCCGTGGCGGATCGCGTTTTCCACCAGCGGCTGCATCAGCAGCGGCGGCACCAGCGCATCCGCCAGGTCGGCGGGCAGGTCGATCTCCACGCTCAGGCGCTCGCCCATGCGGATGCGCATCAGCGCCAGGTAGTCCGACAGGTGGCGGAACTCGTCAGCCAGCGGGTGTGCGCTGCGCCGGCTGGCGCTGAGCGTGGAACGCAGCCAGGCGATCATGTGGTCCAGCATGGTCTGGGCGCGGGCCGGATCGATGCCGATCAGCGCACGCAGGTTGGCCAGCGTGTTGAACAGCATGTGCGGCTCCAGCTGGCTTTGCAGCATCTTCAGCTCGGTCTCGGCGGCCTGCCGGCTGACCTGGGCCAGCGCGGCCTCGGTGGCGGCGATGTGGGCACGCGAGCGGAAGTAGAAGGTGCCCACCGCGGCCGGCACCAGCGAGATCGCGAACAGGCCCAGCCAGGTGCGCCACTCGTGCTGATGGCTGCCATCGCTGTGGATGCCGGTGAGCAGGCCGGCGATCCACGAGCCCAGTGGGTAGGCCAGGCCCACCGCCAGCACGATCACCACCGTCATCAGGCCCCAGCCGGGCCAGCCGTGGCGCTGCGCCTCGGTCGCCGGGGTGCCACTGCGGCGCACCTGCCACCAGGCCAGGCCCCAGCGGCCCAGGTGCACCAGCAGCGAGGTCAGGTTGCCGATGCACAGCGAGTAGACCACCGCCACCCACCATGGCATGCCCAGCAGCGCCAGGACCGCCGCGACCACCAGGCAGATGCCCTGGGTGGCCCGCAGCGAGTGGCCCAGGCTGAGCTGGAAATCGGTGTAGCGCAGTGTCATGGGCAGCGGGGTCACGGTCAGAGGTCCCAGCCGCTCAGGCCAGACCCAGTGCATGGTGCCACACCAGGTCGCCCAGGTAGCGGCCCGGCAGCAGCGTGAACACGCCGGCGCCGACGCAGGCGCCCAGGTAGACGCGCCACATGGTGTGGCGGTGGGCGGCGATGCGGCCGCGCACCGCCAGCCAGACCCCGCTGCCCACGCCGGCGAAGGTCAGCAGCGCCAGCAGGTGGATCGGCGTGTAGCCGCCCAGGTTCAGGCGCTGGAAGTCGCGGATGAACAGGCTGGAGGCGGCAGCGGCCAGCATGCAGACCACCCAGGCATAGCCCAGGCCGCGGTGCATCGGCGTGCCCTTGCGGCTGCGCAGGGCCAGCGGCCCGAGCACCAGGGCGACGGCGGCGAACAGCAGATGGACCTGGACCGCGGGGCTCAGGCTGAGAGGGGTGGCGAGGTGCATGGCGGACTCCGGTGGGTGGGGTGTCGATGGCGGCATCGTCGCGCCCCGGCCTCAGTCGGTCCGCGCCGATGCGACCAATGGCGTGCCGGCGCCGCGAAACCCCGCTTGGACGGCGCCAGTGGCGGGCTGCGCGGGCCCGCCGCGGGTGCTCAGAGCGCCACGCGGGCCGCCAGCACCAGCTGCTGGCGCTGCGGCAGTTGCGCCAGCAGCGCTGACGACGGCCCGCCGATCACGCGCCAGGCCGCTTCCAGGCGCCAGCGGTCGCCCTGCCACTGCGCGGCGGCGGTCAGCGTGCGGCCGTGGTCGGCGGGGTGGTACAGGCTGTCCAGGCTCAGCGTCCACGGCGTGGGTTGCCAGGCCGCACGCACGAACAGCTGCTGCCGGCGCGGACCGGCGCCGGACAGCGGGCTGGCCTGCCAGCCGAGGTTGCCGGCCGCCGCCTGTTGCAGGCCCTCGGGCAGACCGGGCGTGGTCGCGAAGGCTGCCAACGCCTGGTTGCGCCGCTGCCAGGCGTCCCAGGCCGCATCGGCGGGAGCCGTGCCGTCGTGCCAGGTTTCGACCAGCAGGCTCTGCTGCGCGCTGCCGGTCCAACTGAGCCCCAGCAGCCACTGGCTGCTGCCGGCCTGTGGCCCGACCTGCCAGGGGTTGGCGGGCAGCGGGCGGTCTGCCGCGGCGGCGTCGATGCGCCAGCCGTCGCTGCGCTGCAGCAGGCGCCACGAGGCATGCAGCTCCAGCGCGTCGTCGGCCACCCAGGCCAGCGCCGCACCCAGGCTGGCGCCGGTGTGGCGTCCCCAGCGGCCGAAGGCGTAGGCGTCGAGCGCGCCCAGGCGCTGGTAGCCGCGCAGCGCCAGCGCGGATTCGTCGGCCCCGGTCGCATCGCGCTGGCCGCCGCCGGCATGCTGCGGGTTGGCCCAGACCAGGCTCAGCGCGGTGTCGGCGCCCCAGAAGCGTTCGAGCTGCAGGGCCGGCCGGCCCTCGGTGGCGCTGGACAGCAGCGTGCGGCGGGCCTCCTGGCCGACCAGGTCGTTGGGCCGGAAGCCGTAGCCCACGTCCCAGGCCACACGCTGTCGGCCCAGGGTCCACTGCCAGTCGCCCAGGGCGCCGTTCAGCGCCAGTTCGTTGAAGCGGGCCTCGGCGTGGCTGCGGCCGCCAGGCTGGGCCACCGAGGCCAGCCAGACCTCGGCCACCCAGCCGGCGCCCTCGGCGCGCGCTTCCAGCTCGGCCAGCGCCTGCGCGGTGGACACGCCGGCGGTGCCGGGGGCCAGGCGGTTGGCGTCGGCCAGGGGGCCGCGGGCATTGACCGGGGTGTCCCAGCCTGACAGGCGCAGCTCGCCGCGCCAGGCGGGGCCATCGGCCGCGTGGACGCCACCGGCCGCCAGGGCCAGCAGCAGGGTGCAGCGGGGCAGGTTCACGCGCTCACTCCAGGCTGGGGTTGCGGGCCAGGAACATCGGATTCAGCCAGTTCTCGGGCACCGCCCTGGGCTGGCGCGACAGGTACTGCACGCGGGTCTGCGCGCGGCTGCCCAGCTCGTCCTGCAGCAGCATCTCGCTGACCAGGGCACCGGCCTTGTCCATCACGAAGCGGGCCCGCTTGGCCAGCTTGTCCGACTGCACGTAGAGCTCGGCCTGGATCGGCTCATGGCGGGTCTTGCCCAGCCACAGCTCGATGCGCTGGTAGCTGACGCTCTTGCGCCGCGCCTGCAGCGACAGGTGCAGGCAGGCGCGGGGCGTGCCCTCCACGTCGCAGCGCTCCTCGCCCAGCAGCCGGCCCTCGTAGTCCTCGGCCCAGGACAGGGTGGCGATGTCGCCGGTGGAGGCATCGCCCAGCAGCTTCTGCGAGGGCGTGATGCGCATCGCGCGCTGGCTGCCGGGCATCAGCAGCCAGAAGTCGTCGCCCAGCATCAGCACCTTCTGCCCGGCTTCGGCGGGCGAGCGCATCAGCACCAGCGAGCGGTGCTGGTCCTGCACGAAGACGGTGTAGCGGCGTTCCTTGTCGGCCGAGCCATCGGCGCGGGTGGTGGTGACCAGGGATTCGACCTGCAGGCGGTCGGCGCCGGTGCGGAAGCGGTCGGCGGCCTGCAGCAGCGCCGGCACCTCGGGTTCGGCAGCGCGCGGGGCACTGTGCCAGGCCAGGCCGGCCAGCAGGCCGATCTTCACCAGGGTGCCGGCGGCCAGCCAGGCCAGGGTCTTGGGGTTCATCGTCATCTCCGGTTCAGACATGGGCGAGCGCGTCGACCACGCTCAGGTGCACGGTGCGGCGGGCGACCAGGGCGGCGGCGATGACGGCCAGGGCCAGCACCGCACCGATCGTCAGCGCATAGAGCAGCGGGTCGGGCGAGACCAGCAGCGGGTAGCCCACCGAGCGGCCCGGCGGCGGCGGCATCTGCACCGGCACCAGCACCAGCAGCAGGCTGACCCCACCGGCGATCAGCGCGCCCAGCGCCGTGCCCGCACCGCCCAGCACCAGGCCTTCCAGCGCGAAGCTGCCGATCAGCTGGCCGGGCAGCGTGCCCATCGCGCGCAGCGTGCCGATCTCGCGGGTGCGCTCGACGATGGCCATGGCCATCGCATTGGTCACCACGAAGACGACGATCACGCCGATGATCAGCCCCAGCGCGCCGAAGATGCGGTTGTAGAGGTCCTTGACGCTGCGGTAGAACGGCGCCTGGTCGACCCAGGTGCGCACCGCCAGGCCCGGCAGCGCGGCCTGCCAGCGTGCCTGGGCGGGCGCGGTGGCGTCCATGCGGTCCAGGAACACCCCGGCGCTGGAGATGCGCTGGCTGACCAGCAGGCGCTGTGCGGTGGACACGTCGGTGTAAACCAGACGCTTGTCGATGTCGGGCACGCCGGTCGAGAAGACACCCTTGACCGTCACGTCCATGGCGTTCAGCGCGCCCTCGGTGGTGCTGGCCAGCAGCGTCAATGAGCTGCCGGGCGTGGCCTTCAGGCTGCGGGCCAGGGCCTCGCCCAGCATCACGCTGGCGCGGTCGGCATCGCTGAGCACCTGGCCGGCAGTGACCGTCAGGAAGGGGCCCTTGATCGCGAACTCGGCGTCGGGCGCGATGCCCACCGCCAGCATCACGGTCGATTTCTCGCCGTTGCTGACCAGGCCGCTGAACTCGACCCGTGGCAGCACCTGGCGCACCGCGGGGTCGGCCAGCAGCTGCTTCTGCAGGCGCGGCCAGTCGTCCAGGCCGTGTTGCAGCGGGATGTCCTCGTCGCGCTCGAACTGCGCCGGCTGGCCGATGACCAGGTGGCCGCTGCTGCGGGCCGAGGACTCGGCCAGGGCCTGGTAGGTGGACAGCGCGAAGCCGCCGGCCATCAGGATCGCCGCCGTGCCCATCGCCGCAATGGTGACCGTCACCGCCGAGCGGCGGCGGTTGCGCAGCGTGTTGCGCCAGGCGTAGCTGAGCCACTTCATTGGAAATCCTCCGGGGCGTGGGCGACGATGCGGCCGTCCTGCAGCGCGATCACGCGGTCGCAGCGGTGGACGACGCGGGCATCGTGGGTGGCGATCAGGCAGGCGGCGCCTTCGGCGCGGCAGCGCTCGCGCATCAGCGCCAGCACCTGGTCGGCGGTGTGGGAATCCAGGCTCGCGGTCGGTTCGTCGGCGATCACCAGGCGGGGGCGCTTGACCAGCGCGCGGGCGATGGCCACCCGCTGGCGCTGGCCGCCCGACAGCGCGTCGGGCCGGTGCGCGGCGTGCTCGGCCAGGCCCACGCTGTCCAGCGCCTCGGCGACGCGCTGGCGGCGCTCGCCGTCGGGCAAGCCGGCCAGGAACAGCGGGTAGTCGACGTTGTCGGCCACCGTCATCACCGGCACCAGGTTGAAGCCCTGGAAGATGAAGCCCAGGTGTTCGCGGCGCACCAGCGTGGCGGCGCGCTCGTCGAGCCGGCTGACATCCTGGCCGCCCAGGCGGATCTCGCCCTGGTCGGCGCGGTCGATCAGGCCGGCCAGGTTCAGGATGGTGCTCTTGCCGCTGCCGGACGGCCCGGTCAGCGCCAGCATCTCGCCGGGCAGCACCGCCAGATCCACCCCCTGAAGCGCCGGCACCACGTGGGCGCCCAGGCGGTAGGTCTTGTGCAGACCGCGCGCACTCAGCACAGGCGGGTTCATCACTGGGCTCCGGCGCGCTGCTGCACCGACTGGCGGAAACCGGCCGGCGCGCTGGCGAACAGCGGGTCGGTCTGCACCTGGGCCAGCAGGGCCCGACCGCGCTCCTGGCGGTTGAACATCGAGGGCAGGGCCAGGAAGGTGCTGGCGGCGACGAAGCGCGTCTCCAGCACCGCGGCCACGCCCGAGGGGCCTGGCGCGCTGCCGGCGCCGGTGGCCAGGCTCAGCGCCTTGTCCAGGCGCGCCAGGCCGTCCTCGGCGTGGCGCATCTTGCGCCAGGGCATCCAGGTGGTGGTGGCGCGCATCGCCTCGCTGGCACCGGCGTAGGCCAGCAGCACCGGGTCGGCCGGCGCCGCGGCCGACAGCCGGGCGAACTGGGCGGCCGCGGCGTCCACCGCGGCGGTGTCGCCCTGCTGGGCGCGGGCAAAGGTCTGCTGGGCGCTGGCGAAGCTGTCAGCGGCCTGGGCGCTGGCGCCCAGGCTGGCGGCGAGCAGGGCCGCGGCGGCCAGCCATTGGCGGCGGGTGAGGGGATGGTGGGGCATGGCGTCCTCCGGGGTGGTCGATGGGAGGCAGTGTTCCCATCGCCCCGGAGGGCGGCCACGCGGCTGCGACGAACGGTGACCCGCCGGCGCGAAGTGCGGCCGGGCGAGCGCCAGTGGCGGCGCCCGGGGGGCCGATCAGCGGCGGCGGGAGCCGCCCAGCAGGCCGCCCAGCACGCCGCGGACGATCTCGCGGCCCACCGCAGACCCCACGGTGCGCACCGCGGACTTGGCGGCCATCTGGGCCAGGCCGTCGTGGCGGCCGCCGCGCGGGCCGGTGGCGCCGAACAGCAGGTCGGACAGCCCGCCCAGCAGGCCGCCGCCAGCTTCCTGCGCGGCGCCCTGGGCGGCGTCGGCCATGCCGCCCTTGGCGGCGCGGGTGGCCTCGGCGGCCATCGACTCGGCGTTGCCGGCGGTGGCGGCGGCGCGGCCCTTGAGCTTCTCATAGGCCGATTCGCGGTCGACCTGCTTCTCGTAGACGCCGGCCACCAGCGAGGTCTGGCGCAGCCGGGCGCGCTGCTCGGCGCTGATCGGGCCGATCTGGCTGCCCGGCGGCAGCACATAGACGCGCTCGGTCACGCTGGGGCGGCCCTTGGCATCGAGGAAGCTGACCAGCGCCTCGCCCACACCCAGCTCGGTGATCGCGGTGGCGATGTCCAGGCCGGGGTTGGCGCGCATGGTCTCGGCGGCGCTCTTGACGGCCTTCTGGTCGCGTGGCGTGAAGGCGCGCAGCGCGTGCTGCACCCGGTTGCCCAACTGGCCCAGCACGGTGTCGGGAATGTCCAGCGGGTTCTGGGTGACGAAATACACGCCCACCCCCTTGGAGCGCACCAGGCGCACCACCAGCTCGATGCGCTCGACCAGCGCCGCCGGCGCGTCCTTGAACAGCAGGTGGGCCTCGTCGAAGAAGAACACCAGCTTGGGTTTCTCGAGGTCGCCCACCTCGGGCAGGTTCTCGAACAGCTCGGACAGCATCCACAGCAGGAAGGTGGCGTACAGCCGCGGCGCGTTCATCAGCTTGTCGGCCGACAGGATGTTGACCACGCCCTGGCCATCGACGGTCTGCATGAAGTCGGCGATGTCCAGCATCGGCTCGCCAAAGAACTGGTCGCCGCCCTGTTCCTCGACCTGCAGCAGGCCGCGCTGGATGGCGCCAATGCTGGCCGGGCTGACGTTGCCGTACTCGGTCTGGAACTGGCTGGCGTTGTCGCCCACGTACTGCAGCATCGCCCGCAGGTCCTTCAGGTCCAGCAGGGCCATGCCGTTGTCGTCGGCGATCTTGAAGACCAGGTTCAGCACGCCCGACTGCGTCTCGTTGAGCGCCAGCATCCGGCCCAGCAGCAGCGGGCCCAGGTCGGAGACGGTGGCGCGCACCGGGTGGCCCAGCTCGCCGAAGACGTCCCACAGCGTGGCCGGGCAGGCCAGCGGCGTGGGCGCATCCAGTCCGCGTTCCTTCAGAACCGCCGCCAGCTTGTCGGACACGCTGCCGGCCTGGGTGATGCCGGTCAGGTCGCCCTTGACGTCGGCCATGAAGACCGGCACGCCGATCTTCGAGAAGTTCTCGGCCAGGTTCTGCAGCGTGATCGTCTTGCCGGTGCCGGTGGCGCCGGTGATCAGGCCGTGGCGGTTGGCCAGGGCGGGCAGCAGGAAGCATTCGGTGGCGCCGTGCCGGGCGACCAGGATGGGTTCGGCCATGGTGAATAGCGTGGGTAGGAGCGACCGCCCCAGTCTAGCGGCTCGACCGCGCTGCGCGAAGTCCGCTCCCCGTACAGGGTTCAGGGTGCGGTCAGCTGCGCATCCACGTGGCGTCCGTCCAACTCGCCCTGCACCCGCGCCAGCGCCCCGGGCTGCTGCTCGGGCCAGCTCACGCGCAGGTGTCCGCGCACAGCGCCTGGACCCTGGACCTGCACCTGGGCGGTGGCCAGACCGGCGGCCTGCGGCCAGTCAAGCACGCCGTCGACCGCGACGTCCTCGGTCCAGCGCACCCCGCGCAGCCGCAGGCGGTAGCCCTGGCCCTGGTGATCGATCGCGATCGTGCCGCCGCGCAGCCCGACGCTGTGCGGCCCGGCGCTTTCCACCCGGGCTGCGGCATCTGCCAGCGTGTGGGCCACCGCCGCGGCCAGCTGCAGGTCCTGCAGGCGGCCCGCGTGGCCGGGCAGCGGCTGGGCGGGCGCGACGTCGGCCAGCCGGCGGGCGAAGGCCGGTGGCGTGCGGATCGGTGCCACGCGCTCGGCGCAGCCGGTGTCGCCCGGCGAGCCGGTCAGAAGGAAGCGGTGCAGCAGCTGCCGGCCACAGTCGTCGCGCTGCGGGGGCGAGGCCACCAGGTGGAAGCTGTTGGCCACCACCACCTGGCGGCCGGCCGGGAACAGGCTGGCGGCGATCGCCCCCTCGGGTGGGGTGGTGATGGCGTCCAGCTCGCCGCTGAGCACCAGCACCGGGATGGCCGGCATGTCCGGCTGCGGCGGCACGGGCGGCCCGGGGGGATGGGCGGGATCGGGCGCCGGCCAGTCGACGCAGGCGTCGATCAGGCTGTAGTCAAGCGGCATGCCGCGGAACTCGTCGATCGTGAAGGGGGCGTACAGGTCGGGGTGCAGGCTTTGCTGTTCGGCCACCGCCGCGTCGCGCTGGCGGCGGCGCTGCGCGGGTGGCAGCCGCATGTCGTAGACCTGGGCGTAGTCCTGGCAGGTGACCGCGGCGTACAGGCCGACGCTGTAGTAGCGCGGGTCGCGCCGGGCATCACGCGGGTCCTTGTAGGCCAGGGTCTCGGCCATCAGGCGCAGCAGCGGCAGCCGGTCGCCCTGCAGGAAGGCGCGGCCGGCGGCGTCCAGCTCCCGCGCCACCGCGTAGGCCGGCGCGCCGACGAACATCACCGTGGCCAGCAGCGAGGCATCGGCCCTGAAGCGCCACCAGCGGCCCGAGGCATCCTGGGCCCGGGCGTCGAAGGGTTCGGCGCGCAGTGCGTCAATCACCGGCTGCAGCCGCTCCAGGGCGGTGCCGGGCAGGCTGGCGCAGGGGGCCGAGCGCTGGCAGACCTTGTCGAAGGCCTGGCGCACGGTGGGCGCGAAGAACGGGTACCAGGGGGTTTCGCCTCCGGTCATCGGCACCGGGTAGGCGCTGTCGAGCACCAGTGAGCGCAGCCAGCCGGGGTGGCGGTAGGCGAAGACCTGGGCCGACCAGGTGCCGTAGGAGTCGCCGTACAGGTCCACCGGCGGGGCCTCCAGCGCCGCCAGCACCGCCGCCAGGTCGTCGGCGGCCTGCACGGTGGAATACAGCGGCGCGCTCGCGCCGAGCTGTCGGCCGCAGCGTGCGACATCGCGCGCCGTCATCTCGGGCGCCTGTTGCAGCGGTGGGCAATGGATCGCGGCGCTGTCGCCCGTGCCGCGGGCATCCACGGTCAGCAGGTCGCGCTCGCGCAGCAAGGGGCCGAACATGCGCCGGTAGGTGTAGCGGGTGCCGCTGGAGGGGTAGCCCGGGCCGCCCTCGATGGCCACCAGCCAGCCCGCCGCCGGTCGGTCGGCGCGTTCACGGCGCAGGTAGTGGAAGCGGATGTCGATCTCGCCGGGGACGCGGCCCTCGGGGTCCAGCGGGCGACGCAGCGCACCGCAGTAGTCGTCGGCGTTGGGGCAGCGGTGCAGCGTCAGCTGGCCGAGCCGCAACGCATCCGCGCGCTCGTCCGGCGCGGCGACGGCACCGCCCATGGCCGCCGCGGCGATCGACAGACCAAGCAGCCAGCGCAGGTGCTTCGGGACCCCCATCGCGCGTCTCTCCGGCCGGCGCGGGCCGGCGACATAAAATCGCGGATTCGATATCCACAACAACCGACACAGCATACAGGCCTTCGGGCCGGGAGCATTCAGGCATGGCTGGGCATTCCAAGTGGGCCAACATCCAACACCGCAAGGGTCGCCAGGACGAGAAGCGGGGCAAGGCCTGGACCCGGGTCATCCGTGAAATCATGGTGGCCGCCCGCACCGGCGGCGGCGATCCGTCGGCCAACCCGCGGCTGCGCCTGGCGATCGACAAGGCCAAGGCGGTGAACCTGCCGGCCGACACGGTCAAGCGCAACATCGACAAGGCCACCGGCAACCTCGAGGGCGTCAACTACGAGGAGATCCGCTACGAGGGCTACGGCATCGGCGGCGCGGCCATCATCGTCGACTGCATGACCGACAACCGGGTGCGCACCGTGGCCGAGGTGCGCCACGCCTTCAGCAAGCACGGCGGCAACCTGGGCACCGAAGGCTCGGTGTCCTTCCAGTTCAAGCACTGCGGCCAGCTGGTCTTCGCCCCCGGCACGTCCGAGGACAAGGTGATGGAGGTGGCGCTGGACGCCGGTGCCGAGGACGTGATCACCGACGACGACGGCGCGATCGAGGTGCTGACCGCGCCGGCCGACTTCGAGTCGGTGAAGAACGCGCTGGAGGCCGCCGGCCTGAAGCCCGAGATCGCCGAAGTGACGATGCGTGCCGAGAACACCATCGCGCTGAGCGGCGACGACGCCGAGCGGATGCAGAAGCTGCTCGACGTGATCGAGGACCTGGACGACGTGCAGGACGTCTTCCACAACGCTGAGATGTGAGACCCCCACGCGCCCTGCCGGTCGCTGCCCCCCGTGGGGGTTCATGCGGCGGACCGGCGGCGCCGGATCCGCGCCTGCGGCTGAACGGGTCGCATCGCGGCCAGGAGTAAGGAATGAACGTATTGGTCATTGGCGGCGGCGGGCGAGAGCACGCGCTGGCCTGGAAGCTGGCGCAGAGCGAGAAGGTGCAGCGCGTCTTCGTGGCGCCTGGCAATGGCGGCACCGCGCTGGACAAGCGCCTCACCAACATCGCCCTCGCCGATCCAGTGGCGCTGGCCGATTTCGCAGAGGCCCAGAAGGTGGGGCTGACCGTGGTCGGCCCCGAGGCGCCCTTGTCGCAGGGTGTGGTGGACGTCTTTCGTGCCCGTGGCCTGCGCATCTTCGGCCCCACCAAGGCGGCGGCGCAGCTGGAGAGCTCCAAGGCCTTTGCCAAGGCCTTCATGCAGCGCCACGGCATTCCCACCGCCGCCTACGGCAGCTTCACCGACCCGGCCGAGGCCCATGCCTACATCGACCGCATCGGCGCGCCCATCGTGGTCAAGGCCGACGGCCTGGCCGCCGGCAAGGGCGTGGTGGTGGCCATGACGCTGGACGAGGCCCACGAGGCCGTGCGCTTCATGCTGGAGGACAACACGCTGGGCGTGGTCCACAACGCCGGTGGCGCGCGCGTGGTGATCGAGGAGTTCCTGCAGGGCGAGGAGGCCAGCTTCATCGTCCTGTGCGACGGCAAGAACGTGCTGCCGCTGGCCACCAGCCAGGACCACAAGCGCATCGGCGACGGTGACACCGGTCCCAACACCGGCGGCATGGGCGCCTACTCGCCTGCGCCGGTGGTCACGCCCAATGTGCACGCCCGGGCGATGCAGGAAATCATCCTGCCCACGATCAACGGCATGGCCAGGGATGGCATCCCGTTCACCGGCTTCCTCTATGCCGGCCTGATGATCGACGCCGAGGGCCGGCCCAAGACGCTGGAGTTCAACACCCGCATGGGCGACCCCGAGACCCAGCCGATCATGATGCGGCTGAAGTCCGACCTGGTCGACGTGCTGCTGGCCGCCACCGACGGCCGTCTGGACCAGGTCGAGCTGGACTGGGACCGCCGGGTGGCCCTGGGCGTGGTGATGGCCGCACACAACTACCCCGGCACGCCGCGCAAGGGCGACGTGATCACCGGTCTGCCGGCCGACGCCGCCGGCACCGATGACGCGGTGGTCTTCCACGCCGGCACCGAGTGGGTCGATGGCCAGGTACGCACCACCGGCGGCCGCGTGCTGTGCGTGACCGCGCTGGGCGACTCGACCAAGGCCGCGCAGCAGCGCGCCTACGAGGCGCTGGCGCCGATCAGCTTCGATGGCGCCCAGTGGCGCACCGACATTGGACACCGCGCGATCAAACGTTGACCCCCACGCTCCTTGCCAGTCGCTGCCCCAGGGTTTCGGAAGAAACCCTTCATGTTTCCTGGGGCTCATACCGCGGACCGGCGGAGCCGGATCCGCGCATGCAGCTTGATGGGAGCCCTGGTGAAGGATGCGCATGAGCAGTCTGGTTTGGCTCACTGAGCGGTCGGTACAGTTGCGGGGCTCGCGCCTGGCGCTGTGGGTGCTCAAGGCGATGGGTTGGACGCTGGTCTGGGAGGGCCTGCCGGCGCGCCAGGGTGTGCTGATTGCCTACCCGCACACCTCCAACTGGGATTTCGTCATTGGCGTGCTGGCGAAGTGGGCGATCGGTATCCCGGCGAAGTTCTGGGGCAAGGACAGCCTGTTTCGCATCCCCCTGCTGGGACGCTGGTTCCGCTGGATTGGCGGCATTCCGGTCGATCGCAGTGGAGCACGGGGCATTGCCTCAGCGATGACCGAACGTTTCCAGGCCGCCCGCGAGGCCGACGAGTTCCTCTGGCTGGCACTGGCTCCGGAGGGCACGCGCAGCCTGGTGGATCACTGGAAGAGCGGCTTCTACCCGGTGGCTTTCGAGGCGGGCGTGCCGATCGGCCTGATCCTCTTCGACTACCGGCGCAAGCGTGTCGGCTTTGACCGTTTCGTGATGCTCAGCGGCGACCGCCATGCCGACATGGCGGTGCTCGCCGAGTATTACCGTGAACATGCCCACGGCGCCCGGCCCGAGCTGGCCAGCCCGGTGCGGCTCAAGTGAGATTCAACGGAGACACGACCATGGACACCCAGGCCTTGCGCAGCTACTTCCTGGACCTGCAGCGGCGCATCGTCGCCGGTGCCGAGGCCTTTGACGGCCAGTCCTTCCTGACCGATGCCTGGACCCGCGAGCCCGGCGGCCGGCTGACCGGCGACGGCGTCACCCGCCTGATCGAGAACGGCGGCGTGCTCGAGCGCGGCGGCTGCAACTTCAGCCACGTCAAGGGCAGGACCCTGCCGCCCTCGGCCACCGCGCACCGCCCCGAGCTGGCCGGCGCGCCCTTCGAGGCCATGGGCGTGTCGCTGGTCTTCCACCCCCGCAACCCGCACGTGCCCACGGTGCACATGAACGTGCGCTGCTTTGCCGCGATGCCCGAAGGGCGCGAGCCGGTGGTGTGGTTCGGCGGCGGCATGGACCTGACACCCTACTACGGCGTGGAAGAGGACGCGGTGCATTTCCACCGCGTCTGTCGCCAGGCGCTGTCGCCCTGGGCCGGCATGCACGAGCGCTTCAAGGCCTGGTGTGACGAGTACTTCTTCCTGAAGCACCGCAACGAGCCGCGCGGCGTGGGCGGCATCTTCTACGACGACTTCAACGAGCTGGGCTTCGAGCAGAGCTTCGCGATGACGCGGGCGGTGGGCGATGCCTTCCTGGCCGCCTATGTGCCCATTGTCGAGAAGCGCCGCGATACCCCCTATGGCGAGCGCGAACGCGACTTCCAGGCCTACCGCCGCGGCCGCTATGTCGAGTTCAACCTGGTCTTCGACCGCGGGACGCTGTTCGGCCTGCAGTCGGGCGGCCGCACCGAGGCGATCCTGATGTCGATGCCGCCGGTGGTGAACTGGCGCTACAGCTGGGCGCCCGAGGCGGGCACGCCGGAGGCAAAGCTCTACACCGATTTCCTCCGCGCCCGTGACTGGGCTGGCGAGGCCGGATGAGCGATGGCGCGGGCCCAGCGTCGGGCCGCTCCCGAGCCGGCCCGCACGTCCACGGGGAGTCGCCGGTAGGTCCGGCCCGCCGGAGGGTGGGCATTTTCGGCGGCAGCTTCAACCCGCCGCACCTGGCGCATCTGGCCCTGGCACGCATGGCGCGCGATACGCTGGCGCTGGACGAGCTGCGCTGGTTGCCGGCCGGCATGCCGTGGCAGAAGCCGGCCGGCGAGCTGGCTCCGGCCGAGCACCGGCTGGCCATGGTGCGGCTGCTGGTCGCCGAAGGGCCCGGCTTCATCGTCGACGCGCGCGAGCTGCACCGCGCCGGGCCCAGCTACACCGTGGACACCCTGACCGAGCTGCGCGCCGAGCAGCCGGGCGCCGAACTGATGCTGGTCATTGGCCAGGACCAGTACGCCCGCATCGATACCTGGCGCGATGCGGCACAATGGCGGGCCTGGGTGCAGTTCGCCGTCGCCGCCCGCGATGGTCAGCCGCCGCAGCCGCCGGCCGATTGGCATGCCGGCAACCACCGGCTGGTGGTGCTGCCGCTGCCCGAGCACCCGATCAGCGCCACCCACATCCGCCAACGGGTTCGCGCCGGCGAGGACATCACCCCGCTGGTCGGCCCCGACGTGGCGCGCTATATTGACCAACACCGCCTCTACCGGGCCTGAACCGCCCGGCCCCCGCATGGACATCCGCAAACTGCAACGCGCCATCGTCGATGGCCTCGAGGACGTGAAGGCCCAGGACATCCTGGTCTTCAACACCGAGCACCTCTCGCCCCTGTTCGAGCGGGTGATCATCGCCTCGGGCACCAGCAACCGCCAGACGAAGGCGCTGTCCAGCAGTGTGCGTGAATCGGTCAAGGCCGCCGGCTTCGACGTGCCGCGCTGCGAGGGCGAGGACAACGGCGAGTGGATCATCGTCGACTGCGGGGCGGCGGTCTGCCACATCATGCAGCCGGCGATCCGCGACTACTACCGCCTGGAAGAGATCTGGGGCGGCAAGCCGGTGAAGATGAAGCTGGGCGACGCCAAGACCGGTCTGGTCAAGGCCTCCGAAGGCAGCGATGCCCCGGTCAAGAAGAAGGCGCCGGTCAAGAAGGCCAGCGCCACTGCGCGCTCGGCCGCTGGCCAGGCCGCGCTGGAGAAGCCCGCCAAGCCCGCTAAAGCGGCAAAGGCGGCCAAGCCGGCACCGGCCCGCAAGGTGACCAGCGGCGGCCTGGCCTCGGCCAAGGCCGCCCCGAAGAAGGCGGCGCCGAAGAAGGCCGCCACCCGCAGCACCAGCGGCACCGTGGCCAAGGCGCCGGCCCGCAAGAGCGCGACGGCCAAGACCCCGATGAAGCTGGTCGTGGTCAAGCCGGCTGCCAAGAAAACGGCGGCCAGGAAGGCCGCCCCGAAGAAGACCGGCCGCTGATCCCCGGCGATGAAGCTGGTGATCGCCGCGGTCGGCCAGCGCCAGCCGGCCTGGGCCGACGCGGCCTATGAGGATTTCGCCAAGCGCTTCCCGCCCGACCTGCGGCTGGAGCTGAAGGCGGTGAAGGCCGAGCCGCGCGGCGGCAAGTCGGCCGAGCAACTGATGGCGGCCGAGGCGAAGCGCCTGGACGAGGCCATCCCCAAGGGCGCCCGGCGCGTGTTGCTGGACGAGCGCGGGGCGCGGCTGACCACGGTGGATCTGGCCAGGCGCCTGGAGTTCTGGCTGGGCGACGGCCGCGACGTGGCCTTCTTCATCGGCGGGCCCGACGGGCTGGACCCCGCGCTGAAGGCCACGGCCGACGAGAGCCTGCGCCTGTCGGACCTGACCCTGCCCCACGCCTTCGTGCGCATCATCCTGGCCGAGGCGCTTTACCGCGCCTGGTCGCTGCGCAACGGCCACCCTTACCACCGCGAGTGATGCACGAGCTCGTCTACCTGGCCTCGCAGAGCCCGCGCCGACGCCAGTTGCTGGACCAGCTGGGCGTGCGCCACGAGCTGCTGCTGCCCGGCCCCGACGAGGACGCCGAAGCACTGGAGGCCACGCGCGCCGGCGAGGCGCCGCGCGACTACGTCGAGCGCGCGACCCGCGCCAAGCTGAAGGCCGCGCGCGCCCGCCTGATCGCCCGTGGCCTGGCACCGGCGCCCATCCTGTGCTCGGACACCACGGTGGCACTGGGCCAGCGCATCCTGGGCAAACCCGCCGACGCCGCCGAGGCGGCGGCCACGCTGCGCGCGCTGTCCGGCCGTCTGCACCATGTGCTGACCGCGGTGGCTGTGTGGGACGGTCGCCGCACGCGGTTCGCGCTCAGTGATTCCAGCGTGCGCTTTGCTGAACTGCCCGAGGCGGTGATCGAGGCCTACGTGGCCAGCGGCGAGCCCTTCGGCAAGGCGGGCGCCTACGCGATCCAGAGCTCGCTGGGCGGGTGGATCCCCACGATCCGCGGCAGCTACTCCGGTATCATGGGTTTGCCCCTGTACGAGACCACCCAGTTGCTGCGACAGGCCCGCGTGCGCTTCTGAGGATCGGGGTGCGCAGGCTGCGGCGGCCAAGAAGAGACAACGCCCGGCCATGCATGACATCCTGATCAACTGGGCTCCGCAGGAGACCCGCGTCGCCCTCATCGAGAACGGCGCCGTGCAGGAGCTGCACATCGAGCGCACGCTGGAGCGCGGCCTGGTGGGCAACATCTACCTGGGCAAGGTGGCGCGCGTGCTGCCCGGCATGCAGAGCGCCTTCATCGACATCGGCCTGGAGCGCGCGGCCTTTCTGCACGTGGCCGACCTGCACACCAGCGGCAGCAACGCCCACGGCCGCGACGCCGCGCCGCCGGTGCCGATCGAGAAGCAGGTCTTCGAGGGCCAGACGCTGATGGTGCAGGTCATCAAGGACCCGATCGGCACCAAGGGCGCGCGCCTGTCCACCCAGGTCAGCATCGCCGGGCGCATGCTGGTCTTCCTGCCGCAGGACAACCACATCGGCATCTCGCAGAAGATCGGCTCGGCCGAGACCCGCGAGCAGCTGCGCACCCGCATGCAGGCCCTGGTGGGCAAGCCGGAAGAGGGCGGTGGTGGCGGCTTCATCCTGCGCACCAATGCCGAGGAGGCCAGCGACGAGGAACTGGCCGACGACATCGCCTACCTGCGCAAGGCCTGGTCCGATATTCGTCAGCGCGCGCTGGCCCAGCCCGCCGGCAGCCTGCTGCACCAGGACCTGAGCCTGGCCGAGCGCGTGCTGCGCGACATGGCCAGCGAGCAGACCCAGACCATCCGCATCGACTCGAAGATGCAGTTCGACCTGCTGCGCGAGTTCGGCCAGGCCTACACCCCCACCGCGGTGGCCAAGCTCGAACACTACCGTGGCGAGCGGCCGATCTTCGACCTCTACGGCATCGAGGAAGAGATCGCCCGCGCGCTGGCGCGCCGGGTGGAGCTGAAGTCGGGCGGCTACCTGATCATCGACCAGACCGAGGCGCTGACCACGGTGGACGTCAACACCGGCGGCTACGTGGGTGCGCGCAACTTCGACGACACGATCTTCAAGACCAACCTCGAGGCAGCGCTGGCCATTGCCCGCCAGCTGCGCCTGCGCAACCTGGGCGGCATCATCATCGTCGACTTCATCGACATGGCCCACGAGGCGCACCAGCAGCAGGTGCTGGCCGAGTTCCGCAAGCAGCTGGCCAAGGATCGCACCAAGACCACGGTCAGCGGCTTCACCCAGCTGGGCCTGGTCGAGATGACGCGCAAGCGCACCCGCGAAAGCCTGGCCCACATGCTGTGCCAGCCCTGTCCCACCTGCGAGGGCAAGGGCCAGGTCAAGACCGCGCGCACCGTCTGCTACGACGTGCTGCGCGAGATCCTGCGCGAGGCGCGCCAGTTCGACCCGAAGGAAATCCGCGTGGTGGCCAGCGCCGGCGTGGTGGAGATGCTGCTCGACGAGGAAAGCGCCCACCTGGCCGACCTGTCGGCCTTCATCGGCAAGCCGATCTCGCTGTCGGCCGAGCCGACGATGACGCCGGAGCAGTACGACATCGTGCTGATCTGAGGCCGGGCCCTCAGCGGCAGACGAAGCGCGCGCAGCGCCCGGTGTCCCAGTCGGCACCGCATTGCCATTCACAGCCCTTGGCAGGCGGCGGCAGGGTGCCCAGGCGGCGCAAGGAATCGGCCAGACGGCCCAGTTCGCGGGCTCGGCTGCGGGCCTCCGCGGTCCGGGGCTGGCCCGGGTTGCCGTCACGCCACCACAGGCGGGGCAGGCCGCCGGCGTAGTCGATCACGTCGTCTTGAACCACGCTCATGGGCGTGGCCTGGTCGGCGGGGATCTCCATGATGTGGCGGCCGTAGTCGATGCGGCGCTCGCGCGCCGAGACCAGGTGGCCGGCACGCCAGTAGAACTCGGCCAGCACACGGCCGCGCTCGCCCAGCGCGGTCAGCTCGATCTTGCGCAGCTGGCCGCGCTCACGCCAGAGGGTGACGCTGGTCCCCTCGGCGGCGTAGCCTCGCAGCATCCGCTCGCTGCTGTGCCAGCGGACCCGGTCGGCGTCCATGCTGCGGGCCAGACCGGAGGGCGATGGATCGCCGGGCGCAGGGCTGGCCGCCAGGGCCGCCGGGCCTGCCAGGGCCAGCAGGCCGGCCAACAGCCACGCCATGGCGCGGGCGGTGTTCGGGTGTCCCATGATGGCTTCTCCTTCGAGGTGTGCACTGCTGGGCAGGCGCCGCCAGCATGCGGCCCGGTCATTCGGGGGCGTCAGCCAGTATCCGCCGGCGGGTGCGGACTGACTTGGGGCCCGTCAAGTCTCGCTGCAGTGGTGGTGCGCCCCCCTACTGCACCGTGCCGGGTGATTGCAGCCAGCGCCAGGCCAGGTCCACCAGCGGCGTGCGCGCGGTCAGGCGGCTGCGCATCAGCCACAGGCCGGGGCGGGGTGCGTCGGGCACCTGGGGCAGGTGGACGAGGCGGCCGGCGCGCAGCGCATGACCGGCCAGCAGCGCCGAGACACAGGCCACGCCGTGCTCCAGCGCGGCGGCCTCCAGCAAGAGGTTTTCGTCGTGCACGGTGGCGGCACGCTGCTGGCCTTTGACCGCCTTGGCCGCGGCGCTGGCCAGGCGGCCCGCCCATTCGGGTTCGCTCTCCAGCAGCAGCACCGGCGCCTTGGCCAGCAGACGGGGCCAGGGCAGGGCGGCCAGGCGCTCGGCGGTGCGCGGGCCGGCCACCGCGATCGAGCGGTCGGTCAGCCAGGGGATGCATTCCACGTCGGTGCGGCGCAGCGGGCGGCGCGAGATCACCAGATCGACGTCGATGCGGTCAATGTCGGTGAGTTCGCGGTCGGACAGCAGCCACACCTCCAGGCCGGGGTGCAGGGCCCGCAACTCGCCCAGCCGGGGCAGCAGCCAGCCCTGGGCAATGTCATTGGGGCAGCCGATCAGCAGCGAGGCCTTGCTGCGGTAGGGCTCGATGCGCTCCAGACCGGCCTGCAGCCGCGCCAGGGTGTCGGCCGCGGTCTGCAGCAGCAGCTCGCCCGCGCCGGTCAGCTTGACCCCGTGCCCCTGGCGCAGGAACAGGCGCTGGCCGACGTGCGCCTCCAGCTTCAGGATGCGCTGGCTCACGGCGGATTGGGTCAGCGCCAGGTCCTCGGCCGCACGGGAGACGCTGCCATGCCGGGCCGCCGCGACAAAGGCCACCAGACCGGCAAAGGGCAGGTCGGCGCGCGGCAAGGTATCAGGAATTTTCATAGCGGATCGAACCCGGCTAATGGACGTCACGGGAGTGTGTGGTCAGGATGACGGCATTGCAACAGCCCTGTGAATACCGCTGATGAACTCCGCCACGCCCATCAACGACCACGCCATCCACCGCCCGGCCGAACGCGGCGTCGATTTCGAGGCCGCCTACGCCGGCGTGCCCTCGTTCATGCGCCGACGCTTCACCCGCCAGCTGGACGGCGTGGACGTGGTGGTCTCGGGCGTGCCGCTGGACATTGCCACCACCTACCGCACCGGCGCCCGTCTGGGTCCGCGGGCGATCCGCGCTGCCACCGTGCAGCTCAATGAGCGCCTGCACCCCTGGGGCTTCAGCCCCTGCGAGCGCCTGAACGTGGTGGACTGGGGCGACTGCGTGCTGGACATGCACCGCCCGCACACCGTGCACGACGCGATCGCCAACCATGCGCGCACGATCCTGGCCAGTGGCGCCAAGATGCTGACGCTGGGCGGCGACCACTACATCACCTACCCGCTGCTGCGCGCGCATGCCGAGCGCCTGGGCCGGCCGCTGGCGCTGGTGCATTTCGACGCCCATTGCGACACCTGGGCCGACGACGAACCCGATTCGCTGAACCACGGCACGATGTTCTACAAGGCCGTCAAGGAGGGCCTGGTCGATCCGGCGCGCTCGGTGCAGGTGGGCATCCGGACCTGGAACGACGATTTCATGGGCATCGAGATCCTCGGCGCCGACGCGGTGCATGAGCGCGGCCCGGCGGCGATCGCGCAGCGCATCGTCGAGATCGTCGGCGACGCCCCCGCCTACCTGACCTTTGACATCGACTGCCTGGACCCGGCCTTCGCGCCGGGCACCGGCACGCCGGTCAGCGGTGGCCTGAGCATGGCGCAGGCGCAGCGCATCCTGCGCGGCCTGCAGCCGCTGGATCTGGCCGGCCTGGACGTGGTGGAGGTGGCGCCGGCGTATGACCACGCCGAGATCACCGCGCTGGCCGCCGCCCATGTGGCGGCCGAGCAGCTGTGCCTGCTGGCCGCGAAACGCCCGGCCTGATCGCCTGGAGGCCCCGATCATGACTATCCGACGCTGGCTGAGGGTCTGGTCCCTCGCTGCCCTGGCCACCCTGGCGGCCAGCGGCAGCGTCCGGGCTGACGAAGAGAAGGTCCTGAACGTCTACAACTGGGCCGAGTACATCGGCGAGACGACGATCAAGGACTTCGAGCGCGAGACCGGCATCAAGGTCCGCTACGACAACTTCGACGCCAACGAGGTGCTGCTGGCCAAGATGGTGGCCGGGCGCAGCGGCTACGACATCGTCGTGCCCTCGGCCGACTTCGGCCGCATCATGATCGACGGCGGCCTGGTGCGGCCGCTGGACCGCGCGCTGCTGACGAACTGGGGCCAGCTCAACCCCAAGGTGATGGCCATGATGGCCCGGCTGGACCCGGGCAACCACCACATGGTGCCGTGGCTGGGCAGCACGGTGTCGGTGGGCTACAACGTGGACAGGGTGAAGGCGGCGCTGGGGGGCGAGCCCATCCCCGCCAACCCCTTCGAGCTGGTCTTCAACCCGAAGTACACCGCGAAGCTGAAGTCCTGCGGCATCTCGATGCTCGACAGCGCCAGCGACGTCTTCCCCTCGGCGCTGATCTACCTGGGCCGGCCGGCCTACGGCAACAACCCCGCCGATTACCAGGACGCGGCGGCGCTGCTGCAGAAGGTGCGCGCCGACGTGGCGCTCTTCAGCTTCAACGGCTACATCGCTGACCTGGCCTCGGGCGCGCTGTGCGTGGCGCTGGGCTACGGCGGTGATTTCAACAACGCGCAGAAGCAGGCCACGGCGGCCGGGCGGGCGATCCGCATCGAGGCGCCGCTGCCGCCCGGCGGCGTGCAGTTCGGCTTCGAGTCGATGGTCATCCCGGCCGATGCGCCGCACCCCGAGAACGCCCACAGGTGGATCAACTTCATCCTGCGCCCCGAGGTGCAGGCGGCGATCACCAACAAGGTGATGTTCACCACGCCCAACCTGGGGGCGCGCGCACTGCTCAAGCCCGAGGTGCTGGCCAACCCGATCGCCAACCCGCCGGATGACTACCTGGCCACCAGGGTGCAGTTCTACGAGGTGCGCCGGCAGGAGACCCGGCGGCTGATGACGCGCCTGTTCCAGCGCGTCAAGACGGGGCTGTGATCAGGCCACGTCGCGGCCGGTGCTGGCGCTCCACAGCCGGTACCAGTCCTGACGGGACAGGTCCAGCCGGGTGGCGGCCAGCGCCTCGTCGGCCGCCTCCAGCCGGCGCGAGCCGATCACCGGCCAAGGGCGCGCCGGGTGGCGCAGCAGCCAGGCCAGCGCCAGCGTGGTGGGCGTGCAGCCCAGGCGGGCACTGATCTCGCCCAGCACCCAGCGCACGCGGTGGGCTGCGGGGCTGTCCTCGCTGTACAGGCGGCCACCCGCCAGCGGCGACCAGATCATCGGCCGGCAACGCAGGCGCTGGGCCTGGTCGAAGCTGCCGTCATCCAGCGGGTCCAGGTGCAGCAGCGAGCACTCGACCTGGTTGGTCACCAGCGCGATGCGGCTGTGCAGCAGCTCGAACTGCTGCGGCGTGAAGTTCGAGACGCCGAAGTGCAGCACCTTGCCATCGCGGCGCAGCTGCTCGAAGGTGGCGGACAGCTCGTCGGCGTCGAGCAGGTGGTCGGGGCGGTGGATCAGCAACAGATCCAGCCGATCGGTGCGCAGCGCGCGCAGCGACTGCTCGACCGAGGCCCTGACATGCGCCGCACCGGTGTCATAGTGCTTGATCGCGTTGCCCGGCCGCGCGGGCGAGACCAGCTGGATGCCGCACTTGCTGACCAGCTGCAACTGGTCGCGCAGGGCCGGGCGCAGCGCGAGTGCTTCACCGAACAGGTCTTCGACGCTGTAGCCGCCGTAGATGTCGGCGTGGTCGAAGCTGGTGATGCCACGCTCGGCCAGGCCCTCGATCCAGGCCAGTCGTTGGGCGGGCGTCCAGTCCCAGCTGGCCAGGCGCCAGGCGCCGGCGACGATCGGTGAAAGGTGCAGGGTGTCCATCGACAGGTCCTTCAGGTGCGGAACTGCATCGCGTGCAGCTTGGCGTACAGGCCGCCATGGGCCAGCAGCTCGGTGTGTGTGCCCTGCTCGACGATGCGGCCGGCTTCCATGGCCACGATGCGGTCGGCACGCTCGATGGTCGACAGGCGGTGGGCGATGACCAGGGTCGTGCGGCCCTGCATCAGGCGGTCCAGGGCCTGCTGGATCAGGTGCTCGCTCTCGGCATCGAGCGCTGACGTGGCTTCATCGAGGATCAGGATCGGCGCGTTCTTGTACAGCGCGCGGGCAATCGCCAGACGCTGGCGCTGGCCGCCGCTGAGCGCGCTGCCGTTGTGGCCGATCACCGTCTCCAGGCCCTGCGGCAGGCCCAGCGCGAAGTCCAGCAGGTTGGCACTGGCCAGTGCAGCGCGCAGGCGCGTGTCGTCCGGTGTTTCGCCCAGCGCCACATTGGCGGCCACGCTGTCGTTGAACAGCACCACGTCCTGGCTGACGAAGGCGTAGTGGCGGCGCAGCGCCTGCACGTTCCAGTCGGGCAGCGGCACGCCGTCGAGCAGGATGCGGCCTGCCGTGGGCTCGATGAAGCGCGGCAGCAGGTGGGCCACGCTGGACTTGCCGGCACCCGAGGGGCCCACCAGGGCCACCGTCTGGCCGGGCACCAGGTGCAGGTCCAGGCTGTCCACGGCGGGTGCCTGGTCGTCGCGGTAGCGCAGCGTCACCTGCTGCAGCTGCAGCTCGCCCCGGCACTGCGCCGGCGCATGCGTGCCGCCGCGCTCGACCGGGAAGGCCTCGACCAGATCCAGGCCGCGCTCCAGCGCCGCCAGACCGCGGGTCATCGAGGACATCACATCGGTCAGGTGCTTGATCGGCGTGATCAGCATCAGCATCGCGGTGATGAAGGACACGAAGCTGCCCACCGAGGCTTGCGAGGACTGGCTCTGCCACAGCGCCACGGTGATCACCATCGACATCGCGATCGAGGCCAGCACCTGGGTGATCGGCGTGATCGAGGCGCCGGCGGCCACGGTCTTGAGCAGCAGGCTCCGCAGGCGCTGGCTGGCCTGCTCGAAGCGGCCGCCTTGCTGCTCGGCGGCACCGTGCAGGCGCACCACGCGCCAGGCCAGCACGTTCTCCTCGACCACATAGGCCAGCTCGTCGGTGGCGCCCTGGCCCTCGCGGGCCAGGCGGCGCAGGCGCTTGCTGGACACGCGCATCACCCAGCCCACGGCGGGAATCATCACCGTCACCAGCAGCGTCAGCTTCCAGTTCAGCCACAGCAGGTAACCGAACAGGCCCGCCAGGGTCAGGGAATCCTTGACCAGGGTGTTGACCGCGATCACCAGCAACTGCGCGCCGCTCTGCACCTCGTAGACCAGCGTATTGGTCAGGCTGCTGGCGCTGTGGCGGCCGAACAGGTCCGGCGCGGCGCGCAGCAGGTGGCCGAAGGCCGCGCGACGCAAGGCCAGCACCCCCTGGTTGGCCGACCAGGCCAGCGCATAGTTGGCGATGAAGGTGGAGATGCCGCGCACCAGGAACAGCCCGACGATGACCAGCGGCACCAGCCACAGCGGGATCTGGCCGCCGTGGAAGCCCTGGTCGATCAGCGGCCCCATCAGCCACGCTGTCAGCGGCTCGGTGGCGGCGGTGAAGACCGAGGCCACCACGGCCACGGCCCAGGCGCCGCGCGCGCTGCGGAAGTACGGTGCCAGCCGGCGGGCGCGGGTGGGCAGGCTGTCGGTGGGTCGGTCACTCATCGGTACCGGATTATCGACCGTGCCTGCCTACAATCCCGGCCGATGCACTGGCCTGCCGGGCCAGGGAACCTTTTTCTGCCGCAATGACTCGACCCTTGGCGATGTGGACACGACGTGAATGGATCGGCGCGGCCGGCGGCTGGATGGGCGCCGCCGCTGGCCTGGGGGGCGGGCTGCTGGCCGGCTCGGCCGCGGCCCAGTTCCGGGTCGAGATTTCCGGCGTAGGCGCCACGCAGCTGCCGATCGTGCTGGGCCGCTTCCGCGGCGAGGAGAACGCGCCGCAGGCGGTGTCGGCCATCGTGCGGGCCGACCTGGAGCGCAGCGGTCGCTTTCGCATCGTCGACACCCCTGCGGGCCTGGACGAGCTGAGCACCCCGGCCTACCCCGACCTGCGCAGCCGCGGCGCCGATGCGCTGGTGGCTGGCTCGGTCACGCGGCTGAGCGACGGCCGCTTCGACGCGCGCTACAAGCTGTGGGACGTGGTCAAGGGCCAGGACCAGGGCGGCCAGAGCGTGGCCGTGCCGGCGGCCGACCTGCGGCTGGCGGCACACCGCATCGCCGACGCGATCTACGAAAAGCTCACCGGCGAGAAGGGCGTGTTCTCCACCCGCATCGCCTATGTCACCCGGGGCGGCGGCCGCTACCAGCTGCGCATCACCGACGCCGATGGCGAGGGCGGCCAGGTCGCGCTGGCCAGCGCCGAGCCGATCATCTCGCCGGCCTGGTCACCCGACGGCCGCGAGCTCGCCTATGTCAGCTTCGAGACCCGCAAGGCGGTGGTCTGGGTGCAGGACCTGCAAAGCGGCGCGCGGCGCCAGCTGGCCAACTTCAGGGGCACCAACAGCGCGCCCGCCTGGTCGCCCGATGGGCGCGAGCTGGCCGTCACGCTGTCGCGCGATGGTGGCTCGCAGGTCTTCCTGATCGGGCGCGACGGCGGTGCGCCGCGCCGCATCACGCAAAGCTCGGCGATCGACACCGAGGCCGTCTTCTCGCCCGACGGCAGGCAGATCTACTTTGTCAGCGACCGCGGCGGCAGCCCGCAGATCTACCGCCAGCCGCTGGGCGGTGGCGGCGCCGAGCGCGTCACCTTCCAGGGCGGCTACAACATCAGCCCGGCGCTCAGCCCGGACGGCCGCACGCTGGCCTACGTCACGCGCCTGGGCGGCAACCAGTTCCGGGTGATGACGCTGGAGCTGTCCTCCGGCCAGGTCACCGCAGTCTCCGACACCAGCGACGACGAGCGCCCCACCTTCGCGCCGAACGGCCGCTTCATCATCTACGCCACCCGCAGCCAGGGCCGCGAAGTGTTGATGACCACCACCCTGGATGGCAAGATCAGGACGCGCCTGCTGAGCAGCGGTCTGGACATCCGCGAGCCGGTCTGGGGGCCCTACGGCCGCTGACCGCCTTTCTCCACCCCCCGTCACGAGGACACCCGATGATCCCCTCTGCAACGCCTCGCCGCTCCCGCCCTCTGCTGTGGTCCGCCGCGCTGGCGGCGTCCCTGCTGGCCGGCTGTGCCTCCAGCGTCAAGCTCGACAACGACGTGCCGGTCGAATCGCGCAACCCCAATGCCGCCGCCCAGGGCGGGTCAGGCGCCGGGGCGGGCGGCACGGCCCAGAGCAATGTCGCCACCGTGGACCTGACTGCGCAGGACAAGGCGGGCACCGTCGGCCGGGTCGTCTACTTCGATTTCGACAGCTTTGTCATCAAGGACGAGTACCGCAGCGTCGTCGAGGGCCAGGCCAAGCTGCTGCAAGCCAACCGCCAGCGCCTGGTACAGATTGAAGGGCACACCGACGAGCGCGGTGGCCGCGAATACAACCTGGCCCTGGGCCAGAAGCGCGCCGAGGCGGTGCAGCGTGCGCTGGTCCTGCTGGGCGTGAGCGACAAGCAGCTCGAGGCGGTCAGCTACGGCGAGGAGCGCCCGGCCGACCCGGGCCACGATGAAGCCGCCTGGGCCAAGAACCGCCGCGCCGAAGTGAAGGACCGCTGAGCATGAGGGTGTCCTTCCTGCCGCGCGCGCTGGCGCTGGCGGCCTGCCTGGCCTGCAGCCTGCCGTCGCAGGCCGGCCTGTTCGACGACGACGAGGCGCGCAAGGCCATCCTGGACCTGCGCACCCGCCTGGACGAGACGCGCAGCCAGAACGTGGCGGCCCAGCGCCAGCTGAACGACCAGATCCAGACGCTGCAGCGCAGCCTGCTCGACCTGAACAACCAGAACGAGCAGCTCAAGGCCGAGCTGGCGCGCCTGCGCGGCCAGCTCGAGACCACGCAGCGCGACCTGGCCGACGTGCAGCGCCGGCAGAAGGACATGACGCAGGTGGTCGACGAGCGCATGAAGCGCCTGGAGCCGCAGCAGGTGACGGTCGACGGCAAGGAGATCACCGTCGAGCCCGACGAGAAGCGCGCCTACGAGGAGGCCATCGCGGTGCTGCGCTCGGGCGACTTCGAGAAGGCTGCCGGGGCGCTGCAGGCCTTTCTGCGCCGCTGGCCGCAGTCGGGCTACACCGACAGCGCACGCTACTGGCTGGGCAACGCCCAGTACGGCCTGCGCGCCTACAAGGACGCGCTGGCCACCTTCCGCCAGTTCCTGACCGCAGCCCCCGAGCACCTGCGGGCCCCCGAGGCGCTGCTGGCGCTGGCCAACTGCCAGGTCGAGCTGAAGGACACCAAGGGCGCGCGCCGCAGCCTGGACGACCTGGTCAAGCAGTACCCGAAGTCGGAAGCGGCGGTCGCCGCCCGGGAACGTCTGGCGGTGCTGCGCTGACCGGCCGGCGCGCCGGCTTTGCCGGCCCGGGATGACCCGGCCAGCGGCCGGGTGTTGGCGGGGCTGCACACTAGAATCCCGCCCCACCATGGCCATGCCTGACCCCGCCGCCCTCACCACCCTCGTGCTCTGGCTGGGCTTTGGCCTGGCGGTGCTGCTGGGCGCCACGCTGCAGCGCAGCCATTTCTGCTCGATGGGGGCGGTGGCCGACATCCTCAGCTTTGGCGACAGTACCCGGGCACGCGCCTTTGGCCTGGCGCTGGCGGTGGCGATCGGCGGCTTCGGGCTGCTCTCGGCCAGCGGTCAGATCGACCGCGCCGGCAGCTTCTACACCGCACCGACGCTGCAGTGGGGCTCGCACCTGGTGGGTGGGCTGATGTTTGGCGCCGGCATGGTGCTGGGCTCGGGCTGCGGGGCGCGCACGCTGGTGCGCATCGGTGGTGGCAACCTGAAGTCGCTGGTGGTCTTCCTGGTGATGGGCATCGCGGCGCAGGCCACGCTGCGCGGCATCACTGCGGTGGTGCGCGACAGTACCGTGGACCGGCTGGCGGTGGAACTGCCGGCACGCCAGGACCTGCCCTCACTGCTGCACCTGGGCCCGGGCGGACAGACGGCGCTGGCCCTGGGGCTGGCGGTGCTGCTGGCGGCCGGTGTGCTGTGGCGTGCGCGCTGGAAGGAAGTGCTGCCCGGCGCGCTGGTCGGTCTGCTGCTGGTGGCGCAGTGGTGGGTCAGCGGCCACCTGGGCTTCCTGCCCGAACATCCCGACACGCTGGAGCCGGTCTACCTGGCCACGGCCAGCCATGCGATGGAGGGCTACAACTTCGTCAGCCCGGCGGCCTTCACGCTGGACTGGCTGACCTACTTCAGTGACCGCAACCGGGTGCTGAGCGTGGGCATCGTCATCTCGCTGGGCCTGGTGCTGGGCGCAGGACTGTCGGCCTGGCAGTCGGGGCAGTTCCGTTGGGAGAGCTTCCGCAACCCGGCCGACCTGGGGCGCCACCTGCTGGGTGCGGTGCTGATGGGCGTGGGCGGCGTGACCGCGCTGGGCTGCAGCTTCGGCCAGGGCCTGTCGGGCCTGTCGACGCTGGCGCTGGGTTCGCTGATCAGCACGCTGGCCATCATCGCCGGCGCCTGGGCCGTGCTGCGCTGGGAGGCCGCGCGCCTGGAGCGTCTGCTGTGAGCATGCCGCTGGTGGCGGACGAGGCCGACCTGGAGCGCCGCTTCGGCGGCTTGCGCCGGCTGCATGGCGACGCCGCCTACCAGCGCCTGCGCGGCCTGTGCCTGGCGGTGGTGGGCCTGGGTGGCGTGGGTTCCTGGGCGGTGGAGGCGCTGGGCCGCAGCGGCGTGGCGGGCCTGGTGCTGATCGACCTGGACCATGTGGCCGAGTCCAACATCAACCGGCAGGTGCAGGCCACCGGTCGCACGCTGGGCCAGGCCAAGGGCGAGGCCCTGGCCGAGCGCCTGGCCGACATCCACCCCGGCTGTGCCGTGCAGGTGGTCGATGCCTTCGTCGAGCCCGGCAACTGGCCGGCCTTGCTGCCCGCGCCGGTGGACGGCCTGATCGACGCCTGCGACCAGGTGCGGGCCAAGCTGGCGCTGGCCGCCTGGGCACGCGCGGCCCGCGTGCCGCTGGTGTGCTGCGGCGCGGCCGGCGGCAAGCTGCGGCCCGAGCGCCTGGAGATCGACGACCTGGCCGCGGTCACCCATGATCCGCTGCTGTCCTCGCTGCGCCAGCGTCTGCGTCGCGAACACGGCGCGCCGCGCCAGGGCCGCATCGGCCTGCGCTGCGTGTTCTCGCGCGAGCCGGTGGCGCCGCCGGCCGATGCCTGCGACAGCGATGGCAGCCTGAACTGCCATGGCTACGGATCCAGCGTCACCGTCACCGCCAGCATGGGCCTGGCGGCGGCCGCTGAACTGATGCGTTTGTGCCTGTCCGATGCAGGTCAGGCTGAATCCGTGCAGAAGCGTGCTATAGTCTAGGGCTCTGCCGGAGAGGGTTGTTAGCTCAGTCGGTAGAGCAGCGGACTTTTAATCCGTTGGTCGCAGGTTCGAATCCTGCACAACCCACCACTGCCCAGCGCTGGCCTTCGTGCCGGTGCCAGGCGATACGAGCGGGCTCTTAGCTCAGTTGGTAGAGCAGCGGACTCTTAATCCGTTGGTCGTAGGTTCGAATCCTACAGGGCCCACCACGGGCTCTTAGCTCAGTTGGTAGAGCAGCGGACTCTTAATCCGTTGGTCGTAGGTTCGAATCCTACAGGGCCCACCAAGAATTCAGAGGCTGCCTGCGGGCCGCCGCCGTCAGCGATGACGGGCTCTTAGCTCAGTTGGTAGAGCAGCGGACTCTTAATCCGTTGGTCGTAGGTTCGAATCCTACAGGGCCCACCACCTTCACCCCCTGGCCGCGCACACCGCGGCCCCTCCGGCCGGCGCTGGATGCGAACATCGCGGGGTGAGCCACCTCCTTCCCCGCGCTTGTGCCCGCCTGAACCGGCGTCGGTGTCTGTTGACCATCGCCTCGGCCCTGGCCGGCTGTGCCACGCCCCGCCCACGCGCCACCTGGCAACCGGACGATGCCGTGATGGCCGCGCTGCCCGACTGGATGCAGCGCGCCCAGGTGCCTGCCGTGTCGATGGCGGTGCTGGAGGGGGGCGAACTCGCCTGGCAGCACCAGCAGGGGCTGGCGAATGCGCAGACCGGGCAGGCGCTGGCGCCGCAGGCCTTGTTCGAGGCGGCCTCGCTGACCAAACCAGTGTTCGCCTGGCTGGCCTTGCAGCAGGCGAGCGAGGGGCGGCTGCGGCTGGACGAGCCGCTGGTCGACACCCTGCGGCCAGCCTGGCTGGATGACCACCCCTGGAGTGCCCGCATCACTGCGCGCCACGTGCTGTGCCACACCAGCGGTCTGCCCAACTGGCGCCGCGAGCCGATGAAGGAGACCCTGCGGCCCGCCTTTGAGCCGGGGACGCGCCTGAGCTACTCCGGCGAGGCCTTCTTCTGGTTGCAGCTCGTGGTCGAGCAGCGCAGCGGCCTGTCGCTGCCGCGCCTGGCGCAGCGTGCCCTGTTCGAGCCCGCGGGCCTGCGCGACAGTGATCTGGCCTGGAGCGAGGAGGTCGCCCGCCGCGCGGTGTGGGGCCATGCCGCACCCCAGGCCGCGCCTTTGGTGCCGCTGCCCCGACAGATGATGCGCGAGGCCTGGCTGCAGGCGCTGCCACTGGCCAGGGCCTGGGGGCGGCCCTTGGCCGACTGGCGCTGGGACGACGCACAGCGGGCCTTCGCGGCCCTGGGCGGCAGCGTGCCCTCGGCCGCGGTGGCCTGGCCGGGCGACCTGATGAGCAATGCCGCCGCCAGCCTGCGCTGCACCGCGGCCGACTACGCGCGCTTCCTGCGGGTGCTGATGCCCATGGCCTGCGGGCCCCACCTGGCACCGGCCTGGCAGCGACTGCACACCGAGCCGCAGTTCGAGACCCGCCCGCCATGGACCGCCAAGACCCTGGGCTGGAACCGGGAGCAAACGGCCATCGGACCGCTGCTCTACCACGCCGGCAACAACGCCAACCAGTTCCGCGCCTTCGCGCTGGCTGATGTGGCGCGCGGCCATGCGCTGGTGGTGCTGACCAATGGCGGTGGCGGTGACGCGCTGTGTCAGGCCGTGGTGCGCACGGCCACTGGGCTGGCGCTGCGGGCGTTCGAGCCTTGAACGCCGCGGCGCCGGATCGGCTCAAGCCTCCTTGAACATGAACTCGGTGACTTCCTTGGCCACGCCGGTGGGCGGGTTGTTGCGCTTGAGCCAGGTGATGGCGTAGACCTCGGCAAACCATTCGGCCGGCGAGCGCCACTGGTACTTGTTGACCTTGGTGGCAGCGACACTGGCGTGCCGGTAGCTCCACCAGTCGTTGCTGTAGGACTCGATGTAGCAGCGGCCGTCGGCCAGCGCCGGCGGCGGGTTGAACCAGGGCTCGGCGGCCTCGCAGGACGGCCGGACCGTGGGAGACAGAAAGCCCGACAGCAGGGCGTTCCACTCAGTGGCGTCGACCCCCTGCGGCACCGCCAGCGAGGTGCTGCCCTTGAGCACCTGCTTGATGGCGCTCTCGACCACCGCATCGCTCAGCGTGGCGCCCGCCGGCCCAGAGCCCTTGAACTCCTTGAGCATGGCCGCCACCACCGAAGCCAGGCTCTCCTTGACCCAGCCGCCGCAGCCGTCCAGGCCCTGGAAGCGGTCCATGATCTTCTTCTCGTCGTCCAGCGCATGGCCCATCTCGTGCAGCATGGTGACGTCGAAGGAGTTGGCCGGCAGAGCCTTGCCGTCCACGGTGTAGGTCTCTTCGCCGGTGGCGTCGCCGAAGTCGCCCATCAGGATCTCGCCGCCGCCGTAGGCACCGCTGCCCTTCCAGCCCTTGTCGCGGGTGTACTCCAGCTTCTTGAGCTTGTCGTGGCCGGTCTGACCCTTGGGCACGGTGCCCATCATGTCGAAGACCCGGTCGAGGTGGGTGTTGCTCATCAGCAGCGGCACCGAGAGCTTCAGGCCGTAGAAGTCCTCCAGGGCCTGCTGGTAGATCTTGTTCTTCTGGGCGTCGGTGGGGGCCTTCTTGCTGTCGCCCATCACCGCCTTGCGCGCGGTCTCCAGGGCGTTGGCATGGGCCTGGATTTCATCGATGCGGCGGTTGATGCGCTCGATCGCCGCCTGCCGTTCTCCCTCGTCGGTGATCGATGCGGCATTCTCCAGTGCCTTGCGCTGGTAGGCCAGGTCGTCCTTGATGCGCGTGGTGTCCAGGCCGGTATCGCCGTCGGTCAGCGTCTTGGTGGTGGAGAACAGGCGCATCAGCTTGTTCTCGGCCGAGGACAGGGCCTCGGTGAAGGCGTTCTTGCGCGCCTTGCCGGATTCGGGAGGGGTGTCGTCCTCGTCGGCGCCCACGCCCAGCACCTCCTGCAGCCAGGCCAGCTTCAGTTCCTGGCTCATGAGGCACCTCCACGCCGGGCCTTCTGCCAGCCCTGCAGCGTGGTCGACTCGGCGTCGCAGGCATCGGCCACGCGCTGGCACAGCAAGCGCAGTTCGGCGTCGCGGCCATGCGTCAGGCCAATGCGGGCCAGTCGGCCCAGTGCGGCCAGTTGCACCGCCAGCAGCGCGGCCACGTCCGCGTCGGGGTCCTGGGTGAAGGCGATGCTCAGCTGCAGGCGCAACTGGTCGACGTGGGTGTTCAGGTCCAGCGTGGCTTGCGGCGGCTCGGGGCGCTTGCCCGGGCCCTTGGACAGCAGTCCCATGGGGGCGTTCTCCGAAGTGGCGGCCAGGCCGGCACGCGCACCGGCCAGCCAGGTCATGCCGACAGCCGTCAGCCCGGCCAGGCGGCGGCGGGTGATGGGCGTGCGCATCAGGCCTGCGCGCTGGCGAACATCAGCCGGCGCCAGTCGATGAGCAGGGCGCCGTCGAACTGCGCGCGCAGCTCGGCCCAGTCGCCGGGGTGGTCGATGATCTCGTCGTAGCGGCTGCGCGGCACCTCGACGGCTTCGAGCACGCGCTCGGTGGCCAGCTCGTGCCAGGCCATCACCAGCGCCTGGGCGTTGCCCTGAACCAGACGCAGCTCGGTCTGGTCGGCCAGCGGCGGGCTGTCCATGTCACGCAGCACGCCCAGCTTGCACATCTCCAGGGCCACGTCGTCCAGGCCCAGCTCGAAGGCGATGAGCTTCTCGCGCAGCGCCGGCCAGCCCAGCACCAGGCGGCTGGTCATGCCCTCGCCCATGCGCCGGGCGTGCGGCGTGGCGCGGCTGCCGAAGGCACGGTCCCAGGTCTGGCGGGCGCTGTCCTCCAGCGCTTCGAAGCCGTTGATGCGCTCGGCCGAGTCGATCATGAACCACTGCTTGCGGGCCATGTCGAGGTAGGTCAGGTGAGGGGGGATGCGCAGCACGGTGCCGCACTGGGCGCAGTCCTGCTGCTGGAAGCTGCCGTCGAGGATGGCGGCGCGCAGGTCAGGGCGGCGGTCGGCGTTGACGCTGGCGGTGCGCTGCACCTCGTTGGTGTGTCCGCATTGGCCGCAGATGGCCTGGACCGGGTGGAAGATCGACATCGGGGGGCTCCTGGTTCAGTCCTGCCACATGTAGGCGGCCACGCTGGCGTCCACCGCCGCGGGCGGCTTGGTGCGCTTGAGCCAGCTGATCGCGTAGACCTCGGCGAACCACTCCGCCGGCGAGCGCCACTGGTAGTCGTTGACCCGCGTCTTGCCGCGCGCGGCGTGCTCGAAGCTCCACCATTCATCGGTGTAGGACTCGAGGTAGCAGCGCCCGCCCAGCGACACCGGCGCCGGGTTGAACCAGGGATCGGCGTCCTCGGTGGATGGATAGACCACGCGGACGATGAAGTCCAGCAGGTCGTTCCAGTCATCGGGGTCGACGCCGGACGGGGCAGCCGGCGTGGCGCTGTCCAGCGCGGTGTCGATGGCCGCCAGCACCGCGGCCTCGTCCAGCGTGCCGCCCATGGTCTCGGTGGCCTTGTAGTGGTCGAGCATGGCCGCGGCCACGCTGGCCTTGGTCTCGGACTTCCAGCCGCCGCAACCGCTCAGTGCGCCATGGGCCGACATGATGCCCTCGGCATCGTCGAGCGCGTGGCCCATCTCGTGGAGCATGGTGACGTCGAAGGAGTTGGCCGGCAGCACCTTGCCATCGACCTCGTAGTTCTCAGCACCCTTGGCGCGGCCGAAGTCGCCCATCAGGACCTCGGCGCCACCGTAGGCGCCGCTGCCCTTCCAGTCGGCGGTCTTGTCATAGGTGAGCTTCTTGAGCTTGCCGTGTTCGACCTGCGACTTGGGCACCGTGCCCATCATGTCGAACACACGGTCGAAGTGCGTGTTGCTCATGCCCGCCGGCACCGTGATGGCCAGGCCGTAGTGGTCCTCCAGCGCCTTCTGGTAGATGGCCGATTTCTGCGCGGCACTGGGCTTGCCCTTGGCGCCGGCCATCACGGCCTCGGTGGCGGTCTTCAGGGCCTCGGCATGCTCCTGCAGTTCCTCCAGGCGCAGACGGATGCGCTCCATGGCGGCGGTGCGCTCGGCGCCCTCGGGCAGGGCCATCGCGGCCTTCAGGGCCTTCTGCTGGAACTGCTGGTCCTTCTGCAGACGCGACGTGTCCAGGCCCAGCTTCTTCAGCTCGGCGACTTCGCCGCTCAGGAAGTGCTCGGCAGCCTTGTCCCCCTGCTTGGTGACCTCCTCGGTGAAGTCGCTCGCGCTGATCTTGCGGGCCGGCTGGCGGGTGGTGCCCGGGGTGCTGCCGGATGCCTGGGCCTGACCGACCCCCAGGACCTGCTGCAACCAGGCGAGTTTGGTGTCCTGCGTGGCCATGCTCAGGCCTTGGGCAGGCGCTGCTTGAGCGCGCGCAGCTGCTGCTCGTCGGTGCTGCTGGACTGCTGCACCCGCTGCACCAGTGCCTTCAGCTCAGCGTCGGTCGCATGGGTCTGGCCGATGCGGGCCAGCTCGGCCAGCGCCTCCAGTTGCACCGCCATGACGGCTGCGACGTCGCGGTCGGCCTGGCCGGTGAAGGCCACGCTGAGCTTGAGGCGCAGGTGGTCAGCCTGCGTCTTCAAATCCAGCGTCGACTGCGGCGGACGGGGGATCTTGTTGGGGGTCTTCGGCGTAGAGGTCATGGTGGTCGGTTCCGGCCGTGGATCGGTGTGTCAGGGGGTCAGGCGGTGGCGAACATCAGCCGGCGCCAGTCGATGAGCAGGGCGCCGTCGAACTGCGCGCGCAGCTCGGCCCAGTCGTCGGGGTGGTCGATGATCTCGTCGTAGCGGCTGCGCGGCACCTCGACGGCTTCGAGCACGCGCTCGGTGGCCAGCTCGTGCCAGGCCATCACCAGCGCCTGGGCGTTGCCCTGAACCAGACGCAGCTCGGTCTGGTCGGCCAGCGGCGGGCTGTCCATGTCACGCAGCACGCCCAGCTTGCACATCTCCAGGGCCACGTCGTCCAGGCCCAGCTCGAAGGCGATGAGCTTCTCGCGCAGCGCCGGCCAGCCCAGCACCAGGCGGCTGGTCATGCCCTCGCCCATGCGCCGGGCGTGCGGCGTGGCGCGGCTGCCGAAGGCACGGTCCCAGGTCTGGCGGGCGCTGTCCTCCAGCGCTTCGAAGCCGTTGATGCGCTCGGCCGAGTCGATCATGAACCACTGCTTGCGGGCCATGTCGAGGTAGGTCAGGTGAGGGGGGATGCGCAGCACGGTGCCGCACTGGGCGCAGTCCTGCTGCTGGAAGCTGCCGTCGAGGATGGCGGCGCGCAGGTCAGGGCGGCGGTCGGCGTTGACGCTGGCGGTGCGCTGCACCTCGTTGGTGTGTCCGCATTGGCCGCAGATGGCCTGGACCGGGTGGAAGATCGACATCGGGGGGCTCCTGGTTCAGTCCTGCCACATGTAGGCGGCCACGCTGGCGTCCACCGCCGCGGGCGGCTTGGTGCGCTTGAGCCAGCTGATCGCGTAGACCTCGGCGAACCACTCGCCGGGCGCACGCCACTGGTAGCTGTTGACGAGTGTGCCGGCACGCGAAGCCAGCTGGTAGCTCCACCAGTCGTTCGAGTAGGACTCGACATAGACGGTGCCATCGACGTCCACCGGTGCCTTCCACCACGGCTTGGCGGCCGCGATGATGGTCAGGCAATGGGCGCGCACGTAGCCGATGACCTTCTGCCAGTCCTCGTCGGTGGCGTCGTCGGGCTTGGGCGCCTGGGTGCCGGTCAGGCCCTGGTCGATGGCTGTGCGCAAGGCGTCGTCGGCGATCGGCTTGGACAGCGTCACCGTCTTCTTCAGGTGGGCCAGCAGCGCGGTGCCGACGGAGGCCGCACTCTGCCGGGTCCAGCCGCCGCAGCCGGCCTTGTTGCCGTGGTTCTGCATGATCTGCTGCTCGGCATCCAGCGCATGGCCCAGCTCGTGCAGCGTGGTCACGTCGAAGGAATTGGCCGCGTGGGTGGTGCCGTCGACCACGTAGTCCTCGGTGCCGGAGGCGTCGCCGAAGTCACCCATCGTGACGCGGCCCAGGCCGCGGTTGTAGGAGCCGCTGCCGGACGAGCTGTTGTAGTTCAGGATCTTCAGCTTGTCGTGCTTGGCCTGCGACTTGGGCACGGTGCCCATCATGTCGTAGACGCGGTCGAAGTGGGTGTTGGTCATGCCCTCGGGCACGGTGATGGTCAGACCGTACCGGTCTTCCAGCGCCTTCTTGTAGATGGCCGACTTCTGGGCCGGCGTGGGGGCGTCCTTGGACTTGCCCATCACCTCCCTGGCGGCAGCCTCCAGGGCGTTGGCGTGGGCCTTGATCTCGCTGAGCCGCTGGCGGACGCGCTCCAGCGCCGCGGCGCGCTTGTCGGGGTCGGTGATGGCCTTGGCATCGGCCAGCGCCTTCTCCTGCGCCGCCTGGTCCTGGGCCAGCCGATCGGTGTTCAGGCCCAGCTTCTTCAGGCCCTCCACCTCGGCGCTCAGGAAGTGCGCCACCACCTTGTCGCCCAGGTTGGCGATGGCGTCGGTGAAGCCTGAGAGGCTGAACTTGCCACTCTCCTCGGGCCCCTGCCCGGCGGCCACGCCCAGCACCTGGGACAGCCAGTCGAGCTTGGCTTGTGCGTTGTCCATCGCATGGTCCTTTCAGGCCGGCACGCTGGCCGGCGGGCACATCAACGCGCCAGGCGCGCCTGGATGTCCTTGAGCGATCCCTCGAGGCTGCCGGTCTGGTCGGCGATGCGCTGGGCCAGCGCGCGCAGCTCCGGATCGCGGGCATGCTGCAGCGCGATCGTGGCCAGCCGGCCCAGCGCGCGCTGCTGCACCGCCAGCAGCGCGGCCACATCGCGGTCGGCCTGGCCGCTCAGGGTCACGCCCAGGTCGAAGCGCAGGTCGATCACATGCTGCTCGAGCGCCAGCGTGGCGTCGCTGGGACGCGGGCTCTTGCCGGGCTCCCGGGTGTCGTCGGTCATGGGGGAACTCTCCTTCGATGAGACCGCGGCCGCAGCCACCAGCCAGGGGGCCAGCAGCAGCGCACGGCGCCGGCGCAGCATGGAGGCCACGTCAGGCCACCTGCTTGGACAGCACCTGCAGCGTGGCGCCCAGCGCGGCGCGCGGATCGATCGGCACGAAGGGGTTGTCCTTCAGCCGCGAGAGGACGGGGTCGGTGTCGAGCTGCGACAGCATGCGCTGGATGCTTTGCGCGGCCTGGCGGTGCAGGCGGATACGCTCGGCCTCGTCGGCGGCGGCGCCGGCCTGGCTGAGCACGGCCTCGAGCTGGTCATCGAAGCGCTGCGCCACCTCGTCCAGGCGGCCGATGCGCGCGTTGATCTCGTTGATCAGCGGGCTGGCGGCGAACTCGCTGAGGATGGCCTCGCGCAGCTTCTTCAGGTCGTCGCTGACGCGGGTGCGGGTGACGGTCCAGACCTGGGCGCAGCGGGCGTAATCGGCCTTCTTGGGCACGTCGGTCGCGGGGGTGGGGGCGGGCGCCTCGCCGCCGCCCTGACCCAGCAGCTTGGCCAGCACCTCCAGCGCCTGCAGTCCGGCGCCGAACTGGCCGCCGTCGGCCTTGCCCTTGGCGAAGTTGAGCAGCTCGCGCAGCTTGGCCGCCGCCGGATGGCCACCGTCGAGCGCCTGCTGCAGCGGGGTGGCCAGCGCCTTCAGGCGCTGCTCGTAGGGGGTCTTCTGCGGGTCTTCGCTGCGGGGCGATTCCTGGGGGGAGGCGTTGTCCGATGAGCTGCCTTCCGGCGGCGGCAGGTCCTTCTCGTCGGCGACGTCTTCCTCGAGGACCTTGCCCTCGGCGTCCCACAGCACCACCTTGGCGATGCGGAAGCCGCAGGCCTTGATCGGTGCGCGCACCTTCTTGACGACGCCACCCATGGCCTTGTCGATCTGCAGCACCAGCGTGGTGCCGTCCAGCCAGGCCACGCCAAAGGTGCCGACCTTGCTTTCCAGCGCCTCGCTCAGCTTGGCAAACAGCTTGCGGCCCGCGACCTTGGGACTGAGCGTGAAGCCCGACTCGGTCTTGGCGGCGACAAAGGCGAACTGCGCCCGCCGCTGCGGGTCGCGCTTGAGCATCTGGAACTGCGACAGCAGGCGCTTGGGATCGAGCAGCACCGCTGCCGCGGCGTTCTCCTCGTCGTCCTCGGACTCGCCCTTGGCGGCGTCCTTGGCGTTCTTCGCGGCCTTGGCGGCCTCGGCCACCACCTTCTCGTAGTCCTTGCGCTGGCTGCTGATCGACTTGTCCAGGTTGCCCAGCCAGGTGGTCAGCACCTTGTCGCCCTTGGCCGACTTGCCCAGCAGGTCGGCCTGCTTCTGCACCTCATCGAGCGCCTTGAGTCCGTCTTCGGGGCCGGACTTGTCGGCCTTCTCGAAGGCGGCCAGGGCCTTGGCCAGCGGTTCGGCCTTCCAGGCCGTGCCCTTGCTGGTGTTCTTCCATTCCTTCTCGCTGAGGTACTTGTCAGCCATGCGATGGTCCTCCTGGTCTGTTCGCCGGGCCCTGGGCCCGGCGCGCTAGTATCGGCCGATGATCACGCTCTATGGCATCCCCAACTGTGACACGGTGAAAGCGGCGCGCGCCTGGTTGGCTGCTCAGCAGATTCCCCATGTCTTCCATGACTACAAGAAGCTGGGCGTGCCGCCCGATCACCTGGCCCGCTGGGCCGCGGCGCTGGGCTGGGAGCGGCTGCTGAACCGCCAGGGCACGACCTGGCGGCGCCTGGACCCCCGCCGGCAGGCGGCCGTGGTGGACAGCGCCGCGGCGATGGCCCTGATGGTGGAGGAACCCAGCCTGGTGCGGCGGCCGGTGGTGGAATGGCCCGATGGCGGCATCAGTGTCGGCTTCACCGCCGACGACTGGCAGGCGCGCGCCGGGCGGCAGCCGCCAGGCTGATCAGTCCGGCAGCGCCAGGCTCAGGCTGTCGGTGCGGGCCCAGGCCTGGGCCTCCTGCGCCAGCAGGTAGCGGGTGCGGGGATTGGCCAGCGCCTTGCCGGCCTGAAGCTGCACCTGGCGACCGCGCCGCTGCAGCCGCACTGCGCTGCTCGGCTGATCGACGCGCGCATGGCAGACGATGACGGCCAGCCGCAGGCACAGCAGCTGCTCGACGAAGCCCTCGCGCGGCAGTGCCCCCTCCAGCTTGCGCAGTCCGCCGCGCTGCCCCAGCACCAGTTCGCCCAGGCGCCGCTGCTGGCTCTGCGAGAAGCCGGCGGCGTCGACGTGGTCCAGCAGGTAGGCGCTGTGGCGGTGGTGGTCATGGTGCGAGACCATCATGCCGATTTCGTGCAACTGGGCCGCCCACCACAGCTCGCGGCGTTCTTCCGCCGCCGCCTGCGGCGAGAGCTGGTCGTGCAGGGCCATCGCCACACGGGCGACGCGCTCGGCCTGGGTGGTGTCGATGCCGAAGCGCCGCTGCAGCGCCTGCACACTGTCGTCGCGCATGTCACGGCGCCCGCTGCGGGGCCGGTGCGCGCGCAGGCGCTCGTGCAGGTCGATGATGACGCCCTGGCGCAGCGCGCCCTTGGCGGGCAGCAGGGCCTGGATGTCGAAGTGGGCAGCCAGGGTGTAGAGGATGGCCAGGCCGCCCGGCAGCACCGCGCGCCGCTCGGGCTTCAGGCCGGGCAGGTCCAGGCGGTCGACGTGGCCGGCCTCGATGCAGCGGCCGATCAGCCAGCGCAGGCCCGCCGGCGTGATCACGCCATCGTCGATGCCGCTGGCCTTGAGCACGTCGGAGACCGCCCCGGCCGTGCCGGAGGAGCCCAGCGCCTGCGCCCAGCGGCTGGGGGCGAACACCGCCAGCGCCTCTTCGATCTCGGCGCCCGCCGCCACCTGCGCGGCGCGAAAGCCCTCGGCATCGAGCCGGCCCTGCGGGAAGTGGTTCATCGACAGGCTGACACTGCCGATCTGGAAGGATTCCGCGTCGCCCGGCTGCCGGCCCTGGCCCAGGATCAGCTCGGTCGAGCGCCCGCCGATGTCGATGACCAGGCGCCGCTCGTCGGAGGGCTGCAGAAAGGACACGCCCACATAGATCAGCCGGGCCTCCTCGCGGCCCGAGATCACCTCGATCGGCTGCCCCAGCGCCGCGCTGGCCCGCTGCAGGAAGGCATTGCGGTTGCGCGCCTCGCGCAGCGTCTGGGTGGCCACGGCGCGCACCCGTCCCGGCTCGAAGCCCTCCAGGTGCTGGGCGAAGCGGCGCAGGCAGTCCAGGCCGCGCTGCATCGCCTCCTCGGTCAGGCACAGCTCGGCATCCAGGCCGGCGCCCAGGCGCACGGTCTCCTTCAGGTACAGCTGTCGCTGGTAGCGGGCTCCCCGGACCTGGCCAACCTCAAGGCGGAAGCTGTTGGAGCCCATGTCGATCGCCGCCAGCGGGGCATCTGCAGCGGCGGAGGTCAAGGCGGTGTGCGGCATGGAGGGGCATTGTGCCCGCGCTGGCGGGTCCATCTCCCCGGGCGCCTTGGGGATCGCTGCCCACTCCTAGAATCCATCGATCCCCATCAACGCGGAGACGGACCATGACGGTGAATCAGTGGCACGAGGACGGTGAGGCCCTGGTGGGCCAGACGGCGGGCCTGCAACGCCGGGGGGTGCTGCGCGCCGCCCTGGGCAGCGGTTTCGCGGCGGCAGCGCTGCCGGTGGTGGCGCAGACCGTGGTCAAGACCCCGGCTGAGGGGCTGGAGGCCGGTGAGGTGACCATCCCGGTCGGTGACTTCAAGATGCCGGCCTACCGGGCGATGCCCCAGGGCAAGCGCGGTGCGCCGGTGATTCTGGTGATCAGCGAGATCTTCGGTGTGCACGAGCACATCGCCGATGTCTGCCGGCGCTTCGCCCGGCTGGGCTGGTGCGCCATCGCCCCCGAGCTGTTCGTCCGGCAGGGCGATGCCAGCGCCTATGGCGAGATCGCCAAGCTGGTGGCCGAGGTGATTTCCAAGGTGCCCGACGAGCAGGTCATGACCGACCTGGACGCCACCGTGGCCTGGGCCGAGGCCCAGGGCCAGGACGCCGGCAAGCTGGCCATCACCGGCTTCTGCTGGGGCGGGCGCATCACCTGGCTGTACGCGGCCCGCCAGCCGCGGCTGAAGGCGGCGGTGGCCTGGTATGGCCGGCTGGAGGGCGCCTCCACGCCGCTGACCCCGAAGCACCCGGTGGAGCTGACCGGTGCGCTGAAAGCGCCGGTGCTGGGCCTGTACGGTGGCCAGGACACCGGCATCCCGCTTGACAGCGTTGCTAAGATGAAGACCGCGCTGGCCCAGGGCTCGGCGGCCGCCAAGGCCTCCGAGTTCGTCATCTACGCCGACGCCCCGCATGCCTTCCACGCCGACTACCGCCCCAGCTACCGGGCCGAGGCGGCGCAGCAAGGCTGGGCGCGTTGCGTGGCCTGGCTGCGCGACCACGGCGCCGCCTGAAGACGCCTCCCGCCCTGAACTCCGGTCCGGGGCGTCTGCCCTGACTCCCCGATGACCCTGTTCTACATCGTCCTGGCCACGCTGATCGGCGGCGTGCTGTCGGTGGTGATTGCCGCCTCGCTGACCACTTCGGTGCTGACCTATGTGGTCAAGCACCTGGTGAGCCTGTCGGCTGGCGTGCTGCTGGGCACGGCGCTGCTGCACACCCTGCCCGAGGCCTTCGAGAGCGCGGTCGACGCCCACACGCTGTTCGCCACGCTGCTGGGGGGGCTGCTGTTCTTCTTTCTGCTGGAGAAGGCCGAGCTCTACCGCCACGACCACCACCACGAGGGCGACGGCCACCACCATCACCACCAGCACGACGCCGAGCAGGCCGGGCGCGGCGGCTACAGCGTGCTGGTGGGCGACAGCATCCACAACTTCTGCGACGGCATCATCATCGCCGCCGCCTTCATCGCCGACCCCTGGCTGGGTGTCACCACCTCGGTGGCCATCATCCTGCACGAGATCCCGCAGGAGGTGGGCGACACCATCGTGCTGATCAATGCCGGCTTCGGCCGCCGCAAGGCGTTGCTGTTCAACGCGCTGTCAGGCCTGGCCGCGGTGGTGGGCGGCGTGCTGGGCTACTACGTGCTGGCCTGGTGGCAGTCGCTGTACCCGTACCTGCTGGTGGTCGCGGCCAGCAGCTTCATCTACGTGGCGGTGGCCGACCTGATCCCGCAGATGCAGCGCCGCATGCCGCTGCGCGACCTGCTCAGCCAAGTGGCCTGGATCGGCGCCGGACTGCTGCTGATCGTGGTGGCGATCAGCTTCATGCACGAACACGGCTGATCCTCAGGCCTGAGAAGGCCGCGGGGCCGTGATAGGCCCCGCGTGGTCGTACGTCACCGGGCGATGGCCCGTGCGGTCCTCACTTGATGACCAGCACCGGCACCTGGCAGTGGGTCAGCACCTTCTGCGTCTCGCTGCCCAGCAGCAGTGCGCTGACGCCCCGGCGGCCGTGCGAGGCCATGACGATCAGGTCGCAGGACTGGGTCTTGGCGTGGTCGACGATGGCTTCCCAGGGATGGACCGCCTCGACCGTCGCCGCCTCGCAGGCCACGCCAGCGGCGGCAGCGGCATCGGCCACCGTCTTGACGCGGGCCGCGGCAATGCGCTCCTGGGCGTCATAGAACTCCTGCGGCGGCACCGGCTGCATCTCGGAGATGGCGCTGTAGGGGAAGGGCTCCTTGACGCTGATGACGGTGAGCTTGGCGCCCAGGGTCTTGGCCAGCGTCAGCGCGGTCTGGACCGCGTTGGCGGTGATGTCGGAACCGTCGGTGGGAACCAGGATGTTGCGGTACATGTGGGACTCCTTGCACTCGTCTGCCGGGGATGCCGGCCCATGGGCACAGTGTCGTCTTCTGGACGTTTCAGTTCTTGATGGCGGTCAAGCCGACTGCGCCACCGGACGCGTCGGGTCGGCCGACCATTCGCTCCACGAGCCGGGGTAGAGCGCGCTGCCGCCCAGGCCGGCGGCCTCCATGGCCAGCAGGTTGTGGCAGGCAGTGACGCCCGAGCCGCACTGGTGCACCACGCGTGCCGCGTCGGCACCCAGGCTGGCGAACCGCTGGCGCAGCGCGTCTGCGGGCAGGAAGCGGCCGTCGGGGCCCAGGTTGTCCTTGAAGAAACGGTGGCGCGCACCGGGGATGTGGCCGGCCTGGGCGTCCAGCGGCTCGACCTCGCCGCGGTAGCGCTCGCCGGCCCGGGCATCCACCACCACCCGGGCGCCAGGCGCGGACAGCAGGGTGGCGGCGTCCACCGTGGGCATGCTCGCGCCACCCAGCGGGTAGGGCGGGGCGGCCTCGGGGGCGGCCGGGGCGATGGTCTCCAGCGCCCCCCCGGCGGCCTGCCACGCAGCGATGCCGCCGTCGAGCACCGCCACCTCGGCGTGGCCGATCCAGCGCAGCATCCACCAGGCCCGCGCGGCATAGCAGCCGCCCTGGGCGTCGTAGGCGACGACCAGGCGGCCCGGGCGCAGCCCCCAGCGGCCGGCCCGTTCGGCAAAGACCTCGCGCGAGGGCAGCGGGTGGCGGCCGCCATCGATCGAGCCGCGCGGCGACTTCGGCCCCGAGAGGTCCCGGTCCAGGTGGACGTAGAGCGCACCGGGCAGGTGGCCCGCGGCATGGGCCCGCTCGCCGGCCGCCGGGTCCATCAGGTCGAAGCTGCAGTCCAGCAGCAGCGGGGGCGGTGCCTCGCCCAGTCGTTGACGCAGCGCGGTGGCGGTGATCAGCGGATGCATGGTGGGGTCTCCCGGGCTGGATCAGCCCTCGGTGGTGGTGTCGGGGGTGTTGGCGGCCACCTGCTGGCGCAGCCGCGTGGCGACGACGCCGGCGCCAATGATCAGCGCCATGCCGGCCACGGCTTCCGTCGTGACCGGGTCGTCGAACAGCAGCACGCCGAAGATGAACGAGAAGACGATGCCCAGGTACTGCAGGCTGGCGTTGCTGAGCGTGCGGCCGATCGCGTAGGCGCGGGTCATGGCCATCTGGGCGGTGGTGGCCAGCAGGCCGATGGCCAGCAGCAGCGCGGCCCCCTGCAGATCATGCGGCCGTGGCGGCGCCGGCAGCCACTGCGCCAGCACGGCGCCCGCCACGCAGCCGCCCATCGAGAAATAGAAGACGATGCGGTACTCCGGCTCGCCGGCCCGGCCCAGGGCCGTGACCTGCAGATAGGCCAGCGCCGAGATCATGCCCGACAGCAGGCCCGCCAGCGCGCCGGGCGCCTGGCCCGGCCCGAGCGAGGGCTGCAGCACCAGCGCCACGCCGCCGAAGCCCACCATCACCGTGGCCACCAGCCGCGGGTCGACCCGGGCCGCGCCCATCAGGATCGCGCCGCCCACCAGGAACAGCGCCATCCACACCGAGGACATGTAGTTCAGCGTCACCGCGGTGGCCAGCGGCAGGCGCGACATCGACCAGAACCACAGCATCAGCGCCGTCACGCCCACCGCGGCGCGCGTGACATGCATCATCGGCACCGCGGTGCGCAGGCTGCCGCCGCGCAGCCGCACCACGCCCAGCACGAAGAGCATGCCGATCAGGCCACGCCAGAACACGATCTCGCCGGTGTTGTACTGCAGCGAGGCGAGCTTCACGCACACCCCCATGCCGGCGAACAGCAGGGATGCAAGAACCATCAGGACAGGGGCCGACATGCGGGCATTGTCACCGCCGCGGCTACACTGCGCGGCCTCATGAAGAACATCGTCATCCTGCTCTCCGGGCGCGGCAGCAACATGCGCTCGGTGGTGCAGGCCTGCCGTGCCGAATCCTGGCCGGCACGCATCGCCGCCGTCATCGCCAACCGCCCCGACGCCGAAGGCCTGGCCTGGGCTGCGGCCCAGGGCCTGACCACCGCCGTGGTCGACCACCGCGCCCATGCCGACCGCGAGGCCTTCGACGCCGCGCTGGCCGCCGAGATCGACCGCCACCAGCCCGACCTGCTGCTGCTGGCCGGTTTCATGCGCATCCTGACCGATGGCTTCGTGCGCCACTACGAGGGCCGGATGCTGAACATCCATCCCTCGCTGCTGCCGGCCTTCCCGGGCCTGCACACCCACCGCCAGGCCCTGGCCGCGGGCGTCCAGGCGGCGGGCGCGACCGTGCACTTCGTGACCCCGCAGCTGGACCACGGCCCGATCGTCGCCCAGGCGGTGGTGCCGGTGCTGCCAGGCGACGATGAGACCGCCCTGGCGGACCGGGTGCTCGCTGCCGAGCACCGCCTGTACCCGATGGCGGCGCGCTGGTTCGTCGAGGGCCGGCTGGCGCTGGCGCAGGGCCGGGTGCGGCAGCTGGATGGCGCCCCCCAACTGCTGTGGGATGGCGGGCTGGGATAATCCGGCCGATGCACCCGAATGCCCTGTTGGACCTCGCCACCGAACTGCTGCGCCAGGTCCTGAAACTCGACGCCCCCGCCGACCAGACGGTGTCGGCGTTCTTCCGCAAGCACCGCACGCTGGGCCCCCGCGAGCGGCACAGCCTGGCCGAGACCACCTACCAGGTGCTGCGCCAGCGCCTGCTGCTGGCCAACCTGGCGCAAAGCGGCAGCGGCGCGCTGGAGCGCCGCCTGGCCATCCTGGCCTGGCAGGGCAGCGAGTCCTTCCTGCGGGGTGCCCTGGGCCCGAACGAGCAGAAATGGCTGGCCGAGGTGCAGGCGGTGGACCGCGCCAGCCTGCCCGAGAAACTGCGCCACAACCTGCCCGACTGGCTGGCCCAGGCGCTGCATGCCGAACTGGGCCAGGACTTCTGGCCGCTGGTCGAGGCGATGGAGCAGTCCGCGCCGCTGGACCTGCGGGTCAATCTGCTGAAGGCCAGCCGCGCCGAGGTGCTGGCCGAGCTGGCCGAGGCCGGCATCCCGGCCACCGCCACGCCGCACTCGCCCTGGGGCGTGCGGCTGGAGGGCAAGCCGGCGCTGCAGAAGCTGCCGCTGTTCACCGCTGGACGGGTCGAGGTGCAGGACGAGGGCAGCCAGCTGCTGGCCGCGCTGACCGGCGCCAAGCGCGGCGAGATGGTGGTGGACTTCTGCGCTGGTGCCGGCGGCAAGACGCTGGCGCTGGGCGCGATGATGCGCAACACCGGCCGCCTGTACGCCTTTGACGTGTCCGGCCACCGGCTGGATGGCCTGAAGCCGCGCCTGGCGCGCTCGGGGTTGTCCAATGTCTACCCGGCACAGATCGCCCATGAGCGCGACGAGCGCGTCAAGCGCCTGGCCGGCAAGATCGACCGTGTGCTGGTGGACGCCCCCTGCTCGGGACTGGGCACGCTGCGCCGCAACCCCGACCTGAAATGGCGCCAGTCGCCGCAGGCGCTGGAGGAACTGGGCGCCAAGCAAAGTGCCATCCTGGCCAGTGCCGCCCGCCTGCTCAAGCCTGGCGGCCGGCTGGTCTACGCCACCTGCAGCCTGCTGCGGCGCGAGAACGAGGCGGTGGCCGAGGCCTTCGGCGCCGCCCACCCGGACTTCGAGCCCCTGCCAGCCGGTCCGCTGCTGGAAACCGCCCAGGTCGAGGGCGCCGCCGAACTGGTCAGCGAGGCCGGCCACCTGCGGCTGTGGCCGCAGCGGCACCGCACCGACGGCTTCTTCGCCACCGCCTGGCAGCGCAAGACCTGATCTGGCGCACACGCCCTGGGGAGTTTCCCCTGACCTGATCGGTATCAAGCGCCTAGAATTGAAGCACGCGTCCATCCGCCGGTGGATTCGATTGCAGTTGGGAACCCTCGCACGATGAACGACCTGCTCGTCTGGGCGGCTGATTTCGCCGCCAACGGACTGCTCCACGCCTCTGGCTGGCAGCTCCTGGCCTACACCCTGGTGGTGACGCACATCACCATCGCCGCGGTGACCATCTTCCTGCACCGGGCGCAGGCGCACCGGGCGCTGGACCTGGGTCCGATTCCCTCGCACTTCTTCCGCTTCTGGCTGTGGCTGACCACCGGCATGGTCACCAAGGAATGGGTCGCCATCCACCGCAAGCACCACGCCAAGTGCGAGACGCCCGACGACCCGCACAGCCCGATCACCCGCGGCATCGACACCGTGCTGCTGCGTGGCGCCGAGCTCTACCGCACCGAGGCCAAGGTGGCCGAGACGCTGAGCAAGTACGGCCACAACACGCCGGATGACTGGATCGAGCGCCACCTCTACACCCGCCACAGCGCGCTGGGCGTGAGTCTGCTGCTGATCGCCAATGTGCTGATGTTCGGTGGCTGGGGCCTGACGATCTGGGCGGTGCAGATGCTGTGGATCCCGATCTGGGCCGCTGGCGTCATCAACGGCATCGGCCACTACTGGGGCTACCGCAATTTCGAGGCGCCGGATGCCTCCACCAACATCTCGCCCTGGGGCCTGCTGATCGGTGGCGAGGAACTGCACAACAACCACCACACCTACGCCACCTCGGCCAAGTTCTCGGTCAAGCCCTACGAATTCGACCTGGGCTGGGCCTACATCCGGGTGCTGCAGGCGCTGGGCTGGGCCAAGGTGCGCAAGGTGGCACCGCAGCTGGTGCTGGGTTCGGTCAAGGCCGAGGCCGACCGCCGCACACTGGAGGTCATCATCGCCAACCGCTACGAGCTGATGGCCGAGTACGCCAAGGAGCTGCGCCGCACCTGCGCCACCGAGCTGGCGCGGCTGAAGGCCGAGGGCGCCGCCAAGAGCGCCGCCTGGACCAACCTGCGCCTGGCCGAACGCTGGCTGCACCGCGATGCCGACCGCATTCCCGGCAATGTGCGCGAGCAACTGGATGCCGCGATCGCCGGCAGCCCGTCGCTGCAGAAGCTGGTGACGATGCGCGAAGAACTGCGCCAGCTCTGGACCCGCACCAATGTCTCCGGCGAACAGCTGGTGGCCGAGCTGCAGGACTGGTGCCGCCGCGCCGAAGCCAGCGGCGTGGCCGCGCTGCGCGACTTCTCGGTGCAGCTGCGCTCGGCGCGCGCCTGACGCCGCGGCGCCTGGCGCGCTTGAACAAGGGCCCGCCTCCTCGTGCGGGCCTTTTTTCTGGGCGTGTGGATCCCGTCACCCGCGGGGTCGGTGCGCCGCACCCGCCCAACCGGATCTCTTCAGTATTGGTCGAACAAAGGTGCAGTATTGCTCTGTGACCCTGTGACCGGGCAGAGGAACCTTGAAGCCGAGCGAGGCTGCTCAGGTGGTTCATGAGAGGCATTGTTGCCTTCTCATTGTCCAAGAATCAAGGGTGGTGGGTGCCTGTGGAGCTTGTGGGCTAGGCTGGAGTCCTGTGGGCAACCCGCAGGGTTGTCCATAGGAAGCAGCCGGTCTCCGTAGCGAAGCGAAGGAGAAGTCCACAAATCCATAGGCAGGCTGTTCGGCTGCCTTCCCGGCCTCTTCCCCTTGGTTGTAGGGGTGCCTGGTGTGGCCTCGTTCCCCCAGAACGAGTCCCGCCTCAATCGCTTCGAGGCTTCAACAGTTCGAATGGCTCCACGCCGAGGGCCAGCGCAAGCCGCTCGACGTTGTCCAGCGAGATGTTCCGCGACAACCGCTCGACGTGCGCGACGAAGGTTCGATGCAAGCCGCACTCGAACGCCAGCGCCTCCTGAGACCAGCCCCGTTCGTGCCTCAAGGCGACGATGTTCGCCGCCAGCGCCTCTCGTGCGCTGACGTGCTTCTTGGACTGGTTTGCGGCTCCTGGAGACATCGAGTTTCAGTCTCCCGGCGCGCTGCTTTTGAGTCAGCCGCGTTTAAGTCACAATCTTGGAACCGATGGCGCGCGCCGACCGTGCAGCGCCCTCAGAGCGCCCAGCTCGTCGATCCAGGAGGAAGCACGCATGTCGAGGAACAAGCTGCTGTTCGTCGCGGCTCTGGCCGCATCCGTCTACACGTGGCCCGGCACCGCAGCCGCCGATCTGGCCACCGGTCTTTCTGCGTGCCAGAGTGGTGACTACGCCACAGCCCTGAAAGAGCTGAAACCGCTGGTCGACACGGGCGATATCGGTGCGACCAATACGCTCGCCGTCATGTACGCCCACGGACGCGGTGTGGCGAAGGACCCGGCGAGGGCTGTCAGCCTCTACCGGATCGCTGCCGAAGCCGGCAACGTGGACGCGCAGTTCAACCTGGCGACCATGTATTCGAGCGGCACAGGAGTCACCAAGAGCCTGGAGACCGCCGCGACCTGGTTCCGCAAGGCGGCGGATGGTGGCGACGCAACCTCGCAGCGCATGCTCGGCATCATGTACTTCGACGGCCTCGGCGTCGCCAAGGACCGCGCGATCGCCGCCACGTGGTTCCGCAAGGGCGCTGATGGCGGCGATGTGACGGCTCAGCGTCGCATGGGCGAGATGTACGCCTACGGACAGGGCATCCCGAAGGATGAGGCTGCGGGCAGCGAACAACTCGGCAAGGCCGCAGCCGGCGGCGACGCCATCGCCCAGTTCGAGTACGGATGGATGCTGGCCAACGGCATCGGTATCCCGAAGGACCAGGCGGCGTCGACCGGCTGGTGGCGGAAGTCGGCCGACCAGGGGAACGCTGGCGCCCAGTTCGGCATGGGAACCCTCTACGAGTACGGCACGGGGGTCGGGAAGGACGCGAAGGAGGCCGCGCAGTGGTACCGCCTCGCTGCCGATCAGGGGCATGCAACAGCCCAGAACAACCTCGGCACACTCTACGAGCGAGGACTTGGCGTGCGTCAAGACCCGCTGGAAGCAGCCCGCCTCTACGAGCTGTCGGCTCGCCAAGGTGACGGCGACGCGCAGCGCAATCTCGCCCGCCTGTACCGGGATGGCGTCGGCGTGCGAGCGGATGCCGTCGTTGCCTACGCCTGGCTGAACCTCGCGGCGTCGGCCAACGAGCCCAATTCGAACGCCTTGGCTGAACGCGAGCAGGTCGCGTCACGCCTCAGCCGGGAGCAGATCGTCGAGGGCCAACGGCTCTCGCGCGAGTGGAAGCCTGGCCAAGCGCTGGGCAAGTCGAAGCTGAAGCCCGTGCCAGTCGCCGAACTGGCCCCTCCTACTGTGCAGATGATCCAGGCCTCATTCACCGGCCGCTTCCCGGCTCGACCGGAGGCTCAACCCGGGGTCACGACCTGCAACACCCGGTGCGAGAACAGCACGTGCTACCGCACCTACGACAGCGGCCGGCAGGTCGAGTACCAGGCGCGGCAGAAGTGGAACCCGATCACCAATCGGTTCGACTGGGACGCCGGCACCTGCTGATGTCAGCTGTCGCCGTACCGCAGACCGTTCCGGTAGGGAAGATCAAGTGCTTCGGACCCTTCGGCCCCAAGTACGAGGTGGGGCCTGCACTTCGCCAACTGGACGATGGCGACTGGATAGTTGAAATCACGCTGGTCGATTCGGGCGAGAAGACCGAGTACCGCCTGACGCGGCTACCCAACGATCCGGAGGCGTGCTGACGGACGCGGCGGAGCAGCCACGCCGGGCACCCAACCTCACACCGTACCTGCCACCACACATCACCTTTGGTCAGGCGGTCGACACGCCGTCAGCGCTTAGCGAAGCCTTCCGCCGTACGCATGACCTGCAGGAGTCGCCCTTGCCTCAGCGCCTCCAGTGGCGTGAGGCCACCAAGCGACCCCTTGCCAGAGACGAAGAACCGCCACTTGGTGAAGTTGTCCCAGTTCCCGAGAGTCTTGACGACGGCGCGCAGCTGTCGACGCCTCAACGTGGAGTCGGCGAAGAAGGTCGGGTAGAGCTGCACGCCATCGCGCTCGACAAAGAAGACCGACCCGGCCGAAACCAATTTGGCAATGCCCTCCACCGGGCAACCAAGCGCCTCTGCAAACTCGACCGCGTCAACGAGCTGCGACCCGCCTCCGGGCATGTCTTCAGCGTTGCTCATTGCACGATCATGCCGCAACGCCTTGCATCGAGGTGGCCGCTCAGGGTCTGCGTGCGAAGCGCGCCGAGCTTGAGGGTCGCCAGTGTTGAGGATTGGGCCTCGGCTTATCGGTCGTAAACTGGTTCGACAACCGTCTTCCGACCGCTGCGCGCCACCGCGCGCCGCGCACAAGAACCCTTCAGGTGAGGAGACTCTATGGGCGCGTTCTTCAGGCTGGATCACGCCAACATCATGGCGTATGTGACCTCGCGGTCGTACGGCGCCCCGCGCGTTCGGCGACGCGACCTCAGCGAGTTTCTCGACGCGTTGGCGCACGAGGCGCGGCGCTACCTCATCCCGGAGCCGGCTTTCGAGCCGTGGCCGGAGGAGATCGCCGAAGTGGCTTCAAAGGCGGCGTCGCAATTGCGCGAGACGCGTGATTTCGGAGACCGGGAGACCCTGCCTGGCCTGGTGGTGGAGCGCATCCTGGAGGAACTGAGGTCGGAACTCTCTGACTACTCACTCTTTGCCCTTGCCGTTGGATCAGGCGAAGACCTTCGGGAGACAGCCCGGGAGATCGCCAGCGCGCCGCTGTACGGCCAACTGCTTGTTCTGATCCCCGAGCAGGACATGACGGAGCGCAACTTCGAAGTCCTGGACCCAATCCCCGCGTTCTCCGTGGCGCTGCATGCCGCTGCCGACTGGCCCGGGTTCGTGTTCTGGACACCCACCGGCGCGAGTGCCTTCGCACGCCTTGAGAACGCTCGGGAACTGCTGCGCGAGCTTGAACGCGGCCTGCACGACGGACGGCATCGCAGGGGACCATTCCCTGGCTTTCGGAGCACCGCTGGCTTTGACTACGTGCTGCGGAACTGGGCGAGTTCCCGTCCCAGTCGCAACCGGCGCCTTCTGCACCTCAGCGACTTGCACTTCGGTACGACAGACGCGACGGAGAACCAGCCGCTGCTCGATGCCGAACTGCGCGACATCGTGAAGTCCGTGGATAGAGTCGTCATCACGGGAGACTTGTTCGATACACCAAGCAAGAGCTACGCAACGCTGTTCACCACGTTCCGAAACAACATCACGCACCTTGCCGGCGGCAAGGAGCCCATCTCGATCACGGGGAACCACGACCAGCGGATGATTGGCCTGTTTGGCGACAACTACAAACAGGTGGCACTGATCGGCTCGACGAAGATCGTCGTCGATGAGCAGGCGAAGATGATCTTCATTTGCTTCAACTCGTCGGAGAAGGGAAGCTTCGCTCGCGGCAAGATCACTGCCTCGCAGTTCAAGCAGGTAGGAGCCGAGTACCGGACCCTGACTGCGGCCAGGCCAGAACTCAAAGAGTTCCTTCCCATCGTCTTGGTCCATCACCACCCGTTCTCGTTCGACGTGCCGGCCGAGACATGGGTGCAACGAGCACTGAGCGCTGTTGGCCTCAGGGACGAAGCGTTCCTGGAGATGGTCGATGCTGTGGACCTGCATCGATGGTGCCTCGACTGGAAGGTCAAGACGATCCTTCACGGGCACAAACACAAGGCCCGCTACGTCGAGCGCGAGGTCGAGCACGGCTCGGCGCGAATGCAGCTCACGGCTATTGGCTGCGGTAGCTCACTGGGCGCTGAAGGCTCGCCGCTGTCGTACAACCTGCTGGAGTGGGCGCCCGAGAGCCAGCGATGGGTAGCGTCGTTCTATGAGAGCGTGAACGGCGGAGCGTTCCGAGAGGTCGTAGCGTCTGTTTCTCCAGAGAACGCCAACAGGCGCTGACGCCCCCCGGGGGGCTGACTTCCCACTGACTTCCCCGTTTCCGCCATCGACCTTGCTGCTATTCGGGCATCCCGAAGAAGTCTCTGATGTCGGCGAAGACGGCGCCGTTCTTGCGCATTGAAACGAGAGCCAATGCGTCGTCGAGTCCGCCGAAGCGGACCAGGGGTGCCTGTACCGTGTTCACGTGGGGCAACGAACACCACTTCTCGCTGGTGAAATAGGACGCGTGCTTTCTGCATGCAAGAGGCCTGTCGACGTAAATCGAGCACTCGTGCGCGGCGAGGAACGGACACGGTCTGCCGAGATATTCATCCTCCGGATGCGAGACCGACTCGGTGATGCGGGCAGCCACCCTGCCCGTCGCAGCCGCTATCGCCTCCGCCTCAAGAGCCGAGACAGTGACGTTCATCCTGCAGCATGCAGCGCAGCCCTGCTTGCAGGCAACCTTCCCCTCACGATGGACCGCCATCTCGTCCATGAGTTTGTAGATGCGTCTGAGCTTGCTGCGGGCGGAGGCGTTCTCCGTCGCCACGCTGGCGGCGATCGAGTCCTCCCTGTCAAGAAGCGCCTTTGGAAGTGCGCGCAGGAAGGCTGCCCTCCGGCCTTGGGCCTGCTCGCAGCACACCGCGATGTTGTCGTCGCCACCCATGTTCATTCAGCCATCGCGCGCAAGCGCCCCAGGTCCGCAGTTCACGTAGCGTAGCGCGTTGGGACGCCTCTTCGCTGTGGCCGGGTCGCCGCTGACAACCACTGCCCGGGCATTCCCGAGGCGTCCGGAATGTTCCACCGCCGGACATCAGCCCACCGAAGAAAGCCTCGGTACATCAACGACTTAGCAGTAGTCGCGCAAATTCTTCGTTCATCTGGAACAGACTGATAGCGATTCGATGTACACTATGTTCCATTCGGTTGATAGCAGTACATAGGAAAAGAGTTCGAGATGGAACAGCGGGCACAAGAAGAGTTGTTGAGTTTGTTCCGCGACGCCATGAAGGTCGGCGGGGCGGCCATCGAGATGCGGCTTCGCAGGTTCGCCAGCCTCGTTCGCCCATCCGACGAAGCGCTGGCCAAAGCGGTGGCGCCGCTGGTGACAGGGACTCGGTCGCTGCGTCGCGAGTCGCCAGAGATCGCCCAACCGGTGGACGCCGACACCAAGCTACCACTGGTGCGGGTTGAGCATCCGACGCCTGGGCGTGCGGCGCCGCTCCTCAGCCCGGCGCTGCAATCAGAAGTTGATCGCATCGTGCATGAGCGCCGATCAGCAGACCGTCTTGCTGCCGCTGGCTTGATGCCGGTCCGCTCGGTGCTGATGAGTGGCCCTCCCGGCGTTGGCAAGACCATGACCGCTGGCTGGCTCGCGCAGCAACTGGACCTTCCTCTGTACACGCTCGACCTGGCCAGCGTGATGAGCAGCTTCCTGGGCAAGACCGGGGCGAACGTCCGGTCGGTCCTCAATCACGCTCAGGAACGCCCGTGCGTGCTGCTCCTGGATGAGTTCGACTCCATCGCCAAGAGGCGAGATGACGATACCGACGTGGGCGAGTTGAAGCGCCTGGTCACCGTCATCCTGCAGACGATCGACGACTGGACACCGACCTCCCTGCTCGTGGCGGCTACGAACCACGGCGAACTGCTAGACCCGGCTGTCTGGCGCAGGTTCGACGTGACCTTGCAGTTCGAGATGCCCGCGCGGGAGCAGCGCTTGGCGTTACTTGGCTCACGCGACGTGATCGGACCGGTCGCCGAGGCAGTCGCGGCTGTGACCGAAGGGCTGCCGCTATCGGCGCTATCCAGGGCTGTGGACGCAGCACGCAAGCAGGCACTGCTGGAAGAGCGAGGCTTCGAGGAAGCGTTGATCTCCTGGGCAGCATCAGCCGCGCACCAGGCGGCTGGACCGGCGCGCACCGCCGCCAAGGGACGCAGAGACCTCGACGTGTACCTCCATCACTGTCGGGGCCTGTCCGCTCGCGACATCGCCGAGTTGGTCGGCACCTCGCACATGACCGTCGTGCGAATCCTGAAGCGTCTGAAGGGAGAAGTCGATGCCGGGGCCTAACTTGCTTATCGGCAACGGCGAAGTCCTCGCTGGTGCCATCGTCCGTGACGGCGGGTTCGGAGGCACCAAGGCCTACCCGTACACGATTCAGGAAGCTCGCGACCGCCTGCGCGATGGCATTGCAGGAATCGCCGAAGCACTCGACCGGCTACCCGACGCCGCGAAACCACGTGGCGAAGGGACCGGCCTCGTCACGGTGCACCCGGCATTCCTGGCCAAGACCCAGATGCCGGCCGGTGTATTCCGTCGTGCGGGCCTTCGCGCAGTGGGCAGCCGACCGACGATGGTGACACCTAACAACGACGCGCGGGTCTCCGCTCCCGATGGTCCGCAGCCGGCCGCTGATCTGTACATCACCGGTACGAGCGAGGCTTTCCGGCAACTCGGCAGCATGCTGATGTCGGACTCGACGGCCAAGACTCACCAGGAGGAGTTCTGCCGACTTGAGGCTGTTCGGTGTCTCGACCCTTCAGATCGCCTTGTCCGCCTTGAGGGCCAGGAATCTCAGGTACCCATTGAGGTGGTGTTGCATGGCGACAGTGGCGACACCGCGTTGCTCGACTCTTTCGAGGCATACGCCAGCTCCTGTGGCGTTCAACTCGGCCGAAAGAAGCTGCTCGGTGTCCCCGGCCTGGTCTTCATGCCCGGCATGGCGCCACGCGCCGACTTGGCCAAGTTCGCCTCGTTTACCGCTTTGCGCGCCGTTCGTCGATTGCCGACCCTGCGACTGAATCGACCCGTCATTCGGCAACGCCTGACTGTGCAAGCACCCGCACTGCCAGACGCAGATGCCGTCGACAGCTCGCTGAAGGTGGTCGTCTTTGATGGTGGACTTGGCGCCCGTGACTTCAGCAGATGGTGTGAAGAGTTCGTCCCCGCAGAACTCGGCGCCACCCACGCCGACTACCTTTCGCACGGAACCGAAGTCACTTCCGCGCTGCTGTTCGGCGCGGTCGAGCACGACGCGACGACGCTCCCACGGCCGTATTTTGATGTCCTGCACTACCGCGCGCTCGGTCTCAACGACGAGGCCGATGTAGACCTGTACGACTGCATGCGGCGAATCGACGCGGTACTGCAGGCCGGTGACATCGACTTCGCAAACCTCTCGCTGGGGCCTCGACTTGCCATCGACGACGGCCAGCCACACGCCTGGACGGCGATGCTGGACGGGCATCTCGCCCAGGGCCGAACGCTGATGACCGTTGCCGCCGGGAACGATGGCGGTCTCGCAGCAGGCATGGGCCGAATCCAGCCGCCCGCCGACGCGGTCAACGCGCTATCCGTGGGAGCCTGCGATTCGCGCGAGTTCATGTGGAATCGAGCTGGATACAGTTGCTACGGTCCCGGCCGATCGCCAGGCTTGGTCAAACCGGACGGCCTTGCATTCGGCGGCACCGAGCAACAACCACTCGTCCTGTTGAACCCGCTGGCAGGTGGACTGACCGGTGTTCAGGGCACCAGCTTTGCCGCTCCGCTGGCATTGCGCGCGGCAGCCGCCGCCAGGGCCGTTTCGGCGACTCCGCTGAGCGCCACCACGCTGCGTGCGTTGATGATTCACCGCGCTGAGCGTGCGGCAGGGCACGACGCCCGCGATGTCGGCTGGGGCAGGTTCCCTGAGTCGCCAGACGAACTGCTGACCAGCGGCGACAACGAGGTCTGCGTGATTTACCAGGGGCACATCGAGGCCGGCGGCACGATGCGCATCGGCATCCCCGTGCCGCCGGTCGCGCTCGGCGTCGGCCTGACCATCAAAGCCACTTTCTGCTTCGCGTCACCGGTCGATCCAGCCGACCCGATCAACTACACGCGGCACGGGCTGACCGTCGTGTTCAGGCCGCGCGGAGAAGGATCGGCCTCCCCCTTCTTCTCGACCGGCAACTACAACACCGAACAGGACCTGCGGTCTGATGCCTACAAGTGGGAGACAGTTCTGCACCGGTCATTGAATTTCGCCGCCGACCAACTGCTCGACGCATGCTTCGACGTGGATCATGGCGCCCGCGAGCACGGCCTGAAGGTCGACAACAGCGACGTGCCGCCGTTGCCCTACGTGCTGATCGCCACCGTCTCGACGCAGAAGGGCGAACCGATCTACCAATCGATCATGCAGAAGTACCGCGCACTGGCGCCGATTCAACTCCGCGAGCGTGTGCAACTGCGTGGACGTTAGCTACTGGGACAGCCGCTGACCAAAGAGCCTCAGGAACTGGCCAGGTACTCTTGTGCAGATTGGGGGGTGATATGCCGCGCTGCCGCGCAAAGACAACCTCGGGTCGTAGATGCTTGAATCACGCACTAAAGGACGATGACTACTGTGGCGTCCACCAGTCGCAGGGTCGTGGCGATATGGCACTTGCTATCGGCGCGGGTGCCCTTGTTGGCAATGCACTTGTACCCGGGCTTGGCGGTGCGCTACTTGGCGGGCTTGCGGGATCGCTGTATCGCGACGCGCTACGAGAGAAGAGAGGCGGAAAGATGCGCGTGTTTGTAAGCTTCGACTTCGACAACGACCGCGTTCTCAAGGACTTCATTCTTGGGCAAGCAAAGAAGGAAGACTCGCCCTTCGAGGTCATCGACCATTCACTCAAGGAAGCCGCGCCTGAGCGTGACTGGGAGATGAAGGCCAGGGCAGCAATCGCGCGATCCGATCTCGTCCTGGTGATGGTCGGCGCAAAGACGTATCGCGCTCACGGCGTCCTGAAAGAAGTGGCGATGGCCCGCGAGGCGGGCGTCAAGATCGTCCAAATCATTGGGTACCGAGATGGCGACTACACGCCAGTACCAAACGCTGGGCGCCTCTACGCCTGGAATTGGCCGAACCTGAAGAAGCTTCTGAGCTGAGGAAGAACACGCCATGCCACGCACCGCCGCAGCAAAGCCGCACACCTTCTCACCCGACATCGAGGCGTTCATCTCCACTTTCGCCGACGATATCGCAGACGGCTCTGCGGCCATCTTCGCTGGTGCGGGCCTCTCCGTCTCCGTTGGCTACGTAGATTGGCGCGGCCTCATGCGCGAGATCGCGCACGAACTCGGGTTGAGTGTGGATCGGGAGACGAACCTCGTCGCAGTCGCCCAGTATCACCTCAACGAACGGAGGAACCGCACGCGCATCAACCAGAAGATCATCGACGAGTTCAGCAGTGGGCATACATTGAATGAGAACCACGAGGTGCTTGCCCGTCTGCCCATCGCTACCTACTGGACCACGAATTACGACCGAATGATCGAATCGGCACTTGAGGCCGAGGGCAAGGTTATCGATGTGAAGTTCGCCGTCTCTCATTTGAAGACGGTGCGGCGCGGCAGGGTTGCCACCGTCTACAAGATGCATGGCGACGTGAGCGACCCGGACAACGCCGTGTTGACGAAAGACGACTACGAGGGTTACTTCCGCGAACGTGAGCCGTTTGTGACCGCCCTCACCGGCGACCTCGTATCCAAGACGATCCTGTTCCTGGGCTTCAGCTTTACTGACCCGAACATTGACTACGTGATGAGCCGAGTGCGCGTGGTGTTGCGCAACCAGCCAAAACAGCACTACTGCATCTTGAGACGGGAGCAGCGCAAGGCACGCGAGAAGACCAGCGATTTTGAGTACCGGCGCCGGCAGCAGGACTACTTCATCAAGGATTTGGCGCGCATCGGCATTCACGCGTTGATGGTGGATGACTATGCGGACATCACACGCATCCTGCGCGCCGTGGAAGCGCGGTACAGAACACGAACGATCTTCATCTCTGGCAGTGCGCACGAATTCGATCCGTGGCGCCCGGACGCTGCCGGAAGCCTCATCGAGTCGCTGAGTCGTTCGCTCATTGCCAAAGGGTTCACAGTTGTAACGGGGTTCGGGCTTGGTGTCGGGCCTTCGGTCATCTCTGGAGCGTTGCAGGAAATTCAAGCCAATCCCAAGCGCAACTCTCCCGGTCAACTCCAGGCATTTCCGTTCCCTGCCACCGACATGTCTTCCTCAGCGCGGCGCACGCTCTACTACCGGCACCGGCAGCGCGTGATCGGTATGGCCGGTACGGCAATCTTCCTCTTTGGGAACAAGCGGAACAAGCGAGGAGCAATTGTTCCTGCTGACGGCATGATTGAAGAGTTCTCCATTGCAAAGGCGGCCGGCCTCCACATCATTCCCGTCGGCGCAACCGGTTGGGTTGCCAAGGATGTCGCAGTTGAAGTGACTCCACTTCATTCGAATCGAAGTGCGATTTTCAGAAGGGCGCTTTCGATCGCGAACAACCCAGCATCCGACAGTACCTCGATAGTCAAAGCCGTCGTGACGATGGCAAGTGACTTCAGAAACAGCTAGAGCGATACGGTCCGACGAATAGGACTAAGCAAATTGGGAGCAAACAGTGGCGAAACGTGTCTTCTTCAGCTTTCACTATCAAGACGTGATCGATTTCCGCGCGAATGTGGTGCGCAATCACAACATTACAAAGGACGACAACGGGGGGTTCTTTGACGCATCGATATGGGAGTCTGCCAAGAAGCAAGGTGAGATCGCGCTCAAACGGCTGATCAACGGAGGCCTGAACAACACGTCAGTGACGGCAGTCTTGATTGGTTCCGAGACCTATTCGCGTCGATGGGTCCGCTATGAAATCATGAAGAGCATTGAGCGCGGCAATTCGGTGATTGGAGTTCACATCAACGGTATCCGCGACAAGAGCGGTCAGACGAAGGCGCAGGGACCGAATCCCTTCGATCATCTGGGACTACAGATTAGCGCCGATGGAACTGTGGGTACGCCTACCGTGTGGTCCGGCAGCCAATGGGTTTACTACCAGGACATTGAGAAGTTCGCGATCCAACAGCAACCAGTTGACCGGAGAGGAAAGAATCTGCAGCTGTCGACTTGGCTGCCAACCTACGATTGGATTGGCAATGACGGTTTCAACAATTTTGGCAACTGGGTGGGATGATGGGTCTTTTCACTGAAGTTGAACTTCGAGCGCGTGCCGACAGGGGCGTTCCGCTGCAGAAGTCTGCGGGCACAATCCTCAACGAGCGCGTCGTAGCGAAGGCCCGAGTCGAACAATTCGACATCTTCCTTTCGCACAGCCTCAGCGATCAGAAGCTCATCCTTGGGATTTGGCTTTCGCTGGAAGATATGGGCTATGAGGTATACGTTGACTGGATACACGACAGGCAATTGAGCCGCGACAGTGTCACCAAGGAAACAGCAGAGGTTCTAAGGCATCGCATGCGCAGCAGCAAGTGCTTATTCTTCGCCACGACGGCGAACAGCAGTGCGTCGAAGTGGATGCCTTGGGAGCTTGGATACAAGGATGGCCAGAACAAGCGGGCGGCCATCTTGCCCGTGTCACAGAGCAGCACCAATACCTACTCGGGGCAAGAGTATCTTGGCATCTACCCTTACGTCACCGAGGACCCGATACAGGGGCAAACGAAAAAGAGCCTTTGGATCAACGAGTCGCCCAGCCGCTACGTGTCGTTTGACGCGTGGCTGAATGGCAAGGAGCCGACCCAGCGATAGCTCGAAGCCGATGCGGCGTGGGCGGTTATTGCCGGCCGCTGAGGTGGCCACTCGCGCGCAGTTTTCGCTCCAGCTTTCTTCGTAGCTTTCGGAGCAACTCGGGATCGACGGAAGTCGCGATGACCGCCGTGACACCGCTGGGCGTCACGAAGCGAACTGCCTCCTTCTCGCCGTGGTGAATCAAAGTGACTTTGGCGCGCTCGTCATTGCTCATGGTCAGCACAGACTATCGCTTGTTCGGCTCGTTGCCAACCGCAGACGCGCCGGTGCGGCGGTCCTGGTCGACCCCCAACAGAAGAGCAGCTTCTCATCGCTTCCTGGGTTCGCATTCGCTCTTATGGCCCCAGAATAATTTCCAGTAATTCAACAAACGGTCGTTTGATGTACGGCAGCAGCGGCGAGCCGGGCGACACCGAAAACCATTGCTGAGAGCGGAAGGAAGCCGTAAAGTAATCAACGTACAGTCAAGGTACGTTTGATGATCATCGGCTACGCCCGGGTCAGCACCCAGGACCAGAACCCTCAACTGCAGCTCGACGCGCTGACCGGCGCGACCTGCGAACAAGTCTTTCACGAGACCGCCACCGGCGCCTTCCGCGACCGGCCGGAACTCACGGCCTGCCTGCGCTCCCTCCGAAAGGGCGACACCCTGGTGGTCTGGAAGCTGGATCGCCTGGCTCGATCCCTGAAGGACCTCGTCGAGATCGTCCACGACCTCAATCACCGTGGCGTCGGCTTCCGCTCCCTGACCGAGTCCATCGACACCACCAGTTCTGGTGGCCGACTCGTCTTCCACATCTTCGGCGCCCTGGCCGAGTTCGAGCACAGCCTGATCAAGGAACGGACCATCGCCGGCCTCGCCGCCGCCCGTGCGCGCGGGCGCAAGGGTGGCCGCAAGCCGGCGCTCTCACCCACCGACGTGCGGAAGGCCGCTGCGATGCTGTCGGACCCGAAGATTACCAAGGCCGAAGTCGCCAAGCACTTCAGCGTGAGCCGCGTGACGCTGAACGCGGCACTCGCCCGCGCAGGCATTGCCGACCCCCAGCTGACCGCTCCGAAGACGCCGGCATGACTCTCCCCAAGAAACGCATCACCCCCACCCAGCGCCCATGACCAACGAAGAACTCAAGAAGACCCTGTGGGATGCAGCGAACAAGCTGCGCGGCTCCGTTTCAGCGGCTGAATACAAGTACCCCGTCCTTGGACTCGTCTTCCTGAAATACGTCTCCGACCTGTTCGACGCGCACGCGGAGGTGATCCGCCAGCGCCTCGCCGATCCGGCCTCGGACATCTACATCGAGGACAAGGCCACGCGCAAAGAGGCCGAAGCCAGCTTCGTCACCGACAAGACCTTCTACGACCAGGACAACGTGTTCTGGGTGCCGGCAGATGCGCACTTCGGCGAACTGTTGAAGCAAGGCACGAACACCGAACTGCCGCAGTTGCTGGATGCTGCGATGGGCGAAATCGAGGCCGAGAACCCGACCCTCAAGGGAGTGCTGTATCGAGAGTTCTCGCGGCTGGCACTGGGACCGGGAAAGCTCAACGACCTGATGGTCGTCATCGCCCGGTTGAAGTTCGACCCAAAGCAGCACGCCAGCCGCGACATCTTCGGCGAGGTCTACGAATACTTCCTCGGGCAGTTCGCTCTGAACGAAGGCGCCAAGGCAGGCGAGTTCTACACGCCGAAGAGCGTCGTGAACCTACTGGTCGAAATTCTGGCTCCGTTCAAGGGGAAGATTTACGACCCAGCCTGTGGGTCTGGCGGCATGTTTGTCCAGTCGGCGAAGTTCAAAGACGCGCACCAGAAGACCCTGGGCAAGAAGGGCGACCTTGCAGTCTACGGTCAGGAACTGATGGCGGCCACACGTCGCCTTTGTCTGATGAACCTCGCAGTACATGGACTGGACGGCGACCTCGGCCAGACGTACGGATCGACGTTCACGAACGATCAGCACAAGACGCTGAGGGCGGACTACATCCTCGCCAATCCTCCGTTCAACATCTCTGACTGGGATGGCGACAAGCTCAAGGAGGACCCACGCTGGGTTTACGGCATTCCTCCGGCGGGCAATGCGAACTTCGCGTGGCTGCAGCACATGCTGGCCCGACTTTCATCCCGTGGTCGCGCCGGGATCGTGCTTGCCAACGGATCGCTTTCATCGCAGCAGTCGGGCGAAGGCGAGATTCGCCGAAACATGATTCAAGCGGATGTTGTCGAGTGCATGATTACCATGCCAGGTCAACTGTTCTCGAATACCGTGGTGCCCGCATGCTTGTGGTTCCTCTCGAACAACAAGAAGGCAGGCCCCAACGGTAGCGTAGATCGTTCCAAGCAGATTCTGTTCATTGACGGTCGCAAGGCGGCATCGGGAAGAGTATCCAGAACTCAGGTTGAGTTCACTGACGCCGACTTGGAAAGAATCGCGCTGACTTACCACCGATGGCGTGGCACCGAGTTCAGCGACGGAAAGCCATACGAAGACACCATCGCCTTCTGCCACTCAGCTTCTCTAGAAGAGGTCCACAAGCACGGGTACCTCCTGACGCCGGGGCGCTATGTCGGCTCGGAACAGACTGACGAAAGCCAGGATTCCTTCTCGGCTCGCATGGACCTTCTCACCGAAGAGCTGGCTGAACTCCTGGCCAAGGGCGCTGAGCTTGACGATCAGCTTCGCAACAGCTTGGGTGCGCTCGGCTATGCCGTCTGATCAAAGAAACACCGCGCCGAGCGCCTCCGATTGGCCGCGAGTTCCGTTGGGGTCCGTTGCAACGAAGATTCGCTCCGGAGCGACGCCCCGTGGAGGCGCTGAAAACTATCTCCCCAAGAGGCATCGCTGCGTCCTGATCAGAAGCCAGAACGTCTTGGATCACCACTTCACCGAGGTCGGCCTGGCAAACATCTCTGATGACCAAGCTGCAGAACTTGCAGGCGCAGAGGTGCAGTCTGAAGACGTGCTATTGAACATCACAGGCGATGGAGTGACCTTTGGGCGCTCATGCATCGTCCCAGACCGGACGCTGCCCGCATGCGTCAACCAGCATGTGATGCTCATTCGCTTAGACCAGAAGAAGTGCCTGCCTGGCTATTTGCTCGCTTGGCTGACGCAGGCCGACACCAAGGCATATATCGAGTCCTTTAACGCCGGCGGCAGCCGTCGCGCCATAACTAAAGGGCACATCGAGTCCTTCACGCTGCCATTGCCGCCTATGTCGAGGCAGAAGTCGATTGCCCGCCTCACAGCCTTGTTCAACAACCGCATTGAAATCCTCGAAGCGACAAACCTGCGCATCGAAGGCATCGCGAGAGCCCTCTTCCAAAGCTGGTTCGTTGACTTCGATCCAGTTCGAGCGAAGGCATGCGGAGGCATCCCGGAGTCGATGAGCGCCGAGATTGCGTCGCTGTTCCCGGACGAACTCACGACGGTCGACGCTGGCTCGATTCCGGTCGGTTGGACTCGGTCGCGGTTCGACGCTGTCTGTGCCAATGTTCGCGAGCAAGCCAACCCAATCCATTTGCCTGCCGAGACACCCTACGTGGGCCTTGAACACATGCCGCGCCGGTCGCTCTCGCTATTCGACCGAGGTACTACAGAAGCCTTGGAGAGCAACAAGTTCTGGTTCAAGGCCGGAGACGTACTTTTTGGCAAGCTCCGTCCGTACTTCCACAAAGTGGCTTTGGCCCCATGCAAAGGGGTCTGTTCCACTGACATTCTCGTCTTGCGACCGCTGGGCAGCGCATCTCACGCCTTCGCAACCATGCACGCAAGCAGCGACGAGATGATCGAGTACGCCACGCGGCTGTCAAACGGTGCCCGGATGCCTCGGGCAAGTTGGAGCGATCTCGCGGCGTATCCGATCGTGATGCCGCCCGCGCCTTTACTTCAAGCGTTTAATGCAATAGTGGCGCCTATGTTCGCCCGGATCACGGGGAACATCGCGCTGGCTCGCAATCTGTCCTCGCTACGTGATTCACTGCTGCAGCGCATGGTTGCAGGTCAACTTGCAAGCGACATAGAAGAACTCGATCAAGTGGAGGAAATCGCATGAAGCCGTCGATCCAGACACTCGGCCAAATCCTGTACTCGCCGAGTCAGTACGTCATCCCTGTCTTTCAGCGCAACTACCGCTGGGACCGGGCGCAGTGGCAGAAGCTCTGGGGCAGCATCATCGACCTCAGCGGGCCGACCAAGACTGGGAACCACTTCATGGGGTTCCTCGTCTTCGTGCCCGGCCTGGCGCAGCCTGGGCAGCACACCCGGTTCCACATGGTCGACGGCCAGCAGCGCCTGACCACCAGCTCGATCATGCTGGTCGCGCTTCGCAACGTTGCGCGAGCCATCGGCCAAGCTGAACTCGCCGACGAGATCAGCGACATGTACCTCGTTCACGGCCGCAAGAAGGGGGACGAACACTTCCGTCTCCTGCCGAAGGCCAAGGACCAGAAGAACTATGTCGCCATCGTCACCGGCAAGGGAGAGCCGTCGGGACGAATCGCCGACGCACTGGACTACTTCGAGGAGCGCTTCAAGGAACGAGCAGAGGCCGATGCCAACAGCCTGCGCTCGATCTTCGACCTCGTATGCCAGCGCCTGGAGTTCATGTGCGCGACGTTGGAGGCCGAGAACGCCTACAACATCTTCAAGAGCCTGAACTCCACGGGCGTTCCGCTGGGGCCGTCGGACCTGATCCGCAACTTCGTGTTCATGCACGTCAAGCCCGACGATCAGGACGAGTTCGACGCGGACCGTTGGGCTCCGCTCGAAGCCCGGTTTACGACCGAGGACGGGCGCCTTGACGAAGAAGCCTTCTCGCGGTTCTTCCGCGACGTGCTGATGATGGACGGCAGGTACGTGCAGCCCAAGGACACGTTCACGACCTTCGAGGCCCGGTACGAAGCCACCGGCTTCTCCCCGCAGGCGCTGACCGACGAACTGCTCGTCAACGCCAAGCACTACGCGGCTATTGGCGGCAAGCAGGCAGACCCGAGCGCCGAAGTGACTGCGGCCCTAGCCGGCCTGAACGACCTGGAAAGCTCCACCACCTACCCGCTGCTGCTTTCGCTGTTCAAGAAGCGGGCGGACGGCCTGATCGACTCGGCCGCGCTCGCGCGCTCGATCAGCATGCTGCGCGGCTTCATCATCCGCCGGTTCATCTGTTCGGAGAGTTCGCGCGGCTACGGACAGATGTTCGTGCGTGCCATCGACACCGCAACCAAGGACCCCGTGCAGGCCCTTGAGACCTACCTGCTGCAACGCGGCTGGCCTGACGACGCGCGCTTCGAAGCTGCCTTCACCAGCTTCCCGCTCTACCAGCGCGGCTACACGAAGACCTTGCTGGAGACGATCGAGCGCGAACGGGGCCACAAGGAACAGGCAGCACTGGAGGCGGCGCAAGTCGAGCACATCATGCCGCAGACCCTGAGCGAAGGGTGGCTTGCCGATCTCGGCCCAGACTCAAAGCGCGTTCACGCCGAGTGGCTGCACCGCCCCGGCAACCTCACCCTGAGCGCCTACAACCAGGAATTGTGGAACCACCCGTTCGGCGTCAAGCGACAGGAGTACCTGAACAGCAACATCGGCATTACCCGCGAACTGGCCAGCCAGACGGCGTGGGGTGAGCAGGAGATGAAGGCTCGGGGCGAGGCGCTGGCGCGCGAAGCGGCGGCGATCTGGATCGGCCCGAAGCTGCCATACGTCCAGACCAAGGAGAAGGCTGCACCGGAGGTGGCCGGCGAGGACGGCAGCGCGTTCCGTCTGCGGTTCTGGAACGGGCTGATCGACTTCATTGCACAGGAACATCCGGACCTGCCTCAGTTCGACTCCCGTGCGGCAATGACCCTGCGCCTGCAGTCAGGTGTGCGCCACATCGGGTTCGAACTGCGGCACCTCTTGCGCCCGGCCGGCGTGGCGCTCGACGTGTACTTCTGGCGAGAGGCCTCCTTCCCGGTGTGGGAGACACTGAAGGCCGATCCTACCGACGTGAACGGCCTCATCGGCGCGGAGTGGGCGTTTGACCAGAAGGATGACGGCTCCCTACGTTGGATGAACATCAAGCTCCCGTTGGCCAGCGCCGACGAAACCGAGTGGCCCGCAGCGTACGAATGGTTTGGGGACAAGCTTGCCTTGCTCTACAACTCGGTCGCACCGAAACTGCGTGACGAGATGGCAGCAGGTACACCAGCATGAAATCGGTTGACGAGTCCGTCATCGAGCAGGCATCCCTCGACTGGCTCGCCGGCCTCGGCTACACAGCTGTTCACGGTGATGACCTGTCACCCGGCGGCCAGCACGAGGCCCGCCGCCGGTACTCCGATGTCGTGCTGGCGCCGCGCCTGCGTGACGCCGTCGTTGCTCTGAATCCCACCCTCTCCGAGAAGGAGGTCGACCAGGCCGTGACGCTCGTCGCCGGCTATGGCTCGCAGTCGGTGGTAGACGGCAACAAGGAGGTCTACGACTGGCTGCGCAACGGCGTGCCTGTCGATCGGGTCGAGGCGGACGGCCGCCGCACCATCGTGCGTGCCCGCGTCCTCGACTTCGAAGGCGACAACGACCTCCTCGCGGTGCAGCAGCTCACCGTGCACGGGCAGAAGATTCGGCGGCCGGACATCGTCCTGTTCGTCAACGGCCTGCCCCTGGTGGTGGTCGAGCTGAAGAACCCGGCCGACATCAACGCCGACATCGAGGCTGCGTACAACCAGATTCAGACCTACAAGGCCGACATCCCGCAGTTGTTCTTCTTCAACCTGCTGAACGTCATCTCGGACGGCACGGTCGCACGGTACGGGTCGCTGACTGCCGACCTCGGCCGGCACTCGCGATGGCGGCTGCTCGGCGGCAAGAAGGCCGCCAAGGGCATGCTGGAACTGGAGGTGCTCATTCGCGGCCTGCTGGAGCCGTCGACGCTGCTGGCCTTCTTCCGTGGCTTCGTCGCCTTCGGCGGCTCCGATGGCGGCGCCACCTTCAAGATCGTCGCCCAGTGGCACCAGTACCACGGGGTGCTTCGCGCCGTCGATCGCGCTGTCGACGCGCTGCTGCACAAGAAGGATGGCAAGGGCGGCGTCATCTGGTTCACACAGGGCTCAGGCAAGTCACTGCTCGCCCTGTTCTACGTGATGGCACTGCGCGACCGGCCGGAGTTCGAGAACCCGACCGTCGTGCTCGTCACCGACCGGAAGGACCTCGACGGCCAGTTGTTCGAAACCTTCGCCGATTGCAGTTGGTCCCTGCGGGCCACGCCCGATCAGGCCGATGGCCGCGATGACCTTCGCAAGAAGCTCTCGGCGGTCGAGGCCGGCGGTGTCTTCTTCACCACGATCAACAAGTTCGCTCCAGAGGCAGGCAAGACCAGCGTCCAGGTGCTGTGCGATCGCTCGAACGTCGTCGTGATCGCAGATGAAGCCCACCGCACGCAGTACGGCTTCAAGGCCGAGATCAGCGCCGAGACGGGCAAGAGGCGCTACGGCATGGCCAAGTACATGCGCGACGCACTGCCGAACGCCATCTACCTCGGGATGACCGGCACGCCGGTGAGCCTGGACGACCGCGACACCGAGGCCGTGTTCGGCACCTACGTCGACGTGTACGACATGGTCGCCGCGCAGGAAGACGAGGCCATCGTCCCGGTCAGCTACGAGTCGCGCGTGATCGAGCTTCGGTTCAACGAAGCCGAGAAGCAGTCGCTGATGGACGAGTTCCTCGAAGCCACCGAGGACGAGGACGAAGGCACCCAGAACACGACCGTCTCGCGCATGACCCGTCTTGAGGCCATTGCGATGGCCGACGGCCGCCTCGAAACTCTGGCCGCCGACCTGGTGGCGCACTGGGAAGCGCGCAAGGAGACCATGGCTGGCAAGGCCATGATCGTGGCCATCTCGCGTGAGGCCGCCGTCCGGCTGTTCGACGAGATCGTCAAGCTCCGGCCGGCATGGCGCGGCGACGATGTCAACACCGGCCGCATCAAGATCGTGATGACGAGCAACTCGTCAGACCCGGCGCACTTCCAGCCGCACCGCACCGACGCCCGACAGCTCAAGCAGATCGAGAAGCGGTTCAAGGACGCCGACGATCCGCTCGACCTCGTCATCGTCCGCGACATGTGGCTCACAGGCTTCGACGCCCCGCCGGTCAACACCCTGTACGTCGACAAGCCGATGCAGGGGCACGGCCTCATGCAGGCAATCGCGCGCACCAACCGCATCTGGCGCGACAAGCCGGGCGGCCTGATCGTCGACTACATTGGCATCGGGGAAGAGCTGAAGAAGGCCATCCGCCAGTACACGCGCGACGCCCACAGCGAACGCGACCCAGTCGACACCTCCGGTGAGGCGCTGAAGGTCCTGCTCGACACGCTGGACGTGATCCGCAAAGAGTTCTTCCACGGATTTGAGTACGACGGCTTCCAGGAGCCAAAGCGAGCCCTGTCGCTGCTAGGCCCGGCGATGGAGCACATCCTGGAGGTCGATCCCGAGCCCGACGAGAAGGGCCGAAACCGTGGTGTCCGCGCCTTCCTGGACCAGGTGGCCAAGCTGAACAAGGCGCAGGCCCTCGCCGGCACGCTGGATGCGGCCATGGCCCTGCGTGACGAGATCGCCTTCTTCCAGGCCGTTCGGGTGTCGCTGATCAAGCTGACGCGGTCAGGCGAGACGCGCTCGCGGGTGGAGAAAGAGGCCGCGCTGCGGCAGCTCGTCGCCAAGGGCGTGCTGGTCGAAGGCGTCAACGACATCTTCGGCACGCTTGGGGTCGCCAAGCCGGACATCTCGGTGCTGGACGAGCAGTTCCTTGCACAGATTCAGTCGATGCCGACCAAGAACTTGGCGGCCGAGTTGCTGGAACGTTTGATCGCCGACCAGGTGAAGTCGCGCAGCCAGAAGAACGCCATCCAGGGCAAGGAGTTCACCCAGAAGCTCGAAGAGGCGATCGCGAAGTACCAGAACCGGGCGCTGACCACCGTCGAGGTGATCGAGGAGCTGATCAAGCTGGCCCGTGAGATCAACTCGTCAAAGCCACCGGACGACATGTCCGAGGAGGAGTTCGCCTTCTACCAGGCGTTGTCCGAGAACGAGTCGGCCGTCCGCGAACTGGGCCACCCGGTACTGCGCGCACTGGCGCAGGAACTGACGGACAAGCTCCGCAAGTCGGCGACGATCAACTGGCAGAACCGGAAGTCGGCACGCGCCCGCATGATCGCGATGGTCAAGGTGCTGTTGGCCAAGCACAAGTACCCGCCGGACAAGCAGGCCGAGGCCACCGAGAAGGTGATCGCGCAGGCCGAGCTGCTGGCCGATACCTGGGCCTTCGAGCATCCCTGACCCGTCGTGCCAATCCTCTGCTACGAAATCAGCGGCGACTCATCGCCGAACGAGCGCAGCACCACGGGCGCTGAAGACGGCCACATCGCGGCCGTCCTCAAGGGCGACCACCAGGAAGCGAGTGCCCAGCTGTACTCCGAGCTGGCCGCCAATCGGCTGGCCATGTTCCTGGGCATCCCGGTGCTGGTCGGCGTGCCGGCCAGGCGCTCCATCGAGAGCACCGCGCTCCGATTCGCGGCCCTGCGCGCCGCCGAGGCCGGCCTGGACATCTACGACTTCACCGACGAGGACCGTGGCGACGGTGATGACGATGAGGACGACGAAGACGCTGTCGAAGTGCCCGAAGGCGTCTACCGCAACACCGGCCACGTGCGCGCGATGGCGGCGCTGTGCGCGAAGTACCCGCTGGAGGCCGCCGCCATCGCCGTCTTCGACCTGTGGATCGGCAACGAGGACCGGGCGCTGAACTTCAAGGGCCAGATTCGGGGCGCTGATCGGGGCGTCATCTTCGCGCTGGACCAGGGCTCATCGTTGCTGTCCTGCCGGTCGACGGTCGATTCCTCAATCGAGCTGCTGTCGCGGCGGGACTACCCATCGTTCCACCCCTTCCAGAAGCTCGTAAACGCCCGCTATTGCGGCGCAATGGTCGAGCGGGTGGTGAGCATGCCCGATTGGGCGATCGAGGCCGCCACGGTCTATCAGGACACCGTCGGCAACGTGATCCTTCCGGACCAGTATCAGTGCTACGAGGCGCTACGCGAGCGCAAGACGATCCTGGGTGGCCTGGTCGATCGGGTGCTGTTCTGACCAGATGCGGGCCAGCGTCAGCTTGCGCTGGGCGCCGACACCCTTGACCTGACGCTCGATCTGCAGCGCTTCGCCCTTCGACGCAAAGGGCTTGGCGGCCAAGAGCCGCACTGGCGGGTCCATCTTGGTGAACAGCGCGCCGCGCCCGGTCTTGTGGGCCTTCATCCGGTGGTCCAGACCCGGCGTCACGCCCGTGTAGATGCGTCCGGACCTGCACAGCAGCAGGTACACGAACCAGGGCTGCTCAGTCGGCGCCGTCGTCACCGCGCAGCACCTTGTTGCGTGCGGCCACCAGCTCGGGAGCGACCTTCCTGTGCAGGTCCGATGAGAGGTGGCGCTCGATGGACGTGATGGTGGCGATGGACACGCCCATCGTCTGGTTCAGCGTCACGCGGTCGAGATTGCCGCGCAGCATCGCCGTGTAGACGGCCGAGGCCCGAAGACGGCGCGCGTCGCCGCCGAGCACGTCGCCACGGAAGTCGTCGAGCTTGGGCAGCTTGCCGTCGAACAGCCGGATGAACTCGAATTCGTTGGCGCTCGCGGCGCTCCACCCCGGCGCCACCTCGTCGGCGATCTTCGCAAGAATCTTCGCGATGGACTTGGGCACTACCACCCACACCTTCGCCGGTCGGATGACGAGTCTTCCGGTCTCATCCAATCGCAACAGGTCGGCGGTCAAGCCATGCGCGGCGGCAGCGGTCATGCCGAGCTTACCCACCAGCCAGGCGGCGGCGTACTCGACATCGGACCGCGACTCCTTGATGCCGGCCAGCGCCGCATCAAGCTCAGCCGGCGACAGGACCTCTTGCAGCGGTGAAGGCTTGGACGCCGTCCGCCCTCGAACGTAGCGCCCGCGTCGTTCGCTGAACGGTTTGTCCTCGGAAATGGCACGCAGCAGGCGTGTGAGCGCCGTGGGGCGTACCAGCGGGTTCGCGGCCAGGAAGCTGACGATGTCGCGCTTGCGCATCCCGTCCCAGCTCGTGATGCCCTCGGCCTGAAGGAAGCGCGCCAGGCGCACCGGCATCTTCAGGAGTTCCGACAGGTAGCGCGGCGATCGGCTATGCCCGCGCTTGAGCAGCAGCTCGTGCCGCCGCTTCAGCCGGTCTCGGTAACGGATCAACTCGGCCTTTAGGCCCTCGGGCAGGTCGTCAGGAATGAAGGGCTCGCGGTCAGGCGGCTTGACCTTCTCGGTCTGCACGTCAGCCAGCAGCGGCGAGAGCTTCACTTTCAGCTCAGGGCAGGCCCTGCGCATCAACTCGAAACGCTGCTCTGGTGTCAGCGACAGGAGCGCGTTCCTGAGGTGCAGGTCCGACTTGTCGATGGCATCGCCGATCTTGCGGAATGCAATGGCTCGGTCCTCGAAGTGCTGGGTCGGCGTGTAAGTCAGTGCCCCTGCGCACAGGGCCTTTAGGCCTGAGGACCCTTCCAGCCAGCAGCCATCAGGCCGAACTGCCGACTTCACTATGCAGACGTGCGCCTCCTTGTCGGAACGATTGGTCCCGATCTCTCCTTCGCATAGACGGCATCTCCTCATCGCAGGATCGACCTCATTGCTTCTTCAGGGCCGCAGCGTTCATGTGGGTCACCTTCGGCCCGGCGATGTCGTCCAGGTCATTGGCTGCAGCAGCTGGCTTCTTGCCTTTCGCGGGGACAGCCCTTGGCGCAGGAGCAGGCCCCGTCGTCGGCACATCGGTCGAATCTGGTGCTCCCGGCTTCTTCAGCCGAATCGATCCGTACCGGAAGGGCTGAAGCCGCGAGCGGAGTTCATCGATGTACTCGTCCGTGGCATCCGACACCTCGGTCTCGAAGAGGTCGCCAGGCAGGCACTGCAGTTCGTTGCAGATGGCCTCGATCATCGAGAGCGAGAGCGTCACGTCCTCGTCCTTGAACTTGCGGCTCAGCGGCGTCCGGGTGATCTTGTATTTCTGGTTGTCCGTCAGTCGGTGCGCCATCTCTTCGACGCTCCGAACACCGGAGTCGCGCATCAACACGTCCAGCCGATTCTTGAGCTTGATCTTCATTCTTCGTCCTCTTCGTCAAACAGGTCCATCGCCGCATTCACCTCATTGCCCGCGCTCAGGGTTGCGGGGTGGTAGTAGTGCAGCGTGGTGTGCAGGAACTTGTGCCTCATGTACTTCTGGGCTGTCTCAGGCGAGTAGAGCGGAACCATCAGCGTGCAGCCCGAGTGGCGCAGGGTATGCGGGGTCAGCTTGTCGGCGATGACGCCGCTGGCGATCGCAACCTGCTTCAGCCGTACACGGAAGGTGCTTGGCGACACAACTCCGCCTCGCTCGCTGATGAACAGGAGTTCGCCGACGCGGTAGGTCTTGCCTTCGAACTCGCAGGTGGTCTTGTCCTCTTCGCCGATCTTGCGACGGAGCAACATCTTCGGCCTGATGGTGCGGATGTACCAATCCAGCAGGTCGTGGACCTGCTGCTCGCGCATGGGAATGGTGCCCGTGACTTGGTTCTTCCCCGTCACGGTCAGGCTGCCGAGCTTGCCGAAGCGCTCCATCCCTGCCTCATGGCTGGGCTTGAAGGCGCTCATCTGGCATGACACCAACTCCGAGACGCGCAGCGCGAAGTGGATCGCCACATGGAACATCACCCGGTCGCGGATGAGCGGCAGCAGCGTCTTGCTTCGGGCGGCGTGGGCCTGTTGGATTTCGAATCGGAACGTCGCGTCGATGGCGTCGATCTGATCCGGGGTCAGCGCCCATCCCTTGGGCTTCCAGTTGGCCTTGTACTTCTTGACGCTGACGCCGTTCTCTTCGTTGATGAAGACGCGCGGCCGAACCTTGAAGGCGCTGAGGATTTCGTTGGCCCGGTCCGCATCCAGCATGTAGTTCTGGAACGACCGCCATGCGGAGCAGTAGCCAGCCACCGTCGACGGTGCCAGGTACGTGTTCGTGGCCGGATCGCAGCGCGAATCCAGGTATAGCCCGACGTGGTCCTTCTTCAGCTCCCACGGGGGCACCTTCGCATGGTTCAGCAGGCGGAAGACATCGTCCTTGTGCCCCTTGCAGGTCTTGGGCAGCGCGCCGTCCAGATGCTGCAGCTGCCGCTGCCAGTCGTTGATCAGGTTGGTCGCGTAGACCTTCTCCGCGCCGGTGAGGAACGGCAGGCTTGGGTCGCACCCAGGCGCTGGGTTTTCTGCCCCGATAGGTGCAGTATTCAGCGTGCTGGAAATGGCCACAACGTTCATTCTGTGCACGAGGTTAGCACAGAGAGCCAGAACGTGCAAATCCTGCACGTTTCGCGCTGTGGCGGTTCAGGCCTCAGTTGCAGAAACCCGACTTTTGAGTCGGAACGTGCAAATCCTGCACGCCAAAACGTGGCATATGCGTGAGAAATGAAAAAAGCCCGCCGGTGGCGGGCTTTTCATCGCGTGAAGCGCGGCGCGGGGCCGATCACTTCAGCTTGGTTTCCTTGTAGAGGACGTGCTTGCGGGCCTTGGGGTCGAACTTCATGAATTCGAGCTTGCCCGGGGTCGTCTTCTTGTTCTTGTTCGTGGTGTAGAAGTGGCCGGTGCCCGCGGTGGACTCCAGCTTGATCTTCTCGCGGCCGCCTTTGGATGCCATGGTGTCGCTCCTGATTCAGTGGATTAGGCTTGACCGCGCGCGCGCAGGTCGGCCAGAACGGCGTCGATGCCCTTCTTGTCGATCAGACGCAGGGCGGCGTTGCTGATGCGCAGGCGCACCCAGCGGTTCTCGCTCTCGACCCAGAAACGACGGTATTGCAGGTTCGGAAGGAACCGGCGCTTGGTCTTGTTGTTGGCGTGGGAAACATTGTTCCCGACCATGGGCTTCTTGCCCGTGACTTCGCAGACGCGTGCCATGAGGACACTCCTGTTGTTGTCCGGCGGAACACACTTCCCAACCCCGACCCGTGCCAGCGCACAGGCAGTTGTGAAATTGCGTTCGGCCTCACCTCGCCATTCGCTTGTGCGGGGTGGCGGTAACCCCTTGTTCCTTCGGCTCTGCTTCGGGCCCAGCGTTGGGCTCTACTTTGGCAGGTCGCGCGCGGGAAAACCAGGCATTGTAGCAGAACCCGCCGGGCCTGCTCAATGGCCCCCTTCCAGGAAGCGCTGGGCATCCAGCGCAGCCATGCAGCCGGTGCCGGCCGAGGTGATCGCCTGGCGGTAGATGTGGTCCTGCACATCGCCAGCGGCGAACACGCCGGGCACGCTGGTCTGGGTGGCAAAGCCGTTCTGGCCACTCTTCGTGACCAGGTAGCCGTCCTTCATCTCCAACTGGCCCTTGAAGATCTCGGTGTTGGGCGAGTGGCCGATGGCGATGAAGCAGCCGTGCAGCGTCAGGTCCTGGGTGCTGCCGTCCTGGGTGGACTTGATGCGCACGCCGGTCACGCCGCTGGCGTCGCCCAGCACCTCGTCCAGCGTGTTGTGCAGGTGCAGGACGATCTTGCCCTCGGACACCTTCTCCATCAGGTGGTCGATCATGATCGCCTCGGCGCGGAACTTGTCGCGGCGGTGGATCAGGTGCACCTTGGTGGCGATGTTCGACAGGTACAGCGCCTCCTCGACCGCGGTGTTGCCGCCGCCCACCACGCAGACCTCCTGGCCCCGGTAGAAGAAGCCGTCGCAGGTGGCGCAGGCGCTGACGCCGCGGCCCGAGAAGGCCTGCTCGGATTCCAGGCCGAGGTACTTGGCGGAGGCGCCGGTGGCGATGATCAGGCTGTCGCAGGTGTAGCTGCCCGAGTCGCCGGTCAGCGTGAACGGACGCCTGGACAGATCGACCGCGTTGATGTGGTCGAAGACGATCTGGGTGTTGAAGCGCTCGGCGTGCTGCTGGAAGCGCTGCATCAGCTCAGGGCCCTGCACGCCCATCACGTCGGCGGGCCAGTTGTCCACCTCGGTGGTGGTCATCAGCTGGCCCCCCTGGGCCAGGCCGGTGACCAGCAGCGGCTTGAGGTTGGCGCGCGCGGCGTAGATGGCGGCGGTGTAGCCGGCGGGGCCGGAGCCCAGGATCAGCACCTGGGCGTGGGTGGTGGAAGCGCTCATGGCCAGCAAGAGGAGGTGGTGTGATCTGGGGACGATGCGTTGCGGGGCGCGCAACAGGCGTGGGACGGATGTCCTGGGCCCCGTGCGCAAACCGGATATGCTCGCGCATGCATCGGGCTTATCGATGCCGCGATTGTAGGCAAGCACCGGGCCCCTGGCTTCGGGTGCCGCGGACCTGCCATTTTGAGAGGGGACATTGAATGTCGATGCTGTCGAACCTGGACCTGATCCGCCGGGTGCCGCTGTTCTCGATGCTGACCAATGACCAGGCGCGTGCCGTCGCCGATGGCGTGGTCAAGCGCCGCTACCGTCGGGGCGAGCTGGTGGTGGAGCAGGGCAAGAAGAGCAATGCGCTCTACATCCTGCTCAATGGCCGGGCGCGCGTGCTGACCGCCGACTCCCGCGGGCGCGAGGTCATCCTGGCGGTGCTGGAAGCTGGCGACTATGTCGGCGAGATGAGCCTGATCGACAACCAGCCCCACTCGGCCACGGTGCGCTGCGAGGTGCAGTGCGACATGCTGATCCTGGGCCGCGCCGAGTTCGCCCGCTGCCTGCCCGAGAACTCCAGCCTGTCCTACGCGATCATGCGCGGCCTGGTGACGCGCCTGCGCGCCGCCGACCGTCAGATCGAGTCGCTGGCGCTGCTGGACGTCTACGGCCGCGTCGCCCGCACGTTGCTGGACATGGCCGAGGATGTCGATGGCGAAAAGGTCATCCGCAGCAAGGTGTCGCGCCAGGACATGGCGAAGATCGTCGGCGCCTCGCGTGAGATGGTCAGCCGGGTCATGAAGGACCTGGAGGAGCGCGGCGTGATCGAGACCCAGGAGAACGGGTCGGTGCTGCTGAAGAATCGATTGGGCTGATGACCTGCATGTGTCTGTGGTGCCGCCGCCCGGTGGCGCCCTGGGAGGCCCGGTGAGCGGGCTCGTGGGATGGCGCCGTGGCATGGGCGCGGCCTTGACCGGCGTGGCGCCCGAGCCGCCGCGGCGGGTGCCTGCCTGGCGTCTGCTGGTGCGGGCCGCGCTGTGGGGCGCGCTGTGGCTGGTCCTGACCTTGTCGCTGCTGAGCCGTCGGCCCGGCGATCCGGCCTTCAGCACCTCGGGCGTGGATGGCAGCACGCTGAACTGGCTGGGCGCGCCCGGCGCCTGGGTGGCCGACCTGACGCTGATGCTCTTCGGCTTCTCGGCCTGGTGGCTGGTGCTGGCAGGACTGCGGCATTGGCTGTCGGCGCTGGCAGCGCTGTGGCGCTCGACCCAGCCGCCAGGGCCTGCCGCGGCCCCGGCTGCCGAGCCCGACGGCACGGTGCCGCTGGGCCTGGCGCTGGTGATGCTGTCGAGCTGTGCGCTGGAATGGACCCGCATCTACGCCTGGGAAGCCCACCTGCCCGGACCGGCCGGTGGCGTGCTGGGCCACTGGGCGGGGCCGGTCTCGCAGCAGTGGCTGGGCTTTGCCGGTTCCGGCGCGCTGTGGATTGCCCTGCTGGTGGCGGCGCTGCCCTGGGCGCTGCGTTTCTCGTGGGTGCGCACCGCCGACACGATTGGCGGCTGGATCGACGGCGCCCGTGAGCGGCGCACGCAGGCGCGCGAGTTCCAAGAAGACGTCCGCCTGGGCGAGCAGGCCCTGCGCGAGCGCGAGCAGGAGGTGGTCGAGGAGCGCCAGGAGCAGGTCGAGCACCGCCCCATCGTGATCGAGCCGCCGGTGCTGGAGGTGCCCAAGTCCGAGCGCGTGGCCAAGGAGCGCCAGAAGCCGCTGTTCATGGAGCTGGCCGACACCAAGCTGCCGCAGATCGACCTGCTTGACAAGCCGCCCGCGCGGGTCGAGACGGTGACGCCCGAGTCGCTGGAGATGACCAGCCGCCTGATCGAGAAGAAGCTGGGCGACTTCGGTGTCGAGGTGCAGGTCATCGCGGCCCAGCCCGGCCCGGTGATCACCCGCTACGAGATCGAGCCGGCCACCGGGGTCAAGGGATCCCAGGTGGTGAACCTGGCGAAGGATCTGGCGCGTTCGCTGAGCCTGGTCAGCATCCGCGTGGTCGAGACCATTCCGGGCAAGAACCTGATGGCGCTGGAACTGCCCAACGCCAAGCGGCAGACCATTCGCCTGTCCGAGATCCTGGGCTCCAAGGTCTACCACGACGCCGGCTCGCTGCTGACGATCGGCCTGGGCAAGGACATCGTCGGCTCGCCGGTGGTGGCCGACCTGGCCAAGATGCCGCACTGCCTGGTGGCCGGCACCACCGGCTCGGGCAAGTCGGTGGGCATCAACGGCATGATCCTCAGCCTGCTCTACAAGGCCGAGGCGCGTGATGTGCGCCTGATCCTGATCGACCCCAAGATGCTCGAGATGAGCGTCTACGAGGGCATCCCGCACCTGCTGTGTCCGGTGGTCACCGACATGAAGCAGGCCGGCAACGCGCTGAACTGGTGCGTCGGCGAGATGGAGCGGCGCTACAAGCTGATGAGCAAGCTGGGCGTGCGCAACCTGGCCGGCTACAACAAGAAGATCGACGAGGCGGCGGCCCGCGGCGAGCACCTGCCCAACCCGTTCAGCCTGACGCCCGAGGCTCCGGAGCCGCTGGAGCGGCTGCCCTACATCGTTATCGTCATCGACGAACTCGCCGACCTGATGATGGTGGTGGGCAAGAAGATCGAGGAGCTGATCGCCCGTCTGGCCCAGAAGGCGCGCGCCGCCGGCGTCCACCTGGTGCTGGCCACGCAGCGGCCTTCGGTGGATGTGATCACCGGCCTGATCAAGGCCAACATCCCCACCCGGCTGTCCTTCCAGGTCAGCAGCAAGATCGACAGCCGCACCATCCTGGACCAGATGGGCGCCGAGGCGCTGCTGGGCATGGGCGACATGCTCTACCTGGCGCCCGGCACCGGCCTGCCGGTGCGGGTGCACGGCGCCTTTGTCTCCGACGAGGAAGTGCACCGGGTGGTCGAATCGCTGAAGGCCCAGGGCGAGCCCAACTACATCGAGGGCATCCTGGAAGGCGGCACCCTGGATGGCGAGGCGGGCGACGCCGCCGGCGGCGGTGCCGCAGGCGGCGACGGCGAGTCCGATCCGCTCTACGACCAGGCGGTGGCGGTGGTGCTGCAGCACCGCAAGGCGTCCATCTCGCTGGTCCAGCGGCATCTGCGGATTGGTTACAACCGCGCGGCGCGACTGCTGGAACAAATGGAGCAATCCGGGCTCGTATCGGCACTGTCCCCCAACGGCAGCCGCGACCTGCTGCTGCCCAAGCGCGATGAATGAACGAACCGTCGGACGACGGGAATGCCTGGGTCTGCTGGCCCTGGCGATGCTGCCGCCGGGCGCGCGCGCCGATGCGCTGTCGGCCCTGAACACCTTCATCCGCGACGTGCGCTTCGGCCGCGCTGATTTCACCCAGACGGTGACCTCGCCAGACGGCCTGAAGAAGAAGTTGTCCAGTGGCCGCTTCGAGTTCCAGCGCCCGAACCGCTTCCGTTTCGCCTACCTGAAGCCCTATGCGCAGACCATCGTCGGCGATGGCCAGAAGGTCTGGTTCCACGACCCCGACCTGAACCAGGTCACGGTGCGGCCCTGGAACGAGGCGCTGGGCAGCACGCCCGCCGCCTTGCTGGCCGGCCAGTCGCTGGAGCGCGAGTTCGAGCTGAAGGTCCTGCCCTCGACCGGCGGCCTCGACTGGGTGCAGGCGGTGCCTCGCCAGCCGGGCGGCACGATCGTGTCGATGAAGGCGGGTTTCCGCGGCGCGGCCTGGGCGGCGCTGGAGATCGCCGACAGCTTTGGTCAGCGCTCGCTGATCGAGTTCGGCGCGATGCAGACCGATGCCGCACCGCCGCCCGAGACCTTCCGCTTCGTCCCGCCTCCCGGCGCGGACGTCAACGCGGGCTGATCAGAACGCGAAGCGCAGACCCAGGGTCATCGCCCGGGCGCGCGGATGTCCGGTCTGCCAGCCCCAGCTGGCATCCAGCCACAGGCGGTTGGGCAACGGATTCCAGCGCACGCCGGCCTGGATCCAGGGGCGGCGCGTGCGGTCGTTGTCGAACAGCTCGCCCATCAGGTCCCACTGGCCGCTGGCCGCATGTTCCACGGCCAGCGCCCAGGAGGTGGTGCTGGCATGCGCCTGCCGCGAGCGGGTCCAGCCCAGGTTGCCGTGCAGCACGAAGCCAGGCGCCATCGGCCAGCTGACCACGCCATTGACGTAGCTCTGGTCCGAGCGCAGGCCAGCGCCATCGTCGGTCGCGCCCAGGCCATAGGCCAGGGCGATGCTGGCGCCGTCGTCCCCGCCGTCGATCAGGCGGGATTTGCCGGCCAGCGTCAGGCTGCGGACCGAGCTGCCCGCGCTGTGGGCCCGCTGGCCCAGCAGGGCCAGCTGGGTGTGTTCGGTGGCGCCGCAGCCCAGCTGAAGGCTCTGCACGCCCACGCTGGGCGTGCCATCCTCCCGGCCGTGGCCCAGGTAGCTTTCCAGTTCGCAGACGCCGGGGCTGATCGTGCCGGCATCCTCGGTGGTGGCGGGTCGCCCGGCCAGCGCCGGCAGCGACAGGCTCAGCAGCAGCGCAGACAGCAGGGGGTGGTGGCGCATGGCGTGGGCCTTCAGTGCAGGACGGCGTCCATCAGGCCCATGTCGGCGGAGGTCATCATCTGCTCGATGTCCATCAGGATCAGCATGCGTTCGTCGTCGCCGTGCTTGATCGTGCCCAGGCCGGTGATGTAGCTGGCGTCGATCGCGCCGTTGAATTCGGGGGCCGGCTTGATCTGGCCGGCCGGCAGCTCCAGCACGTCGCTGACCGAGTCCACCACCATGCCCACGGTGCGGTGGGCGATGTTCAGGATGATCACGACGGTGAAGGCATCGTACTTCACGTCGGGCAGGTCGAAGCGCAGCCGCATGTCGACGATCGGCACGATCACGCCGCGCAGGTTGACCACACCCTTGATGAAGTGCGGCGCATTGGCGATGCGCGTGGGTTGTTCGTAGCCGCGGATTTCCTGCACCTTCAGGATGTCGATGCCGTACTCCTCATGGCCCAGCTTGAAGGACAGGTACTCGCGCGGCGCGCCGGTGGCGGCCAGGGTGGGCTGCAGGGTGCTGCGTTGGTCGCTGGTCATCAGGGTGCTCATCGTCAGGGACTCCTCGGGAGGCGGCTCAGGTGGCTGGAAGTGTGCGGCGCAGGCCGCCGTCGCAAGCCCTGAAAAGCAGCCGTCCGGCCGGGCTATTCGCGCCGACTGCGGCCACAATCCGCGCATGGACCACTCCCAGGACGGCCTTTTCGAAGACCTGCCGGCCCCCGCTGCCAGCGCCGACGCCGCCGCCAATCCGCCGCTGGCCGAACGCCTGCGTCCGGCCACGGTGGACGAGGTGGTTGGCCAGACGCACCTGCTGGGCCCGGGCCGGCCGCTGCGGCTGGCCTTCCAGTCGGGGCGGCCCCACTCGATGATCTTCTGGGGCCCGCCGGGGGTGGGCAAGACCACGCTGGCCCGCCTGACCGCCCATGCCTTCGAGTGCGAGTTCATCGCGCTGTCGGCGGTGTTCAGCGGCGTCAAGGACATCCGCGCGGCGATGGAGCAGGCGCAGCAGCACCAGCGGCGCGGCCGACGCACCATCCTCTTCGTCGACGAGATCCACCGCTTCAACAAGGCCCAGCAGGACGCGCTGCTGCCCTATGTCGAGAACGGCCTGGTCACCTTCATCGGCGCGACCACCGAGAACCCGTCGTTCGAGGTGAACTCGGCGCTGCTCTCGCGCGCCCAGGTCTATGTGCTCAAGCCGCTCAGCGAGGACGAGCTCAAGCAGCTGCTCGAGCGCGCCCGGCGCCAGGTGATGCCCGAGCTGTCGATCGATGCCGCCGCGTCCGACACGCTGGTGGGCTACGCCGACGGCGATGCACGGCGCTTCCTCAACCTGGTCGAGCAGTGCGCCAGCGCGGCGATGGCGGCTGGCGTGGCGGCCATCGATGCGGCGTTCGTCCAGGCGGCGATGGCGCTCAACAGCCGCCGCTTCGACAAGGGCGGCGACGCCTTCTTCGACCAGATCTCGGCGCTGCACAAGTCGGTGCGCGGCTCCCACCCCGACGCCGCGCTGTACTGGCTGTGCCGCATGCTCGACGGCGGCGCCGATCCGCGCTACCTGGCCCGGCGCATCGTGCGCATGGCCTGGGAGGACATCGGCCTGGCCGATCCGCGCGCGATGCAGATCGCCAACGATGCCGCCGCCACCTATGAGCGCCTGGGCAGCCCCGAGGGCGAGCTGGCGCTGGCCCAGGCCGTGATCTACCTGGCCGTGGCCGCCAAGAGCAATGCCGGCTACAACGCCTACAACGAGGCGCGTGCCTTCGTGAAGCAGGACCGCAGCCGCGAGGTGCCACCGCACCTGCGCAACGCGCCCACGAAGCTGATGAAGGAACTGGGCCACGGCCATGCCTATCGCTATGCGCACGACGAGCCCGACGCCTACGCGGCCGGCGAAACCTACCTGCCCGACGGGCTGACCGAGCCCGGCTGGTACCGGCCGGTGCCGCGTGGGCTGGAGCAGCGCATCGCCGACAAGCTGGCGCAACTGCGCCGCTGGGACGACGAGGCGCGCCAGACACCGCCAGCGGCGCCCTGAACCGCCGCATGGCTTGTCCACGGCGGGCGTGAGCAAGCCTGTGGGCAAGTCGTGGGAGAGGCGCGCAAGTGCTTGTCACTGCTGCGCTTTTTCTGGTCTGCCGGGAAATGTGGCAGTTCGGTGACGGCTTGTCCACGGCGCTGCGGAGCAAGCCTGTGGGTAAGTCGTGGGTGGATGCGGCAAGTGCGTGTCGCGCCGTGGGTTTTCCTGGACTGCCCGAAAAGCGGGCAGGCCGGCGCCGAGCGCCTACACTGGCGGGCTCTTCTCGCTGAGTCCCTGCACCGTGTCGCTGTCCGATCGCCTGGCCGTCCTGCCGCAATACCTGCTGCCCAAGCAGGCCCTGACCCAACTGGCCGGCGCCTTCGCCCAGCACCGCGGCGGCGCGCTCACCACGGCGGTGATCCGGCGCTTCATCGCCCGCTACGGCGTGGACATGGCCGAGGCGGCCAACCCCGACCCGGCGGCCTACGCCAGCTTCAACGACTTCTTCACCCGTGCGCTGCGCGACGGGGCCCGGCCGCTGGCCGCCCAGGGCCTGTTGTGCCCGGTCGATGGCGCGATCAGCCAGTTCGGCCCGGTGCAGGGCGACCAGGTCTTCCAGGCCAAGGGCCATGCCTACAGCACGACGGCGCTGGTCGGTGGTGATGCCGCGCTGGCGGCGCGTTTCCAGGACGGCCATTTCGCCACGCTGTACCTGAGCCCGCGCGACTACCACCGCATCCACATGCCTTGCGCCGGCCGGCTGCGCCGGATGATCCATGTGCCGGGCGATCTGTTCTCGGTCAACCCCACCACCGCGCGCGGTGTGCCGGGGCTGTTCGCGCGCAATGAGCGGGTGGTCTGCGTGTTCGACACCGACGCCGGCCCCTTTGTGCTGGTGCTGGTGGGGGCCACCATCGTTGGCAGCATGGCCACCGTCTGGCATGGCGTGGTCAACCCGCCGCGGCCGGGCGAGGTGCGCGAGTGGGCCTACGACGACCAGGATATCCGGCTGGCGCGCGGCGCCGAGATGGGCCGTTTCCTGCTGGGCTCGACCGTGGTGATGCTGTGGCCCAAGGGGCCGCTGCGCTTCAACCCGGCCTGGGTGCCGGGCCGGCCGATCCGCATGGGCGAGCCGATGGCCGGTTTAGCCTGACATGCGACACTGACCCACCCCACCGCAGGAGAGCACCTTGGCCGCGCCGCGCATGAGCACCGACGACGAGATCGACGCACTGGACCGCGTCTGCCAACGCCTGGCCGGCTTCGAGGACGACCTGTCGCTCGAGTGGCTCGACGGCTACATGACCGCCCTGCTGGCTGGCCCGCGGCGCATTGCCCGCGACGAATGGCTGCCGCGCTTGGGCCAGGGCGTGTTCGGCCGCGCCTATGGCGACCCCGAGGACGCCGCGCCCGCACTGGCCGCGATTGACGCCCGCTACGAGGTGCTGGCGCAGCAGCTCGACCCCGACCAGATCCTCGACGACCCGGACGTGCTGCGCCTGGCGCCACTGATGATCGAGCTGACCGACGAGGACAAGCAGCGCCTGGTCGCCGAAGGCCATGTGCAGCAGGATCAGCTGCACCTGCTGGAGCAGACCGGTGAGGTCTGGGCGATCGGCTTCATCGAGGCCACGCGCGACTACCCCGACGACTGGCCGCCGCAGGACATGGAGACCGAGGACGGCCAGCTGTTTGACGAGTGCCTCACGCGCATCGTTTCGCTGACCATGGAGGCCGAGGAGCTGAAGGAAGTCTTCGAGGACCTCTACGACGGCGAGGAACTGAACCGCGACGAACTGGTCAACGAGGCGCTCTATGCCGCCCAGGACCTGCGCCTGTACTGGCTGGACCATGCGCCCAAGCCGGCGCCGCGCCGCGTCGAGGCCCTGCCGGGTCGCAACGACCTGTGCCCCTGCGGCAGCGGCAAGAAGTTCAAGAAGTGCCACGGCGCGCAGATGCAGTGAGACCATGGCTGATCGACTGGATCTGAGCGGCCGCCACATCGTTCTCGGGCTCTCCGGCGGCATCGCCTGCTACAAGGCGGCCGAGCTGGCGCGCGAGCTGGTCAAGGCCGGCGCCACCGTGCAGGTGGTGATGACCGAGGCGGCGACGCACTTCATCACCCCGGTGACCATGCAGGCCCTGACCAACCGGCCGGTCTACACCCACCAGTGGGACCCGCGCGAGGCCAACCACATGGCCCACATCAACCTCTCGCGCGAGGCCGATGCGGTGCTGGTGGCCCCGGCCAGCGCCGATTTCATGGCCAAGCTGGTGCACGGCCGGGCCGACGAGATCCTGTCGCTGCTGTGCCTGGCGCGGCCGGCCGAGCGCGTGCCACTGCTGGTGGCGCCAGCGATGAACCGCGAGATGTGGGCCCACCCGGCCACCCAGCGCAACGTGGCTGCGCTGCGCGCCGATGGCGTCAGCGTGCTGGGTCCGGCCGCCGGCGACCAGGCCTGCGGCGAGGTGGGCGACGGCCGCATGCTGGAGGCGGCCGAGTTGCGCGACGAGCTGATCGCCTTCTTCCAGCCCAAGCGGCTGGCCGGCCAGCGCGTGCTGATCACCGCCGGACCCACCTTCGAGGCGATCGATCCGGTGCGCGGCATCACCAACCACTCCAGCGGCAAGATGGGCTTCGCGATCGCCCGCGCGGCGCAGGAGGCAGGGGCGCAGGTCACGCTGGTCGCCGGCCCGGTGCACCTGCCCACGCCGGCCCATGTGCGGCGGATCGATGTGCAGAGTGCGCTGCAGATGCACGACGCGGTGATGCCGCTGGCCGCCGCGCATGACGTCTTCATCGCCACCGCCGCGGTGGCCGACTGGCGCCCGGTGGCGGCGGCCGAGCAGAAGCTGAAGAAGGACGGCAGCGGGCGCCCGCCGGCGATCGAGATGGTCGAGAACCCCGACATCCTGGCTGTGGTGGCGCGGCTGCCGCAGCGTCCGTACTGCGTCGGCTTCGCGGCCGAGAGCCACGACCTGCTGCGCCACGCACAGGACAAACGCGCCCGCAAGCAGGTCCCGCTGCTGGTGGGCAACCTGGGCCCGGCCACCTTCGGCCAGGACACCAACGCGCTGCTGCTGGTCGATGAACACGGCCACCGCGAACTGCCGCAGGCCGACAAGCTGACGCTGGCGCGTCAGCTGGTGGCCGAGATCGCCACCCGTTTGACCCCACCTACCCGATGACGACGATCGACGTGAAGCTGCTGGACCCGCGCATGGCGGACCAGCTGCCCGCCTACGCCACGCCCGGCAGCGCCGGCCTGGACCTGCGCGCCTGCCTGGATGCGCCACTGGAGCTGGCCCCGGGCCAGACCGCACTGATTCCCACCGGGCTGGCGGTGCACATCGCCGATCCGGGCCTGGCGGCGATGATCCTGCCGCGCTCGGGCCTGGGCCACAAGCATGGCATCGTGCTGGGCAACCTGGTGGGCCTGATCGACTCCGATTACCAGGGCCCGCTGATGGTCAGCTGCTGGAACCGCGGCCACACCGCGTTCACGGTCCAGCCGCTGGAGCGCATCGCGCAGATGGTGATCGTGCCGGTGGTGCAGGCGGCGTTCCGCGTGGTCGACGATTTCGAAGCCAGCGACCGCGGTGCCGGTGGCTTCGGCTCGACCGGCCAGGCCTGATCAGTGCACTGAGCTGCCGGGCGGCGGGCCGCTGAGCACCGCCAGTGGCGAGTCGCCCACGCTGCCGGCGGCCTGCTCCTCGGCGGTGGCCTCGCGCACGCCGCGCACCTTCAGCGCGATGCGCAGCGCGATGCCGGCCAGCGGATGGTTGGCGTCCAGCACCACGTGCTCGGGGTAGATCTCGGTGACGGTGTAGATCAGGCCCTCGGGCATCTCCGAAGCAGCGCCCTCGGGCAGGCCGTCGAAGCGCATGCCGGGCTCCAGATCGGCCGGGAAGAGGGCGCGGCGCTCGAAGCAGACCAGCTCGGCGTCGTAGTCGCCAAAGGCGTGTTCGGGTTCCAGGTGCAGCTGGGTCTCGAAGCCCTCGGCCTGACCGGCCAGGGCCTCCTCGACCTTGGGCAGCAGGTCCTCGCCGCCATAGAAGAACTCGACCGGCTCGTCGAGCTCGTCGATCAGCTGGCCCTGGGCGTCAGACAACGTCCAGGTGAGCGTCACGACGCAAGGGGAAGTGATGTCCATCAACGGATCATCGCACAGCCCCTGCGGCGGCCGCGCGACAATCCGGGCCCATGGACATCGATCAAGCGCTGCCGCTGCTCGGCGGCCTCTCTCCCGCGGCCTTCATGCGCCGCTACTGGCAGAAGAAGCCCTTCGTCATCCGCCAGGCCGTGCCCGGCGTGGTGCCGCCGCTGCCCCGCGCCGAGCTGTTCGAGCTGGCCGGACGCGAGGACGTGGAGTCGCGCCTGCTGCAGCAGTCACCCACCACCTGGACCCTGCGCAACGGACCGTTCACGCGTCGCCAGATTCCGCCGCTGGGCAAGCCGGGCTGGACGCTGCTGGTGCAGGGGCTGGACCTGCATGTGCCGGCGGCCCATGAGCTGCTGTCGCGTTTTCGCTTCGTGCCCGAGGCGCGCCTGGACGATCTGATGATCAGCTACGCCAGCGATGGCGGCGGGGTCGGGCCGCATCTCGATTCCTACGACGTCTTCCTGCTGCAGGTCAGCGGCCGGCGACGCTGGCGCATCGGCCCGGTGAAGGACGCGCAACTGCTGCCAGACAAGCCGGTGAAGATCCTGGCCAACTTCCAGCCCACCGAGGACCTGGTGCTGGAGCCCGGCGACATGCTGTACCTGCCGCCGCGCTGGGGCCACGACGGCATCGCCGTGGGCGACGATTGCATGACCTGCTCGATCGGCTTTCGCACGCCCACGCCCACCGAGACCGCGCGCGAGGTGCTGCAGCGCATGGTCGACGCGCTGGAGCCCGACACCGACGAGCCGCACTACCGCGATCCGGCCGGCAGCGCCACGGCCACGCCGGGCCTGATCCCGCAGGCGCTGCAGCACTTCGCGCAGAAGGCGGTGATCGAGGCGCTGAACGACGCCCGCAGCCTGGCCTGCGCGCTGGGCGAGACCCTGACCGAGCCCAAGGCCATCGTCTGGTTTGATGGCGGCGAGCCGCTGGCGGCGGGGCAGGGCGCCCGGCTGGATGCGCGCTCGCGCATGATGTACGACGAGCACCATGTGTTCATCAACGGCGAGTCCTTCCGTGCCGGCGGCCGGGACGCGCGGCTGATGCGGCAGCTGGCCGATGCGCGGCGACTCTCCGCGGCGCAGCTGGCGCAGCTCAGCCAGGCCGCACGGGCACTGATCGACGAGTGGGCCTGTGATGGATGGGTCCGAGCCGACTGAGGCCGATGCCTGGCCGCAGGCCCCGGGCCGGCTGAACTGGACGGGCCGTGAGGCCTGGGCCGATGCGGTGGCGCGCCTGGTCGAGGGCCTGGAGGCGGCGCGCGTCACGCGGCTGTGCTGGATCACCCAGGACCCGCTGTCCTGGCCCTGGGAACAGGCCGAGCTGCTGGAACGCCTGGCACGCTGGGCGCGCCCTGCCGGCCGGCAGTGGCTGTGGCTGGGCACGGACTTCGAGCCGGTGCGCCACGGTGCGCCGCGCCTTATGCGCTGGCGCGCCACCTGGGACCATCGGGTACAGTGTCTGGCGGTCGAGGAGGCGCGCCTCCTGGAAGGCCGCGAGTGCCTGCTGGCGCAAGGTCTGGGGTTGATCGAGCGCGTGCCGGGCCCGCAGGTGCAAGGCCGCATCTGCACCGATCCACGTGAACTTGTCCTCAACGCCCGGTGGATTGATGCAGTTTCGCAACGCGCCACCGTGACGTTCCCCGTGACAACCATCGGCATCTAGGGACTCTACCTAGAGTGGGTATAATGTAAGGCTAGGCACAGGATTGATCTGCCGCGCTCGTTGGGCGCCCGGCCGTCCTGGTCTGTGTCGAGGAGGAGGTTCGCCAGAACAGCGGGCCTTCAGAACTACCGGTATTTCTGTTCGTCCCCCACTTTTCTCTTTGAGGAACTTCATGAACAAGTCGCTCCTGCTGGCCTCCCTGATCGCTGTCGCTGCCCTGGCCGCTTGCGGCAAGAAGGCTGAAGAAGCTGCCCCGGCCGCTGCCGCCGCCGTCGCTTCCGCCGCCGCCCCGGTGGCCGACGCCGCCGCTTCGGCTGCCGCTCCGGTGGCTGACGCCGCTGCCTCCGCCGCTTCGGCCGTTGCCGATGCCGCCAAGGACGCCGCTGCTGGCGCCGTGAACGCCGCCGCTTCGGCCGCCATGGACGCCGTCAAGAAGTAATCCTTCTTCCGCGCCAGTGAAAGCCGCCTTCGGGCGGCTTTTCTTTTTGGCCGCATGGCACACGCAAGAAAGCCGCCCGAGGGCGGCTTTGTGCTGTGTGCGGCCGCGCGTGGGGCCATGCCGACCCCACCCCTGGCCTGGGGATCAGCGGCGCAGTTCGGTCAGCAGCAGCGAGGCCACGCGGCGCGCGTTCTCGGACGCGTCGGGGCGGCCCTCGGCGTCCAGCACGTTCACCGCGGTGCTGCCATCGGGTTGCGACTTCAGCGCCAGGCGGAAGCGGGCCAGCTGCACGGCATCCTTGGCGCCGAACAGCTTGGCGAAGAAGCTCGGCTGATCCTCGCTGGCGGTGGACGGATCGGCAAAGCGCACGAAGTAGGTGGCCTGGCCGCGGTCGCGGTCTTCCACCGTGAAGCCGCTGCGGTCCAGGGCCAGGCCGACGCGGCGCCAGGTGCGCTCGAGGTCTTCGGTCACGCGCAGCGCGGCGCCAGGCTGGCCGCTCAGTTCCTCGGCGCGCGACGACACGGCGGCCGGCGCGGCCGCCGCCACCGCCGGCGCCGCCGGGTTGGCCTTGGCATCCTTGGCGGCCTGCTCGGGGGCGCCCAGCGCCAGCATCAGGCGCGAGAGCATCTCGGCCTCGAGCTGCGGGTCGCTGGCGCGGGGCGTCCAGACCAGGTTGTCCTCGCGCGTCTGGCTGCTGAAGACCTCCTGCACGCCCCGGTGGCTGATCAGGATCTCGGTGCCGCGGGCGGTGCGCTCGATGCGGGTGCGGAACTTGTCGCGCTCGCCGGTGGAGTACAGCGAGTCGATGATCTTGCCCAGGGTGTTGCGGATCAGGTCGTCAGGAATCTTGGCGCGGTTCTCGGCCCAGTCGGTCTCGAAGATGCCGGTCTCAGGGCTGTCCTTGACCAGCGTGAAGCCCATGTCCTGCCAGAACTGGCGGATGCGCGGCACCAGCTGCTCGGGGGACTGCGGGGTCACCAGCCAGCGCGTGTTGCCTTCGCGCTCCATGCGGATCGAGCCGACCTGGTTGGGTGCGGCGGTGGGGGCGGTGGCTGCGGCCGTGCGCGAGCCGCCAGCCTGCTGCAGCTGGTTCGCGCTGACGGCGCCCGATTGCGGCAGGAAGCGGCCATCGCGGTTGAGCGGCGTCAGGTCGGGCGGCACTTCGAGCGGGTTGGTCTTGCGCGCAGCCCGGCCATAGTCGATCTTGTCGCCACCCAGCGTGCTCTCCAGGGCGCTGCAACCCGCCAGCCCAACGATCATGAGCAGGACGGCGGCACGCAGGGGCGTCGAGGCGAAGGCTTGTTTCACTGAAGCGGTCTCCAAGAGAGCCGACGGACCGGTGCTCGGTGCGGCGGCTCGGAACAGGTGAGGGGGGATCAGGCCAGCAGCCCGGCGTCGCGCATCGCGCTGCCGACCAGGGCCTGGCCGGCATCGCTCAGCGGGGTGAGCGGCAGCCGCACGGTGGTGCCGCAGCGACCCAGCTGGGACAGGGCCCACTTGGCGGGGGCCGGGCTGTTCTCGCAGAACAGCTGCTTGTGCAGCGACAGCAGCTGGAAGTGGATGCGGCGGGCGGTGGGAATGTCACCGCTGAGCGCCGCGGCGCACATCTCGTGCATCAGGCGCGGCGCCACGTTCGCCGTGACGCTCACGTTGCCCGCGCCGCCCAGCAGCATCAGCGCGATCGCGGTGCCGTCATCGCCGGAGAAGACCTTGAAGCCGGCCGGTGCGTGCTTGATCAGCCAGGCAGCGCGCTCGATGTTGCCGGTGGCTTCCTTGATGCCGAAGACGCCGGGGATGGTGGCCACGCGCAGCGTGGTCTCGGGCAGCATGTCCGCCACCGTGCGACCGGGCACGTTGTAGACCATCACCGGAATGTCCACCGCCTCGGCGATGGCCTTGAAGTGGCGGTACATGCCCTCCTGCGAGGGCTTGTTGTAGTAGGGCACGACCTGCAGCGTGCAGTCGGCACCTACCTGCTTGGCGTAGCGGCTGAGCTCGATGGCCTCGGTGGTGCTGTTGGCGCCGGCGCCGGCCATGATCGGGATGCGGCCCTTGGCGTGCTCGACGGCCACACGGATGATCTCGAAGTGCTCCTCGAAGCTGACCGTGGCGGATTCACCAGTGGTGCCCACCACGCAGATGGCATCAGTGCCTTCGGTGACATGCCAGTCGATCAGCGCGCGCAGGCGGTCGTAGTCGACACTGCCGTCTTCGTGCATCGGCGTCACCAGCGCCGGGATGCTGCCTTGAATGGATCTCATCGTGATTCCTTGCGAATGGTGGATTCTAGCCACCCGGTGCAACGGCCCAGACCGGCAGATGGTGCACCGCGTCATCGCGCTGCGCGGCGATGCGCTGGACCACCCGCTCGGGCGACGGCAGCTGCCCGCACTCATAGCCCAGCACCTGCAGCTCGCGACAGGCCTGCAGCAACTCCGCCGGTTGCAACAGGAAATCCGGGCGTGACGGCCGGCCCAGGCGCTCATGTCCGGCGCCAAAGGTCTCGTAGACCAGCCGACCGCCCGGCGCCACCGTGTCGATGATCGCCGGCAGCAGCGGGCGCCACAGGTAGTTGGTGACGACCACCAGGTCGAAGCGGCGGCCCGCCAGCGGCCAGGGCCCGGACTCGATATCTGCGTGCAGCAGCTCGCCCAGGCCCTGCAGGCCGGCCAGGGCCTGTTCGTCGCGGTCGACGCCGGTGACCTGCCAACCCTGCTGCGCCAGCCAGCGCAGATGCCGCCCGCGGCCACAGGCCAAGTCGAGCGCGCGGCCCGGCGCGAGCCCGGTGCACCAGCGGCGCACCCAGTCCGACGGCGGCGTGGGCGTGTCGTGCATCAGAAGCAGGCCCACAGGCGGTCGGCCAGGTCTCGAACCAGGTGCGGGCTGAGGTAGGCCAGGAAGACCAGCAGCAGCGCGCCCAGCACCAGCGTCCAGGTCAGCAGCCTCACCCACATGGTGTCAGGCGGCAGCGGGCCGCAGCAGCGGCGTTTCGCGCACCGGCTGGTTGGCCAGCGCCGCGAAGATGCCCAGCGCCACCGCGATCCACCACACCGGCGTGTAGCTGCCGGCGCGGTCGTATATCCAGCCGCCCAGCCACACGCCCAGGAACGAGCCCACCTGGTGGCTGAAGAACACCACGCCTCCCAGCATAGACATGTACTGCACGCCGTAGACCTGGGCCACGATCGCGTTGGTCGGCGGCACGGTGGACAGCCACAGCACGCCCATCGTCGCGGCGAACAGGTAGACGCTCATCGGCGTCAGCGGAGCGGCCAGAAAGATCACGATCACCGCCGAGCGCAGCAGGTAGATCGCCGAGAGGATGTGGCGCTTGGGGAAGCGCTGGCCCAGCACACCGGCGCCGTAGGTGCCGAAGACGTTGAACAGGCCGATCAGCGCCAGCGCCGTGGTGGCCACCGAGGGGTCCATGCCCTGGTCGCGCAGGTAGCTGGGCATGTGCACGCCGATGAACACCACCTGGAAACCGCAGACGAAATACCCGGCGGTCAGCCAGCGGAAGCTGCCATGGCCGAAGGCCTCGCGCAGCGCGGCACCAATGCTCTGCTGCGGCCGCGCGGCCCCGCCGGCCAGGCCAGGCTCCTTCAGGCCCAGCGCCAGCGGCATGATCGCCAGCGCGGCGCAGCCCAGCACGAACAGCGCGCTCTGCCAGCCCCAGGTGGCGATCAGCCAGCTCTCCACCGGCACCATCATGAACTGGCCGAAGGAACCCGCTGCCGCGGCCACGCCCATCGCCCAGGAGCGCTTCTCGGGGGCGACGTTGCGGCCGATCACGCCGTAGACCACGGCGTAGGTGGTGCCGGACTGGGCGATGCCGATCAGCAGCCCGGTGGCCCCGGTGAAGGCCAGGCCCGAGGTGGCCAGCGCCATCAGCACCAGGCCCAGTGCATAGAGCAGGGCGCCGACCAGCAGCACCCGGAAGGCCCCGAAGCGGTCGGCCAGCGCGCCGGCGAACGGACCGGCGGCGCCCCAGGCGATGTTCTGCACCGCCAGCGCGAACGAGAAGGTCTCGCGCGTCCAGCCGCGGTCCATGGTGATCGGCTGCAGCCACAGCCCGAAGCCGTGGCGGATGCCCATCGACAGTGTCACGATCAGCGCGCCGCACAGCAGCACCTGGGTCATGGACAAGGGGCGGCGGTCGGCGGCGGTGCTCATCCAGGCACTGTAGCCCAGCGGCGCGCCCGGCGATGCACAGCAGGGTATTGCTGTCGCCTGCGTGACAGCCTGGGGAGGTAGACTGTATGCACATCCAGGCCGTCTGTTCCGTCGATGGCGACGGCAGGCTGCTGCCTACAATTTCCCGCATGGCCACCCGTTCCGCTTCCCCTTCGCCCGAGTATGGCGAGGCCTCGATCCGCGTCCTCAAGGGCCTCGAGCCCGTCAAGCAGCGCCCGGGCATGTACACCCGGACCGACAACCCGCTGCACATCATCCAGGAAGTCATCGACAACGCCGCCGACGAGGCGCTGGCCGGCTTCGGCAAGCGCATCGCGGTGACCTTGCACACCGACGGCTCGGTCAGCGTCGACGATGACGGCCGGGGCATCCCCTTCGGCCTGCACCCTGAAGAGCAGGTGCCGGTGGTGGAGATCGTCTTCACCCGGTTGCATGCTGGCGGCAAGTTCGACAAGGGCGCCGGCGGTGCCTACAGCTTCTCGGGCGGCCTGCATGGCGTGGGCGTCAGTGTCACCAACGCGCTCGCGAAGCGGCTGCAGGTGGCGGTCTGGCGCGATGGCCAGGCGGCCCAGCTGGCCTTCTCGGGCGGCGACGTGGTCGAGCCGCTGGTGGTGCGCGCCGCGCAGGCCGGTGAGCGCAAGAAGGGCACCTCGGTACGCGTCTGGCCCGACGCCAAGTACTTCGAGAGCGCCGAACTGCCGCGCAGCGAGCTGACCCACCTGCTGCGCAGCAAGGCGGTGCTGATGCCCGGGGTGACGGTCACGCTCACCACCGAGAAGACCGGCGACACCCAGACCTGGCTCTACAAGGGCGGCCTGCGCGACTACCTGCAGCAGGCGCTGCCGGCCGACCCGCTGATCCCGCTGTTCGAGGGCGCGCACTACGCCGGCGCCAACGAGGACGAGAACTTCGCCGAAGGCGAGGGCGCCGCCTGGTGCGTGGCCTTCACCGAGGATGGCGCGCTGCTGCGCGAGAGCTATGTCAACCTGATCCCCACGGTCGCCGGTGGCACCCATGAGGCCGGGCTGAAGGACGGTCTGTTCACCGCCATCAAGGGCTTCATCGAGATGCACTCGCTGCTGCCCAAGGGCGTCAAGCTGATGCCCGAGGACATCTTCGGCCGCGCCAGCTTCGTGCTCAGCGCCAAGGTGCTGGACCCGCAGTTCCAGGGCCAGACCAAGGAGCGCCTGAACAGCCGCGACGCGCTGCGTCTGGTGTCCGCCTACGTGCGCCCGGCGCTGGAGCTGTGGCTGAGCCAGCATGTCGAGCACGGCCGCAAGCTGGCCGAGCTGGTCATCAAGCAGGCCCAGACCCGCCAGCGCGCCAGCCAGAAGGTGGAAAAGCGCAAGGGCTCCGGCGTGGCCGTGCTGCCCGGCAAGCTCACCGACTGCGAGAACCGCGACATCGCGCTCAACGAGCTGTTCCTGGTTGAGGGCGACTCGGCTGGCGGCAGCGCCAAGATGGGCCGCGACAAGGAGACCCAGGCCATCCTGCCGCTGCGCGGCAAGGTGCTCAATGCCTGGGAGGTGGAGCGCGACCTGCTGTTCAAGAACAACGAGATCCACGACATCTCGGTGGCCATCGGCGTCGACCCGCATGGGCCCAACGACACGCCGGACCTCTCCGGCCTGCGTTATGGCAAGGTCTGCATCCTCTCGGACGCCGATGTCGACGGTTCGCACATCCAGGTGCTGCTGCTGACGCTGTTCTTCCGCCATTTCCCAAAGCTGGTCGAGGCCGGCCATGTGTACGTGGCCAAGCCGCCGCTGTTCCGTATCGACGCCCCGGCGCGCGGCAAGAAGCCCGCGGCCAAGCTGTATGCGCTGGACGAGGGCGAGCAGGAGGCGGCGCTGGACAAGCTGCGCAAGGAAGGCGCCCGCGAGGGCAGCTGGAGCATCAGCCGATTCAAGGGCCTGGGCGAAATGAGCGCCGAACAGCTGTGGGAAACCACGCTGAACCCCGACACCCGCCGCCTGCTGCAGGTGGGTTACGGTGCGATCGGCTTCACCGCCACCGTCGAGGCCTTCGGTCGGTTGATGGGCAAGGGCGAGGCCGCGTCGCGGCGCGAGCTGATGGAGATCCACGGTGACAGCGTCGAGATCGACGTCTGAGCGCTGCGCCCGGCTGGCCGGGGCGCTGCTGGGCGCCGCGTGGCTGCTGGGCCCACTGGCGGCCTCGGCCCAGACGCCGCTGTACGGCTACGTCGATGGCCACGGTGTGGCCCACCTGGCCCAGCAGCCGCTGGACACGCGCTTCGAGCCACTGCTGCGCGAGCGGGGCGACTCGCGCGTGCGGGTGCCTGGCAAGTCGATCGACCGCGGCAGCCTGCTGACCTGGCTGGAGTTCGCCCCCGAGGTCAAATCGCTGATGCCCTTGATGCGCCAGGCGGCCGAGTCCAGCGGGCTGGACGTGGAACTGCTGAAGGCGGTGATCGCGGTGGAATCGGGCTTCCGGGCCGACCAGGTCTCGCCCGCCGGGGCGATCGGCCTGATGCAGCTGATGCCGGCTGCTGGTGAGCGGTATGCCACCCGCGGCGAACGCGCGGCCGCACCGGTCGAAACCCTGCTGCGCGACCCGCGCCACAACCTCACCATCGGCTCGCGGATGCTGGCCGACCTGTGGCGGCGCACCGGCAGCATCGATGCGGCGCTGGCGGCCTGGAACGCCGGTGAAGGGCGGGTGCGCAAGGCTGGCAACCGGGTGCCCGACATTGCCGAGACCCGCGCCCATGTCCACCTGGTGCTGGAGCTGTACTGGTCCTTGCTGCAAAGCAGCCAGTCGCAGCGGGCGCGCAGCCTGCGATTCGCGTCGGGGTCATCGGTCGCCCATCCGGAGTGACCCTGTGTCCAGCGCCGCCCTTCGAAGTTGGGGGGTTGACGCTGCCAGGGGTGGTCCGGGACAGTCGGACGCTTCGCGTTACCCGACTGAGGATCCCGTCATGTCCATCCCCTCGTTCAAGCTCAGCCGCCTGTGTGTCGCCGTGGCCATCGCCGCGCCCGCCGCGCTGGTTGGCAGCGGTGCCGTGGCCGCTGAAGCCACCGTCAAGCTGATCGTCAACCATGGTCAGGCCAGCACCATGGCCGTGGGCAGCCACGCCAGTGCCGTGGGCGGCCGCGTCACGCGCGACCTGTCGCGCCTGGGCGCCACCGCCGTGGAAGTGCCGGCCAGCAAGGTCGCTCAGTTCAAGGCCCTGGTGGGCGCGGCCAATGTCGAGGTCGACGCCGAGCGCACCCTGCTGGGCCAGCGCGTCGGCCCCACGGCCACGCCGGTCCTGCGCGGCGCTGCCATTGCCGGCACCGAGGTCGCGCCCTACGGCATCCCGCTGGTGCAGGCCGACAAGGTCAAGGGCACCGGCGCCTGGCAGCCCGTGGTCTGCATCATCGACTCGGGCATCGACGGCCGGCACGAGGACCTGAAGAAGAACACGATGTCGGGCAAGAACTTCACCACGTCCGGCAAGTGGAATACCGACGAGAACGGCCACGGCACCCACGTCGCCGGCACGATCGCCGGTGTCGACAACCAGATCGGCGTGGTCGGCGTCAACGGCAAGAACCAGGTCATCCTGCGCATCAACAAGGTCTTCGACGCGGGCGGCAGCGCCTCGTCCTCGACCGTGGCCGACGCGATGATGGACTGCCTGGACTCGGGCGCCAACGTGGTGTCGATGTCGCTGGGCGGCTCGTCGTCCACCGCGGTCGAGAAGAACGCTGCGCAGGCGCTGGACGCCGCGGGCATCCTGACCATCGCTGCGGCCGGCAACGGCGGCAACACCGCCATCTCCTACCCGGCCGGCTTCAAGGAAGTCGTCTCGGTGGCAGCGGTCGATGCCAACAAGGCCTGGGCCACCTTCTCGCAGTTCAACGCCGACGTCGAAATCGCCGGCCCCGGCGTGCTGACGCTATCGTCGGTGCCCACCGGCACCGGCGTGATCGGCAGCCTGACCGTGGATGGCACCGCCTATGAAGCCATCGCAATGACCGGCTCGGCGCAGGGCAGCGTCTCGGCACCGCTGTACGACTTCGGCCTGGGCCAGACCGATGACACCGGCGTGGCCGGCAAGGTCTGCCTGATTTCGCGCGGCGTGATCACCTTCGCCGAGAAGGTGACCCGTTGCGAGGCCAACGGTGGCGTGGGTGCGGTGATCTACAACAACGCGCCGGGCAACTTCGCCGGCACGCTGAATGGCGCCCCGACGACCATCCCGTCGATGAGCGTGTCGCAGGCCAACGGCGCCACGCTGATGACCAAGATCGGCATGACCGCTGACGCGGGCGTCGTGGCCTCCAACTACGCCTACCTGAGCGGCACCTCGATGGCCACGCCGCACGTCTCGGGCGTCGCCGCCCTGGTGTGGAGCTTCCACCCCGAGTGCACGGCAGCGCAGATCCGCAAGGTGCTGAACAGCACCGCGATGGACCTGGGCGACCCGGGCCGCGACGACAAGTTCGGCAACGGCCTGGTGCAGGCCAAGGCCGCGCTGAAGAAGCTGGACGGGGGCTTCTGCGCCGCCAACTGATGAGCGCTGACCGTGCCGCTGGCGGCACGGTCCCCTGTGCGCCCGACGGGCCGCCCGATCCCTGTGATCCGGCGGCCTTTCTCATTGGCGATCAGGTGCGCCCGGGCCGGTAAGATGGCGGGCTGCGTCCGGGTCGTTCGGCCCGGCGCCGGAAGGCTGTGCGGACCGCCGGGGTCTGCGCTGGCGTGGGCCACTGGCCCGTGGGCCTTCCCCTTCAACAAGCACCATGTCCGACCAAGCCGATCTGTTCTCTGCGCCCGCCGCTCCGGCGGGCGATGCCATCACGCTGGCGCACTACGCCGAACGCGCCTACCTGGAATACGCGCTCAGCGTGGTCAAGGGCCGGGCCCTGCCTGATGTGACCGACGGCGCCAAGCCGGTGCAGCGCCGCATCCTCTACAGCATGCAGCGCATGGGCCTGGGCTTTGGCGGCTCGGGCGGTGCGCCCAAGCCGGTCAAGAGCGCCCGCGTGGTGGGCGATGTGCTGGGCAAGTTCCACCCGCATGGCGACACCGCCGCCTATGACGCGATGGTGCGCATGGCGCAGGACTTCTCGCTGCGCTACCCGCTGATCGACGGCCAGGGCAACTTCGGCAGCCGCGACGGCGACAGCGCGGCCGCGATGCGCTACACCGAGGCGCGCCTGGCCCCGATCGCCCGCCTGCTGCTCGACGAGATCGACGAGGGCACGGTGGACTTCGTGCCCAACTATGACGGCGCGTTCGAGGAACCCCGCCAGCTGCCGGCACGCCTGCCGTTCGTGCTGCTCAACGGCGCCAGCGGCATTGCGGTGGGCATGGCCACCGAGATCCCCAGCCACAACCTGCGCGAGGTGGCCGCCGCCGCGGTGGCCCTGATCCGCGACGACCAGCTGTCCGACGACGCGCTGTTCGAACTGCTGCCCGGCCCCGACTACCCCGGCGGTGGCCAGCTGATCAGCAGCGACGCCGAGATCCGCGAGGCCTACCGCAGCGGCCGCGGCAGCCTGAAGCTGCGTGCGCGCTGGAAGATCGAGGACCTGGCGCGTGGCCAGTGGCAGCTGGTGGTGACCGAACTGCCGCCGGGCACCAGCGCGCAGAAGGTGCTGGAGGAGATCGAGGAGCTCACCAACCCCAAGGTCAAGACCGGCAAGAAGGCGCTGACCCAGGAGCAGACGCAGCTCAAGGCAGCGATGCTGGCGGTGCTGGACGCCGTGCGCGATGAATCCAGCAAGGACGCCGCCGTGCGGCTGGTCTTCGAGCCCAAGAGCCGCACCGTGGAGCAGTCGGAGCTGGTCACCGCGCTGCTGGCCCACACCAGCCTGGAAAGCAACGCCCCGGTCAACCTGACGATGGTGGGCCTGGACGGCAAGCCGGTGCCCAAGAGCCTGCGCCAGATGCTGACCGAGTGGGTGGCTTTCCGCCAGACCACGGTGCAGCGCCGCACCCGCCACCGTCTGGACAAGGTGCTCGACCGCATCCATGTGCTCGAGGGCCGGCAGCTGGTGCTGCTGAACATCGACGAGGTGATCCGCATCATCCGCGAGAGCGACGAGCCCAAGGCGGCCCTGATCGCCCGTTTCTCGCTGAGCGACCGCCAGGCCGAGGACATCCTCGAGATCCGGCTGCGCCAGCTGGCCCGGCTGGAGGCGCTGCGCATCGAGCAGGAGCTCAAGGGCCTGCGCGAGGACCAGGCGAAGCTGGAGGACATCCTGGGCAGCCCGGCCACGCTCAGGCGCACGCTGATCAAGGAGATCGAGGCCGACGCCAAGCAGTTCGGCGACGAGCGCCGCACGCTGATCCAGGCCGACAAGCGCGTGGTGGCCGAGGTCAAGATCGTCGACGAGCCGATGACCGTGATCGCCAGCCTCAAGGGCTGGGTGCGCACGATGAAGGGCCATGAGGTGGACGTGGCCAACCTGTCGTTCAAGGCCGGTGATGGCCTGTACGGCACCTTCGCCTGCCGCAGCGTCGACACGCTCTATGTGCTGGGCAGCACCGGCCGCGCCTTCAGCATCCCGGTGGCCAGCCTGCCAGGCGGCCGCGGCGATGGCGTGCCGGTGACCAGCCTGATCGATCTGGAGCCGGGCACCCAGGTGGCCCACCTGATGGCCGGCCCGGCCGAGCAGGTGGTGCTGCTGGCCAACACCGGCGGCTTTGGTCTGCTGGCCCGCCTGGGTGACCTGGCCAGCCGGCAGCGGGCCGGCAAGAGCTTCCTGAGCCTGGAGCCGGCGGATCGCCTGCTGCCACCGGTGCCGGTGGCCTCGACGCATGCCAACGTCGCCTGCCTGGCGATGGACGGCCGGCTGCTGGTGTTCCCGCTGGCCGAGCTGAAGTTGCAGAGCAACGGCGGCCGCGGCCTGACGCTGATGGACGTGGACGCCAAGGCGCCGCTGGTGTCGGCCGCCACCTGCGGCGACAGCCTGCGCGTGCTTGGCAGCGGCCGCGGCGGCAAGGACAAGGACGAACTGGTCAAGGGCGCGGCCTTCGCCCACCATCTGGGCAAGCGGGCCCGCAAGGGGCACAAGGTCGAGGGCGTGATGAAGGTCGCGCGGGTCACCGCCGCCTGAGCGGCTGTGCGTCCGGCAGCGGGGCGCGCACCGCCCCGCGCATGCCTGACGCTCAGCGCAGCAGGTCGGACAGCGGCGGCAGTTTGGGCAGCTTCGGCAGGGCAGGCAGCTGCGGCAGCGGCGGCGCCTTCAGATCGCCCCACGGCGTCTTCAACCGGTCGCCGGTCAGCTGGCGCGTGACCGCGCTCTTGATCGGTGGCACCCAGTTGGTCACCCGCACGATCGCCTCGCGGGCCAGCTGGGCGGGCGCCGTGTCGGTGGTGAACAGCTTGACCACCAGGTTGGTGCCCAGGTAGATCGGCAGCGTCACGCGGCGGTGTTCGTCCGCATAGGCCTGCAGTGCCCGGGCGTCGCCCAGGTCGCGGCCATCGGCGCGTGACTTGGCGAGTTCGGCCGCCAGCACCTCGATGCCGTAGAGACCGAAGTTGTAGCCGTGCGCGGTGACCGGGTGCATGCCCACGGCGGCGTCGCCGATCAGCGCGAAGCGCTCGGCGCAAAAGCGCTGCGCGTAGACCGCCACCAGCGGGTAGGCGTGGCGCTGGCCAGCCAGCTCCAGCCGGCCCAGGCGATGACCGAAGGCGGCGTCCACCTTGTCGGCGAACTCGGCCTCGGGGGCGGCCATCAGCGCGGCGGCGCCGTCGCTGGTGACGGTCCACACCGCGGAGCTCTGGCGGCCAGCCATCGGCAGCATGGCCAGCGTGTGGCCGTGCAGGAAGCATTCGTGGGCGGTGCCGTCGTGTTCCAACTCGTGGCGCATGCGCGCGACGATGGCGGTGCGGCCGAAATCCAGCATCCGTGCACCGATGCCGGCCATGCGGCGCACGGTGGAGAAGCGGCTGTCGGCGGCGATCACCAGCGGGGCGCGCAGCCGTTGGCCACTGGCCAGCGTGACGCTGGCGCCGCTGGCGTCGCGGTCCAGCGCGGTCACACGGGCGTCGCCGGTGATCGTGACCCGCTCGGCGCGCGCGCTGGCACCCGCAAAGCAGGCTTCGCGGATGCGGTGGTTGGGCACCAGCCAGCCCAGTTGCTCGTGGCCGTCGGCGCGGCCATCGAAGGGCAGCACCATCGGTGATTCGCCATTGGTGACCTGGGCGGCCCTCAGCGGTGCGATCTCGTCGGCCGGCAGGCGCTCCCACAGGCCCAACTGGGTGAGGATGCGGCGGGCGCGGTGGGTCAACGCGATGTCGCGGCCATCTTCCGGCGGCGCCACCAGGCTGTCGCGCGGGGCCTGCTCAAGGACATGGCTGTGGATGCCGGCATCCGCCAGCGCGCAGGCCAGCGCCAGACCGGCAGGGCCGGCGCCGACGATCAGCACGTCGGTATCGAAGGAGGTGGAATCGCTCACGGCAGAACTTTCGCGGCAGGTCATGGCAGCGGCAGCGCTGCCCAGGGCAGCGTGCATCATCGCTGTGCATTGTCGCGCGGCGCTTGACCCGCGTCAGCCTCGCGGGCTTCAGCGGCGCAGCGCGGCCAGGCAGGCCAGACCGGCCAGTGCGAACAGCGCCAGGCTCCAGAAGGCGTAGGGCACGCCCAGCAGGTTCACCGCCGCGTCGGCACAGGAGGCCATCGGCATGAACACCTCGGGCGCCAGGTCCAGCAGGCCCAGGCCATCGAGGATGCGGTCGGCCAGCGTCAGGTTGCACGAGGCGCTGGCCGCGGCCACGAAGTGCTGCCACAGCGCCGCCGCCACGCCGCTGAGCGCCAGCAGCATGCCCAGCCCGGCCAGCGGCTTGCGCAGCGGCTCGACCGCCGCGCCCAGCAGCGCGGCGGCGCCCAGCACCAGGAAGATCAGGCGCTGCAGCGTGCACCAGGGGCAGGGCGGCATGTCGAAGCGGTACTGCGACAGCAGCGCCAGGCCCACCGCGGACCAGCAGGCCAGCGCGGTCAGCAGCAGCAGCGGCCGCGGACGGGCCAGGGTGCGGACCAGCGACATCGTCAGGCCTTGAGCTCGGCGATCAGCTCGATCTCGACACAGGCGCCCAGCGGGATCTGCGCCACGCCGAAGGCGCTGCGCGCATGGGCGCCCACCTCGGGGCCGAAGACCTCGGCCAGCAGCTCCGAGCATCCGTTGGTGACCAGGTGCTGCTCGGTGAAGGTGGGCGCGGAGTTCACCAGGCTCATCACCTTGACGATACGTACCACGCGGTCCAGGTCACCGCAGGCGGCCTGCAGCGTGCCCAGCAGGTCGATCGCGATCGCCCGGGCCGCGGCCTTGCCTTCTTCCGTGCCCATCGTCAGGCCCAGCTGGCCCACCCAGGGCTTGCCATCCTTCTTGGCGATGTGGCCGGACAGAAAGACCAGCGAGCCGGTCTGGACAAACGGCACATAGGCGGCGGCGGGCACGGCCACCGGCGGCAGGGTGATGCCCAGGCTCTGCAGGCGGGCGGCAACGGACATGGATGGCTCCTTTGGGGGAGAGGCGAATGCGGGCCGCGATCCTACACTGCGCCATGGCCGCCGCGACGCCCGACGCCCGCTGTGCAGTCCCCCTGACCCGGCAGCCGCAGCCCTGGCAACTGGCGGCGTGGCCGGTGGTCTGGATGCTGGGGCTGGCCGGGCAGTTGCAGCAGGCCGAGCTGCTGCCGCCCGGCGTGGCATGGGCGGTGCTCGGGCTGGGCACCGCCTGTCTGGGACTGGCGGCGGCCTGGTCCCGACGCGGTGGCCCCTGGCCCGCGCTGCTGCTGGCCACCGGCCTGCTGAGCGTGGCGGCGGGCAGCACCGACCTGCGCGCCGACAGCCGCCTGCAGGACCGGCTGGCCCCGGCGCTGGAGGGCCGCGACCTGCGCCTGCAGGGTCGTGTCCAGGGCCTGGTGCAGGTGCAGGCCGACGGCCTGCGCTTCGCCTTCGAGCCTGACCCCGCCGCGCCGTTGCTGGACGAGTCCGAAGGCCCGCTGAGCACGCCCCTGCCCAGCCGCCTGTGGCTGGTCTGGCCCACCGCCGACGGCGCGCTGGCGGCCCCCGCCGCGCTGGCCGCGGGCGAGGCCTGGCGTCTGCCGGTGCGCCTGCGTTCACCGCATGGCCAGCTCAACCCGCAGGGTTTCGATGCCGAACTGTGGGCCTTCGAGCGTGGCCTGGGCGGCTTTGGCCAGGTGCGCACCGGCCGCGGCGCGGTGGCCCAGCGTCTGGGTCCGCCGCGCTGGTGGGTGCCCGAGGAAGCGCTGGGCTGGTTGCGCCAGCGGGCCCGCGACCGCATCTTGCTGTCCGGCCCCGACCCGGCCACGGTGGGTGTGCTGGCGGCGCTGGCGATCGGTGACCAGTCGGCGATCGGGCCGGCGCAGTGGGCGGTGTTCCGCGACACCGGCGTGGCGCACCTGATGTCGATCAGCGGCCTGCACATCACGCTGTTCGCTGCGTTGGCGCAGGCGCTGCTGGCGGTGGTGTGGCGGCGCTGGCCCGCTGGCGTGGCGCGCTGGCCAACGCCCTGGGTGGCCCGCTGGGGCGGGCTGGCCCTGGCGGCGGCCTATGCCGTGCTGTCGGGCTGGGGCGTGCCGGCCCAGCGCACCGTGGGCATGCTGGCACTGGGGGTGGCGATGGCGCATGTCGGCTGGCGCTGGCCGGCGCTGCTGCGGGGCGTGTGGGCGGCCGCGGGCGTGGCCACGCTCGATCCCTGGGCCTTGCTGCAACCAGGGTTCTGGCTGTCCTTCGTGGCCGTGACCTGGCTGTTGGCGGCCGATCCCGAGCCCCGCGCGGCCAGCGGGCCGGGTTGGCGACGCATAGGCGCGGCGCTGGCCCAGACCTGGCGCACCCAGTGGGTGGTGGGCCTGGGCCTGGCGCCGCTGGTGGTGCTGTGGTTCAACCAATGGTCGCTGGCCGCCTGGCCGGCCAACCTGGTGGCCGTGCCCTGGGTGACCTGGGTCATCACGCCGCTGGCGCTGCTGGGCTTGCTGTGGCCGCCGGTCCTGACAGTCGCCGCCGTGCTGCTGGCGCCGCTGCTGTGGCTCACCGACGCATTGGCACAAGGCCATTGGGCCAGCCTGGCGGTGCCGGCCGGGCCCGGCTGGCTGGTCGCGCCGGCGATGCTGGGGGCGGGATTGGCCGTCTGGCGCCTGCCCCGGCTGGTGCAGGCCCTGTCCCTGCTGCTGGCCCTGCCGGTGCTCTGGCCGGCGCAACGCCTGCCAGCGCCCGGCCACTGGTGGGTGCAGGCGCTGGACGTGGGGCAGGGCAGTGTGGCCCTGGTGCGCACGCGCCATCACCTGCTGGTCTACGACGCCGGGCCCGCCCAGGGCGAGGGCGAAGACGCCGGCGAGCGGGTGATCTGGCCGGCGCTGCGGGCGCTGGGCGAGCGGCAGATCGACGAACTGTTGCTGAGCCACGGCGACCTGGACCATATCGGCGGTGCAGGCAGCCTGCTGCGCCGGCTGCCGGTGGCGCGGCTGCGGCATTCGCTGGACCCATCGCATCCGCTGCTGGCGGACCGAACCGGCGCCCAGCCCTGCCAGGCCGGCCAGGCATGGGTCTGGGATGGCGTGCACTTCGAGGTGCTGTGGCCGCCCGAACCCGGCGCCCGCCGCCAGGGCGCCACCAATGCGGCCAGCTGCGTGCTGCGCGTCGATGATGAGCAGGGTCGCGCCCTGCTGTTGACCGGTGACATCGGCGTCGCCGAAGAAGCCGCGCTGGCCCCCGGCCTGGCGGCGCGCCCGCCACTGTCGGTGCTGCTGGTGCCGCACCACGGCAGCCGCAGCTCCTCCTCCGACGCGCTGCTGGGCGCCACGCGGCCGACCGTGGCCGTGATGCAGCTGGGCTACCGCAACCGCTACGGCCACCCGCATCCCGAGGTGATGGCCCGCTATCGGGCGGCGAGCATCGATGTGGTGCGTACGGATGTCTGCGGCGCCTGGCGGTGGGATGATGCTGGTGCATCGTGCACCCGCGATGTGCATCGCCGCTACTGGCACCATCGGCCATCCGATGTGCCGCCCCCGCCGGCTGGTGCGCTTGTTGCTAAGCCGGAGGCAGGAGAGACCGAATGAGACCCAGCTTCGACGAGATGCAGGCCACCAGCACCACGGTGCGCCCGCATTACAAGACCTACGACCAATGGCTGGCCCGCCAGCCGCGCGATGGCATGCAGGCGCGGCGCGAAGAGGCGGAGATGATCTTCCGCCGCGTCGGCATTACCTTTGCCGTCTACGGTGACAAGGACTCGGGGGAGGGCACCGAGCGCCTGATTCCGTTTGACCTGATCCCGCGCGTCATCCCCGCCCATGAATGGCGCGAGATGGAGAAGGGCCTGCGCCAGCGCGTCACCGCACTCAACCGCTTCATCCACGACATCTACCACGGCCAGGAGATCCTCAAGGCCGGCATCGTGCCGCGCGAGCAGATCCAGAACAACGCCCAGTTCCGCCCCGAGATGATGGGCGTCGATGTGCCGCAGGACGTGTACTCGCACATCGCCGGCATCGACATCGTGCGCGCTGCCCAGCCTGACGGCAGCGGCACCTACTATGTGCTGGAGGACAACCTGCGCGTGCCCAGCGGTGTCAGCTACATGCTGGAGAACCGCAAGATGATGATGCGGCTCTTCCCCGAGCTGTTCGCCCAGCACCGCGTCGCACCGGTGGCGCACTACCCCGACCTGCTGCTCGAAACCCTGCGCAGCGTCGCGCCGCGCCAGGTGGCCGACCCCACCGTGGTGGTGCTCACCCCCGGCATGTACAACTCGGCCTACTTCGAGCACGCCTTCCTGGCGCAGCAGATGGGGGTGGAACTGGTCGAGGGCCAGGACCTGTTCGTCAAGGACCGCACCGTCTTCATGCGCACCACGCAGGGCCCCAAGCGGGTGGACGTGATCTACCGCCGCATTGACGACGACTTCCTCGACCCGCAGGTCTTCCGCAAGGACTCCACGCTGGGCTGCGCCGGTCTGGTCGACGCCTACAAGGCCGGCAACGTCACGCTGAGCAATGCGATCGGCACCGGCATCGCCGACGACAAGTCGATCTACCCCTACGTGCCCAAGATGGTGGAGTTCTACCTCGGCGAGAAGCCCATCCTGCACAACGTGCCCACCCACCTGTGCCGCGAGAAGGACGACCTGGCCTATGTGCTCGACCACCTGGACGAACTGGTGGTCAAGGAAGTGCACGGTGCCGGCGGCTACGGCATGCTGGTCGGCCCGGCCGCCACCCGGGCCGAGATCGAGGACTTCCGCGCCCACCTCGTGGCCAACCCCAGCAACTACATCGCCCAGCCCACGCTGAGCCTGTCGACCTGCCCCACCTTCGTCGACAGCGGCATCGCGCCGCGCCACATCGACCTGCGTCCCTTCGTGCTCTCGGGCACCGAGGTGCAGATGGTGCCCGGCGGCCTGACGCGCGTCGCCCTGAAAGAGGGCTCGCTGGTCGTCAACAGCAGCCAGGGTGGCGGCACCAAGGACACCTGGGTGCTCGAGAACTGACCCCCCGATCGGCCCCTTCAGGAAACAAGAACATGCTCTCTCGTACCGCCGATCACCTGTTCTGGATGTCCCGCTACATGGAGCGGGCCGAGAACACGGCCCGGATGCTCGATGTCAACTACCAGACCTCGCTGCTGCCCCAGTCCAGCGACACCGCCGAGCAGGGCTGGCGCGGTCTGCTGTCGATCTCCGAACTGACCCAGGACTACCAGGCCCGCTATGGCGCGATCGACGCCGCCCGGGTGCAGGACTTCATGGTCCGCGACGAACGCAACGCCTCGTCGATCCTGTGCTGCCTGCGCGCCGCGCGCGAGAACGCCCGCGCCATCCGCGGCACGCTGACCACCGAGGTCTGGGAGACCACCAACCAGACCTGGCTGGAGTTCAACCGCCTGCTCAAGGACGGCCTGCTGGCGCGCGACCCGTCGGCGCTGTTCGAGTGGGTGAAGTTCCGCTCGCACCTCTCGCGCGGCGTGACCGTGGGCACGATGCTGCAGGACGAGGCCTTCAACTTCATCCGCATCGGCTCCTTCCTGGAGCGCGGCGACAACACCGCCCGCTTGCTGGACGTGAAGTTCCACGCGCTGCAGGGCCACCCGGCCGGCGACAGCGGCCCGCGGGGCGGTGAGCAGGACTTCTACCACTGGTCGGCGATCCTGCGTTCGGTCTCTGCCTTCGAGATCTACCGCAAGGTCTACCGCAACGTGATCGAGCCGCCCAAGGTGGCCGAGTTGCTGATCCTGCGCGCCGACATGCCGCGCTCGCTGGCCCATTGCACCGGTCAGGTGCTGCGTAACCTCAAGCGGGTGGCCAACCAGCAATCGGCCGAGACCCTGCGTCTGGCCGGCCGGCTGGCCAGCGACCTGGAATACGCGCGCATCGAGGAGATCCTCGAGACCGGCCTGCATGCCTACCTGAGCCAGTACCTCGACCGCGTGGGCGATCTGGGGGCGGGCATCAGCCGCGACTTCCTGGTGCCGTCCTGAGCGTCACGACCTGATCACCGTCGACGGCGATCCTCGGGTGCACCTGCATCGGGGGGTCGCGTCGTCGCCAGTCCGAGATTCGATTTCCACCAAGGAACGCCCGTGTCCATCCACGTCGCCCTCAAGCACGTCACCCATTACCGCTACGACCGCCGCGTGGGGCTGTCGCCGCAGATCGTCCGGCTGCGGCCGGCGCCGCACTGCCGCACGCCCATCCTGTCGTACTCGATGCAGGTCGAGCCGGCCGGCCACTTCATCAACTGGCAGCAGGACGCCTTCGCCAACTACATGGCGCGCCTGGTCTTTCCCGAGAAGACCACCGAGTTCAAGGTCACCATCGACCTGGTGGCCGAGATGTCGGTCTACAACCCCTTCGACTTCTTCCTGGAGCCCGAGGCCGAGCACGTCCCCTTCGCCTACACCGACAGCCTGCGCGCCGAGCTGGCGCCCTACCTGGTGGTCGAGCCGGCCACGCCCCGGCTGGCCGCGCTGCTGGCCAGCGTGCCCACCGAGAAGACCCGCACGATCGATTTCCTGGTGGGCCTGAACCAGCGCCTGCAGCGCGACATCGCCTACACGATCCGCATGGAACCGGGCGTGCAGACGCCCGAGGAGACGCTGACCAAGGGCAGTGGCTCCTGCCGGGACACCGGCTGGCTGCTGGTGCAGATGCTGCGCCACCTGGGCCTGGCGGCGCGCTTCGTCTCGGGCTACCTGATCCAGCTGGCGCCCGACGTCAAGGCCCTGGATGGCCCCAGCGGCACCGAGGTCGACTTCACCGACCTGCACGCCTGGTGCGAGGTCTACCTGCCGGGTGCCGGCTGGATCGGCCTGGACCCCACCTCCGGCCTGCTGGCCGGCGAGGGCCACATCCCGCTGGCCTGCACGCCGCAGCCCAGCAGCGCGGCCCCCATCTCCGGCGCGGTGGACGAGTCCGAGGTCAGTTTCGGCCACGAGATGGGCATCACCCGCATCTGGGAATCGCCGCGCGTCACCAAGCCCTACACCGAGGACCAGTGGGCGCGCGTGCTGCGCCTGGGCGAGCAGGTCGATGCCGAGCTGCAGGCCGGCGACGTGCGCCTGACCATGGGCGGCGAGCCCACCTTCGTCTCGGTGGACGACCGTGACGGCGCCGAGTGGAACACCGACGCACTGGGCCCCACGAAGCGCCTGTATGCCCAGGACCTGGTGCAGCGCCTGCGGGCGGAGTACGGCCAGGGTGGCTTCCTGCACTACGGCCAGGGCAAGTGGTACCCCGGCGAGCAACTGCCCCGATGGGCGCTGTCGATCTGCTGGCGCGCCGACGGTCAGCCCTGCTGGAACGACCCGTCGCTGTTCGCCGACGAGCGCGACCCGCATGCCTACACCTCGGCCGATGCCAAGCGTTTCCTGCTCGCCCTGACCCGCCGCCTGGGCCTGAGCACCGATTACATCCAGACCGGCTTTGAAGACACCTGGTACTACCTGTGGCGCGAGCGCCGGCTGCCGGTCAACGTCGATCCGTTCGACTCCCGCCTGGACGACGAACTGGAGCGCCTGCGTCTGCGTCGCGTCTTCGACCAGGGCCTGGACCACGAGGTCGGCTATGTGCTGCCGATCAAGGTCGACGAGGGTCCGGGCCTGAGCGGCACCCGCTGGGTCACCGGCCCCTGGTTCTTCCGCGACGAGCGCATGTACCTGTTCCCCGGCGATTCGCCGATGGGCTACCGCCTGCCGCTGGACTCGCTGCCCTGGGTGGGCAAGGGCGAGTACCCCTTCCTGCACGAACACGACCCCTTCGCGCCGCGCGACGCGCTGCCGGCCGCCAGCCGGCTGAAGGCGCAGTTCGCCCATGAGGTGGGCGGCGAACAGGGCTATGCCGCTCACCGCGTCGGCGGCGGCTTTGCCGAGGGCGGCACGGTGGCGCTGCAGTCGGCCGACCTGGACGGCGCTGGTCTGGCAGGCGCTGGCGCTGCCGCCGACCTGGGCGTCGGCACGGGTCAGGGGCAGGGCGAGCGGGTGCCCGGCCAGGGCGACGCCGGCGCGGCGCCCGGCGCTGCCTCCGTGCCGCTGGACCAGCGCCCTGAGCGTTTCCAGAGCGCCCACTGGATCACCCGCACCGCGCTGTGCGTGGAGGTGCGCGATCCGCGCCGCGCCAACGGCCCCAAGGCCGAGGCGGTCGGCCAGGCCAGTGGCGTGATGTACGTCTTCATGCCGCCGCTGCAGCGCCTGGAGGACTACCTGGCGCTGCTGGCCGCGGTGGAAGCCACGGCGGCCGAACAGGGCGTCAAGCTGGTGCTGGAAGGCTACCCGCCGCCGCGCGACCCGCGCCTGAAGCTGCTGCAGGTCACGCCGGATCCGGGCGTCATCGAGGTCAACATCCATCCGGCCCATCGCTGGAGCGAGGTGGTCCAGCACACCGAGTTCCTCTATGACGCCGCCTGGCGCTCGCGCCTGTCGACCGAGAAGTTCATGCTCGATGGCCGCCACACCGGCACCGGCGGCGGCAACCACATCGTGCTGGGCGGCGCCACGCCGGCTGATTCGCCCTTCCTGCGCCGCCCGGACCTGCTGGGCTCGCTGCTGGCCTACTGGCACAACCACCCCAGTCTCAGCTACCTGTTCAGCGGTCTGTTCATCGGCCCGACCAGCCAGGCGCCGCGGGTGGACGAGGCGCGCAACGACCAGCTGCGCGAGCTGGAGATTGCGCTGGGCGAAATCGAGCGCAGCAAGGCGCTCTACGGCCAGGACATGCCGCCGTGGCTGGTCGACCGCACGCTGCGCAACGTGCTGGTCGACGTGACCGGCAACACCCACCGCAGCGAGTTCTGCATCGACAAGCTCTACTCGCCAGACAGCAGCACCGGTCGCCTGGGCCTGCTGGAACTGCGCGCCTTCGAGATGCCGCCGCATGCCCGCATGAGCATCGTGCAGCAACTGCTGCTGCGCGCCCTGATCGCCCGCTTCTGGACCACGCCCTACCGTGCGCCGCTGGTGCGCTGGGGCACCGAGTTGCATGACCGCTTCCTGCTGCCGGCCTTCGTGCAGATGGACTTCGCCGACGTGATGGAGGAGATGCAGCAAGCCGGCTACACGATGGAGCCCGGCTGGTTCGCGCCGCACTTCGAGTTCCGCTTCCCGAAGATCGGCGAGTTCGCCGCACGCGGCGTGCACGTCACGCTGCGCAGCGCGCTGGAGCCCTGGCATGTGATGGGCGAGGAGGGCGCCACCGGCGGCACGGTGCGCTATGTGGATTCGTCGCTGGAGCGGCTGGAGCTGCGCGTCAGCGGCCTGGTCGATCCGCGCCACCGCATCACCGTCAATGGCGTGGGCGTCGACCTGCAGCCCACCGGGCGGGCCGGCGAGTTCGTTGCTGGCGTGCGCTACCGTGCCTGGCAGCCGCCGTCTGCGCTGCATCCGACGATCGGTGTGCACGCGCCACTGACGGTGGACCTGATCGACACCTGGATGCGCCGCTCGCTGGGCGGTTGCCAGTACCACGTGGCGCATCCGGGCGGCCGCAACTACGTCACCTTCCCGGTCAACGCCTATGAGGCCGAGAGCCGCCGTCTGGCGCGCTTCTTCGCGATGGGCCACACGCCGGGCACCGTGGACGCGCCGATGCCGGAGCGCAGCCTGGAGTTCCCGCTCACCCTCGACATGCGCCGCGCCGGGCGCTGAGATCGGGCAGCGTTCGTGGAGGCGGACCAGCCGGCGCCGCAGGCAAGGCATCATTGGGGCATGCAACCGCAGCAGCCCAGCCTCCTGCCCGATGACGCCGTCGTCGACCCTGTGGCGTTGGCGCTGGCGGCCGCCGTGCGCGGGCGTGAGGGCCATTTCAGCGAGCTGCTGGGCCGGCTGGGAGAGGCTGGCGCGCCGCTTGCCGGCATGGCGCCGCTGTGGCGTGATTTCTTCACCGCCATCGGCGCCGAGGGCTGGGCCGACCTGCCGGCCCGCCAGGCGCGCATCCAGCGCCGCGTGCTGGAGGATGGCGCCACCTACAACGTCTATGCCGACGGCGGCCAGAGCCAGCGTGCCTGGCCGCTGGAGTCGCTGCCCACGCTGATCGGTCCCGACGACTGGGCGCAGATCGAGCGCGGCGTGGCCCAGCGCGCGCGCCTGCTCGATGCCGTGCTGCGCGACGCCTACGGCGAGCGCCGCCTGCTGGAGGAGGGCCTGCTGCCGGCTTCGCTGGTGCTGGGCCACCCGCAGTACCTGCGGCCGATGCATGGTTGCCGCCCGGCCGGCGATGTCTTCCTGCACGTGGCGGCCTTCGACCTGGTGCGCGGCCCCGAGGGCCGCTGGTGGGTGGCCGCGCAGCGCACCCAGGCGCCGTCGGGCCTGGGCTACCTGCTGGAGAACCGCCTGATCGTGGCGCAGCAGTTCCCCATCGCCTTCCGCGAGTTGCGCGTGCAGCGGCTGGCCTCCAGCTTCCTGGGCATGCTGCAGGGCCTGATGCGGCTGTCGCCGGCTGGCGAGCGCTCGCGCGTGGTGCTGCTCACCCCCGGCCCGGCCAACGAAACCTATTTCGAGCAGGTCTTCCTGGCCCGCTACCTGGGCATCGCACTGGTCGAAGGCGCCGACCTGACGGTGCGCGCCAACCGCGTCTACCTGAAGACCCTGCACGGTCTGGAGCGGGTGCACGTGGTGCTGCGCCGGGTGGATGACGAGTACCTCGACCCGCTGGAGCTGCGCCCTGACTCCGCGCTGGGCGTGGCCGGCCTGTTGCAGGCGCTGCGGGCCGGCGAGGTGGTCGTGGCCAACGCGCCCGGCGCCGGCTGGCTGGAAAGCCCGGGCCTGGCGGCCTTCTGGCCGGCGGTGGCCGAGCGCCTGCTGGGCGAGCCGCTGGCCCTGCCCGCGGTGACCACCTGGTGGTGTGGCGAAGAAGCCGTGTGGCAGGACCACCGCGCACGTCTGGGCGACTTCATCGCCGTGCCCACCTTTGCCCCCGGCCCAGGGCGGCCGGGCCTGGTGCCGCAGCGGGTGGCGGCGCTGGATGCCCGGGCGCGTGCTGCGCTGCTTCAGCGCATTGACGACGACCCTGCTGCCTGCACACTGCAGGCGCCGATGCGCGGCGCCGAGACCCCGGTCTGGCGCGAGGGCCGCCTGCTGGCGCGCAGCGCGGTGCTGCGCGTGTTCGCCGTGGCCGATGGCCGCGGCGGCTGGCGCGTGGTCCCGGGCGGCATGGCCCGCGTGGCGGCCGAGGGCGATGGCGGCGCCAACCCCTGGCTGTCGATGCAGCATGGCCACAGCAGCGCCGACACCTGGGTGCAGACCGGGGGCGAGGTCGACCCGACCAGCCTGCTGCCGCGCCCCTTGAGCGCCGCCGACCTGGCCAGCTGGCACCGCAGCGTCACCAGCCGCTCCGCCGAAAACCTGTTCTGGCTGGGCCGCTACAGCGAGCGCGCCGAGAACTGCGTGCGCCTGGCCCGCCTGACGCTGGAGGCGCTGACCGGCTCGCTGATCACCGGCGCCTCGGCCGAGGTGCTGGGCGTGCTCGACACCCTGGCCCGCCACCACGGGCTGGTGGGCACCGGCGTGCCCACGCCGCAGCAGTCGGTGCGGGTGTTCGAGCGGGCGCTGGTGCATGCGCTGGGCGACGCCCAGGGCGCCACCAGCGTGGCCTACAACCTGCAGGCCCTGATGCGCTGCGCCCAGGCCCTGCGCGAACGCCTGTCGCCCGAGCACTGGAAGTTGATCCGCGAGGTCGGCGAGCACTTCGACCAGCACCTGCGTGCTGCGCTGGACACCGCCGCCGCCGAGCCACTGGCCGACGTGATGGGCGTGCTGGCACGCGCCGCCACCCATCTGGCCGCGATCACCGGCGCCCAGACCGACCGCATGACCCGCGACGATGGCTGGCGCCTGCTCAGCGTGGGCCGGCAGATCGAACGCCTGGACTTCCATGCCCATGCGCTGGCGCTGGGCATCGAGCGTGGCCTGCACCGCCGTGACGAGGGCTTCGCGCTGCTGCTGGGTCTGTTCGATTCCACCATCACCTACCGCGCCCAGTTCCAGGCGCGGCGCGAGTTGCCGCCGCTGCTGCACCTGCTGGTGCACGACACCGACAACCCGCGTGCCCTGGCCTGGGTGGCGCGCACCATGCGCGACCGCTTCATCAAGTTGTCGCGCCACGATGCCGCCTGGGCGCAGGAGGTGGCCGCGACGCTGCCGCGGCCCGAGGACTGGCCCCTTGAGCTGATCAGCACCCCGGATGACGCCGGCGGCCATGCGCCGCTGATCACGCTGCTCGCGCAGTGCGGGCAGCAGGTCAGGGGGCTGTCGGATGCGCTGGGCCAGCGCCTGTTCTCGCATGTCGGTCCGGCAGACCGCATGGTCTGGCAGTGAAGGGCGGACGATGACCGGGGCATTGCGCTGGCTCAGCATCTGCCACGACACCCATTACGACTACGAGCTGCCGGTGGAGCTGGCCCATCACGTGGCCTGTCTGGTGCCGCGCAGCAGCGAGACCCAGCTGGTGCGCGCCTGGGACCTGAGCATCGACCCCACGCCCGACGAATGGCTGGCGCTGGCTGGTCCGGCCGGCCAGGCGCTGCCGCCCAGCCAGGTCAGCTTGGACCCCTGGGGCAATGGCCGCATCACCTTCAGCCACTCGCGGGTGCACGACAAACTGCGGGTGCGCAGCCGCTTCGAGGCCGGCCTCAGCGCGCCGCCCGCCATCGACCCGGACAGCAGCCCCGCCTGGGAATCGGTCGCCGAATCATTGCGCTACCACGCCGGCACCACCCACCGCGAGGCGGTGGAGTTCACGCTGGGCACCGAACTCGCCCCGCGCGACCCGCAGCTGGCCGCCTACGCGCGCCTGAGTTTCACGCCGGGCCGCCCGATGGCCGCCGCCGCCTTGGACCTGATGGCGCGGGTGCACGACGACTTCGCCTACGGGCACGGCGCCACCGATGCCGGCACCACGGCGGTGGCAGCGCTGGCGCTGCGCCGGGGCGTCTGCCAGGACTTCGCCCATGTGATGATCGGTGCCTGCCGCTCGCTGGGCTTGGCGGCGCGCTATGTCAGCGGCTACCTGCTGACCCAGCCGCCGCCGGGTCAGCCGCGCCTGGTGGGCGCCGACGCCTCGCACGCCTGGGCAGCCCTGTGGTGCCCCGAGCAGGGCTGGCTGGCGCTGGACCCCACCAACCGGGTGCCGGCCGGGCTGGACCACGTCACACTGGCCTGGGGCCGCGACTACGCCGACGTGGCGCCGCTGCGCGGCGTGATCCGCGGCGGCGGGCGGGTGCAGCCGCGGGTGGCGGTGACGGTGCAGCCGCTGGACGAACCCGCCGCGGGGGCATGAAAAAGGCGCCCGGTGGGGGCGCCGCTGCGGGGTCGCTGACGCGGGTCACATGCCCGCGTTGCAGTTCGACTGACGCGGGTCACATGCCCGCGTAATTCGGACCGCCACCACCTTCCGGGGTCACCCAGGTGATGTTCTGCGTCGGGTCCTTGATGTCGCAGGTCTTGCAGTGCACGCAGTTCTGCGCGTTGATCACCAGCTGATCGGCGCCGTCCTTGTTCACGAACTCGTAGACGCCGGCCGGGCAGTAGCGGCCCTCGGGGCCGGCGTACTTCGTCAGGTTCACCGCCACCGGCACCGCGGCATCGGTCAGGCGCAGGTGGGCCGGCTGGTTCTCCTCGTGGTTGGTGTTGCTGATGAACACCGAGGACAGGCGGTCAAAGGTCAGCTGGCCATCGGGCTTGGGGTAGTCGATCTTCTGACACTGGTCCGCCGGCTTCAGGCAGACATGGTCGGGCGTGTCGTTGTGCAGCGTCCAGGGCGGCACCGGCATGCCCAGCTTGGGCATCAGCCACTGCTCGATGCCCGTCATCAGCTTGCCCACCGTCTGGCCCTTCTTGAACCAGAGCTTGAAGTTCTTGGTGCGCTGCAGTTCCTCGTGCAGCCAGCTGGCCTCGAAGGCGGCGCTGAAGGCGCTGAGTTCATCCAGGCTGCGGCCGGCCTGCAGGGCCTCGAACAGCGCCTCGGCGCAGAGCATGCCGCTCTTGATCGCCGCGTGGCTGCCCTTGATGCGTGCGGCGTTCATCGTGCCGGCATCGCAGCCCACCAGCGCACCACCCGGGAAGACCAGCTTGGGCAGGGCCTGCGGCGTGCCGTTGTTGATCGCCCGCGCACCGTAGCCGATGCGCTTGCCGCCTTCGATGTGGGCGCGGATGGCCGGGTGGGTCTTCCAGCGCTGCATCTCCTCGAAGGGGCTCATCCAGGGATTGGCGTAGTTCAGGCCGATGACATAGCCCAGCGTGACCTTGTTGCCCTCCAGGTGGTAGAGGAAGCCGCCACCGAAGGTGTCGTCGGTGATCGGCCAGCCCGCGGTGTGCACCACCTTGCCGGGCTGGGCCTTGTCGGCCGGGACCTCCCAGAGTTCCTTGATGCCGATCGCAAAGGTCTGCGGATCTTTGCCCTCGGTCAGCCTGAAGCGCTGCAGCAGCTGCTTGCCCAGGTGGCCGCGGGCCCCCTCGGCGAAGATGGTGTACTTGCCCAGCAGCTCCATGCCGAGCTGGAAGTTGTCGGTGGGCTCGCCGTCCTTGCCCAGGCCGACGTTGCCGGTGGCCACGCCCTTGACGCGGCCCTGCTCGTCGCAGACCAGCTCGGCCGCGGTGAAGCCGGGGAAGATCTCGACACCCAGCGCCTCGGCCTGCTCGCCCAGCCACTTGGTGACCGCGCCCAGGCTGATCACGTAGTTGCCGTGGTTGTGGAAGCAATCGGGCACCAGCCAGTCGGGCGTGCGGGTGGCGCCGTCGGCCGACAGGAACAGGATGTCGTCGCTGGTGACCGGCTGGTTCAGCGGCGCGCCGCGGTCCTTCCAGTCGGGAAACAGCTCGGTGATCGCCCGCGGGTCCATCACCGCGCCCGACAGGGTGTGGGCACCGGGCTCCGAGCCCTTTTCCAGCACCACCACGCTGATCTCGGCGCCTTTTTCAGCGGCCAGCTGCTTCAGGCGGATCGCGGTGGACAGGCCGGCCGGGCCGCCGCCGACGATCACCACGTCGTAGTCCATCGAGTCACGGGGGCCGAACTGGGCGAGGAGTTCTTCGGAAGTCATGGTGTTCCTGGAGAGGTCGTGCAGGGGCCGCCCTGGCGGGCGCTGGGCGTGATTCTATCGGCTGCTGGCCAAAAAAAGCACGATCGTTCGAATTTCGTCGGAGATAAGCGCCACACCAGGGCTGCAGTTCGTTGCGACGGTGGAACGATGGCGAACTAACATCGCCGCGAGGTGCGGATTCGCCGCGCGTCAAGGAGTGGCCATGCTGGGCATGGTGTTCACCGAATTCATCGAGATGGTCGAGGCCCGCTTCTCCCCGGAAGTGGCCGATGCGGTGCTGGCCGACGCCGGCCTGGCGCATGGCGGTGCCTACACGGCCGTGGGCTACTACCCGGCCGAGGAACTGCAGGCCATGGTCCTGGGCCTGGCCCGGCGCAGCGGGCATTCGGCGGACGAACTGGTGCGCAGCTTCGGCAGCCACCTGGCGCAGCGCTTCAGCCAGGCGCACGGCCACTATTTCGCGGCCCACCGCCATCCTTTCGATCTGATCGCGGCGATCGACGGCCACATCCACGTCGAGGTGCGCAAGCTGTACCCGCAGGCCCAGCTGCCTCACTTTGACGTGCTGGAGCGCTCATCCACGCAGATGCGCATGCGCTACCGCTCGGAGCGGCGCCTGCAGATGCTGGCCCTGGGCCTGATCGAGGGCGTGATGGCGCACTACGGTTGCCGCGGTCGCGTGAGCATGGCCGCGCTGGACGACGGCGCCGAGTTCCTGCTGGAGGACCTGACATGAGCGCGGCCGCTCCACGCGCACCCGGGGCTGCACGATGAGCGATCAGGTCCCGCCCACCGAACCGATGCCGCTGCCGCTGTCCGACGAGGCGGTGGTGCTGTCGCGGCGTCTGGAGCGCGAGCGTCTGGCCCGCAAGTCGGCCGAGGCGCTGCTGATGAACAAGAGCCGCGAGCTCTTCGACGCGCTGCAGCAGGCCCGCGAGTCCGAGCACCGCCTGCAGATGGCGCTGTGGGCCAGCGGCGAAGGCATCTGGGAATGGTCGGCCCAGGCCGAGCGCTTCGAGGTGCATGGCCTGTTCATCGATGGCGTCGAGGTGGCCTGGCCCGACGTGGGCGGCCGCGCCTTCATTGATCTGGTCCACCCGGACGACCGCGACTCGATGACCCTGGCCTGGCGCCTGCACCTGGCCGGTGCCCGCGAGGACGTGGACATGGCCTACCGCATCCAGCTCGCCCCGGGCGAGCGCTGGGTGCGCGTGCGTGGTCGGGCCTTGGAGCGCGACGACCTGGGCCGCCCGGTGCGGGTGGCCGGCACCATCAAGGACATCACCGCCCAGCGCGAATCGGAGCAGTCGCTGCACCTGCTGGCCACCGCCTTTGCCAGCACCCACGACGCGCTGCTGGTGGTGGACGACGAGGGCCGCGTGGTCGAGGCCAACAAGGCCTTCAGCCAGTTGTCGGGCTACACGCCCTGGCAGGTGCGGGGCGAACTGCTGTCGCGCTTCATCGGCCTGCCCGACACCTCGTCCGAGGGCAGCGGCTGGCGCGGCGAGGCGCGCCTGCGCGCCCAGCCGGGCGAGGTGCCGGTGGCGGCCACGGTCACCTTCGTGGCCGGGCATGCGGGGCAGAGCGCCTGCCGCATCGTCTCGATGCACGACATCAGCGAGCGCCTGAAGGCCGAGACCCTGCTCGCCCGCCAGGCGCTTCAGGACAGCCTGACCGAGCTGCCCAATCGCGCGGCCATCCAGAAGCACCTGGAGGAGCGGCTGCACCAGAGCAGCGGCGACTCCTTCGGTCTGCTGTTCATGGACCTGGACGGCTTCAAGTCGATCAACGACAGTTTCGGCCATGGCGCCGGCGACATGGTGCTGCAGGAAGTGGCCCGGCGCCTGACGCGTGCACTGCCCGAGGCCTTCATCGGCCGTTGGGGCGGCGACGAGTTCGTGCTGGTGCTGGCGCCTGGCAGCGGCGACTTCGAGGTGCGCCAGAGCGCCCAGGTGCTGCTGGCCACGATGGCCTCGCCCTTCGGCGTGGGCTATGCGCAGGACATGATGATGAGCCCCAGCATCGGCGCGGTGCTGCATCCCCATGACGGCATCGACGCCCAGACCCTGCTGCGCAAGGCCGATGCCGCGATGTACACCGCCAAGGAGCAGGGCAAGAACTGCCTGCGCATGTACGAGCCGCAGATCGAGGAAGGCGCGATGCGCCGGGTGCGCCTGCAAAGCCTGCTGCGCATCGACGCCGAGCGCAGCGGTTTCAGCTTCGTCGTGCAACCCAAGGTCGACGCCCAGCGTCAGCCGCAGGGGGCCGAGCTGCTGGTGCGCTGGAGCACGCGCGACTTCGGCGTGGTGTCGCCCGCCGAGTTCATCCCGATGGCCGAGCAGACCGGCGCCATCGAACTGCTGGGCCGCCAGGCCCTGCATTCGGCGGCCCGCCTGGCGGCCGAGCTGGGCCGGCGCGGCCGGGCGATGCCGGTGGCGGTGAACCTGTCGCCGAAGCAGCTGCTGAATCCGTCCTTCGAGCGCATCGCCTTGCACGCCTGCCAGCGCCACGGCGTGCTGCCGTCGGCGCTGGAGCTGGAGCTGACCGAATCGGCGCTGACCGAGTCGGCCGTCTATCCGCTGCTGGGCCGGCTGCGCCGCCACGGCTTCAGCCTGGCGCTGGACGACTTCGGCACCGGCTATTCGTCGCTGTCGCACCTGCTGAAGCTGCCGTTCCAGAAGGTCAAGATCGACCGCGCCTTCGTGGCCGAAGCGCTGAACAACAACAAGGCGCTGGTGGTGATCCGCGGCACGCTGGACATCTGCCGTGGCCTGGGTCTGCGCACCGTGGCCGAAGGCGTCGAGACCGACGAGCAGTTCGAACTGCTGCGCTCGCTGGGCGTGGACGAATTCCAGGGCTACCTGTTTGACCGCCCGATGCCGCAGGACGATTGGCTGGCCCAGCTGTTCACATGCTAGGCTGTCGCTTGGTCATGTGAAAGGACGGCGGCACGGCTGCCGTGAAGAACAATGAGCTACCAGATCGACCTCTCGGGCCGTGTGGCCCTGGTGACCGGCGCCTCCAGCGGACTGGGCGCGCAGTTCGCACGCACCCTGGCCAAGGCCGGCGCCGCCGTGGTGCTGGCCGGGCGCCGCACCGAACGCCTGAAGACGCTGCGCGCCGAGATCGAAGGATCGGGCGGCGACGCCCACGTGGTGGAGCTCGACGTCACCGACGTCGACAGCATCAAGTCGGCCGTGGCCCACGCCGAGACCGAGACCGGCACGCTCGACATCCTGATCAACAACTCGGGCGTCAGCACCACCCAGAAGCTGCTGGACGTCACGCCGGACGACTACGACTTCGTCATGGACACCAACACCCGTGGCGCCTTCTTCGTCGCGCAGGAGGTGGGCCGGCGCATGATTGCCCGCTCGCGCGGCGCGGCGCCGGGCACCTTCACCGGCGGGCGCATCGTCAACATCGCCTCGATGGCCGGCCTGCGCGTGCTGAGCCAGATCGGGGTCTACGCGATGAGCAAGGCGGCCGTGGTGCACATGACCCGCGCGATGGCGCTGGAGTGGGGCCGCTTTGGCGTCAACGTCAATGCCATCTGCCCGGGCTACATCGACACCGAGATCAACCACCACCACTGGCAGACCGAGGCCGGCCAGAAGCTGGTGCAGATGCTGCCGCGCAAGCGTGTGGGCCAGCCGCAGGATCTGGACACCGCCCTCTTGATGCTGTGTGCCAACGAGAGCCATTTCATCAACGGCGCGGTGATCCAGGCCGACGACGGCTTCGGCATCTGACGTGCTGCGCCCGCTGACGAAGCTCGAGCTGCGCGTGCTCGGGGTGCTGGTCGAGAAGCAGCGCACGGTGCCCGATACCTACCCGTTGTCGCTGAACGCGCTGGCCGCCGGCTGCAGCCAGAAGACGGCCCGCCAACCGGTGATGGACGTCACCGAAGCCCAGGTGCTGGAGGCGGTGGATGATCTGAAGCCGCTGAACCTGGTGATCGAGGTCAGCGGCGCGCGCGTTGCCCGCTACGAGCACAACCTGGCCCGCGTCTATGGCGTGCCCAGCCAGTCGGCCGCGCTGCTGGCCACGCTGATGCTGCGCGGTCCGCAGACCGCGGCCGAGCTGCGTCAGAACGCCGAGCGTCTGCACCGCTTCGCCGACACCGGCTCGGTCGAGGCCTTCCTGGACGAGTTGGCCGCGATGGACCCGCCGCGGGTGCGTCGCCTGGAGCGCTCACCCGGTGCGCGCGAAGCGCGATGGGCCCATCTGCTGGGCGACGAGCCCCTGCCGGAAGCCGCCGGTGCCCCCGCCAGCCTGCCGCCCGATGACGTCCCCGGGCTGCACGCCGAGGTGGCACGGCTGTCGGACGAGGTGCGCGCCCTGCGCGAGGAACTGGCCGAGATCAAGCGCCAGCTGGGCCTGACACCCTGACGGAGACCGCATGCGTTTCACGCTGCCCGAGCACAAGACCCTCAGCCACGAAATGGTCATTCCCATCCGCTGGGGTGACATGGACATGATGGGCCACGTCAACAACACGGTCTACTTCCGCTACATGGAGATCGTGCGTATCGAGTGGCTCAGCGCCATCGGCGGCCAGCCCAACCCGGCCGGCCAGGGCCCGGTCATCGTCAACGCGTTCTGCAACTTCATCCGCCAGCTCGAGTACCCGGGTGATGTGCTCGCCCGCCACTACGTGGCCAACCCGGGCCGCAGCAGCTTCGACACCTTCATCACGCTGGAGCGCACCGACCAGCCCGGCGTGATCTACGCCGAGGGCGGAGCCACCACCGTCTGGATGGACTTTCCCAGCGGCAAGTCCACGCCCATGCCCGACTGGCTCAGAGCGAAGATCGGCTGACTACCCTGACCGGCCGTTGGGTCGACTGCGGCGGTGTGGCGCGGCGGGCGAGGGGGAATTCGCTTGTCCTCATGTCCCCCGGCCTGCGGCCTCCTCCTTGACTTCGGCCAAGCGAACTCCCCCTCACCCGCTACCGACGTTCCCGCACTGCTCGCGCGAGCAGTCCCGAAACGGTGCCAAGCGAGGTGGGGGAAAGGGGTCGAACGAAGTCAAGGAGGAGGCCGAAGGCCGGGGGACATGAGAGAGACCCCTTTCCCCCACCTCGCCTCAACCACCTCCGCGGGCAATGACTGCCTACGGCAGTGAGCGGTCGCCCGATTGAGGCCCTGTTTGTCCCCCCCGTGACAGGCTTTAGTGGTAGTCCCTGAAGCTCAATCGCCGGAGCATCCGCTACCGTTCGCGTCGATCGCCCCTTGTGATCACCACCGAACCATTGGAGACCCGGATGAAGTTCACTCGCAAGCTCTTTGGCATCTCAGTCGGCGCCGCCATCGCCCTGTCGAGCACGGTGGCGTTCGCGCAGAAGGGCGAGACCGTCAAGATCGCCTGGATCGACCCGCTGTCGGGCCTGATGGCGCCGGTGGGCCAGAACCAGGTCAAGACCTTCCAGTTCCTGGCCGAGCACTTCAACAAGAGCAATCCGGCCGGCGTGAAGTTCGAGATCATCACGATCGACAACAAGCTCAGCCCCGCCGAGAGCCTGAACGCGCTGAAGTCGGCCATCGACCAGGGCGTGCGCTACATCACCCAGGGCAACGGCTCCAGCGTCGCGCTGGCGCTGGTGGATGCGGTCAACAAGCACAACGAGCGCAACCCCGGCAAGGAGGTGATCTACCTCAACCACGCCGCGGTTGATCCGGACCTGACCAACAGCAAGTGCAGCTACTGGCACTTCCGCTTTGATGCGGACACCTCGATGAAGATGGAAGCGCTGACCACCTTCATCAAGGACCAGCCCGACACCAAGAAGATCTACCTGCTGAACCAGAACTACTCGCACGGCCAGCAGGTCAGCAAGTACGCCAAGGAAATGATGGCGCGCAAGCGCCCGGACATCCAGTTTGTCGGCGACGACCTGCATCCTCTGGCCCAGGTCAAGGATTTCGCGCCCTATGTGGCCAAGATCAAGGCCTCGGGTGCCGACAGCGTGATCACCGGCAACTGGGGCTCCGACCTGACCCTGCTGGTCAAGGCCGCCAACGACGCCGGCCTGAACATCAAGTTCTACACCTACTACGCCTCGGTCAGCGGCGCGCCCACCGCGATCGGCGCCGCCGGTGCCGGCCGGGTGTACATGGTCGCCTACGGCCATTCGAACATGGCCGACCCGATCGGCAAGCTGGGTGATGCCTTCAAGGCCAAGTTCAACGAAGACCTCTACACCCAGGCGGTCTACAACGAACTGCTGATGCTGTCGTCGGCCATGGCCAAGGCCAAGTCCACCGACCCGGTCAAGGTGGCTGCGGCCATGGAAGGCATCGGCATCAAGGGCTTCAACGGTGACGTCGAGATGCGCAAGACCGACCACCAGCTGCAGCAGCCGCTGTACATCTCGGTCTGGCAGAAGACCGACGCCAAGAACAAGTACAGCGTCGAGAACACCGGCTTCACCTTCGCGCCCGTCAAGGCCTACGATTCCTACGTGTCGAGCACGCCCACCTCGTGCCAGATGAAGCGCCCCTGAGGTGCTGATCGTCCACCGCCGTCCCTGGCGGTGACCTGCCTGCACAGGCCCGGGGGAGTCGCCTCCGCCCGGGCCTCGTCGTTTCGTGACGCGCCACCGTGGACCAGATCCTGATCAACCTGCTCAACGGCGTCAGCTCCGGGCTGCTGCTGTTCATGCTGAGCTCGGGCCTGACGCTGATCTTCAGCATGATGGGCGTGCTGAATTTCGCCCATGCCAGCTTCTACATGGTGGGTGCCTACGCGGCCTACACGCTGACACCGCTGATCGGCTTCACGGCGTCGCTGATCGTCTCGCCCTTGCTGGTGGGCGGCCTGGGGGCGCTGTTCGAGCGTACCGCCTTGCGCCGGGTGCACAAGTTCGGCCACGTGCCCGAGCTGCTGATCACCTTTGGCCTGAGCTATGTGGTGGGCGAGGTGGTGGCGCTGATCTGGGGCCGCTCGCCGCTGACCTTTGACCCGCCCACCTGGCTGCAGGGGCCGGCCTTCACCATCGTGCAGTCGGCGCAGTCGGGCCTGTCGCTGGCCCTGGGCGCGGCGCCGGCCGAGGTTTGCAACGCAGTGGGTGCGGCCTGTTCGCGTTTTCCGCTGACGCGGGCCTTCATGGCGGTGGTGGCACTGGGCATGCTGGTGTCGCTGTGGCTGCTGCTGACCCGCACCCGCATCGGCCTGGTGATCCAGGCGGCGCTGACCCATCCGGAGATGGTCGAGGCGCTGGGCCACAACGTGCCCCGCGTCTTCATGCTGGTGTTCGGCAGCGGCTGCGCGCTGGCCGGGCTGGCCGGCGTGATCGGCGGTGTCACCTTCGTCACCGAACCCAACATGGCCAACATCGGCCCGATCATCTTTGCCGTCATCGTGATCGGCGGCATGGGTTCACTCAGTGGCGCATTCGTCGGCTCGCTGGTGGTGGGCCTGCTGCAAACGCTGCCGCTGACCGTGGACGCCAATGGCGTGGACATGTTCCGCCTGATCGGCGTGAGCATTGCCCCGGACAGCCCCGCCATGGCGCTGCTGCGCATCAAGCTGTCCGAAACGGCGCAGATCCTGCCGTACCTGGCGCTGGTGCTGATCCTGATCCTGCGGCCCAAGGGCCTGCTCGGTACGCGGGAAGGTTGAGAGCCTGTGAAGACATGAATCACGCCCGCGTGGGGCCCCAGAAAGGCCCCAATCTAGACGTGAAGCCGACGCGGGGTTGGGCCCCGCCGAGGCTTCACAACGACGAGTGGGGCCTTTCTGGGGCCCCACCCGAAGGGCCGGGGTGTCCCGAGGCCGTGGCGGGTGTTGCGCCGCTGGCCCGGGCAGCAAGCCCGGGCTGCACGACGCGCCTACGCCACGGCCTCGGGACACCCCGGCGCGGGCGCGATTCATGTCTTCACAGGCTCTGAGCCATGCATCACACCCGCGAATCCCGCCCCAACTTCCACTTCAAGCCCTGGAACGTCGGGCGCATCCTGATCTGGGGCCTGTATGCGCTGGCGCTGGCCGTGGCCCCGCTGTGGTGGACCAGCAGCTTCGGGCAGACGATGCTCAGCCAGATCGGCATCGGCATCATCGTCTGCCTGGCCTACAACGTGCTGCTGGGCCAGGGCGGCATGCTCAGTTTCGGCCACGCCGTCTACAGCGGTCTGGGCGCCTACCTGGCAATCCACACCCTGAACAAGGTGGGCGCCGGCACGCTGGGCCTGCCGGTCAGCCTGGTACCGCTGGTGGGAGGCCTGGGCGGCCTGTTCTTCGCTGCGGTGCTGGGCTGGGTGACCACCAAGAAGTCGGGCACCACCTTCGCGATGATCACGCTGGGCGTGAGCGAACTGGTGTGGTCGATGTCGCTGATGATCCCCGAGTTCTTCGGCGGTGAGGGCGGCGTCTCGGGTAACCGGGTGGTCGGCGAGAAGGTGCTGGGCATCAGCTTCGGACCGCAGATCCAGGTCTACTACCTGATCGCGGTCTACTGCTTCATCAGCACGGCGGCGCTGTTCGCGCTGACGCGCACGCCGCTGGGCCGGATGCTCAATGCGGTGCGCGACAACCCCGAGCGGGTCGAGTTCATCGGCTACTCGACCCAGCGTGTGCGCTACCTGGCCTTCATGATCTCGGGCTTCTTCGCGGGCATCTCGGGCGGCCTGGCGGCGATCAACTTCGAGATCGTCACCGCCGAGGTGGTGGGCGCGGCCCGCTCCGGGGCCTACCTGCTGTTCGTCTTCCTGGGCGGCGCGACCTTCTTCTTCGGCCCCATCCTGGGCGCGGTGCTGATGGTCGTGGCCCTGGCGCTGCTGTCCGAGATCACCAAGGCCTGGCTGCTCTACCTGGGCCTGGTCTTCGTGCTGATGGTGATGTATGCGCCCGGCGGCTTCGCCAGCCTGATCATGATGAACCTGCGCGTGGCCGCCTTTGGCAAGCTGCGCCAGCTGTGGACCGCCTACCTGGCACTGGGCGGTGCCGGCGCGGCGGTGCTGCTGGGCGTGGCGGCGATGATCGAGATGATCTACCACCTGCAGCTCAATGCGGCGCTGGGGCCGAAGCTGCCCTTCATGGGCGCGATGATCGACGCCAGCGGCACCGATGCCTGGGCTGGCGCCGTCTTCGTCACGCTCACCGGCGTGGGCTTGTTCGAACTGGCGCGGCGCCACTTCGCCCATGAATGGGGCGAGGTGCAGGAAGACATCGAGAAAGAGATCAAGCGGAGGGAGACGCTGTGAACGCGCCCACCCAGAGCCCATCCTCGGCCCCCTACGCGCTGGAGTTGCTGGACGCTTACAAGCGCTTCGGCAAGACCGAGATCATCCGCGGCGCCACGCTGCAGGTGAAGCCCGGTGAGCGCGTGGCCATCATCGGCCCCAATGGCGCGGGCAAGTCCACGCTGTTCAACCTGATCTCGGGCCGCTTCGGCCTGTCCAGCGGCGAGATCCGCCTGCATGGTCAGCGCATCGACGGCCTGGCGCCCTACGAAATCAACCGCCGCGGTCTGTCGCGCAGCTTCCAGGTCAGCAACCTGTTCACGCGCCTGAGCGTGTTCGAGAACCTGCGCTGCGCCGTGCTGTGGTCGATGAAGCAGCGCTACAGCTTCTGGCGTTTCCTGGCCGACCTGCACGAGGTCAATGACCGCGCCGAGGAAGTGCTGGAGATGATCAAGCTCGACAGGCGGCGCGACCAGCTGGCGATGAACCTGACCTATGCCGAGCAGCGCGCGCTGGAGATCGGCATCACCATCGCCGGCGGCTCCAGCGTGATCCTGCTGGACGAACCCACCGCCGGCATGAGCAAGAGCGAGACCAAGCGCTTCATCCAGCTGATCCGCGAGGTCACCGAGGGCAAGACCCTGCTGACCGTGGAGCACGACATGGGCGTGGTCTTCGGCCTGGCGGACCGCATCGCGGTGGTGGTCTACGGCGAGGTGATCGCCTTCGACACCCCCGAAGCGGTGCGCGCCAACGCCAAGGTGCAGGAGGCCTACCTGGGCAGCGTGCTGGCCGAGACCCAGGCGGCGGGAGCGTGACGATGAGCAGCGAACTGCTGAAGCTGGACAATGTCCACGCTTACTACGGCAAGAGCCATGTGCTGCATGGCGTGTCGATGGCGGTGGGCGAGGGCGAGATCGTCAGCCTGCTGGGCCGCAACGGATCCGGCCGTTCCACCACCGTCAAGGCCATCATGGGCCTGGTGGACGCCACCGGCGGCATCGCCTGGCGCGGTGAACAGATCACGGGCCGCAAGGCCTTCGAGATCGCCCACCGCGGCATTGGCTACGTGCCCGAGAACCGCGACATCTTCCCCAAGCTGACCGTGCACCAGAACCTGCTGCTGGGTGAGAAGTCGGGCCGCAAGAGCACGCGCTGGCAGATCGACGACATGTACGGTCTGTTCCCGCGCCTGAAGGAGCGCCAGCACACCGAGGCCGGCGTGCTCTCGGGCGGCGAGCAGCAGATGCTGACCCTGTGCCGCACCCTGATGGGCGACCCCGACCTGATCATGATCGACGAGCCCACCGAAGGGCTGGCGCCGAAGATTGTCGAGCTGGTGGCCGAGTACCTGCGGGAATTGAAGCGCCGCGGCATCAGCGTGCTGCTGGTGGAGCAGAAGCTGACGATTGCGCTGGAGGTGTCCGAGCGCTGCCTGGTGATGGGCCACGGCCGCATCGTCTTCGAAGGCACGCCGGCCGGGCTGAAGGCCGACAGCTATGTGCGCAAGGAGTGGCTGGAGGTGTGAGTGGCGGGAGCCTCGCGCAGGCTCCCCGCCGACGAGTCAATGCACCGGTGCCAGTTCGACCTGAATGCTGGTGCTGGTCACCGTCCAGCGCAGCGCGCGCATCGGGCCGCCATCAACCAGGTTGCCGTAGCCGACGATCATGCCGGTGTCATTGATGCCGGTGGCCACACTGTGCGTGCCCCCAGGGTAGTGGCCCAGCGTGATGGCAGCGCCACCGCGCCACAGCACGGCGATCGAGTGCACGCCCACACCGGGCGATGGGCCGAAGCCGACCATGTCGCCCAGGTTGTTGATGCCCAGCACCTCGTGGCCATAGGCACGCTTGCCGCCATCGCGGCCGGGCAGGTAGCGCATCGTGCCCTTCTTCCAGACCACCGGGATGCGGCCCGGGGCCAGACCGGCGATCAGACCTTTGTCGTTGACATGCGTGGCATTGCCCAGGCCCAGATCGGTGAACAGGCCACCCTTCCAGGAAAAGGCCCGGAAGGCCGATCCGACCAGGGCGGTGCCCACCACCACGCCCTTGTTGCTGATGCCGTGGGCTTCGTGGAAGGCCAGGTAGCCCGGGTCCGGCGACCCCATCTCGCCCAGCTGGGTGACGCTGCCATCGGGGTTCCAGCGCACGGCGCGCTGGGCGAAGCTGTCGGTGACCGAGGAGCCCACTGCTTGCCCAGCGTCGTTGATGGCGAACGCCCGAGCCAGGCCGTAACTGCCAAGCGACGGCAGGTACTGTGCGCTGCCATCGGCAGCCCATTTCACCGCCGCCCAGTGGTCCCGCGTGGCCTGGTGCGATCCCACCGCCACACCGCTGCGGTTGATCGCTGCCGGCATCGCCAGGAAGGCGCTGCAGCAATCGGGCAGGGCGCTGATGCTGCCGCTGGGCGACCACACGGCGTTGATGGTCTGGAAGTCACCGTCGCGCATGGCGATGCCGATGGCTTGCCCGGACTGGCTCAAGGCCAAGGCCGATGAGGAGCCGCCGGCATAGAGTCCGCCCAGGTCCTGCACAGAGGTGGCCGCCTGTCCGGCCGCGGGCCACGTCAGGGCTGCCGTCAGTGCACCCACCAACAGCCAGTGGGTGGGGTTCATGGCCTGGCGAAGGCCTGGGGAGGTGGTGGCACGCATCGGTCATCCCTTCATGAAATGGTCGTTTTGCACATGATGTAGGCATACCCCGCCCTGCGCAAGCCGCAGCCGTGTGACCGGATGTGTCGCCGCCCTTGTGTGTCGATGCACATCAGGGTTAATGAGGAGGCCGCCTGTCGCTGGCGTGACGCTGGTGCCGATGGCTTGTCCATAGAATCGAACGATCGTTCTATTTGCGTCTTTCCCTTTCCAAGGACACGCCGACATGACTGCACGCTACGAGACCCGAGGCCCGGTGGCCGTGATCACGCTGGACAACCCGCCGGTCAATGGCCTGGGCTACGCCACCCGGGTGGGTGTGGCGCAGGGCCTGGAGCAGGCCGATGCCGACCCGGCGATCCAGGCGGTGGTGATCACCGGCGCCGGCAAGGCCTTCTCCGGCGGTGCTGACATCAAGGAGTTCGGCTCGCCCAAGGCCACCGCCGCGCCCAACCTGCTCGACCTGATCCGCGCCTGCGAGCTGTGCAGCAAGCCGGTGGTGGCCGCGGTGCACACGGTGGCCATGGGCGGCGGCCTGGAGCTGGCGCTGGGCTGCCACTACCGGGTGACGGCGCCTGGCGCCAACATCGCGCTGCCCGAGGTGAAGATCGGTCTGATCCCGGGCGCCGGCGGCACGCAGCGCCTGCCGCGCGTGCTGGGCGTGGAAACCGCGCTGAACATCATCGTCTCGGGCGATCCGGTCAAGAGCGAGCTGCTGGCCAGCCTGCCGGGCCAGAAGCTCTTTGACAAGGTCATCGAAGGCGATCTGCTGGACGGCGCCATCGCCTTCGCGCTGGAGAAGGCCGATGTGCGGCCGCTGCCGCTGGTGCGCGACCTGAAGGTGCTCCACGAGAACCCGGACGGCTACTTCCAGTTCGCCCGCAACATGGTCAAGGGCATGGCGAAGAACTTCCCGGCGCCGGCCAAGTGCGTGGACGCCGTCGAGGCCTCGATCAGCAAGAAGTTCGACGAGGGCATGGTGTTCGAGCGCGAGATCTTCACCGCGCTGATGTTCACGCCCGAGTGCAAGGCGCTGCGCCATGCCTTCTTCGCCGAGCGCGCCGCCAGCAAGATCCCCGACGTGCCCGAGGACACCCCGGTGCGCGCCATCAACAAGGTCGCGGTGATCGGCGCTGGCACGATGGGCGGCGGCATCAGCATGAACTTCCTGAACGCCGGCATCCCGGTGGTCATCCTCGAGATGAAACAGGACGCGCTGGACCGCGGCATCGCCACCATCCGCAAGAACTACGAGGCCCAGGTCAAGAAGGGCAAGCTCAAGGCCGACAAATACGAGCAGCGCATGGCGCTGCTGAGCACCACGCTGAGCTACGCCGACATCGGCGATGCCGACCTGGTGATCGAAGCCGTGTTCGAGGACCTGGACGTCAAGAAGGCGGTGTTCGAACAACTCGATGCGGTGATGAAGCCCGGCGCCATCCTGGCCTCCAACACCTCCACGCTGGACCTCAACAAGATCGCCGCCTTCACGAAGCGTCCGCAGGACGTGGTGGGCATGCATTTCTTCAGCCCCGCCAACGTGATGAAGCTGCTGGAAGTGGTGCGTGGCGCGGCCACCGCCAAGGACGTGCTGGCCACGGTGATGCAGCTGGGCAAGAAGATCCGCAAGACCTGCGTGGTCTCGGGCGTGTGCGATGGCTTCATCGGCAACCGCATGATCGAGCAGTACAGCCGCCAGGCCGGCTTCCTGCTGGAAGAGGGCTGCACGCCGCAGCAGGTGGACAAGGCGGTCGAGAAGTTCGGCTTCGCGATGGGTCCGTTCCGCATGGGCGACCTGGCGGGCAATGACATCGGCTGGTACATCCGCAAGCGCCGCTACCTGGAGAAGCCCAATCTGCGCTACTCCAAGACCGCCGACCTGCTGTGCGAGCTGGGCCGCTACGGCCAGAAGACCGGCGCCGGCTGGTACGACTACGTGCCGGGCAAGCGCGACGCCATCCCCTCGGCCGTGGTGACCGAGATGATCGAGAAGCACCGGGCCGAGCTGGGCATCACGCCGCGCCAGATCAGCGACGAGGAAATCGTCCAGCGCCTGGTCTTCGCGCTGGTCAACGAAGCCGCCAAGCTGCTGGAGGAGGGCATCGCCAACCGCGCTTCCGACGTCGACATGGTCTACCTGACCGGCTATGGCTTCCCGCTGCACCGCGGCGGTCCGATGTGCTATGCCGACACGCTGGGCCTGTGGAACGTCGTGCAGGCGATGAAGCGCTTCGCCAAGAACCCGCACGACGACGCCGAGTTCTGGCAGCCCGCGCCGCTGCTGGCCCAGCTGGCCGCCGAAGGCAAGAGCTTCTCCTGATCCACGCCTCCAACGCAACCCAGGACACACCATGACCCGAGCCGTCATCGTCTCCACCGCCCGCACGCCCCTGGCCAAGAGCTGGAAAGGCGCCTTCAACATGACCCACGGCGCCACGCTGGGGGGCTTCGCCGTCCAGGCCGCCGTCGAACGTGCCGGCATCGACCCCGGGGCGATCGAGGATGTGCTGATGGGCTGCGCCAACCCCGAAGGGGCCACCGGTGCCAACATCGCCCGCCAGGTGGCGCTGCGCGCCGGCCTGCCGATCAGCGTCAGCGGCGTCACCGTCAACCGTTTCTGCTCCAGCGGCCTGCAGACCATCGCGATGGCCGCGCAGCGCATCATCGCCGGCGAAGGGGACGTCTACGTCGCCGGTGGCGTCGAGAGCATCTCCTGTGTGCAGCAGGAAATGAACACCCACATGCTGGCCGACAGTTGGCTCAAGGCGAACAAGCCCGAGATCTACTGGAACATGCTGCAGACGGCCGAAAACGTGGCCAAGCGCTACGGCATTGCCAAGGAGCGCATGGACGAGTACGGCGTGCGCAGCCAGACCCTGGCCTGCGCCGCGCAGGAGGCCGGCAAGTTCAACGACGAGATCGTCCCCTGCACCGTGACCGCTGGCGTGGCGGACAAGGTCATGGGCCTGCGCAGCCAGCAGGTCACGATCAGCGCCGATGAGGGCCTGCGCCCCGGCACCACGATCGAGGCGGTGCGGGGCATCCGCAGCGCGGTGCCCGGTGGCGTGGTCACGGCCGGCAACGCCAGCCAGTTCAGCGACGGCGGCGGTGCCTGCGTGGTGGTCAGCGAGACCTATGCCGAGCAGAAGGGCCTGAAGCCCCTGGGCCGCTTCCTGGGCTTCGCGGTGGCCGGCTGCGAGCCTGATGAGATGGGCATCGGCCCGGTCTTCGCGGTGCCCAAGGTGCTGAAGAAGCTGGGCCTGACGGTGGCCGACATCGACCTGTGGGAGCTCAACGAGGCCTTCGCCGTGCAGGTGCTGTACTGCGCCGACACGCTGGGGATTCCGATGGAGCGGCTCAACGTCAACGGCGGCGCGATCGCGGTGGGCCATCCCTACGGCGTGTCGGGCCAGCGCCTGACCGGCCATGCGCTGATCGAGGGCAAGCGCCGTGGCGCCAAGCGCGTGTGCGTGACGATGTGCATCGGCGGCGGCATGGGCGCCGCCGGCATCTTCGAAGTGCTCTGACCTGTGGCCCCCACGCTCATGTTGATCGCTGCCCCCCAAGGGGGCGCTCAGGTCCTTCGGGACGGCCGGGCGGACCTGACATGACCGAGCCGCGCGTCAGTCCCGAGGTCTTCCTGCAGATGGGCCGGGAGATCCTGGCGAAGCAGCCCTTCAGCGGCCTGCTGGGGGCCGAGCTGACGGCGCTGTCGCCGGGTCAGGTGGAACTGCAACTGCCGCTGCGCGATGAGCTCAAGCAGCAGCACGGCTTCGCCCATGGCGGCGTGGTCAGCTACCTGGCCGACAACGCGCTGACCTACGCCGGCGGCACCGCCATGCAGGTGCCGGTAGTGACCTCGGAGTTCAAGATCAACTACGTGCGCCCGGCGCTGGGCCAGCGCCTGGTGGTCCGCGCCCGCGCCGAAGCCACCGGCAAGGCGCAGAGCGTGGCGCGCTGCGAGGTCTACGCGGTGGTCGATGGCGTCGAGAAGCTGTGTGCGCTGGCGCAGGGCACGATCGTGCGCCTGGGTGAGGGCGGCTGAGCATGGACCTGGACACGCTGCGCCGCTTCTTCCAGCTCTCGCCCTTCATGCGTGACCTGGGGGCGGAGCCCACGGCCGTGTCGCCGGGCCGCGTGACCGCCGTGCTGCCGATGCAGGACCGCTTCCGCCAGCACAGTGGCCACGCCCACGCGGGCGTGCAGACCACGCTGGCCGATCACGCGATGGGCTCGGCCGCGCAGACCCTGGTGGCCGAGGGCCACTGGGTGCTGACCGCCGACCTGAAGGTGAGCCTGCTGCGTCCGGCCGATGGCGAGCGCCTGGTCTGCGAGGCCTGGGTGGTCAAGCCCGGCCGCACGCTGAGCTTCACCGAGGCCGAGGTCTGGGCCGAGCGCGAGGGCGACCGCACGCTGGTGCTGAAGGCCTCGGCGACGATGGCCGTGGTGCCCTACGACCGGCGCTGAGCGCCCGACACCGAACAGAGGAGGGCGCATGCGTCCGATCGTCGATTTCCTGCTGAACGACTGGCTGAAGGTGGCCTCTCTGGCCGAGCGCCAGCGATTCGCCGACCACAGCGCCGAGACCTTCGCCCAGGTGCTGGACACCTGCGAGCGCATCGCGCGCGAGAAGTACGCCCCCTTCAACCGTCTGGTCGACACCCAGGAGCCGTCCTTCGACGGCGAGAAGGTCCACCTGCCGCAGGCCACGCACGACGCCTGGGCGGCCTACGCCGGCAGCGGCATGCTGGCCGCGGCGCAGGACTACGACATCGGCGGCATGCAACTGCCCTACGCGGTGGAGGCAGCGGCCAACGCCTTCTTCGCGAAGGCCTCAGCCAGCATTGGCGCGGGCATGCTGACCAGCGGCAACGCCAACCTGCTGATGGCGCATGGCACGCCCGCGCAGCAGCAGGTCTTCGCCCACAACGAGTTCAGCGGCCGCTGGGCCGGCACGATGTGCCTGTCCGAGCCGCAGGCGGGCTCCAGCCTGTCGGACATCGCCACCCGCGCCGAGCCGGATGGCGCCGATTTCCAGGACGACCCGCTGGGCCCGCGCTACCGCCTGCGCGGCAACAAGATGTGGATCTCGGCCGGTGAGCACGAACTGACCGAGAACATCGTCCACCTGGTGCTGGCCAAGATCCCCGGGCCGGATGGCCAACTGGTGCCCGGCGTCAAGGGCATCTCGCTGTTCATCGTGCCCAAGAAGCTGGTGGACACCACGGGTCGGTTGACCGGCGAGCGCAATGACGTGGCCCTGGCCGGTCTGAACCACAAGTGCGGCTGGCGCGGCACCACCAACACGCTGCTGAACTTCGGCGAAGGCAAGTACCCGGTGCGCGGCGCTGCCGGCGCGATCGGTTACCGCGTGGGTGCGCCGGGCGAGGGCCTGCGCTGCATGTTCCACATGATGAACGAGGCGCGCATTGCCATCGGCCTGTCGGCGGCGATGCTGGGCATGGCCGGCTACGAGGCGGCGCTGGCCTATGCGCGGCAGCGGCCGCAGGGGCGGCCGATCGGGGATGGCGGCAAGGATGCCTCGAAGCCGCAGTCGCTGCTGATCGAACACGCCGACATCAAGCGCATGCTGCTGGCCCAGAAGGCCTATGCCGAGGGGGCGCTGGCGCTGTGCCTGTACTGCGCCCGCCTGGTTGACGAGAAGCACACCGGCACGCCCGCGGCCAGTGCCGAGGCCGCGTTGCTGCTGGAGGTGCTCACCCCCATCGCCAAGAGCTGGCCCAGCGAGTGGTGCCTGGAGGGCAACTCGCTGGCGATCCAGGTGCATGGCGGCTACGGCTACACCCGCGACTTCCCGGTCGAGCAGTACTGGCGCGACCAGCGCCTGAACATGATCCACGAGGGCACGCACGGCATCCAGGCGCTGGACCTGCTGGGCCGCAAGGTGGTGATGCAGGGCGGTGCCGGGCTGAAGCTGCTGGCTGAGCGCATCAGCGACACGCTGGCCCGCGCCGGCCAGGACGAGCAGTTGGCCACCTACGTGCCCGCGCTGGGCGGCGCGGTGCAGCGCCTGGGCGCCGCCACCAAGGCGGCCTGGTCCACCGGTGTGCCCGAGGAGGCGCTGGCCAATGCCACGCCCTACCTGCAGGCCTTCGGCCACGTGGTGCTGGCCTGGGTGTGGCTGGAGCTGGGCCTGGCGGCCCGCGCCGCCGCGCCGGCCAGCGACGCTGAGCGCGCGCGCAACGCCGGCCTGCTGTCGGCGCTGCGTTTCTTCCACGTTTACGAGCTGCCCAAGATCGACGCCTGGCTGGGCGTGGTCAGCAGCCGCGAGGCGGTCTGCCGCGAGATGCAGGACGCCTGGTTCTGACCCACCAAGGAGAGCGACCGATGAGCACCCCCGTGATGAAACTCTTCGACCTCAGCGGCCAGACCGCCGTGGTCACCGGCGGCTCGCGCGGCTTGGGCCTGCAGATTGCCGAGGCGCTGGGCGAGGCCGGCGCGAAGATCCTGCTGAGCTCGCGCAAGGCGGCTGACCTGGAGGAGGCCGCGGCCCACCTGCAGGCCAAGGGCATCGACGCCCGCTGGGTGGCCGCCAACGCCGCCCAGCCCGAGGACGGCCGACGCATCGTCGCCGAGGCGATGGAGCGCCTGGGCCGCATCGACATCCTGGTCAATAACGCCGGTGCCACCTGGGGCGCCCCGGCCGAGGAGCATCCGCTCGAGGCCTGGGACAAGGTGATGGACCTGAACATCCGCAGCCTGTTCGTGATCAGCCAGGCGGCGGCGGTGGCCAGCATGATCCCGCGCCGCTCGGGCCGCATCATCAACGTGGCCTCGATCGCCGGCCTGGGCGGCAACCCCTCGGGCATGAAGACCATTGCCTACAACACCAGCAAGGGGGCCGCGGTCAACTTCACCCGCGCCCTGGCGGCGGAATGGGGGCGTCATGGCATCACCGTCAACGCGCTGGCGCCGGGCTTCTTCCCCAGCAAGATGACCAAGGGTCTGCTGGACACGCTGGGCGCCGACAAGATGGCCGCCCACGCGCCGCTGAACCGCCTGGGCGATGACGATGACCTCAAGGGCGCCACGCTGCTGTTCGCCAGCGCCGCCGGCAAGCACATCACCGGACAGATCCTGCCGGTCGATGGGGGCGTCAGCGCCCTCATCGGTGGCTGAGCTGGCCTTCGGCGATGATCCCTGGATGAGCCACCGCAAGCCCCCCATCCCGTTTCCCGTCCGCATTCCCTTCGTCGAGCAACTGGGGCTGGAACTGCACAGCTGCGCCGACGGCGCGGCCGAGTTGCGTGTCGACCTGGCCGAGTCGCACCTCAACTCCTGGGAAGTGGCGCACGGCGGCGTGCTGATGACCATGCTGGATGTGGTGATGGCCCACGCCGCCCGCAGCCATGACATGCTGGCCGGGCCCGGCGTGGCCACCATCGAGATGAAAACCAGCTTCTTGCGCCCCGGCGAGGGCGAGCTGCGCGCCCTGGGCACGCTGCTGCACCGCACCTCGACCATGGCCTTCTGCGAGGGCCGCGTGATCAACAGCGAAGGCCAGCTGTGCGCCCATGGCACGGCCACCTTCAAGTACCTGCGTGCGCTGCCCGCCAAGGGCCGCCACGTCAAACCCCTGCAGCGCGCCGATGGCGCTGCATCCTGAACGAAAGAGCACCCGATGAGCACCATCAACCGCCAGATCCACCTCGTCTCGCGTCCGCAAGGCGAGCCCAGCACCGCCAACTTCGCCCTGGTCGAGGCGCCCGTCGAGGCGCTGGCCGACGGCGAGGTACTGGTGCGCAACCACTACCTGAGCCTGGACCCGTACATGCGCGGCCGCATGAACGAGAGCAAGAGCTACGCCCAGCCGCAGCCGCTCAACGAGGTGATGATCGGCGGCACCGTCGGCGAGGTGGTGGAGTCGCGCAACGAACACTTCAAGGTCGGCGACAAGGTCGTGGGCATGGGCGGCTGGCAGGAGTACCAGCGCGTCAACGCCAGCCAGCGCGGTGTGCTGCAGAAGGTGGACACCACCCACATCCCGCTGTCAGCCTACCTGGGCGCGGTGGGCATGCCGGGCGTCACCGCCTGGTACGGCCTGACCCAGATCATCGCTCCCAAGGCCGGCGAGACCGTGGTGGTCAGCGCGGCCAGCGGCGCGGTGGGCGGTGCGGTGGGCCAGCTGGCCAAGGCGCGCGGCTGCCGCGTGGTGGGCCTGGCCGGCGGCCCGGCCAAGTGCGAGGCGGTGGTGAACGAGCTGGGCTTCGATGCCTGCATCGACTACAAGGCCCATCCGGACCTGCGCTCGCTCAGCAAGGCGCTGAAGGACGCCTGCCCCGACGGCATCGACGGCTACTTCGAGAACGTCGGCGGCATGATCCTGGACGCGGTGATGCTGCGAGCCAACGCCTTCAGCCGCATCGCCTTCTGCGGCATGATCGCCGGCTACAACGGCGAGCCGATCCCGATGGCCAACCCGGCGCTGATCCTGGTCAACCGCATGAAGCTCGAAGGCTTCATTGTCAGCGAACACATGCAGCTGTGGCCCGAGGCGCTGAAGGAGCTGGGCACGATGGTGGCCACGGGCAAGTTCAAGTACCGCGAGACCGTGGCCCAGGGCCTGGAGAGCGCGCCCGAGGCCTTCCTGGGCCTGCTCAAGGGCAAGAACTTCGGCAAGCAGCTGGTCAAGCTCGTCTGATGGCTGAGCGGCCGCCCATCGCCTGGACGGCAGCGCGCTTCGAGGGCCTGTCGAGAGACGACCTGTACGACGCGCTGCAGCTGCGCGCCCGTGTGTTCATCCTGGAGCAGGGGCCCTACCTGGACCCGGATGGCCTGGACCGCCACAGCCTGCACCTGCTGGGCCGCCTGACGGCGCCCTGGGGTGCGCTGGCGGCGGGCGAGGCGGTGCTGTACCTGCGGGTGGTGGACCCGGGCCTGAAGTACCAGGAACCGTCGCTGGGCCGCGTCGTGGCCCATGCGGCGCTGCGCGGCACCGGTCTGGGCCGCGCGCTGGTGGCCGAGGGCCTGCGCCAGGCCGACCTGGCCTGGCCGGGTCAGGCCAACCGCATCAGCGCCCAGGCGCACCTGCAGCGCTTCTACGCCGAATTTGGCTACCAGGCCGTGGGCGAGCCCTACAGCGAAGACACCATTCCCCACATCCAGATGCTGCGGCCACCGCAGCGCTGAAGGAGTTCACGATGAAACGATTGGCAGGCCGCGCCGCGGTCATCACCGGCGCCGGTTCGGGCTTCGGCCTGGAACTCTCGCGGCTGCTGGCCGGGCAGGGCATGCACCTGGTGATGGCCGATGTGCAGGCGGCGGCGCTGGAAGCCGCCGCGCAGGAGATGCGCAGCCTGGGCGCCGAGGTGCTGGCCCAGGTGGTGGACGTCTCGAAGGCCGATCAGGTCGAGGCGCTGGGCGCGGCCACGCTGGCGCGCTTCGGGGCGCCGGGCGTGGTCTTCAACAACGCGGGCGTCGGCGCCGGTGGCCTGATCTGGGAGCACACGCTCAAGGACTGGGAATGGGTGGTGGGCGTCAATCTGATGGGCGTGGCCCACGGCGTGCGCGTCTTCACGCCGATGATGCTGGCCGCTGCGCAGGCGGATCCGACCTATGAAGGCCACATCGTCAACACCGCGTCGATGGCCGGTCTGCTGAACGCGCCCAACATGGGCGTCTACAACGTCACCAAGCACGCGGTGGTGTCGATGAGCGAAACGCTGTACCAGGACCTGCGCCTGGTGACCGACCAGATCAGCGCCAGCGTGCTGTGCCCGTACTTCGTGCCCACCGGCATCCACCAGAGCGAGCGCAACCGGCCGGCCGACATGGCCAATGCCGGGGCCGGGCCCACGCGCAGCCAACTGATCGGCGCGGCCATGGCCGAGAAGGCGGTGACCAGCGGCAAGGTCAGCGCGGCCCAGGTGGCGCAGTTCGTGGTGGACGCCATCCTGGCCGACCGCTTCTACATCTACAGCCACCCGCACGCCTTGGGCGGCGTGCAGGTGCGGCTGGAGGACATCATGCTGCAGCGCAACCCGACCGATCCGTTCAAGGAGCGGCCGGAGCTGGGCGAGCGGCTCCGCGCCCAGTTGCGTGGTTGAGCGCGCTTGATCAGCGCGCGGGCAGATCCGCCAGGCCGCTCAGCGCACTGCGGCCCAGCACCGTCTTCATCTTGACGGTGACGCTGCCGCCGGGCGGCACGGTGACCGGGGCCTGCGCCGCGATCGCCATGTCCATGCCGGTGTCGCTGATGCCGTCCAGGTCCGCGTCGTTGGGCACGGTGTTGTTCTCTTCCGGCGAAATGTCGGTGTAGTTGCTGCAGCACACGCGCACCGCCCGGCGAGTGGCGACATCGCCGCCGCTGAACTTGACGCCGATGTACTGCGTCAGGCTGGCCGGCGTGGGCGCCACATCCGACACGATGTAGTTGTAGCTGCCGCCCTGGGGCTGGTAGCCGAGGTCACCCAGGAAGGTGTTGGTCGACGGGTCGCGCATGTCGGAGTCGTTGTAGCGCAGCAGGTTCAGCATCACCGGTTCAGTGCCCGGGTTGCTGAGCTTGTACTGCTGGTCCAGCACATAGCCGCCGGCCAGCGCGGCAGGCAGCAGCTGCTGGACCAGCTTGACCTGCAGCGAACCCAGCGCGAAGCTGCTGACGGCCTTCTGGGTGCTCTTCTGCTTGACGTCGTTGGCCTCGATCTGGGTGCCGTCAATGAACAGCGCAGAGCGCCAGCTCAGGTCGGCCGTGAGGCCGTCCGCGTTCGTGTAGACCAGCGCGTCCTGGAACGCGCCGGCCCCGTCGACGGTCACGGTGGCCGTGCCCATCGACGAAGTGGCGGACAGGACCGCCGTCGGGCCGGTCGGGGCCTTCAGTCGCTCCTTGACCGGTGCGCCGGCAGCGAGCAGGGTGGTGGAGGTGCCGAGCAGGCTCAGGCACAGGGGCAGCAGGGCGGCGTGGTGACGCAGGGACATGGCTCTCTCCTTGGGTGTTTGGAAGAATGGGCCATGCGATGCTAGGAAGGTCTCGTCGTCCCTGCCTCCACCCAAGTGATGAGAACGGCGTGCCTCAGGCGTGCGCGCCGGCGGTCTGCGCCTTCTTCAGCGCGAAGCCCAGCAGCGTGCCCACCTGGCGCAGGTACTCCACGTGCGCCGGCGTCCACTCCAGGACATCGGTGGTGTTCTCGCAGCAGAACAGGCCCCAGGGCTGGCCCGAGATGTTGATGCCCACGTCCAGCAGCGAACGGATGCCCAGCGGGTCGAAGTAGATCTCGTTGAAGCAGGCCGTGACGGCATGGGCGCGCGCATCCGAGGCGACGATCAGGTTGTCGCTGCGCATCGCTTCGAAGTAGGGGCCGAAGTCGGCTTCGTGCAGCACCGTGCCGGCCGCCCACTGGCGGTCGGTGCGGTCATACAGGCGCACGCATTCGATGGCGTCGCGCAGCAGCGCGTCGGGGTAGATCCACAGGCTGGCGCGGGTGCAGCCCATCTCCTCGACCAGGGTCTGGGTCAGCTCGTCATAGAAGGCGTCACTGGTGGTCGAGCCATCCATCAGGCGCTTGGACAGGTTGAGGATGCGGGTCTTGTCGAACATCGGGCGGGGCTCCAGGTTGGCAAAGGCGCCGTCGGCAGGATGACGGCTCGCGGGGTATCGGCCGATCCGGGCCGGCCTTGAGCCCGGCGGCATCTGGCAAACTCCCGCGCTTTCCCGACTCTGTGATCCCGTTTTGGACAAGATCCTGCTGCAGATCGCGGCCGAGCTGAAGGTTCGGCCCGCCCAGGTCAACACCGCCGTCGAACTGCTCGACGGTGGCGCCACCGTCCCGTTCATCGCCCGCTACCGCAAGGAGGCCACCGACGGCCTCGATGACATCCAGCTGCGCGAGCTGGAGTCGCGTCTGGCCTACCTGCGCGAGCTGGAGGACCGCCGCGCCGCGGTGCTCAAGAGCATCGACGAGCAGGGCAAGCTGACGCCGGAGCTGCGCGCCGCGATCGAGGCGGCGCCCACCAAGCAGGAGCTGGAAGACCTGTACCTGCCCTACAAGCCCAAGCGGCGCACCAAGGGCATGATCGCCCGCGAGGCGGGCATCGAGCCGCTGGCCGATCGCCTGTTCGCTGATCCGGCCCTGGACCCGCTGACCGAGGCCCAGGCCTTTGTCGCCACGTATGACGGCGGCGCTGCCAAGCTGGCCGAGGCCGGCTTTGCCGACGCCTTCGCGGTGCTCGACGGCGTGCGCGACCTGCTGAGCGAGCGCTGGGCCGAGGACGCTGGTCTGGTGGGCACGCTGCGCGAATGGCTGTGGGCCGAGGGCCTGTTCCAGTCGAAGCTGGCGCCGGGCAAGGACGAGAACCACCCCGACCACAGCAAGTTCCGCGACTACTTCGACTACGACGAGCCGATCCGTACCGTGCCCAGCCACCGCGCGCTGGCGGTGTTCCGTGGTCGGGCGCTGGAGATCCTGGACGCCAAGCTGGTGCTGGACGAAGAGATCGTGCCGGGCCAGCCCACGCTGGCCGAGGGCCGGATCGCCCACCACCTGGGCTGGCGCCATGGCAAGCGCCCGGGTGATGAGCTGATCCGCAAGACCATCGCCTGGACCTGGAAGGTCAAGCTGTCGATGAGCCTGGAGCGCGACCTGTTCGCCCGCCTGCGCGAAGCGGCCGAGGCCACCGCGATCAAGGTCTTTGCCGAGAACCTGCGCGATCTGCTGCTGGCCGCGCCCGCCGGTCAGCGCGTGGTGATGGGTCTGGACCCCGGCATCCGCACCGGCGTGAAGGTGGCCGTGGTCAGCGACACCGGCAAGGTGCTGGCCACCAGCACCGTCTATCCGCACGAGCCCAAGTGCGATTGGGAGGGCAGCCTGCACACGCTGGGCCGCCTGGTGGCGGCGCATGGCGTGAACCTGATCGCCATCGGCAACGGCACCGCCAGCCGCGAGACCGACAAGCTGGCGGCCGACCTGATCAAGCGCATCGCCAACCTGGCCCCTGACGTGAAGCTGGAAAAGGTGGTGGTCAGCGAGGCCGGCGCGTCGGTCTACTCGGCGTCCGAGTTCGCCAGCAAGGAGCTGCCGGATCTGGATGTGAGCCTGCGCGGCGCGGTGTCGATCGCGCGCCGGCTGCAGGATCCGCTGGCCGAGCTGGTGAAGATCGAGCCCAAGAGCATCGGGGTCGGCCAGTACCAGCACGATGTCAACCAGAGCGAGCTGGCCAGGACGCTGGACGCCGTGGTGGAAGACTGCGTGAACAAGGTGGGCGTGGACCTGAACACCGCCTCGGCCCCGCTGCTGGCGCAGGTCTCGGGCCTGTCGAACGCCGTGGCCGGCAGCATCGTGCGCTGGCGCGAGGCCAACGGCCGATTCGCCAATCGCCAGCAGCTGCTGCAGGTGACCGGCCTGGGCGCCAAGACCTTTGAGCAGGCGGCGGGCTTTCTGCGCATCCGCGGGGGCGACAACCCGCTGGATCTGTCGGGCGTGCACCCCGAGACCTACCCGGTGGTCGAGAAGATCATTGCCGCCGCGGGCCGGCCGATCCAGGAGCTGATCGGCAATGCCGACGTGATCCGCAAGCTGCGCCCCGAGGCCTTCGCCGACGATCGTTTCGGTGCGATCACCGTGAAGGACATCCTGGCAGAACTGGAAAAGCCCGGCCGCGACCCGCGCCCCGACTTCAAGGTGGCCCGCTTCAACGACGGCGTCGAGGACATCAAGGACCTGAAGGAGGGCATGGTGCTGGAAGGCACGGTGTCCAACGTCGCGCAGTTCGGCGCCTTTGTCGACCTGGGCGTGCACCAGGACGGCCTGGTGCATGTGAGCCAGCTGTCGAACAAGTTCGTGAATGACGCGCGCGAGGTGGTGAAGACCGGCGACATCGTCAAGGTGCGGGTGCTGGAGGTGGACCTGCCGCGCAAGCGCATCAGCCTGACGATGAAGCTGGACGCGGCGGCGGCGCCCAAGTCACGTGGCAGCGACAACAGCTTCCGGCCGGCCGCGCGCCAGGAGCGCCACGGGGGGGGCGGCGCCCGTCAGCCCGAGGCCCAGGGCGCGATGGCCGCGGCCTTCGCCAAGCTCAAGCGCTGACCCCGATGGCCGCTCCCGCGCTGCGCGTGCTGGCCGGCCCGACGGCGCGCCGCTGGCTGCAGGAGCGCGGCTGGCGGCCGCAGGATGTGCGCGTGGTGCCGGCCGCCGCGGGTGGTCCCAAGGGCCTGGTGCTGAACCCGCTGGACCGCTTCCTCTTCGGCCACTGGCTGGCGGGCGATGGTCCGACGATTCATCTGCTGGGCGCCTCGATCGGCGCCTGGCGCATGGCGGCCGCCTGCCGCGGCGATGCCGACGCGGCGCTGGCGCGTCTGGCCGACGCCTATGTGGCGCAGGACTACCCGCACGAGCCCGGCCGCCCGCCGAGCGCGGCCACGGTCAGCGCGGTCTTCAACGACACCCTGGTGCCGCAGGTGGCGGCGGTGTCGGACGAACTGCTGTCCCATCCGCGGCGCAGGCTGCATGTTTTCACCAGCCGCGGCCGCCACCTGCTCGGCCGGGAAGGCCGGCTGCGCACCCCCCTGGGCTACGGGGCCGCCTTCTTCAGCAACCTGGCCAGCCGCCGGGCGCTGGGCGGCTGGCTCGAGCGCGTGGTCTTTTCCGACCCGCGTGATCCGCTGCCGCTGCCGCTGGACGACTTTCGCACGCGCCAGGTCGCGCTGACTGCGGGCAACCTGCAACCGGCGGTGCTGGCCAGCTGCTCGATCCCGTTCTGGCTGAAGGCGGTGCAAGACATCCCCGGCGCGCCGCCGGGTGCCTACTGGGACGGCGGCATCACCGACTACCACCTGCACCTGCGCTACGACCAGCTGGCGCACGATGGCCTGGTGCTCTACCCCCATTTCCAGACCAGCGTGGTGCCGGGCTGGCTGGACAAGGGCCTGCGCGGGCGCCACCGCGCCACCCGCGCGCTCGACCGTGTGGTGCTGCTGGTGCCCTCAGCCGAGTGGATCGCCGGCCTGCCCGGCGGCAAGCTGCCCGACCGGGACGATTTCCGGCGCTTCGGCGACGATCTGGCGGCCCGGATGCGCTGCTGGCGCACCGCCATTGACGCCAGCCGCCGTCTGGCCGACGAGTTCGCCGAGGCCGTGAGCGGCGGCCGGCCGCTGGTGCTCGAGCCGCTGGTCTGAACCACCGGTTACATCCTCGGCCAACCGGACCGGGGGCTGCGGCGTTGAGAGACCATGCGCGGCCCGTCGGCCGTGACCTTGCCTCATGCCATGAACACTCGTCTGCTCCGTCTGTCCACCGTCATCGTCTGCGCCGGCCTGCTGGCCGCCTGCGCCAACCCGCGCCAGGCGCCGGTCTACGAGGAAGGCGCCACCTGGTCGGGCCAGCGCGCCGGGCTGCAGTACGGCACCATCCGCAACATCGAGGATGTCTCGCCGCGCGAGAACACCAGCGGCGCCGGGGCGCTGATCGGCGGCGTGGTGGGCGCCGTGGTCGGCCGCCAGATCGGCTCCGGCAGCGGCCGCACCGCCGGCACCATCGTCGGTGCGGTGGGCGGCGCGGTGGCCGGCAACGAGATCGAGAAGCACAACACCCAGCCGGCCGGTCGCTACCGCGTGCAGGTCGCGATCGACGGTGGCCAGGTGCGCACCTTCAACCTGGCCCAGATCGGTGACCTGCGCACCGGCGACCGCGTGGTGGTCGACGGGCAGACCGTTCGCCGCTACTGAGCGCCCACCGGGCGGCTGGCCGGCGTGCAGCCCGCTGCGCGCCCGGTGCCGGATCGTCCGGATCGGGTCGGCGTTGCCTTCGCCGGGCGCCAGGGCGGCTACAATCGGGACATCCCCACCACAAGAGCAGAGAAAGGCGACACGGGTTATGACACCGCGAACTACGACCTTCGTCACTGAGGTTTAGTCGGCCGCGGCTGGAATACACACGACCCCACGTCACCCCTGTTCCTGAAGAAAGCGCGGCTGCAGCAGCTGCGCTTTTTTCATTTCCGAAGGAGATTGCCCGATGATCACGATCACGCTGCCCGATGGCTCCCAGCGCGAGTACCCGGCCCCCTTGACGGTGGCCGACGTGGCCGCCTCGATCGGCACCGGCCTGGCCAAGGCCGCGCTGGGCGGCAAGGTCGGCCGTGGCGAGGCCGCGCGGCTGGTGGACACCAGCTTCCTGCTCGATCAGGACAGTGCGCTGGCGATCATCACCGACAAGCAGCCCGAAGGCCTGGAGCTGATCCGCCACTCCACCGCCCACCTGCTGGCCTATGCGGTCAAGGAGCTGTTCCCCGAAGCCCAGGTGACCATCGGCCCGGTCATCGAGAACGGCTTCTACTACGACTTCTCCTACAAGCGCCCGTTCACGCCCGAGGACCTGGAAGCCATCGAGAAAAAGATGGCCGAGCTGGCGAAGAAGGACGAGCCGGTGGTGCGCCGCGTGCTGCCGCGCGACGAGGCGGTGGCGTACTTCAAGGGCCTGGGCGAGCACTACAAGGCCGAGATCATCGGCAGCATCCCGGCCGACCAGGATGTCTCGCTGTACCGCGAAGGCGCCTTCGAGGACCTGTGCCGCGGCCCGCACGTGCCCAGCACCGGCAAGCTCAAGCACTTCAAGCTGATGAAGGTGGCCGGTGCCTACTGGCGCGGCGACCACCGCAACGAGATGCTGCAACGCGTCTACGGTACCGCCTGGGCCACGAAGGAAGAGCTGCAGCAGTACCTGACCATGCTGGAGGAGGCCGAGAAGCGCGACCACCGTCGCCTGGGACGCGAGCTGGACCTGTTCCACATCGACGAGCACTCGCCCGGCACGGTCTTCTGGCACCCCAAGGGCTGGGCCGTGTGGCAGGAGGTGGAGCAGTACATGCGCCGCGTCTACCGCGACAACGGCTACCAGGAGGTCAAGGGTCCGCAACTGCTGGACCAGGGCCTGTGGGAGAAGACCGGCCACTGGCAGAAGTACCGCGAGAACATGTTCACGACGGAATCGGAGAAGCGCGACTACGCGCTCAAGCCGATGAACTGCCCCGGTCACATCCTGATCTTCAAGCAGGGGATCAAGAGCTACCGCGACCTGCCGCTGCGCTTTGGCGAGTTCGGCCAGTGCCACCGCAACGAGCCCACCGGTGGCCTGCACGGCATCATGCGGGTGCGCGGCTTCACGCAGGACGACGGCCACATCTTCTGCACCGAGGACATGATCCTGCCCGAGTGCCTGGCCTACACCACGTTGCTGCAGAAGGTCTACCAGGACTTCGGCTTCACCGAGATCCTCTACAAGGTCGCCACGCGGCCCGAGCAGCGCATCGGCAGCGACGAGGCCTGGGACAAGGCCGAGCATGCGCTGATGGAAAGCCTGCGCCAGAGCGGCGTGGACTTCGTCGTCTCGCCGGGCGATGGCGCCTTCTACGGCCCGAAGATCGAATACACGCTGAAGGACGCGCTGGGCCGTCAGTGGCAGTGCGGCACCATGCAGGTGGACTTCTTCATGGCCGAGCGCCTGGGCGCCGAGTACGTGGCCGAGGACGGCAGCCGCCGCCACCCGGTGATGCTGCACCGCGCCATCGTCGGCAGCCTGGAGCGTTTCATCGGCATCCTGATCGAACAGCACGCCGGCGCGCTGCCGCTGTGGCTCTCACCGACCCAGGTGGTGGTGGCCAATATCACCGACGCCCAGGCCGATGCCGTGCAGGAAGTGGTGAAAACGCTGCAAAAACAAGGAGTTAGGGCTCAGGCGGATTTGCGCAACGAGAAAATCACGTATAAAATCCGCGAGCATTCCATGCAGAAGGTCCCGTTCATCCTGGTCATTGGTGACAAGGAGAAGGCAAGCGGGGCCGTCGCGGTGCGCGCCCGGGGCAACCAGGATCTGGGGGTGATGCCGGTCAGCGACTTCCTTGCGAAGCTCGCGTCCGACATCGCAGCCAAGGTCTGAGGACGCCTCGGCTTTTTTGCGCTCCAGAGTTTTTGTGTCGGGCTCCGTTCTTGCCTCGGGGCCTGTTGCAGGGGTTTGAACCATCGCTACCTTTCTCGACCGCCGGATTCCCAATGTCGAGCGCAAGCACCGACTGAACCGCGAGATCACCGCTTCCACCGTGCGCCTGAACGGCCCCGAGAACGAGCCACTGGGCATCGTCAGCATCCAGGAGGCGCTGCGCTTGTCGGCCGAACACGACGTGGATCTGGTCGAGATCGCGGCCCAGGCCGATCCGCCGGTCTGCCGGCTGATGGACTACGGCAAGTTCAAGTACCAGGAGCAGAAGCGCGCCGCTGAAGCCAAGTCCAAGCAGAAGGTCATCGAGGTCAAGGAAGTCAAGTTCCGGCCCGGCACCGACGAGGGCGACTACAACATCAAGATGCGCAACCTGCGCCGCTTCATCGCCGAGGACGGCGACAAGGGTAAGGTCACGCTGCGCTTCCGGGGCCGTGAGATCACCCACCAGGACATCGGCATGCGCCTGCTGGAACGCATCCGCGATGAACTGGCGGATGTGGCGGTGGTCGAGCACATGCCCAAGCTCGAAGGCCGCCAGATGATCATGGTGCTGGCACCGAAGAAGAAGTCTTAACCGATTCGCGCCCTGGTCTGGTCACCGGGGCGATGAAGAAAAGCCGCTGCAGGCCATCAAGTGCACCACGCCCGTGGGGCCGCCCAGCAGAGGTCATTGATAAGGAGCATCACATGCCCAAGATGAAGACCAAGAGCAGCGCCAAGAAGCGCTTCCGCGTCCGCCCGGGTGGCACCGTCAAGCGCGGCCAAGCCTTCAAGCGTCACATCCTGACCAAGAAGACCACCAAGAACAAGCGTCACCTGCGTGGTGCAGCCAACGTGCATGAGACCAACATGGGTCACATGGCGCAGATGCTGCCGTTCGCCGGTCTGTAATCACCACCAAGAAGGAGTCAACACATGCCTCGCGTCAAACGTGGTGTTACCGCCCGCGCTCGTCACAAGAAGGTTCTGGCCCTGGCCAAGGGTTTCCGCGGCCGCCGCAAGAACGTCTTCCGCATCGCCAAGCAGGCGGTGATGAAGGCGGGCCAGTACGCCTACCGTGACCGCCGCACCAAGAAGCGCGTCTTCCGCCAGCTGTGGATTGCCCGTATCAACGCCGCCACGCGTGGTCTGGGCCTGACCTACAGCAAGTTCATCGCCGGCCTGAAGAAGGCCCAGATCGACCTGGACCGCAAGGTTCTGTCGGACATGGCGATCCACGATCCGGCCGCTTTTGCTGCCATCGTCGACAAGGTGAAGGCCCAGCTCGCTTGATCCTCTGGAGGCTGCCGCCGGTGCCACTGCGCCGGCAGCGCCCTCAGGACCTCGAAGGCCTCACCTGCCGGTGCGGCCTTTTTTCATTTTTTCCCTGCTTGCAATGAACGATCTCGAACAACTGGTGCAGGCCGCGCGCGACGATTTCGCCGCCGCCGTGACACCGGCCGAGCTGGAGAACGCCAAGGCCCGCTTCCTGGGCAAGGCCGGTCGCGTCACCGACCTGCTCAAGGGCATGGCCGCGCTCAGCCACGAGGAGAAGAAGACCCGTGGCGCCGAGATCAACCAGACCAAGCAGGCGATCGAGTCGCTGCTGACCGAGCGCCGCGCCGCGCTGGCCGACGCCGAGCTGCAGGCGCAACTGCGCGCCGAGGCGCTGGACGTCACGCTGCCGGGGCGTCAGCCGCGCGGCCTGGGTGGGCTGCACCCGGTCTCGCGCAGCATGGAGCGGGTCGAGGCCATCTTCGGCTCGATGGGCTTTGATGTGGCCGACGGCCCCGAGATCGAGGAAGACTGGTTCAACTTCACCGCATTGAACACGCCGGCCGACCACCCGGCGCGGTCGATGCACGACACCTTCTACGTCGACACCGTGGCGCCGGATGGCTCGGGCCACCTGCTGCGCACCCACACCAGCCCGATGCAGGTGCGCTACGCGGTGCAGCATGTGAAGAAGCACGCCGCCGCGCTGGCCGCGGGGCGCAGCATGCCCGAGATCCGTGTCATCGCTCCCGGCCGCACCTACCGCGTCGACAGCGACGCCACCCACTCGCCCATGTTCCACCAGTGCGAAGGCCTGTGGATCGGCGAGAACGTCTCCTTCAAGGACCTGAAGGTGGTGTTCGCCGATTTCTTCCGTACCTTCTTCGAGACCGACGACCTGCAGATCCGCTTCCGGCCGTCGTTCTTCCCGTTCACCGAGCCCTCGGCCGAGGTGGACATCGCCTTCGCCTCCGGCCCGCTCAAGGGCCGCTGGCTGGAGGTGGCCGGCTCCGGCCAGGTGCACCCGAACGTGGTGCGCAACTTCGGCCTCGACCCCGAGCGCTACATCGGCTTCGCCTTCGGCATGGGCTTTGACCGCCTGACGATGCTGCGCTATGGCGTCAACGACCTGCGTCTGTTCTTCGACGGCGACCTGCGCTTCCTGGCCCAGTTCCAGTGATGCCGCACCGCGCCCGCCGCCCCAAGAACACCCATCGGATCTGAAGCATGCAATTCCCCGAGTCCTGGTTGCGCGAGTTCTGCAACCCCGCCATCACCACCGCCGAGCTGGCTGACCTGCTGACCATGGCGGGTCTGGAGGTCGAAGAGATGCGCCCGGTGGCGCCGGCCTTCTCGAAGATCGTCGTGGCCGAGATCGTCGAGGCCGAACAGCACCCCAATGCCGACCGCCTGCGGGTGTGCCGTGTCGATGCCGGCCCGCACAGCAAGGACGGCCCGCTGCAGATCGTCTGCGGCGCGCCCAACGCGCGCGCCGGCATCCGCGTGCCGCTGGCCCTGGTGGGCGCCGAGCTGCCGCCGGCGGAAGACGGCGGTGCGCCCTTCGCGATCAAGGTGGGCAAGCTGCGCGGCGTCGAGAGCTTCGGCATGCTGTGCTCGGCGCGCGAGCTCAAGCTCAGCGAAGACCACGGCGGCCTGCTGGAGCTGCCCGCCGACGCCCCGCTGGGCCAGGACATCCGCCAGTTCCTGAACCTGGATGACACGCTGTTCACCCTCAAGCTCACGCCCAACCTGGCGCACTGCCTGAGCGTCTACGGCATCGCCCGCGAGGTGAGCGCGCTGACCGGCGCGCCGCTTGTCACGCCCGCCATCGCCCCGGTGGCGCCGGCGATCGACGCCACGCTGGCGGTGGACGTGCAGGCCAGCGACCTGTGCGGGCGCTTCAGCGGCCGCATCGTGCGTGGCGTCAACCCGAAGGCGGCCACGCCGGCCTGGATGGTCGAGCGTCTGGCGCGCTGCGGCCAGCGCTCGGTCAGCCCGCTGGTGGATATCTCGAACTATGTGATGTTCGAGTACGGCCGCCCCTCGCACATCTTCGACCTGGACAAGATCCACGGCGGCCTGCAGGTGCGCTGGGCACGCGCGGGCGAATCGCTCAAGCTGCTCAACGGCAACACGGTCGAGCTGGACGGGCAGGTCGGCATCATTGCCGACGACCAGGCCGTGGAGTCGCTGGCCGGCATCATGGGTGGCGACGCCACCGCGGTGTCCGATGACACCGCCAACATCTACATCGAGGCCGCGTTCTGGTGGCCCGCTGCCGTGGCCGGCCGCTCGCGCCGCTACAACTTCGCCACCGACGCCGGACACCGCTTCGAGCGCGGCGTCGACCCGCAGGGCACGGTCGAGCACATCGAGCGCATCACCGCGCTGGTGCAGCAGATCTGCGGCGGTCAGGCCGGTCCGGTGACCGATGTGCAGCCGGCGATGCCGCAGCGCGCACCCGTGCGCCTGCGCGTGGCGCGCGCCGCCAAGGTGATCGGCATGCCGGTCACCCAGGCCCAGTGCGCCAGCGTGCTGCAGCGCCTGGGCCTGCCGTTCACCGAGGCCGATGGCGAGCTCACCGTGACGCCGCCCAGCTGGCGCTTCGACCTGACGATCGAGGAAGACCTGATCGAGGAGGTGGCGCGCGTGCTGGGCTACCAGCAACTGCCCGACACGCCGCCGCAGGCCCCGGTGACGGCCCGCGTGCGCGTCGAGGCCCGTCGCGGCGCCCACGCGGTGCGCCATGCGCTGGCGGCGCTCGATTACCAGGAGACGATCAATTTCAGCTTCGTCGAAGCGCGCTGGGAGCACGAGCTGGCCGGCAACCCCCACCCGATCCAGGTGCTCAACCCGATCGCCGCGCCGCTGGCCGTGATGCGCTCAAGCCTGCTGGGCAGCCTGGTGGGCGTGCTGAAGTACAACCTGGCACGCAAGGCGCCGCGCGTGCGGGTCTTCGAGCTGGGCCGGGTGTTCCGCCGTGACGCCTCGGTGGCCTCCACCGATACCAGCGTGGCAGGGGTGTCGCAGCCGATGCGCGTGGCGGGCCTGGCTTGGGGGCCGGCCGCCGCACTGCAATGGGGCCAAGCTGAGCGCAGCGTCGACTTCTTCGACCTCAAGGCCGACGTCGAGCGCCTGCTGGCGCCGCGCACCGCCGAGTTCGTGGCGGCTGAGCACCCGGCGATGCACCCGGGGCGTTGCGCCGCGGTGCAACTGGATGGGGTGACCATCGGCCACCTGGGCGAGTTGCATCCGAAATGGCGCCAGGCCTATGAGCTGCCGTCGGCACCGCTGATGTTCGAGCTGGACCTGGCGGCCGTACAGCAGCGGCCGGTGCCGCAGGCGCAGGCGGTGCCGCGCCAACAGTCGGCGCTGCGCGATCTGGCGCTGGTGGTGTCCGACCAGGTGGCGCATGACGCGCTGGTCGCCACGCTGGCCGACGATCCGCTGGTGCGCCAGGTCACGTTGTTCGACATCTACCGGCCCAAGGTGCCCAGCGCCGACATCGCCGCCGGTGAGCGCAGCCTGGCCCTGCGGCTGGAGTTGCTGGACGACGAGGCCACGCTGACCGACGAGCGCATCGAGGCCGCGATGGCGGCCGCGGTGGCCCGCGCCCAGACGGCTTTTGGCGCCCGCCTGCGTGGCTGAGAACCTGCCAGACTTCGGTGCGAGACACACCATGAACACAGAACAGTCGATCGACGACACGCCCGCCGCCGGTGCCTCACCGCTGGTCATCCTGCCCAGCCTGGAGACGCCCACGCTGACCAAGGCCGAGCTCAGCGAACTGCTGTTCGAGCGCCTGGGCCTGAACAAGCGTGAGTCGAAGGACATGGTCGAGGCCTTCTTCGAGATCGTCAACGCCGCGCTGGTGTCGGGTGAGGATGTGAAGCTCTCGGGCTTCGGCAACTTCACGATCCGGCGCAAGGCGCCGCGGCCCGGCCGCAATCCCCGCACCGGCGAGGCCATCCCGATTGCTGCACGCAATGTGGTCACATTCCACGCCAGCCAGAAGTTGAAGGCGCTGGTCCAGGGCGACGTGTCCCCGGACGAAGACTTCGAGTAAAGTCTGAGGTCCTCTGGGCCAGGGCCTTGATTTGTCATGGAAGAGCGGGACCAACGCCTGCCGGATATTCCGGCGAAGCGCTACTTCACCATCGGTGAGGTCAGCGAGCTCTGTGGCGTCAAACCCTATGTGCTGCGCTACTGGGAGCAGGAGTTCACGCAGCTCAAGCCGGTCAAGCGGCGCGGCAACCGCCGCTACTACCAGCACCACGAGGTGCTGCTGATCCGCCGCATCCGCGACCTGCTGTACGACCAGGGCTTCACCATCAGTGGGGCCCGCAACCGGCTCAGCGACGCCGCCGCGATGGCCTCTGGCAGCGGTGCGGCCGAGCTGACCGCGCAGGAGCCCGAGGTGAGCGACGGCAGCGCTGGCGTCGAGGTCATCGAGCTGAGCCTGGATGATCTGCCGGTGCACCTGAGCACCCGCCATGTCCGCCAGGAGCTTCTGGCGATTCGCGATCTGCTCGATGTCTGAAAGTGCCTGATTTCAGGCTATACTGCGAGCTTCGTCGGGGTGTAGCGCAGCCTGGTAGCGCACTTGCATGGGGTGCAAGGGGTCGCGAGTTCGAATCCCGCCACCCCGACCATTGAAAACGGCAACGGCCCGGTACCGCAAGGTACCGGGCCTTTTGCTTTTCAAGGGTCCTTGCTGGGCCAGGCGATGGCCGGGCCCGTGCCACTGCGCGGCCCACAGGGCAGGGCGACGGTGCCGCGCTCAGGTGGCAGCGGGCGGCTCGGCGTCCTGGGCCAGCTGCAGCAGGCCCTCGGGCAGTTGCTTGGTGGGCTTCACGCCCAGCTCGCGCAGCATCTCGGCCTGGCGGATCACATTGCCGCGGCCGGCATGCAGCTTGGCCTGCGCGCCATCGAAGGCGTCGCGCGTCTGTTTCAGCCGCTCGCCCACCTTCTCCAGGTCGGCGACGAAGCCGCAGAGCTTGTCGTAGAGCTCGGCGCCGCGGCGGGCAATCTCCTGCGCATTGCGGTTCTGCGCTTCCTGGCGCCACAGGTGGGCCACGGTGCGCACGACGAACAGCAGCGTTGAGGGACTGACCAGCAACACATTGCGCTGCCAGGCGTCCATGAACAGCTCGCCGTCGCTGGTCACCGCCAGCATGAAGGCGGGCTCCACCGGCACGAAGGCGAGCACGAAGTCCAGCGACTGCAGGCCGTAGAGCTGCTGGTAGCCCTTTTCGGACAGGTCGCGGATGTGCTTGCGCACCGATTCGAGGTGCAGGCGCAGCGCGGCCGCGCGCGCATCGTCGTCGGCCGCATTGACGAAGCGCTCGTAGGCCAGCAGCGAGACCTTGGCGTCGACCACCAGGCTGCGCCCTTCGGGCAGCTCGATCACCACGTCGGGCTGGGCCCGGCTGCCGTCCTCGCGGGTCTGGCTGTCCTGCACCCGGTACTCGTGGCCCTTGCGCAGGCCGGAGGCCTCCAGCACGCGCTCGAGCACCAGCTCGCCCCAGTTGCCCTGGGTCTTGGCCTGGCCCTTGAGGGCCCGCGTCAGGTCCTTGGCGTCCTGGCTCAGAGCCTGGTTCAGGGCCGCCAGCTGGCGCACCTGCTCGGCCAGCGCGCTGCGGTCCTTGCCTTCCTGGACATAGACCTCCTCGACCTTGCCCTTGAACTCGCCCAGCTGCTGTCGCAGCGGGTCCAGCAGCTGCGACAGGCTGGCCTGGTTCTGTTCGGCAAAGCGGCGCGACTTGTCCTCGAGGATCTCGTTGGCCAGGGCCTTGAACTGAAGCGACAGCGCTTCGCGTGCATCCTGCAGTTCCTTCAGTCGCAGCTCGGCGTTGCGGCGCTCGCTGTCCAGACGCGCCCGGGTGTCGGCCAGTTCGGCCTGGGTGCTGGCCTGGGCCTCGCTCAGCGCGGTGATGCGGCTCTGGGTCTGGCCCAGTGCGGCCTGTGCCGTGGCCAGTTGCTCGCCCAGTGATTCGGCACGCTCCTGCCAGCGGGCAAGCTGGTTGCTGCCCTCATCGAGCTCCCGGCGCCAGGTCTCGGCCTGGGCGCGCAAGGCCTCATGCTGGCTGCGTTCCAGCGCCAGGGATTGGCCCAGCCCGGCCACACGCTCCTGCAGGGCGGCGCTGTCGGCGCGCGCGCGGGCGGTGGCCATCCACCACCCCAGCAGGGCACCAAGGAGCAAGGCTGCGAGGGCCAAGGCCAGCAGCAGGGGATCGAGGGACATCGGGTGGCGTGGTGGATCGGTTCGGCCACCGACTATAGCCAGCCCGGCGGGCGGCGCTCAGGGCGCCGGTTCAGCGGGTGGCGGACGCAGTTCGTCGACGCGGTAGCCCTCTTGCAGCAGCGCCTTGCGCAGCCAGTCGGGGTGGGCGCCCTGGCCGTCCCAGGTGTCGCCGCTCACGGGGTGGCGGTACTTGATGACTGCCGGCTGCGCAGGTGCCGGTGGCGCTGCGGGCAGCGCGGCCTCGTCGGCGAGGTCATCGGTGGTGATGCCCCAGTACTCCATCAGGGCCTCGATGCGGGCGATGACGGCGGCGCGTTCACGCCGGGACAGCGGGGCCGGCTCGGGAGGCGCGAAGAGCGCCTCGGCGGTGTCGGGCAGGCGGTCGGGGTCGGACATCGTGGAAAGGAACGGGGCCCGGCACCTGGCGGTGGCGGGCCCCGTGGGCCATCAGGCCTTCTTGTTCAGGAGCTCTTCGAGCTCCTTGCAGGACGGTGCACACACCGCCTGTGCCTTGCCCAGCAGCTTGCGGGTCTTCAGCTGCGCCCGGGGGCGATGCTTGCCGCACAGAAAACAGGACATCGTGGCGGCGCCGAAGGCGCCGGTCGCCGAGAACGGCGACCCAGCCACTTTGGAACGGTAACGCAGACCACCGGCATCGATGGCCGTCTTGGGATCGTCCTTGGCCAGAATGACCTCCTTGATTTCGAGTCTTCGACTACCAGCGCCGCGACGCACCCTCAGGATCCTGCGCGCACGCCAGTCAACTTCCCATTATCCCACGAAGAGGCTCGAAAGACCCGAGGGTCTCAGTCGCTGACGCTGGGGTTTGCCCGAGTTGGTGCCAGGGGCAGCCACAGCGTCACCGCGGTGCCGACGCCGGCCGTGCTCTCGACGCTGAGCCCGCCACCCTGCAGGGTCATGATCTCCTCGACGATGCTCATGCCCAGACCGGTGCCCGGCACATTGCCCGAGGCATCGGCGCGGTAGAAGCGCTCGGTCACGCGGGCCAGCTGTTCAGGCGTCATGCCGATGCCCTCGTCGCTGATGCGCAGCCCGACGGCGCCCGGCTTGTCCGGGGGCGGCTCAACCAGGGTCATCGTGACCTCGCCCTGGCTGGAGTACTTGTAGGCATTGCTGGTGACGTTGCCGATCGCCTGGCGCAGCTTGAGACGGTCGGCGCTGACCAGCGCGCTGCGCCTCTCGGGCAGCGCCAGGCGGATCGGCGCACGGCCTTCCGGGGCGATCCAGTCGCTGGCCACTTCCCGCGCCAGGGCCGCCAGGTCCAGCAGTTCGTAGCTGAAGTCCTTGCCTTGCCGCGCCTCGATGCGCGCCAGGTCCAGGAGCTCATTGAGGATGGCGATCATCAGCTGGGTCTGGCGCCGGACCGTCTCCAGCACGTCGCGTCGACGCTCGGGGCCCAGCTCGCGCATCAGCATCAGCTCGACGAAGCCGTGGATGCTGGTCATGGGTGTGCGCAGCTCGTGGGCGGCGGTGGACAGGAACTCGCTCTTCAGCCGATCCACCTCGGTCTGATGCGTGACATCGCGCACATGCAGCACCTGGCTGACGGCGCCGCCGCCGCCGGCATGCAGGCCCAGTTCCAGCGCACGCCGCTGGGGCCGCGCCAGCTCCAGCACCACGCGCACCGGGGCGCCATCGTCGCGGTTGTGGCGCAGCCGGGTGGCGTCTGGCGGGGGCGCATCGGCCGCGGCGTGGCGATGCAGCAGGGCGAACAGGCCCGTGTCATCCAGCCCCAGCAGCGTCGACTCCTGCAGGCCGGTCAGGGCCTGGAAGGCCGGGCTGACCAGGCTGATCCTGCCATCGCGGTCGAAGGACACGAAGCCGTCGGGGCTGAGGGTGAAGATGGCGTCGAGCTGGTCGCCGCGTGCCTGCAGCTGCGCCACCAGCGCAGCAATCAGGCGCGTGACCGCCTGCAGCGTGCCGTCGCTGCCGGTGGGGTCCAGATCGGGGCTGCGGTCGTGCAGCAGGCCCTCCAGCACGCCACGCAGCGACACCAGCGCCGCCTCGCGGCTGGCGACCTCGGCCCGCAGTTGCTGGTCCAGTGCGTGCTGTTCGCTGATGTCCCGGCAGGCCAGCACATAGCCCGCCACCTGCCCACCGGTGTCGCCGCCGTGGACCACAGTGAGGGTGGTGTCGAGCACACGCCGGTGATCGCCGTGCCCAAGTTGGCAGAGCCGGTGCTCCCAGGGGCGACTGTCCAGCGGGCCTGGAAAGATGTCGGGCAGCGCCAGATGGGCGGGCTCGCCCAGCAGCGTGCGGCCATCGGCGGCCAGCATGGCCTTGGCCGCCGGATTGGCCACGATGATGCGCCCGCCGCGGTCCAGGGTGAGCACGCCATCGCCGATCGCCCCCAGCGTCACCGCCGCCTGCTCACGTTGCGCCTGCAGGCTGGCAGCGGCCTGGTTGAGGACCTCGAAGGTCTGGCGAAACTCGATTGGCGCGTCGGCCGACAGCCCTGGTTGGCTGGCCGCCGTGCCGGCCTGGAGCTCGGCCTGCAGGTGGCGGATGCGGTCGAGGTTGCCCAGCCAGTTGGTCAGCGGCCAGCGGATCAGCAGCAGGCCGAAGACCAGGCCTGCCAGGGCCAGCCACAGCGCCATGCGGGTCTGCTGCCAGAGGCTGCCGGCGACACGGTCCGGCGCGATCTGCAGGCGCAGCACGCCGTAGTCGCGGCCACCCACCGAGATCGGCAGGTTGGAGTCGTAGAGCCGATCGGCAAACAAGCTGGCCAGCCACCGCGGTGGGTCCACGTCCAGCGGCGTGTCATAGCTGGCGCTGACCTGGGCGCCGCTGACGTCGATGAACTGGGCGGCGCCGATGTCCGAGTTGCGCAGCGAGCGCTCCAGCGTATGCTTGATCGTGTCGTAGTCGCCAATCACCGCGGCGTCGGCCACGGCTGGCGCGATGACGGTGGCCAGCGTGGCCACCTGGTCCTCGGTCCGCTCAAGCTGGGTGGTGAACTGGAAGCGGTAGAACAGCAGCAGTCCGCCGGCCACGAATCCCACCAGGGCCAGCGTGTACAGCCCGAAGACCCGGCCGACCAGTGACCGGGGAAGCAGCAGTCGCAGCAGCGCCACGGACGCTCAGTGCAGTGACGCGGGCGCCGTCTGGTAGAAACGGCGGTAGGGCGCGTACTCGCTGCCGTCGGAGGCCACGAAGTAGGCCTCGGCGGTCAGGCCCACCTGTTCCGAGGCCTTGAGCAGGAGGTCTCTGCCCACCGGATCCTTGTGCATGTTGATGAAGGCACTGGCCACGGCCTGGGCGTCGCGCTCGGGGACCTTGGATGACACCATCAGCGCCAGGTCATGCAGCGGCTCGGTGCCCCAGAGCACGCGGTACTTCTTGCCCTCACGGCGGGCATAGCCCTCGGCGAGTTGCGAGTTGACGCCGGCGGCAGCGGCCTTGCCGGAAAAGAGCTGCACCAGGGCGCCGTCGGTGTTGCCGCCGAAGACCACCTTGACGTCGATCTTCTTCGACAGCATGTGGGCGTACGGAAACTTGTAGGACACCGTGGCCTCCGGGCCGGGGAACACCACTTCCTTGCCCTGCAACTGCGCCAGGCTGGTGATCGGCGAGTCATCCGGCACGATCACCACGCCTTGCACCGGTGGCGTCTGCCGGCGACCGAAGACGCGCCAGCCGAGTTTCTCGCGTTCGGGACTGAACAGGTGGTTGGTGAAGACAAACTCGACCTCCTGCGCCAGCACATAGGCCGTGGTGTCGGCAGAGGTGCGGCCGATCTTCAGGTTCAGGCGCACACCGCTCTTCTCGCTGACGTACGAGATGATCGGGTTCCAGTACGAGGCGGTCAGGTTGATGCCGTACTGGTTGACCGGCGAGAACCGATAGCCCGGGCTGTCCGCCTGGGCGATGGCGCTGGCGCCAAGGCAGGTCACGAGTGCGGCGCGCAGCAGTCGAATCAGGGCTTTGGGCATGGCAGCGGCTGGAATGGACGTGGGAACCCCGCCCGGACGCGGGCAGGTCGACGCCACTGTATCGGCCGCAGGGGGCGCCACTTGAGAGGCGCCCCGGGAAGGGCCCTCAGTCCGCGGGCCGGATCGATCCGCTGCCACTGCTGGCGCGCTGCACCTGTGGGGGCCGACCCAGGTAGCGGATATCACCCGAACCCGCGACGCTGGCATCCAGGCGTTCGCTGGCGCGCACACTGGCGTCGCCGCTGCCAGCCACGCTGATCCGGACCTGTCGGCAGTCCAGATCGCCTGCCGAGATGTCGCCACTGCCGGCCACCGCCATGGCGGCCGTGGTGCATCGACCGCTGAGTCGCACATCGCCGGAGCCCGACAGCCGGACCTCCAGCGACTCCACCTGCAGCTCGCGGCCGTCCACATCGCCCGAGCCGGCCACGCGCACCGTCAGGGCCGGCAGCTTGAAGGACTGCAGAGCCAGGTTGCCGCTGCCCAGCAGCTCGACCATGTCGATCGCCGGCACCTGCACCCGCACCTGGGGCGTGCCCTGCATCCAGCCGATGCGCTCGGCGGGTCGCACGACCAGCGTATCCCCCTCCACCTGGGTCAGCACCTTGGCCAGGAGCTTGGCGTCGCCTCGCACCAGGGCCTGGACGGCCGTTCCGGGCGAGACCTGCACGTCGAAGGAGCCCTCCACCCGGATCCGGTGGAAGCTGCCCAGCGGACGCTGCTGTTCGGCAGTGTCGGCCTGGGCCAGCCCGCACAGGGCAAGGGCGGTGGCGGCGAGGGCAAGGCGGGTGGGCTTCATCGATGGCTCCTGGGGCAAGACGAGTGGTCTCAGCCTAGGGGGCCGCAGGCCGGGTGACCAGCCTCATGCGACGAAGTGCAGCCAGCGCCGATCGACCGTCAGCTGTCGACGTCGACCCAGCGCTGATCGACCAGGCGCTGGTGCGGGCGGAACTGCGCCTTGTAGGCCATCTTCGGGCTGTCGGTGATCCAGTAGCCCAGGTACAGGTAGGGCAGTTGCATCTGCCGGGCCTGCTCAATTTGCCACAGCACGCCATAGGTGCCGTAGCTGGCCCGCACGTCGGGGTCGTAGAAGGTGTAGACCGCGGACAGGCCGTCACTGAGGATGTCGACGATCGACACCATGCGCAGGACGCCCGGACCGCCGCCCTCCACCGGTTCGCGGAACTCCACCAGGCGCGAATTGACACGGCTTTGCAGGAGGAACTGCGTGTACTGGTCGACGCTGTCATGGTCCATGCCGCCACCGGCGTGGCGGCCCGCCTGGTAGCGCAGGTACAGCGCATAGTGCTCCTGGGCGAAGCCCAGACGCATCACCCGGGCGCGCAGGTGGCCGTGGCTCTTCCAGCAGCGGCGCTGGCTGCGGTTGGGGGCGAAGCGCTCGACCGGCAGCCGCATCGGCTCGCAGGCGCGACAGCCGTCGCACAGCGGCCGGTAGGTGAACAGGCCGCTGCGGCGGAATCCGCAGGCGACCAGCGCCGAATAGGTCTCGGCGTGGATCAGGTGGCCGGGGGTGGCCACCTGCGAGCGGGCCTGCCGGTGGGGCAGGTAGCTGCAGGGATACGGAGCGGTTGCGTAGAACTGCAACGACGCAAACGGGGCTTCCTTGGGGTGCGTCACATCGGCTCGGACAAGGGCAGCAGGTGGTTCCAGTGGCGCCGATCATAGGTCCAGGCGGGCGGCGCGGCATCGACCCGGTCGGCCAGCAGGGCTTCGAAGCGGCTGCGGCCGATCGGCCGCGCGCCCAGGCTGGCCAGGTGCGCGGTCTCCTGCTGGCAGTCGATCCAGTCGAGGCCGTGGCCGCGGCACCAGGCGACCAGCGCGCACAGCGCGAGTTTCGAGGCATCGGTGCGGTGCGCGAACATCGACTCGCCGAACACCATGCGGCCGACCAGGTTCAGGTACAGGCCGCCCACCAGCCGCCCGTCGACCCAGGTTTCGACGCTGTGCGTCACACCGGCGCGGTGCAGTTCGATGTAGGCCGCCACCATCGACGGCACGATCCAGGTGCCGCGCTGGCCATGCCGCGGCGTGGTGGCGCAGGCACTGATGACGGCGCGCACGTCGTGGTCGAAGCGGATCTCGCAGGCCGGATCGGCCAGGAAGCGCTGCAGGCTGCGGCGCAGCGAGCGCGACAGCTTGAACTCGGCCACCGGCAGCACCATGCGCGGGTCGGGCGACCACCACAACACCGGTTGGCCGGGGCCAAACCAGGGGAAGATGCCGCGCCGGTAGGCCTCGACCAGCCGGGGCACCGACAGGCTGCCGCCGGCCGCCAGCAGTCCGGGTGCGTCGGTGCGATCGTCCAGCGCCAGCGCGGTGGGCGGGAACGGGGTGTCGTCTTGGAGCCAGGGCAGGGCCATGGTGCGAGCATAGCCACAAGCAGCGCCGGGTCCATGAAAAAGGCCGCCCGAAGGCGGCCAGGGTGCACGGCTTGCGCCGGTTCAGTTGGAGGCGGCGCTGGCCACCACGGCCGGCGCCGGGGCCGCCGGCTCGGCCGTGGCCGGGGCGGTGACCGCCGGCGGCGAGGCGTGGGTGGCGGCCGCGCCGTGGCTGGCGGTACCCGCGCCAGGCAGCAGCGGCACGATCAGCAGCGCCACGATGTTGATGATCTTGATCAACGGGTTGACGGCCGGGCCGGCGGTGTCCTTGTAGGGGTCGCCCACGGTGTCACCGGTGACCGCCGCCTTGTGCGCTTCGGAGCCCTTCTTGTGGACGACACCGTTGCTGTCGGTGAAGCCTTCCTCGATCAGCTTCTTGGCGTTGTCCCAGGCGCCGCCGCCGGTGCACATGCTGATGCCGACGAACAGGCCGGTGACGATGGTGCCCATCAGCAGGCCGCCCAGTGCGGCCGGGCCCAGCAGCTTGCCGACGATGATCGGCACCACCACCGGCAGCAGCGACGGGACGATCATTTCCTTGATCGCCGCCGTGGTCAGCATGTCGACCGCGGCGCTGTAGTCGGGCTTCTTCTTGCCGGCCATGATCTCGCCGCCCTGGAACTGGCGGCGCACTTCCACCACCACCGAGCCGGCGGCGCGGCCGACGGCCTCCATCGCCATGGCGCCGAACAGGTAGGGGATCAGGCCGCCGATGAACAGGCCGACGATCACCATGTGGTTCGACAGGTCGAAGGTGACGTTCAGGCCATGCGCCTCCAGCGCGTGGGTGTAGTCGGCGAACAGCACCAGCGCGGCCAGACCGGCCGAGCCGATGGCGTAGCCCTTGGTCACCGCCTTGGTGGTGTTGCCCACCGCGTCCAGCGGGTCGGTCACATCACGCACGCTGTCGGGCAGTTCGGCCATCTCGGCGATGCCGCCACCGTTGTCGGTGATCGGGCCGTAGGCGTCCAGCGCGACGATGATGCCGGCCATGCTGAGCATGGCGGTGGCACCGACGGCAATGCCGTACAGGCCGGCCAGCGAGTGGGCGGCGATGATGGCCAGGCAGACCATGATCACCGGCCACGCGGTGGACTTCATGCTGACGCCCAGACCGGCGATCACGTTGGTGCCGTGGCCGGTGGTGGAGGCCTGCGCCACGTGCTGCACCGGTGCGTACTGGGTACCGGTGTAGTACTCGGTGATCCAGACCATGCCGGCGGTCAGCAGCAGGCCCACGGCACAGCTGCCGAAGAGTGCCATGGCCGACACCGTGCCGCCCGCGGCCAGCGCCAGACCGTTGGGGAACATCTGCGCCGTGACGAAGTAGAAAGCCACCAGCGAGATGACGCCCGCGATGATCAGGCCCTTGTACAGCGCCGGCATCACGTTCTTCATGCCGGGGCTGGCCTTGACGAAGCTGCAGCCGATGATCGAGGCGATGATCGACACGCCGCCCAGCATCAGCGGATAGACCGCCGCGGCCATGCTGGCCGAACTGGCCACCAGCAGGGCGCCCAGCGCCATCGTCGCGATCAGCGTGACGGCGTAGGTCTCGAACAGGTCAGCGGCCATGCCGGCGCAGTCGCCCACGTTGTCGCCCACGTTGTCGGCGATCACCGCGGGGTTGCGGGGGTCGTCTTCAGGGATGCCGGCTTCAACCTTGCCCACCAGGTCGGCGCCCACGTCGGCGCCCTTGGTGAAGATGCCGCCGCCCAGGCGGGCGAAGATGGAAATCAGGCTGGAGCCGAAGGCCAGACCCAGCAGCGGCTTCAACGTGGCCGAATCAGCCTGCGTGCCGCCACTGAGGTACCAGAAGAAGGCGCCCACGCCCAGCAGGCCCAGACCCACCACCAGCATGCCGGTGATGGCGCCGCCCTTGAAGGCCACGTCCAGCGCCGGGCCGATGCCCTTGGTGGCGGCCTGCGTGGTGCGCACGTTGGCGCGCACCGACACGTTCATGCCGATGAAGCCGCAGGCGCCCGAGAGCACCGCCCCCAGCACGAAGCCCACCGCGGTGGTGCTGCCCAGTTGCCAGAAGATCAGCACCGCCAGCACCACGCCGACGATGCTGATGGTCTTGTACTGGCGCGCCAGGTAGGCGGCGGCACCCTGCTGGATCGCCCCGGCGATCTCCTGCATGCGGGCGTTGCCCGCATCCTGGCTCAGGATCCAGCCTCGTTGAACGAAGCCATAGACGACGGCCAGCAGGCCGCACGCGAGCGCGACATAGAGCGCCACGGTGGTGGACATCAAATGTTCTCCTTCCTCTCACAGACCCATCGAATGATCTGATCCCGGCGGCTTGGGCGCACTCATCGCCTCTCCCCCGGGGTCGGCGCCGGCCATGCTAGTGGAGGAAGCCCAGGCTCAGCATGGTGTTTTCCTGCGGTGCGTCAAGGACAGTCGCATGTCAGGGCGCGGCAAGGGCGGCCCGTAGAATCCGGGTTTTCCCCTCCAATCGCACCGAGAGAACCACCATGAGCCTGCACAACGTGACGCCCGGGGACAAGGCGCCCGAAGAGTTCAACGTGATCATCGAGATCCCGATGAACGGCGACCCGATCAAGTACGAGGTCGACCATGAATCGGGCGCGCTGTTCGTCGACCGCTTCATGTCGACGGCCATGCACTACCCGACCAACTACGGCTACGTGCCCAACACCCTGGCCGCCGACGGCGACCCGGTCGATGTGCTGGTGATCACCCCCGTGCCGCTGATCCCCGGCGTGGTGGTGACCTGCCGCGCGATCGGCATGCTGAAGATGGACGACGAGGCTGGCGGCGACAACAAGCTGATCGCGGTGCCCATCCAGAAGATCCTGCCGCTGTACAGCGGCTGGAACAAGCCGGAGGACCTGAACCCGATGCGCCTGAAGAGCATCCAGCACTTCTTCGAGCACTACAAGGACCTGGAGCCCGGCAAGTGGGTCAAGGTGACCGGCTGGGAAGGCCCCGAGGCGGCGAAGAAGGAAATCGTCGACGGCATGGCCGCCTACGACGCCGAGAAGGCCAAGAAGGCCTGATCAGCCCCTTCAGCGCCCTTGAACGGGCGCGGCCTTGCTGAGCGCCCTCAGGCGGGCGCGGCCTTGAAGGGGCTGTGCTCGCCGAGTTCATCGAGGTAGGCCTCGATGCCCCGGCCCTCTCGGCCGAGGTGATCGGCAATCGCCTCGGCAAAGCCCGTGTGGGCGATCCAGTGCGCCGAGCCGGTGGGCTCGGGCAGCAGGCCGCGGGCCATCTTGTGCTCGCCCTGGGCACCCCCCTCGAAGCGCTGGAAGCCCTGGTCGATGCACCACTCGAGCGGCCGGTAGTAGCAGGCGTCGAAGTGCAGGCAGGGCACCTGGGCCAGCGCGCCCCAGTGCCGGCCCCAGGCGATGCCGCGGGCGCGGTCGATGGCCAGCAGCGAGGCCGCGATCCGCGCCTCCCCCTGCGTGGCCACCACCATCAGCCAGTGCGCCGGCAGCGTGCGACCCACGCGCTGGAAGAAGGCCTCGTCCAGATAGGGCGCATGGCCGTGCGCCAGGTAGGTGGCGGTGTAGCAGCGGTGGAAGAAGGCCCAGTCCTCATCGCGGATCGCCGGGCCCTCCAGCACCTGCAGCGCCACGCCGGCCTGTGCCACACGCCGCTGTTCCTGCTGGATCTTCTTGCGCTTGTCGCGCTTCAGGTCGGCCAGGTAGGCGGGCCAGTCGGGCCAGCCCTCGCCGGGGCGGTTCTGCCAGTGGAACTGCACACCGTGGCGCGGCAGCCAGCGCGCGGCACCCGCGGCGGTCTGGTCCACCGCATCACCAAACAGCAGGTGCACGCCGGAGGCGTCTTCCTGCCGCGCCAGGGCCTGCAGCGCGGCCAGCAGCGCCTGTCGGGCGGCGCCGTCCTCGGCCAGCAGCCGGCTGCCGCGCACCGGCGTGAACGGCACCGCCACCACCAGCTTGGGGTAGTAGGGCAGGGCGTGGCGCTGATAGGCCTGGGCCCAGGCCCAGTCGAACACGTACTCGCCCCAGGAATGCGCCTTCAGCCAGGCCGGCGCCGCCGCCACCAGCCGCCCCTGACGGCGCAGCAGCACGAAGCGCGGTGCCCAGCCGGTGGCCGCGGCGGCACAGCCTCCGGCATGCAGCGCCAGCAGGAACTCATGGCGCATGAAGGGGGTGGGCTCGCTCTGCGCGGCCAGCAGCGTGTTCCAGGCATCGGCCGCAATGGCAGCAGGGTCGGCGCAGACCTCGATGGAATAATCGGCGCTGTCCACGTCATCCTTGTCCATGAGCACCTCCCAGGCCCCTGTCAGCGTTGCGCTGGCCCAGATCAATGCCACGGTCGGCGACCTGGCCGGCAACGCCCGCCTGCTGGCCGAAGCGGCCCGCAGCGCGCATGCCGCTGGGGCCCGGCTGGTGCTGGCGCCCGAACTGAGCCTGACCGGCTACCCGCCTGAGGACCTGCTGCTGCGCCCCGCCTTCATGGCCGCCTGCGAGCGCACGCTGCAGGCGCTGGCGATGGAGTTGTCCGATTGCGAGGGCCTTCATCTGGTGGTGGGTCATCCGAGTTCGTGGACCGAGGCCCATGGGCCCGCATCGCGCTCGTTCTCGCTGCCCCGGCGGTTCAATTCAGCCTCGGTCCTGGCCGGCGGCCAGGTGCTGGCGACCTACCACAAGCGCGAGTTGCCCAACTACCAGGTGTTTGACGAGCGACGCTACTTTGCCACCGGTCGAGAGGCCGGGCAGGGCGCGGTGGTGTTCGAGGTGCAGGGCCTGCGCTTTGGCCTGCTGATCTGCGAGGACGCCTGGTTCGATGAGCCGGCTGCCCTGGCGCGCGAGGCCGGCGCCCAGGTCCTGTGCGTGCTCAATGCCTCGCCCTTCCATGTCGAGAAGCACGACGAGCGCGAGGCCCGCATGGCCGAGCGCGCCCGCCAGGTGGGTCTGCCGCTGCTGTACGCCCATCTGGTGGGCGGCCAGGATGAGGTGGTCTTTGACGGCGCTTCCTTCGCGGTGGACGCCACCGGGGTGGTGCGCGCCCGCGCGCCGTCCTTCGAGCCGGCGGTGTGGCCGCTGCAGGTGAGCGCCGACGGCCAGGTCAGGGGTGCGCTCGCCCCCATCCCGGGGCCCGAGGAGCAGGTCTGGCGCGCGCTCGTCGTGGGCGTGCGCGACTACCTGGGCAAGAACGGCTTTCCCGGGGCGATCATCGGCCTGTCGGGCGGGGTGGATTCGGCCCTGGTGCTGGCGGTGGCGGTGGATGCGCTGGGGGCTGAGCGGGTGCGGGCGGTGATGATGCCCTCGCCCTACACCGCCGACATCTCCTGGATCGATGCGCGTGACATGGCCGAGCGCCTGGGCGTGCGCTACGACGAGATCGGCATCACGCCGATGTTCGACGCCTTCAAGGCCTCGCTGGCTGGCCAGTTCGCCGGCCTGCCAGAGGACACCACCGAGGAGAACATCCAGGCGCGCATCCGCGGCACGCTGCTGATGGCCTTGTCCAACAAGACCGGTGCCATCGTGCTGACCACTGGCAACAAGAGCGAGATGGCCACTGGCTACTGCACGCTCTACGGCGACATGGCCGGCGGCTTCGCGGTGATCAAGGACGTTGCCAAGACCCTGGTCTACCGCCTGTGCGAATGGAAGAATCAGCAGCCGACGCACCGCGCCGACGGCAGCATCGGCCCGGTGATCCCCGAGCGCATCATCACCCGGGCGCCCTCGGCGGAACTGCGTCCCGACCAGACCGACCAGGACAGCCTGCCGCCCTACGAGGTGCTGGACGCCATCCTGGCGCGCTACATGGAGGACGACGAGCCGATCGAGGCGATCATTGCCGCAGGCTTCAATGCGGCCGACGTGGACAAGGTCACCCGGCTCATCAAGATCAACGAGTACAAGCGCCGTCAGGCGCCGATCGGCATCCGCATCACCCACCGCGCCTTCGGACGCGATTGGCGCTACCCGATCACCTCGAAGTTCCGTGCTTAAATCGCACCTGAGAACCCCCTTTGCCCGGAGTGCCCCATGAAGCAGATCACCGCCATCATCAAACCGTTCAAGCTCGAGGAAGTGCGTGAAGGGCTGGCCGAGGTGGGCGTGTCCGGTCTGACCGTCACCGAAGTCAAGGGCTTCGGCCGCCAGAAGGGCCATACCGAGCTCTACCGGGGCGCCGAGTACGTGGTCGACTTCCTGCCCAAGGTGAAGATCGAGGTGGTGGTCAAGGACGCCGATGTCGAGCGCTCGATCGAGGCCATCGTCAAGGCCGCCAAGACCGGCAAGATCGGCGACGGCAAGATCTTCGTCACGCCGGTGGAGCAGGTGGTGCGCATCCGCACCGGCGAAACCGACGAATCGGCGGTCTGAAGCCGGCCGCGGGTCAGGCGCCGCGGTAGTCGGCGGCCTGGCGCCGCGGTGACGCCGCCAGGCTGTCCAGCAGCCTGGCCGGCGTGCTGTCCAGGGCCAGCATGGCCATCTGGCTGTCGTCCATGAAACCCGCCGCGACGCTGCTGCGCAGGAAGCCCACCATCGGGGCCCAGAAGCCCTGCACCTCGAGCAGGCCCAGCGGCTTGTCGTGGTAGCCCAAGTGGCGCCAGCTCCACATCTCGAACAGCTCTTCAAACGTGCCGATGCCGCCGGGCAGGGCTACGAAGGCGTCGGCCTCTTCGGCCATGCGCATCTTGCGCTGGTGCATGTTCTGCACCACCACCAGTTCGGTCAGTCCGTGGTGCCCCACCTCGCGCTGCAGCAGGCGCTCGGGGATGACGCCCAGCACGGTGCCACCGGCGGCCAGCGTGGCGTCGGCCACCTCGCCCATCAGGCCGACATTGCCGCCGCCGTAGACCAGGCGCCAGCCGCGCTCGCCGATCGCCTGGCCCATCGCCCGGGCGGCCGTGGTGTATTCCGGCCGGACGCCGTGGCGCGAACCGCAATAGACGCAGACGCTGAACGGCCGCACGCCGCTCATGCCCACCTCTGCCACAGCGCGGCCGCCCAGATGCCGGCCGTCAGCAGCAGCGCCAGCATCACCGCGGCGCTGCCGAAGTCCTTGGCGCGGCCCGACAGTTCATGGTGCTCGAAGCCGATGCGGTCGATCGCCGCCTCGACGGCCGAGTTCAGCAACTCGACCACCATCACCAGCACCACCGAGCCGGCCAGCAGCGCCACCTCGACCCAGCTGCGGCCGACGTAGAAGGCCAGGGGCAGCAACACCACGGCCAGCCAGGTCTCCTGGCGGAAGGCGCTTTCGCCCTGGTAGGCCTGGCGCAGGCCAGCGGCCGAGTAGCCGGCAGCGTGCAGGATGCGGTCGAGGCCGGTGCGGCCCTTGTGCGGATTGCTCATCAGGCCCGGGATTGTGCCAGCGGGATCAGGTGCGGGCGGGGGGCGCCGGGCGCCAGTCGATCAGCCGGGTGCCACAGAGCACGTCGTGCCAGTACTGGCGCTCCGGGTGCAGGCGCGTCAGGCCCGCGTAGACCAGCGCCCACAGGGCCATCCAGCCGAAGATGGTGCCCGAGTCGGCCCAGTGCAGCGCCGCCGCCGAGGCCAGGGCCGGCAGGAACCAGACGTAGCTGGCCAGGTAGCGGGCCACTGCGCGACCCTGGCCCACCGGCTGGCCGTGGACGTCGACCAGGCGGATGTGCCAGGCGCGCATGGCCACCGTCTGGCCGCTGCGCGACCAGAACCAGCCGAAATAGATGCCCAGCACCAGGAACAGGAAGGCCTGCAGGGCCTCGCGGCCGCGCAGTGCATGGGTCTGGTGCGTCAGGGCGGAGAACAGGTAGCCCGCAATCATCACCACGCCGAACAGCAGCACGCCTTCGTAGACGAGGCAGGCAAGACGGCGTCGCAGCGACGGAGCCCGCTGCGTGGGCGAGGTATTCAGACTCACGGGGCAGACGCCGGGGCTTGTTCAGCGGGGGGCGGCGGGGTGGCGTCAGCCAGCTTGGGGGCCTTGGGGGCCGCTGGCGGCTTGGGCGGCAGCGGCTTGGGCAGCAGCGTGGTGCGGTCGACCATCTGCGGATTGACCTCGATCTTGGGCCGCGGCGCACTGGCCGCCGGCTTGACCGGTGGTGCCTGCGTGATCAGGCGCGTGGTCGCCCCCGGGCCGGCCTGCACCAGCGAGGGGCCGACCGCCCGCGGCGCCGGCGCCGGCGTTGGCGTGACGCTGTTGGCCTTGGCCGCCAGCGCGTCCACTGGCGCGCGCCGCAGCTGGCCCGCGGCGGTGGTTTGCGGTGCCGAGGCCGGCGCGGCCTGGCGCTGTGCCAGCGCCTGCTTGCGCTCGGGCGGCAGGGCCTGATAGGCCTCCCATTGGGCCTGGCGGTCCGGCGCCGGAATGGTCCGGGCCTGCTGGAAATTGATGCGCGCCTGGCCGCGCTGGGACGGCGTCATCCGGGCCCATTCGCTCATGCGCTGCTGCATGCGCTGCTGCTGGTCGGCGGACATCGACGGGTAGCGGGTGGCCAGTTCCAGCCATTTCTGACGCTGGGTGGCGTCCAGGCTGTTCCAGTCGCTCTTCAGCGGGGCCAGCACCTTTTGCTGGGACGCCTGCAGCGAGGCCCAGTCAGGGCTGGGCGAGAGCACCTGGGCCTGGGCCACCGGGGCCCCGACCAGGATGATGGCCAGCAGCAGGGGGCTCAGCCAGGCGACGGGAGTCAGCGAGCGGCTCCGGGGCATGTCACTCCTGGGGCGCACGCAGGAACTCGGCGAAGCCCGGGTCCGAATAGGCCTCGGGCGGCAGGTCGTCGGTCAGCAGCGCGGCGTCGACGTCGGCGGCGGCGCCGATCTGCACGCCGTCCTGCCAGGCATCGATGGCCACCAGGGCGCCCAGCAGCATCAGCAGCGGCAGCACCGACGCGATCCGCCCCCACCAGTCCGCCGGGTGACGACCCAGCATGGCTGCACCGGAGGCCGACAGGCCCACCACAGGCGCGGCAGCAGCGGTCACGGGCGCCGTGGCCAAGCGGCTGGCGCGGGCCCGCGCGAGCGCCTGCTCGCGCGAGATGCGCAGGCGTTCGGAAATGTCGTGGTCGGCACTGCTGCGCGTCTCGTTGAGCAGCGAAGCGATGCGCAGGCCGAACCGTGCCTCCAGGGCGGCCGAGGTCGGGTCTGCCGTCGTGCGGTCGATGAAGGTGGTCATGGTGCGATTCCCTTGGCTCTGAGCGATTTGGCCAACGCATGAACGGCTCGAGAGCAGTGCGTCTTGACACTGCCCTCCGAGCAGCCCATCACGGCAGCCGTCTCGGATACATCCAGTTCCTCCCAGTAACGTAGCAGAAAGGCTTCTCGTTGACGCGCCGGGAGTTGCTGCACTTCGCCATCAATGATATGCAAGATCTGTTCCCGTCCGAAGGTGTCGGCGGCGCTCTCGGCGCCCAGGGCGCCGTCCAGGCTTTCCAGGGCCTCCAGCAGATCGAAGTCCTCGTCCTCGGCATTGCCCTGGAACTCGGACATGTTCTGCATCACCGAGCGGCGCACCTTTTGCCGCCGGAACCAGTCCATCGTGGCGTTGGACAGGATGCGCTGGAACAGCATCGGGAATTCGGCCGGCGGTCGGTCGGCGTACTTCTCGGCCAGTCGGAACATCGCGTCCTGCACGATGTCGAGCGCGGCTTCCTCATCGCGCACCGTGAACAGGGTGCGCTTGAAGGCCCGCTTCTCGGTGCTCTTGAGGAAATCGGACAGTTCTTTGTCGGTGGCCAAGTGCCGGCGGGCACGCGTGGTGCCAATGCTGCGTTGTTACCGCATTATGCAATGTCCCCGCGTGTCTGGCCCGAGGGCCGCAAGCAATGCGATAATGCCGGGTTCGCGCATAGCGAAGAGATCTCCAGGGCGCCCCGACAGCGGGTGCCGCTCCCTTGTTGATCGCGCAGGTTCCAAGTCCGCCTCATGAGGGCGCGAGGAGGGGCACCGAAGGTTTTTCGTCAGAGAAATTCACAGAGGTTCGAAAATGAACATGTCTGCCGCGGAAGTCAAACGCGCCCCGATGGCGCAACCGCAAACCACTCCCCCCGCCACTCCTGCCGCCGAGCCCAACGGCTCGGAGATCCTCGTGCGCTGCCTGCAGGCCGAGGGTGTCAAGTACATCTGGGGCTACCCCGGTGGCTCGGTGCTCTACATCTACGACGCGCTGTACGGCCAGGACTCGATCCAGCACGTGCTGGTGCGCCATGAACAGGCCGCCGTGCACGCGGCCGACGGCTACGCCCGCGCCACCGGCGACGTCGGCGTGGCCCTGGTCACCTCGGGCCCGGGGGTCACGAATGCCGTCACCGGCATCGCCACCGCCTACATGGACTCGATCCCGATGGTCATCATCACGGGCCAGGTCCCCACGGCGGCGATCGGCCTGGATGCCTTCCAGGAATGCGACACCGTGGGCATCACCCGCCCGGTGGTCAAGCACAACTTCCTGGTCAAGGACGTGCGCGACCTGGCGGTGACCATCAAGAAGGCCTTCCACATCGCCCGCACCGGTCGCCCCGGCCCGGTGGTGATCGACATCCCCAAGGATGTGTCGCTGAAGACCGCGCCCTTCCACTACCCGGAGACGATCGAGATGCGGTCGTACAACCCGGTGAAGAAGGGCCACGGCGGCCAGATCCGCAAGGCGGTGCAGCTGCTGCTGCAGGCCAAGCGCCCCTACATCTACACCGGTGGCGGTGTGGTGCTGGGCAATGCCGCGCCCGAGCTGCGCGAGCTGTGCGACCTGCTGGGCTTCCCGGTCACCAACACGCTGATGGGCCTGGGGGCCACCGCGGCCTCCGACCCGAAGTTCCTGGGCATGCTGGGCATGCACGGCACCTACGAGGCCAACATGACCATGCAGCACTGCGATGTGCTGCTGGCCGTCGGTGCGCGCTTCGACGACCGCGTGATCGGCAACCCCAAGCACTTCTCGCAGGTCGAGCGCAAGATCATCCACGTCGACATCGACCCCTCGTCGATCTCCAAGCGCGTGAAGGTCGACATTCCCATCGTCGGCGACGTCAAGGATGTGCTGCAGGAGCTGATCGCCCAGGTGCGTGAAGCGCAGGCGCGGCCCGACAAGGCGGTGATCTCGGCCTGGTGGGGCCAGATCAACGAGTGGCGCAAGCGCGAGTGCCTGAAGTACAAGCCCGGCACCGACGTCATCAAGCCCCAGCACGTGGTGCAGACCCTGGCCGAGCTCACCCGCGGCCAGGACTGCTACATCACCTCCGACGTTGGCCAGCACCAGATGTGGGCCGCGCAGTTCTACGGTTTCGAGGAGCCGCGCCGCTGGATCAACTCCGGCGGCCTGGGCACGATGGGCGTGGGCCTGCCCTATGCGATGGGCATCAAGCTGGCCAAGCCGGATTCGGACGTCTTCTGCATCACCGGCGAAGGCTCGATCCAAATGTGCATCCAGGAGCTGTCCACCTGCCAGCAGTACAAGACGCCGGTCAAGGTGATCTCGCTGAACAACCGCTACCTGGGCATGGTGCGGCAGTGGCAGGAGCTGATCTACGACAAGCGCTACGCCCACAGCTACATGGACGCGCTGCCCGATTTCGTCAAGCTGGCCGAGGCCTATGGCCATGTCGGCATCAAGATCGAGAAGCCCTCCGAGGTCGAGCCCGCGCTCAAGGAGATGATCCGCCTGAAGGACCGCACCGTCTTCCTGGATGTGCGCACCGATCCCACCGAGAACGTCTGGCCGATGGTGCAGGCCGGCGCCGGCATCACCGAGATGCTGCTGGGGTCCGAGGACCTGTGATCGCCTGAGGCCAGCCGGCCGCGGCGGGTGACCGCCCGCTGCGGCGCTGCTGGCCGATGCGATCCGGCGACCGGACCGACCATGACACCGTAACGATCGACAGGCGTGGCCAAGGGCCGGCGGTTACCGCCGACGGTCTGAAGAGCGCGCCAGGAGTTGAAACCATGAAACACATCATCGCCGTGCTGCTCGAGAACGAGCCCGGCGCCCTCTCGCGCGTGGTGGCCCTGTTCTCCGCCCGCGGCTACAACATCGAGAGCCTGACCGTGGCGCCCACCGAGGACGCTTCGCTCTCGCGCATGACCATCGTCACCACCGGCTCGGACGAGGTGATCGAGCAGATCACCAAGCACCTCAACCGTCTGGTTGACGTGGTCAAGGTGGTCGACCTCACCGAGGGCCAGTACACCGAGCGCGAGCTCATGCTGATCAAGGTCCGCGCGGTGGGCAAGGAACGCGAGGAGATGAAGCGCATGGCCGACATCTTCCGTGGCCGCATCATCGACGTGACCGAGAAGAGCTACACGATCGAGCTCACCGGCGACGCGGGCAAGCTCGATGCCTTCATCGAGGCCATCGACCGCACCGCCATTCTTGAAACCGTGCGCACCGGCTCCAGCGGGATCGGTCGCGGCGAGCGCATCCTGCGCGTGTAGTGTCCACCCCCGCGGCGCGGGGCCACGCGGTGGCCCGTGCGCCGGCCCCCCGAGGGGGCGGGAATCTGTCTTGGGGCGGCCCGGCGACAGATTCCCCAACAGCCCCCCGCCCCGAACATCTGAAACTTCCCGGAGAAAGCACCATGAAGGTCTACTACGACAAGGACACCGACATCTCCCTGATCAAGGGCAAGAACGTCACCATCATCGGCTACGGCTCGCAAGGTCATGCCCACGCCCAGAACCTGAACGAGTCGGGCGTCAAGGTCACGGTTGGCCTGCGCAAGGGCGGTGCGTCCTGGGCCAAGGCCGAAGGCGCCGGCCTGAAGGTCGCCGAGATCGCCGACGCCGTGAAGACCGCCGACGTGGTCATGATCCTGCTGCCCGACGAGCAGATCGCCGATGTCTACCGCAAGGACGTCGAGCCGAACATCAAGGCCGGCGCCTCGCTGGTCTTCGCCCACGGCTTCAATGTGCACTACGGCCAGGTCCAGCCGCGCGCCGACCTGGACGTGTGGATGGTCGCCCCCAAGGCCCCGGGCCACACCGTGCGCAACACCTACCGCCAGGGTGGCGGCGTGCCGCACCTGATCGCCGTCTACCAGGACACCACCGGCAAGGCGCGTGACCTGGCGCTGAGCTACGCCGCGGCCAACGGCGGCGGCAAGGCCGGCATCATCGAGACCAGCTTCCGCGAGGAGACCGAAACCGACCTGTTCGGCGAGCAGGCCGTGCTGTGCGGCGGTACCGTCGAGCTGATCAAGGCCGGTTTCGAGACGCTGGTGGAAGCCGGCTATGCGCCTGAGATGGCCTACTTCGAGTGCCTGCACGAGCTCAAGCTGATCGTCGACCTGATCTACGAAGGCGGCATCGGCAACATGAACTACTCGATCTCGAACAACGCCGAGTACGGCGAGTACGTGACCGGCCCGCGCGTGGTGACCGAAGACACCAAGAACGCGATGCGCCAGTGCCTGAAGGACATCCAGACCGGCGAATACGCCAAGTCCTTCATCCTGGAGAACAAGGCTGGCGCGCCGACGCTGATCTCGCGCCGCCGCCTGACCGAGGAGCACCAGATCGAGGTCGTCGGCGCCAAGCTGCGCGACATGATGCCCTGGATCAAGGCCAACAAGCTCGTGGACAAGAGCCGGAACTGATGCCTGCTGCGGCGTCCGCGCCGCAAGCACTTTCCCCGACAAGGCCGCCCCGTGGGCGGCCTTGTGCTTGAGGCCCTGAGTTATCCTCACGACCATGACTGAACCCGTGAACGACGACCTCGACGACGAGCCCGCGGAGCCCGTGCGCCCGCGCCGCCGGGGCATCTACATACTGCCCAACCTGTTCACGCTGGGTGCGCTGTTCGGCGGCTTCTACGCCATCGTGATGGCGATGAACGGCCGCTTCGAGAATGCCTGCATCGGCATCTTCTGCGCCGCCGTGCTCGACAGCCTGGACGGCCGCGTCGCGCGCATGACCAACACCCAGAGTGCCTTCGGCGAGCAGATGGACAGCCTGTCGGACATGGTCAGCTTCGGCGCCGCGCCGGCGCTGATCGTCTACGAGTGGGCGCTCAAGGGCCTGGGCAAGGCCGGCTGGATCGCCGCCTTCGTCTATTGCGCCTGCGCGGCGCTGCGCCTGGCGCGCTTCAACACCAACATCGGCGTGGTCGACAAGCGCTACTTCCAGGGCCTGCCCAGCCCGGCGGCGGCGGCCATCGTGATCGGCTTCATCTGGGTGCTGGACGACGCCGGCTACAAGGGCGTGTCGGTGCTGCCGGTGCTGCCCTGGGTGGCCTTCTCGGTGGCGCTGTACGCGGGCCTGACGATGGTCACCAACGTGCCGTTCTACAGCTTCAAGGATGTGAGCTTCAAGCGCAGCGTGCCCTTCATCGTGATCGTCGCGATCGCGCTGGGCATCGCGGTGATCAACATCCACCCGCCTGCGGTGTTGTTCGGCCTGTTCTGCGTCTACGGCCTGTCGGGCTACGTGATCTACGCGATGCGCAAGGCCAAGGGCAAGCCCGTCAGCGTGATCGCCACCTCCACCGACGAGCCCGACGAGCGCGGCTTGCACTGAGCCCGCGCCTGCGTGCTATATTCCGGCCCATGTCTTCGATCGCCACCTCCTCGCTGCTGCTAGCGCTGCTAGGCACCCGCCGGGCGCGCTGATCGAATTCGTCCGTACCTCACCCGTACCTCCTCCCCGATCAACGGCCCGCCATGCGCACGCAGCGGGCCGTTTTTCTTTGTCCAACGTTTCCCCACCGCAACCGAAGAGCCTCCCATGTCCGACAAGCTGATCATCTTCGACACCACCTTGCGTGACGGCGAGCAATCGCCCGGCGCCTCGATGACCAAGGACGAGAAGCTGCGCATCGCGCGGCAGCTCGAGCGGCTGCGCGTCGATGTGATCGAAGCCGGCTTCGCCGCCTCGTCCAACGGCGACTTCGACGCTGTCAAGACGATCGCCGACCACATCAAGGACTCCACCGTCTGCTCGCTGTCGCGTGCCAACGACCGCGACATCAGCCGCGCCGCCGAGGCGCTGGCCGGCGCCAACCGGGGCCGCATCCACACCTTCATCGCCACCAGCCCGCTGCACATGGAGAAGAAGCTGCGGATGACGCCCGAGCAGGTGTTCGAGCAGGCCAGGCAGGCGGTGCGCTTCGCGCGCAACCTGTGCGGTGACATCGAGTTCAGCGCCGAGGACGGCTACCGCTCCGACATGGACTTCCTGGCGCGCGTGGTCGAGGCCGTGATCGCCGAAGGTGCCACCACGATCAACATCCCCGACACCGTGGGCTACGCCATTCCCGAGCTCTACGGCCAGTTCATCCGCACGCTGCGCGAGAAGGTGCCCAACTCCGACAAGGCGATCTGGTCGGTGCACTGCCACAACGACCTGGGCATGGCGGTGGCCAACTCGCTGGCCGGCGTGAAGATCGGTGGCGCGCGCCAGGTGGAGTGCACGATCAACGGCCTGGGCGAACGTGCGGGCAACTGCTCGCTGGAAGAGGTGGTGATGGCGGTGCGCACGCGCCGCGACCACTTCGGCCTGGAGGTGGGCATCGACACCAGCCAGATCGTGCCGGCCAGCCGCATGGTCAGCCAGACCACCGGCTTCGTGGTGCAGCCCAACAAGGCGGTGGTGGGCGCCAATGCCTTCGCGCATGCCAGCGGCATCCACCAGGACGGCGTGCTCAAGGCGCGCGACACCTACGAGATCATGCGCGCCGAGGACGTGGGCTGGTCGGCCAACAAGATCGTGCTGGGCAAGCTCTCGGGCCGCAACGCCTTCAAGCAGCGCCTGCAGGAACTGGGCATCGAGATGGAGTCCGAGGCCGAGATCAACGCTGCGTTCGCCCGCTTCAAGGACCTGGCCGACCGCAAGAGCGAGATCTTCGACGAGGACATCATCGCCCTGGTGGGTGACGAGAGCGTGACCTCGGAGCAGGAGCACTACCGCCTGGTGGCGCTGAGCCAGCGCTCGGAGACCGGTGAGCGGCCGCACGCCAAGGTCAGCTTCTTCGTCGGCGCCAAGGAGGTGACCAGCGAGGCCGACGGCAACGGCCCGGTCGACGCCAGCCTGAAGGCGATCGAAGCCCATGTGCAAAGTGGCGCCGAGATGCTGCTCTATTCGGTCAATGCGATCACCTCGGGCAGCACAGAATCGCAGGGCGAGGTGACGTTCCGGCTGCAGCATGGGGGCCGGGTGGTCAACGGCGTCGGTTCGGATCCGGACATCGTGGTGGCGTCTGCCAAGGCCTATCTGGCCGCCCTGAACAAGCTGCAGGGCAACGTGGAGCGCACCTCGGCCCAGTGGTGAACCGGCGGCGGCGCCCCAAGGCGCCGGCCGCTACTTTAGGAAAGACACGCAAGTTTTTGATCTTGCGTGTCTTTTTGGTTTCCAATAGACTCTGTTCTCGCAGGCCCCGATCTCCAGCCCCGACACCGGTTGCGATACATGTTGAATTCGAAGTTGCGCGTGTTTTCTCTCGCCTGGCTGGCCGCGCTGGCCCTGGCGGTGTCAGGGGTGTCAGCGTCCGCCGCGGTTCGCAAACCGGCAGCGGCGCCCGCCAAGGTCAGCAAGACGGCCAAGCCGGTGCGGGCCGCTGCGGCGCCTGCCACGGCCACGCGCGCCAAGGCCCGTCCGGTCGCGGCGCGCCGCCCGGTGGCGGTTCGCGCCGAGGTGCCGGCCAAGCCGTCCTTCGGCCAGCTCTACGGCCTGCATGAATCCGACGATCCGCTGGACCTGCGCTCCAGCGTGGCCTTCGTGATGGACCAGGACACCAACGAGGTACTGCTCAGCAAGAACCCCGACGCGGTCCTGCCAATCGCCTCGATCACCAAGCTGATGACCGCGATGGTCGTCACCGAGGCCCGGCTGTCGATGGACGAGACGCTGACCATCTCGGACGACGACGTCGACACCGAGAAGGGCACCCGCTCCCGGCTGGTGGTAGGCACACAGCTCACCCGTGGCGAGATGCTGCACCTGGCGCTGATGTCCTCCGAGAACCGCGCGGCCCATGCGCTGGGCCGCAGCTACCCCGGCGGCCTGCAGGCCTTCGTTGCGGCGATGAACGCCAAGGCCCGTGCGCTGGGCATGCATGACACCCGCTACGTCGAGCCCACCGGCCTGTCCAGCTCCAACCAGTCCAGCGCGCGCGATCTGGCCACGCTGGTCAAGGCGGCCTACCAGGTGTCGCTGATCCGCGAGTTGTCCACCTCGCCGGAGTACCAGGTGTCGCTGGGCCGCCGCCAGCTGCAGTTCCACACCACCAATCGCCTGGTCAAGAGCCCCGAGTGGGACATCGGGCTGCAGAAGACCGGCTACATCAGCGAGGCCGGCCAGTGCCTGGTCATGCAGGCCCGTCTGGCGGGCCGCAAGCTGATCATGGTGCTGCTGGATTCCGCCGGCAAGTACTCGCGCATCGGCGACGCCGAGCGCATCCGCCGCTGGCTGACCGGCGCGCCCGACCAGGTGTCGGCGCATCCGGTGGCCGCTGGTCGCAGCGCCGGCTGAGCGCACCCAGGCCGCTGACCGGCTCGTTCCGCTCGTTCCTGCAGAGGCTGTTGCAAGCCCTGTCAGGCGCGCCAGGCCGCGACGCGGCGCTCAGATCGCCACACGCGCCTGCGAGGTCCTGTCCAGGCGGCTTCTGCGCAGCCCCGCCTCAGGGCGAGGGCGTCGGGCCCCGGAAACCCAGCGAGGCCGAGATCTGCGCCGCGGTCGCCTTGACCCGATCGACCCAGGCTTCCTCGATCCGGTCGGCAGGCGAGGAGATCGACAGTCCGGCCACCAGCTTGCCCTGGTCGTCGAAGATGCCGGCGGCCATGCAGCGCACGCCCAGTTCCAGCTCCTCGTCATCGCGCGCCAGCGTCTCGCGACGCACCCGGACCAGCTCGCGCTCCAGCGAGGGCAGGTCGGTCAGGCTGTTGCGGGTGTGGCCGGCCAGGCCGGTGCGGGTGGCGTAGGCGCGCACCCGTTGCGGATCGTCCCAGGCCAGGAAGAGCTTGCCCACCGAGGTCAGGTGCAGCGGCGCCCGGCCGCCGACCGCGCGCACCACCTGCATGCCTGAGCGTTCGCTGTAGGTGCGCTCGATGTAGACAATCTCGTCGCCCTGGCGCACCGACAGGTTCACCGGCTGGTGCGTCAGCTTGTGCAACTCGCGCATCGGCCCCAGTGCGGCGTCGCGCACGTCCAAGCGCGCCTTGACCAGGTTGCCCAGTTCCAGCAGCCGCATGCCCAGCCGGTAGCTGCCGGCCTCGGGGCGGTCGACGAATCGACCCACGGCCAGGTCGTTCAGGATGCGGTGGGCGGTCGACGGGTGCAGGCCGGTGCGCTCGCTGAGTTCCTTCAGGGGCACCGGGTCCTGGTGGGCGGCCAGTTCGTCGAGCAGCGAGAACGCGCGGGCCAGCACCTGGATGCTGGGGGACTGGTTGTCTTTGCGGGTCATGGTGCGGCGATCACGGGGTTGACCCTATTTTGCATGGCGAAACGCCGATTTCGTCAAGTGGATGGAGATTTCATGCCCAGCACCTGGCCCGCGCCGGATGCCGCCACGGCCAGCGCCACCTGCCGGCCAGTGCGCACCGCGCCCTCCAGCGTGGCGGGGTAAGGGCCCTCGACATAGTCGCCCGCCGCCCACAGGCTCGGCGCGACCCGGGCCGCGGGGCGCGCCAGGCCCGGTGTGCAGGCGAAGGTGGCGCGCTTCTCGATGCGCACGCTGCGCAGGCGGGCGTCCGGGCCGAAGCAGCGCTGCCAATGGGCCAGCAGCGCCTGGCCTGCGGCGGCGGCACCCTGGGCCGCCAGGTCGGCCGCACCGCTGGCCACCAGCGTGAAGCAACCGGGCGGGCCTCCCAGCGCCGAGAGGTCGAACGCAAACTGCGCCGGCCCGTCACTCAGGCGCAGCATCGGCGCCGTCCAGCGGGCGGGTGGGGCGTCGATCCAGGCGGTGGCGATCGGCTGGTAGCGGATCGCCAGGGCCTGGCGGCTCCAGTGCGGCGCCAGGGGGTGCACCAGCCGCGCTGCCTCGGTGGCGCTGCAGGCCAGCACGACCTGGTCCACCGGCGGCAGATCGTCGACTTGCCAGCCTGCGCCCGGCGCGGGGCGCAGTTGCCGCACCGGACGGCGAGGATGCCAGGCCACGCCGCGCTGCATCAGCCAGGCCAGTGCTGGCCGGGGGAACAGCGCGTCCAGTGGCGCGCGCGGCAGCAGCAGGTCGGCGCTGCCCGGACCGCCGAACAAGGCGTCGCGCAGCACCGTGAGCATCACCTGGGCGCTGGCCTGCGGCGCTGGCGTGTTCAGCGCGGCCACGCACAGCGGCTCCAGCAGGGCCTGGTAGACCGATGGCGGGCAGCCCTGGGCAAATTCCTGCACGCTCTGGTCCGGTTCGCAGCGAAAGCCGCCCAGGCGCCAGCCCAGCGCCAGCCGCAGCAGCGCCAGGCGGTCCGGCCAGGGGCAGTCCTGCCAGCGCAGCACGCCCAGGGCGAAGGCCACCGTCGCCGGACCCCCGCCCAGCGCCAGACCGCGGCCCTGGGGGTCGCGCAGCGAGAGCCGGGTGCGCAGCAGCACCGCGTCGGGATCGACCCCCACCCGGCGCATCATCGCCAGGGTGTCGCGGTAGGCGCCGATCAGGATGTGCTGGCCGTTGTCCTGCTGGGGCAGCGTGGTGGACGGCGTCGAGCGGGCCCGTCCACCGGGTTGGGCGGCCATGTCGATCAGCGTGACGGCGTGACCGGCGTCGACCAGTTCGACCGCCGCGGCCAGCCCGGCCCAGCCGGCGCCGACCACGGCCACGCGCTGCGGTGCCGTGGTCAGCGGCCCTGCCATTGGGTGCGTGCGGCGATCCACAGCTTGCGCAGCGGCGTCAGCGAGATGCGCTGGTGCAGCACCTGGAAGCCGCCACGCTCGACCTCGTCGAGCAGGGCGCGGTAGATGTTGGCCATCATCAGGCCGGGGCGCTGTGCGGCGCGGTCCGCCTCCGGCAACAGCGCCAGGGCCTCGGCGTACAGGCTGCGAGCGCGCTCGGCCTGGAAGCGCATCAGCGCCTGGAAGCGCTCGCTGTAGCCCCAGGGCGACTGGCGCATCAGCAGCTCATGCGCCTTGACGTCAAAGCGCTGCAGTTCGTCAATCGGCAGGTAGATGCGGCCGCGGCGCGCATCGTCGCCGACATCGCGGATGATGTTGGTCAGCTGCATCGCCAGGCCCAGGCGGTGGGCGTACGGCGTGGTCTGCGGGTCGGTCTGGCCGAAGATCGACGCCGCCACCTCGCCCACCACGCCGGCCACCAGGTGGCAGTACTGGGCCAGGTTGGCGAAGTCCAGGAAACGGTTCTGATCCAGGTCGGTCTGGCAGCCGTGGATCACTGCCTGGAGATGCTCGGCACGGATGCCGTAGGTGGGCGCCAGCGGCATCAGTGCCTGCATCACCGGGTGGCTGGGCTGGCCGGCGTAGGCGCGGGCCACTTCCTGGCGCCACCAGGCCAGCTTGGTGGCCGCGACGCTGGGCTCGACCATGTCGTCCACCACATCATCCACCTCGCGGCAGAAAGCGTAGAAGGCGGTGATGGCGGCGCGGCGCTCGGGTGGCAGGAACAGGAAGGCGTAGTAGAAGGACGAGCCGCTGGAGGCGGCCTTGTCCTGGACGTATTGCTGAGGCGTCATGTCGAGCTCCGGCGCATGCGCAGAGCGGCCCAGCCGATGGCCAGCCAGTCGGCGCCCCGCAGCTGGGGCCGGGTCTGGAACGAGTGCGGGTTCATGCGGCGGATTGTCGCCAGAACGCGCAGGCCGCCTTGGACCACCGCGCGCAGCTCCCAGCCCATCCGGCCCGGCAGCTGGTGCACCAGCGGCGCGCCCTGGCGCATCAGGCCCTCGGTCCAGTCGAGCAGATCGGCGAGCAGCGCGGCTTCGGCCCGGCCTGGCACCTGGCCCGCCAGCAGCGCGGCGCGGTCCACGCCATGGCGGGCGCAATCCTCGGCGGTCAGGTAGCAGCGGCCGCGGGGGTGATCGACGCTGAAGTCCTGCCAGAAGTTGATCAGCTGCAGTGCGGTGCAAATGGCGTCCGAGCGCCGCAGCGCCAGCGGGTCGTGCAGGCCGTAAAGGTGCAGCAGCAGGCGGCCGATCGGGTTGGCCGAGCGGCGGCAGTAGTCCAGCAGCTGGGCGCGGCTGTCATACAGCGGGTTGCCGCAGTCCTGGCGGAAGGCATCGAGCAGGTCTTCAAGAAGCGGCTGGGGCAGGGCGTGTCGCTGCTGTTCGCGCACCAGGGTGGCCAGCATGGCGGACCAGCGGGGGTCGGCCGGTTCGCCGCGCAGGCTGGCGTGCCAGCTCGCGCGCAGCTGCTGCAGCAGTGCACGGCGCTGTTCCGGGCTGGCGCTGCCTTCGTCGGCCAGGTCGTCGGCGGTGCGCGCGAAGTGGTAGATCGCGGTGATCGGCGGGCGCAGCGCGGGCGGGCACAACCAGGAGGCGACGGGGAAGTTTTCGTAGTGATCGACGCTCACCCCGCGATTGTCGGTGCACAGATCGCCCGTCTGGCGGTTGACGCCGATCAGTGCTCTTCGTATATTACTGACCAGTCAGTCATTAATCGAGATCCATCGATGGCCGCCATCCCCGTCCGCACCGTGCTCCTCGCCCTTGTGGCCGCCACCATGCTCACCGCCTGCCAGCCCAAGGCCCCGGCGCCCGAGCCGGAACGCGCGGTGCGCCTGTTCCGGGTGGGCGAGTCGGGCACACCGCCCGGGCAAGTGTTCGCCGCCGAGATCCGCGCGCGCACCGAGACCGTGTTGTCCTTCCGCGTGCCCGGCCGCCTGGACAGCCGGCTGGTGGACAACGGCCAGGCCGTGAAGGCAGGCCAGGTGCTGGCTCGGCTGGACCCGGCCGACCTGCAACTGGCCCAGCAGGCGGCAGACGCCGGCGTGCTGGCCGCCAGGACCAACCTGGACCAGCTGGAGGCCGACCTGCAGCGCTACCGCGACCTGCGCGCCCAAGGCTTCGTCGGCCCAGCCGAGCTGGACCGGCGCGAAGCCGCCGCCAAGGCTGCCCGTGCCCAGTGGGAGCAGGCCCGTGCCTCGGCCCAGGCCCAGGGCCGCCAGACCGGCTACACCACGCTGGTGGCCCCGGCCGCCGGCGTGATCACCGGCGTGCTGGCCGAGCCGGGCCAGGTGCTGGCCGCTGGCACGCCGCTGCTGCGCCTGGCCCAGGATGGGCCGCGCGATGTGGTGTTCAGCGTGCCGGAGGGCCGCATCGAGGCCCTGCGCGCCCTGCGCGGCCGCCCCGATGCGCTGCTGATGCAGCTGTGGGGCCGGACGGAAGAGATCCCGGTCACCCTGCGGGAGGTGGCGGCGGCCGCCGACCCGGTGACCCGCACCTTCCAGGTCAAGGCCGATCTGGGCCGCGCCAACGTGCCGCTGGGCCAGACCGCCCAGGTGCGGCTGGTCAGCGCCGGCACGACCCGCGGCTGGCGGCTGCCCTTGGGTGCCGTTTTCGCCCATGAGGCGGGCAGCGCCGTCTGGATCTTCGATCGCACCGCCTCGGTGATCCGGCTGCGCCCGGTGGAACTGGCCGGTGCCGACGGCAACTGGGCCCTGGTGGTGGGCGGCCTGAAGGAAGGCGAAGAGGTGGTCAGCGCCGGTACCCACCTGCTGGCGGCCGGCCAGAAGGTCAAGCCCTGGCTGCCGCCGGGCACCTCGGCTGCCGCTTCGGGGAGCCGCTGATGAGTGCCGGACAGGGCGGAGCCGGCGGCGGCTTCAACATCTCGCGCTGGGCGCTGGAACATGCGCCGCTGACCCGCTACCTGATGGTGGTGCTGATGCTGCTGGGCGTGGCCGCCTACCTGCAGCTGGGCCAGGACGAGGACCCCCCCTTCACCTTCCGGGCGATGGTGGTGCAGGCCTACTGGCCGGGCGCCAGCGCCCAGCAGGTGGCCGAGCAAGTGACCGACAAGATCGAGCGCACGCTGCAGGAGGTGCCGCACAGCGACATCATCCGCAGCTTCACCAAACCCGGCGAGTCGCTGACCATCCTGCAATTGAAGGACTCGTCGCCGGCGGCGGATGTGTCCGACACCTGGTACCAGGTGCGCAAGAAGATCGGCGACATGCGCGGCACGCTGCCGCAGGGCGTGGTCGGCCCCTTCTTCAATGACGAGTTCGGCGACGTCTACGGCTCGATCTACGCCCTGGCCGGCGATGGCTTCACACCGGAAGAGCTGCGCCAGTTCGCCGAGCGCGTGCGGGGCGAGCTGCTGCGCGTGCGCGACGTGGCCAAGGTCGAGCTGTTCGGCGTGCAGGCCGAAAAGCTGTTCATCGAGCTCTCGCACAAGCGGGTGGCGACCCTGGGCCTGGACATGAACCAGGTGCTGGCCCAGCTGTCGGCGCAGAACGCGGTGGAGAGCTCGGGCGTGCTCAATGCGGGCACCGAGAACCTGCAGGTCCGCGTGGCCGGCCAGCTGCGCACGGTCGATGACCTGCGGGCGCTGCCGATCCGCGGCGTCAACCCGACCACCGGCCAGGCCAGTTCGCTGCGCCTGGGCGACATCGCCGAGATCCGCCGCGGCTATGCCGATCCGCCGAGTGTGATGGTGCGCCACCAGGGCCGCCAGGTGGTGGCGCTGGGCGTGGCCATGGCCAAGGGCGGCGACATCATCGCCATGGGCAAGGCGCTGCGCGCCAAGGTCGAGGCCATCCAGGCCGAGCTGCCGGTGGGCGTGGAGCTGTCGCAGGTGCAGGACCAGCCCAAGGCGGTGAGCCAGTCGGTGGGTGAATTCATCCGCGTGCTGGTGGAGGCGGTGGTGGTGGTGCTGGCGGTCAGCTTCATCAGCCTGGGTCTGCACTTCAAGCCGCTGCGCATCGACATCTGGCCCGGTCTGGTGGTGGCGATCACCATCCCGCTGGTGCTGGCGATCACCTTCGTGACGATGTTCTACTGGGGCGTCGGGCTGCACAAGATCTCGCTGGGCTCGCTGATCATCGCGCTGGGCCTGCTGGTCGACGACGCGATCATCGCGGTCGAGATGATGGTGCGCAAGCTGGAAGAAGGCTACGACCGGATGCGTGCCGCGACCTATGCCTACGAGGCCACGTCGATGCCCATGCTCACCGGCACGCTGATCACCGCTGCCGGCTTCCTGCCGATCGGCATGGCCAAGTCCACGGTGGGCGAGTACACCTTCGCGATCTTCGCCGTCACCTCGGCCGCGCTGCTGATCTCGTGGGTGGTGTCGGTGTACTTCGTGCCCTACCTGGGCGCCTGGCTGCTGAAGACCCGCCAGGGCCACGAGGGTGAGGTCCATGAGTTGTTCGACACGCCGTTCTACCAGCGCTTTCGCACGCTGGTGACCTGGTGCGTGGAGCACCGCTGGAAGACCATCGCCATCACCCTGGCGATCTTCGCGTTGGGCCTGGTCGGCATGGGCCGGGTGCAGCAGCAGTTCTTCCCCGATTCCAGCCGGCCCGAGATCCTGGTCGACCTGTGGCTGCCCGAGGGCTCGACGATCCAGCAGAGCGAGCTGCTGGCGCACCGCTTCGAGCAGCGCATGGCCAAGGAGGCGGGCGTGGCCACGGTCACGGCCTGGGTGGGCAGCGGCGTGCCGCGCTTCTACCTGCCGCTGGACCAGGTGTTCCCGCAGGCCAACGTGAGCCAGTTCATCGTCCTGCCCAAGGACCTGACGGCGCGCGAGGAGCTGCGCCTGCGCCTGCCGCAATTGCTGGCCAGCGAATTCCCCGAGGCCCGCGGCCGCGTCAAGCTGCTGCCCAACGGCCCGCCGGTGCCGTACCCGGTGCAGTTCCGCGTGGTGGGCCCCGACATGTCGTCGGTGCGCCAGTGGGGCACCGAGGCGCGCGCCGTGCTGCAGTCTCATCCCAGCATGCGGGGTGTCAACGACAACTGGAACGAACCCGTCAAGGCGCTGCGCCTGGAAGTGGACCAGGACAAGGCGCGTGCCCTAGGTGTCAGCAGCCAGTCGATCGCCCAGGCGGCGCGCGTGCTGCTGTCGGGCAGCACGGTCGGCCAGTTCCGCGAAGGCGACCGGCTGATCGACATCGTGCTGCGCCAGCCGGCTGACGAGCGCGACACCATCACCGCGCTGGGCAACGCCTACGTGCCCACGTCCAGCGGCCGCTCGGTGCCGCTGAACCAGGTGGCCACCGCGCGATTCGGCTGGGAGCCCGGCGTGCTGTGGCGCGAGGGCCGGCTCTACGCGGTGACGGTGCAGGGCGACGTGGTCGAGGGCGTGCAGGGCGCGACCGTCACCAACGAGGTCTGGCCGAAGATGCAGGCGCTGGCGCAGCGCATGCCGCCGGGCATGCACATCGAGGTGGCCGGTGCGGTGGCCGAGAGCCAGAAGGGCCAGGGCTCGATCGCCGCCGGCGTGCCGGTGATGGGCTTCATCATGCTGACCCTGCTGATGCTGCAGCTGCAGAGCTTCGGCCGCGCGATGCTGGTGGTGCTGACCGCGCCGCTGGGCATTGCCGGCGTGGCGGGCGCGCTGCTGCTGCTGAACCGGCCCTTCGGCTTCGTCGCCTTGCTGGGCTTCATCGCCTTGCTGGGCATGATCATGCGCAACTCGGTGATCCTGATCGATCAGATCGAACAGGACCGCCGCGCCGGGGTGGCGGCGGCCAAGGCCATCGTCGAGTCGGCGGTGCGCCGCTTCCGGCCGATCGTGCTGACCGCGGCGGCGGCGATGCTGGCGATGATCCCGCTCTCGCGCAGCCTTTTCTGGGGGCCGATGGCGGTGGCCATCATGGGTGGATTGCTGGTGGCCACGGTGCTGACGCTGCTGGCGCTGCCGGCCATGTATGCGGCCTGGTTCCGCATTGAGAGGCCGTCGGCGCCGGAAACGCCCGCGGGACGATAGAATCCACGGTTTACCGGTTCGCAGGGGCCGGGACGACCAGGGCAGGGTGCCCCGGGTCGTCCAGGCCCCGCACTGCCGTACAAGGAGCGCCCGTGGGATGGCCTGACCGCCAGCCGACGGGCTCGTGATCGGATCCGCGCGGGTGGCGAAATTGGTAGACGCACCAGGTTTAGGTCCTGACGCCTTCACGGGCGTGCCGGTTCGAGTCCGGCTCCGCGCACCATCGGAACCGATCACGTTCAGAGACACCCCAACACCAGAGTTTGTCCATGGCCGTCACTGTTGAAACCCTCGAGAAGCTGGAGCGTCGCATCACGCTGAACCTGTCGGCCACCGACATCAATGCGGAGGTCGAGGCCCGTCTGAAGAAGCTGTCGCGCACCGTCAAGGCCGATGGCTTCCGCCCCGGCAAGGTGCCGATGTCGGTCGTGGCCCAGCGCTACGGCTACTCGGTCCAGTACGAGGTGATGAACGACAAGCTCGGCGAGGCCTTCGCCCAGGCCGCCGGCGAGGCGCAGCTGCGCGTGGCCGGCGTGCCCAGCATCAGCCAGAAGGACGGCGCCGCCGAAGGCACGATGGCGTTCGACGCCACCTTCGAGGTCTACCCCGAGGTCAAGCTCGGTGACCTGGCCACCGCCGAGGTCGAGCGCGTCAACGCCGAGGTCGACGAGGCCGCTGTCGATCGCACGATCGAGATCCTGCGCAAGCAGCGCCGCAGCTTCGCCCAGCGCCCGGCCGCCGAAGGCGCCCAGGCCGGTGACCGCGTGACCATCGACTTCGAAGGCAAGATCGACGGCGAGCCCTTCGCCGGCGGCAAGGCCGAGGCCTTCCAGTTCCTGGTTGGCGAAGGCCAGATGCTCGAGCAGTTCGACGCCGCGGTGCGCGGCATGAAGGTGGGCGAGAGCAAGACCTTCCCGCTGCAGTTCCCGGCCGACTACCACGGCCAGGATGTGGCCGGCAAGGAAGCCGACTTCCTGGTCACGATGAAGAAGATCGAGGCCCAGCACCTGCCCGAGGTGACGCCTGAGTTCGCCAAGTCGCTGGGCATCGCCGAGGGCACGGTCGAGGCGCTGCGCGCCGATGTGCGCAAGAACCTCGAGCGCGAGGTCAAGTTCCGCGTGCTGGCCCGCAACAAGGCCGCCGCGATGGACGCGCTGGTCAAGGTGGCCGAGCTGGACCTGCCCAAGGCCCTGGTCGACAACGAGCTGGAGCGCCTGGCCGAAGGCGCCCGCGCCGACCTGAAGGCGCGCGGCGTCAAGGACGCTGACAAGGCCCCGATCCCCAAGGAGATCTTCCAGCCGCAGGCCGAGCGCCGCGTGCGCCTGGGCCTGGTGGTGGCCGAACTGGTCAAGGCCCACAACCTGCAGGCCAAGCCCGAGCAGCTCCAGGCCCACATCGAGGAGATGGCCCAGAGCTACGAGAAGCCGGCCGAGGTGATCCGCTGGTACCTGTCCGACCGCGAGCGCATGGCCGAGGTCGAGGCCGTGGTGATCGAGAACAACGTCACCGCCTTCGTGCTGGCCCAGGCCAAGGTCACCGACAAGCAGCTGCCCTTCGAGGAGCTGATGTCGGCCTCCTGATGCCGCCCCAGCGCGCACCTGCCTGCGCGCGCACCAAATCAGCCCGGCCACCATGCCGGGCTTTTTTCTGGATCAGGGGCATCGCGCAGCGCCGCATAATGGGCACATCCTTCGCAACGTTCTCTTCTCAAGGACATCCATGAGTGCACTGGACACCCAAGCCCTGGGCATGGTCCCGATGGTCATCGAGCAGTCGGGCCGCGGCGAGCGCGCCTACGACATCTACTCGCGTCTGCTGCGCGAGCGCATCGTCTTCCTGGTCGGCCCGGTGAATGACCAGAGCGCCAACCTGGTGGTGGCCCAGCTGCTGTTCCTGGAGAGCGAGAACCCCGACAAGGACATCTCGTTCTACATCAACTCGCCGGGCGGCAGCGTCAGCGCCGGCATGTCGATCTTCGACACCATGCAGTTCATCAAGCCCGACGTCTCCACGATGTGCATGGGCATGGCGGCCAGCATGGGCGCCTTCCTGCTGGCGGCCGGCGCCAAGGGCAAGCGTTTCTCGCTGCCCAACAGCAAGATCATGATCCACCAGCCGCTGGGCGGCGCCCAGGGCCAGGCCACCGACATCGAGATCCACGCCCGCGAGATCCTCAAGACCCGCGAGCAGCTCAACCGCATCCTGGCCGAGCGCAGCGGCCAGCCGCTGGAGAAGATCCAGGCCGACACCGAGCGCGACTACTACATGAGTGCGGCCGAAGCCCAGGCCTATGGCCTGATCGACCAGGTCCTCGACAAGCGCGGCTGAGCCGGGCCGCGGGCGGATTTCCCCCTCTTTTCGCACCCGGAGGGGGATCCGTACTTGCACTATCATTGACCGACCACTTCCCCAGCCAGCCGAGCCCATGCCCGAGAAGAAAGGCACTTCTGCCGAAAAGGTCCTCCACTGCTCTTTCTGCGGGAAGAATCAGCACGAGGTCAAGAAGCTCATCGCCGGGCCGTCGGTCTTCATCTGCGACGAGTGCATCGAGCTGTGCAACGACATCATCCGTGACGAGGTGCCGGCGGACAGCCCGACCGCCAAGGCGGCCAAGTCCGACCTGCCCACGCCCACCGAGATCAAGTCCAGCCTGGACCAGTACGTGATCGGCCAGGAGGCCGCCAAGCGCACGCTGGCGGTGGCGGTCTACAACCACTACAAGCGCCTGAAGCACCTGGGTGGTTCGAAGGACGAGGTGGAGCTGGCCAAGAGCAACATCCTGCTGATCGGCCCCACCGGCTCGGGCAAGACGCTGCTGGCGCAGACGCTGGCCCGCCTGCTGAACGTGCCCTTCGTGATCGCCGACGCCACCACGCTGACCGAAGCCGGCTACGTGGGCGAGGATGTCGAGAACATCATCCAGAAGCTGCTGCAGAACTGCAACTACGATGTGGAACGGGCGCAGCGCGGCATCGTCTACATCGACGAGATCGACAAGATCACCCGCAAGTCCGACAACCCCAGCATCACCCGCGATGTCTCGGGTGAAGGCGTGCAGCAGGCGCTGCTGAAGCTGGTCGAGGGCACGATGGCCAGCGTGCCGCCGCAGGGCGGGCGCAAGCACCCGAACCAGGACTTCCTGCAGATCGACACCACCAACATCCTGTTCATCTGCGGCGGCGCTTTTGATGGCCTGGAGAAGGTGATCCAGAACCGCACCGAGAAGTCGGGCATCGGTTTCGGCGCCACGGTGCACAGCAAGTCGGAGAAGCGCGCCTCCGAGCTGTTCCGCAACGTCGAGCCCGAAGACCTGGTGCGCTTCGGCCTGATCCCCGAACTGGTCGGCCGCCTGCCAGTGGTCGCCACGCTGGGCGAACTGACCGAGGACGCGCTGGTGCAAATCCTGGTCGAGCCCAAGAACGCGCTGGTCAAGCAGTACCAGAAACTCTTCTCGATGGACGGTGTGGAGCTGGAGATCCGGCCGTCCGCGCTGGCCGCGATCGCCCGCCGTGCGCTCAGGCGCAAGACCGGCGCCCGGGGCCTGCGGTCCATCATGGAGCAGGCGCTGATCGACACCATGTTCGACCTGCCCACGCTGGACGGCGTGGCCAAGGTGGTGGTCGACGAGCACATCATCGACGAAGGTGGCAAGCCTTTGCTGGTGTACCGCGAGCAGGCCAAGGCCAGCGCCTGACCCTCGCCACCGCCTCACCCCCCAGATCGACCAGCCCCCGATGACGCTGGTCACTTGCAATCATCCGCTCGGCCCCCAGATGGGTTCGAGAAAGTGAGGCCCTTGATGTCCGGACACCCGATTCTTCCCCCGGAACCCATCACGCTGCCGCTGCTGCCGCTGCGCGACGTGGTCGTGTTCCCGCACATGGTCATCCCGCTGTTCGTGGGGCGGCCCAAGTCCATCAAGGCCCTGGAAGCCGCCATGGAAGGCGGCCGGCAGATCATGCTGGTGGCCCAGAAGGCCGCCGGCAAGGACGAGCCCAAGGCCGATGATCTCTTCGAGATCGGCTGCATCTCCAGCATCCTGCAGATGCTCAAGCTGCCCGACGGCACCGTGAAGGTGCTGGTCGAGGGCGTGCAGCGCGCCGTGGCGCGCCAGGTCACCGACCAGGGCGAGCAGTTCGTGGCCGAGGTGGTGCCGGTGGCGCCGGCCGGCGAGGCCAGCCCCGAGGTCGAAGCCCTGCGCCGCGCCGTGACGCAGCAGTTCGACCAGTTCGTCAAGCTCAACAAGAAAATCCCGCCGGAGATCCTCACCTCGATCGCCGGCATCGATGAGCCCGGTCGCCTGGCCGACACGATTGCCGCGCACCTGCCGCTCAAGCTCGAATCCAAGCAGAGTGTGCTGGACCTGTTCGAGGTGGCCGAACGCCTGGAGAAGCTGCTGGAGCTGCTCGAGCACGAGGTCGACATCCTGCAGGTGGAAAAGCGCATCCGCGGCCGCGTCAAGCGGCAGATGGAGAAGAGCCAGCGCGAGTACTACCTGAACGAGCAGGTCAAGGCCATCCAGAAGGAACTCGGCGACGGCGAGGAAGGTGCCGACATCGAGGAGCTCGAGAAGAAGATCAAGGCCGCGCGCATGCCCAAGGAAGCGCGCAAGAAGGCCGAGGCCGAACTCAAGAAGCTCAAGCTGATGTCGCCGATGTCGGCGGAGGCCACGGTGGTGCGCAACTACCTGGACACGCTGATCGGTCTGCCCTGGGCCCGCAAGTCCAAGGTCAAGCACGACCTGGGCAACGCCGAGGAGGTCCTCAACGAGGACCACTACGGCCTGGAGAAGGTCAAGGACCGCATCCTGGAATACCTCGCGGTGCAGCAGCGCGTCGACAAGGTCAAGGCGCCGATCCTGTGCCTGGTGGGCCCCCCGGGCGTGGGCAAGACCTCGCTGGGCCAGAGTGTGGCGCGCGCCACCGGACGCAAGTTCGTGCGCATGGCCCTGGGCGGCGTGCGTGACGAGGCCGAGATCCGCGGCCACCGCCGCACCTACATCGGCTCGATGCCGGGCAAGGTGCTGCAGAGCCTGTCCAAGGTGGGCGTGCGCAACCCGCTGTTCCTGCTCGATGAGATCGACAAGCTGGGCATGGACTTCCGCGGTGATCCGTCGTCGGCGCTGCTGGAGGTGCTCGACCCCGAGCAGAACCACACCTTCAGCGACCACTACATCGAGGTCGACTTCGACCTGTCGGATGTGATGTTCGTGGCCACCTCCAACTCGATGAACATGCCGCCGGCCCTGCTGGACCGCATGGAAGTGATCCGCTTGTCGGGCTACACCGAGGACGAGAAGCTCAACATCGCCCAGCGCTACCTGCTGCCCAAGCAGGCCAAGAACAACGGCGTCAAGGCCGAGGAGATGGACGTCACCGAGGCGGCCATCCGCGGCATCATCCGCTACTACACGCGGGAAGCCGGCGTGCGCTCGCTGGAGCGCGAGATCTCCAAGATCTGCCGCAAGGTCGTCAAGGGCCACCAGCTCAAGACCTACAGCGGCCAGGTGGTGGTGACCGACGAGAACCTGCACGACTTCCTGGGTGTGCGCAAGTTCGACTTCGGCCGCGCCGAGAAGACCAACCAGGTCGGCCAGGTGGTCGGTCTGGCCTGGACCGAGGTGGGCGGCGACCTGCTGACCATCGAGGCCACGGCCATGTCGGGCAAGGGCAACATCATCCGCACCGGTTCGCTGGGCGACGTGATGAAGGAATCGGTGGAGGCCGCACGCACCGTGGTGCGCAGCCGCGCGCGCCGCCTGGGCATCAAGGACGAACTGTTCGAGAAGCGCGACGTGCACATCCACGTGCCCGATGGCGCCACGCCCAAGGACGGCCCCAGCGCCGGCATCGCGATGACCACCGCCTTCGTCTCGGCGCTGACCGGCATCCCGGTCAAGGCGCATGTGGCGATGACCGGCGAGATCACGCTGCGCGGCGAGGTCACGGCGATCGGCGGCTTGAAGGAGAAGCTGCTGGCGGCGGCCCGCGGCGGCATCAAACTGGTGATGATCCCGGAGGAAAACGTCAAGGACCTGCAGGACATCCCGGACAACGTCAAGAGCCAGCTCGAGATCGTGCCGGTGCGCTGGATCGACAAGGTGCTGGACGTGGCGCTGGAATCGGCGCCGACACCGCTGCCCGACGAGGAGGCGCCGGCCGCCGCCGCGCCGGCTGCGGAGAGCGGCGCCGTGGGCACCGGGCCCGACCTGACCCACTGATCCACTCGCCGAAAAAAAGTCATGGCCGCTTCATAGCGGCCATGTTTTTGCCTATAATGCGAGCTTCGCTGCTGCGGCAGGCGGCTCTTGCAAAAGAGCGGCAGGCCGAGCGACACCAAGCGCGTCAGCGGCGAGTGTGTTCCGAGAGGAACCCCAAGCGGGAATAGCTCAGTTGGTAGAGCGCAACCTTGCCAAGGTTGAGGTCGCGAGTTCGAGCCTCGTTTCCCGCTCCAGATGCCCAAGAGGGAAGCCCCGGCTTCCCTTTTTCATCGGGGGAGCCTGGCGGCGCACGCCTCCTTCGGGAATCCGAAGGCGCGATAGCAAAGCGGTTATGCAACGGATTGCAAATCCGTCTAGTCCAGTTCGACTCTGGATCGCGCCTCCAGTCTCCTGAAGCCATGCGGGAATAGCTCAGTTGGTAGAGCGCAACCTTGCCAAGGTTGAGGTCGCGAGTTCGAGCCTCGTTTCCCGCTCCAGATCACCAACCGGTGGGCCCTCGGGCGCACCGGCGGGGCCCACCGGCCTACGCATCCCAAGCGGGAATAGCTCAGTTGGTAGAGCGCAACCTTGCCAAGGTTGAGGTCGCGAGTTCGAGCCTCGTTTCCCGCTCCAGATGCGGGAATAGCTCAGTTGGTAGAGCGCAACCTTGCCAAGGTTGAGGTCGCGAGTTCGAGCCTCGTTTCCCGCTCCAGTCACGCGCAGGCGGCCGCACCCTCCCGGGTCCGGCCGCCTCGTCGTTTCAGGGCCGTGGCGCGCGCAGGGCGCGCTTATCATCGGCCACAGCTGTCCGCGCCCGGATGGCGAAATTGGTAGACGCAGCGGACTTAAACTCCGCAGTCCGGCAACGGACGTACCGGTTCGAGTCCGGTTCCGGGCACCAGGGGTCGTCGCTCAGGCGTTGCAGCGCCGGGCGGTGACGTCCACCTGCAGCCAGCTGCGCGCCATGCGCTCCAGCACCGCCGGGTCCCCGGTGTTCTCCAGCCGCAGGGCCGGCCAAGGATGGGGCGTTGGTGTCTGTGGCGCCTCGCCCAGCAGGCGCAGTGCCTGGCGGGCCACGGCGTCGGCGGTGTCCAGCAGGTGCACCTGCGGCGGCAAGCGCAGCGCGATGCGCTCGGCCACGAAGGGGTAGTGGGTGCAGCCCAGCACCATCACGTCGATGCCGCTGTCCTGCAGCGGGTGCAGGTGGCGGTCGAGCAGGGCTTCCACCTCGTCGCGGCCGTCGTCACCGCGCTCGATCGCAGCAGCCAGGCCGGGGCAGGGCACGCGGAGCACCTCGCAGCCGGGTGCGTGGCGCTCGACCAGCAGCGCGAAGCGCGGGCTCGCCAGCGTGGCCGTGGTGGCCATCACCGCGATGCGGCGGCGCTGCGACATCGCGGCGGCCGGCTTGACGCCCGGCTCCACGCCGACCAGGGGCAGCTGCGGGTAGCGCTGCCGCAGTGCGTCGATGGCCCAGGCGGTGGCGGTGTTGCAGGCCACGACCAGCATGGCCGCGCCATGCGCCAGCAGGTGTTCGGCCAGGCGCAGGCTGCGCTGGGCGACGAAGGCTGGATCGCGGTCCCCATAGGGTGCGTGGGCCGAGTCCGCGAGGTAATGCAGCGGGTGCTCGGGTCGCAAGCGGTGCAACGCACGCAGCACCGACAGGCCACCCACCCCCGAATCGAAGACGCCGATGGTGCGGGGCAGGGTGGGCAGGACGGACATGGCGGCCGGCAGTCTAACCGCTGGCAGCGCACCCACGGGTTTTCACCAGGATGGCTTGCGGTGGTGGCTGGCGGACCCTTAAAATAGCACGAACGTTCGATTTAAAAGAGTCAGCCTGAGGGCCGCATTCAGCGAGTTTCCACGAGGGCAACGCCTGCGGAGCGCGCATCGCCCCTAGAATCACTTGGTTTACGTTAACGTCAATTCAACAACCTCGACATCCGACAGGAGCAACGCAGCATGAAGGTACTGGTACCCGTCAAGCGCGTCGTCGACTACAACGTGAAGGTTCGCGTGAAGTCCGACGGCACGGGGGTGGACATCGCCAACGTCAAGATGAGCATGAACCCCTTTGACGAGATCGCCGTCGAAGAGGCGGTGCGCCTGAAGGAAAAGGGCGCCGTGACCGAAGTCATCGCCGTCTCCTGCGGCGTCACGCAGTGCCAGGAAACCCTGCGCACCGCGATGGCCATCGGCGCCGACCGCGCCATCCTGGTCGAGACCGATGCCGAGCTGCAGCCGCTGGCCGTGGCCAAGCTGCTCAAGGCCCTGGTCGACAAGGAGCAGCCGGGCCTGGTGATCCTGGGCAAGCAGGCGATCGACGACGACTGCAACCAGACCGGCCAGATGCTGGCCGCGCTGGCCGACCTGCCGCAGGCCACCTTCGCGTCCAAGGTCGAGGTGGCCGATGGCGCCGCCACCGTCACCCGCGAGGTCGACGGCGGCCTGGAGACGCTCAAGCTGTCCCTGCCGGCGGTGATCACCACCGACCTGCGCCTCAATGAGCCGCGCTACGTCACGCTGCCCAACATCATGAAGGCCAAGAAAAAGCCCCTGGAGACGGTCAAGCCGGCCGACCTGGGGGTGGACGTGACCCCGCGCATCAAGACGCTCAAGGTCTCCGAGCCGCCGCAGCGCGGCGCCGGTGTGAAGGTGCCCGATGTGGCCACCCTGGTGAGCAAGCTGAAGAACGAAGCGAAGGTGATCTGAGATGAGCGTCCTCGTCATTGCTGAACACGACAACGCCAGCGTCAAGGGCGCCACGCTGAACACCGTGACCGCCGCTGCGGCCTGCGGTGGGGATGTGCATGTGCTGGTGGCCGGCCACAACGCCGCCGCCGCTGCGGCTGCGGCCGCGCAGATCGCCGGTGTGGCCAAGGTGCTGCACGCCGATGGTGCGAGCCTGGGCGACCAGCTGGCCGAGGCCGTGGCCGCGCAGGTCCTGGCCATCGCTTCCGGCTACAGCCACATCCTGTTTGCCTCCACCGCCAACGGCAAGAACGTCGCGCCGCGTGTGGCCGCCAAGCTGGACGTGGCGCAGCTGTCCGACGTCACCAAGGTGGTGTCGGCCGACACCTTCGAGCGTCCGATCTACGCGGGCAACGCGATCGCCACGGTGCAGAGCGCCGACGCGGTCAAGGTGATCACGGTGCGCACCACCGGCTTCGACGCTGCTGCGGCCACGGGTGGCTCGGCGGCCGTCGAGACCGTCGCCGCGACCGCCGCCGCGCCCAGGAGCAGCTTCATCGGCCGCGAAATCGCCAAGAGCGACCGCCCCGAGCTGACCGCCGCCAAGATCATCGTCTCGGGTGGCCGCGCGATGGGCAGCAGCGAGAAGTTCAACGAGGTGCTGACGCCGCTGGCCGACAAGCTGGGCGCCGCACTGGGCGCCAGCCGCGCCGCGGTGGACGCCGGCTACGCACCGAACGACTGGCAGGTCGGCCAGACCGGCAAGATCGTCGCGCCGCAGCTCTACATCGCCTGCGGCATCAGCGGTGCGATCCAGCACCTCGCGGGCATGAAGGACTCCAAGGTGATCGTCGCGATCAACAAGGATCCGGAAGCGCCGATCTTCAGCGTCGCCGACTACGGCCTGGAGGCCGACCTGTTCGCCGCCGTGCCCGAGCTGATCAACGCCCTCTGATCCGCGCCTGAGGGGCCGCAGCGCGGCCCTCGCCAACACAGCAAGGGCGCCCGTCGTGGCGCCCTTTCTTTCGCCCCCTGCCTTTCCCGGAGACATCCCATGAGCTACCGCGCCCCCGTCAAGGACATGCTGTTCGCGATGAAGGAACTCGCCAACATCGACGCCATCGCCCAGTTGCCCGGCTTCGAGGACGCGGGCTATGACACCGCCCAGGCCGTGCTGGAGGAGTGCGCCAAGCTCAACGAGGATGTGGTCGCGCCGCTGAACTGGGAAGGCGACATCAATCCCTCGCACTTCAGCGACGGCAAGGTCCACGCCACGCCCGGTTTCAAGGCTGCTTTCGACCAGTACACCCAGGGCGGCTGGCAGGGCCTGCACCACCCGGCGGATGTGGGTGGCCAGGGGCTGCCCAAGCTGATCCACGCCGCCTGCCAGGAGATGGTCAATGCGGCCAACCTGAGCTTCGCGCTGTGCCCCCTGCTGACCGACGGCGCGATCGAGGCCCTGCTGACCGCCGGCTCCGACGAGCAGAAGGCCACCTTCATCCCGAAGATGATCGACGGCACCTGGACCGGCACGATGAACCTGACCGAGCCGCAGGCCGGCTCCGACCTGGCCGCGGTGCGCACCCGTGCCGAGCCGCAGCCCGACGGCAGCTACCGCATCTTCGGCACCAAGATCTTCATCACCTGGGGTGAGCACGACATGGCCGAGAACATCGTCCATCTGGTGCTGGCCCGCGTGGTCGGGGCGCCGGAAGGCGTCAAGGGCATCTCGCTGTTCATCTGCCCGAAGTTCCTGGTCAACGCCGACGGCTCGCTGGGCCCGCGCAACGACGTGCACTGCGTCAGCATCGAGCACAAGATGGGCATCAAGGCCAGCCCCACCGCGGTGCTGCAGTTCGGTGACAACGGCGGCGCGGTGGGCTACCTGGTGGGCCAGGAGAACCGCGGCCTGGAGTACATGTTCGTGATGATGAACGCGGCGCGCTTTGGCGTGGGCGTCCAGGGCCTGGCGGTGTCGGACCGCGCCTACCAGCGCGCCGTGGCCTATGCCCGCGACCGCGTGCAGTCGCGTCCGGTGGACGGCTCGGTGCCGGGCGCTGCGGCCATCATCCACCACCCCGACGTGCGCCGCATGCTGCTGACGATGCGTGCCACCGCCGAGGGCTGTCGCGCGATGTCGCTGGTGGCCGCCGCCGCCTATGACGCCGCGCACCACCACCCCGACGCGGCCGTGCGCCAGCAGAACCAGGCCTTCTACGAGTTCATGGTGCCCCTGGTCAAGGGCTACTCCACCGAAACCAGCCTGGAGGTCACCAGCCTGGGCGTGCAGGTGCATGGCGGCATGGGCTTCATCGAGGAAACCGGCGCCGCCCAACACTACCGCGACGCCAAGATCCTGACCATCTACGAAGGCACCACCGCGATCCAGGCCAACGACCTGATCGGCCGCAAGACCGCGCGCGACGGCGGCCAGACCGCCAAGGCCATCGCGGCGCAGATCGCGGCCACCGAGGAAGCCCTGGCTGCGCGTCCCAGCGCCGACGCGAAGGCCTTCGCCAGGCGCCTGGCCGCCGCGCGCGCCGATTTCCTGGCGGTGGTCGACTTCGTCGCCGGTCAGACCAAGGCCAGCCCCAACGCCGTGTTCGCTGGCAGCGTGAACTACCTGATGCTGGCCGGCAACCTGATGGCCGGCTGGCAGATGGGGCGGGCACTGATGGCGGCCGAAGACCGCCTGGCCGCGGGTGATGATGTGGCCTTCATGCAGGCCAAGATCGCCACTGCGCGCTTCTACGCCGACCACCTGCTGACCCGCACCGCCGGCCTGCGCGAAAGCATCGTCGACGGCCACGCCGGTGTCACCGCCATGGCGCTGGAGGCCTTCTGATGAGCCGCCTGCCTGCCGCGCTGCAACGCGTGCGTCTGCCGGTGATCGGCTCGCCGCTGTTCATCATCTCCAACCCCCAGCTGGTCATCGCCCAGTGCCAGGCCGGCATCATCGGCTCGATGCCGGCGCTCAATGCGCGTCCGGCCTCGCAACTGGATGAGTGGCTGGCCGAGATCACCGAGACCCTGGCGGCCTGGGACAAGGCCCACCCCGACACGCCGGCCGCGCCCTTCGCGATCAACCAGATCGTGCACAAGAGCAATGACCGGCTGGAGCACGATCTGGAGGTCTGTGCGCGCTACAAGGTGCCCGTGGTGATCACCTCGCTGGGCGCGCGCACCGACGTCAACGAGGCGGTGCATGCCTGGGGCGGCGTGGTGCTGCACGACATCATCAACAACGCCTTTGCGCACAAGGCCATCGAGAAGGGCGCCGACGGCCTGATCGCGGTGGCGGCCGGCGCCGGTGGCCATGCAGGCGTCAAGAGCCCGTTCGCGCTGGTCCAGGAGATCCGCCAGTGGTTCGACGGCCCGCTGGCGCTGTCGGGCTCGATCGCCAGCGGCGGCGCCATCCTGGCCGCGCAGGCCATGGGGGCCGACTTCGCCTACATCGGCTCGGCCTTCATCGCCACCGATGAGGCGCGCGCGGTGGACGCCTACAAGCAGTGCATCGTCGACAGCAGCAGCGACGACATCGTCTACTCCAACCTGTTCACTGGGGTGCATGGCAACTACCTGAAGCCGTCGATCCGCGCCGCCGGCCTGGACCCGGAGAACCTGCCCGAGAGCGACCCCTCGAAAATGAACTTCGGCGGCGACGCCAAGAAGGCCTGGAAGGACATCTGGGGCTGTGGCCAGGGGATCGGCGCGATCACCCGTGTCCAGCCGGCCGCCGAACTGGTGGCGCAGCTGGCGCGCGAGTACGCCGCGGCACGCGCGCGCCTGCTGGGCTGAGTGGTCCGGCCGATCAGGCGGCGCGTTCGGCCGCCAGATCGGCATCGCAGCCGCTGGCAGCCCAGATCCAGCGCGCCGCCAGCCGGCGCAAGGCCGGCTCGGCCCAGCGTGGCCACCAGGGCCACACCCGGCGCGGCTGGCTGACCATCGCGCAGCGGTACAGGCGCTGCGCCGCATCCCAGCGCAACGCGCGGCAGCGCCCCTGGCGCCGCCCGCTCACCACGATGCCCAGAGGGCAGGGCGCCCAGGCGCAGCACACCCCGCAGCCATTGCAGGGCTGGCCGATCGCGGGCATGGGCGGGGCCTCGGACCGCAGGCGGATCACGCGTGGCGTGGCGCGGGGGTGGGAATTCACTGACGCATTTTTCGTCCGGACGACCGATTTGTCAGGAAAGTAAAGGGTTTGCGGGCGCGTAATACAGCCCACAACAACAAGTCACGGCGGTGGTACAGTCCCGAATGTGACTTGAACGGTCCTTCTGTGTCCCCTTGCTGGTTATCGAGACAAACCGAGCAAGGCGGGTCGCAATCCGCCAACCGGTGAAGCCGGGCCGCGGAAGGTTGATCAACCCATCGGAGTCCTGGCAACCGGGGCGAAAGGTGAGCGAAAGATGATGCAGCAATACAGGTCGAACTCGTACCTGTTCGGGGGCAATGCGCCCTATGTCGAGGAGATGTACGAAGCCTACCTCGACAACCCGGGCTCCGTGCCCGACAACTGGCGCGCCTACTTCGACGCGCTGCAACACGTCCCCGCCACCGACGGCACCGAAGCCCGCGACGTCGCCCATGCGCCGGTCGTCGAGTCCTTCGCCCAGCGCGCCAAGGCCAACGCCTTCGCCGCCAAGGCCAGTTCGGCCGATCTGGCCGTCGCCCGCAAGCAGGTCCATGTCCAGTCGCTGATCGCCGCGTACCGCAACGTGGGCGCCCGCTGGGCCGACCTGGACCCCCTCAAGCGCACCGAGCGCCCCAAGATCCCCGAACTCGAGCCGGCGTTCTACGACCTGACCGAGTCCGACATGGACATCTCGTTCTCGGCGGCCAACAGCTATTTCAGCAAGGCCGAGAACATGACGCTGCGGGAGATCCTGCAGGCCCTGCGCGAGACCTATTGCGGCACGCTGGGCGTCGAGTTCATGCACATCACCGACCAGACGCAAAAGCGCTGGTGGCAGGAAAAGCTGGAATCGATCCGCTCCAAGCCCAGCTTCACCCCCGAGAAGAAGAAGCAGATCCTCGAGCGCCTGACCGCGGCCGAGGGTCTGGAGCGCTTCCTCCACACCAAGTACGTCGGCCAGAAGCGCTTCTCGCTCGAAGGCGGCGAGAGCTTCATCGCCGCGATGGACGAGGTCGTCCAGCGCGCCGGTGAGCAGGGCGTGCAGGAAATCGTCATCGGCATGGCCCACCGTGGCCGCCTGAACGTGCTGGTCAACACCCTGGGCAAGATGCCCAAGGACCTGTTCGCCGAGTTCGACCACACCGCGCCCGAGGAACTGCCCGCTGGCGACGTGAAGTACCACCAGGGCTTCAGCTCCGACATCGCCACCGCCGGTGGCCCGGTCCACCTGAGCCTGGCCTTCAACCCCTCGCACCTGGAAATCGTCAACCCGGTGGTTGAGGGCTCGGTGCGCGCCCGCATGGACCGCCGCGGCGACAAGGTCGGCGCCCAGGTGCTGCCGGTGCTGGTGCACGGCGACTCGGCCTTCGGTGGCCAGGGCGTCAACCAGGAAACGCTGATGCTGTCCGAAACCCGTGGCTATTCCACGGGCGGCACGGTGCACCTGATCATCAACAACCAGATCGGTTTCACCACCTCGGACCCGCGTGACCTGCGCTCCACGCTGTACTGCACCGACATCGTCAAGATGATCGAGTCGCCGGTGCTGCACGTCAACGGCGACGATCCGGAAGCGGTCGTGCTGGCCACCCAGCTGGCGCTGGAGTTCCGCATGACCTTCCGCAAGGACGTCGTGGTGGACATCATCTGCTTCCGCAAGCTGGGCCACAACGAGCAGGACACGCCGGCGCTGACCCAGCCGCTGATGTACAAGAAGATCGCCCAGCACCCCGGCACGCGCAAGCTGTACGCCGACAAGCTGGCTGCGCAAGGCCTGGGCGAGACGCTGGGCGACGACATGGCCAAGGCCTACCGTGCCGCCATGGACGCTGGCCGCCACACGGTCGATCCGGTGCTCAGCAACTTCAAGAGCAAGTTCGCCGTGGACTGGCTGCCCTACCTGGGCAAGAAGTGGACCGATTCGGCCGACACCGCGATCCCGCTGACCGAGTGGAAGCGCCTGTCCGAGCGCCTGACGACGATCCCCGAGACCGTCAACATGCACCCGCTGGTCAAGAAGGTCTACGACGACCGCGCGGCCATGGGCCGTGGCGAGATCAATGTCGACTGGGGCATGGGCGAGCACATGGCCTTCGCGTCGCTGGTGGCCGCCGGTTACCCGGTGCGCCTGTCCGGCGAGGACTGCGGTCGCGGCACTTTCACCCACCGCCATGCGGTCATCCATGACCAGAAGCGCGAGAAGTGGGACGAAGGCACCTACATCCCGCTGCAGCACGTGGCCGACAACCAGGCGCAGTTCACCGTCATCGATTCCATCCTGTCCGAAGAGGCGGTGCTGGGCTTCGAGTACGGCTACGCCTCGGCCGAGCCGAACACGCTGACGATCTGGGAAGCCCAGTTCGGCGACTTCGCCAACGGCGCCCAGGTGGTGATCGACCAGTTCATCGCCTCCGGCGAGGTCAAGTGGGGCCGCGTCAACGGCCTGACGCTGATGCTGCCGCACGGCTACGAAGGCCAGGGCCCCGAGCACAGCTCGGCCCGCCTGGAGCGCTTCATGCAGCTGGCGGCGGACACCAACATGCAGATCGTGCAGCCCACCTCGGCCAGCCAGATCTTCCACCTGCTGCGCCGCCAGATGGTGCGCCCGCTGCGCAAGCCGCTGGTCATCTTCACGCCCAAGTCGCTGCTGCGGAACAAGGACGCCACCTCGCCGCTGACCGACTTCACCCGCGGCGAGTTCAAGACCGTGATCGGCGAGCAGAACGAGGCGATCGACAACGCCAAGGTCAAGCGCGTGATCGCCTGCTCGGGCAAGGTCTACTACGACCTGGTCAAGAAGCGCGAGGACAAGAAGGCCACCGACGTCGCGATCCTGCGCGTCGAGCAGCTGTACCCGTTCCCGCACAAGGTGTTCGGCGCCGAGCTGAAGAAGTACCCCAACGCCACCGAGATCGTGTGGTGCCAGGACGAGCCGCAGAACCAGGGCGCCTGGTTCTTCATCCAGCACCAGATCCACGAGAACATGCTTGACGGCCAGCGCCTGGGTTACGCCGGCCGCCCGGCCTCGGCCTCGCCCGCGGTGGGCTATGCCCACCTGCACCAGGACCAGCAGAAGGCGCTGCTGGACCAGGCCTACGGCAAGCTCAAGGGTTTCATTCTCAGCAAATAAGCACGACGGCGGACGCCCTCAGGGCGCCGCCGAAGTCCTGGCCTGAGGCGCCTCGCCCGGGCCGGGGCTGGCGGATGCACAGCGTCCCCCGCACCGACACGAAAGACACATCATGGCAATCGTAGAAGTCAAGGTCCCCCAACTGTCCGAGTCCGTGGCCGAGGCCACCCTGCTGCAGTGGAAGAAGAAGCCCGGTGAAGCCGTGGCCATGGACGAGATCCTGATCGAGATCGAGACCGACAAGGTCGTGCTCGAAGTCCCGGCGCCGGCCGCCGGCGTGCTGGCCGCTCACGTGGTGGGCGACGGCGGTACCGTGGTCAGCGACCAGGTCATCGCGCAGATCGACACCGAGGGCAAGGCCGGCGCTGCCGCTGCGCCCGCCGCCGCCGCCCCGGCGCCTGCTGCCGCCCCCGCGGCCGCGCCCTCGGCCGACAAGTCCGGCGTGGCCATGCCCGCCGCCGCCAAGCTGATGGCCGACAACAACCTGGCCGCCGGCTCGGTGGCCGGCACCGGCAAGGACGGCCGCGTCACCAAGGGCGACGTGCTGGGTGCCGTGGCCTCGGGTGCCAAGGCCGCGGTGCCGACCCCGGTGGCCGCGCCGGTGAATGCCGCCGTCGCCAAGCCGCTGCCCGCGGTGGCCGCGCCCACGCTGCAGAACCTGGCCGACCGCCCCGAGCAGCGCGTGCCGATGTCCCGCCTGCGCGCCCGCATCGCCGAGCGCCTGGTGCAGTCGCAGTCGACCAACGCCATCCTCACCACCTTCAACGAGGTCAACATGGCCCCGGTGATGGAGATGCGCAAGAAGTTCCAGGACAAGTTCGAGAAGGAGCACGGCGTCAAGCTGGGCTTCATGAGCTTCTTCGTCAAGGCCGCGGTGGCTGCGCTCAAGCGCTACCCGATCCTGAACGCCTCGGTCGACGGCAACGACATCGTCTACCACGGCTACTTCGACATCGGCATCGCGGTGGGTTCGCCCCGTGGCCTGGTGGTGCCCATCATCCGCAATGCCGACCAGCTGAGCTTCGCCGACATCGAGAAGAAGATCGGTGAATTCGGCCAGAAGGCCAAGGACGGCAAGCTGGGCATCGAGGAGCTGTCGGGCGGCACCTTCTCGATCTCCAACGGCGGCACCTTCGGCTCGATGCTGTCGACCCCGATCATCAACCCGCCGCAGTCGGCCATCCTGGGTGTGCACGCCACCAAGGACCGCGCGGTGGTCGAGAACGGCCAGGTCGTGGTGCGCCCGATCAACTACCTCGCGATGTCCTATGACCACCGCATCATCGACGGCCGCGAGGCCGTGCTGGGCCTGGTCGCGATGAAGGAAGCGCTGGAAGACCCGGCCCGCCTGCTCTTCGACATCTAAGCACTGCCCCCTGATTGAAGCGCCCCGTCCAACGGGGCGCTTCTTCCAAGCTCACCAGGAAGATTCATGTCCAAGCAATTCGACGTCGTCGTGATCGGCGGCGGCCCCGGCGGCTACATTGCCGCCATCCGCGCGGCCCAGCTGGGCTTCAACGTGGCCTGCATCGACGAGTGGAAGAACGCCGCTGGCGGCCCGGCCCCGGGCGGCACCTGCACCAACGTCGGCTGCATCCCGTCGAAGGCGCTGCTGCAGTCGTCCGAGCACTTCGAGCACGCCAGCAAGCACTTCGCCGAGCACGGCATCTCCACCGGCAAGGTCGAGATGGACGTGGCGAAGATGATCGCCCGCAAGGACGGCGTCGTGAAGCAGAACAACGACGGCATCCTCTACCTGTTCAAGAAGAACAAGGTCAGCTTCTTCCACGGCCGCGGCTCCTTCGTGGCGGCCAAGGACGGCGCCTACGAGATCAAGGTCGCCGGCGCTGCCGAGGAAGTGATCGTCGGCAAGCAGGTGATCGTGGCCACGGGCTCGAACGCCCGTCCGCTGCCGGGCGCCGAGTTCGACGAGGTCAACATCCTCTCCAACGACGGCGCGCTGCGCGTGGGTGCGGTGCCCAAGAAGCTGGGCGTCATCGGCTCGGGCGTGATCGGCTTGGAGATGGGCTCGGTCTGGCGCCGCCTGGGCGCCGAGGTCACCATCCTCGAGGCCCTGCCCACCTTCCTGGGCGCCGCTGACGAAGGCGTCGCCAAGGAGGCCTTGAAGGCCTTCACCAAGCAGGGCCTGAAGATCGAGCTGGGCGTGAAGATCAGCGAGATCAAGAACGGCAAGAAGGGCGTCACCGTGTCCTACGCCGACGCCAAGGGCGCCGCCCAGGAACTGGCGGTGGACAAGCTGATCGTCTCGATCGGCCGCGTGCCCAACACCACGGGTCTGAACCCCGAGGCGGTGGGCCTGCAGCTCGATGAGCGCGGCGCCATCGTGGTGGACGGCGACTGCCGCACCAACCTGCCCGGCGTCTGGGCGGTGGGCGACGTGGTGCGTGGCCCGATGCTGGCGCACAAGGCCGAGGAAGAGGGCGTGGCGGTCGCCGAGCGCATCGCCGGCCAGCACGGACACGTCAACTTCGCCACCGTGCCCTGGGTCATCTACACCAGCCCCGAGATCGCCTGGGTCGGTCGCACCGAGCAGCAGCTCAAGGCCGATGGCGTGGCCTACAAGGCCGGCCAGTTCCCGTTCCTGGCCAACGGCCGGGCGCGTGCGCTGGGCGACACCACCGGCTTCGTCAAGATCCTCGCCGACGCCGCGTCGGATGAGATCCTGGGCGTGCACATCGTCGGCCCGATGGCCTCCGAGCTGATCGCCGAGGCGGTGATGGCCATGGAGTTCAAGGCCAGCAGCGAGGACATCGCCCGCATCTGCCACGCCCACCCGTCGCTCTCCGAGTCGACCAAGGAAGCGGCGCTGGCCGTTGACAAGCGCACCCTGAACTTCTGATGCGTCTTCGCCAAGGGTTTGGCGCGGATCCGGCTCTGCCGGTCCGCAGCCAAAGCCCCCTTGGGGGGCAGCGACCGCCAGGGAGCGTGGGGGCATGACGGTTACCGAGCTGTATCACGAGACCCTGGCCGAGCGCGGCTACCAGAGCGACCCGGCGCAGCTGCGCGCCGTGGCCGCGCTGCAGCGCTGCCAGGACGAGTGGGCGGCCTACAAGGCGCGGCGCAGCAATGCCATCACCAAGGCCCTGGTGCGCCCGCCGATCCCGCGCGGTGTGTACATGTACGGCGGTGTGGGGCGCGGCAAGAGCTTCCTGATGGACGCCTTCTTCCAGGCGGTGCCATTGACCCGCAAGACGCGCCTGCACTTCCACGAGTTCATGCGTGAGGTGCACCGCGAACTGCAGGACCTCAAGGGCCTGCAGAACCCGCTGGACGAACTGGGCAAGCGCATCGCCCGGCGCTACCGGCTGATCTGCTTTGACGAGTTCCATGTCGCCGACGTCACCGACGCGATGATCCTGCACCGGCTGCTGGAGTCGATGTTCGCCAACCGCGTGTCGATCGTCACCACCTCGAACTTCCACCCTGATGGCCTGTACCCCAACGGCCTGCACCGCGACCGCATCCTGCCGGCGATCGCGCTGCTGAAGGACAAGCTGGAGGTCATCAACGTCGACAACGGCACCGACTACCGTCAGCGCACGCTGGAGCATGTGCAGCTCTACCACACGCCGCTGGGCGAGGTGGCCGACCAGGCGATGACCCAGGCCTTCGAGGAGCTGGCCGAGGCGCGTGATGAGTCGCCTGTGCTGCACATCGAGCACCGCGAGCTGCGCGCGCGCCGGCGCGCCGGCGGCGTGGTGTGGTTCGACTTCCAGACGCTGTGCGGCGGCCCGCGCTCGCAGAACGACTACCTGGAGCTGGCCAGCCAGTTCCACACGCTGCTGCTGTCGGACGTGCCGCAGATGCCGGTGCGCATGGCCTCGGAAGCGCGGCGCTTCACCTGGCTGGTGGACGTGCTCTACGACCGCCGCGTGAAGCTGATCCTGTCGGCCGCGGTACCGCCCGAGCAGCTCTACCTGGAAGGCCCGCTGGCGCATGAATTCCCGCGCACGGTCTCGCGTCTCAACGAGATGCAGTCGAGGGAGTTCCTGTCGCTGGAGCGGCGCGAGGTGGACACGCGCCTGACCTGAGCGCCCCGCGTGGGCGTCGGTCGGTCTACTACTTGATCGGCTCGACCCGCACCAGCGCCAGCGACAGGTTGTCGCCGGTGCCGCGGGCACGCTGGCGGGCCTTGCTGATCAGCATCTCGCTGGCCTCGCGCGGGTTCAGCGCGTTGACGATGGCGCCAAGTTCCTTGCCACTCAGGTAGTGCCACAGGCCGTCGGAGCAGGCCAGCAGCGCATCGCCCTGGTCGAGGCGCTCAATGCGCTGGATCGCCACCGGCGGGTCCTGCTGGGTGCCCAGGCAGCCGGTCAGCAGGTTGGACTGCGGATGGGTGTTGGCCTGGGCCTCTGTGATCTTGCCCTCGTCGATCAGGCGCTGCACGTAGGAATGGTCGATCGTGCGCCGCACCATCTCGGCGCCCCGGAAGTGGTAGACGCGCGAATCGCCGGCATGCACCGTCCAGGCGCTGCGGTCGGGCATGATCAGGAAGGCCGCCAGCGTGCTGTGCGGCTCTTCATCGGCGGTGATGGCCGTCAGCTTGATCATCAGATGCGACTCGACCACCAGCTGCTTGAGCATCGCCTCGGCATCGTCGTCGGCGGGATTGAAGCGGTCGAAGACCTGGCGGGCGGTCAGCACCACCTGGTCGGCGGCGGTGCGCCCGCCGCTCTTGCCGCCCATGCCATCGGCCACCAGCGCCAGCAGGCAGCCGGCGACCCGGTGGTGCGGAAGGATCTCGACCTGGTCCTGCTGGTAGGCCCGATCGCCCTTGTGCAGGCCGGTCGCTGCGGTCAGCCGGTAGGCCTGGGTGCTGAGGGTGCTCATGGCATGCAATATAAACTGTCAGCAGATATTGCGCCGCCCCCTCGATGACGGAGAACCTCCATTCCCCCCAACGTCGCCTGATCGAGTTGCGCATCGAGCACGCCGATCTGGACAATCTGATCGATCGGACCGACCCGCTGACGCCACTGGACGAGCTGACCCTGCGCCGCCTGAAGAAGCGCCGCCTGGTGCTGCGCGACCAGATTGCGGTGCTGGAGGCCACCCTCGAACCGCCGGAGCCGGCCTGAATGGCCGATCCCGGATTGCCCGCGGCAGTGGCCCAGGCCTTTGCTGCCGACGGGGCCCTGTCGCGCGCCGCGCCAGGCTATGCACCGCGCCAGCAGCAGCTGGAGATGGCGCAGGCCGTCGCCGAGGCCATCGACGCCCAGGGCTGCCTGGTCACCGAAGCCGGCACCGGTGTCGGCAAGACCTTCGCCTACCTGGTGCCAGTGCTGTTGTCGGGCCGCCGCACCCTGGTCAGCACCGCCACCAAGAACCTGCAGGACCAGCTGTTCCTGCGCGACCTGCCGCGCCTGAAGGAGGCGCTGCAGGTGCCGGCCAGCGTGGCCCTGCTCAAGGGACGGGCCAGCTACCTGTGCCGCCACCGCCTGCAGCAGGCGCGCGAGGGCGCCACCTTCGCCGACCGCGGCTCGATCCGCGCGCTGGCCCGCATCGAGCAGTGGGCCCAGGGCACCCGCAGCGGCGACATGGGCGAGCTCGACGGCCTGGACGAGCGCTCCGAGCTGATCCCGCTGGTCACCTCCAGCCGCGACAACTGCCTGGGCGGCGAGTGCCCGGAGTTCGTCAACTGCCACCTGATGAAGGCCCGGCGTGACGCCATGGCGGCCGACGTGGTGGTGATCAACCACCACCTGTTCTTCGCCGACCTGTCGCTGCGCGACAGTGGTGTGGCCGAGCTGCTGCCCACGGTGGACGTGGCGGTGTTCGACGAGGCCCACCAGATGGTCGAGGCCGGCGTGCAGTTCCTGGGCCAGACCCTGGGCACGGGGCAGGCGGTTGACCTGTCGCGTGACCTGGTGGCCGCCGGCCTGCAGCATGCGCGCGGCCTGGCGCCCTGGCAGGAGTTGTCGGCGACGATCGAGCTGGCCGCACGCGAGCTGCGCCTGGCCGCTGCCCAGGGCCTGCCGGAGGTGCGCGCCCAGCTCAAGCGCCGCTGGGACGAGGCCGCCCGCGACGACGCGCTGGGCCCGGCCCTGGACCGCCTGGCCGAGGCGCTGCGCCGCGCGGCCGAGGCGCTGGAGGGCGTGGTCGAGGCGGCGCCCGACTTCGTCCGCCTGCAGGCACGCGCCCGTGAGATGGGCCAGCAGTGCCTGCGCTTCCACCGCGAATGCCCGCCCGAGCGCGTGCGCTGGATCGACCTCACGGCCCACCAGGCCCGGTTGGTGGAGTCGCCGCTGGACATCCGGGCGATGATGGGCGAGCAGCGCGCCGCAGGCTCGCGGGCCTGGGTCTTCACCTCGGCGACGCTGGGTGACGAGCCGGACCTGCGCTGGTTCTGCGAATCGGCTGGCCTGGACGATGCACGCCGCCTGCGGGTGGGCAGCCCGTTCGACTACGCCGCCCATGCGCGGGTGTATGTGCCGCCACGCTTTCCCGCCCCGGGCGAGGACGGTCACCTGACGCTGGTCGGCCGCGCCGCCGCGCACTGCGCCAAGGCGCTGGGCGGCCGCACCTTCGTGCTCACCACCACGTTGCGCGCCCTCAGGGTGGTGGCCGAGGCCCTGGAGGCCGAACTGCAGACCCTGGACGCGCCGCTGCAGGTGCTGGTGCAGGGCAGTGCCGCCAAGCGCACGCTGCTCGAGCGCTTCGGCCAGGGGGGCAGCGTGCTGGTGGGCTCGCAGAGCTTCTGGGAGGGCATTGACGTGCCCGGCGACGCGCTGCAATGCGTGCTGATCGACAAGCTGCCCTTCCCGCCGCCGAACGACCCCCTGGTCGAGGCGCGGGTGCGCCAGCTGAAGTCACAGGGGCGCGATGCCTTCAGCGAGTACTTCATCGCCGAGGCGGCGGTGTCGCTGAAGCAGGGCGCCGGCCGCCTGATCCGCACCGAGCAGGACAAGGGGCTGCTGGTGCTGTGCGACACCCGGCTGCGCGACAAGGGCTACGGGCGCCGCCTGCTGGCGGCCCTGCCGCCGATGACGCCGCTGGACAGCGGCGAGGAGGCCTTGCAGTGGCTGCGCACGCTGGCGGAGGAGCGCGCTGCGTGAAGCGCGCCGCTCAGCCGGCGCGCAGGCTCACCAGAGCTTCCACCAGGGCTTGGCCTGCGCCAGCTCAGGCTGCACGAAGCGGCTGTTCGGGAAGTTGGTGGTCAGCACCCGGCGGGCGTCGTCGCGCAGCTGCGTCAGGCCCAGGCGGTCGTAGGCCTCGACCATGATGAACAGGGCTTCCTCGCCGGCGGGCGCCTGCGGGTAGGCCTGAACGGCCTGCTGGGCGCGGTTGGCGGCCGCCAGCAGCGCGCCGCGACGCAGGTAGTAGCGCGCCACATGCACCTCGTACTCGGCCAGCGAGTTGACGATGTAGTCCATGCGCACGCGGGCATCGTCGGCATAGCGCGAGTCGGGGAACTGCTCGACCAGCTGACGGAAGGACTGGTAGGCGTCGCGCGAGGCCTGCTGGTCGCGGTCGGTCAGCGACTGGCCGGCCAGGAAACCGAGCAGACCCAGGTTGTCGTTGAAGTTGATCAGGCCGCGCAGGTAGAGCGCGTAATCCACACCGGGGCTGGACGGGTGGACCTTGACGAAGCGGTCCAGCGTCGACAAGGCCTTGGCCTTCTCGTTGGTCTTCCACTGGGCGTAGCCGATGTCCAGCTGCGCCTGCTGGGCCAGCAGGGTGCCGGCGGCCCGGCCTTCCACGCGTTCCAGCGTCTTGATCGCCTGGTCCCAGGCGCCGGTGGCCATGTCGTCCTTGGCCTCCGCATACAATTTTTCAGCGGACTTCTTCGCGTCGTCTTCCCGCGGTGTCGAGCTGCAGGCGGCCAGCGCGATCAGGGCCAGGGCCGAGAGAAGGCGTGCCAGGCGGCGCGACGAGAAAGCTGCGGTCATGTTGGAAGGTCTGCGAAGAGGCGGCCGATTATAGGAGGGCTCCTTGGAGCAGACGGGCATCGACGACACCGACCTGGACGGCCAGGCCGAAAGCCGCGCCGCGACGGTGCCGGACGCTGCCCATGGCGACCGCCTGGACCGCTACCTCACCACGCTGGCGCCGGAGTTCTCGCGCAGCCACCTGCAGTCGCTGATCGAGCGGGGGCTGGTGCGGGTCGCGGGCCAGGCCGCGCTGCAGGCCTCGCGCCGGCTCAAGGCCGGCCAGGCGGTCGAGGTGAGGCTGGAGCTGCCCGAGGAAAGCCGCGCCTTCCTGCCGCAGGCCATGGACCTGGCGGTGCTGTTCGAGGACGCCCACCTGCTGGTGCTGGACAAGCCTGCCGGCCTGGTGGTGCACCCCGCGGCCGGCAACTGGACCGGCACGTTGCTCAACGGCCTGCTGGCCCGTGACCCGGCCTGTGCGCAGCTGCCGCGTGCCGGCATCGTGCACCGGCTGGACAAGGACACCTCGGGGCTGATGGTCGTGGCGCGCAGCCTGCCGGCCATGACGGCACTGGTGCGCGACATCGCTGCGCGCACGGTGCGCCGGCGCTACCTGGCGCTGGCCCATGGGCGCGTGGCGGCGGCGCCGTTCAGCATCGAGGCACCGATCGGTCGCGACCCGTCGGCCCGCGTGCGCATGGCAGTGGTGGCCGGCGGCAAGCCGGCGCGCACCGACATCGAGCGCCTCGGACTGCGTGGAGAGATCAGCGCCGTGCGCTGCGCGCTGCACACCGGGCGCACGCACCAGATCCGGGTCCACCTGGCCTCCCAGGGCCATCCGCTGGTGGCCGATGCGGTGTACGGCGGTGCGCCGGCGCTGGGCATGACCCGCCAGGCGCTGCACGCCACCGAGCTGGGCTTTGCACACCCGATCGACGGACGGCCGATGCGCTTCGAGTGCGCGCCGCCGGCCGACTTTGCCCAGGCCTGGCAGGCCGTGGTCTCTGGCTGAGCACCGCGCCTGCGTCACATCGCGCCACGCGAAGCGCGCTACAATCAGCGCCCAAGCCCCCCGAGAGTGGGGCGGTCCGATCGGCCCGGCCGACACTGACCGCCCGGTCTGCCGCGTAGGCAGGTCCATGCCGGCGGGCTGCCTGAACCCCAGTCACGCGTCTGTCCGATGTCGGACATCGGTGTCCGACTTGCCACCGGGGTCCGGCCCTGACCGCCTGACGCGCCGTGGCACCCCGCCGGCGCCCGACACATGTGTCCATGAATACCCAGGATGCCAAGCGCGTTCTAGAAACGGCGCTCATCTGCGCCAACCAGCCGTTGTCCATGCGCGACCTGCGCGCGCTGTTCAACGACCAGGTCGGCGCCGACACCCTGCGCCAGCTGCTCGATGAGCTGCTGCGTGACTGGGCCGGTCGCGGCGTCGAGCTGGTGGCCCTGGCCAGTGGCTGGCGCTTCCAGAGCCGTCCCGAGATGCGCGAGTACCTCGATCGGCTCAACCCCGAGAAGCCGCCGCGTTACTCGCGCGCCGTGCTTGAAACCCTGGCCATCATTGCCTACCGACAGCCCGTGACCCGCGGCGACATCGAGGACATCCGCGGCGTGGTCGTCTCCAGCCAGATCCTCAAGCAGCTCGAGGACCGCCACTGGGTCGAGGTGATCGGACACCGCGATGGCCCCGGCCGTCCGTCGCTGTACGCGACGACGCGCCAGTTCCTCGACGACCTCGGCCTGGACAGCCTGGATCGCCTGCCTGCGCTCGATGGGCCGCTGTCGGCCCAGACGCTGGCGCCCCTGACCGGCGAGCAGGTGGATCTGCTCGACGAACAACCCGAACTGCCACTGGACGAGGCCCCCGAGACCCCGTCCCCCGCGCCCGCCGACCCCGGCGAGCAGCCCCCCCTCACGACGGCGCCGCCTGCGGACGCCGAACTGCCCCAGGCCGACGTGCCGAAGGACCCCAGCGAGCCATGAGCAACGACGCGCAAGAACCCACCGTTCCCGACGAGCCCACCGAGGCCCCGAAGCCTCGCCGGCGCACGCGCAGCGCAGCCGCACCGGCCAGCGACGCCGTCGCCCCCGCAGCGGCCGCTGAGGCACCGGCTGCGGACGCCGAGGCCTCGGCGCCTGCCAAGCCCGCCCGGGCCCCGCGCAAGCCACGCAAGTCGGCCGCCGCCGCGGCCGATGCCGGCGAGGCCAGCCAGGCCGCTGCACCAGCCCCCGCTGCCGCTGAGGCTGCGCCGGTCCCGGCGGCACCTGCGCCTGCGCCTGCACCCGTCGCGCCTGTGCCCGCCGCCGTGCGGGCCGACGAGGGTGGCAACGACGCGGGTGACGGTCCGAATGAGCGCCAGGGCGATGGCCAGGACGACGGTGCCGGCGAGGGGGGCGAGGACGGCGGCAGCCGCCGCAACCGCCGCCGCCGCGGCCGCCGCGGCTCGCGCCGGGGCGAGGGGGAGGGCGAGAACAGTGCCGCTGCGGCGCCGGCCGCCGACGCGGCTCCCGCTACGCCAGGGGTCGACAGCACCGAGGTCTTCGCCAGCGTGCTGGCCGGCGAGTTCGATGCCACGACCGACCAGCCGCTCGCCGAGCCGGCGCCGTCCCCGGCGGAGCCCGAAGCCGCTGCGCCGGCCGAGCCTGCCGACGACAAGCGCGTGCTGGCCCCGGACGCCGACGCGCCCAAGCTGCACAAGGTGCTGGCGCAGTCCGGTGTCGGCTCGCGCCGAGACATGGAGCAGGCCATCGAGGCCGGCCGGGTCGAGGTCAATGGCGAGCCCGCCCATGTGGGCATGCGCATCTCCTTCGGCGACCGCATCACGCTCGATGGCAAGCCGGTGAAGGTGCGCATCGCGCCGCCGCCGGCGCGTGTCATCGCCTACCACAAGCCGGTGGGCGAGGTCGTCACGCTGGATGACCCGCAGCAGCGCCCCACGGTGTTCCGCCGCCTGCCGCGCCTGCAGCACGGCAAGTGGCAGTCGGTGGGCCGACTCGACATCAACACCGAAGGCCTGCTGCTGTTCACCACCTCGGGGGACCTGGCCAACAAGCTGATGCACCCGCGTTTCGGCGTCGAGCGCGAGTACGCGGTGCGCGTGCTCGGCACGCTCGAGAACGAGGCCCGCGACCGCCTGCTGGCGGGCGTCGAGATCGAGGGCCAGACGGCGTCCTTCGTGTCGATCGCTGACGGTGGCGGCGAGGGCGTGAACCACTGGTACCGCTGCGTCATCACCGAAGGTCGCAACCGCGAGGTGCGCAAGCTCTTCGACACCGTGGGCCTGACCGTCAGCCGCCTGATCCGCATCCGCTACGGCAGCGTGGTGCTGCCGCGCGGGCTCAAGCGCGGTGACTGGGTGGACCTGTCCGGCGACGACCTGCGCCTGCTGCGCCGCCTGACCGACCAGCCGCGCGATGGCGGCCGCCCCAGCCAGCCGTCCCGCGGCCCCGACAACCGCCAAGGCGGCAAGGGCAAGGGCGGCGGCGCGCCGCAGGGTGGCGGGCAGAACCGCAACGCGCAGCAGCAGCAACAGCAGCAGCAGCGCCGCCAGCGCGAGGAGCGCCCCGATTACGACGAGGACCGCGAACCGGGCGACCCGAGCCGCATCCCGAACCCGCTGCAGCAGACCTTCGACCGCCGCCAGGTGCAGCGCGAGCGTCAGCCCTCGCGCGAGATCGACTACGAGAACTTCATCCCCAACCCGCTGCAGCAGACCTACGACAAGCGCTTTGTCCAGGGCGATCGTGGCCTGGGGGGCGGCAAGCGCGGCAAGCCCGGTGGCAAGGGTGGTGGCGGTGGCCAGGGCGGCCAGCCCGACCCGATGCGCACCTCGGTGGGCTACATCGGCGCCGACGCCTTTGCCAAGAAGCTGCAAGGCCGCGGAGGCGGCGGCAGCGGCAGCGGTGGCGGCCGTCGCCGCCGCTGAACACGCTGTTACAGCACTAGAATCAAGGGCTTTGCCCATTCCCGTTGCCGCGCGTGGCGCGGTACACCATTGACTCCAAGGAGCGCCTCATGGCCATCGAACGTACCCTCTCGATCATCAAGCCCGACGCCGTCGCCAAGAACGTCATCGGCCAGATCTACTCGCGCTTCGAAGGCGCCGGCCTGAAGATCGCCGCCGCCAAGCTGGTGCACCTGTCGCGCGCCGATGCCGAGCAGTTCTATGCCGTGCACAAGGCCCGTCCGTTCTTCAAGGACCTGGTCGACTTCATGATCTCCGGCCCGGTGATGATCCAGGTCCTGGAAGGCGAGAACGCGATCGCCAAGAACCGCGAACTGATGGGCGCCACCGACCCCAAGAAGGCCGACAAGGGCACGATCCGCGCCGACTTCGCCGACTCGATCGACGCCAATGCCGTGCACGGCTCCGACGCCGCCGAGACGGCCGCCGTCGAAGTGGCCTTCTTCTTCCCCGGCATGAACGTCTACCAGCGCTGATTTCAGCGCCGGGCGGGCACGACGCGTGAGCAAGGTCAACCTGCTCGACTTCGACCTCGACGGGCTCGCCGCCTACTGCGAGTCCCTCGGGGAGAAGCGCTTTCGTGCCGTCCAGCTGTTCCGCTGGATCCACCAGCGGGGCGCGGCCGATTTCTCGGCCATGACCGACCTGGCCAAGTCTTTGCGCAGCAAGCTCGAGGGCGTGGCCGAGGTCCGTGACCTGCCCGTGGTCTCCGAGCATGTCTCCGCCGACGGCACCGTCAAGTGGCTGTTCGATGTCGGCGCCGGCAATGCGGTCGAGACCGTCTTCATCCCCGAGGACGACCGCGGCACGCTGTGCGTGTCCTCGCAGGCGGGTTGCGCCGTGGGTTGCCGGTTCTGTTCCACCGGTCACCAGGGCTTTTCGCGCAACCTCGCCACCGGCGAGATCCTGGCCCAGCTGTGGCATGCCGAGCGCAGCCTGCGCGTGCGCCTGGGCCTGGGCACGGGCGAGCGTGCCATCACGAACGTCGTGATGATGGGCATGGGCGAGCCGCTGCAGAACTACGCCGCGCTGGTGCCGGCGCTGCGCGTGATGCTCGACGACCACGGCTACGGCCTGTCGCGCCGCCGTGTCACCGTGTCCACCTCCGGGGTGGTGCCGATGATCGACCGCCTGCGCGAGGACTGCCCGGTGGCGCTGGCCGTCAGCCTGCATGCGCCCTGGGATGCGCTGCGCGACGAGCTGGTGCCACTGAACCGCAAGTACCCGCTGGCCGAACTGATGGCGGCCTGCCAGCGCTACCTGAGCGCGGCCCCGCGCGACTTCGTCACCTTCGAGTACTGCATGCTCGACGGCGTCAACGACAGCGACGAGCACGCCCAGGCCCTGCTGGCGCTGGTCAACGGCCGCGGCGCACAGCGCGTGCCCTGCAAGTTCAACCTGATCCCGTTCAACCCCTTTCCCGCGTCCGGTCTGACCCGGTCGCCGCGCGAGCGGGTGACCGCCTTCGCCAAGCGCCTGCAGGATGCGGGCGTGGTGACGACCATCCGCAAGACCCGTGGCGACGACATCGACGCCGCCTGCGGCCAACTGGCCGGCGAGGTGCAGGACCGCACCCGGGCCCATGAACGCATGAAGCGCCAGCCGGTCACCTGGATCAGCGCCGCCAACCCATCCCCATCGTTCCCCTCGGCCGCCCCGGGTGGCCCGGAGCCTCACTGATGAAGCCACGTCGCCCTGGTGTGAAGTCCCGTGTCGGCGCCGCGCTGGCTGTGCTGGCGCTGCTCGCGGGCTGTGCCAGCCCGGCGCCGGAGCGCAATCGCACGCCCGACCCCGTGCCCGACGCGCCACCCAAGGCCGATGCGGCCCGTCTGTCGCAGACCCGCCTGGAACTGGCCGCGGCCTACTTCCAGCGGGGCCAGAACGCCACCGCGCTGCAGGAGATCAAGGCGGCGCTGCAGGCCGATCCGAACCAGGTGCCGGCCTATGGCCTGCGCGGCCTGATCTATGCCGCCATGGGCGACGCCGGCCAGGCCGAGGAGAGCTTCCGGCAGGGCCTGCGCCTGTCCTCGCGCGACCCGGACACGCTGCACAACTACGGCTGGTTCCTCTGCCAGGAGCGGCGCTTTGCTGAAGCCGACCAGCAGTTCGCGCTGGCAGCCCAGGTGCCGGCCTACCCGGACCTGGCCCGCACGCTGCTGGCCCAGGGCATCTGCCAGGCCCGTGCCCAGCGCTGGCCCGAGGCCGAGCGCTCGCTGGCCCGCTCCTATGAACTGGACCCGTCCAACCCCGCCACCGGCTTCAACCTCGCCGATGTGCTGTTCCGCCGCGGCGAGCATGAGCGGGCCCGTTTCTACGTGCGCCGCGTCAACCAGATCGATGACCAGGTGACCGCGCAATCGCTGTGGCTGGCGCTGCGCATCGAGCGCCAGCTGGGCCAGGCGGGCCAGGTCGATCAACTCGGCAGCCTGCTGAGCAGCCGTTTCCCGAACTCGCCCGAGGCCGGCCTGTACGAGCGGAGGCGCTTCGATGACTGAGCCGCGCGACGCCGGCGACACCCAGCCGCTGTCCGGCAGTGCCGGCGCATTGCTGCGCGCGGCACGCCAGGCACAGGGCATGCACATCGCCGTGCTGGCCACGCACCTGAAGGTCTCGCCGCGCAAGCTCGAGGCGCTGGAACAGGACCGCCACGACGAACTGCAGGGCCCCACCTTCGTGCGCGCCCTGGCCCAGGCGGCCTGCCGGGCCTTGAAGATCGACCCGGCGCCGATCCTGGCGCTGCTGCCGCCCGCCGGCCAGCGCACGCTGGACGATGTGGGCGGCGGTCTGAACGCGCCGTTCCGCGAGCACGGCATGCGCCGCGACCCGACGCTGGAACTGGACGCCAAGGGCAAGGGCGTGCTGGTCACCGTGCTGGTGCTGCTGGTGGGCGCGGCCCTGATGTGGTTGGTGCCGCGCCAGCCCGCCAACCCGGAGGGCGCCACCGCGGCCGCCTCGGCGGCGGCGGTCGATCAGGTCCTGGGGGCGGCCTCGCAGGTCGTCGCGGCACTGACGCCCGCTTCGGCGCCGGCCTCCACGGCCACCGTGTCCGCCATCGCCTCCGCCCCGGCGGCGGCCGCCAGCGTCGCGGCCGTGCCGCCGGCGCCGGCCGCCCCGGTGCTGGTGCCCGACCACCTGCTGCAGGTGCGCGCCACGGTGGAGTCCTGGGTCGAGGTGCTCGACGGCAATGGCCAGGCCATGATCTCGCGCACCCTGCAACCGGGTGAATCCGTGGACCTGGATGGGGCCTTGCCACTGCGTGTCAAGATAGGCAATGCCGTCGGCACCGAGCTGCGTTTCCGCGGCCAGCCGGTCGATCTGGCCGCCGCCACGCGCGACAACGTGGCCCGCCTTGAACTGAAGTGAATCCTGCCCCATGAGCGAAGCACCCGACCAGCCCGTCACCCAAGCCAGCCCGGCGCCGCGGCGCAGCCGCCAGGCCCGCGTGGTCTGGGGCGAGCGCGTGGTCACCGTCGGCGGCGATGCACCGGTGCGCGTGCAGTCGATGACCAACACCGACACGGTCGATGTCATCGGCACCGCGATCCAGGTCAAGGAGCTGGCGATCGCCGGCTCCGAGATGGTGCGCATCACGGTCAACACGCCGGAGGCGGCCGACGCCGTGCCGGCGATCCGCGAACAGCTCGACCGCATGGGCATCGACGTGCCCCTGATCGGCGACTTCCACTACAACGGCCACCGCCTGCTGACCGAGCACCCGGCCTGCGCCGAGGCACTGTCCAAGTACCGCATCAACCCCGGCAACGTGGGCAAGGGCGAGAAGCGTGACCGCCAGTTCGGCCAGATGATCGAGGCCGCCTGCCGCTGGAACAAGCCGGTGCGCATCGGCGTCAACTGGGGCAGCCTGGACCAGGAACTGCTGGCCCAGATGATGGACGACAACTCGCGCCGCACCCAGCCCTGGGACGCCAAGCAGGTGATGTACCAGGCGCTGATCCAGTCGGCGCTGCAGTCGGCCCAGGCCGCGCGCGAGATGGGCATGGACCCGAACCAGATCATCATCAGCTGCAAGGTCAGCGGTGTGCAGGATCTGATCTCGGTCTACCAGGGCCTGGCCCAGCGCTGCGACTACCCGCTGCACCTGGGCCTGACCGAGGCTGGCATGGGCACCAAGGGCACGGTGGCCTCGGCCACGGCGTTGTCAGTGCTGCTGCAGCAGGGCATTGGCGACACCATCCGCGTGTCGCTCACGCCGCAGCCGGGCGAGGCCCGCACGCAGGAGGTGGTGATCGCGCTGGAGATCCTGCAGGCGCTGGGCCTGCGCAGCTTCAACCCCAGCGTCACTGCCTGCCCGGGCTGCGGCCGCACCACCAGCACCACCTTCCAGGAGCTGGCCAAGCAGATCGACGACTTCCTGCGTGCCCAGATGCCCGTCTGGCGTAGCCAGTACGCCGGCGTCGAGAACCTCAAGGTCGCGGTGATGGGCTGCATCGTCAACGGCCCTGGCGAAAGCAAGCATGCCGACATCGGCATCAGCCTGCCGGGCACCGGCGAGGCGCCAGCCGCCCCGGTTTTCATCGACGGCGAGAAGGCGCTGACCTTGCGCGGCGACAACATCGCCGCCGAGTTCCACGCCATCGTCGAGAACTACATCCGCCAGCGCTTCGGCCACGCCGCCTGACGCTGCCTGTCACCCACCGGCGGGCGCCTCGGGCGCCCTTTTTTCCAAGATGAGCGAGACCCTCAAGGCCGTCAAGGGCATGAACGACATCCTGCCGCCGGAATCGGCGCGCTGGGAGTGGCTGGAAGCCCGCATGCGCAGCGTGCTGCAGCGCTATGGCTACCAGAACGTGCGCACGCCCATCGTCGAGCCCACGGCGCTGTTCGTGCGCGGCATCGGCGAGGTGACCGACATCGTCGAGAAGGAGATGTACGCCTTCGAGGACCGGGCCGACAAGCACGGCCAGGCCGAGCACCTGGCGCTGCGTCCGGAGATGACCGCCGGCGTGGTGCGGGCGATGATCGAGCACGCCTTCCTGCGCGAGGGCGGCCGCAGGCTCTACTACTTCGGCCCGATGTTCCGCCGCGAGCGCCCGCAGAAGGGCCGCTACCGCCAGTTCCACCAGATGGGCATCGAGGCCCTGGGCTTTCATGGCCCCGATGTGGACGCCGAGGTCATCCTGCTGGGCGCGCGCCTGCTCAAGGAGCTGGGCCTGGTCGACGGTGAGCATGTGCGCCTGGAGCTGAACTGCCTGGGCGAGCTGAGCGAGCGCCGCGCCCACCGCGAGGCCCTGATCGCCCATCTTGAAGCGCACAAGGACCTGCTCGACGAGGACGGCCAGCGCCGCCTGTACACCAACCCGCTGCGCGTGCTTGACACCAAGAACCCGGCGCTGCAGGACATGGCCAATGCCGCACCCAAGCTGCTGGACTTCCTGGGCGAGGCCTCGCTGGCGCACTTCAACGGCGTGCGCGCCATCCTGGATGCCGCGGGCATCCGCTACACGATCAACCCGCGCCTGGTGCGCGGCCTGGACTACTACAACCTCACCGTCTTCGAGTGGATCACCGACAAGCTCGGCGCCCAGGGCACGGTCTGTGGCGGTGGACGCTACGACGGCCTGATCGAGCAACTGGGCGGCAAGCCCACCCCGGCGGTGGGCTTCGGCATGGGCCTGGAGCGCATGCTGCTGCTGCTGGAGGAGGTGGGCGTGGCGCCCGCCGCGCCGGTGCCCGACGCCTACGCCATCGTGCCCTCGGCCGAGGGCCTGCCGCGGGTGATGGTGGCACTCGAAGCGCTGCGCGAGGCCGGCCTGTCGGTGGTGCTGCACCCCGGCCAGTCCAGCATGAAGTCGCAGTTCAAGAAGGCCGATGCCAGCGGTGCCCGCTTCGCGCTGATCTTCGGTGCCGACGAGCTGGCGGCCGGCCAGGTGGCGGTCAAGCCGCTGCGTGACGCTGCCGCCGAGCAGCAGCTGCGCCCGCTCGACGCGGTGGCCGACTGGGCGCCGTCGCTGCGCAACGCATAATCGCTGACTTCGGCGCCAGCCTGTGGCCGCGCCTTTCTTGTTGACACATCCACGATGGCAAGCAATCTCGACCTCCAGGAACAGGAACAGCTCGACGAGCTGAAGGCGTTCTGGAAGCAATACGGCAACCTCATCACCTGGCTGATCACGCTGGTGCTGGCCGGCATTGCCGGCTTCAACGGCTGGAACTACTGGCAGTCCAAGCAGGCGGTGGGCGCCGCCGGCATGTTCGGTGAGCTCGAAGCGGCCGCGCAACGGGGCGATGCCGACGCCACCACGCGCATCTTCGGCGACATGAAGGAGCGCTTCGGTGGCGCCGAACTGACCCGCCAGGGCGCGCTGCTGACCGCACGCGTGCAGGCCGACAAGGGCCAACCCGACGCCGCGATCGCCAGCCTGGGCTGGCTGGCCGAGCAAAGCGGCAGCGAGGGCCTGGGCCCGGTCGCCCGCCTGCGTCTGGCCGGTCTGCTGATCGACAAGAAGTCCCTGGACGACGCGCTCAAGCAGCTCGATGCGGTCACCGACGAGGCCTACAAGGGCCTGGTCCAGGACCGCCGCGGCGATGTGCTGATGGCCCAGGGCAAGAAGGACGAGGCCGTGGCCGCCTGGCAGGCCGCCTGGAAGGCGCTGCCCGAGGAGCAGCAGTACCGCCGCATCGTCGAAGCCAAGCTCGATGCCCAGGGCCGCGCGCCGGCCCCGGCCGCGTCGGCGGCGTCGGAGGCCACCCAATGAGCGCGATGTGGACGCGTGCCGCCCGCCTGGCGGCCCCGGCGCTGGCCCTGTGGCTGGCGGCCTGCTCGGCCGACAAGCCGACACCGGCGGCGCTGCAGCCGATCACGCCCACGATCGCCGGCCGCCAGGTCTGGTCGACGCAGATCGGCAGCGTCAGCTTCCCGCTGCAGGTGGCGGTGCGCGCGGGCCAGTTCGTGGTGGCCTCGGATGACGGCACCGTGGCGGCGCTGGACGCTGCCACCGGGCGTGAGCTGTGGCGTGCCCAGGTCGGCGCCCGCCTGTCGGCCGGCGTCGGCAGCGATGGACGGTTCGCCGCCGTGGCCACGCGCGACCAGCAGCTGGTGCTGCTGGACGGCGGCGCCCAACGCTGGAGCGTGCCGCTGGAGGCGGGCGTGGTCACGCCGCCGCTGGTGGCGGGTGAGCGCGTCTTCGTGCTGGGCGTGGACCGCGCGGTGCATGCCTTCGACGCGCTGGATGGCCGCCGCCTGTGGACCTTCCGCCGCCCGGGCGACCCGCTGATGCTGGCCCACCCGGGCCTGCTGGCGGCCTGGCAGGACACCTTGCTGGTGGGGCAGGGCGCCCGCCTGGTGGCGCTGGACCCGCTCAAGGGCAGTCTGCGCTGGGAAGTGGCCGTCACCAGCCCGCGCGGCACCAACGAGGTCGAGCGCCTGGCCGACCTGGCCGGACCGGCCTCGCGCGTGGGCGACAGCTTCTGCGTGCGCGCCTTCCAGAACGCGGTGGGCTGCGTCAACGCGGCCACCCGCTCGCTGCAGTGGTCGCAGAACGGGGGCGGCCAGAAGGCGATCGGCGGCGACGCCAGCATCGTCGTCGGCGCGGATGCCAGCGACCGTGTCACCGCGCGTCAGCGCGCCGGTGGCGGTCTGGCCTGGACGTCTGAGCTGCTGCTCAACCGCGGCCTGAGCGCGCCGGTGGTGGCCGGCCCGGCGGTGGTCTTCGGCGACTTCGAAGGCCAGCTGCATTTCCTGGCCAAGGACACCGGCGCGCCGCTGCTGCGCCTGCCCACCGATGGCGCGCGCATCGCCGCGCCGCTGGTGCTCTCCGACACCAACCTGCTCGCGGTCACCGCCAAGGGCGGGGTTTTCGCCTTCCGGCCGGAATGAGGCCGTGAAACCTGTTCTCGCGCTGGTGGGCCGCCCGAATGTGGGCAAGTCCACGCTGTTCAACCGCCTGACGAAGAGCCGCGACGCGATCGTCGCCGACTTCGCCGGCCTGACCCGTGACCGCCACTATGGCGACGGGCGGCTGGGTTCGCGCCATTTCATCGTGGTCGACACCGGCGGCTTCGAGCCCGACAGCACCACCGGCATCGTCAAGGAAATGGCCCGCCAGACCCGGCAGGCCGTGGCCGAGGCCGACGTGGTGATCTTCGTCACCGACCTGCGCTCGGGCCTGTCGGCCCAGGACGCCGACATCGCCCGCTACCTGCGCCAGGCCAACAAGCGTGTGCTGCTGGCGGTGAACAAGGCCGAGGGCATGCAGGAATCGCCGCTGCTGGCCGAGTTCCATGAACTGGGGCTGGGCGAGCCGCACCCGGTGTCGGCGGCGCACGGCCAGGGCATCCGCAGCCTGCTGGAGGCCGCCCTCGAGGACATCCCGGAAGACGACGACGCCGACGACGAGGACGAGGCCGACAAACCGATCCGTCTGGCCGTGGCCGGACGGCCCAACGTGGGCAAATCCACGCTGATCAACACCTGGCTGGGCGAGGAGCGCCTGATCGCCTTCGACATGCCCGGCACCACGCGCGACGCGATCCGCGTGCCGCTGGAGCGCGACGGCCGTCGCTACGAGCTGATCGACACCGCCGGCCTGCGCCGCAAAGGCAAGGTCTTCGAGGCGATCGAGAAGTTCTCGGTGGTCAAGACACTGCAGGCCATCGCCGACGCCAGCGTGGTCGTGCTGATGGTCGACGCCACCCAGGGCGTCAGCGAGCAGGACGCGCACATCGCCGGCTATGTGCTGGAGTCGGGCCGCGCCGTCGTCATTGCGATCAACAAGTGGGACGCGGTGGATGCCTACCAGCGCGAGCAACTGGCCCGCTCGGTGGAGACGCGCCTGGCCTTCCTGAAGTTCGCGCCGATCCTGCACATCTCGGCCATCCGCCGCCAGGGCCTGGGCCCGCTGTGGAAGGCGATTGCCGATGCCCACGCCTCGGCCCACTGCAAGATGCCCACGCCGGTGCTGACGCGCCTGCTGCACGAGGCGGTGGAGCACCAGGCGCCCAAGCGCGCGGGCACCAGCCGGCCCAAGCTGCGCTATGCCCACCAGGGCGGCATGAACCCGCCGGTGATCGTGATCCACGGCAACGCGCTGGAGCACGTCACCGACGCCTACAAGCGCTTCCTCGAAGCGCGCTTTCGCGCCCACTTCAAGCTGGTCGGTACGCCCCTGCGCATCGACATGAAGCACTCCACCAACCCCTTCACCGACAAGAGCGCCTGAGGCCGGGAACCTTCCCCGGGCCGGATGCTCCGACAGGGTCTGTCGCCCTGTGATAAGGTGCCAGCTTTCCAACTTCTTCCAACACGGAGCCAATATCGTGAGCAACAAAGGGCAACTTCTACAAGACCCGTTCCTGAACCTGCTGCGCAAGGAGCATGTTCCGGTCTCGATCTACCTGGTCAACGGCATCAAGCTGCAGGGCCACATCGAGTCCTTCGACCAGTACGTGGTGCTGCTGCGCAACACCGTGACCCAGATGGTCTACAAGCACGCCATCTCCACCGTCGTGCCGGGCCGGGCCGTCAATTTCCACCCGGCCGATCAGGGCGACGCCCACTGAGCCCGCTGAACAGGGCCGGCGCCGGCCAACCGGCCGCGCCGCTCGCCGACCCCTCCCACCCGAGCGCGCCTTGAGCAAGCACGGCACGCCCCAGGACGTCGACAGCAATCGCGCCGTTCTGGTCGGCGTCGACCTGGGCCCCGGCGCCTCGTTCGACCCCACGCTTGACGAGTTGCAGTTGCTGGCCGAATCGGCCGGTGACCTGACCGTGGCCAAGGTGCTGGCCAAGCGCCGCTCGCCCGATCCGGCGCTGTTCGTCGGCTCGGGCAAGGCCGACGAGATCAAGGAACTGGTGCTGGTGCATGGCGCCCATGGCGTCATCTTCGACCAGGCGCTCTCGCCAGCGCAGCAGCGCAACCTGGAGCGCCACCTGGGCGTGCCGGTGGCCGACCGCACGGCGCTGATCCTCGAGATCTTCGCCCAGCGGGCGCAGAGCCACGAGGGCAAGCTGCAGGTCGAGCTGGCCCGGCTGCAGTACCTGTCCACGCGGCTCGTTCGCCGCTGGAGCCACCTGGAGCGTCAGCGCGGCGGCGTGGGCCACCGCGGTGGCCCGGGTGAGGCCCAGATCGAGCTGGACCGCCGGATGATCGGCGACCGCATCAAGCAGCTCAAGGAGCGGCTGGAGAAGGTCAAGCGCCAGCGCGGCACGCAGCGCCGCGCGCGTGAGCGCAGCGGCACCTTCCGCGTCTCGCTGGTGGGCTACACCAACGCCGGCAAGTCCACGCTGTTCAATGCGCTGACCAAGGCCCGTGCCTACGCTGCCGATCAGCTGTTCGCCACGCTGGACACCACCACCCGCTCGCTCTACCTGGGCGAGGCGGGGCGTGCCGTGTCGCTCTCCGACACCGTGGGCTTCATCCGCGACCTGCCGCACAAGCTGGTCGAGGCCTTCCGTGCCACGCTGCAGGAAGCGGCCGATGCCGACCTGCTGCTGCACGTGGTCGACGCTGCCAGCCCGTTGCTGGCGGAGCAGCGGGCCGAAGTGGAGCGCGTGCTGGAGGAGATCGGCGCCGAGGGCATTGCGCAGATCCTGGTCTACAACAAGGCCGATCTGCTGCCCGAATCCCAGCAGCCGCGCCAAGTCTGCGATGAGCTGGAACTGTCGGCGGGTCTGCGGGTCCCACGCGTGTTCATCAGCGCCCGAACAGGGCAGGGCCTGGACCAGCTGCGCCGCCTGATCGCGGCGCAGGCGGTGCCACCCGACAGCCCTGATCGCAGCGTCGTGAGCCAGTTGCCGGACGGCACCGCGGTGCCGGCCACACCCCCTCAACACTAGAGACAACAATCACCATGGATGAGCCCCTGCACACCGAGCGAATGAGCGCGTCGGCAGCACCGCGGCGACACCCCCTGCGCGCACGCCTGGCCGCTGGGCTGGCCAAGGGCTGGCGCCTGCTGAGCAATGGCCGCAACGACGGCCCGCCGGACCTCGACGAGCTCTGGCGCGACTTCAACCGCAAGCTCTCGGGCCTGTTCAGTGGCAAGGGCGGTGGCGCCCAGCCGCCCGAGGATCCGCCCAACTTCTCGCCCGACATGAAGGGTGCCGGTGTCGGCGTCGGCCTGATCGCCGGCGTGGTGGCGCTGATCTGGGCCGGCAGCGGCGTGTTCATCGTGCAGGAAGGCGAGCAGGCGGTGGTCACCACCTTCGGCCGCTACAGCAGCACGGCCGGCGCCGGCATCCAGTGGCGCCTGCCCTACCCGATCCAGTCGCACGAGACGGTGCGTGTCACGCAGCTGCGCTCGGTCGAGATCGGCCGCACCTCCACCGTGCCCGCCACCGGCCTGCGCGACTCGTCGATGCTCACCCAGGACGAGAACATCGTCGACATCCGCTTCACCGTGCAGTACCGGTTGAAGGACGCGCGCGCCTTCCTGTTCGAGAACGCCAGCACCGAAGAGGCCGTGGCCCAGGCCGCTGAATCGGCGGTGCGCGAGATCGTCGGCCGCAGCAAGGTCGACTCGGTGCTCTACGAGCGCCGCGACGCGATCGCCGCCGACCTCGTCAAGTCGATCCAGCAGCAACTCGACCGCCTCAACGCCGGCGTGGCGATCGCCAACGTCAACCTGCAGAACGTGCAGGTGCCCGACCAGGTGCAGACCGCCTTCGACGATGCCGTCAAGGCCGGCGCCGACCGCGACCGCTTCAAGAACGAAGGCCAGGCCTACGCCAGCGACGTCATCCCCAAGGCCCAGGGCACGGCCGCACGCCTGCGTCAGGAGGCCGAAGGCTACAAGGGCAGGGTGGTGGCGCAGGCCGAGGGTGATGCGCAGCGCTTCAACTCGGTCTACACCGAGTACCAGAAGGCGCCGGCCGTGACCCGCGACCGCCTCTACATCGACACCATGCGCGAGGTCTACAGCAACGTCACCAAGGTGATGACCGACAGCCGCAGCGGCTCGAACCTGCTGTACCTGCCGCTGGACAAGCTGGTCCAGCAGAGCGCTCCGGCCGCCGCGGCGGCCACCGCCCCGGCGGCCCAGCCTGCACCGGCCGCCACCGAGAGCACCACCGTGGATGTGCGCAACCGCGACAACGCCCGCAGCCGCGACCGTGAAGGCCGCTGATCCGGACTGCCACAGGGACACACCATGAACCGAATCGCCAGTATCGTCGCCGCGGGCCTCGTCCTTCTGATGCTCGCCGCCTCCACCCTGTTCGTCGTCGACCAGCGCAAGGTCGCCGTGATCTACGCGCTGGGCGAGATCAAGGAAGTCATCGCCGAGCCGGGGCTGCAGTGGAAGCTGCCGCCGCCGTTCCAGAACGTGGTCTTCCTCGACCGCCGCATCCAGACCCTGGACAGCCCCGAGAGCCGTCCGATCTTCACCGCCGAGAAGAAGAGCCTGGTCATCGACTGGCTGGTGAAGTGGCGGATCGCCGATCCGCGCCAGTTCATCCGCAACAGCGGCCCCGACCTGCGCAACCTGGAGGCCCGGCTGGGCCCGGTGGTGCAGGCCGCGTTCAACGAGGAGATCACCAAGCGCACTGTCGGCGGCGTGCTGGCCGGCGAGCGCGAGAAGATCATGAACGATGTGCGCCAGCGCCTGGGTGACGAGGCCAAGAGCTTCGGCATCGAGATCGTCGATGTGCGCATCAAGCGGGTCGACTTCGTCGCCAACATCACCGACGCCGTCTACCGCCGCATGGAGTCCGAGCGCAAGCAGGTGGCCAACGAGCTGCGCTCGACCGGCCAGGCCGAGGGCGAGAAGATCCGCGCCGACGCTGACCGCCAGCGCGAGGTGATCCTCGCCGAGGCCTACCGTGACGCCCAGAAGATCAAGGGCGAAGGCGACGCCAAGGCGTCTGCACTCTATGCCGACGCCTTCGGGCGCGACCCGCAGTTCGCCCAGTTCTACCGCAGCCTCGAGGCCTACCGCGCCAGCTGGCGCAACAAGTCCGACGTGATGGTGGTCGATCCGGGCAGCGAGTTCTTCAAGGCGATGCGCGGCACCGGCGCCGCAGCACCGGCGGCGCCGCGCAAATGACGCCCGACGGCGGCAGCTGGACCGACTGGCTGTGGCCCGCGCTGGGCCTGATGCTGGTGCTCGAGGGCCTGATGCCGCTTCTGCACCCGCAGGGCTGGCGCGAGGTCTTCCGGCGCGTGCTGGCGATGCAGGATGGCCAGATCCGCTTCATCGGTCTGGCCAGCATCGCGATCGGGGCGCTGGTGCTCTGGCTGAGCAGCTAGGGCCTGTTCGCAATCCCTTCCGGTCGTGTGAACAGGCGCCTTGGCTGGCGCCGGGCCCGGGCGACGCGGGTACAATGCCGTTTTTAACCCGGTCGCCGTTTCATGTCGTCTGCCTGGCTGCTGCCTGAGCACATCGCCGATGTCCTGCCCGCCGAGGCGCGGCGCATCGAAGAACTCCGCCGCCAGTGGCTGGACCTGGCCCGCAGCTATGGCTTCGAGCTGGTCATGCCGCCGATGCTCGAGCACCTGGACTCGCTGCTCTCTGGCACCGGCCGCGACCTCGACCTCAAGACCTTCAAGCTGGTCGACCAGCTCAGCGGCCGCACGCTGGGCCTGCGTGCCGACGCCACGCCTCAGGTCGCCCGCATCGATGCCCATCTGCTGAACCGCCAGGGCGTCACCCGTCTGTGCTACTGCGGCCCGGTGCTGCACACCCGGCCGTCGGGCCTGCGCGCCACGCGCGAGCCGCTGCAACTGGGCGCCGAGATCTACGGCCATGCCGGCCTGGAAGCCGACCTGGAGGTGCAGGAGCTGGCCCTGGATGGTCTGCACGCCGCCGGCGTGCGCGACCTCACCATCGACCTGGGCGATGCCCGCGTCGTGCGCTCGGTGCTGGCCGGTCTGCCGCTGGGCCCGGCCGAACTGGAGGCGCTGGTCACGGCGCTGAGCGTCAAGGACCAGCCCACGCTGCGCGCGCTGTCGGCCGGCTGCCCGGCCGAGGCCCGCGAGGCGCTGGCGATCCTGCCCGACCTGTACGGTGGCGAGGAGGTGCTGGCCCAGGCGGCCGAGCGCCTGCCCAAGCGCAGCCAGATCAGCACCGCGCTGGGCGACCTGGCCTGGCTGGCCGGCCATGTGCGTCAGGCCTTCCCGGATGTTCGCCTGGGCTTCGACCTGGCCGACATGAACGGCTACGCCTACTACAGCGGCATCCGCTTCGCGGTCTATGGCCGCGGCTCCACCGATGCGCTGGCCCGCGGCGGCCGCTACGACGAGGTGGGCGCGGTATTCGGCCGCAACCGCCCGGCGGTGGGCTTCAGCCTGGACCTGAAGGGTCTGGCCGAGGTGTCCCGCGCCGCCCGCACCGAGGGCGCGATCCGCGCCCCCTGGGGCGAGGCCGAGGGCCTGCGTGCCGCGGTGCGCAGTCTGCGCCGCCAGGGCGAGACCGTGGTCTGCGCACTGCCGGGCCATGAGCACGAGGCCCAGGAATTCGAATGCGACCGCGAGCTGATCGAGGTCGACGGACGGTGGGTCCTGCGCGCGCTGTGAATGCGCCGCGGACCGTCCCCACAGAATCTTCAAGCATGACGAGCACAGCGATGCAACAAGGCTCCACCGCGCGCGGGCGCAATGTCGTCGTCGTCGGCACCCAATGGGGTGACGAGGGCAAGGGCAAGCTGGTCGACTGGCTGACCGAAAGCGCCCAGGGCGTGGTGCGCTTCCAGGGCGGCCACAACGCCGGCCACACCCTGGTGATCAACGGCGTCAAGACGGCGCTGCACCTGATCCCCAGCGGCATCATGCGCCCCGGCGTGCGCTGCTACATCGGCAATGGCGTGGTGCTGTCCGCGGCCAAGCTGCTCGAAGAGATCGCCGGGCTGGAGAAGGCCGGTGTCGAGGTGCGTTCGCGCCTGCGCATCTCCGAGGCCTGCCCGTTGATCCTGCCCTTCCACGCCGCACTGGACGTGGCGCGCGAGGCCGCGCGGGAGCAGGGTGGCACCGAGAAGATCGGCACCACCGGTCGCGGCATCGGCCCGGCCTACGAGGACAAGATCGCCCGCCGCGCGCTGCGCGTGCAGGACCTGAAGTATCCCGAGCGCTTTGCGGCTAAGCTGCGCGAGCTGCTGGCGCTGCACAACCACGTGCTGACCAGCTTCCTGGGCTCACGCGGCTTCACCTTCCCGGAAGCCATGCGCCCGTACATCGCCAACGGCGAGGTGCAGTTCCAGGTCGTCTACGACGAGGCGATGCGCCACGCCGAGGAACTCAAGCCGATGATGGCCGACGTCTCGCGCGAGCTCAACGCGGCGCACATGGCTGGCCAGAACCTGCTGTTCGAGGGTGCCCAGGGCACGCTGCTGGACGTCGACCACGGCACCTACCCCTACGTCACCTCCAGCAACTGCGTGGCGGGCAATGCGGCGGCCGGCTCCGGCGTCGGCCCGGGCCTGCTGCACTATGTGCTGGGCATCACCAAGGCCTATTGCACACGCGTCGGTGGCGGCCCGTTCCCCACGGAGCTGGACTGGGAAGTGCCGGGCACGCCGGGCTACCACATGAGCACCGTGGGCGCCGAGAAGGGCGTCACCACCGGTCGTTCGCGCCGCTGCGGCTGGTTCGACGCCGCGCTGCTCAAGCGCTCGGCCCAGGTCAACGGCCTGTCGGGCCTGTGCATCACCAAGCTCGACGTGCTCGATGGTCTTTCCGAGCTGAAGCTGTGCACCGGCTACCGTCTGGACGGCGAGGACATCGACCTGTTGCCGATGGGCGCCGACGAGATTGCCCGCTGCGAGCCGATCTACGAGACTCTGCCTGGCTGGACCGAGACCACGGTGGGCGTCACCGAACTCGACAAGCTGCCGGCCAATGCGCGCCGCTACCTGAACCGCATCGAGGAAGTCACCGGCGTGCCGATCCACGTCATCTCGACCAGCCCCGACCGCGACCACACCATCCTGCTGCGCCAGCCCTACCAGGCCTGAGCGGCACCTCCCCACCAACCGACCACGCTGGAGACCCCATGCTCACCGACGACGGCAAGCACCTGTACGTGTCCTGGGACGAGTACCACCTGCTGACCGAGCGCCTGGCGCTCAAGATCCACAACAGCGGCTGGGCCTTCGATCAGATCCTGTGCCTCGCCCGCGGCGGCATGCGCCCCGGCGACATCCTGTCGCGCGTGTTCGACAAGCCGCTGGCGATCATGAGCACCAGCAGCTACCGCGCCGAGGCGGGCACGATCCAGGGCCGCCTGGACATGGCCAAGTACATCACCATGCCCAAGGGCGAACTGGCCGGCCGCGTGCTGCTGGTGGACGACCTGGCCGACTCGGGCGTCACCCTCAAGGCGGTGGTTGACCGCCTGCGTGGCATGCCGGCCATCACCGAACTGCGCTCGGCGGTGATCTGGACCAAGGCGGTGTCGAGCTACACGCCCGACTACTACGTCGAGGCGCTGGCCACCAGCCCCTGGATCCACCAACCCTTCGAGGAGTACGACGCACTGCGTCCCGAGGGCCTGGCCAAGAAGCTGTCGGTCTGAAGCATCAACGAGAAGGGGCCTGCGGGCCCCTTCGTCATGGCACCGCCGCGATCGGCCTGCGGTCGGTCGCACCGGAAGCAAAAAAGGCCAGCACTTCCGTGCTGGCCTTTGCATGCCTGGTGCCCAGGAGAGGACTCGGTCACACGGGCGCGACCCCGGCCGGGCCTGCATGCCCGGCCTTTCTCGTCCTCGCGCAAGGCCCGCAGTGGGCCTTGCTTCCTGTCCCCCAAGCAAAAAAGGCCAGCACTTCCGTGCTGGCCTTTGCATGCTTGGTGCCCAGGAGAGGACTCGGTCACACGGGCGCGACCCCGGCCGGGCTTGCATGCCCGGCCTTTCTCGTCCTCGCGCAAGGCCCGCAGTGGGCCTTGCTTCCTGGCCCCCAAGCAAAAAAGGCCAGCACTTCCGTGCTGGCCTTTGCATGCTTGGTGCCCAGGAGAGGACTCGAACCTCCACGCCTCTCAGCGCTAGTACCTGAAACTAGTGCGTCTACCAATTCCGCCACCTGGGCATGTCTGCGTTGAAGACTTTCGTCATCAGCAGAGCCTTGAACTATAGCATGGATTTCAAGCGACTTGAAACGCGCATCCACTTTTCGAGCGGCACCGCGACCAGCGTCGCGCCCATGCAAAAAGGCCAGCACTCTCGTGCTGGCCTTTTGTATGCTTGGTGCCCAGGAGAGGACTCGGTCACATGGGCGCGACCCCGGCCGGGCCTGCATGCCCGGCCTTTCTCGTCCTCGCGCAAGGCCCGCAGTGGGCCTTGCTTCCTGGCCTCCAAGCAAAAAAGGCCAGCATGTGCATGCTGGCCTTTGTATGCTTGGTGCCCAGGAGAGGACTCGAACCTCCACGCCTCTCAGCGCTAGTACCTGAAACTAGTGCGTCTACCAATTCCGCCACCTGGGCTTCGTCGAGACGGCAACGCTCTTTGGTGAGAACATCGCGTATCAGCGAAAGATAGGACTATACCATCAAGACAAAGATCATTTCAAGCAGCGACAAGCTGCCGGGCGTCACCATGACCGAGATTGAAGGCACGGTGAACGGACACCGCGACGGGCACGGCTTCGTGCAGCGCGACGACGGCGAACCCGATCTGTACCTCTCGCCGCAGGAGATGCGTGCGGTGCTGCACCGCGACCGCGTGCGCGCCCGCATCCTGCGCTTCGACCGCAAGGGCCGCCCGGAGGGCCGTGTCGTCGACATCATCGAGCGGCGCAAGACGCCGATCATCGGCCGCCTGCTGCACGAGGGCGGCAGCTGGATCGTCGCGCCCGAGGACAAGCGCTACGGCCAGGACATCCTGATCCCGAAGAACGCCGCGGCCAATGCGCGTGCCGGCCAGGTGGTGTCGGTCGAGCTGACCGAGCCGCCGTCGATGTACTCGCAGCCGGTGGGCCGCGTGGCCGAGGTGCTGGGCGAGATCGACGACCCGGGCATGGAGATCGAGATCGCGGTGCGCAAGTACGAGGTGCCGCACCGCTTCTCGCCCGAGGCCCTGGCCCAGGCGGCGGCCTTGCCCGACAAGCTGCGCGCCGCCGACCTGAAGCACCGCGTCGACCTGCGCGATGTGCCGCTGGTGACCATCGACGGGGAGGACGCGCGCGACTTCGACGACGCCGTCTACTGCGAACCGCATGTCCAGGGCAAGGGCAAGAAGGCCAGCAAGGGCTGGCGGCTGCTGGTGGCCATCGCCGACGTCAGCCACTACGTCAAGCCCGGCGAAGCGCTGGACGACGATGCCTTCGAGCGCGCCACCTCGGTCTACTTCCCGCGCCGGGTGATCCCGATGCTGCCGGAGAAGCTGTCCAACGGCCTGTGCTCGCTGAACCCCGAGGTGGATCGTCTGAGCATGGTCTGCGACATGCTGGTCAGCGCCGAGGGCGAGGTCACCGCCTACCAGTTCTACCCGGCGGTGATCTGCTCGCATGCGCGGCTGACCTACACCGAGGTGGCTGCGGCGCTGCTCAACAGCCGCGGCCCTGAAGCCACGCGCCGCGCTGCGCTGATGCCGCAGCTGCTCGACCTGCTCGATGTCTACCGCGCGCTGCTGAAGGCCCGCGCCCAACGTGGTGCGGTGGATTTCGAAACCACGGAGACCCAGATCGTCTGCGACGACAACGGCCGCATCGAGAAGATCGTGCCGCGCACCCGCACCGAGGCGCATCGCCTGATCGAGGAGGCCATGCTGGCCGCCAACGTCTGCGCAGCGGACTTCATCGCCGGCGCTGAACATGCGTCGCTCTACCGCGTGCACGAGGGGCCTACGCCCGAGAAGCGCCAGACCCTGCAGAACTACCTGCGCGCGCTGGGCCTGGGCCTGTCGGTCAGCGATGACCCCAAGCCGGGCGAGTTCCAGGCGATCGCCGCCGCCACCAAGGACCGCCCGGACGCGCAGCAGATCCACACCATGCTGCTGCGCTCGATGCAGCAGGCGATCTACACGCCGGCCAACAGCGGCCACTTCGGCCTGGCCTACCAGGCCTACACCCACTTCACCAGCCCCATCCGTCGCTATCCGGACCTGCTGGTGCACCGGGTGATCAAGGCCATCCTGCAGTCGCGCCGCTACCACCTGAGCACCGGCGAGCTGGTGGGCGCGCCGGTGCGCAAGGGCGGCAAGCCGCCGCGTGGCCAGGCCGCCGAGCTCGAGCGCTGGGAGCAGGTGGGGGCGCATTGCAGTGCCAACGAGCGCCGTGCCGACGAGGCCTCGCGCGATGTCGAGGCCTGGCTGAAGTGCCGCTACATGCGCGAACGCCTGGGCGAGGAGTACTCGGGCACCGTCAGCGCGGTCACCACCTTCGGCGTCTTCGTCACGCTGGACGCGTTGTACGTGGAGGGCCTGGTCCACATCACCGAACTGGGCAGCGAGTACTTCCGGTTCGACGAGGCGCGCCAGGAACTGCGCGGCGAGCGCAGCGGCCAGCGCTATGCGGTGGGCGCGCGGGTGCGGGTGCAGGTCAGCCGGGTCGACCTGGACGGCCGGCGCATCGACTTCCGCATGGTGCGCGAGGGCGAGTCCGACCGCCTGCTGGCCAAGGGCCGCCCGACGGGCAAGGAGCGCCTGGCGCCGCTGGAGCGCGTGGAGGCCGAGGACCGGGTGCAAAAGCGTGCCACCAAGGCGGCCAAGGCGCGCCAGTCGCCCACGGGCCGTACTGGCGCGGGCAAGGCCAAGTCCAAGACCTCGCCGCGGCAGGACGCTGCCTCGGGCAAGACCAGCAGCCGGCGCAAGGCGACCCGGCGGCGCTGAGATGAGGCGATGAGCGGCTGACCCGCTCCGCCGGTCGGCGCGGTGTCAGGCGGCGTCGGCCGTGCTGGCCAGCATCGCCTCGATCAGCGAATCGGCGATCAACACATGCGGGCCGGCGCGGTCGGCCGCCAGGCCGTGGCGCCAGACGGCCTCGCGGGCCGCACGGGCGGCCGCGTCGGTGGCGTCGCCCAGCGCCGCCCAGCGTCCGCCCAGCCAGCCTGCGAGCACATCGCCGGTGCCGGCGCTGGCCAGCCGGGCGTTGCCGGTGGCGTTGATCCACGGCGGACCCTCCGGCGTGGCGATGACGCTGCCCGAGCCCTTGAGCACCACCACCGCGCCGAAGCGCCGGGCCAGCGCCCGTGCGGCCGCCAGGCGGTCGGCCTGCACGGCACGCGTGCTGCTGTCCAGCAGGCGCGCGGCTTCCAGCGGGTGGGGCGTGAGCACGGTTGGGCGGGCAGCGTGGCCGCGGGCCACCAGGGCGGTGGCCAGCGCGGGCTCGGCGGCGACGGCGTTCAGTGCGTCGGCGTCCAGCACCAGCCGCGCTGCATGGCGGATCGGTGCGGGCAACTCGGCGCCCATGTCGCTGCCGCCGCCGCAGCCGGCCACCACGGTGGCCGCGGCCAGCCGCTCGGGCTGGCGCAGCGCGTGGGTGTCGCGGTGCATCAGCGCGGCTGGCGCGCCTGGCAGGGCGTGGACCGCGGTATCGGCCAGCGTGGCCAGATAGACCCGGCCAGCGCCGGCTGCCAGCGCCGCGCGGGCCGCCAGCACCGCCGCGCCTTGCATGCCCGCAGCACCACCCAGCACCCACAGGTCGCCGAACGCGCCCTTGTGTCCGGCATGGGGCCGCGGCGGCAGGCGCCGGGCCTCGTCGGCGCCCAGCAGCAGGGCATCCGGCGCGGCGCCGTCCAGCGTGGCGCCCAATGTCGACCACCAGATCTCGCCAGCATGGTCCCGGCCGTCGGCGGTGAAGAGGCCCGGCTTGAGCGTCAGCAGCGACAGCGTGGCGCTGGCGCGCACGCCATGTTCACCCAGGGTCTGGCCGCTGTCGGCGGCCAGGCCGGTGGGCAGGTCCAGCGCCAGGATCGGCGCCTGGCAGGCGTGCAGCGCATCGATCAGCGCAAGCACGGCCTCGCCGGGCGGGCGATCCTGGCCCAGGCCCAGCAGGGCGTCGACCGCCAGGTCCACCGCACCAGGGGCGGGTGCGTCCCCGAAGGTCACGCCAGCCTGCACGGCCTGGGCCAGCGCACGCTGTGCATCGGCCGGGACGGTGCCGCGACCGCTCAGGTGCGTGACCGTGACCTGTCGGCCCAGCTGGTGCAGGCAGCGCGCCATCACCAGGCCGTCGCCACCGTTGTTGCCGGGGCCGCAGGCCACCCAGACGCGTCGCGCGTGCGGCCAGCGGGCCAGGGCCAGACGGGCGGCATCGGTGCCGGCGCGCTGCATCAGCGTGAAATCACCCGCGCGGGCGCAGGCCTGGGCCTCGATCGCCCGGGACCCCGCCAGTCCGTGCAGGGGCGCAGCGGTGGTACCGGGAAGGACGAGGCGCAGGTCGACGGCCATGCCGCCGAGCTTAGCGCAAGCGCTCCATCGCGAAGGGCGCCGGATCGACCGGCGCGGCCTGCTGGCCGATCTGCGCCGCCAACTGCAGGGCCGCGCCGCAGGCCAGGGTCCAGCCGCTGGCGCCATGGGCGGTGTTGAGCCACACGCCGGGCACGCCGCTGGGGCCGATCACCGGCAGGCCGTCGGCCACCGCCAGGCGCGGGCCGCACCACTCCAGACTGCGGCTGGTGTGGGCGGCGCCCGGGAACCAGTCGTCCAATGCGCGGTACAGACGCCGCATGTCGGCCGGGTGCGGGCGGCCCAGTTGCACACCGGGACGGATGCTGCCCGCCACGCGCACGCGGTCGCCCTGGCGCGCAATGCTGATCTGTTGGCGCTGGTCCAGGATGGCGGCGCGCGGCGTGGGATCGAGCAGGCCGTCTTCCAGCCGCAGCGGCGCGGTGAAGCTGCAGGCACTGTGGACCACCGCTGGCAGGCGAACGCCCAGCGACTGCAGCAGGGCCGGGGCGCCCTGCGCCGCGCACAGCACCACCGCGTCGACGCTGAGCGACGATACCGTCTCACCGGTGCGTCCCGCCGGCACCGGATCGCGTGACTCGGCCAGGCTGAGCTGCAGCGGGCCGCCGCCCAGGCCGCTGGACAGGCCGGTGAGCTGGTGCTGGAACAGCCAGCGCACGCCCAGGGCCTGCGCTTCGGTCTTCAGCTGGTGGACGAACTGCCGGCTGTTGGCCGCAGCATCGCCCGGGAAGTGCAGGGCGGCTTGCAAGCCTGGCTCGGCGCTCAGGCCCGGCTCGATCGCCCGCGCGCCGTCGGCATCGACACAGTGGTGCACCACCCCTTGTTCGCCCAGCCAGTCCAGACCGGCGCGCATCTGCGCCAGCTCGCGCTCCGAGCGCAGCAGCACCAGCAGGCCGTCGGCGTGTTCGCGGGCCAGTCCCAGGCGCAGCGTCAGCTCGTCCAGCCGGGCGCGGCTCAGGCGCGAGAGGGCCAGCATCGCCGAGCGGCTGGCCGCCATGTGCGGCGAGCGGCGGTGCTGGCGCTGGCGCCACCAGGGCGACCACACCGACGGGCGCAGGCCTTGCCAGCCCCAGCCGCCGGCCTGCACCGGCGCCAGCGGCCGGGTGGGCAGGCCCGGCGCCTGCCAGGCGGCGGTGTAGGCGCCGGCCAGCAGCCCGCCGTTGGCGAAGCTGCCCTCGGCGGCCACCCCGGCGTGGCGGTCGACCACGGTGACCTGGTGACCCGCCGCGGCCAGTTCGAACGCGCTGCACACGCCGGCCAGGCCGGCGCCGATGACGGCCACATGCATGTCAGCCTCCGTGCCCGGCCAACGCGGCCTCGGCGTCCAGCGCCAGGCACAGCAGAGCGTCATCGCGGCCGGCGCCGGCCCACAGCATCAGACCCACCGGCATCTCGCCGGGCGCCTGGCAGGGCAGGCTGATCGCACAGCCATCGAAGAGATTGACCAGCGAGGGATTGCGCAGCAGCGCAGCATTGGTGCGGTGGAACACGTCGTCGTCAGACAGCAAGGGCGCGCTCGGCGGCGCGAGCAGCGGGACGGTGGGGCTCAGCGCGGCGTCGAAGCCGTTCAGCGCCGATTGCAGCGCGTCGATCCAGGCCCGGCGGGCGCGGCACAGGTCGAGGTAGTCGTCGGCCGACACGCCAGCACCGCGCAGCAGCCGGGTCAGCACCCGCGGGTCGTAGCGCGCAGCGTCATGGGCCAGGCGGTGGCGGTGCCAGGCGTGGGCCTCGACCGCCGCCAGGCTGAAGGCGCCTTGCAGGGCCGCGCCGTCGGGCAGCAGGGGGCAGCGCAGGGATTCGATCCGCGCGCCGGCGGCTGAGAGCCGCGTCAGCGCGGACTCCAGCGCACGGGCCACGGGCGCTTCCAGGCCGTCAAGCATCAGGTCCTGGGGCAGGGCCAGCCGGCTGCCGGCCAGGCGTGCCGCCGTGCGGTCGACGCGGCGCGCGGCCAGCACCTCGTGCACACGGACCGCCCCGTCGACATCGGGCGTCATCGCACAGGCCGTGTCCAGGGTGTCGGACAGCGGGATGCAGCCGTCGCGTGGCACCAGGGACTGGGTGGACTTGTAGCCCACCAGGCCGCACAAGGCCGCAGGAATGCGGATCGAGCCGCCGGTGTCGCTGCCCAGCGCGGTCATGCAGGCGCCCAGCGCCAGCGCCTGGGCGCCCCCACTGGTCGAGCCGCCAGCGATGCGCGGCGTGGCGTCCAGCAGCGCGGTCACCGGGTTCGTCGGCGTGCCGTGGTGCGGGTTCTGGCCGACACCGGAGAAGGCGAACTCGGTGCAGTTGTGGTGGCCGATCAGCACGGCGCCGGCCGCGCGCAGCCGGGCCACGGCGCCCGCATCGGCGGTCCGGGCGGCGGGCCAGCCGCTCAGCGCCGAGCTGCTGCCATCCAGCACCACCGAGCCGCCGGTGGCGGGCTGACCGGCGACGTCGAACAGGTCCTTGACGCCCAGCACCAGTCCGGCCAGCGGCGGCAGCGCCTGGCCGCGGCCGCGCTGCGCGTCCAGCGCATCGGCCTGGGCGCGGGCCGGTGCCGTGAAGAGGCGCAGGTGGGCCTGCGCCGCGTCAGGGGAGGCTGCGCGCGCCAGGTGGTGTTCCAGCAGGTCGCGGCAGCTCAGGCGGCCCTGCGGGATCGGTTCGAGCATCCGGGCCAGGCCGGGGGCGCTGCGGGATGCTATACTCTGCGGGTTTATCTGGAGGACCATGGGGTGCGATGCATCGCGCGGCGTCCAGACAAGCCGGGCCGAGAGTCTCGTCGTGAGGTTGGTGAAAGGCGTTTGCCTTGCACCGCCGGACGGGGCGGCCCGATTCGCGAACCCGACCCATCCAGGTGTCGCTGCAAGCAGGTGTGACGAGGTGTCAACCCATGCAGCGATTCGTGTCGGGATTCTAGACCCAACCTTCGGAGTGACCTATGTCCGTGTCGATGCGTGAAATGCTGGAAGCCGGTGTCCACTTTGGCCACCAGACCCGCTTCTGGAACCCCAAGATGGCCCCGTTCATTTACGGCCATCGCAACAAGATCCACATCATCAACTTGGAGAAGACGCTTCCCAAGTTCGAAGAAGCCATGAAGTTCGTGCGCCAGCTGGCCTCCAAGCGCGGCACGATCCTGATCGTCGGCACCAAGCGCCAGGCGCGCGAAGTGGTGGCCGCCGAGGCGCAGCGCGCCGGCATGCCCTACGTTGACCAGCGCTGGCTGGGCGGCATGCTGACCAACTTCAAGACGGTCAAGGGCTCGCTGAAGAAGCTCAAGGACATGCAGGCCCAGAAGGACTCTGGCGCCGAGATGCGCATCAAGAAGGAAGCCCTGATGTTCGACCGCGAGCTGGCCAAGCTCGAGAAGGACATCGGCGGCATCCAGGACATGAACGCGCTGCCCGACGCCATCTTCGTGATCGACGTGGGCTTCCACAAGATCGCCGTGGCCGAAGCCCAGAAGCTGGGCATTCCGGTGATCGGCGTGGTCGACACCAACCACTCGCCCGATGGCGTGGACTACGTGATCCCCGGCAACGACGACTCGGCCAAGGCCGTGGCGCTGTACGCCAAGGCCGTGGCTGACGCCGTGCTGGAAGGCAAGGCCAACGCCACCACCGAGCTGACCCAGGCCGTGGCCGCCGACGGCGACGAGTTCGTCGAGGTCAACGAGCAGGCCTGATGCTCCCGGCGCCCTCGGGCGCCGTCGTGAAGCAGGGGCTGTCACAGCCCCTTTTTCACACCCCCCACCGAACACTGAAGCAAACCCGCGGCGGGCGCCCAAGGCACCGCCGCCAGCAACGGAGAACACACGATGGCTGCTATCACCGCCGGCATGGTTGCCGAACTGCGCGCCAAGACCGACGCCCCGATGATGGAATGCAAGAAGGCGCTGACCGAGGCCGAAGGCGACCTGGTCAAGGCCGAGGAAATCCTGCGCGTCAAGCTGGGCACCAAGGCCGGCAAGGCCGCGTCGCGCGTCACCGCCGAAGGCGTGGTCGCCTCGGCGATCGACGGTACCGTGGGCGCCATGATCGAGGTCAACTGCGAGACCGACTTCGTCACCAAGAACGACAGCTTCCTGGCCCTGGCCCAGGGCGCCGCCGCGCTGATCGCCAAGCACAACCCGGCCGACATCGCCGCCCTGGGCGCGCTGGCCTACGAGCAGGACGGCTTCGGCCCGACCCTGGAAGACGTGCGCAAGGGCCTGGTCGGCAAGATCGGCGAGAACATGTCTTTCCGCCGCTTCAAGCGCTTCGAGGGCAGCGCCCTGGCCGGCTACCTGCACGGCACCCGCATCGGCGTGGTGGTGGAGTTCGACGGTGACGCCGTCGCCGCCAAGGACGTCGCCATGCACGTGGCCGCGATGAAGCCGGTCGCGCTGACCTCGGCCGACGTGCCGGCCGAGCTGATCGAGCGCGAGCGCTCGGTGGCCGCCGCCAAGGCCGCCGAGTCCGGCAAGCCGGCCGAGATCGTCGCCAAGATGGTCGACGGTTCGGTGCAGAAGTACCTGAAGGAAGTCTCGCTGTTCGACCAGGTCTTCGTGAAGGCCGCCGACGGCAAGCAGACAGTGGGCGCCTACGTCAAGTCGGCCAACACCACCGTCAAGGGCTTCACCCTGTACGTGGTGGGTGAAGGCATCGAGAAGAAGGTCGACGACTTCGCGGCCGAGGTGGCTGCCCAGGTCGCCGCCGCCAAGGGCGCGTAAAGCGCCGCCGCCGGGCGCCGCTCACAAGGGGGTGCCCGGCTACACTGTTTTTCCTGCTGACCGACGCCTACAAGGACACCCCTGCATGCCCGCCTACAAGCGCATCCTGCTGAAACTCTCCGGCGAGGCCCTGATGGGCGATGACGCCTACGGCATCAACCGCGCCACCATCGTGCGCATGGTGCGCGAGGTGCAGGAGGTGACCCAGCTGGGCTGCGAGGTGGCGGTGGTGATCGGCGGCGGCAACATCTTCCGCGGCGTGGCCGGCGGCTCGGTGGGGATGGACCGCGCCACCGCCGACTACATGGGCATGCTGGCCACGGTGATGAACTCGCTGGCCCTGGCCGACACGATGCGCCTGGAGGGCATGACGGCCCGCGTGATGTCGGCCATCTCGATCGAGCAGGTGGTCGAGCCCTATGTCCGCCCGAAGGCGCTGCAGTACCTGGAAGAGGGCAAGGTGGTGATCTTCGCCGCCGGCACCGGCAACCCCTTCTTCACCACCGACACCGCCGCCGCGCTGCGCGGCGCCGAGATCGGTGCCCAGGTGGTGCTCAAGGCCACCAAGGTTGATGGCGTCTACACCGCCGACCCCAAGAAGGACCCCAGCGCCACGCGCTACACCAACATCAGCTTCGACGAGGCGATCGCGAAGAACCTGCAGGTGATGGACGCCACCGCGTTCGCCCTGTGCCGCGACCAGAAGCTGCCGATCAAGGTGTTCTCGATCTTCAAGCCCGGCGCGCTCAAGCGCGTGGTGCAGGGCGAGGACGAGGGCACGCTGGTTCACGTCTGAGGATCACGACCATGACGATTGCCGACATCAAGAAGAACGCCGAGTCCAAGATGGCCAAGTCCGTCGAGGCGCTCAAGAGCGACCTGCAGAAGGTCCGCACCGGTCGCGCCCACCCGGGCATCCTGGACCAGGTCCATGTGGACTACTACGGCTCGATGGTGCCGATCAGCCAGGTCGCCAACGTCAGCCTGCTGGACGCCCGCACGATCAGCGTCACGCCCTGGGAAAAGGGCATGGGCGCGAAGATCGAGAAGGCCATCCGCGAGTCCGACCTGGGTCTGAACCCGTCGGCCCAGGGCGACCTGCTGCGCGTGCCGATGCCCGCGCTGACCGAGGAGCGCCGCAAGGAGCTGACCAAGGTCGTCCGCCACGAGGGCGAGAACGCCAAGGTCGCGGTGCGCAACCTGCGCCGCGATGCCAACGACCACCTGAAGAAGCTGCTCAAGGACAAGGAGATCTCCGAGGACGACGAGCGTCGCGCCCAGGACGATGTCCAGAAGCTGACCGACAAGGTGGTGGCCGAGATCGACAAGCTGGTCCACGCCAAGGAAGCCGACATCCTGGCCGTCTGACGTGGCCGCGCACGATCCCGCCGTCCCACGGCACGTGGCCATCGTCATGGATGGCAACGGCCGCTGGGCCAAGAAGCGCTTCATGCCGCGCGTCGTGGGCCACAAGGCCGGCATGGACGCGCTGATCCGGGTGGTCGACCACTGCCAGAAGCGCGGCGTCGAATACCTGACCGTCTACGCCTTTTCGTCCGAGAACTGGAAGCGCCCCGAGGACGAGGTCTCCGGCCTGATGAACCTGGTGCTGGTCGGCGTGGCCAAGTACCTGGGCAAGCTGGCCAGCCAGGGGGTGCGGGTGCGCATCGTCGGCGACCGCAGTGCGGTGTCCGAGAAGGTCCGAGCCGCCTGGAACCAGTCCGAAGCCGACACCGCGGCCAACACCGGCCTGGTGCTGACCGTCTGCTTCAACTACGGCGGCCGCTGGGACATCGTGCAGGCCGCGCGCCGGGCGATGGCCGAGGGCCTGGCACCGGAGCAACTCACCGAAGAGGCGCTTTCGGCCCGCATGTCGCTGGCCTACGCGCCCGATCCGGACCTGTTCATCCGCACCGGGGGCGAGCTGCGCGTCAGCAACTACCTGCTGTGGCAGATCGCTTACGCCGAGTTCCATTTCACCGACTGCCTGTGGCCCGATTTCGACGAGCACGAAGTCGATCGCGCCCTGGCCGCCTTCGCGGGCCGTGACCGCCGTTTCGGTGGGGTCAAGACCGCCGGTTCCACTCCCTCGATCGCCTGATCGACCACCGGGTCTGTTGTCCATGCTGCTGCAACGCGTGATCACCGCGCTGGTTCTGCTGGCGCTGCTGTTGCCGGCACTGCTGGCGCCGGTGGCCTGGCCCTTCGCCCTGCTGACCCTGGTGCTGATCGGCGCTGGCGGCTGGGAATGGGGTCGGCTCAACGGCCTGGCCTTCGCCCCGTCGCTGGGCCTGGGTGCGCTGGTGACTGCGCTGTGCGGCCTGGCCTGGTCGCAGGGGCTGGTGCAGCAGGTGCCCCCGGCCGTGTGGTGGCTGGCCACCGCCTGCTGGGTGCTGGGCGGCTCGCTGGCGCTGGCCAAGGGGCCCACGGCCTGGCCGCAGCTGTCGCAGGGGCTGCGCCTGGTGATCGGCGTGGTCGTGCTGTGTGCGGCCTGGCTGGCGCTCAGCGCTGGTCGGGCGCGCGGTCTGGAGTTCCTGCTGTCGGTCTTCTGCGTGGTCTGGATGGCCGACATCGCCGCCTACTTTGGGGGTCGCCGCTTCGGCCGGCGCAAGCTGGCGCCGGCGATCAGCCCGGGCAAGAGCTGGGAGGGTGTCTGGTCGGGCATGACCGGCGTGGCGCTGCTGGCCGTGCTGTGGCTGGCGCTGTCGCCCGCGCGGGCTGGCGTGGCACCCAGCATCTTCGAAACCATCCAGCAGCGCCTGGGTTGGCCCGGCCTGGTGCTGGGCATCGTCTTCCTGTGTGCGCTGAGCGTGATGGGCGACCTGATCGAGTCGCTGGCCAAGCGCGCCGTGGGGGCCAAGGACTCGAGCCGCCTGCTGCCGGGGCATGGGGGTGTGCTCGACCGGGTCGACGCGCTGCTGCCCACGCTGCCCGCCGCGATGGCCCTGGCCTCGCTGGCGCCCTGAACGAGGATCCACCGATGAAACGACTCCAGCTCTGCATCCTCGGCGCCACCGGCTCGATCGGCACCAACACGCTGGACGTGGTGGCGCGCCACCCCGACCGGTTCGAGGCCTTTGCGCTGACCGGCCATGCCCGCGTCGAGGAGCTGCTGGCCCAGTGCCTGCAAGTGGCGCCGCGCTTTGCCGCAATGTCGGACAGTGGCGCCGCGGCCGAGCTGCGCCGCCGCCTGCGCGAGGCCGGCAGCCGCACCGAAGTGCTCGATGGCCCACAGGCCCTGGTCGAGCTGGCCGCCCACCCCGAGGTGGATGCGGTGATGGCCGCCATCGTCGGCGCCGCCGGCCTGCCGCCCTGCATGGCGGCAGCGCGCGCCGGCAAGCGCCTGCTGCTGGCCAACAAGGAAGCCCTGGTCGTGGGCGGCGCAGCCTTCATGGCGGCGGTGGCCGAAGGCGGCGCCACCTTGCTGCCGATCGATTCCGAGCACTCGGCCATTTTTCAGTGCCTGCCCCAGGACCGCTCGGTCTGGAAGCAGCGCATCGACCACATCGTGCTGACCGCCTCGGGCGGCCCGTTCCGCCAGCGCGACCGCGCCAGCCTGGCCCAGGTCACGCCGGAAGAGGCCTGCGCGCACCCCAACTGGGTGATGGGTCGCAAGATCTCGGTCGATTCGGCGACGATGATGAACAAGGCCCTCGAGGTCATCGAGGCACGCTGGCTGTTCGACCTGACACCCGAGCAGATCCGGGTGGTGATCCACCCGCAAAGCATCATCCACTCGATGGTGGTGTGCCGCGACCAGTCGGTGCTGGCGCAACTGGGCACGCCGGACATGCGGGTGCCCATCGCCTTCGGCCTGTCCTTCCCGGAGCGCATTGAATCCGGCGCGTCGGCGCTGGACCTGCTGTCGCTGCGCGCACTGGAATTCGAGGCGCCCAGCCCCGAACGCTTCCCGGGCCTGTTCCTGGCCTGGGAGGCGCTGCGCGGCCCCGAGGGCAGCACCGCCGTGCTCAACGCCGCCAACGAGGAAGCCGTGGCGGCGTTCCTGGACCGGCGCCTGGCCTTCGACGGCATCCACCGCATCAACCAGGGCACGCTGGAGCGCGTGACCCCGGCGCTGCCGCCGCAGGCTGCGGTGGAAGAACTGCTGGCGCTGGACCAGCGCGCCCGCCTGGCGGCACGGGAACTGATCGCCCGCGCGGCGCTCTGACCTGTCGATGACCACGGTTCTGGCCTTTCTCGTCACGCTGGGCGTGCTGATCGCCGTCCATGAGTGGGGCCACTTCCAGGTGGCCCGCTGGTGCGGCGTGCGGGTGCTGCGCTTTTCGATCGGCTTCGGCCGCGTGATCTGGCGCCGCCAGCGCGACGCCTCGTCCACCGAATACACGCTGTCGCTGCTGCCCTTGGGCGGCTATGTGCGCATGCTCGATTCGCGCGAGGGCCCGGTCCCCGAGGCCTGGCGCGCCCAGGCCTTCGACCAGCAGCCGCTGCGCTCGCGCGTGGCCATCGTCGCCGCCGGGCCGCTGGCCAACCTGCTGCTGGCCGCGCTGCTGTTCACGGCCACGCACTGGATCGGCACCCGGGAGCCCGCGGCCTACCTGGCCACCCCGCCGGCGGCGGGCCTGGCGGCGCAGGCCGGGCTCCAGCCGGGCGACCGCGTGGACGCGGTCATCGACGACGACGAGCGGCTGGAGATCCGATCGCTCACCGATCTGCGCTGGCGCATCACCCAGGCCGCCGCCGAGCACCGCCCGCTGCAGCTGGAGGTGACCGATGAGCGCGGCAACCACCGCCGCGTGCTGACACTCGCGCTGGACCGGCTGCAGGGCCACGACCTGGACGCCGCCACCTGGCGCCAGATCGGCCTGCCGGGGCCCTGGACCGACCCGGTGATGGGCACGCTGGTGGCCGGCGGACCGGCCGAGCAGGCCGGTCTGCGCCAGGGCGACCGCGTGCTGCGGGTGGACGACGTGCCGGTGGCCGACGGCGCGGCGCTGCGCGAGCGCATCCGCCAGGGCGCCGGACAGCCGATGCGCTGGACGATCGACCGCAGCGGCGTGGTGATGCAACTCGAGGTGCAGCCACGGCGGGTGGAAGAGGGCGGCCAGGTCTTCGGCCGGATTGACGCCTACATCGGCGAGCCGCCGCAGATGCTGACCGTGCGCATGGGGCCGATCGAAGGCGCGCTGCGAGGTGTTCGCCAGGTGCTGGAAACCGCCCAGCTGAGCCTGAAGATGCTGGGGCGGATGCTGATCGGCGAGGCGTCGGTCAAGAACCTCAGCGGCCCGCTCACGATTGCCGACTACGCCGGCCAGACGGCGCGCGTCGGCCTGACCGAGTTCCTGGTCTTCCTGGCCAACGTCAGTGTGGGCCTGGGCGTGCTGAACCTGCTGCCGCTGCCGATCCTGGATGGCGGACACCTGATGTATTATCTTTTCGAGGGCCTGACCGGTCGTCCGGTCACGGATGTCTGGTTGCGCAGGCTGCAGCGAGGCGGCGCCGTGGTGCTCCTGCTGATGATGTCCATCGCCCTGTCCAACGACGTGGCCCGCTTGCTGGGCCTGCATTGACTCCTCCGATGCCACTTCCTTTCCTGACGAGCCGGCTGCGCCCGGTGCCGGCTGGTGTGACCATGGCGCTCGCCGCCATCGTGGCCCCCGCCTGGGCTGCCGAGCCCTTCCAGATCGAAGACATCCGCATCGAGGGTCTGCAGCGCGGCGACCCCGGCAGCGTGTTCAATGCGCTGCCCTTCCGGGTCGGTGACAGCTACAACGACGACAAGGGTTCCGCCGCGCTGCGGGCCCTGTTCGCCACCGGACTGTTCAAGGACGTGCGCCTGGACATCGACGGCAAGGTCGTGGTGGTGGTGGTCGACGAGCGCTCGCTGATCGCCACCGTCAGCTTCAGCGGTCTCAAGGAGTTCGACAAGGACACCCTGGCCAAGGCGCTGAAGGACAACGGCATCGGTGAAGGCCAGCCCTTCGACAAGGCGGTGATCGACCGCGCCGAGCAGGAGATCAAGCGCCAGTACCTGAGCCGCAGCTTCTACGGCGCCGAGGTCACGACCACCGTCACCCCGATCGAGCGCAACCGCGTCAACATCGCCTTCACCGTCAGCGAAGGCGACATCGCCAAGATCCGCGAGATCCGCATCCTGGGCACCCAGGCGGTGTCCGAGTCCACGCTGCTGGACCTGCTGGACCTGACCACCGGGGGCTGGCTCACCTGGTACACCAAGTCGGACCGCTACGCCCGCACCAAGCTCAACGCCGACCTCGAGAAGATCCGCTCCTACTACCTGAACCGCGGCTACCTGGAGTTCGACATCAAGTCGACCCAGGTCACGATCTCGCCGGACAAGCAGGACATCTCGATCACGGTCACCGTTGACGAAGGCCAGCCCTACGTGGTGACCGCGGTCAAGCTGGACGGCGAGTTCCTGGGCCGCGACGGCGATTTCCGCGACCAGATCCAGGTGCGCCCGGGCCAGAACTACCGCGGCGAAGAGGTCACGGCCACCGTCAAGGCCTTCAGCGAGATCTACGCCGCGTACGGCTATGCCTTTGCGCGCGTCGAGCCACGCACCGAGATCGACCGCAAGACCGGCCAGGTGGTGGTGGTCTTCCAGGGCCAGCCCGGCCAGCGCGTGTATGTGCGCCGCGTCAACGTGGCCGGCAACACCGTCACCCGCGACGAGGTCATCCGCCGCGAGTTCCGCCAGTTCGAGTCCGCCTGGTACGACGGCGCCAAGATCAAGCTCTCGCGCGACCGCGTCGAGCGCCTGGGCTTCTTCGAGGAAGTCACGATCGACACCAACGAGGTGCCCGGCGCCCCGGACCAGGTGGACCTGGTGATCAACGTCACCGAGAAGCAGACCGGCACGCTGCAGCTGGCCGCCGGCTTCTCGCAGTACGACAAGCTGTCGCTGTCGGCCTCGGTGCGCAAGGAGAACATCCTGGGCTCGGGCAACTACCTGGGCGTGGACGTCAACACCAGCAAGTCGCAGCGCAACCTGCTGATCAGCACCGTCGACCCGTACTTCACCGACGACGGCGTGTCGCGCGCGCTGGACCTGTACTACCGCACCTCCAAGCCGCTGAACAGCCTGGGCGACGCCTACCAGCTGGCCACGCCGGGCATGGCGGTGCGTTTCGGCGTGCCCTTCACCGAGTACGACACCGTCTTCTTCGGCCTGGGCGTCGAGCAGACCATCATCGGCACCTCCTCGGGCGTGCCCAACAGCTACTACACCTACCGCGAGACCTTCGGCGCCTACTCCACGTCGTTCCCGCTGACCATTGGCTGGGCCCGCGAGGAGCGCGACAACCCGATGGTGCCCACCAAGGGTCGCTACCAGCGCGTCAACGTCGACATCAGCCTGCTGGGCGACGTCACCTACGCGCGCCTGAATGGCCAGTACCAGCAGTACTTCGCGATCACCAACAAGCTGACGCTGGGCATCAACGGCGAGCTCGGCCTGGGCTACGGCCTGCGGGGCAAGCCCTACCCGCTGTTCAAGAACTTCTATGGCGGCGGTCTGGGCTCGGTGCGGGTCTTCGACCAGGGCTCCTTCGGCAGCGTCGACATCACCGGCGCCTATGACGGTGGTCCCAAGCGCCTGAACCTCAACAGCGAGCTCTACCTGCCGGTGCCCGGCAGCGGCAATGACAAGTCGCTGCGCGTCTTCGCCTTTGCCGACGCCGGCAACGTCTGGCGCCTGGGTCAGCCGCTGTCGCTGCGCGACCTGCGTGCCTCCGCCGGCATCGGCGTGAGCTGGGTGTCCCCGGTGGGCCCCTTCAAGCTCAGTTGGGGGACACCGATTCGCTCCTTCAGTGGCGATAAAATCCAACGCTTCCAGTTTCAGATCGGAACGGCTTTCTGATGATGACCTCTCCCGTGAAATCGCTGCTCGCCGCATCGGCGCTGGCGCTCTCGTTCGCCGCCGCCCAGGCCCAGGAGCTGAAGATCGGCTACGTGAACGGCGAACGCGTGCTGCGCGAGGCATCGCCCGCCAAGGCCGCCCAGGCCAAGCTCGAGGCCGAGTTCAAGAAGCGCGAAACCGAGCTGAACGACACCGGCAACAAGCTGCGCCAGGCTTTCGAGAAGCTCGAGAAGGATGGCCCCACGCTGTCCGAAGCCGAGCGCACCCGCCGCCAACGTGACCTGGCCGAGCAGCAGCGCGACTTCGAACGCAAGCGCCGCGAGCTGCTGGAAGACCTGAACCAGCGCAAGAACGAGGAACTGGCCGCGGTCAGCGAACGCGCCAGCAAGGTCATCAAGCAGATCTTCGAGACCGAGAAGTACGACCTGATCCTGCAGGACGTGGTCTTTGCCGGTCCGCGTGTCGACATCACCAAGAAGGTGATCGACGCGCTCAACGCCGGCAAGTGACACCGCGGCAGGGCATGACGGCGACGTCAGGCGCCCTGTCGACCATCCGCCTGGCCGAGATCATCGGCGACCTGGGCGGTGAGCTGCATGGCGATGCCGACCGCTGTGTCGCGCGCATCGCCTCCCTCGAGAACGCCGGTCCGGCGGATCTCAGCTTCGTCGCTCAGGCCCGGCTGCGGCCGCTGCTGGAGCGCAGCGCCGCCGGGGTGCTGGTGGTGCGCGAAGACCTGCGCGAGGCCGCACTGGCCCGCGGCGCCGCGGTCATCGTCACCCCCGATCCCTACCTCTACTACGCCCGCCTGACCCGCTGGTTCGCCGCGCGACGGCGTCCGGTGGTGGCGGCCGGTGTGCACCCGAGCGCCGTGATCGGCCGCGGCGTCGAGCTGCACCCCAGCGCGCACGTCGGCGCCCAGGCGGTGATCGAGGACGGCGCGCGGATCGCCGCCGGTGCCGTGATCGGCCCGCAGTGCCTGGTCGGTGCCGACGCGGTGCTGGGCGAAGGCACCCGGCTGATCGCCAGTGTGCGCTTCGGCGCGGGCTGCGTGATCGGCGCGCGCGGCACGCTGCAGCCCGGTGCGGTGATCGGCTCCGACGGCTTCGGTTTCGCACCGCACCAGGGCCGCTGGGAGAAGATCGAGCAGCTGGGCAGCGTGGTGATCGGCGACGACGTCGACATCGGCGCCAACACCTGCATCGACCGCGGTGCGCTGGACGACACCGTGCTGGCCGATGGTGTCAAGCTCGACAACCTGATCCAGATCGCTCACAACGTGCGCATCGGCGCCCATACCGCGATGGCCGGCTGCGTCGGCGTGGCCGGCAGTGCCCGCATCGGCGCGCACTGCACCTTTGGCGGCGCCGCCATGGTGCTGGGTCACCTGGAGATCGTCGACCACGTGCATGTCAGTGCCGGCAGCTTCGTGATGAGCTCGCTCACCAAACCGGGCCAGTACAGCGGCGTGTTCCCCATCGACGACAATGCGTCCTGGGAAAAGAACGCAGCCACGCTGCGCCAGTTGCACACCCTGCGAAGCCGCCTTCGCGCCCTTGAAAAGAAGATCGAACCATGAGCGCTCCCGTGATGGACATCCACCAGATCCTCAAGCGGCTTCCGCACCGCTATCCGTTCCTGCTGGTGGATCGCGTGACCGAGCTCGAGAAGAACAAGCGCGTCCTGGCCCTGAAGAACGTGACGATGAACGAGCCCTTCTTCATGGGCCACTTCCCGCACCGTCCGGTGATGCCGGGCGTGCTGATCCTGGAAGCCATGGCGCAGGCGGCGGCGCTGCTGTCCTTCGCCTCGATGGACACCGACCCGGGCGACGACACCGTGGTGTACTTCGCCGGCATCGACGGCGCGCGCTTCAAGCGCCCGGTCGAGCCCGGCGACCAGCTCTTCCTGGAAGCCACCATCCTGCGTGCCAAGGCCGGCATCTACAAGTACAGCGCGCGTGCCCTGGTGGGCGGCGAACTGGCCGCCGAGGCCGAGTTGATGTGCACGATGCGCAAGATCGCCTGAGGCCATGACCCGGATCCATCCGACCGCGCTGGTCGACCCGGCGGCCGAGCTGGACGACAGCGTCCAGGTGGGCGCCTACACGATCATCGGCCCGCAGGTGCGCATCGGTGCCGGCACCGTCATCGGGCCGCACTGCGTGATCGAGGGCCGCACCACCATCGGCCGCGACAACCGCTTCTACCAGTTCGGCTCGATCGGCGCGATGCCGCAGGACATGTCGCATGGCGGCGAGGTGACCGAGCTGGTGATCGGCGACCGCAACACGGTGCGCGAGTTCTGCACCTTCAACACCGGCACCTTCAAGGAGCAGGGTGTCACGCGGGTGGGCGACGACAACTGGATCATGGCCTATGTGCACCTGGCCCACGACGTGCGCCTGGGCAGCCACACGGTGCTGGCCAACAACGTCACGCTGGCTGGCCATGTGCACGTGGGTGACTGGGCGGTGATCGGTGGCCTGACCGGCGTGCACCAGTGGGTGCACGTGGGCGCGCACGCGATGATCGGCTTCCAGGGCCACGTGGCCCAGGACGTAGCGCCGTTCATGACCGTCGATGGCAACCCGCTGGCCGTGCGTGCGGTCAACCTGACCGGCCTGAAGCGCCGCGGCTTCAGCGATGATCGCCAGCGCCAGATCCGCCAGATGCACAAGCTGCTGTTCCGCGGCAGCCTGACGCTGGAGCAGGCCCGCAGCGAGATCGAGGCGCTGGGCACCGACGACCCCGACGTGCGCACCATGCTCGACTTCCTGGCCGCGTCCACGCGCGGTCTGGTGCGCTGACCACCCACCGACGCAAGCATGGACACATCGACGGCCCCTCGCCTGGCGATGGTGGCCGGCGAGGCCTCCGGCGACCTTCTGGCCAGCCTGCTGCTGCAAGGCCTGCGCTCGCGCTGGCCCGGGCTGTCGGCCGGTGGCATCGGCGGCCCGAAGATGCAGGCCCAGGGTTTCGACGCCTGGTGGCCCAGCCACAAGCTGTCGGTCTTCGGCTACGTGGACGCACTGCGCCATCTGCCTGAACTGCTGGCCATCCGCCGCGCGCTGCGCCAGCGCGTGCTGGCCGAGCGCCCGGCGGTCTTCGTCGGCATCGACGCACCCGACTTCAATTTCGCGCTGGAGCGCGCGCTGCGCGCGCAAGGCGTGAAGACGGTGCATTTCGTCTGCCCGTCGATCTGGGCCTGGCGTGGTGAGCGCGTGAAGACGCTGGCTGCCGCCGCCGACCATGTGCTGTGCCTGTTCCCTTTCGAGCCGGCGCTGCTGGCCGAACACGGCGTGCCGGCCAGCTTCGTCGGCCATCCGCTGGCCGACCTGATCCCGCTGCAGCCGCCCCGCGCTGCGGCCCGGGCGGCGCTGGGTCTGGACGACGAGGCCACGGTGGTGGCGCTGCTGCCCGGCAGCCGGCGCAGCGAGATCACCCACATCGCGCCGCCGCTGCTGCAGGCCGCCCAGAGCCTGCTGCGTGAGCGTCCCGGGCTGCGCCTGGTGCTGCCGGTGGCGCCGGGCCTGCGGCCGCTGATCGACGAGGCCATCGCCCGCCACGCGCCCGGTCTGCCGGTGCAGTTGCTGGACGGCCGCTCGCACGAGGCCCTGGCCGCCTGCGACCTGACCCTGATCGCCAGCGGCACCGCCACGCTGGAGGCGGCACTCTTCAAGCGGCCGATGGTGGTGGTCTACCGGCTCAACGCCTTCAACCACTGGCTGATGAAGGACAAGGCCTACCTGCCGTGGTTCAGCCTGCCCAACATCCTGCTGCGCGACTTCGCCGTGCCCGAGCTGATCCAGGACGCCGCCACGCCGCAGGCGATCGCCGACGCCGGCCGGGCCTGGCTGGACGACCCGGCCCGGCGCGACGCGCTGCACGCCCGCTTCACCGAACTCCACCTCTCGCTGCGCCAGGACACCGCGCAGTGCGCCAGTCATGCCATCGCGCAAGTTCTCGGCCAAGCCTGAGCAGATCACCCTGAGCTTCGACACACCGGGCCTGTTGGCCGGCGTCGACGAGGCCGGCCGCGGCCCACTGGCCGGGCCGGTGGTGGCGGCGGCCGTCATCCTGGACGACCTGCACCCGATCGAGGGCCTGGCCGACTCCAAGGTGCTGAGCGCCAAGCGCCGCGAGCGCCTGTTCGACGAGATCCGCGCCAAGGCCCTGTGCTTCAAGATCGCCGAAGCCAGCGTCGAGGAGATCGACAGCCTGAACATCCTGCACGCCACGATGCTGGCGATGAAGCGCGCGGTCGAGGGACTGCGCCTGCTGCCCCACCGCGTGCTGGTCGACGGCAACCGCCTGCCGGCGATCCGCGTGCCGGCCGAGGCCATCGTCAAGGGCGATGCCAAGGTCCCGGCGATCTCGGCCGCCTCGATCCTGGCCAAGGTGCACCGCGACCACCTCTGCGCCGAGATGCACCGCGCCTACCCCGCCTATGGCTTCGCCGGCCACAAGGGCTACCCCACGCCTGAACACCTGGCCGCGCTACGCGCCCACGGCGCCACGCCGCTGCACCGCCAGAGCTTCGGTCCGGTGCGCGAGGCCCTGGCCACCGGAGGCCATCTGTGACCGAACCGCTGATCCTCACCGCCCGCGACAACCCGCTGCTGCAGCGCATCCGCAAGCTGGGCCAGGACCCGGGCGCCTACCGCAAGCTGGGCCAGGTCTGGCTGGAGGGCGACCACCTGGTCGGGGCGGCGCTGCAGCGTGGCCGCCCGCTGGAAGAACTGGTGTTCACCGAATCCGCCTGGCATGAGCGCGCCGACTGGCGCGGCTGGGTGGACCGGGCGCGGCGCGTGGTGGTGGTGCCCGACGCGCTGATGAAGACGCTCAGCACGCTGGAGTCACCGCCGCGCATCGGCGCCTTGCTGGCCGTGCCGGCCGACACCGCGCTGGCGCCGCGGGCCTTCAGCGTGGTGCTCGACCGCCTGCAGGACGCGGGCAACGTGGGCAGCATCCTGCGCAGCGCAGCCGCCTTTGGCGTGCGCCAGGTGCTGGCGATCAAGGGCACGGCGGCGCTGTGGTCACCCAAGGTGCTGCGCGCCGGCATGGGGGCGCATTTCGCGCTGCAGCTGGTCGAAGGTCTGGCGCCAGAGGATCTGGCCGGTCTGGCCGTGCCGCTGCTGGCCACCAGCTCGCACGCCGGGCTGGTGCTGGGCCAGGCCGAGCTGCCGCACCCCTGCGCCTGGGTGCTGGGCCACGAGGGCCGGGGCGTGGACGAGGCCCTGATGGCGCGTTGCGCCCACACCGTCAGCATCCCGCAGCCGGGCGGCGAGGAATCGCTGAACGTGGCGGCGGCGGCGGCGATCTGCCTGTTCGCCAGTCGCCCGCCGGGCTGATGCAGGCTGGCGCCCCCTGCACGGGGTGCGCTGCGGGCGTCAGTAGATGAGCCGGTCCGGGCGGATGTCGCGCAGGATGGTGGTGGCGATCTCCTCGATCGACTTGTGGGTCGACGACAGCCAGGAGATGCCGGCGCGCTTCATCATCGTCTCGGCCTCGCGCACCTCGGCGCGGCAGTTCTCGATCGCGGCGTACTTGCTGCCGGGGCGGCGCTCGTTGCGGATCTGGCTCAGGCGGTCCGGGTCGATCGTCAGGCCGAAGCACTTGCGCTTGTGCGGGGCCAGCGAGGCGGGCAGGGCGCCGCGATCGAAATCTTCCGGAATGAGCGGGTAATTGGCGGCCTTGATGCCGTGCTGCATCGCCAGGTAGAGCGAGGTGGGTGTCTTGCCGCTGCGGCTCACGCCCACCAGGATCACATCGGCCGCTTCCAGGTTCTTGGCCGACTGGCCGTCGTCGTGGGCCAGCGAGAAGTTGATCGCCTCGATGCGGTCGTTGTATTCCTGGCTCTTGGCGGCGTCGGAGAAGCGGCCGATGCGGTGGTTGGACTTCAGTCCGAACTCGGCCTCCAGCGGTTCGACGAAGGCCTTGAACATGTCCATCACGAAGCCCTTGCAGCGCGGGCTGGTCAGCACCTGGTGGGCGTCGTCCAGGGCCAGGGTGATGAAGACAATGGGCCGCACGCCCTCGGCCTCGAAGGTGGCGTTGATCTCGGACACCACCTTCTCGGCCTTGTCGATCGAGTCGATGAAGGGCCGGCGGATGTGGCGCGGCTTGATCGCGAACTGGGCCAGGATCGAGTTGCCGAATGTTTCGGCGGTGATCCCGGTGCCATCCGAGACAAAGAACACGGATCGATTGGGCATGAAAAGTTCTCAAGCGCGGGGAAACACACCCCATGATAGGCAGTCCCTCCTTAGAATCCCAGCATTCGCGTCTGACGCCCGCCACGCCACCCCCGACTCCGCGCCCTGATGAGCCCCCGCAGCCTCCAACTCGAATCCCAACGCGCTGCGGCGTGGGCCCTGGTGCGCGCCGGCGCAGGGAAGACGCCCCCGGTTTTTCACCATCAAGGAGTTTTCCCATGTCTTCCACCGCACTGGCGACCGCCCTGGTTGTCCCGTTCGAACACCTGAGAATGACCGACGTCGAGGTGGTTGGCGGCAAGAACGCCAGCCTCGGCGAAATGATCAGCCAGCTCGCCGAGACTGGCGTACGGGTGCCGGGCGGCTTTGCCACCACGGCCCACGCCTTTCGCGAGTTCCTGGCCTTCGGCGGTCTGACCGAGAAGATCAACGCCCGCCTGGCGGCGCTGGACACCGACGACGTGCGTGCGCTGGCCGAGGCCGGCGCCGAGATCCGCGGCTGGGTGGAAAACGCCCCGTTCCCGCCCGACTTCGAGGCGGCGGTGCGCGCCGAGTACGCCCGCGTTGCTGGCGATTCTCCTGACGCCAGCTGGGCCGTGCGCTCCTCGGCCACCGCCGAAGACCTGCCCGACGCCTCGTTTGCCGGCCAGCAGGAGACCTTCCTGAACGTGCACGGCATCGACGAGGTGCTGCACAAGATGAAGGAGGTCTTCGCCTCCCTCTACAACGACCGGGCGATCAGCTACCGCGTCCACAAGGGCTTCAGCCACTCGGAAGTCGCCCTGTCGGCCGGCGTGCAGCGCATGGTGCGCTCGGATGTGGGCGCCGCCGGCGTGATGTTCACCATCGACACCGAGTCGGGCTTCAAGGACGTGGTCTTCATCACCTCCAGCTACGGTCTGGGCGAGACCGTGGTGCAGGGCGCGGTCAACCCCGACGAGTTCTACGTCCACAAGCCGGCGCTTCAGGCTGGCAAGTTCCCGGTGATCCGCCGCTCGCTGGGCTCCAAGCTGATCCGCATGGAGTTCGCCACGCCCGACGAGAAGAAGGCCAGCGGCAAGCTGGTCAAGACGGTGGACAACCCGCCCGAGCAGCGCAACCGCTACTCGCTGGCCGATGCCGATGTAGTCGAGCTGGCGAAGTACGCGCTGATCATCGAGAAGCACTACGGCCGCCCGATGGACATCGAGTGGGGCAAGGACGGTGTGGATGGCCGCATCTACATCCTGCAGGCCCGCCCCGAGACCGTGCGCAGCCAGGCCGAGGGCCAGGTCGAGCACCGCTACAAGCTCAAGGGCCACTCCACCGTGCTGGCCGAGGGCCGCGCGATCGGCCAGAAGATCGGCACCGGCCCGGTGCGCCTGGTCAGCAGCATTGCCGAGATGGAGCGCGTGCAGCCCGGCGACGTGCTGGTCACCGACATGACCGACCCGAACTGGGAGCCGGTGATGAAGCGCGCCAGCGCCATCGTCACCAACCGCGGCGGCCGCACCTGCCACGCGGCCATCATCGCCCGCGAACTGGGCATCCCGGCGGTGGTGGGTTGCGGCGACGCCACCGAGAAGCTGTCGGACGGCGCCCTGGTCACCGTGGTCTGCTCCGAGGGCGACACCGGCTACGTCTACGACGGCCTGCTCGAGACCGAGGTCTCCGAGGTGCAGCGCGGCGAACTGCCGTACTGCCCGGTGAAGATCATGATGAACGTCGGCAACCCGCAGCTGGCCTTCAACTTCGCCCAGATCCCCAACTCCGGTGTCGGCCTGGCGCGGCTGGAGTTCATCATCAACAACAACATCGGCGTCCATCCGAAGGCGATCATGGACTACCCGAACGTCGACCCCGACCTGAAGAAGGCGGTCGAGTCGGTGGCCCGGGGCCATGCCTCGCCGCGCGCCTTCTACGTCGACAAGCTGACCGAGGGCGTGGCCACGATCGCCGCCGCCTTCTGGCCCAAGCCGGTGATCGTGCGCCTGTCGGACTTCAAGTCCAACGAGTACAAGAAGCTGATCGGCGGCAGCCGCTACGAGCCCGACGAAGAGAACCCGATGCTGGGCTTCCGCGGCGCCTCGCGCTACATCAGCGAGGAGTTCGCCGACGCCTTCGGCATGGAGTGCGAGGCCCTGAAGCGGGTGCGCAACGACATGGGCCTGACCAACGTCGAGATCATGGTGCCCTTCGTGCGCACCGTGCGCCAGGCCGAGCGCGTGGTGGGCCTGCTGGCCGACCGCGGCCTCAAGCGCGGCGAGGGCGGGCTGCGCATCATCATGATGTGCGAGATCCCCTCCAACGCCATCCTGGCTGACCAGTTCCTGCAGCACTTCGACGGCATGTCGATCGGCTCCAACGACCTGACCCAGCTGACCCTGGGCCTGGACCGGGATTCCGGCCTGGAGCTGCTGGCCGCTGATTTCGACGAGCGCGACCCGGCGGTGCGCTCGCTGATTTCCCGCGCGATCAACGCCTGCCGCGCCACCGGCAAGTACATCGGCATCTGCGGCCAGGGCCCCAGCGACCACGCCGACTTTGCCCAGTGGCTGGCGGACGAGGGCATCGTGTCGATCTCGCTGAACCCCGACACCGTGGTCCAGACCTGGACCCAGCTGGCCCAGCGCCGCTGACGGCCCCGCGCCGCGAGGCGCCATCGCTGTCCCCAGCGCCCGCGATTCCTGCTAGAATCGCGGGCTTTCCCTTGCCGCACCTGCATTTGACGCGCAGGGCGGCTCTCCCGCCGGCCGGGCCGGTGGATATCCACAAGGAGTGTTCATGCGTCACTATGAGATCGTTCTGCTGATCCACCCGGATCAAAGCGAACAGGTTCCGGCCATGCTGGAGCGCTACAAGGGCCTGGTCACCGCGGGCGGTGGCAAGGTGCACCGTGTCGAGGACTGGGGTCGTCGCCAGCTGGCGTACATGATCCAGAAGCTCGCCAAGGCGCACTACCTGTGCCTGAACATCGAGTGCTCGAAGGACGTGCTGGCCGAGCTGGAAACGGGCTTCCGCTTCAACGACGCCGTGCTGCGTCACCTGACCGTCAAGCTGGAGAAGGCTGAGACGGCCGCTTCGGTGATGATGCGTTCGGTCGAGAAGGAAGAGGCCCGCAAGGCCGCCCAGGAGACCACCGCCTGAGAACCGCCGGTGTCGCCCGACCGGGCCTGAGCCGATGAACCGCCTGGTTCTGACTGCTCAACTGGTCGAACGCGGCGCGACGCGCTACACCCCCGCCGGACTCCCGGCCCTGGACCTGAAGCTTGCGCACCAGTCCACGGTCACGGAAGACGGCCAAGCCCGCCAGGTCTCGTTCGAGATGAAGGCGGTGGCGATCGGGGCGATCACGCGACGCATCGCGGCGCTGGGGCTGGGAGAGCCGGTGACTGTCGCCGGGTTCCTCACCGCCACGCGCCAAGGCAAGGGCCTGATCTTCCACATCACCGAAGTCGAGCCCGGCACCTGACAACGCTTTGATCCAGATTCAGTTTCGAAAGAGGTCATCATGCCCCCGCCCAAGAGCCGTTTTTCCAAGGACCGCCGTCCGAAGCGCAACCAGCAATCGCTGCTGTTCCGCCGCAAGAAGTTCTGCCGTTTCACCGTCGCCGGCGTCGAGTCGATCGACTACAAGGACGTCGACCTGCTGCGTGACTTCATCGGCGAGAACGGCAAGATCACGCCGGCCCGCCTGACCGGCACCCGCGCCTTCTTCCAGCGTCAGCTGACCACCGCCATCAAGCGCGCGCGCTTCCTGGCGATGCTGCCGTACAGCGACCAGCACCGCGTCTAAGGAGCCCACACCATGCAAATCATTCTGCTGGACAAGGTCGCCAACCTGGGCAACCTGGGCGACATCGTCAAGGTCAAGGACGGCTACGCCCGCAACTACCTGATCCCGACCAAGCGCGCCCGCCGCGCCACCGAGGCCGCGATCAAGGAATTCGAAGCCCGCCGCGCCGAACTCGAGAAGGTCGCCGCCGAGAAGCTGGCCGCCGCACAAGCCCTGGGCGAGAAGCTCGGCGGCCTGGTGGTCGCCATCACCCAGAAGGCCGGCGTTGACGGCCGCCTGTTCGGTTCGGTCACCAACCACGACATCGCCGAAGCCCTGGTCAAGCAAGGCTTCCAGGTCGCCAAGGCCCAGGTGCGCATGCCCAATGGCCCGCTGAAGGCCGTGGGCGAGTTCCCGGTGCAGGTGGCTCCGCACACCGACGTGGTGGTCGAGATCACCGTCAAGGTCGTCGGCGAGACCGACTGATCTTCGCGGCGGGCCCTGCGCCCGCCTGCAGCCAAAGGGCCGGACTTGTTCCGGCCCTTTTTCCTCTGGGTCGGACCTGTTCCGGCCCTTTTTAGTTTCCGCTCGGCACTGTCCACCGCGCACCCACGCGCTGTCCCCAGCCTTGTCCACAGGCGCCGGGGTCTGGCGCCCGTATGATCCCTGCGATGTCCACGATCTTCGACGCCCACGACCCCCGCACCCCGCCGCGCGACGAGGAGGTGGCCCGCCTGCGGGTGCCGCCGCACTCGATCGAGGCCGAGCAGAGCGTGCTGGGCGGCCTGCTGCTGGACAACGGCGCCTGGGACCGCGCCGGCGACGTGCTGCAGGACGACGACTTCTACCGCCACGAGCACAAGCTGATCTTCGGCGCCATTGGTGCGCTGATCAGCCAGTCCAAGCCGGCGGACGTGATCACCGTGTTCGAACAGCTGCAGAACCTGGGCAAGGCCGAGGACGTGGGCGGCCTGAAGTACCTGAACGCGCTGGCGCAGAGCGTGCCCAGCGCGGCCAACATGCGCCGCTACGCCGAGATCGTGCGCGAGCGCGCGATCCTGCGCAAGCTGATCGCCGCCAGCGACGAGATCGCCACCCAGGCCTTCAACCCGCAGGGGCGGCAGGTCTCGCAGATCCTGGACGAGGCCGAGGGCAAGATCTTCAAGATCGGCGAGGAGGGCCAGCGCAGCAAGGCCGGCTTCCAGAGCATGGACCAGCTGGTGATGCAGCTGATCGACCGCGTCACCGAGCTGGCCGAGAACGGCGCCGAGGATGTCACCGGCGTGCGCACCGGCTTCTACGAGCTCGACAAGATGACTGCCGGCCTGCAGGGCGGCGACCTGATCATCCTGGCCGCACGGCCGTCGATGGGCAAGACGGCGTTCGCGCTGAACATCGCCGAGAACGTGGCGGTGCAGGAAGGCCTGCCGGTGGTGGTCTTCTCGATGGAAATGGGCGCCTCGCAGCTGGCGCTGCGGATGGTGGGCTCGCTGGGCCGCATCGACCAGTCGGGCCTGCGCACCGGCCGGCTGCGCGACGACGACTGGGGCCGCCTGACCGAGGCGGTCGACAAGCTGGCCAAGGCCTCGATCTTCATCGACGAGACCCCGGGCCTGAACCCGGCCGAGCTGCGCGCCCGGGCGCGGCGCCAGGCGCGCCAGTGCGGCAAGCTGGGCCTGATCGTCATCGACTACCTGCAGCTGATGGTGGGCACCAATTCCAGCAGCGGCGAGAACCGCGCCACCGAGCTGTCCGAGATCTCGCGCAGCCTGAAGGCCCTGGCCAAGGAACTGCACTGCCCGGTGATCGCGCTGTCGCAGCTCAACCGCTCGGTCGAGACCCGCACCGACAAGCGGCCGATGATGTCCGACCTGCGTGAATCGGGCGCCATCGAGCAGGACGCGGACGTGATCATGTTCATCTACCGCGACGACTACTACACCAAGGAAGAGTCCAAGGTGCCGGGCACGGCCGAGATCATCATCGGCAAGCAGCGTAACGGCCCGGTGGGCTCGCTGCACCTGGCCTTCCTGAAGCCGCTGACCAAGTTCGACAACCTGGCACCGGGCACCGAGTTCGGCGAGTACTGACGTCCAGTACTGAACACCCCGGGCTTGCGCCCGTCGACAATACTGTATAGATTTACAGTATGTCGTCCGCCGTACCTGCCTGCGCCCCCACCGCGCACCTCGCCGCCCAGCCCATCCAGTGGCTGCGCTCGCCCCGCCAAGCACCCATCAAGGGGCGCGGCACCGAGTGGGCGCTGCCGCACCGCTTCAGCAGCGAGCAGCGCGAGCTCGTCGACGACGGCTGGGGCACGCTGGACGATCTGGCACAGGCGCCGCCCGCCGCGGTCACCCAGGTCACGCTGCAGACGGTGCGCTCCATCCTCACCGGCAACAACTCGCCCGACATCGGCTTTGACGTCTCGATCAACCCCTACCGCGGCTGCGAGCACGGCTGCATCTACTGCTACGCCCGGCCCACCCACAGCTACCTGAACCTGTCGCCGGGGCTGGACTTTGAAACCCGCATCATCGCCAAGAGCAACGCTGCCGAACGCCTGCGCGACACCCTGGCCAGCCGCAGCTACACGCCGCTGGACCTGTGCATCGGCGCCGCCACCGACGCCTACCAGCCCGCCGAGCGTGAGCTGCGCATCACCCGCTCGGTGATCGAGGTCCTCTCGGACTGCCACCACCCGTTCGCGCTGATCACCAAGTCCGCCGGCGTGCTGCGTGACCTGGACCTGATCGGGCCGATGGGCCGCCAGGGCCTGGCGGCGGTCTATGTGTCGGTGACCAGCCTGGACCCGGCGCTCTCACGCGTGATGGAGCCGCGTGCCGCCTCGCCCCAACGTCGCCTGCAGGTGATCCGGCAGCTGGCCGAGGCCGGTGTGCCGGTGGGCGTCAGCGTGTCGCCGGTGATCCCTTTCCTCAACGAGCCCGAACTGGAATCCATCCTGGCGGCCGCGGCCGAGGCCGGCGCCACGCGGGCCTTCTCCATCCCGCTGCGCCTGCCCTGGGAGGTGTCGCCCCTGTTCCAGCACTGGCTGCAGCAGCATTTTCCCGAGCGCGCGGCGCGCGTCATGGCCCGGGTGCGCGATCAGCGAGGCGGCAAGGACAACGACGCCCGCTTCGGCACTCGCATGCAGGGCGAAGGCCTGTGGGCCGAGTTGCGTCGCCAGCGCTTCCACAAGGCCTGCGCCCGCCTGGGCCTGAACCGCGAACGGGTCGCGCTGGACCGCAGCCAGTTCCGCCGCCCGGTGCCCCCGGCGCGGCCCGGCGAGATGGTGCAGTCCTCGCTGTTCTGACCGGCGGCCAGGCGCTCAGGCCGGCAGGCAGAGCTCGAAGCGCGCACCGCCGCCCGGCCGGGGCGCCAGGCTGACCTGCGCGCCCGGGCCGCCATGGGCGCGGGCCACGGCCTCGCACAGCGCGGTGCCCAGGCCGGTGGCGTGGGCGGCGCCCGGGTCGGGGGCGCCCGGGCCGGGGCCATCGTCTTCGATCCGGAACACCAGGGTCGCGCCGCGCCGGAACGCCTGCAGGCCGATCCAGCCCCGGGCAAAGCGCACCGCGTTGTGCAGCGCGGCCTCCAGCGCCAGACGCACCAGCCGCACGTCGTAGAACGCAAAGGGTGGGGCGGCGTGGGGCAGAAGCACCTCGGTCTGCAGGCCCGGGTGCCGGCGGGCGGTGGAACGCGCCAGATGATCCAGCAGCTCGGCCGGGTCCTCGTCGCTGGGGTGGGCCCGCAGTCCCTGGTCGTGGCCATAGACCAGCAGGTACTGCACGAAGCGCTCGCGCAGCGCGCGGCAGTCGTCGCGGGCCTGGGCAGCGCCAGGGTCGTCCAGGCGCTCGGCCAGGGCTTGCAGGCGAGCCTCGAGCGCGCCCAGTTCGTTCTTCAGGTCGTGCACCACCAGCGCCGCCAGGCGCGCGGGGGGGGCGGGCGCGGTCTGCGCGCTCATCACGGTCAGGCGGCCAGCTTCTGCGGCGCCATCAGCTGCTCCAGCGTCTCGCGGAAGTAGCGCTGCATCTGGGTCACCCGGTCGTTGCCCGGCAGCAGCTTGTCGAGCCGGGCCAGGTACTGCTGCACACGCTCCAGCACCACCGGGTCGAGCAGCTTCTGCAGGCGCAGCGACAGGCAGTTCATCTGCGCGGCCTGCAGCAGCACCGCGGTGTTCTCGGGGTAGTCGTGGACGGCGGCCTCGATCTCGGCCAGCGCCTCGGTGAGGCGGCTATCGCGGAACAGGGCCTTGGCGGCCTTGACGCGGCCGTCCAGCCCGGCGGCCGCTGCCTCGATCACCTGGGCCAGCTTGTCCTCGTGACCGGTGTCGGCCAGGGCCTTGCCGATCAGCTGCTTGACGCGCGGGTTCTCGTGGTCGGCGCTGACAGCCTGCTGCAGCAGCGCCAGGCCGGCCTGCTCGTCGCCCGTGACCAGCTCGGCCCGTGCCAGCGCCACCGTGGCCAGGTCGGCCTTGGGCTTGCGCAAGGACTGGCGAGCCAGCTGCAGCGCGGCGGCCGCGCCGCTGGCGTCGCCCTTGCGCGCCAGCGCCTGGGCGCGGATGGCCTGCGAGGCCGGGCCGAAGACGGCACAGTGCGTGGCCGCGCCGGGCGTGTCGGCCAGCACGCCCAGCGCCTCGGCCACCTCGCCGCGGTCGACCAGGGTCTGGGCCAGCATCAGCACGTCCGAGGACTGCGCCACCACCGAATTGCGGGTGGCCTTGGCCACCTGGCCGAGGCTGGCCTTGGCGGTGTCCAGGTCGCCATTGCGGTAGGCGCTCTCGCCCAGCAGGCGGTGCCGCTTGCTGGAGGGCACCACCCGGGCGGCATCCTTCAGCACCCACATCGCGCCCTGGGCATCGCCCAGCGCTTCGAGCGATTCGGCCAGCACGTCGTAGGCGGCCATGTGCTTCTCGCCATGGTGGCTGCCGACGATGTCCTGGGCAATCATGCGGGCCTGCTCGAACTGGCCGGCGGCCTTGTGGGCGCGCGCCAGCCCCAACTGGGCCCAGACCAGGTCGGCGCGCAGGTCCAGGGCCTGGCGGTAGACGGTCTTGGCGTCCTCGGGTCGGCCCATCTGCAGCAGGGTCTGGCCCTTGAGCTGCAGGGCCTGCACGAACCAGCGGTTCTTCTGGGCCAGCACCTCGTCGCAGGCCTGCACCGCGCCTCCCAGATCTTGCTTGCGCAGGCACTGGCTGATCGGCAGCAGGGCGTGGCGGCGGTCGAGCAGCGCGCGCAGGCGGTCACCGATGTCGGCGGCGGTGATCGGCTTGAGCAGGTAGGCGTCGGGCTTGTGCTCGGTGGCCGAGGCCACCGAGGCATAGCCGCCCTCGGCGGTGATCATGAAGAACAGGCAGTCCGGCGGCAACAGGTCCTGCTCGCGCAGGTGCTCGAAGAGCTGCTGGCCATCGGTGCGGCTGTTCAGGTTGTAGTCGCACAGGATCAGGTGGAAGTGCTTGGCACGCACCTGCCGCAGCGCGTCCTCCGCGTTGCCAGCCACGTCGACCTTGCCGATGCCCAGCGACGCCAGCTGGCCGCGCAGCGTGGTCTGCTGCACCGCCATGTCGTCGATGATCAGCGCGTGAAGCTGGCTGTAGGGGGTCAGGGATGTGGCCATGCAAGGTCTCCGCCGGAGCCGTCTCCGCAGGCGTACCCACGCGGCGGCGCTGCCAGCGCCGGCCGATGCAGCCGGTGCTGGGTCCTGTTCGGCTGTTTCGGCCGCCAGACAAGGAACTTGAGTCCCACCTGGATGAAAGAAGGCCCGCGGGCAGGGCGCCGGCGGGCCTGGAGGCGGGAGGGCGGGGCCTTACTTGAACAGGTCCTTGACCCGGTCGGTCCAGCTCTTGGTGTTGGGCGAATGCTTGTCGCCGCCCTTCTTGAAGGACTCGTCGAGTTCCTTCAGCAGCTTGCGCTGGTGTTCGGTGAGCTTGACCGGCGTCTCGATGGACACGTGCGTGAACAGGTCGCCCGGGTAGGCCGAGCGGATGCCCTTGATGCCCTTGCCGCGCAGGCGGAAGGTCTTGCCGTGCTGGGTGCCCTCGGGCAGTTCGATCTCGACCTTGCCCGACAGCGTGGGCACCTCCACCGTGCCGCCCAGGGCCGCCGTGGTCAGGCCAATGGGCACGGTGCAGTGCAGGTCGTCACCGTCACGCTCGAAGATCTCGTGCGGCTTGATGCGGATCTCGATGTAGAGATCGCCCGGCGGGCCGCCATTCTGGCCCGGCTCGCCGTTGCCGGCGGAGCGGATGCGCATGCCCTCGTTGATGCCGGCCGGGATCTTGACCTCCAGCGTCTTCTGGCGCTTGATCTTGCCGGCGCCATTGCAGGCGGTGCAGGGCTCGGGGATGATCTTGCCGGTGCCGTGGCAGTGCGGGCAGCTCTGCTGGATGCTGAAGAAGCCCTGGCGCATGTGCACCGTGCCCGAGCCATTGCAGGTGGTGCAGGTCTTGGCCTTGGTGCCGGGCTTGGCGCCGGTGCCGCCGCAGGTGTCGCAGTTGTCCCAGGACGGGATGCGGATCTGGCTGTCCTTGCCGTTGGCGGCCTCTTCCAGCGTGATCTCCATCGCGTAGCTGAGGTCGGCGCCGCGGTAGACCTGCTGGCCCCCGCCACGCCGACCGCCGCCCTGGCCGCCGCCGAAGATGTCGCCGAAGATGTCGCCAAAGGCCTCGGCAAAGCCACCGAAGCCCTCCGCCCCGGGACCACCCCGACCCATGCCGGCGTTCGGATCAACGCCCGCATGGCCGTACTGGTCGTAGGCCGCGCGCTTCTGGGCGTCGGAGAGCATCTCGTAGGCCTCCTTGGCCTCCTTGAACTTCTCCTCGGCGGCCTTGGCGTCGTCCCCCTGGTTGCGGTCAGGGTGGTACTTCATGGCCAACTTGCGGTAGGCCTTCTTGATGTCGTCCTCGCTGGCGTTCTTCGCCACGCCCAGGATCTCGTAGTAATCGCGCTTTGCCATGGTGTGACCCGGCTCGTCTAAACGGGATCGCCGCGCCTGACGGTCCGCCTCGCGGGCGGTCCGCCTCTCGGCACGGCGACGCTGGCGTTCCTCCGGTGAGCGCTCGACGCGCTCACCGGCCAAGCCATCACTTCTTGACTTCCTTGAACTCGGCATCGACCACGTTGTCATCGGCCGGCTTGGCCTGGGGCTGCTCGGCCGCACCGGCGGCGCCCGCGCCAGCGGCGGCCTGCGCGGCCTGCTGCTCGGCGTAGATCTTCTCGCCCAGCTTCTGGCTGGCGGTCATCAGCGCCTCGGTCTTGGCGTCAATGGCGGCCTTGTCGTCGCCCTTGATGGCTTCCTCGGCGTCCTTCAGCGCGGCCTCGATCTTCTCCTTCTCGGCGGCGTCAAGCGTGGCGCCGTGCTCGGCCAGGCTCTTCTTGACCGAGTGGATCATGCCGTCGGCCTGGTTGCGGGCCTGCACCAGCTCCAGCTTCTTGGCGTCCTCGGCGGCGTTGGCCTCGGCGTCCTTGACCATCTTCTCGATCTCGGCCTCGGACAGGCCCGAGTTGGCCTTGATGGTGATCTTGTTTTCCTTGCCGGTGCCCTTGTCCTTGGCGCCGACGTGCAGGATGCCGTTGGCGTCGATGTCGAAGCTCACCTCGATCTGCGGCAGGCCGCGCGGCGCCGGCGGGATACCTTCCAGGTTGAACTCGCCCAGGCTCTTGTTGCCCGCGGCCATCTCGCGCTCGCCCTGGTAGACCTTGATCGTCACCGCCGGCTGGTTGTCGTCGGCGGTGGAGAACACCTGGCTGAACTTGGTCGGGATGGTGGTGTTCTTCTTGATCATCTTGGTCATCACGCCGCCCAGGGTCTCGATGCCCAGGCTCAGCGGGGTGACGTCCAGCAGCAGCACGTCCTTGCGCTCGCCGCCCAGGACCTGGCCCTGGATGGCTGCGCCGACGGCCACGGCCTCATCGGGGTTGACGTCCTTGCGCGGCTCCTTGCCGAAGAACTCCTTGACCTTCTCCTGCACCTTGGGCATGCGCGACTGGCCGCCCACCAGGATCACGTCGTCGATGTCGGCCACCTTCACGCCGGCGTCCTTGATGGCGATGCGGCAGGGCTCGATCGTGCGCTCGATCAGGTCATCGACCAGGCTCTCCAGCTTGGCGCGGGTGAGCTTGATGTTCAGGTGCTTCGGACCGCTGGCATCCGCCGTGATGTAGGGCAGGTTGACGTCGGTCTGCGAGCTGTTCGACAGCTCGATCTTGGCCTTCTCGGCGGCTTCCTTCAGGCGCTGCAGGGCCAGCACGTCCTTGGTCAGGTCGACGCCCTGTTCCTTCTTGAACTCGGTGACGATGAAGTCGATGATGCGCTGGTCGAAGTCCTCGCCGCCCAGGAAGGTGTCGCCGTTGGTGGACAGCACCTCGAACTGCTTTTCACCGTCGACATCGGCGATCTCGATGATCGAGATGTCGAAGGTGCCGCCGCCCAGGTCGAACACCGCGATCTTGCGGTCGCCCTTGCCGTGCTTGTCCAGGCCGAAGGCCAGGGCCGCGGCGGTGGGCTCGTTGATGATGCGCTTGACTTCCAGGCCGGCGATGCGGCCGGCGTCCTTGGTGGCCTGGCGCTGGCTGTCGTTGAAGTAGGCCGGCACCGTGATCACGGCCTCGGTGACTTCCTCGCCCAGGTAGTCCTCGGCGGTCTTCTTCATCTTGCGCAGCACCTCGGCCGACACCTGCGGCGGCGCCAGCTTCTTGCCGCGCACCTCCACCCAGGCGTCGCCGTTGTCGGCGGCGGCGATGGTGTAGGGCATCAGGTCGATGTCCTTCTGCACTTCCTTCTCGGTGAACTTGCGGCCGATCAGGCGCTTCACCGCGTACAGCGTGTTCTTCGGGTTGGTGACCGCCTGGCGCTTGGCCGAGGCGCCGACCAGCACCTCACCGTCTTCCTGGTAGGCGATGATCGACGGCGTGGTGCGCGCACCTTCCGAGTTCTCGATCACCTTGGTCGAGTTGCCTTCCATGATGGCCACGCACGAGTTGGTGGTGCCCAGGTCGATGCCGATGATCTTGCCCATGTTCTGATGCTCCTGTGAGGAATGTCTGGATGCTGTGGAGTTGTGGTTGGCTCGTCCGACTTCAAGGGCCGTGGGGCCCGCGTCATGCGCCGGATGTGCGCTGGATCGTGTTTACTTGGGCGCGGCCACTGTGACCAGGGCCGGCCGCAGCACGCGGTCGGCGATGAGGTAGCCCTTCTGCAGCACCGAGACCACGGTGTTGGCGTCCTGCTCGGCCGGCACCATGCTGATGGCCTGGTGCTGGTGCGGATCGAACTTCGTGCCGGCGGGCGGGTTGACCTCGAGCACCTTGTTGCGCTCGAGCGCCTGGGCCAGCTGGCGCAGCGTGATGTGCACGCCTTCAAGCACCTTCTCGACCGGGGCGTCCGGGGCGGCGATGGCCGCTTCCAGGCTGTCGCGCACCGGCAGCATGGCCTCGGCGAAGGATTCCACCGCGAACTTGCGCGCCTTGCTGACCTCTTCGTCGCTGCGGCGGCGGATGTTCTCGACCTCGGCCTTGGCGCGCAGGTAGGCGTCGGCCATCTCGGTGTGCTTGGCCTGCAGTTCGGCCAGCTGGGTCTCCAGCGACGGCGGCGTGGCGGCCTGGGCGCCGGACTCGGGCGGGGTCTGCTCGGCGGTGGACTCGGGGGTGGCGTCGTTCGAAGTCATGGTCTAAAGGCTTGATGTGCCTGGGGTTTTTTCAGGCATGCGGCGGCATCTTGGGGCGGCAGGCCGGTTTTCAAGAGCCCGCCGCTCGAAAAAGTGCTGGTTCAGTCGAGCGAGGCGCTCCAGCGCTGCCAATCGGCCAGCTGGCGCCGGTCGCGCTTGGTGGGGCGGCCCTGCTCGATGGCCAGCGCCGGCTCCACGCCCTGGCGTCGCTGCTCGCGGGCGGCTTCGCGCTGCTGCTGGCTCTCGGGCGTTTCGGCGTACAGGGTCTGGGCCAGCGGCGCGGGGCCGCGGATGTCACTCAAGCCCAGAACCTCGACCTCGCGCGGGGGCAGGCCGGGGTCGCGCAGCGTCAGGCGGTCACCCACGCGCAGCTCGCGGCCGGCCTTGACGGGCTGGCCGTTGACCTCGACGCGGTGCTTGCCGATGGCCTCCACCGCCAGCGCGCGGGTCTTGAAAAAGCGCGCGGCCCAGAGCCACTTGTCCAGGCGCACGGGTTCCTGACGCAGGGGCAGTTCTTTCACGGCGTCGATTCTCGCTCAGCGGCGGCCGCCAGCGGCAGGCGCACGATGGCGTCCAGCCCCTGGACCGCACCCGCCCGCCCGCGGTTCTCCAGCGCGATCTGGCCGCCCAGGGCCAGCACCACGTCGTGGCAGATCGACAGGCCCAGGCCCGAGCCGGAGCGGGTGTCGCCGGCCGAGAAGGGCTGGAACAGGCGCTGGCGCTGGGCCTCGGAGATGCCCGGTCCGCCATCGGCGATGGTCAGGGCGGCATGGCGGCCGTCGCTGAGCAGCGTGATCGTCAGCGCCGAGTGTGGCGGGCCATGCTTGACGGCGTTGTGGATCAGGTTGCGGCTGAGCTCGCGCAGCGCCCATTCATGCGCCCGCACCGGGGCGGCCTGCAGGTCCACGGCCACGTCCAGCTCGCGCTCGGCCATCAGCGGCGCCATGTCCAGGGCCAGCTGGCGCACCACCTCGGCCCAGTCGGTCACCGGCGCATCGTCCTGGCGGCGCAGCTGGGCCACCTTGGCCAGGGCCAGCATCTGGTTGGCCAGTTCGGTGGCGCGCTCCACCGTCTGGCCGATCTCTGCCAGCGCTGCCTCGGCCGGCAGGTCGCCGCGGCGCGCCGACTGCACCTGGGCCTTGAGCACCGCCAGGGGCGTGCGCAGCTGGTGCGAGCTGTCGCGCACGAAGCGCTTCTGCTGCTCGAGCAGGTCGCGCAGCCGGCCCATCAGCTGGTTGGTGGCCTCGACCAGCGGACGCAGCTCGCGCGGCGCGTCGTTGGCCTCGATCGGTGAGAGCTCGCCCTGGGCGCGCTGGCGCAGCGACTGGCTGATGCGCTGCACCGGCCGCATCGCCCGGTGCACGACGAAGGCCACCACCGCGGCGATCACGCCCAGCAGCGCGGTTTCCCGCCACAGCGTGCCGATCAGCAGCTGGCGCGCCAGGCTTTCGCGCAGCTCCAGCGTTTCGGCCACCTGCACCGTGGCCATGCCCTGGCCGCCGTCCCAGGTCACCGGTTGCAGCAGCACGGCCATGCGCACCGGCACGGCACCGTAGTGGCTGTCGTAGAAGTCCACCAGCGCCGCGTAGGGGCCTTTCTGTGGCAGCCGGCCGTGCCAGGCGGGCAGGGCCTCGAAGCCGGAGACGGTCTCGCCGTCGAAGCCGATGACCTTGTAGTACAGCCGGCTGCGGTTGTCGGCCTCGAAGGCTTCGAGCGCCGAGTAGAGCAGGGTGGACTTGAGCCGGGTGCGGCCGTCCACGCGTTCGACCTCGAGCAGGTCGCCGATCGACTTCGCGGTGGCCAGCAGCGTGCGGTCATAGGCGGTGTCGGCCGCCTTCAAGGCCTGGCGGTACAGCACCACGCCATTCAGGGCGATCACCGCCAGCATCGGCAGCAGAATGCCCAGCAGCAAGCGGTTGCGCAGCGACAGGCGGCGCAGGGCGTCCATCATGCGGTGGGGGCGCGCAGCAGATAGCCCAGGCCGCGCAGCGTCACCAGGGTCACGCCGGTCGGGGCCAGGCGTTTGCGCAGCCGGTAGGCCACCACCTCCACGGCCTCCAGCTGCACCTCCAGCTCGCCAGGGAACACCGCTTCGAACAGGCGCTCCTTGGCCACCGCCTGGCCGGGGCGCTGCAGCAGGGTGCGCAGCATCGCCGCCTCTCGCGGGGCCAGCTCCAGCGGCGCATCGTTGAACCAGACGGCGCCTGAATCGGCATCCACCTGCAGTCCGGCGAAGCGGGGACCGGCCACCATGGTGGCTGTCGTCGCCTCGGGGCGGCGGCGCACCAAAGCGCGCATCCGCGCTTCCAGCTCATCCAGGTCGAAGGGTTTGGGCAGGTAGTCGTCGGCGCCGGTGTTGAGACCGATGATGCGGTCGCCCACCGTGCCACGCGCCGTGAGGATCAGCACCGGCGTGGCCAGCCCCGCCTGGCGGGCCTGGGCCAGCACCTCCAGGCCGTCCTGGCCGGGCAGGCTGAGGTCCAGCAGGACCAGGTCGGGCCGCAGCGCCTGCCAGCGCGCCAGCGCCTGGCCACCGTCGCCGCAGGTCGCGACCTGGTAGCCGCGGCGCTCCAGCGTGCGCTGCAGCGTGGCACGCATCGCCTCGTCGTCTTCGATCAGCAGCACCTGGCTCACGGCCCGCACCATACCGCAGGCGCGGACTGGTGTTTTCCCGGGTGTCCTGGACAGCCAACTGACAGCGCCTGTCGCGACCATCACGGCCACGCTCAACCAGACTGGAGACAAGCCATGCGTCGCGATACCTTCCTCAAGTCCCTGGCCGCCCTGGCCGCCGGCTCGGGCCTGCCGCTGGCCGCCCTGGCCAACGGTCCGGCCGTCAAGATGATGGTGCCGGCCAACCCGGGCGGCGGCTGGGACACCACCGGCCGCGCGCTGGGCAAGGCCATGCAGGACGCCGGCCTGGTCGCGTCGGTGGCCTACGAGAACAAGGGTGGCGCCGCGGGTGCACTGGGCCTGGCGCAGTTTGTCAACGCCAGCAAGGGCGACCCGAACGCGCTGATGGTGATGGGGGCGGTGATGCTGGGCGGCATCATCACCGGCAAGCCGCCGGTCACCCTGTCGCAGGCCACGCCGATCGCCCGCCTGACCAGCGAGTACAACGTCTTCGTGCTGCCGGCCAACTCGCCCTTCAAGACCATGAAGGACGTGGTCGAGGCCATGAAGAAGGACCCGGGCAGCGTCAAGTGGGGCGGTGGCTCGCGGGGCTCCACCGAGCACATCGCGGCGGCGATGATCGCCCGCGAGGCCGGCATCGACGCGTCCAAGATCAACTACGTGCCCTTCCGTGGGGGTGGCGAGGCCACCGCCGCCATCCTGGGCGGCAACGTCAGCATCGGCGGCAGCGGCTTCTCGGAGTTCGCCCAGTACATCGAGGCGGGCAAGATGCGGCCGATCGCCGTCACCTCGGCCACGCGCCTGACCGGCAAGCAGAGCAAGGACATCCCCACGCTCAAGGAGATGGGCATCAACGTCGAGATCGGCAACTGGCGCGGTGTCTACGCCGCCCCGGGCATCACGCCGGCGCAGCGCAAGGCGCTGACCGACCTGGTGCTGGCCACCGTCAAGTCCAAGTCCTGGGCCGAAGCCCTCGAGAAGAACGACTGGACGCCGGCCGTGCTCACCGGCCCGGCCTTTGATGAGTTCGTCGACCGCGAATTCGCCTCGCTGCGCGCGATCATGGTGAAGTCGGGCATGGTCTGACGCCCGAGCGCGCCCGGCGCCGCTGACGGCGGCCGGGCGCTGCACCCACCTCCCCAACCCACCCACACCACCACACAGCCGCGCCCGCCCGGGACAGCGGCGGGGGATGTCATGTCCTATCAGCAGATTCTTCCCGAGGCGCCCGAGGCCGAGCACCACCCGCTGCCCCCCACCGGTCACCAGACCTGGATCGGCGTGGGCGTGCTGGCCGTGGGGCTGGCCATGGCCTATGGCGCCACACAGATCTCCTCCGACGCCGGCTACGCAGGCGTGGGGCCCAACTTCCTGCCCTGGGTGGTGTCGGTGGTGCTGATCCTGTGCGGCATCCTGCTGGTGCGCGAGGCGCGCACCGGTGGCTACCGCAGCGCCGAGGCACCCTCTGGCGCCGCGCAAGGCGACTGGAAGGCCATGGCCTGGGTGTCGGCCGGCGTGCTGCTCAATGCCAGCCTGATCACCACCGTCGGCTTCGTGCTCAGCTGCGCGCTGTGCTTTGCGCTGGCGGTGCGCGGTCTGCGCCTGTCCGAGGGCAAACCGGCGGGCAACCTGCGCGACAGTGGCATGGACCTGGCGGTGGGCCTGGCGATTTCGGCGCCGGTGTTCTGGCTGTTCACCAAGCTGCTGGCGATCAACCTGCCGGGCCTGACGGCCTCGGGCTGGCTCTGAGGAGGCGGGCACCATGGACATCTGGCAACAACTGCTCAACGGCTTCGTCACGGCCGGCACGCCCATCAACCTGATGTGGGCCTTCGTGGGCTGCGTGCTGGGCACCGCGATCGGCGTGCTGCCCGGCCTGGGCCCGGCGGTGACGGTGGCGATGCTTCTGCCGATCACCTCGCAGGTGGAACCCACCGCGTCGATGATCTTCTTCGCCGGCATCTACTACGGCGCGATGTACGGCGGCTCGACCACCTCGATCCTGCTCAACACCCCGGGCGAGACCGGCACCATGGTCACCGCGCTCGAGGGCTTCAAGATGGCCAAGAGCGGGCGCGCCGGCGCGGCCCTGGCCACCTCGGCGATCGGCTCCTTCGTGGCGGGCACCATCGCCACGGTGCTGGTCACGCTGTTCGCCCCCATCGTGGCCGACTACGCGGTGCAGCTGGGCCCGCCGGAGTACTTCTGCCTGATGCTGCTGGCCTTCACCACCGTCAGCGCGGTGCTGGGCGCCAGCACGCTGCGCGGCATCACGGCCTTGTTCATCGGTCTGGCCATCGGACTGGTGGGCATTGACCAGATCACCGCCAGCGTGCGCTACACCGGCGGCATCCCCGAGTTCATGGACGGCATCGAGGTGGTGCTGATCGCCGTGGGCCTGTTCGCGATCGGCGAGGCGCTCTACACCACGCTGTACGAGGGCCGCAGTGAAGTCTCGCTGAACAAGTCGGGCCGCGTGCACATGGACCGCAACGACTGGAAGCGCTCCTGGCCCGCCTGGCTGCGCGGCACGGCGCTGGGCTTCCCGTTTGGCACCATTCCGGCGGGCGGCACCGAGATCCCGACTTTCCTGAGCTACGCGGTCGAGCGCAAGCTGTCCAAGCACAAGGAAGAGTTTGGCACCACCGGCGCCATTGAAGGCGTGGCCGGCCCCGAGGCTGCCAACAACGCCGCGGTGACCGGCACCATGGTGCCGCTGCTGACGCTGGGCATTCCCACCTCGGTGACCACCGCGATTCTGCTGTCGGCCTTCCAGAACTACGGCCTGCAGCCGGGACCGCAGCTGTTCCAGACCTCCAGCACCCTGGTCTGGGGCCTGATTGCTTCGCTCTACATCGGCAACGTGATGCTGCTGGTGCTGAACCTGCCGCTGGTGGGCCTGTGGGTGAAGCTGCTGAAGATTCCCAAGCCCCAGCTCTACGCCGGCATCCTGATCTTCGCCACCGTGGGCGTGTACGGCATGCGCCAGAGCGCCTTCGACCTGTACGTGATGTTCGCGGTGGGTGTGCTGGGCGTGCTGCTGCGCCGCTTCGACTTCCCCACGGCGCCGGTGATCGTGGGCATGATCCTGGGCCCGCTGGCCGAGGCCCAGCTGCGCAATGCGCTGTCGATCGGCGAAGGCCACTGGAGTGTGTTCTTCCAGCGGCCGGTGTCGCTGAGCATCCTGGCCGTGGTGGCGGCGGTGCTGGTGCTGCCGCAGCTGATGAAGCTGCGCAACAAGCGCTGATCAAGCGCGCCTGACTCCCCGGAAGCGGCCGCCTGCGGGCGGCCGTTGCCGTTTCAGCGCGGCCAGCCGGCCAGCGCGTCCTGGGCGATCTGGCCGAGCGCCGCGATGTGCAGCGGATCGTCGTTCAGGCAGGGGATGTAGTGGAACTGCTGGCCGCCCGCGGCCAGGAACGCGTCGCGGCCCTCCTGGGCGATCTCCTCCAGCGTCTCCAGGCAGTCGGCCGAGAACCCGGGGCAGACCACATCCACCCGCGTGTGGCCGTCGCGGGCCAGGGCCTCCAGCGTGGGCTCGGTGGCCGGCTCCAGCCACTTGGCCTTGCCGAAGCGGCTCTGGAAGGTGACGCGCAACTGCTCGGGCGGCAGCTCCAGCGCCTGCGCCAGCAGCCGGGCCGTGGCCTGGCACTGGTCGTGGTAGGGGTCGCCCAGCGTGCGGGTGCGCTCGGGCATGCCGTGGAAGCTGGTCACCAGCATCGGGCTGCGGCCCTCGCGCTGCCAGTGGCGGCGCACGCTCTCGGCCAGCGCATGGATGTAGCCGGGGTCGTCGTGGTAGCCGGCGACAAACCGGCTGTCGGGCAGCACGCGCTGTGCGCGGCCCCAGGCGGCAAAGGCGTCGAAGGTGCTGGCGGTGGTGGCGCCGCAGTACTGCGGATAGGCCGGCAGCAGCAGCACCCGCTGCACGCCTTCGGCACGCAGCGCATCGAGCTGCGAGGCCATCGACGGCTGGCCGTAACGCATCGCCGGGCGCACCCGCACGGGCACGCCGCGCTCGCCCAGCCAGCCTTGCAGCAGGGCTGCCTGGCGCTGGGTCCAGACCAGCAGCGGCGAGCCGTCGGGGGTCCAGACGGTGGCGTACTTGGCCGCCGACTTGGCCGGGCGCACGTTCAGGATGACCCCGCGCAGGATGGGCTGCCAGAGCCAGGCGGGCAGCTCCACCACCCGGGGGTCGGAGAGGAACTCGCCCAGGTAGCGGCGCAGCGCCGGTGCGTCCGGCGCATCGGGGGTGCCGAGATTGCACAGCAGGATGGCCGTGCCGGGGGTATTCGAGCGGGGCTCGGTCATGGCGGGACGGGAACGTTGACAGTGCTCAGACGGCGTCGCCGACCAGCACCGTGAAGCCGAGGCGGGCAGCCTTGGGGTTCAGGGGCGAGGCGCCCAGGCCGATCTCGCCGCTGCCGTGCAGCGTGCAGGCCGAGCGGCGCAGGCTGATGACCTCGTCGTCACCGGCGAAGCGCACGAAGCTGCCATTGATGCTCAGGTCGGTCAGCTGCAGCGCGCCGCCCATCAGGTCGACGCGGGCATGGGCGCGCGAGACGCGGGCGTCGTCAACCTTCAGCGAGCAGGTGGTGCTGCGCCCCAGGATGACCGGGAACTGGTCGAGCTTGAAGTCGTGGGTCTGGCCGGCCAGGTCCAGGCGCAGGCCGCGCGGCTCGCTGACGCCCACGCGCGATTCCAGCTGGGTGGCGGCGGTGTCGGCGCCACGGCCAGCCAGCAGGTAGACGTCCACCGGTTCGGCGCGGCCACGCAGGTGCACCTTGTCCAGGTGGCGAAAGCGGGTGCGGGCCTCCCAGGGCAGCTCGTCGAAGACCTCGCGGGTGATCAGGGTCTCGTTGTCGCCGGCATGGTCGATCAGCCGGGCGGCCACGTTGACCGCGTCGCCAAAGCAGTCACCGCCGACCTCGACCACCTCGCCCGCCGCCACGGCCACCTGCAGCTGCAGGCGGGCGGTGGCGTCCAGGTCGCGGCCTTGCGAGGTGGGTGCCCAGGCGGACACCTCGCCCAGCGCCTCGTGCATCTCGACCGCCGCCATCACCGCGGCGCGCACATTGGGAAAGACGGCCATCAGGCCGTCACCCAGCGTCTTGACGAGCTGTCCGCCGACCGCCGGAACCCGGCGGGCGAGGGTGGTGATGGTGCGCGTGACCAGCGTGGTCGCCTGGGCATTGCCCAGGGTCTCGTACAGCGCGGTACTGCCACGCAGGTCAGCGAACAGGACGATGCGACGCTTGATCGTGGCCATTGGCTTTGAGTGTAGCGCGCGCGGCGATGGGCCCTGATCAGTTGTTGTCGAGGTAGGTGCGCAGCTTGTCCGAGCGGCTCGGGTGCTTGAGCTTGCGGATCGCCTTGGCCTCGATCTGGCGGATGCGTTCGCGGGTGACGTCGAACTGCTTGCCCACTTCCTCCAGCGTGTGGTCGGTGGACATCTCGATGCCGAAGCGCATGCGCAGCACCTTGGCCTCGCGCGGGGTCAGGCTGTCGAGGATGTCCTTGACCACGTCGCGCAGGCCGGCCTGCATGGCCGCTTCCACCGGGGCCACGTTGTTGGTGTCCTCGATGAAGTCGCCCAGGTGGCTGTCGTCGTCGTCGCCGATCGGCGTTTCCATGGAGATCGGCTCCTTGGCGATCTTCATGATCTTGCGGATCTTGTCCTCGGGCATCTCCATCTTCTCGGCCAGCGTCGGGGCGTCGGGCTCGTAGCCGAACTCCTGCAGGTGCTGGCGCGAGATGCGGTTCATCTTGTTGATCGTCTCGATCATGTGCACCGGGATACGAATGGTGCGGGCCTGGTCGGCGATCGAGCGGGTGATGGCCTGACGGATCCACCAGGTGGCGTAGGTCGAGAACTTGTAGCCGCGGCGGTATTCGAACTTGTCCACCGCCTTCATCAGGCCGATGTTGCCTTCCTGGATCAGGTCGAGGAACTGCAGGCCGCGGTTGGTGTACTTCTTGGCGATCGAGATGACCAGGCGCAGGTTGGCCTCGATCATCTCCTTCTTGGCGTCACGCGAGGCCTTCTCGCCCTCGTTCATGCGCTTGTTGATCTCCTTGAGGTCCTCCACCGGCACGACGGCGCGGGCCTGCAGGTCGATCAGCTTCTGCTGCAGTTCCTGGATGGCCGGCAGGTTGCGGCCCAGGATCGCGGCATAGGGCTTGCCCGAGGCCATTTCCTTCTCGGCCCACTTCAGGTTCAGGGCGTTGGGCGGGAAGGCCTTGATGAAGTGCTCCTGCGGCATGCCGCACTTGTCGACGACGATCTTGCGGATCTCGCGCTCGTAGCGGCGCACGTCGTCGACCTGCGAGCGCAGGATGTCGCACAGCTTCTCGATCGTCTTGACCGTGAAGCGGATCGTCATCAGGTCTTCGCTGATCGCGTGCTGGGCCTTGTTGTAGGCCACCGACTTGTAGCCTTCCTTCTCGTAGGCCTTGCGCATCTTGTCGAAGTGCGCCCGCAGCGTGCCGAACTTCTCCAGCGCCGCGGCCTTGAGCTCTTCGAGCTTCTTGGTCAGGGCCTTGGAGCCGCCGTTGCCGTCGTCGTCGTCCTCTTCGTCGAACTCGTCGAAGTCTTCCTCGGCCACATAGTCGTCGGCCTCGTCCTCGGCGACGAAGCCGTCGACCACCTCGGAGATCTGCATGTCGCCGGCGGCGATGCGGTCGGCCATGGCCAGGATCTCGGCGATCGTGGTGGGCGAGGCGCTGATGGCCAGCATCATCGCCTGCAGGCCGCCTTCGATGCGCTTGGCGATCTCGATTTCGCCCTCGCGCGTGAGCAGTTCGACCGAGCCCATCTCGCGCATGTACATGCGCACCGGGTCGGTGGTGCGGCCGAATTCGCTGTCGACGGTGGACAGGGCCGCTTCGGCGGCTTCCTCGGCTTCTTCGTCCGTGGCGGTGGCGGTGTTGCTGCCGCTGATCAGCAGCGTGGCGGCGTCGGGGGCCTGCTCGTAGACCGCGATGCCCATGTCATTGAGCATCGAGATGATCGCCTCGAGGATTTCCTCGTTGATCAGCTTCTCGGGCAGGTGGTCGTTGATTTCCTGGTGCGTGAGGTAGCCACGCGTCTTGCCCATCTTGATGAGGGTCTTGAGCTCCTGGCGGCGCTTGGCGACTTCCTCTTCGGTCAGGGCGGTCTCGTCGAGACCGAATTCACGCATCAGCGCGCGCTCCTTGGCGCGGCTGACCTTCATGCGCAGCGGCTTGGCCTTGGCCTTGTCCTCGGACTCGTCGGCCTCGACCTCGGCTACCTCGGCATCCACCTCGCCTTCGAGCTCGGCCTCGATGTCGCCCAGGTCCTCCTCGGCTTCCTCGGCCTTCTTCTTGCCCTTGGCGGCCGTGGTTTCGGCCTTGGGCTTGCGGCCAGGCTTGCCCTTGGGCTCTTCCGCCGGCTTGGCCGCTGCCTTGGCGGTGGCCTTGGCCTTCTTGGGCTCGTCGGCCTCCAGGGCCTTGGCGGGCTTGGCTGCCTTGGCGTCGGCCTTGGCGTCAGGTTTGGCGGCGGGCTTGGCAGCAGGCTTGGCAGCGGTCTTCTTGGCGGTCATGCGTGGTCTCGAGGCGGTGCAGGGGGCCGGTGGATGCCATCGCGATCGCAATGATCCATCCGGCGACGCGTCAGCGTCACCGAACCATCGCGGTACGGGAGGAATCCGCCGGCAAGCTCGCGTGAACGGGGGTTTGTGCAGCCCTTGCGGGAGAGGTGGCCTGTGTGCTTGCCCTTGTCGAGGGTGGCCGGGACCGGAGGTGCTGCTGTCACTCTTGCGGCGTGAAGCTTTGGATTATACCCAAGACTGGGCGCCTGAGCAGGCGCCCGCGCCAGCCGCGCAGCTCACTCGGCGGGCGCGCGCTGGCTCAGTTCACGCTGGCGCTCGCGCAGGACCCGGCGCTCTTCGGACAGCGCGCGATAGCGGGCAATCTGTTCCGGGCTGCTGATGTCGCTGGCGGCCAGGCGGTCGAGCGCAGCGTCCAGCTCGCGCAGGCGCAGCAGGCCCAGGGCGGCGGCCAGGTCCTCGAAGCAGGCGTCGGGCAAGGCGTCGCCGTCGGCCAGGCTGCGTGAGTCGGCGGGCAGGCTGTCGTCGGCGGCCAGCGCCTGGCGCAGCACCGCCCAGGGCCGCGGGCCATGCTCGGCCAGGTCCCGCTCCAGCCAGGCGATGGCCGGGCCGTGCGGTGCGGGCAACTCGTGCAGCAGGTGGTGCTCCGGCGGGTCCAGCCGGTCCCACCAGGCCGGCTCGCCGAACAGCATCTGCACCGCCCGATCCTCTGGGCTGCGTGGTGCCACGCGGCGGCCGGGCGCGGCACGGGCCGCGGCCTCGCGGCGCCAGCGCGGGCGGCCGGGGGCGTCGTCCGATGGCGAACGGCCGTCGCCCTCGTCGTCACGGCGCGGCGGCCGCTCGCGCGTGGACTGCGATTGCCACAGACCGGTCAGCTCCGGCACCGGCACGCCGCCGGCGCGGGCCAGTTCGGACAGCAACTGCAGACGCAGGCTGCCTTCAGGCAGGGCGTTCCACAGCGGCCGGGCCTGGGCCAGCATGCGCGCGCGTCCCTCGGCGGTGGCCAGGTCGCAGTCGATCGCGGCGTGCTCGAGCAACTGGCGCGACAGCGGCACGGCAGAGCGCACCTGGGCCTCGAAGGCCTCGGCGCCGTGGGCGCGGATGTAGCTGTCCGGGTCATGCTCGGGCGGCAGGAACAGGAAACGGAAGCTGCGCGTGTCGCTGGCGTAGGGCAGGGCGGCCTCCAGCGCGCGGCCGGCCGCACGGCGCCCGGCCGCGTCGCCATCGAAGCTGAACACCACCTGCTCGGTGAAGCGCAGCAGCTTGCTGACGTGGTCATCGGTACAGGCGGTGCCCAGCGTGGCCACGGCATTGGGAAAGCCCAGCTGGGCCAGCGCCACCACGTCCATGTAGCCCTCGGTCACCAGCGCATAGCCTTTTTGCCGCAGGCCGGTGCGGGCCTCGAACAGGCCGTACAGCTCCCGGCCCTTGTGGAAGACCGGTGTCTCGGGCGAATTCAGGTACTTGGGCTCGCCCTGATCCAGCACCCGGCCGCCGAAGCCGATCACGTCGCCCTTGACGTTGCGGATCGGGAACATGATGCGGTCGCGGAAGCGGTCGTAGCGCTTCTGCTCGGCCTCGGGCCTGCCTTCGTCTGCACCCTGGACGATGACCAGGCCCGATTCGGCCAGCAATGGATCGTCGTAGCGCGGAAAGACGCTGGCCAGGCCGCGCCAGCCTTCCGGTGCGTAGCCCAGGCCGTAGCGCAGTGCGATCTCACCGGTCAGGCCACGCCGCTTCAGGTAGTCGATCGCCCGCGGGCTGCCCTTGAGCTGGCGGCGGTAGTGGTCGCAGGCCCGGCTCAGCACCTCGCTGAGGCTGGACTCGCGCTCGCGCTGCTGGGCGGCCATGGCGCGCTCAGCCGGACTCGCGTCGTCCTCGGGAACGACCATGCCGGCGGACTGCGCCAGGTCCTTGACGGCTTCGATGAAGCTGAGCCCGTGGTGCTCGGTCAGGAAGCGCAGCGCGTCCCCATGCGCGCCGCAGCCGAAGCAGTGGTAGGTCTGGCGCGACGGGCTGACGATGAAGCTGGGCGTCTTCTCGCCATGGAAGGGACACAGGCCCTTGAAGTTGATGCCGGCCTTCTTCAGCTCGACATGGCGGCCAACGACCTCGACCACGTCGGTGCGGCTCAGCAGATCCTGGATAAAGCCGTGGGGAATCACCGGTGCAAGTCTAGACGAGGTGCAGACAAGACAAAGGGCAGCCCGCGGGCTGCCCTTGTGCGAGGCCGGGGCGGTTGCCCCGGCGGGTTCAGATGGCGAAGTCGCTCAGTTGCTTGCCGGTGGCCAGCGCGGCGGTCAGCCACTTGGGCTTCAGGCCGCGGCCGGTCCAGGTCTGGCCGGTGGCGGGATCACGGTACTTGGCGGCGACCTTCTTGCCGCCTTCGGGCTTCGGGGCCGCCGGGGCACGGCCGGCCAGGTCCGCCGCCGTCAGGCCGTACTCGGCCATCAGGGCCTTGACCTTGGCGATGGCGTCCGCGCGCGCCGAACGCTGGGCGTCAGCGATCTGCTTTTCGAGGGCGGCCTTTTGGGCCAGCAATTCTTGAATGGAAGGGGAGGGCATTCGATACTCCATGAATCCCGTTACTGGGAAACCGCAGTATATACCTGATTTTCTGGTTGCTTCAGGCCGGGCTGTTTCAGTTTGAAAATACCCCGGGACGGCGTGACATCAGGCCGCCGGCGGCACAAAACCCGTGGGCTGGTCGGCGTTGCCGCCAAACAGGAACTGCTCCATCTGCCGGGCCAGGTATTGGCGGGCGCGCAGATCGGCCAGGTTCAGTCGGTTCTCGTTGACCAGCATCGTCTGGTGGCGCTTCCACTGCTCGAAAGCCTCCTTGCTGATCTGGTCGTAGATGCGCTTGCCCAGGTCGCCCGGGTATGGCGGGAAATCCAGCCCCTCGGCTTCCTTCTTGAGAAAGATGCATTGAACGGTGCGTGCCATGGTGAGTCCTCTTGAATGTCAGCTGAGCTTCTTGACCAGCACCTGCGAGCGCCGGTCCCAGTTGTACTTGCGCTTGCGCGCCTCGGGCAGCCAGTCCGGGTCGACCGGACTGAAGCCGCGCTTGATGAACCAGTGCATGGTCCGGGTGGTCAACACGAAAATCGAGGCCAAACCAGCCGCACGGGCGCGCTGCTCCACGCGCTTCAATATCTTGTCGCCGTCGCCCTGGCCTTGCACCTGCGGGGACACGGTCAGCGCTGCCATCTCGCCCGTCATGGCCTCGGGATATGGGTAGAGCGCCGCACAGCCAAATATCACGCCGTCGTGCTCAATCACCGTGTAATTGGCGATGTCGCGCTCGATCTCGGTGCGGTCGCGCTTGACCAGGGTGCCGTCGCGCTCGAAGGGCTCGATCAGCTGCAGGATGCCGCCAACGTCATCGGCACCGGCTTCACGCAGGCTTTCCAGCTTCTCGTCGACCACCATGGTGCCGATGCCATCGTGGGTGAAGATCTCCATCAGCAGCGCACCATCCGAGGCGAAGGGCAGGATGTGCGAGCGCTCGACACCTCCGCGGCAGGCCTCGATGCAGTGGCGCAGGTAGAAGCCGGGGTCGGTGGGGCGCGTGCTCTCGGGCAGGCGGGCCAGCAGTCGCTCGGCGTCGGCCAGGGCCAGCTCGGTGTCGATCGGGCTGTCGGGGTCGTCCAGCGATTCGCGCACGCCGGGCACCTCGGTCAGGAACAGCAGCTTGTCGGCCTGCAGCGCCACCGCGGTGGCGGTGGCCACGTCTTCCATCGTCAGGTTGAAGGCCTCGCCGGTGGGCGAGAAACCAAAGGGCGACAGCAGCACCAGCGCACCGATGTCGATGGCGCGGCGGATCATCACCGCGTCCACCTTGCGCACGAAGCCGCTGGAGACGAAATCCACGCCGTCGACGATGCCCACCGGGCGCGCCGTCAGGAAATTGCCCGACACCACCCGCACCGTGGAATTGGCCATCGGCGTATTGGGCAGGCCTTGCGAGAACGCCGCTTCGATTTCGAAGCGCAGCTGACCGGCGGCCTCCTGGGCGCAGTCCAGCGCCACGCTGTCGGTGATGCGTCGGCCCTGGGAAAACTTCGAGGTCAGGCCCTTGGCGCGCAGCTGTTCGTCGACCTGCGGACGGAAACCATGCACCAGCACCAGGCGCACCCCCATGGCATGCAGGATCGCCAGGTCCTGCACCAGCGCATTGAGCTTGCCCGCAGCAATCGCCTCGCCGGTGATGCCGACAACGAAGGTCTTGCCCCGATAGGCATGGATATGCGGTGCCACCGATCGAAACCAGGGCACGAAGGTGTGGGGAAATACCAGATCCATCATCGCGCCGGGGATTGTGCCCCAGTGTGCTGGCGTTGCCGGGCGTGAAGGGCATGCCCGTCGACGGCGGCCCGATAATCGCGCCCCTGTGACTGTTCCGACTCCCGCTTCTTCTCGGCCGCCGCGCCCGCCCCGGGCCCCCCGCGCGCCGGTCCCGGCCACGCCGGTGCCGCCGATCCACTTTCCCGACAGCCTGCCGGTCAGTGCCCGGCGCGAGGAGATCGCGCAGGCGCTGCGCGAGCACCAGGTGGTCATCGTCTGCGGCGAGACCGGCTCGGGCAAGACCACCCAGCTGCCCAAGATCGCGCTGGCGCTGGGCCGTGGCCGCGGTGCCGGCGGCGCGGGTCTGATCGGCCACACCCAGCCGCGGCGGATTGCCGCCAGCTCGGTGGCCAAGCGCATCGCCGAGGAGCTGAACTCGCCGCTGGGCGAGGTGGTGGGCTACAAGGTGCGCTTCAATGACCGGCTGCAGCCCGGCGCCAGCGTGAAGCTGATGACCGACGGTATCCTGCTGGCCGAAACCCAGACCGACCCGCTGCTGCGTGCCTACGACACGCTGATCATCGACGAGGCGCACGAGCGCAGCCTCAACATCGACTTCCTGCTGGGCTACCTGCGCCAGATCCTGCCGCGCCGGCCGGACCTGAAGATCATCGTCACCTCGGCCACGATCGACGCTGATCGCTTTGCCGAGCATTTCGCCAGCGCCCGGGGAAAAGCCCCGGTGCTGATGGTCAGCGGGCGGACTTTTCCGGTCGAGCAGCGCTACCGGGCGTTTGAAGAGCGCAAGGATTTCGACCAGAACGACGCCATCGCCGAGGCGGTGGATGAACTCTGGCGCGAGGGCCCGGGCGACATCCTGGTCTTCCTGCCCGGCGAGCGCGAGATCCGCGAGGCCGCCGACCACCTGCGCAAGCATGCCGCCCAGCACCACCGCCACGGCCCGCAGCCCGAGATCCTGCCGCTGTTCGCCCGCCTGAGCCAGGCCGAGCAGGACCGTGTCTTCACGGCCGGCAACGGCCGGCGCATCGTGCTGGCGACCAACGTGGCCGAGACCTCGCTGACCGTGCCGGGCATCCGCTACGTGGTGGATACCGGGGACGCCCGCGTCAAGCGCTACAGCTACCGCAACAAGGTCGAGCAACTGCAGGTCGAGGCGATCAGCCAGGCCGCGGCCAACCAGCGCGCCGGCCGCTGCGGCCGCGTGGCCAACGGCATCTGCATCCGCCTGTACGACGAAAAGGACTTCAACAGCCGGCCGCGATTCACCGACCCCGAGATCCTGCGCTCCTCACTGGCCGGGGTGATCCTGCGCATGAAGGCGCTGGGCCTGGGCCTGGTCGAGGAGTTCCCGTTCCTGGAGGCGCCGCCGCGCAAGGCCATCGCCGACGGCTATGCGCTGCTGGCCGAGCTGGGCGCGGTGGACGAGGCCAACGAGCTGACCCCCATCGGCCGCGAGCTGTCGAAGCTGCCGCTGGACCCGCGCGTGGGCCGCATGATCCTGGAGGCGCGCGACCGCCAGGCGCTGGCCGAGGTGCTGGTGATCGCCTCGGCACTCAGCGGCCAGGACGTGCGCGACCGCCCGCTGGAGCAGCAGCAGGCCGCCGACGAGAAGCACAAGCTCTTCGACGACGAGAAGTCCGAGTTCATGGGCTACCTCAAGCTGTGGACCTGGATCGAGGCCGGCCGCGGCAACCACGGCCATGCCGGCCAGGCCGGCCAGCAGGTCGACACCCACAAGCTCAGCAACCGCCAGCAGGAGCAGCGGCTGCGCGACCAGTTCGTCAGCCCGCGCCGGGTGCGCGAGTGGCGTGATATCCACAGTCAGCTGATGACCGTGGTCACCGAGCACGGCTGGCGCCTGAACCAGAGCCCGGCCACCTACGAGCAGATCCACCTGTCGATGCTGGCCGGCCTGCTGGGCAATGTGGGCTGCAAGGCCGATGACGACGAGTGGTACCTGGGCGCGCGCGGCATCAAGTTCTGGCGCCATCCCGGCGCGCACCTGAGCAAGAAGCCGGGCCGCTGGCTGGTGGCGGCCGAACTGGTCGACACCACGCGCCTGTTCGGCCGTGGCCTCGCGGCGATTGAGCCGCAGTGGATCCCGCCGATCGCCGGCCACCTGCTCAAGACCCAGCTGCTGGAGCCGCACTGGGAGAAGAAGGCCGCCGAGGTGATCGCCTTGGAGCGCGCCACGCTCTACGGCATCGTCATCTACAGCGGCCGGCGGGTGAACTTCGGCCGCGTGGACGCCAAGGCGGCACGCGAGATCTTCATCCGCGAGGCCCTGGTGAACGGCGAGTGGGACAGCAAGCTGCCCTTCCTGGCCCACAACCGCAAGCTGATCGCCCAGGTCGAGGAGCTGGAGCACAAGTCACGCCGGCAGGACGTGCTGGTCGACGATGAGCTGATCTTTGCCTACTACGACGAGCATGTCGGCATGGACGTGGTCAGCGGCGCGACGATGGAGCGCTGGTACCGCGAGGCCAGCAAGGCCCACCCGCGCCTGCTGCACCTCAGCCGCGACGAGCTGATGCGCCACGAGGCCGCCGGCGTCACCACCGCCGCCTTCCCGCGCACGCTGCGCCTGGGGGGCGTGGACTGCGCGGTCAGCTACCTGCACCAGCCCGGCGACGCCAAGGACGGCGTCACCGTCACCGTGCCGATCTATGCGCTCAACCAGGTCAGCGAGGAACGCTGCGACTGGCTGGTGCCCGGCATGCTGGAGGCCAAGGTGGCCGCACTGATCAAGAGCCTGCACCAGAAGCCGCGCGCCCGCCTGCAGCCGGTGGGCGAATTCGTTGCCGAGTTCTGCGCCACCGCTGAGCCGGGTCAGGGCGCGCTGGTGGATGTGCTGCTGAAGGCGGTGCGCGAGCGCACCCAGCTGGCGGTGCAGCGCAACGACTTCAAGCTGGAGCAGCTGGGGCCGCACCTGTTCATGAACCTGCGGGTGGTCGACGAGCATGGCCGCCAGCTGGGCATGGGCCGCCAGCTGGCCGCGCTGAAGGCCGAACTGGGCGGCCAGGCGCGTTCGGCCTTCCAGGCCCTGGCGGCGCTGAAGCTGGCCGCACCGGCCCCGGCACCGCAGCCCCGGGTCGTCCGCACCGAGAGCGGTGGACGGGCGATCCAGGCCGCCGTGAAGCCGCCGGCGCCACCGGCTGACACTGCGCCCGCCCAGCACACGGCCTGGACCTTCGGCGAGCTGCCCGAGCTGATGGAGATCCGCAAGGGCGGTCAGACCCTGGTGGGCTTCCCGGCGCTGATCGACAAGGGCGCGCATGTCGAGATCGAGGTCTTCGACGAGCCCGAGGTGGCGGCGCACAAGCACCGCGCCGGCCTGCGCCGCCTGGTGTCGTTGCAGATCAAGGAGCCGCTGAAATACCTCGAGAAGAACATCCCCGACCTGACGAAGATGGCGGTGGCCTACATGCCGCTGGGCACGGCCGATGAGCTGAAGGCGCAGATCATCGACATCGCGGTCGACCGTGCCTTCCTGGCCGACCCGCTGCCCCAGGACCGGCTGGCCTTCGAGCGGCGGATTGACGAGGGCCGCAGCCGCTTGAACCTGATTGCCCAGGAGGTGGCCCGCCTGGCCGGCACGGTGCTGACCGAATACGCCGGCGCCACGCGCAAGCTCAAGGACGCCAAGCCACCGAAGGAGGTGGCCGAGGACATCAGCGCCCAGCTGGCCCGCCTGATGCCCAAGCGCTTTGTGCTGCAGACCCCCTGGACGCAGCTGCAGCATTTCCCGCGCTACCTGAAGGGGGTGGTGATGCGCCTGGACAAGCTGCGCGCCGATCCCGCCCGCGACAGCCAGCGCCTGGCCGAACTGCGGCCGCTGGAGCAGCGCTACCAGCGCCGCCTGGCCGAGCGCAAAGGCCAGGCGGATGCGCGCCTGGACGATTTCCGCTGGCAGCTCGAGGAGCTGCGCATCAGCCTGTTTGCCCAGGAGCTGCGCACGCCGCAACCGGTGTCGGTCAAGCGGCTCGAGAAGGTCTGGGCGCAACTGGCGGGCTGACGGGCCTGCGGGTACCCCGGGAGGGGCGCAGGTTGCCCGGCGTGCTCAGCGCGGACTGACCGGCGTGCTCAGCGCGGCCAACTGCAGCCACAGCTGCCGGCCATCGAGCACCAGCACCGGCTCGCCGTCGCGGTCGATCGCCAGCGCCTGGCAGCCACTGGCCAGCGCGGTGGCGGGCGGGCAGGGGTCCAGCGCCAGCGGCTCGATGCCCAGCACCTCGTCGACCCTCAGGCCCTGCTCGTGCACCTGGGCTGCCTCCTGTCGACGCAGCACGATGGTCGCGCGGTCGGTGCACAGCAGGCGTCGAAAGCCCGAGCTGCCAAACAGGCGCACCAGCGGCAGGGCGGCCACCGGCTCCTGCATCGGTGGCAGCGGATGACCGTCTGACCACCAGCAACCCGGCGCCACCTCGGCGTCCAGCGGCAGGGCGAAGCGCTGGCCGCCGGCGTCGAAGAGCAGGCACAGTGGCTGCACCCGTTGGCGGCGGCGCGAGAGCTCAGTTTCTCCGGCCACGGTTTCATGGGCCGGGTGGTACCAGCCCCCCCAGCGCCCCAGCGGCACCGGCCCGCCCGCCAGCCCGGTCAGGGCGAGCGCGGCTTCGCCGCCGCGTTCATCCTCGCGCAGGCTCAGCAGCGACTCGAACACCCGGCGCGCCGAGACCACCGTGGGGGCGGCGGTATCGGGCAGCGCGACCAGCTCCAGCTGCTGCTGCCAGGCGTCGATCAGGCGCTGCTGGCCGTGGGCGGCGCCCGCCAGAGGGCGCATCGGCAGGCCCAGCAGCATGGCTGCGGATTCGGTCAGCTCGGCGAGGCTGGCCTGGCTGGGCAGCAGCAGGTTGGCACCGGCGGTGCGGGCCGCCTGTGCGGCCAGCTCGGGCATCTGGCTCTGAGGCGGCAGGCAGACCAGCACCGGCAGCGGGCTGGTGACCTGGCGGCGCAGCGCACGGATCAGGGCGGTGCCGGGCACTGCCCAGTCGCTGAGATCGATCACCACCAGGTCGCCGCGGCGCTGGCCGTCGGGGCCGGCCAGGCGTTGCAGGCTGTCGCCACGGCTGAAGGCCTCGACGATGCGGCCGCCCAGCGGCTGGAGGGCCTGCGCCAGACGTTCGCGGCGCTCACCCGAGGGATGGATGACGATGATGCGGTTCATGCTCCGGCTATCGGCCGGCCGGAGCGGGAGCTAAAGACGGAAAAAGCGGGGGGCTTGTCGCGGCGCCGGGATCAGCGCAACACGTCCAGCGCGCGGTCCATGCCGCCGGTCTCGATCGACAGCATCGCCTGGTCGCGCACCGCCGGCTTGCCGTGGAACGCGATCGACAGGCCCGCCACGCTCATCATCGGCAGGTCGTTGGCGCCGTCGCCCACGGCGATCGCCTGGGTGGGCGCGATGCCCATCAGTTCACACACCTCCAGCACCACGCGGCGTTTCTCGGCGCCATCGACGATGTCGCCCCAGGGGCGATCGACCAGGCGGCCGGTGAGCACGCCGTTGTCCATCTCCAGCACGTTGGCGCGGGCGAAATCCAGGCCCAGGCGGTGCTTGATGCGGTCGGAGAAGAAGGTGAAGCCGCCCGAGACCAGCAGTGTCTTCAGACCCGCGGCCTGGCAGGCGCCGACGAAGGTTTCAACGCCCGGGTTGAGGTGCAGGTGGCGGTTGTATACCTCGTCCAGCGCGGTCACCGGCACGCCCTTGAGCAGGGCCACGCGGCGGCGCAGGCTGTCCTTGTAGTCGGTGATCTCGCCGCGCATCGCGGCTTCGGTGATCGCGGCCACCTCGGCCTTGCGGCCGGCGGCGGCGGCGATCTCGTCCACGCACTCGATGTTGATCAGCGTGGAGTCCATGTCGAACGCGACCAGGCGGAAATCGCGCAGGCGCAGCGGCGGCTCGAAACCGCGGATGAACAGACCGGGGGACAGGGAAGACATGCTCGAACGGGAAAAGGCCTGCCGACGGTGGGTCGGCAGGCCCGATTGTCGCCGAGCGGGCGCCCGGCCGTCAGGGCTTGACGCGGAAGACCTGCGAAGCCTGGGCCAGCGATTCCGACTGCTGGCGCAGCGATCCGGCGGCCGCAGCCACCTGCTCGACCAGCGCAGCGTTCTGCTGCGTGGCGTTGTCGATCTGGGCGATGGCGGCGTGCACCTGGTCGATGCTCTCGCTTTGCGAGCCGCTGGCGCTGGCCATCTCGCCGATCAGCGAGGACACCCGGCTGACCCGCTCCTGCAGCGCGCGCATCGTCTCACCAGCGGTGGAGACCAGCGAACTGCCGGCATCGACCTTGGCGCCGGAATCCAGGATCAGGTCCTTGATCTCGCGGGCGGCGGCGGCGCTGCGCTGGGCCAGCGTGCGGACCTCGCCCGCCACGACCGCGAAGCCGCGGCCCTGTTCGCCGGCGCGTGCAGCTTCCACCGCGGCGTTCAGCGCCAGGATATTGGTCTGGAAGGCGATGCCGTCGATCACGCCGATGATCTCGCCAATGCGCTGGGCACTCTGGTGGATGTCGCGCATGCGCTGCTCGACGTCCTGCATCAGCTGGTCGCCCTGCTGGGCCACCTCGCGCGCCTGCTCCATCGCGTGGCTGGCCTCACGGGCATGCTGGGCGTTGCCGCGCACGGTGTGCGCCAGCTGGTCCATGGTGCTGGCGGTTTGCTGCAGGGCCGCCGCCTGCTGTTCGGTGCGCGCCGACAGGTCCTGGTTGCCCTTGGCGATCTCCTCGGAGGCCGCAGCCACGCCATGGATGCCCTGGCGCATGTCCAGCAGCATCGAGCGCAGTTTCTTGCGCATGCTGTTGAGTTCATGGCGCAGCCAGGACAGCTCGTCCCGGCCAGGGGATTCGATGCGGATCTCCAGGTCACCCTGGGCGATCTGCTGCACGGCGCTGGCGGTGTCCTCCACCGGTGCCTTGATGCTCTGCCGCACCGCCCAGCCGCTGAGCAGGCCCAGGCAGGCCAGCAGGCCGGAGCCGCCGGCAAACCACAACCCGGTGTCCGAGGGCAACAGGGTGGCGGCCCACAGGCCCTGACCCAGCAAGGTCAGCGACAGGGTCGAAAAGCCCAGCATCACGCGCTGGGCCTGACTGATGCGACGCAACCAGTCGGTCATGTGTGTCTCCTAAATCGGACGGCCTGTTGGACAGCTCAGGCCTGCCCGCATCTTCGGCGCACATGTCCCACGGCTGGAGTGGGATGAACAGGGCGTTTCGCGGCTTTTTTCGCGCCAGCCCTCGGTTGGGGGACAGCACCACACCAATGTGGGATGGGAGCATCGCTCGGGTGACGTTATGCTCGTTACCAGTTTAAGAAACCGTCCCACACCCTTCCACGGAGCCCTGCTCGTGCCCAAGCTGATCCTGCATGTCGGTACCGGAAAGACCGGAACGACCAGCATTCAACTCGCCCTCAAGCGCAACGAAGAGGCCCTGGCCCAGCTGGGCTACCACGTGGTCGAGAGCCGGCGCACCATGCCGCGTTCCGCCAAGCACAAACTGGCCTGGGACAATCCCGACCACCCCGGATGGGCCGAGTGGGCGGCCGAGGCCGCGCGGGTGTTGCCCACCGGGCGCCACATGATCCTCTCCAACGAGGGGCTGTGGCGGCTCGACCCCGACCACCTCAGCCACTTCGCCGAGGTCTTCAAGGGCTTCGAGCCGATGGTGGTGATGTACGTGCGCGAGCAGGTCGAGTGGATCCAGTCCTCGCTGCTGCAGAAGCAGAAGCAGGTCTACAAGCGCTTCGACCTGGACAGCGATGACCGGGTCAACCGCTGGATCCGCCGCCGCCCGCTGGATTACCTCAAGGTCTGCCAGGGCATGGAGCTGGCGCTGGGCGAGGGCTGTGTGCACGCGCGCGTGTTCCAGCGCAGTTCGTTCTACGACAAGGACCTGCTGGCCGACTTCTTCCATGCCATCGGCATCGCCGAGCCGCAGAAGCTGAACCTCGAGCAGGAGGAGACCAACCCCAGCCTGGCCGCTCAGTTCGCTGCGCTGCTGATGAAGGTGAAGCGCGACGAGGGCGCCAGTTCGCTGCGCAACAAGCAGGTGCAGGACCTGGCCTGCCGCCTGACGGCCAATGGCGTGGGCTCGCGCTTCTTCATGAGCCGCGAGCGCGTGGCGGAGTTGCGCGAGCGCTTCCGTGTCAGCAACGAGCTGTTTGCCAAGCGCTACCTGAAGAACGGCGACGCGCTGCCCATGAAGGACGCCTGGCTGCCCGACAACATCGACAGCGTCGAGGTCATCGAGGCCAAGGTGATGGAGGTGCTCGACCGGCTGCACATGATCACCCAGCGCGGCTGGCAGGGCCAGGCGCGCGTGTTCTACAGCCTGTTTCCGGAAGGGTGGACGCTGGAGGCCGTGCCCGGCACCGATCTGGCCACGGCCCGCCCGAAGGGCCCGGTGGGCGTGGTCAACTTCCGGCTGCCCTTTCGGCGGCGCTACCGCCACAAGGGCACGATCCGTGTGGACATGCGCACCACGGATGGCCGCTCGCTGCTGGCCAACGTCTCGGTCAACGGCCACCCCGCGCAGACGCTGGACGTCGGCCGCGAGGAGATCTGCTTCCCGGTGGAATGGACCGACCCGATCGACGAGGTCCGCATGGAGCTGGCCTTCGTGGGTGACATCGCCGCGATGCCGGCCGTGGTCGGCATCGACGTCCCCTCGGTGAAGAGCACCGACGGCGACAGCGACGACGACGACGACCTGGACGACGAGGACGACGACGACTGACCCGCGGGCGACCCGCGCGCAGGCCGGTGTCAGCTGGTCAGGGAGCGCAGCAGGTCGCGCACCATGTCGGCGCGCAGCCGGGGTTCGGCGATCTCGCGCTCGACCCGCAGCTTGTCGTTGCCGGCCAGGCGGATGTGGCGGTGTTTCTGCACCAGCGCCACGATGCGCTGGCCGTCGACCGGCGCATTCGGGCGGAAGCTGATGGTGATCGCGCGCGGTCCGGCGTCCACCTTCTGCACACCGCAGCGCTGGGCCTGGATGCGCAGCCGGTGGCTGTCGAACAGGTTCTGGCCCTGGGCGGGCAGCTTGCCGAAGCGGTCGGTGATCTCCTCCAGCAGGGTGTCCAGCTGCTCAGGCCGCTCGGCGCTGGCCAGGCGCTTGTAGAAGTTCAGGCGCACGTGCACGTCGCCGCAATAGGCATCAGGAAGCAGGGCGGGGGCGTGCAGGTTGACCTCGGTGGTGCCGCCGCCAAACACCGCGCTGTTCGGGCTCAGCAGGTCGGGTTCCTGGCCGTTCTTCAGCGCGCGCACGGCCTCGGCCAGCATCTCGTTGTAGAGCTGGAAGCCCACCTCCATCATGTTGCCGCTCTGGCTGTCGCCCAGCACCTCGCCGGCGCCGCGGATCTCCAGGTCGTGCATCGCCAGGTAGAAGCCTGAGCCCAGCTCCTCCATTTCCTGGATCGCGGTCAGGCGCTGCGCGGCCTGCTTGGTCAGGCCTTCGACATCGGGCACCAGCAGGTAGGCGTAGGCCTGGTGGTGGCTGCGGCCCACCCGGCCGCGCAGCTGGTGCAGCTGCGCCAGGCCGAACTTGTCGGCGCGGCTGATGACGATGGTGTTGGCGGTGGGCACGTCAATGCCGGTCTCGATGATGGTCGAGCACAGCAGCAGGTTGAAGCGCTGGGCGGTGAACTCGCGCATCACCCGCTCGAGTTCGCGCTCGGGCATCTGGCCGTGGGCCACGGCGATGCGCGCCTCGGGCAGCAGCTCTTCGAGCTTCTGGCGCCGGTTCTCGATCGTCTCGACCTCGTTGTGCAGGAAGTAGACCTGGCCGCCGCGCTTCAACTCGCGCAGCACGGCCTCGCGGATCGTGCCGCTGCCCTCGTTGCGCACGAAGGTCTTGATCGCCAGCCGGCGCTGTGGCGCGGTGGCGATCACGCTGAGGTCGCGCAGGCCCTCGAGCGCCATGCCCAGCGTGCGCGGGATGGGCGTGGCGGTGAGGGTGAGTACATCGACCTCGGCGCGCATCGCCTTGATCGCCTCCTTGTGGCGCACGCCGAAGCGGTGTTCCTCGTCGATGATCAGCAGGCCCAGGCGCTTGAACTTCACGTCCTTGCTGAGCAGCTTGTGGGTGCCGACGACGATGTCGATCGTGCCCGCCTCGATGCCCTCCAGCGCGGCCTTGACTTCCTTGGGGGTGCGAAAGCGGCTGAGCTCGGCCACCTTGACGGGCCATTTGCCGAAGCGGTCGACGATGGTCTGGTAGTGCTGTTCGGCCAGCAGCGTGGTGGGTGCCAGCAGCGCCACCTGCTTGCCGCCGATCACCGAGACGAAGGCGGCGCGCAGGGCCACCTCGGTCTTGCCGAAGCCCACGTCGCCACAGACCAGCCGGTCCATCGGCCGCGGGCTGACCATGTCCTGGATCACCGCATGGATGGCGGCGCGCTGGTCAGCGGTCTCCTCGAAACCGAAGCTGGCCGCGAAGGCCTCGTAGTCATGCGCCGAGTAGCGGTGGCTCATGCCCTGGCGGGCGGCTCGCACCGCGTACAGGTTGAGCAGCTCGGCCGCGGTGTCGCGCACCTGCTCGGCGGCCTTGCGGCGGGCCTTGTCCCACTGCTGCGAGCCCAGCTTGTGCAGCGGCGCCTCCTCGGCGCTGACGCCGGTGTAGCGGCTGATCAGGTGCAGCTGGCTGACGGGCACATAGAGCGTGGCCTTGTCGGCGTACTCCAGGTGCAGGAACTCGCTCGGTCCTTCGCCCAGGTCGATGTGCAGCAGGCCCTGGTAGCGGCCGATGCCATGCGCCGAGTGCACCACCGGGTCGCCGATCTTCAGCTCCGAGAGGTCCTTGATCAGCGCATCGACGCTGCTGGTCTGCTCCTGCTTGCGGTGGCGCCGCCGGGAGCTGGGCGCGGCGGCGAAGAGCTCGGTTTCGGTGAGGAACTGGGTGGCGATGCCCTGGGCCGGCTCATGCCAGAAGAAGCCGGCGGCCAGCGGGGCGGCGGTGATCGCCACCTTCTCGGTGCCGGCGTGGAATTCGGCCAGCGACGCCACGGCCGGCACCTCGATGCGGTGGTCGCGCAGCAGCTCCAGCAGGCTCTCGCGCCGGCCTTCGCTCTCGGCCACCAGCAGCACGCGGTGGGGCGTGCTGTCCAGGTGCTTTTCCAGCGCCGACAGCGGCTCGGTGCTGCCGCGGTCCGTGGCCACGCCGGGCAGCGGGCGCGCCCAGTCCACCTCGGCGGCGCCGCGCAGCGACAGCACCGCATGCGCCGCCGCGCGGGCGAAGAACTCGTCGGTCTTCAGGAAGATGGCGTCCGGCGGCAGGATCGGCCGGTCGGGGTCGTGCTGCAGGAATCGGTGACGCTCGCGGGTGTCGGCGGCAAAGCGCTGCAGCGCCTCGTCGACCTCGCCGTGCAGCACCAGCGCCGCCTGTTCGCCCAGGTAGTCGAAGATGCTGGCGGTGTCCTCGAAGAACAGCGGCAGGTAGTACTCGATGCCGGCGGTGGCGATGCCCTGGGCGATGTCCTTGTAGATGCGGCTCTTGGTGGGGTCGCCCTCCAGCAGTTCGCGCCAGCGCTCGCGAAAGCGCTGACGGGCGGCGTCGTCCATCGGGAACTCGCGGCCGGGCAGCAACTGCACCTCGGGCACCGGGTAGAGGCTGCGCTGGCTGTCGGGGTCGAAGGTGCGGATCGAGTCGATCTCGTCGTCGAACAGGTCCACCCGGTAGGGCACGTTCGAGCCCATGGGGAAGAGGTCGATCAGGCCACCGCGCACCGCGTATTCGCCGGGCGACACCACCTGGCTGACGTGGGTGTAGCCCGCCAGGGTCAGCTGGCGCTTGAGCGCCGCTTCGTCCAGCCGGGCCTTCTGCTTGAACGCGAAGGTGGTGCCGGCCAGGAAGGACGGCGGCGCCAGCCGGGTGAGGGCGGTGGTGGCCGGCAGCAGCACCACGTCCACCTCCTGCTGGTGGATGCGCCACAGCGTGGCCAGCCGCTCCGAGATCAGGTCCTGGTGCGGACTGAAGCTGTCGTAGGGCAGGGTTTCCCAGTCCGGGAACACGGCCACCCGCAGGCCGGGGACGAAGAACGGGATCTCGTCGGCCAGGCGCTGGGCGTCGGCCGGGTCGGCGGTGACCACGGCCAGGCGCTGGCCGTCGGCCACCCGTGCCTGGGCGTGGTGGGCCAGCAGCAAGGCGTCGGCGGAGCCGATCGGGCGCGGCAGGGTGAATCGTTTGCCGGGGGCGATGACGGGCAGTTGCATGGGGCAGGGGGCAGCAATGACGACACGCCCCCGTGCGCGGCGCAGGGGGGCGTGAGGGCATCGATTCTAGAATTCAGTCGATGACAACGTACGCCGTCGGGGCCGAACCCCGCTTCTTCGCCCTGGTGCCCTGTGCCGGCACCGGCACCCGGGCCGGCACGCTGGGCCCCAAGCAGTACCAGCCGCTGGCGGGCCGGCCACTGGTGGCCCACACCCTCACGGCCTTGGCGCGCGTGCCGCGCCTGGCGGGCACGCTGGTGGTGCTGGCGCCCGACGACGAGCAGTTCGAGGACGACCTGCCCGGCCTGGCCGGTGAGCGCCTGTGGCTGGCCAAGGCCGGCGGCGCCAGCCGCGCCGAGACCGTGGCCAACGGCCTGAACGAGCTGCGTGCGCGCGGCGCCCAGCCGCAGGACTGGGTGCTGGTGCATGACGCCGCGCGCTGCCTGCTGCAGCCCGAGTGGGTGGACCGCCTGATCGACGCCTGCCAGGACGACGAGATCGGCGGCCTGCTGGCGCTGCCGCTGGCCGATACCCTCAAGAGCGAGCAGGATGGCCGCGTGGCCGCCACCGTGGACCGCGCCGGCAAATGGGCGGCCCAGACGCCGCAGATGTTCCGCCTGGGCCTGCTGGCGCCCGCACTGGCCTTTGCCGGCGAGCAGGTGACCGATGAGGCCAGCGCTGTCGAGGCGCTGGGCCACCGCCCGCGTCTGGTGCGCGGCGACTGGGAGAACCTGAAGATCACCTTCCCGCCCGACTTCGCGCTGGCCGAGCGCCTGCTGGCCAGCCGCGGCGGCCCCGAGATCCGCGCCACCGTGCCGGCGCGCGACTTCGCCACCGCACAGCAGTTCTACCAGGACCTGGGTTTCACCCGCGAATTCGCCATGGGCGACCTGGCCGGCTTCAGGATGGGCCGCGCCGGTTTCCTGCTGCAGCGCCACGAGGCCCCGCAGGCCGCCCATGCGCAGCACCTGCACCTGACGGTGGACGATCTGGACGCCCTGTGGGCGCGCATCCAGCAGGCTGGCCTGGCGGCGCGCTACGGCGTGGCGGTGCAGCCGCCACAGCAGCGCGCCTGGGGCCGTCGCGATCTGGACCTGGTGGACCCCAGCGGCGTGCGCTGGACGCTTTCCGAGCGCATGGAGGTGGCTGAATGACTCCCGGCATTCCCGAGATCCGCGTGGGCGAGGGTTGGGACACCCACGCCCTGGTCGCTGGCCGGCCACTGGTGCTGGGCGGCGTGACGATCCCGCATGCGCTGGGCCTGCTGGGCCATTCGGACGCCGACGCGCTGCTGCACGCGATCACCGACGCCGTGCTGGGCGCTGCCGGCCTGGGCGACATCGGCCGCCATTTCCCGGACACCGCCTCCGAGTTCGCCGGCGCCGACTCGCACCGCCTGCTGAGCGAGGCGGTGCGCCGCGTGCAGGCCGCCGGCTGGCAGGTGGTGAACGTCGACAGCACCATCGTCGCGCAGGCGCCGAAGATGGCGCCGCACATCCAGGCCATGGTGGCCCGCATCGCCCAAGCGCTGGGCATTGCGCCCGAGCGGGTCAACGTCAAGGCCAAGACGGCCGAGAAGATGGGCCCGGTGGGCGAGGGCCGCGCGATCGAGACGCGGGCGGTGTGCCTGCTGATGCGCCACTGATGCGCCACTGATGCGCGGCCCTGCGGCGCGACGCGCTCAGGCCTTCTTCAGCCGGATGTGGGCGATCAGCCCGCTGTCGCGCGCATTGGCCAGGTCCAGCGTGCCGCCCATGCGCTGCAGCGTCTTCTTGACGATGGCCAGGCCCAGGCCGGCCCCACTGGCGGCGGTGCGGGCGGCGTCGCCGCGGAAGAAGGGCGTTGTCAGGTGGCCCAGCTTCTCCGGCGGCACGCCCGGGCCGTGGTCGCGCACGGTGACGATCACGTCCACGCCGGTCTGCACATGGCTGACGATGACCTTGGCCACGCCCGTGTCCAGGGTGCGGCCGTAGCGGCGCGCGTTCTCGAAGAGGTTGGCGAAGACCCGGCCCAGCTCCACCTCGTCGCCCTGCACCACCAGGCTCTGCGGCAGCTTCAGCAGGATGCGGATCTGGCTGGTGTCGCGGAAGGCCATGGCCTCGCGTTCGATGATCTGCGCCAGGTCCACCGGTCGCACCTTGGCGTCCTCCGGGCGGGCGTAGTCCATGAACTTGTCGATGATGTTGTCGAACTGGTCGATGTCCATCGCCATGTTGCGGCGGGCCTCCTCGTCGGACACCGAGATCTCGGCCTCCAGGCGCAGGCGCGCCAGCGGCGTGCGCAGGTCATGGCTGATGCCCGCCAGCATCACCGCCCGCTCTTCCTCGACCTTGGCCAGCTCGCGCGCCATGCGGTTGAAGCCGATGTTGACCGCGCGGATCTCGCTGGTCATGGTGGTCTCGTCCAGGCGGGAGTCGAACTCGCCCTCGCGGATGCGGCTGGCGGCAAACGACAGGTCCTTCAGCGGCCGGTTGATCAGGCGGGCCACGGCCACCGAACCCAGGACCGTGGCGATGACCGCGGTGATGACCCACAGGAACCAGGTGCTGGGCGTCAGGGGTTCCAGTCGGGCGTATTCGGCCTGCATCCAGTAGGGGTCGTGCTCGATCTGGAAGCCCACCCACAGCGCGGTCTGGTTGTTCACCGTGCGGGCGATGATGGTGTCCTCGCCCAGCCGGGCGCGCAGGTCGGCGGCCACCAGGCGGGTGAAGCGGTCGGTCTCGAAGGGCTCCCACTGGTCCTTGGGCTCGCGGGGCAGCACCCGCACGGCCTCTTGCTCGCTCATGGTCTTGACCACGGCGATGCGGTTGATGCCGTCCGAGTAGCGCAGCGCCGCCCGTGACAGGTTGACCAGGCTGGCGATCTGCTGCGCCGCCTGCACCGCCCGCGGCTCGAACTCCAGCTGGCGCAGCGTGATGACCCATGCGAACACGCCACCGGCCAGCAGCACCCCCAGCAGGAAGAAGGTGCGCCAGAACAGGTTCAGCGTGAACGCGGGACGCTTCAAGCCGGTCCTTCAGCAGGCACGAAGACGTAGCCCACGCCCCAGACCGTCTGGATGTAGCGCGGGTTGGACGGGTCCGGCTCGAGCATCTTGCGCAGGCGCGAGATCTGCACGTCCAGGCTGCGGTCGAAGGGCTCGAACTCGCGGCCGCGCGCCAGCTGCGCCAGCTTGTCGCGCGACAGCGGCTGGCGCGGGTGACGCACCAGCGCCTTGAGCATCGAGAACTCGCCGGTGGTCAGCGTGATCGGCTCGCCGTCCTTGGTCAGGCGGCGCAGCGAGAGGTCGAACTCGAAGGGGCCGAACTTGACGATCTCGGCCTCGCTGGAGGGCGCGCCAGGGGCCTCCAGCCGCGGGCGGCGGCGCAGCACGGCGTGGATGCGGGCCAGCAGCTCGCGCGGGTTGAAGGGTTTGGGCAGGTAGTCGTCGGCGCCCACCTCCAGGCCGACGATGCGGTCGACGTCCTCGACCTTGGCCGTCAGCATGATGATCGGCGTGGGGTCGTTGGCGGCGCGCAGGCGGCGGCAGATCGACAGGCCGTCCTCGCCTGGCAGCATCAGGTCGAGGATGATCATGTCGATCGTCTCGCGCGTCAGCAGGCGGTTGAGCGCCTTGGCGTCCTCGGCCAGCAGCACCTCGAAGCCTTCCTGGGTGAGGTAGCGACGCAGCAGGTCACGGATGCGGGCGTCGTCGTCAACGACGACGACCCGGTCCTGCTTGGGCGTGGCGGTGGCATTCATGGCGTGTCCCCAATTTGTAACAGAGCCGATTGTGCTTGGCAAAGCCGGATTGCCCAGGGTTACTTGACCCGTTGTTACAACTGTTGCCCCCGGTCAGGCCGGGTCATCGGCTGCGGCCTGCCGTGCGTTGTGGAGCCATGACGCACACCACCTCCCTCAAGCGACTCGGCCGCCACACGCTGCTGATCCCCCTGGCCTCGCTGGCCGCTGTGCCCGCCCTGGCGCAGACCGCTGCGGCGGCACCTGGCCCGGTGCCGCAGGGCGTGTTGACGCTCAGCGCCAGCGCCAGCGTCGACGTGCCCCACGACTGGATGTCACTGAGCTTCCAGGCCAGCCGCGAGGGCAGCGATGCCGGCGTCGTGCAGTCGCAGCTCAAGACCGCGCTGGAGGCCGCACTGGCCGAGGCCCGCCGCGTGGCGCGGCCGGGTCAGGTCGAGGTGCAGACGGGCGGCTTCTCGATCTACCCGCGCTATGGCAGCAAGGGCCAGATCAGCGGCTGGCAGGGTAGCACCCGGCTGCTGGTCGAAGGCCGCGATATGGCGGCGATCAGCCAGCTGGGCGGCCGCATCAGCAGCATGAGCATCGCCGGCGTGGGCTTCAGCCTGTCGCGCGAGGCGCGTGAACAGGTCGAGTCGCAGGTGACGGCCCAGGCGATCGCCCGCTTTCGCGCCCGTGCGGCGGAGCAGGCCAAGGCCTTCGGTTACGGCGGCTTCTCGGTGCGTGAGGTCAACGTGGGTCTGGACCAGGACGGCGGCGGCGTGCCGGTGCCGCGCGTGGCCATGGCCTCGGCCCGCATGGCCGAGGACGCGCCGCTGCCCACCGAGGCGGGCAAGGGCACGGTGACGGCCACCGTCAACGGCAGCGTGCAGATGCGCTGAATCCAGCGCTGGGCAGGCCTTACTGGGCGACCCAGCCGCCGTCCATGTTGACGGCGGTGCCGCGCAGGTTGCCGGCGGCGGGCGAGCACATGAACACCGCCATCGCGGCCAGTTCCTCCGGCGTGGTGAACTGCTGCGACGGCTCCTTCTCGGAGAGCAGGCGGCGGGTGGCCTCGGCGTTGTCCACGCCGTCGGCGGCGGCGCGGGCATCCACCTGCTTCTGCACCAGCGGCGTCAGCACCCAGCCCGGGCAGATCGCATTGCAGGTGACGGGCGTGGTGGCGGTTTCCAGGGCCACCGCCTTGGTCAGGCCGATCACGCCGTGCTTGGCAGCCACATAGGCCGACTTGTTGGCCGAAGCCACCAGACCGTGCACCGAGGCCACGTTGATGATGCGGCCCCAGCCGCGCGCCTTCATGCCCGGCAGCGCCACCCGGGTGGCATGGAAGACCGAGCTGAGGTTGATGGCGATGATTGCGTCCCAGCGCTCGACCGGAAACTCATCCACCGGCGCCACGAACTGGATGCCGGCGTTGTTGACCAGGATGTCAACGGCGCCGAATTCGGCCGTGCAGGCCTGGACCATGGCCTCGATCTCGGCCGGCTTGCTCATGTCGGCGCCGTGGTAGCCGACGCGGGCGCCGCCGGTGGCGACAGCGGCGACCTCGGCCTGGGCGGCGGCGGTGTCGCCGAAGCCGTTGAGCATCACATGGGCGCCCTGGGCGGCCAGGGCCTTGGCGATCCCGAGGCCGATGCCGCTGGTCGATCCGGTGACCAGCGCGGTTTTTCCGTTGAGCATGCGAAAAATCTCCTTGGCGGTTGCTACAGTGGATTATCCGGCCCCCAGGCTTTCACGAAGACTACACGCCATGACCGCCAGCGAACCCCGCCTGAGAGACGTCAGCTGCCTGGGCGCCTGCGGACTGCACCGGATGGCCTACTGGGAGTGGGGCGACCCGGCCAATGACCAGGTGCTGGTCTGCGTGCACGGGCTGTCGCGCCAGGGCCGTGATTTCGACACCCTGGCCCGCGCCATGGCCGCCGACTACCGCGTGGTCTGCCCCGACGTGGTGGGCCGCGGCCGCTCAGCCTGGCTGAAGAACCCGGCTGGCTACGCCATCACGGCCTATGTGGCCGACATGGTGACGCTGCTGGCGCGCCTGGATGCCCGCACCCTGCACTGGGTGGGCACGTCGATGGGCGGCTTGATCGGCATGGGCCTGGCGGCGCTGCCGGACTCGCCGATCCAGCGCCTGGTGCTCAACGACGTGGGTCCGAAGATCGAATTCGCCTCGCTGCAGCGCATTGGCCAGTACCTGGGTCAGCCGGTGCACTGGGCCAGCCTGGACGAGGCGGCCGACGCGCTGTGGGCCATCTCGCAGGGGTTTGGTCCGCACACCCGCGAACAGTGGCTGGACCTGACCCGGCCGCAGCTGGCGCCCGAGGGCGACGGCTTCAAGCCCCACTACGACCCGGCGATCGCCGTGCCCTTCCGCCAGGTGACGGCCGACGTGGCCGCTGCGGGCGAGGCCGCGCTGTGGGCCAGCTATGACGCGATCCGCTGCCCGACGCTGCTGCTGCGCGGCGCGCAGTCCGATCTGCTGTCGGCCCTCACGGCGGATGAGATGACCCGCCGTGGTCCGCGGGCCCGGCTGCGGGTGTTTGAGGGCGTCGGCCACGCGCCGATGCTGGTGCAGCCGGACCAGGTGGCCGCGGTGCGGGAGTTCCTGCTGGGCGCATGAAGAGCGGAAGCACGCTGCACGAAGGCGCGGCGCCGATCGTCACGCTGGCTGGCGAGTCGCCCGCGGTGCGCCACGCCGCCGCCCAGGCGCTGGAAGACAGCCTGGCGGCGCTGGAGCGCGCGCGCGCCTTTGCCGAGCCGCTGCTCGCCGGCCGCGAACTGGACACCGGCGAGGACGCCTACGCCCATGCCCAGGGCGTGGCCGGCATCCTGCGGGACATTGGCGGTGCGCCCAGTCTGCAGGCAGCGGCCTACCTGGTCTACGCCGGCGACTACCTGCAGCGCCCCGAGGAGGTGATCGAGAAGGCCTTCGGGCCGTCCTTCGCCAGCCTGGTCACGCTGACTCGCAAGCTGGTGCAGATCCAGCGCGCCGCGCGCGAGGCGCAGATCGACGACGACCAGCAGGCCCAGCAGACCGAACGGGTGCGCAAGATGCTGCTGGCCTTCTCGCGCGACCTGCGGGTGGTGCTGCTGCGCCTGGCCTCGCGGCTGCAGACGCTGCGCTGGTATGCGGCCAGCAAGACCGCCTGTCCGCAAGCGCTGGCGGCCGAGTCGGCGCAGGTCTTCGCACCGCTGGCCAACCGGCTGGGCATCTGGCAGATCAAGTGGGAGCTGGAGGACCTGGCCTTCCGCTTCCTGCAACCTGAGGAATACCGCCGCATCGCCCGCCTGCTGGCCGAGAAGCGCATCGAGCGCGAGGAGGGCGTGGATGCCCTGCGCCGGCTGGTGGCGGCCGACCTGCAGGCGCACGGCGTGGCGGCCGTGGTGCACGGCCGCCCCAAGCACCTCTACAGCATCTGGAAGAAGATGCAGGGCAAGCAGCTGGGCTTCGAGCGGGTGATGGACAAGGCCGCGCTGCGGGTCATCGTGGCCGATGTGCCGGCCTGCTACGCCGCGCTGTCGCGCGTGCACGAGCGCTTCCGCCCGGTGCCGGGCGAGTTCGACGACTACATCGCCCGCCCCAAACCCAACGGCTACCGCTCGCTGCACACCGTGGTGCTGGCCGACGACGACCGGCCGATCGAGGTGCAGATCCGCACCCAGGCCATGCACGAGCATGCCGAGCATGGCGTGGCCGCGCACTGGGCCTACAAGGAGGCCGGCAGCAAGGGCTACGCGGGGGTGCGCGCCGCCGGCGAGTTCGAGGAGAAGGTGGCCGAGGCCCGCAAGGCGGTGCTGCGCCAGCTGCTGGCCTGGGAACGCGATTTCGCCCAGCAGGGCGAGCACAGCGGCCCGGACTTCGAGGACCGGATCTACGTCTTCACGCCGCAGGCTGCGGTGGTCGAGCTGACCGCCGGCGCCACGCCGGTGGATTTCGCCTATGCGCTGCACACCGACGTGGGACACCGCTGCCGCGGCGCCAAGGTCGACGGGCAACTGGTGCCCCTGTCCACGCCACTGGCCAACGGACAGACGGTGGAGATCACCGTGGCCAAGGAGGGCGGGCCGTCGCTGGACTGGCTGAACCCGGAGCTGGGTTTCCTGCGCAGCCCGCGGGCACGCGCCAAGGTGCGCGCCTGGTTCAACGCCCAGGCCCAGGCGGTCACCGTGGCGCGCGGGCGCGAACTGGTGGAGAAGCTGCTGCAGCGCGAGGGCCGCACCGCCCTCAAGCTCGATGAACTGGCTGAGCGACTGGGCTTCAAGGACGCCGAGGCGCTGTTCGAGGTGGTGGGCAAGGACGAGTATTCGCTGCGCCACATCGAGCAGTTGCTGCGCCCGGCCGAGCCGGTCGCGGACGAGGAGGTGCCGGCCCTCAAGCGCTCTCGCGCCGACACCGGCGGCGCCCGTGGCGGCGTGCTGGTGGTGGGCGTCGAGAGCCTGCTGACCAGCCTGGCCCGCTGCTGCCGCCCGGCGCCGCCGGACGCGATCGGCGGCTTCGTCACCCGCGGCAAGGGCGTGGCCGTGCACCGTCGCGACTGCGCCAATTTCCGCCACATGGCCGAGCGCTTCGGCGACCGGGTGATTGCCGTGGCGTGGGGCCAACCGTCCCGGCCTGGCGAGGCGGTGTACCCGGTGGACGTGCAGATCGAGGCCGCCGACCGCCAGGGCCTGCTGCGCGACATCACCGAGGTCTTCGCCAAGGAGCGCATGAACGTCACCGGTGTGCACACGCAGTCGGTGCAGGACCTGCATGGCCGCAGCGCGCGCATGACCTTCACGGTCGAGGTGGCCGATGCCTCTCGGCTGCGCCAGGTGATGCAGGTGGTGGCACGCGTCACCGGCGTGCGGCAGGTGCGCCGACGCTGAGCGGATTTGCCGGATGCGCGAAATCCGGTATATACTGCTAGCTTCAACGACAGGCGCGTAGCTCAGTTGGTTAGAGCACCACCTTGACATGGTGGGGGTCGTTGGTTCGAATCCAATCGCGCCTACCAGAATTCAAGCCCCAGGTTCCGCAAGGACCTGGGGCTTTTGCGTTGTTGGGGCCGCTTGACGAGCCATCAGAGGTGCCACGCTGGACGGGCCATGTTGGTGGGCCGACCTGGCTTGGACGCCATGCTGGGGCCGCGCCTGTCCGGTGCACGCGGGAATCAGCGTCAACGGGATGGGCGGTCAGGACAGGACAACCCTGGTGGCCGGCGTCTAGGGATGGGACAGGGGGGCTGCCAGGCGCACGCTGCGCTTCGTGGGCTGCCATGCAGGCGGTCCGCAGCGGTGGCACCCGAGGCGCAGGGCAGCCATCGGCTCAGTCACAGCGCCGCAGGAGACACTGATGAAGCACCGTTTCACCTGGCACGGTCTGGCCCTGGCCGCCGCGGCCGCGCTGGCCCTTCCCGCGTCAGCCCAGCAGATGCTGATGAGCAAGGTCAACGCCGATGACCAGTTCAAGATCTTCCTCAGCGACAACCCCAGCGTGCCGGGCATCCAGTTCTCGCAGGGCCTGGGCTGGGGCGCCACCTACACCGGCACCGCCCTGCCGCCGACGAGTTCGGCCGGGCAGAACTTCTATCTCAACATCTGGGTGGGCGACATCGCCTCCAGCCTGATGGGGCTGCTGGGTGAGTTCAAGCTGACCGGCGTGGGCACCTGCGTGTTCGCCAACAACAGCACCAACCTGCGCACGCTGCCCAACAAGCTGTGGCGCGTGACCAAGCCGCTGCCGCCGTCGGTGTTCAGCCCCACGCCACCGGGCTACCCGGCGCTGCCGGGCTGGAACAATGACCTCCCGTTCTACGTGCAGCCGTCGCTGATCCCGATCAGCTGGCAGATGAACAGCGCCGGCACGTTCTGGCCGCCGATGCCTGGCGTCGCCGGTACGGCGCACTGGATCAACTCGCCGGTGCTGCTGCCGCCGCCGGCGCCGGCGGTGCCGGCAGGCACCGAGGTCTGGTTCCAGACCGTCATCCGCTGCTGAGCGAGGCCTGCAGGCGGCCGAGCAGGGCTTCGGCCGCCTGGGCGGCGCCGCCCAGGTCAAAGCGCTCGATCCGGTGGCGCAGCTCGGCGGTCAGCGCGGGCGCGGTGAGCTGCAGCTCGGGCTGCAGCAGCGCGAAGGTGTCGGTGGCCTCCAGGGCGTCGGCACGCAGCTGCTCCAGCAACTGCTGCAGGCCCTGCACCAGCGCCGCCTGGTCCTGCCCGGGCGCGGGCGCCAGGCGCTCGACCGGCAGCGCCTGCTGCAGGGCCTGGACGGTGGCCATGACCTGGTCGTCCAGCGTGCGGCTCAGCGACGCCACGGCGTCGGTGTCATGGCGGTTCAGCGCCGCCTCCAGGGCCGCAGCGGCCTGCTGCACCGACGGCAGCCCCAGGTTGGCAGCCGCGCCCTTGAGCGAGTGGGCGTGAAGCAGGGCGGCCCGGGTGTCGCCGGCGCTCAGATGGCGCTGAACCGGGTCCTGGCGATGCAGGTCGGCAAAGCGGGCCAGCAGGCGCAGGTAGTGGTCGACCTGGCCGCGCATCAGGCGCAGTGCGCCGCGCGTGTCGACCAGGCCGGTGGCTTCCAGCCGCTCCAACGCCTGGTCCCACTCGCGGGGACCGCCGCTGACGGTGGTGGGCTGCCCGGCTTGTTCGGTCGCAGCCTCGGCCGCTGGTGGCAGCCAGCGCACCAGCGTGGCGTAGAGCAGGTCCGGATCGACCGGCTTGGCGATGTGGTCGTCCATGCCGGCATCCAGGCATTCGCGACGGTCTTCTCCGAAGGCGCTGGCGGTCATCGCGATGATCGGCAGCCGGGTCAGCTCGGGCTGCGAGCGCAGGCGGCGTGTGGCCTCCAGTCCACCCATGCCGGGCATGTGGAGGTCCATCAGCACCAGGTCGCAGGGCTCGTTGCGCAGCGCGTCGATGGCGGCTTCGCCGTTGCCCGCCAGCACCACCTGGACGCCCACGCGCTCGAGCAGGCCGGTGGCGACGATCTGGTTGAGCGGGTCGTCCTCGGCCAGCAGCACCCGCACGCCACGGCGCTGCCTGAGCAGATCCTCGGCCTCGTCGGCGCCCAGCGTCGGCGCCTCGCCCCCACGCGCGCCACCGGTCAGCTGCGGACCGAGCCGGGCCAGTGCGGACAACAGGGCCGAGCGGGTGAAGGGCTTGACCAGGTGGCCCGCGAAGCCGCCCTGGGCCAGCAGACCCGGGGGCAGGTCGAGCGCCGCACTGATCAGCAGCTTCACCGGCGGTCGCAGCAGGCCGGCGGCGTCGACCCGCTGGGCGGTCTGCAGGCCGTCCACCAGCGGCATCTTCCAGTCCACCAGCATCAACTCGTAGGGGTGGCCCTGGCGTTCGGCCTCGCCCAGCATGGCCAGCGCCTCCAGGCCGCCAGCCGCCTCGTCCACGGCCAGACCGATCGATCCCAGCAGCACACCCATCGGTGCCCGGGCCTCGGCCATGTCATCGACCAGCAGGGTGCGCAATCCCGGCAGCGGCCACTCGCCGCTGGACGGGCGCTGACGCGCCGGGCGCAGCGGCACCTCGATCCAGAAACACGCCCCCTGGCCCGGGCTGCTGTGCACGCCGACGCGGCCACCCATGGCTTCGGCCAGGCGCCGGGAAATGGCCAGGCCCAGTCCGGTGCCCCCGTAGCGGCGGGTGGTGCCGCCATCGGCCTGCTCGAAGGCCTGGAACAGGCGCTCCTGCTGTTCCTCGGTCAGGCCGATGCCGGAATCGCTGACTTCGAAGCGGTAGCAACCGGGTTCGTCGGGCTGCTCCGCCTCGCGCAGCACGCTGGCGCGCAGCACGATCCGGCCCTGGTCGGTGAACTTCACCGCATTGGTCACGTAATTCAGCAGCACCTGGGCCAGGCGCAGGCCGTCGCCATGCAGCACCGGTGGGAGGTGGTCGAGGTCGACGATGAACTCCAGGCCCTTGGCCTCGACCCGGTCGATGACCATGTCGCGGATCTGGTCGACCAGGCGGTCGAGCTCGAAATCGGTGGGTTCCAGCGTCAGCTTGCCGGCCTCGATCTTCGAGAAGTCGAGGATGTCGTTGATGATCGACAGCAGGTGTTCGCTGGCGGTCTGGATCTTGCCGAGGAACTCGCGCTGCGGGTCGCTCAGCCGCGTGCGCAGGGCCAGGTGGGCCATGCCGATGATGGCGTTCATCGGCGTGCGGATCTCATGGCTCATCGCCGCCAGGAAGGCGCTCTTGGCGCGGTTGGCGGCTTCGGCGTCCTCCTTGGCCGCGGCCAGTTCGGCGGTGCGCTGGGCGACCAGCTTCTCCAGGCTCTCCTGGTACTGCTGCAGCGCCACGGCGGCGGCTTCGCGCTCGGTCACATCGCGCCACATCACCAGCAGGCAACGGCGGTCGCGCAACTGCAGCCGCTGCACGCTGGCGTCGATCGACACCGCGTGGCCATCGGCATGCTGCAGGTGGCTCTGGTAGCGGTGCACTTCCAGGCCATGCAGGCCATCGGCCAGCTGTTCGATGGCCGGGCGGTCTGCCGGCAGGTGCAGCTCGGGCAGGCGCCGCTCGGTCAGGTGGTCGCGTTGGTGGCCCAGCATCTGGCACGCGGCGTCATTGAATTCCAGCAGGGCCAGGCTGCGCTCGTCGAGCACAACGATGGCGTCGGCCGCCTGGCTCACCACCGCGCGCAGCTGCTCCTCGCGGGCGCGCAGCGCCTCCTCCGACTGCCGCAGCTGGCTGATGTCGCGCGCCACGCCCAGCACGCCGATCAGGCGGCCGTCGGAGGCTCGCAGCGGCGTCTTCAGCGTGTGGCAGACCTCCTCGTGCCCGTCGGCGAAGCGCAGCTGCAGCTCGCTGGCCATCGGGCCCTGGCTGGCCAGGGCCGCCAGGTCGGCTTCGCGCAGCTGCGCGGCCCGGTCGGCACCGACGAAGTCCACGTCGCGGCGGCCGATGATGTCGGACGGGGCAGCGCCCACCAGCGCAGCGAAACGGGCATTGCAGGAGAGGTACACGCCCTCGGGGTCCTTGAGCCAGACCAGGTCCGGGCTGTCCTGGACGATCGCGCCGAGCAGGGCGCCCTGGCGCTCCAGCAGGCTGCGGCCCTGGCGTTCCTCCTCGCGCAGTTCACCGAAGCTGCGCACCGCGCGGGCCAGCTCGGCCAGCACGCCATCGGACTGGCCGGCCCATTCATCGACCCGGCGCAAGGTGGCCGGGTCGGGCGTGCGCGAGCGGGCCAGTTCGGTCAAGGCGCCGCCCAGCACCAGCGTGCGCGCACCCAGCCAGCGGGCGGCGAACCACCACAGCGCCGACAGTCCCAGTCCGCACAGGGCGGCAGCCAGCGCGGCGCGGGTGGCTGCGCCGTCGAAAGCACGCGAGCGCGCCAGCACGCTGTCACGGGCCTTCTCGCTGGTCAGCAGCGACAGCCGCGCCGATTGCGCAGAGAACTCCTCGAGCCGGCTCGCCGCCTGATCGCCCAGGCTGACCGCGCGGATCGGCTCGATCACCGCCATGTCCAGCGCCGAGGCCAGGGCCGTGCGGAACACCTGCAGGCGCACCAGAGAGCCCGCCTGCGCGCCTGCCTGCCCGCCACCAGGGCCTTCGATGCGCTCGACCTGGGGCGCCAGGCGCTTGAACTGCGCCTCGATGCTCTCCAGCTCGTCCAGGTGCATCACCCGGGCGCGGTGCACCGAGGCCGTGTCCAGCTTGCCGCCGCCGGCCTCGTCGATCAGCGTCTCGGAGGAGCGCTGCAGCGCCACCAGGCGGGCATTGATCGACTGCAGCTCGGCCAGGGTGGCCATGTCGGCATCGACGGTCCGCTGGTCCTCGAGCAGTTCGCGTCGGGTCAGCTCCAGCGGCAGGATCCCCACCAGCAGCTGCAGCCCGCCAACCAGCAGCGCCGGCAGCAGGGCCCACCACAGCAGGCGACGCCGACTCAGGGGCGCACGGGTCATCGCGGCAGGCTTTCCCACTGCTCGATGCGCAGCGTACCCAGGTACTCGAACTGGCCGTTGGCCAGGGGGCGCAGCAGCACGGTGGCGGCCTCCGGCGGGAAGTAGTCGGTCAGGTCGGACAGGTTGGGTCCATGGGCCACGACCACCCGCAGCTCACCCGCCGGGACGGCCTGGCTCAGCCAGTCCCGGGTGCGTGCCAGTGCGGCCTGGCGCTGGGCGGCGCTCAGGTGGGCGGTATAGGCCAGCAGCGGATCGGTCTCGACCTGTGCGCCGAAGGCCAGCCGCGCGGTATCCAGGGACCGGCACATCGGGCTGCTGATCACGCGCCGCACCGGCCAGCCCGCGCGGCGGATGGCGGCACCCAGCTGCTCGGCCTGGCGCCGTCCCTCCGGGCTCAGCGTGCGCTGCGTCGAGCAGTCGGCGAAATCGGTGATGCCGGGCTGGTCGATCCGGCTGTTGTCGGTCAGCCCGTGCCGCACGTACAGCACCAGTCCGCCACCGCGGACGCGGGCCAGGTCGGCCGGGCTGGGCAGGCGCTCACGGATGGCCGATGACGGCTGGGCCCGTCCGGGCAAGGCCAGCGCACAGCCGGCAGCGATCAGGGTGCGGCGCTGCATCGGGCGGCTCATGCGGGGCCTTGCATGGGGGGGGCAGGGGCAGGATCGTCATCGGCGAAGCGCTGGGCGATGGCGCGGAACACGTCGCGCTGCGCCACGAACGCATCGACCACCGCGGGGTCGAACTGCCGACCCCGGCCGGCCACGATGACCTGCTCGACCTCGTCGAGCGGCATCGGCGGCTTGTAGACGCGCCGGCAGCCCAGCGCGTCATAGACGTCCGCCAGCGCCATCAGCCGCGCCGGCAGCGGGATCTGCAGGCCGGCCAGGCCGGCCGGGTAGCCGCTGCCGTCCCAGTGCTCGTGGTGGCCGCCGGCGATCTGGCGGGCGATCTCCAGGAAGCGCAGGGCCCCCGAGCTCAGCGCCTCGGTCTGGCGCCCGGCGGGTTCCGGCGTGGCGCGCGACATCGCGGTGGCGATGGCCTCGGCGCCGATCTCGGCGTGGCGCTTCATCTGCTCGAATTCCGAGGCGGTCAGCCGGCCGGGCTTGCGCAGGATGGCGTCCGGAATCCCGACCTTGCCGATGTCGTGCAGCGGCGCGGCACGGGCCACCATCAGGCAGTAGTCGTCGTCGATGTCGGCGTGCTGGGGCGACTGGCGCAGGCGCTCCAGCAGGGCCTGCACATAGGCTTCGGTGCGGTGCAGGTGGTTGCCGGTCTCGTTGTCGCGGGCCTCGGCCAGCATGGCCAGCGCGTGCAGGCTGGCCGACTTGATCTGCTCGTTCTCGCGCATGCGTCGGGCGATCTCGTGTTCCAGGCTGGCATTGCGGTCGCTGAGCTGGTCGCGGGCGCTTTTCAGCTCCAGCTGGGTGCGCACCCGCGCCAGCAGGATCGCCGGTCGCACGGGCTTGGGAATGTAGTCCACGGCGCCCAGCTCCAGCCCGGCGAGTTCGTCGCGGTCATCGTCCATGGCGGTGACGAAGATGACCGGCGTCTCACGCAGTCCGGGCAGTCGCCGCAGGCGACGCAGCACCTCGAAGCCATCCATGTCCGGCATCATCACGTCGAGCAGGATCAGGTCGGGGTGCGGCGTGCGGGCGGCCACCTGCAGCGCCCGCAGGCCTGAATTGGCCACCCGCACGTGGAAGCTGCCGCGCAGCAGTCCGCCCAGCAGGGCCAGGTTTTCCGGCGTGTCATCGACGACGAGCAGGGTGGGTCGCGACGGAGCGGGGTCGGACATGGCAGGTCGGGCGAAGGACGTGTGACTGGATGCTAGTGCAGAGTCGAGGCCCATGGCGCGCCCGGCTGGGACGGCGGGTGCGAAAAACACGCAGTCCCGACCGGGCCGACCGCAAGGGGCCATCCCTGACAGTGCAATCCCGTGGGCGGCTGCGCTGCGGCCAGGCCTAGAATCGTTGTGCACTTGCACAATGCCAGCCGGAGCCTTGCCGATGCCCTCAGCCCGTCGCGCCCCCCCAGTGTCCGAAGCGTCGGAGCCCGCCGGCCATGACGGCATCCGGGTGCTCAAGAAATACCCCAACCGCCGTCTCTACGACACGCGCGCCAGCAGCTACATCACCCTGGCCGACGTCAAGAAGATGGTGCTGGACGGGCAGGAGTTCGAGGTGCGCGACGCCAAGACCAGCGAGGACCTGACCCGCAGCATCCTGCTGCAGATCATCCTGGAGGAAGAGACCGGCGGCATGCCGATGTTCACCTCGCGCATGCTGGCCCAGATCATCCGCTTCTACGGCCACGCGATGCAGGGGATGATGGGCGCTTACCTGGAAAAGAACCTGCAGACCTTCGTCGAGCTGCAGTCACGCCTGGGCGAGCAGGCCCGCGGCCTCTACGACCCCAAGGCCTTCACCCCCGAGATGTGGGCCCAGTTCATGAGCGGCCAGGCACCGCTGATGCAGGGCCTGATGGGCAATTACCTGGAGCAATCCAAGAACCTGTTCATGCAGATGCAGGAGCAGATCGGCAAGCCGGGCACAACGCTGTTCCCGGGCTTCACGCCGCCGTCCAGCCGCAAATAGGCGCTGGCGCGGGCGGGCGAGGGCGGGTTTGCGACAATCCCGGCCCATGAGTGCACTTCCTGACGCGGCGGCTGCCGCGCCCACCATCGGCTTCGTCAGCCTGGGCTGCCCCAAGGCGCTGACCGACAGCGAACTGATCCTGACCCAGCTCTCGGCCGAGGGCTACCAGACCAGCAAGACCTACCAGGGTGCCGACCTGGTGATCGTCAACACTTGTGGCTTCATCGACGACGCGGTCAAGGAAAGCCTGGACGCGATCGGCGAGGCCCTGGCCGAGAACGGCAAGGTCATCGTCACCGGCTGCCTGGGTGCGCGCACCGGCACCGACGGCGGCAACATGGTGCGTGAGGTGCACCCCAAGGTGCTGGCGGTCACCGGGCCCCATGCCACGCAGGAGGTGATGGACGCGGTGCACCAGCATGTGCCCAAGCCGCACGACCCCTTCGTGGACCTGGTCCCGGCGGCCGGCATCAAGCTCACGCCCAAGCACTACGCCTACCTGAAGATCAGCGAGGGCTGCAACCACCGCTGCACCTTCTGCATCATCCCCAGCATGCGCGGCGACCTGGTCTCGCGGCCGGTGGGCGACGTGCTGAACGAGGCCAGGGCCTTGTTCGAAGGCGGCGTGAAGGAGCTGCTGGTGGTCAGCCAGGACACCTCGGCCTATGGCGTGGACGTGAAGTACCGCACCGGCTTCTGGAACGGCGCCCCGGTCAAGACGCGCATGCTGGACCTGGTGGCCCAGTTGGGCGAGCTGGCCCGCGCGCATGGCGCCTGGGTGCGCCTGCACTACGTCTACCCCTATCCGCACGTCGACGAGGTCATCCCGCTGATGGCCGAGGGCCTGGTGCTGCCCTACCTGGACGTGCCCTTCCAGCACGCCCACCCGGACGTTCTGCGGCGCATGAAGCGCCCGGCCAGCGGCGAGCGCAACCTGGAGCGCATCCAGCGCTGGCGCGAGCTGTGCCCCGAGATCGTGATCCGCTCCACCTTCATCGCCGGCTTCCCGGGCGAGACCGAGGACGAATTCGCCCACCTGCTGGACTTCCTGCAGGAGGCACAGATCGACCGCGCCGGCTGCTTTGCCTATTCGCCGGTCGAAGGCGCCACGGCGAACGACCTGCCCGGGGCCTTGCCCGATGCGGTGCGCGAGGAACGCCGCGCCCGCTTCATGGCGGTGGCCGAGCAGGTCTCGGTGGCTCGGCTGCAGCGCCGCGTGGGCCAGGTGATGCAGGTGCTGGTCGACCACGCGCCGGCAATGGGCCGCAAGGGCGGCGTGGGCCGCAGCTATGCCGATGCGCCGGAGATCGACGGCACGGTGCGCCTGCTGCCGCCCGCCAAGGCCTCGACCCGGCTGGCGGTGGGCGGATTCGCCCGGGCGCGCATCGTGGCTGTCGACGGCCACGACCTGGTCGGCGAGCCGATCTGAGGGGCCCGCATGAGCCAGGACATCCGCACCCGCCTGATCCACCACGACTACGTGGCGCCGGCCGAGTTCGAGTCGCCGGTGGTGCCCGTGCACAAGGCCTCGACCGTGTTCTTTCCCGACGTGGCCGCGCTGCGCAGCCGTCGCTGGGTGGACAAGAGCGGCTACACCTACGGCCTGCACGGCACGCCCACCACCTTCACGCTGGAGGCGCGCCTGGCCACGCTGGAGCACGCCCGCCATGTGCTGCTGGCGCCCAGCGGCCTGTCGGCGCTGAACGTGGTCAACCAGGCGCTGCTGTCCAGCGGCGATGCGCTGCTGCTGCCGGACAACGTCTACTTTCCCAGCCGGGACATGGCGCGCCATGAGCTGGCGCGCTGGGGCATCGCTCACCGGGTCTACGACGCCCTGGACCCGACCACGCTGGACGCCGCGCTGGGGCCGGACGTCAAGCTGGTCTGGCTGGAGGCGCCCGGCTCGGTGACGCTGGAATTCCCCGACCTGCGCGCCCTGGTGCGCCGCTGCCGCGAGCGTGCGCCGCAGGCCGTGCTGGCGCTGGACAACACCTGGGGCGCCGGCCTGGCCTTCAACCCCTTCGCGCTGGGCGAGGAGGGCCTGGGCGTTGACCTGACGATCCATGCGCTGACCAAGTACCCCTCGGGCGGTGGCGATGTGCTGATGGGCTCGATCGCCTGCCTGGATGACGCGCTGCACGAGCGCCTGGCCTGGACGCACAGCCGCCTGGGCCTGGGGGTGGGCGCCAATGATGCCGAGGCGCTGCTGCGCTCGTTGCCCAGCCTGGCGCTGCGCTACCACGCGCAGGACCAGGCGGCGCGGCGCATCGCCGAGTGGGCGCAGGGCCAGTCCGCGGTGCGCCGCGTGCTGCACCCGGCGCTGCCGGGCTCGCCCGGCCACGCGCACTGGGCTGGGCTGTGCACCGCGGCCGCCGGCCTGCTGACACTGGAGATCGATCCGCGCCACAGCGTGGAGCAGGTCAACGCCCTGGTCGACGGCCTGCAGTGCTTCCGCATCGGCTGGAGCTGGGGCGGCCCGGTCAGCCTGGCCGTGCCCTACCAGGCCCGCTTCATGCGCGAGCTGCCCACCCCCTACGAGGGCGTGCTGGTGCGCCTGTGCATCGGCCTGGAGTCGGTGGACGACCTGATCGTCGACCTGGCCGCCGGCCTGGCCCGGCTGGGCTGATCAGGCGAAGCCACCGGTCTGCGCGAAGCGGTCGGTGGCCGCCACCAGTTCAGCGGCGATGCCCGGCTCGGTCGAGCTGTGCCCGGCCTGGGTGACCATGCGCAGCTTCACGCCAGGCCAGGCATCGACGAGGGCGTGGGCATAGCGCGGCGGGCAGATCACGTCGTAGCGGCCGTGCACGATGACCCCCGGCAGGTGGGCGATGCGCGGCATGCCCTGCAGCAGCTGGTTCGGTGCCAGGAAGGCCTGGTGGGCGAAGTAGTGCGCCTCCAGGCGTCCCACGCCCAGGGCCATGGCGTCGGCACCGAAGGCGTCCGCCTGCGCGGGCTGCGGCACCAGGTGCAGGCAGCTGCCCTCATAGCGTGCCCAGGCCCGGGCCGCCGGGGCGTGCACCGCCGGGTCGGGGTGGGTCAGGCGGCGCTGGTAGGCGCCCAGCAGGTCATGGCGTTCGGACGCGTCCACATGGCCGGCAAAGGCTTCCCATTCGCGCGGGTAGAACTGGCGGATGCCGTACAGCCACCAGTCGATCTCTTCCTGGCTGCCCAGCCAGATGCCGCGCAGCACCAGGCCCAGGCAGCGCTGCGGGTGCGCCTGGGCGTAGGCCAGGGCCAGCGTCGAGCCCCAGGACCCGCCAAAGACCAGCCAGCGCTCGATGCCCAGCAGCGTGCGCAGGCGCTCGATGTCGTCGATCAGCAGCCGCGTGGTGTTGGCGTGGGTGGCGCCCAGTGGTGTGGAGCGGCCGGCGCCGCGCTGGTCGAACAGCACGACGTGGTAGCGGCGGGCATCGAAGAAGCGACGGCTGGTGGGCGAGGTGCCGGCGCCGGGCCCTCCATGCAGAAACAGCGCCGGAATGCCATCGACCGTGCCGCAGGTTTCCCAGTGCAGCTCGTGTCCGTCGCCCACCGCCAGGCGGCCCTGGCGCAGCGGTTCGACGGCTGGGTGCAGAACCTCGTCGAGCGTCATGAGGCCGACGGTCCGCTGACCTTGTGTCGCATCAGGCGCCCCTTGTGCAGAAAGGGCCGATGAATCGCTGCGCGCTTCATGCCTTCGGCCCTGATGAGACTTTGTGTCTCATCAGCCGCCCCTTTTCCCGCTCCCAGTCGCGCTTCTTCTCGGTCTCGCGCTTGTCGTGCTGCGCCTTGCCCTTGGCCAGCGCGATCTGCGCCTTCACCCGGCCGCCCTTGTAGTGCAGGTTCAGCGGCACCAGGGTGAAGCCGCGCTGCTCGACCTTGCCGATCAGGCGGCGGATATCGGCCTTGCTCATCAGCAGCTTCTTGGTGCGGTCGGCCTCGGGGTGCACATGGGTGCTGGCCGAGCGCAGCGCATTGATGCGGCAGCCGATCAGGAAGAGCTCGCCCTGCCTGATCACCACATAGCCATCGGTCAGCTGCACCTGGCCGGCGCGGATGGCCTTGACCTCCCAGCCTTCCAGCACCATGCCGGCTTCGAATTGCTCTTCGATGTGGTATTCGAATCGGGCGCGGCGGTTTTCAGCGATCAGGGCGGACATGCAGGGGTCGGGACAGGGCAGGGCGGCGCCCTAGAATCCCGGCATTGTATGAAGCATGTGAAGAAGTCTGTCCTGCTGTGGTACTCGCCGGCCGAGATGTTCGCGCTGGTGACCGATGTGGCCCGCTATCCCGAGTTCCTGCCCTGGTGCGAGCGTGGCGAGGTGCTCGAGACCCATGACGGCGGCAACACGGCGCGCATCCACCTGGCCTACGCCGGGGTGCGACATGCCTTCACCACCCGCAACGATCACACCGCCGACCGCCAGTTGCTGATGCGCCTGGTCGACGGCCCGTTCTCGCTGCTGGACGGCACCTGGGACTTCCTGCCGCTGGGCAATGGACAGCCGCCGGCCTGCAAGGTCGAGTTCGACCTGCAGTACGCCTTCGCCAGCCGGCCGCTGGAGGTGGTGCTGAGTCCGGTGTTCGACAAGGTGGCCAACACCTTCGTCGACGCCTTCGTCAAACGTGCGGAGCAGGTCTATGGCGAACGCTGAGACGATCCAGGTGCTGGTGAGCTGGAGCCCGCAGCCGCGTGAGGTGTGCAGCTGGTCCCTGAGCCTGCCGGTGGGCAGCACGCTGGACGATGCGCTGCGCGCGGCGGGTCTGCTGGAGATGGTCGACAGCGACGCCGGCGCATCACTCCAGGTGGGCATCTGGGCCAAGGCCCGTGCGCGCGACACCGTGCTGCGCGAGCACGACCGGGTGGAAGTCTGGCGAGCGCTGAAGGTCGACCCGAAGGAAGCGCGCCGGCAACGCTACCGCAAGGCCAAGGCCTGATCGGCCGCCAACCTGGCAGCGCCAAAGCCCGGTGTGGGCGGCGCCGACGCTCAGTTGCAGGCCTGCTGGATGCGCTGGCGCACCCGCTCGGCCTCGGCCGCACGGGCGGCGTCATCGAGGAATTCGCGTTCGCCCTTGTCGTTCAGCCGCGCCATGCGCATGCCGCTGTCCAGGTTCGCCTGCTGCTGGCGCGCCTGGCGGCAGTTCTCTTCGCGCCGGGCCTGATCGCGCTCCTTGGCGGCCGCGGCGCGGGCGGCATCAGCGGATTTCTGGCCGCTTTGCTGTTCGCGCTTGCGGGCTTCGAGCGCGCTGTCGCTGCGCGAGGGCGTGGAGGCCGGCGCGTCTGCCGTGCCGCCAACGACGATCTCGGCCGAGCGGCCACCCGGCCGGCTGAGGATGGCCGAGTCGGGCACGCTGGTGGGCGGCGGCGTGTCACTGACCTGCAGCGTGCCGTTGGCGTCCTTCCATTTCCAGATCGCCTGGGCGGAGCCGACCACCGGCAGCAGGGCCAGACAGGCGAGGGCGAGCAGGGCAGTGGAGCGACGCATGGCGGTGCTGGAAAAGGGGCTGTTGTGGTCGCAGTGTAAGGCGGCCGGGCGCACAGCATGCAACGGTCCGTATAATCCGCTTTTGCGTCTGGAGCCCGACCCATGCGCCTTCTTGGCAAAGCGCTCACCTTCGACGATGTGTTGTTGGTGCCTGCGTTCTCCCAGGTGTTGCCCCGCGACACCTCGCTTGCGACCCGTCTGTCGCGCAATATCCAGCTGAACCTGCCGCTCGTGTCCGCCGCGATGGACACTGTGACAGAAGCCCGCCTGGCGATCGCCATCGCCCAGGAAGGTGGCATCGGCATCGTCCACAAGAACCTCACGCCCAAGCAGCAGGCGGCCGAGGTTGCGCGCGTCAAGCGCTATGAATCGGGCCTGCTGAAGGACCCGATCACCATCGCCCCCGGCGCCCGGGTGCGGGATGTGATCGAGCTGTCGCGCCAGCACGGCATCTCGGGCTTTCCGGTGGTGGAAGAAGGCCAGGTGGTGGGCATCGTCACCGGCCGCGACCTGCGCTTCGAGACGCGCCTGGACGCCCCGGTGCGCGACATCATGACCCCGCGCGAGCGCCTGATCACGGTGCGCGAAGGCGCTGCGCTGTCCGAGGCCAAGGCACTGATGCACCAGCACAAGCTCGAGCGCGTGCTGGTGGTCAATGACGCCTTCGAGCTGCGCGGTCTGTTCACGGTGAAGGACATCACCAAGCAGACCAGCTTCCCCAACGCCGCCCGTGACGCCCACGGCAAGCTGCGCGTCGGCGCCGCGGTGGGCGTGGGCGAGGGCACCGAGGAGCGGGTCGAACTGCTGGTCAAGGCCGGCGTCGATGCGCTGATCGTCGACACCGCCCATGGCCACTCGGCCGGCGTGATCGAGCGCGTGCGTTGGGTCAAGAAGAACTTCCCGCAGGTCGATGTGATCGGCGGCAACATCGCCACCGGCGCCGCTGCGCTGGCGCTGGTCGAGGCGGGCGCCGACGGCGTCAAGGTCGGCATCGGCCCGGGCTCGATCTGCACCACCCGCATCGTCGCCGGCGTCGGCGTGCCGCAGATCACCGCGATCGACAACGTCGCCACCGCGCTGCGCGGCACCGGTGTGCCGCTGATCGCCGATGGCGGCATCCGCTACTCGGGCGACATCGCCAAGGCCATCGCCGCCGGCGCCAGCTCGGTGATGATGGGCGGCATGTTTGCCGGTACCGAGGAATCGCCGGGTGAGGTCTTCCTCTACCAGGGCCGCAGCTACAAGGGCTACCGCGGCATGGGCTCGATCGGGGCGATGAAGGCCGGCTCGGCCGACCGCTACTTCCAGGAAAACGACGAGTCCGCCAACCCGAACGCCGACAAGCTGGTGCCCGAGGGCATCGAGGGTCGGGTGCCGTACAAGGGTTCGATGATCTCGATCGTCTACCAGATGGCCGGCGGCCTGCGGGCCTCGATGGGCTACTGCGGCTGCGCAACGATCGACGAGATGCGCGAGCGCGCCGAGTTCGTCGAGATCACCGCCGCGGGCATCCGCGAGAGCCACGTGCACGACGTGCAGATCACCAAGGAAGCCCCGAACTACCGGATGGAGTGACCCCCTCCACCGCACCGCACAGCGCCCGGCACCGTCCGGGCGCCGTCTTTCAGAGCCCTCGATGACCGATTCCAGCGCCCCAGCCGACGCCAGCACCCGCCGCCGCGAGCCGGCGATGCCCTTCATCATGCTGACGGTGCTGATCGACATGGTGGCGATCGGTCTGATCATTCCAGTGCTGCCGCCGCTGGTGGGCAGCTTCACCGCCGACCAGACCCAGCATGCGTTCTGGTACGGCGTGGTGACCTTCGCCTTCGGTATCGCCAACTTCTTCGGCTCGCCGGTGCTGGGCGCGCTGTCTGACCATTACGGTCGTCGGCCGGTGCTGCTGCTGGGCTTCTCGGGCCTGGCGCTGAGCTTTTTCGTCACCGGGCTGGCCACCGCGCTGTGGATGCTGGTGGCGGTGCGTCTGGTCAGCGGTGCGCTGCAGGCCAACGCGGCGGTGGCCAATGCCTATGTGGCCGACATCTCCACGCCCGAGCAGCGCGCCAAGCGCTTCGGCCTGCTGGGTGCGATGTTCGGCATGGGCTTCGTGCTGGGTCCGGTGATGGGCGGCCTGCTGGGCTCGATCGACCTGCACCTGCCCTTCTTCGTGGCGGGCGGCCTGGCCATCGTCAATGCGCTGTACGGCATCCTGGTGCTGCCGGAATCGCTGCCGCCGCATCGGCGCACGCCGATCGACTGGCGCAAGGCCAACCCGGTGTCGTCGCTCAGGCGCCTGTCCGACCTGCAGGGCGTGGGCATGCTGGTGGCGGTGATCGGCCTGGCCAGCCTGGCGCAGTTCGTGATGCACACCACCTGGGTGCTCTACACCAGCTTCAAGTTCGGCTGGGGCCCGAAGGAGAACGGCTGGTCGCTGTTCGCGGTGGGCGTGATGTCGGTGCTGGTGCAAGGCGGCCTGATCCGGGTGGCGCTGCAGCGGATGTCGGCACAGCGCATCGCCATCCTCGGTCTGGTGTCCTCGGCAGGCTGCTACCTGCTGTGGGGCGCCGCCACCGAGGGCTGGATGATGTACGCCGTGATCGGCCTGAACGTCTTCGGCTTCATGGCAGCCACCGCCATCCAGACCCTGGTGTCCAACGCCGCCGGTGACCACGAACAGGGCCGGGTGATGGGTGCCGTGGCGTCGCTCAACAGCCTGACCGCGGTGTTCGCGCCGGTGCTGGGTGCCTCGCTGCTGGGCTTTGCCTCGCACCTGCCGCGTGGTGACTGGCGCATCGGCGCGCCGTTCTACCTGTGTTCCGCGCTGCAGGCCGTGGCCACCGTGCTGGCGTTGCGGCACTTCCGCCGCCATCCGGCGCCGCTGGCCCCGTCTTCTGAACCTGCTGCTGCGCCGGCCTCTGGCGCAGCCACCTGATCCACTCCGTCCGGACCTGCCCATGCACGACAAGATCCTGATCCTCGATTTCGGCTCGCAAGTCACCCAGCTGATCGCGCGCCGGGTGCGCGAGGCGCATGTCTATTGCGAGATCCATCCCAACGACGTCAGCGACGCCTTCATCCGCGAGTTCTCGCCCAAGGGCATCATCCTCAGCGGCAGCCACGCCAGCACCTATGAGGACCATCAGCTGCGCGCCCCGCAGGCGGTGTGGGACCTGGGCGTGCCGGTGCTGGGCATCTGCTACGGCATGCAGACCATGGCGGTGCAACTGGGGGGCGAGGTCAGCTGGTCCGACACCCGCGAGTTCGGCTACGCCGAGGTGCGCGCCCATGGCCACACCGAGCTGCTTCGGGGCATCCAGGACTTCGCCACGCCTGAGGGCCACGGCATGCTCAAGGTCTGGATGAGCCATGGCGACAAGGTCACCGCGCTGCCGCCGGGCTTCAAGCTGATGGCCAGCACGCCCAGTTGCCCGATCGCCGGCATGGCCAACGAGGACAAGCGCTACTACGCGGTGCAGTTCCACCCCGAGGTGACCCACACGCTGCAGGGCGCCGAGATGCTGGGCCGCTTCGTGCGGGGCATCTGCGGCTGCGCCGGCGACTGGATCATGGGCAACTACATCGAGGAAGCGGTGGCCCGCATCCGCGAGCAGGTGGGCGACGAGGAGGTGATCCTGGGCCTGTCCGGCGGCGTCGACAGCTCGGTGGCTGCGGCGCTGATCCACCGCGCGATCGGCGACCAGCTGACCTGCGTCTTCGTCGACCATGGCCTGCTGCGCCTGAACGAGGGCGACATGGTGATGGAGATGTTCGCCGGCCGCTTGCATGCCAAGGTGATCCGCGTGGATGCGGCCGATCTGTTCCTGGGGCAGCTCGCCGGCGTCACCGACCCCGAGAAGAAGCGCAAGATCATCGGCGGCCTGTTCGTCGACGTCTTCAAGGCCGAGGCCGCCAAGCTCAAGGCGGGTGACGGCGGCCACAAAGGCGCCACCTTCCTGGCCCAGGGCACGATCTACCCCGATGTGGTGGAGAGCGGCGGCACCAAGACCAAGAAGGCCACCACCATCAAGAGCCACCACAACGTCGGTGGCTTGCCCGAGCAGCTGGGCCTGAAGCTGCTGGAGCCGCTGCGCGAATTGTTCAAGGACGAGGTGCGCGAGCTGGGCGTGGCGCTGGGCCTGCCGCACGACATGGTCTACCGCCATCCCTTCCCCGGCCCCGGCCTGGGCGTGCGCATCCTGGGCGAGGTGAAGAAGGACTATGCCGACCTGCTGCGCCGTGCCGACGCCATCTTCATCGAGGAGCTGCGCGCCGCCATCGATCCGCACAGCGGCAAGAGCTGGTACGACCTGACCAGCCAGGCCTTCACCGTCTTCCTGCCGGTCAAGAGCGTGGGCGTGATGGGCGACGGCCGCACCTATGACTACGTGGTGGCGCTGCGCGCCGTGCAGACCAGCGACTTCATGACCGCCGACTGGGCCGAGCTGCCCTACAGCCTGCTGAAGAAGGTCTCCAGCCGCATCATCAACGAGGTGCGCGGCATCAACCGCGTGACCTACGACGTCTCCAGCAAACCCCCAGCAACGATCGAATGGGAGTGATGTGGACGAGGAAGAGTCCCTGCGGACTCTTCCTCGCCTCATCACTCCGAGCCGCTTGTAAGCGGCGAGGTGGGCCGATGCGGACGAAAGACAGTCCCTGCGGACTCTCTCTCGCCTCATCACTCCGAGCCGCATGCAGGCGGCGAGGTGGGCCGATGCGGACGAGAGAGAGTCCCTGCGGACTCTCTCTCGCCTCATCACTCCGAGCCGCATGCAGGCGGCGAGGTGGGCCGGTGCAGTGCGCCAGCCGATAATCGAACCACGATGAGCGACGCGCCCCCCGTCTTCACCCCCGCCGACGAGCACGCGATGCGCATTGCGCTCGACCAGGCGCAGAACGCCTGGCTGGTCGGTGAGGTGCCGGTGGGCGCGGTGATCCTGCGCGACGGCCAGGTCATCGCCACCGGCTACAACCGGCCGATCACCACCCACGATCCCACCGCGCACGCCGAGCTGGTGGCGCTGCGCCACGCCGCGCAGCTGCTGGAGAACTACCGACTGCCCGAGTGCGAGCTGTTCGTCACGCTGGAGCCCTGCGCGATGTGCGCGATGGCGCTGATGCACGCGCGCTTCAAGCGCGTGGTGTTCGGTGCCCCCGACCCCAAGACTGGCGCGGCCGGCGGCGTGGTGGACCTGTTCGCCCAGCGCCAGCTCAACCACCACACGGTCGTGCAGGGCGGTTTGCTGGCCGATGCCTGCGGCCAGCTGCTGCGCGATTTCTTCGCCGAACGGCGTGCCCAGCAGCGCCAACAGCGCGCGGCGGCATCGACCGAGGCCATCCCCACGGGCGACGCTGCCGAGCTGCCCGCCTTGCCACCCCACCTCACCGGTCCGACATGAGCGACTCGCTGATCCTGTACAGCCCCTCCGGCCTGCTGCCCCGCGCGGCCACGATGAGCCTGGCCGTCAAGCGGCTCAAGGCGCTGGGCTTCAACGTGTCGCGCGATGAGTCGCTGCTGGCCCGGCGTCAGCGCTTTGCGGGCGACGACGAGACGCGGCTGGCTGCGATCCACCGCGTGGCGGCCGCGGCGCCGTCGATCGCCATGCCCGGTCGTGGTGGCTACGGCATCACCCGGCTGCTGGACTGCATCGACTGGGCGCTGCTGGCCCGCAGCGTGGAGCAGGGCACCCGCTGGGTGGGCTACAGCGACCTGACCGCACTGCAGATGGGCCTGCTGGCGCACACCGGTGCGGCCAGCTGGTGCGGGCCGATGGCCGCCGATGACTTCGGCCGCGACACCTTGGACGAGATCACGCCCGACTGCTTCTGCGAGGCGATGTCGGGTGAGCTGGAGGCGGTGGGCTTTCGCACCGAGGCCGGCTTCGACGGTCTGCAGGCCAAGGGCCTGCTGTGGGGTGGCAACCTGACGGTGCTGTGCAGCCTGCTGGGCACGCCGCACTGGCCCCGGGTCAAGGGCGGCATCCTGTTCCTCGAGGACGTGGCCGAGCACCCCTACCGGGTGGAGCGCATGCTGCTGCAATTGCACCAGGCCGGCTTGCTGGCGGCGCAGAAGGCGGTGCTGCTGGGCGCCTTCTCCGATTGGCGGCCCTCACCGATGGACCATGGCTATTCGCTCAAGAGTGCCATCGCCTGCGTGCGCAGCCACTGCGACACGCCGATCCTGACCGGTGTGCCCTTCGGCCATGTGCCCACCAAGATCTGCATGCCCTTCGGTCAGCGGGCCCAGTTGCTGGTCGAAGGACGCAATGTCCTGCTTGGCTGGTGAGACTCTGACACCTGCCAGGCACCATAAGGCGTCATTTCGACGCTCCGTGGTGCATTGAGTGGTGCGTTTTGGGGTTAACCCCCTATGACGGCTGAGTAAACCCTTAGTTTCGCCTCCTGCCGGCCGCATAGAATCTGCCGCTATCGCCTGGCCCGGCCTTCGCTACAAGCAGGGGTTGTGGAAGGCGCTTTTCTTTTGTTCCGCCGTCGATGGCCTTATCCGTGGCCGCAACGGTGCCGTATGGGGGTACTCCGCATGGTCGGTGTGTTCACGGCGTTGCGCCGTGTCCGGGCGCTTTGGGCACCCGCGATGGGGCTGGCTGCGCTGCTGGGTCTGGCGGGCTGCGACAACAGCCCGTGGGTGCGTGGCGAAGCCAGCCGCAACGTCATCCACTCGGCGATGATCGAGAACACCCCGCGGCACCTGGACCCCACCGCCTCGTACTGGTCGAACGACACCCTGGTCACCTACCAGGTCTACGAGCCGCCCTACGGCTACCACTACCTGAAGCGCCCGTTCGAGCTGGTGCCCAAGTCGGCCGAGCAGGTCGTCAAGCCGCGCTATTACGACAAGAGCGGCAAGGAACTGGACGAAGACGCCCCGGGCGAGCAGGTCGCCGAGAGCGTCTACGAGGTGCCGATCCGCAAGGGCATCCTGTTCCAGCCGCACCCGGCCTTTGCCAAGGACGAGCGTGGCAACTACCGCTACCACGCGATGAAGCCGGGCGACATCGGGGAGCGGCGCTCGGTGATGGACTTCGAGCACACCGGCACCCGCGAACTGGTGGCCGAAGACTTCGTCTATGCGCTCAAGCGCCACGCCACGACCCGCATCACCACGCCCATCTTCGGCATCTTCTCGGAGTACGTGGTCGGCCTGAAGGAATACGGTGACCTGGTCAAGGCCGAGGACAAGAAGCTGCGCGCCGGCACTGACCCGGCCAGCCTCGACAAGCCCTTCCTGGACTTCCGCCGCTGGCCGCTGGCCGGCGCCACCGCGCCCGAGAAGCACCTGCTGCGCATCCGCCTGCATGGCAAGTACCCGCAGTGGAAGTACTGGATGCAGATGACCTTCACGGCTCCCATCCCCTGGGAGGCCGATGCGTTCTACGCCCAGCCGGGCATGGCCGCGCGCGGCCTGACGCTGGACATGTGGCCGGTGGGCACCGGCCCCTACATGGTCACCGAGTACGTCAAGGACCGCCGCATCACGATGCAGCGCAATCCGAACTACCGCGGCGTGCCCTACCCGTGCGAGGGCACCGACGAGGACAAGGCCAAGGGCCTGCTGGCCGACTGCGGCAAGCCCACGCCCTTCATCGACACCATCGTCGCCACCGTGGAGCGCGAGGCCACGCCCCAGAAGAACAAGTTCCGCGACGGCTACTACGACCTCGAGGTCTTCGAGCGCACCGACACCGGCAAGGCCTACCTGGTCGAGATGGACGACTCCGACGAGGTCCGTGCCGACTACACCGCCAAGGGTTTCGACTTCGGCCAGTACAGCGACGTCAACAGCTACATCATCGGCTTCAACATGATCGACCCGGTGATCGGCTATGGCGACACGCCGCAGCTGCGCGAGCGCAACCGCAAGCTGCGCCAGGCGATCTCCATCGCGATCGACTGGGAGGAGTACTCGAAGATCTTCCCGAAGAAGGCCGGCCTGACCGCGATGAGCCCGCTGCCCCAGGGCATCCCCGGCTCGCGCGAGGGCCAGCCCGAGGGCGTCAATCCGGTGACCCACAAGCTGGTCGACGGCCAGTACGTGCGCCGCACGATCGAGGACGCGAAGAAGCTGATGGTCGAGGCCGGCTACCCCGACGGCCGCGAGGCCAGCAGCGGCAAGCCACTGGTCATCAACTACGACTACTACGCGCCGGCCACGCCGGAGCGCAAGCCCGAGATCGATTGGGTGGTCAAGCAGTTCGCCAAGCTGGGCATCCAGCTGGAGGTGCGCGCCACCGACAACAACCAGTTCCAGGACAAGGTCCGCAAGGGCAAGCACCAGGTCTTCTGGCTGGGCTGGAACGCCGATTACCCGGACGCCGAGAACTTCCTGTTCCTGCTCTACGGCCCGAACTCGAAGAGCGTGTCCGACGGCGAGAACACCTCGAACTACCAGAACCCAGAGTACGACAAGCTGTTCGCCCAGCTCAAGACCATGGACGACGGCCCCGCCAAGCAGGCCCTGATCGACCGCATGGTGCGCATCCTGCAGGACGACGCGCCCTGGAGCTTCGGCTTCTACCCCTACGCGTCGGCGGCGGTGCACGGCTGGATCAAGAACTCCAAGCCGGCCATCCTGATCCGCGACCACGGCCGCTACCTGCGCCTGGATGCCCAGCAGCGTGCCGAGGCCGTGGCGCGCTGGAACCGTCCGGTCTGGTGGCCGCTGCTGGCGCTGCTGGCCGTCGTCGTGGCGGGCGTGGTGGTGGCGCGGCGCGCGCTGCGCAAGCGCGAGCGCACCAACGCCCGCGGCGAAGTCCTGGCCTGATCGACGAGAGCACACGATGATTGCGTACACCATCCGCCGCCTGCTCTACGGCGTCGTGATCCTGCTGGGCGTGAACCTGGCCACCTTCTTCCTGTTCTTCACGGTCAACACGCCGGACGACATGGCCCGCCTGAACATCGGCGGCAAGCGTGTCACCCAGGAGCTGATCGAGAAGTGGAAGGTCGAGCGCGGCTATGACAAGCCGCTGTACCTCAACGACCAGCGCGTGGGCCTGGAGCGCTTCACCGACACGATCTTCTACGACCGCTCGGTCTCGCTGTTCCAGCTGAAGTTCGGGCGTGCCGACGGCGAAAGCGCCGGTGACATCGGCCACGAGGTGGCCAGCCGCATGTGGGTCAGCATCCAGCTGGCGCTGCCGATCTTCATCCTGCAGGTCATTGCCAGCACGGCTTTCGCGCTGCTGCTGGTGATGTTCCGCCATACCCGGCTGGACCTGTGGGGCGTGGTGCTGTGCGTGCTGATGCTGTCGATCTCCAGCCTCTTCTACATCATCGTCGGCCAGTACCTGTTCTCGCGGGTGCTGAAGCTGGTGCCGATCTCGGGCTATGCGGCGGGGCTGGATGCGGTGCGCTTCCTGATCCTGCCGGTGCTGCTGTCGGCGCTGGCCCGACTGGGTGCCGAGGCGCGCCTGTACCGGGCGATGTTTCTGGAGGAGATCGGCAAGGACTACGTGCGCACCGCGCGCGCCAAGGGCCTGTCCGAAACGGTGGTGATGTTCCGCCATGTGCTGCGCAACGCGCTGATCCCGATCATCACCAGCGCCGGCGGCTACCTGCCGTATGTGTTCATGGGCAGCCTGGTGTTCGAGAGCTTCTTCGGCATCCCGGGCCTGGGCGCCTACGTGATCGAGGCGATCAGCAAGCAGGACTTCGCGATCGTGCGCACCATGGTGTTCGTGGGCTCGCTGCTCTACATCGCCACCTACATCCTGATCGACCTGGCCTACACCTGGGTCGATCCGCGCGTCCGCCTGGGCTGACGCCACCGCTGCAAGGAACACGGTGATGCCGAAATTCGTTCTTCTCTGGACCGACGTGGCGATCTGGCTGCTGATCGCCGCCGCGGTGGGCTACGGCCTGATGGTGCGCCGCCGCGCCAACCTGCGCGCCAACTGGGCCAAAGTCTTCCAGAACGGCCCGGCGCTGGCCTCCAGCGTCGTGCTCGTGCTGTGCCTGCTGCTGACCCTGGCCGACAGCCTGCACTTCCGTCCGCAATTGCCGCCAACGCCAGGTGCGCCGGCCGGCACGGTGGCCTACGACACCCGCGTGAAGTCGGTGCTGGATGCGCTGATGGCCTCGGCGGCCGAAGCCCGCGAGGCCACCTACTCGGTGCCGCTGGCCTATGTGCGCTTCACCAAGGAGTCGGAAACCATCGATGGCAAGGTGCAGCGCGTCGCGCCGCGGCTGACCTATGGCGGTGCCCACCTGAGCAACCCGGCGGCTGAATGGGCGGGTGATGTCACGGCGCGGGTGCTCAAGGGGCTGGTCGCCGGGGCCCTGGGCGCCGCGATGCTGTGCCTGCTGGGCCTGCTGCTGATCGGCCGGGCCCGCGGCACGCCGCTGGCGCAGACCTGGCAGGACGTGCGCCAGCAGCGCTTGCCAGTGCCCTGGCATGTCGCCGGTCTGACCGTGCTGATCCTGGGCCTGCTGCTCGGCCCGGTGGTCACGCTCAACGGGGCCTACCACGTGTTCGGCACCGACATCACCGGCAACGACGTGCTCTACCAGTCGGTCAAGAGCATCCGCACCGCCTTCGTCATCGGCACGCTGGCCACGCTGGCCACGCTGCCGCTGGCGGTGACGCTGGGCATCATGGCCGGCTACTTCAAGGGCTGGGTGGACGAACTGATCCAGTACCTCTACACCGTGCTGTCCTCGATCCCCAACATCCTGCTGATCGCCGCCTGCGTGCTGATGGTGCAGGTGTTCCTGGACAAGCACCCCGAACTGTTCGAGACCGGCGTCGAGCGCGCCGACCTGAAGCTCTTCCTGCTGTGCGTGGTGCTGGGCGTGACCGGCTGGGCCGGCCTGTGCCGCCTGCTGCGTGGCGAGACCCTGAAGCTGCGTGAGCTGGAGTACGTGCAGGCCGCCAGCGCCTTCGGCGTGGGCCACTGGCGCATCATGGCGCGCCACATCTTCCCGAACGTGGCGCACCTGATGCTGATCGTCACGGTGCTCGAATTCTCCGCGCTGATCCTGTATGAGGCCGTGCTGTCGTATGTGGGCGTCGGCGTCGACCCGTCGATGAACAGCTTCGGCGGCATGATCAATTTCGCCCGCAACGAGATGAGCCGCGACCCGGTGGTCTGGTGGCCCTTCGCCGCCGCCTTCGTGTTCATGGTGTCGCTGGTGTTGGCCGCCAACCTGTTCGCCGACGGCGTGCGCGACGCCTTCGACCCGCGCGCCCGGGCCTTCCGCCCGCGCGTGGCCGCCGTTCCCAAGAAAGCCTGACGCGAGCGCCCCATGCTGGACATCAAGAACCTGAAAGTCGAGCTCGATGGCGAGGTGGGCATCGTGCGCGCCATCGACGACATGCGCCTGACCCTGCAGCGCGGTGAGACCTTCGCGCTGGTGGGCGAATCGGGCTGTGGCAAGAGCATGACCGCGCTGGCGCTGATGCGCCTGCTGCCCGAGAACGGCCGCGTGGTCGGCGGCGACATCCTGATCGACGGCGACGACGTGCTGGCCCTGCCCGAGTCGGACATGCGCAGCGTGCGCGGCGGCCGCATCGGCATGATCTTCCAGGAGCCGTCGACCAGCCTGAACCCGGTGATGCGGGTGGGCGACCAGCTGGTCGAAGCCATCGAGACGCACACCAGCCTGCGCGGTGTCGCCGCCCGTGAAAAGGCGATCGACTGGCTGCGCCGGGTCGGCATCCCCGAGCCTGAGCGGCGAATCGACGACTACCCGTTCCGCATGAGCGGCGGCCAGAAGCAGCGCGTGATGATCGCGATGACGCTGGCGGCCGAGCCCGACTACATCGTCGCCGACGAGCCCACCACCGCGCTGGACGTGACCATCCAGGCCCAGGTGCTGGACCTGCTGAAGGACCTGCAGCGCGAACATGGTCTGGGGCTGCTGCTGATCACCCACGATCTGGCGGTGGTGTCGGGCATGGCCCATCGCGTGGCCCTGATGTATGCCGGCCAGATCATCGAGCTGGCGCCCGCCGACGAGTTCTTCCGCGCGCCGCGGCATCCCTATGCCCAGGCGCTGCTGCGCGCGCTGCCCGATGCCTCGCGTCGCGGCACGCAGCTGTCCGCCATTGCTGGCACCGTGCCGCCGCTGACGATGAGCTTCAGCGGTTGCCGCTTCGCACCCCGCTGCGACCGTGCACTGCCGCAGTGCACCAGCACCGTGCCGGCGCTGCTGTCCCAGGGTGGGGCGCGCGAGGTGCGTTGCCTGCTGTACGAGCCTGGCATGGCGGGTCAGGGCAGCGTGGCCGCGCCGCAGCCTGCGCCGGCACCCTCGCCGCGGTCCACCGCGTCGGCCCAGGACCAGCCGCTGCTGGACGTCCAGGGCCTGCGCGTGCGCTTCCCGATCCGCAAGGGCCTGCTGCAGCGCACGCACGGCTGGTTTGATGCGGTCGATGGTGTCAGCTACCAGGTGCGCGCTGGCCAGACGCTGGCCCTGGTGGGGGAATCCGGCTGCGGCAAGACCACCAGCGGCAAGGCCATCGTGCAGTTGCTGCGCGGCCAGGCGACGATCGAGGGGCAGGCGCTGCTGGGCGGCAAGAACCTGTTCGCGCTGGAGGGCGACGCCCTGCGCGCCGCGCGGCGCGACATCCAGATCATCTTCCAGGACCCGTTCGCCTCGCTGAACCCGCGCATGCGGGTCTTCGACATCCTCGAGGAAGGGCTGCTGTCGCTGCAGCCCGACCTGGATGCAGCAGCGCGCCGGGCCCGGCTGGAGGCCCTGGCCGACCAGGTCGGCCTGCGGCGCGAGGCGCTGGAGCGCTACCCGCACGAGTTCTCGGGCGGCCAGCGCCAGCGCATCGCCATCGCGCGCGCGCTGGCGGTGCGGCCCAAGCTGATCGTCTGCGACGAGCCCACCTCGGCGCTGGACGTGTCGGTACAGGCCCAGATCCTGAACCTGCTGAAGGACCTGCAGGCCGAGCTGGGCATCGCCTACCTGTTCATCACCCACAACATCGGCGTCGTCGAGTACATCGCGGACCGGGTGGCGGTGATGCGCGGCGGGCGCATCGTGGAGCAGGGCGATTGCGCCGACGTGCTGGAGCGTCCCCAGGACGCCTACACGCGCCGGCTGATCGACGCCGTGCCGCGCCTGAACACCCCGGCCTGACCCCGCGAGCGGCCGCGTCCGCCGGCCTGTCTTGATGCGTGTCGCCCCACCGGGCGACGCGCGTTTGGCGCTCGTCCGTGACCCCCATGAACGTTGAAGTTTTTTTGCAACACAGCGGACCGGAATGAGATGCAAAAAGGGTTAACCGCATGACTGGACAAGAGGGCACTCGCCACAATCCGTTCACGGTCCGTTGAAGCAAGGACACGAAACTTCACAAGACGGCATGGCCCTTGCTTCATGACTGGGTCTATCGATCAATTCTTTTCAGATCAAAGGAGTGGCATCCATGTTCAATCGCACGAAACTATGCTCCAGCCTGCTGGTGGCGTTCGGCGGCGGCGTCACGGCGTTCAGCCCGATGGCGCAGGCGCAGACCGCCCCCACCGACACCCCGACCGCCGAGCGCGTGGAGGTGACCGGTTCGCGTGTCCGCCGTATCGACGCCGAAGCCGCGGCGCCGGTGCAGGTGGTCAACCGTGAGCAGATCCAGCAGTCGGGCGTGGTCTCGATCGGTGCGCTGCTCCAGCAACTGCCGTCGATCGCCGGTGCGGCGACCAACCCGCAGGTCAACAACGGCGGTGGTGATGGCGCGTCCACCATCTCGCTGCGCGGCCTGGGCTCCGAGCGCACCCTGGTGCTGCTGGACGGCCGCCGCCTGGGCGCCGGCTTCGACGTCAACTCCATCCCGCTGAACCTGATCGAGCGCGTTGACATCCTGAAGCAGGGTGCCGGTGCCACCTATGGTTCGGATGCCATCGGTGGTGTGGTCAACATCATCACCCAGAAGAACTTCACCGGCTTCAATGCCGCCGCCCAGTACGGCGTGTCGGGCAAGGGCGACGCCGAGACCAAGAACCTCGAGCTGACCTTCGGTACCTCCACCGACAAGGGCCACGTGATGGCCGGCCTGAACTTCAACAAGCAGGGCCTGGTCCGCTCCGGCGACCGCAAGTTCTCGGCGCATGCCCTGTACTGGTACACGTATGACGGCGTGGTCAACACCCTGAAGCTGGGTTCGAGCTCCACCCCGCAAGGCCGCATCTCGCTGCCGGCCAGCACCGTGCTGCCCAACGGCAAGACCGCTGCCGAGCAGTTCGGCTGCGCCGGCTCGACCATCCGCCTGACCCGCAAGACCGGCGCCGCCGGCACCTCGCTGGACGACTTCCGCTGCTACTCCAGCGCCACCGACTCCTACGACTACCAGCCGCAGAACCTGGCCCTGACCCCGCAGGAGCGTGCCAGCCTGTTCGTCGACGCCTCCTACCAGGCGTCTGACGCGGTCGAGCTGTTCGCCACCGTGCTGCACAACCGCACCACGTCCGGCTTCCAGATCGCCCCGCTGCCCATGGTGGCGGCCAACGACGGCTGGGCCACCAGCGCCAACAACCCGTTCGGCATCCGTTTCGGCTCCACCTCGGCTGGCGGTGCCGCTGGCACGAACATGCAGGTGCGCCCGGTCGACCTGGGCAAGCGCCAGTCGAACAACGCCACCACCCTGAGCCAGATGACCCTGGGTGCGCGCGGTGCCGTCGCCGACAGCTCCTGGACCTGGGACCTGGCCTACACCTACCAGGGCTACCGCCAGAACACCGGCGTCAGCGGCTACATCAACGGCGGCCTGCTGCAGAACGCGCTGACCAACGACGCGTTCAACATCTTCAACGTCACGGCCGACAACGCCACGGGCCAGGCCTCGCTGGTCGGCCTGACGCCGTTCTCGGTGGGCTACACCAACTTCACCTCCACCAACGAACGCACGTTGGACCTGGTGATGACCGGTGACGTCTACAAGTGGACCCCGGGCACGATCCAGGCCGCCGTGGGCGCTACCTACAGCAAGTCGGACCTGAGCGTGAAGGTCGATGAACTGACGCGCTATGTGCCGCCGACCTACAACTCCTGCCTGCTGGCGGCCGAGACCTGCGGTGGCGACACCTCTGGCACGCAGAACGTCAAGGAAGTGTTCGGTGAGCTGTTCATTCCGCTGCTGAAGGACATGCCGGGCGCCAAGGCCCTGAACCTGACGCTGGGCAGCCGCCTGTCGAGCTACGACAGCTTCGGCAGCACGACCAACAGCTCCGCCAAGCTGGAGTACCGTCCGGTCGCCGACCTGATGGTGCGTGGTACGGCGTCGCAGGTCTTCCGCGCCCCGACCATCAATGACCGCTTCGGCGCCACGCAGGGCACCTTCCCCACCTTCATCGATCCCTGCCAGACGGCCACCGGCAACGAGCCCGGCTACAGCCGCGCTTGCCAGTACATCCCGCCGAACAGCGGCTACGATCAGGACAACTCGCAGATCCTGGGCTTCCTGGGTGGCAACAAGAACCTCAAGCCTGAACAGGGCAAGGTGTTCACCCTGGGCTTCGTCTATGACTCGAGCCTGATCAAGGGCTTCTCTGTCACGGCCGACTACTGGAACTACCGCCTCGACGACGCGATCACCTCCGGCGACCCGACCACGATCGCCAAGGCCTGCCTGAACACGCCGTCCGACGCCTTCTGCAACCGCATCAAGCGTGACCCGGGCACTGGCCAGATCGACAACATGGATCTGTCCAACCTGAACGCCGGCTACATCAAGACCAACGGTATTGATGTGTCGCTGCGCTACATGCTGCCGCCCACCGCCTACGGCCGCTTCCGCGTGGGTCTGGACACCAGCTACACCAAGAGCTTCAAGTACGACCTGGGTGACGGTGTCGAACAGGAAGCCGCTGGCACGCTGGATCCGAGCTACGGCAACTTCGCCAAGTGGCGCATTTCCGGCAACGTGCAGTGGGGCATGGGCCCGTTCGGCGTGCTGTGGACCTCGCGCTACATCAGCAGCACCAACATCAGCAACAGCAAGGACGCCAACTTCTGCTCGACGGCGACCTGCCCGACCGTTCTGGTTCGCCAGGGTGGCGTGACCTACCACGACGTGGCCGTCTCCTACAGCATGGAGAAGACCAAGACCAAGGTCATCGTCGGTGTGAACAACGTGGGCGACAAGCAGCCGCCGCTGGCCTACCAGTTCCAGCTGAACGGCAACGTCGACGTGCAGACCTACGACACGATCGGCCGCCGCTGGTTCGTGCGCCTGGAGCAGGCGTTCTGAGTGAGATGAACTGGTCCTTGTGACCAGTCGATCCATGAGCCGCGCGGCTGTGCCGCGCGGCTCATTTCATTTCTGGACTTTCATTGACATCGCGGGCTCCCTGAACGATGCAAGAGAACATGGCGATTCAGCGCGCCTACGCCGCCTACGAGGCGGGTGACCTGCACGCGGCCTCCCAGTGGGCCGACATGGCCCTGATCGGCGCGCCCAAGGATCCGCAGGTGCTGCTGGTCTACGGCATCATCAAGCAGGCCAAGGCCGACTTTGGCGCCGCCGCCACGGCCTTCCGGACCCTGACCCGCCTGCAGCCCACCGAGCCCACGCACTGGATGAACCTGGCGACCGCCCTGCGGGCCTCGGGCCAGTTGAATGACGCGGCCGAGGGCTACCAGGCGGCCGCACGCATTGCGGGCTGGAACCCCGTGCTGCGCTACAACATGGCGCTGCTCGAGATCGAGCGCGGCCAGTTGCCCGAAGCCCGACAGCAGCTGGCGCTGGCCATGGTGCAGCGCCCGGTGGAGGCCGAGATTGGCTGCCTTTACGCCCAGACCCTGATGCAAAGCGGCGAGCCCGCGGCGTTGCGCAGCGCGCTGCAGGACTGGCAGAGCTGGCAGGGCTGGACGCCTGAACTGCTGGCCGAGGTGGCGATGATGCTGCTCACCGCTGGCGACCAGGCCTCGGCCCTGGGCATCGTCGAGCAGTTGTCACTGTCCCGCCAGAATGGCCACGCGGTGGAGATGACCCTGGTGTCGCTGCTGGAGCGCACCAACCGCCTGGACGAGGCCAACCAGCGCTTTGCGCGGCTGCAGGCGGTGCGCGTGTCGATTCCGCCGGAACTGCAGGAGCGGTGGCTGGGCCTGTGTGCACAGATGGCCACGCGCAATGGCCAGACGGAGGAGGCCGTGGGCCTGTACCAGCAGCTGCTGGCGAAGGACGTTCCCGAGCCCGCACGCCACGAGCTGCTGTTCCCGCTGGCCAAGGCCCTGGACACGCTGGGGCGCAGCGCCGAGGCGTTCGAGGCAGCCACGGCGGCGCACCGCTCTCAGATGGCTTTCTTCGGCATGGCGGCGCCGGGATCGCAGGGGCAGGAGATCGCCTTCGGCGACCCCGGCCGCACCGGCTGTGACCCGCAGGATGTGGCGCGCTGGCACGACCCGGCGGCCCCGTCCGCGGCCCAGAGCCCGGTGTTCATCGTGGCCTTCCCGCGCTCCGGCACCACCTTGCTCGAACAGATGATGGACGCCCATCCCGGGCTTCAGACCATGGACGAGCAGCGCTTCCTGCTCGACGCGCAGGAATGCCTGCAGGAACAGGGCCTGGACTATCCACGCGCGCTGGCGCAGGCCAGCGCCGAGCAGCTGCAGGCCGCCCGCCAGCGCTACTGGAGCCAGGTGGCCACCAAGGTGGACCTGGCACCCGGTCAGCGCCTGCTGGACAAGAACCCCTTGAACATGCTGCGGCTGCCGGTGATCCGCCGTCTGTGGCCCGAAGCCCCGATCATCATGGCGGTGCGTCATCCGCTGGACGTCATCACCAGCAACTACTTCCAGCACTACCGGGCCCCCGATTTCGCACGGCTGTGCCAGGACCTGCCGACCCTGGGCGCCGGCTATGCCGCGATGTTTGCGCAGTGGTACGCCGCCGTTGAACTGCTGCAACCGCGGGTGATGGAGGTGCGCTACGAGTCGCTGGTGGCCGACCTGGAAGGCTATGCCCGGCAGATCGCCCAGTTCTGTGATCTGGCATGGGACCCGGCCATGCTCGAGCCCGCGCAGAATGCGCGGCGCCGGGGCTATATTGGCACCCCCAGCTACCATCAGGTGGTCAAGCCGGTGACCGCCAAGGCAGTGGGCCGCTGGCGCGCCTATGAGCCGCAGCTGCGCGTTCTGGTGCCCGGCCTGTCCAGTCTGATGTCGCGCTGGGGTTACGAGGCCTGAGCGCTGCGTGGGGAACGAAGCGACCGGCCTGGGATCGGATGGAAGATGGCGATGGATGCAGTCGAGTTCACGGAGTCCTTCAACACGGCGCGGGCCTGCATGGGCGCCGGACGCCTGCCGGAGGCCTTGTCGATCCTGAATCGACTGGTCGATGCGGCCCCCGAGCACGTCGAGGTGCGCAATGCCCTGGCCGTGCTGGCCCTCAGCGCGAACGACCTGCGCACCGCCCGGCAGCATGTGCAGGCCGCCTTGAACAGCGCACCGCAGGACCCGCTGACCCTGAATCAGTTGGCCAACATCCAGGAAGCCGAGGGCGATGGCGCCGCCGCGTTGGCCTCCTACCGGCGGCTGCTGACCGCACAGCCCGCGCTGTTCGCTGCGCGGCTGTCCTGTGCGCGGCTGCTGGAGCAGGGGGGCGACCTCAACGCGGCGGTGCTGCACTACGCGCGCGCCATCGACGACGCACAGCGCCAGGGCCGCTGGATCAGCGAGAGCTCCACGCCACCCGCGATGCGTGCCGCCGTGGTTCATGCGCTGTCCATGGTCCGCGAGCACAAGCGCAGCCTGTGCGACCAGATCCTGTCGGGCATCGTCGCCCGCCACGGCCAGGCCGACATGGACCGCGTCATCGGCTTCGCGCTGATCCAGCTGGGCGAGGCGGTCTACGACGCGCCGGACAAGCGCCAGCACCCGACGCGCTTTCCGGTGCCCGGCCTGGCGCAGTCGCCCTACATCGACAAGACCCGCATCCGCGGCGTCGACCAGCTGGAAGCCCAGGCGGCCCAGATCCGCGCTGAGCTGCTGGCGGTGATGTCGGACCCCACCGGCCGCGAGCCGGTGTTCGGCGACCCGGCGCTGGCCCAGGCCTTCCTGGCCAACCAGACCGGTCCGTCGCGCTGGGACGGCTACTACTTCTACCGCCACGGACAGCGCAACGAGAACAACGCCGCCGCCTGTCCCGTGACCGCTGCCGCGATCGATCAGCTGCCGCTGTCACGGGTCACCGGCCACGGCCCGGAGGTGCTGTTCAGCATCCTGGGGCCTGGCACGCACCTGCTGCCGCACTACGGCGTGACCAACGCCCGCCTGGTGGGCCACCTGCCGCTGATCGTGCCGGCGAACTGCGCGCTCAACGTGGCCGGCATCGAGCACGCCTGGAAGGAGGGCGAGGTCGTCGTCTTCGACGACACCTACTCGCACGAGGCCTGGAACCGCAGCGACCAGATCCGGGTGGTGATGATCTTCGACCTGTGGCATCCCGATCTCAGCGAGGTCGAGATTCAGGCGCTGCGCGAACTGCAGGAGGTGCTGGGTGGCTTCAGCACCCGGTCCTCGTCGCTGGAGTTCTGATGAAACTGGCCCAACCCTTCTTCAAGCTGCCCCTGCAGTTCGACGCCGATCGCCTGGCGCAGGAAGTGCGCGCGCTGCCGCCCGAGGCCTGGGTGAGTCATCCCAACGCCTTCGAAGGCAACACCGCCTGCCGGCTGATCACGGTGGACGGTGCCGAGAACGACGATGTCACCGGCCGCATGGCCATGACGCCCCACCTGCAGGCCACGCCCTACATCCGCCAGGTGCTGGCGCACTTCGGCGTGGTCTGGGGTCGCTCGCGGCTGATGCGGCTGGCGCCGGGCGCCAAGGTGCCCGAGCACGCCGACATGAACTACCACTGGTTCACCCGCGTGCGGGTGCACATTCCCGTGCTGACCCGCCCGGGCGTGAAGTTCTGGTGCGAGGACGAGTGCGTCTACATGGCGCCCGGCGAGGCCTGGATCTTCGACAACTGGCGGCTGCACCGGGTCGAGAACGACACCGACGAGGAACGCATCCACCTGGTCGCCGACACCTCGGGCAGCGCGGCCTTCTGGAACATGGCCATGGGCACGCCACCGGGCCAGCTCCCGCAGCGTGTGGGCTACCAACCCGGGCGCGAGGTCAGCCTGGCGCTGGAGCGCTACAACACCTTCCGGGTGATGCCGCCGTCCGAACTGGAGTCCTTGCTGGGCGATCTGGCGGCCGATCTGGAGCCCACGCCCGGGGCAGGCGGCTCGGTGCACGATGTGCTGCGCTTCCAGAGCCTGCTGCGCAGCTTCTGCAACGACTGGCGCCAGCTGTGGTCGCTGTATGCCGACTCGGATGAGGGCCTGGAGCAGTTCCGCTACATGGCCCAGGCGCTGCGCGAGGTGACCCAGGCCCACGGCGAACGCCTGTCGATGCGCAGCAACAAGGCCCCGACCATGCGCGTGCTGATGGCACGGGTGGGGCGCTACCTGGTCAGCGAAGGGCAGACCAGCCTGACCCAAACGGCTCCGTCGCCCGTTGTGGCGAGCGCGGCAGCGACCATGAGCACGTCACCGGCGCCGTCGGCGATCCGGCGCGATGCCCCCGCGCCAGCCATCGCCCCCCAGGGCATCGCCCCGGTGTTCATCATCGCGGCACCGCGCTCGGGCAGCACCCTGCTGTTCGAAACACTGGCCAGCACACCCCAGTGGTGGACCGTGGGCGGCGAGGCCCATTGGCTGGTCGAGGGCTACGAGCAATTCGCCCCGGGCACCGACGGTCTGGAAGACAACCGTCTGGACGCGTCGCATGCCAACCCCGAACTGGCCGCCGACATGGCCGCGCGCTTGCGTGCGCGGCTGCGAAACCCCCAGGGCGAACCCCTGCCGGCCGATGCCGGGCCGGTGAGGGTGCTGGAGAAAACCCCGAAGAACGCCTTGCGCGTGCCATTTTTCGCAAGCCTGTTTCCCCAGGCCAAATTCGTGTTCCTGTGGCGCGACCCCTGGGAGAATATCAGCAGCATCCTCGATGCCTGGGAAAGCGGCGGCTGGGTCACTTATTCGAATATGCCGGGCTGGGACGGCGATTGGTCCTTGCTGCTGCCGCCGGGCTGGCGTCAATTACGCGGTCGCCCATTGGCCGACGTGGCCACATTCCAATGGAATACCACGAATACCATTGCACTGGATGACCTCAGTGCGCTGCCGCCCGAGCGCTGGATGGCGGTGAACTACACCGATCTCACCCGTCAGCCCGATCAGGTGGTGCGCAGGATCTGTGATTTTGCAGGTATCGCTGTCGATTCTGCCTTGCAGGCACGGCTCAGCGCTCCGTTACCACCATCCCGGCATACGCTCACCAAACCGCACCCTGAGAAATGGCGGAAAAATGAGGACATCATTCGAAAATGTTTGAATGACTTCTCAGATACCTGGGAAAGGTTAAAGTCTCTTCGATAGTTCGTCGTTGATTCTCTCAACTATACTCGTCCAACGAGTCGACCCGAAGAGGTCGGTTGAAATCGGTTGTATTTTCTTGATTATCGCCCCGTTGGTGTCAGCCGGGCGTCTGGAGGTTTGAAGATGTTGTCCCGAATGATCCTGGTTGCCGCCTGCAGCATGGCCCTTCCTGCCTGGGCGCAGACGCCGCCCACCAGTCATGTGGCCGCGGCCACCGCCGATTCGGCGTCCCAGCCGGGCAACGACCCGGACCGCATGGTCTGCCGCTACGAGCGCCCCACCGGCTCCAAGATCCCCACCAAGACCTGCAAGACGGCCGGCATGTGGGAGTACGAGAGCCAGCAGTCGCGCAAGATGGTGCAGGACGCCCAGCAGCGCACCGGTCAGACCCGCTGACCCCCTTCGGTCCACCACCCCTCGCAGGACGCGCACCACCGCCGCCGTCCTGCGGCGGTGGTGCGGCAGCGTTCAGCGCGGCGCCAGGCGAATCGCGCCATCCAGACGGATCACCTCACCATTGAGCATGTCGTTGGTGACGATCTGGTGCACCAGCTTGGCGTAGTCCTCGGGCCGACCCAGCCGGCTGGGGAAGGGCACGCCGGCGGCCAGTGAATCCTGCACCTCCTGCGGCATGCCGAACAGCATCGGGGTGCCGAAGATGCCCGGGGCGATCGTCATGTTGCGGATGCCGTTGCGCGCCAGATCGCGGGCAATCGGCAACGTCATGCCGACCACGCCGCCCTTGCTGGCCGAGTAGGCCGCCTGGCCGATCTGGCCGTCGAATGCCGCCACGCTGGCGGTGCTGATCAGCACACCGCGCTCGCCGGTGGCTTCGGGTTCGTTGCGGCACATGGCCTCGGCCGCGAGGCGGATCATGTTGAAGCTGCCCACCAGGTTGACCTGGATGACCTTGGCGAACAGCGCCAGCGCATGCGCACCATCCTTGCCCACGGTCTTGGCCGCCGGTGCAATGCCGGCGCAATTGACCAGGCCCATCAGCTTGCCCATCGCGGTGGCGGCCGCGACTGCGGCGCGGCCATCGTCCTCGTTGCTGACATCGCAGCGCACGAAGGCGCCGCCCAGTTCGCGTGCCAGGGCCTCGCCCTTGTCCTGCTGCAGGTCGGCGATGACCACCTTCCCGCCGTTCGCGGCCAGCATGCGCGCCGTGCCTTCGCCCAGCCCGGAGGCGCCTCCGGTGACGATGAAGACCTTGCCGGCGATATCCATGGGTTGCTCCTGTTCGAGTGGTTGACGTTGACGTAAACGTCAATTGTGCACCGAGCCGGGCTGTCGGGGGCCTCCGCCATGCAAAAGGGCCGCCCGAAGGCGGCCCTGCTGTGCGTGGAAGACCCGGCCGACGCGGGATCAGCCCAGCGCCTTCAGCGCGCTGGCGGTGATGTCTTCCACCGAGCCGACGCCCGAGATGCGGGCATAGCGCGGGGCCTGGGCGTCGCCGGTGGCGGCCCAGGCGCTGTAGTAGTCGACCAGCGGACGGGTCTGCGAGTGGTACACGTCCAGGCGCTTGCGCACCGTCTCTTCAGCGTCATCAGCGCGCTGGATCAGCTCTTCGCCGGTGACGTCATCCTTGCCTTCGACCTTGGGCGGGTTGTACTTGACGTGGTAGGTGCGGCCCGAGGCCACGTGGACACGGCGGCCGCTCATGCGCTCGATGATGGCCGAGTCGGGGACGTCGATCTCAAGCACCAGGTCCAGCTTGACGCCGGCCGCCTTCATTGCGTCGGCCTGGGGAATCGTGCGGGGGAAGCCGTCAAACAGGAAGCCCTTGGCGCAGTCGGGCTGCTGGATGCGTTCCTTGACCAGACCGATGATGATGTCGTCGCTGACCAGACCGCCGGCATCCATGACCTTCTTCGCAGCCAGACCCAGCTCGGTGCCGGCCTTGACGGCGGCGCGCAGCATGTCGCCGGTGGAAATCTGGGGAATGCCGAACTTCTGGCAGATGAAGCTGGCCTGGGTGCCTTTGCCGGCGCCGGGAGCGCCCAAAAGGATCAGTCGCATGGGTGAATTGCCTCGGAGTGATGTGATTCTGTGGACGGCCTGATGGGCCGTTGGTCGCGACCTGACCCGGTGGTCCGGGCCGCGCGGCGTGGGGATGGGGTCCAGAATAGCATGGGCACCCCTGCGTCAGACTGACAGCCGGGGTGCGTCCGGAGCGGGCTTACCCTGGGAACAGGCGGCGCACGCGCGCCAGATCCTCGGGGGTGTCGACACCGGCCGCCGGGGCCTCCAGCGCCTCGTGGACGATGATCGCTTCGCCATGCCACATCAGCCGCAGTTGCTCAAGCGACTCGACCTGTTCCAGCGGCGCCGGGCTCAGCGTGGGAAAGCGGCGCAGCGTGGCGGCGCGGTAGGCGTACAGGCCGATGTGGCGCCAGGCGGGCACTGGCGGCAGCGCAGCGGCACCCGGGCGCGAGCCGTCGCGCCACCAGGGAATCGGCGCGCGGCTGAAGTACAGGGCACGGCGGCGCTGGTCGCAGACCACCTTGACGACGTTCGGGTTGGCGAAATCCTCGACGCTGTGGATCGGGTGCGCCGCGGTGGCCACCGCGCAGTCCGGGTGGGCGGCCAGCAGGTCGGCGCAGGCGCGCACCAGGGCCGGATCAATCAGCGGCTCGTCGCCCTGGACATTGACCACCACATCATCACCGGACAGGCCCAGCGCCTCGCAGGCCTCGGCCAGGCGGTCGCTGCCACTGGGATGGTCTACCCGGGTCATCAGTGCCGACACGCCGTGCAGCCGGCAGGCGTCGACGATGCGGGCATCGTCGGCCGCCACCATCACCTGGCGGGCACCGATGCCGCTGACCCGCTGGGCCACCCGGACCACCATCGGCAGGCCACCGATGTCGGCCAGCGGCTTGTCCGGCAGCCGGCTCGACGCCATGCGCGCCGGGATCAGCACCGAAAAGCTCACGCCTCTTCCTCGGCCGGCAGCGCACGCGCCTCGTTGGCCAGCATCACCGGGATGCCATCACGGATCGGGAAGGCCAGGCGATCGGCCACACAGACCAGTTCGGTGGGGCGATTCTGCTCATCGCGGCGCAGGCGCAGCGAACTCTTGCACAGGGGGCAGACCAGCAGGTCCAGCAATCGGTGGTCGACACTCATCGGGCAGGCTTGTGGGGGTGGCAGGCGTGAAGGGCCTGGTCGATCTCGTCGACCAGCGCCCGCGGTAGCTGGAAGTCTAGCGCCACCACCCAGATGGACTGGCCCGGCGGCAACCGGCCGGGCGACAGCTTGACCGCGTCCTTCTCGGTCAGCAGCACCACCGGCTCGTTGGCCGGCCAGGGCAGGGGATCGAGCGGCGCGTGGTCGGGCAGCGGCAGGCAGCGGCAGTCCAGGCCCTGGGCGCGCAGCATGGTGAAGAAGCGCTCGGGCTCGGCCAGCCCCGCCGCGGCCAGCGGCACCGGCCCGCTGCCCAGGGTCTGCCAGGCGTCCGCAGCTGGCGGCTGGCCCGCCCACCAGTCGGCCAGCGGCACGGCGCCTGCCAGGCGGCGCTGGGCCAGGTGGCCCGGCCAGGGCGTGCTGGGCTGCTCGGCGTTGTACAGCACGCTGCTGTGCGCCGGCACGCGGGTCGTCCACGGCTCGCGCAGCGGGCCAGCGGGCAGGGTCAGGCCGTTGCCGATGCCGCGCGCATCGAAGACGATCAGCTGCCAGTCGCGCGCCAGCCGGGCGTGCTGCAGGCCGTCGTCAGCCAGCAGCAGGTTCACCTCGGGGTGGGCGCCCAACAGGCTGCGTGCGGCCTCGGTGCGATCGGCGCCCACCATGCCGGGCACGCCGGTGCGGCGGTGGATCAGCAAGGGCTCGTCGCCCACCTCGGCGGCGCTGACCTGGGGACCCAGCAGGCGCAGCCCACTGTCGCGTCGGCCGTGGCCGCGCGAAATCAGCCCGGGCCGCCAGCCGCGCTCCCGCAGCGCCTGGATCAGGGCGATCGTGGTGGGCGTCTTGCCGGCACCGCCGACGATCAGGTTGCCCACCACCAGGACCGGCACCGGCAGTTGCCGTGCGCGCTGGCGATCACGCCCGCGCAGCCACAGCGCAGCGCGCTGCAGGCCCCAGGACAGCGGCCACAGCAGCCAGGCCAGCACCCCCGGTTCGGGCCGCCACCACTGGGCCTGCAGGGCGTCGCCGAAACGGCTCACTGTTCGTTGGCGTGGCTGCCGTTCTGCGCCGCGAAGGTGATGCGCGACAGGCCGGCGCGCCGGGCAGCGTCCAGCACGTTGATCACCGACTGGTGGGCCGCGGCGGCATCGGCGGAGATGATCAGGAAGGGGTCCTTGCGCTGGCTCGCGCTCTCGCGCAGCGCAGCGCCCAGCACATCGACGCTGCGGCCTTCGACGAGCTGGCCGTCCAGCGCGTAGCGGCCATCGGCCGTGACGCTGACGATGATCTCGGCCGGGCGCTCGCGGGTGGCGTCGGCGTCGGCCACGGGCAAGGTCACCTGCAACTCGGTGAACTTCGAGTAGGTGGTCGACAGCATCAGGAAGATCAGGATCACCAGCAGCACGTCGATGAACGGGATCAGGTTGATCTCCGGTTCCTCGCTGGTGGGGCGGCGGAAGTTCATGGCCGGCCTCAGAACTGCCGCAGCGGCAGGCGGCGCAGGTGGTGCAGCAGCCGCTCGGCGCCTTGCTCCATCTCGTGCAGCGACTCGTTCACCCGCCCGCGGAAGAAGCGATGCGCGATCAGCGAGGGGATGGCCACCATCAGGCCGAAGGCGGTGTTGTACAGCGCCACCGAGATGCCGTGCGCCAGCTGCGCCGGATTGGTGCCGCTGCCGCCCTGCGAGCCGAAGATCTCGATCATGCCGATCACCGTGCCCAGCAGGCCCAGCAGCGGGGCGGCGGAGGCGATCGTGGCCAGCGCGTTCAGGTAGCGCTCCAGTTGGTGGGCCGCGGCGCGGCCGGCGCTCTCGAAGGCTTCCCGGATCTGTTCCTCGGGGCAGCGCGGATCCAGGGCCACCACCTTGACGCCGGCGGCCAAGACCGAGCCCAGCAGCGAGTTGTCGGCCAGCTTCGACAGCATGTCGGCGGTGGGCATGGCCTGGCGGGTGACGCCGATCACCTCGTCCACCAGGCCGTCGGGCGCGATGCGGGCGCGGCGCAGCGCCGACAGGCGCTCGAACACCAGCGCCAACGCAGCCACGGAACACAGGATCAATGGCCAGATCGGCCAGCCGGCGGCTTGTATGATCGACAGCATGCGGTCCCTGACACGGTCCTTTTCAATGAACGCGCGATTATGGACCGAAGGCCGCGGGCCTCGGCGCGGCACGGCATGACGACGCTGGAACCGGCATCGCGGGCCTGGAGCGTCGGGGCGCTGTTGCTGGCGGTGGGCGATGCCCTGTCGGCGCGCTTCGCGTCGGTCAGCGTGCGCGGCGAGCTCAGCGGCTTCACCCGCGCGGCCAGCGGCCATTGCTACTTCACGCTGAAGGACGGCAGCGGCGCCGGTGCTGCGCTGCGCTGCGCGATGTTCCGCCGTGCGGCCTCGCTGCTGGCGTTCGCGCCGCGCGACGGCCAGCAGGTCGAGCTGCGTGGCCGTCTGGCGGTCTACGAGGCGCGCGGTGAGCTGCAGATGGTGGTCGAGGCGATGTCGCTGGTCGGGGCCGGCTCGCTGTACGAGGAATTCCTGCGTCTGAAAGCCCGGCTCGAAGCGCTGGGCCTGTTCGACGCCGCGCGCAAGCGCTCCTTGCCGGCGCTGCCGCGCTGCGTGGCGCTGGTGACCTCGGCGTCGGGCGCGGCCCTGCATGATGTCGTCACCACACTGGCCCGGCGCGCACCCTATGTGGCGCTGCACCTGGTGCCCAGCCTGGTGCAGGGCGCGGAGGCGCCGGCGTCGCTGGTCCGAGCCCTGGCCGCGGCGGCGGCCGATCCCCACGCTGAAGCGATCCTGCTGTGCCGCGGCGGAGGCTCGCTCGAGGACCTGTGGGCCTTCAACGACGAGCGCGTGGTGCGGGCGATCGCGGCCTCGCCGCTGCCGGTGATCTGCGGCGTGGGCCACGAGAGCGACATCACGCTGGCCGATCTGGCGGCCGACCGGCGGGCGGCCACGCCCACCGCAGCGGCCGAGCAGGTGGCCCCGGCGCTGGACGAGTTGCTGAGCGCGCTGGACACGCGCGCCCACCTGCTGCGGCGGCAGTGGCAGCGCGAACTGGACCGCCACGGCCAGCGCCTGGACCTGCTGGGCCTGCGTCTGCGGCGACCGGCGCAGGCCATCGGGCTGCAGCGCCTGGCGCTGGATCGCCAGGGCGAGCGCCTGCTGGCCGCGCTGCGCGCCGCCACCCGCCAGAGCACCGAGGCACTGGCCTTGCGCGGCCAACGTGTGCACCGCGCGGCCGAGCAGGCCACGGCCGAGCGGCGTGCCCGCCTGGGCGCACTGGCCGCGCAGCTGGGCGCGCTGGACCCCCGCCGGGTGCTGGAGCGCGGCTACGCCTGGGTGACCGATGCCGACGGCCAGCCGGTGCTGCGCGCCCAGGGTCTGCAGCAGGGCCAGGCGCTCACCGCGGTCTGGGCCGATGGCGAAGTGGGCATGGCGGTGACGCATCCTCCTGGTGCACCAGGCTGAGCGCTTGACCCCATGGCGGCCCAGGCCTCAGTGCCTGCCTACAATCACAACGTTAGCCCCCTGAGCGCGCCAGGATCCCCGGCCGCCAGGATGCCCACCCCCATCAAGGAGATTCCATGACGACCCACACGCTGCCCGCGCTGCCCTTCGGCCTCGACGACCTGGCTCCGCACATGAGCCGCGAGACGCTGGAGTACCACCATGGCAAGCACCACAACGCCTACGTCACCAACCTGAACAACCTGATCCCGGGCACCGAGTTCGAGAACGCCAGCCTGGAAGACATCGTCAAGAAGTCGACGGCCGGCATCTACAACAACGCGGCCCAGATCTGGAACCACACCTTCTTCTGGAACTGCCTGAAGAAGGACGGTGGCGGCGAGCCCTCGGGCGCGCTGGCCGCGGCGATCAACGCCAAGTGGGGCTCGTACGCCGCCTTCAAGGAAGCCTTCACCAAGAGCGCCGTGGGCAACTTCGGCTCGGGCTGGACCTGGCTGGTCAAGAAGGCTGACGGCTCGGTGGACATCGTCAACATGGGCGCCGCGGGCACCCCGCTGACCACCGGCGACAAGGCGCTGCTGACGATCGACGTGTGGGAGCACGCCTACTACGTGGACTTCCGCAACCTGCGCCCGAAGTTCGTCGAGACCTTCCTGAACTCGCTGGTCAACTGGTCGTTCGCCGAGGCGAACTTCGCCTGACCAGTCAGACAGTCTCTCAGCACCGCAGGCCGGCTCACCGCCGGCCTGTGTCGTTTCTGGCCGCTCAGGAGGCCTTGAACAGGGGCCCGCGCAGCTTGCTGCCGGCCTTGAAGCCGCGCTTGGCGAACCAGCCCTGGTTCATCTCCAGCACGAATCGCACCGGCTTCTTCGAGCAGTGCGAGTTCTCGGTCATCGGGGCCATGTCCTCGATGTTGACGATCGTGCCGTCTTCATCGACGAAGGCGGTCGACAGCGGGATCAGCGTGTTGCGCATCCAGAAGCACTGGGTGGCGGGCTGCTCGAAGACGAAGATCATGCCTTCGTGGGCCGGCATCTCGCGCCGGTACATCAGGCCAGTGGCGCGCTGATCCTCGGTGCGGGCGACCTGGGCAACGATGTTGTACATGCCCGCGCCCAGGTTGACGGTCGGCAACTGCTGCGCCTGTTGCGCCGATGCCGCAATCGACAGGCTGCCCAGGGCCAGGCAGGCCAGATGAGCGAGGGTGGCGGGCGTTGGCTTGATCTTTGTCATGTCCAATACAGGTCGTGGCGCTAGATTATCGTGCGCCCGCGGTCCGTCCGATGGCGCGCCTGTCTCTGAATCGCTTCTCCTTGTTCCTCCGCCGTCGTGACGTCGTCTGCTGCCATCGCCGAACCTGATCCGGGATCCAACGCCGAACTGGACGTGCTGGATGACCCCGTCGAGCAGCGGGCCTTCACGCGGATGGTGGAGCAGGGCGGTGGGGCGCGGGTGGCCGAATCGGCCTTCCTGGTCTCGGGCATGTACTGCGCCGCCTGCGCGGGCACGATCGAAGCCGCGCTGCTGCGGGTTGACGGCGTGCTGGACGCCCAGGTCAACGCCGCCGGCCACCGCGCCCAGGTGCGTTGGGATCCTTCGCGCACCCGTCCCTCGGCGCTGGTGCGCGCGGTGCGCGGTGCCGGCTATGACGCCGTGCCCGATGCCGCCGCTCCGGCGCGCGAGTTGCGCCGGCGCGAGCGTCGCCAGGCGCTGTGGCGTCTGTTCGTGGCCAGTTTCTGCGCCATGCAGGTGATGATGTTCGCCACGCCCAGTTACGTGGCCAGCGGCAACCAGATCGAGCCCGACCTGCGCCAGTTGCTGAACTGGGGCTGCTGGCTGGTGTCGCTGCCGGTGCTGCTGTTCTCGGCCGGGCCGATGATGCGCAACGCCTGGCATGCGGTTCGCGCCCGGCGCATCAGCATGGACGTGCCGGTGGCGCTGGGTCTGCTGGTGACCTTCGTGGCCAGTTCCGGCGCCACCTTCGACCCCCACGGCGTGTTCGGACACGAGGTCTACTTCGATTCGTTCACGATGTTCATCAGCTTCCTGCTGGGCGGGCGCTATCTGGAGATGAGCGCGCGCCACCGCGCCGCCGAGGCGCTGGAGCAGTCGCTGGCCGGCATGCCGGAAACCGCGCTGCGCCTGCGCGCCGATGGCGAGGTCGAGCGCATCAGCGTGCAGCGACTGCAGCCGGGCGACCGCGTGCGCGTACCGCTGGGCGCGGCCTTCCCGGCCGATGGCCGGCTGGAAGTGGGCACGACGCAGGCCGACGAGTCGCTGCTGAGCGGCGAGTCGGTGCCCGTGCTGCATCAGCCCGGCGACGAACTGGTGGGTGGCAGCCTGAACCTGGGCGGGCCGGTGGTGATGCGGGTCGAGCGCGTCGGCGCCGACACCCGCTACCAGGCCATCGTCACAATGATGCGCGACGCCCTCAGCCAGCGCCCGGCGCTGGCGCGCTGGGCCGACGCCTGGGCCGGTCCTTTCCTGTGGGCGGTGCTGCTGCTGGCCTTCGGCGCCGCGGCGGTCTGGAGCCTGATCGACCCCGACCGTGCGCTGTGGGTGATGGTGTCGGTGCTGATCGTCACCTGCCCGTGCGCGCTGTCGCTGGCCGCGCCGTCGGCGCTGGTGGCGGCCACCGGGGCGCTGGCCCGGCGCGGCGTGATGGTGCAGCGCCTGGATGCGCTGGAAGCCCTGGCCCGCATCGACCGCCTGTTCATGGACAAGACGGGCACGCTGACCGAGGACCGGCCGCACTGGTCCTCCACCGAGCGCGAGGCCGGTGACGAGCCCCAGGCGCAGGCCGAGCAGGCCGCACTGGCCCTGGCCCGCTGGTCGTCGCACCCGCTGGCGCAGGCCCTGGCCAGCGATCCGCGCGCCGTGGGCCGCGCGCAGGCGGTGGACTGGGCCGATGTCCAGGAGGAAGCCGGGCAGGGGATGCAGGCCACCGATCCCACCGGACGGCGCTGGCGCCTGGGTTCGCGGGCCTGGGTGCAGGCCGAGCCCGGTTTGCCGGCGCGCGGCCAGGAGGTCTGTTTCGGACCGGTGGGCCAGGTGCAGTGGCGCTTCGGCTTCGAGGAGCGCCTGCGGCCCGATGCCCGCCAGGCCGTGCAGGCCTTGCAGGCGGGCGGCGTCCAGGTGGCGCTGCTGTCCGGCGATGACCCGCTGCGCGTGCAGGCGGTCGGTTCGGCGCTGGGGCTGGATCTGGCGCAGGGTGGTGCCACGCCCGAGGACAAGCTGGCCGTCGTCGCCCAGGCCCAGGCCGCCGGGCAGGTCTGCGGCATGGTGGGCGACGGGGTCAACGACGCCCCGGTACTGGCGCGTGCCGATGTGTCTTTCGCGATGGGGCATGGCGCGCTGGTCTCGCGCGTGCACGCCGACGCCGTGGTCAGCTCGAACCGCCTGGCCGATCTGGTGATGGCGCGCCAGCTGGCCCGGCGCGCCATCGGCATCGTGCGGCAGAACCTGATCTGGGCCGCGGTCTACAACGCGGCCTGCATTCCGCTGGCGCTGGCAGGCTACCTGCCGCCCTGGGCCGCGGGTCTGGGCATGGCGCTCAGCTCGCTGCTGGTGGTGGGCAATTCGCTGCGGCTGGCCCGCTGAAGAGAGTCGCGATGGAAGTGATGTGGTTGCTGATCCCGCTGTCTGCGGTGCTGGTGCTGGGGATCATCGGCGTGTTCGCCTGGGCCCTGCACCGTGGTCAGTTCGACGATCTGGAACGCGAGGGTGAGCGGATCCTGCAACAGGAGGTCACCCCGGTTGATGCCGATCAAGCGGCCGCAAGACCGCTTACAAAACAATCCTGATCCTAGGGTTACCTGAGTCCCTTTGAGTCTCAAGAAGAAGGAGGCCTTCAATGGCAAATAGTTCCGCACCGGGGCAACCGGTCTATGAAGACGGAGTCGTCCGATGGTTTGCTGTCCTGTCCGTCGTGTACGGCATCGTCGGCATGCTGGTGGGCGTCATCGTCGCTTCCCAGCTCGCCTGGCCTGAGTTGATCAACGGCATTCCGTGGCTCAGCTACGGTCGCCTGCGACCGCTGCACACCAATGCAGTGATCTTCGCGTTCGGTGGCTCGGTGCTCTTCGCCACCAGCTACCACGTGGTCCAGCGCACCTGCCAGACCCGGCTGTTCGCGCCTGGCCTGGCCTGGTTCACCTTCCTGGGCTGGAACCTGACCATCGTGCTGGCGGTGATCACGCTGCCGCTGGGCATCACCACCGGCAAGGAATACGCCGAACTGGAGTGGCCGATCGACATCCTGATCACGGTCACCTGGGTCGCGTACGCCGTGGTGTTCTTCGGCACGGTGGGCATCCGCAAGGTGCGCCACATCTATGTGGCGAACTGGTTCTTCGGCGCCTTCATCATCGCCGTGGCCCTGCTGCACATCGTCAACAGCGCTGAAATCCCGGTCACGCTCACCAAGAGCTACTCGGCCTACGCCGGTGTCCAGGACGCGATGGTGCAATGGTGGTACGGCCACAATGCCGTGGGCTTCTTCCTGACCGCCGCCTTCCTGGGCATGATGTACTACTACATCCCCAAGCAGGCCGAGCGTCCGGTGTACTCGTACCGCCTGTCGATCGTGCACTTCTGGGCGCTGATCTTCACGTACATGTGGGCGGGCCCCCACCACCTGCACTACACCGCGCTGCCGGACTGGACGCAGTCGATCGGCATGATCTTCTCGCTGATCCTGCTGGCACCGTCGTGGGGCGGCATGATCAACGGCATCATGACCCTGTCGGGCGCCTGGCACAAGCTGCGTGACGACCCGATCCTGAAGTTCCTGATCGTCTCGCTGTCGTTCTACGGCATGTCGACCTTCGAAGGTCCGATGATGTCGATCAAGACCGTCAATGCGCTGTCGCACTACACGGACTGGACCGTCGGCCACGTGCACTCCGGTGCCCTGGGCTGGGTGGGTCTGGTGTCGATCGGCTGCCTGTACCACCTGATCCCGCGCATGTTCGGCCGCAAGGCGATGTTCAGCACCAAGGCGATCGAGCTGCACTTCTGGATCGCCACCATCGGCATCGTGCTCTACATCGCCGCGATGTGGATCGCCGGTGTGATGCAGGGTCTGATGTGGCGCGCGGTCAACCCCGACGGCACGCTGGTCTACAGCTTCGTCGAGAGCGTCAAGGCGACCTATCCGTTCTACGTGATGCGCGTGCTGGGCGGCCTGCTGTACCTGAGCGGCATGTTCATCATGCTCTGGAACGTCGTGATGACGATCGCCAACGGCAAGGCCGTGTCGGTGCCGGTGCCCGCCGTCGCTGCCCACGCCTGAGCCCGAGAGAAGGAGAAACAACATGGCTAGTCACAAGCCGACGGGTCACGAGAAGATCGAGACCAGCAACTTCCTGATGATCGTGCTGATCCTGGTCACCGTCGCATTCGGTGGCCTGGTGGAGATCGTGCCGCTGTTCTTCCAGCGCTCGACGACCCAGCCGGTCGAGGGCCTCAAGCCCTACACCGCGCTGCAACTGGCCGGTCGGGACGTCTACATCCGCGAGGGCTGCTACAACTGCCACTCGCAGATGGTGCGCCCCTTCCGCGCCGAGACGCTGCGCTACGGCCCCTACTCGGTGGCCGGCGAGTTCGTCTACGACCACCCGTTCCAGTGGGGCTCCAAGCGCACCGGTCCGGACCTTCACCGCGTGGGCGGCCGCTACTCCGACGAGTGGCACCGTGTTCACCTGAACAACCCGCGTGACGTGGTGCCCGAGTCGAACATGCCGTCCTACCCGTGGCTCGCCAAGACGACGCTGAACCCGGCCGAGCTGGCGCCCAAGATGAAGGCCCTGCGCGTGGTCGGCGTCCCCTACACGGACGACGAGATCGCCAAGGCCGCCGACGAGGTCAAGGACAAGACCGAGATCGACGCCGTCATTGCCTACCTGCAGGTGCTGGGCACCGCTCGCAAGTAATCACCGGAGCGACTGATGGAATTCGACATCAATGTCTACCGCAGCGCGATCACGGTGCTGGCCATGGTGCTGTTCCTGGCGCTGATGGTCTGGACTTGGCAGCGCAAGCGTCAGTCTGCGTTCGACGAGGCGGCCCAGCTGCCTTTCCTCGAGCCCGATGTCGCAGACCCGTCCTCTGAACGGCAATGACGTGCGCGGCGGCTGCTTGCGGCCGCCGACACCAAGGAGAAAGTAATGAGTGATTTTGTGAGTTCGTTTTGGTCGCTCTATGTGGTGGCCATCGTCGCGGGCGGTCTGGTGTTCTGCCTGGCCGTCCTGATCGGCGCGAGCAAGCACCGCCCGATGGCCGATGACAACACCACCGGCCACACCTGGGACGTTGACCTGCGTGAGCTGAACAACCCGCTGCCGCGCTGGTGGATGGGCCTGTTCCTGATCACGGTGGTGTTTTCGATCGCCTACCTGGCCCTGTACCCGGGCTTCGGCGCGGCCGAAGGTGGCCTGAAGTGGTCGTCGGCCGGGCAGCTGCAGGCCGAGCAGGCCAAGGCCGCCGAGGCGATGAAGGCGGTCTATGCCGAGTTCAACGGCCAGGCCCCTGAAGCGCTGGCCAAGAACCCGAAGGCCATGGCCATCGGCGAGCGCCTGTTCGTCAACAACTGCGCGCAGTGCCACGGCTCCGACGCCCGCGGCAGCAAGTCCTTCCCCAACCTGACCGACAACGACTGGCTGGGTGGCGACGGCAGCCCCGCGTACATCGAGAAGACCATCGTCGAAGGCCGCCAGGGCGTGATGCCCCCGATGGCCGCAGCGGTGGGCACCGCCGAGGACGTCAAGGCGGTGGCCAACTACGTGCTGAGCCTGTCGGGCAGCGCCCACAACTCGGTGGCGGCCCAGGTCGGCAAGCCGAAGTTCGCGGCCTGCGCCGCCTGCCACGGCCCGGAAGGCAAGGGCACCCAGGCCCTGGGCGCACCGAACCTGACCGACAAGATCTGGCTGCATGGCTGGGGCGAAGCCCAGGTCGTCTCCATGATCAACAACGGCAAGACCAACGTGATGCCCGCCCAGGGCGCGCGTTTCACGCCGGATCAGCTGAAGGTCCTGACCGCCTACGTCTGGAATTTGTCCCAGAGCACGAAGGTCGCCGCGCAGTGAGTTAAATTGGCGGCATGAGCGATACCCCCACCCCTATCCAAGCCAGCAACGTCAACCCCCCCGCAGCGTCGGCGCCCGATGGCGACACGGTCGAGGCGGTGGTATCGCTCTACCAGAAGACCCGGAAAATCTATCCGCGGGCCGTCAGCGGCCAGTTCATCAAATGGCGCTGGGCGCTCGTGTGGGCGACCCAGCTCCTTTTTTATCTGCTGCCCTGGGCGCAGTGGAACAACCGCCAGGCCGTGCTCTTCGACCTGGTGTCCCGCCGCTTCTACATCGGTGGACTGGTTCTCTATCCGCAGGACCTGATCTACCTGTCGGCGCTGCTGATGATCTCGGCCTACGCGCTGTTCCTGTTCACTGCGGTGGCAGGCCGGCTGTGGTGCGGCTACGCCTGTCCACAGACGGTGTACACCGAGATCTATCTGTGGTTCGAGCGCGTGATCGAAGGCGATCGCGCGCAGCGCATGAAGCTCGACGATGCCGCCTGGAGCCGTGACAAGCTCTGGCGCAAGACGTCCAAGCAGGTGGTCTGGATCCTGTTCGGCCTGTGGACCGGCTTCACCTTCGTCGGCTATTTCACCCCGATCCGCACGCTGGCCGCCGAGGCCATGACCCTGGGCTTCGGCCCCTGGGAATGGTTCTGGGTGCTGTTCTATGGTTTTGCCACCTACGGCAATGCCGGCTACATGCGCGAGCAGGTCTGCAAGTACATGTGCCCGTACGCGCGCTTCCAGAGCGCGATGTTCGACAAGGACACGCTGATCATCAGCTACGACACCGAACGCGGCGAGCCGCGCGGTGCCCGCTCCAAGAAGGTCGACCCGAAGCAGGCGGGCCTGGGTGCCTGTGTCGACTGCGGTCTGTGCGTGCAGGTCTGTCCGACCGGCATCGACATCCGCAAGGGCCTGCAGTACGAGTGCATCGGCTGTGCCGCCTGCATCGACGTCTGCGACGGCATCATGGACAAGTTCGGCTACCCGCGTGGCCTGGTGCGCTATGTCACCCAGAACGGCCTGCGCGAACACCTGAACTTCAGCCAGATGCTGCGCCGCATCTTCCGCCCGCGGGTGCTGGTCTACACCGGCATCATGCTGGCGATCCTGGTGGCCTTCGGCATCAGCCTGGCGCTGCGCGAGCCCTTCCGTGTCGACGTGGTGCGCGACCGTGCCTCGCTGGCGCGCATTGTCGAGGACGGCAAGGTCGAGAACGTCTACCGCCTGCAGGTGATGAACGCGGCCGAGAAGCCGCAGTCCTACCGCATCGGCGTGTCCGGCATGGACCAGATCGTGGTCACCGGCCAGACCGAGGTGGACGTCGGGCCGGCCGAGGCGCGCTGGATCACCCTCAGCGCCCAGATCCCGTTCGAGTCGGCGCAGCAGGCGGGCGCCGGTGCGCATACCATCCAGTTCTCGATCGAGCGCGTGGCCCATGACGATGTCGCGGCCACCACGCTGCACGAAAAGTCCACCTTCCTGGTGCCGCGATGACGGCTGCAAGCATGAGCAACACGAACCCGCCCGCCGAGGGCAGTCCCGAGCCCAAGCTGCCCTGGTGGCGCTACCGCATGCTCTGGCTGGTCATCGGGGGACCGTTGCTGGTGGTGGTGGCCAGCGTGAGCACCGCCTACGTGGCCATCAAGGGTCAGGACCCGGTGCTGATCAAGGACGAAACGGCGGAGTCGCAGCGTGGCAAGACCGAGCCCGATGCCCAGACGCCGGCGATGCAGGCCCGCAACCACGCGGCCACGCCCGAGCAGCGCTGAGCGCCCACCCGTCACCAAGGACAACGGCGCCCGCGGGCGCCGTTGTGCTGGATGGGGCAGGGCGGGCTCAGCTGGGCGTGCCGTTGACCAGTTGCTGCAGCCCGGCCTGGTCAATGATGCGGATCTGGCGCTGCTTCACCTCCAGCAGGCCTTCGTCCTGGAACTTCGAGAAGGTGCGGCTGACCGTTTCCAGCTTCAGGCCCAGGTAGCTGCCGATCTCCTCGCGCGTCATGCGCAGGATCAGCGACGAGGCCGAGAAGCCACGCGCCTGCAAACGCTGCGTCAGGTTCAGCAGGAAGGCCGCCAGCCGCTCTTCCGCACGCATGCTGCCCAGCAGCAGCATCACGCCGTGGTCACGGACGATCTCGCGGCTCATGATCTTGTGGAACTGGTGCTGCAGGTCGGTGAACTCGCGTGAGAGGTCTTCCAGCTGCGAGTAGGGGATCACGCAGACCTGCGAGTCTTCCAGGGCCACGGCGTCGCAGGTATGGCGGTCGGCGCTGATGCCGTCCAGGCCCAGCAGTTCGCCCGCCATCTGGAAACCGGTGACCTGGTCGCGGCCGTCCTCGGACGAGACGCAGGTCTTGAAGAAGCCGGTACGCACCGCGTAGAGCGACTGGAAGGGATCGCCCGAGCGGAACAGCGTGTCGCCACGGCCCACGGTGCGGCGGGTGGCGACCAGCGCGTCCAGGCGCTCCAGGTCAGGCCGGCCGAGTCCGACGGGCAGACACAACTCTCGCAGATTGCAGCTGGAGCAGGCGACCTTGAAGGTATCGCACCGCACCCGGGAGGTGGATTCGCTCATTGCGCGCATTATCACCCGTGGCCCGGCCACATCCTGAGCAACGTCATCCGATGAATCGCATGTCCTGAACATGATGCCTCTCGTTGAGTGCGGGTATTCTTGTGGTCCCGACCGCGGTCCGACTTGAGGCAGGTCAAGCCTGTGGCGTGCCAGTTTGGCACCATGCCGGCATGTCACAAGCCATCCATGCTCCCGACACCCTGCTGCCGGTGGAGCTGCTCCAGCGCTTCGATGTGCCGGGCCCGCGATACACCTCGTACCCAACCGCCGACCGGTTCGTCGAGGCCTTCAACGGCGAGGATTACCGCCGCGCACTGCAGCAGCGGGCCGAGGGCGCCCAGGTCGGTGGCAAGAAGCCGCTGTCGGTCTACGTGCACATCCCGTTCTGCGAGTCGGTGTGCTACTACTGCGCCTGCAACAAGATCATCACCAAGCACCACGAGCGCGGCGCCGAATACCTGGATGTGCTGGAAGCCGAGATCGCGCTGCACCGGCAGGTGCTGGGCGAGTCGGTGAACGTCTCGCAGATGCACTTCGGCGGGGGCTCGCCCACCTTCCTGAGCGACGCCGAACTGGCCCGCCTGATGGCGGCGCTGCAGCGCTGCTTCAAGCTGGCGTCGGATGCCGAGGTTTCGATCGAGGTGGATCCGCGCACCGCAGACCGCGGCCGTCTGGCCCACCTGCGTGCCATCGGCTTCAACCGCATCAGCTTTGGTGTACAGGACTTCGACCCCGATGTGCAGAAGGCGGTGCACCGCGTCCAGTCGCTCGAGATGGTGACTGAGCTGATGCGAGCCGCGCGCGAGCTGGGCTTCGAGTCGATCAACGCCGACCTGATCTACGGCCTGCCCAAGCAGACGCCCGAGTCCTTTGCCCGCACCATCCGCCAGATGAGCGAGCTGCGGCCCGACCGCATTGCGCTGTACTCGTACGCGCACCTGCCGGCGCGCTTCAAGCCGCAGCGGCGCATCGACGCCAGCCAGCTGCCGCCCGCGCAGCACCGCATCGACATGCTGTCCTCGGCGATTGCCGGCTTCATGGGCCATGGTTACAGCTACATCGGCATGGACCACTTCGCGCTGCACGACGACGCGCTGGCCCAGGCCAAGCGGCAGGGCCGGCTGCATCGCAATTTCCAGGGCTACAGCACGCAGCCCGATTGCGACCTGGTGGCGCTGGGCGTGTCCTCGATCGGTCGCATGGGCGCCACCTACAGCCAGAACGCCAAGACCATCCCCGAGTACTACGACGCCATTCGTCAGGGACAGTTCGCGATCCAGCGTGGCCTGGCGCTGACCCGCGACGACCTGCTGCGCCGTGCCGTCATCATGGCGCTGATGTGCCAGGGTCGGCTGGAGTTCGAATCGGTGGAACTGGCGCACCTGGTCAAGGTGCCCGAGTACTTCCGCCAGGAACTTGAGTCGCTGCGTCCCTATGAAGAGATGGGCCTGGTGACGATGGAGCCCGGTGCGATCCAGATCACCGCGCGCGGCTGGTTCTTCGTGCGGGCCATCGCCATGTCCTTCGACAAGTATCTGCAGGCCGACCGGACCCGCGAGCGTTTTTCGCGCATCATCTGAGGGTGGATCAGGCCCTGGTGCTGTCGGCCCTGCTGATGGGCCTGGCAGGCTCTCTGCATTGCATTGGCATGTGCGGCGCCGCCAGCGCGGCCGCCGTGCGCGGCTGTGCCCCGACGCGGCCGCGCCTGGGGCTGGGCTTCTTTCACCTCGGACGGCTGCTCGGCTATGCCGCCGCGGGCGCAGTGGCCGCCACCAGCGTGAGCTGGCTGGCCCAGCTGGGCCAGTGGAGCCCGGCGCTGCGCCCCTTGTGGGCGCTGGCCCACATGGCCGCGCTGGCCCTGGGCCTGTGGCTGCTGATCCAGGGCCGCCAGCCCCAGTGGCTGGATCAGCTGGGACGCAGCGGTGATCGGTCCCAGGTGCAACCCGTGCGCTGGCACGGCCGCAGCGGCAGTGCGCTGCGCGCCTCCAGCGCCGGGCTGGCCTGGGTGGCCTGGCCCTGCGGTCTGCTGCAATCGGCGCTGATGGTCGCGGCGCTGGCCAACTCGGCGGTGTCCGGGGCCGCGGTGATGGGCGCCTTTGCCTTGGCCTCGGCCTTGCCCCTCGGGCTGGCACCTGCGCTGTGGCAGCGCCTTGCCCAGGGCGACCCCTCGCGCGAAGGGCGCATCACCCGCTGGGCGGCGCGGCTGTCGGGGGCGGCATTGGCCGGGGCCTCAGCCTGGGCCCTGGGTCACGACCTGTTTGTCCGCTTTGCTGCCTGGTGCATGAGCTGAGCGCCGCGACGGGCGCTCAATCGGTGTTCTCGGCTGCATCGCGCAGCGGTGCGGTGGCGCTGCTGCGCGGGCGCACTGGATCCACGGAGCGGATGTTCTGCGCCTGGTTGCCCTTGGGGCCGATGAACGGCTCATAGATCACGCGGGCGCCCTGCTTGAGGGTGCGGTAGCCCTCCATCTGGATGGCTGTGTGGTGTGCAAAGACGTCACCACCACCGTCATCGGGCTCGATGAATCCGTAGCCCTTCGTGTCGTTGAACCACTTGACGGTTCCGAACGCGTCCATACCTGTCCTCCTGATGCCTTTTTCAGGCTTATGCGTGGAATTGTTGGCGCGCCCTGGGATGGTGTCAATCAAAACGCCCCGACGACACCGCTTTGGTGCGTTCAAGCTTGAAAAACGCGCCGCTGGATGCCCTTTTTTGCAACATGCGCCGATGACCGTCAGGGTGACCATTGACCCCGACGCAGCCATCTGTCCAACTGGCTATACTGATTTCATGCCCTCTCGTCCCAAACCTCCCGCACAGACACCGCAGGTTGGCAAACCTGATGACGGTCAGGGATCGGTGGTGGCCGAGCGCAAGGCGGCCAAGACCCGGCCGCCGCGCATGTTCCAGGTGGTCATGCTGAACGATGACTTCACGCCGATGGAGTTCGTCGTGATGGTGCTGCAAGAGTATTTCCGCCTCGACCGCGAGGCTGCGACCCAGGTGATGTTGAAGATCCATCACGAGGGGCGCGCGGTGTGTGGCGTCTTCACCAAGGACGTCGCCGCCACCAAGGTTGAACTCGTGCTGGCTGCTGCACGCCGCTCGGGGCACCCGCTTCAATGCATTATGGAGGCCGCATGATCGCCCAGGAACTTGAAGTCAGCCTGCACATGGCGTTCGTCGAGGCACGCCAGCAGCGCCACGAGTTCATCACCGTGGAGCATCTGCTGCTGGCGCTGCTCGACAACCCGTCCGCCGCCGAGGTGCTGCGCGCCTGCGCCGCCAACATCGAAGATCTGCGCAAGAGCCTGACCGGCTTCATCCGCGAGAACACGCCCACGGTGGGTGGCACCGAAGAGGTCGACACGCAGCCGACGCTGGGCTTCCAGCGCGTGATCCAGCGCGCGATCATGCATGTGCAGTCCACTGGCGGCGGCAAGAAGGAAGTCACCGGCGCCAACGTGCTGGTGGCCATCTTCGGCGAGAAGGACTCTCACGCCGTCTACTACCTGCACCAGCAGGGCGTGACGCGGCTGGACGTGGTCAACTTCATCGCCCACGGCATCAAGAAGAGCGATCCGCCGGAGCCCGCCAAGGGCAGTGGCAGCGAAGGCAGCAGTGGCGGTGGCAACGAGTCCGAGAAGGACGATGGCGGCGAAGGCAAGGGCTCACCGCTGGACCAGTTCACCACCAACCTCAACCAGAATGCCCGCGACGGCAAGATCGACCCGCTGATCGGCCGCGAGCACGAGGTCGAGCGCGTCATCCAGGTGCTGTGCCGCCGGCGCAAGAACAACCCGCTGCTGGTGGGCGAGGCCGGCGTGGGCAAGACCGCCATCGCCGAGGGCCTGGCCTGGCGCATCACCGAAGGCGATGTGCCCGAGGTGCTGGCCGACGCCACCGTCTACGCGCTGGACATGGGCGCGCTGCTGGCGGGCACCAAGTACCGCGGCGACTTCGAGCAGCGCCTCAAGGGCGTGCTCAAGCAGTTGAAGGACAGCCCCAAGAGCATCCTGTTCATCGACGAGATCCACACGCTGATCGGCGCCGGCGCGGCCTCGGGCGGCACCCTGGATGCGTCCAACCTGCTCAAGCCGGCGCTGTCGTCGGGCGCGATGAAGTGCATCGGCGCGACCACCTTCACCGAGTACCGCGGCATCTTCGAGAAGGACGCGGCGCTGTCGCGGCGCTTCCAGAAGGTCGACGTGGTCGAGCCCACCGTCGAACAGACGGTGGAGATCCTCAAGGGCCTGAAGTCGCGCTTCGAGGAGCACCACAACGTCAAGTACGCGCTGGGCGCGCTGCAGGCCGCGGCCGAGCTGTCGGCCAAGTTCATCAACGACCGTCACCTGCCCGACAAGGCGATCGACGTGATCGACGAAGCCGGTGCCGCGCAGCGCATCCTGCCCAAGAGCAAGCAGAAGAAGACCATCACGCGCAACGAGGTCGAGGACATCGTCGCCAAGATCGCCCGCATCCCGCCGGCCTCGGTGTCCTCGGACGACCGCGGCAAGCTCAAGACGCTGGAGCGTGATCTGAAGAGCGTGGTCTTCGGCCAGGACCCGGCGGTCGATGCGCTGGCCGCGTCGATCAAGATGGCCCGCTCGGGCCTTGGCAAGTCGGACAAGCCGATCGGCGCCTTCCTGTTCAGCGGCCCCACCGGCGTCGGCAAGACCGAAGTCGCCAAGCAACTGGCCTACATCCTGGGCATCGAGCTGATCCGCTTCGACATGTCCGAGTACATGGAGCGCCATGCGGTCAGCCGCCTGATCGGTGCGCCCCCGGGCTATGTGGGCTTTGACCAGGGCGGTCTGCTGACCGAGGCGATCACCAAGAAGCCGCACGCCGTGCTGCTGCTCGATGAAATCGAGAAGGCCCACCCGGATGTCTTCAACGTGCTGCTGCAGGTCATGGACCACGGCACGCTGACCGACAACAACGGGCGCAAGGCCGACTTCCGCAACGTCATCATCATCATGACGACCAACGCGGGTGCCGAGACCATGCAGAAGGCCACGATCGGCTTCACCAGCAAGCGCGAGCAGGGCGACGAGATGGGCGACATCAAGCGCCTGTTCACGCCCGAGTTCCGCAACCGCCTGGACGGCATTGTCAACTTCCGGGCGCTGGACGAGGACATCATCCTGCGCGTGGTCGACAAGTTCCTGCTGCAACTGGAACAGCAACTGGCCGAGAAGAAGGTGGATGTCACCTTCACCGACCCGCTGCGCAAGCACCTGGCCAAGAAGGGTTTCGACCCGCTGATGGGCGCGCGCCCGATGCAGCGACTGATCCAGGACACGATCCGCCGCGCGCTGGCCGACGAACTGCTGTTCGGTCGCCTGGTCGATGGTGGCCGCCTTACGGTGGATCTGGATGCCGAAGGCCAGGTCAGCCTGGACATCCAGCCGGCCGGCAAGAGCGGCGACAAGCCGCGCGCCGAAGCCACGGCGGTCTGATCCGGCCACCTGCCATCGTCGCCAGGGGCGCCTTCGGGCGCCCCTTGTTCGTTCAGCCGACGGCCGGATCCTGGCGGTAGTAGCCGGCCAGCAGCCGGTACAGGCGAGGGTGTTCGTCGCGCAGGTCGGCCGCCGCGACGAAGAAGGCCTCGCTGGCCACGGCGAAGAATTCCTCGGGGGCCTCGGCGCCGTAGGGGTCGATCAATGTGTCCTCGCCGGCGTCGACGCGCCGGACGAAATCCTCGAACTCGGCCTCGAGCACCTCGACCCAGGCCTGGCGCTCGGCGGCGGTGGGCAGCAGCGGTACACCGTCGGCCACGCCGTCGCGCATGTCCAGCACATGGGCGAACTCGTGGATCACGACGTTGTAGACCAGGTCGGCCTGCGCGCCGGCGTGGGCCACGTCGTGCCAGGACAGCATCACCGGGCCGCCTTCCATGGCCTCGCCGGTCAATGCCTCGGCGTACTCGTGGACCACGCCGTCCTCATCGGTCACGGTGCGCGGCGCCAGCACCTCGTCAGGCTGGACCACGATGCCGACGAAGTCGTCGTAGTGGTCCAGCGACAGGCCCAGCACCGGCAGGCAGGCCTGGGCGGCGATGCACACGGCCATCAGGTCGTCGATCACCAGGCCCTGGGCACCATGGAACTGCTTGCGCGCCAGGAACAGGCTGCACAGGCGGCGCAACGCCGTCCGATCGGCCTCGGAGCGCTCGGCGATGAACGGATAGGCCTGCAGCACCGCCTGCCACAGCCGCTCGTCGATCGCGTGGCGGGCCAGCTGGCGCTGCTCGCGCCACTCGGCCAGGCGGCTCAGCCAGCCCATCGACCGTCGGTCGGGAGCGCCAGGCGCTGCCAACCCTGGGCGGTCCAGGCCAGCACCTCGGCGCGCTGCGCCTGATCCAGGTCCCAGTCGCTCAGCACGCGCCGCGTCCAGCCTTCGGTGCGTTGCTCATCGCCGGGGCGGTGGGTGTGTCCATGCACCAGTACCGTGGCCCGGGCCTGGCGCAGCCAGTCGGTGGCCAGCGCGGGATCGGGATCGGCATAGGTTTCCACGGCACGGCCGGCCTGGCTGGCCAGCGAGGCGGCCCGCAGACCGCTGGCGATGGCCTGCCGCTCGGCCCGTGGCCGCGCCAGGAACGCGGCCTGCCAGGCGCTCTGGCGCACCTCGGCACGGAAGCGCTGGTAGGCCGTGTCGGCCAGGCACAGCGCGTCGCCATGGCTGAGCAGCACCCGCTGGCCGAAAGCCTCGAGCACGCAGGGATCGGCCAGCGGCGTGCAGCCGCTGCGCTGGAAGAAGGCTTCGCCCAGCAGGAAGTCGCGGTTGCCGCGCATCACGGCCACCGGGCGACGGGCGCTGGCGTGCTGCAGCGCCGACAGGATCGCGGGCAGCGGCGCATCGTCGGCCGCGTCATCGCCGATCCAGGCCTCGAACAGGTCACCCAGGATGACCAGCAGGTCGGCCTGGCTGTTCGCCAGCCAGGACAGGAAGGCGGCCTGCGTGCGGGGCAGCTCGGCGCTGAGGTGCAGGTCCGAGACGAACTCGATGCGCCGGGCGCCCGCAGGCACCGCCAGCGCATCCAGGCCGAACTCAGGCAATCTCGGCGGCCTTGAGGATCGTCACCGCGTCGACCGGCACGTCGTCGTGGTAGCCGCGCCGACCGGTGCGGACCTTCTCGATCGCATCGACCACCTCGGTACCCGCCACGACCTTGCCGAACACCGCATAGCCCCAGCCGCTGGGCGACTCGGACTTGAAGTTCAGGAAGTCGTTGTCGGTGACGTTGATGAAGAACTGCGCGGTGGCCGAATGCGGCGCATTGGTGCGCGCCATGGCCACGGTGTACTTGTCGTTCTTCAGGCCGTTGTTGGCCTCGTTGGGAATGGCGGCGTCGGTGGGCTTCTGGTCCATCGACTCGGTCATGCCGCCGCCCTGGATCATGAAGCCCTTGATCACGCGGTGGAACACTGTGCCGTCGTAGTGGCCCTTGGCCACGTAGGCCAGGAAATTGGCCACCGTCTGGGGCGCCTTGGCGTCATCGAGTTCCAGGCGGATGGCGCCGGCGGAGGTGGTCAGTTCAACAGTCTTGGTCATGGTGCTTCAGTCCTCGATCGAGGCCTTCTTGATGGTGACGGGTTGCAGCGGAACGTTCTGGTGGCCGCCCTGGTTGCCCACCGGCACGGCCTTGATCTTGTCGACGACCTCCATGCCCTCGACCACCTTGCCGAACACGGCATAGCCGCCGCCGTAGGAATCGAGGCGGACGTTGTCGACCACGTTGATGAAGAACTGCGCGGTGGCGGAATCGGGAAAGCCGGTGCGCGCCATGGCGATCGTGCCGCGCAGGTTGGACAGGCCCTTGCCGGCCTCCAGCGGGATCGGCGCCCGGGTGGGCTTTTCACTCATGTCGGGCTTCATGCCGCCGCCCTGGATCATGAAGCCGTCGATCACGCGGTGGAAGATGGTGCCGTCGTAGTGACCGGCCTTGGCGTACTGCAGGAAGTTGGCCACGGTCTTGGGCGCCTTCTCGGCGTCAAGCTGCACGACGATGTCACCGGCGCTGGTGACCAGGCGCACCTTCTGGGCCCAGGCAGGGAGGGTGATCAGGGCGGACAGGGCGATCACGGCGCCGGCCAGCAGGGGGCGTGTCACGTTGGGAGGCTCCTTGGCTATACTGCCCCGATTCTACCGAGCGCCTGTTCTCCCTCCGGGCGCTCCGGCCTGTCGGCGCCGCCGGTCCACGGTGCGCGCACTGCCTCCCTCCTGTCCCGTCGATGACGCTGCGCATCCACAACACCTTGACCCGCCGGGTCGAAGACTTTTCGCCGATCGAGCCCGGACACGTGCGCATGTACGTGTGCGGCATCACCGTCTACGACCTCTGCCACATCGGCCATGCGCGCTCGAACATTGCCTTCGACATCGCCCGGCGCTGGCTGGAGGCCAGCGGCCTGCGCGTGACCCACGTGCGCAACATCACCGACATCGAGGACAAGATCATCCGCCGCGCGGTGGAGAACGGCGAGACCGTGCGGGCCCTGACCGACCGCATGATTGCCGAGATGTACGCCGACTTCGATGCCTTGGGCATCCTGCGCCCCACCCACGATCCACGCGCCACCGACTACGTGCCGCAGATGCTCGACATCGTGCGCACGCTGGAGGACAAGGGTCTGGCCTACCGCAGCAGCCAGGGCGACGTGAACTACGCAGTGCGGCGCTTCCCCGGCTACGGCAAGCTGTCGGGCAAGTCGCTGGACGAGTTGCAGGCGGGCGAGCGCGTGGCCGTGGCCGACGGCAAGGAAGACGCGCTGGACTTCGTGCTCTGGAAGTCCGCCAAGCCGACCGAACCGGCCGATGCCCAGTGGCCCAGCGACTACGGCCCCGGCCGGCCCGGTTGGCACATCGAGTGCTCGGCCATGGCCTGCGCGCTGCTGGGACAGACCTTCGACATCCATGGCGGCGGCGCCGACCTGGAGTTCCCGCACCACGAAAACGAGATCGCCCAGAGTGAAGGCGCCAACGGTGTGCCGCTGGCCCGCACCTGGATGCACAACGGCTTCGTCAACGTCGACAACGAGAAGATGTCCAAGAGCCTGGGCAACTTCTTCACCATTCGCGAGGTGCTCAAGGCCTATGACGCCGAGACCATCCGCTTCTTCGTCGTGCGGGCCCACTACCGCAGCCCGCTGAACTACTCGGACGTGCACCTGGACGATGCGCGTGCCTCGCTTCGCCGGCTGTACACAGCGCTGGCCAGCGTGCCGGCCGCGGCCGTTGACATCGACTGGACCGATGCGCATGCAGCCCGTTTCAAGGCCGCCATGGACGAGGACCTGGGCACGCCGGAGGCGGTCGCCGTGCTGTTCGAGCTGGCCACCGAGGTCAACCGCAGCCGCGACCCGCGCCAGGCCGGCCTGCTCAAGGCCCTGGCCGGCGTGCTGGGCCTGCTGCAGCAGGATCCGGCGATCTACCTGCAAGGCGGCGCCGGCGATGCCGATGCCGCCCGCATCGAAGCCCTGATCGCCGAACGCCAGGCGGCCAAGATTGCGCGCGATTTTTCCCGCGCCGATGGCATCCGCGCCCAGCTGGCCGCCGAGGGCGTGCAGCTCAAGGACGGCCCGCAGGGCACGACCTGGGTCAGGGCCTGAGGTGGGAACACGCGCTGCGACCGGCGTCACGCCGGACTATTGGGACGAGGCCTGCAAGCACCTGGTCAAGCGCGACCGGGTGATGAAGAAGCTGATCCCGCAATTCGGCGAGGCCCGGCTGCACAGCCACGGCGACGCCTTCACCACGCTGGCCCGCTCCATCGTCGGCCAGCAGATCTCGGTCAAGGCCGCGCAATCGGTGTGGGAGCGCTTTGTCGCGGCTGTCGGCGGCGCCGGCGCCAACAAGCGCCTGCAGCCAGCCGCCGTGCTGGCGCTGGATGGGCCAGCGCTGCGGGCGGCCGGGCTGTCGGCCCGAAAGGCCGAGTACCTGGGCGACCTGGCCCGGCATTTCGAGGATGGGCAGGTCCATGTGCGCCAGTGGCAGGGCATGGACGATGAGGCCATCATCGACGAGCTGGTGGCCATCCGCGGCATCGGCCGCTGGACCGCCGAGATGTTCCTGATCTTTCACCTGATGCGCCCGAACGTGCTGCCGCTGGACGACCTGGGCCTGCTCAAGGGCATCAGCGTCAACTACTTCAGCGGCGAGCCGGTGTCGCGGGCCGAGGCGCGCGAACTGGGCGAAGGCTGGGCCCCCTACCGGTCGGTGGCCACCTGGTACCTGTGGCGCAGCCTGGACCCGCTGCCGGTCGACTATTGAGAACCCGTTGGGATTGGGCACAATCGCGCCCAAGGAGTGGCTGAATGAGCAAGCGACATTTCCTGGACTTCGAGCAACCGATCGCGGAGCTGGAATCCAAGATCGAGGAACTCCGCTTCGTGCAAAGCGAATCGGCGGTGGACATCTCCGAGGAGATCGACCGCCTGGACAAGAAGAGCCTGCAGCTCACGAAAGAGATCTACCAGCAGCTGACGCCCTGGCAGGTCACGCAGATCGCACGGCACCCGCAGCGCCCGTACACCCTGGACTACGTGAACGAGATGTTCACCGACTTCCAGGAACTGCATGGTGACCGCGCTTTTGCCGATGACCTGTCCATCGTCGGCGGCCTGGCGCGCTTCAATGGCCAGGCCTGCATGGTGCTGGGTCACCAGAAGGGCCGCGACACGAAGGAGCGCGCCGCGCGCAACTTCGGCATGTCGCGCCCCGAGGGCTACCGCAAGGCGCTGCGCCTGATGAAGCTGGCCGAGAAGTTCGGCCTGCCGGTCTTCACCTTCGTCGACACGCCGGGCGCCTATCCCGGCATCGGCGCCGAGGAACGCGGCCAATCCGAGGCGATCGGCCGCAACATCTTCGAGATGGCGCAGCTGGAGGTGCCGATCATCACCACCATCATCGGTGAAGGCGGCTCCGGCGGCGCGCTGGCCATCAGCGTGGCCGACCAGGTGCTGATGCTGCAGTTCTCGGTTTATTCGGTGATCTCACCGGAAGGCTGCGCGTCCATCCTCTGGAAGACCGCCGAGCGGGCCTCGGACGCCGCCGAGGCGCTGGGCATCACCGCGCACCGCCTGAAGGCGCTGGGTCTGGTCGACAAGATCGTCAGCGAACCGGTGGGCGGTGCCCACCGTGACCTCAAGCAGATGAGCTCGCAGCTCAAGCGCGGCCTGGTGGATGCGCTGCGCCAGGTGTCCGACCTGTCGGTGCCCGAGCTGCTGGAACGCCGCTACCAACGCCTCAAGTCCTACGGCCGCTTCACCGACACCACCGACCGCTGAGGGCCGTCCCGCCTGTGTGGCGGTGGCCCTGAGCGGCGGCCGCGACAGCACGGCGCTGTGCCACGCCACCGTGCGTGCCGCCCGGGCGCTGGGTCTGACGGTGGTGGCCCTGCATGTCCACCATGGCCTGCAAGCCGAGGCCGACGACTGGGTGCGCCACCTGGAGCGGCAATGCCGGCGCTGGCAGCGCGCCGGCTGGCCGCTGCGCCTGCGGGTGGCGCGGCTGACCGACCGTCCGCCCGCGGGGGCCAGCATCGAGGCCTGGGCGCGCCAGCGGCGTCACCAGGCCCTGGGCCGCATGGCCGCGGAAGAGGGCGCCACACTGCTGCTGCTGGCTCACCACGCACGCGACCAGGCCGAGACGGTCTGCCTGCAGGCCCTGCGCGGCGCCGGCCCGGCGGGCCTGGCGGCCATGCCTCGGAGCGTGGTGCGCGACGGCCTGACCTGGGCCCGCCCCTGGCTGGGCTGCTCTCCGCAGGCCATCGAGCACTACGTCAGGCGACACCGCCTGGGTCACATCGAGGACCCCAGCAACCGCGATCCGCGCTTCGAGCGCAACCGCCTGCGTCTGCAGGTGTGGCCTGCGCTGGTCCAGGCGTTTCCGGCGACGGAACAGGCCCTGGTTGACGTGGCGCGCCAGGCCTGGGAAGCGGCCGAACTGATCGACGAGATTGCTGCGGCCGACCTGGAGGCGGTGCGCCGTGCGCCCCACGGGCTGGCCCTTGCGGCCTGGCTGGCGCTCAGCCCGGCTCGGCGGCGGGCCAGCCTGCGCCGCTGGCTGAAGGAGCAAGGGGCCGGCCACGCCAGCGATCGCTTCGTCGACCGCCTGCTGGCGGAACTGCCGCAGACGCGCATCGGACGCTGGCCGGTCGACGACCCGCTGGAGTTGCGCCTCTATCGGGGCACGCTGAGTCTGTCCCGGCGCTCGTCCGCCAGCATCACTGCCTCGGACGCGCCAGTCTGGCCCGTGGCCATCGATCACCGCTGGTGTCCGTTGCCCGCCGGCCAAGGCTGGGTGCGGCTGCGGCCGGTGGAGGAGGGCGGTCTGCCCTGCTCACGCTTGGCCGGCAGCCACTGGCAGGCCCGCCAGGGCGGCGAGCGCTTCGCGCTGGGGCCCGGCCGACCGGCGCGCAGCCTGAAGAAGCAGTTCCAGACCCTGGGCATTCCCGCCTGGCAGCGCCAGGGACCCTTGTTGTGGTCCGGTGCACAACTGCTGTGGGTGCCCGGCCTGGGCGTGGAAGCGCAGGCCCGCGCTGCGGCGGGCGAGCCACAGCTGAGCCTGGAGTGGTCGGCGGACGAGCCGGATGCTGCAGCGCAGCAGCTAGAATAGGGGGTTTTTCGCCCGCCGCCGGCGTGCGCAGATCCCGCTTCGACCCACTCTTCCAATCCTTCCATGGCTTTGATCGTTCACAAGTACGGCGGCACGTCGATGGGCTCGACCGAGCGCATCCGCGGCGTCGCCAAACGCGTCGCCAAGTGGGCACGCGCCGGCCACCAGATGATCGTCGTTCCGTCGGCGATGAGCGGCGAAACCAACCGCCTGCTGGCCCTGGCCAAGGACGTGTCGCCAGCCCAGCAGACCGCGGCCATGCTGCGCGAACTGGACATGATCGCCTGCACGGGCGAACAGGTCTCGGTGGGTCTGCTGTCGCTGGCGCTGCAGGCCGAGGGCATGCAGGCCGTGAGCTACACCGGCTGGCAGGTGCCGGTGCGCACCGATTCGGCCTACACCAAAGCCCGCATCCAGAGCATCGACGACGCCCGCGTGCGCGCCGACCTGGCCGCCGGCCGCGTGGTGGTCATCACGGGTTTCCAGGGCGTGGACGAGGACAACAACGTCACCACGCTGGGCCGTGGCGGCTCGGACACCTCGGCCGTCGCGGTCGCCGCCGCGCTGAAGGCCGACGAGTGCCTGATCTACACCGATGTCGACGGCGTCTACACCACCGACCCGCGCATCGTGCCCGAGGCCAAGCGGCTGCACTCGATCAGCTTCGAGGAAATGCTGGAGATGGCCAGCCTGGGCTCCAAGGTGCTGCAGATCCGCTCGGTGGAGTTCGCCGGCAAGTACCGGGTGCCGCTGCGCGTGCTCTCCAGCTTCACGCCCTGGGACATCGACATCACTGAAGAGGCCGCATCCGGCACCCTGATCACCTTCGAGGAAGACGAAAAAATGGAACAAGCCGTTGTCTCGGGCATCGCCTTCAACCGCGACGAAGCCAAGGTCACCGTGCTGGGCGTGCCCGACAAGCCCGGCATCGCCTATTCGATCCTGGGCCAGGTGGCCGAGGCGAACATTGACGTCGACGTGATCATCCAGAACGTCTCGCACGACGGCAAGACCGACTTCTCGTTCACCGTGCACCGCAACGACTACCAGCGCACGCTGGACCTGCTCAAGACCAAGGTGCTGCCGGCCACCGGCGCCGCCGAGGTGCTGGGCGATGCCAAGATCTGCAAGGTGTCGATCGTCGGCATCGGCATGCGCAGCCACGCCGGCGTGGCCAGCACGATGTTCCGCGCGCTGAGCGAGGAGGGCATCAACATCCAGATGATCACCACCTCCGAGATCAAGACCTCGGTCGTGATCGACGAAAAGTACATGGAACTGGCCGTGCGCGCGCTGCACAAGGCCTTCGACCTGGACGCCTCGATCGAACCCACCGCCGAGAGCGCCGACTGAGGCCAATAATCAGGTTAGAATGCCAGCTTAGGTTGGAGACGTGACCGAGAGGCCGAAGGTGCTCCCCTGCTAAGGGAGTATGGGGTCAAAAAACTCCATCGAGGGTTCGAATCCCTCCGTCTCCGCCAACCAACGGCAAAGGCCCCGCATGAGTGATCGTGCGGGGCCTTTTTCCTGGGCGTGTCCTGGGCGTTCAGCCCGGAGGCGTGCAGGGACCTGGATCGGTGTCAGTCGGGGCCCGGCAGCCGGGCCCGCAGGTCCAGCAGTTCCTGGCGCACCGCGTCGGGGAAGCCGCGACGCCCGCCGCGGCGGTCGCACAGCAATTCGTCCAGGGCGGCAGCGGCCGCCACGGGATCGGGCCAGAGGGTGCTGAGCAGATTGGCCAGGCGCGGAAATCGCAGCGCCAGTTCGATCGGCCGGTCGTTGATCTCGAAGGACTGGATCCAGCGCACCGCACCGAAGGACAGCCGCAGGTCGCTGATCTCCAGCGCACGCCGTTGCCCGCTCGGCTCGTCCGGGCCGGGGTCTGTGGGCGTGTTGCCGCGGGAGGTGGAAGACAGGTGCACCGCCATGCTGGCGATGCTGCGCCGCTCGGCGGGGCAACGAAAAGCCCCTAGCTTGCGGCTCCCCCTAGATCGGCATCTGCGGCCGCTCCAAGAGTTTACATAATATACATTGTCGCGCTTATAGACGCGCGACGGAGTGGCGGCTCCAGGGTGGCCGATGCGCCACCCTCCAGGGCTGGCGCCCAGGCGGGCCGGCTCAGCTCAGCTCGTCCGCGTCGCAGGCCTCGGTGTCGTCCAACTCCACCGAGCGGTCGAACGCCGCCTGGTCGTCGATGACGATCTTCGGAATCAGGGGCTTGTCCAGCGGGCGGCAGACCCGGCGCTGCAGACGGTTCAGGCGCTCGGAGCGCTCGACCGCCTGGATGATGGCCTCGGGGTTCATCATCATGGTGAACGGGTTGCTGCGGGTCTGGGTGGAACGCATGGGACTCTCCTGGCGGGGGCCCCGTGGAACCGGAGCCGATGACCCAGACTGTAGAGAGGACCCTCGGCCGACAGTAGTCGGCGGCCCGACAAAGGGCTTGTCAGCGTTTGCCTGACAAGCGCGTCCGAAGCACGCCGTCGCCGGCGCTCAGCGCGCCGCGCCCGCCCGTTGGCGCTGCAGGCGCTCGAGCGTGGCGATCATCCAGTCGCGGTCGGCGCCGCGGGCGAAGTCCGCGGCATCCAGACCCAGGTTGTTGCGCGCGCCCAGGTCTGCGCCGCGCTCGACCAGCAGCATCACCGAGCGCTCCTCGCCGTAGCGTGCCGCCATCATCAGTGGCGTGCTGCCGTTGGCCGAACGCGCATTCACCGGTGCCCCCTTGTCCAGCAACAGGCGCACCGCGGCGACACTGGGGCCGGTGGCGGCGTAGTGCAAGGGCGACCAGCCCTCCTGGTGGATGGCCGCACCGCGGTCGATCAGACGCTGCATCCGGTCGATCTGGCCCTTCAGCGCCGCCATCATCAGCGGCGTTTCGCCCACCGCGTTGCGCTGGTCCAGCTGGATGCCGGGCCAGGCCAGCAGCAGATCGAACACCTGCGCGTTGTCCTCGCGCACCGCCAGGTACAGCGCGCACTGGCCCTGCTCGTTCAGCACATTGGGGTCCAGACCGCGCTGCAGCGCGGCTCGCACCCCGCTGACATTGTCGACATTCACGGCACGGAAGAAATCGACGTAGACATCGGCGCGCGCCGCGGGCGCGCCCAGCAGCAGCAGGGCCAGCGAACAGACGAGTCCGGCACGTCGCCAGGCGATCATGGATGCTCCTGCGGCAGCTGAACGCCAAACAGGCGCTCGAAGTTGCGGGCGCTGGCCTCGGCGATGGCCGCCACCTCGACGCCCCGCTCGCGGGCGATCTCGGCGGCCACATAGGGCACATAGGCCGGCGTGTTGGTCTTGCCGCGGTACGGCACCGGTGCCAGGTAGGGACTGTCGGTCTCGATCAGCAGACGATCCAGCGGCAGCATGCGGGCCACCTCGCGCAGCTCGCCCGCATTGCGGAAGGTCACGATGCCCGACAGCGACACGTGAAAGCCCAACTCCAGCGCCGAGCGGGCCACGGCCACGGTCTCGGTGAAGCAGTGGAACACCCCCCTCGCCCGCCCCTGCCCTTCCTCGCGCAGGATGGCCAGGGTGTCCTCGGAGGCACTGCGGGTGTGGATGATCAGCGGCAGGTCGGCGGCCAGCGCCGCCCGGATGTGCACCCGGAAGCGCTCGCGCTGCCAGGCCATGTCGGCGATGCTGCGGCCGTTCAGGCGGTAGTAGTCCAGCCCGGTCTCGCCGATCGCCACCACCCGCTCGTCACCGCGCGCCAGGCGCAGCAGCTCGTCGACGTCGGGCTCATGCACGTCCTCGTTGTCGGGGTGCACGCCCACGCTGGCCCACAGGTGCGGCGCGGTGTGCGCGATCGCGCTGACCTCGGGGAACTCCTCCACCGTGGTGCAGATGACCAGCGCCCCCCGCACCTGGGCTGCGCGCATGTCGCGCAGCACCTCGGGCAGGCGCTCGCGCAGCCCCGGAAAGCTCAGGTGGCAATGGGAATCGACAAACATGGGCAAGGGACGGGCTGCGCGCCGCGGCAGGCGCGGCTCAGATGGTCTGGGTCGGCTTGGACGAGGAGATCGAGGTGCCCAGCAGCTCCTCGATCTTCAGTTTCAGCAACCGGGTTTTCTCGTCCGAAGGGAATCGGACACCCACGCCCTGGGTGCGGCCACCGGGGGTGTTGGCCGGGGTGATCCAGCCCACCTTGCCGGCCACCGGGTAGCGCTGCGGGTCACCGGGCAGCGACAGCAGCAGATAGATGTCGTCACCCAGCTGGTACTCGCGGGTGGAGGGCACGAACAGGCCGCCTTCGCTGAACAGCGGAATGTAGGCGGCGTACAGCGCGCCTTTCTCGCGAAAGACGAGCTGGATCACGCTGGGGCGTGTGCCGGCGGCCGCTGCGGCGCGCGGTTCGTTGTCGCTCATGGGCGCAGTGTAGCCGGGCGCTGCGCTGCCGCACGGCGCGGGGACACGGCCGCCGCCGGGGCCAGCGCCGCCTGCCCCTGCAGCACCAGCGACTCGATCAGCAGACCGGCGTTCCAGGGGTGGTCCTGCTGACGCACCGCCTGGGCGAGCGCGCGCGACCAGGGCACCAGGGCCTCCAGCCGCAGCCGGGCAGGCAAGGCCTGGCGGTCGAAGTAGCGCGGCTCGCCGCCCACCGCCACCGCCATCGCGTCATGGCAGAGCTGCTGGAGCTGGCGCAAGGCGTCCGGCGGTGCCAGGGCGCTCAGGCTCTGGGCGTCGCCCTGGGCCACCTGGCGGGGCAGCGCGCGCCAGGCGTCAGCGCGCCAGCCCTGCTGCGCCGCCTGCCAGGCGCTCAGCGCCTGCCCTTGACAGGCGCGCAGCAGGTCGTCGGCGTCGTTCAGGCCCTGCTGCGACAGCCAGGCGCGCACCGGGGCATCTTCCGGGCTGGGCAGGCGCCAGCTCTGGCAGCGGCTGCGGATGGTGGGCAGCAGTTGGCCGGCGTCTTCGGTGCACAGCAGCAGGCGCAGACCGGCCGCCGGCTCTTCCAGCGTCTTGAGCAGGGCGTTGGCCGAGACCTCGTTCATCGCATCGGCCGGCGACAGCAGCAGCACCTTGCCGCGACCCCGGCCGCTGGTGGTGTGGCTCCAGTCGATCGCCTGGCGCACCTGCTCGACGCGGATGTCCTTGCTGGGCTTGCGCTTGCCGGCCTTGCCTTCGCCGTCGCCCTCCTCGCCGGCGGTCAGGCCCAGCGCCAGTTGCCAGGTCTCGGGCAGCACTGGCCGCAGGTCGGGGTGGGTCTGCTGGTCGGCCAGGTGGCAGCTGCCGCACTGGCCGCAGGGCCGCGGTCCGCCGGATTCACACAGCCAGGCGCGCGCCAGGCGCCAGCCCAGGGCCAGCAGGCCGTCGCCGAAGCGGCCTTGCAGGATCAGCGCATGGCCGCGCTGCTGCGCCAGCAACTGCGCCAGCGGGGCGTCCAGCCAGGGCATGGCCAGGGGTTCGAGGGTCATGTCAGCAGCGCTCAGCCAGGCAGGCCAGCACGGCCTGCCGGACCGTGTCGATCGGGTGGCCGGCGTCCAGGCGCACCAGGCGTGCCGGGGCTGCGGCGGCGCGGGCCGCGTAACCGCTGCGCACGCGGGCGAAGAAGTCGATGTCCTCACGCTCCAGGCGGTCGGCCTCGCGGGCCGCCGCGCGGCGCTGCGCGGCCACGTCGGGTGCCACATCGAACCACAGCGTCAGGTCCGGGTCCCTCCCCTGCTGCACCCAGGCCTCCAACTGGCCCAGCTGCGCCAGGTCGAAGCCCCGTCCGGCGCCCTGGTAGGCGAAGGTGGCGTCGGTGAAGCGGTCGCACAGCACGGTCTGGCCGGCGGCCAGCGCGGGCAGGATCACGCTGCGCAGGTGGTCGCGGCGGGCGGCAAACACCAGCAGCGCCTCGGTCAGGCCGTCCATGGGCCGGTGCAGGAACAGCTCGCGCAGCGACTCGGCCAGCGGCGTGCCGCCGGGTTCGCGCGTCAGGCGCACCTGGTGGCCGCGCTCGCGCAGCCACTCGGCGGCGGCCTCGATGTGCGAGGACTTGCCGGCGCCGTCGATGCCTTCGAAGGTGATGAATCGGGCGCCGCCACTCATGGGCTGCGCCGTCTCTGGAACTCGTTCACCGCGCGATTATGGTCGCTCAGTGAGTCGCTGAAGACGCTGCTGCCGTCGCCGCGCGCGACGAAGTACAGCGCCCGGCTGGCGGCGGGGCGGGCCACCGCCCGCAGCGAGGCCAGGCCCGGCATGGCGATCGGCGTGGGCGGCAGGCCGCGCCGGGTGTAGCTGTTGTAGGGCGTGTCGGTCTGCAGGTCGACCTTGCGCAGGTTGCCGTCAAAGCGCTCACCCAGGCCGTAAATCACGGTGGGATCGGACTGCAGAGGCATGCCGATGCGCAGGCGGTTGACGAAGACCGCCGCCACCATCGGCCGATCGGCCTCGCGACCGGTTTCCTTCTCGACCACCGAGGCCAGCACCAGCAGCTCCTCCGGGCTGGTCAGCGGCAGCTCGGGCATGCGTTCGGCCCAGGCGCTGTCCAGTCGGCGCTGCATTGCCTCGCGGGCGCGGCGCAGCACCGTCAGGTCGCTGACGCCGCGGCTGTAGACGTAGGTGTCCGGGAACAGCCGGCCTTCAGGCGAATCGGTGGCCAGGCCCAGCGCGGCGGCCACCTGGGCATCGCTCATGCCGGCGGTTTCCGGGCGCAGGTGTTCGGCCTGGGCCAGCGCCTGGCGCACCTGGCGCCAGTTCCAGCCCTCGATCAGGCGCACGGTCTGCATCGTCTGGTCGCCCCGGACCATCATCTCGAGCAGTTCACGCGGCGAGGTGGGCTGCTCAAGCGCATAGCTGCCGGCGCGGATGCGCCGCGCATCCCCCGAGCTGCGGAACCACCAGTACAGCGCCTGGGCATTCGTGTCGACGCCGGCGGCCACCCAGGCCTGGGCCACCTCGCGCGGCGAGGTGCCGGGCTCGATCGACACCTCCACCACGGCCTGCCGCAGCGCCAGCGGCTGGTGCAGCCACCAGGCCAGCGCCCCCCCGACGGCCAGCGCCACCAGGGCCAGTGCGGCCAGCAGATTACGGATCCATCTCATCAGGCGCGGGGCCTCGAATTCCAAGCCCGCCACCGGGCCATTTCGGGTGGCGATGATAATCGTCCGCATGAACGCGACGCCCACCTCCTCCGCCCCCGCCAACGGCGTTCAGCGCCTGGACGACTGGGCCCTGATCCACGCCAGCGGCGACGATGCCGGCAGCTTCCTGCAAGGGCAGCTGAGCAACGATGTGCTGGGCATGCAGCCGGGCGAAGCCCGCTGGGCCGGCTACTGCACCGCCAAGGGGCGGCTGATCGCCACCTTCCTGGTCGTGCGTCAGCCCGGCGGCGGCTACCTGCTGGCCTGCAGCGCCGACCTGCAGGCCGCCGTGCTCAAGCGCCTGCGGATGTTCGTGCTGCGCGCCAAATGCCAGCTGAGCGAACCGGCCTGGCGCGTCTGGGGGCTGCTGGGGGCCGCTGGCGTGCAAGCCGCAGGTGTGCCGCTGGAGCCGATGCGCGCCAGTGCCACCTCGAACGGCCTGGTGGTGCGGCTGCCCGACAGCCAGGGCCAGCCGCGCTGGCTGGCGGGCCTGTCCGAAGAGCATCCGCCGCTGGGCGAGCCCCTGCCGGCTGGCCTGTGGTCCTGGCTGGAGGTCTGCAGCGGCGTGCCCCGGGTGACGGCCGCGACCGCCGAGGCCTTTGTGCCGCAGATGGTGAACCTGGAACTGGTGGGCGGCGTGAGCTTCAAGAAGGGCTGCTACCCGGGCCAGGAGGTGGTGGCGCGCAGCCAGTACCGGGGCACGCTGAAGCGGCGCGCCCTGCTCTGGCACGGCGAAGCCCCGATGGCCGCCGGCCAGGAGGTGTTCTCGGCGGCCGATCCCGGCCAGCCCGCCGGCATGGTGGTGCTGGCCGCGCCGGCACCCACCGGCGGCTGGGACGCGCTGGTGGAGACCAAGCTCGACGCCGTGTCCGCCCCGCTGCACCACGGCGCGCCGGACGGCCCGGCGCTGGCCGCCCGCCCCCTGCCCTACGCGCTGCCGGCGGATGCCGCCTGATCGGGCCGGCCCGGTGCCCGGCACCGCCTGGTTCATCTACTATCGGGTGGCGCCGTCGCGCAGCGCCGAGTTGATGGCTGCGGCCCGCGGTCTGGTCGCCGAGGCCTGCGCCGCCTTCCCCGGGTTGCAGGGCCAGCTGATGCAGCGCCCGCTGCCCGACGCCGCGACCGGCGAGCTGACACTGATGGAGATCTACCACCTGCCCCCCGCGCTCAGCGCCCTGGACGAGGCCGCGCTGCGCGAGTGGCTGTCCCGCCGGGCCCAGGAACGCCTGGGCCACGCCCTGGCGGGCAGCCGCCACCTCGAGGTCTTCGTGCCATGTGCCTAGTGGCCCTGGCCCTGGACGCCCACCGGCGCTTCCCGCTGGTGCTGGCGGCCAACCGCGACGAGTTCTTCGAGCGCCCGGCCGCGCGCCTGGCCTGGTGGACACCGGAGGGCGGCGGCCCGGCGGTGCTCAGCGGGCGCGACCTGTCCGCCGGCGGCACCTGGCTGGGCCTGACTGCCGAGGGCCGCCTGGCCGTGGTCACCAATGTGCGCAAGCCGGTGGCGCCCGATCCGCAGGCGCCCTCGCGCGGTGGCATCGTGCTGCGCTGGCTGCGTGGCGACCAGCGGCCCGAGCAATTCTGGCCGTCGGTGGCGCTGTCGGGCCACCAGCCCTTCAACCTGCTGGCGGCCGATTTCCGCGAGGGCCTGAGCTTCTGGGCCAGCAGCGAGCAGGCCAGCCCGCGCCGCCTGGAGCGCGGCGTCGCCGGGCTCAGCAACGGGATGCTGGATGAGCCCTGGCCCAAGGTCCGGCGCCTGAAGGAGCGTATGCACGACGCGATCGACGTGGCGGCCTCGGTGGACGACCTGGCCAGCCGCCTGATGGCGGCCCTGGCCGATCGCCAGATCGCGCCCGACGATGAACTGCCCGACACCGGCATCGGCACCGAGCGCGAGCGCTGGTTGTCTTCGGCCTTCATCCGATCGCCCGATGGCCACTACGGCACCCGCTGCTCCACGCTGGTGATCACCGAGCGCCAGCCCAAGCACCTGGTCACCCATGTGTTCGAGCGCACCTTCACGTCGGGGCCCGGCCTGGCGCTGCTGCGCCACTCCACCTTGCACGACTGGCCGCCGAAGTACCGCCTGGACGATGACACCGAGCCTGAACGATCGGTGCGCGTGTCGCCGGTGGCCGAAGGCCAGCTGGCCGAACACCGGCCCGAGGCGGAACCCGTGCGCAAGCGCCGTGTGCGCAGCCTGCTGCGGCCGGCCGACAAGCTCTGAGCGCCGCGCGCGGGCCAGCGCCTGCGCCAGGTCGTTGGAGGCGCCCCTACAGCGGGCAGACCATCTCGATGTGGGCGATGCCCGCCTCCTCGAACTCCGGCCCGCGCGGCACGAAGCCGGCGCGCCGGTAGAAGCCCGCCGCGCTGGTCTGGGCATGCAGCAGCACCTCCCGGTCGCCGCGCTGGCGCGCCGCAGCCATCAGCGCATCCAGCACGTGGCGGCCGATCTGGCTGCCGCGCATCGGGCGCTGCACCGCCATGCGGCCGATCTTGGCCACGCCGGGCACGTGCTCCAGCAGCCGCCCGGTGGCCAGCGGCAGGCCGAAGCGGTTGAAGGCCACGGCATGCAGGCAGGCGGCATCGGCCGCGTCCCACTCCATGTCGGCGGGGATGCGCTGCTCCTGCACGAAGACCTGCTGGCGGATCGCACCGGCCTCGCGGCCCAGTTCGTCCCAGGTGCCCACGCGCACCTCGACCATCGCCTCGCCGGCCTCGAAGCCCTGCAGCACACGGCGCAGGTCGGGCGGCACCGGCAGCGACTTCTTCGCCACCGGGTCAGCGAAGACATAGACCAGCTCGCCGCTGACCAGCAACTCCTCGCCGCGGAACACGCCGCTGACCCAGCGCATCGACGAGTTGCCGATCTGCTCGCAGCGGATGCCGGTCTCGATCGCGTCGTCGTACTCGGCCGAGGCGTGGTACTCCAGCGTCGCCTTGCGCACGTACAGATCGCCGCCCAGGGCGTCCATGGTGGCGTGGTAGGGCAGCGCCAGCGCGCGCCAGTAGCCCGCCACCGCGGTGTCCATGTACATCAGGTAGTGGCCGTTGAAGACGATCTTCTGCAGGTCCACCTCGGCCCAGCGCACGCGCTGGCGGTCCAGAAAACGGAAATCGGCGCGTTTCATGCGTTCCAGGCCTTTCGCAGGGCATCGGCCGCCACCTGCTGGGCCTGGCCGGCCTCCTTCAGGATGCGGCCCATCTTGATGAAGTCATGGGTCAGGCCCCGGTACAGCTCCAGCTCGACCGGCACGCCGGCCAGACGCAGCCGGTCGGCGTAGGCCAGACCTTCATCGACCAGCGGGTCGCACTCGGCCAGCAGCACGCAGGCCGGGGCCACGCCGTCCACGTCGGGGGCCAGCAGCGGGGCGAAGCGCCAGTCGCTGCGGTGGTGGCGGTCGATGTAGTGGTCGAAGAACCAGGCGATGGCCGCCGCATCGAGCAGAAAGCCATTGGCGAACAGGGTGTGCGAGCCGGTGTCGGCATGCGCGGTGGTGCCGGGCGTGATCAGCAGTTGCAGGGCCAGCGGCAGGCCGGCGTCGCGGGCCTGCAGCGCCGCCACCGCGGCCAGCGTCCCGCCGGCGCTGTCGCCGCCGACGGCGATGCGGGTACCGTCCAGGCCCAGGCTGGCAGCGCCCTCGTCGATCAGCCAGCGCAGCGCGCTGACGCAGTCGTCCACCGCGGTGGGAAAGCGGTGCTCCGGCGCCAGCCGGTAGTCCAGCGACAGCACCGCGCCACCGCTGCGCAGCGCCAGCTGGCGGCACAGGCTGTCGTGGGTCTCCAGCCCGCCGATCACGAAGCCGCCACCATGCAGATACAGCAGCAGCGGCAACCGCTCGGTCGAGGGCGCATACAGGCGCGCGGCCAGCAGGGCCCCACCGGCGCCGGGCACCTGCAGATCCTCCACCCGCGGCAGCGGCGCGCGCGGCGGCTCCAGCACCTCGGCGCCAGCAACATAGGCACGCCGGGCGTCTTGCGGCGACAGCGTGTGGAAGGGCGGGCGCTTGGCGCGCTGGATCCGCTCCAGGATGCCGGCCATGGCCGGCGTCAGCAGGTGGGTACTCAAGGAAAGTCTCGGGGGCACGGGGGCGCAGGCCTGAGCATACTGTGCCCTCCTCCATCCCGAACTCCGTCATGGCCCGCATCCTGTACCTCACCCAGATCGACATCGACTTCGGCGTGGTCGCGCAACTGCCTGCCGAATGCGCGCGCATCGGCATCCGCCGCCCGCTGGTGGTCACCGACCCGGGTGTGCGCGCCGCCGGTGTGCTGGACCAGGCGCTGGCCGCGCTGGGCGAGGTGCCGCATGCGGTGTTCGACCGCACGCCGTCCAACCCCACCGAGGCGGCGGTCCGGGCGGCGGTGTCGCAGTACCGCGATGAAGGCTGCGACGGCCTGATTGCCGTGGGCGGCGGCTCAAGCATCGACCTGGCCAAGGGCGTGGCAATCGCCGCCACCCACGAGGGCCCGCTGAAGACCTACGCCACGATCGAGGGTGGCAGCCCGAAGATCACCGACCGCGTGGCGCCGCTGATCGCCGTGCCCACCACCGCCGGCACCGGTAGCGAGGTGGCACGCGGCGCCATCATCATCGTCGACGATGGCCGCAAGCTGGGCTTTCACAGCTGGCTGCTGCTGCCCAAGGCCGCACTGCTGGACCCGGCACTCACGCTGGGCCTGCCGCCCGCATTGACGGCTGCCACCGGCATGGACGCGCTGGCGCATTGCTTCGAAACCTTCATGGCCGCGGCGGTGAACCCGCCCGCGGATGGCATCGCGCTGGACGGCCTGGCACGTGGCTGGGCCCACATCGAGCGCGCCACCCGTGACGGCCAGGACCGCGAGGCGCGCTGGCAGATGATGAGCGCCAGCATGCAGGGCGCGATGGCCTTCCAGAAGGGCCTGGGCGCGGTGCACAGCCTGAGCCACAGCCTGGGCGGCGTGAACCCGCGCCTGCACCACGGCACGCTCAACGCGATGTTCCTGCCCGCCGTGATCCGCTTCAACGCGGGTGCCGACAGCATCCAGCGCGAGCGGCGTCTGCAGCGCATGGCGCAGGCCATCGGCCTGCCGGGCTGTGACAGCCAGGGCACCGAGCTGGCCGAGGCCGTGCGCGAACTGAACGCCCGGCTGGGCCTGCCCAGCGGTCTGGGCGCGCTGGGCGTGACACCGGAGTTGTTCGACCGCGTGATCACTGGCGCGATGGCCGACCATTGCCACGGCACCAACCCGCGTGTGGCCACGGCCGACGAGTACCGCGAGATGCTGCACGCCTCGCTGTGAGTCGCCCATGAAAAAAGCCCGGCCGCTGGTGGCGGCCGGGCCCGGGTGCGCCTGCGGTCGGCAGGCGACTTCAATCGATCAGTGGAACTGCTCTTCCTCGGTCGAGCCGGTCAGCGCTTTGACGCTGGACGAGCCGCCCTGGATGACGGTGGTCACGTCGTCGAAGTAGCCGGCGCCGACTTCCTGCTGGTGCGACACGAAGGTGTAGCCGCGGTCGCGGGCCGCGAATTCCGGCTCCTGCACCTGGTTCACGTAGTGCTTCATGCCTTCGCCGCGGGCGTAGTCGTGGGCGAACTGGAAGGTGTTGTACCAGTTGATGTGGATGCCGGCCAGCGTGATGAACTGGTACTTGTAGCCCAGCGCCGAGAGGTCTTCCTGGAACGAGGCGATCTGCTTGTCGTCCAGGTTCTTCTTCCAGTTGAACGAGGGCGAGCAGTTGTAGCTCAGCAGCTTGCCCGGGCAGGCGGCGTGCACGGCCTGCGCGAACTCGCGGGCGAAGCCGATGTCGGGCACGCCGGTCTCGCACCACACCAGGTCGGCGTAGGGCGCGTAGGCCACGCCACGGCTGATGGCCTGCTCCAGACCGTTCTTCACGCGGTAGAAGCCTTCCTGGGTGCGCTCGCCGGTCAGGAAGGGCTTGTCGTTGGCGTCGTGGTCGCTGGTGATCAGGTTGGCGGCCTCGGCGTCGGTGCGGGCCAGCACGATGGTCGGCACGCCCATGACGTCGGCGGCGAAGCGCGCGGCGATCAGCTTCTCGATGGCTTCCTGGGTCGGGACCAGCACCTTGCCGCCCATGTGGCCGCACTTCTTGACAGCGGCCAGTTGGTCTTCGAAGTGCACGCCGGCAGCGCCCGCGGCGATCATGTTCTTCATCAGCTCGAAGGCGTTGAGCACGCCGCCGAAACCGGCTTCCGCGTCAGCGACGATCGGCAGGAAGTAGTCGACGAACTGCTCGTCGCCCGGGTTGATGCCACGGCTCCACTGGATCTCGTCGGCACGCTTGAAGGTGTTGTTGATGCGGCGGACCATGGTGGGCACCGAGTCGTACGCGTAGAGCGACTGGTCGGGGTACATGGTTTCGCTGGTGTTGCCATCGGCGGCGACCTGCCAGCCCGACAGGTACACGGCCTCCAGGCCGGCCTTGGCCTGCTGCATCGCCTGACCGGCGGTGATCGCGCCGAAGGCATTGACGTAGCCCTTCTTGGCGCCGCCGTTGACCTTCTCCCACAGCTTCTCGGCACCACGCTGGGCCAGCGTGTACTCGGGCTGCAGGCTGCCGCGCAGGCGCACCACGTCAGCCGCGCTGTAGCCGCGCTTGACGAGCTTCCAGCGGGGGTTCTCGGCCCAGTCCTTTTCGAGGGCGGCGATCTGTTGTTCGCGGGTCAGTCGGGTCATCAATGCTCTCCTGGCAAGGGGGAAGTGAGGATCAAGATGGGCGTTAGCTTAACCCGAGCCACAGACCTGCGAACACTTGTGTCTTATATAAGACTACTTTTTCATCTCAATAAAAACAACAACTTATCCATCATCTTCCGCAGTGTGAAAGCCAATTTTTCGAAATGAGAAATTTTGCGGCATCGCAGCATCGCTGCATTTCACATGGCGCAACCGTCATTTCGTCATGGTAAACACGCATCCCCGCTCCGCCCACCAGGCGCTGCCTACACTTCCACCCCTTCCCCGACACGGCGGACACCCCGCCCAGCGTTCATGACCGGATTCGCCTACCTGGCGCAGACCAGCTTCCTGCGCTGCCCGAGCACCCATGCCGCGCCCGCAGCGCCTTTCGCAGTGGCCGGCCTGGCCTGGGACGGCAGCGTGACCAACCGACCCGGCGCCCGCTTCGCACCGGCAGCCATCCGCCAGGCCAGCCACACGCTGTGCGACGGCACCCATCCGCTGTTCGGGCTGGACCTCGACGGCGTGCTGGCCGACGCGGGCGACCTGCCGCTGCCCAACACCAGCCTGGAGGGCATGCGCGCCGCGCTGATGCCGCAGTTGCCGGCGCTGCTGCAGCGCCACCGCATGGCCTGGCTGGGGGGCGACCACTCGGTCACGCTGCCGCTGCTGCGCGCCTACCGTGCGCACCTGGGCCAGCCGCTGGGGGTGGTCCACTTCGATGCCCATTGCGACACCTGGGAAGACCATTTCGGCGAACCCAGCGGCCATGGCACCTGGGTCTGGGAAGCCATCCAGGAAGGCCTGGTCGATCCTGTCTGCTTCACCCAGATCGGCATCCGGTCGGCCGCGGTGCCGGAGGCGCGCGACTATGTCCGCACCCAGGGCGGTCAGATCTTCACCGCCCGCGACCTGCGGGGCCAGGACGGTCCGGCGGCGCTGGCGCCCGTGGTCCAGGCCATCCGGCGGCGCTGGGAGGCGCAGGGCCGCCCGCCGCTGTACCTGAGCCTGGACATCGACTGCCTGGATCCGGCCTTCGCCCCGGGCACCGGCACGCCCGAACCGGGCGGCCTGAGCAGCAGCCAGTTGCTGACCCTGGTCGAGGAGCTGTGTGCGCTGCCCTTTGTCGGCATGGACTGCGTCGAGGTGGCGCCGCCCTACGACCACGCCGAGCTGAGCAGCCTCGCCGCCGCCCATGCGGTGTGGACCTGGTTGTGCGGGCAGCGGCGCCTGGCCGGGCTGTAGTTCAGACGACCCAGGCTGGTGCCGCGCTGCGCTGCGCTGGTGCAGCCCACGCACCAGGGCGGCGCGGCGCACGACAGCCCCCAGGGCCTTTGACATCGGACAAGGGCGACGCCCGGACAGACCCGAAGAATGGGCCATCGCAACGTCGCCGGAGGATCCCACCATGGCCCAGGCCCTGACCCCCGAACTGCAGCGCCAGCTGCAGGCCCGCCTCGCTCCGTTCGAGGCGCTTGATGCCTGCCATGCCCGGGTGATCGAACACCTGCAGGTGCTCAACCGCCTGATCGACCACCTGGAGCGGCACAGCGTCGACCCGGCGGCGCGCCAGATGGCCGGCGCGGTGATGCGCTTCTTCGAGACCGAGGCGCACGAGCACCACCGCGACGAGGAGCGCACCGTGTTCCCGCCGCTGCTCAGCGGCCAGGATCTGGAGCTGGTGCGCCACGTCCAGCGCCTGCAGCTGGACCACGGCTGGCTGGAGGAAGACTGGCGCGAGCTGGCGCTGCAGCTCTCTGCGGTGGCCGATGGCTACAGTTGGTACGACCTGGACGCCCTGCGCGCCGGGGTCGAGGTCTTCACCGCCCTCTACCACGACCACATCGCGCTGGAGGAGTCGCTGATCTACCCGCAGGCCCGCCTGGCCCTGTCGGAAGAGGTGGACGGTCTGGGCCGGCGCCTGGCCGAGCAGCGCCGCGCCTTCATCGGCTGAGGCCGACCGGCGGCTGCCGCGCCAGGCCCTCCCGGTCGTGTGAACGGGCCCTACAGCGGCAGCGCGGTGGTCTTCTTCACGGTGCGCAGCACCAGCATCGAGTTCGACCGCTCCACGCCCGGCAGGCGCATCAGCACCTGGGTGTGGAAGCGCTCCAGGTCTTCCGCATCCCGGTAGGTGAAGCGGATCATGTAGTCGTTCGAGCCGGTCAGGTAGTAGCAGTCCAGGATCTGCGGCTCGTCGCGCACCGCCTGCTCGAAGGCTTCCAGCAGGCTGTTGGTCATCGACTCCAGGTTGATGATCGTGAAGCTGGTGCCGTGCTGGCCCACCGCCTTGGGGTTCAGCAGCGCCACCGTCTGGGCGATCACGCCCGCCTCCTCCAGCTGCTTCACGCGCCGCAGACAGGCCGACGGCGACAGGTGGACCCGCTGCGCCAGCTCCACATTGGAGAGCTTTCCGTTGTGCTGCAGCTGGGTCAGGATGGCCCGGTCAATCGCATCCAATTGCAGGCGGGGGGAGCTGTTTCGCATGATCGTGCAATCTTCGCACAGATCCTCGCATGAAATTGCGCCAGACCGGGTTCCTCCGGGGTCGGCGCGCAAGCACATTGCGCGTGCCGACGCCTACACTGCCTTCCAACGATTTTTCGGGGCAGCAGACTGATCGGCAATGATCTTGTTGGTCTGAAGCTTGCTCGATAGAGAACATCACCGCCAGAGGGCTTGCCTAGCGCATAACGTATGAGTTTCCTGAGCGTCGACCGCGATCTTGCCCGGCAGTCCTACTACGCTGCCACCGCCCCGCGCACCCAGACCTTTCCTGCCCTGCAGGGTGCGGTCGACTGTGATGTCGCCATCGTCGGCGGCGGTCTGGCCGGCCTGTGCGCGGCGCTGGACCTGGCCAAGCAGGGCCGGCAGGTGGTGCTGCTTGAGGCCCGCCAGGTGGGCTGGGGCGCCAGCGGCCGCAACGGTGGCCAGGCGATCCACGGTCTGGCCTGCGACCAGGAGACCATTGAAGCCCAGCTGGGTCTGGACGACGCCCGCCGTGTGTGGGACATGTCGCTCGAGGCCCTGGATCTGCTGCGCGAGCGCATCGCCCAGCACGGCATCGACTGCGACTGGCGCGATGGCTACCTGGGCGTGGCCACCTCGGCGGGCAAGGGCGCGGCGCTGACCGCCTGGGCCGAGCGCATGGCGCGTGTCTACGGTGCGCAGTTCACGCTGGTGGCCCCATCAGCCATTCAGGACTGGATCGCCAGCCCGCGCTACCACAGCGGTCTGCACGACCCGCGCTCCGGCCACCTGCATCCGCTGAAGTACGCACTGGGCATCGCCCGCGCCGCCGCCGCCGCGGGAGTACGCATCCACGAAGACAGCCCGGTCACCGCGCTGCAGCCCGGCGATGTCGTCCAGCTGAGCACCGCGCAAGGTCAGGTGCGGGCACGCCAGGTCCTGCTGGCCGGCAACGTCTACCTGCAGGGCGTGGCCCCGCAGCTGGAACAACGGATCATGCCGGTCGGCACCTACATCGTCTGCACCGAGACCCTGGACAGCGGTCTGGCCGACTCGCTGGTGCCCAGCCGCTCGGCGGTCTGCGACACCAACTTCGTGCTCGACTACTTCCGCACCACCAACGACCACCGCATGCTCTACGGCGGCCGCGTCAGCTACAGCACGATGACGCCGCCCAACCTGGCCGCCAGCATGCACCAGCGCATGGCCGGGACCTTCCCGCAACTGCGCGACGCGAAGATCGAGTTCGCCTGGGGCGGCTTTGTCGACATCACCATGAACCGCGCGCCCGATTTCGGCCGCCTGGGCAGCAACCTGTATTACCTGCAAGGCTTCTCGGGACACGGCCTGGCCTTGACCGGCCTGGCCGGCCGCCTGGTGGCCGAGGCGATGACCGGTGATGCCTCGCGCTTTGACGTCTTCGCCCGGCTCAAGCACCATCCCTTCCCGGGCGGTCGGCTGCTGCGCACGCCGGCCCTGGTGCTGGGCATGGCCTGGTACCGTCTGCGCGACCTGTTGGGATGAGCACGATGAACGACATGACCCTGCCCCCTGACAACCCTGCCGCCAAGCCGGTCGTGCTGGTGCCGGCCTGCAACCGCATGCTGGGCGAGCACCCGTTCCACATCGCCGGCAAGAAGTACATCGACGCGGTCCGCCTGGCCGGCGCCCTGCCGCTGGTGGTGCCGGCCGCCGAGGCCGCCGAGATCGACGCCCTGCTGGACATGGCCGATGGCGTGCTGCTGACCGGCTCGCCCAGCAACGTGCACCCCAGCCACTTCGGCGAGGAGGTCCATGACCCTTCGCTGCCGCTGGATCCGCTGCGCGACGGCTGGACCCTGCCGCTGATCCGCCGCGCACTGGCGCGTGGCATTCCGCTGTTCGGCATCTGCCGCGGTACCCAGGAAACCAATGTGGCCCTGGGTGGCTCGCTGCACCAGGCGGTGCATGAGGTGGACGGCCACGACGACCACCGCCCCCGCGAGGGCGCGCCCGCGGCCGAGGCCTATGGCGCCGCCCACCCGGTGACGGTGCAGCCGGGCGGCCACCTGGCTGGCCTGTTCGGCGCCGGCACGCAGTTCAGCGTCAACTCGGTCCATGGCCAGGCGGTCAATCGCCTGGCCGATGGGCTGCGCGTCGAAGCGCGTGCGCCCGACGGCCTGGTGGAAGCCTTCTCGGTGGCCAGCGCGCCGGGCTTCAGCCTGTGCGTGCAATGGCACCCCGAGTGGCTGGCCGCCGACAACCCGCAGTCGATCGCGATGCTGGGCGCCTTCGGCCAAGCCTGCCGAGCCTACCGCGACCGCCACCGGGCCCCTCAGCCAGCCCGCAACTGACGCTCTGAACACGCCGGGGCCCGCGCGGCCCGGCGCTCCCCCCAGCGGGGAGCACACCCAACCCGCGCGCGAAACCATCCAGGTGCCGACATGGCCAGCAAAGAACTCTTCAATTTCCACGAGCTTGAACATTGGCTCAATGAACACCGCGTCACCGAGATCGAGTGCCTTGTGCCCGACCTCACCGGCGTGGCCCGCGGCAAGATCCTGCCGCGCGAGAAATTCACCGAGGACCGCGGCATGCGGCTGCCCGAGGCCGTCGTGGCCATGGGCGTGACCGGCGAATTCCCCGAGGAAGGCCCCTACTACGACGTCATCAGCCCGATGGACCACGACATGCACCTGCGGCCCGATCCGGCCTCGGTGCGGCTGGTGCCCTGGGCCGTGGACCCCACCGCCCAGGTGATCCACGACTGCTACGACCGCGACGGCCAGCTGGTGCCCTTCGCGCCCCGCTCCGTGCTGCGCCGCGTCTGCGACCTGTTCGCCGCCGAGGGCTGGGACCCGGTGGTGGCGCCCGAGCTCGAGTTCTACCTCGTCGCCCGCAACACCGACCCCGACATGCCGCTGAAGCCGCCGATTGGCCGCAGCGGTCGCTCCGAGACCTCCCGCCAGGCCTACTCGATCGACGCGGTCAACGAGTTCGATCCGCTGTTCGAGGACGTCTACGACTACTGCGACAAGATGGAGCTCAACGTCGACACCCTGATCCACGAGATCGGTGCCGGCCAGATGGAGATCAACTTCTTCCACGCCCACCCGCTGGGCCTGGCCGACGAGGTCTTCTTCTTCAAGCGCACGGTGCGCGAAGCCGCGCTGCGCCACGACATGTTCGCCACCTTCATGGCCAAGCCGATCGCCGGTGAGCCGGGCAGCGCCATGCACATCCACCAGTCGGTGGTCAACAAGGCGACCGGCCGCAACATCTTCAGCAAGGAAGACGGCAGCCCCAGCGACGAGTTCTACTGGTACATCGGCGGCCTGCAGAAGTACATCCCGGCGGCCATGGCGCTGTTCGCGCCCTATGTGAACAGCTACCGCCGCCTCGCCCGCTTCACCGCCGCGCCGATCAACATCCAGTGGGGCACCGACAACCGCACCGTGGGCATCCGCAGCCCGCTGGCCTCGCCCCAGGCCCGGCGCATCGAGAACCGCGTGATCGGCGCCGACGCCAACCCCTACGTCGCGCTGGCCGCCACCCTGGCCTGCGGCTACCTGGGCATCAAGAACAAGGTCGCCCCCACGCCCGAGTGCAAGGGCGACGCCTACCTGGGCGAGTACCAGCTGCCGCGCAGCCTGGGCGAAGCGCTGAACCTGCTGCGCAACGAGAAGGACCTGGCCAGCGTGCTGGGCGAGTCCTTCGTCACCGTCTACACCGAGGTCAAGGAGATCGAGCACGCCGAGTTCATGAAGGTGATCTCGCCGTGGGAGCGCGAGCACCTCCTTCTGCACGTCTGACCTGCCGACCTGATTCGAGAGCAACACCATGCAAGACAACATCGTCATCCAGGCGCCCGCCGTGGCGACCAAGCGCAGCACCCGCGAGTGGCAGCAGGCCGACTCCAAGCACTTCCTGCACCCCTTCACCGACTTCGGCAGCCTGAGCAAGAAGGGCTCTCGGATCATCACCAAGGCCGAGGGCATCTACATCTGGGACAGCGAGGGCCACAAGATCCTCGACGCGATGAGCGGCCTGTGGTGCGTCAACGTCGGCTACGGCCAGCAGGCCCTGATCGACGCCGCCACGCGCCAGATGAAGGAGCTGCCCTTCTACAACGCCTTCTTCCAGACCGCCACGCCGCCGTCGATCGAACTGGCCGAGTTGCTGGCGCAGGTCTCGCCGCCCGGCTTCGAGCATGTGTTCTTCACCGGCTCGGGCTCCGAGGGCAACGACACCATCGTGCGCATGGTCCGCCGTTACTGGGACATCCTGGGCCAGCCCGAGCGCCACGTGATCATCAGCCGCAAGAACGGCTACCACGGCTCCACGATGGCCGGTGCCTCGCTGGGCGGCATGAGCTACATGCACGCCCAGGGCGGCCTGCCGATTCCCGGCATCGTCCACATCGACCAGCCCTACTGGTACGAGAACGGCCGCGACATGAGCCGCGCCGACTTCGGCAAGGTGGCCGCCAGCTGGCTGGAGGCCAAGATCCTGGAGGTCGGCCCCGAGAAAGTGGCCGCCTTCATCGGCGAGCCGGTGCAGGGCGCCGGCGGCGTGATCGTGCCGCCCGAGACCTACTGGCCCGAGATCCAGCGCATCTGCGACCAGTACGGCATCCTGCTGGTCTCCGACGAGGTGATCTGCGGTTTCGGCCGCACCGGCAACTGGTTCGGCAGCCAGACCATGGGCTCAAAGCCCGACCTGATGACCTTCGCCAAGGGCGTGACCTCGGGCTACATCCCGCTGGGCGGCGTGATGGTGGGCGACCGCGTGGCCAAGGTGCTGATCGAACAGGGCGGCGACTTCAACCACGGCTTCACCTACTCGGGTCATCCGGTGGCGGCGGCGGTGGCGGTGGCCAACATCAAGCTGATCCAGCAACTGGGCCTGGTCGAGCATGTGCGCGACAACGTGGGCCCGTATCTTGCTGAGCAGTTCGAGTCGCTGCGGGATCACCCGCTGGTGGGCGATGTCGATCACTGCGGGATGATGGCGGGATTGCTGCTGGTCAAGGACAAGGCGAAGGGCACGCTCTTCCCGTCGGAGCTGGAAGTGGGCATGGTCTGCCGCGGCCACTGCTTCGGTAACGGCCTGATCATGCGTGCCGTCGGCGACCGCATGATCATTGCACCGCCGCTGGTCATGTCGCGCGCGCAGATCGACGAGCTGATGGCCCTGGTGCGCAAGTGCCTGGACCTGACGCTGGCCGACGCCACCCGCCAGGGCTGGCTGTGAGCGTGGTCGGGTGCCGCCCCCGTGGTGGACGCCCGACAGCCCTCGCAACCCCCGTTGCAGCCTTGGTCAACCGCCACCTAGACTCGTCCGCTGAATGGGCGCGATCCGCCAGCCTCCGCTGAGGACCGCCACTGTCACTCCCCTACCCCAAGCCACCCCGGAGGTCTCACCACCATGAAGTTCAGATCCGTCCGCTCGGTCCTCGCCCTGGCCAGCGCCAGCCTGCTGCTCGCAGCCGGTCAGGCCTTCGCACAGGAAGAGGAGAAGGTCCTCAACATCTACAACTGGTCCGACTACATCGCCGAAGACACGATCAAGAACTTCGAGAAGGAAACCGGCATCAAGGTCCGGTACGACAACTTCGACAACAATGAGATCGTCCACGCCAAGCTGGTGGCGGGCAAGACCGGCTACGACATCGTCGTGCCCTCGTCCAACTGGGCCAAGCTGCAGATCGACGGCGGCCTGCTGCGCAAGCTCGACAAGAGCCAGATCCCCAACTGGAAGAACCTGGACCCGGCGGTGCTCAAGCAGCTGCAGGCCATGGACCCGACCAATGACTACCTGGTCGACTGGCTCTGGGGCTTCACCACCGTGGGCATCAACGTCGACAAGGTCAAGGCGGCGCTGGGCAGCACGCCCATGCCCGAGAACGCCTGGGACCTGGTCTTCAAGCCCGAGTACATCTCGAAGATGAAGTCCTGCGGCGTATCCTTCCTGGACTCGGCCTCCGAGATCGTGCCGGCCGCGCTGCACTACCTGGGCAAGCCCTCGTTCAGCAAGAACCCGTCCGACTACGCCGCGGCGGCGCAGCTGCTGAAGTCGGTGCGCCCCAGCGTCACCCTGTTCAGCTCCTCGGGCTACATCAACGACATGGCCAACGGCTCGATCTGCCTGGCGCTGGGCTGGTCGGGTGACATCAACATCGCCCGTCAGCGCGCGATCGATGGCAAGACCGGCCAGAACATCCAGGCCCTGATCCCGAAGACCGGCGGTCTGCTGTTCTTCGACGTGATGGTCATCCCCGCCGATGCGGCGCACCCGGGCAATGCCCACAAGTGGATCAACTACGTGCTGCGCCCCGAGGTGCATGCGCAGCTGACCAACAAGGTGTTCTACGCCAACCCGAACAAGGAATCGAAGAAGTTCGTGAAGCCTGAAGTGGCGTCGAACCCGACCGTGTTCCTGTCGGACGAGGACATGAAGAAGATGGTGCCGCCGGACTCGTTGAACAACGACCTGCGCCGGCTGATGACGCGCACCTTCACCTCGTTCAAGACCGGCCTCTGAGGCCTCGCGACCGGAACACCATGAGTCCCTCTCCCGCCAGCAACAGCGCCGACGCCCACTTCCTCCAGATCCAGGATGTGGTCAAGGACTTCAGCGGCTACAAGGCCGTCAACCATGTCAGCCTCGACATCGCCAAGGGCGAGATCTTCGCCCTGCTCGGCTCGTCGGGCTGCGGGAAGACCACGCTGCTGCGCATGCTGGCGGGTTTCGAGACCCCCACCTCCGGTCGCATCATCCTCAACGGCCAGGACCTGGCCGGGCTGCCGCCGTATGAGCGGCCGCTGAACATGATGTTCCAGTCCTACGCGCTGTTCCCGCACCTGACGGTGTGGGACAACATCGCCTTCGGGCTGCGGCGCGACGGCCTGCCCAAGGACGAGGTGGCCGCGCGGGTGGATGCCATGCTCAAGCTGGTGCAGCTGGGCAAGTTCGCCAAGCGCAAGCCGCACCAGCTCTCGGGCGGTCAGCAGCAGCGCGTGGCGCTGGCGCGCAGCCTGGCCAAGCAGCCGCAGCTGCTGCTGCTGGACGAGCCCCTGGGGGCGCTGGACAAGAAGCTGCGCGAGCAGACCCAGATCGAGCTGGTCAACATCATCGAGCAGGTCGGCGTGACCTGCGTGATGGTGACCCATGACCAGGAAGAGGCGATGACCATGGCCTCGCGCGTGGCGGTGATGAGTGAAGGCCGCTTCCTGCAGGTGGGCTCGCCCTCCGAGGTCTACGAGACCCCGCAGACCCGATTCGTGGCCGACTTCATCGGCAACGTCAACCTCATGGAAGGCACGCTGGACGAGGACTACGCCGACCACGTGGTCATCGGCTGCGACGACTGCAAGCACTTCGTCGGCCACGGCATCACCGGCACCCAGGGCATGCCGGTCACGGTGGCGCTGCGGCCCGAGAAGATCCACCTGTCCCGCCACAAGCCGGCCGATGACTACAACACCGTGCGGGGCACGATCGAGGAGATGTCCTACTTCGGCAGCTTCACCGTCTACCGCGTCAAGCTGGCCAGTGGCGCCATGCTCAAGGTCAGCCAGGCCAACACCGTGCGCCAGCGCGACGACGAGCTGACCTGGGGCGACAGCGTCTGGGCGCACTGGTCGCGCTCGGCCCACGTGGTGCTGACCCAATGAGGACGCAGCCATGAAAGCCCTGGTCCGGCGCCTGCAGCGCCTGTTCACCGGCCGCACCGGCGTCATCGCCCTGCCCTACGGCTGGCTGCTGCTGTTCTTCCTGTTCCCCTTCCTGATCCTGGCCAAGATCAGCGTCTCCGAGATGGAGACGGTGACCTTCAAGGACGTGCTGACCTGGAAGGAAGGGGTGCTCGCGCTGACGCTGAAGTTCACCAACTACCAGTTCATCGCCAGCGACGACCTCTACTTCCTGACCTACATCGCCAGCCTGAAGTACGCGGCGGTGACCACCCTGCTGTGCCTGCTGATCGGCTACCCGTTCGCCTACTTCATGGCGCGCGCCAAGCCCACGATCCAGCCCACCCTGCTGATGCTGGTGATGCTGCCCTTCTGGACCAGCTTCCTGCTGCGGGTGTACTCCTGGAAGGCCCTGCTGTCTGAACACGGCTGGGTGTCCGACCTGCTGATCGTCACCGGCGTGGACCAGTTGCTGGTGGCCGGCGGCCTGATCAGCGCGCCAGGCAAGTTCATGAACACGCCGTTCTCGCTGGTGCTGGGCATGACCTACACCTACCTGCCCTTCATGATCCTGCCGCTGTACTCCAACCTGGCCAAGATGGACCTGCGCCTGCTGGAAGCCGCGGCCGACCTGGGCGCCACGCCCTGGCAGGGCTTCTGGCGCATCACGGTGCCACTGTCCAAGGCCGGCATCATCGCCGGCTCGATGCTGGTCTTCATTCCCTGCGTCGGCGAGTTCGTGATCCCCGAGCTGCTGGGCGGCCCTGAAACACTGATGATCGGCCGCGTGGTCTGGGACGAGTTCTTCTCGAACAACGACTGGCCGATGGCTTCCAGCGTGGCCGTGGTGATGATCCTGCTGATCATCGTGCCACTGGCCATCTTCAACAAGTACCAGGCCGAAGCGCAGGAGAACCGCTGACATGCGCTTGACCCCCAACTTCAACCGCCGCTTCGGCAAGGGCTGGCTGGCCGGTGGCTACCTGTTCCTGTACCTGCCGATCATCGCCCTGATCCTGTACTCCTTCAACGACTCGCCGGTGGCCAACGTCTGGCGCGGCTTCACGCTGAAGTGGTATGCGGCCCTGCTGGACGACCAGGAGATGCTCACCGGCCTGTGGCTGTCGGTGAAGATCGCCTTCTTCACCGCCTGCGGCTCGGTCGTGCTGGGCACCTTCGCGGCCTTCGCGCTGGTCAAGTACAAGCGCTTCTTCGGCCGCACCGTGTTCTCGGGCATGGTCAATGCGCCGCTGGTGATGCCCGAGGTGGTGGTGGGCCTGTCGCTGCTGCTGATGATGGTGTCGGTGCAGCGCGCGCTGGGCTTCCCGGAGCGCGGCGCGCTGACCATCTGGATGGGCCACCTGCTGCTGGGCATGGCCTACGCCACGGTGGTGGTGCAGGCCCGGCTGCAGGAGCTCAACCCGCAGCTCGAGGAAGCCGCGATGGACCTGGGTGCGCGTCCGCGCCAGGTCTTCTTCCTGGTCACGCTGCCGATGATCGCCCAGTCGCTGATGTCGGCCTGGCTGCTTACTTTCACCCTGTCGCTCGACGACGTCGTGCTGTCGGCCTTCCTGTCCGGCCCCGGCTCCACGACGATGCCGCTCGTCATCTTCTCCCGGGCCCGTCTGGGCCTGAACCCCAGCGTCAACGCGATCGCCACGCTGATCGTGCTGGTCGTTGCCATCGGCACCGTGCTCGCGAGCTACGCGATCGCCAATGCCGAGCGCAAGCGCCAGCGCGAGATGGCCGAAGCGGCCCGCCACTGAACACCACCACAGAGACAACCCCAGCCAGAAGGAACCCTCCATGAGCTTGTTGCTGCGTCCGACCCTCCTCGCCCTGGCCGTGTCCGCCGCATTCCCGGTGGCCGCGCAGTCCAATGAAGAGCTGCTCAAGGAGCTGCGCGCCCTGAAGGAGCGCGTGGCCCACCTCGAGAAGAAGCTTGACGGCGCCGCCGCCACCAAGCCCCAGTGGGGCATGACGCCTGAGCAGGCCGCCGAGTTCAACCGCATCGCGGTCAAGACCGAGGCCATCCAGGACAACTTCACCGACCAGGGCTACAAGGGCCTGAAGATCTCGGGCTACATCGAGCCCACCTTCGTCTACAACCAGCGCCAGAACCGCGCCGGCGTGCAGTTCCTGAACCAGCAGGGCGACGGCTACAACTACGACACCTCCTACATGGGTGCCGCGGTGCTGGACCTGACCAAGGAAACCGACAGCGGCGTGATCTGGAAGCTCACGCTGGCGCCCAACCGCGGCACCGGCGCGGTCGTCGATGGCCAATCGATCGTCCAGGAAGCCACGGTGTCGATCCCGCTGGGCGACCTGCAGACCCGCCTGCTGGTGGGCCAGATCGCCGACTGGTCGGGCTACGAGTACCAGCAGCCCACGCTGAACCCGCTGACCTCGCACAACCTGCTGTATGACTTCACGCTGCCCACCAACTACACCGGTGTCGGCATGGACATCAAGGACGGCAAGTGGTGGATCCGCTGGGCCTTGGGCAACGTCAACAAGACCATCAAGGACAGCGGCGACAAGCGGCCGGTGATCGCCGCGCGCGTCGACTACGCCAAGGGCGAGTTCGCCGGCTGGGGCGCCGCCGCACTGGTGGGCCGGGCCACCAACTTCAACACCGGCTTGCCGTCGATGGCCCAGCTGCTCGAAGTCGATGGCTACTTCACCCGCGGCGACATCACGCTGCAGGGCCAGGCCAGCTTCGGCCGCCAGAAGGGCGCCGCCACCAACGGGGGTGACAGCCAGTGGTGGGGCCTGTCCGGCCTGGCCGGCTACCTGTTCGACCCGCGCCTGCAGGGCCTGATCCGCGCCGACTACATCCGCAACACCAAGAACGGTGGCGGCCTGTTCGGCTACACCGGCTTCGTGGACGCCAACGACAACCCGACCACCTTCGACGGCCGCAACGGCATCGGCGCCAACCCCGCCGATCCCAACCGTGGCGCCAACCGCTGGGCGGTCACCACCGGTCTGAAGTACCTGTTCGACACCAGCACCACGCTGAAGCTGGAGTACCGCCTCGACGGTGCTGACCGCGCGGTGTTCGAAGACGTCAAGACCGGCGCCCTCAAGAAGACCAACAACATGCTGGCGGCATCGGTGGTGGTCGCTTTCTGACCCTGCCCCTGCCGGCCGCGCGGGCTGACCGGTTCGCGCGGCCGTTTCGTTTCCAGAACCGAGACTTCCCATGAGCACGATCGACTGGGCGGCGCGCGCCGCCGACCTCCGGCCCGATGGCCGCGCGCTGATCGACGGCAAGCGCGTCGACGCCGCCGACGGCCAGACCTTCGCCAAGCATTCCCCGATCGACAACCGGCTGCTCGGTGCGGTGGCACGCGGCCAGGCCGCCGACATCGACGCCGCGGTGCTGGCCGCCCGCGCCGCGTTCGACGACCGCCGCTGGGCCGGCAAGGCGCCGGCCGTGCGCAAGAAGATCCTGCAGCGCTTTGCCGACAAGATCCTGGCGGCCAAGGAAGAGCTGGCGCTGCTCGAAACCCTGGACATGGGCAAGCCCATCCAGTATTCGCTGTCGGTCGACGTGCCTTCCACCGCCCGCTGCATCGCCTGGTACGCCGAGGCGGTGGACAAGATCTACGACGAGATCGCCCCCACGCCCGACAGCGCGCTGGCCCTGATCACCCGCGAAGCCATGGGCGTGATCGGCGCGATCGTGCCCTGGAACTACCCGATGATCATGGCCGCCTGGAAGCTGGGCCCGGCGCTGGCGGCCGGCAACTCGGTGGTGCTCAAGCCCAGCGAGAAGAGCCCCTACACCGCGCTGCGCCTGGCCGAACTGGCGATCGAGGCCGGCATTCCGCCGGGCGTCTTCAACGTCGTGCCTGGCTTCGGTCACGAGGCCGGCGAAGCGCTGGCGCTGCACATGGAGGTCGACGCGATCGGCTTCACCGGCTCCACCCGCGTGGGCCGGCGCATGCTGGACTACGCCGGCCGCTCCAACCTCAAGCGGGTCTACAACGAGCTGGGCGGCAAGTCGGCCTTCGTGGTCTTCGACGACTTCAAGGACCTGGCCCGCGCCGCCCGCACCGTGGCCGGCAGCATGTTCTTCAACCAGGGCGAAAGCTGCAACGCACCGTCGCGCGTGCTGGTGCAGGCCTCGGTGGCGGACGAGTTCGTCCGGCTGGTCGCCGCCGAGGCGCCCAAGTACGCCCCGGGCGACCCGCTGAACCCGGCCACCGAGCTGGGCGCGCTGGTCGACGAGACCCAGCTCAAGACCGTGCTGGGCTACATCGATGCCGGCCACGCCGAAGGGGGCCGCTGCGTCACCGGCGGGCGCCAGGCCCGCGCCGAGACCGGCGGCTACTACGTCGAGCCCACCGTGTTCGACGGCATCCGCAACGACATGAAGATCGCCCGCGAGGAGATCTTCGGCCCGGTGATGAGCGTGATCCGCTTCCAGGACGAGGCCGAGGCCCTGGCGCTGGCCAACGGCTCGGCCTACGGCCTGCAGGCCAGCGTCTGGAGCGACAACATCAACCGCGCCCACCGCGTGGCGCGCGGCCTGCGGGCCGGCACGGTGCATGTCAACCAGTACGACGAGGACGACATCACCGTGCCCTTCGGCGGCTACAAGCAGAGCGGCAACGGCCGCGACAAGTCGCTGCACGCCTTCGACAAGTACACCGAGCTGAAGACCACCTGGATCCGCATTGACTGACGCCCGAACCGACGTGGCCACCCTGCGCGAGCAGCTTGCCGCGCAGGGCGTGCACACCCTGCTCGCCCAGTTCACCGACCTGCACGGGGTGGCCAAGGGCAAATACGTGCCGCTGCACCAGCTGGGCGAGCTGCTCGCCACCGGCGCCGGCTTCGCCGGCCCGTCGATCTGGGGCACCGACCTGCCGCGCACCGGCGCGCGCGCCGAGTACTACGCGCGCGGCGACCAGCGCCGCATCACCCCCATGCCCTGGCAGCCGGGCTATGCGCGGGTGGTCTGCGACGGCTTCGTTGCCGGTCAGCCCTTCGACGCCTGCCCGCGCCACGTCCTGCGCCGGGCCACCGCCCGCCTGGCCGAGCGCGGCTGGACGCTGAAGACCGGCATCGAGCCCGAGTTCTTCCTGCTGCGCCGAGAAGGCGGCCGCTTCGTGCCGGTGGACGACCACGACCGGCTGGACAAGCCCAGCTACGACCTGAAGTCGCTGCCGCGCCAGGCCGGCTTCCTGCACGCGCTGCGCGGCGTGCTGGAGGCCTGGGGCCTGACCGTGCTGCAGATCGACCACGAGGATGCCCATGGCCAGTACGAGCTGAACTTCGCCTTCGATGAGGCGCTGGCCAGTGCCGACCACCTGATGGGCTTCAAGCTGGCCGCCCATGCGCTGGCCGAGGCGCACGGCATGGTTTTCTCGATGATGCCCAAGCCCTTCGCCAACCAGCCGGGCAGCGGCCTGCACTTCCATGTGTCGCTGTGGGATGCGGCCGGCGAGTGCCTGTTCAAGCCCCATGAGGCCGGTGAGGACCTGTCGGTGCTGGGTCGCCACTTCGCCGCCGGCGTGCTGGCGCACGCGCCGGCGCTGTGTGCGCTGGCCGCCCCCACGGTCAACAGCTACAAGCGACTGGTGGTGGGCGAAAGCCTGTCGGGCACCAGCTGGGCGCCGGCCTACATCGCCCATGGGCCCAACAACCGCTCGGCGCTGGTGCGCACCCTGCCCGGCCGCTTCGAGTGGCGCGTGCCCGATGCCAGCGCCAACCCCTATCTGGCCACGGCCGCGCTGATCGCCGCCGGCCTGGACGGCATCGACCGCCAACCGGCGCTGCCCCCGGTCTGTACCGACGACCTGTTCCAGCTCGATCTGCCGGCGCTGCGGGCACGTGGCATTGGCCTGCTGCCGCAGTCGCTGGGTGAGGCCGTGGACGCCCTCGAGGCCGACCCGGTGGTCTGCCAGGCCCTGGGCGAGACGCTGTCACGGGCCTTCATCCGGCTCAAGCGGGCCGAGTGGATCAGCTACGCCCGCCATGTCAGCGACTGGGAACTGCAGCGCTATGCCGCTGCCTTCTAGCGGCACTCAGGACAGGGCTGCATCCAGGCAGCCAACGCGGGGCGCGTTGCGCCGCCGCGACCTGCTGCTGGGCGCCGCGGCCTGGTCGGTAGGTGCCGCGGCCCAGGCGGCGCCGGAAGTGATCCGCCTGGGGCAGTCGGTGCCGATCAGCGGGCCGGCGCAGCACCTGGGCATCGAGGTCCAGCGCGGCCTGCAGCTGGCGGTGGATGCCGCCAACGCCACTGGGGTGCTGCCGGGCCGACGCCTCGAGCTGGTGTCGCTGGACGACCAGTACGAACCCGCGCTGGCGCTGGAGAACACCCGCACGCTGATCCAGCAGGACCAGGTGCTGGCGCTGGTGGGCTATGTGGGCACCGAGTCCACCCAGCGCAGCCTGCCGGTGGCGGTTCAGGCGGGCGTGCCGATGATCGCGCCGCTGACCGGCGCCGAATCCCTTCGCAAACAGCCCTCGCGCTGGCTGTACCACCTGCGCCCCGGCCTCAGCGCCGAACTGGGACTGATCGTGCGAACGCTGGCCACGATGGGCTGGCAGCACCTGGCCGTGGTCCAGCAGGCGGATGCCGACGGTGACGCGGGCCTGGACGCCCTGCGCGCGGTGCTCAGCCAGGCGGGCCTGCCGGCACCGCTGACGATCGCCCGCATCGAGCGCAACTCCACGGGCCAGGTGGCCTTGGAGCAGCGCGACGTGCTGCAGGTGAGCCAGCAGATCCTGGCCGCCCGACCGCAGGCCGTGCTCTTCCTGTGCGCCTATGCACCCACCGCGGCCATCCTGAAGCGGCTGCGGCTGGGCGGCTTTGCCGGCGGCGCCTATGCCACCAGCCTGGCCAGCTCCAGCGCGCTGGGGCCGCTGCTGGGGCCCCAGGTGGCCGGGCTCAACATCACCCAGGTCGTGCCCTCGCCGGGGGACGTGTCGCGCCCCGTGGTGGCGGCCTACCGCCAGCGCCTGGGCAGCACCGCGCCCGAGCATGTGTCGCTGGAGGCCTGGATCGTCGGCCAGCTGGTGATCGAAGCCCTGCGCCGCACGCCGCCGCGCGGCAGCCGCCAGGCCTTCATGACCGCGCTGGAATCACTGGGCGGCTGGGACCCGGGCGGCTTCGTGCTGCAGTGGGATCCGCTGAAGCGCCAGGCCTCGTCGCAGGTGGCGCTGACGGTGCTGGACGCACAGGGGCGCCCGCAGCGATGAGCACACGCCGGGTGCCCTGGCTGGCCTACGCCAGCCTGGCGGCCAGCATGGCGCTGGTGGGCAGCTATGTCGGCCTGTCACGCCTGCTGGTGGCGGTGCTGCCGGTCTTCCTGCTGGCCTGGCTGCGCTTTGGCATCGCCGCGCTGGCGATGCTGACCTGGCTGCGCCGCGCGCCGGGCGAGCCGCCGCTGGGCCGCCACGAGCGCTGGCTGCTGTTCTGGGAAAGCTTCCTGGGCAACTTCCTGTTCTCGATCTGCATGCTGTTCGGTGTGGCCGCCACCTCGGCGGTGGCGGCGGGTGTGGTGATGGCCGCCATCCCGGCGCTGGTGGCACTGCTGTCCTGGCTGTTCCTGGGCGAGCAGATCGGGCGCCGCGTGGGCCTGGGCATTGGCTGCGCCGTGGCTGGCGTGGCGTGGCTGGCCCTGGCCGGCGCCTCATCGACCGCCGCCGAGGCGCCCTGGTGGGGCTACGCGCTGCTGCTGGCGGCGGCGGTCTGCGAGGCCTGCTACGTGGTGATCGGCAAGCGGCTGACGGCGGGGGTGTCGCCACGCCGCATCAGCGCCTTGATCAACCTCTGGGGCCTGGTGCTGGTGACGCCGCTGGGCCTGTGGCAGGCCCTGTCCTTCGACTTCGCCGCGGTGGCCCTGCCGACCTGGACCCTGCTGGTGTTCTACGCCTTGGCGGCCAGCGTGGTCACGGTCTGGCTGTGGATGCGCGGGCTGCGCGAGGTGCCGGCACCGCGCGCCGGTGTGTTCTCGGTGCTGCTGCCGCTCAGCGCCACCGCGGTGGGCGTGCTCTTCCTGGGCGAATCGCTGGGTCTGGCCCAGGTGGGCGCGCTGGCGCTGGCGCTGGCCGGTCTGCTGCTGGCCACCTGGCCGGCCCGCGCCTGATCAGACGAAGCCCAGGCTGCGTCGGCTCCCGAAGTTCACCAGGTTGGGCAGCACGCCGCCCAGGTCGGCGTCGGCCACGCCGAACCAGCCCAGCAAGGTGGCGGCGTACTGGTCGACCGAGCTGCTCGGGATCCAGCGGCCCTGCAGCTCCCAGGCGTCCAGCCCCACGTCGTCCGGGCCGCCCAGTTGCAGCGTCGGGTAGGTGCCGTAGGTCTGCCCGCCACGCACCGCACCGCCCAGCACCAGCTGGTGGTTGCCCCAGGCATGGTCGGTGCCCCGCGTCTCGTTGGGCGCGAAGGTGCGGCCGAAGTCGCTCTGGGTGAAGGTGGTCACCTGCGTCGCCAGGCCCAGCGCCACCAGGGCGTTCTGGAAGCAGGACAAGGCCAGCGCCAGATCGCCCAGCAGCGCCGCATGCGTGCCCTCGGTGGCGCTGCCGCCGACCTGGTTCAGGTGGTTGTCGAAGCCCCCCATCTGGGCAAAGAACATCTGCCGGTTGCCCTGCACCACCGCGTTCGCGGCGATGAGCTTGGCGGCCTGGTAGAGCTGCGGCCCCAGCTGTCCCTGCACCGCGCCGCCGTTGATCAGCGGCGCGAACGCGGTGTCGATCTGCGGGATCGCGTCGGCATCGCCCGGGCGGATGCCCACGAGGCCGGCCAGGCGGCCCGACACATCGAAGGCGCTGCGCTGCTGGGTGGCGAAGGCGCTGCCCAGTTCCAGCGCCTGGGGCGCCGCATACAGCGCATCGATCGCCGCCTTGCGCAGCCGGTTGGGCTCCCACGTCTGGTCCTCGGGCCGCAGGCCGTAGGCGCCGAAACCGGCCCCCGGACCCGGCAGCACCAGCGGCATGCGCAGGTCCTCGACACCGAAGTGGCCGTTGCCCCCCAGCGAGATCACCGGGTTGACCGTGGCCAGCAGCTGCGAGGCCCGGCCGCCCCAGCCGGTGCGGGTTTGAGAATCGGTGGTGCCGGTCTCCCACTGGATCTGCTGGTCGGAGTGCGAGAACAGGCTCTCCGGCACGGTCTCCGAGCCCTCGGGCGCGTCGCGGTACTGTTGCTTGGTCAGCGGCTCGTGCAGCGGCCCCAGGTTGAACACCGGCGCCAGCCGGCCGCTGTTCCAGTGCGCCGCCAGCGGTGCCATGGCCGGGTGCAGCCCATAGTCGCTGCCCGACAGCGCCACCAGGCTGCTGCGGGGCAATGCCAGCGGGCCGCGCACGGCGGCGTAGGCGTCGTGCCGGGCGGTGTCGGTAGGCACGACCATGTTCATGCCGTCATTGCCGCCGTACAGCACGATGCAGACCAGGGCCTTGTAATCGGCCGCCCAGGCCGAGCGCGGCGCCAGCAGCAGGTTGGCCAGGCTGCCGGTGCCCAGGGCCGCGGCCAGGGCGCTGCCGGCGCCCAGGAAGCGGCGACGGCTGGTGTGATGGGTGTGCGTCATCGTGCGGCCCTCCTCAGCGCTGCACCTGGTAGTCGGGCGAAGCCAGCAGCAGGTAGGCCGCGGTGGCCACCCGGCGTTCCCGCCAACGGTCCTTGTCAACGTCGCTGGTCCAGAAGGACACGGCGTCGATCACCTTCTTGCGCGGCTCCTTCGCCAGCGTGCGCCCCAGCAGCAGCCCGCTGATGCGGTCCACCAGGGTGGCGGCGCCGCCGGCCATGGGCGTGAAGGCACTCAGGTCGACCGCGGTGCCCAGCGCATCCGGGATGCCCGGATTGGGCGCCGAGCCGCCCCAGTCGAACAGCCATGTCAGCACGTTCAGCCGCTCCAGCGCGCCATTGGTGTTGTGGATGCCGAACTCGGGGCCGACCCGGCCGGTGCCCGGCACCGGATAGTCCGGTGGGTAGAAGCCGAACACCGACGGCGACATGAACATCTGCTGGTGCAGCGTGTCGCCCCACCACCAGTTGAAGGGCTCGCCATCGGTGTGGCCGTTGAAGGCCCGCAGTGCACCGGTGAACAGCAGGGCCGGTGCGCGCAGGTGACCGGCGCGCGGTGCATCCGGGGCCTCGTTGCGCGCCAGCGGATCGAGCAGCACGGCAGCCACCGTGGCCGACAGGTCGCCCTTGTGGGAGGTGCCGAAGACATGCTCGCCGCTGCCGTCGGTGTAGGTGAAGCGACCGGTCTCGAACGCCGCCGCGACGCGGCCCACATAGGCGGGCTCGGGGTCGCTCGACACCAGGTGCTGGATCAGGCGGCGCGCCACGAACGGGGCCAGGTTGGGGTGGCGCATCAGGCTGTCGAGCACCAGCTCCAGTGCCGCCGGCGCCGGCGTCTGCGCGGCGATGCTGACCTTGGACAGCAGGCTGCGCGAGCGGCGGTCGCGCAGGCGGGGCGCCTCGACCATCTCGCCACCGTAGTACACGCAGTTGGCCCCCTGCGGCCAGCAGCCCCAGGGGCTGGCGCCACCGGCCGGGTAGGTCCAGCCGGTCAGGGCATAGGCGTAGTTGCGCACCATGGTGTTGTCGTACACCGGCTTGCAGCGGCCACCCTTGAGCGTGCCGTCGGCCTCGAGCTTGCAGGTGCCCAGCGAGAACAGCTGCAGCAGCTCGCGCGCGAAGTTCTCGTTCGGCGCGAAGCGGTCGTTGTTGACGTGGTCCAGGTAGTCGCCCATCACCGGCGACAGGATCACCTGCCGCAGCAGCTTGCGGTAGTTGTCGAAGGCCAGCGACAGCAGGTTGTTCTGGTAGATCCGCAGCCCATAGGTCCCCGACACCTCGTGGCCGCTGACCACCAGGAAATGCGACAGCGCCATCGCCACCCGCTGGCGCAGCTGGTCGGGCTGACCCACGGCGTTGCGGTAGAAATCCCAGACCAGCGGCTCGGTGGAATAGAAGTCGCGCCAGCAGTTCGGGTTGTCCTTCTGCGCACCGGCGTCGCAGAAGGGCACCGTGCTGGCGCGCGTGTGGATGCGGTCATTGCCGCCGCGCTGGTAGCGCGAGACGTCCAGCGCCATCTGCTGCTCGATCCAGGGGGCCGCGCCAGCGGCCTGGATCTCGGCCACCAGGGCCTCGCTGGGGCCGAAACTGGCCTGGTGGGCCAGACGCACCGCATCGGCGGCGCTGGTGCTGCTGGTGCCCTGCGGACTCACCGATTGCCGGGTGGCCTTGTCGGCCGCCGCGGCCGCTGTGGCCGCCTCGTCCTGGGGCTGGCTGCCGCCGCAACCGGCGAGGGCCAGTACGCTGGCCAGACCCATCCAGGGCAGCCATCTCGCTGTCATGCGGGTGTTCATGCGCTCCTCCCAACGAGCCAATGCAGGCGGCATGGTGCCTTCTGCGCCCGGGTCGCACTGTAACGGTGGGTAGCCAGGTGTCAGCGCGCGGGCGCCATGTCACGCAGTTGTTGCCACACCGCCTGGGCGGGCTGGCTCTTGAGGCGGTGGTCGCTCCAGACCTGGCGCCAGCGGCGGGCCCCGGGCAGGCCGTTGCGCAAGCCCAGCATGTGGCGGGCGATGTGCGACCAGGGCACGCCGCTGCGGGCCATGTAGGCCACCAGGGCGGCCTCGACCTGGTCGCGGTCCTGGGCCGGGTTGTCCGGCGCGCCCAGGAAGCGCTGGTCCCAGTCGGCCATCAGCCAGGGCTGGTGGTAGGCCTCGCGGCCGACCATCACGCCATCGACCTGAGCCAGGTGCGCGGCGATCTGCTCGTGGGTCTGCACGCCCCCATTGAGCACCACCGTCAGGTGGGGGAAGTCGCGCTTGAGCCGGTAGACGAACTCGTAGCGCAGCGGCGGCACCTCGCGGTTTTCCTTGGGCGACAGGCCCTGCAGCCAGGCGTTGCGGGCGTGGACGATGAACACCTCGCAGCCCGCCTCGGCCAGGGTGCCGACGAAGTCACGCACGAAGTCGTAGGACTCGGTGCGGTCGACACCGATGCGGTGCTTGACCGTGACCGGGATGCGCTGCACCGCGTCACGCATCGCCTTCACGCCGTCGGCCACCAGCCGCGGCTCGTTCATCAGGCAGGCGCCAAAGGCACCGCGCTGCACCCGTTCGCTGGGGCAGCCGCAGTTGAGGTTGACCTCGTCGTAGCCCCAGCGCTCGGCCAGCCGGGCGCAGGCGGCCAGGTCCTCGGGCTCACTGCCGCCCAGTTGCAGCGCGAGCGGGTGCTCTTCGGGGTTGAAGTCCAGGTGACGCGCCTGGTCGCCATGCAGCAGGGCCCCGGTGGTGACCATCTCGGTGTACAGCCGGGTGCGCCGGGTGATCAGGCGGTGGAAGTAGCGGCAGTGCCGGTCGGTCCAGTCCAGCATTGGCGCGACCGACAGGCGCCACGGCGACAGCGACGCATCCATCACTTGCGGGCCTTGCGGCGCTGGCGCGCGCGTTCCTCGCGGATGGCCGCGCGCTCCTCGCGGCGGCGGGCGTCCTCGGCCTCGCCCTCGGCGATCCAGGTGGCGATCTGCGCCGGGGTCTCCAGTGTCAGCCGGCCCAGCGCGCCGCTGCGGAAGTCGTTGAGCACCACCTCGGCGGCCTTCTGCAGGTCGACCACGCCGCCACTGCGCACGGCACCGCGGAAGCGGCCAATGCGCTCCAGCAGGTCCTCGGCGGGCACGCCGTCGACCTCGGCCTGGCGCCAGCGCGCCGCGATCAGGGCGGCATAGCCCGCCTCGACCAGCGATTCCAGCAGTTCCAGCGCCACCTCCTGCTCGTCGTAGGCATTGCGGCCCACGGCGCCGCTGGCGGCCAGGTGGAAGCCACAGCGCGGCGCGATGATCTTGGGCCAGAGCATGCCCGGCGTGTCGAACAGGTAGGCGTCCTCGGCGAGCGTGATGCGCTGCTCGTTCTTGGTGATGCCGGCCTCGTCGCCGGTCTTGGCGGCCTTTCGGCCGGCCAGGGTGTTGACCAGCGTGGACTTGCCCACGTTGGGCACCCCGCAGATCAGGATGCGCAGCGGCCGGTCCATGCCGCCGCGTTGCGGCGCCAGTTCCCGGCAGGCGGCCACCAGGCGCTGGGCCGGCGCGCGCTCGCTGGCGTCCAGGCCGATGGCGCGGGTCTGCGGCTGGGCGTTGTAATGCGCCAGCCAGTCGGCGGTGCGGCTGGCATCGGCCAGATCCTGCTTGTTCAGCACCTTCAGGCCAGGTCGGCGCGCCGTCAGTTCGGCCAGCAGCGGGTTGGCACTGGAGCCCGGCAGGCGCGCGTCCAGCAGCTCGATGACCACATCGATGCCGGCCTTCATGCGCTCGGCAATCGCCTTGCGCGTGGCATGCATGTGGCCGGGGAACCACTGGACGCTCATCGGGCGGCTCCTGCGCGCGCCGCATTGGCGGCGATGCCTGCCGCCCAGCGCGGCATCAGCGGCAGCGGGAAGTCATGGCCCATGCCGGGGATGATGTCCAGCGTCGCCCCCGGCAGGTGCCGGGCCAGGTGCTCCGCGGCCGCCACCGGCACCAGCGGATCGGCATCGCCATGGATGATGTGGACCGGGGCGATGATGCGCGCCAGCAGGCTGGTGCGGTCGCCGTCGGCCATCACCGCGGCCATCTGGCGTGCCGTGCCCTGCGGCCGCCAGGCACGCTGCACCTGGCGCTGCCAATGGGCCAGGAAGGCCATCGGCTCGGGCGCGTAGGCGGGGCTGCCCAGCACGCCGAAGCTGCGCACCATGTGCTGCGCCAGCTGGTCGATTGCCGGCCCGTCGGGCCGTGCGGCCAGCGCCGCCAGGGCCTGCGGTGTCGGGGCCGGCAGGCCGCGCGCGCCGGCGGTGGTCATCACCAGCGTGAGGCTGGCCACGCGCTCGGGGTGCGCGGCGGCCAGCCGCTGGGCGATCATGCCGCCCATCGACGCGCCCACCACATGAGTGCAGCGCACGCCCATGGCGTCGAGCACGCCCAGCGCATCGCGCACCATGTCGCTCAATGTGTAGGCCAGGCCGCCGCTCATCGCCGCGCTGTCGAAGCCCTGCGACAGACCGGCATCCCGGTTGTCAAAGCGCAGCACGCGCCAGCCACGGCCGACCAGCTCATCGACCAGGGCCTGCGGCCAGTCGGTGAGCTGCATGCCCAGGCCCTGGATCAGCAGCACCACCGGTGCCGACATCGGCCCCTGGTCATCCACCTCAATGGCCACGCCGTGCGCGCTGATCTGCATGGCCGTCCTCAGTCCAGCGCCCGCAGCGGATGCACGTGCGCGGGCCAGGGGCTGTCGAAGAACGGCGCCACCATCTCGGGGGTGACGTCGGCGATGTGCGGCGGGTTCCAGCGCGGTGCGTGGTCCTTGTCCACCGCCAGCGCGCGGATGCCCTCGACGGTTTCGCTGGCGGTGCCGGGGCGCAGCCAGAAGCAGTGGCGCACCAGGTCGCGCTCCAGGCGCAGATCCTCGGCCAGCGTCATCTGGCGCGCGCGGCGCACCTGTTCCAGCGTGACGGCCATCATCAGCGGCGAGCGCTTGGCCAGGGCCTGGCGTGTGCTGTGGGCGAAGGCGCCGCCGGCGGCCTGCAGCGCGGCGTCGATGCCGGCCAGAGAGTCGCGGCTGAAGCAGGCGTCGATCTCGGCGCGGTGGGCGTCCAGCGGGGCGGCGCCCACCGGCGTGCCGAAGTGGCGCACCGCGGCCAGCACGCCATCGGCGGTGGCGTCCTTCAGCGAGGCCAGCGCATCGATCAGCTCGGCCTGTCGCGCCGACTCGACGCGGAGGTCGGCCAGGCCGGCGGCGATTGCATCCTCGGCGCCCAGCACCTGGCCGGTCAGCGCCAGGTATTCGCCCAGGTGCCCAGGGCAGCGGGCCAGGAACCAGCCCCCGCCGACGTCGGGGAACAGACCGATGTGGGTCTCGGGCATGGCCAGCTTGCTGTGCTCGGTGACCACGCGCAGCGCCGCGCCCTGGCTGATGCCCATGCCGCCACCCATGCAGATGCCGTCCATCAGCGCGATGTACGGCTTGGGGTAGCGGTGGATCAGGTGGTTGAGGGCGTACTCCTCGGTGAAGAAGTCCTCCAGCCGCGGGTCACCTGCCAGCGCAGCCTGGTGGAAGAAGCGGATGTCGCCCCCGGCGCAAAAGGCCGGCGGCTTGCCCTCGCGGCCGGCGCCGCGCACCACCACGCCGGCCACGGCGGGGTCGGTGCGCCAGTCCAGCAGCACCTGGGTCAGGTCGCGCACCATGGCCAGCGACAGCGCATTCAGCGCACCGGCGCGGTTCAGCGTGATCAGGCCGATCGCGCCGCGGCGCTCGGCCAGCACATGGCCGTCGCTCGAGACGGCGTGGGAAGGTTGCGTGCTCATGGGCAGGATTTTCTCAGGCCTGGGCGCGCTGGCGCAGCGCCAGGGCCTCGTTGCCGGCCAGCGCCAGCAGCACCAGGGTGCCACCACCGATCACCGCCGGCGTGGGCGACTCGGCGGTGCCCAGCCAGGTCCAGGTGACGCCAAACAGGATTTCCAGCAAGCCCAGCAGCGCCGCCTCGGGCGCCTTCAGCACCCGGCCGGCGGCCACCGCCAGCACGCAGGGAATGGCCAGTTGCACCACGCCCAGCATCACCAGCAGACCGATGTCATGGCCCGAGGCGGTGAGCGGCCAGGCCGGCGGCAGCGTCAGCAGCGCCGAAGCGAGGGAGCCCAGCAGCACCGCCGGCGTCATGTCGCGGTGCTCATCGGGGTGGGCCTGGGCGTTGTGCTGCAGCAGCGTCCACATGGTGCCGCCGGCCAGCGGCACGGTCAGCGCCACCAGCGTGCCCAGCAGGTCGCGGTGGCTGCCGCCAGCCACCTGGGAGCCGTACATCCAGCCGATGCCGACACCGGCCAGCACGATGGCCACCCAGGTGCGCACCGGCAGCCGGTGCTTCAGCCAGACCCGGCTGATCAGCGCGGTCACCAGCGGCGCCAGCGACATCGTCACCAGCACATTGGCCACGGTGGTCAGCGTCATCGCCAGCATGAAGGAGGTGAACATCACCGTCCAGCAGGCGGCCGACAACCACAGCAGCCGCCCTCCTCCACGCACCTCGGCCCACAGCGTGGCCAGCCCTTTCTGCCAGCCCAGCAGCACGGCCAGCGCCAGCGCGTTGGCAGCGCTGCGCCAGAAGGTGACCTCGAACGAGGCGGCGGCTTCCAGGTGGCGCGTGACGACGCCGGCGATGCTCCACAGCAGCGTGACGATCAGCATCGTCAGCACCGCCTGGCGGTGCGTCATGCGCTCTCGCGCGCGGCGCGCTTGCGGTCGTGTTCGCTGAGGTGGCGCTTGCGCACGCGGATGCTCTTGGGCGTGATCTCGACCAGTTCGTCGTCGTCGATGAACTCGACGCCGTACTCCAGCGTCAGCTCGATCGGCGGCGTGATCTTGATCGCGTCTTCCTTGCCGCTGACGCGGAAGTTGGTCAGCTGCTTGGTGCGGGTGGCGTTGACCACCAGGTCGTTCTCGCGGCTGTGGATGCCGACGATCATGCCCTCGTACACCGGGTCGTTGGGCTTGACGAACATGCGGCCGCGGTCATCGAGCTTGCCCAGCGCGTAGGTGAAGATCTCACCGGCGTCCATGCTGATCAGCACGCCGTTCTTGCGGCCGGCGATCTCGCCCTTGTGCGGCTCGTAGCCGTCGAAGATGTTGCTGATCAGGCCCGAGCCGCGGGTCAGGTTCAGGAACTCGTTGGAGAAGCCGATCAGGCCGCGCGCCGGGATGCGGTACTCCAGGCGCACGCGGCCGCGGCCATCGGGTTCCATGTTGACCAGCTCGCCCTTGCGCTCGCCCAGCGCCTGCATCACGCCGCCCTGGTGGGTTTCCTCGACGTCGGCGGTGACCAGCTCGATCGGCTCGTGGCGCACGCCGTCGATGTCGTGAAAGACCACGCGCGGCTTGCTGACCGCCAGTTCGTAGCCCTCGCGGCGCATGTTCTCCAGCAGGATGGTCAGGTGCAGTTCGCCTCGGCCGGACACTTCGAAGACGCCGTCCTCGTCGGTCTCGGACACGCGCAGCGCGACGTTGCTTTGCAGCTCCTTCTGCAGCCGGTCCCAGATCTGGCGGCTGGTGACGTACTTGCCTTCGCGGCCGGCCAGCGGGCTGGTGTTGACGCAGAAGTTCATCGTCAGCGTCGGCTCGTCGATCTTCAGCATCGGCAGCGGCGCCGGGTTGGCCGGGTCGGTGATGGTCACGCCGATGCCCAGGTCCTCGATGCCGTTGATCAGCACGATGTCGCCCGGGCCGGCCTCGGTGGCCTGCTGGCGCTCCAGGCCCTGGAAGGTCTGGACCTGGTTGACGCGGCCCTTGTAGGACTTGCCGTCCGGACCTTCCATGACCAGCACATCCTGCGCGGGGCGCAGCGTGCCGGCGTTGATGCGGCCCACGCCGATGCGGCCGACGAAGGTGGAGTAGTCCAGCGCCGAGATCTGCAGTTGCAGCGGCGCGGCCGGGTCGCCCTGGTGGGCGGGCACGTGCTTCAGGATGGTGTCGAACAGCGGGCCCATCGAGGTGCCCCAGGCCTCGCCGGCCGGGCCTTCCTCGAGTGAGGACCAGCCATTGATGCCCGAGGCATAGACCACCGGGAAATCGAGCTGCTCATCGGTGGCGCCCAGCTTGTCGAACAGGTCGAAGGCGGCGTTGATCACCTTGTCGCAGTTGGCGCCCGGCTTGTCGACCTTGTTGACCACGACGATCGGGCGCAGGCCCAGCGCCAGCGCCTTCTTGGTGACGAAACGGGTCTGCGGCATCGGGCCCTCCTGGGCATCGATCAGCAGCAGCACGCCGTCGACCATCGACAGGGCCCGTTCGACCTCGCCGCCGAAGTCGGCGTGGCCCGGGGTGTCGACGATGTTGATGTGGGTGTCGTTCCAGCGCACCGCACAGTTCTTGGCCAGGATGGTGATGCCACGCTCGCGCTCGATGGCATTGCTGTCCATCACCGTGTCGACGACCTTCTCGTGCTCGGCGAAGGTGCCGCTCTGGCGCAGCAGTTGGTCGACCATGGTGGTCTTGCCATGGTCGACGTGGGCGATGATGGCGATGTTGCGGATCTGACGGCTCATGAGGGGCCTCGGTTTCTCAGGATTGCAGCAGGGCCTGGACCTCTGGGGGGCTCAACAGGCGGTCGGCGATGAGTTCGCCGGCGGTGATGTGGGCGCTGCCCAGAAAGGCAGCGGGTTCGGGGCCGTAGACGCGCACGGCGTCGGCATCGGCCAGCGCGGTGCGGCGACGCAGGCCTTGCAGGAATCGGGCCGCCTCGGGCGCCGGCAGGCGCACCTCGGGGCGGTCGGAGAGCAGGCTGTCGGGGCGGCGCAGGCAGGCGTCGCGCTCAGGCTCGGTCATCTCGGCCAGGCGCTCCAGGGTGACGGCGTCGGCCAGGGCCAGGCCGCCGCTGGCGGTACGGCGCAGCGCCGACAGGTGGGCGCCGCAGCCCAGCGCCTCGCCGATGTCCTCGGCCAGCGTGCGGATGTAGGTGCCCTTGGAGCAGCGCACGTCCAGCACCAGGGTGTGCTGCTCGGGCGTCCAGGCGAGGATGTCGATCGCATGGATCGTGACCTGGCGCGGCGTGCGCTCGACCTCGATGCCGGCGCGGGCGTACTCGTACAGCGCCTTGCCGTCCTTCTTCAGTGCCGAGTGCATCGGTGGCACCTGGGCGATCGGGCCGGTGAAGCGGGCGCAGGCGGTTTGGATCGCCGCCAGGTCCACGGCCACCGGGCGCTCGCGCAGCACCTCGCCTTCCAGGTCGCCGCCGGCGCGGGTCTGGCCCAGGCGCAGCGTGGCGGTGTAGCGTTTGTCGGCGTCCAGGCTGGCCTGCGAGAACTTGGTGGCCGCGCCAAAGCACAGCGGCAGCAGGCCGCTGGCCAGCAGGTCCAGCGTGCCGGTGTGGCCGGCCTTCTCGGCCCGCATCAGGCGCTTGGCTTTCTGCAGCGCGTCGTTGCTGGACAGGCCCACCGGCTTGTCCAGCAGCAGCACGCCATGCAGGGCACGGCGCGGCACGCGGGGACGCAAGGGCGCGTTCACAGGCTCACTCGTCCTTGGCGCGGGTGGCATTGGCGCGCTGGATCAGCGCATTGAGTTCGGCCGCCCGCTCGGTGGTCTGGTCGAACTTGAAATGCAGCGTCGGCACGGTGTGGATCTGCAGGCGCTTGAACAGGCCGTTGCGCACGAAGCCGGCCGCCTCGTTCAAGGCCTCTTCGGTGGCCTCGGGGCTGCCCACCAGCAGCGTGAAGCGCACCGTGGCGTGGGCGTAGTCGGGCGTGACGTCGACGCCGCTGATCGTGACCATGCCGATGCGCGGATCCTTGAGCTCGCGGATGAGCTCGGCCACGTCGCGCTGGATCTGGTCAGCGACGCGGAAACTGCGATTGGGAATGCTGCGCTTGTGTCGCATGGGATGCTCCTGACCATCGGTCGCCTCAAGCAAAAACCCCGCCGCAGGCGGCGGGGTTGAACGCGGGGCGTCCTGTCCGCCGGCTTACAGCGTGCGGGCGATCTCCTTGATTTCGTAGATCTCCAGCACGTCGCCTTCGTGGATGTCGTTGTAGTTGCGCAGCTTGATACCGCACTCGAAGCCTTCCTTGACTTCCTTCACGTCATCCTTCTCGCGACGCACCGATTCCACCTCGCCGGTGTAGATGACGATGTTGTCGCGCAGCAGACGGAACTTGGCGTTGCGGCGGACCAGGCCCGAGGTGACCATCGAGCCGGCCACGGTGCCGATCTTCGAGGCCACGAAGACCTTGCGGATCTCCGCCGTACCCAGCGCCTCTTCCTTCTGCTCCGGCGCCAGCATGCCGCCCATCGCCGCCTTCACCTCGTCCACGGCGTCGTAGATGATGTTGTAGTAGCGGATGTCCACGCCGTTGTGCTCGGCCACCTTGCGTGCATTGGCGTCCGCACGGGTGTTGAAGCCGATGATGATGGCCTTGGAGGCGACCGCCAGGTTGACGTCCGACTCGCTGATGCCGCCGACCGCCGCGTGGACGATCTGCACCTTGACCTCTGCGGTGGACAGCTTCAGCAGCGACTGGGTGAGTGCCTCCTGCGAGCCCTGCACGTCCGCCTTGATGATCAGGGGCAGTGCCTGCGCCGCTTCCTGGCCCATCTCGTTCATGATGGTCTGCAGCTTGGCGGCCTGCTGCTTGGCCAGCTTGACGTCGCGGTACTTGCCCTGTCGGAAGGTGGCGATCTCACGGGCGCGGCGCTCGTCGGCCAGCACCATGAAGTCGTCACCGGCCAGCGGGACCTCGGTCAGGCCCTGGATCTCGACAGGAATCGACGGGCCGGCCGCCTCGGTGGGCTTGCCATCCTCGTCCAGCATGGCCCGCACGCGGCCGTAGCTCGAACCCACCAGGACCACGTCGCCCTTCTTCAGCGTGCCGGATTGCACCAGCACGGTGGCGACCGGGCCGCGACCCTTGTCCAGGCGCGCTTCGACGACCAGGCCCTTGGCGGCCGCGTCCACAGGCGCGGTGAGCTCCAGCACCTCGGCCTGCAGCAGCACCTGCTCCAGCAGTTCGTCAATGCCCTGGCCGGTCTTGGACGACACGCCCACGAAGGGGCTCTCGCCACCGAAGTCTTCCGGCACGACCTGCTCGGCCACCAGTTCGCTCTTGACGCGCTCGACGTTGGCCTCGGGCTTGTCGATCTTGGTCATCGCCACCACGATCGGCACCTTGGCGTCACGGGCGTGGGAGATGGCCTCCTTGGTCTGCGGCATCACGCCGTCGTCGGCGGCACAGACCAGGATGACGATGTCGGTGGCCTTGGCACCGCGGGCACGCATGGCCGAGAAGGCCTCGTGACCCGGGGTGTCGAGGAAGGTGACGACACCGCGCGGCGTCTCGACGTGGTAGGCGCCGATGTGCTGCGTGATGCCGCCGGCCTCGCCCGCGGCCACCCGGCTGCGGCGGATGTAGTCCAGCAGCGAGGTCTTGCCGTGGTCGACGTGGCCCATGACGGTGACCACCGGCGCGCGCGGCAGCGCTTCGCCATCGGTGGCGGCGTGTTCTTCCTCGAGGAAGGCGTCCGGATCATCCAGCTTGGCGGCAAACGCCTTGTGGCCCATTTCCTCGACCACGATCATGGCCGTTTCCTGGTCCAGCTGCTGGTTGATGGTGACCATCTGGCCCAGCTGCATCAGCTTCTTGATGACCTCGCTGGCCTTGACCGACATCTTGTGAGCCAGGTCGGCCACCGAGATGGTCTCGGGGATGTGCACTTCCTGGGTCTGCGGCTCGGAAGGCATCTGGAAGTTGCTGCCGCGGTCGCCATCGCGGCTGTCGCCGCGGCGGCCGCCACGCGGGGCCTTCCAGCCGGCGCGACCGGCGTTGGTGTCGGGTCGGCCCTTGCCGGCCGGCGTGCCGCGCTTCTTGTCCTCGGCCCAGCTCGACGACAGCTTCTCGGACTTGACCGACTTCTTGTCACCCGGTTTGCCAGCGGTGGCGGTGGTCGTGGTGCCCGGGGCGCCCGGCGCGGCCTTGGCCTTGTGGATGGTGCCCTTGATGCCTTCCTTGTTGGCCGCAGCCACCGGCTCGACCGGCTTGGGCTCCTCCTTCTTGGCGACCATGACCTTCGCCTTGCGATTCATCATCTCGCGAATCTTGGCGGCTTCGTCCTCGGCGGCCTGCTTGCGCTTGGCCAGATCGGCCAGGCGCTTCTGCTCCTCGGCGTCCGCCGAGTTGCCCTTGACCAGACGCACGGTCGGCTTGGCCGGCTCGGCAGGCGCCGGTGCCGGCACCGGGGCGGGCGCAGGGGCAGGTGCCGGCGTGGTCACGGCGGCGGCGCTCTGCTGGGCCGCAGCGGCCGCGGCGGCCTGGGCGGCGGCCTCGGCAGCGGCGGCGGCCTCGGCGGCAGCGCGCGCGGCGGCAGCCTCGGCGGCGGCGCGTTCGGCGGCCTCGCGTTCCAGGCGCTCTCGCTCCTCGCGCTGGCGGCGTTGCTCGGCCAGCGCTTCTTCCTGCTGGCGGATCAGCTCGACCTGGGCGCGGGCTTCCTCCTCGCGGCGGGCGAGTTCGGCGGCCTCCTGGGCGGCGGCGTCCTCGACCGGCGCGCCGGGCAGGTCATCGCGCTTGACGAAGGTGCGCTTCTTGCGAACCTCGACCTGGATCGTGCGGGCCTTGCCGGAGGCGTCGGCCTGCTTGATCTCGGAGGTCGACTTGCGGGTCAGCGTGATCTTCTTGCGCTCGCCGCTGGCGGTGCCATGCGAGGTGCGCAGGAAGTCGAGCAGGCGCTCCTTGTCGACTTCGGTCAGGGCGTCGTCGGCCGACTGCTTTGCCACGCCAGCCGACTGCAACTGCTCCAACAGCGTCGCGGCGGGCCGATTCAGTTCGGCTGCGAGTTGGGCGACGGTGGTCACTGCCATGCTTGTTGTTCCTTGAATTCTGGGGCCGGGTTCGGTAGGCGTGGTGCGGGGCGCGGCGGGTTCAGGCGTTGAACCAGTGTTCGCGCGCCTTCATGATCAGCGCCTTGGCCTGGGCCTCGTCGACCCCGGTCATCTCAGTCAGCTCGTCCACGGCCAGATCGGCCAGGTCGTCACGGGTGTGCACGCCGCCATCGGCCAGGCGGGCGATCAGGTCGGGGTTCAGTCCTTCCAGGTCGCGCAGATCCTGCGACACCTCGTCGACCTTCTCCTCGCGGGCGATTTCCATGGTCAGCAGCGCATCCTTGGCACGGGTGCGCAGCTCGGCCACGGTGTCCTCGTCGAAGCCCTCGATCTCGAGCATCTCCTGCAGCGGCACATAGGCCACTTCCTCGAGGCTGGTGAAGCCTTCCTGGATCAGCAGCTCGGCCACTTCCTCGTCGACGTCGAGCTTGTCGACGAAGAGCTTGCGCACCGAGTCGCTTTCCTCGGCCTGCTTGGCGGCCGATTCCTCGGCCGTCATGATGTTGATGCGCCAGCCGGTCAGCTCCGAGGCCAGACGCACGTTCTGGCCGCCGCGGCCGATGGCGATCGCGAGGTTCTCCTCGTCAACCACCACATCCATCGCGTGGCGCTCCTCGTCCACCACGATCGACTGCACATTGGCCGGGGCCAGCGCACCGATGACGAACTGGGCCGGGTCGTCGGACCACAGCACGATGTCGACGCGCTCGCCGGCCAGCTCGTTGGTGACGGCGGTCACGCGCGAGCCGCGCACGCCCACGCAGGTGCCGATCGGGTCGACCCGCTTGTCGTGCGAGACCACCGCGATCTTGGCGCGGCTGCCCGAGTCGCGGGCGCAGCTCTTGATCTCCAGCAGGCCCTGCTCGATCTCGGGCACTTCCTGGGCGAACAGCTCGACCATGAAGCCCGGCGCCGAGCGCGACAGCATGATCTGCGGGCCGCGGGCCTGGGTGTCGACGCCGAGGATGAAGGCACGCACGCGGTCGCCGGTGCGCAGGTTCTCCTTGGAGATCATCTCGCTGCGCTTGAGGCGGCCCTCAACGCGGCCCGACTCGACGATCACGTCGCCCTTGTCCAGGCGCTTGACGGTGCCGACCATGATCTTCTCGCCGCGCGAGAGGAAATCATTCAGCAGCTGCTCGCGCTCGGCGTCACGGATCTTCTGCAGGATCACCTGCTTGGCGGCCTGGGCACCGATACGGCCGATGGGCACGGACTCGATCGAGGTCTCGATGTAGTCGCCCTCTTCCAGCTCGGCAATCTGCTCGCGGGCTTCCGAGAGCAGCTCTTCGGCATCGGGATTCTGCAGACCGGCGGCATCAGGCACGACCAGCCAGCGGCGGAAGGTCTCGTAGTCGCCGGTCTCGCGGTCGACGGTGACACGGATGTCCACCTCGCCCCCGTGGAGCTTCTTGGTCGCGGAGGCCAGCGCGGCTTCCACCGCACCGAAGACGACCTCACGATCCACGCTCTTTTCGCGCGAGATCGCGTCCACCAACATCAGCATTTCGCGGTTCATTCTTGTTGACCTCCGTCAGTCGTATCGGCTGGCGCTGCGGGCGCCGGGGCCGCCTTGCGGCGCCCCTTGAAATCAAGCACCGGCACCAGCCGGGCCTCGCGGATTTCATCGAAGCTGAAGTCGAGCGCCTGCTCGACCTTGCCTTCGGTGAACACCAGGCGCCAGCCTTCGCCCGCATCGGCGGCCAGCAGCGTGCCCTGGTACTTCTTGCGGCCCTGGAAGGGCAGCTTGAGGGTGATCTGGACCAGCTGGCCGGTGAAACGCGCGAAATGCGCCGGCGTCTTCAACGGCCGGTCCAGCCCCGGCGAGGAGACCTCGAGCCGGGCGTAGTCGACGTTTTCCACCTCCAGCAGGTACTGCAGCTGGCGGGTCACCGCCTCGCAGTCCTCCACCGTGACGAATTCGTGCTCGCCGGTGGGATAGCTCTGGCCCGGGATGCGATCAATGGTGACGCGCAGCAAGCCCCCTGCCGAACGCTCCACGCCGACAAGTTCATACTGCAGTCCGGTCACTGTCTTCTCGACAGCTTGCATCCAGTTCATCAGGGCCAGCAATCCTTTCCGTTCGCCCCGCACGGCTGGCAGACCCTTTGCCCACCCGCCGCCGGACACTCTCCGCCCGCCACCTGCGCCCTCCGGTATGCTGTGCCACACAGCCACCCGGACAGCCCACTTGGTGCTCAAGCAAAAAAAATGGGCTGGAAGAATCCGCCCACCCGTGCAAATCTAGCGAAAGTCGGATTGTAGCCTGAGCTTTTGACCGCTTCAAGACGCCTGCACCGATTCGCGCATGCCATGCCAGAATCGCGGGCTTGAGAACACCGATTTCGGAGCCACCATGGGATTTCTTGCCGGCAAACGTCTCTTGATCACCGGCCTGCTGAACAACCGCTCCATCGCCTACGGCATCGCCAAGGCCTGCCACCGCGAAGGCGCGGAACTCGCCTTCAGCTACCAGGGCGAGCGGTTCAAGGAACGCATCACCGACTTCGCCAAGGAATTCGGCTCGGACCTGATCGTCGAGATGGACGTGGCCAGTGATGAGCAGATCGCCCAGGCCTTCGCCACGCTGGGCGAGCGCTGGGGCCAGTTCGACGGCTTCGTCCACGCCATCGCCTTCGCGCCGCGCGAGTCGATCGGCGGTGATTTCCTCAATGGCCTGTCGCGCGACGCCTTCCGCGTGGCCCACGAGATCTCGGCCTACAGTTTCCCGGCCATGGCCAAGGCGGCGCTGCCGCTGCTGCGCCCCAAGGCCTCGCTGGTGACCATGTCCTACCTGGGCGCCGCACGCCGTGTGCCGGATTACAACACCATGGGCCTGGCCAAGGCCTCGCTGGAGGCGTCGGTGCGCTACCTGGCGTACTCGCTGGGCGACAAGGACATCCGCGTCAATGGGGTGTCGGCCGGCCCGATCAAGACCCTGGCCGCCTCAGGCATTGCCAACTTCGGCAAGAAGCTCAGCCAGTTCGCCGAGCACGCGCCACTGCACCGCAACATCACGATCGACGAGGTGGGCAATGCCACCGCCTTCCTGCTGTCCGACCTGGCCGGCGGCGTGAACGCCGAGATCCTGTATGTCGACGGTGGCTTCAGCCACATGACGCCGGGCGGCGGCGAAGGCGAGTGAGCCAGCCGCGCCGGGTCAGCGCAGCACCACGCTGACCCGCTCACCGCGCCCCAGGCGGGGCGCCGCGTTCTTCAGCGCCAGTTCGCTGCGGGCGAGGGCCGCGCTCAGCGGCTCGTCCAGCGGGGCACTGCTGGCGCCGACATGCACCGAGATCGGGATCAGGCTGCCCTGCGGGCCCTCGCGCAGCTCGGTGGCCTGGGCCACGGCGCGCAGGCGCTCGCCGATCATGCGCAGGTCGCGCGGATCCAGCGGTGGCAACACCACCATGAAGGCGCCGGCCGCCCAGCGGCCAATCAGGTCGCCCTGGCGGATGCCCCGCCGCAGCGCCATCGACAGCGCCCGCACCGCGGACTCGGCCACCGTCACGCCATGCTGCGCCACCAGGGCCGGCGTGTCGTCGAACTCGATCAGCAGCAGGCCCATCGGGCGGGTGGCGTCGCGCTGCCGTGCCCGCACCTGCAGCGCCAGCGCCTGGGCCAGCAGGCCCTCACGGTCCGGCAGGCCGGTCAGCGCATCAGTGGCCAGCAGGCCGGCGGCTTCGTCAACCCCGCGTCGCCACCAGCGGCGCCACCAGGCCGAGGCCGGTCGGGCCAGGGGGTTGTCGAGTGCGGTGGTCCAGCGAGCGGCTTTCATGCGGGCGTTGCCTGGCCCACCCGTGGCAGGCCTGTGAGGCCTGCTATCGGCCGTTCAGCGGCCGGCTTGAGCCTCAGCGCACGCAGTCGACGAAGTAATACATCCGGCCATCGGGCCCCTGCTCGGCCACCAGACCATGCACGTCGGCGCCGAAGCCCGGGAACTGGGCATTGAACTCGCGCGTGAAGCGCAGGTAGTCGACCACCTTGCGGTTGAAGCGCTCGCCCGGGATGACCAGCGGTATGCCCGGCGGGTACGGCGTCAGCATGGCGGTGGTCACACGGCCTTCGAGCTGGTCGACTTCGACGCGCTCGGTGTTGCGGTGGGCGATGCAGGCGTAGGCGTCGCTGGGCTTCATCGCCGGCTCCAGCTCGGTCAGGTAGACCTCGGTGGTCAGGCGGGCGATGTCGCCCCGGGCATAGGCCTCATGCACGCTCTGGCACAGATCACGCAGGCCCATGCGCTCGTAGCGCGGATTGGCCTGGCAGAACTCCGGCATGATGCGCCACAGCGGCTGGTTGCGGTCGTAGTCGTCCTTGAACTGCTGCAGCGCGGTCAGCAGCGTGTTCCAGCGGCCCTTGGTGATGCCGATGGTGAACATGATGAAGAACGAGTACAGGCCGGTCTTCTCGACCACCACGCCGTGCTCGGCCAGGAACTTGGTGACGATGCTGGCCGGGATGCCTGTGTCGGCAAAACGTCCGTCGACATCCAGCCCGGGCGTGATCAGCGTGGACTTGATCGGGTCCAGCATGTTGAAGCCCTCGGCCAGCTTGCCGAAGCCGTGCCAGGTCTCGTTGGCATGCAGCAGCCAGTCTTCGGGCCGGCCGATGCCCTCTTCGGTCAGGCGGTCCGGGCCCCAGACCTGGAACCACCAGTCCTGGCCGTACTCCGCGTCGACCTTGCGCATCGCGCGGCGGAAGTCCAGCGCCTCGCGCAGGCTTTCCTCGACCAGCGCGGTGCCGCCCGGCGGCTCCATCATCGACGCCGCGACATCGCAGCTGGCAATGATCGCGTACTGCGGCGAGGTCGACGTGTGCATCAGGTAGGCCTCGTTGAAGAGGTGCCTGTCCAGCTTCTGCTCCTGCGCGTCCTGCACCAGCACCTGGGAGGCCTGGCTGATGCCGGCCAGCAGCTTGTGGGTGGACTGCGTGGCATACACCAGCGCCTGCTTGGGGCGCGGGCGCCCCTTGCCCATGGCGTGGAAGGTGCCGTAGAACTTGTGGAAGGCGGCGTGCGGCAGCCAGGCCTCGTCGAAGTGCAGCGTGTCCACCCAGCCGTCGAGCTTGGCCTTGATGGTCTCGGTGTTGTAGAGCACGCCGTCGTAGGTGCTCTGGGTGACCGTCAGGATGCGCGGCTTGACCTTCTTGGCGTCCACGCCCTTGAGCAGCGGATGCCGGGCGATCTTCTTCTGGATCGAGGTCTTGCTGAACTCGCTCTCGGGGATCGGGCCGATGATGCCGTAGTGGTTGCGCGTGGGCGTCAGGAACACCGGCACCGCACCGGTCATGATGATCGAGTGCAGGATGGATTTGTGGCAGTTGCGGTCCACCAGCACCACGTCGCCGGGCGCCACCGTGTGGTGCCAGACCATCTTGTTGCTGGTGCTGGTGCCGTTGGTGACGAAGAAGCAGTGGTCGGCATTGAAGATGCGCGCCGCGTTCTTCTCGCTGGCCGCCACCGGGCCGGTGTGGTCCAGCAGCTGCCCGAGCTCTTCCACGGCATTGCACACATCGGCGCGCAGCATGTTCTCGCCGAAGAACTGGTGGAACATCCGGCCGATCGGGCTCTTCAGGAAAGCCACGCCGCCCGAATGGCCCGGGCAGTGCCACGAATACGAGCCATCCTGCGCGTAGTCCATCAGCGCGCGGAAGAACGGCGGCGCCAGGCCATCCAGGTAGCTCTTGGCCTCGCGGATGATGTGGCGCGCCACGAACTCCGGCGTGTCCTCGAACATGTGGATGAAGCCGTGCAGCTCGCGCAGGATGTCGTTCGGGATGTGCTGGCTGGTGCGGGTCTCGCCGTACAGATAGATCGGGATGTCGGCGTTGCGAAAGCGGATCTCGCTGATGAACTTGCGCAGGTTCAGCACCGCCGGGTCCAGTTCGGGGCCAGGGGTGAACTCCTCGTCGTCGATCGACAGGATGAAGGCGCTGGCCCGGCTTTGCTGCTGGGCGAACTGGCTCAGGTCCCCATAGCTGGTGACGCCCACCACCTCGAAGCCCTCTTTCTCGATCGCCTCGGCCAGCGCCCGGATGCCCAGACCCGAGGTGTTCTCGGAGCGGAAGTCCTCGTCGATGATGACGATCGGGAAGTTGAAGCGCTGCATGGGCTCGTCCGGTGGGCCAGGGGAAAACGCGAAGCGCGAAGTGTAGGGCCGATCGATGACGATCCCGAGCGGCCAGCCGTCGATCCTGGGCTAGAATGCGCGGCTGTCCCTGCGGAGGGATGGATGAGTGGTTTAAGTCGCACGCCTGGAAAGCGTGTGTGGGTTAATAGCCCACCGCGGGTTCGAATCCCGCTCCCTCCGCCAGTCACGGCCATCAAGGCCTGCCATGGGGGCCGCCGCCGCACTGTCCACGCTCCCGAACCCGGTTGAGCACCAGAGTTGGACAGTGACCACGCCAGCGTGGTGCGCGGCCACGAAGCGGCTCAAGGAGAGCTGATTTCCCGCACAGCGTCAATCCCACATCGGGAAAGCCAGGAGGCCTGCCCGTCGGGGGTCAGACGACGTACAAACGGGGCTTGGCAATGTTGTTCGGTGCCCTGCCAGACCTGCTACCCGCGGGTTCGGGCCCGTTGTCCTCTCACGGCCGACCCTCAACGGCCAAGCAAGCGGAGATCAGCATGGAATACAAGTTCAAGTCCCTGGCCCTGGCGGCCGCCCTGGCCCTGTCGGGCGTCGCGATGGCCGGCCCGGTCAAGAGCGCTGGCGGCAAGACCGCTGTCCTGCCGGTGACGGCCCAGGCGGTGCTTTACTCGCAACTGGCGAACGATGCCGCCAACGCGATCACCTCGCAGGACTTCGAGTCCACCTTCGACGCCTATGACAACCGCGCTGCTGACGACTTCAGCGTACCGGCCGGCCAGAAGTGGAAGGTCTCGGAAGTGTTCGCCCCTGGCGCGTACTTCAACGGCACCGGCCCGCTGGTGTCGGCCAATGTGACCTTCTACAAGGACAAGGGCGGCAAGCCGGGCAAGGTCGTGGCTGACTTCCCGCTGGTGCCGGTGACCAACGACGCCTCTGGCTCGATCACCGTCACGCTGCCGACCGCCGTCACGCTGAAGGAAGGCACCTACTGGGTCTCGGTGCAGGGCCAGATGGACTTCTTCGTGGGCGGCCAGTGGGGCTGGGAAATCAACACCGCGCCCACCGGCTACAACGCCATGTGGCAGAACCCGGGCGGCGGTTTCGGCACCGGCTGCGACAAGTACTCCGACATGAACACCTGTCTGGGTCAAGCCGCCGGCGACATGATGTTCGAGCTGCGTGGCAAGGCGAAGGCCGTCACCCAGTGATGGCTGGCTGAGCTGAACGCAAAAAGGGGCGCCTCGCGGCGCCCCTTTTTTCATGGTGGTGACCCGAAGGATCAGCGCACCACGGCGATCTGGTCGCGGTTGCCACCCTTGTAGGTGTACAGCGTCAGCGCGCCGTTCTT
>NZ_JAGQDF010000029.1 GCF_018069875.1 Ideonella alba | reverse complement strand
GCTTCCCGGCTTGGGTCATCATCCGTACAGCGGGCCAAGCGCCATGCCGGCGTGCGCGGCTCAGCTCGAACGTTAGGCCGCACAACCACCGCACCTCATGCTTCGACCTTCCTCGCTCTCTATCCTTGGTTGCCTGATCTTTGCGGGCGCACACGCGGACGTTCGCGACACGGAGCGCGAACGTGTGCTTTCACTGCTTCAGATGAAGCCTGCGTTATCCCTACCGAAGAGCGATTGGACGATACAGCGTGAGCAGCGGCGAGAAGACGAATCGGCCGTCTACTACTTACTCGCCAGTGATAGGACAAAGCTGAACTTGTCTGTCTACATCGACAAGTCGACAGCATGCTCGGACGCGGACAACTGCCTCAAGGCTGCGCTCTCGAACAAGAGCTACAAGGATGCGACGGAATTGACTCTGATCGCGAGCGGACAATTCAAGGGAGCTACGTTCTTCTTGGATCAGCCCGCAGGGTTGCCGATCCGGCAAGCGCATGTTCTGGCAGCAGCCTACGTTGATGGGATTTGGTTCGACATCCACATCTCTATGGCTGGCAAAGAGCGACCCGACTTGGCACCCCTTCTGGAACTCCTTAAGTCCGTCGAGCTACGCTGAGTGCGGCCTAACCCCTCGCTGGAACCGACGCCCACCGCCATGGCACTTGGCCCTCTTCCCGGCTTAGGTCATCGTCCGTCCAGCGGGCCAAGCGCCATGCCGGCGTGCGCGGCTCAGCTCGAACGTTAGGCCGCATGAAACACACTCTGCTCGCCTGTCTCTGCGCCCTCGCAATCCAGCCGGTATTGTTCGCATGCTGGAGCGCTCTGCCAGCACTTCTCGCTGGTGAGTCAGTGCCCGGTGTCGACATTCTGAAACTCTCCGCTTTTGTGCTGCTCGTCGCAACGGCGCACCTACTGATACTCGGTCTTCCTGGGTTCTGGGCACTAAACAAAGTGGGCAAGGCAACAACACTGAACGTTGCCTTGCTTGGTTTCATCGTCGGCAGCATAGGCATCGCCGCGTTTGCTTGGCCAGCAACTACAGGCGGCAGTTCGTTCTCAGCCACATGGCACGGCAAATACACGGAACTCATCGTTGGCGGCAAGCCAACCATTGCCGGCTGGCTCAACTACCTCGAAGGTGTTGCACAGTTCGGTGCGCATGGCCTGCTTGGCGGCATGGTGTTCCTCCACGTCTGGCGGCGCGCGCATGCGGCCTAACCCCTCGCTCAAGCGGAGCGACAACGGCAGGCCACCAGGGCCCGGTCGGCGGTACGCGGTACATTTTCGCCAACCGGGCCCTGGCGTCCTGCCGTTGTCGCCCGCTTAGCTCGAACGTTAGGCCGCGCAATGCGGTCCCCGATGTCAAGCTTCACCGGCAACTCAGATGAACCAGAAGGACGACGATCTTCTACTTGTGCCGGTACCAGCGCTCGTTGCTGTGCTCATTCGACTCGAATCCGACAAAGGCGCGCCCTTAACTGAGTCCGAAGTTATTGAGGCCAGAGACAAGGCTGCATGCATTGCCATGCCCAGGTATGCATACGAGGCCATCTGCGAAAAGCGCGGCTACAGGGACATCGAGCCGGAGTACGCATGGGCAGGATGGCGTTTGTATATCGCCGAGCGAGATTCAGGGCACACGGCGTGAAGGCCAAGCCTGCAAAGCAACATGCACTCACTCGCCTCAGCTTCGCCCAGCGCCTTACCCCAACGCCCTAGCGTCAATGTAGCGCGGCCTAACCCTTCGCTCAACCGGACCCGCTACGGCAGGCCACCTTGGCCCGAGCTGAGGTACACGGTACGTTCTCTCAGCTCGGGCCAAGGCGTCCTGCCTCCGTCCGCGGTCCGGTTAGCTCGAACGTTAGGCATCAGATGGAAGTGTTGGTGGCCATCGAAGCCCTGCGAAATGCAGGCCACGTTCGAGCCCAGGTTCTGGAAGAGGCCTTCGCTTCGCCCGAGTTGGCAGCCCTTGCGTTTGGCCTCAAGGGCGAACCAGCCATTTACTCGGAAGTGAGTCCCAAAGAAGCTGCTTGTGTTCTACGCAGCGTCATCCACCGCGACATGGCGTACGAGATCGAACTGGTTCCACTCGGCCAGGCCGAGGAGCTCGCGGCGAAGTTTCTTCAGGCCGTTGGCACCGTCGGAGCTCGCTACTTCACCAATGGCACGTTCGGCCTTCCGCGTCAGTCGCCACACGTCGGAGCCTCGTGGTCACCCGCGACCGAAGCCACCTTCGATACCGGAATACTCGTCCTCACGCCGGAGCGGACAGCTTGCCTCTGGTTTGAGGACGAAGACTGATGCCTAACCCTTCGCTGGAACCGACGCCCACCGGCATGGCACTTGGCCCGCTTCCCGGCTTAGGTCATCATCCGTCCAGCGGGCCAAGCGCCATGCCGGCGTGCGCGGCTCAGCTCGAACGTTAGGCCGCACAACCGCCACCATGCCCTCCTTCGAAGAGTCCTTCTGTGCGGCTGAGGAGAGAGCGCTTTGCTTCCTCGTGGACAGCCATGGCTTCCGCGCGATAGAACGAACGGTCACGCCTGATGGCAGCGACTGGACCGGCGGCATTGTTCGCTATCGCTGCGAAGGTTCGGAACACATCGCAACTCCGAAGGGTTGGATGGTGTCGCTGGCTTACGCGCCCAGGCGACTCGAACTCAGCTTGGACATCTCCGACGAGCACGGAAGCAGCTTCTCTGTCGAAGAGCTTCATGCGATTGTCGCTTCCGATCCTTTCCCCAGAGGCACGCATAGCCTCTACGACTCGCTTCACGATGAAGAGGCTCAGTTCACCGAGTTCAACCGCCTTGCCGGTGTGCTGAAGCTATCGGGAGCCCGATTCTTCGCAGGCGACCGGAGTCTTTGGTTAGATCTCCGAACAGTCAGGGAACGCTCTTGGCAAGCAGAAGAAGATCGCCGTGCAGTGGCCCGGTCAGAGCTTGCCTTTCATGCAAAAGAATGGCGGCAGGTTGTCGCTGAACTTGAGCCCAGAGAAGGTCGGCTGTCCAAAGCAACGAACGCCCGGCTCGCCTATGCCCGAAATAGATTGAAGAGTGCGGCCTAACCTTTCGCTGGAACCGACGCCCACCGTCATGGCACTTGGTCCGCTGCCCGGCTTAGATCATGATCCGTCCAGCGGGCCAAGCGGCATGCCGGTGTGCGCGGCTCAGCTCGAACTACAAGGGCTTCCCCGTCCGTCAAGCGCAAGTTGATCCCAGGCCCGCATAGCGGGCC
>NZ_JAGQDF010000028.1 GCF_018069875.1 Ideonella alba | reverse complement strand
TCGTCCAACGCAGGCGCACGGGTCGCTTGCGCTAACCGCGATTCTTCTGTGGAATCGCTGGGTTGAACATACAAGGCCGCAGGAGGCGACCAGTCATGACCTCGAACGCAAAGACCCTCAAGTGCGGGCTAGTCATGCCCATCTCAGCCATCGCCGACTACTCTGAGGTCCACTGGCAAGAAGTCTGCGCGATCGTCAAGGAAGCGCTCGCTGCGTCAGACTTCTCCGTAGAACTTGTGAGTGACTCTAACGAGATTGGTGTCATTCAGAAGCGCATTGTTCAAAATCTATATGACTGCGATCTGGTCATCTGCGACGTAAGCGCCAAGAATCCAAACGTGATGTTCGAACTGGGTATGCGACTGGCGTTTGACAAGCCTGCAATCATCATCAAAGACACGGCTACAACGTACTCCTTCGACACCGCGCCGATCGAGCATGTGCTCTATCCGCGTGACCTTCGGTATCAAGCGATTCAGGCCTTCAAGCAGAAGTTGCTTGAGAAAGCTCTAGCCACCTATGAAGCGTCCAAGAAGCCAGACTACACAACATTCCTTAAGCACTTTGGAGAGTTTGTAGTCGCTAGCATAGATACAAAGCCGGTCAGCAAGGAAGACTTCATTCTCGAGGAGCTTGGTGAACTGCGATCGGCGGTTCGCGAGCTTGCGAGGGCTTCTCGCAACAGCGTGCAATGGACCAACCACGCAACCATGGCTGAACTCGCTCGCTCTGTTGTCCCGTCACCGACCGAGGTCGAGTTCGTCAAGGCCTTCATTACTCAGAACCCTGGTCTCTTAGAAGAGTTGCGTCGTATCGACTCAGCCTCGTTCAAGGCCATGTTCATGGAGTACCTGGGCGAGGTGGGAATTGACGCTCGCAAGTTGAGCAACGATAGGGCTGAACGCATCCGGAGAAATCTACTGGGGGCGGTGAACGCTGCGGCCTAACCCTTCGCTGGAGCCGACTCGCACCGGCATGGCACTTGGCCCGCTTCCCGGAGTGGTCCATCATCCGTCCAGCGGGCCAAGCGCCATCCCGGCGCTCGCGCATCAGCTCAAACGTTAGGCCACACAAGAACACAAATGCGCGACATCCTCCCTTCTGAAGTCATCAACCTGCTTCGAGATCGCTACTCGGCCGGTGTAGCAAACGCCGAAGCATTCTTTGATCAACATCGTGCCGATGAAGACTCGGTCACAGGAGCGCTCGGTCAAGCACTGGCTGTGGTAGACCCCATCCGCTATGTGTCGGCGGGCCAGCAGTTCGAGATTCGCGTCGGTTATCGGAAGATCCGCGGACGAGGACCTGGTGCGCCGGAACGATCGTACGGGTCTGACGGAATCTTTCAGATCTCCATCCACGATGAAGCAGGCAACGTCGCGTTGGAGAAGGGATTGGCGTTCCAGTCGAAGATGAACTGGAAGGGCAAGAACCAGAGCCTCTTGGGACAAGCCGCGCTCATGGAGAAGTGGACTCCCGGCGGCATAGTTATTGACTTCAGCGCTACTGGGTACAAAGCCTGCACGGCACAGGCAACCGTTGCGGCGAGTGGAAGCCGCAGGGCACTCGACCGATATGGTGCGATGCGCCCACTCAGTCAGGTTCTGAGCCGAGACTTCCTCGACTGCACCGTTGGTCGTCGGGGCCTCTACTTCGATCCCAACAAGGAGTGGTACGTTCAGCGCCCTCCTCTCGACCATCAGTTGCTACATGTGGTCTCAACAGAGGTGACCATTCGCCCTTGGGGTTGAGAGTGCGGCCTAACCCTTCGCTCGAGTGGACGCGCTCCGGCATGGCACTTGGGCCGAGCAACGCCTTGGTCTATGCTGCGTCGCGCGGCCCAAGCGCCATGCCTGCGCGCGCCCCTCAGGTCAAACGTTAGGCCGCACGAAAACATCCATGCTTCGCTTCGCCGACACCTCCGTCCGCCTGTACCGCAAGCGCGATTGGTCGGTGTCTGTGCGACTACGCAGCTACCTGATGATCCATTGCAAAGGTGGACAGGGCTTCCGACTTGGTGCCTACCTCAATCAGTTGGAAGCGACGCTTACCCTGAGTGATGGGCAGATCATCAAGCTCGAGGAGTACGGGTTCACGGACGAGTGCGTTTTCGAGATGGATCACATGATTCATGAGTTCTGGGCATCAGGTACTGCAAGTCTGGAGTCCATCCAGGATGGCGCGGCGCGACTTCAGGTCGAATACAGGCTGTTCTCATCTCCCGGTCAGGGTGACCCGGACAGAATCGACCTCGTAGTCCCAATCCTTGCGCGCGGCGTCTACGCGCAACGCTGGGCGAGGCGCAAGCGTGCGGCCTAACCCTTCGCTGGAACCGACGCCCACCGTCATGGCACTTGGCCCGCTTCCCTGCTTAGGTCATCATCCGTCCAGCGGGCCAAGCGCCATGCCGGCGTGCGCAGCTCAGCTCGAACGTTAGGCCGCAGAACGATGCCTCACCGCCACCCACTCTACGAAGAGGTTGAGGCGCTGCAGAACCTCCTTGTCAGCCACGCTACTGGAGGAGCAGAAGGCGAGGCTGAATACACGCGTCTCCGCCAAGTGGTGCTGGCCGAGTCGTCGATTGAGGCCTTCACTCCACGCTTCCTTCGGACTAACAGGAGCCTTGGTCAGTTCTGGCAGTTCATCAAGAACAAGTACGCCACGTACGCTGAGCGAAGAAGGTACATCTGGGATGAGTTCGCGGCCATGCTCAATCTTCTTGAAAAGAACGGAAGCGCACCCTCTGACTCGGTCGTATCCGAGTCTCTGGAAAAGTTCGACGCTGCGCATGTCCAAGCCGCCTGGTCCAAAGCACTCGACCGTCGCGCCTCGGATCCTGAAGGCGCAATCACGATCGCACGAACGCTCCTCGAATCCGTGTGCAAGCACATCCTTGAGGAGGCAGCCGTGCCCTACGAGGACAGCCCAGACATCACTAAGTTGTACAAGCAAACCGCCGAGCACCTGAATCTCGCACCCTCACAGCACACCGAGGCGGTTTTCAAGCAAATCTTGGGCGGCTGCACGGCAGTCGTCGAAGGCCTCGGAGCCCTGCGCAACCGTCTCAGCGACTCACATGGGAAGGGAAAGGCCGGGGTGAAGCCTGCACCAAGACACGCAGAACTTGCCGTAAATCTCGCAGGAGCCTTGGCGGTCTATCTGCTGGCCACCAAGAATGCGCGCGACGAAGCTGCGGCCTAACCCCTCGCTGGAACCGACGCCCACCGCCATGGCACTTGGCCCGCTTCCCGGCTTAGGCCATCATCCGTCCAGCGGGCCAAGCGCCATGTCGGCGTGCGCGGCTCAGCTCGAACGTTAGGCCGCACGAGTAACGCCGAGCACTTCTCACCTACAACGCTCAACCTGACCATGAGTAAGTTCAGCAATGCTTCACTGTTGCTCCTCGGAGCTTTTGCATGCTTTGGGCTAGGCATAGCCGCCTGCTATGTCGCTTTGCGCCCCATTGTTCGCTTCGCCGAGGAGGCGCCTCTCATGATCATGGCCGAGCAGACAAGCGTGTTGAAGCAACTTCGCGCAGGGCAGGAAAAGGAACTCTCTGAGCTTCTAGAACGCCTTGTGTGGATGCAGGTCTCACAGCACGCGGAGCACGCCAAGCAAGGAAAGCCGCCGCTGGAGAGCCTTCGTAGCGAGTTCGCGTACCACTGCGGCCGCTTTCGGCAGCAGGAGCAGCAGTTGCCTACCGAGACTCGCGAAGCTAGGGCACGGTGGTGCTCCACGCTCAACGCATAGCCTATGCGTGCGGCCTAACCACTCGCTCAAGCTGACGCGCTACGGCATGCGGCGCAAGCCCGGGCTGCGTGTTTCGTGGCATCCTCGCAGCCCGGGCTTACGCCGCATGCCTCCGCGCGCAGCTTAGCTCGAACGTTAGGCATCGCAAGCACGCGATCTCTCTTCTCCTCCTTCTGAAGAAGGCGCCCCGATGGCTTCTCGCATTGTTATGTGT
>NZ_JAGQDF010000027.1 GCF_018069875.1 Ideonella alba | reverse complement strand
CTCTTCGTCCATCAACGTACTCATGATGTCGTCCTTTCGACATTAACACCTGAGCAGGTTCTCACTGGGTCGATACATCCAGTCGCGAGTGTCGCGTGACCACCGCGCCGGGTTGGGCTCGCTTGTGACCCAGCCACAGCGCGATCTCACAGGGATCGGCACCCGACTGCAGCAGGCTCATCGCCGTGGAGTGCCTCACGACGTGCGGCGATACCGACATTCGCTCGAGCTGTGGATATCGGGCCGACGCCGCCTCCACGGCCAACTGCAGCCGCTGGGCGACGTTGGCCCTAGTCATCGGATGCCCGTCGCGCCCAGGTAGCAGTGGGGACTTGTCGCGCAACTGAGGGTTCAAGTGCAACCAGTCGCGCACGGCTTGGGCCGAACTCTTGCACAGTGGCAGTGAGCGCTGCTTGCCTCCCTTACCGTGCAGCCGGACGCTGTTGGTCGGGCCGAGCACGATGTCAGCAACGCGCACGTCGATGATCTCGGAGACGCGCGCGCCCGTGTTGAACATGAGCGTGAGCAAGAGCCGGTCGCGCTGCCCGATCCAGGTGTCGGTCGCCACCTCGATCACCGCCAGCATCTGCTCGCGCTGCAGGTAACCGACCATCTTGCGTTCGAAGCGCTTCATGGGCACAGCCAAGGCGTTCTCGATCACGCCCAGGTTGTCCGGATCCCGCCTGGCTGCGAACTTCAAGAACGCCCGCACCGCTGCCAGTCGGACGTTGCGACTTCGAACAGAGTTGTGTCGCCGCACCTCCAGATGATCAAGGAAGTCGGCCAGGAACCGGGCGTTCAGATCGGCAATCCTCATCCCGTGGTCCGGCAGGCGCCGCGTCTCTTCGGCAAAGCGCAGCAGCAGCACGAAGGTGTCACGGTACGAGGCCACAGTGCGCGGGCTCAAGGCTCGCTGCTGCACCATTTAGTCGGTGAAGATCTCTCGCACGAGGCCAGCGAACGTCGGGGTGGTCTGGCGGCTCATCGCGCAGCCCCTTGCCCGTCGATGCCGGCGAAGCGCTCGAACCGCGCACCGATGGTGTCCATTAGCTCTGGAATGCCGGACAGGTACCAATAGGTGTCGGAGATCTTGGCATGGCCCAGGTACGTGCATAGCCAGAACATCGCGTGGTCGATGGACTGACCCGTCTCGCGCCAGAGTTGTACGCGACGCACGGCGAAGGTGTGACGCAGATCGTGGATACGAGGATGGGGATGGTCGCCTCGGGAGCGCCAACCGAGTCGCAACTGCAGGCGCAGAAAGACGTTATCCACCGTGCGCCTCGCCAAGTGCCCGCCGTCGTACGAGACGAAGAACGGGGCGCGCTCCTCGACGTCATGACGTCGGTTCCGGGCCTGCCGGTACAAACCAAGTTCCAGCACCGTGCTCGCATGAAGCGGCAGGCAGCGGGACTTGTGGAACTTGGTCTGCCGCACGGTGAGCATGCCACCCTGGAGATCGACATCACCCAGCGTGAGCTTCAACGCTTCCGACAATCTGAGCCCCGCTGCAGCGATCAGGCCGAACAAGGTGCGGTAGGCCACTGTCGTCAAGGATGGGATGGCCGGACGCTTACGATCTTCGAGACCCTGAGCCAGCAACTGCAGCAGCATTGCCTGATTCCGCGTGGCGGTCAGATCGTGGACGCCAGCATCGTGCAGGCCCCGATTGCGCAAGCCAACGCCAAGGAACGCGAGGCGCTCAACCGTGGCGATGCGCCGGAAGGCTAGAGCGCCAAGCGCCTGGCCCACACCCTGGACGATTTAGCACGGCAAGGCCTTCTACGGCTACAAGCTGCACGGCAACGTGGATGGGCGCTACAAGCTCAACCGAGAGCTGAAGATCACGCCGGCCAACGCGGACGACGGACAACAACTTCCCGATGTGCTGCAGGCCGCCAACACGCGGGATCGACTGCTGGCGGACAGGGGTTACGACAGCCAGACGAACCGGCAGGTGCTGCAAGCGCGGGGACTGCAAGAAGGGATCGCGCGCCGAGCCAAACTGGGCCAGACCGCCAAGGCGCGGCTGAACCAGCGCAACCGCACCATCAACAAGACCCGTGCTCGCGTCGAGCATGTCTTCGCCAGCCTGGCGCAGCAAGGCGGCAAGTGTGTGCGCGCGATGACCCTGGCGCGCAACGCACTGGCCATCACTCTGCAGTGCGCCGCCTACAACGCGCGCCGGTTGGTGTGGCTGGTCAAGAGCGGAGATCCGTCTGCATGGCCCGCTTGAGGGCTGAAATACCTGTCGCAGGTCTCTGCGGCGGGTGGAAACGAGCATCGAAGGGCATCGCACCTCGAATGCCCGCTCAGCTTACGCGCACTCGCGGGCCGTTGCCGGCCGCGCGAGGGGTTTCAGCCCTCGATGGTCCGACTGATGCAGAAGCGACCGCCATGCGATGTCAATGATTGCCGGACGCTTGGTCTTCGTCGATTAGCGTCAGCGTAACACTCAGCGAATCGGCCTGAGAAGTCGCGATGGGACCTTCCACGCCACCCGCTGCACGCAAGTCCTGTTCGACGACGGAGAGCAGATCCAAGCGGGACGGTGCATCCTCGATATGGAGGTTGCCGACCTTGGTCTTCATCGAAACTTGCCGCTCTGACTTGAACTTGCGCACTTGGCGCAGGACGTCGCACGCGAAGTCCAAGTGCGTTGTCGCGTTGGCAGACTCCCGCGCGTCACCTGCGGGCCATGCGCTGAGGTGGATCGAGTCCGAGTGTGCCCACGACCACGCCTCTTCGGTGACGAAAGGCATAAACGGCGCGAACGCGCGCAGAAGGCGGTCGATTGCGGTAGCGATCGCGTGGCGCGCCGAAGCGGAGCCGGCGCCTTCCGTATAGGCGCGCGTCTTTACGAGCTCGACGTAGTCGTCACAGAACCACCAGAAGAACGATTCAAGCGATTCCAGCGCGCGGCTATATTCGAACTCTTCCAGCGCGGCCGTCGCCTGCGCGAGCACGCGCGACTGCTTCGCGAGCATCTGCGAATCGACGCCTTCGAGTGCAGCGGGCCTCGTCGGAACGAGTCCCGCGGAGAGCTTCGCGACGTTTAGGACCTTCGTCGCGAGACGCCGCCCAATCTTCATCTGCCTTTCCTCGAAAGCAGTGTCGGCGCCGGGGCGACCCATAGCGGCCCAATACCGCACCCCGTCGGACCCGTGATCGTCCAGTAGCTTTGCGGGCGTGATCACATTACCCTTCGACTTCGACATCTTCTTGCGGTCCGGATCGAGGATCCAGCCTGAGATCAGCGCGTGTCGCCACGGAAGCTTCCCCTCCTCGAGATGGGCTCGCACCAGTGTGCCGAACAGCCACGTGCGGATGATGTCGTGACCCTGGGGACGAATGTCGAACGGGAAGAGCGAATCGAAGCGGCTGCCGTCTTCATCCCAGCCCGACGCAATCTGGGGCGTGAGCGAACTGGTGGCCCACGTGTCCATCACGTCGGGGTCTCCGATGAAGCCGCCCGGCTGCCCGCGCGCGGACTCCGTGTATCCGCGCGGCGAGTGGGATGAGGGATCGATAGGCAGCTCGGACTCGTCGGGGACAAGCGGGTGTTCGAAGTCAGGCTGGCCCTCCGCATCGAGCGGGTACCACACGGGGATGGGCACGCCGAAGATTCGTTGGCGGCTGATTAGCCAGTCGCCGTTCAGTCCGTTCACCCAGTGTTCAAAGCGCGACTGCATGTGCGTAGGCTTCCAGTCGATCTCGCGGCCTCTTTCGAGTAACTCGGCCCTCAGGTCGGTATCGCGCCCGCCATTGCGGATGTACCACTGGCGCGTGGAGATGATCTCAAGCGGCCGCTCGCCCTTCTCGTAGAACTTGACTGCGTGAGTAATCGGCCGCGGTTCCCCCAGAAGCTCGCTCGAGGTCTTGAGCAACTCTTCGATCACCGAACGCGCCTGGTTCGGTGATCTGCCCGCCATCTTTGCGTAGGCTTCTGCGCTGCCGGCCGCGCGGATCCACTCCGGCGCTTCTTTCTGGAAGGTGCCGTCCTTGTTCATCAAGGACCGGCTCGGCAGGTCTAACTCGCGCCACCAGATAACGTCTGTGACATCGCCAAACGTGCACACCATCGCAATGCCAGTGCCCTTGTCCGGCACGGCCAGCTTGTGCGCAAGCACCGGAACTTCGACGCCAAACACCGGCGAGTGCACCGAACAGCCGAACAGGCCGGCGTAGCGCACATCGTCAGGATGAGCGACCAACGCCACGCAGCTAGGCAGCAATTCCGGTCGCGTCGTATCGACGGCGACAAGGTCGCCATTTGCCGCGTGGAACGTGATCTTGTAGAAGGCGCCCGCAGTTTCGCGGTCCTCAAGTTCCGCTTGCGCCACTGCCGTTTGGAATGTGGCATCCCAGAGCGAAGGCGCATCTTGCATGTACGCTTCGCCGCGTCGAAGGTTGCGCAGGAACGCTTTCTGGCTGATACGCTGCGCGCGGGGGCCGATCGTGTTGTACGTGAGGTTCCAGTCAATCGATAGGCCAAGCCTCACGAGCAGATCGTGAAACGCAGCCTCGTCGATATGCGTGAGCTTGAGGCAAAGCTCGACGAAGTTGCGCCGGCTGATCCGGTCGTACTGTCCACGTTTCGCTGCGGGCTGCGCGGGGGGGGCGTAGTTCTGCTGGTAGGGCTTCGTCGGATCGCAGACCACGCCGAAGTAGTTTTCCACGCGGCGCTCGGTGGGCAAGCCGTTGTCGTCCCATCCCATCGGGTAAAACACGCGCTTGCCGCACATGCGCTGATAGCGCGCGATGATATCGGTGTGGGTGTAGCTGAACACGTGGCCGACATGCAGAGAACCTGACACGGTCGGCGGGGGCGCATCGATGGCGAAGGCGCCGGCACGGCCCGCGCCGTCAATGTACCTGTAGGTGCCTGCTTCTTCCCAAATCCTTGACCATTTGGACTCCAGTCCGTCGACGGTCGGTTTGTCGGGAACAGTGCTTTCAGTATAGTCTTGCACGAGAGATTTTCCGGCTGGTTGGACGACGCACGACGGGGGATAGCCATGCGAATCTGGGCAGCTTGGGGCCCGTTTCTAGGGATTATCAGCGAAGCGCATGTTGCGAGGGGGGTGTCCGGATTTCCGTGTGTGAGGCGGGTGGGTGAATTGGCTGTTGGCTGATCTCTCTGATGTCTTCAGGCCCCTGCCAGGCCGCTGGAGGCGCCCCGGTTGAGCCATGTACTCATGGCTCAACCCCTTACCGCCCGGCCTGCGCCGGCGCGGTGAATCGCTCCTCGTAGAGTACCGCGGACTGGTTTATCGTCTCGCGCCACTCCTTGGCAGCGCGGCCCCAGTCGGCGGTGATGTTGCGCAGCGCCAGCCACAGCAGCTTGGTGGCCGCGTCGTTGCTGGGGAAGTGGCCCCGCGTCTTGATTATCTTGCGCAGCCGGCTGTGCAGGCTCTCGATGGCTTTGGTGGTGTAAACCACACGCCGCACCGCCCGGGAAAAGGCGAAGAAGGCGTGTGGGGCTGTCCTGGGCAATGTAGCGAACGATGCTCAGAAGGTCCGAAGATGCCTTGGGGCGCCACACGACGCTGTACTCACCCACCGACATCAGTCACCGAGCTGTGGCCGCCACGCCTTGACGAGCGGTTTGAACTCAGCCTCATAGCCCAAGCTGTCGGGGTAGCGATGGACGCGTCCGATCAAGCCAAGGACCACGGTCATGTCGGCGACGATGGCAGTGTCCAGCGACCACAGCGAGGTCAGATCGAAGGCGCCGCAACTGCGACTGTTCCACCAGGCCAGAAGGAAGTCTGCGACCCGCCGACTCTGCCCGGAATCGCGCTGTGCGTGGGCCAACAGACGTTCCAACGCGGCTGCTTCGTCGGCGGTGATGAGACTGGGCCGCGCCTCGTGCGCCGCGGCCAGCATCGCCTGGGCGATCACGGCCTCAGGCTGCCGTGGTCGCCTGTTCATGCACGCGCCCGACGCACCGGCTTGGCGCGCCCACGCTCAATGGCGTCGATCTCGGAGTCCATGGCTGCCATGACCTCGTCATGCAGCGCGCTCGGCTGCGCATCGTCCAGCGACGCCTGAATCTCGGCAGCCAGCCACCGGTTGTGGGCTATCGCCTGGTGGGCGACACGCATCGCCTCTGCCTGGCTGGACCGGCTTCGGCTCATGTCCTTCTTGCTCGGATCCCAGTCGGTGGCGTCGAGCTGCGCTACTGCGATACCGACTTCGCGCAGCAAGATCATCGCCGAGGCCGGGTTGCCGAAACGACGCGGCTCGGTGCTGCGCGCCTTGGCCAGCACCGCATCCTGGCCGCTGCAGGTGGCGATGCGCAACATGAAGCCGCCGCCCTGACCCTTGAGGGTCACGCCGGCAACACCACCGGCCGCCGCGGTGGCGCGCAGTTGCTAGAGGGTCATGCTGTGCATAGGAGTGGTCGCATAGAAGACAAAAGAATAGTGCACGCTTGACAGAAGACATGCAACTTCAATGCGCGCTCAAGCTGCCCGACGGGCGGGGGCAGGGTTCTCCACTCACTTCGTAAGCGTCCGGCGAACCCGTCTTGACGACGAGGGTGGTGATCAGGCAGCGACGGGGCAGGTCTGCCAGCGATGCGGCAGCAACCCGGCGATACGGCTGGCTGGGAGCGTCGGCAGGCGCTCCAGTACGTCCTTGAGGTGGGCGTAGGGGTCGACGCCGTTGAGGCGCGCCGAGTGCACCAGGCTCATGACCGCAGCGGCGCGCTTGCCCGCTCGAAGCGAGCCTGCGAACAACCAGTTCGATCGTCCGATGGCGATCGGCCGGATCTGGTTCTCGACCCAGTTGTTGTCGATCGGCAAGTCGCCGTCGTCGATGTAGCGCGTCAGCGCGATCCATCGCTTCAGGCTGTAATCGATCGCCCTGGCGGTGGCTGATCCGTCGGGCACCTTCTGTCGCTGCTGCACGAGCCATTGCTGCAGCGCATCGGCAATCGGCCGGGCCCGCTCTTGCCGGATGGTCTTGCGTTCGTCGGTCGCCAGCTCCCGCACGTCGCGCTCGACGTCGTAGAGGGCCACGAAGAACTTCAGCGCCTGCTCGCCGACCTGGCTGCCGTGGTTGGCCCACAGTTCGTGGAACTTGCGCCGCGCGTGGGCCATGCAGCCCACCTCGGTGACACCCATGTCGAAGCAGGCCTTGTAGCCGCTGAAGTCGTCCGTCACCAGTCGGCCCGTCCAGCCAGGCGCTTGCGCACTGCCCGGTAGCCCGAGGAACTCGCGCACATGCTGCCCGCCGCGACTCTCGGCGAAGTCGAAGACGACGGTCTTCACCGGGTTGAAGCTCGTCGTGCAGTAGCTCCACAGGTACGCCCGGTGCGTCTTGCCGTTGCCCGGCTTGAGCATCGCCACCGGCGTCTCGTCGGCGTGCAGCACCTCGTGCCTCAGGAGTTCAGCTGTCAGCGCGTCGACCAGCGGCTGCAGTTGCGCGCCGCACTCGCCAACCCACTGCGCCAGCGTCGAGCGCGCGATTGCCAGCCCCGCACGCTCGAAGATCGCCTCCTGGCGGTACAGCGGCAGGTGGTCCAGGAACTTGGCCACCAGCACCTGGGCCAGCAATCCGCTCGTCGGGATGCCCTTGTCGATGATGTGCGGCGCCACCGGCGCCAGCACCAGCGTCTCGCACTGGGCGCACACCCACTTGCCGCGGATGTGGCGCTCTACCGTGAAGACACCAGGCTGGTAGTCCAGCTTCTCGGCCACATCCTCGCCAATGCGCTTCATCGCGCAGCCGCACCCGCAGGTGGTGCTCTCGGGCTCGTGGCGGATCTCCCGGCGCGGCAGGTGCGCCGGCAGCTTCTCGCGCTTGGGGCCTTGCTTGTCCTGCGGCGCCTTCGTCTCAGGCGTCTGTTGTTCGATCTCCCGGGCCAGCGCCGCCAGGTCGGCGTCAATGGTCTCCTCGATCAGGCTCTTCTGCTCAGCCGAGAACGCTTCGCTCTTGGCGGCGAACTTCAGCCGCTTGAGCACGGCCATCTCGTGCGTGAGCTTGTCGATGGTGGCCTGCTTGAACGCGGCCTCGCGCTCCTGGCGCTGGATGATCTCGTCCTGGCGCGCCACCTCGGCCTGCAGCGCGCGCAGCGCCTGGCGCATCTGCTGCGGATCCAGGGTGTCGAAGGACGTGTCGGCGATCACGGATGGTGATCCGTGCCAGAGCCTGTGCCCAGCCGCATCGGCACATCCGGCAATTGCCTACAGCACGGTGATGACTCCGGCTTCGCCCAGGCGCTGCCAGGGCAGACCCAGCACCAATGCATCGAGCTGGGGGCGGGTCAAGGTCAGCGTCGAGCCCGTATCCCTGGGCCAGACGAACTTGCCGCTGTTCAGACGCCGAGCCGCAAGCCACACGCCGAAACCATCATTCACGAGCACCTTCATGCGGTTGGCTCGACGGTTGGCGAACAGGTAAGCGTGGTGCGGGCGGGCCTCACCGAAGACCTTGACGACGCGCGCCAGGGCAGACTCGGTCCCGGCACGCATGTCCAGCGGCTCAACAGCGAGCCACACCCTGTCCACGCGGATCAACGCAGGATCTCGCGCAGCCAGGCCGCGCAGAAGGAGGCGCCTGCCATCGGCCAGCGCACGCGCACGCTGATCGCTCCGCGCTGCAACTCAAGTTCCACGAACTGCGCCGACTCGCTCGCCACTGGCACCGCAGCCATGGCGATCGGCACGAACGCACTGACCGGCTCGGCGCCGCACTGGGCCTGCCGCCTCCACTTGTGTACGAGGTTGGCGTTCAGGCCGTGCGACATGGACACCTTGGCCACCGACGCCCCGGGCGACGCGCACTCGGCCAGAACCTGCCGCTTCAACTCCGCGCCGTGCCGTCTGCGGCGCACACCCTTGGCGTCAATCTTGGTGTCCACTTGGTCTGGCGGATTCAACTGGTCAATGCAACGGTCTGGCTGAACATCTCAGCCGGCGTCCTGAAGCCGAGGGTCTTCCTCGGC
>NZ_JAGQDF010000026.1 GCF_018069875.1 Ideonella alba | reverse complement strand
AAGGGCGTGCTGGGCTACACCGAGGACAAGGTGGTGGCCACCGACTTCCGCGGCGAGCCGTGCACCTCGGTGTTCGACGCCGAGGCCGGCATCGCGCTGGACAAGACCTTCGTCAAGGTCGTGGCCTGGTACGACAACGAGTGGGGCTACTCGAACAAGTGCCTGGAGATGGCCCGCGTCATCGCCGGCTGATCGGCCTGGCGCACGCAGGAAAGCCCGCTTCGGCGGGCTTTTTTCATGGCTGAGTGCGGGCTTGCACACGGCAACATCCCGGCAATGTCCTGCGCCCTAGACTCGCGGGCGAGGAGAAGCACATGGCGATGATCAAGGGACGGACCTTTCTGCTGGCCGGGCTGCTGGCGCTGAGCACCGCGGCCGGCGCGGCCGAACAGGGGCCGCTGCGCGCCACCGCCACCGCGGCGGCCCGCAGCGAGCAGGCCGGCGGCGAGCAGGCTCGCGTGATCGTGCGCTACCGCGAGGACAGCAGCGTCGTGCGCGCTGCCGCTGCGCGCGGCCAGGTCCAGGCGCAGCATGCCGGCACGCTGGGCGCCCGCGTGGGCCTGCGGCTGCAGGATGGCCGGCCGATGGGCCTGCGCCAGCAGCTGGTGCAGGCCAGCGGCCTGAGCGCGCAGGCACTGGCCGAGCGGCTGGCTCAGGACCCGCAGGTGGAATGGGCGGTGCCCGACCGCCGCCGCCGCGCCGCCTTCGTGCCCAACGACCCCTTCTTCGCCAGCGGCCAGTCCAGCCCGATGCCGCCGGCCGGCCAGTGGTGGCTGCGCCCCTATGACAGCACGCTGGTCTCGGCCACCCGCACCACCAAGGCCTGGGACACCAGCCGCGGCAGCGGCGTGGTGGTGGCGGTGCTCGACACCGGCGTGCGCAGCGAGCACCCCGACCTGGCCGGCCGCTTCCTGCCCGGCTACAACATGATCTCGCCCGACAGCGGCGGCTGCCTGACCGGCAACGGCTCCTGCCGCAACGCCGATGCCACCGACCCCGGCGACTGGGTCAGCCAGGCCGACATCAACAACCACCCCAGCCTGTTCGACAGCAGCTGGCATGGCACCCAGGTCTCGGGCATCGTCGGTGCCGGCACGAACAACGCGCTGGGCGTGGCGGGCGTGGCGGGCAGCGCGCAGATCCTGCCGGTGCGGGTGCTGGGCAAGTGTGGCGGCTACGACTCGGACATCATCGACGGCATCCGCTGGGCGGCCGGCCTGACGGTCACCGGCGCACCGGTCAACCCGAATCCGGCGCAGGTGATCAACCTCAGCCTGGGCGGCAGCGGCGCCTGCGGCACCGCCTACCAGCGCGCGATCAACGAGGTGCTGGCGCTGGGCGTGACCGTGGTGGTGGCGGCCGGCAACGAGGGCGACGCGGTGGGCGCGCCCGCCAACTGCACCGGCGTGGTCGCGGTGGGCGGCCTGCGCCATGTGGGCACCAAGGTGGGCTACTCCAGCCTGGGCCCGCAGGTGGCGATCAGCGCGCCGGCGGGCAACTGCGTCAACGAGACCGGCGCCTGCCTGTACCCGATCGTCACCACCGCCAACGACGGCGCCACCACGCCCGGCAACTCGATCTACACCGACGCCTTCAACTACTCGGTGGGCACCAGCTTCTCGGCGCCGATCGTGGCCGGCACCGCGGCGCTGATGAAGTCGGCCAATGCCTCGCTGACCGGCACGCGCATCCGCACGCTGCTGCGCGCCACCGCGCGGCCCTTCCCCACCACCGGTGGCGACAGCACCAGCGGCGTCTGCCACGCCCCCAACGGCACGCCGCAGGACAGCGAGTGCTACTGCACCACCAGCACCTGCGGCGCCGGCATGCTCGACAGCGCCGCGGCAGTGGCGGCGGCCGTCAGTGATGTCGCGGCGGTGATCAGCGCCTCGCCCAGCACCCCGGTGGCCGGGGCGCGGGTGACGCTGTCCAGCAGCGGCTCCAGCGTGGGCAGCGGGCGCAGCATTGCGTCGTACGCCTGGTCGATCACCGGCGGCGGCGCGCTGGCCAGCTTCGTCAGTGCCACCAACGCGGCCAGTGCCACGCTGGACACCAGCGGTGCCGGCACCGTCACCGTCAGCCTGACCATCACCGACGACCAGGGCCACAGCGGCAGCACCACGCTGGCCCTGCCGGTGGCCTCGTCCAGCCTGCAGGCGGCGATCTCGGCCTCGCCCAGCGCCCCCACCGTGGGCGACAGCGTGGCGCTCAGCGCGGCCGGCAGCACCGTGGACAGCGGCCGCAGCATTGCCAGCTACCAGTGGGAGATCGTGGACGGCGGCACCCGGGCGGCCTTCAGCGGCAGCACCACCGGCGCCACCGCCACGCTCACCACCAGCGCGGCGGGCACGGTCACGCTGCGCCTGACGGTCACCGACAACCAGGGCCTGTCGTCCAGCGTCGAGCAGTCGCTGCAGATCAGCGCCCAGGCCGCCAGCTCGGGCGGCGGCGGCGGTGGCAGCTCGTGGCCCTTCGGGCTGGGACTGGCTCTGGCCGGGCTGGCGCTGCGCCGCCGGCGATAAGCGCTTCAGACGCGCCGGGCGGGCGCCGATATCCGGTCAGACCCACTGACCGGATGCCCGGCATGCCTGACCTTGTTTCACGCCTGCGCCCCTGGCTGGGCGCCGTCGCCTGCGGCTTGCCGCTGGCCGCCACGGCCGCCCCCGCTGCCGCGCCCGAGGCCTTCATCCTGCGCCTGCGCGACGCGCCGGCCCACACCGAGCTGAGTCCGCCCCAGGACCGCCGCCAGGCCAGCGCGCTGGCGCGCAGCCAGGTGCTGCGCCTGGCGCAGCGACGGCAATGGCAGGCGGTGCTCAGCGGCAGCGGCCTGGACGGCGAGACCGGCTGGCGCCTGGAGCCGGTGGGCCGGGCCTCGTGGCGGCTGGTGCCGGGCCACCGCCTGAGCGCCACCGAGGCGCGTCGCTGGCAGACCGCGCTGGCCGCCCAGCCCGGCCTGGCCTGGGTCGAGCCCGACCGCCGCGAAAGCCGCCTGCAGGCGCTGCCCGATGACCCGCTGTACAGCGAGCAGTGGTGGCTGCACCCGGCCGGCGGCGCCAATGCCAATGCGGCGTCCGAGCGCCGCCGCGGCGCACCGGGTTTCCAGACCGCCTGGGCGCGCCTGGGTGCCGGCAGCGGCCCGGTGGTGGCGGTGCTCGACACCGGCCTCACCGCCCACCCCGACATCGACCCCCGCCGGGTGCTGCCCGGCTTCGACATGGTCAGCGACTGGGACAGCGGCGTGGGCCGCGGCCTGGCCGCCGACGGCGACGGCCGCGACAGCGACCCCAGCGATCCCGGCGACGCCGTCACCGACAGCGAGCGCAGCGCCGACCCCACCCGCTACGCCGGCTGCAGCAGCAGCGCCAGCAGCTGGCACGGCACCGCCGTGGCGGGCCTGCTGGCCGGCCACACCCGCGACGCCAGCGGCGGCGCCGGCGCCTACGACGGCCTGCGCCTGCTGCCGGTGCGGGTGTCGGGCCAGTGCGGCGCCAGCCTGCGCGACATCGTCGACGGCCTGCGCTGGGCGGCCGGCCTGGCGGTCTGCCAGCGCTGGGCCGATCCGCAGGACCCGGGCTCGGGCTGCGCTGAGTGGGCGCCCACCAACCCGTATCCGGCCAAGCTCATCAACCTGAGCTTCGGCGGGCAGCTCGACTGCGGCTCGGAGTACCAGGCGGCGATCGACGAGCTCTGGGCGCGCGGCGTGCTGGTGGTGGCCCCGGCCGGCAATGCCCATGCCGCTCCGGCCCGGCCGGCCAACTGCCGCCATGTGGTGGGCGTGGCCGCGCTGAACCGCGACGGCTTCAAGGCCAGCTACTCGAACTTCGGCAGTGCGCTGGCGATTGCCACCGTCGGCGGCGACGACAACCAGGGCCTGTGGGGCGCGCTGCTGGCCGATCCGGGCCTGCTGGGCCCGACCAACGAGGGCCTGGACCGCGCCGCCAACCCCGGCTGGGGCGCGCACTATGGCAGCAGCTTCGCGGCGCCGCTGGTCTCGGCCACGCTGGCGATGATGCTGACGGCCGACCCGCGGCTGAGCGCGGCGCAACTGGTCGACGGCCTGGGCCGCAGCGCCCGGCCGCATGTGCGCTCCACGCTGATCGGCGCCTGCAGCGTCGACAACCCCGGGCGCTGCCTGTGCAGCACCGCCAACTGCGGCGCCGGCATCCTGGACGCCGACCAGGCCCTGGCCTGGGCCCAGGCGCAGGCCGCCGGCAGCAGCTGGCAGGCGCCGAACTGGCCCACCGAGTGGCTGGACACCGCCGAGCTGCGCGAGGCCGTGGCCATGGGCCCCGATCGCGAACCCACCGCGTCCACCGGCGGCGACAGCGGCACCGGCAGCCCGGCGGGCGGTGGCGGCGGCGGCAGCTCGCCCTGGTCGGCGCTGGGCCTGCTGGGCGCGGCGCTGGCCCTGGGCCGGCGCCGCTGAAGCGGGTTCAGCGGCAGTCGCGCCAGACCGGCGCGGCGGGCAGGCGCGCACGCGCCGCGGCCGACACGCGCTCGATGCGCAGGCGGTGCTCCACCGTGGGCGCCTGCAGCACCTGCACGCGGGCGGTGCGCACGCCGCGCGTCTGCAGCCGCTGCAGCGCCGCCTCGGCCTGCTGCGGATCGGTGTAGCGGCCCAGCAGCAGGCCCGGCGCCAGCGCGCCGGGTGCCGGCTCGCTGGGCACGTTGATGCGCTGCAGCTCCTCGAGCTTGCGCTTCTGTTGCTCCAGGTCGGTGAAGCGGCCCATGTACAGGCCCCAGCTGCCGGGCAGCTCGCGGCGCAGCTCCACCCAGGCTTCGGGCCCGATGCCGGCCAGCGCCATCGCCTGGCGGGCCTGGGCGAAGGCGGGGTCGTCCAGCGGACCGGCTTCCAGGCAGGCCATCACGTCGGCGGCGCCGCTGGCGGCCGAGGCCGCGCGCGAGGGCGGCAGCAGCTCCACGCGCTCCGGGTGGACCTGCCGCGCCTGGCGCTGTGGCTCGCGCTGCTCGCTGCCCAGGCCCAGCGGCTCGGCCAGCGGCGGCCAGTGCAGGGCCCACCAGGCCAGGTTGGCCAGCAGCAGCAGGATGACCAGCAGACGCAGCATGTCAGTTCGGCCGCACGCTGACTTCGCCGCTGACGACGCGTTGCAGGCGGCCGTCGCAGCGCAGGCGCAGTGCGCCGTCGCTGTCCACGCCGTCGGCCAGGCCGGCGGGCAGGGCGGGGTCGGTGGTGCGGATCGGGCGGCCGGCCAGCACGTCGCGGGTGGCAAAGGCCGCGGCGAATCCGCTGAAGCCTTCGGTGTCGAAGCGGCGCAGTGCGGCGGCCAGCGCCGGGGCCACGCGGGCCAGCAGCGCGGGGGCGTCCAGCCCGGGTTCGAAGTCGGTCAGGCCGGCCGCGGGCAGCGACGGGTCGGCCGGCGCGCGCAGGTTCAGCCCCACGCCCACCACCGCCACCCGCGGGCCCTGGGGCAGCGGCAGGCCTTCGACCAGGATGCCGCCGAGCTTGCGGCCGTCGGCCAGCCACAGGTCGTTGGGCCACTTCAGGCGCAGCCAGGCATTGGCGGGGTCGATCGCCTCGGCCAGCGCCACGCCCACCGCCAGCGACAGGCCGGACCAGTCGGCACGGCCCAGCGCCACCGCCAGCGAGAAGGTCAGCGCATCGCCCACGCCCGACTGCCACTGCCGGCCCAGGCGGCCACGGCCGGCGGTCTGGCGCTCGGCCACCAGCAGGCAGGGCGCGAAGGCGGCGCCGGCCTCGCGGGCGCGCAGCAGCAGCTCGGTGCTGGTCGAGCCGATCTCGGGCAGGGCCTCGGCCACCAGGCCCGGCCAGTGGGTGGCCAGGGCCGTGCGCAGCTCGGCAATGCGCCAGTCCTGCATGGCTTCAGGCGCTCAGCGGCGTCGGCGCTTGGGCACCAGCATCGTGCCGGTGCACTGGGGCGAGCCGCAGCGGCAGGCGAAGCGCTTCTTCAGCGCCGGCGTGTAGCGCTCGTCCAGCGTCAGGCCGTAGATGTAGTTCAGCTCCTCGCCGGCGCGGATCGCGCGCAGGGTCTTGATGAAGACCCGGCCGTCGGTTTCCTCGGCCTCGCAGTTGGGGTCGCAGGCGTGGTTGATCCAGCGCGCCGCGTTGCCGCCGTAGAGGGCGTCGATGGTGCGGCCGTCCTCGAGCTGGAAGTAGAAGGTGTGGTCGGGCTGGTCGGGGTCGTGGGGGTGGCGGCGCAGCGCCTCGTCCCAGCTGATGAGCTCGCCGGTGTATTCGATGACGGTCTCGCCGGGCTCGAAGTCGCGGGTGGCGAACACGCCCTTGCCATGCACGCCGCTGCGGCGCACCTGGATCCCGGAGCCCAGGCGGCGACGGGGGGCGGAGGGCGTTTCTTGCGGCGTGGTCTTCATTGGGTACATTGAAATCATGGGCGCGCGCGTGCGTACGCGTGAGCGCGCGAGAGAACGCATTGTATGGAGGCGGCCGCAGCACCCTGCGGCGGCCCTTGAACCGAGACCGATGAGCAAATCACTGATCATTGCCGAGAAGCCCAGCGTGGCCCAGGACATCGTGCGCGCGCTGACCCCGACGGCGGGCAAGTTCGAGAAGCACGCCGACCATTTCGAGAACGACCGCTACGTGGTCACCTCGGCGGTGGGCCACCTGGTGGAAATCAAGGCCCCCGAGGCCTATGACGTCAAGCGCGGCAAGTGGAGCTTCGCCCACCTGCCGGTGGTGCCTCCGCACTTCGACCTGGCCCCGATCGACAAGGGCAAGGCGCGGCTGAACGCCGTGGTCAAGCTGGTCAAGCGCAAGGACGTGACCGAGCTGATCAACGCCTGTGACGCGGGGCGCGAGGGTGAGCTGATCTTCCGCCTGATCGTGCAGTACGCCGACACCGGCAAGACACCGCTGAACAAGCCGGTGCGCCGCCTGTGGCTGCAGAGCATGACGCCGCAGGCGATCCGCGACGGCTTTGCGCAGCTGCGCAGCGACGAGCAGATGCTGGGCCTGGCCGACGCCGCGCGCAGCCGCAGCGAAGCCGACTGGCTGGTGGGCATCAACGGCACGCGGGCGATGACCGCCTTCAACTCGCGCGATGGCGGCTTCTTCCTGACCACCGTGGGCCGGGTGCAGACGCCCACGCTGTCGATCGTGGTGGAGCGCGAGGAGAAGATCCGCAAGCACGTGCCGCGCGACTACTGGGAAATCAAGGCCACCTTCGGTGCGGCCGCGGGCCAGTACGACGGCAAGTGGTTCGACCCCGCGTTCAAGAAGAACGATGACCCCGACCGCCGCCAGGACCGCCTGTGGACCCTGGCCGAGGCCCAGGCCATCGTGGCGGATGTGACCGGCCAGAGCGGCACGGTCACCGAGGAAAGCAAGCCCAGCAGCCAGTCCAGCCCGCTGCTGTACGACCTGACCACGCTGCAGCGCGAGGCCAACAGCCGCTTCGGCTTCTCGGCCAAGACCACGCTGTCGATCGCCCAGGCGCTGTACGAAAAGCACAAGGTGCTGACCTACCCGCGGACGGACTCGCGCGCGCTGCCCGAGGACTACTTGAGCGTGGTCAAGCAGACCTTCGAGATGCTGGCCGACGAGGAACTGCCCGGCCCGCTGCGCAGCCTCAGCCAGCACGCCCGCAAGGGACTGAACGAGGGCTACGTCAAGCCCACCAAGCGGGTGTTCGACAACGCCAAGGTGTCGGACCACTTCGCCATCATCCCCACGCTGCAGGCGCCCAAGAGCCTGACCGAGATCGAGGCCAAGCTCTACGACCTGGTGGTCAAGCGCTTCCTGGCGGTGTTCTACCCGCCGGCCGAGTACCAGGTGACCACCCGCACCACCGCGGTCAAGCAGCACCGCTTCATCACCAACGGCAAGGTGCTGACCAACCCGGGCTGGCTGGCGGTCTACGGCAAGGAGGCCCAGGACGAGGACGCCACGCTGGTGCCGGTCAAGCCGGGTGAGACCGTGGCCACCGACGAGGTGGCGCTGAACGCGCTGCGCACCAAGCCGCCGGCGCGCTACACCGAAGCCACGCTGCTGAGCGCGATGGAAGGCGCCGGCAAGCTGATCGACGACGAGGAGCTCAAGGCCGCGATGCAGGAGAAGGGCCTGGGCACGCCAGCCACCCGCGCCGCCATCATCGAAGGCCTGATCACCGAGAAGTACATGCTGCGCGAGGGCCGAGACCTGATGCCCACCGCCAAGGCCTTCCAGCTGATGACGCTGCTGCGCGGCCTGGGCGTGGAAGACCTGACCAAGCCCGAGCTGACCGGCAACTGGGAGCACCAGCTGGCCGAGATGGAGCATGGCCGCCTGTCGCGCGAGCGCTTCATGGGCGAGATCGCCAAGATGGCCGAGCGCATCGTCAAGAAGGCCAAGGAGTACGACCGCGACACCATCCCCGGCGACTACGCCACGCTGCAGGCGCCCTGTCCGCACTGCGGCGGCGTGGTCAAGGAGAACTACCGGCGCTTCACCTGCACCGGGGCCGACGGCGCCAGCGAAGGCTGCGGCTTCTCGATGACCAAGATCCCGGCCGGCCGCAGCTTCGAGCTGCCCGAGGTCGAGCGCTTCCTGACCGACAAGCGCATCGGCCCGCTGGAGGGCTTCCGCTCCAAGGCGGGCTGGCCCTTCACGGCCGAGCTGCAGCTGGTCTTCGACGACGAGATCGGCAACTGGAAGCTGGAGTTCGACTTCGGCGACGACGACAAGGCCAAGGACGACGGCGAGCCGGTGGACTTCAGCGGCCAGCAAAGCCTGGGCGCCTGCCCCAAGTGCGCCGGCCACGTGTACGAGCACGGCAGCAACTATGTGTGCGAGCACGCGGTGGGCGCGCACGTCACCTGCGACTTCAAGACCGGCCAGATCATCCTGACCCAGCCGATCGACCACGCCCAGGTGCACAAGCTGCTGACCACCGGCAAGACCGACCTGCTGGAGAACTTCGTCTCGAACAAGACGCGGCGCAAGTTCAAGGCCTTCCTCACCTATGACAAGAAGGAAGGCAAGGTGATCTTCGAGTTCGAGCCGCGCGCCGCCAAGGTGCCGGCCAAGAAGGCCGCCGCCAAGAAGGCCACCGCCAGCGAGTGAGCGCGGTCCTCTTCGCCAAGCTGGCGGCGATCGGCCTGATCGCCGGCTTCGGCTGGGTGGTGGGCCGCATGCGCTGGCTGGGCGACGAGCGCGCCGAGCCGGCGCGGGTGCTGGCCAATGCGGCCTTCTTCCTGTTCGCGCCGGCGCTGCTGTTTCGCACCACTGCGCGGCTGGACCTGGCCCAGCTGCCCTGGGCGATGCTGGCCGCCTACTTCGTGCCGGTGGTGGCGATGATGCTGGGCGTCTACGCCTGGCAGCGGCTGTGGCAGGCGCGCCGCGGCCTGCCGGTGGCGGCGCCGTCGGTGCGGGCGATCAGCGCCACCTTCGGCAACACGCTGCAGATCGGCGTGCCGGTGGTCTCGGGCGTCTTCGGCGAGACCGGCCTGGGCCTGCTGCTGACGGTGATTAGCGTGCACGCGCTGGTGCTGCTGCTGGTGTGCACCACGCTGGTCGAGCTGGACCTGGCGCGCGCCCATGCGGCGCCCGACAGCGGCCTGGGCCCGGTGCTGGCCAGCACGCTGCGCAATGCGCTGATCCACCCGGTGGTGCTGCCGGTGGTGGCCGGGCTGCTGTGGAACGCCACCGGCTGGCCGCTGCCCGGGCCGCTGGACGAGGTGCTGATCCTGCTGGGCTCGGCGATGGTGCCGCTGTGCCTGACGCTGATCGGCATGTCGCTGGCCTACCTGGGCCTGCCGCGCTCGCTGGGCGGCGCGCTGTCGGTGACCCTGCTCAAGCTGCTGCTGCAGCCGCTGCTGGTGTGGGCGGTGGCGGCCGGGGCGTTCGGCCTGACCGGGCTGCCGCTGCAGGTGCTGGTGGTGGCGGCGGCGCTGCCCACCGGCTCCAACGCGATGATGTTCTCGCAGCGCTACCGGGCGCTGGAGGCCGAGACCACCGCCGTCAACGTGATCTCCACGCTGGGCTTTGCGCTCACCGTGCCGGTCTGGCTGTGGGCGCTGTCGCGCCTGGGGTGACTCGCGCCCGCCACACCGCTGGCCGGGTGGCGTGACCGGCGTCACTTCGTGGCGGCCTCGTGCGCTGCCGCCGCGTCACCGCTGGATTTCCGGGGTGCGCAGCGGCGGTTTCTGGGTTTAACCTACGGGTTGCGACAACCGTTGCATCGTGTCACGGTCGATACGCGGCGCGTCCCCGGACGCAGCCCCCGAAGAAGAGCCCAGGAGTGAGTCGTTGGAAGCCACCCCCCAGGAAGTCGGCGAGCCGCGCTTTGACGTGCGAGCACGTCGTGCGCCCGACTGCCCCCTCGAGGGACTGCAGCAGCGCCTGATCGACCTGGCCCGGCTGCCGCCGGCCAAGGCGCAGGCGCTGGCCGAGGCGCTGCAGTCCGCGTCCAGTGTGGTGCTGGGCCGCGGTGTCTCGCGCGAGCGTGCCGAGCGGGCCAACCTGCTGGAACGCGCCGGTCTGCTGGTCGAGATCACCCCGGTGCTGCAGCTGGCGCCCAAGCCGGAGTCCGATGGCGACGGCCGGGTCGAGTGCCCCGCCTGCGGCGAGATCATGGTGCCCGGGCCGCACCGCCAGTGCGCGCACTGCGGCGTCTACATCGACAAGGTCTCGCCCGAGCTGCTGATGCGCCGCAAGCTGCGCAAGCAGGAGCAGGCGCGCGTGGCGCTGCGCGTGGCCGCCGAGCAGCAGCAGTCGCGCCGGCGGGCCGAGGCCGAGATGGAACACCGCCTGCGCCAGGAGATCCGCCAGCAGCTGGAAAGCCGCCACGGCCTGGCGCGCCCGGGCCGGGCCCTGCCGCTCTGGCAGCGCCCGGCAATGCTGGGCGGCGGTGTGATGCTGGCGGGCGCGGCCTTTGCCGCCGGCTGGTTCATGCCCCGCGGTGGTTCGCTGGATGCGGTGCCGGTGGCCGCCGCCGCCGCCTGGGTGGCGCCCGGCGAGCCGATCGACCGCCTGCTGGCTCGCGTCGACCGTGGCGAGCAGGCCCCGTCGGCCGGTGGCCGCCCGGCGGCGCCGATCTGGACGGTCGAGCCGGCCGATTCGCTGCGCCCCGGGCCTGACGTGCCGCCACAGACCCCAGAACAACTGCTGGCCACCTCCTTCGGCCGGGTCGAGGGCCTGCCGCCGCTGGGCGCGGGCGTGACCTGGCCGGTCGATCTGCTGCCGGGCTTGCGTGCCGACCTGGCCGTGGCGCTGGCCGAATCCGGCCAGCTGGGCCGCGCCGAGGAACTGCTGCAATCGCTGGAGCCCTGGCGCGCCAGCGTCGACCCCCGCCTGACCGAGCAACTGCGCCGCGCCCGCCTGATGGTGCACGCCTGGGGCCTGCACGACCACGGCCTGACCAGCGTGCAGCCGCTGCTGACCCGCCTGGGCGAGGGCCTGCGCAGCATGGTCGACCCGATCGAGCGCGCCAGCCTGCTGGCCCAGGTGGTGCCGGTGATGGCGCGCGCACCGGCGGTCTCCGACGAGGTCATCACCGGCCTGATCCGCCAGACCGGCGCCGCCGTCAAGGCCGTGGCCGAACAGGCACCGCGCCACCGCCTGACCGAGGCCTGGATCGTCGCCGAGGCCCAGGTGCTGCTGGCCCGCGCCGAGCACGAGGCCGTCAGCGGCCACTTCAGCCGCCTGCGCGCCCGCGTGGCCGCGCTGGCGGCGCTGCAGCCGCAGACCATCGAGCCGGCCACCCAGGCGCGCCTGCTGGCCATGCAGGTGCGCATCAGCCAGCTGGCGGGCGAGTCCACCGCGCGGCTGGTGATGGCCTGGTTGCAGGCCTTCGAGCGCGTGCCCACGATCGCCGAGCAGGCCGACCTGCTGCGCGAGGCCGTGGACCTGCCCGGCGGTGCGCTGGTCGAGGAGGCCCGTCGCCTGGCCATGCGCCTGGCCACGCGCGGCGAGGCCGCCGGCCAGGGCGCTGCCCGGGCCGAGGGCCTGGGGCGGCTGTCGCTGCTGTGGGCCGAACTGGGCGACGCCGACCAGGCGTCGCTTTGGCGCCAGCGCGCGCTGCAGACACCGGGCCTGCAGCCTGAGACCGCGCTGCGCCTGCGTGCCCAGCTCACCACCGAGGCCGAAATCTGCCTGGCCCAGGCCACGATGCGCCTGGGCGATCTGGCCCGCGCCGAGAGTCACTGGCGCCGGGTGGCCACCTACGTGCTCTGAGCGGCGCCAGCGCCGCACGGGCCCATCCCGGATAATCCGGGCATGAACCCGCTCGACATTCCCGCCTACATGGCCCATGTCGGTGTGGCGGCCCGCGCCGCCGCCACCGCCATGGCGCGTGCCGGCACCCGCGAGAAGAACCTGGCCCTGACCGAGCTGGCCGCGCGCCTGCGCAGCCATGGCCCGCAGCTGGCCCAGGCCAATGCGCAGGACATCGCCGCCGCCGAGGCCGCCGGCCTGACCGCCCCGATGGTCGACCGCCTGCGCCTGACGCCCAAGGTCATCGAGACGGTGGCCGAGGGCTGCGAGCAGCTCGCCGCGATGCCCGACCCGATCGGCGAGATCACGGGCGTGAAGCGCCGACCCACTGGCATCAGCGTGGGCCAGATGCGGGTGCCGCTGGGCGTGTTCGGCATGATCTACGAGAGCCGCCCGAACGTCACGATCGAGGCCGCCTCGCTGGCCATCAAGAGCGGCAACGCCTGCGTGCTGCGCGGCGGCTCCGAGGCCATCCACTCCAACCTGGCGCTGTGGAAGCTGGTGCAGCAGGCCCTGGTGGCCGCCGGCCTGCCGGCCGAGGCGGTGCAGCTGGTGGAGACCACCGACCGCGCCGCCGTGGGCCGGCTGATTGCCATGCCCGAGTACGTGGACGTGATCATCCCGCGCGGCGGCAAGGGGCTGATCGAGCGCATCAGCGCCGAAGCCAAGGTGCCGGTGATCAAGCACCTGGACGGCAACTGTCACACCTACATCGACGCCCAGGTCGACCTGGAGCAGGCGCTGGTGGTGACCGACAACGCCAAGACGCAGAAATACAGCCCCTGCAATGCGACCGAGTCGCTGCTGGTGCACGAGGCGGTGGCGGCCGCCTTCCTGCCGCGCATCGGCGCGCTCTTCGCCGCCAAGGGCGTGGAGATGCGCTGCGACGCGCCCAGCCGCGCGATCCTGGCCGCGGTGCCCGGTGCGCAGCTGGTGGATGCGCAGGAGAGCGACTGGTCCGAGGAGTACCTGGCGCCGATCATCAGCATCAAGCAGGTGGCCAGCCTGGATGAGGCGATCGCCCACATCAACCGCTACGGCAGCCACCACACCGACGCCATCCTCACCACGAACCACCCGAACGCGATGCGCTTCCTGCGCGAGGTGGATTCGGCCAGCGTGATGGTCAACGCCAGCACCCGCTTTGCCGATGGCTTCGAGTACGGCCTGGGCGCCGAGATCGGCATCAGCACCGACAAGTTCCACGCCCGCGGCCCGGTGGGGCTGGAGGGCCTGACCTCGATGAAGTGGGTGGTGCTGGGCCAGGGCGAGGTCCGCCACTGAGCATGGCCACCGATCCGCGCACGGCGCTGGTGCTGTTCTCCGGCGGGCAGGACTCCACGGTCTGCCTGGCCTGGGCACTCGAGCGCTTCGCGCGCGTCGAGACGCTGGGATTCGACTACGGCCAGCGCCACCGCATCGAGCTGGACTGCCGGCTGACCGTGCGGGCCGAGCTGGCGCGCCAGTTCCCCCACTGGGGCGCGCGCCTGGGCGAAGACCACCTGCTGGACCTGTCGCTGCTGGGCCAGATCAGCGACACCGCGCTGACGGCCGATCGGGCGATCGAGTTGCAGGCCAACGGCCTGCCCAACACCTTCGTGCCCGGGCGCAACCTGCTGTTCCTGGGCTTTGCCGCCACGCTGGCCTACCGCCGCAGCGCCAGTGTGCTGGTGGGCGGCATGTGCGAGACCGACTACTCCGGCTACCCCGACTGCCGCGACAACACGCTCAAGGCGCTGCAGGTGGCGCTGTCGCTGGGCCTGGACACCCCGATGACGCTGGAGACGCCGCTGATGTTCCTGACCAAGGCCGACACCTGGGCCTTGTCGCAGCAGCTGGGCGGTGACGCGTTGAACGCGCTGATCGCCGAGCACACCCACACCTGCTACCTGGGCGAGCGTGGCCAGCGCCACCCCTGGGGCCATGGCTGCGGCCACTGCCCGGCCTGCGCCTTGCGCGCACGCGGCCATGCCGAGTGGCTGGCTCGAGGGACGGCCTGATGGACCTGCTGAACTGGGAGTCGTTGCGCCCCTGGCTGCTGCGCATGGCCGTGCTGGCCGTGTTGCTGTTCTGGGTGGTGGGCGCCTACAACCGCCTGATGCGCCTGCGCCAGGCCCTGGCCCAGGCCTGGGGCCTGATCGACGAACAACTCACCCGCCGCGCCGCCGCGCTGGAGCCGCTGCTGGCCCAGCTGCAAGAACCCATGGCCAGCGAGGCCACCACGCTGGCGGCACTGTCTGCCGCGCTGGAGAAACAGCAGGCGGCCGCCCGCGCGGCGCGCGCCCGCCCCGCCTCGGCCGTGGCCCTGCAGGCCTGGGTGGTGGCCGAGGGCGAACTGGCCTCGCCGCTGGCCCGCCTGTCCGCGCTGGTGGAGCAGCACGCCGACCTGGCCCAGTCCGAATCCATCCGCCCGCTGCGCAGCGCCCTCGCCGAAGTGGCCCCCAACCTGGCCTACGCTCGCCAGACCTACACCGCCGCGGCCGACGCCTACAACACCGCGATCGAGGAATTCCCGACGCGGCTGCTGATGCCGGTGTTCCGGTTCAGGGCGGCGGCGCGCGTCTAGCGAACGCCTGAGAACTGCCCATGGCAGTCATTGCCCGCAGATGTGGTTGAGGCGAGGTGGGGAAAAGGGGTCTCTCTCATGTCCCCCGGCCTGCGGCCTCCTCCTTGACTTCGTTCGACCCCTTTTCCCCACCTCGCTTGGCACCGTGTCGGGACTGCTCGCGCGAGCAGTGCGGGAACGTCGGTAGCGGGTGAGGGGGAGTTCGCTTGGCCGAAGTCAAGGAGG
>NZ_JAGQDF010000025.1 GCF_018069875.1 Ideonella alba | reverse complement strand
CTCAGGCCTTGGCTGAATCCACCGTTGGCGTACTGCAGCAGGCATGGCCCATCGCGGCCTACGGCCGCTGTGGGCAGTCAGGAGTCAGTCCGCCAAGGAATCCAGCACGCGCATCGAGTAGTCGGTGGCCACCACGTCCTTGGTGAGCTTGCCGATCGAGATGCGGTCGACGCCGGTGGTGGCAATCTCGCGCAGGCCTTCCAACGTGATGCCGCCGGAGGCCTCCAGCAAGGCGCGGCCCTGGGTGAGGGCGACCGCCTCGCGCATCTGGGCAGTGCTGAAGTTGTCCAGCAGCACGCTGGTGGCGCCGTGCGCCAGCGCGAGCTGCAGCTGCTCCAGGCTCTCCACCTCGATCTGCACCTCGACGCCGGCGTTCAAAGCCCGGGCCTGGGCCAGCACCTGCGGGATGCCGCCGGCCGCGGCGATGTGGTTTTCCTTGATCAGGATGCCGTGCCACAGCGCCAGGCGCTGGTTGGCGCCGCCACCCACGCGCACCGCGTACTTCTGGGCCTGGCGCAGGCCGGGCAGGGTCTTGCGGGTGTCCAGCACCACGCAGCCGCGCGGGTTGGGGCTGGCGCCCTCGATGGCGTCGGCGTGGCGACGGGTGATCGTGGCGGTGCCGGACAGCAGCTGCAGAAAGTTCAGCGCCGGGCGTTCGGCCGACAGCAGGGCGCGGGCGTCGGACTCGATCTCGCACACCGGTGTGGCGGCGGCCATGCGGGCGCCTTCGGCGTAGTGCCACTGCACGCGGGCCTGCGGGTCCAGCGTGGTGACGCAGGCATCGAACCAGTCGCGGCCGCAGAGGACAGCCTCCTCGCGGACCGTCACGCGGGCGCGCACGCGCCGGCCGGCGGGCACCAGCTGGCCGGTCCAGTCGCAGCGGCCGATGTCCTCGAACAGCGCATCGCGCACGTTGCGCGCCCGGGCCTCTTCCAGGGTTTCGTTGTGGTCGAAGTGCATCAGGCGGCTCCGATGCCCTTGACCATGCCCTGGACCTTGGGCGCCAGCGCCGAAGGATGGGCGGCCACGTAGGCCAGCATGCGGTCGATGCAGCCGTGGGCCTTCTGGCCGATCACGGGATCGACGTGGATCTCGCCGCTGCCGCTCTCCAGGCAGTCGACCACCCCCTGCAGGCCATTCATGGCCATCCAGGGGCAGTGCGCGCAGCTCTTGCAGGTGGCGCTGTTGCCGGCGGTGGGGGCTTCGATCAGGGTCTTGCCCGGGGCCAGCTGGCGCATGCGGTGCATGATCAGGTTGTCGGTGGCGACGATGTACTCCTGCGCGCTGCCGTTGATCACGGCGCTCAGCATCTGCGAGGTGGATCCCACCACATCGGCCAGCGCCACCACGCTCTCGGGCGACTCGGGGTGCACCAGCACCATCGCATTCGGGTGCTGGGCCTTCAGCAGCTGCAGCTCCACGCCCTTGAACTCGTTGTGGACGATGCAGTCGCCCTGCCAGAGCAGCATGTCGGCGCCGGTCTCGCGCTGGATGTAGCGGCCCAGGTGGCGGTCGGGTGCCCACAGGATCTTCTGACCCTGGTCCTTCAGGTGGTTGACGATGCCCAGGGCGCAGGAGCTGGTCACCATCCAGTCGGCGCGGGCCTTCACCGCGGCGCTGGTGTTGGCGTAGACCACCACGGTGCGGTCGGGGTGGGCATCGCAGAAGGCGGCGAAGTCGTCGGCCGGGCAGCCCAGGTCGAGCGAGCAGGTGGCCTCCAGGTCGGGCATCAGCACCGTCTTGCCGGGTGACAGGATCTTGGCGCTCTCGCCCATGAAGCGCACGCCGGCCACCACCAGGGTCTGGCTGGCATGGTCGCGGCCGAAGCGGGCCATCTCCAGCGAGTCGGCGACGATACCGCCGGTCTCCAGGGCCAGGTCCTGCAGCTCGCCCTCGACGTAGTAGTGGGCCACCAGCACGGCGTTCTTCGCCTTCAGCAGATCGCGGGCGCGGGCCTTCAGCGCGTCGCGCTGGCTGGGGGTCAGGGGGGCAGGCACCTTGGCCCAGGCGTTGAGCGTGCAGCTCTGGCCCTGGGCATCCTGGCGGGTGTATTCGTAGCTGGTTTCGGGCATGGCGGCTTCGGCGGCGCACCGCGCGCCGCCCGGCGGAAACAGCCCTCAATGGTACCGCTAGCGCGTCTGCTGCCAGGCCTTGAACACCGCATTCCAGGCTTCGGACACGCTGTGCCGGGCCGGGGGTGGTTCGAAGCGCAGCCGTTGCATCCATTGGGGACTGTCGGCCAGGTGGCTGGCCACCTCGCGCACCGACGACGGCCCCAGAATGGTCCACGGCGGGCCCTCGTCACCCAGGCGACGCACCTGCGCCGCCACCATCAGCAGCCAGCGCGTGGCATCGGCGTCCTGCTGCGCGTCGGCCAGCATCACCGCCAATCGGGTGCGGCGCCAGACCCGGGTCATGGCCGGCGAGTGCCTGTCGGGGTCCAGCCGCCGGGCATGCAGGTGGCGCACGATGCAGGGCAGGCCGTCCTCGCGCGGCAGGCGGATCTCGTCGATGACGGCCACCTCGCGCAGCGCCACCGGCGACAGCACACGCACCCGGGCCAGCGGTGCGCCGGTGGTTTCCGCCAGCGCCTGCATGATGGAAGGCGCCCAGCGCAGCGCAGGGTCCAGCAGCAGCAGGTCCTGGCGATCGTCGGGCAGCGGGCCGGCGGACTGCCAGCGCGAATCCAGGGCGGTGGCCATGAATTCGCTGTCCACCAGCTCCAGGGTGCCGGCATGGCGCACCGGCAGGTCGGGCACGATGCGCAGCGACAGCGGCGGACGTTCGGTTCGTTCGGCAAGGTATGGCGTGGACATGCCCGGACGATAGGCCCCCTGTCGCGCTCGGCTGTCTCCGGTTGTGTCACCGTGTGCCGGTGCGGATCGCTAAGATGCCCGCACGATGTCCGACACCTCCACGACTGCCGCTGCCCCGGCCCGGCTGCGCGACGACGCCACCACCATCGGCCTGGTGGGGCTGGCTCACGGAACCTCACACTTCTTTCATCTGTTGCTGCCGCCGCTGTTCCCGCTGTTCATCCGGGACTTCGGCCTGAGCTATGCCGAGCTGGGCCTGCTGGTCTCCACCTTCTTTGTCATCTCGGGCGTGGGCCAGGCGCTGGCCGGCTTCGTGGTCGACCGCTTCGGTGCCCGGCCGGTGCTGATGCTGGCGATGCTGTGCTTTGCCTCCGCCGGTGTGGCTGCCGCGCTGGCGCCCGGTTACGCAGGCCTGATGCTGGCGGCGATGCTGGCGGGTCTGGGCAACGCGCCCTTCCATCCGGCCGACTTCACCATCCTGAACAAGCGGGTGTCGCCCAGGAACCTGGGCCATGCCTTCTCGGTGCATGGCATCACCGGCAACCTGGGCTGGGCGGCGGCGCCGGTGTTCCTGACCGGTCTGACGGCGCTGAGCGGTTCGTGGCGGGTGGCCACGGCCGGCGCCAGCGTCTGGGCGCTGCTGGTGCTGGCGGTGCTGTGGTGGCAGCGCGCCGCCATCGACGACCGCGCCGCGGGCCTGGCCTCGGCCAGCAAGCAGGCGGCGGCGGCGGTGCCGGGCGAGCATCCGCTGGCCTTCCTGCGACTGCCCTCGGTCTGGTTGTGCTTCAGCTTCTTCTTCTGGACCACCTGCGCACTCAGCGCGATCCAGAGCTTCGCCAGCCCGGCGCTGCAGCAGCTCTACGGCCTGTCGCTGGAGCTGACCTCGTTCATCGTCACCGGCTTCATGCTCTTCGGGGCGGCGGGCATGGTGATGGGCGGCTTCCTGGTGGGCAAGGCCGAGCGGCTGGAACGCCTGATCGCGCTGTGCCTGATGGCTTCGGCCGGCGTGCTGTGCCTGGTGGCCACCGGACTGCTGCCGGGGCCGCTGGCCATGGTGGTGGCCGCCTCGGCGGGCCTGGGCACGGGCCTGGCGGGGCCCTCGCGCGACATGCTGATCAAGCGTGCGGCGCCTCCCGGCGCCACCGGACGGGTCTATGGCACGGTGTACTCCGGCCTGGACATCGGCTTCGCGCTGGCGGCGCCGGCATTTGGCGCGCTGATGGACCACCAGCATCCCTCGGCCGTGTTCTGGGGGGCGGGTCTGGCGCTGCTGTGCGGCGTGGGCTCGGCCTGGCTGGTGGGTGCAGGCGTGGCGCGCCGGCGCGCTGCACTGGCCACCTGAGCGGCCGGGATGACAGCCTGGCGTCGGCCAGGCGCGGCAGAATCGGCGCCCATGAATGCCGACGCCATCCCCTCGACCTGCGACCTGTGCGATGCGCACAAGTCCGACAGCAGCGGCGCGCTGCGTGTGCTGCCGCCCGTCTTCCACCACTATGGCGGGCAGACGCGCTTCGCCGGCCTGGTCAGCACCGTGCAGTGCCTGGACGACAACTCCCGCGTCAAGGAAGCGGTGAACACGCCCGGCGAGGGTCGGGTGCTGCTGGTCGACGCCGGCGGCACGGTGCGCCGCTCGATGGTGGGCGGCCTGCTGGCCGAGGCAGCAGCGAAGAACGGCTGGGCGGGTGTGGTGGTCTGGGGCGCGGTGCGCGACAAGGCCGAACTGGCGGCTGCCCCGGTGGGGGTGGCGGCGCTGGCGTTGACGCCAATGCCGACCGATCGCAAGGACCAGGGCCTGCGCGATGTGCCGGTGCAGATCGACGGCCTGCTGATCCGGCCCGGTGAATACCTGGTGGCCGACGAGGACGGCATCGTGGTGCTGCCTGCACGCCCCTGAAACGCGCGGCTGCACGGCTACAATGCGCAGCTTCGTCGGGGCGTAGCGCAGTCTGGTAGCGCATCTGCTTTGGGAGCAGAGGGTCGGAGGTTCGAATCCTCTCGCCCCGACCAACCCGCCACGCGGGTGCCTGACGTCTCAGACCGTGAAGCGGGCCATCAGGGCCTGCAGCGCCTCGGCCTGCGAGAGCATCTGCTCCGAGGTGGCCGAGAGTTCCTCGGCGGCTGCGGCGTTGTGCTGGGTCACCTGGTTGAGGTGGTCCATCGTGCCGGTGATCTGCGCCACGGCCTGGGCCTGGTCGGCGCTGGCCTGGGCAATCGCATGCACCTGCTCGGTGGTGGCGCCGATCGTCGGCTGCATCTGCTGCAGCAGCGCGCCGGCCTGCTCGGCCGTGTCGACCGATGCCTTGGCCATTTGACCGATTTCCTGCGCCGAGGACTGGCTGCGCTCGGCCAGCTTGCGCACTTCGGCGGCCACGACGGCAAAGCCCTTGCCCAACTCGCCCGCGCGGGCGGCTTCGATGGCCGCGTTCAGCGCCAGCAGGTTGGTCTGGTAGGCGATGTCGTCGATGATGGCCACCTTGCCGGCGATCACGCGCATCGCCTGCGCGGTGCGCGCGGCGGCATCGCCACCGATCGAGGCGTCCTGGGCGGCGCGCGAGGCCACCTCCTCGGCCGTGCCGGCGCGGTCGGAATTGCCGCGGATCGACTGCGTCATGTCCTGCAGCGAGGCCGTGGTCTGCTCCAGGCTGGCCGCCTGCTCGGCGGCCGTCTGGGCCAGCGACTGGGCGGTGGAGGCCACCTGCATCGACGATTGCTGCAACTGCTCGGAGGCGTCGATCACCTCGGAGATCGTGCCCGAGAGGGTGTCGAGCAGGCGATTGAACAGGCCTGAGAGCGTGGCCGTGAAGCCGGCTCCGGAGGCGGTGTCCAGACGCACACTGATGTCACCGGCCGCCGCCGCTTCGACCACCTCGGTCAGGCGACGCTCGGCGCGCACCTCGTCACTGCGGTCCAGCCACTCCACCACGGTGCCGCAGCGCCGTCCGGCGGCATCGATGATCGGGCTGGTCTTGGCCAGCAGCTGTGCCGGGCCCCAGTCCAGCAGGCGGTCGCTGGCGCGCGCCAGGTCGTCCAGCCGGCTGCCGCCCAGCAGCGGGCCCTGCAGCGTGGCCAGATCACCCTGGCCCTGGGCCAAGGTGGCCAGCGTGGGTGCATGGCTGGCGCAGGCCGTGGCATGGCGGGTGGCCAGCGCGCGCATCGCCTGATTGGCGTAGACCACCTGGTGGGCGGCATCGGCGATCAGGGAGGCGGTGGCACTGCTGTCCAGCGCCTGGCGAACACGCAGGTTGTCGGCAGCGATGGCGGACTCGCGGGTGAGGCGGTCGCGCAGGTCCCCCTGCATCTGGCGCAAGGCCTGCAGCAGCCGGGCCTCTTCGCTGGTCCCGGCGAGGACCGGGATCGCCTGGTCCAGGCGACCGGCACCCACCGCCTGCGCCGCCGCGACGGCGGCCTGCAGGCCGCCCGCGGTGGCCACGTAGAAGCTGCCGAAGGCCCCGAGCGCCAGCAGCAGCACGCCCCCGACGATCCAGGCCATGCGCCGCCAGCGCAGCCGCGCGGCGTTCAGCACGTCGTCGACATAGACCCCGGTGCCGATCACCCAGCCCCAGGGCTGGAAGCCAGCCACATACGACAGCTTGTCCTGCGGCTCGGCGGCGCCGGGTTTGGGCCACTGGTAGGCCACCAGACCGGCCTGCCGTTGCCGCACCACCTCGACAAAGCGGACGAACACGGCCAGGCCGTTCGGGTCCTTGAAGGTCGACATGTCCTTGCCATCGAGCTCGGGCTTGGTGGGGTGCATCACCATCACCGCGTCCATGTCGTTGATCCAGAAGTAGTCGTTGTCGCCGTAGCGCATGCCGGCCACCAGTTGCCGCGCTAGGGCCTGCGCCTGGACGCGGCTGAGCGTGCCGGCCTTCTCCTGTGCGTGGGCCCAGTCCAGCACGCCGCGGGCGGCGCGCACATGGTCGGCCAGCGCCGTTTCGCGGCCGGCCAGGTCCAGCAGGTATTCGCTGCGGGCCTGCCAGGCCAGCAGACCCAGCAGCGGCACCAGGATCAGCAGTGCCACCAGCAGGGCGCGCAGCTTGAAGCCCAGGGGCTGGAACAGCCGGCCGCCCAGGGCCAGCAGACCGGTCGGCATGGGCAGCACCGCTGCGGAAGGGGTGGGATCGATCGTCAGCCGGGCAGCCTGTTGCACCTTGGAGTCCTCGCGGGCACGCGGCCGCACCGTGCGGCCCTGTGACCGGCGAGTCTGACGCTGGCGGCGCCGACGGGATCGCCGGAGCAGCGGGGCTGCGGCGGTCCAGTTGCCGCATTTCAAGGGGGCTGGCCTGCCCGGAGGGACTCGAACCCCCGACCTGCTGCTTAGAAGGCAGCTGCTCTATCCAGTTGAGCTACGGGCAGTGACGGCGAGGATTCTAGTGGCGCCCCTCACCGCTGCTCGCGCTGACGATCGCCAAACAGCACCTCGCGGGCGCGCTCGTCATTGGTGATCGGCTTGCGGCGGTCGGCCAGGACCTCGCAGCCCCGCTGCACTGCGGGCCGCTTGCCGATCTCGTCGAACCAGCCTTTCAGGTGCGGGTAGTCGGCCCAGTCGATGCCCTGGTTCTTCCAGGAGCGCAGCCAGGGGTAGACCGCGATGTCGGCAATGCTGTAGTCGGGGCCGCCCAGGTAGGTGGAACGCGCCAGCCGGGCATTCATGACCTTGTAGAGCCGCCGCGCCTCGTTGGTGTAGCGATCGACCGCATAGCCGATCTTCTCGGGGGCGTAGATGCGGAAGTGGTGCGCCTGCCCCAGCATCGGCCCGACGCCGCCCATCTGGAACATCAGCCATTGCAGCACCTCGTACTTGCCGCGCGTGCTGGCCGGCAGGAGGCGGCCGGTCTTGCCGGCCAGGTACAGCAGGATCGCGCCGGACTCGAACAGCGAGATCGGCTCGCCGTCGGGACCGTCCGGGTCGACGATGGCCGGGATCTTGTTGTTCGGACTGATGGCCAGGAAGGCGGGATCGAACTGCTCGCCGGCGCCGATGTCCACCGCATGCACGCGATAGGGCAGGCCGCATTCCTCGAGCATGATGTGCACCTTGTGACCGTTGGGCGTGGCCCACGAATACACTTCGATCATCTCCGTGCTCCTTGGCAGTGTCCCCGGCACTCTAACCCAGTGATGTTCGACTGGATCAAGCGAAAGCGCCCGGCTTCGGGCCCGACCGATCTGGCGGCACTGGAGGCCTGGGCGCAGCTGCGCGGCTGGCAGTTCAAGCCGGCGCGCACGCAGGACGGCTTCGTCATCGAGTCGGCCGACTGGCGGCTGGAGTGGGGACCGTCACACCGGGCCTACCTGGGGCCGCAGGAGATGCGGCTGCGCGCGACCCTGGATATCGAGCCCGAGGCCCATGCGGTGGTGCTGCCGCGCGCACTGCAGGCGGCGCTGGAGGCCGAGCTGTACCAGTCCTTCACCGGCTCGGTGCGCACCCACCTGGACGAAGCCCTGCCGGAGGAAGTGCGCTGGCTGGCGGTGTCCACCCGCCTGGGCAGTGCCGAGCTGGGACCCTTGCGGGACGCGCTCGGCGCGGCCGGCAATGTTGATGTGTTCCTGAGAGCCTGGCTGTCCGGCCCCACCGGTGAGCTCCTGGCGCAGGCGATGCAGCGCGACGCGACCATGCCGCTGGTGGTCACGCTGCAGCAGTCGGTGCTGACGCTGCGCGCCGGACTGGCCCAGGCCGAGCCGGTGGTGCTGGCCGAACTGGTGGCCCTGTTCGAGCAGGCGCTGGACGGCGCCCGGCGCTGCCTGGACAGCTTTGCCGATGGGCCACCGGCTGGCGACCCGCCCTGATCCGCCATCCCCCGCCGTGACCCGCGGGCGCGGGCCGGGCGACCTCAGCGGGCCGCGTGCTTGCCCAGTTCGATCTTGGCGATCGCGTTGCGGTGCACTTCGTCCGGACCGTCGGCAAAGCGCAGCGTGCGGGCCTGGGCGTAGTAGAACGCCAGCGGGAAGTCCTGGCACATGCCGGCGCCGCCGTGCGCCTGCATCGCCCAGTCGATGACCTGGCAGGCCATGTTCGGCGCCACCACCTTGATCATCGCGATCTCGGCCTTGGCGGTCTTGTTGCCCGCCACGTCCATCATCCACGCGGCCTTGAGCGTCAGCAGCCGGGCCTGCTCGATCATGCAGCGGGCCTCGGCGATGCGCTCCTGGGTGACCGTCTGCTGGGCGATCGGCTTGCCGAAGGCCACGCGCTGCAGCGAGCGCTGGCACATCAGGCCCAGCGCGCGCTCGGCCAGGCCGATCAGGCGCATGCAGTGGTGGATCCGGCCCGGGCCCAGGCGACCCTGGGCGATCTCGAAGCCGCGGCCCTCGCCCAGCAGGATGTTGCTGGCCGGCACGCGCACGTTCTTGAAGTCGATCTCCATGTGGCCGTGCGGGGCGTCGTCGTAGCCCATCACGGTCAGCGGGCGGATCGGCGTGACACCGGGCGCATCCATCGGCACCAGGATCATCGACTGCTGCGAGTGGCGCGGCGCCTCGGGGTCGGTCTTGCCCATGAAGATCAGCACCTTGCAGCGCGGGTCGCCGGCACCACTGGTCCACCACTTGCGGCCGTTGATCACGTACTCGTCGCCGTCGCGCTCGATGCGGGCCTCGATGTTGGTGGCATCGCTGGAGGCCACCGCCGGCTCGGTCATCGCAAAGCCCGAGCGGATCTCGCCCGCCAGCAGCGGCTTGAGCCAGCGCTCCTTGTGCTCGGCGCTGCCGTAGCGCACCAGCACTTCCATGTTGCCGGTGTCCGGCGCCGAGCAGTTGAAGACCTCGCTGGACCACAGCACGCGGCCCATCAGCTCGGCCAGCGGTGCGTACTCCTGGTTGGTCAGGCCGGCGCCCAGATCGCTCTCGGGCAGGAACAGGTTCCACAGGCCGGCGGCGCGGGCCTTGACCTTCAGCTCCTCGATCACCGGCAGCGGGGTCCAGCGTTTGCCGGCCAGGGTGTTGGCCTGCAACTCTTCCCAGTAGCGGGCTTCATTGGGGAAGACGTGCTCGTCCATGAAGGCCGACACGGCCTCGCGGAGTTGCTGCGTGCGCGGCGAGTAGCCGAAGTCCATGGTGTCTCCTGTGGGACGGAAAGCGGGGTGGGAAGGGGGTCAGCGGCCGCCGTCGGCGCGTTGGGCAAAGCCCCAGGCCAGATCGGCCAGGGCTGGTGCGGCGTCGCCGTAGGCCTGGGCCTGGGCGCTGGAGGCGGTGCCGTCCTGGTGCCGCTTGGCAATGCCCTGGGCGATCGCGGCGATGCGGAACAGGTTGTAGGCGAGGTAGAAGTCCCAGTCGGCCATCAGCGCCTGCGGATCGCTGCGACCGGTGCGTTCGCAGTAGCGGCGGACATAGTCGGCCTCCAGCGGGATGCCCAGCGATGCATGGTCGACGTCGCCGATGCCGCGGAAGGTGCCCGGCGGAATGTGCCAGGCCATGCAGTGGTAGCTGAAGTCGGCCAGCGGATGACCGATGGTGGACAGCTCCCAGTCGAGCACCGCGATCACGCGTGGCTCATCGGGGTGGAAGATCAGGTTGTCGAGGCGGTAGTCGCCATGGACGATGGCGATCTCGCGCTCGTCGCGGGCGCCGGCCGGGATGTGGGCCGGCAGCCACTCGAGCAGGCGGTCCATGGCCGGGTTCGGTCCGGTCACCGAGGCCAGGTACTGCTTGCTCCAGCGGCCGATCTGGCGCTCGAAGTAGTTGCCGGGCTTGCCATAGTCGGCCAGACCCACCGCGGCTACGTCCACCGTGTGCAGCGCGGCGATCACGCGATTCATCTCGCCATAGATGGGGCCGCGCTGAGCAGGGGTCATGCCTGGCAGCGTCTGGTCCCACAGCACGCGGCCCTGGACGTACTCCATCACGTAGAAGGCGCGGCCGATGATGGATTCGTCCTCGCACAGCAGGTGCATGCGGGCCACCGGCACGGGGGTGTCGGCCAGTGCGCTCATCACGCGGAACTCGCGCTCGATGGCGTGCGCGGACGGCAGCAGCTTGGCCACCGGACCGGGCTTGGAGCGCATCACGTAGCGCCGCTGCGGCGTGACCAGCAAGTAGGTGGGATTGGACTGCCCGCCCTTGAACTGCTCCACGCTGAGCGGACCCTCGAAGCCCTGCAGATGGGTCTGCAGGTGTCGCGCCAGGGCGTCGGTGTCGAAGCGGTGGCGCTCGGCCACCGGGCGGGTGCCAGTGAAGTGGTCCATCGGGGTCAGTCTCCGCCGGGGAGGCGGCGACGCAGCCCCGGGTGGTTCAGCGGTCGGCGGCAGCCAGCAGCTTGTCGCGCGAGAGCACCACCAGGCGCGTGGGCTCCACACGCAGCGCACCTTCGCGCTCGAGCTCCTTGAGCTCCTGGTTGACGCGCTGGCGCGAGGCGCCCAGCAACTGGGCCAGGTCTTCCTGTGCCAGCTGCAGGCCGATGCGGATTTCCTCGCCCTGCGAGATGCCGTAGCTCTTGGCCAGGATCAGCAGCTGCTTGGCCAGGCGCGCGGCCAGCGGGCGGGTGTTGAGGTCCTCGATCAGGTTGAACATCAGGCGCAGGCGCCGGCAGTTCAGGCGCAGCAAGGCGTCGTACAGCTCCACATGCTGCGACAGCAGCTCCTTGAAGTCGGGCTTGCGCACGATCAGCAGCGTGGTCGGTCCATGGGCCGAGGCGTCGTGGGTGCGCGGCAGGCCGTCGAACAGAGCGGCATCGCCGATCCAGGTGCCCGGCTCGGCATAGGTCAGCGTGACCTGCTTGCCTGACAGGGACACTGAGCTCACCCGCACCGCGCCCTTGGCCACGCCGATCCAGTCCTCGGCCGGTGTGCCGCGTGCCGCCAGCATGGCGCCGTCGTTCAAGCGACGCACGTGGGCACGGGCCAGGATGGCCGAGCGCAGCGCGTGCGAGAGGGACGAGAACCATGCACCTGCTTCGATGTTATGACGCTCGTCGATTGTAAGAACGGGGGTGTTCATGGCTTGTCCCGGGCGCGACAAACCAGGTCGCGCAATGGATCAGTGAAAACGCGGGGCGGCGGGCAGCCGTCGCCTACTTGAATGCGGCAGCGCGGCGTTGCAGGAAGGCCGCGATGCCTTCACCTGCATTGTCATGGAACAACTGGTCCAGAAAGGCTTCGCGTTCAGCCGCAAGGTGCGCGCTCAGCCCATTCTCCGGCGCCGCGGCCAGCAGGGCCTTCGCGCCTGCCAGGGCATTGGGGGCCATGCGGGCGAGCTGCGCGGCCAATGCCAGTGCGTCGCTCAATGCCGATCCCGGTGCGCAGACCCGGTTGATCAGCCCGTGCTGCTGCAGGCGCTCGGCGGCGATGGGCTCGGCCAGCCAGACCCATTCACGCACCAGCTGGGCCGGCACGCTGCGGCCGAGGAACCAGGTGGCGCCGCCGTCCGGGGTCAGGCCGACCCGGCCATAGGCCAGCAGAAAGCGCGCGTCCCGGGCTGCCACCATCAGGTCGCAGGCCAGGGCCAGGGAGAACCCCGCCCCCGCTGCCGCCCCTTCGACCGCAGCGATCACCGGCTTGGGCAGGGCGCGCAGGGTGTCGATCAGTCCGTGCAGCGCATCGATGGCCTCGGCCTGCTGCGTCCGGGTGCCCTGGCGCGCGCGCTCCAGCCGCTGCAGGTGGCCGCCGGCGCAGAAATGGCCGCCCGCACCGGTCAGCACCACGCTGCGCACCTCCGGGTCGGCGGCGGCGGTGTCCAGGGCTTCGACCAGCGCCGCGTAGAGCGTGGGCGACAGCGCGTTGCGGCTGCCAGGGTCGCTGAGCGTGATGACGCTGCAGCGGTCGACCCGCTGCGTGAGCACGGTGGCGGTCATGGTGGGTGAGGGCGGTGCCGCAGGCAAGAGACACGGCATTCTTGCATCGGTGCCACACCCCCACGCTTGGGGCGCGGATTGAGAGCCACTCGTGTTAGAGTGCCCCGAACAATCCCTTACAGCGATCCCCACACACGGCATGGCTCTCCCCCGCGCGACGCTTGTCATCGCACTGGCGGCCTCGGTGGCGCCTCTTGGTGCCCACGCGGTCGGATTCGGGCGGGTCACGCCTTCCGGCGTACTGGGGCAGCCGCTGTCGCTGCTGGTGCCGATCCGGCTGGACCAGGGTGAACAACTCTACGCCGAGTGCATTCACGCGGAAGTCACCGCGGGCGACAGCCTCCTGGTGTCCAGCCAGGTGCGTGTGAGCGTCACGCCCACGGCCAATCCAGCGGAGTGGAACGCCCGCATCACCACCACCGTGCCCTTGCTGGAGCCGGTGGTCGAGGTCGCGGTCAGTGCCGGCTGCGAGCGCCGCTTCATGCGTCGCTTCACCGCCTTGCTCGATCCCCCGCTGATGGCGCTGTCCTCGCCGGCGCTGCCCTCGGCCGGCCTGAGCGAGCGGCCGCGGTCGGCGGACGCTGACCTGCTGGCGCCGCGCTCGCGGCCGGTGCGCAGCCCCGACGCCGTGGTGCGGCGTGAGCGTGCAGCATCAACAGCCCCGCGTGCCGAGGCGCCCCGGTCCAGCCTGAAGGCGGCGCCCAAGGTGGCGCCCACCCCAGCGGCGGCGCCACGCGCCAATGCCGAAGCGGGCGAGCGCCAGGTGGCGCGGCTGCTGCTGGATGTGGGCAGCGGACCGCGTTTGCGCATGGACATCGAGGACCCGGTCTTCATGCCGGCGGGCAGCGCTTCGGCGGCGTCCGGCGCGGGTGAGGCCCTGGACAGCGAGTCCGAGCGCCTGCGCCTGCTTGAGAAGACCCTGGCCGACCTGAAGCAGGAGGCCAACGCCTACCGGCGCACCGAGACCGGCCTGAAAGCGCGCCTGGCCGAATCCGAAGGCCGCAGCCGCCTGGTGCCCTGGCTGGTGGGCCTGCTGGTCCTGGCCGGAGGTCTGGTTGGCTGGCTGCTGTGGCGCCAGCGGGGCCAGTCCACCACCGAGCGTGCCGATGCCGGCGCGTCCCTGCTGCCGGAGAGCAACAAGTCCGACACCCCGTGGTGGGGCGACGGGGCGGCGCCCAGCGTGGCCGCGGCGCCCGCGCCACAGGCCGAACCGGACGAGGGCGAGCACACCGGCGCACGGGTCGTTGTCGACTTCGACGGGCCGGCATCCGCCCCCGCCGCCTATGAGCGCACCCAGCCGTTCACGGCGCCGATGATGGCCGACGCCCAGTCCTCGATCGTCGATGGTCAGTCGCCGGCGCGCGAGGTCTCGGTCGAGGAACTGCTGGACCTGGAACAGCAGGCCGACTTCTTCATCGCCCTGGGGCAGGAGGATGCCGCGGTCGATCTGCTGATGTCGCACCTGCGCGGCACCGGCGGCCAGAGCCCCTTGCCCTACACCAAGCTGCTCGAGATCTACCGTCGCCAGGGCGATCGCACCGCGTACGAGCGCATCCGCGCGCGCTTCAACCGCCGATTCAATGCCTATGCGCCCGACTGGGACCAGGGCCCGCAGCATGGCCGTACGCTGGAAGAGTACCCCGAGGTGGTGCAGCGCCTGCAGGGCCTGTGGTCGTCGCCGCTGAACGCGATGGCCGTGCTCGAGGCCATGCTGTTCCGCAACGACGAACTGCAGGAGCTCTTCGACCTGCCGGCCTACAAGGACGTGCTGCTGCTGTACTCGCTGGCGCGCGACCTGTACCAGCAGGAAGGCGTGACCGCGGCCGACGTCGACCTGCTGCTGCCGATCGGCGACGAAGCCGCATTCGCGGCCAGTGCCCCGGCGCCGCACAACGACGGCGGCGTGCAGGGGCGGGACGACTCTTACGACCTGACCTCGTTCAACCTCGAGTTGCAGCCCACCGAGCCGCGGCCCGGCGAGCCCAAGGCCTGATCCTTCGGCGCCGGCCCCCGGGCCGTCAGAGCGCGGCCAGGCGTTCCAGCGCGCGTTCCAGCGTCGCGTCCTGCTTCGCAAAGCAGAAGCGCGCGATGCGCCGCTGCGGCGGTGTGGCGCAGAAAGGCGACAGCGGGATCGCGGCCACCCCCACCTCGGTGGTCAGCCACCGGCAGAAGGCCTCGTCGTCGAGCGACGACACCGCGCTGTAGTCCACGCACTGGAAATAGCTGCCCTCGCAGGGCAGCAGCACCAGGCGGCTGGCCGCCAGGCCGGCGCGGAACAGGTCGCGCTTGCGCTGGTAGAAGTCGGGCAGGCCTTCATAGTGGGCCGGCTCGGCCAGGTAGCGCGCCAGCGCATGCTGCATCGGCGTGTTGACCGTGAAGACGTTGAACTGGTGCACCTTGCGGAATTCGGCCATCAGCACCACCGGTGCCGCGACATAGCCCACCTTCCAGCCGGTCACGTGGAAGGTCTTGCCGAAGCTCGACACCACCACCGTGCGCGCCGCCAGTTCGGGGCTGGCACTGGCGCTGGCGTGGACCCGGTCATCGAACACCATGTGCTCGTAGACCTCGTCGCTGATCACCAGCACCTCGGTGGGGGCGAGCAGGCGGGTCAGGGCCTCGCGTTCGTCCTCGCGCCAGATGCGGCCACTGGGGTTGTGAGGGGTGTTGATGATGATCGCCCGGGTGCGCGGGCTCAGGGCCGCACCGATGGCGTCGAAGTCAGGGCCGAAGTCGTCGGCCCGCAGCGGCACGCGCACCGCGCGGGCGCCGGCCAGCGTTATCGCGGGCACGTAGCTGTCGTAGCAGGGGTCGAGCACGATCACCTCGTCGCCCGGGTGCACCAGCGCCAGCACCGCGGTGAGCAGCGCCTGGGTGGCGCCGGCGGTGATCGTGATCTCGGTGTCGGGGTCGTAGCGCCGGCCATGCTGGCGCTCGATCTTGCGCGACACGGCCTCGCGCAGCGCGGGCACACCGGTCATCGGCGGGTACTGGTTCAGTCCGGCCTGCATGGCCTCGGTCACCAGGTCCAGCAGCGCCGGGTCGCCCGCGAAGTCAGGGAAGCCCTGACCCAGGTTGACCGCGCCGTGCTGCTGCGCCAGCGCCGACATCACGGTGAAGATGGTGGTGCCGACCTCCGGCAGTCGGCTCACGGGCAGCGGGGTTCGGGCGTCAGAGTTCATAGCTGTCTCCCTGGCCTTGCATGGCGCGCAGGATCAGCGGCCGGGCCAGGCGGGGCGAGAGGAGTTCGGCAAAGGCCAGCACATAGCCGCGCAGGTAGGCGCCGCGGCGAAAGGCCACGCGCGAGGTGTTCTGGCCGAACAGGTGCCCGGCCGGGCAGCTGCGCAGGTCGGGGCTGGCGTTGTCGCCCTGCACCGCCATCTCGGCGACGATGCCCACGCCCAGGCCCGAGCGCACGTAGGTCTTGATCACGTCCGAGTCGATCGCCTCCAGCGCGATGTTGGGTCGCAGCCGGCGCTGGGCGAAGGCCAGGTCGATGCGGCGGCGCCCGGTGAATGCGGCCTGGTAGGTGATCAGCGGATGCTCGGCCAGCTGTTCCAGCGACGGCCGCTCGATCGAGGCCAGCGGGTGCTGCGCCGGGAAGACCAGCACATGCTGCCATTCGTAGCAGGGCAGGGTGACGAGCTGGTCGACCTCGGACAGTGACTCGGTGGCCAGGCCGATGTCGGCCACATCCTCCATCAGCATCTGGGCCACCTGCTCCGGCGTGCCCTGGTGCAGGCTGACCTGCACCTTGGGGTAACGGCGGCGCAACTGGGCCACCGGCTCGGGCAGCACATAGCGCGCCTGGGTGTGGGTGGTGGCGATCGACAGGCGGCCGCTGTCCTGCAGCGAGAACTCGTCGCCGATGCGGCGCAGGTTCGCCACCTCGCGCAGGATCACCTCGATCGACTGCAGCACCAGCTGGCCCGGCTCGGTGACCCGGCGCAGGCGCTTGCCGTGGCGCGCGAAGATGTCGATGCCCAGTTCCTCTTCCAGCTCGAGGATGGCCTTCGAGATGCCCGGCTGCGAGGTGTGCAGGGCCTTGGCGGTCTCGGTGAGGTTGAGCTGGCGCCGCACCGCCTCCTGGACGAAGCGCAGTTGCTGGAGGTTCAAGCGCGTTCCTCGCGCGACAGCGCCGCGGCGTCGTGCAGGCCGCCGGCGATGCGCGCCATGGCGTCGATCATCAGCGGTGATTCGCCCACGGCCGGGTGCAGCATCCAGTGCACGGCGGGCCAGTCGGCCTGCAGCCGCTGCAGCAGCGCAGGCACATCCTTGCGCACATGCCCGCCCGCGCCCAGGAACAGCGGCAGGATGTCGACCGCATGGCAACCGGCCCGGGCCAGCTCGGCGCCGGCCTCGACCATGTCGGGCGCCACGAACTCGAGGTAGGCGTTGCGCACCTCGCGGCCGGGATGCTCGGTACGCACCCGGGCCGCCAGTTCCACGAAGGGGCGCGACCAGGCGGGGTCGCGGGCGCCATGGGCCAGAAGAATCAATCCACGCATCGGTACTCCCGGGAGATGGGGTCAGCGGTAGCGCACCAGCCAGCCATAGGCGGTCAGCGACAGGGTCAGGAACAGCAGGCTGGGGGCGGCCGCAGCCAGCCAGGGCGTCCAGTCGTTGAGCCGGCCCAGGTGGCCCACCACATTGTTCAACAGCACGAAGGCCACCCCCAGCATGATGCCGCCGAAGACCTTCAGGCTGACGCCGCCGGCCCGCGCATGCATGTAGGCGAAGGGCAGGGCCAGCATCACCATGACGATGCAGGCCAGCGGGTACATCAGCCGCTTCCAGAACAGCAGCTCGTGGCGCTGCGCCGTCTGTTCCTGGTTGGACAGGTGGCGGCTGTAGCGCCACAGCTCCAGCGTCGTCATGCCTTCCAGCGGCGACAGCGCGGCCGAGACCAGCCGCTCGTCCAGCGTGGTGGGCCAGTCCAGTTGCGGCTCGCGCCGCTCGACCAGGGGCTTGCCGGGGTCGCCGGCGGGCGGCCAGTGGGTGTCGACCACCTCCTCCAGGCGCCAGTGGCCGTCACGGGCCTGGGCCCTCTCGGCCTGCACGCGGCGCAGCAGGCGGCCCTGGGCGTCGTGCTCGAAGATGCGCACCTGGCGCATCAGGCCATCGGCGTCGGTCGAGGCGACGTTGATCGAGATCGACAGGGCGCTGCCGTTCACCTCGCGGTGCTCCTTCAGCCAGGCGCCAGCCTGTCCCAGCGCCTGACCGCCGGACACGCGCGCCCGCAGCGCCGCCGCCTGCTGCTCGCCCAGTGGCGCCAGGTAATCGCCGGCCACGAAGGTCAGCACCGCGAACACCGCGCCCAGGCGCAGCAGCAGCCGCAGCGCGCGCCCCGGACCCAGACCACCGGTGCGCAGGATGGTGAACTCGCTGGACTGGGCCAGCCGGGCCATCGCGTAGATCGTGCCGATCAGCACGGTGATCGGCGCCAGTTCATAGAAGCGATAGGGCAGCGACAACAGTGCCGACAGCGCTGCCAGGCCGACGGTGCCGCTCTTGCGGGCCACCCGCTCGAGCTCTTCAAGGAAGTCGATGAAGAAGAACAGCGACATGAAGGCCACCGCCACGAAGACGATGGACCAGACCACATCGCGGTAGAGCAGGGCGCGGACAGTCTTCATGGCGTGCCCCCCCGTGGCGAGCGGCGCAGGCCGACGGTGGTGGCGTGGTCGCGCCACCAGATCAGGCCCAGCGCCAGGCACAGCACCAGGCCGTGCAGCCCCAGCAGTGCCACCGGCATCGACGCGCGGCCGGTGCTGACCCAGGCCTGGCTGAGGTTGAGCAGGTTGTAGTACACGACGAAGGCCAGCAGTGCGAACAGCAGGTTCCAGTTGCTGGCGCGGCGCGGGTTGGTGGCGGCCGTGCCCACGCCCAGCAGCGCCAGGTTGCAGGCCCCGAACAGCATGCTCAGGCGCCAGGTCAGCTCGCCCTGGGCGACGCGCGAGCCCTGCTGCCACAGCGCCAGCGAGTTGGTGGCCTTGGGCGCCAGCGTTTGCGCGGCGGCGGCGCGCGCGGCGTCGATCTGCATGCGGTAGCTGTCGAAGGAGGTGACGGTCTGGGCGCCGGTGCGCTGATCTCGCTCATTGCGGTGGCCGGCATCCAGCACCAGCTCGCGCAGCTCGCCCTGCTGCTCCACCCGGCCGGCGCGGGCGGTGGTGACCGCCTCGCGCTGGCCATCACGCGAGAGCACGAAGACGTTGCGCCCGATGCCGGCCGACTCGCCCTCGCGCTCGACGAAGAACACGCGGCTGCCATCGCGCGAGGACTGGAAGCTGCCGGGGGCCACCCGCGAGATGTCGGAACGGTGCTCGTAGCGCTCCCGCATCTCGGCGATGCGCTGGTTGCTCCAGGGCCAGACCAGCAGCACGCCCACACCCACCGCCAGCAGCACCGGCGTGGCGGTGCGCAGCACCGGCCGCACGAAGCGCGACAGGCCCACGCCGCTGGCGAACCAGATGGCCATCTCGCTGTCGCGGTACATGCGGCCCAGCGTCACCACCACCGCGACGAACAGCGACAGCGACATCATGGTGGGCAGGTGGCCCAGCACGGTGTAGGCCAGCAGCAGCGCCACATCGCCCGGATCGGCCACGCCATTGGCAGCCAGCCCGAGCAGGCGGATCAGAAACATCGTGACCACGATGGTCAGCAGCACCACCAGGGTTGCCCCGAATCCCCTGGAGAGTTCGCGGCGCAGGGTCGCATCGAATAACATCAGCTGCTTGTCCTCACTCAGGTGAATTATGAACGTGCAAGCCACCGTGGTCGGTACCGCCGACCTTGCCAGCGTCGAATCCGATGTGCTGGTCCTGGTGCTGGGTGCCGCCCACAAGGTGAACGCCCGCGGTACCGCCGCCGAACAGCTGTTCCATGCCGCGATCAAGAGCGGTGATCTCGAGGCCAAGGGTGGCCAGTCCCTGTACCTGCATGGCGCCCAGGGTTTCTCGGCCCGGCGCGTGCTGCTGGTCGTGGCCCGCGACGGCTCGGTCAAGGCCTTCCGGCAGGCCATCGATGGCGCACTGGGCGCGCTGAAGTCCCGTCGCCTGAAGACGATGGCGGTCGCAGCGCTGGGGATCGAGCTGACCGACGGCCACGCCGAGATGTTGTGCCTGTCGCTGGAGCACACCTTCTACGTCTACCGCCACACCAAGCCCAGCGCCGAGGCGCTGCGCGCCCCGGTCAAGGTCGCGCTGTGCGTGCCCAGCGAGCAGCTGACGGCGGCCAAGGCGGGCGTGCGCCGCGGCCATGCCGTGGCCGCCGGTGTGGGCGTGGCACGCGAGTGTGCCAACCGGCCCGGCAACGCTTGCACGCCCACCTGGCTGGGCGACGAGGCCCGCCGCATCGGCCGCGAACATGGCCTGAGCGTCAAGGTCCTGGATCGCAAGGAGATCGAGAAGATCGGCATGGGCTCGTTCCTGTCGGTCTCGCGCGGGTCCGACGAGCCGCCGCGCTTCATCATCATGGAGTACCGCGGTGGTGCCGCCAAGGCGGCGCCGGTGGTGCTGGTCGGCAAGGGCATCACCTTTGACACCGGTGGCATCTCGCTCAAGCCCGCCCCCGAGATGGACGAGATGAAGTTCGACATGGGTGGCGCGGCCAGCGTGCTGGGCACGATGCGCGCCATTGGCGAGCTCAAGCCCAAGCTCAACGTGGTGGCGCTGATCCCCACCTGCGAGAACATGCCCAGCGGTCGGGCCACCAAGCCGGGCGACGTGGTCACCAGCCTGTCCGGCCAGACCATCGAGATCCTCAACACCGACGCCGAGGGCCGGCTGATCCTGTGCGACGCGCTGACCTACGCCGCGCGCTACAAGCCGGCCGCCATCGTCGACGTGGCCACCCTCACCGGCGCCTGCGTGATCGCCCTGGGCCACCACCACGCCGGCCTGTTCGCGTCGGACGACGAATTGGCGGCGCAGCTGCTGGCGGCCGCGGGCAGCGCCCAGGACCCGGCCTGGCGCATGCCGCTGGACGATGAATACGCCGAGGGGCTGAAGAGCCGCTTTGCCGACGTGGCCAACGTCGGCGGTCGCCCGGGCGGTTCGATCACCGCGGCCAAGTTCCTGCACCGCTTCGTGGGCAGCACGCCGTGGGCGCATCTGGACATCGCCGGCGTGGCCTACAAGGGCGGTGCGGCCAAGGGCTCGACCGGCCGGCCGGTGGGTCTGCTGACCCACTTCCTGCTGTCGCGCGCTGGTCGCTGAGGGCTTGTCCGCCGTGGAGGTTCGCTTCTTCACCGGGGTGGACGAGCCGCTGGCCCTGGCCCTGCGGCTGGTGCGCAAGCGCCACCGCGAGGGCGGACGCACCGCGGTGTTCGGGCCGGCCGCCCTGCTGGCCCGGCTGGACCAGGCCTTGTGGAGCGACCCGCCGCTGGACTTCCTGCCCCACCTGCGCCTGCGCCCCGGTGACCCGGTGCCGGCCGACGCCGGTCTCACACCGGTCTGGCTGCTGGACCAGCCGGCGCCCGACCTGGCCTGCGACAGCGCCGTCAATCTGGGCTTCGACGAGGTGGACGCGCTGTCTGCCTTCGAGCGCGTGGCCGAGATCGTCGCCACCGAAGCGCAGGCCCGGGCCGCCGGCCAGCAGCGCTGGCGCCGGTACAAGGCGCTGGGCGTGACGATCCACCACCATCCGCAGGACGGCGCGCGCCCGGACTAGGGCCTGTTCACACTACCGAAAGGGAGTGCGTTGATACCCAAAAAGGCCGCAGGCAAGGCGCACACCGCAGCCGGGTTGGATACCCGGCGAGGATGTGCAACGCCGCATGCGACCTTTTTGGGTATCAACCCTTCGGGAAGGTCCGCCAAACCGGGCCACTCGTCGTTGCCCCGCTTGCCCGCACATCAGTGCGGGCGGCGCGCTGCGTCTAGATTGGCCCGGTTTGGCGGGCCTTCGCAACCCTTCCGGTAGTGTGAACAGGCCCTAAGCCGCGGTCATCCGGGAAGGCCCCGGCCGCGTTGGAGGCGGGCGCCCGACCCGTGCTTGCCCTGATGCCGGGCGGCGTGCGCCGCAGGCGATTTGGAGTATCGTCAGCGGCGCCGGTCGAGCGGGCCCCCTTGCCGATACGGCCGACCCATTCCACTTCCATCCAGAACCGGAGGTTCCTACTCATGCAAGCCAAACTGAATGTGATCGCCATCGCCACCCTGATGGCCGCGGGCAGCGTCTATGCCCAGGACATGGTGGTGAAGATCGGTCACGTCGGTCCCACCAGCGGCGCCATCGCCCACCTGGGCAAGGACAACGAGAACGGCGCGCGCATGGCGATCGACGAGCTCAATGCCAA
>NZ_JAGQDF010000024.1 GCF_018069875.1 Ideonella alba | reverse complement strand
GGCGCTGAACATGAGGACCCCCGCTGAGGCTTATGCAATAGCGGCTTGAGCTGAGCAGGTTCTGCTGGGTCGATACATGGACGCACATCGCAAAGGTCGCCCTCAATCCTGAACGCGACTGCTTAGTCTCAGCGGTCGCGCACCAGCGAGATATTCAGCCAATGGCTGAATGACTGAGGCGACAAGTAGCTTGACGCGCACCGGATTGGGCCAGGTACTGCGCCGGCCGCCAACGACGCAGCAGAAGGACATCTGCTGCCAATACCCGTGCTTTGCGTTGCATCTCCCTCGACCCGTGAGTTGCGACCATCCCAACGTTCCCGCGCAGCAAACCGCATCGATCTGGCTCACACGATCCGAAGATGCAGGGCTATTGATGGAGCTTGGCGATCAGTCCTGCGTGCATCGACCTCGCCCCTGAGAACTTCTCTCGTCCATGCATGACGAAATAGTTGTCTGCGAGAAGGATGTCTCCGGGAAGCATCTCGACGGCGCGCTCCGACCTCTTCAAGGCTGTCCAGATCGACAGGAGAGCTTCACGAGGGATGGGACCACCGTCCGCATATGTCACTCGATTCAGATGATCCTTGTCGCCCCGGTCGACCAGCCTTTGAATGTACCGCTCCTGCTGCTTTCGCTGGTCGTGCTTAGCCCACTGAAGCATGCAATCGGGGGAATAGTAGTGAGCCTGGTTGAACCAGACCTCACTGCCGGTCTCAGGATGACGCCTGAAGGCCGAAGTCACCCCATGGCGCAAGTGCATCGTGCCGTCGTCGCACCAGGATGCGCTCCAGCCTCGACGGCTAGCGATGTCGAAGGCCGACGACCGTTCCTCGGTCTCGAAGACGTCCTGCCAAGGCCGCGACACGCCCGACGCAAGGTACATGGAACCCCGGGATGGCAACGCACGGGTGATGGCTATGTTTCGATCTCGAAACGATTCGATTACCGGCTGCGGCAGCAGACGAACGACGTCTCTCGCGTCGGCCAGGAGGCTGCACCCCCCAGCGTCGGCCGCGCGCTCACAGTAAAAGCCGATTCCCTCCGGCGCTACCGGCAAATAGGACATTTCCTGGTGAAGGGCGATGCTGTACTCGCCAGAGAGTTCAGTGGCGGAGTACGTGCGACTTCCAAGCCTTCTGCGGGGTGTGCTGCCGCCAACGTAGTCATGCATTGGCGTACCGATTGCAGCCAGGGCGATCGAAAAAGCTTCGGCCCCGAGGGTTCCCGCGAACCCGCGTAACAACACGCTTCCATGGGATCGCATCCGAGTAAGTATCGCAGAGGTGTTCTCGCACAGCCATTCTTCGAACTCTTCATGGCATCGCGGCGGTGTGCCTTCATTGGCGCAAAGCGCCGTCGGCGCGCCACTGTACGGTCTGCTCCATCCCAATCCTATATCCATCGCTGGCGCTCCCTCGGTTCCACTCAATATGAGAGCGGGAAGTCTAGTTCATGCGACGCGCTTTACTTGAAGCGTGCCAGAAAGCTGCTGCTCGTTGGCGCGAGGGCATAACGTGCGGGATCTGCGCTTCAACGTATACTAAAGTGAATAAGGCGGCTCATCGAAGGGCCACCAACTCAGGGAGCCTAGATGCACACTCGATGGGCGATCGATCGCTGGGATAGCGATTACCTTAGTCGTCGGGCCAACCGCGTCCTTGCGTTCGTCTTACGGGCGCCGCGCTCAATGCGTTGGCCAATCTTCTGTGTTCCTATCGGGCTTCACAGCCGTCTTCGGCTGAATCCGTAGTCCGCGCTCTTCCGGTGCCCGATCCGCGTCGAGACCGCCTTAGGTGACTGCCCAACTGTAAGTCCATGGACGTGGAGCGGCGGGCCTTGAGAACTCCGGGAATCGTTTCAAGGCTCGGCATTGACAGTGACCCCTTCAACAGGACTACATAACGTGCACGGCGACGCCTTTCCCGCTTCCTTTGGTCAAAGCCGCATGTGGTTCCTAGACCGCTTCGAAGCAACGGCTGGCTTGTACAACTTGCCGACAGTATGGCGCCTGCTGGGTGCGCTCGACATCGCGGCGCTCGAAGACGCCTTTAACGATGTCTTGGCTCGCCACGAAGCATTGAGGACGGTGTTCGTCGAAGAGGATGGCCGGTTGTTGCAGGTCATACGACCAGCCAGTCGTCAAGCGCTCAAGATCGAAGCTTGCACCGAATCGGCACTGGCACCGCGGATCCGAGCAGAAGCCGGAGCTGCATTTGACCTGACTCGCGACACGCTAATCCGTGCGCGGGTGCTGCGGATTGCGGAAGACGACCATGTTCTTTGCCTCACGTTGCACCATATCGCCGCGGATGGCTGGTCTCAGGAGATCGTGCTAAAGGAGCTCTGCCTCGGGTACGAAGCCCGCAAGCATGGGCGGCCCGCAGAGTTGAGCGATCTCGCGATTCAGTATGCGGACTTCGCGATGTGGCAGCGTGCATGGCTGCAGCGCGAGGAACTCTCTCGGCACATGGACTACTGGAAGCGGTATCTCAAGGATGCGCCCCGCCTGATCGAATTGCCACTGGACCGACCACGCCCGGCCACGAGAACCCAAGCTGTGGGTGTCGTGGATCTCAAGGTAGGCCAGTCGCTTGCGAACGACATCCACGCGCTGGCGAGAAGTCTGAATTCGACGCCGTTCATGGTGCTGGCGGCCGCCTTTTCGCTGGTCCTCTCGCGCCACGCGGGACAAGACGACGTGTGCGTCGGGTACCCGGTGGCCAATCGGGGGCGGGCACAGGTCGAAGGCGTGGTGGGTCTGTTTGTCAACACGTTGGTTCTGCGTACCACGATCGATCTGAGCGCCACCGTCAGCGACCTTATCGCGCAGACGCGTGAATCAATCCTTGGCGCTGATGCGCACCAAGACCTGCCGTTCGAGAAGCTAGTGGATGAGTTGAAGCCTCGTCGAGCGCTCGACCACACGCCGCTCTTTCAAGTGATGATCACCTTCCAAGCTCCGTCTGCCGACTCCACACGAGGCGGGATCCATTTGGTCGGTATCTCAGCGCACAACCTGCCTGTCGAGTCCACCGGCGCGAAGTTCGACCTGACCCTCGAAATCGTGGCGGGGAAGAACGGCCTGAGCTGCGCCCTTGAGTACGACGCACACCTGTTCGACCGCCGGACCGTAGAGAGGATGGCCGGTCACTGGATCCAGGCGCTCGAAGGGATGACGCGCGCGCCAGACTCTCGGCTCAAGGATATCCAGCTGATGACCGCCCGGGAGTGTGAGCAGGTCATGAATCAGTGGAACGTCGGGAGCCAAGTCGGACAGGAGTCATGGCACCCCTACGCGCATGAAATGTTCGGGCAGATGGCGGCTCGATATCCTGCGCAACCCGCCCTGCTTTTCGAGGACGAACGCCTCAGCTATGGTGAATTGGATGCGCGCGCCAATCAGCTCGCGCATCATTTGCGCGCAAACGGCGTGTGCAGTGGTGCGGTGGTTGTTATCCTGCTCGAGAGATCCGCCTCGCTCATCGTCTCGATCCTGGCTGTTCTGAAGGCAGGAGGCGCGTACCTACCGATCGACATCGAGGCACCGATTTCCCGAAAGATTTCGCTGCTGTCCGATGCGCGGGCATGTGTTGCAATTGCCGACGAGATCATCGGTAAGGTTCCGGGGCTGCGCTGGATACTGCTCGGTCGCGACCGAACGCGCATCGAGGCGATGCCTGTAACTTCGCCGAAGGTCCCTCTCAAGCCCGCAGACCTCGCCTACTGCCTGTACACGTCCGGCTCGACGGGGCAGCCGAAGGGCGTGTGCATTCCTCATGGCGCGCTGTCCGCGTTCCTCAACACCACGCAGGCACAGCTCGGGATACCGCCGGGCAGCACCGTAGCTGCCATTGCTCCGGTGACCTTCGATCTTTCGGGATTCGAGATCCATGGGGCGCTCAGCGTCGGTGCAACAGTGGTACTTGCCAGTCGCGAAGACGCTCTGGACCCGAATCGCCTTGCAGACCTCATCGAGCGCCACAGCGTCCGGTCAATGCTTGCGACGCCAACGACGTGGCGCCTGCTCAGACAACTGCCGCGCAAGTTGTCGCTCGGGTTGGCTCTATCTTGCGGAGAAGCGCTGGATGACGATCTGGCGCAGTATCTCGCCTCCATCGCGGACCAAGCCTGGAATCTCTACGGACCAACGGAAACCACAATCTGGTCACTCGGCGGGCCGCTGCTCAAGTCCGGCCCGGTTACGATCGGCGGCCCCACTGCGCAGACCCGCGTGTGCGTGCTCGACGAGAACTTGTCACCCGTGCCGGTGGGCGTCGCGGGGGAACTGTACATCGGGGGCCTCTCCCTGGCGCGCGGCTATCTGGGCAGGACGGACCTGACCGCCGAGCGATTCATCCCCGATCCGTTCGGACCACAGGGAAGCCGGATGTACAAGACGGGCGATCGCGTGCGTTGGCGGAGCGACGGAAAAATTCAATACCTGGGACGCAACGACGACCAGGTCAAACTTCGCGGATTTCGCATCGAACTTGGTGAAGTCGAGCATGCCTTGCTGCGGGATCCGCTGATAACTCAGGCAGGTGTCTTCCTGCAGGAAGGCGAGGACGGTAGTCATCTGGTGGCTTGCGTCGTTCCGAAGAAGGGAGCCGGCGACGGATCGGTGGTTGCGGTACGCGACCGCATGCGCGCCGCGTTGCCGTACTACATGGTCCCCAGCGTGTGGGTCGTGTTGGACCGGTTGCCGTTGAACCGGAGCGGCAAGCTCGACCGGGCGGCGCTTTCGCAAACAACGGGCAAGGTGAGCCAGGTTTGCACATCCCAGCCCCCGAAGAGCCACAACGAGCTCAAGATGGCGCAGTTGTGGGAAGCTGCTCTCGGGCGGCCCGTCGTCGACGTCTCGGACGACTTCTTCCAACTCGGTGGAAACTCTATGCAAGCCGTCCGACTGGGCGGGCTGGTATCGCGCGCGTTCGAAGTCGAGGTGAAGACGGTGGACGTCTTCCGCCATCCGAGCCTCGCTTCGCTGCTGCTGCTGGTCTACGACCGGCGTATGGCCACGCGAACACTGCTAGACGACACGCTGCGCAAGGGCAAGGGACTCCGGTGCACCTCGGCGAGCACGCCGAATCTTTCATTCGAATCAGATCTGCCCCTTGCAGGTCCCACGGCCGTGTTGCTGCCGGGGGGCGGCGGGCTGGGGATGGCGATGAACCCTCTTGGGCGGGAACTGCTGCGTCATCAATTTAAGGTCGCGTATCTGCACTACAACGGCGTGGAAGTCGGCGACGCGGTCGAAGACGACCTCGAGCAGATGTGCAAGTGCTACGGCGACCAGGTCGCAAGGCTTGGTGCGGGCCCTCTTGTCTTGGTTGGCTATTGTCTAGGTGGAATGTTGGCGGCACGGCTGACCCGCTACTTGGCCGATACACACGGGATCGGCGTGCCACTGACAGTCGCTCTTGACTGCTCCTTCGACGAAACCGGCCTGGACAGCGACCGCACCCAACGTTACCGCAGCGGCCACTATGCCGCGCTGTGCCGACGCTATGCCAGCCGCACGGATTCCTTCTATGCCAAGGCGTTCCACGGCCTTGACAATCACGAGTGTGCGGAAAAAGCGGTCGCGGCGATGAACTTTGCTTCGTTGGAAGACCGTGTGCAGTGGCGAGACTTCTTGGTACGGCACTGGGAAGTGACCGCGGCGCATCTTCGAGCCTCGTCGCGCTATGCCAACCAGGTCCGTTCGTTGTGCCAATTGCCGGCAAGGCCCCGCGAGCCCGCAGCCTGCTTCGGCACACTCCTGTCTATCGAGGCGAACCAGTCGATGGCGGAAGCATTGGACAAGAAATACTGGCAGGCGCAGGGGTTCCGGGAAGTGTGTCGCAGGACGGTGCAAGGTGACCACAATTCCTTTCTTGAGAATCGAGCGGACGAGATCGCAAGCACCATCGCTGCACTAAACGCTGCTTCGGTCGCGCCTTCAGCTTTCGAACGGGAGTAAGCATGACGTTTTCCAACGGCATTCCTTCTCGACGCATCGATTTGGCGTTCGAGCACTTTGGTAGTGCCACTCCGGACCGCCCGGCGCTGACGTTCTTGGATCAAACCTGGACCTACGCCGAACTCGCCTTTCAGGTACGTAACATTGCCTGCCGCCTGGCTGCTGAGGGCGTCAGCGAAGGCGAATTGGTCGCGATTCATCTCGAACGTTCGTTCGATCTCGTGGTGGCCATCCTTGCAGTGGCTCGCTGCAATGCCTGCTACGTTCCCCTAGATCACACGCTGCCCGAATCTCGCATCAGGAAGATCCTGCAGGACAGCTGCTGTCGGATGCTGATCACCACGAAGGCGGTACGAAGTGTTCTCGGTCATTGCGTGCCCGATGAGACCGGGTTGCTCATTGTGGATGAGTCGGTCGCCTCATGCGTCGCGCAGCTCCCGGATATCTCGCTGGATCCCTATGGGCCCGCATACTGCATCTACACGTCGGGGTCCACTGGCGAGCCGAAGGGCGCCCTTAATACACGCGCCGGGCTCGAGAACCGGATCGGCTGGATGCGCGACAGCTACGGCGTGACCGGAAGCGACGTCATCTTACAGAAGACGCCCGCGACCTTCGACGTCTCGGTCTGGGAGTTCTTCTTGCCCTTCTCGGTCGGCGGCCACCTGGTCGTCGCTGCTCCTAACGGACATCGGAACCCGCGCTACCTGTCGCAGCTCATCAAAGAGCGGGGCGTCACGGTCGCTCACTTCGTGCCCACGATGCTGAGAGCCTTTCTCGCCCACGTGGACGTGAGCGAGTGCAAGAGCCTGAGGCACATCTTCTGCAGCGGAGAGTCGCTGCCACCCGATACGGTTGAACGCTTCTTCGGGCTGTTCGATGTTTGTCGTCTGCACAACCTGTACGGCCCGACAGAAGCCTCTATCGACGTCACTGCCCATGAATGCACGCACGACGACGCGATGCGCGATCGCGTCCCCATCGGGCGCGCCATTCCGCACGTGTGCGTGGACGTGCGCGATCCTGCGTCTTTGAAGCCAGTAGCTGACGGCACCGACGGGGAGATCTGCATTTCCGGTGTCGCCGTGGCGACAGGCTACCTTGGGCAGCCGGAACAGACGGCGCAGCGGTTCATACACGACGTGCCGGGAGTGCCTGGGACACTGTATCGGACCGGCGATCGAGGCTGCGTGCTGCCCTGCGGCGAGATCGAGTTCCGGGGGCGCTTTGACCTTCAGGCCAAGGTCAACGGCAATCGCGTCGAACTCGAAGAGATTGAAACCTGCATCCGTGGAGTTCACGGCGTCGTTGACTGCGGTGTCTTCGTCGAGCGGTCAGATGCGGATTTGGCGAAGCTGGTCGCTTGCGTCGTGCTGGAGCGTCCAGTTGAAGGGGTCGACGAATCGCGCTTGTTGGCGCGCGCCACGGCCCTGCTTCCCTCGCACGCAGTGCCGCACCGCGTGGTGATCGTCGAAGAAATGCCACTCGGAAGGTCGGGCAAGCTCGCACGTGAACACTTGGCAGATTACGCGGCGCGGGCTACCTCCGCTGGGTCCGCCGCTGGCCGGTCGCTGGCAGAGGCCGTCACCGCGGCATGGCAAGAAGCGTTTCCAGGCCCGCGCTCGATGAAGGCGAGCTTCCATTCGTTAGGCGGCAATTCGCTTGCCGCAGTCCGGCTGTGCGCCCGAATCGAGGAGCTTTGCGGGATGCGCGTCTGCGTTTCAGAGGTGTTCGCCCATCCCACGGTCGAAGGCCTTCTGTCTCGCATCGAGTGCCGCAAGGAAGACCTGACGCAGGCCCCCCCCGACTTGCCGGCGTTTGTTTGATGGACATGCGATGCTCGGCAACCCGCTCCCGTTGAACGCTCCGCTGCAAGTGGAAGGCCATGGGGGACCCGCACTGGGCGTGGTCGGCGGTATGGGGCCGCTTGCAGCCGTGAAGTTTCTCGAGCACCTTCTTCACGCCACGCCTGTAGAGTGCGAGCGCGACCACATTCGGGTACTGCTGGACAACGATCCGCGGATCCCTGATCGGCAGGCCGCGTATCGGGGTCGTGGCGTTTCGCCGGCCCCGGCCATTCGCCGCGCCATCGAGGCGCTTGCTCGGCAAGGAGCAATCGCCGTAGCGGTGCCTTGCAATGCTGCTCATCACTTCAGAGCCGAAATAGCGCATGAGCTGCCGGTGCCGTGGCTGAACATGATCGAAATGGTTGGAAAGGCAATTGTGCAACGGGCGTCGCGGCCGTTGGTACTAGGCGCGCCCATCACGGTAACCGAGAGGCTGTACAGCGAGTATCTACCGGGCTCCATCTATCCCACGCCGGAGCTAAGTGAAGCGATTTACGATGTAATCGATCGTCTGAAGCTGTGCACCGTCAACGAACCGGCGACGCAATATTCGCTGTCGACAAGGCTTCGCGATCTATTGCACAACCAAGACTGCGACGCCGTGCTGCTGTCATGCTCGGAGTTGACCTTGCTTGGAGAGATTCCTGGAATTGAAGTACCCATCTTCGACAGTTCACGCGAATACGCCAGACTTGTGGCTTCTGCAATGTCTTGTCTTGCGAAGGAACGGACGGACTGCTGAGAGGCGAAGTCTCGCTATCATTCTCGCGGTGCGTCGTGCCAATGGGCGTACCTAAGCGACCAAATCAAGGGAGGATTGGCAATGGCGCTGCTCGCCCCGTCGGACAACTTGTATTGCGGTGACGACCCGTATCCGCGATATCGACAACTGCGTCGGAAGGGCCCCATCCACTGGACGGACGAACTGTTCGGTGGGGCATGGGTACTGACGACCTTCGAGGGGGTTCAGTCTGCCCTTAAGGATCCTCGCCTGTCGGCCCATCGCACAGGCGGCTGGGTCATGCGGCAGTCTCTGCGCGGCAGCGAGGAAAGGCGCCGCCTGATCGACATGCAGCGGCTGTTCGCGCGGGCCATGCTTTTCGTCGACAAGCCGACCCACCCTCGGTTGAGGCAGGCGATGCAGGCGGGCTTTCGACCCGCGTCTATCCAGAAGCTGCAGGGCTTCGTCGTCGAAGCCGTGGGCGAACTGATGGACGAAATCGAGGCGAGTTGCGCGGCCACTGAGCCTTTCGATTTCATCGAAGGATTTGCCCGTTTGCTACCGGCGCGCGTGATCTCCCGCTTTCTCGGGTTCCGCACCGTCGATCAGGCGCAGTTCCTCGCGTGGTCCACGGACATCGCCGCGTTTCTGGGATCCGTCTTGCCGACGGCCTCGGAAATCATGGCCGGTCGCGACAGTATGCTCGCTATGAGCGAATACATCGATCGTTGCATGTCCAGCGGCGACGTGCACGATGATGATCTTCTGGGCATACTGATGCATGCTCAACGGCGTGGCGAGATCGAAGGCGGCGCGGAGATGCTCGCTCAATGCGCGATGGTTCTGTTTGCCGGACATGAGACGACACGACACCTTCTGGGCACTGCGGTCTACTGGCTACTTGCCGACCGACGCCGATGGACATCCCTCGACGACCCGGCGCGACTTCCGGCTGCGGTGCGAGAATTGCTCCGGTGGGACAGTCCGGTCCAATATACCGGGCGGCGAGCGAACTGTGCCTTCAAACTATTCGGTCAGGACATCCGGCGCGGCGACCTCGTTCTGCCGCTTATCGGCTCAGCCAATCGCGATCCGCTTCGCTATCCGGATCCAGAGCAGATCGACCTGAATCGACCGGTCGGAATCCCGCTGTCGTTTGGCACGGGTCCGCATGTGTGCATCGGCGCAACACTAACGCTGATGGAGGCGGAGTGTGCCATCGGCGCGCTGGTACGGCGATGGCCCCAGGCTTGTCTGGCCGATGAACCTCAGCAGTGGATTGACATGCCGCTGTATCGAGGGCTTCGGAAGCTGAAGGTCAACAGGACCCCATCGCGAGACTCGTCGTCATAGACCGATTCCGTCCCACATGCACATCACACATCGCTCTACACATTAAGGAGTGAAGCTTTGCAAAGTGCTTACTACGACGCCATGGCTCCCTTTAGCCACCTGCTGTTCGCCAACTGGGATCGATTCCAGACCTGGCAATTGGAGAAGCTGTCGAGTCATCTGCCGAAGCCCAGTCCCGATGTACGAATCATTGATTTCGCCTGCGACATCGGGACCCAACTGGTGCCTCTGGCGCAAGCCGGATTCACTGTTTCGGGAATCGACTCTTCAGCGCTTTGTGTGCAGAGGTGCAGGCGCGAACTCGGCGCCCGCGAGCTGAGGGCCGATGTGCATCACTGTGATTTTGTCCAAGAGCCAGATGACATGCGATGGGCGAGTGAGGCATTCGACGTTGCCCTTCTGATGGACAACTACATCTTCCACGCCGCCGATGACGACGAAGTGTTCACTGCGCTTCGTTGCATACGAAACAGCCTGAAGCCGGGCGGTGTGGCACTTGTTGCCTTCCGCGCCTACGACGACGCGAACGCGCGGCCGACAGTGACGGTACCGACGTTCTATGCTGAGGAATCATCGCGACGATTCGTTCACCAAGTCTGGGACTGGCAGGACGAGTCCTGCTACGACTTCCACTTGTACCTCAATGTTCAAGACAGCGAGGGAACGTGGGCGGCGCTCCACTTTGTGGGTCGCTACCGTCCTGTGCCGCACGACCGTCTCGCGCAGATTGCGCGCGCTGCAGGCTTCCGATCAGTTGAGCTCATCGAGCCCGAGCGAACGCAGTATCACCGATGGCTATTGAAGGCGCAGGCCTGAAGCTGTACGTCGATACAAACCTGCCCAAAACAAGGAGTTCGTGTGCCCAAGCTGATCAATATCATTCGCAGGAGCGAAAACCGCAGGCTGGTGACGTTTCGCAATATCGCCTACCTTGAGTCCAATGCGGCGCTCATCAGGCACCCGCAAGGACAGCTGTTGTTCGACGTGACGACCTCGACTTCGTTCGAACTCACGGTTGAAGACGCTGAACTCGTGGAGCGCTACGCCGAAACCCGAGACGCGGCAGACCTGTTGCGCAGCCCCACGGTCAGCCATCTGGTCAGCGAAGGCAAGCTGTTCGGCAATGACGCCCATCGCAAGGCTCACCGCAAGAGCGATCGCATGCGACTCCAGGATGTCGTGGTCCAGATCGCCTATGGGTGCAATCTCAAGTGCACATACTGCTATGCCGACGAGGGAGAGTACGGCGGGGGGGAGCAGATCATGATGAGCGTGGAGACCGCCGAGCGTGTGGTCGACTTTGCGTTCGAGCATCGTGGCTCGTCGAGCCTGGGATTCGCCATTCTCGGCGGAGAACCGTTGCTCAATCGTCCTTGCCTCGAGCACCTAGTACACTATGCCGCCGAGCGAGGTCGACGCGAGGGCGTTGAAGTGGAATTCTCTATCACCACCAATGGAATCGGCATAAATCAGGATTGGTTGGACTTCTTCGACAAGTACAAGATCGCCGTCCGACTGAGCATGGACGGTACCAAGGACATCAACGACCGCTATCGAGTCAACAGCAAGGGCGGGGGCACGTACGACGCGGTGAACTTCAAATATGGAAAGGCGTTGAAGGAGAGTCCGGTCAAGTTCCAAGTCCGCGCCTCCTACTTCGGCGAGCATGGCGACCGTCTCACGGACCAGGCCAAGACTATGGTGGAGGAGCTCGGCTACGACAACATAAAAATGGACTTCATCTGGGGCATCGACGGGACGGTCGGCGAAGTCACGCAGGACAACCTCGATCTCACCCTCAACGGCATCGACCATCTCAGCCGGTGGTTCGAGCAACAGGTCCTTGAAAACGGGTTCGATTGGCGGAGATTCAATCCCTACTCCAAATACATGGGTCGACTGGTGCAGAAGCCCGTTGCAACCAATATATATCTCGAGGAGAACAAGGGCGACCTCGTCGCGGGTGGATCGATCCTCGAAAACAGTGGCGTTGAATGCGGGGCGGGAATCAACGTCGTCTCGATCTCGGCGGCCGGCGACATCTATACGTGCCACCGCACTGAGGGAAATCCGAGATTCAAGATGGGAGATGTCCGGCGCGGGGTCGATCAGTCGTTCATCGACTATTGGAGCAGCAACTGGCGACTCACCAATCCCGATGCGGACTGCTCGAAGTGCTGGGCCCGCTTTGTCTGCCTGGGCGGATGCCCTGCATTCGGCGTATACAAGCACGACGATCCCATGCAGAACGATCGAATCCGCTGTCAGCTTCGACGCCAGTTCATCGCGAGCTCCATAATCCTCCACGAGAAAATCAAGAAGCTGAATCCCTCCGAGCTTTCCACCGTCGCCGCATGATCACCTTGGGTATCGCTGGCTTGGCTCACGACGCCGCCGCCGCGGTGGTGGAAGATGGAAGGGTCCGGTTCGCGCTGGAAGAGGAACGCGTCACTCGCAGGAAGAACCAGTGGGGCTTCCCATTTGAATCCTGCAGGGCGGCACTAGCGATGTGCGGGCTTACACCTCGAGATATCGACCGGGTCGCCTTCTACTGGGACGATCGCGCTGCGTTGATTCCTGCAGTGCTATCCGAGTTGCGCGGCGCGCTGGATGTCCGGCGGCCAACGCTGGCGCGAATAGTCCGCAGGTGGAAAGCCGTGGGATCGAACCGACTGGTTCGACAGGCCTTGCAGGAGATATGGAAGAACGGGGCGCTGCCCCCGATCGACTTTGTCGACCATCACCTCGCGCACGCCCTGTATGCGCATCGCTCCAGCGGCTTCGAGCGTGCGCTGTCTGTAGTAATCGATGGTCGCGGTGAGTATGCGAGTCTGACCGTTTATCGCTGCGATGCAGACCGCGTCAGTTGTATTCAGCGGGTGGCGATGCCCTCCTCGCTGGGCTTCGTGTACGGTGCCGTTACCCAGCATCTCGGCTTTCATCCCGCAGCCGACGAGTACCGCGTCATGGGGCTGGCGTCCTTTGGCCAACAGGACAGTGCCCTTGATCGATTCTTCGCCGCGCTCCTTCCGATCACCCCGAACGGGTTCAAGGTCAATCTGCACTACACGCGGTATCAGCATGCCGAGTCGACCGACCGGCGCTGGTTGAGCGAGGCTGTAGACACGGTCCTCGGTCCGCCGCGCCACCGAGACGGCCCGATCGAGTCTCGACACGCAGACATCGCGCGTGCCCTGCAATCGCGATACGAGGAAGTTGTCCTCCGGATTCTGTCCGGGCTGGCTCGACAGGACCCCGGATTGCCGCTAACACTCTCGGGTGGCTGCGCCATGAACTCAGTCTGCAATGGCCGCATCTTCAGGGAGTCGGGATTTCGGGATTTCTTCGTACCGCCCGCTCCGGGAGACCAGGGCGCCGCGATAGGTGCAGCCTTCCGCGGTTTCTCGTTTCGAGAAACAGCAAGGCACGTCGAGTTCAACCGGCGTGCCCAGGTCGGGCCGAGGTACACGCGTGAAGAGGTCGAGCATGCGGTACAGGCTCGTGGATTAAGTCCTGAGCAGAACAAAGACCCTCGCGCGAGGGTCATCGACCTGCTCTGTCAAGGCAAAGTCGGCGCCGTGTTCTACGGTGCACTTGAATTCGGTCCGCGCGCGCTAGGCGGAAGAAGCATATTAGCCGATGCCCGTCGTGCGGACATGAAGGACCGAGTCAATTCGAAGGTGAAATTTCGCGAACAGTTCCGGCCATTCGCAGCTGCGATTCTCCGTGAGAGAACACGTGAGTACACTGGGCATGATTTCCGTTCAGACTATATGAACCTGGTGATGCCCCTACTTTCAAGCAAGCGCGCGGTTGTGCCAGCAGTCGTGCACGAGGACGGAAGCTGCCGCTTCCAGACCGTGTGCGATCTCAGCGACTCTGTACTGCGAGACCTTCTGAGAAGATTCGATGAAAGAACGGGCGTTCCGATGCTTCTCAACACGTCGTTCAATGTCAACGGCGAGCCCATCGTGATGAGTCCGGCCGATGCGATCAATTGCTATCTCGGGACGGATATCGACTTTCTGCTGATGGAAGACGTGCTGCTGTGCAAAGCAGCAGCTTTGGAGAGCCAATGTTGAAGTTGGTCGAAGAGGACAACGTGCCCGCCTTCCACGATCTCGACAATGCGGGTCGCATGATAGATCGAGCACTGGCAACGCTGGGACGAACGACGCTCGTCACTCAGATAAAGCGCCTGATGTGGTTGGAGCCCTTGGTCGGTGTGCCGGTGTATGCAAAGCTGGAGTTTCAGCAGATCTCAGGCTCCTTCAAGTTCCGCGGTGCATGGAATGCCTTGACGCAGCGAACACGGCCTGACGTGGTGGCGGCGAGTGCTGGCAACCATGGACTGGCCATAGCTACGGCAGCGCGCATGATGAACCTTCCAGCTCGTATCGTGCTGCCTGTGGGAGCCAGCCGGTTGAAGCGCAGCAAGTTGGTCTTCGAGGAGGCGCAACTCCTCGAGCACGGCGATTCGCTGGAGGCAGCGGGCGCCCATGCGCGCCATCTATCGATTCGACATGGATGGGACTACATTTCGCCGTTTGCAGATCGACGCGTGATTGCCGGTGGGGCAACGGTCCTCGTCGAAGCGCTCTCCCAACTTACGGAGCAACCGGCGGCGGTCTACGTGCCGGTGGGCGGGGGCGGGCTCTTGTCCGGTTGTACGTGGGCGCGTCGGTACCTCCAAGGGAGTTTCAGCATCATCGGTGCCGAACCTGAGAACTACGCGTCGGTGCAAGCCAGTCTCCACTCGGGCAAGCCAGTTCGAGTTCTCAACCAGCCGACGTTCGCCGACGGCCTGGCAGTTCAGTTGTCCGAGGAGGAATCGACCCTGTCTTCCCTCGCCGATGCCCCCGAGGCCATGCTGGTTTGCTCCGAAGAAGAGATTGCCGCAGCGACAGTAAGCTTGCTTCAGAACGAAAGTTGGCTCGTTGAGCCGTCCGGCGCAATTGCGGTGGCTGCACTTGTGCAGCACGCTCACCGGGCCAGTTTGCGTGGGCCGGCACTCCTCCTGCTCACGGGAGGCAATGTCCAGAAGGCGACGCTCAACCGCCTGCTGGCCTTCCCGTTCACCAACCGTACTCCGCTTTCTCGGTTCTTGGGCCTCATTGGAGAATCTCCAGACGAGCGCAAGGAACCGCGACGCTTCCAGTACAGATCAGACGGATACAGTCCCGAAATGCCGAAACCGTCGCTCGTTCAAGAAAACGAGCGGCCCGATCCCTCCGTAGATGCGCCGACCCCCGTTCATCTGGATGTGGCGCGACGCGATTGGACAGTCCGTCATCGCGAGGCAAGCCAATCTATCGATGAATACCGCCGGTATTGTGAGTCGCTTGAAATTGCGCTCTCACCTCGAGTGCTCCAAATGGCCGATCACGTTCTGGCGATCGCTTCGCCTCAACATGAAGAGCCGCCCGGCAACGACTTTACGGCCAAGTCTCACCTTCGGGCGATGAACATCCTCTGCTCGGCTGTCACGCGTATGTTTGATTGGCGATCCCCAGCGTACGATCAGTCTCTCGTTCCGCAATTCCTGGAGTTGCGCAGCCAAGAGAACAGCGACGTCAACTACGACCGCTACGGCAGCCCTGCGGTGACGAGGATTGAGTCACAACTGCGCGAGGTGTTTCGAGTCGGGCGGGAGGATGTCGCCTGCACAGTGACCTCATCCGGGATGGCAGCATACGGGCTCATTGAATCCTATTTGCTTCGCCGACACTGGCGGCACGGCGCCCAGGTGGCCAAAGCGCCCTATGTCTACTTCGAAGCTTCTGAGCAACTGGAGTCCTTACCCTGTGTCAGGGTGGATCGGCTGGGATCATACGATGCCGATGAAGTGGCGGCGGCTGTCGTGGCTGGCGGACACGACTCCTTGTTCATCGATCCGGTTGCCAACAATGTTGAGCTGCGTGTCTGCGACGTCGCGAAGCTTGCACGAACGCTCGCTCGGAGCATCGATCGGCCTTTCTTCCTGGTCGTCGACGGAACCATGGCATCGGCGCAGCTCCCGACGCACCTGTTCACCGACGAGATCCTGTCCAATGCAAATCTAGAGATCCTTTATTACGAGAGCGCATCAAAGTACCTGCAACTGGGCTTTGAATACACGCTTGCCGGCGTCGTCGTCCACCGCGCGTCGCTGCGCCCGTACATGGAGCGCCTTCGAAGGAATATCGGCGCGATCCTCTACTCGCCGGACGCAGCCCTATTTCCGAACTACGACTCCAGGGCATACGAGGACCAGCTTTCTCGCATCGGTGCCAATTGCGCGCGACTTGCGCACGGTTTGGCCTCCATGCCCTTGATCGATCGACTTCTCAGGGTCCATTCTCCTGCACTGCCCGGTCACGTGGACCGCTCCGCTGCGTGCACCCTCAACTTCACTGGCGGTTGCCTTTGCCTTCAGTTCCGCGAAGAAGGACTCAATGCACCCGACCAACTCAATGCGTTCATCGCGCTGGTCCTCGAAGAAGCGCGTGTAGCCGCCGTGCCCCTCGTGAAGGGAGTGAGTTTCGGTTTTGCCACCTCGCGCATTTCAGCTGCGGCAGCGATCGCCGATTCCGAACGTCCATTCCTACGCGTGTACACCGGTCTGCTGCCGGCGGCGGGCGTCGATCGATTGGCTGTGGCCTTCGTTCGTGCCCTGAATCGTTTCACGAACACGAACAGCGACCCGCTCGAATGACTCCCGAACCGCTCTTCTGCTATCCAGCTTTGGACAATGAGAGGTACCTAACCCATCTTCGGGCGGTATTCGAGGACAGTGTACAGAGCACCGAGTACGCGCGCGAGCTATCGCCATTGCAGACCGTTCAGCACGCGGAGAGGGCGGTCGTGACGCGCCTTGGGATCTTGCGCCGGGTCTATGCGGGCGAATATTTCACGGACAGCTTCGATATTGCGCGCCTAGCACAACGGGTCAAGGAGTCGCGCGAGTTCATTTGGTTCTGGGGCCGCTCGGCGATCGTGGAAGCGTGGTGCAACGGGATCCCCGACACTCCTTCGAGTTGTGACATGGGTACGGTCAGCGTCATCGACTCAAGCGAAGAGTTTGGGCCCGGCATGGGCGAAATCTGCCGTTCTGGATCCATGTCCGCAGTTCACCTGAAGCCGTACGCGGTCAAGCGCATCATCGACTTCTTGTCGAAAAAGATTCCTGCGTTGCACGAGGCATTCCATACTCTGCTTCTCGTGCCGCGGGTGCGCGCTGCAGGAGATGGTATCCGCGGAGGCAAGTCGGTCAACACGATTCACAGAAAATACATCCGCTCGCGCTTCTGGGGCTTCGCTCCCTGGTATGTGATGCAAGGCGGGTTTCTTGAGTGCCTTGAATACCGCGAGGTGAATCGCGATCGGGATGACCTGCTTCGGGGCCTGTTGGCTTTCCCGACGATCCATCTGCTTGACGCTGACGATCGGCGTTTCGTCGAATCGCTTTTCATGTTGAACCTTCCTCAGCATGCGAAAGCCCTGGGTTTCGAAGTCCCGCTTCCAAGCGTTGGGACGGAGGCGCGCTTCGAGTTGGTCTGCCAGGCGGGAGAGGCCATCAGGCAGTACAACCATCGGGCGTTTTCAGTCGCATCCAGGTTGGACGGGAGCACGGGCTTCACTCTCGACCAGCTTGAAGCGAGCATCGCCGAAACCTCTTGCACGGTGGTCCATCTAGATATCTCTCGACCGGACAGCCTGGAAGCTCAGCGGGCGTTGATCGAAAGGGGCTATCGGCTCACCTGCGTTCGACCACCCCGCGCATTCATCGGCGAAGCGTCGACCCCGAGCGGCGGCATGCCGTGCTACGGGAGTTGGGCCAAACCGAACCTTCGCTGGCAGATTGCTGCGCCTCACTATGCCCTGCGCGATACGACGCAAGAGTACGAGCAGGAGGTCGTTCTGCACCTGCGGCGAATGCTAGACAACTGGATGAGGGCCTCGTGAAGCCTGCTGGCTTGCCTTCGTGGCTGGTTCGCCTGGGGCTGGTCAACATAGCCGGCATGGTCGGAGCTGTCCTGGCGGGTACGCCGGAGGGCTGGCTGGCGCTCGCTTTGTTCGACGTTTGGTTTCTTTCGGAGTTGCGGCTGGAAGTTCGCAGCGGTACCTCGAGTGGCGCGGAAGAGGATCGAGGGTCCCGAATGGTGCTGACGGTCATCCGCGACGTCAGCTTGCTCGCGCCTGTATGGTGGGCCACGCAGCAAGGTCCGGCCGTTGTCCGTCCTGCGACCATGATCGTGGGCCTTCTCGCCTTTGCCTTGGGCCTGGGCATCCGGCTCGGGGCAATGCGTTGCCTCGGATCGCACTTCACAATGGCGTTGACCCGCCAGGCGCATCACACACTGTTGACCGAGGGCCTATACCGCCGCATGCGTCATCCAGGCTACCTCGGGTTGATTCTCATCTATGGCAGCTTTTCGTTCGTGTGCGGCCTGAGCGATGTCGGAGTTGTCGTGGCGTTGGTATCGCTTGCCGGGATGCTGTATCGCATCCGCCTAGAAGAGCGCCTGCTTTTGCACACATTCGGGGGACGCTACGTCGACTACCGGCGCCGGACATGGGCGCTGTTTCCTCGATTCGGCAGCGAGGACGTCAAGCTGTGAAAGGGTCGATTCACTTTCCATGCACCGGGGGGCAGCGCCGCCTTTGGGGTCTGTCAGGGCGAAATCCTGGCGAATGGCAGGACAACTTGACCACGGTTTATGACATCCAAGGCGCGATCGACACTGTGCTTCTCGAGCGCGCACTGCATGTCGTGCGGTCGCGTCACGAGGCGTTGCGCACGTCGATCCGTATGCGCGGGATCGATCTCGTGCAGGTTGTTCATCCGGCGCGCTACAGACCTCTTCGCGCAACTCTGGTGGACCGCCACGAGCTTGACGCTCATGGAGGCATCTCCGGATATGTCGCACGCCGTATCGAGCGACCCTTCTTTCTCTCGAGCGGTCCGCTGTGGCGATTCGAACTGCTACACCTCGGGTCGGACCGAAGTTTGTTCATCGTGTGCTCGCACCACATCGTGTCAGACGGCATTTCGATGGAAATCGTGTGGCACGAGGTCGTCATCGCCTACAACGAATTGCTGGCTAGAGCCTGCCTGCCAGTCACATCGAGACGCAAGTCCTTTGGCGACTTCGCCCAGTGGCTGAGCAACTGGACCATGCAGTCCCACTTCACGGCCCCCTTCGTTCGCTATTGGACCCCAGTGCTGGCTGGGCCCGCTTGGCCACACCTACGATGGCACGATGGCTGTCGGGCATCTTCCTTCCGGGGGAAGGCACTGCGGGGGCATCTCCCGGACGCGTGCTATCGCGCCTCCCGACTTGCACGAGAGAGGTTTGGAGTGACCGACTATGTCGTGGCTCTGGCGGCCTATCTCGTCACGGTCCATCTTCACAGCGGTGAGACGGACCTGGCGCTGATCTCGCCGTTCTCCGGGCGGCGTGCCCCGGGGCTGCAGGACGTCGTCGGCAGGCTGATGACGGGACACGTCATTCGGTACCGCTTCGAGCCTACCTGCAGTGCAGGGGCGCTTCTAAGCGCGCTTGCATCCCACGTGGCAGCGACGCTGGACTATCAGGATCTCCCGTTCGAGTGGTTGAGCGATGAGTTTGAACTTGCAGCGCGCCAGCCGGTGGACCAGATTAGGTTTGCGCTGGAAGACTTCAGCGGGGCTGTGTCCTCTTTGGGCGGCGCGCGTGTCAATGCGCTCGAGTACGGCTCACATTCCGGCCCGAAGCGGGACTTGAACCTGTATGTACGTGTTTACCAGAACCACTGGAACTTGGTTGTTCAATTCAATCAAGACGTGCTGAGCGAGGACTCGGTCGCTCGGCTGATGCAGACGTTCTGCGCAGCGCTCTTGGCTTGTGCTGCGGATGACGACACGTCCGTTGCACAGCGTACTGCCACGTTGGAGACGGCCGCAGAGGGCCGCGTCCAATGGAAGGACCAGCAAGAAAGACTCATTGAAATGTCTTCCTTTGAGGAACTCAAGATATGACAGCGCCGCACGCAAGTCTCGCCCTCCCTGGGATGGATGCACACATGGAAAACTTCGATCGCAACACCCGCAATCGCTTGGCTGGGTCAGCAAGCCAAACCAATATGGTTCACTTGACCCCTGAAGAAAGACGGAATGAATGTCTTTCCGACGAGCATTTGCAGCTGGCCACCCTATTGCTGATGTGTAACGGCTTCGTGATTCTGAGGGGGGCGATGCCATCAGCCCTGGTTGACGATATGAAACGGGAATACGACGCAATCATTCACGACTGCGAATCGAGTCTTCCAGGAAAATCTCTGGAAAAAATCCCGTGGCAGTCCGTAGGAAATACGATATTCTGGATTGCCAACGCACGGCTACGAGCGTTTATCAGAATGAAGGGCTCATTTTCAAATTATCTTGTTGTCGCGAACCCATTCGCGGTTGCAATCCTCGAGAACGTGCTTGGCGCTAACTTTTTTTGCAATTCAGTTTCCAGCGACACCTGCCTGGCCGGTTCGTCCTTTCAATCGCCTCATCGCGATATCGGTTTTTATCCGAACGGCCAGACGCGCGGGACCATCGTCAACGTGCCGTTGATGCATTGCGGGCTCCACAACGGGCCCCTGGAAATCTGGCCGGGTGGAAGCCACCTGTGGAAGCGGGAAACTTTCGCAATGTTCGACATGCGCGCCTTCGATCAGGACGTGGCCAACCCGCCAATGGAACTGTTCGCACGCCGCCTCCCTTCCGTGAAAGTCGAGTTAGAACCTGGCGATCTGCTGCTGCGCGATCCGGGGGCATTGCATCGCGGCACGCCAAATCCCACCCGCGAGCCCCGCATCATGTTGACAATCGGATACTTCCGAGAGGGAGAAAAATATCCGTTTGGCGACCCTGCGTACAACCTCGATCACGATATCTTTGAAAGCCTGCATCCGCACGTGCGAAAACTGATGGAGTTTCGATATCGATCTCGAACCAACTATCCCGCGCTGTACGGATGAATCTCGGAGCTGCGCAATGATGTTGAATAACCCCGCCCATCTTGGCCACGACGAGCTTGCGGCTGCGTCGTATCGGCCCACCTTAGTGTTGGAGCTAGGGGAACGCTGGAGCCGTGAACGGCTAGAAGCTCTGCTGGCAACGCTCGCTAGGGAGCGTGACGTCGGCAAACGAATGGAACTCGCGTGCCGTGAACTAGTGGGCACGCCCTTTCTTGCGGAATCCAAACTCCCTCTGCTGCCCGACGGTTGTCTAAGGTTTCGGCTCGAAACGATGGACTGTTGCACCGCGATCTACAACCTGATCGCATTGGTGCACTCGCGGGACATCAATGTCCTAGGCCAGTCTCTGGCCTCCATCCGGTATGCCGACGGCGCGCTGAAGAACCACCCGGCGACTGGCACCTTTCTCGGATTCGCCTCCGAGGTGCTCTTCGGCCGCGCAGTCGCCAAGGGATTCGTTTCCAATGTGACGGCGGAAGTCGCATGTGGCGTCGAGCTCCAATCAGTTCGGCTGAACCTCCAGCCCCACAGGAGGCCGCATTTTCTCGACGCCAACGAGACCATCGTGCTACCACGATATGCCAGTGGCTCTCAGGAGTTTCTGTATATAAGCGTCGAGAGCTTTAGCGGCATTGATTGGAGTCGGTTGCGGACGGGGGACATTGTGCTCTTCACACGCGGCGCACGCCTCAAGGACGGTTCGCCCAATTTCGATTTCGTAAACCACCTCGGCATTGCCTCATGCGAGCCAGACAAGATCGCGCTGCTACATTCGACGCGTCACTTCACGGTTGCACCGTCGCGTCCGGGGACCGGCGTCTTCTATGATGACGCATGCAGGCGGGAGCAAATCGGATTCGGGTATGCGGGGCTATTTCTAGGCGAGGAGCATGCCATTGACATCGATGGTGACCGCATCTATGGATACGATTCCAGCAGGAAGCGATCACTAGTTGACTATGCTCAGTCAAATTTCGCTGGAATTGCGGTGCTCCGGTGCGGGCTGCCTGCTGCATGCCCGTAGGCGGTAGACCCCTCAGATTAGATGGAAGAGTTGACCTGCCCCCCACCCTCCGTACCAATCAGAAGTAGCAAGGGGTCCGCCTTTCAGGAGAATCGCGGACATGAGGAA
>NZ_JAGQDF010000023.1 GCF_018069875.1 Ideonella alba | reverse complement strand
CTCGATCGGGGCCTTGACCACCTCGACGATCTTGCGCGCCAGGCCGTTGACCAGCGCGTAGCCGACCACCACGTGCAGCAGGGCCACCACCGCCAGACCGATCGGGTGGCGGCGGGGAGCCTGGTCGAAGCCGACGTTGGCGCGGGCGGGGACAGGGGCGTTCATGGAATCGCAAGACGCGGTGAGGTGGCGACGGGCCGCATCATCGCCCAATTGCAATCGATTGTATTACCGGGTTATCCCGAGGCCGCCGCCCCGCAGTGGCGCGACAAGGCCGCAGCGCCCACCAAATGCATCACGTCCGCCGGGATACACGGACTTGTTGCCAACCGTGACTTGGTTCAGCATGGGTCGTCGCCTTTCGCGAGCAGTGCCCCCATGCCGTACCCCCACCCCGACGATCCGGTGGCGTTCTCGCCCGATCCGGCGAGCCTGCTCGAAGCCGCGACCGCCGCGGTCAGCGATGGCGAGCTGACACGCGCCCTGGCCCTCGCCCAGCAGGCGCTGGACGCCGCGGGCGATCGGGCCCTGCGCCTGCAGGCGGCGCACCGCTGCGCCTTCTGCCTGTTCCGCCTGGGCCGGCTGGAGGAGCTGGTGGTGCTGTTCGCGCGCTGCTGGCCGGAGCTGCGCGCCAGCGCCAACCAGCACGACCTGGACGAATGCCTGCGCTGGGCCGTGCTGGCCGCGTCGGAAACCGGCCGCCACGCCGAGGCCATGGCCTGGGCGGTGGAGGGCGTGGAGCGCGCGCGCAGCGGCGAGCGCTCGGCCCATCTGGCGCTGTCGCTGAACGCCATGGGGGCCTGCTACGAGCGCATGGGCGACCCCTGGCAGGCCGAGCGCATCATGCTCGAGGCCCTGTCCCACGCCCGGCTGGATGGCGGGGCGCAGGCGCTGATGATCACGCTGAACAACCTGGCCGCGGTGACGATCGGCGCCTACCACCTGCTGCGCGACGGCATCGACGAAGCCGACGCCACCGCCACGCTGGACCGCGCCGCCGGCTACGCCCGCGAGGCCGCTGCGATGGCCGCGCTGACCGGCGAGCCCTTCCACCGCGTGTTCATCGAAGGCAACCTGGGCGAGGTCCTGCTGCACCAGCGGCGCCTGGACGAAGCCCAGCCGCTGCTTGACCGCGCGCTGGCCGCCGCGGAACAGGGGGGCCACCAGGCGCAGGTCTGGCGCATCCGCTGCACGCTGGCCGAAGGCGATCTGCAGACCGACCAGGCCGCGCGCGTGCTGGCGCGCCTGCAGCCCATGGCCACCGAGGCCCTGGACCAGGTGCCCGCCGCCACCCGGATCCGCCTGCACCACGCGATGTACCGCGCCTGCAAGCTGCTGGGCGACACCCCGGCCGCGCTGCGCCACCACGAGGCCGGCGAGCAGTTGCTGCGCCGCCGCATGGCCCAGCAGCTGCGCGCCCAGTCGGCGCTGCTGGTCACCCGCACCGAGGCCGAGCTGAGCCGCCTGCAGGCCGAGCGCGCCCGGCTGGAGGCGCAGATCGAACGTGCCCGCGCCGCCGAGCTGGCGGTGCGCGCCAGCCAGGACGCGCTGACCGGCCTGGGCAACCGCCGCTACCTGGACGAGCAGCTGCCGCGCCTGCTGCGCCAGGCCGAGCAGCAGCGCAGCGAGCTGGCGCTGGTGCTGATCGACATCGACCATTTCAAGTCGATCAACGACCGCTTCGGCCACCGCGTCGGCGACCGCGTGCTGGTGGAGCTGGCGCAGCGCCTGCGCCAGGGCACGCGTTCGGCCGACCTGATCGCGCGCATCGGCGGCGAGGAGTTCCTGGTGGCGCTGCCCGAGACCGACCTGCACCGCGCCACCGAGGTCTGCGAGCGCCTGCGCGAGCAGGTCGAGCACACCGACTGGGGCCAGCACCAGGCCGGCCTGCGGGTGACGGTCAGCGTTGGCCTGGCGATGGCACCGCCGCACGACATGGCGGCGCTGTTCGACCAGGCCGACCGGGCCCTCTACCGCGCCAAGCAAGCCGGTCGCAACCGGGTGCGCGCCGGCTGAGCATCACCCCAGTGCCATCGCTGGCTCTCAGGGACCGGGGGAACTTTCCGGGGCGGCGCGACGTCCATGTCGCGCGACGCGTCGATTCCCCTCACCAACCCCTGACCCGATGGAGCTGATGATGACGATCTCGATCCGCCACCTGGCCCCGCTGGCCCTGGCTGCGCTGGCCGGCACCGCGCTGGCCAACCCGGCCCCGGCCGCGCCCGCCACCGCCGAACGCACCGCCACCGCCGCACCCGCCACGGCCCCCGCCACGCGCGACTGGAACCGCATCGACACCGACCGCGACGGCTACATCTCCGCCGCCGAGATGCAGGCCTACCTGGTGGCCGAGCAGACCCGCCAGCGCAATACCACCGTCGCCACCAAGTGAGCCGAGGCCGGCGCGCCCGGCTTCTTGCGACACTCGGGGCTCAGGCAGCCACCCGGGCGCGGTGCCCGGGGCTGCCGCCGGAGCCCCGCGCATGCCGACCTCCCGTGTTGTCCTGATCACCGGTGCCAGCCGCGGCATCGGTGCCGCCACCGCCCGCCTGGCCGCCCAGCGCGGCTGGGACGTGGCGGTGAACTGCGTGCGCGACACCGCCGCCGCCGAGGCCGTGGCGCAGCAGGTGCGTGCGCACGGGCGCCGCGCGATCGTCGTGCAGGCCGACGTGGCCGACGAGGCGCAGGTGACGGCGATGTTCGCCGCGGTGGACACGCAGCTCGGACCGCTGGGAGCACTGGTCAACAACGCCGGCGTGATCGACGTGGCGGCCCGCGTCGACGAGATGAGCGCCGCGCGCCTGGACCGCATGTGGCGCACCAACCTCAGCGGCAGCCTGCTGTGCGCGCGCGAGGCCGTGCGCCGCATGAGCACCCGCCATGGCGGCCAGGGCGGCGCGATCGTCAACCTCAGCTCGGGGGCGGCGCGGGTGGGCTCGCCCGGCCTGTACCTGGACTATTCGATGAGCAAGGCCGCCATCGACCACTTCACGGTGGGCCTGGCGCGCGAGGTGGCCACCGAAGGCGTGCGCGTCAACGGTGTGCGCCCCGGCATCATCGACACCGAGATCCACGCCAGCGGCGGCCACGCGGCACGCGTGGCGCAGAGCCTGCACCTGATCCCGATGGGACGCCTGGGCACCGCCGACGAGGTGGCGCCGGCCATCCTGTGGCTGCTGTCCGACGAGGCGGCCTACACCACCGGCGCGATCATCGACGTCACCGGCGGGCGCTGAAGCGGGCTCAGCGGCGGCTGAGCGGGCCGACCTCGGTCTCGGGCTCGTCGGCCAGCTGCAGCTCCAGCGGCGGCGCCAGCGCGGCCCAGGCCATGCGGTAGCGCTCCAGCCACAGGCCCTCGGAGAACTCCTGCGGCGGCCAGACCGCCTCGGGGTCGGCCAGCGGCATCGGCAGCACCGCCTCGGGACCCAGGCGCGACCAGCCGTGGCGCAGCGTGCGGATGACCTCGGCGTCGGTGACGGCGGCCATCGACCAGCACAGCAGCATCGCGTCGCAGGCGGCCAGCGCGCGCTCGCGCTCGGCCACGGTGTGCATCGCGTCGCCGGCCTGCAGGCGCAGGCCCGGGGCCTGGGCCAGTGCCTGGCTGACGCGCTCGGCCACTGCGCTGGCGTCGGCGCTGGCCACCGCCACCCACAGCGAGCGTGGCAGCGGCCGCGGCGGCTCGACCACCGGCACCGCCAGCGCGGTGGCCATGTTGGCGCGCTCGATGCGCAGCGGCAGGCTCAGGTAGGCCAGCGGCAGGCCCGCCAGCAGCACCTGCAGGTGCAGGGTCTGCGGTCCCATCGGCGTGCCGGGGTTGACGCTGACGTTGAAGCTGGCCAGGTCGGACTGGCCGTTCCAGCTCAGGCGACGCAGCGGCGGCGACACCACCAGGTCGGGGCCGCCGTCGATGGCCACGGTGATGGGTGCGCCCTCGCACCAGACGGAGGCGGGCGCGTCAGGGCGCGGCGCCAGCTCGGCCTCTTCGGCCAGGTGGGCCAGCACGGCCAGCATGCGTTCGCGCATCGGCTCGGTGAACAGGCCCAGGCGCACCGCGAAGTGCTGGCCCGGCGCGGCGTGGCGCGGCGCGGCGGCGCCCACCCAGACGGGCAGGCCGTCGTCGCGCGGCGGCGCCATGTCGGCGCGCCGCTGGGCCGGTTCGGCCACGGTGTCGGGCGGGCTCACCGCGGCGGCGCGGATCAGCGGCACGGTGCGCTCGAAGGGCTCCTCGGTGGGCCCCAGCGCCAGACGCAGGCTGCCGCGCAGGTCAGACGCGGGCTCGGCCGCGGGCTCGCGGCGCCAGAGCTGCCACCAGCGGCGCGGCTCGGCGGCGGGCGCGGCCGCGGCCGGCGGCGCCGCGCTGCGCGGCGGCAGCACCAGCGGCATCAGCGCCCGCATCAGGCCGGTGAACACCGGCTCGGCGGTGTCGCCCTGCCAGCCGCTGAGCGCTACCACCGGCACGCGTTCCATGCCCGGCGGCAGCGCCGTCGGGTCCAGGCGCAGCGGCATCAGCGCCTGGCGCTGCAGCGCCAGGCGGGCGCGTTCGATCTGCTCGGGCAGCTCGGCCAATGCGGCCGACCACAGCAGCAGCACCCAGCGGGTGCGCGCCAGTGCGTCGTCCAGGCGCCCGGCTTCGGGTGGCTGGCCGGGCGTCCAGGCCACGGTCGCGCCCTGCGCCTGCAGCGCCAGCGCCAGCGCCTGAGCGGCACGAAGGTCCTGCGGCGCATGCAGCAGGGCAAGATCGTGGGCGAAGCCGTCGTCGGGTTCGAATGCGTCCATGGGTACTGCCGCCTGCCACGGCGGCAGGCGCTGGATCATAGGCGCAGCAGAGCGCCGCCGCCGGACCAGACCCCCGGCGGGCGCGAACTATGGCGCAGTCGCGGCCCGGCGCGCCGCCGGACCGCACGAAAAAAGGGCGCCCGAAGGCGCCCTGGTGTGGGGGTGGAGAACGATTCGACCGGTGCTCAGCGCACCCGGCCTTCCTTCCAGGCGCCCAGCAGCTTGTCGTAGGCGATGGTCTCGCCCTTGGGCTTCTCGTTGGCCAGCTTGGCCCACGGCGCCGCCTTGTCGGAGAGCCACTTCTTCGGGTCCTCCTTCTTGTTCAGCTTGGGCGCGCACTTGGCCATGCCGGCACGCTCCAGGCGGGCCATCACGTCGTCCATCTCCTTGGCCAGGTTGTCCATCGCGCCCTGCGGCGTCTTCTCGCCAGTCACCGCCTGCGCCACGTTCTTCCACCACAGCTGCGCCAGCTTCGGGTAGTCGGGCACGTTGGTGCCGGTGGGCGTCCAGGCCACGCGGGCCGGGCTGCGGTAGAACTCGACCAGGCCGCCCAGCTTGGGGGCCAGGTCGGTCATGGCCTTGCTCTGGATGTCGGACTCGCGGATCGGCGTCAGGCCGACGATGGTCTTCTTCAGGCTGGTGGTCTTGGCGGTGATGAACTGCGCGTACAGCCAGGCGGCGGCGGTGCGGTTGGCGTCGTGGTCCTTGAAGAAGGTCCAGCTGCCCACGTCCTGGTAGCCGTTTTGCATGCCCTGCTTCCAGTACGGGCCGTTGGGGCCAGGCGCCATGCGCCACTTCGGGGTGCCGTCGGCGTTGACCACCGGCAGGCCCTTCTTGGTCATGTCGGCGGTGAAGGCCGTGTACCAGAAGATCTGCTGCGCGATCTGGCCCTGGGCCGGCACCGGGCCGGCCTCGCCGAAGGTCATGCCGGTGGCTTCCTTGGGCGCGTACTTCTTCATCCAGTCGACGTACTTGGTCAGCGCGTAGACGGCGGCCGGCGAGTTGGTGGCGCCGCCGCGCTCCACCGACGCGCCCACCGGCGTGCACTTGTCGTCGGCCACGCGGATGCCCCATTCGTCGACCGGCATGCCGTTGGGGATGCCCTTGTCGGCGGTGCCGGCCATCGACAGCCAGGCGTCGGTGAAGCGCCAGCCCAGCGACGGGTCCTTCTTGCCGTAGTCCATGTGGCCGTAGATGGGCTTGCCGTCGATGGTCTTCACGTCGTTGGTGAAGAACTCGGCGATGTCCTCGTAGGCGCTCCAGTTCAGCGGCACGCCCAGCTCATAGCCGTACTTGGCCTTGAACTTGTCCTGCAGGTCCTTGCGGGCGAACAGGTCGGCGCGGAACCAGTACAGGTTGGCGAACTGCTGGTCGGGCAGCTGGTAGAGCTTGCCGTCGGGCGCGGTGGTGAAGCTGGTGCCGATGAAGTCCTTCAGGTCCAGCCCGGGGTTGGTGAACTCCTTGCCCGCACCGGCCATGTAGTCGGTGAGGTTCATGATCTTGCCGTAGCGGTAGTGCGTGCCGATCAGGTCGGAGTCGCTGATCCAGCCGTCATAGATCGACTTGCCCGACTGCATCGAGGTCTGCAGCTTCTCGACCACGTCGCCTTCCTGGATCAGGTCGTGCTTGACGGTGATGCCGGTGATCTCACTGAAGGCCTTGGCCAGCGTCTTGGACTCGTACTCGTGGGTGGTGATGGTCTCGGAGACCACCGAGATCTCCTTCACGCCCTTGGCCTTGAGCTTGGCGGCGGCGTCGATGAACCACTTCATCTCGGCCAGCTGCTGGTCCTTGCTGAGCGTGGAGGGCTGGAACTCGCCCTCCACCCACTTCTTGGCCTCGGCTTCGCCGGACCAGGCGGTCGTGCTGCCCAGCGCGCAGGCGGCGGCCAGGGCAAGGGCGGTGTAACGCATCTTCATCGCTTGTCTCCTTCTAGCGGTCGATGATCGGGAGTGAATCGCGCTGCCCCGCGTTGCGGTTGAGGTCACCACGGCCCCGGGGCAGCGCCGGGCCGGATTGCCTGGAATCGGTCTCAGCCCTTTCGCATCACCAGCGCCAGCACGCCCATCGAGGCGATGAAGCTGATCCAGATGCTGGGCTCGTTCTCCAGCGACAGCCACTCGGCCAGGTGGCCGGCCACGCCCACCCAGGCCAGGTTGATGTAGGCCGCGCCGAGCAGGCCGATGAACAGCCGGTCGCCGCGCGTGGTGGCGATCGGCAGGAAGCCCTTGCGCAGCACGGTGGGCGACTTGATCTCCCACACCGTCATGCCCACCAGCATCAGCGCGATGCAGCTGAAGAACACCGCCACCGGCGTGGTCCACACCATCCAATCAAACATCTTTCGTCTCCTTGTCGATCAGACCGCCGCAGTGCGGCAATCCGACCCAGCGCCTTCGGGCCGCTTCGGGGGGGATCTCATACTCTCCCCATCGCAAAGCCCTTGGCGATGTAGTGGCGCACGAACCAGATCACGATCGCGCCGGGCACGATGGTCAACACGCCGGCGGCGGCCAGCGTGGCCCAGTCCATGCCGCTGGCGCTGACGGTGCGCGTCATCGTGGCGACGATGGGCTTGGCGTTGACGCTGGTCAGCGTGCGCGCCAGCAGCAGCTCGACCCAGCTGAACATGAAGCAGAAGAAGGCCGCCACGCCCACGCCGGCCTTGATCAGCGGCAGGAAGACCTGCACGAAGAAGCGCGGGAAGCTGTAGCCGTCGATGTAGGCGGTCTCGTCGATCTCGCGCGGGATGCCGCTCATGAAGCCTTCCAGGATCCACACCGCCAGCGGCACGTTGAACAGCAGGTGGGCCAGCGCCACCGCGATGTGGGTGTCCATCAGGCCCACCGTGGTGTAGAGCTGGAAGAAGGGCAGCAGGAACACCGCCGGCGGCGTCATGCGGTTGGTCAGCAGCCAGAAGAAGACATGCTTGTCGCCCAGGAAGCTGTAGCGGCTGAAGGCGTAGGCCGCGGGCAGCGCCACGGTGATCGAGATCAGCGTGTTGATGCCCACGTAGATCAGGCTGTTGATGTAGCCCGAGTACCAGCTCTCGTCGGTGAAGATGGTGCGGTAGTTGGCCCAGGTGAAATGCTGCGGCCACAGGCTGAAGCTGGAGAGGATCTCCTCATTGGTCTTGAAGCTCATGTTGACCATCCAGTAGATGGGCAGCAGCGCGAAGACCATGTAGGCCAGCAGGAACAGCGTGCGTTTCTTGAAGCGGGCGTCGTTCACGACTGCACCTCCTGTCCCTGGTTCTGGGCCTGACCCAGCCGCTGCATCCAGTTGTAGAGGATGAAGCACAGCAGCAGGATGATCAGGAAGTAGATCAGCGAGAAGGCCGCCGCCGGGCCCAGGTCGAACTGGCCCACCGCTTTCTGCGTCAGGTACTGCGACAGGAAGGTGGTGGCATTGCCGGGGCCGCCGCCGGTGAGCACGAAGGGCTCGGTGTAGATCATGAAGCTGTCCATGAAGCGCAGCAGCACCGCGATCATCAGCACGCCGCGCATCTTGGGCAGCTGGATGTAGCGGAACACCGCCAGGCGGCTGGCGCCGTCGATGCGCGCGGCCTGGTAGTAGGCGTCGGGGATGGATCGCAGGCCGGCGTAGGCCAGCAGCGCCACCAGCGGCGTCCAGTGCCAGACATCCATCAGCAGCACGGTCAGCCAGGCGTGGGTGGCGTCGCCGGTGTAGCTGTATTCAATGCCCAGCGACTCCAGCGTGTGGCCCAGCAGGCCGATGTCGGCGCGGCCGAAGATCTGCCAGATCGTGCCCACCACGTTCCAGGGGATCAGCAGCGACAGCGCCACCACCACCAGCGTGGCCGACGCGGCCCAGCCCGCGGCCGGCATGCACAGCGCCAGCGCGATGCCCAGCGGGATCTCGACCAGCAGCACGGCCAGCGAGAAGCGCATCTGGTTCCACAGCGCGGCGTGCAGGTCCTCGTCGCGCATCACCGCGGCGAACCACTCGGTGCCCACGAAAACGCGGCGCTCGGGGCTGATGATGTCCTGCACCGAGTAGTTCACCACCGTCATCAGCGGCAGGATGGCCGAGAAGGCCACGCACAGGAAGACCGGCAGGATCAGGAACCAGGCCTTCTGGTTGACGGGCTTGGTCGTCACGGAATGAGCTCCTCGTCGCGGTAGAAGCAGCTGTGGGCGCCCAGCACCTGCAGGCCCACGTCGTCGCCGGTGGCGGGCGGCACGGCCTCGGGCGACAGGCGCGCCTTCAGGGCCTGGCCGGCGGCGTCCAGCGTGACCAGCTGGTAGGTGCCGATGTCCTGCACCTGGCGCACCTGGGCCGGCAGCGTGCCGGGCGTGCCGGCCGGCGCCAGGGCCAGGTACTCGGGGCGGATGCCCAGGCGCAGTGGGCCCTCGGGCAGCGCGCGGTCGGCCGGCAGCGCATGGCCGCCGATCTGCAGCGTGCCGCCACGCGCCTGCGCCTGCAGGAAGTTCATGCCGGGCGAGCCGATGAAGTGGCCCACGAAGGTGTGCGCCGGCCGCTCGAACAGCGCGTCAGGCGTGCCCAGCTGCACCACGCGGCCGCGCGTCATCACCACCACCTGGTCGGCAAAGGTCAGCGCCTCGACCTGGTCGTGGGTGACGTAGATCAGCGTGAGCTTCAACTCATGGTGGATCTGCTTGAGCTTGCGCCGCAGCTGCCACTTCAGGTGCGGGTCGATCACGGTCAACGGTTCGTCGAACAGCACCGCCGAGACATCCGGCCGCACCAGGCCGCGGCCCAGCGAGATCTTCTGCTTCTGGTCAGCACTGAGGCCGGCCGCCGCCTGGTCGAGCTGGTGGCTCATCTCCAGCATCTCGGCGATCTGGCCCACGCGCTGGCGGATCTGCGCCGCCGGCACGCCGCGGTTCTTCAGCGGAAAGGCCAGGTTCTCGGCCACGGTCATGGTGTCGTAGATGACCGGGAACTGGAAGACCTGGGCGATGTTGCGCTGCTGCGGCGTGGCGCGCGTCATGTCCTGGCCGTCAAAGCGCACCGTGCCCTGCGAAGGCACCAGCAGGCCCGACATGATGTTGAGCATCGTGGTCTTGCCGCAGCCCGAGGGGCCCAGCAGCGCGTAGGCGCCGCCGTCCTCGAAGCACATGCTCAGCGGCAGCAGCGCGTAGTCGCTGTCCTGCCGGGGGTTCGGCTTGTAGCTGTGCGCCAGGTCGAGTTCGATCTTGGCCATCTCACACTCCCCGCGCGCGTTGCGGCGCCGTCAGCAGCGCGCCGCTGGCGTCAAAGGCATAGGCCTGCGCCGGGTTGGCGTACAGGGTCAAGGCGGCGCCCAGCTCGAACTCGTGCACGCCGGTCAGCTGCGCCACCAGCTCGCCCACGGCGGTGTGCACGTGGACGAAGGTGTCCGAGCCGGAGATCTCGGCCAGCTGCACCTGGCCGGGCAGGGCCACATCGCCGGGCCGCGGCTGCACCCGCAGCGCACTGGCGCGCAGGCCCAGCGTCAGCGCGCGGGTGGCGTGGGTGGGCAGGTCCACCGCGATCAGCGGGCCGCCGGCCAGCTGGGCGCCGCCCTCGGCCACCTCGGCCGCCAGCAGGTTCATTGGCGGGTCGCTGAAGGCGCGCGCCACGCGCAGCGAGGCCGGGCGGTGGAAGACCTCGGCGGTGGGGCCGTACTGCAGCAGCTCGCCACGGTCGAGCACCGCGGTGTAGCCGCCCAGCAGCAGCGCCTCGGCCGGCTCGGTGGTGGCGTAGACCACGGTGGCCTCGCCGCTGGCGAACAGCGCCGAGAGCTCTTCGCGCAGCTCCTCGCGCAGCTTGTAGTCCAGGTTGACCAGCGGCTCATCCAGCAGCATCAGCGGCGCCTGCTTGGCCAGCGCGCGGGCCAGCGCCACGCGCTGCTGCTGCCCGCCCGACAGCTCGGCCGGCAGACGCGCCAGGAAGGGGTCGATGTGCAGCCGCTCGGCCAGCGCCTGCACGCGCTGGCGCACCTCGTCGCGCGGCCGACCGGCCAGCTTCAGCGGCGAGGCGATGTTGTCGAACACCGTCATCGACGGGTAGTTGATGAACTGCTGGTAGACCATGGCCACGTTGCGCTGGCGCACCGGCGCTCCGGTGACATCGGTGCCGTCCACGCGCACGCGGCCGGCACTGGGCGCGTCCAGCCCGGCCATCACCCGCATCAGGCTGGTCTTGCCGGCCTGGGTGGCGCCCAGCAGCACGGTCACGGCGCCGGGCCGCGGGGCCAGGTCCATCGGATGGAGCCAGGTCTCGGCCCCGACGCGGCGGCTGATGCCTTCGAGCGTCAGCTGCATGTGTCCACCTTCATCGTCATCTCGTCATCGGCGCGGGGATGCGCATGGGCCGCCATCCAGGCGGCCACCTGGGCCCGCTCGGCCGCAGTCAGGTGCAGGCCCAGCTTGGAGCGCCGCCACAGCACATCGTCGGCACTGCAGGCCCATTCCTCGGTCTGCAGGTAGCGCAGTTCGGCCTCGTGCAGGCCCGGCGCCACGGCGGCGCCCAGGTCGGCCAGCGATCGCGCCTCGCCCAGCACCAGGCCGACGCGGGCGCCGTAGGCGCGGGCCAGGCGGCGCGCCAGCGGGCCGGGCAGCCAGGGGTGGCGCTGGCCCAGGGTCTGGACCAGGCGCTCGAAATCGGTGTCGGGGCGCTGCGGCGGGCCGACCCAGTCGCGCAGGTCGCCGCCGGGCAGGAAGGCGCCCTCGGTCCAGGCGCGGCGCGGCTCGCCCAGCATGCGGCCCACCTCGTCGGCGGCGTCCTCGGCCAGCTTGCGGAAGGTGGTGATCTTGCCGCCCCACACACTCAGCAGCGGCGCGCCACCGCCGGGCAGCTCGTTGCTTTCCAGCAGGTAGTCGCGGGTCACGGCCGAGGGGTCGCCCGAGGCGTCATCCAGCAGCGGGCGCACGCCGGTGTAGCTCCAGACCACGTCGGCCGCGCGCACCGGGCGGCGGAAGTAGCGGCTGGCCTGCTCGCACAGATAGGCCACCTCGTCGGGGCCGATGCGGGCGTCGCGCGGGTCGCCGTGGATCTCCTCGTCGGTGGTGCCGATCAGCGTGAACTCGCGCTCATACGGAATGGCGAAGATGATGCGCTTGTCGGGGTTCTGGAAGATGTAGGCGTGGTCGTGCTCGAAGCAGCGCGGCACGATGATGTGCGAGCCCTTGACCAGGCGCAGGCTGCGCGTGGCCAGGCTCTCGTGGCCGGCCGGGCGGGCCACGCCGCGCAGGAAGCTCTCGGCCCAGGGACCGGCGGCATTGACCAGCGCGCGGGCGCGCACGGACTGCCGCTCGCCCTGCGGGCCGGCCAGCTGCGCCAGCCAGCCGCCGGCCTCGCGCTGCACCGATTCAACCCGGGTGCGGGTGCGCACCGAGGCGCCGCGGGCGCGCGCGTCGATCGCGTTGAGCACCACCAGGCGCGCGTCGTCCACCCAGCCGTCGGAGTAGACGAAGCCGCGGGTGTAGCGGTCCTGCAGCGCCGCGCCCACCGGGTGGGTGCGCAGGTTGACGCCGCGCGAGCCCGGCAGCACCTCGCGCCGGGCCAGGTGGTCGTACAGGAAGATGCCCAGGCGGATCAGCCAGGCCGGCCGCATCGCCGGGTCGTGCGGCATCACGAAGCGCAGCGGCCACATGATGTGCGGCGCGCTCTTGAGCAGCACCTCGCGCTCCTGCAGCGCCTTGCGCACCAGGCTGAACTCGTAGTACTCGAGGTAGCGCAGGCCGCCGTGGATCAGCTTGGTGGAGGAGCTGGAGGTGTGCGCCGCCAGGTCGTCCTGCTCGGCCAGCACCACGCGCCAGCCGCGGCCGGCCAGGTCGCGGGCGATGCCACAGCCATTGATGCCGCCGCCCACGACGAGGACGTCGCAGGCGTCGGCGTGAGGCGGGGCGCTCGCCGGCAGGGGCGATGAGGACGGCACGGGCAATGTCTCCAGCGTGCGACCGGGGGGTCGCGTTCTTCTTTTTTCTTTTTAGCCCAGGCAATGTTCGTTTGCAATAGGAATTTCAGCTGTTTGTTTTCGCTTTGGTTCGTTTAGGCTCGCGGCGCCGGGGGACTCCGGTCGTACCATCGATGCCGCCATGACGCCCAATCCCCGCCAATCGGAACTGCTCGAGGCCGTGCGCCAGCACGGCGTGATGAGCGTGGAGGCGCTGGCCGAGCGCTTCGGCGTGACGCTGCAGACGGTGCGGCGCGATGTGAAGCTGCTGGCCGAGGCCGGGCTGCTGTCGCGCTACCACGGCGGTGTGCGCGTGCCCAGCTCCACCACCGAGAACATCGCCTACCGCCAGCGCGAGATGCTGCATGCCGACGCCAAGCAGCGCATCGCCCGCGCGGTGGCGCAGCGCGTGCCCAACGGCAGCTCGCTGCTGATCAACCTGGGCACCACCACCGAGGCCATCGCGCGCGAGCTGCTGCAGCACCAGGGCCTGCGGGTGATCACCAACAACCTGAACGTGGCCACCATCCTGGCCGCCAACCCGGACTGCGAGGTCATCGTCACCGGCGGCGTGGTGCGCCACCGCGACCGCGGCATCGTCGGCGCCGCAGCGGTGGACCTGATCCGCCAGTTCCGCGTCGACATCGGCCTGATCGGCATCAGCGGCATCGAGGCCGACGGCACGCTGCGCGACTACGATTACCGCGAGGTGCAGGTGGCGCGCGCGATCATCGAGCACAGCCGCGAGGTCTGGCTGGCCACCGACCACAGCAAGTTCAACCGGCCGGCGATGGTCGAGCTCGGCCGCATGGACCAGATCGACCTGCTGTTCACCGATGCGCCGCCACCCGCGCCCTTCCCCGGCCTGCTGGCCGAGGCCGGGGTGCAGGTGGAAGTGGCGACCTGAACAACAACAAGGAGACGCGCATGGCATTCATCCTGGCCCTGGACCAGGGCACCTCCAGCTCGCGCAGCATCGTCTTCGACGAGCGCGGCCGCATCGTGGCCATGGCGCAGCGCGAGTTCCGCCAGATCTACCCGCAGCCCGGCTGGGTCGAGCACGACCCCGAGGAGATCTGGTCCAGCCAGCTGGCCACCGCCCAGGAGGCGCTGGTGAAGGCCGGCATCACGGCGCGCGAGCTGCGCGCGATCGGCATCACCAACCAGCGCGAGACCACGGTGGTCTGGGACCGCCGCAGCGGCCGCGCGATCCACAACGCCATCGTCTGGCAGGACCGGCGCGCCGAGCCGCTGTGCGCGCAGCTGCGCGAGCAGGGCCATGGCGAGACCTTCCTGCAGAGCACCGGGCTGCGCGTGGACGCGTACTTCTCGGGCACCAAGGTGCGCTGGATCCTGGACCACGTGGAGGGCGCGCACGCGGCGGCGGCGCGCGGCGAGCTGGCCTTCGGCACGGTGGACAGCTGGCTGCTGTGGAAGCTCACCGGCGGGCGGGTGCATGCCACCGATGTCAGCAACGCGGCGCGGACGATGATGTTCGACATCCGCCACAACCGCTGGGACCACCAGTTGCTGGGCCTGCTGCGCGTGCCCGACAGCGTGCTGCCGCAGGTCCACCCCAGCGCCCATGTGTATGGCGAGACCGAGCCGGCGCTGCTGGGCGCCGCGGTGCCGGTGGCCGGCATGGCCGGCGACCAGCAGAGCGCGCTGTTCGGCCAGGCCTGCTTTCGCGCCGGGCTGGCGAAGAACACCTACGGCACCGGCTGCTTCATGCTGATGCACACCGGCGAGCGCTTCCAGACCAGCGCCAACGGCCTGATCACCACCAGCGCGGCACAGGCCGATGCGCGGCCGCAGTTCGCCTTCGAGGGCAGCGTGTTCATCGGCGGCGCGGTGGTGCAGTGGCTGCGCGACGGCCTGCGCGCGATCCAGTCCAGCTCCGAGGTGCAGGCGCTGGCCGAGAGCGTGCCCGACGCCGGCGGCGTGATGCTGGTGCCGGCCTTCACCGGCCTGGGCGCGCCCTACTGGGACGCTGACGCGCGCGGCACCATCGTCGGTCTGACGCGCGGCTCCACCGTGGCCCACATCGCGCGGGCCGCGCTGGAGAGCATCGCCTTTCAGAGCGCCGCGCTGCTGCACAGCATGAGCAAGGACGCCGTGGCCGCCGGCAGCACGCCGGTGAGCGAGCTGCGCGTGGACGGCGGCGCCTGCGTCAACAACCTGCTGATGCAGTTCCAGGCCGACCTGCTGGGCATCCCGGTGCAGCGGCCGCAGGTGATCGAGACCACCGCGCTGGGCGCCGCCTACCTGGCCGGCCTGGCCACCGGCGTGTGGCGCAGCCTGGATGAGCTGGAGGCGCAGTGGCAGGTCGAGCGCAGCTTCCTGCCCACAATGCCGCGCGAGCGGGCGCAGGACCTGATGGCGCAGTGGGAGCGTGCGGTGCGCCAGGCCCGCGCCGCCTGATCAGGCGGTGGGCGTCAGGGGTGCGAAATCGCCCGCGCGCTTGTCCTTCCAGGCGGCGATTGCGCGGCCCATCTCCTCGATGTCGAAGGCCGCGCTCTGCAGCAGGCGCATCTGCGCCAGCGCATCGGCCACGCCATGGTCGCGCGCATAGTTCAGCGCCTGCTTGCTGGTGGCAATCGCCAGCGGGCTCTTGGCGGCAATCTCGCGCGCCAGTGCCAACGCGTGCTCGCGCAGCGCCGCGGCATCGGGCAGCACCGCGTTGACCAGGCCGTGGGCCAGCGCGCGCTGGGCATCGAGCCGCTCGCCGGTGTAGGCCATCTGGCGCACGATGCCCTGCGGCAGGATCTTCGGCAGGCGCTGCAGCGAGCCCAGGTCGGCCGCCATGCCGATGACGATCTCCTGGATCGTGAAGAAGGCGTCTGCGCTGCACACGCGGATGTCGCAGGCCGCCGCCAGGTCCAGCGCGCCGCCGATGCAGCCGCCCTGCACCGCGCAGATCACCGGGAAGCGTGCGGTGTCCAGCACGTCCAGGTCGTCCATCAGCGCGCGCAGGCCGGTCTGGAAGGCCTGGCGCTGGCGTGCGGTGGCGGTGGACAGCAGCGCCAGGTCCGAGGCGAACACGTCCAGCGCCATGCCGGCGCTGAAGTGCTTGCCGCTGGAGCTGATCAGCAGCACGCGGGTGGTGCCGGCCGCGTCCAGCGCCTGCACCGTCTGGCGCAGCGCGCGGAAGAAGGCCGGGTCCAGCGCATTGAGCCGCTCGGGGCGGCACAGGCTGAGCTCGGTGACGCCGCTGTCGGCATCGGTGTGGCAGGTGAAGGGGGGGGTGTCGGTCATCACGGTCTCCTCGGCCAGACCATAGCGTGACGGAATGGCTGCTCCTGTCGCCACGGGGACAACACGGGTGCGGCGGGGGGCGCGCATCGGCTGCTGGCCGCTGGCCGGGCTGGGCGTCCCGCGCGGCCAAGGTTTTCTGTGGTGGCCGGCCCACCGCCTGGGCGGGATGAGAGACTGTGCGCCTCAGCCGCAAGAAGACCTGCCCATGAGCGACGCGATCCACACCACCGATGGCCTGAGCCTGCACACCCGCCTGTGGGACGCCGACGCCCCACGCGGCCAGGTGCTGCTGGTGCACGGCCTGGGCGAGCACGCCGGCCGCTACGAGGAGCTGGCCCAGACCCTGTGCAGCCACGGCTGGCGCGTGGCCGCTTATGACCAGCGCGGCCATGGCCAGTCCGACGGCGCGCGCGGCCTGATCGCCGCCGACGACAGCCTGCTGGCCGACCTGGGCCGGATGCTCACCGTGGTGCGCGCCGCCGGCAGCGGCCCGCTGGTGCTGCTGGGCCACAGCATGGGCGGCGCGGTGGCGGCCCGCTACGTGGCCGAGGGCCTGGCCGAGCGGCCGGCCGCGTGGTGGCAGCCGGTGGAAGCGCTGGTGCTGTCCTCGCCGGCCCTGGACATCGGCGCCAGTGCGCTGCAGCGCCTGCTGCTGGCGGTGGTGCCGCGGCTGCTGCCCTCGCTGTGCGTGAACAACGGCCTGGACGCCGCCTGGATCTCCCGCGACCCGGCGGTGGTGGCCGGCTACCTGGCCGATCCGCTGGTGCACAACCGCATCAGCGGCCGGCTGGGTCGCTTCCTGGCCCAGGCCGGTCCGGCGGTGCAGGCGGTGGCCCCGCGCTGGTCGGTGCCCACGCTGCTGATGTGGGCCGGCGCCGACCGCTGCGTGGCCCCGGCCGGCAGCGCGCGATTCGCGCAGCAGGCGCCGTCGGCGGTGCTCAGCCACCGCGAATGGCCCGGCCTGGCGCACGAGATCTTCCACGAGCCCGAGCGGGCCGAGGTGATGGCCGCGCTGCTGGACTGGCTGGACACCCGCAACCCGGCGGGGATCTGACCGCGCTCAGTGCCGGAACCGCCCGTCGCGGGTGACCAGCGCGGTGTCGACAAAGGTTGAGCCGATGTGCTCCTCGCGGGTGTAGCGCAGCCTGAAGCCGGCCACCTCGAAGCTGGCGGTTTCCAGCGCCTTCACGAAGCCCGCCCGGGTGAGGTCGCGGCCGCTGCGGCGCAGCGCCTCGGCCAGCGCGCGCACGCTGAGGTAGCCCTCCAGGCTGCCGTATGAGAACTCGGGGTCAGGAAACGCGGCGCGGAAGCGGTCTGGTAGTCGCGGGTGAGCGCGGTCTTGCGTTCCCACGGCGAGGGCACGACCTGGGTGAACAGCATGCCGTGCGACAGCTCGCCCAGCCGCTTGGCCAGCTGCGCCGAGCCCGAATTGACGCCATAGCAGGCGATGCCCAGGCCCGCCTGGCGCAGCGCGCGGATCAGGCGTTCATACACACCGATCGAGCCGTGGTTGAAGATCAGCTCGCTGCGGGCCTCGCGCAGGCGCTGGACCATGGCGGTGATCTGCGCGTCACTGACCTCGCTGCCGATGGGCAGCGCCAGCGGCGGCTGCCAGCCCAGGTCGGCGCAGGCCAGCTGCACATTGGCCAGGTGCAGGCGGCCGACCTCGGTGTCGGACTGCAGGAAGGCGGCGCGGCGCATGCCCAGGCTGCCGCCGTGGGCCAGCAGCGCGCGGAACTCGTCGCGGTGTTCGGCGCGCACCGGAAACACCAGCGGCTGCAGCGGCCGGCGCAGCGTGGGCGAGCCGGCCATCGGCGCGAAGAAGGGCACGTTCTTGGCGTTGGCGGCCTTCATCACCGCGTTGCTGGGGCCGCCCTCGATCGAGCCGAACAGCAGGAACACGCCATCGGCCACCAGCTGGTGGGCCAGGGCCTCGGCCTGGTCGGGCTTGGCGTCATCGTCGGCCACCCGGATCTGCAGTTGCCGGCCCAGGATGCCGCCCTCGGCGTTGACCCGGCGCACGCCGGCCTCCACGCCCTGGCGGGTGGCCACGCCGTGGTCATTGCGGCCGGCCTGCATCGACAGCACCTGGCCGATCAGGATGGCCTGCGGCGAGACCCCCGGCGTGGCCTGGGCGTGCACGGCCCGCGCACCAGCCAGCGCGCAGCCGCCCGCCACCATCCGGGCCAGCCAGTGCCGTCGGCTGCTGTGGTCAACGCCCATCGATCCTCCTCCCGACGCGGTCTTGCTGAGCATAGTGCCACCGGTCCGGCGCACAATCCCGTGTACGTCGATCAGCCCGGTTTTCTTCGCATGAACGCTCCTGAAACCCTGCCCCCTCTTGATTCAGCCCAACTCGGCGAGTTTGTTGACGTGGCCTGGCGCGAGCGCATCGTGCCGCAGCTGGTCGACTACATCGCCGTGCCCGCCAAGAGCCCGATGTTCGACGCCGACTGGTCGGCCCACGGCCTGATCGACCGCGTGGTGCGCGACGCCGCCGCCTGGGTGGAGGGCCGCAAGGTGCCCGGCCTGCGGCTGGAGGTGCTGCGCCTGGACGGCCGCACGCCGGTCATCTTCTTCGAGCTGGACGCCACCAAGCCCGGCAACACGCAAACGGTGCTGATGTACGGCCACCTGGACAAGCAGCCCGAGTTCAGCGGCTGGCGATCCGACCTGGGCCCGTGGACGCCCAAGATCGAGGACGGCAAGCTGTTCGGCCGCGGCGGCGCCGACGACGGCTACGCCATCTACGCCAGCATCAGCGCGATCGAGGCGCTGAAGGCGCAAGGCGTGCCGCACCCGCGCATCGTCGGCCTGATCGAGACCTGCGAGGAATCGGGCTCGTACGACCTGCCCGCCTACCTGGACGCGCTGAAGGGCCGCCTGGGCGACGTCAGCCTGGTGGTCTGCCTGGACTCGGGCGCCGGCAACTACGACCAGCTGTGGCTGACCTCCAGCCTGCGCGGCAACATCACCGGCACGCTGAAGGTGGAGATCCTGACCGAGGGCATCCACTCGGGCGACGCCAGCGGCCTGGTGCCCTCGTCCTTCCGCATCATGCGCATGGTGCTGGACCGGCTGGAAGAGGCGAAGAGCGGCCAGCTGCTGCCCGGCGTCTTCCACTGCGAGATCCCCACCGAGCGCGTTGAGCAAGCCCGCGCCACCGCCGCCATCCTGGGCGACGAGGTCTGGAAGCGCTACCCCTGGGCCTGCGGCGCCGACGGTGGCTTCACCCTGCCCACCACCACCGACCCGGTTGAGGCGCTGCTCAACCGCACCTGGCGCCCCACGCTCAGCATCACCGGCGTGGACGGCATGCCGGCGCTGGCCAACGCCGGCAACGTGCTGCGTCCCTACACCGCCTTCAAGCTGAGCCTGCGCCTGCCCCCGCTGGTGCCCGGCCACGAGGCCGCGGTGGCGCTGAAAGCGCTGCTGGAGGACAACGCGCCCTACAACGCCAAGGTCACCTTCGAGCCCGACGGCCGCATGGACAACTGGGGCGCCACCGGCTGGAACGCGCCCTCACTGGCGCCGTGGCTGGAGCAATCGATGGACCGCGCCTCACGCCGCCACTTCGGCGCCCCGCTGGGCTTCATCGGCCAAGGCGGCACCATCCCGCTGATGAACCTGCTGCAACAGGGCTTCCCGGCAGCGCAGATGATGGTCTGCGGCGTGCTGGGGCCCAAGAGCAATGCGCATGGGCCCAATGAGTTCCTGCACATTGGCTATGGCACGCGGTTGACGGCGGCGGTGGCGGAGGTGATTGCGGGGCATCCCTGAGGGGGTGCTTCACCGGCTCACTGCAGCAACTGCCCTGACTTCAAGCGCAGGTCCAGCGTATAGGTGCCGCGCGGCTCGTCGACGTAGCTGACCCGGACGTAGTAGTCCGCCGCGACACCGCTGTCGTTTCGCACGGCCAGGCCATCGACCTCGCCCTTGCCTGGGTTGGTGCTCTGTGCCACCTGCGAGCCAAGTGTGTCGAAGGCGGCCAGATCGAGGTTGGACTGGGCGTTGGGCTGCAGGGTGGCACTGAGCGTGGCGCCAGCAGGCAGGTTCATCACGAACCAGTCTTTCCCACCCTGGGCGACGATGCGGCCCAACACCCGCATCGGCAGCTGCGCCACGCGGTCGGCGGTGCTCCTCTGACCATTGCCCTCGCTCTCGCGCATCAACGGGTATTTGGTCTTCGCGGCCGACACCGCCGCTTCGGCATCCAGCAGGCCGGCGCCGCATGCCAGACAGGTGCCCGGGAACGCTCGTGCCGTGCCGGTCAACAGGGCGTACGCTTCATCCGGGGACATGTCCGGCCGGACCGCCTTCATCAGCGCCACCACGCCGGTCACATGGGGTGCCGCCATTGAGGTTCCGGCCAGCGTGGTGAAACTGTCCTTGCGCGGTTCGAAGCGTCCCGTGTTGAGGGTGGAGAACACCCCATCATTACCGCACAGGGGCGCCGGGGCAGTGCATTCGCCTCCCGGCGCGGCCAGTGCCACACCCGGGCCCCAGTTGGAATAGCTGGCGCGGCCGCCAGCCCGGTTGGTGGCCGCCACCGCGATCACGCCCTTGCAGTTCGCCGGGTAGGAACCGCTGACGTTCTTCTCGAAGTTGCCGGCGGCTACCACCACGGTGGCGCCGGCCTCGCGCGCGAGGTCGATGGCGACTTGCGTATCGGCATCGCAAGGCACATCGGCCCGCGTGCCGATCGACAGGTTAATGACCTGGCCAGGCGAGGGGTTGCTGGGAGTGCCGGGGACTGCAACGCCGGCTGCCCAGCGGATGCTGTCCGCGATGTCTTTGACGGCACCGCCGCACACACCCATGGCCCGTACGGGCACCAACCGTGCCAGCGGTGCCACGCCAGTTCCGTCGCGGGCATTGCCCGCCGAGGCTGCCACCGTGCCAGCCACATGGGTGCCGTGCCAACTGGACCAGCTACGAGCGCAATGGGAGCCATCGGAGGTGTCACCTGGATCGGTTGCATCGTCGTCGCGGCCATCACCGTCGTAGGCGCGCCACGGCTCGGCGATCAGGTCGTAGCCGCCGCTCAGTCGGGCGCGCAGGTCGCGGTGCTGGCGCGCGCCGCTGTCGACTATGGCCACGGTCACGCCCTTACCCTGGGAGAGCGTCCATGCGCCCGGCAGGCGGATGCCCCCAATGTCTTCGTGGTAGTGCCATTGCTGGGCGTAGCCCGGGTCGTTCGGTGAGGCCTCGGGGTCGGCGTCAGTACCCCGCACCTTGGCGCCGGACTTGCTGCTGGACGGCGTGCTCTCCGGCGCAGGCGGCGCACGTCGCGGCGTGATAGGGCTGTGGAGGTCGAACTCCACGAACTGGTCCGACTCAAAGTAGCGGTACTTGTTCGGGTATGCCTGCATCAGCAGGCGGCCCACCGCGTTGATACGCCAGAACGGCTGCTTCTGCGTCAGCCACAGCGCCACGCTGGATCCCGTCCATCCGATCCGGCGCACCTGCATGCCATAGGCTTCGAGGTAAGCGTAGAGCTCCGGGTGGGTGGCGCGGCTGAGGTCTCGGTTGGCCGGCATCTCGCTCATCTTCTGGATGCCCACGAAGCCGAGCCCGATGCGATCGTGCAGTTGCAGGTCAAAGGGCCCGGGCGGCGACGGGGCCACCAGCGGCGGGTAGGTGGGAGCCACCGCGGCGGCTGCAGAAGCGGGGGCGGCCAGGCTGAAGGAGGGTGCGAGCAGGCTGCTGAGCAGGGCCAGCAAGGCCGGCGCGAGCCGACGGACGAAACGTTGCGGAAGACCGGCGCGGGCCGGGGGATGGGGCTGGGAGACGCTGGACATGGTGGAGGGGGTGTCTGCGTGAGTTGGCGCCGAGCGTGCGGCGTGCGGAACAACTGCCGCGCAGTGTGTGCAGCCATCCGGCTTCACGCACTCCCTCTTGAGGGCGATTGACCGAGCTGAGCCGCCATTGCCGCGCCCGTGGCGTTGGTCCCGAAGCGGGCGCCCTACGGCGTGCCGGCCGGGGCAGAGGGCGCGCGGCGCGGCCGGACGGGGGTGCGCATGTCGAACGCCACGAACTGGTCCGACTCGAAGTAGCGGTACTTGTTCGGGTAGGCCTGCATCAGCAGTCGGCCCACGGCGTTGATGCGCCAATGGGGCTGTTTCTCGGTCAGCCACAGCGCCACGCTGGAGGCTGTCCAGCCGATAAGGCGCACCTGCATGCCGTAGGCCTCCAGGTAGGCGTAGAGCTCGGGGTGGGTGGCGCGGCTGAGGTCGCGGTTCGCGGGCATCTCACTCATCTTCTCGATGCCCACGAAGCCCAGTTCCACGCGGTCATGCATCTGCAGATCGAAGGGCCCGGGCGGCGACGGGGCCACCAGAGAGGGATAGGAAGGGGCGGATGCCGCAGAGGCCGAGGCCGAGAGGCTGAGGGACGGCCTCAGCAGGCTGCCGAGACAGATCAGCAGAACTGGCGCCAGTCGGCGGACCTTGCGTGGGTGCAGGCCAGTGGGGCCCGTCGTGTCGGGCGGGAAGACCTTGGACATGGGGCTGGTGTGCCCGCGCGACTCGGCGCCGACGGTGCGGGGTGTGGAACAAGCGTCGGACACTGTGCCCAGCCCGGCGGCCTCAGGCACTCCCCCTTGAGGGTCATTGACCAGAGGCTCGCACCCGGTTCATCTGGACGGACCTTAGTCGTCCATTGCGAGATCCCCACCGAGCGCATCGCGCAGACGCGCGCCGTCGCCGCCATCCTGGGCTGCGAGATCTGAAAGTGCTGTCCCAGCGCCTGCGCCTGCCGCCGCTGCTGGGAGACAGCGCGCCCTCGCTGTCGCCCTGTCAGGGCTTAGGCAGCGCGCTTCGCGGCAGCCGACTTCCACGCCAGGCTTAGCCGCTTTCCAGTCGCCGCGCAGTCTTTCAGGTACAGATTGATCAGGCTCTGATAGGGAATGCCCGTCTCTTCAGCCATGCCCTTGAAGTAAGCGATCGAGCCTTCGTCCAAGCGAATCGTCACTGGCTTCTTGAGCTGCGCGGCATAGGGGTTCTTCCTGGCGTTGCTGAAGTCGTAGTGTTTGCGCATGTGATCACCTAGCGGTAGATGGATTGCTCGTCAGCATCGGCCTTCCGCGCCGAGATGATTCGGATGACCTGGCCTTCAGCGCGGTAGCAGTGAACCACGACCAGGAGGCGCAGGCTCTGGCTCAGACCGAGGAGAACGAACCTGTCTTCTTCCTCGGAGTGGTCGGGGTCGTCAATCAGAAGGGCGCGTTCGTCAGAGAACACAGACTGTGCATCCTCGAACGACACCTTGTGCTTCCGAAAGTTGACTTGCGCCTTCTTCGGATCCCACTCGAACCTGATGGTTGACATGCGCTGATTGTACGCATGGCGTAAGTACGCCGAATCGATGCGCAAAAGGGCGATTGTTGGGGGCTGCCTGAGGATCGACGCCCGCGAGGAATCGGGCTCGTACGACCTGCCGGCCTACCTGGACGTGCTGCAACAGCGCCTGGGCCAGGTCAGCCTGGTGGTCTGCCTGGATTCGGGCGCCGGCAACTACGACCAGCTGTGGCTGACCTCCAGCCTGCGCGGCAACATCACCGGCACGCTGAAGGTGGAGATCCTCACCGAGGGCATCCACTCCGGCGACGCCAGCGGCCTGGTGCCCTCGTCCTTCCGCATCATGCGCATGGTGCTGGACCGGCTGGAAGAGTCCCAGAGCGGCCGCCTGCTTCCACTGCGAGATCCCCGCCGACCGCATCGCCCAGGCCCGCGCCACCGCCGCCATCCTGGGCGACGAGGTCTGGAAGCGCTACCCCTGGGCCTGCGGCGCCGACGGCGGCTTCACCCTGCCCACCACCACCGACCCGGTCGAGGCACTGCTCAACCGCACCTGGCGCCCCACGCTCAGCATCACCGGCGTCGACGGCATGCCCGCACTGGCCAACGCCGGCAACGTGCTGCGCCCCTACACCGCCCTCAAGCTGGGCCTGCGCCTGCCCCCGCTGGTGCCCGGCCACGAGGCCGCGGTGGCGCTGAAGGCGCTGCTGGAAGACAACGCGCCCTACAACGCCAAGGTCACCTTCGAGCCCGACGGCCGCATGGACAACTGGGGCGCCACGGGCTGGAATGCGCCCTCACTGGCGCCGTGGCTGGAGCAGTCCATGGACCGCGCCTCACGCCGCCACTTCGGCGCCCCGCTGGGCTTCATCGACCAGGATGGCACCATCCCGCTGATGAACCTGCTGCAACAGGGCTTCCCGGCGGCGCAGATGATGGTCTGCGGCGTGCTGGGGCCCAAGAGCAATGCACACGGGCCCAATGAGTTTCTGCACATTGGCTATGGGACGAGGCTCACGGCGGCGGTGGCGGAGGTGATGGCGGCGCATCTGTGAGCAAGCTTTGACCGGGTCAATGCTCAGCCGCCAAGTCTCCCAACCCGCCGCCAAGCTCGGATTGGCCATCGTCACAGCCGCGCTGGCAGCATGGATTATTCATTGCAGATTAGTCGCTTTGGCGGAGCTTCTTGAGAGTCGTCACTCGCCTCGCATTAGAAGGAAGCCGTAGACCACCTTGACTGGCCGGCCGTTTTCGCCCCTCGCTTCGGACGCGGCGCGCAGGAAGAAGAACTTCTCCGAAGCGTCGAAGCCATCAACGTACTCTTGAATCTCGTACGTGAATCCTTCTGCGACGGTGTGTACTACCTCAGAGGACTGGGTCGCGCGCTTGTAGACCTCGTCACCAATGTAGACCGGGGGAGGATCAAAGGCTGCGCCTCGCTCAGGGCGACGGGCAGTCCGGGCATGTTCTTGCTTCTTGAGAAGGATGGAAATGGCGCGGTCAAGGCAGTACTTGGCGTTCGCTTCAGTCGCTTCGTTTGCCGGGAAAGATGCGTCGTACTTGGTAGACCACGGGGACTTGTTGTCAGCCCGAAAGACGGCAGGCGTCAGACGACGAAGATTTGCCAGTTCGGCGGTGTGAATCCCGTACTCTAGCGCCTGAACGCGCCACTCGTCGGCATCGATCTGGACGTACTCCGTTGGATCAGCGACATTAGCCTCGATCCACTCCTTGTTTCGTTTCAAGCGGGGTGCTTTCCAGCCTCCACGCGAAAGCTCCAGCAGGCCGAACGGAGTAGACGGCTCGTCCTTAGATACGTCTTTCCATCCGTGAATGGAGTAAGGTAATTCGAATTCGATGAACACGACCTTTCTTATTTCGACAAGCGCCTCAAGGAACTGTCGCTGACCGATGGCTTCCTCAGCTGCCTTCAGAAGTGCTTTCGATTCGCCATCTTGCAACAAATCACAGAGAAAGAGCTCCTGTACGGATCGTCCAATAACCCTATTAACAGCGGCATCCAAGGCCACTTCGGCAGTATCTAGATAATTGCGAACAGTCACTGGTTCGGCAACTTGAGCATAGTGCTTGGTAAGTACGCGTTGCTTGTTAAGTGCTTTGATCGTGCCCGACTTCGGCACTGGTACATCGGCCTTCTTGAGTTCGGCGAGCAACTCGTCGAAGCTCTTGCTTTCGAGACTCTTTCCGTCGTCGACGCCTAACTCAATGAGAAGTGCATAGAAGGCCATCTCAAGGCTATCCTGAAGCACGACGAGCCCCGCCGACGCCAAGTACCGGTCTTCAGACATGCAGAGCGGCCTTGCGCGTTCAAGCAGGCTACGAGCGATCAGGAGGGAGTGAACTGTCTGCGTTTTCATGGCGGTGGCCGTCGCGAGAGAACCGGTGTGGATGGCATGTTGCGGTTCCATCTTTGCGAGTTCGATCACCACGTCCTACAGCATAGACGAAGAGAATATCGCTTTGGAAGGAGAACTATGATCGCCGTGGACACAAGAAGAATCCACTGTGGTCTGGTCAGATCGCGCCTGCTGCACTCCGGCCAGCCTGCGTCAATGACCACTTGGCAAAGCCCTTGAATGTTTGAGTTTGATGGACCAGAGACTTGCTAGCGAGAAGTTTAAGTGCCGAAGTCGCTTCGTCTTGGCTGATTTCTCCATCGCGGCTTATTCCACTCAGTGCTCGGGCCGAGTAAGAACTATTGAACAGCGTTTTAAGAACACGCTTTTCATGATCTGACAGATCAGTCAAATTCACCTGTACATCCATATTGGCGGGGCCGCTTGGCTCACGCGGCGCGTTCTCGGGTTCAACAATGAGGTCGACCTTCTTCTCCACTTCCTGTGCTATTTCCTTGGCCTCTTGGACGTCTCGAATTACCTTGTCCGTAAGCGACGTGATGAAGCGACGGCTTGACGCGGCGGCGATTAGAGAAAATCCAGTAATTACTAGAAGCTTTAATTCTGCATGTTCACCCTCCTTCGAGTTCAACGCCTCTGATACAAGCGTGCTCGATATCATGTTTAGGAAGAGTGGGACCATTAGCGAAGCGCCAATACCCAATACAATATACGGGACCAGTTGTGCGATACGCGCGCTGCCCCGCCCATCGCCTTCGGTTTTGCTGGGTTGACCAGACTGTTCAAGGTAGTAGCCCATTGCCCCGCCAAGAACTCCGGCTAATAGCAAGATGACGAGCAGCGCGATCAGGTTTGCCATGGATGGTTCGAACCCCGTATATTTTCTATTGCGATTTAACGTTGATTTCGGGAAGCAGCCTTGCTTCGCAACTGCGCTGGCCTTCCCCTAAACGTATTTGTCAGGTCCCGGGTGATTGATCACCCGCTTGGCGAATAACTCGGGATGCGTTGCCTGCCATTTCTTGAGCGCTTGGATCGGCGTGTTCAGGTCCAGCGCGCGCTGTGGCAGGTGCTCGTTGTAGAGCCAGACGAATCGGTGCAGCGTCGTCTCAAGGTCATGGGCGCTGTTGAAGCGATGCGACTTCAGAACCTGCGCCAGTCGCCCGTTGAAGCGCTCCACCATGCCGTTGGTCTGCGGATGCTTGGGCTTGGTCAGTCGGTGCTCAATGCCCAGCGCCTGGCACAGCGCATCAAACTCATGATCTCCGCTGGCGTCCTTCTCCCGCCGCCCGAACGCCCGATCAGTGAACTCACGGCCGTTGTCCGTCAGCAGCGTCTTGATCCTGAACGGCGCCGCCTTGTGCAGCGCATTGAGGAACGATCGCGCGGCTGCTGCGGTCTTCTTGCTCTTGATGGCGATGAACACCCAGCGTGTGGCGCGGTCGATGGCCACGAAGACATAGCGCCGCTCTGTCTCATCCTCCATTTGCGGCAGGTACTTCACGTCCATGTGGACGTAGCCCGGCTCATAGGCTTTGAAGGACTTGACCTGAGTGTTCTGGACCTCGGGCTCAGGCAAGCGATTGACGCCACGCCGTCGCAGCAGCCGATCCAGCGCCGAGCGGCTCATCGCCGGCTCGATGAACTCGCGCACCACCGCCAGCAAGTCGTCCAGCGACAGGCGCAGGTGCGTGCGAAGGTAGACGACGATCTCTTCCTGGCCGGAGTTGAGCGTGGTCTGCAGCCGATGCGGTGTGTGGCTGCCGTCTTCGACCGTCGTGCGCTTGCGCCACTTGCGGATGGTGAACTTGCCGACGCCAAAGCGCTGCGCCAGCTCGGCTTCGGTGCCTTGCGCCTGCTGAATCGCCAGCCTGGTGGCCGGCGTGGTCGTCGCGTTCTTGTGCAAGCTGATCAGCATCACGGCCTCCGCTGCTTCAAGTCTGCCAGCAAGCCCTTCAGGACCTCCCGGCCCACAAGGATCGCATATCGGCCGCCGAGGAGCCATTCATCCGGGACACGACACGTATTCAACACCGTTCGTCGGCGGGCCTCGCCAAGTGTCGTGTTGCTATAGAAATATGTGTGATTAAACATCGACCAGCCGCCAATGGCGACATCCACCTACGGCAACTGTGCCCGGGATGGGGGCGATTGGCAAGGTGATGGCGGCAGAACTGGGTTAGGTGCGGGCTGTGGCCACACATTCCCCTTGAGCGCGGCCTCGGCGGCGACCATAGCGGGTAGCCGAGTCCGCAGTCGGAATGCCTCGCGGCGCACTCGATTGCTAGCAGCGGGATCGATTCGAGGGAAAACCCCATCCTGACATCTAGCGCACCAACGCTCTACACTAATCATCAGCTTACTGATGATATGCATAGCCAGCAACCAAGGAGACCCCCATGACGTCCTCCCCTCACAACCTCCCCGTGCTGGTCTCCGGCGGCGGCATCGGCGGCCTCGCCGCCGCGCTGGCGCTGCTCAAGCGCGGCTTCAAGGTGCAGGTGTTCGAGCAGGCTGAGCAGATCGGTGAGATCGGTGCCGGCATCCAGCTGGGCCCCAATGCCTTCCACGCCTTTGATGCGCTGGGCGTGGGCGACAAGGCGCGCGGCCGGGCGGTCTACACCGACTGCATGGTGATGCACGACGCGATTGATGAGTCGCTGATCGGCCGCCTGGAAACCGGCGAGGCCTTCCGCCAGCGCTTTGGCAATCCGTATGCGGTGATCCACCGCGTGGACATCCACACCTCGCTGCTGGAAGGCGTGCAGGAGAGCCCGAACGTGGAGTTCTTCACCAGCACCCGCATCGTGAAGGTGGAGCAAGACGGTGGCGTGGTCACCGCGATCGACCAGAACGGCAAGCGCTGGGCGGGCCAGGCGCTGATTGGTGCCGACGGGGGAAAGAGCGTGGTGCGCGCGCAGTACGTGAATGATCCGCCGCGCGTGACCGGCCATGTGGTCTACCGCGCGGTGATCGACAAGAAGGACTTCCCCGAGAACCTGCAGTGGAACGCCGCCAGCCTGTGGGCCGGCCCCAAGTGCCATCTGGTGCACTACCCGCTGCGCGGCGGCGAGCAGTACAACGTGGTGGTCACCTTCCACAGCCGCCAGCAGGAAGAGTGGGGCGTCACCGACGGCAGCAAGGAAGAGGTGCAGAGCTACTTCCAGGGCATTGCCGCCAAGCCGCGCCAGCTGATCGACCTGCCCAAGAGCTGGCGCCGCTGGGCCACGGCCGACCGGGAGCCCATCGGCACCTGGGTGTTTGGCCGCGCCACCATCCTGGGCGACGCCGCCCACCCCACCACGCAGTACATGGCCCAGGGCGCCTGCATGGCGCTGGAAGACGCCGTCACGCTGGGCGAGGCCCTGCGCGTGCACGACAACGACTGGGACAAGGCGCTGCAGCTCTACCAGGACAGCCGCGTGGCGCGCACCGCGCGCATCGTGCTGTCGGGCCGCGAGATGGGCCGGCTGTACCACGCCGCCGGCGTGGAGCGCCTGGTGCGCAACTCGCTGTGGAAGGGCCGCTCGCAGGAGCGTTTCTACGACGCGATGGAATGGCTGTACGGCTGGAATGTCGACAACTGCCTGAACTGACCCACCCCCGGAGCGCCGTGGGCGCTCCCCCTCAAGGGGGCGCCGCCAGCGGCCCGGCAAAGCCGGTTCCGCGGCGTCCGCTTGGTTATTGAGCCGGCATCAAAGTGTTGAACTCAAGCCGCATACCGAACCGGCTCATGCTCGAAGTAGCTCTTGATCCGCT
>NZ_JAGQDF010000022.1 GCF_018069875.1 Ideonella alba | reverse complement strand
GACGCACCAACAACAAGGCCCGCTATGCGGGCCTGGGATCAACTTGCGCTTGACGGACGGGGAAGCCCTTGTAGTTCAAGCTGAGCGGCCGAAGACAGCTGGCCGCGCGCAGCGATGATGAACTGATGAGCGTAGCGCGGCCAGTTGGCTGAGGTCCACTCCAGCGACCAGTTAGGCGTCAGCATGGGTGCTAAGTGTTGCTGGCGTTGTACGCCCACTGGAGAAGTCCAAAGAGCGCAACCATGCAAACCAGGAAGACAAGAAAGCCGCTCTTGAACCACTTGTCCTTGTCCGTATTGATCATCCCGATCATAAAGAGCACAAGCCAAGCGACAAGCGACTTCGGCAAGATCAGAAACGAACTAAGAACGAAGAGAAACGAGTTCTGGTACCACTCTAGCTCGCGCGTCGAGCGGTCTTGTGTAGGCATTGCCTCCGCCTCAGCTTCGTTGGATTCGTCCGCCGTTGAGTCGGATGGATTCGATGGATTCATGAGGATTGGGGGCGAGGCCAATGACGCCTAACGTTCGAGCTAACCGGACCGCGGAGGCGAGCGCCGTAAGCCCGAGCTGAGATGATGCACCATGTGCCTCCGCTCGGGCTTGCGGCGCTTGCCGTAGCGGGTCCGGTTGAGCGAGGGGTTAGGCCGCACTCGCTGAGCACAACAGCTTGGGTGGTGGCCACGCTCGCGCTGATAGATTGCCTACGAATGGCCCGGGTGGAACCCGCCAATGACGTCGGATGTCGGTGTATCCAACTCGTCGTTCAGACTTTGGAGGATGCTGGCAACTGAATCAGCGGCATCAACTCCGCGTTCCTCAGACCAAGCGTTTGCGATATGTCTGACGACATCGGCAAGGAAGATGCCCCAGGCTTCCGTCTCCTTGTGTCCTTGGCCATCAAAGAAGCCGATGTTCAGTGTGCAGTGCATTCCTTGCTCCGCGATCCATCCGCTGAGCATCTGAATAGAGTTGTCGTCGCGCACGGCGGCAGGAGGTACAACCAGCGACTTCATTCGACTCCTATGCTGGACTCAAGAAGGGGGCGCCGCGAGGAGTATGTTCCGCGCGGCCTAACGTTCGACATGAGCCGCGGCCGAAAGCCTGCGAAGCAGGCTTTTGGACGTCGGCTCGATGGAGGGGTTAGAGCGATTCGAGTTCGGCAAAGTCATTTGCGACTCTCTCAAGCGAACCTTCCTCGTGCGACCACAGGTAGACCGCGGGCTGGAAGGAGACACCATGTCTGAGGAACACGAGGTGATCTCCTGTTCCGTTGCCGGCAATGGCAACCGCATTGCCCGGGAACCGAGGCCAACCGCGACAAACCTCTGTTTCCTTGATGATGTGATTAGCGCTGCGGGACGAGCGCTTGCGGTCCGACGTATCGGCGATGGGGTACTGCACCCATGAGTCTTCCAGTACCTCCAGCTCGCCGCCGTTCGCGCGAACCATGGCAGTTCGATAGGACTCAGGCAACCTTGCGCCGAGCTCCTGCTCTGCGGCCAGTACGAACGACTCGGCGAGGTCGAATGGCATTGAAGCGCTCTAACGTTCGAGCTGAGCCGCGCACATCGGCATGGCGCTTGGCCCGCTGGACGGATGATGACCTAAGCCGGAAAGCGGGCCAAGTGCCATGACGGTGGGCGTCGGTTCCAGCGAAGGGTTAGGCCTCGCTCGGGTCGGCTTTGAGGCTACCCCTGAGCTTGCACCTTGCGACAGTGTGGGCTGAGGCTTTGTTGTTGAGTGGGAGAGCTTCATGGCTTGGCGGCCTGAAGATGTGCCTTGATGGCAGACGCAGAAGTAAACGGCTCTGGCCCCTCGAAGGTGAGAACTTCGTCCACCGCTTCGCTCAGGTGTGCGTGATGCAGAGCTTCGGCGGGCCTCAAGTGATAGACGCCGTTCTTGACAGCAAAGAGGCCGCGCTTGTTCGGGACCGTAAACACCGGTTCAAGCGGCGTTCCATCGTTTGACCAGAAGAGCCAGATCGCTGCCTCCACATCGAGACCTTCACATGCTGCGACGGCTTCCGCTTCGTTCGCGAATGCTTGAAGCGAGCGCTCTTCTGTTTCGACGGCGAAGATCATGACAGTGGAAGCTGGGACCGCGGTTGATCGCGAGGCCTAACGTTGGAGCTCACCGGAGTGCGAAGGCAGGCGCAGCCTGCCGAAGCACTTCCGGTGCAGCGAAGTGTTATGCAGAGCATGACCGACGAAGGCTCTGCCGACTGATGACCGCCAACGGCCCGACCTGCACGCCCCTGGCGAAGCGCCAACCGCGGCAGGGCCCGTAGCCACAACGCGCAACGTAGGCGAGGCGCCCACCAGCCCTGCGTAGCGGTGCTCTTGCGCGCGACAGCCCAAACAACCATTGCGCTGCACCACAGCTGCCGTAGATGCGCGCCCGCTCACGGGCGTGGCAGCGCCGCCCACCACTCGATGCGCGCCGCCACCTGCAAGCTCGCCAAAACACTGCATGCCATCAAACCCGAGAAGGCCCTGCTGCATAACGTTTGAGCTCACCTGCGGGCGACAGACGGCAAAGCCGGCTGGCGAACGTCAGGTGCAGCGAAGGGTTAGCCAGCGGTCGTGACATTTTGAGCCGCGCCGCGTTGCCGCAGCAAGAACCATATTGCCCCAACAGGGACGCAGAACGTGAGCATCCATGGGCCGAGCCAACCCTGCCGCATGAAGGCGGCGCTCAAGAGATTGAAGGCAAGCGGGTTGATGCTTACCGCGCCGTTGGACCAATTGATGGTGAACGACACAAAGCCCAATGCAATGAAGATCAACCAGAGCCACTTGCGGCGTAGCCCCTTGGCGCGGGCGCAGCGGACGAGTGCAAACAGGGTGACCACGACGGCAGCCACCGCCGCAACAAGGAAGAGATAGTGGGTAACGCCCTTGCCTGAGAGCGTGAATGCGTGGATCTGCGACATCGGCGCAGGCAAGGGCTCGACGTTGAAGCTGAGGATGCGGTACGCGTTTGGTTCGCCTGTCAGCTGCGCCGAAGCGACGAGCCATTGTTTCTGACCGAAGGTGTATTCGGCGGCAACTGCCGCCGTTCGCGGCCTTCCGGTTGCGACGACGACTTTCCAGGCAACTGCCTCGACCTTGGTGATTGGCGCGGAGGGTATTGCATTGGCAGTCTTCTCTAATGCGGCTCGAATGCCACCTTGCGCTAGGGCGGGGTCAAGTTGTGCCTCAACAGAAGCGAAGTCCCTCTGAGTCAGGCGGTCGACGATGCTGCGTAGCGCCAGCGCCTCAGGCGATGAGGTGAACGCCTCAGGCGTAAGGGGCATGCCGCAGCCGACGAGTGTGATGCATACGGCAAGCGCGCGAAGCAAACGATCCATGAGCTGGCTAACGTTCGAGCTGAGCCGCGCACATCGGCATGGCGCTTGGCCCGCTGGACGGATGATGACCTAAGCCGGAAAGCGGGCCAAGTGCCATGACGGTGGGCGTCGGTTCCAGCGAAGGGTTAGGCCTCGCTCGGGTCGGCTTTGAGGCTACCCCTGAGCTTGCACCTTGCGACAGTGTGGGCTGAGGCTTTGTTGTTGAGTGGGAGAGCTTCATGGCTTGGCGGCCTGAAGATGTGCCTTGATGGCAGACGCAGAAGTAAACGGCTCTGGCCCCTCGAAGGTGAGAACTTCGTCCACCGCTTCGCTCAGGTGTGCGTGATGCAGAGCTTCGGCGGGCCTCAAGTGATAGACGCCGTTCTTGACAGCAAAGAGGCCGCGCTTGTTCGGGACCGTAAACACCGGTTCAAGCGGCGTTCCATCGTTTGACCAGAAGAGCCAGATCGCTGCCTCCACATCGAGACCTTCACATGCTGCGACGGCTTCCGCTTCGTTCGCGAATGCTTGAAGCGAGCGCTCTTCTGTTTCGACGGCGAAGATCATGACAGTGGAAGCTGGGACCGCGGTTGATCGCGAGGCCTAACGTGTTTTGGGGATCAACAGCCTGCGCCACTATTGGACCACTGCGCCCTAAGATGGCCGCCGCTGGCAGTCGCAAGTGCCTGTCGCATCTGTCTTTTTCCCTGGTTTGACTGGATATTTATCCAGTATTAAATTCGGCGCGAAAACCGGCGCCTGTTACAAACCATTCTGCAGTCCTGGCCTGCATTTGCCAAGGGCGGCCCTGGGGCTGCCGCAGGGCTGGCAGATCGACTCAGAACCTGAACCGGTTCAAGGCCAGTCGCGTCGGTGGTGCCTAGAGTCCGCGGCATGAGCCCTTCGACACTGCTGGCCCGGCTTGGCTTGGCCCTGATTGGCGCGCTGCTGGCACCCTGGGCGCTGGCCCAGGCCCTGCCCGACGCCCCTGCGTTGTTTCGTCAGCACTGCGCCAGCTGCCACGGCGACCAGCGCACCGGCGGCATGGGGCCGGCCCTGCTGCCCGACAGCCTCGAGCGCCTGCGCCCGGCCGACGCGCAGCGCACCATCGCCCAGGGGCGCGCTGCCACGCAGATGCCGGCCTTCGGGGCCCAGCTCACGGCCGATGAGATCACGGCGCTCGCCAGCTGGATCTACCAGCCGGTGTCGCCAGCGCCCCGCTGGACCGAAGCCGACATCCGCGCCTCCCGCGTGGCGCTGGCCGGGGCCGACGCGCTGCCGGCGCGGCCGCTGTGGCAGGCCGATCCGATGAACCTGTTCGTGGTGGTCGAGGGCGGCGACCACCATGTGTCGCTGGTCGATGGCGACCGTTTCGAGGTGATCCACCGCTTTGCCAGCCGCTATGCGCTGCACGGCGGGCCGAAGTTCACGCCCGACGGGCGCTATGTGTTCTTCGGCTCGCGCGATGGCTGGATCACCAAATATGACCTGTGGAACCTGACGGTGGTGGCCGAGGTGCGCGCCGGCCTGAACATGCGCAACCTCGCCGTCAGTGGCGATGGCCGCTACGTGATGGCGGCCAACTACCTGCCGCGCACGCTGGCGCTGTTCGACGCGCAGCTGAACCTGGTGCGCAGCTTCGAGGCCACCACGCTGGACGGCCAGACGGCCAGCCGCGTCTCGGCGGTGTATGACGCGGCGCCGCGGCGCAGCTTCATCGTCGCGCTGAAGGACCTGCCCGAGCTGTGGGAGATCTCCTACGACCCGCAGGCCGCGCCTATCTACGACGGCCTGGTCCACGACTACAAGATGGGCGAAGCCATCGCCAGGCCCGGCTTCCTGGGCGTGCGCCGCACCCCGCTGGACGAGCCGCTGGACGACTTCTTCTTCGACCAGCGCTACCGCCATGTGCTGGGAGCCACGCGGCCGAAGACCGCGGCCGGCGCCGCCACCGCGCAGGTGGTGAACCTGGACATCCGCCGCAAGGTGGCCGATCTGCCGCTGGCCGGCATGCCGCACCTGGGCTCGGGCATCACCTGGGCCTGGAAGGACACCACCGTGCTGGCCAGCCCCAACCTGAAGGGCAGCGGGGTGGACGTGATCGACATGGCCACCTGGAAGCCCGTGGCCACGATCGCCACGCCCGGCCCGGGCTTCTTCATGCGCAGCCACGAGTCCAGCCGCTACGCCTGGACCGACTCGATGATGAGCCCCACCGCCAAGGACACGCTCACGCTGATCGACAAGGCCACGCTGCAGCCGGTGGCCACGGTGCGCGAACCCGGCCGCACGCTGGCCCACATTGAGTTCACCAGGGACGGCCGCTACGCGCTGGCCAGCCTGTGGGAGATGGACGGCGCGCTGATCGTCTACGACGCCGCCACGCTGAAAGAGGTCAAGCGGCTGCCGATGAGCAAGCCGGTGGGCAAGTACAACGTGTGGAACAAGATCAGCCGCAGCGAAGGCACCTCGCATTGACCAGCGCTGCCGCTGCCCACCTGAAAGCTATATGGAATATGTAGCTTCTTGATCGATATCAAGGCAGGCATCGCCACCTGCCGGCACAGTCACGCCTCAGAGTCTGGAGACCGAGGAGACACCCATGAGCATCCTGGGCACGGTGGTGCGCACCCGCCCCGAGCACGCCGCCCCCGTGGCACAGCGCCTGTCGGCGCTGCCCGGCGTGGACCTGGCGCTCAACCCCGGCGACGGCCGCCTGGTGGCGGTGATCGAGGACGCGCTGGTGGACGGCCAAACCATCAGCGCCGCCGCCACGCTGGCCCAGGTGGCGCAGTGGCCCGACGTGATGGGCACCTCGCTGGTCTACGAGTATTCCGGCCCCGATGCGCCACCCCCCGAAGGCAGCGACGCCATCGACTACCGCGCCTGGCGCGACAGCCTGGCGCCCGCGCCCCGCACCCCGACTTGAACCGGTTCAAGGACAGCCCAAGGGTTGTTCCCTAGCCTCGACCCTGAACCCCTGACCCCTTCCCCTGATGCCCGCCGCGACCAGCGCGGCCTCGGCAGGAGACCCCACCATGCAAGCCAACCGCCGTGACTTCCTGAAGGCCCAGGCCCTCGCCGCCAGCGCTGCCGCCGCCGGCATCCCCATCGTCGCCGAGGCCGCACCCGCCGCCGACAAGGCCGCCGCCGCCACCGGCGTGCGCTGGGACAAGGCGCCCTGCCGCTTCTGCGGCACCGGCTGCTCGGTGATGGTGGGCGTGCAGGACGGCCGCGTCGTGGCCACCCAGGGTGACCCGGAGGCCCCCGTCAACCGCGGCCTGAACTGCATCAAGGGCTACTTCCTGTCCAAGATCATGTACGGCAAGGACCGTCTGCAGACGCCGCTGCTGCGCAAGAAGAACGGCGTCTACGACAAGGACGGCGAGTTCACCCCCATCAGCTGGGACGAAGCCTTCGACGTGATGGCCGCCAAGTGGAAGGAGGCCATCAAGGCCGAGGGCCCGAACGCGGTGGCCATGTTCGGCTCCGGCCAGTGGACGATCTGGGAAGGCTACGCCGCCGCCAAGCTGATGAAGGCTGGCCTGCGCACCAACAACCTCGACCCCAACGCGCGCCACTGCATGGCCAGCGCCGTCACCGGCTTCATGCGCACCTTCGGCATCGACGAGCCGATGGGCTGCTACGACGACATCGAGCAGGCCGACGCCTTCGTGCTGTGGGGCAGCAACATGGCCGAGATGCACCCCATCCTGTGGAGCCGCATCACCGACCGGCGGCTGTCGGCGCCGCACGTCAAGGTGGCCGTGCTGTCCACCTTCGAGCACCGCAGCTTCGACCTGGCCGACAGCGGCATGGTCTTCGTGCCGCAGACCGACCTGGCCATCCTGAACTTCATTGCCCACTACATCATCACGAACAAGAAGGTGAACACCGAGTTCGTGAAGAAGAACATCAACTTCAAGCAGGGCGCCACCGACATCGGCTACGGCCTGCGTCCGGTGCACGCGCTGGAGAAGGACGCCACCAGCAATGGCTACCCCGGCGCCGACGGCAAGCCCAAGGGCAACCCGAACGACGCCACGCCGATCAGCTTTGACGAGTACGCCAGGTTCGTCAGCGAGTACACCGCCGAGAAGGTCAGCGCGCTGTCCGGTGTGCCCGTCAAGCAGTTGGAGGACCTGGCCAAGCTCTACGCCGACCCGAAGACCAAGGTGGTCTCGTTCTGGACCATGGGCTTCAACCAGCACACCCGCGGCACCTGGGCCAACAACCTCGTCTACAACATCCACCTGCTGACCGGCAAGATCAGCACGCCGGGCTCCGGGCCGTTCAGCCTGACCGGCCAGCCCAGCGCCTGCGGCACCGCCCGCGAGGTGGGCACCTTCGCCCACCGCCTGCCGGCCGACATGGTGGTCACCAACCCCGAGCACCGCCACCACACCGAGGAGATCTGGGGCCTGCCCGAGGGCACCATCCCCGACAAGATCGGCCTGCACGCCGTGGCGCAAAGCCGCGCCCTGAAGGACGGCAAGATCCGCTGCTACTGGACCAGCACCACCAACAACATGCAGGCGGGTCCGAACATCAACGGCGAGATCCTGCCGGGCTGGCGCAACCCCAAGGCCTTCGTGGTGGTCAGCGACCCCTACCCCACCGTCAGCGCGATGGCGGCTGATCTGGTGCTGCCCTCGGCCATGTGGGTGGAAAAGGAAGGCGCCTTCGGCAATGCCGAGCGACGCACCCAGTTCTGGCGCCAGCAGGTGGCCGCACCCGGCCAGGCCCGCTCCGACCTGTGGCAGATGATGGAGTTCGCCAAGCGCTTCAAGGTGGAAGAGGTCTGGCCGGCCGAGCTGATCGCCAAGATGCCCTCGGTCAAGGGCAAGACGCTGTTCGACGTGCTCTACAGGAACGGCAAGGTCAACAAGTACCCTGTGGCCGACCTGGGCAAGGTCAACGGAAAGTACATCCAGGGCTACAAGAACGCCGAGTCCGAGGCCTTCGGCTTCTATGTGCAGAAGGGCCTGTTCGAGGAATACGCCGAATTCGGCCGCGGCCACGGCCACGACCTGGCCAGCTTCGACACCTACCACGAGGCCCGCGGCCTGCGCTGGCCCGTGGTGGACGGCAAGGAAACGCTGTGGCGCTTCCGCGAGGGCTATGACCCCTACGTCAAGGCCGGCGAGGGCCTCAGGTTCTACGGCCACAAGGACGGCAAGGCCAACATCTTCGCCCTGCCCTACCAGCCCGCGGCCGAATCGCCCGACAAGGAGTTCGACCTGTGGCTGTGCACCGGCCGCGTGCTGGAGCACTGGCACACCGGCAGCATGACGCGCCGTGTGGCGGAGCTGCACCGCGCCGTGCCCGAGGCCGTGGTCTTCATGCACCCCGATGACGCGCAGGCGCGCGGCATCCAGCGCGGCATGCAGGTCAAGCTGGCCTCGCGCCGCGGCGAGATCACGCTGGCGGTCGAGACCAAGGGCCGCAACAAGGTGCCGCGCGGCCTGGTCTTCGTGCCCTTCTTCGACGAAGGCCGGCTGGTCAACAAGCTGACGCTGGACGCCACCTGCCCGATCTCCAAGGAGACCGACTTCAAGAAGTGCGCCGTCAAGGTGGTCCGCGCCTGAGGCCTGAGCTGATGCGAATCGAAGCGTTTTCGCGCGCCCGGCGCCGGGCCGCCCCAAGGCGGGCGCGATCCCCCCGGGAGATCGACCGGCGTACCCGCCGGGCGAGGGGCTGACATGCAACGTCGTGAACTGATGCAGGGCGCCGCGAGCGCCGCCACCGCCGGCCTGATCGCCGGCGGCGCGGCCCTGGCCGGCCGCCCGGCGCTGGCACGACCGGCCCAGGCGCTGCGCCCGCCCGGCGCGCTGGATGACGCGCGCTTCCTGGCCGCCTGCGTGCGCTGCGGCCTGTGCGTGCGCGACTGTCCACCCCAGAACCTCAAGCTCAGCCAATGGGGCGCCGGCATGGCCGCTGATGTGGCGATCGGCACGCCCTACTTCGTCGCCCGCGAGATCCCCTGCGAGATGTGCGAGGCCGTGCCCTGCGTCAAGGCCTGCCCCACCGGCGCGCTGGACCCGCAGCTCACCGACATCGCCCAGGCCCGCATGGGCACCGCGGTGCTGATCGACCAGGAGAACTGCCTGAACTTCCTGGGCCTGCGCTGCGATGTCTGCTACCGCGTGTGCCCGCTGATCGATCAGGCGATCTCACTGGTCAAGGTCAGCAACCCGCGCTCCGACCGCCACGCGATGCTGCTGCCCACGGTGAATGCCGCGCAGTGCACCGGCTGCGGCAAGTGCGAGAAGAGCTGCGTGCTGGAGCAGGCCGCGATCAAGGTGCTGCCCACCCAGCTGGCCCGCGGCGAGCTGGGCCACCACTACCGCAAAGGGTGGGATGCCGCCAACCGCGCCGGCCGGCCGCAGTTCGATGCACCGGTGCAGCGCCTGCCCGAGCACCCGGTGCCCGGTGACCTGAACCCCTTGCGCTCAGGCGCAGCGCCCTACGCCGGCGCCTCGGAGGCCGCAAAGTGAGCAGCGCGCCGCTGTCACCCGCCGAATCGCGCAGCTTCGGTCTGAAGCGTGCCGCCACGGTGCAGCGCCCTGGTGCCGCCGCCGTGCAGGACAAGGGCTGGCTGGCCGCGCACCGCTGGTGGCTGCTGCGCCGGCTGACCCAGCTGGCGCTGCTGGCGCTGTTCCTGGCCGGGCCGTGGCTGGGCGTGTGGATCGTCAAGGGCAACCTGTCCAGCAGCCTGACGCTGGGCGTGCTGCCGCTGACCGACCCCTTCGTGCTGGCCCAGACACTGGCCAGCCGCCATGTGCCTGAGCTCTCAGCCCTGGTGGGTGCCGGCATCGTCATCGCCTTCTACGCGCTGGTGGGTGGCCGCACGTTCTGCGCCTGGGTCTGCCCGGTGGGCGTGGTCACCGACACCGCCGCCTGGCTGCGCCGTCGCCTGCACATCGGCACCGGCCGTGCGCCGCGCGGCGCGCTGCGCCACTGGCTGCTGGGCGCGGTGCTGCTGGCCAGCGCGCTGGCCGGCCTGCCGGCCTGGGAGGCCGTGAACCCGGTCAGCATGACGCAGCGTGCGCTGGTCTTTGGCGGTGGCATCGCCTGGGGCATCACCGCCGCGGTGTTTCTGTTCGACCTGCTGGTGGCACCGCGCGGCTGGTGCGGCCATGTCTGTCCGCAAGGCGCGCTGTACGCGCTGATCGGCCAGGCCTCGCTGCTGCGCGTGTCGGCCCGCCACAGCAGCCGCTGCAACGACTGCGCCGACTGCTACGCCGTCTGCCCGGAGCCGCAGGTCATCCCGATCGCGCTGAAGGGCAAGGGCGGCGCCTCGCCCGTGATCCTGGACGCCGCCTGCACCCACTGCGGCCGCTGCATCGATGTCTGCGGCCCCGACGTCTTCACCCTGACCCACCGATTCGACACCCGGAGATCCTGATGAGCACGCTGATCAACACCTTTGCCAAGTTGCTGCTGGCCGCCGGGCTCGTATGGATGGGCGCCGACCTGGCCAGTGCCGCCGACGCGCCCGCGCCCACCGGCCCGGTCAAGCTGCAGGGCCTGCGCGGCGGCACGCCGCTGAACCAGGACAACGCCCCCACGGCCATCAAGCAGGAGCGTGACCACGCGCCCGCGGACCGCGACTTCATGCAGCAGCCGCCGCTGATCCCGCACACCATCAGCGGCTACCAGATCACCAAGAACTTCAACAAGTGCATGGACTGCCACTCCTTCGGCAAGGCCAAGTCCAGCGGTGCGCCGCGGGTGAGCGTGACGCACTTTAAGACCCGCGACGGCCAGGAGCTGGACAACATCAGCCCGCGCCGCTACTTCTGCACCCAGTGCCACGTGCCGCAGACCGACGCCAAGCCGCTGGTGGAGAACACCTTCCAGCGTGCCCGTGGCATGCAGTGAGGCGGGAGCACACGCCATGACCGACACCACCGCCAAGACCGGCCTGCTCGCCCGCTGCTGGGCCTTCGTCAAGACCCCCACCTTCGGCCTGCTGGCCATCGCCTTCCTGGGCGGCGTGATCTTCTGGGGCGGCTTCAACACCGCGATGGAATGGACCAACCGCGAGGCCTTCTGCATCTCCTGCCACGAGATGAAGGAGAACGTCTACGTCGAGTACCGCAACACCATCCACTACAACAACCGCACCGGCGTGCGCGCCACCTGCCCCGACTGCCATGTGCCCAAGGAATGGGGCCCGAAGATCGTGCGCAAGATCCAGGCGAGCAACGAGGTGCTGCACAAGATCCTGGGCAGCATCGACACGCCCGAGAAGTTCAACGCCAAGCGGGCCGAACTGGCCGGCCATGAATGGGCGCGCATGAAGGCCAACGACAGCCAGGAATGCCGCAACTGCCACAACTTCGCGTACATGGACTATGCCGAGCAGAACCAGCGCTCGGCACGTCGCCACCAGGAGGCGGTCAACGCCGGCCAGACCTGCATCGACTGCCACAAGGGCATTGCCCACACGCTGCCGGCGATCGAGCAGAACATCGGCGCGCCGAAGGACGAGCCGGCGCAGCTGCCGCCCGCGGCGCCGGTGAAGCCGGCGAACACCGCCGCCAGCGCTGCGGCCGGGGCCGACAGCGCGGCGCGCTGAGCCTCAGCGGCCGTTGCCCAGGTCGGGAATCACCACCAGGCCGAAGGCGCCGTAGCTCACCACCTTGTCGTTGATGGTGGTGTACGAGGCCACGCCCAGCGTGTAGTAGGTCGACACCAGCGCCGCCAGTCCGCCCAGGCCCAGCACGCCGGCGATCTGGCTGCGCTCGGCGATCTCGGCCTTGAGCTTGGCGCGGTGGCTGTCGGCGCCCGGGTTGGTGGCCAGGGCCACGCCCAGCAGCACCAGCACGGCGATCAGGAACTTGGTCATGGGGCGATGGTAGCGGGTGGCGGGGGCGCCGTCAGGCGTCCTCGTCCAGCTCCACGCCTTCCTTGGCGCCATGGCCGCTGCTGCGGTCGTAGCTGTCCTGCGCCTTCTGGGTGTCGGTCTGGGCTTGTTCGATCAGCGCGTTCAGCGCGTCGGCGTCCAGTTCCTTGGCCGACTCGATCGCCTTCTTCAGCGCCGCCGCACCGGCCACCTGGATGTCGTGGTGCTTGTACTCGTGGGCGGACAGCTTCTTCAGCATCGCATCCCACGAGGCTTTCTGCGGCTTGGTGGCCTTGCTGTAGCCGGCCCAGGTGGGCAGCTCGATCACCGGGTTCAGCTCGATCGTGACGCTGGTGACCTGGCCCTCACTGTCGACCTTGCCACCGCTCTTGAAGTTCTGCGTGGCGTCGTACAGGCCCCATTCCTCGCGCCTGTCCAGGTTCTTGCGCACCTCGGCCAGCGTGTCGCCCTTGACGGTGTACTTGCTGACCTTGGGGGTGTTGACCTTGACGCTGACGCTGCGCTTGCCCATGGCCGCTCTCCTGTGTGAAGTCCAGCCATGCTAGGGACACGGCGCCAGCCGCTGTACCCCTAAGGCGCGGCCGCGGCAGGGGGAGCCGCGGCGGCCCGTGCCGCCGTGCTCAGCGGCCTTTCCGGCTGAAGAAATTGGCCCGCAGCGCCGGCTGGCCCGCGTCGTTGAAATAGGCCACCGTCTCGGTCATGGCCTGGCCGTCGGCGGAGACGGTGTAGACCCGGGTCGAGGCGGGCTGACCGCCGCGGGCGAGCTGCAGCACCAGCACGCCGGGCACCGGCTGGGTGAAGGCCGCGGTGTCGGCCTCGAGGTTGCCGCTGACCGGCGCCGCCGAACCATCGAGCGTGTTCACGCCCTCGGCGCGCAGGGTCTGGCCGGCGGGGTCGACCACCTCCACCGTCATCGCCAGGCGCGACGGCCCGGCCTCGGCGAAGCGGATGCTGACGCTGCGCGGGCGCATGGCCTCTGGAATGGGCAGCCGCGACAGGTCGACCGACCAGGTGCCCAGCAGGGGCGAGCGGGCGACCTCCTGGGCGGAGGCCGGGGGCGGAGAGACGGCCAGCAGAGTGGCCAGCGCGGCGGTCAGGAAAAGGGTCTTCATGCCGGCACCATGCCACGGCCGCCGGGCCGCGTCCATCAGGCCCGCTGCGGACCGGGCTGGGCCAGCGTGATCGCCCCGACCGGGCAGGGGGCGACACACGCACCGCAGCCGCTGCACTGGTCCAGCGCCACCTGCAGCCGCCAGACGCCACCGGGCTGCGGCCGAAAGCGCAGGGCCCGTGCGTCGCAGGCCTCGGCGCAGACGCGGCATTCCACACCGCGCTCGGCCAGGCAGTGGGGGGCCACCTGCACCCGCTCGGCAAAGGGCTCGGCGGCGCTGCGGTCCAGCGCGCCGCTGGGACAGGCGGCGCGGCAGTCGCCGCACAGGCTGCAGCCGCGCTGCGTGAAGCGGATCTCGGGAAAGCCGCCGTCGCCCGCCATCAGCACCTGCTGCGGGCAGGCGCGCAGGCAGTCGCCGCAGCGGGTGCAGCGCGCGGTGAAGGCGGCATCGGGGCGCAGCGCCCAGGGCGGCCGGGGGGGCGTGGGCGGCTCGTCACCGCGCGGCAGCGTGCCGCGCAGGAACAGGCGCCGGCGTGGGTCCATCAGCGCACGCTCACTGCAGCGGGTGCCCCGCCAGGCGAGCCGGGTCCGGGATCAGGATGTCGCGCTTGTCGATCGTGATCAGGCCCTGCGCGGCCAGTTCGTGCAGCACGCGTGAGAAGTACTCGGGCGTCAGCGACAGACGCGAGGCGATCGTGGCCTTGCTGACCGGCAGAGACACCCGGTGCTCGCGCGGCGGCAGCGGCATCGGCGTGCCACCGGCGTCGGCCAGCGTCATGCCGGCAGCGTCCTCGGCGTGGTCGGGCAGGTCGCGCAGCAGGTAGCCGATGACGCGCTGCATGCCGCTGTGCAGCGCATAGGCTTGCACGTCGTGGACCAGGCCATGCAGCCGGCGCGAGATGCCGGCCAGCATGCGCAGCGCAAAGCGCGGGTCGTTCTCGATCTCGCGCAGCACCGCGGCCTTGCCCACCGACAGCAGCAGCGTGTCGTTCAGGGCCTGGGCGTTGATGATGTAGGGCTTGCCGGTGAACATCAGCGCTTCGGCAAAGCTGTTGCCGGGGCCGACCAGCTCGATCACCTTTTCCTGCCCGGCCGGCGACAGCGCGAACAGCTTGACCTGGCCCATCACGGTGACATGCAGTTCCTCGCAGGGCTCGCCCAGGCGGAACACGTCCTCACCGCGCGCGAAGCGGCGCAGCCGGCAGCCTTCGGCCAGGCGCTGCAGCTCGGGCGGCGTCATCTCCTGGAACAGCGGCAGCACCGCCAGGTAGCGGGGAATATCGAAGTGGCGCCCTTCCATCGGAGTCTCCTGCGGCCCTGCGCCGAGGCGCCATTGTGGTGGGTCGCTGCCGCTCATGTCTTGACTCGCATCAAGTGCCAGCCAGCCGCGCCTGCACCGCCGCCAGCCGCTGCACCAGCTCCTGCGGCCGGTGCACCAGGGCCCAGCCGTGCTCGCCGAAGAGCATCGGCAGGTAGTCGTGGGCCTGCTCGTCGATCGTCACGGCAAACGGGGTCAGGCCCAGCGCGCGCGCCTCATGCACCGCGTGGCGCGTGTCCTCCAGGCCCCAGCGGCCCTCGTAGTGGTCCAGGTCGTTGGGCTTGCCGTCGGTGAGCAGCAGCAGCAGGCGCTGGCGCTCGGGGCGCGCGGCCAGGCGCGCGCTGGCATGGCGGATCGCGGCGCCCATGCGGGTGTAGTAGCCGGGCTTGATCGCGCCCACGCGGGCCTGCGCCGGCGCGGCCCAGCGCTCGTCAAAGCCCTTGAGGTGCTGGATGCGCACCTGCTGGCGGCGCACCGACGAGAAGCCCAGCATCTCGAAGGCATCGCCACTGGCCTGCAAGGCCTCGCCGAACACATACAGCGCGTCGCGGATCACATCGATCACGCGGGCGCTGCGCTGCTTGTCGCCGCCGCCCAGCCAGACATGGGCGTCGGTGGACAGCGACAGGTCGGCCAGCAGCAGCGTGGCCAGGCTGCGGCCGCTGCGCCGCGCGCGCTGGAACACCCGTGGCTCGCCGCTGACCGCCCCCGTGGCGGCATCGATGCGGTGGCGCACCCAGGCGTCGAGGTCGATCTCATCGCCCTCGGCCTCGCCGCGCTGGCGCTCAGGGGCCGCGCGCAGCAGCTCCAGCCGACGGCGCACCTGGCGCGCGGTGCGGCGCAGCTCAGGCGTGGGCACGAAGGCGGCCGGCGCCGGCGCCACCACCCGCTGCACCGCGCAGTGGTCGGTCAGCAGGCGCTGGCGCTTCCAGTCCCACTCGGGCAGGCGCTCGGGCGCGCCCAGCGGCTGGTCGTCCACCGCGGCGCTGGGCAGGTCCAGGTCGAAGCGCACCCGCGAGGCGCTGCGCTGGCCATCGGGGGCGATGGCCAGGCGCTCCATGTCGTTGGCGGCCTGCAGTGCGTCGGGGTGGTCGTCGTCATCGGTGGCGCGGTTCACGCGCACGAACTCGCCCCAGCTGAGGATGGACTCGGCGCGGAAGAACATCATCAGCGGCGCGCGCGGGGTGTCGTGGGCCACCCGCTCGGCGCGGCGGCGGGTGCGGTCACTGACGGTGTCAAGGGCGGCGGGGGTGTCACCGCTGGGGTCGCGGCGGCCGGACGCCGCGGCCGCCGGTGCGGCGCCCGCCTCCAGCCACAGCCACACCGGCGCCACGTCGGCCGGACCGATGCCGGTGTCCAGCGGCACCGGCTGGCCGCGCAGGGTCTGCTGCACCAGGCGCTCGGCGCGGGCCGCGTCGCCACGCAGCGTGCCGGGCGCCGGGCGCTGGGCCAGGTGCGCCGCCAGCAGGCGTGCGTGGCGCTGGCGCAGGCCGGGCCATTGCTGCAGCGCGGCCGCGCTGGCGCGGGTCTGGCCCACCAGCCAGTCGCCACTGGGCGCGTCGTGCGCCGCCAGGGCCGCGAGCCAGATGTAGAGATCACGGTTCAGGGAACGCTCGGCGAACACCGCCAGGCGCGGCGGCAGGGCCAGCACCTGCTCGCTGAGCTGACCCAGCGCGGCGCGCTGGCCGCTGCCGGCCAGGCGCTGCAGCCAGTCACGCGGGCCGCCCACGGCACGCTCGCCCACCGGCGCCAGGCGCACGGCGCTGTCACCGCCGCCGGCACGGAACAGCAGCGCCAGCGTGCGCTGCACCTCGTCCAGCGTGACCGCGGCTGCCGCATGCTCGCGCGAGGCGGCCTGGGTGACCAGGCGATGCCACTGCCGACCGATCCACTCTTCCACCTCAGCCTCCCCGGTCTTCGCGCCGCTGGCGCAGGGTTTCGCGCACCGCATCGGCACCGATGCGCCACTCCAGCACCGGCGCGCGACCGCGCGCCGATTGCGACTCGTCGCAGGCCTGCAGGCACTGGCCGCACTGCACGCAGCTGAACATGCGGCGCTTGATGTCGCGCGGGTGCAGGCGCATCGGGCAGCCGCGGTCACAGGCGGCGCCCTGGCCGAAGCGCTGTGTCGCGCAGCCCTGGCAGTCGCGCGCCTGGGCGCGGTTGAAGGCCACCACCAGGCCCTTGGGGTTGGCCATCCAGACCAGGCTCTGGAACAGGCCCACCGCACAGCCGAAGCGGCAGAACAGGTGGCGCGCCAGCACGAACTCGGCGCTGAACACCGCCGTGCCGATGGCCAGGAAACGCGCCTGGTTGGGCGTCAGCGTGCCGTGCACGAGGCCGCCCCAGACTTCGGCAGGCGGCAGCAGGTAGCTCAGCAGCGTGATCGCCCACAGCGCGCCGAACAGGGCGCTCAGCACGAAGAACACCGGCCACCAGCGCGCATCGGCTGGCCGGTCGTCGCGTGGCGTGGCCGAGCGGTCCCACAGGCTCCACTTGGCGCAGGCGCGGTGCAGCGTGGCATTGAGCAGCTCGACGATCGAGAAATGCGGGCACAGCCAGCCGCAGTACACCCGGCCCCAGCGCCAGGCCACGGCCAGGAACGCGGCCACGGCCAGCAGCCCCGGCAGAAAGCCCTTGAGCAGGATGCCCAGCGCGGCCTGGGTGGCGTCGATGCGCCCGGCCCGGAAGTCGTCGATGCCCAGTGTCCAGCGCTGACCCAGGAACCACAGCTGCGCCTCGTGCAGATCGAAGCGCAGCCAGTCCAGGGCCGGCGCGATCAGGAATAGCGCAAAGAACGCGAGTTGGAAAAGGCGACGGTGGCGGGGCGGCATGGGGTTACGCAACGAAGAAGGAGAGCGGGCCGCACCCAGGAAAGGCCACTGTCGCGGAAAAGGGTTCAGAGGCTGGCGTCGACCACCTCGGCCAGCGCCGCCGCGGTGTCGGCGTCGTCGGTCAGTGCGTCGACGATGGCGGCACGGCAGGCCGCCCGCAGCGGCAGGCCGTCGGCGGCCAGCCGCGCGGCCACCACCAGCAGACGGGTGGAGGCGGTCTCCTCCAGGTCGTGGCCGGTCAGGCGGCGCAGGCCCTGCGCCAGGTGCACCAGCTGGGCAGCCACGCCGGCATCGACGCCCGCCTCGGCCTGCACGATGGCGCGCTCGGTGGCTGCATCGGGGTAGCCGAAGTCCAGGGCCACGAAGCGCTGGCGCGTGCTGGGCTTGAGGCTCTTGAGCAGGTTCTGGTAGCCGGGGTTGTAGCTGATGACCAGCATGAAGCCGGGCGGCGCCTGCAGCTGCTCTCCGGTGCGCTCGATCGGCAGCTGGCGTCGGTCGTCGGCCAGCGGGTGCAGCACCACGGTGGTGTCCTTGCGCGCCTCCACCACCTCGTCGAGGTAGCAGATCGCGCCGCTGCGCACCGCGCGGGCCAGCGGGCCGTCGTGCCACTCGGTGCCCTGCGGGCCGATCAGGTGGCGGCCCACCAGGTCGGCCGCGCCCAGGTCATCGTGGCAGCTCACCGTCACCAGCGGCCGGCCCAGGCGGGCGGCCATGTGCTCGACGAAGCGGGTCTTGCCGCAGCCGGTGGGGCCCTTGATCAGCACCGGCATGCGCTGGCGCCAGGCGTGGGTGAACAAGGCCACCTCGCCGCCTTGCGGCGCATAGAAGGGCAGCCCGGCGAGGTGCTGCTGTTCGGCATGGTCCATGTCAGTCCATCCGCTGGCGGGCCGGGGCGCGGCGCAGGATGCCGCCACCGCCGAGGCTGGGCGCCTGGTCCTCGCTCAGCACGTGCTCGCCACCGATGAAGAAACTGGCGAAGTAGGCGAACTGGCCGATCAGGAAGGTCACGCCGCCCACGATGCGGATCCAGTAGAAGAAGCGCAGCTGGTCCTGGGTGGCCATGAAGCCCATCGCGCCCTCGGTGGGCATGCGCTGCAGCCAGACCTGCAGGATGCCGGCGCCGGTCAGCGCCAGCACCATCGTCGCCATGCCGATGGTCATGATCCAGAAGCTCCACATCTCCACGTTCTGCGCCCGGGCGCTGTTGGCCAGGCGGCCGCGCAGCGTGGGCATGGCGTAGCTGATCAAGGTGATCACCACCAGCACGTAGGCGCCGTAGAAGGCCAGGTGACCGTGGGCCGCGGTGATCTGCGTGCCATGGGTGTAGTAGTTGACCGGGCTGAGCGTGTGGATGAAGCCCCACAGACCGGCGCCCAGGAAGCCCAGCACCGAGGTGCCCACGGCCCACAGGATCGCCGCCTGGTTGGGGTGTTCACGCCGGCGCCGCTGCACCATGTTGAAGGCGAACACCGTCATCATGAAGAAGGGGATCGGCTCCATCGCGCTGAACACGCTGCCGATCCACTGCCAGTAGCCCGGCAGGCCGATGAAGTAGAAGTGGTGGCCGGTGCCCAGGATGCCGGTCATCAGCGCGAAGGCGATGATCACGTACAGCCACTTGTCGATCACCTCGCGGTCGACGCCGGTGGTCTTGACCAGCACGAAGGCCAGCAGCGCGCCCAGGATCAGCTCCCACACGCCCTCCACCCACAGGTGGACGACGAACCACCAGTACATCTTGTCGCGCACCAGGTTGTGCGGGTTGACGAAGCTGAACAGGAACATCAGCGCCAGCCCCCACAGGCCCATCAGCAGCACCAGGCTGATCGCCGTCTTGCGGCCCTTGAGCACCGTCATGCTGATGTTGTAGAGGAAGCCCAGCGCCACCACCACGATGCCCAGCTTGGTCGGCAGCGGCTGCTCGAGGAACTCGCGTCCCATGGTCTGCAGCAGCTCGTTGCCGGTCAGCTCCGCCAGCTTGGCATAGGGCACCGTCAGGTAGCCGACGATGGTCAGCGCGCCAGCCACCAGGAAGATCCAGAACAGCGCAATGGCCAGCCTGGGGCTGTGCAGCTCGGTCTCGGCCTCCTCGGGAATGAGGTAGTAGGCCGCGCCCATGAAGCCGAACAGCAGCCACACGATCAGCAGATTCGTGTGGACCATCCGCGCGATGTTGAACGGGATGTAGGGAAACAGGAAGTCGCCCAGCAGGTACTGCAGGCCGAGTCCGATGCCGAACAGGATCTGTCCGGCGAAGAGGCCCATCGCGGCGATGAAGTACAGCTTCGCGACGCGCTGGCTCTCGTACTTGAGAATGTGTGTGCTCATGACTGGTCTCACCCCTCGATGTTCGGCGGCCACTGTTCAGTGTTCACCTCGCTGGTCCACTTCAGGAACTCGACCAGGTGGTCGAGCTGCTCGTCGCTGAGGTTGAACTGCGGCATCTGGCGGCGGCCCTCGACATGCGTGGGTTGCGCCTTCATCCAGCCCTTGATGAAGTCGGGGCCGCGGCGCTTGTAGACATTGCCCAGCTCCGGCGCGAAGTAGGCGCCCTCGCCCAGCAGCGTGTGGCAGCCGATGCAGTTGCGGGTCTCCCAGATCTTCTTGCCGGCCACCACCGCGGGGGTGATGGCCTGCGCGTTGGAGCGCTCGGGAATGCGCTGTTCGGTGTGGAACACCAGCGCGACGAACAGCAGCGCGAAGAACGCGGCGCCACCGTAGAACATGTTGCGGGCCATCTGTTTGGTGAACCCGCCTGCGGTCTGGCTCATGGACAAGCCCTCCTCGTTGGACGATGGGCGAATCCTCCTGTTTTGCTCGGGTTCTTTCCTTGAACCGGTTCAAGGATGCCGACGACGGCCTGCGCCGCCCCCGACTCAGAGCCTGGCCAGCGCAGTGATCACGTCGGTCTGCGTGAGGATGCCGACCAGCCGCCGGTCGGCACCGATCACCGGCAGGTGGTGGTGGCCTTCATGGCTGAACAGCGGCAGCAGGTCGGCCAGCGGGCGCTCGGCACTGGCCACGCGCACCTGGCGCGACATCACCTGCGCCACGGTGGTGGTGGCCGGGTCGGCGGGGCCGCGCAGGTCGGCGCGGGTGACGATGCCCACCACATGCTCATCGGCATCGACCACCGGCAGCGCCTTCACCTGGGCCTCGGCCAGCACGCGCAAGGCCTGGTCCAGCGTGGTGAAGCTGCGCGCACGCAGTGGCTGGGCGGTCATCACGTCCTGGCAGCGGATCGCGCGCAGGCGGCGCGACACCGCCTGCTGCTCGGCATCGGCCAGCAGGCCGCGCAGGTCGTCGCGCGGCAGATCGACGATCTGGTTGTAGTGGGCCAGCGCCGTGTCCAGGTCACTGTCGCTGAAGTCCCAGGCCCGGGTGGGGGCCGGCGCGGCCTGGGGCGCGTGGGGATAGGGACGTCCGGTGGCGCTGTTCCAGGCCCAGCCGGCCAGCACCAGCACCAGCGAGTCCAGCAGCACCGGATCGACCGCATAACTGGCCTGGTGGGCCGGCAGCAGCACCGCCAGCAGGGCCACGGCGCCGCCCGGAGGGTGCAGGCAGCGCAGCGCCAGCATCGCCGCCATCGCGCCGCCCACGGCGACCGCCGCGGCCAGCGCTGGCCAGGGCAGCCAGCTGGCGCTGGCCCAGCCGACCAGGGCCGACACCGCGTTGCCCACCAGCACCGGCCAGGGTTGGGCCAGCGGGCTGGCCGGCAGCGCGAACACCAGCACCGCGCTCGCACCCAGCGGCGCCATCAACCAGGGCAGGCCGGGCGCCGGCGGCCAACAGGGCGCCAGCAGTGCCGTCAACGCGATCCCCAGAAAGGCACCCGCCACCACCCGCATGCGCTCGCGCGCGTCGATGGCCAGCGCGGGCGGACGCAGTCGTTGCCACCAGGGGAGCGTCGGGGTCGTCGGCGGCGGGGTCATGGCCCCGCACTTTATAAGATATATGTTCGGGTTTGCTTTTGGATGGCGCTGCCCGGACAATCGGGTTCTCCCTGATATCACCCGCCATGGCCACCGTCTTCATTCCCCTCACCGAGCCCATCGGCCGCGCGCCGCGGCCCGGCCAGTTCGCGCTGTGGGCGCTGGGCTTTCGCCCGTTCTACCTGCTGGCGGCGGCGCTGGCGGCGCTGTCGGTGCCGCTGTGGGCACTGCAGTTCAGCGGCTGGCTGGACACGCCGGTGCTGCGCGGATCGGTCTGGCATGCGCACGAGATGCTGTTCGGCTTCACGCTGGCGGTGGTGGTGGGCTTTCTGTTCACCGCCGGGCGCAACTGGTCGGGCCAGCCCACGCCCCAGGGCCGTGGGCTGATGGCGCTGGCTGGGCTGTGGCTGCTGGGCCGGGTGCTGGTACTCACGCCCTGGGCAGTGGCGGCCCTGGTCGTCAACGTGGCCTTTCCGCTGCTGGCCGCCTGGGGACTCTGGCGCGCCCTGCGGGCCGGAGGCAGCCGACGCAACTTTTTCTTCGTCGGCCTGCTGGTCGCCTTGGCCGTGGCCTGCGCGGCGCTGCACCTGACGCAGATGGGCGCTCTGGTGCTGCCCGCGCGGCTGGGTGTGCCGGTGGCGCTGGACCTGATGATGTTCATCGTCGCGGTGATGGCCGGGCGCGTGGTGCCGATGTTCACCAACAACGGCATTGCAGGACTGCAGGCGAGCCGCCATGCACCGCTGGAGCGGGTGGCGCTGGGCAGCGTGCTGGCCTTGCTGGCCTGCGACCTGCTGGGCGCTCCAGCGCCGCTGCTGGGGCTGGTGCTGGCCACCGCGCTGGGGGCGCAGACCGCCCGCTGGTGGCGCTGGCAGCCCTGGCGCACGGCGGCCAACCCGCTGGTCTGGGTGCTGCACCTGGCCTATGCCTGGCTGCCGGTGCACCTGGCGCTGCGCCTGGGCAGTGAGTTTGGGGTGGTGCCCCCGGGACTGGCCACCCATGCGCTGACCGTGGGCCTGATCGGCGGCATGACCTTGGGCATGATGACGCGCACGGCGATGGGCCACACCGGCCGACCGCTGCGCGCGGGTGCGCTGGAGGTGAGCGCCTACCTGAGCGTGACGGCCGCCGCCGTGGTGCGGGTGGGGGCGCCGCTGCTGTGGCCGGCGCTGCTGCCGCAGGCCGCGCTGGTGTCGGCGCTGCTGTGGTCGCTGGCCTACGCCTTGTACCTGTGGCGCTACGGGCCTTGGCTGTGCCGCGCGCGCGTGGACGGCCAACCGGGCTGACAATCACGCCATGCGCCTGACCCAGATGACCGACTATTCGCTGCGCTTGCTGATCTACGTGGGCCGGCAGCGCGGCGACCGCCTGTGCACCATCGCCGAGGTGGCCGAGGCCTTCGAGCTGTCGCAGGCCCACCTGATGAAGATCACCCACCAGCTGGGCCTGGCCGGCTGGCTGCAGACGGTGCGCGGCAAGGGCGGCGGCATGCGCCTGGCGCTGCCGCCCGAGCAGATCAACCTGGGTGCGCTGGTGCGCAGCATCGAGCCCGATTTCGCGCTGGTCGAGTGCCTGGGCGATCACCCCGAAGGCTGCAAGCTCACCGGTGGCTGCCGCCTGACCGGCGTCTTCAACCGCGCCCTGGCGGCCTTCATGGCCGAACTCGACCAGCAGACCCTGGCCGATGTGCTGCCGGTGGGCCGCGCCGCCTGGGCGCGCGTGTCACCGCCCGTGGCCCGCGCCGGCTGAGCGGCTGCGCGCCTGTCCCTGTCTGATGTCCGGCCCGCCTGCGGCGGGCCTGCTCCACTGATGTCTCCGAACCCTCCTCCCGCTCCCCTCCTGCAGCTCGCCCCGCGCGAGCGCATCCACCCGCGCGCGATCGACGGCCTGTATGCCCGCTGGCGCATCGCGCTGGTGTGGATCACCCAGCTGTTCTTCTATGGCGTGCCCTGGCTGCAGTGGAACGGCCGCCAGGCGCTGCTCTTTGACCTGGAGGCCGGGCGCTACCACGTCTTCGGCCTGCTGCTGTACCCGCAGGACTTCTTCTACCTGACCGCGCTGCTGGTGCTGTGCGCGCTGGGGCTGTTCTTCGTCACCGCGGTGGCCGGGCGCATCTGGTGTGGCTATGCCTGCCCGCAGACGGTCTACACCGAGATCTTCCTGTGGATCGAGCACCGCTTCGAAGGCGACCGCAGTGCCCGCCTGCGCCTGGACAACAGCGGCTGGGGCCTGGACAAGCTGGGGCGACGCGGCGGCAAGCACGCGGCCTGGCTGGGCTTCTCACTGTGGACCGGCTTCACCTTCGTCGGCTACTTCACGCCCATCCGTGAGCTGGCGCTGCACTCGCTGAGCGGCGCGATGGGCCCCTGGGAGCTGTTCTGGGTGATGTTCTACGGCACCGCCACCTATGGCAACGCCGGCTTCCTGCGCGAGCAGATGTGCACCTACATCTGCCCCTACGCCCGCTTCCAGAGCGCGCTGATCGACCGCGATTCGCTGATCATCGGCTACGACGTGGCGCGGGGCGAACCGCGCGGCGCCCGGCCCAAGACCGCCGATGCCGCCGCACTCGGCCTGGGCGACTGCATCGATTGCACGCTGTGCGTGCAGGTCTGCCCCACCGGCATCGACATCCGCAACGGCCTGCAGAATGCCTGCATCGGCTGCGCCGCCTGCATCGACGCCTGCGACAGCGTGATGGACCGCATCGGCGCGCCGCGCGGCCTGATCCGCTACGCCACCGAGGCGGGCCTGGAAGGCCACTGGAGCCGCAGCCAGATGATTCGCCGCCTGCTGCGGCCGCGGGTGCTCATCTACGCCGCGTTGATGGCGGTGCTGGTGGGCGTTTTCGCCTGGAGCCTGTCGCACCGCCCGCCGCTGCGCCTGGACGTGGTGCGCGACCGCGCCGCGCTGGCGCGCTGGGACGAACAGGGGCGGCTGGAGAACGTCTACCGGCTGCAGGTCAGCAACCAGACCGAGCAGGCACAGAGGCTGACACTGTCGGTCGATGGCCTGCCCGGGCTGGTGGTGAGCACGCTGCCCGCCACCGCGCTGCCGCCCTCGGGCATCGTCAACCACACGGTGCAGGTGGCCCTGCCGATGGAGGCGGCGCAGCAGCTGACGCCGGGCTCGCACCCGATCACGCTGCGCCTGCAGGCGGGTGAGGGCGCACCGGCCGAGGCCGCCACCACCTTCTACGTGCCACGCTGAGTCAGCGCTCGGCCAGCGCCTCCACCTGGATGCGCAGTGTGACCGCCATGTCGAAACCGAAGGCCTTGCCGGCGTCGATGCCGAAGGCGTCGCGCTGCAGCGTGGCCAGCGCGTCGGCCCCGCACAGCTCGCGCTTGTTCAGCGGGTGCGGCTTGCAGGCGAAGCGGCGGATCTCCAGCACCAGTGGGCGGGTCACGCCGTGCAGCGTCAGCTCGCCCTCCACGCGGGTGGGCTGGCCGTCCTGCCAGCCGGCCAGCGTGCCGCGGTAGCGCGCGAAGGGGTGGCGCTCGACATCGAAGAGGCTGTCGCCGCGCGCCACGCTGTTCATCTGATCGTGGCCGAAGTCGATGCTGTCGGTGTGCACGATCAGGTCCACGCTGCCGCTGGCAGCGGCGCGGTCCATCAGCACCAGGCCCTCGCTGCGGTTGAACTTGCCGCGCCAGACGGACAGGCCCATGTGGTCGGCCTCGAAGCTGGGGTAGGTGTGGGCGGGGTCGATCTCGTAGCGCATCGGCGCGGCGTGCGCAGTGGCGCACAGTGCGGCCAGCGCCAGCAGGTGCAGGGACTTCATCGGGTGCGCTCCAGTCGGGGAATCAGTTCACGAAAGGCGTCGCTGCCGATCCAGCGCGCGCTGCGCTCGGGGCGCTGCTTCAGGCGCTGGGCGCAGTCCAGCGCCGGCCCCAGCAGCGTGGGCTGGCGCTTGCCGATCTGGCGCAGCGCCCAGTTGACCGCCTTCTTCACGAAGTTGCGCTCGTCATCGGCGTGCGCCTCGATCAGCGGCAGCATGGCCAGGAAGCGCTCATCGGGCGCGGGCTTGTCATGCACCGCCAGCGCAGCCAGCAGCGCAAAGCCGGCGCGGCGGACGAACTCGCGCTCGTCGGCCGCCCACACCGGCACCCGGGCCCAGGCCCGCGGGCTGGGGGCGAAGGCATTGGTGCAGGCCTGGTCGCAGGTGTCCCAGGCTATGAAGCGGGCGGCCCAGGCGTTCATCTCGGCCACGGTGAACTGCCGGGGCTCGGCCACATAGGCGGCCAGGATCTGCGCGTCAGGCACGCCGGTGGCGTGCAATGCCAGGGCCAGCGCATGCTCGCGGCCCAGGTCCTTGCCCAGGGCGCGCAGCGAGGGCACGCTGGCCCCCAGGCGGTGCTCGGCCGTCATGCCGAAGCGGGCCATGCCGGCCAGCTGGTCGGGCCGCGCCAGCGCCTGCAGGCGCTGCATCGCATCGGCCAGGCGCGGGTGGGCTTGCATGGGCCGATGCTACGTGGACTCGCGCACCACCAGCTCGAAACCCAGGTCCACCTGCCGGGCATCCACCGCCTCGCCGCGCAGCAGCGCCAGCAGCATGCGCGCGGCGCGTTCGCCGATCTCGGCGCGCGGCGTGCGGATCGTGGTCAGCGGCGGCAGCCACTGGTCCGAGCCGGCCAGGTCGTTGAAGCCGGCCACGGCCACCCGCTGCGGCACCGCCAGGCCGGCCTTCAGCGCCGCCAGCAGACCGCCCTGGGCCAGGTCGTCGTTGCAGAAGAAGATCGCGTCGACATCCGGCCGCGCCGCCAGCAGGCGCTGCAGCAGCACACCGCCCAGCGCGATCGACGAGGGCGCCGGGTCCAGCAGTTCCAGCCCGGGGTCGTGCAGGCCATGCGCCTGCAGCACGCGGCGGTAGCCGGCCAGGCGCTGCAGTACGCGCGGGTCGAGCTGCGCGCCGACGAAGGCCACGCGGCGGCGGCCGCGCGCCAGCAGGTGCTCGGTCATCGCCGCACCAGCGGCGTCCTGCGACAGGCCCACCGCGTAGGCCTCGCCCGCGGCCTGGGTCTCCATCAGGTGCACGCAGGGCACGCGGCTGCGCTCGATCAGGCCGCGCGCCGCCGCCGTGCGGTCGAAGCCGGTGACCAGCAGGCCGGCCGGACGATGCGCCAGGTAGCTGCGCAGCAGCGCCTCTTCCTCGGCGGGTTGGTAGTGGGTGACGCCGATCAGCGTCTGCAGCCCGGCCGGGCGCAGCACACGCTGCACGCCTTCGAGCAGGTCGACGAACAGCGCGTTGGACAGCAACGGGATCAGCACCGCCACCTGCGAGCTGTGCGCCGAGGCCAGCGCGCGCGCGGCCGGGTCGGGCACATAGCCCAGCGCCTCGGCGGCCTCGCGCACGCGGGCGCTGAGCTGTTCGTCCACGCCCCGGGTGGCACGCAGCGCACGCGAGGCGGTGATCGGGCTCACGCCTGCGGCGGCGGCCACATCGGCCAGCGTCGGCCGGCCGGTGGCGCGTTTGCGGGAAGGGGCGGTCATTGAGTGTTTACCCTGATTTCGGCGGTGCTGCCAACGGGTTTAGGATAGCGCTATCCAATCCCCGATTCAAGCGCGCCGAGTGTGCCACGGCGCGGCGGGGACCGCGGCGGCCCATCGGGCGGCCGATTTTTTCAGATCAACGGGACAGCGCTATCCAAATGTCGAACCTGGTTGTCATGGGCGTCTCCGGCTGCGGCAAGTCCAGCCTGGGCCGCGCACTGGCCGACGCGCTGGGCTGGCCGCTGGTGGAGGGCGACGACCACCACCCCGCGGCCAACCAGGCCAAGATGCGCGCCGGCCAGCCGCTGACCGACGCCGACCGCGCCGGCTGGCTGGCCACGCTGGGCGCGCAGCTGGCCGAGCGGCCGCAAGGCGCGGTGCTGACCTGCTCGGCCCTGAAGCGCGCCTACCGCGATCAGCTGCGCGCCGCCTCGCCCGGCCTGGGCTTCGTGCACCTGCGGCTGAGCCTGGACGAGGCCCGCGCCCGCGTGGCCGCCCGCCCCGATCACCTGTTCCCGGCGAGCCTGGTCGACAGCCAGTTCGCCACGCTGGAAGACCCGTCGGGCGAGCCCGGCGTGGTCAGCCTGGACGCCACCCTGCCGCTGGCCACGCTGCGCGAGCAGGTGCTGACCTGGATGAAGGAATCCCACGATGTCTGCTGACACCCCCACCCGCGCCGCGCCGCAGCGCTGGGCCGAGGCCGCCATGGCCGCCTGCCTGGCGGTGATGGCCGCTGCCGTCTTCGTCAACGTGGTGCTGCGCTACGGCTTTGGCAGCGGCATCGCCGCCAGCGAGGAACTCTCGCGCCTGCTCTTCGTCTGGATGGTCTTCATCGGCGCCACCGCCGCCTATCCGCTGGGCGAACACATGGCCTTCACCGCGCTGCTCGCGCCGCTGGCCGGCCGGCCGCTGGCGCTGCGCTGGGTCTCGCGCGGCATCCATGCGCTGGTCGTGCTGTCGTGCGCGCTGCTGGGCTGGGGCGCCTGGCAGCAGGTGGTGGTGGGCTGGGACAGCACCAGCGTGGTGATGGGCTACCCCACGGCGTTGCTGCCGCTGCCCGCGCTTCTCAGCGCCGCGGCGATCGGCGTGATGGCGCTGCGCCAGCTGCTGGTGGGTCAGCCGGTCGCGCTGGGCCACGAATCGGAGGTGGAATGATGGGCCAGGGAACGATCGCGCTGCTGTTCGTGGTGGCGATGCTGGCGCTGATGGGCATCGGCGTGCCCATGGCCTTCGCGCTGGTGCTGACCGGCGCCTCGATGGCCTGGCTGCTCGACTTCTGGGACACCCAGCTGCTGGCGCAGAACCTGGTGGCGGGCATCGACAGCTTCCCGCTGCTGGCCGTGCCCTTCTTCATCCTGGCCGGCGAGCTGATGAACGCCGGCGGCATCAGCCGGCGCATCATCGACATGGCCCGCGCCTGGCTGGGCCATGTGCGCGGCGGCCTGGGCTTCGTCACCATTGGCGCCGCCATCCTGATGGCCAGCATGAGCGGCTCGGCGCTGGCCGACACCGCCGCGCTGGCCACCATCCTGCTGCCGATGATGCGCAGCCAGGGCTACCCGATGGGCACCTCGGCCGGGCTGATGGCCTCGGGCGGCATCATCGCGCCGATCATCCCGCCGTCGATGCCCTTCGTGATCTACGGCGTCACCACCAACACCTCGATCTCCTCGCTGTTCCTGTCGGGCATCGTGCCGGGCCTGATCATGGGCCTGGGCCTGGTGCTCGCCTGGCTGTGGCAGCTGCGCGGCATGAACGTCCAGGCCGATGCACCGATGCCCATGGGCGAGCGCCTGCGCACCAGCGCCCGCGCCTTCTGGGCACTGCTGATGCCGCTGATCATCATCGGCGGCATGAAGAGCGGCGTCTTCACGCCCACCGAGGCCGCGGTGGTGGCCGCCTTCTACGCCCTGGTGATCGCCTTCGCGGTGCACCGCGAAATGGGCCTGGCCGACCTGTACGGCGTGCTGACCCGCGCCGCCAAGACCACCGCCATCGTGATGTTCCTGTGCGCCGGCGCCCAGGTGGCCAGCTACATGGTCACGCTGGCCGACCTGCCCAACACGCTGAGCGGTCTGCTGGGTCCGCTGGTCGATCATCCGCGCCTGCTGATGGCGGTGATGATGATCGTGCTGGTGCTGATCGGCACCGCGCTGGACCTGACGCCCACGATCCTCATCTTCGCCCCGGTGATGCTGCCGATCGCGGTGAAGGCCGGCATCGACCCGGTCTACTTCGGCCTGATGTTCGTGCTCAATGGCGCGATCGGCCTGATCACGCCGCCGGTGGGCACGGTGCTGAACGTCGTGGCCGGCGTCGGCCGGCTGCGCCTGGACGAGGTGATCAAGGGCGTCAACCCTTTCCTGGTGGTCTACCTGGCCATCCTCACGCTGTTCACCGTGTTCCCCGAGTTCGTCACCGCGCCGGTGCGCTGGCTGCGCTGACGCCTTCCTGTTCCGCCCTGCCCTGTTCCCCTTGGAGACAACCATGACCCTTCGCCGCACCCTGATCGCCACGCTCGCGCTGGCCGCCCTCACCCCGCTGGCCGCCCAGGCCCAGGACATCAAGCCGCGCCTGATCCGCTTCGGCTACGGCCTGAACGAGCAGTCCAACCAGGGCCGCGCGGTCAAGCTGTTTGCCGAGGAGGTAGAAAAGGCCTCGGGCGGCAAGATGAAGGTGCGCGCCGTCGGCGCCGCCGCGCTCGGCCCGGACACCCAGATGCAGCAGGCCCTGATCGGCGGCGCCCAGGAAATGATGGTGGGCTCCACCGCCACGCTGGTGGGCATCACCAAGGAAATGGCGCTGTGGGACACGCCCTTCCTGGTCAACAACGCCAAGGAGGCCGACGCGCTGCTCGACGGCCCGATCGGCAGCAAGGTCAAGGACAAGCTGCAGGACAAGGGCCTGGTGGGCCTGGTGTACTGGGAGAACGGTTTCCGCAACCTCACCAACAACAAGCGCGCGGTGGCCAAGCTGGAAGACCTGGACGGCATCAAGCTGCGCGTGATGCAGAACAACGTCTTCCTCGAGAGCTTCAAGACCCTGGGCGCCAATGCGGTGCCGCTGCCCTTCTCGGAGCTGTTCTCGGCGCTGGAAACCAAGGCGGTGGACGGCCAGGAGAACCCCTACAACACCATCCTCTCCAGCAAGTTCTACGAGGTGCAGAAGTACCTCACCGTGACCAACCACGTCTACAGCCCCTGGATCGTGCTGGTCAGCAAGAAGTGGTGGGACGGCCTGAGCAAGGACGAGCAGAAGGTGCTGATGGACGCTGCGAAGAAGAGCCGCGACTTCGAGCGCCAGGACACCCGCGCCGAGGCCGCCAAGGCCCTGGATGAACTCAAGGCCAAGGGCATGCAGATCAACGAGCTGACCCCCGCCGAGGCCGCCCGCATGCGCGACAAGCTCACCCGCGTCAACGCCAGCATCGCCGCCAACGTGGGCATGGACCTCTGGAACGAGACCCAGGCCGCGCTGGCCACGCTGCGCAGCGGCAAGAAGTGAGGCCGGCGGCGCGGCCGTCCATCCGGCGGCCGCGCCGGTCAGCCCCCGAAATCGGCGCTTCGTCGCATCCCGCTGGGCGCCGCCGGCGGTGCTCCCTACAGTGCATCCCATCGACACCGCACTGACCCAGGAGCCCGCCATGACCACCCCCGCCTTCCAAGCCTCCAGCGTTTCGGCCCGCGCCAGCTTCCTGGCCCTGGCCGTGGTGATCAGCCTGAGCCTGCTGGCCAGCGTCGGCCGCGTCGCCGACCGCCAGTACGACGCCGCCTGGCTGGCCCAGGCCCAGGCCACCCCCGTGCAACTGGCCGCCAGCGCCGTGCCCGCCGCCAAGGTCTGAGCGCGCGTCGCCCGCTCCCCCCACGAATCGCCCCGGCCCTGCCGGGGCGTTTTGCGTTCAGGCTCCCGTAGCATCTGGATCACCGCACGACCTGGAAGGACCCCATGCGCCGTACCCTGATCGCCACCGCCCTCACCCTGGCCCTGAGCGCCTCGGCCTGGGCCGACACCACCGCGGCCGGCCACAGCTACACCCCGCCCGAGGCCTTTGCGATGAAGGCCGACGGCGCCCTGCTCAGCGCCACCGCGCCCGAGGGCGACCTGCGCGTCACCCTGGTCGACCTGCCGCAGGCCAAGGACGCCGCCGATGCCGTGGCCCAGGCCTGGGCGCGGGTGAAGCCGGGCTTCAGCCGCACGCTGGAGCTGAGCACGGCGCGTGCGCCGCGCAACGGCTGGACCGACATCCAGGTCTTCGATTACCAGACCTCGCCCAACGAGAAGCTGGCGGTGCAGGCCACGGCGCGGCGGCCGGTGCAGGGCGAGGGCTGGCTGGTGGTGCTGCTGGAGGGCTCGCAGGCCACCCTCGAGAAGCGCAGTTCGCCGATCAGCCTGTTCATCGGCAGCCTGCGGCCCAAGGGCTACGAGCGCGAGCGCTTTGCCGGCCGCACGCCCAAGCCGCTGACGCCGGAACGCATCGAGCAGCTCAAGGCCTTCGTCGAACGCGGCATGCGCGAGCTGCAGGTGCCCGGCGTGGGCCTGAGCTTCATCGACCAGGGCCGCGTGGCCTGGGCCGGCGGCCTGGGCGTGCGCCGTCTGGGCCGGCCCGAGCCGGTGGACGGCGACACGCTGTTCATGGCCGCCTCCAACACCAAGAGCATGACCAGCGCGCTGATGGCCCAGGCGGTGGACGCCGGCCGGCTGCGCTGGGACCAGCCCGCGCAGGAGGTGTTTCCGCGTTTCCGCCTGGCCGACGCCGACACCACCCGGCAGGTTGAGGTGCGCCACCTGGTCTGCGCCTGCACCGGCTTGCCGCGCCAGGACCTGGACTGGCTGTTCTCCGACGCCAAGGCGCCCGCGGCCACCACCTTCGAGCAGCTGGCGCAGATGAAGCCCACCAGCCGCTTCGGCGAGGTCTTCCAGTACAGCAACCTGATGGTGGCCGCGGGCGGCTACATCGCTGCCGCCGCACTCGAACCTGGCAAGGAGGTGGGCGCCGCCTATGACCGCCAGATGCGTCAGCGCCTGTTCCAGCCGCTGGGCATGACCCGCACCACCTTCGACTACGCCCAGGCCCTGGCCGGCAACCACGCCAGCCCGCACGGCGACGACATCGACGGCGTCACCCGCGTGGCCGACATGGGCCTGAACCGCACCATCATCCCGGCGCGGCCGGCCGGCGCGGTCTGGACCAGCCCGAACGACTTCTCGCGCTGGGTGCTGATGGAGCTGAACAAGGGCCGCACGCCCGACGGGCGGCCGCTGATCAGCGAGACCAACTGGGCCGCGCGCTACCAGCCGCAGGTGATGGTGGGCGAGGACGTGCATTACGGCCTGGGCCTGTTCATCAACCGCCAGTACGGCATCCCGATCGCGTCGCACGGTGGCGACATGCTGGGCTTTCACTCCAACATGATCTGGCTGCCCGAGCACCAGATGGGGCTGACCATCCTGACCAACTCGGATGCCGGCGTGCTGCTGCGCGGCCCGCTGCTGCGCAAGTTCCTGGAGGTGGTCTTCGATGGCCGGCCCGAGGCCGATGAGCAGCTGCGCGTGTCGGTGGCCAACCACCGCGCCGAGCTGGCCAAGTTCAAGGAGCTGTACACGCTGCCGGTGCCGGCCGCCGCCCGCCGCGCGCTGGCCGCGACCTACCACCATCCGGCACTGGGCACGATCCGGGTGGCCCAGCGCGGCGACCGGGTCGAGTTCCTGGCGCGTGACTGGCGCAGCCAGATGGCCTGGCGGCGCAACGCCGATGGCAGCGAGAGCTACAACACCATCGACCCCGGCCTGGGTGGCATCGAGTTCGTGCGCGACGACAGCACGCGCCCGGCCGCGCTGGTGCTGCGCGACGCCCAGCACGAGTACCGGTTGACGCCGCGGCGCTGACCGCGCATCCGGGCGGGTGTCGGTTCGTCGCCCGATTCCTGCAGTTCGTCGCCCGCCGATGGCGGCGGGCGGGGCGGCTCCCTACAGTGCACTCCATCGACAACGCACTGACCCCGGAGCCCGCCATGACCACAACCGCCCAGACCACTGAATTCCGCGCCACCACCGCCCCGGCCCGCGCCGGTTTCGCGGCCCTGGCGATGGCCATCACCTTCACGCTGCTCTACAGCGTTGGCCAGGTCGCCGACCGCCAGTTCGACCAGGCCCTGCTGGCCCAGGCCGGCAGCACCCAGCTGGCGGCCCAGGCCGACGGCGCTGTGCGCGGCTGAGACGATCATCACTCGGGGGGCTTCACCGGCCCACTCCTTCGCCCCGCTCGTCGGGGCTTTTTTGCGTCTGGGCCGCCGAGAACGCTGGCGCTGCGGCACCTCCGCGCCGTGGGCGCGCCGCCACCAGGGCCGCTGCAGGGCACACGGCGTGTGCCGGCCACACCCGTGCGCCGCTGGGCGGCGAGCCCCGACTCAGTCCGGCCCGCGGCGCCACTGCAGCGACCCGGGAGGAAGACGCGGCGACCGCAGCGCCCACCCTTCATCGGCGCTGGATGCCGACTGTCCGCCCGCCCAGGCAATCCGTCGCCAGACGATGGCGGTGCGCGGGGCGGCTGCCTACAGTGCATCCCATCGACAACGCACTGACCACGGAGCCCGCCATGACCACCACCGCCCAGACCACCGAATTCCGCGCCACCACCGCCCCGGCCCGCGCCGGCTTCGCGGCCCTGGCGATGGCCATCACCTTCACGCTGCTCTACAGCGTCGGCCAGGTCGCCGACCGCCAGTTCGACCAGGCCCTGCTGGCCCAGGCCGGCGGCACCCAGCTGACCGCCCAGGCTGCCCACGCGAGCACCGCGGTCCGCAGCTGACACGTTCCTCGCTGGCAGGGCCTCGCCGGCCCACCCCTTCGCCCCGCTGGTCGGGGCTTTTTCACGCCTGCTTCAGCAGCGCCAGCGCGCGCTCCAGCACCACGTCGCGACCGGCGGCGATGTCGGCGAGCGAGGGGGTCACCCGGTGGTCGGGCTGCAGACCGGCGTCCTCGGGCAGCGGCGCGCCCTCGGGCGGGTAGTAGCCGATCAGCGGCAGGTCGAAGCTCAGGCCCGAGGCGGGCAGCCGCACGAAGAAGAAGGCCCCGCCGTTGATGCCGCGCAGGTTGCCCCCGGTGGGCTCGCCCACCAGCAGGCCCAAGCGGTCCTGGCGCACCCGCTGCGCGAAGCCGAAGGTGGCCGAGCTGTTGGAGGCGTCCACCAGCACCGCCAGCGGCTGCGTGAGGCGCGCGCCGCGGGGCTGCACCGTGGTCGGGCCCGGCGGCAGCGCCAGAAAGCGCTCATCCACCGGCCGGGCCGCCTCGCCCCAGTCACGGAAGCTGTCGTCCCAGGTGTCGAGCACCGGGTTCAGGTGGGCCGGTGTGCGGCGGTAGCGCACCAAACGGCGCTGCGGCAGCAGGCTGGGTGCGCGCGCCAGGCGCTCGATCACCGGGTGGCCGCAGTCCAGGCCGCCTTCGTTGCCGCGCAGGTCGATCACCAGGCCGCGCACGGCGCGGTCGGCGGCCAGCTCGTCAAGCCGCTCATTGAGCCAGCCCTGCCAGTCCCAGCGGCTGTTGTAGACCGCCCAGGTGGGCATGCGCAGCAGCACCACGCCATCGGGCCGCACGGTCCAGGACCAGGGCGTGGCGCCCTGTGCGGGCGCCAGCGCGCGGGCCTGGGCGCGGCGCTGCTCACCGGACCAGGCCGGCAGCTCCACGGTCGTCTGCCGCCCTTGCGGCGTGCGCAGTTGCAGCCGCCAGGCGCCGCTGGCGGGGCCGCCGATCAGCAGGCCCTGCAGCACGTCGAACAGCGGCCACTGGCCATCCACCTCTTCCAGCGAGAGCTGACGCCGCGCCTTGCCCAGGTTGTGGCCGTCGACCCGCGCCAGCGGGGCCAGGCGGCGCCACCAGTCGTCGGGCGCGAGGCCGTCAATCGCCTCGATCACGCTGCCCGGCGCGACGTCCGGCTGCAGCGGTGAGGGCAGCACCACCATCTGGCCGTCCAGCCAGCGAAAACGCAGCGGCAGCCGCGTGGGCCGATCGAACAGCGCCTGGGCCACCCGCCGGGACTGGTTGGCCGGGTTGGCGAAACTGTGGCCGCAGCGCAGCGTGGCCAGCGCCCCGGCCAGCGCCAGGTAGCGGGCCCCGTCATCGGCCTCGGGCGCGGTGAAGGCGCGGCGCAGTTGCTGCAGCACCGCCGCCAGGCTGCCCGCATCGTGGTAGCGCAGCGCGCCCGGGTGCAGCGTGGTCAGCACCTCGGCGACGATGTCCACGTCGCCGGCCAGATCGGCCGACGGCGGGTCCGCCGCCCAGCCGGCGGTGGCGGTGGTGGTGCAGGCGAGGGCACTGAGCAGAGTACGGCGGCGCATCGGCCCAGTATGCGGGCCGTGCGTCGTTCAGCGCAAGGCAGCGGCCATCGCCTGGGCCAGCGGCGTGGTTGGCCGCTGGATCAGCGCGCTCAGCGCCCGGCCGCCGTCGAACAGCGCGCCCTGCGCCGCACCGGCATCGGAGTCGGCCAGCAGCGCGGCCAGCGGTGCCGGCAGGCCGGCGCCAGCCAGCGCGGCCTCGAACTCGGCCTGCGGCAGGTTCACGTAGGGCAGGCTGCGGCCGCTCTGCCGGCCCAGTTCGGCGGCGAACTCCGCCAGCGTGTAGGCCTCGTCGCCGGCCAGCTCCAGCACCGTACCGCTGGCGGGCGGCGCCAGCAGCACCGCCGCGTCGGCCTCGGCGTAGTCCTGACGCGTGGCCGACGAGATGCGGCCCTCGCCCGCCGCGCCGATGAAGGCGCCGTGCTGCAGCGCGGGCGGCAGGCTGGCCAGGTAGTTCTCGGTGTACCAGCCGTGGCGCAGGAGGGCGTGCGGCAGGCCGCTGGCGCGCAGCGCTGCCTCGGTGGTCACATGCTCGGCGGCCAGACCCAGCGGCGAGCGGTCGGCATGCAGCAGGCTGGTGTAGGCCAGGAAGCCCACGCCGGCAGCCCGCGCGGCGTCGATCACCGCCTGGTGCTGCGGTGCGCGGCGGCCCACCTCGCTGGAGGAGATCAGCAGCAGGCGATCGACACCGGCCAGTGCGGCAGCCAGCGTATCGGGGCGGTCGTAATCGGCCTCGCGCAGCGCCACGCCCAGCGCGGCCAGGTCGGCGGCCTGGGCCGGTCGGCGCACCAGCGCGGCGATCTGCGCGGGCGGCACGCCGCGGGCGATCAGTTGACGGATGACGAGGCGGCCGAGCTGGCCATTGGCACCGGTGACGGCGTACATGGAAATCTCCTTGAAGCGGGAACAGTGAAGGGATGACGGGATGGATCATGCCGTTTACACTCACTAATCGTAAGTACATACAAAAAGGTAAGTACCCATGGCCCGCATCCCTGCTGCCCGTCGCGGCGACCTGTTCGCCGCCGAGTGCCCGTCGCGTCAGGTGCTGCAGCACGTCACCAGTCGCTGGGGCGTGCTGGTGCTGGTGGCGCTGCGCTCGGGCGAGCGGCGCCGCTTCAGCGAGCTGCGTCGCGAGATCGGCGGCGTCAGCGAGAAGATGCTGGCCCAGACCCTGCAGGGCCTGGAAGGCGACGGCTTCGTCGAGCGCACCGCCCACCCGGTGGTGCCGCCGCACGTGGACTACCGGCTGACCCGGCTGGGGATGCAGGTGGCCGGCCATGTGCATGAGCTGGCCGACTGGATCGAGGCCTCGATGCCGGCCATCGAACGCGCCCGCGCCCAGCGCGACGCGGCCGCCGCCGCGGGCTGAGCCTGCCGTTCATCCACGCGGGCCGCGCTTCGTCGCGCGTTCTGGCGGTCCGTCGCCTGCCGCTGGCGGCGGGTGGGCGCGGTGCCTACAGTCCATCCCATCGACACCCGCCACCCCCCAGGAGAACGCCATGCAAGCCACCCGCACCACCGCCGTGATGACCGCCCCGACCACCGAGTTCCAGGCCAGCAGCACCTCGGCACGCGCGGGCTTCCTGGCCCTGTCGGCCGCGATCACCTTCACGCTGCTGGCCGGCATCGGCCAGGTCGCCGACCGTCAGTACGATGACGCGGTGCTGGCCCAGCTGGCCGCGGTGCCGATGGCCGCCGTCAGCACCGACGCGCCGCGCGGCTGATTCCGCCGGGTCCCTCTCCACTCCGCAGACCCTTCCCGGGTCCATGCTTCGCCCCGCTGGACGGGGCGTTTTTTCGTCGGCACTCAGTGCGTGGTGTCGGGCGCCTCGAAGCACAGCGGCCGGTCGCTGCAGATGTCGCAGCTGGGCGACTTGCAGATCAGGACCTCGGCGCGCTCGCACAGCGCGCGGTAGAGGAACTTCTTCCACTTCATGTCGCCCGCATTGGCAGCCACCAGCGACGGGAACCAATGGCGCAGCAGGGCATTGAGCTGCTGCCGGTCGTCGAGCAGCAGGTCCTGCCACAGGTGGTTGTCACCCAGGCAGGCCACGGCCACCGCGGTGGCAGCCGCCTCGACCCACTCGGGTGGGCCGGCCGCGGGGTCGGCATGCTCCAGCAGCAGCGCGCGCACGTCCTGCACCTCGTCCTCGCGCCGCGCCCGGCGGGCGGCAAAGTCCTCGCGCAGCACTGGCCAGGGGGGCATGACGCGGCCCATGCTCAGACCTGCGCCGCGGCGTGGGTGTAGCACTTCTTCGGGCAGATCTTCGCGCAGGCGGTGCAGCCGATGCACTGCTCGCCATGGGCGATGGTCATGACCTTCTTCTCGTACTCCTCGTCGTCGTCGCCGTCGAGGTCCACGTGCACGCGCTCGCCGTCCTCGTCCAGGCCGACCAGCTCCAGCACGCCGCGCGGACACACGCGGAAGCAGCGGCCGCAGCCGATGCACTTGTCCTCGTTGATCGACTGCACGAAGGTGGGCGTCCAGGCGGCGCCACTGGGCAGCGTGACGCTGAATGTGCTCATGCCATGCTCCTCACGCCGCCGCCTGCGCCTGGGCCAGGGCCTCGCGGGCCCGCACCAGCGCGGCGTGCGCATCAAAGGCCACCTGGGCCACGTTCATGATCGACTGCCAGTTGGTGGGCAGCTCCTCCGACAGGTCATGCAGGTCCATCTTGGCCTGCGTGGCCTTGGCGTTGGCCTTCTTGACGTCGGCCTTGAGTTGGTCCAGATCAGCCATAGGTGGCCACCTCGCGGTACTTTTCGACCATGCCGACACCCTCGCTGACCAGCTTGTTGCCGGCCTCGGCCAGCTTGGCCAGGCTGGGGTAGCCGAAGCGGTGCACGTCGCGCAGGTAGCGGTTGACGACGATCAGCCGGCCGGTGGTGAGGATGGCGCGGCCGAAGCCTTCGTGGCTCATCTTCATCATCGGGCTGACCATGCAGCCGGTGGCCTTCTCGATCGACAGGCCGATGGCGTTGTGGAACAGGTCCAGCCGCCACAGCGTTTCCGGGTCGGGGTCGCCCATCATCGGCAGCGCGCGGCGCTGCTCGGCACTCAGGATGTAGGGCTCGAGCAGCTGCAGGTCGCTCTTGCCCTCCCAGGTGCCGTGGGTGTCCTGGGCGCGCAGCTGCTTGATCAGCTCGCGGATGAAGCCGTCCTGCAGCCAGTCCTCGTCGGAGAGGACCGGGGCGTCGGCGGTGGGGGTGTCGCTCATGGGGTGTTCACTCGTCGTCGAAGTCGTGGGTGACCGGCTGGCCCTTGGCCAGGGCCTTGCGCAGCCAGGGCGGCGGGGTGCCCTTGAGCACCTCCTGCAGCTTCTCCAGGATGTCCAGGATGGGCTCGGGCTGCGGCACCTTGATCGGGTGGATCTTCAGCGCCACCACGCGCGCCGCGCCACTGCCGCCAATCGCCGCCACGTAGAGGATGGCGCAGTCGTGGATGGCCTCGAGCTTGGGCGCGAGCTTGTCCTCGTTGCCATCCTCGGCCAGGTCCTCGCCGAAATGGACGTCCTGGACGAAGCTGAAGCCCTCGGGCTGCACGTCGTAGATGGCGATGTGCTTGGCCCAGCCGAAATGGGCGTCGACACGCTGCTGGTCCTGGGTGGCGAAGGCAACCTTCATGGCGGGCTCCTTGGGTGGCGGTTCAGAAACTGGCGGCCGCGATGGCCGGCGCGGTGGCGGGGCTGGCGTCACCCCGGGCGGCCGCGCGGGCGGCCGGGCCCAGCGGCCAGTCGTTGGGGCCGTGGTGCGGGATCTGGTCGATGAACTGGTTGCCCAGCGCATAGACCAGGTTGCGCGTGCCGCGGTAGCCCACGCTCAGCACATGCGCGTTGCCGATGCGGTCGAACAGCGGCAGACCGGCGCGGTACAGCGGCTTGCCCAGGCGCTCGGCGGCCTGGCGACCGTGCGAGTGGCTGATCAGCAGGTCGGCGTCGGCGACCTTGGCGGCCAGCTCGAAGTCTTCCAGGTCGCCGATCACCACCTCGTTGCAGGGCAGTTGGGCCAGCAGCGGGCTCTGGGTGGTGGTGACGGCCACCGACAGCTCGGCCCCCATCTCGGTGATGAAGTGCCCCAGCGCCCACAGCAGGTCGGGCTCGGCGGCGATGGCCACGCGCTGGTGGCCGAAATGGAAGTGGCCGTCCAGCATCGCATCGACCAGCTGGCTGCGCTGGCGCCGCCACCTGGCCGGCACCGGCTGGCCGCTGAGGGCCGACAGGTGCATCAGCAACTCGTCGCAGGCCGCCAGCCCGGTCAGCCGGTTGAACAGCCGGTAGGGCACGCCGCAGCGCTGCTGCAGCGCCTCGGCCGCCGGGCGCATCTGCTCGCCCACGGCGATGCAGGCGCTGGCGCTGCCCAGCGCACGCAGTTCATCCAGCGGCGTGCCGCCCAGCGTGGTGCCCAGCCAGTCCTCAGGGATGTGGCCATCGAGCGAGCCCGAGACATCCGGCGCGATCAACACCTCCAGGCCGAAGCTCTCGACGATCTCGCGCAGCTCCTCCAGGTCAGCGGGCGTCAGGTGGCAGCCGGGCAGCAGGGCCACGCGCTGTGCCACCTTCGTGGCCACCGGCTCGGCCAGTTGCTCGACCAGGCCCTTGACGGCGATCGCCCAGCCATCCTGGAAGGCACCCACGTAATCGGGCGTGCTGACATAGACGATCGCCGTGTCGGCCAGCTCCGGGTGTTTCTGACGGGCGAGCGTGATGAAGGCCGGCACATCGTCGCCCTTGGTCTCGGTCAGGCCGGTGGAGCAGATCGCGATCAGCGCCGGCTTCGCCCGGCTGCGGATGTTGAGCAGCGCCTTCTCGATGTTCTCGTAGCCGCCCATGATGGTGGTGACCTCGTTCATCGCCGTGGTCTGCAGCGGGATCGCCTCCTTGAAGTGGCGCACCAGCAGCACCAGGCCGAACGAGGTACAGCCCTGTGAGCCATGCATCACCGGCATGCATGACTGCAGACCCAGGAAGGCGTAGCTGGCGCCCAGCGGCGCGCTCATCTTGAGCGGATTGACCGCACACGCCTTCTTGCTGTCGCTGACATGGGCCATGGCCGCAGGCTCCTGGACGGGGGATTCGACAGGGCCTTCGCAGGATCGGTGCCAAGCCGGAGGAGCCTAAAGAATCAAGGACTTAGCCCAGCGGCCCCGGCACCGTCGGCCGGGAATGGCAGGTTTGCGACAAATCAACCCTGCTGAAAGCAGGCCTTTTCTCCCCTTAGGTCCACGCGCAGCGGGTCGAACATCCCGCCAGTCCCCCACGGGCCGGTGGGGACGGGTGCGCACACCACACAGCATGGCCCGGACAACACGTTGAGAGACCCACGATGCCGATCGAATCCCTGTCCCTGAAGGCTCGCCTGACCCTGGCCTTTGGCACCCTGGCCGCCCTGGTGGCCGCGGTCGCCTTCCTGGCCATCTACGAGCTGGCCGACAGCCACGACCAGTTGGCGGTGCACGTCGAGCAGTCCGGCGCCCGTGTGCAGAACGCCGCCGACGTGGTGGACGCCACCGGCGCGCGGGCGATCGCCGCCCGCAACCTGGTGCTGGTCGAGTCGGCCGAGGATCGCGCCCAGGAACTGCGCGCGGTGCAGGCCGCCAGCGAGAAGCTGAAGCACGCGCTGCAGTCCCTGCGCACCCAACTGGCCGAGCACGCCGATGTGGCGGACCGCGAGCGTGCACTGTTCAAGGCGCTGGAAGCGCGTGAGGCCCAGTACGGTCCGGTGGCCCAGGACATCGTGGCCAAGGCCATGGCCGGCGACCGCGCGGCCGCGATCCAGCGCATGAATGCCGACTGCCGCCCGCTGCTGGCGGCCATGCAACGCGAAGGCGACGCCTACCTGCAGTACCTGGACGACCGCTCGCGCCAGCAGGTCGACGTGGCCGAGGCGGACTTCCACCTCAACCGCAACATCCTGGTGACCACCGGCCTGGTGGCCGTGGCCATCGCGCTGTTCGCCGGCTGGTCGCTGACCCGCTGGCTGCTGGGCATGCTGGGCGCCGAGCCCCAGGCGCTGAGCGGCGCCGCACGGCGCGTGGCCGAGGGCGACCTGGGTTCGGTCCAGGGCGCCGCGGCCGCCAGGGAGGGCAGCGTGCTGGGTTCGCTGGTGACGATGCAGGGCAGCCTGGCGGGCATCGTCGGCCAGGTGCGGCAGGCCTCGGAGGCCATCGCCACCGGCTCGTCGCAGGTGGCCGTGGGCAGTGTGGAGCTGTCGCAGCGCACCGAGGAACAGGCCTCGAACCTGCAGCAGACCGCTGCCGCGATGGAGCAGATCACCCACGCGCTGCAGGGCACGAACGCCACCGCCCAGCAGGCCTCGTCCCTGGCACGCACCGCCAGCGACTCGGCCGAGCGCGGCGGCGAGGTGGTCGCCCGCGTGGTGCAGACCATGGGCGAGATCACCGCCAGTTCGCGCCGCATCCACGACATCATCGGCGTGATCGACGGCATCGCCTTCCAGACCAACATCCTGGCGCTCAATGCGGCGGTCGAAGCCGCCCGTGCGGGCGAGCAGGGCCGCGGCTTTGCGGTGGTGGCGTCCGAGGTGCGCACGCTGGCGCAGCGCAGCGCTGACGCCGCACGCGAGATCAAGGGCCTGATCCTGACCAGTGTCGAGCGGGTCGAGGCCGGCTCTGCCCTGGTGGGCGAGGCCGGTGGCGCGATGGGCGACATCGTCGGCCAGGTGCGCGAGATGGCCACGCTGATCCAGCAGATGGGCCAGTCCAACGACGAACAGTTCCGCGGCATCAGCCAGGTCCATCAGGCGATGGAGCAGCTCGACGAGGTCACCCAGCGCAACGCCGCGCTGGTCGAGGAAAGCTCGGCCGCCGCCGACAGCCTGCGTCAGCAGGGCGCGCGCCTGCTGCAGACGATGCAGGTCTTCCGCCTCGAACCTCAGGCGCTGGGCGCCAGCGCGGCCGCCAGCGGCGAGCTGGCCTGGGCCGCGCGCTGAGGCTCAGCCGGCAGCGGCTTCGGCCGCCAGCTGGGCCGCATCCTGTTCGCGCAGCAGGCTGTCGGCGGCGTCCCAGGGCGCGGGCGCGCGCACCTGGTCCCAGATCGGGTTGAACAGCGCCTTGTCGATCTCGGCAATCATCGTCACCATGCCCTCGTAGCCGGCAAAGGCGTGGTGGCGCTCCTGGTTGATGTCCATCCAGGGCATGCGGGCCTTGAGCGCGACGAACTGGCTGCGGCCGCCGCTGAGCATGATGTCGGCCTTCGCTTCGCGCAGCATCGCGTACATCTGGCGCGGGGTCATGTCGTCGATCATGTGCGCATCGGCCTCGTCGCCCATGATGGCCTTGATCTTCTCCTTGTCCTCGCGGGTGGACTTCTTCACCGAGGTGCCCACCACTTCCAGGCCGGCCTCCTGCAGCGCGCTGACCACGCTCCAGCTCTTCACGCCGCCGGTGATCAGCAGCACCTTCTTGCCCGCCAGGCGCTCGCGGTAGGCGCGGATGCGTTCCCAGGCGCGTGCCTCTTCCACCGCGATCAGCGCCTCGGTGCGCTCCTTCAGGTCGGCCGGCGCGCCGCGCTCCACCAGCAGCCGCGCGATCTCGCGCAGCGTGGTGCTCATGTCGGCGATGCCGTAGAAGCTGCCCTCGAAGTACGGGATGCCCCAGCGCTCCTGCATGCGGGTGGCGATGTTGATCATCGACTTGCTGCACACCATCATGTTGGCGCGCGCGCGATGGGCGGTGGCGATCTCGTGGTAGCGGCCGTCGCCGGCAATGCACGACAGCACGCGCACGCCCAGCGCGTCGAGCAGCGGCTTGACCTGCCACAGCTCGCCCGACAGGTTGTACTCGCCGATGATGTTGATGTCGAAGGGCGTGGTGGTGGTGGGCTCCTCGGTGCCGATCACGTAGTCCAGCACGCTCTCGGCGCCCAGCTTGTTGCCCAGGTTCTTCGGCCCGGCAAAGCCCGGCGCGTTGACCGGAATCACCGGCTTGCCGAACTTCTCGGCCGCGCGGGCGCAGACCGCCTCGATGTCGTCACCGATAAGTGCGGTGACGCAGGTCTGGTAGACGAACACGGCCGGCGGATCATGGCGCTCGATGATCTCGCGGATCGCCTTGAACAGGCGCTTCTCGCCGCCATAGATGACATCGAGCTCGTTGATGTCGGTGGTGAAGCCGGTGCGGTACATCTGCGAGCCGCTGCTGGCGCTGTGCCTGTTGTCCCAGCTGTTGCCTTCGCAGGCGATCGGCCCGTGCACCAGGTGGGCCACGTCGACGATGGGCTGCAGCGCGATCTTCGCGCCGTCGAACGCACATCCGCCCGCGGCCGCGCCCGGCGTGAGCTGCTTGGTGCACCCCTTCTTGCGCTCCTTCTCGCTCTTGCCCTGGTTCTTGTCACAACCCGGCTCCTCGAACACCTGCAGGATCTTGTTCTTCAGCGAGGGCGACATCACGGGCTCCTGGGGATGCGGATGCACAACTGATGCACGTTCGATGCCAGGCAACCTTCCCAGGCGAAGGCGTTGGCGGTAGCGACAGCCGTGGGGCTATTGAAGGGTTCGTGACAACGAGGAATGACGGCTCGCTGCGGCGGATTCAACCGATCGATGCAACACACTATGACCGCCTGGCGGAAGGAGTGTTGCGATGAAGCAGCGACC
>NZ_JAGQDF010000021.1 GCF_018069875.1 Ideonella alba | reverse complement strand
ATCGAGCAGGACGTGGGCTACATCTCCACCGGCGGCGGCGCCTTCCTGGAGGTGCTGGAGGGCAAGACCCTGCCGGCCTTCGAGATCCTGGCCAAGCGCGCCGCGGCCTGAACCTCCGGGCACCCCACGCCAGGCGGCCTTCGGGCCGCTTTTTTTCGTCCCCCTCGGCCGCTGCGGGCGCAACTTGAGGGGGGCCGGAAAGGCTGTCCCCTCCATCCGGGTATGGGCTGCGTCGCCTCAAGTTCGACCGCCGCAGCGCCGAAGTCCCTCACAAGGCCGCGGCCAGTGGGCGGCGGTGTGCGATTCGAGGATGTGAGATGACCGAGACCGTCGATGTCAGCCAGCTGCGTGTGGGGATGTTCGTTCACCTGGACGTGGGCTGGATGTCGCATCCCTTTCCGCTCTCCAGCTTCAAGATCGCCTCGGCCGAGCAGATCCAGACCATCCAGGGCCTGGGCCTGAAGCAGCTGCGCTGGAGTCCGGAGCGCAGCGACCCGGCGCCGGTCAGCCTGGAGCTGCCGGCCCACACCGCGGCGGCCGAGGAAGCCCCGGCCCCCGACCCGGCCGAGCTGGCGCGGCGCGAGCGCGCCGCCCGCCTGGAGGCGCAGCTCGACGCGATGCGCCAGTGCGAGCGCCAGTTCAGCGAGGCCTGCCGCGACCTGCGCCGCATCAACGACTGCGTCCAGGGCGAACCCGAGCAGGCCCGCGAGGCCACGCGCCAGCTCAGCCAGGCGTTGATGGACAAGATGCTGGTCGACGGCGAGCTGTGCGTGCGCGTGCTGGGCGAGCAGCAGGGCGACCGCCTGTCGGCGCATGTGATGAACGTGACGGTGATCTCGATGCTGCTGGGCAAGGCCCTGGGCTTCGACGCCGAGGAGATGATGGCCCTGGGCAGCGGCGCGCTGCTGCACGACGTGGGCAAGCTGAGCCTGCCCGACCGCCTGCGCCTGGGCCACGACAACTTCAGCGCCGCCGAGCAGCAGCACTACCGCGAGCATGTGGCGCTGGGCGTGGCGCAGGGCCGCCGCATGGGCCTGACGCCGCAGGTGCTGCTGGTGATCGCCCAGCACCACGAACTGGCCGACGCCTCGGGCTACCCCAGCGGCGTGGGTCTGGACAAGATCAGCACCGCGGCCCGCGTGGTGTCGATGGTCAACCACTACGACAACCTGTGCAACGCCGCCTCGGTGGCCCAGTCATTGACGCCGCACGAGGCGCTGTCGCGGATGTTCGCGCATGCCCGCGGCAAGTTCGACGCGGTGATGCTCAACGCCTTCATCCGCCTGATGGGCATCTACCCGCCGGGCTCGATCGTGCAGCTGTCCGACGACCGCCTGGCGATGGTGATGTCGGTCAACTCGGCGCGCCCGCTCAAGCCGCGCGTGCTGGTGATGGATGCCGGCGTGCCCAGCGAGCAGGCGCTGCACCTGGACCTGGAGCAGGTGCCCGACCTGGGCATCCGCCGCAGCCTGCGCAGCGACCAGCTGCCCGGCCGCGCCCTGGAATACCTGGCCCCGCGCAAGCGCCTGGCCTACTTCTTCGACGTCGAGTCGCCGGCCCTGGAGCAGGCATGACGCGTGGCAGCCAACGGCCACGGAGGCGGCGGTGAGCGGCCCGGATGCCGGTCTGTCCTGGTGGGCCGGACAGGCCCAGGGGCAGGCGGCCATCCTGGCGGCGCTGGACGCGCCGGCCTGGCTGGTCGAGGCCGATCACCTGACGGTCCTGCAGGCCAATGAGGCGGCGGCCGCCTTCCTCGGTCGGCCGCAGCAGGCGCTGCCCGGCCTGGACGCCCAGGCCCTGCTGCCCAGCCTGGAGGACCTGGCCTTCTGGGGCGAGGCCCAGGCTGGCCACGCCACGACGCTGGATTCCGAGATCGACCTGCCCCGCCCGGGCGGCGGCGAGGCGCGCATGCGCCGGCGCATCAGCCGCCTGCCGGGCGAGGGCCCCGGCCTGTGGCTGGTGCAGCTGCAGGACCTGAGCCGCGAGCACGCCGCGCAGCGCGAGCGCGAGCGCGCGCTGGCCGAGCTGCGCGCCACGCTGGAGGCCACCGCCGATGGCATCCTGGTCACCGACCTGAGCGGCGGCATCCGGGCCTTCAACCGCCGCTTCGCCCAGCTCTGGTCGCTGCCGCCGCAGGCCCTGGAGCAGCGCGACGACGCGCGCGTGCACGCCTGGATGGCGCTGCAGACCACCCAGCCCGAGGCCTGGCGCGCGCGCCTGGCCGCGCTGCGCGAGCATTGCCTGACCTCGGCCAACGACACCGTGCGCCTGGTCGACGGCAGCCTGCTCGAATGCCACACCCAGCCGCAATGGAGCCAGGGCCGACCGATCGGCCGGGTGTTCTCGTTCCGTGAACTGAACCGGCTGCGCCCGGGGGCGCCCCGCCGGGACGGGGACGGCGAGCCCGACGCCGGCAGCCGCCTGCCGCACCGCGCCACGTTCGTCGCCCGTGTCGACGATGCGCTCGCCCAGGCCCGCGACAGCGGCGCCAGCCTGGTGGTGCTGTGCGTGGATGTCGACACGCAGGCGCTGTGGGGTGCGCCGGACGCCGCCCTGCCTTCCGAGGACCGCTGGGCCGCGGTGGTGCGGCTGCTGCGCGCCGGCCTGCAGGCGCCGGCGATGCTGGCGCGGCTGGGCGCGGCACGCTTTGGCGTGCTGCTCGAGAACGCCAGCGAGGCCAAGGCCGAAGCCGTGGCCCGCCGCTGGCAGGCGCTGGCCGCGGCCGAGCCGGCGGGCAGCATCAGCCCGCCGGTGGTGGGCGTGGCGGCCTACCCGCAGGCGGGCAACTCGGCCGACGAACTGCTGGCCCATGCCGAGAAAGCCCTGGCGCGCGCCCAGGCGCTGGGCGAGTCCTGCCGCACCCACCAGAGCAGCGGCGAGTCGCGCACCCAGCGCCAGCAGCGGCTGGAGGCGGCGCTGCGCGACGGTCTGGCGCAGCCGCAGTTCCGGCTGCAGTACCAGCCCCGCATCGACATGGCCCAGGGCCGCCCCTGCGGCCTGGAAGCGCTGGTGCGCTGGAAGGACCCGCTGGCCCACCGCGAGCTGCTGCCCGCGCAGTTCCTGCCGCTGGCCAACCGCGCCGGTCTGCTGGCCACACTGGACGAGTGGGTGCTGTCGCAGGCCGTGCAGCAGCTGGCGCGCTGGCGCGCCGCCGGGCTGATGCTGCCGGTGTCGGTCAACCTGGGCGCGGCCTCGCTGCTGCGGCCTGGGCTGGCGCGGCGCATCGAAGCCCTGCTGGTCCATGCCGGCGTGCCCGCGCAGGCGCTGTCGCTGGAGCTGAGCGAAGAGGCGCTCATCACCGACCCCGAGGCCACCGCGATCACCGTGCGCGCGCTGCGCGCGCTCGGACTGGGGGTGGTGCTCGATGGCTTCGGCCGCGGCGAGAGTTCGGCCACGCTGCTGCAGCGCCTGCCGCTGTCGGCGGTCAAGCTGGACCGCAGCGTGCTGCACGACGCCACGCGCCATGCCCAGGGTGCCGCGTGGCTGCGCGCCACCGCGGCACTGGTGCGCGCGCTGGGCCTGGACTGCCAGGCCGTGGGCGTCGAGACCGAGGGCCAGCGTCTGGCGCTGGCGCAGGCGGGCGGCCTGTCCTGGCAGGGCTTCCTGCATGGCGCGGCGCTGGATGCGCAGCGGGTGCCCAACTGGTGCGCCCGGGTGGCGGCCGCCGCAGCCTGAGCCTCGGCAGGCACAATGCACGCCGAGGGCCCGCAGCGGGCCCGGGGAGCGAGCGTGATCTACAAGTTCAAGAGCAAGGCGGCCGGTGACGTGATCATGCTCGGCCCCAATGGTGACCGGGTGCTGGGCCTGATCGGCAAGCCCACCGGCGGCCCCGGCATCCTCGAGCCCCAGGACATGCCGGCCGCAGTGGCCGCGCTGCAGGCCGCGATCGAGGCGGACGACGCGGTGCGCGCCGCCGCGGTCGACGAGCAGGACCCGGCGACACGGCCCGAGGGCATCTCGCTGCGCCAGCGCGCCTGGCCGCTGGTCGAGATGATCCGCCGTGCCCAGGCGGCCGACGAACCCATCGTCTGGGGCGCCTGATGCCCTTTCCCGAGCCGACCCGCGTGATCGCGGTGCGCCATGGCGAGACCGCCTGGAACGTCGACACCCGGCTGCAGGGCCAGCTCGACGTGCCGCTCAATGACCGCGGACGCGAGCAGGCCCGGCTGGCGGCGCGGGCGCTGCGCCACGACCCGCCCGACGTGATCTATGCCAGCGACCTTTCGCGCGCGCTGGCCACCGCCCAGGCCACCGGCGAGCTGCTGGACCGCCCGGTGAGCACCGACACCGGCCTGCGCGAGCGCCACTTCGGCATCTGGCAAGGCCACACCTACGCCGAGGTGGCCGAGCGCTGGCCCGAGCAGAGCGAGCGCTGGCGCCGCCGCGAGGCCGGCTTCGGCCCCGAGCAGGGCGAGACGCTGCAGGGCTTCTTCGACCGCGTGGTGGCCTGTGCCACCCGCCTGGCCAGCGCCCACCCCGGCCAGACCGTGCTGATGGTGGCGCATGGCGGCGTGCTGGACTGCCTGTACCGCGCGGCCTCGCGCATCGCGCTGGACGCACCGCGTACCTGGGAGCTGCCCAACACCGGCATCAACCGCTTGCTCTACACCGGCGAGGGCTTCACGCTGGTGGGTTGGGCCGATGTGCACCACCTGGACGACGACGCCCGCGACGAGTCCAACGACCGGGTCGGCCACGCGGCCTGAACATGCAGGCGGCGCAGGTGATCGTGCTGGCGGTGCCGGTGTTCCTGGCGCTGATCGGCCTGGAGTGGTGGTGGGGACGCCGGCGCGGCTTCGACACCTACCGCCTCAACGACGCGCTGGCCAGCCTGTCGCTGGGCGTGATCAACCAGGTGCTGCCGCTGCTGCTGCGCGTCGGGGTCTACACCTGGGTCTGGCAGCACGCGGCGCTGACGAAACTGCCCGCCGACGCCTGGTGGGTCTGGCTGGCGGCGCTGATCGGCTACGACTTCTGCTACTACTGGCTGCACCGTGCCGGCCACCGCGTGGCGATCTTCTGGGCCGCCCATGCGGTGCACCACCAGAGCGAGGAATACAACCTCAGCACCGCGCTGCGTCAGACCGGCAGCGGCTGGTTGCTGGGCTGGCTGTTCTACCTGCCGATGGCGGTGCTGGGCGTGCCGCCGCTGGTCTTCGGCACGGTGGCGCTGATCGACCTGCTCTACCAGTTCTGGGTGCACACCCGGCAGATCGGCCGCCTGGGCGGGTTCGACCGCTGGTTCTGCTCACCCAGCAACCACCGTGTGCACCACGCGGTGAACGACCGCTACCTGGACCACAACTACGGCGGCATCCTGATGGTCTGGGACCGGCTGTTCGGCACCTTCATCGACGAGGACGACGCCGAGCCCATCGTCTACGGCACGCGCACGCCGCTGGCCAGCTGGGACCCGCTGCACGCCAACCTGGTGGTCTACCGCGAGCGCTGGGCCCTGATGCGCCATGCGCGCGGCTGGCGCGAGCAGCTGGCGGTGTGGCTGGCGCCGCCCGACTGGAAGCCGGCGGCCGCGCCGCCGTCGCCGCCCTTCGTGCTGGCGCGTGCCGCCTACGACCCGCCGGTGTCGCGCTTGCGCCAGGGGGCCGCGGTGGCGCTGTTCGGCGTGGTGTTGCTGGCGGCGGCGCAGTGGCTGTGGATCGCCCACACGCTGGCGCCGCTGGCGATGTGGAGCGGCGCGGTGGCGATCCTGGCCGCGACCTGGGGCGTGGGCCGGCTGCTGACGCCGCCGGCCCGGTCGTCCGTCTGACCCTCAGACGCTCTAGCGCTCGAACAGATCGCCGGCGCGCTGCGGCGGCGCCAGACCCAGGTGGCGCCAGGCCATCAGCGTGGCCACGCGGCCGCGCGGTGTGCGCTGCAGAAAGCCCTGCTGGATCAGGTAGGGCTCGATCACGTCCTCGATCGTGCCGGGCTCCTCGCCAATCGCGGCGGCCACGTTGTCCAGGCCCACCGGGCCGCCGTCGAAGCGGTGCACCACCGCCTCCAGCAGCTTGCGGTCCATCAGGTCGAAACCCTGCGGGTCGACGTCGAGCATCTTCAGCGCGGCGTCGGCCATCGCGCGGGTGATGTGGCCATTGCCCTTGACGTCGGCGTAGTCGCGCACGCGGCGCAGCAGGCGGTTGGCGATGCGCGGCGTGCCGCGGCTGCGGCGGGCGATTTCCATTGCCCCGTCGGGGTCGATCGGTGCGTTCATCAGGCCCGCCGAGCGGGTGACGATGCGGGTGAGTTCCTCGGCCGTGTAGAACTCGAGCCGGGCGACGATGCCGAAGCGGTCGCGCAGCGGGTTGGTCAGCATGCCGGCGCGGGTGGTGGCGCCGACCAGCGTGAAGGGCTGCAGGTCCAGCTTGATCGAGCGCGCCGCCGGGCCCTCGCCGATCATGATGTCGATCTGGTAGTCCTCCAGCGCCGGGTAGAGGATTTCCTCGACCACCGGGCTCAGGCGGTGGATCTCGTCGATGAAGAGGACGTCGTCCTTCTCGAGGTTGGTCAGGATGGCGGCCAGGTCCTTGGGCTTTTCCAGCACCGGGCCGCTGGTCTGGCGCAGGTTGACGCCCAACTCGGCGGCGATGATGTGGCTCAGCGTGGTCTTGCCCAGGCCGGGCGGACCGAACAGCAGCACATGGTCCAGCGCTTCGCGGCGCTTCTTGGCCGCGCCGATGAAGATCTCGAGCTGCTCGCGCGCCTTGGCCTGGCCGACGTACTCGTCCAGCAGCTTGGGCCGCAGCGCCCGCTCCAGCGCTTCCTCCTGCGGGCTGGCCGCGGCGGCGGTCAGCACCCGGGGGGCACGCGGCAGATCGGCGCCGAAATCATCGGTCTGGATGGACATACAGTCATTATCGGGCCAACTCGCGACTCGTGGGGGGCTTGCGCTGGATCTGGTCGCCGCCCGCCCGATCACCCTAGAATCGGCCGCACATGCTGCATCACCTGCGACATCGCCTGGCCCACGCCGCCCTGCTGGCGTGGATGGCGCTGTTCGGCCTGCTGGCGGCACCGACCGTCTCGCGCAGCCTGGCGGCGGTCGACCCGATCGCCTACGCGGCGGTGTGCAGTGCCGCGGGCAGCACCGATGCCGCGTCCAGCCAGGGGCAGGCCCACGCCGGCGAGGCCTGCGGCCTGTGCGCCGTGACCGCCCTGCCGATCGTGCCGGTGGTCGGCGGTGGCAGCGTGGCCGTGCCCCGCTTCACGGCCGTGTTGGCCGAGTCGGTGGCGCTGCCGTCGCGGCAGGTGGCGTGGCGCATCGCGCGCTCACGCGCACCGCCTCTCCTGACCTGATGCCCCAGCGCGGGCCGCGGCGAGATGCCGCGCCCGCAGTTGACATCGGTGTGCGCGGCCCGGCCGCGCCGGAGAGGATTCCCATGAACCATGCTTTCCACGCCGACGGCGTGCCGGCCCCGCTGGGCCTGGCCACCGGCGACACGCTGTTCGAGGCGGGCCACGGCGGCCCGGTCTGGCAACTGCAGTCCGGCGCCCTGCGCCTGGACCAGCTGGGCCGTGAGGGCCAGCGCTTCGTGCAGCTGGTGCTGCCGGGCGACCTGGTGGGCGCCGAGCAGCTGGCCGCCAGCGGCTATGCCCACAGTGCCCGGGCGATCGTGCCCAGCGTGGCCGTGCAGCGCGCCGTGGGCGGTGACGCAGAGCGCCGCCTGCTGCTGGCCGAGGCGCTGCTGGGCCAGCTCTCTCGCACCGGCGACCTGGTCCTGCTGCGCACCGGGACCGCCCAGGAGCGTCTGCGCCACCTGCTGCTGCTGCTGTCCGGCGCCGAGTCCGACTGGGACGAGGCCGAGGCCAGCCAGCGCGTGCTGCCCACGATCAAGGACGTGGCCGCGATCATCGACACCGCGCCCGAGACCGTCTCGCGCATCTTCGCCAACCTCAAGCGTTCGCACCTGCTCGACGGCCGCCAGCGCCAGGGCGCGCGCTTCAGCGCGGCGCGGCTGCGCGAGCAGGTCTGGCCCGCCGGCATGACCCGCAGCGACGGCGGCCAGCGCCCGCTGCAGCTGGTCGAGGTCTGACCTTCACGCTTTTCCAACCACCCCCAGAGGACCCCCGATGAAGTTGAAACATCTGGCCGTAGCGGCCTTCACGGCCAGCCTGTCGATGAGTGCAGCGCTGGCACAGACCGCGGTCAGCGACGCCTGGGTGCGCGGCACCGTGCCGGCCCAGAAGGCCACCGGCGCCTTCATGCAGCTCAAGTCCGCGCAGGGCGGCCGGCTGCTGTCGGTGGCTTCGCCGCTGGCCGGCGTGGTCGAGATCCACGAGATGAAGATGGACGGCAATGTGATGAAGATGGCGGCGCTGCCCAAGGGCCTGGAGCTGCCGGCGGGGCAGACCGTCGAGCTCAAGCCGGGCGGCTACCACGTGATGCTGATGGACCTGAAGCAGCCGCTGAAGGACGGCGACAGCGTGCCGCTGAGCCTGGTCGTCGAGGGCAAGGACGGCAAGCGCGAGACGATCGAGCTGAAGGCGCCGGTGCGCCCGCTGGGTGCCGCCAACCCGGCGCCGATGCACCAGCACTGAGTGACCGAGCCAGAAGCGCCCCAGAACGGGCGCTTCTCCGGACATTGCCGCGGCGATCTGCGTGTCGAATGCGGGGGGCATGCGTTTCGCCAGGATGCCCATGAACCTGCTCAGTCGCCTCTCCGTCAAGACGCGCCAGCTGTGGCTCGCGGCGCTCAGCGCGCTGATCGTCTGCGCCTGTGTCGCCGTCGCGCTGTACGAAACGCGTGCACTGGCACGCAGCAGCCAGACCAGTTTCGTGGCCAAGGACGTGGTGGCCGACATCCTGCCGCCACCGATGTATCTGATCGAGATGCGCCTGGTCGTGTCCCAGGCCCTCGAGGCGACGCTGTCGATCCGCCGCGCCGAGGACGAACTGGCGCGGCTGGGGCGCGAGTACGACGACCGTGTCGCCTGGTGGACCGCCCACCCGCCCTACGGTCTGGAGCAACAGCTGCTGGGGCGGCAGCACGCCGAGGGGCGGGCCTTCATCGCCGCCGCCAGGGACGTGCTGCAGCACCTCAAGTCCGGCGACCGCGAGGCCGCCACGAAGGCCTTGCTGACGGCCGACGCGCTCTACCTGCGCCACCGTGCCGGCGTCGACGAGACGGTCACGGCCGGCGCGGCGCTGGCCGAGTCGTCCATGCAGGAGTTCGCCGACCAGTCCGAGCGCGCCCACCAGGTGCTCCTGACGCTGATGGCCTTGGGCGTCACCGCGACGCTGGCGCTTGCCTGGGGCGTCTCACGCTCGCTGCTGGTGCCGTTGCGCGATGCCGTCCGGGTGGCCGAGACGGTGGCGGCGGGCGACCTGACCCGCCAGGTCCGGGTCGATGGCCGCGACGAGACGGCCCAGTTGCTGAGTTCGCTCAATGCGATGAGCGGGCGCCTGGCTGAGATGGTCAGCGAGGTCCGCACAGCCAGCCTGCATGTGGCCTCGGCCAGCACCCAGATCTCGGCCGGCAACCAGGACCTGCGCCAGCGCACCGAGGTGCACCAGAGCGAACTGATGGCCACCAGCGCGAGCCTGGCCGAGGTCACCCGCTTCGTGCACGAGAACGCCGCGTCGGCCCAGACCGCTCGCGAGCGCGCGCAGGTGGTGAGCCAGACAGCCGGGCAGGGGCTGAAGGCGGTGCGCGACCTGACCGGCATGATGAGCACGATCTCCGGCAGCTCGCGCAAGGTGGGCGAGATCGTCGGCCTGATCGAGTCGATCGCCTTCCAGACCAACCTGCTGGCGCTCAACGCCGCCGTCGAGGCCGCCCGGGCCGGCGAGCAGGGCAAGGGATTCGCCGTGGTGGCCGCCGAGGTCCGTCAGCTGGCCAACCGCTCGTCGGCGGCCAGCGCCGAGATCCGCGCGCTGGTGCAGGCCAGCGCCGCCGACATCCAGGAGGGCGACCGCTTTGCCGGGGTCGCGCACCAGGCGATCGAGGCGATGGCGGCCCAGGTCGACGAGATGGGCCAGCGCGTGGGCGAGATCTGGGAGACCACCTTCGCCCAGAGCTCGGGCATCAACATGCTGGTCGAGACCATGCAGGCGCTGGCGAACAGCTCCAGTTCGAACGTGGCGCTGGTGGCGCAGACGGCCGAGCTGGCCGGCGGCCTGGAAGGCCAGGCGCGCCAGCTGGCCGAGTGTGTCGGCGCCTTCCAGCTGCCGGATTCGCCGCGCCAGGTGCAGCCGGCCTGAGCGGTCAGCCCAGGGCCTTGAGCGCGAGCTTGATGCCCTCGCTGACGCCCACGTCCGGCGGCAGCTTCTTCAGCGCCGCCGCGGCATCCTTCTCGCCATAGCCCAGCGCCATCAGCGCCTGGACGATGTCGGCCTGGCTGTCGCTGACCGCCGTGGCGCCGGCCGGCAGCGCCAGGTCGGGGCCGAGCTTGCCCTTGAGTTCGAGCAGCAGCCGCTCGGCGGTCTTCTTGCCGATGCCCGGCACCTTCTGCAGCCGCCCGCCTTCCTGGCGCGTCACCGCCGCGGCCAGATCGGCCACGCTCAGGCCCGACAAGATGGCCAGCGCGGTGCGCGGGCCGATGCCGGAGATCTTCAGCAGCTCGCGGAAGGTGGCGCGTTCCTCGGCGGTGAGAAAGCCGTAGAGCAGCTGCGCATCCTCGCGCACCACGAAGTGGGTCAGCAGCGTGGCGCGCTCGCCCAGGCCCGGCAGGTGGTAGAAGGTGCTCATCGGCACGTCGACCTCGTAGCCGACGCCGCCCACATCGATGAGCACGCGCGGCGGGGTTTTCTCGGCGAGGGTTCCGGTGAGGCGTCCGATCATGGCGCCGCATCATACGGTGGTGGACAATCACCGGCGATGACGCTGCGCCACACATTCACGCCCCTCGACAACGTCCGCCTGGGTCACCTGTGCGGACCGCTGGACGAACACCTGCGGACGATCGAGGCGGTGCTGCCGGTGACCATCCAGCGCCGCCAGGGGGCGTTTCGCATCGAGGGCAGCGCGCGCGATGCCGAGCGCGTGCTGGAGCTGCTGCAGAGCCTCTATGAGCGCGCCCGCAAGGCCATCCCCGCCGATCTGCTGCAACTGGCGCTGGACGACCTGCGCCGCGGCAGTCGCGCGCGCCTGGCCGGCAGCGACGCCGAGGGCGACATCGTGCTGCACACGCGCCGCGCCGACCTCACTGGCCGCACGCCCAACCAGGTGCAGTACCTGCGCCAGATCCTGGGCCACGACATCACCTTCGGCATCGGCCCGGCCGGCACCGGCAAGACCTTCCTGGCGGTAGCCTGCGCGGTGGATGCGCTGGAGCGCAGCGCGGTGCAGCGCATCGTGCTGACCCGCCCGGCGGTGGAAGCCGGCGAGCGCCTGGGCTTCCTGCCGGGCGACCTGGCGCAGAAGGTCGACCCCTACCTGCGCCCGCTGTACGACGCGCTGTATGACCTGATGGGCTTTGACCGCGTGACCAAGGCCTTCGAGAAAGGCACGCTGGAGATCGCGCCGCTGGCCTTCATGCGCGGGCGCACGCTCAACCACAGCTTCGTCATCCTCGACGAGGCCCAGAACACCACGCCCGAGCAGATGAAGATGTTCCTGACCCGCATCGGCTTCGGCGCCAAGGCGGTGATCACCGGCGACGTCAGCCAGATCGACCTGCCGCGCGGCACGGTCAGCGGCCTGGTCGACGCCGAGCAGGTGCTGCGCAAGGTCAACGGCATCGCCACCACCCGCTTCACCTCGGCCGACGTGGTGCGTCACCCGCTGGTGGCGCGCATCGTCGACGCCTACGACGCCCAGCAGCGCCGCCGTGCGCGCGCTTCCACCGCCCCGGAGTCCTGATGGCCCTGCACCCGCTCACCCTGTCGCTGCAGTTCGCCGACCCGCGCCACCGCGCGCAGCTGCCGCGCCACACCGTGGCGCGCTGCATCCGCCATGCGCTGGAGGCGCCGGGCGAGATCACCGTGCGCATCGTGGGTGACGACGAGGGCCGGGCGTTGAACCGCGACTACCGCGGCAAGGACTACGCCACCAACGTGCTCACCTTCGACTACGCCCACGAACCGGTGGTGCAGGCCGACCTGGTGCTGTGCGCGCCGGTGGTCGAGGCCGAGGCCCGGGCCCAGCGCATCCCGCTGGCCGAGCACTACGCGCACCTGCTGGTGCACGGCACGCTGCACGCCCAGGGTTACGACCACGAGGGCGACGAGGTCGAGGCCGAGGCGATGGAAGCGCGCGAGACCGAGCTGATGCTGGGTCTGGGCCTGCGCGACCCGTACCGCCTCAGGGCAGCGGGGTCAGCAGATAGCAGCGACCGTCCGACCCGCTCGCCGAGATCTGCCCGGCGTCGTTGATCCCCCAGGCCTGGGTCAGCGTGGCGCCACCCGGCAGCGTGACCAGGCTGTCCAGCGTCTTCCAGGTGCCGCCGATCGTGGCCACGAAGGCGTACAGGCGCGACCAGTCGTCGGTGTAGAAGCCCACCACCTTGCCCTTGCTGTTGAGGTTCTGGGCCAGCGCGAACAGGCCGGGCACGCCCAGGTCGCGCAACTGGCCGCCGCCGGGATCGGTGACGAAGGCGTGGTGGGCCGAGCCGTCGGCATTCCCGGCAAAGCCCACCAGCACGCCCGACTTGTTCATGCCCAGCGCAAACGTGGTGTGGCCGCCCAGCGTGCCCAGCAGCGTCATGCCCTGACCGTCGGGCCCGGTGATGAAGGCCCGCGACCCGCCACCCGGCTGGTCGATCGCGCCGGCCACGGTGCCGTCGGCCAGCACGCCCATCGGCGTGGTGCCGGCGGCCAGCGACTGCGGCCGGTAGCGCGAGCCACTGGTGAGAAAGCCGTGGTACAGGCCGTCCGTGGGGTCCAGCGCGCCGCCGACCACGCGGCCCTTGGCGCTCAGCGCGGTGGCGTAGGACGACCGTCCGGCCTGGCCGATCGGCGTGGGCACGCTGGCGCCCGCCGCCACCACGATCGCCTGCTCGGCGGTGTCGCCAGCCACGGAGGCCTGCCCCACCGCGACGCCGCGGTCGTTGAGGCCCTGCAGGCGGCTGTGCGAGCCGCCCAGGGTGTCGACCAGCCGCGCCCCGACGCCATTCGGCCCGGTGACGAAGCCGCGGGCGGGACCGGCGGGGCTGAGCATGGTGGTACCCACCACCTGGCCGCTGCCATTGACGGCCGCGGGCTGGCAGCTCACGGTGCCGGCGGGGGTGATGTCGAGGGCGCTGTACCGTGCGGCGGCCTGGGCCTGAGGGGCCAGCAGGGCGAGCAGGGCGGCGGCAGCGAGGGCAGGGGTGTGCAAGGGGACGTCCTTCAGCGGGGAGGGGGCGCGACATCAGCCCCGGGTGCTCCCCAACAGCCGACGTTGCCAGAAGAAGAAGCCCAGCACCAGCGCAATCACCCCCATCATGCCGGCGGCGATCCACACGCCGGTGTGCGAGTGGATCAGCGGCAGGCCATCGAAATTCATGCCGAAGAAGCCGGTGATCAGGTTCATCGGCAGGAACAGCGCGGTGATCACGGTCAGCGTGCGCATGATGTCGTTGGTGCGCTGGCCGACCAGGGCGAAGTGCATCTGCAGACCGGCCTCGGCCGACTGCTCCAGGCGCCGCACGTGCGTGAGCACGCGCTCGATGTGCTCCAGCACGTCGCGCGAGCGCACCCGCAGCAGGTCGCGCTCGCGGCGGGTGGTGGCATCGAGCGCGGCCGGCCATTCGTCCAGCGCGTCGATCCACTCCTGGATGGCGCTGCGCTGGTCCTCGCAGATGTCTTCGAGCATGTGCAGCGCATCGCGCGAACGCACGATCAGCGACCAGTCGACGCTGCGCTGGCGCCGCGCCAGCAACTCGGTCTGCAAGGTGGCGAAATGCCGCGTCAGCAGGCGCCGCAGATCCAGGTAGTTGTCGACCACATGGTTGACCATGCGCAGCATCAGCTCGGCCGGGCTGGTGGGCAGCCGTGCGCCGCCACGCAGGTCGCTTTCCTGCGCGTGCTGGGCCAGGCGCGAGGCGAAGTGCTCGCGCACCAGGCAGTCGGTGGGGTGCACGCTCAGCAGCACGCGGTCGAAGATCGCGAAGCCGACCGGGCTGGTGTCGATCGCATCGAGCGCCTGGTGCGACGAGGCCAGCGTGCCGTTCTCGGCGCCCAGGAACAGCTCGCGGCTGCCGCTGCCCGGGGCCAGGCGGCGGATCACCATCAGGTCGTACCATGAGGTGTCGCCGAACTGCGAGGGCAGCTGGGTGTTGAGCAGGTCGCTGACATGCAGGTCCACCAGCGGCGCGCCCACCCAGCGCTGCAGCGCGCCCTGCAGTTCGGCCAGGTGGACCTCGAACTGGCGCCGCCCGGCGCCGATCCACAGAAAACCTTCGGTGGGCAGCACCGACGGCAGCGCCTGCAGCTCCTGCAGGCGGTCGGCGGTGACGTGGAAGATGCGCATCAGCCCTGCTTCAGCAGGCGCGCGGCATCGAGGGCGAAGTAGCTCAGCACGCCGTCAGCGCCGGCGCGCTTGAAGGCCAGCAACGCCTCCATCATGACCTTGTCGTGGTCCAGCCAGCCGTTCTGCGCGGCGGCCTTGATCATCGCGTACTCGCCGCTGACCTGGTAGGCGAAGGTGGGCATGCGGAACTCGTCCTTGACCCGGCGCACGATGTCCAGGTAGGGCAGGCCGGGCTTGACCATCACCATGTCGGCGCCTTCGGCGATGTCCAGCGCCACCTCGCGCAGCGCCTCGTTGCTGTTGGCCGGGTCCATCTGGTAGGTCTTCTTGTCGCTCTTGCCCAGGTTGGCGGCCGAGCCCACGGCGTCGCGGAAGGGGCCGTAGAAGGCGCTGGCGTACTTGGCGCTGTAGGCCATGATCCGGGTGTGGATGCGGCCGCGGGCCTCCAGCGCGTCGCGGATCGCGCCGATGCGGCCGTCCATCATGTCGCTGGGGGCGACGATGTCCACGCCGGCCTCGGCCTGCACCAGCGCCTGCTCGCACAGCACGGCCACGGTCTCGTCGTTCAGGATGTAGCCGGTCTCATCCAGCAGGCCGTCCTGGCCGTGGCTGGTGAACGGGTCCAGCGCCACGTCGGTCAGCACGCCCAGCTCCGGGAAGCGCGATTTCAGTGCCCGCACCGCGCGCGGCACCAGGCCCTCGGGGTTGGTGGCCTCGCGGCCGTTCGGGTCCTTCAGCGACGGGTCGATCACCGGGAACAGCGCCATCACCGGCACGCCCAGCGCCAGGCACTGCTCGGCCTGGGCGAACAGGCGGTCGACGCTCATGCGCTGCACGCCGGGCATGCTGGCCACGTCCTGCACCTGGTTCTGGCCGTCGAGCACGAAGACCGGCAGGATCAGGTCGGCCGGGGTGAGGAGGTGCTCACGCACCATCGCACGGCTGAAGGCATCACGGCGCAGGCGGCGCGGACGGGCGGCCGGGAAACTGGGCAGGCTCATGGGACGGCAGAAAAAAACGCAGGATGCCGAAGATGCAACAGCCCGCGGGGGTTCGTGGAGCCCCTATGGTACAGACGCGACGCCTGGTGTTAAAGTTCGGATTGAGCGTGGCCTGCGAGGGTCATGCTCCCTGCTTTTCCTCCCTGAGCAGGTGCCTTCACGTGATGACAGCGTCAAGGCTTTCAAGCCCCGGCCCACGGCCGGGGCTCTTTCTTATGGGCCGCCGGATAATGCGGCGCATGAGCTACCTCTGGGTCAAGGCCTTCCACATCGTCTTCGTGGCCAGCTGGTTCGCCGGGCTGTTCTACCTGCCGCGGATCTTCGTCAATCTGGCCATGGTGCCGCACGACAGCCACGCCGAGCGCGAGCGGCTGCTGCTGATGGCGCGCAAGCTGCAGCGCTTCATGATGGTCCTGATGATCCCGGCGATCGTGCTGGGCACGGTGCTGTGGCTGGGCTACGGCATCGGGCGCGGCCCGGGCAGCGGCTGGATGCACCTGAAGCTGCTGCTGGTGGTGGGCGTGCTGGTCTACCAGGAGGTCTGCCGGCGGCTGCTGAAGGATTTCGAGGCGCTGGCCAACCGCCGCAGCGACCGCTGGTACCGCGTGTTCAACGAAGTGACGGTGCTGCTGTTCATCGCCATCGTCGTGCTGGTGGTGGTCAAGCCCTGAGGGGCCGGGGCGGGTGGTGGCGCGTCGCACCGATGGCCGCTCGGCGGCCGCGCTGGCCCTGGCCCTGACCGGCCTGATCGTCTACGCCAGCCTGTATCCGTTCACCGGCTGGCAGTGGCCGCTGGGGTCGTCGCTGCTGGACCTGCTGGTCCTGCCGCTGCCGCGCCGGGCACCGCCCTTCGACATCTGGGCCAATCTGCTGGGCTACGCGCCGCTGGGCGCGTTGCTGGTGCTGGCGCTGCGCGGCCGGGGCAGGGCCACGCTGGGCACGGTGCTGCAGGCGGCGCTGGCCTGCGCGGCGCTGTCCTACACGATGGAGACGGCCCAGCACCTGATCCCGGGCCGCTTTCCGTCGCTGCTGGACCTGGCCCTGAACAGCGCCGGCGGCCTGCTGGGGGCGCTGCTCGCGGTGCTGCTGCTGGCCACCGGCTGGCCGGGCCACTGGCAGAGCTGGCGCCAGCGCTGGTTCATCGGCGGCGATGCGCCGCTGGGCCTGTTGCTGGCCTGGCCGCTGGGTCTGCTGTTTCCGGCGCCCTTCCCGATGGGGCTGGGCCTGGGCTGGGAGCGCATCCAGGACGGTCTGGTCGGGCTGCTGCTGGACGTCGACTGGGCGCAGGAGGCGCTGGAATGGATCAGTGACGTGCCGGCGCCCATCGAGCGGCCGGTGGCGGTGGTCTCGGGCCTGGGCATGGTGCTGGGCCTGCTCGCGCCCTGCCTGATCGCCTGCGCGGTCACCGCGCCCGGCTGGCGGCGGCTGCTGCTGTGCGGCGGCGCGGTGGCGCTGGGGCTGGCGACGACCACGCTGTCGGCCGCGCTGAACTTCGGCCCGGCCCATGCGCTGGGCTGGTTGGGCCCCGAGGTGTTTCCGGCGATGGTGGCGGTGGGCGTGCTGCTGCTGTTGCTGGCGCCGCTGGGCGCGCGCCTGGCCGCCGGCCTGGGCGTGGTGGTGCTGGTCGGCCTGGTGGTGCTGGTGGCCCAGGTGCCGGCCGACCCGTACTTCGCCGACAGCCTGCAGGCCTGGGAGCAGGGCCGCTTCATCCGCTTCCACGGTCTGGCGCAGTGGATCGGCTGGTTCTGGCCCTACCTGGCCCTGGGCTGGCTGCTGCACCGGCTGGCCGCCCAGGACTGAGCAGGCCACTGCCTACAATCCCGCCATGAGCTACTACAAGCACCATCTGTTCTTCTGCCTGAACCAGCGCGAGCCGGGGCAGGACTGCTGCGCCAACCAGGGCGCGCAGGCGGCCTTCGACCACTGCAAGCAGGCGGTCAAGGCGGCCGGCCTGGCCGGGCCGGGTGGGGTGCGGGTGAACAAGGCGGGTTGCCTGGACCGCTGTGCCGGCGGTCCGGTCGCGGTGGTCTACCCCGAGGCGGTCTGGTACACCTTCGTCGACAACGCCGACATCGACGAGATCGTCGAGTCGCACCTGAAGAACGGCCGCCCGGTCGAGCGGTTGCAACTGCCGCCCACGGTGGGCCGCTGATGAACGCCCACACCCGCCGGCTGCTGATGGCCGGCCCGGCCGGGGCGATCGCCCTGGCGATCGACGACCCGGCCGACGCGCCGCGCGGCGTGGCGGTGGTCTGCCACCCGCACCCGCTGCACGGCGGCACGATGGACAACAAGGTGGCCCAGACGCTGGCGCGCGCCTTCGTGCAGCTGGGCTACCGGTCGGTGCGCTTCAATTTCCGCGGCGTCGGCGGCTCCGAAGGCGCCTGGGACGAGGGCCGCGGCGAGATCGACGACGCGCTGGCGGTGATCGCCCAGCAGCGCGACCCGGCACTGCCGCTGGCGCTGGCGGGTTTTTCGTTTGGGGCCTATGTGGCCTCGCAGGCCGCAGCACGCCTGGCCGACGGCCAGCCGGTCGAGCGCCTGGTGCTGGTGGGCCCGGCCACACAGAATTTCCAGGTGGCACCGGTGGCGCCGGGAACCCTGGTGATCCACGGCGAGTCCGACGAAGTGGTGCCGCTGGCCGCCACCCTCAAATGGGCCCGGCCCCAGTCGATGCCGGTGGTGGTGGTGCCGGGCGTCGGCCACTTCTTCCACGGCCAGCTCGCGCTGCTCAAGTCCATCGTCACCGACGCCTGGCACCGCTGAGCGGTGCTGCTTCCGCTGTGTGTTCCTGTTGACGCGGCCGCCAAGCCGCGCTCCTGCCTGATTCCCATGAAACGACTGCTGTCCCTGCTCCTGTCCACCCTGTTGCTGGCCGCATCCGCGGCGCGGGCCCAGAGCCCGCAGCCCCCTGAGGTGGCGGCGCGCGGCTACCTGCTGCTCGACATGAGCGCCCGCCAGGTGCTGGCCGAGCGCAATGCGGATGCGCCGGCCGAGCCGGCCTCGCTGACCAAGCTGATGACCGCCTACGTGGTGTTCCAGGCGCTGAAGGACCGCAAGATCGCGCTGGACCAGCGCCTGCCGGTCAGCGAACGCGCCTGGGCCGAGCGCAAGGGCGGCGGCTCGCTGATGTTCATCGACCCCAAGATGACGCCCACCGTGGACGAACTGCTCAAGGGCATGATCGTGCAGTCGGGCAACGACGCCGCCGTGGCGCTGGCCGAGGGGGTGTCGGGCACGCTGGAGAACTTCGTCGCCCAGATGAACCGCCAGGCCGAGGCCTGGGGCCTGAAGAACACCTCGTTCAGGAACGTCACCGGCCTGACCGAGGCCGGCCACCGCAGCACCGCGCGTGAACTGGCCGAGATCGCCCAGCATGTGATCCGCGACTTCCCCGAGCGGCATGCGGCCTACTACGCGATGAAGGACTACACCTTCAACAGCATCCGCCAGCCCAACCGCAACCTGCTGCTGGCGCGCGACCCGTCGGTGGATGGCATGAAGACTGGCTTCACCGAGGCGGCCGGCTACTGCCTGATCGCCACCGCCCAGCGCGACTTCCCCGGCGGCAAGCGCCGCCTGCTGTCGGTGGTGATGGGCGCCGATTCCATGCAGGCGCGCGCCAACGAGAGCCAGAAGCTGCTCAACTGGGGCTACACCGCGTTTGATGCGGTGCGCCTGTTCGAGGCCGGCAAGCCGGTGCAGACGGTGCCGGTCTGGAAGGGCACGCGCAACACCGTGGACCTGGGTGTCGATGGCGCGCTGGTGGTGGCCGTGCCCAAGGGCGAAGCCGAGCACCTGCGCACCGCGGTCGAGCGCATCGATCCGCTGGTGGCGCCGCTGGCCAAGGGCCAGCGCGTGGCCACGCTGAAGGTCAGCACGGTGGGCGGCACGCCGGTGGCGGCCGTGCCGCTGCTGGTGCAGGACGAGGTGCCGCAGGCCGGGCTGCTGGGCCGGGCCTGGGACGCCCTGCGGCTGTGGATCAAGTGAACCCACCGGCGTGGACCGCGCAGCATCGAATCGGAGTAACCTGCGTGCCACGGAGGACGCCATGACCGCTTCACTGCCTGATCTCCTGTGCGACCTCAACGGCACGATCCAGCCGCTGGCCGAGGCCAAGGTGTCGGTGATGGACCGCGGCTTCCTGTTCGGCGACGGCGTGTACGAGGCGATGCCGGTCTACGGCCGGCGCCTGTTCCGCTTCGACCAGCACATGGCGCGGCTGGCGCGCAACCTGGACAAGCTGCGCATTCCCGCGCCGCTGGACCGCGATGGCTGGCTGGCGCGCATCCGCCGCCTGATCGACGCCCAGGCCGCCGACGACCAGATCGTCTACCTGCAGGTCACGCGCGGCGTGGCGATGCGCGACCACGTGATGCTGCCGGGCCTGACGCCCACGGTGTTCCTCTTCAGCCAGCCGATGCGCCCGGTCCCGGCCGAGCAGCGCCACCACGGCGTGGCCTGCGTCACCGCACGCGACCTGCGCTGGGCGCGCGGCGACATCAAGAGCATTTCCCTGCTGGGCAATGTGATGGCGCGCCAGGTGTCGGCCGACGCCGGCGCCGCCGAGACCCTGCTGCTGCGCGACGGCGAGCCCGGCGGCCCCTGGCTCACCGAAGGCGCCTCCAGCAACGCCTGGATCGTGCACGAGGGCGCGCTGCTGGGCCCGCCAATGGACGGCCATGTGCTGGAGGGCATCCGCGTGGCCCTGCTGCGCGAGCTGTGCGAGGAGGAGGGCATCGCCTTCAACCTGCGCCCGCTCAGCGAGGCCGACCTGCGCGCAGCCGACGAGGTGCTGCTCAGCTCCACCGGCAAGGAGGTGCTGGCCGTGACCCGCATCGACGGCGAGCCGGTGGGCCACGGCGCGCTGCGCGGCAAGCCCGGACCGGTCTATGCGCGCCTGTTTGAGGCCTACCAGCGCGCCAAGCGCGAGCAATCCATCTGAGGAGCCCCGCGTGGCCGAGATCCCGCCCGAGCAATCGCTGATCGAGTACCCCAGCGCCTTCCCGATCAAGGTGATGGGCGCGCATGTCGAGGGCTTCACTGAAGCCATCGTCGCGGTGGCGATGCAGTTCGACCCCGGCTTCGACGCCGCCACGGTGGAGGCCCGCCCCAGCAAGGGCGGCAACTACCTGGGCCTGACGATCACCGTGACCGCCACCAGCCGCGAGCAGCTGGATGAGCTCTACCGCACGCTGAGCACGCACCCGATGGTCAAGGTGGTGCTGTAGCACCCGCCGCGGTGTCGGCGGCGTCCATCGCCTTGAGCTTCCAGGGCGCGGCCTCGTCACCCTGGCGGGCGGCGGCCTCGTACCAGTAGCGTGCCAGCCGCAGGTCCTGCGGCACGCCGTCGCCCTTCTCGTACATCGTGGCCAGGATGTACTGCGCGCCCACATCGCCCGCGGCGGCGGCGCGGCGGTACCAGCGGGCGGCCTCGGCGGCGTCGCTCGGCGTGCCGCGGCCCATCCAGTGCGCGGTGCCGGCGGCGACCTGGGCTTCCACGCTGCCGGCCTCGCCGGCGGCCTCCCAGGCCTGCAGGGCCTTGGGCAGGTCGCGCGCGCCCAGGCGGCCGGATTCATAGAGCTCGCCCAGCGCCGCCATCGAGGTGACGAAACCCTTGCCGGCGGCGGTCAGCAGCCAGCGCTCGGCCTCGCGCACGCTGGCGGGCCGGGCCTCGCCGCGCAGGTGCATCACCGCCAGGTCGTGCATCGCCGCTGGCACGCCGGCGCGGGCCAGCGTGGTGAAGCGGGCCTGGGCGGCCGCCCAGTCGCCCTCGGTGTAGACCTTCAGGGCCTGCTGCAGCGCGGTCTCGCCGGGACGGGCCAGCGCGGGCGGCACGGCCACCAGGCACAGGGTGACAGCAAGGATCAGCGGGCGCATGGCGCGACCATAGCGCGAAAGCGATGACCCGGCGCGCGGCGCGGCTGGCGGGCGTCGGGGACAATCGGGTCATGTCCGACGCCGCCGCCTCCGCATCGCCCGCGATGCAGTTGCGCGACTGGGGCCTGGTGCCCTACGCGCAGACTTTCGACGCGATGCGCGCCTTCACCGAGGCGCGCCAGGCCGACACGCCGGATGAGCTGTGGCTGGTCGAGCACCCGCCGGTCTTCACCCAGGGCGTGGCCGGCAAGCCCGAGCACCTGCTGATGCCCGGCGACATCCCGGTGGTGCAGACCAACCGCGGCGGCCAGGTCACCTACCACGGCCCGGGCCAGGTGGTGATCTACCCGCTGGTGGACCTCAAGCGCCTGGGCATCTACGTCAAGGAATACGTCTTCCGCCTGGAGGCCGCGGTGATCCAGACGCTGGAGGCGCTGGGCGTGGTGGGCTTTCGGGTCAGCGGCGCACCGGGCATCTACGTGCGCCTGGCCGACCCCTTCCACGCCGGCGCGCCCGCCGGCCCCAGCCAGGACCCGTTCGCCGGCCTGGGCAAGATCGCTGCGCTGGGCATCAAGGTGGCCGGGCACTGCACCTACCACGGGGTGTCGCTGAACGTGGCCATGGACCTGCAGCCCTTCGAGCGCATCAACCCCTGCGGGTACGCGGGCTTGCGCACGGTCGACCTCGCTACACTGGGCGTGCGCGCCGAGCCGCGCGATGTCGCCGCCTTGCTGGCCGAGCGCCTTGCGGCCCACCTGAGCCGCTGATCCTCTTCCCTCCTCACGCGCCTGCTGTTTGCCATGGCCACCGACAAGACCACCCACGAAGCCAAGACCGGCGCCGACTACGACGCCACCGCCAAGCAGAAGGCCCAGGCCAAGACCGCGCGCATCCCGATCAAGGTGGTGCAGGCCGAGGTGCTGAAGAAGCCCGACTGGATCCGCGTCAAGGCCGGCTCGCCGACCACCCGCTTCTACGAGATCAAGCAGATCCTGCGCGAGCACAAGCTGCACACGGTCTGTGAAGAGGCCTCGTGCCCGAACATCGGCGAGTGCTTCGGCCACGGCACGGCCACCTTCATGATCATGGGTGACAAGTGCACCCGGCGCTGCCCCTTCTGCGACGTCGGCCACGGCCGTCCCGATCCGCTGGATGTGGATGAGCCGCTGAATCTGGCCAAGACCATCGCCGCGCTGAAGCTGAAATACGTGGTGATCACCAGCGTCGACCGCGACGACCTGCGCGACGGCGGCGCCGGCCACTACGTGGAGTGCATCCGCCAGGTGCGCGAACATTCGCCCGCCACCCGCATCGAGGTGCTGGTGCCCGATTTCCGCGGCCGCGACGAGCGCGCGCTGGAGATCCTGAAGGCTGCGCCGCCCGATGTGATGAACCACAACCTGGAGACCGTGCCGCGCCTGTACAAGCAGGCCCGCCCCGGCAGCGACTACGCCTTCAGCCTGAACCTGCTGAAGAAGTTCAAGGCCCTGTTCCCGCACATCCCCACCAAGAGCGGCCTGATGGTCGGCCTGGGCGAGACCGACGAGGAAATCCTCGAGGTGATGCGCGACATGCGCGCCCACGACATCGACATGCTGACCATCGGCCAGTACCTGGCGCCCTCGGGCCACCACCTGCCGGTGACCCGCTATGTGCACCCCGACACGTTCAAGATGTTCGAGGCGCAGGCCCGCGAGATGGGCTTCAGCCACGCCGCCGTGGGCGCGCTGGTGCGCTCGAGCTACCACGCCGACCAGCAGGCGGCGCAGGCCGGCGTCGGCGCCTGATCAGGCCTTCAGCAGCTCGCCGATCAGGCGCTGGAAGTCGGCGAAATCCGGCTCACCCACGTACTTCTTGACCACCGCGCCCGACTTGTCGACCAGGAAGCTGGTGGGCGTCAGGCGCACATCACCGAAGGCCTTGGCGATCGCGCCGTCGCGGTCGTGGGTGACGCCGAACGGCAGCTGGCGGCTCTGGGCGAAATTGGCCACGAACTCCGGGTTGTCGTAGTTCATCGCCACGGCCAGCATCTCGTAGCCCTGGCTGTTGAACTTGTTGAAGGTCTCGACCATCTGCGGCATTTCCTTGACGCAGGTGGTGCAGCTGGTGGCCCAGAAGTTGACCAGCATGACCTTGCCCTGGCGGGCCTGGGCGAACTGCTGGGTGCGGCCGCCCAGCAACGTGAACGCGAAGTCCGGCGCCGTTTCGCGGCCGGCGCAGGCGGCCAGCGCCCACGGGGCGACCGCGGCGGTTGCCAGCCAGCGGGCGGACAGCGCAAGATGGTGGCGTCGATTCATGGAGGACCTCGCAATGCAGCGTCGAGAGTTTACGGCCGCCGGAGCGGCCTTCCTGGGCCTGGGCCTGGCGCCCCTGGCGCAGGCCGGGTTGCTCAGCCAGGCTGATGCGTCCATGGGCGTGAAGACCGCGCTGGAGCGCGGCGCCCTGGCGGCGGTGGGCCTGCTGGGCCAGGACGGCGGCTTCATGAAGAACCCCAAGGTCCACATCCCGCTGCCCGGCGTGCTGGAAGACGCCGCCAAGCTGGCCAAGTTCACCGGACAGCAGGCCAAGGTGGACGCGCTGGTGGCGGCGATGAACCGGGCCGCCGAACTGGCCGTGCCTGAAGCCAAGGAGATGCTGGTCTCGGCCGCGCGCGCGATCACGGTGCAGGACGCCGTGAAGATCGTCCGCGGCGGTGATACCTCAGTGACCGATTACTTCGCCGGCAAGACGCGCCAGCCCTTGACCACCAAGTTCCTGCCCATCGTCACGCGGGCCACCGAGCAGGTGTCGCTGGCCGACAAGTACAACGCGCTGGCCGGCAAGGCCTCGGGGCTGGGCCTGGTCAAGAAGGAAGATGCCAACCTGCAGAGCTACGTCACGCGCAAGGCGCTGGACGGCCTGTACCTGATCATCGGCGAGGAAGAGCGCAAGATCCGCCAGGACCCGGTGGGCACCGGCAGCGACATCCTGCGCAAGGTCTTCGGCGGCTGAGGCCCGCCGCCGCGCAGCCCCTTGAGGGCGGCGTTCAGGCGGTGCGCGACAGCTCGAAGAGCAGCGCCGACGGCAGCGATTCCTGCACCGCGTTGCGCCCGACGCTGGCGCGGCGCTGGTCGTTGTCGCTGCTGAGCTGGAAGCCGTCGCCTTCCTCGGCGATCTCGATGAAGACGAAGTTCGGCACCTCGCCCAGGATGCCTTCGCACAGGCGCTGGAAGCGGTCGCCGGCCAGCGCCGACTCGTAGACGATGGCGTGCGGCAGGGCGTCGCGCACGAATTCCTCGGCCTCGTCCACCGAATTGACGAAGTCCACCAGCAGGCCCATGTGGCGCGTGGCCTCGCGCACGTCGTTGCGCAGGTCGCGGCGTGCCGCGACGACCAGCACGTGGCTGCCCGCCAGTGGTTTGGAGTTCTCGGAGGCGGCGAAGCCGGGGTCGATCTCGACCGCGCTGACGCCTTCGAGCTGGTCGCTGACGGTGCGCGGGAACTCGATGGTCAGCACGCAGTCACGCGGGCCATCCACACGGTCCACGCCCAGTTGCAGCGTGCGGGCGATCTGCTGCACCAGGCGCCAGCTCATGGTGTCGAGCAAGGCGACGTGGTCGGTGCGGGCCACCACCTCCTCGGGAACGGCGTGTTCGCTGACGTGGTCGAAGCGGCAGACCAGCAGCGCATGGGCCGGCCAGGACTTCAGCTCGACGCGCAGCTCCAGCGTGCTGCGGCTGAGTTCGAGCGACCAGTCCATCACCGCCTGGGCCAGCGCGTGCAGCAGCGTGGCATCGGCGATCACGTCCACCGGCCGCAGCGACTGGCGGATCTGCAGGTTGCGGGCCGAGGCCTCGCGGCCGCGCTGGACCAGGATCTCGCGCATCAGCGTGGTCAGGCTGAGCTGCTCGGGCACCTGGCGGATGCGGCCCGAGGCGTAGCGCGCCATCTGCTGCCCGATCATGCCGGCACGGCGGGCGCGGTCGATCTCGTCGCGCAGGGCCTTCAGGCCGGCGCGGTCGATCTTGCCGGTGGTGGCCAGGGCGGTCACGCGCTCCAGGGCGCTGGTGAGGGACTGGCCGATGTCGCTGCCGATCTGGCTGATCAGCTCACGCCAGTACGGGTCGTCGGACGGCCGGGGGGCTTCCTGGGGCAGGCGGTCGGCAGACATGGGGTGGGGCAGTCGATCAGGGGCGTTCATGGGCCGCTCCGGACAGAGGCACCCTCCGTCCTGCGGGCAGGCCGGATGGTGACACAGATTGGGCAGGGAGCGCCGGCGTCCGGTCTGGCGGGGTCGTCCGCAACGGGCGGGGGGCTCGGGAGGTGTGCATGCTCGCCGGTGGCGGCCGAGCCGTCCATCCCTGCCCTTGGGGGCACGCCGGACCCCTAGAATGGCCCCAACCACCGGTTACCCTGCCTCCATGCCCCAGCTGCTGCTCCTGGCCCACGCCCCGCTTGCCTCGGCCTTGCGCTCGGTGGCGGCGCACGTCTTTGCCGAGCACCTGGACCAGGTATCGGCGCTGGACGTGCCGGCCGGCTGGTCGGACACCGAGGTCGAGGCCGCGCTGCGCCCGCTGCTGCCGCCCGGGCAGCCGACCCTGATCCTCACCGATGTCTTCGGCGCCACGCCCTGCAACACCGCGGCCCGCGTGGCCGATGGCGTCACGCAGCGGGTGGTGGCCGGCGTCAACGTGCCAATGCTCTGGCGCGCCATGGCCTACCGCAACGAGGCACTGGACACGCTGGTGGCGCGCGCCCTGTCCGGCGGCGGCCAGGGCGTGATGCCGGTGTCCTCGCACCGGCCCCAGACCCAGTCACAGGACCTCTCGCCCGCCTATGCAGCAAGTCACGCTCACCATCAGCAATAAGCTCGGCCTGCATGCGCGGGCCTCGGCCAAGCTCACCAAGCTGGCGGGCGGTTTCCAGTGCGACGTCTTCATGACCCGCAACGGCCGCCGCGTGAACGCCAAGAGCATCATGGGCGTCATGATGCTGGCGGCCGGTCAGGGCGCCGAGGTGGAACTGGAGACCAGCGGCCCCGACGAGCAGCAGGCGCTGGACGCGATCCAGGCGCTGGTCAACGACAAGTTCGGCGAGGGCAGCTGAGGCCCCGGCTGCTTCGGCGGCCGTCTCAGCCGGCGCGCAGGAAGTGGCGCCGGTAGCGCGCGGGCAGGTCGGCGAGCTGCAGCATCACCGGCAGGTCGGCGGTGTTGAAGTCGGGGTCCCAGGCGGGCGCGCCCAGGATGCGCGCCCCGCAGCGCAGGTAGCCCTTGAGCAGCGCGGGGGGCTCGGCGTCCAGCGTGGTGTCGAGCTGCTCCACCGGCAGGGGCAGGCGGGGCGTCAGCCGGAAGGCGGGCTCGGACAGGTACTGCGCCTGCAGACGCGTCCAGAGGCTGGCGGCATGGTGACCGCCGTCGTTCATCGTGACGCTGGCGCAGCCGATCATCGCCTCCAGGCGGTTGCGCTCCATGAACGCCGCCAGCTCGGCCCACAGCGCCATGATCACGGCCCCGCTGCGGTGCTCGGGATGGACGCAGGAGCGGCCCAGCTCCACCAGGCGCGGTCGCCAGGCCTGCAGGGGGGCGAGGTCGAATTCGCTGTCGCTGTACAGACCGCCGGCCCGCAGCGCCGCGGCCGGGGTGAGCACGCGGTAGGTGCCGATCACCTCCGCCGGGCGACCTTCCGTGCCAGGCAGGCGCACCAGCAGGTGCTCGCAGTGCTCGTCGAAGCGGTCGATGTCGTGGTCCGCGCCCAGGTGCGGCGTTGGCGGCAGGCTGGCGCCCATCTCGTCCACGAACACGCGCCAGCGCAGGCGCTGGGCGGCCCGGACCTCGTCCTGATGCCGCGCCCAGACCACCTCCAGGACCGGCTCTTCCAGGGCGCGGCGCGGCTGCGCCGGCGCCACCGGCGGGCGGCGCCGCAGCGGCGATTCGAGCAATTGCATCAGCGGCTGCGTGGGCGAGGGCAGTTCCTTCATCGGGCTTCTCCGTGGTTGCGTCGCATCGTGGCGAGCGCCGGTGTCGCGACGTTGACGGTCTGTTGACGAAGCGGTGACAGGTGGTGAAACCCGGGCTGTGCCGGGCAGTGGCGCTGCTACAGTCCCACGGCATGAGCATCCAGATCTTCGGCCTGCCCGTCTCGCGCGGTGTGGCCATCGGCCGGGCGGTGCTGGTGGCGTCCAGCCGTGTCGACGTGGCGCACTACTTCATTGACGCTTCGCAGGTCGAGGCTGAAGTCGCCCGCCTGCGCCGTGCCCGCGATGAAGTGGCGGCGGAGCTGATCGCCCTCAAGCAGGAGGTGCCGGAGGAGGCCCATGCCGAACTGGTGGCGCTGCTGGACGTGCACCTGATGCTGCTGCACGACGAGATGCTGGCCGACGCCACCAAGCAATGGATCACCGAGCGCCACTACAACGCCGAGTGGGCGATGTCGGCGCAGCTGGAGGTGCTGGCGCGGCAGTTCGACGAGATGGAGGACGACTACCTGCGCGAGCGCAAGGCCGACCTGGAGCAGGTGGTCGAGCGCATGCTCAAGGCCATGTCGCGCTCGGCCCGCGAGGACGACGACGCGCCGGTGGGCAGCCTGGGTACGCGCGACTTCGGCGGCGAGGATCCGCTGGTGCTGGTGGCCAACGACATCGCGCCGGCCGACATGATCCAGTTCAAGCGCAGTGTCTTCACCGGCTTCGTCACCGACGTGGGCGGGCGCACCTCGCACACCGCGATCGTGGCGCGCAGCATGGACATCCCGGCGGTGGTCGGCACGCGCGAGGGCAGCCGCCTGGTGCGCCAGGACGACTGGGTCATCATCGACGGCGACGAGGGCGTGCTGATCGTCGACCCGTCGCCGATCGTGCTGGAGGAATACCGCTTCCGCCAGCGCCAGGGCGAACTGGAGCGTGCCCGGCTGGACCGGCTGCGCCACAAGCCCTCGGTCACGCTGGACGGCGTCAACATCGAGCTGCTGGCCAACATCGAGCTGCCTGCCGATGCGCCGGCCGCCATCGCTGCTGGCGCGGTGGGCGTGGGCCTGTTCCGCAGCGAGTTCCTGTTCATGAACCGTGGCGGCCACCTGCCGGACGAGGAAGAGCAGTACCGCGCCTACCGTGCGGTGGTCGAGGCGATGAATGGCCTGCCGGTGACGATCCGCACGATCGACATCGGTGCCGACAAGCCGCTGGACCGGATGTCGGCCCATTCGACCGAGCACCAGACCAACCCGGCCCTGGGCCTGCGGGCGATCCGCTGGAGCCTGGCGGAGCCCGAGATGTTCGGCGCCCAGCTGCGCGCCATCCTGCGCGCCAGCGCGCACGGCAAGGTGCGCCTGCTGATCCCCATGGTCGCCCACCCCCAGGAAGCGCTGCGCGTGCGCGAGGCGCTGTCGGTGGCGCAGCAGCAGCTGGACGCGCAGGGACAGCCCTACTCCCAGGTGGAGCTGGGCGCGATGATCGAGGTGCCGGCTGCCGCGCTGATCCTGCCGTCGCTGCTGCGCCACTTTGACTTCGTCTCGATCGGCACCAACGACCTGATCCAGTACACGCTGGCGATTGACCGCGCCGATGAGGCGGTGTCTCACCTGTATGACCCCTGGCACCCGGCGGTGCTGCAGCTCATCGCCAGCACCATCGCCCAGGCCCGGGCGCACGGCAAGGCGGTGTCGGTGTGCGGCGAGATGGCCGGTGACCCGGCCTTCACCGAGCTGCTGCTGGCCATGGGCCTGACCAGCTTCTCGATGCACCCGGCGCAGATCGCCTCGATCAAGCAGCGGGTCCTGCGGGCCGATGCCCGCCTGCTGCAGACGCGGCTGCCGCAGGTCCTGGCGCACGAGCAGCCGCAGGACGCCTGCGCCCAGTGGCTGGCGACGTCGGCCGCCCGCTGAGCCGGCGCGCCGCGCCAACGCCTTTTTTGCAGTTCGCAGCGAACAAGGCTTGCAAGCTGGAAAAAAGCTGTGCTACAGTCGAGGGCTTCGCTGCACAGCACTGATGCGCGGCGAAAAAGAAGCGATACCCGCTGACGGCGCCAACCGCAAGGAGCGCGACGACAGCAGGCAGTCGGGAAGAAAGACCAAGCGCTTGACAAGGTTATTTCTTCATGACAGAATCTCGCTTCTTTGCTGATGACTGATCAGCAAACGCCGCAAGGCAATGTTCTTTAACAGTTAACAGCCGATAAGCGTGGGTGTTTGAAGGCGAGTGCCAAGAGTCGAAAGGCTCGAGGTTGAAAGACCTTTAAACGCTCATGGAAGTGAAGTTCACTTCAATTCTTTGAGCAAATTCAAGATCGAACTATAGAGTTTGATCCTGGCTCAGATTGAACGCTGGCGGCATGCCTTACACATGCAAGTCGAACGGTAACGCGGGGCAACCTGGCGACGAGTGGCGAACGGGTGAGTAATGCATCGGAACGTGCCCAGTAGTGGGGGATAGCCCGGCGAAAGCCGGATTAATACCGCATACGACCTACGGGTGAAAGGGGGGGATCGCAAGACCTCTCGCTATTGGAGCGGCCGATGTCAGATTAGGTAGTTGGTGGGGTAAAGGCCTACCAAGCCGACGATCTGTAGCTGGTCTGAGAGGACGACCAGCCACACTGGGACTGAGACACGGCCCAGACTCCTACGGGAGGCAGCAGTGGGGAATTTTGGACAATGGGCGCAAGCCTGATCCAGCCATGCCGCGTGCGGGAAGAAGGCCTTCGGGTTGTAAACCGCTTTTGTCAGGGAAGAAATCTTCTGGGTTAATACCTCGGGAGGATGACGGTACCTGAAGAATAAGCACCGGCTAACTACGTGCCAGCAGCCGCGGTAATACGTAGGGTGCAAGCGTTAATCGGAATTACTGGGCGTAAAGCGTGCGCAGGCGGTTTTGTAAGACAGAGGTGAAATCCCCGGGCTCAACCTGGGAACTGCCTTTGTGACTGCAAGGCTTGAGTGCGGCAGAGGGGGATGGAATTCCGCGTGTAGCAGTGAAATGCGTAGATATGCGGAGGAACACCGATGGCGAAGGCAATCCCCTGGGCCTGCACTGACGCTCATGCACGAAAGCGTGGGGAGCAAACAGGATTAGATACCCTGGTAGTCCACGCCCTAAACGATGTCAACTGGTTGTTGGGAAGGTTCCTTCTCAGTAACGTAGCTAACGCGTGAAGTTGACCGCCTGGGGAGTACGGCCGCAAGGTTGAAACTCAAAGGAATTGACGGGGACCCGCACAAGCGGTGGATGATGTGGTTTAATTCGATGCAACGCGAAAAACCTTACCTACCCTTGACATGGCAGGAATCCTGAAGAGATTTGGGAGTGCTCGAAAGAGAACCTGCACACAGGTGCTGCATGGCCGTCGTCAGCTCGTGTCGTGAGATGTTGGGTTAAGTCCCGCAACGAGCGCAACCCTTGTCATTAGTTGCTACGAAAGGGCACTCTAATGAGACTGCCGGTGACAAACCGGAGGAAGGTGGGGATGACGTCAGGTCCTCATGGCCCTTATGGGTAGGGCTACACACGTCATACAATGGCCGGTACAGAGGGCTGCCAACCCGCGAGGGGGAGCCAATCCCAGAAAACCGGTCGTAGTCCGGATCGCAGTCTGCAACTCGACTGCGTGAAGTCGGAATCGCTAGTAATCGCGGATCAGCATGTCGCGGTGAATACGTTCCCGGGTCTTGTACACACCGCCCGTCACACCATGGGAGCGGGTTCTGCCAGAAGTAGTTAGCCTAACCGCAAGGAGGGCGATTACCACGGCAGGGTTCGTGACTGGGGTGAAGTCGTAACAAGGTAGCCGTATCGGAAGGTGCGGCTGGATCACCTCCTTTCTGGAAAAAGCACTCAAATTCTTGCACCCACACTTATCGGCTGTGAAACACAACAGTGAGTGAGCGTGAGCCTGGTGAGCGTTGAGAGATGGCCTTGGTAGGGTATGTCTAGCAAGCCAGGAGCAGCGCTTGGAGCCAGGCTTGCGCACTTTAAGGATGCGTGGGTCTGTAGCTCAGTCGGTTAGAGCACCGTCTTGATAAGGCGGGGGTCGTTGGTTCGAATCCAACCAGACCCACCAACGATGCCTGGTAAGGGTGTTGGGGGATTAGCTCAGCTGGGAGAGCACCTGCTTTGCAAGCAGGGGGTCGTCGGTTCGATCCCGTCATCCTCCACCAACGTCTCACTCGCGCTGTTCGGTGCAAGCCAAAGATTCTTCTGGGATTTTTGGTTTGTCATCGAAAGATGGCTGTTGTTCTTTAACAATTCAAAGAGTCGAATCAGCGTTGTCGACGGAAAGCTCGATCGGGGGTAAAGGCCTGGTCAGCACCGTGCCGTCGGCAACATATGATTGCGTCACCAGACTTCAGCTCGAGATATCGAGTTGTAGAACGGCATAACGCGAATACTCAAATATCAGCTCATCTAGCGTTGATGAGTTGATCCGGTCCTTGTGCCCGACGTCTTATCAGCGACGTCAAAGTTATAGGGTCAAGTGACTAAGTGCATGTGGTGGATGCCTTGGCGATTACAGGCGACGAAGGACGTGATAGCCTGCGATAAGCTTCGGGGAGCTGGCAAATAAGCTTTGATCCGGAGATTTCCGAATGGGGAAACCCACCCTTAGGGGTATCGCATGATGAATACATAGTCATGCGAGGCGAACCGGGTGAACTGAAACATCTCAGTAGCTCGAGGAATAGACATCAACCGAGATTCCGAAAGTAGTGGCGAGCGAAATCGGAACAGCCTGTGCTCTTTAGCCATCGATTTATCAGAACGGTCTGGAAAGTCCGGCCATAGCGGGTGATAGCCCCGTATGAGAAAAATCGGTGGTGGAACTAGGTGCACGACAAGTAGGGCGGGACACGTGAAATCCTGTCTGAAGATGGGGGGACCATCCTCCAAGGCTAAATACTCGTAATCGACCGATAGCGAACTAGTACCGTGAGGGAAAGGCGAAAAGAACCCCGGGAGGGGAGTGAAATAGATCCTGAAACCGCATGCATACAAAAAGTCGGAGCCCTTAGGGGTGACGGCGTACCTTTTGTATAATGGGTCAGCGACTTACATTCAGTGGCGAGGTTAACCGAATAGGGTAGCCGAAGAGAAATCGAGTCCGAATAGGGCGTCTAGTCGCTGGGTGTAGACCCGAAACCAGGTGATCTATCCATGGCCAGGATGAAGGTGCGGTAACACGCACTGGAGGTCCGAACCGACTAGTGTTGCAAAACTAGCGGATGAGCTGTGGATAGGGGTGAAAGGCTAAACAAACCTGGAGATAGCTGGTTCTCTCCGAAAACTATTTAGGTAGTGCCTCAAGTATTACCATCGGGGGTAGAGCACTGTTTAGGCTAGGGGGTCATGGCGACTTACCAAACCTATGCAAACTCCGAATACCGATGAGTACAGCTTGGGAGACAGTGCACCGGGTGCTAACGTCCGGACACAAGAGGGAAACAACCCAGACCGCCAGCTAAGGTCCCCAAAATTGGCTAAGTGGGAAACGAAGTGGGAAGGCTAAAACAGTCAGGATGTTGGCTTAGAAGCAGCCACCATTTAAAGAAAGCGTAATAGCTCACTGATCGAGTCGTCCTGCGCGGAAGATGTAACGGGGCTAAGCCAGTTACCGAAGCTGCGGGTGCATCGCAAGATGCGCGGTAGGAGAGCGTTCTGTAAGCCTGCGAAGGTGAACCGTGAGGTTTGCTGGAGGTATCAGAAGTGCGAATGCTGACATGAGTAGCGTTAAAGGGGGTGAAAAGCCCCCTCGCCGTAAGCGCAAGGTTTCCTACGCAACGTTCATCGGCGTAGGGTGAGTCGGCCCCTAAGGCGAGGCAGAGATGCGTAGCTGATGGGAAACAGGTCAATATTCCTGTACCGATCTATAGTGCGATGTGGGGACGGAGAAGGTTAGCTCAGCCGGGTGTTGGATGTCCCGGTTCAAGCATGTAGTCGTGGCCCTTAGGCAAATCCGGGGGTCTTAGATGAGGTGTGATAACGAGTCTGCTTGCAGACGAAGTGAGTGATACCCTGCTTCCAGGAAAAGCCACTAAGCTTCAGCTATAGACGACCGTACCGCAAACCGACACTGGTGCGCGTGATGAGTATTCTCAGGCGCTTGAGAGAACTCTGGAGAAGGAACTCGGCAAATTGACACCGTAACTTCGGAAGAAGGTGTGCCTTTAGTAGGTGAAGTTGTACAAACGAAGCCCAATGAGGCCGCAGAGAATCGGTGGCTGCGACTGTTTATTAAAAACACAGCACTCTGCAAAGACGAAAGTCGACGTATAGGGTGTGACGCCTGCCCGGTGCTGGAAGATTAAATGATGGGGTGCAAGCTCTTGATTGAAGTCCCAGTAAACGGCGGCCGTAACTATAACGGTCCTAAGGTAGCGAAATTCCTTGTCGGGTAAGTTCCGACCTGCACGAATGGCGTAACGATGGCCACACTGTCTCCTCCAGAGACTCAGCGAAGTTGAAATGTTTGTGATGATGCAATCTCCCCGCGGAAAGACGGAAAGACCCCATGAACCTTTACTGTAGCTTTACATTGGACTTTGAACAGATCTGTGTAGGATAGGTGGGAGGCTTTGAAACCTGGTCGCTAGATCAGGTGGAGCCGACGTTGAAATACCACCCTGGTGTGTTTGAGGTTCTAACCTTGACCCGTTATCCGGGTTGGGGACAGTGTATGGTGGGCAGTTTGACTGGGGCGGTCTCCTCCCAAAGCGTAACGGAGGAGTTCGAAGGTACGCTAGGCACGGTCGGAAATCGTGCTGATAGTGCATTGGCATAAGCGTGCTTGACTGCGAGACTGACAAGTCGAGCAGGTACGAAAGTAGGACAAAGTGATCCGGTGGTTCTGTATGGAAGGGCCATCGCTCAACGGATAAAAGGTACTCTGGGGATAACAGGCTGATACCGCCCAAGAGTTCATATCGACGGCGGTGTTTGGCACCTCGATGTCGGCTCATCTCATCCTGGGGCTGTAGCCGGTCCCAAGGGTATGGCTGTTCGCCATTTAAAGAGGTACGTGAGCTGGGTTTAAAACGTCGTGAGACAGTTTGGTCCCTATCTTCCGTGGGCGCTGCAAGATTGAGAGAGCCTGCTCCTAGTACGAGAGGACCGGAGTGGACGCACCGCTGGTGTATCGGTTGTCATGCCAATGGCATTGCCGAGTAGCTAAGTGCGGAAGAGATAACCGCTGAAAGCATCTAAGCGGGAAACTCGTCTCAAGATGAGTCTTGCCGGGGCCTTGAGCCCCCTGAAGAGTCGTTCGAGACCAGGACGTTGATAGGCTGGGTGTGGAAGCGCAGTAATGCGTTAAGCTAACCAGTACTAATTGCTCGTGAGGCTTGACCCTATAACTTTGATGTACACTGCCTACGCAGTCGTCAAAGGATCGGTTGAGTATTTAAGTTATACCGTTCAAGTCGGTAGACGCAATCATCTGATTCATGACTCTTTGAATTGGCTTGGCCGCCACACTCTTCCCAGAGCGCGCGCCAGGCAACAAGTTAAGCCTGATGACCATAGCGAGTTGGTCCCACCCCTTCCCATCCCGAACAGGACCGTGAAACGACTCAGCGCCGATGATAGTGCGGATTCCCGTGTGAAAGTAGGACATCGTCAGGCTAATATCCGAAAGGCCCGGTTGCAGTAGCAGCCGGGCCTTTTTCTTTTGGGCTTCTCGTTCTGGTGCTTTGGAGAACCTCAGCCCTGCAGGACGAGACGGACGGCATGCTCGATCGCGGCGTCACCGCCTTCGCTGGCCGTCAGCCTGGGTGTGACGGGCCAGCTGGCCACGGCTGTCAAACCGGGCAGACGACCAGCACGGATGTGCGCTTCCCCAAGCTGCACCTGGTCCAACGGAAGCGACAGGCGTCGGGCGACATGCCAGCTGTTCTCGAACTGGTCATAGGCGCTCGGGAAACTCCACTGTCGGACGCCCGCGGCCAAGCCCTCCGCACAGGCGCCGATGCCGCCGTGGTGCAGCCAGCCGGCAACCCGCGGCAGCGTGTCGCGCAGGTCCACCCAGGGGCGGATCAGCCCCAGCCCGCCGAACGGCGCGGGTGCAGAACCGGGCAACAGCAACAGCGTGGGATAACCCAGCGCGTCCAGCCGCTCGGCGCATGCCTGAAACGCCGACGCCCGGTGGTGGTGGCTGGAACCTGCATAGATGACCAACCGGGGCTGCGTGGCGGCCTGGCCGAGCCAGTGCTCCAGGCCAGGATCCCCTGGCATGGGCACCTGAGGGCGGAACAGCGGAAAGCCCACGCAGTGTGTTGGCACCGGCAGGTCGTCAGCCGCAGGACTGAAGGCTTCGGGGTAGAGCCCGATCACCTGGTGCGGGGAATGGAGCCAGCGCTCGAACACCGACTCCTGCAGCGCGGGCAAGCCCCGCTGTTTCCGCCAGCCGTCGATGAATGGCGCAGCCATCGGCTGCAACTTCCAGCGATCCAATAACTGCCATGCCGCGCGCCGCCAGGCGCGTGGCCACCAGCCGGGAACGCGCCATGCGCCCAGGAACAGCGGGTCGCCGAGATGCCGCAGGCCGTTGGGCGCTGTGTGCGCGGTGATCAATCGATACGGCAGCCGGTCGACGGCCAGGCGAGCGCCCAGCACCAGGGGTGAGGCGAGTACGCGCAGCGTGTGCGGATGCGAGCTGGACTCGCGCTCCAGCACGGCGACCGTTGCATCCACCGAACGCACAGCCAAATGCCGCCAAAGAACGCCAAAGCCGCGTATCGGATGCCAAAGATCCGGGTGAGAGGCGGCACGTTCATGGTCATGGGCACTCAGGATCGGCTCGAATGCAAGGCCTTCCGCCTCGACCGCTGCCCGGTGCGGCTCCGAGGACAGGAACAGCACCGAATGTCCCCGCTGCTTCAACGCCCGCGCCGGCGCCAGGAAGGGATGCAGGTCGCCCACCGAACCCAGCGTGGCCACCAGGACACGATTCATCGCCGGATGCCGCCAAAACACTCGAACTGCCGGAAGTCCGCCACACCGTCCCGGTGGGCAAAGCGCTCCTGCAAGGACCGCGGACCGGCGGTGATCGCGAAATAGTCGTACTCCCCAACGACCTCGCTGGCCATCAGGTACTGGAAATGGCAGCGGTACTTGTCGTGCCGGATCCGCTCGTAGCTGGCAGGGGTGAACAGTTGAGCGAAGCGCGGGCTCAGTCGCTTGGCGCCGGGGGATCCCGGCGGCAACGGCAGGCCTTCGCAGGGATCGACCAACGCGTAGCAGCAGCCGTCAGCGGGGGCGCTGACGTCCAGCCAATGCAGCTGTGCCGATGAGCCCACCGCCACCAGTTCGTCGCGGTAGGCCTGGGCCTGCGGCTGCTGGCTCAAGGTGGCGCCGCACTGACCCAGCGTCAGCAGCGACAGACGGGCGGCCGCCCCGGCGGGCACCTGAGCCAGCGCACGCGCGGCCACGCTCACCGCGAGCATCGCGCCAGAGGAGTGACCGACCAGCAGCACTTCGTCGTGCGCCGGATCCTGCAGCGCCGCCGCCAGGTGCGCCGCGAAATGGTCGAGGCGGGCCTCCAGCTCCGGCGTCTGGCCCCGCCCCTGTCGCACGAGGCAGGCCAGGCTGCGCATCAGCCAGGCCATCTGCGTGCGCCGCTCGGCCTCGACGCCCAGCGCCACCAGACCCGGCAGCGTCAGCAGCAGCCACAGGCCCGTGGCCAGCGGCCAACCCGCCCCCCACAGGCCTGCGGCCAGCACGCCCACCACGCCCAGCAGCAGCACCCAGATGAGCATCGCCAGACCCGGGCCCGCCAGTGCCAGGAACGCGGGCCAGGAGCGGCGCCAGCTGTACCACATCACGCCGTCGCGCCAGCACTGCCAACTGGCCCACAGCGTGGTGCGCAGCAGCGCCCAGCGGCTGCGTGGCCAGCGGGCGCGGACGATGTCGTCCCAGCGCAGAAACTCGTAGCGGGTGCGGACCGACTGGCCGTCGATGCGGGCGTCCACCTCCCAGCCGGCGATGTGCTCGCCCAGCCGCTGCCGACGCCCCACGCTGATCTCGTGCCCGCTCACCGCGGCCTGGCGCGCGGCCTCGGTGGCGTAGAGCTGGTGGTAATGGGCCGGCCCCTGCGGGTCGAAGCCCCCGATGTAGCAGACAAGCCGACGCCGCACGGGGGTGTCCGCCGCCATCACAGGATCGTCTGCTTGTGCAGGCCCTTGGCCAGCATCAGGTCGACCATGGGCTGTTCACGCTTGTTGGCGCGCTGGCAGTGGTCCTTCTGGATCTTGTCGGTGACCCAGATGATCACCCGCGCCCAGCGCCTGTCGCGGGCCCGCCAGGCGTGCGAGGACACCGACTCCCAGGCATAGCCGTCGAACAGCGTGGCGTTGACGAAATGGTCCAGCGCGCGCACGCCGGCGCGGCCGCGCGAGCTGGGGCCGAACAGGCCCACCCACCACAGCAGCAGGTAGCCCAGCAGGGCCATGGGCACCAGGGCCGTCATCACCAGAAAGCCGGCAGCGCGTTCCTTCATGCGGGCGCGTTCCTCGGAAAGACCTTCAGCACGATGCCATTGTCCGCGCGAATCGTCAGCCGGCCCACCGGCTCGGGCACGTGTCCGGGTGACGGCTCGAAGCGGAAGTGCGCGGCCAGCGTGGCCAGCACCAGGGTGGCCTCCTGAAGTGCGAAGGTGGCGCCGATGCACACCCGCGGCCCCATGCCGAAGGGCAGGTAGGCGCGGCGCTGCGACTCGCGCGCTGACGGTTCGTCCCCCTCGTCCTGATCGCCGAAGCGGTCGGGATCGAACTCGTCGGGCCGCGCCCACAGCGCGCGGTGGCGGTGGATCAGCCAGGGCGACACCACCACCGAGGCGCCGGCCTCCACGGTCTTGTCGCGCATCGCGCAGCGCTGGGCCGATTGCCGGGCCAGGAAGCCCACCGGCGGGAAGAGCCGCAGTGTCTCGCGGAAGACATTGCGCGCCAGCGGCAGGTCCTTCAGCACCCCCGGGTCCTGTCGCAGCGCCGCCAGGCGCGGCACCGCCTCGTCGTGCAGGCGTTGCTGCACCGAAGGGTCGTGGGCCAGCAGGTGCAGCGACCAGGACAGCGCACTGGCCGAGGTCTCATGCCCCGCCAGAAAGAGCATCGCCACCTGATCGACCAATTCCTCGAAGCTGAAGCCCTGGCCCGTGCGTTCGTCGCGCACGCGCAGCAGGCTGGCCAGCAGGTCGTCGCCGGCCTCGGGATCGTCGGTCTCGCCGCGCGCCAGCGCGGCCTGGTAGGCCAGGTAGCGCGGCTGGATCAGCGCCACCAGCAGCGTGCGGATCTCCTCGGCGGCGCGCCGGCTGCGCCGCACCTGCCACCAGGGCCGCAGCCAGCGCAGGCCGAAGAAGGCCGGCATCATCAGCCGAGGTGCCAGTGCCTGGTAGCGTCCGAAGGCCTCGAAGATGCGCAGCGCATCGCCGCCGTCCAGCGGCTGCGACAAGATGGTGCGCAGGATGATGTCGGCGGCGACGTGGGTCATCTCCACCTCGACGTCATGCGTCGTGCCGCCGGGCAGCGCAGACAGGCGCTGCACCATCGCATCGGCGGCGTCCTGCATGCGCGAGAACACCCGCTGCACCCGGGCACCTTCGAACGACGGGTCCATCAGCTCGCGCTGACGGCGCCAGGTGTCGCCGTTGGTGGTGAAAATGCTGTCGCCCAGCAGCGGTCTCAGCGCATCGCCCAGCATCTCGTGCTTGGGGAAGCCGGCCGCCTCGTCCACCATCACGCGGCGCACCAGGGCCGGCTCGTTGACCATGTACAGATCCACGCCGGGCAGGTGGACCTCGCCCATCTTCATCGTGTAGCTGCGCGCATAGAGGCTGTCGAGCCAGGAGCGGCGCTTGCCGAAGAACATGGCCCAGGCCGACGGGCGCTGCTCGGCGGGGGGCGGGTAGTGGGGGCAGAAGCGGCTCATGATCGGGCGGGCGCAGGGGACCGCTCGGCCAGCGTCAGCGGGCCGGCCATCCAGACCACCGGATCGTAGCCGCCGCTGTGCTGCGGCGCGCGCAGGTACTGCTGATGCATCTCATGCCGGTGTGAACGAAGCCGCTGGTAGGTGGCCGCGTCCAGGGTCTGGTGAAAGCGCGGTGAATAGCGCGCCAGCCGGGCGCGCCCAGGCGTCAGCCAGGGCGCCACCCGCGCAAAGGCCGCCCAGTCGCCGGGCGCGGCGATGTCGTGCCAGGTCAGTGGCGGGTGGTCGGCCAGGCGCGCCAGATCATCGCGGAACCAGCCGGCATCGCGCACCCAGGCCAGCACCGGCGTGCAGTGGCCCAGCGTCAGCAGCGCCACCTGCGGCCCGCGCTGGCCCAGCCAGGGGGCCTTGCGCAGCGCGCGGGCCATCACCATGGCCGCCATCTGCGTGCCGGTGGAGTGGCCCACCACCAGCAGCTCGCGCGCCTGGCCGTCGGTGGCGCGCTGCACCAGCTCATCGGCCAGCTGGTCAATGCGCGCCTGGATGCCCGGCACCTCGTCACGCGCCACCCGCCAGGTGAAGCCGTACAGGCGCAGCAGCCAGTCGGCGTCCAGCCGCACCTCCAGCTGGCGCCAGGTCCACAGCCACAGCGGCAGCGCCAGCGCCCCCCCCAGCACCGCTGCCCCTGCCGACACCGCCAGCGCGGCCAGCGCTGCCCACAGCACGCCCAGCCCCAGGCCGATCAGCAGCGGCAGCATCGCCAGCCAGAAGGCCGGGCGGGCGAAGCGCCAGATCGGCCAGAAGGCGCCGTGGTGGAAGGCGCGCGCATAGACCACCCAGCGGTCGCGCCACGCAGCGCCCCATCCGCGCGGCCAGGCCGCGCGGACGATGTCGTCCCAGCGCATCACATGGTGGCGGGTGTGCACCGACACGCCGTCGGGCTGCGTCCAGTGCACATCCCAGGCGTCCAGCAGCGGCGAGACGCGCTGGCGCGGGCCGATCTGCACGGTCTCGCCCGCGGGGGTCACCGGGTGATCGGCCACGGCTTGCGCGCAGGTGCGGTGGTCGCGTGAGGGCCCGCGGGGATCGAATCCCCCCAGGAAGAACACCTCGCGCCGCCACGTCATGCGCTGATTGTCACCGCGCCAACGGCCGTCGACACCTCAGCGCGAGGGCGCGACCGCCCAATGCAGCACGCCATCATGGTCGGCGAGCAGCCCGTCATCAAGCAGGCTGTCCACCAGCTCCCGGCCCCAGGCCGGCGGCTCGGCACCGCTGCCCCGGGCCATGGCCACGAACACCGGCGTGTTCGGCAGCCACGCCAGCAGTTCGGCGCGCGGGCGGTGGCGGTGCTCCATCATGTGGAACATCAGCAGCGCACGCGCGGCGTGGCGCAGGTGGCGCTGCGGGTCGCGGCGGAAGGCGGCCAGCCGGCGGCGGCTGGCCGCCAGGGCGGCGCCCACGTCCTCGAAGGCCGGGCCATGGCCGGGCACCACCACGCGCGGCGCCAGCCGCTCGATCAGCGCCAGTGTGGCCTCGGTGGGGCCGAAGCCGTCCTGGCCTTCCAGCTCGGGGAAGATGATCGCCAGGCGGTCCTCCCACAGCGCGTCGCCGGCGATCAGCGTGCGGGTCTGGGGTTCGAACAGCATCACCGCGTCCGGGTCGTGGCCGGGGGCGGCATGCACCTGCCAATACGCCGGCCCCAGCCGCAGGGTGGCGCCGGGCACCAACGCGCCATCCACGCGGAAGGGCGGGCACTGCTGGCCGGTGTAGCGGTAGCTCAGGCGCGCCTCGTCCCAGCTGCGGACGATGTCCACGCTGCCCTGCGGCACCCACACCTGCACGGCCGGGTCTCGCGTCTGCAGCAGCGCGTTGCCGCCGCAGTGGTCCGAGTGCAGATGGGTGTTGACGATGCGGCCCAGCGTCTCACCGGCCAGCGCGTGGTCGATCAGCGCCTGCGACATCGCGCCGTGGCGGCTGTAGCCGGTGTCCACCACGGTGGCCGGCGCGCCATCGCAGCCGGCGAACACCGTGTGGTTGGCCGACAGCCAGTCGCGCTGCAGCAGCTGCGCGCCCAGCTCGGCCGGCAAGGGGCTCATCGATGCCCTCAGGCGCTGGGGCTGCGCAGCTCGCGGCGCAGCACCTTGCCGACGTTGGACTTGGGCAGCTCGTCGCGGAACTCGATGTACTTGGGCCGCTTGTAGGCGGTGAAGTTCTCGTTGCAGTAGCGTGCCACGTCGTCCTCGTCCAGCGTCGCGTCCTTGCGCACGACGAAGAGCTTGACCGCCTCGCCCGACTTGGCATCGGGCACACCCACCGCGGCGCATTCCAGCACGCCCGGATGCAGGTTCACCACCTGCTCGATCTCGGTGGGATAGACGTTGAAGCCCGAGACCAGCACCATGTCCTTCTTGCGGTCGACGATGCGCACATAGCCGCGCTCGTCCATGATGCCCACGTCGCCGCTCTTGAAGAAGCCGTCGTCGGTCATGACCTTGGCGGTCTCGTCGGGGCGGTTCCAGTAGCCGGCCATCACCTGCGGGCCGCGGATGCAGATCTCGCCGGGCTGGCCCAGCGGCAGGTCGCGGCCGTCATCGTCGCGAATGGCGATGTCGGTGGACGGGATCGGCAGGCCGATGGTGCCGGTGAACTCGGTCAGGTCCAGGCGGTTGCTGGTGGCCACCGGCGAGGTCTCCGACAGGCCGTAGCCCTCGACCACCGGGCAGCCGGTGATCTTCAGCCACTTCTCGGCGGTGGCCTGCTGCACCGCCATGCCGCCGCCGTTCGAGACCTTCAGCTCGGAGAAGTCCAGCCGCGCGAAGGCCGGGTCATTGGCCAGCGCGTTGAACAGCGTGTTGACCGCCGGGAACATGTTCACCTTGTGCTCGGACAGCGTGGCGATCAGGCCGGGGATGTCGCGCGGGTTGGGGATCAGCAGGTTCATCATGCCCAGCCGCGCGCCCATCATGTAGCAGATCGTCAGCGCGAAGATGTGGTACAGCGGCAGCGCACACACCACGGTCAGCGGCTTGTTGCCCAGCTGGTCGAGCATGGGCTTGAACCAGGCCTCGGTCTGCAGGATGTTGGCCACCACATTGCGGTGCAGCAGCGTGGCGCCCTTGCTGACGCCGGTGGTGCCGCCGGTGTACTGCAGGAAGGCGACATCCTCGGGCCCCACCTCCACGCGCCGCAGGCTCATGCGGCTGCCCTCGGCCAGCGCCATGTTGAAGCGGGTGACCGTGCGGTCCGCGTCCAGCGGCAGGCGGAACTCGGGCACCATCTTCTTCAGGTGGCGCACCGCGAAGTTGATGAACTGGCCCTTCCAGAAGCCCAGCAGGTCGCCCATCGCGCACAGCACCACGGTCTTCACCGGCGTGTCGTCGATGACCTCCTCCAGCGTGTGGGCGAAGTTCTCCAGCACGATGATCGCGCTGGCCCCCGAGTCCTTCAGCTGGTGCTCCAGCTCACGCGCGGTGTAGAGCGGGTTGACGTTCACCACCACGCAGCCGGCACGCAGGATGGCGCCGATGGCCACCATGTACTGCGGCAGGTTGGGCATCATCACCGCGACGCGGTCGCCCTTGGCCAGGCCGCGCGACTGCAGCCAGGCGGCCAGCGTGGCCGACATCTCGTCGAGCTGCTCGAAGCGCAGCCGCACGCCCATGCAGGCCGCGGCATCACGCCGGGCGTGCTTGCGCCAGGCCTCGCCCAGCAGGTCCACCAGCGAGGCATAGCCGCTGCAGTCGACGGTGGCCGGGACGCCCTCGGCGTAATGCTGCAGCCAGGGTTGGGGAACGGGTCTCTGGGCGGTCATGGGCAAGAGGGTCACAAGAGCAAGCCGATCAAGCCGGCGATGGTCCGATGCCGAGGGCGTGCCGGGCTACGGTAGTTGTCCTATCACCTCGGCGACACCTGCGTCGGCGGCTGTCGCCACCGCGACAGCGTCGGGCGCAAACAGGCGGTTCATCAGTGCGCCCTCGCGCTGCTGCACGCGCGCCAGGAAGTCCTGGGCGCCGCGCATGGCTGCAAAGGTGTCGAAGCCGCGCTCCAGGAACTGCTGCAGCGCGCCCAGGCCGGCGGAGCGCGCCGGGCCGCGCATCAGGCGCAGGCTCTGGCGCAGCAGCGGGCGGCGGGTGTAGCGATCGAGCTGCGCGCCCAGGTCCAGCACCCGTGCCAGCTGCTGGCGGCGCTCCTCGGCCGCCCCCACCTGCTGCCAGGCCTGGACATAGGCGCGGCGGTCTGGCGCATCGCTGGGCAGCGCCCGCGCCATGCGGCTGTCCAGCGACTCGGTCAGCGCATGCAAGGCGACCAGAGACTGCACCGTCTCGACGATTTCCTGCGGGAACAGGCGCACCAGCGCCGGCACGATGCGGGCGAACTGGGCGTCGCGGTCGGCAAAGTCCTGCGGGCCGTAGAGGTCTTCCAGGAAGAAGCGCGCGGCCGGCCCGTAGCGGGCGTCGGCCAGCAGGTCGGCGTGGGTACAGGCAAAGCGCGCCTGCTGGTAGCGCTTGAGCGCCACCACCCGGCCCGCCAGCGCCGGATCATGCAGGCGCGCCTGGCGCTCGGCCTCGACGCGCCCGAGTTCGCGCAGGATGCTGTCCTGGTCCGCTGCCATGCTCAGAGCTTACCCTGATGGCCCGGCGCCGTTAGTGGTCCCGCTCTACGGCGGGCACCGTCGCGGTGCCACACTCGCCGGATGCAACGTCGCACCCTGCTGACCCTGGGCCTGGTGTCCGGCACGGCCCTGGCCGTGGCCGGTGCCGGCGCTGCCGTGTGGACACCCGGCTGGCGCGAGGGCCGCCTGAGCCAACCGGCGCGCGTGCTGTTTGCCAGCGTGGCGCGCGCGGTGCTGGAGGGCGTGTTGCCGCAGGACCCCGCCGTGCAGGCGGTGGCCTTGAAGGGCCACCTCGACCGCCTGGACACCCTGATCGCCGGCCTGCAGCCGGCCACCCGGGCCGAGCTGTCGGACCTGCTGGCGCTGCTGTGCACCGCCCCCGGCCGCTGGGCGCTGGCGGGTCTGGGCCCAGCCTGGTCCGAGGCCCCGATGGCCGACGTGCAGTCGGCGCTGCAGGCGATGCGCGTGTCCGGCAGCGCCGTGCGCCGGCAGGTCTACCAGGCGCTGCGCGACCTCAGCAACGGCGCCTGGTTTGCCGACGCCGGCAGCTGGGAACTCCTGGGCTACCCCGGCCCCTTCCGTCTGTGATGGCGCCTGCGATGGCGTCTGTGAGTGTGACTGTGACCGCCCTGCCTCCGATCAGCAACCAGGCCCTGCTGCCCGACCAGCGCCAGGCCATTCCCGACCCGGTGCGCGCCGGCCTGGCGCGCGGCTGGAAGGTCTTCGGCGGGCCGCACCAGGCGCTGCCCGAGCAGCTCAGCTGCGATGTGCTGGTGATCGGCAGCGGCGCCGGCGGCGGCGTCACCGCGGAGATCCTGACCCGTGCCGGGCTGGACGTGGTGATCGTCGAGGAAGGCCCGCTGCGCAGCAGCACTGACTTCCATCAGCTCGAGGCCGAGGCCTACCCCGAGCTCTACCAGGAAAGCGCCAGCCGCAAGACCGCCGACAAGGCGATCAACATCCTGCAGGGCCGCTGCGTGGGCGGCTCCACCACCGTCAACTGGACCAGCTCGTTTCGCACGCCGCCGGACACCCTGGCCTTCTGGCGCCAGCACCACGGCCTGTCGGAGCTGAGCGCCGAGGCCCTGGCGCCCTGGTTCGAGGAGGCCGAGCGCCGGCTGCACATCGGCGACTGGCTGACGCCACCCAACCTCAACAACGAGCTGCTGCGCACCGGCGCGCAGAAGCTGGGCATCGAGGCCCACGGCATCCGGCGCAATGTGCGCGGCTGCTGGAACCTGGGCTCTTGCGGCATGGGCTGCCCCACCAATGCCAAGCAGTCGATGCTGGTGACCACGCTGCCGGCCGCGCTGAACGCCGGCGCCCGGCTGCTGGTGCAGACCCGTGCACTGCGCCTGGTGCACGACGGCAGCCGCGTCAGCGCGGTGGAGTGCGCCGCGATGAAGCCCGATGGCCGACCGGCCGAGCGGCTGCTGCGCGTGCAGGCCCGCCACGTGGTGCTCAGCGGCGGCGCGATCAACTCGCCCGCGCTGCTGCTGCGCTCGGGCGCGCCCGACCCGCATGGCCGGCTGGGGCGGCGCACCTTCCTGCACCCGGTGGTGCTGTCGGCCGCGGTGTTCGACCAGCCGGTGCAGGGCTGGCAAGGCGCCCCGCAGACGATCTACACCGACCACTTCCTGCACACCCAGCCGATCGACGGCCCGATCGGCTTCAAGCTCGAGGCGCCGCCGCTGCACCCGCTGGTCTTCAGCGGCACGCTGTGCGGCTTCGGCCAGTCGCAGACCGCGCTGCTGCGGCAGTTCCCGAACACCCACACGCTGCTGGCCCTGCTGCGCGACGGCTTCCACCCCGAATCGCCCGGCGGCCAGGTGCGCCTGAAGGGCGACGGCACGCCCGAGCTGGACTACCCGCTCAACGCCTTCGTGATGGACGGCGCCCGCCGCGCCTTGCTGGCCATGGCCGAGATCCAGTTCGCCGCCGGCGCCCGGCAGGTGCTGCCAGTGCACGAACAGGCCGGTCTGGTCAGCCGCTGGGCCGACGCGAAGTCGATGATCGAGCGCCTGCCGATGGAGCCGCTGCTCACGCGCGTGGTCAGTGCCCATGTGATGGGCGGCTGCGCGCTGTCGGGCGACGCCAGTGGCGGCGTGCTGCGCCCCGATGGCCGGCACTGGCAGCTGGCCAACCTGTCGGTGCACGACGGCTCGGTCTTTCCCACCAGCATCGGCGCGAACCCGCAGCTGTCGATCTACGGCCTGGTCAACCGCCTGGCCACCGCGCTGGCGCCGGCGCTGGGCGGCCGCGCGGTGCGCTGGCTCGACAGCTGATGCTGGCCTGGATCCAACGCCTGCTGGCGCTGGCCTGGCTGGCGGCGCTGCTGGGCCTGCCGGCGCGCGCCGTGTTGCAGGGCGCGGGCCTGTTGCCGGCGCTGGGCTGGGCGGCGGTGGTGCTGGGAGCGCACGCGCTGTGGCTGGCGCTGACCGTCGCGATGGCCGCACTGGCCAACCGCGGCGATGCGTCGCCGCGGGCCTCGTGGCGCCAGTGGCTGCAGGCCTGGTGGGGTGAGGTGCTGACCGCGCCGCGCGTCTTCTTCTGGCGCCAGCCCTTTCGCACCCACGCCGAGCCGGACCGGCCCGACCTGGGCGCGCCCGGCCAGCCCGGCGTGGTGCTGCTGCATGGCTTTTTCTGCAACCGCGCGCTGTGGAACCCCTGGATGGCGCGGCTGCGCGCCGAGCGCATCGCCTTTGTCGCGCCCAGCCTGGAGCCGGTCTTCGGCTCGATCGACGACGCCGTGCCGCTGCTCGAGGCCGCGGTGCAGCGGCTGGAGCGCGCCACGGGCGTGGCGCCGCTGATCGTGGCGCACAGCATGGGCGGCCTGGTCACCCGCGCCTGGCTGCGCCAGGCCCAGGCCGACGGCCGGGTGCGGGCGGTGCTGACGATCGGCACGCCGCACGGCGGCACGGCGCTGGCACGGCTGGCGATGAGCGAGAACGGCCGTCAGATGCAGCGAGGCGGCGGCTGGCTGGCCACCTTGTCGGCGGCCGAGCCGGCCGAACGCGCGGCGCGCTTTCACTGCATCTTCGGACACTGCGACAACATCGTGTTCCCGGCCAGCACCGCGGTGCTGCCGGGCGCGGCCGAGGTGCTGCACCTGCCGGCCACGGCCCATGTGGACCTGGTGGACCACCCGGCCAGCTGGGCGCTGGCGAAACGGCTGCTTCAGTCCTGATCGATGTCGTGCAGCAGCGCGGCCGTGGGCTCCAGGCCCATGTTCAGCAGCTGCGCGATGTCGCGCACATCGTCGGGGATGGCGGCGTTGTCCCAGCCGGTGGCGGTATGCCGCGCCAGGCGGATCGCCAGCATCACGTTGCGCACCTGCGAGGCTTCCTCGTGGCGGTCGTCGGTGATGTGCACCAGCAGCTCGGGCAGCCGCCAGGCGCGCATCAACGCCTGCTGCAACTCCACCAGCGTGGTGCCCATCAGCTCGCGCTGCACCGCGCTGCTGCGCAGCGTGGGGTCGGCGCGCTGGCGACGGCGCATCTCCAGCGCCAGCGTCGGCGCGTGCAGCCACAGCAGCATTTCGGCGAAGTCGTGCAGCAGCGCGGCCTCTTCGATCACCTGGGCGTCGTGGTCCATGCGGTGCACCGCGAAGCCGATGGCGAAGCGGCTGGCGCGGTGGGCGCGGGCGATCACCGCCTGCAGGCCGGCCAGGGCCTCGGGCTGGTCGGCCAGGTGCTGCTCGACGCTCGGCTGCGGGCCGAAGGTGTTGAAGAAGGGCGTGATGCCCAGCAGCACCAGCGCCTGGCCGACGGTTTCCACGTCGGTGAGTCGGCGGCTGCGGTGGTGGCCGGCGATGTGCGCCAGCACCTTCAATGACATCAGCGGATCGGCGCCAATGACGTCGACCAGCATGCGGACATCGACGTCATCCTCGATCGCCCGCAGCGCCTCCAGGGCGTCGGCGGTGCGCTGCATCACGGGGATCTCGGCCAGCTGCAGGTAACGCAGCCAGCCCGGCAGGTCGCGGGGCAGGCGGCGGGTGGTGGCGCTGACGAGGGTGTCCATGGGGAAGAGGGCAGCGGCCACGCGGCCGCTGCGCTGTCGGGGATATCGGCCCGTCACCGGCCGGACTTGAGTCCGGCCGGCGCGGGGCGATCACAGACGGCTGACGTCGAGGTGGCCGACGTACTGGCCATCGACGTACAGCGCGCCTTCCGGGGCGCCGGCCTCGGCGTGGAATTCCACCAGAGGCAGGGTCTGCGGCAGTGCGGCCCGTGCAGGGACGGGTCGCGCCAGCGCGTCAGCGGTGTGGCGCATCCAGGCACCGGCACGGCGCAGGGCGCGGGCAGCGACACGGCGCAGGGCGGGCACCGGTGCGGGTGCGGGCGCCCAGGGGCCGGGGGCGGGGGTCGAGAAAGCGGGGCGATGCATGATGGTGCTCTCCTCGGTGCGCGGCGCCCTGGGTGTGGTGGACGGCGCGCGGGGGTGGATTCACGGGCTGCGCCAGTCGGGCGGCGCGGCGAGTTCCTGACGGAGTTCCTGGCGGGCCTGCTGCCGCTGGCCGGAGGCCGGTCGGCGGTGCGCGCCAGCCTGGCGTCGCAGGGCAGGGGCCACGAACGGATTGCGTGGACGCGGTGCGGACAGTCGTGTCTTCATGGGTTTCTCCTGGCAAGGACCGGGCGTGGCGGGTGGGGTCCCGCGGCCGACCGGTGTCGGTCAATCAGGGCGTGCGTTGCGCGGATCGGACCCGCCAAATGCACCGCGGCCCGGGAGGTCTTCACCTGCCCGGGCCGCTGGGATTCAGCGGGGTGTCGTCAGCCTGGACAGGTCAGACGGGGCGGGCGGGCGCGGTACACGCCGACGGTCAGGGCTGCGAATGCAGCCGGGGAACGCAGGGCGTTTCGGTTGAGTTGCATGGTCAGTCCTTCGTCGGGTGGGTCGGCCGGCGGTACAGCGTGTGCCGGGGCGGGGATCGAGTCTGGGGTGTCTCGATGGGTTCGCATGATAAACACTTGATTATCTTGCGCAAGGCTTTTTTATCAGTGCGAACCCTGATGTGGCGTCGGTGCATCCCTCGCCTTGGGGAGGCCGCGGTACAAGCCGGCCATGAACCACTTGCTGCTCACCACCGACGGCCGCGCTTGGACCGAGGTCGAGGCGCGGCTGCGGCACTACCTGCCCGGCCTGGACTGCGCGCTGTGGCCCACCGGGCCGACCCAGGCGCTGCTGCGCGCGCCGCTGCGGCGCGCGCTGGCCATCGAGTACCCGTCGATCGGCGTGGGCCCGCTGCTGCAGGTGATGGGCGTGGCGCGCACCGACGAGCTCGACGACGAGACCGCCGCCCGCCTGGTGGCGCTGCGCGACACCGCGCTGTTGCCGCCGCGTGCCGCGTCAGTGGCACGCCGCGGTGCCGCGCCGGACTGGCACCTGCAGGCGCTGCGTGCGCCGCAGGCCTGGGCCCTGCTGGGCGGGCCGGGCGCCATCGACTGGCGTGACGTCCGCGTGGGCCATCCCGACACCGGCTACGTGGCGCACCCGGCCTTTGGTTTTGGCCAGCCCGGCGGACCCTGGGTCGACACTGGACAGGCGCGCACGCTGATCGCTGCCGTGGACACCGGCGTGCCGGTGGATGAACCCGGCGGCGGCATCGATCCGCTCAGCGGCATCTCGGCCAGCCATGGCACGCGGGTGGGCACCACCATCGCGGGGCACGCGCCGCAGGACGGCTTCTTCGGCGTGGCGCCGAAGGTGCCGCTGGTGCCGGTGCGCATCACCGACAGCGTCTGGATCAACCATGCGCAGGACGCCTTTGCGCAGGCCGTGGACCACCTGGTGCGGGTGGCCCGCGTCTCGGTGATCAACTGCAGCCTGGGCTGCTTCGCCAGCGCGGTGCGGCCCGAGCTGCGCGCTGCGCTCAACCAGGCCTACGAGGCGGGCGTGATCCTGTGCTGCGCCGCGGGCAATATCGTCAACGACGTGGTGCCGCCGGCCGCGCTGCCTCGCAGCATCGCGGCCGGTGGCGTGACGAGCGAGGACCGGCCCTGGTCCGGCAGCGCCTACGGCCCCGAGACCGACTGGTCGGCCCCGGCCGCAGGCCTGCGCCGCGCCGATGTGCGGCGCGGTGGCCGCCTGGGCTATGCCGACGGCGGCGACGGCACCTCGTACGCGGCGGCGATCAGCTCGGCCGCGGCGGCCTTGTGGCTCGCGCGCCATGGCGCGGCGCTGGACGCGGCCTACCCGCAGCCCTGGCAGCGGGTCGAGGCCTTCCGCCACTGTGCGCGCGCCAGCGCCCGCGTGCCGGCGCTGTGGAACGCCGGCGCCTTCGGCAGCGGCATCCTGGACCTCGAGGCGCTGCTGCAGTGTCCGCTGCCACAGGCCGCCGCGCTGACCAAAGCGCCTGCGGCTTGACGGTCGGCGCCAACGGCTCCGGTGGGGGAGGCTTCCGTTCAGATCAACGACCCCGTCAGCTCCAGGGTACTGTCTGGCGGCAATCGCAGCTGGGCATCCTCGGGCAAGGGGTCGCGCACGCCATCGAGTTCGATACACCAGGCCTCCCGGCCAAACTCATCCTGGCTGCGGGTGCTGGTCAAGGTTTGCGCAGCGCTGTCCGGCCGCAGCCATTCAAAGCCTGATCGCGCGTGGACATGACACACGCGCAATGCGTTCACCGTCGGTGTGATCCAGCGGGCATACCAAGGCAGTAGACTGGCCCGCGCCGCGCGCCCTCCCTCGACAATCGACCGCACATCGGCCGGGCGCAGCTCGGGGTGATGCCAGACCGGCACCAGGTCGATGTCCAGGGCGACCGACTTGCGGGCCCGGTTGGCCGTCATGACCGCGTTGTGCTGCAAGGCCTGCGGGTCGATCGGGATCACGAAGCGCCCCAGGCTGTCCAGCGGCAGCCGCAGCACGGTTTCATCCCACTCGAGCGTGACGCGAAGGGGGGGCGCAGAGGGCGGTGCCCGATCGCGCAGACGGGCACTCAGCGCCACCGTGCCGCCCGACTGTTCCCGCACCTTCAGGGCAGCCGCGTGGGCCTTGGCATAGGGATAGTCCAGCGGGGCCTTCACGCCGATCACATCGATGAGCTGAGGCTCAGCGCTGGATTGGGCCAGGGTGCCGGCGTGCCAAGACAAGGCGGCAAGCAGTGCAATGATCGGCCGGGCGACAGAGCACTGGCCAGGGTCCGGTGAATCGTGGTTCATGGACTGGTCTCCAGGTGCATGAAGAGAGGTTTCCTGAGGACACATTGGATCGCGTTGATTACGGTGTACGTGGCACAGACCAACAGCACTCCTCGGCGATCGCAAGCCAGATGCCGGGCCGACTGGAACTCCTCCAGGAACCGACCGAACATGGACTGCAGGACCGTTGCCAACGCCAACGTGGCGAGGGGCAAGCCCTCCGATGACGGTCGGTACCTGCGCGCCAGGTGGGCCGCAGCGACAGCTTGAACAAGTCGCGCAGCCGCCAGTAGCCGTCGGACATCCGAATGGTTATCGGCATGGGCATGAAGACGAATACTGCGCTGAGCAATGCCTGCATGTCGGCGAGCCGGATCCGCTCGTCGGGAAAGGTCCGCAGTAGCGGGACGAACCACGAATGGGCGATCGAGCCGCCGTGTCGACCATCGCAGTGTCCGTTGGTCAGCCACCATGTGGGTAGCCTATGCGCAGTGCCTCAGCGATGAAAGGACGCAGCCGCTGTTGTTCTCGCTCTCTTCCGAGGTACGCAACACATCGTGATGGAATCGAGCCCTCGCTTGCGGCGAGCAGGCCACTCAGGTCTGTCTAGCGACGTCGCGACAGCCGGTAACGCGTGAGGACGCCGACAAGATACAGGCACGCTTGAGACCCGGGGTCCGATTGACGCCGGCCCGCGGGATGAGTCGAGCATGGACCTGTTCGCCTGACTTTGCCCAGAATGCAGCTTCTGCCAGGCGCGCTCGGCGGGCACGGACGGCCGCGTCAGGTCCCTGGCCGGTCGACAGTCATGTGCGTTCGCCAAAGGCCTGAGGCCACGTCATGCCCGGACGCCGGAGGGGCGGCTTGATCACGGGTGCTTACCACGGCGTCGCGGGGGCTGCGCCCGTCGAATGCAGGACGCACTCGATGACACAGCAGACCTGATCAACAATCGGCCGCGCCGAACGCTGAACTGGCGCTGCCCATCAGGCTGAGTCCACGACTCCGCCACCGCGTGCTGGGTGTGGTCATTCGGCATGGGGACCGTCAAGTCCAGGCGATCACGCCCAGCCCAGCAAGCGCTTGGCGTTCTCCTTCAGGATCAGCGGCTGCACCTTCTCCTTGAAGCCGGCCTCCTTGAAGTCGGCCATCCAGCGCTCGGGCGTGATCAGCGGGTAGTCGCTGCCGAAGAGCATGCGGTCCTTCAGCAGCGTGTTGGCGTACTGCACCAGTTGCGCCGGGAAGTACTTCGGGCTCCAGCCCGACAGGTCGATCCAGACGTTGGGCTTGTGCAGCGCCAGGCTCAGCGCCTCGTCCTGCCAGGGCCAGCTGGGGTGGGCGATGACGATCTGGATGTCGGGGAAGTCGATCGCCACGTCCTCCAGCAGCATCGGGTTGCTGTTCTGCAGGCGCAGGCCGCCGCCGCAGCGCATGCCGCTGCCGATGCCGCTGTGGCCGCTGTGGAAGATGGCCGGCAGCTTGTGCTCGGCGATCACCTCATAGAGCGGCCAGGCCATCTTGTCGTAGGGCAGGAAGCCTTGCACCGTGGGGTGGAACTTGAAGCCCTTGACGCCGTGCTCCTCGATCAGCCGGCGGGCCTCGCGCGCGCCCATCTTGCCCTTGTGCGGGTCGATGCTGGCGAAGGCCACCATCATGTCGCTGTTCTTCTGCGCGGCCTCGCAGATCTCCTCGTTGGGGATGCGGCGGCGGCCCAGCTGGCTCTCGCTGTCCACCGTGAACATCACCAGGCCGATCTTCTTCTCGCGGTAGTAGGCCACCGTCTCGTCGATGGTGGGCCGGCGGTTCGAGCCGAAGTACTTGTCCGCGGCGCGGTCGTACTCCTCGCCGTAGTTGTCGAACGGGTTCCAGCACGACACCTCGGCGTGCGTGTGGATGTCGATCGCAATCAGTTCTTCGTGCTTCATCAGGGCCTCGGGGAGTCGGCGAATTGGTTAATTATCAGAACTAAATCGGCGCAAAGCAAGGTGAGCACTCGGGAATTTCCCAGGTGAGTGGGCGCTCATCCGGGAAAACACCCACCCCATCAGCGGCCTCAATTTAGTTAAATGCCATAACGAAATCGACCCACGCCATGCCATGAGCACCGAGTTCACCCCCGCCACCGGCCTGCTGGCCACGCTGGACCTGCTGCGCGTCGAGCAGTCCGGCCCGGTCACCCACATCCGGCTGAACCGCCCGTCCAAGCGCAACGCCATCAACGATGGCCTGATCGCGCAGCTGCACACCGCCATCGTCAACCTGCCCGCCGAGACGCGCGCGGTGGTGGTCAGCGGCGAGGGCGACCACTTCTGCGCCGGCCTGGACCTGTCCGAGCTGGTCGAGCGCGACACCCACGCCGCCATCCTGCACTCGCGCGGCTGGCATGCCTGCTTCGATGCCTTCCAGTTCGGCAAGGTGCCGGTGATCGCGGTGCTGCACGGCGCGGTGGTCGGCGGCGGCCTGGAACTGGCCGCGGCCTGCCACATCCGCGTGGCCGAGGACTCGGCCTACTTCGGTCTGCCCGAGGGCCAGCGCGGCATCTTCGTCGGCGGCGGCGGCTCGGTGCGCGTGCCGCGCCTGATCGGCACCGCCCGCATGACCGACATGATGCTCACCGGCCGCGTGTTTGATGCCGACCAGGGCGAGCGCTACGGCGCCGTCAACTACCGCGTGGCCGATGGCGCCGGCCTGGCCAAGGGCGTGGAGCTGGCGCGCAAGATCGCCGGCAATGCGCCGATGACCGCCTTCGCCGTGATGCACGCGCTGCCGCGCATCGCCGAGATGAGCCCCTCCGAGGGTCTGTTCGCCGAGTCGCTGATGGCCTCGGCCGCCAGCAACACGGTGGAAGCCCAGAGCCGCCTGCGCGCCTTCCTGGAAGGCCGTGCGGGCAAGGTGGTCAAGGAATGAGCGCGCCCGCGCGTTATCGCCACGCCGACGTCGGCGGCTGCGTGGCGGCCACGCTGGAAACGCGTGCCGACGGCTGCCGCCTGCTGCGCTCCACCGACGAGCTGCGCTGGTTCCCCGACCGCCTGACCGACGCGCTCGAACAGTGGGCCGCCGAAGCCCCGGACCGCACCCTGGTGGCCAAGCGCGACCCGCGTGCACCGTGGAATGGCGACTGGCGCCGCGTCAGCTATGCCGAGTTCCTGCAGCGCATCCAGGCCGTCGGCCAGGCGCTGATCGAGCGCGGCCTGTCGGTCGAGCGGCCGCTGGCCATCCTGTCGGACAACGACATCGAGTACCTGACGCTGGCCTTCGGCGCGATGTGGGTGGGCGTGCCCTATGTGCCCATTTCCTCGGCCTACTCGCTGATCAGCAGCGACTACGGCAAGCTGCGCCACATCCTGGACACGGTGACGCCGGGCATGGTGTTCGCGTCCTCGGCGGCCTACGCCAAGGCGATCCAGGCGGTGGTGCCGGCCGATGTGCATGTGGTGCTGACCGAGGGCACCGTCGAGGGCCGCGAGACGCTCAGCGTCGAGCAGCTGCTGGCCACCGTGCCCGGCGACGCGGCCGCGGCGGCGCACGCCCAGGTCGGGCCCGACACGATCGCCAAGTTCCTGTTCACCTCGGGGTCGACCAAGGCGCCCAAGGGCGTGATCAACACCAACCGGATGATCTGCGCCAACCAGCAGATGATCCACCAGTGCCTGAACTTCCTGGCCACCGAGCCGCCGGTGCTGGTCGACTGGCTGCCCTGGAACCACACCTTCGGCGGCAACCACAACGTGGGCATCGTCGTCTACAACGGCGGCACGCTCTACATCGACGGCGGCAAGCCCACGCCCAAGGGCATGGCCGAGACGCTGCGCAACCTGCGCGAGATCTCGCCCACGGTGTACTTCAACGTGCCCAAGGGCTTTGAAGAGATCGCCGCCGCGATGGACACCGACCCGGCGCTGCGCAAGAGCCTGTTCGCCCGCGTCAAGGCCTTCATGTTCGCCGGCGCCGGCCTCAGCCAGGCGGTGTGGGACAAGCTGGAAGCCCACGCCGAGGCCGAGATCGGCGAGCGCATCCGCATCATCACCGGCCTGGGCATGACCGAGACCGCGCCCTCGTGCACCTTTGCCGTCGGCACCGATGTGCGCTCGGGCCACATCGGCCTGCCAGTGCCCGGCGTCGAGGTCAAGCTGGTGCCGCCCGAGCCGGGTGATGTGGCCGGCAAGACCGAGATCCGCTTCCGCGGCCCCAACGTGATGCCGGGCTACTGGCGTGCGCCCGAGCAGACCAACGAGGCCTTCGACGAGGAAGGCTTCTACAAGACCGGCGACGCGGTCAAGTTCGTCGATCCCGCCGACCACAACAAGGGCCTGCTGTTCGACGGCCGCACCGCCGAGGACTTCAAGCTCAGCACCGGCACCTTCGTCAGCGTCGGTCCGCTGCGCGCCAAGGTGATCGCCGAGGGCCACCCCTGCATCCAGGATGCGGTGGTCACCGGCCTGAACCGCGACGAGATCGGGCTGCTGGTCTTCCCGCGCATCGACGAGGTGCGCAAGCTGGCCGGCCTGCACGACGGCGTGCCCTTCCCGGACGTGCTGCATCAGCCGGTGGTGCGCGCCTTCTTCCAGGGCGTGGCCGACCGCCTGTGGGCCGCCGGCACCGGCAGTGCCAACCGCCCGGCGCGCATGCACGTGCTGGCCGAGCCGGCGCAGATCGACAAGGGCGAGATCACCGACAAGGGCTCGATCAACCAGCGCGCGGTGCTGGCGGCCCGCGCCCCGCTGGTCGAAGCGCTTTACGAGGGCCGCGACAGCGACCCCTTCCTGATCGTTCCGAAAAAATGACCACCCCCACGCTCCCTTCCGGTCGCTGCCCCCCAAGGGGGCTCCGGCAGTGGACTGGCCAAGCCAGATCCACGCCGGCCCTCGAACAAGGCGCCGGCCCCCAGGAAGCGATGGATCAAGCAAAGGCGATCTTCTGATGGACATTCAAGGACAAGCTGCCGTCGTCACCGGCGGCGGATCGGGCCTCGGCGAGGCGGTGGCGCGTGAGCTGGCCCGCCTGGGCGCCCAGGTCACCGTGCTCGACGTCAACGAGGCCGGCGCGCAGCGCGTGGCCGCCGAGATCGGCGGGCTGGGCCTGAAGTGCGACATCACCGACGAGGCCAGCGTCACCGCCGCACTGGACGCTGCCGAGGCCGCGCATGGGACCGCGCGCATCGTCATGAACATCGCCGGCATCGGCACCGCCAAGCGCGTGATCCAGCGCGACGGCTCGCCCGCACCGTTGGCCGACTTCGAGCGCGTGGTGAAGGTCAACCTGATCGGCACCTACAACGTCACCCGCCTGGCCGCCGCGCGCATCGCCAAGGCCGAGCCGCTGGCCGATGGCGAGCGCGGCGTGGTGGTCAACACCGCTTCGGTGGCGGCCTTTGACGGCCAGGTGGGCCAGCAGGCCTATTCCGCCAGCAAGGGCGGCGTGGTCGGCATGACGCTGCCGATGGCGCGCGACCTGGCGCAGTTCGGCATCCGCTGCTGCACCATCGCGCCGGGCCTGTTCGCCACGCCGCTGATGAAGGAGCTGCCCGAGGAAGTGCAGAACTCCCTGGCCGCCTCGATCCCGTTCCCGAAGCGCTTGGGAAAACCCGAAGAGTTCGCGGCCCTGGCCGCCCATATCGTCGGCAACACGCACCTGAACGGCGAAGTCATTCGCCTGGACGGCGCCCTGCGGATGGCACCGCGCTGACGCCTCCCGTCGATCCCCTCGCCACCAACAGCCCCCTGGAGACACACCGCCATGAAGAAGTTCTCTCGCACCGTCCTGGCCGCTGCCGCGCTGGCCTTCAGCGCCACCGCCGCACTGGCTGACATCACGATCGGCGTCAGCCTGCCGCTGACCGGTCCGGCCTCGGGCCTGGGCATTCCGATGGGCAACCAGATCAAGCTGTGGCCCAAGACCATCGCGGGCGAGAAGCTCAACGTGATCGTGCTGGACGACGCCACCGACCCGACCAAGGGCGTCAACAACGCCAAGCGCTTCGTCACCGAGGACAAGGTCGACATCATCATGGGCTCGGCTGCCACGCCGGTGGTGATCCCGATGGCCGAGGTGGCCTTCGAATCGCAGACGCCGCAGTTCATGTTCTCGCCCGGCGTGCTGCAGGCCGGCAAGGACGCCTGGTCCTTCCGCCTGCCGCAGGGCGGCGCGGTGATGGCCCACGCCATCGTCACCCACATGAAGAAGCTGGGCGTCAAGACGGTGGGCTTCCTCGGCTACACCGACGCCTACGGCGAGAGCTGGCTGAAGGACTTCCAGGACCAGACCGCCGCGCTGGGCGGCCCCAAGGTCATTGCCACCGAGCGTTTCGCCCGCAGCGACACCAGCGTCACCGCGCAGGCCCTGAAGCTGACCTCGGCCAACCCGGATGCGATGCTGATCGTGGCCTCCGGCTCCGGCGCCGCGATGCCCCACAAGGCGATCGTCGAGCGCGGCTTCAAGGGCAAGATCTACCAGACCCACGCCGCAGCCAGCCGCGACCTGATGCGCGTGGGCGGCAAGGACGTCGAAGGCGCCTTCGTGGTCTCGGGCCCGGCGGTGATCCCCGAGCAGCTGCCGGCCGACCACCCGTCCAAGGCCGTGGCCCAGAAGTTCGTCGACCAGTACGAAGCCGCCTACGGCAAGGGCCAGCGCAACCAGTTCGCCGGCCACGCCTACGACGCGATCATCGTGCTCGAGAAGGTGGTGCCGGTCGCGCTGAAGAAGGGCAAGCCGGGCACCAAGGAGTTCCGCGCCGCGCTGCGTGACGCCGTCGAGCAGATGGGCCGCACCGTGGTCGCCCACGGCGTGCTGAACTACACCAAGGACAACCACTGGGGCTTCACCACCGAGACCGGCGTGATCCTCAAGGTCGTCAACGGCGACTGGAAGGTCGAGTAAGACCTCCCGGCGGGTGCGGCGCGTGCCGCACCCGCCACCTGCCCTGCTGGCCTCTGACCCGGACCCATCCCATGGACTTCTCGATCGCGAGCATCCTGGCGCTCGATGGCGTGACCAACGGCGCGGTGTATGCGCTGCTGGCGCTGGCCACCGTGCTGCTGTTTGCCGTCACCCGCGTGATCTTCATCCCGCAGGGTGAGTTCGTCGCCTTCGGCGCGCTGACCCTGGCCATGCTGCAGGCCGGGCAGGTGCCCGGCACCGTGTGGTTCCTGCTGATCCTGGCTGGCGCCGCGGCCCTGAGTGACATCGTCACCGGCCTGCGCCACGGGCGTGCGCCGGCCAAGGTGCTGCTGCAGGCGGTCAAGGGGCTGGCCTACCCGGTGGCGATCGCGCTGCTGGTGTGGTGGGCGGCGCCGCGCCAGCTGCCGCTGATGGCCCAGGCCGCGCTGACGCTGGCCCTGGTCACGCCCTTCGGCGGGCTGATCTACCGACTGGCCTATGAATCGCTGGCCGATGCCTCGGTGCTGGTGCTGCTGATCGTCTCGGTGGGCGTGCACTTCGCGCTGGTCGGGCTGGGCCTGTACTTCTTCGGCGCCGAGGGCTTTCGCAACCCGCCGTTCTGGGATGAGCGCTTCAGCCTGGGCCCGGTCAACCTGAGCGGCCAGACGCTGATCATCTTCCTGGTCTCGATCGCGCTGATCGTGATGCTGTGGCTGTTCTTCGAGCGCTCGCTGTGGGGCAAGGCGCTGCGCGCCACCGCGGTGAACCGCCTGGGCGCGCGGCTGATGGGCATCTCGTCGACCAGCGCCGGCCGGCTGTCATTCACGATGGCCGCGTTCATCGGTGCGCTGTCGGGTCTGCTGATCGGGCCGACCACCACCATCTTCTACGACTCGGGCTTCCTGATCGGCCTCAAGGGCTTCGTCGCCGCGGTGTTCGCCGGCCTGTCCAGCTACCCGCTGGCGCTGGTGGGTGCCACGCTGGTGGGCCTGCTCGAGAGCTTCGGCTCCTTCTGGGCCAGTGCCTTCAAGGAGGTGATCGTCTTCTCGTCGATCCTGCCGGTGCTGCTGTGGCGCTCGCTGCGCGACCCGCACGGGGAAGAACACTGACATGAATCCGCGCTTCCTGTTTCCCGCGTTCTGCGCGCTGATGCTGCTGATCCCGGCGCTGCCGGTGTCGGACTTCTGGATCACGCAGCTCAACTACATCGGCATCTACGCGATGGTCTCGCTGGGCCTGGTGCTGCTGACCGGCGTGGCCGGCCTGACCAGCTTCGGCCAGGCGGCCTTCGTTGGCGTGGGCGCCTATGCCTCGGCCTACCTGTCGACCACGGCGGCGGTGTCGCCCTGGATCGCCCTGTTCGTGGGCCTGGGCCTGGCGGTGGTGGTGGCCGTGGTGCTGGGCTTCATCACGCTGCGCATGTCGGGCCACTACCTGCCGCTGGCCACCATCGCCTGGGGCCTGTCGCTGAACTACACCATGGCCAACATGGAGTTCCTGGGCAAGTACGACGGCATCATGGGCATCCCGCCGCTGGAGTTCTTCGGCATCAGCCTGGCCGGTGGCCGCGCCATGTATGTGCTGATCTGGGTGATCGCGCTGCTGTCGGCGGTGGCCGTGCTGCGCCTGCTGGATTCGCGCACCGGCCGCGCCATCCGCGCGCTCAAGAGCGGCGCCACGATGCCCGAGGCGATGGGCATCTCCACCTTCCAGTACAAGCTGCTGGCCTTCGTGCTGGCGGCGATGCTGGCCTCGGTGGCGGGCTGGCTGTTCGCGCACTTCCAGCGCACCGTCAGCCCCACGCCCTTCAGCATGAGCAAGGGCATCGAGTTCCTGTTCATGGCGGTGCTGGGCGGCGTGGGCCATGTCTGGGGCGCCTTCACCGGCGCCGCGGTGGTCAAGCTGGTCGAGGACGAACTGCAGGTGCTGCTGCCCAAGCTGATCGGCACCAGCGGCAACTTCGAGACCATCGTCTTCGGCATCGTGCTGATCCTGGTGCTGAAGTACGCGCCGGACGGCCTGTGGACCTTCGTCAAGGGCTGGGTGCCCACCCGTCAGCGCGTGCGCGACTGGGGCGACGCCCAGGCGCTGGCCGCGCGCGAGCACCCCACCCGCGGTGAGCTGCTGCTGGACGTGAAGGCGGTGCGCAAGGAGTTCGGCGGCCTGGTGGCGGTCAACGATGTCAGCTTCACGCTGCGCGGCGGCGACATCATGGGCCTGCTGGGCCCCAATGGCGCCGGCAAGTCCACCACCTTCAACCTGATCACCGGCGTGCTGGGCCTGACCCGCGGCGAGGTGGTCTTCCGCGGCCGCAACATCGCCGGCCTGTCCTCGCGTCAGATCGCCCGCCTGGGCGTGAGCCGCACCTTTCAGCACGTCAAGATGGTGCCGGACATGACGGTGCTGGAGAACGTCGCGCTGGGCGGCTACCTGCGCTCCAAGGCGGGCCCCTTCGGCGCGATGCTGCGCCTGGACCGCGACGAGGAGCGCCGCCTCTTCGCCGAGGCCGAGAAGCAGCTTGCCCGCATCGGCATGGCCGACAAGATGCACGAGCTGGCCGGCAACCTGGCGCTGGGCCCGCAGCGCCTGATGGAGATTGCCCGCGCGCTGTGCACCGACCCGTCGCTGCTGCTGCTCGATGAGCCCGCCGCCGGCCTGCGCCTGAAGGAGAAGCAGGCGCTGGCCGAGGTGCTGCGCCAGCTCAAGGCCGAGGGCCTGACCATCCTGCTGGTCGAGCACGACATGGACTTCGTCATGGGCCTGGTCGACCACATCACGGTGATGGAGTTCGGCACCAAGCTGATGTCGGGCACGCCGGCCGAGGTGCAGGCCAGCCCCGAGGTCCGCGCCGCCTATCTGGGCACGGAGCATTGAACATGACGCCCCCGATCTCACAGTCGTTCGATACCCCCCAAGGGGGCCACGGCCTCCTTGGGACGGCCCGGCGGAGTCCGACATGAGCCAGAATATTCTTTCCGTGCAAGGCCTGCACGCCGGCTACGGCAAGGCCGAGGTGCTCTCCGGCCTGAACCTGGCGCTGCCCCAGGGCAGCGTGGTCACCGTCATCGGCCCCAACGGCGCCGGCAAGTCCACCACCCTGAATGCGCTGATGGGCGTGCTGCCCAGCAAGGGCCAGATCGTCTTCGACGGTCAGGACGTGGGCGACCTGACGCTGGAAGAGCGCGTCATGGCCGGCCTGGCCCTGGTGCCCGAGAAGCGCGAGCTGTTCGGCACCATGGCCGTGGAAGACAACCTGGTGCTGGGCGGCTTCAAGCCGATGCGCCAGGGCGTGGCCGGCTGGAAAAGCACGCTCGACGAGGTCTACACCATCTTCCCGCGCCTGAAGGAGCGCCGCACCCAGCTGGCCGGCACGCTCAGCGGCGGCGAGCGCCAGATGCTGGCGGTGGCCCGCGCACTGATGAGCCGCCCCAAGGTGCTGATGCTCGACGAGCCCAGCCTGGGCCTGGCGCCGCTGGTGGTGCGCGAGATCTTCAGGACCATCACCCAGTTGCGCAGCACCGGCGTGAGCATCCTGCTGATCGAGCAGAACGCCCGCGCCGCGCTGGAGGTGGCCGACTACGGCTACGTCCTGGAGACCGGATCGATCGCACTGGAAGGGCCCGCCGCCGACCTGGCCACCGACCCGCGCGTCATCGACACCTACCTCGGCGCCGCCAAGAAGCATTGAGACTGACGGCCCCGTCGGGCCTCCGGTGCACGCCGGAGCGCCCCCGGCGTGGGCCCACCGCACCAAGGAGCCCGCCATGTGGCGTTACGACCCCCCGCTGCGCGACATGCGCTTCGTCATCGACGAGGTGCTGGGCGCCCCCGCCGCCTGGCCGGCGATGGCCGGCTTCGAGGAACTCGACAGCGACATGTCGGCCGCGGTGCTGGAGGAGGCCGGCCGTTTCGCCGCCGAGATCCTGGCGCCCACCAACGGCCCGGGCGACCTGGAAGGCTGCACCTGGCAGGACGGCGAGGTGCGCACCCCCGCGGGCTACAAGGCCGCCTACCAGGCCTTTGTCGACGGCGGCTGGCCGGCGCTGGCCTGCGACCCCGCCTGCGGCGGCCAGGGCCTGCCGCAGCTGCTGAACGCGGCGCTGTTCGAGATGCTGGTCTCGGCCAACCACGCCTGGACGATGTACCCCGGCCTGCTGCATGGCGCGTATGAAGTGCTGCACCAGCACGCCCAGGGCTGGCTGCGCGACACCTACCTGCCCAAGGTCACCAGCGGCGAGTGGCTCAGCACCATGTGCCTGACCGAATCGCATGCCGGCTCGGACCTGGGTCTGCTGCGCACCCGCGCCGTGCCCCAGGCCGATGGTTCCTACGCCATCACCGGCAACAAGATCTTCATCTCGGGCGGCGACCAGGACATGACGCCCAACATCGTGCACCTGGTGCTGGCACGGCTGCCCGATGCACCGCCCGGCACCAAGGGCATCTCGCTGTTCCTGTGCCCGAAGTTCCTGCCCGATGGCACGCGCAACGCCGCACGCTGCGACAGCATCGAGAAGAAGATGGGACTGAAGGGCAGCGCCACCAGCGTGATGAGCTTCGACGGCGCCACCGGCTGGCTGCTGGGCGAGCCGCACCGCGGCCTGCAGGCCATGTTCCTGATGATGAACGCCGCGCGCCTGCATGTGGCGATGCAGGGCCTGGGCCACCTGGAAGCCGCCACGCAGAACGCGCTGAGCTACGCGGCCGAGCGGGTGCAGTCGCGCTCACCCAGCAAACCCGCCGGCGCCCCCGCTGCCGCGGCCGACGCGATCATCCACCACCCCAGCCTGCGCCGCCAGCTGTGGACCCTGCAGGCCCGCACCGAAGCCGCCCGCGTGCTGTGCTACTGGACCGCCCAGGCCCTGGACGACGAGCAGGCCCACGCCGATCCCGCCGCTCGGGCCGCCGCCGGTGCCCGCGCCACGCTGCTGACGCCCGTGCTCAAGGCCATGATGACCGACTACGGCCACTACGGCGCCGACCGCGCGCTGGGCATCTGGGGCGGCCATGGCTACATCCATGAATATGGCATCGAGCAGTTGGTGCGCGACAGTCGCATCGCGCTGATCTACGAGGGCACCAACGAGATCCAGGCGATCGACCTGGTGCTGCGCAAGCTGATGCCCGATGGCGGCGCCAAGCTGCGCGAGTTGCTCGACTGGGCCGCCGCGCAGTGCGAGGGCTCGGCCCATGCCGCCGCCGCGCGCGCCCAGTTGCAGGCCGTGGCCGAGGCCGTGAGCGCGCTGCAGGCCGACGCTGCGGCTGATCCCGAACTGCCCTTCCGCGCCGCTGACGACCTGCTCTTCGCCGTGGGCGAAGCCCTGCTGGGCGCCGCCTGGGCGCGCACCGATGCCGTGGCCGCCGCCGCCCTGGCCACCGGTCGCGGCGACGCCGCCTTCTACCAGCGCAAGCAGCAGCTGGCGCGCTTTCACTTCGACTGGCTGGCCGGCGAGCTGACCCACCGCCTGCGCGGCGTGGCGGCCGCCCGCGCGCCGCTGCCCTTCCTGGCCTGAGAGGCTGAGATGGCACTCGCCGACGCTCCCGCGACCGACGACGACGGCCCCGCGCCGCGGGCGTCCAGCCGTGCCGCAGCGCTCGACCAGTCGGCGCTGATGCACCTGATGGGCTACGCCGCCACGCGTGCCTCGGTGACGCTGAAGAAGCACTTCCATCGCCACATGGGACCGCTGAAACTCAAGGCGGTGGAGTTCTCGATCCTGGCGCTGGTGCACACCAACGACGAGGTCAACCAGAAGCAGCTGGGCCAGGCGCTGGATGTGTCGGCGCCCAACCTGGCCGTCACGCTGGACCGCATGGTCGAGCGCGGCTGGGTGCGCCGTGAACGCAGCGAGCGCGACCGCCGCGCCCAGCTGATCCGCCTGACGCCCGAGGGCCAGGTCCTGATCCGCAAGGCGCTGAAGGTCTCGCACCAGATGGAGGTCGAGCCGCTGAAGGTGCTCAGCGCCGCCGAGCAGGCGCTGCTGAAGGAACTGCTGCACCGCGTCGCGCGCAGCTGAACGCGGCGCCGCTTGGGCTACCCTTGCGGCCCATGAGCAAGGCCTTCACCAAGGAAAGCGACGCTGACGACGACGAGGACGGCGCCGGCCTGCCGCCGCTGCCCGCAGGCGGCAAGAACTACATCACGCCGCAGGGCTACGCGCGGCTGCGCGCCGAGCTGCTGAACCTGATCGACGTCGAGCGCCCGAAGGTGGTGGAGGTGGTCCACTGGGCCGCCAGCAACGGCGACCGCAGCGAGAACGGCGACTACCTCTACGGCAAGAAGCGCCTGCGCGAGATCGACCGCCGCATCCGCTTCCTGACCAAGCGCCTGGACATTGCCGAAGTGGCCGACCCCAGCGCCCACCACGGCAGCGACCAGATCTTCTTCGGCGCCACCGTGACCTACGCCACCAGTCGCGGCGAGGAGCGCACCATCACGATCAAGGGCATCGACGAGGCCGACCACCTGGCCGGCGAGGTCAGCTGGATCTCACCCATTGCCCGGGCGCTGCTGAAGGCACGCGAGGGGGATGAGGTGGTGCTGCCCACGCCGGGGGGGACTGAGACGCTGGAGGTGATCGAGGTGAGCTACCCCCCAAAGGACGGCTGAGTGGCGACTTGCTGCGGCGGATTCAACCGATCGATGCAACACACTATGACCGCCTGGCGGAAGGAGTGTTGCGATGAAGCAGCGACCTCGGA
>NZ_JAGQDF010000020.1 GCF_018069875.1 Ideonella alba | reverse complement strand
GAGAGTCGATCTTGTCCATGCAGGGTCAGACTCTACGCGTCCGGAAAAGTTCAACATTTCAATGCCGGATCAATAATGTGGCTCACAGGTCGCCTGGCGCCGGACTTCAAGACCATCGCCGACTTCCGGCGTGACAGCGGTACAGGCATTGCCAACGTCTGCCGCCGCTTCGTTGTCCTCTGCCGCGACCTCAAGCTCTTCACGCAGGCCGTCGTGGCCATCGACGGCAGCAAGTTCAAGGCCGTCAATACGCGCGACGCCAATTTCACGCCGGCCAAGGTCCAGAAGCGCAAGGAGCAAATCGAGGAGAGCATCCATCGCTACCTGGTCGCGCTGGAGACAGCCGATCGCGGGCCGGATACGCCAGAGTTCCGAGCCCGCTCCGAACACCTGGAGCGCAAGGTCCAGACGATGCGTGAGCAGATGCGGCGCATGGTGGACATCGAGAAGCGGCTCGCAAGCGCGCCGGAAGGCCAGATCTCGCTCACGGATAAGGACGCCAGGTCCATGGCAACGAGCGGCAGAGGCTCGGGCATCGTGGGCTACAACGTTCAGGCCGCGGTCGAGACGAAGCATCACTTCATCGTTGCCCACCAAGTCACGAACGAAGGCCACGACCGAACGCAGCTCGCGCCCATGGCGAAAGCCGCGCGCGAGGCGATGCAAAGGCACAAGCTGACGGCCGTTGCTGATCGTGGCTACTTCAGCGGACCACAGATCAAGGCCTGCGACGACGCCGGTATCGCGGCAGTCCTGCCCAAGCCGACGACCTCGAACGCCAAGGCCGAGGGGCGCTTCGACAAATCGGACTTCATCTACATCGCCAGGGTCGATGAGTACTGATGCCCGGCCGGACAACGAGCGAAGTACCGCTTCACCCGCGAGGAGCACGACCTGATACTGCGTCGCTACTGGAGCAGTGCGTGTCCGGGATGTCCGATGAAGGACCGATGCACGCCGAGCGACTACCGACGAATTTCGCGCTGGGAACACGAGGATGTCCTCGAAGCCGTGCAGCGACGACTCTTGCGAAGTCCTGACGCGATGATCGTGCGAAGGCGCGCCGTGGAACACGTCTTCGGAACACTGAAGCACTGGATGGGGTCTACGCACTTCCTGACTCGGACGCTGCCGAACGTCAGCACCGAAATGAGCCTCCACGTGCTCGCTTACAACCTCAAGCGATTGATTGCGGTGCTTGGCATGACAAAGGCGATGAAGGCGGTGCAAATGGCCGGGGCGTGAGCCTCGAAATGCCCTTTTTCAACGCTCCAGGCGCCTCGACTTGCGTGCCACCCACTGTATGGCTGCGATGGGCCGGTGACGCTGTTCGACCCTGGATGGCTTCGAGGCGCGTTCTCACACAGCCTCCAGCGGGAGCGGTCGTACATCGGGTGACGACTGACAGACCGCAACCAGTCTTTCCCTGCCGCTCAGTTCTTAGGCGGGCTCGCGGGCGAGATACCGCAGCGGTCCGCGTAATGGGGAGACTTGGGGTCCTTACAGTCCGCGTTCGCCTTGGGTGGCTGCGTGCTCACTCCGGCTTGCGCTTCGCCAGGTCGCGGCACGTTGTCTCCAGGCCTTGGATCGACGAAGTCGTTGGGCCACTTGAACAGCGGTTCCCCGCGGGCGACCTTGGCCTTCAGGGCATCGACCTTGGTGATCGTGCAGCGGAACTCGATAACGGCCTGCTGTCCTGGTTGCAGTGGCGGCTTCTTGGTCTCTTGGATGTCAGGACGTCGGCAGAGCAGCGCTGCGACGGAGAAGTAGTCATGGACATATCCGCGGGCGTTGGGGCCGCCGCGGGCAACCATTAGGCTGTCCCCGTTCTTGCAGTACGTGATGGCCTTCTGCAGGGCGAGGTCGATCATGCGATCCGAGCGTCGCTGAATGGCCGCAGACTCCCAAAGTTCATCGCTGGCAAGTCGGTAGCCAAACTCGCATGAGTCGTCAGCGGTCGTCGGGCGAAGGTCTTCAGACAGTGTCTGGGCGTTCGCTGCACCAAAGGTCCACACGGCCAACAGCAGGGCCGACGGCAGCAACAAGCAGTTCTTCATCTCTTCCTCCCAAATGGCTTGCTGGATGTTTGAACAGTAGGTGTACTATTGGAACCGAATCGGAGCAACCGCCATGAATGGGCTGCGCAACTGGATGTCGCTCGCAAGTGACAACCTCTTTCTGCTACTTGACCTCTTTGTTCCCCAACAAGGAGTTGCGCAGCGCCGACATCTCAGGAGTGATATCTCCAACGAGGCTACTGACCACATCGCCGACATTCACGGTGACGCAACAAGGGCGACTTCGTCTGCCTCCCACGCGAAGCCGGTGCTGTTCGACGATGACGACCTCTGGCGGTGGAATCAAGAGCAGGAGATGTTTGATCGACCCGCCTAGGGTGCATCGCGCTCCGGCGACTGTCGTCAGAGTCGCTACTGATCATTGGGGCCCGTTGGAATTCGAGGTGGGTACACACCCATCTGTTCTTGTTTGGCCTCTGCGTCAGCTGCCTTCGCTTTCCGGACATTCTCTGCCTGCTGCGGAAATGTCGACGCCTCGGGCGAATGCACTCCTTTTTGAGCCTTGTTCGGCGTGTGTTCTTGGGTAATCGGATTCGACGAGTACACGGGATCGTGCCCGGTGCTGGTCGAATCAATACGGCTATCCCAGTCAACTTGGGTCGCCCCCGCTGTGCTGTCCAACTTTGCACGTGCAGCCTGGCTGGCCTGCTGTGCTCCACCTTGTCCGGCGGCAACTTGCGCACCAAGGTCTGATCCTCCCACGGCTTGCGCAGGCGACACGCCCTGCTGACGCCATCCAGCCTGGACGCGCATACTGCCGGCCTCGTGTGCCAGTTCGACCGCCTGGCGCCCCCCGCCAGGGTTGGCCTGTTGCTGATGACTTCGCAAGGCTGCCGGCGTGAAGTTCAGTCGATCCTGCTGGACGTTGGGACCCTGCCCCTGATGGGGAACCCAGAAAGATTCGCCTGCGTCACTCTTGAAGACCTCGCCCGAGGCCACGAATTCCTGCAGCAAGGACTTGAGGTGAGCTGTTGATGCGCGGCCCTGGGAAGGCTCTACGCCGCGTGCCCGAGCAAACTGGTAGAACTCGTTCGCCCAGTTCGCCTCGCCGGACCGGGAGAATGCCTCGTATTTCTCACTGGCCTCTTGGTACCGGCGACTCTCGGCGAGACTTGCGCTTGCCAACTCCCTTGACGTTGCCGCATCGCGCATCGACGCATCGATACGGTCCGCAGCTTCGCGATTTGACCTTCGAGTTGACTCAAAGCTGCTGCCGCTCCGGAAGGCATTGACCAAGCGCTCCTGACGTTGAACGCTCAGGTCATGCAGCGAACTCCGTTCACTCTGAATGGCATTGCTCAGTTGCTCTGTTTCCTGGGTGCTCAATTTGCCCCCAAAGCTGAGCACTGGAATCGGCGCGCCAACACCAGCGGTGAGCGCTTTCTGAACCGCCGACGAGTCAGCGATACCGAACTGCTTCGCTATTCTCTCGGCAGAGCGGGCTGTGTCGCTTGTCGCGAGCCCGTTGTCCCCCAACGTCGACACGTCGAACCCGAGCCCACGTGTCGCGCCTGCGCTCCCAGTCCTGGCCAGTGTCAGCGCTTGCGTGAATGCATTGCCCAGCGATGCCTCGTAGGCCTTCTGATGTTGGGTGGCTTGCTCTGTCGCAGCTGCTGCACTCTCGGACATCCGTTGACCCCAGCCAGCCGAATCCTTGACGCTGACCGGCCCTGAGGACTGGGCGTACTGGTCGATCGTCTCGCCAGAGAGCAAATGGGTCGCCGACTGGCCACCCAGACCACTGGTGCGCCGCACGGCCGAGTCCGAGCGGTACTCGGATAACTCCTGCTGGCCGTAGCTCATGTTGCCGAGCTGCAGATTGCCATGCGCGCCCTGTGCCGCCGTCGAGCTGGCGGCCGAGCCGCCACCGACGCCACTGGCTCCAGCCACGGCCATGACCTTCTCGAAGCCAAGGAGGATGGCTGCCGCCAGAACTGGAACGAAGGTCACCATCCAAGACGCCACCGCCACTTCAGAGATAGCCGTTGAGTAGATGCCCGTTGCGGACTGCAGAGACAGCGCCTGGGTGCCACCAATAGCCGCCGCCGCCGCCAGACTCTTGGCTGACTCCAGGGTCTGCAGGTAGTTGACCACTGCGAACATGGGTGGCCACAGCTCAACCCAGATCATGACCAGGATGTAGCCCTTGAGCAGTTTGGCCAGGGCCTGGCCCTCGGAAGCGACGGCCAGGATGCACAGCACCGGAAACATCGCGTAGAGGATGGCCTCGGTCACGTTGCGCACCAGGGGCAGTACCTCCTCGGCGATGCGACCCTGTACCAGCCAGCCCGCATTGGTCTGGGCAATGGCTTGGGACCGCATCGACGCGAACATCATCAGCGCAGGATCATCCAGCGACGCCCCGTACAAGGCTGAAGCGTCTGCAGTGGCATTGATCAAGATGTTCTGCACCATGACTTCGGCCGCCGTGAGACCCACGTTCGCAAGCTGGCTCTTTCCGTAGATCGCGAGCAGGCTGCCTTCGGCCTTTGCAATCGCCTGCGCACTGTCCTGACCCGGATAGAGCCTTTGCGCCATGGCTTCCAGAGCCTGCCGACCCTGCCCCATGAGATTCTTGTGCAGCTTGCCGTAGACCTCGGGGCAAGTACCCAGCTGGGTGTCACCGTTGCTGTCGTGGTAGGGGCTGAACAGCGCAGGATTGGTGACCTCGATGTCGGCCAAGAGATTGGGCGATCGCTCGAAGGCGCCTGGGTTGGCCTCCCTGGCGAGTGTTGGAAAGACACAGTTGCGCAGGTAGTTCAGCGTGTCACTCTGGGTCACCAGCGCCGTGAACTCCGCCTCGCGCGAGGCCCTGACAAGCCTGTTGCCAAAGAGCACCCCGTGCTCGAGGTAGCCCAGCTCCGCCGGCAGTGCCAGATCGCCGGGAATCGTCTGGAAAGCGGTCTCGAACATCTGCGTGAGCGTCGACCCAATGCTCGACTTCACGGTACCCAACAGCGCCAGCCCCCATGGAACGTTTTGCACCACCACCGGGGGCTGCAAGCCGAGCTTGTCTTCGATGGACACGTTCGCCTTGGGGACGAGCAGCACACCAGAAAGCACCGCTACCGTCATGAACCAGTTCCAGCCCTTTTGCAGGTTGCCCGGAAGCATGGCCAGGATCGCGACCGAGACGAACCCAACGATCACCGCGACGCGGATCATGTCGGCGAAGTCATTCGCACTCATGACCATGGCGATCGCGTTGAGGATGCCATGGAGGGCATCCACGTTGCCGTAGGCGTAGATGGTCAGGGTCTGCGTGACCATGGGCTCGTCCGCACTCCGGTTCGCTGTAGTTGGCCCATCAGCCCCGCGTGCCCTTGCCGGTCATGAGGTTGGAGAAGTCGATCATGTTGCGCACCGTGCTGGGCAGGTTCAGTCGCATCTGACGCTCGATGTGCTGGATATCTTCGACGACAGCGTTCATGGCAGGCACGCGCTCCAACGCGGTCTTGCGCTCGCCATCGATGGCCAGGAGCATCGCGTCGATGCGGCCACGCAGATCCTTCGCCTGCTCCTCCTCGACGGCGGATTGCAGGCGCGCTGCAGAGAGGTAGACCCGCACGTCGCGTAGCCCTCTCGACAGGAAGGTGTAGGCGTAGTCGTAGGCGATGACCTTGGCGTAGCGGTGGATCAGCAGGTCCGAGAGATAGCTGTCTCGATGGGCCGAATCGGCAACAAAGCCCACCGTCAACATCTTGTAGACCGGCACCGTGGTCATGTTGACAAAGCGGATCTGTTCCGCCGTGGGGGTCTTCTTTTCACTGAGCGCGTCCCGAAGGCCTTCCAAGGTCTGACGCACATAGGTCGGGAACGGCGTGAGCTCCTTGTCCACCGCTGCGGGTGACATGCAGTCGGTGTCAGGACAACTCCACCAACCCTTGACCATCACGGTGTCGGCCGAGTTGCCGGGCGCGTTGCCGTTCAGCAATACGGTGAGGTTGTCGATTGGTGGGCTGACAGGCCTGGGCGGAATGGGTGAACCACCATTGTTGGCCGCCTTGTACAGCAGCACCGAGCCCGCAATGTTCATGAAGGCCTCCTTCTCGTCCTTTGTGAAGCTGCTCTGGCTCAGCGCCTCCCACACCAGGTTCATGTCCCGCTGTGCCAGTTGCTTGACGTCTGGGTCCGAGCTGCCCTTGACGTCGGTGTTCACCGCTGGAGCGCTGTCCTTGCAGCGCGCCTGGGCCGCGGGCTCGTCCTCGCCGTAGTAGGCCTTGGCCATGGCCACGCAGGCGCTGTAGCTGTTGATGTCGAAAACACCCGACATGCCATTGACCAGGCTGTTCGACATCTGACAGCTGTTGCGGCTGAAGTTGTTGAACTGCGCAATGGTCTTCTCAAGATCGCCGAGGGTGCCCTCAATCAGCGGGTTGATGCTCTTGAGCGCTGCCTTGAACAGCAGACCGACCGTGTTCGCGCCGATCTGCTGCAGCATGGCCTTGAACTGGGCCGAGTTGATGTGGCTGAAGCTGCCGAGGTAGGCGTCGATCCCTCCGCAGCCGGCATTGATGCTCGGCAGCGTGACGCTCCACAGCTGATAGTTGCGGGTAGGCGCCCGCATCTGCAGCTCTCCACCCGTGTAGATGTTCTGCGCCTGGCTTCTGAAGGCGCCTGGCCCGGACACGTTGGCCATGGCGCCCATGTCGTTGAACATCTGCTGCATCTGAGCATTGAGATCAGCGGCCCGGGCGACGCCAGAGAACTCCAGGCTCCAGATCAAGGCGACGGCGATGCAGGTGCGTCGGCACGTGACGCCCGAGCGAGCTCGCGCCGCATTGGCCTGACTCAGCATGGTGTGGTTCCGGTCATGCATCACTGAACTCTCAGGGGTTGATACCCCTGCGCCCCCGCACGCAGAACTAGCGAGGCGGCGCGCTGGCGAGACCCGCCGAGGCTGTTCATCACCGGTGTGGCGGCGTTGCTGCCGGGCTCGTCGCGCATGCGCACCAGCAGCGCAATGCGCTCGACCAACTCGCCCGCGGTCATCGGACCGAATCCCACCGGCAGGACCTCACGCGCACCGGGCTGTGCCAGCACGGTGAAGGGGACCTGGAACTGCTCGGCAGGGATGCCCAGTGACTCCATCACCCGGGCAGCTTGGCCGCTATCCCGGGCTGGCCGCGGGAACAGCGGGAGGCCCGCACCATCCATGCTGATCGCGAACACCGTGAACCCATACTTCTGCTCGAACTGCTTGAGCATGGGCGAGAAGGCGTGGCAGTAGGCGCAGTCGCCTCGGAAGAAGAAGTACAAGCCATGGGTGCGCGAGAGGGACCGCATCAGGTCGTCGTTCTGCTGGGACTGGACCTGATCGAACACCCGCTGGGCCGCCGGGTTGGGTGGTCGGGTGCCTTGGGCCGTCTCGTCAACCCAGGGCATCCTCATGGCCACGGCCTGTGCCAGGTCAGTGAAGGTTGACGCTTTGCGGCGCGACTCCGCCCACAGCTCCAGAAAGCGCCCCAGGTTGGCCTCGTTGGGGTTGATGATGGCGGCGTTGAGGCTGCGCTCAAGGTGCTGTTGGAAGGCCTTGAACTCCTCCAGGTCGCGATCCTCGGCCGTGCGCGCATCCGGCGACGCAGGCTGGGCCTGCATCGCCTTCGCTGGCTCCATCTCGGGATCCTGGTACCAGAACCAGCCGTCACGGTGGCTCTGCCAGTAGCCGCCGCGGTCAGCGTTCCCGGCGACGGCCCGCCCACTGGACTGAGGTGCGGCGATGGCCAGCGTCGACCAGCTGGTGAGGCAACCAACCATAAGAGCGAGGGCCAGACGCAGGGCTGCCTGGCCAAGGCGGCCGGGAGGCGTTGAGGTGATGATCAGGTGCATCGACTGTCTCCTGCCGGCGCTAACGGTCGCTGGCCATGGCCAGCGGCTCGTTCGGGAAGGTGCCCGACTCGCAGTAGCTGATCGCGTAGACCAGCTGCTGGTCGCTGGTCACGCTCTTCGGATCCTTGCCCACCGGGGCGACCACAGCAGCCTGGCGGGTTGTGACCTTCAGCCGTGCGCAGCCGGGCTCCTTCAGCCATGCAGTACGCTCGACATCGACCTCGATGGGCTTTCGGCTGCGAAACACCTCCGCCATGCCCTGGGCGACACCCGCGCCCAGAACGCCAACCGCCCTCCCCTGCTGGATGGCAGCGATGAGCAGTGGCCGAATCGTGGTGACCTCCTCCCTGGTGCCTATCGGCTGGGCCTGCGCCGGCAACAGCCCGCAGGACAGCACGGCGCCGGCCAGCGCCGTGCGCCAGCTGATTGGGTGATCGTCACTGGGCACAGGAGCCTCCCCCGTAGTAGCAGGTCATCTGCTTCTTGAAGGCCTCGGACTGCAGGCCGCCCAGGTCAGCCTGGGTGGGAACGATCTCGGCGTAGAACTCGCTGAGGTCCATCCGGCTGAAGTCGAGCGCCTGCAGCTCGGCGATCGTGAAGCCGTCACAGATCGGCGCCTTGGGGGTGCCCCAGCCACGAGCGAGCTGAGGTCGACCCTGCTCGTTGATGATCCGAGCCAGCCTGGACGGATAGCAACAGTAAGTCTGGGTGCGCGTGATGCAGCCGCCGAAGAGGTCACGGTCCGAGCAGTAGTCGCCCATGTCGTGGCACAGCTTGGCATCGCGCTTCATCGCCGTGGTCTGGCTCGAGGTCGGGCAGTCGAGCAAACCGGAGAGCTGTATCGCCAGCATGGCGAGAGACCAGGGCCCGGGCACCAGGCTGGTCAGGAAGTCACCCACACCGAGGTTGCCGGCCAGCACCCCCGCCAGTCCCGAGTCCAGTCCGGTGCCAAACAGACCCTCAAAGCCCGAGATCACCCAACTCGGCGCCTCGGAGGTGAAGAGCGCGTCATAGGTGTAGCTGGAAAACGCCGCCTTGCCGACCATGCCCACCGCAGCGCTGGCCACGCTGAGCGTGTTGAAGGCCGCAAAGGCGTTGGTGCCGCCACCCTTGCAGCAGTTCTTCAGGCCCCACAGCTCGCGATCGCAGCGGTTGTCCGTGCCCTGGAAGATCTTCGTCGCCGCCGGGTCCAGGTAGCGTCCGGACTCGCGCTGGGCTTCCATCATCGTGATCGCCTTGACGAAGTCCTGGTCCTGGCTGTAGGACTTGTCGTAGCAAGAACCACCGTAGCAGTAGCTCTGGCCCCCACACTCGATCGGCTGCTCGTAGACGGCGTCAGCGGTCTTGCAGTCGAATTGCGCGCTGGTGCTGAGGCAGTGGCCCTGGGCGTCGAACTGGTTGCAGGTGAGGCCGCCGTACTGGCTGCAAGCCCGCAGCCTCGGGTCACTGCAGGTCGAGGGCTGTCCCAGCGTGGTGCAGTCAAACCGAGCCCGCCACTTCCAGCAGGCCCGGTAGACCGGAACGCCCTCGATGTCACGTGTGGCCTCGCCCTCGATGCAGACGCTGTCCATGCGTACGCACTGGGCGGTCGCGAGCAGCGAGAGCGCCGGCAGTGCGATTGGTGGGTCCGGGTTAACGCCGTCGGGCGGCAGGGCGACGGTCTTGGCCTCGTAGGACGCGCAGGCGTTCTCCCAATAGTCCCCCGCAATGTGGTCGATGTGGGGCTTGTCCATCGACTCCACCAGCGTGCGCGTCGGGCCGGACGGAACGACGAAGTACTCCGAGGTGGGGCTGGAGCTGCCTGCCTGGTGGTAGGGGCTGAGCTCGGTGCCACCCAGCCGCCTGGCCCAGGCCATACCCCCTGGTGACCAACACGCCGCGCCGTCACCCCGCGCCTCGCTACAGCTAGGTCCGTTGTCGCCGCCCTGATCCACACACTCCACGAAGATCAGTTCATTGCCGGGCACCTCGCCGCCCGGGCAACTGAAGCGATGGTCGAAGACCGCCGGCGGGACCGGTGGGTCGCAAAAGGCTTCACCGTCGCCATTGACCCACGAGCAGTGCTGATAGCCCTCGTGGAAATGGAAGTCGAGGCGGCAGCGCCCGTCGCGATCACAGGCTGGCCCGTCGACGTAGACCTGCACCGAGAAGCTGTCGAGCCCGTAGGCACCTTCAAACTCCGCGATCACCGGCGGCAGTTGGCCGGCGACTGGGATCGGCGAGTCCACAGCCAGCGTCACCTCACGGGACTGGGCACCCACGCCGATCCGAAACAGTACCCGGCCGTCCTTGCGCCCCCAGTCGCAGTAGGCGGCCACGGTGACCGTGCCGGCCAGGTGCAAGCTGCCACTGAGCTGTGCGAACCAAGTCGACTGCTCGCAGCTGTACTTGTCCTTGGTGAAGACGGTCAGCGTCTTGTCGCACGTGTTGGTGTTCCAACTCCCCGTCTCTACGGAGCAGCCTGTGCGCTCATAGGTGGCCGCCTTGAGCAGCTTTGGCGCGCCGACGGTGCAGGCGCTGTAGCTCTGGGCCACATTGCCGAGGACCTGGCTGGGATCCTTGGCGACACCAGCGCCAGCCAGGGCCGGATCTGCCGAGGTCACCGCTCGCGCCGGGCGAGTGGCCACGCCGAGCGCAACCCCGGCACAGATGGAGTCGCCCGGGTTAGTCTGGCACTGGGCCCGCACACTGGCCGCCGGCGACACCAGGTCGCCCTTGCGGTAGTAGTCGGCCTGTGGCGGCGTGTCGGTGTAGTTGGGGACCATCGACTTGGTGGCGCCGGACTTCAGGTCTTGGACCGTTCCCGTGACCAACTGCTTGCCCAGGGCCTTGCCCGCTTCAAAGTCGTCTTGGGGATCAGCTGCCGCCGCTGCGCAAGCGCTGACCAGCGCGATGGCCGCCACCACCTGGCCGGCGGCGTGGTTGGCCACGAACAACCGCAGCCAGCTCATCGCATGCCCCGCATGGCGGCCAGGTGCCGCCGGGCGAGTGCCGCAAACGGCGGATCCTCTCGCTCCATGGTGCGCAGCGCATAGTCCATCGACACATCGCCCGTGAGCTTGCTGAAGGCCATCGGCCCACATTGCCCCCCATCGCAGCCCACCGTGACGGGCTGCCTCGGATCGACCAGCACAAAGGTCGGCACCGCAGCGACCGCGAAGCGCTCAAAGGCCTGCGGGTCGATCGTCCAGGCCACCTTGCGCGTGCCCAGCACCGCGCGCACGGCTTCAGCGGTCTTGCGGATCGAGCGGTCCTTGAGCCCGCGCATCACCAATTGGGCGTGCGCGCGCTCCGCCTGCTCCACCAGCGCCTGCAGGGTGGCGCGCGGCATCGACAGTGACACGAAGATCATCAGATCGGCCACGCTTCGGGAAGCCGAGTCCTGAGGCCGCCCACCGGCCCCGAGGCCTGTGGCGCGCTCAGCCTGGGCGGCAATCGCCTGGATGTCGATTTGCGAACCTGCGCCCGCCGGCAGCGCCAGGACAGGCATCTGGTCTCGGCTGGCGGCCATGGCTGCGGCCATCTCGGCATCGGTCGGCATCCGGGCCGGCGGCAGAGGCTGGCTGGCGGCCGGCAGACTGATCGCCAGCGCCAACGCGGCAGACAGCGCAGCGCGACCAGGGCGACCAGAGCGACAGCTTGCATTCATGGTCATCGCCTGGTCCTCACCACGCGCAGCAGTTGCGCTTGCGGAACACCATGTAGGAGAAGTCCTCCCCCTTGATGGGGTACTCCTTAGCCATGCCCCAGATCTGGGTGGTCCTGCCCAGTGGCTGGCAGCAGCGCCCCTCGTCCTTGCTGGTGTTGGGGACCGGATAGACGAGCTGGGTCTTGTAGCCGGTCTTGTCCATCAGTGGCGCCAGCTTCGGGCCGCACTGCGCGTCGCGGCCATGCCATCTCCAGGCCAGCATCTGCCTGTGCATCTTGGCCAGCATCCGCTGCACGAGCAGTGAGGAGGCCTGGACGCCGCCCACATGGGCCTGCACGTGGCCGTCAAGCGGGTACACCGTGCCATTGCAGCCGGCGCACCAGATCATCTCCTTGATGCCGAAGCCGATCGAGGCAGCCACGCAGTCGGCAGCGCAGGCCGCCTGGGCCACCGGGTTGGCGAACAGGATGGCCTCGGGGTTCAGGATCGCCGTGAGCTGATCGTCGTTCCAGGCGGGGTCGAGCTCGGTCAGGTAGGCCAGGTCCAGACTGCCCTTCTCCAGGCAGGGAAAGTCGAGCAGCACCTCCAGGTAGTACAGGATCAGGTTGGTGTAGTAGTGGACCTGGTAGGTCGATCCACGCATCGTGCCGTCCCAGGCCGCTCGCGAGTCCTGAGCGCCGCGCGGTGCGTCGATGCCGGGGTCGAAGTCGATGCCGCCCAGCGACACCAGGCAGTAGGGCGTCCGGGTGACCTCGATCAGCCGCGCCGGCTCCCAGAATCCGATCTCGATGCCGATACGCGGCGTGGGCGTCGCACAGAAGCACAGCGGGTCCGAGGGGTTGGAGATGTCCTCCTGGTCGAATTCCAGGATGGTCATGTTGCCTATTGACAGCGGAAAGATGCAGGACCAGCAGATGTCGGTGATGGGGTTGGGGAACTGCCCAAAGCACGTTGCGCTGGCCACAGCCGGCGTTGGCGCGGCGATCAGCAAGGCACAGGCCGCCCCGGCGAATAGGCCGACGGCGTGGCTGGACCAGCATCGGCCAAGTTGGAGTGCCCGCAGACCAAACTGCCACAGCCGTTGGATTGCGCTCAGTGAGGGACTCACAGCGGCAGCTCCTCAACCTTCAGCCGCAAGCCGTCCTGGCTAACACGGGCGGGCACCTGACGGATGCCAAAGCGCTGCACCAGCTGCCCGTCTTGGTCGAAGAAGACCTGAACCTTCCACTGCCGGGTCAAGGCCAGAGGCTGGCCGGCCACGAGGATGGGCTTGATCAGGGTGCCCAACTCGTCCAGGCGGGCCTTGACCAACTTCACTTGATCCGGGTCGCGCCCATCGAAGAAAAGCAGCTCACGGGTCAGACGAACCGCCTGCAGAGGGTTGCCCACGGTGCCCGCGGCGATGACGATGCGACCTTGGTGGTCGACTACGGGCTCGTCGAAGCGCACAGACGGGTCGAAGAGGAAGGTGCGCGCCCTGACCGTCCGGCGCAGGCCCGGCACCGCCGCAGGCGTCTCCACCCGCGCGATGGCCCGGCGCTTGGCCTCGTCTTGCAGGCGCTGCAACTCGCCGCTGGCCTGCTTGGCGCGCATCACCTGAAGCATCTCCTGGAGCAGGTCGGGCTCAGAGATCTCGTAGAGCGGCCCTCTTGCTCCCAGGTCGCGGGCCTGGGCACTGACCGTCCACACTGATGCCATGGCCAAGCACAGTGACAGTGCTGCACGGCTCACCACAGCGCTATCCCCTTGCCAACGATCGCGGTCGCCGGCACCAGGCCCATGACGGCATAGCGCGAATCGAGCGCGTCGACATGCGGCGCCCACATGTAGGTGTAGCCCGGTGGAATCACCTGGGGTGTGATGGGTGTCAAGGGCACACCCGCCCTGGACTGCGGCTTGCAGGCGCCGGCATCGAACCGCTCGCCTGTCGGTCGCACGATCCAGACGTGGTTGGCCACCACCTCAATGCGGTCCCCAGGCACGCCGACCAGGTACTTGACGAAACCGTCACCCTTTCGCGGCCCGTCGGTGGTGACTGCAGGCCTCCAAGCCTGCTGGACTCGGGTCCAGGCGTTGTGCAGGTAGTAGCCAGGAATCGCCTCACCGGCATAGGCGAAGACAGCCAGCTCGCCCGGTCGCGGGGGGACGCTCTTGAACACAAGCACGACGCTGGTGTGCACGCTGTCCGTCATGACCCAGGCCAGGCCCAGATACCGTGCCAGGCCAGCCAGGACAAGCACGACAGCCAGATCACGGGGCAGCTGGCGACGGATGACAGGCCAGCGCATCATCAGGCGATCCATCAGGCGCTCGCCGAGCGGCCGCGGGGGGACTGCCGCTTGACCGGCCCCTGGCATGGCATCGGGGATAGCCGGCTTGCTCACTGATGGCCCTCCGGCGTTGGCGCTGCCTGCAACTGCAATCGACGCGCCGCCTCGGCCGTGAAGTCCGGGATGGACGGGTGTTCACCCACCACCGCGGCCATGGCCACCAGGGTGCATTGGCATTCGGCCGCCAGTCCCTTGAGCGTGCCCTCCAACTGGGGCCCGAAGTCCTCGGCGGTACGGAACAAGGCGCCGACCGCCGCGCCAGCGGCCTGATCCCCGCGCTGCGTGCCCACGGCCTTGCTCGCAGCCACCCGCTCCGCCAGGTTGTACAGCCGCGCGACATCCACCACGGCCAGGCGCGGCGTGCTGGGCGAACGCACCAGCCGGTCGTAGGCCGTGATGCCAATCGCCACCAAGGAAGTGGCCACCATGGCGTTGATCACGGTGTCGCGCAGACCCATGCTCAGGTCGCCTCCTCGATGCCGCGCTCTCGTAGTACCGCGTCGATGGCCTCGGGCACACCCAGGCCGCAGGCGAGCTGCTGGTCAATGGGGGTGTTGTCCTCCGGCCGGTTGGAGAACAGCAGCAGAGTGCTGGGGTTGAGCACCAGGCGCACGACGCCCTTGAACAGCGGGCTGTGGACGTACCACTCCTTGAAGTGCCCGCTGCCGCCCCCGATCGAACCCAACAGGCGCCGCAGGTTTTCATCCAGGCGGATGGCCTGACTCTTGGCCGCCGCCTCTATCGAGTTCTCGCTCTGACGGCCCATCAGGATGAAGTCCGACTGGTTCCAGATCGAGGCGCCGTAGGACGAGGTGAAGTAGTGCGCAACGTCCTGGGTGGCGGTGATCGCTGAGCCGTTGTACTTGCGCACACGCAGGTAGAGCTTCTCCAGGAACTCGGCCAGGATGCGGTCATCCGGTCCAGAGCCGGCCAGCGCCTCTTTCGCCTCGTCCATGATGAAGAGCTTCTGGCGGGTGCGCTCCTCCAGCATCTCCTGGGTGATCTGGTAGAGCAGGATCATTTGCACCACGCCGCGCAGATGCGGGTTCGTGGAAAGTTCCTGCAGCTCGAAGACGATGAAGTCGTTGCTGAAGTCGAGCGTCGCTGGTCCCTCGAAGTAGTTGGCGTACGGCCCGTTCTCGGCAAACGGCGCCAGCATGTCCGCCATGTCGAAGTAGCGCTGGTCAACGGGTCGGCCCTCATAAAGCCTTCCCTCCTGATAGCGGCGCATGACGTCGGTCACCGTCATGGCGCGGCCCTTCCTCTGGAACTCCTCCTTGATGACGGTGGCCAGGGTGGCGTAGATCGCCGGATCGAGCGACTCGTTGGGACTGGCCATCTTGGCCAGCAAGGGCTGAAGCATCGCCACGTCGTCATCGATGCCACCGCAGAGCTCGCCATCGATCTCGCGAGGGTCCGACACCAAGGAAAACGGGTTAACGCAGATCAGCTTGTCGGAGTTGAAGCGGACGAAATCGCCGCCCAGGCGGTCGGTCAGGCGCTCGAACGACCGGCCGGCCTCGAAGACGCGCACGCGGGCGCCCTTGGAGGCGTAGGAGGCCGCGATCTCCTGCAGCAGGGTGGACTTGCCCGAGCCGACCGAGCCGACGATGGACACGTTCTTGCCACCCTCCCGGTTGTCGTAGAAGTCCAGTGTGGTGAGCTGACCTCGGCGCCCCAGGCCCAGCATGGTCGGCGTGCCGGTCCCGCGCGCCTCGGCGATCAGTGGCGCCATGTGGATGGTGTTGCCAGAGGTCCGCAGGTCCAGCCGCTTCAGGCGCTCCAGATCAGCGGCGAAAGGTCTGCTCAGCGTCATCGGCAAGGACTGGAGCAACGCGGTCTTCTGGATGTAGCCATCGACCACCAGCTCGAATCCACGAGCGCGCCAGACGTCGCGGATCGCGCTCTCGGCGCGCTGGCCTTCGCCAGGCCGCGCGAACAGCGCCACCTGGTGGTAAGACCACACCAGCTTGCCGCCGGCCTCCATCGCCTTGAGCGCCGCGGCCCAGTCCGCGTTCTTCTCGGCCATGCCGGGCGAGAGAGACGCAAAGTCCGATTTCGCATTGCGCTCGGCCTGGATCTTCTCGGCCGCTGCAGCGCTGCTCATGGACTTCTGGTCCGGGACGACCGCGCCCATGGTGATCATGAACGGGCACGGCACCTGCAAGGTGTCCTGGAACAGGTCACCGATCAACCCGCCCATCCCCCAGAGCGTGAACCGCTTGGGGGCACGCTGCAGCGAGAGCATGCGCAGCTCGACCTTCTGGTCCTCAGTGCCCCCCAGACGCTCCAGGGTCGCCTTGGTCGGGTTGCGCCAGTCCCCAGTCGTGTCGCGGTCGACGCACTGGTCAGCCAAGGAGCGCATGGGGTCGTACTCGGTGTTCACCTTCGCAGCGGCACGCAGCTTGGCGGGATTGAGCAACTCGGCGACGAAGTCGATCAGGTCGCTGGCGCCCAGGACCTCGTTCGGAAAGCGGGCCGCCTCGAAGGTGGAGCGCATGCCGTCGCGGATATCGAGCAGCTGGTCGACCGCACCCAGGTTCTCGATGTGCCCCGGCATGGTCACGCTGACCAGCAGACGGAAGTCGCGCACCAGGAAGCCCGAACCAGCCACCAGCGCTCGCTGCGAGCCACGGTTGAGGTGGGCGTAGCGGCGCCGTGCCATCAGCCGGAAGACGTTGCCGTTGCGGGCCGGCCTGCCTCCGAGCAGGCTGGATGCGGCCTCGGCGTCTGCATCCATCTGGCGCAAATTGGCATAGTCGCGCAGGATGTGCGAGACGTTGGGCGACGCAAACAGGTGGATCTGCATCGTCGCGTCGGTGGGCAGCCTGGCGTACAAGCCCTTGAGCCGGTCCGCTGTCTGCTGGTCAGCGCCGGTCTGTGGCAAAAGCTCCAGCACGAAGCCGAGCGAGTCGCGGTTGATGAAGAGCTTGTCGTGCTCCCGAAACGACCTGTAGGGCAACCAGTCCGACATCCTGGCGCCGTCCTCGTGGAGATCCACATGGCGGGCGTCATCCTCGGTGGGGTCAAGGTCGTCGGGCGCGGCGAAGAGCTGCCTCAGCATGGACTGGGCCGAGTGGAGCAGTCCATCGATCATTGCGCACCCTCCTGCTTGGGCACACCGGTGCCTAGGACACCAGCTCCGGCTGTGGTGCCGCTCGTGCGCGCGGAAGCGCCGCCCTGAACCGGCCGCGCGGCACCCGGCACCGTCGGCATCTGGGGGTTTCGGGTCTGGGCTGCACTGGCCGCCAAGGGCGCGAACTCTCGCCGAATGCGCTCGCGGTTGTGCTCAATGAGCCAGCGCCCGGCGTCGATCTGCAGATAGACACGGCTCTCGTCGTTGAGATCGCCGTCCGAATCCTCCCAGGGTGCAATCCAGATGCGGATGACGGTCGGCTCCGAGCGGATCGCACCGAGCATCGGCGCCGGGGAGGTGTCACCCGCGGTCAGCGCATCACGAATCCCTTCGGGCATTCCGCCTGCGAGTGTGCGGGCGCGGCCCGGTGCACCCAGGTCTGCAGAGCGGCCGGCCGCGGCGCGCTGTGCCGGCAGGGTGCCCGCTCGCTCGTTGAAATGCACGCCGCTGACGCTCTGACAGGGGATGCCCTCAGGTGCCTTGCATTGAAAGTCACTGGTGCCGCCCAGGCCCGACAAGTTGGTACAGCCGGCGAGCAGCGCGCCCATCAGCGTGAGAGGCACAACGACAACACGGGAAGATCTCATGCGACGGCTCCAGTGGGCAGGATTGCCCGGGCGTCGGGCTGGTGGACGGGCTGGTGGCTCATCGCGCGGGCGTCTTGACGGTCGTTGTCGCGGCATCACGGGGCGCCGCCCCGACCGGGCCAAGCCAGGCGCTCAGTTCTGCAGCAGGCAAGGCACCGGCGTGCTTGCGGCCGTCCGCAGCGACCAGGGCAGGCGTGGCGCCAATGCCCATCGACTCGGCCAGACGCTCGATCGCAGCGAAGGGAGTCTCGCAACTCGACCCAGCGGGGGGCGGCGACACGCCACGCAGCATCCAGTCGCGCCAGGCGGCGCCCTTGTCCGGCGCACACCAGACGTCGGCCGCCAGGCGGCGGGACTCCGGCCCAAGGATAGGCAGCAAGAAGGTGTAGACGGACACATCGTCGAGGTCGCCCACGGCCCTCTCCAGCTGGCGGCAGTAACCACACTGGGGATCGGCCATCACGTAGAGCACACGCTTGCCGCTGCCCCGCACGCTGCGAATCGCCAGTTCCTTGGGGAGTGCGGCCGGGTCGACCTTGTCGAGGGCCGCCTTGCGATCCGCTGTCAGGTCCTTGCGGGCCTGCATGTCCCAGACATGGCCAAAGAGGAAGTAGCGCCCCGTGGGCTCCACATAGGCCACGTTCTTACCCATCGTGACCTCGTAGAGGTTGGGCACCGGTGCTGGCATCACAGCGTCAAAGCGGGTGGCCGGGTACTGTGCCTTGAGACGGGCAGCGAAGGCGTCCACGTCATTCCCGCCAGAGACGGGCTGCGCCAGGGCGGTACTGAACAAGGCGGAGATCAACCATGCCATGGCAGCCGAGGCCGACGAGGTGGTGCGTCGAGTCATCGGGATCAGTCCTCGTCATCCGTGCGGACCGCCTGCATCAGCTTGCTGCGGTCGTTTCCACTGTCACGGCTCGCCAGCTGAGAGCCGGCGGAGAGCGTGGCGTCGAGCTGGGCACCTTGGGTGACCACGATGTCGACCACGCGACCCGGCAGGATCTCGATCACCGGAAAGGTCTTCTCGGCCAGCGAGATGTAGTACTGCGACAGGCGGTCGAGCGCCTTGCCCACGCCGGTGCCGACACCGGCCTGCACGATGGACTTGGCATCCGTGCCCGTTGTCGTGGTCGAGCCCAGCGGCGAGGTGGTGATGGTCTGGCTGGCCTGTGCGAGGCCGGAGCCCAGGCCGGAGGCGATGCCGGCAAGCAGTGCGTTCGTCAGGATCTGCCCCTGCTTGGTGACCAGCTTGCCCATCATGCCGTTCATGCCGTCTTCGCCGAAGACCGAGCCCTTGAGGGGAATCTCCATGACCCGGCCGTCACGCATCACGCAAGACAGCAGGGTCGTGCGGATGTAGGCGCGCTCCGCCGACTGGTCGCCAAAGCCCTCGCCAATCACGAGGCAGTCCTTGACTTGGCTGCGGAACTGGTTGGGCAAGACAGCTGCATCCATCAGCCTCAGAAGAACCGGAACGGGGTTCGCCTGGGCCTGCCCGCCGGTCGGCGCTGCCAGGCCACCGAGCAGGACCGCGCGGGTGAAGCTCACAGGAAGAAAGTTGTCCACCCGCCGCGGCACCGTGGCGCCACCGACAGCCCCCGTGCCCGTGGCCTCAGCGCCCTCCCCTCGCCCTCCCCCACTGCGAAGTGAGACCCTGAGCACAACCGGTGCCGTCTGCTCAGCAGCGAGGACAGGCCCAGCACCGGGTGCGCCAGTACCCGCGGCTCGGTTCGGCGTGCCGGGCGGGTAGGCCGTCGACGCGCCAGGGCCTTGGACCGGTGCCGGTAGTCGCTCGCTGCGCGGCTGTGCCGGAAAGCTGCTGCCGCCCATGGCCGCGGGTGTCCCCGGGCGATCCAGGGAGCGATCCGAAGTGCGGTCCATGGGGCGGCTCGCCGAGGCTGCGGTTGCCGGCTCGCGCACAGCAGACATGGCCGTGTCCGCTCTCCCCTCCCGCATGGCCTTGAGCTCGGCCATCAGCTCCTTGTTGATCCGCTCCTGCTCCTCACGCTGATGTCGAACCTCATCGGCCTGCAGCTTCAGGTCATCCCTCATCCGGGTGAGGTCCTTGCCGGCGGCGCCGACCCAGGCGTCCTTCGTGTCAAGCGCAGCACCTGGCACGGCGCCTAGGGGCTTCGGCTTCGGCGCATCCTGCGTGGATGCACTCTTGATCGCGGGCGGTCCGCCGACGAAGCCCGAGGCGAAGAGCACGATGCCGACCATGACGAATCCGCCGAGGGCCATGTTGACCTGTTGCTTGCGCTTGGGGCTCAGGCGGCTGTAGCCAGGGATGGTGATGCGGGGCATGCTCAGCTCCTCACTGCCCCGCCTGGGCCTGTCGGATCACCCACACAGGCGTGGATTCGCCTGGCGCCAGCACCAGGCGACGCAGCGCCACCGACAAGACGCCCTTGTCGAACAGCTCGCGCTCGTCGATCACCATGCGCTGACCGCTCACGTTGATCAGCTCATACACCTCGCCGACCATGCCTGTGGCCACGTGCCGAGCCTTCAGGACAAAGCGCGCCTCCTTCCAGAGCGCCAGCTCCTCACCGCCGCCAGGCAGCCACTGCGGCGGCACCTCGCTGGCGAGGTCTGGATTGGCCATGGCCAGCGTCAAGGCCTTGATGGCTCGAACATGGGCCGCACCCTTGTATCGCGCGGCAGCCTCCGCGTTGGGCTTGATCGGCGGTGGACCTGCTGGACGCAATATGAGGGTGTCCCCGGGAACATCCATCGGCTGTAACAGGAGCGCAAAGGTCCCGCGGTCGCTCTTGATGTCCAGCTTCACCGGCACCGGGGGCGAGCCAGGCAGCACCGGCGCGGCACCGTCGCCCGGCGCCACCTGTGTGACCGGGCGGACATAGACCTCGCCGTCCTGGTCGTCCTTGACGAGCACGATCCGGCCGGCGGGGTTGCGCTGCGCGTCATAGATGTCGCCCAGCACGTCGGTAATGCGGGCACGGTCCACGCGGATGCGGGTCTGGTCTCTCTGCGAGATTCGGGCGATCGCCGTGTCGCCATCGCGCACGTCCAACTGCTGCGCTGCCCAGGCACCGCCATTGGCGACCAGGGCCTGGAGGGCCACCGTCCAGGACAGGCAGCGCGCAGCCACGCGAGAGGTCCGGTGTTCACTTGCCAGCACGCTTGTCCTCCTTGGCCTTTTCAGCGGCTCGCGCCTGCTCCTCCATGGCGCGGACAAGCCATGGATCGTCCGGCGGCACTTCCTTCCACTCCTTGATGAGTGCGCGCCCCCCGATCGACTCGAAGCTGACCTGATAGGCCACGGTGCGACCCGTCCCGCCAACCTTGGCGCTGTTGACGTAGGTCTCCAGTTGGCCCATGACCAGAACCCGCTGGGCATCGGGGTCGGGCGCCACCTGCGATGGCCAGAAGATCGTGGTGGCATTCGCCTCGGTCATTCGCTTGGCCTGGACCGTCATGCGCTGCTGCAGCTCACCGTGCGTCGACGGGTGAACCCACTTCAGGATCTGCTCTTGCTGCCAGCCGATGGACTGGGGCGTGGCATCCAGCATCAGGTGGGCAACCCACAGTCCCATCTCCTCAAGCCAGGCCCCATCGACGCGATCACCGACGACGGTCATGGTCCTGGCACGCGTTGGCGGCTCCAGGATGGTCGTCGTGCGCTTGGTGAGCACCGCAAATGCCAGCAACAGGCACAGCACGGCCAGCGTGGCACTCAGCAGCTGCTGCCGCACCAGCAGCTGTCTCATGTCACGCGTGTCTGCGAGGTGTTTGTGTGGAGTCATCGAGGGCCTGCCTGTGGCAGCGAGAGAATCAACCGACCGTGCGGATGCAGTACATCGGGGGGGTGCGCTGGAGCCGTGACACAACGGGCGGCAAGTACCAGTAGCAAAGATGACGGACATAGCCGCGCGGTCGGTCCTGTCGCGCCTTGTGCACCCAGTAGCCGATCAGCCCGGGAACGGCCATGACGATGAAGGTGTTGAGGCCTGCCATCAGCAGGGCGATGCCGATCGTGGAGCCGAGCATCGCGATGTCCATGTCCACGAACAGGAACTTCCACGGGTCCTTGAGCCGGGAGACGATCGTGGTGTCGTGGTCCTCGTCCATGGCAGGCCTCCAGGTGCTGGGCCGCTGGGCTGGTCAGATGACGGCGCCAACCAGCGTGACCGCGGCGGACAGCGCCGCACCCAGGAAGATCGCGTAGCCGATGAACTTCATCACCACGCCGGAAGCGTTGGTGGCGATGTAGCCGATCGCCGCAATCACGAAGCCCATCAAGGTCAGGATCTGCTTGCCGTAGCCATTGGCCATGTCGTCCAGGCTGTTGTAAGCCGCCTGCAGGGCAGTGCCCTTGTTCGACGCCGCTGTGGCGTCAAAGGCGAACAGCAAGGCCACCAGCAGCACGAAGCCGGTGGTCAGCACAAGGCGCCCGCTGCCCTCGATCGAGGGCAGAACGCGCGTCAGGGAAAGCTTGCTCATGGGTCTGTTTGCTCCAGATGGATGTGATGAAGGGACAGCTGCTGCAGTTCAGACAAGTGCTCAATGAGCGCCTGCCTGGCGTGCCGCTCCCACTTGGCCTGTTGATCCGCTCTTCGCCGCAGAAGGCCAACGGCCCCCTCGACCAGGTAGCGCATCTCCAGGCGTGGTGTGTGGGTGGTTCGCTGGATGGCCTTGAGCCGCTCGAACGCCGATTCGCCGACCTGCAAGGACTTGCAGTCGGCATGACGACGAGACGGCGCGCTGCCGCCGTGAGTCCGGGCTGACGCCCCTTCGGCGGCGGGTCTGGCCCGCACACCGGTTCCTGACTCGCTGCCCAGGTCCATCGGGACCTGCAGGTGAGTGGTGAGCGCGCAGCGTGCGGCGTCGATCCATGCAGACCGGAGCTCCTGCGATGCGCTCAGCAACGCGACGGCGCCCTCGATGAGGTAGCGCATGTCCAGGCGCGGACCTGACCCATTCGCTTGCGCCACCCTGAGGGCTGTGAAGGCGTCCTTGCCGACCAGCAAGGACCGCGCCGCTGTGACAGGGCGGCGCCGGCTGCCTCGCACCACAGGGGCCTTCGGTTCAACTGGCAGCACGAGCGCCTCCAGCCGAGGGGAATCGGACCATTGCAGGACCGGCCAGCAACGGCTGGTGCCGATCGATCAGCCAGGCGTTGCCCGGCGTGTCCTCCAGCTCGATCAGCAGTTCCACCCGGCGGTTGGCCGCGCGCGCACCCCAGCTCTGGTTGGCAACCAGGTAGCAGCACAGGCCACGACCACTGGGGATCAGCGGGGTCTGGCTGGCCTGGCCCAGCAACTGGCGCAGCTGGCTCGCAACGGCCAGGGCTCGCGCGAGCGCAAGCTTGTCATTCAGCGCTTGGTCACCGATGTCGTCCGTGTAGCCGACGATCCTCACGCGGGCGGCCTGCTTCAACAGCACGCTCAGCTCGGCCAAACGCGCCTTGGCCAAGTCGCCGACGTTGGCACTGTCGGAGGGGAAGATGACGACTGCACGCTCCAGACGCCGCGCCGCCCGACCTGGCCTCTGGGCCTGGTCCTGGGGCTGAACCGGTACAGGTGCTGCGGCTACTATGGGCGCCTGCAAGGGCCGAGCGGCGGTGGTGATGGTGGAGACTGCCGAGCCCCCTGCCCCGCTGGTCATAGCCGTGACCTGTGCCCCCAGCTGGCCCGCGCTGGCCAGGGTTTTAGGCGTCGGTCCTTCGCACCCACGGCAACTGATGAAGCGGCCGTCGTCGCGCTGAACGATGCCCTGTGAGCCAGGATCTGGCTGGGGTATGTCGGCCGGCCGCGATGGGAGCGCCGAACATCCGCCCAGAACCGCGGTCACGGGTGCGACCAGCAGAGGCCACCAACGTTCGCGACGCTGGATCACTGCGATGCCTCCTGATGGCCTGGGGGCAGCGATGACGAATCGACACGCGCGACCTGACTGAGGGCGTTGATGGACACCAGGCCAGGATCCGTCGGGCGCATCGACCTCGCCGGAGTTGTCGGAGCGAACTGCACTGCCGGCAGCCCTCGTGCGGCGCTTGGGGTCGCGCCTGGAGCGCGCAGCGCATCGCGTTGTTGGCTGCGCCAGACCTTCCAGGCGTAGGCAGATCGCGCCCGCCGGCAGGCCTCACCCTTGAGCTGGGTGCAGGCGGCGTTGTAGGCGCCGACCGCGTCCCAGGAGTTCCCGTGCCTGCGCACCAGGTCGGCGAGGATCCACGCGCCGACCTCGATGTTGGTGCAGGCATCGCGCAGCTCCCTCAGGCCGATCCCGTGCTGACGCAGCACCGGCAGCCACCCAGTGTTGATCTGCATGAGCCCAATGTCCCGCGTTCCCGTGCGCTGGAAGTGGTCGTTGTTGTCCGCGCCTGGCCGCAGGCCAGACTCCACGACGGCGACGGAGCGCAGCAGACTCGCATCGAGTCCGAAGCGTGCAGCCTGGAACTCAAAGCACTGTTCGATGGCCGGCTCGCTCACGCTGCGCCCACCTGCCCTGGCGTCAGAGCTCGTGAACCACGCCAGCAGAGCCACTGCGCAGACAGACTCCACGGCAAACAGCGCCCAGGTGAACACCTTTGCGCGGCTTGACCGCCTGTTTGCCGACACTGAACCTTGACGAAGCACGACTCACCCTCAAATCTGAAAAAGCCCCCGAGGTCTCAAGACCCCGGGGCCAACGGACAGCGGAGCCGGCGAGAAGCACGAACCGGCCCGGCGCCAGTGTGGAAAAGCGTCGAGGGAATCTCCAGCGAGAACCCTAAAGTCGATTCAAGAAGGTTCTTGCTGGACGACGCTTTCTTCGCAAGTTAGGATGAAAGGTTTTGCGCGAAAGGGCCTGCCTCTGCAGGATTCGCCGAGTTCCTTCTGAATCAAGCATCTAGGCGACGCGCCCTCGACTGAGGCGCCGCGGCCGAAACAGTCGTGTCATCAGGCCCAGGGCTGCAGCAGCAAGCCAGCCACATCAAGACCGAGGGCTACAGAAGGGTAAAGGCCTGACTGAAAGGGCCTCGGCCCCCTTCGTCGCAAACCGACTTGGGGGCCTCGAAAGGGCCAAGGGACTAAGAGCGAGGTCCCAATGGATAAAGGCTGCAAAGGGTCAGCAGGTTGCCGGCCTCATCGGCGGAACCTGCAAGTGGCGCTCCCCCAAGGGCCTCTCGACATGTCAAGCGATAACCCTCGTGCATCGGTCAGGGGGTTTTCGCTTCGAGTCCATCGCCTCTCTGACTAGCCTGCCGGTGTGCGGCGTCAAGCCAGCAAGCCCCTGTGCCACGGAGCGGAGCACAAAAGGGCCTGTCGGCGGGCATGTTGTCCTGGGCCGCCATGGACCCTGCCCATGCACGCCAAGACACCGAGCGCCGAACCACCGGACCAAGACGACCCCGACCTGATGCAGGTCCTGGTGGGGCTCGGGTTTGGTCACTGGCACAGCCTGCTGATGGACCTGTGCCAGCGCTTTGACGGCTGGCTCGTGGACTTCCTGCAGGCGCCCGAAGCTTCGCCCGACTACCGACCGATGATCGACATCGTCAAGGCTCTGCGCGCGTTCCCCCAAGCCCAGGCGGGCCAGGACGTCGCGCTGGCCAGAACCATCGGGACTTGCGACTTTCTGGCCAGGGCAGCTCGTGACTGTTGGGGCGGCCGCATCTGCTGGGACCCTTTCGTTGAGACCTACAACACGTTTGCGCAGCGCCATCCTGAGCGCTACCCCTACTGGGAGGCGCAACCGGCGCGCCGAGAAGCCGAGTTGACCGCCTGGATGCTGGGTCATCTGCCGCCCCACCCGCCCGCAGCGACCCCACAGCAAGGCCACCAATGACACTCAGTTGGTGGGACCTCGGGCTCGTGTGCGGCGCATTCGCCACCGGCACCGTGCTGGTCCACAGGCTTCAGTCCAGCCATGCCACTCGTCAGGGACAAGGCGGCGCGTCCGCCGCGGTGGCGACGACGCCCAGGCCAGCTACACAACTGCCCGTGCGCGGACCCGATCAGCTGGTCGAGATCACACGCACCAAGGATCTGATGCGCTCGATTGAGCGCCGCACCAGGTTCTCCAGCAGCGTCTTCAGCAGAGATTGCATGCCCGCGCTGGAGGCACTGGCCGAGTTTGTTCAGATGCTCCCCGCATCGGAGGCCCATCACCACGCACAGCCTGGCGGGCTGTGGATCCACCTGCTGGAAGTCGCCGACGCAGCGCTGACGATGCGTGCAGGTCTGGAGCTGCCCCAGGGCGCCACCACTGAGGAGCGCAAGCGCCTGGAGCACCGATGGACCTACGCGGTACTGATCGCCGCGCTGCTGCACGACGTCGGCAAGCCGGTGACTGACGTCAAGGTCATGCTCTTCAATGCGGACCCACGGGCCGGCAGGCCCTGGGCACCGCTGGCCGGGTCCATGCGCGCGGCCGGCGCGCACTGGTACAGCGTTGCGTTTGCCGATACGGCCGTGCGGGACTACCAGGCACACCAGAAGCTGGCCGCGATGCTGCTGCACCAGTTTGTGCCGTCCAGGTTGATGCGCTGGCTCAGCGAAGACGGCAATGTGCTGTCTCAGCTGCTGGCATTCCTTGCGGGAGAGGCACCTGATGGAACCTTGGCCGACATCGTCAAACGTGCGGACAGCGACTCGGTGCGGCGAAACCTGCTGCACGGCCCACGCACCAGGTTCTCGACAGCGCGCACCCGGCCGCTCATTGAGCGACTGATGGAGGCCCTGCGGCGCATGCTCCTCGAGGGCACCCACCTGCCCTTGAATCGACCCGGTGCCGCTGGCTGGGTTCACGACGGCTGCCTCTGGTTCGTCTGCGCGCGCCTCGCAGACGAGGTGCGTAGCTACCTGTCTCAGCACGAGAGCCTGCAAGGGGTTCCCGGCAAGGACAAGAACGACCGGCTGTTCGACACCTGGCAGGAGCACGGTGCCTGCATTCCCAGCGCCGACGGCGGTGCTGTCTGGCGAGTACGGGTGGAGTGCGAGGCCTGGCGCTCGCCCGACATCCTGACCGTGCTGTGCTTTCCGCTGGAACGACTGTATCCGCGCCCCGAGGACTACCCGGCAGCCATGAACGGGCGAGTAGTCGCTGAGCGCCCCGCAGGGTCCGCTGGCGGTGATGGGCTGGCCCAAGCAAACGACACTCCCCGCTCCCTTCCCAGCGCGGTGCCAACGTCTGCGGGTCCTGGCCCAGCTCCCGCGCCCGCTCTTGCTGTACCCGTGACTTCGGCGGCCGATGGAGCGGGCCTGGAACCCCCGTCCTTGCCACCCAACGAAACGGACGCTATCGCGCCGCCTTCAACCGCCTCGCCTGTGAGGACGGCCGTCGACCCTCTTTCGGATCAACACCAACTTGCACAGGCGCAAGTGATGCCGTCAGAGGCCGTCCCACTGGCTCACCAGGCGCCCAAGGCAGTTCCGCCACCGGCAAAGCCTCGACCGAGCGAGAACGATGAGGGGGTGTTGTCGCTTGGTGAGTCTGCCGCGCTGGTGGAGCGCGCCGTCGCTGCCCCGGCACTTCCGCCAAGTGCAGCCGTCACCACACTAGGGCCACCCATGCGCCCGCATCAGCCGGGACAGCCGCCCAAGTCGAAGAAAGGCCCGACGCCCGCTGCAGAAGCCTTCATGGCCTGGGTCGCTCACTCGGTGGGGTCCGGTGAGCTCAAGTACAACGAAGAAGGCGCCCTGGTGCATTTCGTGCAGCAAGGCTGCCTGCTGCTGTCGCCAGAGATCTTCCGGCGATTCCTCGATGTGTATCGCGAGCTGACGGAAGGCCCAGTGGCGGTTCTTCGGGCGAGTCATGGCGAGAAGGCGTTCAGCCGTCTGCAGAACGAGTTGGCCAAGAGCGGCTGGACGCAGCGCAATGGCGACGAGAACCTCCACTACGCCGCCTTCGTCAAGGCGGACGGTAGCTTGTCCAGGAAAGCCAGCTTCTACCTGGTGCCGAAGCCTCATTTGTTCTGGAACCCGGTGCCTGCCCCCAATGACCGGATCAAGGTGCTTCCAACGCCAAAGAAGCTGGCCTTGCCGAAGCCAGGAGGCGTTCATTGAGTCCCGTCGTCGACCTCAGCCCGAGGGACAGTCTTGTGGCGCGCGACATGGCCATGTCGCTCCTGCCAGGCACGCTCAAGACCCCCATTCAGGTCGACATGCTGGCCGATGTCTTGGAAATCACAGCGGCGCTGTACGGACGGTACTTCACCGAGGCGGCCTGCATCAGTGAGCTGATGCATCTGGCATCGACACCGCTCCCAGAAGTGACGCACCTCGCACATGCGCTCACGCAGGTGCGTTTCAACCTGACGGCCGTCGGCGTCTCGCCTCCACGCCGATTTCTGCTGCGCTACCACCGGCGGCGCGACCGGCTGCTGGCGCGAGAGGACTTCGACGCAATCGTGGCGCGATACGGCTGGAAGTCCCCCGAGCTTCGCCGCGCGATCGGCGCCGCCACCGCGGACTGAACAGTCCTTCAACGAGCCTGAGCAGAGGGAGTCATGAGCGATCCGATCTCGAACGTCTACCGCTGGCCATACGAGTACGCCAGTGTTGTTGCCTTCTTCGCCGCCGTATCGATGGTGTTGGCCAAGCCCGAGGTGTTCCTGCTGTCACGAGACATCGCGCCGGCCGTGTCTCTGAGTCTGGCTGCCATCGGCGCGTGGAGGTTTCGTCAGGCACGCCGCATCGCGCGGCACCGCAAGGCCGTGCGAGTCCTGAAGCCCTATGCGCTGGCCCCTGACGAGCTGCCATGGTCGCAGCGTGCTGTCTTCCTGGGTATGGGCTTCGAGTGGAGCGTTCGACACACGCAACGCATGGCGCTGCTCGCTCTGCCTGAGAACGAGTCGCTGCGTCAGCCCCCTGTCTGGTATCGATGGGCCCGAGCGATTGAGCGCGATCCGCATCGACCGGAATGGCTCCGCGAGCTCCTCAGCCAGGACAGCCCCTGGAATCCGTGCCGTCCGATGCCACCGGTTGGCGGCGTTCCCGCTCTGCACGGCGTTGAGATCGACGAAGAGAAAGTGTGGACGCCGCTGCCCGAGCTGAACAACCACATGATGGTCTACGGCACCACACGGGTCGGCAAGACGCGGCTTGCCCAGATCCTGATCGAGCAGGACATCAAGCGAGGCGACGTCGTCATTGTGTTCGACCCAAAGGGTGACGTTGACCTGCTGCTGGGGATGTACTCCGCCGCCCTGAGAGCCGGCCGTGCCGATGAGTTCCTGCTGTTCCACCTCGGATTTCCGGAGGTGTCCGCACGGTACAACCCTATCGGCAACTACGAACAGGTCACCGAGGTAGCGACGCGCGCCACGGGCCCACTGCCTGACCAAGGCCAGTCCGCAGCGTTCAAGGCCTTCGCCTGGCGCTACGTCAACGTCATCGCGCGCGCCATGGCCGCCGTGGGCGAGCGCCCAGATTTTCGGAAGATCTACGAGTACGGCGTGTCGATCGACAAGCTCGCAGGCAAGTACGTTCGCCAATGGCTCAACGCCCATGCACCGAGCTGGTCTGGCGAGTTCGACCCAACGCCCACCAAGGAGCACAAGGACTTGGTGACCAAGGCCGAGAAGAACTCGCGCGATCTGGAAGTCCTGATGCTGCTGGCCTACTTCAAGGAGAAGGGCTACCACGACCCGATCGCCGACGCCCTCAGCTCCGTCCTGGCTAACGACCGGACCTACTTCGAAAAGCTGGTCAACTCGTTGTACCCATTGCTCGAGAAGCTCACCAGTGGCAGCCTGGCCGAGCTGATCTCGCCTGACTACGAAGACACCGCCGATCCTCGGCCCGTGCTCGACTGGCTGTCCGTGATCAACCGCGGCAGCATCGTCTATTGCGGCTTCGACGCCCTGACCATCCGCGATGTGGCCGAGGCCGTCAGCGCGTCCATGCTGGCCGACCTGACCAGCACCTTCGGCCGCATCTATAAGCACGGCTCAGGCTACGGCATGTCCAGTGCCGAACCCATGCGCCGCGTTCGGCTGCATGCCGACGAGCTCAACGAACTGATCGGACCAGAGTTTGTCCAGGCGGCCAACAAGGGGGGTGGTGCCGGCCTGTTCATCACCGGCTACTCCCAGACCGCTCAGGACATTGAGGTGAAGGTTGGGTCGAGTGCCAAGGCGGAACAGATCGGCGGCAACCTGAACTCGCTGATGATGCTACGCGTCGTCAACCTCGACACGGCCAAGAAGCTCACGGACCGATTGGAGGAGGTACGCATCGCCACCCGGCTGGTGGCCAGTGGGGCAAGCGACACCAACGACCCGGCGGACTTTGCCGAGTTCGCGACCCGCAACGAAGACCGGGTCTTGACCGAGAAGGTGCCGATGCTGGACCCCGCATGGTTGATGAAGCTCCCCAAGGGGCAGGCCTTCGCCCTCCTAGAAGGTGGGCGCCTGAGCAAGGTACGGATTCCGTTGCCGCTGCCCCACGTTGACGACCAGATACCAGCAGACTGGGCGGCGATGCTGGGGCACATGCGCGCGGAGTACGCCGCTTACCTGGCGCGCACCCCCGACATGGATCTCACGGTGGAGGGCACCGGCGGTGGCTACTGACTTGGCGACGATCGAGCGCAGCGTCTTGCTGCGCCAGTGGTTCTGGCCCCTTCGCCTGGCGTTCTGGTCGGCCGCCATCGGCGTCACAGTGTGGATCTTCGGGATGCTGTCTCAGGCTGCTTGGGCAACGCACCGCCATCCGGAGGACCCGGTGGGCTACCAAGCCATGCATCTGGAGCAGGAGCTGAGCACGTTGGCCGGCCTGACGCCGGTGGTTGTTGAGCCTGCGGCCGTCGCACGCTTCATCGGCGACGCGATCCATCACACAGCCCTGGCGACCGCAACTCTGGTGTCGCGCGCGTTGATGAACATCCCCGGACGCGCCCGGGAGTTCGCAGCGAGCGACTTCATTCGCAATTCCCCAGACCCTGGCGGAGCCTACGCTCGAGAGCTGGTTCGCGGTGCCGGCGCTGACTGGAACCTTCTGATCCTCGGAACCTATGGGTTCGCCGTGAGGACTGGGATGTACCTAGCCATGTTGCCGGCGCTGGCTTTGGGATGTCTGCTGGGCGCCGTTGATGGTCTGGTGGCCAGGGCCTCTCGCAAAGCCAATGCCGGCCGTGAGTCTTCCAGCATCTACCACCGAGCGAAGTTGGGGGTGACCTTCGTGCTGATCACCGGCTACCTGGCATGCCTTGCGTTGCCTGACGTCACACATCCCAACATGGTTCTCCTCCCCCTGGCGGTGGCCGCTGCGCTGTTGCTGCGGCTGCAAGCGGCGTACTACAAGAAGTACCTCTGAGCGGTCTGCGTCGATGCGGCGCTTGGCTTCCCACCAGCAGCAGGTCTACGGGGGACAGGTCGCCTGAACATCTGCCCTAAATTTGACGGAAAAATACTCCCCGAAGGTTTCCCTTCGTCAATTGCAGTATGTCTTCATAACTTTTCGTAGCAGATTGCCTTCATCTATCACTATCGAGTTCATTGAAGCCTTCTCGAGATCTTCCCCAGATAGGTCACGTCCGTAAATCTTTGGGCTCGCACGATACAGCACGTTTCCCTGCTTGTCATAATATGTTTGCACTTCCGTGTATGCCCTCTCGCTTTCGCACGAAATGTAAACCCTTGACCTAAACATGAAGAACGACACCTTCTTTCCATCAAGTTCTAAGGGCTCCATTTTCCCTCCTGAGCGCTCAAACCAAAATCGTATACGACCCTTGGCAGGTCTAGCAACGTCCGTATTGTAGAAGGCCAGTGAGCCATCCTCTTGACGCCCAAGTGGTTCCCAACTACCGGATTGCGCGACTGCGTAGTCGGAGATTGCCACCAAGCAAATCAGACAGCAGGCGCATATGCATTCCTTCACAATGCTCTCCTTAATCACATAACCTCCTAGAAAAACAATCGCTCCAAGCGTATTCGAGACTGATAACACCAAACCAAGCACAGGATTTATCCAAGGCAGGGCTTGAAATACGTCCCGCCGCCGAGGGCGAAGTATAATATTTCCAATTATTCTTTAGGCCTCACCCAAGTTCCAGACGCGCGTAGAACAACAATTTGTCGATTCGAGCCACTGGCTGGTGGCCTCTTGCCCAAGCAGGTTGAATGCCCTCGAAGTGAAAGTGCGTAGCGCCGGAAACCCTGTCGACCAGTTCACCCGCAAGCAAGCGTCGAGCAATATCTCGACTCTCAATAAATATGGGATCTCGTTCATCCACAGCAATCATAGGCCCGCGATTCGGATTTCCCGGCGTCCAAGCTGGAAACTGCCAAGCCTTAAGACAAACCTCTTCAACCGTCTCGCCCAGTACTGAGCGGCCAGCGGTCGAAGCGAGATTCGCGCGGTTGGCAACCACAGCGGCAATTGCCTCGCGAAGTTCCTTGTTGCCACCCCTGGCCTCTCCCCAAATTGTCCTTGCGAGAATGTCGAGCGCCTTCGTATAGTTCTCGTATTTTGGGATAGCTATTCGCTTTTCGACAGTTGTGAGTCGTTGCTTAAGAGCCGCAAATTGCTGTGCAGCAAGTTCTTCATTTTTCGCGATGCGCTCACCCAATTTAGTGAGTGAGACCGTGAGCTTAACGCCCTGCTCATCTAGAGCGCCTGCCTTAGACGTGGCAGTTTGAACGGCAGAGGCTGCTTGATCAAGTTGCCTCATTTGCGCCGCAATTTTAACCTCCAGCACACGCGCTTGTTCTTCACCCTTATCAACCTGAGAGGCTAGCACTTGAGCGCGTTTCTCAAACTTGTCAAGCTCCTTTGATACATCGCTTAAGTCGATATATGCCTTTGCGCCAAGCGCGGCAAGAGCCGCCACAGGGATGGAGATGATTGCGCCGGCATATTTAGCCCATTTAAGCACTCTTTCGGCAACTCGCTCGGCCAAGGTTGCCTCAACATAGTTTGAGTCCTTGAATAGGTCTTTGGCGGCCGCCGGAAGCTCGCGAGCAACCAGAGATTTGACCTGAAGGCCAAGCGCAGCACCCGCAGGCAAAGTAAATCCGCAGCGAGCGCAGAAGTGCTCGTGGTGAGAAACCAGATAGCCGCACTGTCTGCAGTTCAATGGTTCGCTGAACATTTTATTGTCTTTCTCCCTAGGACAGCGTTTACTTCTATTTTAGACCTATCAGACCGTTGCGATACCGATTGCCATGTTTCTCGTGATAAGCGACGATCTTGCGCGTTGAGAATGGGCTTGCCGCAGCCGATGTGAGGCGCCGACAGCTACAGCGAGAAGCTTTTCAGCACGATCCGACTGGAGGACTTCGTGCCGGCCAATCATCCGCTGCGGCCGAGCCGCGCGTGGATGAACGAGACGCTGGCGAAGATGGACGAGAGGTTCTCGGCCATGTACGAGGCGGATGTTCGAGGTGGTCGTCCCAGCATCGCCCCCGAGAAGCTGATGCGCGCGATGCTGCTGCAGGTGCTGCTCAGCATCCGCAGCGAGCGGCAACTGGTCGAGCAGATCAACTACAACCTGCTGTTCCGATGGTTCGTTGGTCTGTCGATCGACGACGCGGTGTGGAACCACTCGGTGTTCAGCAAGAACCGCGACCGGCTGATCGAGCACGAGGCGGTTACCGAGTTGTTCAATGCCACGGTGGAAATGGCAGACCAACGCGGGCTGCTGTCGGGCGAGCACTTCAGTGTCGACGGCACGCTGATCAAGGCCTGGGCCAGCCACAAGAGCATGCGGCGCAAGGATGGGTCGGATGATGACCGCCCGCCCGAGGACTGGCGCGGCGAGCCGCGTAGCAACGAGACGCACGAGTCGCGCACCGACGATCAGTCGCGCCTGTACCGTAAGAGCCATGCGGCCCCGGCGCTGCCCAGCTACCTGGGTCACGTGCTCAGCGACAACCGACACGGCCTGGTGGTCAACGTGCGCGCCAGCCAGGCCAACGGAGTGGCCGAGCGGGAGGTGGCTGCACAGATGCTGGCCGATGTTGCCAGCACGACGCAGCGCAAGACAGTCGCTGCGGACAAGGCCTATGACACCAAAGGCTTCGTCAAGGCGTGCCGTGAACTCAACGTGACGCCACATGTCGCGCAGAACCTCAACCGCCTGGGTGGCAGTGCCATCGACGGGCGCACGACGCGCCACCCCGGCTACGCGATGAGCATGCGGGCCAGAAAGCGCATCGAGCAGTGCTTTGGCTGGGCCAAGACGGTAGGCCAGTTGGCGCAGGTGATGGTGCGGGGACTGGATAAGGTTGACCAGCTTCTGACCCTGACCATGGCCGCCTACAACCTCACGCGGCTGCGCAGCTTGGCCCCATTGCGTCCGCAGGTGGCGCAATGACCCGCGAGCGGGGCGAAATGGGGCTTCGCAGGGCATCAAAGCCGCAATAAACGCGCCGAATCGACCACCTCGGACGTACTGGATGACTGGCATAGCGCGATTTAGCATCACAGGTTAGCTTCGGCGAGCTGGTGTTTCAACGGCCTGCTAAAGATTATGGATGGAACGCGGTCCGCGGACTCGACGCCGTCCGCCGCCCAGCTTAGAGTTTGTACCTGTAGGCATACGCGTGTTTCGTAAGGCAGCCAACGAACTGAGGGGGAGGCCAACGTGAGAAAATCCATTAGGTTGCACCGTCCGGCTCTGCTGGTTTTGGTGTTGCTGGCCGGCTGCTCAAGCCTAACGCCACAGATCTTTTCGGAACGCTTACAAGTTCACACGGGAATCGATGGCAAATACGTGCTGGCTGATGCGGTTCCGCAGATCGAACTGGAACTCGCCTATGCCGACGCGGCCTTCGTACGCCAGCGCTACATCACAGCGTTGCAGGACCAGGGGAATGCAGTTCCACAACTGTCGACGGTGCTTCTGGGTCTGTCGGCACTGACGCTGTTCAAGGGCCTCACCCATCCCGACACCAATGACCTAGCCGGCGCCGGAGTCTTAGGCTCGGCCGGCTGGGCGATGGGCAACACGCTGCTGTCCCGGCCACGCCTGGACGTCTACCGGGCCGGCGCTCGCGCACTCACCTGCGCGATGGCTGCAGTGGAGCCGATCCGACGCGTCGCGAATGACCTCGGCGATCCGTCCGACGCGCCCGGCGCCAAGACCGTCTACGGCGCGAGCTTAAGCGTCGAGCAGGCCAGTGAGAACTTGCAGACGCTGCTTGAGCGAAACGCTGGCCTGGCGCAGGAACTGACGGTTCCGATCCCGGAGATCAAGCCGACAACGCGGACCGTGCGGCGGCGCCCGGCCTGCAACATTCCCAAGGACGCCTCCGCTACAGAGGCCCTGGACCTGCGCGCTGCCTGCGACAAGAGACCGGACATCGTGACCACCGAGACGGTCGACAAGGGACGCGCAGCAGGTGAAGAGACCGTGAGGCCCGCGCCAGCCGCCATGGCCGCGTTCAAACGCGCCCAGCGCGAGCTGGCGCTGGCCGGCGGTGTGTTGGCCACGGCGCAGAAAGCCATTGGCGCCAACGCCAACGCCGGAGGCCTGCTATGGAAGAAGTCGGCAGACATCCAGCTCGCCGTCAGCGAGCAGGTCGACAAGACCGTGCCGGACCTCGCCTCGGTGATGCGCGCGGCGCAGGGCATGCGCGACAGCGGTTTCCTGCCCAGTGGCGCGGCGCCGCCTGCCCCCGCCACGCCGGCCAACCCAGCGGTGAACGCGGGCAATGCGGCCGCCCAAGGTGGTGGCGCCAAGGTCCGGACGCTCGACGCGGCCGCGCAGCAGTCGGTTCAAGAGATCGAGCGCGCTTCCGAGCGGCTCGGGCGGCTGCGCGCCACACTCGATCGACGCGTGCGGCCGTTCACTGGTCTGGACGAGCCCAACCTCATCAACCAGCTGAATGGCTGCTCCGTTGACACCACTGGCGTGCGCCTGGCCGTGACGCCCTCGGGCGAGGAGATCACGGTTGCGCTGGGCACGACGCAGGTGTTTTTCGTGTCCGGCGGCAGCGGCGTGCCTCGCGCCGACGTGGTCGCCGGGCCCACCGCAGCAACGGTGGACTTCAAGCCCGAAGGCGGCCAGTTCCGCTTCGAGTTCAAGCCACCCGCGAGCCTGGTGGCAGGCGACGCACTGCTGCTGCGCTTCACCGATGGCGCGGGCGCGGCTTCGCATACCGTGCAGGTGCGCATCGCAGCAGAGAAGTCGGGGGCCGCTCCGGCCACAGACAGCCCGGCTGACGGCAAGCAGACGGATCCGCAGGCTAGCAAGCCGTCGCCAGCAGCCTCGGGTGCAGGCACGGCCACGAAGGCCAATACGACGCCGCTGCCCTCGGGCGCCGCCAAGTCCTAACCCGCGCGCCTGCGGCCCATGCCGACACCAGTACACCATACGCAGGCGCTGCGCCTGGCGCTGCGCGCGGTGATGGAGACGCCGCACCGTGCCCTATCGCACGCGCACCGTCTCGGCCTTGACGAACAGGCGGCCGGCTCGTTGTGGGCAGTGCACGCAGGCCCCGGCGCGCACTCGGGCGGCGCGGCGCTGTTGCTGCACTTCGGCCCCGATGTACCCGCGCGTGCCTGGCCGCACACCCTGCGCTCGCCGCTGGACGGCACGCCCGTGCCGGTGCGCGCCATCTGCACGCTGGCGCCGGCACGAGCGCACACGGCATGGGTGCAAGCCTCCAACGGCTCGCACTTCATGCTGCGAGGCACGCTGGCTGCGGTTCTGCGCCTGGACGACGAGCCTACGCGGCTGTTGGCGCTGACGGCCGGGCACGTCTGCGGCGCGGCCTTTTCCAGCGCGCGCGGCGACGAGCTCCGCTTCGAGCCCCACGGGAACACTCCGGCACCCTTCGAGGGCGTTCTGCTCGACTGGCAGCCCAATTTTGCGCGGCTCACCGGCAACATCGATATCGACGCCGGCATAGCCGAGATCGACCCGCAGGCCGTGGCCGGCTGGCTAGGCAGCCCGGCGGACTGGCCGACCGGCTCGGCTCAGGCCTTCGCAGAGGACACTCTGCTGCTGCGCACCCGCTGCACTGTCATCCCGGGTCGGCCCGACGGCACGGCCGACGTAACGCTCACGGTGGCCGACGATCCGCGCCGACGCTACGTGCTGCGCAATGCGCTGTGGTGGCGACCTGAGTCGCCGGTTCAGGAGGGCGACAGCGGTGCGCCGGTGTGGAACAGCCGCGAGGAGCTGGTGGCCCTGCACGCCGGCGGCCAGAGGCTCGATGATGGCCCCATTGCCTACGCCACGCTCATCGGTCCCGTGCTGCGCTGGGCCGGCGCGAGCGTTGTGCGGCGCGGCGAGCCGCTACGCCGCACGACCGCAGCCGCGGCCGCGGCCGCGACCGCGCCGACGCTGCCGATGGCCACGGCGTCGGACGAGGCCGAGATCGACATCCTGGCCCGCACGCTGTACGGCGAAGCAAGGGGCGAGGGCGAGCTGGGTATGGAGGCGGTCGCCCACGTGGTATTCAACCGCGTCGAGGCGCGCAGCTGGTGGGGCCGCGACGTTATCGGTGTGTGCCGCAAGCCCTGGCAGTTCAGTTGCTGGAACGCCAACGATCCTAACGCCACTCGGCTGCTGACCCTGAACGCGTCCGACCCCTTCTTCGCGGCCGCGAGCCGGGTCGCAGCCCGGGTACACGCGGCGCAGCGAATGGGCACGCGATTGCGCGTCGACGCCGCCGCCGGACTGCGAGGCGACATCACCTTCGGCGCCACACACTACTATGCACCGGCCCGCGTGGCCCGTCCGCGCTGGGCCGCGCACCTGCAGCCCTGCGCCCGCATCGGCCATCATCACTTCTTCCGTGGCGTGGCCTGACTAGGAGCAACTGGCATGGACACCCGCATGATCGACGTCGCCATCGGACTGGCGCTCGTCTTCGCACTGACGAGCCTCTTCGTCACCGCGCTGCAGGAGGTCTTCTCCTCCTCTAGCCAGATGCGCGGCCGCGTGATGAAGCAGGCGCTCTCCTCGTTCTTCGGCGACGACAAGGACTTCGCGCAGGCCATACTTGACCACCCGTTGCTGGTGTCGCTGTCGGCGCAGCCTCAGGCCGAGCGTGACAAGCGACGCCCGAGCTACATCGAGGCCGGCAGCGTCGTCACAGCACTGCTGGCGCACCTCACCGAAACGCACGCCGGCAACGGCCGCCGCCCCAGCACGCCACTGGAACTCGTGGAGCTGGTCGATGCTACGGCCAGCGGTGCGCAGCGGCTCGTGGTCCAGACCGGCCCGGCCCTGCTGGCGGGTGCCACGGCACAACGCCCCAACCTGCAGTTCGTGCGTGGCCTGCGCGCGCTGGTGCAGGGTGTGGAGTCGGACTGGCCAGCATTCGAGCATCGGCTGGCGGCCTGGTATGACTCGGTGGTTGCACGTTCCACCGGCTGGTTCAAGCGCAAGACGCAGGCCGGCGTGTTCGTGCTCGGTCTGCTGACGGCCGCCTTCCTCAACATCGACCCCCTGTACATCGCCGTGCGGCTGTGGAATGACGCGCCCCTCCGCGAGGCCATGGTCGCCGCCGGAAAGCAGATCGCCGCAGAGCACGCCGCGTCGTCCGCCGGGACGGTCGCCATGACGCCGATGGCATCCGACTCGAAAGCCTCGGCTCCCGCGGCAGTGCGCGCCGACGCCAAGGTGACGCAGGCCCACAAGGTCCTGGAAACCGCGGTGGCCGACGCCGCGCGCGCCGGCACCGGACCGACCGCGAGCCTAGTGACCCTGAACAGGGCCATGCAGGACTTCGAGAAGGCGCTGAAGAGCTGGCAGCAGGCCGGTGGAGGCGCCGCCGAGCCGGCGGTGCGCGACCTGGTGGCTCAGTTGCCCGCCCTCACCGCCGCGGCGCCGGCCGAGCCGTCTCTGGCGGCGCTGCGCGAGCGCACGCTGGCCTTGGCCGACGAGACACGCCGTGCCGTTCCGCTGGCTAGCACCGGCGATTCCAAAGCTGCCCGTCCGTCCAGCATCGACCGCAGTAGCCGGGCCCTGTGCGGCCCCGCCAGCTCAGCTGGTGCAGCCAGCGATGCGGCCAGCGCCGCTGCCTGGGATCAGATGTGCCAGCAGCTCGACCAGCTCGGAAAGTTGCAGGCTGCGGGGCTGCCGCTGGGCTGGCCACGCAACGACCTACGCCTCGAACCCGACAAGGGCAGCTTTTGGGGCTCGCTGCTCCTGATGGCCTTGGGCTGGCTGGCCACCGCACTGGCCTGCACGCTTGGCGCGCCATTCTGGTTCGATTCGCTCAGCCGGCTGGTGCGGCTGCGCGGCTCTGGCGCCGCCCCTGCTACCACCACAGCAGCGGGGACCACGCCCACGCTGATGACCCGTTCCGACTCCACCGTGGCAGCTGGTGCCGCCACGGCGACGGACGGTGCGGTCATGAGCGACGCGCTCAACGACGCCGAGCGGCGCCTGACGACGGCCGAGGTGCAGCGCTTGCAGCGCGGGTTGCCAATACCCGAGATCGAGGTCACCGGCTTCTTCGACGGCAACACGCGCCGTGCCATCCAAGCTTGGCAGACGACACGCCAGTATCTGCCGGCCACCGGCGAACTGAGCGAGGCGCAGATCCGCGAGCTGCTGGCGATGCGCACCACTACCCCAGCCGGCAGTGCTGCCGCATCGGCGCCAACTGCGCCGCCGCACGATCACGCCGACGACGACCACGACGGCTGCGACGTGCCCATCGCCAACCCCACCGAAGACCATGAACTGCCTGCTGCCCGCGGTGGCGTCGAAGGCAGCTGAGGAGGAATTGCTATGGCCTTTGCACTAACCTGGATGCCTGGCGTCTTGCTGGAAGTTGGCCTGCGTGTGGCCGAGGTACCCGGCTGGCAGGCGCGCGGCCATGCCGAGATGGGGCCAGTGCGCGGCGTAATGATCCATCACACCGTGGGCCCCGCCAACGGCAACATGCCTAGCCTGAACACGCTGGTGCGCGGCCGCAGCGACCTGCCTGGCCCGCTGGCGCACCTGGGTCTGGCACGCGACGGCGCCTGGTACCTGATCGCCGCCGGTCTGGCCTACCATGCTGGCAAGGGCAGCTGGCGCGGGCTCACGGCCGGCAACACGCACTTCATCGGCATCGAATGCGAGAACACCGGCACTGCGGCCGACATGCCCTGGCCCGAGATCCAGATGAACGCGCTGCGCCAGGGCGTGGCGGCTTTGCTGCGCCACGCTGGCTGTGACGCCGATGCCTGCATCGGCCACAAGGAGTTCGCGCCCGGGCGCAAAGTGGACCCGCTGTTCGACATGGCCGATTTCCGCCGCAGCGTGCAGGCTGTGATGGCCGGCGGTGTGCCCGCGCTGCCGCTGGTGCCAGCCGCGGAGCCTCTAACGGCTGCGGGCCAAGCCGGGCGGCCGACACTGCTTCGGGGCAGCGCGGGCCCCTTTGTCATGGAGTTACAGCGCCGTCTTGGCCTGTCTCAGGCCGACGGCATCTTCGGCCCCATGACCGAGGCCGCCGTGCGCCGATTCCAGCGCCTCCATCAACTGGTGCCTGACGGAATTGTCGGCCCGAAGTCCTGGGCGCAGTTGCCTGCCGCAGACTGAGGTATTTCGGGATGATGTCACCGCGAATGCGCAATCCTGGACCCCGACGCCTTCAAGTCCAGAGGTAACCCTTGGACAGCGCTGAACGTTATGCGTGAGGCGGACAAAGTAGCTGCCGACGCCAATAGATGTGCCCGCCGCGACTCGTGTCTTCGTGGGTTGGTGCGTCGAAACGCCGAACAGCTGCCTCTAGCCAACCTCGGCTCCTGGCTGCGGGCAGGCCTTGGGCAGTGGCAGCTTCCCGGAACCTAAGTCGTAGCTGCGAGCGTACCCGGAGCAGTCAGGCTAGGACCTCCCAATTCGTGCCATAGGTGGACTCGGCATAGCACCTGACCACCATGGCACCCAATGGGCCGTGAAGTGGATCGCCCTGCTCTGCTCTGCGGCGGATGACCGGGGTGAAAAGGCCTCGCTCGGTCATCAGTGTGATCGCCTTGTCGACGAACGCCTTCCTACGCAACGGGTCGAGCGCTTGGATCTCCGACCTGAGTTGGGCAATCCGTTCGCCCAGTTTGACCTGCCGCGCCTCAAGCTCAGCCTGTGACTGAGCTGCTTGCTGTGCCGCCTTCTGAGCCGGGGATCGCGGGCTGGACAGATCCGATTCGGCCGACGGCGTGGTATCGGGAGTGTCTGGAGCCTGCTCAACGCCGCCATTGCGCAGCAGCGTACGCAAATAGGAGTAGGCATTGTCGATGGGCTTCAGCGCTGGATTGGCAACTCGTCGCTCAATGTGATCCAAGCAGCTGCGCACGGCTTGGTCCCCGAACTCCAGGATCAGGCCATCGAGCTTGATCTCGCGGATGTGCAGCTGACTGGCACGACGGACCAGGTCGACGTCGATCGGCACGTGCGGCAACTCACGGGGCGCCTGGCGCTTCTTGCGGACGGCGAATTGAACTTCTTCCACCGCCCTACCCTGCTTGTGCTCGATCAGTTCGATTTCGATCTCGGTCTCCCGATTGATCTCGTCGATGGCGTCCTTGACGCGCTCGGACTTGAACTTCCGCCATTCGCGTCGCTCGCCATTGGCCGGCGCGTTGCTCAGGGCGTCTGCCCACCAGGCGACGGGCTTGCGGCTGGTGAGGCCAGACGGATTGTCTCGGTAGCGCGCACAGATCTCATAGAGCGCCAGTGCGGTGTAGGTGCCCAGTCGTCCCAGGACCTCCAAGTCCAGGCGAGCCCATCGGGTGGGCTCACGCAGCGCAGCCATCAGGGTGGGCGGGTAGGACCAGGAAACCCAGTTCTCGCCATTCCTGACCTCAATGCTGACCTCCGAGAGCATTGAGAAGCCACGCCACTTGACGCCGTCTCCTGCTGCCGTCGACTCCCAGTCAACCTCAAGGCCCCTCATCTCACGAAGGTAACGCTTCGCGGCAGTGCGATCCTCGCCGCTGGAGCCCGTGGCTCGAAGGAGACTTGGCAGCGGCGCAGAGAACATGAAGTCTGCCGGCGGCATGGCCGGCATCGCCGCCATATGACTCTGCGAAACCTGAAGCAACGCGTTGTAGAGCCTTCGGCCAGTGAGCGTGACTCTGCCAGAGCGGGGCATCATCACGATCATCTCGTGTGGCTTGCGAAGATCGTCGCCCGGCGCCGGTCCTGGGACGCGGGTGGCCAGACCTGACACGGCTTCGTCAAGATCGCTCATGCTTGAATTTTATGTCCAAGCCGGCTTGGACACTAGCAGGAAGATGCCTTCGGGTAGTGCCGGTTAGTTGTTGGACAGTTCCTGATCGTTAGGCCCCGGGTAGATTCCGGACAGTTGAGGAGCTCGTTGCTCGGCGGTGGCGGTTTAGACCTGGACACTTTGGTGCTTGCTCGGCTCTCACCCCTGCCTGCAACCTCACGTTTGACATTGACCGGTGGCCAAGTGTCCAGGTTTTTACCGTCTGGCGCACTTTGGAAGGGCTCCTATGGGCAAGCGGGTCAGCTCCGGACGGTAGGCGGGTTGTTCATGGACACTGACGGGTAGAACCAGGACAGAAGCGGTTCAGGTCTGGACACTTGGCCTTGCAGTTGGTCGCTAAGGTATTGTCGTGCAAGGATTTTTTCGCAAGCCGTGAGGTCTAGATGTATTTAAGAGGCTTTGAATCCCTTAGATCTCCCCCTGGAGAGGAGCCGCTACTCTGAAGTCTGAAGAGATCGAGGCCGCACAAGCCGGGTCTCACTAAAGATGTCGCCGTGTCTCCTTCCACAGATCTTAGAGTCTTCGATTTTCCTGAGAGTGGACGGATAATCGAAGCATCTGAGATGAAGACGGAGATCATGATGGCAATGAACGACCAGGACGTGCCCACCGAGATGCCCTCGGCACCCATCCGCAAGCAGTCATTGGGCGACATCGAAGCACAGGCCGCTCGAATCGCAGCAATGATGAGCGCGATCCGATCGACCATGTTGTCACCCACCTCCGCCAAGAAGGCGCCGTCGGTCAGCGCGGCGCAACTGGCGCTGATGTGCGGCGTCGACAAGAGCAAGATAGCGTACCGCCTTTCCCGTGGTGGCTTGCCGGAGGGACAGATGGCAGGCAACCGGCGCGAGTGGACGATGGAGGAAGCGCGTGTCTGGGTCCGTGATCTGCGTGCCAGCCACATGCGGCCTATGGACGCCGCTGGCACGACGATTACCGTGGCCAACTTCAAAGGCGGTGTCGCAAAGACCACGACTGCGGTGACCTTGGCTCAAGGCATGTCTATGCGAGGGCACCGAGTCTTGTTGCTGGATCTGGACCCACAGGGCTCAGCCACCACGCTCTTTGGCGTGTTGCCGGATGCCGAGGTTGAGCAGGAGCATACGGCCCTGCCGCTCTTCTCCGGTGCTGAAGAGGATCTGAGTTATGCGATCCGGCCAAGTTACTGGCCGGGCATCGACATCGTCTGCGCTGCCCCCCTGCTCTTCGGAGCGGAGTTCGCTCTTCCAGCTCGGCAGACGCGCGACGCGGGGTTCGAGTTCTGGCGTTGTCTGGACCGCGGGCTGGACCAGGCGCGTAGCGACTACGACGTCATCGTGATCGACACCCCCCCTGCCCTGTCCTATGTGACCATCAATGCTCTGATGGCTGCTGATGGCGTGTTGATGCCACTGCCACCCTCAGCGCTGGACTTCGCCAGTTCTGCGCAGTTCTGGGACTTGTTCTCCGATCTGTGCAACCAACTCATCCTGAGCCGTGGCCAGGACAAGACCTTCGAGTTCATCGACGTCTTGCTGTCTCGGGTGGAGTCTGCCGATGCCGCCAGTTCTGTGGTCCGTCAGTGGGTGATGCAAGGGTATGGCGACAAGGTCCTGCCCATTGAGATCCCAAAGACCGCGGTGGCTGCCACGGCCTCGGCAGAGTTCGGCACGGTGTTTGATCTGCCCAGGGGCGCAATGAACGCCAAGACTTTTTCTCGAGCCAGGGATGCCTACGATCGCATGTGCGAGCTGATTGAGCAGCAGGTGCAGGCAGTGTGGGCCGGTCAACGCGTGAACGCTGGGGGCTGAGATGACCAAGTTTCGTGACAAGGCCGCGCGCCTTGATTTCAGTAATCTGCCAGGCTTGGCGGCTGCAGGAGCAGGGGAGGGTGGAACCGTTCCACCCCATGCTGAGATCCATCGCCCGAAGACGGCGCCAGGCGCAATGATGGCTTTCGCCGCGGATGCCCGATCAGAGCTTTTGGCTGAGAACCAGGCGCTGAAGGCCCAGGCGGAAGAGGTCGAAACACTGCGTGGCAAGGTCCATGAGTTGGCCGCCGACCTTTCTCAATGGGACGGTGCCAAGGCGACGAGGCAGATTGATCCGAAGCGGATCAGTCGGAGCCGGTGGGCCAACAGGCACGAGCTGAGCTTTGCCGATGCTGAGTTCCAGCAGCTGAAGGACGAACTGGCTAACGCCGGAGGTAATGTTCAGCCCATCAAGGTGCGACCCGTGGGGCGTGACGAGCAGGGCGAGCTCTATGAAGTTGTCTTTGGCCATCGCCGGCATCAGGGCTGCTTGGAGCTTGGGCTTCCAGTTCTGGCGCTGGTGGAGAACCTGTCGGACCAGGGCCTCTTCGTGGACATGGATCGCGAGAATCGCGCTCGAAAGAGTCTCTCGCCCTACGAGCAAGGACGGATGTACCAGCGAGCGTTGGATGAGGGGCTCTTTCCGTCGAACCGCAAGCTCGCAGATGCCGTCGGCGTTGACCTGAGTGCATTGGGCAAGTCACTGTCGTTGGCGAAGTTGCCTCACCAGGTGGTAGCCGCCTTTTTGTCGCCGCTTGAGATTCAGTTCCGCTGGGCAAAGCCATTGGCCGATGCGCTGGAAGCTGACCCGGCGGGCGTGATCCAGCGTGCAGATGCCATCACGAAACTCGAGCCAAGGCCGTCCGCCAAGGATGTCTTTCTGCGCTTGGTTGGGCAGCAAGGGGAGGGGGGTGGAACCGTTCCACCCCCAGCGGCTGAGCCGTTGCTCCTGCAAACCGGGAGCAGGCGATGGGGCAGCTTGAGTGTGGCTCCGGATGGTGCAGTGAGCATCAAGTTGAAGGCGGGTGTGTTGGCCGTCGACCGCCAGAAGGCCTTGGCCAAGCTGCTGGCTGACTTCCTTAGCGACTCGCAGCCCACGAAGCGATAGGGTGTTGAGACGGGGTCTGCATGGGGGTGGAACCGTTCCACCCCTTTTTTTTGCCTGACCCTTCGATGTGGTCAGCGGCTACTCGCCGCTGAAGGCCCCTTGCAGAGCCTCCAATTGTCGATCCAGCTGCGCTCTTGTGTAGCGACTGGTGGTCCGAGGGTCGGCATGGCCCAGCTGCTGCTGCACCACGTCCAGCGGAATGCCGCGTTCCACCGCCCTCGTGCCGAAGGTGTGTCTAAGCCAATGCGGACTGGCACCCCAGGCCTGCTGCCGAGCTGATTCAATCAGCGTTGCCAACCTCAGTGCCTTGGTCAGCCAGACCCGCACGGTCTTGTAGAGCGCCTCATAGCTGATGGGCTCCATCGGGTCTGTGGCACTGGCCAAGAGTGGCGCGTCGCCAGGAGCCTGCCCCAGAGGTGGAAGGTGCCGAGTGCGCAGATACTCTTCGAGGGCATGCACCGCCTGGGGCGGGATGGCAACCAGGCGGTTGCGTGAACCTTTGCCGTGTACCTGCAGAACCCGCCGACCTTTATGTGACCTGAAGTCGTCCAGCCTTGCCTGCACCAGCTCGGTGGACCGCAGGCCGGTGGCCTCCACGAAGCGCAGCACAAAGACGATCCTGTGCAGGGCAGGGGAGGGCGGTTGTTCGGCGAGCACTCGCAGAATCTCGGACCAGGTCTCTGGTGAGAACGCGCGACTCTCGAGCTCATTGCGGCCGGCGTCATCTCCGATGCGGCGATTGACCAACAGCCAAGGGTTGCGCACCAGGTAGCCCACCGACACCAGCCAATCGAACAGTGTGCTCAGAATCGTGGCTGACAAGCGCCTGCTGGCCACTGACAGCGGTCCTCTGAATGGGGCCCAACCGCGCTCCAGCGGTGAGGCCTTCGAGCGCGAGATCCAGTGCGCGGGCACATGCTCCAGGAACACCAGGTAGGCGCGACAGTCGTCGACGTTGAACTGCTTGAGGCCCTTCCTTCGCTCGGCCTGCAGCCAGACCAACAGTCGCCTGGCCTCACGCCGATACGACTTCACCGTGGCCGCGGAGCCGGCACGGGCTTGTACCCAGGCTTCGATGGCGTCCTGGTCATTGCGGGCGCGAATGAACAGATCAGCCTGGCCACTGGGCTCGGCGCTGACCGGGTCAACACGCGCTGCGGCGCCAGGGGAGGGGAGGGGGGTTGGCTCCCGGCTTGCGATCACTGGTCGGATGGTGGCCGAACTGCCCCGGTCCGTGGGGCTGACGTGCGGTGCCTCGAGGTCATGCAGAGCAAAGCGTCGAGGCGAAGCAAGCGGGTGATCTGGTAGCAACACAGCCAGGAAGGCTGCCAGGCGGGCGGCCTTGGTCTGCCCGATCGCTGCAATGCTTCGCCACCACCGACCGCCTTGGGTGATGCGCTGATGCAGATCCTGCAGCAGCAGCACCCCGCTAGCCTGCAGGCGCGCGGCGGTGACTGGATCGAACCAGGAGTCAATGCGATCACTCATGGCCGGAACAACCGCGGAAGAGCTCTCCAGTCGGCGCAGAAGGCCCAGTTGGCGCTCTCGTAGCCGCTCGCGTCGGGCAGCCTTGGGCTCGATGGGGAAGGCCTCGTTGTAGAAGTCCTGTACCTCTCGCTCGGACCAGCCATCAAGGTCGCGCTCCGCAATGAAATCCTCCAGGCTGGGGCGGTGCTCTCGGCCGTGGATGCGGATGGTGAGCCCGACCAGGCGCCAGTCCCGCTCGCCGGCGCGCCGGGCGAGTGCGCGCACGCTGTCAACCACCAGGTGGTGGGCGCCGGGCGCCTGAAGGCCGTGGTCGATGCCCAGGTACATGGCGGCGGCCTGGTGCAGCTCGACGCCTTCGGCTATGGCTCGAAGGTGGGCGAAGTGATGGCGGCCCAGCCTGACCAAGCCGCGGTGGTGCGGACCTGGGTAAGTGCCTGATTTCTCGGAGAAAAGCGGCGAAGTGGGCACGGCGCGGCGGGGCAGGTTGCTTTTCGGCGGGGATTTTGTGGCTACAGATTATGCGCGTTATCTGTAGCCTCTACCGCATCCTGCAGCGATTAAGTGCCCTCCAGCAGTTCTCGCCACACCTGCCAGAAGGCGCCCCTGCCATCCCACATTGGTTTCCACATCCTCGGGGCTGCTTCGCGCGATGCGTCCAATTAAGGACGAGTCCCGCGCGGGCGGCTTCTGCTCGACACTACAACAGCAGCATTGTGAATCGCCCCGGGTTTGGCGGAGGCTCCAACTCTGGAGAATGGAACCATGAAGAAGTCCCCGAAGTTTTCGCCTTAGGTGCGCGAGCGCGCAGTGCGCAAGGTGCTGTAAGCGAGCACCCGTCGCAGTGGGCCGCCATAGGGGCCATCGCCCGCATGATCGGCTGCGTTACGCAAGCGCGGCACACCTGGGTCAAGCAACATGAAGTGGATGCCGGTGTGCGCGATGGGGTGTCGACGGCCGAAGCCCAGCGCATCAAGGATCTGGAGCGCGAGGTACCCGAACTGCGCAAGGCCAACAAGATCCTAAAGCTGGCCAGCGCGTTTTTCGCCCAGGCGGAGCTCGACCGCCGCATCAAGTCCTGAAGGCCTTTGTCGACGAACACCGTGGGCAGTTTGGGGTCGAGTTGAATCGCCCCGGATCTCCTAGACACCCGTGAGCCGTTGGGAGTGGCGTCGTTCGAACTCTACCGGCGAAGTGTTGCCGGCAGTGCCGTGGCGCCGCTTGGGGTTATAGAACATCTCGATGTAGTCAAAGACATCGGCGCGGGCATCGCCGCGTGTTGCGTAGATCTGCTGGCGGATGCGCTCGCGCTTGAGCAACTGGAAGAAGCTCTCGGCCACGGCGTTGTCGTGGCAGTTGCCGCGCCGGCTCATGCTGCTGATCAGGTTGTGGTCACGCAGGAAGGTCTGCCACTCATGCCCGGTGAACTGGCAGCCCTGGTCCGAGTGCACCGTGACGACCTCCTTGGGCCGGCGGCGCCACAAGGCCATCAGCAGGGCATCCAGCGCCAAGCGGGTGTCGATGCGACTGCCCATCGACCAGCCCACCACCTGGCGCGAGAACAGGTCCACCACAACCGCCAGGTACAGCCAGCCCTCGTGCGTGCGGATGTAGGTGATGTCGGTCACCCAGGACTGGTTGGGCTCGGCCACTGAGAACTGGCGCTGCAGGTGGTTGGGTGCGACCACGGCAGGCTTGCCGCCACGCGCCCCCGGCCGGCGCCTGTACCCGGTCTGCGAGCGCAGGCCCTCCCGCTTGAGCAAGCGCGCCACGCGGTGCTTGCCGCAGCGCTCGCCCAGGTCGCGCATGTCCAGCGTCAGTTTGCGATAGCCGTACACGCCGCCACTCTCCAGCCAGGCTTGCTTAAGCAGGCCGGTCAGGCGTTGATCATCCCTGGCCCTTGGGCTTTGCGGATCGGCCTTCCACGCGTAATAGCCGCTGGGGTGCACCTGCATCACCTTGCACATGCGCCGAACACTGTGCTGGGCCTCGTTCGCCTTGATGAACGCGTACCTCACCCGGACTGCTTGGCAAAGTACGCGGCGGCCTTTTTTAGGATGTCGCGCTCCTCGGTCACGCGCCGCAGCTCAGCCTTCAGGCGCCGCAATTCCTCCGTCTGCGACGCCTGGGCCTGGCGGTCCTGCGCAGGCTGACCAAAGAGCTTGATCCACTTGTACAAGCTGTGCTGGCTCACCCCCAGGCGGGTCGCAACCTCGGCCACCTTGTGGCCTCGCTCGGTGATCTGCTTGACCGCCTCGATCTTGAATTCTTCCGGGTAGTGCTGGTTCTTCGTCATGGCACCTCCTATTGGGCTCAGTTTGAGGCTCGAAGGTGTCTACTGAACCCGGGGCGATTCAAGTCGATCTGCCGTGTGCTGCAGATCGCCCCATCCGCCTACCGGCACCACGCCGCGTGTCAGCGCAGGCCTGAGCTGCGGTCCCATCGAGCCCAGCGCGACGCTGTCCTCGTGCCCGAAGTCGAGCGGGTCTGGCGGGCCAACTTTCAGGTCTATGGTGCCGAGAAGGTCTGGCATCAGCTCAACCGCGAGGGCATCGAGGTGGCGCGCTGTACGGTCGAGCGTCTGATGCGGCTGCAGGGCTTGCAGGGCGTTCGCCGAGGCAAGGCGCTGCGCACCACCATCCCTGACCCGAAGTCGCCGTGCCCGCTGGACCGGGTCAATCGGCAGTTCAGAGCCGAGAGGCCGAATCAGCTGTGGGTGTCGGACTTCACCTACGTCTCGACCTGGCAGGGCTGGGTCTACGTGGCCTTTGTGGTGGACGTCTTCAGCCGGCGCATCGTCGGCTGGCGCCAGAGCAGTTCGATGCACACGGAGTTCGTCCTGGATGCACTGGAGCAGGCGCTGTATGACCGCAAGCCCGACGACGACGGCAGCCTGACGCACCACTCCGACAGGGGCTCGCAATACCTGTCGATTCGCTACAGCGAGCGCCTGGCTGAAGCCGGCATTGAGCCCTCCGTGGGCTCCAAGGGCGACAGCTACGACAACGCGCTGGCCGAGACGATCAACGGGCTCTACAAGGCTGAGGTCATCCACCGGCGCGGGCCGTGGAAGACCAAGCAGGCGGTGGAACTGGCCACCCTGGAATGGGTGGCCTGGTTCAACCATCACCGCCTGATGGGTCCGCTGGGTCACGTGCCGCCGGCTGAGTTTGAAGCCAATTACCATCGGCAAAGCGCTGGTCAGGCCGCGATCGTCTGACTTAAACCGACTGGCCTCCGCGGAACCGGGGCCTATTCATACGAACCCTTGCCCGGTAACCCACTGGAAATTCAGTAGAGCCTCTTCATTTCACCTGCGACCGCATGCACCACGTGCCTTCCTGCTGAACTTGATGAAACGAAAGCCGGGGTTCGCACCGAAAAGTTTTCGTGTAGCATCCGAGCCTGCTCCGCAGTGAAATTGTCGACAAAGGCAATCGGGAGCAAAGTAGAACAATCGTTCGGGTGCTTGCGGGGGGCTTAGCCGGCCCCAATGATGGGGCATCCAGGGAGGCGTCATTAGTAGCATTCCAGTGCCTAGTGCTAAGCTAGCGCCCAGCGTCACGGGCGGACAGGTTCTTTGGGGCCCATTAGTTGCATTCCCCAATCTACGGCTAGTAACGGAGGCGTCAGTTCGCTTGTGGCAGCACGTTGGCGCCAGGATCGTGGTTCGCCCGCAGACCGACATGCATCGATTGGCTGTCGCGCACCTGCCCACAACTGCGACGTTGGTGTATTCGGCTCTTGCTTGCCAGTCTGTTTTCGCTGAAGACCCCAGCCGAACCGCAGCCGCGGCGGATAGCGCCGTCCAACAAGTCCAGGTCACCGCGGCTGCTGACGACGGGCTAGCCGATCAGCGGAGTGCTACTACGGCGCGCGTTACGGTGACTCAGGCGGAACTGACAAAATTTGGCGACACGAATCTTGCAGACTCGATGCGGCGCGTTCCCGGCCTTGAGGTCGTTAGTAGGCAGGGCAAGACCGACATCCGCATGCGCGGACTGGGCAATGGCTACACGCAGATTCTGATCAACGGAGATTCTGCTCCGCCTGGGTTCGCGATCGAATCCTTGTCCCCTTCCCTGGTGGAAAGGATCGAGGTCAGCCGGGTCGCAACCGCTGACCAAAGTACCCAGGCAATCGCGGGCACGATTAACATCATCCTGCGCCAGCCCCCCCGGAAAGCCACGCGCTCGATTCGAGTCACTGCTGGAGGTCCGAAGGGCGAGGAAAGCTACGCTATCAACGGCGAGCTCTCTGGCGTCGTCAACGACTTGTCATATTCGCTCTCGCCCTCGGCCAGCGAAACCAACTCGCGCACGCCCACCACCCTCAATCAAAGCGCAACGGATGCAAGCGGCTTCGAGTTCCTGCGGCGGCATACCGACCAGGAGAATTCGCTGCGAATCGACAAGCTTGAGTTTGCATCGGCCCTCAAGTGGAAGCCGGTTGACCGAACTGTCCTCACGCTGGATCCATGGCTGTCGCTGCGTCGAATCGAAGACCGCACCAGCGACGAACGGATTTCCACAACCGGGGTCGTTCCGACTTTCGCCAGCGACACGCAGTTCTCGCGGATCAATGCCCAGCTCGCTCGCTTTCGCCTCGCGTGGCGGCAGCAGCTGTTCGACGAAGCGGACCTCGACCTCAAGCTCGGGATGAGCCGCTTCCGCATCCTCGGCACGTCGCACTTCGAAGGCTTTGACGAAAACGGCCTCCGCACCCTCAATGAAGACATCTTCGCGACCACCTTTACGCGGACGCTCACTGTCAACGGCAAGTTCCGAGCCCCGGTGGTCGAGGGCCACGCGATGGAATTCGGCTGGGATGGTTCGGTGACCAATCTGTCCGAAGACAGGCGGCAGTTTCAGTCGGCGCCGCCGGGCTATCCGGCCGTCGACCTGGTCGAGATCAATGACGTCAGGATCGACAAGCTCGCGCTATTCGCACAAGACGAATGGGCCATAACCAAGGAGTTGTCGGTCTACGCTGGTGTTCGTTGGGAAACGCTGCTGACGCACGCCTCGGGCAACACCATCAGCACCGTCGACAGCCGGTCAGCGGTACTGAGTCCGATCGTCCAGATGGTCTGGCGCCCGCTCGAATACAAAGACGACCAGCTGCGCTTGGGGTTAAGCCGGACCTACAAGGCTCCTACGCCCGACCAGCTCAATCCGCGTCGGCACGTCGCCAACGACAACACGCCGACCACACCGAACACCAGCGGCAACCCGGCGCTAAGCCCGGAGCTGGCATGGGGCCTGGATATTTCACTTGAACACTATTTGCCTGCGCTGGACGGCATGGTCAGCGCCACGGCGTACGCCCGTAGCATCGACGACGTGACCGTCCAGGAACTGAGCTTCGTCGATGGAGCTTGGGTCGTGCGCCCCTTCAACAATGGCAAGGCCATCACGACCGGCCTGGAGCTGAGCGGCAAGCTCAGCCTCCGGAAGCTGGGCGCGGAGTGGCCCCAAGTCGACCTTCGCGGCAACGTGGGGTGGAACTGGTCACACCTGTCGAACTGGCCCGAGCCCGGCAACCGCATGGTTGGGCAGACGCCGTTCACCTCCAGTGTCGGGATCGACTATCAACTGCCGACCCATCATCTCACCGTGGGCACCAGCCTGACGTATTCGTCAATACGTACGGCCCGCGCCTCGAGCTCCCTGCTGGAGCGTCGTCATCGCTCGACGGTCTGGGATGCGTACGCCCTATGGAAGTTGAATCAGGACACACAGCTGCGCATCGCGCTGAGCAATTTGTCGAGACAACCGACGCTCACTGACCAGATGAACTTGGATGCCAGCGGCACCTTCCAGCAGAGGACCCGAGAAGAGCGCGCGGCAACGGTTCGCGCCACCCTGGAATGGAAGCTCTGAGCAGTTAGCGAAGCTCTTCCTGATCCCACCTCCCCACATCGCCGATTTTCTCTGACGATGGACCCAGCTCATACTGACGCGCCGGCGCGATGCGCGGTCCGCGATTCGAATTCGATACAAGAGCGGTTCGAGCACCACGCGCGAACGTCGCCGGATGCTGTCGCGCTTGTCTGCGGAGCTGCACACACGACCTACGGTCAACTGAACCGTAAGGCCAATCAGTTGGCCCACTACCTGCGCGGCCTCGGCATGACGCGAGGTTCGCTGGTGGGTGTCTGGCTGCCGCGCAGCAGCGCTGCGATCGAAGCCCTGCTTGGCATTCTGAAGGCGGGATGCGGCTACGTGCCCATCGAGGCAGACTGCCCTTCGGAACGTCTGGCACACCAGCTGCGCGAAACGGAGGCACGCGTCCTCGTGACGGACGGACATCGAATCGCGCGCCTGCCCCACGGTATTCAAGCGCGGTCCGTGTGCCTTGACGACATCGTGCCGGACCTCGCGACGCAGAGCCCTCGCGATCCGGTGGGCCAGTCCGCGCCCGGCGACGTGGCGTACTGCATGTTCAGCTCGGGGTCCACCGGCGCTCCCAAGGGCATTCTCACTCCGCACGCAGGTGTGCTGCGGCTGGTTTGCGAGCCGGACTACGTGCATCTGGACGCGAAGGAAGTCCTGCTTCACGCCGCGCCATTGGCGTTCGATGCATCCACCTTCGAACTGTGGGGTGCCTTGCTGAATGGGGGCACCGTAGCAATCCTCGAACCCGGCCCGGTGAACCCGGAGACGATCGCCGCCGCGATCGAGCTCCACCGCGTGACCACAGCCTGGCTGACGGCGCCATTGTTCCATCGCATCGGTGCAGGCCATTTCGAGGGCATGTCGAGCTTGCGTCAGCTTCTTGCCGGCGGCGACGTGCTGATGCCCAGTGCCGTCGCACGCGCGCTGAAGGCCCTGCCGGGCTGCCGGCTCGTCAACGGGTACGGGCCCACAGAGACGACCACCTTTGCCATCTGCGGCACTGTGTCGTCGCAGGAGGCCGCGAGCGCTGTCCCGCTCGGAAACCCGATCAACGAGACCTGGATCCACATCCTCGACGAGCAGTTGGAGCCGGTGCAACCCGGCGAGGTGGGCGAGATCCATATCGCCGGCTCAGGCTTGGCGCGGGGGTATCTAAATTGTCCGGATCTCACCGCCGAAAAGTTCATCCCCAATCCGTACGGCCCCCCGGGCAGTCGAATGTACAGGTCGGGCGACCTCGGCGCGCGGCTCGCTGACGGTCGCATCACGTTTGCGGGCCGAATCGACCACCAAGTCAAGATCAACGGACACCGTGTCGAACTCGGTGAAATCGAAGCAGTGGTCGCCCGCGAGCCCGGTGTCCATGAAGCCGTGGTCGTTGCATGGGAACGCGTTCCGGGCGAAAGGCGGCTAGTGTGCTACCTGACCGCGGCGCCGGGCCGGCGCCTGACCGTCGAAGGACTGCGCGACGGGCTGGCTCACAAGCTGCCGCACTACATGATCCCATCCGCCTGGACCGTCCTCGATGCGATGCCGCATGGCCCAAGCGGGAAAATCGACCGACGCTCGCTGCCGCCGCCTGGATCGGGACGCGACGGGATCGCCACCGCGTACGTCGCACCCAAGCCGGGCCTAGAGACTCGCTTGGCCGAACTCTGGGCGGAGGTGCTCCGTCTGGACCGCGTCGGCAGGCTCGACCAGTTCGCGACCTTGGGCGGCAACTCGATTCAGGCGATCGACCTCAGCTTCCGGGCGGGCCGCAAGCTCTTCGGCGGACATCGGGTGCCAGCGCCTCTGGGCAATATGACCCTCTCCGAATTCGCCCAGGCTTGCATCGCCGTGCTTGATCCACACGGGCAGGACGCGTTCGCCGCGGACTCCGCCGGTAGCACACCTTGCGCCTCGCAGGCTCAGCATCAGGTCTGGTTTCTCGAGCAGCTTGGTGAGGGCTGGCGCGCCTATCGCTTCCACGCGCGCTTCAATTTTCGGGGAGCGCTGGACGTGCCGGCGCTGCAAACCGCGCTCGTCCAATTGGTCGACCGCCATGAGATCTTGCGCACCGCGTTCATCCAGCACGACGGTGAACTCTTTCGCCAAGTGTCACAGCGCCTCGAGGTCCCGCTGCCGGTGGTCGACTTGTCCGCGCTTCCGCTGGGTAAACGCGAGCCTGCGCTGCAAGCCCATATCGCCGCCGAACTCGCGCACCGGTTCGACATTTCACAAGCACCGCTGGCACGCTGGCTGCTGCTGCGAATGGCGCAGGACGAGCACGTCCTGTTGCAATCCGAACACCACTTCTTGCACGACGGGCAATCCTTCCGGATCCTGGTGCGTGACCTGTCGACGCTGTACAGCGCCGCCACGACGGGTTCCGCAGCGGGACTGCCGCAGATCGAAGCGCAGTACGGCGACTACTGCTGCGAAGAGCGTGCATGGCTGCAGTCTGCCGAGTTTCGCGCGCAACTTTCGGCCTGGCGCGGGGCGCTAGCGTCGTCTGACCCCCAGGTTCGCCTGTTCTCGAACCGCCCGCGGCCTCCCCGGCGCCAGGGCATCGGTGCCCAGGCGCGCAGGCCTCTCGCGGCTGAACTCGTGCGCGCGGTCGATACAGTCGCGGCCAGTCTGGGGGTAACGCGTTTCGCGCTGATGTTCTCCGCCTTCGGGCTGCTTTGTGGGCGCCACAGCAACGAGCAACGCTTTGTCATCGGGACGGCATTGGCCAACCGCACTGCGGCAAAGCACCAGTGGACCACCGGCATGTTCGTAAACATGCTGCCGTTGCCGTTCGATTGCGCGCCGAGGATGCCCTTCGAGGCATTCGCACACGCTACGTCGGCCGCCATCGACTTCGCGTTGACGCACAGCCGGGTGCCACTCGGCGAGATCGTCAAGGCGTTGAACCTGTCGGCCACTTTGCAAGGGGAACCGCCGTTCAACGTGGGCTTCTCGTTCCACGATTCCCTCGAAGCCCAACCCCGCTTTGGCGAGTTGGTCGTTGACGTCGACGAAGCGATCGCCATCGGATCGGCCAAGTTCGACCTGGATGTGGTGGTGATTGCCGGCAATCCTGGCAAGGGCGAGGGTCTGGAGCTGCTGTTCGAATACAGCACCGACTGCCTCGACGAAGCGAGCGTTGAGCGGTTGCTCGACCACTACGTGACGCTGCTGCACGCCATCTCGGCCGATAGCCGCCGCTGTCTGCAGGACCTCTCAGTCCTTCCGTCCAGCGAACGCCGGCTGCTGTTGAGAGACTTCGTCGACACATCCGAGGGTTGGGACCTGGACCGGTGTGTCCACGAGCTGTTCGAGCTGCAGGCGGATGCCCATCCCGGCGCGACAGCGGTCGTGGCCGGAGCGCACCGGGTCAGCTACGGCGAGCTGGAGCGGCGTGCTAATCGCTTGGCGCACTGCCTCCGTTCGTGCGGCGTGGGGCCGGAAGTCGCCGTCGTCGCCTGCGTCGAGCGCGGCGTCGAATTGATCGTCGCACTGCTGGGCATTCTCAAGGCAGGTGGCGTCTACGTGCCGCTGGATCCGGGCTATCCGGCCGAGCGGCGCGACGGTGTGCTTGCCGATACAGGTGCGCCGGTCCTATTGACGACGGCGCGGCACGCGCCGGCGCTGCGTTCTTCGGCCGCACGCGTCATCGTGCTGGACGGGGGTGATGACAATCTTTCTGGCCAGTCGTCCGAGCGCCCGCTGAACGTTTCCCGGCCTGGCCATCTGGCCTATTGCATCTTCACGTCCGGATCGACCGGGCGCCCTAAGGGCGTTGGCGTCTCGAACCGATCGCTCGTGAACCATGCGTGGTCGCATTGCACAGCGTGCGCGCTGACTGCTTCAGACCGCGTTCTGCAGATCTGCTCATGCGGCTTCGACGCATCGCTGGAGGAGATCGTGCCCACGCTGCTTGTCGGCGCGACGCTCGTCATCGCGCCGCCGGAACTGCGGGCGCCCGACGAAGAGTTCCTCGCGTGGATGGCCGCGGAAGAACTCACAGTGCTGGATCTGCCGACGGCGTTCTGGGCCGCCCTGGTGACGCATGCCGATGACCGAAGCCGGATCCCGCATTCGGTCCGGATCACCGTGATCGGCGGCGAGGCCGCGAAATGGGAGCATGTCGAGCGCTGGCAGCGCTTGACCCGCCATCCGGACTTCACGCTGTTCAACACCTACGGCCCGACTGAAGCCACCATCATTGCCACGCGCGGCCGCGTTGACCCGACCGACCGTCCGCCGTCGGGCACAAGTGTGCCGCTGGGCCGCTCGATTTCGAATGTGCGCGTGTACGTGCTCGACGCCAACCTCGAGCCGACGGCATTCGGCGTTCCGGGCGAGATCTGCATCGGCGGCGCTGGGGTCGCTCGCGGCTACCTGAATCTGCCCGGCCTCACCGCAGAGAAGTTCGTCCCCGATCCTTATGGTGCGCCTGGCGAGCGTCTGTACAGGACCGGCGACCAGGGCTTCTACCGGCCCGACGGCAACATCGAGTTCCTTGGAAGAACGGACAGCCAGGTCAAGATCCGCGGCTTCCGGGTCGAGCCCGGCGAAGTTGAGGCCGTCCTGGTCGGTCTGCCGGGCGTACGCGGGGCGGCGATCTCGGCTCACCCGGGCGGCTCGGGTGACCTCCAGCTCGTGGGCTATCTGGTCACCGCTGATGGCGCGGCGTTGGACCTCGACGCCGTCCGTGCGCAGCTCGCGCAGCGCTTGCCGGAATACATGCTTCCGGGTGCCTGGGTCTTCCTGCAGCACCTGCCGCTCAGCCGCAACGGCAAGGTCGACCGTTTGCAGTTGCCGCCGCCAGAGCCCTCGAGTGCCGACCGGGCGAGCATCGAGTGCCCGGCGGTCGACGCTGAGTGCCCGACGCTGCCGGAGGTCATCGAGATTCTGCGTGAGCTGATGCCTTCTATCGCAATCGAACCAGACGATGACCTGCTGCGCAATGGCATGCATTCGGTGCAGCTGCTGCGCCTGGTCGCGGCCTGCAAAAGCCGACTGGGCGTGCAACTGAAGGTGCGCGACCTCTATCGGCTGGCCACCCCACGCGCCATTGCGCTCCATATAGAAGACATTGGGGTGACGTTGGTATGAGGCGGGCATCTACCGGGCCGGTAGTACATCGCGCCATCGCGATCCCAGCCCACTTGACCCCGGCCAGTCCGCAGGGCTGGTCATACTGGCGCGACATCGAGTTTCGCAGCGCTGGTTTCTCTGCTTCGCTGATCGCCGGTTTCGCTTCTGCGGACGCGGCGCGGACGGCAGACGAAGTCAACGGGGTCGAAACGCGCGTTGCCATTCTGCGCAAAGCCGCGCTCAAGGCGCTCAGAAGCCGGACCGAAGCCTTGCGCGAGCGCATACGGGCTCCGGGTCTGAACGCAGGCGCGCCAGCACAGGATGCCGCGCAGCTGCGCGACCTGCAGCGGGGCCTGCGACAGGCTTACCGCACAGGCCACAATACACCGCTGCTACCTCACCTAAGCACCGTCATGGCCGAGGCGATGATCGAGGCCGAGGACCTCTTGAGAGCAGCTCGCGCACGATACGAACATGTCCATGTGCAAGCAGCCCGGCGATCGCGCGAATGGGCCGCAACGATTGCCCGTCAGGAGCGCTTTCGGGAAGCCGTGGCATGGCAAAACCTGAAGGCGCTGCACCAATGCGTCGACCGACTGCTGGTCGATGTGGTCGATGATTCGGCGAAGTTGCGCCAGGCCGAGACGCTGGTCACCGCTTATGCGCAGCGATATTCAATCAAGAATGACACGATTGGCTTCTTCGGGCCCGAGGCGTGGGCACTCTTCGCTGAATCGCCGGGCCACATCAGCTGCGCCCTGGGGCCTTCTTTCCTCCAGGCGCGGCATGTGTATTTCGAAGACTGGGCGATTCGCGCTTATGCAGAACGTTTGTCCGCAGATTTGCGCTATCGCCATTGGCAGACACCTCGCTTAGCACCGCAGTTGAGATGGGATGGTGCTCGTCTTCAAATGCCGCACGGTCACGCCGTTGAGCTAGACGAGCGGTCTGCATCCGTCGTGGCCTGCTGCGACGGCGTCGCGCTCGCGAGCGACATCGCTGCTGCCCTGTGCGCCAACCCGTTCGGGCCCTTCGAACAAGAATCGGAGGTCTTCGCGACCCTGGAGGCGCTGGCCGGCTCGCGCCGGATCGTCTGGGAGTTCCAGGTCCCTGTGGGCGAACCTCGACCAGAGCAGCCGCTGCGGCGCCAACTGGAGGCAATCGACAACGAATATCTAAAGCAAGAAGCCCTCGCTGGACTTGACACGCTAGAGCAAGGACGTACGGCGCTGGCGGCAGCGGCTGGAGACGCAGATGCGGTTGCCGATGCCGTGGCTGCCTTGAATTCGGCCTTCGAGCGAGTGACTGGCGTTGCCGCGGTGCGAGCGCCCGGGGAGACCTATGGAGCCCGTACGATTGTCTACGAGGATTGCCGGCGCAACCTCAGTATCAGTCTCGGCATCGACGCACGCGCGAAGCTGCAAGCGCCGCTGGACTTAGTGCTCAGTAGCGCGCGCTGGTACTGCCATCAGCTCGCGAAGCTGGCACGCGCGGCGATGCATGATGCCTTCGACCGTTGTGGCGGCGTCGAGGCTGTGCCTCTCGTCAGATTCTGGTATCTCGTTCAGGACTTGTTTCAGGGGCAAGCCCTTGACACATCGTCGCTGCAGCAGGAGCTAGCCGCGCGCTGGGCATCCATCCTTCCTTATGCCGACGGCGACCGACAGCTCGTGTTCCCAGTCTCTCGCGTGCAAGCCGCTGTCGAGCAGAACTTCATTGCCTCTGACTGTGGCTGGCGCAGTGCGTGCCACCAGAGCCCGGACATCCTGGTCGCTGCAACGGATTCAATGGCGGCCAGGCGTGGCGAACTGTCCTTCGTGCTCGGCGAACTCCACATGGGGGTCAACACTCTTATCAACCACTCAGCCTGTCAGCAGCATCCGGATCCATCGTCGCTGTTGGCAGCCTTGCGCGCCGATCTTGGCATGCCGCGTGCACTTCCCCTGTTCTCGCGCGTAGGCTCAGGCCAACCGGTGCGGGTTCAGGTCGTAGCCGAACCGGGCGTCGACCGGGAGATCTGCTTTTCTCACGACGCTTGTCCGCTGGATCCTGCGTCGGCCATTGCCGTAGGCGAGCTGATCGTCGAGCGCGTGGACGGCGAATTGGTAGCGCGGACCCATGACGGCCGGTTTTGTGCCGACATTCTCGACGCATTCGGTGAGTCGATGTCGACGCTGGCGGTAAACCAGTTCCGGATGTTCAGTCCAAGTCCCCACGTGCCGCGGATTGCCATTGGCGACTTGGTCGTGCAGCGCGAATGCTGGCGCGTCGAGTGTCGGCAGCTGGCGGGCGCTTGCCAGGGCGGTGACGCAGAGGCTTTCCGGTTCATGCGCCGTTGGAAATCGCAGAACCGGCTGCCGGAGCAGGTCTTCGTGAAGTCGCCCTGCGAGGTCAAGCCCTTCTACCTGGACTTCTGCAGCCCCGCGCTCGTGCGGCTGCTCATCAAACAGGTGCGCGTCGCTTTGGACAGTAGTGCATGCGCCGACGCATGCCTCGTGTTTTCGGAGATGCTGCCCGGCATGAATGCACTGTGGCTGCAAGACACCCAAGGCGAACCGTACACGAGCGAGTTTCGCGTGGTGGCGGTGCATCAGGATGATCGGGCATGACAGAAGATAATCGCTTCCACCTCTTGCCCAGCGGGGGAGCGGGCTCTGCGGGCGGCTCGAGCTTGGCGGCTACCGCCTCTTGCCTTGCGGAACTGGATTTGGCATGTCAGCGCGTGCCCCATGCTTTGCCAGCGTCGTGCTTCGGCGCGGCGATCCCGATTTCGGTCTGCAGCACCCTGGCGGACGCGTTGCATAGCCTACTTCCGGCGGAGCTGAGGCTGTCCGTGCCTAGTCGACGGGCTTCCTTTCTAGCCGGTCGGCTTTGTGCTGGGCGGGCACTCGCCCAGTTTGGGATTGGCTGGCCTGTGTTGCGAGGCGATACGGGTGAGCCAGTCTGGCCAGACGGCAGTGTCGGGTCGATCTCCCACACTAGTGAGATGGCCTACGCAGTCGCCGCGCCAGCTAGTGTGTGCGCCGGCATTGGGATCGACTCGGAGCTAATCGTCGATCACGCTGGATTCGCTGTCATTCAGGCCTTGTGCTGCACGGATCGCGAACGCCAACAGTTGTTCGACGGCTGCGACGACCAATGGCGGGCCACTGCTCTGTTCTCTGCCAAAGAATCGCTTTACAAGGCGATCCACCGCCATGTCCGTCGTTTCGTCGATTTCGACGAGGTTGAGGTTCTGTCGATTGAGGCACGGCCAGGCCACGCGATCGCCTGGCTTTGCGCCGGTGCCCTTGGCCCGGAGTGGTCCGAGCCGATCGAAGCCAAGATCACGACGATCGAACGCGCAGTTCATACAGTGGTCATGCTCCGGCATGGTCTTCCCCTTCCTCCCCGCCCTCTAACACCATGACCGAAGGCCCCACATCGGCCGTCCCACGATCAGCGTGGGTCTTGGTCGCTACACGCGGCATCAGTACGCTTGGGTCGACCCTGACATCGTTTGGGCTGAACGTCTGGATCTTCCGTCAAACCGGGTCGTTCCCGATCTTTGCTGTGCTCAGCACACTGGCCGCGCTGCCCGAGATCCTCTTCGCCCCATTCGCGGGGCTCATCACAGATCGATGCGACAAGAAACGCCTGCTGCTGATCGCCGACGTTATGTCCTTGGCGATGATCTGCGTCATCTGGCTTGCATCCATCACGGGTGAACTCAGCGTTGTCCTTGTGGCGGTGGCAATGATGTTGCTAAGCCTGACGTCCGAGCTACGCTGGTCCGCCCTCAGCCCAACGATTTCTGAACTGGTGCCAAGAGAGGACTTGGCGAGAGTCAACGGCCTACAGCAGGTGTTTCGCGGTATCAACGTTGTGTTGGGTCCACTGCTGGGCGCCTTTGGCCTGACACTGCTCGGCCTCAACGGGATGCTTGCACTCGACATCCTGTCCTACATTATCGGCATCGCAGGGATCCTGGCCATCCGCCCGTCCTCCCGTCCCGCTGACAAAGCCGCGCGCGGAGACTCGACCGGATTTTGGGGTGAGATGACCTATGGGTTCCGCTGGGTCTTCGCCCGTCCGGGTTTGCGTCGACTGTTGCTGTTCTTCATGTTGATCAACATCGGCCTGACAATTTTTGTGGTCACCATCACGCCCTACCTCCTATCGTTCAGTGACAACCGCAATCTTGGATTCACCTTGGCATTTGAAGGTGCCGGCGCTTTCACGGTGGGTGCCTATTTAGTCAGGCGCCGGGTCGCCATGGATCATGCCAATGCCGTACTTGTCGCCGCGTTCTTCCTCGCGATATGCATGTTCGCATGGGGCATCGCGCGAGACACGCGTCTATTGTGTGTACTCGTCCTGCTTATCGGGGCGGCGACCTCACTGATCTCAGCGTGCAGCCAGACAATCTGGCAATCCAATGTGCCTATCGCTACGCAAGGCAAGGTTTTCGCCGTGCGCACCGTCGTCGCGTATGGTCTGACGCCGCTAGCGACCCTGAGCTCTATTCCGCTCGCAAATACCGTCTTTGGCCCAATCACTCAAACCCTAGCGCCATTGGGAGCCACCTGGGGGGCAGGGCTCACCGGTGCCTTAGGCTCCTTAATCTCGGCGTGCGGGCTGCTGATCGCCTTCTGCACCGCAGGGCTGTGGTGGCAAGGCGGACTGCGCGTTTCGGAGAGTCCCCTGAAGGTCGCCGATGCAACCGCATCGTGAGCTTGTACCTATGAACAAGTCCAAACTCACTATCGCCCAGCAGGGCCTCTGGTACCTGTGCCAAAGCGATGCAGCCACTAGCGCGGCCTACAACATGGTATTTGCCTTTGCAAGCGCTCAGGCGGTCGACACGGCGCTGTTGGAGCGTGCGCTGCTTGTGTTGTGCCGCCGTCATGAGTCGCTGCGCTCGGCGATCACCGCCCAAGCCGGCGTGCCAAGCTTGAGCATCCAAGACGCAGATGACCTGCATGCCGTACCGGTGACTCTCGTACACGCGCCATTGCGCGATCTGGCGCTTGCTGAGACCGAGCGCCCCTTTGACCTCGCGGTACCGCCGCTGTTGCGCGCATTGGTTGCGCAGCCAATCGTTGGAACCGACGGCGGCGTCGTGCTGAGCTTCCCGCACATCGTGTTCGACGGCGCGTCAGCTGAGGTCTTTTTGGACGAACTTGCAGCCGTGTCCAAAGCGCTGGCCGAACATCGCGAACCCGCGTGGCTGACCCAGCCGCTGATCGCCTCTGAGTTGGCACGCGAGGAGGCCCGCTATTGCGAATCGCAGGCCGGACACGCTGCACTTCAGGCAACGCTCAGTCGGCTTGCCGGTATCCCCTCGCGTGTCGCACTGCCGCTACTCAGTGAGTCACGCCACCAGGAGACGGGGAGCGCGATTTCGGGAGTTGCGGAATTCAGCCTCGACGTCGAAGCCGTCAAACGTATCAACGCAGCCGCGCTGCGCCACCGGATCACGCCGACCGCATACCACCTCGCGGCTTTCGCTGCGCTGGTGCACCGCTACTCCGGCCAAGCCGATTTTGCGATCAGCATGCCTGTGAGTAATCGCCAGTCACCAGAGGCTGTTTCCGCAATCGGCTACCTGACCAACCTTGGCATTGTCCGGGCCCGCATCGATACCGGCGACACGGTTCGCGGTCTGCTGGCTGGCGTGCAGGACCAGTTGTTCGACCTCATGGAGAGCGCCGCGTTGCCCTTCCCTCTTGTTGCCAGAGGGATGAAACGAGCCGGCCACAGCATCCAAGGGCCCCTGGTGCAACTTGGCTTTGGTTATGAGGCAAAGCCGGTACCCCCTCTGTGTCTTGCTGACCAAAGCCTCCCCCCTGTCGAATGCGTTCCCAAATTCGTAAAGAACGAGCTTACGTTGGATATTCGGGAGGACTCATGTGGCTTGCGCGGTTGGCTGTTGTACGACCGCGGGCATCTTGATGCTTGGCTTGTTCAGGCCATGGCGCGTTCATACGCCGTGTTGGTCGAAGAGTTGGCGGCCGCCGCACCTGACAGTCCTGTAGCTGCTCTGCGGCTGCTGACTGAGCCGGAGCAGAACCAGATCCTGCTGGGGTGGAATGACACTCGGATTGACTTCCCGAGAGACAAATGCATCCATCAGCTGTTTGAAGAGCAGGTTGAGCGCTCACCAGATGCAACAGCCGTGGCAATGGATGATAAGCAGCTGAGCTACTCGCAGCTCAATGCCAAAGCCAACCAGCTGGCGCACCACCTCAGGTGCCAGGGAGTCAAACCCGACACACTCGTGGGGATCTGCTTGGAGCGCGGCCTAGACATGGTCATCGGGCTGCTTAGTATTCTTAAGGCCGGCGGAGCATACGTACCGCTCGATGCCGACTATCCGGAAGAACGCGTAGCCTACATACTCCAGGACACTGGAGCGCAAATTGTGCTCACGCAGTCATCCCTCAAGGCTCGCCTGCCACGTTCAAGCTACGAGATCGTTTGCCTTGATTCAGACTGGTCCGATATCGGCAGTCATGTACACCTCAACCCACAGACCTTAACGTCTTCGCTGAATTTGGCGTACTGCATCTACACGTCGGGCTCAACAGGAAAGCCAAAGGGAGTCCTGGTTGAGCATGGTGCCGCCGCTTGTCACTTGCTGGAGCGAAGCAAAGCATACCGTTTGAAGCCCGGGACGCGATGCTTGCAGTTGGCATCAATCAACTTTGACGTCTCTGTCGAGCAGTTGTTTTCACCACTGGTATGCGGAGCCACAGTCATACTGCGGGGCCGCGAGATTTGGAGTCCGCAGGAACTGCTTGTTCAGGTTCGCAGGCAGTCGATCGGTGTGGCCGACATCCCGGCAGCCTATTGGCATGAGTATGCCCGGAAAAATCTTGCCGACCTGGAGTCACTGCCGCTAGACACATTGATTGTCGGCGGGGAGGCTGTTCGGGCCCAGGCCTGCCGGGGAATTACCCTCCCGATGAGGGTTATAAATGCCTATGGGCCGACCGAAGCGATCGTGACCGCGACTCAGTACATGCTTAGGCCGTTGCATATGCCGTCCGGCCCACTCATACCAATCGGGCGCCCGACAGCGCAACGGAAGATTTACATTCTTGATGGCAATCTACAACCGGTCCCCATTGGCGTGACCGGAGAACTGCATATCGCTGGCGCTGGATTGGCTCGCGGCTACCTGAACTGTCCAGTGCCGACAGCGGTGAAGTTCATTCCCAATCCCTTCGATGAGCCTGGTAGCCGAATGTACAAGACCGGGGACTTGGCGCGCTATCTGCCCGACGGCAATATCGAGTTTCTCGGCCGAATCGATCAGCAGGTCAAGATCCGTGGCTTCCGAATTGAAGTGGGAGAAGTTGAGGCTGCGCTGCTGGACTGCGCTGGAATTGGTGATGCCGTTGTGACCGCTCGCGAGGACGAGCTTGGAGACAAGCGACTGGTAGCGTATGTCGTACCTCTTTCCGGAATGCTTGATATCGTTGATTTGCGTACCCAGCTTTCGGCTTTCTTGCCCGAGTATATGATCCCGTCAGGCTGGGTGTTCCTGAACAGCTTACCGCTAAACTCAAGCGGCAAGGTCGACCGCAATTCCTTGCCGGCACCCGAGTTGTCGCGTGATTCGCTCGGAACGGGCTATGTCGCGCCGCGTAACACCAGCGAAGAAATGTTGGCAGGAATATGGATCGAAGTGCTTGGTGTCGAGCGCGTCGGCGTGCACGATAACTTCTTTGCCCTCGGTGGCCACTCGCTGCTAGCAACTCAGATTGCCAGTAGGCTCGCCGAAAAAGGGTATGGCGACATCGGGCTGCGCCGCCTGTTCGACCACCCTACGATTGCGGCGCTGGCGGCTAGCATTGACCAAGCGACGGGGGCCATATCCCCTCCGGAAGTTCCTACCATCACCCGCCAAGCGCGTAGGCACGACGCGATGCGCACAGCCGACAGACAATCATCTTCACTGCAGTAGGTAATCGAGGAGTAACCAAATGGAAGCCGACAAGTACGTGGTAGTGATGAACTCGGAAGAACAGTATTCGTTGTGGCCGGCTGATCGCGCCGTGCCCGCTGGCTGGGCGGTCCAGACCGAACCAAACAACAAAGAGGACTGCCTCGACTACATCAACAGGCACTGGACTGACATGACCCCGGCCAGCTTGCGCAAGGGTTAGGTGTGAAGCTTCAATAGGTTGTTGCGGGTGTTCACCCGGGGTGGTTTTGAGAGACTGGGAATCGCCAAACGCCCTGTCAAACTAAAGCTTGAGTCCGGATGAACGCCAATAAGCACGCCCGATTGACGTTTCTGAGGCGACTAGAGATGGTCGAGGACTGAGGTCGGACTAGATTCAGACAGGTTTGAACAGGAGTCGGCCCACCGGTGACGGGTTGTCCTGACCTTGTTCGATGAACTCCCGCTGGGTCAGGTGACCGAGGGAGCTGTGGGGCCGGTGCTCGTTGTAGTCGTGGCCCCATTCGTGGATTTTTCGCCGTTCATTGTCGGTACTGCCTTCAGTGGCCCAGGCGCCCAACGAGCGCTGGGCCACGGACATGTGTCGCGTCTGGGCAGGGCGGGATGAGGCTTATGCAAAAGCGGCTTGAGCTGAGCAGGTTCTACTGGGTCGATACATCACGTTGCTCATCAGCCGATGCTCCAATCGTTCTCCACACGTATGCAGCCGGCAGACAACAACTCGAACTGCGTCAAGTTCAAACCGAATCAAAAAATCCTCCAGTCCTCTCGCAATTCGCGCCGTGCCGACTCTTGGAAGAGGTCGGCCAAGAAAGTCGCCGGTTCTGATTTCTTCATGCAGGCTGCGCGTGAATTCCAGGGCTGACTAAATACCTAAAGCCGATCATTAATTCATTCAACTAGTCGTCGTATACTCTGACCTGCCCCCTTCGGCCGTACCAGTGATTCGGTAGGGGTCCTGGGTTGAAGGTTAATGGATTTCCGTGGGAGTCAGGTGCCGAGCAGCG
>NZ_JAGQDF010000001.1 GCF_018069875.1 Ideonella alba | reverse complement strand
CTGTCGGGGCTCCGTTACCCCGAACTGGGAGTACTTCTTCTTCCAGACGTAGAACGTTGCCTCGCTGATACCCATTTGCCGACAGACATCGCCGACAGGGGTACCCGATTCGGCCAGCCGCAATGCGAAGGCGACTTGCTCTTCGCTGAACTTGCTCTTCTTCATCGCTCACGCTCCTGGGCTGCTCAGCAGCCTGGTCACGGGCGACCGTACTCTAGTTTTCAGCTGTAGCGAAATTCCGGCCCGACCTCACGGTTGTGAGCCTGGGAATGAACTGCCTCGGGGGCAGCCCACCGCGTGTCCATCATGATGAAGACCACGTCGTTGAGAGAACTCCGCCCGTCAGCGGTCGAGGGCCTTTCTGACGCGTTGGGCAACCATGGCGATTTCCGCCATGTCGAGCCCGGGGCCCTCCGTCGACGTGAAGAGGTTATGGCCCTCGGTGTAGCCATTCGACGCATACCAGGCCTTCTTTTTTTCCCAGCCCTGCCGGTAGTCCTCGCGGTCTAGCATCCCAAGGTGCTCCCAGAGGATCAGCTCCCCGGCATCGGTCTCCCAGCTGAAGTCTGGGCGTAGCCTGTATGGATAGCCTTCGCCCTCTAGGCGGCGGTTGTAGGTGTAGTCACCGAGATTGACATCCGGGCAGGCGAAATAGGTCGCCAGCGTGAGCTCGGACTTGCTCTGCACCATGACGTTTTTGCTAGTGCGATGCACGAGGTGCTGCGCATACGGAAAGTCGTCGCTACAGCGCACTCCGACAGAGAAAAGATTGGTGTTGCGGCGTGCGGTCTCAGAGTTCGTCGGCTGCGAGAGATCGAACAGCGACGTGGCGTTCTTGCCTTGGATCAGCAGCACGAGCCTCTTCTTTGATCTAGTCAGCGCCGTGTACACCAGTTCCCGCGAAAGAAAGCGCGCCTTTTCAGGCAAGACCACAAACACCTTCTCAAACTCGCTACCCTGCGCCTTGTGAACAGTAAGCGCGTAGGCTAGTTCGAGCGGCGCAGCGTTGCTCGAAAACTGTCCCGGGCTGAATCCGAAGCGCACATCAGGTCGCTGGGCAAAGGCAACGTTGAGATACCTGCCCTTGTTGGGTGCAGGCGCCGTGACGCCGATTTCACCATTGGCCAGATACTCATCCTCCACTTTGGTCTTCAGCTTCCCATTCCAGCCGTCGCGCTTGCCATTGCGCGTCAGGATGACCTTGTCGCCCCAGACGATCTCTTCGTCACCGAGGCTCAACCCCCATGGCTGCCGCGAGCTATTGAGCTGCTGCCGCCGGAAGGTGCTTTGGACCCAGCGGTTGATCTGGTGGATGCCGTGAGGCTGAAGGCGCACGGGAGAGAGCATCTGAAAGCGTTCAGCTCCATCGTGATCCTCGAAAGGGACGAAGCCTTCGGTCGTTAGTCCCAGCGCAGCGTTGAAGCCGGTCACATCGTCCGGGGTCTTCAAGCCGAGTTCTGAGACGAACTGCTCGCCAATCAGACGGTACAGGTCCGCCGGCGTCTGCCACGTGCAGACCCGCAGATCGTTCAAGTCTTGGCCTTCGCCTTCTTCGCTGAGCACCCATTCGGCATCGGCCGGCTGCTGCTCCCGCGTGAACCAGGAGGCAAGCTTCAATGTGTCCGAGGCGTTGCCCTGATCGGCAGTTCGCAGTTCGATACCAAGCCGTGCCAGCGCGCGGGCCTGTGGCGTACCCTTGTCTGCAGCGTCCAAGTAAGCGACTAGGTCGGCGAAGGGACGGCCGACGCCGATCGGCGGCAGCTGGTTCGGATCCCCAACCAGGATGACGCGCTGGACGTGAACCAGGTCGAGTGCCAGCAGCGTTGCGAGCAAATCGTCCATGGTCAGCATCGAGCACTCGTCGATGACTACCGTCTTCTCCCGTCTGTACTTCTCCTCGCCATCAAAGCGCACCCGCTGCCTCAAACCGTCATAGCGTTTGAGCTGATGAAGGAACTGCGCGACCGTCATTGCGTTCGCGTTCGCCTTCTGTGACAGCCGGACGCGTGCCTTGCCGGTTGGCGCAAGAAACAGGATGCCGCCAGCGGCGAGCTTTGTCGACTTCAGCAGACCCGCCAGCACCGTCGTCTTGCCGGTTCCGGCGCGACCTACCAGAACGGCCAGCTTCGAAGTCGTGATCTGCTCCAGGGCCTTGGCCTGTTCCTCCAGCGCGGATACATGGCGGGGGTTGTGAAGATCGGGATTGGTGCCGTTTTCCTTCAGCGCCGCGACGATCAGCTCTTGCCAGGCCTCGCCTGTGCTCGGCAGCGTAGCCGCTGCCCGACCGCTTAGCAGCTTGCCGAGGCGAGTCTCCCTGTCCTGTAACTCCTTGAGTTGCAGGCACTGCACGGCTTCGTCGGTCTCGTGATTGAGCACCAGGCGCAGCCGGGAAACCTCATCGGCCAGCATCGCCTCGTTGCCATTGAGCCAGTCCACGGGCACTTCACAAGCCTGTGCGAGAGCGAGCTTGCCCAGGGCAAGGAGCGCTTCGAGATCGGACAACAGTGCGTCACCCTGCGCCGCCGAAGCGCGCAGAACAGCGACCAGTCCGGCTCGTACGCGCCTTACGTCGAGCGGAGATTCCACGCACGAAGGCGCTTCCACGGGATGAACTGCGCGAATCGAACTGTCCGGCATGACGCCACGATCCACGGTGGCCAATGAGATGGCGTTGTCCTTGTCATCCCCTATGTCGCACTCGGCAATACGGTATGGGTTCGCGAGAATTGCCGCGTCGGTGACGGGCTGCCGCGTCGCATTCTTGCGCCTGTTCGGATCGAGCCAGCGCTTCGCCTGCCCCGCGCTTAAGCTCATCCGAGACAGCAAGCGCACCAAAGCGCGCCGTTCGTCCGACAAACCTGCCCACGTGTTGGCCACTGCCTTGATATCCGGCCTGTAAGCGTTCTGGGGTGGCGTCGCTCTGCCGCGCAGGATTAGGTCGATAACCGGCCACGGATCATCTGTCGGCTTGACGATGCCTTTGGCTATTAGCTCCAGCACCAGCGACGTTCCGAGGCGCATGCCGAGAGCCTCGAGGACAGGACCTGTGCCCGGAAAGGCCCCTCGATCCCGCCAGGTGTTCTCGATCTGCTCGTTTAGCCACTCTTCCCGCCTGTCCCATGGTCCCGGCGCGATCCCGTGCTCCTTGATTCTCCGAACCGCAGTCAGGCATTTGGTCAGAACCGACAGCGCCACATCTGCACTGCAAAGCTCGCCCGCGTAGGAAAACGACATCACGTCGACGGCTTCGGGAACGACTGCGATCTCATCGAGGAGAGACCTGCGGCGAGCATCTTCGGCGGCATCGCCGGTTGGCTGCAGATAGTCGTGGTAAGGCAGGATAAATCCCGCCTTCCCGTCTGGCCTGATCGAGTGCTGAAACTTGCCATCCCACAGCGGATATGTGTCGCCAGGGATCGACGTGTCGTACTCAAGTACCGGAGAGCGAGACTCGACAAGGCCTACGCCCACCACAAGGCGGGAATAGGCTTCTTCCAGAGGGTGGCCGCTCTTTGTGTAAAAGAATACGAGCGAACGACCAGCGGTCAGTCTGCCGAAGAACAGATTGCAGATGGCGCGCTGGCGGGCTTTGGAAAAGACCCAGGGTGAGGGAAAGGGCGGATCTTCGTCAGGGGGGAGTTCCTGGGGGAGTTGTGATTGCAGCTCGTCCTGATTACCGCGCAGCATCCAGTAGAAGGGCACCGCAAAGGTCGAATACGGCGGTACAGGAATGTTTGTCTTCAGCAGATGGCCGTGAGTCGCCTGCGTCTTCTTGTTGCTTGCATATGGGTGCTCGACGGTTCTGACCCACTGGTGCTGACTCATGAACGCGCTTGACTCAGCCTTGCATGGCGGCAGGTCATCCGGTGGGATGTCTGCGAATAGCCTGCCTTTGAACTGGACCTCCTTTAGGTCAAGCCGGCTGGAGCGGATGCGTTCGAGGTCGAGGCAGTAAGAATTCAGCAGTGGGTCGTTGCAGACGGTTCCATTCCAGCGGTTGTCATGCCATGCAACACGAACATTCAGATGAAACGTCATCAGCAGCCTTTCATTGCGTCGATCTTGCGGGAGCCGGAACCATCGCAGTCGTCCGCTGATCGCCCAGGGGGGAACACTGGACGAACATTCCGCCGAGCGTTGCGCCGCAGCTTGCCGTCAACTCGCTCATCCGCCACAAGGAAGGAGGATGTCGAGCAAGCGAATGACATTCTGAACATCGACCGAGGCAGGCGGCCGCATGTGCGCTAGCGCATCACGAACACGCTTCGAACTTCTGCAGGCTTCCAATGCCTGCTGAGCAATAGCATCCAATGGAACAAAAGGGTCGTTCGCGTGCCTGCTCATCGCGACAACATCATTGAACTCCAGATCGTCAATCTCCACCGTCAGCGTCTCATTTGGGCGCCAAGGGAGCACCTTTCTCCACTTGCCCCCGCTCGGATACAGATAGTCCTCAAGGCTCGACCTGAGAATCTCAATGACAGGCCTACGCCGTTCCTCGAGCCAAGGAAGCAGCGCCCGCACGCACGCTCTCCAGTATCGGCTGTCGAGCCTTTCACGCGCCTTGACCGACTCGCTACCTGCCGACCGAGAGGTGAGCCAGTCCTGGACGCTGTCACCGAGGCCATCGACCGCACCTGCGGCAACCGATAGCACTCCGCCGCCGGTAGGAGGCGCGATTCGCGACAACGACTGCGGAAGATTCAGCAAGTCATCGTGCGACAGGCTCATAAGCTCCTCTGCAAGCATCGCATCGGAGCCCGCAAACTCTGTAACGAGGTGCCTGGCCAAGGACGTAGACCCGGGACCGCGGTGCCCCACCATTCGAAGGGTCACATAAGCGTGCATCTCATCAACTGACAGCCGACCGTCGAAGGTCACCACGCCTCCTGCCTCCGGCACGACGGGATCATCTGAGCTGTTCCACACCACCACCAGCCTCGGGCAGGTTCGCTGTGCGGGCGGCCGTTCGGCGTTCACTTCAGCCAAGTATTGGCGGCACCTTTCACGGGCTCGCGCGGAAGTTGGCGTCAGAACAATCGTCACCCGTGGCGTCGTCGTCCGCGTGGCGAACTCCGCCGCTGACATAGTCGGCTGCAAGAAGTGGTGGCCAATATCCGACTCAACATGCGACCCGTCCTCTACGTCGATGAACTCAATTCGCTCCGGTTCGTGACAGCCCTTCTGTAGAGCATCGTGAACGGCATGCTTGAGTCCAGTCACACGAGGTGCATGCAACCGCACTACTAGCGTACTGGAGCGCTCGAGCGCGTCACCAAGTTCTACCAAGAACCGTGCGGGTCCAGGCAGAGACCAGTACAAGGGAACATGGACGTGAGGAGTGTTCGGAGCAGTCATGTCGACTTATGCGGGGCGACGCTCAAGCAGTTCAAGGTAGAGCGAAGGAACTTCCCAAGTTCCATCGTTTGAAGGCTGAATGAGACCCATCCACTGCGCGAAGACGAAGTGCCCCAGCTGCAGGTTCAAGCTGGACAAATGCTCCTGCTCCTTGGACTCAGCCCTGCTCTCCCCGTGCATCAGGATCAGAAGGTCCTCCAGGGCCTTGCGGGTCGGAGCGTCGATGCTCCCAGGCAGGCCAACCCTAGCGTAAAAGCTGGCGAGGTCGGGCGTCAGGCGTTGTCGCGCCTCCTGCGGCAGGCGAACGGCCTCCTCCACGGTCAGCGACGAGGGCGAAAGGCGCTCGATTTCGTCTCCGAAGCCACAGCTAGCCTGCAGCAGTGCTTGACGTGCAGGCGCACTGTCTCGGATAGCGAGATTCTCATGCTTCGTGTCGTTGAACCTAAAGTGCACCGCATCGTCGCTCCAAGGCGGGATTGCCGCGATCAGGGTGTTTTTGGGCAGTGGCCTGTCCTGTGTGCTCTGTCGCATCGCAAGGACCAGCGCCTGCTCAGGGCTCGCGATCAGAACCGGACGAACTGTCGGCAGCTTAGGCCGGCCCGCGCCGTCGGACTGTCCCGCAGCGCGTCCGAAGGACTGCGCAAGGGCGGAGTAGGTTTCGATTTGGTCAATCTGCCAACCGCGGGCTAGCACAGCAACCAGCCGGTTCCTGGCCGGACCTGCCTTCTTGCGAGCAGAGTTCAAGAACGTGCGAGCCTCCTCGGGCACGCCGAACGTCTTGGCCTCAATCGTTGCGTCGTCATTCGAGATCTCCCAAGGGTCCCGCAGCTTCTCGAACACCGAGATCCCGCTGACCTGGTTACCAACGAAGATGACCAAGTCAGTCGGATTGCCTCGCATGTAGTTGCGAAGCCAAGCGCTGGGCATCGGAAAGGTCTTGCTGTCAGACCTCTGGGTCACCGACAGACGAGCCTCGCCCTTGGAGCGCGCTTCCGTGGGCGTCTCCCGCGCAAGTTCGTTCAGGTGATGAGACACCTGTTCCTTGTCGCCAAGCATCGTGGCGATGTCTGGCGTGCGCAGCTGATAGCGAGAGCCGTTTCGCTCAAGGATGGTGAGCTTCTCCATCTCGTCGAGCAGGGCCTCGTAGGCGCCCGGCGCCGTAGTCTTGAAGTGCTCAGGCGCGTAGACGGCACAGTGGTCGCGAATCTCCGTGGCTGTCAGGCCGGCGAAGACGCTCCCTGCCGGCTCAGCATATGAGTACTCCGCCAGAATCAGCGCGATGGCCTTGTACCGCTTGTCGAGGTTGAGGTTGAGGCCGAACTTCTCTTGAATTTCCCGCAAGAACTCCTGATCTCGCTCGACCGCATCCAAGTCTTCACTAGTGACAAGGGTAGAGATCTCCTTTCCAGCCCTCTTGTTGTACAGGCGGTTGACCAGATTGCGGCAGTAGAGCTGGATGAAGGCAGGGTAGAAGTTGCACACCGCGAGGATACGCATGGGCAACCCCTCATCCCCTTTGCCAAAGTGAAAGCCCAGGGCTGCCAGCGGCTTGGTGATGAGATCAACACCCTTGAGGATGTCCGCTTCAGAGGAGAAAGGCTGCAGCGCAATGGAAGTCGCTTTGCCCAGCGCAGTGTTGCCTCCTGTCGTCATTCGCGTCAGGTTGTGAAGCCCGGCGATGACATAACGCAGCCTGCAGTGCCCAAGCACCGAATCACTCAGGTTCTGCAAGCTCGCGAGGAAGGGGGCGTTTGCCTGCAAGTCCTCGCGCATCACGTCGTCAGCTTCATCGATGAGCAGGTAGCAGGCATTGGTGCGAGCGCGACCTGCCACGATCTCATCCTGGATGCGGTCCCTGATGGCTTGGTCGCTCTGCAGCTCCGCATCACCTGCGTCGAGGAAGCCTGCGCTTACCAGCGCTTTGTGTATCGCCTTCCAGGCGAACAACCGGTAGTCCTGGCCGAAGCCCGCCGGGTCCTTGCCGCTGTCGAGCGGGACGTAGATCGCCATCTCCCCACGGCCCTTCTCTCCCGGAGAGAGGTTCAGGTGAACCTTGGACTCCTCCAGGATCTGGTTGAGCAGCGAGGACTTGCCCAGGCGCCGGCCTCCGTAGAGAACGGCAGCTGATGGGACGTTGCGCAGCTTTCCCAGCTCATCGATGCGGCCGAAGAACATCTCCGGAGGCACCGGGCGTGCGCCATAGTCGGCATATGGGTTCGTCTTGAAGGACAACAGGCAGACCTCCAGCAGCGTTGAGAGGCGAGCGCCTGGATGGAGCGCGACATAGGCCACCAAGTCGTCATCGACCAACAGCACTGGGTGGTCTCGTCCCAGTTGGGCGCGCTGCTCGGACTTAAGGGAGAAGCGCGTAAGAAGGAACGTCGGTGTCGTGGGTGGCAGCTGTGCAACGCGCTGGCCGAGTCGCTCGAACGTCACTGGGGACGCGACAACCACCCCTTGAATATGGGTCGCATCTGAGCCCAGCGCCGGCGGAATGAATACTCCAAAACCAGAAGCTGCCAGTCCGGCAAAGGGCTTGCCGTCCAAGAAGAACTTGCCCTCATTGGGAGAAAGGACGGTCGGGTCCTGCGAGAGGCCTGCGGTGCGAAGGAAGTCAGTGAGCGCCTCCGCAAAGCCAGCCTTGGTGCCCGACGAGAACACCGCCATCCAACGGGAGACGAGGTCTGCAGCTTCACGACGCTCCAGCTCCGTGAGAGCGGTCAGCCACTCCGGCGCGGAGGACGCCAGCGGCAGTGACCCGGACAACAGGCCGTGCAAGCCGTCGAGCAGTCGGTGACCTTGTGTTGCCCGTCGGGCCTCAATGAGAAACGCCTCGAATGCAGGGCCTGCACGCTGCTCGTCGAACTTCAGCAACGGCAGCTTATCCTCGCGCAAGAGCAGGAACTCATTCCGTGCAACTCGCACACTCAGCGCTGTACCGATATCCAATCTCGCCAGGATGCGCTGCGCCTTCTGTTCGAGCTGTCGAAGAACAGCCGGATCGAGATTTCTATCCCGCTGCGACGTCACAAACTCTTCGATCTCCAGACGCAGTCTCGCCCGACTCTCTTGGATCTTGGTGTCCAGCGGAGTGAGCACCACGGCCTGCAGCACTGCCCGTGCATGCGGGAAGTCAGCGTACAGGGCCGTGGGCTTCTGCGGCGCGGCGATCTCTTGGCCACCATTGGCTCGAAGGAGAGACTCGACGACCTTAAGCATGCGACTGGCTTCGGCCTGCGGAAGTGCGCTCAAGGCCAAGGCATTGGTCACTCGTTGCCGTGCCTCCTGCAGATCGGCAGTGAGCTTGGTCCGAGCTTCTCTGCGAGCGGCGTCATTCGCGGCAGCCACTGAAGTCGCCGCCGTTTGGCTGATACGACCCAGTCTCTCCTCGATGAGTCTTGCGGGCAACAGCCGCTCTGCTCTGCGGTGTCCGGTCGCCGCGTCAACCAGTAGAGCTTGCAGTTCGGCGCCCTGAAGTGGCGCCGCACCGTCCGCGCGGGAGTCGTGTTCAACCCGCTCCACCGCTGCGAGCAGCTGCGAAACGTCCGCCAACGGTACGCTCGTTTCTGGATCGTTTGGCGGTGACCACGTGAGGGCGGGCCTCATGTCGTGCGCGAGGGGGTACTGCAAGACCAAGAGCTGGTCTTCCTCAGACAACGACGACATGGAGGAGCGCTGCTCCATGAGGCCCAAAGCGCTATCCAGCGCGCACAGCAGGAGTCGGCGGTGTATTGACGCTTCGCCTTCCGGCAGGCCTAGCGCGTTGACATAGTCCCGAGCAGCCAGCAACTCGCGATACAGCCCACTCAAGAACTCGACGTGCTTTGCTGGAAGCGCCTCATGCTTACCGGCCTTCAGCCGGTCGAGCAGCTCAAAGAACTCGTGCGCGAATCTGGACGTGGTCTTCAGGTTGTCGACGAGGTAGTCACGTCCAACGCCTTCAACGGGCCGGCGCCGGCCGACTCGCTTGCGCATGTCGCTGATGGTAGCAAGCCCCTTGTCCGCCAGCTTGTGAACTTCGGGCAGGAGCTTTCTGGCGCGCCCGTCGTCGCCTCTAGCGATGGCTGCAATGCAAGACCCTGTGGCAAACCCATGCTTGTCTGTGCAGATGGCTGCATGCAACTCCACGTAGTCCGTTGCCGTCCAGTTGGTGACGAGCTCGGAGTCGCTGGACCAGTTGGCCGCGCGCTTTCGCATTCGCGCCACACGCTCTTCGAGCGCCTGTCTCATGCTGACCTGCGCTGCGGAAAGGATCTCAGGCGTCAGATTCAGCTGGATCGTGTCCAGGGAGGCAATGCGCTCGACCACCTTCAGAAGTTCGCTGTGGGGCTGGAGCCTTGGACGCAAGTACTCGATTGCCGACCAGCGAATCCCCGAGGCGTCCCCTTGCAGCAGCATTGGCAGCAGGCTTGTGCCGAGAACGCCCAGATGTTCTGCAAACGAGCCCCCAGTCGAGTGCCGTTCCGGTGCATGCTCAAGCCACGTCTGAAGTGCCTTGAGGGCAGTGGGATCGAACGAAGCACGCATCTCCCCTGACCTCAGAATTCCAGTCCCCAGGGACCAGAGTCGTGCCGTCACACGAGAGTCGACCTCTCCAAGGGCCATTGCAGCGACGCACGCCAGCGCCAAGTGCTTGGACTCTAGGCAGGCCTGCAAAGTGCGCTGAGCCGGCTCAATCAAGGTCAGGGGGCCAATTACTCCTAGACTTTCCGACTCTTCATCGCCTGTGTCGGACTGCTCCGACTCCTCCAAGTCGACGTTTACGGCGACGTTTGCAGGCGCGTCATCCGAGTGGCTGGCTGGCAAAGGCTCGGGCTGAGAGTGCAGCGTCGCGAGAGCGGTTTGGGTCTCATCCTTGACTGCCACCCCGTCTTGGAGTCCCTCCGCTTGGGCTGAGGCCTCCGGGGTTGCTGCTGGACGAGCAGAAGGCTCGGGCATAGCAACAGCCTCACCTGCTTGAGGTGCCTCCGCTGACTCCCCATCCGCCTTCACTGGTTGGGCGGACGCGACTACCACCACGTCGGAGACGGTTTGTGCTTGGGCTTCAGCAGACGTGGACTCGTCGCTAGTTCCCGTGGCATCCGCGTTCGTGTCCGAGAGCGGTGCAAGGACTTGGCAGCGTTGCAGCGCCTGCTTGAGGCGGTCATCCGCCTCGGCAACGCGGGGCATTGCCTCTTGAAGCGCAAGCATCCGCTTCAGGTTCCGCTTCTTGGCATTGGTCTCGGCAGCGCCCTCAAAGTCGCCAGCCTCGATTCGCTCTACGGCGCTCGCTGCTTCTGCCGACTCTTCAGCAGCAGCGCGAACAGCCCGCACCTGATTGACAACTTCCGCCAGCAGCGTGGCGTCAGGGGTCTCACCGAAGATGGTCCGCAGGTCAACTACCCGCCAGGATCCGATGTCTGCGTCATCGCTCAAGCCCGAGATCGCGGCTTGTGCGTCTGCAGCAAGCGCGCTCAGCTCGCGATCCCAACGCTCCTTGGCCGCCGCCTGCGCCACCGCCTCGGCAGCCAAAGCTTCGAGCCGCAGCCGTTCAGCAAGGCGCTGCGCTTCGCGAGCCGCCTTGAGCTGCTCGTGAGCCTGGACGAGCTTGGACAGGTGCTCAAGGCAGGCTCCATGGTCGGTGTCAAAGGTGTCGCTTCCTGGAACCGGCCAAGACAGAACACCCCCAGGCGGCAATGAAGCATCCACAACCGCCGGTGTCTCCGCGCCTGCACTGCTGCTTTGTGCGAGCTCTGTTAGTGGCGCCTCTGCTGCGCTCGACTCCGCAGCCACCTCCGCAGGCGGCGCGTCCGCTTGGCTGTGCGCCAACACAGGTGCTTCCATTGACGCGGCTGGCTGCCGGCTCACTGGGCCGCTATCCCTGCGCTCCAGCACGCTTGAAGTCAGATTAGCCGGCTTGGCAGCTGCGGACACGACATACGCCTTGCCCTCGTGACTGCCGTTGACCCTATCGTTATAGGCGTCGCGGCACACCTCGAAGCAGTGGGTCATGTACTCAAGCCCGGCTTGCGCATAGGGGCCCAGAGACGACGAGTCGACGGCCCTGAAGACTTTGGGAAGCACATCCTTGTACGGTTGGTGTCCCAACAGGCAGAACACCCAGCCAAGCGTCTCGTCTTCGGACTTACTGCACAAGTACGTGGCGAAGTCGGCCATATCGCGCCAGAACTGGCCAGGTGCAGCCTTTTCGTCGGACCGTCCGGCGTCCTCGAGGAACCGCGTGTAGGCATCATCGATGCGGTGGAAGAGCCGCTTCTCCGAGGGGAACAGATCGGGAATGTCGACCCAGTAGTGCGACTGGGGGATCGAAAGCCTGCGCATCACCCAATCTGGAAACTGCGAGACCGTAGGAGCCTCGCCCCGCTGATGTCGAAGTCGGATTGGAAACTGACCGAGTTCACGCCAGTAGCGTCCGATGGCTCTGCGATCCTTGGGCCAACCGTCCGGGGGCAACACGGTGTCCTTGTTCACAAACCAAGGCAACTCCACGCGCACGCGCACTGTACCGAGCAGCATGGCTTCGTAAAGCTGCTTGGCCGGGCGCCCGCTTGAGCGCTTAAAGAGCTCAGGTGTCGCAAGGCCAGCTTCGAGCGCCCGTTGCAGGTGTGGGTTCTTGAGTGGCTCGCTGGGGGGCGTCTCTCCGTCCATCGACGGTGTAGCGGATGAGCCCTCGAGCCCCGCCGCATCTGCCTCGCGACCTTCGCTTGATGCGGCTGGCTCCATCACAACGTTTTGTGCGACGGACTCCGAAGGCTGCGAGGCAGCACCTACACCCAACTCGGGTAGCTGTTGAAGGACCTGTGCAGCGAGCTCGAGCTGAAGGTCTGAGGCGGTGCTGGCCTCGACCCCCCCCACACCACCATCATCTGCAGGGCCATCTTTCAGACCGGTGGGCTCTTCGCCAAGCGGCGAGTCCGGGGCCTCCGGATAGCGGATGATGTAGTCGCGCACCTTGCGCACAAAGAACAATGGTGCCGGCAGTGCGGTCCAATCGTCGTAGTGGGCATAGCCAAGCCGAAGCCCCATCACGAGCTTGACCAGACTGTCGGGATTAAGGGCCTGCGGTGCGTGCAGAACAGTGATTTCGAGGCCGCTGGGCAGGGCGGCGTTGTCCTTGGCGACTGGAAGCAACCGGCGCTCGAACCAGCCGCTCTTGTTGCGACCCATGCGAGGCCTGGGCCGGTAGCACGACATGCCGCGCTTGGTCTGCACTGTGCTGCGGTAGCCCATAACCACCAGGTAGTGCGGTGCGTGCCGCCCCTCGGCGTCGGGCTCGAGCTCGACGATGGTCTTGTACGTCGTGGCGTACTGCTCCTCCGTGGTCTGCCGGGTTGGCTCCGGCTGCGGGTCGGTCCGCCATTCCTCGAAGGTGGTCGTGTTCACCCAACGCATCACGAGCGTCGCATTTCGATCCGAGCGCAACCGCAGCAATGTCATTTGCGGGAAGGCCTTCTCGAGGTCTAGGTCGTCGAGCCATGCCCCACGACCCGTGCGCGAGATGAGCGACTCGTCTGAGATTTCCTTCCAAAGCCCAGCGACCGTCGACCAGTCGATGAGCACCACCGCCCGGGGATCGGCCTCGCTGATCTTGTTCAGTTCCTTGCGGGTGATGTCGGAGAAGTTCTCGCGCAGCCAAGTTTCGTCGCTGGTCAACTGGCGCTGGCTTCCAAGCCACTGCAGCCCCTCGTTGAGGGGTTGCAATTCAGTGGTCAGCACACGAGTGCGACTGCGGCATGCAAAGGAGACACTGGTCACGCCGCTAGCCACATCGAGACGGGTAAACACAATGAGGCTGACTGGTTGCTCTTGCGTGAATGCTCGAGCTTGGGACCGAATGGCCTGCACCCCGTAGATGGCCCGAGGCGCTGCGTCTCCGAGACAGCCGCCAACAAACGAATCCGTGCCGAAAACTACGCCAGAGTGAGCGAGGAAGACGTCGAGCAGCGCACTCTGAACTCGATGAATGAAGTGCTGGAAGTCAGGACGGGCGGTCCGCCGGTCGGTCTCCAGCGGAAGCAGATGGTGAACATTGGCCTTCGCGTAGTGGCACATCGCATGCAGGCCAGCGAAGTAGTTCACCGGGTCCTCGGGCCGGTTTCCCACGTCCTTGGGGGCGCAGATGAGAACGTGTCGTGCGCCAGAGGCGCCTTGCCTGACTTGCTCCGCAACAGACTTCCAACGCTCGACACGTGCCTCGAATCGACGAATCCCTTTTTCTCCGTCGAGTTCAAGGTTCGTCCGCAATCCGTGAACCTGCAGCGGCAGCGTCGAGAACTCAAGGCGTACGCGGTCACCGAAGATGGTGCGTGCGCTCTGCTCGATGAGCTGCTGCTCTTGCGTTCCGTCGACAAACACCCAGAGTGAGGGCGTCTGCTGCCCGTGAATGCGAGCTAGAGCCTGCTCGTTGGCGAGGCGATGGCGCTCGAGCCTCTCCCTGCGCTTGTTCGCGCTGTCCAGTTCGTGGGCTTTCTGCTCTTCGTCGCTATCGTTGTCGACTTCGTCGGCAATAACCTCGACTTCGAGCGCCGCGCCGGCCCAGCCTTGCTCAGACGCAATGCTAGGCAGCACGTCATCGATTTGAAGGCGAGCCACTTCGCTCTTGGCCTGGGTCATCGCCCTTGACGTCTTGAGCAAGCGGAACGGCAAGTCGGGGTCGAGGACGTCCGGCATCAGCTCAACCAAACGATCTCGAAGGTCGACTTCGTCGGCTTCGAAGACGGTGCGCTGCTGGATGTAGTCGTACAACGTGGTGAGCTCGGGAAGCCCAACCCACCACCCCGGCTCGCTGGGCCTAGGGCTTTCAGTGGCCAACTCCGGGGTTCTCGGAAGCGCACCTCCGCTCTCAGCGAGGTACTGGATGTAGTCGTCGCCGAACTCCCAACCGCTCTTCCCGCGCCGCATCGTTGCAGGCAAGACTGGGTTCTCTGCGCTGAAGATGTAGCAGCGGATGTTCAGCGGCGCATTGGGCTTCCGGCCAGGCGGCTTCTTGGCCCACACGCGTTTGACCGGCGTCACCTTCACGTGCAAGTCGCGGCCTGTGGGCCATGACGCGACGGAGAGCCTCGCGACCATCGAGAACACGGTGTCGCTACCGGGAGCCTTTGCTGGCCAAGTTGTTAGCTCAACTGCGCCTTCGAGAGAGGTGGCGTCGGCGATGAGCTCACACGGCCCCAACCCAGGGAAAAGCTCTTCGCCAACGAGGCGCTCTGCAAGGTGCTTTGCGATCAAGTCCCATTGGGGCTTTGCGACTCGACCAGAGGGCTGACGAGCAATCAGTGGCTGGCTATGTGCCTGCAGATCGATGTTGCCCGCGGAGATGTGCGAGCGAACCTCGCTAGCGGCGGTTCCGATGCCGTTTCTCTCCGCCCATGGCGCGACGACATCCCGGTGCCAACGCATGAGAATGTCAGCTATATCTTGCTTGATGTCCTCGTGTGAGACGCCGTCGCGATCTTGACCGCTGGCCCACCTCATCTCCAAGGCGGGCTTGGACGGGTCTCTCAAACCCAGGTCTCGGTCAAGGCGAACAACGCCCTCGAGCTTCGCCATCAGCGCGGCCCGCAGCCGCACGATGGGCAGGTTCTTGTCCTCTTTGCCCTTCGAGGCCTCGAGCAGCGACTGCATCGAGTTCAGCAACGAGCCCGAAAGACCGACCGCCAGCAACGACACTTGCTGGTCCAACCACTGCGGCCGTATACGCGCGCCCAGCAAGACCGGTCGGTCACTGCCCTTAGTCTCAGCGGACCGCTTCCAAACCGTTGTTGCAGTTTCGGCCTGGCTCACACTCTTGGTGCCATCGCTCATCTTCTTCCCTGAATCGTTGTTGTCTTCAAGTACCTTCTATATGCAACCCGCTGATGTTCGAAAGCGGCTCGCAGAAGGAACGGTACAAATTATCGTAACAGTCACGCAACGCGGCATCTGGGTGGTTCAAGCAGTCGTCGAGGATTCGCCGCATCATGAGGAGCATCGACGTGCGGGGCGTATCGGGCAGACCGACCGCTGATTTTGGAGCCCAGGCTGCGTCCACAAAGTAGACGAAGGCCGGACAGTCGCCTCGCATCGCCCTCCCGATAGTCTGCAGAATCATGATCATCTGGTCGGCTACGAAGGGGCGTGCGAACTCACCGAGCGCCCGAGACGCTTGGGGCAACCGCAAGAGGGCACCGACCTTGTGAGAGACGTCTGCGCGCTTTGCCCGCATTGCGGCAAGGGCGGCTTCTGGCGATCCGTAACTTGCCTGGTCGAAATCTTCGGATGCAGCTCCCACCACTCCTTGCAGGAAGCCCAGGCTGTCGCTCCTGGGGTGAGGCCTTGTGAGGAAGTACAAGGACCCGATCATCGCCTTGTCCGCGCGGGGACCAAACTTGTAGACGATGTTGACACCCCGACCGATTGCGCTCATTGGGAAGATGAATAACTCCCAATCGGCGTTGTCGCCAAGCCTCTCGACTTCGGAAGCTGTGATGCCATGCTTGGAGGCAGCGGCGAGTGCGCCGCCTCGAACGAGGTAACGCACGCGTTCGCGCCAGGCCGGAAACTGCTGCCGGATGTGCTCGTAGAGCAGCTCGCACTGCTCGTAGCTGTTGACCACAAAAGCGGCCTTGCGGCCAAAGCCACCGACGATGTCGTTTTGCGCGATGGCCGCCTCTACCTTACTAGCCCGCCCGCCGTCGAGTAGCTCTGTCGCCATGGCCTTGAGGACAAACTCGCGCCTCGCCAAGCGGGAGCCACTGAAGAACAGTCGCTGTCTATCGTCGTGAGGATCCTTCAAAGGCAGGAAGTGGTAGCGGGACTCCGCCCAGCCTGCCCCCGCGTTTGGGCGCCGAAGGACGTAGTGAGGACCGACGTTGATGTGGTAACTGGGGCTGTCGTGCAGCAGGGATGTCGCACTTGTCAACAGCACAGCGGGGCCTGTGCCCCCAGTGTCCAAGCCTAGTTGCGCCAATCGGTGCATCAGCATGCGAGGCGTTCCGACAAAGCCGACATGGGCAATGTCCACGTCGCCTTCGTCGCCTACCGTGTACCGAACACCGCTAAGCCGCCCAGCCAAGGACTCGGGCACAAGTCCCAGAAGCTCCTTGGACGGACGGGACTCGAAGACTTCGTCACCAAGAATGCCTTGGCCGTTGAGCAAGCGCAGGTGCGGGCTGAGGCCGAAGTGCTGCAGTACCAGCAGGGTGACGTTGGCCAGCAGCCTGACGTGCTCGACAAAGAACTTGGGCTCCTTGGCCGGCGCCAAGCCCGGCGCACGCAGGAGGACGCGCGCCAACGCATTCAGGTACTCGTCGGTGCCTTCCCGATCCCAGGTATCTAGAGCGTCGAGGACCTCTTTCGCGTACTCGCGAACGACATCAGGCGTGACACGCGCAAGCTCCGCGAGCTTCAAGACCTCGCTGTCGCCAAGTCCGTAAGCCGTGGACGCTTCTTGGTCAGCTTCTGCGCCACCCTCGTCTTCACGCTGAAGCTGGTTGAGGTGGCGAAGAGCTTCTCCGCCTTCACGGAAGGCGACGCGCTTGGCTGCGAAGTCCCAAACTCGCTCGAGCGCCTGGCGCGCGTCGAGATGCGCTTGTGCCTCTTCGTCATCCTCAAAGCCCGACCCGCCGCGGCTCAGTGGGAACATGTCTGCGATGAGGGATAGGCCGGTCAGGAGCTTGCGAGCGTACTCGTCGCGAAACTCCTTAGGCGACTTCACAATGGCCGCAGTCAGTCGCTCCGCGGCTTGCCCAAATCGTCCCGACATCGCCATGATGGTGGCGATGGACGCTCCGCCAATGAACGCGTTTCGCCCCTGCGCAGCCGGGGCATGGAGGTCAAGCAGTAGCCGATTCCAGACGGAGTCGGCGTCGCCCGAAAGCTTCATTAGTGGTGTGCCGCGGCCGTCCATGTTGGCCTGAGCGCCGTCGCACTCATCGACCACTACCAAATCGAAGGTCCGAGCAAGATATTCAAAGTGCCGCAGCTGTACGTCGCTGAAGAGGGGCGACACCTCACGGTCTGTAGACAGAATGTGCCCGGCCCAAACGTTGGCGTTGACCAGGGAGCGTTCAGCCTCTTGACGCCCGCAGACAGACGCCAGCGCACACTGATGAGCTACCGGCCCCTTGCCAGCCTTTGCGCCGGCGGGACTCTGGTGAATAAGCTGACAGGGGGGATGGGCGTGCGGAAACGCCGTCTCTTCGTCTCCTGCGAAGGCAGCGAGGCTGCAGTTGGTTGCGAAGAACGGCGCGGCTGAACGGGTTGCCGCGTAGCCGCGGTTGTCTTGTGAGAGCGCTGCCGCGAAGCTGGCCACGTGCTTGGAGCGCGCCCGATCACTTTGGCCGAAGAGGAGTGCGGAGCGAACCTCGTACAGGGCAAGGCGCTCGACAAAGCCTGTGGCTACCTCGATGGAGGGGAACAAAAAGCACACCTGGTAGTCCCGCTCGCTTGCCCAAGCGGCGAGGAGGTACAGGAGCGTTGTCTTGCCTGCTCCGGGCAAGCCGATGAGATGCTTGACGCCGCTGAGTTCCATGACATCGCACTCAGCGAGCCCGTCGACGGTCGCTTCGCTGAGAACAGCGGTTCGCTCCCCGGATGCAGTGTGCAGCCTGCGATACCAGCTGCGCTCTCCGCGTTGCTGTCTTCCGGCGAGCTCATCGATCCTGTCGAAGCGGTCTGCGACTGCAACCAAGTCCGACCAACGCACCAAGCCTGGCGCTCGTCCGTGACGCGCGATGTCAAGAATCGGAGGTTCAGGTGGCGTGAATCCAAGGGGCTCAATGGCGGTTTCGAAGTTGTGTCGCTCGTCGACAACCCTTGCCGGCAGCGTGGGGTCATGCCGCCTGCGGGGCGGCCTACGACGCAGCGAGAGCGGTGACGTCAGTGATGCCAGCGCATCCCGCACGTCGTCAGGCATGATCGACGTCCACACCGGGCGCACGTTCAGCTGAGCGTCAACCTCAAAGCGCTTGCTGCTGACCTCCTCTTCGTCGCCGCCAGAGGGCGGTGAGGAGCTGACGTACGCTCCTGACGAGTCTGTGGGCTCCGGGTCGTCGTCCCAGGCTTTGGGGCGCGTCATCGACCGACGACGCTGCTCCAACCGTCGGTGCGTCTCGTTGTACTGGTCCACCATCAGCCGCAGCTCGCGTTGGCTCCAAGGTGCGTGCCCCGCGATTCGCAAGTTCTGAATCGCCGTTACAACGTTGGCCGGCAGTGTTCTCATGACGGAGTCAAAGCCGGTCATGAGTGCCGGAAGGTCACGCAAATGGTTGCTGCCCAGAAGCTCGGTAGCAAGCAAACACAGGTAGTTGAGCGCGTTGGCGCCGCGATAGGGCTGCAGGCGTTCACGCATGGCCAAGCTCCGCGACTGCGTCCGAAAGGGTCAAGGCCCGGATGGGAGAGCCTTCGAGACAGGCACTGACTCGGTCTATGTAGCTGGGCACGCGTCGGGCCAGCCAGTCGGGGATGACGAGGAGAGGCTTCTTGTAGGTGCGCAGCCCACCGGGCCGGCGACGCAGACGTTCTCCGAGAAGCTCGGGACTGCTGTAGGCTTTGAGGTCGATGCCAACGGGCCTGCCATCGCCCAGGTCCAGGTCCACCGCGTCGCGGTTTGGGTACATGCGTACTTTGTGGCCGTTGGCTGCAAGACGGTCGGCCAGTCGCAGCTCATCGATACCGGGCTCGAACCAGTACTTGCGCAGCGACCTGTTGAGCCGCATAAGTTCGGACGCTGGTTGCGTTCGGCCTGGACTAGGACCGTGCTCGGCACAGCACGCAGCCGTCGTACAGCGAAGTGCGCCAGCGTGTTTGGCCATGACGTTGCTGCAGTGGGCGCAGAGAGTGGCCGTCTCCCCGGTGAGCAAGCTGCTGGGCAGCGGCTCGTAGAACTGTTGCTCGACGCACACCCATACGGCAGCAGGCAGCGTGGTCACAAACCGCAGCAGCTGCTTGCGGTTGACGACCGGGTTGCGCACAACGAACGTCCGAACTTGGCTGTAGTACTCGTCAGCATCCTTGCTCGAATGCTTTGACAAGCTGTCTTGGAACGCAGCGAAGACCTGCTCTTCAAGCAAGCCCGTCGCTCCGCTGAAGCCGGCAGCGAGCTCCTCCGCCTCAAGCGTCGGCATGCGGTCTTCCGGATCGATCAGGTAGACGGAAGACAAGCCTGCTTCTTTGACTGCGGGGATCGGCAGCCAGACGCCGAGCGGCTTTGTGCAATACGCGAGCAGTTCATGAATCTCGGCGCCGATGTCGCTGAGTCCAAGCGAGAGTCGGGCTCTCGATACCAGGGCCATCGCGCGACGGTCCTCGTCACTCAGGCCGGATACCCCGGTCCAAAGCCGGTCAACACCGGAGATCATGGAGGCACCACCGCCCATGAACACTTGGCGTGCCTGCCGAGTAGTCAGCGCGGCCAAGCTTGCTGGCAGTAGCTTCATCGCATCGGGGCCGCGGCGCCATGTGCTCGCATCTGCCTCGGATGGCAACGTCACGAGTGTCTCGCTCACGCCGGCCGCAGAGGCGCTTCTTACCAGTGCCTCAACCTTTTCGATGACGAGCTTGGGCATCGTCCGGAAGTCGCTGGACTCGGCCGGCATGCGATACGTCTTCATCGCGCGCGGCTCGACGCCGACACGCAGCGCGAACTGATCCCAGGTCAGCTTTGGCACACCAATGGACAGCGCTCGCTTGGCTGCTACCAAGAACGCCTTCTGGTCTAGGTCGGCAGCTGGAAGAGGGGCGGATCCGGACATGGTTGATGAAATCTAAGCCACAAGAGAATACGCAATGCGTGCCATGTCGAAGAAGTACGCCAAATATGGTACGCGCTGCGTACCATAAAACATGTCGAACTCCATGTCAACCGGCATTCTCAAGAGTCCGATCCCGACCATGCGCTCTGGTGCGCCCACTGAAACCTGACCCACTTCCGAGGCCTGTGTGGAGTGAACCCCTGAGAATAGACAGGCGGGGCTCGCCGGACCGATGCGCTGGCAGGGCCTTCAGAAGGAGAAGGTCCATGCCATCACGAGTCCCTACCGTCGGCACTCTGCGCAGTTCAAGCTGCAGCTGTGCCAGGAGATCCGCTCCGGCGGACTTGGCCGGCGCGACGCGCAGAAGAAGTACAGCCTGTCAGCCAACCTCATCCAACTCTGGCTGACGCCGTCCGTCGAGACGGTGCAGCAGGCACTGTTGGCGGATGCGCTGCAGCCGTAGAAGAGAGGCAGACGGTTCGGGCGCTGCACAAGCAGTTGAAGGCGCAGGGCTCCGAGGAGTGCTACGTCTGGCCGATTGAGCACCTCCGCGAGTGGTGACGGTCGCAGGGTGGATCGGCCTCGGGCGACACCTACGTGCCGCTCCGAAGCACTATCGGCGGGGCGTTTCAGTTCGATTGAACCACGGCATCAACCTCAAACCGCAGGTCTCGCGCCTCTCGGTTCCTCGAGAAACTTGTCAACAGTTGACAGCTAGCTCAATCAGAAGACGACGTGCCAACGACCGGCCAAAACATCCGAGACTGACGTGATAAGGGTCACCAGGCTGGAGCCGATCACATCCTGTCGCGGCTCGACGCCAACGAGAGAAACAGCGATCGCGAACAGGACTGCAGCCACGGTCCAGTTGCCGTGACCGCCACGCGATCGACAGCGGGTCAGCGCGTAGGCAAGGGCGACATCTATCAAACTTGGTGGAGTGAGAGCACCAGGCGGGCAAACTGACTTCGGCTCAGTAGTCCCCGGCGAAGGTGGGCGGCTGTGCCGCTTTGTCGCCGGATCTGGACACACCGTGCTTGGATTGACGGCCGCTGAGACCTCCTTACCTTCCGAGCGTGAAGACTGCTCAGTGGTGGGCTGGTCGGTTGGGTGAGGCGCCACGCCCGTCGCATGTTCCGTGCTTGCCGGCAAGTTCGGTGGGCAGGAACTCGTAGCAGCATCTTTGGCCGCAGATGCTGGTCTTGCGGCCGACTCCCTGCGGGACTTTGACCCCGCTGTTGGGTCTTCGGCTGTACCACCTGAGGATGTAGGGGTCTGCGTACGGTCTTGCTGACTCAGCTGCTCGAGCTGCGGATAGCTCGTGCCTGCCTGGCGCGCACCTGCCTGAACGTTCCCGCCCGAAATCAACGGCGCCGTCTTTGCCCGCTTGCTTGCACTGACAAACGGGGCGAATGTCAAGAAGTACATCGCGTCGCTGATTGAGGCGTCACCTCCTTTTCGGTCGCTCACCCTGTGAGCCCGAATCGGGACCCCGCCTCGCTCCCGCGCATACCTCGATAGGTCCGTCAGGATTTCCCGTTCAAACCAGCGCTGAAACTGAAGATAACGGCGCTCACCCAGCTTCAGTCCGGTCGGCGCGGCAAGGTCGCCGCGGGGCACCGTCGGCACCGTGTGGAGGTGGATCCCGGCTAGGCTCTGCTGCAGCAGTTCCTTCCAGAGCAAGGCGTCAGGAGGTAGCGAGGCACCGCCCTGGGCCTCCAAGGACAAGCCTTCCTGCTTTGCCCAATGCGCGAGATGCGCAAGCGCCAGTTTGATAGCCGGCTCGGCCTTTGGGCCGCTGCACGGCAGAACCTCAGAAGTCGCTCTGGCGTCTAGCGTCATGGGTCCGGCACGCACTGCGCACGCAGTGCTTGACAGGGTAATCGGGGCGTTCGGGTGCGAGTCTTCCGCCCCCAACCGTTCTTGTCAATTCTTGATCGTGACCACCTTGCACATCAGCGGCAGCCGCTACTCCGCAGAGATTCGGCTACGCGCCGAAGCTACCTCCAGCCAGCCTGGAGAGCAGGAACTGCGGTCGCTACGCCCCTGCGTCGGCTCGCTTTGGGCCCGTACGGTTACTGCCTCCACGTCTGTCGAATCACCACTGACGCCCATGCCGCCAGCGGAAGACTCAACGACCTGTACGAACCTTCACCATTCTGGGGCCCAAGCCGCCATACGTTGCTCATCCCCGATCGAGGTCGCCAAGACCAGTCCGTAGGGGACCTCGTCGCGCCTTCGCTGACGGGCTCGACAGAGAGCCGCGTGGCTCGTGGCAACCGGCGAAAGCGTGCTCCCGTCATCAGGAGCACGAAGAAGACACCCAGGCGGCGTGACTGACAGCGACGCCGGGCACCAAGAGGTTCGTCAACATCGATCGAACCATTTCATCTCGAAAGGAGATTTCTTTATGTTGGTAGCGTTTTACGTGCGTGTGTCCACAGGTCGGCAGGCCGAAGAAGGGGTATCTCTAGACGGGCAGGTCGATCAGATGCAAGCATGGGCAGCGTCTGGCGGACACCAGGTCGTGGAGACATACATCGACGCCGGCCTAACGGCGACCGATGATCGACGCCCCGAGTTCCGGCGGATGATCGCAGACGCGACATCCGCCGCACACCCGTTCGAGGCGATCGTGGTCTTCTCGCAGTCCAGGTTCTACCGGGACGCCATCGCATTCGGGATGTACGAGCGGCAGCTCCGTCGCCACAACGTCAAGCTGATCAGCATCACGCAGCCCACTGCCGACGACGAAGCCGGTCAGATGGTCCGACAGATCCTGTCCTCGTTCGACGAGTACACGTCTAGAGAAAACGGGAAGAACGTCCGCCGCTCCATGGTCGAGAACGCGCGCCAGGGGTTCTTCAACGGGTCGAAGCCGCCGTTCGGATACATGGCGGTTGAAACCGATGTGAAAGGGCGGAATGGTCTCAAGCGAAAGCTTGAGCCCCACAAGGAGGAGGCCGAGGTCGTTCGCAACATCTTCAAGTGGTCCATTGCAGGAGACACCGGCGTCCCTTGGGGCATCAAGAAGATCGCGTCGCATCTCAACGACACAGGTGTGACCCACCGCGGAAAGTCGTGGCGCAAAAACATGATCGCCCAGATCGTCAACTCAACGACGTATTGCGGAGACTATGTCTTCAACCGCCGCGACTCCAGAACGGGAGAGTTTCGTGAGGATGATGAATGGGTCATCACCAAGGTTCCCGCCATCGTCACCAAGGAAGACGTCGAGAAGGCCGCCGCTCTCCGTGCGGATCGCGCACCGAACAAGGGGTCGACCGAGTTCCGTAAGGCGGCCTCGAAGACCTTGCTGACCGGGTTGGCGAAGTGTGCGCATTGCGGCGCAGGCCTCGTCTTGGTCTCCGGTAAAGGCGGGGCCTACGACTACTACCGCTGCGGGACGCGGGTGTACAAGGGGTCAGACCTCTGCGACATGCCCAACGTGCCGCGGGAAGAGCTCGATGCTGTTGTGCTGCAAGTCGTCGCGGACCAGGTCCTTCAGCCGGAGCGCATCGAAGGCATGCTGGAGCAACTTCGCACCGACATCGCGGCGATGCAGGCCCCCGATAGGGAGCGAGAGAAGCTCCTCCAGCGCCAGCTGGCGCGGGCGACAGAGCAGATCAACACGTGGTACGAGCTGGTCGAGTCCGGCAAGCTCGAGATGCTTGACTCGCTGCGAGACCGCCTGACCTCCGCGCAGAAGCAGATGGCGCACATGTCAGCGGAGCTGGCCGAGATCGGGAAGCGGCGTCAGGTTCCGCTGAAGAAGTTCGGCAAGAGCCAGATTGACGGCTTCGCGGGCACCATTCGCTCGGAGATCATGGTTCCGGGGAGCAAGTACGCAAAGCCATACCTCAGCGCACTCGTCTCGGAAATCCGCATCAGCCCGGCGGGAGCCACAGCCAAAGGAAGCCATGCTGACATGGCGGTGGCGGTCTCCGGGTGGCGCCCGGGCACCCCCGGTTTGGTGGTGCCCAGGCACGGATCAAATTGGCGCGGCTGGCAGGATTCGAACCCACGACCCCTTGGTTCGTAGGTGAGATTTCGAACTTAAGCCGTTGATTTCATTGGACTTTTCTGAGCCACTCACTCCCCATTTTGCGCTGGTTGGGTCTGTTTTGGCGGGGTCAGTCCCCCGAAACTCCCCATACAGGTCACAGTATTCATCCCTGAGCAGCCGTTGAGCGGTCCGCTCAGTGCACCGCCGTGGTGATCGGCGGCAGCGCCGCGACTTGCAGCAGCAAGGCGTCGATGCTGCGCACCCCGAACTTGTTGCGCACCGACTGGATCTGGGTGCGCACCGTGGCCAGCCCCACACCGTGGGACTGCGCGATTTCGCTGGCCTTCTGGTTGGCCAGCAGTGCCGCCAACACCCGGGTTTCGGTCTGGGTCAGGCCCTGGCGCAGCGCCAGCATCTGCAGCGCCAGGGCCGAGCCGGGCAGCCGCTGGCCAATCATCACCAGAGCCACTCGGTGGTTCAAAGAGGGCTCCCAGATCGGTGTGACCGCCAGCATCGTCCGCTCCCCCTCGTCGCCCAGTTGCAGCAGACGCGCCCGTTGGCGATCGGCGGCTTCACGCAACGCCATCTGGAACTCGGCGTGGCCCGCATCGGTGCCTCGCACCCATTGGTCGCGCAACGCCAGCACCCTCCCCGCCTCCAGCTCGCGCTGCGCGGTCCGGTTGGCGAACAGCAAGCGCCCGTCGCGGTCGCAGGCCAGCAGGCCACAACCGATCTGGTTGATCATCGCGTTCATCAGCACGCCGCCGGGCGCGCTGCCGTCCAGCATGGCAGGCACGGCCTGCGTCAGGGTCAAGCTTTCAGTGTTCATGGTCCTCTCCTGCGGTGCGTTCGGCCGCTTTCCGTTCGTGAGGCGACGGATTCACAGCCTGGCGGACGCCCAACCACTGCGTCGGGCAGGCGCCCGCACAGCATCGTCCTGGGGGTGCACTGTGAACGTCCTGGCCCGCACAATCACCCCCCAGCCAGGGGGCGAATGCGCCCGGGATGGCATGCGAAGCTAGAGCCGTGAAGAACACGTCCAAAGTCAGCCAGATCCGATCGCTGGCCGCTGCCGGCCTGCCGCCGGAGGGCTTCATTTCGGCCGTGCTGGAGGCGCTGCACGGCGTCATCCCGTCCTACCGCAACTTGTTCGACTGGACCGACCCGGACGGCCGCCTGGTGCGCTACTTCTTCGAGGGGCCCATCGACCACGAGGTGGCCAAGCACTACTTCGAGGAGTTCCACAACCGCCGCGAGCTGGAGGTGATGCCTGCCTTTCGCGACACCATCACCGGCAAGGCCTCGGTGCAGTCGGCCGAACAGCTGGACCAACCGGCCTTCTACGAGTCGGCGCTGTACAACGAGATCTGGCGGCCGCAGCGCCTGAAGACCCGCATCGAGACCATCGTGCGCGCAGGCAATGGCACACCACTGGGATCGCTGGTGCTGTACCGCGGACCAGGTGACCGCCGCTTCACCCAAGCGGATGAGCGGCTGCTGGAACGCATCGCCCCCTACGTGGCGCGCGGGCTGACCGCAACGACCTCAAAGTCCGCGCCCGCACCGTTCACCCCCAGCCCGTCCGGCCTGGCCTTCGTCTGCCTGGGCACCCACGGCCAGGTCACCCAGTTGTCGGCCAATGCCCACCGGCTGCTGCTGCTGGCCCATGGCGATGTCACGCCCGAGCGCGCCGCAGCGGCCCCCACAGCCGAGAGCTTTCCGGTCCTGGCCACACTGTGCCGCCAATGGTTATCGCAGCGCGACGCCTTCCAGAGCTGCTCACTCCAGGTGCAGAACGCCTGGGGCCAGTTCGTCTTCGATGGCTGCGGCCTGCGAGGCGCGCAAGCCGATGCCGGAGCGCAGCTGCACGTCACCATCAGCCACCGCGAGCCCAATATCGTCGCCGCCCGACGCGCCGTGGCCTCGTTCGAGCTGACGCCCGCGCAGCAGGAGGTCTGCCTGCTGCTGCATGCCGGTCACTCACAGACCGAGGCGGCCGATCAGCTGGGCGTGTCAACCGCCACGGTGGTGGACCACGTGCGGAAGATCTACGCCAAGCTGGATGTGCATTCGGTGATTGAGTTGGTCAATCTGATCAACACTCGGCAGCATGTGAAGACCTGACTACTGACTACGCTGGTGTCGCCTTCCACGTCGCAATGTCGATGACCTGCGCCTTAGGATTGCCCTGCGTATGAGCGTTTGCGAAGAACTCGACCCGAACCTGTGACTCGTCCAGAGTGATGAGGCCCCAATTGTCCGAGTAACGTGACTCGACGAATTCCGACTCGACGTAGGTGCGTGGCTTGAAGCAGGCCACTCCAGAGGAAATGAGCTCGTGGAAGCCCTCTGGGTGCGTGAAGAAGTGATTGCGGTGAATATCGCCGCCCAGAAATAGCGCGCGGCGACCAGAGTCGGCTGCGTCGCCTTCGCGAAAAGCCAGCAACTCTCGCAAGCGCTTCGCCTCAGCCGGGTACTTGCTCACCGAATCGCCCTCACTGAACGCGGAACCCGTCGCAACGATGGTGATGGCTGGCTGACGGTAAAGGGTCGGGTCAAGCTGCTCAGCCAACCATTGCTCCTGGGCCTGCCCGAACAACACCGGCTTCCATTTGTCAGGGCGCGTGCGGTAGGTCCGCCCATCCAGCATCAGCACCTGGACATTCGGAATATCCCTGTAGCTGCAGTACATGTGCGGTCGGTTGTTGTTGCGGGCAAAGCCCATCCAGCGATCGAACTTCTCCCGAGTGGTGGCCAGGTAGTCTGGCGGCGCCTCGGCACCGTAGGTGTCGTTGGGGCCGCAGTCATGGTCGTCCCAAACTGCCAGCGTGGGCACCGAATCGATCAGACGGCGAAACGTGGGCACCTTGAACTGATCCACATAGCAGTCTTCCAACTTGTCAAACAGCCAGTCTGTGCCATCCCAGCTCATGTAGGCGTTGTCGCCCAGCATCAGCAACAGGTCGGGCTGGGCCTCCAGAATTTGTGCCCAAGCCGGCTGGTCTCGCCGGTAAGTGGCATAGGCGCAAGAAACGAAAGCGATCTTGGTGGCTCCCATCACAGACTCCGGAGGTGTGCAAAGAAAAACATCGGGCGGACAACCCGCCCGATGCTATCCGCCCATCCTGCGTTGCGCTTCATCTGGATTGCGGAGATCGCCACCCTAGCTCGCCAGCGACCGAGCTGCCCTCAGCTGCCCCAGCCCTGGCGCACCGAAAAGGCCGACGGCACCACGGGCACTGCGGGCAGCGGTCGCGGCCCCAGGTGCCCCTCGTGCAAGCCCACCAGGTCGAACACCCGCTCCAGCGTGGGGCGGGCCAGCTGGCTTGCCCGGTGGGCGCCGGCGATCAGCACATCCTCCACGTCGTCGGGCCGACGGGCAAGCATCTGACGGCGCTCCAGGGCCGGGCCGAAGCGCTCTACCAGCAGATCCACCAGTCGCCCCTTGAGCAGGCCATGCCGCACACCACCGCGGCGGTAGGTTGCCTCGATCTCGGCCAGTTCCTCGGGCTGCGCCAGAAGGCTCAGCATCCGGAAAACGTTGCAGGCGCCAGGGTCGCGCGGCGCGCTGATCGGCAGGCTGTCGGTGGGGATGCCGGCCACCAGGGCCTTGAACTGCGCGCGCTCGGCAAAGATCGGCAGGGTGTTGCCATAGGACTTGCTCATCTTGCCCTGCCCGTCCAGGCCGGGCACTGTGGGCGTGGCGCTCACCAGGGCCAGTGGCTCGCGAAACACGGCCTCGCCGTAGGCCTCATTGAACCGGGACGCCGTGCGCCGGGCCAACTCGATGTGCTGGAACTGGTCCGCCCCCACCGGCACCACCTCGGCGTTCTGCAGCAGGATGTCAGCGGCCTGCAGCACCGGGTAGCACAACAGGCCCGCGCTGGCCGCCAGGCCCTTGTCCACCTTGTCCTTGTAGCTCACGCAACGCAGCAGGTCACCGGCAGGCGTCACGCACTGCAGCACCCAGGCCAGCAGAGTCACCACCGGCAGGTCGCTCTGGCGGTAGAGCGTGGTGCGCGCCGGGTCCATGCCCAGGGCCAGGTAGTCCAGCGCCAGCTCCAGGCTGTCGCGCCGCAGCGCGGCGCCATCGCGCACGGTGGTCATGGCGTGCAGGTCCGCCACGAAGATCAGGCTCTGGTTCCGGGCCTGCAGGTCCAGGAACAGGCGGATCGCACCCAGGTAATTGCCCAGGTGGGGGCGGCCGCTGGGCTGCACACCTGATAGCACGCGCATGCCATGCGTCAGCTCCGTCAGCACGTAGGGCGGGAGGTCGCCAGACGGCGCACCGGCCGCAGTCGCTTTCTGGGGGGTCGAAGAGGTCGTCATGTCAATCTCCGGTGTCAGGTCAGAAAGGGAAACCGCTGTTCACAGTTCAGGCACGGCGGTAGAGGTGGGCCATGCGGCGCAGCACCACAGTCGCCTCCGGGCCGATGCGGCGCCATGCCGCCTTGGCAGGGTCATCGGCATGGAAGTGGCGCACAAAGCCCAATGCCAACTGCCTGGCCGCCTCGCCGGTGTAGGTGTGCAAGGTGTCGCTGCATTCGATGCCCGGAACCGGCCGCAGGCCGTGTTGCAGGGCCAGTCTTGGAAGGGCGCTGCTCAGGTCACGCACCACCAGCTTCTGCTGCACCCACCAAAGGCAGTCCTGCGCGGCCTCGCTGTCGCCGGCCAGGCTAGCGCAGTAGTCCACGTCGGTCAGCACCAGCAAACCGCCCGGCCGCAGCGCACGGACCATGTGCCGCAGACCCGCTCCCAGATCGTGCAGGTGAGTCGCCGTGAACGAGCACAGCACCAGATCCTGCGGCTGCAGCTCGGGCGGCATCGGCGTCGCATCAACCGCGCCCAGGTAGGTGCGCGCGACCACTCCGATCTGCTTGGCTCGCGCCTGCGCATGTGCCAGCAAGCTGGCGTTGCAGTCCATCAGGCTCAGTTGTCGCGGCAGGCCGTGGGGTGCTTCAAAGGCCGCGACCGATGCGCCGTAGCCCGAACCCACATCGGTCACCCGCAGCCCCGACGGGCCGCCCAGCGTCTGCAGCGCCCGGCCCAGCAGCGGCAGCGTGTGCAGCGCGAACTGCACGTTCATGCGCTGGCGCTCTTCGCTGCTGATACATGTCGCCGTACCGTAAGAATCCTTGACCGCCGTGTCGGCGGTGGCCACCGTGCTGAGGTTCATCGCAATCTCCAGTTCAAGGCTTGGACGAGTGGGCCGCCGATGCACCGTGCTTCGGCGTGGCTTGACTGTCTTCCTGATGCGCACCTGAACCACGACAAATGCCGGCAATCCGCAGGTTTGAGGCAACATCGGCCTGGAGGGGTGGCCGCTGACGGGCGCCGGCCAGTGGCGGGCCGCAGCAGATCTGACATGCCTGCACGCGAAGAACTGCAACAGACACTGGACGAGCCGCTCGGCGACTGGTCCCGGGAAGCCTGGGTCGCCCATCTGGTTGGTCGCTACGGCGCCGCGCGCCCGTACTGGCTGAGCCTGTGCTGCCGCACGCCTGAGCCGGCGGACCCTGGTCGTCTGAAGCGGCTCCCCAGCGAGGTGCCGCGGCTGTCCCTGCTCTACCAGTCGCTCGCACCGCTGGACCCGCTGCACGAGCCCCCCGAGCACCTGGCGCGTGAGGCCGCCGTGGCCATCCTCGCCGGCCGCACCCGCCCCGCCCACGCCGACACGCTTTCACTGCCCACCAGCCCGACCGCGCCAGACCGGCTGGTGGCCCAGTGCCGCATGACCTGGCTGCACCAGGCCGCCGCTGCCCATGACGAGCTGAGCGAAGCCGAGCGCTGGCTAGCCGCCGACATGCTGGGCCAACTGAGCGACACCCTGCGCTTCCGCGCCCTGCCCCTGCAGGGCGCGCAGCAGGGCCCGGGCCTGCAGCCCGCCTTGTGGCGGCCCATCGGTCGGCCGGGGGTGGCCAGGCTGGCCGTGCGCATCGGCAGTTGCTGGCGCGGCTTTGCCGATGAACGGCCGGCATGGCGCCACGATTTGGCGCCGCTGGCCGCCGCCGCATGCCTGGTCACCGTGGCCGAGTGGCGCTGGTTCACCGAACAAGCCAAGGGCTACGCCGACCCCCAGGCCCTCTGGTGGCAGGCCGCCGGCCCCGACGCCCAGCGCTGGCTGGCTTCCCGGCCGAACGATCGACCGCCCGGACTGGACGACCCCCGATTCAGCCAGCCCCTGCAGCCCATGGTGGGCCTCAACCAATACGAGGCGCTGGCCCACGCTGCATGGCTGAAGAAACTACTGCCTGGTGATGGCAGCGAGGCAACTGACGTGCGCCTGCCCACCGAGCTGGAATGGGAGGCCGCCGTTCGCGGGCCACAGCTGGTTTGGTTCGGCCCGCAGAGACACTGGCCCCACGCGAGCGGCTGGCGCCGCCTGTGGCCCCAGTGGCGGCCGGCGCCTAACGACTTCAATCACGACGCAACTCGCTGCAACCGGCCCACGCCGGTAGGGCTTTTCCCTCAATCGGGTTCGCCTACCGGTCTGCTGGACGCCTCAGGCATCGTCTGGGAGGGGTGCAGCAGTGAATTGATTTCGGAATTGCTGGCGCACGGCGTCGGCACGCCAGGCAGCCGGGAGACCTGTCGCCGCACAACCAGATGGAGAGTCTCTGCTGTTCCGAGCCTTGCCCGGCGGCGGCTTCAACCGCAGTTCACTCCGTTGCCGCGTCGCATGTCACGTCCGACTGCCAGTAGGACACAGCGACATCGGAGTTCGGATGGTGCGCAGTGTGCTACCCCATTCAGGACCCTGGACCCGGGTATTGAAGGCAGTGCACCAATGGTGGAGCCAGGCATTGGCGTGGGCGGGCCAGCCTTCGGTGCGCCAGTGGCGCCGATGGCTTGGTCGCCGACGGTGCGCATGAGAGACTGAGCACCGTGGCCCACCCAACGCCTTCCAGCCTCCACGCCCGGGTGTCCGCGCTGCTGCCCCAGTGGCTGGCGTGGCTGCGCATTCGGCATCGCGGGCTGGCGCAACAGCATGCAGACCTGGCGCACGACGCAGCGGCTGACCTGATGCAGTGGCTCGGGCGGCAGGATCGCACTGATTTCAGCGACAGCGAGCTTCAGCGACTGGGCTTTCGCATCCTTCAGCGTCGCGTCGCCGATGCGTTCCGCGCGCAGGTTCATGATTGGGCGCGTCAGGATGGCGCAGATGAACCTGACGTGTTGAGCCAGATTCCCGATCTTCGACCCGGCGCCAACCCTCAGCAGGCCTTGCAATATGCCCGCATGCTGCGCGCGCTCGTCAGCGTGCTGTCCGGGCTGACAGCCGAGGAGCGAGGCCTGCTGGTCGGGGATGAACTGGGCGGGTCGACAGCGCCAGAAGGGGCGCGCTCAGGCGCCGAGCGCGAACGATTGCGACGCCTGCGCAAGCGGGTGAAGGAAGAACTGATCAAGAAGCACGGGTTCAACGTGCAGGATTGGCGGGAGGAGTGACGATGGAAGCGGACTGGAAACCCGTGCTTCAACTGGTCCATGTCACGGACCTGCATGTCAAGCACATCACGGCCAACCCGGCTCACGCGCTGACCGGGCGTGGCCGCTGGCTGGCGCGCAAGGCTCAGCGCCTTGTCGAGAAGTGGGATGTCGCCAACTGGAATGAAGGGACGCAAGGCCATTTCCCGTCCGCACCTGAATCGTTTCGGCGCTTCCTGGTGGAATGGCGACGACGCGACCCACTCTGGCGCGACGCGCCCATCTGGCTGGTCGATACCGGGGACCGCACGGCGTTCGGTGATGCTGCGTCCCTCCAGGAGGGCGCCCGGTATCTGTCACTCTGGCAGCAGGCACTTGGCAACTGCCCGCTACGGTCGCTCTACGGCAATCACGATGCCTGGCCCGGCACCCTGCCCCTTCTGCTGCCCGACCAGATCGATGCACAACGTCGATGGATATCTGCAACCGATGGTTGGAGTCCGGTGGACTGGCTGAGAACCCCATTGTCCGTGCCCTTGCCAGGCGGTCAGAATGCCATTGAATTGTTCGCCCTGGACTCGGTGTGCCGGCACAGCCTTGGCAACACGCGTGCGATAGGTGAGCTGGATCCAGGCGCGGTCGAGGCGCTGGTGGCACGCATGCGCATCTCGTCAAGAAGCGGCGTTGGCGGCTTGAGAATTCTGGCGATGCACCATCCTTTGGCCTTTCCGTGGGAACGGCATGAGGTCCGGCAGGCCGGCGTCCTTGCCACAATGCGCCTGAAGAATGACGAGCGAATGACCGCTGTACTGCGCAACGACAGCAATGATCCGCCCGACTTCGGGCCCTTGATGCACCTTGTCCTGTCGGGTCACACCCACCTGTCTCATCCGGCGAGCGGTCTGAGTGGAGATGTGACGTCCATCCATCAAGGCGGATTGGCCCCGACGCAACTGCAACTGGTGGGCGGCTCATTGATGCTCAACAAGAGTCGCCGTGCGGCCAGAGGTAGCCAGGACAGTGACACCGTCGAGGACCGCAGTCTTGCGGACTTTGTGCCCGCCACAGTCAATGCCGTGCGTTGCCAGGCTCAGATTCTGCAGTTCATGGCGTGCGCTGCAGAGCCGGAACACCTGTTGATGCTGCGCACACCCGTCCTTTCTGTGGATGGCAGTCGTTATGAAGCAGGTGAACCCGACGGAACGAAACTGGTCATGTCGTCACCGTAAGGCCTGCCGTCCGCGTCAATGCGCGCGCAGATCGCCAAACTCGCTGGGCTCAACACCGTCCAACTGGCACAGTTGCTGTCCGATCCAGTCGCTGTCGGGGTCAGCCAAGGCCTGACGGGCCGCTGCGTACCCACAGGCAAAAAGCGCCCTTGCCTGCTCGTCGTCGGGCACCGGCGTCCAGGTGGCAACCGTCGCCTTCTGCTCTCGTGTGCACAGGGCCTGTCCCGCCGAATACAACGCCACGCGATACATACTGCCCAGATCCGTCCATTGAACCTGAACCTCGTCGGCGGCAGACAGTGCCACATGAAACTCTGGCGTGATCACCAAAGCCGCTGCGCCCGTGCCATCCTCCTGGTCAAGCGCCAAGGCATCAAGGTCCGCAATCACCTGTCCGGCGATCCCTTCCATCAGTGACTCCGGCATGGGGGTCACAGACAGAACACCTGAGTGGCCGTGGAATACCGCCACCGCATGCCTCGCGGCATTCGCAGCGATGCGTTCTTCCTCGGCCAGCGTGAGCGTTGACCGTGCAACCGCCTGCGCGCCCAGGAGTTCCATTGGACGAGCCAAGGCCCATGGCCGCAATACCTGCTGGATCAGTTGGATGCGGCCGGGGCGAGCCGTGGCTGGACCTTGCGCGTGCTGCAACTGAAGCACCTGCGCCCGCTGACGTGTCCGCGCCACGTGCCAGCCGTGCTTGGCAGGCAACAGGTGCAGCGTGGGTGACAGGCTGACGACCTCACCCGCTCTGGCCAGCCCCTGCTGGAACTCTCGCAGCGCCTTGGCCGACTCCCGCGGCGGCAAGGCAAAGGCCTCGCAACCATTCAGCACCGCACCCGGCAGGGTCCGCATGGGCAGCGCATCGAAATCGAGTGCCAATGCGTCCGCGTTCGCATCCTGCAGCGCGTGCTCCAGCAGCGAAAACCAATTGGACAGCAGCAACTGCGCCAACTCACGCGCATGCTCATCGACCTCGTCGTCAGAAGGCCCCTCCTGGTCCGATAGCAAGACCGCCGACAGTTCTTCCTGCAACTGCCGATCAACCGCCGGAAGCCTCGCCGGTGCAGGCTGCCCGGGCTCGGCCAGCAGACCGGCCCACTGGGTGAGCGCTCGTCGGGCATCGTCCAGCCAGGCGGCTGCCACCTCGGCCGAGCCTTCCTGAACCAGTGCATGGCAAACGGCTGGATGAAGCTGTTCTGCAAATGCCGTGACATGCTGCTCGTGCAAGCGTTGTCGCAGCTCGAAAGCCTCGCTGTCCGGTTGCAGCACCTGTCGCAGCCGCTGAAGCTCTTGCTGAAGGGAGTCAGGTTTGTGCATGGTCTGCCTCATTTTGTCGGGCGACAAGGTCGCCACATGAGCACTATCGGATGAACTCACCGTTCGTCACGCGGCCTGGGTTCATTAATTTGTAACAGCTGCGACCTGATCCAGCGCCGCTGCGTTCGAGCGGACACGCGGGCACCAAAGCCTGCCTGGAATATCGCCAGCATCGCTGTTTCGTCAGGGCCGAGGCTCACAGCCGCTCCCTCCTTGCCGGAGTTTGTCCGACCCGCAGCCACCCCGCCCGATAGCGTTCGCTCCTGGGATCACCCCGATCCGCAGCCAGGAGAAACGCCATGTCGCCGCCCGCCCCACCGCCCGTCCCCTCCGCGCCCCCGCCTGTCCAGAGGCCGCCGATCGCGGCACGCCGCGCCACGCCACCGCGGCTGATGGTGCCAGCGCTGGGCCGACGACTGGGCTTGTTGGGGCTGGTCTCGGTGCTGCTGGCCGTGGCCACCTGCGCCAGTCCGGCGCATGGCTGGGACCTGGGCCTGCCGCGCCTGGAAGACCTGCGGCCCAAATGGGCGGCGGTGGAGCTGGGTGCCACCGAAGCCGTGGTGCTGCAGCTGATGGGTGACCCCATCACCCGCACCGAAGCCCAAACCCTGGGCCTGCAGCGCCTGACGCTGGAGTGGGCCGATCTGCCCGGCCGCTGCTACCGCGCCGAGTTCGTGGCGGGCCGGCTGTACCAGAAGACCGCCAGCAACGCCCACTGACCCCTCACCCTGACCCCAAGGAGATCCTGATGTCACGCCCCTTCAAGACCATGGAAGAACTGCGCCGCCACCTGCAGTCCGGCGCAGCCAGCCGCTCCGCCACCCCAACGGCGGCCCCACCCGCAGGCCCCCACGCACTGTCGACCAGCCAGGTGCACCAGACGCTGATCGAGCAGGTCGGTGAAATGGACCTGGGCCGCCTGGGCAACTGGCGCGCCCGCCGGCACCAGCGTGCCGAGGAAGAGCGCATGCACCGCACCCTGACCACCGCCCGCGCCGAGCAGGCCGCCGCGCTGATGCGCGAGAAGCTGCAGGGCGAGGTGGAAATCATCCGCATGCGCTTCAGCCAGGACTTCTCCGACCGCATTGCGGCACTGGCCGAATCGGCCGCGGCCAGCCAGGTGATGGTGATGCGCAAGCTCAAGGCCATCGAGGCCGAGGCCCGCAACTTCGTCATGTACGACCTGAAGGCCGAGACCGACGAGCTGCAGGACATGCTGGTCAACGGGGTCATCGACGAACCCACGTTCCACCGCGAAGCCAGCTTCCGTCTGCAGGGCTACGAAGCGCTCAAGCAGCGCTTCTCGGACCTGATGGACGCCTATCAGAACACCGTGCAACACACCTACCAGGGCCACCCGCGCTGACGCGGCCACCCTTCCACCCCCATCCCCCGGAGATCCTCATGCATCCTCAAGACGACGACCCCGACGCCGTGCGCCGCCTGCAACCCCGCGCCCGTGACCTGCTGGCCCGTGCCGACCGCATGCAGCAACTGCACGGCCTGGCCTATGACGCCCAGCGCCTGAGCCCGACCACCGGCCAAGCCCCCGCGACGCCGCGCCCCGACCACCCCCAGGCCCACCTAGAGGGCCAGGCCGCCCAGGCCGTGCTGCAGGCCCATGCCGAGCTGCAGCAGGCTGCCCAACTGGCCCGACAGCTGGCCGCCCAGGACCCAGTGCTGGCGCGCTTGCACACCCGCCTGCACGGTGGCCTGAGCCCGGAACTGCCGCCTGTGGTCCCGGCCGACGGTGCCGGCGCCGCGCCGTTGGCTGCCCTGCCACCGCCCACCAAGGGCTGAGCACCGCGCCACCCCCACGCACAGGAGCCCCACCCCATGACCCCCTTCTGGACCCTGCTGGGCAAGCCACTCGCCGCCCTGGGCGGACGCAGCCATGCCGAACTGCGCCAGCACACCGCCGCCGATTGCGACAAATCGGTGGCCGTGGGCCTGATGTGCCTGCTCTCGCTGGCGATCATCGGGGTGGGCCACTGGCTGTTCTGGCAGAACTTTCCACCGGTGGCAGCCGTCAGCGTCTGGGTGGCTGGCGGGGTGGTGCTGGTGTTCGCGCTGATCTACCGCACCGCGCTGCGCATGCTGGAGACCATGTCCGGCCTGGCGCGGGCCCTGGTGCTGGCGCTGCTGGCCCTGCTGATGGGCGTGAACGCCATGCTGGCCGGCCATGAGCTGGTGCTGCTGGCCTTCCAGCCCCAGGTGGAGGCACAGGCCCGGCTCAGCGCTGCACACGACGTGACCGCCTACGCCGCAGCGGTGGACGCCAGCCTGGGCCTGCCCGGCCTGCAGCAGCGCGGCGCCGAACTGGGCCAGGCCCTGGCCGATGCCCGCACCGAACGCGAGCGCGTGCCCGCCGCTGTGCAGCAACTGCAGCAGCAGGTGCAGGCCTGCGACGCCCAGGCCCAGCGCCTGCAGCAGGCCCTGCCCACCGACCCCGAGCACCCACAGCACACCACCGCGCTGCGCCAGTGGCGCGAGCAGCGCCAGCAGTGCGCCCGCCTGCACCAGGACGCCCAGCGCGAACTGTCCGCCCACCGCCAGCGGGCCGACCAGGTCTGGACCCAAGCCCAGGCCGCCGACCAGGCCCTGCGCCAGGAGCTGTCGCAGGCGCGCCAGCAACACCAGCAGACCCTGGGCCGCGACCGCGACACCTTGCAGGCCAGCGCCACCACCGGCTTTGCCCGCCACGACGCCTTGTGGGCCTCCGTGGCCGCCGGCCGCGTGCCGGCCTGGGCGGCCTACGGCCTGATGCTCGCGGTGCTGGTGATCGACGCCTTCAGCTTCCTGATCAAGCTGCTGGCCCGCGACGACCGCGCCACCCAGGAGCGCGTGCAGCAAGCCGATACCGACCGGGTGTACGACAACCTGCACGCCGCCGAGGCGCAACAGCTGCGCCGCCTGGTGCGCCAAGCCGTGGCCGATGGCCGCCAGCGCAGCCTGGATGAACTGCGCGATGCCCTGGCCCAGGTGGTGCGACCCAGTGTGCTGCAGGGCGTGGATGCCCGCGCCTTCGGACGGGCCGCTGCTGCCTACCGACAAGCCTGCCATGGACATGGCGCGCCGCCGCCGTCCATGCTGCAGCGACTGGGCCGCCTGGCGCGCAGTGTGTGGCAGCGCGGTCTGCCGGCGCGGCCGACTGCAGCAGGATCAACCGCCTGAGCGCCAGATGCTGGTCACGGGCAGCCTGTGCCGCCGCGCGCCACGCACTGGAAGAAGCCCATGGTCTGGCCCAGCACCGGGCGGCGTATCTCGTCGCGCTCGATCAGCAGCGCGTGCCGGCCGTCGGCCACGGTCCTGAGCGTGCACAGGGGCCGGGCCTTGCCCTGGTTCACGTTCTGGCAGAACTCACGCTGGGCGCCGGGCTCGACCACCTTGTCCTGGGTACCTTGCAGCACCAGCATCGGCACCGAGATGCGCTGGGCCGCCGGGCCGCGGGCTTCCAGTGCCCCCGCGCAGGCCTGTACCAACCAGCGCATCGTCAGCCCGCCTACCTTGGCATCCGGGTGCCCGCAGGCCTCTCCCTGGCAATGGGCGGCGCGTGCGAGCCAGTTCAGCGCGAGCCGCGATGGGCTGCTGGTGATACTGTCTGGACGGAACGACTTGTCCTCCCTGTCGAAGTCCACGCCACTGATGTAGGCGGTCGACACCAATGGAACCTCACTTTCGACGGTGAGCCTGGACCCAGCGCAAAGACTTTCAAACGGCCAGAGCCAGGAGATTGCATCGGTACCCGCCACCCAAGGCTGATGCATCGGCGTCACCAGCACCGCCGCCTTGAACGGCCCGGCCCCGCGCTCCAGCAGCAGCGAGGCGATCGCCCCGCCCATCGAATGCGCCAGCAGGAACAGCGGCCGCGGATTGCCCTGGCGCCGCGCAGCCACGCGGTTCACGACGGTCTGCGCGTCGTCCACATAGCGGCCGAACTCGTCCACAAAGCCGGCACTGGCCTGCTCCGGGTCGGCCAGCAGCCGACTTGAAAAGCCCTGCCCGCGGTGGTCATGGATGTAGACCGACCAGCCATTGCGCAGCAGGTCGGCGATCGTCTCCAGGTACAGCTCCGCCCCCTCGGTGCGCCCGCTGAAGATCACGATGCCGCCCTGGGTCTCCTGCGGGTTCTCGTACACGCGGTAGTGGATCTTCACCGCGGGCGCTTCCGGACGCAGTGCGTTGGGCTGGCCGTCGAACACGCCTTGCTCCGGCGGCGCCAGCGCCTGCACGCGGGCCCGCAACTCGTCCAGGTTCAGGGCTGCGCCCTCATCCGCCGTGCCCAGCGTGTAGGCCGCGTAGGTGTCGGGCGTCATGCGCAGCGGCTGGGGCGCTTGCGCCAGCGCCAAGGTGGCTGCGCCCAGCCAGGCGGCCCATCCGGCCATCCAGGTTCGTGTGCTTGTCATGCGCTTCACTCCCTTCAAGGATCAGGTGTGCAGATCCGCCACCGGCAGGACCGCCGTCATGAAGCGGAAGCCCTTGTCGGCCTGGTAGCGTGGGTCGGCCTTGATCAGGGCCATGAACTCCCGGTGGCCCTGTCGCGAGCGCCCCAGCAGGCAGCCCGCGCTGGCGTTGCCGATGTTGTCCACCGACATGTCGAAGCCAGCATGCTGGTTGATGCCGAACAGCCCGGTGTAGCGGGCGTCGCCATCGCGGCGGTAGTCCTGGTTCAGGTCGCGGCAGACGGTGATGTCGTCCACCTGCACCAGCGCCTCATGGGCCTTGTCAGGCTTGGACTGCGGGTGCATGCCCACCCGCCAGCTCTTGTACTGCCCGAAGGCGATGCGGGCGGCGCCCCGGGGGTCGGCCTGCATCACCTCGGTGTAGTACCGGCCGGGCTCGGTCGTGCCCACCCATTGGCCGGTGATGACCGGCACACCGGTCGCGTTCACCTGGATGACCACCCGCTGGTCATTGAACCAGTTGGGCCGGTTGCCGTTGGGCTGGAATTGCGCATCGGCCCCCTCCACGTACACGATGTTCACGCAGCCCGGGTGGCGGGTCAGCCACCAGCCACGGCGCTGCATCGCCGCCACGATGCGGCTGGCGGCGCCGCCGTCAGGCGTCAACGGGTACAGCGCGGCCAGATCCGGGCTGAGCAGGGCCTGGCTGAGCGTGCGGTCCAGGCTCAGCGTGTCGCTCAGGCCCAGCCGAGCCATCACCTCGTTCAAGGCCCAGAAAGAGACGCGGCCGAACAGCCCGTCCGGCGGCGGCTCAAGCAGGCCAGCGGCCGACAGACGCTGCTGCACTTCCATGGCCAGCGCGCGGTGCCCGCCGATGGCGGCCAGCGCCACCGGGGGGGCATGGCCCTGGGCGATGTCGGTGAGGTTCATGGCGGCTCCATGGCAAGAACGGGACGCGCGCCATCCTCTCTTGCCAGGCCGTCGTGCGAATCACCAGTCCTGATGAAGCCGCGCAGGCCGGCGCCCACGCGTTTGCCGGCCTTTGTCGGGCGGCGGCGAACGGCAGGCCCGATCATGTGCCCATGGCGCCAGGCACTTCAGCCGGCGCCACCGGGTGTCTCCTCCTATCCGCCCTGACCGGCGGTTTGGGCCCGGTGCCGGCCCTGTGTGGGGTGGGCACCGGGCCGCTTTTTTGTGCCGCGCGGCGCGCTGCGCGCGCCGCCCATGCCCGCCCCACCACGGCCGGATCACCCTGGCACGCTCCGGTTCACCGGCACGGTCGTCGGTGTTCAGGGTTCTGAATGGGGCGGCCACACACGCACCAAGCGCACACCCGAGCCGTTGACGCGGTCGTCGGGGGGGTAGCGGCTGCGGTACGAGGCGCGGCACTGAGCCGCCGCGCTGCTGAACGCCCCGCCCCGCAGGGCTCGAAGTTGCATCGACTCCGCAGCTTCCAGGTCCCCGCTCCAGGCGGCACAGGCGGCCTGCTGGGCCGCCGTGGCCGGCCCTGTTCCACCGGCCGGTGCGGGCCCGTAGGGGCCGGCATGGACGTTGCTGCACCACTCGGCCACGTTGCCTTGGGCGTCGGCCACGCCGTCGGCGGTGGTGGACAGGCTGAACACACCCACCGGGCTGGGCCGACCCCAGCGGCTGCGGGCATGGTTGAAGTGCAGTGGCCCGGGCTCCCCGTTGCCCAGGTGCGTCCAGCGGGGCTGAGCGGCGGCCCGCCAGGGGCCTGGGGGCAGCGGGCCGCGCACGCCGGCCTCCCACTGGGCTTCACTGGGCACGGCCAGGGCCAGGCCGTCGGCTGCCGCGACCATCGGGGCCGCCCAGGCCACATAGGCCTGGGCCTCAAAAGCCGTGATGGCCACCATCGGCTGCAGCAGCGCGTTGTAGGCGGGGTCGCGCAACGCGGGGGGGTGGCCCGGATGATCCTGCAGCCACTGCACGGCCGCCGGCCCGGCGGTGTGCCACCAGGGCCCTGGCGGCAGGTCATAGCCGCCGGCCGCCACGAAACAGGCCCACTCGGCCACCGTGACGGGCAGCGTGGCCAGTTCAAAGGGCTGATCAGCGGCCCAGACCCAGGCCTCATGCTCACCGGGAAGGGCCTGATCGTCCTGCGGGCTGGCGCCGATGCCGAAGCGCTGCCCCGGTCCGCCACGCCGGCACCACAGACGCGGATGCAGGCGCAGGCCCGGCGCGCCGCCGGTGGCAGCGGCGCGCTGGTAGCGCAGGTTGTCGCCCAGGTGGCGGCCCAGCCAATGGGCCGCCTGCAGGCGCAGCCGCAGGTCCTGCCCCGGCGCGCTGAAAGCGGCCTGCCAGGCCTGTTGCCAGGCGGCGGCCAGTTCGGGCAGCAGGCCGCGCCCGCCGCCAGCCTGCCCGGGAGGCGCGGGTGGGGCCGTGTCCGCGTCGATCAGCGCCAGCGTGCCCCCAGCGGCCACGCCGGCGCGGCTGTCGGGGCCGGCGTCCAGGCTGGTGAGCAGCAGCACGCGGCGCAGGTGCTGCAGGCGCGCGTCCACCGCGGGCCCCCAGGCACCGTCCGGCTCCAGCCGGCGGGCCAGGCCGGGCAGCGCCGGGCCCAGCGCCCGCCACAGGCCCTGGTGCAGCAGCCAGCCCAGCCACGCCTTGAGCGGCGCTTCGCCTTGATCGGGTGTCTGGTCGGGCGGCAGGCCGTCCAGCGCCAGGGCCAGCACCTCGTCCAGGTCGGCCGGGCCGGGCTCGGCCAGGTGGCCGGGCTCGTCCTGCAGGGCCTGGCACTGCTCGGTACTCAGGCCGTCCTTGTCCACCAGGTCGCGCCAGAGCTGCTCGCACAAGGGCGGCCACAAAACGTCTATGACCAGGCGCTGCCAACCCTCGGGACGCTCGGTCCAGTCCGCCTCTCCGGGCAAGCCAATGGCCTGGGCCACGCCGTAACTGAAGCCAAATTCCTCGGGCATGGCCCGCCACAGAGGACCGTGCGTGGCATCGGTCTCGGGCACGAAGGCGCCATTACGCCGCAGTTGCACAAATCCGCCTTGCTCGTGAAACGGCCGGCCGGCTCGGTCGGTGAAGTCCTGGTCCTGCCAGCCCCACTGCTGGCGCAGAAAGCCCTCCAGCACCGCCTGCGGCACGCAGATGCCTTCCCGGTGCAGGCGCGAGCCGGGCCGGAACGGCGACAGGTTCCAGCGCTGGCTCACCTGGGCCTGCAGGTGGGCCACTTCGTCTTCGTCACGGCGCTCGAACTGGCGGCCAGCGGCCAGGCGGTGGGCCAGGGCCTGAAGCGCATCGGGCGGCATCTGGGCGGGCGTGGGGGCCAGCAGGTCCACGCTGGCCAGGAACTCGCCCCAGCTCTGGTGGCGCCACTTGAAGCTGCGCTCCAGCCGGCAGGTGTCCGGGGCGCCGGTGTGCGGCTGGGGCTGGAAGCTGTCGAGCAGGCCCAGTTCGTTCACCGCCTGGTGCCAGCGCTCGCGCAGCGGGCCGTCCTCGTGCTCGGTCTGCTGGCCGTGCAGCCAGTGGGCGACGCTGCGCTGGGGGTCGGCCGGGTCGTCCCAGGGCAGTTCCACCTCGCCGCGGGTGGGGGGCGGCACATCCGGGCGCAGCTCAGCGGCCCGGGCCCACTGGGCCAGGCCCTGACGGAACAGGCCGTCCAGCAACGCGCCCTGGCGGGGCCAGGGGGGCAGGGTCGCGCGCTCCAGCACCTGCTTTTGCAGCAGCACGCGGCGGTCGGCCTTGCTCAGCAGGGACAGGTCGCGACGGAGCAGGCTGCCCTGGCGCTCCAGCTCGCGCACCACCATGCGCCACAGCAGGCGGCGGTACAGGTCGGCCCGGCTGCTGGCCAGGCGCTGCACGCCGGCCTCCCACAGCTGGCACTGGGCGTCCAGGTTGAAGGGCAGGCTGCACAGGTCCAGCACATGGGGCTGGTCCTTCAGTTGTTGCAGGCGTTGGCCAGCCAATTCCTGGGGCACAGGAAAGCGGCGCGCCAGATAGTGGCCAATTTCCTCTTCGCTCCAGGGCTGCAGGTCCACCGCCAGCACATCGCCCAGGGCGCGCAGCTCGAAGCCGTGGTGGGTGCGCACCGACAGCAGCAGGCTCAGCGAGGTGCCCAGGCCTTGTCGCAGCGCCAGCAACACGGCCTCGGCACGGCGTTCGCGGGTGTCGCAGGTGTCGTCAAAGGGCAGCTCGTTCAGGCCGTCCAGCAGCAGGCGCAGGCGCGGGTCGCCCGGGCGGCGGCGGCCCGGGTCCAGCAGGCGCCTGAGTTCGTCGGCCTGAGGATGGCGCTGGTCCACTTGCCGGCGCAGCCAGTCCATGGGCTCGTCCTGGGGCTGCAGGCCTGACAGCGGCAGGTACAGCGGGATCTCGTCCATCTGGCCGCTGAGCTGCCATTGCCGCAGGGCCTGGTGCCACAGGGTCTGCTCATGGCGCTGCAGCAGCGTGCTTTTGCCAGCGCCGGGGCTGCCGCGCAGCAGGAAGGCGGCCAGGCGGTCGGGTTCAAACTCGGCCAACAGCTGGGGCAGGCCGTGGCGCGGGGTGTCAGGCAGTTGCAGGTCGGCCGGCAGGCGTGCGCCATCGGCCACCACGCGCAGCGGCACAAAGCGGTTGTGCACCTGACCACGCAGCGCATGGGCCCACCAGGCCCAGCGGGTCAGGGCCACTTGCACCAGGTGCTCCACCGGGTTGAGCTGGGGGTCGGTGCTGGTGAGCTGGTCCAGCAGGCGCCGGTCGGCCGTGCTGGACAACGGGGGCGGATCGGCTCGCAGTGGGTCCCAGTCGGACAGGCGCTGCAGCAGCTCGCGCTGCGGTGCCGCCAGCGTCAGTGCGCGCTGGGCGGCCTTGTGCACCAGGTCGCGCAGGTCGTGGGCGGTGTCCACGCTGACGGCGCCTCCCTCGCGCTTGAGCACTTGGGCGTCTGCCTCGTCCTCATCGGCCAGGTAGACCCAGGGCGCCTGGCGCAGGTGCGCGGTGGCGTCGCGCAGCGCCCAGGCTTTCTCGCGCACATGGCCCACCCGGCCCAGGCGGCCGCCGGGGTGGAGCGCGGCACTCAGGTGCAGGGCGGCCAGGTCAGCCGGTTGCAGGCGCATCAGGTCGGAGCGCAGTGCGGGGTCGGTCACTTGATCGCGCATCAGCCAGGCGGCGGCCAGGCCCAGCGCGGCGCCGGCCGAGGGGCCGTCCAGCGCCCACAGGTCCAGCCCGGGGGCGTGAAGGTCCCAGGCCAGGGCGGTGCCGTGGGCCGCCTCCGCGGGCACCCAGGCACGCACGCAGGCACTGGCAGCCTGCAGGCTGTCCACAAAACTCTGAGTGCAGGGCGTGAACAGACTGCCCGCCGCTGGCACCAGCGCCAGGCGGGCACCCGGCGCGGCATAGCGGTGCAGGGTGAGCTGCGCCACCCGGCCCTGGCCCGTGCGCGGGTCAAACAGCAGCACCCGCAGGCTGACCGAGGCCAGGCAGCCCTGGGGCGCCAGCAGGGGCTGGGGCACGGTCTGCTCGGCCCAGGCGCTCAAGGCCTGCAGCCACAGCGCCCGGCGCAGGGTCAGCAGCTGGCCGCGCTCGCCCGTGGGCAGGTCCGGCGCGGTGAGCATCAAAGCCTCGGCCGCGCGGCCGGTGGCTTCCAGCAGGTCCCAGGTGAGGCGATGCACCTGGTCCCAGGGCGGGTCGTCGGTGGGCCACATCAGCGGCTGATGGACCCAGCCGCCTTGCTGCGCCAGTTGACGGGCCTGCTGGTCCACCTGGTCCCAGAAGGCATGCACCTGGGTCGGGAGCGACCTCACCTGCGCCAGCGGTGCTGCCGGTGCCGGGCGAACCCGATCGATCAGCCAGGTGACCAGGCCTGGCAGCGACTGACCCTGCCGGGCGAGAAGCTCAGGTGGCCAGGGGGTGCCACCGTCACCTGGCCATTCATCGCTGCCTGGCATGCTCAGCGCGGCGCCTCATCCGGTGCGGCGCTCTGACCGCGCAGGCGCAGGTCAGCCGTGGCCAACTGCTTCTTGAGCGTCGTCAGGTCGTGCCCGGCCAACGGCAGCTGTCCCACCCACACCGCGCCACTGCCCGGTTGCCGCACCAGCACGCAGGACAGCGGCCGCAACAGAGCCCGGTCGTCGATGATGGCGCGCAGGCGTTTCACCGCCTGCCATTGCGACGGCACCGTGGGGGTTACCGACAGCACCATCGCGGCCTCTGGGGCCCGGTGGCGCAGGACGGCCTGGCAGGCCGCGGGAGTGGTCAGCGTCCATTGCGCCAAGTCCTGCTCGACAGGGGTTGGCGGGGTCAGCGGGCTGGCCTTCAGTGCGCTGGCGGCCATGGCGTAGACCGACGTGCGCCCGCCCAGTGCCGGGCCGACGGGCTGGTCAGACACCCACACCAAGCCCGTCGGGACGGACGCGGATTCAGCCTCCGGCTGATCAGCGACGCCTTGAAGCTCGGTCTCTGTGTCAGAGGCCGACTCCGCCAGGCTGTCGTTCGATTGGTCGGCCTGGGTCACGGCCTCCCAGCCTGCCGCCGTGTCGGCCCAGGCCTCGAAGGCGCTGGCGTGCTGGGTCTGGGCCAGGTCACTGAGGCCACTGAGCGTGGGCACGCGCAAAGCCGGGTCATGTGCCCAGGTCAGCTCGACCCAGACATCAGGCCGTGCCAGCGCGGCCAACAGCTCATCGTCCTGCTGCCAGGTCTTGACCTTCAGCCGGTGGCGGGGCCGAGCGGCCGCCAGTTGATGACCAATCTGCCGGGCCTGCTCACGCCACCCCAGGCGGTAGTCTGCCGGCGCATCGGTCCACAGCCGAACCACCGGGGCCCCACTGTCCAGGCACTGTGCCAATACATCACGCACACGCTCCAGAGGCAACACCTGCAGCAGGTGGTGGTCCAGGCGCCACCGGCCCATCGCCTCGGCGGGCTGGGCCTGCAGCAGTGTCAGCATCCGCTGGCGCTTTTCGGCATGCTGGGTGGCCAGAATCCAGCGCTCGGCCGGACCGGCATGAAGTTGCGACGGCGTCGTCATGCTGCCACCCCCCGCTCCTGAACTTGCAACCACGCCTGGCGTTTCAGGCACCACTGGGCGTAGTCGATCACCTCACGGCGCCGGTGTCGGAAGGCGTCGCGCAGGTAGTCAAGTTCGATGGACTGCTCGATTCGGCGACGCACGACCTCATCATCCAGCGCCGTCGCGTCTGGTGCTTGCTGAGCCTGATCCAGCGCCTTGGCAAGTGTCTGGAGGGCCGCCATGATGCCGCGCTCGCCGCCAAACGGCCGGTCCTGCTGGTACTTCAGCGCCTGCATCTCCCGCCACCCCAGGGCCATCGGCTCGTCTGTGTCCATCTGACCCGACATCCGGCGCCAACGTCTCAGGCCGTTGGCCATGCAGAAGAAGGCCACGGCCACGGCATCGGTCAACCAGGCCGCCACCTCCAGCGCCAGCGCATCGGCCTGCCCGGCCAGGTCGATCATGTCGGGATAACCAGACAACTCGGCCAGAACGTCCTGCCAGACCTCCGACCCCAGGCCCAGACGGAATGGGTCGAAGCAATCGGGGCGGTGCGATTCGACCGCCGCTGTTTCCGCGGCGAACTGGCCCCTGACGGTGAATGGCGCCATCGCTTCCAGGCCCTCCACCAGCAGGCTGGCCGTGGTCTGCCACGCGGAGGGCCCCTCCCAGGCCAGCGCATCCAGACGCGCCACGACCTTGGCGTAGAGGCAGGCCGCCCTGTTGGCATGGCTGTAAGCGGGCACCCAGGACAGGTGGCTGTGCACCTGCTTCAGGAACAGCCAGGTCAGCAGCTTGCCCTTGCCGCCGGATTGGTTCATGACCGCTTCAACGAAGACACCGGCGCGACCGGTGATGGGCGTGCCAGTTGCTGGCGTCACCAGGCAGTGGCAGCCATAGTCATCGGGGTGGTAGGCGGGCTTCGAGGGCAGAAGGTAGCCGTCATGGGCCTTCTGGCCTCTCTTGGCCTGCCGCTCCTTGTAGCTCTTGCGCTGCGATGCCCTGTACTCTGGTTGATCGTTGCGCACGGCCGCCTTGACATTGGTCATCAGACCTGTGACATCAGCCGAGGTCAACTCACCATGCCGGACGCGCCGATCCCCTCGCAGCAGGGCTTCAAACAGCCGGGGGATCAGTTCGAACTCTTCGTCCTGAGTCAGAGGCCGTCCGAGATGGCGGTGCCACCATCCGCGGGCCGACCTCACAAACAGGGCGTGGAAATGCTCCCTGCCTTTTTCCGGCGGGAGCCATCGGGCCACCTGTGCCCCGAAGATGTGCCGCGCCCCTGCCGTCACCGTGTCAAACCGCAGACCCGGGTCGGTGTGCCGGCGGGGCACGAGCGACCCCGAGGGAAAGGGCTGGCAGATCATGTGCTGCAGCAGACCCACCAATCCATCGACGCTGAGCGCAGCGTCTTGTATGTCTTTGATGCTCATGCAGAGCCTCCTCCTTGCAACTGATTGTGCACTGGCGCGCAGCTGGTCCAACCCCGCGCTGCCCCCAATCCGGCACCGGTCAGCGCCGCGCAGGTGGCGCAGGGCTGGCCGCGCAGCCGCGGTGCGGACAGGTCCTGCACCTGCAGGCTGAAGGGCTGTGGGCCGTGGGGCGTGTGGCCATCCAGCAGGCGGCGCAGGCGTGGGCCGCTGTGGCGGCCTTGCACCATCTGCTCCAGCAGGCGCAGGCCGGCGTGGGCAGTCAGCCCGCTCCAGCTGCGCAGCGCGGCGGGCGACGGGCTGGCGGGCAGGGTCCAGCGCAGCGGCAGGCAGTCCAGGCAGCCCGTGCCGGGCGGGATGAGCTGCAGGTGGGCTTCGGCCTGCAGCTGTTCTGGCGCTGGCCGAACCTCCTGACGCTCTGGTTGCGCTGGCAGGGACGGTACCGCCGCTTGCACCCGCATGTCCAAGGCCAGCAGCGGCTTGAGCAGGGCCAGGGCCAGGGCGTTGGCCCAGGCCCGGTCGGCGGCATCCGGGCTGCAGCACACCAGCAGGTCCACGTCGGCCAGCAACTGGCCGGCGGCAGGGCTGGCGGCGGACAGCGCGCGAGCGTCGATGCCGGCGCCGGGGCGCAGCAGCGCGGTCAGCGGGTGGCGCAGGGCCAAGGAACGCGGCTGACCCTCCATCCAAGGTGACAAGTCACCGTCCTGGTCTTCAGCGGTCATGGCGGCGGCATCCAGCACCCGCAACGGCACGCCCATGCGGGCCAGGCTGTGGCCCACGAAACTGCCCAGCGGGTTGGCCCCGATCAGGCCCACCGTGCATTGCTGCAGGCGCGCCAGCGGCGCGTCGCCCAGCGCGGCGGCCAGGCGGCTGTAGCGCAGCGCAGTGGCAGCCGGTGCGGGCGCCTGAGCCTCGGTATGCAGGTCCCAGCGGGCCATGCCGGCACCGGACAGATCCAGGCGTTGCACCGCCTGCCAGGTGGGCAGGGGCGGTTGGGCCAGCCCCTGCAGACGTGCCCATAACGAGCCGGTGCGCAGCCAGGCCCGGGGCGTGCCGGCGGCAGGCCACCAGAGCACCACCACATCGGGCACCAGGCTGTCACAGGCCAGGCGGAAGGCGGGCGCGTGGCGGGCCAGCCAGCGCTCCCAGGCCAGGTCGTCGGCGGGCGCGGACTCGCCCTCGAGGGCATGCCAGGCCAGGGCCAGGGCTTTTGGGCGGACGGTCTGCGGCTTGGCACCCGGGGCAGGGGCCACGCCGGCCAGCGCGTGCCTGGCCAGCATAGGCGGCGCAGATGGCAAGCGCTGGGGCGGCCCGGGCTGCAGGCCGGGCACAAGCAGCAGCACCTGGCCGGGCAGGCCCTGAAGGTGCAGTGGGCCGTGGGCCAGGGTGCCTTCGGCCGCGCTGCGGGGCATGGCCGGCCGGCCGGCCCAGGCGGCCTGCGGCAGCACCAGGCGCAGCGCAGGCCCACGATCTTCTTCAGCAGCGCGGGCCGGGGATGTTGCCCACGCGGCGCGGGTGACACCGGGCCAGGGCGGCCGGCACTCGGCCTCAATCGTAAGCATGGCGGGCCTGCAGGGCCTGGGCGGCGGCCTGGGCCTGCTGGGCCTCGTGCTGGCGCAGCGCCTGCTGGTGGGCCTGGGTGGCGGTGGCAATCAGCGCGGCCAGGGCGACGCTGGGGGGCGGCAGGGGCGCTGGCGCGGGGCTGAGCACGTCGGCGGCGGGTGCGGGGGTCAGCGGCGTGGCCGCCAGGGGGATGGGCGGCAGCCCTGCGCTGGCAGTCCGGGGTGACGCAGGGGCCTCTTCAGTGGGTGCGGACGCGAAGGCCGCTGGGTGTGAAGCCGGCGCTGTGACGAGCTTGTGCTGAGACACGATGGAAACGGCCGGGTGCCGTGGGGATGGAGAAGGCTCCATTGCAGCGCCTGCGGCGGCGGTGGAGCCGACAAACCTCGGCAGGCTTGTTGACGCCACAGGACAGCCCGAGGGTGGCGACAGCCCAGGCATTTTCGGGCGCGCTGCGCGCGCCTGAACCCCCTCGCGCCACCCGCCGCGCGCTCCGGCCAACGCGTCAGCCTGCCCAGCGCCAGGGTGTTCAGGGTTCTGAATGGGGCGGCCACACACGCACCAAGCGCACCCCGATGTTGAGGTTGAGGTAGTCGGGGCGGCCGCGGTGGAAGCGGTACGAGGCGCGGCACTGCGCCGCCGTGACGTCCAACGCCCCGCCCCGCAGGGCATGCCATTCAGGCGCCTGCCCACCTTCGTCCGCCTGATCGGCCGCCGCCTGCGCCTGCGCCGTGCGGTAGCCCTGTTGGCGCAGGCTAGGCCAAAGCGCATTGGCGCACCACTCCCAGACTTGGCCCGCCGAATCCGCCACGCCGGAGGGTGTGTGCGAGGCGCTGTAGCAGCCCACCGGGCTGGTGCGGTCGAACTTGCGGTCGTGGTTGAAGTCCAGCCGCCCGGGCAGGCTCGTTGCCGGCTCATGCGCCCAGCGCGGCTGCGTCTGGCCCGGCCGGGCCGGGCCGCGCACGCCGGCCTCCCAGCACACCTCGGTGGGCACGCGGCTGCGCCAGCCTTCGGTCAGCTTCAGCCGCTGCCCCGTCCAGCCGCTGCGGCCGTTCGCCCGCTCGGCCGCGCGGCGCTCCAGCGCCCGGTGCAGCGGCTCTGCCCAGGCGGCATAGGCCATGCACTGGCGCCACTCCACTCCTATGGCAGGCTGCAAGGGGTTGTTGAAGCGTTCGAGCTGCGCATAGCCCTCGCGCTGCGAATCGGGGCCGGGCGCGTCCTGCGCAAAGCTGGCCCACTCGCCCACCGTCACCGGGTGGCGGGCCATCTGGAAGGGCCGCAGGTCCTTGAGCCAGCTGGGCCGCTCATCCTCATCCCCCTCCCCATCGCTGCCGATGCGGAACGCCAGCCTCGGCCCACCGTACTCGCCCAGCATCGCCCACTGGTGCAGCCGCGGCACCAGGCCGCTGTGCACTTTGCCATCGGGGAGTTGCGCTTCCACCCAGGTGTAGCGCAGCGTGTCCTGCAGGTGGCCGAGCAGGAAGCCCATCTGCAGCCGGAGGCGGATGTCCACGCCTTCGCCCTGGCACTTGGCGGCCCATACGCTTAGCCAATGAGCGTTGAGTTCGGCGTCGTCGAAGCCGGGCACGTCTTCAGGATCCCCGGTCATATCCTCGGCCAACGCGGCCTGGCCCACGTGATCGCCCAGCACCGCCGCGGCGCGCAGCTTGTGCGCCACGGCCTCGCCCGCGTCCACGCTGGCCAGCAGCAGCAGGCGGCGGATGTGCTGCAGCACGGGGTGCGGCTGGCGCCAGCAGCCGTCCGGCTCCAGCACGTCGCGCACATCGATCGCGCACTGGGCGGCCAGCGCCAGGTTGGGCGGGTCCATCAGCACCAGCCGGCGCAAGAGCGCCGCCGGCTGGCGCGCCAGCTGCACCGCAAAGCGCATGCGCTGCAGGTGCACGCTGTCGCGCGGCAGCTCCAGCTTGCCGCCTCGCTCCAGGTGATCGAGCAGGGCCTGGCCGGGAGCGGGGTGCAGGGCCGGCGGCGGCATGCGGGGCCAGATGCCCGACTGCCCGCACCCCCAGGCGGCGAACAGCTCCTGCCACTGCTGGTGCACAAAGGCCAGGCCGCCGCCGTGTGTCTCCACCATCAGCCCCAGGTCCTGCACCGCCTGGCGCCAGGCGCGGGCATAGGCGCGCTGCTCGGCCGGCGTGTCGCCGAGGGGCTGCGGCGGGCTGCTGTGGGCCGGCACCTCTTCGCTGGGCAGGCCGGCCTGGTCCTGCATGGCGTCGGCCTGCAGCATCAGGTGCTGCAGCAGGGGGCCGGGGTCGGCCGGCAGGCGCCAGCCGTCGCGCATGGCATGGGTGAGCACCTCGGGGCGGCGCAGGCGTTCGGGCCAGAGTTGCGTGGACAGGTCCTTGCCGCGCCGGTCCAGGCAATGCCACAGCAGGGCCCCGAACAGGGCGCCGCGCTGGGTGAGCGGGGCCAGGTCGGGCCAGCGTTCCAGCACGGTGCACTGCGCGGCCAGGATGCCGGGCGAGCGGCAGAAGGCCTCGAAGACGCTGTCGTCGGCCTGGCCCTCGCTGTCGTGCCGGTGCAGCCGCAGGGCCTTGTGCAGGCGCTCGTGGGCGGCCTGCGGCAGGCGCCGCTGGTCGAGGTAGGCGAGCCAGTCGCTGCGCTGCCAGGGCCGCACCGCAGCCAGACGGGCGCGCCAGCCTTCGCTGGCCGCGTCGTCTTCCGGTGCGGCCAGGGTGAAGCCGTTCTCGCGCTCGCGCACGGTGAACACCGGCGGCAACAGCGGGCCCAGCGGCGTGCGGTGGCGGGCCAGCCAGCCGCACAGCACCTGCACCACCTGGCGGCGCTCGTCCAGGGCGGCGTCCAGCTCACTCTGGCCGGGCAACAAGCGCTCGCGGGGCACCGTCACGCTCAGTTCGTTCAGGCCGTCGATCAGCAGGCGCCATTGCAGACCGTGGGTAGCCTCCTCTCGCTGCGCGGAAGGCAGGGCTAACGACTGCGACAGACTGGGCAGGCCGGGCGAGCGGTCCTCGATGAAACGCAGGAACTGCTGCTCCAAAGCGTCGGGCATCCCGCTGTGCACCCCGTCCTTCAGCTTGAAGGCGCGCATGGGCAGGAAGACGCAGACCTCGCCCCAGGGCCCACCGGCCTGGCGGCGGCGCAGGGCCTGCACCGCCTGATCGGCCTCGCGTTTGGCCAACAGGGTGGTCTTGCCGTGAAACGGGGGGGAGACCACGCACCAGGCCGGCTCGGCATTGTGGGGCGGAGCGTCGAGCAGCTTGTCCAACTCCAGCTCGCCGAGCGGGTCGGCGTCGTCGGGCCCGGGCGCACCTGAGAGATCTCTCACCGCAGCGTCTGGGGCTTTGGACTGGCGGGCCGGCGCCCGGTCAGGATCGGTCAGCACCAGGCGCACGAAATGCTGGTCCAGCCGCACCGGGTCGCCAAAGGCAGCATGGCTGCCGCTGGCGCGCACCGCATAGCGCCACAGCAGGTAACCTTTGACGGAGCGCACCAGGTGACCCCGGCGCGCCACCCGCTCCAGCAACGGCATGTGCCGCTCGGCCGGGCTGGGGGCGGTGGGGTCCAGCAGCATGCGGTACAGGTCGCGAGCGTCGTCGTCCAGGCCAGGGTCCAGGTCGCGCACCATGCGCTCGATCATCTCGGCCAGGTGCCAGTGCGGCTGCTCCAGGTCAGCGGGCGGCTCGGCGGTGTAGCGCCGGGCCACATGGCGGCCCAGCGGCAGGCGATGCAGTGCGGCGAACTTGTCGTTGACCCAACCCACCGGCATCAGCCGGGGCCAGGGGATGGCATCGCCTCCAGCGACCGGTTCGTCCAACGCCGCCGTCAAGGTGCACAGCGGCAGTTCCAGGTCTTCCAGCCAGCCGGCCAGACGCGCCAGTTCAGGCTGCGTGGCGTCCAACCACCCGCGCAGCAGGTAGAGGCTGGCCACGGCCAGCATGGCAATGGCCGACGGGCCTTCGACGGCCGACATCGGCATGGCCTGCGACTGGCCTTTCTCGGGCATGGGCCGAAGGTTCCAGGCCAGGGCCGGCGCGCCGGGGCGCAGCAGGGGCCTGAGCAGGCGCTGCACCCGGTCCAGGCCCTGTGCAAAGTGCTGGTCCACCGGCAGCAGCACCGCCCCGGGCGCGCGCACCAGGGTGCCGGGGCCGGGGTCCCAGGCGGGCCGCTGGGCCAACCAGTCGGTGGGCAGGCACCACAGCTCCAGCTGACACAGGCAGCCGCGGCCATCAGCCCGCTGCCAAGGGCCCACCAGCAGTTGCACCAGGTTCAGGTGGGTGCTGCCCGCGGGCGGCCAGTCGCCCACCAGGCTGTCGGCCAGCAGCGCCTCGGACAGGCTGGCCGGCTGGCGGCCCAGCGCGTGGCCGGGGTGGCCCACGCCCAGGGCCAGCGCTGCCACACGGGCGGGGCTCAGCGTCGGCTGGGCAGCCGCCTCATCCGCAGCGCCATACTCGAACCGCAGGTCGGCACGGGTGAGCCACGCAGCGACCTGGTCCAGGCCATCCACCCACTGTGCGCTGCCGCCCACCAGCACCTGCTGACACAGCGACAACCACAGCGGCCCCGGTCGGTGCTCGGTGCTGTGCTGGAAGTGCGCTGGCAGCACGGTGCCAGAGGGTGACGTGTCCGCCAACTGCGCCGCCATCCACTCGTCGATGGTGCTCAGGTCCTGCGGGCTGGGTGACGGAAACATGGCGCTGGATGTTGCCACGGCCCTGGACTGTGCGGCCTCGGTGGCGCGCCTGCCGCACTTTGTCGGCGGCGATCGAGCGCGGCGCCCTACAACCTCGTCATGGTCGTTGCCAGGGTGGACAGGTCTGCCGGCCGGCCGAACAAGGGGATGTCATGGACGACGATGCATGGATCAAGACGCTGCAGCGGGACGAAGCGCGGCGACGCGCCGAGATCGACCGCCTGCTGCGCGGCGGCGGTGGCTCATTCTGGCCCCAACTCAGCGGAGCGGCCACGCTGCAGTCGGGCTGGACGGCCCTGGTGCAAAGGGCCGCAGACCTGCCGGCCATGCTGCGCGGCACGCTGGTGGATGTCGCCGCCCTGGTGGCCTTGCAGTACCGCCGGCTGCGCCAGCGGCTTCGCAGCCCGCTGTGGCGCCGGGTGGGTCTGGGTCTGGTGAGCGCAACAGCCGCGCTGCTGCTGGCCGTGGCCAGCCAGGTGTGGTGGGGCTACGACCAGCACCCGGCCACCTACTGGGCTGCCCGTCTGGAGGCCCGCAAGGGCTCGGCGCTGTACAGCGCTGACGGGCAGTTCCAGGGCTCGCTGTATCCGGCCATGGCCACCACGGACGGCCTGAACTTTGCCGACTACGGCTACGTGGCCATGGCCAAGGCGCCGCCACCGCCCTGGGTGGCCATGGTGCTGGCGCTGGAGCACAAGACGCTGTTCAACCCCTGGCGCAATGTGTGCGGCCTCGACCCGCTGGGCATTGCCGCGCGGGTGCTGACCGGCAGCGGCGGCGGCTCGGGCCTGGCGGAGCAGAATGCCCGCAACCTGGCCGAACCCGAAGAGCAACGTCCAGAGAGTCGCGTGATGCGCGTGGTGCAGAAGTTCAGGCTGTGGGGCGCCGCCTGCTCGCTGTACCGCTCGCAGGGGGGCGCTGAAGGCATGGTGCGGCTGTACGCCGCCTATGCGCCGATGGCCATGGTGGGCGGCACGCTGCGCGGTCTGGACGCGGCGTCCCGCGTGATCTTCGACCGGGCGCCGGACGAGCTGTCGCTGGCCCAGGTGGCGCTGCTGGCCACGCTGCCGCAGCGGCCGCTGGCGCTCAGCCGTGCCGCCCTGTTCGCCAAGGGCTGTCAGCCCTACCGGGAGACCGCCAAGTCGTCACTGCCCCCGGGTGCTGCGCAGGCGGCCCACAACCAGTGCCACAACCTGGCCCGCGCCCGCGTGGCGGTGCTGCGCACCACGGCGCCGGGTGCCGAGCGCGACGAGGCGCTGCAGACGCTCGACGGCTGGGAGCACAGCGGCATCGAGCCCGTCAACCCGCTGGCGCCCGTGCCCTTGCACCGCCTGATGACCCTGACCAGCCGCACCCAGGCCACGCTGGGCACGGTGCTACTGCAGCACGTGGCTGCCGATGCCGAGCGGGCGCAGTTGCAGCCCGGCGAGCCGTTGACGCTGACCATGGCCCAGCCTGAGCAGACCGGGTTCGCGCGTGAGGCCCGCAGCGCGCTGGCCGCCATCGACCAGTCGATGCCGGGCCTGCAAACGCTGTGCGTGCCACTGGGTCCGGGATCGCCGCTGCGCCAGTGCCCGGGCACGCCCGACGAGGCCGCGCGCGCCGACGTGGTGCTGGCCCGCATTGCGGTGGGCGACGGCTCGGTACGCCGGCTCTACGAGAGCAGCCGTCTGGCCTATGGCGCGCGCAACGCGATCGGCAGCATCGGCAAGATGGTGATCGCGCTGGCCGCCGCGCGTGCCGGCCTGAGCCCGGAGACCTTGGTGTGTCCTCGCCAGGTGCGTGATGGCGACCGGCTCCTGCGGCGCATCACCCGCCCCGAGACGGGCTTCACCGAGTGCCGCCCGGCGCAGCTGATCACCCTGTCCGAGATGATGGCCCGCAGCGACAACCTGGCGGCCTATGAGCTGGCCCGCCACCTGGGGCCTCAGGCCCTGCGCGATGCGGCGCAGGCGCTGGGCCTGGTGGTGGACGATGCCGCGCAGGCCAACCTGGCCTACGGGCTGGCTTTCGGCACGCTGGCCGCCACCCCCGCGCAGTTGCTGGCGCTGGGACAGGCGCTGTTCGGCGTGGCGTTTGGCGTGCCGGTGCAGGCGCAGGGTCCACGCTTGCTGGCCAGCGTGGGTCAACAGGCCCCCAGCGTGTACCGCCAGGTCTCCCGGCACCTGCCCAGCATCGGCCAGCGTGACACGCTGCGCCGCCTGCTGCAGGCGCCGGTGCAACACCCGTCAGGCACGCTGCACCACCTGGCGGACACGCTGGCGGCCGGCAAGACCGGCACCACTTCGGCGCGGTACGCTCCGGCCGCTGATCAGCGCCCCTACCAGCAGGCCAAGTACACGCTGGCCTATGTGCCCGGCGATCGCAGTGTGGTGCTGTCCATCATCGGCGCACCGGCGGGCCACGCGCTGGGTCTGCATACGCTGAAGGGAGAGACCCTGGCGCCCGCGGTGCGCGTGCTGCTGCAACCCGCCAAGACGCTGGGCAGCCCCGCGCGCTAAGGCAGCGGCGCGCAGCCCGGCTGCGTGCCTTGCCCAAGACAAAGGCCCCGAGGCGAAGTGCCTTGGGGCCTTTGTTGTGCGGTGGCTCTGCCTGCGCCGACAACGACTCGCAGGGGTCAGCTGCCGTGAGAGGGATCGCGGTTGAACCAGTGTTCCAACGTCAGCACCACGCGGTCGTCGTCTTCCACCGAGCAGTCCAGCAGCACACCGTGGTCCAGCGACGGCGCCGCCAGCAGCACGGTGTTGCCGTCCCAGCGCAGCAGGGCTGCAGCGCGTTCAGGCAAGGCGTCAATCGGCAGATCAAAGACACCTCGGACCTCGGCGTCCTGAGGCAGCAGGATCCACCGATGACTCAGCTGGCTCTGCGGCAGTGACGCCAACACGCTGTTCAGGGCCGACGCCAGCGCTTCCCAACGCGGCAGGGTCTGCGCGAGCAGATGGCCCTCCGACTGGGCCCGCTGGTAACGGGCCGTGATCTGCTGCTGCAGCAACTGGCCTTCGGCTTGCTCGAAACGGCGCGGCGTGTAGGGCGCCAGCAGGCGGGTGAGTTGCGCCAGTGCTCGGCGCGACTGCGCAGTCCAGGCAATGCGCGCACCGGCGGAAAGGGTGGTTGTCTCAGCGGGCATGATTCACCTTGGCCTTGTCGTTGCTGACGCGGGTCCGGCCCAGCGGGTCGGTCCGCACGGGCTGCTTGGCGGGGCCGGCCTCCCAGTGTCGGCCATGGCCAGGCACGCGGTCGGTGGTCTGGTGGGTGACCACCATCGGCTTGCGGCCACCACCCGGCCGGGGCAGTTCGTAGTGCAACTGGCGTCCGGCCGGCGTGTAGATCTGCTTGACCGGCTGTTGGCTGGTGGGAATACGAGCCTGCCGCATGGCCTCGCGGCGCGCCTGCCGCGAGGTCTGGGTCTGCGAGGTGACCGGTGCACGCGCCTTCGTCGACGCGGCCGCTTGGCTGCCTGCAGATCGGGCGCCTCGGCTGGGGGCTGCCGTTGCCGGCAAGGGCCAAGTGGCAGCCAACGTCAGGGTCGCAAGCAGCGCCATCAACAGCGGGCGCAGGCGCTGTGGGGCCGGTGGGGGTGCAGGACGATTCATCAGCATCTCCAGGAAGTGGCAGGAGCGATCAATGCTGCCGGCGTTGGCGCTGCCGGGACCGACAAAGTCCGGCACCCAGTTCACCGCGCAGTTGCCGGACTTTGTCGATCCTGGCGCCGCGGTGGGTGGCGAAATGGAGCCTGGTTCATACCCTCGGAGTCAGCCATGGGCTTCCTGTTCAGATGGATCTTCCGCGGCCTGGTGGTCTGGGCCGCCATGGCCGCGGTGCACAGCTGCGGCGACCAGCATGTGTATGCCGACGATGTGCCGTTCCAACCCCTGCGGCGTGCCGGGAGCTCGCGATGAGCGCCGCGCCCGCTGTTCGAACGGGGCTGCTCACTGCCAACCGGCTTGGACGACAGTTCCTGATGGGCGGACTGCTGGCCCTGGGTGCGGCGTCGCTGCCCGCCGCTGAGTCCGGCCGCTTTGCCACCGCGTCGCTGGAGGCTGCTGTACGTGAACTGGAGCGTCAGCTCCAGCCGCAGCAGGCCTGCCAGCAAGGGTTGGATGCCGTGGCCCAACATCGCGCCGAGCCGGACGAGGCCCTGGAGCAACTGTGCCGCACCGCGCTGGCTGGTCTGCGTGGCCAAGAGGCCTCGGCACTGTCAGCGCGCTATCGGCGACTGGTGCGCGGCGACTTCTCTGCGCAACTGTGGGCCGCAGCCGCCTTGCAGGGTGACCCCAGGGCCTGGCTAGGCTTGGCGTCACAGTTCGAGGCCGAGGCCGGTGCCGCTGATCACGAACGCAGCACGGCAGAGGCCGATCTTCTGGCGGCCGCCCAGGCTGCCACGCAGCGCGCAGTGGCGCGCGGTGTGCCGGGCGCCAATGACCTGCTGGAGCGGCTCCAGGCGCAGGAATTTCCGTTGCAGGGCGCGCGGCTGGAGCCGCTGTGGCGGGCCATTTACTTCCGACAGTACGAGCGCATCACTGATTCGATCGACACACGCCGGCACGTGGCCGGATTCACGCTGGGTGTGATCGACATCTGCGAACGTTGGGAAGTGGGTGTGCGCTCGGTGAACTTCGACGCCGCGTTGGAGACGTATCTGGCGCCCGTGCGCAGCCAGGTGCCGGAACGCATGATGCAGGCCGTGCCCCGCCTGGGCCGCACAGTGGCTGCTGCTGCATCGCAGGCCCGTCAGGGTGCCGGGGATCGCAGCGCAGCGGGCTGGATCGAACAAGGCCTGCGTGCCGTGCAAGCGGCGCGCAAAGAGGTGCGTCAGGCCGTGGCCATCGGGTCGAGTGATGGCCGCAATGCCGGTCAGCAACTTTTCAACTCGGTGAGCAGTTGCCGCTCACCCAGGGGACTGCGCATGCTCGACGCGCTGGCCCGCTACTTCCGTCACATGCAGGGGCGCTCGCCGCTGCCTCCACGGCATGCAGCCTCTGGCACCAACACACCCTCCTTCGCCCATCGAAAGGACTGAGCCATGTCCGGTCAACATACTGTCGCAGCCACCATGCTTGGCTGCAGAGTCGTCAGGGCCACCCAGTCAGCACTGGTGCTGGCCCTGACCTTGTGCTGTGTCACCGGCGGGGCCACCCCCACCGAGAGGGCCGTCGTGGCCCATCTGCAGGCGGGTCGACTGCCGGCCGCGGCGGCCGGCGTGGCAGCACTGCCTGCCAACACCCTTGACGCCGAAGCGCGCAGACAGCGACTCCAGTCCTTGGTGATTCAGCAACGAGAGCATGCACAGGCCCTGCTGGCCTTGGCTCAGACCGATCTGCGCCAAGGCCGAACGATCACCGCCGTGGAACGCTTCGAGTCGGCGGCCTCGCTGGATGAAGACCTGTTGCGTCACCCTCAAACCACCGCACTGCAAGCCACTCGCCGCCGTTTGTGGGAGACCCGCAACGCCGTGCTGCATTGCCTGCGCCTGCGAGACGCCGCGTGCATGGACCAGTCCATGAGAAAAGCCCAGCAGACAGCTGCTTCGGACCCGGTCGTGGCTGTGATGGCCTTGCAGGCCGCAGGCTGGTGGACCCCTGACCAACCGGGCAGCGCACAGGCCGTGGACGGCACCACCGGAGCACGCTGATGGACCGCCCACCGACTGATGGCCTCAGCCCCCAGGCAGCCCCGCACCCCAGCTTGTCGGGTGCGCTGCTGCGCTTCGCACTCGGGTTCAGTGCACTGCTGGTCGCAGCCGTGGCCATGGCCTGGCTGAACACCCTGGCAGGTTCTGGCTGATGTTCGTTTGCCGCACCCACTCGGTCGGGCCAGCGGCCGCCTGCGCCGAAGTGGACAGCAGAGCCCCACATCAGCGCTGGGTAGGCGTGCCCTAGAACGACGCGTCCCACGAATGGTGTGCATCGACCGGGCGTCTGAGCGGTGCGGCACGACTGCCATGGCAACATCCGCTCACCCTCTGACCGCGTTCACCTCTGGCCGCATGCCCCGCTTCGCCCCCCTGCCCTCGCCCTGCGGCCCCGACGAGCTGGTGGACCTGGTACGCCAACAGCGGGCACAGCACCTGGCCCGCCAGCCCATGGACCCGCTGCCGACCGAGCTGCTGCACCAGCCTGTGGAGGACCTGCGCTGGCCGCTGTGGCTGGACCTGTGCCGCGTCACCATGGCCGGGGCCCACACCCAACGGGGCGAGGGCGACGAACTGCGCTGGCACCTGGTCAGCGATGCCACCGTGGACCACGGCTGGCACCCGACCTGGGGCAGCGAACACGAGTTCTCACCCCATGCGCCGCTGAGCGCTCGTCGTGCAGCGCAACTGGCTGCTGCGGCACTGTGGCCTGGCGACGCGATGGACGCCCGCGGTCGCGGCTGGACCCCGCACAACCAGCAAGAAGACCTGCTGCACCAGGCCCTGCGCCATGGCCACGTCGACCCACCCCACCTGCGCTTCATGCAGCCCATGGTGAGCGACTGGCTGGGTGCGGCTGGCTACGGCACGCTGACCGAGCTGCTGCTGTGGGTGCACCCCACCACCCCGCTCGACTGGCCCGAGGACAGCGGTCGCCTGCTGCGCGCCCCAGGCGCCGCGCTGCTGCCGGTGGACGACACCTGGGCCCTGGGCCTGGCCCGGGTGCGGGCCCTGCTGGATGCCGTGCTGCAGCCTGATGCGCCGGCTGTCTCCTGGAGCGTTCACCCCTCCACCGGGCTCACCCAGGCCAGCGGCTGGCCGCTGCCCGCCGTCACCGGAACCTCCGCCAGCGCCACGCTGGCCGTGGGCGCGCTTTGGCTGCTGCGCGACCACCTTCGCACCGACTCGGCCGCCCTGCGGACACTGAAGGGCGCGCTGTGCCAGTGGCGGCCGGGCGACCTGAACGGTGGACTGCTGAAGGTGCTGATCTCGGCCGAACTGGGCGAAACGGTCTTGCTCGATGCCAACAGCTCCGGCGCGCCCGAGGTGCAACTGCCCGAGTTGGGCCCGGTGGGCGGTGCCACCGACAAGCTGGCCGCCGCGCTGGACCTGCACCCCCACCGCCAGCCCCAGGCCCGCTGGTTTGCCAAGGGGCAAGCAGGCGCCGGCATCACCCAGGCCATGTGCCTGCCCGACCTGGCCACCTTGGTGGACCGGGTGGCGCAAGCCGCCAGCCCCCTCAATGACGACCAGCGTGAACTGCACGCCCTGCTGCTGGACCCGCACCTGAACGAGGGCCAGCTCGATGCGGACCTGCTGGAGAGCGTGGCCCACGCCCCCTCACCCAACCTCACCACCTACCTGCTGGGCTGCTACGCCCGCAACGCGCTGTGCCGCTACCAGCAGTTGGGCGAGAGCCAGCCCTTGCTGAAGCACTATGTGCGCCTGCAGTTGACCGACCTGGCTGCCAAGCCCACCCGCCAGGGCGGCACAGATGAAACCGACGACTCGCCCAGGAACGAGCGCGAGCGCGCCCGCAACGACCTGCGCGAACTGCTGGACGACCCCAGCCTCAAGCCCCGCCCCGCCGCGTGGTGCATCGAGGCCGAGCCCTATGCGGGCAAGACGACGCTGCTCACCGAATGGGCTGCCCGCACCGCGCGCGAGGCCCTGATCCGCCACCACCAAGGCAGCGCACCCGGCGCGCCGCAAGGCGCTGCCGTCTGGGGCGAAGTGCCGGTGCTGCTGCCGGTGGTGGAACTGAGCCAGCTGCTTCCGCCCGATCAGGACTTTGGCGCCGCCATAATCAAGCACATCGAGGCCCAGACCCCCGGCCTGGGCTTCGCCCAGTGGCTGCAGGCCCCCGCCACCCCCACGCTCCAGCCCCGCCTGCTGTTCGATGCTTTGGATGAACTGCAAGCCGCCAGCCCAGCCCAGCGGCAGGACTTCGAGAAACACCTGGTGGCATGGCTGGCCCAGCCCGCGCAGCGGCAGCGCCTGTTGCCCCCGGTGTTCACCGTGCGCCGGCAGGAGAAGGCCACCGCCCTGAGCAACGCGCGCGGCGATTGGGCGGCCCGCCCCGTGGCCCTGCTGGATTTCCGGGCCAGTGAGATGCGGCGTTACCTGTTCCAGCGCTTCCGCCCCGAGGACGCCGCCCTGCACCGGCACGACGGCCCGCCCCCGCCCCCGCCGGCCGACAGCCCCGAGGCACGGCTGCTCGAGGCGCTGGGCCTGGCCCCCAAAGGCGGCGCGCCCGCAGACGACGCCACGCTGAACCAGCAGCCGCTGAACCCCATGGCCGACTTCTGCCGCACGCCCGGCATCCTGGCCGCGCAATGCACCCTGGCCCAGGCCTGGCCCCGGGCCGACCTGCCCAAGCGCCGGCCGCAGCTGCTGCTGGCCCTGGTGTGGCACGTGCTGGGCCGCACCTGGCGCCGCGGCGCCCTGGCCGAAGCAGGCCTGCTCTCCGACGATCTGCTCGCCTGCCTGAGGGACGGCGAGGACCAGCTGACCGATTGGACGCTGCCGCCCGAGCCCGGCGCCCTGCTCGCCCTGCTGGGCCACGCCGCCGACGCCCTGCAAGACGCCGAGAGCGGCCGTACCACCGAGATGGCCTGGTCGCTGCTGAAAGCCGAAATGCTCAAGCGCGCGCCCGGCACGGCCGAGGCCTGGCTGGAAGGCACCTGGCTGCCCGCCCTGAAAGCCACCGGCCTGGCCACCCTGCACCTGGGCCCCGACAAGCGCCGGACCCTGCGCTTCGTGCACCCGCAGTTCCAGGAACTGTTCGCCGCGCTGGGCCTGCGGCGCGACGCCCTGCCGGACTTGACGCCGCCCGACCTGGACCCGAAGCCCGGCCAGCCGCTGCGGGACCGCCTGGCTCAGGACAAGAACTACCGCCTGCAGCTGCCCCAGGTGACGCCGCACCACGAGCGCGTGCGCATGGCCGTGGCCGTGGTGCCGAAGGCCGAGCAGCAGAAGTGGCTGCGGCACCTGGTGCTGATGCCCAAGGCCAACCTGGCCCTGGCCGCCCAGTGCGCGATCGACGTCCGCGACGTGCTGGAGCCCGATGGCCCCTGGCGCCAGCCGCACCCGGTGCTGCAGCACATTCGCCGCCTGCTGCTGCTGGCCAGTGTGGACGCGGGCGAGGCGGTGGCGCACAAGCTGCGCGCCGCCGCGGTGCTGGGCGATCACGTGGGCCAGGCCGCGCTAGCCCAGGACATGTCGGGGGATCCGGAGGACGTGCCCGGCTTCGCCGATGCCGAACTCAACGCCCACTGGCAAGCCGTGTGGGCCGCCAAGTGCCAGGGCGAAGGTGTGGACCTCCGCATCCGGCTGCAGATGGGCTTTCTGCTCGGCCACCTGCAGGACACGCTGCGCTACACCTGGGTGGAAGCGGAGCTGCCCGATGGCAAAGTGCGAAGCGGCCTGGTGCCCCGGCTGCACCAGTGGGCGATGCTGGGCGAGTACGGCGGGCCCAAGCTGTCGTTCCGCATCGGCAGCGATGGCGAGGGCGATGTGAATGAACAGCCCAGCTGGACCAAGGAACTGTGCCCTTTTCAGATGGCCCGCCACCCGGTGACGGTGGGCGAGTGGGAGAGCTTTGCCCAGGACCAGCCCGGCCCGGCTTCGAAGCGCCCACACTACAAGTTGAAAGACGATCGCTACACCAATGCCTTGCAGCCTGCAGTGGGAGGGAGGTGGAACCAGTGCATGGCCTACGCCGACTGGGCCGAGCCGCTGCACCGGGCGCTAGAGCGCCGCGCAGCGACAAGGCCGAAGGACCCGAGCGGCTGGACCCCGCAGCGGCTGCAGCAGACTGAAGGATGGCAGACGCGGGTGCCCACCGAAGTGCTCTGGGAGGCTGGCGTGCGAGGCCCAGCCTGCCCGGGCCAGACGCCGCCGCGCTGGGCGCATGAGCCGACGGCCGGTGAATCCGGGCCGCTGGAACTTAGCCACGGCGTCAAGTTAGACAGGCCCAGCCCAGTGGGTTGTTGCAGCGCCTCGCACACCCCCCATGGTGTCGCCGATGTCGCGGGTCAGCTATCGAATTGGTGCGCCAATGCTTTGCCGTTTGAACTGCTCCATCAGGGCTACCGCACCGAACAGGCCCAGGCAGCGATTGATCAGACGGGCAAAGGCGAGCGAGCGGAGGAATGGCTTGCCGTGCGTGGCGGCGGGTTCCACAACCCAGCAGCGCGCCGCCGTCCTTCGTACCGCAGCCACTTCCATCCCCCCGGCAACATGAGCGACGTCCTTGGTGTGCGCTTGGTGCGTGGGAGGCCGCGCCAATCAGCAGAACCCCGAACCCCTGAACCGGGACTGCGTGACGCGGCTGCCTGAGCAAGTTCATGCTCGCATGCAGGCTTTGTGCGCGAAGCGCGCTCGAAAGAAGACGTTCTGGGCGCCCTGCGCCGGAGCGCCGTGCCACGCTTTGTCACCCGCCTCGCGGCGCCCCACGCTGAAATCCACCTCTTCAGCATTCCCTCCATGCAGCGTGCCGCCCGAGCCGGCCCGTCCGCGGCCACCGTTGATGCCCTCCTTCCCCCACACGCCCATCGCCGGCCTGCGCCTGCCCTGGGCCAGCCTGCAGGCTGCCCTGCAAGCCGCCTTGCAAACCTCAGCGCCCGACACCGCACCGCCAGCCGCCACGCCCGCCACGTTGCTGGCCCATGCCGGCCTGGCGCTGCCCGCCGCCGCGGAGGCCCAGGCCGCCCACGCCTCACCCACCTGGCTGCACGCCGGCCCGCTGCAGCTCGGCCCGCCGCGCCCCCTGCCCCCGCAGCGCCATGCGGACCCCAACGCCCAACCTGCCAGCGCCGTGCTGCTGCTGGCCGTGGCGCCCGCTGAAACCCCACCACCCACCGCACCCACGCAAGCCCCGAACCCCGCAGCCTGCACCGCCTGGCTGCAAGCCCACGCCCCCGGCTGGCGCCAGGCCTGCGCCGGCCCGAACCCGCTGCTGGTGCTGCTGTGGCTGCGGCTGGACGGCCTGGGCCTGCTGCTGGCCCACCGCGCGGGCGAGGCCGGCTGTTGGCCGCTGCCGGCGCTGGAGCTGACGGGCGCGCGCACCCAGCGCCTTCTGCTGGGCCCGGCGGCCACGGCGCCGGCACGGCCCCCCGCACCGGTGAGCGCCGAGCCGGAGGTCGAACCCAGCCCCCGCTATGCGCCGCAGCGCGCCGCCCTGGGTCCCGCCCAGCAGCACCTGCACCTGGCCCGCGTGCTGCTGGTGGGCGCCGGCCGTATCGGCTCGGTGCTGGCCCATGGCCTGCTGCGCATGGGCGTGCAGCACCTGGGCGTGGTCGAGCCCGACGTGATGGAGCCCCACAACGAAGACGGCGACCTGGCCCCGCTGCCCACTGGCAGCCCCAAGCTGCAGGCCCTGGCCCGCTTCGTGCGCGGCGTGGCCCGCCCCGGCGCCACGCTGGCCCTGCACCCCTGGCCGGTGGCCCGCAAGGCGGTGGGCCCGCTGGTGGCCCTGGCCAACCTGTTGGTGGTGTGCACCGACAACGACGCCGCCCGCCTGTGGGCCGACGCCTGGGCCCTGGCCACCCAGCGCGACCGGCTGGTGATCGCCACCGGCATCCAGCCCGACGGTGCGCAGGCCGAGTTGCGTCTGCTGCCCGCCGGCACCGGATGCCTGGCCTGCGTGGGCGGCTACGCCCAGGCCCATGACCTGCTGCAGCAACTGGCCCAGCCGCTGCCGCCGGCCACACCGGCCGATGTGCGCCAGCAGCGCATGGGCTCGCTCAGGTCCTGGTCGGCACTTGCAGCGCACGCCGGCCTGCGCCTGATCGAGCAGCACCTGGCCCAGCCCTCGCCCCAAGCCCTGTTCCGCCACCTGGCCGAAACCGAAGACGGCAGCCTGCAGGTGCGCGACGCCTGGCACGCCCCGGACCTGGGGCATGGCGGCGCGGCCTTCCCAGGCCGCCACCCGCGCCCGCCCTGCCCGTTCTGCCACAGCCTGCTGGGCGCGGGCACGGAAGGCGTCAGCGCGCCGCGCTTGCGGGCGCTGACCCAGCAATGGCTGGCGCAACGGGAAGCGGGCGCCGCCTGACCGGGGCGCCCGCTGATGTCAAGCGGCCAAGGGCTGCTGCGCGCGGACGAGCTGCAGGTACTCGCCAAAGCCACTGGCCTGCCGATAGGCCAGCCGCGCCGCGCGAAAGCCCTGGCCGTAGATCTCGTTCGGGTCGCGCAGGGCGCGCAGGCGCAGCTCGTCGGCCAGCGCGCTGCCCGGGTGCACGGCCAGCAGCAGGTAGCCCCAGAGGTTGGCTGTGCCTTCCTCCAGTTCATGCGGCAGCCGCAGGCCCTGGGCGCGGCAGTACACATGAAAGGCCTCGTGCGCCAGCACGTCGGCGGCCTGCAGCGCGGGCAGGCCTTGCAGCAGGCACACCTCGGCCCGCACCAGGCGGGGGCCATGGGCCGGTGGCGAGGCATGCGCCCAGGTGCGGGCCTCGCCCTGCTGCTGGCGGCCGTTGTGGGCCGGCCACTCGGCGGGCGACATCAGGCGCAGCTCGCCGGGTTGCAGCCACTGCTCCAGCGCCAGGCCCAGGTGCAGGCGCAAGAAGCCCTGCACCTGCCGGTACAGCCAGGGCAACTGGTGGGCGTGGTCCACCGGCGTGGCGGCGCAGGTGCTGCACCACCACTGCAGGTGCGGGCTGGCCGGTGCACGGGGCGGGCGCTGCACGGCGGCGCCACACAGGCGGCAGCGCGGCGGGGCGGCGTGCTCAACCATGGGCCACCTGGAACTCGGTGCGGCCCAGGCGCAGCCGGTCGCCCGGCACCAGCACCACCGCCGACGAGGGCGGGATGTGCTCCCAGCCCTGGCCACGGTCGCGGTGGCTGGTGCCAAAACTGGAGCGGTCGGTGAAGCGCAGCATCGGCCCCATGCGCTGCAGCACCGCATGGCGGCTGCTGATGCTGGGGTCGCCGCCCAGCTCGGCGCGGCCCACGGTCAGCGCGCCCTGGGCCACGGGCACGCGCACACCGGGGCCTTGCAGCACCGGCACCGGCATGGGCTGCTGGCAGTGCGGGCAGTCGCGCAGCAGCGCGTCGGCAAACACGGCCTGGCCGCAGTGCGGGCAGCTGAACAGCGTGCGCTCGGCCAGCACCTGGCCCAGCAGGCGGGCAAACTCGCGAGCGCTGGGGCGCAGCGCCGGGTCGCCCTGCCAGGCCTGGCGGATCAGCGACATCAGCGACACCGGCAGCATGCGCGGGTTCAGGTTGCCGGCCTGGCCGCCCGCCAGCGGGTCGCCGTTCCAGCGACCGCTGAGCTTGGCGCGGTGCAGCGCGTCCAGACCCACGGCGCCCATGTTGTCGTCGTCGCCCACCAGCATCAGGTAGGTCAGTGCGTTGGCCGCATAGACATCGGTGGCCAGGCCCACCAGCTGCGCCGCGGGCTGGCGCTGCAGCACGCGCTGACGCAGCTCGGGAGCCATCACCTCGAGGTCGCCCACGAAGGGCGGCGGCGGCAGGCCGGGTTGGCCGGGCAGCACGAAGTTGTCCAGGTCGATCAGCGTCAACCCGTTGGCATTGACCAGGATGTTGCGGCTGCGCAGGTCGCCGTGGGCGATGCCGGCCTCGTGCAGTTGGGCCAGCGCCTCCCACAGCGCGGCCACCACCTGGAAGCCGGCAAAGTAGGCGATCTGACCGGACTCGATCAGCGCTTCCAGCTGATGCGCATCGGGCACCAGCGTGGTGACATAGCCCTGGGCCGCGGCGTCGCGCACCATGGCCAGCGGCAAGGCGGCGGGCAGGCTCAGCTGGCGCTGCTGCGCATGGCGCATCAGCGCCTCGGCACGTTGCAGGTCACTGGCCCGCGAGGGCGAGGCCTTGAACAGCTTGATGGCCACGCGCTCCCCCTGCGGACCCACAGCCTCGAAGACGCTGGCCTGGGCGCCGCAGCCCAGCTCGGGGCCCAGGCGGTAGCGGCGGCCCTGCTCGTCGGTGACGGTGTGGCCGGGTGCGGGTTGGCTCATGGCGCATCTCCCGAGACTGCCGGCGTGAGCAGCACGGCCAGGCTCATGTTGTCGAAGGTGATCGTGCCCTGGCCGTCGCGCTGCTGGCAGCATTCGTCGGTCAGGCCGGCGGCCACGGTCTGCATGGGCATGCTGCAGCCGTAGTGGTGCAGCACGGTCATCATCTGGTCGACGGGCACCGGCTCGAAGCCGTCGCTGGTCAGCGCCACCAGATCGCCGGGCTGGCGGAGATGGCGCCGCACCTCGGCCTCGCCATCGGGCTGCGGGCCCAGCGAGCGGCTGACCCGGTTGCTGGCCGCGCTCGTGTGCGGTTGCAACAGCGGCAGCAGGCTGCCGTCGGCACAGCGCAGCAGGGCCTGACCGTCGCCCTGGTGGCCCAACACGAAGTGCCCGGGCTCGGTGAGCAGCACGATGGCGGTGCTGCGCAGCGCCCCCGGGTCTACGCGGCCATACAGCAGCTTGGACGCGGCGCGGAAACGGCGGTTGACGCGCTCGAAGGCCGCCGCCAGGTGCACGCTCAGGTCAGTGGTGAGGGTGTCGGGCGTGCGGTGCAGCTCCAGGGCCATGGCCAGCGCCGCGAACTTGGACGCCAGCCGGCCGTCCTTCATGCCGCCCAGCCCGTCAAACACCATCAGCACCGGGCCTGACGGGCCCAGCAGGGGGTGATGGCTGACAAAGCCCAACGCGGTGTCTTCGTTCCAGCCCTTCGGCGAGTTGCCAGTCACCGACACCACGCCCGCCGTGGCCGGATCCAGCGGACCGATCGGCAACCCAAGCGCGGTCAGCTCGCGCAGCAGCTGCTCGGGACCGGCGCCACTCTCGGCCAGGCGGCGCGCCAGGTCCAGCAGGTCGGTGGTGGAGACGTGGCGCAGCGGGCCCGCGCCGTCGTGCAGGCCCACCGTGTCGCCCGCGGCGGCGCTGCGCTGCGGGCGAGGCATCAGCGGTGTGGCCGGCGCAGCGGGGGCATCGGGCTGGGCGGTGGGCGCCGCATCAGCTCCGGGGTCGGGCACGTCCCCGTCCTCCTCTGGCGCAACAGGTGGCGCCAAACTCAGCATGATCTCCTGGTAAACCGGCGGCCGCGGCAGGCTGGCCTGCAGGCCGCGCATGATGGCGCCCACCAGCCCGCTGTGGGCCGACGGGGTGCTGTGTGCATCCGGGTGCATGGTGGCTCTCCGAATGGGGGTCAGGCGCTGCGCAGGTCCAGGCCCAGGGCCGCGCCGGGCGCGGTGCCGTCGCGCAATGAATCACGCAGCGTGGCACCCACCTGGGCAAAGAACTCGCGCAGCGAGGCCGCGTCGGCGGCATGCTTGCAGTGCGCCGGGCTGGTGGCCAGGCGGCCCAGCAGGTCCATGTCCGCATCGTCACCGAAACCCACGGTGACGATGGTCACGCCGTCGCGCTTGGCCGCCTCGGCCTCTTGCACCGCCTCGTCCACGAAGCCGGTGCAGCCGTCGCTCATCAGCAGGTAGACCGGCGGCGCCACTTCGTGCTCGCTGGGCTGCGGCGTCCAGGCGCGGCGCAGGCGGTTGGCCTCGCGCAGCGCGCAGCTGACGTCGGTGCCGCCGCGGCCGCTGACCAGCGTGGGGCTGCCCAGGGCCGACGGGCGCTGGTGGTCGGCATGCACGGTGGCGTGGTCGTCAAAGCTGATCAGGCTGATCAGGAAGCCGTCACGAAAGCCCGCCGATCCCAGATGGCCCAGCAGGTCGGCGCCCGCCAGGTTGGCGGCGCTGGCCTTGCTGCCGCCCATGCTGCCGGAGTCGTCCATCTGGAGGAACACGCGCTGGATGCCGCACACCTTGGTGCGGGTCAGCGTGACCGACGGGCCATTGCCCGGCGTGAAGATGCCTTGCCATCCGGGCATCGGCCCGCCGGGCGGCGTGGCGGGCGGCTGGGCGGCCGTGGCGTTGGAGAAGACAGTGCTGGGGTTCATGGCAAGGTCCTTGGGTGTGAAGGTGTCAGGGGTCGGATAGGCGTTGGGCGCAATGGGTTACCGCGCGCCCTCAGGGGTTGGGCAGCGTGTAGCCGGTGGGCTGCAGCTGGCTGATGGGCCCGGCATCGGGCAGGGTGCCGGTGCCGGTCTGCGTGAGCGAGCCCATCAGCGTGCCGGTGAGCTTGTGGGCGATGGCCTGCACCTGCTGCGGCGTAGGCTGGCTGTGCAGCTCCAGAAAACCGATGCCGTAGGCGCCTGCGCCGGTGACGAAGTCTTCGGTGTTGCTGCCGGCCTCGCCCACCACGCAGATGAAGGTGCGCGCATCACGCAGGCGCTCGCCCACCTGCAGCGGGCTCAGGCCCTGGCGGGTGGGCTTGCTGTGGCCGTTGCAGGTCAGCAGCACCGCACGCACCACATCGGGCGACTGGGTGAAGGGGTAGCCCTCCAGCAGCTCGATCAGGGTGTCGCCGAAGGGCTCTTCGGGGTCACCCCCACCGGCACGCACCACGGTCTGCTGCTCGCGCAGCAGCTGGGCGCTGCTGCCGTGGATGACGCGCACCTCGTCGGCCTCGCCATAGTCGCGGTCACGCGCGCCGATGTAGCCAAAGCGCACCTCCAGCGCGGTCTTCTCCAGGGCTTCCAGCGCGGCGCGCGAGGTGTCGGCAATCACCTGGGCGCGGTTGAGCACGCTCTCGGTCAGGTCGTCCACCTGCACCAGCTCGATCTTGACCGGCTTGCGGCCGCCGTTGGCGCGCTGCAGTTGCACCGACGGGCCGCCGGGGGCGAACAGCGCGCCCAAGGGCTGGGTGTGACAGGCCACCTGCAGCATGGGAGGCGTGAGCGCCTGCCTGCGGGCCTGCAGCCGGGCCTGCACCTGCTGCAGGCGGGTGTGCAGGCGCTGTTCAAGGGTGTTGAGCATCAGAGGTCCTTTCTTTCGCCGGCAGCGCCGGCAGGTGCAATCCATTCTGGAAACCGACCGTGCCGGCCGGCCGACAAGCGCCGGCCGGTGTGGTCGGCGGCGTTCAGGCGCCGTCCATCACGCGCTCGCTGCCGCGGCGCGCGGCCTGGGCGGGCGCCACGCTGGGCGCCGCAGGTGCGGCGGTCGGAGCCTTGGCAACCGTACTGGTGGCACGCAGGCAGCGGTCCAGCGCCTGGCTGATCTGCTGCGCCTGCTGCGTCACCCACTTGGCATTGCCGGCCTGGCGCGCCTCGGCCGGGTTGGCCAGCACGGCCACCTGCAGGCGCATCGCCGGCACGCTGGCGGCGTTCAGCACTGCCAGATCGTCCTGGCGCTGCACGCCCAGCGACACGTCCAGCAGCGGCCGCATCGGCACCACCGCGGCCGCGTGCGGACGACCGCCCTTGACCAGCGCCTGAGCCACGCCGCGGGCGCAGCCCAGGGCCACCGGGTCGGCGGCCTGGCGGCCAGCCAGCGCCACCTTGAAGCCGCTGGCGCCCTGGGCCTGCTGCCGCTGGGCATCGGTCAGCGTCTCGTGGTTGACCGACAGCAGCAGGTCACTGCCCTCGGCGGCGCGGGCCCGCTGCGCCGGGCTCAGGCCCGGCGGGATGGCCAGCACCGTGACCTGCTGCAGCATCAGCTCGCGCGCCAGTGCCGAGCCCAGCGCCTGGTTCAGCCGGAACTCGGCCTGACCCGGCTCGCCCGCCGGCTGACGGCCGATGTCGATGGCCACGCGCAGCAGACGGCCGCTGCGGGCCGGCTGGGCGGACTGGGCCGCGTTGGAGGGCGTGACGGCACTGGCGGCCGGCGTGGCCATCGGCGCACGCGCCAGCTTGGGGCTCGATGCCGCCGGGGCCGCTGCCGCCGGGGCGGCTTGTAGCGGATGGCAGAACAGCGCCAGCGTGGCGGCCATCATCAGAGGAGAGAGGTGTCGCTTCATGATCAAGCTCCGGTGTCGAAAGGGCGGCGGCGCCGCGGGGGCCGGGACCTCAAGGCTGCTTCCCGGGTGTGCCCATTCGAACAAGCGCGCCGCGCTTTGGGCCGACAAACTCCGGCAAGCTGCCGCCCGCAGCCAGGCCCGTCGGCAACGATCGGGCGGCGGCTGCGGTGCCCCCGCGATCGCCTCATCGAAACTGCGGATGCAACGCATCGCTGCACGGGCGAGACTGGGGGAGCCTGCCTCTCGACAAGGAGTCCCCCTGTGGCCGCCCACCTCCGCTCCCACCCCACCCTGCTGGCCGTTGCCGCGTCGCTGCTGATCAGCGGTTGCGCGGTGAATCCGATGGTTCAGCGGCCGACCGTCGCCGCCGAAACGACCGCCAACACTTCCGAACTGGGCCGTGCCATGGACGAGGCGATGGGTCTTCGGGCCGCCTATGAAGACAAGGCCTACGCCCATGTCTCAGATCAGGTGGCGGTGAACAACCTCTTGTTTGGCCTGGGCGTGGCCACCTTCGGTCTGGTCACGGCAGGTGTCCATCGTGATGCATTCACAACCACTGCCGGACTCGGAGGCAGCCTTTACCTCTACTCCACCACCAGCAAGCAAGCCGCCCATCTGACGGCATACCAGGTGGGTATCGGACGGACCAACTGCGCTATCGCCATGGCGCGCGCACAACGCATAGACGACGTAACTCTTTCTGCGCAGGCCTCAGACGCGACCGCACTGCTGGCTGACCTGAAGAAGTTGTCCAAGGCCCTGGTGGACCTGAAAATGCTGGCGTTGGGCCTCCCGTCAAACGACGTCACCCGGCAATACGCTGACCAGCGAATCACCGCCGCGCAGGCGGTTCACGACAAGTCAGTGGTGGTCCAGACGAAGGCTGAGGATCTGTCCGAACGGAACAAGAAGGTGGCGTCGTCGTTGAGGGCCACGACCGACAGCATTCGTTCTGCAGTCAACCAGATGGCGGCCATGGGCACGCCTGAGCCCGCGGCCGTTTTGGCAGCACTCAAGAACTTGGCCAGTGTCGTCGGGGGATTCGGTAGCGCCGTTGGGGTGACCGCACCCACAGCGGCTTCCGCAGCTTCAGGGAGCAGCCAAAGCACAAACGAACTGCCCTCCGGCACGGAAGACACGAAGAAGGGGACCCAGACCACTGGGGTCACGACTGAAAAAGTGCAGCAAGTCCGCGATGCCGTCATTGCGCTGGCAGAGACTCAATTGGTCGTTGAGGTCCGTGCAGAGCAGATGTCCAAGCGGGCCTCTCGGCTGGCAGCGGATGCGTCACCAGAGGACTGGACGAAGTGTGTGCCAAGCGGGCAGGAAACCGCCCTGGTCCCCAGCGCCACAGAGTTGTTGTTCACGGCCAACCCTTCGGCAGACCAGAGTCAGAAGTTCTACGTCAGTGGCGGCAGCACGCCTCTGTACGGACACATCACTTCAGAGCCCAGTTATGGCATCGAGGTCATTGCCCCCCAACTTGATGACAGAGGGTTCATTGTCAAAGTACCCAAGACAGTGGTCGGTCCGCATGACCTGCGTATCGAATTGGCGGACTCATCGACACCGCGCCAACGCAAGCAGATCAGCCTGAAGATCGCAGCAGCCGCTGCGCCGGCCGGTACCAACGAGTCGGCCATGGACCTCAGCAAACCGCTCACCAGTGCGCTGGAGGCCGCGAAAAAGGCCAATTCGACGTTCAAGGTCGGTACTGGAGCGGCGGCTGTGACGATGAAGGTCCAGGACAGTCGCCAGGATGCGTCAGGGTTCGCGGTGAAATTGGCGTGCACACCCGGCGCCAAGAGCGCCAGCTATACCCAGCAGCAGACACGTACGGCTTTGCTTGGTCATCTCCAGGCACAGCACAGGCTCAGTGCGTCTGTCGCGAGTGCTCTGAATGCCATGGGGGCCAGGCTCAGTATGCTGGACGGCGGCGCAGGATGCGTGAAGTGAATCCCCGTCGACCTGCCGCGGCCGCCAGGCGGCGGGCCGCATCGCGCGGTTGGGAGCAATTGAACGCCCAGCCTGATGAGGCCATGCTGTTGGAGGCCCGCAAGCGCTGGTTGTCACTGCCCGCGACCAGGCAAATGCAGCTGGCTCGCTGTCTGGCCGAGTGCCGACGCGTCGAGTGGGTGCAAAGGGTAAAGCAGGTGGTGGCCGTCGTGTCGGGGCTGCGGCGGCGAAACGACTCAGAGGGCATCGAGCACCTGCACAATGAACCCTGTGTGATCTTCGTGGTCCGGCGCAAGCTCACCGCGGACCAGTTGGCGCGTCAGCCCGCGCAACGCCTGCCAACGGAGCTGCTCACGCCGGTGTCCATCGACGGCCAGGAGCAACCCGTGGCCGTGCCCACCGACGTGCAGGACGAGTCCCGCCTGCTGGGTGGCGTGGCGCAGGGCAGTCTGTCGGTGCTCAGCGAAAACAGCGATGGCGTCAGGTCGCGTGGCGCCCTCGCCTGGGTATTGAAGGTGGGCAGCCAACGCTACGCATTGGCACCGATTCACGTGCTGAGCCCGCTGCCTGCGCTGGACGGTGTGGGCCGAGCGCCGGGCGCACCGACGCGCCCCAGGAAGGACAGCTCACAGACAGTGGCGCGTGCCGCTGACCTGGGTGGCTACCTGCGCGCCGGAAACCAAAGGAGCTTTGACGTGCAACTGGCCGAGGTGCTGAGGCCGAACGCACTGTCGGCCCTCTTTGGTGGCCGGCAGCTGTCCGCCTCACGCCCGTATGTGCGCAACGAACCTGAGTTGGACGCGTTGCTGGCGCAGGGAGGGCAGTTGATCATTGCGGCACCGCGCGACAACCCCTTGCGGGGTGACAGCAGCCTTCTGCCGCTGAGCGCTGAGCGATCCATCCACAGCCATACGCTGTTACTGCCTTTGAGCTACGACTTTGCGAATGGCGTGGTGGATGTGATCCACCACCAGGTGATGGAGTTGCAGGTCCGCTTTGGCGAACGCACCCTGGCCGGTGACAGCGGTTGCGCAGTGTTGCTGCGCAATGACGACGACGACCCCACGCTGGTGGGCATGCACATCGCCGGCAATGTGGACCGGGGCGTGTCCTTCGTGATCCCGATCTGGGACATTCTTGACCCGGCGCGCTACAGCGAGGGCCCTGGTGCACTGCCCAACGGCCCGGTGAGCCTGGTCCTGAGCCCCTGAGACCGCTGTTCAATTGGACGGGCACTGGTGGACCGAAGGCCAATACCAGCACTTCAGCCGCCTCGGCCAGGCCCCGGGCCGCCCGCTGGGCGGCTGGCGGCGGCATGTGGGCAACCCAAGCGCGCCGGCCGCCCGCAGGCTGAACGCCGTCCTGTCACCGGGCCTGCCTTCGGCGGAGCCAGTCGCTCAGCCACCGCCACGGAGATCGGGGTCCTGAATGGGGCGGCCACACACGCACCAAGCGCACGCCGAGCTTGCTGAGGTGGCTGTCGGGGTGGCCGCGGTCGCGGAACGAGGCGCAGCACTGCGCTGCCGTGAGGTCGAACGCCCCGCCCCGCAGGGCACGGAAGCGGTCGTCGCCCGGCTCCACCCGAACGGCCGGCGTGTCGCGCGGCGGCCCGGGCTGCCAGCCCTGGCCCAGTTGCTCGGGCGTGAGGGCGCTGGCGCACCACTCCCACACCTGACCTTGAACATCGGCCAGGCCCAGCGCCGTGATGCCGCGGCTGAACACGCCCACCGGGCTGGGCCGCCCGCAGCGGCTGCGGGCGTGGTTGTAGCGGGTCGGGGCATCGGCGTGGAGTGCAGCAGTGGCGCCTGGTGCGCGCCGCCAGCGCCAGCCGCTGCGCAGGGCCTGGCCAAAGCGGCCCAGTACACCGCGCAGCGGGCCGCGGGCCAGGGCCTCCCACTGCAGCTCGGTGGGCACCTGCAGGGTGGCCCGCTCGCCACGGCAGGGCCGGGGGTCGTCGGCATACAAGGCTTGCGCCCACGCGGCGTAGGCCTGCACGGCCCGGGCGCTGATGCCGGTGATGGGTTGCGCGGGGTTGTTGTAAAGCGGGTCGTGCTGCATCGTCCAGCCGAATCCTTGGGACTGCGCGCTGGGCAGGAACCACTGCCATTCGCCCACCGTGAGCGGCAACCGGCAGGCCAGGAAGCCCGGCAGCCGGACCACCCAGGCGGGCTGCTCGTCCGCAAAGGGCCCGCCGCCGATGGCAAAGCGGCTGAGCCGGCCCGGCCGGCCCACGGCAGCCCACAACACCGGATGCGGGCGCAACCCGGGCTGGAACTGGCCCGGCGCCACCTGCGGGCAGCGGAACTGGTAGCGCAGGTTGTCGCCCAAGGCGCCCAGCATCAGGCCGGCCTGCAGGCGGCGGCGCAGGCGCTGGCCGGGGCCTTGAAAGGCCTGGGCGCGCAAGCGCTGCCAGTGGGCCTGCAGCGGCGCCGGCAGGGGCACGGGGGGTGGCGCGTCCAGCAGGGCCAGCTGGCCGCTGGCGGCCACGCCGGGCGCGCTGGCGGCGCCTGCATCCAGCGCGGTGAGCAGCAGCACGCGGCGCAGGTGCTGCAGCACGTCGTTCGGCGGGGGGCGCTGCTTGGGCGCCAGGGCCGGCGCGGCCCGCTCGCCCCAGGCGCCCTGGGGCTCCAGCCGGGCCTGCAACTGGGGCAGCACGTGCTCCAGCGCCGGCCACAGCGGCGCCACGCCGGGCGTGGCATCGGCCGTGCACAGGGCCTGCAGCCAGGCGGCCAGCCGGTCCTCGGGCAGGCCCAGCAGGGCCAGGCCCAGCACCTCGGCGCCGTCGGCCACCGGGGGCGGGCTCAGGCGGCCATGCTGGGCCTTGAGGCGGCGCAGCAGTTCGTCGTCCAGCCGCTCGCCCAGCCAGGCCCAGAAGCGGGCCTGGAACACGGTATCGAGGCGCTGGGTGACCAGGAACTGCCAGCCGGCGCCGCCGGCCTGCTGGGCATCGCGCCAGGCCTGGCGGCCCAGGCCCAGGCTGTCGCCCACGCCGGTGGTGTCGCCCCACTGCACCAGGTTGGCATGGCAAACGCGTTGCTCGCCTTCGTCGATGAAGGCTAGGGTCCCGTCTGCAAAGTCGGCTGCGCGTGACTCCTCTCTCAGGACGCGCTCCATGAGGGCCAACTCCTGCGCGTCAGCGGCGGGCCTGTCAAAGTTGCCGTTGATGAAGTGCTCGTCCGGCACGCTCAGCCCGTCGCGGGCCAGTTCGTCCCACACGGCCTGGGGCACGGCGCGCCAGGCGCTGGCCTCGGCCTGGTCAAAGGCGGCGATTTCCTCTTCGTCGGTGGCATATGGCAAGGCCGGCGCCTGCAGGCGCTGCAGCAGCCAGGGCGGCAGCGCGGGCTCGCCGGCCAGCAGGTGCAGCGAGGCGAGGTACTCGCCCCAGCTCTGGTGATCGAAGCACCATTCGGTGAAGCCATCGTCCAGCTGCACCAGGCCCAGGTCACGCGCGGCGCGGCCGAAGCGGTGGCGCAGATCGGTGTCGAAATCCACCGCAACTTGGGCAGCAGCCAGCCAGGGCGCCACGCTGGCCCAGGGCTGGGGGTTGGCGGTGCGCTCGCCCGCGGCCTGGCCGGCTTCAGCATCGGCCTTCCATTGGTCCAGCGCCTGCCGCGCCAGGCTGCGCAGCAGCTGGCCCTGCATGGGCAAGGGGCGGGCCCGGCCCAGGCGCCAGGCGTCGTGGTCTTCGATGGCGGCGCGGTCGGCGGCGGTGAGCAGGCGCTGGTCGGCGATGTCGGGGCCGGTTTCCTGCCACACGGTGTGGTCCACCTGGCGGGTGTCGTCTTCCCACTCGGCGTGGCCCAAGCAGCGGCGCAGGCGCAGCCACAGCCAGGCCTGGTACAGCGCGGCGCGGTCGCCCGGCGGGGCCGCAAAGCCGCTGCGCATCAGCTCGCACTGGGCGGCCAGGTGCATGGGCCGGCCGCACAGGGCCACGGCGCCTTTGACGGCGGCCAGGGCCTCCCAGCGCGCGGCGTGCGCCTCGGGCCCGAAGACACCTGCGAGGTAGCGACGGATGTGGGGCTCCTGCCAATCCGTCAGCATGACCTCGAGCACCGGGAAGCTCAAGGTGGCCCGATGGCGCGGTCGCTTGCTCAGCAGCAGCGGCAGGGCGTGGCGCAGCTGGGCCCGCACGGCATCCACCACCGCCCCGGCCCGGTCGCCGCGCTGGCTCATGCGGGCCACGGCCACTTCGTTCAGGCCATCCAGCATCACCCGGGCGCGCAGGCCGTCGTCAAACCAGGCGCCGCGGCCGGCCAGCAGCTGGGCCAGCTCAGGCGGGCCGGCGTCGGCCCAGTGCGCCTGCAGCCAGGCGGGCAGCTCGGCCGTTTCCAGGGCTTCCGGCAGGGCCTTGAGCGGCAGGTAGACCGGCACCTCGCAGGGCGGTTCGTCGGACTCGTCCGGGCGCGGTTCCCAACTGCCGTACTCGTGCTGCAGCAGCCGGCGCGCAGCCTGCTGGAGGTGGTGGCGCAGCAAGGTGCTCTTGCCGGCACCGGCGGGGCCGGTCAGCAGGTAGGCCTGCGGGCGGCTGCTGGCATCGTGCACCTGCAACACCTTGAGCAGGCGGTCGTAGGGGCCGGCGCCCTGCTGGAGCAAGGGAGCGTCGGCGCCCATCGCGTCTTCCGCCACCTCCAGCGGCACCTCCAGGTCGATCTCCACAAAGCGCTGGTGCAGCCTACCGCGCAAGGCCAGGCCACACTGGGCCCAGCAGCGCAGCAGGTATTGGCGCAGCGACTGGGCTGGCTGCGCGGCGACGGCCTTGATCAGTGCGTGTGAAACCGCAGGGGGTTCGTGCCCGGGCGCCACCAGCGCCAGCCACAGCTGCTGCTGCTCAGGGCTGAGGGCGTCGGCCTGGCGCACCAGGTGCTCGGCCACGTGCCACAGGGTGCCAAAGGGTTCGGTGGGCACATCGCCCGGGCGGGCCTGGGGCAGCGGCTGGTCGCGGAACACGCCCAGCGTCAGCGGGTGCGCCGGATCCGCCTGGGCCAGCGCACGGGCCAGCGGCCGCAGCGCCTGGCCCTTTTCCCGCACGCCGCCCACCGGTCCCAGGCCCCAGCCCGGCTCCAGCGTGGCGGTCAGCGCCAGCCGGCGCAGGTGGCGCGGCAGCAGCGGGCGCAGCAGCGGTGCCCAGTCAGGTGGCGCAGCGCCGCGCAGTAGCCACAGCGCGCCCAGCGCGAAGCTGGCGCCGGCCGAGCCGCCGGCCACCACGCCCAGCGCGCCACCGTCCGAGCGGTGCAGGTCCCAGGCGATGGCCAGGTCCTCCAGCGGCCAGGCCGGGCTGCGCACCAGGGTGCGTTGCAGTTGCTGTTGCAGGCGCGCCAGGGTGTCGTCCCACTCGGTGCCCACACGCAACAGCAAGGCACTGCTGGGCGCCGGGGCCAGGCACAGCCGCGCACCGCGGGCCCGCACCAGGCGCAGGCACAGCTCCGCCGGCACGCCTTCAGGGCCCAGGCCCTGAAACGGCCGCTCCACCACCAGCGCCACCGGCAGGCGGCATTCCGGGCCCAGGGCATCCGGCGCGTGCCATGACCGGTAGGGCGCCAGGCGATGGGTGGGTTCGCCCAGGGGGCCTACGGCTGAGGCCTGTTGCAGCCACTGGGCTGCCAGGTCCATGGCCTGCGACAGGTGGGCTTGCGCCAGCGGGCTGTGCGCGGCGGTGCTGGCATCCAGGCCCAGCGTGGCCGGGTTGTCGGCTACCACCAGGCGCTGCCCGGCCAGCAGGGCCTGCACCACCCGCTGCACCTGGCGCTCGGGCCGTTCGGCCCAGGGCACGGTCTGGCCCAAGCCATCCACTGGCGCGGCCAGCTGGGCCAGCACGGGCAGGCTGTTCCGCAAGGTGGCCACCGCCTCGTCCACCCCTGCCAGGCCGGCGGCCAGGTACAGCAGTGGCGGCGGCACGCTGCCCTGGCGAGTGAGCAACTCGCTGTGCCAACCCTCGGCCAAGAGGTTGGGCAGGGCGGCAATCCAGAGGCTCTGGGTCTGGGGCGTCATGGGTGGGCGGGGCACGTGGGTGGACTGATTCTGCCCGCGGCGCGGACTGGCCTGGGTGCCTGCACAGGTTCGGGTTTGCCGGGATTTGTCGGCCACTGGCGCACCGTGATGCCGAGCATGGCAGCACCTGCTGGCGAACTGGCCGTCGCCAGCGGGTTGCCACCCCGACGGCCTTGACAGGACCACACCATGAACAGCATTGACGACGAGATTGCGATCTACTGGGACCTGGACCACCTGCCCACCACCGACGCCGCGCTGGTCCACAGCGCGCTGGCGCTGGCCGGCCTGCTGGGGCCGCTGACGGTGCAGCGTGCGCTGGGCAGCCCGGCCACGCACAACAGCCGCCTGGCCCAGGCCCTGGAGCGCCGCGGCACGGAACTGCTGCTGACCCTGCCCAGCTGCGGGATGACCCCTCGCCCGCCGCTGCAGGCCCTGCACGAGTGCCTGGTGCAGGACCTGTCGCTGCACCCGCGCGTGGGCCGCGTGGTGGTGGTGAGCGCCCAGCGCGACCTGGCGCCGCTCAAGCGCTTTGTGCAGCGTGCCGGCCGCCAATGGCTTCGGCTGCGCGGCGCGCAGCGCGAGCCGGGCAGCCTGCCCTGTGGGCACGCCCCGCTCTTCGCAGCGCGCTGACACCCGCCGGCGCACCGCGCCCGGTCCTCAAGCCTGAGGACGACAAGCGCGCGCAGATCCGAACAATGGGGCCGCACCGCTTCCACACCGGGGGCGGGCACATCCACCAGGAGGCCCCATGCCCCAAACCACGCCCGAACCCACATCGTGGAAGGACCTGCTCGGCGGCGGCGCCGCCGGTGTAGGCACGGTGCTGGTGCTGCTGCCGCTGCTGGCGGTGGTGTTCGGCCTCTCGGGCATGGACGACGTCAAGTCCGTGGGCCTGCCCGTGCTGGCCATCCTGGGCATCATGATCCTGCTGGGCACGCTGGCCCTGGTGGCCATGCTCTACAAGCGGCTGGAGCTGACCGACCCCACACAGCCGTTGGCGTTGCCACAGGGCTCGATGCGCGCGGTGATCGCCTTGTCGCTGATCGTGCTGTTCGCCATCATCTCGATCACGCTGTACCGCAGCACCGCCAAGGGCGGCGGCATCTACAGCGTGAGCAGCCTGACCGAGGACGCGCGCAACGCGCTGCTGCTGCAGTCTGGCGTGCGGGTGCAGGACGTGCTGTTCGACTACTGCACTGACGCAGCCCAGGACAGCGGGGCCATCACGCGCAACACATCAGGCGGCGCGCGCAGTGCAGGCGACGCTGCCAGCGCCGTGGCACAAGAGCGCGCCTGCCCCCGTGAGCATCGCCGTTACCAAGTGAACCTGCGCGCCAGCCCGTCGCCGGAATCGGGCGATCTGGCCAAGCAGTTGCTGGTGCTGGTGGGCACGTTGATGACCTCAGTGACCAGCTTCTACTTTGCGGCGCGCAGCAAGAGCGATGACAAGCCGCCCGAGCCGTCGACCGACAACGCGAACAACACGCCTGGGTCACCCAACGGTGGCCAAGACGCCCAGAGTACCCGCCAGGCCACGCCGGAGGATGTGCGCAAGGACGGAACCAACAGTGGCCAGGCGGACAACGCCGGTGGTAGCAAAGGCGACAACTCGCCGCCGGGCCAAGCGACCTGACCTCTCCTGAACCCGGACCGCCTGCTGTGCAGGCCCGCACGATGACGGCCCTGGACCGCCGCTGGCCAGGCCACCAGCGCCCCGAGAGGAGCCCGGTGCCGTGCGTGAGGACGCGGCATGCCCATTGGGCCGTCGTAGCGCACGATGTCCGGCCTGCACCCTCTACGCGTCGGCAGGCCAGCGCTACGTAGCGCTGGCCCCACCTCAGCGGCCGAAACCTGGGCGCTGCGCCAGCAGCCGGCGCAGCGAGACGTGACGGCCGGCGGTGGGGTGGACCGCCGGAACGTCGTCAGCGCTGCTGGTAGCGGCGGGCACGTGCCCAAGCCTGGCCGGAGCTGGGAATGCCGTCAGTTGATCCAGGTGACGCAGGCGCATGAACTGGGCATAGGTCGGTTCGATCTGAAAGACCTGGAATCGACGTTGATCACCCTGAGCAGGGCGGGCCTTGAACAGGCGAGACCACCAGGTTCCGGATTGATCCTGGTGTCGCTGCAGGCTGTCCTGCGGGTATACCATGTCCAGCCACTCGCCCACCTCCGGGTGCATGCGCACCAGGTCGCGCGCCGCTGAGGTGTTGAGGGCTTGCAGCACCCCCTGGGCACGCAGCACATGGGCCATGTTGCGCACGCGCTGGGTCTGTGCGTCGATCGGGATGATCAGGAAGTCGCGATCGGTGACGGCCAGGTGGTAGGGCAGCAGTTCCATCGCGAAGCCGGCCTCGCGCTGGCGACAGTCGGGTTCGGGCGGCAGTGCCAGCGGCTCGAAGCCCGGGCGGCCGCGTGCACCGCGCCCACCCCCCGAGGCCATGGAGGGGGCCACCGGCGCCGAGGTCTCAGGGACCACGTAAAACAGGTTGCCCAGCCGTGTGGCGATGGTCAGCAGCAGCCGGCGCACCACGCCATGCGGGCGGCCCCCTTCGCGGGCTGCGCGCAGCCAGTCGATGACGTTGTCCGAGAACGGCGGGCGCCCCAGGCGGACCAGCAAGAGCGTGCTGATCGCCAGCGTGGTTTCTGCGATCGCGGCCAGCGTCATCGGCAGGGTCTCGATATTCCAGACGCCATTGGTCTTCAGCGCATGCGTCATCGCCTGGTCACCGGCGAACGAGCCGGCCTGGCCGAAGGTCAGTACCGATGCGACGGTGTTGATGCTGCGCAGCAGCGCACGCGTCACCACGTCGTTGCGGTCGCTCACGTCCACCGCCGGCTGCATGCGCGGCGGGGGCTGAACAGCGGCCAACGCGGTCAGCGCAAAGTGCGCGCGCTCGATCAGGACCAGGCGGCCACTGTCGCCGCAGTTGACGGTCTGACCGCCTCCGTAGGTGATGTTGCTGATGCGTTGGGACTCCAGCGTGCGCAGCGCGCCGGGTGCGTAGGAGCCACCGGCTGTGAGCAGCGCGGCGGCGTCCACGGCCGCATTGGCTTTCTCGTAGACGTCCTTGACGCCGGAGAAATCGCTGGGCTTGCCCAGGGCCACCAGCTCGTTGGTGCGCTCGCGCGCAGTGTCCAGCAGGGCCGACAAGTCCTTGGCCAGGGTGGCGGCGATCTGGCTGTCGTCCTTGCGCCAGAGCGTGACCGGGCCTTCGATACCTTGCGTGTTGACGCGGTTGGGGCAGCTGCCGCCCTTGGTCTTCTCGATCTCGGCTTTCCGGCCCGCATCCTCGGCCCAGGCCAGCATCGCGGCGTGAGCGGTCTCGGCCTGGCCGATCACGCGCTGCAGCTCGCGCTCCATCGGTCCCCGGATCTCGGTCAGTTGGCGCTTGGACGCCGGCGTCGCGAACATCGTGCTGTCCAGGTTGGCGGCCGTCAGGGCCGCGGTGATGGACACCACCAGCAGGGCGCCGGCACCGAACATCGCGGCCTCCAGGTAGGCACGGCGCATGATGGCGTGGGCCAGGCCCTCGAGCAGCACATGCAGCAGACCCACCAGCACCAGCGCAATGCCGGCGGCGGCGAACACGATCATGTAGGCATTCAGCGCGAAGGCCACGCTGGCCATCAGGATCAGCAAAGAGACGAGGTGCAGGATGCGCAGCGGCGTGAACTGGGCAGTCATGGAAGGCTCCTGGTGAGTGGTTCGGCCGGGCGCACCCTGCGCCCGGCCTGTGGGTCATTGAAGTGGAGGCTGGCCGATGTCCACCGACAAAGGCCGGCACGTTCGGGACACAGCGGTTGTCGCGCGTGCGCTCATGCGGCGTCCTGGCGCGGATCGGCCGGATCAGTAGTCGGCACCGGCTCGAATCGGTGGCTGTCCGCATGCATGCGCATCAGCTGGCCCTTGACCATGACGCCCAGCACCAGGTCCAGCGGCTCGCGGAACGTCGGCGTGCCGGCATTGGCGCTGGGGTCGTGCACAGGTGGGTCCAGCACCTCCAGCACGACCGCCAGTTGGCCTTGGCCGGGGCACAGGCGGTTGCGCATGCGGGGCTTCCAGCGCACGGTCATGCCGGGCTCGAAGTGGTGCGTGGTGGACAGCGTGGCCTGCAGTGACTGCAACTGCTGCGCCACCTGGCTGCGCGCCTGGCGCAGCGGCACCTTGGCGAACCGGGCCGAGTGGTAGTGGTAGATCAGGAAGTCGCCGTCCTCATCGATCACGCCCAGGCGCAGGTCCAGCGGTTCAAGCCAATTGGGCGTGCCGGCATCGACGCCCGCGCCTTGCAGCAGCACGGGCTGCGGCAGCACCTCAACCACCACCGCCAGTTCGTCTGCGGTCGGGCAGGTGCGGTTGGCCAGGCACAAGCCCGTGGCGCTGCGCTTCCAGCGCACCAGATCCCCGGGCTGCAGGGCCTGCGGCTGGGCCAGGGCCCGCCAGGCCTGCACCAGGGCGTCGGCGTCGGACGTGCCCGCGCCGTCGCCGCAGGCGCTGTCGGTGTCGTCATGGGTGTCGTCATCGGTATCGGCGGGCGGTTCACCCAGACGGGCCAGCAGACGGCGAAGATCAGCATGCATGGTGTGCTCCTGAACAGGGGGTGGTGGATGGTTCAGCGGGCGGTGAAGCCCATGGGCGCGCGAGCGCCGCCCTCGGTCGAGATCACGGCCAGGTGCACCGGGATCTGGCGGCCTTCGGTGTCGGTGAAGGCGCCGCCGCGCAGATCGGACAGCAGGCGTCGGCCACTGGCGCCCTGCGCTGCGCCGCGCAGATGGACCGCCGCGAACGGCTGGTCCTGCAGGCGGTGGATCGGCCGGCGCTGGCCGTGGCCGATGTAGCCCGGCTCGGCGCCATAGACCTCGCGCTCGCTGAGCTCGGCGTCCAGCTCCACCACCTGGGTTTCCAGCAGCATGGCCAGGCGATCAGCCACCCGCCGGCCGACGCTGTCGCTGCCGGGCACCTCCACCATGCAGGCGGCGTGATCCGGCGACGGCGGCGCTGCGGCGCTGAACAGGGCCAGCAGGTGCGCGCAGGCCTGGGCCACGCCTCGCCTGACCACGGCGTCGTCGCCCTCGGCCACAGGACCACGCGCACCGGGCGTCCGTTGGCTCACGCGCAGGCGGCGCAGCAGGTCCTCGGGCAGGTGCGACAGCCGCGCGGCCGCCTGCGCCACATGGGCCCTGGCCAGCGGCTTGTCGGCCAGCTGGGCGATGGCCACGCTGCGCTCCAGCAGGTCGATCGCGGCATCGGGCATCGAACGGTGGCGCAGCAGGCGCCGCGCCAGCGCCACCACATGGCGCAGCACCGGGCGCAGTTGCGGCGGGGGTGTGTTCAGCTTCAGCCAGCGGGCGTGCGACTCGCAGGCGCGCAGCGCCGCGGCATCGCTCATCGGCCTGATGTAGATGGGGCTGAAGCGCCGCTCCATCGCCGCGTCGCGGGCGATGATCTGGTGGTACTCCTCCGCGGTGGTGGCCGCCAGCACGCGCAGGTCGCCGCGCGCCAGGTGCGGCTTGAGCCACTGCGCCAGGTCGTTCTGGCCGGCGCGGCCGCCCGCCCCCACCAGCGTGTGCAGCTCGTCGATGAACAGCAGCGTGCCCGGCGCCTCGGCCGCGCGCAGCACCATGCCCATGCGCTGCTCGACCGTGCCGTAGACGCCCGCCCCGGCCATGATCGCGCCCACATCCAGCTGCAGGATGCGCAGTCCACGCAGGTGCCCGGGCAGGCGCTCACCGTGCAGCGCACACAGCTGCGCCAGCCCTTCGGCCACGGCGGTCTTGCCGGCGCCGGCCGGGCCGATCAGCACCGCATTGGCCTTGCGCCGCTGCGAGGCCACCTCCAGCACCTGCAGGATCTCGGACTCGCGCCCCACCACCGGCGACAGCCGGCCCGATTGGGCCTGCGCCGTCAGGTCATGCAGGTAGGCCCCCAGCTCCGCCTGTTCCTCCTCACGGCCCGCCGCCAAGGCGGCGGCCAGCGATCGTGCAGCATTGGACATCGTCGACTCCCGTTGGGTGGGCCCTGCACCATCGGCAAGGCACGGGAGTCATGGTCGGCGCGTCAGGGCGACACGGGGCGACAAAGTACGGCAGTATGCAGGTACTGAGCCCCCAAGGGCCGGGCTACGCCCAGCCCGCCCCCCGCGGGCGACAAGGAAACCTGGGACGGCCCTGCGTTTCCTTGAGAGGCGCCATCAGGGCGCGCGCGCGACCCCGTGGAAAGTGACGGTCCGAAGGTCCTTCCAGGGCTCCAGGTTGTTGCCGGTGGGGGTTCGCAATCGGGCGCTCCCGGTCAGCTCCAGGTCGGCCTTGTCGTCCGGATCAAACGTCGCGTCCACAGCATAGCGGGCAGGCGAATCACCCTCCACGTAAAACGTCACGCGAAAGGTCTTGCCATCTCGCGTGCCCTCGACCAGGCCGCGTCGGCCATCGGACAGCACATAGCTGCCCTTCAGTGTGCGAGCCACATCCGTCAAGGTCATGGTCCCGGTGATGCCATCCAGATCGATGTTCCACACGCCCGTGAAGCTGCGGCGGGTCGGAAAACGCTCACCTGTGGAGCGCGCAATCTCCACCTGCAGGACGGTCTCGAAGGCCCGCCGTGAGCGGGTGGTCAGCGTGGCCTTGATCTCTGCCTTGCCAGAGGCCTGGGCAATGAACTCCAGCGGCTCCTGGGTGAGCTTGGTGGCGGCATCGATCTTCTTGGTCGTTTGCGCCAGTCGCTTGGGGTTTTCCGGGGCAGGCCGGAGCAAGCCCGCAGGCTGGGTGGTGATCTGCAGCACCCCTTCCGACAGCGGAACCGGCGAGCGGGGTTGGACCAGTACATCCACCGCCAGGGCCTCGCCCTCGACAGGATGGGCAGACTGGGTGATAAGCAGCACCTCGGCCTGTTCCTCCCACACCATGCCGTTGACCACTTCCTTCAGTGGCGTAAAGACGTAGGCGACCAGGCTGCCCACTGACGAGGCGACGGCCACCAGCACGGGCATCAGGATCGGCTTGAGGTCGATCAGCGGCTTGCGCTCATCGGCCGGTCGGGGTTCGGTGTGGGGTGCGTTCATGGCTCAAGATACAAGGCGTTGGGAACATAGTTGGGCACCCCGGAACCGCAATGCCTGTCCAGGGCAGGAACATACAGGTGTGCACCAGGCCCACCGTCCATCGCCAGTGCTTGCCGGAGCGCCTGCCCATCGGCCGAGCGGTAGCGCAGCAGCACATGTGAGAACTCGGCCAGACTGCCGGCCCGACCCGCCGGTTCGTGCAGCACGATGAAGTAGAGACGCCCCCTGTCATCCAGCGCCACCGCGCTGCGGTCGAACCTATCCTCGCCCGCCGTTCTGATGCCGTTGCGCCCTTGCTCTATCAGCAGTGGCTTGGACTGCAGGACTTGGGGGTAGGCCGACAGCGACCGAGCCTTGGACACAGGAACGATGGCTGCGCCCTGCGATCCCCAGGCCACGAAGCCGCCGCTGGTCCAGGGGTGGCGCGGCGAAAACTCGCGTCCCTCAGACTTGACCCATCCCATCGGGACCAACTCACCGCCCTTCCCTTTGCCGAAGAAGCCACCGGTCATGGCACCCAAGGCCTTGTCGCGGAACACGGACGGGAACAGTTGCCTGGGCGACTGGTTCTGGCGAATATCCTTGACGCGCAAGCGAGCCGAGCCCGCCTCCAGCACGCACAGCTCCACGCCATAGGTCGCGGACGCCGGGTCCGCGTCGCGGTAGGTCACGAACCTTGCGGCCGTTCGTCCGCCGTGGAGAACCTCCCGGTCCTGCCGGGTCTGTTGCAGCAGGCCGTCCAGCCGCTCGTCAGGCTGACCGGCCCCGCAAGCCCAGGACGCATGGAGCAGCAGACAAGCCCATGTGGCGATCTTCGACATTGGCGCCCCCTGTGGATGGATAGACCACGCTGTCACCCACAGCATGGCGCGCCACATTGTCCGGATGCAATGGGCCGCGTCGTCCCCAGAACTGCGGACGAGCTGCGGGACGAACCAGCGTGCAGTGAACACCCCTTCGCCGGCCGTGTGACCACGACAGGCGCTCCTCCCCCCGGCTGAATGCCAGCCGGTCAAGCCGCTGGCGGAGGCTCCCAGGTGATGGCCAGCGCCGTCATGCGCGGCAGCATCAACGGGGTCCCGGCGCTTGCCTCGCCCGGCGCTTTCTGGCCCTTCCGGCGCCACCAGCGCCAGGCGGCGTAAGTCCCGGTCGCCGCCGCCACACCGCCGGCCACCACTGGCCACACGGGCGCGGTCACCAGGCCCAGGGTCACTGCGGCGGCACCCAGGGTGTGCGAGCCAAGCACGGTGACCGAGCCCGCTGCCAGCGCGCCTCCGGCCACCACACCGCCCGCGGTGGCGGCGGCGATCGAGCCCATGGCCAAAGGACTGCGCGCCAGGTCCTGCATGGCCTCGTTGAGGTGGTCCACCAGGGTCTGCAGGCTGGACAGGACCTGCTGCGCCGCCACGCTGCCCAGATGCAGCACGCCATCGGCAAAGCGCGACACGGCGGCGCGCACCTGCGCATCGCTGGCGATGCGGCGGGCGCCATCCAGCAGCAGCGCCACGCCCACCACCACCAGCGAGCCCGGGCCGATGGCCTCGGCCAAGGACGGCGTTGCCTGCAGGTAGTCGGCCGCCAATCGCCCGGCACCGTAGCCAGCCAGGCCCATCAGCAGCGCGCCCCCGCCCATCAGCACCAGCGCGGGCACCGAGAAGGCGGTGCCCATCGCGGCCACGCCCACCGTTTGCAGCACCAGCCCCGGCAGGGTGCCCAGCGCCGCGCCCGCTGCGGCGCCAAACAGGCCTTGCTGCTGGCCGTCGCTGAGCACCGAGGCCACCAGTTGCTGACCCATCTCCACCGCACCACTTTGCACGCCCCAGGCCAGCAGGCTGGCGCCCAGTGCCATCTCCACCGCACCCAGTTGCCATTGGTGCTGAGCAGCCCATTGGCGGGCGTGGTCCAGCGCACGCTGCAGGCCAGCGCGGTCGTCGGGGTTCAGAGGGTGCTCGGTCATGGCGGGCGTTCCTGGGTGGGTGCGAAATGTTGCGGCGGATCAAGCCTGCTGCTGCACTGGCTCGGCGCAGGCGTCGATCAGGGCAGCGTGAAAGGCCTGGAAGCTTGGCGAGCGTTGGCGCGCGGGCTCCAGGTGCCGGCCCAGCTCCCGCGCGGCCTGGATCTTCGCCAAGCCCGCCTTGAAGTAGCCATGGCGCTGCAGCACCCGCTCAAAGGCCTCCCAGGTGCCGCCGGCGATCGCGTCCGGATCCCTGAACCCACGGCCTCTGGGAATGCCCGGGCTCACCCGCGGATAAGCCGCCTGCACCGCCTGCCAGTCACCAAAGTACCAGGCCTCCAGCTCCTCCACGGCGATGCGGTGGGCCACTTGCCAGTCGGCCGCACCGGCGGCCACAGCCTGGCTGCGGGACAGCAGACCGGCGCGGTCGCTCAACGCGTTCAGCCGCGCCTTCAGGGCTTGGCAGTCCTCATCGTCACGGTCCACCACCACGATCAGGCGCCAATCGCTGGGCAGGTACTGCGCATAGGCCCGCAGCCGGCTCTCCAGCTTGGCCAGCAGGTCGTCCTTGCCCTGGAAGGCACGGACCTGGAAGCTGCAGCCCTGCGGAAGGACGCGCGGCAACAACGCCTGCAGAAAGGCCTCCATCGAGGGCTCTTCCACCAGCAGAACCAAGTGCCTGGCCGCAGGCATGGCTCAGCCCCGGTGCAGCGGCAGCGAGGCGGCGCCCTGGTTCACCAGCGGATCCCCCACGCCGAAGTGACCCTCCATCCACAGGTGGCCGAGCAATGCGCCGTGCTGGATGAAGTCGCGCACACCCGGCAGGTCGGCAGCGCGCTCGGCCTGGGTGTAGCCGGCCTCGTCGCGCCACAGCACCCGCACCTCCTCGGCACGCAGGGCATTGAGGAAGAAGGGTGAGTGGGTGGTGACCATCAACTGGGTCTGCTCGGTGGACTGGCGGCACTCTTCCGCCAGCTCCGGCAGCAGCCGCGGGTGCAGAAAGTTCTCGGGCTCTTCAATGCCAATGAACGGCGGCGGCAAGGGGTCGTGCAACAACACCAGGTAGGCCAGCATCTTCAAGGTGCCGTCAGACGCAAACCGGGCCATCACCGGGTGGTTGAACGGCGCGTCCTTGATCTGCAGCAGCAGGCGGCCGTCGGCCATGGGCTCGGCCAGCACCCGCTCGACGCGTGGCACGCGCCGCCGCAGCGACTGGAAGATGGCCTCCAGCCGATCGCCATGGCGCTCGGCCAGGTGCTGGATGACGTTGGCCAGGTTGTCCCCACTGCGCGACAGCCGCTCCTGGGGCCCGGCCTCGGGCTGGCCGCGTGCGCTGTCGGCCGACAGGTAGGACACATGCCAGCCGGTGATGAAGTCGCGCAGCGCCGCCACCCGGGGGTGCTCGGCGAACTGCCCCAGGGCGTTGACGGCCAGCAGGTCCGACGATTTCAGCGGCACGTCGATGCGGCGGTCCTGCGCATCGGGCAACTCGCCACTGACCGCCTGGCCCCGCCCTTCGCGGTAGTCCAGAAAGCGAAACGGCTTGCCGCCACGGCCCCGCGTCCAGCGCAGCCACTCCTCCACCACCACCGGGGCGCCGTGGCGCTCGTCCACGGCCAGGTGGTAGGTGATCAGCGGGTAGCCTGGCTCGCGGTACTTGATCTCGATGGACAGCGGCCCCTCGCTGCCACGGGTCTTGAGTTCACGCGCGCGGCCGCGGCGGTCCCAGGCGCGGCGCAGGCCGGACTCGAAGCAATCAGACAGGAAGGCGAACACATCGAACACCGTGGACTTGCCGCTGCCGTTGGGGCCGAGCAGCACGGTCATCGGCGTGAGGTCCTTCAGTTCCACATCCCGCAGGGCCCGAAAGTTCTGCACCTTCAGGTACTCGATGCGGGCCGGACCGGCGGGCAACTGGCGGGGTGAAGTGGTCATGGCAGGCGAAGGCCGTCGTGTTGGAGCGCATTGTGCGCACAACCGGGCTGGCGCCCTGACACGATAGCAAGTTCCGGCGCGCCGGCCGGAGCTGACAGCTGCCATCCTGCTGCGGGTTGGTGCTGTGGGTGGGGTTGAGCGGCCTACATCGCGCTGTCCAGCCATAGGCGCACCAAGGCACGCAGACGCTGCGGCGTGACGGCCGCCTGGCCAGCGCCTTGCAAGGTGCTGCAGAAGGGACAGGCCCGCGGACGGCCGTCGTCCTCGGGCCGCCAGTCACGCACCTGCAGGCCACCTTGCGGCGTTTCCTGCAACTGCCGGAACAGGGCGCCACCGCCGGGGCGCAGCAGGTGCTGCTCCAGCAGGCGCTGGCCCAGGTGGGCGGCCAGGGCCGACCAGGACCGCAGAGAACCCTGGCGCTGCTGCCGAAAGTCCGCCGGCGTGGGCACCGGGCCGTCCAGTGCCAGTTGCTGCAGCAGCTCTGCCCGCTGCACATAGCCGCCCACACAGGCCAGGCAGCCGCTGCCGGCGGGCAGCAGGCGCAGGTCGGCCTCGGCACCCTGGGGCTGCACCCGGGTAGCCACGGCCAGCAGGCAGCGGTTGTGGGCCAGGGCCCAGGCGTTGGCCCACAGGCGGGCGGCGTCGTTGTCCACGCACACCAGCACCGCATCGGCCTGGGCGATCAGCGCGCCCGCCCGGGCGCTGGACACCGGCCAGGGCTGCAGGTCCAGCACCGCGCCGGGGCGCTGCAGGCCGCGCACGAAGCGCTGCAGCGCCTCCACCTTGGGTCGGCCCTCGCACAGCGGGGCCACATCGCCGTCTTCGTTGTGCGGCTCCATGTGGTCGGGCTCGATCACCGTGAGGCGCTGCACACCCAGGCGCACCAGGCCATGGGCGAAGACCGAACCGACGCGCCCCGCACCCACCAGCACAATGTGGCTGCGCTGCAGGTGGCGCAGCGGTGCGGCGCCGAAAGCGGCCAGGTGGCGGCTGTCGCGGCGGTCGTCGGGACCTGGGTCGGGCTCGTTGGCGTCGGGTTCGGGGTCGGGTTGCCGCCCAGTGGTGGCCGCCAGGTCCACCCGCTGCATGCCACCCCCGGGCAGATGCAACTGCGGCACCGGCACCCAGCGTGGCGCGCCAGCGCTGGCCGGTTGCCGGCCATGGCGAAACAGCAACGTGGCCTGGCCGTCCAGCCGCAGCCACAGCAGCACCAGCGCAGGGTTGATGGCCGCAGTGGCCAGCCGAAAGCCGGGGGCGTGCTGCAGCAGCCAGGCCTCACAGGCCGCATCGCCCTGCGGCGGCGGGGCACCGGGCGATGCCACGGCCACCAGCACCAGGCCGTGGGTCGGTGGCGGTTCGGGCGGGTGGCCGGGTTGCGGCGGCAGGGCGCGCAGGCGCTGTGTGCTCAGCGGCCCGGCCAGGGCCTGCAGGCCGCCGGGCGCGGGCTGCAGCACCAGCGGCGCATGGGCCAGCAGGGTGTGCGGCGGCTGGGCGGGGCGGGCCAGCGCCAGGTGCAACAGGGTGTCGAGCTGGGCCCTGGGCAGGCACAGTGCCGTGGGGGCCGGGTCGGGGTTGGGGGTTGGCAGCAAGGCGTTCGGGCGCACAGTGGAGGGTGCGCTGACCCGGGATGGAGGCGATATGCCATCGCCCTGCGGTCAGCGGCGCCATTGCACGACAAGGCTGCCGCGCAGTGCGCACAAAACGCGGCCATGAGCGCGTTCGCATCGTGGCCGGATGAATCCTCGGTGTGACGAGCTGTGGGCGCGCTCCTCCGGCCCATCCACTGACCGCCTCTGGTACAGCAAACTCGCCGGGTCAGCAGGCCAAGGCTGCAGGTGTTCAGGGTTCCGGATGGGGAGGCCAGGCGCGCACTAGGCGCAACCCTAAGCTGACGTTCTGGAAACTGGGGTAGTGGTGATTGCGGTACGAGGCGCGACACTGATCAGCAGTGATGTTGAAGGCCCCGCCCCTGAGGGATCGGTCGCTCTGTCGATCGTCAAGCTCGGCAGCTTTCTGGGCCTCGAGCCTCAATCGATGTTCATTCCAACCGTACCTACGCTGTTCAAAGCCGCAAACGTTTGAGCACCATTCCCAGGTGTTGCCTTGAACATCGAACAGCCCCGCCGACGTTGACCCTAAGCTGTAGCAGCCGATCGGGGCGCTTCGGCCCTGGTAAAGGTCATGGTTGAAATCCAGCAAGCCGGGTGGCCGGGTGCCGATGCCGTGGGCCCAGCCTGGGAGCCGCGGGGGGCCACTCAAATCCGGCCCCTGCACCCCTGCTTCCCAAAGCACTTCGGTGGGCAGGGTCAAAGGTTGTCGCTCAGATTGGTCAAGCCCTCTTTGCAGCCAGGCCACAGCGTCCAGAGCATCGGCCCAGGCGGCATAGGCTATTGCTTCAAACACCGTAATGCCTACCACCGGCTGCAGAGGGTTCGTGTACCGCGCGTCGCCCCACCGCCAGGGTTGTCGCTGACGTCCACCGTTGTCACGCAGCCAGCCCTGTGCGGCGGGTCCTGCCGTCACCCACCAGGGGGCCTCCACCTCGTAACCGCCGCTGGCCATGAAGTGCTGCCACTCCTGCACGGACACGGCATAGCGGGCGGTCTGGAACCGCCGCAGCTCCACCGTCCAGGATGGGCGTTCGTCATCGTCGCCACCGCCATCACTGCCAATTCGGTAGGAGGTGCGTTTCGCATTGCCGGGCTGCCCGCGCCACAGCCAGTGCGGCGGTTTCAAGTACAGACCAGAAATCGGCCAGCCCTGCACAGTTCCCGACACATACTCATAGCGCAGGTTGTCGCCCAACTCACCCAGCAGCAGCCCCGCCTCGATGCGGTGCCGAATGTCGCGGCCCTGGCCGCTGCAGAAGTGCTGCCACTCCTGAGCCCAAAGCGCATCCAGTTCGTCGTCGAAGCCCGCCATGTGCTCGGCTAGAGCAGCCTGGGTGTCATCCTCACCCACCACGTTACCGGCCCGCAGCCGCTCTCGTACCTGCTTTCCCGCATCCATACTTCGCAACAGCAAAGTGCGGCGCAGGTGCTGCAGCTCACGTTGCGGTGCTCGGCCGCTCTTGCCAATGAAGGCGCCCTGAGGCTCCAGCTCGGACGCCGCCTCAATGCCTGCCCGCGCCGCCAACGGCAGGTTGCCGGCAAGCAGCAGGCACCGCAGCCAAGCAGCGCGCTCATGGGACAGCGCCACAGCTACGGCCATGCACACCCGTTCGTGGTGCGGCGTGACCTGGGGCAGGTCGAAGCTGACGCGCCACGACTTCAGGCTGTCGGCCAGCGCCTGCTCGGTGGGCGGCTCCAGGTCGGGCGGATGCAGCTTGGGCAGGCGATCGCGCTGCAGGCCCAGCGCGGCAAACAGTTCCTGGAACTGCGGGTGTACAAAGCGGAACTGCCACTGCCTGGTGGGCCGGTCCATCGTGGCGTAGGCCAGACCGGTAGCACGCACGGCCTGCCACCAGCCTTGCGCGTCAGGCCCGGCCAGCGCGTCGAAGACCTTGTCGAGCGGCAGCACGGTGGTGCGGCCACCTTGGTCGTCCTGCATGGCATCGGCCACGCGGGCCAGGCCTTGCAGCAGGCCACCGGGGTGGGGCGGCAGGCGCCAGTCGTCCAGCGTGTGCAGGTCCTGCAGCCATTGCCGCATGCTCTGCGGCAGCCAGGCCTCGGGCTGCAGCTCGTCGCGGTGCTGGCTGCGGTGCAGGCTGTACGCCACCAGGGCCAGCAGCAGCTCGGCGCGGCGCTCGGGCAGGCGGCGGCCGGGCCAGGTCTGGATCAGCGTGCATTGGGCCGACAGGATGCCCGGCGTGGCGCAGAAGCTGGCCATGCTGTTCAGCGGCTGGCGGTCCAGTTGCGCAGCGTCGGCCGTGGCCGACAGGCCCAGCACCTGCAGCAGCTGGGCGGCAGGGCTGCCGGCGGCGGGCTCAGTGCCGGGGTGCAGACCGGGCGCCAAGCGGTCCAGCAGGTAGCTGCGCATGTCACTGGGGCGCCAGGTGAGCAGGTCCACGCGCCGGGGCTGCCAATGGCCCACGTCCAGCGTGCCGGCCCGCTCCTGTTCGCGCACGGTGAACACTGGCGGCAGGGCGCCGGCGCGGCCGGGCGCGGCCAGCCAGGTGCACAAGGCGCGCTCGATGCGGCGCCGCTCTTCCGGCGTGGGGGCCTGCAGTTCGTCCAGCGCGTCAAACAGCAGGCGCAGACGCGGTGGCGCTTCATCCGGCGAGGTGGGCTCGCCGCGCAAGAGCTGGTCAATCGGCGGCAGGCCGGGGGCGTGGCCCTGCATCCAGGCCAGCAGGCGCTCTTCAAAGCTGCCACGGCCGTCGCGCAGCGCCTGGGCCAGCGTGCCCACCGGTAGCAGCAGGCAGATCTCGTCGCCCCAACTTCGCCCGTCCTGGTGGTGCTGGCGCAGGGCGTTGCGGGCGCAGCGCATCTCCCATTCGCACAGCAGCGTGGTCTTGCCGGCGTAGGGCGCAGCCTCGATGGACCAGGCGCAGGCGTCGCGGAACTCGTCGTCCTGCAGCAGCGTGGCCAGGTCGCGGCGCAGGTGGGGGTCTTCATCGCGCGGCAGCTCGGGCGGGGGCCCAGCCGCCGTGTCGCGACGGGCCTGCTTGTCGCGCAGGTGCAGGTGCACGAAGTGGCGGTGCAGGCGCACCGGTGGGCCCAGCGGCTGGTGCTCGCCGGCCGCATGCACCGCATAGCGCCACAGCAGGTAGCCGCGGAGGCTGGTGGGCGAGGTGCCGGCCGCCACGCTCTTCAGCAACTGCGGGTCCAGCGCGGCCTCGTCGGCGTGCGGGTCCACCAGCTGGGCATGCAGCAGGCGCGCGGCGGGTGACAGGTCGCTGGTGTCGTCGGCCACGCGCTGCACCAGCTCACCCAGGTGCTGCACCGGCGGGTGCCAGCGGTCCACGCCCACGCCGTCCTGTCCCTGGGCGTAATAGTGGCAGCGGATGCCGTACTGCGGCGACACATCAACCGTCACGCCCAGCTTGTGGGTGACGCCCCCCACCGGCCGCAGCGGCGGCCACGGGGTGGCGGCGCCGGGCGCTGGCCAGTCGCCCAGCGCGGCCGAGACAATGGCGCGGGTGGGTTGGCAGTCGTACAGCGCGGCCTTCAGCTGGGCCAGCTCGGCGGCGTGGCCGGCCAGGAGCTCGGGCAGCAGGTCGTGCTGCGGGTCACGCACATGGTCGCGCAGCAGCACCAGGCAGCCCAGGGACAGCGTGGCGGTGGCCGACGGGCCCAGCAGCGCCGGCAGCGGGTGCGGCGCATGCTTGGCGCCCAGTTCCTTCAGCGGCCGCATGCACCACGACACGGCCGGTGCACCCGGGCGCAGCAGGATGTCCAGCAGCGCCTGCACGCGGGTCAGGCCCTCGGCAAACTGTTCATCCAGCGGCACCAGGGCGGCCATGGGGGCGCGCACCAGGCGGCCGGCGTCGGCGGGCCTCTGCGCCGGGGCCTCGTCGTGGCGCCACAACTGGACCTCGGTCAAGGCACCATAGCCATGGCTGCGCAGCAGGGCCGAGACCACTGGCTGCACAAAGCGCAGCCGCGGCGGCGGTACGGTGCCGGCATCCAGCGCGGCGCGCAGCAGGTCTTCCTCCAGGCAGACTGGCGCAAAGCCCTGCAACTGGCTGCGGCCTATGCCTTCGTCCTGCTGCAGGCCAAAGGCCGCCAGCTGCGCCACCCGCGCGGGCGACAGGGGGCGGTGGGTCAGTGACGGCTGGCCCCAGCCGGGCAGCCACAGCGTATCCACCTTCAGCTGGCGGCTGGTGATGTGTCCACGCAGCCAGGCGGCTTCGCCGCTGCCGGGTGCCGTGCCCTGCCCCAGCATCAGGCAGCGGCACAGGTGCAGCCAGTACGGCCAGGGCGCGGTGTCGGCATCGGGCAGGAACAGCCAGTCGGCCGGCAAGGGCTGCACGGCCTCAGGCGCAGTCGGTTGGCGCTGGGCCTCGTCCAGTTGCTGGAACAGGCGCTGAAGAGCAGGCTGCAGGGACTCGTCGGACTCGGACATCGACAACCAGGGCGTGGGCAGGCAGGGCTGGCACGATCTTGCCATGGCCGACGCGGCGCCCGGCTGTGGCAGCATGGACCTTGCCCGCCACCGCCTACCCGCGCTTCAGCCCATGCGCTACACCCTGCTGGCCGACGAGTTGTCGGCGATGGACCTTGCCGTTGCAGCCCTGCATGATCAGGCCGCCGGCGGCCACACACCGCTGAGCGCAGCCCTGCTGCGCAGCACGCACCTGCGCGACTGGCCGCAGTGGCTGCTGCTGTGCCACCGCATGCTGGTGGGGCGCAGCTTCCAGGCCGAGGGCACCCGGGCTGCACTGTCCCGTGTGCTGTGCTTGCAGCGCCTGGCCTTTGACAGCGGCACCCACTCCGACACCGCACCAGGCAGCCCGGCCCTGCCCGCCCTCAGCCCGGCGCGCGCCGCAGCCCTGGCCGCCGGTTGCGCTGCCGACGAGCTGCCCGGCGCCGCCCAACCGGCCACGCTGGACGAAGCTCTGCTGCAGGACCTGTACACCGGCCACTGGCCGCCGCCGCGGGCCGACACGCTGGACCTGGTGCAACTGCTGGTGAGCGCCTGGACAGGCGCCCTCCACAGCGGCCGCCTGGCCCGGCTGCAACTGTGGGCCTTGCCGCTGCGGGCCGATAGCCTGCAGCCCGCCCAGCCCAGCCTGGTGCGCGCCCCGGGTGCACTGCTGCTGCCGGTGGACGACAACTTTGCCGAAGGCGTGCACCGCGTGCAGCGCCTGCTGCGCCGGGTGCTGCAGCCCGGAGCGCCCAGCGTGGCCTGGAACCTGCGCCCGCTGCCTTCGGGCGACCTGCCCCACCCGCCCGCGCTGGAACACTTGAGCGGCCCGTCGGCCACCGCCACCCTGGCTTATGGCGCGCTGTACCTGCTGCGCGACCACCTGCGGCCCGAGTTTGCCGAGTTGGCCGACCAGCTCTACGACAGCGAGCCCGCCGAGTTGACCATCACCGCCGGCCTGGACGGCCCGCTGGAAGACATGGCGCCTGACGCGCCCGTCCAATGGCCTTGCCTGCACCGTGTGGGCGGCGTGGACGACAAGCTCGCCGCGCTGGATCAACTGCCCACCGGCCGCCACATCAGCCACCGCTATGTGGCGCATGACCAGCACAGCAACGCCGCCGAGCTGCCCGCCACCAAGCCCGTGGACCTGGCCGCACTGGTGGTCCGCATTGCCGACGAATGCAACGGCGGGCTGGATGCCGACGCCCGCACCCTGCACCGCCACCTGTCCACCCGCAGCGAGCCCTTCACCGACATGGACCTGCTGGAACGCGTGGCCCGCTGCCGCGACAAACCCACCAGCATCAAGGCCTTCCTGGTGTGGCGCCATGCCAAGCGCGCCAGCGGCAGCCACAGCGCCTTTGGCGACCCGGTGCGCCTGGACCAGCACTACCAGCGCCTGCAGCTGAAGGCACCCGACACCTACCGCGACCAGGCGGACGACGCCGCCCGCCGGGCCCTGGCCGACCAGCCGCTGGAACTGCGCCACCTGCTGCACGATGACCCCTACCAGCGCGAGCCGGCCTGGTGCATCGAGTCGCCCCCCTTCTGCGGCAAGACCACGCTGCTGGCCGCCCGCGAGTGCGACACCGCGCGCCAGGCGCTGCAGCGCCGCCGCCGCGGCGAGCCCTGGGGCGAGGTCAGCGTCTTCCTGCCGATGCGCGCGTTTCAGCCACCGGCCTTGCCGCACCAGCCCGACGCGGCAGCCCGGCAGGCCGTGATCGACGCCTTCATCGCCTTCATCCACAGCCACAGCCCCGGCCTGCCGCCCTTGGGCGAGGCCCTGCAGCAGCCTGCCGCCGAATGCCCGCTGCGCTGGCGCTTGCTGATTGACGCCCTGAATGAGCTGCCCACAGCCGGCATGGACCAGCGCCGCGCCGTGATGGCGTTGATCTGCACCTGGCTGCAGCAGCACCAGGGCTTGCTGCTTCCGCCGGTCTTCACCGTGCGCGAGCTGGAAAACGGGCTGGACCTGGTGTCGCAGGCCGACCCGCAATGGCGCGCCCAGCGAGCCGTGCTGCAACCCTGGCGGCGCAGCGACTGGCACGAGTACATCCAGCGCCGCGACCTGGACGCCACCGCCGCCCAGCGCCTGCATGATTCCCTGCGCCTGGACCTGGACGACGCGCACGGCCATGCCGACGACACGCCCTTCGAGCGCTTCTGTCGCAGCCCCGGCATCATGGCCGCACAGTGCACGCTGCTGCGCCGCTGGCCCGACCTGCTGCCACCGCGCCAGCGCGGCACGCTGTTCCTGGCACTGCTGTGGCACTGCCTGGACGAACGCGGCGGCCAGCTGCCCGAGTGGCTGCTGCCCAGCCGCCTGCGCGGCACGCGTGCGCTGGAAGAGGCGCGCAAGCGGAACTGGCGGCTGCCCGCCCAGCCGGGCACGCTGATCGACCAGTTGCGCCGCCAGGCCGACGCCATGCAGGACGCGAAGAGCCAGCCCCTGGTGGAAGCACCGGCCGACACCGCCCCGCCGGGCCTGCAGGGCGAGCAGGCTGAAGCCTGGCGCCAGGCCGTCACCACCCTGGGCCTGGCGGCCGAGACCTTCGACGGCCACTTCGCCTTTGTGCACCAGCAGTGGCTGGAGTTCTTTGCGGCGCTGGGCTGCGGGCTGGAGCGCCCAGACCTGCCCGACCTGACCCCACCCGCCTTGGATCCTCCGGACGAGGCGGGCTTGGTGAGGCACCTGGAGACGGTCGAACGCGCCAGGATCCAGATGCCCGCGGTGACGCCGCAGCAGGAGCGCATGCGCTTCGTCGTGGAAATGGCCAGCGACCGGGCGGCCTGGCTGCGCCGCTTACTGCGTGAAGACAACCTGGCGCTGGCAGCCCGCGTGGCGGTGGATGTACGCAATGACCTGGAACCCCAAGGCGCCTTCATCGGCAAGAGTGGCCAGCCGCCGAACTGTGAACTGCAACACCTGCGCCGGGTGCTGCTGTTGCGCAGCATGGACGCTGGCGAGCGGGTTCATCAGCGGCTGCGCGCCGGTTGCGTGGTGGGCGAGGATGACACCCAGGCAGCGCTGGCCAAGCACATGGCGGGCTTTGGTGAGGAACTGGATGCGCACAGGGCGCAGGAGTGGCAGTACTTCCTGGGCGGAAAGGGCCGCGACATCCGCCACCGCATTGAGGCCGGGCTGCTGCTGGGCGAACTGGCCGACAACCTGCGCTACGAATACGTGTCGGGCGAGGTGGATGGCTGGCCCATCGCAGGCCTGCGCCTGAAGCAGCCGCACTGGCTGTGCTGCGGCCAGCCCGGCAGCAAAGAGCTCACCGCCTACCGCATCGGCAGCGACAGCGGCGGGCAAGAGTGGGAACGCCCAACCTGGACGGTGGACCTGAAGCCCTTCCAGACGGCCCGCTATGCCGTTACGGTACAGGAATGGCAGCAATTCTTGGCCGGCGGCGGCTATGAGATGGAAGCCCCTTGGTGGGTGAAGGCCGGTCAGGCTGCTCAGGGCTGGCTGCGCGACAACGGCGGCCTCCAGAAAGAGCCCTGGCTTTGGGACAACCCGCGCTTCACCAACCCGCTGCAGCCGATGGTGGGCATCACGGCGCATGAAGCCCTGGCCTATGCCGCGTGGGCCGATGCGCTGGACGCGGTGGCCTGGCAGCAGCAGGGCCGGAAAGTGGCCGAGAGGCCCCCGCTGGCCGTGCCCACCGAAGTGCTGTGGGAAGCCGCGGTGCAGGGCCCGGACCTGCAAGGCGCCCCACGTGCCGCCGGCTGGGCCCACGGCAGCGGCACCCGCTCGCCCGGTCCGCTGGACTTCAACCACGACATGCACCTGGGCACCACCGCCCCGGTGGGCAGCCACAGCCTGGGGGCCACGCCGACGGGGCTCTTCGATGCACAGGGCAACACCTGGGAGTGGTGCTCGAACGTGCTCAGCGATGAGCAGCGCAAGGGCGGGTGGCGCGAAGAGCGCTGGCAACGGGCGGCGCAGGTGCCTGCCAAAGTCGACGATCAAAGGAGTTGGCGAGCCCTGCGGGGCGGGGCGTTCGGCAGCACGGCTGCACAGTGCCGCGCCTCGTTCCGCGACCACGACCACCCCAACAGCCTCAGCAGCTTCTTCGGGGTGCGTGTCGTGCGTGTGTGGCCGCCCCATTCAGAACACTGAACACCAGCAGAGGTGGCGTGCCTACCCGGTAGGTTGAACGCGCCAGCGGTGGCCTGCGGACTGGCGCGCGAAGCGCGCCAGCGAAAATTTTTCTGAAAGGGGTCACCCCGTACCCCGCGCCCCAACGCAACGCCTGCTTCGCCGCCTTTTGTGGCCCCTGGCCGCACGCCAGCGCGTGCAATGCAGTCTTCATCCACTGAACGGAGCTGCACCATGCACACCCCCTTGCTTGACTTGCCCACCACCACGCCAGCCACCACGCCAGCGGCAGCGCCCGCGCCCACTGCGGCTGAAGCGCCACCGCCCCCGCTGGTCGCGCTGATCCAGGCCGCCGCCGATCAACAGCGCCGCCGCGCCGAGCAGGCCGCCGCCGCAGCCGCCGCCCGCGCGCTGCAAGCCCGCAGCGCCCACGACTGACGCGCTGCGGCCGCGCCGGTCCCACCGGGTCCCTCGCATGGGGCCGGCGCGGCCGCGCCCAGCGAGCCACCTCCCATGCCACTTCACCTGACCCTGGCGTCTGCCCCCGACGCCGCCCTGCCCTTGCAACTGACGCTGCCGCGCCCGCTGCTGGACCAGCAGCTTCAGCGCCCCTGGCCGGCGCCGTCCAGCGCGCCGGCCAGCGCCCTCGGCACGCTGGCCCACGGCCCGCTGACCCTGCACGCGCTGGGCAGCCAGGTGCAGGCGCTGATACCGCGGCTGCACAGCGGCCCGCCGCAGCGCTTGCCGGTGCAGGCCTGCCGCGGGCCGGCCACGCAGCGTGCGTGGCACGATGCGCCCAGCGGCCTGGCGCTGCTCTACCGCAGCGCCCACGGCGAGGCCTGCCCCGCCACGCCTGCGGCCTGGGATGTGTGGCTGGCGCGCAGCGCGCCGGAACACCGCCTGGCCTGCGCCGCCCTGGTGCCTGACATCGCGGTGCTGTGGCTGCAGCCCGACGGCAGCCTGCACGCCTGGCTGCGCACCGGCGACGCCTGGGCCGCCCTGCAGGGCCAGCCGGGGGCGCGCTCCGCCTGGCACCCGGTGGCCCATGTGGCACTGCCCGGCGCCGGCATGCTGGACAGCCGCCGCGACGCGGCCGAGCCCCTGCCTGACGACACGCCACTGCGCCACAGCCGCCTAGGCGCCGCCCTGGGCGCGCCGGTGCTGAGCCGGCTGCAGCGCAGCCGCTGGATGGTGGTGGGCTGCGACACCGTGGGCTCCCTGCTGGCCCACAGCCTGGCGCGCATGGGCGTGAACCTGCAGCTGCTGGACCCGGCCCCCATGAGCGCCAGCAGCCTGCTGGCCGACCTGCCGCCGCTGCACGAAGGCCAGCCCAAGCCGGTGGCGCTGCAGCACCAACTGCGCGGCCTGCTGCGCCCCGGCGCGCGCTGCGATGCCCGCGCCCTCAGCGTGGCCAGCCCCGCCGCCGGCAGCCTGCTGGCCGGCGCCGACGGCCTGCTGTGCTGCACCACGGACCCGCAGGCCCGGCGCTGGGCCAATGCCTGGTCGCAAGCGCTGCTGAAACCGCTGCTGGCCGTGCGCACCCAGGCCGGCCCGCAGGGCTTTGATGCCGAGCTTCAACTGGTGCTGCCCGGCGCCGGCTGCCTGGTCTGCGGCGCGGGCGGGCCCGACCCCGCCGCCCCCCTGCACAGCGCGCACCAGGCCAGCGCCCGCAGCTGGCAAGGCGTGGCCGCCCACGCCGCGCTGCGCCTGCTTGAGCACCTGTACGCCGGCCGGGTGGCCGTACCGCTGCGGCGGCGCCTGAGCGAAACCCCCGACGGCGGGCTGCAGGTGCTGGACCATGACGTTCGCGCTGCAGCGCGAATGGACTGCCCCGTCTGCCACACCCTGGTGGGCGCCGGTCCCGCGGCCGTGCAGGCCACCATGAACGCCACGGCCACACGGCGTGCGGCTTGACGGTGCGGCCACGGCACACCGCTGCGCCCACCACGCAACATGGCAGATGACGCATGCAGGCAGCCCGGCACAGCCACCCGTCGCTGGCGCTGCTGGAAAGCTCCCCCTTTCCACTTGCTGTGCGTGTTACCGGGCGGCCTGGCGCGGCCCGCAGACCGTTGCAGCAAGATCTGTTGCGGGCGCGCTTCGCGCGTCGGGCCTCAGGCCACCGGCGGCGCGCCCGTCCCACCGGGTGGTTCCGCCACGGCTGCAGGTGTCCAGTGTTCTGAATGGGGCGGCCACTCACGCACCAAACGCACGCCAATGCCGCCGTAGCGGTCGTCGGGGTGGTAGCGGAGGCGGCACGAAGGGCGGCAGAGCGTGGCTGAGTTGCGGAACGCACCGCCCCGCAGGGCTCTGAAGCTGTCTTCATCATCAAGCCTGGCAGCTTGGCCCGCGCTGTGGCGGGGGCCAGGGCCGCGCCAGCCTTGCGCCCGCACATCGGCTGCGAGGGCATTGCTGCACCATTCCCACACGTTGCCGGCAGCGTCCAGCAGGCCGGTGGCCGATGCCGCGGCGCTGAACAGGCCCACCGGTGTGGGGCCGTTGCAGCGGCTGCGGCCGTGGTTGAAGTGCAACGGCCCGGTGCGCCAGCCCTGGCCCGGCCGCCGCGGGCCGCGCACGCCGGCTTCCCACTGCAGCTCGGTCGGCGGCCGCAGTTCCAGCACGGTGAGGCCGGCCTCGCGCTCGGCTTGCTGCTCGGCCCGGTAGAAGGCATCGGCCCAGGCGGCATAGGCCAGGGCTTCGAACAGGGTGATGCCCACCATGGGCTGCAGCGGGCTGTTGTAGCGCGGGTCGCCCAAGGCCCAGGGCCGGTAGGCCTGGCCCACAGGCTGCCCCGCCAGCGCGCGCCGCAGCCAGCCCTGCGCCGCCGGGCCGGCCGCCACCCACCAGGGCGCGTCGGCGCTGGCATAGCCGCCGCCGTCCACAAAGCAGCGCCATTCAGCCACTGTCACCGGCAGCCGCGCCATCTGGAAGTGCGGCAGCGGCAGCGTCCAGGCGGGTTGCTCATCTGCAAAGCCCAGCCAACTGCCGATGCGGTAGCGCGCCGGTGGGCCGCCCGGCGTGCCCAGGCCGGCCCACAGCGGCGCCACCGGGCGCAGGCCGCTGCGCGCGGGCCAGGCGCCTGCGGGGCCAGCGGCAGGTTCGGCTGCGCTGCACCAGGCATAGCGCAGGTTGTCGCGCAGCAGGCCCAGCAGCTCAGCCGCCAGCCAGCGCAGCCGCAGGTCCACCCCTTGGCCGCGCAGGGCGCCATGCCATTGCCGCTGCCAGGCCGCCTGCAGGGCCGGCGGCAAGCCGGCAATGGCCTGCGGCAGCAGCGTCAGCAGGCCGGCGCGCCGCAGCGGGCGGCGGGCGCTGCGGCCGGTGTCTGACAGCGTCAGCAGCAGTTGGCGGCGCAGGTGCTGCAGCACCGGGTGGGGATCTGCCCAGGTGCGCGCCGGCGGGCCTTCCAGCTGCTGCACCAGGGCCGGCAGGGCCGCGCGCAAGGGCTGCCAGTGGCCGTGGTACAGCAGCCACGCCAGCCAGGCGGCGGGCTGGGCCGCAGCGGGCAGGGCCAGGCCCAGCACCTCGTCCAGCTCACCCGGCGGCGGCAGGGCCAGGCCGCCGAGCTCCTGCTGCATGCGCGCCAAGGTGCCCTGGGGCAGGCGCTGGGCCAGCCAGGCCCAGCAGGCCGCCTCAACCGGCGTCCACAGTTGCTGGTGAATCAACACCTGCCAAGCGGTGGGCCGGTTGGCCCATTGGGCACCGTACACGCTGCGCAGCTGGGTGTTGTCGCCCCAACGGCGCAGATTCACCTTCCAGCGGGTGGTGCCGTCGATGGGCTCGAAGATCAACCGCTCGAACCACCAAGCCCGCAGCGTCTGCGCCCGCTGCAGCAAGGCCTGCCGGTCAGCCCCCGCCGGCAGGCCCACGGTGGCGCGCAAGAGGTCGTCGGTGTCGATCTCCACGCCGCTGGCCAGCAACTCCTGCCACACCTGCGGCGGCACCGCCTGCCAGCCGGCATCGGCCTGGCGTTCCTGGTGCTTGAGTTCATCCACATCGCGCCGTGTGCCGGGCTGCGGCCAGCGGCTGCGTTCCAGCGCGGCCAGCAGGCGCTGCAGGTGGGGGTGCAGCGGCGCCGGGGCCGGCTGGGGCTTCAGCCGATGCCAGGCGCGCTGCAGCCAGTGGCCTGCAGGCTGCGGCAGCGGCGGCGGGTCGCCGGGCAGCAGGCGCATGGAGGCCAGCCATTCGCCCCAGGCCTGATGGCTGAACTTGAAGCTGTCGTGCACCGTGTCCACCACCGCCAGACCCAGCACACTGACGGCAGCGCCCCAGGCGGTGCGCAGGGCGTCGTGGCGCGCATCGTGGGGCGGGTAGCGGGTGTCGCGCAGCCACAGCGCGGTTTGGCTCCATTTCACGGCCACGCCGCCGCGCTCGTGGGCGGGGCGGCCGGTGTCCAGGTCGGCCCACCATTGGTCTTCGGCCTGCTGCAGCAGGCTGCTGACCAGCTGGCCCTGAAGCGGCAGTTGGCGCAGCCGGGTGCTGCGCCAGGCGCTGGGGTGGCGGATGGCGTCCAGGTCATCGCTGCTCAGCAGGCCCGCGGTCTTCAGCAGCGCCTCGTGGGCCGGCACCAGGGCGTGGCCGGGCACCAGGCCCAGCGCGCGGCGCAGGCGCTGCCACAGCCAGGCGGCGAACAGGGCCGAGCGGTCACCGGGCGGCTGGGTGAAGCCGGCTTCCAGCAGGTCGGCATAGGCGGCCAGGTTCAGCGGCGTGCTGCACAGCGCATAGGCGCCGGGCACGGCCCGCAGGGCGGCCAGGTGCTCTTGCCAGACGCCCGGGCGGTGGCCGGTGTCGGGCGCACAGCGCAGTTGCAGGTAGCGCTCAATGCCGTCGTCGCCCCAGGGCTGCACATCCACCCGCAGCAGGCGCAGCCCGGGCATGTCGCCCACATGGTGGGGGCGCACCGACAGCAGCAGGGGCGGCGCGGCCGGCAGCGCGTGTCGGAAGGCCCGCACCACGTCGGCGGCGCGGTCGGGGCGCTGGCGCGGGTCGGCCATGGGCAGCTCGTTCAGGCCGTCCAGCAGCAGCCGGGGCTGGGGAAGCTGCGCGCGGGGGCGCTGCGGGTCCAGCAACTGTTGCAGTTCTTCGGGCGCGGCCTCCAGGCGCAGGCGGCGCCGCAGCCAGGCCACCGGATCGGCCTCTTCTTCGGGCAGCTCAGCCAGCGGCACCAGCAGTGGCAGCTCGGCCGGGGTGTGGCCGCGGTCTTCGTCCTGCAGAGCCTGGCGGCACAGCTGCTGCAGGTGGTGGCGCAGCAAGGTGGTCTTGCCGGCGCCGGGGGGGCCGGTCAGCACGTAGGCGTCGTGCAGGCCGCGGGGGTCGAATTCGCGCAGCAGCTGCGGCAGGCCGTTGAAGTCCTGGCCCTGGATCCTGGGCTCGTCTTCGCCCAGCGCGTTGTCACGCACGGCCAGCGCCACAAAGGTGGCCTGCACGCGGTTGTCTGCCTCCCACTGCGCCCAGCTGCGCAGCAGGGCCTGCTGCAGCGTGGGTGCGTCGGCCGTCTTCACGGCTTCCAGCCGGCTGCTGGGCTGCGGCGGCACCGAGGCTTCGGCCAGCAGGTCCTGGAGCAGGGCGTGCTGGTGGTCCGTCAGCGGCGCGCAGGCGTCGGCCAAGGCCTGCAGCAGGTCGGCCATGCTGGCCTGGCCCACCGGTTCCGGCGCCTGCTCCTCCAGCGGCAGCAGGTATTCGGTCTGCTCGGCGGCCACATACAGGCGCTGGGGCAGGCCCTTCATGGCGGCCAGGGCGCGCACCAGGGGGAGCAGGGCTCCGGCCTTGTTGTCCACCTGGCCCACGGCGCACAGGGCCCAATCGCTGCCCAGCGCGGCGGTGACGGTGGTGCGCCGCAGGCTGCTGCGCGACACCTGGCGCAGCCACTGGCGCCATGGCGCGGGCGCGGCGTCTTGCAGCAGCTTGAGCGCACCCACCGCATAGGCGGCACCGGCCGAGTTGCCGTCCACCAGCGGCATGTCCACCTGCGGGTTGGCAGGCGCCAGGTCCCAGGCAATGGCGATGTGCTGCAGCGGCGGCAGTGCACTGCCCGCGGGCGGCGGCAGCAGCGTGGCACGCAGGGCCCGGGTCACCGCACGCAAGGTGTCGGCAAACAAGGGCGTCATCGGCAGCAAGGCGCTGGTGGGCGCGGGCACCAGGGCCAGATGGGCATCGGCCTGCTGCACCAGGCGCAGGCGCAGGCTGGCCACCACACCCTGGTGCGGCCCGGCACCGCTGAGCAGCACCGGCAGTTCGCACTGCGCCTGCGCGCCCAGGTTCAGCGGTGCTTGCCAGCGCAGAGCGGGGTGATGGTCCAGGGTGTGGTGGATCCTTGAGGCCTGGCGCAGCCACTCGTCGCGGATGGCGGCCACGGCGGGGTGGGGCGTGAACAGGTCGTCGGGCGGGGCGGTTTCAACGCCCTGCCCCCACAGCACCTGGACCACCGCGCGCAGGGCCAGCGCAGCCGGGGCTTCGTCGCAGGTCCAGCCATCAAAGGTGTGCAGCAGGCTGTTCGTGGCCAGCCGGAGTTGATCCAGTGCCGCACTGTCCGCGTGGGTGGCGGCCAGGCGCGCCACATCCAGCAAGGCCGGCGGCTGGGTGCCCTGGCGCAGCACCAGTGACCGGTGCCACTCGGTGTGTGCTTCAGCGTTCAGGTACAGCAGGTGCAGGGCTTTCTCGGGGCTCATGCGTGTGCGTGGGACTGGGCGTGGTGCGAGCGTGAATCCATTGTGCAGTTGGAATGCGCAGTCGGCCGGCGGCGGACTGCAGGGGCAGGACCGCAGTGGCCTGGGTGATGCGCGCCAACGCGCAGGGGCCGCAGTGGTGGCCCCATGGCCGCCCCGGGCGGACATGGTTCGTGGCGTCAGCGGCATCCGGGCTGCAGGCGTTTTTCGTCCCCAATCCTGTGGACGCCGATGCAGGGCCATCCAGCCCAGGCGCCTGACAATGCCAAGCACCTCAGCCACCCAGGACGACCACCATGCTGCTCGGACTGTCTACCAACCTGCGTTGCGACTCGTCGGTGGCCTGCCTGGCCAGCAGCGGCCGCAGCTTCGTCTTCCGCTACCACTCGAGGACGACCACCCAGCCCCAGAAGCGGCTGCACCCTGCCGAGGCGGCCGCGCTGGCCCGTGGCGGCTTGTTCGTCGCCACGGTGTACCAGGACCGCGCCCGGAAGCTTGAGGACTTTGGCGCTGCACGCGGCACCGCGGATGCCCAATCCGCCATCGTCTTTGCCGGACAGGTCGGGCAACCGGCCGGCAGTGCCGTCTACTTTGCCGTGGACACCGACTTCAGTGCGGCCGAGATCCAGCAGGCGGTGATCCCGTACTTCCGGGCCATTGACCAGGTCTTCCGCGAGGCCGGTGGTGGCACGGCCTACCTGAAGATCGGTGTGTATGGCTCGGGACTGGCCTGTCGCCTGGTGGGTGCGCTGGGCTTTGTCAGCTACCGCTGGCTGGCCGAGGCCACCGGCTGGCGTGAGTCCAAGACCTACACCTCATGGACTGTCAAGCAGACGCTCAACACCGGCCAGAGCCTGTGCAACCTGGGCACCGAGTTTGAGCGTTGCGACGCCCAGGATGAGTTCGGTCAGTTCCAGCCCGTGGGCTTCAACGTGCAGGCCGGTGAAGGTGAGGTCCGGCAGGTCGTGGCCGACGGGGGCAACCTCCGCCACTGCCCCACCACGCGGTTCAATGAGCCGGTGACCTTTCTGCCCGGCGGGCAGTCCGTGCGGCTGCTGGGCCCGTCGGCCCCCGGATGGCAGCGCGTGCGCACCACCCTGGGCGGCAGCGATGTCATCGGCCACATCGCCGAGTCCAGGCTTGAGGCGCCCGCGTCCGGCCCGTTGGCCACGCCGCTGCTGGCACCCACCAAAGTGGCAGCGGCCGTGTCAATCCCCGCCGCCAGCCTGGCCGAGAACAAGCCCAGCGCCCACCGCGGGTCGACAGAAGGCCGCGCTTTCCCGATCGGCGAGGCCTCGCGCAAGACGCGCGATCCCGCCGCTTCGCCGGCCGACCGGGTGCGACAGCTCACCGAAATCGGCGACTGGCTGGCCTCGCCCACCAGCCCGCGGTACCAGCCCACGCTGCAGGCCACCTATTGCAACGTCTACGCGGCCGACTACTGCTACCTGGCGGGCGTCTACCTGCCGCGGGTCTGGTGGACCGATTCGGCCCTGGTGAAGATCGCGCAGGGCATGGACGTGCCCGTTCTCTACGGCAAGACCGTCCGGGAACTGAAGGCCGACGACCTGTTCGCCTGGCTGTGCGACATGGGCCCGCTGTTCGGCTGGACGCGCGTCTTCGACACCACCGCCCTGCAGGACTCGGCCAACGGCGGTGGCATCGGTGTCATCTGCGCCGACCGCAAGGCCGCGGGGCGCTCCGGCCACATCACCGTGGTGGTGCCGGAAGTGGCCGGACACGCCGCCCTGCGCGATGCCGACGGGCACGTCGTGCAACCCCTTCAAAGCCAGGCCGGAGCCCGCAATTTCCGCTACGGCAGCGCGGGGCCGTCCTGGTGGTTGAGCGACCAGTTCATCGATCGGTGGTTCTTCATTCATGCGTGATGTAGGGGCCCTTCAGCACTGTGGGCCCATCAAGGCAAACCCGCCGCGCCCGCGAGCCGCGCCGCCGTGGCCAGCCAGGCGTGGCAGCGGGCCAGGCTGAAGTGGTCGGCCTCGTCGCGCAGGGTGGTTTCAGCGTCGATCCAGTCTGGCAGGCCGCCGGCAGCCGCTTGGAGCAGCGACCATTGGCTGGGCAGCGCCTGCGCTGACAGCCCGCCCGCATAGCCCACGCGCGCACAGGGCAGCTCGGCCCGCGCTGGCCAGCGGGCGGGCAGCAGGCCACGGCCGCCAGAGGCGTCCAATGTGGCGGGGTCAGCCAGCGCTGTTCTGGCGGGAGAAGGCCCAGCGTGTAGTTGACTCTCAGTAGGCTGTACGTACCAAACGTACACCGGTTTGGCCAAGATGAAGTTCAAAACGGCATGAAGGGCGACACTTCGCCAATTGGTCGAAAAACGTGCCGCCACGTGCGGCCACTCGCCTCGCCGCTTGGTCGTCGAACCACTCAGCAAGCATCTCGCGCCGGCCATCAATCGTTCGATAGGTAAAATCCCACTGCCGACTCGCGCACCATTCCCACACCTGACCACAGGCATCGAAGACGCCATGGGCGGTGACGCCCGCAGAGAAGCTGCCTACTGGGGCAGTGCGATTGAGTTTCTTGCCATGGTTGAACACAAGCAACGCGGCGGCAGCATGCTCAAACTCAAACGGCCAGCGTGGCAGCGCGCGCAGCCACGGCGACCACCACGGCGCGGGTCCGCGAACGCCGGCCTCCCATTGACCTTCAGGTGGCACGCGAACCGGCCAGCGCTCGGCGACAGAGGCGGGCGCTTGGCTTGGCTCAGCCTGCATGTAGAGCGGCTGGCACCAAGCGACATAGGCCTGTGCCTCATAGGGGCTGAGGCACAGCATGGGCTGGGCGGCCTGCGCTACTCGCGAATCACCCAATGCCCAGGCGCTCGTGAATAGGCCGACAGGACGGTCCCTCACCCAGCTCCTGGCGCCGCCGCCGACAGCCCGCCACCACGGCGCATCCGCACTGTCATAGCCCTTCTTGGCAAACCAGCGCCATTCCGCCACTGTCACCGGTAGCCTAGCCATGGCGAACGCATCGAGCCATAACGCGCAGGCAGGCTTCTCGTTGTCTTTGGCCTCCTTGTCCCACCGCGACGCCCCGATCACAAAGCGCTGCTTGCGCCCCGGCTTGCCGAACACCGCCCACAGCGCCGCCTTCAGCCGCAGGCCGGTGCGCCAGTCGCCTTCGGGCGCCTGGGCGGTGACCAGTTCGTAGCGCAGGTTGTCGCCCAATTCGCCCAGCAGGAAGCCGGCTTCGATGCGCAGGCGGAGGTCCACCTCCTGCGGCTGAAAGGCCGCGCGCAGGCGCTGTGCCCACCAGGCCTGCAGCGGGTCGTCGGCCGGCAGGTTCAGCACCGGGGCTTCCACGATGCCCAGCACGCCGCTGGTGCGGATGCGGGGCTTCAGCCTGGCGCCCGCGTCAGACTGGGTCAGCAGCAGCACATGGCGCAGCAGTTGCAGCACGCCGTGCGGGCCGCGGCGACGGTCGCCGGGAGAGGTGTTGGGGTAGGGGCCGTCGGGTTCCAGCAGGTGCTGGTGGTCGATGGCGATGCGCGCGGCCAGCGGCAGGTTCAGCGGCAGCAGGCGGCGTATCCAGGCCACCGGGTCGCCCGAGAGTTCGGCGGTGAAGCGCAAGCGCTCATGGTGGGGTGAGACGGTGGGCAGCTCCAGCCGCGCATCCTCCTGCTGCAGATGCGCCAGCAGGTCCTCACTGCTGGGGTTCAGCGCGGGCGCGGCCAGGTTTTCGGGCAGGTCGGCACCGCGCTCGCGGGCCAGGGCCAGCAGGAACTCATGCCACTGCTGGTGCACGAAGGCAAAGCGCCCGGCCTGCAGCGTGGCCAGGCCCAGGCGGCGCACGGCGTCCAGCCATTGCTGGCGCAGCTCGCTGTGCAGCGGCAGGCCGGGGGCGGCGCGGTCGGCGGACACGTCGTACTCGGGCAGGCCGCGCTGGTCCACCATGGCGGCGGCGGTGGCCAGCAATTGGTCCACCAGCAGGCCCATGCTGCGGTCTTGCAGGCGCCAGTGGTCGGCCTCGGCGGCCTTCAGGGCGTCGTCGCCCTTCAGGTGCGCGGGCAGCAGGGTGGTGGGGACAGGATCCTTCAGGTCCTGGTTGAGGGCGTACCACAGCAGCGCGCTGAACAGGTCACTGCGCCGCGTGGCCGGGGCGCGGCCGGGGCGCCAGCGCAGCAGGGTGCATTGCGCGGCCAGGAAGCCGGGCGTGGTGCAGAAGCTGCGGAAGTGGGCGTAGGGATCGGCCCAGTCGGGTGGGGCGTCAGCGCCCTGGGGCGGTTGCAGAAACCGCTTCAGGCTTTGGGCCGCGTCGGCCTGCAGGCCGGCCTGGTCGATGTAGGCCGCGCAGGCGTCCAGCGACCAGGCTTCCACCTTGGCCTGGGCCAGCCGCCAGCCGGGGTGCAGCGGGCTGTGGGGCAGCAGGCTGCGCTCGCGTTCACGCACGGTGAAGATCGGCGGCAGCAGCAAGGCCTGGCGCAGGGCCAGGCTGTTGCACAGGGCGTGCAGCGCGGCTTGGCGCAGCTCATCGGTGGCGGCGCTGAATTCGTTCAGGCCGTCCAGGCACAGGCGCAGGCGGATGCCGTGGCGCAGCCAGGGCAGCGGCGGCGCCGCTTGCGGCGGCTGGCCGGGTGCCGCCTGGCGCGGCCACCAGCGCTGCAGCGGGGCGCTGTCGAACAGGAACTGCTCGAACTGCTGGCGCAGGCCGGCTTCGTCGGCCGGCTGCGGCTTCCATTCGCGCAGCGGCAGCAGCACGCAGACCTCGATGTGGTCCACCGGCCGGCTGGGCGTGTCGGCAGCGTAGGGCGTGAGCGGCGCCACGCCGCGCAGGGCCTGCAGCGCGCGGCGGGCGGCGCCCATTTCGCGCCAGGCCAGCAGGGTGGACTTGCCGGCAAAGGGCGCGGCGTCGATCAACCAGCCGGCGTGGTGGGCGTGCGCAGGGTCGTCCAGCAGTTGCTCCAGGCGGTAGGGCTGGGGTGGCTGGGGCTTTTCGGGCTGGGTGCTCGGGTCGTTGCTTTCCTTCTCACTGGAAGCCAGGGTCAGCTGGGTGTAGCGCTGCGCCAGGCGGTGCGGGCTGCTGCTGAAGGCGGCATCCGGCCCGCCGGCACGCTGCGCCCAGCGCCACACCAGCCAGGCCTTGAGCGTGGCGGGGCGCGGCTGGGCGCGCACGGCTTCGATGAGTTGGGTGTCGGCAATGTCGGCATCGTCCTGCACCAGCAGGTGGTGCAAGCGGCGCGCTTCCGGGCTGGCCAGGCCGCTGCCGGCGGTGCGGCACAGGCGCTCGATGAAGGCGGGCAGGGTTTCGGGGTCGGCATGGCTGGGATCGTGCGCCAGGCCGGGCTGCCGGGCGGCAGTGCCCAGCAGCAGGCCTGTGCCGCCATCGTCGCGGTCGGCGTCGTCCAGCAGTTCGAACAGGGCCTGCTTGTGCGGCATGCCGCCCACCGGGTGCACGCTGGGCCAGGGCGGCACGCCGGCCGCCGGGTCCGGCAGCTCGCCCAGCGCGGCGCTGACCACCAGGCGTTCCAGCGCCAGGTCTTGCAGCTGGTCCTGCAAGGCGGCGTGCGGGGCCTGCAGATGGTCCTGCAGCAGCCACAGCGCACCCAGGGCCAGGCTGACACTGGCCGATGCACCGGTGATGGCGGACAGCGGCGTGGCCTCGTCCTGACCGGGCACGGTGGCCGGGCGCAGGCTGAAGGCCAGGCTGGGTGCATCCGGGTGCAGCACCGCGCGCAGCAGGGCTTGCACGCGCTGCAGGCTGGTCTCAAACACCGCATCGCCCGGCAGCAGCACGGCACCGGGGGCGCGCACCAGGCTCAGCGGCTGGGTGAGGCGGCGGCCAGGTTCGGGCACGCGCCACAGATCCAGCCACGCGGGCTGGCTGGCGCCGTGGGCGTACTGCCAGCCGCCCACCAGCAGCACGCGCAGCGACAGGTCCGGCGGCGGCAGGCCGCCCTGCACACAGCAGCGCGCCAGCAGGGCCGCCTGCAGGTCGTCGGGTTCGGGCTGGCCCGCGGCAGCCTGTGCGGCCAGGAAAGCCACCTGGGCGGGGGTGAAGTGCGTGCCGCCTGCGTGGGCAGGCCGGCAGTGGGCATCACCGTCGTCGGCGGCAAAGCCGGTGATCTGCAGCGCACCCTGGCGGGCCTGCAGCGCGTGGGCCACGCGGGCATCCATGCCCTGCCCCGCCTGCCGGTGGGCGCTCTCAAAGTAGACCTGGTGGCACAGCAGCAGCCACGGCGGGAACGCGCGGCCCAGGTGAATCCAGGCGATCTCAGACGGCAGCGCCGGGCGCTCGTGGGTGGCGGTCAGCGCCACATCCACCGCCTGGTTGATCAGGCGGTTCTCAAGTACGGAGGGGTGGAGGAAGTGGTGCATCGGGCCGATGGCCGCAGGTGAAGCGGGCAGGCCCGATGCTAAAGGCAACGCTGAACAAGCCCCTCGCGGCGTGCGCATCCCTGCTTCGGGCGGTCTGCGGCGTTGCACATCCTCGCCATAGCCCGGGCTATGGCTGTGGTGTGCGCCTTGCAGCCCATCCCGAATCAGGGCGCGCCCATCCGCGGCGACTTGTTCAGCGTCGCCTAAAGGCATGGTGCGCCCGCTGCGCCCGATAACGCGCAGGAGTGACGGCAGAATGGGCCGGCCGCCCTGCCCCCGCGCCAGGCGCCAGAACCACAGGTCCACGCATGCGCCCCGAAGACATCCAGGACTTCATCGCCCGCCTGCCCGGCTTCAGCGCCGAAGGCTGGCAGCACCTGTTGCTGGCACGCGAAGGCGCCTTGCCGCCGCAGCTGCTGCCCTTCGTGGCCGACCTGCCGGCCCACACCACCGATGCGGCGGCGCTGCTGGACGCGCATCTGCCCATCGTGGCTGAGCTGCCGCCGCTGACCGATGCCCAAGGCCGGCCGCGGCTGTGGGTGGAGCGCCCGTTGCACCAGGTGCAGCGGGTGGTGCATGCGCTGCTGGCCGGCCATGACCTGCACACCAACACCCCGCCCCAGGTGCTGGGCATCGGGCCCGACACCGCGCCGCTCAGCATCGTCACGCAACAGCATCTGGCACAGGCCATGGGCATTGCCGCGCGCTGGCTGCAGGCGGCAGTGCGCAGCGGGCCGGCGGCAGACCCGCAGGCCGCCAACCCGGCCGCGCGCACCCCGTGGCACAGCTGGTTGCCACCGCAGGCGGGCCCCGCCTGCACGCTGCCGGTGGTGCTGGTGAACACGGCGCTTCGGCAAGGCGTGCAGGCCGAGCTGAGCCTGCGCCTGGTGCCTGAACCCGGGGCCCGCCTGTGCCTGGTGCCGGCGCCCGCCAGCAGCCTGCTGCTGCGCGTGGACACCGAATGGGACGACACCCTGGCCCAGCTGCGCCAGGCGCTGCTGGCCGACCTGCGCGACAACGGCGCCTGGCCGCTGCAGGACACCGCCATCGCCTGGGACCTGTACCGCCGCGACGGCCAGCCGTTGCTCACCTTGGAAGGCCCGTCTGCCGGCGCCAGCCTGGCGCTGGGTGCGCTGTGGCTGCTGCGCGCCGCGGCGCCCCCCAGCTGGCAACACGACCTGATGGCGCTGGAACCACGCCACCTGCGCCGCTGCGCGTTCACGGCCGCGCTGGGGCCGGGCTGGCAGATGCTGCCGGTGGGTGGCCTGGGCGAGAAGAGCGAGGCGCTGCTGCCGCTGGCCCACGCCATCGCTGCGCAGGCAGCCCACGATGGCGCCGAGGCCCCGCTGGCACTGGGCGTGAGCCACCTGCAAGACGTGCCCGTGGGCGCCGGCCAGGCCGCGCCCGGCCGCGTGGCCATCCAGCCCTACTACAGCGTGCTGGAGGCCGCCCAGGTCCTGGCCAGCCAGGCCGACCGGCTGAGTCCCGAGCAGCAGCAGCTGTGGGACCTGCTGGTGGCGCCCGGTGACGCCCCGCTCAGCCCCAGCCCCGGCCTGCTGCGGCAGGTGGCCCAGCAGCCCGCCCTGTCACTGCGCCAGTACCTGCTGCGCTGCTGGGCGCAATGCGCTCAGGCCATGCACCCCAGCCTGCCGCAGCGCTTTGTGCCGCTGGACCTGGTGCCGCTGAAAGAGAAGGACAGGAAGTACCAAAGCCTGCACGAACTGCTGCTCGAGCGCGACAGCACGATGAAGGAAAACGGCTACCTGCTGCGCGGCAAACCCGGTGCCGGCAAGAGCACCCTGCTGCGTCACCACCTGCAGCGCGCCGCACGGCGGCTGCTGCAGTGGCATGCCGGCAGTTTTGTGCCCACGGCAGACGACGCCGGCCAGCCGCCGCCGCATGAACTGCCGGTGTACCTGGCCTTGAACAAGCTGCTGCCGCAGGAGTCACCCGACACCTGGCTGCGCGAACAGCTGAGCCACCAGCTGCCGCCCGAACTGCTGCAGTTGCTGGCCGGCCAGGGCAGCTGGGCGCGCGAACGCGGCCTGAAGGCCCGCGTGCTGCTGGACGGCCTGAACGAACTGCGGGTGGCCCATGCCGGCCAGCGCCCGGCGCGCGCCCGCCAGGTGGTGGGCGCCATGCAGGCGCTGCTGCGCGGCCCTGCCGGCTTGCCGCTGCTGCTGAGCATTCGCCCCCAGCACGCCGACGCGCTGGGAGAGTTCAAGGTGCTGAAGGTGGAGGTGCAGGACTGGACCGACAGCCACATCAAGGCCTACCTGGGCCAGTGGTTCCCGGGCGAGGTGGAAGCCCGCTTCAAGGCCCTGGCTGCGGTGAAGGGCGCGCTCAGCCTGTGCGGCCGGCCGCAGCAGCTGGCCGCCCAGTGCGAACTGATGGACAGCGGCCTGAAGGCCCTGCCGGGCGACCGCGCCGCGCTGTTCAACGCCTGGCTGTGGCAGCGGCTGCGCCGCGCCCGCGGCCGGGAATCCGGCCACGAAGAGGCCCGCGAGGCGGACAACGCGCTGGACGACAGCGCCCTGGGCGTGGGCCCTGCCGACGATGTGCTGCTCACCAGCGAAGACTGCGCCGCCATTGAAGACGACGAACGCTGGCAGCAACAGGGCCCGCCCAGCGTGACCACGCTCAAGGGCCAGTTGGTGCGCAGCCTGGCCGGCCAGGCCCTGGCCCAGTGGGCCGCCGATGCCGGCCCGGCCGCCGCCGGCACCGACCGCACCGCCGGTGAGCAGCCCTTTGACAGCGTGGCCCCCTGGCTGCACCGCAGCACCGACGCCGCCCTGACCCACCCCGAAGAGGCGCTGCGCAAGCGCTTCGCCCGCGCCGCCCGCGCCCTGGGCGTGGTGCAGGTGGACGACGCCTGCAGCACCTGGGCATTCGACCACCAGGCCTGGGGCGAATTCCTGGCCAGCTGCGCCCTGCTGGCCACCAACCCGCCGGCCAGCGCCGGGCTGCTGCGGCGGCTGTGGCTGCCGGCGCTGCCGCACGACAGCGACGAAGCCGAGATCAGCGCCCTGGCCCAGGACGGCAGCCAGGCCTGGCAGGCCGTGCCGCAGGCGGTGTGGGCCGGGCTGCTGAAGGACGGGTTGCCCGTGCCCTGGGAGGACTTACTCAACGACTGCTACAACCCACCGCCGCGCGATGCGCGGGAAATGGAACTGGCGAGCCGGCAAGTGGTCAGCGACTTCCCAGAGTTCTTTGGCGACGGCACCTGGCGAGACATCACGAAAGACGGCCAGCGTTGGTGCAGGGCGAACTTGGGCCTGTGGGGCGACACCTTCGGTGTCAGCGCCGCGCTGAACCTGGGCCAGGCTGAAGACTGGCGAAACCCGCGCAAGGCCGGCGCGGCGGGCTGGCAGTTCCTGGTGCTGCAGCGCCTGCGCCCGGTGTTCCGGGACAAGTTCTGGAAGACGCTGCGCGACCTGCTGGGCGACGAGGCGGTTGAGGCCCTGCAGGGCCAGCAAGGCCGCCTGGAAGAGCCGCCCGCGGCCGAAGGCGCCGAGGTGCTGGGCCTGGCGCTGCTCGGCCTGCCGCTGCCGCGGTTGCGGGCCTGGCTGCAGGCCCTGCTGGCGGTCGATGGCCCTGCCGCGCCCCGGGCCGGCGCCCCGGACGAGCCCACCGGCCAGCCTACCGGGCCGCTGTGGCCGGCGCTGGCGGGCGTGCTGCCGGCGCTGCAGGCCCGGCTGGAACCCGAAGGCGCCTGGGGCGAGCACGCTGCCGCCGGCGCCAAGCCGCGGCCGCCTGACCCCGCGCTGCAGCACCTGCGCCGCGTGCTGCTGCTGCACAGCCTGGATGCCGGCGCCGCCAGCCTGGCCGGCGTGCGCGCCAGCGGCTTGCTGGATCTGCTGGATGCGCCGCCCGCCGTGGCCCTGCCGGCTGAACTGCAGGCCGCCTGGCAGCGCTGGCGCGCCGCCGCCTTCCAGGGCGCCGGGCAGCGGCTGCGCCTGCGGCTGCAGGCCGGGCTGGCGCTGGGTGAACTGGGCGACAACATCCGCTACCAGTTCATCCGGCCCACCCGCCCGAACGCCAGCCCAGGGCTGCGGCCCCACCCGTTGCTGTGGGCCCAGGTGGGGCCGAGCGAGCGCAACCAGGAACAGCGCTTCTGGATTGGCGGTGGTGACGAGGATGACGAGCAACCGGCCTGGCAGGCCCCCTTGCCCGGATTCCTGGCCTGCCGGCTGCCGCTGACGGTGGGTGAATGGCGCTGGTTCCGCCGCAGCCCGCAGGGCCAGCGCTGGGAGTGGACGATGGCCGACGATGCCGACTTCAACAACCCGCTGCAGCCCGTCACCGGCATCAGCTGGCGCGCCCTGTGCGCCTATGCCGAATGGGCCGATGCGCAGTGGGACGAAGCCCCCGGCCCAGACGGCCAGCCCGCGTCGCGGCCCCACCTGGCCCTGCCCACCGAAGTGCAATGGGAAGCCGCCGCGCGCGGGCCGCTGCGCGGGGAGCCCGCAGCCGCACACGACACGCCACCGCCGGCCACCCTGTTTAACCATGCCAACACCCGCTGGGCGCGCCCCAGCCCGGTGGGCTGCTTCAGCCGCGGCTTCACCGCGCTGGGCCTGGCCGACACCCAGGGCAACGTGTGTGAGTTCTGCGCCAATGCCCTGACCGACGAGCAACTTGCGCGCGGCTGGCATGAAGAGGCCGACCAGGTGGCGGCCAACCAGCCGGCGGAGGATGGCGACCGCGGCGATAGAGCCCTGCGGGGCGGGGCGTTCACCGACGCGGCGGCACGGTGCCGCGCCTCGTATCGCCTCCTCAACCGCCCCGGCCTCCACTACGGCAACTTCGGGGTGCGCTTGGTGCGTGTGTGGCCGCCCCCTTGAACCCTGAACACCAGGGGTCTGGGCATGCCAACACCAGGGCCGAAGCGCGCAGGCGGTGGCGGTGGGCCCGGCTCGCGAAGCGAGCCGCAAAAAAAAACTTTCTGGCCGCAGCGCAGGCCCGAAAAAAGGTGGGCCGCACCGGGATGCATGCATCCAGGGTGCGGCCCGGTTCGAGATGCGCCGCGGCGCCGCCTGTTGCCAGGCCGCGCCACGCCGAGACCATGGGCGCGCCATACCGGCCTGCGGGGCTCAGCGCAGTTCTGCCGGCTCCCCGCGCCGTCGCGGTGACCGCGCGAGCACCGCCCCACCGTGACCCAGCACATGGCCACGCTGGCGATGCGCGTGCATGACGCGCTGGTGGAAGCGCGCCACCAGCGCGGCAGCGGGCGCGCCGCCGCACTGCGCACGGCGGACACGGCACTGGACCAGCTGCGCCAGTACGGCCAGTTGGCCTGGACCTGGCGCTGGTGGAACGATGGCCGATACCAGCACTTCAGTGGCCTGTGCGAGGCGCTGGGCCGCCCGCTGGGTGGTTGGCGGCGCCAGGTGGGCGACGGGCCGCCGCGCGGGCCTGCACCGGGTTGACGGCGGCCGGCGGCCGGCGCGCTTCGGCCACCGGGGTGACATGCGAAGGTCCACGGTGTTCAGGGTTCTGAATGGGGCGGCCAAACACGCACGAAACGCACGCCCGTGCCGCTGCTGAGGCTGCCGGGGAGGTTGTGGCCGCGACACGAGGCGCGGCACTGTGCCGCCGTGACGTCGAACGCCCCGCCGCGCAGGGCTCGGGGTGTCTGCAAGGTGGGCAGCGCGCCGTTCCACCGCGCCTGGGCTTCGTCTTGCGAACCGGGGTGGTGGTAGGGCCGGGGCCCCGCCGGCAAGGCATTGCCGCACCATTCCCACACATTGCCCTGCCCGTCTGCCTGGCCGGCCGGGCCATAGGCCGCGCTGAACAGGCCCACCGGGCTGGGCCGGTTCCAGCCGGTGGCGGCATGGTTGAAGGCCTGGGCCGCCGGGGCCTGCGCGGCCGGCAAAGGGCGCGGCACAGGGGCCGGCAGGCCATCGGCCCCCGCGCGCTGGGCGGCTTCCCACAGCACTTCAGTGGGCAGGCACAGCCACCAGGCCGGCTGCCCGGGCGCGGCCGGCGCCCCGGCGGTGCCTGCCACCATTGGCCGCGCCCAGCAGGCATAGGCCACGGCTTCGAAGACGTTGATCGTGGTCACCGGGTTGAGCGCCCAGCCCCAGTCGGCGTCATCCAGGGCTTCGGGCTGGTAGTCCTGCCAGCGCAACCCGGTGTCCTTCAGGTACTTCTGCAGCCACTGCTGCGCCGCCGGGCCGGCCAGCCGCCAGTGCTCGGCCTGCGGGTTGTAGCCGCCGGCCTGCACGAAGAAGCGCCATTCGGCGCAGGTGAGGGGCAGCCGGGCCACCTGGTAGTAGGGCAGCGGTGGTGTGTTGAACGCGCGCTGCTCGTTGGGCCAGGCTTGGGCATCGCCCGGCTCGTCGCCGATGCGGTGCGCCGTGTCACGACCGGGCTGGCCCACGCCGGCCCACAGGGCGGGCTTGGGGCGCAGGCCGGTGCCGCTGGCCGCGGCGGCGGCTTCATAGCGCAGGTTGTCGCCCAGCAGGCCCAGCAGCTGGGCGGCGTGCAGGCGTTCGCGCAGGTCGCGCCCGGGGCCCTGGAAGGCCTGGGCCTGTTCCTGGCGCCAGTGGGCTGCCAGGGCGGCGTCGCAATCGGCATCGCGGCTGGCCAGCAGGGCCGCCTGGCCTGAGGCTTCCACGCCGGTGCGGGCGGCCGCGCCGGCATCCAGCTGGCGCAGCAGCAGCACGCGACGCAGGTGCTGCAGCACGCCGCAGGGCGGGGCGGCGGCCCAGGCGGTGGCGCCGTCTTCCAACTGGCGCTGCAGTTCGGGCAGGGCCGGCTGCAGCGCCGCCCACAGGCCGTGCTGCAGCAGCCAGCGCAGCCAGGCCTGCTGGCCGGGCCGCGGCAGGGCCAGCAGGGCCAGGCCCAGCACTTCGTCCAGGCTGCCCACGCTGGGCAGGGCCAGCGCGCCGTTGCTGCGCCACAGGTCCCTGGCACGGTCTTCGCCCACGTGGCCGGTGAGCCTGCGGCGCACTTCGGTCTGCCAAGGCGTCCACAAGTGCTGAAGCACCAGCGCCCGCACGCAAGCCGCCTGCTCGGCCCAGGGCTGGCCGGGGCGGCCGTAGAGTTCGGCCAGCACGAGCATGTCGCCCCAGCCCTGCAGGGTGATGGAACAGCTGTCGCTGGCGGCGTCAAGCTCCAGCGCGCCGTCAGCATGCAGGCGCTGCCAGTCGCCCCAGGCACTGCGCTCCACGTCACCATGCTCCGCGAAGTAGTGCTCAGGCCAGCCAATCTCGCGCTTCACATCGCTCAGCCGCAGCGGCAGCGGCTGGGCCAGCAGCGAGCGCCACCAGGCCTGGCCCGGCGCGCCTTGCCACCATTCCTGGTCAGCCTGCTGGCGCTGGTGGGCCAGTTCGTCTTCGGCGCTGCGTTCGAAGGCGCGGCCCTGCTGCAGCCGGGCCTGCAGTTCAGCAAGCGGTTCAGGCGGCATGGCTTCAGGCGTGGGCGCCAGCAGGCGCACGCTGGCCAGGTATTCACCCCAGCTCTGGTGCATGAAGCGGAAGCGCTGGCCGCGGCCTTCGGTGTCTTCGGCCACCATGCCCAGGTCACGCACCGCGCGCAGCCATTTGTGGCGGGTGGCGGGCGCCAGCCAGTGGGCCACGCTGCGCTGGGGGTCGCGCGGGTGGTTCAGCGGCACTTCCACGGTGCCGCGCTCTTCGGGCGGGCGGTCAGTGCCCAGCCACTGGGCCAGGGCCTGGCGGAACAGGCCGGGCAGCAGGGCGCCGCCGGCATCGGGCCAGGTGACTTCGTCGCCTTCCCAGTGGCTGGGGTCCTGCAGGAAGCGGCGCTCTTCGGGGGTGATGAGCGCGGGGTCGTGGAACAGCGGGTTGCGCAGCGAGCCGTCGTCGTGGTTCACACCCAGTTCGCGCAGCAGGGCTTCGCGCAGCAGCCGGGCATAGAGGTCGGCCCGGTGGCGCACCAGCTTCTGGCGGCCACCCGCCCACAGGCGCACCTGACCGGCGGAGTTGAAGGGGGTGGCACACAGGTCCAGCACGTGGCGGTGTTCGGGCTGGTTCAAGGCCTTGATCAGCGCCTGGCCGCTGGGGTGCACGCTCACCTGGCCGTTGTCGCCGCGCTGGCTGAAGCAGCGGGCCACGTACTTGCACACCATGTCAGCCGGCCAGGGCTGGACCTGCACGCAGGCACCGCGCTGCACCTGGCTGAGCTGGTCAAAGCCGTGGTGGCCGCGGGCGCTGAGCAGCGGCGCCAGGCGCAGCTTCAGTTCACTGGTCAGCCGGTCCAGCACCTGCTGGGCGCGCTGGAAGCGGCCGGTGTGCGGGGGTTCGGGCAGCTCGTTCAGGCCGTCCAGCAGCAGGCGCAGCTGCACCCGCTGCCAGCGCGGCGTGGGGCGGCCGGCCAGCAGGTCGTGCAGCTCATCAAAGGCTGGGTAGAGCTGGTGGGCGCGGCTGCGCACCCAGGCCAGTGGGTCGGGCACATCGGCGGGCAGGCTGGCCAGGGGCAGGTACAGCGGCAGCTCGATGGGGGTGGTGTCATCGGCCGCGGCGGCGCCCTGCGGGCCGGCCAGCAGGCGGCGCAGGCCGTCTAGCGCCAGCGCCTGTTCATGGCGCTGCAGCAGGGTGCTCTTGCCCGCGCCGGCCTGGCCTTGCAGCAGCAGGGCCTTGGCGCGGTCCTCGCCGCGGTCGGCGTCGTGCAGTTCGCGCAGCAGGTGGGACAGGCCGGGCAGTGGAACGGTGGGAAGGGTCGGGGCGAGGCCCTCGGAACCCGCCGCCGCCTTCAGCGCCAGGGGCACGAAGCGCATGTGCAGCTCGCCCTGGCTGTGGCGGGCCCACCAGGCCCAGCGGACGATGAGGTAGTCGCGCAGGTTGCGCACCTGGTCACGCTCGTGCCAGGCGGCTTCGCACTGACGGTCCAGCAGTTCGCGCTGGTCGGCGGGGGGTGGGGGCTGCTGGTCGTCGTCTTCCGGCGGGGCGTGCAGCGGCATCTGGGCCAGCACGTCGCGGAAGGCCGGGCGCGGCTGCGCGGCCTGGGCCATCTCATGCAGCAGCTCGGGCAGGCTGGCCACCGGGTGGGTGTGCACATGGGGCAGCAGGCCCACGTCCAGCTCCCGGTGGTTGTCGGGGTGCAGGAACAGGTGCTGGGCGTCCATGGGCAGCGGGCGGCCCGGCCGGCGGTGCTGGTAGGCCAGGGCCTTGTCGGGTGCGGCGCCCACCGGGTGGAGCTGGCCGTGTTCGTCGATGGCAATGCTGATGCCCGCCTGGGCCAGCAGGCCGGGTTGCAGGGCCACGGCCGCCAGGGCCTGGCGCAGCGCAGGTTCGGCCGGGTCCAGGTGCTGTTGCAGCAGGCTGAGTGCGGCCATGCTGAAGGCGGCGCCGGCCGAGGGGCCTTCCACGGCCAGCAGCGGGTATTCGGGGGTGTGCAGGTTCCACTGCAGGGCCATGTGCTGCAACTCGGCCCGGCCCGGGGCCAGCAGGCGGCGCAGCAGCCGGGTGACGGTGTCCAGCGCATCCACAAAGCTGCGGGCGCAGAAGGTGAGCGCATTGGCCGGTGCGGGCACAAAGGCCAGAAAGGCGCCGGGCGCCGGCACCAGGCGCAGGCGCAGCACGGCGCGCAGGGCGCCGCGCAGGCTGTCGTCCACCAGCAGCTGCACCTGGGCGATGGCGGGGTCGCCGCGCTCGCCGGGGTTGGCGGGGTGCTGCGGGTTCAAGGCCAGCTGACCGGCGGCGTCTTGCAGAGCGGCGTCGCGCCACAGCAGGGTCTGGCCGTAGGGGGTGGTGTCGGGCGGGACCTGGCGCTCGGATTCCAGCGCCTGGTCGTGGGCGCAGAACAAGGCGTAGAGCACGCGCTGGAGCTGCTGCCTGGGTGTTTCTTCGGTGGGCCACAGCAGCGGGTTGTTGGCCGGGCGCTGCTCGGCCAGCACAGCGAACAGTGCCGCGGCCTGGGCCGGCCAGGCCTGCAGCCAGTGGGCGCGCAGCGCATGGTCGCCGGACTGGGCCAGACGCAGGGCGTGGCCGAAGAGGCCGGGCCAGCCGGTGGCGTCCCGCGGCACCAGGGCCAGCAACTGGTCTTGCGAGATCTCGGGCCAGGGAGGTGGACTGGCCGGTGCCGGGGCGTTGCTGGATGGCATGTGAAGCGGGTGGGGGCGGTGGGCGTGCTCAGCGCATCATGGCAGAGGGATCAGGGTGGCTGCGGTGCCGGGCAAGGCCTTCGGCCAGTCTTTCATGCGGGCGATGGCGCCGCCGGCCGGGCTGAACAGCGCCTGGTCGGTGCCGGCCGCCAGCCTGAGCACCACCGGGGCTTGCAGGCGAGGCAGCAGCACCAGCCGGTGGGCCAGCAGGCGCGCCGCTTCGGCCACGGCGGGCGCCCAGGCCACCCGCACGCGGACGGCCAGCCAGGACGCGTCGTCCGCGTCGTTGACGCTTTGGCGTTCGATGTACAGGGTGTAGGGCCAGCGGCCGGCGGCACCGGGGGCCTGGGCCTCGCCGTGCAACGTGGCCACGGGGAACCACGGGTGGCTGAAGGGCGCTGCCGCGCCGAGTGCGCCCACAACGCCCAGGCCCAGGCGGTTGGCGGTGGGCATCTTGAGCGGCGGAGGTGGGGTTTGCCAGCGGGGGCGCGGCACGGCGACGGTGTCCGGGTCATGGGAGCCTTTGGGCTCGGGTGCCGCCTCCTCCATGGTCGGCTCAAGCACCTCGTTGCCCTCGTCGCTTGGCAGTTGGCCGCTGTCACCCAGCTTGAAGCGTTCGGCGCGCCAGGCCTTGAAGGCCGCCTGGTAATCGCGCCCGCTGGCCTTGTCGCCCGGCATGGCCAACAGCGGAATGCGCGCCCCGCGGCTGAGACGCCAGCCCACCTCGACCCAGGCGTCGGGGCGGGTGAGTTCAGCGGCCACGCGGGGCCACCAAACGGCCAGCGGCTGGTCCCAGCCGTGCAGGTTGATCAGCCGCTCGGTGCCCGGTGGCAGGTCCAGTTCGTCAATGGCCTGGTCCAGCTCAGGCATGGGCTGGCTGCTGTGGACGCGCACGGCGGGGCAGCCGGCAGCCAGCGCGTCGCGCACCTCGGCAGCCAGGGCATCGGGGCCGATGGCGCGCACACGCCGATGGCGCCATCGCCATTCGGCCAGTCGGTCGTGGCCGGCCAGGGCCTGCAACTGGGCGTTGATGGTGGGGGCCGCGTCGGGTTCCTGGGTGGGATCGGTCAGCAGCAGCCACAACTCGGGGTACAGCAGGTTGACCTCGGGCGGCGGGGCGTCAGTCAGGGCAAGGCTCATGGTCGGGTGGCGGTCAGAGAGTCGGGCATGGCGGCGACGATGTCGTGGCCGCGCTCGTGCATCCAGCCGTGGTAGCTGGCGATGGTGGACAGGCGGGGCAGCAGCTTGTCACGTATGAAATCGGCGTTGATCACGGTACAGGGCGGGTGCCGGCCCTTGCCCGCGGGAACGGCGCTGGGGCCGCCTTCCCGATACGCCAGGTGGTAGATGACGGTCCGGCGCGTGTTGTCCATGTGCATCTGCAGGGCCTGCCAATCAGTGGCGGCACGCGCACCGGAGGCCGGCGCGAGCGCGGGGCTGGTGAGGTCGCTGGCGATCTCGCGGGCCAGCGCCATGACGAGGGGCCACTGGGTCTGGAAGAAGTCGGTGTCCAGCGCTTGCTTGCTGAGGAACTTCATGACAGCGGGCCCCATGGCGGCCGGGTCCTGCGGCGCGAGATCGGTCAGGGTGGCGTGGTGCCAGTGCTGTCCTGTGGGTGCCTGCCAGCGCAGGCCCTCCACCAGGCCGACGGCCAGACCCGTGTCGTGGTCGGCCTGGGGCTGGTCGCGGCGGCGGCGCAGCAGTTTCTCGATACGGCGATCCAGAACCACCTGCCCGGCACTGGCGGTGCGCGCCGGCATCCACCCCAGGTGGCCATGCAGCGCTGCCAGGAACAGGCGGCTCAGCAGCCACCACTCGGCGCCCGGGTGGACCAGCAGCTCCCGCAGCTCCCGCAGGGTCTGCAAGTGGCTCTTGCTCCGCGGCTTGGGGCGGTCCGGCACTGCGGGGCGCTGGGTCGGTGCCGCCGGGTCACTGCAGTCCTGGCAGGTGCAGCGGTAGTCGAGCGGAGCCTCTGGGCGCCACGCATAGGGCAGTTGGGTCGGGTCGTCGGCGTAGTCGTAGGTCTTGCGAACGCCGTCCTGGTTCCTGGGCCCGGACACCTTGCGCTCGCCGGCCTGGGCCAGCAGCTTGGGGACGAACACCCCGTCCACCGAACGCCAGTGCTGGCGTGCCAGGTCGATGGCGGTTGAAGGCCCGTCGCGCAGCAGGCTGAGCTGGCGCAGGGCGCCACACACCGTCACGCCCGGGTGGTAGCGGCTCTTGATCGACACGGGCGACAGCAGTGCCTCATGCCGCGTGGCAAAGGCAGTGGCCGCGTGGGCCAGCAAGGTGGTGAAGGGGCTCTTGGGGTTCTTGGCTGCCTCCAGTCGCTGAACTTCGCCCGCGATCAGCGCCGCAGCAAAGTCCGCCGCAGCCACGGCCTGGGCGCCGGACGACAACTCGGTACCCGGCAGCGGCCGTGTGTATTCCCGCGGCACCAGGCCGTCTGCCGGAAACGGCATGCAGCGGTGGCCCAGCCAGTGCTCGCGGATGGCTGCGATGTGGACCTGCTCGTTCTCCTCCAGTGGCATGGCCGACTCCTTGGCGGGTGGTGCGGGGCGAGATGCCTACCGTACTGCGCTTCGCTTCGGATTGAACCAGCCGGAGTGGCCAGCCTGGGGACAAAAACCGGCAAAGGTTCAGTCGGATCTTGGCGGACCGGTGGGCGGAGATGAAGTTTGCCGAGCGGCGCGGGACCGCCAGCGGCCCGCGGACGCTGTTGTAGCGGTCGTTCGGGTTGGACGCTGGGTGTCCACCCAGCAGCGGTTTCGGCGAGCGCCCATCGCGGCCGTTCCAGTGCGGCTTACGCGGGCGGCTCCCAGACGATCGGCGAATTCGACGGCCTCATCGTGACCGCCAAACGAGAAAGGGGCCTACCTCACGGTAGGCCCCTTCAGAAGTTGGCGCGGCTGGCAGGATTCGAACCCACGACCCCTTGGTTCGTAGGTGAGATTTCGAACTTAAGCCGTTGATTTAATTGAACTTTTCTGAGCCACTCATTCCACATTTTGCGCTGGTTTGGTCTGTTTTGGCGGGGTCAGTCCCCGGGAACTCCCCATACCAGTCACCGTATTCAAACACAGGCGGCGACGGATCGAGGCGCTGGCCGGACCTTCAGGTCAGCGCCGTTGTGATCGGCGACTGCATCGCCGATGGCGACGCCACCGGACCGTCGCTGCGCGCTTCGTGTCGCACGCTGTGGCACAGTCGCCTTCGCTGGTCATGAAGAGATCGCCGAGACGACGAATGCGGTCGTCTTGAGGCCGTTCGACACCCGACTGTGCGGCCAAGCCTGCCCCGGGGTACGGCATTGCGCTGGTGGCAGTGTCGTCGGTCTGCGCGGCAGCCTTAATTATGTCAACTAGCCATGCCTTCGCTTTGAAGCTAACACTGCCATCGGCGGTCGCTCAATGACAGCCCGCCCAACTGCAGGCTCGAACGACCGTTGTAGCTCCGCGTGACGGAGGTTCCCAACCGAAGCAACAACGCAGCCAGTCAGCAGATACTGATGTCGCGGAGCGATGTCCCGCCCACCAAGCGCAAATATGTCTGCAGTCTACGCGGGCATTGGCATCGTCCGTAGAGTCTAAGCGACCACCTCTGAACGTTGCTAGCACGGCCGTTCATCGGCAACGCTATGGCGCATTGAGCCCGGGTGCGTTCAAGGCTGTAGGCTCCGGACCGGCCAAAGCAGCAGCCCAGCTTTGGCCTAGCTCACCCCGAGCGAACACCCGTCCGCTAGATACCGATCATCAAGGCCACGATGGCCATCACGGCCAGCACCCCGATCACAATGTTGGTGATCGACTCAGGATCTGCAAACTGGGCAATCCAGTCCGGAAGGTGGTAACGACGAATGTCCATGGCGGCCTCCCATTGGAAGGGTGGAGGCTCAACAGTACTCCTGCTTGGACTCCACGGCGTCGACAGGGGATTGCTGCGGCTTCATCCCGAATTGGACGAGGCACCCGTGCAAATCACGGGCGGTGTTTAGCGAGCAAGACCATGGCACAGCAGCGCTCACAGAAGCAGCTCGAGCCACTGTGAATCGCCCCCGGATTGGCGGAGGCCTGCAGCTCTGAGTCCGACCGTGTTGGCCCGAACCGTCACATCCAGTGCCCGCTTTCGCGCAGGCAAGGTACGAATTCGAAGGCCCGCTGCGGATCGTCCACGGCCAGCCTGGCCCCCCGGAATTCGCCGCGGGGTAGTCGACATCCAAGGCGGACGACCAGTGACCTGACCCTCATGGCTGTCGGCGGCCGGCCACAAGCGGTCCTAGCCGAAGCCCTGCAAATTCGCGCGCAGATGCTCCTCCGAGTGGCCGGTTTCCGGCGATGAGTCTCAAGCTCTGTTTGCCTCGACCCGGCCAATTGCTGACGTTCCCACCGCTGACCAGGAGCAGACGCTCGCGGTTCCAAGCCGGAGCTTGGCCACCAGGGTTTAGACATAGGTGAGTCGTCAGTTGTAGCGTATGCTTCAGAAATGTGGAGCGTGCTCTTTCTCACCTTGCCGACGCAGCCAAGCGCAGTGCGGCTGCGTGTCTGGCGTGCGTTGAAGACGCTGGGCTGCGGGTCGATGCGAGATGGCGTCTATGTCCTGCCTGACGCCAAAAAGGCTCTCTTCGATCCCCTGGTGACCGAGGTCCGGGCCCATGGCGGCCAGGCCAGCGTGCTGGAGCTGTCCGTCTCCGAAGAGGCCCAGCGCACCGAGATCCTGGCGCTGTTCGATCGCACCGAGGCCTACGGTCAGTGGCGCGTGGAAGCGCAACGCCTGGCGGCAGCCTTGCCTGAACTGCCCGAAACCGAAGCGCGTCGCCGTTGGCGCGCCGTGTCCGAGGCGCTGCACGCACTCGTGCGCATCGACTACTACCCGGGTGCCGCTGCCGAGCAGGCGCAGGCCGAACTTGATGCGCTGCGAGAAGCGCTCGATGCGCGCTTCTCGCGCGGCGAACCTGTGGCACAGGCGCCGCACGGCATCCCACGGCTGGACCCGCGCAAGTTCCAGGGCAAGCGCTGGGCTACACGAGAGCGACCCTGGGTTGACCGTTTGGCCTGCGCCTGGCTGATCCGCCGCTTCATCGATACGGAAGCGCGCTTCGTCTGGCTGGCCGACCCCGCCGGGTCCACGCCTGCGCCTCGCGGCACACTGGGTTTCGACTACGACGGCGCGCGCTTCACGCACGTCGGCGCACGCGTCAGCTTCGAGGTGCTGGCCGCGAGCTTCGGCCTGGATGCGGACCCGCGGCTGCAGCGCATCGCGCGCGCTGTTCACTTCCTGGACGTCGGCGGCATCCCGGTGCCCGAGGCGGCCGGCCTGGAGGCTGTGCTCGCCGGTCTGCGCGAGGTACACGCCGATGACGATCAACTGACCCTGGCGGCGGCGGCGGTCTTCGACGCCCTGCACGCCGCCCCTGGAGCCCCGGCATGACGACCGCCACAACACCTGTGCCCGAAGCGTCGGCTGGCCCTCCCGCCACTCCGGCCGCGCCTGCCTCCGTGAGCTTTGCTGAGGCATTCAGCTTCTGGCTCAAGCTCGGCTTCATCAGCTTTGGCGGGCCCGCCGGCCAAATCGCGATCATGCATACCGAGCTGGTCGAGCGCCGCCGCTGGATCAGCGAGCGGCGCTTCCTGCACGCTCTGAACTACTGCATGCTGCTGCCTGGCCCCGAGGCGCAGCAGCTCGCCACCTACATCGGCTGGTTGATGCACCGCACCTGGGGTGGCATCGTCGCCGGCGCACTGTTCGTGCTGCCGTCGCTGTTCATCCTGATCGCGCTGTCGTGGATCTACCTGCGCTTCGGAGACGTGCCCTTGGTCGCAGGCATCTTCTTCGGGCTCAAGCCTGCGGTGACGGCCCTGGTGCTTCACGCCGCCCACCGAATCGGCACGCGGGCTTTGAAGAACCGCTGGATGTGGGGCATCGCTGCCGCGTCCTTCGTGGCGATCTTTGCTTTCGACACGCCGTTCCCGGCCATCGTGCTGGCGGCTGCGCTGATCGGCCACTTCGGCGCACGCCGCTGGCCGCAGGTGTTTGCGCTGGGCGGCGGGCATGGCAGCGCCAAGGCCAGCTACGGGCCTGCGCTGATCGACGACGACACGCCGACGCCGATGCACGCGCGCTTTTCTCGCAGCCACCTGGCCATGGTCCTGGGCTTCGGGCTCGGGCTGTGGCTGCTGGCGATGGCGGTGCTGATCGCCCTCAACGGCCTGCAGGGAACGCTCACGCAGATGGGCTGGTTCTTCACAAAGGCCGCCTTGCTGACCTTCGGCGGTGCCTACGCGGTGCTGCCCTATGTATACCAGGGTGCGGTCGAAACGCACCAGTGGCTCAGCGGCCCGCAGATGATCGACGGCCTGGCCTTGGGTGAGACGACACCCGGCCCGCTGATCATGGTGGTGGCCTTCGTCGGATTCGTCGGCGGCTGGCTGAAGCAGGTGTTCGGGCCTGAGGCACTGTTCCTCGGCGGCGCCGTCGCGGCCGCGGTGGTCACCTTCTTCACTTTTCTGCCGTCCTTCGTGTTCATCCTCGCTGGCGGGCCGGTGGTCGAGGCCACGCACGGCAAGCTGGGCTTCACGGCGCCGCTGTCGGCCGTCACGGCGGCCGTCGTCGGGGTGATCCTGAACCTAGCAATGTTCTTTGCGTACCACGTGCTCTGGCCCCAGGGCTTCGCCGGGCGCTTCGATGCACTTTCGGCCGTCATCACCGTCGCCGCTGCAGTGGCGCTGTTCCGATTCAAGGTCGGTGTGATTCCGCTCCTCGGTGCCTGCGCAGGCATCGGCCTGTTGTTGACCTGGCTGTCTCCCATGATCCGTTGAGAGAGTTTCCATGACTGCACGCCTACAAGATCTGCCGTTCGACCCGGCCTCACTGAACCGGCTGTCACCCGCACTGATCACCAGCCACCACCAGAACAACTACGGTGGCGCGGTGAAGCGGCTGAACGCCATCCGCAAGGACCTCGCTGCAGTGCCCTTCGCCACGGCGCCCGGCTTTCAGCTGAACGGCTAGAAGCGCGAAGAGTTGATCGCGACCAACTCGATGCTGTTGCATGAGCTGTACTTCGCCAGCCTGGGCGGCGACGGCGTGACGATGGAGCCAGCAGCGAAGCTGATGCTGGAAGCCAGCTTCGGCAGCGTTGAACGCTGGCGTGAAGAGTTCATCGCCATGGGCAAGGCCCTGGGCGGCGGGTCGGGCTGGGTGCTGCTGGTGTTTCAGCCGCGCGAGGGCACGCTGGTCAACCAGTGGGCGGCCGACCACACGCAAGTGGTGGCGGGTGGCGTGCCGATCCTGGCGCTCGACATGTATGAACATGCGTATCACATGGATTTCGGCGCGGCGGCGGGCGCCTATGTGGATGCCTTCATGGGCAACATCAGTTGGGCGGCAGTCTATGGGCGGTATCAGCGGGCGGTGCATGCGGCCGGCGAGCCCTTTGGTGCGAACCAGGATCAGATGGGTGACGCGCTGGTCCTCGACGTGCGTCGCGCAGGTGTGTTCAACAACGCGCGCACGATGATCCCCGGCGCACGCTGGTGCGACCCTGCCGATGTGCCCACCTGGGCAGCAGATCTGCCGGCAGACCGCGAGCTGCTGGTGTACTGCGTCTTCGGGCACGAAGTGGGCCGTGTCACGGCCCTGCGGCTTCAGGCTGCGGGTTTGAAGGCCCGCTACCTGGTCGGGGGCATCGACGCCTGGCAGGCTGCGGGCAGGCCACTGGTGGACAAGCCCGGGAGCCCTGCGTCATGACCGGCCCCCGCGCCGCCAGTGTCGCGCTGCTTTATCCCGGCGACCGGGCCGCCCGCGACCGCGCAGACCCTGCAGCAAGCCGCTTCGCGGCCTTGTTCGAAGCGCTGGCTGCCGCCGGCGTGAAGGCCGAGCCGGCGATTTATCACGATGACTTCGCCGACGAGGTGGCGGCGCAGTTGCACCGCGTGCTGGCCGTGCTGGTGTGGTGCAACCCGATCGAGGACGGCCGCCGTCGCGACCGGCTCGATGCGCTGCTGCGTGAAGTGGCGAAGGCGGGTGTGCTCGTCAGTGCGCACCCCGAGGCGATCCTGCGCCTGGGTACCAAGGACGTGCTGTTCGAGACCCGCGACCTGCCATTTGGCAGTGACGTTCACAGCATCGACAGCCTGGCGCAGCTGGAGTCCGAACTGCCGCAGCGGCTGCGGCAGGGCGCGCGCGTGCTCAAGCAGCACCGTGGCCACAGCGGCATCGGCGTGTGGCGCGTCGAGGCGTCTGCCGGCGGCGGAATGACCGTGCAGCACGCCCAGCGCGGCAGCACGCCCCAGCACATGGACATGCCGGCGCTAAAGGCGACGCTGGCGCCTTACTTCGAGCCGGAGGGCGGCGGCCACATGATCGACCAGGCCTGGCAGGCACGGCTGCCCGAAGGCATGGTGCGCGCCTACCTGGTGGAGGACCACGTGACCGGCTTCGGCCTGCAGGCCGTGAACGCGCTGCACCCCGATGCGCCCATGCCGGGGCCGCGTCTTTACCACGGCCCTGAGCTGCCCGGCTTCCAGGACTTGAAGCAGCAACTGGAGTCGACCTGGATCACGCTGCTGCGCGAGCGCGTCGGCCTGGCGCGCGATCAACTGCCACTGCTGTGGGACTGCGACTTCATGCTGGGCGATGCGCTTGCCGACGGTGCGCAGCGCTACGTGCTCTGCGAGATCAACGTCAGCTGCGTGTCGCCGTTTCCGCCATCGTCTATCGCGCCGCTCGTCGAAGCGGTCCTGCGCTGCTCCCAGAACGCTCGGCTGAGCATCCAGTCAAGATTGGCCTCGTCCAAATGACTGTCTGCTGTTCAAACCGCTGAAGTTCCGCTGAGGGTCGTACACCGCCGGCCGGGCTGCTGAACTCGTCGCCGGAAAGCTGCCATCCAATGCCAATGGCTTGGGACCCGACGTTCATGCCTTCCGCCGGCCGGCCAGGAGCGAACACTCAGACATGCACGATCAGGCAGGCGCTCGAGCAAGCGAAGGGTTTGGAGCCTCGCCTCAGCGCTTTCGTCCTGATACAGCATTGGCACGGGCCGTCAACACCAGTGGCCGGTCGCTCGTGCCGCCAACGCGGAGTCGAACGCGCTCGTACACGCGTTGCAGCGCTATTGGTGAGAGCGACGAAAAGAGCTCCCTCAGGCGCGGACTTCCGTAGGCCGTGCGCCAGTAATTGTCAAAGCTGTCAAAGGTGCGACTGACACCGAACTGCCGCGTCTGCACGTCTATCATGTCGGCGCTTCGCCACAGGCTGCACGATGCCGCCATAGTTGCCGACCATGCGCTCGGCGGTGCCTGCGACTGGTAGCCCTCAGCGTGCACTGCGTCGAGAATGGGTTGCAGCGGTAGACCTCCACCGTCCAGGTCCCATTGATAGGCGGCGACGGTCCCGCCGCACTGGACCACGCGCACCATCTCACGCACGCCCTGCAAGGGGTCTGGCACGAAGAAGAGCACCAGAGCCATCACGGCTGCATCGACGGATGCATCCGGCAGCGGCAGTGCCTGAGCATCACCTTGCAGAAAACGAACCCTGGCGTGACTGATCCGCTGGCGTGCGTAGCTCAGTTGGGCCGGTGAAGGGTCCACGCCGAGCACCATTGACGGACGCTGATGCAGCAGGAGCGACTCGGTAAACGAGCCATCACCGCAACCGTCGTCAAGCCATTTCAGGCCGGCCGGCAGCGACAGCCAGACCAGGAAGGGCTGCGCCACCAGCATGCTCCATCGGCCCATCATCAGCTCGTAGGCAGCACCGTCGTCAAAGACGAATGGCGAGAGAACCGGCAACTCAGCAGGTTCAGCTGACATGAGCACCTCCATGGCAGAAACCGTTGCAGTGGCCAATTGCGTTGCTCGGCATGTTCAAGCGACACTTCCTGTCTCATGGACAAGCTCAAGGCCATTCAGTACTTTCTCGCGGCGGCCCAAAGCGGCAGCCTGTCGGCCGCCGCGCGCCAGCAGGGCGTGACCTTGCAGGCCGTCGCCAAACTGGTCAGCGCGCTCGAAGCCGAACTCGGGGCCACGCTCTTCCAGCGAGGCAGTCGCGGCTTGCAGCTCACCGCCGATGGCGCACAGTACGCCGAAGCCTGCGCGCCATTGCTTGCGCAGTTGCAGGCGGCCGACGACGGACTGCGGCAGGCGCGGCAGCGGCCGCAAGGCACGCTGGTCGTGGGGGGCACGCCATTTCTGCTTCAGCACTGCATCGTGCCAGCGTTGTCGGACTTTCATGCGAGCTTTCCCGATCTGACGCTGGACCTTCGCTCCGTGCTGCACCTTGAGGAAGCTGCCGCGAAGGACTGCGACCTGCTGCTGTTGCACGGCTGGTTCGAGGCCGGCGCCTGGGTACGACGCGAGTTGCCGGTGATGGCGCAGGTCACGGCAGCCACGCCCGACTACTGGAAGCGCCAGGGCCTTCCTCGCCACCCGCGCGACCTTGCCGACCACGTCTGCCTGAGCTATCGGAATCCTTACGGCAAGCTGCTGGACCTCTGGCGCTACCGGCAGACTGGGCCGCAGGGCGAGGTGATCGAAGAGGTGGTGGTTCGGGGGTGGTTGAACTCCAACCACCGCGACAACCTGCTGGTGCTGGCTCTCAGTGATGGTGGCGTGATGCGCATCGCGTGGGCCACGGCACAGGCCGACCTGGCGAGCGGTCGCCTGGTGCCCGCGCTGCTCGACTGGGAGCTGATGGACCCGCCGCCGCTGGCCATGTACTTCCGGCCCGCAATGCGTCGGACGCTGCGCCTGCGTGTCTTCGCCGAGTTCGTCGCCTCGCTTTGCGCCGAGTTGGCGCAGCTCACGGATGCGAAGGGGCAGGCCAGCGTCGACGGTCGCCCGGCCTGGCACCTCGGCAACAGCCGCCGTGCATCCAGTTGGTTGAGCCACCGCTGAACCTCTTGGCATCAGTCGATGGTGGCACCCGTCTCACGGACGAACTGCACGTACTGCGCCTCCGACTGAAGCATCAGCACGCGGGCCTCGGCAGGTGGCAGGGCCTTGCCGACGATGAGCAGGCGCTCCATCTCCTGCTTGAAGTCTGCCGACTGCGCCGCCTGCTGCGCAGCAGCAGCCAGGCGGTCGACGATGTCAGTCGGCAGTCGGGGAGGGCCCAGGACGAAATGCGCGGTGATCAGCGGCGCCGCGCTGACCCCGGACTCGGCCAGTGTGGGCACCGTCGGCAGCGCGGCTATGCGATCGGCGATGCTGCAGCCGAGCATCGTCAGCCGGCCCGACCTCACGTGCGGGACGCTCGCGCCAACCGGCAGCACGGCAACCTGGATACGCCCCTCCAGCAGGTCTGGCAGCATTTGAGGTGCCCCTTTGTAGGGCACCCGTTCCAGGACGATGCCGAACGTGCTGATCACCTGACCGGCCACCATGTCTTCGGCCGCGTTGTTCGCGCCGCGCAACAGCGGCTTGGCACTGGTCTTCGCATACGCGACGAACTCGGCCAGAGACTTCACCGGCAGGCTGACGGGCACCACGAGGCACTGCGTGTTGCCGCCGATCGCGGCAATCGGCGTGAACTCGGCGATGGACTTGTAAGGCGACGCCTTGCTGAGTTGGGGCAGCCCCACGCTGGCTCCCAGCGCAAACAGCAGCGTGTGGCCGTCGGGAACTGCGTTCAGCACCAGGCCAGCCCCGATGCCAGTGTTGCCGCCAGGGCGGTTCTCCACCAGCACGTCCTGGCCAAGGCTCGCGGCCATGCCCTTGGCCAGGGCACGCGCCGCCGCGTCGCTCGGGCCGCCAGCCGGCGTCGGTACGACCAGTCGGATTGGCTTACCGGGGTTCGCGGGCTGGGCGCCTGACGAGCTCATACACAGCGCCATTGCGCCGATCGCGAGGGTCTTCGACAGCAGGTTCATTCGTTGCTCCGTCTTCCGAATGGTGCACAGTGTTCCGCGTCGACAAACTCATGGGAAGCGCTGTATCGGAAGAGGCTGACTGAACTCCTGGTTCAGTCAGCGTGGCATCCGAGCACCAATGCGGCCTCACACCCAGGGTGCCAATGACCGGCAGGTGGTCCGGGCCTGGGCGTGAACTTCCGGTTCAACGTGGCGACAACAAAGGGCACCTTCCCAACGAAGCTTCGCCTTTCGATGATGCACCCCATCGACACCGCGACGAGGCCCGAATGAACACGACAACTTCTTCTCTGGGTTCAGCCCGCCCCATGCCTGGCACCTACCTTGTGGTGTTGACATGGTTGTTCACACTGTTCAATTCTGTCCGGGTGCTGGCCTACCTGCCGACCCTGCTGGCCATTTTCAGCAGTGGGGACAGCAGCCAGCACTCATTGCTGACCTGGGTCACCTGGGTGGGCGCCAATGCGACGATGGCGGCCTGGCTCTACGAACACAACGGACGCCGCTTGAACCGCGCCATCGCCGTCAGTGGCTGCAATGCGCTGATGTGCCTCGCCACATCAATCCTCATCGCGGCCTACCGCGTTTGATGCACTGCACTGGCAGCGCATGCCGATACGCTGAAGGACCGATCGAGAGACTACCGGCACCGGCCGCTTCCTCGGTGCTTCGAAGTCAGGAACGCGTCGAGTCGCGCCGGCCAAGCCAGGTGCCATCCCAGTAGATGCCAGACCGAAGCGCCTGGCCAAGGCGGCAGAATCACAGACCCCGCTTGGCCTTGGTCAAGATCGTCGCCACCTCGGTCGACACCTGCGCAAACGCCGATCCGGACCCGATCAAGCGTTCGGCCTCCGCGTAGCGGCCCTGGTTGATCTGCTTGGCCACGCCGCCGGCGACTTGGTGGAACTCGGCATGCTTGGCCAGCAAGTCCGCGAATGTCGGTCTGCTGCCCCATTGGCGGCCGCCCGGGCCATGGATCCATTGCCCGAGCGGACACCGGTCGTCGCGACAGATGGTGTCGGCGTCCAGTTGGCTGTGGTCGGCGATGGCCTTGCGCAGCTTGACCTTCCACTGGCGGTGGGCGTCAATGGCCTTGTCAAAGTCAAAGTCGGCCACCGAGACAGGGGCCTGTGAAGGCGGCGCCTCCAGGCCCGCCGGCAGCTTGAAGCGCATGACCTCCTGAGACAGCACTTGTGCTTGGTCCTTCATGGCCGACGATGCTGCCGCGGTCTCCTCTACTAGAGCGGCGTTCTGCTGGGTCATCCGGTCCAGGTCCTGCACCGCCTGGCCGATCTGGCCGATGCCCTGGCTTTGCTCCCTGGAGCCGGTGGCGATCTCGCCCAGCAGGGCGTGCACCCGCTGAGAGGACTGGACGATCTCGTCGATCGTCGCACCTGCACGGCGAACGGTTTCGGCGCCGCTTTCCACCTGGTCGACGCTCGAGCCGATCAGCGTGCGGATCTCCTGGGCGGCCGAGCCGCTGCGCTGGGCCAAGGTGCGCACCTCGGAGGCCACCACCGCGAAGCCGCGACCCTGCTCGCCCGCCCGGGCGGCCTCGACCGCGGCGTTCAGTGCCAGGATGTTGGTCTGGAAGGCAATGCCATCGATGGTGCCTATGATCTCGCCGATCCGGGCCGAGGACGTGCGGATGCCGTCCATCGTCTGCACCACTTCGCCCATCACCTGACCGCCCGCCGCGGCGGCTTCGGCGTTGTGCCTGGCCAGAGAGGCCACCTCCTCGGTGTTCTGCGAGGTCTTGTGGACGGTGGCCGAGATCTCCTCCATGGCCGAGGCGGATTCCTGCAGGTTGGCAGCGGCCTGCTCGGTGCGTGCGGACAGGTCCATCGAACCACTGGCGATCTCGCTGCTGCTGTGGACGATGTCCTCGGCCGAGCGGCGCACCCGCAGCACCATCGAGCGCATCGAGTCCTGCATCGCCCGCAGGTCGAGCATCAGCTGAGCCGCCTCATCGCGGCCCCAGGGCGCTGGAGAGGTGGTCAGATCCCCGTCAGTCATGGCGCGCAGGTGCCGCCGGGTCTCCTTGAGGCCACCGTCCATGACCCGGTAGAAGCTGAGGAACAGATAAGCCGCCAGCAGCATGGACATCAACACGGTGCCGCCGTTGAGCAGCGCCTGCCGCTGCCAGGCCTCGCGCAGCTCGCCCACATAGATCCCCGAACCCAGCACCCAGCCCCACGGTGCAAATCCCTTAACATAGGAGAGCTTGTCCACCGGCAACTCGCTGCCCGGCTTGGGCCACTGGTAGCGGACAAAGCCCTGGCCAGACTGTTGGACCGTCTGCACGAAGGCCCCGAAGACCGCCAAGCCGTTCGGGTCCTTGGTCGCGGACATGTCCTTGCCGTCCAGGTCCGGCTTGGCGGCATGCATCACCATGCGCTGCTGCATATCGTTGACCCAGAAGTACTCGCTGCCGTCGTAGCGCAGCCCGGCCAGCATCTTCCTGGCCTGCTCCTGCGCTTGTTCCCGGCTAAGCGCGCCCGAAGTCTCCTGGGCGTGTGCCCAGACCAGCAGACCATGCGCGATCTCGACATGCTGCCGTGTGGCGTCCATCCGGGACTGCAGGGCCTGTTCGGCCTCGTTGAACAGCTGCCAGACGAGCAACGCCAACAACGGCAGCACACAGGCAAACGAGATGATCAGCGCCTTTGTGGCAAAGCTCAGGCGCCGGAACAGCCGCACCCCCGGGGCCCAGATACCGTGGTGCGCGAAGAACCCGCCGGCGTCAGACATCGCCGGTGAGGGCAGCACCACAGGGGCGCTGGAAGGAAGGGTAGCTGACATGGCTGCTCTCTTGGTCGTGGTGGCCCGCAGGCAAGACGATCCCAACGCACAGGGACTTGTGCTCTGTAACTGCGCATTCTCGGGAGGTGATCCGCTGCGGAGCGCCCGAATTGAAGGGTTGATGCGGGTCAACTTGGCCAACGAGCACCCCCTCAGGGCATTGCGTGGCTCCTCGCCGCTTGGCGAGGCATTTGCGCTGACCCTGTTGCGCTTTTCCCGAGATAGGCCAAGGCTCCGTCCTGCGAGAGTGGGATGCTGGCCATACATTCGCTGCGGGGGGGGGGGGGAGACTGCGGAGTAGGCCGGAACCACAGGCGAGACCTATGGCATCGCTCAGGGCCTCCAGCCCCCCGTTGGGCCACGCCGAGCCATGGCCCATGCCGACAGCCCATGAACTTCAAGACATTGCGCGTTCACCTCGGGAATCCCGCCGCTGGCTGGGCTGCGCTCGGTCGAAGCGTCGCAGAGAGCCTGCGCACGCGGGTCGCCATCGTGACCGTGGCCTTCTTGCTGGCAGTCACCGGCCTTGCCGCGCTGTTGCTGGTGCACCAGTCCGAGGTACAGGTTCATGCAGAGGTGCGACTCCATGAACTGGACGAAGTGGTCCAGGTTGCGTCGTTGCTCTCACACGACCTGATCAAACGGCAACGTATGCTGGCCTTGGCCGCGGAGAGCCTGCGCGCTGACAACGGCGTCGACAAGTCAGACGCCCTGCGCTTTCTGGAGGACCAATCCGCACTGCTGGCCGTCTTCACAAGTGTGCTGGTCAGCCGTCCCGACGGAGCGGTGCTCGGCTTGCGCGACGGCGCCGGGATCCGCGAGATGTCGTTGCAATTGGCTGATCGGCCGTACTTCCAGACAGCAGTCACCGAGATGCGTCCGGTGGTGTCGGACGTCATAGACAGCAAGACCGCCGCAGGTCCCGTGATCGTGTTTGCGCAACCGGTCATCCAGGCCGGGCGCCTGGTGGCGGTGATCGGGGCCTCGCAGCGGCTTCGCGAGCGAAGCATCCTGAACGACGTGGCGACCGACCGGGACAAAGATGCGGACCACACAGCCCAGCTGATCATTTCCGACAGCGCGGGGAAGATCCTGGCCCATTCCGACCCGAGCTGGCTGCTTCGCAAAGCCAGCCAGGAACCCACGGTGAGTGACGCCTGGCTCCAGTGGCAGGCAATGGGCGCACCTGTCGAGCCCCTGGGCATTGGTCTGGATGGTGACCGCTATCTGGTCTCCGTGGCAGGCGTCGAGGCCTCCGATTGGCTGGTCTGGCGGGTCCGGTCCCGCAGCAGCGTGGATGCCCCCATCGAGGCAGCTCGTGCCAAAGTCGCAGGCTGGATTGCAGCCCTGGCAGCATTGGGGGCAACCGGGCTGGTCCTCTGGCTCTGGCGTCTGTTCCGTCCACTGGACGCGTTGGCTGAGCGCGCCAGGCACCTCTTCGACAACGACCTCAGCGAGCGCAGTCCGTGGCCGGAGTATGCCGGTGAGATCGGCAACCTGGCTCATGTGCTGCATCACGTTGCTGCAGAGCGGGCGCAGTTGGAGGCCTTCAATGCAGAAATCCTGCGCAAGCTCCAGTCGGTGATGAACGCCGCACCCGTTGGTATCGCCTTCACCCGCAATCAGCACTTCGAGCTGGTCAGTGCCGAGTTCTGCCGCATTTTCGGCCGCGCCCTTGATGAGCTCAACGGCCAGCCGGCGAGCGCCATCTTTGCGTCCAACGAAGACTACGCCATGTTGGGCAAGCTGGTGCCTGAAGCTTTCGAGAGCACTGGGGCCTATATGGGCGACTGGCGCATGCTGCGCGCCGATGGAAGCGTCTTCTGGGGACAATTGCGGGGCCGGCCCGTGTTGCTGGAAGATCCTGAGCGCGGCACGATCTGGACCGTGGTGGATGTCAGCCAACAGGTCAGTGACCGGGAGGACCTGGAGTGGTCGGCGTCGCACGACCCCTTGACCGGCCTGGGAAACCGCAAGAATTTCCACCGCCGCGCCCAGCGACTGATCGACAACGTCGCCACGCAGTCCCTGGCAGCGCTGATCGCCATCGACCTGGACCACTTCAAGCCAGTGAACGACACAGGTGGCCATGCCGCCGGTGACGCGATGCTCAAGGCGATCGCGGCGCTCATCGCCAACTGCGTTCGCAGTGGCGACCTGGTCGCGCGCATGGGTGGCGACGAGTTCGCCGTACTGCTAGAGAACTGCAACGAAGGCACCGCCACTCGCATCGCCGGCAAGATCCAGCGAGCCATCGCCGAACACGTCATGACCTGGGAGGGCAACTCCTTTGCCGTGGGGGCCAGTCAGGGGATCGTGATGCTCAGTGCCGAGCATCGGCGACCGGAAGACTGGTACGAGGCAGCTGACGCGGCCTGCTACACGGCCAAGCAGTCCGGCCGGGGGCGGTTCGTCACTGGCCGCCAATGCGAAGCCAAGCCCCACTAATGCACTGGACTGAGGAAGGTCTGCACAACGCATCGAACTCTTGCTGATGCCCTGATCTGGCAGGAATGTGATGCTTCCAGCCCGGATTCACCCGCTTTCGTAGCTCATTAGCCCCGAGAGAGGCACCGGCACGGCCGTTTTCGTGAACTCCGGGCGCACTCACGCCTACGCTCCCATCAGTTTGCGCCGCATCAGCCAAAGATTTGCCAGTGCAGACAGCGTGTGCAGTTGCGACGTGTTCTTGGCCGGCCCGCAATGGCGCACCTTGATGTGTCCGAACTGGCACTTGACCACTCGGAACGGATGTTCGACCCGTGCTCTGATCCCAGCTTTTACCCGCTCCAATTTTTCGGTGAGCGCCTCGATGGGCTTGGCCAGGTCCAGCATGCGGCGCTTGCCAGACCGCACTGCGATGTTCCAGCGCACATCGTCGCGGGCGTCGGGCCGTATGCCTGCGCCTTGGTATCCAGCGTCTGCGAAGACTTCGCTGTCACCGCTGCGAACCAGGCCGTTAGCCTCGATCACGTCGTTCACCGAGCCGCCGGTGCCCTTGACGGTGTAGCCCAAGCCCGACTCGACTTCCACGCCGATGTGGCACTTCATGCCGAAGTACCACTGCTGGCCCTTGCGGCTTTGCTTCATCTCCGGGTCGCGCTCACCGCTGCTGTTCTTGGTCGAGCTGGGCGCGGCGATCAGGGTAGCGTCCACCACGGTACCGCTCTTAAGCATCACGCCCTTGGCGCTCAGCAGGTCGTTGACGGTCTGCAGGATCTGGGCAGCCAGCTTGTGCTTCTCCAGCACATGCCGGAAGCGCAGGATCGTGCTCTCGTCGGGCAGCCGCTCGTCCCAGCCTTCCAGGCCTGCGAACTCGCGAAACACCGGCATATCGTGCAGTGCCTCTTCCATCGCCGGGTCGCTCAGCGCGAACCACTGCTGCATGAAGTGAATGCGCAACATGGTCTCGGGCGAGAACGGCGGGCGACCACGCTTGCCTTCAGGGAGGTACGGCGACACCAAGGCCACCAGGTCAGCCCAGGGCACGACCTTCTCCATCTCGTCCAGGAACTCACGGCGTCGCGTTCCCTTGGCCGTCCCTCCCAGCCCCAGGCTGGGCTGCTTCATGGTCCCAATCGTCTCAGGGCTTCACGTCGTTGCCAAGTACGTCGTCGGACGATTTGTGAAGACTCTACGTAGGTGTGTGCGGCAGCGATGGCGAAGTGACCAACGCCTGCTCCACCCGTCTTCCAACCGACTGTGAAGTCCGTACCACGCCCTGGTCGGCGCTAGATCTTCGTCCGACCTTCAAGATCGAACAGCCATCGATCTGCCAGTGCAACGCGCTGGCCACCCTGACGCAAGTGGTGTCGATACCATCCAGCAGCGATCGCTGTCGCGGTCTGCCTGTCGAGCGCCTCCTCGGCAATGCCATTGGCGAAGGCAGCCGCTCGGATAGGCTCCATCAGGAAGTAGTAGTTGCCGTGCATATCCTGGCGCAGCCAGATGTCGCACCAGCTATAGCCAGTTGGGGGCGTAAAGACATGTGGCACGCAAGTCCTCAATGCCCGTTCAATCCAAGCGGGACACCACTGTCTTACCGCGGCCGGAAGCCTTCGCGGCATAGAGCATCTGATCGGCGTGCTCCACCAGGCGCTCCCAAGATCCTCGGGTGGCCTGCCCTATGGCACAACCGACGCTGGTGCCGATGGAGGCAACAACGCCGCCGGCAAGGTGGAACCGCCGCGCCAGTGTATCTACAACTGTTCGGGACAGACGCTGCGCGTGCAGCTCGTCGATTTCACCAACGATCGCAATGGCAAACTCATCTCCACCCAAACGCGCCACTGCGTCAGTCGGCCGTACAAGACGTACAAGGCGCAATGCCACCAGGCGCAACAGCTCATCGCCCGCGGCGTGGCCGTGGTTGTCATTGATGGGCTTGAAGCGGTCGAGATCCAGGTACATCACGCACAAGGTCTCTGCCACGTTTGCATCGAGCTGCGCATCGACACGTTGCTGGAAACCCGATCGATTGAGCAATCGGGTCAGCGGGTCGGACTGTGACAGCAACTTGAGGCGCTCTTTCTCCTCGCGAGCCTGAGTGACATCCTGACCAACCACAACAAATCCGTCCGGGGCGCCATCGGATCGACGCAGGGGAAGGTAGTCCAGCGCCATGAAGCGCTTGCCAAGTTCTCCTTCCTCCTCTATCTCAAAGCGGACTTGCTCGCCGGCCAGAGCCCGTTGCACCCAGGGCCATCGACGCTCGAACTCCGCTTTGCCAAGTACCTCTTCGGCAGTCCGCCCGAGGATCGCGCTGGAATGTATGCCCGCCTTCTTCTCAAACGCCTGATTGACAAAGACATACCTGCCTTGGTCATCAATCACAGCAACCGTCGAAGGAATGGCATTGGCCACCGACCGCAGCGTCCGGGTCTGGCGCGCCTGCTCGTACTGCGCAGCGGCAAGCTCGGACACGTCCCGGAAAATGATCGAGAGTCGCTCGATTTCGCCCCGCGCATCACGGTGTGCGATCACCATGTGGCTGACCTCGATTTCTCGCCCATCCCAACGCCGCGCCACAGACTGCCCAACCCAAACATCCTTCAGCTGCAGGTACGGCAATATCTCATCGGTAAACTTGCGCTGCGTCCGTTCCGGGAGCATGTCCCTCACAAACAGCCCTTCATCCTGGCTTAGCGGCCGCCCCAGCATGACTGCCTGGGCCGCGGGGTTCATGTATCGGACGCGACGCGAGGCGTCAGCCTGAATGACAAAGTCAGTGGTGTTCTCAAAGATGGCAGCCAGCTCAGCTCGCGCGGCTTCGGCAGCGCGCCGCTCGGTGATGTCCTGAAAGGCACCGAACATACGAACTGGGTGTCCATCGGCAAACTCCACTTCCCCCACGGCACGAACCCAGATCGACCTCCCACGCGCCGTGACCAGCTGCAACTCAAGATCCCACGGGGTACCCTCAGCCAGCCCGCGCTCGACAGCCGCCGTGACCAGAGGGCGACTCGACTCACTGTAGAAGGCGATCGCGGTCTCAAGCGAGGGCTCATAGTCTGGAGGCACTTCGTGGATGCGGCGAGTTTCAGCGGTCCAACTCACACGCTGTGTCGCCAAATCCATCGCCCAGCCACCTACCCCAGCCACTCGACCCGTGCGCTCCAGCAGCGCCTGGCTTTGAGCCAAGGCCCGCTGCGCCATGTTCAGCTCGGTCACATCCCGCCCGGTGGAATGCAGCAGTAGTCGCCCATCGGGGCCTTGTTGCACGGTGTTGGTCCAGGACACGCATCGCACTTGGCCATCGGCGGCGGTTACTTGGTTCTCAGAGCGCTGCGAGCCCCCAGCCGCCAGCAAGGCATCCAGGCGAGCCCTGACCGCCTCTCGCTCGCTCGCTGGAATCTGATCCATCAGGTTCGCACCAGCCAGCTCTCCTACGGTGTGGCCAAAGAACGACGCATAGGCCGGGTTCACGTACAGCAGCTGACCATCAGGCAGTGCCTGCGAAACCAGCTCACTCTGGGCATCCAGGATGGCTCGCAATCGCTGCTCACTGGCAGCCACCTCCCGCTCGCGCGCTGAGCGCAGCTCCAGCGAACGCTGGATGGAGCGCTCACGCATCTCAAGCGCCTGAACTGTCAGCTGGGCGAGCTGCTCCAAAATCTTGAGTTGCTGCTGCGTAAGCTTGCGCGCCTCCAGGTCGACCACACACAGCGTACCGACGCGATCCCCCGAACTCATCACAAGCGGCGCGCCCGCGTAGTAACGTATTCCAGGTGCTCCAATGACAAGCGGATTGTCCGCAAAGCGCGAGTCCTTCAAGGCATCCGGCACTTCCATGGGCTGATCGCCACGGATCGCATGGTCACAAAAGGCCACACTGCGCGGCGTCTCACGAACCCCCGGAAGGCCGACGTTCGCCTTAAACCACTGCCTCCCCGAATCCACCAGGCTCAGCAGGGCGATGGGCGTCTGGCAGACCTCTGAGGCCATCTGCGCCAAGGTGTCGAAGATGGGTTCAGCTTCGGTGTCGAGCACCAGCAGCGCCCGAAGACGCTCAATGCGTCGCGTCTCGGCCGTCAGATCAGAAGTGAAGTCCTGTCCTGGCATCCTTCTCGCCTACGTCAGCCATTGCGAGGCCACATCCACGCGAACCGCTGCACTTACGCCCGTAAGTCTAGCGTCTCCCCCGTGTATCCGACCCTCGGGCCGGCAAGGGCTAACCGGGAGAAAACAGTGCTTCCAGCGCGACCCGGCATGGCTGTCCAATTTCGAGTGTCGACCTCCGGCACGCACACGCCGAACCGGCCCGAGCCGCACCACGGCGTTAGACCTGGCGGGTTCCGGGATCGCCAGCAACGTGTGCGAAGCAGCTGAAAGCTTGCCCGTGAAACGCAGGGATATTCAGGCGGACATCGCCTACGAGGTCACCTCTTGATACGTCCCCACCCTATGGTCCGAGGACTTTCGATCGTTGGCGCCTCGGCGACGGCTTCTGCGTTGGCTCTCGCTATAGACGCGTGACCGGCCTTGGCTGCCCAGTCACGCGTCTTAACGAGGTGTGGGCTCGGGCGAACCTGAAGATGCGCTACCTTTCTTCCGGTTTTCCCGCGTATCAGGCCCACCCCATAAGCTCATGATGCTTTGCAACCTGCCTTAACGAAGGGTGCCCATGCACTTCTCAACCTTCCGTACTCGGTTGCTGGCCATACTGCTGGTCGTCAACGTCTGTGTGATCGTGCTGGGCGCCTTCGCCTTTTTCTTCCTGGGCGACCTGGGCGGTCGACTGGAGCAGTTCACGCAGGGCATCTACCATCGCCTCGAAGTGGCCAATCGCCTGCAGGAGTCGGCACTCGCGCGAGGCATTGCCGTGCGCAACTTGGCGCTACTGTCTGACCCTGGACAGCGCCAGCAGCAGGTGGACGAGTTCCAGCGCCGCCAGAAGGACACGACCGAAGCACTGGCCGAACTGCAGCGGGCGATCCAGCTGCCAGGCGTATCGCCGGAGGTGCGCGAGAAGGTAGCGGTCATCGCCAGCGTCGAAGCCCGCTATGCGCCGGTCGCCACCGAGATCGTCAAGTTGCTGCAGGAAGGCCAGCGCGACGACGCGATCGCCCGCATCGACGCGATTTGCACCCCGACGCTGAACCAGCTAGGCAGCGCAATCCATGACTACATGACCCTGACGGGCACGCGTACCCGCGGCTTCGTGGCCGACACAGAGCATGCCACCGAAGTTGAACGTGTGATCATGCTCGCCATGGCCCTGGGTGCCGCCGGTGTGGCCGCGCTGATGGGCTACCTGCTACGGCAGAATGTGCGCCGCACGCTGGGTGCCGAACCGGAAGAGCTGAGTGCGTTCCTTGGCCGGATGGCTGAGGGCGACCTGTCCGCCGCCGCCGTGCGCGACGCCCGCTCGGAGCGCAGCGTTTTGGCCGCCATGGCCCGCATGCAGCAGCAGATGGGCCAGGTGGTGCGCGAGGTGCGCGTGGCCAGCGACTCGATCGCCACCGGTTCGACCGAAATCGCCAGCGGCAATGCCGACCTCTCGCGGCGCACCGAACAGCAGGCCTCGAACCTGCAGCAAACGGCTTCGGCGATGGAACAGATGAACCGCGCCGTGCAGCAGAATGCTGAGGCCGCCCACACTGCCACCGGTTTGGCCGGCTCGGTCAGCGACGCGGCGAGCAGCGGCAGCGAAGTGATGGGCCGGGTCATCGACACCATGTCCGAGATCTCGCGCAGCTCGGCCAAGATCGGCGAGATCATCGGCGTGATCGACGGCATTGCCTTCCAGACCAACATTCTGGCCCTCAATGCTGCGGTCGAGGCGGCCCGCGCCGGCGAGCAAGGCCGAGGGTTCGCAGTGGTGGCCGGCGAGGTACGCACGCTGGCACAGCGCTCCGCGGACGCGGCCAAGGAGATCAAGGCACTGATTTCGGCCAGCACCGAGCGGGTTGACGTCGGCACCAAGCTCGTGGCCGAGGCCGGTCAGCGGGTGGGCAACATCGTGGCCGAGGTTCGGCGCGTGGCCGATCTGATCCAGGAAATGGGCCACTCAGCGCAGGAACAGTCCAGTGGCATTGCCCAGGTCTCGGCCTCAGTCACGTCGCTGGACCAAACCACGCAACAGAACGCCGCGCTGGCCGAACAGTCATCCGCTGCGGCCGAGAGCCTGAAGTCACAATCTGGCCGTCTTGCCTCGGCGGTCTGCTTCTTCAGGCTCAGCTGAGAGTAGAGAAGCGAAGTCGGGCCAACCGCGACTCGGCGTAGTTCCGAGAGCGTTCGGCAGGTAGCATTCATGGCCCATCCAACCAGTAGAGACTTCTGCCGAACCTAAAGCCAGAGCAACATCTTTGCGAGAGGGCTCGACATGAAGTCGATGCCGCAGCGCGTGTTCCGCACCGGACCGGCGATGAACGTTTCGCCACCCATCAAGGCAGACTGACCAACGGAATGGTTCCACGTGCTGGCCACGAGTTGGTGGGTCCTTTGACCGTGGTCCGTGCAACGGCCTCGCTGTAGCCACCGGGGGTTAGCCCTGATCTTCGGTGCGAACTACCCTTACTTTCAGTCGTCAGGAAGCTGCCGCTGATAGCACCATCAATGTCCTTGCGCCTGGCTAGTACCTGCCCAACGGCAGACCGAGCGCAAGCTGGAGCGAAGTACATGCGAACCAACCTGCCCGTCTCAGGCCAGGAATATCCATTTCCGCCCGAGATGACCTTGGTGTCTGTAACAGACCCACAGGGTCGGATCACCTACTGCAACGAAGCATTCGTGACTGTGAGTGGGTTCGCATCTTGCGAACTGCTCGGGCAGCCTCATAACGTCGTGCGCCACCCTGATATGCCTGAGGAGGCATTCCGAGATCTCTGGACGACAGTGCAGGCTGGACTGCCTTGGACAGGACTAGTCAAGAACCGGCGCAAGGACGGTGCACACTATTGGGTCCGTGCCAACGTGACTCCCATGCTGTCTGGGGCTGACATCATCGGCTTTCTGTCGGTGCGCACGGAGCCCGACCGTAACGAAGTGGTGGCCGCCGAGGCCCTGTATAGCCGCCTGAACCGCGAGACAAAGGCCGGGCGCTGTACCGTCGGTCTGCACCAAGGACGGGTGGTCACAAGAGGCTGGCGAGGCCGGTCAGCCCGGGGCATCGAAGCTGTGCTCGACAACCTCGGTGGTGTCAGCGCTATCGTGCCGATCATCCTCGTTCCGGGCCTGCTGGTCTGGGCTTCTGACTGGCCCGCCATCGTGCAGTGCTTGGCCGGCGGAGCTGTCATGGCTTCCATATCCTGGCAGCAGCAGCGGGCCACGAAGCGAACCCTTGACTGCGCGGTGCAAGACGCCATGCGTTTGGCTGCCTGCGACCTTTCAGTGACTCCCCGGAGAGAGGCCAGAGGCACGATGGGGCGTCTGCAGCTGGCATTGATGCAGTTGGCGGTCAACCTGAGAACCGTCGTCGGCGACAGCCGTCACGACCTTGAGAAGGTACGAAGTTCATTGACCGAGCTCTCGGCGGCCAACCAAGACCTGTCCGCACGCACCGAATCTCAGGCAGCGAACCTGGAGCAGACGGCGGCAACGATGGAACAGATCAACGGCACAATCAAGGTCAGTGCCGCATCCGCCCAGCGTGGCGCCGGTTTGGCTGCGGAGTCTGCCGAGTTGGCCCAGGTGTGCGCCGCAACAGTAGACGAGGTAGCGGAGTCGATGAAGCAAATCGCCGCCTCCTCAATGCAGGTTGGCGACATTGTCAGCGTCATTGAGGGGGTAGCCTTTCAGACCAACATACTTGCGCTGAATGCCGCCGTTGAGGCCGCCCGAGCGGGAGAATCCGGTCGGGGCTTTGCGGTCGTCGCGTCCGAGGTACGCGCCTTGGCTGCGCGGGTCGGGGATGCAGCTAAGGAGATACGGGCGCTCATTGCGCAATCGACTGGACGAGTCAACGATGGTGTGTTGCATGTCGAAGACGCGCGTTCGCGCATGTCGGCAGCTCTCGATGCTGTCAGGCGAGTAGGTCACGCCTTGGGAGAGATCGGCTCCAGCTATGTCGAGCAAGAGCGCGGAGTCTCCCAGGTCAACGAGGCGGTTTCGCAATTGGACGGCATCACCCAAAAGAACGCTGCCATGGTTGAGGAACTGGCAGCGTCCACAGCCTCGGTCGCCAACCAGGCCGACGCCATGGCTGGCACCATGCAGCTCTTCCGGCTTAGGCAGGCGGACACGTCCCTGGCCGGCGTCAATGCGGTCAGCTTGCGCAAGGCGGCGAAGCAACAGCGGGACTGAACTAGGACGCGAGGTGCCGCAACGGTTGAGGGTGATACCGTCAGACGCTCCCGAGGCCGCTGAGTCCCAGCGAGCGCCCTATTGACGTCATGAAGCACCGCCCGCGTTTGACCGTACCCACCCCCGGTTCCAAAGGCGGCCTTGTCGTACCCACTAACAACCATGTGATCTATAGGGTATCGGTAACGACGAAATGTCCAATAGCCCACACCACCTGCGCGAGGTGCTACTGCGCTGACCTCTGGGACTTCGACCAAGCATCCCCCCGGACTTCGCTGGTGAATCTAATCGGTCAATTTCCACCACCATCTGCTGGAGCAGAGTCCCAACCTCCTACAGGCATCGTGCATCTGGCGCTTGGTTGGATTTCAGAAGGTCGTCGATCTCGCTGATCCGCTCGTACATCGGATGCGCCGCGAGGTTTCCAAGGACTCCCTTGAGTTTGTGACTGCTGCGTGCAGCGGCCTCCACGCTCTCCTCTCTGAGGGTGCGCACCAATGCTCCGATAGCGTCCGCGTGATCAGTCGTAAATCGGCGCAAGGTCCTGCGGTAGACCTAGGGGCTCCCCCCAACGCGCCGAAGCCCCTCGCTGACATCCACTGTGGTCATGGCGGCAAGGTCGGCCGGCAATATCGGAGCGTCGCATGGCTCTAGTAAAGCTGGCGTCACCTGGGCAGTGTCGCCTGAAGGTCGACGAAGTAAGCGCGCCAATGTGGCGACCAACTGCTCGGGGTCAATAGGCTTGGTTAGGTGATCGTCCATACCGGCCGCCCGGCTGCGCTCGGCGTCCTCGTCCATTGCAAGTGCAGTCATAGCCACAATAGGCAGCCGCGCTAGTGACCCACAGCCGGGGCTACTGGCTAGGCTGCGGATTCTGCGCGCGGCCTCCAGTCCATCCATCACTGGCATCTGCAGGTCCATCAGAACCGCATCGAAAGAATGCGCCAGCACGCGCTCGACAGCCTGCTCGCCGTTGACCGCGCAGGTCACGACTGCGTCCTCCCGCTGCAACAACTCCAGCGCGAACTCACGGTTGGTGTCGTTGTCGTCGACTAGAAGAATTCTTGCACCGGCGATCCGTCCCAAACGAATCTTGTCAGCAGCCATGGTGGTCGCAGGTTGCGTCGGCTGTTCAAGCTTGCGAGTACCCAGCGTCTGAATCACCGCATCGAGTAGGTCCATCGGGGACACCGGCTTGAGCAAGAGCCCGTCCAAACCGAGCTGGCGCGCCAGTACTTGCGACTCGGCGCCCCCATCGCCGGTCAACATCAGTACCTTTGGCCGATACACCAGGGAGTTGTCGGCCTCCATCTGCCTCACCAACTCATGGCCATCCATGACAGGCATGCGCCAATCGACCAACATCAGGTCAAAGGGGCGCGCCGCTTCCTCACGCAGAGCCTTTAGCGCTGCGAGCCCATCGGCAGCTGTGTGGACCTGCATGCTGAACTGGCGAAGCATTTCCGCCAGGATCTGCAGCGTGGACGCGTTGTCGTCGACAACAAGGACCCGCGCACCCTGGAGCAACTGGCTACCCTCCCTGTCGCGAGTTCCACGCGACACTTCGGCATCTCGAGCGATGCCCAGGCGGACCGCGAAGCACATTGTGGTGCCAAGTCCAGGGCTGGACTCCGCAACCCATAGCCGTCCACCCATCAGAGTGGCCAAGCTTCTCGAGATAGCCAGGCCTAGTCCGGTGCCTCCATAGCGTCGAGTCGTGCTTTGATCAGCCTGACTGAAGTTCTCGAACAGACGCTCTTGTGTCTGTACGTCCATGCCGATGCCTGTATCGCGCACCCGAACCTCAATGGCCAAGTCCACATCCGTTAAGTCGACGCTTCGCAAGGCCAGCTCTACCTCTCCACGTTCCGTGAACTTGATTGCATTGCCGCACAGGTTCAACAGAATCTGCCCTAGCCGCAGCGGGTCCCCTACCAATCGTGTTGGTATGTTCGGATCCAGCCGAACGAAGAACTCCACCCCCTTGCTCTCGGCCTCGAAGCTCAGCGAATCGCTGACGCGCCGCAGCACACTGGGCAGTTCGAACGCCACATTCTCCAGTTCAAGCCTGCCAGCTTCGATGCGGGAGCTGTCCAGAATGTCGTTGACGACACCGAGTAAGGCCTCGGCTGCACCCTGGGCCTTCAGCAGACGATCTCGCACCGCCGCCGACAACTCATCCTGGAGTGCCAAGTACAGCATCCCAAGCACGCCATTCATCGGTGTGCGGATTTCGTGGCTCATGTTCGCCAGAAATTCACTCTTGACGCGAGTCGAGCGCTCCGCCCCCTCTTTGGCCATTCGCAACTCGGCCGTACGCGCTTGGACTTGAGCTTCGAGGTTGGTCCGCTCGGCCTCAAGTGCCTCGGCAGTCGCGCGCAGGTCCTGGGTCCGCAAGGCGACCTGCCGCTTAAGCCAAAGACTGGCGGCTAGCAGTGCTACAAGGACCGTGCCCAACGCCATCAATAGCAGCGTTACCCACCGCGGGATCACGGCTGGCGGCGACGGCATCATCGCGTGGTGCAGCGCCTCGAAGTACACCGAGTCTGGCTGCTGTCGCCAGGCCTCCAGGTGCGCGTCTATGCGCGCCAGTAAGTCAGCATGCCTGCCCTTTGCGGATGCGACGTAGAGGTTGCTCGGCAGAAAGACGATCGGGGTCTCCCTGAGGCGGTACTTTCCGCCATTTCTGGCCGCGAAGAAGCTATTGGTGACCACTGCGTCGGCTGCTCCGGACACTACGGACGCATAGCCCTGGTCCAGAGAGGCCACAGGCAGGGCCTGGAAATCCAGTTGCATGCCGGCCATCAACTGGGTGAAAAATGACTGCTGGATGCCACCCTGCAGCAGCGCCACCCGCATGCCCGCCAAATCGGCCAGCTTGGCGATCCGCAAGTTGGGATGGGTGTAGACCTGTGACCAACTGCTGGCTACCGAAACTGCATTGAAGTCGAGCTTCTGAGCTCGCTCATCCGAGAACGCCACATCGGGCATCAAGTCCAGACGTCCTTGCGACACGCGCTGGATGCAATCCGCCCATTCACAAGGCTCATAGCGCAACGTCCATCCCTCGGCCTCGGCTGCGGCATCCAGCAGTTCGACGAAGAGGCCTCGCGGATGTCCGTCAGAGTCGGTGTAGATCTTCGGAGCGTTCTCATAGAGGCCCACCGAAACGACGCGATCCGCAGCGTGCGCCTGACCGTTGAACAGTCCACACATGCCTAGCGTCAGCGCCAGAGCCAACAGAGGCGGCGATAGGGTCATGAGACAAGTGAACCAATTCAGGGACATGACGAGGAACCATCGCAGTAGTGAGGCGCGATGGCTAGACCTCGGCGTTGGGACGAGTAGATGACGAAGGGTACCCTCTGGCGCAGATTGGTATCGAGCATGTCCCACGGAATTCCCCCCACTTCTTTGGCGTTGGTCGCAACGAACCTACCCAGGCATAGGGCGCAGTGCACAAGGAGCCCGTGGGTCGGGATCAACGGCCGGCAAGGCATAGGACCAAGAAGGCAAGCTTGGCTAACCATGCCCTTCAGTGGCGGGTCGGCCATGTGTCGCACCGGCGGGTGCTTCGCCAACTAAGAAGTCCGGGCCATGGTGATCGAGATCATCTACGGCAAGACCAGAGTTGAAGAAGCTAGCAGCACCAATGAGCCGCGGGCCTCGGGGATGGAGAGCGGGGCGCGATGGTCGTCGGGGCGCCGAAGACACCGTGAATGCCAGGCCCCAAGATGTTAACGAGCAGTACCTGCATCGGCTGGGATAGGCTACAGATAACGCGCAAAATCTGTAGCCGCTTTTTCGGTGTGAGCACCCCACGCGCGAACCTCAGCACAGCACGTTTTTCCAAGGCCCAAGCCAGTCGGCGTTTATCGCGTACTGGCCGGCCGCCGCGTACGCGCCCCTATCAGGACCACGCCTCCCCCAGCGCCTTCGCCTGCTGCAACACTAACTCCACCGCCGCCTCCTGCTGGTCCGGCGGGTACTTGTACTTGCGCAGAATGCGCTTGACCATCAGCCGCAGCTTGGCCTGCACGCTTTCGCGGGCCGACCAGTCGACGGTCAGGTTCTTGCGCAGGCTCTCGGCCAGTTCGTGGGCGATCTTCTTCAGCGTCTCGTCGGTCAGCTCGCGCACCGCCGATTCGTTATTGGCCAGCGCATCGTAGAAGCGCACCTCGTCCTCGTTCAGGCCCAGTTGCTCGCCGCGGCATGCGGCCTCGCGGAACTTCTTGGCCATCTCCACCAGCTCTTCCATCACCTGCGCGGCCTCGATGGATCGGTTCTGGTAGCGCTGCACCACGTTGGCCAGCATGTCGGAAAACTTGCGGCTCTGCACCACGTTGCTGGCAAAGCGTGACTTGATTTCGCCTTCGAGCAGGCGCTCCAGCAACTCCACGGCCAGATTGCGCTCGGGCAGGTTGCGTACCTCGGCCAGGAAGGCGTCGTCCAGGATGCCGATGTTGGGTTTGTCCAGGCCCACGGCGTCGAAGATGTCGACCACTTCCTCGGACACCACGGCCGAGCTGATGATCTGCCGGATCGCCAGTTCGCGCTCCTCGTCCGACTTCTTCTTGGCGCTGATCTCGCGCTTGGTCAGGATCACCTTCACGGCCTGGAAGAAGGCAACCTCCTCGCGCACGGCCTTGGCCTCATCCAGCGTGCAGCACAGCGTGAAGGCCTTGCTCATCGCCAGCGCCAGGTCGGCGAAGCGCTTCTTGCCGTCCTTCAGGCCCAAGACGTAGTTCGCCGCTCCCGCCAAGGTCTTGTGGCCGCCGGTGAGGAAGTCGCTGTAGTCGAACCCATGACCGTTTGTACCGGCCAGCATGCCGCGCAGCGCGTCCAGCTTCTCGGCCAGCACGCTGTAGGCCTCGTGCGCGTCCACCGTCGGCCGGCCGCGGCCCTGCGCTGCGGTGTATTCCTTGAGCGCCGACTTCAGCTCGTTGGCGATGCCGATGTAGTCCACCACCAGGCCGCCCTGCTTGTCCTTGAACACGCGGTTCACGCGCGCGATGGCCTGCATCAGGTTGTGGCCCTTCATCGGCTTGTCGACGTAGAGCGTGTGCACGCAGGGTGCATCAAACCCGGTGAGCCACATGTCGCGCACGATCACCAGGCGCAGCGGGTCGGTCGGGTTCTTGAAGCGCTTTTCCAGCCGCTTCTTCACCTGAGCGCTGTAGATGTGGGGCCGCAGCAGCGCCTTGTCGCTGGCTGAGCCGGTCATCACGATCTTGATGGCGCCTTGCTCGGGGTCGGGGCTGTGCCAGTCGGGCCGCAGCCGGGTGATCTCGTCGTAGAGGTGCACGCAGATCTCGCGGCTCATGGCCACCACCATGGCCTTGCCGGCGGATGTTCCCAAAGGATTGGCCTTGTTGCGCTCCTCGAAGTGCGCCACCAGGTCGGCCGCTACCTGGGCGATGCGCGGCGCGGCGCCCACCACCTTCTCCAGCGCCGCCCAGCGGCTCTTGAGCCTGGCCTGCTGGCTTTCTTCCTCGTCCTCGGCCAGTTCGTCCACCTCGTCGTCGATGGTGGCCATCTCGTCGGCCTTGAGGCCCAGCTTGGCCAGCCGGCTCTCGTAGTAGATGGCCACGGTGGCGCCATCTTCCTTGGCCTGCTGCATGTCGTAGACGCTGATGTAGTCGCCGAACACCGCGCGCGTGTCGCGGTCCTCGCCCGACACCGGCGTGCCGGTGAAGGCGACGAAGGTGGCGTTGGGCAGCGCGTCGCGCAGGTGCTGCGCATAGCCCACCTGGTACTTCGCGCTCGGCGCGAACTCGGCCCGGTGCTCGGGTGGCTCGCCATCGCCGGTGGTCAGCGCGCTCGGTGCCTTGGGCGCCGACTTCGGCGTCTTCAGCTTCGCCTCAAAGCCGTACTGCGTTCGGTGCGCCTCGTCGGCCATCACGACGATGTTGTGGCGGTTGGAGAGCAGCGGGAACGTGTCCTCGTCTTCGCCCGGCATGAACTTCTGGATGGTGGCGAACACGATGCCGCCGCTCGGGCGGTTGCCCAGCAGTGCGCGCAGCTCCTGCCGCGTGTTGGCCTGCACCGGCTGCTCGCGCAGCAGGTCCTGCGCCAGGCTGAAGACACCGAAGAGTTGCCCGTCCAGGTCGTTGCGGTCGGTGATGACGACGATGGTCGGGTTCTCCATCGCCGGCTCCTGCATCACGCGCGCAGCGAAGCAGGTCATCGTGATGCTCTTGCCGCTGCCCTGGGTGTGCCAGACCACGCCGCCCTTGCCGCGCAGCCGCGCGTCACTGCCCGGACGCGAGGCCATCACCACCTGCGCAATGGCAGCCCGCACCGCATGGAACTGGTGGTAGCCGGCGATCTTCTTGACGAGTTGGCCATCGTCTTCGAAGAGCACGAAGTAGCGCAGATAGTCGAGCAGGTAGGCCGGCGCCAGCACGCCGCGCACCAGTGTCTGCAGCTCATGGAACTTGCCCAGCGGATCGAGGGTGACGCCATCGATCGTTCGCCAGGCCATGTATCGCTCGCTGTCGGCCGAGAGCGAGCCCAGCAGCGCCTCGCTGCCATCGGACACCACCAGCACCTCGTTGGTCTGGAAGATGTCCGGGATCTGCGCCTTGTAGGTCTGGATCTGGTGGAAAGCCTTCCACACGTCGGCGTTCAGGTCCGCCGGGTTCTTCAGCTCGATCAGCACCAGCGGCAGGCCGTTGACGAAGAGCACGATGTCGGGCCGGCGCGTGTGGTGCGGCCCGGTCACCGAAAACTGGTTGACGGCCAGCCACTCGTTGCGCGGCGGGTTGGCCCAATCCACCAGGCGCACAAAGTCGCCGCGCGTCTCACCGTCCTGCTGGTATTGCACCGGCACGCCGCCCACCAGCAGCCGGTGGAAGTGGCGGTTGGCGGCCAGCAGCACCGGCGTGCCCAGGTCCAGCACCTGGCTGATGGCGTCCTCACGGGCCGCTGCGGGCACGGTCGGGTTCAGCGCGGCCACCGCGGAGCGCAAGCGCCCCAGCAGAATCACCTGGCGGTAGTTGTCGCGCTCGGGCGTGTCGCCATCGGGCGCGATGTCCGGCCCATGGCGGTGCTGCCAGCCCACGTCGGCCAGCCATGCCAGGCACTCCTGTTCGAGCTGGTCCTCCGTCATGGGCGCCAGGTCCCTTCGCTGAGCAGTTCGACGTAAGCAGCGTAGCTGAACAGGCGGTTCTTCTTCTGACCCGTCAGCTCAGTGAGTATCCCCAAGTCGTGCAGCAGCTTCACCGCGGCCGTGGCGGTGGGAAAGGTCGTGTCCAGCTTCTGGCGCACCTGTTCGATGGTGAAGCGCGGCATCAGCGGCAGCAGCTCGAACAGGCGCAGCGCCACGGCGCCCACGCGGGGCGCGGCCAACAGGCGTTTGCGGTCGGCGTTGATCAGGCTGGCCATCGCGACGATGCCGCGCTCGGCGTCGGTGGCCGCGGCCTCCACGCCATCAAGGAAGAAAGCAACCCACCCTTCCCAGTCACCCCCTTCCTTGTCGGTACTGCGAACGGCCGACAGCCGCCGGTAGTACTCCGCCTGGTGCTGCTTGAGGTAGCCGCTCAGGTAGACCAGCGGCTCGGGCAGCAGGCCCCACTGCTCCAGCATGGCGGCAATCAGCAGCCGGCCGATGCGCCCGTTGCCGTCCAGGAAGGGGTGGATGGTCTCGAACTGCACATGCACCATGGCCACCCGCACCAGCGGCGGCAGCGGCGTCGGCGCAGGCGCCGGGTCATGGATGAAGCGCTCCAGGTCGGCCAGCAGTGCAGGCACCCGGTCAGGCGGTGGCGGCACGAAGGTGGCACGGCCCGGCCGCGAGCCGCCAATCCAGTTCTGTGAGCGCCGCAGCTCGCCCGGCTGCTTGCCGGCGCCGCGTGCGCCGTCCAGGAGCAGCCGGTGGGCATCGCACAGCAGCCGCACCGAGATCGGCAGGCCGGACTGGCTGCGCAGGTTGTCGCGCACCAGCCGGAAGGCGCGCAGGTAGTTGGTCACCTCCTCGACATCGGCCGTGTTGGCCAGCACCTGGCCAGCCTCGTCGTCGAACAAATCGGTCAGCGTGGCCTGGGTGCCCTCGATCTGCGAGGTGAGCAGCGCCTCCTTGCGGATGGCACTGTATAGCAGCCAGTCGACCGAGGGCACCAGGCCGGCCACGCCCGCCAGGCGGGCCAAGGCCATCTCGGCGCGGTGGTTGGCGGCGGTGTAGCTCTCCGGCGCCAGTGGCGGATCGGTGGGCGGCAGCGCATGGGGCACGAAGGCCTGCACCGCCTCGCCCAGCGTGGTGGTGGTGATGGTGGTGCCGGTGGTGCGCATCGTATGAAAGCTGGCTTGAGCAGCCGGCAGTCATAGTAAAGCGTTCTTTAATTTATGGGAAGACTGCGAAAGCTGACTTGCGGAAGCCCGCGGTGCCAGCACCTGTACACTCTCGGGCCAAGTGGATCGGGGGTTCCTGGTTGGCGCTACAGCCTCGGTGGGTTCGCCGGGGCTTTTCGCTTACTGGTCTGCAGGCGTCCTGGGCACTTAGCAAGTGCGCTTAACAAGCTAAGCGCCAAGCCTTTGATTTCAAAGAGATTTCAGGAAGAAGGTAGGCGCCAGGCAGGACTGCTAAGTGGTCTGCTAGGTAGGCTCCATTACCTGCCTAAGGTTCAGCCTGACCCGGCTCTTCTGTTCGGTAAGACTGCATCTCATGGGTTGGCGTGGCTGGGAAGGCCCGCCGAATGCGCTGTGTCTTGACGAGTTCGTCCAGATGGTTTCGCCGGAGGTAATCTGGATGGCGATTCAAAAGTTCGGCCAGGACGTTGAGGCGGACGTAGCGGCCCTGGCACACCGCCAGGATGACCTGCCCCATGGCTACCGGATCCCTCAGCCGCTTCTTTTGCCGAGGCAAACTGGCACGGGCTTCCAGTTCGTCGCGAAAACCCCGTGACAATGCCGAGAGGTCATCGACGATCGGCGCGTCCAGATGGGGCGACACCAGGCAGCCATCCCCGTCTCTACGCGAATTCGTGTCAGAGAGGCCCACCGTGCCGTCCACAGCAGCCTCCAAAGATCCGGAGCGACCATCCTTATGTCCGGAGCTCGCGCCGCTATGTACGGAGCTGGGATCGCTACCTCCGGAGCTGACGTCGATAGATACGGAGCCCGCCTCAAGGGTAAACACCTGCTCCGGTGAAATCGGCGCGGCGCCGGGCAGGTGGTAGACCTTGGAACGGTACTGACCTTGCGACTTCAGCAGCCCGTCCCGCTCCAGACGCGCCAAGGCCAAGCTCAGGTCGTGTGGATGCTCTCCGCAGATGGCAGCCATGCGCGGATGGTTCACCACACCCTCGATGGCTGCTGTCGCCAGGATCATGCGCTCCAGCGCGCTGGCGCCGTCGAACCGCTCCCCCAGGGAGGCGCGCAATTGAGCGACCACCGCCTCCGGCAGCAGGTCGAGCATGTGCAACTCCAGCAGGGTCTGCTCCGGTTCGTCTTTCTCCCTCAGCAGAGGCTGCCGCCAGTGCTGACTGGTCCAGCCGCTGTAGATCTTCGGCATGCCCGACCCGCCCCGTTCCCCAAGCCCGATCAGCAGGAACATCTGGTGAAGGATGCGGTTGCGGCAGTCGCTCTCGCCACCGCGGATGACCTGGTCGATCGGCAGACGCAGCCGACCGGGATTACGGAAGCCGAACATGTCCGGCCGCTTGACGACCAGCACTGACAGCCGACCCGTGTAGTCGGCATGAACGAGAGTGTTCACCAGGGCTTCGCGCAGGGCCTGGTGCACCGGCGTGTCATCCTGCCGCTGCCCATCCTTGACGGCGAAAGGCACCTTCAAGTCGGCCACCAGCTTGCGATAGACGCGCCGGTAGAACTCAAACAGGTTGCCGCTCCAACTGCCATCGGGCACCAGGCGGTCCACCCACCGGCGCTCGGTCTTGGCCTCCGGGCGCTCCTGGTAGTCGAGGAAGTAGTGGGGGCAGGCCTCCTGGATGGCGGCCCATGTACCGAACATCAGCAAACCCGCCAGCGTCGGCCCGCTGGCACCGGATTGCCGGTCCCGCCGCCATGCACGCAAGCTGGTCAGAAAGTCCTGGTCGCCTTGCTCTAGGTAGGGGTGCCCTGGGCGCTCGTCCTTGAGCATCTGGCGATAGATGCGAAGGCTCTCCGCATCGAAGTCATCCAGCCCGAATCCGGCCATGACGCGAGCATCCCGCTCGTCTTCCACTTGCTCGGCCAGCATGCGCTTGACCGATTCCTCGTCCACAAAACGGTCGCCGTCGTTCAGACGCCGGTAGGTCTGCGTGAGGGGCTGGCCATGCAGAAACACCGGCCGCTGCTTTCGTCCAGCCGCAGGCACATGTACAGCCAAGATGACTCGACCATCTACGAGGTGCTCGCGCACGTGGCTGTCATCCAGGAGGTTGGCGCTGACCTTGGCCGAGTTGTTGAGGTTGTTGAACAGTTCCGCCCGAACCTTGGACGGGTTGCGAAGGCCCAACGCACTGAATTGCCCCTGGTGTTCTCGCACCCCCAGCAACACCACCCCACCCTGCGTGTTGGCCATGGCTGAGTAGGTGGGCCAGAAGTCCTTCGGCACCTCGCCGTCGCCCGATGCACCCTGAGCGAGCTTGCACTCTAGGTCCACCGTTTCGCGCAGCAACGAGAAGTCGTCGAGCGTATGCAGGTCCAGCATCAAAGGGCAGCCTTCGCAATGGCCTCGGCTTCGGGCAGGCGGAGCTGGCCGGAGATCAGGCGGGGAAGCAGCGTGTCTCGAATGGCAGCGAGCGACCGGCACGCCTGCTTGTTGGCAACGATTCGCGCATAGAGCGGATCGGCGACCGCTCCGAAAGCGACGAGCACGTCGCCAGGCGGCACCAGTGCGACGAAGCGGTCAATGTCCCCCTTGCCGAGGTGAATTACCGTGGTCGCGGTTTCGGTGGCCTCGATGTACGCAAGTTGCGGCTCGATGGTCGCGCGAACGAATGCGGCCGGGACGCCCCCCTTCGGCCGAAAGACGCAGACCCGCTGATTCAGCCAAGCCTGCTCGCCACCCCAGAGGTAGGCCCGGAACTCACCGTCCATGCCAACCACGATATCGCCGGGTGTGAGGAGGTAGCCCTTCGGATGCAATTCGTCCGTGTGCACGCCCGGTGCCTCATCACGCAGATCGCGAATGCGAACGAGCGGACGGCCGATGCCGTCGCTGTTGAAGCGGCTCGATGCGAACGGCGCGCCATAAACGACCTGCGCGACTTCGTAGATCGATGCCTCCCTCCAGCCCCGCGGAGCGGGACCACGGCGTGTCTCGTCGAACCCGTCCGGAAACAGGGCCGCCGTGGCTTCGTCCATGCCGGCCGGGGCGAGGCCTTGGCTCTTGGCGCGAACGGGATCGAAGTCGACGAACCACGACTTGAACAGCGCCTGCGCGATGGCTTCGAGGGTGGCGTTGGTGTCGCGCAGGAGGGCGATTCGGTCGTCGAGTGCGCCAACGAACTCCGAAATGAGCTGTTGAACCCTCAGCGGAGGAACCTCGACTTCCAGAAGACGCTGCGCCGTGATTGGAACTTGATTCCTTGTCGAAAGCCCCATCACGCCTGCTAACTGATTCTGGAAATCGCGGCTCTCAAAGAAGCCCGCCAGGTAGCGGGGGAGCAGTCGTGATGGGTCTAGCCTGAAATACGTCAGCGACGTACCAATCAGTGCTTGACCATTGAACTCAGGCACGACTGCAACTCTGCCAACAGTAGCGTTGTGAGAGAGCAAAACATCACCGGCTTGAATGAATCCGTAGGGCAAGCGAGCGGCCTTTTCCCTCTTAAGCTTTTGCGCCGCACCGAAGTCAATTCGGCCACCATTGACAACCTTTGCCGTCAGCAGGGGAATACCTTCGTCCGAAAAGTCTTCGATCCTTGGGTAGAGCGATCCAAAGTTGCCATCCTTGTGCGCCGAAATGACTCCTGCCTTAATCAAGTCGCCAATCGAAAACCGCCCGACAAGTTCATCAGAACTCATATCCCAGACCTCCGAGCTTCTGCCGGATTAGCTGATCAAGCTCCGCCCCCTTCGCCATCTGCTCTCCAAGCTTCTCGGTCAGCGCCTGCATCTTGGCCTCGAAGCCCTCGCTGTCGTCCTCGACGGCTTCAGCGCCCACGTAGCGCCCCGGCGTCAGCACATGCCCATGCTCGGCAATCTCGGCCAACGTGACGCTGCGGCAGTAGCCCGGCGTGTCAGCGTACTCATCTGCGCCCACATCACCGCGCCACGCCGCCACGGTGCCGGCGATGCGCTCAATCACCTCGTCCTTCAACTCGCACTGCACCCGGCTGATCATCGTCGCCAGCTTGCGGGCATCGATGAACAGCACCTCGCCGCGGCGCTGCCGCTTGTCCTTCACCAGGAACCACAGGCAGGCCGGGATCTGCGTGTTGAAGAACAGCTGCCCCGGCAGCGCGATCATCACCTCCACCACATCGGCGTCGACCATCGACGCGCGGATCTGGCCTTCGTTGTTCTGGCTGCTGCTCATGCTGCCGTTGGCCAGCACGATGCCGGCGCGGCCGCCGGGCTTCAGGTGCCACAGCATGTGCTGCAGCCAGGCGTAGTTGGCGTTGCCCTGCGGCGGGTCGCCGTACTCCCAGCGCGCATCGCCCGACAGGCTGGCATGCCACCAGTCGCTGATGTTGAACGGCGGGTTGGCCAGGATGAAGTCGGCGCGCAGGTCGGGGAACTGGTTCTTGGTAAAGGTGTCGGCCGGCTCGCGGCCGAGGTTGAAGTCGATGCCGCGGATGGCCAGGTTCATCGCGGCCAGGCGCCAGGTGGTGGGGTTGGCCTCCTGGCCGAAGATGGCCACGTCGCCCAGCCGGCCACCATGGCTGAGGATGAACTCCTCGCTCTGCACGAACATGCCGCCGCTGCCGCAGCAGGGGTCGTACACCTTGCCGTGGTGCGGGGCCAGCACGGCCACCAGCGTCTTGACGATGCTGCGCGGTGTGTAGAACTGGCCGCCGCGCTTGCCCTCCGCGCTGGCGAACATGCCCAGGAAGTATTCGTAGACCTGGCCCAGCACATCGCGCGCGGTGGCCGCGCTCTCGCCGAAGCCGATGGTGGAGATCAGGTCCACCAGCTCGCCCAGCTTGCCGTCGGGCAATTGCGCGCGGGCGAAGCGCTTGTCGAGGATGCCCTTGAGCTTGGGGTTCTCGGCCTCGATCAGGCTCAACGCGTCGTCAATGCGCTTGCCGATGTCGGTCTGCTTGGCTGCGGCGCGGATGGCCTCCCAGCGCGCTGCCTCAGGCACCCAGAAGACGTTGGCCTCGCGGTAGTAGTCGCGGTCTTCCAGTTCGGCGGCGATGTCTTCGGGCGCGGCACCGTCCAGGTGGTACTCGTCGGCCGGGTCGGCAAAGCGCAGCGTCAGCTCGGCGCGACGGGCCTGGAAGGTGTCGGAGATGTACTTCAGGAAGATCAGGCCCAGCACCAGGTGCTTGTACTCGGCCGCGTCCATGTTGGCGCGCAGCTTGTCGGCGGTGGCCCAGAGGGTCTTCTTCAGGTCGTCGATCATTCGGGCTTGTTCTTGGTCGGCCGGCGTCGGTATGCAGGCGGCTCAGTCTAGCAATGGGCGGCGGTGCCGCCCGCGCGGCGGTGGCCTTGTCGAAGTGTCCACCCGCGATTGGACAGTTGCACCCGCGCCGCGAAGCACAGGGCCGCGAAAGGGCACGAGAAGGGCTGCGAGGGCCTCTGCCTCTCTGGCGGGCGTGGGCATGAGTTCAGAACAGTCGGGCCACTGCCGTTGTCCACGGCGCCGGCCGGTCGGCGCCTGCGACGTACCGGCCGGCCGGCGCGGTGGGCAACACCCGGCATGTTGGCGGTGAACTTCGCTGCCCGATCGCTTGCGTTGCTGCGCCGAGTTTTCTATCATCTGAGCGCGCAATCAGCTTCGCCCTTGGCGAACAGCGAAACACCGATAGGCCCCCGAAAGAGCGGTGGGACCGACGGCCCGAGATGGGCGTTGGTTCTGGGGTTTTCTTCTCTTCCACACCCCCAGGGGATGCCAGCATCCCCTGCTCTGCGGGTTCTGCTGCGTCTCCTCCATTCCCTAGGAGATCAGCAGATGATGTCAATCCATCTCAATCTGCGCCAGCGCGACTTTCTTGCTGGTGTGGTCCATCGCGTTGCGCTGTTGTACGCGCTCGCCTTTGTGGCCCTGTCCTGGCAACGCCAGGACGGCTGGCTGATGATCTGGTACCTGCCGCTGTGGCTGGTGGCCAGCAACGTGGCTGCGCAACTTCGCAAGGAGCTGCAGCATGGATGACAGCACCTGGCGGTTGATTGCCGCAGCCTATGTCTCATTCCTGGCGCTGATGGCCGGACCCCTGTGGGTGGTCTGGTCAGACTGGCGCAGTCGCCGCTGATGCAAGCGGCCTTCTGAACACGGCAGCGCCCACCGCGGGTGGCTGCCGCAGCTCGCGGGGCGTCACTGGCGTTGCCAGTGACGCCGCCGCCACCCCCGCGCCAGCTGGACCTCTCCGCGCCCTGCGGCAGTCTGGGCTGCTGCGTGACGCCACTGCGTGACAAGTTGGACCGGTGGCGCAATGCCGCGCAGACTGGTCCACCACGAAGAGCTGCTCGCTCGCTGATCTCTGAACTGACAGGCGCAAGGCCTGTCTTGCCGTGCGCCCGCACGGCCGCTGACCCCGCGTTCCAGGGGTTGGCATGCGCGTCTCAAGGGTCGGCCCCACCAGGGCTGCACACCAAGGCGCATGCCCGCCAATGCCGTGCGTACTGCGGCGGCGACCACCACGTCTCAACAGTACCCCACCGGAGTGGTGTCCGGAGGTCCTTGCTCTGCTGCGGCAGAGGTCCGGGTCAGGCACGCCTGCCAGGACGACCAGAAACACTGACCCCAACAGACACACCGCCCCCCGGAATTCGACTGTTCAGAGAGGACGCAAGCGATGAAGAACCTGAACTTTCAGCTGCGCCAGCTGTCGGCACGCAACCGCGATGGCAGCCATGCCACGCAGGCGAACCGCGAGCGCATGCTGAGCCTGATCGCCCACCAACTGGATGCGCTGGGCTACCGCGACCTGCACGCCGACAACCTGCGCGAAAAGCATGTGGCCGCGCTGGTGAGCCATTGGACCGAGTCCGGCATCTCTGCCGCGACCATCAAGAACCGCCTGGCCGCGGTGCGATGGTGGGCGGAGAAGATCGGCAAGGCCAATGTGGTGGCACGCGACAACGCCACCCTGGGCGTGGAGCGACGCAGCTATGTGACCAACGAGGACAAGGCCAAGTCGCTGACCGAGGCGCAGCTGGAGCGCGTGAGCTCGGCCCATTTGCTGGCGTCGCTGGCGCTGCAGGCGGCCTTTGGGCTGCGGCGTGAAGAGTCCTTGAAGATCCGGCCGGACCTGGCCGATGGCGGCAACGTCTTGAGGCTGCAGGGCTCCTGGACCAAGGGCGGTCGGCCACGCGAGGTGCCGATCGTCAACGAGGCGCAGCGGCAGGTGCTGGAGCAGGCCAAGGACCTGGCCGGAAAGGGCAGTCTGATCCCTGAAGGCCTGACCTACCGCGAGCACCTGGCCAGCTTCCGCGCGCAGTGCCAAAGGGCCGGCATCAACGGCGTGCATGGGCTGCGGCACCGGTACGCGCAGGAACGCTACGAGGCGAAGACCGGCTGGAAGGCACCGGCTGCTGGCGGGCCCACACGGCGCGAGCTCAGTGGCGAGCAGCGATCGGTCGACGCGCGGGCGCGGCTGGAGATCTCGCTCGAGCTGGGCCATGCGCGCGAGCAGATCGTGGCCATCTACCTGGGGCGCTGAGCATGGAACGCCTCAACACCCCACTGCTGTCTGGCGAGCCGCTGATCGCTGTGTCGCCGTCGGTAGCGCGCTACCTGGACCCGGCCTCGGCCATATTTCTGCAGCAGCTGCACTACTTTGCCGGGCTAAAGGCGCAGGACCCCCAGCGCCATGCCGACTGCCTGATCGATGGCCGCTACTGGGTCTATTGGAACCAGCGCGACCTGCTGCAGCGCGTGCCGATCGGGCTGTCGATCGACCCACACAAGCGGGTGATCCGCCAGCTGCGCGAATGCGGCGTGCTGCTGGTGGAGCAACACCGCAAGCAGCACTGCGATCGCACCAACTTCTTCGCTATCGACCATGAACGGCTGCAGGCGGTGCTGGCCGCAGCGAAGAGCAGCCGTCCCACCGGTGGCAGCGCCACCGATCGACTGACGATGGGTGTCTTGGTGGATCAGCAGCACAGCCCCCCACCGGCGGGTGGCCTGGACGCCGACCACTGTACAGAGATGTCTTTCAAGAGATCTCTCAAGACCACCACACCCCAGGTGGAGGTGGTGGTGAGAGACGACTCTCCTGGCGCAGCGAACGATGCGGGTTTTGATGCGCTTGTCGACACCAGCGGTGAGGCCAAGACGCTGGCGCTCACCACCGCCGCCGAGCCCTACCGCGCGACGCTGCAGCACTGCGTGGCCGAGTTGTCGGCCGACGACCAGCAGCGGGTGGCAGACGAGTTCTCGGACCGCATGGAACGCGCTGCACTGGGGCAGGTGGCCCCGATCGGCGACACCGTGGCCTGGCTCGGTCGCTTGGTGGCGGCCGTGCAGGGCGGATCCTTCCAGCCCAGCGGTGGGCTGCGCATGGCCTTGCGCAGGCAGGCGCAGCACCGCCAGCAGCAGGCACCGGCCGCAACACAGCCCGGCGATACGCCGGACGCACAGGCCGAAGCCCAAGCACGCGCACAGTGGCAGCGGCGCCTGGCCCTGGCCGGTGAGGCCGAGCTGCTGGCCTGGGCCGAACGCGCCGCCGCAGCCGCCTGGCCGCCGCGCGCCAGGCTGGCCCGCGAAGCCGTGTTGGCTCGGCAGATGCCCGTGGCGCTGGAGGCGGTGGCGGTGATGAAGGGCTGGCGCGACCTGCACGGTGACGTGCCCGTGCAGCCATGAGCCGGCCCACCCTGCCACGCGGCCTGAGCTACCTGGCCGCCATCGAGTACGCCGGCGTCAAGCGCAAGACCTTCGACACCCACTGGCGCCCGCGGCTGACACCGATGCGCCAGGGCGCCTGCCTGATCTTCGACAGGCACCAGCTCGATGCCCTGTTCGATGCCCTGCTGCAGGAATCCGCTGAGCGCTGTGGCCCGGCCAGCCCGTCGACACCCGCAGACTCGCAGAGGCAGAATGGCCCCAGGAATGAGTGGCCCAGCCTGGAGAAAGGAGCACATCCATGGGCCAAAGAGGACTCTACCAAGACGCCGCCGGCTATTGGCAGGTCGACAAGCAGTACCGGGGACACCGACTACGCGAGCGTTTCAGCACGCATTCGCAAGCGCAGGACTGGTTGATCCGGCAGACCGAGCGGCTGCGTGCCGTGCTGGTCGACGGTGAGCGGGCGGTGCGTCGCTTTGACGAGGCGGCCACCCACTACCTGCTGACCTACCAGAGCAAACCCACCATCGTCACGGAGTCGCATTTGCTGGACGCGGTCATGCCCGACATCGGTCACCTGGGCCTGCACCAGGTGCACGACGGCACGCTGGCACCTTTCATCAGGCGCCGGCTGGCCCAGGGCCGCTCGCACAAGACGGTCAACCTCAGCCTGGGCGTGGTGCGTCGCATCCTTAACCTGGCGGCGCGCCACTGGCGCGACGAGAACGGCAACACCTGGCTGACGCATGCGCCGGCCATCACGATGCTGCCGCTGGTAGGCCATCAGCGCGAGCCCCGACCGATCACCTGGAGCGAGCAGCGCGAGCTGATGCCCCGCCTGCCAGCGCACCTGGCGCGCATGGCCTTGTTCGTGCTGAACACCGGTGTGCGTGACGACGTGGTCTGCAACCTGCGCTGGGCCTGGGAGATCCAGGTGCCGGAGCTGGGCATTTCCTTGTTCGAGGTCCCCCGCGAGCATGTGAAAGGCCGGCGTCGACCGCGGGTGGTGGTGTGCAACAGCGTGGCGCAGCAGGTGATCGAGTCGGTGCGGGGCATGCACGAGGACTACGTCTTCGTGTACCGGCGCGAGCGGGTGAAGAACCTGGCGCTGCCGGCGCAGATGCCCTACCGACCGGTGCAGATGATGAGCAACACCGCCTGGCAGCGGGCCCGCAGGGAGGCGGGCCTGGGAGACCTGCATGTGCATGACCTGCGGCACACCGTGGGCATGCGGCTGCGGGAGTGCGGCGTGCCGGAAAGCACGGTGGCCGATCTGCTGTGGCACAGCACGCGCTCGATGACCCAGCACTACAGCGTGGCGCAGATCGTGGAGCTGCATGCCGCGCTGGAGAAGATCCGCGAGGACAGCGGACGCTGGAACAAGAGCCTGGCCACGCTGCGGCGCGAGCATGAGGAGCGACAACGCGAGGGGCGTGGGGGAAAAGTCCCCGAAAAGTCCCCAGCCCAAAGACAAACGGGTTAGACGCCGAAGCATCTAACCCGTTGATCTAGAACGCAAATTCTGGCGCGGCTGGCAGGATTCGAACCCACGACCCCTTGGTTCGTAGCCAAGTACTCTATCCAACTGAGCTACAGCCGCATTGCAGGCAGTGCATGGCTACTAGGTAAGAGCCGCTCGCTGTCTGCAGAAGCTAGCAGTATAGCAGGCTTTTGGCGCGCTGCACAAGCGGGCCTGGCGTTTCGCGGTCAATCGAGTCCGGCGGCGCGCTGCTCGTGGCGGGCGGCGGTGGCCTCGTCGTCCTGTTCCCTGGCGAGCTGGGCCAGGCGGCGCAGCGCGTCGCGGCGAACGCGGGCGGGCAGTTCGTCGGCGGCGGCGGTCTGCTCCAGCGGGCGGCGGGCCTTGCCCCAGAGCTGGCGCTCTGCGAAGACGGCGCCGGCGGCGGCCACCAGCGGGGCTTCGTGGCCGTGGCGGGCCAGGGCGGTTTCCACGCAGTTGAGCCAATCGGTGCCAGCGCCGGCGGCGCAGGTCACCAGGGCCAGCGACAGCTCCTTGCGGGCGTCGGGCTCCAGGCGGGCGATCTGGTCCCAGGCGGGCTGCAGCCACTGGCGGCCCTGCTCCGGGTGGCCCAGGTCGCAGGCGCGGCGGGCGGCGCGGGCGAGCACCCAGGCGTCGGCGCGCTCGCTGGCGTCCAGCGCCTGCCAGACGTGCTGCAGCTGCTGCAGGTCGTAGCCAGTTTCCAGGGCCTCGATGGCCAGCGAGCGCAGCAGCGAACGCGCCGCTTCGGCCGAGAAGCCCTGGTGCTTGGCCAGCAGCCGCGCGGTCTGCAGCGCCATCAGCGGCTGTCGCTTCATCCGCGCCGCCTGCAGGCGCAGACGCAGCGCCTGGGTGCGGCGCGCCACGCCGGGCGGCAACTCGCCCAGCAGGGCCAGGCTGCGGGTGGCGTCGCGGTCGTCCAGCGCCCATTCCGCGGCCAGCAGTTGCACACCGTCGGCGGCGGCGCCGGGCAGGTTGCGGTCGCGGGCCATGGTCAGGGCCTGGCGCACGCGTTCATCGCGGCCGCGACGGTCCTGCAGGCGGTGCTGCCCGCTGGCGGCGGCCATCTGGGCCAGCACCGAGAAGCCGACGTCGCCCTTCAGCTCGGGCACGTCGGCCTGCAGCTCCAGCGCACGCTGGGCGGCACGCTGGGCGCGCGCGTAGCGGGCGGCCAGCAGCTCACGCCAGGCCTCGCGCAGTGCGGCATGGGCAGCGCGCTCGCGCTTGAGCAGGCGCCATTCCCGCGCCCGGCCGGGCAGGCTCAGCAGGCCGCTGGCGGCCTGCAGTGCGGCAAAGGTCAGCAGCACCGCGCCCAGCAGCAGCAGCAGGAACAGGTTGAGCGACAGGTCCAGGCGCCACTGGTCGTAGAAGACCGACACCAGCGCATCGTTGCGGCCCAGCACGGTGGCCGACACCACGGCCACGGTGAAGATCAGCACCAGCCAGATCAGCGAGCGCATCAGCGTCCTGCCACGGCGGCGGCCAGCGCCGCCAGGGTTTCCTCGGGCCGCGGCAGGCTGACCTGGCGGGCCTGCTGGGCCACCTGGCGGGCCAGCTCGCTGGTGGATTGCACGCGCCGCGAGCTGCGGTCGAAATAGCGCTCCAGCATCTGCTGGGCCTGGGTCAGGTCGGCCTGGGCCAGATCGAACTGGCGCGACAGCAGCGACAGGCGCGCATTGAGCAGGCGCAGCTTGAGGTTCTCGCGCAGGAAGAAGCCCTGCTCGGGGGACATCAGCGAGGCCTCGGGCCGGTCGATGCGGGTGACGCGCAGCAGCGAGCGGGCCTCATGCCAGACCGCAGCGCTGAAGCGGTCCCAGACCTCGCGCCAGGCCAGCCCCTCCAACGCCGGCGCCGACGCCGCACGGGCCGCCGCCGAGGCGGCCGGCGCAGCGGCCGACGCAGCCGCCGGACGGCGCTCCGGCGTGCTCAGCAGCGGCAGGTCGTCGACCTGGCGCACCGCCTCGTCCAGGCGCACGGCCAGCGCGGGCACATCCACCACCTGGGCGGCGCGCACGCGGTCGAGATCGCGCACGACCGCGCGGCGCACCCGCTCCATGCGCGGCTGGTTGTAGCGGGCCAGGCGCTCGTCGGCCTGGCGCAGCGCGGCCACCAACGGCTCGGCGCTGCCGGTGATCGCCGACTGCTGCAGCGCCACGCGCAGCGAGGCCTCGACATCGGCCAGCACGTTCTCGTCACGCGAGCGCGACATCGACTGCATCAGCTCCTCGACCTGGCTGCGCTGCAGCGCGGTCTCGGCGACGCGGGCTTCGAGCACGCCCAGCTTGCCCTGCATCTCGGTGCCCGCCTCCTGGGCCTGGCGGGCGAGCAGTCGGGCCTCGGTGGCCAGGTCCTGGCTGCCTTGCTGGCGGCGCACCAGTTCCTGTTCGAGCTGTTTCACGCGCTGCTGGGTGTTCCAGGCCAGCACCGCGGCGGCCACGCTGGCGGCACCCACGGCCGCCAGCCCCAGCGCACGCCAGGGCACGGTCTGGGCACGGGTCACAGGGGCCGATGCGGGTGCCGAGGCCGCTGCAGGTGCAGCGACCGGCGACGCAGGCAGGACCGGGGCCGCCACAGGGGCTTCGGCCGGGGTCTCGGAGGGCTGGGGATCAGGGCTCGCCATTGGGCGCCGATTGTATCGACGCCCCTTGGCCCCAGACCTGCGCCACCGCCTCGACGCCCACGCCGATCAGGTCCACCGTACCCAGGCCCAGCGACTGCGCCGCAGCGGCGATGCGCGGATGCGTCACCAGGCAGCGCGCGCGCGACCAGTCGGCGCCGGGGGCGGCGGCGGCCAGGTGCTCCAGCCCTTCGCTGCTGCTGAACAGCCAGCAATGCGCTTCGGGCGCGGCCAGTGCGTCGCTCAGCCACTGCTGCTGCTCAGGGGTCCAGCGCGCCGCGCCGCGCGCATAGCCCTGCACCCACTGCACCTGGGCGCCGGCCGCGCGGGCCGTCTCGGCGAACCAGTCGCGGCCGCCCTCTCCCCGCACGATCCAGACCGGGCGACCGCGCCAGTCCTCATGCCTGAGCTGCTGCCACAGGTGTTCGGAATCGAAGGCCGTGGCATCGGCGCCCGGCGCGACGATGGCCTCGGCCGGCACGCCCTGCCCACGCAGCGCCTGCACCGTGCCCGGACCGGTGGCCCCGGCACGCACGCCCGCCGGCCAGGCGGCGTCGAAGAAGCCGGCGGCGGCGCTCTGCAGCACCGCATTGGGGCTGACGAACATCACCAGCGCCCCTGGCACCAGCGCAGCCCGGGCGGCGCGCAGCGGCGCCGGATCGGGCGCCGGCCCCACGGCCAGCAGGGGCAGCGCCCGGGCCTGCAGACCCAGCGCCTGCAGCCGCCGCACCCAGTCGCTGGCCTGCGGCTCAGGCCGCGTGACCAGCAGCATCGGCGCGGCAGGCGCGGGCGTCATCCGGCCGCGCCGGCGGCCAGGTAGGTGTCGCCGCCCTGCTGACGCAGTTGCGCGGCAGCGGCATGACCCAGGGCCTCGGCGGCCGCGGTGTCGGCAACGGGCCCGCTCAGCCGCGCGCGCAGCAGCGGCTGGGTGGGATCGGCGGCGTTGCCCAGGGCCACCTCCAGCTGCATCTGGCCGTCGGCCACCACCGCGTGCGCCGCCAGCGGCACCGAACAGCTGCCACCCAGCGCGCGCGACACCGCGCGCTCGGCATGGGTGGCCAGCCAGGTGGGCGTGTGCACGAAGGCCTGCAGCGCCTGGCGCAGCGCGGCGTCGTCCTCGCGCACCTCCAGGCCCAGCGCGCCCTGGCCGGCGGCCGGGATCATGCGCTGCTCGTCGAAGACGGCGCGGATGCGTGCGCCCAGGCCCAGGCGCTTCAGGCCGGCCGCGGCCAGCACGATGGCGTCGTAGCCGCCCTCATCCAGCTTGCGCAGCCGGGTGTCGAGGTTCCCACGCAGCGGCTCGATGCGCAGATCGGGCCGCATCGCCTTGAGCTGCACCACACGGCGCAGGCTGGAGGTGCCCACGCAGGCGCCCTGGGGCAGCGCATCGACGTTCTCGTAGCGGCTGGAGACGAAAGCGTCGCGCGGATCCTCGCGCTCGAGGATGGCCGCCAGCACGAAGCCATCCGGCAGGTCCATCGGCACGTCCTTCAGCGAGTGCACCGCCAGCCGGGCGCGGCCGTCTTCCAGCGCGGTTTCCAGCTCCTTGACGAACAGGCCCTTGCCGCCCACCTTGGACAGGCTGCGGTCGAGGATCTGGTCGCCGCGGGTGGTCATGCCCAGCAGTTCAGCCTTGAGCGACAGCTCGGCTGCCAGGCGGTCGCGCACATGTTCGGCCTGCCACAGCGCCAGGCGGCTCTCGCGGGTGGCGATGACGACGGTGTCGGGTTGAGAAGAATTCATGTCGGCGGATTATCCGCGCTGGCACCACTCCTGCTACGATTGCCGATTGGTAACTTGGTTACGTCCCCAGGAGTCCACCATGCCCCGTGCAGAAACTCGCACCGCCAGCCGCCCCAAGCGCACCAAGACCGTGCCGAATGCACAGGTAAAGAGCAGCCAGGATGGCGACGCCGCCAGCAAGAACAAGCCGCTGATGGAGGATATCCGGTTACTCGGCCGCATCCTGGGCGATGTGATCCGCGAGCAGGAAGGTCGTGCGGCCTTCGACCTGATCGAGCGGGTGCGCCAGCTCTCGGTGGCCTTCCGGCTGAAGAAGGACGCCTCGGCCGGACGCGTGCTCGATCGCCTGCTGAAGAACCTCTCGGCCGACCAGACGGTCAGCGTGATCCGCGCCTTCAGCTACTTCTCGCACCTGGCCAACATCGCCGAGGACCGCCACCATGTGCGCCGCCGCGAGGTCCACGAGGCCGCCGGCACCCACCAGGAGGGCTCGCTGGCCCACTGCTTCGAGAAGCTCGCGCGCGCCGACCACCGCGCCGCCGACATCGCCGAGGCCCTGCAGCAGGCCTACATCTCGCCGGTGCTGACCGCCCACCCGACCGAGGTGCAGCGCACCTCCATCCTGGACGCCGAGCGCGCCATCGCCCAGCTGATCGAGCGCCGCGACGGCCTGCGCACCGAGGCCGAGCGCCAGGAGAACGAAGACCTGATCCGCGCCCGCGTGACGCAGCTGTGGCAGACCCGCATGCTGCGCTACGCCAAGCTGACCGTGTCGGACGAGATCGAGAACGCGCTCAGCTACTACCACGCCACCTTCCTGCGCCAGATCCCGCGCATGTACCGCGAGATCGAGCAGGCCCTGCCCGGCCACGCCGTGCCCGGCTTCTTCCGCATGGGCCACTGGATCGGTGGCGACCGCGACGGCAACCCCAACGTCACCGCCGACACCCTGCGCCTGGCGCTGCGCCGCCAGGGCGAGACCGCGCTGCGCCACTACCTGACCGAGGTGCATACACTGGGCGCCGAGCTGTCGATCTCGAACATCCTGTCGCCGGTCACGCCCGCGATGCAGGCGCTGGCAGAGCGCTCGCCCGACCGCAACCCGCACCGCGAGGACGAGCCCTACCGCCGTGCGCTGATCGGCATGTATGCCCGCCTGGCGGCCACGCTGCACGAGCTGACCGGCACCGAGGCGCTGCGCCACGCGGTGGCGCCGCAGAATCCCTATGCGAGCGCCGAGGAGTTCCTGGCCGATCTGCGGGTGATCGAGGATTCGCTGCGCAGCCACCACGCCCAGGCGCTGGTGGCGCCGCGGCTGGCGCCGCTGATCCGGGCGGTGCAGGTCTTCGGCTTCCACCTGGCCACGGTGGACCTGCGGCAAAGCTCCGACCAGCACGAGCTGGTGGTGGCCGAACTGCTGAAGCTGGCCCGCATCGAGCCCGACTATGCCGCGCTGGACGAGGCGGCGCGCCGCAGCCTGCTGCTGCGCCTGCTGGGCGATGCCCGCCCGCTGCGGGTGCGCGCCGCCGAGTATTCCGCGCTGGCCCAGGGCGAGCTGGCCATCTTCGAGGCCGCCGCCGAAGGCCGCGCCCGCTTCGGCCCCGAGGCGATCCGCCACTACATCATCAGCCACACCGAGACCGTCTCCGACCTGCTCGAGGTGCTGCTGCTGCAGAAGGAGACCGGCCTGCTGCGTGGCGTGCTGGGCGAGGACGATGCGGTGGCCGACCTGATCGTCTCGCCGCTGTTCGAGACCATCGCCGACCTGCGCCATGCGCCGGACATCATGCGCGAGTTCTATGCGCTGCCTGGCGTGGCGGCGCTGATCCGCCGCAGCGGCGGCGAACAGGACGTGATGCTGGGCTACTCCGACAGCAACAAGGACGGCGGCTTCTTCACCAGCAACTGGGAGCTCTACCGCGCCGAGATCGCACTGGTCGAGCAGTTCAGCGCCATGGCCGAGGACCACGGCATCCGGCTGCGCCTGTTCCATGGCCGCGGCGGCACCGTGGGCCGTGGCGGCGGCCCGAGCTACCAGGCCATCCTGGCCCAGCCGCCAGGCACGGTCAACGGCCAGATCCGCCTGACCGAGCAGGGCGAGGTGATCGCCTCCAAGTACGCCCATCCCGAGATCGGCCGGCGCAACCTGGAGACCCTGGTGGCCGCCACGCTGGAAGCCACGCTGCTGCACCCCACCAAGGCCGCGCCCAAGGCCTTCCTGGAGGCCGCCGAGGCGCTCAGCCAGGCCAGCATGGCCGCCTACCGCGCGCTGGTCTACGAGACCCCCGGTTTCACCGACTACTTCTTCGCCGCCACCCCCATCCGCGAGATTGCCGAGCTCAACATCGGCTCACGCCCGGCCTCGCGCAAGGCCACGCGCGCGATCGAGGACCTGCGCGCCATCCCCTGGGGCTTCTCCTGGGGCCAGTGCCGCGTGGCGCTGCCAGGCTGGTGCGGTTTCGGCTCGGCGGTCGAGGCCTACCTGGGCCATGACGCCGGCCGGAACCAGCGCCTGGAGCTGCTGCAGAAGATGGTGCGCCAGTGGCCCTTCTTCCGCACCCTGCTGTCCAACCTGGACATGGTGATGGCCAAGAGCGATCTGCGCATCGCCGCGCGCTACGTGGAACTGGTCGAGGACAAGCGCCTGGGCAAGAAGATCTTCACCGCGATCAAGGCCGAGTGGGACCGCACCGCCGACGCGCTGGCGCTGATCACCGGCGAAGCCTCGCGCCTGCAGAGCAACCCGGCGCTGGCGCGCTCGATCGAGCACCGCTTCCCCTACCTCGACCCGCTGAACCACCTGCAGGTCGAGCTGATGCGGCGCTACCGCAAGCAGCGCGACACCGACCCGCATGCCGAGCGCGTGCGCCGGGGCATCCACCTGTCGATCAACGGCATCGCGGCGGGTCTGCGCAACACCGGCTAGCGCGCGGCCTGCGTGCGGCCGCCATGGGGCTGCGGCGCTGAGTCAGCGCTGCGCCAGCTCGCGCATCGCCCGCAGCTCACCGAGCCGGGCCACACGCTGCAGCATCGCGCCGCCGCGCAGCAGTTGGCGGCAGGAGGGCCCGCTGTCGCCACCGTCCTGGCCGAGATCCGCCTGGGCCTCGCGCTGCTGGGCCGCCATCAGCGCCTCGCGCTGCGCGCGCTGGGCGTTCTGGCGCTCCTCGGACCAGCCGGCGTGCCGGCCCAGCGCCTCGGCATAGGCCAGCGTGATCAGGTCCGGGGCCTGCGCCAGCAGCAGCTCGGCCAGCCGCAGGCAGGTCTGGGCGCGGTTGGGATCCTCGACAGCCGTCTGCCGGCAGTGATCCACCACCGACGGGCTGACATTCGACAGGGTGGCCACCGCACCGGCCACGGCGATCTGCAGCACCACCCGGGGCTCGCCCTGCAGGTCGGCCGGCAGCTGGCGATCCAGCAGCGCGCCGACCCAGGTGCCGGGCGGCTGGTAGCGCGTCGCCAGGCTGGCGTGGTGGATCGCATCGGCCTCGCCCGACCAGTCACCCTGCAGATGCGCGGCCTGCGCCTGCTGCAGCCAGGCCGCCGCGTTGTCGGGCTCCAGGGCCACCCAGCGGGCGGCAGGTCCCGCCAGGCAATCCCCCAGCTCGGTGGGCGCCTGGAAATGGCAGCTGGCGGCGGCCAGCGCCAGCACCCGCGGATCGCTGCTGGCCAGTGCCTGGGTCTGCAGGCTCTGCGCGGCCTGCGCGCGCTGGCCGGAGAGGCGCTCGACGCGCCGCACCAGCCGCTGCAGCACCGGCCGGCAGCCTTCGCCGCGGCAATCGGCCAGCGCCGGCTCGTGGACATTGAAGGTGGTCGAGCCCAGCCACCGGCCCACCGCCTGCAGCGCCATGTCGGGCGAGGCCTGCAGGCTTGCCAGCCAGCCGGCAGCGACCTGGCGGTGGATGCGGGCCTTCTCGGCGTCCGTGGGCAGCGTGCCGGGTCGCTCCAGCCAGGGCGCGAAGCCGCAGTCCGGGCCCAGCGCGGCGTCGGGCTGCGGCGCGGCGGTCGGGCCCAGTGCGGCAGCGACCGCCTCGTCGCCCGGCGGATCCGCCACCGCGGCCAGCGAGCCGTCGGCCAAGGTCCAGCCGGCTGCCGCCACCGCGTCGGACGCATGGGGCCCCGCCGGTCGGGCGGCGCCGAGCAGCCAGCCCAGGGATACCAGCGCCGCCAGGGCCACCAGCACCAGCGCGGCCCAGATCAGGCGCGGGTTCACGCCGCCCCGCCGGCCAGCGCGTCCCGCACGGCCGACAACTGGCGCCGCGACACCGGCAGCCACTCGCCGGTGGGCTCGACCTGCACCGCCCAGGTGTCGCCGGCGTCCTCGCCCGTGTCCAGCGGGTGGCGGGCCAGCGCCCGCACCGCCTGGCGTGCCACCAGCACGCTGCGGTGGATGCGGATCACCGCCTCACCCAGGCGCTGCTCCAGCTCGCCCAGCGAATCGTCCAGCACATAGCTGTGCGAGCGGGTCCGCAGGGTGACGTACTTCATCTCGGCGCGCAGATACACCAGGTCGGTCAGCGGGATGCGCAGCACCCGGCCACGGTCGCTGACCACCAGCGTGGGCCGCTCGTCGACCGGCACCGGTGGCACCGCGACGCGACCCTGGCGCGCCGCCACCCGCTGCAGCGCCTGCGCCAGGCGCTCGCGACGCACCGGCTTGGTCAGGTAGTCAGTGGCTTCCAGCTCGAAGGCCTGCAGCGCATGTTCGGCATGGGCGGTGACGAAGACCACGGCCGGCGCTGGTTGCTGCGCGCGCAGCCGCTCGGCCAGGCCCAGGCCGTCCAGGCCGGGCATGTGGATGTCCAGCATCACCAGGTCCACCGGCTGACGCGCCAGCGCATGCAGCGCCTCGGCAGCGCTGCCGGCCTCGGCCAGCACCTGCACCCGGGGCTGGGTGGCGTCGGCCATCAGGCTGCGCAGGCGCATGCGCGCCAGGGGCTCGTCATCGACGATCAGCACGGACAGTGGGGCATCGTTCATGTCACTCGGCCGGCAGCGACAGGCTCACGCGCCAGCGGCCATCCTCGATGATGCCGCTGTGCACGTCGGCGTCCAGGTCGTGAAGCAGGCGCAGGCGCTCGCGCACGCTGGCCAGGCCGATGCCGTGGCCAGGGCGCGGCGCCGCCTCCAGCGGCACGGTGTTGGTGACCGACAGCAGCACGCGGTCGCGGCGGCGGCGGCTGCGCACCTCGATCGTGCCACCGCGCGCGGCGGGCTCCACCCCGTGGCGCACCGCGTTCTCGACCAACGGCTGCAGTGCCAGCGTCGGCAGGCGGGCCGACGCGGCGTTGGGGTCCAGGTCCCAGCGCACCGTCAGCCGGGCGCCGAAGCGCAGCTCCTCGATCGACAGGTAGCGCCGCGCCAGCTCGGCCTCCTCGGCCAGCGTGGAGGCCCGGTTCAGCGTGCCCAGCGTGGCACGGAACAGCTCGGCCAGGTCTTCCAGCACCTCCTCGGCGCGGCGCGGGTCGTGTTGCACCAGCGCGATCGCGGTGTTCAGCGTGTTGAACAGGAAGTGCGGACGGATGCGGGTCTGCAGGTCGGCCAGCTGGGCCGCCGCGGTGGCCGGCAGCCGGGCCCGCTCGCGCCAGCGCACGGTGCGCACCATCAGCAGGGCCAGCGCGCCGCCGGCCAGCGCCGGCGCCAGCCAGGAAGCCGGGCGCGGCGCCAGGCGCCAGTGGTCCAGCAGCTGCCACACCAGCGCCGCGGCCACCGCGCCGGCCAGCGCCTGCACCGGCGCCACCCAGGCCGGCCAGCGCCGCGCCAGCCCCTGGCCGGCCGCGCAGGCCAGCAACAGCCACAGCAGCGCTGACGGCACCACCCAGGTGGCCCAGGTGCCCATGGCCAGCGCCCAGTCCAGCAGGCGGGCGTGGCTGAAGGCCAGGCCGATCGCCGTCACCGCAATCGCCACCAGCAGCGCGCGCAGCACCATGCCCACCCGGCACAGCGGCGCCAGCGCGGCCGGCTCGGCGGCGCTGACACCGGCCTCGACCGCGTCGCGCAGGTCGTCGAACAGCGTGCTCTGGCCGGTGTCGGGGGCGGTGCTCACGCGCGGATTCTCGCCCGGTTCGTAGAATGCGCGTTTTCCCCGAACCCCCCGTGGCACGATGAGCGGCAACCAACTCGACAAGAAATCCCAGGCCTGGTCGGCCCTGTTCTCGGAGCCGATGAGCGAGCTGGTCAAGCGCTACACCTCCAGCGTGTTCTTCGACAAGCGCCTGTGGGCCGCCGACATCGAGGGCAGCCTGGCGCACGCCGAGATGCTGGCCGCCCAGGGCGTGATCGGCGCCCAGGACCTGGCCGACATCCAGCGCGGCATGGCGCAGATCCGCGCCGAGATCGGCTCCGGCGCCTTCGAATGGAAGCTCGAGCTGGAAGATGTGCACCTCAACATCGAGGCCCGCCTGACCCAGCTGGTGGGCGACGCCGGCAAGCGCCTGCACACCGGCCGCAGCCGCAACGACCAGGTGGCCACCGACGTGCGCCTGTGGCTGCGCGGCGAGATCGACCAGATCGCCGAGCTGCTGGCCGACATGCAGCGCGCCCTGGTGGCGGTGGCCGCGCAGAACACCGAGACCGTGATGCCCGGCTTCACCCACCTGCAGGTGGCCCAGCCGGTGAGCTTTGCGCACCATCTGCTGGCCTATGTGGAGATGTTCGCCCGCGACGCCGAGCGCCTGGCCGACCTGCGCAAGCGGGTCAACCGCCTGCCGCTGGGCGCCGCCGCGCTGGCCGGCACCAGCTACCCGCTGGACCGCGAGCGCGTGGCGCGCACGCTGGGTTTTGAAGCCGTCTGCCAGAACAGCCTGGACGCCGTCAGCGACCGCGACTTCACGATCGAGTTCACCGCCTTCGCCAGCCTGGTGATGGTGCACGTCTCGCGCCTGGCGGAAGAAATCGTGCTGTGGATGAGCCAGAACTTCGGCTTCATCAACCTCAGCGACCGCTACTGCACCGGCTCGTCGATCATGCCGCAGAAGCGCAACCCCGACGTGGCCGAGCTGGCGCGCGGCAAGAGCGGCCGCGTGGTGGGCCACCTGATGGGCCTGATCACGCTGATGAAGGGCCAGCCGCTGGCCTACAACAAGGACAACCAGGAAGACAAGGAACCGCTGTTCGACACCGTCGACACGGTCAAGGACACGCTGCGCATCATGGCCGAGATGGTGGGCGGCGAGGTGGCGGCCGATGGCTCGCGCAGCGGTGGACTCACCGTGAAGGCCGAGGCCATGCAGGCCGCCGCGCTGCGCGGCTACGCCACCGCCACCGACCTGGCCGACTACCTGGTCAAGAAGGGCCTGCCCTTCCGCGATGCCCACGAGGTCGTGGCCCATGCGGTGAAGGAAGGCCTGCGCGCCGGCCTGGACCTGGCCGACCTGCCGCTGGCCACGCTGCAGGGCTTTGATGCCCGCATCGGCGAGGATGTGTTCGAGGTGCTGACGCTGCGCGGCTCGATGGACGCGCGCCGCACGCTGGGCGGCACCGCGCCCGAGCAGGCGCGCGCCCAGATCGCCCGGCACCAGGCCCGCCTGGGCTGAGCCCGGTCGGCGCGCCGGCCCCGGCACACGGGCCGGGGCATCAGGCGATCAGTTGTCGGCCTTGATCTCCGAGGCCAGCACCGTCGTGCCATCGGTGGACAGCACGCCCTTGACCTCGATGCGCAGCCCGGCCACCAGTTGGGCCGCCGTCAGACCGCCGCGGAAGGTGGCCGCCGAGTAGTCGACCTTCTGCGAGCCCTTGTTCAGCACCAGGGTCTTGCTGGCCGCGTTGACGCTGGCGATGGCGCTGGTGATTTCCACCTCGACCGGCTCGGTACCGCCGCCGCCACCGCCGTCCTCGGCCTTCTTGATCTCGACCTTGGTGGCGCGCAACACGCCGCCCTGCATCACGCCCTCGGCCTCGATGGTGACGCCCGCCGCCAGCGTGGTGCCGCCGCTGAGCGCGGCGCCGCTGGCGTCGACGGTGATGCCCTGCACCACCAGGCTGGACAGCGAGGTGTAGCTGGAGATCACGCCCTCGACCTCGACCTCGGTGTCGTCGGCCGGCACCCTGGTGGTGGAGGCTTGCGCGCTCTGCAGCGTCCAGGTGTTGGCAGCCACCGGCGAGGTGGCCAGCTTCAGGCGCATCACGGCGCCCACCGCCAGGCCGTCGGGCGCGGTGGTGAAGCGGATCGTGGCGCCGCCCACGGTGAAGCTGTTGCTGCCCACGCTGCCCACCTTGCCATGCAGCCGCAGCGCGCTGACGCCGGAGCGGTGCTGGATGCGGGTGGCGGTGTAGCGCTGGTTGGAGACGTCGTACAGGCCGTAGACCTCGACCAGATCACCCACCGCCACGGCACGGTCGGTGGCCGGCGTCGGCAGGATGGACACGGTCTGGCCCAGGATGGTCAGTGTGCCGGCCACGTCGTCGCGCGCATCCACCCGGCCCAGCAGTTCGCTGACCACGGTGATCGCCTTGGCGGTGGCAGTGGGCAGCGGTGTGGTGCTGCGGTCGAGGTTTTCACCGTCGATCTGCACCACCATGCCCAGCAGCAGGTCCACGTTGGCGCCGCTGTCGTCCTTGGCGGTGACGCCGGTGTCGTCATAGCGCACGCCATTGACGATGACCGAGCCGAAGCCGCTGATCGGCCCGGAGGCATACACCTGCGGGGGCGCACCGGTGCCCTGTTCGGAGACACCGCCGCCGCAGGCCACCAGCAGCGCCAGGCTGCCCAGCGCCACGGCCAGCGCGCGGCGCAACGGGGAGGGATGAAGAAGGTTCATGGTCGGACTTTCTGGGCGATGCCTCAGCGCGCCGGGGCCGATGGATCGGCGGGCGGCTCCGAGGGCATGGTAGCGGGCGCCGGCGGGGGCGTCTCGGTCGCGTCATGGTGGTAGATGCCCAGCAGCAGGCGTCGCCGCGGCTCGTCGCTGTCGGCGCCTTCCTCGATCAGGCGTTCGAGCGCCGGCACCACGCGGCCCCGGAACTCGGCCCAGTGTTCGGACACCAGGCGCTTGACCTCGGGCACGGCCGACTGCGGCACCTCGTGGGCCACCAGGGCCCGCTCGAAGAAGGGCTTGTCGTCACGCAGCGCGTTCTCGACCGCGGCCATGAAGTGCGCACCGACGTTGTCGCCGAGCACGCGGATCAGGCGCGGCAGGTCGTTGGCCGGCACCGCGCCGTCGCGCTCGAAGGCCACCCGCGCGCCGTCATCGACCAGCCGGCAGTAGCCCAGGCGCACCATGTCGTCGAGCAGGCTGCGCGGGTGCACGTCGGAGGTGATCTCGCGCGCCAGGGTCTCGAAGCTGGGCTTGGCGCCCTGGCGGGGCAGCGTGGCCGGCTGGCCCTGGCTGTCGCGGTAGTCGGGGTCGATCTGCCAGTGCAGGTAGATCTCGGCCGCCACCGGACGGCGCGGCCGGGCCTGCTGCAGATGGCCGTGGATCAGACGGGTGACCTCGCGCCGGTTGATGCCGGTGGTGGCGCTGACGCGGCTGACCTGGCGGTGCGGCTGCGTGCCGGGATTGGCCTCGCGGGCGGCCTGCACGAAGGCCTGCTTGAGCCGCTCCTCGATGACGCCGAAGTGCACGCCGCGGGCGACCGCCAGCCGGGCCAGCGGCAGCAGCGTGGCGTTGGCCGCCTCCAGCATGGCCTGCTGGTCGGCCGGCAGTTCGTCGGGGATTTCCTGGCTCATGGACGAGTGCGATCTTACCGCTTCGCCCGAGGAAATGTGCGATTTACACACAGATCCCCGGGCGGCATGGGGCTATCCCACCGAGGAGAAAAGGCCCCGGGCTCAGTCTTCGCGCGAGATGCGCGAGGCCATCAGGGTGTTGCCGTCTGGCGACAGCCCGCCCTTGACCTCGACGCTCAGGCCATCGGCCAGCGAGGCTTCGCTCAGGTCGCGCCATTCGGCGACCTGGCTGTAGTCGACGGTCACGCCGCGCAGGGTGAAGCGCTTGGCCGCGGTGTTCAGACCGGAGATCTGGCCGTGCAGTTCAAAGTCCTCGCTGTGGTGGCTGTCATCGCTGTCTTCCAGCTTGACCTCGCGGGCCACCAGCACGCCGTCGCGCAGCGCACCTTCGACCTCGACAAAGGCGCCCAGCACGATGACCGAGCGGCCGTCCTTGAACTCGGCACTGTCGGCGTTCACCGGCGTGCCATCGACGCTGAAGCGCGTGGCCGAGGTCCAGGCGGTGATGAAGCCCCGCACTTCGGATTCGGAGCGGTCATCGCCCGAGCTGCGGCGGCCATCCTCCAGCGCGGTGGCCACCCATTGGCCGGCCACCTGGGTCGGCTGCACCCGCACCCGGATCCAGGCGCCGTTGGCCAGAGTGGCCGGGACGGCCGTGACCGAGGCGTAGTTGATGACGGCACTGCCGATGCGGAAGGTCATGGCCGTGGTGTCGAGGTCGGCCACCACGCCGCGCAGCTTGAACTCGCTGCTGCTGCTTTCGCGCTCGATCCGGCTGGCCACATAGGCGCCCTGCGTGGCATCGAAGCGCGCATGCACCTCCAGCAGCTGCCCCACGCTGATCGCCGAGAAGCCGCCGCCCAGGCTGTCGTCGAACACCGTGTTCGACGTGACCAGCACGGTCTGCCCCAGCATGCTGATGCTCTGGGCGCCCAGGTTGACCGCTGTCACGCGGCCCTTGAGCTCGCTGCCGATGCGGATGGTCAGCGCCGTCGCACGGCCGCTGTTGCGGTCGATCGAGCCGCCCTCGATCTCGACCTGGCTGCCCAGGTGCAGATCGTCGCGGGAGAGGCGGCCGCCCTTGTCATCGAGCACGGTGGCGGCGCTGTCGTCGAAGCGCACGCCGTTGACGATGATCGAGCCGAAGCCGCTGATCACGCCCGAGGTGAACGACACGGCGGAATTGGAGCCGCCGTTGTGGCCGGAGTCGTCGGTGCCACCGCCGCCGCCGCCACCACCGCAGGCCGCCAGGCCCAGGCTGAGGGTGAGGGCGCTGAGACGGCCCAGGAACTGCCGGCGAGAAGCGGCAGGAACGGAAGAACGGGTTGCGATGCGGACCATGAGTCACTCCTCATGCCAGAGCACCTGCGGGGCGCGCTGGCCGATTGGTGATTCCTGCATCCCTGCCCGATGCCTGAACCTGGATCCGGCCCGAGGGCCGGTGGTGGCGCTGTGAATCAGCGTGGTTGAATAATAAATGTGCTGATTGCACTTTTCAAGAGCTTTTGACCAAAACCCATATCAGCACAGGGTCTTTGGTGGCGCAGCACCGCCCCCTCGCCCCGCGCTCGGGGTTCCTACAATCGCCGCATGAGCGGTCCCGCCCCATGACATCGCCCCGCGCCGACCGGCCGCCCGAGGTCGTGGTGGTGGCCGTCGGTTCCGGCGGCGATGTGCTGCCGCTGGCCGCGGTGGCCCTGGCACTGCAGGCCCGGGGCCGGCGCGTGCAGATGCTGTGCCCGGCCTCGCAGCAGCCACGGCTGTCGGCGCTGGGGCTGTCGGTGGCGCCGCTGCTCAGCCCCGAGCAGGAGCAGGCCCTGCTGGCCGACCCCGCGCTGTGGCAGCCCGCCCGTGCGCTGGACAGCTTGTGGCCGATGGCCCTGAGCGCGGCACAGGCCACGCTGGCCGCCCTGGACCCGCTGGTGCAGGCCGGCGCGCGCCCGCTGCTGCTGGGCAGCACGCTGGCGCTGGGTGCCCGGCTGGCCGCCGAGCGCTGGCAGTTGCGCTGGATCACCGCCCATGGCGCGCCCGCCTGGCTGTTCAACCCGCACGACTTTCCCCGCCTGCCCGGGGCCGGCTGGCTGCGCGCATGGCCCGCCGCCTGGCGCGCCCCGGCCTGGCGATGGGCAGAGCGCCGCTGGCTGGACCCCCAGCTGGACCCCGGCTGGTCAGCGCTGCGGCAGGCCTGGGGTCTGCCGGCGCAGCCCGCGCGCCAGCTGATCAGCCGCGGCCTGTCCAGCCCGGGGCCGCTGCTGGGCATGTTCCCCGACGGCTGGGCCGGGCCGCCCTGGACACAGCGCCTGCACTGCACCGGCTTTCCGCTGTTCGACGGCCACGCCGCCGGCACCCCGCTGCCACCCGCCTGGGTCGACTGGCTGGCCGAGCGCCGGCCGATCGTGGGACTGGCCGGCACCGCCATGTGGCAGGCCGGCGCCTGGCAGCAACGCCTGGCCTGGGCGGCCGAACGCCTGGGCCGGCCACTGCTGCTGCTGGGCCCGGCGCCGGCCGGTGTCGCCTGGCCGGGCGACTGCCGCCAGGCGGTGGACCTGCCGTTGCGCGCGGTGCTGCCCCACACCGACCTGGTGGTCAGCCATCCGGGCGTTGGCACCACCGCGCTGGCGCTGGCCGCCGGCGTGCCGCAGCTGCTGGTGCCCTGGGCCTTCGACCATGCCGACAATGCCGCGCGGCTGCAGCGCCGGGGCGTCGCCCGGGTCGTGCCGCCATCGACCAGCCTGCCCGGACTGGTCCGCCAGATGCAGGCCATGCTGGCCGACCGCGCGCTGCGGGCGCACTGCCGGGCCGTCGCGGCCACCCTGCCGCCGGGTGATCAGGCCACCGCTGCCGCCGCCGACGTCGTCGAGGCGGCGCTGCGCTGACCCCGCACCCGCCGGCCAGCGCACTGGCTACACTGGAGATCCATACAGCCTCCACCATGTCGCCGCCGCGCCGCCTGATCGCCCACCTCGACATGGACGCCTTCTATGCGTCCTGCGAGTTGCTGCGCTACCCCGAGCTGCGCGGCCAGCCGGTGGTCATCGGCGGTGGCCGGCGCCACCAGCCCGAGCGCGGCCCCGACGGCCAGTGGCGCTTCGCCCGCCTGGGCGACTACACCGGCCGCGGCGTCATCACCACCGCCACCTACGAGGCCCGGGCGCGCGGCCTGCACTCGGCGATGGGCATGATGAAGGCGGCCCAGCGCGCCCCCGAGGCCGTGTTGCTGCCGGTCGATTTCGAGCTCTACCGGGCCTGCTCGCGCCGCTTCAAGGCCGCCGTGGCCGAGCTCGCGCCGGTGATCGAGGACCGCGGCATCGACGAGATCTACATCGACCTGACCCAGGTCCCCGGTGCCCAGGAGACGGTGGGCCACGACCCGCTGGGCGGCGTGCGCGCGCTGGCGCGCGAGATCAAGAACAACGTGCGGCGCGCCACCGGCCTGACCTGCTCGATCGGCGTGACGCCCAACAAGCTGCTGTCCAAGATCGCCTCCGAACTGGACAAGCCCGACGGCCTGACGCTGCTGATGGCCGACGAACTGCCCGACCGCATCTGGCCGCTGCCGGTGCGGCGCATCAACGGCATCGGCCCCAAGGCCGGCGCGCGGCTGCAGGCCATGGGCATCGAGACCATCGGCCAGCTCGCCGCCCATCCGCGCGCCGACCTGGTCGCCCGCTTCGGGCGCTCCTACGGTGCCTGGCTGCATGAGGCCGCCCACGGCCGCGATGATCGCCCGCTGGTCACCGACAGCGAGCCGGTGTCGATGAGCCGCGAGACCACCTTCGAGCGCGACCTGCACGCGGTGCGCGACCGCACCGTGCTGAGCCGCATCTTCACCCAGCTGTGCGAACAGGTGGCGGCCGACCTGGCCCGCAAGGGCTACACCGGCCGCACCGTGGGCATCAAGCTGCGCTTCGACGACTTCCGCACCGTCACCCGCGACCTGACCTTGCCTGAGCCCACCTGCGACGCCGCCGCCATCCGCCACGCCGCCGGCCTGTGCCTGAAGCGGGTCGACCTGTCCAGGCGCCTGCGCCTGCTGGGGGTGCGGGTCGCGAAGCTGGAGCGGCCGCCCAAGGGCGCGCCCGGGCGCAGCGGCGCGGCCTGATCGCCTGATCGCCAGGGCCTTGGGGGCTGTCGCCCACACCCGCCCGGCCGACCCCGCCGCGGCCGCCCCTGCACCGGGTCCAGAACCAGAGCCAGCCAGGCCCTCACAGCCGCTCGATCACCGGGATCAGCGGGTGCGCCGGGCCGGCCGCGGCCTCCAGGTGCTGCCTCGCCAGGCGGGCGTCCTCGCGGGCGCCCGGGGTGTCGCCGCGCGCCTGGCGCAGCTGGGCGCGCAGCCACAGGCCTTCGGCGATGCCCACGCTGGCCTGCGCATCGATGGCGTGCGCGCGCGCCAGCTCCAGCACGGTCTCGGCGGCCTGCAGCGCCTGGTCCAGGTCGCCACGGCGCCAGGCCAGCGCCGCGCGCGAACGGTGCCAGGGACTCCACACATGGGGCGTGGTCGCGGCGGTGCGTTGCAGCAGCGTTGCGGTCTCGTCCAGCAGGGCCTGGGCCTGGTCCAGCTGGCCCTCGGCCAGCGCCACATCGATGGCCAGCATCAGCACCGAGCGCGCCTGCGGACGGCCGGCCCGGCGGGCGGCGGCCACCAGCACCTCGGCGCGCGCCAGGTCACGGCGTGCCGCCGCCACCTCGCCCAGCGCCAGCCGCGCCCGGCCCGCATACACCAGCGAGAAGCGCGCATTGCCAGGCGCCTCCTGGCGCAGGGCCTCGTCGGCCAGCTGCTCCAGCGCCTGGGCCGCTCGCCGCCATTGGCCCAGGGCCGACCAGGTCACCGCCAGCTCCATGCGCACCGGCAGCGGCTGGCTGCCCTCATCGGCGCTGAAGCGGCCCTCGCCGCGGTGCGCCGCCTCGGCCTGCCGGGCCTGGCCCCCCTCGCGCAGCGCGCTGGCCAGCACCCCCCAGGCATTGCGCAGACCGGGCGTGTTGGCGCGGCCGATGTCGTCCAGCAGCGCGATGCTGCGCCGGGTGCTGTGCACCGCGTCGGCATGCTGGCCGGCCTCCAGCTGGGCCCGGGCCAGTGCATTCAGGGCCTCGGAGTGCGCCTCGCGCCGGGCCAGGCCGGCGCGTTGCTGCAGGTCCAGCGCCTGGCCGATCAGCGCCACCGCCTGGCCGGGCTGACCGGCGATGCGCGCCATCAGCGCTTCCTCCAGCAGGCACTCGGCCTGCGCCGTGAGCTGGCCCGTGGACTGCTGGGGATTCAGCGCCTGGGCCTGCTTCAGCAGCGCCTGCGCGGCCTCTGACTGGCCGGCCATGGCCTGCATGGCGGCGCGGATGCACATCAGCTGCGCCAGCGCACCGGCGTCACCATGCTGCTGCAGCAGCGGCGCCGCCTCATCGAACACCTCGTTGGCACGGCCCTGCTCCGAAATCCAGCGGAACTGCTCACCCACGCCCAGCAGCAAGGCGCCGCGCAGGCCCGGATCGTCGCGGTACTGGGCACGCACCATCAGCAGCGCGCTTTCGAGCTGCTTGACCATCTCCTCGTCGGCATGGCGGCCGGCGAAATCGGACAGCACGAAGCTGGAGAGATCGGCCTGGGCCGCTGCCAGGTGCTCGGCGCGGCGGGCGGACTCGGCCTCGCGGTCGGCACGCTCGCGCGCCGCCAGCGCGGCGTCGCGCTGGGCGCGGGCCTCCTCGGCCTGCCACCAGGCGGCACCGGCGCCGCCCAGCACCGCCAGCGTGGTGGCCGCCACCGCGGCGGAGGCCACCCGGTGCCGCCACACCGCCTTGCGCAGCAGCACCCACCAGGGCTCGGGCCGGGCCCGCAGCGGCAGGTGCTGCAGGTGGCGGTGCAGGTCGTCGGCGAAGGCGTCGACGCTGGCGTAGCGCTGCCGGGGATCCTTTTGCAGCGCCGTGGCCAGGATGGTGTCCAGGTCGCCGCGCAGGGCACGTCGCAGCGCCGGGGTGGCGGCGGCCTCGCTGGCGCGCCGGGGCTCGCCGTGCAGCACCGCCTGCTCCAGCTCACCCCGCGTGCCGCGGTCCAGCCGGTAGGGGCGGCTGCCGCACAGCAGCTCGAACAGCACCACGCCCAGCGAGTAGACATCGGCCGCGGTGCCGATCGCGCCGCCCGAGAGCTGCTCGGGCGCTGCGTAGGGCACGGTGAGCGCGCGACCCAGCTCGCGGGTGAGCTCGCTGTCCTCGGCCACGCCATCCTCCAGCAGCCGCGCGATGCCGAAGTCCAGCAGCCGCACCTGGCCCTCGGCGCTGACCAGGATGTTGCCGGGCTTGAGGTCGCGGTGCACCACCAGGCTGGCATGCGCATAGGCCACCGCGTCCATCACCTGCAGCATCAGGCCGATGCGCGCCGGCACATCCAGGCCGGCCTGCTGGCAGTGCAGGTCCAGCGGCTGGCCCTGCACCAGCTCCAGCGCCAGCCAGGGCCGCCCCCGGTCGTCCACGCCGGCGTCATACAGGCGGGCGATGTTGGGGTGCGCCAGCGTGGCCAGGATCGCCCGCTCGCGCGCAAAGCGCTCGGCCAGGCCACTGCGCCAGCTCTGGGCGAAGGGCAGCTTCAAGGCCACCTGCCGCCCCTGCAGCAGTTGCAGGTGCTCGGCCAGCCAGACCTCGGCCATGCCGCCCTGCCCCAGGGGCCGCAGCAGCCGGTAGGGGCCGACCAGGTCCCCGCTGGCCAGCGGTTCCGGGCCGGCCGCAGCCAGGCTCGGCAGCGCGTTCAGCCGATCGGCCTCATCGTCCCCCAGGGTGAGCAGCCGCTGCAGCGGCTCGCGCAGGTCGGCGGCGTCGGCTGGCAGCGCCGCCAGCCAGGCCGTGCGGTCCGGCACCGGCAGGGCCAAGGCCTGGTCGAGCAGGCTGCGCAGGCGCTGCCAGGACGGTGCATCCAGGCCGCTCCAGGGGGTGGACCGCGGCGCCATCGGTGCTCAGCGCTGCCGGGTCGGCAGCGACCACATCCAGGCGGCCACGGCGCTGCAGCAGACCGCCGGCACCCAGCACCAGGGCGTGGGCAAGGCCCACAGCGCCCACAGGCTGCTGGCGGTCATCATGCCGGTGGCCAGCTGCTTGGCGCGCAGTGGCACCGCCCGATGGGTGCGCCAGTCCCGCACGATCGGGCCCCAGCGCGGGTGGCCCAGCAGCCAGGCCTCCCAGCGCGCGCTGCCGCGGGCGAAACAGGCCGCCGCCAGCAGCACGAAGGGGGTGGTGGGCAGCAGCGGCAGGAAGATCCCGACGATGCCGGTCAACAGGGCCAGCACGCCCGCCAGCAGCCACAGTGGCCGCGCCCAGGGCCAGCGAGAGGTCGTGACCGGGGGGGTGACGGGTGGAGCAGACATCGCCGCCGATGGTAGCCGCCCCTGAGCCAGCGCACACCGCCGCCACCGCGCCTGGGCGACAATCGGCGCCATTCCGACTGCCTGAACCCGCTGCCATGGCCTCGCTGCACTGGAGTCCCGAGATCGCCCTCGACCACCCCGAGATGGACCAGACCCACCTGGAGTTCGTCGATCTGCTGGCCGCCGCCGAAGACGCCCTGGCCCGCTCGCCGGCCGAGGGCCTGGCGGCCTACCGGCAGCTGGTCGAGCACACCGTGGGCCACTTCGGCCAGGAAGACCGCTGGATGGCGGCGTCCGGCTTCGCCCCCGAGAACTGCCACAGCTACCAGCACGCCCAGGTGCTGGAGCTGATGCAGGAGGTGACCCGGCTGGCCCAGGACGAACAGGACTTCGGCCCGCTCACGCGCGTGCTGCCCGAGCTGGCCAAGTGGTTCGTCCAGCACGCCCAGAGCATGGATGCCGCGCTGGCCTCGCACCTGCAGCAGGTCGGCTTCGACCCGGCCACCGGCCTGATGGCCCGGCCGCCGGTGGCGGAGGAAGCGCAGACCGGCTGCGGCGGCAGCAGCTGCTCGACCACGCCCGCCGAGCAGCCTGCCGCGGCCTGACCCGCCCGCATGGCCGACGACCTGCGCCTGCCCTCGATCGACGCGCTGCGCGCCTTCGAGGCTGCCGCGCGACTGGGCACCTTCGAACGCGCCGCCGACGAGCTGTCGGTCACCGCCAGCGCCATCGGCAAGCGCATCGCCTCGCTCGAAGACCTGCTGGGCACACCGCTGCTGTTGCGCGGCCCGAAGGCGCTGTCGCTCAGCGCGGTGGGCAAGGAGTACCTCGAGCAGGTGCGCGCCGCGCTGACGCTGCTGTCCGCGGTGCCGCTGCACCGGCGCAGCGCGCAGCGGCGGCAGAAGGTGCGCCTGTCGTCGCCACCCACCTTCGCGCGCGAGGTGCTGGTGCCGGCGCTGCCCGACTTCACCAGCGTCCACGACGACATCGAGCTCGAGATCACGCTGACCGTGCCCTACCTCGAGGGCCCGCTGAGCGACCCCGACCTGGAGGTGCGCTACCTGGCCACCGACGAGGGTGAGCTGCTGATGCACGACCCGGTGCTGCCGCTGGTCAGCCCGGCGCTGCTGGCGGACAGTGCCGCCTCGATCGAACTGCTGCGCACGCTGCCGATGCTGCGCACCCCGGCCGAGCCCTGGCTGCCCTGGTTCCGCGCCCAGGGCCTGGACTGGCCCGAGCCCGACCGCGGCCCGCGACTGGTCGACCTGGGGATGACGCTGGAAGCCGCCGCCTGCGGCCAGGGCGTGGCGCTGGCGCGGCCGTCGATCGCCCGCGCCTGGCTGCGCGCCGGTCGCCTGCAGCCGCTGCTGGGCGCCGGCCGGACCCCGGGCAGCGTCTCGGCCTTCGCCTACCGTCTGGCGCGCTGCAACGAAGACGCCGCGGTGCTGCTGGTGGCCGACTGGGTCAGCCGCGCCGCCGCCGACGCGGTGGCCCAGGGCGCGGCGCTGACCAGCTGATCCGGTCCGCCCCGAAAACTTTTCCGGCGCCTGCCCGGGCCGCTGCCGCTAGCATCCCGGCCCACAGGAGACACACGACATGCCGGTGATCACGACGATTGAAGACCTGCGCCTGCTGGCCAAGCAGCGGGTGCCGCGGATGTTCTACGACTACGCCGATTCCGGCTCGTGGACCGAGGGCACCTACCGCGCCAACGAGAGCGATTTCCAGCCGATCAAGTTCCGCCAGCGCGTGGCCGTCAACATGGAGAACCGCAGCACCGCCACCACCATGGTCGGCCAGGCGGTGAAGATGCCGGTGGCGATCGCCCCGGTGGGCCTGACCGGCATGCAGCACGCCGACGGCGAGATCCTGGCGGCCAAGGCGGCCGAGAAGTTCGGCATCCCGTTCACGCTGTCGACGATGAGCATCTGCTCGATCGAGGACATCCGCGCCCACACCACGGCGCCCTTCTGGTTCCAGCTCTACATGATGCGCGACCGCGAGGCCATGGCCCGCATGATCGGCCGCGCCAAGGACGCCGGCTGCTCGGCGCTGGTGCTGACGCTGGACCTGCAGGTCATCGGCCAGCGCCACAAGGACCTGAAGAACGGCCTGACCGCCCCGCCGCGGCCCACCCTGGCCAACATCATCAACCTGATGACCAAGCCGCGCTGGTGCCTGGGCATGGCCGGCACGAAACGCCGCACCTTCGGCAATCTGGTGGGGCATGTCAAGGCGGTCACCGACATGAACTCGCTGGCCTCCTGGACCAACGAGCAGTTCGACCCGCGCCTGTCCTGGCCCGACATCGAGTGGGTCAAGCAGCAGTGGGGCGGCAAGCTGATCCTCAAGGGCATCATGGACGAGGTGGACGCGAAGCTGGCGGTGGAGTCCGGCGCCGACGCGATCGTCGTCAGCAACCACGGCGGGCGCCAGCTCGACGGCGCCGAATCCAGCATCCATGCGCTGCCGCGCATCGTCGACGCGGTCGGCTCGCGGATCGAGGTGCACATGGACGGCGGCATCCGTTCCGGGCAGGATGTGCTCAAGGCCTGGGCGCTGGGCGCCAAGGGCACCTACATCGGCCGGGCGATGGTCTACGGCCTGGGCGCGATGGGCGAGGAAGGCGTCAGCAAGGCGCTGCAGATCATCCACAAGGAGCTGGACGTGACGATGGCCTTCTGCGGCCACACCCGAATCACGGATGTCGGCAGGGACATTCTGCTGCCGGGTTCCTTCCCCACCGCCTGAGGATCAAACTGCCCGCTCGGACGACCGTTTTTCCGGTCCTTGCACCGAGCGCGGCCACGCGAGCATGGTGGCACGCCAAGGAGTGCCCCATGACGCTGATGCAGCTGAGCGCGATCCACCACTGGTTGCTCGACCACAAGGACGCGCGTCCCCTCGAGTTCCACACCTGGGACGGTGTGTTGACCGTGTGGCTGATGGGCTGGCTGGGCGCGCCGGCCGAGTTGCTGCTGGACGAACCCTGGGGCGTGGTGGCCTGCGCGCTGGCGCTGCTGGTGCCGCGCAGCTACGTGGGGCTGCGCGCCCGGCTGCACCGCCGTGGCACGCTGCGCTGCGACTGGCTGCACCTGCGCGGCCCGGTGGACACGCCCGCCGCCTGATCCCGGCAGGGTGCGGGGCCCCTGACGGGCCTGCTCAGACCGGATCCTCGCGCGGCACCCGAGGTGGCCGCTCGGCCGCGCGGTCGCGGGCCTGCACCAGGGCCGCCGACACCACCATCTCCAGCAGCACCGGATCCACCACATCGGAGGGATCGAGCCGCCACTGGCGCGCGCCGCGCAGCGCCGGCCGCTCGGCCAGCACCGCCTCGGGCCAGGCGCCGCCCTGCAGCATCTGCAGGTTCAGGTGTCCGCGCGCGGGCATCAGGGCCAGGACCGCCAGGCCGTCCATCGAGAAGACCAGCTTGCCCCATTGGATGGATTCGGTCAGCTCGGGGCCGGCCTGCTGCACCTGCCGGCGCAGCGACTCGGCCTGCGCGCGCAGCGGCGGCGGCAGGAAATCGACCCAACTGGCCACCAGGGCCTTGCTCCGTCCGGCATGCCGCATCGCGGCCCTCCGATAGGGGGGCCGATGATCCGCCCCCTTACAGCTCCCTGGCTGCGAACGTATCACAGTCGCGCAGCTGCGCGCCTTCCAGGCCCTTGCGGAACCAGCTCACCCGCTGGCGGCTGCTGCCGTGGGTGAAGGTCTCGGGGACCACGCGGCCCTGCGCCTGCTGCTGCAGCGCGTCGTCACCGATGCGGCTGGCGGCGTTCAGCGCCTCCTCGATATCGCCCTGGTCCAGCCAGCGCTGGGCCTGCTGCGACTGGCGCGCCCACAGGCCGGCCAGGCAGTCGGCCTGCAGCTCCACCCGCACCGACATCGCATTGGCCTGGGCCGGGCTCTTGCGCCGGCGCATCGCGTCGACCTTGTCGGTCACGCCCATCAGGTTCTGCACATGGTGGCCCACCTCGTGGGCGATCACATAGGCCTGGGCGAAGTCGCCCGGCGCGCCCAGGCGGCTGCGCAGCGTGTCGTAGAAGGCCAGATCGATGTAGACCTGCCGATCGCCCGGGCAGTAGAACGGCCCCATCGCCGCCTCGCCGCGGCCGCAGGCGGTGGGCGTGCTGCCGCGGAACAGCACCAGCGTCGGCGGTTCGTAGATCGAGCCGGCCGACTTGAACAGGCCGCCCCAGACATCCTCGGTGCTGCCCAGCACGGCCGCCACGAACGCGGCCTCGGTGTCGCCGGCCTTCGGTCGGCCGACGTTGCCGGTGGCGGGCGCCGCCGCGGGCAGCTCAGCCCCGCCACCCAGCACGCCCAGCACCGTCATCGGGTTGATGCCCAGCAGCCAGCTGGCCAGCAGGGCCACGACGATCGTGCCCAGGCCCAGGCCGCGGCCGCCACCCAGGCGCAGGCCCGGGCCAGCCCCGCCGGCCGGACCGGCCTCACGCCGGTCGTCGATGTTGTCGCTCTGTCGTTGTCCTTGCCAGCGCATGGTGCCTGCCTCCTGCCGTGGCGAAGGCGACGGCCTCCCCCACCGGCATTCTGCGCAGGCCCGGGCCGGCGCGCCAAGGGCGGATCACCCCCGGTCGCGGCGTGGGCGCCACTCAGGCGTGCAGATGCCGCGGGTCGGCGTCCTGCTCGTAAGCGCGGAACAGGTGCAGGGCCAGGCGGCGCAGCGGATCGCTGGCGCTGGCATGGGCACTGGCGATGCAGTCGAAGGCGTAGGGGCGGTCGTAGCACATGCGCGCCACCTGGACGGTCTGGCCCTCGCCGGCCATCAGGGCCTGGAAGCGCAGCAGGTCGGCCATCGACGCGCCGCGCGCCAGCGGCAGACGACGCGGCAGCAGCGGTGCCCGGCTCAGGCTGACCGGAGCGACCGGCGGACGGGTGGGGGTGTGCGTGGGGGCGTGGGGTTGCATCGCAGGCTCCTGGCGGTCGGCAGGGACCGCATGGCTGCCGATGGTGCGCCGCCGCAGGCCGCCGCCAAGGCCGGATAAGCCGGGCCAAGGCCGGCCGTCTCCCCGCTCTCAGGCCCGGGGCGCCGCGCCCTGCAGGTAGCCGTCCAGCGCCTGCACCCAGGCGTCGGCGCGCAGGTCGGCCTCGGCCAGGCTGAGGATGCGCACGCCGGCGTCGCCCAGCATCTTCAGCGCGGCTTCCTGCGAGCGTTGCTGGTGTGGCTTGCGGCGCAGCCAGACCACCTCGGTGATGCCGACCTGGATGATCGACTGGGTGCAGCGCGGGCAGGGAAACTGCGTGGTGTAGATCCGGCTGCCGGTCAGCGGCAGGGTCACGCAGTTGAGGATGGCGTTCATCTCGGCGTGCACCACGTAGCTGTGCCGGGACAGGAAGGGGTCGTCGTCCTGGTCGGACCAGTAGACCGGGTCCTGGTCCGAGCAGCCCCGCGGCAGACCGTTGTAACCCACGCCCAGGATGCGGTGGTCGGTGCTGGCGATGCAGGCGCCATTGCGCGTGCGGCCGTCCTTGGACCGGGCCGAGGCCAGCAGGGCCACGCCCATGAACATCGAATGCCAGTCGATCAGGGCCTTGTTCACGTCATTCACGGCCGCCAGCATAGCCCATGGCCGGGGTACGCTTGGCCCATGGCCGATGACGACAACCCGGTTCCACCTGCCACCGTGCTGGTCATGGGCTGCGGCAGCGTGGGCGCCTTCCTCGCCGCGCGGCTGCAGGCCGCCGGCGCGGTGGTGCACTGCGTCGGCCGCGGCCGCATGCTCGACGCCCTGCGCAGCCACGGCCTGCGCGCCACCGACATCGAGGCCGCACCGGTGGAGTTGCCGGCCGAATCGCTGCACCTGCACGAGCGCGTGCCTTCGGGCCTGCTGCCCGACCTGACGCTGCTCACCGTCAAGTGCAGCGGCACCGCCGATGCCGCCCGCGCGCTGGCCCAGCGCCTGCCGCCGGGCTCGCCGGTGCTGTGCCTGCAGAACGGCATCGACCAGGCCGGCCAGGCCCGCGCGCTGGCGCCGCGCCTGGACTGGCTGACCGGCATGGTGCCGTTCAATGTGGCCGAACTGGAGCCGGGCCACCTGCACCGCGGCACCACGGGGCGGCTGGCCGCCCAGGACGCGCCCGTCGTGCAGCGCCTGGCACCGCTGTTCGCGCACGCCGGCCTGCCACTGGCGCGCCACGCCGACATGCGGCCGGTGCAATGGGGCAAGCTGCTGCTGAACCTGAACAACCCGGTCAATGCCCTCTCCGGCCTGCCGCTGCGCGCGGAGCTGATGAACCGCGGCTACCGCCGCATCCTGGCGGCGCTGCAGCGCGAGGCCCTGGCCGCGCTGGCCGCCGCCGGCATCACCCCGGCGCGCATGACGCCGCTGCCGCCGCATCGCCTGCCGGCCCTGCTGGAGGCCCCCGACTGGCTGTTTCGCCTGCTGGCGCGGCGCATGCTGCGGATCGACCCGCAGGCGCGCTCTAGCATGGCCGACGATCTGGCCCAGGGCCGGCGCACCGAGATCGACGACCTGTGCGGCGCCGTGGTCCGCCTGGGCCGCGAGCACGGCGTGCCCACGCCGCTGAACGAGCGCATGCTGTCACTGGTGGGGGTCTGGCCGCCACCGGGCGAATGGCCCAGCGCCGACGGTCTGCGCCAGGCGTTGCAGGCCCCCGTATCCTGAATCGACCTGCACAAGCCCCTGCCGAACCGCTACGATCCAGGCATCGTGCCTCGAGCCGCCGAGGAGACACCCATGCGCACCGTCTTCCAACCCGCCACCGACCTGCTGGTGCAGTACGCCCGCCTGCACCGCGACCGGCGCAACATCCTGACCCATGCCGTGGGGGTGCCCCTGGTGGTGTTCGCGCTGGGGGTGCTGCTCGGACGCCCACGCTGGGACAGCGGCTGGACCCCCGCCTGGGCACTGTGGTGCCTGACCACGCCCTGGTACCTGTCGCGCGGCCAGGTGGGCCTGGGCGTGGCGGCCACCCTGCTCAACGCCCTGCTGCTGGCGCTGGCCACCCCGCTGGCGGCCACCGGCTCGTGGCTGGTGGTGGGTGTCGGCGCGCTGCTGATGGGCTGGTCGGCGCAATGGGCCGGCCACTACTACGAGGGCCGGCGCGCCGACGCGATCGACGACCTCACCCGGCTGCTGGTCGGCCCGCTGTTCGTGGCCGCCGAGGCGCTGTTCGCGCTGGGCCGCTGCCGGCCGCTGCGCGAGCAGATCGAGCGCGCCGCCGGGCCCACCCGGCTGCGCGATCTGACGGTGCCGGCCTGAGCGGCACCCCGCCAGGGCCTCAGGTGCCCTTGGAGACCGTGATCGTCGGGAACTTCGACGAGTAGTCCTTGGCCTTCTTGGCCACCGCCACCGCCACCTGGCGCGCCACGCTGCGGTAGATGCCGGCGATCTCGCCGTCGGGGTCGGCCACCACGGTGGGGCGGCCGCTGTCGGCCTGTTCGCGGATCGACAGGTTCAGCGGCAGCGCGCCCAGGTAGGGCATCTTGAAATCCTGCGCCATCTTCATGCCGCCGCCCTGGCCGAAGATGTGCTCGGTGTGGCCGCAGTTGGGGCAGCAGTAGACCGCCATGTTCTCGACCACGCCGATGATGGGCACGCCCACCTTCTCGAACATGCTGACACCCTTGCGGGCGTCCAGCAGCGCGATGTCCTGCGGCGTGGTGACGATCACCGCACCGGTCAGCGGCACGCGCTGGCTGAGCGTGAGCTGGATGTCGCCGGTGCCCGGCGGCATGTCGACCAGCAGGTAGTCCAGATCCTGCCAGTTGGTCTGGCGCAGCAGCTGGTCCAGGGCCTGGGTGGCCATCGGGCCGCGCCAGATCATCGCCTGGTCGGCCTCGACGATGAAGCCGATCGACATCACCTGCACGCCGTGGCCGATCATCGGCTCCATCGACTTGCCGTCCACGCTTTCCGGGCGGCCGTCGATGCCCATCATCATCGGTTGGCTGGGGCCGTAGATGTCGGCGTCCAGGATGCCCACGCGGGCGCCTTCGGCGGCCAGCGCCAGCGCCAGGTTGACGGTGGTGGTGCTCTTGCCCACACCGCCCTTGCCCGAGGCGATGGCGATGATGTTTTTGACGCCCGGCAGCAGCGGCACGCCGCGCTGCACCGAGTGGGCGGTGATCTTGAACGCCAGATTGGCGCTGACATTACCCACGCCCGGCACCGAACGCGCGGCGGCGATCAGGGCCTGGCGCAGCGGCGGGATCTGGGTGGCGGCCGGGTAGCCCAGTTCCACATCGAAGGACACGTCGGTGCCGTCGATGCGCAGGTTCTTCAGCTGCCGGGTGCTGACCAGGTCCTGCTGGGTGTTGGGATCAACGACGGTCTGCAGTGCGGCGAGCAGGGCGGATTCGGTCAGTGCCATGGGGAATTCGGAGCGTGGATGGGGTGGGACGCGGCGCAGTCTAGCCCAGGGCCGATACCCTGCCCCGCGCCGGGCCCTCCGGCGCCGCTTGAGCGCTCAGTGATCGTCCTGCTCGCAGGCGCGGCGCAAGTCGGCCAGCGGATCGTCCACCCGGCAGGCCCGGTCCAGGTCGTAGGCGCGGCGGATGCGGTCGATGCGGAAGGCGCGGTCCTTGCCGCGGGTCTCGCAGTGCGCCAGGATCTGCTGGCGCGGACCACGCTCCAGCAGGTGCGAGATCTGCACCGTGCGGACGCTGACGCCGCCGTCCTGGGTCTCGTAGTGGATGCGCCAGCGCGCCTGCAGCGCCCGTGCGCCGGGCGGCACGCCGGACGGCGAATCGGGATCGTCGCTGGGATCGGGGGGCAGGCTCACAAGGGCGGCTCCGGGCAGGCAGGTCGGCAGGAGGAGGCCGGCAAAGACCCCTCCGGCAGCCTGACATCCTAGCGTTACCGCGCGCCCAGAACGCCTGCGATCGTGGGGGTCAGGCGCGGCGCAGCGCCTGGGCGGCCAGCAGCAGCCGCTCCGGTGTGGCCGGACTGACCAGCGGCACCGGCGTCGACCCAGGCCTGACCGCGCCCACCGCATCCTTCAGCGCGAAGAACACGCTCAGCCCCAGCATCAGCGGCGGCTCACCGGTGGCCTTGATGTTGAAGGGCGTGGGCTTGATGTTGCGGCCATCGAACAGGTGGACATGGAACTGCTCGGGGATGTCGGAGGCCACCGGGATCTTGTAGGTGCTGGGGCCGTGGGTGAGCAGCTTGCCCCTGGCGTCCCACAGGCACTCCTCCATCGTCAACCAGCCCATGCCCTGGACGAAGCCGCCCTCGATCTGGCCGCGGTCGATCGCCGGGTTGATCGAGCGGCCCACGTCGTGGACCATGTCGGCGCGCAGCAGCCGCCATTCACCGGTCAGCAGGTCCAGTTCGACCTCGCTGACCGCCGCGCCGTAGCAGTAGTAGTAGAAGGCCCGGCCCTGCAGCTTCATCGGGTCGTAGCCGATCTCGGGCGTGCGGTAGAAGCCGGTCTGGCTCAGGCCCACGCGCGCCGCCCAGGCCTTGTTGGCCAGGGTCTTGAAGTCCAGGAACTGGCCGGTCGGGCTGCTCACGCCGTCGCCGCCGAACACCACCTGCTCGGCCGTGCAGCCCAGGGCCTCGGCAGCCACCGGCGCCAGGCGCTCGCGCAGCTGCTCGCAGGCGTGGCGGGTGGCGGCGCCGTTCAGGTCGAAGCCGCTGGACGCCGCGGTGGCCGAGGCGTTGGGCACCTTCAGCGTGTCGGTGGCAGTGACGCGCACCCGGCTGACGCTGATGCCCAGCTCATCCGCCGCCAGCTGCGCGATCTTGGTGTTCAGGCCCTGCCCCATTTCGGTGCCACCGTGGTTCACCGCGACCGAGCCGTCGTTGAAGATGTTGACCAGCGCGCCCGCCTGGTTGAGCAGCGTGGCCGTGAAGCTGATGCCGAACTTGAGCGGCGTCAAGGCCAGGCCGCGCTTGGTGGTCTTGTGCGCCGCATTGAAGGCCGCCACCTCGGCGCGACGCGCCACGTAGTCGGCCTTGGCCTCGACCTCGGCGATCACCTGGTCGCCCACCCAGTCCTCGATCAGCTGGCCGTACTGCGTGGTCAGCGTGGCCGGGTCGGGGCTGGCGTGGTACAGATTGGCGCGGCGCACCTCGAGCGGGTCCTTGCCGAGGTGGCGGGCGATCTCGTCCATCACGGTCTCGATCGCGAACATGCCCTGCGGACCGCCGAAGCCGCGGAAGGCGGTGCTGCTCTGGGTGTGGGTGCGGCAACGGTGGCCCACCACATGGACGTTGGGCAGGTAGTAGGTGTTGTCGATGTGCAGCAGCGCGCGGTCGTTGACCGGGCCCGAGTAGTCCATCGTCGGGCCGCAGCGCGAGGCCAGCATCAGATCCAGCCCCAGCACCCGGCCGGTGTCGTCGAAGCCGACGTCGTAGTCGATGCGGAAGTCGTGGCGCTTGCCGGTGATCAGCATGTCATCGTCTCGGCAGGCGCGCAGCTTGACCGGCTTCTTCAGCAGGAAGGCGGCCAGTGCCGCACTCTGCGAGAAGATGCTGGCATTGCCCTCCTTGCCACCGAAGCCGCCGCCCATGCGCCGGCAGATGACCTCGACATCCTTGGTCTGCAGGTTCAGCGCCGCGGCGGCCTCCTTCTGGTTGCCCTCGGGGTGCTGGCTGCTGGTGTAGATGGTGAGCTGGCCGTCCTCGCGCGGGACCGCATAGCTGACCTGGCCTTCCAGGTAGAACTGTTCCTGCTGGCCGGTGCGGGTGCTGCCCGAAAGGCGATGCGGCGCCGCCGCCAGCGCGGCGGCGGCGTCACCGCGCACCACGGTCTTGCTGGGCATCACCCAGCTCTGAGCTTCCAGCGCCTGCTCGATCGTCAGGATGGCGGGCAGCTCTTCGAAGGACAGCCTGGCCTTGCGTGCGGCTTCACGGGCATAGACCATCTCGCGCGCCACCACCACCGCCACCGGCTGGCCCAGGTAGTTCAGCTCGCCCGGGCACAGGAAGGGGTCATCGTGGACGATCGGGCCGCAGTTGTTCTCGCCGGGGATGTCCTCGGCGGTGAAGACCGCCACCACGCCGTGCTCGGCCAGCAGCGCCGCCTTGTCGACACCGTTGTGCGGGCCCGTCAGCTGGCCATGCGCCACCGGCGAGGTGACCAGCGCGGCGTACAGCGTGCCGCGCAGCTCCGGGATGTCGTCGGTGAAGGTGGCCTCGCCGCTGACATGCAGCACGGCCGATTCATGCGCCACCTCCTTGCCGGAGAAGGGGCCGGTGGCGGCGGGCAGCAGCGACTTCAGGGATTCAGGAGCGTTCATGCCAGGGCTGCCTCTTCGTTGCCGATGAATCGGAGGACCAGGTTGCGGGCCACCAGCGAGCGATAGGCCCAGGTGCCGCGCAGACCGTCGCGCGCCGGGAAGGCGGTGGCCACCACGGCGTCCACCTCGGCCGCGGTGATGCTGTCGGGCGCGCGCCCTTGCAGCAGGGACTCCAGCGCCGGCACCCGCTGCGGGAAGGGCGTGACGCCATTGACCGCCAGACGCAGGCCGCTCAGGCGCCCGTCCTGCAGCGTGTAGCGCGCCGCGGCGCAGATCGCGGAGATGTCCTGGTCGAAGCGCTTGCTGACCTTGTGCGCGACGAAGACCTCGCCGGCCTGCCGGCGCGGGATCTCCACCGCCTCGATCAGTTCGTCCGCCTGGAGCACGCTGGTCTTCATGCCGGTGTAGAACGCGTCCATCGCCACGCGCCGGGTGCGGCCGGCACGGCGCAGCACCAGCGTCGCGCCCAGTGCCATCAGGCAGGGCATGCTGTCCCCGATCGGCGATCCATTGGCGATGTTGCCGGCCAGCGTGGCGGTGGAGCGGATCGGCGGCGAGCCGAAGCGGCGCAGCACCTCGGCAAAGTCGGGCCAGTCGGTCCTGACCAGGTCCAGCACGCGCTCCAGCGACACGCTCGCACCCACGCGCCAGGCGCCGGCGCTGGTCTGCACCTGCTGCAGCTCGGCCACGTTGCCCAGGTAGACGATGTGCTCGGGGCGGTGGAACTGCTTGTTGACCTTCAGGCCGATCTCGGTGGAGCCGGCCAGCAGCGTGGCGCCCGGCGCGTCCTGCAGCGCCTTGTCCAGCTCGGCCAGGTTGGCCGGCGAGGTGAAGCTGCTGCCCTTGCGGGTGCGCACCACCGGCTGCACCAGCAGCTCGCCGTCGAGCGAGTAGGTCGGGGCGGCGTCTCGGCGGATCTGGCGCAGCAGCGGCAGGTCGGCGCTGTCGTCCAGCTTCAGCGCGGCAGCACCGGCTGCGCTGGCCTCCAGCGCGGCATCGACGATGGGCCGGTAGCCGGTGCAGCGGCACAGGTTGCCCTGCAGCGCGTCGTTGACCTGCTGGCGGCTGGGCGTGGGCAGCACCTGCATCAGGCCGGCCAGGCTCATCGCGAAGCCCGGGGTGCAGAAGCCGCACTGCGTGCCGTGACAGCTGACCAGCGCCTGCTGCACCGGGTGCAGGCTGCCGTCGGGGCGTTTGAGGCTCTCGACGGTCTTCAGGCTCTTGCCGTCCAGCGTGGGCAGCAGTTGCATGCAGCTGTTCACCGCGATGTAGTCCACCGCGTCGCCAGCGGCATTGAGGGTGCCCACCAGCACGGTGCAGGCGCCGCAGTCGCCCTCGGCGCAGCCTTCCTTGGTGCCGCTGCGGTGCTGGTGTTCGCGCAGGAAGTCGAGCACGGTGGTGGTGCGTCGCAGGCCCTGGGCCTCGACGATGCGGCCGTCGATGACGACCCGGACGGTATTGGTGGCCTGCGTCATGCAGCGGCTCCGGCGAAGGACAAGGATCAACCCGCGATTATCGGACCGCCACCCGGCCACTGGCCGACACACCTCGGGAGAATACCGAGAGATCCGTGACGCGGGCACGGATCCTGCAAGCGGTTGCTGGATGACAATGCGCGCGGACCGCCCCCGTCCGCCCGCCTCAAGAATGACCCTCTGGAGCCCTGTGCCATGACCTTCGTCCGCCGCTCGATCCTCGCCCTGGCCGCTGCCGCCGGCCTGCTGGGCACCACCCTGCCCGCCACCGCCCAGGAGACCGCCGTCAAGTTCCAGCTCGACTGGCGTTTCGAGGGCCCCAGCGCCTTCTTCCTGCTGCCGGTGGCCCAGGGCCAGTTCAAGGCCGAGAAGCTCAACGTCACCGTGGACGCCGGCAACGGTTCGGGCAACGCGGTCAACCGCGTCGCCTCGGGCACTTACGACATGGGATTCGCCGACCTGTCGGCGCTGATGGAATTCCACGCCAACAACCCCACCGCCCCGAACAAGCCGGTGGCGGTGATGATGGTCTACAACAACACGCCGGCCGCCGTCTTCGCGCTCAAGAAGAGCGGCATCAAGACCCCTGCCGACCTGGCCGGCAAGAAGTTGGGCGCTCCGGTGTTCGACGCCGGCCGCCGCGCCTTCCCGATCTTCCAGAAGGCCAACGCCATCGGCAAGGTCGAGTGGGTCTCGATGGACCCGCCGCTGCGCGAGACCATGCTGGCCAAGGGCGATGTGGACGCGATCACCGGCTTCTACTTCACCAGCCTGCTGAACCTGGAGGCCCGCGGCATCAAGGCCGAGGACGTCAACGTGATGATGTACCCGGCCCATGGCGTCAAGCTCTACGGCAACGTGATCATCGCCGGCGAGGAATTCCTCAAGAAGAACCCGGAAGCGGTCAAGGCCTTCCTGCGCGCCTTCACCAAGGGCGCCAAGGAAGTGATCGCCAACCCGAAGGCCGCGATCGCGGTGGTCAAGGAGCGCGACGGCATCATCAACGCCGACCTCGAGGAACGCCGCCTGAAGCTGGCCATCGACTCCTCGGTGGCCACCACCGACGCCAAGGCCGAGGGCTTCGGCGACGTCAGCAAGCCGCGCCTGGCCCTGATGGCCAGCCAGGTGGCCGATGCCTTCCAGACCAAGGGCCGCATCAACCCGGATGCGGTCTGGAACGGCAGCTTCCTGCCCACCGCCGCCGAGCGCAACATCTTCGCCAAGAAGTGAGCTGATGGCCTTCGTCGACTTCAACGGGGTCTGGCTCGCCTACAACGACGAGCTGCTGGCCCAGGGCCATTACGCGGTCGAGGACATCCACCTGCAGGTCGACGAAGGCGAGTTCATCGCCATCGTCGGGCCTTCGGGCTGCGGCAAGTCCACCTTCATGAAACTGGCCACCGGCCTGAAGCGGCCCAGCAAAGGCACGGTGATCATCGGTGGCAAGGAAGTGACCGGGCCGCTGAAGATCACCGGCATGGCCTTCCAGGCCCCCAGCCTGCTGCCCTGGCGCACCACGGTGGCCAACGTGATGCTGCCGCTGGAGATCGTCGAGCCCTACCGCAGCAGCTTCAAGCAGAAGAAGGCCGAGTACGAGGCCAAGGCCCGCGCCCTGCTGCAAAGCGTGGGCCTGGGCGGCTACGAGGACAAGTTCCCCTGGCAGCTCTCGGGCGGCATGCAGCAGCGCGCCAGCATCTGCCGCGCGCTGATCCACGAGCCCAAGATGCTGCTGCTCGACGAGCCCTTCGGCGCGCTGGATGCCTTCACCCGCGAAGAGCTGTGGTGCACGCTGCGCGACCTGCAGGCGGCGCAGAAGTTCAACGTCATCCTGGTCACCCATGACCTGCGCGAGAGCGTCTTCCTGGCCGACACCGTCTACGTGATGAGCAAGAGCCCCGGCCGCATGGTGGTGCGCCGCGAGATCGACCTGCCGCGCCCGCGCGACCTGGAGATCACCTACACGCCGGCCTTCACCGACATCGTGCATGAGCTGCGCGGCCACATCGGCGCGATGCGCAAGCAAGGCGTGGAGATCGCCCAATGACGCGCAAGAGCCTGGAAGCCTGGTCGCCCTGGGTGCTGCTGGTGCTGATCCTGCTGGTCTGGCAGGGCATCTGCAGCGCCTTCAACGTCAGCGAGTTCATCTTTCCCAGCCCGGCGCGCATCTGGGAGCAGCTGCTCGAGTACAAGGCCGTCATCGCCGGCCACGCCTGGCGCACCTTCTGGGTGACGATGGCGGGCTTCGCCATCGCCATCGTGGTGGGCGTGCTGCTGGGCTTCCTGATCGGCAGCTCGCGCATGGCCTACACCGCCTTCTACCCGCTGATGACCGGCTTCAATGCGCTGCCCAAGGCGGCCTTCGTGCCGGTGCTGGTGGTGTGGTTCGGCATCGGCATCGGTCCGGCCATCCTGACCGCCTTCCTGATCAGCTTCTTCCCGATCACCGTGAACATCGCCACCGGCCTGGCCACGCTCGAGCCCGAGCTGGAGGACGTGCTGCGGGTGCTGGGCGCCAGCCGCTGGGACGTGCTGACCAAGGTCGGTCTGCCCCGCTCCATGCCCTACTTCTTCGGCAGCCTGAAGGTGGCGATCACGCTGGCCTTCGTGGGCACCACGGTGTCCGAGATGCAGGCCTCGAACGAGGGCATCGGCTACCTGCTGGTCAGCGCTGGCAGCGCGATGCAGATGGGCCTGGCCTTCGCCGGTCTGGTGGTGGTGGGCGCCATGGCCATGGCGATGTACGAGTTCTTCAGCTGGATCGAGAAACACACCACGGCCTGGGCGCACCGCGGTTCGCAATCGCACTGACCCGCCGGGCACAATCGCGCCCATGAGCCTGCGCGACACCGATCCCGCCCTGCATGCGTGGCGCCAGTTCTGCCTGGACGAGGCGCTGGACCTGGTCGACCGCGTGCTGTTCGACGGCAGCGCGCGCACCCAGCCCGGCCTGCGCCCCGCCTGGCAGGCCCAGCTGCGCGAAGCCCTTCTAGAACCTCGCCGCGCCGGCCTGGACACCGCGATCGGCGGCGTGGTGGTCGAGACGCTCAGCGGCGTCTCGCTGCTGTGCGACGACGAGGTCAACGAATCCATCCAGCTGCGCGGCGCCGTGCAGGCGATCGACCATGAGGCCGAGTTCGTGCTGCGCGAGCTGGGCGCGCTGGCACTGCGCTGGTACCGCGAGACCGACGCGCTGGGCTACCCCAGCCCGGTGCTGCTGGAAGCGGCCACGCTGGCCGAGACGCTGGACCGCGCGCTGCACGCCGCCGTACCCTCGGCGCCGCGGCGACTGGACCTGCTCAAGGAGCTGCGTCCCGCGCTGGTGCGCGAGGCCACGCGCTCCTACGAGCGCCAATGCGCCTGGCTGCAGAGCACCGGCGCCCGGGCCATCGACGCGGCGCAGGCCGCCCGCGCCGGCCTGTCTGCCCGTGTCGCGCACGCCGCGCCGGCGCCGGCGGCGCCCATCCCGCCGGGCCAGGTGGCGGCGCTGTTCGAGCGCCTGCAGGACCATGCGCGCCTGGGCCCGGGCATGCGCGAGCTGCTGCAGGGGCTGTCTCGGCTGGCCCAGGCCAGCGCCGCCGCCGAGCCGGCGCTGCTGCAGGACCCCCAGCACCCGCTGTGGCTGCTGACCGACCGCCTGGTGGCGCTGTCGCAGCTGGACCTGGACGGCCAGGCCCCCGGCAAGATCGCGCTGCACCAGCGCCTGCAGCCGCTGATGGACGCGCTGCAGCGCGCTCCGCAGCCGCTGCTGACGCGCCACTACGAACAGGCACGCGTGCACCTGGAGCGCCTGGCCAATGCCTCGCTGCCCGACCCGGTCCACCCGGGTCCGGTGGCCCACCTGCAACAGGCCGAACGCCACGCCGAGCTGCTGCCGCTGGTCCAGGCCCAGGTGGTCGAGCAGTTGCAGCGCACCAAGCTGCTGCCGCAGGCCAGCCAGTTCCTGCTGGGCGACTGGGTGCGGGTGATCACCCGCACCAGCGCCCGCGACGGCGTCGACGGCCCGGGCCCGCGCCGCTGGACCGCCGTGATCGACACCCTGGTCGACGCCGCCGCGCTGGAGCGCCCGCGCCCACCCACGCCGGCCGAGCTGGACTGCCTGCTGCTGGAAGTCCACGACGGCCTGCGCGCGATCGACGAGGCCCCGGCCCGCATCCAGCGCCAGGTCGATGAGCTGCGCGTGGCGCTGAAGGCCTGGCCGCGCCGCGCGGCGGCCAGCGCGCCGGGGCCGGAGTCGCCGCCGGAGGTGGCCGGCTCGCCCGACATCCAATCCTCGGCCTGGATCCACCATGCCGACCTGGCCACCGTGCCGGTGGCGATGGACGAAAGCCCGGACTCGCCCGCCTGGCGCGACGCCCAGCAATGGCTGGCCGGGCTGGCGGTGGACGACCTGTGCCGCGCCTGCCTGCAGGGCCGCTGGACCGCGGTGCGGCTGGACTGGATCAGTGACAACGGCCAGTTCTTCGCCTTCAGCCGCCGCCAGGGCACGCCCTTCTGCACCAGCCGCCGGGTGCTCGAGCGCATGCGCGGCGAGGGCCTGATCACCACCATCCCGGCCGGCGAGTGGCTGCGCGACGCGGTCGAGAGCCTGCCGCAGGAGCCGGCATGAGGCTGATGGCCGCTGGCTGGGGTGGGCGTTGAGCTGGCGCGGCCACCTGCGGCTCGACTACCGGCTCGAGGACCAGCGCACCACCGCCCTGGATCGCCACGAGGGTCCGCTGCGCGTGCTGCAGCGCCTCTACCCCGAGGGCGACGCCATCTGCCACCACGTGCTGGTGCATCCGCCCGGCGGCATCGTCGGCGGTGACCAGCTGGCGATCGAGGCCACGCTGGGCCCCGGCACCCACGCGCTGATCACCACGCCCGGCGCCACCCGCTTCTACCGCAGTGCCGGTGCCCAGGCCACGCAGACGCTGCAGGCCCGGCTGGCCGCGGGGGCGCGGCTGGAGTGGCTGCCGCTGGAGACGATTGCCTACAGCGGCTGCCGCGCCGCCAATGCGCTGCATTTCGAGCTGGCGCCCGGGGCGCAGATGATCGGCTGGGACCTGCTGGCCCTGGGCCTGCCGGCCGCCGAGCTGGGCTTCGAGCGGGGCGAGCTGCACCAGACAGTCTCGATCGCCGGCCGCTGGCTGGAGCAGGGACGCATCCGTGCCGACGACCGGGTGCTGCTGGACTCGCCGCTGGGCTGGGCCGGCCAGCGGGCCCTGGCCACGCTCTGGTGCGCCGCCGGCGACGGCTTCAGCGATGGGCTGCGCGAACAGCTGCTCGAGGACGCGCGCGCCTGCATCGCGGCCTCGCCGCTGGCCGCCCGGGCCGGGGTCAGCGCCGCCGACGACGGCGTGGTGGTGCTGCGGGCGCTGGCGCCACGCACCGAAGCGCTGTTCACGCTGGCGCGCGCCGTGCGCGCCGGCTGGCGCCGCCGCCTGTGGTCGCTGGCCGAATGCCCGCCACGGCTGTGGGCGATGTGACGCCGGCCCACCCGCGGGAAAACCCGCAATAGCGGGCCCAGACGCGGCTTTTCAGCCCTTCGGGTCCGGGAGGGTCGGGCGATAAACACGCATTCGCCGTGTCCTGTCACCCGAGGTGCTCTGCCATGTCCCTTGCCGCCGATGGATCCTTGCTGCGTCCGGCCGTGTCCGTGATGCGCCAGCTGCGGCTGCCCGCCAAGATGGCGCTGATCGTCGCCCTGATCGCCGTGCCGCTGATGATCCTGATCGGCCGCACGCTGCTGGACACCGGCCGCGCGCTGGCGGTGGCCCGCAACGAGGCGCAGGGCGCCCGCGTCGTGGCCGCGCTGCTGGATGTGGCCGTGGCCACGCAGAAGCACCGCGGCCAGACCAATCTGGCGATGGGCGGCAATGCCCAGGCCGAGCAGGCGCTGCAGGCCACACGGGCCGAGCTGGCCAAGGGCCTCGCGGCGATGAAGGAAGAACAGGCGGCGCTGCAGGCCTGGGGCCTGACCGACGCCTGGAGTCCGATCGCCACAGCCGTCGCGACACTGGGTGAAGGGCGGCGCGACGGTGACCGCGCCCAGGTGTTTGCGGCCCACACCGCCCAGGTCAAGGCCATGCGTGCGCTGGCATCGCGCATCGGCGAGACCTCCGAACTGCTCTTCGACCCCGAGGCCGCCAGCTTCTTCCTGATGGACATGGTGGTCGAACGCTCGCTGCCCTTGACCGAAACAGCCGGGCTGCTGCGCGGGCAGGGCGCCGGCCTGATCAGCAGCGGCGAAGCCAGCACCACCGCGCTGGCCCAGGTCAGCGGTCGCGTGGCGATGCTGCAGGAGCAGGTGGAGGGCATGAAGACGCGGGTCGCGGCGCTGCTGCGGGCCGGCGATCCCGAGCCGACCAGCTTCGCCCCGATGATGGCCGCCAACCTGGCCTTTGCCGATCTCGCTGCCCGCAGCTTCGCCGACGGCAAGCCGCAGGGCGACCCGCAAGCCTTCTTCAAGGCCGGAACGGCGGCGATCGAGGCGACCACCGCGTTCTCGCGCCAGATCACCGGCCGGCTCTCCGTGATCCTGAGCGAGCGTGAGCACGTCCTGCAGCGGCGCCAGTGGCTGGCCCTGGGCGGCTCGCTGCTGGGCGTGCTGGTCCTGGCCTATGCCATGACCGGCTTCTATGCCAGCGTGATGGATGCGCTGCAGCGGGTCAGCCGGGTGGCGCATGCCGGCGCCGCGGGCGACCTGTCGGTGCGTGCGGGCGTGCCGGGCCGTGACGAGTTCGCCATGATGGCCCAGGAGCTCGATGCGATGTGCAGCCGATTGGCAGGCGTGGTGGGCAGCATCCGCAGCCATGCCCAGCAGGTGGCGCAGACCGGCCAGCAGATGGAGCAGCAAAGCCACGACCTGGCCAGCCGTGCGAGCCAGCAGGCCGCCACGGTCGAGGAGTCGGCCGCCACGCTCGAGCAGGTCTCGCAAACCGCGCGCAGCAATGCCAGCCATGTCGAGCAGGTCGATCAGCTGTTCCACCAGATCCGCAACACCGGCGCCGATGGCCGCCAGCGCATGCAGGGCGCGGTGCAGACGGTCGAGGGCATCGCCGCCACCAGCCGGCGCGTCGGCGAGATCGTGCAGGTGATCGACGGCATCGCCTTCCAGACCAACATCCTGGCCCTGAATGCCGCGGTGGAAGCGGCGCGGGCCGGCGAGTCCGGTCGCGGCTTCGCGGTGGTGGCGGGTGAGGTGCGGGCCCTGGCCCAGCGCAGCGCCAGTGCCGCGGGCGAGATCCGCTCGCTGATCACCGGGTCCGCCGAACAGGTGGAGGCCGGCGTGGCCGAGATCCACAAGGCGCGCGACAGCGTCGACCGCATCCTGGACCAGGTGGGTGGCGTCGGCGAGGCCATGGGCCAGCTGGCCACCGCAACCCGCGAGCAGACGATGGCCGTGGGCCAGGTGGCCGAGGCGGTGCGCCAGATCGGCGACACCACCGCGCACAACGCCCACAGCGCCGAGGCCACCAGCAGCGCCGCCAACACCCTGCGTCACGGCGCAGACGAGCTGCACCGCCTGGTCGATCAGCTCAGGACCTGAGTCGCTGGGCGAGCCTCAATCGCGCGCGAAGTCGTAGGGGCCGCCGCGCTCCAGCGCACGCCGGTAGGCCGGCCGCGCATGGATGCGGCGCAGCCAGTCCATCAGCCGCGGCCGCGAGGCATCCAGCCCGGCGCGCTGCGCCGCGGCCTCGACGGGAAAGCTCATCTGGATGTCGGCGGCGCTGAAGGTGTCGCCCGCGAACCAGTCGCGTCCCGACAGCTCGGTTTCCATGAAATCGAGCTGGGCGCGCAGATTGGGTTCGACGAAGCTGGTCAGCACCTTGTCGGCGATCGCCCGCGCCACCGGCTTGACGAAGAAGGGCATCGGCGCCGAGCGCACCCGGGCGAACACCAGCTTCATCAGCAGCGGCGGCATCGCCGAACCCTCGGCGAAATGCAGCCAGTAGCTGAAGCGCCGCTGCTCGGGCGTGCCCGGCGCCGGCCGCAGCCGGCCCTGGCCATGGGTGTCGAGCAGGTACTCGATGATGGCCCCGCTCTCGGCCACGGTGATGTCGCCGTCGCTGAGCACCGGCGATTTGCCCAGCGGATGCACCGCCTTCAGCGAGGGTGGCGCCAGCATGGTCTGCGGGTCGCGCTGGTAGTGGCGGATCTCGTAGGGCAGCGCCAGTTCCTCGAGCAGCCACAGCACACGCTGCGAGCGCGAATTGTTCAGGTGGTGGACGGTGATCATGGGCCGGCATGCTACGGGGCGGCCGGCACCCGCGGCGTCACGGGGTCTTGGCCGCCCACCAGTCCAGCAGGCCGCGGGCCGCCACCACGCCGCTGGCGAAGCAGGCGGTGAGCAGGTAGCCGCCGGTCGGCGCCTCCCAGTCCAGCATCTCGCCGGCGAAAAACACGCCGGGGCGCTCGGGCCACATCAGGTGCTCGTCCAGCGCCTCCAGGCGCACGCCGCCGGCGGTGCTGATCGCCTCGTCGATCGGCCGGGCCGCGTGCAGTTGCAGCGGCAGCGCCTTGATGCGGCGCGCCAGCCAGGCGGCGTCGCGGCTCTGCAGCTGCCATTCCTCGGCGCTCAGGCCCTCGCGCAACAGGCCGGCCTTGGCGCCGGACAGCCCGGCCTGTTCCTTCAGGTGATTGGCCAGGCTGCGCGCGCCCCGGCCGCGGGCCAGCGCGGCCTGCAAGGCCTCGACCGGGCGGTCCGGCAGCAGGTCCAGCAGCACCAGCGCCCGCCCGTGGGCTGCGATCTCGTCACGCAGCAGCGCCGAGGCGGCGTAGACCAGGCTGCCCTCCAGCCCGGTGGACGTGACCACGCACTCGCCCTTGCGGCGGAACTGTCGGCCGCGGCTGTCGCGCGTGTCCAGCAGCACCGACTTCAGCGGTGCGCCGGCGTGGCGGCTGGCGAAGTGCTCGCTCCAGCCCACGTCGAAGCCGCAGTTGGCGGGCTGCAGCGGCGACAGCGCCAGCCCGGCATCGCCCAGGGGCTGCACCCAGGCGCCGTCCGAGCCCAGGCGGGCCCAGCTGGCGCCGCCCAGCGCCAGCACCACGGCGTCGGCATGCACCTGGCGCGGGCCGTCGGGGGTCTCGAAGCGCAACTCGGAGCCGTGCTGCAGCACGCCGGCCTGCCAGCGGTGGCGCAGGTGCAGGCGCACGCCGGCCGCCCGCAGCCGCGCCAGCCAGGCGCGCAGCAGCGGTGCGGCCTTCATCGACTCGGGGAACACCCGGCCCGAGCTGCCCACGAAGGTGGACACGCCCAGGCCCTGGGCCCAGTCGCGCAGGGCCTGCGGCCCGAAGGCTTCCAGCCAGCGCGCCACCTCGGGCGCGCGTTCGCCGTAGCGGCCGGTGAAGGCGGGCAGCTCCTCGGAATGGGTCAGGTTCAGGCCGCCCTTGCCGGCCAGCAGGAACTTGCGGGCCGGCACCGCGCTGGCGTCATAGACGTCAACCTGGGCGCCGGCCGCGGCCAGCACCTCGGCAGCCATCAGGCCGGCGGGGCCGGCGCCGACAACGGCCACGCGGGGACCGGCAGTGGGGGTGGTGAAGCTCATGGGGGGTCGCAGTGTAGGGCCTGCGGCCCCCCAGGTCATCAGGGCCGGAAGGCGATCCAGCGGTGGGTGTAGTTCGTGCCGGTGCCCAGCGTGGTCTCCACCGTCTGCGTGCTGACCTTGACGAAGTGCACCGGCGTGTCCAGCCAGCAGCAGTCACCATTGCCCACCGCCAGCACCTTGCCGTCGGGGCTCAGCGCCAGGCCATAGGCGCCTGGGATGGCGATCGGCGTGCCGACCGCACCGGTTTTCAGCGTCACCGGGTAGACCGCGCCGTTGGTGTTGGACACAAAGGCGGTCTTGCCGTCCAGGGTGATCACGACCTGCGCGCCGCCGCTGCTCTGCGGCAGGGTGATCGGCGCGGCATCGGCCTTGTCCTTGGCGGTGCGGATGCGCCACAGCGGGCCGGTGATGCAGGCCACATAGACCGCGCTGCCGTCCGGCGTGGCCGCCATGCCGTACGGGCTGCAGCCGGGCAGCGACAGCGTCTTCTTCAGCTTGGGCGTGGCGCCCAGCGACACCACCGACACGGTGCTGTCTCCGGCGTTGGCGGTGTAGGCCTTGCTGCCGTCGGGCAACACCGCCAGACCGGTGGGCGAGGCCCCCACCGCCACGGTCTTCACCACCGCGGTGTTGCCGGTGGCGATCAGCGCCAGCTGGTTGGAGCCCGCGCCGGTGGTGGCCAGCCACTGGCCGTCGGGCGTGGCCGCGGCAAACAGCGGCGCGGTGACGCCGGCGTTGAAGGCCGGGCCGGGGGTGAAGGTGGCGGTGTTGATCGGCGTGATGGTGTTGGCGCCGGCGTTCATCACCCAGGCGGTGGCGCCATCCGGGCTGAAGGCGATGCCGGCCGGGCAGTGGCCCACGGGCACTGTGGCGCCGCTGGCCCAGGGCTTGCCGGTGAACTGGGTCACCGAGTTGTTGGTGGGGCACTGGTCGTTGCCGACATACAGCGTGTACTGGGCCCGGGCCGCGGGGCTGGCCAGCGTGGCCGCCAGCAGGCCCGTCAGCATGGTCGTGCGATGCAGGTGCATGCGAGCTCCTTGGAGGTGGTGGTGCGGCCAGTCTGCGGCCGCGCGGCACCGCGGGTCGAGTCCGCGGGGGTGACAGGGCGGTGACACCTTGGCTGGGGCCCGTTCGCACGACCGGAAGGGTTGCGGTCGTGTGAACAGACCCTAAACTGCCACGGCGATGAGCGCCGTTTCTTCTCCCGCCGTGCCGCCCGAGCAGGCCGCTGCCCTGGCACGGATCGAGGCCAGCGGCGCCTTCGCCCGGGCACTGCGGCACCGTCGCTTGCTGCGCCACCTGGTGGAGCGCTGCGCGGCGGGCGACACCGCCTCGCTGAAGGAATCCCTGATCGCGGTGCAGGTGCTGGGCCGGCCAGCCGACCGCTTCGATCCGGCCGAGGACAGCATCGTGCGCGTCGAGATGCGCCGGCTGCGGGCGCGGCTGGCCCGCTACTACGCCGAGGAAGGCATGGCCGACCCCTGGCGGCTGGCGCTGCGGCCTGGCAGCTACCAGGTGCACTGGCTGGCGCCGCTGCACCCGCCCACGGTCAGCCGCGCCGCGCGCGACCTCGTCGAGCGCGGCGAGCACTTCCTGCGCGGGCCGGTCAGCGCGCCCCTGCTGGCCCAGGCGCGCGATCGCTTCGCTGCCGCGGTGCGGGCCGCACCCGCCTGGGCGCCCGCCTGGACCGGCCTGGGGCGGGCCTGGTACAACAGTGCCACCAGCTGGTCGGTGCCCCCCACCGAGGCCGCCGCCGAATGCCAGCGCGCGCTGGACCAGGCGCTGCTGCTGGACCCCACCGACGCGCTGGCACAGACGCTGCGTGCCGCCGCGCACCACCAGTTCGGCTGGGCCTGGGCGCCGGCGCGCGCCGGCTTCGAACGCGCCCGGGCGCTGGCGCCGCAGCAGGCCTTCGTGCACAGCGCCTTCGGCTGTCACCTGACCTACCGCGGCCTGTGGGACGACGCCGAGGCCGCACTGCACGAGGCTCGCCGTCTCGATCCGCACTACCTGGCCAGCCGCATGCACCTGGTCAACCTGCGCCTGGCCCAGGGCCGGCCGGACCAGGCCCGGGCCGAGCTGGCCGCCGTGCTGGACATCGCGCCACGCAGCGCGCCGGCACTGGCGCTGGCCGCCCTGATCGCCCTGAGCGACGGCGACCCCGAGGCGGCGCGGCCCTGGGCCGAGGAAGCGCTGGCGGCGGCGCCGCAGGAGCCGGGCTACCAGGCGCTGCGCTGGTCGGTCTGCGGCCAGATCGGCGTGCCGGCCGAACGTGCCGCCGCCAGTGCCGCGCTGCAGGCCCTGCACAGCACCCATCTGTCGCCCTATGTGCTGGCGCTGGCCCACGCCCGTCTGGGCGAGTCCGGCCTGGCCCTGCAGGCGCTGCAGCGGGCGATCAGCCAGCGCGACCCCAACCTGCTGATGCTCGACACCGACCCGTTCTGGCGTCCCCTGCACCACCAGGCGGCCTGGGCCGCGCTGACCCGGGCCTGGCGCGACGCCGCGCCGGGACTGCCCGTGCCGGGGGACGCGCCGCAGGACGCGCCGGGACGCTGAGCCGCCCAATGCGGAGTCGTCCCGATGCCCTCGGCCAAGCGCCCGCCCAGAATCTGCCCGACCGTCAGCCACCGGAGTCAGCCATGGGTCACAAGTACATCGACGCCTTCAACAAGGACCTCGACCGCCTGTTGAAGGAGCTCGAGGGCCTGAACAAGATCCTGTCGAAGAACCCCGAGGACGCCAAGGCCAAGGCAGCCAAGGCCAAGCTGGCGCCGTTCCTGACCAGGCAGGCCCTGGAGAAACGCCGCGACCTGGCCCTGAAGCTGGACCAGCAGGAGACCGAGAAAATCATCAAGGACAGCGGCCTGCCCTGGTGAGGCGGGCCGGCAGGGTCCTCAGATCGACATCAGCTCGCGCACGCCATTGGCCGCCATGTCCTCGCCGCGGCCGCGGGCGATGATCTCGCCGCGCTCCATCACCAGGTACTGATCGGCCAGCTCGGCGGCGAAGTCGTAGTACTGCTCGACCAGCACGATGGCCATGTCGCCGCGGTCGGCCAGCATGCGGATCACGCGGCCGATGTCCTTGATGATGCTGGGCTGGATGCCCTCGGTGGGCTCGTCCAGGATCAGCAGCTTCGGGCCTGGCGCCAGCGCGCGGGCGATCGCCAGCTGCTGCTGCTGGCCGCCCGACAGGTCACCGCCGCGACGCGCAATCATCTGCTTGAGCACCGGGAACAGCGTGAACAGCTCATCCGGGATCTTGGTGCCCGCCGGCCGGCTGGCCAGGCCCATGCGCAGGTTGTCCTCCACCGTCAGGCGACCGAAGATCTCACGGCCCTGCGGCACATAGCCCATGCCGGCGCGCACGCGCTCATAGGGCGTGGCGCGGGTCAGGTCGCGTCCGCCCAGCTGCACCGTGCCGGTCTTCACCGGCACCACGCCCATCAGGCTCTTGAGCAGCGTGGTCTTGCCCACGCCGTTGCGGCCCAGCACCACCGTCACCTCGCCCAGCCGCGCCTCGAACGAGACACCGCGCAGGATGTGGCTGCCGCCGTAGTACTGGTTCAGGCCGTCGACCTTCAGCATCTCAGCGGCCAAGGTACACCTCCACCACCTTCTCGTTCGATTGGACCTCGGACAGCAGGCCCTCGGCCAGCACACTGCCTTCATGCAACACGGTCACCGTCTTGCGGCCCTCGGTCAGCTGGTCGACGAACTTCATGTCGTGCTCCACCACCACCAGCGAGTGCTGGCCCTCCAGGCTCAGGAACAGCTCGGCGGTGCGCTCGGTCTCTTCGTCCGTCATGCCGGCCACCGGTTCATCCAGCAGCAGCAGCTTGGGGTCCTGCATCAGCAGCATGCCGATCTCCAGCCACTGCTTCTGGCCGTGGCTGAGCAGGCCGGCGGTGCGCTGGGCATCGGGCAGCAGGTGGATCAGCTGCAGGATCTCGCCGATGCGGTCGAGCTGCGCGCCCGACAGGCGCGAGAACAGGCTGGCACGCGCGCGGCGGTCGGCCTTGAGGGCCAGCTCCAGGTTCTCGAACACGCTGAGCTGCTCGTAGACCGTGGGCTTCTGGAACTTGCGGCCGATGCCGATCTGCGCGATCTCGTTCTCGCGCAGGCGCAGCAGGTCGATGTTGGAGCCGAAGCTGGCGGTGCCGGCATCGGGCCGGGTCTTGCCGGTGATGACGTCCATCATCGTCGTCTTGCCGGCGCCGTTGGGGCCGATGATGCAGCGCAGCTCGCCCACGTTCACCGCCAGGCTCAGTGCATTGAGCGCCCGGAAGCCGTCGAAGCTGACCGTGATGTCGTCCAGGTACAGCGCCACGCCGTGCGCGAAGTCGGGCTCGGCACCGTGCAGCACGCGGCCGAAGCTGGCGCCGCGGTCGCCGCTGGTGACCTCGGCCTCCACCTTGGCGCGGTGCGCCTCCAGCGCCTTGGCGCCAGCTTCCATCAGGTCGGGCGTCATGCGCGCTCCTCCTTCTTCGCGCCCTTCAGGCGATCCACCAGGCCGACCAATCCCTGCGGCAGGAACAGCGTCACCGCAATGAACAGCGCGCCCAGGAAATACAGCCAGAACTCGGGGAACACCTGCGTGAACCAGCTCTTCGCGCCATTGACGAAGAAGGCGCCGACGATCGGCCCGATCAGCGTGGCGCGACCGCCCACCGCGGCCCAGATGGCGATCTCGATCGAGGCCGCCGCGCTCATCTCGCCCGGGTTGATGATGCCCACCTGCGGCACATACAGCGCACCCGCCACGCCGCACATCACGGCACTCAAGGTCCAGATCGCCAGCTTGTAGGCCAGCGGGTTGTAGCCGGTGAACATCACGCGGCTCTCGGCATCGCGGATCGCCTGCAGCACCCGGCCGAACTTGCTGTTCACGATGGCGCGGGCCATCAGGTAGAAGCCGATCAGCGTCAGGCCGGTGATGACGAACAGCACCATGCGGGTGGACGGCTGGGCGATCGGGATGTCCAGGATGCGCTTGAAGTCAGTGAAGCCGTTGTTGCCGCCGAAGCCGGTCTCGTTGCGGAAGAACAGCAGCATCGCCGCGAAGGTCATGGCCTGCGTGATGATGCTGAAGTACACGCCCTTGATGCGGCTGCGGAAGGCGAAGAAACCGAACACGAAGGCCAGCAGGCCCGGCACCACCAGCACCAGCCCCATCTGCAGCACAAAGCTGTCGCTCCAGGCCCAGTGCCAGGGCAGTGCCTTCCAGTCCAGGAAGACCATGAAGTCGGGCAGTTCGGTCTGGTAGTTGCCGTCGCGGCCGATCTGGCGCATCAGGTACATGCCCATCGCGTAGCCGCCCAGCGCGAAGAAGAGGCCATGGCCCAGGCTGAGGATGCCGGTGTAGCCCCAGATCAGGTCCATCGCCAGCGCGCAGATCGCATAGCACATGATCTTGCCGGCCAGCTGCACATAGAAGTCGCTGAGGTGGAACGCGCTGCCCGCCGGCACCAGCAGGTTCAGCACCGGCACCAGCGCGGTCACCACCAGGGTGGCCAGCAGCACGCCGGACCAGCCGGCGGGGGTGAGCAGCAGGCCGCGGCGCGGCGCGGGAAGGGTCAGGGTCGTCGTTGTCATCTCATGCCTCGGCGCTTCGGCCCTTCATCGCGAACAGCCCTTGCGGACGCTTCTGGATGAACACCACGATGAACACCAGCACCATGATCTTGGCCAGCACCGCACCGGCCCAGCCTTCCAGGAACTTGTTCAGCACACCCAGACCCAGCGCGGCGTAGACCGTGCCGGCCAGCTGGCCCACGCCGCCCAGCACCACCACCATGAAGCTGTCGACGATATAGCTCTGGCCCAGGTCCGGACCGACGTTGCCCACCTGGCTGAGCGCGCAGCCCGCCAGCCCGGCGATGCCGGCGCCCAGCGAGAACGCATAGGTGTCGATGCGCGCGGTGTGGATGCCCACGCAGGCGGCCATGCGGCGGTTCTGCGTGACGCCGCGCACGAACAGACCCAGCCGGGTGCGGGCGATCAGCAGCGCCACGCCGGCCAGCACCGCGAAGGCGAAACCGATGATGGCGATGCGGTTGTAGGGCAGCGTCAGATTGGGCAGCACCGCGATGCCGCCCGACAGCCAGGCCGGGTTCTCCACCGGCACGTTCTGCGCGCCAAACAGCGAGCGCACGCCCTGCATCAGCACCAGCGAGATGCCCCAGGTGGCCAGCAGGGTCTCCAGCGGCCGACCGTAGAGCCAGCGCAGCACCGTGCGCTCCAGCACCGCGCCCACCAGCGCCGCCGCCAGGAACGAGGCCGGCACCGCCAGCCACAGGTAGAAATCGAACGCGCCGGGCGCATAGGCCCGGAACAGGTTCTGCACCACGTAGGTGGCGTAGGCGCCGATCATCATCAGCTCGCCGTGCGCCATGTTGATCACGCCCATCAGGCCGTAGGTGATCGCCAGGCCCAGCGCCACCAGCAGCAGGATGCTGCCCAGGCTGACGCCGGTGAAGACCACGCCCAGGCGCTCGCCCCAGACCAGGCGCGACTCGACCTGGCCGATCGCGCTCATCAGCGCGCCCTTGACCTCGGCGTCGGCTTCGCTGCCCAGGCGCTCCTGCAGCAGCGCCTTGACCTGGGGCTCCGCACTGGCGGCCAGTTCTTTCACCGCCGCCAGTCGCTTGTCCTTGTCGGCCGACGACACCAGCACATTGGCGCGCAGGCGGCCCAGCGTGGCCTTCAGCGCCGCATCGGGTTCGGCGTCGACCGCCTTGTCCAGCAGCGGCAGCTGCGACTCATCCACGCCGCCCTTGGCCAGCTCGGCCACCGCCGCCTGGCGCACCGCCAGCTCGGGCGACAGCAGCTTCATCGACGCTTGCACCGCCTGCAGCGCACCGCGCATGCGGTTGTTGTTGACCACGTCCTCGGCGTCGTCCGGCAACGTGGCCGCCGCACCGGTGACCGCATCCTTGACGGCCGTGCCATCGATCACCAGCACCGCCTTGGGCGTCAGCTTGACCGCGTCATCCAGCAGCGCCTGCACGAAGCCCGCCAGCGCCGCATCCGGCACCTTGGCCGCCTCGCCCAGCGCCGCGATCCGCGCATCGGTCTCGCCCGCCGCGATCGCCCGCGCCTGCTCCGCCGTCAGCGCCGAAGCACACATCGCCACCAACGACAGCCCAAGGCCAAGAATCCAACGAATCATCACCATCCCTCGACAAACGAAAACGCGGGCCGGCGCCAGCCGCCCGCGCCTTCCGGCAGACGCGGTGGATCCGGCTTCGCCGGTCCACTCGCGTCGCCCCCAGAACTCGCGCCCTGGGGGCCGCAGCTGTGCTGCGGTAGGGGGGGTTATTTCTTCTCGGGGACGTTCTTCTTGCCCTTGTTCTCGGCGATGTAGTCGCTCCACGGATCGGCCACGACCGGACCCGGGGTCTTCCACACCACGTTGAACTGGCCGTCGGCCTTGACCTCACCGATGAACACCGGCTTGTGCAGGTGGTGGTTTTCCTTGTCCATCGTGCTGGTGAAGCCGCCCGGGGCCTTGAAGGTCTGGCCGGCCATCGCCGCGATCACCTTGTCGGTGTCGGTGGACTTGGCCTTGGTCACGGCCTGGGCCCACATGTTGATGCCGATGTAGGTGGCTTCCATCGGGTCATTGGTCAGCGGCTTGTCCTTGTGGCCGGCGATGCCCTTGGCCTTGGCGTAGTCGCTCCACTTCTTGACGAACTCGGCGTTGGTCGGGTTCTTGATGCTCATGAAGTAGTTCCAGGCGGCCAGGTGGCCGACCAGCGGCTTGGTGTCGACGCCACGCAGTTCCTCTTCACCCACCGAGAAGGCCACCACCGGCACGTCGGTCGCCTTCAGGCCCTGGTTGCCCAGTTCCTTGTAGAAGGGCACGTTGGAGTCGCCGTTGATGGTCGAGACCACCGCCGTCTTCTTGCCTTCAGAGGCGAACTTCTTGATCTTGGCGATGATGCTCTGGTAGTCGGAGTGGCCGAAGGGGGTGTACTCCTCCATGATGTCGGCCTCGGCGACGCCCTTGCTCTTCAGGAAGGCGCGCAGGATCTTGTTGGTGGTGCGCGGGTAGACGTAGTCGGTGCCCAGCAGCACGAAGCGCTTGGCCGAGCCGCCGTCCTTGCTCATCAGGTATTCCACCGCGGGAATCGCCTGCTGGTTGGGCGCGGCGCCGGTGTAGAAGACGTTCTTGCTGAGCTCTTCGCCTTCGTACTGCACGGGGTAGAACAGCAGCGAGTTCTTCTCTTCGAAGACCGGCAGCACCGACTTGCGCGACACCGAGGTCCAGCAGCCGAAGACCACGGCCACCTTGTCCTGGTCGATCAGTTGCTTGGCCTTCTCGGCGAACAGCGGCCAGTTCGAGGCCGGGTCCACCACCACCGGCTCGAGCTTCTTGCCCAGCAGGCCGCCCTTGGCGTTGATCTCGTCGATGGCCATCAGGACGGTGTCCTTCAGCACGGTTTCCGAGATCGCCATCGTGCCCGACAGCGAGTGCAGCACGCCCACCTTGATGGTGTCGGCCGCCTGGGCCAGCGTGGTGAAGCCGAGCGCGCAGGCGGCGGCGGCCAGCGCGGTGATGGAACGGCGGGTGAATTGCATGCGGGTGCTCCTGGGAGGGGTTGGGGGTGAATCAGTGCCCGCAGGTTAGAAGCCGCCGCCCGGACCGACCATACGCACACTGGCGTAGAGTGAGGCGCATGCACTGTCCCCCTGCACTCGCCGGCCTGGGTCTGCCAGCCACGCTGGCGGCCGCCCTGCTGCTGGCCGCCTCGGCCGCGGCCGCGGCGCTGGCGCCCTCCCAGGATGGCCAGGAGATCCTGGACCCGGCCACCCACCTGGCCTGGTCGCGCTGTCTGCTGGGCCAGCGCTGGACTGGCCGGGCCTGCGGCGGAACGCCTGAGCTGCTGCGCCACACCGAAGCCCTGGCCCGTGCCCGCGCGCTGGCGCAGCAGAGCGGCCGTGCCTGGCGCCTGCCGCGGGTGCCCGAACTGCAGCGCCTGGTGCGCCGCAACGGCCAGGGGCTGGACCCGCAGCTCTTCCCCGACGCCCCGGCCGACTGGCACTGGAGTGGCACGCCCAGCCTGTCGCACGAGGCGGTGAACCCCTACAACTACGGCAGCGTGATGCGCGGCCAGACCGCCAGTGCGCCGCCTGAGAGCAGCTTCGTCAACGGCTGGGCGGTGCACCTGGGCGACGGTCAGGCGCGCGATGACGTGCCCAGGGGCTCGCGGCTGGCCGTGCGCCTGGTCCGCAGCACGCGCTGACGCGCCGTGGCCGCGCGACGCGCACCGGCCCTCAGCCGCGCCGATCCTCGCGCGGTGACACCCCCACCCGCCGCCGGAACTGGGCGTTGAAGTTCGACAGCGTCGCAAAGCCGCAGGCGGCCGCCACCTCGCTGATCGGGCGGTCCGTGCGGCGCAGCAGCAGCCGGGCCTCGGCGATGCGCAGGTCGTTGACATAGTCGGTGAAGGAGCGCCCGACCAGGCGCTTGAAGCTGCGGCTGAAGGCGGCCGGCGTGACATGCAGCTGGCGCGCAGCCGCCGCGGCGCTGAGGTCCTCCTGCAGGTGGTCGCGCACCCAGGTCAGCAAGGCGTCCACCCGCCGCGCCCCGGCGGCGGCTGTCGCCTCGGGCCGGCGCTGGCGCAGCCCCAGCGGGCGGCGCCAGCGCCGGGCCTCGGGGGCGGCGATGCGCGCCAGCAGCGCCAGCGCCTGACCCAGCTGAGCCAGGCCCTGGGTGCTCGACAGCGCCGGCAGCGCCGCCGCCACCTCGGCCGCCAGCGGCCCCTGCAGCGCCCAGCCCGCCGCCGCTTCGCTGAGCAGCACGCCCGGGCCTGCCGCCCACTCGGGCAGCCCCTGCAAGGCCGGCGTGTCATGCAACTGCATCACCGTGGCCTGCGCCGCGCCGGCCACCCGCCGCGATGCGCTTGACCACCAGGCATGCGCCACCTGCGGCGCGACCAGCACCACATCGCCCGGGGCGAAGGGCTCCACCGTGTCACCAACGAAGCGCAGGCCGCTGCCACGCGCGATGCAGGTCAGCTCCAGCATCGGGTGCATGTGGACCGGGCCATCGAAGGCCGCCAGCGACAGGTCGAGCACGCGCATGGTCAGCGCCTGGGCCTGCGGAACTGACTCCTGAACGACTCTCAAGACACACCTCTATGGTCATGGAGGTAACAAAACAGTCATTGTCGGTTGATCCGCGCGTGGCGCCCATCGGGGTCAGCGCCCATACTGCGGCGCCATGTCCACGCAGACACCCGACACGGGTGAAACAGCCCCCGCACCGGCCCCCACCGCGCCGTGGTGGCGTGGCGCCGTGCTCTACCAGGTCTACCCGCGCTCCTTCCAGGACAGCAACTGCGACGGCCTGGGTGATCTGGCGGGCCTGACCGCACGCCTGCCCTACATCGCCTCGCTGGGCGTGGACGGGCTGTGGGTCTGCCCGGTCTTCCCCAGCCCGATGCGCGACTTCGGATACGACGTCGCCGACCACTGCGACATCGACCCGCGCTTCGGCACGCTGGCGGATGTCGACACCCTGGTCCGCGAGGCCCATGCGCTGGGCCTGAAGCTGCTGATCGACCAGGTCTGGAGCCACACCGCGGCCGAGCACCCCTGGTTCATCGAGAGCCGCGCCAGCCGCGACAACCCGAAGGCCGACTGGTACGTCTGGGCCGATCCGCGGCCCGACGGCAGCCCGCCCAACAACTGGCTCAGCTGGATGGGCGGTCCGGCCTGGCGCTGGGAGCCGCGCCGGCGGCAGTACCACCTGCACCAGTTCCTGCCGCAGATGCCCGACCTGAACTTCCACTGCGAGGCGGTGCAGCAGGCGGTGCTGGACGTGGCCCGCTTCTGGCTGGACCGCGGTGTGGACGGCTTCCGTCTGGACACCGCCAACCTCTACGCCCATGACCCGCTGCTGCGCGACAACCCGCCCGCCCCGCCCGGGCAGCGCGGCGACAGCCCGGTGCTGATGCAGCAGCACCGCTACACGATGGACCAGCCGCAGTCGCTGGACTTCCTGCGCCGGCTGCGCGCGCTGATGGACCGCTACCCCGGCCGCATGACCGTGGGCGAGATCGGTGGCCCGGCGGCGCTGGCCACGATGCGGGCCTACACCCGCGGCGGCGATGCGCTGCACACGGCCTACTCGTTCGCCTTCCTGGGCGCGCGGCCGGACGCCGCGGGGGTGGCGCGCCAACTCGAGCCCTGGACCGAGGACGCCGGCTGGCCGTCCTGGGCCTTCTCCAACCACGACGCGCCACGCGTGGCCTCGCGCTGGGGCGCTGACGGCGCCACGGGCTTTAGTCTCGGTGCAGGCACCGCCGGCCGGGGCACCATCGCGGCCGCTGCTGCGGGTCCGCTGACCTGGATGGCGCTGCTGATGGCGCTGCGTGGCACGGTCTTCGTCTACCAGGGCGAGGAGCTGGGCCTGCCGCAGAGCGAGGTGCCCCCCGAGCAGATGCAGGACCCCTACGGCCTGGCGAACTGGCCGCTGATCCCGGGCCGCGACGGCTGCCGCACGCCCATGCCCTGGTCGGCCGAAGCGCCCGCGGCCGGCTTCAGCAGCGCAGCGCCCTGGCTGCCGGCCGACCCGGCGCATGCGGCGCTGGCCGTGGACCGCCAGCAGGCCGATCCCCGCTCGATGCTGAACCAGACCCGCGCGCTGATCGCCCTGCGCCGCGCCCATCCAGCGCTGCGCCAGGGGCGCTGCACCGTGCTGTGGGCCCAGGGGGAGGTGCTGCTGCTGCGCCGCGGCGACGGCCCGGGCGCGGTGCTGGCGCTGTTCAACCTGGGCGGCCAGCCCGCCGCCTGGCCGGCTGCGGCGCTCGCCTGCGCGGGCGAGCCGCCACTGTGGTGCAGCGCCCTGCCCCTGGACCCTGCCCGTCCCCTGCCCGCCGGCGCGGCGGCCTTCTTCCCTGCCCCCTGACCCCGCCCTGCCATGACCGACCTCGACACTCCCTACGCCCTCGGCGCCGAGCAGGTCGCGCAGTTCCGCCGCGACGGCTTCATCAAGCTCAAGCAGGTGCTCAGCGCCGACACGCTCGAGGCCTATGGCGGCGAGATCACGCGGCTGACGATCGCGCTGAACACCGAGCAGCGGCCGCTGGCCGAGCGCAGCACCTACGACCGCGCCTTCCTGCAGGTGATGAACCTGTGGGAGCGCAGCCCGCTGGTCGGCCGCTTCGTGATGGGTCGGCGCCTGGGCCGCCTGGCCGCCGAGCTGCTGGAGGTGGACGGCGTACGTCTGTACCACGACCAGTCGCTCTACAAGGAGCCGGGCGGCGGCCTCACGCCGGCCCATGCCGACCAGTACTACTGGCCGCTGGACTCCGACCGCACGATCACCGCCTGGATCCCGCTGCAGCCGGTGCCGCCCGAGATGGGGCCGCTGGGCTTTTACGCCGGCAGCCAGTCGGTGGCCTTCGGCCGCGACCTGGGCATCTCGGACGAGAGCGAGGCGCGGATCAGCGCCAACATGGCGCGCCACGGCTTCGCCTTCGTCTCGGGCGGCTTCGACCTGGGCGAGGTGAGCTTCCACCTGGGCTGGACCTTCCACAAGGCCGGTCCCAACCACAGCGCGCAGCCGCGCTCGGTGATGACCATCATCTACATGGACGCCGGCATGCGCCTGGTGCCGGCGCTCAACGCGATCCAGGCCAATGACCGCGACCAGTGGTGTCCCGGTGCGCGCGAAGGCGAGCCGATCGCCACGCGCAAGAACCCGGTGGTCTGGCAGCGCGCATGAGCGCAGCGTTGCGCCGTGGGGTCCTGATGCTGGGCCTGCTGGGTGCGGTCGGCCTGCCCGCCGCCGCGGCGCCGTCCTTCACCCGCTGGGTCGACCCCTTCATCGGCACCCAGGGCACCGGCCATGTGACCCCCGGCGCCACCGTGCCCTTCGGCATGGTCTTCCCGGCGCCCGACACCGCCGACCGCGGCTGGAGCCACAGCGCCGGCTACCAGTTCCAGGACCGGCGCATCCTGGGCTTCTCGAACACCCACCACAGCGGCGCCGGCATTCCCGAACTGGGGGACGTGCTGCTGCAGCCGCGTGCCGGCCAGGCCTGGACCGAACAGACCACCGACTTCAGCGCTGTCAAAGGTAACGAGCAGGCGCACCCGGGCCTGTACCGCGTGCGGCTGCCGGGCCATGGCGTCTCGGTGGAGCTGAGCGCCGCGCCCAAGGTGGCGCTGCAGCGCTACCGCTTCGACCGCCCGGGCCGCGTGCAGGTGCTGGTGGACCTGCAGCACGGCCTGCACTACGTGGACGGTCCCACGGTGCTCTCAGCCCAGGTCACGCCACGCGTCGATGGCCTGCAGGGCACGCTGCAGCGCCGCAACTGGGTGGAGCGGCAGGTCTCGTTCGCGCTGCGCTTCAGCCACCCGGTGCAGCACCGCCAGCAGCTGCCGCCACGGCCGGGCGAGCACGCATCACGCTGGCTGCTGAGCTTCGACCTGGGCCAGAGCCGCACGCTGGAGGCGCGCATCGGCCTGTCGACCGTGGACGAGGACGGCGCGCAGCGCAACCTGGCCACGGCCGACGGCCAGGACTTCGACAGCGTGCGCGCCAGCGCTGATCGCGCCTGGAATGCGCTGCTGGGCCGCCTGCGCATCGATGCCGATGCACGCACCCGGCGCCTGGTCTACTCGGCGCTCTACCGCGCGCTGCAGCACCCCAGCGACATCGCCGATGCCGACGGCCGGGTGCGCGGCCCGCGTGGCGAGGTGATCGACGCCCCGGGCGGCGTCTACTACTCGACACTGAGCCTGTGGGACACCTTCCGCGCCTCCCACCCGCTGTTCACGCTGCTGGTGCCCGAACGCGTGCCGGGCATGGTCAACACCCTGCTGGCGCACCATCGGCAGATGGGCTGGCTGCCGCTGTGGACCAGCTGGGGCCGCGAGACCTACTGCATGATCGGCAACCCGGCGCTGCCGGTGATCGCCGACGCGCTGCTCAAGGGCTTCGGGGCGGGGGGCGCGATCGACGAGGCCGCTGCGCTGCAGGCCATGGTCGAGACCAGCACCCGTGAGCGCCCGGATGCGCCGGCCTGGGCGCAGCGCAGCTGGGCCACGCTGGAGCGCTTCGGCTACCTGCCGCTGGATGTGCAGACCGGTGAATCGGTCAGCCTGACCGCCGAGCTGGGCTATGGCGATGCCGCCGTGGCCGCGGTGGCCGAGCGGCTGGGCCAGCCGGCGCTGGCGGAGCGTTTCCGCGCCCGCTCACGCAGTTGGCTGCGGTTGTTCGACGATCAGACGCACACGCTGCGCGGCAAGGACAGCGCCGGCCGCTGGCGCACGCCCTTCGATCCGGTGATGGCCACCTCGCCGCTGAAGAACCCGGGCGACTACACCGAGGCCAATGCCTGGCAGTACACCGCCACGCCGGCACTGCACGACGCCGAGGGCTTTCGCGCCCGCCTGGGCGGCGCCGCCGGCCTCGAAGCCTGGCTGGACCGCTTCTTCAGCCTGCCGGTGCCGGCGCCCGACCCGCACCTGGGCCAGGAGGCGCTGATCGGCCAGTACGCGCACGGCAACGAACCCAGCCACCACATCACCTGGCTGTATGCCTGGACCGATGCGCCCGAGAAGGGCCAGCGCCTGCGCGAGCAGATCGTGCGGCGCTTCTACGGCACCGGCCCGGCGGGCCTGGTCGGCAATGACGACGTCGGCCAGATGAGCGCCTGGCTGGTCTTCGCGGTGCTGGGCTTCTACCCCGCCGAGCCCTTCAGCGGCCGCTATGTGCTGGGCCAGCCAATGGTGCGCGGCGCAGCGCTGTGGCGGCCGGTTGGCCCCTGGCTGCGCCTCCGTGGCCAGGGGCCGCTGCCCTGGCTGGACGCGCAGGCCTTGCCCGCGCGGCAGGTGTCGCACCAGGCGCTGCAGCGCGCGTCAAACCTGAGCTTCAGGGCAGCTTCACCCCGGCGCTGAGCGGACCGGCACCGGGCAAGCCCCAGCCCCGGACAGGCCGGCGCCGCCGCACACTGCGGCCATGAGCACCCGCCCCGAGCCCGCCCCCGCGCCGCGCCGCTGGAGCACCGATGCCGTGCCCGCCGCGCAGCGCCTGGACTACTGGGTGGGTGCCATCTCCGAAGGCTTTCTGGCGATGGACGCCAGCGGCAACCCGCAGGGCTTCCAGGGTGAACTGCTGTCCGCGCCGCTGGGCCCGTTGGGGGTGAACTGGGTGCGCGCTTCGGCACAGCAGGTCTGGCGCACGCCGCGCGGCATCGCCCGTGGCGACGGCCGCTGGGCCTACCTGCTGGGCAACCAGGAGACGCCCTGGCGCGTGCGCCAGGACGGCCGCGAGGCCCTGATGCGGCCGGGTGACTTCGTGCTGGTCGATGCCCGCCGGCCCTATGCCTTCGATTTCGCCGACGGCCCCAGCACCGTGTCGCTGGCCCTGCCGCTGGACTGGCTGCTGCGCTGGGTGGACGAGCCCCAGGCGCACACCGCGCGGCCGTTCCGCCATGACGACCTCGCCGACTGGGGGGCGGCGCTGTCGGCCTTTGCCCGCCCGTGGCGGCCGGACCTGGCCAGCGCGCCGCCACTGCCGGCGGAACTGCTGACCGATCAGCTCGGCGCCCTGCTGGCGCTGGCCTGCGGTGGCGCGCGCGCGGCACCGCCACCCGACGACACGCTGGAACAGGTGCGGGCGGCACTGCGCCAGCGTCTGGCCGAGCCGGGCCTCAGCGCCAGCACGATCGCCACCGACCTGGGCCGCTCGGTGCGCAGCCTGCACCGCGCGCTGGCGGCGCGCGGCCAGACCTTCGCCACGCTGCTGATGGCCGAGCGCATGGCGCAGGCCGAGCAGATGCTGCGCAGCCGGGCGCTGCGGCAGGTGGCGGTGGCCGAGATCGGGCGCCGCGTCGGACTGCTCGATCCGTCGCACTTCGCGCGGCTGTGCCGGCGCCACCTGGGCCAGACGCCGTCGGCCCTGCGCCCACGCTGACACCTGGCACGCAGCGGCCAGCGGCCTGGCACACAGCGGCCGGTGGCCCATGCCACTGGCGCCCACACTGCGGGTCCTGATCACCCCGACAGGAGACCCCGATGAGCACCGACACCTACGTCCTCGTGCATGGCGCCTGGCACACCGGCGCCGAGCTGGAAGCCACCGCCCAGCAGTTGCGCGCCCGCGGCCACACCGTGCATTGCCCCACGCTGGCCGGCAACCGGCCTGGCGACGACCGCGGCGGCACCGGCCTGGAGGACGCCGCGCGCTCGCTGGTGGACTTTCTGGAGCAGCATGCGCTGCAGCAGGTGCGCCTGGTCGGCCACAGCTATGGCGGCATGGTGATCTCGCGCACCGCCGACCTGTGCCCGCAGCGCATCGCCCGTCTGGTCTACGTCAACGCCTTCGTGCCGCAGCCGGGCGAGTGCCTGAACGACCTGGTGCCGCCGCACTACACCGCACTGTTCGACAGCCTGGCCGCGGCCCACGGCGGCGCGGTGATGCTGCCCTTCCCGGTCTGGCGCGAGGCCTTCATCAACGACGCCGACCTGGCGCTGGCGCAGCAGGCCTTCGATCGGCTGAATCCGCACCCGTACAAGACCTTCCAGGACCCGATCACGCTGAGCCAGCCGATGGCCGCCTGCCCGCTGCCCAAGAGCTATGTGAACTGCCGCATGGACAGCGCGCTGCCGCAGAGCCTGGGCTGGCACCCGCGTCTGTCCGAGCGGCTGGGGCTGTTCCGCTACATCGAATGCAGCGGCAGCCACGAGGTGTGGTTCACCGACCCGGCGGCCATCGCCGCGGCGATCGAGCAGGCCGGGCGCGACTGAGCCGCCGGCGCCGTCAGACCCAGAGGCTGAGAGCCGTTCAGTCGGGCCGTCCCGCCTGCCAGGCCGGCAGCCGCCAGTCGCGCACCAGCGCGGCGGCACGCAGCCCGGTGGTGAGCAGGGCCGTCAGCGTCAGCGCCAGGCCGCCGTCCAGGCCGGCGGCCTGCGTGGCCACCAGCACCCAGCCGCCGGTGAACGCGCAGATGGCGTATGGCCGGTGGTCGTGGAAGGCGCGCGGGATCTCGTTGCAGACCACGTCGCGCAGCACGCCGCCGAACACCGCCGTCACCATGCCCAGCAGCACCGCCACGATCGCGGGCATGCCGCTGTCCAGCGCGATCTGCGTGCCGCTGGCCGTGAACAGGCCCAGGCCCAGCGCGTCGGGCCACTGCATGGCCCGCTCGGTGGGTTCCAGGTGGCGCGCCCGCATGAAGGCCATCGCGCCGATGCACAGCGCCAGCAGCGCCCACAGCCAGCCGGCGTGCTCGACCCAGAACAGCGGCCGCCGGTCGAGCACCACGTCGCGCACCGTGCCGCCGCCGAACGCCGCCAGGCCCGCGACCACGCAGATGCCCACCGCATCGAGCCGCTTGCGCGCGCCCTCGATGACGCCGGACAAGGCAAAGGCCACGGTGGCCACCGCCTCGGCCACCACCTGGACCTGACTCAAGACCCACGGAGCACTGCCTGCCATCGCGCCTCGCCACCTGCTGTGATGGGCGCGATCTTAGGTCGGCTCGTCCCCCCACAGGGACAGCTGCGCCCGCCCGCCGCTGTCGCGGGGGCGCCGGGGCGGGCGCCGCTCGGTGGCCGGCAGGCCGCTGCGGCGGCTGCCATGCCGCGCCAGCACGCGCTCGGCCTCGGTGCGCGCAGCCGGGGTCTTGCGCAAGGCGCCGATGCGCTCGCGCGCGGCGCGGTAGGCGCTGGCGTGATCGACGATCGGCGCCGGGTAGTCGTGGCCGATGCGCACGCCCAGGCGCTGCTGCAAGGCCGTCGGCATGCGCTCGGGCTGGGCCAGGAAGCCGGTGGGCACCGCGGCCAGCTCCGGCACGTGGCGGCGGATGAACACGCCCTCGGGGTCCTGGTCCAGCGCCTGCTTGATGGGCGAGTAGATGCGGATCGCATTGATGCCGGTGGTGCCGCTTTGCATCTGCACCTGGCTGTAGTGGATGCCCGGCTCGAAGTCGATGAACTGGCGCGCCAGGAAGGGTGCGAAATCGCGCCAGTGCAGCCACAGGTGCTGCGCCGCGAAGGACACCAGCATCGCCCGCATGCGGAAGTTGATCCAGCCGCCGCTGTGCAGCGCGCGCATGCAGGCGTCGATCAAGGGGTAGCCGGTGCGGCCGGCGCACCAGGCGGCCAGGCGCTCGGGGTGGGCGCCTGGTTCGCGCAGGCCGTCAAAGGCGTGCGAGAAATTCTCGAACTCGATGCGCGGCTCGTCCTCCAGCTTCTGCATGAAGTGGCAGTGCCAGCGCAGCCGGCTGCTGAAGGACTGCAGCGACGCGGGCCAGCGCGGATCCACCGCCGCGCCCACGGCGCGCGCCTCATCGATTGCCGCGCGGCGCTGCTCGCAGGCCTGGTGCACCTGGCGCAGCGACAGCGACCCCCAGGCCAGGTGCGCACTCAGGCGCGAGCAGGCCTGAAAGCCGGTGGTGGGCGAGGACATGCCACGCCGGTAGTCGACACCGCGCTCACGCAGGAAGGACTGCAGCACCGCCTGCCCGCGCCGCTCGCCGCCGCGCTGGGCCTCGGGGCGGGATGCGCCCGCCACGCCCAGTTCGGCGGCGCTGCGGATCGGGTGCTGCGCCGCGACCTCGCCCAGGTTGTGCAGCGCCGCCACGGTGCGCAGCGCCACCGGCGGGGCCACCAGCGGCGCCGACATGCGCTGTGCCCAGCGCTCGGCCCAGCCGTCGCGGTTGCGCAGGCGGCGGACCACGCCGCACTGCGGGATCTCGTGCCAGGCGATGCCCTGGGCGCGGCACCAGGCTGCCACCCGACGGTCGCGTGCGTAGGTCACCTCCAGCCCGGTTTCCTCGTGGCTCCACAGGGCCCGAAAGCCCAGTGACGCCTGCAGGTCCTGCAGCACCTGCGGGCACTCGCCCACCCGGATCAGCAGCGGGCAGCCGCGCCGGGCCAGCGCCTCGCGCAATGCCGCCAGGGCGTCGTTGATGAAGTCCAGGTGGCAGGCGTCGAACTCGGCGGAATGCAGCAGGCTGGGTTCGTAGACGAACAGCGCCACCACCGGGCCGTGCTGCGCGGCCTGCGCCAAGGGGGCGTGGTCGGCGACGCGCAGATCGCGCTTGAACCACACGAGTTGCGGCGCGGCGTCGCTCATGCGATGAGCTCGCCGCGCAGCGCGGGCAACTCGGACAGGTCCCGCAGGCCGCGGGTGCTGCGCGACCACCAGGCCGAGAACGAGGCGCAGGGGCGGTCGGGCTCGGGGAACAGCGCCGGCGCGGCGCGGCGCCGCACCAGCGGCGGCAGCCAGGGGTCGGCATGCGGGTCGGCCAGCGTCTGCACCGAGCGCGCGCCGGCCAGCGCGGCGGCCAACTGCCCGGTGCTGGCGTGCCACTGCCGGCAGGTCAGCGCCGACAGCCGGGTGCCCACGAAGGCCCAGCGCGCCGCGCTCCACGGCCAGGCGGCATGGTGATCGGCGGGCCACCAGCCCAGGCACAGGTGGCCCGGCGGCAGATCGGCCGGCGGGTCGCCCAGCGCCCAGGGATGCACCAGCCAGACATCACGCCCGGCCACGTCCTGCGCCCGCGCTGGCGTGGCGCCGGGCGGCAGGCCGGTCAGGGCGGGCTCGTCGAGACCCTCGAGCGAGGGCCGCATCGGCACCGCATGCGGGCGACGCGCCAGGGCGTCCAGCGCCTCGTAGCTGGTGTCCAGCACGCTGTCGGCGCTGTGCCAGGTCGCGGGTGCGTAGCGGGCCACGTTGTCGGCGTTGAACAGGTAGGGCTTGTGGCTGCCGGTGCCGGCCACCCACTGCCAGCTGAGGTGGTTGCTGGCCAGGTCGCCGTCCAGCAGGTGGCCCAGCATCCAGTCGGCCCCGGCGCGCCAGTGCACCTTGCGCAGGTGGACCACGTAGCTGGCCAGCCACATCCGGGCATGGTTGTGCAGGTAGCCGCTGGCGTAGAGCGTGCGCACCGCCTGGTCAATCACCGGCACGCCGCTGCGGGCCTGGCGGATGTCGGCGGGCAGCACGTCGCTGTAGGCGCTGTCGGGCAGCGGCCCGGGATGCAGCGAGCGCAGGATCGCATCACCGCGGGTCTGCCACAGGTGCCGGAACCAGGCGCGCCAGCCCAGCTCCATCACGAAGCGGTGTCCCAGGTGCAGACGGTGGCGCGCGGCCAGCGCGGCCAGCACCTCGGGCGGGCTCAGCAGGCCGTGGGTGATGTAGGGCGACAGCCGGGTCACGGCGCCATCCAGCGCGTTGCGCGTGCGCGCGTAGTCGGCGGGGCGGACCGCGGCCAGCCGGGCGCGGGCGGCTTCGGGTGTGGGTAGGAACTCGGCCAGGCTCATGCCGGCACCCCCACCTGGCCCGCGCGGATCGCGTCGGCGCGCTGGCGCACGGCGTCGCGCTCGGCCGCGGTCAGCCGCGCCAGGTTCTTCACCTGCAGGGACATCCGCGGGTTGCGCGCCAGCAGCGCCTGGTGGCGCTCCAGGAAGTCCCAGTACAGCGTGGTGAAGGGGCAGGCGCGCTCGCCCACCCGCTGCGCCGGATCGTAGCGGCAACCGGCGCAGCCGCCGCCCATGCGCTCGATGTAGCGCCCGGTGGCCACATAGGGTTTGCTGGCCATCAGGCCGCCGTCGGCGTACTGGCTCATGCCCAGGGTGTTGGGCAGCTCGACCCATTCCACCGCGTCCACGTAGACCGACAGGTACCAGGCATGCACCTGCTGCGGCCGCACGCCCAGCAGCAGCGCGAACAGGCCGGTGACCATCAGGCGCTGGATGTGGTGGGCGTAGCCGAGCGCCAGGGTCTGCGTGATCGCCTCGCGCAGGCAGGCCATGTCGGTGCGGCCGCTCCAGTACCAGGCCGGCAGGTCCTGGTCGGCCTGCAGCGCGTTGCGCTGCAGATAGCCGGGCATCTGCGTCCAGTAGATGCCGCGCACGTACTCGCGCCAGCCCAGGATCTGGCGGATGAAGCCCTCGGCGCTCTCAATGCCCACGTGGCCGGCGTGGAAGGCCGCTTCGGCGGCCTGCACCACCTCGCGCGCCGACAGCAGCTTCAGGTTCAGCGCCGCCGACAGGTGCGAGTGGTACAGCCAGGGCTCGCCAGGCCACATCGCGTCCTGCGTGCGGCCGAAATGCGGCAGGCGCTGGTCGATGAACTGCTGCAGCGCCTGCAGGGCCTGGGCGCGCGTGACCGGCCAGGCGAAGTGGTTCAGCGCACCCGGATGGTCGGCAAAGCGGCGGGCCACCAGGGCCAGCACCTCGCGGGTGATGTCGTCGGGCTCGAAGCGGCTGCGCGGCGGCACCGCGCCGGGCCCTGCGGGCCCGAACGGCGCGCGGTTGTCGGCGTCGAAGTTCCACTGGCCGCCGATCGGCTGTGCGTCCGCGCCGGGGCCCTGCATCAGCACGCCGTGGCGCCGGCGCAGTTCGCGGTAGAAGAACTCCAGGCGCAGCGTGCGGCGCCCGCGGGCATGCGCGGCGAACTCGCGCACCGTGCAGAAGAAGTGCCGGTCTTCGCGCAGCTCCAACTCCAGCCCCGCCTCGGCCACCACCTCCTTCAGCGCCTGCCACACGCGCCAGTCGCCCGGCGCGGTCATCAGCACGCGCGCCGGCGACAGGGTCTGCAAGGCGGCCGCCAGTTCGGCCGCCAGCGTGCCGCGGTTGTCCGGATCGTCCAGCCGCCGGTAGTGCAGCGGCCGGCCCGCGGACCGCACGGCCTGGGCGAAGTGGCGCATCGCCGCCAGGAACAGCGCGATGCGGGGCTGGCTGGACCAGACGTGGGTGGACTCCTCGGCCACCTCGGCCATCCACACCGCGTCCTGGGCTGGGTCGAAACCATCGAAGGCCGCGGCGTCCAGATCCAGCTGATCGCCCAGCACCAGCACCAGGTGGCGCAGACGGGTCATGGTCGGCGCGCCCGGCGGCAGGCCTCGGAGCAGTAGCGCACCTCGTCCCAGCAGGCCGCCCAGCGCTTGCGCCAGCTCATCGGGCGGCCGCAGGCCGCGCAGGGCTTGCTGGGCAGGGCCTGCTTGTTGCCCTTGAACGATGGCGATCTGGCGGCCCGGGGTGACGGCATGTCGAAATGGTACAGAACCAACTCAGATGACGCATGGGAGGGTATATTTGCGGCAGATGAGTTGCTTTTTCCAACTCATTCGCATCTCATCCAGCCCATGGCGCCACGCCGTCCCCCGCCCCCTGACGACACCGCTGCCGGCCTGCGCAGTGGCGCCGTGGCCCGGCTGGCGGGCATGCCGGTGGCCACGCTGCGCATCTGGGAGCAACGCCACCAGGCGGTGAAGCCCGCCACGGCGCCGTCGGGGCACCGGCGGTACTCGCCGGCCGATGTGCAGCGTGTGCTGCTGCTGCGCCAGCTGACCAGCCAGGGCCATGCGATCAGCGCGATCGCGGCGATGCCGTCGCCGGAACTGCAGCGCCTGGCCCAGCCGGCGCCGGGTGGCAGCCGCCGCGCCGCGGCGCCACACCTGGCGGTGGTGGGTGCGGCGCTGGCCGCGCGCCTGCAGCGCCCGGCAGTGGCCCGGCAACTGATGCCCAGCGTGCCGCCGCTGGCCGTTTACCCGTCACTGCAGCAGGCCCTGCAGGCCAGCCAGGATGCCACCCTGCTGCTGTGGCACGCCCCCACGTTGCCGCTAACGCTGCCGCCCGAGGTGGCGGCCCTGGGTCAGGCCCGCGGTGCGCGGCGGCTGGCGGTGGTCTACCGCTACGCCAGCGCGGCCGCCACGCAGGCCCTGAGCGACGCCGGCGTGGCCACGCTGCGCGAGCCGGCGGACGACCCGGCCCTGGGCCGCTGGCTGGCGGCGCTGCTGGCCAGCCTGCCGGCAAATGACACCGAACCCGCCGGGCCCACGCCCGACGCCGCCGCCAGCGCGCCGGCCGCGCGGCGCTACGACGACGCCACCCTGACCCGCATCGCCGGCCTGTCGCCGACGCTGGCCTGCGAATGCCCCCGCCACGTGGCGGAACTGCTGATGCAGCTCTCCAGCTTCGAGGCCTACAGTGCGTCCTGTGCGCACCGCGACACCGCCGACGCCCGGCTGCATGCCTACCTGCAGCAGGTGGCCGGCGCGTCGCGGGCGCTGTTCGAATCAGCCCTGGAGCGCCTGGCGCGCCACGAGGGTCTGCCCCTGCCCTGACCCCGAGGTGACACCCATGGTCGATGCCTTCCAGCGCCTGCCCGGCGGCCGACGCACGCCGCCCGGTCTGGAGCGCCGCATCCTGCGCCTGCTGCCCAAGGTGCTGTTCCACGGCTCGCTGCTGCTGCTGGTGCCGTCGCTGCTGGTGCGTCTGGTCGGTGAGGACGCCAGCGCAGCCAGCCACCTCACCGACCAGGTGGATTTCTGGGTGCTGGCGCTGCTGTTCCTGCACTGGAACGCCGTGCTCACGGTGGCCATCGGCGCATTCATCGTGATGGTGATGAAGGGGCCGGCCTACGTGGCCGACCCCTACCCGATGGACCGCCGCGCGGCCGACGGGCCCGATCACCCGCCGCACTGACGCCGCCATGCTGTCCACCCGCCTTGACGGCCTGCGCGTGCTGCTGACGCAGTCCGATGACTTCATGGGCCCGGCGCTGAGCCAGGTCTTCCGCGACGCCGGCGCCACGCTGATCGCCGACCCCCGCCCGCTCGCCGACGACCCGGCCCTGCCGGCCGCGCTGGTGCGCGAGGCCGGGCAGGTCGATGTGCTGCTGCTGCACCTGTCGCTGCCCGCGCCCAGCACGCCGGCCGGCGAGATCGACGACGCCGAATGGCGCCACGTCTTTGCCCACCTGGTGGACCCGATGCCCCGGCTGGTGGCCGCGGTGCTGCCGCAGATGGTGCAGCGCGGACGCGGACGCATCCTGCTGATGGGCAGCGCCGCCGCGCTGCGCGGCCAGAAGCGCACCGGCAGCTACAGCGCCGCGCGCGGCGCCCAGCTGGCCTACGTGCAGTCGGTGGCGCTGGAGCTGGCCCCGCTGGGCATCCAGATGAACGCGATCGCCCAGAACTTCGTCGCCAACCCGACCTACTACGGCCCCGAGGTGCAGGCCAACCCGCGCTTCCAGGACCGCCTGCGGCGCGAGGTGCCCCTGGGCCGCCTGGTCAGCGCCGAGGAGGACGCGCGCTTCGCCGCCTACCTGTGCAGCGAGGCCGCGGCCTGCTTCGTGGGCCAGGTGTTCCCGGTCAGCGGCGGATGGGTGACGCGGTGAGCGGCGGGAGCCCCCGCCGCGGCCGTGCCGGCGCCCTGCTCGGCCCGCTGCTGGCCGCGGCGCTGATGGGCCTGACAGGACACACCGTGGCGCAGCCGACCGCCGCGGCCGCGCAGGACAACCCGCTGTTCAGCATCAGCCCGCTGCCGCTTCAGTACCCGCCCTTCGACCGCATCCGCGACGAGCACTTTGCGCCAGCCCTGGAGCGCGGCATGGCCGAGCAACTGGCCGAGATCCAGGCGATCGTCGACAACCCCGCGGCGCCGAGCTTCGACAACACGCTGGTGGCGCTGGAGCGGTCGGGGCGGCTGCTGTCGCGCACCACCACGCTGCTGTTCAGCCTGCTGGGGGTCGATGCCAACCCGGCGCGCCAGCAGCTGCAACGCGACTACGCCGCGCGCCTGGCGGCGCACCGTGACGCCGTCCAGCTCAACCCGCGGCTGTTTGCCCGCGTCGACGCTGTCTACGCCCGGCGCGACGAGGCCGCGCCCAACGCCGAGGCACGGCGCCTGGTCGAACGTGTCCGCCTGGACATGGTGCGGGCCGGCGCGCTGCTGGACGACACCCAGAAAGCCCGGATGCGGGCCCTCAACGCCGAGCTGGCGACGCTGAGCGCTCGCTTCAACCAGGCGGTGCTGGCCGAGGTGAATGACTCGGCGCTGGTCGTCGCCACCGCCGAGGAGCTGGCGGGGCTGAGCCCTGGCGAGATCGCCGCTGCCGCCGAGGCCGCCCGGCAACGCGGCCTGCCGGGCCGGTACCTGATCACGCTGTTGAACACCACGATCCAGCCTGCCGAAGCGGCCTTGCATGACCGCGCGCTGCGCGAGCGGCTGCACCGCGCCTCGGTGGCGCGCGGCAGCCGCGGCAATGCCCACGACACCACCGCGCTGCTGGCCCGTGTGATGAGCCTGCGCCAGGAGCGCGCGGCACTGCTGGGACACCCCGACCACGCCTCGCAGGTGCTGGAGGACGAGACCGCCCGCACCCCGCAGGCCGTGCAGGCGCTGCTGCGCCGGCTGACCCCGGCCGCCGTGGCCGCTGCGCGCCAGGAGGCCGCCGCGCTGCAGGCCTTGATCGACCAGGAGCAGGCCGCGCGGCAGCGGCCGGGCTTCGCGCTGCAGGCCTGGGACTGGTCCTACTACGCCGAGAAGCTGCGCGCCGCCCGCTATGGCTTTGACGAGAACCAGCTGCGGCCCTACCTCGAGATCCGCCAGGTGCTGGAGCGCGGCGTGTTCTTCGCCGCCGAGCAGCTCTATGGCCTGCGTTTCAGGCGCCGCACCGACCTGCCGGTCTACCACGAGGATGTGTGGGTCTACGACGTCTTCGACCACGATGGCCGGCTGCTGGCGTTGTTCATCGCCGACCTCTACGCCCGGCCCACCAAGCGCGGCGGCGCCTGGATGAACGCCTACGTGCGGTACAACGCACTGGAAGGCACCTCGCCGGTGGTGGCCAACCACCTCAACGTGCCCAAGCCGCCTGCGGGCGAACCCACCTTGCTGACCTGGGACGAGGTCAACACGCTGTTCCATGAGTTCGGCCACGCGCTGCACGGCATGTTCAACACCAGCCGCTACCCCGGCCTGGACCGCGTGCCGCGTGACTTCGTCGAGTACCCATCGCAGGTCAACGAGGTCTGGGCCTACTGGCCCAGCGTGCTGGCCCACTACGCCCGGCACCACCAGAGCGGCGAGCCGATGCCGGCCGAGTTGCTGGCGAAGGTGTCGCGCGCCAAGCGCTTCAACCAGGGCTACATGACCACGTCCTACCTGGCTTCGGCAGTGCTGGACCAGCGCTGGCACCGGTTGCGCGCGGGCGAGGTGCCCGCGGCCGCCGACGTGATGGCCTTCGAGGCGCGCGTGCTGAAGGAGGAAGGACTGGATGTGCCGGTGGTGCCGCCGCGCTACCGCACGCCGTACTTCAGCCACATCATGGGTGGCTATGCGGCCGGCTACTACGCCTATGTCTGGAGCGAGGTGCTCGACGCCGACACCGTGGCCTGGCTGATGGCGCGTGGCGGCCTGACGCGCGAGAACGGCGACGCACTGCGCGCCAGGCTGCTCTCGCGCGGCGGCAGCGAGGACGCGATGGACCTGTTCCGCCAGCTCGTGGGCCACGAGCCGCACATCGAGCCGCTGCTGGAGCGGCGCGGGCTGGTGCTGGACCCGCGCTGAGACGCCCCACCCGCGCCGCTCACGCCCGTGGCGTGCCTGCCAGGTGCGCGAAGCGCGGCCAGGCCTGGGCGGGCTGCTGCGCCGGCGGCAGGCCTTCGCGGCTGCGCGCCAGCGCCGTCTGCGCCTGTTGCTGCCAGACCGCCGCCTGCGGGTCAGCCACAGCCTGCAGCGCCAGTGCCCCCAGCCATTGCCAGTGGCAGGGCAGGATGTCCTCGGCCCAGCCTGGGTCATCCAGCAGCCGGAGCGCCAGCTCGGCGGCGGGCGCGGCCTCGCCCCGCGTCAGCAGCACACCCACGTGGTGCCAGGCCACGCGGGCGGCCAGGGCGTCCTGCTCGCAGTCGCGGGCCTGCTGCTCGACCTGCGCCAGATCGGCCGGCGAGGCGTGCGTGCCGCCACAGCACAGGCGCTCGGCCGCCACGCGCAACAACAGCAGCCGGTTGTCGCTGGCCTGCGCCGCCCACGATGCGGCCCGGTCCAGCGCGGGCTGCGGATCGCCCCCGGACGCCGACGCGATGGCCGCCGCCACCAGCCAGCTGCGCGTGCCCTGCACCGGCTGCTGCACGGCGGCCAGCGGGGCATGGACGGCGCGCGCCTCCAGCACCTGCCCCAGGCTCAGGTGGATGCGCGCCAGCGTCTCGGTGGCGTGCGCAGCGATGCGGTCCAGCTCGGTGGCACGGGCGTAGAAGCCCAGCGCCCGGCGCATGACGGCCAAGGCCTCGACACCCCGACCCAGACCGATGTCGACCCAGGCACGGACGGTGTCCAGGCCGGCCACGGTGTGGCCCTCCAGCGGCCCGAGCATCTCGCGCCAGGCCAGGCTGCCTTGGAGCATCTCATCGGCCTGGCGGAAGCGGCCGCGCTGGGCCTGGATGCCGGCCAGGTTGCTGGCCTGCACCAGCGCGCTGCCCCAGTGGCCGCCGGCCAGCAGCAGGTCGAGCGCGGTCTGGGTGTAGTCGGCGCAGCGGCTCAGTTGGCCCGAGCGCCAGCACACCACGGCCTGCGCTTCCACATACTCCTTGCGGGTCAGCGCGGTGGCCTGGTCCAGCAGAGGTTCGAGCTGGGCCAGGATCTCGGTGGCCTCGCTCAGCCGCGACAGCGACACCAGCGCATAGGCGCGGTGGGCCCCGAGCTGGATGCAGGCGTTGGCGTCCTGCAGCGACTGCGCGATCGGCATGACCTGGACGACCCGCGCCTCGGCCTCCAGATAGCGGCCGCGGTGGTTGTCCAGTTCGGCCAGCGCGATGTGGGCCTGCACATGCTGCAGCGGGCCACGGGCCTGGGCCAGCATCAAGTCAGCGACAGGCTGGGCCACCTCGGCGCCCAGCCCCATCAGCAGCGGATCCACGCTGGCCCGCAAGGCCCGGAAGGACTCGTCGTGGCGGCCGCAGGCCAGCCAGGCCTCGGCCGCGCTGCGCTGGAAGCGGGCCTGCTCGGCCACGCGGCAGGCGCGCGCAGCCTCGGCGGCGGCGCGTTCGAACAGCGGCGCCGCCTGCGCGTTCTGACCGGCGGCCTCGTGGTGCTGCGCGGCATCGGCGGGCGGTCGGCCCTCGCGCTCCATCCAGGCCGCCAGGCGCGCATGCAGCGCCCGCCGCTCGGCCAGTGGCAGGGCGTCGTACAGGGCGCTGGCCACCAGATCGTGCATGCGGGCCTGGGCATCCACCCAGTGGACGGCCTCCAGCTGCCGCAGCGCGCTCTGCCAGGGCGCGACGTCCGTGTCCCAGATGGCGGCGGCCGCGGCGGCCGTGAGGGGCGCGCGCAGCACGGCGGCTGTGTGCGCCATCTGCCGCGCGGTGGGTTCCAGCGAGGCCTCGCGCGAGCGGATGAAGTGGGCGGCGCCCTGCGGGGTGCCGTCGTCCTCGGGCGCGCGGCCCTCGGACATCGCCTTGATCAGTTCCACCACCAGGAAGGTCACGCCCCCGGAGGAGCGCAGGATGGACTCGGCCGAGCTTGCGCGGGTCGTCCCGGGCGAAGCATGCGCGAGCAGCTGGCCCACGGCAGCCTGGTCCAGCGGCAGCAGTTCGATCACCTGCGGCGCCGGCGATGACTGCAGCCAGGTCTCGATCTCGGCCGGTCGCTCCCCCTGGCGGCAGACCAGCCACCACGGCGGCAGGCCGGGACGGCTCAGCGCCGGCAGCAGATCCAGCGTGGCCTGATCCGCCTCCTGCAGGTCATCGATCACCACCAGGTCGGGGCCGGCCTGGGCCAGCGCACATTCCAGCGCGCGCTGCAGGCCCAGCGGGCGGACCTCGGCGGGCGCCTGCGCATGCAGCTCGGGCAGCAGCGCGGCCAGTTCGCGGCGGGCCCAGTCGGGCAGCGCGCGGTGCCCGTCGGGCCGCAGGGCCTGCGGCCCGAGCCACAGGTTGGTCAGCAGCCGGGCCAGCACCGCGTGGGGCCGGTGGCGCTCGCCGGCGAACACCGGCACATGCAGGCAGCACAGCGCTGGCTGGGCGCGCAGCGCCTCGCCGATCAGCCGCGTCTTGCCAATGCCCGGCATCCCCTCGACCAGCATCGGCCGGCGCTCGACCCAGGCCTGCTGCAGCGCGGCCATCTCGGCGTCGCGGCCCACGAAGGGCGGTCGCCAGGGCTGATCGCCGGGCGTGGTGCGGGCTGCCGCGTCGCTGAACTCGCCCAGGCGGATGCGGGCCACCAGCTCACCCGTGGCGTCGTCGGGCAACTCGCCCAGTTCTTCGGCCAGGCGGTCGCAGAAGGCCTTGTACTCGCCCAGTGCGCGGCCCAGGTCGCCCTGCAGGTAGAGCAGCCAGATCAGGCGGCGGTGCGCGCGGTCGGACAGCGGCTCGTCTTCGGCCAGGCGGCGCGCCAGGGCCAGCGCCTCGACCAGGCGGCCCTCGGCCTCGAGCTGGTCGGCGTGCTGCTCGAGCCGGGCGGTGATGCGGCGGCGCCAGGCGGGTCGCGCGCCCTGCAGCCAGCGCAGGAAGTCAGGGCAGTCGTCGAAGGGCTGGCTGCCCAGCAGCTCGGTCTCGGGTGGCTCGTCGCCGGGTTCACCCCCGACCTGCAGCGGCGAGATCACCGCGCTGTTGAGCCGCAGCGTGTCCTCGCCCACCACCACCGGCACGCCGGCCGCACGGGCGAGGCGAAAGCGCCGCTGGCGCAGGCTCAGGCGTGAGCGGCGGCTGTCGGCGTCGGGCCACAGCATCGCGGCCACGTGGTCCTTGGCACAGGCGCCTTCCACCGCCAGCAGCGCCAGCAAGGCGGCATCCTTGCGCGAGAGCGCCAGCTCCTGACCATCGACGGTCACCAGCGAGGGTTGCACGCCAAGGCGCAGTCGGATCGGAGAAGGGTCAGCGGGAGCGGTCATGGGCACACGCGCGGTAACGACATCACACCCTGTCCGCGCTCGGAGTGTTACCAATTGTCCGGCGACCTGTTACCGAAATGTTACCGATCGACGCGCGGCCGGCGCCCAGGCCGCACCGCACGCGGCGCCTGCGACCGTGCGCCTTTGCACACCGATCGGACTTTCCGAAGAGGCCCGTGCTGCGCAGTGGGACGTGGCGCCGCGACGCAGCGCGCCCAGCGACCCCGCCTCAACCCTCCGAGGGCACCTCCATCCGGTAACCGAGTCCACGGACGGTGTGGATCAGCGGTCGCGCAGCGCCCGCGTCGATCTTGGCGCGCAGCCGGCGGATGTAGACATCGACGATGTTGGTCAACGGGTCCTCACTGTTGCCCCACACATTGGCCAGGATGCGTTCACGGCTGAGGAGCCGGCCCGGCGCGCTCATCATCAGCTCCAGCAGCGCGAGCTCCTTGGCGGTCAGCGCCAGCGGGCGGCCGGCGCGGCTGGCCTGCATCCGCTCGCGGTCGAAGACCAGGTCATCGACGACCAGTTGGTTCGCCGTCGCACGCTGCACATCCCGACTCCGACGGGCCAGCGATTCCAGTCGCGCCAGCAGCTCCTCGAAATCGAAGGGTTTGGGCAGGTAGTCGTCGGCACCGAGTCGCAGGCCGGCCACCCGGTCCTCCACCGAGCCCAGCGCCGACAGCATCAAGATGGGCAGCCGGATGCCCTCGGCGCGCAGGGTCTGGCAGATCTCCAGTCCGCTCATGCCTGGCAGCATCAGGTCCAGCACCAACAGGGTCGGTGCGCCGTCGGGCGCCTGCGTGTCCCGGCCCGCCTGCCGGGCCGCCTCCAGGCCCTGCGGGCCCTGGTTGAACGCGCTGACCCGGTGACCTTCGGCGCGCAAGCCGCGGCAGAGGAAATCGGCGATGCGCGGATCGTCCTCGATCACCAGGATGTTCATGCCACGGCCGCCCCCAGATCGGCGGCGTCCAGCAGGGGCAGCGTCACGATCGCGCGCGTGCCCACGCCTTCTGTGCTTCGCAACTCGAGCCGGCCGCCATGGGCCTGCGCCAGCTGCCGCGCGATGTTCAGACCGAGCCCGCTGCCGTCCGGACTGCGACGCCGCGCCTCGGCGCCGCGAAAGTGCCGGTCGAAGACCCGCGGCAGCTCGTCCGCGGGAATGCCGATGCCCTGGTCCGCCACGGTGAGCACCAGACTGTCCGACCCATCCTTGCCACCAGCAGCATGACGCAGGTCCAGCGAGACCTCCCCTCCGGGACGCGCATACCGCAGCGCGTTGTCCAGCAGCACCATCACCAGCTGGCGCAGCCGCATCGGATCACCAGAGACGAGGTGCCGGCCCGTGCGCGCTGGCGGTGCGGCCAAGACCACGTCATGCACATGGGCCAGGGCCGTCGCCTGCGCCAGCGCCTCATGGGCGAGCTCATCCATGTCCACCGGCTCGCGCACCAGCGACAGCGAGTCGATGTCGCTGCGCGCCATGGCCAGCAGATCGTCGATCACATGGCCCAGCTGGCGGGCCGTGACGACGATCCGCGCCAGCGCATCCTTGTACTCGGCTGGGGGCTTGTCCACGCCCCGCAGCGTGATCTCGGCCTCGCCACGAATGGCCGTGGTGGGTGTGCGCAACTCATGGCTGATGTCGGCGAAGAGCCGTCGGCGCTGGCTGTCGGCCTGGCGCAGGGAGCCCAGCGCCTCGGCCAGCTCGCGCGTGCGCGCGGCCACCAGCTCCTCCAGGCGCTGGCGGTCCGCCGACTCGCGTGCGCGGTGCTGTTCCAGCTCGGCTGCCAGGGCGTTCACGCTGCGTGCCACCTCGGAGAACTCGTCATCGCCCGACTCGGGAATGCGGTGGCTGAGCTGGCCTTGCTGCAGCGCACGGGCACCGTCGCTGAGCTGCTCCAGGGGCCGGCGCAAGGCCCGGCCGAAGTGGATGGCGGCGCTCACCGCGCCGGCTGCCAGCATGGCGGCCGAGGCCAGCCAGAGCCAGCGAACCCAGGCCAGCGTGCTGTCGGCGGCCACCCGCTCGCGCTGCACCGCGGCCGCTTCGCGCACGATGCTCTCGGCGATCAGCCGCCGGATGTCATGGCCCTCCACCAGGTCGAACACCCGCGAGAGCTCGCGCCAGGCCTGGTCGGCGTCGACGCCTTTGGCCAGCGGCTGGACATCGCGCACGGCACGGTCGAGCGCGGCCACGCTCTGGTCCAGCAGCGCCAGCGTGTCCTGGCGCTGCCGGTGCTCGGCAGGGGCGTCCTGGCCGGCATCCAGATCGGCGGCCTGGGCGGCCAGCACCTTCAAGCGCTGCAAGGTGCCCTGCATGGCGGCCAGCAGTTCGCTGCGCATGCCCAGGTCGGCGTTGGCGCCCTGCTGCACCTGGGCCACCCAGGTCCTCAGCCGCTGCTTCTGTGCCGAGAGCTGGATGAAGCCCGTGGCGATGTCGCTGGCCACCCGCCCCCGCAGCACCTGCCGCTCGGTCACCACCAGCGATGCGGCGGCCAGAACCGCCGCCAGGGCCACTACCGAGGCGAACAGCACCAGGACCAGCGTGAGTCGTCGACGAAACATGGCGCCGATTGTGGCCGCGCCACGGCCCGGCGTCGGCTTGTTCATCTGCTGTTCATGCGCCAGACAGACGCTGCTCATGCGCACTTCAGGACGGGTTCAAGTCGGCTTGCTGCAATCCATGGGGTCGCCACCTAGTTCAGCCATCGCTGTGGCGGCACACCACATCGAGGAAACAAGCATGCACACTTCCTTTCACCGCTGCCGTCCCACCGCCCTGATCGCCACCCTGGCCCTGTCCGGCGCGGCACACGCCAACGTCAGCGTCGTCAACCAGGCGATCGCCGAATCGGAGGTCATCGCGGCTCAGCAGGCCTGGTGCCAGGCGCTGACCGGCATCAGTGCCGCCAACGACAGCGGCGGTCAGCCCGCGGCCAAAGCCCTGGCCGAAAAGGTCATCGACTCGGCCTACGGCTACCAGATGGGCGCGGTGCTGTTCAAGCCGACACTGACGACCGCACCACAGACCTTCCGCACCACGCGCGCCGGCGCGCTGGCCTACTTCGTCGGCGGCGACCCCGCCTTCCCCAAGGACAGCGGTTTTGCGCTGAAGGGCTGGACCCGCTGCGAGGTGGCCAACGCCGGCATCTTCATCGCCGGCGACAGTGCCACCACGATGGGCAAGGTGCACCTCACCAACAAGAAGGGCCAGGTCACCACCGTCGACAAGACCTGGAAGTTCGTCAAGGACGACACCGGCCGGCTGCGCATCGTGGTGCATCACTCGTCGCTGGAATACGCCGGCACCTGAACAGACCTGCCGCAGGGGCCTTGAGAAACCGCTGCGGCGGGCCCTGTCCGCCGCAACGGTGACTCAGCGCCCCATCCGGGCCATGACCACGCCGGCCGCCGCCGTGCGTGTTTCCACGCCCAGCTTCTCGAACACATGCTCCAGGTGCTTGTGCACGGTGCGCGGGCTGGTGCCGAGGATGTCGCCGATGTCGCGGTTGGTCTTGCCCTGCACCACCCAGTACAGCACTTCGCGCTCGCGCGCGGTGAGTTGCGGAAAGGCCTGGGCCAGTGCCAGCATCAGCGCCGCCTCGCTGGCCTCGCGCAGCACCAGCAGCCACTCGCCATCGGCGCTGGGCGCACCGTCGTCCTCGCCCATCGGGTGCAGGGCCAGCGTCAGGCGGCCGCGCGGCGTCTGCAACTGGCGGGTGGGGGCCGCGCTGGCGGCCTCGGGCGCCACCTCCTGCACCCAGGCCAGCAGCGGCGCGGGCAACTGCTCGTCAGGCACCTCGGGGAAATGCTCGCGCAGCAGCTGCCGCGCCAGCGCGGTCTGCCACAGGCGGCGGCCATCGCGCTGGCGCAGCACCAGGGTGGCATGGCCGAAGGCGTCCAGCGCGTTGCGCGCCTGGGCCTGGGCGCGGGCAGCGCGCAGATGGGCGGCGATGCGCGCCAGCACCTCGCGCGGGCGCAGCGGCTTGGTCACGTAGTCGATGCCGCCGGCCGCGAAGGCCTGCACCACATGCTCGGCATCGGTCAGGCCGGTCATGAAGACGATCGGGATGGCGGCGGTGGCGGGGTCGGCCTTCAGGCGGCGGGCCACCTCGAAGCCGTCCATGCCGGGCATCACCGCGTCCAGCAGCACCAGGTGCGGCCGGGCCTGGCGCGCCCGCTCCAGCGCCGCCTCGCCATGGGTGGCGACCAGCACGGTGTAGCCGGATTCGTCCAGCGCGTCATGCAACACGGCCAGGTTGTCGGGCACGTCGTCGACCACCAGCACGACGTCGGCATCACCGGCGTCGAGCAGGAACCCGGGGGGCGACTCAGGCGGCGGGCTCATCCAGGGCTTTCCTCAGGGTGTCGGCCAGCGCATCGAGCTGGAAGCCACGCGCCATCGCGCGCAGCCGGGCGATGAATGCGGCACTGTCGGCATGGGCCGCCTCCAGGCGGTCAAGCTCCTGCATGATGCCGCGCAGGTAGCCCAGGCCGACCAGTTCGTTCAGGCGCTGCAGGGCGGCGGCGGGCGGCGGTGTCTCGGGCAAGGGTGCCGGTGCGGCGGCCGGCGGCGGCGCATCGATCCATTGCAGCTGCAGGCGCCGCTCCAGCCAGGCCAGCAGGTCGTCCAGGCGCACCGGCTTGACCAGGAAGTCCTCGGGCGGCAGGTCCACGTCGTGGTCCAGCGCCCGGTCGAAGGCGTTGGCCGACACCACCGCCAGCGGCGCCCGGCTCAGGCCCTGGGCGCGCAGGCGGCGGATGGTCTCCCAGCCGTCGATGCCGGGCATCGCCAGGTCCATGAAGATGGCGTCGGGCTTCAGCGTGGCCAGGCGGGCGAGCGCTTCTTCGCCGCTGCCGGCCGCCTCGATCGTGAAGCCCAGCGGCTGCAGCAGGTCGGCCAGCAGCTGGCGGTCCGCCTCCTCGTTGTCGACCACCAGCAGCGTGCGGCGCGGCCCGGCATAGCCGGCATGGCGGATGCGGCCCGCCGGTGCGCTGTGGGCGCCGGCCACCTCGGGCAGGAAGAGCTTCAGGCGGAAGGTGCTGCCCTGGCCGGGCGTGCTGTCCAGGGTCAGCTCGCCGCCCATCAGGCCGGTCAGCATGCGGCTGATCGTCAAGCCCAGGCCGGTGCCGCCGGCCGCGCTGCCACCCGCGGCGCTGCCGCGCTCGAAGGGCTCGAAGACGCGGGCCACCTCGGCACTGTCCATGCCGGGGCCGGTGTCCACCACTTCGAAGCGGGCCATCTGGCCGCTGTAGGCGGCGCGCAGCGTGACCTGTCCGCGGCGGGTGAACTTCACCGCGTTGCCCAGCAGGTTGATCAGGATCTGGCGCAGCCGGCGCTCGTCGGCGCGCACGGCCTCCGGCAGGGCATCGACGCCGATGACGGCAAAGCCGATGCCCTTGGCCTGCGCCTGCTGCTCGAACAGCGTGGCCAGCTCGCGGATGGCCTCGCGCAGGCGCATCGGGCGCACGTCCAGCGCCAGCTTGCCGCTCTCGATGCGGGCAATGTCCAGCGTGCCCTCGATCAGGCCCAGCAGGTGCTCGCCGCCGCGGCGGATCACCTCCACCGCGGGGCGGCGCTGCGCCGGGATGGTCGGGTCGTCGCCCAGCAGCTGGGCGTAGCCGAGGATGCTGTTGAGCGGCGTGCGCAGTTCATGGCTCACCGCGGTGATGTAGCGCGTCTTGGCCTGGTTGGCGGCCTCGGCCTGGCGCTTGGCGGCCTGCAGGGCCAGGTCGGTCTGGTGGTGCGAGTCGATCTCGCGCACCAGGGCCTCGGTCTGGCGTTCGGTCTCCTCCTGGGCCACGGCGCGGCTGCGCTGCGCCAGCACCAGCCACCAGGCCACCACCGCGGCCAGCAGCAGCATGGTCGCGAAGACCTGCCAATAGCCGTCCTGCCCGGAGCGCGCCAGGCGCACCAGCAGCGCCGCCAGGCCGCCCAGCAGCGGCACCAGCACGGCCATCATCAGCAGGTACTGGCCCAGCCCGGTGTCGACCTGGCCGGCCCAGGTGCGCGGCAGCAGGCGGCGCAGGGCACCGCGCCAGCGGCCCCAGACCGCGTCGCTGATGCGCGGCGTGGGCTTGCAGCGGTCCTGGCAGCGTGCATCGAGCGTGCAGCACAGCGAGCAGATCGATCCACCGTAGGCGGGGCAGCCGGCCATGTCGTCGGCCTCGTACTCGCGCTCGCAGACCAGGCAGCGGTGCAGCGCGGCGCCCAGGTAGCGCCCGCCATCGGCGGCCGGGTCGCGCGCCAGGTAGTAGCGCCCGCGCGTCGCCCAGGCGATGACCGGTGCCGCGCAGAAGGCGGTGACCGCCGCCACCAGCGCCGAGAAGGCCTGCGCCATCGGCCCGAAGGCGCCCAGGTGCGCCGCCATCGACAGCACCGAGGCCAGGCCCATCGCGCCCACGCCCACCGGGTTGATGTCGTGCAGGTACGCGCGGCGGAACTCGATGCCCTTGGGGCTCCAGCCCAGCGGCTTGTTGATGACCAGGTCGGCCACCACCGCCATCAGCCAGCTGATCGCCAGGTTGGCGAACAGGCCCAGCACGCGCTCCAGCGCCTGGAACACGCTGAGCTCCATCAGCATCAGTGCGATCAGCAGGTTGAACACCATCCACACCACCCGCCCCGGGTGGCTGTGGGTGGCGCGCGAGAAGAAGTTGGACCAGGCCAGCGAGCCGGCATAGGCGTTGGTCACATTGATCTTCAGCTGCGACACCACCACGAACACCGCGGTGGCCGCCACCGCCCAGTGGTAATGACCCAGCACCTGCTCCCAGGCCAGCAGGTACATCTGGTTGGGATCGACCGCGCGGTCGGGCGGCACCATCTGCTGCAGCGCCAGCCAGGCCAGCAGCGCGCCGCCCAGCATCTTCAGCACGCCCGGGATCACCCAGCCCGGCCCGCCGGCCGCCACCGCCAGCCACCAGCGCACGCGCTGGCCCGGCCGGGGCTCGGGCATGAAGCGCAGGTAGTCGACCTGCTCGCCCATCTGCGTGATCAGGGCCATGCCCACCGTGGTGGCAGCGCCAAAGGCCAGCAGGTCGAAGCCCGCGCTGCCGGACTGGCCGGCGAAGCCCTGCAGGCCCTGCCACCAGTCGGGATGCGCCTGGAACACCGCCACATAGGGCAGCACCAGCATCGCCAGCCACAGCGGCTGCGTCCACACCTGCAGGCGTGACAGCGCCGTCACGCCATAGGCCACCAGCGGGATCACCACCAGTGCGCAGAGCAGATAGCCCCAGGCCGGCGGGATGTCGGCCACCAGCTCCAGCGCGTAGGCCATGATCGCCGCCTCGAGGGCGAAAAAAATGAAGGTGAAGCTGGCGTAGATCAGCGAGGTGATCGTCGAGCCCAGGTAGCCGAAGCCGGCGCCGCGCGTCAGCAGGTCCATGTCCACGCCATGGCGCGCGGCATAGACGCTGATCGGCCAGCCGGCCAGGAAGATCGCCAGGCCGGTGGCCAGGATGGCCCAGAAGGCGTTGACGAAGCCGTGCTGCACCAGCAGCGTGGCGCCCACCGCTTCGAGCACCAGGAAGGAGGCGGCACCGAAGGCGGTGTTGGCCACCCGCCAGGTGCTCCATTTGCGGAACGAGCGCGGCGTGAAGCGCAGCGCGTAGTCCTCCAGCGTCTCGCTGGCCACCCAGGCGTTGTAGTCGCGGCGGATCGGGATGACCTGCTGCGGACGGGGGGTGATGGGTGGGGAGGCGGCATCCATGGCAAGCCCCGAATGCCATCAAGAAACGCACCAGCCTGGCCCAGGTGCTGGACAGATGGCATCGGCCTTGCTGGAATCGGCCCTGTTGCCCTGCTGCCTCACACCATGGACCTCACCCCCCGCGAGAAGGACAAGCTGCTGATCTTCACCGCCGCGCTGCTGGCCGAGCGCCGGCTGGCCCGCGGGCTGAAGCTCAACTACCCCGAGGCCGTGGCGCTGATCACCGCCGCCATCCTGGAAGGCGCGCGCGACGGCCGTACCGTGGCCGAGCTGATGAGCGCCGGCAAGACCGTGCTCGGCCGCAGCCAGGTGATGGACGGCGTGCCCGAGATGATCCCCGAGATCCAGGTCGAGGCCACCTTCCCCGATGGCACCAAGCTGGTGACGGTGCACCAACCCATTGCCTGAACGCACCACAAAGGTGCCACGGAGCCCCCGAATGATTCCAGGTGAACTGCTGACCGATCCCGGCGAGATCGACCTCAACCCCGGCCGCCGCACGCTGACGCTGGTGGTCGAGAACGCCGGCGACCGCCCGATCCAGGTGGGCTCGCACTACCACTTCGCCGAGACCAACGGCGCCCTGCGTTTCGACCGCGCGGCGGCCCACGGCATGCGGCTGAACATCGCCAGCGGCACCGCGGTGCGCTTCGAGCCGGGCCAGCAGCGCACGGTGGAACTGGTGGACTACGCGGGCGACCGCGCGGTCTGGGGCTTTCGCGGCCTGGTGCAGGGAGCGCTGTGATGGCAAAGATGGACAAGCGCGCCTATGCCGAGATCTTCGGCCCCACCGTGGGCGACCGCCTGCGCCTGGCCGACACCGCGCTGGTGCTGGAGGTGGAGCAGGACCTGACGCTGCGCGCCGGCGGCTACGGCGAAGAGGTCAAGTTCGGCGGCGGCAAGACCGTGCGCGACGGCATGGGCCAGGGCCAGCGCATCAACGGCCCCGGGGCTGGCGAGGCCATGGACTGCGTCATCACCAATGCCGTCATCCTCGACCACTGGGGCATCGTCAAGGCCGACATCGGCATCAAGGGCAGCCGCATCGCCGCGATCGGCAAGGCCGGCAACCCCGACGTGCAGCCCGGGGTGGACATCGTCATCGGCCCGGGCACCGAGATCATCGCCGGCGAGGGCATGATCGTCACCGCCGGTGGCATCGACACCCACATCCATTTCATCTGCCCGCAGCAGATCGAAGAAGCGCTGATGAGCGGTGTGACCACGATGATCGGCGGCGGCACCGGCCCGGCCACCGGCACCTTCGCCACCACCTGCACGCCCGGCCCCGAGAACATCGAGCGCATGCTGCTGTCGGCCGAGGCCTTCCCGATGAACCTGGGCTTCCTGGGCAAGGGCAACGCCAGCCGCCCCGAGGCCCTGCGCCAGCAGATCGCCGCCGGCGCGATCGGCCTGAAGCTGCACGAGGACTGGGGCACCACGCCCGCCGCGATCGACTGCTGCCTGAGCGTGGCCGAAGAGACCGACACGCAGGTGGCCATCCACACCGACACGCTCAACGAGAGCGGCTTCGTGGAAGACACGATCGCCGCCTTCAAGGGCCGCACGATCCACAGCTTCCACACCGAAGGCGCCGGCGGCGGCCATGCGCCCGACATCATGCGCGTGGTGGGCGAGGCCAATGTGCTGCCCTCGTCCACCAACCCCACGCGGCCCTTCACCATCAACACCATCGACGAGCACCTGGACATGCTGATGGTGTGCCACCACCTGGACGCCAGCATCGCCGAGGACCTGGCCTTCGCCGAGAGCCGCATCCGCCGCGAGACCATCGCCGCCGAGGACATCCTGCACGACCTGGGCGCGATCAGCATGTTCAGCTCCGACAGCCAGGCCATGGGCCGGGTGGGTGAGGTGATCATCCGCTGCTGGCAGACCGCGCACAAGATGAAGGTCCAGCGCGGCCCGCTGGCCGAGCCCGGCCTGGCCGACGGCGCGCGCCACGACAACGGCCGCCTCAAGCGCTACGTGGCCAAGTACACGATCAACCCGGCGCTGGCGCATGGCATCGCGCACGAGGTGGGTTCGGTCGAGGTGGGCAAGTGGGCCGATCTGGTGTTCTGGCGCCCGGCCTTCTTCGGCGTCAAGCCCAGCCTGATCCTCAAGGGCGGCTTCATCGCGGCGGCGGCGATGGGTGACCCCAACGCCAGCATCCCCACGCCGCAGCCAGTGCACATGCGGCCGATGTTCGGGTCCTTCGGCGCGGCGCTGGCGCGCGGCTCGATCAGCTTCGTCAGCCAGGCGGCCATGGCGGCAGGCCGCCCCGCCGCACTGGGCCTGCGCCGCACACTGGCAGCGGTGCGTGGCTGCCGCACGGTCAAGAAGACCGATATGGTGCACAACGCCTACCTGCCCAGCATGGCGATCGACCCGCAGACCTATGCGGTGCGCGCCGACGGCCAGTTGCTGACCTGCGAGCCCGCCACCGAGCTGCCGATGGCGCAGCGCTACTTCCTCTTCTGATCCGCCCATGCCCCTGCTCCGCATCCGCCAGGACGACCTCAGCGATCCGCGCATCGAGGCGTTCATGAACGAGCACCTGGCCGACATGCACGCCACCTCGCCGCCCGAGAGCGTGCACGCGCTGGACATGGCCAAGCTGCGCCGCCCCGAGATCAGCTTCTTCACCGGCTGGTACGACACCCCCGGCGGCGACGAGCTGGTGGTCACCGGTGCGCTCAGGCGCCTGGACATGACGCGTGGCGAGCTCAAGTCGATGCGCTCGCGCGCCGACCTGCGTGGCCACGGCCTGGGCCGCCAGATGCTGATGCACCTGATGGCTTACGCGCGCGGCATCGGCCTGCAGCAGCTGCTGCTGGAGACCGGCACCGGCCCGTTCTTCGAACCCGCGCATGGGCTGTACCTGTCCCAGGGTTTCGTCGAGTGCGGCCCCTTCGACGACTACACGCTGGACCCGTTCAGCCGCTACATGCACCGACTGCTGTGAGCGACGCGCCCCGGATCTACAGCCGCCGCCTGCCGCATGGAACGCGCCTGGCGGCGCCCCTGCTGGCGCGCGCCGGCCTGGTGAGCCTGGACTGGGACATGCGCCAGAAGAGCCGTTTCGATGCGCTGACCGCGCAGGGCGAGCGCGTGCTGGTGGTGCTGCCGCGCGGCCAGGTGCTGCGCGGTGGCGATGTGCTGGTGGCCGAGGACGGCACGCTGCTGCGCATCGAGGCCGCGCCGCAGCCGGTGATGCGGGTGCGCCTGCGCGCAGGCGGCCAGCCCTTCGACCTGCTGCGCGCCGCCTACCACCTGGGCAACCGGCATGTGCCGCTGGCGCTGGCGCCCGATGCGCTGCTGTTCGAGCCCGACAGCGTGCTGGCCGAGATGCTGGGCGGTCTGGGCCTGTCGGTGGAACGCTGCGACGCGCCCTTCGAGCCCGAGGGCGGCGCCTATGGCGAGCATGGTCACGGCCACGAGGGCCACAGCCACAGCCATGGTGGCCACGCCCACGGCGAGCACCACCACGACGGCCACCCGCACAGCCACTGATGCCGCGCGTCCGCCGCCCTGCCGCGCCGCTGCCGGCCCCCACGCTGCTGCGCCTGATGTGGCTGGCCTCGCCGGCACTGCCGGTCGGCGGCTTCAGCTACAGCGAGGGCCTGGAGGCGGCGGTCGATGCGGGCTGGGTGCGCGACGAAGCCAGCGCCCGCGCCTGGCTGCTGGACCAGTTGCAGTTGGTGATGGCGCGCAGCGAGCTGCCGGTGCTGGCGCAGGCCCTGCGCGCCTGGCGCCGCGACGACCCAGCGCGCCTTCACGAACTGGCCGACTGGGTGCGCCTGACGCGCGAATCGCACGAGTTCCGCCGCATGGGCGAGCAGATGGGCTACTCGCTGACCGAATGGCTCAAGGCGCAGTACCCGGGCGACGCGCAGGTGGCGCTGCTGGCCGCGCTGAAGCCCTCGCCGAGTTGGCCGATCGCCTTCGCGCTGGCCGCCCACCACGCCGCCGCGCCCGAGCGCGAGGCGCTGCTGGCCTTCGGCTTCGGCTGGACCGAAAACCTGGTGCAGGCCGCGCTGAAGGCGGTGCCGCTGGGCCAGAGCGCCGGCCAGCGCCTGCTGGGCGCGCTGGCCGAGGCCTTGCCGGCCGCCGTGGACCAGGCGCTGGCGCTGCCCGACAGCGCCCGCCAGGCCATGTCGCCGATGCTGGCGATTCTTTCCGCGCAGCACGAGTCGCAGTACTCGCGGCTGTTCCGTTCCTGAAGGACCCTTGCCGATGAACACTCCGCTGCACACCATCCCCGGCCGCACCAAGAAGCTCCCGCCGCTGCGCGTGGGCGTGGGCGGACCGGTGGGATCGGGCAAGACCACGCTGGTCGAGATGCTGTGCAAGACCATGCGCGAGCGCTGGGACCTGGTGGTGGTGACCAACGACATCTACACCAAGGAAGACCAGCGCCTGCTGACCGTGGCCGGCGCGCTCGAGCCCGAACGCATCGTCGGCGTCGAGACCGGCGGCTGCCCGCACACGGCGATCCGCGAGGACGCGTCGATCAACCTCGAGGCGGTGGACCGCATGCTGGCGAAGTTCCCCGACGCCGACATCGTCTTCATCGAGTCCGGCGGCGACAACCTGGCCGCCACCTTCAGCCCCGAGCTCAGCGACCTGACGATTTACGTGATCGACGTGGCCGGCGGCGAGAAGATCCCGCGCAAGGGCGGCCCCGGCATCACCAAGAGCGACCTGCTGGTGGTCAACAAGACCGACCTGGCGCCCTATGTGGGCGCCAACCTGGATGTGATGCGCGCCGACACCGCCCGCATGCGTCCCACCCGGCCCTGGGTGATGACCAACCTCAAGAGCCACGAGGGCCTGGACACGGTGATCCGCTTCATCGAGGACAAGGGTCTGCTGGCAGGCTGAACGGCGGAGGGCAAGCCCCTCTCTTGGGGGACCGCGCGGCCCCGGTCAGGGGCCCGCCCGGCGGCAGAATGCCGGGATCAGGCCCATGCCACGGGCCGCCAGGAGAACCCGCATGATCCCGTCGATACCCGCCCTGCCCCGCTTGCTGGCCCTGGGCACGCTGCTGCTGGCCGGCCTGAGCCAGGCGCAGGACACACCGCAGGTCGAACAGTGCTCGCGCAAGCTGGGCGTGCTGGCCGTGGCCGAACCGCAGCAGGGATGGGGCTACCTCAGCCCCTACGGCCTGGGCTCGCCGGCGGCGCTGCTGCGCGGCATGGTGCAGCAGTCGGGCTGCTTCGACGTGGTCGAGCGCGGCATCGCGATGCAGAACATGCAGCAGGAACGCGCGCTGGCTGCCGGCGGCGACCTGCGCGCCGAGTCCAACGTCGGCAAGGGCCAGATGCAGGCCGCCGATTTCGTCATGACGCCGGCGGTGCAGATCGGCTCCTCCACCACCGGCGGCATCGGCGGTGCGCTGCTCGGCCGCCTGGGCGGCACCGTGGGCGCCATTGCCGGCGGCCTGAAGTTCAAGGAGGCCATGACCAGCCTGCTGATCGCCGATGTGCGCTCCAGCATCCAGGTGGCCTCGGCCGAGGGCAAGGCCACGCGCACCGATTTCGGCCTGGGCGGCTGGGCCGGCGCGGTGGCCGGTGGGGGCTACACCAGCACGCCCGAAGGCAAGATGGTGGCCGCAGGCTTCCTGGACAACTACAACCGCATCGTGCGCCAGATCCGCGACAACCCGCAGCTGATCCGCACCTCCAGCGCAGCGGGCGACGCCAACGCCGCCGCCAGCACCCGCGCCGAAGGCCCGCAGGCGGCCGGCCAGTTGCTGGTGGCCAAGATCGCCAACGTCAAGGTCTTCGACCAACCCTCGCGCGAGGCCAAGGTGGTGGCCACGCTGACCAAGGCCGACGAGCTGATCGCCAGCGGCGAGGTGAAGAACGGCTTCATCTATGTCGACTCGGCCAACTTCAGCGGCTGGGTGCAGCGCACGCTGGTGGGCCCGGGCAGCGGCGCGGCGGCCGTCCCGGCGCCCGCCCCGGCGCCACTGCCGCTGACGCCGGGTGGCGGCAATGCCGGCACGGCGGCGTTCGCCGGCACCTACAGCGGCGTCTTCGGCGGTGCCGAAAACGGCACCTTCCTGGTCCAGGTGGCACCGGGTGGCCAGATCAGCGGCAGCGGCCAGTCCAGCACCACCGGCGCGTTCAGCGTCAGCGGCCGCGTCGATGGCAGCGGCCGCGCCACGATGAGCACCAGCGGCCAGGCCGGCTCGGCGGTGTTCACCGGCGTGTTCAGCCCGGGCCGCGGCACGGTCACCGGACAGTGGAACTACGCGGGTCGGCCGCAGGGCGGCCAGTTCAGCGGTCAGCGACAGTGACCGCGTTGCCGGCGATGGCCTCGCGCGCCAGGCGCGCGGCCTCGCCCGGCTGGTCCACCCCCAGGTAGGCGCACAGGCGCAGCAGCGCCTGCGTCCACTCCGCGCTGTCCAGGCCCAGGCGCTCGGCGATCGCCGGCGCCGGCTCGCCGTCGGCCAGCCACAGCAGCAGTTCGGCCGAGCGCACGTCGATCGGGGCGAAGGCCACCAGCAGGGAGGACAGCCGCGCATCGTCGGCCTCGTCGCGCAGCACCAGCAGCCACTGGTCCGGCGTGTCGGACTCCAGGTGCAGCATGAAGTGCAGCCGGCGCGTGCCGCGCAGCACCGTCAGCGGATGCGGCTCGGCGCCGATCGACTGGCGCAGCGCCTCGCGCGTGGCCCAGGCGGCCACTTCAGCCGGCACCGCGATCTCGGGCAGACCAGCGAAGTAGTCGCTCATCAGCCGACGCGCCAGGGGGCTCTGCCACAGGCGCCGCCCCGTGCGCGCCTGCAACACCATCAGCGCGTGGCCGAAGGCGTCCATGGCACGGGGCGTTGGGTGGCGCATCGGGTCGGACATGCGCTGGAGTTATCAAGAACTGCGCCAGCCGCGCACCGGCCTTTCGCCCCGTCGCGGTGCGCATCGCAGCCCCGGCGCGCTGCCTGAGCGCCACAGCCCGGGAAAACCCCGGCAGACGCACCAAGCCCGGTCGCTACCATCGCGTGGAAACGTTTACACCAACACGCCATCGCTGTTTGTGCACCGTGAACGCGCACGCTGATCCACTTCGCTTCCCGCCTGGATTCGTCTGGGGCGCCGCCACGGCCGCCTACCAGGTCGAAGGCTCGCCGCTGGCCGATGGCGCCGGCCCCAGCATCTGGCACCGCTTCAGCCACACGCCCGGCCGCGTGCGCGATGGCGACACCGGTGATGTGGCCTGCGACCACTACCGCCGCTACCCCGAGGACATCGCGCTGATGCGCTCGCTGGGCCTGCAGTCCTACCGCTTCAGCATCGCCTGGTCGCGCGTGCTGCCCGAGGGACGCGGGCGCATCAACCAGGCGGGTCTGGACCACTACGCGCGGGTGGTGGACGCGCTGCTGGAAGCCGGCATCGCGCCCAACATCACGCTCTACCACTGGGATCTGCCCGCCGCGCTGGACGACCGTGGCGGCTGGCTCAACCCCGACATCGCCGATTGGTTTGCCGACTACGCGACCCTGATGTTCCGCACCCTGGGCGACCGGGTGCCGCTGTGGAGCACCCTGAACGAGCCCTGGGTGGTGGCCGATGGCGGCTATATGCACGGCGTGCTGGCGCCGGGCCACCGCAGCGCCTTCGAGGCCGCGATCGCCGCCCACCACCTGCTGCTGGCCCATGGCCGCGGCGTGCAGGCCTTCCGCGCCAGCGGCGCGCGCGGCCAGATCGGCCTGGTGGTCAACCTGGAGCCCAAGTACCCGGCCAGCCACAGCCCGGCCGACCTGGCCGCCACGCTGCGCGCCGAGGCCTACATGAACCGCCAGTACCTGGACCCGGTGCTGCGCGGCACCCATGCCGAGGAACTGGCCGAGGTCTTCGGCGAGGCCTGGCCCGCGCCGCGACCCGCCGAGCAGATGGCGGTGATCCGCGAGCCGATCGACTGGCTGGGCGTCAACTACTACACCCGCAGCGTGGTGCGCGCCGACGAGTCGGCCTGGCCGCAGCGCGCCAGCGCGGTGCCGCAGCGCGGCGCGCTGCACACCGAGACCGCCTGGGAGGTCTACCCGCGTGGCCTGACCGACACCCTGACCTGGGTGAAGAACCGCTACGGCAACCTGCCGATCTACATCACCGAGAACGGCTCGGCCTTCTTCGATCCGCCCAGCGCTGAAGTCGATCCGCTGCCCGACCCGCTGCGCACCCAGACGCTGCACAAGCACCTGGCCGCGGTGCACGCCGCGATCGGTGCCGGCGTCGACGTGCGCGGCTACTACGCCTGGTCGCTGCTCGACAACCTGGAGTGGGCGCACGGCTACAGCAAACGCTTCGGCCTGCTGCACGTGGACTACGCCACCCAGCGCCGCACCCGAAAGGCCAGTGCGCTGGCCTATGCCGCGGTGATCGCGGCCAACGCACTCTGACAGGGGCAAGGCCATGGCTGTGACCATCAAGGATGTCGCCCGTGAAGCGCAGGTCTCGGTGGCCACGGTCTCGCGCGCGCTCAACGGCCACCCCAGCGTCACGCCCGAAACGCGGGCACGCATCCACAAGGTGGCCGCCGAGTTGCGCTTCACGCCTTCCAGCGCCGCACGCAGCCTGATCACCCGCCGCACCCACACCGTCGGCGCGCTGCTGCCCGACCTGCACGGCGAGTACTTCTCGGAGCTGATCCGCGGCATCGACCTGGCGGCCCGTGCGCGCGGCCTGCACCTGCTGCTGTCCAGCTCGCACGGCGACATGCAGGAGGCCGCTGCCGCCCTGCGGGCCATGCACGGCCGGGTGGACGGCCTGCTGCTGATGTCGCCGCAGGGCGACGGCCGGTTGCTGGAGGCCAGCCTGGCGCCGGGCCTGCCCGCGGTGCTGATCAACACCCGCCCCGGCGAGCAGAAGCTGGCCGCCTACGAGGTGGACAACCGCGGCGGCGCCCGCGCGATGGTGCGCCACCTGGCCGCGGCCGGCCACCGCCACATCGCCTTCATCGCCGGCCCCGAGCACAACCACGAGGCCGCCGAGCGCCTGGCCGGCTACCGCGAGGCCCTGGCCAAGGAACTGCCCGGCGCGGCCGAGCAGGTGCTGCCCGGCGACTTCACCGAAGAGGCCGGTCGCCGCGCCGGCCAGTTGCTGGCCGCGCTGTCGGCGCGCCCCTCTGCGGTGTTCGCCGCCAACGACATGATGGCCCTGGGCTGCCTGGGCGCGCTGCGCGACGCCGGACTGAAGGTGCCGCAGGACATCGCGCTGGCCGGCTTCGACGACGTGCCCATCGTGCGCTATGTGCAACCCGCGCTGACCACCGTGCGCGTGCCCATCGTCGAGCTGGGCACGCTGGCGCTGGAGGCCCTGGCGGCGGCCATCGAGTCGCCCGACAAGCCGGTGCCGCCGCGCCAGACGCTGCGCGCCGAGCTGGTGGTTCGCCAGAGCTGCCACGCCCCCTCTCCCGTCGCCGGGCGCCATGCGGGCGCCCCGTCGGTCGGCCCGTCCGGGCCGCACTGACGCCTTCCCTCTCGTCCCTCCCACCACCACAACACCCCGGAGACATCCCGATGAAGCAACCGAGAAAAGGTTTCCACAGACACGCGCTGGCTGCTGCGGTCGTGCTGGCACTGGCTGGCGCCGCCCAGGCACAGCTGAGCACCTCGACCCTCAAGGGCCAGGTCAATGCTGGCGCGGCCCTTGCGCAGGCGGGCGTCACCGTGGTGGCCGTGAGCAAGGACAACGGCAACACCTACCGCACCACCACCCGCGCCGACGGCAGCTATGTGCTCAGTGGCCTGGCACCAGGTCGCTACGAGATCCAGGTGGGTGGCCAGGGCGGCAACGAGGTCACGCTGCAGGTCGGCGAGACCGCCTCGCTGGACCTGAGCGCACCCGGAGCGGGCCAGCAGGTCACCATCATCGGCAGCGCCAACCGCCAGGCGGTGAAGGACTCGCAGGTCGGCACGCTGGTGTCACGCCGCATGATCGAGGCGATGCCGCAGACCAGCCGCAACTTCCTCAGCTCGGCCGACCTGGCCCCGGGCGTGGCCTTCAACGCGGACGGCAACGGCAACTCCAGCATCCAGGCGGGTTCGCAGAACTTCGACCACGTCAACGTCTTCATTGATGGCGTGGGCATGAAGAACAACATCCTGCGCGGCGGCCTGACCGGCCAGGACAGCTCGCGCGGCAACCCCTTCCCGCAGTCGGCGATCGCCGAATACAAGGTGCTGACGCAGAACTACAAGGCCGAGTTCGACCAGGTCAGCAGCGCGGCAGTCACGGCCATCACCAAGTCCGGCACGAACGACTTGCACGGCGAGGTCTACATCGACCGCACCGGCACCTCGATGCGGGCGATGACCCCGTTCGAAAAGGCCAACGAGGCCGCCGGCGTGCCCCTGCCCAGTTCCTCCAAGTCCGAGTATGGCTTCAGCCTGGGCGGACCGATCAAGCGCGACCAGGTGCACTTCTTCGTGGCCTACGACGGCAAGACGATCGATGACTCGCGCCAGTTCGTGCCGCAGAACCTGGACAAATACGACCCGACCAAGGGCGTGATCGCGCAGCTCAAGGCCGCCGAAGGCAACCAGGTCAACCGCTTCCGCGAACACCTGCTGTTCGGAAAGATCGACGCCCAGCTCGATGACGAGAACAAGCTCACCTTCAGCGCCAAGCTGCGCCGCGAATCCGACCTGCTGGCCGAGGACAAGCGCCTGAGCGCGCCCGACAACGTCAAGAACCGCAGCAACGACTCCAGCACGGTCGACCTCAAGCACGAGTGGGCCCGCGGTGACTGGCTGAGCGAGGCGCGGGTCGGCTACGAGGACTACAACTGGAACCCGCATTCCAACGCCACGGCGCCCTTCGTCAAGTACAAGTACTCGCCGACCAACCTGATTAACAACACCAGCGACATCGCCTTCGTCGGCGGCTCACCGGATGCGCAGGACCGGGGCCAGAAGGGCATGTTCGTCAGCGAGGACCTCACCTGGACAGGTCTCACCGGCCATGTCATCAAGGGCGGTGTCAAGCTCAAGAACATGAAGTACGACCTGGCGGGCACCGCCTTCAGTGTCGACACGGTCGAGACGGTGGTCGACACGACCACCGGCCTGCCCTTCTACAGCGGCGGCCTGTGCACCGGCACCAACATCACCAACGGCGGCCTCGACAGCGACCAGTGCCACATCCGCGCCGCCATCCCTGGTGCCGATGTGTCCTTCAGCAACCGCCAGCTGGGCCTGTACCTGCAGGACGACATCACGGTCACCCGGCAGCTTGAGCTGAACCTGGGCGTGCGCTGGGACTACGAGAGCAACATGCTCAACAACAGCTACGTGACGCCGGCTGACCGCGTGACCGCGCTGTACGCGCTGGATGGCCGCACCATCGGCGGCATCACCGCGCCGCCGGGCCAGACCTATGCGCAATCCCTGGCCAAGGGCGGCATCAACATCGCCGACTACATCTCCACCGGCAGCTCGCGCCAGGCCTTCAAGGGCGCGATCGCGCCGCGCCTGGGTGCCTCCTACGATGTCTTCGGTGACAAGGCCACGGTGGTCTTCGGCGGCTGGGGTCGCAGCTATGACCGCACGATGGCCAACCACGCGCTGGACGAGCTGCAGAAGAACAAGCAGCCCGGCGGCGAGATCTGGCTGATCAAGAACGACTTCAAGATGCCCTATGCCGACCAGTTCAGCCTGGGCCTGCGTCAGGCCGTGGCCGACTGGAACACCGAGGTGGCGCTGAGCCGCATCGACGCCAAGAACCAGTTCATCTGGTTCGGTGGCAACCGCGACCCCAACGGCGGCTACGGCACGCAAAGCCCGATCGACCCGCTGTGGGGCGGCCCGAACGGCTTTGGCACGCTGATCCTGGGCGACTTTGTCGGCGAGACCCGCACCACCGCGCTGCTGGTCAAGGCCGAGAAGCCCTACACCCGCAGCTCCGGCTGGGCGGTCAACGTGGCCTACACCTACAGCGATGCCCAGACCACCAGCCGCGAGTGGAACAACGACATCTTCGACTGGACCTATGGCCGCACCGGCGCGCGCGGCTGGAACCCGTCCACGCTGGTCGACAAACACCGTGTGGTCGTGGCCGGCCTGACCGACACGCTGCTGCCCTGGGGCATCACCCTGTCAGGCAAGATGACCTGGGGCAGCGGCAAGCCTCGGCGCATCACCAGTTGCGCCAATGGCTGGAACAACTGCGTCTCGGTCGAGGGCGAATCGCCCAGCTTCCGCCAGATCGACGTGGGACTGGCCAAGGACTTCTCGCTGGGCATGGGCCAGGCCACGCTGCGGCTGGATGTGCTGAACCTGTTCAACGTCGTCAACTACGGCGGCTTCGACGACTGGGGCGGTGGCCCCGTGGCGCCGGGGGGTCAGAAGAACGCGGTGGGCGGCGACAACCTGAACCTGGGCAAGCCGAACTCGGTGCGTGGCGATCCGCGCACCGTGCGACTGGCGATCGGCTACAAGTTCTGAGCGATCGCGGGGCCGGCGCCGTGCCGGCCCCCTGTCCATGCGAGACACTGCGGCGGTCGGACCGAGCACCGCAGTGGTCCCGCTCATCCTGACGACCGCCCCGTTGACGATGCCCCCCGTCCTCCCGCTCTCCCGCCGGCACTGGCTGGCCTGGGCCCTGTCCGGCCTGCTGCCGCTGCCGGCCCTGGCCAAGGCGCCCGCCGCTGAACCGGGCCTGCCGACCAGTGACGAGGCCCTGGTCGATGACCTGCTGGCCCGCACCATCGACTACTTCTGGGACACCACCCACCCGGTCAGCGGCCTGGCGCCCGACCGCTCCCCCCGTCGTCCGCGCATGGCCAGCACCGCGGCCACGGGCTTCGCGCTGGCCGCCTTCGTGGCCGCGGTGCAGTCAGGGCTGCGCAGCCGCGAGGCCGCCCGGGCCCGCTGCCTGGCGGCCGCGCGCTTCCTGGACCAGGCGCCGCAGGGCCCGCAGGCCAGCGGCATGGCCGGCCACCGCGGCTTCTTCTACCACTTCATCGACATCGAGCGCGGCACCCGCTTCGCACCCGGTGTCGAGCTCTCCAGCATCGACACGGCGTGGCTGCTGTCGGGCCTGCTGACGGCGCAGGCCTTCTTTGACGGCGACCACCCCGACGAGCGCGAACTGCGACAGCGCGTGCAGGCCATCCATGAGCGCATCGACTGGCCCTGGATGCAGCAGCGCGGCGGGCTGATCTGCATGGGCTGGAACCCCGAGCGCGGCTTCGCCGACTTCATCGATTACCTCGGCTACGACGAGTCCACGATGATGTATCTGCTGGCCCTGGGCTCGCCCACCCACCCGGCCGCGGCCTCGTCCTGGGACGACTACACCCGCACCTACAGCCGCGGCTGGGGCACCTTCATGGGCCAGACCCACCTGGGCGGCGCGCCCCTGTTCTGGCACCAGTTCAGCCACTGCTTCATCGACTTCCGTGGCATCCAGGATGCCTTCATGCGCGACAAGGGCCTGGACTACTTCGAGAACAGCCGCCGCGCCACGCTGGCGCAGCGGGCCTACGCCATCGCCAACCCGCAGGACTGGAGCGACTACGGCGCCGATATCTGGGGCCTGACCGCCTGCGACGGCCCCGGCATGATCCAGGGCCACGACCACCGCGGCCGCCGGCGGCAGTTCCACGACTACCGCGCCCGCGGCGCGGCCCTGGTGGGCACCTTCGATGACGGCACGCTGGCGCCCGCGGCCGGCCTGTCCAGCCTGCCCTTCGCCCCCGAGGTGGTGCTGCCGCTGCTGCGCGCGCTGCGCCAGCGCTTCGGCCACGTGATCTACAACCGCCACGGCTTCGTCGACAGCTTCAACACCAGCTTCCGCGTCGAGGGCGCCACGCTGTCCGACGGCCGCACCGTGCCCGGCTTCGGCTGGACCGGGACCGACCACATCGGCATCGACCAGGGCTCGATTGCGCTGGCCGCCGCCAACCACCGTCACGGCGGTCTGTGGCGCGTGATGCGCGGCGAGCCCACGCTGCGCCGCGGCCTGCTGCGCGCCGGCTTCACCGGCGGCTGGCTGGGATGAGCCTGCGGCGGCGTCACCTGCTGCTGGCGGCTGCACCGCTGGCCGGCTGCAGCCGGCCGGGCGCAGGCGAGCTGCGCTTCTGGGCCATGGGCCGCGAGGGCGAGGTGGTGGCCGAACTGCTGCAGGACTTCCGCGCCGAGCACCCCGGGATCCGCCTGCGCATCGAGCAGTTGCCCTGGAGCGCCGCCCACGAGAAGCTGCTGACCGCCTTCGCCGGCGACGCCACGCCCGACCTGGCCCAGCTGGGCAACACCTGGCTGCCCGAGTTCGCCGCGCTGGGCGCGCTGGAGCCGCTGGCGCCGTGGCTGGCGAAGGCCCCCGAGATCGACCCGGCGGACCATTTCGAAGGCATCTGGCGCACCAACCTGATCGACGGCACGCTGGTCGGTCTGCCCTGGTACGTCGACACCCGGCTGCTGTTCTACCGCCGCGACCTGCTGGCCCAGGCCGGCTTTGATCACCCCCCTGCCGACTGGGCCGAATGGCAGCGCATGCTGCGCGCCATCCGCCGGCGCGTCGGCCCGGCGAACTACGCGGTACTGCTGCCGCTGAACGAATACGACCCGATCGTCGCCCTGGGCCTGCAGCAGGACGAGCCGCTGCTGCGCGACAACGCCACCCGCGGCCACTTCCGCAGCCTGGGCTTTCGCCGCGCCTGGGACTACTTCCTGTCGCTGTACCGCGAGCAGCTGGCGCCGCCGGCCAGCAACCAGGAGATCGCCAACGTCTGGAACGAGTTCGGCCGCGGCTACTTCAGCTTCTACATCAGCGGGCCCTGGCAGATCGGTGAGTTCCGCCGCCGCCTGCCGCCCGCGCTGCAGGCCAGCTGGGCCACGGCGCCGCTGCCCGGCCCCGAGGGCACGCGCGGCCCCGGTGCGTCGATCGCCGGCGGCGCCAGCCTGGCGATGTTCCGCCGCTCGACCCACAAGCCCGAGGCCTTCGCGGTGATGCGCTACCTGGCGCGGCCCGAGGTGCAGCAGCGCTTCCACGCGATGACCGGCAACCTGCCGCCCCGGCGCAGCGCCTGGACCGGCGGCACCTTGGCCAGCGACGAGCCCACGCAGGCCTTCCGCACCCAGCTGGAGCACGTGCGCCCGGTGCCGCAGGTGCCCGAATGGGAGCGCATCGCGACCGAGCTGAAGCTGGTGCTGGAGCAGGTGGTGCGCGGCACGATGGCCCCCGAGACCGCACTGGCGGTGCTGGATGAGCGCACCGACCGCCTGCTGGAGAAGCGCCGCTGGATGCTGGCGCGCCACGGAGGCGCCGCATGAGGTTCAAGCCGCTCGACTGGGCCGGCTGGCTGTTCGTGGCCCCGGCGGTGATGGCCATCGCGGTGTTCTTCGCGCTGCCGGTGCTGGCGGCGCTGGCCCTGAGCTTCACCGATTTCGACATCTACGCGCTGGCCTCGCTGGACAACCTGCGCTTCGCCGGCTTGCGCAACTACACCCAACTGCTGGCCACGCCGCTGTTCTGGCAGGCGTTGGGCAACACCGCCTTCTTCGTGGCGGTGGGGGTGCCGCTGTCGATCGGCGCCTCATTGGGCGCGGCGCTGCTGCTGAACTCGCCGCTGGTGCGTGCGCGGGCCTTCTTCCGCACCGCACTGTTCGCCCCGGTGGTGACCACGCTGGTGGCGGTGGCGGTGGTCTGGAAGTACCTGCTGCACACGCGCTACGGCCTGCTCAACCACGGCCTGGCGTGGCTGGGCATTGACGCGATCGACTGGCTGGGCCAGCCCGCCACCGCCATGCCGGCCATCGTGCTGATGTCGGTGTGGAAGAACTACGGCTACAACATGGTGATCCTGCTGGCCGGGCTGCAGGCCATCCCGAAGGAGCTGTACGAGGCCGCGCAGCTTGAAGGCGCCACCCGCTGGCAGCAGCTGCGCCACATCACGCTGCCGCAGCTGGCACCGATGCTGCTGATGGTCAGCATCCTCACGATGGCCGGCCACTTCCAGCTCTTTGCCGAGCCCTATGTGATGACGCAGGGCGGGCCGGCGCAGCGCACCGTCACCGTCCTCTACTTCATGTACGAGGAAGGCTTCAAGTGGTGGAGCCTGGGCGCGGCCTCGGCCGTGGCATTCGTGCTGTTCCTGGTGATGTTCGCGCTGACGCGCCTGCAACTGTGGGCGGCGCGGCGCCAGGAAGGTGCGGCATGAACCGTCGCACCGTGTCCATCCTGCTGCATGCCGCCTTGCTGCTGATCGCCGCGCTGACGCTGGCGCCGCTGGCCTGGATGGTGGCCGCCTCGCTGATGGCGCCCGGCGAGGCCAGCACCTTCCCGCCGCCGCTGTGGCCCGCGCAGCCCACGCTGCAACACTACCGCGCGCTGTTCAGTGGCGACGGCATGGGCCAACCGTTCCTCAACAGCCTGGGGCTGGCGCTGGGCGCCACCGCGCTGTCGCTGCTGTTCAACCTGAGCGCCGGCTACGCCTTTGCCAAACTGCGCTTCAAGGGCCGCGACACGCTGTTTCGCGCGCTGCTGGGCGCGCTGGTGATTCCCGCGCAGGTGGCCATGCTGCCGCTCTTTCTGATGCTCAAGAACCTGGGCCTGGTCAACACCTTCGCCGGTGCACTGGTGCCCTGGCTGGCCAGCGTGTTCGGCATCTTCCTGGTGCGCCAGTACGCGCTGGGCATCCCGGACGAGCTGATCGAGGCGGCGCGCCTGGACGGCGCCAGCGAGTGGCGCATCTTCCGCTCGGTGGTGCTGCCGCTGCTGGCGCCGGTGGTGGTGACGCTGGCGCTGCTGAGCTTTCTGGGCGCCTGGAACGACTTCATGTGGCCGCTGATCGTGCTGACCGACCGCGAGTTGCAGACGCTGCCGGTGGCCCTGGCCGGCCTGTCGCGCGAGCATGTGCAGGACACCGAGCTGATGATGGCCGGCGCGGTGCTCACCGTGCTGCCGGTGCTGGGCCTGTTCCTGGCGCTGCAGCGTTTCTACATGCAGGGGCTGCTGATGGGCAGCGTCAAGCAATGAAGCGGGCCGCCCTGATCCTGCTGCTGGCCGGCAGCGCCGTGCAGGCCGCCAGCACCCGCGTGCTGGACGATTTCCGCCACCCCGGCGCCTGGCGCGCCGAGGCCTCGGACCAGGTACGCGCCACGCTGCGTCATGACGCCCGCGGCGGCCTGTGCCTGGCCTACGACTTCAACGGCGTCTCCGGCTATGCGGTGGCGCGGCGCGCGCTGGCGATCGACTGGCCCGCCCATCCGGCGCTGGCGCTGCGCCTGCACGGCACGGGCGGCGCCAACGACATCCAGCTGAAGTTCGTCGATGCCAGCGGCGAGAACGTCTGGTGGCACCGTCGCGCCAACACGCCGCCGCCGGCGCAGCCCAGCGAGTGGCGCATCCCCGGCCGTGCGTTGACATTCGCCTGGGGCCCCACGGCCGACAAGACGCTGCGCCGCACCGCCGGGCTGGAGCTGGCCGTGGCCGCCGGCCGGGACGGTGGCCGCGGTGAGGTCTGCCTGCAGCAGCTCTCGCTGACCGCGCAGGACCCGCCGCCCGCCACCTGGCCCGTCCCCACGGCGCGGGCCGACCGTGACGCCGCCGAGGCCGCGGCGACCCTGGATGGCGATGCCGGCACCGCCTGGTCCCCCGGCCCCGGCCGCGCCACGCTGCAGATCGACCACGGCACCGTGCGCGAACTGGACGGCGTGGCCCTGCACTGGTGGAAGGGCGGCACGCAAGCCAGAACGCTGCGCCTGGAGGCGTCCGATGACGGTCGCCACTGGCGACTGCTGCGCCGGGTCGACGGCGCGCAGGGCCCGATCGACACCCTGCACCTGCCCGACGAGCGCGCGCGCCACCTGCGCCTGGTGCAGCTGAAGGGCGGTGACGCGCTGGCCGAGCTGCAGCGCATCGAGCCCGGCGCCTGGCCCGACACCAACGCCATGCTCAAGACCCGCGCGCTGGCGCTGCCGCGCGGCACGCTGCCCCGCGCCTTCCTGAACGAGCAGAGCTACTGGACCGTGGTGGGCGTGGACGGCGGCGGCGCCCGCTCGGGCCTGCTGGACGAGGACGGCGCCGCCGAGGCCGGCGTGTCCGGATTCAGCCTGGTGCCCGCGCTGCGCCTGGCCGACGGCACGCGCATCGACTGGGCCGCAGTGCAGGCCTCGCACCAGCTGCGGGACGGCTTCCTGCCGATGCCCTCGGTGCATTGGCAGCATCCCCAGGCGCAGCTGTCGATCGCTGCCGCCGCCGACGGCCCTGCCCCCTCCCCGGTGATGTGGCTGCGCTACCGCATGCAGGCCCCGCCGGGTGCGCCGCTCAAGGGGGCGCTGGTGCTCGGTCTTCGCCCCTGGCAAGTCAACCCGCCGCAGCAGTTCCTCAACACGCCCGGCGGTGCGGTGCCCCTGCGCCGGCTGGCCTGGCGCGACCAGCAATGGTGGGTCGATGGCCAGCCCCGCATGCGCGCACTGCAGGCGCCGGACGCGGTGGAACTGCGCGCCTTCGACGCTGGCCTGGCCGAGGGCGATGCACCCGGTGTCGCGCGCGAGATCACCGATCCCCAGACACTGGCCTCCGGCGCGCTGGCCTGGTCGCTCGACCTGGCGCCGGGCGAGGCCCGCACGATCGCGGTGGCCGTGCCGCTGGGCCAGGCCGCGGTGCCGCCCGAGACCGTGGCCGGTCTGGACGCCCGCTTCGAGCGCATCGCCACCGCCTGGCGCCAACGCCTGGGCGCCGTCACGCTGCAGCTGCCCGCCGCCGCGCAGCGGGTGGCCGACAGCCTGCGCAGCGCAATGGCGCAGATCCTGATCAGCCGCGATGGCCCGGCGCTGCAGCCGGGCACCCGCAGCTACGCGCGCAGCTGGATCCGCGACGGCGCGATGATGGTGGAGGGTCTGCTGCGCGCGGGCGAAGCGGAGGCCTCGCGCGACTTCGTCGACTGGTTCGGCGAGCGCCTGTTCGCCAACGGCAAGGTGCCCTGCTGCATCGACCGCCGCGGCGCCGACCCGGTGCCCGAGAACGACAGCCACGGCCAGTATCTGCATGCGGTGATGCTGGTGTGGCAGCACACCGGCGACCGCGCCTTCCTGCAGCGCCACTGGCCACGCGTGCAGCGCGTGGTGGCCTACATGGAATCGCTGCGCCAGAGCGAGCGCACCGATGCCAACCGCGCCCCCGGCCGTGACGCCTTCTTCGGCCTGATGCCCGCCTCGATCAGTCACGAGGGCTACTCCGAGAAACCCATGCACTCGTACTGGGACAACTTCTGGGCGCTGCGCGGCTACCGCGACGCACCGGCGCTGGCCCGGGCGATGGGCGACCCTGCCAGCGCCACCCGCTGGGCCGGCTGGCGCGACGAGTTCGCCACCGAACTGCGCACCTCCATCGCCCGCGCGATGCAGGCCAAGGGCATCACCTTCATTCCCGGCGCCGCCGAACTGGGCGACTTCGATGCCACCTCCACCACCGTGGCCCTCAGCCCCGCGCAGGCCGATGACCTGCTGCCCGCCGAATGGCTGCAGGCCACCTTCGAGCGCTACTGGCAGGAGGCCGAGGCGCGCCGCCTGGGTCAGCGCGACTGGGCCGACTACACGCCCTACGAGTTGCGCAGCGTCGGCGCGCTGCTGCGCCTGGGCCAGGGCGAGCGCGCCTGGCAGATGCTGGACTTCTTCTTCGCCGACCAGCGCCCCGCCGGCTGGAACCAGTGGGCCGAGGTGGTGATGCGCCGCCCGCGCCAGGTGCACTTCCTGGGCGACATGCCGCACGCCTGGGTCAGCTCCGACTACCTGCGCAGCGCACTGGATGCACTGGCCTACGAGCGCGAGCACGACCGCAGCCTGGTGATCGGTGCGGGCCTGCGCGCCGCCTGGCTGGGTGAACCCTGGGCAGTGCGCGGCCTGCGCACCTCGCACGGTCCGCTGGGCTGGTCGCTGACACCCATGACCGGTGGCTGGACGCTGGCCGTGCAGGCGCTGGATTCCCCCCCTGCCGGCGGCCTGCGCCTGCGCTGGCCCGAGGGCGCGCCGCTGCCCACCGCCCGCGATGCCCAGGGCCAGACGCTGCCCTGGCAGGGCCGCGAACTGGCGCTGCCCGCGCCGCCGCTGACGATCACGCTGGAGTCCACGCGATGACGCTCCCCCGCCGACACGTGCTTCAACTGGGCCTGGCCGGCCTCACCCTGCCGCCGCTGGCGGCCTGCACCACCATGACCCCCCCCACCCCGGGCCTGCACGCGCAGGCCGCCGACGTCCAGGTGCTGGTGCGCGCGCGCCTGCGCTACTGGCTGTACCTGCCGCGCGCCGTGACCACCGAGCCCACGCGCCGCTGGCCGCTGATGTTCTTCCTGCACGGCTCCGGCGAGCGCGGCAAGGACCTGCAGGCGGTGCGCGTGCACGGGCCGCTGAAGACGCTGGACCGTCAGGACGACTTCCCCTTCATCGTCGTCGGGCCGCAGCTGGAACCCGGCACCGCCTGGGACGCCCACCTGCTGCACGCGCTGCTGCAGCACCTGCTGCCCACGCTGCCCGCCGACCCGGACCGCGTGGTCTGCACCGGCCTGTCGATGGGCGGCTTCGGCACCTGGGCCTGGGCGGCCGAGTACCCACGCGACCTGGCCGCGATCGCCCCGATCTGCGGCTACGGCGACGAGGACCGCGTGGAGGCGCTGAAGGACATGCCGGTCTGGGCTTTCCACGGCGACGCCGACGACGCGGTGCCGATCGGCCCGCACCGCGCGCTGATCGCCGCGCTGCGCGCCGCCGGCGGGCAGCCGCGCTTCACCGAATACCCCGGCGTGGGCCACGACAGCTGGACCCGCGCCTACGACACCCCCGAACTGCTGCGCTGGCTGCTGGCCCAGCGCCGCCGCTGATTCCTGCATGAGCGCTCCCATCTGCACCGACCTGCGCGTCACCAGCCCCGCCGGGCTGGATGGCCTGTTCACCGCCCATGGCAGCTTGCGGCGGCTGCAGGCGCGGGGCCTGAGCATCAACCAGCACGCGGCCAGCGCGCACGAGGCCGGTCCGCACGGGCTGTGGCTGCGTCGCCTGAGCAGCACCGGGCCGCAGGCGGTGCCGCTGCTGGGTCCGCGCAGCCCGTCCACCGTGCACGCCGACGCGCTGGGGCTGCATGCCCAGGGCCGCTGGGAGGCCCTGGCCTGGCGCGTGCACCTGGTGCCCTCGGCCACCGACACCGCGTGGTTCTGGCATGTGGAGCTGCACAACGAGGGCCCCGACACACTGCAGCTGGATGCGCTGCACGCGCTGGACCCCGGCCTGGCGCCCTGGGGCGCGGTGCGCACCAACGAGTACTACGTCAGCCACTACCTGGACCACCAGCCGCTGACGCACCCGCGCCACGGCACGGTGCTGGCCACCCGGCAGAACCTGGCCGTCGAGGGCCGCCACCCCTGGCTGCTGCTGGGCTCGCTGCGGCGCTGCGTGGCCTGGGCCACCGACGGCCTGCAGTGGTGGGGCCGCGGCGCAGACGACAACGCAGACGGCGACGCAGCGGCGCTGCGGCAGGGCCTGCCGGCGCAGCGCCTGCAGCACGAACACGCGCTGCTGGCGCTGCAGGACGAGGCGCTGACCCTGCCGCCAGGTGCGCGGGCGCAACTGGGATTCTTCGCCCTGCTGCTGGCCGATCACCCGGCGGCCAGCGGCCCGGCCGACCTGGCCTGGGTGGACACGGTGACGGCGATGGCCGAGGCCCACTGCCCGCCGGCGCCACCGGCCTGGCCGGCGACCGCCGCCGCGCCGCGCAGCCTCTTCTGCAGCGCCCCCGCACTGGCCTGCCACGCGCCCGACGATGCCACGCTGCAGGCCTGGGTGCCCGGCGAGCGCCGGCATGAGGAGCGCAACGCCGAGGGCCGGTTGCTGTCCGCCTTCGTCGGGGCGCAGCACCTGGTGACCCCCGCCAAGGCGCGCCAGGTGCTGCGCCCGCACGGCCACCTGCTGCGCAGTGGCGACGCGCTCGAACCCGACGAGTCCGCACTCACCAGCACCTGCTGGATGGGCGGCGTGTTCCACTCGATGGTCACCCAGGGCCATGTGGGCATCAACCGCTGGCTGGGCACGGTGCGCGGCTACCTGGGTCAGTTCCGCAGCCAGGGCCTGCGCCTGTTCGTCGAGACCGCTGGCGGCTGGCGCCTGCTGGACCAGCCCAGCGCCTTCGCGATGACGCCCGACAGCGCGCGATGGTGGTACCGGCATGACGGCGGACTGATCGAGGTGCGCGCCGGCCTGCAGCACCGCCCGCATGCGCTGACGCTGGACTGGCGCGTGGCCGAGGGCGCGCCGCTGCGCGTGCTGCTGGCGCTGCAGGTGGCGATCGACGGCGACGACGGGGTCGACGCCACCACACCGCGCTGGGCCCGCGACGGCCACGCCCTGCACGTGTTCACCCGCCCGGGCACACCCTTGGGCGAGCGCTTCCCGCTGGGCCGCTTCACGCTGCGCGCCACCCCCGGCACGGTGCTCGAAGCAATCGATGACGACCGCCTGCTGTTCGACAGCGGCCGCCCGCAGGGCACGCCCTGGCTGGCGCTGCGCTGCGCGCCCGCCAGGGCCGGCGGCTGCACGCTGCACGGGGGACTGGTCGAGGCAGCGCCCCCCGCTGCCGCCGCATTGCCCCCCAGCCCGCTGGCCGAGGTGACCGCGCCGCCCGGCCAGGACCTGCCGCAGCGGCTGGCCACCATCCTGCCCTGGTTCCAGCACAACGCGCTGGTGCACTTCCTGGCGCCGCGCGGGCTGGAGCAGTTCAGCGGCGGCGGCTGGGGCACGCGCGATGTCTGCCAGGGGCCGGTCGAATTGCTGCTGGCGCTGCAGCACACCGGCCCCGTGCGCACCCTGCTGCGTCAGGTCTTCAGCGCCCAGGACCGCAGCGGCGACTGGCCGCAATGGTTCATGTTCTTCGAGCGCGAACGGGAGATCCGCGCCGGCGACTCGCACGGCGACATCGTCTACTGGCCGCTGCTGGCGCTGGGCCAGTACCTGATTGCCAGCGGCGACTTCGCGCTGCTGGACGAGCCGCTGCCCTACCACCAGGACGGCCCGCCCGAGACGCTGTGGCAGCACGCCCAGCGCGCGCTGGCCATCACCGAGGCCCGCGTGCTGCCCGGCACGCTGCTGGCGGCCTACGGCCATGGTGACTGGAACGACGCGCTGCAGCCCGCCGATCCCGCGCTGCGCGAGCACCTGTGCAGCAGTTGGACCGTCACGCTGCACCACCAGGTGCTGAGCACGCTGTCATGCGCGCTGCAGCAGGCCGGTCGCCCCGAGGCCGCGGCGCTGGCCGAGCGCGCCCAGGCGGTGCGCGAAGCGTTCCGCCAGCACCTGATCGCCGACGGCCAGATCGCCGGCTACCTGCTGCGCCCGCCCGGTCAGCCGCCCGAGTGGCTGCTGCACCCGCGCGACACGCGCACCGGCGTGCGCCACAGCCTGCTGCCGATGATGCACGCCATCCTCAACGACCTGCTGACGCCCGAGGAGGCGCGCCACCATGTCGCGCTGATCCGGCAGCACCTGATGGGCCCCGACGGCGCCCGCCTGTTCGACGCTCCGCTGCCCTACCGCGGCGGCCCGCAGACGCTGTTCCAGCGCGCCGAGAGCAGCAGCTATTTCGGCCGCGAGATCGGCCTGATGTACACCCACGCCCACCTGCGCTGGGCCGAGGCGCTGGCCCACCTGGGGGATGCCGACGGCTTCGCCGAGGCGCTGGGTCTGGCCACCCCGGTGGACCTGCACCGGCGCCTGCCCCAAGGGGCCCCGCGCCAGGCCAACTGCTACTACAGCAGCAGCGATGCGCTGTTCAGCGACAGGTATGAGGCCCAAGACCACTACGAGCGCATCGCCCGTGGCGAGGTGCCGCTGGAGGGCGGCTGGCGCGTCTACTCCAGCGGTGCGGGCATCGCGCTGTCACTGGTGATCCGCCAGTTCCTGGGCATCCGCCTGGAGCACGACGCAGTGGTGATCGACCCGGTGATGCCGGCGGCGATGGATGCGCTGGAGGTGACGCTCACCCTGAACGGCCAGCGGTGGTCCGTGCGCTACCGGGTGGGCGCTCAGGGTTGCGGCGTGCGGGGCGTGACCGTTGAAGGGCACGCCCTGGCATTCCGGCGCCGCCCCCATGGCTACCGGGCCGGGGCCGTGTCCATCGACCGGGCAGTCTGGTCCGAGGCCGCGCCGGCAGGAACACCCGTGGCGGTCGAGATCGTGATCGGGTGAGCGGGATGACCGCGCCTGGGCGGCCCACGCCAGGGCCTTGCGCCGCCGTGGCCATCATCACAACGCCCGATGGTTCCAACACCCACCTGGGCCTAGGCTCGGGCCGGTGTCCATTCCCTGGAGATCTTGATGCGTCACGCTCAGATCCTGCTCCCTCTCGTCCTGTTGCTGTCCAGCAGCGGACCGGCCCACGCCCAGGTCTATGTGGATGTCAAGGCCCACGCCGTCGGAGGAAGCTTGGGGAGCCAGCCGCCCTACGATCTGACCGAGCACAACGTCGGCAATGCGCTGTCGACCTACACCGCAGCCGCGGAGGGCGGCTTGGCTGACGGTTTCTGGTCTCGATGCAGCACCAGCGCGTCCTTCGGCCGGGTGCAGACGTCGGTCGCCAGCGCCAACTACCCCTTGACCATGATCGGCAGCGCCAGCTGCGAGGCCAACGCATGGGTCTTCGACGGGATCATTGCGGCCGCACCCGGTGTCGCGGTGGGCGAGCCGATGACCTACACGGCCAAGGTCAGCCTGAGTACCAGCACGCCAGGCCCGATGGACGATTTCCACTTCGTGGGCGTGTGCATCGGTCTGGCGGGCAAGAGCGTCTGCAGCGATGTCTCCGGAACCGTCCCCGACGTCTCGGGCACAGTGTCGGTGCGCGTCAAGACCACGGCAGGCACCCGGCTCCCGCTGTACCTGTCGGTGAGCAGCCGGGTGCGCGGCGACTTCTGGGGCACCCGGTCCCCGTCCGCGGGGATCGACAAGATGGTCCGGCTGAAGATGTCATCCAACAAGACCGGCGCCAACATCACCGGAGAGTCGGGCTACACCTACCAGTAGCGGGCCTCAGTCCCAGGGCGCGGATTCTTCGGCCGCGGTCGCGACCGCGGCGGGCTCGCTGGCCGGCACCGCCGGCCCGGCGCTCTCATCCAGCTCGCCGTCCAGCGCCTCGATCAGCTCGGCCACCAGCGGCGCCAGCTCGCCGGTGGCGATCGCGGCGTCGGCGTCGAAGGCTTCCTCGGGCGCGGTCTGGGAACCCTTGGTGGATTCGAAGACCACATCGTCGAAGGCGATGCGCTTGACCTGCAGCGTGTCGGTCAGGATGAAGGCCACGCGGCCGCGCCACCCAAGCGCCAGCTTGGTGGCCTGCTTGCCGGCCTTGATGTGCTCCCGCACCTCGTCGATGTCGAGGTGGTGGCGGGTGTAGCGCACGGTGGCGCGCACTTCATCAGGCGCCTTCAGCTCGCACTCGCGCTCCAGGTGGAACGGGGCCGGGGCCTCGCCCTCCAGCAGCCAGGCGGCCATCGCGGCGGCGGGCGACAGCGTGGTCTGCAGCGCGCGCACGCCGAAACCGGGCAGCGCCTTGGTCAGCAGCGTCACCACGTCCTCGGCACGCTTGGCGCTGCTGGCGTCCACCATCAGCGCGCGGGCCTGGGGGTCGATCCAGATGCGGGTCGCGCCCTGGCGGGTGAAGGCCTGGGGCAGCAGCTCCAGCGTGGCCTGGTCCTTGAGCTCGCGCTTCTCGCGCTTGCCGGGCTGGCGGCCGGTCTGCTGCTCGATCTGCTCGGCCAGTTCATCGACGCGGCGCTTGACCACGGCCGAGGGCAGCAGGCGCGACTCGGTCTGCAGCTTCAGCAGCCACTGGCCGCCCACCAGCTCCAGCAGCGGGCCGTGGGCCTGGCCACGCGGCTCGACGAAGCCGGCCGAGACCGGCTGCGTCAGGCCGCAGGGCGTGAAGCGCGCGGCCTGCAGCGCGGCCTCGGCGGCGGTGGCATCGGGCTGCCACTCGGGGGCCAGGCGGTAGACGATCAGGTTCTTGAACATGGCATGGCACCGCCGCAGCGGTGCAGCAGGAGAAGCCGTCCCGGGGCGGGGCTCAGCGTGTGGAGGTGCCCGGAGGCGCGGAGAACAGCTTGGCGGCGCGGCCCTTCAGTTCCAGCAGTTCGCTGGGCGTGACCGAATAGCGCTGGCCCACCACGTCCACCTCGATGCGGAACTCCACGTCCTTCTTGCCATTGCTCAGGACGCCGCTGGTGAAATCGTAGCTCTCGTCTTCGGCGGGGAAGCCCTCATAGGGCGGATCGTTGCTGTCGGAGAGCTTGACGTCGAAGATCTCGCCGCTGGCGAGGTCGAGGATGCCGGTGGACTCGACGATGTCGTCGTCGAGTTCGTCGATGATGCGGATCGGAAGCTTCAGGTCCAAGGGAGGTGCCTTCGGGGGCGAGGAAAAGATCGCGCGATTTTACGCGGTCCCCCCGCGCCGCAGCGGCGGCAGCTGCACCGGCGCGCTGCGCCAGATGTCCTGGGCGTACTCGCCGATCGTGCGGTCGGCGCTGAAGAATCCCATGCCGGCGACGTTCAGCACCGCCTTGCGGGTCCACTCGTCGGCGCTGCGGTACAGCGCGTCCACCTGGTCCTGGGTGTCCACATAGCTGCGGTAGTCGGCCAGCAGCAGGTAGTGGTCGCCCCAGTTCACCAGCGTGTCGTAGACGGCCTGGTAGCGCTCGGGTTCTGTCGGGCTGAAGACGCCGCTGCGGATGGCCTCGAGTGCGGCGCCCAGCTCGCCATCCTTCTCCACCCACTCGCGCGGGTGGTAGCCGCGCGCCTTCAGCTCGGCCACCTCGGGCGTGGTGTGGCCGAAGATGAAGATGTTGTCGGGGCCGACGTGCTCGCGCATCTCCACGTTGGCACCGTCCAGCGTGCCGATGGTCAGCGCGCCGTTCAGGGCGAACTTCATGTTGCCGGTGCCGCTGGCCTCGGTGCCGGCGGTGCTGATCTGCTCGGACAGGTCGGCCGCCGGGATGATGACCTCGGCCAGGCTGACGCTGTAGTTGGGGATGAAGACCACCTTGAGCTTGTCGCCCACGCGCGGGTCGGCGTTGACGACGCGGGCGACATCGTTGATCAGGCGGATCACGTTCTTGGCCATCACATAGGCCGAGGCCGCCTTGCCGGCGAAGACCACCACGCGCGGCACCCAGTTGCCGTCCGGGTGGGCCAGGATGCGCTGGTAGCGCGTGATGACATGCAGCACGTTGAGCAGCTGGCGCTTGTACTCGTGGATGCGCTTGACCTGCACATCGAACAGGGCGTCAGGGTTCAGCGCCACGCCCAGCTGGCGCGCCACCAGCGCCGCCAGGCGCTCCTTGTTCTGCCGCTTGACGCGCCGGAAGGCGCCCAGGAAGCCGGGCAATTCGAGTGCGCCCTTCAGGCCCGAGAGCTCGTCCAGGTGGCGGCGCCAGCCATGGCCGATGCGGCTGTCCAGCAGCGTGGCCAGGCCGGGGTTGGCGTGGGCCAGCCAGCGCCGCGGCGTGACGCCATTGGTCTTGTTGTTGAAACGCTCCGGCCACAGGCGCGCGAAGTCGGCAAAGATGCTCTGCTGCATCAGGTCCGAGTGCAGCGCCGAGACCCCGTTGACCGAGTGGCTGGCCACCACCGCCAGGTAGGCCATGCGCACGCGGCGCTCGCCCGATTCATCGATCAGCGACAGGCGGCGCATCAGCTCCACGTCGTGCCCGTGGGTGCGGGTGAGCTCGCCCAGGAAGTGCGCGTTGATGTCGAAGATGATGCGCAGGTGGCGTGGCAGCACGCGGCCGAACATGTCGATCGGCCAGGTCTCCAGCGCCTCGTGCATCAGCGTGTGGTTGGTGTAGCTGAAGACCTTCTGGCACAGCGCCCAGGCCTGGGCCCAGGGCAGACGGTGCTCGTCCAGCAGCACACGCATCAGCTCGGGGATGGCCAGCACCGGGTGGGTGTCGTTCAGGTGGATGCTGACCTTGTCGGCCAGGCGCTCGAAGCTGGCGTGGGTGCGCAGGTAGCGGCGCACCAGGTCCTGCACGCTGGCGCTGACGAAGAAGTACTCCTGGCGCAGGCGCAGTTCGCGCCCTGACAGCGTGGAGTCGTCCGGGTAGAGCACCCGCGAGACGTTCTCGCTGTGGTTCTTGCTTTCCACCGCGCCGAAGTAGTTGCCCTGGTTGAAGGCCCGCAGGTTCATCTCCTCGGTGGCCTTGGCGCTCCACAGGCGCAGCGTGTTGGTGGCCAGCGTGCCGTAGCCAGGGACGATGGTGTCGTAGGCCATGGCCAGCACGTCTTCGGTGTCGACCCAGCGCACCACCGTGGCGGCGCCGCTGCCCTGCTCTTCCAGCCGGCCGCCAAAGCGCACGCGGAAGGTCACCTCGGGCCGCGGGAACTCCCAGGGGTTGCCGTTCTTCAGCCAGTAGTCGGGCGACTCCACCTGGCGACCGTCCTGGATCAGCTGGCGGAACATGCCGTAGTCATAGCGGATGCCGTAGCCGAAGCCGGGCACGCCCAGCGTGGCCATGGAATCGAGGAAGCAGGCCGCCAGCCGGCCCAGGCCGCCGTTGCCCAGCGCGGCGTCGGGCTCCAGCTCGAAGAGGGCGTCCACGTCCACTTCCAGCTCGGTCAGCGCCTGCTTCAGCGGCTTGAGCAGGTCGGTGGCCAGCAGGGCGTTGCCGAAGGCGCGGCCCATCAGGAATTCCATCGACAGGTAGTAGACGCGCTTGACGTCCTGCGCGTACTGCGCACGCGTGGTGGTCATCCAGCGCTCGACCAGGTGGTCGCGCACCGCGTAGGCGGCCGCCTGCAGCCAGTCCTCGGGGCGGGCCGAGATCGGGTCCTTGCCCACCTGGTACATCAGCTTGTTGGCGATCGCGCGCTTGAGCGCGGGCACATCGGCGGCCAGGTGGTCGTACTGGGTTTCGAACTGGTTGAGGTCCATGGTCAGCGGCGGGCGTCGGTGATCAGGTGGTAGAGGTGGAGGTAGTCGCGGGCGGCCGGTTGCCAGTCGTGGCGACGGGCCATGGCGGTGCGCTGCACCGCCTTCCAGTCGGCCTTGCGCTGGTGCAGGGCCTGGGCGCGGCGCAGCGCGGCGTCCAGGGCCGCCGGGTCGAAGGCGTCGAAGACGATGCCGGTGGCCGTGCCGTCGGCCAGGTTCTCGAGCGCGCAGTCGGTGACGGTGTCGGCCAGGCCGCCCACCCGACGCACCACCGGCAGCGTGCCGTAGGCCAGGCCATAGAGCTGGGTCAGGCCGCAGGGCTCGAAGCGCGAGGGCACGACGATCGCGTCGGCGCCGGCAATCAGGCCGTGGGCGAAGGGCTCGTCATAGCCGATGCGCACCGCCGCAGCCCTCGGGTGTGCGGCCGCCAGGTCGCGGAAGGCCTGCTCCATCCAGGCGTCGCCGCTGCCCAGCAGCGCGAACTGGGCGCCGCGCTCCAGCAGTGCCGGCAACGCCTGCAGCATCAGGTGCAGGCCCTTCTGCTCGGTCAGGCGGCTGACCACGCAGAACAGCGGCGCGGCGGCGTCCTCGGTCAGGCCCAGTTGCTGCTGCAGCGCCGCCTTGCAGCGCGCCTTGCCGGCCAGCCTGGCGGCGTCGTAGCGGGCGGGGATCAGCGCATCGGTGGCCGGATGCCAGACTGCCGGATCGACGCCGTTGAGCACCCCGTGCAGCACCTCGGCGCGGGCTCGCAGCAGGCCGTCCAGGCCCATGCCCTGCTCCGGGTGCTGGATCTCGCGGGCGTAGCTGGGGCTGACGGTGCTCAGCCGGTCGGCGTAGTACAGGCCGGCCTTCATGAAGTTGACCCGGCCCCAGAACTCCAGGCCGTCAGGCTGGAACTGCACCGCGGGCAGGCCCAGCGACGGGAACAGCGCGGCGTCGAAGTCACCCTGGTAGGCCAGGTTGTGGATGGTGTAGAGCGCCCCGGCGCGCACGCCCAGCGCCCGCATGCAGGCGGGCGCCAGTCCGGCGTGCCAGTCGTGGGCATGCACCACATCGGGCGTCCAAAAGGGGTCGACACCGGCGGCCAGCTCGGCCGCGGCCCAGCCCAGGCGGGCAAAGCGCAGGTGGTTGTCGCCCCAGGGCTGCTGGCGGGCGTCGGCGTAGGGGCCGCCCTCGCGCTGGTACAGGTCCGGGGCGTCGATCACATAGGCCCGAACGCCGCCGCAGGCCGGCAGCAGGCCGGTCAGCAGACGCGCGGCGGGCACCTGGCCGCGTGCGGGCAGCCAGCCCACCTCCTGGGCATCCTGCAGGCCCGCCAGGATGGGCGCAAAGCCCGGCAGCAGCACCCGGGGATCGGCCCCTTCGGCCACCAGGGCTCCCGGCAACGCGCCGGCCACGTCGGCCAGCCCGCCGGTCTTCAGCAGCGGGAAGATCTCGGCGCAGACCTGCAGGATGCGGGGAGCGGCAGCCATCAGAGCTGGGCCAAACGGTCGCGCGTGACCAGCACGATGCCGCCCTCGCTGCGGTGGAAGCGCTGGGCATCCAGCACCGGGTCTTCGCCGATCACCAGGCCCTCGGGCAGGCGGCAGCGGCGGTCGATCACCACATTGCGCAGCCGGCAGCCGCGTGAGATGTGCACATCGGGCAGCACCACGCACTTCTCCAGCCGGCAGAAGCTGCGCACCAGCACGTTGGAGAACAGCACCGAGTCCTTGACCGTGGCGCCCGAAACGATGCAGCCACCCGAGACCAGCGAGTTGATCGCCTGGCCGACACGTCCGGTGTCGGCCTCGTCGTGGACGAACTTGGCCGGCGGCAGCTGTTCCTGGTAGGTCCAGATCGGCCAGTCGCGGTCGTACATGTTCAGCTCGGGCGTCACCGAGGCCAGGTCCAGGTTGGCCGCCCAGTACGCGTCCACCGTGCCCACGTCGCGCCAGTAGGGCCGCGAGTACGGCGGGTTGGCGATCGCCGACAGGCCGAAGGGGTGGGCCAGCGCCTGGCCCTCGGCCACCGCCTTGGGGATCAGGTCCTTGCCGAAGTCGTGGCTGGAATCGGGGTTGGCGGCGTCCTCGTCCAGCAGCCGGTAGAGGTAGTCGGCGCTGAAGATGTAGATGCCCATGCTGGCCAGCGACATCGCCGGGTTGCCCGGCATGGCGGGCGGATCGGCCGGCTTCTCGATGAAGGCGGTGATGCGGCGGCTGTCGTCGATGGCCATCACGCCGAAGCCACTGGCGTCTTCACGCGGCACCTCGATGCAGCCCACGGTGACGCCTCGGCCGCCGGCCACATGGTCGGCCAGCATCACCGAGTAGTCCATCTTGTAGATGTGGTCGCCGGCCAGGATGACGATGTAGTCGGGCGGGGTGGAGTTGCGGATGATGTCCAGGTTCTGCCAGATCGCATCGGCGGTGCCGCGGTACCAGTCCTCCTCGTTGCGGCGTTGCTGGGCCGGCAGCAGGTCGACGAACTCGTTCATCTCGTTGCGCATGAAGCTCCAGCCGCGCTGCAGGTGGCGCAGCAGCGAGTGCGACTTGTACTGGGTGATCACGCCAATGCGGCGCAGCCCCGAGTTGACGCAGTTCGACAGCGCGAAGTCGATGATGCGGAACTTGCCGCCGAAGTGCACCGCCGGCTTGGCGCGGCGGTCGGTCAGGTCTTTCAGGCGCGAACCGCGGCCACCGGCCAGCACCAGGGCCAGGGTGCGGCGGGCCAGGCTGCGGGGATCGGGCGTGGACGGGGCGCTGCTCATGGGTGTCTCCTCGGTCTTCTCGGACGACCTGGCGGGGCAGCCATCGTCCGTCACCGATTCTGCACCGTGCCCGTGCCCGCACCACTCGGCTGTAACCGCGATGAAACCGGGCTGTCGTCAAGCCCTTGTGCACGCAACTCGCATGCCAGCGAGGGTAGGATGTGGGTTTGTCCTGCCTGGATCTGCTGCCACCATGCTGACCATCGCGAAACTCGTCCCCCAGGGCCAGGGCCTGGCCGCCGTGCTGCTCAAGCGTGCTGCCACGGTGGCGGTGCCGCAGGCGCAGCGCCGCAGCGGCCAGTTCGAGGGCACCGACAGCCAGGGACGCACCCTGGCGGTGAACCTGCCCACCGGCATGCGCACCGGCGATGTGCTGCTGGCCAGCGATGGCTCGCTGATCACGGTGCAGCCGGCCGCCGGCGAGACGCCGGACCCGGTGGCGATTCCGGTCAAGGTGGCGGTGGCGCCGCACGTGCACGGGCCCGGATGTGGCCACGACCACGGCCACGACCATGACCACGGTCACTCACACAGCCATGACCACGGGCACGTCCATGGCCCGGGCTGCGGCCACGACCACTGAGGCCGCGGCGGCGTCAGCCGGTCAGACCGGCACCCACAGCGCCGGCAGTCCCGGCATCGCCTTGAACAGCTCGCTCAGCGCGCCCCGGCGCACCAGCGCGGTGGCGGCATCGATGTCGGGCGCCAGGTAGCGGTCCACCGGCATCGCCGGCACCTCGGCGCGCAGCAGCGCGTGGGCGCGCTCCAGCACGGCCGAGCTGGCCAGCGGTCGCAGGAACTCGATGCCCTGGGCCGAAGCCAGCCACTCGATCGCCAGGATGCGGGCCACGTTGTCGATCATCGGCTGCAGGCGGCGCGCGGCGAAGGTGGCCATGCTGACATGGTCCTCCTGGTTGGCGCTGGTGGGCAGGCTGTCGACGCTGGCCGGGTGAGCCAGCGACTTGTTCTCGCTGGCCAGCGCCGCGGCGGTGACGTGGGCGATCATGAAGCCGCTGTTCAGGCCGGCGTTGCTGGTCAGGAAGGGCGGCAGGCGCGAGACGCCGGCATCGATCAGCATCGCGATGCGCCGCTCGGCGATCGCGCCCACCTCGGCGATGGCCACCGCGCAGGCGTCGGCCGCCAGCGCCACCGGCTCGGCGTGGAAGTTGCCGCCACTGACCATGCTGCCGTCCTCGAAGAACACCAGCGGGTTGTCGGTCACCGCATTGGCCTCCCGCACCAGCACCAGCGCGGCGTGGCGCAGCTGATCGAGGCAGGCGCCCACCACCTGGGGCTGGCAGCGCAGGCAGTAGGGGTCCTGCACACGGTCGTCGCCGTCGGTGTGCGACTGGCGGATCGCGCTGCCGGCCAGCAGCGCACGGTAGTACTGGGCCACGTCGATCTGGCCGGGCTGGCCGCGCAGCGCGTGGATGCGCGGATCGAAGGGGCCGTCGCTGCCGCGCGCGGCGTCCACCGTCAGCGCGCCAATCACCAGCGCACTCTCCAGCACCGGCTCGAAGGCCAGCACACCGTGCAGCGCCAGGGCGGCGGAGGTTTGCGTGCCGTTGATCAGCGCCAGGCCCTCCTTGGCCTGCAGCGCCAGCGGCGCGATGCCGTGCTGGGCCAGCAGGCCCGCCGCCGGTACCTTGGCGCCGTCCACATTGAAGTGGCCTTCGCCCAGCAGCGCCAGCGTCATGTGCGACAGCGGCGCCAGATCGCCCGAGGCGCCCACCGAGCCCTGCGCCGGCACCCAGGGCACCAGGCCGGCGTTGTGCACCGCCAGCAGGGTGTCGATCACCAGCTCGCGCACGCCGGAATGGGCGCGCGCCAGGCTGGCCGCCTTCATTGCCAGCATCAGCCGCACCACGGGCGCGGCCAGCGGCTCGCCCACGCCCACGCTGTGGCTGCGGATCAGGTTGAGCTGCAGCAGCGCCAGGTCCGCGGCGCTGATGCGCGTGCTGGCCAGCTTGCCGAAGCCGGTGTTGACGCCGTAGACCGGCGCGTCGCCGGCCGCCGCGGCCTGCACCACGGCGGCGCTGGCGCGGATCGCCGGGCGGGCGGCGTCGTCCAGCACCAGGCGCAGCGGCGCGGCGTGGATGGCGGTGAGTTGCTCCAGCGTCAGCGCGCCGGGGACCAGGGTCAGCTCAAGGCTCATGGGGATTCCATCGACAGGGGGAATACGGAGGGATGGTGGCGCGCGGCGGCGCCAACATCGCGGTTTTGTCGGCCGCGTGCGGCCAGGATGTCCAGATGCAACCACGACGACTGATGCTCGGCGCCCTCGCGGCGCTCGCCCTGGCCGGCGGGCCGCTCGCAGCCCAGGCGCAGGCCTTTCCCAGCAAGCCGGTGAAGATCATCATCGGCTTTCCGGCCGGCGGCCCGCTCGACGCGCATGCACGGCTGCTGGCCGATGAACTGGGCAAGCGCCTGGGCCAGCCGGTGGTGATCGACTACAAGGCCGGCGCCGGCGGCACCGTGGGCGCCGAGTTCGTCGCCAAGAGCGAACCCGACGGCCACACGCTGCTGATGGCCAACACCGGCACGATGGTCATCAACCCGGCCGTCTACAGCAAGCTCAGCTACCAGACGCTGAAGGACTTCGCGCCGGTGGCGCGCACCGCCCAGCAACCGCTGGCGCTGGTGGTCAACCCGGCCGTGCCCGCCAACAGCGTGGCCGAACTGGTGAAGCTGGCCAAGAGCCAGCCCGGCCGGCTGAACTACGGCTCGGCCGGCAACGGCGGCATCAGCCACCTGGTGCCCGAGATGTTCAAGCAGGCCACCGGCACCTTCATCGTCCACATTCCCTACCGCGGCAGCGCGCCAGCCTTCACCGACCTGATCGCCGGCCAGGTGCAGCTGATGGCCGAGTCGGTGCCGCAAGCCGCGCAGTACGTGAAGGCCGGCAAGCTGCGCGCGCTGGCCGTGACCAGCCGCGAGCGCAGCGCCGCGCTGCCCGACACGCCCACGCTGATCGAGTCGGGCCTGATGGGCTTCGACGTGGTGGGCTTCTATGGCGTGCTGGCGCCGGCGGGCACACCCAGGCCGGTGCTGGAGAAGCTCTCGGGCGCCTTCAAGGCGGTGCTCGAGACGCCCGACATCCGCACCCGCATGGTCAGCCAGGGGGCCGATCCGGCCTTCCTGGACCATGAGGCCTTCCGCGGCTTCCTGGCCACGGAAATGCCGCGCTGGGCGGCGGCCGTCAAGGCCTCGGGGACCAAGCTGGACTGACACGTCGGCGGCTCGCTCAGGCCCGGGGCAGCATCGGCAGGTTCAGCGCGTGCTCGCGCGCGCACTGGCGGGCGATCTCGTAGCCAGCGTCGGCGTGGCGCATCACGCCGGTGGCGGGGTCGTTCCACAGCACGCGCTCGATGCGCCTGGCCGCCGCGTCGGTGCCGTCGCAGACGATCACCACGCCCGAGTGCTGCGAATAGCCCATGCCCACGCCGCCGCCATGGTGCAGGCTGACCCAGGTGGCGCCGCCGGCGGTGTTGAGCAGCGCGTTGAGCAGCGGCCAGTCGCTCACCGCGTCGGAGCCATCCATCATCGCCTCGGTCTCGCGGTTGGGGCTGGCCACGCTGCCGCTGTCCAGGTGGTCGCGGCCGATGACGATCGGGCCCTTGAGTTCGCCGCTGCGGACCATCTCATTGAAAGCCAGGCCGGCGCGGTGGCGCTCGCCCAGGCCGATCCAGCAGATCCGCGCCGGCAGGCCCTGGAAGGCGATGCGCTCCTCGGCCATGTCGAGCCAGCGGTGCAGGTGGGCGTCCTCGGGGAACAGTTCCTTCATCTTGGCGTCGGTCTTGCGGATGTCCTCGGGGTCGCCCGACAGCGCCACCCAGCGGAACGGGCCCTTGCCGCGGCAGAACAGCGGGCGGATGTAGGCGGGCACGAAGCCGGGGAAGTCGAAGGCGTTCTTCACGCCCTGGTCGAAGGCGACCTGACGGATGTTGTTGCCGTAGTCCACCGTGGGAATGCCCATGGCCTGGAAGTCGAGCATCGCCTGCACATGCACCGCGCAGCCCTGGGCAGCGGCAGCGCGCAGCGTGGCGTGCTGGCGGTCATCGGCCTGGGCGGCGCGCCACTGCGCCACCGTCCAGCCGGCCGGCAGGTAGCCGTTGACCAGGTCGTGGGCGCTGGTCTGGTCGGTCACCAGGTCGGGCTTCAGGCCACCGGCCTGGGCGCGCTTGACCAGCTCGGGCAGGATCTCGGCGGCATTTCCCAGCAGCGCGATGCTGATGGCCCGGCCCTCGGCGGTGTAGCGGGCGATGCGGGCCAGTGCGTCGTCCAGGTCGGTGGCCTGCTCATCCACGTAGCGGCTGCGCAGGCGGAAGTCGATGCGGCTTTGCTGGCACTCGATGTTCAGCGAGCAGAAGCCGGCAAAGCTGGCGGCCAGCGGCTGCGCGCCGCCCATGCCACCCAGGCCGGCGGTGAGGATCCATCTGCCAGCGGCCACGCCATTGAAGTGCTGGCGCGCCGCCTCGACGAAGGTTTCGTAGGTGCCCTGCACGATGCCCTGGCTGCCGATGTAGATCCAGCTGCCGGCGGTCATCTGGCCGTACATCATCAGGCCCTTGCGGTCGAGCTCGTGGAAGTGCTCCCAGGTGGCCCACTTGGGCACCAGGTTGGAGTTGGCGATCAGCACCCGCGGCGCATCCGCATGGGTGCGGAACACGCCCACCGGCTTGCCGCTCTGGACCAGCAGCGTCTCGTCGTCGTTCAGCGTGCGCAGCGAGGCCAGGATCTGCTCGAAGCAGTCCCAGTCGCGCGCGGCCTTGCCAATGCCGCCATAGACCACCAGCGCATCGGGGTTTTCGGCCACCGCCGGGTCCAGGTTGTTCTGCAGCATGCGGTAGGCGGCCTCGGTGAGCCAGCTCTTGCAGTGCAGCGTGGACCCGGTGGGCGCCTTGACGACGCGCGGGGTGGCATGGGGGTGCGACAGGTTGGTCATGGCGGTCTCCGGCAGGGTGCGCGGCGGTCAGGTCGCCGTGCGATGGGGATGGACTCTACTTGTCTAGACAGGTTTATGCAAGTACGATCCGCCACCATGGTTTCCCCCAGATCCCCGCAAGCGCCCTATGCACAGGTCAAGCAGCACCTGAAGGATCGGCTGGCCGCCGGTGACTGGCCGCCGGGCGCGCAGATGCCCTCCGAGGCCGAGCTGGTCGCGCAGTTCCACGTCAGCCGCATGACCGTCAACCGCGCACTCAAGGAGCTGCAGGCCGAGGGCCTGGTCGACCGCGTGCAGGGTGTGGGCACCTTCGCGGCGGCGCTGCACAAGGTCTCGTCCACGCTGATGCTGCGTGACCTGCACGAGGAGATCGCCGAGCGCGGCCACCAGCACGAGGCCCAGGTGATGCTGCAGCGCGAGGAGGCGGCGGCGCCGGCGCTGGCCGCGCAGCTGGGCGTGGCCGAGGGCACCATGGTGTTCCACACCGTGATCGTCCACCGCGAGAACGGCATCGCGCTGCAGTGCGAGGACCGCTACGTCAACCCGGCCGAGGCGCCGCAGTACCTGGCACAGGACTTCACCCGCATCACCCCCACCCACTACCTGTTCGGCGCCACCGCGCTGTGGCGCGCGCAGTACCAGGTCGAGGCCGCGCTGCCGACCGCGCCGGAAGCGCAGTGGCTGGGCATCGGCCGGGGGGATCCCTGCCTGGTGATCGTGCGCCGCACCTTCAGCCGCCAGGGACCGATCACGCTGGCCCGGCTGGTGCATCCCGGCGCCCGCTACCAGCTGCAGGGAGATTTCCAGCCATGACGATCCACCGCATCCACCTGGACCAGGCCGCGCCGGAGCCCTGGCGCAACGGCGGCGGCAGCACCCGCACCCTGCTGACCTGGCCCGGGCCTGACGACTGGACGCTGCGCGTCAGCGTGGCCGAGGTGCGCTCGCCCGGGCCCTTCTCGCCCTGGCCCGGCCACTGGCGCGGTTTTGCGGTGCTCGAAGGTGCCGGCGTGCGCCTGCACTTCGGCGCGCACCGCCAGACGCTCAGCACCGACAGCCCGCCGCTGGCCTTCGATGGCGCCGAAGCGCCGCACTGCGAGCCGCTGGACGGTCCCACGCGCGACCTGAACCTGATGGTGCGCCACGCCGAGGGCCCCGGCTGCATCGCCTGGGCACTGGCGCTGGGCCTGCCGCCGGGCCCACGCTGGCGCGGTCTGTACAGCCATGGCCACGCCTGGCTGCGCCGTGCAGGCGAAGCGCCGCTGGCGGTGCCCGCCGGCACGCTGCTGTGGAGCGAGGACGACCCGCACGCCTGGCAACTGGCCGGTGCCAGTGCGCCCGCCTACTGGCTGGCCCTGCCGCGCGGAGGCACCCGATGAGGCAGCTCTGGCGTGGTGCGGCGATCGCGACGATGGACGGCGCCAGCCCCTGGGGCTGGATGGCCGATGGCGCGCTGCTGGCCGAGGACGGACGCATCGTCTGGGTGGGCCCCGCCGATGCGGTGCCGGCCGACGCGCGCAACGACGAGGTGATCGACCTGCACGGCGGCGTGCTGCTGCCGGGCCTGGTCGATGCCCACACCCACCTGGTCTACGGCGGCGACCGCGCGGCCGAGTTCGAGCGCCGTCTGCAAGGCATCAGCTACGAGCAGATCGCCCGCGAGGGCGGCGGCATCCGCGCCACCGTCAGCGCCACCCGCAGCGCCACCGACGAGGACCTGCTGCACGGGGCCCTGCGCCGCGCCCGCGCGCTGCGCGCTGAAGGCGTGACGACACTGGAGATCAAATCCGGCTACGGCCTGACCGAGGCCGACGAGGCGCGCTGCCTGCGCGTGGCGCGCGCAGTGGGCGCAGCCACGGGCCAGACGGTGCGCACCACCGCCTTGCCGGCGCATGCGCTGCCGCCCGAGTACGCCGGTCGCGCCGATGACTACATCGACGCCGTCTGCACCTGGCTACCGCGCTGGCAGGCCGAGGGCCTGGTCGACGCGGTCGATGCCTTCTGCGAGCGCATCGCCTTCAGCCCGGCCCAGGTCGAGCGGGTGTTTGAGGTGGCTCGCGCGCTGGGGCTGCCGGTCAAGCTGCATGCCGAGCAGCTCAGCGAGAGCGGCGGCGCCGCGCTGGCGGCGCGCTTCGGTGCACTCAGCGCCGACCACCTGGAATGGCTCAGCGACGAGGGCATCGCCGCGATGGCCGCCGCCGGCACCGTGGCGGTGCTGCTGCCCGGCGCCTTCCATTTCCTGCGCGAGACGAAGCTGCCACCCATCGAGCGCCTGCGCGCCGCCGGCGTGCCGATCGCCGTGGCCACCGACCACAACCCCGGCAGCTCGCCGACGCTGTCGCCGCTGCTGATGATCCATCTGGCCTGCACGCTGCTGCGCCTGACCCCTGAGGAGGCCGTGGCGGGCATGACCCGCGAGGGCGCGCGCGCGCTGGGGCTGGCCGACCGCGGTACGCTGCAGCCAGGCCAACGCGCCGACCTCGCCCATTTCGACATCGACCACCCCCGCACGCTGGCCTATGCCTTTGGTCAACGCCCCACCTGCCGCACCTGGGTGGCCGGCCGGGAGACCGCATGAGCGCGCCGGGCCGGTGCCGCTACCCCGCGCGCACAGCGCCGTGCGCCGCACGGAGGACTGACCAGTGACCCATCCCGTCTTCACCCTGCACCGCGGCCACCGGCCGCTGCTGGTCAGCGTGCCGCATGCCGGCACCGCGCTGCCGCTGGACCAGCAGCCGCGCTACACCGAACGCGCGCTGCGCGTCGAGGACACCGACTGGTGCCTGGACGAGCTCTACGCCTTCGCCCGCGACCTGGGCGCCAGCCTGATCGTGCCGCGCCATTCACGCTACCTGATCGACCTGAACCGACCGCCCACCGACGCCCCGATGTACCCGGGTGCGAACAACACCGAGCTGTGCCCCACGCGCAACTTCGAGGGCCTGCCGATCTACCGCCCCGGCCAGGCGCCCGACGCCGCCGAGATCGCCCGCCGCCGCGAGCAGTACTGGCGCCCGTACCACGAGGCCCTGACCGCTGAGCTGGCCCGGCTGCGCACCGAGCACGGCCATGCGCTGCTGTTCGACGGCCACAGCATCCGCCCCGAGCTGCCCTGGCTGTTCGACGGGCGCCTGCCCGACCTGAACCTGGGCACCGCCGACGGCCAGGCCGCCACGCCCGCGCTGCGCGACGCGCTGCGCGAGGTCCTGGCAGCCCAGGACCGCTTCAGCTGGGTGGTCGACGGCCGCTTCAAGGGCGGCTACATCACCCGGCATTACGGCCAGCCGGCCCAGGGCGTGCAGGCCGTGCAGCTGGAGATGGGCTGGCAATGCGCGATGGACGAGGCCATGCCCGCGCAGGGCGAGCCGCGGCTGGATGCGGCCCGCGTGGCGCGCCTGCAGCCGGTGCTGGACGGGCTGCTGCGCACGATGCTGGCGCACGGGGCGGCGCGATGAGCCGCCTGCTGTGGGCCCCGCAGGCCTGGGTCGATGGCCGCTGGCAGGACCAGGTGCTGCTGGAGGTCGACGGCGCCGGCTGCTGGGCGCGCATCGTCGCCGACCAGCCCTGCCCGCCGCACGCCGAGCGCCTGGCCGGCCCGGGGCTGCCGGGCCTGGTGGATGCGCACAGCCACGCGTTCCAGCGCGCCTTTGCCGGGCTGTCGGAGCGGCGCGAGCAGGACAGCGACGACTTCTGGAGCTGGCGCGACCGCATGTACCGCGTGGCCGGTCAGGTCAGCGTGGACGAGGTGCGCGACATCGCCACCCACCTGTTCCATGAGCTGATCGAGGGCGGCTACACCCAGGTCTGCGAATTCCACTACCTGCAGCACCAGGCCGACGGTCAGCCGCATGCCGACCCGCTGGCCATGGCCTGGGCATTGCGCGACAGCGCGCGTGCCAGCGGCATCGGCCTGACGCTGCTGCCGGTGCTGTACGAGCGCGCCGGCTTCCGCCACGGCGCACTGCGGCCCGACCAGGCGCGCTTCCGGCTGGGCGCCGACGAGGTCTGGTCGGCCAGCCAGCGCCTGCGCACCCAGGCTGATGCGCGCTTCGACGCCGGCCTCGCGATCCATTCGCTGCGCGGCGCCGCGCCCGAGTCCATTCACCGCCTGGCCCACCTGGCCGCGGGCTGGTCCGGTGCGATCCACATCCACGTGGCCGAACAGACCGGCGAAGTCGACGACTGCCTGGCCGCCACCGGTCGACGGCCGATCGAGTGGCTGCTGCACGAACAGCTGCTGGATGCCCGCTGGCAACTGGTCCACGCCACGCATGCGACGCCCGCCGAGGTCGCCGGCGTGGCAGCCAGCGGCGCCGGCGTGGTGATCTGCCCCGGCACCGAGGCCGACCTGGGTGACGGCCTGACCGACCTGTCGGCCTGGCTGGCTGCCGGTGTGCCGGTGGCGGTGGGCTCGGACAGCCAGGTCACGCGCGACTGGCGCGAGGAACTGCGCTGGCTGGAGTGGGGCCAGCGCCTGGCCCGTCGGCAACGCAACCTGGCGGCTGATCCGGCGCGATCGCAGCCGGCCACCGCGGCCCGCCTGTTCGAAGCGGCGCGCCAGGCTGGTGCCGCCGCTGCGGGCCTGCCGGCCTGGGGCCTGACGCCGGGGGCGCGCGCCGATCTGCTGGTGATGGCGGCGGACGACCCGGCCTTGACCGGCATCCCGGCCAGTCATCGGCTGGATGCGCTGGTGTTCTCGGCGCCCACACGGCCCTGGCGCGACGTGATGGTGGCCGGCACCTGGGTGCGACAGTCGAACCACCAGCCCGGCCGCGAGGCCGCCGCCGAGCGCCTGGCGGCGGTGATGCAGCGGCTGTGGCAGTCCGTCTGACACACCCACGGTGAAAGGCACACGGCGGCCCGCGGGCCGCCGTGCGGGGGTGCGCTCAGCCGCTCAGTGCGCGGCGGTGACCAGCCGGGTGGCCTCGGCGCGCTGGGCCTTGCGGGCCAGATTGCCGCCCGGGCCGTTGTGGCAGTCGTAGCAGGTCACCTGGGTGCCGGCCTCGTAGTGCTTCTTCTTGCCATCGGCATTGAAGTCGCGGACGGCCGCGGTCTTGGCCAGCGGCGAGCCGCGGAAGTCGGCGCCGTGGCAGTACGCACAGGCCTGACGATCACGCTCGGCGGCATTGCCGTGGCCACCCACCCAGGCCTGGCCGATGGTGTGCAGGCCATGCGGACCGCCGTTGGCCGTGGTGCGCAGGTTGCTGTGGCAGGCGCTGCACTCGCTGAGCGTGCCGACATGGCCCTGGGTGTCGATGGACACCTGGTTGTCGCCGTCGTGCGAGCTGGTGTACTCGGCGTGCGTGGAGCCGTGGCAGGCCTCGCACTGCAGGCCGCCGTGGCCCTTGCTGAAGCGGTACAGGTTGAAGCCCGGGGCCGGCACGTTGGCGTTGGTGGCGAAGCGGGTGTCGGCCGGGGTCTTGACCTGGCCCTTGGCGTTCACCGCCATCAGGTCGCGCTTGCCGTCGTAGTGGCAGGCCTGGCAGGTGGGTTGCTGCAGCCAGCCCACGCGCTTGGGCGAGCCGACCTTGGCCATCGTCGAGTGGCAGCTCTGGCACTGGATCGAGGGCAGGCCATCCGGGCCGGTGGCGTTGCCCATCACGCCGCGCAGGCACTTGGTTTCAGCACCCGGGTGGCACATGTAGCAGGCGCCGCGGTCCTTGTCGTCGCCCAGCTTCAGGCCCGTGTTGGGATTGATCACCGACGCGTGCAGCGTGTGCGTGGCGGAGGTCATGGCCGAAATGCCGACCTGGCCCGTCCCGGGCAGTGCGTTGGAGGCATGGCAGGCCGCGCACAGGATCGGGTGACCGCCATCCGCCGAATCCAGCAGGCCCTTCTTCGAGTATCCGGCGGCCAGCAGCGCCTTCTTGTACTTGGCCGTCCCCAGATGCTGGTCGTCATGACGTGCCAGGATGTTGCGGCGGTAGTCCTTCTCGGGTCCGCGCGGGTCGTAGACCCAGCCGCGTGCCGGCTTGGCCGCGTCCTGCGAGCCGGAGGCATGACAGGCCACGCAGGTCATCTCGTCCGAGACCGGCAGGACCACACGGGCGTGCGCCACCTCGGTGCCGGTGCTGTCGCGCACCACCACCTTGGTCATCGGGTAGGTGTTCTTCTTGAACGTGTCATCGACCGGGGTGATGGGGATGCCCACCGCCTCCCACATCGCCGGCGTGGCCTGCCAGCTCATGGCCTGCGGCGTGACGCCCGCGGTGCCCAGGCCGGTCAGGCCGATGCCCGGAGGCAGGTCGGCGCCATACAGCGGCTTGGCGTAATCCCAGAAATTGGTCTTGCCCACCGAATAGGTGTTGCGCGAGCCGCCGAGGTCGGCCAGCGCCTCGAAGCTGACCGTGACACCGCTGGTCACCAGCTTGTTGTTGGTGGTGTCAATCACCTGCGCATGCAGCGTGTTGAACGGCGGCAGGATGCTGAACACCGAGTAGTCGGAGTCCATGCAGTGCATGCCCAGATCGTTCCAGCCCACCACCTTGAGGACAGCGGCCTGGGCCGGCAACAGGGCGGCACTGCTCAGTGCCAGGCCCGCCAGCAGGCGGGACCACAGGGTCAAGGGTCGCATCGTGTGGGTCCTCCGGGGGCAGATCGCCGGTGCGGTGTGAACGGCTATATACCCCAACGGGCGTGGGTATCTAGGTGGATTGGACACGGATGCTCCGCTCAACAGAATGTGCTGTCAACACATATGTTGAGCGCAATGGTGTGCTTCTGTGTCGCCGCACAACGGTGCAGGGTCACCTCGGCCTCAGCGGGCCCGCGGGGGCCGCGGCCCGCTGCAGGCCGCCCCAGCGCAGGCCGCCTCAGTAGCGGCCGCTCAGGCCCGCCATGCGCAGGTACCAGTGGGCCAGCGAGGCGATCAGGCCGCGGCGCAGCGCGGCGAAGGCGCCACGGCCCAGCGGCGCGTCGGTCACGCGCTGCGACAAGGCCACCGCCTGCTCGAAGGCCGCCGCGGTGGTGGCGGCAAAGGCACGGTCGCGCACCAGCAGGTTGGCCTCCAGGTTCAGCAGCAGCGACAGCGGGTCGATGTTGGAGCTGCCCACGGTGGCCCAGTCGTCGTCGACCACACAGACCTTGGCGTGCAGGAAGGCCGGCGTGTACTCGAAGATCTGCACGCCCTGGCCCAGCAGTTCGTCGTAAAGCACGCGCGCCGCGGTGGCCGCCAGCCTGTAGTCGGGCCGGCCCTGGAGCAGCAGCCGCACCTGCACACCGCGCCGGGCGGCGCGGCGCAACGCGCGTCGGAATCCCTGGCCGGGGTAGAAGTACGGCGAAATCAGGTCGACACGCTGGCGCGCGCCGTCGATCGCCTCGATGTAGGCCCGCTCGATCGCGCGGCGCTGGCGCAGGTTGTCGCGCACCACCAGCGCCACCTGCACCGGGTCGGGCCGCTGCGGCAGCGCCGGCAGCGGCGGCATCAGACGCACCGAGCGCAGCAGCCGGCGCAGGCCGCTCATCGGCTTCGCGCTGCGCGCCAGCGCCAGCATCTCGCCCTGCCAGTCGCGGCCAAAGGCGGCGCGTGTCCAGACGGCGCGCGAGGCCTGCTCGATCGGCAGCACCGCCGGGCCGCGCACCTCGACGGCGAAATCCAGCCGCGGCGCGTCCAGCGGCCCGTGGTTCAGGTCGACCCGGTCGTCGATCACGTTGATGCCGCCCACGAAGCCCACCTCGCCGTCGACCACGCACAGCTTCTGGTGCAGCCGGCGCAGTTGCCCCGGCTGCAGCCAGTTCCACCAGCGCTCCAGCGGCCGGAACACCGCCAGTGCCACGCCCTGCGGCTGCAGCCATTGCTGCAGCCGGGCCAGGCTGGCGTGCGAGCCAAAGCCGTCGACCACCACCCGCACCCGCACACCGCGTGCCGCGGCAGCGGCCAGCGCCGCGGCCATGCGCTCGGCGCTGGGGTCGTGGTGGAAGATGTAGGTGGCCAGCCAGATCTCGTGGCGGGCCCGTGCGATCGCCGCTTCCATCGCCGGGAACAGCGCATCGCCGCCTTGCAGCAGTTGCACCTCGTTGCCGCCCAGGAAGACCGGCTGGGCGTGCCAGTACCAGGCGGTGCCGGCGACACCCCCGTGCGGCGATCCGGTCGGTGCGGCGGGCCGGCTCAGACGGGCTCCAGGTCCGCCAGCAGCGGCAGGTGGTCGGACATCCGCGCCCAGGCGGTGCCGCGCGGCACCATCGTGTTCAGGCAGCGCAGCCCGCGCAGGTAGACCCGGTCGAGCGCGAACACCGGCACCCGCGACGGGAAGGTCAGCCGCTGGTCGATCGCCCCCGCCGGCGCCCGTGCACGCTGCAGGCCGCAGCGCTCACGCATCGGCACGTCCAGGCGCTCGCCCCAGTCATTGAAATCACCGGCCACCAGCAGCGGCTCGTTGGCAGGCACCTCGGCGGCCAGGTAGTCGGCCAGGCGGTGCACCTGGCGCACCCGGCTGGCATGGATCAGGCCGAAGTGGGCCACCACCACATGCACGCGCAGCTGCTGCCACAGCACCGGCACATGCAGCAGGCCGCGCTGCTCGAAGCGGTGGTCCGAGACATCATGGTGCCCCACCTCGCCCAACGGCCAGCGTGACAGCAGCGCGTTGCCATGCTCGCCATCGCGTGTCACCGCATTGGTGCGGTAGGCCGAGGCATAGCCCTCGGGCGCCAGGAACTCGGCCTGGCCCTCCTCGGGCCAGCCGAACCAGGTGTGGTCGAAGCGCTGGGCATCGCGGCGGTGGAACAGCCGCACCTCCTGCAGGCAGACGATGTCGGCGTCCAGCGCCTCGATGCCCAGACCCAGGTTGTGGATCTCCAGCCGCTTGCGCGGGCCCAGGCCGCGCACGCCCTTGTGGATGTTGTAGGTGGCCACCCGCAGCACGCCGCTGCCGTGCGTGCTGGTGTGGCCGAAGGCGGAGGCACGCATCAACGGCCACCCCCGATCCGGCTGGGCAGTTGCAGGATGGCCTCGGCGTTCGAGGGAGAGAAGCAGCGGTCAGCCGCCTCGCGCCAGGGCAGCCAGACATGGGCAGTGTGCTCGCGCGGCGCCAGGCGCACCGGCTGGATCGCCGGCAGGCACAGGCCGAAGACGTGCTCGGTGTTGTGCGTCACCCCCGCCGCGTAGCGGTGCCGCCAGCGCGGATAGATCTCGTAGACGTTGGACAGCTGCCAGTCGCTCAGCCACGGCGGCTCGGCCACCAGGCCGGTTTCCTCGTGCACTTCGCGGCGGCAGGTCTCGGTCAGCGCCTCGTCGAGGCAGTCCTTCGAGCCGGTCACGCTTTGCCAGTAGCCCGGCGCGTCGGCGCGCTCCAGCAGCAGCACCTGCAGATCGGGGGTGTGGATCACCACCAGCACCGATTCGGGGATCTTGGGCGGACGCGGGTCTGGGACGGCTGGGGTCATGCCGGAATGGTATCCAAGGGTGAATCCGGCCGGCTGCGGCACGGCCAAGACCCGCTAAGACGGCCGTCAGCCACTTCCGCGAGCATGCCGGCCGGGACCGCTCGGATGTGCTGGCTTGTGCGCTTGCACACGGTTGGACACCACACCGGTCCCGCACGGGACCCGGGATCCCTTAGAATAAATGTGCAACTCGCACATTACATCCGGCTGCCGTGAACACCACCACCCTCCGCTCCGCTGAACCTGCGCCCTGGCGCCACGGTCTGACCGTGGCCGCCGGTGTGCTGCTGGGCGTGGCCAGCGCCTGGCAGGTCGGGCGCTGGGCGGATCTGGACGCCGGCTCCGACGCCGGCTACTGGATCGGCGTGGCGGGCGGCCTGGCGATGCTGGCGCTGTTCCTGTACCCGATGCGCAAGCGGGTGCGCTGGATGCGCGGCTGGGGCAACACCCGGGCCTGGTTCATCGCCCACATGCTGCTGGGTCTGGCGGGTCCGTGGCTGGTGCTGGTGCACTGCAACTTCCGCATCGGCTCGATCAACGCGGCGGTGGCCTTGCTGTCGATGCTGGTGGTGGCGGGCAGCGGCATTGTCGGCCGCTACCTGTACGTGCAGGTTCACCACGGCCTGACCCAGCGCCGCACGGAACTGGCCGAGTTGCGGCAATCGGTGCAGAGCAGCCACCAGGCGCTGACGCACGCCACCAGCTTTCCGCCCGAAGCCGCCGCGCGCCTGCTGGCCTTTGAACACGCGGTCGAGGACGACCCGCGCCGCCACAGCGGCGCCTCGCCCTGGCCGATGCTGCGCCTGTGGTGGCGCTCGCGCGGCGTGCTGCGCGCCGCCCGCCGCGAGATCGACCGCCATTGCCGCCAGGTCGAGCGTGAGCAGGGCCGCACGCGGGCACTGCGCGAGCTGCGCCAGGAGTGGCGCGCGCTGGCGGCACGCCACCTGGCCGCGGTGCTGCGGGTGGCGCACTTCGCGTCCTGGGAACGGCTGTTCTCGCTGTGGCATGTGCTGCACCTGCCCTTTGTCTACCTGATGGTGATCTGCGCGCTGGTGCACGTGTTCGCCGTGCACGCCTACTGACACCGGATGCCGCGATGCCTGTCCCGCCCCTACCCGTGGCTGTGGCGCCTGTTCGCCGCTGTGGCCGCGCTGTGGCTGGCGCTGCTGACACCGGCGGCGGCGCAGTCGCTGGAGTCGGCGCTGTCGCCGGGGGTGCTGACCCAGTCGCACGCCAAGTGGCAGGACGACTGCGCCAGCTGCCACGTGCGCTTCGACCGCGCGGCGCAGGACCGCTTGTGCGCCGATTGCCACAAGCCGATCGGCCAGGACCTGCGCCAGAAGACCGGCTTCCACGGGCGCCAGAAGCCCCAGGCCTGCCGCAGCTGCCACACCGACCACAAGGGCCGCGAGGCGCGCATCGTGCAGCTTGACACCAAGGCCTTCGACCACCGCGAGACGGACTGGGTGCTGCGCCAGGCCCATGCCCAGGTCGAGTGCGCCAAGTGCCATCTGCCCGGCAAGCGCTGGGCCGAGGCACCGCAGGACTGCCAGGCGTGCCATCGCAAGGACGATGTTCACAAGGGCTCGCTGGGCACGAAGTGCGCCGACTGCCACACCGAGAATAACTGGAAAGAGGCCCGCTTCGACCACGCGACCACCAGCTTCGCGCTCAAGGGCAAGCACGCGGACGTGGCCTGCGCCGATTGCCACCCCAAGGCGAAGTACGCCGGCGTGCCCACCACCTGCGTGGGCTGCCACAAGGCCGACGACAAGCACAAGGGCCGCTACGGCGAGAAGTGCGAGAGCTGCCACGGCGAGAAGTCCTGGAAAACCATCAGCTTCAACCACGACAGCGAGACCCGCTACCCGCTGCGCGGCAAGCACCGTGCGGTGCGCTGCGACAGCTGCCACACCGGCGCGCTGTACCGCGAGAAGACCGCCACCGACTGCCTGTCCTGCCACCGCAAGGACGACAAGCACCAGGGCAGCCTGGGCACCGAGTGCGCCGCCTGCCACCAGGAGAACGACTGGAAGCAGACCGGCCGCTTCGACCACGACCGCGCCCGCTTCCCGCTGCTGGGCAAGCACGCCGATGCGAAGTGCGAGGCCTGCCACAAGCCAGGACCCAAGGGCACACCGGTCTACCGCGACGCGCCGCGCAGCTGCATCGGCTGCCACCGTCAGGACGACAAGCATGCCGGCAACGTCGGCGAGGCCTGTGCGGCCTGCCACGGCGAGCGCAGCTGGAAGATCCCGCGCTTCGACCACGATGTCGCCCGCTTCACGCTGCGCGGCGCCCACGCCGCCGCCAAGGTCCGCTGCGCCGATTGCCACCAGGACCTGAAGCACTACCGGGACACGCCGCGCGACTGCATCGGCTGCCACCGCAAGGACGACAAGCACGAGGGCCAGCTGGGAACGGTCTGCGAGAGCTGTCACAACGACCGCCGCTGGAAGGACGCGCCCTACGACCACAAGCTGGCCCGCTTCGCGCTGCTGGGTGCCCACGTGAAGGTCGAGTGCGGTGCCTGCCACAAGACGCTGCGCTACCGCGATGCACCGCGCGACTGCCTGGGCTGCCACCGCGCCGACGACCGCCACAAGGGTGCCCAGGGCCCGGCCTGCGAGAGCTGCCACAACGCGCGCCACTGGAAGCTGGCGCAGTTCGACCACACCCGTCAGACCCGCTACCCGCTGACCGGCAAGCACCAGCCGCTGACCTGCGAGGCCTGCCACCGCGCGCCGGCGCCGGCCGGGCGCAAGACCGCGCCGCTGGGCGACAGCTGCCAGTCCTGCCACCGCGGCGACGACGTCCATGACGGCGGCTTCGGCCTGCGTTGCGAGACCTGCCACCAGACCAGCGGCTGGCGCGAACTGCTGGCGCGCCGCCCCACATCCCCGTCACCCAGCCCTGCCTCGGGAGTGCCACGATGAGCCTGCTGCACCGATTGCTCTGCCTGCTGCTGCTGTGGGCCGGGCTGCTTGCCGCGTCGCCGGTGGCGGCCCAGACCGGCCGCAAGGACTTTGATCACCTGAGCACCGGCTTCGCGCTGCAGGGCGCCCATGCGAACGTGCGCTGCGAGTCCTGTCACCTCAATGGGCAGCTCAAGGGCACGCCGCGCGACTGCGCGACCTGCCACACCAGCGGCAGCAACTGGTCGCGCAACAACGTGGTCAAGTCGACGCAGCACGTGCAGACCACCCAGCGCTGCGACAGCTGCCACAGTACCCGCAGCTTCGACAACGCCCGCTTCGACCATGCAGGCACCGCGGCCGGCACCTGCGCCAGCTGCCACAACGGCGTCACCGCCACCGGCAAGAACGCGGGCCACCTGGCCACCAACGCCAGCTGCGACAGCTGCCACATCACCGCCACCTGGGCGGGCGCACGGCCCGACCACAGCGGCTACACCTCGGCCACCGACTGCGCCAGCTGCCACAACGGTCGCCAGGCGAGCGGCAAATCGACCAACCACATCCCCAGCGGCAGCGCCAACTGCCTGAGCTGCCACGGCACCGGCAGCTGGAAGCCCTCGCGCTGGAACCACACCCAGCAGCCGGTCGCGGCCCAGTGCGCCAGCTGCCACAACGGCAGCTATCCGCCGGCGGACGGCAGGTCGTCCAATCACCTGCCCTACCAGCAGGTCAGCGTCTCGGCCAGCGCCAACTGCGACGCCTGCCACAAGAGCGGCTATGCCAGCTGGAGCGGCGCGCGCTTCCATGCCAGCTTCAGCCCCACGGGCCAGTGCGCCACCTGCCACAACGGCAGCTACGCGTCGGCCCCCGGCAAGCCCGGCAACCACATCGCCACCACCGCGCCCTGCGAGGCCTGCCACAGCAGCGGCAACTGGTCGGTGTCCAAGGTCGACCACTCGGGCTTTGGCGCCACCACCAACTGCGCCAGCTGCCACAACGGCAGCACCGCCAGTGACAAGGGCGCCAGTCACATCCCGGTGGGCAGCACCAACTGCTTCAGCTGCCACAGCACCGGCACCTGGAAGCCCAGCAAGTGGAACCACACCCAGACCGTGGTCACCGCGCAGTGCGCCAGCTGCCACACCGGCCGCTACCCGCCGGCCGACGGCAAGCCGACCACACCCAGACCGTGGTCACCGCGCAGTGCGCCAGCTGCCACACCGGCCGCTACCCGCCGGCCGACGGCAAGCCGGGCAACCACGTGCCCTACCAGCAGGTCAGCGTGTCGGCCAGCGCCAACTGCGACGCCTGCCACAAGGCCGGCTACGGCAGCTGGGACCCGGGCCGCTTCCACGCCTACTACAACGTCAGCAGCCAGTGCAGCGCCTGCCACACCGGCAGCTACCTGGGCGCGGTGGGCAAGCCCGCCACCCCCGTGCACAACGGCGTGAGCAACTGCGAAGGCTGCCACAGCACCAGCAGCTGGGCCAGCAACGGCAAGCCCGACCACAGCGGCTTCGGCGCCTCCACCACCTGCGCCAACTGCCACAACGGCAGCCAGGCCAGCGACAAGGGCCCCAGCCACATCCCGGTGGGCGCCACCAACTGCTTCAGCTGCCACAGTGTCAGCAGCTGGCGCCCCAGCAAGTGGAACCACACCCAGACCGTGGTCACCGCGCAATGCGCCAGCTGCCACACCGGCCGCTACCCGCCGGCCGACGGCAAGCCGGGCAACCACGTGCCCTACCAGCAGGTCAGCGTGTCGGCCAGCGCCAACTGCGACGCCTGCCACAAGGCCGGCTACGGCAGCTGGGACCCGGGTCGCTTCCACGCCTACTACAACGTCACCAGCCAGTGCAGCACCTGCCACACCGGCGGCTACCTGGGCGCCGTGGGCAAGCCGGCCACGCCGATCCACAACGGCGTGACCAAGTGCGAGGACTGCCACAAGACCGGCAGTTGGGACAGCAATGGCAAGCCGGACCACTCGACCTACGGCAGCACCACCAACTGCGCCAACTGCCACAACGGCAGCCAGGCGATCGGCAAGGGCGCCCAGCACATCCCGGTGGGCCTGACCAACTGCTGGGCCTGCCACACGGTCACCGCCTTCAAGCCCAGCAAGTGGAACCACACCCAGGTGGTGGTCACCGCCCAGTGCGCCACCTGCCACACCGGCGGCTACCCGCCGGCCGAGGGCAAGCCGGGCACGCACGTGCCCTATCAGCTGATCCCGCCCTCGGCCAGCGCCAACTGCGATGCCTGCCACAAGGCCGGCTACAACAGCTGGAACCCCGGCCGCTTCCACCTGTACTTCAACGTCAGCAGCCTGTGCAGCACCTGCCACACCGGCAGCTACCTGGGTGCGGTGGGCAAGCCGGCCACCCCGGTGCACAACGGCGTGACCAAGTGCGAGGACTGCCACAGCACCGGCAGCTGGGCCACCACTGGCAAGCCCGACCACAGCGGCTTCGGCGCCACCACCAACTGCGGCGGCTGCCACAACGGCAGCCAGGCCATCGGCAAGGGCGCCAACCACATCCCGGTGGGCAACACCAACTGCTGGGCCTGCCACACCGTCACGGCCTTCAAGCCCAGCAAGTGGAACCACACCCAGACCGTGGTCACCGCGCAGTGCGCCAGCTGCCACACCGGCCGCTACCCGCCGGCCGACGGCAAGCCGACCAACCACGTGCCCTACCAGCAGATCGCGGTGATGGCCTCGGCCAACTGCGACGCCTGCCACAAGGGTGGCTACGCCAGCTGGAATCCGGGCCGCATCCACGCCTACTACAGCCTCAGCACGCAGTGCGGGACCTGCCACACCGGCAGCTACCTGGGCGCGGTGGGCAAGCCCGCCACCCCGGTGCACAACGGCGTGAGCGTCTGCGAGGACTGCCACCGCTCCACGTCCAGCTGGAACAACGTGCAGTACCGCCACTCGGCCACCGACCAGATCGGCTCGGGCACCTGCGACAACTGCCACAACGGCACCGTCGCGCGCGGCAAGCCGGCCACCCACATCCCGGTGACCGTGCCCACGGCCAAGTGCGACGCCTGCCACCGCTCGCAGGTGAGCTTCGGCACCTCGGTGACGATGAACCACTCGGCCGTGGCCAGCCAGACCTGCAAGGGCTGCCACATCAGCAGCTACGTGAGCCAGGGCCTGCAGGCCAAGCCGACCAACCACATCCCCGAGACCCAGCTGCTCAACGGCGCGGCCATGGACTGCAAGGCCTGCCACAACAGCACCGCCAGCTGGGGAACGATGCGCATGAACCACAACGGCAGCCTGGGTGGCGGCGCGGGCTGGTGCAAGGCCTGCCACGCCAGCGGGACCAGCTACCTGGGGAACATGGAGCGCAAGTCGCTGACCCACGAGGCCAAGGGCAAGACCCCGCTCGACTGCTCCGAATCCGGCTGCCACAAGCCCCTGGGCGGCAAGGGCAGCACGTATACCGAATGGGACTGAGGAGGCCCGACACATGACCCACCACCACCCCACCCGCCGACTGCACCGACCGCTGGCCCTGGCCGCCCTGACCGCGCTGGGCGCCCTGGGCGCACCCGCCGTGCAGGCCCAGGTCATCGACGAGCTGGCCTTGCGCCGCGAGGGCAAGGACGCGGTGATGACGATCCGCATGACGGTGCAGGTGCAGTTCCGCCGCAGCGTGGCCTCGGGCGGCGATGACCTGGTGCAGATCTACTACGACGTGGTGACCGCCCGCGAGCAGCCCAACTTCATCGACGGCGAGCGGCGTCAGCTGCAGGCCGGTGCGCTGCCGCGCGTCGTCGTCACCGAGGACGGCACGGCGCGCGAGCTGACCAACCGCAAGCTCGTCGTGCGCATCGACAAGGGCGTGCGCCTGCGCGCGCGCGCCGGCCGCGACAACCGCTCGATCGATGTGGTGCTCGAAGGCCAGGGCGAGGCGCTCAGCAGCGCCTCCTCGGCCCTGATCGAGCCGGCGCCGGTCATCGGCACGCCCAGCGACGCCGAGGTCACCGCCCGGGCCGGCCAGCTGATCGGACTGGCCCGCGAATCGCTGACGCGGGGCGAGCCGGATCTGGCGATCGAGCAGCTCAACGAAGCCCTGAACCTGCCACCCAACGCCCGCACCCCCGAGGCCCAGGAGGCGATCGCCGCGGCGCGTCTGGCCAAGGGCGACCGTGCCGGCGCGCAGCGCGAGGCCGAGCTGTACCTGCAGCTCTACCCCTCGGGCAACGGCGTGCCCCGGATGCGCGGCCTGCTGGCCGAACTGGGCGGCGGCAGCGCTCCGGCACCCACCCTGGCGCAGGCCGAGCCGGCCGACGCCGCGCGCCGCGCCGCCACCAGCCAGCTCAGCGGCTCGTGGTCGCAGTACTTCTACGGTGGTGCCTCGCAGACCCAGACCCAGCTCAAGGACACGCCGCTCGAGGGCCAGCTGCCCAAGATCATTTCCGACACCACGCTGTCGGGCACCGACCAGAAGCAGGTCTCGTCGTCGATCGACCTGAACTGGCGCCAGCGCGACGCCGAGCGCGACCTGCGCGCCGCCTTCCGCGACAACCACACCTACGAAATGATGCCCGGCCGGCCGTCGCGCAACCGCCTGACCGCGGCCTATGTCGACTGGAAGGAGGCCGGCCCCGGCCTGCAGGCCCGGGTGGGTCGGCAAAGCGGTCTGGGCGGTGGCGTGCTGGGCCGCTTCGACGGCATCCAGGGCAGCTGGACCTTCAAGCCGAAGTGGAAGATCGGCGCCGTCGCCGGCCAGCCCACCGACGACCTGCTCGACACGCGGCGCTACTTCGGCGGCCTCTCGCTGGACGCCGAGGCGCTGACCGAGAACCTCGGCGCCAGCCTCTACGTGATGCAGCAGCAGATCGACGGCGAGGTCGATCGCCGCGCCATGGGCCTGGACATGCGCTGGTTCGAAGGGGCCACCTCGGTCTTCAGCCAGTATGAATACGACCTGACGCTGCGTGGCACCAACGTGGCCTCGCTGCAGGGCACGGCCACGCTGTCGGGCGGCACCACCCTCAACATCCTGGCCGACTACCGCGCCGTGCCGCTGCTGATGCTGGGCAACGCGCTGTTCTTCGCCGACCCCAGCCGCGCGCTGCCGCGGCGCCTGTCCGACCTGCTGGCCTACCGCAGCCTGAGCGAGCTGCGCCACTCGGTGGCGGCCACGACCGCCTACTCCAAGCAGGGCCTGGTGGGCGTGACCCACCCGGTCACGCCGCAGTGGCAGGTGGGCGCCGACATCCGCCTGACCAGCGTTGGCGCGATCGCGCCGGTGCCCTCGATCAACTACCCCGGCAGCCCGGCCTCGGGCAACATCCTGTCGGGCAGCCTGCAGCTGATCGGCACCAACCTCTACTCCGAGCGCGACACCCACGTGGCCAGCCTGACGCTGTTCAAGCAGCCCGGTCACAACGGCTGGCAGCTGAGCTACAACAACATGTCGGTGCCCATGGCGCGGCTGCAGCTGGAGCCGTCGCTGCGCATCTACGGTGACAATGGCACCGGCGGCGTGAAGACCCTGCGCTGGAGCCCGGGCCTGCGGCTGGCCTGGCGCGGCGGCGAGAAATGGGTCATCGAGGGCGAGGTCAGCGCCGAATCCAGCAAGACCACCAGCCCGACACTGAACGACAACTCGACACGCGTGTTCTATTACCTGGGTTACCGGCTTGACCTCTGACGATGCAGACCTGCTGACCGCCACCGACCTCGGCTGCCGCCGGGGCGGCCGGCGTGTCTTCAGTGGCGTGGGCCTGCGGCTGCGCGCGGGCCAGGCCCTGTGGCTCCGGGGTGCCAACGGCAGCGGCAAGACCAGCCTGCTGCGCCTGCTGGCCGGTCTGGCGCCGGCGGCCTCGGGTCGCATCGACCGCCAGGCGCCCGTGGCCTACCTGGGCCACAGCAATGCGCTGAAGGACGAACTGAACGTGGGCGAGGCCCTGCGCTTCCTGTGCAGCCTGCACGGCCCGGTGCCCGAGGACGCCCGGCTGCGCGCCGTGCTCGAGCGGGTGGGCCTGGGCCGGCGCCTGGCGTTCCCGGTGCGCAAGCTCTCGCAGGGCCAGCGGCGCAAGCTGGCGCTGGCGCGTCTGTGGCTGGGCGAGGCCCGGATCTGGCTGCTCGACGAACCCTACGACGCCCTCGACCGCGAGGCCTGCGCCCTGCTCGACCAGGTGCTGCAGGACCACCGCCAGGCTGGCGGCGCCGTGGTGCTGACCAGCCACCAGGCGGTGCATCTGCCGGGTCTGGAGACGCTGGACCTGTCCGCCGCTGTCTCATGATCGACCTGCTGCGCCGTGACCTGCTGCTGGCCGCCCGATCGCCCGGGCAGTGGCTGCTGCCGCTGGCCTTCTTCATCGCCGCGCTGGCGCTGTTCCCGCTGGGCGTGGGGGCCGATGCAGCGCTGCTCTCGCGCATCGCGCCGGGCGTGGTGTGGGTGTGCGCGCTGCTGGCGATGATGCTGTCGGTGGGCACGCTGTTCACCGGCGACTGGCAGGACGGCACGCTGGAGCAGATGCTGATCGGCCGCCACTGGCTGCCCGGCCTGGTCGCCGTGCGCGTGCTGGCGCACTGGCTGCAGGGCGGCGCGCCACTGGTGCTGCTGGCGCCGCTGGCCGGGCTGCTGTTCAACCTGGACGCCGCCACCTCGGGCATGCTGGCGCTGGCGCTGCTGCTGGGCACGCCGGTGCTGAGCCTGCTGGGCGCCCTGGGCGGCGCGCTGACGCTGGGCCTGCGCAACGGCGCCACGCTGGTCTTCCTGCTGGTGCTGCCGCTGGCGGTGCCGGCGCTGATCTTCGGCAGTGGCGCGGTGGTGGCGGCGCAGCATGGCGAGTCGGCGCAGGCGCCTTTGTCGCTGCTGGGCGCGCTGCTGATCCTGACCACCCTGGTGGCGCCGCCGGCCACCGCCGCTGCACTGCGCATCGCTGTTGAATGACGCCATGAACGCTCCCCTGCGCTGGACCACCTTCGCCGCCCCGTCGCGCTTCGATGCGCTGGCCGCCGCCGCCACGCCCTGGTGCTGGGCGGTGGCCGCCCTCACCGGCCTGGCGGGTCTGTGGATGGGCTTCTTCGTCGCCCCCACCGACTTCCAGCAGGGCGAGGCCTACCGCATCATCTTCATCCACGTGCCCGCCGCCTGGATGAGCATGCTGCTGTACCTGGCGATCGCCTTCTGGAGCGCGCTGGGCTGGGGCCTGAACGCCCGCATGGGCAGCACGCTGGCGCGCGCCATCGCGCCCACCGGGGCGATGTTCACCGCGGTGGCCCTGGTCACCGGTGCGCTGTGGGGCCAGCCCACCTGGGGCACCTGGTGGGTGTGGGATGCGCGGCTGACCTCGGAGCTGATCCTGCTGCTGCTCTACCTGGGCTACATCGCGCTGGTCGAGGCGATCGACGACCCGCGCCGCTCGGCCCAGGCCGGCGCGCTGCTGTCGCTGGTAGGGGCTCTTAATGTGCCCATCATCTATTTTTCGGTACGCTGGTGGAACACGCTGCACCAGGGCGCCTCTGTCAGCATGACGGCGGCCCCGAAGATGGCGCAGACGATGTTGCAGGCCATGGGCCTGATGACGATCGCCTTCTGGGCCTTCGCCTTCGCCGTGATCTTCAGCCGCGCCCGTGCGCTGGTGCTGGAGCTTGAATCCGAATCCGACTGGGTGGCCCAGCGCTACCGACACACCGAGGAATCCTGAGAATGCAGTGGGACTCACTGGACGCCTTCCTGGCCATGGGCGGTCATGGCCGCTTTGTCTGGGGCGCCTATGCCTTCACCGTGCTGGTGATGGCGGTGGATGCGATCACCTCGCGGCGGCGCCTGGCCCGTGCCCGCGCTGCCGCACGCGAAGGGGCTGAGGCATGACGCCGCGCCAGAAGCGATTCACCATCATCGGCGTGGTGCTGCTGGCGCTGGCGGGCATCGCGGCGCTGGTGCTGAATGCCTTCCGCAGCAACATGGTGTTCTTCTACACGCCCAGCCAGATCGCCGCGGGCGAGGCGCCGAAGGAGCGCACCTTCCGCCTGGGCGGCCTGGTCAAGGCCGGCAGCGTCAGCCGCGAGGGCATCACCGCCCAGTTCGTCGTCACCGACACGGTGCGCGAGGTGCCGGTGCGCTTCGACGGCACGCTGCCCGACCTCTTCAAGGAGGGCAAGGGCGTGGTCGCGCAGGGCACGCTGGGCCCGGACGGCGGCTTCATGGCCAAGGAAGTGCTGGCCAAGCACGACGAGAACTACATGCCGCCCGAGGCGGCTGAAGCCCTGAAGAAGGCCGGCCAGGCGCCGGCCCCCAGCGAGACGCTGGTGGTGCCCCAAGGAGGCCCGAAGTGATCCCTGAACTCGGCCACCTGGCCCTGATCCTGGCGCTGGGCGTGGCCCTGCTGCAAGGCGTGATGCCGCTGATGGGCGCGCAGCGCGGCCGCGCTGACTGGATGGCCCTGGGCCGTCCGCTGGCGGCCTGGCAGGCCCTGTTGGTGTTCATCGCGCTGGGCTGTCTGGCGGCGTCGTTCGTGCGGCACGACTTCTCGGTGCTGTACGTGGCCACCAATTCGAACTCGGCCCTGCCGCTGGCCTACCGGCTGGCCGGCGTCTGGGGCGGCCACGAGGGCTCGCTGCTGCTGTGGGTGGGCATGCTGTCGGTGTGGTCGCTCGCGGTGGCGGCGTTCTCACGCTCGCTGCCCGAGGCCGTGATGGCGCGCGTGCTGGCGCTGATGGGCTGGATCGGCGTGGGCTTCCTGGCCTTCACGCTGTTCACCTCCAACCCCTTTGATCGCCTGATTCCCGCCGCCCCGGACGGCCGCGACCTGAACCCGCTGCTGCAGGACCCGGGCATGGTCTTCCACCCGCCGATGCTCTACATGGGCTACGTGGGCTTCTCGGTGGCCTATGCCTTCGCGATCGCGGCGCTGATCGGCGGCCACCTGGACGCCACCTGGGCGCGCTGGTCGCGCCCCTGGACGGTGGCGGCCTGGATCTTCCTGACCCTGGGCATCGCGCTGGGCAGCGCCTGGGCCTACTATGAGCTGGGCTGGGGCGGCTGGTGGTTCTGGGACCCGGTGGAGAACGCCTCCTTCATGCCCTGGCTGCTGGGCACGGCGCTGATCCACTCGCTGGCGGTGACCGAGAAGCGCGGCAGCTTCAAGGCCTGGACGGTGCTGCTGGCCATCGTCGCGTTCTCGCTGTCGCTGCTGGGCACCTTCCTGGTCCGCTCGGGCGTGCTGTCCAGCGTGCATGCCTTCGCCACCGACCCGCGCCGCGGCCTGTTCATCCTGGGCTTCCTGGTGATCGTGGTGGGCGCGTCGCTGCTGCTCTACGCCTGGCGCGCCAGCCACGTGGGCCTGGGCCAGCGCTTTGCCGCGGTGTCCAAGGAGGCCGCGCTGCTGGCCAACAACATGCTGTTCGCGGCCGCCTGCGGCGCGGTGCTGCTGGGCACGCTCTACCCGCTGTTCCTGGATGCGATGGGCCTGGGCAAGATCTCGGTGGGCCCGCCCTACTTCGACCAGGTCTTCACCGGCCTGATGGCGCCGATGATCTTCCTGCTGGGCGTGGGCCCGCTGGCGCGCTGGAAGGGCGACGAGATCCCGTCACTGGCGCGCCGCGTGCGCTGGGCGGCCGTGGTCACGGTGCTGGCCGCCGCCGCCACGGCGGTGCTGGCGGGGCGCGCCTCCTTCGGCTCGGTGCTGGGCTACCTGATGGCCTACTGGGTCGCTGCCGGCGTGCTGACCGACCTGGCTGAGCGCCTGCTGCCGGCCGCCCGCGCCGGCCGGGCGATGCAGGCGCTGCGGCAGATCGGCCGCGCACAGGGCGGCATGCTGCTGGCCCACCTGGGCGTGGCGGCCTTCATCCTGGGCGTGACGGTGGTGCGCACCCACGAGACCGAGCGCGACGTGCGCATGATGCCCGGCGACAGCACCCAGGTCGGTGGCTACCAGTTCACGCTGAAGTCGCTGGACGAGGTGCCCGGCCCCAACTACCGCGCGATGCAGGGCACGGTCGAGGTCACCCGCAACGGCGCCGTGGTGGCCACGCTGACGCCGCAAAAACGCATCTACCGCGTGCAGAGCAATCCGATGACCGAGGCCGCGATCGACACCAACCTGGCGCGCGACCTGTATGTCTCGATGGGCGAGGCCCTGCCCGACGGCGCCTGGACACTGCGCGTGCAGCACAAGCCGATGATCACCTGGATCTGGCTGGGCTGCGTGCTGATGTCGCTGGGCGGCGCGCTGGCCGTCAGCGACCGCCGCTACCGCAGCGCGCGCCGCGCCACCAGCACGGCCAGCGCGGCCAGCGCAGCGCAGGGAGCCCCGGCATGAAGAAGCTGCTTATTCCGCTGGCGCTGTTCCTGGTGCTGGCCGGTTTCCTGTTCGTCGGCCTGTCGCGCGACCCGCGCGAGGTGCCGTCGCCGCTGGTCGGCAAGTCGGCCCCGCCGTTCGCGGCGCCCACGCTGGCCGACGCGCAGCAGCGCATCAGCCGCGAAGACCTGCTGGGTCGTGCCTGGGTGCTCAATGTCTGGGCCAGCTGGTGCGGCGCCTGCCGCGACGAGCACCCGGTGCTGGTCGAGTGGTCGCGCCGACCGGGCCAGACGGTCAAGCTGATCGGCCTGAACTACAAGGACCAGCGCGCCGACGGCCTGCAGTGGCTGCGCCAGCTGGGCAACCCCTACACCACCTCGATCTTCGACCCCGACGGCCGCATCGGCCTGGACTATGGCGTCTACGGCGTTCCCGAGACCTTCGTCATCGACGCCCAGGGCGTGGTGCGCATGAAGCACATCGGCCCGGTCACGCCCGAGGTCCTGCGCGACAAGATCGAACCGCTGCTGAAGCAACTCAATGGCTAGACGACTGCTCATCGCCAGCGCGCTGCTGGCCGCCACCCTGAACGCCTGGGCGGGTGAAGCCCGCTCGGTGGCTGACGACCCGGCGCTGGAGGCGCGGATGATGGCGATCGCCACCGAGCTGCGCTGCCTGGTCTGCCAGAACCAGACCGTGGCCGACTCGCATGCCGGCCTGGCCGTGGACCTGCGCCAGCAGATCCGCGAGCAGCTGGCCGCCGGCAAGACCGACGAGCAGGTGCGCAGCTTCATGACCGACCGCTATGGCGACTTCGTGCTCTACAAGCCGCCGCTGAACGCCCGCACCGCGCTGCTGTGGGGCGGGCCGGCGCTGCTGAGCCTGGGCGCCCTGCTGGGCCTGGGCTGGCTGCTGCGCCGCCGCGCCCGCCTGCCCGACGAGGCCTTCGACCCCGAGACGCCCGACGAGGGCCAGAGTGAATTGCCCCGATCATGACCACTGATGCCATCGCCGCGCTGAAAGACCAGCTGCGGCAAATCGACGCCCTGGCCACCAGCGGCGCCCTGTCCCCCGAGGCGGCCGCCACCGCCCGGGCCGAGCTTGAACGCCGCCTGGTGGACGCCGTGATGGCCAGCCCGGCCGCGGCGACCCCGGCCCCCGCGGCCACTGCGGCAGCGCCAGCCGCCCCCACCCCCGCTGCACCGCGGGTCAGCCGCCGCACCGCGCTGGCGATGGCCGGTTTCGTGCTGCTGTTCGGCGCCGCGATGTACGCCTGGCGCGGCAACCTGCCGGGCTGGTCGGTTCAGCCGGGCAGCCCGGCGGCGGCCCCGGCCGAGACCGGCGCCGCGCCGGGCCAGGCGCCGCACGCCATGGGCACGCAGCAGATCGAGGACATGCTCGCGTCGCTGACCGAACGCCTGAAGGCCAAGCCGGACGATGCCGAAGGCTGGCTGATGCTGGGTCGCTCGTATTCGGTGCTGGGCCGCTTCAGCGAAGCCGTGCCGGCCTACCGCAAGGTGCTGGCCCTGCAGCCCGCCAATGGCCAGGCGCTGGCCGACCTGGCTGACGCGCTGGCCATGGTCAATGGCCGCAGCTTCCAGGGCGAGCCGACCCAGCTGATCGCCGCCGCCCTGAAGGCCGAGCCCGACAACCTGAAGGCGCTGGCCCTGGCCGGCTCGCTGGCCTTCGACAACGGCGACCTCAAGACCGCGGTGCGCCACTGGGAACGCGCGGTCAAGGTGGGCCCGCCGGACTCCGACCTGGTCAAGCAGCTGCAGAGCGCGCTGGCCGAGGCCCGTCAGGCCGCCGGACTGCCAGCGGCCGAGGCGTCGCCGGCGCCGGCCACGCCGGTGGCCGCGGCCGGCGCCTCGGTCAGCGGCCGGGTCGAGCTGTCGGCGGCCCTGGCCGCCAAGGCCGCGCCGGACGACACCGTGTTCATCTTCGCCCGCCCGGCCGAAGGCTCGCGCATGCCGCTGGCCATCCTGAAGAAGCGCGCGCGCGACCTGCCGGCCGACTTCACGCTGGACGACTCGATGGCCATGAGCCCCGCCGCGCGGCTGTCGGGCGCGCCTGCGGTGGTGGTGGGAGCGCGCGTGTCCAAGTCGGGCCAGGCGATGCCGCAGCCGGGTGATCTGGAAGGCCTGAGCGCCAGCGTGGCGCCCGGCGCCAGCGGGCTGCGCATCGTCATCGAGCGCGAGGTGCGCTGAGCCCCGCGGAGTCGCCATGGGTCTGAGCCTGATCGCACCGTATGCGGTGGTGCTGCTGCTGGCCGTGGGTCTGCATCTGGGCTGGCGTCGGCGCCGGCAACGCCTGGACGCGCAGGCGCATGCGCAGAGCGTGGCGGCCGGCCTGAACGAGCCGGCCACGCTGCACCCGGTGGTGGACCCGGCGCGCTGCATCGGCTCGGGCACCTGCGTGCGCGACTGTCCCGAGGGGGCGCTGGGCATCGTCGGCGGCAAGGCGGTGCTGATCAACGCCTCGGCCTGCATCGGCCACGGCGCCTGCCACGCGGCCTGTCCCTTCGACGCGATCAGCCTGGTCTTCGGCACCGCGCGGCGCGGCGTCGACATCCCGCTGCTGCAACCCGACTTCCAGACCAATGTGCCGGGCATCTACATCGCCGGCGAGCTGGGCGGCATGGGCCTGATCCGCAAGGCCGCCGAGCAGGGCCGCCAGGCGATGGAGGCCATCGCCGGCGGACGACCGCGGGCCGTGGACGCTGACGAACTGGATGTGCTGATCGTGGGCGCAGGGCCGGCCGGCCTGAGCGCCGGCCTGGCCGCGCTCGAGCGCGGCCACCGCTTCGCGATCCTGGAGCAGGAAAACTCGCTGGGCGGCTCGATCTTCCACTACCCGCGCCAGAAGGTGGCGATGACCGCGCCGGTGAAGCTGTCGCTGGTGGGGCTGGTGAAGATGAACGAGATCAGCAAGGAGGACCTGCTGGCCTTCTGGCACGGCGTGACGCTGCAGCATCAGTTGCCGCTGCAATACGGCGAACGCATGACCGGTGTGCGTGCGCTCGATGATGGCGGCTTCGAGGTGCAGACCGGCCGGCGCATCTGGCGCGCCCGCAGCGTGCTGCTGGCCATCGGCCGGCGCGGCACGCCGCGCACGCTCGACGTGCCGGGCGAGGACCTGCCCAAGGTGGCCTACCGGCTGGTTGATCCGGTGCAGTACGCCGGCCAGGCGGTGCTGGTGGTGGGCGGCGGCGACAGTGCGCTGGAGGCGGCGATCGCCTTGGCCGGCGAAGCGGGCACGCAGGTGACGCTGAGCTACCGCGGCGAGGCCTTCTCACGCGTCAAGGCCAAGAACCGCGACACGCTGGCCGCGTTGCAGCAGGCGGGCCGTGTGGACGTGCAGTTGGGCTCGCAGGTCGAGCGCATCACGCCCGGCGAGGTGCTGCTGCGCCGCGCCGACGGCATGACCCGTACCTTGGACAACCAGGCGGTGATCATCTGCGCCGGGGGCGTGCTGCCAACCCCGCTGCTGCAGGAGATCGGCATCCGCTTCGAGACCAAGCACGGCAGCGCCTGAGGGCGCTGCCGCCAGCGCAGCCTCAGGCGCCGCGGATGCGCGCCACCAGGGCCTGGGTGAAGGCCGCGGTGCTGGCCTTGCCGCCCAGGTCGCCGGTGCGAACCTTGTCGATGTTCAGCGTGGCGTCGATGGCCTGGCGCAGGCGCCGCGCCTTGTCCAGGTGACCCACGTGCTCCAGCATCATCGCCGCGGCCAGCATCAGCGCCACCGGGTTGGCGATGCCCTTGCCGGCAATGTCCGGCGCACTGCCGTGCACCGCCTCGAAGATGGCCGCATCGGCGCCGATGTTGGCGCCCGGCGCCATGCCCAGGCCCCCCACCAGGCCCGCCACCAGGTCGGAGAGGATGTCGCCGAACAGGTTGGTGGTGACGATCACGTCGAACTGCCAGGGGTTGAGCACCAGCTTCATCGCGCAGGCGTCGACGATCACCGTGTCGAAGGCGATGCGGCCCTTGTACTTCTCCTCGTACAGCTGCTCGCCGGTCTCCTTGAAGATGCCGGTCAGCGCCTTCATGATGTTGGCCTTGTGCACCAGCGTGATCTTCTTGCGCCCGGTGGCGATCGCGTGTTCGAACGCGTACTCCAGGATGCGGCGGCAACCGGCGCGCGTGTTGATGCCGGTGGCCATGGCCACCGCGTGCGGGTCGCCGTCGATCTGCACGTAGTGCTCGTGGCCGATGTACAGGCCCTCGAGGTTCTCGCGCACCACGACCAGGTCGATCTTGTCGAACCGGCCACCGGGGATGACGGTCAGCGCCGGGCGCAGGTTGGCGAAGAGCTTGAACTCCTCGCGCAGGCGCACGTTGGACGAGCGGTAGCCGCCACCCACCGGCGTCTCCAGCGGGCCCTTCAGGGCCAGCCGGGTGCGGCGGATGCTGTCCAGCGTGGCCGGCGGCAGCGGGTCGTTGCAGGCCTGCACCCCCCCCAGGCCGGCGGTCTGCGCGTCCCAGTCGAAGGGCGCGCCCAGCGCGTCCAGCGCCGCCAGGGTGGCGTCCATGATCTCGGGGCCGATGCCGTCACCGGCGATCAGCGTGGCGGGGATGCGGGCGGTGGGATCGGACATCGCAGGGGGCCTCTCAGTGCAGGGAATGCGCCGAGGATAACCCCCCGCGTTGTCACCTGGCTGTCAGGCCGGCACGCTGGGCAGGCCGGACAGCGCCATGGCCAGTTCGGCCTCGTCGTAGTCCTGGTCGACCAGCTTGCCGCTGAAGTAGTCGGAGTAGGCCGCCATGTCGAAGTGGCCGTGGCCGCACAGGTTGAACAGGATCACCTCGGACTTGCCCTCGCGCTTGCAGCGCAGCGCCTCCTCGATGGCGCCCTTGACCGCGTGGTTGGCCTCGGGCGCCGGCACGATGCCCTCGGCACGGGCGAAGGTCACGCCAGCCTCGAAGCAGGCCTTCTGGTGGTAGGCCACCGCCTCGATCAGGCCCAGCTCCTTGCAGTGCGAGACCATCGGCGCCATGCCGTGGTAGCGCAACCCGCCCGCGTGGAAGCCCGGCGGCGTAAAGGTGCTGCCCAGCGTGTGCATCTTGGTCAGCGGCGTCAGGTGAGCGGTGTCGCCGAAGTCGTAGGCGTACTTGCCGCGCGTCAGGCTGGGGCAGGCGGCGGGCTCGACCGCGACGATGCGGCGCCGGCGACCGCCGCGCAGCTGCAGGCCGATGAAGGGGAAGGCGATGCCGGCGAAGTTGCTGCCGCCGCCGGTGCAGCCCACCACCACGTCGGGGTCGTCGCCGGCCATGGCCAGCTGGGCGATCGCCTCCTGGCCGATGATGGTCTGGTGCAGCAGCACGTGGTTGAGCACCGAGCCCAGCGCGTACTTGGTGTCGTCACGCTGCGCGGCCAGCTCCACCGCCTCGGAGATGGCGATGCCCAGGCTGCCCGGGTGGTCGGGGCGCTGGGCCAGGATGGCGCGACCCGACTGCGTGAGCTCGGACGGCGAGGCCACGCAGGTGGCGCCGTAGGTCTCCATCACCGCACGGCGGTAGGGCTTCTGGTTGTACGACACGCGCACCTGGAAGACCTGCACCTCGATGCCGAACAGCGCGCCGGCGAAGGACAGCGAGGTGCCCCACTGGCCGGCCCCGGTTTCGGTGGTCAGCTTGCGGATGCCGGCCTGCTGGTTGTACCAGGCCTGCGGAATCGCGGTGTTGGGCTTGTGCGAGCCGGCCGGGCTGACGCCCTCGTACTTGTAGTAGATCTTCGCCGGCGTGCCCAGCGCCTCTTCCAGTCGGCGCGCGCGGTGCAGCGGGCTGGGCCGCCACTGGCGGAAGACCTGGCGCACCGGCTCGGGGATCTCGATGTAGCGCTCGGTGGACACCTCCTGGCCGATCAGCGCCATCGGGAACAGTGGCGCCAGGTCATCCGGGCCCACCGGCTGCAGCGTGCCGGGGTGCAGCACCGCGGGCAGCGGTACCGGCAGATCGGCCGCCAGGTTGTACCAGTCCTTGGGCATCTGCTCTTCGCTCAGCAGGTACTTGATGGTGTCACTCACAGCTGCATGCTCCTCGTTCGTTGTGCAGGGATTGGGTGCTCCGGTTGGGTCCGGTCGTCATTAAGGGCAGAATGCGCGCCGTGCTGCGGCGCAGCACGCGCTGCCTGCCCGAACATCCTGCCCTGACCCGAGGGAACTGACGATGAGTGTTCACCCTGCCGAATCCAGCGCCCCTGCGGCGCGTCAAGCGATGAGCCTGCCGCGGCTGCGCGACATGGCCGCGCGTGGCGAGAAGATCACGATGCTGACCTGCTACGACGCCACCTTCGCGCGCGTGCTGGAAGACGCCGGCGTCGAGGTGCTGCTGGTCGGCGATTCACTGGGCAACGTGATCCAGGGCGACACCAGCACCGTGCCGGTGGCCCTGGTCGACATGGAGTACCACACCCGCTGCGTGGCGCGCGGCAAGCGCAGCGCCTGGCTGGTGGCCGACCTGCCCTTTGGCGCCTATGAACGCTCGCCCGAGCAGGCCTTCGATTCGGCGGTGAAGCTGATGCGCGCCGGCGCGCAGATGGTCAAGCTCGAGGGCGGCGGCGTGCTGGTCGACACCGTGCGCTTCCTCACCGAGCGCGGCATCCCGGTCTGCGCCCACCTGGGCCTGACGCCGCAGCGCGTGCATGCGCTGGGCGGCTTCCGGGTGCAGGGCCGCGACGACGCCGGCGCCGCCGTGCTGCGCGCCGACGCCAAGGCCATGGCCGAGGCTGGCGCCGCGATGCTGGTGCTGGAGCTGGTGCCCTCCAGCGTGGGCCGCCAGATCACCGAGGACAACCCGGGCCTGCTGACGATCGGCATCGGCGCCGGCGCCAGCACCAGCGGCCAGGTGCTGGTGCTGCACGACCTGCTGGGCATCACGCCTGGCAAGCGGCCGCGCTTCGTGCGCGACTTCACCCATGTGCCCGGCAGCGAGGTGGGCCTGGGCATCCGCGACGCGGTACGCACCTACGTCGACGACGTCAAGGCGCTGCGCTTCCCCGACGAATCGATCCACGGCTTCTGATCCCCATGCGCGTCATCCACACCCTGGCCGAACTGCGTGAGACCCTGGCGGGGCAGCGGCGCACCGCCTTCGTGCCCACGATGGGCAACCTGCACGCGGGTCACCTGTCGCTGGTGCGCGAGGCCCGGCGTCATGGCGGCCCGGTGGTGGCCAGCATCTTCGTCAACCGGCTGCAGTTCCTGCCGCACGAGGACTTCGACCAGTACCCCCGCACGCTGGAGCGCGACTGCGAACTGCTCGCGCCCGAAGGCTGCGACATCGTCTTCGCGCCCTCCGAGCGCGAGCTCTACCCCGAGCCCCAGGCCTACAAGGTGGCGCCGCCGCCGGCGCTGGCCGACATCCTGGAAGGCGAGTTCCGCCCTGGCTTCTTCACCGGCGTGTGCACGGTGGTGATGAAGCTCTTCCAGTGCGTGCAGCCGGCGCTGGCGGTGTTCGGCCAGAAGGACTACCAGCAGCTGATGGTGATCCGCGGCATGGTGCGCCAGTTCGCGATGCCGATCGAGATCATCGGCGCACCCACGGTGCGCGCCGACGACGGCCTGGCGCTGTCGTCGCGCAATGGCTACCTGGGCACGACCGAACGCCATGAGGCGGTGGAGCTGTCGCATGTGCTGCAGCAGTTGGCCGCCGGAGCCCATGACCCCAGGCGCGCGCTGGCGGCGCTCGAAGCCGACGCCGCCGCCGCCCTGCGCGGCCGCGGCTGGGCGCCCGACTACCTCACGCTGCGCCGCCGCGCCGACCTGCTGCCGCCCACCGACGAGGAGCGCCTGAACCGCATCCCGATGGTGGCGCTGGGCGCGGCGCGCCTGGGCAGCACCCGGCTGATCGACAACCTGGAGTGCTGAGCGCCGCCCTGGCAGGCAGGCGCTCCCGCGCAGCACGGTGTGGCGGTGCGCGAGGCGCCGCCTCGTCCCGCGCCGGGTGATCGAACACCGGCGCTGGCTGGGCTCAACGCGAGCGATTCGCGCTACCAGCCTCAGTGCGGGTCTTTTCTCGCGGGGCGATGTCGGCCGCGCTCGGGCCACCCCACAATCGGTCAGTCCCCACCCTCTTCAGGAGCCCGCAATGAAAGGCGACGCCAAGGTCATCGAGTACCTCAATGCCCAGCTGAAGTGTGAACTCACCGCGATCAACCAGTACTTCCTGCACGCCCGGATGCTGAAGAACTGGGGGCTGAGCAAGCGAGCCAAGCACGAGTACGAAGAGTCGATCGAGGAGATGAAGCACGCCGACAAGCTGGTCGAGCGCGTGCTGATGCTGGAGGGCCTGCCCAACCTGCAGGACCTGGGCAAGCTCTACATCGGCGAGAACGCCATCGAGGTGCTGCACTGCGACCTGCGGCTGGAACAGGCCTCGCACCCGCTGCTGAAGGAGGCGATCGCCCACTGCGAATCGGTGCGCGACTATGTCTCACGCGACATCCTGCTGGAGATCCTCGACGACACCGAGGAGCACATCGACGACCTCGAAACCCAGATCGGCCTGGTCGCCCAGGTGGGCGAGCCCAACTGGCTGCAGTCCCAGATGGGCGAGTCGTCCTGACGCGGGATCGGGCGGCGCCGGGGTGATCACCCCTGGTTGGGCTAATGCTATTGCGACTGATTCGCATTTTGTATATGCTTCAGTCCTGTCCACCACCTGCCTGCCCGAGCCCGCCATGATCGTCTGCCTGTGCCACCGCGTCAGCGACCGCGACATCCGCCACGCGGTGCAGGTGCAGGGCGTGCGCGACTTTGAACAGCTCAAGGACCTGACGCGCGCCGCCTCCTGCTGCGGCTGCTGCCACGACTGCGCACGTGAAGTGTTCGAGGAGGCCGTGGCCGGGCCGATGCAGGGGCTTCGCCAGGCCGCGATGCCGTCGGCTGCTGCCTGACGACTGCGACGACAGCCCTCAGCGCGGCGGCTCAGGGGCAGCGTCGCAGGCCGCCGGCGGCTTGGGCAGGGTGGCCACCTCCGCGCGACGCCAGCCGCCCTCAGAATCGGGCAGCAGTTCGCTGATCTGAAGCGTGCACCGGTCGTTGTTCTCGATGGTGTAGTTCGCTTCGTAGCGGCCGCCGGCCCGGGCATGGAAATGCGTCTCGACCTTGCATTTGTCCAGCAGCCCGGCCACGGGCAGCAGTGAGCTGCTGGCCGTGGCCAGCACAACCAGCGTGCGATCCGCCTCGACCGTCGCCTCGTAGATCTGCGCCGGCGGCACCGCCGGCTTCAGCGGCATGTCCAGGGTCGGGTGGCCGCCGAACAAGTTGGCGACACCCAGGAGTGCGAAGCGATAGACCTTGGTGGGCCGGCACTCCGGGGCGTGGCCGATGATCATGTTGGTGTTGAACGCCCGGGCCGCGGTCAGGCGTATCTGGGCGGTCGGCGCGCCCGCAGGCGGCTCATAGGCATGCACGGCGGCGCTGCCCAGCACGCTCGACCAGAACAAGGCCAACAGGGGAAGCGACGGTCGACGGAACAGGTTCATGGGATGTCGAAGCAGTGCAAGCGCTCAGGCTACCATGTGACGACTCCGGCGCAGGCCGAGATCAGGGAGACAGAGCATGCATCTGCCATGGGGCCGCTGGGCCGCGACCGTCTTGACGCTGTGGGCCCCACAAGCGGGCGCACAGACCGCTCCGATCGAGCGCGTCACTGTCTACCCCGGCCTGGCCGAGGTCGAGCGCGTGGCGCGTGTGGCGCCCGGCAGCCGTGAGCTGGTGCTGGACTGCCTGAGCGCGCAGTTCGACATGGGCTCGCTGCGGCTGGAGCCCGATGCCGCGCTGCGCACCGGCGCAGTCACCGCGCTGAACCGGCCGCGCGAGCAGGCGCCCGAATGCCAGGCCACGCCGCTGGATGCCCGCGTGCGAGCGCTGGAAGACAAGCTCGCCGCGCTGGATGCCGAACACGAGGGCCACGCGCTGGCCCTGGGCTACCTGCGCGCGCTGGCGCCTGCCGATGCCGCCAGCGCCCCGCGCGTGCCGGCGCCCGCGGGCAACCTCGCCGCCCAGCTGGCCGCGATGCAGAAGGCAGGCCAGACTGCACTGAACGAGCAGCACCGGATCGAGCGCGAGCGCGAAGCACTGCGCCGTGAGCTCTCGCCGCTGAAGGCCGAACGCGACCGCCTGCTGCAGCAGGGCGGCGAGGTGCGCCAGCTGCGCATCGCCGTGGCGGCCAGCGCCGAGGCCACGCTGCGCCTGCGCTACCAGGTGGCCGGACCGACCTGGGCACCGGCTTACCGCGCCCAGCTCGACACCACCGCGGGCCAGCTCGAGATCGAGCGCCTGGCTCAGGTGCTGCAGCGCAGCGGTGAGGACTGGCGCGGCGTGGCACTGACGCTGTCCACCGGCTCGCCGCGCGGCGCGACCGCCGGCCCGCAGCCGCGCCCCTGGACGCTGGCGCTGCGCGAGCCCTTGCCGCCCCGGAACGGTCCGCAGGGGGCCAGCCTGAAGGCGGCCCCGATGGCCATGGACGCTGCACCGGCAGCGCCCCCGCCGGACGGTCTCGACTTCGCGGTGCAGATGCAGGAAGGCGAGTTCGCCACGGCATTCAATCTGCCGGGCAAGGTAGACATCGGCAGCGGCGCCGAACGGGTAGCGCTGAGCCTGGGCCGCCAGCGCTTCACCGCCACGCTGCTGGTGCAGGCCGTGCCGGCTCAGGACGCCAGCGCCTGGCTGCTGGCCGAGCTGCCCCGACCGGCCGGCGCCTGGCCCGACGGCCCGTTGCAGCTGCTGCGCGACGGCCAGGCGGTAGGCAGCAGCACGCTGCGCCTGGGTCAGCGGGCCACGCTGTCGCTGCCCTTTGGCCGCGATGACAAGCTGCGCGTGCAGGTGCTGCAGCCGCCCAACCAGCAGGCCAGCAGCGGCTTCATCGGCCAGCGCAGCGAGCGCCGCGTGACGCGCCGCTACGAACTGGAGAACCGCCACGCCACGCCGATCGAGCTGCGCGTGCTGGAGTCCAGCCCCGTCAGCACCGACGAGCGGGTGCAGGTGGACAAGCGCTTCGATCCCGCACCCGCCACCCAGGCCTGGCTGGACGAGGCCGGCGTCGTCGCCTGGCAGCGCCGCCTGGCCGCCGGCGAGCGCTGGACCCTGCAGGCCGACTACCAGATCAGCTGGCCCAAGGAGCAGGCGCTGGCCGAGCGCCGCTGATCAGCCGCCCAGGCGGGCGCTGAGCGCCTGCGCCGCGTCCTTCACCGCGCCCACGAAGCCGGGCTGGTGGCGGGTGGTGGGCAGCGTCAGCGTGAGCGCGCCCAGCAGCCGCCCGCCGGCGCCGAACACCGGCGCCGAGACGCCGGTCAGGTCGGGCACGCGGTCGCCCGACATCACCACCACGCCGTCGCGGCGGATCGCGTCATAGACCCGGCCGCGCGCGCCCGCGAAGGCCATCAGGACCCGGCCGCCGGCACCGCGGTCCAGCGGCAGCAGGTCGCCGGCGCGGATGTGGTCGCGCAGCAGTTGCGGCGAGTCCTCGCGGTACAGGCACAGCCGGTGTTCGCCGCGGCGCACATGGAAGGCCGCGCTCTCGCGCGTGGCCGCCACCAGCGCGCGCAGCGCCGGTGGCACGGCAGCGGCCAGCGCGTCCTCGGGCTGGGCCTGGGCACCCAGGCGCATCAGCGTGGGACCGGGGGCGTAGGCCTCCCCCTCGCGCACCAGGAAGCCGGCGTGCAGCAGCGAGGCCAGCAGGCGCAGCACCGTGCTTTTGTACAGGCCGCTGCGACGCGACAGCTCGGCCAGGCCCAGCCGGGGCGAGCCGTCCTCGAAGGTGCGCAGCAGGCCCAGTGCGCGGTCGACCGCGGCCACGCCGCCGGGGGCGGGATCCAGGTCGGTGATGGAGGGCTGGGCAGCGGAGCGGGGCATGCGCGATAATTGTTAGAACGTTGTTCTATTAGACAGAATCCATGAAGGCTTCGTCAAGCGCAGCGCCCACGGTGCTGATCAGTGAGGTCGGCCCGCGCGACGGCCTGCAAAGCGTGCGCGCCACCATGCCGCTGGCCGCCAAGTGCGCCTGGATCGACGCGCTGGCCGCCGCCGGCCTGCGCGAGATCGAGGTCGGCTCCTTCGTCTCGCCCAAGCTGCTGCCGCAGCTGGCCGACACTGCCGCGGTGGTGCGCCATGCGCTGCGCCACCCGGGCCTGACGGTGATGGCGTTGGTGCCCAACCTGCAGGGTGCACAGGCGGCGGCCGCCGCCGGGGTGCACAAGATCACGCTGCCGGTTTCGGCCAGCGCAGCCCACTCGCTGGCCAATGTGCGCCGCACGCCGCAGCAGATGCTGGACGAGGTGCGCGCGGTGCTGGCCTGGCGGGCCGAGCAGGCGCCGCAGTTGGCGGTGGAGGTGGGCCTGTCCACCGCCTTCGGCTGCACGCTGCAGGGCGCCGTGCCCGAGGACGAGGTGATCGCGCTGGCCGAGGCCCTGGCCGAAGCGGGCGTGGACGAGGTCGGCCTGTCCGACACCACCGGCATGGCCCACCCGGCCCAGGTGCGGCGCCTCTTCACCCGGCTGCGCGCGGCGATCGGCGACAAGGCCGGCGCCGCCCACCTGCACAACACCCGCGGCCTGGGCCTGGCCAATGCGCTGGCGGCCTGGGACGTGGGCGTGCGAACCTTCGATGCCTCGCTGGCCGGCCTGGGCGGCTGCCCGTATGCCCCCGGCGCCAGCGGCAATGTGGTGACCGAGGACCTGGTCTTCCTGTTCGAGGCCATGGGCGTGGCCACCGGCATCGACCTGGACCGCCTGATTGCCGCCCGGGCGCCCCTGGCCGCCGGCCTGCCCGGTGAGCCGCTGTACGGCATGCTGGCCGAGGCCGGCGTGCCGCGGGGCTTCGTCCCAGCCACCCGGATCCCCGCATGAGCGCCCCCACCCTGCCCTACGCCGACACCCGCGTCGTCGAGTTCACCCACATGGTCATGGGCCCGACCTGCGGCCTGGTGCTGGCCGACCTGGGTGCCGAGGTCATCAAGGTCGAGCCGCTGGAGGGCGATGCCACGCGCCGCCTCCTGGGCTCGGGTGCCGGCTTCTTCCCGGTCTTCAACCGCAACAAGAAGAGCCTGGCGCTGGATGTGAAGGACCCGCGCGGTCTGGAGGTGGTGCTGAAACTGGTGGCCACCGCCGATGTCTTCAGCGAGAACTTCCGCAGCGGCACCATGGACAAGCTGGGCCTGGGCTGGGCGGCGCTGTCGGCGCTGAACCCGCGCCTGGTCTATGTGACCCATAAGGGCTTCCTGCCCGGCCCCTACGAGCACCGCACCGCGCTGGACGAGGTGGTGCAGATGATGGGCGGCCTGGCCTACATGACCGGCCCCGAGGGCCAGCCGCTGCGCGCCGGCAGCAGCGTCAACGACATCATGGGTGGCCTGTTCGGCGCGCTGGGCGCGATGGCCGCACTCAAGGCGCGCGAGACCACCGGCCGCGGCCAGCAGGTGCAAAGCGCGCTGTTCGAGAACAACATCCTGCTGGTGGCCCAGCACATGATGCAGTACGCGGTGACCGGCCAGGCACCGCGGCCGATGCCGCAGCGCATCAGCGCCTGGGGCATCTACGACGTGTTCACCGTCAAGGACGGCGAGCAGATCTTCCTGGCCGTGGTCAGCGACGGCCAGTGGCGCAGCTTCTGCACCGCCTTCGGCTTTGCCGACTGGGCCGACGACCCGCGACTGGCCACCAACAACGGCCGCGTGCAGTCACGCGACTGGCTGATGCCGGCGCTGCGCGAGGCGCTGGCGGGCTGGCGGGCGTCGGCGCTGGCGGCGGTCTTCGAGCGCGAGGGCCTGCCCTTTGCGCCGATCAGCCGGCCCGAGCAGCTGATGCAGGACCCGCACCTGCTGGCCAGCGGCGGCCTGGTGCCGGTGACGCTGCCCGATGGCCGCCAGACCCTGACACCGCTGCTGCCGATCACGCTGGACGGCCAGCGCCCGCCGCTGCGTTCGAACCCGCCGGGCATCGGCGAACACGGTGACACACTGCTGCGCCAGCTGGGTTACCGCGACGGCGAAATCGCCGATCTGCGCGCCGCCGGCGTGCTGGGCTGATCAGGCCAGCAGGCGCGCCACCACGGCGGCCGCCGGCTCTTCTCGCGCCAGCGCGTGCGCGGTGCCGGCCCACAAGGGCGAGAAGTCGCCTCGGCCCTGGCCCTCGGCCCAGGCCCGCAGCGGCGCCAGGTCGGCACTGGCCAGCGGAAAGGCCGGCGCGTCGGCGCTGATCGGGCCGGCCTCGCGCATCAGGCGGTTCACCAGCCCGCGCGCCGGGCGGCCGGAGAAGAGGTTGGTCAGCGCCGTCTCGCCACCGGCCGCCAGCGCGGCGCGGTGGACCGCGCCGGTGTCCGCCTCGGGGCAGCGCAGAAAGGCCGTGCCCACCTGCACGGCGGCGGCACCGGCGCTCAGCGCCTCGCGCACCGTGGCCGCGTCGGCGATGCCGCCGGCAGCGATCAATGGCGTCGCACCGGCGAGCGGCCGCACCGCAGCGAGCAGATCACGCCAACCCGCCTGGGCGCTCAGGTCCAGGTCCTCGCGCAGGAAGTGGCCGCGGTGGCCGCCGGCCTCCAGGCCCTGCAGGATCAGCGCATCGACCCCCTGGTCCAGCAGCCAACGCGCCTCGTCCACGGTGGTGGCGCTGCTCCAGACCCGGCAGCCCAGCGCGCGCACGCGCGCCAGCAGGGCCGCCTCGGGCAGGCCGAAGTGGAAGCTGACGATCGGCGGCGGCGCGGCGGCCAGGGCCTCGGCCATCGCGGTGTCGAAAGGGTGGCGCGTCGGCCGCGGCACCCCCTGGGGCGCCGGCAGGCCGGCCTCGGCCGTGTAGGGCGCCAGCCGGGCATGCCAGCGCGCGATGCGCGGTGGATCGTCCGGCGGCGGCCGGTGGCAGAAGAAGTTGACGTTGAGCACCCCCGTGCCATCAGCGGCCCACTCGCCCAGCGCGCGCGCCAGGGCGGCGGCATCGAGCATGCCGGCCGGCAGGCTGCCCACGGCCCCGGTGGCGGCCACGGCACGGGCCAGGCGCAGGCCTTGCGAGCCCGCCATCGGGGCCTGGATCAGGGGCAGTCGGGCGAGCGGATGCAGCGGCGTCATGCCCCGCATCCTGCCATGCCCCCGCACTCAGACGGCGACGCCCACCTGCAGCGTGGCCGCGAAGCCGGCGCTGACGCTGCCGGTCACCGTGGCCAGTTGCAACACGCCGCTGTCGTTGCCGAACACGTTGTCGCTGGCCAGCGAGATGTTGCCGAAGTTGGTGGCGCTGCTGGCATAGCCGCTGGCATTGGCATAGACCTGGGCGCAGGCCGAGGCCGGCAGCGCCAGCTGCGAGGTCTTCACATCGTTGGCGCCGCTGGTGGCCGAGGCCAGGCTGGGGTAGACCTCGAAGTGGATGTGCGGCCAGCGCCCGCTGTAGCAGCCGGGGAAGATGGTGGTGAAGCTGACCTGGCCGTTGGCATCGCTGACCTGCACACCGCGCAGGTAGTTCTCGCCCACCACCGCGCTGGAGTACATCGAATACTCACCATCGCGCGTGGCGTGCCACAGGTAGACCGCGTAGCCGGCCAGCACGGCGCAGCTGTTGCCGCTGTCGACCAGCGTCAGCGTGACCGTCAGCGGCACACCCTCGGCGGTGCCGCTGGCGGTGTCCACGCTGGTGCGGATGTCGCTGCGCACGATGCCGCTGAGCAGCAGCGCGTTGGCCACGCCGCTGCTGTTGCTGTTGGTGCCATCGCCCGGGTAGGGGCCGGCGGTCTCGCTGGGAATCGTGCTGCAGGTGCCGGTGGTCGAACCGGTGTCGGTGCTGCCACTCGTGCTCCCGCTCGTGCTGGTGTCTTCAGCGACGCTGCTGCTGCTGCTGTCCCCGCCGCCGCACCCCAGCAGCGACAGAGGCATCACGCCGGCCGAGGCGATGAGGCCCAGCGCGCGGCGGCGCGCAGCCTGGCTGGACAGGAGGTGGTCAAACGGTGTGGGCATGGTGCGGCAGGGGATGAGGTGTGGGTGACCTCATGCTGCGCGCGCCAGGTTTCGCGCCTGTTGCGCAGGGCTTCCGCCCTGCAAAGCCGCGGCTCAGCGCTCGATGCGCGCCCAGGCCGAGTGGTTGTGGATGGACTCGAAGTTCTCGACGTCCACCCGGTAGCGGCCGATGCGGTCGTCGGCATTCAGTCGCAAGGCCACGTCGCGCACCAGGTCCTCGACGAACTTCGGGTTCTCGTAGGCCCGCTCGGTGATCCACTTCTCGTCGGCGCGCTTGAGCATCGGCCAGATCTCGGACGACGCCGACTCCTCGGCGAAGCGCACCAGCTGATGCCACTCGATGGGCCGAGCCTGCGGGTCCAGCAGTTCGACCCGGATCGTGACCAGCGAGCGCTGGTTGTGCGCGCCGTAGTCGGAGATCTCCTTGGAGCACGGGCACAGGCTCTTGACCGGCACGCCCACCTCGGCCCAGATCGCCGTGTGGCCGCCGCGGCGCTCGGCCACCCAGGCGCCGGCGTAATCCAGCAGGCTCTGCACACCGGACACCGGCGCACGCTTGCGCAGGAAGAAGGAGAAGCGCGCTTCGACCCGGCCTTCCTGCGCGTGCAGCTTGTCGAGCATGGCATCGAGCTGCAGCTTCAGCGTGGCAGCGTCCAGCGGCGCCTGCTGTTCCTCCAGCCAGGCCACGAAGCGCGACATGTGCGTGCCCTTCTGCTCGGCAGGCAGGGCCACATCGAGGTTCCACAGCGCCGCGGTCTGCTGCACCTGGCCCGCCACGCGCAGGCTCAGCGGGTAGCGCACATCCTTCACGCCCACGCGCTGGATCGCCAGATGGCGCTCGTCGCGCTCACTCTGGGTGTCGGGGATGTGCAGGGCGTCGGTCAGCTGATTCATGGACAGTCGGGGTCGGCAGGCATGCAGCATGCCACTTCAGCGGCCCCGTTGCGGTTGAAAGGGTTGATCGCCGCGTTCGAAAAAAATGCGTCAGGCCGCGGCCGTGCGCTCGGTTTCAGCCGGCTTGACCAGCGCCAGCGGAGTGGCGCCAAAGCGCTGCACGATGGCCCGCTCGATGCCGGCAGCATCCAGGCCGCACAGCGACAGCAGCTTGGCCGGATCGCCGTGTTCGATGAATTCGTCGGGCAGGCCCAGGTTCAGCACCGGCACGGCCAGGCCCTCGGCGGCCAGCGCTTCCAGCAACGCTGCACCGGCGCCGCCAGCCACACAGCCTTCCTCGACCGTGACGAGGGCATCGTGGCTGCGCGCCAGCTGCAGCACCAGTTCGCGGTCCAGCGGCTTGACGAAGCGCATGTTGGCCACGCTGGCGTCCAGCTTGTCGGCCGCTTCCAGCGCCGGGTAGAGCAGCGTGCCAAACGCCAGGATGGCGATGCGGCGCCCTTCGCGGCGCAACTCGCCCCGGCCCCAGGGCAGCTGATCGAGTTGCGGCTCGATCGCCACGCCGGCGCCGCTGCCGCGCGGGTAGCGCACCGCCACCGGGTGGTCCTGGTGGAAGGCGGTGGTCAGCGCGCGGCGGCATTCGCGTTCGTCGGCCGGCGTCAGCACGCTCATGTTCGGCACGCAGCGCAGGTAGGCGATGTCATAGGCCCCGGCGTGGGTGGCGCCGTCGGCCCCCACCAGGCCGGCGCGGTCCAGCGCGAAGACCACCGGCAGCTTCTGCAGCGCCACGTCGTGGATCAGCTGGTCATAGCCGCGCTGCAGGAAGGTGGAGTAGATCGCCACCACCGGCTTCAGGCCCTCGCAGGCCAGGCCGGCGGCAAAGGTGACCGCGTGCTGCTCGGCGATGCCCACATCGTGGTAGCGGGTGGGGAAGCGCCGCTCGAACTCGACCATGCCCGAGCCCTCGCGCATCGCCGGGGTGATGCCCACCAGGCGCGTGTCGGCCGCCGCCATGTCGCACAGCCACTGGCCGAAGACCTGGGTGAAGGTGGGCTTGGGCGGCGTGGCGGGCTTTTGCAGGCCGATCTTGGGGTCGAACTTGCCCGGGCCGTGGTAGTTGATCGGGTCGGCCTCGGCCAGCTCGTAGCCGCAGCCCTTCTTGGTGACGATGTGCAGGAACTGCGGGCCCTTGGCGTCGCGCAGGTTCTCGAGCGTGGGGATCAGCGAATCGAGGTCGTGGCCGTCGATCGGCCCCACGTAGTTGAAGCCGAACTCCTCGAAGATCGTGCCCGGCACGACCATGCCCTTGGTGTGCTCCTCGAAGCGCTTGGCGAATTCGTACAGCGGCGTGTGCTTGAGCACGCTCTTGGCGCCCTCACGGGCAGCGGCGTAGAACTTGCCGCTCATCAGGCGCGCCAGGTAGCGGTTGAGCGCCCCCACCGGCGGCGAGATCGACATGTCGTTGTCGTTCAGGATGACCAGCACGTCGGGCAGGCCGGCGCCACCGGCGAAACCGCCGTGGTTCAGGGCCTCGAAGGCCATGCCGCCAGTCAGCGCGCCGTCGCCGATCACCGCCACGCAGCGGCGCTGCTCGCCCTTCAGCCGGGCCGCATGGGCCATGCCCAGCGCGGCCGAGATGCTGGTCGACGAGTGGCCGGTGCCGAAGGTGTCGTACTCGCTCTCCACCCGGCGCGGGAAGCCGCTGATGCCGCCCAGCTGCTTGAGCGTGGCCATGGCCTCACGGCGGCCGGTGAGGATCTTGTGCGGGTAGCTCTGGTGCCCCACGTCCCAGACGATGCGGTCGTGCGGCGTGCTGTAGACGTAGTGCAGCGCGATCGACAGCTCCACCGTGCCCAGGTTGGACGACAGGTGGCCGCCGGTGCGGCTGACGCTGTCGAGCACGAACTGGCGGAGTTCGTCGGCCAGCGTGCCCAGCTGCGAACGGCCAAGCCGGCGCAGGTCGGCCGGACTGTCGATGCTGGCCAGCAGCGCGGCGGGAACAGGCGGTTGGGGCATGGTGCGGTTCAGTTGTTGCGCTCGACCAGGCGGTCGGCCAGCCAGGCCAGGCGGGCCGGTGCCGGCAGCCCGGCGCGGCGCAGCGCGGCCTGGGCCTGGTCACGCAGGGCGATGGCGTAGGCCTGGGCCTGCTCCAGGCCCAGCGTTGACACATAGGTCGGCTTGTTGGCGTCCTGGTCCTTGCCAGCGGTCTTGCCCAGCACCTCGGAGTCCTGGGTGCAGTCGAGGATGTCGTCGACCACCTGGAAGGCCAGGCCGATCGCGTCGCCGTACTCGGCCAGCGCCTCCCAGGCGTCGGCGCTGGTCTGGCCGCAGGCGGCACCCATCAGCACGCTGGCCTGCAGCAGGGCGCCGGTCTTGCGGCGGTGCATGTCGCGCAGCTGCGATTCGTCCAGCGGCTTGCCGACGCTGGCCAGGTCGATCGCCTGACCGCCGGCCATGCCGGCCGAGCCCGACGCGCGCGCCAGCAGCCGCACCAGGCGGGCCTGCAGCGCGGGCTCGATGCCCTCGTCCGGCGTGAGGACTTCGAAGGCCAGCGCCTGCATCGCATCGCCCGCCAGCATGGCCTGGGCCTCGCCGTAGGCCACGTGCGTGGTGGGCTTGCCGCGACGCAGGGCGTCGTCGTCCATGCAGGGCATGTCGTCGTGGACCAGCGAGTAGGCGTGGATCAGCTCCACCGCCACCGCCGAGCGCATCGCGGCCAGGGCCTCGCCCTGGACAGCCTCGGCCGCCGCCAGCACCAGCAGCGGGCGCAGGCGCTTGCCGCCATCCAGCACGGCGTAGCGCATGGCCAGGCCCAGGCCGGCCGGCGCCGTGGCCGGCACCAGGCCCTCCAGGGCAGCCTCGACCTCCGCCAGCTGGTGGCGAGCCCAGGCCTCGCAGTCGTCGATCTTCATGTGTTGTTCGTCCAGGGCTTGAGCTGCCCGTCCTCCAGGACCTTGACCTGCTGTTCCACAGCGTCCAGGCGGCCGCGGCAGAACTCCAGCAGCACCGCGGCACGCTGGTAGCTGCCCAGCAGCCGGTCCAGTGGCAGCTGTCCACCTTCCATGGCCGCGATCAGTCCGTCGAGTTCGGCCAGGGCTTCCTCGTAGCTGGCGGGCTGTCCCGGGTCGGCCTTGGGGCTGGAACGCGGCATGGAGTCAAGAGCAGTGCAAACCGCGATTGTAGTTGGGCGGACGCCACACGGCGCTGACACGGCGCTGCAGCGCAACAGACCCTGCAGACCGGTTCACACCCCGCGGGTAGAATCGGCGCCCCCGCGGGCAGTGCCGGCGGCTTTCACCCTTTCAATCACCTTCGACAATCCCGCCCGCGGGGCCACCGGGCGGGGGGTTCGCAGACATGTTTTTTGGAGATCCTGGGGATCATGTCGGACCTGAGCATCACGCTGGAAGCTCTGGAGCGCACGCGCTCTCAACTCTCTGTTTTCACCTATTTTGATGAGGACCTGTTCCGCCGCGAACAAGCGCTGATCTTTCAGCACGGTCCTCGGTACCTCAGCCATGAGCTGGCGGTGCCGAATGTGGGCGACTACTACGCCCTGCCGCAGGAAGGCGAAGGCCGGATGCTGGTGCGCACGCCCAAGGGCGTGGAGCTGGTGTCCAACGTCTGCCGCCACCGCCAGGCCATCATGCTCAAGGGACGCGGCAACACCCGCAACAGCGTGGTATGCCCGCTGCACCGCTGGACCTACGACCTGCACGGCCAGCTGATCGGCGCGCCGCACTTCGACCACGACCCCTGCCTGCACCTGAACAACTACAAGGTGCGCACCTGGAACGGCATGGTCTTCGAGGACAACGGCCGCGACATCGCCGCTGACCTGGCCGGCCTGGGCCCGCGTGCCGCGCTGGATTTCTCGGGTTACGTGCTCGACCACGTCGAGATGCACGAGTGCCGTTACAACTGGAAGACCTTCATCGAGGTCTACCTCGAGGACTACCACGTCGGCCCCTTCCACCCCGGTCTGGGTCAGTTCGTCACCTGCAGCGACCTGCGCTGGGAGTTCGGCAGCCACCACTCGGTGCAGACCGTCGGCCTGCACGACCGCCTGCGCCAGGCCGGCTCGCCGGCCTACACCCGCTGGCGCGACGAGGTGCTGCGCGTGCACGAGGGCCAGTTGCCCGACCAGGGCGCGATCTGGCTGACCTACTACCCGAACATCATGATCGAGTGGTACCCGAAGGTGCTGACGGTCTCCACGCTGTACCCGGTCAGTGTGGACCGCACCCTCAACGTGGTGGAGTTCTACTACCCCGAGGAAATCGCCGCCTTCGAGCCCGAGTTCTGCCAGGCGCAGCGCGCCGCCTACATGGAGACCTGCCTGGAGGACGACGAGATCGGCGAGCGCATGGACGCCGGCCGCAAGGCCCTGTTCGAGCGCGGCGACGACGAGGTCGGCCCCTACCAGGCCCCGATGGAAACCGGCATGAAGCACTTCCACGAGTGGTACCGCAGGGTCATGGGCATGGGCCGTTCGTCCTGGTAAGGCCTACACAGTCCTGGCGCCACGAAGCTGCGGACGATCTGCCGCAGCTTCGCTCGGTCGAAAACGGCAGCGAGCTGACCTGGGAAGTCACTGCCCGCCAAGGTTACGGCGGCAAGGTGGGAGAAAGGGGTCTCTCTCATGTCCCCCGGCCTTCGGCCTCCTCCTTGACTTCGTTCGACCCCTTTCCCCCACCTCGCTGGTCGTCGTCTTGAGACTGCCCAAGTGAGCGGTCCCGCAACGGCTGCCCCAGACAAGGAACGAGCAGCCAGGGGCTGGCGGCGCTGTCGGGGGCGCCGAGGAGCGCAGGACTGCAGGGCATGCCCCCTGACTGGCCCACACTGTTTGAGCCAAACGAGCCGCAGGCGAGTGGAGCGAGTTTGTGGGCCGCCCTGCAGTCCGAGCACCACAGGGAAGTCGGCGCAGCCGACCGCCACCGTCTGCGACGACAGACCCTGGCCGCTCGGGCCTTGGCTGCGTCACCACCGCTGCAGGCCACCACTTGGATGGACTGCAACGGACGATTTCTGTCGTTAAGCCAATTCCACCAGATGCCATAGGTCCCATTGCTGCCGAGGATCCGCGTGGCGCTGGCGTTCGGCACTTTCGTGGCGCTTGATGCCGACATACGCGTCCACCAGCGGCGCGCCCAGCTGCGCCCGCAGCGGGCTGCTGGATTGCAGCGCGTCCAGTGCCGCGGACAGCGATGTCGGCAGCGCCTGGCCCTCGCCCGGCAGGCGAGCGGCCTGCAGGCCGTCCAGGCCCAGGCCGATCATCGAGGCCAGGATCAGGTAGGGGTTGGCATCGCCGCCGGGCAGGCGGTTCTCGACGCGGCGGGCCGCCGGGCTGGAGGCCGGGATGCGGAAGGCCAGTGAGCGGCTGTCCTCGCCCCAGCTGGCGTGCGAGGGGGCCGCGTCGCTCAGGCGGATGCGGTCATAGGACATGTCGAAGGGGGCGCAGAAGGCCATGGCGGCTGCAGCCCCGGCCTGCAGGCCGGCGATGAAGTGCGGCAGCACCGGCTCGCCGCCCGGCGGGCTGAAGGCGTGCGGCCAGGCGCGGCCGTCGGTGTGCTGCAGGCTCAGGTGCCAGTGCATGCCGGTGCCTGGCTGGTCCAGGAAGGGCTTGGCCGCGAAGCTGGCCAGGAAGCCGCGCCGCGCGGCCAGCTCGCGCGCCAGGCGCTTGAATCGCCACACCGCATCGGCCTGGGCCAGCGGCTCGCCGGGCAGGAAATTGACCTCGTACTGCGACAGCGCCGACTCGTGCGCATGGCCGCTGACCGGGATGCGCTGCGTGGCGCAGGCCTCGTAGAGCGCGTCGAAGAAGCCATCGAAGTGGCCGGCGCGTTCCAGCGAATAGGCCTCGCAGGCGCGCTCGCGGGCCGGCGCATCGGGATGGGCGCGGGCGGCCAGCAGCTCACCCGCGGCGCCGCGCTCCAGCAGGAAGAACTCCAGCTCGGGCGCCACGGTGGCGCGCAGGCCCGCCGCCTTCAGCCGCACCAGCGCCGCACGCAGCGCTGCGCGTGGTGACAGCGCCGAGGCATCCAGGTCCGGGCGCAGCGCGCCGCTGGGCTCGCACACCACGCACAGCTCGCCCGGCCGGCCGGGGCGCGGCGCCAGCGTCGACAGGTCAGGCACCAGGTGCACATCGGCATAGCTGGCCGGCAGCACCGGGCCGATGACGTCGGCTGGCTCGCCGCCGGTGAGCGTCAGGCCCAGCACCACCGAAGGCAGCTTGCAGCCCACCTGGCCCTCGAAATCAGCGCGCGCCACATGCTTGCCGCGCGCCACCGAGCTGAAGTCGCCGGTGGCGCATTCCACGCGTCGGGTGTCGGGGTAGACATCCAGCGCATCGCGCAGGGTGTCGGCGTCGGGCAGTGGCAGGGGCAGGATCGGAGACATCGGTCGGGCCGGGGTGGCGGGGGCCCGGATGATAGGCGGTCGCCGGAACAGCGCCGGGAAGGCCGATGTCCCCGGCCGCTTGTCGGCACGGCCGGGTTCCTAGAATGGCGGCTGTGCACCTGCTGAACGCCGATCTGCACTGCCACTCGGTGCATTCCGACGGCAGCCTGCCCCCCGATGAACTGGCCCGCCTGGCCCATGCCGGTGGCGTGCAGCTGTGGTCGCTCACCGACCACGACGAGCTGGCCGGCCAGCATGCCGCCCGGGCGGCCGCCGAGGCGCTGGGCCTGGCCTATGTCTGCGGTGTCGAGGTCTCGATCAGCTTCCTGGGCGAAACCGTCCATGTGCTGGGCCTGGACGTGGACCCCGACCACCCGGGGCTGAATGCGGGCCTGGCGCGGCTGCGCGCCGGCCGCGAACAGCGGGCCCGCGAGATGGGCGAGAGCCTGGCCCGCGTGGGCATTCACGGCGCCTACGAGGGCGCCCGGCGCTATGCCGGCAACCCGGATCTGGTCTCGCGCACCCATTTCGCCCGCTTCCTGGTGGAGCACGGCCACTGCGCCAGCGTCCACGAGGTTTTCCAGCGATACCTGAAGGAAGGCCTGCCCGGCTTCGTGCCGCACCACTGGGCGGCGCTGGGCGAAGCGATGCAATGGATCCGCGATGCCGGCGGCCTGCCGGTGCTGGCGCATCCGGCGCGCTACCGCTTCTCGCCCACCGAGGAGTGGGCGCTGTTCCATGAGTTCGTCGGCCACGGCGGCGTGGGTGTCGAAGTCACCTGCGGCGCGCACTTTCCCGACGAGGCCACCCGCTACGCCGCCACCGCGGAGGAATTCGGCCTGCTGGCCTCGCGCGGGTCGGACTTCCATGCCCCGGGCGAAAGCCGGGTGGCGCCGGGCGAGCTGCCCGACCTGCCTGCCCGCTGCACCGCGGTCTGGACCCGCTGGGCCGACCGGCTGCAGCACCTGCGCCCGGCCGCCGAACTGGCCTGACCCCTGGCGCCTTCAGCCGGTCTTCAGCCGCTGCTCAGCCAGCCTTCATGCCGGCGCCGCACCATGGCGTTCACGGGCACGGTGCCCGCAAGGAGCCTGACCATGCACCCCGAACTTCGCCTCTTCATCCAGCGCTGGCTGGGAACTGTCGCCCTGGCCCTGGTGCCGGTGGTTTTCACCGCCTTCATCAGCCTGCCGGTGGCGCTCGAGCGACATCCCGGCGAGCCCCCGGCGCTGCACGCCCAGCACATGACCTGACCCACCCGCGGCAGGCGCGACAATCGGGCCACCATGGCCCAGTATTTCGAGGTTCATCCCGACAACCCCCAGGTCCGCCTGCTCAAGCAGGCGGCGCAGATCCTGCATGCCGGCGGCGTGGCCGCGGTGCCCACCGACTCCAGCTACGCGCTGGTCTGCCACCTGGACGACAAGACCGCTGCCGAGCGCCTGCGCAAGATCCGCCAGGTCGACGACAAGCACCACCTGACGCTGCTGTGCCGCGACCTGTCGGAGCTGGCCAGTTACGCGCGCGTCGACAACCGCCAGTTCCGCCTGCTCAAGCTGGGCACGCCGGGGCCGTTCACCTTCATCCTGGAAGCCACCAAGGAGGTGCCGCGGCGGCTGTCGCACCCCTCGCGCCGCACCATCGGCCTGCGCGTGCCCGAGCACCGCGTGCTGCAGGCGCTGCTGGAGGAGCTGGGCCAGCCGCTGCTGGCCACCACGCTGATTCCACCCGGCGAGACCGAAGCGCTGAACGATCCGCACGAGATCCGCGACCGCTTCGAGAAGCAGTTGCAGGCGGTGGTGGATGCAGGCGCCTGCCCCTTCGAGTCCACCACCATCGTCGACCTGACCGGCGACGAGCCCGAGCTGCTGCGCCGCGGGCGGGGTGACCCGGCGCTGCTGGGGCTGTAGACGGGCGGGATGCAGCCCCTGGCGCCGGACACCCCGGAGCGTCGCGTGTTCACCGCGGCCCTGTTCGCTGCCTGGGCCCTGGCGATGTGCGTGGTCGGCGTGGCCTTGGGCCTGAGGCCCGTGGTGAGCACGCTGTGGACGGCCTGGCAGACCCGCCACTGGATCCCGGTGGAGGTCACGGTGATCGAGCAGGCGATGCCGGACCCGGACGACCCGCCACTGCCGCTGGCCACCTACCGCTACAGCGTCGATGGGCGCTCCTACGTGGCCGATCGCATCGGCGTGGCACCACTGGCCTACGATGGCTTTGACCACTGGCATGCCGACTGGACGCAACGCCTGCAGCGCGCGCAACAGGACGGTTTCACGCTGCCGGGCTGGGCCGATCCGCGGGCGCCTCACCGCGCGGTGCTGGACCGCCAGCTCCGGATCAAGCCGCTGCTCTGGCGCGGCGTGATCGCCCTGGTGCTGCTGTCGCTGGCCGGGATGGCCTACCGGGCATTGGGACCAGCCTGGCGCGGTGACGACTGGACACGCCAGCGCGGCGTCTGGGGCTTCGCCGGCCTGTGGATCGGCATCACGGCGCCGATGGCCGGCTTCTGGTTCCTGCAGGAGCCGGGCCTGCCGGGGCTGGCTTTCGCCCTGGTGTTCTGGGGCGGCGCCTTCGTGCTGATCCTGGGCAGCCGGCACGGCCGGGTGCACGCCGGCTGATCAGCGCAGCGCGTCGCGCACCCGCTCGGGGCTGAAACCCAGCTGCGGCTGGCCACGTACGAACAGCAGCGGGGTGCCCGGCGCGCCCTGGGCCTGGAAGCGGGCCATGCAGGCGCCGTCACGCTCGACCAGGCACTCGTCGAAGGGCACCTGTTGCGCCGTCATCCAGCGCCGCGCGGCGGTGCAGAAAAGGCAGGTCTCGCTGGAGACCATCAGGATGTCGCCCGGCTTCGCCAGCCGGGCGATCTCCTCACCCACCTGGCCGTCACGCCAGGCCTGGAAGGCCGGCCAGCCGACCAGGGCCAGCCCGGCGATCAGGCCCAGGGCGAGCTGGTCTCGACGGCTCACCGCCACGACGCGCTGCCCGGGAGCGCGCGCGCCTCGAGCCAGGACCGGCGTGGCAAGCCCGCAGGCACGTCAGACCGCGGCGGTGACGACGATCTCGATCTTCCACTCGGGCTTGGCCAGCGCCGCCTGCACGGTGGCGCGCGGCGGCGTGTGGCCGGCCACGACCCAGGCTTCCCAGACGCTGTTCATCGCCGCGAAATCGGCCAGGTCGGCCAGGAAGATCTGCGCGCGCAGGATCTTGGTCTTGTCGCTGCCGGCACGGGCCAGCAGGGCGTCGATCGCGTCCAGCACCTGGCGCGTCTGGCCCTGGATGTCCTGGCTGCCATCGGCGGCCACCTGGCCGGCGAGGTACACGGTGCCGTTGTGGACGGCCATCTCGGACATGCGGGGGCCGACGTCGAATCGCTGGATCATGATCAGTGCTTTCCTTGGGAAGTCTTGCGCGTGTGGCGCGTGTGATGGGAGGGATGGGGTTCGTGCGCCGGCGCAGCGGCGGCAGCGGCCTTCTGGCCGATCTTCGATTCGGTGCCCGCCAGCAGCTTGCGGATGTTGGCGGCGTGGCGCCACACCAGCAGCGCGCTCATCACGGCAATCGCCCCGACCATCGGCGACACGCCGAAGGCCAGCAGCTGGATCACCGGCGCGGCCACGGCAGCCAGGATGGAGGCCAGCGAGGAATAGCGCGTGAAGTAGGCCACCGCCAGCCACAGCCCCATGCAGGCCAGGCCGGTCACCGGCACCAGAGCCAGCAGCACCCCCACCGCGGTGGCCACGCCCTTGCCGCCCTGGAAGCGGAAGAACACCGGCCACAGGTGGCCCAGGAAGGCGGCCAGGCCGACCAGGCCCAGCGTGCCCTCGCCCCAGCCGAAGCGCGGCGCCAGCCACTGCGCCAGCAGCACCGGCACCACCCCCTTGAGCGCATCCAGCAGCAGCGTCAGGATCGCCGCCTTTTTGCTGCCCGAACGCAGCACATTGGTGGCGCCGGGATTGCCCGAGCCGTAGCTGCGCGGGTCAGCCAGGCCCATCGTGCGGCTGACGATGACCGCGAACGACAGCGAGCCGATCAGGTAGGCCACGAGCGTGGCCGCCAGGGTGGACAACAAGGACATGGGCAGGGGGCGCGGGGCCGGATGAACCGGGCGTGGAGTGTAAGCCCCCCGACCAGGCACCCTGCCCGTGGCTTGACCCGACGTGCCCGCCCGGCCGGGTGGTGGTGACTGGCGCTGGACGCCCGCAGCGGGTCCATCCGGGCCGGTCGCACCTGCCACCGGCCCGCCTCGGAGCAGGCGCTCCAGCCGCATGACCACACACATTGACACATCTGGGCGCCTGCAAACGTTGACAGTCTGATCGCGGTCAAGACGGCTGCGGGGATGCCCGCTGGGCTGGCCACCCGGCTGCAGGCAAGATCGCGGGATGGGAGACGACACGCTGCACTCGATCGAGGAGCGCCTGTGGCAGGAGCTGGTCCGCGCACCGCAGCGCGGCCACCCCTGGCGCCTGTGCACCCTGGCCACGGTCACGCCGGAGGGCCTGCCCGATGCGCGCAGCGTGGTGCTGCGCCAGGTCGATCCGGCCGAGCGCGAGCTGTGCTTCTTCACCGACACCCGTTCTCCCAAGGTGGCGCAGATCGCCCGCCAGCCCCAGGGCGTGCCGGTGATGTGGTCGGCCGAGCTGGGCTGGCAGCTGCGCCTGGGTGTGCACCTGGAGGTGCTTGACAGCGGCCTGGCCGTGCTGTCGCACTGGACCCGGTTGAAGATGACGCCCGCCGTGTTCGACTACCTCAGCCCGGTGCCGCCGGGCAGCCCGCTGGAGCGCCCGTCCGCTGAGCGCGGCGACCGCGAGCACTTCGGGGTCATCTGCGCCCGCGTGCAGACGATCGACTGGCTCGACCTGAACACCAACGGCCAGCGCCGCGCGCGCTTCGGCCCCGGGCCCGGCACGGCCAGCTGGCTGGCGCCTTGACCCGCTGAGCCCCCCAGGGCCGGGCTGCGCCCAGCCCGCCCCCGCGGGAAACCAGGACACTTGGGGCGGCCCGGCGTTGCCTTGAGAGGGGCCCCAGGCAAACCCTGAGCCGGCCTCGGCGCCGGGTTGCCCCGTCGCGGTGACACACTGTGCCGGCGGGCGGCCGTTTCCGCAGCGCACCGGCATGGCGCATGACTTGCAACCCCTGCGCCATCGCCAGCAGACGAAGGACCCCATGGCCAACGAGGACGGCGCACTTGCCGACGGCCGGGCTCGCGCCCGCCAACTGGAAGACCAGGTCAACGCGGTCGTGGTGGGCCAGGCCACCGCAGTGCGCCAGCTGGTGACCGCGGTCTTCGCCCGCGGCCATGTGCTGCTGCAGGGCGATGTGGGCGTGGGCAAGACCACCTTGCTGCGCGCGGTGGCGCGCGGCCTGGGCGGCGGCTTCGCGCGCATCGAGGGCAGCGTCGACCTGATGCCCAATGACCTGCTGTACCACGCCTATGTCGACGAATCCGGCCGGCCGGCCATCGAGCCCGGCCCGCTGACCCGCGAGGGCACCTCGCTGGCGATCTTCTTCTTCAACGAGATCAACCGCGCCCGCCCGCAGGTGCATGCGCTGCTGCTGCGCGCCATGGCCGAGCGCAGCGTGCAGGCCTTCAACCGCGAGGTGCAGCTGCCGCTGCTGCAGGTCTTCGCCGACCGCAACCGGTTGGAGCGCGAGGAGACCTTCGAGATCGCCAGCGCCGCGCGCGACCGCTTCATGATGGAGATCGCGGTAGACGCGCCCACCGACCTGGCGCTGCGGCGCGCCCTGGCCTTCGACCCGCGCTTTCACGACACCGACAGCCTGGTTGCCGAGGTGCCCGAAGGCATCGCGCCGATCGCCGCGCTGCCAGTGCTGTCTCAGGCGATCCAGCGCGCCGTGCACGCCTCCGAGGCGCTGCAGGACTACGCGCTGCGGCTGTGGGAGGCCACCGCCGCCCCCCAGCGCGTGGGGGTGGAGCTGCCCGGCGTGGACAGCGCGGCCCTGGTGCTGGCCGGCGCCAGCCCGCGCGGCATGAGCCTGCTACTGCGCGCCGCGCGCGTCAACGCCTGGCTCGACGGCCGCGACCACCTGCGCCCGGTCGACGTGCGCGCGGTCTTCGGCCCCTGCATCGCCCACCGCCTGTGCCTGCAGCCAGCCTACGAGTTGCGCCGCGAGGCGCTGCTGCCGCCCCTGATCGAGCAGCTGCTGGCGCGCGTCGGGGCCCCCTGATGACGGACGGGCCGCGCGAGATCCCCTACCGCCTGCGCTGGGACGCCGGCGGTCACCGCCCCGGCGCCCACCGCAGCCGCCAGGGCGATGCCGGCCTGGCCTTTCGCGGCCACCGCCGCCTGGTCGATGGCGGCGATCCGCGCCGCCTGGACATCCACGCCAGCCTGCGCGACCCGCTGGGCCAGTGGTGGGTGCGCACGCTGGCCGAGCGGCGCGCCGTCACGGTGGTGCTGCTGGCCGACCTGTCGGCCTCGATGGACGACGACACGCCGCCGCCACGGGTGCAGGCGCTGGCCGCGCTGGCCGACAGCCTGGCCTGGTCGGCCCAGCGCCTGGGCGATGCCTTCGGTTGCCTGGGCGCCGACCGCGTGCTGCACCGCCTGGGGCCCTGGCCGCCCACGCGCCAGCGCGGCAGCGGCCCGGTGCTGGCACAGGCGCTGCAATCCCACCAGCGCAGCGGCCCGCGCGCCGCTGGCATCGACGGCCTGCTGGCCGCGGTGGCCGAGCTGCCGCGCCAGCGCTGCCTGGTCTTCCTGGCCTCCGACTTCCACTGGCCACCCGATGCCTTGCACGCGGTGATGGACGCGCTCGCACCCCATGACGTGGTGCCGGTGGTGCTGTGGCAGCGCCGCGACTTCGAGCTGCCGGCGCGCGACGGCCTGGCCTGGCTCCAGGATGCCGAAGGCCACGGCGCCCACCTGGTGTGGGTGCGGCCGGCGCTGCGCCAGCGCCACGCCGACCGCCTGGCCCAGGCCCGCCAGGCGCTGACCGAGCGGCTGCGCCACTGGCAGCGCCAGCCGGTGTTCCAGATCGATGGCTTCGACCCCGATGCGTTCGCGGTGCATTTCCAGGCCTGAGCGGCAGGTCGCCCTGTTGCTGGGCCTGGCTCTGCACGGCGCCGCGGCCTGGGCGGCGGTCGAGGCGCCCACGCTGGTCACCACCGAACCCGTCGCCTACGGTCATCGGCTGGGCGATGTGGTCGAGCGCCAGCTGCACCTGCGCCTGCCGCCGGGCGCGCGGCTGGAAGCGTCCAGCCTGCCGGTGCCCGGCACCCAGGGCGCGCTGGAGCTGCGCGAGTTGCAGCACAGCGGCGCGGCCGACGCGCCCGAGCAGACCCTGCGCCTGCGCTACCAGGTGATGCGTTCGCCCGAGCAGCCGGCGGTGATCGAGTTGCCGACGCTCACGCTGCGCGTCACGCTGCCCGCCGGTGGCACGCGCCGCGAGACAGTGCTGCGCGCCGAGGCCTGGCCGCTGGTGGTGAGCCCGCTGACGCCGCCGCAGCCCCCCGAGCGCACCGGCCTGGGCCCGCTGCAGCCGGACCGACCACTGCCCGCCCCACCCATCGCCCCGATCCGCCAGCAGGCCCAGCTTGGCGCTCTGCTGGCGTTGCTGGCGCTGTCCTGGCTGGGCTGGCGTCACCTGGGCCGTCCGCTGTGGTGGCGCCGCCAGCGGCCCTTTGCCCGCGCCTGGCGCGCGCTGCGCAGCAGCCACGGCAGCCTGGACGCCCAGCTGCGCCACCTGCACCGCGCGATCGACGAGGACGCCGGCCACGCCGTGCAGACCGAGGACCTGGCCGCCTGGCTGGCCAGCCGTCCGGCCTTCGCGCCACTGGCGGCCGAGTTGCACGCGCTGCTGGAGGCCTCAGCCGCGCACTTCTTCGCACCGGCCGCCGCCGCCGACGACACGGCCCTGGCCGCGCGCCTGCGCACCCTGCTGCGCCAGCTGGCGCAGGCGGAGGCCAGGGCATGAGCGCACTCGACTGGCTGGGCTTCGTCCACCCCGGCTGGCTGTGGGCGCTGCCGCTGGCGCTGCTGCCCTGGGGCGTGCCCGGCGCCGCGGTGCTGCGCCCGCTGCGCTTTGCCCACCTGGCGCTGTGGCCGGCCGATGCCGCCTCGCGCGCATTGGCGCTGGCGCTGCGCGCCGCATCCAGCCTGGGACTGGCCGCGATGCTGCTGGCCCTGGCCCAGCCCTACCGCCCGGCCTACGAGGTGCAGCGCGAGGGCCGCGGCGCCGAGATCGTGCTGCTGCTCGACCGCAGCCGCAGCATGGACCAGTCACCGATGGGCAGCACCGGGCCGATGGCCGGCTACACCCCCACCTACGGGGTCACTGCGCGCCACTCGGCCGAGGAGCGGCTGACCAAGGCCCAGTTGGCGCGGCGCGAACTGTCGGCCTTCGCGGCCCGGCGCCCGCAGGACCGCTTCGCGATGATGGTCTTCAGCAGCCGGCCGCTGAAGGTCCTGGGATTCACCGAGAAACCGGCGGCGATCCAGGCGGCGATCGAGGCCGGTGCGATCGGCCGCGGCATCGGCAACACCGACATCGGCGCGGCCGTGCTGGGCGGGCTGTCGCTGTTCGAGCAGCGCGCCTACACCGGCTCGCGGGTGCTGATGCTGGTGTCGGACGGTGGGGACCACCTGGAGGTCGAGACCCGCGACGCCATCGCCCAGGCGCTGGCGCGTCACCGCGTGCGCCTGGTCTGGATCTACCTGCGGGCACCGCAAAGTCCCGGTCTGGAGGTCGAGCCCGGCAGCGACGCCGAGGCGGCCAACACCGTGCCCGAGGTCTTCCTGCACCGCTTCTTCCGCTCGCTGAAAACGCCCTACAAGGCCTACGAGGCGGGCTCGCCCGAGGCGCTGCAGCAGGCGATCGCCGACGTCGAGCGCCTGGAGAACCTGCCGATCACCACCACCGACACCGTGCCCCGCCGCGACCTGACCGGCGCCTGCCTGGGGCTGGCCCTGGCCTGCGCGCTGGCGCTGGGCTGGGCGGCGCGCAAGGAGCTGCCGGCATGGGCCTGACCCCTCGTACGCGCACCCGGCGTCTCGCCCCCTGGGCGCTGCTGCTGCTGGCCGCGGCGCTGCTGGCCCAGGCCGCCTGGCAGGCCCGCCAGCGGCAGGCGCTGCGCCAGGTCGTGCAGGCCGAGCTGGCCGCGCCAGTGGTCGCCTCGGCCGCCTCGGCCGTGCCCGCCGGCGCCGCGCCGGCGCAGCGCTTCGCCCGCGCGCAACGCCTGGCGGCCGATGGCCAGCTGGACCCGGCGCTGGGCCTGTACCGCGCGCTGCAGGACGACCCGCTGCTGGGTCCGGCCGCCCGTTTCAACGGCGCCAACGCGCTGATGCGCCAGGCCGTGGCGCTGCGCGACGGTGGGCAGGCCGATGCCGCCTACCCGATGGTCGAGCTGGCCAAGGAGGGCTACCGCGAACTGCTGCGCCGCGATCCGGGCGATGACGCTGCCCGCTACAACCTGGAGCGGGCCCTGCGCCTGAACCCCGAGGAGGACGCGCCCGACCTGTCGACCGCCGGCCCGGCCCGCGGCGAGCGCGCCGCCACCACGATGCGCGCGATCAGCCAGGGCCTGCCATGATCCGCCGCCGCGTGGCCCTGCTGGGCGCGATCGCGCTGCTGCTGGCCCTGGCCTGGTGGAACCCGACCTGGCCTGGCGAGCAGGCGCAGCTGGACGCGCTGGTGGTGCTGGACATCACCCAGAGCATGGACGCCGAGGACATGCCGGTGGGCGACGACCCGCAGCCCCACAGCCGCCTGGCGCGCAGCCGCGCGCTGCTGCTGGAGACGCTGCAGCAACTGCCCTGCGGCAGCCGCGTGGGCCTGGGCGTGTTCACCGAGTACCGCAGCCTGGTGCTGCTGGCGCCGGTCGAGGTCTGCGAGCACTTCACCGAGCTGCGCGGCACGCTGGCCTCGATCGACTCGGCCATGGCCTGGAGCGGCAACAGCGAACTGGCCAAGGGCCTGTACGGCGCGCTGCAGACCCTGGCCGCGCTGCCCCGCCCGCCGGCGCTGGTCTTCATCACCGACGGCCACGAATCGCCACCCCTGGACCCGCGTGCACCGCCGCCCTGGAACGGCGCCAGCGGCGCGGTGGCCGGCGTGGTGGTGGGCGTGGGTGGCGACAGTCCGGTGCCGATCCCGCGCCATGACCCGCAGGGCCGGCCGATCGGCACCTGGGGCGCCGCCGATGTGCTGCAGACCGCCGGCCGCGTGCACAACCCGAACGACCCCGCTGCCGCCAACGAGGTGGTCCCGGCGATGCCCGACGCCACACCGGGCCGTGAACATCTGAGCAGCCTGCGCGAGCACCACCTGCAGGCCCTGGCCCGGCAGACCGGGCTGTCCTACCTGCGCCTGCGCGACGCCCGGGGCCTGCGCGAGGCCCTGCTCGACCCGGCGCTGGCGCACGCCGTGCCCGGTCCGGTGTCGCTGCGCGGCCCGGCCACCCTGCTGGCCGCCGGGCTGTGGCTGGTTCTGCTGGTGCCGGCCTGGCGCCGACCCCTTCGACTCGCCATGCCGTTCAGAAATATCAGATAGAGCCGGCGTTGCCTAGCCGGCATGACTGGGCCTGACCAGAATCCGCCCACTTCACAACCTCGGCGGAGTCTGCCACCGTGATCCAAGGCATCTCATCGATGGCCACCCGGCTGCTGCTGGCCGAGCTGCTGCAGGCCTGGCAAGCGCGCGGCGGTGCGCCGGTGCAGATCGAATCGGTCGGCGGCGTGGACGCCGCCCGCCGGGTGGCTGCCGGCGAGGCCTTCGACCTGGTGGTGCTGGCCGCCGACGCGATCGATCGCCTGATCGCCAGCGGCCACGCGCTGGCCGGCAGCCGGGTCGACCTGGTGCATTCGGGCGTGGCCGTCGCGGTGCGCAGCGGCGCGCCGCTGCCGGACCTGTCCAGCGAGGCTGCGGTGCGCGCCGCCGTGCTGGCCGCACCCTCGCTGAGCTATTCCACCGGCCCCAGCGGCGTGGCCCTGGCCGCGCTGTTCGAGCGCTGGGGCGTGATGGACGAGATCCGTGCCCGCATCGTGACCCCGCCGCCCGGCGTGCCGGTGGGCACGCTGGTGGCCTCGGGCCAGGTGGCGCTGGGCTTTCAGCAGTTGTCCGAACTGATTCATGTCCCCGGCATCACCATCGCCGGCCCGCTGCCCGACGCCATCCAGATTGACACCGTGTTCTCCGGCGCCGTCTGCGCCACCTGCACCCAGCCCGCCACGGTGCGCAACCTGCTGGCCTTCATGGCCTCGCCGGTGGCCGCCGATGCCAAGCAGCGCCAGGGCATGACGCCCGCCTGACCCTCTTGCGATCCACAGGAACCCACCCATGAGCCTTGCCCAGCCGCTGATCATCGACGTCCACGGCCACTACACCACCGCCCCGGCCGCGCTGGGCGCCTGGCGCGACCTGCAGATCGCCGCGCTGAAGGACCCGTCGCAGAAGCCCTCGGCCGCCGACCTGCGGATCAGCGACGACCAGATCCGCGAGACCATCGAGACCAACCAGCTCAAGCTGATGAAGGAGCGTGGCTCCGACCTCACCATCTTCAGCCCGCGCGCCAGCTTCATGGCGCACCACATCGGCGACTTCGAGACCTCCAGCACCTGGGCCGCGATCTGCAACGAGCTGTGCTACCGCGTCAGCCAGCTGTTCCCCGAGCACTTCGTGCCCGCCGCGATGCTGCCGCAGAGCCCGGGCGTGGACCCGGCCACCTGCATTCCCGAACTGGTCAAGTGCGTGGAGCAGTACGGCAATGTGGGCATCAACCTGAACCCTGATCCGTCGGGTGGCCACTGGACCAGCCCGCCGCTGTCCGACCGCCACTGGTACCCCATCTACGAAAAGATGGTCGAGTACGACATCCCGGCGATGATCCACGTCAGCACCAGCTGCAACGCCTGCTTCCACACCACCGGCTCGCACTACCTGAACGCCGACACCACGGCCTTCATGCAGTGCCTGACCAGCGACCTGTTCAAGGACTTCCCGACGCTGAAGTTCCTGATCCCGCACGGCGGCGGCGCGGTGCCCTACCACTGGGGGCGCTTCCGCGGCCTGGCCCAGGAGCTGAAGAAGCCGATCCTGGAAGAGCACCTGCTGAACAACATCTTCTTCGACACCTGTGTCTACCACCAGCCCGGCATCAACCTGCTGACCGAGGTGATCCCGGTCAAGAACATCCTGTTCGCCAGCGAAATGATCGGCGCCGTGCGCGGCATCGACCCGCGCACCGGCCACTACTACGACGACACCAAGCGCTACGTCAACGCCACCGCCAACCTGACGGACGAGCAGCGCTACCAGGTCTTCGAGGGCAACGCCCGCCGCGTGTTCAGCCGCCTCGACACCCGCCTGAAGGCCCGCGGCCTCTGACCTCCCAGGAGCACCCCACCATGTACCAACTCGGCGTCTGCCACCGCACCATCACCCGCGCCCCGCGCGAAGCCGCCGACGGCCTGGCCGCGCTGGGCTCGGCCACCGTGCACGAAGCCATGGGCCGCGTCGGTCTGATGAAGCCCTACATGCGCCCGATCCAGCAGGACGTGCAGGTCTCGGGCACGGCCATCACCGTGCTGCTGCAGCCCGGCGACAACTGGATGATGCATGTCGCGGCGGAGCAGATCCAGCCGGGCGACATCGTCGTGGCCACCGTCACCGCCGAGTGCAGCGATGGCTACTTCGGCGACCTGCTGGCCACCAGCTTCATGGCCCGCGGTGCGCGCGCGCTGATCATCGAGGCCGGCGTGCGCGACACCAAGGTGCTGCGCGAGATGGGCTTTCCGGTGTGGAGCCGCTATGTCTCGTCCAAGGGCACGATCAAGGCCACGCTGGGCTCGGTCAACATCCCCATCGTCTGCGCCGGCGCCTGGGTCACCCCGGGTGACGTGATCGTGGCGGATGACGACGGCGTGGTCTGCGTGCCCGCCGCCCGTGCGCTGGACACGCTGGCTGCCGCCGCCAAGCGCGAGAGCTTCGAGGGCGAGAAGCGCGACAAGCTGGCCTCGGGCGTGCTGGGCCTGGACATGTACCAGATGCGCGAGCCGCTGGCCAAGGCCGGCCTGAAGTACATCGATTGAGCGGCTGCGATGCACGCTGATCCCGCGCACTGGCATGTCGGCATCGTCGGCTACGGCGAGGTCGGCCGCATCCTGGCGGAAGACCTGCGTGCGCGCGGCATCACCGTCAGCAGCTTCGACCTGAAACTGCTGCGGGCCGACACCGCGCCCGCGCTGCGTGCCCACGCGCTGGACCACGGCGTGGCCCTGGCCGACGACCACGCCGACCTGGCGCGCGATGCCGATCTGGTGATCAGCGCCGTCACCGCCAGCCAGGCCGTGCCGGTGGCGGCCGCCTGCGCACCGGCGCTGCGGCCGGGTGCCTTCGTGCTGGACCTGAACTCGGCCTCGCCCGGCGCCAAGCAGCGCGCGGCCGACCGGGTCGACGCCGCCGGCGGCCGCTATGTCGAGGGCGCGGTGATGACCAGCGTGCCGCCCTACCGCAGCCGCGTGCCCCTGCTGCTGGGCGGTGCCTACGCCGCCCTGCTGGCACCGCTGCTGCAGGCACTCGGCTTCGACGGCGCGCGCGCCCACAGCGACCGGCTGGGCGTGGCCAGCGCCACCAAGATGTGCCGCAGCGTGATGATCAAGGGCCTCGAGGCCATGGTGATCGAGAGCTTCACCACCGCCCGCCACTTTGGTGTGGAGGACGCGGTGATCGCCAGCCTGCACGAGACCTTCCCCGGCATCGACTGGGAGAAGCAGGCCGCCTACTTCTTCCAGCGTGTGATCGAGCATGGCCGCCGCCGCGCCGAGGAAGTGCGCGAGGTAGCGGCCACCGTGCGCGAGGCCGGCCTGGAGCCCTTCAGTGCCGCCGGCACCGCCGAGCGCCAGGCCTGGATGGCCGACCTGGCCGACACCGGCCTGTTCGGCCCGCGCGCCACCCCGGAGTTCGTCCGCAGCGCGGATTGGCGCACCGAGTCCGACCGCCTGCTGCACCACCTTCACAAGGACAAGACATGAGCAAACCCACGAGCGGTGACTTCACCAAGACCGCCGGCTGGATGGACTGGTACACCGGCCCGTCCAAGCCCCGCTTCCAGTTGCCGGCCGGCGCGGTCGACGCGCATTGCCACGTCTTCGGCCCCGGCGCCGAATTCCCCTACGCCCCCGAGCGCAAGTACACGCCTTGCGACGCCAGCAAGCAGCAGCTCTACGCGCTGCGCGACCACCTGGGCTTCGCCCGCAACGTGGTGGTGCAGGCCACCTGCCACGGCGCCGACAACCGCGCGATGGTCGACGCCTGCCTCTCCAGCGACGGCAAGGCGCGCGGCGTGGCCACCGTGCGGCGCAGCATCAGCGATGCCGAGCTGCAGGCCCTGCATGAGGCCGGCGTGCGGGGCGTGCGCTTCAACTTCGTCAAGCGCCTGGTGGACTTCACGCCCAAGGATGAGCTGATGGAGATTGCCGGCCGCATTGCGAAGCTGGGCTGGCACGTGGTGATCTACTTCGAGGCGGTGGACCTGCCCGAGCTGTGGGACTTCTTCACCGCGCTGCCCACCACCGTGGTGGTCGACCACATGGGCCGCCCCGATGTGAGCAAGCCCATCGACGGCCCGGAGTTCGCGCTCTTCCTGAAGTTCATGCGCGAACACCCCAACGTGTGGAGCAAGGTCAGCTGCCCGGAGCGCCTGTCGGTCACCGGCCCGAAGGCGCTGGATGGCGAGCAGGCCGCCTACCGGGACGTGGTGCCCTTCGCCCGCCGGGTGGTCGAGGAGTTCCCCGACCGCGTGCTGTGGGGCACCGACTGGCCCCACCCCAACCTGAAGGACCACATGCCCGATGACGGCCTGCTGGTCGACTTCATCCCGCACATCGCGCCCACGCCCGAGCTGCAACGCAAGCTGCTGGTGGACAACCCGATGCGGCTGTACTGGCCTGAAGAAGCCTGACCAACCGCTGCCGAAGAACCACATTGGAGACCGCCCATGCGCCTGCTGACCCCTGCCCTGCTGGCCAGCGCCGCCGCGCTGTCGAGCTGCGCCACCGTCGCGCCCATGCCAGTGGCCTGCGCCGACCTGCCCGCGGCGCTCAGTGCCCTGAAGACCGTGCGGCTGACCAGCGCCAAGGAGGTGCCGGCCGACGACAAGGGCACGCCGGCGCACTGCCAGGTGCAGGGCCTGGCCAACGAGCGCACCGGCCTGGACGGCCGGCCCTACGCGATCGGCTTCGAGATGCGCCTGCCGGTGGACTGGAACCGGCGCTTCGTGCACCAGGTCAATGGCGGCAACGACGGCAAGATCGTGCCGGCGCTGGGCGCGCTGCCGGTGCTGCCCACGAACGCGCTGCAGCGCGGCTTTGCGGTCATCAGTTCCGACTCGGGCCACAGCGAGGACGCCCCGGCCAATGCCGCCGCCGGCCTGGCCAAGGGCAATGTCTTCGGGCAGGACCCGCAGGCGCGGCGCGACTACGGCTACAGCGCCAATGACACCATGTTCACCGTGGCGCAGGCGCTGATGCGCCAGCGCTATGGCCGTGCTCCTGAACGCAACTACATGATCGGCTGCTCCAACGGCGGCCGCCACGGCCTGGTGGCCGCCAGCCGCTACGGCGAGCGCTACGACGGCATCCTGGCCGGCGCGCCGGGCTTCAACCTGCCCAAGGCGGCCGTGCAGCACGCCTGGGACGTGCAGAGCTGGCAGCTGGCCAACGCCGACATCCGCCAGGCCTTCAGCCCGGCCGACATGCAGCTCGTGGCCCGCCATGTGCTGGCCCGCTGCGATGCGCTCGATGGCCTGGCCGACGGCATCGTCGGCGACCTCGCCGCCTGCCAGCCGAAGGTGGACATCGCCGCGCTGCAGTGCCCGGGTGCCAAGACCGCCGACTGCCTCAGCGAGCCGCAGGTGCGCGCCCTGAAGCGCTCGCTGGCCGGGCCGCGCAGCAGTGCCGGCGAGATGCTCTACAGCGACTGGTCCTGGGACGCCGGCCTGGGCGCCGGCAACTGGCGCTTCTGGAAGCTGGAAAGCCAGATCCCGCCCTGGGACAAGCTGCCGCTGATCGCCACCATGGGCGCCGGCTCGCTGAGCTACATCTTCACCACGCCCCCCACCGCCACCGCCGGCACGCCGGCCGAGCTGCTGGCCTTCCTGACGCGCTTCGACTTCGACCGCGACGCGCCGAAGATCCGCGCCACCAGCGGCGCCTTCCATGAATCGGCGATGGCCTTCATGACGCCGCCCGATGTCGACAACCCGCAGCTGAGCAGCTTCCGTGCCCATGGCGGCAAGCTGCTGGTCTACCACGGGAACAGCGACGCGGTCTTCTCGGTCAACGACACCCGGCGCTGGGTGGACAAGCTGGTGGCCAATGGCGGCGGCGACACGGTGCGCTTCTACGGCGTGCCCGGCATGGCCCACTGCAGCGGCGGCCCGGCCACCGACCAGTTCGACGCCCTGGGCGCGCTGGTCGACTGGGTCGAGCAGGGCCGCGCGCCGCAGGCGCTGCTGGCGCGCGTCAACCCGGCCAACAAGGAGCTGCCGGCCGACTGGTCCCAGGACCGCAGCCGGCTGCTGTGCCCGCACCCGCAGGTCGCCCGCTACAGCGGCGGCCCGGCTGAATCTGCCAGCAGCTTCCGCTGCGTGGCGCCCTGAGAGGCTGAGAGTCTTTCACTCATGCCCGCCCTGCACCTGAAAACGCCCCCGCTCGTCGTTGCAAATGCTCGCCATAGCCCGAGCTATGGCTGTGCTTTGCGCCTCAATCGGCGGCGTTTGTAGGCGCCTGTCGGGCACGATCGAAAAACGCTCAGCCTCTGACCCGAAGGAGTCCCCGATGGCCCTCGACAAACCCTACCATGACGTGCCCGGCACGACCATTTTCGACGCCGACCAGTCGCGCAAGGGCTACTGGCTCAACCAGTTCTGCATGAGCCTGATGAAGGCCGAGAACCGCGAGCGCTTCAAGGCCGACGAGCGCGCCTACCTGGACCAGTGGCCGATGACCGAGGAGCAGAAGCAAGGCGTGTTGACGCGCGACCTGAACCGCTGCATCGCTGCCGGCGGCAACATCTATTTCCTGGCCAAGATCGGCGCCACCGACGGCAAGAGCTTCCAGTACATGGCCGCCAGCATGACCGGCATGACCCAGGAAGAGTACGCCGCGATGATGCTGGCCGGCGGCCGCAGCCCCGATGGCAACCGCTACACCCACGAGAAGAAGTAACACCATGGCCCACCTCTCCGCCAGCGTCTACACCTCGCACGTGCCGGCCATCGGCGCCGCCCTGGATCTGGGCAAGAGTGCCGAGCCCTACTGGCAGCCCGTGTTCAAGGGCTACGAGTACTCGAAGCAATGGATGGAAGCCGACAAGCCCGACGTCATCTTCCTGGTCTACAACGACCACGCCACCGCCTTCAGCCTGGAGCTGATCCCCACCTTCGCGATCGGCTGTGCCGCCGAGTTCAAGCCCGCCGACGAGGGCTGGGGCCCGCGCCCGGTGCCGGTGGTCAAGGGCCATCCGGAACTCGCCGCGCACATCGCGCAAAGCGTGATCCAGGACGACTTCGACCTCACCATCGTCAACAAGATGGACGTCGACCATGGCCTGACCGTGCCGCTGAGCCTGATGTTCGGCCAGCGCGACCCGGTGCATGGCGCCTGGCCCTGCCCGGTCATCCCCTTCGCGGTGAACGTGGTGCAGTACCCGGTGCCCTCGGGCCGGCGCTGCTTCCAGCTGGGCCAGGCCATCCGAAGGGCGATCGAAAGCTATGACGAGCCGCTGAAGGTGCAGATTTGGGGCACCGGTGGCATGAGCCACCAGTTGCAGGGCCCGCGTGCCGGCCTGATCAACCGGGTCTGGGACAACGCCTGGCTGGACCAATTGATCCAGGACCCCAAGGCCTGCTCCGAGACCCCACACATCGACTACGTGCGCGAGGCCGGCAGCGAAGGCATCGAGCTGGTCATGTGGCTGATCGCCCGCGGCGCGATGGCCGACCTGGCCGGCGGCCCCGCCCCCACCGTAAAGCACCGCTTCTACCATGTGCCCGCCAGCAACACCGCGGTCGGGCACCTGATCCTGCAGAACAACCGCTGACTCTCGAAGGACGGACAACATGAGCAAGACGATCAAGGTGGCGCTGGCCGGCGCCGGTGCCTTCGGCATCAAGCACCTGGACGGCATCAGGAACATCGACGGCGTCGAGGTGGTCTCGCTGATCAGCCGCGACCTGGACAAGACCCGCGAGGTGGCGCAGAAGTACGGCATTGCCCACGTCACCACCGAGCTGGACGAGAGCCTGGCCCTGCCCGAGCTGGACGCCGTCATCCTGTGCACGCCCACGCAGATGCACGCCAGCCAGACCCTGGCCTGCCTGAAGGCCGGCAAGCACGTGCAGGTCGAGATCCCGCTGTGTGACGTGCTGGCCGAGGGCGAAGAGGTGGTGCGCGTGGCCGAGGCCAGCGGCCTGGTCGCCATGTGCGGCCACACCCGCCGCTTCAACCCCAGCCACCAGTACGTGCACCGGAAGATCGCTGCCGGCGAATTCAACATCCAGCAGATGGATGTGCAGACCTATTTCTTCCGCCGCACCAACATGAACGCGCTGGGCCAGCCGCGCAGCTGGACCGACCACCTGCTGTGGCACCACGCCGCCCACACCGTGGACCTGTTCGCCTACCAGTGCGGCAGCCCCATCGTGAAGGCCAACGCCATCCAGGGCCCGATCCATCCCACGCTGGGCATCGCGATGGACATGAGCATCCAGCTCAAGGCCGCCAACGGCGCCATCTGCACGCTGAGCCTGTCCTTCAACAACGACGGCCCGCTGGGCACCTTCTTCCGCTACATCGGCGACACCGCCACCTACATCGCCCGCTACGACGACCTGTTCAACGGCAAGGACGAGAAGATCGATGTCTCCCAGGTGGACGTGTCGATGAACGGCATCGAGCTGCAAGACCGCGAGTTCTTCGCCGCGATCCGCGAAGGCCGCCAGCCCAACAGCAGCGTGGCCGGCGTGCTGGCCTGCTACCAGGTGCTGCACCAGCTCGAACAGCAACTGAGCTGATCTCCCGCTAAGCTGTGCGGCGCCCACCCGGGCGCCGTTTGTCTTTCGCTGCTCCACACCATGCAACAACGTCCCCTCGGCCCCTTCACCGTCTCGGCCATCGGCCTGGGCTGCATGAACCTCAGCCATGCCTATGGCCAGCCACCCTCGGCCGAAGCCGGCCGCGAACTGCTGGCGCGCGCGCTGGACCTGGGCTGCACGCTGTTCGACACCGCCGCGCTGTATGGCTTTGGCGCGAACGAGGAACTGGTCGGGCCGGTCCTCAAACCCCATCGCTCGAAGATCACGCTGTGCTCCAAGGGCGGCATGGCCGGCGTGCAGTTCCCGGACGGCGTCAAGCGCGTGATCGATGGCCGCCCCGAGGCCATCCGCCGCAACTGCGAGGACAGCCTGCGCCGCCTGGGCACCGACGTGATCGACCTGTACTACCTGCACCGCTGGGACAAGCAGGTGCCGATCGAAGAGTCGATGGGCGAGATGAGCCGCCTGGTGGCCGAAGGCAAGGTCCGCACGCTGGGCCTGTCCGAAGTGTCCGCCGCCACGCTGCGCCGCGCCCATGCGGTGCACCCGATCACCGCGCTGCAGACCGAGTATTCGCTGTGGACCCGCAACCCCGAGATCGCGGTGCTGGACACCTGCCGCGAGCTGGGCGTGGCCTTCGTCGCCTTCAGCCCGGTGGCGCGTGGTTTCCTGGGCACGCTCAGCGATGTCAGCGGCTTCGATGCCAAGGACATCCGGCGCTCGATGCCGCGCTTCACGCCGGGCAACTACGCTGCCAATCGGGCACTGCTGACCCCGGTGCAAGCCCTGGCCGATGGGCGCGGCGTAACGGTGGCGCAACTGGCGCTGGCCTGGCTGCTGCACCGCGGCGAGCACATCATCCCGATCCCCGGCACCACCTCGGTGGCGCACCTGGAGGACAACCTCGCAGCGGCCGATCTGGCGCTGTCGGCCGACGAGATGGCGCTGCTCGACGGCGCGATCAACCAGCGCACGGTGCAGGGCACCCGCTACAACAGCGCCACCCAGGCCGAGATCGACACGGAAGAGTTCTGACCATGCGCCGACGTGACTGGCTGCTGGCGGCCACGGCACTGCCTCTGGCTGGCGACGCGTGCGCCGAAGGGGTCCCCGGCAAGCCCATCACCGTCATCGTGCCCTTCGCCCCTGGCGGCGTGGCCGACCTCACCGCCCGCACCGTGGGCCAGGCAATGGCCGCCACGCTGGGTCAGCCGGTGGTGGTGGACAACCGGCCCGGCGCTGGCGGCATCGTCGCCACCCAGGCCGTGCTGCAGCGTCCGGCCGACGGCCAGACGCTGCTGCTGATGAGCAACGCCACCGCGGTCAGCGTGCACCTGGTGAAGAAGCTGCCCTTCGATGTGCAGCAGGACCTGGCGCCGGTGACCACGCTGGGCTTTTTCGAGCTGGGGCTGGCGGTGGCGGCCGAATCGCGCTTCAGGTCCTTGCAGGAGCTGCTCGCCTTCGGCCGAGCGAACCCCGGCAAGCTGACGATCGGCACGATCGCCGTGGGCAGCACCCAGCACCTGGCGGCCGAGCTGTTCAAGTCGCGCAGCGGCCTGGACGCGGTGGTCGTGCCCTACAAGGGCTCGCCTGCGGTACTGCAGGCCCTGCGCGCCGGCGAGATCGACCTGGGTGTCGAGGTGCTCAGCCCCCTGCTGCCCCAGGTGCAGGCCGGCAGCCTGCGCCTGCTGGCCGTCACCGGCGCGCGGCGCTTTGCCGCGTTGCCCGAGGTGCCCACGGTGCGCGAGCAAGGCGTCGCCGAGTACGAGGTGGACAGCTGGAACGCGCTGGCCGTGGCCCGGGGCACACCGGCCGCCACCATCGAGCGCCTGCGCCAGGCGGCGCTGGCCGCGCTGGCCCAGCCCGCGGTGCAGCGCACGCTGCTGGCCCAGGGCGTGACGCCGCGCGGCGGCACACCGGCCGAATTGCAGGCCTTGCTCGCCGCCGAAATCCGCCACTGGGGCGGCGTCGTACGCGCCGCGAAGATCGAGGCGGAGTGAGCCACCGCGCGGCCCGGCGGCTTACCATCGCCGGGCTGTATGAGCGGACTGTCCGACCTCGACCCCGCCGCCTTTGCCGAGTTGCGCCGCCTGCTCGACGAGGGGCTGGACCTGCCAGGCGCCGAGCGCGCCGCCTGGCTGGCGGCGTTGCCCGCCGCCCAGCAGCCGCTGCGTGAGCGCCTGGAGCGCCTGCTGGCCGAGGCCGACGCCGACAGCGGCACGTCCTTCCAGACCCTGCCGCCCATCGCCGCCACGGACACCGCGGCCGCCCCGGAGCTGCCCGGCGACATCGGCCCCTGGCGTCCCTCGCGTCTGCTGGGTGAAGGCGGCATGGGCACGGTCTGGCTGGCCGAGCGCGTTGATGGTCTGCTCAAGCGCCCCGCTGCGCTGAAGCTGCCGCGCGGCGCCTGGCGCCAGGCGGGTCTGGCCGAGCGCATGGCGCGCGAGCGCGACATCCTGGCGCGGCTGGACCATCCGCACATCGCCCCCATCCTGGATGCCGGCGTCACCCCCGAAGGTCAGCCCTGGCTGGCGCTGGCCTTTGTCGAAGGCCAGCCGATCGATGAGTACGTGACCGCCCGCAGCCTGGGCTTGCGTGAGCGCATCGGCCTGCTGCTGCAGGTGGCGGGCGCGGTGGCGCATGCGCATGCGCGCCTGGTGGTGCACCGTGACCTCAAGCCCGGCAACATCCTGGTCACGCCCGAGGGCGAGGTGCGGCTGCTGGATTTCGGCATCGGCAAGCTGCTCGACGACGAAGCCGCCGAGGGCCTGGCGCTGACCCAGCAGCTGGGCCGTGTGATGACGCCCTGGTACGCCTCGCCCGAGCAGGTGCAGGGCCAGCCGATCGGCACCGCCAGCGATGTCTATGCGCTGGGCGTGGTGGCCTTCGAGCTGCTCACCGGTCAGCGGCCCTATGCGCTGCAGCGCGAGACCCGCCTGGCGCTGGAGCAGGCCATCGTCGAGGGCCGGCTGCAGCGGCCCAGCGCCGCGGCCACCACGCCCTGGGCGACCCAGCTGCGCGGCGACCTCGACACCGTGCTGCTCAAGGCGCTGAAGACCGACCCCGACGAGCGCTACCGAACGGTCGACCAGTTCGCCGATGACCTGCAGCGCTGGCTGCGCCAGCGCCCGGTCAGCGCCCAGCCCGACCGCCTGGCCTACCGCGTGCGCAAGTTCGTGCTGCGCAACCGCCTGGGCGTGGGCCTGGGCACGGCCGCCGTGGCCGCACTGGCGGTGGCCCTGGGCGTGGCCCTGTGGCAGCGCGAACAGGCCCGGCTGGAGGCCGCCAAGGCCAACGGCATCAAGGACTACCTGGTGTCGCTGTTCGAGACGAATGACGTCGACCAGGCCGACGCGCTGCGCAAGCGCGGCCAGAGCGTGCAGGACCTGCTGGAGCACAGCGCCCGCACGCTGGGCAGTGGCCTGGCTGATCACCCCGAGGTGCGCGACGAGCTGCAGAAGCTGGTGGGGCAGTTGCTCAACGACCTGGAGCTCACCGACAGCGCACTGCGGGTGCGCAGCGAGCGGGTGCAGGCGCTGCGCGACGGGCGAGCCCCCCCGCAGGTGATGGCCGAAGCGCTGCGCGGCCTGGCGCAAAGCCAGTACTGGAGCGACGACGCCCCGTCCGCACGTGCCACGCTGGCCCAGGCTGCCCAGCTGTGCCAGGCCACACCACGCACCCCGGTGTGCCTGGGCGTGCAATCCGACCTGGGCCAGATGGACTTCGATGCGCGCCACCTGGACCAGGCGATGGCGCTGGCCGAACCCGTGGTCGCGCAGCTGCGGCAGGTGGCCCCGGCCAGCGCCGAGCTGGCCCAGGCCCTGGAGCTGCTGGGCAACATCGAGCTGGCGCGCAACCGGCCGGACCCGGCACTGGCCTTGATGCGGGAGAGCATGGACATCCGGCGCCAGCTGCTGGGTGAGCGCTCGGTGCGGCTGGCCGCACTGCGCTACCGGCTGGGGCGCAACCTGTGGGTCATGCGGCACCATGTCGAGGCCGAGCAGGAATTCCGGGCCGCCCTGGCCACCAGCCGCCAGACCCTGGGTCAGGACCACCTGATGAGCCTGCGCATCCAGCGCGACCTGGGCCGGCTGAGCGCCTACATCGGTCTGAACGGGGATGGCCTGGGACTGCTTGAGGACGCCGTGCGCCGGATGCTGGCCAAGGACGCCGAGCTGCCCTTGATCGACCAGTTCGACGCCCGCGTGGCCTTGGGCAACGTGCTGCTGATCGACGGCCATCACGCACAGGCCGAGCAGGAGCTGTCGGCCGCGCTCCGATTGCGCCAACAGCTGGGCGAGGAGCGCACCGCCAACGACGCCACGCTCGACCAGTCCTGGGCCGCGCTGCTGTCCGACCAGGGCCAGTATGAGCAGGCCCGCACGGTGCTGGAAACCAACCTCAAGCGCACGGTCCAACGCTTGGGCGAGCGGCACCCCGCCGTGGCCGACCGGCTGCTGCGCCTGGGCAACATCGACCTGGCCCAGGGTCGGCTGACCCAGGCGCAGGAACGCGTCCAGCGCGCCCTGGCCAGCCAGGACAGCCGGGAAGCCGTCTTCGGATCGCCCAAGCACCGGGCCCAGCTGGCCTGGGCGGCGCTGCTGCTGGAGACCGGCCGCGCCGACGAGGCCGCCACGGTGATCGAGTCGCAGCATGCCATCGCCGCCGCCACCCCGCGGGCGGAGCAGTACCGGCTGCGTCTGTACGAGCTGACGCTGCTGAAGGCCCGACTGCGCTGCGCCCAGACCCGCACTGACGAGGGTCGGCCGCTGTTCGAGCAGGCGATCGCGCTGCTGGCCACCGACACGCCAGAGCACCCCGCCCTGATCGATGCCCGTGCCCGCCTGGCCCAGTGCCTGGGCCCGGGCCCCGAGGCGCGCCGCCAGCTGCAGATCGCCGAAGCCACCTGGGCCGCCAACCCCGGACTGGCCGGGCACCTGCGGCGCGCGCTGGACGAGGCGCGCCGCCAGGGCTTGGCGAACCCCTAGGCCGTCAGTTGCCCGCACCCTCGCCGCGGGCCAACATCGGCATCGATGTCCGGTTTCGCCGTCGCAAGCCGTTTCCACAGGTACACAGGCGCGACCCCACTGCTGCCACCGCGCCAGCCCCCCAGGAGGTATCACCATGTTTGCCCACACATCCCTTCGCTTGCTGGCGGTGCTGGCCATCGCCACGGTGGGTGGCATGCCCGCCGCCAGCCTGGCCCGCGGCCCCGGCACCAACTGCCCGGACAGCGCCACCCTTGGCGGCTCGCCGATGCAGGTGCTGAGCTTCACCCAGCTGGCCCCGGGCACCACCCAGCTCACGCCGGCCACCAGCGCCGCGACCAACACCGACCTCGACGGCATGGCCGGTGTCGGCGTCAACAAGACGGTGGCCTGGTCCACCACCTCGGGCACCATCGCGGCGCGCCTGCGCCACCGGGTGTTCGACAGCGCCACGTCGGCAGAGGTCTGCAGCTGCACCTACCAGGTCGAGGTGCTGGCACCCTCCGCCAACGGCACCGCCGTCTGCGCGATCGTCGTCAGCAACTTCATCTACCCCAAGACGGCGCCGCTGTATGGGGCGTACCGCACCGATGGCAGCCCCAAGGGCCAGGTGAAGAGCACCACCGTCGCACGCGCCGCCGGCAAGGGCCGCACCATCCGCTTCGCGCTGGAGAACTGCGTGGTGCCGGGGCAGCTCAGCAAGCCGGTGACGCTGGTCTTCGCGGCCAACCAGATCCTGAAGGACGGCAAGGTCTACCTGGAAGACCAGGATGGCGAGCTGTCGCCGGCGATCAAGGTCTACAACCCCTACGTGCCCTGACCGGCACGCGGCCTGAAACAAACCGACAAACACCGCGACCGCGGCGACACCCGCCGCGGGGTGGGCGTCGGCACCATGGGCTCCATCGACAACCCCTTCGATTGGAGCCCTGAGATGAAACCCTGGATCAAGCGCACCGTCATCGGCGCCTTCATTGGCGTGGTCACGCTGGGTGGATTGGCCGCCTGCGGCCACCGCCCGCACGGCCCGATGAGCGACGAGCAGATCACCGCGATGCGCGGCAAGGCGGTCGAGCGCATCGCCGGCAAGCTCGACCTGACCGAGGCCCAGAAGGCCAAGCTGGGCGTGCTGGCCGATGAACTGATCGCCCAGCGCCAGGCGATGCGCGGCAGTGCCGAGCCCAAGGCCGAGCTGCAGTCGCTGATCGCCGGCCCCCAGTTCGATCGCGCGAAGGCGCAGGCGCTGCTCGAGCAGAAGACCCAGGCCGTGCAGGCCGGCAGCCCCAAGGTGATCGCCGCGCTGGGCGACTTCTACGACAGCCTGACCCCCGCGCAGCAGGCCCAGGTGCGCCAGTTCATGAGCGAGCGCCGCCACGGTGGCTGGTGGGGCCGTGGCTGAGCGTCTGGCCCCTCGGCTGAAGGCCGAACCGGCGCTGGCGCTGCTGGCTGGCAGCGCCGACCCGCACGTCGACTGGCTGGACCTGCTGTGGGGCCCGCGCTTCGACCGCGCGGCGGCGCTGGACCTGGCCGCCACGCGGCCGGGGCTGGACGCTGCCGCGCTGCTGTCGGCCGGCGAGCGCTTCGATGCGCTGGCCGCGCCGGCGCGGCAGCGGCTGCGCCGGCTGATCGTGCGCCACCGCGTTCATAGAATGGCCCATGCCCCGCATCCTGCTGATTGACGACGACGAGCAGCTGGGCCCGCCGCTGGCCGCCTACTTCCGCCGCTACGAGCTGGATCTGGAGCAGGCCGTTCGCCCCAGCGCCGGCCTGGCGCGGCTGCGGGCCGGCGGCTTCGACGCCGCCATCCTGGATGTGATGCTGCCCGAAATGGACGGCTTCGCGCTGTGCCGCACGATCCGCCAGGACTCGGACCTGCCGATCATCATGCTCACCGCCCGTGGCGACGTGATGGACCGGGTGGTCGGCCTGGAGCTGGGCGCCGACGACTACCTGCCCAAGCCCTTCGAGCCGCGCGAGCTGGTGGCCCGGGTGCAGACCGTGCTGCGCCGGCGCGTAGCCAGACCGGCTGCCGAGCCGACGCTGCGCTTCGACGGCCTGGTGATCGACACCGCCCGCCGCGCCGTGCAGCGCCAGGGCGAGCTGGTCGAGCTGACCGGCAGCGAGTACGAGTTGCTGCTGCTGCTGGCCCGCGAGCCCGGCCGGGTGTTCAGCCGCGACGACATCCTCAACGCGCTGCGCGGCCATGAGGCCGACCTCTACACCCGCGCGGTGGACATCGTCATCAGCCGGCTGCGCCGCAAGCTCGAGCCGCTGGACGCGATCAAGACGCTGCGCAACGCCGGCTACGCACTGGCCCTGCCCAGGGTGGCCGCATGACGACCGGCTCGCACTGGCACCGGCGCGCGCAGCGCCACCTGGCGCACTCGCTGAAGTGGCGCATCGTGGTGGTCTTCCTGCTGCTGGGCACCGCGGTGGCCGGCATGTTCGCCTTTGGTGCCCAGCGCGCCTTCGCGGTGGGCTGGCGCGAGGCGGCGCGGCCGCTGCTCAACGACTATGTCGAGCACCTGGCGCGCGACGTCACCGGCGGCACCGACACGCCCGACCTGGCGCGCGCCCAGGCCCTGGTGGCCCGGCTGCCGCTGACGCTGCGCATCGACGGCCCCCGCCTGCACTGGAGCTCCCACCCCGGTGCCCCGGCGGTGCGCGAAGGCGGCAGCCCGGCGCTCAGCGCCACCACCGCCGATGGCCATGTGCTGCGCTTCGGCCTGGACACCGGCAGCATCGAGCGCCGGCCGCGCTTCTTCGGTGGCCTGCTGCTGGCGCTGCTGGGCGCGGTGCTGCTGGCCTGGTGGGTGCTGCGCCGGCTGCTGCGGCCGCTGGACGACATCGGCGCCGGTGCGCGCCGCTTCGGCAGCGGTGACTTCAGCCAGCCGATCCCGGTGCGCCACGCCCATGCGCCCGACGAGCTGGTCACGCTGGCGCAGACGATCAACACCATGGGCCAGGACATCCACCGCATGCTCGAGGCCAAGCGCGCCCTGCTGCTGGCGATCAGCCACGAGTTGCGCAGCCCGCTGACCCGCGCGCGCCTGAACGCCGAGTTGCTGCCCGAGGACGGCGAGGCCGGCGCCCAGCGCGCCGCGCTGCTGCGCGACCTGCAGGAGATGGCCGGCCTGATCACCGACCTGCTGGAGAGCGAGCGCCTGGCCAGCCGCCACGCCGCACTGCAGCGCGAGCCCACCGACCTGACGGCGCTCGCCCAGGGCGTGCTGCAGGAGCTGTCGTCGCGGCACGCGGCGGCAGCGCAGGTGAGGATCGACGCCCAGGGCGACCTCTCAGCAGCAGCGGTCGACCCCGCGCGCCTGCGGCTGCTGTTGCGCAACCTGCTGGACAACGCGCTGCGCCACGCCAGCGACGCGGCGCAGCCCCCCGAGCTGCACCTGTGGCGACAGGGCGACAGGCTGCGGATCACGGTGCGCGACCACGGGCCGGGGGTGGACGACGCCCACCTGCAGCGCCTGTCCGAGCCCTTCTACCGGCCCGACAGCGCCCGCACCCGCGCCGCCGGCGGCGTCGGCCTGGGCCTGACGCTGTGCCGGCTGGTGGCCGAGGCCCACGGCGGCCAGCTGCGCCTGTCCCAGGCCCACCCGGGCCTGCGGGCCGAGGCAGAGTTCACACTCGGCTGAGGCCGCGGCTCAACAGGGCGTCCCGGCGGACGATGAGCGCCGCTGAATCACAACGAGGACACCCATGGATCTGAACCAGGCCGCCCAGGCGCATGCCGAGTGGAAAGTCAAGCTGCGCATGGCCATCGCGAAGAAGGATCAGCTGGACGTGCGCACCGTCAGCGCCGACAACTGCTGCCCGCTGGGCCAGTGGCTGCATGGCGAGGCCAAGACCCGCTGGAGCCAGCTGCCGGCCTACCGCGATGTCGTCACCAAGCATGCCAGCTTCCACCGCGAGGCCGGCGCCGTCGCCGCCGCGATCAACCAGGGCCTGTACAGCAAGGCCGAAGGCATGCTGGGTGCCGGCACGCCCTATGCCAACGCCACCAGCGCGGTCGGCTCGGCCATCCTGGGTCTGAAGAAGGAAGTGGGCTCCACGGTCTGAGCCCCGGGCCGGCACCGCGTCGGCCATGACCCGGCAGATGCCGGGAGATCGACCCCTTGTTTGCGTCTTCGCAAGCCAGTCGCTGCGCGCAGGATGACCACTGGGCACGCATGCGCCTCGGCCACCCGGCCAGACGCACGGGCGCCGTTTCGCGATGAGGACGACGATGACGCACTGGACTGTCTCAAGGCGCCTGCAGTTGCTGGCCGGCGTCGCCGCGCTGGCCATGGCGGCGCTGGCCGGGATCACCTGGCTGTCGCTGCACTCGCTGCACCAGATGCAGGACGGCGGCTACACCCGCTCGCGCGATGCGGCGCTGCTGCAAGAGCTCAGCGGCCGCGGTGCCGACCTCTACCGGATCGTGGCCGATGCCTACATCAACCGCGAATTCGATCAGCACGCCGACGAGTGGAAGCAGCTCAACGAGCGCACCGCCGCCGACCTCAGGCAGGCCGCCCAGGTTGTCCACACCGACGAGGAACGCCGCGCGGTGGCCACCGGCAGCGACGCCGCGCAGGCCATCCGCACGATCTTTGAGCGCGACTACCTGCCTGCCATCCGCCGCCATGCGGCACCCGAAGAGATCGCCGAGATCGACGGACGGGTCGATGAGCAGGTGACGCGTTTTGACGAGGCGCTGAACCAGGCCGCCACCAGCATGCTGGAGGCAGCGGCCCAGGACGACCAGGCCTTCGACAGCCGGGCCCGGGACCTGCGCCTGATCCTGCTGGGCGTGGCCGCCGTGGGCATGCTGCTGGTGGGCACGCTGGCCTGGGCGGTGGGCCGCAGCATCGTGGCCGAGCTGGGCATGGAGCCGCGCGTGGCCGCCGCCATCGCGCAGCGCATCGCCGCGGGCGAACTCAACGGCCTGGCCCTGGCCCGCGACAGCCGCGACGGCAGCCTGGCCCAGGCGCTGGGCCGGATGGTGGCGATGCTGCAGACCACGGTGATGCGGGTGCGCGCCGGCGCCGGTCAGGTGGCCAGCGCCAGCACCGAGATCGCCCAGGGCAACCAGGACCTGTCCAGCCGCACCGAGCAACAGGCCGGAGCCCTGCAGCAGACGGCATCGACCATGGCCCAGCTGGGCGGCACCGTCCGCCAGAACGCCGACAACGCCCGCCTGGCCCACCAACTGGCACGCGAAGCCACCGAGGTGGCCGACCAGGGCGGTGCCAGCGTGCACCAGCTGGTCAGCACGATGCGCGACATCGACGGCGGCAGCCGGCGCATCGCCGACATCATCGGCACCATCGACGGCATCGCCTTCCAGACCAACATCCTGGCCCTCAACGCGGCCGTGGAAGCCGCTCGCGCCGGCGAGCAGGGCCGCGGCTTTGCCGTCGTCGCGGGCGAGGTGCGCAGCCTGGCGCAGCGCAGCGCCGAGGCGGCGCGCGAGATCAAGGGCCTGATCGGCGCCTCGGTGGAGCAGGTGGCCACCGGCACCGCCCAAGCCTCGCAGGCCGCGGCCGCGATGCAGGCGGTGGTGGCCTCGATCCAGCGGGTCGGGCAGGTGGTTGCCGAGATCAGCAGCGCCAGCGCCGAACAGGCCCACGGGGTGACCCAGGTCGGCGATTCGGTGCAGCGCCTGGACGACGCCACCCAGCAGAACGCCGCCCTGGTCGAGCAGAGCGCCGCCGCCGCCGACAGCCTGCGCCAGCAGGCGGTCCAGCTGGTCGAGGCGATCCAGGTCTTCCGCCTGTCCGACGCGCCGGCCTGATACGTTGGGGCTACAGTGGGCCCGCGGCGCCGCGCCGCGCCTGCTAAACCCTGCGATGCCGCCTCCTGCCCTGCTCTTCCTGCCCGGCCTGCTGTGTGACGCCGAGGTCTGGGCCGCCCAGACCGCCGCCGGGCCGCACGCCCACCTCGTGGTCGAGTACGGCCTGAGCGATGACCTCGACGCCATGGCCACGCTGGCGCTGCAGCAGGCCGACGCCGCCGGGCTGGGGCCGCTGGCCGTGGTCGGCCATTCGATGGGCGGCCGCGTGGCGATGCAGCTGTGGCGCCAGGCCCCCCAACGCGTGCGCGGCCTGGCCCTGATGGACACCGCCTGGCACCCGCTGCCGACCGGCGAGGCCGGTGCCGCCGAGCGCGCCGGCCGCCTGCGCCTGCTGGAGATCGCCCGCAGCCAGGGCATGACCGCGATGGCCCGCGACTGGGTGCAGGGCATGGTCCACCCCGACCGCCTGGGCACCCCGCTGGCCGAGGCCGTGGTGGCCATGCTGGCGCGCCGCACGCCCGCCCACCAGGCCGCCCAGATCCAGGCCCTGCTGAACCGTCCCGATGCCAGCGCCACGCTGCGCAGCGTCACCGTGCCCACACTGCTGCTGACCGGCGAACAGGACGGCTGGAGTCCCCCTGCCCGCCACGACGAGATGGCCACGATGGTGGCCGGCCCGGTCACCCGCATCGATGTGCCGCACTGCGGTCACATGGCGCCGATGGAGGCGCCCGAGACGGTGAATGCGGCGCTGGCCGACTGGCTGGCCAGGCTCTGATCCGGGCGGCGGATGTCCACCGGTCTCACCCTGGCCGCGCTGCAGTTCAGCCTCGCGCTGAGCTGGACCGTCTACGTCGTCTTTCTGCCGGCCTTGCTCACCCAGGCCGGGCTGGCGCCGAGCTGGCTGCCCTGGCTGCTGATGGCCGACCAGGCGGTGTTCGTGCTGGCCGATCTGGCGGCCGGGGTGGCGGCCGACCGCAGCGCCGCCGCGCTGCGTCGTCTGGGGCCGGCGCTGCTGGCGGCCACGGCGGTGTCGACCGTGGCCTTCCTGGCCCTGCCTGTCCTGGCCGGCGCGGGCGCGGCGCCGTGGATGCTGGCCGCCACCGTGGTGTGGGCGATCAGCTCGGCGGCGCTGCGTGCCCCGGTGGCGGCGCTGCTGGGCCGGCGTGCGGCCAGGCCCACGCTGCCGCGCTGGGTGGCCTGGTGGACGCTGGGGCTGGCGCTGGCCGGGGCGCTGGGCCCATGGCTGACGGTGCAGCTGCGCGGCAGCGATGCGCGTCTGCCCTTCGTGCTCGCCAGCCTGGCGCTGCTGGCGGCCACCGCGGCGCTGCTGCGGGTGGAGCGCCAGTGGCCGCCGCCGGTCCCCACCCACCCCGCTGAAGCGGCCCGGTGGAGCCGGCCGCTGGCGTGGTTCCTGCTGGCGGCGGTGGCGCTGGGCCTGGGCTTCCAGGGCCACGCACAGCTCAACGCCGCACCCCAGTACCTGCGCTTCGCCGCAGCGGCCGAGCTGCCGGCCTGGCTGTCCTTGTTCTGGGTGGCCGTGGGGCTGGCGCTGTGGCCGGCTGGCGAGGCCACGCGGCGCGTCGGGGCGGTGCCTGTGCTGGCCGCCGGCGCCGCGCTGGCCGCGCTGGGGTCGGCGCTGGCGGCGCTGGCCACCGGCTTGCCGCTGCTGGCCATCGGTCAGGCCCTCAGTGGTGCGGCCTGGGGCGCGGTGCTGGTCAGCGCCTGGACGGCGGCCGTGCAGGTCGGCCGCAGCGGGCGGGAGGGGCTCAGCAGCGCCGCCCTGTCGGCCCTGCTGGCGTTGGCCGCCTTGCTGCGCATCGCCGCGGTCGCCGCGCAATGGCCGCAGCAACCCACGGTACAGGCCTGGCTGCCCTGGCTGCCCGCCGGTCTGTGGGCGCTGGCGGCGCTGCTGATTGCGCGCACCCACCCGGGGCGCGGGGTGAGCCCGTAAGCCACCCTTTGCGGAGGATGCGGCCGGCGCGCGCACCGGCTGCCCTCAAGCCGCCTGCGCACATGCCGAAGACCCGAGGGTCCCTGCCCCGACGGATGACGCCATGCGCCACCACCACCGCCCTGCTCCTGCTGCCCGAGCCAGCCACGGCTCGGCAGGCACCACCCCGCGACTGCGGCCGACGGCCTGGGCCGCCGCCTGGCTGCTGGCCGGCGCGCTGCAGCCCGCGCAGGCGGCGCCGCTGCCCACCGGGGCCCGGGTCGTGGCGGGCCAGGTGCAGGTGGGCACGGCACAGGCCGGCACGCTGACCCTTCAGCAGACCAGCGACCGCGCGATCGTCAACTGGTTGCAGTTCGACATCGGCGCCGATCAGCAACTGCGCATCGTCCAGCCCGGCGCGGGCGCCGCGCTGCTCAACCGGGTCACCGGCGACACCCCCAGCACGCTGGCGGGCCGGCTGCAGGCCGATGGCCAGGTCTTCCTGGTCAACCCCAACGGGATCAGTGTCGGCCCGGGCGGCCGGCTGCAGGCCACTGGCCTGGTGCTGTCGACACTGGACATCAGCGACACCGATTTCCTGGCCAACCGGCTGGTCTTCCGCGGCCTGGGCGACTCGGCCACGGTGACCCAGGCGGGCCAGATCCAGGTCGCCCCCGGCGGCTTCGCGGCCTTGCTGGGCGGGCGTGTCAGCAACAGCGGCCAGATCCAGGTGCCGATGGGCCGCGTCGGCCTGGGCGCGGGCGAGCACCTCACGCTGGACCTGGGCGGCAATGGCTTCCTGCAGGTGGCGGTGCCCAGCCGCTCGGCGCTGGGCGCCGCGCTGATCGAGCACAGCGGACAGATCAGCGCCGACGGCGGCCTGGTCCAGATGCAGGCGGCCGCGGCGCGCGAGGCCGCACGACAGGCGGTGAACCTCAGCGGCGTGGTCGAGGCGCGCACGGTCTCGGGCCGCGCCGGCGCGATCGAGCTGGGCGGCGGCGACGGCACGGTCTGGGTGGGCGGTCGCCTGGATGCCAGCGGCCCCAGCCAGCAGGGTGGCCAGATCACCGTCACCGGGCGCGAGATCGCGCTGCAGGGCGCCACGCTCGACGCGTCGGGCGCCCACGGCGGCGGCCGCATCCGGGTGGGCGGCGAGCGCCAGGGCGGGGGCACGCTGCCACGGGCGCAGAACACCACGGTGGATACCGCCACCACCCTGAACGCCGATGCGCGCACCCAGGGCAACGGCGGCGAGGTGGTGGTCTGGGCGGACGGCCGCACCGACTTCGCCGGCCGCATCAGCGCGCGCGGCGCAGGTGCCACCGGCCACGGCGGCGACGCCGAGGTCTCCGGCCGCACGCAACTGCGCTACGTCGGCCAGACCGACCTGCGCGCCGCCGACGATGCCCGCAGTGGCCGCACCGGCACGCTGCTGCTGGACCCCTACGACGTCACCATTTCCTCGGCCGCCGACAGCGGCGCGGGCTTCAGCGCCTCGGCCAATGACACGGTCATCAACACCACCACGCTGCAGAACGCGCTGGCCACCGCCAACGTCACCGTCAGCACCGGCAGCGGCGGCACGCAAAGCGGCCAGATCACCGTGGCCAGCGCGCTGAACTGGAGCGCCAACACCACGCTGACGCTGGACGCCGCCGCCGGCGTGGCGGTCAACGCCGCCATCACCAACACGGGGGCGGGCAGTGGCCTGACCCTGCAGGCCGCCGGCAGCGCGGGCATCACGGGCACGGGCGCGCTGGCCAACAGCGGAACGCTGAGCTTCAACCAGAACAACGCCGCGGCCAGCAGCACCTATTCCGGCGTGATCTCGGGCACCGGCAGCCTGACCAAGGCCGGTTCAGGTCTGCTGAAGCTCACCGGCGCCAACACCTACAGCGGCAGCAGCACGCTCAGCGCCGGCACGCTCGTGCTGGGCAGCGGGACGGGCACGCTGGGCTCGGGCACGATCACCCTGGCCGGCGGCCACCTGGCGTTCAACCCCGGGTCGACCGGGTCCACATTCACCTACGCCAACCCGATCCAGGTCACCGCCAACGGCACGATCGCCAGCGACGACGGTCTGACCGTGCTGTCAGGGGCGGTCAGCATCGCCTCGGGCGCCACGCTGAAGGTGGGCACGGCGGGCTGGGCCGGCAAGACGCTGACCCTGTCCGGCAACCTGTCCGGCGCCGGTGCGCTGACCATCCAGGGCAATGGCCTGACGGTGGACGGCTACGGCACCTCGACCAATGGCCAGGTCCGCCTGAGCGGCAGCAACAGCTACCAGGGCGCCACCGCGGTGACCTCGGGCACCGTGACGGCCGGCTCGACCGGCGCCTTCAGCGCCGCCTCGGCGTTCACCACCTCGTCCGGCGTGGTGGTGGATCTGGCGGGCTACGACAACAGCATGGGCTCGCTGAGCGGCTCGGGCACGCTCACCAACAATGGCGCGGCGGCAGCCACGCTGACGATGGGCGGCAACAACGGCAGCACCACCTTCTCCGGCGTGATGCAGGATGGCAGCGCCGCCTTCGCGCTGGCCAAGACCGGCAGCGGCACGCTGGCGCTGTCGGGCACCAACACCTTCACCGGTCTGACCACGATCAGTGCCGGCACCCTGCAGTTCGGCGACGGCGGCTCCTTCGGCAAGCTGGGCAGCGGCAATGTGCTCAACAACAGCGTGCTGGCCTTCAACCGCACGGTCTCATTGACCGTGTCCAACGCGATCAGCGGCACCGGCAGCCTCGTCAAGAACAACAGCAACACCATCACGCTGACCGGCAGCAACAGCTACACGGGTACCACCACCCTCAATGCCGGCACGCTGCAGGTCGGTTCAGGGGGCACGACCGGCACGCTGGGCACGGGCAGCGTCAGCAATGACGCGGCGCTGGTGTTCAACCGCTCCGACGCGCTGACGGTGGGGGCCGACATCGGTGGCAGTGGCACCCTGAGCAAGTCGGGCGCCGGCACACTCACGCTGACCGGCACCAACACCTATGCCGGCACCACCACGATCAACGCCGGCACGCTGCAGGTGGGCCAGGGCGGCACCGCGGGCACGCTGGGCAGCGGCGCGGTGGCCAACAGCGGTGCGCTGGTCTTCAACCGCTCGGACGCGCTGAGTGTGGCGGGCGCGATCAGTGGCAGCGGCACGCTGACTCAGGCCGGCAGCGGCACGTTGTCGCTGTCGGGCGCCAGCAGCTACAGCGGGGCTACCACCGTCACGCAGGGCACGCTGCGGCTCACTGGCTCGGGCCGTTTGGGCTCCGGCAGTTACAGCGGCCTGTCGGTGGCCAGCGGCAGCCTCTTCGAGTTCGCCTCCAGCGCAGCGCAGACGCTGTCGTCGATCAGCGGCGCCGGCACGCTGACCCACAGCGGCGCCGGCACGCTGACTTTGTCGGGCACGCCCAGCTTCACCGGCGTCTACAACCTGAACGGGCCGACCGTGATCAGCGGCGCTTCGAACCTGGCCAAGGCCGGCCTGGGCTATGCGTCGGCGGTCAACATCGGTGGCTACGTCACACTGGCAGGCGGCAACAACAGCTTCCTGGGCTACCAGAGCGACGCCTCGGCCACCACGGTGGTCACGCTGAATGCCGGCGGCACGCTCTACAACCCGGGTGCCACCATCCACCTGACCAACGGCATCACCTTCAACGGCGGCACGCTGGCCAGCGGGCCGACCAACAGCACCTTCACCACCTACGGCAGCTACACCTTCGACAAGGCGGTGACCGTGACCGCCAACTCGACCGCGTCGGCGGTCAACATGGCCTTGAACGCCGGCTCCACGGTGGATGTGGTGGTGTCGCCTGGGGTCACGCTGACGGTCAGCGGCTCGATCGACCACGTCACCTACGGCGGTGGCGCATCACTGCGGCTGCTGGGCGGCGGCACGCTGCTGCTGCAAAGCGCCAACAGCTTCACCGGCGCCACCACCGTCACGCAGGGCACCCTGCGGCTCACCGGCTCAGGCCAGTTGGGCGCTGGCAGCTACAGCAGCCTGTCGGTGGCCAGCGGCGCTCTCTTCGAGTACGCCTCCAGCGCAGCGCAGACGCTGTCGTCGATCAGCGGCGCCGGCACGCTGACCCACAGCGGCGCCGGCACGCTGACCTTGTCGGGCACACCCAGCTTCACGGGGATCTACAACCTGAACGGGCCGACCGTGATCAGCGGCGCCGCCAACCTGGCCAAGGCCGGCCTGGGCTATGCCTCGGCGGTGAACATCGGCGGCTACGTGACGCTGGCCGGCGGCGACAACAGCTTCCTGGGTTACCTGGGCGACAGCACGGCCACCACCGTGGTCACGCTGAACCCGGGCGGCACGCTCTACAACCCGGGCACCACGATCCACCTGACCAACGGCATCACCTTCAACGGCGGCACGCTGGCCAGCGGGCCGACCAACAGCACCTTCACCACCTACGGCAGCTACACCTTCGACAAGGCGGTGACCGTGACCGCCAGCTCGACTGCGTCGGCGGTCAATATGGCGCTGAACAGCGGCTCTGGCGTGGATGTGGTGGTGTCGCCCGGGGCCACGCTGACGGTCAGCGGCTCGATCGATCACGTGACCAACGGCGGTGGCGCATCGCTGCGGCTGCTGGGCGGCGGCACGCTGCTGCTGCAGAGCGCCAACAGCTTCACCGGCGCGACGACAGTGAGTGCCGGCACGCTGAAGCTGGGTCATGCCGGCGCACTGGCCTCGAGCAGCGCGGTGACGGTGGACGGCACGCTGGACCTGAACGGCCAGGCGCCGAGCATCGCCTCGCTCGCCGGAAGCGGCACGGTCACCAACAGCGGCGCCAGCGCCGCCACACTGACGGCAGGCGACGGTGGCGCGTCCACCACCTTCTCCGGCGTGATCCAGGACGGGGCCGGCAGCGTGGCGCTGACCAAGACCGGCAGCGGCACGCTCACGCTCAGCGGCGCCCACAGCTACAGCGGCGCCACCACGGTGGATGGCGGCACGCTGGCGCTCAGCGGCAGCTGGGACCGCAGCGGCGCCACGGCCACGGTGGCGGTGGCCGCGGGCGCCACGCTCAGCGGTGCGGGCACGCTGAGCGCCAGCACGCTGCAAGTCAGCGGCGCGGGCAGCGTCCACCTCAGCGGCAGCAATGCCATCCACCAACTGGGCACCAGCGGCACGGTGGGCACGCTCAGCCTGAACAACGCGGCCAGCCTGGCGGTGGGCGCGATCACCAGCACCGGCCCGATCACCGTGAGCACCTCCGGCGGCCATGCCGACCTGACGCTGACCCAGGCCCTGCATTCGGATGCCAGCGGCGACGCGGTGGTGCTGTCGGCGGGCGGCCGCTTCATCAACCAGGCCGGCGCCAGCGCCATCACCACCGGCGCGGGCGGGCGCTTCCTGGTCTACTCCAACGACTGGGAGGCCGACACCGTGGGCGGCCTCAGCGCCGGGCATCTGTACCACCGCAGCTATGCCAGCCACGGGCCGGGCACCATCACCCAGAGCGGCTCTCAGCTTGTCTACAGCCGCCAGCCGATCCTGACCGTCACCGCCCAGGACGCCTCGCGGGTCTATGGCGACGCCAATCCCCTGCTGTCGGCCAGCCTCACCGGGCTGGTCAATGGCGACAGCGCGGCCGCGGCCTACAGCGGCAGTGCCGCGCTGGGCACCTCGGCCAGCGCCCTGTCCGGCGTGGGCGACTACACGATCACCGCCAGCGCCGGCTCGCTGGCCAGTGCCCAGGGCTATGGCTTCGTCTACGTGCCGGGCACGCTGGCCGTCACCCCGCGTCCGATCACCATCAGCGCCCAGTCGGCGAGCCGCATCTACGGCAACGCCAACCCGGCGCTGGGCTACACCGTCGGTGGCCTGGGCCTGGTCAACGGCGATGGCCTCACCGGCGCCTTGGCCACCGCGGCCACCAGCGGCTCGGACGTGGGCAGCTATGCGATCACCCAGGGCTCGCTGGCGGCCTCGCCCAACTACGCGCTGAGCTTCAGCGGCAGCCAGCTGGCGGTGACGCCGCGCACGATCATCGTCAGCGCCGCGGCGCAGAGCCGCACCTACGGTGAGGCCAACCCGACCCTGGGCTACAGCATTGGCGGGCTGGGTCTGGTCGGTGGCGACGCGCTCACCGGCAGCCTGACGACGACCGCCGATCTGCGCAGCCATGTCGGCACCTATGCGATCGAACAGGGCAGCCTCACCGCCTCGGCAAACTACTCGCTGCAGTTCGAGGGCAGTGCGCTGCAAGTGACGCCGCGCACGCTGACGATCAGCGCCGCCCCGGTGCTGAAGCCGCGCGGCACCGCCCTGGACCCGGCGCAGATCCAGCCGGTGGTCAGCGGCCTGGCCAGCTTCGACCAGATCGCCTCGATCGACTGGCAGTCGCCCGGCGCTGGTCCGGCCAGCGCGGCGGGCCGCTATGCGCTCAGTGCCGTGGGCGTGTCGGGGATCCCGCTGCAGGACTACCGGCTGGTGACACCGGCCACGGTGCTGGAGGTCCAGGCCGACCCGGCGTCGACCACGATCAGCCCGGCGCTGGCGGGCGGCGGCTGCGACGCCTGGTCACGCGCGGGCGAGCGCCGCGCCGGCGGCTGCACCCTGGGCGGCGGCGCGGCCCACTGAGCCGTCTCCACCGGGCCCGGCCCTGGCGCGCTCAGAACCGACCGGACAGCCGGACCGACCAGCGCTGGCGCTGGTCATCGGTGACCGCGGTGGCACGCGCCCAGGGCGTCCACTCGGCCTGCAGCGCCAGCGGCGCGCCGCCCAGACCATCGAGCTGCACGCCCAGGCCGGCCGAACTGCCGTGCCGTCGTGCGGCTTCCAGGGCCGTGGGCTGCATGTACCGCCCCTGGCCGCGCGCCGCATGCAGGTAGGGCTGCAGGCGCCACACCAGGTCCGCCCAGGAGACGCCGCCCTGCCAGCCCAGTTCGGCGCGCAACACGCCCCCCTGGTCCACCGCCAGGCTGCCCGGCGGCAGACCGGCCACCCCCTGCTCGCCGTCCAGCGACAGCTGCTCGGGCTGCAGCAGCGGCTGGCCGAGCGAGGACTGGGCGGCGCCCATCAGCCGCCAGCGCCAGCGCTCGCTGCCCAGCGGCCCGCCCAGATCGACCTGGGCCTGCAGCTTGATGAAGTCGGGGCCCGCCCCCTGACGCGACAAGGGCACACCGCTGCGGCGCGCATCGCCGCGATCACGGCCGCCCAGGCCCAGCGACGGCTGGCCATGCACCTGCCAGCGCGCCCCGAATGGCAGCGCACCCCAGGCGTCCAGGTCCCAGCGCGCGGCCGTGTACTCGTCCAGGCTCAGGTCCACGCCAAACAGGCGCGCCGTGCTGCGCTGGGTCACGCTGTCCAGGCTCAGGCCCAGCCGCCATGGCAAGTCACCCGGCGCAGAGCGCGCCACATCGCCGCCCAGACTCCAGCGGCGCATCCGGCCCACGCTCTCCAGCGCCCCCGGCGAGACCTGCCCCTGCAGCCGCGAGTCGGTCCATTCCAGGCGCCAGCGCTGGCCGTCGGCCGTCGGCGGCCCGTTCAGGCCCAGGCTGGCGGCCTGCAGGTCAGGGTGCGACTGTCCGGCCCGGGTGCGCCCCAGGCGCAGCGCGGCCCAGGCCTGCTCGCCCAGGCCCGCCCAGCTGTTCAGGCCCAGCCGGGCGCTCCACTGCCAGCGGCCCAGCGACTCCGACAGGCGGTTGTCCACACTGGTCAGCAGTTCGGTGCGGGCGTGCACGCCGCTGAGCAACAGCCGGGTGGTGCCGGGCGCTGATCCGGCCGCCAGCGCGCTGCGCAGGCGCAGCCCGGGCAGCTCGTCGGCCAGCGCCAGCGCCTGCTCGATCCGCGACAGGGTCAGCCAGGGCTGGTTGACCAGCGGCTGCAGCAGGGCCTGCACCGGCTGGCGCAGGCCCTGCGGCACCTCGTCGACATCGACCGCCTCGATGCGGCCGTCGGTCACGACCAGGCGCACCGGCTCGCCGTCACGCAGCGACTGGGCGGGCACGCTGACCCGGGCCAGCACATAGCCGGCGCGGCTGTAGGCCTCTTCCAGCGACTGCGCCAGCGCAAACAGCGCCGACACGCGGGTGACCGGCGTCAGCCAGCGGGCGGCCAGGGCCTCGCGCTCGGGCACCAGCTGGGCCAGCTCGCCCTCCACCCGCAGCGGGCCGGGGCGAAAACTCAGCTGGTCGGCCTGCGCCGGCAGCGCCTGAGGCACCGGGGCGGGAAGTTGCAGTGGCCCACTCGGGGGTTCAGGCCCCTGGCGCGGCGCCACGGGCGGCAACTGGGAAGGCAGGGACTGGGCCAGGGTCAGTGCCGGCAAGCAGGCCAGCAAAGCCGTGGCGGCGGATCGCGTGGGACGTGCGGTGCGCATCGGCCGCAAGCATACGACGCGGCGGACGCCTTGGGGTGCCCAGGGACACCCGGCGTTGCCGCGGGGCTCAGGCCAGCAGGCTGCCCAGGTCGAACGCCGTGTCCGCCGCCTGCGCAGGCGTGGGCGTCACGCCCGCGTCCAGCAGCTTGCGCGCCTGCAGATGGTCCTTGGCGGCATTGACCGAGTCCACCGCGATCAGCCGCCCGGCGCGGTAGTGGTAGACCGAAAAGCTGCCGCCGCCGGCCATGTCGCCACGCACCGCCCAGGCATCGGCGCCGGCCGACAGACCGGCCATCTGCAGCTTGCGGTCGTACTGGTCGGACCAGAACCAGGGAGTGGCCGTGAACGGCCGGTCCTGCCCCAGCAAGGCGGCCGCGGCCGACTTGGCCTGCTCGGTGGCGTTCTGCACCGATTCCAGGCGCAGCAGGCTGCCGTCGTCCAGCCGGCGCGCGGTGCAGTCGCCGGCCGCCACGATGCGGGGATCGGCCGTGCGGCCGCAGGCGTCCACCACAATGCCGCGATCGCAGGCCAGGCCGGCCGCCGCGGCCAGGCCGTCGTTGGCCGACACGCCCACGCCCAGCACCACGCCGCCACACGCGTGGCGCGTGCCATCGGCCATCACCACCGCGCAGGCCAGACCGTCGGCGGTGTCCAGTCGCTCGATGCGGGCGTCCAGCACCAGTTGCACGCCGTGGCTGCGGTGCAGCGCCGCATACCAGGCCGACAGCTCGGGCGACAGCACCCGCCCCAGCAGCCGCGGCGCGGCTTCCAGCACGGTGACCGCCAGGCCCTTCTTGCGCGCGGTGGCCGCCACTTCCAGGCCGATGAAGCCACCGCCGATCACCACCAGCGGCAGGTCCTGCCCGGCGCAGCGGGCCAGCAGCGCGGCGATCGCCGAGGCATCGTCCTTGCTGCGCAGCGGCAGCACGTTGGACGCGTCGCCGCCCGCCAGCGGCAGCCGGCGCGGCGTGGCGCCGGTGGCCAGCACCAGGCCGGCATAGGGCAGCCGCTCGCCATCTACCAGCTGCAGCTGCCGCGCCTCGCGGTCGATCGCGGCCACGCGCACGCCGGTGCGCAGCGTGATGGTCTTGCGCGCCAGCATCTCGGGTGCACGCAGCATCAGCTGCGCATCGCCCACCTCGCCGGCCAGCCAGGCCTTGGACAGCGGCGGGCGGTGGTAGGGGCCATGCGGCTCGTCGCCCAGCAGCGTGATCGGGCCGGCGAAGCCGCTGCTTCGCAGCGCCTCGGCGGTCATCGTGCCGGCCTGGCCGGCGCCGACGATCAGCACCGCGCCGTCGGACTCGATCATTCCTGGCACTCGGGCAGCGTCAGCGTGCCGCCGTTCATCGCGGCGCTGGCCTTGATCTGGCAGGACAGGCGACTGTTGGGCCGGCGCTCGGCGGCCACATTGGCCAGCATGTCGAGCTCGCCCGCGCTGGGCGCGGGCAGCACGCTGGCCAGCAGATCGTCCACATAGCAGTGGCAGGTGGCGCAGGCGCAGGAGCCGCCGCATTCGCCCAGGATGCCGTCGATGCCGTTGGCGGTGGCGGCCTGCATCAGGCTCCAGCCTTCGGGGACATCGACGGTGGTGGCGGTGCCGTTGGCTTCGAGGTAGGTGATCTGGGGCATGGGAGGATCGTGAAAGGCGACACCAGCAAGCTTACTGGGCCTGCAGCATCAGGACCAGCGGGCTGCGGAAGGTCGAGGAAGGCATCCAGGGCAGCTGGTCGGCCACGCGGCGGTAGTCGGGCACCACCCGGTGGAATTCCTCGAAGGCGATCTTCACCGCCAGCCGCGCGATGGCCGTGCCCAGGCAGGCGTGCACGCCGCCGCCGAAGCCCAGGTGGCCGCGCGGCTTGCGGGTGATGTCGTAGACATCCGGGTTGGGGTATTGGCGTTCGTCGCGGTTGCCGCTGCCGTAGGCCAGGCAGACGAAGTCGCCCTCGCGCATGGTCTGACCATGCAGGGTCACATCCTTCATCAGCCGGCGGCGGAAGCGCTGGGCCGAGGTGTTGAAGCGCAGGCTCTCCTCGATCGCGTCGGGCAGCAGGGCCGGGTCGGCCACCACCGCGCGGCGAGCGGCGTCGAAGGTGGCCAGGTTGTAGGCGAACATCATCATGAAGCCGCCCAGGCTTTCCACGCCGGCCATGATCAGCGTGGTGGTGGTCAGCAGCACCTCGCGGTCGTCCAGGCGGTCGCCGTCGACCTCGGCCAGCGCGAAGTGGCTGATCAGGTCGTTGCGCGGTTCGGCGCGGCGCATCGCGATGACCTTGCCGGCGTAGTCCTGCATCCAGTTGTAGGCGGCGATGTGCTCGGGGCCCTTGGCGCGGGTGCGGGCGTCGCTCTGCACCATCAGCACCGCGTTCTCGCGCACCTCCTGCTCGGGCACCAGGGCCTCGTCGCCCATCGGCAGACCCAGCGCGGCCATCAGCACCTTGACGGTGAACTGCGAGGACACGTCCTTGAAGTCGAAGCGGCCCACGCCCTTCAACTGGCCGAAGACCTCCTGCGCCACCGCGCGGATCGGCTCCTCCAGCGCCAGCAGGTTGCGCTTCATGAAGGCGTGCTGGATCAGGCCGCGCAGGCGGTCGTGCTTGGGGGGATCCGAGCTGCCCAGCGTGGCACCGGCGCGGCCCGGCAGCTCGGTCATCAGGTTGCCGCTCGCCGACGAATACGTCTGCCAGTCCTGGCCGGCGCTGACGATGTCGGCGTAGCGCGAGAGGATCCACATCTGCGCCTCCTCGCTCCAGAAGCAGGGGTGCTCGTCGCGCAGGGTCTTGTAGTCGGGGAACGGATCGGCGTCGACCGCGGGGCTGTAGGGATCGAAGTGGAAGCTCATCGCAGGTGTCTCCTTCTGGAGCGTGATTCTGGGCAAGACCCGCCCCGCACTGGATGGACAAAGGCCCGACAAGACTTGCACTTTTGACGTATCCTGGCTGACATGCCCGGCCGCCCTGCCCCCGCCCGCCGCGGTGCCACCCGCGCCCGCGCGGCGCTGCCCGCCTTTGCCCTGTACGGCGAGGCCGGCGGCCCCGCAGCGCCGCTGCTGCACATTGAATCGATCGACTCGCGCAGCCGCCTGTACGACTGGGAGATCGACGCCCACACCCATCAGGGTTTGCACCAGGTGCTGTGGGTGGCGCAGGGCCGGGTGGAGGCGATGTTGGACGAATCTCGCGTCCATGCCGCTGCGCCGCTGCTCCTGGCCATCCCGCCGGGCGTGGCCCATGCGTTCCGCTTCATGCCGGGCACCCAGGGCCATGTGCTGACCGTCAACGCCGCCCTGCTGGCCGAGGGCGACGCTGCCGTGGGCGAGGCGCTGACCACGCTGTTCGCCGCGCCCCGTGGCCTGGCGCTGGATGCCGATGCGCCCGAGGTGGCGCGCCTGCAGGCGCTGTTCGCCACCCTGCATGCCGAGCTGCGCGCCGACGATGCCGGCGCCACCGCCGGCCAGGTGCCGATCTGGCTGGCGCGCGCGCTGCTGTGGCGCGCGGCCGAGCTGGCGCGGCGCGAGGTGGCCCAGGCCCAACGCCGTGGCGCGGCCGCCCAGCCCGAGCTTTACACCCGCTGGGTGGTGCTGATGGAGGCCCATTTCAAGGACCACTGGCCGGTCACCCGCTACGCCGAGCGCCTGGGCCTGTCCACCGAACGCCTGAACCGCCTGGTGCGTGCCGAGACCGGGCTGAACGCCCAGGCCCTGCTGCACCAGCGCCTGGCGCGCGAGGCCACGCGCCGCCTGGTGCATGTGGCGGCGCCGGTGTCCCGGCTGGCCTTCGAACTGGGCTTCGAGGACCCGGCCTATTTCTGCCGCTTCTTCAAGCGCCAGACCGGCCTGTCGCCGCGCGACTACCGCGCCCGCGCCGAGCAGCAGCGCGCCGCCGATGCGCATGCCGTATGATGGTCCGCATGTCCTTCGCCTTCCGCGCCCTCACCGCTGCACGAGCTGCACGAGCCCGATCGCTCGCGCCGTGCCCTGCCGGTGAGAAACGCGTGATGAGGACCTGACACCCCCACCCCGCTTTCCCCCCCAAAGGCCACGGTTCCCCCCGTGGCCTTTTTCTTTGTCCCTGCCCTTCGCTGAAAGGAACCGCCCATGCACCCCCAGGTCCACCCCTCGCCCTGCCACCTGATGCCCATCACCGAGCGCCCCGCCGACATCTTCGTGCGCGGCGAGGGCGCCTGGCTGTGGGACGCCGCCGGCCGGCGCTACCTGGACTGGCTGCAGGGCTGGGCGGTCAATGCGCTGGGGCACTGCCCGCCGGTGCTGTCGGCGGCGCTGCAGGCCCAGGCCACCACGCTGCTGACGCCCAGCCCGGCGCTGCACAACCTGCCTTCGCTGCAGCTGGCGCAGCGCCTGTGTGCGCTCAGCGGCCTGCACCAGGCCTGGTTCGGCAGCACCGGGGCGGAGGCCAACGAGGGGGCGATCAAGCTGGCGCGCAAGTGGGGACGGCGCGCATCACGAGCCCGACGGGCCGGGGCCTGGAAGATCATCAGCTTCGAGAACGGCTTCCATGGCCGCAATCTGGCGACCATGGCGGCCAGCGGCAAGCCCGGCTGGGACCAGCTGTTCCCGCCGCAGATGCCGGGCTTCGCCAAGGCGCGGCTCAACGACCTGGCCTCGGTGGAGGCACTGGTCGACGCCGACACGGTGGCCGTGATGCTCGAGCCGGTGCAGGGCGAGGCCGGCGTGCGCCCGGCCACGCCCGCCTTCCTGCAGCAGCTGCGGGCGCTGTGCGACGAGCGCGACCTGCTGCTGATCTTCGACGAGGTGCAGACCGGCTGCGGCCGGCTGGGCGAGCTGTTCGCCTTCCAGCAGGTGGGTGTGCGCCCGGACATCGTCACGCTGGGCAAGGGCCTGGGCGGCGGCGTGCCGATCTCGGCGGTGCTGGCGGCCGAGCACGCCGCGGTCTTCGAGCCGGGCGACCAGGGCGGCACCTACAGCGGCAACCCGCTGATGGCGGCCGCCAGCCTGGCGGTGCTGGAGGTGATTGCGCAGCCCGCTTTCCTGGCCAACGTGCGCGAGCGCGGCGCGCAGCTGCAGCAGGGTCTGCAGGCGCTGTCGGCGCGCAGCGGTCTGGGCGAGGTGCGTGGCGCCGGACTGCTGTGGGCGCTGGAGCTGGGCCAGGACCGGGCGCCGGCGCTGGTGCAGGCCGCGCGCGAGGCGGGCCTGCTGGTGAACGCGGCACGGCCGCACTGCCTGCGCTTCATGCCGCGGCTGAACAGCACGGCGCAGGAGATCGACCAGGGCCTGGCGATCCTCGGCCAGGTGCTGGCGGCGGACGCGGTGGCGCTGCACTGAGCGCCGCCGCGCTCAGCCGTTGGGCGACAGCAGCTTCGAGGCCGTCTGTTCCTGGCGCTCGGAGGTGGTGATCATCTTCATCTGCTGCTCGAACTGCCGGGCGGCGGTGATCATCGCCACCATCGTCTCCACAGGGCTGACGTTCGAGCCCTCCAGCGCCCCGTCCTGCAGGCGGGCGTTGGGGTCGGCGTCCAGGTCGTTGTTGTCCCGGGTGCGGAACAGGCCGTCGTTGCCACGCGTCAGCGCCTGCTCGGGCGTGACCATCTTGATGCGGCCCACCGCCTGCGGCGGCTGGCCCGGGGCCAGCGCGCTGACCGTGCCATCCGGCGCGATCGTCACGCTGGCATTGGCCGGGATGTTGATCGGTCCGGCATCGCCATTGACCTGCAGGCCGCCCACCGTGACCAGCAGGCCCTCGGCGTTGACCTCCAGCGCACCGGCGCGGGTGTAGGCCTCGGTGCCTTCGAGCGACTGCACCGCCATCCAGGCGTTGCCCTTCATCGCCACGTCCAGGTTGCGGTTGGTTTGCGTGACCGGGCCGGCGTCGGGCTTGTAGCCCACCGTGGTCTCCAACGAGTAGACGCGGGTGGAGGCGCCGTCGCCGCGCACCGGCACGGCACGCATCGCCGCCATTTCCTCGCGAAAGCCGGTGGTGTTGACGTTGGCCAGGTTGTGCGACAGCACCTCCTGGCGGTTCATCGCCGCCTTGGCGCCGGCCATCGACAGGTAGATCATGCGGTCCATCGGGTACTCCTAGTGCGGCCTGAAGCGGCGGGCCGAAGGCCGTCCGGCGCCGGGCCGCCCCAAGCCGGACGCTCCCCCTTGGGGGGGCGACGTCGCAGACGTCTTGGGGGCCGACATCAGCGGAGGTTGACCAGGGTCTGCATCACCTGGTCCATGGTCTTGATGGTCTGCGCATTGGCCTGGTAGTTGCGCTGGGCGGTGATCATGTTGACCAGCTCGCCGGTCAGGTCCACGTTCGACTCTTCCAGCGCACCGGCCTGGATCGCGCCCATGTTGCCCTGGGCCGGCGTGCCCACCACCGGATCGCCCGAGGCGTAGGTGCGCTGCCAGCCGTTGCCGCCCACCGGCTGCAGGCCCTGGTTGTTGCGGAAGGTGGCCAGCTCCAGCTGGCCAGCCGACTTGGACTGGCCGTTGGAGTAGCGCGCGGTGATCACGCCGCTGGCGTCGAAGGCGATGCTGGAGAGCGATCCGGCCGAGTAGCCGTCCTGCGCCAGGTTGGTCACCGAGAACGAGGAGCCGTACTGGGTGGCGCCCGAGATGTCGATCGCGATGCCCGGGATCGGCAGCGTGATCGCGCCCTGCGAGTTGGTCGAGGCCGGCACGTCCAGCGTGATCGAGTCGGGCGTCGGCGTGGCGCCATCGGCGGTGAAGGTCATGGTCTGCACCGGCTGCGGATCATCGGCGGTGCCGCCGATCGAGGCGCCATTGGCGGTGATGTAGACGTTCCACTGGTCGTCGGCGGCCTTCTGGAAGTAGTAGGTCAGCGCGACCGGCTGGCCCTTGGCGTCGTAGACCGTCACCGAGGTGGCGTTGTTGTAGGTCTTGGCGTTCGAGAAGTCGACGCGCGGCGTGCTGCCGGTGTCGGTGGTGGCCAGGCGCGAGTCGAGGTTGAACTCCATCGAGATCTCGGTCGAGGCATGCGGCTCGATGCCGCCAGTGGGCAGCTGCAGCGGCACGGCCTGGCCGGGCTGGATCGTGCCGCCGGCATCGGCCGCATAGCCCAGCAGCTTCAGACCGCCGTTGTTGACGATGAAGCCTTCGGAGTCCACCTTGAACTGGCCGTTGCGCGAATAGGTGACCGGGTTGCGGCCGTCGGTCAGCTGGAAGAAGCCGCCGCCGTTGATCGCCAGGTCCATCGAGTTGTCGGTGGTGGTGATGTTGCCCTGGGTGAACTGCTGCGCCACCGTGGCCAGGCGCACACCGATGCCCACCTGCGAGATGCCGGTGCCACCCAGCGCCGCCGCGTAGACATCGGCGAACTCGGCGCGCGAGCCCTTGGAGCCGTAGGTGTTGGCGTTGGCGATGTTGTTGCCGATGACGTCGAGGTTCTTCGACGAGACATTCAGACCGGACAGGCCTTGCTGGAAGCTCATGGGATGCTCCTGGTGCGGAAGAGGGAGGTCAGAGGAAGGCCCAGACGGCGTCGTACGCCACCCGGTCGCCGTTGGCCAACTCGAGGGCCAGCGTGTTGTTGAAGGTGGACACGGCGCTGATGCGCTCGTGCTGCAGCGTCATCGAGCTGACCTTGTTGTCACCCGAGGTGGCGGTGACCTTGAAGGTCAGTGCCTGGCCCTTGGCGCTCTCGGGCACGGTCCAGTCGAAGGTGTGGCGGCCAGCGGCCTGGCCCTTGAGCTCGATGGTGTCGATGGTCAGGCCACCGGCGCCCTGGATCTCGACCTTGACGGTGTCGGCGGCCGCGGCCAGCTCGAAGCCGCCATCGGCCTGCTCGCCCTGCACGCGCAGCGCGTTGCCCTCGACCGCCACGTCGTGGCCCACCAGCGACGCGCCCTGCATGGCCTGCATCTGCGTGAACAGGCCGCCCAGCGAGGCGGTGGTGGTGTTGAGCTTCTCCAGGCCCGAGACGGTGCTGATCTGCGCCATCTGGGTGGTCAGCTGGGCGTTGTCCAGCGGGTTCAGCGGATCCTGGTTCTTCATCTGCGCCACCAGCAGCTTGAGGAAGCGGTCGGATTGCTCGGTGGCACTGGTGACCTGGCTGCTCAGCGTGCTCGAGGCCTGGGTCGTGGAGGAGACGGTGGTGCTCATGCGTCAAGTCCCTGCGGTTCAGCCCTGGCCCATCTGCAGCGTCTTCAGCAGCAGGCTCTTGGCGGTGTTCATGACCTCGATGTTGTTCTGGTACGAACGCGAGGCCGAGATCATGTTGACCATCTCCTCCACCGCGTTGACGTTGCTGTAGGTGACATAGCCGTCGGCGTCGGCCGCCGGGTGGCTGGGGTCGCGCACCTTGCGGCCGGGGGTGTTGTCCTCGGACACGGTGGAGACCTTGACACCGGCGCTGGCACCGGTGGGGTCGCCCATCTCGCCGCTGGCGGCGCGGCCCTGGGCGTCCATCATCACGGTCTGGAAGACCACCTGGCGCGCCTTGTAGGCCGAGCCGTCGGGGCCAGCCACGGTGTCGACGTTGGCCAGGTTGGAGGCCACCACGTTGAGCCGCTGGCTCTGCGCACTGACCGCCGAGCCCGAAATATCGAAGACCTTGAACATGCTCATGTCAGCCCCTCGTCTGGCGGGTACGCCAGCCGATCCCCCAAGGGGATGCGGCCCGGCTTGGGAGCGGCCCGGCGCTCGGGCCGCTGGTGCGTTGCTCAACAGGCGTTGTCATGTCAGCCCCTCATCAACCCTGGGAAGGGCTCTTCATCGCGTCGCCGAGCGAGCGGATCTGGCCATTCAGAAAGCGCAGCGTGGCCTCGTACTTGACCGAGTTCTCGGCGAAGCTGGCGCGCTCGCGGTCCATGTCGACGCTGTTGCGGTCCAGGTTGGTCTGCGCCGCGGTGGCATAGCGCAGGCCCGACGGCGCCAACGCACCCGCCGCGGGCTGGATGTGGCCGGCCCGGGTGGCGGTCATCTGTCCCGGCACGGCCGTCTGCCCGGTGGCCTGGCGCAGCGCGCTGGCGAAATCCATGTCGCGGGCCACATAGCCCGGCGTGTCGGCGTTGGCGATGTTGCTGGAGATCAGGCGCTGGCGCTCGGCGCGCAGCGTGAGCGCCTGGCTCTGGAAGTCCAGCGTGTTGGTCAGGCGGTTGAGCATCGGCGTGTCCTTCGGGGGCGGGCCCCGTCGCGATGGCGGCAGGACAGCCCGTCGGCCGATTGTGGGCAGCACTGAAGCACGGCAAAGGCGCAAACAGCCCGCCCGGCGCCCTTCATTTCAGGCCGGTGGGCGCCGACAACAAGTCTCAAGATCACGTTCCATCCACCGACCCTGCCCCCGCCATGCCCCAGCCCGCCCCGACCGCCCGATCCCGCCTTGCCGGTGGGTTGGTCGCCGCGCTGTGCGCGGCGGCGCCGGCCTGGGCCCAGGCCACCTCAGAAGCCGGCGACCTGCTGCAACGCATTGACCAGCTGGCGCGCGATTCCGCCCGCCAGGCGACCTCGCCCACGGCCCGGGTGGAGGTGGAAGTCGGCACGCTCGACCCGCGTCTGAAGCTGGCGCCCTGCCGCCGCATCGAGTCCTACCTGCCCCCCGGCCTGCCGGCCTGGGGCCGCACCCGCGTGGGCATGCGCTGCGTCGAAGGCGAAAAGCGCTGGAATGTCACCCTGCCCGTGACGGTGCATGTCTTCATCCGCGCCCTGGTGCTGTCCTCGGCCGGTTCGGCCGGCCAGACGCTGGCGGCGCCCCAGCTGACCGAGGCCGAGGTCGACCTGGCCAGCGGCAGCAGCATGCCGCTGCTGCGCCCGGAGGCGCTGGTGGGCCGCGTGCTGGCCCGGCCGCTGGCCGCCGGCAGCCCAGTGCGTGCCAGCGACCTGAAGGCCCGCCAGTGGTTCGCCGCCGGCGACAACGTGCGCATCGTCGCCGTCGGTCCCGGCTGGCGCATCGCCAGCGAAGGCCAGGCCATCACCCCCGGCATCGAGGGCCAGACCGCCCGCGTGCGCACCGACAGCGGCCGCCTGGTCCAGGGCCGGCCGGTCGCCGATCGGGAACTGGAGGTGATGCTGTGAGCTTTTCTCGATTCCCCGCCGCTGCCAAAAGTCCTAAAGTTCCGGCAGCGGGCTCCGACAACCGATGCAAGACATTCGGGTTTTCGGCCAGGCCAGGAACCCACTGGAGCACACCATGAAGATCGGATCCTTTGACCCCAAGAGCGCCACCAACCCGCTGGCGGACACGCGCACCCGGGGCGCCAAGAGCGACAAGTCGGACGCCACCGAGGCCACCGACAGCGCGCAGGTGAGCCTGTCGGCCACCGGCAGCGCCATCGCCCAGGCCGGCGCGGACCCGAGCTTCGACGCCGCCAAGGTCGAGCGCATCGCGCAGGCCATCCGCGACGGCAAGTTCCAGGTCAACCCCGAGAAGATCGCCGACAAGCTGATCGCCAACGCGCAGGACCTGCTCAAGCGCTACAGCGACCACTGAGCGGTCGCTGCGATCCGGGCGACCTCGCGGCGCCCTGACTTCCCAGGTTTCATTGATCCGTCGGCCCGGGCCGGCGGAGGCTGGATCACGCCATGCTGAGCACCCCTTCGGAACACGACGCCGTTCGCAACCTGGGCGAACTCGAGACCGCGCTGGGCGCGGTGGAACTGGAACTGGCCGCCCTGGGCCAGGCGCTGCAGGCGCACGACCCCGCCGCCACCGAGACCGCCGCCAATGCCCTGCACCGCGCCCTGCAACGCGCGGTGGAGCGTTTTGGCCACCAGGCCAGCCCGCAGGGCGTGCCGCTGCCGCTGCGCCGCCGCCTGGCGATGGCCGGCGGCCGTGTCGCCGCCCAGCGCGAGGCCGTTCACCGGGCCAGCTCGGCCCTGGACCGGGCGATTGACGTGCTGCTGCCCACCCCGCCGCAGCCGATCGACCTGTACGGCGCCAGCGGCCAGGCCGCCCGCCGCGGCTCCAGCGGCTACGCCGAGGCCTGAGCCGCCCCTGCGGCGCGCCAGTCGCGCGCCAGCAATCCCACGCCGATCAGGTCGTGGTAGGCACCATGCCAGTGGCCGGCTTCGCGCATCAGGCCCTCGGCCTGGAAACCCAGGCGCTGCAGCGATCGGCGTGAGGCGGCATTGTCCGGGTGCACCTGGGCCTCGATGCGGTTGAGCTGCATCTGCGCAAATCCCCAGTCCAGCACCGCGCGCAGCGCCTCGTCCATCAGCCCCTGGCCGCGCGCCGAGGGGTGCAGTTCGTAGCCCAGCGTGCACTTGCGCCACTGGCGATTCCAGCCGAACAGCCCGCAGCTGCCCAGCAGGCGATGGGGCTCACTGCGCCGCGCCAGTCCCCAGCGGGTGCCGGGGTTGGGCTGGCGGCGCCAGCCGGCGAACAGCGCCACCAGGCCCTCGGCCGCGGCCAGGTCGGCCAGCGGCTCGCTGCCGAACCAGCGCATCGCCTGCGCATCGCCATGCACCGCCAGCAGGGCCGGCGCGTCGGCCAGCAGGATCTCGCGCAGCACCAGGCGCTCGGTGTGCAGGGTCGGGAAGTCCGGGTCGCTCACGGGGTGCCGCCGGGCGCGTCGGTGCGCTTGCGGTCGTAGTAGTCCACCGTCAGCTCGGCACGCATCACCTTGCGCAGCCGGCGCTCGCCCTGCGGTCCGTCCGAGGCCACCAGCAGCTTGCCCGAGTCGGGGTACTCGCACAGCTCCAGCGGCACCCGGTTGGACACGGCCAGGTAGCGCATCGGCACCGAGCCGGTGTTGATGATCTGGTGCGCCACCTCCGGTCCGCCGGTGGGACAGGCCACCACGTCCATGGGCCGCAGCGGCAGGCGCTGCTGGCCAAAGCGCAGCTCGCCGGTGCCCTCCAGGATCAGGAACATCTCTTCCTCGCCATGGTGGTTGTGGAAGGGACACTGCGCCTTGCCCGGCGGCAGCAGGGTCAGGTTGTAGCCGAGCTGGCGCGCGCCGATGGAGGCGCTGAAGCAGGCGCGGCGCGAGGTGTACAGGCCGTTGTCCTCGATGTCGTCGAACTCGACCTCGTCCAGATTGGCCAGGGGGTGCATGCGAAGTCTCCGCGGTGGCAACGCGGCGATGGTGCCACCAAAAAGCAAGAGGGGCGCCGGTGGGCGCCCCTGTTCATCGCCTGCGGTGGTCGGCCTGGCCGGCCAGCGTTCACCACTCGCGCAGCTTCACCCGCAGGCGCGCGATCGACTGGCTGTGGAGCTGGCACACGCGCGACTCGGTCACGCCCAGCACGGCGGCGATTTCCTTGAGGTTCATGTCGTGCTCGTAGTACATGCTCATCACGTACTGCTCGCGCTCGGGCAGGTGCTTGATCGCCTCGACCAGGGCCTCGCGCATGCGGTGGTCCTGCAGCATGGCCAGCGGGTTGGCGTCCTCGTTGGCCACGTGGCGGTCCAGGAACTCGTCGCCGCCCTCGTCGCCGCTCATGTCCTCGAGATAGACCAGCTGCGTGCCGCGCACCTTGGTCAGGATGTCCTGGTACTGGCCCAGCGTGATGCCCATCTCGGCGGCGATCTCGCTTTCCTGCGGCGCCCGGCCCAGCTTCTGCTCCAGGCGGTGGACGGCGGCCTCGATGTCGCGCTGCTGCTTGCGGTTGCCGCGGCTCATCCAGTCGCTGCCGCGCAGCTCGTCGAGCATGGCGCCGCGGATGCGCTGGGTGGCGAAGGTCTCGAACTGCACGCCCTGGCCGGCGTCGAAGCGGCCCAGCGCGTCGTGCAGACCGATCATGCCGACCTGGATCAGGTCGTCGATCTCGACGTTGGCGGGCAGCTTGGCGATCATCTGGTGGGCCAGGCGGCGCACCAGGCCGCTGTGCTGCTTGAGCAGGGTGTTGGTATCGAGTCGGCCGTTGGCGGTGTACATGACGCTCTCCGTGGGCGCTTGTCAGAAAGGGATCCGGGGGGGCTGGTCGGCGCCCGACAGGGCGGCCTGGACCAGCGGCCCCGGGGCCGGGTCGGTCGCGTGCGGGGCACGCGTGCGTTGGTCGTGGGCCAGCTGGCGCAGGGCCTGCGGCAAGGCGGCCTGGGCGGGCTGGCGGCAATCGACGGCGGCGTAGGAACGCTGCACCGCGCCGAGGAAGACATCGGCGGTGTCGGCCAGGCGGGCCGCGGCGGCGGCAGCGCGCTGCGGGCGGCCGTCCTCGCTGACCAGCAGGTCGAAGCTGCGCAGCGCCAGGCGCTGCGCGAGCAGCTTGATCGAGGCATAGGCGTCGGTCAGGCTGGCGTGGTCGACGCCGCACATCAGCACCGGCCGGGCGTCGCGGGCGCCGATCAGCCGGGTCATGTCGCGCGCCGTGGCGTGCAGCAGCACCAGGTCCACCGGCGCCGCGGCGGCTTCCACCGCAGCCAGCCAGCCCTGGGCCGAGCCCCGGGTGTCGACATGGCGGCGCGGCAGGCCGCGCGCGGCCAGGTAATGCACGCGCGGACCCAGGCGTTCGATGCAGGCGCCCAGGTCGACCTCGCACAGCTCGTGCGGCTCGGGCGAGGTGTCGGCGGCGTCGATCACCAGCAGGCGCGCGCCGTGTTCGGACAGTGCCGAGCACAGGCGCTCGAGCAGGATCGGGTGGCTGCGCAGGTGCGGGTTGGCCACCAGCGGCACCAGGCGGGCCTCGCTGGGGCCGAACAGCGCCCGCAGACCGGCGGCCTGGTCGTGGCGGTGCAGGCGTCCGGCGTTCAAGCTGCGTCCCATGGCCGGGTTCCTCACAGCGGGCTCGGGGTCGGTGCCACGCGCGGTGCGGTGGCGAAGACCAGTTGCACCTCGGGCAGCTCCAGGCGCCAGCTGGCGGCGCCGGTGGCCTTCATGGCGCGCTGCACCAGGGCGTTCGAGGACAGGCGGTGCCAGTCCTCCGGCACGCGCTGGCCATTGGCCACGGCCAGCACCTTCAGGCGGTGGCGGATCACGGCGTCCAGCGCCGGCGCCAGCTTGACGGCCTCGTCGATCTTGGACAGCACCACGCCCTTGCAGCGCGCGGCGCGCCAGGCGGTGATGACCTCGTCGATGGTCTCGCCCTGCGACGAGGCGTCGACCACCAGCAGGCGCTGGATGCTGGGGTGCGACAGCATCTCCAGCAGTTCCTTGGTGCGGCTGTCGCGCTGGGCGATGCCAGCGGTGTCGATCAGCACCATGCGCTTGCCGGCCAGCAGCTCCAGCAGGTCTTCCAGCGAGGCGCGGTCATGGGCGGTGTGCACCGGCACGCCGAGGATGCGGCCGTAGGTGCGCAGCTGTTCCTGGGCGCCGACGCGGTAGGCGTCCAGCGTGATCAGGCCCAGGTTGGACGCGCCGTAGCGGGTGGCGAAGGCCGCTGCCAGCTTGGCGGTCGAGGTGGTCTTGCCCACGCCGGTGGAGCCGATCAGCGCGTAGATGCCGCCCTGCTCCTCCAGCGCCGGCTCGGCCTCGCTGGTGGCCAGGTTGCGCTCCAGCACACGGGCCGCCCAGTCGGTGGCGTCGCCGGTCTGCGCCGGCAGCGCCTCGACCAGCTTGCGGATCAGGCCCGGGGACCAGCCGCAATCCAGCAGGGTTTGGGCCAGCGTGGCCTGTTGCGGATGACGCTGCAGCTTCTCCATGAAGGCCAGGGCGCCAAAGCGCTCCTCGATCAGGCCCTTCATCGCGCGCAGCTCATGCACCATGTCCACCTGGTCGCGGCGCTCGGGCAGGGCTTCGGACAGCTGCGGCACGACGATCGGTGCGGTGGTCTCATGGCGGGTGGGGCTGCTGGCGCGGGCGGCGATCGAGGCGCTAGGCGCGCGCTGGGCGGGCGCGGGCGCCGGCATCGGCTCCATCGCCTCGTCGGTCGGGGTGCCGTCGATCGCGGCCTGGCGGCGGCGCAGCATGCGCTCGCGCACATAGTCCTGGAACGACAGCGTGCTCATCTGCAGCTGCTCGACGTCCTGGTCCACCTCGTTCTGGGTGATCGCCGCGCCCGGCTGGCGCTCGACCAGGCGCTGGCCCGGCAGGCCGCGCTGGGCGGTCTGGCGTTCGGCGCGGGCGGCCAGGCCATCGCGGGCCGGTGCGGGCTTGCGGGCGGCGGCGCCGCTGACGCGCTCGATCTGGTCGACCGCATCGGGGGCCATGGCCAGGACCTCGACACCCTCGCTGCAGGGCTTGGTCGACAGCACGACGGCGTCTTCGCCAAAGGCCTGGCGAACCAGGACAAAGGCCTCACGCGAGGTGCGGGCGGTGAATCGCTTGACGTTCATACGGCCTCCTGCCGGCTGCGCTGGGAGCCCATTGCTCCGGCGGGGGTCCGCGCGCGGCGCGGACAGGTGAAATCACAAGGGGTCATGCGCCTGCTCCGATGATCGAGCCGATGCGGATCGAGTGGGTCTCGGGGATCTCGCTGTGCGCCAGCACCTTCAGGCGGGGCGCGGCGCGCTTGAGCAGGCGGGCCAGGGGGGCGCGCAGCACATCGGGCACCAGCAGGCAGGCCGGGTGGCCCAGGTCCTCCTGGTGGCGCGCGGTGTCGGCGGCCTGGCGGGTCAGGGTGTCGGCCACGCCCGGGTCGAGCGCGGGGCCGTGCGGGGAATTCAGCGCCTGGCCAACCAGGCGCTCGAGTTCGGGGTCCAGCGCGATCACGTCCAGCTCCTTGGCCGGGCCATAGATCTGCTGCACGATGGCCGGCGCCAGCTGGATGCGGATGCGGCGGGCCAGCTCCGACGGGTCGGCCACGCCGGCGGCATGCTCGGCCAGGCACTCGATGATCGAGCGGTAGTCGCGCACATGCACACCTTCGTCCAGCAGCAGCTGCAGAACCTTCTGCAGGGTCGCGATGCCAACCATCTTGGGTACCACGTCTTCGATCAGTTTGGGGGCCAGCTTGGTCACGTGATCCACCAGGGCCTGGGTCTCCTGGCGACCCAGCAGCCTGGCGGCATTCACCTGCATCAAGTGTGAGAGGTGGGTGGCCACGACGGTCGAGCAATCAACCACCGTATAGCCACTCATTTGGGCCTGCTCGCGCAGCCGCTCTTCCACCCACACCGCGGGCAGCCCGAAGGCCGGGTCGGTGGTCTTGGTGCCGGGCAGCTGGGGCACGCTGCCGCCGGGGTTGATGGCCAGCAGCATGCCGGGGAAGGCCTCACCCTCGCCGATCACCGCGCCGCGCAGCGAGACGCGGTAGACGCTGGGCTTGAGCTCCAGGTTGTCGCGGATGTGCACCGACGGCGGCAGGAAGCCCACCTCCTGCGCGAACTTCTTGCGCACGCCCTTGATGCGCGCCAGCAGGTCGCCACCGCGGGCCTTGTCGACCAGCGTGATCAGGCGGTAGCCCACCTCCAGGCCCAGCGTGTCCACCGGCTGCAGGTCGTCCCAGCTGGCCTCGGCATTGGCCTGTGGCGCGGGGTCGTCCTTGCTGGCCACCGGTTGCTCGGCCGCCAGACGGGCGCGCTTGGCCAGCCACCAGGCGTAGTAGCCGATCGTGCCCGACATCAGCAGGAAGACCAGGTTGGGCATGCCCGGGATCAGGCCCAGCAGGCCGATGATGGCCGCAGTGATGCCCAGCGCGCGCGGCGAGCTGAACATCTGGTCGCGGATCTGGCTGCCCACGTCGTGTTCCGAGCCCACGCGCGAGACCACCATCGCCGCCGCCACCGAGATCAGCAGCGCCGGGATCTGCGCCACCAGCGCGTCGCCCACTGCCAGCAGGATGTAGCTCGAGGCCGCCTCGCCCACACCCAGGCCGTGCTGCGCGACGCCGATGATGAAGCCACCGATGATGTTGATCGCCAGGATCAGCATGCCGGCCACCGCGTCACCGCGCACGAACTTGCTGGCACCGTCCATGGAGCCGAAGAAGTCGGCTTCCTCGCCCACCTCGGCGCGGCGCTTCTTGGCGGTGTCCTCGTCGATCAGGCCGGCGTTCAGGTCGGCGTCGATCGCCATCTGCTTGCCGGGCATCGCGTCCAGGGTGAAGCGTGCGCCGACCTCGGCGATGCGCTCGGCGCCCTTGGTGACGACGATGAAGTTGATCACCACCAGGATCGCGAAGACGATCAGGCCGACGGCGAAGTTGCCGCCGATCAGGAAATGGCCGAAGGCCTCGATCACCTTGCCGGCGGCGCCGGTGCCGGTGTGGCCTTCCATCAGCACCACGCGGCTGGAGGCCACGTTCAGCGACAGGCGCAGCAGCGTGGTGACCAGCAGCACCGTGGGGAAGGCCGCAAAGTCCAGCGGCTTGATCATCTGCGCCGCCACCAGCATCACCATCAGCGACATCGCGATGTTGAAGGTGAAGAACAGATCCAGCGCAAAGGGCGGCAGCGGCAGCACCATCATCGCCAGAACCATGACGATGAAGATCGGCGCCATCAGCGCCTTGATGAGGTTGGCGTTGTCGCCCAGCAGGGCTTGGAGTCGGGGCAGGAAGGCGTTCATGGCGGTCGGTTCGGGCACAACTTCACCCGCTGGACCCCATGGTGCCCAAGGCCGACCCGGGACTTGAGCCTGAAAAAGGGCAGGAAACCGGCTGTCATCCCGCCGACTGGCGGCGAATGCGGCAAATTGCCGCTGCAGGGACAGCGGCGACATCGACACAGGCCTGCGCGTTGCCCAGCCGGCGCGAGTCCCGCCGCAGGCCGAAACGATGATGGTCCGCCGACAGCGCGACTGTGGTAATCTGCCACAACATCATGAGCAGCAACTCAGTCCGCATCTCCTCCGAGCTGTTTGAACAGGCGTATCGCCGGGGCGAGATCCTGTCGCGCTCGGCTGCGCAGCAGATTGAGCACTGGGCTCGGCTGGGTGCGGCGCTGGAGCAAAGCGGCCTGTCGGTGGGCGAACTGGTCGAGTTGCTGCGGGGCGAACGGTCAAGCGGCAGCTTGCCCGAGAGCACGCTGTGGGCGGCCAAACGTGCCCAGCAGGCGCGCGACATCGCGGCCATCGAATCGGGCCGGGCCGGACAGGAGTCGATGAGCTGGTTCTCGGGCGGCCGCGCACGGCAAGCCAAGGCGATCAACTCGGCGCTCTAGCCTGCGGGACCCGGGCAGGCACAGCCATGGGCACGCAGCCGCCGCGTCCACAGGCACGGGACACCGAGCCCATACTCGCGGATGACGAAGTGCCGCTGGACGCGGCCACGCTCAATGCCTTTCTTCAGGACATGGGCACCGACATGGTGCTTGTCGGCGGTCAAGCCCTGGCCTTCTGGATGGACCGCTATGGCGTGGCGCCCAATGCGGCAGCCATCTCCAACGACGGCGATGCGCTGGGCAGTCTGGAGCGCGCCCAGCACATTGCCACCAGCCTGCGAGCATCGCTGCTAACCCCGGACAGCGACGCCCTCACGTCGCTGGTGGCACAAATCCGCATTCGCACCGGATCGGCGGGCAAGGTGCGCAACATCGACGTCTTGCACCTGCTGTTCACGGTCAGCGGCCTGCGACAGTCTCGCGAGTTCACCCAGGCCGTCTGGCGCGACAGCGTCGAGATCGAGTGGACGCCAGGCCATCGCATCCGGGTCATGCACCCTCTGCATGTTCTGGACTCCCGAGTGCAGAACGCTGTGGGTCTGCTGGAATCCAAAGGCCCGCACGTCGTCACCCAGGCGATCTGGGCGGTGGACGTTGCTCGGGAAGCGATCCGCCGCGTGCTGCGCCAACCCAGCGAGAACGAGCGACTGGGGTCCATGATCCACCAGGTGCACAGGCTGGCGCTCAGTCGTGGCGGCCGGCAGATCCTCAGTCAGCATGGCATTGAAGTCCTTGACGCCGTACCCACCGACGAGATCCGGGCTGCGGCACCCGTGCACGAGCCGCAGCTGCGCGCCATTGAGAAAGCCATCGCCGCTCGTAGCGCCGCCACGACGTAGTCCGGGAAAGGACCAGCCGCTTCCTCGAACAGGCGCCGATGAGGCTCCAGGCCGCCGCAGGTGTGCCCGCGCACGCACGGCCACGGACAGCATGCGCTTCACGGCGTGCGATGCTGCCTACGACACCGCATCGCCCCACTGCTTGGGCGCGCCAGCAGTGGGTGTGACGCCACCCAGGCGATCCGGCAAGGCTCGTTGGATGGCACGCCGGAGGCGTCAAGGGGGCGGACGCCGATGCCGTGTGCATCGGCGATCGTCATGGTGCTGATGCATTTGGCAATGCGTTGGGCATCTCCATCGTCGATGAGATGCAGGCGACCGGCCGCGTTGATGCCCTCGATGAAAGTTCACGCAAAGACGCGGCTATTCGGTGGGATACAAAGGCTCCGAATGAGGCCGATGTTTGGGCTGCGATCAACCAAGAAAACGTCCGCAACCTTGATCAGGCCACGGTGATTTCGGATTCGCCGAGCGATGAAGAGTGGTTTGCGTACCAAGACAAGGCTCAGCGCGCCAAGGGGCTTAGCGGTTTGGCGCTCGAGGTTGGGACGAAGGAAGAGCCGCTGCGGCGCGGCGCTGATGGAAAGCTGTATGGCTCTGACGGCAGGGTCATCGAGAGAACACCAGACGGTGTTCGAATCAAAAACCCGGACGGCACCTATGACGAGCCGTGGGTGAGGCCACAGGGTGGACCGGATGCGATGCCCATTCCGCCGTCGCCGAAAGGGAATCCGCTCGCCCCATTCTTTGGAGAAGCCGGTGCAGAAGCGCTGTCTAGCGTGGCCGCATTGGGCAAAGTGGCGGATCTGCAATGCCTCGCTGATGGCAAGCTGAAGACGCCGGGCTTCGGTGACCTAGAGCTCAAGGCCGACCTTGTCCAAGGCGGTGGCGTGAAGATCAAGGGCGACAGCGCGGTGTTCAAAACGGATGATGCATGGATGCTGTCACGCAAGCCACTTGGCGATGATGCTTACCAGCTCATCGCAACGTCCGTCACGACACAAAAGAGCCTTGATCTCATGACGCTGGGTAATGCCTCAAGCGCTGTGCTCACTACTGTATTCAGTGGTGACGGTTTGCTTACCTACGCCAATCCTGTCGAGATCAAAGAGGCATTCCCGGACACGAAGACTAAGACATTGGGCGATGTCCTTGATGGGATGGAAAACAAGGACGCCGCCAAGGTTCTCGAGAAGGCTGCGAAGAAGTACGGCCCGCCGTTTGTTGACGTGATAGACGGACGCCTTGAGATCGGCAAGAGCCTGAATGTGGCCGGACAGGGAGCATCGATTGGCTGCAGTGTTGACGCAGCGCAGGGCCTGCCAAGGCTTACGTCAATGCTTGCAGGCATTCCAGGCTTGGCTATTCAAGACTTGTTCAACGGCACAATCACCAAGATGCGAAATGGGTGGAGCCGTTAATGCATCGCCATCTCTTGACCGTGCAAGCCAGAGCTCAAGTCCTCGCGATCACACTCGCGTTATCTAGTTCGGTTGGCTTGGCTGACGAGGCCCCGCAGGACGCCAAGCTAACAGCTGTTGTCCGCGCCACCTTGACTGAAAGATGGCAGCGAAATCTGTCATCTGATGAAAAGTCGGGCCCGCTGTCAGCCGACCGCGGAGAGGTTCGCGCTCAAATCGAAAAGGCTTCCCAACAAGCCGTTAGTTGCTTCCGCAGCTACACAAAGGACTACGATCAGGCGGACATCCAAACGTTTGAGACTTTGCTCTCGCAGTACGCTGACGCCTTTGAGATTCCGGATTGGGAGGTGCGGCTTGCCAAGGTCATTGATGCGAGATATGGGGCGGGAGCATCACTGTCTCGCAACAGCTGCTCGAACGTAGATGCCACCAGCCGCGAGTGCGCAATAGCCAAGTCATACGGGGCGGTCGGGGGAGTTCTATACTGGAAATTTGCTCACTGCGCGGTAGAGAGCGCCAAGACCATCGCAGGCAATGTTGCGAGATAAGCTCTCCTAAGAACACACCCACCCAAGGCCGTGTGACCTGCACCCCGCCAGCCGTACCACTCAGAAGTAGTAAGGGGCGAGGCCTACAGCGCCGTTCCCCTCACTGAATAAAGAACGAGTACTGCGCCGACCGCTGATTGGTGTCCTTGGGGATCGCCAGCACCGACAGGTCCTTGGCATTGGGCGGCCCCGAGATCACGGCGCGCCAACTGGTGGGCGTGGAGGACAGCACCGTGATCGAGTTGTTGACCTGGTTGTTCGTGCTGGCCACCCAGTCGACCTCGGCATGCGAGCTGAGCTCGATCGTGTCGCCGCTGCTGATGTCCACGGTCAGCACATCGTCTTCACGGGCAGTCAACTGGCCGCCGCGTCCATCGGGCACAGGCACGCCGTTGATCGTCAGCGACACGGCCATCGCCGCCGACACCGTCAGCTCATAGGGCAGACTGCCGCCGGTCAGGGCGTACACCGCATTGCACTGCGGGTCCTTGCACAGCTTGAGGGTGAGGGTGCCGGTGTGCACGCCCACCGACAGCGAGGACTTGGGCGTCAGGTCCACCTCGTAGGTGGTGCCCGAGATCTGCCGCACGGCCACGGTCTCTGACACGAAATTGGGCGCATCCATCACCACCACCGGGTACACCGTGCCGGTGGGCGCCTTGTCGAAGACGGCGGTCCCGCTGACCGGCTCGAGCACCACCATGGCATCGGTCCAGCGGGCCGTCAGCGGCTTGGGCGACAGGTCCACGGCGTAGCTGGGGTCGCCGCCACCACCGCCACCGCCGCCACAGGCGGCCAGCAGCGAGAACGACAGAAGAGCGAAGCTGCGCCCGATGGCGCGACGGATGGTCGAGTTCAACATGTCCCTGATGTTGTGGGTTGTGGAGTTGGCATTGTCGGCGCGCGGTGCCGCAGTGGCCACCCCGCACCGGCCAAGCTCAAGTGGTCTGCGGCGCGCTGGCGACAGTCGCCGGACAGAGTCCGCTTGTCCGGGCTGGCAACGCCTCAGCTCTGCGTGTCCTCGGCGCTGGCCCGTGGATGCGTCCTGGCATGCACCTCCTGCAGCCGGCCGATCGCCACATGGGTGTAGATCTGCGTGCTGCCCAGCTGTGCATGGCCCAGCATGGCCTGGATGTAGCGGATGTCGGCGCCGCCCTCCAGCATCTGGGTGGCCATGGCGTGGCGCAGCAGGTGGCAGCTGCCGACGTGTCCGGGCAGCGCATGGCGCAGATGCTGCGAGACGATCTGCGACAGCCAGGCCAGGCTCAAGGGCCGACCATAGGCGCCCAGGAACACCTGGCCAGGGTCGATCGAAGGCCGCACCAAGCGGGGTCGGACCTCCTGCAGGTAGCGCTGCAGCCAATGCACCGCGACGGCGGTGATTGGCAGCACACGGTCCTTTCGGCCCTTGCCCAGGCGCACCCACAGCAGCCGGCGGGGCAGGTCCAGGTCCTTCAGTTGCAGGCCGGCCAGTTCCATGCGGCGCAGGCCGCTGGAGTACAGCAACTCCAGCATCGCGCGGTCACGCAGGCCGATCGGACGGCCGGTGTCGGGTTCGGCCAGCAGGCGCTGCATCTCGCTGGGGCCCAGCAAGTGGCGTGGCAGCACGCGGTCTGCGCGCGGCAGCTCCATCGCCGCCACCGGATCGCTGGGCAGTTCGCCCTCGCGCAGCAGCCACAGCAGCCAGCCGCGCACCGGCACCAGCTTGGCCAGGCGGGCGTTGACCGACAAGGGCTGGCCATTGCGCTGGCGGTAGGCATGCAGGGCCTGCTGGTAGGCCTGCAGCAATCGGGCATCGACCTGTCGGACCTGGTGGACGCGCTGCGTGACGCACCAGGCGATGAAGTCCTCGCCGTAGCGGCGCACGGCCAGCAGGCCCTGGGCGGTGCTGCCGCGCATGCCGCGGTAGGCCAGGTAGCGCTGCAGGGTGTTGGGCAGGCTGCCGGGAGAGGTGTCCGATCGCTCGGGCGAGGGGCGAGGGATGCTGTCGAGCAGGGCGTCTTCGGGCAGACGGCGGTCGTTTGCGTGCATGGTGGTCTCCGGGGAATGCCCGGCGATCGGGCTGTCGCATCGGCAAGGTGAGGCGGCGCCGCCGACGCCGCGCCGGGCACCGTGGCGAGGGCGCGGGGGAATGTGCCACTGATTCCCCGGGACCGTGTCTGCCCGCTCAGGCGGGCGCAACTTCGCGGCAGCGGCTCCAACCCATCCCCCGCTCGTCACAGGGAAGGGGGCGCGTCGCCCTCTGCCGTCAGCGGTGCAAGGCCTTCAACGGCCAGGCGCCGCACACGGCGAGCGTCGGGCGGCGTAATGCAGCTTCAAGGCCAAGCCCTCGAGGGTGGGCCTCACGGCCAGCCTTGACCCGGCTGCACGCCGCAGGCTCAGCGGCGCCAGCGCTGCAGCGCGATGGCCTGTTCGAGGTGCCGCAGCTCGTGCTCGCCCAGGCAGCACGCCGCGGCATGGATGGCCGCGGTCAGATCGGCCAGCGTGCGCGCAGGCTCGGTGCTCAGCTCAGGCGATGGCGTGCCGTCGTCAGTCAGCAGGCGTAACGACGAGGCATCGGTGGTGTAGAGGTACCAAGCAGGCAACGGGCATGGGTGCATGCCTCTTGTAGCGACCAGGTCAGAGCAGCTTCCCGGAACACGGCGCCCATCTACGCCGCAGCAAGCGCAATCACCGTGTTGACCAGAATCGCGACTATGGCCGCGGTGAGCAAACAGTAGGCTGACACCCGGTCCGCCGTTCGTCCCAGCCCACTCAGTGCAGCGCGAATAGAGCGCCGCTCCTCCCACACGAAGGCCAGCAGAACGATAGACGCGCACCAACCTAGGAACGGATGCCACCCCCAGAGCGGTGAGATTGCAAGCATTAGATTGAGAGCAAGCCCCAGCAGCGTTAGAAGCGCTGCAATGACCTTTAAATGTGATGGTAGGTTTTCTGCGACGCGCATCACTTTTTCTCCTCCGGCGGCATGGATGGCAACACGATGTTCTCCCATACCTTGACGCCAAGGTCCGGATAGCCAGCGGGTCGCTCAAGGCGTGTCACTATGTTCCATGTGTTTGGTGCTAGCAGTGCTGCCTGGCGCTCTGCCGATGTGTAAGCGTAAGGAACCTCTTGGAAGAGGGAAGCAACACGCGGATTTGACCCCGTTGCGAGCTGAGCATTCAGAACACGGCCTGTGGCAAGTCCCCAGGCCAAATCCCCAGCAACCGCCAAACGTTGGGCTTCAGGCGAACCACCCCTGAGGCTGACCGCCATTTCCAGCGCACTCCCCGGCAAGTAATCGGCCTCCAATGTCGAACCACGAAGGGCGGTTACCAGGTTTGTCGCATTCAGCCCGAAGCCAGCCACACTCTTTGCGGTGAAGGTTGCGCCATACGCTGCCAAGGGAACGCCTGCCCACTTGGTCAGCGTGGTCGGTTCCGGGGCCGCAGTCAGCGCGGCGCCCGTAAGGGTGATGGCTACGCCTTGCACAGTCCCGAGGCCATCGGCAACCATGCCGAGGGCCGAGGTAACCGCCTTGTATGCAGGACTGACAGCACCGGGTGCATCCCGTTTGACTCCGTCCCACGCTGACACGCTAGGCCCGTTGGCAAGCTTGGCCTGATAGGCCGCCTGCGCCTGCAAGTCACCCAGCTCTCGCGACATCCGCGATTGATACGCAAAGCTCTCTCGGATGTCTCGCGCATCGCGGCCGTCGCTGAATGCGAACCGCTCTTGCGCCAGTGCGGCCAACCGGGCGTTGTCGTTGTTCAGAACCGCTTGGCCCAGCGCAGCACTGTCGCCGTAGGCGGTCACCTCATCCGGCCTGAAGTAGTTCCGGCCGGCCTCGACATTGCTGCTGCTCAGACCGTTGGCGCGCATGAAGTTGCCGATGGCCTGCGGGTCGCTGCTGCCCACGATGCGCGAGATGCTGTCGCCGTTTCGCGCCACGTAACCACTGCCGGCCACGCTGCGTTCTGTGCGGCTGCGATAGTCGCGCTCCGACTGCCGGAAGGCAGCCTGCAACTCGTCAGGCGTCGGGTCCGGCTCGATGCTTCCCGTGCCCAAGCGCGGACCTCGGCCCGACTCGCCCAGGCGCAAGCTGGAGCCCGCGAACCAATCGCGCGAAGGCTCACCACTGCCACTGCCGGCGGCTGCGTAGCGATTGAGCCTCGCAGTTTCAGCATCGGACTGGTCGGGCGCGCTGCTCCAGTCGACGCCATGCATGCTGTCGACGAGCCCCTGGCCGAGCGCATTGCCAAAAGTAGAAAGTCCGCTCGAGGCGGACTTTCATCGGATAAGGCGCTCAAAAGTTTCGCAGGAACCTCGTAGTGACGAGCTCCATGTCGGCTTGCAAATCGTCCCCCCCCGATGTGCCTTGGTGTCTGCTCAGCTCCGAAGGCGCTTCTCGCTCATAGCTGCCGCGAAGAACAATCAGAACGTCCTCGGTGAATGGGCTGTCATCCAACAGTTTCAGGTCGACCTCAGCAGCAGCCTTGAATGCTGCCGTCAGTGCCAGAAGGCGCCTCCACGCATCGTCCCCGTCAATGAATATTGCAAGGTGCTCGTAGGCGAATGCGAAAGCCTGAAGGTCGGTAAGGTGTCGCTTCTCGGTCGCTTCGCGGAATGCTCTGGACGCCACGTCTCTGAGCTCACGATATGTCGGTTCTCTGCCGTTCATCGACGACTCCTTAGCCAGGGTAGAAGAGAGTTTGCTTCGTGAAGACGTTCAGCTGAACGTTGGGGTACATCGTTCGGAACTGGTTAACCACGTCCGAGCAGCTCGGGCAAACCAACTTCTCGGAGTAGAGGTTGATGGTACCCGCCGGACTGTCAACGCCCTGGAGCCGCTGGGACACGTTCTCCAAAATCTTGAACTCGGTATCGGCGTTCCGAAGGTAGCCTTCCGGAGTATCGAGGTACTTCGCAGTCGCGACTCGTGGCTGCAACGTCCAGGTTGACGCATCGCCCGGCGGCTTTGCCAGCCAATCGACCATTTCGCCAACCTCGGAGTCAATTCCGCTATAGGCCTTGAGCACCGTGGTCTCCGACGAATAGGCCGGCACATTCACCTCGGCGATACCGACGTTGCCACCCCACGGTAGGTCTGCACGAAGTTGGTCAGACGCGGCCACGAGGCGCGCACGGATTTCGGGAGCTGTCGAATTGCTCAAGTAGGTGAGCGCAGGTGCCTCCTCCGCGACGCTACCGATATTGCCAATAGTGCGAGCGCCTCCCAACTGATTCGCCAGTACACCTTCTTCCGGAAGCGCAAACGACGCTACAGCTGCCACTGTTCGCCATGCAGCACTTTGCTGCTCGTTCGGAAGGTAGTAGCTGTTGCTAACCGGGTTGTAGCCCGTCAGTCCGCCAAGCGAGTCGCCGACTTGATCAACCGCCGCGAAGAGCAGGGCACCCGACATGTTCGTGCGTCGCAGCTGTTGCGTCTGGTCAGAGTTCCACCACCGTTGAATCGCGTTGTCATCGCCGGGGTGAGCTCTTGTGTACCCGACCAGTTGGGCATTGCCCATCACGACTGGACCAGCAGTTAAGCCAGACTTTCCGCTTGTGGCGTTGGCATATGCCTGCTGCAAGCGCTGGTCTACCGGCCGCAAGAAGTCCGCCTTTGCGATTGCCCCCAATGCATGCAGCAGATCGCTGTCTGAGGCGGGAAGCGCTGCCCTTGAGGGTACCGCTGCAGCCCTTTGTGGCATCGGATGGTAGTAGCTCCGATCGGCTTTTCGATTTGCTTGATTGAGCAGAGTGCGGTTGTTGGACCGCTCTTGGTCTACCGCTGCGGCTTCGTATCGATTTAGCCTGGCAGTCTCTGCCTCGGTCTGGTCAGGCCAGTTCTCGTAGCTGGTGCTGTAGTACGGGTCGTTTTCGCGATTGAACGCGTTGAGGCTCGTTCTGTTGTTCGCAGCCTCCTGCTCGAGCGCCGCCTTTTCGTAGCGATTCAGCCGTGCGGTCTCGGCATCGGACTGGTCAGGTGCCGACATCGAGTCCACGAGCCCCTGTCCGAGTGCATTGCCAAATGCATCAGCCCACCCGGACCAACCCGCCACCCTCGCACTGCGCCCCTCGGGACAGCGCAGAGCACGGGCCCCACACGAACCCAGCCGATCACGCGGGACCAACGTCCCTTGCGTCCGCCCAGCCGGCGCCGTGGCCCAGCGGCACCTCGACCGCGAAATGCGCGCCGCGCTCGGACGCCAGGCAGGCGATCTCGCCGCCCATGGCGCGCACGATCTGGGCGCTGATGGCCAGGCCCAGGCCGGCGCCCTGGTGGGCGCGGCGGCCTTGCTCGCCCTGGGCGTAGGCCTGGAACAGCTGCTCGCGGTCGGTGGCGCTCAGGCCGGGGCCGCTGTCCTGCACCTCGATGCGCAGGCGCGGCGGGTCGCTGCCGTCGACCACCCAGGCCCCGGCGCGCACCTCGCCCTCGGCGGTGAACTTCAGCGCGTTGTTCAGCAGGTTCTGCACCACCTGGCGCAGGCGCACGCCGTCCAGGTGTGCGGACACCTCGTCCAGGCCGCGGCTCTCCTCGACGAAGCCCAGGCCCTTGGCCTGCGTGGCCAGGCGTGCCGGGTCCAGCGTCTCGCGCCACCAGGGGCCCAGGGCCACCGCGGTGGGCTGCAGCTTGAGCTGGCCTTGCAGCGACTGCTCGTAACCCAGCGTGGTCTCCAGCAGCTGCAGCAGGCTGCTGGCCGAATTGCCAATGGCCTGCAGCAGGCGGTCGCGGCGCACCGGGTCGTCCTGGGTGCGCAGCAGCTGGGCGCCGGAGCTGACCGCGCCCAGTGCCCCGCGCAGCTCGTGCGCCAGGTAGGCCAGGAAGCGGCCGCGGGCGGCGATGCTGTCCTCGGCCTGGCGGCGCGCCAGCTGCTCGGCCTCGTGGGCGCGGCGCAGCCGGCGCTGGCCGATCCACAGCAGCAGCGCCACCAGCACCGGCACCGCCACCAGCGGACCGGCCACCTGCAGCAGCTCGCGCCAGTCGGGCCCGGTGGGCACCTCGCGGGCCAGCCAGCGGGCGCGCAAGGTGGCCCACTCGCTGTCGTTGACCGATTCCATGGCGCGCGCCAGCACCCGGGTCAGCTCGGGGCGGCCGCGCGGCACGCCCAGGTAGAGCTCGCTGTCACCGCCACTGACCACGCCGGACAGCGCCACCCGGCCGGCAAAGCGGCGCTCCAGCAATTCGTTGACCACATAGAGGTTGCCCAGCCCGACTTCGGCGGCGCCCTCGGCCACAGCCGACAACACCTGGTCTTGCCGATCCAGCTCCACCACCGACAGGCGCGGATGGCGCAGGCGCAGCTCGGGCAGCAGGAAGTGGCCCTTCAGCAGGGCCAGCCGGCGCACGCCGATGTCGGCGGTGTCCACCACCTGGCTCTGCTCGCCCGATCGGGTGAACAGCACGGTGGGGGTGCTCAGGAAGGGCCCGACGAAGTCGTAGTCGTCGCGCCGGGCGACGGTGCGGGCCATGCCCACCAGCACCTCGATCTGGCCCTGGCGGCCACGCTCGTACAGCTCGGCAAACGGCAGCCCCACCTCCTGCGCCACCGCCAGGCCGGCCTTGTCGGCCAGCAGGCGCATCAGGTCGGGGCCGAAGCCGGTGAAGTCGCCCAGCGGGCCACGCAGGCTGACCGGGGCGAAGCTGGGGTCGTAGCCCACGCGCAGCTGGCCATGGTCGGCCACCCAGCGCTGTTCCGGCTCGCTGAGCTGGGCGCTGGCCGCGGGCAGCGGCAGACGGGTCGAGCCCGCGGGCAGCCAGCGCCGCGCCAGGCGATCACGCTCGGCCTGGCCGCCCTCGGCGGCCGCCTTGTCCAGCAGCGCCGCCAGCACGCCGCGACCCGGCGCCAGCACCGGCCCCATCGGCACCGGCCCCAGGTTGGCGCGCAGCTGCACGTTGGCCAGCAGTTCATGCTCGATGTGGTAGACCGCCGCCTGCTGGAAGCCGATGAAGATGTCGGCGCCGCCGGTGGCTACGGCCTGCAGCGCTTCGCGCGCGGTGGCGTGGCGTTCCAGCCGCAGCTGCGGGAAGCGCGTGGCCAGCGCCTGGTCGACGCTGGAGCCCAGCTCGATCGCCACCCGGCGGCCGGCGAAGTCGGCCGTGGGCGAGATGTCGGGCACGTCGCGCCGCGCCGCCACCACCAGCGGCACCGACATCACCGGCGCCCCCACCGGCAGCCCGGCGGCACGGGCGCGGTCCAGCGCGGCGAAGGGCGTCAGGTCGATCTCGCCGCGCTGCAGCGCGGCACGCAGCTCGTCGAAGCTGTCGTAATGGTGCAGTGTGGTCGACACGCCCAGGCGCTGCGTCCAGCGGGCAAGCAGTTCCAGCACGAAGCCATGGGCGCGGTCGCTGTTGGGCTCGCGCACATAGAACGGCGGGAAATCGCGGGTCAGGCCGACATGCAGCGTGGGGTGGCTGTCGAGCCACTGCCGCTCCGCAGCGCTGAGCACCAGCGTGGTGGCCGGCGCCGGCAGGACCGCGGCGGCGGGCGCCGAGGCCGGGGCGGCCAGCAGCGGCTGAACCACCCACAGCAGGCACAGCACCAGCCATCGCCACCGCTCACGCAGGCTTCCGCACCGTACCACCCGAACCTCCCTGGCCCAACCTGGCAGCGCCGGATGGCGCCCGCGGCATGATCAGCGCAACCGGCCCGCTTGTCCAGACAGGCCGTGGCGCAGGCGGTACGCCGGCGCACCAGCCCGGGGCCTGTGGGGCATCAGGCGCGTGCCTCGTGCGGGTCCAGGCCCTGCGGCACCTGCACCTGCGGCGGCGCCGTGGCCAGTTCGGGACTGCGGCGCAGCTGGTAGACCCAGGCCAGCACCTGGGCCACCGCGGCGAACAGCGCGGCCGGCACCTCCTGGTCCAGCTCGCAGTGCGCGTAGAGCGCCCGCGCCAGAGGCGGTGCCTGCAGCACCGGCACCTGGGCGTCGCGCGCCAGGTCGCGGATCTTCAGCGCCAGCAGATCGGCGCCCTTGGCCACCACCCGCGGCGCACCCATGCGCTGCTCGTCGTACTTCAGCGCCACGGCGTAGTGGGTCGGGTTCATGACCACCAGGTCGGCCTCGGGCACCGCGGCCAGCATGCGCTTGCGGCTGATCTCGCGCATGCGCGCCTTGATCCGGCCCTTGACCTCCAGGTTGCCCTCGGCGTCCTTCATTTCCTGCTTGGCTTCCTCGCGCGTCATCTTCAGGCGGTTCAGCCACAGGTGGCGTTGCAGCGGCACGTCCATGGCCGCCCAGCCGGCCAGGGCCAGCAGCATCAGGCCCAGGCAGGCGGCCAGCACGCCGCCGATCTCGCTGATCGCCTGTGGCAGCGGCACGGCCAGCAGGCCGGCCAGCTCGAAGAAGCGGTGCCGGATGTAGAGCGTGCCCACCACCCCCACCACCACCGCCAGCGTGATCGACATCAAGACATTGAGCAGGTGATCCTTCGACACCATGCGCCCCAGCCCCGCCAGCGGGTTGAAGCGCGAGAAGTCGGGGCGCAGCGCCTTGAAGCTGACGTTCCAGCCGCCCGAGAGCTTGGCCGCCAGCATCGCCGCCAGCGCCACCAGCACGCCCAGTGGCAGCACCACCATCAGCGCCTGGCCTCCCAGGCGCTGCAGGTGTTCGCCCATCGCGGCAGGGTTGTGCACGTCGTTGGCGCCAAAGCGCAGCGCACCCGCCAGCAGGTCGCGCAACCAGGCGGCCAGCGGGCCCGCCACCGCCATCAGCACCGCACCGCCGCCGCCCAGCGCGGCCACATGGCCCAGGTCGCGCGAACGCGGCACCTGGCCGTCTTCACGGGCACGGCGCTTCTTGCGTTCTGACGCGGGGAGGTTGCGGTCCTGGGCGGAGTCGGACATGGATGCGGATGCTGCCCGCCCGGCGGGACGGCGGTGCCGACTGGAGCCCGGTTTTCGCCCGGCACTTCCCCGGTCACTGCGGGATGCGGCGGTGTAGAGTCGGCGCTGGCGATGGGTCGCAGGGCCCGCCACGGCCCCACCGACGAGCCATGCAGTACCTCCCCGGCCAACCCCAGGACCCGGACGAGCTCCGTCTGGAGTTGCTGCGCCGCTCGGCCCACCGGGAGCTGGCCGCCATCTACAGCAGCGTGCTGGGCGTGGGCCTGATCGTCGCGCTGCAGTGGACGCGCGCGCCCGCCGCCCTGCTGGCCGCCTTCGTGGCGCTGCGTTTCGCCTCGCTGCTGCACAACCACTGGCTGGCCAGGCGCCTGCTGCGCGTCCAGACGCTGCACCAGGCCGGCCGCTTGCCGCTGCGGCTGCTGGCAGGGGTGTCCTTTGCCGGCGTCAGCTGGGGCCTGCCGGTCTGGATGGTCGCCGACTTCCCCTTCGACGGCCGGGACCTGGTGATGGTCGTGCTGCCCCTGGTGGCGACGGTGCTGATGCTGATCACGGCCGCCTACTGGGGCCAGTCGATGGTGGTCTTCATCGCGCCGATGTGGCTGACGATCGGTGCGCGACTGGCGCAGGAGTCCTGGACCACCGCCTGGCCCCTGTTCGCCGGCATCGCCGTGCTGCTGGCGGTGGTCACCATCTACGGTCGCCAGCTGCACCGGCAGAGCTGCGAGGGTGTCGCGGCGGAGCTGCTCAGCCGCCGTCTCAGTGAGGACCTGCAACGTGCCAATGCCCGGCTTGAGGCCGCCTTGCAGCACGCGATGAACCTGGCGACCCGCGACCCGCTGACCGGCTTGCTGAACCGGCGGGCGATGGTGGAGCGCATTGACGCCGAAGGCGCTCGTCTGGCCCGCCAGGCGCAGTCCGCCGCGGTGCTGCTGCTGGATCTGGACCACTTCAAGCTGGTCAACGACGCCCACGGCCACGCCGTGGGTGACGAGGTGCTGCGCCAGTGCGCGCGGCAGATGCTGACCGCGCTGCGCCAGGAAGACCTGATGGCGCGCTGGGGTGGCGAGGAGTTCCTGGCCGTGCTGCCCGGGGCCGACCGCGCGACCGCGCTGCAGGCGGCGCAACGGATGCGCGCGGCCGTGGCGGCGACCCGGCTGCCGTCGGCGCCGGGGCTGCGGCCAACGGCGTCGATCGGCTGGGCGATCTGGTCGCCCCCGCAGTCGATCGATGCGGCGATCGCCGAGGCCGACACCGGCCTGTACCGGGCGAAGTCGGGCGGCCGCGACCGCGTCGAGCCGGCTACCTGAACGGCGCCAGCATCCGCTCCAGCGTGGCCACGAAGGGCGTCTGGAGCATCGGCAGCATCGCCATCAGGCCGATCAGGCCCACGGCCACGGTGACCGGAAAGCCCAGCGAGAAGATGTGCACCTGCGGCGCCACGCGCGAGACCACGCCCAGCACCAGGTTCACCAGCATCAGCATCGCGATCAGCGGCATCGCCATCCACAGGCCCATGCGGAACACCTCGGCGCCCCACTCGTGAGGCCGGGTGGCGGCCAGGAAGGCGAAGGGCTGCGGCCCGACCGGGAACACCTCCAGGCTGCGCACCACCGCCTCGATCACCGCCAGGTGACCGTTGATGACGATGAACAGGAAGGCCACCAGCGTGCCGAAGAAGCGGCTGCTCGCGGTGGCCTGGGTGGCCGAGACCGGGTCGAAGAAACCGGCGAAGTTCAGGCCCATCTGCAGACCGGCGATCTCACCGGCCAGCTCCACCGCGGCCACCACCAGTCGCACCGCGAAGCCCAGCGTCAGGCCCACCATCAGCTGCTGCGCCACCAGGCCCACGGCCAGCGCCGAATCCAGCGGCACCGGCTCGATCGGCGGCAGCATCGGCTGCGCGGCCAGCGCCACCAGGAACGCCAGGCCGACGCGCACCCGCAGCGGCACCAGGCGCTGGCCGATCACCGGCAGCACCTGCAGCAGCGCCAGCACCCGCACGAAGGGCCACAGGATCGGCGTGATCCAGGCCAGGATCTGGGCTTCGCTGAAGGAGATCATCGCCGGCGACTGCAGCCGCGATCAGGTGGCCGCCGTGGCGATCGACATCAGCATCGAGCGCAGGTAGTCGACCAGCGTGGTCATCATCCACGGACCGGCCACGGCCATCACCGCCACCGCGGCGATCAGCTTGGGCACGAAGCTCAGCGTGGCCTCGTTGATCTGGGTGGCGGCCTGGAAGATGCTGACCAGCACCCCGACCAGCAGCACCGCCGCCAGCATCGGTGCCGACACCATCAGCAGGATCATCAGGCCCTGCTGGCCGATCGTGAAAACATGAGAGGCATCCATGGACAGCGGGGCGGGTCAGGTGGCAAAACTGGCGGCGAGTGAGCCCAGCAACAGGTTCCAGCCATCGGCCAGCACGAAGAGCATCAGCTTGAAGGGCAGCGCCACCAGCACCGGCGAGAGCATCATCATGCCCAGCGACATCAGCACGCTGGCCACCACCATGTCGATCACCAGGAAGGGGATGAAGATCAGGAAGCCGATCTGGAAGGCGCTCTTGAGTTCGCTGGTGACGAAGGCCGGTACCAGCACCTTGAAGGGCACGTCCTCGCCTTTGACCGCCGGGTCGAGCTTGGCCAGGCGGGCGAAGAGCTGCACGTCGGACTGGCGGGTCTGCTTGAGCATGAAGCCGCGCATCGGCACCTCGGCGCGCTTGAGCGCTTCCTCGAAGCCGATCTGGCTGGCCTGGTAGGGCTGCCAGGCATCGGCATAGACCTTGTCGATCGTCGGCGACATCACGAAGAAGGTGAGGAACAGGCTCAGGCCGATGACCACCTGGTTGGGCGGCGCGGCCTGGGTGCCCAGCGCCTGGCGCAGCAGCGACAGCACGATGACGATGCGGGTGAAGCCTGTCATCAGCAGCAGCACGGCCGGCAGGAAGCTCAGCGCGGTGAAGAACAGCAGCGTCTGCATCGGCACCGAGTAGCTGGTGCCACCGCTGCCCTGCCCCACCAGCAAGGGCAGGTTCGGGCCGCTCTGCGCCCAGCCCAGCACGGGCAGCGCCAGCAGCGCCAGCGGCAGCGCACGCCGCGACAGATGCGTCAGGGTCACAGCGCGGTCCCCTGGCCACCCTGGCGGAAGCGGTCAAGCAGCTGCTGCACGGCCGGGCCCTGGGGGCTGCCCAGCAGCGCGGCGCTGCCGGGCGGGGCGTCCAGCGTCAGCAGCGGCGTCACATGGTCCTGGCCCACACCCAGCACCAGCCAGCGCGCCTGGCCGCCGGTGCCCAGTTCGACCACCACCACCTTCTGGGTGGGCGACAGCGGCAGGCCGGCCACAGCGCGCAGCAGGTTGCCCGGCCCGGCGGAGCCGACACCGGCGCGGCGCATCAGCCACAGCGCCAGCGGGATCGCCACCAGCACCAGCACGAAGGCCAGCACCGGCCACAGGGCGGAAGAGGCGTTCATCGTGGCAGCACCGTTCACAGCTTGCTCAGGCGGCGCATGCGCTCGCTGGGGGTGACGATGTCGGTCAGGCGGATGCCGAACTTGTCGTTCACCACGACCACCTCGCCCTGGGCGATCAGGAAGCCGTTGACCAGCACGTCCATCGGCTCACCGGCCAGCGCGTCGAGCTCGACCACCGAGCCCTGCGCCAGCTGCAGGATGTTCTTGATCGGGATCCGGGTACGGCCCAGCTCAACCGTCAGCTGGACCGGGATGTCCAGGATCATGTTGATGTCGTTGGGCGCGCCGGCCGCTGCGCCCGCGGGCGAGAAATTGGCGAAGGCCGCAGGCGCGACCTGCTCGGCCGGGGCCGCCACCTCGCTGGCCACGGCGTTGCCGCCGCCCGCGCCGGACTCGGCGAGTGCCGCCGCCCACGCGTCGGCCATGTCGTCCTGGGTGTTGGCTTCTTCAGCTGACATGGTGTTCTCCCAACCAGCCCTGCTGCGGGCCGGTCAACGTACGTTCGATCTTCACGGCGTAGTGGCCGTCCGAGGTGCCGTAGTGGCAGTCGAACACCGGCACGCCGTCCACCTTGGCCTGCGCCAGCGGCTCGAGGTCCAGCTCGATGAAGTCGCCGGGCTTGAGCGCCAGCAGCTGCTCCACCGTGGCCGGTGCGGTGCCCAGCTCGACCACCAGGTCGACCTCGGCGCTCTGGATCTGCTGCTTGAGCAGGTTCACCCAGCGGTGGTCCGGCTCGACGGAGTCGCCCTGCATCGACGAATACAGCACGTCGCGGATCGGCTCCAGCGTCGAGTAGGGAATGCAGAAATGGATCTGGCCCGAGGTCTCGCCGATCTCCAGCGTGAAGCTGGTGGCGACCACGATCTCGCTGGGCGTGGCGATGTTGGCGAACTGCGGCTGCATCTCGCTGCGCTGGTACTCCAGCTCGAGCGGATAGATGCCTTTCCAGGCGCGCTTGTATTCGGCCGTGACCACCTCGACCAGGCGCTCGATCACGCGCTGCTCGGTGGCCGAGAAGTCGCGCCCCTCGATGCGGGTGTGGAACTTGCCGGCGCCGCCGAACAAGGCGTCGATCACCGAGAAGACGATGCTCGGGTCACACACCACCAGGCCCGAGCCGCGCAGCGGACGCACCTGCATGATGTTGAAGTTGGTGGGCACGACGATCTCGCGCAGGAAGGCGCTGTACTTCTGCACCTTGATGCCACCGATCGACACCTCGGGGCTGCGCCGGATCAGGTTGAACAGGCCGACGCGGATGTTGCGGGCGAAGCGCTCGCAGATGATCTCCATCGTCGGCATGCGGCCGCGGACGATGCGCTCCTGGCTGGCCAGGTCGTAGTCGCGGATGCCGCCGGTCTGGACTTCCTCCTGCTCGAGCTTCTGGCTCTCGCCGGTGATGCCCTGCAGCAGTGCGTCGACTTCGTCCTGGGAGAGGATTTGCTGATTCATGGTCAGCTCAGTTCATAAAGGTGCTCACGGGCGCAGCCGCCGGGCCGCTCCCAAGGCGAAGCCCGCGCCCCCCTGGGGGGCAGAGCCGAAGGCGAGGGGGCACCATGTCACTGAATGATGAAGGAGGAGAACTGCACGTGCTTGATCGGTGAATCCTCGATCGAGTCGTAGCGCTTCTTCTTCTTGCCCTTGGCGGGCGCTTCCTCTTCGCCGGGCGGGGGCAGCTCGATGCCCATCGGCTGCACCGCCACATGCAGGATTTCCTCGGCCAGCAGTTCCTTGCCTTCGGCGCCGGCCAGGTCCTGGGCGGACTTGCGTGACAGCAGCAGCAGGATGTTGTTGCGGATGGCCGGCAGGTAGGCCTTGATCTCGTCGCCGGCGTGGGCGTCCTCGACCTGCAGCGTGATGCCGATCTGGGCAAAGCGGTCGCTGTCGCGGTCGGCCAGGTTGACCGTGAACGGATCCAGAGGCACGAAGACCGGCAAGGCGTGCTTGTCGTCCTTCTTCTTCTCCTTCTTTTCCTTGGGCTTCTTCTCGGCGTGCGACCCGTGTTCGCCGTCCTCGCCCTCGGCGGCCGCCTCTTCGGCCGCGGCGGCGTTCTTCTTCATCACGTAGAACGCGGCCCCACCACCGCCCAGCAGCAGCACGGCCACGGCGGCGATGATGATGATCAGCTTTTTCTTGCCCTTCTTGGGCGCGGCCTCGGCGGCATCTGGGGCGGCAGCGGCGGCAGACATGGCGGCTCCTCGGTGACGGTGCTGACAGGAAGGCCGGGCCCGACGGGCCGCGCCACCTTCCTGGATACCAACCGATTATTCGGAGCCGGCGCCGGCGCGAAGGCCGGAAAAGCGGGGGGAAACCGCCTTGCCCGATGCCGCCGCGCTCAGGCGTAGAGGTCGAGCAGGCCGCGGCGGCGGGCGCTGGCCGGCGCCGGGGTGGCGGTCTCGCCGCCAACGGCGCCGCCGCTGCCGGGCAGGCCGGCCGTGCGCGGGCCGGACGCGGCCTGCTCACGGGCGCGGCGGCCCGCCTGGTCGGAAACATCGCCGCCCGACAGCTGCACGCCCACCTCGCCCAGCGCCTCGGCCAGTTGCGGCAGCGCGTCGGCCAGGGCCTGGCGGGTGAAGGGCACGTCGGCGGTCAGGGCCACCTGGGCCTGGCCATCGCGCAGCGCGATGCGCACGTCGATCGGGCCCAGTTCGGCCGGGTTCAGCTCCAGCGCCGCGTGCTGCACCCCCTCGCGCAACCAGGTGCTCAGTTGCAGACCCAGCGCCGGCGCGAAAGCCGGGCTGGTGGGCGGCTGCGGCAGGTGGGCGCGGGCGGTGGTGGCGGCGTCGGCGGGCGCTGGGCTGGGCGCAGGGGCGGCGGTCTCGGCCACGTGGCCCAGGCTGGGCAGCGTGCCGGGGGCGGCAGGCGCGGCTGCGGGCTCCGGCACCGGCTCGCTGACCGCGCGCGCCAGCGACGGGTCGTTGGCGGTGTCAGGGGCGGCGGCGGCCTCGTGCGGGACGGCGCGCTGTGTCGGGTTGTCGGTGCTGGCGGCGTCGTCGGCCACGGGGCGCTGACGCTCCAGGCCGTCGGCGCCATGGGGGCCACGGGCGCGGCTGGCCGCGCCCAGGCGCTGCAGCGGGTCGGTGGCGCTGCCCTCGGGCGGCGCGGGCTCGGCCACGGGGGCGCCGCGCACGGTAGGCGTCCAGGCGGCGGGCGGCGTCGGCGCCTCGGGGGGCTGCGGGGGCCGCTCGGTCGGAGTCTCGGGCGTCTCGGCGCGGGGCTCGGCGGACGCGTCCTCGGTGTCGGTCTCGGGGGCCGGGGTCGTCGGCGTGGCCTCCTGCGCCTCGTCCTGCTGCCCGCGCAGCAGCAGCGCGAACAGCCCGGCCGGGGCGGTCCCGGTGGCGGCCTGGCCCGCTGGCGTGGCGTGACCGCGCGCGGCGTGGGCGCTCGGCGTGCGCGGGTGGCTGGGGGTGCTGTGGACGCTCTGGCTCATCGGGGGCACTCTGGAAGAAAAACGCTCAGGCCGCCTGCAGCGCGCGCGGGCCGCGGCGGCCCATGCGCTGGGCGGCTTCGTCGCTGGTCTTCTGATCCCGGCGCGACTGCGCCAGCTGGGCGGCGGCCTGGCGGCGCTCGATCAGCTTGCGCACCATCGCCACCCGGGTCTCGCGCTGGCGCAGCGCGCGCAGCGCCGCGTCCAGCACGTTCTGGCTGTGATCGGCCTGCTGGCTCTGCATCTCGATGGCCTGGTCCAGGCGGCTGACGAAGCCCTGGTAGCAGCGCAGCAGGTCGATGCCGCAGCCCTGGCGGAACTGGCCGGCCCAGCGCTGGCGGTACTCGTCGCGGTAGCCCAGCAGCGCCTGGTGCTGGCCGCGGGCGGCCTCGGCACGCTGCTGGCAGCCGCGCCAGTGCGCCAGGGCTTCGTCGCGGCGGCGCTCCTCGCGCTCGAGCAGGGTGGCCAGCAACTGCATCCGGTCCATGGTTCGGGGGGCTTTCGGTCAGGGGTCAGGGGGTGAGCTGCTGCAGCTGCGCACTGCTGGTGCCCAGCGGCGCCGGCTCATGCATGTCCTGCTGCAGCAGCGCGATCAACTGCGGATGCACGCGAACGGCGGCGTCGAGCTCGGGATCGGCGCCCGGCGTGTAGGCGCCCAGCTGGATCAGGTCGCGCGCCTTGTTGAACTTCGCCAGCCACTGCCGGGCGCGGCGCGCCGCCTCCAGGTGCGGCCGACCGGCCACCGCGTTCATCACGCGCGAGATCGAGCGTTCCACATCGATCGCCGGAAAGTGGCCGCTCTCGGCCAGCTCGCGCGAGAGCACGATGTGGCCGTCCAGGATGCCGCGGGCGGCATCGGCGATCGGGTCCTGCGGGTCGTCGCCTTCGGTCAGCACGGTGTAGAAGGCGGTGATCGAGCCGCCGCCGGCCAGGCCGTTGCCGCTGCGCTCGACCAGCTGCGGCAGCTTGGCGAAGCAGCTGGGCGGGTAGCCCTTGGTGGCGGGGGGCTCGCCGATGGCCAGGGCGATCTCGCGCTGGGCCATCGCGTAGCGGGTCAGCGAGTCCATCAGCAGCAGCACGTGCTGGCCCTTGTCGCGGAAGTGCTCGGCGATCGCGGTGGCGTAGCTGGCGCCCTGCATGCGCACCAGCGGCGGCGCATCGGCGGGCGCGGCCACCACCACGGCGCGGCGCAGGCCCTCCTCGCCCAGGATGTCCTCGATGAACTCCTTGACTTCGCGGCCGCGCTCGCCGATCAGGCCGACAACGATGACATCGGCCTCGGTGTAGCGCGCCATCATGCCCAGCAGCACCGACTTGCCCACGCCGGTGCCGGCGAACAGGCCCAGGCGCTGGCCGCGCCCCACGGTGAGCAGCGCATTGATCGCCCGCACGCCGGTGTCCAGCGGGGTGCGCACCGGGTCACGGTCCATCGCATTGATCGGGCGGCGCAGCATCGGTTCGTTCTGCACCTCCTGCAGCGGGCCCGCGCGGTCCATCGGCTGGCCATGGGCATCGATGACGCGGCCCAGCAGGCCGTCGCCGATCGGCAGGTGCAGACCGCGGTCTTCGGTGCGGCGCCAGGGGTGGTTCTCGGCGCCCAGGCGCGGTGGCAGCTGGGGCACCGGCAGCGGCGCCACGCGGGCCCCGCTGGCCAGGCCGTGCAGTTCGCCGGTGGGCATCAGGTAGGCACGGTCGCCATCGAAGCCCACGACCTCGGCGGTGACCGGCGTGTCGCCCGGCATGCCCACGGCGCAGACGGCGCCCACCGGGGCCCGCACGCCGGTGGCTTCCAGCACCAGGCCGGTGACGCGCACCAGCGAGCCTTCCATCTCCAGCGGCTGGCGCAGTGCCGCATAGCGGCCCAGGTCGGCCAGGTAGCGCTCCCAGCGCAGGGCGCGGTCGGACGCGGTCATGGCGCGTCTCCACCCGGTGCGGTGTCACCGTCGAGCGGCAGGTCGGCGCCGAACACCGCCACGGCCTGCGCCCAGCGCTGACCGATGCGGGCATCGACGCGGCCCAGGTCGGACTCGACCACGCAGCCGCCACGCTGCAGGCCCGGGTCGGGCTGCAGCTGAACCTCGCGCGAACGCAGCAGTTCGCCGTCATCGGCAGCCACCAGGCTCAGGTCCTCGGGGTGCAACCGCAGGCGCAGGTGGCGGGCCGACAGCACCACGGCACCGATCGCCTCCTGGGCCACCTGACGCACCAGCTCGGGCCGTTGGCTGAGTTCGCTGCGCACCACCTGGCGCGCCAGCGCCAGCGCGGTGGCGGTGACGGCCTCGGCCATGCGCTGCTCCAGCGCCATCATCTGGTCCTCGAAGGCACTGGCCAGGCCGGCGAACTGCGCGGTGACCTGCTGCAGGTGCTGGCGCCGGGCGGCGTCCAGCGCCTGCAGGCCATCGCGGTAGCCGTCCTGGTAGCCCTGCTGGCGCGCCTCCTGGACACGCTGCAGCCAGTCTTCTTCGCTGGGGCCGGCCAGGGGTGGCGGCTCGGGCGCGGGCGGCGGTTCGACCGGCACAGTGGGCGCCCGGCGCAGGCCGACGGGCACCGGCTCGGTCTCGTCGGCCAGGCCGACGAAGGCATCCGGGGTCCAGTTCGAGAAGGCCGACAGCTCCTCGCGCGGGATGAAGCGGGTGTAGTGGCCAGCCGGCCGGGTGGTGCTGCCCTGGGGCGGCGGCACCTGGCGCGGGCCGCGCCGGTCAGAGGAAGTCATCCGCGCCTCCCGAGGCCAGCACGATCTGGCCCTCGTCGACGAGTCGGCGGACGATCTTCAGCATTTCCTTCTGCTCGGCCTCGACCTCGCTGACCCGCACCGGGCCACGGCTTTCCAGGTCTTCGCGCAGCGTCTCGGCAGCGCGGCTGGACATGTTCTTGAACACCTTTTCGCGCAACTCCGGCGTCGCGCCCTTGAGCGCAATGACCAGGGACTCGCCCTGCACTTCCTTGAGCACCGACTGGAAGCCCTTGTCGTCGAGCTTGTTCAGGTCCTCGAAGGTGAACATGTTGTCCATGATCTTCTGGGCCAGGTCGCCATCGGCCTCGCGGATGTAGTCCAGCGCCGAGGTCTCGACCGACGAGCCCATCAGGTTGATGATCTCGGCCGCCGCCTTGACGCCGCCCAGCGAGGCCTTCCTCAGGCGATCGCCGCCGGCCAGCACCTTGGAGAGCACCTCGTTGAGGTCCTTCAGCGCGGTGGGCTGGATGCCGTCGAGCGTGGCGATGCGGATCAGCACCTCGTTGCGCTGCCGCTCGGGCAGGCTCTTGAGCACGGTGGAGGACTGGTCCTGGTCCAGGTGCACCAGGATGGCGGCGATGATCTGCGGGTGTTCGTTGCGCAGCAGCTCGGCCACCGAGGCGGCGTCCATCCACTTCAGGCTCTCGATGCCGGTGATGTCGCTGCCCTGGATGATGCGGTCGATCAGCAGGTTGGCCTTGTCGTCACCCAGGGCCTTGCGCAGCACGCTCTTGACGTACTCGTCGGTGTCGGGCACCAGCATGTGCTGCTTCTCGGCCTCGTCGGTGAAGCGGTCCAGCACCTGCTCGACCCGCTCGCGCGGAATGACCTTCATGCGGGCGATGGTCTCGCCCAGCTTCTGCACTTCCTTGGGGCCCAGGTGCTTGAAGACCTGGGCGGCCTCTTCCTCACCGAGCGACATCAGCAGGATCGCTGCGTTCTCGATGCTTTCGTCTTCGCTGGCCATGGTGATGGTCTCTCAGATTCAGGCCACGGCCTCGCCGGTGACCCACTCGCGCATGATGTTGGCCACGGCCTGCGGGTTCTCGCGGGCCAGGCGGCGTGCCGCCTCGAGCTTGGCGTTTTCCTGCGGCGACTCCAGCGCCGGCAGCGCCCCTTCGGCCGCGCCGGGCAGCGCCAGGCCGTCGTCGACCACCGCGTCGAGCTGCGCCACGGCGGTGGCTTCGGTGGCCTGGGCCTCGTCGGGCACCGGCGGTCGGGCCGCCTGGATGGCCGGGCGGATCGCGCCGAAGATCAGGCCCAGCGCGACGATGGCGAGCGCGGCGGGCACGGCACCGGCGCGCAGCAGGTCCAGCACCCAGGGCTGCTTCCACAGCGGCAGCTCGTCGGGCTTGGGCGTGTCGTCGGCGCGGAAGGGGGCGCTGATCACCTTGATCGAGTCGCCGCGGTCCTTGCTGTAACCCACCGCTTCCTGCACCAGGGCGGTGATCTTGTCGATCTCCTCCTGCGGCAGCGCCTCGGGCTTGGGTTCGGTCTTGCTCTTGGCCTTGGGGTCGGGCGTGGGCAGGCGGTAGTTCACCACCACCGCGGCATTCAGGCGCTTGACGCTGCCCACCGGGGCGCGGGTCACGCGGGTGGTCTTGTCGACCTCGTAGTTGGTGACCGCCTCGCGGCGCGAGCCGCCACCGGCCTGGCCACTCTGGTTGGCCTGCAGCGGTGCCGAGGCGCCGTTCACCGGTGCGGTGGCGGGGGTCGGCGGCTGGTTGGTCGCGGCACCGGGGACGCCGGTGGGCACCGGCGTGCCGGGCTGGGTGGACTCCAGGGTCTGCTGGCTGCGCACCGCCGCCGGCTGGTCGCCCTGGTTGGGGCGGTACTGCTCCTGGGTGGCCTCGGTCTGGGTGAAGTCGATCTCGGCGGTGACGGTGGCGCGCATGTTGTCGCGGCCGAGCACCGGCTCCAGGATCTCCTGCACGCGCTTCAGATAGGTGGTCTCGATCTGACGCTGGTACTGCAGTTCCTGCTCGTTGAGGTTGCGGGCCGCCTCATCGGGGCCGGACAGCAGTGTGCCGGTCTGGTCGAGCACGCTGACCGCCTTGGGGTTCAGCTCGGGCACGCTGGACGACACCAGGTGGACGATGGCTGCGGCCTGCGCCCGGTCCAGGCTGCGGCCCGGGTGCAGGGTCAGCATGACGCTGGCGCTGGCTTTCTGCTGCTCGCGGAAGAAGCCGTTCTGGTTGGGCAGGGCCAGGTGCACGCGGGCCTCCTGCACGCCATCCAGGCGGGTGATGGTGCGCACCAGTTCGCCTTCCAGCGCGCGCTGCATGTTCATGCGCTCCTGGCGGTCGGTCTGTCCGAAGCGGGCGTTGTCGAGCAGCTCGTTGCCGGGCACCGAGGCCTTGGGCAGGCCGGCGGCGGCCAGCGTCATCTTCAGGTCGTAGACCCGATCGGCGGGCACCATGATGGCCGCGCCGCCTTCGGTGTGCCGGTAGGGCACCTTCATCTGCGAGAGCTGGGCGATGATCGCGCCGGCTTCCTTGTCGGGCAGGTTGGCGTACAGCACCTTCCAGTCGCCCTGGCTGGCCCACAGGGCCATGGCCACCACGGTGGCCAGCAGGCCGGCGAGCCCCACGCCGAGCTTGATCTTGGTCGCCTGGGGCAGGCCGGCCAGCCGGGCCATCAGGCCGGGCGGCTGCGCGGGAACCAGCGGGGTGGGAGATTCGACGACGGCGTCCATGGTGTCGGGCAATCCGGGCCCGCCAAGCGGGCTAGTGACCAGTTGCCAGCGATTGTTGGGCAGCCGAGGGCCCCGCCATGGTGCGAGAAGCGCGCCTAAGGCCCGGCAGTTCCCCCCTACACCGACCGGCCGCCCGACCTACGATGCCAGCCATGTCACCTCGCCGAGGAGGCTGCTCGCATGGACCTGAAACTCAAACCCTTCGACTTCAACCAGGCCCTGGCCAAGGCCGGCATGGGCCCGGACGGCCAGCCGCTGGCCCGCGCCCGTGCGGTCAGCGCACCGGCGGCCGTGGGCAGCACCACCGCGGTCGACAAGGGCGGCTTCCAGAATGCGATGGCCCAGGCGCTGCGCCAGGTCAGCGACGCCCAGAACGAGACCGGTCGCCTGCAGCGCGAACTGCAGCTGGACAACCCCACGGTCAGCCTGGAGCAGACCATGGTGGCCATGCAAAAGTCGCAGCTCGGCTTCCAGGCCGTGCTGTCGGTGCGCAACCGCATGGTCCAGGCCTACACCGACGTCATGAACATGCAGGTGTAACGGTGTTGGCCCCCACGGGCGGGGTACCGCCCGTGCCTTGCAGGCCGCGGCCGGCCTTGCGGCCGACCCGCTCGTCAGGCGCATCGCGTCCGCCGGACACGATACGTCCGGACTCGCCCCCCCGAGGGGGCTGCGCCGGCCGGACGCTTGGGTGAGGCCGGACGTGACGGGGTCCTGAGGACCCCGGCTCGCCTGCCGAACCGGCCGAGCGCCGCGAGGCCGTGGACCGGCCCGGCGCTGGACGGCGCGGGTGCCGCCATGCCCCTGGTGCTTGATCTCACGCGTCAAGGGGCAGGTCGCGCGCGTCGCGCCCGCCCGGGGGGACTCAATCCAACGACATCATGCGGCGACGCTTCTGGATGGCATCGATGTAGCGCTGCAGCACCCGGTCGCCGTCGCCCGGCAGGGCGACGAATTCGCAGCCCAGGCGCACGCCGCGGGCATCCGGCTGGATGGCGGTCACGTGGTGGACATGCAGCCGCAGGGCCAGGCCCTCGCCAGGCTCGAGCTGCAGCTGCGCTGCATGGATCGTCACGCCGGGCTGCAGCGGCGGCACGTTGTCGGGCAGGAACAGCGCGCAGCCGTTGACACTCAGGTCCAGCACGCGCAGGCTGAGCGTCATCTCGGGCAGCGCCGGATGGCGGAACTCCACGTGCGGCGCCATGCGTTCGATCGTGCGCACGCGGTAGGCGTTGCGGCGCTGGAATCGGTAGAGTGCACGGGGCCAGTCGGCCTGCAGCACACAGGCCTGGCGGCCATGCACCAGCAGGCGCCCGGACACCTCGAATTGCAGCTTCACCTTGTCCAGGTAGGCCACCGCGGCCACCTCGTCCGCCTCGACCATGCGCTGCACCATCGGTGAGCCCAGATCGGCGGTGAAGGCCATGCGGCGCTGCTCGGCGTCGACCGACCACAGCGTGCTGCCGTAGACGCTGCCGTCCGAGGCGTTGAGGTTGACGATGACGCCGCGGTCCATCAGGGCCTTGAGCAGGCTGCGGACCTCGGGCGGCGAGGTGACCCTGAACTCCGCCATCGGATCGTCGGGGCCGCCATCACCCAGGTCGGCGGGTCGGGTGTCCTCGTACATGGCCTGGCCTCCGGCGCGTCAGTGCAGGGTGCGGGACTTGCCGCGCATCATCAGGTCCAGGTCCTCCATCCAGGGCTCGGCCAGGTGGCGGATCTCGGCGTCGTTGAGCAGGATGCGCTGCATGATGCGCGACTTGGTGCGGGCCTCGTCGGCCTGCAGTGATTCGGTCTGCGCGGCCTGCTTGAGGCGGGCGATCAACACGGCGCAGGCGCCCTCGAGCTGAACCACCTGGTCCCAGTCGCCCAGGCGGGCGGCCTCCAGCATGTCGGCACTGGCCTTCTCGATGGCCTCGTAATAGGTGAGCAGGGAGGTATTCATGATCTCGGGTCCTTGGACGGCACTTGGGCCACCCACTGCGCCGGCCCTGGCCGGCCAGGAATTGCGCATCAGTTCACGGCACGGACGGCGGTCGGACGGATGTCCTTCCAGGCCTGGCGCAGCGGCTCGATCAGTCGGCTGCACTCGTCCAGGATCGCCAGGTCATTGCGCACATTGGCCAGCACCAGACGCAGCGACACATATTCGTAGAGGTCACGCAGGTCGGCCGCCAGGCGTCCGCCCTTGTCCAGGTTCAGGCCCGCCTTGAGTCCTTCGTCGACGATGCGGGCGGCGCGGCTGATCGCCTTGCCCTTGGCCTCGGTCTGACCGGCCTGGATCGCGCCGCGCGCCTGCACCAGGCTGTCGACGTAGGCGTCGAACAGCAGCTCGATCAGTCGATGCGGATCGGCATCGACGACACTGGTTTCGGCGCCGATGCGGCGGTAGGCCTGGGCCAGGGCACCAGTGCGGCCGAAGGGAGAGGTCATGGCAGCGGGGTACATCGTGGTGGGTCCGCGGGGCGCGCGGTCTATGGCGGTGTTGTCCAGTTATCGGCCCTGGCTCCGGGGCGCTTAAGCCGCCGCTGTCGGCGCGTGGGCCCCATTTCCGGGCTTTCGCTCCCTTGACAGACGCCCCAAAGCAGCAGGGGCGCCCTGAGGCGCCCCTGTCGACCGGTCGCGGTGCCGGGTCAGGACGAGAACTGCCGTGTGACGTAGCTGGCCAGGGTGCTCAGCGTGGCCATCTTGGTGTCCAGCGTCTCGTACTGGGCGCGCAGCCGCTTCTCGGTGAGCGTCAGGCGGTCTTCCATCGCGTCCTGTTGCTTCTGGTTGCGATCGATCGCCTTTTGCAGGCCGTCCTCGCGCATCGTGACCGAGCCCTCGGTGTCCAGCAGCGCAGCGGCCAGGTCATCGAAGCGGGTCATGAAGCCGGTGGTGCCCGCCACGCCGGTGTTGGCGGTGAGCATCTTCTTCAGCTCGGTCTGGTTCGACAGCGCGTCATCGAAGTCCGAGCTGGCGAGCTTGAGCTTGCCGTCCTGCTGCATCGTGATGCCGATCGACGACAGCGTGGAGAACACCGACGAGGCCGAGCTGGGCTGGTTGATCACGCCGCGCAGACCCCATTGCAGGTTCACGGCCATGCGGTCGCCCTGCAGCGCACCGGCCTTCTTGGTGCCGCTGTCGTACTTCAGGTTGGTCTGCAGGTTGCTGGCCAGCGCATTGAAAGCGGTGATGAAGTCATTGACCGCGGTCTTGATGGCCGAGGTGTCGGTGGCCACCGTCAACTGCACCGGCGTGGCGCTGACCTTGTTCAGCGTCAGGCTCAGGCCGTCCGAGACGTTGCTCAGCGTGTTGCTGGCCGATTCCACCTGGATGCCGTTGATCAGCGCCCGCGCATTGCTGCCGGCCTGGTTCAGGCTCATCGGTGGCGTGCCGACGGAGGGGTCGTAGCCCAGCATCGACAGGCCGGTGGCGTCGTCGCCGTCATCAGTGGTCTCGGCGGCGGTGATCTTGAAGCCGTTGACGGCACCGCTGTCGGTGGAGCGCAAGGACAAGCGCGCACCGTTCAAGTCATTGACGATGGTCGCCGTCACGCCGGCACCCGCCGCATTGATCTTGTCGCGGATCGCGCTGAGACTGGTGTCGCCCGCGCCGATGGTGATCGACACCGGAGCGCTGCCCGTCTTGGCGGTGAAGCTGCTGCCGCTCCAGCTGCCCAGCTGGATCGTCAGGCTGCCCTCGTTGAGCTCGGTCGACGAGCTGGCCAGGGCGGTCGAGGTGACCGTCTGCGACGCCGCCAGCGCCTGGACCGTGACCTGGTAGCTGCCGGTGGCGGTGCCGGTGGCGGTGGTGCCGGTGGCGACCGTGGCGTCGCTGCTGCTGACCGTGGTCTGGCCCCACAGGCTGGTGGAGGTCAGCGCCTGGGCTTTGTCCTGCATCGTCGACAGCAGGCTCTTGAGCGTGCCCACGGTCGACAGCTGCGACTTCATCTCGGTCTGCTTGGTCTGCAGCAGATCGACCTGGCGATGCTCGATCGACATCAGCTTGGCGATGATGGTCTCGGCATCCAGGCCGCTGCCCACGCCCAGCGAGGAGATGGTGCTCATGGTCGATCCTGTCGGTGTTCGTGTCGGGTTATCGGCCGAGGTCGGGCTGTTCTGGAGCCCCAAGTGCAACGCCGCGCAACGAGCCCCTGCCCGTTTGCGCGGCGCATGTCACGGCGCGAGGGGCTTCAGCCCAGCAGCTTGAGCACCTGCTGCGGCAGCGCATTCGCCTGCGCCACCATCGCGGTGCCGGCCTGTTGCAGGATCTGCGCCCGGCTCATGCTGGCGGTTTCCGCCGCATAGTCGGCATCCATGATCCGGCTGCGGGCGGCGGCCTGGTTCTCCACCGACTGCTGCAGGTTCGAGACGATGGCGTCGAAGCGGCTCTGCGTGGCACCGAAGGTGGCGCGGGTGTCGTTGATCGTGTCCAGCGCGGCGTCGATGTTGTCGATCACCGTGGCGATGTCGCCCGCGGTGGCCGCCGCATCGATGGCGGCGCTGGCGCCGGTGACCAGCGTGATCTGCGAGGCCGACTTCATGTCGGTCGTGGTCACGGTGATCACGTCGTCGGTCGTCGTGTTGGCGCCGATCTGGAAGGTCAGCATCGTCGCATCGGCGCCCAGGATGTGCTTGCCGTTGAAGGTGGTGCCGCCCAGCACGCGGGAGATTTCCGACTGCAGCTCCAGGAACTCCTTGTTCAGCGAGTCCTTGTCCGAGCTGGAGTTGGTGGCGTTGCGGCTCTGCACCGCCAGCTCACGCATGCGCTGCAGCGCATCGCCCACCTTGGACAGCGCGCCTTCGGCGGTCTGCGCCAGCGAGATGCCGTCGTTGGCATTGCGGATCGCCACGTTCATGCCGCGCACCTGCGCGTTCATGCGCTCGGCGATGGCCAGGCCGGCCGCGTCGTCCTTGGCCGAGTTCACGCGCAGACCGGAAGACAGCCGCTGCATCGAGATCTGCAGCGAGGACTGCGACATGTTCAGGTTTCGCTGCGCATTCATCGAAGCGAGATTGGTATTGATGGTCTGTGGCATGTGAGTACCTCTTCAAAGTCGACCACGCCCGGCGCTCAGTGCCGGCCTTGCGGCCCCGGCCATCCGGAGATGGCCTGAACCAACGAGCCCGGCACAACGTCACCGTTGGGACCACCGCGGCACCCCTCGGTGCCTTGCGTCAGTCGTCGCAGTGCTTGTCGGACCACGCCCCTTCCGGCTGGATGAGGCGTTGGAGTGATTCTGAACAGGCTGCCCCCCGGCCAAAGCCGCGAAATGCAGGCACTTGGACGGGTACTTCGGTCCCCTGAAACACGGGCGCCCCGGCCGGCGGGTGCCGGTCGGGGCGCTGAGGGGACGATCAGAACCGGGCGCCAGGCCCGGCCGGGTTCACTGCAGCAGACGCAGGACCTGCTGCGGCATCTGGTTGGCCTGGGCGACCATCGCCGTGCCGGCCTGTTGCAGGATCTGCGCGCGGCTCATGTTGGCGGTTTCCGTCGCGTAGTCGGCGTCCATGATGCGGCTGCGGGCGGCGCTCTGCGATTCCACGCCTTGCTGCAGGTTCGAGATGATGGCCTCGAAGCGGCTCTGCGTGGCACCGAAGTCGGCGCGCTGGTCGTTGATCGTGTCGATCGCGGCGTCCAGGTCGTCGATCACGGTGGCGATGGCGCCGGCCGTGGCGCTCGAGTCGATCGTGGCGGTGCCCGTCACGGCCGAGATCGTCGAGTCGGCGGTCATGTCGGTGGTCGTCACGGTGATGACGTCATCGGCGCTGGTGTTGGCACCGATCTGGAAGGTCATGGCCGTGGCGTTGCCGCCCAGCATGTGCGAGCCGTTGAAGCTGGTGCCGCCCAGCACGCGGGTGATTTCCGACTGCAGCTGCTTGAACTCCTTGTCCAGCGAGTTCTTGTCCGAGCTGGAGTTGGTGGCGTTGCGGGCCTGCACCGCCAGTTCACGCATGCGCTGCAGTGCGTCGCCGACCTTGGACAGCGCGCCTTCGGCCGTCTGCGACATCGAGATGCCGTCGTTGGCGTTGCGGATGGCCACGTTCATGCCACGCACCTGGGCGTTCATGCGTTCGGCGATCGCCAGGCCGGCCGCGTCGTCCTTGGCCGAGTTGATGCGCATGCCCGAAGACAGGCGCTGCATCGAGGTGGCCAACGAGCTCTGCGAGCCGTTCAGGTTGCGTTGAGCATTCAGCGAAGCGACGTTGGTGTTGATGGATTGAGCCATGATGACACTCCTACAAGGGGTTCCAGAAGTCTCCGGTAAAGCACCGGCGCGTCAGTCGATACGCCCAGCGCCAGGTGCTCCTCCGATCGGGCGCTGCCTTGCGGCTTTGCCTGACCCTTGGCCATCTCACCGGACCGCGGAACCTGTTGAATCAGATCCCGTTGGACTGGGTATCGGTGCCGTCTTCTCGGAACTTGAGGGTGTCTTTACAAAAAGCTGTGGAAGGCCCCTTGCGGGAGCCTTCCTGGTGGGAGCCGTCGGTCGCCGGGGCTAACCCGGGACGTTTGCCCCGCCGCCTGGCACCCGGTTCAGGGATGCCAGGCCAGCGTCATCGAAGCAGCGACAGGACGGTGCTGGGCAGCTGGTTGGCCTGCGCGACCATCGCGGTACCGGCCTGCTGCAGGATCTGGGCCCGGCTCATGTTGGCCGTTTCCTGGGCGTAGTCGGCATCCATGATGCGGCTGCGGGCGGCGCTCTGGGCCTCCACGCCCTGCTGCAGGCTGGAGATGATCGCTTCGAAGCGGCTCTGCGAGGCACCGAAGGTGGCGCGCTGGTCGTTGATCGTGTCGATCGCGGCGTCCAGGTCGTCGATCACCGTGGCGATGGCACCGGCCGTGGCGGTCGAGTCGATCGTCGCCGTGCCGCCGGTGACCGCGGTGATCGAGGTGTCGCCCGTCAGGTCGGTGGTGGTGATCGTGACCGAATCGTCGGTGCTGGTGTTGGCGCCGACCTGGAAGGTCATGGCGGTGGCGTTGGCGCCCAGCATCTTGGTGCCGTTGAAGCTGGTGCCACCCAGCACGCGGGTGATTTCCGACTGCAGCTGCTTGAACTCCTTGTCCAGCGAGTTCTTGTCCGAGCTGGAGTTGGTGGCGTTGCGGGCCTGCACCGCCAGTTCACGCATGCGCTGCAGTGCGTCGCCGACCTTGGACAGCGCGCCTTCGGCCGTCTGCGACATCGAGATGCCGTCGTTGGCGTTGCGGATGGCCACGTTCATGCCACGCACCTGGGCGTTCATGCGTTCGGCGATCGCCAGGCCGGCGGCGTCGTCCTTGGCCGAGTTGATGCGCAGGCCGGAAGACAGGCGCTGCATCGAGGTGGCCAGCGAGCTTTGCGAGCCATTCAGATTGCGCTGGGCATTGAGCGAAGCGATGTTGGTGTTGATCGTTGCAGACATGATGAGACTCCTTCAACGGGTTCGAGATACGGGCCCTTGGGACCCTTGGATTCGCCCCCGCAGGACAGTGATTGGGGCCGTGAGATGCATTTCGGAGGGTCGATCGCCGGACTTGAGGCCGATTCACATCTTTTTTCAATCGACCGCCGGGCCTCAAGTTCTGCCAGGCGGCGATCTGCCCTCCCCGAGCCCTTCTTTTCGGCGCATCGGCCGCCCCACTGGAGGCCTAAGGTCCGCCGGATGACGACCGATACGCACGCGCGCATCGCGCTGGTGATGATTGCGCGCAACGAAGCCCGCTGCCTGCGCCGCGCGATCGACAGCCTGCGCCCGCATGTCGACGACTGCCTGGTGCTGGACACCGGCTCCGACGACGCCACCCCCGCCATCGCCCGCGCCGCCGGTGCGCGTGTGGCGCACTTCGCCTGGGTGGACGACTTCTCGGCCGCCCGCAACGCCGCGCTGGACCTGGCCGCGGCGGACTGGCACCTGGTGGTCGATGCCGACGAGTGGCTGATCAGCGGCGCCGAGGTGCTGGCCGCGCTGCGCCGGCAGCGGCCGGACTTTGTGGGCCAGGTGCGTGTGGACAGCCAGCAGGACGGCGACGCCGGCAGCGTGCCCAGCTGGATCAGCCGGGTGCTGCCCGGCCCGGTGCGCTATGCCGGCCGGGTGCATGAACAGCCGCAACACGCGCTGCCGGTGCGCCGGCTGGCACTGCAGCTGGGCCACGACGGCTACCAGGGCGAGGCCCTGGCCCGCAAGGCCGGCCGCAACGCCCGGCTGCTGGACCAGGCGCTGGCCGCCGACCCCGACGATGCCTACCTCTGGTACCAGCGGGGCAAGGACCATGACGTCTACGGCCGCTGGGCCGAGGCGGTGGCCGACTTCGACCAGGCCGCGCGCCAGCCCGGTGAGCAGGCCTGGCGGCATGACCTGGCGGTGCGCCGCCTGCATGCGATGAAATGCCTCGGCCGGCACGGCCAGGCCATGCAGCTGGCCGAGGCCGAACTGGCGCGCTGGGCCGATTCGCCTGATTTCTTCTTCGCACTGGGCGACCTGCTGCTCGACTGGGCCGCGCAGGAACCGGCGCGCTCTGGCGAGCTGGTGCCATTGATCGAGGCCGCCTGGCAGCGCTGCCTGGCGATCGGCGAGCGCCCCGACCTGGAAGGCGCGGTGGCCGGCCGCGGCAGCCACCTGGCGGAGCGCAACCTGCGCCTGCTGCACGAGCTGCTGGGCTGAAAACGCGGCCGTTTTGGCCGTCTCATCCGGGCCACACCCCGGTCCGCGCTGCCTACAGTGCGGTGGCATGAAGCATTCCGCCCACCGCGCCGAGGCGCACCGTCGCGCCGGCCTGGCCGCCATGCGCGCCCAGGCCTGGTCCCAGGCCGCCGCCGAGTTCGAACGCGGCACCCGCCTGGCCCCGGCCGATGCGCTGCTGTGGATGAACCTGACCCGCGCCCGCCTGGGTCTGCGCCAGCTGGACGCCGCAATCGCCGCCGGCCGGGAAGCCGTGGCCGCCGACCCCGCCCAGCCGCTGGCCCGCCGCCTGCTGGCCGACGCCCTGGTGCAGGCGCACCGCCCAGCCGAGGCGGCCGAGGTCTTCGATGCCCTGCCGCCCGACAGCCCGCGCGACCACGACTGGCACAACGCCCATGGCAACGCGCTGCTGCTGGCCGGCCGCCATGCCGACGCGGTCCAGGCCTTCTTCCAGGCGCTGGCCCTGAAGATCGACGCCCCGCTGGCGCATTACCGCCTGGGACTGAGTTTCATGCACCTGGGCCTGCGCCACGAAGGCGTGCAGTGCTTCCGCACCGCGATCGCGCTGGACGACCCCACGGTGCGCGCGCTGGCGCTGTCACTGCTGGTGCACGAACAGCGCCAGACCTGCGACTGGGCCACGCTGGACACCGACACCGCGGCCCTGCTGCAGGCCATGGACGGCGCCGACCTGGCGCTGGGCCAGCTGCTCTCGCCCTTCGCCCTGCTGGCGGTGGAAGCCACCCCGGCGCAGCAGCGCCGCATGGGGGCCCTGCGCGCCCGCGGCCTGACCGAGCACATCCGCCCGCTGCCGCCGCCCGGCCCGCGCCGGCCCGGCCCGCTGCGCCTGGGCTACCTGTCCAGTGACTTCCACCAGCACGCCACCGCCGCGCTGATGGCCGAGGTGCTGGAGCGCCGCGACCGCGAGCGCTTCGAGGTCACGCTGTATTCCCACAGCCAGAGCGACGGCACCGCCCTGGAGCAGCGGGTGCGCAGCGCCTGCGAGCACTTCGTCGATGTCTCGCTGCTGGGCCACAGGGCGATCGCCCAGCGCATCCGCGACGACGGCATCGACCTGCTGGTCGACCTCAAGGGCCACACCCGCGGCAGCCGCTTCGAGCTGCTGGCCTACCGGCCGGCGCCGGTGCAGCTGGCCTGGCTGGGCTACCCGGCCACCACCGGCGCCGACTTCATCGACTACATGGTGGGCGACCCGGTGGTCACGCCGCTGGACCATGCCCCGCAGTACAGCGAGCAGATCGCCCAGCTGCCGCACAGCTACCAGCCCAACGACCGCCAACGTGCGCTGCCGCCGGCGCCCTCGCGCGCCGAGCTGGGACTGCCCGAGGACGCAGCCGTGCTGTGCTGCTTCAACCAGACCTACAAGATGTCTCCGCACATGCTGGACCTGTGGGCCCGCATCCTGCACGGCGCGCCGCGCGCGGTGCTGTGGATGCTGGCCTGGGATCCGCACGCGCGCGAGGTGCTGACGCGCGAGCTGGGCCAGCGCGGCGTGCCCGCCGAGCGGGTGTTCTGGGCGCCCAAGCTGGGCCTGGCCGAGCACATCGCCCGGCTGCGCGCCGCCGATCTGTTCCTGGACACCTGGCCCTGCAACGCCCACACCACCGCCAGCGAAGCCTTGTGGGCCGGCGTGCCGGTGCTGACCGTGCCGGGGCCCACCTTCGCCTCGCGCGTGGCCGCCAGCCTGGTCCATGCCTGCGCGCTGCCGCAACTGGCCTGCGCCGACGAAGACGCCTATGTCCGCCAGGCCACGGCGCTGGCGCAGTCGCCCGCCGAGCTGGCCGCGCTGAAGCAGCACCTGGAAACGCGCCGCCTGTCGCTGCCGCTGTTCGACACCGACCGTTTCGTGCGCGACTGGGAAGCGCTGCTGGAGCGCATGGCCGAGCGCGCCCTGGCCGGGCTGCCCCCGGCGCCGCTGGCAGCGCAGCCGGCGGTCTGAGCCCCACCCCGGAAAGACGCCGGGATCCGGCGCTACTTCCGGGCTTCGTGCCGCCCGGTCCGCCTGCACCATGGCGGCATTGCGCCGCGAGGAGAACCGGATGAAGACCGCCATCGTGACTCCGTACTACAAGGAGCCGAGGACCATGCTCGAGCGCTGTCTGCGCTCGGTCGCCGCGCAGGACCTGCCGGTCACGCACTTCGTCGTCTCCGACGGCCACCCGCAGGACTGGATCGACGCTCAGCCGGTGCGCCACCTGCGCCTGGGATGTGCGCATGGCGACTTCGGCAACACGCCGCGATCGATCGGCGGGATCCTGGCCGCCAGCGAGGGCTTTGACGCGATTGCCTTTGTCGATGCCGACAACTGGCTGGAGCCCGACCATGTGTCGAGCTGCCTGGCCGTGGCCGCGCAGTCGCCGCAGGAGCTGGACTATGTGGTGGCCAGCCGCCGCCTGACACGCGACGACGGCAGCGTGCTGCCCTTCCTGACCCAGGACGACCGCGACGGCAGCCACATCGACACCAACTGCTTCTTCCTGCTGCCCGGCAGCTTCCACACGCTCGGGCAGTGGGGCGTGATGCCCAAGCCGCTGTCGGTGGTGGGCGACCGCATCTACGCCGGCAGCCTGCGCGCCCAGGGCCTGCGCAGCGCCCGCAACCCGCGGGTGACGGTGAACTACCTGTGCACCTGGGCCTTCGTGTTCCGCGCGGTGGGCGAGCCGGTGCCCGACTACGCCAAGTCCACGATCGACCTGGCCGACACCACGCGCTGGTGGCACGCGCTGGACGAGCGCGACCGGCAGATCGTCGACCGCCTCGCCGCCAGCCGCGTGCGCTTCAACCAGCCTCAGGAGGTCGCATGAGCGCGCCGGGCCGCTCCCAAGCGCGAATCCCGGAGCACGCAGTGCGGAGGGTAGTCCAGTGAGCACCTCAAGCACGGCGCCTGCCGTCATCCTGCTGGGCCCGCAAGGGCGCGAGCCGATCGGCGACGCCCCCGCCGGTGCGCCCGCCTGGCGCATCGTGCGCATGGACCGGCCGCTGTCCGCCGACCGGCCCTGGGCCGAGCGCGTCGCCTTCCTGGCGGCCCATGCGGCGCTGTGGCAGGACGCGCCCCAGGTCATGGCCTGGGACGACGACATCGAGATCCAGGCCGTGGCCGTGGCCGAATGCCTGCGGCTGATGCGCCAGCACGGCCTGTCGCTGTGCCAGCCCGGGCTGGCCTGGAACAGCCACTTCGCCGACGCCACCACGCTGCACAACCCCTGCTTCGTCTACCGCCACACCAGCCGCCTCGACAGCGCGGTGCTGGCCTTCGGCACGGCGGCGCTGCGCCGCCTGCTGCCGCTGATGCAGGCCATGCCCTCGCGCAACGCGCTGGCGCGGCTGCTGCCGGCCTGCCAGGACGTGCCGCAGGCCGGTGCCGCGGTGCTGGACGCGGTCCAGGCCCTGCGCACCAGCGCCCCGGCCGACGAGGAATTCGCCGAGCCCGACTGGCCCGCCGTCCTGGCTGAGGACGGCCCGCAGCACGAGGCAGCGCTGAGCTGGGGCGGCCTGGGCCTGCGCGGCCAGCGCGTCGCCCTGTTCGACGACAGCCGCGAGACCTTCCTGGGCCTGCTGGCCGCCGGCTATGCCTGCGCCGTGGCCGAGCCGCTGCCGATCGGCGAGGTCTTCCTGCAGCACTTCACGCGCAGCCTGGCGCCGCCGCCGGCCGCGCTGGACCTGCGCGCCCCGGACCAGCGCGGCAGCGCACCCACGCTGCGCCGCTCGCCCATCATCGACCACCGCCGCGCCCCGTCGGCGGTGTGACCCTGACCTGCATCCCATGATGAACACCGCCCTGCTTGCCATTGCCCGCAACGATGCCGACATCGCCGAGGCCTGGGTCCGCCACCACGCCCCGCTGACCGACCTGCTGGTCGTCATCGACCAGGGCTCGTTCGACGGCACCCGCGAGGTCCTCGAGGCGCTGCGCGCCGAAGGCCTGCCCCTGCTGATCGTCGACGCACCGGCGCTGGGCCAGTCCGACGCCGAGCAGTGCACGCGCACCTACCGGATGGTGGCGCCCACCTTCAATCCGGAGCTGGTCTTCCTGCTGACGCTGGACCAGTTCATCCGCTGCACCGACCGCGCCTCGATGGAGGCCGAGCTGGCCGCACTGCCCCCCGGCGCCGGTGCGGTGCTGGAGCGCCACGGCCATGTGCCCGACGCCGCGCGCGCCGCCCGGGACGGCGGCCCGAGCCACCCGGCCGAGCTGCCGATGCGGCTCAGCCAGCCCCTGTCGCCACCGGCACCGGCCGTGCTGCGCCGCCGCAGCGAAGACGACGCCCGCCTGGGGCTGGGCGGCCCCGGCCAGACGCCGGTGCTCGACGAGCAGCCGCTGCCGCTGTACCAGTGCACCTCGGCCACGCTGGCCTGCTATCCGGCGCGCCATCGCGGCCAGGTGGCGGCCAGCATCCTGCATGCCTGGCAGGTCCATCGGGCGCGCAGTGGCGCCCATGCGTTGCCGCGGGCGCAGTTCGGCTGGCGCCGCTGGCTGGACCGCCTGGTCACCGGGCAGGCGCTGGAGACCGCCGACGTGATCGCGCTGGCCACCGCCGGCGAAGGCGCCGACGCGCCCTGCCAGGCCGACCCGCTGCCCGGCGACCCGCCGCTGATCCGCCACGCCCGCTGCCTGCGCTCGGACGCCGTGGCGCGCCTGAGCGCCGGGCTGGGCTGGCCCGATCCCCCGGCTCCCACCCGGACCGAGGCCGAGGGCCAGCGCCTGGACCTGGCCCCCTTGCGCGACCTGGTCGGCGCCACCGACGCCCGCCGGGCCATCGTCATCGGCCCGCCGCTCTGGCGCGACGGCCTGGCCCTGGCCTGTCCCGACCTGCACCAGCATGTGCCGCAGCCCGACCAGGCCGACGAGGCCGTGGACCTGCTGCTGGCGCCCGAGACCGACAGCGGCTTCACCGACGAGATCGCCGCCGCGGCGGCGCCCGGCCTGGTTGGGGGCATCGCCTACTGGCCGGCCACGCCGCGCGCCGCCGGCGCGCTGGCCCGCGAGCTGGACACCTGGGCAGCCGCCGGCTGGCGACCGAACCTGCTGCGCACGCTGAGCCTGCGCGCGCTGGCCAGCTACCGCGACATCCGCCGCGCCGCCCTGGTGCTGTCGCCGGCCGACCCGGCGCGGGCCGAGCGCGACGCCGCGATCCGGGACGCCCTGCTGGCCATGGACGCGCAGGACACGGATTGGACCGATCCGCCGGCCGCCCTGCTGTGGCATCCGCTGCAGGCCCTGGGCGTGCAGCTGCCGGCGCCGGCACAGACCGAAGCCCCGGCCGCAGCGGCGGCAGCGCCCGCGGCCCCGCCGCCGGTGCGATCGGTGCTGATCGTCGGCTCCGGCCGCAGCGGCACCAGCTGCCTGGCCGGCATGTTCAGCCCCGAGACCCACCACCATGCGCGCGACCTGTACAAGCCGCAGGTATCGAACCCCAAGGGCTTCTTCGAGGCGGCGCACATCAACGACCTCAACGAGTCCATCCAGGTCCACTCGGCCATGGCCCGGCACGGCGCCGACGCCACCCGCCACCTGCTGCAGGGCTTCGAGCCGCACCAGCTGTGGCTGGCCCGCTTCGACGATGGCATGCCGGCCACCTGGAACGACCAGCACCGCCGCCAGATCGCCGACGCCGTGCGCGACCGCCCGCTGTGCCTGAAGGATCCTCGCATGTCGATCACGCTGCCGGCCTGGCTGGAACAGCTGCCGGATGCGCTGGTGCTGTCGATCCACCGCCCGCCGGCGGTCAGCGCGGCCAGCATCCTGCGCGAATGCCAGGTGGCCACCTACCTGCTGGATTTCCGCATCAGCCTGCACGACGCGCTGGCCGTGTGGCGCCAGTCCTACCGGCGCATGGTGCAGGCCTACCGCGCGGGCGTCGACGTGCTGTTCCTGCGCTATGACGACCTGTTCGACGAGCAGCGCCTGCAGCAGCTGGAGTCCCGGGTGGGCGCCCGGCTGCGGCGCGACTTCGCCGAGCGCCAGCTCAACCGCACCCAGGCCGAGCTGGTCGTGGACAGCGAGAACCAGGCCCTGCACCAGCTGCTGGATGCGCTGGCCGAGCTGAGCTTTGCCGGCCAGCGCGCCCAGGCCTGCGCCCTGATCGACCAATACCTGGCTCGCTGGCCGGACCGGACGGTGGCCTTCCACGGCCGCGCCGCGGCGTCGCCGGCGCCCGCCTGCGTCGGCTGACACCGAGGAGAACACCACGATGGACATCACCGCCCCCGACTTCCTGCGGCCCCTGGTCCAGGAACCCAGCCGCACCGGCCTGTGGCTGCGCGCCATGCAGACCATGCCCGCCGGCCAGATGGCCGAGATCGGCGTGTGGAAGGGCGACTTCGCCGCGCAGATCCTGGCCCAGCGCCCCGACATCGCGCGCTACTACATGGTCGACCCCTGGGCCCGCCTGCCGGACTGGAACAAGCCGTTCAACGTGGCGCCCGAGGCCTTCGAGGCGGTCTACGCCGAGGCCATGGCCAAGACGGCCTTCGCGCGCGAGCGGATCACCGTGCTGCGCGGACGCACGCTGGAGGTGATCGACCAGATCCCCGACCAGTCGCTGGACTTCGCCTATGTGGACGGCGACCACACGCTGCGCGGCATCACGATCGACCTGCTGCGCCTGCTGCCCAAGATGAAGGCGGGCGGCGTGATCGGCGGCGATGATCTGTGCAACAACCCGTGGCAGCACGACCTGCGCTTCGAGCCCACGCTGGTCTGCCCGTTCGCGATCTACTTTGCCGAGGCGATCGGTCTGCCCTTCGTGGCGCTGCCGATGAACCAGTACATGATCCAGATCGCGCCGCAGCGCGGCTTTTCGTTCACCGACACCACCGGCCAGTACCGCGACCTGTCGCTGAACAAGGCGCCGCCGCAGCCGGTCCGCGCCGCGGCCTGATCGGCCCGCACGCCCCCCTCACCAATAAAGACGCAGGGCCATCCGAGGATGGCCCTGATGCCGTGGGGCCGGCGCGCCGATCTCAGGCCGCCATCTGCCGGCTGCTCTCGGCCGCCAGGCGCAGCGCCGGGCAGTGCCGCAGGTGACCGGCGATGACGCCGCCCTCCTCCTGCAACTCGGCCTTCAGCCACGGCCGCTGGCCAGCCAGCACCGCCTGCAGCAGCGGCAGCGCCTGGTCGACCTCGTCCATGCTCATCTCGGTGCCGTCGGCGGCGATCGCCGACCAGCAGACATGGGCGATGTCGGTCAGCTCGTACTTCTTGCGCAGGCGCGCCAGTTCCTGGTGCGGCGACTTGCCCTCGGCGCGCAGGCGCTCGTAGTTGGGCCCGCCCACCGGCCGGGTGTGGCGGATCTGGATCGCGTCGATGACGCCGATGTCCTCGCGGGGGCGGTCCACATACATCGCCCACAGGTAGTCCAGGCCCCAGCCGCTCTCGTTCTCGATCAGCGTGGGCAGCACGCGCTGCAGCAGCTCACGCGTCAGCACCGGCGCCATCACCTCGACGAAGTTGGTGCGCCGCATCAGGAAGCGCGGGTTGTGCACCGTGCCCGCATGGCTGATGTAGCTGTCGTGCGACAGCGAAGGCTGGGCCAGCTGCAGCTCGAAATACTCGGCCAGCAGGAAGAGCCGGTCGATGGCCTGCGGCGTGCAGGCCAGATCATCGTCGGGCAGCCAGATGCGATCGTAGGCCGACCAGTCCAGCGCGCCGGAGACCAGCACCTGGTGCAGGCCCTTCCACTTCGGCCCCTTGCCGTCGATGCGGACCACGTCGGGGCGCCGGTGCATCTGGGGATCGTCGCCGAAGTAGCTCACCACCAGGTCCCAGGAGCGCTCGGCCCCCAGGGGCCGCAGCCAGTCCCCATGCAGCGACTTGTCGCCGGCACGCACGATCACGAGGTTACGCTTGGACATGGGCCTTCTCCGGTGAGGCTTGGGGAACGGCGCGCGGGCCCGGCGGCGGCATGCCGGACAGGCGCTGGGTCAGCTGGCGCTCGCGCGGCGACAGGGCCGCGTACCAGCGCGGCAGGTCCTCCACCGGACGCGGCTCCTTGGCGTAGTCGGGCGGGGTTTCGCCCACCGCGCGGAACAGGTGCGCCCAGGTGCACAGGTAGTGCACGGTGCGCTGCTCGGTGCAGGCGGTGCGCAGGCCCTCGTCGAGCAGCGACGCCAGGTAGACACGGTCGCCGAAGACATGCATCGGCTGCGGCATCAGCGTCCAGCGCGCCAGGGTGTGGAAGGCGCCGCGCATCAGGAAGTAGCAGTTGGTGTCGACGTGCGAGCCGTCACAGTCCTCACGGATGCGCAGCGGCAGGATGCTGCCGTCGTCACGCACCATGTGGCGCTTGGTGGTCAGGTAGTCGAAGTCGCCGCGCTGCGCCAGCGCGATGCAGGACTCGACATGGCGCGGGCCGTACCAGTTGTCGGCATCCAGGAAGCACACCGCATCGAAGCCCTCGTTGGCCGCCATCAGGCCGCCCAGCGCGCGCGGGGTGTCGCCATAGTCGGCATGGGCGCGGTCCAGGCGCAGGTGGCGCACCTCTCGCTGGTCGATCCAGTCCTGCGGGTGCCCGTCGGCGACGACGATGTGGGTGCAGGCATGGGTCTGCGCCGCCACGCTGTCGAGGCAGCGGGTCAGCCAGGCCCGGGATTCCTTGTAGTACGGGGTGATGACGGCGACTTTCAACGCGGCGTCTCCTGACGAATGCGGACCGGACGGCCCGAGACGCCCATGGTGGCGCGCCCACGCCGGGCAGATCGGCCGAACAACAGGGCGCCGAGCGGCCGTTTCTGGGCCGGTGACCGGCTCGCACGCCACGCGCCACGCCCCCCCCCCGGGCCGCTCTCGGATCGCCCGCCGCCGGGCCGATCCGCGGATGGATGACACGGCTTGTAGGAATTTGCCTGACACGGCTGACAGAAAAACCCGGACTCAAGGGCTGGAAGTGAACCGATGTTTCCAGCCTGTTTCGGTCCTTACAGTTCATTCCACGCCGACACGAATCCCTTCCACCGCACACAGGAGCAACACCATGGACACCCAGCAAATCCTCGCCGAGATCCGCGAAGCCAACCTGTCGTACCTGATGCTGGCCCAGAGCTTGATCCGCGCCGACCGCGAGCAGGCCCTGTTCCGCCTGGGCATCTCCGAAGACACCGCCAACCTGCTGGTCACGCTGACCCCGGCCCAGATGATGAAGATCGCCACCGGCAACACCCTGCTGTGCCGCTTCCGCATGGACGACGACCTGGTCTGGAGCCTGCTGACCAGCCACGGCAAGTCGGCCGCCAACGACAGCGTCCAGCGCCTGCACGCCTCGATCCTGATGGCCGGCCGCCACCAGGAAGCTGCATGAACTGAGTCGCCGGGCCCGGCGCTGGCCCGGCAGACCTTGAACACCCACTGAACCAGACACCCCAGGACGGAGAAGCACCATGGCCCGCACCAAGAGCATCCTCACCGAAGCCCGCCAGATCGAACGCGCGGTGACGCTGATCAACCTGGGCGCGCGCCTGCAGGTGCTGGAGTCCGAGACCGACCTGTCCTACGAGCGCCTGCTGCGCCTGTACAAGGAAGTCTCGGGCCGCAGCCCCTCCAAGGGCCAGTTGCCCTTCTCCACCGACTGGTTCATGACCTGGCAGCCCAACATCCATGCCAGCCTCTTCCTGAACATCCACGAGTACCTGAACAAGACCTCGGAGCTGGAAGAGATCGACACGATCATCAAGGCCTACCAGCTCTACCTGGAGCAGACCCAGTCCCAGGGACTGGAGCCCCAGCTGACCATCACCCGCGCCTGGCGCCTGGTCAAGTTCGTCGACAACGGCATGCTGACGATGACCAAGTGCACCAAGTGCGGCGGCCACTACGTGACCCACCCGCACGAGATCGCCAAGCACTATGTGTGCGGCCTGTGCAATCCGCCCGCCCGTGCCGGCAAGGGCCGCCAGGCCGGCTCGCTGCAACTGCCCAGCGCCGTGGCGCGCCAGGCGGCCACCTGCGAATGACCCCTTGAAGGTGCCGGGACCGTGTCAAAGCGCACAAGCCGCCGCTCAAGGCCGGAACTTGTGGCGCCGACAACGCTCTCATCACTGAACCGTATTCCGTTCATGCTTGTCTCCTCCTAGCACAACCCCTGTGCTTTTCAGGCGGGCCGCCCCACAGGCGCCCGCCTTTTTTCTTGTCCAGCATGAACAGGCCCGCCACCGCAGGGCTTATCGGCCCCTTGCCTGGCTCAAGGCCCGCCAAGATCACACCGATATGAGCCCCAGAGGCCGCCCGATGTCCGGTGTGGCCAGCACGTCGCCTGCGGGAACGGAATCACCATGTTTGTCATCGTCGGTTGGCTGGTCGCCATCGGTTGCATCTTCGGCGTGTACATCGCGCACGGGGGCAACATCGGCGTGATCCTGCATGCGCTGCCCTTCGAGATGCTCACCATCTTCGGCGGCGCGCTGGGCGCCTTCGTGGCCAACAACCAGCCCAAGGTGCTGAAGGCCACGGCCAAGGGCCTGGGCGCCTGCTTCAAGGGCAGCAAGTACTCCAAGGCCCGCGCGATGGAGCTGCTGGCGCTGCTCTACGACATCCTGCAGAAGGCCCGCAAGGAGGGCCTGATGTCGATCGAGAAGGATGTGGAAGACCCGCACAGCTCGGCGCTGTTCCAGAAGTACCCGGTGGTGGGCAACGACCACCATGCGGTGGAGTTCATCACCGACTACCTGCGGATGATGGTCTCGGGCAACCTCAACGCCCATGAGATCGAGAGCCTGATGGACACCGAGCTCGAGACCCACCACCACGAGGCGCACGCCGCCGCCGCGGCGATCGCCCGGCTGGCCGGCGCGCTGCCCGCCTTCGGTATCGTGGCTGCGGTGCTGGGCGTGGTCAACACCATGGGCTCGGTCGGCCAGCCGCCGGCGGTGCTGGGCGGCATGATCGGCTCGGCGCTGGTCGGCACCTTCCTGGGCATCCTGCTGGCCTACGGCTTTGCCGAGCCGCTGGCCGGCCTGCTCGAGCAGAAGATCGACGAGGACGGCAAGGAGCTGCAGTGCATCAAGACCACGCTGCTGGCCTCGATGCAGGGCTATGCGCCGCAGGTGGCGATCGAATTCGGCCGCAAGGTCCTCTACTCCACCGAGCGCCCGAGCTTCTCCGAGCTCGAAGGCCACGTGAAGAAAAAGTAAGGGGTTCGCCATGGCTGGCGACGCGAAGAAGCTTCAACCGATCATCGTCAAGAAGGTCAAGAAGGGCGGCCACGGTGCCCACGGTGGCGCCTGGAAGATCGCCTATGCCGACTTCGTGACGGCGATGATGGCCTTCTTCCTGCTGATGTGGCTGCTGGGCTCGACCACCGAGGGCGACAAGAAGGGTCTGCAGGACTACTTCCAGTCGCCGCTGAAGGTGGCCCTGGGCGGCGGCAGCGGCTCGGGCGATTCATCCAGCGTGATCAAGGGCGGCGGCGAGGACATCACCCGCAGCGGCGGCCAGGTCAAGCGCGGCGCGGTGGAGGCGCCCAAGCGCACCTTCAACCTGCAGGCGCTGAAGGCCGAGCAGATCCGCGCCGAGGCCCAGCGCCTGGAAGAGCTGAAGAACACCATCGAGCAGCGCATGGCCGGCAGCGAGAAGTTCAAGGCCATTTCCTCGCAGGTGCGGCTGGACATGACCCGCGACGGCCTGCGCATCCAGATCGTCGACGACCAGAACCGGCCGATGTTCGATTCCGGCTCGGCGGTGGTCAAGCCCTACATGCGTGAACTGCTGCGCGCCATCGGCGAGCTGCTGGGCGAGGTGCCCAACCTGCTGACCCTGGAAGGCCACACCGACGCCCAGCCCTTTTCAGGCGGCGAGCGGGGCTACAGCAACTGGGAGCTCTCCGCCGACCGCGCCAACGCCAGCCGGCGCGAACTGATCCTGGGCGGTCTGGAGGAGCGGCGCGTGCTGCGCGTCCAGGGCCTGGCCAGCAGCCAGCTGTTCGACAAGGACAACCCCAATGCGCCCACCAACCGGCGCATCAGCATCATCGTCATGAACCGCGAGGCCGAGGACCGGGTCTTCAAGCCCGAGGTCCAGGCCGATCCCCCGCCCGCCGAGGACACCCCGGGCTCAAGCCCGGCCGCCAGCGACCGATAAACGCCTCATTCCCCCCGTACCGAGGACCGCCATGAGCCATCCCAGTGATCTGAAGTTCCTTGTCGTCGACGACTTCTCGACGATGCGCCGCATCGTGCGCGGCCTGCTCAAGGAGATGGGCTGCAACAACGTCGAGGAGGCCGAGGACGGCCAGGTGGCGCTCAACATGCTGAAGAACGCCCGCTTCGACTTCGTCGTCAGCGACATCAACATGCCCAACATGAACGGCTTCGAGCTGCTCAAGGCCATCAAGGCCGACGACAGCCTGAAGCAGCTGCCGGTGCTGATGGTCACCGCCGAGGCGCGCAAGGAGGACATCGTCCTGGCAGCGCAAAGCGGCGCGGCCGGCTACATCGTCAAGCCCTTCACCAAGGCGACGCTGGAAGAGAAGGTCCAGAAGATCCTGCAGAAGCTGGCCACGCCGGCCTGACCCCTTCCTCCACGCCCGGGAGCGTCCCATGAAGATGGAAGATCTGACCACGCTGGCCCCCACCGAGCCACTGACGGTATCGCCCGAGGTGTTCCAGCAGCTGGGCTCGATCACCCGGCTGCTGCACGACACGATGCAGCAGCTGGGCGTGATGCCCAAGCTGCAGGTCGCCGCCGACGGCCTGCCCGATGCGCGCAGCCGCCTGAACTACATCGCCAACAAGACCGCCGACGCGGCCAACAAGGTGCTGAATTCGGTGGACCAGGCCAAGGCCGACCACCACCACATCAGCCAGGCCACGCGCGAGCTGGCCGAGGCGCTGGTCAGGGACCCGGTGCGCGCGGTCGCCTCGGGCCGGGTGATGAACTTCGTCAAGGATGTCGAGGACAGCACCAGCCGCATCGACGGCCACCTGACCGACATCATGCTGGCCCAGGACTTCCATGACCTCACCGGCCAGGTGGTGGCCAAGGTCGTGACCCTGGCCAACGACCTGGAAGACAGCCTCGTCAAGCTGCTGCTGCAGGTGGTGCCGCCCGAGCAGCGCGACAAGGTCGACCCGGCCGTGCTGCAGGGCCCGGTCGTGGCGCCGGAAGGCCGCGCCGACGTGGTGGCCAACCAGGGCGAGGTCGACGACCTGCTGGCCAGCCTGGGCTTCTGAGGCTGCCGTGATCACCGAGGCGCACGCCGCCGACGAGACCGCGCTGCCCGCCGACGAGGCGCCGCACTGGTTGCTGCCCCGCCAGGCCGGAAGGCCCGTCGAGTGCCTGCGACGGATCCAATGGATCTGCCAGGAGGTGCCCGACCTGTTCGAGGCGGTGCTGCTGATCTGCGCGACCCACCAGGGTGTGCCGCGGGCCAGCCTGGCCGCCGCGATCCAGCGCTACCACCCGGCGGTGGCCGGCCTGGGCGTCGATGACGTGCAGGGTCTGGTCAACGGCCTGCTCAACGGCGGTCGAGACGGTCTGGAAGCCGTGCACCGCAGCCGCAAGAACGGCGCACGGCGACAGTCGCCGATGCCTTTCCTGCGCCCGGACTGAGCCCGCCGAACCGCCACCGCCCCCGACAAAACACCACCGAGAAGGCACTCCCATGCTGCCCGATCCCTCCCATCACACCGCCCCGGGTACCTGGGTCAAGCCCGAGCTGCGCCAGGCCGTCCGCGAGGTGCCCGACGCCTGCGAGCGCCTGGAGTACGTGGGCAAGATGACCGAGCAGGCGGCCAACCGCGTGCTGGCCCTGATCGACGAGGCCAAGCCCGCCTGCGACGAGGTCCGCCGCCGCGGCCTGGAGATCGCCGAGGCGATGCGCCGCCTGGCCGAGTCGCCCGAGATCGACACCGCCCGCTCGCGCGTGATGATGAAGCTGTGCGCCGACTATGCCGCCAGCGCTGCCGCCTTCGCCGACGACCAGAACCGGGTGCTGACCGACGTGATGCTGGCGCAGGATTTCCAGGACCTGTCGGGACAGGTGATCGGCAAGGTGATGCGGATCCTGTTCCGCGTCGAGGATGAACTCAAGCACGTGCTGGCTGACGGTGACCTGCCGGACCCGGTCTGTGCGATGAGCGGCGCCACCGAGGAACTGGCCGGCGTGCAGGTACCCGACCGCGCGCTGCAGCAGGACGACGTCGACGACCTGCTGGCCTCGCTGGGTTTCTGAGCCCGGCCTCGCCCGCTTTTCCCGGCGCCCGCCCTGTGCGGGCGTCGTCACAATCGGCCCGATGACACTCGTCTGGCCGCTTCCCGCGCTGCTGACCTGGGCTGCGGCCTGGGCGCTGTTCCTCGCCCTGGGTGCGGCGGGACTGCCGGTGGTCGGCTTCGGTCTGGCGCTGGGGCTGTCGGCCCTGCTGGCCTGGCGCGGCGCCACCGGCATGCGCCGGCTGATCCTGTTTGCCGGCTTTCCGCTGTCGGTGCTGGCCGCCGGCCAGGTCGCCATCCCACCGCTGGCCTGGCTGCTGCCGCTGGCCCTGCTGGCCCTGCTCTACCCGTTGAACGCCTGGCGCGATGCGCCGCTGTTTCCCACGCCCACCGCCGCCCTGCGCGGCCTGGCGGCCGCGGCCCCCCTGCCCCCGGGTGCCCGGGTGATGGACGCCGGCTGCGGTCTGGGCGACGGCCTGCTGGCGCTGCGCGCCGAGTACCCCGGTGCCCGGCTGGAAGGCCTGGAGTGGAGCTGGCCGCTGGCCCTGCTGTGCCGGCTGCGCTGCCGCTTCGCCCGGGTGCGGCGCGGCGACATCTGGCGCGCCGACTGGTCGGGCCTGGACATGGTCTACCTGTTCCAGCGGCCCGAGAGCATGCCGCGGGCGATGGCCAAGGCCCAGGCCGAGTTGCGCGCGGGCGCATGGCTGGTCAGCCTGGAGTTCGAGGCGGTGGGCTGGACGCCCGCGGCGCGCCTGGAGACCGTGCCGGGCAAGCCGGTGTGGATCTACCGCGCGCCTTTCCATTGAGGATCGGGCCGGCCCGCGCGGCCAGCGCCGGGCCCTCCCCACGGCCTCGCAGAGCTCGGACGGCTCGGCAGGCGCCAGGCCGTCCGCAGGACGCCCTGGCGTCCTGGCTCGCCCCCAAGCGGCCGCGCACCCTCTCGGAGGGTGGCGCGGGTACCCCCGCGCCGGGTGACCTCATTCCCCGACCAGGCCATTGCGGATGGCGTAGACGGTCAACTCGGAGTTGTTCGACAGGCCCAGCTTCTCCAGCACCCGGGCGCGGTAGACGCTGACGGTCTTGGGGCTGAGCATCAGCTCGTTGGCGATGTCGGCCAGGCGCTTGCCGCTGGCGATCATCACCAGCGTCTGCAGCTCGCGGTCGGAGAGCTTCTCGTGGGCATTGGCCACCTCGGGGGCGGTCAGGCTCTCGACCAGCATCTGGGCGATCTCGGGCGTGACGTACTTGCGGCCCTGCGCCACGGTGCGCACCGCCTGCACCAGCTGCGCCGGGTCGCCGCCCTTGTTGACATAGCCGAAGGCGCCGGCCTTGAGCGCCCGGATCGCGTACTGGTCCTCGGGGTACATGCTGACCACCAGCACCTTGATCGGCGAGCCCTCGTCCTTCAGCACGTGCAGCACGTCCAGGCCACTGCGGCCGGGCATGTTGATGTCCAGCACCAGCACGTCGCAGCGTTCCTGGCGCATCAGCGCGCGCAGCTCGCCATAGTCGCCGGCCTCGCCGATGACCTCGATGTCGGGCGCATCCGACAGGGTGTCGCGGATGCCGCGCCGGATCAGCGCGTGGTCGTCGCAGATGATGACGCGGGTCATGGCTCCCCCCAGGCGGACGGGTCGTGTCCCACCTCGCCAAACAGTCCCGGATCCGGCGCCCCCGGTTCCTCGTCGGCCGTGGCCCGGCCGTCGAGCGGGATCGACAGGATCAGCGTGGTGCCGCCGGCGCCGCTGGACAGATCGACCCAGCCGCCCACCGTGCCCGAGCGTTCGCGCAGACCGCGGATGCCGAAGCTGCGCGTCTTGGCCAGGTCCTCGGGCGACAGGCCGCGGCCGTTGTCGGCCACCTCCAGCGACAGCACGCCGCCGGCCAGGGTCAGGTCGATCGCCACCCGCGTGGCCTGGGCATGCTTGCTGATGTTGGTCAGCGCCTCCTGGGCCGTGCGGTAGGCCACCAGCGGTACGCCGGCCGGCAGCGGCGGCAGGTCCTGGCTGGCGCGGAAGCTGCACGCGATGCCGGTGCGGCGCTCGAAGCGCGTGGCCATCCATTGCAGCGCAGCCACCAGGCCCTGCTCCAGGATGGCCGGGCGCAGGTTGTGCATGATGCGCTTGCTGGCCTCCAGTGCGTGGGTCAGCGTTTCGGTGGCTGTCTCCAGGCGCTGGCGCACCTCGGGCGTGTTCTCGCCAATGTGGCGGCCCAGCCAGGCCAGATCGAACTTGAGGGCGGTCAAGGAACCACCGACGTCGTCATGGATTTCCCGGGCGATCGCCGCGCGCTCCTGCTCGACCGTGGTCTGCAGGTGCTGGGCCAGCTCGGACACCCGCTCGCGCGAGGCCGCCAGCGCCTGGTCGGCCGCACGCCGGGCGCGCTCGCTGGCGTGGGCGTCGATCGCGTGCTCCACCGCCGGCGCCAGGCGGGCCAGGTTCTGCTTGAGCAGGTAGTCGCTGGCGCCGTTGCGCATGGCCGCCACCGCGACGTCTTCGCCGATCTCGCCAGACACCAGGATGAAGGGCGGCGGCTCGGCCATCTCTCGGACGATCTCGAGCGCGCGGATGCCGCTGAACCCCGGCAGGTTGTAGTCGGACAGCACGATGTCCCAGGAATCGGACAGGGCCGCGCGGAAGGCAGCTTCGTCCTCCACCCGGGTGGCCAGCACCGTCAGCCCGGCACGCTGCAGCTGGGCCATGGCCAGCGCATGGTCCAGGTCGGAATCCTCCAGGTGCAGCACGCGCAGGGGTGATCGAACGGCTAGGGCCTGCATACCGCAAGTATGGCCCAGCCTGGGCCGCCGGGTTGAGCCCCCCTGTCGCGCGAAATGCGGCCGGAATGCCGGGGTCATCGACGCAACGCCGGGCCGGGTGCTGCCGAAGAATCCATGACAACTCCCCGGATGGCGACCGCCACCTCGGGGGCCTCCCACCCATGCACGACTCGCGTGGAACGCCGATGCAACTCAACGAGACTCCGCCACCGGACCCCGGCGCTGCCTTTCCGCTGCTGATGGCCGCGGACCTGCAGGACCACCTGATGGTGGCCAGCAATGACCTGGAGCGCCTGCAACGTCTGCTCGACGACGCCAGCGAGACGCTGTCGGGGCACTTCTACGGTGCCACCGACCGCATCAAGCACGTGCTGCGCGACCTGGCCATCCTGGCCGAGGGTGGCGACGACGACGGCGCACTGAACCAGGCCATGACCGAACTCGCCGGTGCGATCACCGCGCTGCAGTTCCACGACATGGCCACGCAGCTGATTGCCCACACCCACCGACGTCTGCGCAACTGCGCGGACCGCATCGCCGCCGAGGCGATGGGCGAGGACCCCGAAGGGGAAACCATCGTCGAGGAAGGCCCAGGCCGACCGAATCCCGTGACCCAGGACGAGATGGACGCCGGGTCCATCGAACTCTTCTGACCCACCCATCCCGCCTGCACCGAAAGATTTCTGGAGAACTGCCATGCACTCGATCCTTGCCGTTGACGACTCTCCCTCGATGCGCCAGATGGTGTCGTTCACGCTGAAGAACGCCGGTTTCAACGTCGTTGAGGCGGTGGACGGCCAGGACGCCTGGGAAAAAGCCAACCAGCGCGACTTCAACCTGGTCCTGACCGACCAGAACATGCCCCGCATGGACGGCATCAGCCTGGTGAAGAAGCTGCGCGAGAACCCGAAGTTCAAGGGCACGCCGATCCTGATCCTGACCACCGAGTCCAGCGACCAGATGAAGCAGGCCGGTCGCGCCGCGGGCGCCACCGGCTGGCTGGTCAAGCCCTTCGACCCCGCGAAGCTGATCGAGGTGATCGGCAAGGTCATCCGCTGACCTGCGCCAACGGACCTGCACGGCCCGCCACGACAACGACCAGGAGCCTCCCATGGCCGACACCATGCACCACGAATCCGGACAGACCGGCGCCGGCATCGACCTGAGCCAGTTCTACCAGGTCTTCTTCTAGGAAGCCGGCGAGAACCTCGAGCTGATGGAGCAGAAGCTGCTCGAGCTCGACGTCACCGCCGCCGACGACGAGGAACTCAACGCGATCTTCCGCTGCGCGCACTCGGTCAAGGGCGGCGCCGCCACCTTCGGCTTCAACGACGTGGCCGAGCTGACCCACCAGATGGAGACGCTGCTGGACAAGCTGCGCCGCCACGAGCTGACGCCCACCACGGCCATGGTCGACGTGCTGCTGCAGGCCGGCGACGCGCTCAAGAGCCTGCTCGCCCGCCACCAGGCCGGAGGCGCCGGCGAGGCCCTGGACACCCGCGACCTGGTCGCCCACATCCGCGCGCTGGCCGATGGCGGCGCGCCTGCCGCCGCCGCGCCCGCGCCGGTGGCGGTGGTCCCTGTCGCCGCCCCGGCGGCCCCGGTGGCGCCGCCCGCTGCCTCGGGCAGCACGGTGCGCACGCTGGAGCTGACCGTCGGCCCGCTGGACGATCCCGCACAGGCCGACAACCTGGCCGAGCTGTTCAAGGAGATCACCGACCTGGGCAGCATCGAGCCGCTGGACGCCGGCCGCGACGCCGACGGCATGCGCCGCTTCAAGATCACCACGGCGAGCAGCGACGACGACCTGCTCGACCTCTTCACCTTCCATGTGGCGCGCGAGCGCATGCAGCTGCAGCCCCTGGGTCCCGGCTACGGCTTCCACGACGGCAACCCCGGCGCGCCCGTCGAGGCCGCCGCACCGGCGGTCGATCCGGGCTATGGTTTCTTCGATGATGCACCGGGCTCGCCGGGCGCCAGCGCCCCGGCGCCTGCCGCCGCCACGCCCAGCCCGGCAGCACCGGCCGCCGCCGTGGCCGCGCCGGTCGCACCGAAGCCCGCCGCGCCGAAGGCCGAGGCCAAGAACGCCGGCCAGGGTCTGGATTCGTCCACGCTGCGCGTGTCGGTGGAAAAGGTCGACCAGCTGATCAACCTGGTGGGCGAGCTGGTCATCACCCAGGCCATGCTGGCCCAGAACAGCCGCGACAGCGACCAGCAGCTCAGCCAGCAGCTGCTGTCGGGCCTGACCGACCTGGAGCGCAACACCCGCGACCTGCAGGAAGCAGTGATGTCGATCCGGATGATTCCGATGTCGATGGTCTTCAACCGCTTCCCGCGCATGCTGCGCGACCTGGCCAGCAAGCTGGGCAAGAAGGTCGAGCTGGTCACCCAGGGCGAAGCCACCGAGCTGGACAAGGGCCTGGTCGAGAAGATCACCGACCCGCTGACCCACCTGGTGCGCAACAGCTGCGACCACGGCATCGAGCTGCCGGCCGAACGCCTGGCCAAGGGCAAGCCCGAACACGGCACCGTCACCCTGGTCGCCTCGCACCAGGGCGGCTCGATCGTCATCGAGGTGCGTGACGACGGCAAGGGCCTGTCGCGCGCCAAGCTGCTGGCCAAGGCCCGCGAGCGCGGCATCGACGCGCCCGACAGCCTGAGCGACCAGGAGGTCTACGGCCTGATCTTCGCGCCGGGCTTCTCCACCGCCGAGGTGGTCACCGACGTCTCCGGCCGCGGTGTCGGCATGGACGTGGTGAAGAAGAACATCACCGCGCTGGGCGGCTCGGTCGAGATCGACTCGGCCGAGGGCTACGGCATGAGCGTGCGGGTGCGCCTGCCGCTGACGCTGGCCATCATGGACGGCATGAGCATCGGTGTCGGCGAGGAGGTCTACATCCTGCCGCTGTCCTCGGTGGTCGAGTCCTTCCAGGTCGACAAGTCAATGATCAAGACCATCGGCGGCACCGGCCGCGTGGTCGAAGTGCGCGACGAGTTCATGCCGGTGATCGACCTGGAGCGGGTCTTCGATGTGCCGCGCTTCGAGTTCGACAACGTCTCCAACATCATGGTGGTGGTCGAGGCCGAAGGCGGCCGCGTCGCCCTGCTGGTGGACGAACTGCTCGGCCAGCAGCAGGTGGTGGTCAAGAACCTGGAAGCCAACTACCGCAAGGTCAACGACGTGTCGGGCGCCACCATCATGGGCGACGGCCGCGTGGCGCTGATCCTGGACGTCGGCGCCCTGGTGCGCCGCTCGCGCCACTGAGCACCGCCCGCCGCTTCCTCCCGCGCTCCTCACGCATTACCTGGAGTCTGTCTTGTTCAACGCCCTGATGCCCCTGATGCGGCGATTCTCCATCCGCCTGCGCATGCTTGGCGCGATCGGTGTCGTCCTCGGTCTGTTCGCCCTGGTCGGCGTGGCCGCGCTGGTGGGCGGCCGGCACCTGTCCTCGCTGAGCGAGGAGTTCATGCACCACTCGGTCGCCGAGATCAACAACGCCTCGGCGATGCACACCCACCTGGGCGAGATGCGGCTGCATGAGCGCAACATGCTGATCGACTACGAGGACGGTGTGGCCGTTCTGGCGCACCGCGAGAAGTGGCAGAAGGAAGCGGCCTCGCTGCGCCAGTTCCTCAATGCCATGCTCGAAGGCGAGGAAGACGAGGACAACCCGCTGGCCCGTCATGCGCTGGCGGAACTGGATGCCTACGTCAAGTTCGGTGAGTCGCTGCTGGTGCGCATCCAGGACGGTGCCTACGACAACGCCCGTGCCGCTGACAAGATGTTCGCCCGTGGCAAGCAGCACATCGAATCGGTCGATGCCGATCTGGCCAAGATCGATGCGATCCTGCAGTCCGAGGTCGAGGAGACGCGTGCCGCCTTCGACGCACAGATGCAGCGCACCACGCTCGCCTTCCTGGCCGTGCTGGCGATGGCGGTGTTCGTCGTGGTGCCGCTGACGCTGGCCAACTCGGCCTCGATCACCCGGCCGATGGTGCAGGCCCGCGAGGTGGCCCTGGCCATCGCCGACGGCGATCTGACCCGCCGCATCGACGCCCGCGGCCACGACGAACTGGCCGACCTGCTGCGCGCCCTGGACCAGATGCAGGGCGGCCTGGGCCGCATCGTCGGCCGCGTCCGCGAAGCCAGCGAGAGCATCCGCATGGGCTCGGGCGAGGTGGCCTCGGGCAACGCCGATCTGAACCAGCGCACCGAACAGGCGGCGAGCAGCCTGCAGCAGACCGCCAGCTCGATGGAAGAGCTGACCGGCAGCGTGCGCCACAGCGCCGACAACGCCCAGCAGGCCAGCGGCCTGGCACAGGCTGCCACCGGCGTGGCCAGCCACGGCGGCGAGGTCGTCGCCCAGGTGGTGCAGACGATGAACGAGATCAATGCCGCCTCGCACCGCATCGCCGACATCATCGGCGTGATCGACGGCATTGCCTTCCAGACCAACATCCTGGCGCTCAACGCCGCGGTGGAAGCCGCCCGCGCCGGTGAATCGGGCCGCGGCTTCGCGGTGGTGGCCGGTGAGGTGCGCAGCCTGGCGCAGCGCAGCGCCGACGCGGCGCGCGAGATCAAGCGCCTGATCGGCGCCAGCGTCGAACAGGTCGAGAACGGCACGCGCCTGGTGGGCGAGGCCGGCACCACGATGCAGGACATCGTCGCCTCGGTCCAGCGCGTCAACGACATCATCGGCGAGATCTCCCACGCCGCCGCCGAGCAGAGCCGTGGCATCGGCCAGGTCAACGCCGCCGTCACCGACCTGGACCGCGTGACCCAGCAGAACGCCGCCCTGGTCGAGCAGAGCACCGCCGCCGCCGAACACCTGCGGGGTCAGGCCAGCACGCTGGCCGAGGTGGTGGGCTCCTTCCGTCTGCCCGCCTGAAAGGATTGACATGCAGGAGTTGCTGCGTCGCCTGAGCATTCGCCAGCGTCTGCTGGGCAGCATCGTGCTGCTGGCCGTGGCCATCATCGTGCTGGGTCTGTGGGCCGCCTGGTCGCTGCGACAGCAGCAGGACCATGGCGCAGCCCTGCTGCAGCGCCAGGCCGAATTCACCGCCGGCGACGCCGGCATCCGCCTGGCGCTGGAGCATATCCAGCGGCTGGAGCAGGGTGTCCTGCTGGCCGGCAACAACGCCGTCGAGGCTGGCGAGACCCAGGCAGCCTGGGCCAAGGCCGTCGAGACCGCACGCGCCGCGCTGGCCAAGCTGGCACAGGGCGAACGGGCGGCGCTGCTGGCACCGGCCCGCGAAGGGTTGGAGGTCTACACCAAGGAAGTCCGCGACGTGCTGCAGCAGGTGGTGGATGCCAAGATGGATTCGGCGGCCGGCTACGCCTATGCGCAGCGGGCCGCCCAGTCGCTGGAGCAGGCCCGGCAGGCGGTGCAAGCCTGGTCGCAGGCGGAAAAGACCGCGCTGGAGGCCCAGGAGGCCGAGGCCATGACCACCGCGCAACGCCTGTCGATGCTGCGCCTGGTCGCCGTGCTGCTGCTGCTGGCCGGCTTCATCGGCCTGATGTGGGCCACCACCCGGTCGATCACCGATCCGCTCGGCCACGCCACCGCCGCCGCTGCCGCGGTGTCCGATGGCGACCTGACCCGGCGCCTGGACAGCCGGGGGTCCGACGAGGTCACCCGCTTCATGCAGACCTTGTCATCGATGCAGGAGGCGCTGCGCGCCATCGTCTCCCAGGTGCGCGACAGCGCCGACAACATCCGCGTTGCCAGCGCCGAAGTGGCGAGCGGCAACCTCGACCTGTCCCAGCGCACCGAGCGGGCGGCGGGCGACCTGCAGCAGACCGCTTCGCACATGCAGCAACTCACCCACATCGTGCAGTCGGGCAGCGAGTCGGCCCGCCAGGCCAGCGAACTGGCCAGCTCGGCCAGCGAGGTGGCCCGCCGTGGCGGTGAGGCCATGGGGCGGGTGGTGCAGACCATGGACGAGATCGCCCAGGCCAGCCGGCAGATCGCCGACATCACCAGCGTGATCGACGGCATCGCCTTCCAGACCAACATCCTGGCGCTCAATGCCGCCGTCGAGGCAGCACGGGCCGGCGAGCAGGGCCGCGGCTTCGCGGTGGTGGCCGGCGAAGTGCGCACGCTGGCCCAGCGCAGTGCCGACGCGGCGCGCCAGATCAAGCAGCTGATCGGCCGCTCGACCGAGCGTGTCGAGAGCGGTTCGTCCCTGGTGCGTGAGACCGGCCAGACCATCGACGAGATCGTCGGCTCGGTCCAGCGCGTCACCCAGATCGTGCAGGAGATCGCCGCCAGCAGCCAGGAGCAGAGCAGCGGCATCGGCCACGTCAGCGAGGCCATCGGCAGTCTGGACCTGATGACGCAGCAGAACGCCGCGCTGGTCGAGCAGGGTGCCGCCGCCGCGGCCAGCCTGCGCCAGCAGGCCGAGAGCCTGAACACGCTGGTGGCCACCTTCCGCCTGGGCGATGCGGCGCCAGCCCCGCGCCACGCCGCCCCCGTGGACGCAGCGCCGCCGGCCCCGAAGCCCGCCGCGGCCGTCGCGGTCACGCCCGCGGTCGTTCGTCGCGCATCGCCCGCCGTGGCCCCGGCACCGACCGCCCCCGTCCCCGTCGCCACTGCCACCGCCACCGCCGGTGACGACGACTGGACCACGTTCTGAACGCCGCCGACCCATGACGCTCAAACTCTCGACCCGGCTGTGGACGCCGACCCTGGTGTTGATCGTGATGCTCGTGGTGATGAGTGTCATCGCCGCCGTGCGCACCCGCAGCCTGATCGAGGCTGCCGGACAAGCCTCGCGTGACCAGCAGACCCGCCTGACCCTGGCCCACCAGTGGCAGGGCGAGGTCTCGGCCCTGGAGGCCCGTCTGTCGGCCGGTGCGCCGGCCGCGGAACAGCCCGCCCGCATCGAAGCCCTGCGCCAGCGCCTGAGCCCGCTGGCCACCAGTGAGGACGAACGCCGCACCCTGGCCCGCCTGGCCACACTGCCCGCGGACCTGGCCGGCCTGACGCCCTACCGCGCGGCGCTGACCGACCTGGTGACCCTGGAAGAACAACTGGCCGAGGCCCTGCACGTGCGCACCAGCCAGGAACGCATGCGCACCGTCTGGCTGGTGGCCGGTGTCTCGGTGCTGGTGGCCGCCGCGCTGGCCGTGGCCTCGACGCTGCTGGTGCGCGCCATCTGCCGTCCGCTGGCCGAACTGGCCCGGGCCGCCCGCCAGATCGGCGAGGGGGACCTGCGCGTGCAGCTCGACACCACCCGCCCCGACGAGATCGGCGACGTGATGCGCTCGGTGGTCGCCATGCGCGACGGCCTGCGCCGCACCGTCGGCCAGATGCAGGACAGCGCGGAAAGCATCCACACCGCCAGCCGCGAGGTCGCCAGCGGCAACCTCGACCTGTCGCAGCGCACCGAGCGCGCCGCCGGCTACCTGCAGCGCACCGCGTCGGGCATGCAGCGCCTGAGCGAGACCATGCACCACAGCAGCGCTGCCGCCAGCGACGCCGACCGCCTGGCCCGCGACGCCTCGGACGCCGCCGAACGCGGCGGTGCGTCGATGCAGCAGCTGATGTCGACGATGGAAGAGATCAACCAGTCGAGCCGGCGCATCAGCGACATCATCGGCGTGATCGACGGCATCGCCTTCCAGACCAACATCCTGGCGCTGAACGCCGCGGTGGAAGCCGCACGCGCCGGCGAGCAGGGCCGCGGCTTCGCGGTCGTGGCCTCCGAGGTGCGCACCCTGGCCGGACGATCGGCCGAGGCGGCGCGCGAGATCCGCAGCCTGATCCTCAGCTCCGGCGAGAAAGTCGACAGCGGCACCCAGCAGGTGCGCGAGACCGGCGAGCGCATCGGCGAGCTGGCGGCCGCGGTGACCCATGTGTCGCAGCGCGTGCGCGAGATCACTGTCGATGCCGAACAGCAGAGCAGCGGCATCCTCGAGCTGCATGCCTCCGTGCAGGAACTCGACCAGATGACCCAGCAGAACGCCGCGCTGGTCGAGCAGAGCGCGGCTGCCGCCGACAGCCTGCAGCAGCAGGCCGCCCGCCTGAACCAGGCGGCCAATTCCTTCCACCTGGACGATCGTCCCCGCCTGGCGCCCGCTGCCGCCACCGAGGCATCGCACGCCCGCGCCGCGCGCGAGGTGATCGCACAGGCGCAAAGCCGTGCGCAGTCTGTGCCGCCGGCACCCCTACCCGCCCCCGCCCGCCCATCCAACGCGCCCGGCGCCGGGCCGAGTGATGACTGGGAATCCTTCTGACCCCGCGGCCCTGTCCGCATCCCCCTGGAGACACGCCATGAAGCGCTTCCTCGCCGCCACCCTGCTCCTGCCGATCGCGCTGATCGGCGCCCATGCCGCCGAAGGCGGCGCCACCGAGGCCGATGCCACCGCCATGGTCAAGAAGGGCCTGGCCTTCATCAAGGCCAACGGCAAGGACAAGGGCTACGCCGAGATCACCAGCAAGACCGGCCAGTTCCGCCACCAGGACCTCTACCTGGTGGTCTACGGCATGGACGGCATGGTCCATGCCCACGGCGCCAACGAGAAGATGGTGGGCAAGAACCTGATCGACCTGAAGGACGTGGACGGCAAGGCTTTCGTGCGCGAGCGCGTCGAGCTGGCCAAGGCCAAGCCCAGCTTCTGGCAGGACTACAAGTTCACCAACCCCGAGACCAAGAAGATCGAACCCAAGGCCATGTACTGCGAACGGCTGGACGAGACCATCGTCTGCGGCGGCATCTACAAGTGATGCCGGCCCGGGGCCCGTGGGCTGACACGGTCCGCCTGATTCGACTCTGGAGAACGCGATGAAACTCGGCACCAAGCTGCTGGCCCCCGCCCTGGTCACCGCCCTGGTGGCCCTGGCTGGCGCCGCCGCGGTGGGCGTGGGCAGCCACCTGCAGGCGGCCAAGGCCGCCCGCAACCATGAAACCAGCCTGGGCGAAGTCCGCGCGCTGGCCGATGCCCAGGCCCGTCTGGGCCAGCTGCATTCCTCGGCGTACCGCGGCATCAGCATCATCGGCTCGATCGACGAGGCCGGGCTCAAGTCCCTGATGGAGGGCATTGCCAACGGCAGCAAGGCGATCGACGACAGCCTGTCGCAGACGATTGACCCGTCCGACCTGGGCGACTCCCCGGTCACCGTGCCCAAGGTGCAGACGGCCCTGGCCACCTATGCCAAGCAGGCCACGCAGGCCCTGGACCTGGCCTCGGTCGACCCCAACACCGGCATCGCGGCCATGCAAGGCGCCGACGCGGCCTACAAGGAGCTGGCGGCGCAGCTGGTCGAGATGCAGAAGGCCATCCTGGCCACCAGCCGGACCGAGCAGGCGGCAGACCTGGCCGCCAACGACCGCATCACCATCGCCCTGCTGGTGGCCACGCTGCTGCTGACCGGTGCGGCCGTGGGCGTGGGCGCCCGGCTGCTGGTCAGCGTGGCCCGCGCGTTGTCGCGCGCCTCGCACGCCGCCGAGTCGGTCGCCGAAGGCGACCTGACGGTGCGCGTGGACACCGACCGCCAGGACGAGATCGGCGCACTGCAGCGCAGCCTGGCGCGCATGGTCGAGCGCCTGCAGTCGTCGATGCAGCAGGTGCGCCAGGCGGCCGACAGCATCGCCAGCGTCAGCAGCGAGATCGCCACCGGCAACCAGGACCTGTCGCAGCGCACGGAAACCGCCGCCAGCCAGCTGCAGCAGACCGCGTCGTCGATGACCCAGCTCACCGAGTCGGTGCGCCAGGGCACCGACGCCGCCGCCCAGGCCAACCAGCTCGCCAGCTCGGCCAGCTCGGTGGCCCAGCGCGGTGGCGAGGTGGTGGCCCAGGTGGTCAGCACGATGGACGAGATCCACCAGGCCTCGCGCAAGATCGCCGACATCATCGGCGTGATCGACGGCATCGCCTTCCAGACCAACATCCTGGCGCTCAACGCCGCGGTGGAAGCCGCGCGTGCCGGTGAGCAGGGCCGTGGCTTTGCGGTGGTGGCCGGCGAGGTGCGCAGCCTGGCCGGCCGCTCGGCCGACGCCGCGCGCGAGATCAAGGCGCTGATCGCGGCCTCGGTGGAGAAGGTCGAGAGCGGCTCGCGCCTGGTCCAGGAGGCCGGCACCACGATGACCGAGATCGTCGGCTCCTCGCAGCGCGTCACCGACATCATTGCCGAGATCACCGCCCACAGCGGCGAGCAGCGCGACGGCATCGGCCAGATCAGCCTGGCCGTCGGCCAGCTCGACCAGATGACCCAGCAGAACGCGGCGCTGGTGGAGCAAAGCGCGGCCGCTGCCGACAGCATGCGCACCCAGGCCAATGGCCTGGCCAACCTGGTGGGCAGCTTCCGCCTGCCGGGGCATGTGGCCACGCCGCTCACCTTGGCCGCCAGCGCGCCGGCGCAGGCGCCGTCACGGCCCGTGCCGCGGCCGGCGCCGAAGGCGGCGCCCGCCCCGGCCACCCCGATGGCGGCCGCCCGCCCGTCGGCGATGCCCGTCCCCGCCCTGGCCGGCGCCGGCGGCGACGGCGACTGGGAAACCTTCTGACACCGCCGCTCAAGTCTGCCCGCCAACGGCCGATGAACCCTTCTGAACCCCTGAACCGCCCTCCAAGGACCTCGCCATGGACATGATCACCGAAGCCCGCCACGTGGCCCGCCACGAAGCCGCCCGCAGCGGCCAGGCCGACGCCCGCGGCGCCACCGCCGCCGCCACTGCCCACGGCGAGTTCCTGACCTTCCGCCTGGGCGGCGAGGAGTACGGCATCGACATCCTGCGGGTGCAGGAAATCCGCAGCTACGAGCAGCCCACCCGCATCGCCAATGCGCCCGAGTTCATCAAGGGCGTGGTCAACCTGCGCGGCGTGATCGTGCCGATCATCGACCTGCGGGTGAAGCTCAACTGCCCCAGCGCCGAGTTCAATGCCTTCACCGTGGTGATCGTGCTGAACATCCGCGGCCGCGTGGTGGGGGCGGTGGTGGATGCGGTGTCGGACGTGCTGGAGCTGGGCGGCGACGCCATCAAGCCGGCGCCGATGATGAATGCCCAGGTCGACATGTCCTACATCACCGGCATCGCCAACGTCGGCGAGCGCATGCTGATCCTGATGGACATCCAGGCCCTGATGTCCTCGGCCGACATGGGTCTGATCAGCGACGCGGCCGCCTGAGGCCTTCGTCACCCTGCCACGGGCCGCCTTCGGGCGGCCCGCGTCGTTTCAGACCGGCACCCAGATCTCGGTGCGCAGCGCCTGGGCCGGCGTGTCACGGCGGTCATCGACCATCAGGTCCAGCGGCGCCGCCCTGGCCTGCAGGCCCATGGCGGGCAAGGCCGTGTCGAAGACCTCGCGCCAGGCCTGGGCCAGCGTGTCTTGCGGCCCCTGGTGGCCGAACACCGCGTATCGGCCGCTGGCCAGCGGCAACCAGGCCAGCGAGCCGTGCATCGTCACCGCAGGGCGCTCGCCAGCGCCCTGCCCGGTGCGCAGGTCATGGCCGAAGAGGTAGCCCGCCACGAAGCGGCAGTCGGCGTCGTCCGGCCCGGCGGGCGTATCGGGGCTGATGCTGATGCAGCTGCGCACCTCCTGGATCCGGCCCGCCAGCCGGGTCGCGCGGGCCAGCTCGCCAAAAGCCTCGGCCGAGGCACGGCTGAAGCGGCCCTCCTCCATGCCGCGTGCCGTGGCGGTGAGGGCGGCCAGGCCGGCGGGCAGCTCGGCGAAACGGATGAATCGAGGGCCGTTCATGGTGAAGTGCCCGACATTCTCGCCCTAGCCACGGCGAGAATCGGGCCATGCCCTCCGACCGCGACCAATGTCTGCTGGACCGGGCCCGCGCCCTGGGTCTGGACCCCGATGCCCCCCTGCTGGTGGGCGGCAACTACCAGCCCCTGCTGCTGCATGCCGGCATCGCCCACGTGAGCGGCCAGGTGCCGCGCATCGGCCAGCAGGTGGTGGTCACCGGTCCGGCAGAGGCAGTCGGGCTGGACGAGGCCCGCCGCGCCGCCTGCATCGGCGCACTGCGCGCGCTGGCGCTGCTGCGCCAGCAGCTGGGCAGCCTCGACGCTGTGGCGCAACTGCTGCGGGTGGGCGTCTACGTGCAGGCCGGGCCAGGCTTCAGCCAGCACTCAGAGGTGGCCGACGCCGCCTCGGAGCTGTTGGTGGCGGTGCTGGGCCAGGCCGGCCGTCACGCCCGCACGACCATCGGGGTGGCCTCGCTGCCGAAGAACGCGACGGTGGAGTTGGAGCTGCAGGCGGCGCTGGTGGCGCCTTTGGACTGAACCCGATCGGCCGCACAGCCGGCCACCCCGGCGGGCTCATGGTCGGCGCGAGGGCAGAATCCACGGCATGCTCTGCGTCCACTCCCCCCTGCACCGTGGCCATGCCGGCACCCACGAAATCTACCGTGGCGAGCTGGTGCCCTGCTTTGAAAAGCCCGAGCGCGCCGATTTCGTGCTGCAGGCCTTCCAGCGCGCCGGGCTGGGCGAGGTGCGTGCGCCCGACGACCACGGCCTGGCGCCGATCGAGCGCATCCACGCGCCGCGCTACCTGGCCTTCCTGGCAAGGGTGTGGGACGCCTGGGCCGCACAGGGCGGCACGCGCGACCTGCTGCCGGCCGTGTGGCCGACGCGCGGCTTTCGCGACGACATCGAGCCTGACAACCTGGTGGCCCAACTGGGCCTGTACTCCTTCGACAGCGGCAGCCCGATCACCGCCGGCACCTGGACGGCGGCGCTGGCCGGTGCCCACTGCGCGCTGACGGCCCAGGCCGCGGTGGCGCAGGGCGCCCGCGCTGCGTTCTCGCTGGCCCGGCCGCCCGGCCACCATGCCGGCACCGACTTCTACGGCGGCTACTGCTTCCTGAACCATGCCGCCATCGCGGCGCAGGCCTTTGTCGATGGCGGCGCCGCCCGGGTGGCGCTGCTGGACGTGGACTACCACCATGGCAACGGCACGCAGCAGATCTTCTACGACCGGTCGGACGTGCTGTTCCAGAGCATCCACGGCGACCCGCGCACCGAGTACCCGTTCTACCTGGGCCACGCCGACGAGACCGGCGCGGGCGCCGGCCTGGGCTTCAACGCCAACTACCCGCTGCCCGCCGGCAGCGACAACACGCGCTGGTTCGAGGCGCTGGAAGCGGCCTGCCGCCGCATCACCGCCCATGGCGCCCAGGCGCTGGTGGTCTCACTGGGCGTGGACACGTTCGAGGGCGACCCGATCTCGCGTTTCCACCTGCGCGGCCCCGAGTTCACCCGCCTGGGCACGCGCCTGACCGCGCTGGGCCTGCCCACGGTGTTCGTGCTGGAAGGCGGTTACGCGGTGGCCGAGATCGGCGACAACGTGGTGAGCGTGCTGCAGGGCTTCGAGGGCGGCTGAATCAGGCCCCACCCCGCAGGACCGAGGTCAGCCACGGCGTTGTGAACAGCGCGCCCAGCCCCAGCAGCAGCAGGTTGCCGTGGCGCGGATCCAGATCCTGCAGCGCCACGCGCCAGGACCGGCGCATCACCCAGCGCAGCAAGGCCAGGTCGAAGGCCGCCATGAACAGCGCCAGCACCGCGCCCAGCACCAGGTGCGGCGCGGCACCCTGCAGACCGAAACCAGGCACCCGCCACCAGCACAACGCGAAGGCCAGCAGCGACCCACTCAGGACGCTCCAGCGCTGGGCGCGCTGCTTGCCCAGGCGCGGCGCCACCCACAGCGTGCGGGCGATGCCGTGCAAGGTCTCGGCCGAGGCCAGCAGCAGGCACAGGGCCAGGGTGTCGATCAGCAGGTGCATCGCCGGTGATCGTGCCCGACCGGCCCGCCGCGCGGCTTGCCGCGGCTCAAACCGTGCCGCGCATGCCGATCAGCCAGGGCCGCAGCTCGGCCGTCAGCAGCCCCGACTGCACCGCCGGGTCAGACTGGGCGTGCGCGCGCACCTCGGCCTCGGGCACGCCGGCCGCCGCGATCATCATGCCGCCGGCCGACCCGTCCATGAACGGGCCGCCCAGGGCCAGCTTGCCCTCCTGTTGCCAGCGGCGGTAGTGGGCAATGTGGGTGTCCAGGCCCGGTTGCTCGAACAGGCTGACCCCGGGCTGCCAGGCCGGCCCCGGGCGGTGCACGACCACCCAGCGCTGGTCGCGCGCGGGCGGCGCGGTCTGGGCCTCGGCCGGGGACAGGGCGGCGGCGGACAACAGGCCGGCGGCGGCGCGCAGGCTGGTTCGGCGGGTGCTCATGGCGGTGGTCCTTCCTGGCCGCCAGGGTGCCGCGCGGTGATGACCCTGTCCATCCCCTGCGCGCCGTAAAATCAGCGGTTTCCTGCGGCGCCGGGCCCTGCAGGCGGGCCGCCGGCCCGCGTGGAGCCCGGTGCCCCTGGCCGCACCATGACCCGCAAGCTCTTCGTCACCACCGCCCTGCCCTACGCCAACGCCCCGTTCCACATCGGGCACATGATGGAGTACATCCAGGCCGACATCTGGGTGCGGGCGCAGCGCATGAAGGGCCACGAGGTGCACTTCGTCGGCGCCGACGATGCCCATGGCGCGCCGATCATGATCGCCGCCGAGAAGGCCGGCAAGACGCCGCAGCAGTTCGTCGCCGAGGTGGCTGCCGGCCGGCCGCAGTACCTCAACGGTTTTCACATCAGCTTCGACAACTGGCACTCGACCGACGGGCCCGAGAACCACCAGCTGGCGCAGGACATCTACCGCGGCCTGCGCGACAACGGCCTGATCGACGTGAAGACGATCGAGCAGTTCTTCGACCCCGACAAGGGCATGTTCCTGCCCGACCGCTTCATCAAGGGCGAGTGCCCCAAGTGCGGCGCCAAGGACCAGTACGGCGACAGCTGCGAGGTCTGCGGCGCGGTCTACGCGCCCACCGAGCTGAAGAACCCGTACTCGGCACTATCGGGCGCGACGCCGGTGCTCAAGACCTCGGACCACTACTTCTTCCGCCTGTCCGACCCGCGCTGCGTGAGCTTTCTGGAGCAGTGGACCCATGAGCCGGGCCGCCTGCAACCCGAGGTGCTCAACAAGATCAAGGAGTGGTTCGCCAAGGACGAGCAGGGCCAGGGCGGCCTGGGCGACTGGGACATCAGCCGCGACGCGCCCTACTTCGGCATCGAGATCCCGGATGCGCCGGGCAAGTACTTCTATGTCTGGCTGGACGCGCCGATCGGCTACCTGGCCTCGCTGAAGAACTACTTCGGCAAGAAGGGCCTGGACTACGACGCCTTCTTCCGCGACCCGGCGGTGGAGCAGGTGCATTTCATCGGCAAGGACATCACCTACTTCCACACCCTGTTCTGGCCGGCGATGCTGCACTTCAGCGGCCGCAAGACGCCCGACAAGGTCAATGTGCACGGCTTCATCACCGTCAACGGCGGCGAGAAGATGAGCAAAAGCCGCGGCACCGGCATCAGCCCGCTGAAGTACCTGGAGCTGGGCATGCACCCCGAGTGGCTGCGCTACTACATCGCCGCCAAGCTCAACGCCCGGGTCGAGGACATCGACTTCAACCCCGATGACTTCATCGCCCGCGTCAATTCCGACCTGGTGGGCAAGTACATCAACATCGCCAGTCGCGCCGCGGGTTTCCTCAGCAAGCGCTTCGGCGGTCGCCTGAGCGCCGACCTGGGCGTCGAAGGTCGCACCCTGCTGGATACCCTGCGCGCGCACCGCAGCGCGGTGGAGGCCCTGTACGAAGAGCGCGAGTTCGGCAAGGCGCTGCGCGAGATCATGGCGCTGGCCGACAAGGTCAACGAGTACGTCGACACCCACAAGCCCTGGGAGCTGGCCAGGAAGGACGGCGCCGACGCCGCGCTGCACGATGTCTGCAGCACCTGCATCGAGGCCTTCCGCCTGCTGAGCATCTACCTCAAGCCGGTGCTGCCGGTGCTGGTGGCCCAGGTCGAGGCCTTCCTGAAGGTCGAGCCCTTCAGCTTTGCCGACGCCGCGCGCTCACTGGGCGGCCATGTCATCGGCGAGTACAAGCACCTGATGCAGCGGGTGGACGCCAAGCTGCTGGACGAACTGCTGGCCCCGCCGCCGGCGCCCAAGGTGGTCCCGGGCGGCGAGGAACTGGCGCCCGAGATCAAGATCGACGACTTCACCAAGGTCGATCTGCGCATCGCCAGGATCGTCAACGCCGAGCCTGTGGAGGGCAGCGACAAGCTGCTGCGTCTGACGCTGGACGTGGGCGAGGGGCGCACCCGCAACGTGTTCAGCGGCATCAAGAGCGCCTACCGGCCCGAGGACCTGGTGGGCAAGCTCACCGTGATGGTGGCCAACCTGGCGCCGCGCAAGATGAAGTTCGGCGTGAGCGAAGGCATGGTGCTGGCCGCCAGCCATGCCGACGAGAAGGCCCACCCGGGCATCTTCGTGCTCGAGCCCTTCCCCGGCGCGCAGCCGGGCATGCGGGTGCGCTGAAGGGGCGCCGCCGCCAACGACAAGGGCGCCCCTGGGGCGCCCTTTTTCATGCCGCGCGGCCCGTCAGCGGCCGACGCGGAACACCGCCACCGCCTGCTCCAGGTCCTGGGCCTGGCGGCGCATGGATTCCGCCGCCGCAGCGGCCTGCTCCACCAGCGCGGCGTTCTGCTGGGTCATCCGGTCGATCTCGCTGACCGACTGGCCGACGCTGGCGATGCCGCTGCCCTGCTCGGCGGTGGCGTGGGTGATCTCTGACACCAGCGTGCTGACCCGCTGCACCGAGGCGACGATCTCGTCCATCGTGCGTCCCGCGCCCTCGACCTGCTCGCTGCCCACACGCACCTTGTCGGTGGAGTCGGCGATCAGGTCCTTGATCTCCTTGGCCGCGCCGGCCGAACGCTGCGCCAGGCTGCGCACCTCACCCGCCACCACCGCGAAGCCGCGGCCCTGCTCGCCGGCGCGTGCCGCCTCGACCGCGGCATTGAGCGCCAGGATGTTGGTCTGGAACGAGATGCCGTCGATCACGCCGATGATCTCCTCGATCCGGCGCGAGGCGGTGTTGATCTGGCCCATGGTGTCGACCACCCGGGCCACGGCCTCGCCGCCGCGCTGGGCCACCTCGCTGGCGGCCTGGGCCAGGGCGTTGGCCTGGCGCGCATGCTCGGCGTTCTGCCGCACCGACACGGTGATCTGGTCCATCGCCGAGGCCGCTGCCTGCACATTGCCGGCCTGCTGCTCGGTGCGCTGCGAGAGGTCGTTGTTGCCCTGCGCCATCTCCGCCGACGCGGTGGCGATGCCGTCGGTGCCCTGACGCACCTGGTGGACGATGCGCTTGAGCGAGTCGGTCATCTCGGCCATCGCCCGCATCAGCGTGGCGAATTCGTCCTGTCCACGCACCTGCACCGGGCGGCTGAGGTCCCCGGCGGCCACCGATTGCGCGACCGCCACCGCCTCGCCCAGCGAGCGGCGGATGTGCCCCAGTGCGCCAAGCGCCACCACCACACCCCCCAGCGCCAGCACCGACACCACGCCCAGCGCCAGCAGGGCCTGCTGGCGGCCGCGAGCGGCGGTCTCGGCGGCTTCGCGCTCCAGGTAGTCGCGCTGCATCCGCACAAAGCCCTGGATGTGTTCGTTGTAGGCCTTCTGCGCCGGCATGAAGGCGGTGTCGAACATGGTGCTGGCGGCAGGCATGTCGCCGACCTTCCGGTACTCGGCCATGTCCTTCAGCGATTGCAGCAGCGCCTCGCGCTTGGGCGTCATCTGCTCGAACCAGACCAGCTCCTCCGGCCGGGTCGCCAGGCCCTTGATCTGGCGGAACAGCTCACCGACCTCCTTCACCTTGGGGCCGATCTCCGGACCGAACAGGGCCGAGATGGCCTCATCGCCCGATTTGTTGACCGCCATGATGCGCACCGAGGTGGACTCGGACAGGGCGGCCCAGCGGTCGACCAGGCGCAGCTTGTCGGACTGCGCGGCCAGTTCGGCCATCATCGCGGTGGTCTGCGACTGCTGCCACAGGTTCAGGCCGGCATTGGCAGCGAGCACCGCCAGCAGCACACCAAAGGCCAGCGTCAGGCGGGCGATCACACCCAGCGAAGAGAAGGTTCTCAAGCGTGTCTCCAGATCAAGGAAGCGGCCGCGACGAGGCGGGCCGCACGGTCCGCTGACCATACCCGGGACGGTGTCAGGGCAGTCGCCTTAACAGGCGGGCCGAAACCCCGCAAACGCAGCGCCATCACCCCGCCGCCGGCCCGCATTGCCGGCCAGGGCCGCGACGCGCGACAATCCCCCCATGAAACCCGTGGTCATCTGTGAAGCACCGCGCGTCGGCTGGCCGACGCGCCGGCGCCGCTTCATCGCCCGGGTGCACCACTGCGGGCCTCCGGCGCGGGCAGCTCAGCCACCTGCCCCTCATCCACCGGAGTCCCCATGCTGTCTTTCCTCTCGCGTGACCGGCTTCAGCCGTTCCGCCCCCGCCTGCTGAGTGCCCTGCAGGGCTACGACCGCGGGCGTTTCCTGGCCGATCTCGGCGCCGGCCTGACGGTTGGCATCGTCGCCCTGCCGCTGGCCATGGCTTTCGCCATCGCCTCCGGTGTCAAGCCTGAAGCCGGCCTGTTCACCGCCATCATCGCCGGCTTCCTGATCTCGGCGCTGGGCGGCTCAAACGTGCAGATCGGCGGCCCGGCCGGCGCCTTCATCGTCATCGTCTACGGCATCGTCGAGCGCTACGGGCTGGCCAATCTGCTGATCGCCACCTCGCTGGCCGGCCTGCTGCTGTTCCTGATGGGCTGGCTGAAGCTGGGCGCGCTGGTGCGCTACATCCCGGTGTCCATCGTCATCGGCTTCACCAACGGCATCGCGGTGCTGATCGGGCTGAGCCAGCTGAAGGACCTGCTGGGCCTGCAGGTGGCCAAGATGCCGGGGGACTTCTTCTCGCAGATCGCCACGCTGGCGCGCCACCTGGACAGCGTCAACCCCTGGGCCGTGGCGATCGGCCTGGCCTGCCTGGTGCTGGTGGTGGTCTGGCCCAAGAGCTACACCATGCCGGTCGGACCGCTCACCTGGCGCGACAAGTTCCGCCGCCATGCCGCCCAGGTGCCGGGCACGGTGATCGCGCTGGCCGGCGCCACGGCGGTGGCGCAACTGCTGTCGCTGCCGGTGGAGACCATCGGCAGCAAGTTCGGCGGCATCCCGCAGTCGCTGCCCGCCTTCGAGCTGCCCGAGTTCACCTGGGCCACGGCCAAGCAGCTGGTGATCCCGACCATCACCATCGCGCTGCTGGGCGCGATCGAGTCGCTGCTGTGCGCGCGCGTGGCCGACAACATGGCCGAGATCCCGCGCCACGACCCCAACCAGGAGCTGATGGCCCAGGGCGTGGCGAACTTCGTCACGCCCTTCTTCGGCGGCATCCCGGCCACCGGCACGATCGCCCGCACGGTCACCAATGTGCGTGCCGGCGGCCGCACGCCGGTGGCTGGCATGCTGCATGCGCTGACGCTGCTGGTGATCGTGCTGGTGGCGGCGCCGCTGGCCCAGCACGTGCCGCTGGCGGCGCTGGCCGGCATTCTGCTGTTCGTGGCCTGGAACATGGGCGAGTGGCGCGAGTTCGCGCGGCTGCGCCAGTTCCTGCTGCCCTACCGCACGGTGCTGGTGGGCACCTTCGTGCTGACCGTGGTGTTCGACCTGACGGTGGCGGTGGAGATGGGCCTGCTGGCCGCCTGTGGCTTCTTCATCTACCGCATGGGCACGCTGTTCAGCGTGACCCATGTGCCGCGCGAGGGCCTGCCGCCGGGCAACGAGGTGTTCGAGCTGTTCGGCTCGCTGTTCTTCGGCGCCGTGGGCAAGATCGAGGCGCTGCCCGAGCAGGTGCCCGAGGGCACCCGCACCGTGGTGCTGGAGATGCACCGCCTGGTGTCGATGGACACCTCGGGCCTGGACGCGCTGGAGCAACTGCACACCGCGCTGAAACGGCGAGGCATCGCCCTGGTGCTGGCCAGTGTGAACCCGCAGCCGCTGGGGCTGATCCAGCGCTCGGGCTTTGCCGCCGAGCTGGGCGCCGAGGCCATCATCCCGGGCGTCGAGGCCCTCTGACTCAGCGCGCCGCGGCCAGGGCCGTCCAGGTCCTCGGGTCGATGGATGCACGCCGGTCGGCCGAGACCGCCCGCCTGCGCGGCCCAGGGCCGCCGCCAGGGGTTCAGAGCGGCTGCGACCAGCCCAGCAGCGCCAGCACCAGCCGGTTGTAGCGCTCGCCGCGGGCCACCCGGGCGGCGGCGCCCACCATCGGCTGGGTGTCCAGCGGCGCCAGCAGGGCCACCAGGGTCTCGGCCCAGGCCGGGTCGGGTGGGGCTTCGTCGGCCGCTGCACGACCCAGCACCTGCAGCAGCTCGGCCAGGCCGCGCAGCCAGGCGCTCAGGTGCGGGGCAGCGGCCTCGGCGGGCATGTCCGGGTCGGCCAGCACGCTGGCGCTGGCCAGCACCCCGTCCAGCAGGCCCGCCACGGCGGCGCGCGCGGGCAGGCTGGCGGCCGGTCGCGCCACGGCGCGCGGCGGCGTGGCGGGCAGGTCGCGCGCCAGCAGGTGGCCGCGCTCGGCCTTGCTGCGGGTGTCCAGCCACAGCCCGTGGCGGCCCACCGCCTCGGCCGCCAGGTGCAACAGCGCCGCCGGCTCGCCACTGCGCAGCTCGAACTCGATCTCGGCCAGCGGCTGCGTGCGGCCCGAGGCCCGCACCGTTCCCTCATCCAGCGCCAGTTCGACCCAGGCGCCCGAGGGGGTCGGCCAGTCCAGCCGCAGGCGTTGCACGTCGGTCTCGAAGACCACGGCCAGCGGGGCGACGGCGTCCTGCAGCGCGGCCTGCAGCGCTGCGGCCACCGGCGTGCCGGCGTGGCGCGCCAGGTCCACGGCCGGCGGCTGCGGCGCCGGTCCGATGGGGGCGTCGTGCTCCAGGCGGGTCATGACATTGGCGCCCAGGGCCTTGGCGGTCTGCACCCAGCCGCTGTCGCCCTCCAGGCGCAGGCGCAGCGCGGCCCGGGCGGCCGACAGCCGGCCGTCGGGCGTGTCCAGGTAGAGCGCGCGCAGCGGCTGCGGCGTGGCGCCGCGGGCCAGCAGGTCCTCGCGCAGGGCCGGCAGCGCGGCGACGGGGATCTGGAACTTCAGCTCGGTCTCGGTCATCGGGCGATTGTCCGCGTGCGGCGGACGGCCTGAAGGCCCGGTGTCAGCCCCTGGCCTAAAATCAGGGGTTTCGCCGAACCACCCCCCCACGCCATGCCGCTCTTCTGGAAGCCCTACCAGTCCGACGCCACCCAGTTCATCAATGAGCTGAAGGCGAAGAAGCCGACGCTCGAATCCGAGCAGCAGGCCGGCCGATCGCTGCTGTGGGACCGCCCGCAGGACGCCGACGCTGCCGCGGCCTACCGCGCCGCCAAGGTGCCGCAGACCGCCTACGTCTACTTCGCGCAGAAGAAGTGAGCCCCGCCGGGCTGACACCGGCCCGGCCCCGCTGCGCGTGAACGACGACGTCCTGCCCCCCGCGCCGCCCGCGCCCGAGGCCGACACCCCGCAGGTGGTGGACGGCATCGCCGTGGCGCGCCTGTACGGCGAGCCGCTGTTCGCGCTGCCCACCGACCTCTACATCCCGCCCGATGCGCTGGAGGTCTTCCTCGAGGCCTTCGAGGGCCCGCTGGACCTGCTGCTCTACCTGATCCGCAAGCAGAACTTCAACATCCTCGACATCCCGATGGCGGATGTCACGCGCCAGTACCTGGCCTACGTCGAGCAGATCCGCCGCCACAACCTGGAGCTGGCGGCCGACTACCTGCTGATGGCGGCGATGCTCATCGAGATCAAGTCGCGGATGCTGCTGCCGCCCAAGAAGAGCGAGGACGGCCAGGAGGTGGAAGACCCGCGCGCCGAGCTGGTGCGCCGGCTGCTGGAGTACGAGCAGATGAAGCTGGCCGCCGCGCGCCTGGACGCCCTGCCCCAGCTGGGCCGCGATGTGCTGCGCGCCCAGGTGACGATCGAGCAGGCGATCACGCCGCGCTTTCCCGAGGTGGACGCCGACGACATCCGCGCCGCCTGGGCCGACATCATGAAGCGCGCCAAGCTGCACCAGCACCACAAGATCACCCGCGAGCAGCTCAGCGTGCGCGAGTACATGAGCGTGGTGCTGCGCCGCCTGCAGGGCGAGCGCTTCGTGGAGTTCCGCGACCTGTTCGACGTGACCCGCGGACCGGCGGTGATGGTGGTCACCTTCATCGCCATGCTGGAGCTGGCGCGCGAGCGCCTGCTGGAGCTGACCCAGGCCGAGGCCTTCGCGCCGATCTATGTGCGGCTGAGCTACACGCCGCACTGATCCACACCGAGCGCGCGACGGGGCCGGCCTCACTCGCCCGCTTCGCCCTCGCCCGGCGGCGGCTCGCCGATGCGCAGCCGGCGCTTCGAGGCCCCCATGCGCGAGACCGCCAGCACCGCCTGGGTGCGCGAGGACACGCCCAGCGAGCGCAGCACCGCCTGCACATGGTCCTTGACCGTCTCGACCGACAGGCCCAGGCGGCGCGCGATGTCCTTGTTGGGCAGGCCCTGCAGCAGCAGGTGCAGCACGTCGGTCTGGCGCGGCGTGATGCCCAGGTCGTCGACCGACAGCTTGCCGGCATAGACCGCATCGGGCGCCGACACCGAACCCGGCCCGGACACCGCCATCAGGTCGGCCAGCGGCAGCGGCGGCACGAAGATGCCGCCCTCCATGACCAGCTTGAGCGCATCGGCCAGCGCCTCGGTGCTCATGCGCTTGGGCAGGTAGCCCATCGCGCCCAGGTCGATCGCGGCCAGCACATCGACCGCGCGGTCCGAGGCCGAGATCACCACCACTGGCAGCTGCGGGTAGCCGCTGCGCAGCGTGCTGAGCAGGTCAAAGCCCTGGGCGTCACCCAGTTGCAGGTCCAGCAGCACCAGGTCCTGCTCGCTGTCGGTCTGCAAGGCATCGCGCAGCGCGGCGGCACTGGGCAGGGCGGTGACCTGGACGCCGGGCTGCATCTGCTCGATCATGGCCTTCAGCGCGGACAGGATCAGCGGATGATCGTCGACCAGCAGGACTTTGGCGAGGCGAGCAGCATGGACCATGCCCCGATGCTAGCCGCAGCAACCCACGTGGCCCTGACGTGCGGCCCCCTATTGACGGGACAGCCAGTCGGTCAGCGGCGCCCACTGCGCCAGGTCGCGCTCGACCCGGCCCGGCGCCACGTCCCACAGCGTCAGGCCGTGGGCGGCGAGGTGCACGTAGTTCTGGGTGTCGCGCAGCATCGCCACCATCGGCGCCTGCAGCGTCGCGGCGAACTCCTCCAGCCGTTCGCGGGCGATCGTGTGGTCCTTGACGCGCATGCCCACCAGCGCCACGTCGATGCGCTCGGCGCGCGGGTGCTCGCGCAGTGACTGCATGAAGGCGTGCGTGGCCTGGATGTCGAACAGGCTGGGCTGCAGCGGCACCAGCAGGCGGTCGACGATGCGCAGCAGCGCGTCGAGCTTCTTGCCGTGCAGCCCCGCCGGGGTGTCGATGACCGCGTGCGTGGTGCCCTTGGGCGGCCGCACCAGGCCGCCCTCGCGCAGCTCCCAGCCGGCGATCGGCGGCAGCTGCGGCGGGCGCAGCGCACGCCACTGGCAGGACGACTGCTGTCGGTCCAGGTCGCCCAGCATCACGGCATGGCCCTGGCGGGCCAGCCAGCCGGCCAGGTTGGTGGCCAAGGTGCTCTTGCCCACCCCGCCCTTGGGGTTGGCCACGGCGATCACGGGCATCGCGCGCCTCCGTCTTGGTGTCGACCGGGCCATGGTAGCCCAAGGAATGTTCGGTCAGCAGGGGGAACGACCGAAGGATCGGCGGCGCAGGCGCGCGCACAATGCGGCCCCATGCACCCTCTTGTCTCCCTGATCGGCGCACCGACCGACATCGGTGCCGGCGCGCGTGGCGCCAGCATGGGCCCCGAGGCCCTGCGGGTGGCCAACATCGGCGCCATCCTGGAAAGCCATGGCGTGGACGTGGTCGACCGCGGCAACCTGTCCGGGCCGGCCAACCCCTGGCAGCCGCCGGTCGATGGCTACCGCCATCTGCCCGAGGTGGTGGCCTGGAACCGCCTGGTGCACGAGGCGGTGCATGCCGAACTGGCGCTGGGCCGTCTGCCCATCCTGCTGGGCGGTGACCATTGCCTGGGCCTGGGTTCGATCAGCGCAGTGGCGCGGCACTGCCGCGAGGCCGGCAAGAAGCTGCGCGTGCTGTGGCTGGACGCCCATGCCGACTTCAACACCAACGAGCTCACGCCCAGCGGCAACATCCACGGCATGCCGGTGGCCTGCCTGTGCGGCCACGGCCCGCGCGAGCTGATCGAGATCGGCGGCCAGGTGCCGGCGATCAACCCGAAGTGGATCCGCCAGATCGGCATCCGCAGCGTCGACCCGGGGGAGAAGAAGTTCGTCCACCAGGCGGGCCTGGAGGTGTTCGACATGCGCTACATCGACGAGATGGGCATGCGCCACACGATGGAGCTGGCGCTGGCCACGCTGGACGCCAACACCCACCTGCATGTCAGCTTCGACGTCGACTTCCTCGACCCCGAGATCGCGCCCGGTGTGGGCACCACCGTGCCCGGCGGCCCGACCTACCGGGAGGCGCAGTTGTGCATGGAGATGATCGCCGACACCGGCCGCCTGGGCAGCCTGGACGTGGTCGAGCTGAACCCGGCGCTGGACCTGCGCAACAAGACCGCCGAGCTGGCGGTGGACCTGATCGAGAGCCTGTTCGGCAAGAGCACGCTGATGCGCGCCTGAGGCGGCTCAGGCGCCCGTCCAGACGGTGCGACCCAGCCACCAGACGAAGAGCATCAGCAGCAGCAGCCACACCGCGACGATCAGGAAGATGCCGCCGCGCAGCCTGGGCAGGACCTCGGCCTGGGTCTCGGCGGCGCGCAGGCAGTCCTGCCAGACCTCGCTGGGCGTCAGCCGCACGACCAGGGCCACGCCGGCCGGGATCAGCACCAGGTCGTCCAGCTGGCCCAGCACCGGGATGAAGTCGGGGATCAGGTCGATCGGGCTGACGGCGTAGGCCAGCACGGCCAGCGCCACCCAGCGGGCCAGGCGCGGCGTGCGCGGGTGGCGCGCCAGTTTCCACAGGGCGATCAGGTAGGTGGCCAGGCGGGCCGCCTGGAAGCGGCGCAGCCAGCTGCGGGGTCGGCTCATGCCCCTATTGGAACCGATCACGGGCCGCGGCGCGGCCGCGGGGACGCTGTCCCGATCTGGCGCGGCCGCGCCGCACTGGCACGCCCCGCGGGTCAGATCCCCGGGTGAACCCTGTGGCCGCTGCCGGTTGGCGCACGCGGAAACGGTTACGCGGTCAGGCTCCCCGCCTGGCACACGGCTTGCGCCAAGCGGCACCGCATTCGACACCCACCGAGGAGACCCCGATGACGAAGACCCTGCTGACCCTGGCGCTGTGCGCACCGCTGCTGGCCGCGGCCGCCGACGGTGCCACGGTCTACAACCAGAACTGCGCAATGTGCCACGTGCCCGGTCTGGCGAACGCGCCCAAGTTCGGCGACAAGGCCGCCTGGGCGCCGCGCCTGGAAGCCGGGCGTGACGCCCTGCTGGCCTCGGCCCTGAAGGGCAAGGGCGCGATGCCGCCCAAGGCCGGCAACCCCAAGCTGACGGACGAGGAAGTCGGCGCAGCGCTGGACCACCTGCTGGCCTCCGCGCGCTGAGCCGCGGGCGTCAGCGGATCGGCGCCAGCTGACGCAGCGCCTTCACGGCGCCCTGGCCGATCGAGGCGCCGAACTGCTTGGCCAGGCGCTCGGCCACGTTCTCCTGCGGGGTGTAGTCGATCACGTGTTCGGCCTTGACCACCTCGCGGGCCACGAAGTCGAGGTTGCCGTAGGCATCGGCCAGGCCCAGCTTGACCGCCTCCTCGCCGTTCCAGAACAGGCCCGAGAAGGTCTCGGGCGTTTCCTTCAGGCGGTCGCCGCGGCCTTCGCGCACCACCTGGATGAACTGCTCGTGGATCTGGCCGATCATGGCCTTGGCATAGGCGGTCTGCTTGTCGTTCTGGGGCGAGAACGGGTCGAGCATGCCCTTGTTCTCGCCGGCGGTCAGCAGCCGGCGCTCGACCCCCAGCTTGTCCATCAGGCCGGTGAAGCCGAAGCCGTCCATCAGCACGCCGATCGAGCCCACCAGGCTGGCCTTGTCGACGTAGATCTCGTCGGCTGCCGCGGCGATGTAGTAGGCGCCCGAGGCGCACATTTCCTCGACCACCGCGTAGACCTTCTTCTTGTGCAGGGCCTTGAGGCGGCGGATCTCGTCGTTGACGATACCGGCCTGCACCGGGCTGCCACCGGGCGAGTTGATGCGCAGCACCACCGCCTCGGAGCCGCTGTCCTCCATCGCCGACTTGATCGCGCCGACCAGGTTCTCGGCATTGGCCTCGGCGCCCACCGCGATCTCGCCGCGCACCTCCACCAGCGCGGTGTGCGGTCCGGCGTTGGGGTGGCTCTTGGCGCCTGGCTGGGCACTGAAGACGCTCCACACCAGGAACACGATCAGCGCCAGCCAGCCCAGGCGCAGCCCCACGTTCCAGCGGCGGGCCGAACGGCGCTCGCGCAGCAGGTCGTCCTTGAATTCGCGCAGCAGCGGCTCCAGCGCCAGCGGCTGCACCGGCACGCTCGTCGGCCCGCTGGCGGGCGCGGGCTCGCTCGGCGCGGGCGGCGGCGGGGCGGACGAGAAGGGGTTGAGATCGTCGGAGGGGTTCATGGCGGGGGCGCGGTGGAGGGCGTGGGCACGTCAAGCGTCACGGGCTCGACGTCGCGGGAAGGATACCAATACACCTGCGCCTCGACCTCGTCGACGCGCAGCGGAATCAGGCGTTTGCCGACACAGGGCCCGGCCACGCAGTGGCCGCTGGACGGTTCATAGACCGCGCCATGGATCGAGCAGACGATCCAGCGCCGCTCCAGGTCCAGGAACTCGCCCGGTTGCCAGTCCAGCTCCGCCGGCACATGGGCACAGCGGTTGACGTAGGCCACGATGCGGCCATCGAAGCGCAGCGCGAAGGCGCGCGCCGGCTGGCCCCACAGGCGCACGCCGAAGACATGGCCGCGGCCGCGCTCGACCAGCGCGTCGGCCGGGCACAGGGCGATGCGCTCCGGGCTGTTCATGCGTGGGCCAGCAGCCAATCGTGCAGTTCGCGCGTGCTGTGCGCGACGAAACGCGGGCCCAGGGGCTCGAAGGCGGCGTGGTCGTGGGCGCCGAAGCTCACGCCCACCGAGGCCGTGCCGGCATTGGCCGCCATCTGCAGATCGTGGGTGGTGTCGCCGATCATCAGCGTGCGCTCGGGCGCCACGCCGAACTCGGCCATCAGCTCCTCGAGCATGCGCGGATGGGGCTTGGAGTGGGTCTCGTCGGCGGTGCGGCTGGCGTCGAACAGACCCTTCAGCTCGGTGTGGGCCAGCGCCTCGTTCAGGCCCTGGCGGGTCTTGCCGGTGGCCACCGCCAGCCAGTGGTGGCGCTGGCGCAGCGCATGCAGCATCTCCAGCGTGCCGGCGAACAGGCTGATCTGGTGCTGGGCCGCGAAGTAGTGGTGGCGGTAGCGCTGGCCCAGTTCAGGGTAGCGGGCCTCAGGCAGGCCCGGCACGGCGTGCATCAGCGCATCGCGCAGGCCCAGGCCGATCACGTACGAGGCGCGCTCGTCGTCGGGCACGGCCACGCCGATGTCGCGGCAGGCCTGCTGGATCGCCCGCACGATCAGCGCGGTGGAATCGAACAGCGTGCCGTCCCAGTCGAAGGCGATCAGGTCAAACTGGCGGGGTCTGTCGGTCATTCGGCGGGCGGGGGCAGTGCGTCCAGCAGTGTCGCGCATTCAGGTGGCAGCGGTGCCTCCAGGGTGATGCGCTGGCCGCTGGCCGGGTGGTCGAAGGACAGGCGGCGGGCGTGCAGGAACATGCGCTCGAACTTCAGGCCCGGCACCTGGCGGCCCGCGGCCAGGGCCTTGTTGAGGGCGAAGTCGCCGTACTTGTCGTCACCGGCGATCGGGTGGCCCTGGCTGGCCAGGTGCACCCGGATCTGGTGCGTGCGGCCGGTCTTGATCGTCACGTCCAGCAGCGTGAAGCCGCGAAAGGCGCGCACCACCTTGACCAGCGAGATCGAGCGCATCGCCTCGGGGTGCTCGGCCGGCACCGGGCGCACGCGGCGCTCGCCCTCGGGCGTCAGGAACTTGTGCAGCGCGACGTCGATGACCTTCTTGCTGGCCGGCCAGGTGCCCACCACCAGCGCGGCATAGGTCTTGCCGGTCTCGCGCTGGCGGAACTGGTCCTGCAGCGCGGTCAGCGCACTGCGCTTCTTGGCCAGCAGCAGCGCGCCCGAGGTCTCGCGGTCCAGCCGATGCACCAGTTCCAGGAACTTCGCCTGCGGCCGCGCACGGCGCAACTGCTCGATGACCCCGAAGCTGACGCCGCTGCCGCCATGCACCGCGGTGCCGGCGGGCTTGTCGACCACCAGCAGCGCGTCGTCCTCGAACAGCAGCGGGAATTCGCGCGGCGGGGCAGCGTCCGGCTCGGCGCTGCGCGCCGGCAGGCGCACCGGGGGCACGCGCACCACGTCGCCCAACTGCAGCCGGGTGTCGGCGGCGGCGCGGCCCTTGTTCACCCGCACCTCGCCGGCGCGGATGATGCGGTAGACGTGCGTCTTGGGCACACCCTTGAGTTCGCGCAGCAGGAAGTTGTCCAGGCGCTGGCCGTCGGAGCCGTCATCGACGGTCACCAGGCGCACCGCCGGGGCCGGATCGGACGTGGCCGCAGCCGGGGTTTTCCCCTTTATAATGGTCGAAACCACGATTGAGCCGTAAGTGCTTGATTTATCAGAGTTTACCCGGGCATGAGCGGGCTTATCGTGGTGGGGCACATCCTTGGGGTGTGCCCAACAGGTGATGCAACGCCTGAGCGCGTGCCGGAATGAGCGTCCCGAAGCGACCCTCGGCCGGTGCCAATCAGGCGGCAGAGAAACATCGGACGTGCCGCCCTGCCCTCCTGAAGACGGCAGGGAAGTCCAACAAGGTTTTCACGGGCACGCGGCCCCTGCGGCGTTCACGCCTCAGGGATCACGGACCCGGCAAGCGCGCTCCGGCGCCCCCCAACGCATGTCGCCAGACACCTCCCTCGCAACGCCGATCCACGGCCCCGGCACCTTGCCGGCGCGGCCCGGCGGCGCGGTGGCCGGATCGGCGCGGCTGCACCGGCGGCGGCGTCAGACACACTTGCACGCGCCAACGCCGTGACGGCCGGCCGCCTACCCGGCGGCACGGCACCCACCACGGTCCAGGGCGATTCCTTCCCACGGCGCGTCGGCGTTCCTCGTGCATCGATGGAGGCTTGACCGGGCGCCGCCAGCGGCACCCGGCGCTGCCTCGCGCGCAGTGCGCGCCGCTGATGCCCGTTGAATCGGGCCGGTGGCGCGGGAAGGAGTGCACATGAAACGCATGCTGATCAACGCCACGCAGCCGGAAGAGCGGCGCCTGGCGATCGTCGACGGCCAGAAGCTGCTCGACTTTGAAACCGAGATCGAAGGGCGCGAGCAGCGCAAGGGCAACATCTACAAGGCCGTCGTCACCCGCGTCGAGCCCAGCCTGGAAGCCTGCTTTGTCGACTACGGCGAAGACCGCCACGGCTTCCTGCCCTTCAAGGAAATCTCCAAGCAGTACTTCAAGGAAGGCGCCAGCGTCCGCGACGCGCGCATCCAGGACGTCATCTCCAATGGCCAGGAACTGCTGGTCCAGGTCGAGAAGGAAGAGCGCGGCAACAAGGGCGCGGCGCTGACCACCTTCGTCAGCCTGGCCGGCCGCTACCTGGTGCTGATGCCCAACAACCCGCGCGGCGGTGGTGTCAGCCGCCGCATCGAGGGCGAGCAGCGCGAGGAGCTGAAGGAGAACCTCGACCAGCTCGACTACCCCAAGGGCATGAGCCTGATCGCCCGCACCGCCGGCATCGGCCGCTCGGCCGCCGAGCTGCAGTGGGACCTGAACTACATGCTCAAGCTCTGGGACGCCATCGACGGCGCCTCCAAGGCGGGCAAGGGCGCCTTCCTGATCTACCAGGAGAGCTCGCTGGTCATCCGCGCGATCCGCGACTACTTCTCGGCCGACATCGGCGAGATCCTGATCGACACCGACGACATCTACGATCAGGCCCAGCAGTTCATGAACCACGTGATGCCGGAGTCCGCGCATCGCGTGAAGCGCTACCGCGACGACGCCCCGCTGTTCAGCCGCTTCCAGATCGAGCACCAGATCGAGACGGCCTTCAGCCGCACGGTGAACCTGCCCTCGGGCGGCGCCATCGTCATCGACCACACCGAAGCGCTGGTGGCCGTGGACGTCAACTCTGCGCGCGCCACCCGGGGCGGCGACATCGAGGAGACCGCCACCCGCACCAACCTGGAAGCGGCCGATGAAATCGCCCGCCAGTGCCGCCTGCGCGACCTGGGCGGCCTGATCGTCGTCGACTTCATCGACATGGAGGAGAGCAAGAACCGCCGTGACGTGGAACAGCGCCTGCGCGACGCGCTGCGCCAGGACCGCGCCCGCGTGCAGTTCAGCTCGATCTCCAAGTTCGGCCTGCTCGAACTCAGCCGCCAGCGCCTGCGCCCGGCCTTGAGCGAAGGCAGCCACATCACCTGCCCGCGCTGCAACGGCACCGGCCACATCCGCGACACCGAGTCGTCCGCGCTGCAGATCCTGCGCATCATCCAGGAAGAGGCGATGAAGGAGAACACCGCCGCCGTGCACGTGCAGGTGCCGGTGGAGGTCACGTCCTTCCTGCTCAACGAGAAGCGCACCGAAATCACCAAGATCGAGCTGAAGCAGCGCACCACCGTGCTGCTGGTGCCCAACAAGCACCTCGAGACGCCGAACTACAAGCTCGAGCGCCTGCGCCACGACGACCCGCGCCTGGAGAACCTGCAGGCCAGCTACACGATGATCGAGGAGCCGGACGAGGAGGTCGCGATCTCCCGCCGCGAGAAGGCCAAGGCCAAGCAGGAGCCGGTGATCAAGGGCGTGCTGCCCGACCAGCCGGCCCCGATCGCGCCGCCGCCCGCCCCCACCCCCGAACCGGTGGCCGCCGTGGCCCCGCCGGTGGCCGCCCCGGCGCCGGCCCCCGCGCCGGCGCCGGCCAGCGGTGGCTTCTTCGGCTGGCTCAAGAAGCTCTTTGGTGGCGATGCCCCCGCGCCCGCGGCTGCCCCGGCAGCACCCGCGCCGGCACCGGCTGCCGATGCGACGGCCCGCAGCGGCGAACGCTCGGGTGAGCGCGGCAGCAGCAGCCGTGGCAGCCGTGGCTCGCGCGACAGCGGCCGTGGCGGCAAGGACGCGCCGCGCGGTGGCCGTGACAGCCAGCGCAGCAGCAGCGGTGGCAAGGACAACGCACCGCGCGGTGACCGTGGTCCGCGGGATGCTCAACGGGATGGCCAACGCGACGCTGGCCGCGATGGCAACCGCGATGGCGGCCGTGAAGGCAGCCGCGACAGCGGCCGCCGCACGCCGGCCCCGGCCCGCACCGAGGAGTTCGAAAGCACCCAGCCGCTGGCCGAGACCGGCAGCCCGCGCCGCACACCGCGTCCGCCGCGTGAGGTGACCGCCCCGACCGAGGCCACCGAGGCCCAGGCGCTGGTGGGCACGGAGGCGACGGCCGCCGTCGGCGATGCGCCGGCCGACGCCGGCGCCGGCGACAGCGGTGAAGGTCGCCGCCGCCGCCGCCGCCGTGGTGGCCGTGGCCGCGAGGACGGCAGCCGTGACGACGCCCGCGACGAGGGCAACGAGGCCACGTCGGAGCCCGAGGCCGGTGATGCTCCGGCCGAGACGGCCGCTGACGCCACCGAGACCGTCGCCACCGAGACCCCGGCCGACCGCAGCGCCGAAGCGGGCGACAGCCGTGACGGCAGCCGCCGTCGCCGTGGCAGCCGCGGTGGCGAACGCCGTGACGCTGACGCCACCGAGTCCGCCGACGCCCCCAGCGCCGAGCCGGTGTCTGCCGACAGCCGCGAGCTGCCGACCCCGGCCCCGCTGGCCGACGCCACCCCGCCGGCCGCGCCCAGCGTGGTCCAGCCCGCCCGTGTCGAGCCCTACGTGCTGGCGATGGACGAGCTGCAGCGCGTGGCCGAGGCCGCCGGCCTGGCCTGGGTGAACTCCGACGCCGACAAGGTCGCCGCGGTGCAGGCGGCCATCGCCGCCGAGCCGCGCCCGGTGCACGTGCCGCGCGAGCGGCCGCCGCTGGTGGTGGTCGACGAGGGCCCGCTGATCCTGGTCGAGACCCGCAAGGACTTGTCGCAGGTGTCCCTGCCCTTCGACCGCGAGGCGCAGACCACCGCCTGACGGACGGCAGCGCCGCCATGAACAAGGGCCACCCTCGGGTGGCCCTTGTGCTTGCGGGGCGTGCCGAGCAGCGCCTCAGCTGCCCAGGCGCTCCAGCGCACGCAGGTAGGGCGCGTGGTGCATCAGCTCGTCCCAGGGCAGCGGATCGGTCTGCGGCAGCAGGGCCACGCGTCGGCGCTCGCTGTGCGGGTTGGCGGCCCAGCGGCCGCGCGCCAGGGCTTCGCCCAGGCCGTCGAGCAGTTCGTCCAGAGGCCGACCGCCGTCCACCGCCGACTGGTTGCACAGCAGCACCAGGTCGCAACCGGCCTCCAGCGCCGCCAGCGCGGCGTCGGTGGCGCTGACCGCCCGGCCCTCGATGAAACGCGCGCCCTCCATGCTGAGGTCATCGCTAAAGACGGCGCCGGTGAAACCCAGCTGGCCGCGCAGGATGTCCTGCAGCCAGACGCTGGAGAAACCGGCTGGCCGCTTGTCCACCCGGGGATAGACCACATGCGCCGGCATCACCGCGGTGAGCGAGCTGCTCATCCAGGCGTAGGGCTGGGCGTCGTCCGTGAGGATGGCCTTGCGCGAGCGCTTGTCCAACGGCACCGCCAGATGGCTGTCGGCGGCCACGAAACCATGGCCGGGAAAGTGCTTGCCGCAGTGCGCCATGCCGGCCTGGGCCAGGCCCAGCGCCAGGCTCTTGGCCAGCATCGTGACCACCCGCGCGTCGCGGTGGAAGGCGCGGTCGCCGATCACGCTGCTCCCGCCATGGTCCAGGTCCAGCACCGGCGTGAAGCTGAAGTCCACGCCGCAGGCGCGCAGCTCGCTGGCCAGCACATAGCCGGCCGCGGTCGCCGCATCGGTGGCGGCCATCGGGTCGCGCATCCACCACTGGCCGAAGTGGCGCATCGGCGGCAGGTGGGTGAAGCCGTCGGTGCGAAAGCGCTGCACGCGGCCGCCTTCATGGTCCACGCAGACCAGCAGGTCGGGCCGGATGGCCTTGCACTCGGCCACCAGCCGCGTCAGCTGGGCGCGGTTCGTCCAGTGACGACCGAACAGGATCATGCCCCCGGTCATCGGGTGGGCCAGGCGTCGGCGGTCGGCGGCACTCAGCTCGGGACCGGCGATGTCGAGGATGACGGGGGCGTGAAGGCTCATGGCGTGACGGCAAGGGTGTCGACGACGACGAAGCTGACCGTGTAGTCGCTCTCGTCGCTGAGGGTGACATGCGCCTGCAGTTGGCGCTCGGCGAACCAGTGGGCCAGCTCGCCATGCAGGCGAATGAAGGGCTGGCCGCTGGGGTGGTTGAGGATCTCGCAGGCGCGCCAGGTCATCGGCATGCGCATGCCCAGGCCGATCGCCTTGGAGAAGGATTCCTTGGCCGAGAAGCGGCTGCCCAGGTAGGCCAGCCCGCGCGAGGCCTCGCGCGCGCGGCGATGCTGGAACACCAGCCACTCGGTGGGGCCCAGCGTCTTCTGGGCGAAGCGGTCGCCCTTGCGTTCCAGCACGCGGGCGATGCGGCGCAGGTCGCAGATGTCGGTGCCGATGCCGTAGACCGCCATGGCCCGCTCAGCGCCCGTGGGCCCCTGGCGCATGGGCCTCGCGGATCACCCGCTGGTAGTCGCGGATGGTGGCGCCATAGCCCAGCTCCAGCGCATCGGCGATCAGCGCATGGCCGATCGAGACCTCCTGCACGCCAGGCACCTCGCGCAGGAAGGCGCCCAGGTTGTCGCGGTTCAGGTCGTGGCCGGCATTGACGCCCAGACCGACGGCCAGCGCCGCCTGCGCGGCGGCCGCGAACTGCGCGCGCACCGCGGCCTCCTGCGGCGTGCCGCAGGCGCTGGCGTAGCTTTCGGTGTAGAGCTCCACCCGGTCCGCACCCACCGCGCGGGCATGGGCCATGGCCTCGGGCAGCGGGTCCATGAAGAGGCTGACACGCACGCCCAGCGCATGGCACTCGTCGATCAGCGGGCGCAGGGTGTCGGCATCGGCCGGCAGATTCCAGCCGTGGTCGGAGGTGAACTGGCCGACGCTGTCGGGCACGAAGGTGGCCTGGTGCGGGCGCACGCTGCGGATGAAATCCATCAGGTTGTGCAGCGGGTTGCCCTCGATGTTGTATTCGATGTGCGGCCAGTCGCGGCGCAGCAGCGCGGCCAGCTCATGCACATCGCTGCCGCGGATGTGGCGCTCGTCGGGCCGCGGGTGGACGGTGATGCCGTCGGCACCGGCCTGCAGGACCAGCTCGGCCGCGCGCAGCACGCTGGGGATGCCCAGGTGGCGGGTGTTGCGCAGCAGCGCGACCTTGTTCAGGTTGACCGACAGCGCGGTGCCGGCATCCGGGGCGACAAGAGGGTTCATGGCACGGAGTCTTCGGGGGCGGCGGCCGGTGCGTCGGGCCGCTCCACGAGTTGTTGGGAGGCCAGCATCACCTCGCGGGTGCGCAGCCGGGCCGAGCCCAGATGGTAGTGCAGCCACTGGCGCAGGGTCAGCTTGAGGGCTGGCAAGGCCTCGGCCGCCGCGGCCTGCAGCGCGGGCAGATCGCCCTGGTCCAGCGCCTGCTGCATCGCCAGCAGCGTGGCGCCGCGGATCGGTGCGTCGCCATGGGCGTAGGGCAGCACGCCCAGCTCGGGCCGCAGCATGTACAGCGCCGCCTCGTCGAGCTGCTGGTCGCGCGTGCCGGTGCGGTCGAGCTGCGGCAGCAGGCCCAGCTCGCGCAGCAGCACCACCTCGAAGGCGCGCAGCGCGGCCGGGGTCAGCGTGGGGTCGGCCAGCGACAGCGCGGGCAAGGTGTGGGCATAGGCGTCGAAGAGCACCAGGTGGGCGTCGCCCCGCGGCAGCAGCTTGATCAGCAGCTCATTGAGGTAGAAACCGCTGAACAGCGCCGCGCCCTGCAGCATCGGCGCGCCACCCGCCCACTCGGCGCTGCGCAGCGTGAAGATGTCGACCGGCTCCTCGCCCTTGGGCTGGCTCAGCAGCGCCATCAGGCGCTGGAAGGGCAGCAGCACCGGCCGCAGCTGCGAATACGGCCGCTTGGCCCCCTTGGCGGCCACGGTGACCCGGCCGCGCTCGCGCGTGAACAGGTCCAGGATCAGGCTGGTTTCGCTCCAGTCGTAGCGGTGCAGCACGAAGGCCGGCGTGGGCGCCGAGCGCGGCTTCATTCGTAGCCGTAGGAGCGCAGGTGTTCCTCGCTGTCGGCCCAGCCTGAGCGCACCTTGACCCACAGCTCCAGGAAGACATGGGCCTCCATCAGGTGCTCCATCTCCTGGCGCGCCTCCGAGCCGATGCGCTTGAGCCGCTCGCCGCCGGCGCCGATGATCATGCCCTTGTGGGCGTCGCGCTCGACGATGATGCTCGCGCCGATGCGGCGCTTGGCCCCGCCCTCTTCCTCCAGCCACTGGTCGATGACCACGGTGGAGGTGTAGGGCAGCTCGTCGCCGGTCAGACGAAAGAGCTTCTCGCGGATGATCTCGCTGGCGAGGAACTTCTCGCTGCGGTCGGTCAGCATGTCCTCGTCGTAGTACCAGTCCTGCTCGGGCAGGTAGGGCTCGAGGATGCCGAAGAGGCGGTCGACATCGGCCTTCTTCTGCGCCGACATCGGCACGAACTCGGCAAACGCGTGGCGCTCCTGCATGCTCTTGAGCCAGGGCAGCAGGTCGGCGCGGCGCTTGACCTCGTCGAGCTTGTTGGCCAGCAGCACGCAGGGCTTGCCCTCGGGCACCAGCGACAGCACCTTGGCGTCGTCCATGCCAAAGCGCCCGGCCTCGACCAGGAACAGCACCACATCGACATCGGCCAGGGTGGACTGCACGGTGCGGTTGAGCGTGCGGTTCAGCGCCGTGGCGTGCTTCATCTGGAAGCCGGGCGTGTCGACGAAGACGAACTGCGCCGCGCCCACGGTGCGCACACCGGTGATGCGGTGGCGCGTGGTCTGGGCCTTCTTGGAGGTGATGCTGATCTTCTGGCCGACCAGCGCATTCATCAGCGTGGACTTGCCCACATTGGGTCGGCCGATGATGGCGATCAGACCGCAGCGCTGCGCGGGATCAGGGTGGTCGGACATGGACTTCAGCCTTGGGCGAGCAGCAGCTCGAGCATCTGGCGCGCCGCTTCCTGCTCGGCAGCGCGGCGCGAGCGGCCCTCGCCCACCGCATGCCGGCCCAGCGCCGGCACCCGGCACTCGACCTCGAAGATCTGGGCATGGGCCTGGCCGCGGGTGGCGGTGATGTGGTATTCGGGCACGGGATGGCGGCGGGCCTGCAGCCATTCCTGCAATTCGGTCTTGGCGTCCTTGCGCCAGGCGTCGACGCTGGTGCCCAGGATCAGCTCGCCGAACAGCGCCGCCACCAGGGCGCGGGCGGCGTCGAAGCCGCCATCCAGGTAGACCGCACCGATCACCGCTTCGGCGGCATCGGCCAGGATCGAGGGGCGCTGGGCGCCGCCGCCACGGGCCTCGCCCTCGGACAGGCGCAGCACCTGCGGCAGGCCCAGCTGCAGCGCGGCGCGGTGCAGGCTGTCCTCGCGCACCAGGTGGGCGCGCACGCGGGTGAGGTCGCCCTCGGCCGATTCGCCAAAGCGCTCGAACAGCAGGTGCGAGACGGTGAGGTTCAGCACCGCGTCGCCCAGGAATTCCAGGCGCTCGTTGTGGCCGCTGCCGAAGCTGCGGTGGGTCAGCGCCCGCTGCAGCAGTGCGGGGTCCCTGAACCGGTAGTCCAGCCGTTGCTGCAGCAGCTCGAGGGGCGTGTCCATGCCGGGTTCGCGCGGGCGGGTGGGGCCGCTCACTTCGTGTGGCTGCCCTTGTACTTGATCAGCAGGAAGACCGGCTCGATCACCGGCACCTCGCGCTCGTAGGCGTAGCTGACGGTGGTCTTGTCGCCCTGCTGGCTGACCTCGAGGTCAGAGCCCGAGATCGAGGAGATCGAGTACTCGATGTCCTTCTGGCGGTCAAAGGCGGTGCGGATCGCCGGCACCGAGCCCGGGTTCTCGTCGAGCACCTTCTTCACCGCCTTTTCGATCGTCAGGTATTCGTTGATCGTCGGCAGCACGCGCACCGCCACCAGGCCGATGAAGGCGATCAGGATCGCCAGGAACAGCATCCCGAACAGGCCCATGCCCAGTTGTCCACAACGGCGGGAATGTCGCATCGTGTCGTGCTCCTGCAGTGAGCTCAGCGGAAGGCGCCGATGCGCCCCAGGCTGGAGAAGTTCATCCAGACGAAGAAGGCACGGCCGACGATGTTCTCGTCGGGCACGAAGCCCCAGTAGCGCGAATCCTCGGAGTTGTCCCGGTTGTCGCCCATCATGAAGTAGTGGCCCGGCGGCACCTTGCAGACGAAGCCCTCGGCACTGTAGCGGCACTGGTCCTTGCCTGGGAAGTCGCGCACCTGCATCGGGTTGAAGGGCAGCACCTGCTTGAAGCGCTGGATGCGGTGCTCGACGTCGCCCAGCTTTTCGCTGAAGCGCGCCATGTAGCGCATCGATTCGTCGTCGTAGGCGTCGGGCTGCGCGGCGCTGGGCACCAGCTGGCCGTTGATCCGCAGCTCGGCGTTCAGGTAGGAGACCTCGTCGCCGGGAACGCCCACCACACGCTTGATGAAGTCGATGCGCGTGTCCACCGGGTAGCGGAAGACCATCACGTCGCCGCGCTGCGGCTCGTGGTTGGCGATGATCTTCTTGTTGATCACCGGCAGTCGCACGCCGTAGTGGAACTTGTTCACCAGGATCAGGTCGCCCACCACCAGCGTGGGAATCATCGAGCCCGACGGGATCTTGAAGGGCTCGAAAAGGAACGAGCGCAGCACGAAGACCACCAGGATCACCGGGAACAGCCCGGCGGTCCAGTCCAGCCACCAGGGCTGGGCCAGCAGCTTGGCGCGGGCCTCGTCGAGGTTGCCGTCGACCTTGTCGATGCCCAGCCGGGCCAGCTCGGCCCGTCGGGCGCTGTCCTGGCTCTCGAGTTGCTGCACCGCGGCTTCACGCGCGGGCTTGAAGCGCAGCCGCTCGGCCAGCCAGTAGACGAAGGTGACCGCGGTCAGCACGAACAGCAGCAGGGCGAAGTTGCCGTGCCAGGCATCGAGGTACCAGCCCGCCAGGTAGGCGGCCAGCAGGGCAAACAGCGCAGCGGTGAGTTGGCTCATGAAGGGCAGTGTCGGGGTGGTCAGTCGTCCACCTGGAGGATCGCGAGAAAGGCTTCCTGGGGCACCTCGACCGAGCCGATCTGCTTCATCCGTTTCTTGCCGGCCTTCTGCTTCTCGAGGAGCTTGCGCTTGCGGGTGATGTCACCGCCGTAGCATTTTGCCAGCACGTTCTTGCGCAGGGCCTTGATGTTCTCGCGGGCGATGATGTTGGCGCCGATGGCGGCCTGGATGGCCACGTCGTACATCTGGCGCGGGATCTGCTCACGCATCTTGGCCGCCACGGCGCGGCCGCGGTACTGGCTCTGGCTGCGGTGGACGATCATGGCCAGCGGGTCGACCTTGTCGCCGTTGATCAGGATGTCCACCTTGACCACGTCGGCCGAGCGGTACTCCTTGAACTCGTAGTCCATGCTGGCGTAGCCGCGGCTGGCCGACTTGAGCTTGTCGAAGAAGTCCAGCACGATCTCGGCCAGCGGCAGCTCATAGGTCAGCATGACCTGCTTGCCGTGGTAGGCCATGTTGAGCTGCACGCCACGCTTCTGGTTGCACAGCGTCATCACCACGCCCACGTAGTCCTGCGGCATGTACAGGTGGACGGTGACGATGGGCTCGCGGATCTCGCGGATGCGGCCCTGGTCGGGCATCTTGCTGGGGTTCTCGACCTGCAGCACGGTGCCGTCGCCCAGTTCCACCTCGTAGACCACGCTGGGGGCGGTGGTCACCAGGTCCTGGTCGAACTCGCGCTCCAGGCGTTCCTGCACGATCTCCATGTGCAGCAGGCCCAGGAAGCCACAGCGGAAGCCGAAGCCCAGCGCCTGCGAGACCTCGGGCTCGAAGCGCAGCGAGCTGTCGTTGAGCTTGAGCTTTTCCAGCGCGTCGCGCAGCTGGTCGTACTCGGAGGCCTCGGTGGGGTACAGGCCCGCAAAGACCTGCGGCTGGATTTCCTTGAAGCCGGGCAGCGCCTCGCTGGCGGGGCCGGCGTTGTTGGGCAGCTTCTTCTCGATGGTGACGGTGTCACCCACCTTGGCCGCCGCCAGTTCCTTGATGCCGCAGATGAGGAAGCCCACCTCGCCGGCCTTCAGCAGCTCGCGGTTCTCGCTCTTGGGCGTGAAGACGCCCAGGTGTTCAATGCCGTAGACCGAGTTGGTCGCCATCAGCCGGATGCGCTCGCCACGCGCCAGCTGGCCGTCGACCACCCGCACCAGCATCACCACGCCGACGTAGTTGTCGAACCAGGCGTCGATGATCATCGCCCGCGGTGCGCCGTCGGGGTTGCCGCGCGGCGCCGGCATGCGGGCGATCACCGCCTCGAGGATCTCGTCGATGCCCATGCCGGTCTTGGCCGAGCAGGGAATGGCGTCGGTGGCATCGATGCCGATGACGTCCTCGATCTCGGACTTGGCGTTCTCGGGGTCGGCCGAGGGCAGGTCCATCTTGTTGAGCACCGGCACCACCTCGACGCCCAGGTCGAGCGCGGTGTAGCAGTTGGCCACGGTCTGGGCTTCAACGCCCTGCGAGGCATCGACCACCAGCAGCGCGCCCTCACAGGCCGACAGCGAACGGCTCACCTCGTACGAGAAGTCGACGTGGCCCGGGGTGTCGATCAGGTTGAGGTTGTAGACCCGCCCGTCGCGCGCGGTGTACTGCAGCGCGGCGGTCTGCGCCTTGATCGTGATGCCGCGCTCGCGCTCGATGTCCATCGAGTCGAGCACCTGGGCCTCCATCTCGCGATCGGACAGCCCGCCGCAGCGCTGGATGATGCGGTCGGCCAGCGTGCTCTTGCCGTGGTCGATGTGGGCAATGATCGAGAAATTGCGGATGTGGTCCATGGGGAGATCTGGGCGCCTGGAGCGGTCACCGCCGGGGTGGTGACGCGGGTCCGTCGGAGGCGTCGGACGCCCCGTCTGGCGGGCGTCCGGTAGGAGCTAAAAAAAAGGCACGTCCAAGGTGAGACGCGCCTTCCAACAAAACGTATGGCAACTGCTTGTTGGGCCTTCATTGTAGCCAAAAGGCCCCCGCCGCAAGCCGCGAATTTGTTCGCCCAGGCGTCGTTGCAGGTCGCCAACAGCGTATTTATCCACAGCTTATGCACATTGCCCGGATGCCGGGCGATCGCAGCGTGACGGACCGTGGGCTATTGCGAAACAAGCGCCTAAACAGCGTCGAAACGGGCCCTATTGTAGCGCTCGGCAGCGTCAATGCCGGGAGCTTCAAAAGTCAGCGAATACTCACTATTGACACCCATGACCGGACTCGCAGGGCGGGCATCCCGCCAAGTGAAAAGACCCAGGCTTCCACTTGGGTGATGACCGCCGGCTTCGCGGGCCGCGGCGGCGGCCCGCGCACCGATCACTTGGTGGGCCGGATCACGTAGTAGCTGACCCAGTCGCCACGGCGGGCCAGCACCGAGACCGCCTTGTTCTTGTCCAGCTTGGCCACCAGGGCGGTGAACTGCTTGGCGTCGGTGATGTCCGCGTTGTCGATCTGCAGCAGCACATCACCCTCGCGCAGACCGGCCCGCGCTGCCGCGCCGTCGACCGACTCGACCTTGACGCCGCCCTTGATCTTCAGCTCCTTGCGCGCGGCCTCGCCCAAGTCGCTGACCGTCAGGCCCAGGGCCGACTTCACCGGCGACGAGGCCGGCTCGGCCGGGGCCTTGCTGGTCTTGGTGTCGGGCTCCAGCTCGGCCACGGTGACCACCAGGTCCTTGGCCGTGCCGCGGCGGAACACGGTGATCGGCAGCTTGGTGCCCGGCTTGGTGCCGCCGATGATGCGCGGCAGATCAACCGAGCGCTCGACCGGCTTGCCGTCGACCTTGGTGATGATGTCGCCCGCCTCGACGCCCGCCTTCTCGGCCGGCGTGCCGGGCTCGACACCCTGCACCAGCGCGCCCTGGTTCTTGCCCAGGCCCAGCGACTCGGCCACGTCCTTGCTCACCGGCGCAATGCGCACGCCGATGCGGCCCCGCACCACGCGGCCATTGCTGCGCAGCTGGTCGGCCACGCGCATCGCCTCGTCGATGGGAATGGCGAACGAGATGCCGGCGTAGCCGCCTGAGGGGCTGTAGATCTGGGAGTTGATGCCCACCACCTCGCCGCGCATGTTCAGCAGCGGACCGCCGGAGTTGCCGGGGTTGATCGCCACGTCGGTCTGGATGAAGGGCAGGTAGTCGCCGGTGTCGCGCTGCTTGGCGCTGACGATGCCGGCGGTCACGGTGTTCTCCAGGTTGAAGGGCGAGCCGATCGCCATCACCCACTCGCCCACCTTCAGCCGGCTGACGTCGCCGATCTTCACCGCGGGCAGGCCGTTGGCCTCGATCTTGACCACAGCCACGTCGGTGCGCGCGTCAGCGCCGATCAGCTTGGCCTTGAACTCGCGCTTGTCGGTGAGCGTGACGATCAGTTCGTCGGCGCCGTCCACCACATGGGCGTTGGTCATGATCAGGCCGTCGGCCGTCAGGATGAAGCCCGAGCCCACGCCGCGGCGCTGCGGCGCGTCGTCCTCGTTGCCCCGCGGCGAGCGGCCGTTGGGCACCGGGATGCCGAAGCGGCGCAGGAACTCCTCCATGCCGGGATCGAGCTGCTGCGAGCCGCGGTTGCCGATCTTGGCTTTCTCGCTGGTGCGGATGTTGACCACCGACGGACTGGTCTGCTCGACCAGCTCGGTGAAATCGGGCCCCGGGCGCACCTGGGCAGGCACCTCGGGTGCGTACACCGCCAGCGTGGCGGCGCACAGCAGCGCCGCGGCCGACAGCGTACGGCGCACGCGCGGCAGGGGCGAGGCGAGGGACATCGTCGACATCAGAACTCCTTGAACATCACAGTGGGCAGACCAGGGAAGGTCGGCAAGGCGGTCGGGCGGCCAAGGTCAGGGCCGTCGCCGGACCAGGGCCTCGCCGAAGCGCTGGAGGGTCTCGGCCGGCACGTCGCCGACCAGAGTGATCCAGTAGGTGTCACGGCGCAGGGTCAGGGTGCTGGTGGCACCGACCGGAGCGCTGGCCCGGGGTTGGTGTCGCTCGGGCTGAAGAGGTTCAATGAACACCGACACATGGGTCAGGCCGTCACCGTAGATGGCCTGCAGCACCACCGGGGCGTTCGGCTCATTGGCGGGCCCCAGCACGCGGCGCACGCAATGCAGTTCGCGAAAGCCGGCCGGCAGCGCACCCAGTTGCCAGCCTTCGGCCTCCAGGCGCACCGGCAGCGCGGTGGCCTTGGCGACGCGGTAGTTGTCGAGCTGGCGCAGCGGTGCCTGCAGCGCATCGATCTGCGGCCGCACGCCCAGCGCCACCTCGGTGAATCCGACCGACTCCAGCACCTGGCCGCTGGGGGCCAGGATTTCGGCGCGCAGCAGCAGACCGCTGTTGAGCTCGGACCACAGGCGCTGGCTGTAGCGCAGCGGATCGCGGGCGCGCATCAGCACGACCTCGGCGTCCAGCCCGGCGACGCGGTCGCGGCCGATGCGGCGCCATTCGTAGGACTCCAGCACCTGCCGCACGCCGGCGGCAAAGACCGCCGGAAAGGCGCTGCGGGCATCGCGCGACTCGACCACGGCCAGGCGCGAGCGCGGCCACAGCGTGTGCTGGACCTCGTTGACGCGGATCATCAGGCGGCTCTCACCGTCCAGCCACTCGATGCGTTCGGCCTGCTGGTTCCCGTCGCTGTAATGCACCAGCCGCGAGGCGCTGGACAGGCCATTGACGCTGACCACCAGCGTGCCCTGGTAGTTGCGGTGGGCCGCGGCCTCCTGGCTGCGGCCCACCCAGGCCCGCGCATCATGCGGCGCCTCAGGGGCGGGCGGCCAGGCCGGCTGGGCCCAGGCGAGGCCGGACGTCAGGCACGGGCCGAGGACGGCCAGGCAGAGCTGGCGGCGGGGACGCTTCGGTGACATCGGCAGCGCGTGCTCAGCGGGCCGGCACCACGACCTGGCGGACACCGTCCTCCGGGCTCAGTGCCACCGTGGCGCCGCGCGAGCGCAGCCGGTGTTCTTCCAGGTAGCGGTCCAGCAGCGGATCGCGCAGCAGCACATCGCTGCCCGCCGGGGCAACCGCAGCGACGTTGCGCGGCGCAGCGGTGGTCGAGACGGGCTGAACGCCCTGGTCCACCTGGGCCATCTGGGCGGGCGCCATCGACTCCGGCGCGCCGGGCCGCATCATGACCGCCACGCCAACCACGGTCATCACGCCAGCGGCCATGGCCATCGGGGCACTCAGGCGTCGCCAGGTGCGCACCGCCGAGCGCGACACCACGGCCCGGGCGTCGGGCTTCGGCGCCAGCACCACCGGCTCCTGGGCCAGACGCTGCTGGAAGCGCGCCAGGAAGGCGGCGTCATGGCCTGCGCTGCGTGGACACAGGTCGTCGGATCGCAGCACATCACCGATCAGGGTGTAGGCATGCCAGCGCTGCCGGGCCTGGGGTGCGTCGTCGCGCCAGGCCTGCAGGGCGGCGTCGAGTTCGGGCCCCCGGGCTTCCCCGTCGCACAGCGCGGAGAGGCGCTGCGGCAGGGAGTCACCGGCATCGGTCTGGACTTGCGGCTTCATCGACTTCCACCTTCCACTTCTAGCAGTCCGGTCACCAGCGTTCGCCGTCGCGCGTGTCGAGCAGCGGCCGCAGGCGTTCGGCGATGGCCTCGCGCGCACGGAAGATGCGCGAGCGGACGGTGCCGATCGGACAGTTCATCACTTCGGATATCTCTTCGTAGCTCAAACCTTCGATCTCGCGCAGCGTGATCGCCTGGCGCAGGTCCTCAGACAGCGATTCGATCGCCGCGTTCACCGTGGCGGCAATCTCCTTGCTGGCCAGCAGGGCATCGGGCGTGGCCATGTCGGTTGGTTCCACCTGGCGGCCGGAAGTTTCCTCCTCGTCGACCGGTGCCAACGCCGATTCGGTCACGATCGGGTCGCGTTTGAGCTCCAGCAGGGTTTTCTTGGCCGTGTTGACCGCGATCCGGTAGAGCCAGGTGTAGAAGGCGCTCTCGCCGCGGAACTGCGGCAGCGCCCGGTAGGCACGGATGAAGGTCTCCTGGGCAATGTCCTCGACCAGGTCGGTGTCGCGCACCATCCGGGCGATCAGACGCTCGATCCGGCGCTGGTACTTGACGACCAGCATCTCGAAAGCCCGGGTATCCCCTCGTTTGACCCGGTCGACCAGGGCGGCGTCGGCGTCCGCCTGTTCGGCGCTCACGCCAGCGGTCCCTCCGCCGGGGCGGCGGTCTGGCGCAGGGCCACCCGCAGCGGGTGCCAGGCGCTGCCCTGGCTGGAGCGGGCCACCGGCAACCAGACGCGGCGCCGGCGTCGGCCGTCGGCGGGCTCGGACTCCCAGCGCAGCAGCATGGCATCGCCGACGTCGATCACGGTATCAACCTGTCCGGGTTCACCCTCATCGGAGGCGCGCACCTGCCATTGGCCCGGCAGGGTGCAGCGCCATTCGGTACCTGTCCAGCGCAGCTGAGCCGGGTGGTGGCGGGCATGCCACAGCGCCGTGACAGCCGCCGTCAGCACCCCCAGCCCCCCCAGGCCGACCAGCAGCCAGGTGCTGAGCGGACCGTCCAGGCCGGGCAGGCCCTCGGCGTCGATGTGCCAGGCCAGCGTGCCGGCCCAGGCCAGTGCGGCCAGGCCCCACAGCAGCCACGCCGCGATCCACCAGCCGCCCCGCAGGTCGGCCTGGATCTCGATCGTGGGGGCAGCGCGCATCGTCAGTGGTGGGCCCCGGTGCGTGGCGGTCTCAGATCCGGCCGAAGACCAACGTGCCGTTGGTGCCGCCGAAGCCGAAGTTGTTCTTCACCGCCAGGTCGATCTTCATCTCGCGCGCGGTGTTGGCGCAGTAGTCCAGGTCGCACTCCGGGTCCTGGTTGAAGATGTTGATCGTCGGTGGCGAGATCTGGTGGTGCAGCGCCAGGATCGTGAAGACCGACTCCACGCCGCCCGCGCCGCCCAGCAGGTGGCCGGTCATCGACTTGGTGGAGTTGACGACCAGCTTCTTCGCGTGGTCGCCGAAGGCCAGCTTGATCGCGTTGGTCTCGTTGAGGTCGCCCAGCGGGGTGGAGGTGCCGTGCGCGTTGAGGTACTGCACCTGGTCGGCATTGATGCCGGCATTGCGCAGCGCCGCCTTCATCGAGCGCTTGGGACCATCCACGTTGGGTGCGGTCATGTGGTACGCGTCCGCGCCCATGCCGAAACCGCGCAGCTCGGCGTAGATCTTGGCGCCGCGCTTCTTCGCGTGTTCGTACTCTTCCAGCACGACCACGCCGGCGCCCTCGCCCAGCACGAAGCCGTCGCGGTCCTTGTCCCAGGGGCGGGAGGCGGTCTCGGGCGATTCGTTGCGGGTGGACAGCGCGCGTGCCGCGGCAAAGCCGCCGACGCCCAGCATCGACACGGTGGCCTCCGAGCCGCCGGCAATCATCACGTCGACGTCGCCGTACTCGATCATGCGGCCGGCCTCACCGATGCAGTGCAGACCGGTGGTGCAGGCGGTGACCACGGCCAGGTTGGGGCCGGTGAAACCAAAGCGGATCGAGACGTGGCCGCTGATCATGTTGATGATCGAGGCGGGCACGAAGAACGGCGAGATCCGGCGCGGACCGCGCTCCACCACGGTGCGCGTGGTGGCCTCGATCTCGGGCAGGCCGCCGATGCCCGAACCGATCATGCAGCCGATGCGCTCGGCCGTCTCCTCGGTGAGGGCGTCATTGGTGGGCAGGCCCGCATCCTGCACGGCCTGGATGGCCGCAGCCATGCCGTAGTGGATGAAGCTGTCCATCGCCTTGGCTTCCTTGCCGGGGATGTAGTCCTCGACCTTGAAGCCCTTGACCTCGCCCGCGAACTGGCACGAGATGCCGGATGCGTCGAACTTGGTGATGGGGGCGATGCCCGGGCGGCCGGCGATCAGGTTCGCCCAGCCTTCGGTGACGGTGTTGCCGACCGGGCTGATCAGCCCGAGACCGGTCACGACGACGCGACGACGAGTCATGCGTTCTTCACTTCGTTGTCAGTTCGGGCGCTCGGGTCAGGGCGCGCCCGAGCGACGCAGGCCGCTCAGGCCTTGGCGTGGTTCTTGGCGTAGTCGATCGCCAGCTGCACGGTGGTGATCTTCTCGGCTTCTTCGTCCGGGATCTCGATGCCGAACTCGTCTTCGAGGGCCATCACCAGCTCGACGGTGTCCAGCGAGTCGGCGCCGAGATCGGCGACGAAGGCCTTCTCGTTGCTGACGTCGGTTTCGGGAACGCCCAGTTGTTCGGCAATGATCTTCTTGACGCGTGCTTCGATATCGCTCATGACTCCTCCAGGAGGTTGGTGCAAAACGGCCCGGATTCTACCCGGGGTGATGGTGGGACCCGCCTGCGGGTTTCAGCCCATGAACATGCCGCCGTTGACGTGCATTTCAGTGCCGGTGATGTAGCCGGCCTCGGGCGAGGCCAGGAAGGCCACGGCGTGGGCGATCTCTTCGGGTTGGCCCAGCCGCTGTAGCGGGATCTGTGCCAGCAGCGCGGCCTTCTGGGCCTCGGGCAGTTCGCCGGTCATGTCGGTGGCGATGAAGCCCGGCGCGACGCAGTTGACGGTGATGCCACGGCTGCCCAGTTCGCGCGCCAGCGCGCGGGTCATGCCGGCCACGCCGGCCTTGGCGGCGGCGTAATTGGCCTGGCCCGGGTTGCCCGAGGCGCCCACCACCGAGGTGATGCTGATGATGCGGCCATAGCGCTGCTTCATCATCGGGCGCACCACGGCGCGGGCGAGCCGGAACACCGCCTTCAGGTTGGTGTCCAGGACGGCGTCCCAGTCCTCGTCCTTCATGCGCATCGCCAGCGTGTCGCGGGTGATGCCGGCGTTGTTGACCAGCACCTGCAGCGCGCCGTGTTCCTTGACGATGGCGTCGACCAGGGCTTCGGAAGCGGCCGCATCGTTGACGTCGAGCTTGACGCCGCGGCCGCCCTGGGCGGCCAGCGCCTCGGTGATGCCGGCGGCGCCGGACTCCGTGGTGGCGGTGCCGATGACGGTGAAGCCCTTGGCAGCCAGCGTGGCGGCGATCGAGCGGCCGATGCCGCGCGAAGCGCCGGTGACCAGGGCCACCTGGCGCGAAGTGGTGTCGCTCATGTTCGGGAAAGCTCCTGCAGTTCAGCCCAGCAGCGCGCGGGCCTCGGCCAGCGAGGCCGGATCGAGGACGGTGGCGCTGGCGGCCTCGGCATCAATGCGCTTGACCATGCCGGCCAGCACCTTGCCCGGGCCGCATTCGAGGATGGCGCCCACGCCGCGCGCACGCAGCGCCTGCACCACCTCGACCCAGCGCACCGGGCCGAAGGCCTGGCGGTACAGCGCATCGCGGATGGCGTCGGGGTCGGACACCACGGCCACGTCGATGTTGTTGACCACCGGGATCTGCGGCGCGGCCAGCGTGACCGCGGCCAGATGGGTCTTCAGGCGCTCGGCGGCCGGCTTCATCAGGCTGGAGTGGAACGGCGCCGACACCGCCAGCGGCAGCGCACGCTTGGCGCCCTTGGCCTTCAGCACCTCGCAGGCCTTGTCGACACCGGCCTTGGTGCCAGCGATCACGGTCTGCTTGGGGTCGTTGAAGTTGGCGGCCTCGACCACCTCGCCACTGGCGGCGGCCGCCTCGGCGCAGCCCTCGCGCACCGCCTGGGCGTCCAGGCCCAGGATCGCGGCCATCGCGCCCACGCCCACCGGCACGGCCTCCTGCATGGCCTGGGCGCGCAGGCGCACCAGCGGCAGCGCGTCAGACAGCGTCAGCACGCCCGCGGCCACCAGCGCGCTGTACTCGCCCAGCGAATGGCCCGCCACCGCCGCCGGCGGCAGGCCGGTCTCGGCCAGCCAGGCCCGGTAGCAGGCGATGCCAGCGGTCAGCATCACCGGCTGGGTGTTGGCAGTCAGGTCCAGCTGCTCCTTCGGGCCGTTCTTGATCAGGGCGCCGATGTCCTCGTTCAGCGCGGCCGAGGCCTCGGCCAGCGTGGCGGCCACGGCCGGGTGGTCACCCCAGGCGTCGAGCATGCCCACGGTCTGCGAGCCCTGGCCGGGGAAGACGAATGCGAATGCGGTGCTCATGGCGGATCTCTTGGAGGGGTCTTTCGGGCGAGCGGGCAGCGGGCCGCTCAGAGCTCAAGCAGCACGGCACCCCAGGTGAAGCCGCCGCCCACGCCTTCAAGCAGCACGGTCTGGCCCTTCTTGACCTGGCCGCTGCGCACACCGTGGTCCAAGGCCAGCGGGATCGAGGCGGCCGAGGTGTTGCCGTGCTCGTGCACGGTCACCACCACGCGCTCGGCCGGCAGCTTCAGCTTGCGGGCGGTGCCCTGCATGATGCGGATGTTGGCCTGGTGGGGCACCAGCCAGTCGATGTCGGCGGGCGTGCGGCCGGCTGCCTCCAGGGCCTCGCGGGCGACCTCGTCGAGCACGCCCACGGCCAGCTTGAACACCGCCTGACCGTCCATCTTCAGCAGCGGATCACCCAGCACCTGGCCGCCGCTGACGGTGCCGGGCACCTGCAGGATCTCGCGGTGCTTGCCGTCGGCGTGCAGCTTGCAGGCCAGCAGTCCGGTCTCGCTGGAGGACTCCAGCACCACCGCGCCGGCGCCATCGCCGAACAGCACGCAGGTGGTGCGGTCGTTGAAATCCAGGATGCGCGAGAAGACCTCGGCACCGATCACCAGCGCGCAGTTGGCGGCGCCGGTGCGGATCATTGCGTCGGCCACCGTCAACGCATAGACGAAGCCCGAGCACACCGCCTGCACGTCGAAGGCCGGGCAGCCGGCGATGCCCAGCTTGTGCTGGACGATGGTGGCGGTGGACGGAAAAACCATGTCCGGGGTGGACGTGGCGACGATGATCAGGTCCACGTCTTCCGGCAGCCGGCCGGCGGCCTCCAGCGCGTGCCGGGCCGCGGTCACGCCCAGGTCGCTGGACGACTGATCAGCGGCGGCGAAGTGGCGCGCCCGGATGCCGGTGCGCTCGACGATCCAGTCGTCGGAGGTCTCCAGACCACGCGTGGCCAGCTCGGCGGCCAGTTCGGCATTGGTGACGCGGCGGGTCGGCAGGCAGCTGCCGGTGCCGGTGATGCGGGCGTAGCGTTGCGTGTCCACGCGGTGTTGTCGCAAAGGGGGTCAGGCGGCGGCGTCGGCCGGCGTGGCCGGCATCGCCTCGAGGGTTTCGACGATGCGGTCGTGCACCTGGTCGAGCAAACGGTTGCGAGCCGCATCATAAGCGCGCGCCAGCGCGTTGCCGAAGGCCATCGCGTCGGCCGAGCCGTGGCTCTTGAAGACCAGGCCGCGCAGACCCAGCAGCGCCGCGCCGTTGTAGCCGCGCGGATCGACGCGCTTCTTGAAGCGGCCCAGCACCGGCAGCGCGGCCAGCGCGATCAGCTTGGTCCACCAGGTGCGGGTGAACTCTTCCTTGATGAACTGCGCCAGCGCGTGGGCCAGACCTTCGGAGGTCTTGAGCGCGACGTTGCCGACGAAGCCGTCGCAGACGACCAAGTCCACCGTGCCGGTGAAGATGTCGTTGCCTTCAACGTTGCCGATGTAGTGGATGTGGCCGTCGGCGCCGGCGGCGCGCAGCAGCTCACCAGCGCGCTTGATGACCTCGGAGCCCTTGATGACCTCGGCGCCGATGTTGAGCAGGCCCACGGTGGGATCGGGCTTGCCGTCGATCGCGGCCACCAGGGCGCTGCCCATGACGGCAAACTGCAGCAGGTGCTCGGGCGTGCAATCGACGTTGGCGCCCAGGTCCAGCATCGTGGTGAAGGCGCCCTTCTCATTGGGCAGCACCGAGGCGATGGCCGGGCGGTCGATGCCGTCCAGGGTCTTCAGCAGGTAGCGCGCCAGCGCCATCAGCGCGCCGGTGTTGCCGGCCGACACGCAGGCATCGGCACGCACCACGCCGGCCTCGTCGGCCTTGAGCTGGGAGATCGCCACGCGCATCGACGAGTCGCGCTTGCGGCGCAGCGCCACCTCGACCGGGTCGTCCATCGCCACCACCTCGGTGGCTTCGACCAGCGTGCAGCGGCTCCAGCTGGCGGCTTCCTGCAGGGCGTCGGCCTGGCCGACAAGCAGCAGCTCGGCGTGGGGGTGCGAGTCGAGGAAGGCGCGGCAGGCCGGCAGCGTGACCGACGGGCCGTGATCACCGCCCATGCAGTCGACGGCGAGGCGCACGCGCTCAAGCGGCTGGAAGTTCAGGCGATGGGTCACGGGCGGAGCGGAGCCGTCAGTGCGCGCGCGAACGCGCCCAGGCCGTGGCGGCACAGGCGCAATGCAGCGGGCGATGAGGGCAGGACCGGGGCGACGAACGCGCCAGCCGGTCCGGGTTCAGGGCGGCGAGGCTCGGCATGGGATGCCGACCCGGCAGCATGCTCAGGATCAGGCCTCGGCCTTGCCCTTCAGGACCTTGCGGCCGCGGTAGAAGCCGGTCGGGCTGATGTGGTGGCGCAGATGCACTTCACCGGTGGTCGGCTCGATCGCGGTGCCCGGGTTGGTCAGCGCGTTGTGCGAGCGGTGCATGCCGCGCTTCGAGGGCGACTTCTTGTTCTGCTGGACGGCCATGGAACTCTCCTGGGTGCGCCTGGACCCACCGGCGCCGGGTTGCGGCGCACTGGCAGGACTCGCGCGTGCGGCTCAATGCGGCTCAAGACACCGGGTTGCCCCGGCCGGCCGCCGTGAATGTTGGAAAAAGGGTGGTCTTCCGGACCCCATCGGCCCTGCTGCGGCCATACCACAGCAGCACCCCTGAGTCGGGAAAGCCCGAAAGTATAGCATGCGGGCCGGCCGCTAGCCAGTGCCGCGCCCGCCCTGGCCCTTCAGCGCCGCCAGCACCGCGAACGGGTTGGGACGTTCTTCCTCGGGTTCGTCGTCGCCGGCCAGCGGCAGCGGCTGCGGGCAGTCGGCGTGGCGCGGGACCAGCGGCAGGGCCAGCAGCAGTTCGTCCTCGACCAGTTCCCGCAGGTCCAGCGCGCGCTCCAGCGACAGCACGTCGTCTTCCAGCTCGGCATCGAGCGCCGCCGCCTGATGCTCGTCGGCGACAAAGCGCAGCGCCCGGTCCAGCGCCACGGTCTCTTCCACCGGCCCCAGGCAGCGCTGGCAGCACAGCGCCAGGCGCACGTCGGCCTTGAGCTGCAGCCAGACCTCGGCCGTGCCGTCGGGCAGCGGACGCAGCTCGCCCCGGGCCTGCCAGTGCACGACGGCGTCGGCCGAGGCCTCGGGCATCGCCGACTCGGCCAGGCGCGGCAGCGTCTGAAGCGGCCAGTCGCCAGCCAGCTCGCCGTGGTCGCCGGCAAAGGCGGCCATGTCCAGCTTCAGGGGGTCGTGTGACCTCGACTTCGGTTTCATGCCGCCAGTGTACGGGCCGATGGGAGAATTCCGCGATGACCGCCCTGCCCCCGCTGATCCTGGGCTCGACCTCGCGCTACCGGCGCGAGCTGCTTGAGCGCCTGCGCCTGCCCTTCACGGCCGATGCCCCGCGCGTCGACGAAACCCCGCTGCCCGGCGAGGCCCCGGCCGCGCTGGCCACCCGGCTGGCGCTGGCCAAGGCCCGCGAGGTGGCGTCGCGCCATCCGGGGGCGCTGGTGATCGGCTCCGACCAGGTGGCCGATGTCGATGGCGAGGCGATCGGCAAGCCCGGCACGCACGAGCGCGCCGTGGCCCAGCTGCGCCGCATGAGCGGCCGCGCGGTGGTCTTCCAGACCGCGGTGGCGGTGGTCCGACCCGATACCGGCTTCGAGCAGGTCGAGCGCGTGCCCGTCACCGTGCGCTTTCGCGACCTGGACGATGACGAGATCGAGCGCTACCTGCGCCTGGAGCAGCCCTACGACTGCGCCGGCAGCGCCAAGTGCGAGACGCTGGGCATCGCGCTGCTGTCGGCGATCGAGTCCGACGACCCGACCGCCCTGGTCGGCCTGCCGCTGATCCGCACCAGCGCCCTGCTGCGCGCCGCCGGGCTCGACCCGGTGCGCCAGGCCCGATGAGCGGGGCCGGCCGCCTGGTGCTGGTGCCCAGCACGCTGGACCTGGGCGCCACCCCCACCCCGATCACCGAGGTCCTGAGCCAGGGCGCGATCGCCCGGGCGGCCGGCATCGGCCACTGGGTGGTCGAGAACGCCAAGGCGGCGCGCAGCTTCCTGAAGCGGGTGGGCGAGGTGGTGCCGCTGGCGCAGCCGCTGCAGAGCCTGGCCATCACCGAGCTGCCCCGCCCGCGCAAGGGCGCGCCCGCCGACGACACCGACGCCCGCGCCTGGGAACAGCTGCTGGCGCCAGCGCTGGCTGGCCAGGCCCTGGGCCTGCTGTCGGATGCCGGTCTGCCGGCCGTGGCCGACCCGGGCGCGCGCCTGGTGGCCGCGGCCCATGCGCGCGGCGTGGCGGTGGAGGTGCTGGCCGGCGCGTCCTCGCTGACGCTGGCGCTGGCGGCCAGCGGCCTCAATGGCCAGCGCTTCGCCTTCGAAGGCTACCTGCCGCAGGACGCCGGCGAGCGTGCGCGCCGCGTGAAGGCGCTGGAGCAGCGCTCGCGCCAGGAAGGCCAGACCCAGCTGGTGATCGAAACGCCCTACCGCAACCAGGCGCTGGCCGACGCGCTGCTGGCCACGCTGCAGCCCGGCACGCGGCTGTCGCTGGCCTGCGGGCTCACCTCGCCGGGGGGCTTCTGCGCCACCCGCACGGTGGCCGACTGGCGGCGCCAGCCACCGGTGCTGCCCGACACGCTGCCGGCCGTGTTTCTCTGGCTGGCCTGATCAGCGCCAACGGGTCCAGACCGCGCCCAGCGCCAGTCCCACCGCGTCGGCCGCCACATCGGCCAGCGACGGCTCGCGGTCCGGGGTCAGCGACTGCAGGACCTCGATCAGCCCGCCAAAGACCAGCAGGCCGAGCGCCAGGCGCCAGCCACGGCCGCCGGCGCGGTAGCCCACCAGCCAGAGCGCGGCAAACGCCGCGGCATGGCGCAGCTTGTCGGCATGGTCAAACCAGTCCGGGCCGCCCGGGTTGGGGCGCAGCGCCAGCCACAGGATGACGAGCAGCGCGCTGGCGAACAGCGCACGCCAGGTGCCGGTGCGCCGCACGCCGATCAGGCTTTGCCGCCGCCCAGCAGCGAGGCCACCTTGCGCTTGGCGCGGATGTTGGGCGACACGCGGGCCGCCGCCGCCGGGGTCGGGGCCGCGGCCTTTTCCTTTTCCCAGGCGGCCGGTTCGGCGCGGTCGGAGGCCTCGTAGGGCTTGTCGAAGAAGGGGTCGCGCGACGCGCTGGGCGCCGGGCGGCGCGGCGCCGGCTCGGCGCTGCGGCGCTCGGCCGGGGCGTCCTCGTCCTCGCGGCGGCGCGGCGGGCGGCGCGGACGCTCGTCCTCCAGCTCGATGGCTTCCAGGTCGATCTTCTTCTTGATCAGCTTCTCGATGTCCGACACCAGCCGGCTGTCGTCGCGCGTGACCAGCGTGATCGCCACGCCCGAGGCGCCGGCACGGCCGGTGCGGCCGATGCGGTGCACGTAGTCCTCGGCGTTGAAGGGCACGTCGAAGTTGAAGACGGCGGGCAGGTCGGCGATGTCCAGGCCGCGGGCGGCCACATCGGTGGCCACCAGCAGGTCGACCTCGCCGGCCTTGAAGGCGGCCAGCGACTTCAGGCGCTCGTCCTGGCTCTTGTCGCCGTGCAGCGCGGCGGTGCGCAGGCCGTCGCGCTCGAAGGAGCGGGCCAGCCGGGCCGCGCCCAGCTTGGAGTTCACGAAGACGATGGCCTGCTTCAGGTCGCGCTGGCGCAGCTGCTGGCGCACCACCGCGCGCTTGTCGTCATCCGACACGCTGTAGAAGCGCTGCTCCACGGTGGAGGCCGTGGCATTGGGCCGCGCCACCTCGACCAGCACCGGGTCGTGCAGGTAGCTGTTGGCCAGCTTCTTGATCTCGGGGCTGAAGGTGGCCGAGAACAGCAGGGTCTGGCGGTTGCCCTTGGGCAGATAGCTGAGGATGCGCTGCAGATCGGGCAGGAAGCCGATGTCGAGCATGCGGTCGGCCTCGTCCAGAACCACATACTCGACCTGGTTGAGCACGCAGTTCTTGGCCTCGATGTGGTCGAGCAGCCGGCCCGGGGTGGCGATCAGGATCTCGACGCCGCGCTTCAATTCGGCCGTCTGCGGCTTCATGTCGACGCCGCCGAAGACCACCGCGGCACGCAGGCCGGTGTGCTTGCAGTAGGCCTTGACGTTGTTGGCCACCTGGTCGGCCAGCTCGCGGGTGGGCGCCAGCACCAGTGCGCGCACCGGGTGGCGGGCGGGCGAGGCGCTGGTGTTCTCGTGCCGCATCATTTTCTGCAGCAGCGGGATCGAAAAGGCCGCGGTCTTGCCGGTGCCGGTCTGGGCGGCGCCCATCACGTCGCGGCCGGACAGCACGATCGGGATGGCCTTGGCCTGGATCGGCGTCATCGTCGCGTAGCCCTGGTCGTCGACGGCGCGCAGCAGCTTGGCGTCCAGCGGCAGGGTGTCGAAACGGGCGGGGGGCGCGGACTCGGTCGGGGTCGCGGGGCTGGCCTGGTCGGCCTGAGATTCAGGGTTCATGTCCCCCAATTATCGCCGCTTGGCCGGATCGTGCGTGTTTACACTGGCTTGACGCCCCACTTCCCGGGCGCCCAGCCACCGCATCCAGACGGGAGTTGTCGACGTGTCTACCCCTCGCAAGGGCATCATCCTGGCCGGCGGCTCCGGCACCCGGCTGCACCCGGCCACGCTGGCGATCAGCAAGCAGCTGATCCCGGTGTACGACAAGCCGATGGTGTATTACCCGCTGTCCGCGCTGCTGCTGGCCGGCATCCGCGAGATCCTGCTGATCAGCACGCCACAGGACACGCCGCGCTTCCAGCAGTTGCTGGGCGACGGCAGCGCCTGGGGCCTGTCGCTGCAGTACGCGGTGCAGCCCAGCCCGGACGGCCTGGCCCAGGCCTTCCTGATCGGCGAGCACTTCCTGGGCGATGCCCGCAGCGCGCTGGTGTTGGGCGACAACATCTTCTTCGGCCACGACCTGGGTCGCCGGGTCGAGGCGGCGGCGCGCCAGGCGCATGGCGCCACGGTCTTCGCCTACCCGGTGACCGACCCCGAACGCTACGGCGTGGTCGAGTTCGACCGCGACGGCCGCGCCGTGAGCCTGGAGGAAAAGCCCCGCCAGCCGCGCAGCCGATTCGCCGTGACCGGCCTGTATTTCTATGACACCCAGGTGGTCGAGCGCGCCAAGGCGCTGCGGCCCAGCGCCCGGGGCGAGTTGGAGATCACCGACCTGAACCGCCTGTACCTGGACGCGGGCGAGCTGGACGTGCAGCGTTTCGGCCGCGGCGACGCCTGGCTGGACACCGGCACCCACGACAGCCTGCTGGAGGCCAGCGCCTTCGTGCAGACGCTGGAGAAGCGCCAGGGCCTGAAGGTCTGCTGCCCCGAGGAGATCTGCTGGCGCCAGGGCTGGATCAGCGACGCCCAGCTCGAGGCCCTGGCCGCCCCGCTGGCCAAGAGCGGCTACGGCCAGTACCTGCAGCAGATCCTGCGCGAACGCGTGTATTGATTCCCTGAAACGGTCATGATTCTTGTCACCGGCGGCGCCGGCTTCATCGGCAGCAACTTCGTCCTGGACTGGCTCGCGCAGAGCGATGAGCCGGTCGTCAACCTCGACGCCCTCACCTACGCCGGCAACCGTGCCAACCTGGCCGCGCTGGACGGCGATGCGCGCCACGTCTTCGTGCACGGCGACATCGGCGACCGCGCGCTGGTCGATGGCCTGCTGGCCACCCACCGCCCGCGCGCCATCGTCCACTTCGCGGCCGAGAGCCATGTGGACCGCAGCATCCATGGCCCCGGCGCCTTCGTGAAGACCAATGTCGAGGGCACCTTCACCCTGCTCGAGGCCGCGCGGGGTTTCTGGAACACGCTGGACGGTGCCGGGAAGGCCGCCTTCCGCTTCCACCACGTCAGCACCGACGAGGTCTATGGCTCCCTCAAGCCCAGCGACCCGCCGTTTGCCGAGACCAACCCCTACGAGCCCAACAGCCCCTACAGCGCCAGCAAGGCCGCCAGCGACCACCTGGTGCGGGCCTGGCACCACACCTACGGCCTGCCGGTGCTGACCACCAACTGCTCCAACAACTACGGGCCCTACCACTTCCCCGAGAAGCTGATCCCGCTGATGATCGTCAACGCGCTGGCCGGCAAGCCGCTGCCGGTGTACGGCGACGGCCGGCAGATCCGCGACTGGCTGTATGTCAAGGACCACTGCAGCGGCATCCGCGCAGTGCTGGCCGGCGGCCGCGTGGGCGAGACCTACAACATCGGCGGCTGGAACGAGATGGCCAACATCGACATCGTCCACACGGTGTGCGCGCTGCTCGATGAGCTGCGCCCCGACCCAGCCGGCCCCTACGCCCGGCTGATCACCCATGTGACCGACCGCCCCGGCCACGACCGCCGCTACGCGATCGATGCGCGCAAGATCGAGCGCGAACTGGGCTGGCGCCCGGCCGAGACCTTCGCCACCGGCATCCGCAAGACGGTGCAGTGGTACCTGGACAACGCGGCCTGGGTGGCCAATGTGCAGAGCGGTGCCTACCAGGACTGGATCGGCACCCACTACAGCGCGCGATGAAGATTCTTCTGCTCGGACCGAACGGTCAGGTCGGCTGGGAGCTGCAGCGCGCGCTGGCACCGCTGGGCGAGCTCATCGCCCCCGGGCGTGGCCACGCCACGCTGCACGCTGATCTGAGCCAGCCCGAGGCCCTGGCCGCCACGGTGCGCACCGTGCGCCCCGACGTGATCGTCAATGCCGCCGCCCACACCGCGGTCGACAAGGCTGAGAGCGAGCCCGCGCTGGCCCAGGCGATCAACGCCGACGCCCCCGGCGTGCTGGCCCGTGAAGCCGCCGCGCTCGGCGCCACGCTGCTGCACTTCAGCACCGACTACGTCTTCGACGGCAGCGGCCACACGCCGCGCGACGAGGACGCCGCCACCGGCCCCTTGAGCGTCTACGGCCGCAGCAAGCTGGGTGGCGAGCAGCAGATCCAGGCCAGCGGCTGCCGCCACCTGATCCTGCGCACCAGCTGGGTCTACGCCGCACGCGGCGGCAACTTCGCCAGGACCATGCTGCGCCTGGCCGCCGAGCGCGACGCGCTGAACGTGATCGACGACCAGATCGGCGCGCCCACCGGGGCCGAGCTGCTGGCCGATGTCAGTGCGCACGCGCTGCGCGCGCTGCAGCAGCGGCCCGAGCTGGCCGGCCTGTACCACTGCGTGGCCGGCGGCGAGGTCAGCTGGCATGGCTACGCGCAGCATGTGATCGCGTGGGCGCGTGCCCAGGGCCGGCCGGTGAAGGTGGCGCCCGCGGCGATCCGCGCCATTCCCACCACCCAGTACCCCACGCCGGCACAGCGGCCGCTGAACTCGCGGCTGGACACGCGGCGCCTGCAGCAGGCCTTCGACCTAGTGCTGCCGCACTGGCAGGTCGGGGTGGACCGGATGCTGGCCGAGCTGCCCTGATCAGCCGGTGCGCGTGGCGCGCCAGGCCTCGGCCTGCAGGCCGTAGCAGTGCACGTCCTGTCGCTGGCCGTCAGCGCCGACGTGCGGCTGCGGCAGCACGCCCTCGGGCTGGAAGCCCAGTGCCTCATGAAAGCGCAAGGACGCCCGATTGCCCTGCAGCACCTGGCCGCAGATCTTGTGCACCTGCTCGACCTCGAAGAGTTCGGCCAGCGTGGCCGCGCCCATGGCCCGACCGGTGCCGCGCGGCGCATCGGGCGCGGCGTAGAAGCCCCATTCGCACACCCCGCCCGGCCGCACCCCGCTCAGGTGCATGAAGCCCTGGGGCACGCCGTCGCGCTCGAACAGGTAGAGGCGCCGGGTGGCGTCGGCCTGCTGGCGCTGGAACCACTGCGCATGCTCGTCGGCCGTGATCTCGTGGGTGGTGAACATGTGCTGGCGCACCGCGGGGTGGTTGCGCCAGGCGCGCACCAGCGGCAGGTCCTCGGCCCGCAGCGGCCGCAGGCGGTCAGTGCTCACCACGGGGCCCCTCGTCCAGCAGGGCCTGCACCACGCGTGCCGCCCCCAGGCCATCGCACAGCGCCGCCGCCGCCCGCGACAGGGCCAGCAGGCGCGCCGGCTCGGACAGCGCCTGCAGCGCCGGCACCAGCGCCTGCGGCAGGTCATCAGGCCCGCCCAGCGACAGCGCAGCGCCCTGGGCCGCCAGGGCCCGGGCGCCCGGCGCCTGGTTGTCGGCCAGCACCAGCAGCAGCGTGGGCAGGCCCAGGCAGCAGCGCTCCCAGGCACTGCCGCCGGCCGCGCCCAGCGCCAGGTCGGCGCTGGCCAGCAGGCTGGCCATGTCGGGCTCGTTCAGGCGCAGCTCGGTGGGCAGGGGCAACGCGGCCAGCGCCTGGCGCACCTGCGCCAGTGTCTGGGCCTGCGGCCCCAGCACCACGGTGACGCGCGCCAGCGGCAGCGCCGGTGCCGCTGCCAGCGCGGCCAGGCAGCGTGCGGTGGCCCCGCCCGGGTCGGAGCCGCCCATGCTGATCACCAGGTGGCGCAGCTCGCCGTTCGCCCTGCGTGCCAGGCTGTCTGTCCGCCGCGCTGCAAACTCGGGCCGCAGCAGCGCATGGGCTGGCCCGATCAGGCGGCGCGCCTGGGCAGGCACCAGAGCGTCGTAATCGGTGGCCTGCCGACCCAGGTTCTGGTCCAGCAGCAGGTCCACGTCGTGCGCCCGGTCGGCCAGGTCGTCGATCACCGCCACCCGCGCGGCCGGCCCGCGCCAGGGGCGCTCCCAGTCGGCCGCCAGGCCGTAGTGGTCCACCAACGCCCAGTCCAGCGGTGTCGCACCACGCCAGTCGGCGCTGGCCTGCAAGGTCTGCAGCGCATCCTGCGCTGGCGCGGCCGCTTCGGGCGGCAGCAGGCGCAGGCCGTGGCCCCGCGCGACGACGAGATCCCCCAGGTGGCCGGGCGCTTCACGGCAGACAAACAGCGCTTCGCCGCCGCGCTCGCGCCAGGCGTTGGCCAGCGTCAGCGTTCGCATCACATGGCCGGCGCCCAGCGTGGTCGAGGCATCGGCCCGGACCAGCAGGCGTCGGCCGCGTGCGTCCATCAGCCCAGCAGGCGGCGCAGCGCGGCGATGACCGTGCCCTGCTCGGCCTCGGTGAGGGTGGGGAACATCGGCAGCGACACCGCGTGGGCGTAGTAGGCCTCGGCCACGGGGAAATCGCCGCGGGCAAAGCCCAGGCGGCGGTAGTGCGGCTGGGTGTGCACCGGGATGTAGTGCACGTTGACGCCGATGCCCGCGGCGCGCAGGCCGTCGAACAGCGCACGGCGGCTGACGGCGGTGCGCGACGGATCGACCTGGATGGGGTAGAGGTGCAGCGCCGAGTGGGCGTCGGGCGACTGCCAGGGGGTGATCAGCGGCAGGCTGGCCAGTTCGGCGTCGTAGCGCTGCGCAATGGCGTGGCGGCGCGCCACCGAGCCCTCCAATTGGCTCAGCTGCGAGTGGCCCAGCGCCGCCTGCAGGTCGGTCAGACGGTAGTTGTAGCCCAGGTCGATCTGCTGGTAGTCCCAGCCGCCTTCCGGGGCGCCGTCCATCTGCGCCGGGTCGCGGGTGATGCCGTGGCTGCGCAGCCGCTCCATGGCCTGCGCCAGCGCCGGATCATGGGTCATCGCCATGCCGCCCTCGGCGGTGGTGATGATCTTGACCGGGTGGAAGCTGAAGACGGTGATGTCGCTGTAGCGGCAGTTGCCCACCGGCTGACCGAGGTAGCTGCCGCCCACCGCGTGCGAGGCATCCTCGATGATGCGAAAGCCGTAGCGCTGGCCCAGCGCGTGGATGGCCGCCATGTCGCAGCTCTGACCGGCAAAGTGCACCGGCACCACCACCTTGGGCAGCGTGCCGCTGGCCTGTGCGGCCCGCAGCTTGGCCTCCAGCGCGACCACGTCCATGTTGTAGCTGCGGGGGTCGATGTCGACGAAATCGACCGTCGCGCCGCAGTACAGGCCGCAGTTGGCCGAGGCGACGAAGGTGATCGGGCTGGTCCAGAGCCGGTCGCCCGGGCCCAGACCCAGCGCCATGCAGGCCACATGCAGCGCGGCGGTGGCGTTGCACATCGCCACGCCGTGGCGCGCGCCCACGCGCTCGGCCAGCGCCTGCTCGAAGCGGGGAATCGCCGGGCCCTGGGTGATCCAGTCGGAGCGCAGCGCCTCGACGACAGCGGCAACGTCGGCGTCGGTGATGTTCTGGCGGCCGTAGGGGATCATCAGATGTTGCCGATCTTGTGGGCGTTGGCAGCCACCCATTCGCGCAGCTGCTCGATGCTCATCCACTCGCTGTTGTTGTCGCTGGCGTACTCGAAGCCCTCGGGCACCTTGACACCGTCCTTGATGCGCTCGCTGGTGGTGTCCCAGTTGTGGATGGCGGGCAGGATCTTGAAGTGCTCCGGGTACTCGTAGGTGTAGAACGAGTCCTCGGGGCTGATCATCTGCTCGTGCAGCTTCTCGCCCGGGCGGATGCCGACCACCTTCTGCGTGGCTTCGGGCGCCACCGCGGTGGCCAGGTCGGTGACCTTCATCGAGGGGATCTTCTTGACGTAGATCTCGCCGCCCACCATGTCCTCGAAGGCGTGCCAGACCAGCTCCACGCCCTGCTCCAGCGAGATCATGAAGCGGGTCATGCGGTCGTCGGTGATCGGCAGCTCGCCCTTGTCGCGGATCGACAGGAAGAAGGGGATCACCGAGCCGCGCGAGCCCATCACGTTGCCGTAGCGCACGACCGCAAAGCGGGTGTCATGGCCGCCAGCGTAGGAGTTGCCGGCGACGAACAGCTTGTCCGAGGCCAGCTTGGTGGCGCCATACAGGTTGACCGGGCTGGAGGCCTTGTCGGTGGACAGGGCCACCACGCGGCGCACACCGCGGTCGATGCAGGCGTCGATCAGGTGCATCGCGCCCAGCACATTGGTCTTGACGCACTCGAAGGGGTTGTACTCGGCGGTGGGGACGATCTTGGTGGCGGCGGCGTGCACGACCAGGTCAACGCCGTCGAGCGCGCGGTACAGGCGCTCGCGGTCACGCACATCACCGATGAAGAAGCGCACGCGCGGATCGCCCTGGAACTTCTTGGCCATGTCCCATTGCTTCATCTCGTCGCGCGAGTAGATGATGATCTTCTTCGGGTTGTACTTGGCCAGGGTCATCGGCACGAAGGTGTTGCCGAAGGAGCCGGTACCGCCGGTGACGAGAATGGTCTGGTTGCTGAGCATGGTGTTGACGGGGACTGAAGAGGGGATTATCTCGCTGCCGCCTCGGGCGGCCGGGGCGAGGATCAGCGGCGGAAGATCAGCCAACGCGGCGTGCGGAAGGTCACGATGCGCGAATACAGCGCCACGTAGATCAGGGCAAAGGTGACCAGCAGCGCCGCCTGGATGGCCGAGCTGTGCCAGCTCAGCACCGCCGGCGCCAGGGGCAGCGAGCACAGCACCCACAGGTAGGGCGAGGTCAGGGAATTGCGGCGGGTGCGCTGGCGCGGGTCCTGGCTGCCCACCGCCCAGCGCATCAGGCGCTTGAAGACCAGGGAGTGCAGGTGCACGCCATCCGGGTGGCTGGCATGGTGGCCACGCACCACCACCCGGCGGTAGATCGAGAACAGGGTCTCGAAGACCGGGTAGATGCACACCACCAGCGGGAACAGCGGCGAGACCTGCTGGTTGCGCACGATCAGCAGCACGCCCAGTTCGGCCACGAAGAAGCCCAGGAAGTAGGCGCCGCCATCGCCCAGGAAGATCTGGCCGGCCGGGTAGTTCCACAGGAAGAAGCCCAGCACGGCGCCAATCCCCGCCACGGCCAGGTAGACCAGTTCCTGGTCGCCCACCTGAAAGGCCACGTAGGCGATGGCAGCCAGCATCAGCATCGAACACATCGAGGCCAGTCCATTGAAGCCGTCGATGATGTTGACCGCGTTGGCAATGCCCGCCACGGCCGGGATGGTCAGCACGGCGGCACCCACGGTGGACGCAGCCACCCAGTCCAGGCCAGGGATGTCGGTGCGCCGCACCAGCGCATCGACCAGCACGGCCGCGAGTGCCGCCGACGCCGCGGTGGCGAGCAGCCGACGCAAGGGGCTGACCGACTTGAGCAGGTCTTCGATGAAACCGGCGGCAAAGGCCGGCACCGCGGCCATCATCAGCAAGGCACCGAACGACCATCCCGGGCCCCCGCGCCAGTCGAGCAGCACCACCGCTGCCAGCACGCCACCGAAGATGCCCAGCCCGCCGATGCGGGGCACCGGTTCAGCGTGGATCTTCTGCGGGCCCGACAGGTCGTTGTCGTGCGACAGGTGCGCAAAATGCCGTGACGATCTCACCGCGATAAGGGTCAGGACCCAGGCCACCGTGAAAGATGTCAACAGGATCTCCATCCCGCCATCTTACCGCCGCCCCTGAGGGTCGCCCCCTACAATGGCCGGCTCGACCCGTCGGCGCGGGCCGCGCGCCAGCGCGAACCGTGCGGACCGCCTGGGTGCTGCGGCGCCCTGGCGACGCGGTCCTGGACGTGACCACTTTCAGAAGACGATGCGCCTGCCCTCTCACCTCGCCCCCGTCGTCCAGCGTGCGCTGCCGCTGATCCTCTCGGCTCTGCTGGGACTGGCTTCGCCGGTGTTGCAGGCCCAGTCCAACAATTCGCTGAACAACAACCTGGGGCTGCCGGTGGTCACCGGCAACACCGGGGGCTACGCCGGCCAGGTGCTGGGCAACAACGGCAACAACACCACGGGCTCGACCACCGGCGTCTACGGCAACCAGACCGGCACGGTCGGCGGCTACGGCCAGGGCAACACGATGGGCATGCCTCAGATGCAGGTCCCGCCCTCCAGCATGCAGCCGCTCGACCCGCGCCTGCAAGGCCGTCCCGGCGGTCTGCGCACCCTGCAGAACCCAGGCCAGCAGCAGCGGCTGCAGGGCCTGCCCGGCCAGATCTGGCAGCCGGAGGCGGTGCCTTACGTGCCCGGCGAGTTCGAACAGTACGTGCAGCGCCTGGCGATGCCAGTGATGGTGCGCCGCCTGGGCGCCGAGCTGATGCAGCCCGACCTGGGCGCCACCGATCCCTCGCCGGTGGTGCCGGCCGACTATGTGGTGGTGCCCGGCGACGAGCTGGCGATCACCGTCTGGGGCTCGGTCGATGTCGATACCCGCGTGCAGGTGGACCGTGCGGGCCGCATCACGCTGCCGCGCGCGGGCAGCGTGATGGTTGCCGGCACCCGCTACAGCGAGCTGCCGGCGCTGTTGAACCGCCAGTTGGCCAAGGTCTTCCGCAACTTCAACCTCAACGTGTCGCTGGGCCAGCTGCGCGGCATGCGGGTCTACCTGACCGGCTTCGTGGCCCGCCCCGGCAGCTACGTGGTCAGCGGCCTGTCCACGGTCTCGTCGGCGCTGATCCAGGCGGGCGGCCCCACCGCGGCCGGCAGCTTCCGCCGCATCGAGCTGCGCCGCAAGGGCCAGGCACCGATGCCCTTCGACCTGTATGACCTGCTGGTCAGCGGCGACCGCCGCGCCGACCAGGTGCTGCAGCCGGACGATGTGGTGCATGTGCTGCCGGTCGGCCCCCAGGTGGCGCTGCTGGGCAGCGTGAACCTGCCGGCGGTGGTCGAGCTCAAGCCCGGCGAGACGCTGGACAACGCGCTGAAGATGGTCGGTGGCCTGTCCTCGGTGGCGGACGCCAACCGCCTGTCGATCGAGCCGCTGGACGACCGCAACGGCGCCCGCGTCTTCGAGGTGCCGCTGTCCGAGGCGGCGCGTCGCCCGCTGGGCCGCGGCGACATCGTCACGGTGCACAGCGCGGTGGATCCGCGCCAGCCCACGGTGCGGCAGAACAAGCGCGTCGTGATCGAGGGCGAGGTGCTGCGTCCCGGCGTGTATGTGCTGCCGGCCGCCAGCAGCCTGGACGACCTCATCAAGCTGGCCGGCGGCTTCACCGGCAACGCCTATGTCTTCGGCGCGCAGTTCACCCGCGAGACCGTGCGCCAGGCGCAGATGATCAACTACGAGCGCGTGCTGCGCGACCTCGAGGTCGACATCACCCGCGCCAGCTCCACCCAGCGCATCGCCAGCAGCGACGAGGTCAAGGCCCAGGAGGCCCGGGCCGACGCTGCGGCGCGCCTGGTCGAGAAGATGCGCAACCTGCAGCCCGACGGCCGCCTGGTGCTGCAGATGGCGCCCGACAGCGCCGCGCTGCCGCCGATGCAGCTGGAAGACGGCGACCGCCTGTACGTGCCGGCCCGCCCGACCTCGGTGGGGGTGTTCGGCAGCGTCTTCAACACGGGCAACTTCGTCTACGACGGCAGCCGCAACCTGGGCGACTACCTGCAGATGGCCGGCGGCCCCACCCGGGGTGCCGACAAGGACGCCGTCTTCGTGCTGCGCGCCAATGGCAGCGTGGTCAGCAACCTGCAGGGCGCGGGCTGGTTCAGCAGCGGCCCGCTGGCCGGCATGACCGCCCTGCCCGGTGACACGCTGTTCGTGCCCGAGGAAATGAACAAGACCACGCGCCTGCAGGACGCCAAGGACTGGACCCAGATCCTGTACCAGCTGGGCCTGGGCCTGGCCGGTCTGCGGTCCGCCACCAACTGAGCGAGGTTCCGATGACATCGCCGCTGCGCCGCCGCCTGCTCACCCTGGCCCTGGCCGCGGCCTGGCCCCTGGCCGGGCGCGCGGCCTCCGCGGTGCGCAGCGTGGACGTCACCGACCTGGGCGCCGACCGCAGCGGCCAGCGCGATGCCTCGGCCGCCTTCCAGCAGGCGATCGACCAGCTCGCCGAGGGCGGCGGCGTGCTGCGCATCCCGGCCGGCACCTACCGGCTGGAGCGCAGCCTGAGCTGGACCTTGCCTGGCACCGGCCGCACCTCGGGCATCAGCTTCCAGGGCGAGGGCATGCACAGCACGGTGCTGCGCTATGTGGGGCGCAGCGGCCCCTTGCTGCGGGTGCGCGGTCTGCCGGCCCAGGGGCCGGTGAGCACCACCTTCTTCTGGGGCGGCGGCCTGCGCGCGCTGACCCTGGACGGCAGTGGTGCCGGTCCCGAATGCGACGCGCTGGAGCTGATGGGCTGGTGGTACGGCGAGATCGAGCAGTGCCGGGTGATGGGCTTCGGACGCCACGGCATCCGCGCCGTGTCCGACCTGGCGATCAACCGCAACCCCGATTTCTCCGCCTCGACGATGTTCGTGCGCAGCACCTGGATCGAGCGCTGCGGCGGCTGGGGCTTCATCGACGACGGCGGCGTGCAGGTCAGCCCGGCCTGGAGCTGGGACCGCTGTGTCTTCGTGCTGTGCAAGCAGGGGGGCGCGTTCGTCCAGAGCTCCTCGCACTCCTACACCAAGTGCTCGTTCTCGGCCTGCGGCTGGCAGCACGAGAACGCCGCGCCGGCGGACCAGGCCTTCGGGTTGTACTTCGCTGGCGCACTGACGGCCACCAGCCGGCAGTGGGTCGAGGGCTGCGAGTTCGACAACAACCTCAGCGCCCACATCGGCGCGCGCTTCCTGTCGAGCAGCAGCTTCACCAACAACCGCTTCATCTTCAACGACCGCTACCGCCTGGGCCGGCTGTGTCCGGCGGCAGGGGTCACGCTGGGCCATGGCGACGCCCGCGCCGCAGTGCGCAGCGTCGAGTTCCGCCAGAGCTTCTTCCGCTTCGACCAGGGCGGCCAGGCCGTGGGCTTCGACTGGGCCAACACGGCCAATGTGCGCGACGTCGAGGTCAGCAACAGCATCTTCTCCGACAACAGCGGCGGCAAGCTGGCCCTTCAGCGCTACCGGGGCCACGAGGCGGCCGCGCAACGCATGGGCTACGAGATCCGCGACCGCGACGGCGACGCCTCGCGCGGCGCTCGCTGAGCGCTCAGCGCCGCAGCGCGTCGGCGTAGACCGCCAGCATCGCCTGGACCGAGGCCGCCTCGGTGAAGACCGCCTCGTAGCGCCGGCGGGCCCCTTGCGCCAGCGCGGCGCGCAGCGGCTCGTCGGTCAGCAGCCGCGTGCAGGCCTGGGCCAGCGCCTGGGCATCGCCCGGGGGCACGTTCAGGCCGGACTCACCGTCCGCGTTGACCCAGGGCACGCCCGAGCCCGGGATCCGCGTCGCGACGATCGGCAGGCCATGCGTCATCGCCTCGACCAGCACCACGCCGAAGGCCTCGGAGCGCTCCACCGAGGGCAGGCAGAACAGTGCGGCGCGGCGCAGCAGCGCGGCGAGTTCGGCGTCGCCCTGGCGGCCGGCCAGCAGCACGCGCTGGCCCAGGCCGGCAGCGGCGATGCGCTGGCTCAGCTCGTCGTGCAGCGGTCCACCACCGACGATCACCACCGCGGCATCGGACGGCAACGCGGCCGCCGCGTCCATCAGCGTGGCAAAGCCCTTGTAGGGCACCAGCCGGCCCACGGCCAGCACCAGCCGCCGCGGGCCCAGCCAGGCCTGCACGGCCGGGTCCAGCGCGCCCGCCTCGACCGCCGGCTCCGGCACGCCGATCGGCACCACCCGCAGGCGGTGGCCGATGCCACGCAGGCTGGGTGAGCCGTCGGCATAGGCCTGCGAGGTGGCCACGACACGGTCGGCGCGCCGCAGCAGGGCGCGCTCCAGCGGCGCCAGCACCCGGCCCAGCAGGCCCTTGCCGACCACGTCGCTGTGCCAGTGCACCAGCACGCGGGTGCGCCGCGGCAAGGCCAGCGCCGCCAGCGCCGCCAGCATGTTGGGCACGTGCAGGTGGACCACATCCGCCTGCCGCCCGCGGCGCCAGGCCTGCCACAGGTAGCGCAGCGACAGCGGCTGCGAAGCCGGCGCCCAGCGCACCGGCGCCCGCCAGACCTGCACGCCCTGGCCGTCCGGACCGCTGGGCAGATGGACCTTGGCAAAGCAGACCACCTCGACCTGCCAGCCCGCCTGCGCCGCACCGCGCGCCAGGCTGACGGCCACGCTTTCCATGCCGCCCATCTCGGGCGGGTAGAACTTGGCCCAGTGGACCACGCGGCCGGGACGGGGGGACAGGGACTCAGACGACATGGGCAAGCAGGCTCAGGCAGAGAAAGGCCAGCGCCGCCGGCCACCAGACGGCCGGCAGGCGCACCCCGGCGCGCCACATGCCGGCGGCCTGGCACAGGTAGTAGGCCAGCATCACGCCGGAATGGACCAGCGCATAGCGCTCCAGCGTCACGCCGCGGTCCAGCAGCCAGGCGGCCGCCAGCGGCAGCGCCAGCAGCAGGCAGGCGGCCGTCCAGCGGTTGGTGGCCGCAGCCGACCCGTGGCGGGCATTGACCAGATCGTTCAGCGCGATCGCCGACCACAGCACGCTCTGCGCCAGGATGGACAGACCCGCCACGCGGTGGGCGGCGAACTGGGTCGAGAAGGCCGGGCCCAGCCAGTGGCCCAGCGGCCCGCTGGCCACGCCGAACACCAGCACCGCCGCGACCACCGCCCAGACCACGCTGCGCAGCGCGCGCTCCAGCGCCGCCTGCGGCAGTTCGAACAGCGCGCGAAAACGCGCCACCATTACCACCTGGTGGGCCACGATGGGCAGGGCCGCCGCACGCGCCAGCGCGGCGTAGGCACCGGTCAGTTCGGCGCCGCCGAGCAGGCCCATGCCCAGCCGCCCCGAGGTGGTGACCACCAGCGCCAGCACACCGGCCAGCATCAGCGGCACGCTGTGGCGCAGCGCATCACGGTAGCTCTGCCGGTCGGCCGGCGGCTGGGCCCGGCGCCAGCGCGCCCCGGTGAACAGCAGCAGCGCGGCGCCATAGGCCATCATCACCGCCACCGCCCAAGGCAGGCGATCGCCGGCCGGCACCGCCAGCGCAGCGGCACCCAGCGTGGCCAGGGCCAGCACCAGCCACTGGCCGGTGTCCATGACCAGCGAGGCCTCGGCCCGCCCGGCCGACTTCAGGCGCGTGCTCCACAGGCCCTGCAGGGCCAGCGACAGCGCGAACAGCACCGCCATCGCGCCCGCGCTGACCGGCCCGACCCACCACCAGGCCACGGCCAGCGCCAGCAGCAGCCACAGCGCCAGATGCAACTGGTGCAGCAGCAGCGCCGACCAGCGGACCTGGGCGTGCTGCTGGATCAGCGCCAGCGGCACGGCGGCCGCGGTGCCCAGACCCAGCACGCTGGCCGCCAGCGAGCCGGCCGCCTGGGCGAACTCCAGCCGACCATAGTCAGCGGCCGGCAAGGCGTTGGCGATCAGCAGCGGGGCGATGAACAGCCCGCCCCGGGCCAGCCCGAAGGCCCCCAGGTAGCGCGCCAGCCGCCACAGCCGATCCAGCCGCCCGGGCACTCAGGGCCGCCGCTTGCGGTAGACCGCCTCGACCAGGCCGGGGTCGGCCAGGCGTTCCAGGTCGGGCCGGGTGTCGGGGTCGGCCGGGCGCGCCAGGGCGCGCACCGGTGAGGACACGTACATGCCGGGCCCGGGCAGGCTCTTGGAGACCGCGGTGCCGCCGCCCACGATGACGCCGCGTCCGATGCGCACGCCCATCGAGATCAGGCAGGCCGACCCGATGTAGACGTTGTCCTCGATGATCACCTGGCCGTCGATGCGGTAGCGGTCGTGGCCCTGCTCACCGTGCACATAGCCATGGGTCCACAGCTGCGTCTGGGCGCCGGCCATCGTGCTGTAGTGGCCCAGGGCCACCGAGCAGGTGCAGTCCAGCCGGTGGTCGGCGGTGATCTTGGACAGCCGCCCCATGCGCAGCACCGAGGGGCCGCTGACCACCCCGCGCGCGGCGCGCAGCACGCGGTTGCGGTTGCCGATGCCGGCCTGTTCGGCCATGCGCAGGCTCAGCGGCCCGCTCAGCAGGTTGCCGCGGCCCAGGTAGGCGCCCTCGCGCATCGCCACGCGGCGCAGACGCACCAGGTTCAGGTGGCCGATGCGGGCCCCCGGCGCCATGTGCAGGCGCTCGGCCTGCACCCAGGCCAGGCCGATGCGGGCGCCCGCCGCCAGGCGCCAGCCCAGCAGGTTCAGCAGCGGACGCACCAGCGAGGTGGGCAGGCACAGCGCCAGCAGCGCTCTGAGGACCGAAACCATCCGCGAGCGGCTCAAGCCACGTAGAAGCGGTTGGTCCAGCGGTCCAGCCCCGGCGGCAGGCGCACGCGCGACGACGGCACCGGCTCGCGCGGGCCATAGGGCAGCGGCGACAGGCCATAGACCGCCTGGAAGATCAGTCGGGTGCCCTGGGCCACCGGCTGACCCTTGTGGATGCCGAAGGTGTCCTCCAGGAAGCCCTGGCCGGCTTGGGCAGTCATCGTCATGATGGCCTGCTCGCCGAAGACCTGGGCCACCTCCTCGTCGGGGAAGCGCCGGATCTCGGCCAGGCGCTCGTCGTTCGACGAGGCGCGCACATACACGTGCGGGCCGCTGTCGGCGCCGACGTCGGTCAGGTAGACGAAGAGCTTGACGAAGCGCCAGTCGTCCACGTCGCGGTGGAAGAACTCGGCCTGCTGCGCGCCCAGCGCGGTGTGGTAGCTCCACCAGGCGGCCAGGTAGCCGATGCTGGGCTTGCAGCCCAGGAAGGCGGTCACCGCGGCGATGATGCGCGGGTCATTGGCCAGCTGCAGCAGGTAGGGCGCGTTGAGGATGTCCTCGGCGTCATGGTGCGCGATGTGGGCCTCGGGGTGCCGGCCCTCGCCCAGCGGCTTGAAGCGCGGGCTGCCCGGGCGGTAGGGGTCGTGGGCGTCCAGGCCCTCGAAGTAGCTGCGCAGTTCCTGGCACTGCGCGGGCGTGAACAGCTCGCCCAGCATGAAGATGCCGTCCTGGCGCAGCGCCTGCGCTGCCGCTGCGGCGGCGGCATCGGTGGCGGTGCCGGCCGGGCGGCGGCGCGCCATGCGGTCGGCCAGCCAGTTGCGGGTGCGCGGCGACATGAAGCGTCGCTGGACATAGAAGCCCCACCAGCGGGAATCGGACAGCACCATCTTCAGGCGCTTGAGCTTGCGGGCGATCATGCGCGGGATTCCTTTGCAGAGAGTTCGTCGATCGTGGACAGCACCCGGGCCGGCACGCCCCCGAGCACCGAGCGCGGCGGGCAGCTGCGTGTGACCACGGCGCCGGCGGCGATCACCGAATGGGCCCCGATGGTCACGCCACCCAGCACCAGGGCACGGGCGCCGATCCAGACGCCCTCCTCGATGACGATGGGGGCCGAACGGTGGGTGTAGGGCGGCTGCAGCGCGCTGAAGTCCAGGCCGGCGGTCTCGATCATCACCTCGCGCGACAGGCGCACGCGGTGGCCGATCGTCACCGGGCTGTGCGCGCCGATCGACACATTGGTGCCGATCACCACGCCATCCCCCAGCGTCAGGCGTTCGGGGTACTTCAGGTCGGCGTTCCAGTGGCACACGCAGCCCTGGCCGCGTTGCGGCACCAGCGCCGCGAAGCGCATCCGCCCCCACAGCCACAGCCCGCGCCGCGCCAGCCGGTCCAGGCCCAGCACCAGCCAGCGCAAGGGCGCGCGGCCCCACAGGGCACGTTCGAGTTGCAGCAGCAGCGCCTTCATCTCGCGATTGTTCCCGACGCCCTCAGGAGCTTCCTTGCGCCACGGCAGACGGCAGTGGCGCCGCGCTTCGGCGATGGCGCCCGAACAGCAGCGCCACCAGCACGAAGGCGTTGACGATGTACATGCCCTGGGCGCTGACCAGCAGGTTCACCACCGGCATGAAGAAGACCACCACGCACAGGTAGGCGTACAGCGGCATCACCGCGATGCGGCCCTCGCGCGCCCACTGCCCGCAGCGCTTGGCCAGCATGCCCAGCAGCATCGTGAACAGCGGCCCGCCCCAGGCGAAATCGGCCCACAGCGGTCCGAAGAAGGTGGTGAACACCCCCGTGCGGTAGTAGATGTCGTAGGTGCCGAAGTCCGGGTAGGTGATCAGCTTGAAGATGCTGGCGGCCTTGATGTAGGGCGCAAAGTGCTGCGTGCCCAGCGTGAACACCTGGGCATCGGGCCGGGTCCACAGCAGGCTGAACTCGTAGACGCCGTGCAGGTAGTACTGGCTCAGCGGCAGCAGCGCAGCCAGCGCGCGGCCGGCCAGACCGTTCTCGCCGATCAGCAGCAAGGCGGTCTTGTTGGGCGTCAGCACATAGCCGTAGGCGGAGTTCAGGATGCTGAAGATGATGTCCATGTCCATCTGGCCCAGACGCGACATGAAGGCGGCCACCGAGATGCCCAGCAGGGCCGTGAAGCCGATCAGCAGCGGCCGCACCAGCCGCGCGTGCAGCGGCTGGCCCTGGTACAGCACGCAGGCGGCCGACAGGTACATCATGCTCAGCGCCACCAGCATCTGCGAGCGCGACAGCAGGATCAGCGCGTCCACCGCCGGCAGCACGAAGGCGGCGATCGCCAGCGGGCGCGCCCAGCCGGGCAGGCCGCTGTCGCGGTGCCGCGCCCACCACAGCATCAGCGGCACGTAGCAGAACGGGTACAGCACGCCGCCCACCGCCGCCAGCGGGCCGGCCTCGGCATCGGCGAGCAACTCGCGCGACTCCATCGCGTCGACGGTCAGGTCGATGCCGCGGATGAAGAACTTGTCGTACAGGCGCAGCGCCATGCCGGCCACGCCGATCAGCAGCACCAGCCAGAACGCGCGCGCACCGAACTGGCGCCGACGCTGCGGCGCGATGACGCGCTTGAGCCGGCCGCTCAGCGCCAGACAGCCCAGCCAGAAACCGGCGTAGCCGGCGGCCATGTAGGCCATCGGCTGCCAGGCCAGCGGGAACACCTGGTCCAGCGGCGCGATCAGCCACAGCAGCAGCCAGACCAGCAGGCCGGCCAGTGCGACGCGCTCGGGGTGGAACAGCATCGGTGCCCGTCCGGCGCGGCCTCAGTCCTCGCGCGGAACCAGCAGGTCCCAGGTGCAGGGCGTGCCGCGCTCGGCATCGCGCGCGATGCGCTGACCCATCAGCGAGGCCAGGAACTTGGGCGGCAGGCCGAAGCCGGGCCGCACGGCGCGCAGGTTGCGCGGCGTGAAGACCTCACCGGCCAACATGTCCTCGGCCACGTACAGCGAGCGGCGGAAGGCGCGTGATTTCTCTTCGGCCTGGGTGCCGCCGTAGCGCACCTCACCGACCGACAGCCAGGCGCGCTCGGACTCGGTGCGCAGCAGCCGGAATTCCTCGGGCTCCATCGAGAAGGCCGAATCGACGCCGCCGTCGGCGCGGCGCAGCGTGAAGTGCTTTTCGATCAGCACCGCGCCCAGCGCCACCGAGGCCACCGACACGCCGCAGCCCATCGTGTGGTCGGACAGGCCCACCGGACAGCCAAAGGTCTGCCGCATGTGCGGGATGGTCAGGATGTTGGTGTTCTCCGGCGTGGCCGGGTAGGTGCTGGTGCACTTGAGCAGCACGATCTGGGTGGCGCCGGCCTCGCGCGCGCAGCGCACCGCGTCATCGATCTCGGCCACGCTGGCCATGCCGGTGGAGATGATCATCGGCTTGCCGGTGCGCGCCACGCGGGCGATCAGCGGCAGATCGGTCATCTCGAAGGAGGCGATCTTGTAGGCCGGCACGCCCAGCGTTTCCAGGAAATCGACCGCGGTCTCATCAAACGGGCTGCTGAAGCAGTGCAGGCCGTGGCTGGCCGCGCGGGCCATGATGGGCGCATGCCACTCCCAGGGCGTGTGGGCCTCGTCGTAGAGCTCGTAGAGCTGGCGGCCGGCCCACAGGCTCTTCGGGTCCTCGATGACGAAGCCGGGCTTGCGGCAGTCCAGCGTCATCGTCTGCGCGGTGTAGGTCTGCAGCTTGATCGCGTCGGCGCCGGCCTGGGCGGCGGCATCGACGATCTCCAGCGCCCGCTCCAGCGACTGGTTGTGGTTGCCCGACATCTCGGCGATCAGGTAGGGCCGGTGTCCGGCGCCGACCAGGCGCTCGCCGATGCGGATGTCCTGCTGGCTCATGCGTGGGTCTCCCGTGCGCTCAGCGCACCTTGAACAGCGGCACCAGCGGCTCGCAGCGCAGGCTCTGGCGCAGCGTGCCGGCATCGAGCGTGCGCCCGATCATCGGCAGGATGTCGCCATAGGCGGCCAACAGGGCCTGCACATCGGCCTCGCTGTGGGCGTAGCTGATGTTGTGCGTGCCCACCGACAGGAAACCGCGCTGGTGCAGCTCCTGCATCAGCAGGGTCTTGATCTCGAAGCTGGTGGCGCCGCGGGCGTCCTTGAGCATCAGGAAGCTCCAGCTGGGGTGGCCGGCCATCGAGAAGATGTCGCCCAGGCCGGCCGACTCGATCACCTGGCGGGTGCCGTCGATCACCGCCCGGCCGCGCGCCTCGATGGTCTGCACCACCGGCTCGTTCTTCAGCTTGGTCAGCGTGGCCTTGGCCGCCGCCAGCGACAGCGCCTCGCCGCCGAAGGTGAAGGAGAAGAAGATCTCCTCCATCAGCTTCATCACGTCAGCCCGGCCGGCCACGGCCGACACCGGGTAGCCGTTGGCCAGGCCCTTGCCGAAGGTGGCCAGGTCGGGGGTGACGCCGAACAGCTGCTGCGCGCCGCCGTTGGCATAGCGGAAACCGGTGATCGTCTCGTCGAACACCAGCAGCGCGCCATGCGCATGGGCCAGCGCCTTGACGCCCTCGAGGAAGCCGGGCTGCGGCTCGGCCACGTTCATCGGCTCGAGGATGACCGCGGCGAACTCGCCCGGGTGCGCCTTGAGCAGGGTCTCGAGCGACTCGAGGTTGTTGTAGGTGAAGGTGTGGGTCAGCTCGCGCGTGGCCTGGGGCACGCCGCGGTTGCGCGCGGTCGAGCCGATGTACCAGTCCTGCCAGCCGTGGTAGCCGCTGACCGCCACGCGGTCGCGCTCGGTCCAGGCGCGGGCCAGGCGGATCGCGCCGGAGGTGGCGTCGGAGCCGTTCTTGCCGAAGCGGACCATCTCGGCGCAGGGCACCATCTCGCAGATCAGCTCGGCCACCTCGGCTTCCAGCGGGTGCGGCAGCGAGAAGATCACGCCGGATTCGTCGAGCTGGGTGCGCACCGCATTCGTCACGTCCGGGTCCTGGTAGCCCAGGGTCACCGAGCACAGGCTGCTGACGAAGTCGATGTACTCGTTGCCGTCCAGATCCCACACCCGCGAGCCCTGGCCGCGGGTGATGAAATAGGGCGACACGCCGTGCGGGTACTGGGTGCGGCTCTTGCTGAAGGTCTGGCTGCCCAGGGGGATGGTGCGCTGGGCGCGTTCAAGAAAGGCTTCGGAGCGCTGGAAGGATTTCATGGCGGTCTCTCGGGGTCCGGAGGAAAGGGGGCGGGCGGCGCAGCCGGTCAGGCGGCGGCGTCGTCGCGCAGGCTCTTGAGGTAGCCCTCGTTGCGTTGGTGGTCCTGGCCGCGCTGCACGCCGTGGCGTTCGATCGCGCGGTACAGATCGAAGCGGTCGAAGCCGGTGGGCGAGGTGGCGCCCACCGCGGCCAGCAGCGCCTCGACATGCGCCAGGTCGTCCGGGTGGTCGACGGTCCAGCGCATCGACGACAGGTCGGCAAAGGCGCTGACCGACCGTGCCGGAAAGCGCTGCACCTCGCGGCGGATGAAGGGCGTGACGTGCTCGCGGTCGGAGGGCAGCGTGGCCTCGGCGGCGGCGGCGGCCAGGGCCTCGATGCGCATCGCCTCGACATCCAGGCCGTCGGGGAAGCTGGCCGGCACCGCATTGGTGGCGTAGGCGGCGCTGCCCTCGATGACCAGCGCAGCCACGCGGTCGATCAGTTCGGGGTCGATCAGCGGGCAGTCGCCGGTCAGGCGCAGCACCACGTCGGCGCCGGCATGGCTCGCCGCCTGATGGAAGCGCGCCAGCACATCGGCCAACGGACCGCGGAAGCATTCGATGCCGTGGGCCGCCAGCACCTCGGCCAGCGGATCGTCGCTGGCGTCGACGCTGGTGGCGACGATCAGCCGGTCGACGCAGCGCGCCTGGCGCACGCGCTGCGCCATGAAGACGATGGACGGCAGGCCCAGCAGGGGCTTGAGCACCTTGCCGGGCAGCCGGCTGCTGGACATGCGGGCCTGGATGATGGCGACTGTGGTCATGGCGTGGGGCCGTCGGGCGACGGCGCGGGCTCGTGGGTGCGCAGCCAGGCCAGCAGGCCCTGGGCAACGCGGTCGATATTGTCCTCCTCCAGACAGGCCGGGTGCGACAGCGGGTCACTGACCAGGCCGGGGAAGGAGTGGGCGATCAGCTCGGCCAGCAGGCGCGGGCCGTCGCCGGGGCGGCCCAGACCCGCCGCCGGGTCGGCCAGCAGGCGCTCGACCGCCTGCTCGGGCGACTCGGCGTGGCAATGCGGGAACAGCTGTTCGATCACCGGGTGGCGCAGCGACAGGCAGCGGCCCTTGCCAAACACCGCCTCCAGGCCCACGGTGCCACTGACGGTGACCGCGCCCAGGCTCATCCGGTGCGCCTCGGGCATCGGCAGGTCCAGCGGCAGCAGGCACAGGCGCGGCTCGCGCGCGGCCAGCGCCAGCAGCGCATCGCTCAGCTCGTACTTCGATTTCGGGTTGGCCTTCAGCGCCAGCGTGTGCGTGGCCGGCAGGGCCGCCAACAGGCGCTGCACCAAGGCCAGCTGGTCCGAGTAGGGGCGACCCCAGACATCGATGTTGGCCTCGGGCTGCAATTGCAGCGGATACAGCAGCGTGGTCGACGGATCGGACGGCCGACGGGCGAGCGCCTGCCAGCGCAGCAGCAGCCCCTTCACCCCCCGCGACAGGCGCCACTTGAGGGCCAGGGATGGCGTGTTGTAGCGCTCGCCCTGCAGCCGGGCCCACCAGACGCGGCCCCGGGTGGCTGCCCATAGGACGCGGCGCCAGGCACGCTCGGCCGTCCCGGGGCGGCGCATGTAGAAGGGCAGCTCCCGGTTGCTGGCGATGCGCTCGGCCAGATCAGCCAGCTGATCGGCGGGCCAGCGTTCGCCGCTGCCGGCCGCCGGCAGCTGGGTGTCGCCCTGGAACAGCGCGAAGCGGCCGGCCGGATAGCGGTTGGCACAGGGGTGGACAAAGGCGATGCCACGGGCGCGGCAGGCCTCGATCGCCAGCAGCTCGTGGAACAAGGTGCACTCGCCCACCACCAGGTCGGGGCGCCAGTCGTCCAGCGCACGGGCGATCTCGGCGGCGTAGTGGTCGTAGTGGGCGCAGCCCGCGTCGAAATGCAGGCGTCCCCGCTCGCGCACCAGCACCGGGTGACGCCGCAGGGCGGCGGCCTCATCCGCGCTGCCACCGGCGGCGGGCCAGGGCATGCGGCGCAGGTCGTCGGCACAGCCCTCGGCGCGCGGCGCAAAGGCCGGGTTCTGCACCAGCCAGACCACGCGGTGGCGCTGAGCCCGCAAGCGGCGCGCCACCTGGGCCCACAGGGCGGTCTTCTCGCGGTTCTCCAGGAACAGGACGGTGCGCACGGGTCCTTGCTCAGGTGCCGACATGGAATCCCGGGTTGTCAATCGTCACCACCACCTTGCCCTTGATGGTCCCCTCGTGGATGAAGGCGCCGGGCAGACGCGATTCGACCCGCCAGCCGGCCTTCTCGAAGGCCCGCACCGACCCCTCGTTGCCCTCGACCATGCCGGCGTACAGTTTGCGCAGGCCGAAGCGGCCAAAGGCCAGCTCGGTGCCCAGGCGCACTGCCTCGGTGGCCACGCCGCGGCCCCAGCAGTCGCGCTCGCCGATGACGATCGAGATCTCGGCCGTGGCATGGCGGCGATTGATCGGGCCGATCTTCAGGTTGCCCACGTGGCGCGGCTGCGGCGCCTTCTGCTCGATCGCGTACATGAACCAGGCCTCGGACTGGAAGCCGTCCATCAGGTGGCGCAGCGCATCAAAGGCACTGATGCCGCGCGCCTCCAGGTAGCGCGTGACCTGCTCGTCGCGGAACCAGGCCTCGTAGCGCTCGCCCAGGTCGTCGGGCAGCAGCGGCCGCAGGCGGATCGGGCCACCGTGGTCCAGGCCCGGGCCCAGTCGCCGCACGAACAGGTGGTCCTCGCTCATCGCCATCTCCCGGGTTCGATCAGTTCCAGTGCGTCGCTGCCCAGCCCGTCCCAGGCCGCCGGACCGGGCGAGGGCGTGGTGGCCGCGGCCAGGATCTCGTCCAGCTGCGCCAGCCGGTCGACCCCCACCACCACCTGGGCCACCTCCGGCAGGTCGGCCACCGCATGCAGCGCACCGGCCAGGCGCGACAGGCCCAGCGCGCGACAGCGCGCATCGAAGGCGGTCAGGACCTCGGTGTAGGTGGCCAGGTGCGGTGTCAGCGCGGCGGTGTCGGCCAGCGCAAAGCCCTGCAGGAAGGCCGACCGCGCATGGACCTCCACGCCCTGGGCCTGGCAGCGCGCCAGCACACCGGCCTGCTGGTGGCGGCGGTCGAAGACATTGATCGGAAGCTGCACCAGACCCACCGGGTAGCGGTCCAGCACCTGCAGCACCTCGTCGGCGCCATAGCCGGAGACGCCGATGCGCCCCACCCGGCCCTCGTCACGCAGCGCCTGCAGCGCCGACCAGACGGCCGGTCCCTGCGGTCCCAGCAGGTCGGCCGCGCGGTGCAGCAGCAACCCGTCCACGCGTTCGACACGCAGGCGCTGCAGGCTCTCGGCCACGAAGCGGTGCACCGCTTCGGCCGACGCCTGCTCGTTGAGTGCCGGCACCTTGGTGACGATGCGAAAACGCGCGCCAGCGCCCACCTCGCCGAGCACCTCCTCGCTGCGCCCATAGGCGTGGGCGGTGTCCAGCAGGCCCACGCCCGCCTCGGCCGCGCGCGCGAGCAAGCGCGCGACCTCGTCAGGCGGCACCTGTCCGGCCGTGTTGAAGGCCCCGTAGGTCAGGCCGAACTGGACGGTGCCCAGCGCGATCTTGTGCATGCAGGCGTCTCGTCAGGCGCGGCGGCCCAGGGCACGGCGCAGCGCGACCCGGATCTCGGACAGCGTCTCGGCGCTGCTGGCCTCGCGCGACTGGCCGTCCAGCCAGGCCCGCCAGACGGTCCAGCCCGCCAGCAGCAGGAAGCTGCCCACCAGGGCCAGCACCGCGATCAGGCCGCGCTTCGGGCCGGACTTCCATTCGGGGACCACCGCCGCATCCAGCACCTGCAGCTCGCTGCCCTGGCGGGCCTCGTCCACACGGGCCATCTCGTACTGGCGGGCCATCAGCTCGAACAGGGTTTCGTAGTACTTGAAGTCGCGAAAGCGCGCCACATAGGCCGCACCGTCGCCCTTGCCGTTGTCCGGATCACGGGCCTCGGTGCGCGTCATCAGTCCGCGCAGCGAGGACAGCTCGCGCAGCGCCTGCTGCACCTCGGGCGCGCTGTCGGTCAGCGTGCCGCGCAGCACCGCCAGCCGGGTCTCGGACACCGCCACCTGGGCCTTGATCTGCGCCAGCTCGGCCACGGCCGCCTCCGGGCTGGTCTTGAGCACGCTGGCCGAGACGCCACCAGCCTTCAGCGCCTGTTCGGCGCGGGTCAGGTTGTCCTTGGCCTCCTGCAGCTGGCGCTCGAAGAAGCGGCGGCGCTGCGAGGCTTCGGTCAGCGCCATCGTGCGCGAGAGCTTCTGCAGCTCGTCGATGTAGGCATTGGCGATGTCGGCGGCACGCTTCGGGTCGCGGTCGTCGACCTCGATGTCGATCAGGCCGTCCTTGCCCGAGGAGATGCGGGTGCGCTTCTCCAGTTCGTCGCGGGCCAGGAAGTGCAGATCGGCCTCATAGACCTTCATCAGGTCGAAGCGCTCGATCAGCGCGTCGGCGATGGTGCGGCTCTTCATGAAGCCGATCCACTGGTCGGCAGGGTTCTTCAGGCCGCCCAGACCGCCGCCGCCACCACCGCCCAGCATGCCCGCCAGACCGCCCAGCGAGCCCAGCAGGGCCGAGGCCGCGCTGCCCTGCTGCTGCGGCGGCAGGATCTGCGCATGCGCGGTGAAGGTCAGCGGCATCAGGTAGGTGGCGCCGAAGGCGATCACCGCCACGGTCAGCGGCGCCAGCACCAGCAGGCGCAGACGGCGTGACAGCACCAGGGCCAGGTCCAGTGCGCTCCACTCGCGATCGGCGGCGCTCAGGGCTTCGGGGGAGATCTGGGGTTCGGTCATGCAGGCTCGCAGGTTCGACGGCGCCGCGGTGGACGCCGCCTGGGCGCGGGCCGCCTGTCGGGCGGCCAAAACCCTGCGATTCTAGGTCACCGGACCCGGGGAAAACTCGGGCACCAGGGCCTGCAGGCGGGCGCGCACGGCCGCGTCCTCGCAGGGGCCGGACCCGATCTCGGCCAGCCAGTCGAAGACCGCCGTGTCGTCGCCTGGCGGCGGCAGCCGGGCCAGGCGCAGGCGGGCAAAGCGGGTGGGCAGCGTGGTGTCGGCGTCGGCCAGCAGCTCCTCGTACAGCTTCTCACCGGGCCGCAGGCCGGTGAAGACGATGCCCACCTCGGTCTCGGTCTTGCCCGCCAGACGGATCAGAGTGCGGGCCAGCTCGACGATGCGCACCGGCTCGCCCATGTCCAGCACCAGCACCTGCGCGGTCTCGCCGATCGCCGCGGCCTGCAGCACCAGCCGGGCGGCTTCGGGGATGGTCATGAAGTAGCGGATGATGTCCGGATGCGTCACGGTGAGCGGGCCGCCGCGGGCGATCTGTTCCTTGAACTTCGGGATCACGCTGCCGCTGCTGCCCAGCACATTGCCGAAGCGCACCGCCATGAAGCGCGTGCCCGGGTGCGCCGCCGCCATGGCCGAGACCACCAGCTCGGCCGCCCGCTTGGTGGCCCCCATCACATTCGTCGGATTGACGGCCTTGTCGGTGCTGATCAGCACGAAGCGCTCGGCACCCGCCTCGGCCGCCGCCAGCGCGGCATGCCAGGTGCCCAGGGTGTTGTTGCGCAGCGCCGCCCAGGCGTTGTCGACCTCCATCAGCGGCACATGCTTGTAGGCCGCGGCATGGAAGACCAGCTCCGGCCGCCAGCGCAGCATCAGGGCGCGCAGCGCCGGCAGGTCCTTGACGTCGGCGATCAGCGGCACCAGCGGCAGGCCGGGAAAGTGGCGCGCCAGCTCCTGCTCGATCGCATACAGGTTGTATTCGGACAGCTCCACCAGCACCAGCCGGGCCGGCGCGAAACGCGCCAGCTGGCGGCAGAGCTCGCTGCCGATGCTGCCACCGCCGCCGGTGACCAGCACGGTGCGGCCATGCACGGTCTCGGCGATGCCGGCCTCGTCCAGCTGCACCGGCTCACGGCCCAGCAGGTCCTCGGGTTCGATGTCGCGCACCCGCTCGGCCTGGCCGCTGCGCAGCTCGTCGGCCGACGGCACCGTCAGCACGGGCAGACCGGTGCCACCGGCCAGTGCCACCGCGCGGCGGCGCTGCGCCGCGGTGGCGCCGGGCAGCGCGATCACCAGGTGGGTGACGCCGCGCAGCAGGGCCTTGTCGGTCACCGCGGTCAGCGGCCCCAGCACCGGGATGCCGGCGATGCGTGCGCCCTGCTTGTCAGGGTCGTCGTCGAGCAGGCCCAGCACGATCCAGCCCTGCTGGTGGATGCCGGCCAGCAGGCGCCGCGCGGCGTCGCCGGCACCCAGCACCAGCGCGCGGCGCACCTCGCGCTCGCTGCCGGTGATCTGCGCGCGGGCGTGTTCATAGAGCGTGCGGTAGCCCATGCGCACCAGCGCCAGCGCCATCAGCGCGACAAAGGGGTGCAGCGCCAGCACCGCGCGCGGCACCTGCACCAGCTGCAGCATCAGCACGCCCACGGCGCTGACGAGGCCGGCGGCCATGCAGGCCAGCGCGATGCGGCGCACCTCGCCGAAGCCGGAGAAGCGCCACATGCCCTGCGGCACGCGCAGCGCCCGGAAGGCCACCATGTACACCGCAACGATGCCCAGCAGCACCCAGCCGTCGTAGCCCGGGCGGGCGCTGAGCCAGCGCTCGAAGCCCAGGCGGAACAGGTAGGTGACGTTCCAGGCCAGGGCCACCAGCGCGCCGTCGATCAGCATCGACAAGGGTTCGCGGTGCGGCCGCAGCCGCGCCAGGAAGCGGTCCAGCCGGTGCCAGAAGCCGGGGGTGCTGCTCATCGGCGCACCAGCGCGCACAGCGTGCGCCACAGCAGGGACAGGTCGCCGCGCAGCGTGGCGCGGCGGGCGTAGTCGGCCTGCAGCGCCAGCTTGCGCGGCAGCACCTCGTCGATGTAGGCGCGCTCGGGGTCGGGCGCGGCGGCCAGCAGCGCGGCCTCGTCCAGGTGGGCCAGCGTGGCGGGGTCGGTCAGGCCCGGGCGCACGGCCAGCACCTCGGCCTTCAGCGCGGCGGGATAGTGGGCCACGTAGCGCGGCACCTCGGGGCGCGGGCCGACCAGGCTCATCTCGCCGCGCAGCACGTCGATCAGCTGCGGCAGCTCGTCCAGGCGGCGGTCGCGCAGCCAGTGGCCGACGCGGGTGATGCGCGGGTCGCGGCCCACGGTGACCTGCGGGCCCAGGCGCTCGGCGTCGGTGCGCATGGTGCGGAACTTGTGGATGCGAAAGACCCGTCCGCCCTGCCCCACCCGTTCCTGGCGAAAGAACACCGGGCCGGCCGAATCCAGCTTCACCGCCAGCGCGATCAGCAGCAGCAGCGGCGCCAGCAGCGTCAGCGCCAGGGCCGAGACGAGCAGGTCCATCACGCGCTTGGCCATGGATGGCTCAGGCCAGCGCCGTGCGCAGCGCCGCGGCCACGCGGTCGACGTCGGCATCGCTCATGCGGGTGTGCAGCGGCAGGCTCAGCATGCGCTCATAGGCGCGCTGGCTGTGCGGGAACTGCTCGGGCCGCAGGCCGTAGCGGTCGCGCCAGTAGGGCTGCAGGTGCAGCGGGATGTAGTGCACGCTGCAGCCGATGCCGGCGGCGAACAGCGCCTCGATGACCTGGTCGCGGCCCAGGCGCACCGAATCTGCCAGGCGCAGCACATACAGGTGCCAGGCGTGGCGCTCGCCGGCCGGCGCATGGGCTGGCCGCAGCACGGGCAGGTCGGCCAGCGCGGCGTCGTAGCGTGCCACCAGCTCGGCACGGCGCGCGGCAAAGGCGTCGGCCTTGCGCAGCTGGTGCAGGCCCAGCGCGGCAGCGATGTCGGTCAGGTTGTACTTGAAGCCCGGCGCCACGATCTCGTAGTACCAGCTGGGCACGGTGGCGGTGAAGCGGTCGAAGGCGTCGCGGCTGATGCCATGCAGGCGCATCACCCGCGCGCGTGCCGCCAGCGCCGGATCGCGGGTGACCAGCATGCCGCCCTCGCCGGTTGTGATGGTCTTGTTGGCATAGAAGCTGAACACCGTGGCGTGGCTGTCCAGCGTGCCGACCAGCCGGCCGCCGCTGGTGCTGGGCAGCGCATGGGCCGCGTCTTCCACCACCTTCAGGCCGTGGCGGCGGGCGATCTCCAGCAGCGCCGGCATGTCGGCCGCCAGGCCGGCGTAGTGCACCGGGACGAAGGCCTTGGTGCGCGGCGTGATGGCGGCTTCCACCCGCGCCGGGTCGATGTTCAGCGTCACCGGGTCCACGTCCACCAGGCGCACGTCGGCGCCCAGGTAGCGCACCACCTCGGCGGTGGCGGTGAAGGTGTGGGTAGGCACGATGACCTCGTCGCCGGGGCCGATGCCCAGGGCTTCCAGCGCCAGGTGCAGGCCGGCAGTGGCCGAGTTGACGGCGATCGCCTGCAGCCCCGGCTCGCCCAGGTAGCGCGCGAAATCGTCCTCGAAGCGGCGCGCCTTGGGGCCGGTGGTGACCCAGCCGCTGCGCAGCGTATCGACCACCTCGGCGATCTCCTCCTCGCCGATGTCGGGCAGGGCGAAGGCCAGGAACGGGGGCTTGGTGTCGGTCATGCGGGTTTGGCGATCCAGGCCAGCAGGTGCGTGCGCAGCGGCGGCAGGGCGTTGAGGACAGTGTAGAGCGACGGATGCCAGCGGGCTGCCGCGCGGGCGATCGGTGGCGCCAGCGTCACCCGGCGGGCGTCGATGCGGCCCTGCGGGAACAGTGCGCGCACGCGCGCCAGTGGCACGCCGCGCACATCGGGGTTGCGCGGGTTGTTGACGGTGAAGTCGTACCACAGCACCGCGCCGCCCGGGCGCAGCTGCGCCCACATCGCCTGGGCCAGCTGCTGCTGCACCGTGTCGTCCAGCAGCGAGGAGAACACGGTGGATTGCATCACCACGTCCACGCTGGCGGGCGCCGGGCCGAGGTGGCGGGCGTCGCCCCGCCACAGCGTCAGCGCGCTCGGCAGCCGCTCGCGGGCCGTGGCGAAACGCTCGGCCAGCAGCTCGGTGCCGCTGAGCAGCGCAGGCTGGAAGCCCAGCTGCAGCGCCTCGAGCAGGTTGCCGCCGTGGCCGCAGCCCACCTCATGCAGCCGGCAAGCCGACGGATCGGCCCAGCCGTGGCGGCGCAGCAGCGCCACCAGCGCGCGCTGGCGCTCCTGCTGCGGCCACAGCGCGGCCGGGTTGGTCAGCGCATAGCGCGGGTCCTGCGGCGCGCGGCGGGCGTAGCGTTCGCGCAGCGCGCGGGCCTCGGCGTCGTCGGGGGGGGTGCTCATCGGGTCAGTCTCGCGAAGCGGTCCCGCGGCCCCCGACCGCGCAGCACGGCCCACCAGCCCTGCAGCGAGCCCAGGCCGTAGCCCAGGTGGTAGGCGGCGATCACCGCGGGCACGCGCGCCACGGCGGCGCGGTCCAGGTCGGACGACGCGGCCACTGCGCCCGTCATCGCGGCCACGGCCGCGGCGTAGAGCGACAGCAGGCCCAGCAGCAGACCGGAACCCGCCAGCGGCCAGGCCAGCAAGGCCAGCCCCAGTGCGGCCACGAACAGACCCGGCACCAGCTGGCGCAGCGCCGCCGCCTGCCCGTGCTTGCGCATCACGAAGGGCTTCCAGTAGCCGTACTGCTGGTACTGCCGGAACACCTGAGCCAGCCGCGCCCGCGGCCGGTAGGTGCTGCGGATGCGGCTGGACTGCCACACCCGCGCGCCGGCGCGTGTCAGGCGCAGGTTGTGCTCGTCGTCCTGGTTGCGCACCAACGATTCGTCAAAGCCGCCATGCTGGGCCAGCACGCGGCGTGGCCAGCAGCCCAGGTAGACGGTGTCGACCCAGCCCTCGAAGCCCAGATCGCGCGAGCGCGCGCCGCCAGCCACCCAGCGCGACTGGAAGGCCGCGGCCACCGCCTGCTGCATCGGCCCGGCGCCGGGTTCGGGCACCGCATGCCAGGGGCCGCCGACGTTGTCGGCACCGGTCTCGGCCAGCACCGCCAGGCACTGGGCGATGTAATCGGGCGCGTACTCGGTGTGCACGTCCATGCGCACGATCACCTCGCCGCGCGACTGCTGCAGCGCCGCGTTCAGGCCGCAGGAGACGATGCGCCCCGGGTTGTCCACCCAGCGCAGCCGGGCGTCGGCGGCGGCCAGCGACTGCAGGCGCTCGCGGGTGCCATCGTCGCTCTGACCGTCGGCCACCAGCAGCTCCAGCTGCCAGCCGGCGGGCAGCTGCTGGGCCAGCGCGCTGGTGCAGAAGGTGTCGATGTAGCGGGCCTCGTTGCGGCAGGGCACGATCACCGACACCCAGCCCGGCTCGGCGGGCGGCCAATGCAGCGCGGTCATGCCAGCACCTCCGGCACCGGCGTACGGCGCGCCACCGCCTGCAGCAGCGTGGTCCAGGCCTGGGTGTGGCGCTGCGGGCTGAAGAGGCGCTGGCTGCGCTCGATCGCCGCGGCGCCCAGGCGCTGGCGGCGCGCCGGGTCGTCCAGCAGCTCGCCCAGTGCCCGGGCCAGGCCGTCGATGTCGCCGTCGGGCACCAGCACGCCGGTCTCGGGCGCGATCACGTCGGCCGGGCCGGTCGGGCAATCGAAGGCCACGGCCGGCAGGCCCATCGCCTGGGCTTCCAGCAGCACCAGCGGCATGCCCTCGTAGCGCGAGGGCAGCACGAAGACGGCGCCGTCGCGGTAGGCCTCGGCCATCGCCGGCGTGGGCGGCAGGAAACGCACGCTGTCGGCCACGCCCAGCTGCTGCGCCAGCGCCTGATGGGCGGCCAGCAGCGGCCCGTCACCGATCAGGCGCAGCTCGGCCGCGGGCCGGCCGGGCCGCACCCGGGCCCAGGCCTGCAGCAGGCGGTCGAAGCCCTTCTGCGCCACATGGCGTCCCACCGCCAGCACCACCGGCGCCTCGACCGCACCGGCCTGCGCGGCCTGCAGCGCCGACGCATTGGCGATCACGCGGGTCACCGGGTGCAGGCGGGCAAAGCGCGGCGCGTCGGCCTGGGTCAGGCTGACCAGCGCGGCCACCCGGGGGTACTGGCGCGCGCGCAGCCATTGCCAGAAGCGCGAGCGGGCGAAGAAGTGGTTGTGGTCGCAGCAGACCACGCGGGCGGCCTCGTCGCGGCGCAACCGGGGCAGCACCGAGGCCGCGGTGGTCAGGCCGTTGAGCAGCACCACATCGGCCTGCGAGCCGCGGATCTGCGCGGCCAGCACGCGGCCCAGGCGAAGCTGGTGACGGGCCATGGTCCACAGCCGGCCCAGGCGGGAGCGGGCGGCGGCCGCGGCCCGTTCCGGCGGCCCGCAGAGCACGCGCACCCCGGGGTCGAGCGGATAGCGCACGGCCTCGCGCGGCGTGTCCAGGCTGCCCAGCGCCACAGCCCAGCCCTGGCCGGCCAGGTGATTGGCCAGTTCGCAGGCGAAGCGCTCGACGCCGCCGGCAATGTCCAGCCGCTCGCACAGCAGCAGCGCGCTGGGTGGCGTGCTCACTTGCGGATCAGCGCGTGCACATCCACGCGCGTGTAGTCAGGGGCGGGCAGTGCCCAGCCGCTGGCGCCGATCGCGCGCAGGCGGTCGCGCAGCGCACGCAGCGGGTCGATCAGGCCCTGTCGGCCCAGCGCGCCGTGCAGGCGCTGGCGCAGGCCCGGAGCGCTGGCTGGCGCAGCGGCGGCGGGGGTCTTGAGCCACTCGTCGTCGGCGTAGTCGCTCTGCTGTGGCGGCGGCAGCTCGCCCGGTTCGTGCAGCTTGCGCGCCAGCACCATCATGTAGACCTCGTGCGCATTGCACAGGTTGACGCGCCGTCGCAGTTCGCGCGGATTGGCCACCTGCCACCAGTGGCGGCGGTCGCCCTTCACGGCAAACCACAGGCCGCGCAGCTCGAAGCCGCGCTCGGGCCGGTAGAGGTTGAAGAACAGCTCGGGCGAGAACTGGTAGAAGCCATGGCCCGACAGGTTGTTGGCCGGCAGCGCATGCAGCACATGCCCGCCCACGCGGCAGGCCGCCGTGACATTGCGCCAGGCCACCGGAAAGTCGAAGACATGCTCCAGGCAGCCGAAGTCCAGCACCGCGTCGAACTGGCCGGGCAGCGGGCTGTCGGCGGGCCAGGGGCGGTTCATGTCGTGCAGGTGGCTGGCCTGCTCGTAGGCCGAGGCATCGACCGACTCGGCCGACCGGGCGCCCAGCCACTGGGTCAGCAGCGGCTCGAAGTAGCGCGGCGCGCCCGCCGGCCGGGGCGGCTCGACCAGCGGCGGCAGGCCGCGCAGGCGGCGGTGGTCCTCCAGCTCGTAGGCCTCGATGAACAAGGCCTGGCGGCCGATGGCCAGCGTGCGCGTGTAGGACACGCCCAGGTCCTGCGCGTGGGCCAGCAGGTTCAGGTTGTGGATGTCGATGCCCACGGTCGCTCGTTCTTTCTTGTCGCTCAGCGGCGCGTCAGCGCCATGCCGGCCACCGCCACCGCGATCACCAGCAGTTCCACCCCCACGGCCAGCAGCGCCAGGCCCGGCGGCGTCGCCGCTGTGGCCCAGGTGGCCGCGCCCAGCGTGCCGGCCACGCCGCCCACCACCACGCAGGTGCGGTAGGCGCCATCGAAGCGGCCGCTGCCCAGCATCCAGTAGCCGATGAACTTCCAGCCCAGCAACAGCGGCAGCAGCCAGCCCAGGCGCGCCAGCACTTCGCGCAGCGCCGGCAGGTCGACCTGGCCGGCGCGCTGCGCCACCAGCGGCTCCAGCATCTGCCAGGCCAGGGTCAGCCCGCCCAGCAGCGCCAGGCCGGCCAGGCCGCCGCCCACCGCCCAGCGGCCGGCGTAGACCAGCGAGGCGCGCAGCCCCTGGGCCTGGCGCGCCACGATGCGCGGGTACACGAGTGCGAACACTGGCTCGGCGGCGTTCAGCACCGCCCGCAGCAGCCGGTCTCCCAGGAAGTAGGTGCCCAGCGCCTGTGGCCCCATCTGCACCGAGGCCGCGGCCGGCAGCGCGGCGCTGTAGGCGGCGCCCGCCACCGACACCGGCAGCATCGTCCAGCCCAGGCGCAGGCCCGGCGCCAGCGCGTCGCGCTGCAACAGACCGCTGCCCTCGGCCGCAGGGGCGAGGTCGCGCTGCAGCCAGCGCCAGCCCAGCAGCGCCAGCGCGCTGCTGGCCGCCAGCTGCAGCGCCAGGAAGGTGGCGGCGTCATGCGCCAGCCACACCGTGGTCGCGATCAGCGCGGCATAGACCACCAGCTCGGTGCGCGCCCAGCCGGCCAGCTGCTGGCTGGCCTGCAGGTACCAGGTGGCCGGCCAGCCCAGTGCGCAGGCCAGCGCGGCGATCACCAGGGCCTCGATGACGCCGGTGCCGGGCGCACCGAGCGCCCCCACCACCAGCCCGGCCAGCAGCACCGTGGGCAGGCACAGCAGGCTGCGCGCGCTGGCCACCTGCTGGGCCAGGCGCCAGCGCTGCGGCGCGTCGGCATTCACCGCCAGACGCGTGGCCGCCGCCAGGAAGCCGCCCTCCACCAGCATCGCCAGCAGCGCGCTCCAGACCAGCACGAAGCTGACCCGTCCAAAGGCCTCGGGGCCCAGCCGCTGGGCCATCAGCGGCAGCACCAGCAGCGGCTGCAGCAGGCGCACCGCCGCCGCCGCGTAGACGGCAGGCAGCGCATGCAGCAGCCGCGGCGAGGCCATCGTCAGCCGTGCTTGACCACCAGCCGCGCGGTGTAGTCCACGCGGTGCAGGAAGACCGGCTCGGGCTGGGCGGCGAAGTACTCGTCCACCGCCCGCCGCGCGCCCTGCCAGTGGCCGTAGTCGTCGATGATCAGCAGGCCGTGGCGGGCCAGCAGCGGGTAGAGGTGCTGCAGCTCATGCCGGGTGCTCTCGTACCAGTCGGTGTCCAGGCGCAGCAAGGCCACCGCGCCGGGCAGCGTGGCGGGGATGGTGTCTTCCACCTTGCCGCGCACGAAATGGATGCGCTCGGCCGGGTAGCCGGTGCTGGCCAGGTTGGCCTGCACGTCCTCCAGGCTGGCCACGGCCCACAGCGGGTGGTCGCGCCCGGTGCGGGCCAGCTGGTCGGCGGCGGCCTCACCGCTGAGCGCGCGGTCGTGCTCGGTGGGCGCGCTCATGCCCTCGAAGGTGTCGTAGAGGTACAGGTGGCGCGAGGTATCACCGCGCGCCATCAGCGCCAGCGCGATCGCCATCATGCTGCCGCCGCGCCAGACACCGCACTCGACGATGTCGCCCGGGATGCGGTGGCGCACCACATGGTCGACCGCGCCCAGCAGGCTGGCGCGGCGCTCCAGCCCGGTCATCGTGAACGGGGCCACGCGGCGGACGATGGCGCGGTCGGCTTCGCTCAGGTCGGCCAGGGCCTGGTCTTCACGCTCGGCGGGGCGGGAGAGTTCCCAGCCGGCCCCGGCCAGCGCGGCTTTGACGATGCTTTTCATGGAACCCGGCATTGTCGCACCGGGGGAACGGGCTCAGCGCCAGGCTGCGTAGGCCTCGGGGTGGGCCGCCAGCAGCCGGTCCCAGCCCAGCGCCTGCTGGGCCTGGGCGAAGGCCGCCGCCAGGGGTTCGGCGCGCGCGGCCAGGCGGTCCAGCAGCGCCAGCACCGCCTCGGCGCTGCGCTCGCCCAGCAGCAGGTCCTGCAGACCATGGCCGCGCATGAACTGCCCCAGGTCGCCGCTGTCGCTGCAGGCGAAGCAGCGGCCATGGTGCAGCAGCGCATACATCGCCCCCGACTGCGTGGCGCGCTGGTAGGGCAGCAGGAACAGCACCGGGCGCTGCATCAGGGCCCGCAGCGCGGCCTCGTCCAGGTAGGCATCGACCACGGTCACGCCCAGCCCCCGCAGCTCGTCGCGCAGCGGGTGCAGTTCGGCAGCCCAGGCGCCGTGCACTTCCAGCGGCAGGCCGCGCGCGTGCCAGCCAGGGTGGCGCGCCAGGTCGGCGAACAGCTCAATGCCCTTGTAGCGCTGGACGCGGCCCCAGAACACCAGGGCCTCGGGTCGCGGCAGCGGCTCGCAGGGCTGGGCGGGCGCCTCGGGGGTGAGTGGCAGCAGGCCGTGCGGCAGCAGCGTGCTGCGCGAGCGGAAGGATTCCCCGTAGCGGGCCAGGAAGTCGTCCAGCGAGGCCTGGCTGGCGAAGATCAGCCGCGCCGCACGCGTCGCCAGCCAGCGCGTGGGCCGGTGCTGTCGGCCCGCAAAGCCATGCGGCACCGCGTTGTGCACGGTCAGCGCCAGCGGCACCCCCAGACACGGCAGCAGCACGCCGAACACCAGGCCCTCCAGCCACCACGGCCCGGCGCCCACCCACTGCAGGTTCACCAAGTCCTGACGCCGTGCATGGCGCAGCACGCTGGCCAGCTGCGCCAGGTAGGCCAGCGCCCCGCGCCAGCGCGGCGCCACCGAGGACGAGATGGCCCGCTCGTGCAGCACCACGCCCGGCAGCGCGCGCAAGGCCTGGCCGAACTCGGCGTTGTAGCGGGTGCTCGACAGCCACACGCTCACCACATCGCCGCGCGCGGCCAGCGCCCGCACCAGCTGGTACAGGTAGGGCAACACATAGGCGCCCGGGTCGACCAGGGCGATGCGCCGCGGTGCCGCCGTGCTCAATGCGCGAACCAGAAGCGGCGCTTGAGGCGGTAGCGCGGCGTGCAGCGACGCTCGCCCAGGTCACGCGCCGGGTTGCCGCCGACCATCCGGCCGGGCGGCACGTCCTGCGTGACGACCGAGCCGGCCATCACCACGCAGCCCTCGCCCAGGTGCACGCCGGGCATGATCATCGCGGCGGCGAACACCACCGCGTGGTCGTCGATCTGCACCGGCGCCGACTTGGTGACGAAATCCGGATCATGCGGGTCGTGGCCCATGGTGTAGATGCGCGCATCGTGGGCGATCGAGACCTGCCGGCCGATGCGGATGCCGCCGCGGTTGTCCAGCAGCACGCCGCGGTTGACCAGCGAGCCCTCGCCCACCTCCAGCCGCCCCACGTGGAAGAAGCGCACCCCGCCCTGCAGCGTGGCGCTGCGGTGCACCCGGTAGCCGCAGGCCCGGTACAGCAGCGGCCGCAGCGCAAAGGGCAGCAGGCCGTGGAGGACATTGATCAGCTGCAGCACCAGGAAATAGCCCTGGTCCAGCGCAGCGCGCAGGGCGGCGTTCATGCTGCGCGCATTCTAGAAGGCGCCCGAGCCCGTCATGTCCGGTTCAGCCGGCCACCTACAATCGGGGGTTTGCCCGCAGCTTCCGGGCCTCACCCCTTCTTGTCTTCCGCCATGAGCCACGACACGCCTGTTCCCCTGACGCCCGACGACGACAACCAGCTGATCGCCGAGCGCCGCGAGAAACTGGCCGGCCTGCGCGCCGCGGCCCAGGCCAGCGGCCAGGCGGTGTTCCCCAACGACTTCAAGCCCGGCCATCGCGCCGCCGCGCTGCACCAGGCGCATGGCGAGAAGGACAACGAGGCGCTCGAAGGCGCCCCCGTGCAGGTCAGCGTGGCCGGCCGCATGATGCTCAAGCGCGTGATGGGCAAGGCCTGCTTCGCCACGCTGCAGGACGCCACCGGCCGCATCCAGCTCTACATCACCCAGGACATGGTCGGCCCCGAGGCGCTGGCCGCGTTCAAGCACTGGGACCTGGGCGACATCCTGGGCTGCGAGGGCACGCTGTTCAAGACCAAGACCGGTGAACTCTCGGTCAAGGCCAGCCGCATCCGCCTGCTGACCAAGAGCCTGCGCCCGCTGCCGGACAAGTTCCACGGCATGACCGACCAGGAGCAGAAGTACCGCCAGCGCTACGTCGACCTGATGACCGACGAGGAGGCGCGCACCCGTTTCATCGCCCGCAGCAAGGGCGTGGCCTCGATCCGCAACTTCATGGTCGAGCACGGCTTCCTCGAGGTTGAGACGCCGATGCTGCACCCGATCCCGGGCGGCGCCAATGCGCGACCCTTCACCACCCACCACAACGCGCTGGACCAGGAGATGTTCCTGCGCATCGCGCCCGAGCTCTACCTCAAGCGCCTGGTGGTGGGCGGCTTCGAGCGGGTGTTCGAGATCAACCGCAACTTCCGCAACGAAGGCATCAGCGTCCGGCACAACCCGGAATTCACGATGATGGAGTTCTATGCGGCCTACTGGAACCACCACGACCTGATGGACTTCACCGAGGCCCTGCTGCGCCATGCCGCGCGCGCGGCCACCGGCACCGCCCGCCTGGTCTACGGTGACAAGGAAGTGCGCCTGGACGAGCCCTTCGCCCGCCTGTCGGTGCGCGACTCGCTGGTGGCCCACGCCGGCCTGACCGCCGCCCAGGCCGACGATGCCGCCGCCATCCACGCCCGGCTGAAGGAACTGGGCGAGGAGCCGCCCAAGCACTGGGGCCTGGCGCAGCTGCAGTTCGGTCTGTTCGAAGCGGTGGTGGAGGAGCAGCTGTGGCAGCCCACCTTCATCATCGACTACCCGGTGGAGGTCTCGCCGCTGGCCCGCGCCAGCGACAGCAACCCGACCATCACCGAGCGCTTCGAGCTGTTCATCACTGGCCGCGAGTTCGGCAACGGCTTCTCCGAGCTGAACGATGCCGAGGACCAGGCCCAGCGCTTCCACGCCCAGGTGGCCAACAAGGAAGCCGGCGACGACGAGGCGATGTTCTATGACGCCGACTTCATCCGCGCGCTGGAGTACGGCATGCCCCCCACCGGCGGCTGCGGCATCGGCATCGACCGCCTGATGATGCTGCTGACCAACTCGCCCAGCATCCGCGACGTCATCCTGTTCCCGGCGCTGCGCCGGGAAGGCTAGGAGCCCACAGGGCTCCTAGCCTGAGGCTATCGCGTTGAGCTCCCCCGAGCCCCCCTCCGAGAAGGGGGCTCCAGTTCGGCGTTTGGCTCCCTCCAGCCTCCCTCCGAGAGGGAGGCTCCAGTCAGTGTGACGAGGGGGTTTGCGGCTGGTCCGCCCGGGCTTGCTCTGCGATCGGTTAGCCTTGGGCCATGACCAAGCGAGCTGTCCGCGACCTGCGTGATCTCGGCGCCCTGCGCGACGAGCTGCGCCGCGCCGAGGCGGCTGCCGAGGCCGAGCGCCAGCGCCAGGCCGCCGAGCAGGCGCGCCGGTGGCGTGAGCAGCAGGCCTTCGCGCTGGCCGTGGGCCCGGTGCAGCCGGTCAAGGGACCGCAGCGGGTGCTGCACGCCCACCAGCCGCCGCCGCCCGAGCCGCGCCAGCGCGAGCTGGACGAACAGGCTGCGCTGGCCGAGGCGCTGTCCGACGAGGTCGATGTCGAGTCGCTGCTGCTGACCGACGACGGCCTGGGCTTTCGCCGCCCCGCCATCGCACCCGATGTGCTGGCCAAGCTGCGCAAGGGCCACTGGGCGATCCAGCGCCAGCTGGACCTGCACGGCCTGCGCCGCGACGAGGCGCGCGAGAGCCTGGCCGACTTCATCCGCCAGGCCCACCAGCAAAGCCACCGCTGCGTGCGCGTGATCCACGGCAAGGGCCATGGCTCGCCCGGCAAGCAGCCGGTGCTCAAGGCCAAGGTGCAGCGCTGGCTGGCGCAGCGCCAGGAAGTCATCGCCTTCGCGCAGGCCAGCGGGCCGCAGGGCGGCGCCGGCGCACTGATCGTGCTGCTGGCCAGCCGGCAGCGCTGAGCCGCCCGCCGCTCAGCCCGGGATCTCGGGCTCGACCAGGCGGGCCAGCTGCTCCAGCGATTCCTGCCATCCCAGATAGCACATCTCGGTGGGGATCACGGCCGGAATGCCCTCTTGCACCACGCTCAGCTCGGTGCCGCAGACCACGGCCCGCAGCTGCACGGTGACCGTCATCTCGCCAGGCAGGTTCGCGTCGTCGAAGCGGTCGGTGTAGCGCAGGCGCTCGTTCGGCACCAGCTCCAGGTACTCGCCGCCAAAGGAGTGGGCGTGCCCGCTGCCGAAGTTGCGGAAGGACAGGCGGTGCGTACCGCCCACGCGGGCGTCCAGGTGGTGGACGATGCACGTGAAGCCATAGGGCGGCAGCCAGCGCGCCAGCGCGTCGGGCTCGAGGAAAGCCCGGTAGACACGCTCGGGCGGCGCCTTGAGGATGCGGTGCAGTCGGACGGTGCCGGTGGCCATGGTCGGGTGCCTTTCAAAGACGAGGGGTGGAGCCAGGACGACGAATGAACCCGGCCCGGTTCGACACCGCCCACGATACAAGGACACCCGCGATGCCCCGCTACCTGATCTCCTTCGACGACGGCGCGATGGACCACATCCCCGACGCCGACTGGCCCGCCGTCGGCGAGGCCGCGCACGCCGTGCTGAGTGAGGCCAAGGCCGCCGGCGTCTGGATCTTTGGCGGCGGCCTGCAGCGTCAGCAGGCCGCCGTCGTGGCGCCGGACGGCACCGTCACCCCCGGTCCGGTGCCCGAGCGCAAGGCGGTGGTCGGCGGCTTCTCGGTGATCGAGGTGGCCACGCGCGACGAGGCGCTGGCCTGGGCGGCGAAGATCGCCCGTGCCTGCCGCTGTGCCCAGGACGTGCGGGAGATCATGTTCGATCCGGCGTCCTGAACCGGGCGCTGGTTGGGAGGCCTCAGGCCGCCGGGGTCTGGGCCACGCAACGCAGCGCCGCCAGCGCACGGGCTCCGAAGCCACCGCTCAGGACACCCAGCACCCCGCTCATGCCCGCGATGAAGGCCAGGTCGTGCAGCATCGGCGAGCGCACCGCCATGGCCGCGCCCAGCACGAACTTGGCCATGAAGATCCCCATCAGGAGCGCCAGCGGCACCCAGCTGCCAGGCATGCGGACCAGCTCACCCACGGCTGTCAGGCCGCGCGCCGTGAAGTGCCGGGCGCCCAGGGTCATCGACAAGGCATAGCCCAGCAGCCACAGCCCCAGCGCCAGCGGCGCCAGCCCGAAGGTGCCGACCAGGCCGTAGAGCGAGAAGGCAAACATGCCCAGCGCCACCAGCAGCAGCTTGCCGGGGCGGACCGTGCGCGGCTGCGACAGGCGGTAGCCCAGCCAGGCCAGCGCGACGAACAGGACGGGAACCCAGGTGGGGATGGTGGCGGTCATGGCAGTCTCCGGTGAATCAATCGATGGGGAGACTGTCGCGGCCGGGACGCCGCGCCGCATGGGGCGTGCGATGAAATGACGGCGCGCGGCGCGAAACGCCGCCGTCGCGGCGCCAGCTGGATCCGGTCAGCCCGGCGTGTTGCGCATCCAGTCGGCCGTGTCGAACAGGCTCTTCTCGAGCCGCTCGGCCAGGCTGCGCTCCACGTTCAGTTCCTGCATCGCCTGGAACATGCAGGCCAGCCACTGGTCGCGCTCGACGCTGCCGATCCTGAAGGGCAGGTGGCGCGCGCGCAGCCGCGGGTGGCCGAAACGCTGGATGTAATGGTCCGGGCCGCCCAGCCAGCCGCACAGGAACCAGAACAGCTTGTCGCGGGCGTCGGCCAGTGTGCTGCCGTGCACGGCGCGCAGCCGGGCGTAGGCCGGCTCCAGGTCCATCAGGTCGTAGAAGCGGTCGACCAGGGCGCGCACGCCGCTCTCGCCGCCGAGGCGGTCAAAGGGCGTGGGGCCGGGCGGGGGGGCGTCGTCGGGGTGGTCTGCAGAGCTCACGTGGCCAGGCGGGTGGCCACGGCCACCACGGCCTGGGCGGCGGGGCTCCCGGGGAAGCATTCGAGCAGCAATTGTCGCCGCTTCACGGCCTCGCGCACGTTGGGGTCCACCGGCAGCTCGCCCACAAAGGCCAGCTTCACCGGCTCGGACAGGCCGGGCGTGACGTAGCGATCGACCACCTGCTGCAGCTGGCCGCGGATGGTGCGGCCCTCGCCGCTGCGGCCGACCTGGTTGACCAGCAGCTGCAGGTCACGCCGGCCCTGGGTGGTGGCCAGGACCTTGATGGTGGCATAGGCGTCGGTCAGCGAGGTGGGCTCGGGCGTGGCCACCACCAGCACCTCGTCGGCCAGTGAGACGGTGTAGAGCACCACATCGGAGATGCCGGCGCCGGTGTCGAGCAGGATGCGGTCGAAGCGCGGGCGCACGCGCTGGATCACCTCGGTCAGCTGGTCACGCACCTCGGGCGTCAGGCGCGAGTACTCGACCATGCCCGAGCCGGCCAGCAGCACCGAGAAGCCGCCGGGGGCCGGCAGGATCGCGTCCTCCAGCGAGTTCTTGCCGGTGAAGACGTCGTGCAGCGTGACCTTGGGGAAGAGGTTCAGCACCACGTCCAGGTTGGCCAGGCCCAGGTCGGCGTCCAGCACCAGCACCCGCTCGCCCTGGCGGGCCAGCGCGGCGGCCAGGTTGGCCGAGACGAAGGTCTTGCCCACGCCACCCTTGCCGCTGGTGATGGCGGTGATCTGGGCGCGGCGATCGGTGGGGGCGGAGGCGGTCGTCATGATTGATCCCAGCTCGGGCCGCCAAAGAGCATGCCCTTCTCCTCGGCGCTCACCAGCGACACGGGAGTCGGTTCCAGACAGGTGCGGTTGCGGCCCTCGGCCTTCGCGCGGTAGAGCTGCAGGTCGGCCCGCTCGATCCACAGCGTGGACGAGGAGCGCACCCACTGCGGGGCATAGGCACCACCGACGCTGACCGTCACACCCAGGTGCTGCTGCGGGCCCAGCGCGATGGTCTGGCTCTCGAGCCGGGCGCGCAGGCGCTCGGCCACGGTCTGGCCGAAGGCCGGCGGGCAGTTGGGCAGCACGATGGCGAACTCCTCGCCGCCGATGCGGGCCGGCAGGTCCATCGGCCGGACGCAGTCGCGCAGGATGTCGGCCACCGCCTGGATGACGACGTCGCCAGCCTGGTGGCCGTAGGTGTCGTTGACCCGCTTGAAATGGTCGATGTCCAGCAGCAGCAGCAGGGCCGGCTCGCCGGAGCGGGCGACGCGGTCGATCTCGCGGCCCAGCGCCGCCTCGAAGGCGCGGCGGTTGGCCAGACCGGTCAGCGCGTCACGGCTGGAGAGGTCGCACAGCGCGTCGATCACCCCCTGCAGCCAGGCCACGCTGCCCGGCGCACCCGGCAACGCGGCGTGGCCCGACTGCTGCAGCAGTTGCAGCGCCGAGTCCAGCCGCAGCGCGGTGGTGTCCGACAGACGGGTGGCAAGGGGTGGCGTCACGGCACGAAAAGGCGGTTGTCCGGCCTGCCTGGGCAGGGTCCCGGTGGTGCGGATCAGTCTAGCAGCGGGCCCCACCCGGCCAGGGCCCGGAAAAGGCCCCCAAAGCGGGTGCAACTCCACCCGCCACAGCCGGCCGCCAGCCGCAAGACTGTGGGGCATGACGCAGGTCTGCGCCCCGGGCGCGGCCTGTCACCACCGATCACGACCACCGCGTGCGCCACGATGAACCAGCTAGCCGAGATCCAACGCCCGGGCGACGAGAGCGAGCAGGAGTTCGCCTTCGGCACCGCCGATTTCGAGCGCACCCGCCAGCTGATCTACCAGCGCGCCGGCATCAGCCTGCATGACGGCAAGCGCGCCATGGTCTACAGCCGGCTGTCGCGCCGGCTGCGCGAGACCGGCCACCGCAGCTTTGCCGAATACCTGCGCTGGCTGGAGAACGGTGCCGGCGAATCGGAGTGGCAGGAGTTCATCAACTGCCTGACCACCAACCTGACCTCCTTCTTCCGCGAGGAGCACCATTTCCACGCGCTGACCGAAGCGCTGCGCGCCCATCCCACCGGCAAGCCGGTGCGCCTGTGGTGCAACGCCGCCTCCACCGGCGAGGAGCCCTACTCGCTGGCCATGGTGCTGTCCGAGGTGCTGGGCAACGGTGCCGGCTGGAAGCTGATGTGCAGCGACATCGACACCAAGGTGCTGGCCACCGCGCAGCGCGGGGTGTACCCAGCCGACGCGCGCGGCCTGTCGCCCGAGCGGCTGCGCCGCCACTTCATGCGCGGCACCGGGCCGAACGCCGGCTTCATCCGCGTCAAGCCCGAGCTGGCGCGGCTGGTGGAGTTCCGCCAGTTCAACCTGATGTCCACCAGCTGGTCGCTGGGCGAACCCTTCGACATGGTGTTCTGCCGCAACGTGATGATCTATTTCGACCATGCCACCCAGCGAAAGGTCCTGGAGCGCATCCACGGCGTGATGCGACCGGGCGGCCTGCTGTTCGTCGGCCATTCGGAGAACTTCACCGATTCGCGCGACCTGTTCCAGCTGCGCGGCAAGACCATCTACCAGCGCAGCTGACCCCGAACCCACCCGCTCCACAGGACACCCCATGGCCCTGACCCCCTCGACCTCCTCGCCCCGGCCTGCGATGCCGCCTCCGCGCCTGAGCGGCCTGATGACGGGCCAGAGCCCGGCCGGTTCGCGCCTGGAGCGGCTCAAGGCCGTGTCGCGCAAGCCCGGCGAGGCCTCCTTCTTCTTCTACGACGCGCACTTCAAGAACGAGGCGGTCAAGGTGCTGCCCGGCGAGTACTACGTCGACAACGAGGACCTGCTGGTGATGACCACGCTGGGCTCGTGCATCGCCGCCTGCCTGTGGGACCGCGAAAAGCGCATTGGCGGCATGAACCACTTCATGCTGCCCGAAGGCAGCGGCGACAGCGGCCGCTACGGCAGCTACGCGATGGAACTGCTGATCAACGAGATGATGAAGCGCGGCGCCTCGCGCCTGACGATGGAGGCCAAGATCTTCGGCGGCGGCGCGGTGATCAGCGGCATGAACTCGATCAACGTGGGCGAGCGCAACACCGAGTTCGTCACCCACTTCCTGGCCACCGAGCGCATTCCCATCGTCTCCAAGGACGTGATGGACGTCTACCCGCGCAAGGTCTGCTTCCTGCCGGCCAGCGGCAAGGCCATGGTCAAGCGCCTGGCGCCCACCAATGCCGAGGCCCTGGTGGCGCAGGAACGCGCCGCGGCCCAGAAGGTGGTGCCGGCCAGCACCGGCGGCGGCTCGATCGATCTGTTCTGAGGACCACGAACCCAAGGAAAACAACATGGCCAAGACACGTGTCGTGGTGGTCGACGACTCGGCGCTGGTGCGCAACCTGCTGGCCGAGATCATCAACCGGCAACCGGACATGCAGTGCGTGGGCACTGCCGCCGATCCCTTTGCGGCGCGCGAGATGATCCGCAACATCAACCCCGACGTCATCACGCTGGACGTGGAAATGCCGCGCATGGACGGCATCGATTTCCTGGCCCGCCTGATGCGCCTGCGGCCGATGCCGGTGGTGATGGTCTCCACGCTGACCGAGCGCGGCGCCGAGGTCACGCTCAAGGCGCTGGAGCTGGGCGCGGTGGACTTCGTCGCCAAGCCCAAGGTCGGCATCTCCGATGGCCTGAAACAGCTGGCCGAGGAGATCACCGACAAGATCCGCATCGCCAGCCGCGCCCACATCCGTCGCCTGCCGCCGTCCACCGTGGCCCAGGCCGGCGCGGCGCCGGCCGCCGCCGCGCCCAGCGCGCCCCTGCCCAGCCTGGGCCGGGTGTCGACCGAGAAGCTGATCTTCATCGGCGCCTCCACCGGCGGCACCGAGGCCACCAAGGAAGTGCTGGTCAACCTGCCCCCCGACTCGCCCGCGGTGGTGATCACCCAGCACATGCCGCCCGGTTTCACGCGCAGCTACGCGGCGCGGCTGGACGGGCTGTGCAAGATCCGGGTGAAGGAAGCGGTGGACGGCGAACGCATCCTGCCCGGCCACGCCTACATCGCGCCGGGCGGCCTGCACCTGAGCGTGGAGCGCTCCGGCGCCAACTACATCGCCCGCGTGCGCGACGGCGAGCCGGTGAACCGCCACAAGCCCTCGGTCGAGGTGCTGTTCGAATCCGCCGCGCGCGTGGTCGGCCCCAATGCCTTCGGCATCATGCTGACCGGCATGGGCGGCGACGGCGCCAAGGCCATGAAGGCGATGCGCGATGCCGGCGCCTACAACTACTGCCAGGACGAGGCCAGCTGCGTGGTCTTCGGCATGCCGCGCGAAGCCATCAACCACGGCGCCGCCAACGAGGTGCTGCCGCTCACCCAGATCGCGCCCAAGCTGATCGAGCGCCTGCGCGCCACCCACGGCGCGATGCTGCACCGGGTCTGAGCGCGGCGCCGCCCGGTCACAGTGCCTTGCGTGCCGCGACGCCGGTGGCCGGGAAGTCGGTGAACACACCGTCCACACCCAGCTGCATGTAGTAGGTCATCTCCTGCTGCGGATCGCTGAAGCCGTAGCCGCTGGCGTCGTTGCGGAAGGTCCAGGTGTGGACCCGCAGGCCACGCTGGTGCGCCCGCTCGATGACGCCCGTCGATCCCACGAGGCGCCGGTCGTTGATCGTCAGTTGGCCATCGCCATCGCGGTCCGTGCCGTCGTCGACCGTCTTCACCAGGTAGGGCTTCCAGGGGCCCACCGCGTCGGCATAGCCCTTCACGAAATCCAGGCCCTGGTCGCTCAGCAGATCGGCGAAGGTGCGGGGATCGCCCTTGACGACGAAGTCGTAGGGCTGGCGGTAGGGGGCGACCAGCGACATCGAGCCGTCGGCCTTGACGTCATCGGCATCGATCAGCTGCACCAGCCGCATCGCCGTGCGCGTGCGCAGGTACTGCAGGTTCGACACCTCGAAGGACTGGATGTACACCGGGGCATCGGCACGGTTGCCCCAGGCGGCGTGCAGGGCCGCGACCAGCTTGTCCTCGAAGACGTTCACGCCGAACAGCCCGGCATGAAACGTGGAGTGCTTGATCTCAGGGTAGATGCCGACCGTGCGGCCCGCGCCCAGGGCCAGGGCAATGACCTCGGCGAGCGTCGGGATCTCATACAGGCCGTCGTAGGCGGTGGAGCGGCCTGCGCGTGACTGCCGGGCGCGCAGCGTCTTGATCTCGGCCAGCGTGAAGTCACCGGCGAAATAGGCTGTGGTTTCGACGCCATCGACCAGGCGGGTGCGCATGCGGCTGGCCGGGAACTTGTCGGCCACGTCTGTCGTGCTGTCGAGCATGGGTTCGTGGCGGGCGACCATTTCGCCGTCGGCGGTGAGCACCAGGTCCGGCTCGATGAAGTCGGCGCCGTCGTCAATCGCGCGCTGGTAGCTGGCCAGCGTGTGCTCCGGGCGCAGGCCCGAAGCCCCCCGGTGCCCGATGACCAGGGTCGGGCCACCATCCAGCGTGGTGACGGTGTCGCCACCGCTGCAGGCCTGCAGAACCAGCGCGGCAGCGGCCAGCGCGAGCGCGCGCCAGAGGGGGGTGTGCATGAAGGTCCTCCTGTGTTCGTCATCTGACGTCCGCCGTGCTGGCGGGACGAGCAGCACATGCTCGCCACACGGGGTGACCAGACCGTGACGCGCCCGTGGCGCGCCGATGTCAGAGGAAGCGTTCCTGCAGGTCGCTGAGGAAGTCGAAGCCACGGGCGGTGGGGCGCCACCAGCGGCCCTGCGCCGTCATCAAGGGCTCGATCAGCCCTTCGGCCGCGGCGGCCTCCAGGCGCGGCAACACGGCCGACGGGGGCAGGCCAGTGCGTTCCATGAACAGTGCTTCCTCGAAGCCCTCGCGCAGCCGCAGCGCATTGAGCATGAACTCGAAGGGCAGCGCCTTGCGGCCCACCTCCTCCTCGTTCGAGGTGGCGCGTCCCGCCAGCGCCTCGCGCAGATAGGCCGCCGGCTCGCGCCACTTGACGGTGCGCAGCACGCGGTGCGGAAAGCTCAGCTTGCCGTGCGCCCCGGCGCCCAGGCCCAGGTAGTCGCCGAACTGCCAGTAGTTCAGGTTGTGGGCGCAGCGGTGGCCGGGCCGGGCGTAGGCCGAGACCTCGTAGCGCTGCAGGCCGGCGGCCGCGGTGCGCTCGGCCAGGCGGTCCAGCATCAGCGCCGCGGTGTCCTCGTCGGGCAGCACCGGCGGCTGCCGCGCGAACAGCGTGTTGGGCTCCAGCGTCAGGTGGTAGAGCGACAGGTGTGGCGGCGCAAAGGCCAGGGCCTGGTCCAGGTCGCGGTCCAGTGCCGCCAGGTCCTGGCCCGGCAGCGCGTACATCAGGTCGAGGTTGAAGGTGTCGAAGACCTCGGCGGCCAGCGTGGCCGCAGCGATGGCCTGGCCCCGGTCATGCACCCGGCCCAGCGCCTTGAGCGCAGCGTCGTCAAAGCTCTGCACGCCGATCGACAGCCGGGTCACCCCGGCCGCGCGGAAGGCCCGGAAGCGCCCCTGCTCGAAGGTGCCGGGGTTGGCCTCCAGCGTGACCTCGCAGCCGGGCTGCAGTGGCAGCAGGCTGCGCAGGTCGGCCAGCAGGCGCTCGATGCCCTCGGGCGAGAACAGGCTGGGCGTGCCGCCGCCGATGAACACGCTGTGCACGCTGCGGCCCCAGACCAGCGGCAGGCTCTGCTCCAGGTCGGCGCGCAGCGCGTCCAGGTAGCGCACCTCGGGCAGGCCGTCGGCCGGTGCGGCGTGCGAGTTGAAGTCGCAGTACGGGCACTTCTGCAGGCACCAGGGCAGGTGCACATAGACCGACAGCGGCGGCGGCGCGCCCAGCTGCAGTGTGCCGGGGCGCAGATAGCGCGATTGCAGCTCGTCCATGCGCCGCTCAGAGGCCCCAGGCCGAGCACATCAGCGCCACCATCTGCGCCGCGGCCAGCGCGCGGTGGCTGTGTGCGTTCTTGACCTCGGCGGCCAGCTCGGCCACGGTCTGGCCGAAGACCGGGATGAACATCAGCGGGTCGTAGCCGAAACCGCCCTGGCCCTGGCGCGCGGTGAGGATCTCGCCGCCCCAGCGGCCGAAGGCGATCAGCGGCTCGGGGTCGTCGGCGCTGCGCAGCGCCACCAGCGCGCAGACGAAGCTGGCGCGGCGGTCGGCCTGGTCCTGCAGCCGCTGCAGCAGCAGCGCGTTGTTGGCCTCGTCCTGCAGCGCCCGGCGGGCCTCGCGCTCCAGGCCCTCGGGCGCCTGCAGTGGCGCGTAGACGGCGCTCTGCACACCGGGGTGGCCGCCCAGCGCGTCCACGCACAGGCCGCTGTCATCGGCGATCGCCGGCAGGCCGGTGGCCTGCGCGGCTTGGCGGGCCTTGGCCAGCGCGTTCTCGACGAAGGTGATGTGCGGCTCCTCGGCCTCGGCCACCCCCAGGCTGCCCTGCGTGACCAGCTCGATCGGCAGCGCGCCGAACAGCGCCGAGAGCTCCTTCAGCTTCTTCGCGTTGTTGGAGGCCAGGACCAGCTTCACCGACTCAGTCCTTCACCAGGGGCTGCGCCAGCGCGGCCTGCTGGGCCTGCACCAGGGTGGCGATGCCGTCAGCGGCCAGTTGCAGCAGCGCGTCCATCTCGGCGCGGCTGAAGGGCACGCCTTCGGCCGTGCCCTGGACCTCGACGAAGCCGCCGGAGCCGGTCATCACCACGTTCATGTCGGTGTCGCAGGCCGAGTCCTCGGTGTACTCCAGGTCCAGCAGCGGTGTGCCCTGGACGATGCCCACGCTGATCGCAGCCACCTGGTCGCGGATCGGATCGGTCTTCAGCGCGCCACTGGCCAGCAGGCCGTTGACCGCGTCCCGCGCGGCGACGAAGGCGCCGGTGATGGCCGCGGTGCGGGTGCCGCCGTCGGCCTGCAGCACGTCGCAGTCCAGCGTGATGGTGCGCTCGCCCAGCGCCTTCAGGTCGAACACCGCGCGCAGCGAGCGGCCGATCAGGCGCTGGATCTCCTGCGTGCGGCCGCTCTGCTTGCCCTTGGCGGCCTCGCGGGCGCCGCGGGTGTGGGTGGCGCGCGGCAGCATGCCGTACTCGGCGGTGACCCAGCCTTCGCCGCTGCCCTTCTGGTGCGGCGGCACGCGTTCCTCCACCGACGCGGTGCACAGCACCCGGGTCTGGCCGAACTCGATCAGCACCGAGCCTTCGGCATGGCGGGTATAGCCACGGGTGATGCGCAGCGGGCGCAGGGCGTTGGCGGCGCGTTCGGCGCTGCGTTGGTAGCTCATGACAGTCTCTCGAAGTGGCGCGGCCGGCATCATGCCGGCCGCCGGGGTGGGATGCAGTGGCTCAGGTCGGCTTGCGGGCCGAGCGCTGGATGGCCTCGTTGATCTCGCGGATCGAGCGTTCGATCTCGGCCTCGTCCAGGTCGGCCAGCAGGCCATCGCCGACGCTGGCCTGGATGGTGGACGCAAACACATCCTCGCCCAGCGTGCGGGTGGAGATGCCCTGGGTGGAGTCGGTGTCCTCGGCGGCCTCCCATTCGACCACCAGCACGGTGACGTTGTCGGCATGGCTGCCGCCGTTGCGCAGCGCCTGCTCGACCAGCTCGGGCACGGCGTCCGACAAGGGGCGCTGGGTCAGGGTGTCGACGATCTCGTCGTCGGGCACCACGCTCCACAGGCCGTCGGAGCACAGCACCAGGCGGTCGCCGGGCTTGAGCACCGTGGGGCCGGCGGTGTCGACCACCGGCTTGCCCGGGCTGCCCAGGCAGGTGAACAGCACCGAGCGGTTGAAATTGGCCTCGATGGGCACGACCTGGGCCAGCGTCTGCTGCAGCTCGGCATAGCTGTGGTCGCGGGTGCGGGCGTGCAGCTGGCCGCCGCGCACCAGGTACAGGCGCGAGTCGCCGCAGTGCGCCCAGTAGGCCGACTTGCCCTGGATCACGCAGGCGACCACGGTGGTACGCGGCGTGTCGACCAGGCCTTTCTCGGTGGCGTAGCGCAGCAGCTGGTGGTGGCCGGCGAGCACCGCGTCCTGCAGGAACTTCGAGGGGTTCTTCAGGACCGGCTTGGCCTCGCGCTGGAAGGTGGAGGCCAGGGTCTGCAGCGCCAGCTGCGCGGCCACCTCGCCTTCCGGGTGGCCGCCCATGCCGTCGGCCAGCGCGAACAGGCCGGAGTCGCGCGTGTAGCAGTAGCCCATGCGGTCTTCGTTGAGCTCGCGGCCGCCCTTGCGGCTGATCTGGTAGACGGAGAAACGCATGGTGGCTCGGCTCAGAGGCTGAGAGTTTTTCGATCGTGCCCGACAGGCGCCTGCAAACGCCTCCGATCTAGGCGCAAAGCGCAGCCATAGCTCGGGCTATGGCGAGCATTTGCAACGACGAGCGGGGGCGTTTTCAGGTGAAAGGCGGGCATGAGTGAAAGACTTTCAGCCTCTCAAGTTCGGGCGCCGGACTTCAGGTTCTCGATCTGCAGCTTCAGACGCTCGGTGAAGCTCAGCGCGGTGTAGCGGCGCTCGGTCTCACGCGAGAGTTCCTTCTGCAGGGCGAACACGCTTTGCGGCCGCGACAACGGGTCCAGCGACATGCACCACTCGGCCACCTCGATCAGGTTGTCGGAGTAGGTGTTGCGCATGCGCGAGAGCGACATCGGCAGGCGGTCCTTCTCGATGCGCTGCGGCGCGTCGGCCGGCGGATAGCCCTGCATGCAGGCATAGATGCAGGCGCCGATCGCGTAGATGTCGGTCCAGGGGCCCAGGCTGCCGTCGCGGCGGTACATCTCGGGGGCGGCGAAGCCCGGCGTGTACATCGGGCGGATGAAGTTGCCTTCCTTGGACAGCACCTCGCGCGCCGCGCCGAAGTCCAGCAGCACCGCCTTGTTGTCGTTGGTGATGAAGATGTTGGCCGGCTTGATGTCCAGGTGCAGCATCTTGTGCTGGTGGACGATGCGCAGGCCGCGCAGGATCTCATCAAACAGGCTGCGGATGGTGGACTCTCGGAAGACCTTCTCGCGCTTGAGTTCGCGCGCGGTGACGATGAAGTCCTGCAGCGTGTCGCCCTGCAGGTAGTTCATCACCATGTAGACGGTCTCGTTCTCGCGGAAGAAGTTCAGCACCGAGACCACGCTGGCGTGGGAAATCTGGGCCAGTGCGCGACCTTCCTCGAAGAAGCTCTTCAGGCCCAGGCGGTACAGCGGCTGCTTTTCGGGACGCACACGCGGAATCAGTTCGCCCGCGGAGCGCTCGGCCAGCGAGGCCGGCAGGTACTCCTTCAAGGCCACCAGGCGGCGCTGTTCGTCTTCGGCGAGGTAGACCACGCCAAACCCGCCAGCGGCCAGCTTCTTGATGATCTGGTAGCCGCCGACCACGGTGCCGGCGGGCAACGGGGCGGGTTTGGGCTTTGACATAATCGCGTTCTGTCTTCCTGCAAGAAAAGCGCCATGCCAGTCTACAGCATGACCGGTTTCGCCCATGCGGGCGCGAAGCCGTCGGCCGAGGGTGGCGCTGCCACCGACGGCGTCCACCTTGAGCTCCGCTCGGTCAACAGCCGTTTCCTGGACATTGCCTTTCGCCTTCCGGACGAGCTGCGCCAGATCGAGCCTTCGCTGCGCGAAGCCCTGACCGCGGCACTTCGCCGCGGCAAGGTGGAGGTGCGCGGCAACCTCGAGCGCGCGGCCGACGGCGCCCTGCCCTTGCCCAGCAGCGAGCAGCTGTCGCGCCTGGCGCGTCTGGAATCTCAGGTCAGCGCCTGGCTGCCCAAGGCCGCACCGCTGAGCGTGCATGAGGCGCTGCAATGGTGCCGCGGCAGCGGCGTCAGCACGCCGCGCGAATCCCTGGACGAGCTGGCGATGCAGGCCGGCCGGCAGGCGATTGAAGGCCTCAAGGAGGCCCGCGCCCGCGAGGGCGAGCGCCTGGTGGCCATCCTGATGGAGCGCATCGACGCCCTGCGCGCACTGGCCACCCAGGCCGCGCCGCTGATCCCGGCCGTGGTGAAGAAGCAGCAGGAGCGCTTCCTGGAGCGCTGGAACGAGGCGCTGGACAACGCCGGCGCCGGCGCCCAGGTCAGCGCCGAATCAGCGCGCGACCGCGCGCTGGGTGAGGCCGCGGCCTTCGCGATCCGCATCGACGTGGCCGAGGAGCTGTCGCGCCTGAGCGCCCACCTCGACGAGATCGAGCGCCTGCTGAAGGCCGGCGGCGAACTGGGCAAGCGCCTGGACTTCCTGATCCAGGAGCTGCACCGCGAGGCCAACACGCTGGGCAGCAAGTCGGCGGCGCTGGAGCTCACCGGCATCTCGGTGGAGATGAAGGTGCTGATCGAGCAGATGCGCGAGCAGGTGCAGAACATCGAGTAGCGGCTCCCGGGATCCGCAGCTCTCGCTGCCCCCCGGGGCCTGCGCTGAACGCCCTGACGTCCGCGGGCATGGGCCGCCCCCGAACGGGTCAGGTCGACGGGCTCGCTCAGGCCTTGTCGCGCGTCAGGCGCTCCGCCACGGAGATGCCGATCGCGGAGAGCACGAAGGTGAAGTGGATGACCGCCACGATCGCCACGATCCGGATGTTCTCCAGGCTCAGGTCGCCGCTCAGGTAGGTCTTCAAGGCGTGCACACCCGAGATCGAGATGATGGCGAAGGCCAGCTTCAGCTTGAGGTTGTAGGTGTTGACATGGTCCAGCCAGTCGGGCTTTTTCATGTCCTGCTTGTCGAAGTGCCCCGTGGTCACGAAGAGCGACACGCCGGCCAGCGCCACCACCCAGACCAGCTGCGCCACCATCGTCATGTCGACCAGCTCCAGCACCTTGATGATCAGGTCGATCTTCGCCAGCTCGCCAAACAGCAGCGTGGTCATCAGCTTATGGGTCTCGAGCACGAACTTGCCCAGGATGCCGATGATGATCGTGACCAGGCCCACGTAGAAGAACAGCATCGTGAACCGCATGCCGTAGAGCACCGAGCCGATCGCTGAAAGCAGCTTGTCCATGCGTGATGACCGTTCCGCAGAGAGAATTGGGTGACGCCCGACAGCGAAGCGCTCGCCGTGCGCGGCGCCGTGCTGTCGCTGTGTCCCGTTGGCGGGACCTGAATGGGCGGAGTATCTCAGCCAAGGCGCGGCAGGGCAGCGCAGGCGGTCTGTTCCCCCTTCTGACTATCGGCGTCCAGGGTTGCGAGCCACCGGGCTGACGCCAAGCAGGCAGAACGCCCCGTGAGGTCAGGATCGGCTGCGCGCGCAGGCCAGCTTGTGCAGCAGCTCCACCAGCATCGCCTGCTCGGCCGTGCTCAGGGTGGCCATGGCCTCGTGCTCGGCGGCGTGCAGGGCCTGCACACAGCGGTTCACCGTGGCGGTGCCCTCGGCGGTGAGGCTGACGTGCTGCACACGGGCATCGCGCGTGCTGCGGGTGCGGGCCACCCAGCCGCGCTGCTCCAGCTTGTCCAGCCACATCGCGATGTTCGGCGGCGTCACCGCCAGCGCCTGCGCCAGCTGGCGCGCGCTGACCTCGGGGTTGGCCTGCACCAGCGCCAGGATGGTGAACTCGACCTTGCCCATGCCTTCGGGCTCGGCCACGCAGCGGCGAAAGATCGCGTTGGTGACCACGCTGGCCTGCGCCAGCTGGTAGCCCATGATGTCGTGCAAGCCGGGCTCGGCCAGGCGGCCGACCGGCGTGCGCTCGGCTGCGACTGCAGCGGTCTTGCGGGTCATGGAAAGGCCCTCGATTCGTTCAACGGGTGAACCATACTGTCACCATGGGCATCGGTGTAAGCCCGATGTCAGTCGATAAATTAGATAAGCAGAATAACTATCAGACGCCAGGCGCCAGGTGGTCCACCCAGGCTGTCCGCCGCGTCGCACACCGAGGAGACCGCATGTCACATCCCCATCCGCGCCTGCGCGCCGCGAGTATCGCCGCGCTGGCTTGCTCAGCCCTGAGTGCCCCGGCCCTGGCCCTGGCCGCCCCACCGCAGCTGCCCCCGGCCCAGCCGGGCAGCTTTGCCGGCACCTGCGAGGACCTGCCCGCCCGCCTGGGCGGACTGGCCAACACCGTGATCACCGCCAGCACCACCGTGCCGGCCGGCACGCTCAGCCAGGGCGGCCAGCCGATCGCCGAGCACTGCCGGGTGACCGGCCGGATGAACGAGCGGGTCAGCCCGGTGGACGGCAAGACCTACGCCATCGGCTTCGAGATGCGCCTGCCCAAGGCCTGGAACGGTCGCTTCTACCACCAGGGCAACGGCGGCATCGACGGCTCGGTGGTCACCGCGCTGGGCGCGCTGGGCGGCGGCCCGCTGACCGGGGCACTGAAGCAGGGCTTCGCGGTGCTGTCCTCCGACGCCGGCCACACCCTGGCCCAGGGCGGCCCGGCCTTCGGCCTGGACCCGCAGGCGCGCAAGGACTATGGCTATGCTGCCGTGGGCGCACTGACGCCAATGGCCAAGCAGCTGATCGCCGCCGCCTACGAGCGCGCACCGGACCGCTCCTACTTCGGCGGCTGCTCGAACGGCGGCCGCCACACCCTGGTGGCCGCCGCGCGTTACGCGCAGGAGTACGACGGCTTCCTGGCCGGCGCCCCCGGCTACCGCCTGCCGCTGGCCGCGCTGGCCAACATCTGGGGCGCGCAGCGCTACGCCACGGTCGCCACCGGCGACCCGGCCACGCCGGCCGGCCTGGAAACCGCCTACACCGCCGCCGAGCGCACCCTGGTCGCCAACGCGGTGCTGGCGCGCTGCGACGCGCTGGATGGCGCGGTCGATGGTCTGGTGCAGGACACCAAGGCCTGCCAGAAGGCCTTCAAGCTCAAGCGCGACGTGCCCACCTGCACTGGCGCGCGTGACGGCAGCTGCCTGACCGACACGCAGAAGAGCGTGGTGGACGGCATCTTCAAGGGCGCCACCACCTCGGCGGGCGCGGCGTTCTACAACAGCTTCCCGTACGACAGCGGCGTTGGTGGCAGCGGCACGGCCTTCTGGGAGTTCACCGCACCGCTGAACCTGGATTCGGGCGCGGTGGGCGTGATCTTCAAGGTGCCTCCCAGCATCGCCGCCCTGACGAACGGACCGGCGTTCTCGCTGGGGCTGGGGATCGACCAGGCCCTGTCTGAACTGCAGGCGACCGACGCCACCTACACCGAGTCGGCGATGTCCTTCATGACGCCTGGCGACAGCGACTTCGGCGACGTCTACCGCCGCGGCGGCAAGATCATGGTCTACCACGGCGTCAGCGACCCGATCTTCTCGGTCGACGACACCGTGGACTGGTACCGCCACCTGCTGGCCAACTCGAAGGGCAAGCGCAGCGACTTCGCCCGCCTGTACCGCGTCCCCGGCATGGGCCATTGCTCGGGCGGCCCGGCGACCGACCAGGCCGACTTCCTGAGCCCGCTGGTGGCCTGGGTCGAGCAGGGCCAGGCGCCGCAGGCGATCGTGGCCCAGGCGCGCGGCACCGGGAACCCGGGCGGCGTCAATGCCGACGTGCCGGCCAGCTGGTCGCCCAGCCGGACCCGCCCGCTGTGCCCCTTCCCGCAGGTGGCGCGCTACAACGGCTCGGGCGATGTGGAACAGGCCGCGAACTGGTCCTGCCAGGCGCCCAGCGCCCCGACGACGAAGACCGCCCGCCGCTAGAATCGGGCCGCTTCGCACCCCACCCGGGCCGCTCGGCCCGGGCTTCGTCGCATGGAAACCCCCGGCAACCTGTTCGTCGTCGCCGCCCCCAGCGGGGCCGGCAAGTCCAGCCTGGTCAAGGCGCTGCTGGAGCTGGACTCGCACCTGGGCGTGTCGGTCTCGCACACCACGCGGGCGCCACGCGGCCAGGAGCAGGACGGCCGGGAATACCACTTCGTCACGCCCGAGGTCTTCCAGGCCATGGCGGACCGCGGCGAGTTCTTCGAGTGGGCCGAGGTGCACGGGCGGTGCTACGGCACCTCGCGCGTGGGCATCGAGGCGCGGCTGATGGCCGGCGAGGATGTGATCCTCGAGATCGACTGGCAGGGCGCGCTGCAGATCAAGCAGATCTTCCCGCACGCGGTGCTGATCTTCATCCTGCCGCCCAGCTGGCAGGAGCTGGAGCAGCGCCTGAAGCGCCGCGGCGAGGACCAGCCCGACGTCATCGCGCTGCGCATGGCCAACGCCCGCACCGAGGTGGCCCAGGCCCGGCACTTCGACTTTGTTATAATCAACAGCTTGTTCGAAACCGCCCTCTTCGATCTGAAGACGGTGGTTCACTCCCAGCGCCTGAAGTACGCCGCCCAGCGGCGCGCCAAATCCCAGGTGTTTGCCGCGCTGGACATTTCCTGAACGCTCGGCGCCCCGGGGCGCCGACCTCCGCAAGGACACCCATGGCCCGCATCACCGTTGAAGACTGCCTGAACAAGGTCCCCAACCGCTTCCAGCTCGTGCTGGCCGCCACCTACCGGGCCCGCATGCTGAGCCAGGGCCACGCGCCCAAGGTCGAGTCCAAGAACAAGCCCGGCGTGACCGCGCTGCGCGAAATCGCCGCCGGTGAAGTGGGCCTGGAGATGCTGCGCAAGGTCCCGACCTGACCCACGCGCTGCGCATACCCTGACGACGGGCGCCAGATTGGCGCCCGTTGCACTTTCAGGGTGCGCTTTCTCGGTTAGATTCGGGCGATGGGCATCCGATCCTTCGCCGCCGAGCTGATCCCCGCCGCACTGGCCGGCCGGGCCAAGGCTGCGCCCGGCGGCGGCGCCCCGCGCGAGCCCGAGGTCTCCACCTTCGCCGGCCTGGCCGACAAGCTGGGCTACCTGGGCAAGGCCGACCTGAAGCTGGTGCGCGACGCCTACAAGTTCGCCGACGAGGCCCACCTGGGCCAGTTCCGCGCCAGCGGCGAACCCTACATCACCCACCCGATCGCGGTGGCCGGCCTGGTGGCCGACTGGCGGCTGGACGCGCAGGCCATCATGGCCGCGCTGATGCATGACGCCATGGAGGACTGCGGCGTCACCAAGACCGAGCTGATCGAGCGCTTCGGCGCGCCCACGGCCGAGCTGGTCGACGGCCTGACCAAGCTCGACAAGCTGCAGTTCTCCACCCGCGAGGAGGGCCAGGCCGAGTCCTTCCGCAAGATGCTGCTGGCGATGTCGCGCGATGTGCGCGTCATCCTGGTCAAGCTGGCCGACCGCCTGCACAACATGCGCACGATGGCGGCCATGGCCGCCAACAAGCGCGCCCGCATCGCCCGCGAGACGCTGGACATCTACGCGCCCATTGCCCACCGCCTGGGCCTGAACCAGACCTACCGCGAGCTGCAGGAGCTGTCCTTCAGCTACATCCACCCCTGGCGCCATGCGGCGCTGGAGAAGGCGGTGCAGCGCGCCCGCGGCTACCGGCGCGACATCGTCTCCAAGGTGCAGGACGATGTGGTCAAGGCCTTCGCGCACAACAAGCTCAAGGCCGAGATCTCCGGCCGCGAGAAGACCGTCTTCTCGATCTACCGCAAGATGCGCGAGAAGCACGCCGGCTTTGCGCAGGTCAACGACATCTTCGGCTTCCGCATCGTCGTGCAGACCCTGCCCGAGTGCTACCTGGCGCTGGGCGTGCTGCACCAGCTCTACAAGCCGGTGCCGGGCCGCTTCAAGGACTACATCGCGATCCCCAAGCCCAATGGCTACCAGTCGCTGCACACCACGCTGGTCAGCCCGCTGGGCACGGCGGTGGAGTTCCAGGTGCGCACCGAGGAGATGCATGCGGTGGCCGAGGCCGGCATCGCCGCGCACTGGCTCTACAAGACCGGCCAGAAGATCGGCGGCAGCCCCTCCGATGTCGCCCAGCGCCTGGGCGCGATGTGGCTGAAGTCGCTGCTCGACATCCAGCAGGACACGCGCGATTCGTCGGAGTTCCTGGAGCACGTCAAGATCGACCTGGTGCCCGACGCGGTCTACGTGTTCACGCCCAAGAGCAAGATCCTGGCGCTGCCGCGCGGCGCCACCGCGGTGGATTTCGCCTACGCGATCCACTCCGACGTGGGCGACCGCACGGTGGCGGTGAAGATCAACGGCGAGGCCGCGGCGCTGCGCACCGAGCTGCGCTCGGGTGACGTGGTCGAGGTCATCTCGGCGCCTGGCGCCCGGCCCAACCCGGCCTGGCTGAACTTCGTGCGCACCGGGCGTGCGCGCTCCAAGATCCGTCACTACCTGAAGAACCTGGAGCACGCCGAGTCGCAGGCGCTGGGCGAGAAGATGCTGGGCCAGGCGCTGCGTGCCGAAGGCCTGGCACTGCCCGCGCGCGAGGGTGAGCCGCTCACCGCGATCTGGCAGCCGGTGCTGCGCTGGAGCGGCAACCGCACGCCGGCCGACCTGCTGGTCGACATCGGCCTGGGCCGCAAGATTGCCACCATCGTCGCCAAGCGCATGGCGCAGCAGCTGCGCGAAGCCGGCCAGCGGCCCGATGCCCTGACGCTGAGCCTGGGCCGCTACGGCGGCGACGACTCCGCCCCCACCCAGGGCCTGGTGGTGATCGACGGCACCGAGGGCGCCTCGGTCAGCCTGGCGACCTGTTGCCGGCCGATCCCGGGCGACGCGATCGTCGGCTACCTGGGCCGCGGCGAAGGGCTGGTGGTCCACACCGCCGAGTGCTCCACCGGCAAGCGCCTGTTCGAGCGCGACCGCGAGCGCTGGATGCAGGTGGAATGGGCCGAGGAGCCGGTGCGGCCCTTCGAGGCCGGCGTGCTGATCCTGCTGAAGAACGGCAAGGGCGTGCTGGCCCAGGTGGCCCAGGCGGTGAGCGCCGCCGAGGCCGACATCACCCACATCGACATGGGTGACGAACCCCCGGGCGAGGTGGCCGAGCTGCGCCTGCTGGTCAGCGTGCGCGACCGCCTGCACCTGGCCGATGTGCTGCGCACCCTCAAGCGCAATGCCACGGTGCTGAAGGTGCAGCGCGTCAAGCCCTGAGGGTCAGGGCCCCGGGCCTCATCCCTGCAGCGGGAACAGCAGCGCCAGTCCCAGCACCGCCGGTACCGTCTGCACGAACAGGATGCGCTTCGAGGCCGTGGCCGCGCCGTACAGGCCCGCCACCGCCACGCACAGCAGGAAGAACACCTTCACGGCATCCCCCGCCGGCCCCAGCCACAGGCCCCAGATCAGGCCGGCCGCCAGGAAGCCGTTGTACAGGCCCTGGTTGGCCGCCAGCACCTTGGTGGCGGCGCTGAACTCGGGCGTCAGGCCGAAGGCCTTGCGGCCCTTGGGCGTGTCCCACCAGAACATCTCCAGCACCAGGATGTAGACATGGAGGGCAGCCACCAGGGCGGTGACGAGATCGGCGGCGATGCGCATGGCGGGACTCCTCGAAAGCCGCGGATTCTCGTCGATCAGCCGCCGGCGCGCTTGACGCTCAGCCCGCGGGCCTGCAGCCAGGCCACCACCTTGTCGCGCTGCTCGCCCTGGATTTCCAGCACGCCGTCCTTCAGCGTGCCGCCGCTGCCGCAGGCCGCTTTCAGCGCCTTGGCGGTGGCGGCCAGCTCGGTCTCGCTGCCGGGCAGGCCGCGCACCACGGTGACCACCTTGCCGCCGCGGCCGGCCACTTCACGCGAGACGCGCACCACGCCATCACCCGCGGGCCGCGCCGCCGCGCGCGCCAGCGCCTGGCAGCGGCACTGCGCCACCGGCTGGGCGCACTCGGGGCACAGGCGGCCGGTGTCGGTGGAGTAGACGGGGCGGCTGTCGCGGGACGTCGGCATCGGGGAACTCGGGCGTGGCGTAGAGTCGAAGCCCTGATGGCGATCACTCTGATGTGGATGGTACTCGGCGTGCTGCTGGCGCTGTGGAGCGGCGCGCTGTGGGGCGTGCATGCGCTGCTGGCCGACCCGCAGGCGACGGTGCTGGCGACGCAGCAGGCGCTGCATGGGCTGCCCACCCTGGAGGGCTGGGGCGACTGGGCCCGCCAGGCGCGCGATGGTGTGGTGAACCTGCTGGACGACGCTCTGCTGCTGGTGTCGGTGGGCCTGGGTGCGGCGCACGAATGGCGCCTGCTGCAGTGGCTGGCCGAATGGCTGGCGCCACTGCTGTGGACGCTGTGGGGCCTGGGCGCGCTGACGCTGATGGCCATTGGCGCGGCCTGGCAGGCCGTGATCCGCGGTTCTCGGCCGCGGCCTGCCGCCGTCTGATCAGGCCGCGGCGTCGGCGAAGACGCGGTCCAGCTCAGCCTGCCACACCGCCTTCTGCGCAGCCGGCACGAAGCTGGCCTCGAAGCTGTTGGCGGCCAGCTGCCAGGCCTCGCGGGCGCCCAGCTGCGGCAGGCCTTCGAAGGTGGCCAGGAAGTTGTCGTTCATGTAGCCGCCGAAGTAGGCCGGGTCGTCCGAGTTGACCATCGCGCACAGCCCAGCCGACAGCAGCGCCGGCAGCTGGTGCTCGGCCATCGTGCGGTAGACGCACAGCTTGACGTTGGACAGCGGGCAGACCGTCAGCGGCATGCGGCTGGCAGCCAGGCGCTGCATCAGCGCCGGGTCCTCGACGCTGCGTACGCCGTGGTCGATGCGCTCGACCTGCAGCACGTCCAGCGCCGCATGGATGTAGGCGGGCGGGCCCTCCTCGCCGGCATGGGCCACCACATGCAGGCCCAGGGCGCGGCACTTGGCGAACACGCGCGCGAACTTCTCGGGCGGGTGGCCCACCTCCGAGCTGTCCAGGCCCACGCCAATGAACAGCTCGCGGTACGGCAGCGCCGCCTCCAGCGTGTCGAACGCGGCCTCCTCGCTGAGGTGGCGCAGGAAGCACAGGATCAGGCGGGCGCTGACGCCCAGTTCGGCCTGCGCCTGCTGGCAGGCGCGGTGCAGGCCGCGGATCACCACGCCGATGTCGACGCCGCGCTCGGTGTGGGTCTGCGGGTCGAAGAAGAGCTCGGCGTGCACCACATGGTCAGCCGCCGCCTTCTGGAAGTAGGCCCAGGCCATGTCGAAGAAATCCTGCTCGTGCAGCAGCACGCTGGCGCCGGCGTAGTAGATGTCCAGGAAGCTCTGCAGGTCGGTGAAGGCGTAGGCGGCGCGCAGCGCCTCGACGCTGGGGTAGGCCAGCGTCAGGCCGTTGCGCTGGGCCAGCGCGAAGATCAGCTCGGGCTCGAGCGAACCCTCGATGTGGATATGCAGCTCGGCCTTGGGCATGCGCTGCAGCAGCGCCGGAAGGCGGTCGCGGGGGATGCGGTCGAAGGCGATCGCGGGGGTCATGGCAGGCTCCGTGGGGGAATGGCGCAAGGATAGTTCAGCGGCTTGCACGCGGCGTGCCCGGGCCGCCGCGCACCTCGAACAGGCGCTCGTCCAGCACCTGGCCGGCGGCGTCCAGCAGGCTCAGGCGGTGTGGCCCGGGCACCAGCGGCACGGTCAGCGTGGCGCCCTGGCCAGCGTCGCGACCGTCCAGTTGCCACTGCAGCGCGCGCTGCGGGTCGGAATGGCGCGCCACCAGGGCCTGGTGGCCGGGCGGAATATCAGGGTCCCAGGCCAGCAGCGCACCCGCCTGTGGCGCCAGGATGCGCGGCCGGCCGGCGCTGTCCTGCAGCGTCACCACCACCGTGCCAGCGGGCACGCTGCCGGCCAGGAACCACTCGTCGCGCGGCGGCTCGACCGGCGGCTCGTAGCGCACCGCCTGGGCGCGCAGGCCAGGCGGGGGCGGCGGCGGCCGGCTGGCCAGGTCGCGGTGCAGGCTGCGCACCAGCTCGGCCCAGGCCGGTGCGGCGCCGCTGACGCCCGAGACATCGCGCATCGGCGCGCCGCTGGCATTGCCCACCCAGACGCCCAGCACATAGTGTTCTGTGAAGCCGATGCACCAGTTGTCGCGCATGTCCTTGCTGGTGCCGGTCTTGGCGGCGCTCCACACCGGCGTGGCCAGCACGCTGTCGAAACCGAAGGTGGTCTCGCGCGCGGCGTTGTCCGACAGCATGTGACCGACCAGCCAGGCGGCCGGGGCGACCAGCACGCGACGGCCCGGCGCCATGGGGTCGTCTGCGCTCCAGCGCACCGGGCTCCAGACGCCGCCGTTGGCCAGCGCACGGTAGGCGTTGGTCAGCGACAGCAGCGTCACGTCGGCACTGCCCAGCGCCAGTGAGTCGCCGTAGTGCGCCGGCTCGGGCAGCAGCGGCAACGCCAGCGCGCGCAGCAGCGCATGCGCCGCCGGCACGCCGACCAGACCGACGGTGCGCACCGCCGGCACGTTCAGCGACGAGGCCAAGGCCCGCCGCACCGACACCGGCCCCTGGTAGCGGCCGTCGTAATTGCGTGGCGCGTAGACGCCGGCCTCACCCGCCAGCGCCAGCGGGCTGTCATCCAGCAGCGTGGCCGGCGTAAGCAAGCCGCGCTCCAGCGCCAGCGCGTAGAAGAAGGGCTTGAGCGTGGAGCCCGCCTGGCGCGGCGCGTCGGCCGCGTCCACCTGCGCGGCGCGGCTGAAGCCGCCGGACGAGCCCACATAGGCCAGCACCTCGCCGCTGCGGCGATCCAGCAGCACCGCGGCGGCGTCCTCCACGCCGCGTGGCGCCAGCTGCGCCACCTGGGCCGCCAGCACCTGGCGCGCGGTGCGCTGCAGGGCGGCGTCCAGGCTGCTGCGCCGTGTCTGGCCATCCGCCAGCAGGCGCCGCGCCGCATGCGGCGCCAGCGGCTCGGCCGGCTGCGGCGGCTGCGCGGCATTCAGCAGGCTGGCCAGCGCCGGCGCGTCGCAGGGCTCGCCCGGCCGGGTGTGGGCCAGGATCTGGCAGGCGCGGCGGGCCACGGTGGTGGCCGGGGCGCCGGGCGCGCGCACCAGTGCAGCCAGCAGCGCGCTGTCCTGCCTGTCCAGACCATCGGGCGCCTTGCCGAACAGGCCCTGGCTGGCGGCGCGCAGGCCTTGCAGCTCACCGCGAAAGCCCAGGCCGTTGAGGTAGGCCTCCAGGATCTGCGGCTTGCTCCAGGCCCGCTCCAGCGCCCAGGCGGCCTCGGCCTGGCTCCATTTGCGGGACAGGTCGCGCGGCGCGCCACCCCGGGCCAGTGCCGGATCGAGCATCGCCGCCACCTGCATGCTGATCGTGCTGGCGCCACGCGCGCTGCCGCCGCTGGCGTGCTGCCACAGCGCCGCCGCGGCGGCCGCCCAGTCCACGCCGCCGTGCTGCCAGAAGCGCTGGTCCTCGGCCCACAACAGGGCTTCCGGCAGCGCGGGCGACACCTCGTCCAGGCTGACCCAGGCCAGCCGCCGCACCGTGGCATCCACGCGCCGCGCGCCGATCGGCTCGCCATGGCGGTCCAGCAGCAGTGCGTCGCTGGGCCGGTGGGCGGTGCGCACCTGCTCGAAGCTGGGCAGCGTCTGCGCGGCGGCGACGCCGCAGACGCCGGCCACCAGCAGCGCGGCAAGTCGGTCCCTCACTTCACCTCCACCGTGCTGCCCGGCAGCGCGGCCCAGACCTCGGGGTCGTACATCGCCTCCAGTTGCACCGGCGGCAGCGCAAAGCGGCCGGCGTTGTTCAGGCGCAGCTGGTAGGTCATCGTGAACGGCCCCTCGCCCCACAGGTACTCGTAGTAGGCGCGCACCTGGGTGAAGCCGCGCTCGATGTAGGCCGGCCAGGCCTCCCAGCTGCCGTCCTCGCGTCGCCAGCCGCGCCGCCCGCCGCCGGCATCCACGGGGGCCTGGCCCTTCAGGCCGCTGCCCAGCAGCGTGGCGCCGCTGGGGATGGGGTCGCTGACCACCAGTGCGCCGCCGGGCTGCTGCAGGCGCCAGCGCAGCGTCACCTCCAGCACGTCGCCCACGCTCCATTGGCCGGGCCGGGCCTGCTTGAGGGCGCGCACGCTGCGGCTGAGCTCGGCACCATGGGCCTGCGCGCTGGTGAGCGGTCCCAGCGCGCTGGCCTGCGCGGTCAGCACCGGCTGGCCGGTGCCCAGGTGGCGGGCGGCCACCGCGCCCGGGCGCTGCGGGCCCAGACCCTCGGCGCTGAAGACATAGGTCTCGCCCGCGGGCTGGCGGGCCCAGTCGTGGGTGCGCGTCTGTGTGCCCAGGGCCAGCACGGTGCTGCCGGTAATTTCGCCACTGGCCTGGCGGGCGCGCTTGTCCAGCATCAGCGCGCCCCAGACATTGGCCTGGGTGTCCCACCAATGGCCGCCGGGGTTCTGCAGGTGCAGCGCACCGCGCGCCAGCGCATCGGCGCGAGCCTTCAGCGCCGGGTGGTCCAGCGCCAGCAGCGCCAGCCGGACCTGGCTGACGGGTTCGCTGTACATGAAGTACCAGCGGCGCTCCTCGGCGCGGGTGCGCAGGCGCAGGCCCCCCTGGCCGTCATCGACCAGGCGTTTGTCCAGCTCGGCCAGCGCCGCGGCCGTGGCCTCGTCCTGGCGCGGCCAGCGGGTGCGCTGCAGCAGGTCCAGCCACTGCACGATGGCCCGGTGGCTCAGCCTGGGCAGGTCCTTGGCCGGGTCCAGGCGCAGGCTCTCACCCAGTGCGGGCGGCAGCTTGCGCCAGCGCGACAAGGCTTCGAGCGCCAGCAGCTTGCGCTCGGTCAGGTCCAGGCCGTCGCCGCCCCAGTAGTCCCAGCGCAGCGTCAGCCGGCCGCGCACGAACTGCTCCAGCGCATCCAGTGCGCGGCGCTGGGCGTCCTCGGGCAGGCTCAGGCCGGCTTCGTGGGCCACCGACAGCACATAGCTGGTCAGCACATCGAAGCCCTGATCGGCGTTGCCGCTGCCGGGGTAGTAGGTCAGCAGGCCGCTGGAGGTCTGGTAGGCATCGATGCCCTCGCTGATCACGCGCCACAGCGCCGGGTCGCGCAGCGACACCGCCTTGCTGGTGCGCTGCTCCAGGCAGGCGAAGGGGTAGCCCCGCATGTAGGCGCGCACGCCCGAGGCGTCGGCAGCCAGCGCCGGGGCCAGGCTGACACGCACCTCGCCGCGTCCGGCCAGGCTGCCGGTGGGCGGCTGCACGCCGAGGGTCTGCGCGTCGGCGCCGGGCTGCAGCTTCAGCAGGCCGACGTCGTAGCGCAGCGGCTGCAGCGGCGAGTGCACCGGCTGGCGCAGCTTCAGCGCGTCCTCGCGCACGCCGCCGGGCCCTTCGCCGCGCGCCTGCACGCTCCACTCCAACGCGCTGGCGCCAGCCGGCACGTCGACCGGCCAGTCCACGCCGCGCGCCTCGCCGCCGGCCAGGCTCAGGCTGCGCGCCGGCAGCGCCTGGCCGCCCAGCGTGGCCTGCACGCTGATCTTCATCGGCGCGCTGGTGGTGTTGCGCAGCGTGAAGCCGGCGCTGAAGCGGTCGCCTTCGCGCACCGTGGCCGGCAAGCCGGAAAACAGCTGCAGGTCCTTGCTGACGGTGAAGCTGGCCTCGCCGGTGCCAAAGCGATCGCTGCCAGCATCAGCCACCGCCACTACGCGAAAGCGCGTCAGGCTGTCGTTGATCGGCACCTCCACCGTGGCGCGGCCCTCGGCATCCAGCGGCACCGCGGCCTGCCACAGCAGCAGGGTGTCGAACAGCTCGCGCGCGGCGCTGCGCCCGCCCCCGCCGCCCGGGGGCAGCGCCTTGCGGCCGTAGTGGCGCTTGCCCAGCACCTGCATCGCGGCGCTGGCGGTCTCGAAGCCATAGCCGCGCCGCGCCAACATCACGCTGAACAGATCCCAGCTGGTGTTGGGCATCAGCTCCAGCAATGCCTCGTCGACGACGAAGACCGTGGCCTCGCGCTGGGCCGGCAGCGCGCCGTCGGCCGCACGCACCTGCAGGGACACGCGCGCCTTCTCACGGGTCTGGTAGGCCGGCTTGTCGGTCTTCACCGACACGGCCAGCTTCTGCCCGTCGGCCCCCACCTGCAGTCCCACCAGGCCCAGCTTGAAGGCCGGGCGCGCCAGGTCGACCAGCGCGGTGGCCGGCGGCTCGGCCACGCGGCCGCGCATCACCAGCACGTTGACGAACACGTTGGGCGCATAGCTGGGCTTGATCGGCAGGCTGATCTGCGGCTGCTGGCCGCTGATCGGCAGCACCAGCGTGTCGACCACCTGGCCGCCGCGCATCACGTTGACCCAGGCGGTGGCCTCGCGGAAGGGCGAGCGCACCTGCAGCGTGGCGGTCTCGCCGGGCTTGAAGCGGGTCTTCTCGGACAGCACATCGATGCGGTCGTGGTCGCCCTGGGCGAACCACAGCTCGCCGCCGCCATAGAACCACAGCGTGGTGCCCACCCGGGCCTGGCGGCCCTGGGCGTCGGTGGCGGTGCCGCGCAGTGTGTACTCGCCCGCGTCCAGGCCGTCCATCGTGGGCGCCACCTGGCAGCGCAGCCGGCCCTGGGCGTCGGTGCGGCCTTCGCAGACGGGCTCGGGCCGGTACTCGCGGCGCTCGCTCGCGTAGCCGTAGAAGCCGCCCACTGAGCGGCGGCGGTACGAAACATAGCCGTCCCAGCCGCCTTCCAGCCGCACCGCGGCGTCGGGCACCGGCTTGCCGCTGGGGTCCACCGCGAGCAGTTCGACGCTGCGCCTGGCCTCTTGGCTCCAGGGCGCGGCGCGGATGCCCAGCACGAAGGACGCCGGCCACAGCGGCGTGCGGCCCTGGGCGCGGTAGGTTTCGCCGTTGGGGTCGCGGTATTCCATCTCGGTGACCAGGGTGCGCGGGCGGTCCAGCGGTCGCTGGACCAGCGCCTCCGCCTTCAGCGTGCCCTGGGCGTCCAGCGTGCGGGCGCGTTCATCGCCCACCGCCTCGCCCTCGACCGTGCTGCCCAGTGCGGCCTCGCTGCCGGCATCCTCGCTGCGCCAGCGGTCATCAAAGCCGAACCAGAAACCCTCGAACTGCTCGAAGCGTGGCGTCAGGGGCACCAGTCGCTGCGACAGCTTGACGCTCTCGCCCGCCGCCGCGCCACCGGCCAGGTAGGACAGGCGCAGCGAGGCGGCCACGCGCGCCGGCTGGCCGTCGCTGATCGGTGGCAGCACCTGCGGGGCCGTTGGCGTCAGCACCTCGGCCTTCAGCAGCGGCAGGCGGAACTCCTCGACGCGGAACTGCACGGTCTCGCCATAGGCATCGCCAAAGGCCAGCGCCCAGGCGCCGCGCTTGAGGCCCGAGGGCAGCGGCCAGACCAGCTCGGCCTGGCCGCGCGCGTCCCAGCTCACCGGCAGGCTGCGGCGCTCGCCACTGCCCTGGTGCACCAGGTCGATCGCGCGCGGCAGCTGCGCTGCGTCGGGGGCCAGCAGCTCGCCATGCGGGCCGATGCGGCGCCAGTACAGGCGCGCATGCAGGGTCTCGCCCGGGCGCAGCAGCGAGCGCGCCAGCACCGCGTGGGTGATGCGGTCCGAGGTGGGCGCCCAGCTGTCGCGCAGCTGCTCGAAACGCCAGGTCTCGATGCCCTGCTGCCAGCGACTGCTGACGAAGCCGGTGTCGTCGCCCACATGGGCGAAGGCGAAGACCGGGCAGGACCAGCGGTCGTCGCCCTGGGTCGCGGCCAAGGTCAGCCAGCCCTGGGTGTTGGCGCGCCCGCGGGCGAGCACCTTGGCCCGGCAGTCGTACAGCGTGACCGCCGCATCGGCCACCGGCTGACCGCTGGACAGCCGCGTCACCCACACCGCGGCCTGGCGCTCGGACAGGTGCAGGTGCACGCCCAGGTCGGTGACCAGCGCGCCGGCGCGCACGTACATGGTCTGCGCCCCGCCCAGCAGGCCGCGGCCCAGCGCGCGACTCTCCACCTCCATCAGGTGCAGGCCGGGCTCCGGCAGCGGCACGCCCAGCACCTCGAAGGCGCGGCCCTCGAACTGGCGCGGCAGCGCCTGGCTGCGGGCCTCGCGCAGCGTCTTCAGCCAGGGCAGCGCGCGGGTGTCGGCATCGGGCTTGGACTTGAAGGCGTAGCGAAAGGCCGCGGTCCCTTGGCGGGCAGCGGGTGCGTCGGGTTCGGACTCGTCGCCCTCGGCCCAGTCGTCGCCCAGGCGGGCATGGCTGTCATCAGCCTGCGTGACGCGCATCAGCTCCTGGTAGGCGCGGATCATCGTCGCGTCGTCGGTGATGCGCAGCGTGCGCAGCGTGGCCTGCACCGTGTCGCCCTTGCCTTCGACCTGGCGCACCGTCAGCGGCACCACGCCGCCGATCGCCCGCTCCGCAATGCCGAAACGGCCACCGAACTTGGCCAGCGGCGGCGTGTCGCCCACCAGCACCGGCAGCGGCGCCAGCGTGCGCGCGCGACCCAGCAGGTCGCGGCCATCGGCCCCGGCCAGCGGGCTGGGCCAGACCAGCTGGTAGCGGCTCTTGGGCGACAGCGGTCCGAACACCAGTTGGTCGCCGACCCCGTCGCCGCTGGCGACCGGCTCGCGCGGCGCCACCAGCGAGCCATCGGCGGCCTTCAGGCGCACCTTGGCCAGATCGGCCAGGCGCACCGGCTGCTGGAACTGCACCCTGACCGGCTCCAGCGGACTGCAGCCGCTGCCCTGGGTGCTGCGCGAGCACTCCACGCTGAGCGGCCAGTCGCTGCGCGCACGGAAGTCCAGGCGCTGGCTGTCCCACAGCATCAGGCCGGCCGCAGCATCGTCACGCCGCGGACGCAGCCAGCGCAGCGACAGCGGCGCACCGTCGGGCAAGGCGGCCTGGCAGCGCAGCACGGTCCAGGGCTTGGCCGCACCGGCATCGCGCTGCGATGCGGGCACGCCGGCGGCGTCCAGCAGTTGCAGCCGCTGGGCGCCCTGCGCCACCTCCACCGGCACCGCCGAGCGCAGGCCCCAGATGTCGCACAGCGCCTGCGGCGGCTCGGCCAACGGAGCGGCCAGGCGCAGCGCGATCCAGCCGCGGCCTTCCAGCACCGCATCGACGCCAGGCCGGGTGTCGATCACCGCCGGCTGGGTGGCCGCCATCGCGCCCTGCAGCACCCCGAACAACGCGGCCGCCAGTGCCTGCCTGATCCCCATCATCGCTCCCATGGATGCATCTCCCCGCGTGCTTTGCGATGATTATGGACAGCACCACGACGGGAACCCCGCGATGCAACTCATCGGCATGCTTGATTCGCCCTATGTCCGCCGCGTGGCGGTCTCGCTGCAGGCCCTGGGCCTGCCCTTCGAGCACCGACCCCTGTCGGTGTTCCGCCACGTGGACGAGTTCCGCCGCATCAACCCGGTCGTCAAGGCCCCCACGCTGGTCTGCGACGACGGCACCATGCTGACCGATTCGACGCTGATCCTGGACTACGCCGAGGCCCTGGCCGCGCCACGCAGCCTGATGCCCCGCACGCTGCCCGGGCGCCGCCAGGCGCTGCACCGCCTGGGCCTGGCACTGGCGGCCTGCGAGAAGGCGGTGCAGCTGGTCTACGAGCGGGCGATCCGGCCCGAGGAGAAGCGCCACCAGCCCTGGGTCGACCGCGTGACCATGCAGCTGCATGGCGGCCTGGCGGCGCTGGAGGCTGCCCATGCGGGCCAGCCGGTGGACTGGCAGCAGCCCACCCAGGACGCGATCACCAGCGCCGTGGTCTGGCACTTCCTGATCGCCACGCTGGGCGGTGTCGACCCGGCGCCCTACCCCACGCTGGCAGCGCTGTCGGCCCAGGCCGAACAGCAGCCCAGCTTCCAGCGCGCGCCGCACGGCGACGGCGTGGTGGCCGCCCCATGATCGAGGTCAGCGACGACCCGGCGCGCATCGACCTGGACGCGGTGCACGCCTTCCTCAGCCGCTCCTACTGGTCGCCCGGCATCGCCCGCGAGAAGGTGGCCCGCGCCATCGCCCACTCGATGTGCTTTGGCGTCTATGACGATGGCGCCCAGGTGGGCTTCGCCCGGGTGGTCACTGACCGCAGCAGCTTCGCCTACCTGGCCGATGTCTACGTGCTGGAGTCGCACCGCGGCCGCGGTCTGGCCCGCCAGCTGCTGGGCGCGATCACCACCCACCCCGAACTCCAGGGCCTGCGCCGCTGGCTGCTGGCCACGCGCGACGCCCACGAGCTGTACCGCCCCTTCGGTTTCGGCCCGCCAGCCGCGCCCGACCGACTGATGGAATGGCGCCCCGGATGAGCCTGATCTTCCACCCCGAACGACACACGCCGCTGGACGCACCGGCCTGGGATGCGGACGCTGCACGCGCCACCGTGCAGGAGATCGTCAGCAGCTGCGAGGCCGCTGCCCGCCCCGACGGCACCTGGCCCGTGCATCCCCGCGACGACGAGGGCGACACCCCCGAGGGCGGCTTCAAGGGCCTCTACCTGGGCGGCGCCGGCCTGCTGTGGGCGCTGTGGTGGCTGTGCCGCCAGGGCCACGCCACGCTGCCATGGGACCCGGCGACGCGCGTTGACGCGCTGGCCGCGGCCTGGCAGCGCGCGCCCGACAACGGCGAGCCCCTGCCCTCCTGGTTCCTGGGCGAGGCTGGCCTGCGCCTGGTGCAGTGGCGGCTGACCGGCCGTGATGACGCGGCCAGCCGCCTGCTGGCCGTGGCGGCCGCCAACCGCCACCACCCCAGCCAGGAGGCGCTGTGGGGCGCCCCGGGCACGATGCTCGGGGCCTGGCACCTGGCGCACCTGGCCAACGACCCACGCGCCGTCGACGAACTGCGCGCCAATGTCAGCGCCGTCCTGGCAGGCCTGCACCGCCATGACGACAGCGGCTGCCAGGTGTGGACCCAGGGCATCCATGGCCGCGAGGTGATCTACCTGGGCGCCGGCCACGGCTTTGCCGGCAACCTGCATGCGCTGCTGCTGGCCAGCCCCTGGCTGCCCGCGTCCGAGCGCGCCGCGCTGCAGGCCCTGGCGATCGACACGCTGAGCCGCACCGCGCGGCGCGAGGGCGCGCTGGCCAACTGGCCGCCCGGCCTGTACACCCCGCGCCCCGGCGGCGCGCTGGCCCTGCTGCAGTGGTGCCATGGCGCCCCGGGCATCCTGTGCGCGATGCACCCCCTGCCCTCGGACCTTGACGCCGGGTTCGAGGCGCTGCTGGAGGCCGCTGGCGAAGCCATCTGGCAGGCCGGCCCGCTGGCCAAGGGCCATGGCGTCTGCCACGGCACGGCCGGCAACGCGCTGGCGCTGCTGGCGCTGCATGCCCGCCAGGGCGACGCGCGCTGGCTGCAGCGGGCGCGCGCCTTCGCGATGCATGCGATCGGCCAGATGCGGGCCCTGCAGCAACAGCACGGCCAGCCCTGGCACGGCCTGTGGACCGGCGACATGGGCCTGGCCTGTGTGCTGGCCCAGTGCCTGGACGGCCGCTACCAGGGCGTGCCGACGCTGGACCTGGCCTGATCAGGGCAGGACGCCGAAGCCCACCCCCCGCTCGCGCAGCCAACGCCGGTAGGCGCTGGACATCCGGTCGGCGGCGCTGTGCACCTCGCCACTCAGCGGCAGGCGGCGCGGCCGCTGCGACTCCAGCACCGGCTGGTCCTGGGCGAAGATGGTGTGCTGGAAGGCCGCCACCTGTTCGTCGCTGGAATCCCAATCGGGCACGGCCAGGCGGAACCAGGCGCGGCTGTGTTCCTCGTCCCGCGGGCAGATGAACAGCGCAATGCCTTCACGCCAGCCCTGCTGCGCATCGGGCGCCTTCTCCAGCACCGCCGTGTAGGGCGCCGGCACGCGGTAGGCGTAGTCGACCCAGGAGCCCTCGGTGGACTGCAGGTTGCTGCGCGGCTGCCAGGCGCGGCAGCCGTGGGCGTGCAGGCCGTCGGGGGTGACGTCCACCTGGTAGGGCGGCACCTCGCCATGGCTGCGCTCGCCCAGCCAGCCCTCGTGCACAAAGCCGAAATGCGCCATGTCGAGGAAGTTCTCCACCACCCGTGGCGCGCTGGTGGCCACATCAAACGGCCCGACGGTGAGCTTGCGCAGGCGTGGCTCGTGCTCGGCGGCAAAGGCCGGCGGCAGCGCCGCGTCGGTGGGCAACAGCCACCACAAGCCGGCGAAGGCCGTCAGCGGCCGCACCGCCAGGCCATGCGAGGCCGGCGGCGTGAAGCCCGGCACCGCCGGGATGGCCACGCAGCGGCCATCGCCGTCGAAACGCCAGCCGTGGTAGGGGCACTCCAGCTGCCCCGCGCAGACGCGGCCCAGCGACAGCCGCGCGCCGCGGTGCGGGCACTGGTCGCGCGCGGCGCGGGCCTGGCCCTGGCCATCACGCCAGACCACCCAGTCCTCACCCAGCAGGCGCACCGCCTGCGGCGCCTCGCCCAGCTCCTCCACCCGCAGCAGCGGATGTGCACAGTCGTGTTCATGGCCCATGGCCCAGCTTACCCCGTAGACTGCCAGGCCATGCTGTCCCATGTGTTCATCGGCGTCACCGATTTCGAGCGGGCGCTGGGCTTCTACAGCGCGCTGGCCGAGGTGCTGGAGATCGCACCGCGCTTCGTCGACCGCAGCCGCCCCTGGGCCGGCTGGCAGAGCAGCCCCGGGCCGCGCCCGCTGCTGCTGATCGGCCACCCGTTCGCGGGCGAACACGCGCCCGGCAACGGCCAGATGGTGGCACTGCTGGCCGCCACGCGCGAGCAGGTGAACCGCGCCCACGCCACCGCGCTGGCGCTGGGCGGCCGTTGCGAAGGCCCGCCGGGGCTGCGGCCGCACTACCACCCGCACTACTGGGGCGCCTACTTCCGCGACCCTGACGGCAACAAACTGGGCGTGGCCTGCCACGCCCCGCAGGACGATCAGCCGCGGCGCGCCTGAGCCAGGAGGGCGGCGGCGAAGGCCGCCTCCACCAGGCCGCCGGCCAGCGCCGCGGACACCGGTGCCGCGCGGGCCAGGGCCAGGCCCAGACCGAGCACGCACAACACGCCACCCATCACCCAGTAGACCCGCAAGCCATACAGGGTCTGGAAGCTCAGGTAGCGGCCGCCGATGGCCAGCAGCATCGCCGGGAAGAACCACTCGATGCGCAGCACCTGCAGGCCGTAGGCCACGGCGATGCCGGCCAGCATCCACAGCGTGCCCTCCACCGCCAGCCTGGCCAGGGGGTTGCCGGGCGTGTGTGCGCCACGTCGGCCCAGGGCCCGGGCCAGCAGCACGCCCACCGGGTGGATCAGCGCACCGCCGGCCAGCAGCGTCAGCACCGCGGCCGGGGCCGAGACCTGCCAGGCCACGCCGGCGGCCACCAGCCAGGCCAGGGACGAGGCGAGCACGCCGGGCGCACCATCCAGATAGCCCTGGCGCATGTCGGCCTGGGCGGCGGAAAAGGGCATGTCATTCATGGCTGGTGAGCATAGCGCTCAGCGTCGGATGCGGCGGCTGCCACCGGCGCGGCGGTCGGCGCGCACGTCCTGCGCCAGCTCGGTGTTGAGCTGGCGCGCGTGCGCGGTCAGCTGCGCCAGCGCCTGGTCCAGCACGGCCAGCTGTGCCTCATCCAGCACCGCCACCAGGCGGGCGTTGATGGCGGCGATCTGCGGGAAAAGATCGTCGTGCAGCTGGTGCCCGGCCTCGGTCAGCGTCAGCACCGCGCGGCGCGCATCGCCGGACTGCGCCTGGCGCTGAACCAGGCCCTTGGCCGCCAGCACGCCGGCGGCGCGCGAGGTGCGCGGGCGGTCGAGCTGCGCGGCCTCGGCCAGCGCCGAGGGCGACATTGGCCCGCGCGCCGCCAGCAGCGCCAGCAGCCGCCATTCGCGCCGGGCAATGCCATAGCGGCCCTCCAGCAGGCGCACCACCGGCGCACCGCCCAGCGCGAACAGGCGCAGCAGGCGGTAGTTCAGCAGGTCGTCCAGGGTGGTGGGCTCGCGCAGGCTCAGGGTGAATCCCGGTGATGGTTGATTTCAACAATTGATCCGGCCGCGCCTAGATTAGCGGCCAACGCCACCGCGCACACGAGGAGACACCATGAGCCACCGTTTCACCCGCCGCACCTGGCTGGCCGCCGCCGCGCTGGCCTGCGCGCTGCCAGCCGGCGCCCAGGAGGGCACGATCAAGCTGATCGTGGGCTACCCGCCCGGCGCCACCAGCGATTCGCTGACCCGCATCGTCGCCGAGCACATGCAGCGCACGCTCAAGCAGACGGTGGTGGTGGACAACAAGGCCGGGGCCGGCGGCCGCATCGCCAATGAGGCGGTCAAGGCCGCGGCGCCCGATGGCCTGACGCTGCTGATGACGCCGGTGGCGACGATGTCGATCTTCCCGCACTCGTACGCCGGCCAGCTGCGCTACGACCCGTTCAAGGACTTCGCGCCGGTGGCCCACCTGAGCAACTTCCAGGTGGGCCTGGCGGTGCAGTCGGCGGCGCCGGTGAAGACGCTGGCCGACTATGTGGCCTGGGTCAAGGCCGATTCGGACAAGAACGGCTTCTACGCCTCGGCCGCGGCCGGCAGCATCCCGCATTTCTTCGGCGTGATGTTCGCGCGCTCGGCCGGCATCACGATGACCCACGTGCCCTACAAGGGCACCGCCCCGGCGATGCAGGCGCTGGCGGCGGGCGAGGTGAATGCCGCCTCCACCGTGGTGGCCGACATCAAGCCGCTGGTGGCCGCAGGCAAGGCGCGGCTGCTGGCGGTGGCCGGCGAGCAGCGCGACCCGGCCTTCCCTGAGGTGCCCACCTTCAAGCAGCTGGGCTACGACCTGGTGGCCCAGCCCTGGTATGCGCTGTTCGCCCCGGCCGGCACGCCGCCGGCCACGATCGATCGCCTGGCCAAGGCCGCTGCGGCCGCCGTCAACGACCCGGCCGTGCACAAGCGCCTGGTCGAGATGGGCCTGGAGCCCACCGGCCATGGCCCGGCGCAGCTGGCCGCCATCATGAAGGCCGACTACGAGCGCTGGGGTCCGCCGATCCGCGCCTCGGGCTACAAGCCGGCCGATTGAGGGGACAGCGATGAACGTGCTGTTCATCATGGCCGACCAGCTGCGCTGGGACCACCTGGCCTGCGCCGGCCACCCGTACCTGCGCACGCCCAACATTGACGCGCTGGCGCGCCGCGGCGTGCGCTTCACCCAGGCCTATGTCAACAGCGGCGTCTGCGGCCCCAGCCGCATGAGCTACTACACCGGCCGCACGCCCAGCAGCCATGGCGCCACCTGGAACCGTGTGCCGCTGTCGGTGGGCGAGGTCACGCTGGGCGAGTACCTGCGCGGCCAGGGCCTGCACCTGGCGCTGGCCGGCAAGACCCATGTGATGGTCGACCACGAGGGCCTGGCGCGGCTGCAGCTGGAGGGCGGCTCCGAGCTGCACACGCTGCTCACCCGCGGCGGCTTCGAGGAGATCGACCGCTACGACGGCCACCACGCGCCGGGCACCGAGAGCGGCTACCCGGCCTTCCTGCGCGCGCACGGCTACGACAGCGCCGACCCCTGGAGTGACTACGTCATCAGCGGCGTTGATGCGGGCGGCCAGGTCGTCAGCGGCTGGCACATGCGCCATGTGCACCTGCCGGCCCGCGTGCGCGAAGAGCATTCCGAAACCGCCTACATGACCGACCAGGCGCTGGCCTACATCCGGCGCATGGGCGATCAACCCTGGGTGCTGCACCTGAGCTATGTGAAGCCACACTGGCCCTACATGGCGCCGGCCCCCTACCACGCCCGCTACACGCCCGAGCAGTGCCTGCCGGTGGTGCGCAACGAGGCCGAGACCATCGACGCCCACCCGGTGCTGGCCGCCTACCGCCAGAGCGAGGAGAGCCAGAGCTTCAGCCGGGACGACTGCATCCGCACCGTGCGTCCGGCCTACCAGGGCCTGATCGAGCAGCTCGACCACCACCTGGGTCGCCTCTTCAACGCGCTGGAGCAGCAGGGCCGCTTCAAGGACACGCTGATCGTCTTCTGCGCCGACCACGGCGACTTCCTGGGCGACCATTGGCTGGGCGAGAAGGAGCTGTTCTACGACACCGTGCAGCGCGTGCCCTTCATCGTCGTCGACCCCAGTGCCGCGGCCGACGCCACGCGCGGCAGCACCGACGATCGCTTCGTCGAGGGCATCGATGTGGTGCCCACCATCCTGGATGCGCTGGGCATGGCCATCCCCCAGCACCGCATCGAGGGCCGCAGCCTGCTGCCGCTCACGCGCGGCCAGACGCTGCCGTCCTGGCGCGACACCACGGTCAGCGAACTGGACTTTGCCTACAAGGCCGCGCGCCGCCGCCTGGGCCTGGCGCCGGACCAATGCCAGGCCTGGAGCCTGCGCAACGCCCGCTGGCGCTATGTCTACTGGCAGAGCGCGCCCGAGCAGCTCTACGACCTGCAGGCCGACCCGGACCAGTTCGTCGACCTGGGCCGATCCGCCGCGACCGAGGGCGTGCGCCAGGCCTTCCGAGGGCAGCTCCTGGTCTGGCTGGCCGCGCGCAAGCGACGCACCACGGTCAGCCTGGAACAGATCGAGCGCGGCACCGACAACCACAAGAAGGCGGGCGTGTTCTACGGTCAGTGGTGAAAACCCTGTTGGCGGTGGGCCTGCAACTTGCAAGATGCACGGGGCCGCGCGCCGCGCGGTGAGCATGAAGCCGGCACCGACCGGCGACCGAGGAGACGAGTTGATGTCCGCATCTGACGACCTGCCCACCGACGCCGTGCTGCGCCGCCATGCCATCACCGAGCGCAACCGCCTGCTGGGCCTGCCGCCCACCGACGCCGTGCTCAAGCGCCACTACGCCCAGTGGCAAGCCGCGCAGGCGGCCCGCGCGTCGCAGCCCGCGGCGCCGACAGCCGCCCCGGCCCGTGCCGCGGCACCCGCCGTGGCCGCCCGAGCAGCGCCCGCGCCGGTCCGCCCGGCCCCGGCACCAGTGGCTGCCGCCCCCGCCGCCAGCGGCGGCGGTGGCCTGCTGGGCTGGCTCAAGCGCCTGTTCGGCGGCTGAACAGACCCGGCACACTCTGCGCCTGCTTTGAGGCAGGCCGGCCCGCGGCATGGCAGCGCGGGCCGGGCTGATCAGGGGCTGGTCAGGGGCTGATCGGGGGCGCCACCTCGGCGTCGCGCAGGGTCTGGCCGGCCGCCGCGGCCAGCCGCCGGGCCCAGGCCGACAGCCGGGCCTTCTCGGCCGCCGGCAGCCGCGCGTAGCCGTTGCTCAGCTGGTGGGGGTCGGTGTTCATGTCGTAGTACTCGCGCTCGCCGCTCTCGTACTCGATGTAGGTCCGGTTGTCCGCCAGCCGCAACCCGATGTAGGGCGATCGCCACTCGACCATCGGCGCCGGTGCCGGACTGTCGCCGGGGTCCAGCGGCTCCAGCCAGGGCCGGGTCTGGCGGGGCGCGCCTCGTTCTGCGGCGTGCTCCAGCAGCAGGGCGTCTCGCCAGGGTCCGGTGGCCTGGCGCTTGAGCAGCGGCACCAGCGAGCGGCCATCGTTGAACGGCAGCGGCGCGATGCCTGCGAGTTCGGCTATCGTCGCCGCATAGTCGACGTTGGCGGTGAGTTGCGTCACCTGTGAGCCCGCGCGCACGCCCGGGCCGGTGACCAGCAAGGGCACCCTCAGGTCTTCGTCGAACTCGGTGCCCTTGCCGGGCGGCAGGCGGTGCTGGCCCAGGTGGTAGCCGTTGTCCGAGGTGAAGAAGACATAGGTGCGGCCGTCGATCGCCAGATCCTTGAGGGTCTGCATCACCTGCTCGACCATGTCCTCCACCGCCAACATGCTGCGCAGGCGCTTGCGGTACAGCGCATCGATCAGGTTCACCTGCGCGCGGGGCAGCAGGTCCCGGCGCGCCAGCCAGCCGGGCTTGTCGCTGACGTCGGCCTCGTTGAAGGACGGTGGCCGGGGCGCCTTGGCGTCCGGAAACAGGTTGCGGTAGCGCCTGGGCGGCACCGAGGGGAAGTGCGGCGTCAGCGGCGAGACATAGAGGAAGAAGGGCGCGTCCGGACGCTCCGCCGTGGTCTGCCGGATGAACCGGGTGGCGCGGCGGGTCAGCACGTCCACCAGGTAGTCGGACGGCAAGGCGTCGTAGCGGACCGTCTGCCCGTTGACGTTCAGCGCGTAGTTGTACTGCCGGGCCGGCGAGCCGTGGTTGGGCACCGCCCACTCGGACCATCCCGGCGGGATGTAGCGGTTGCCCGGATGGCGGCTCGGGTACCCGTTGAGGTACTTGCCCATCAGCGCGGTGACGTAGCCGGCCGCCTGCAGTGAGGTGGCCAGGGTCTGCTGCTCCAGCCCGTCGCCGAAGAACTTGTCGAAGCCGCCGTTGGCGCCCTTGTTGGCGTACATCCCGGTGTTGTGCGCGAACTGTCCGCGCAGCGTGGCCGAGCGCGAGGGGCAGCAGGCCGACAGGCTGACGAAGTGCTGGTTGAACGACATGCCCTGCTGCACCATCAGCGACTGCAGGCGCGGCAGGTGCTGCAGCAGTTCCGCATCCATGTCATCGGTCAGGATGAACACGATGTTCGGCGGCCGGGGGGTGGCACCAGCGCTGGCCACCAGCAGCACGGCCAGGCCCAGCACCCGCAGGCAACCCGCCAGCAGTCTCGTGGTCATGTGTCATCCCCCCTCAGGCCGGCCCCGTCGCAGCGCCGTGACCGGGCATCCTGACGCCTCGGTGCACCAGGATCCACCCCTAACTGCGGCGGTGACAGCGCAGCGGGTCGGGGAGGCAACCCGCCGCACCCCGGTGGTGCGCGGGCCGCGCCACGCCACCACCGGCCTCCCCCGGGCCTGCCCACAGCGTCGGCATCACAGCGCCGACAAAGACACAGGGCCGGACGCTGAGGCGACCGGCCCTGTGGTGGGGGTGGGCGCCGCCGCGGGCGGCACACCCTCGAAAGTCGGCCGCCCTTGGCGGCCGAGGGTGCTTACTTGGCGCCCGGCACCGTGCCTTCCACGCCCTTGACGTAGAACTTGATGCCGCCCAGGAAGGCGTCATCGGCCACGGCGTCCTTGGCCAGGACTTCCTTGCCGGTGTTGTCGACGATCGGGCCCTTCCAGATCGCGAAGCTGCCGTCCTTCAGGCCGGCCTTGACGGCGTCGACCTTGGCCTTCACGTCGGCCGGCACGTCCTCGGCGATCGAGACGAAATCGATCGCGCCTTCCTTGACGCCCCACCAGCTCTGGCCGGTGGCCCACTTGCCTTCCAGCGCGTCCTTGGTGGCCTTGATGTAGTACGGACCCCAGTTGATCACGGCCGAGCCCAGGTGGGCCTTGGGGCCGTAGGCGGTCATGTCGGAGTCCCAGCCGAAGGCGCGCTTGCCCTTTTCCTGCGCGGTCTTGAGCACGGCCGGCGAATCGGTGTTCTGCATCAGCACGTCGGCGCCGCCGTTGATCAGCGCGGTGGCGGCCTCGGTTTCCTTGGGCGGGTTGAACCACTCGTTGACCCAGACCACCTTGGTCTTGACCTTGGGGTTCACGCTCTGCGCGCCCATGGTGAAGCTGTTGATGTTGCGGATCACCTCGGGGATGGGGATCGAGCCGACCACGCCCAGCGTGTTCGACTTGGTCATGGCACCCGCCACCACGCCCGCCATGTAGGCGCCCTCGTAGGTGCGGCTGTCATAGGTGCGCAGGTTGGGCGCGGTCTTGTAGCCGGTGGCGTGCTCGAACTTGACGTTCGGGCTGTCGGCGGCCACCTTGAGCATCGGCTCCATGTAGCCGAAGGTGGTGCCGAAGATCAGCGTGTTGCCCTGGCCGATCATGTCGCGGAAGACGCGCTCGGCGTCGGCAGCCTCGGGAACCTTCTCGACGAAGCTGGTGACGATCTTGTCGCCCAGTTCCTTCTCCAGCGCCTTGCGGGCGTTGTCGTGGGCGAAGGTCCAGCCGCCGTCGCCCACCGGGCCGACGTAGGCGAAGGCCACCTTCAGCGGCTCGGCCTTGGCAGGGGCGGCGGCCGAGGCCGGCGCCGACGCAGCGGCCGGCGCGGCCTCTTCCTTCTTGCCGCAACCGACCAGGGCGGCAGCGGCGGCCACCGTGGCCAGTCCGGACAGGCGAAGCATCGAACGCTTGGTGTGCAGGGTCATGGGTTCTCCGTGCGTGGGGGGATGAAAGCGGGGGTCGTGGGCGGCTCAGCCGCCCGGGAAGAAGGGTTTGCCCAGCGAAGCCGGCATGTTCACACGAATCCAGGTCGGATTGCGCGAGATCAGCACCAGCACGACGATGGTGGCCACATACGGCAGCATGGTGAGCCACTGGCTGGCGATCTGCACGCCCTCGCCCTGCAGGTGGAACTGCAGCATGGTGACGCCGCCGAACAGGTAGGCGCCCAGCAGCACCCGCGCCGGGCGCCAGGTGGCGAAGGTGGTCAGGGCCAGCGCGATCCAGCCCTTGCCGGCCACCATGCCCTCCACCCACAGCGGCGTGTAGATTACCGACAGGTAGGCGCCGGCCAGACCGCACAGCGCGCCACCGGTCATCACCGCCGCCAGCCGGATGCGCCGCACCGGGTAGCCCAGCGCATGCGCCGACTCGGGCGACTCGCCCACCGCGCGCAGCACCAGGCCCGGCCGCGAGCGGTACAGGAACCAGGCCAGGCCCAGCGCCAGCAGCACCGCCCCATAGACCAGCGGATGATGGCGGAACAGCGCCGGCCCGATCAGCGGAAGGTCGGCCAGCAGCGGGATGTCGAACTTGGCGCGGTCGCTCAGGCGCGCCTGCGTGTAGGCGGTGCCCACGAAGGCCGAGAAGCCGGTGCCGAACAGGCTCAGCGCCAGCCCGGTGGCGTACTGGTTGGTGTTCAGCCAGATCACCAGCACGCCGAAGATGGCGGCCATCACGGCCCCCACGCCCGCGCCCGCGGCAAAGGCCGCCAGGTCGGAGCCGGTGTGCGCCGCCGTGGCAAAGCCGGCGATCGCCGCCACCAGCATCATGCCCTCGGCGCCCAGGTTGATGATGCCGGCACGCTCATTGATCAGCAGGCCCAGGCCGGCGATCGCCAGCACGGTGCCGGCATTGAAGGTGGCGCCCAGCAGCAGCGCGAACTGTTCCATCACGGGCCCCTCCGTCCGAACTGTGGCTTGTAGTGGATCAGCGTGTCGCAGGCCAGCAGCGCGAACAGCAGCAGGCCCTGGAACACGCCGGTCAGCGCCTTGGGCAGGCCCAGGCGCGACTGCGCCAGCTCGCCGCCGATGTAGAACATGCTCATCAGCACCGCCGAGAACACCGCCCCCACCGGATGCAGCCGCCCCACATAGGCGACGATGATCGCGGCAAAGCCGTAGCCGGCCGGCACGTATGGGGTGAGTTGCCCCAGCGGACCGGCCGCTTCCAGGCCGCCGGCCAGACCGGCCAGACCGCCGCTGATCAGCAGCGCGATCCACAGCGCGCGCCGCGACGAGAAGCCGGCGTAGCGCGCCGCATCGGGCGCCAGACCGCCCACCTGCAGCGAGAAGCCGCGGTAGGTGCGGAACAGGAAGGCCCACAGGCCCAGCACCGCGGCCAGCGCGATGAAGACGCCCACGTTCATGCGCCAGCCATCGACCAGGCGCGGAATCTTGGTCGCCGCGGCGAAGGTGATGGTCTGCGGGAAGTTGTAGCCGGCCGGGTCCTTCCAGGGGCCGTAGACCAGCCAGGCCAGCAGCATGTCGGCCACATAGACCATCATCAGGCTGACCAGGATCTCGCTGGCGTTGAAGCGGTCGCGCAGCAGCGCGACGATGCCGCTCCACACCATGCCGCCCAGCACGCCGGCGGCCAGCACCGGCACCACCACCCAGCGTGAGGTGTCGGGCCCGGCCTGCATGGCCACGCCGCTGGCGAAGATCGCGCCCAGCACGAACTGCCCCTCGGCACCGATGTTCCAGACATTCGAGCGGTAGCACACCGACAGGCCCAGCGCGATCAGCACCAGCGGCACCGCCTTGACGCTCAGCTCGGACAGCGCATAGCCGTTCTTCACCGGCTCGATGAAGAAGACCTGCAGCGCCCTCAGCGGGTCCTTGCCCAGCACGCTGAACAGCACGACACCCACCAGCACGGTGATCGCCAGCGCGATCAGCGGCGAGGCGAAGGACATGGCCTTCGAGGGCTGCGGGCGCGGAATCAGGCGGATCATGCGGCCACCCCCTGCGCGGCCGGGGCGGCGTTCCACAGGCCCGACATCCACTCGCCGATCATCTCCACCGTGGCCTCCTTGACCGGCACCGATGGCGACAGCCGCCCTTGCGCGATCACCTGCAGGCGGTCGCTCAGCTCGAACAGCTCGTCCAGTTCCTCGCTGACCACCAGCAGTGCACAACCGGCGTCGCGCAGCTTCAGCAGCTCGCCGCGGATCTGTGCGGCCGCGCCCACGTCCACGCCCCAGGTGGGCTGGGCGACGATCAGCAGCTTCGGATTCGCGTCAATCTCGCGGCCGACGATGAACTTCTGCAGGTTGCCGCCCGACAGCGACCTGGCCGCGGCATCCGGCCCGCCCGCCTTGACCTTGAAGCGATCGATCAGGCTGGCCGCCAGCGCACGCGTGGCCGACAGATCAAGCCAGCCGCCGCGGCCCACGGCCTCGGTGCGGGTGAGCAGCGTGTTGGCGGCCAATGACAGCGTGGGCACCGCGCCGCGGCCCAGGCGCTCCTCGGGCACGAAGTGCAGGCCCAGGTGGCGCCGCTTGCGCGGCGAGGCGGTGGCGATGTCGTGGCCGAACAGCGTGACCGAGCCGGCCGGCGCCCGCGGGTCCTCGCCCGAGAGCGCAGCCATCAGCTCCTGCTGGCCATTGCCCGAGACCCCGGCGATGCCCAGGATCTCGCCGGCGCGCACGTCCAGCGCGATGTCCTTGAGCGCCATGCCGAAGGGGTCGGTGGTGGGCAGCGACAGGCCCCGGACCTGCAGCACCGTGGCGCCTTGCGTGGCGGCGCGCGCGTGCAACGCCGGCGGCTCGGCGCCGATCATCAGGCGCGACAGACCGGCGTTGGTCTCCTGGCTGGGGTCGACCTCACCCGTCACCTTGCCACCGCGCAGCACGGTGCAGTGGTGGCACAGGCTGCGGATCTCGTCGAGCTTGTGGCTGATGTAGAGGATGGAGCAGCCCTCGCTGCTGAGCTGGCGCAGCGTGACGAAGAGCTTCTCCACCGCCTGCGGGGTGAGCACCGAGGTGGGCTCGTCCAGGATCAGCAGCTGCGGCTTGGTGAGCAGCGCGCGCACGATCTCGACGCGCTGGCGCTCGCCCACGCTGAGGGTGTGCACCGGGCGCAGCGGGTCGACCTCCAGGCCGTAGCCGGCGGCGACCTCGCGGATGCGGGCCGTCACCTCGTCCAGGCTCATCGCCTTGTCCAGGCCCAGCCAGACGTTCTCGGCGGCGGTGAGGGTGTCGAACAGCGAGAAGTGCTGGTAGACCATGCTGATGCCCAGCTGCCGCGCCGCCGCCGGGCTGGCCACCTGCACCGGCTGGCCGTTCCAGAGGATCTCGCCGGCGTCGGGCTTGACCGCGCCGTAGATGATCTTCATCAGTGTGGACTTGCCGGCACCGTTCTCGCCCAGCACCGCATGGATCTGGCCGGGGGCCACGCTCAGCGCCACGCTGTCGTTGGCCCGGACCGCGGGGTACTGCTTGGTGATGCCGCGCAGTTCGAGGCGTGCGGGGAGGAAGGTCATGCGGTGGGCTTCTCGTCGTGGTCGGCCGGCCGCCGGTACCGCTCGACGCCGGCCACGCGGGTGCTCACCACGTGGTCGTCGCCAGCCAGGGTCAGCCAGGCAAAGATCGCATCATGCAAGTCGCGGGCCACCGACTGGCGGCGGCGCTCGACAGGCGAACGGGCGGTGTCCCAGACGACCACGTCGGCCAGTGTACCGGGCTCAAGCGAGCCGATTTCATGGGCCAGACCCAGGGCCTCGGCGGCGCCACGGGTGGCCGCATGCAGCAGCGCCCAGGCGGTGATGCGCCGGCCGGCCAGGGCTTGCACCTGGTAGCCATCGGCCAGCGTGCGCAGCATCGACAGGCTGGTGCCGCCGCCCACATCGCAGCCCATCGTCACCGCCGCGCCGCCGGCGCGCGCCGCCGGCCAGTCGAACAGTCCGCTGCCCAGGAACAGGTTGGAGCTGGGGCAGTGCGAAATCATGGCGCCGGTGGCCGCCAGGCAGGCACGGTCGTCGGCATCCAGCCAGATGCCGTGGGCCAGCATGCTGCGCGGGCCCAGCAGGCGGAAATGCTCGTACACGTCCAGGTAGCTGCGCGACCAGGGGAACAGCTCGCCGACCCAGCGCACCTCGTCGCGGTTCTCGGCCACATGGGTCTGCATATACAGGCCCGGGTGGGCGGCCATCAGCGCGCCGGCCATGGCCAGCTGGGCATCGGTGGAGGTGGGTGCGAAGCGCGGCGTCACCGCGTAGGCCAGGCGGCCATGTCCGTGCCAGCGGGCGATCAGCTCCACGCAGTCCTGCTCGGCCTGGGCCACGTCGTCGCGCAGGAATTCGGGCGCGTGGCGGTCCATCAGCACCTTGCCGGCGATCAGGCGCATGCCGCGCGCACTGCCGGCCTCGAACAGTGCATCCACCGAATCGCGGTGCACCGTGGGAAAGACCATCGCCGAGGTGGTGCCGGTGGCCAGCAGGCCATCCAGGAACAGCGCCGAGATGAAGCGCGCATGCTCCGGGTCGTCCATGCGCGCCTCGGCCGGGAAGGTGTGGCGCTCCAGCCAGTCGAGCAGCTCGGTGCCCCAGGCCCCCAGCACATCGATCTGCGCGCTGTGCACATGGGTGTCGATGAAGCCGGGCAGGATCAGCCGGCCGGGGTGGCGCTCCTTGGGCCAGCTGGCATCGGGCTCGTGGCGCTGCACGCCGACGATGCGGCCGGCCTCGATCAGCAGCCAGTGCGCCGGGCGCCAGCGGGGCTCGGCGCCGGGATCGGCCAGCGGCGGCGCTTCAGTGAAATCGAGCAGGTCGCCGAACAGCGCCAGCTTCTGGTCGTGCCCCACATGCAGGCTCATGTGGCACTCCCCGCCAGCGCACGCGCCACGTCGCGCACCTGCTCACGCAGCCAGCGCTGGGCCGGCGCCGCATGGGCGCGGTCGTGCCACAGCTGGTAGTAGGCCATCGGCGGAAAGCCGGCCGGGCAGCGCACGATGCGCAGCGGCAGGGCGCCCAGGTAGCGCTGGCAGAACTGGCGACCGGTGGTCAGCACCAGGCGGCTGTCGGCCACCATGCGCGGTGCCAGACCGAAGTGGGCGCAGCGCACCGCGATGCGCCGCTTCAGGCCACGGGCCGCCAGGTGCTCGTCGATCACGCCCAGCGCGCCGGGATGCAGCGGCATCGGGGCGATGTGCTCGGCGTCCAGGTAACGCTCCTCGGTCCAGCTGCGCGGGTTCTTCACCGCCGGGTGGTCGGCGGCCACCAGGCAGACCACCTCGTCGCTGAGCAGGCGGCCCAGGTGCAACTCATCGGGCGGGCGCAGCCAGTTGCCGATCACCAGGTCCACCTCGCCCGAGGCCAGCTTGCGGCGGTAGTCGAACTCGGCCGACAGCGGATGGATCTCCAGCGTCAGGCCCGGCGCCGCCCGGCGCAGTTCGGCAGCCACGCCGGGCAGGAACTGCGGGTCGAGGTAGTCGCTGGCGGCGATGCGCAGCGTCATCTCGGCGCGCTGCGGCTCGAAGCGGCGCTGCACGCGGGCGCCGCCGAACAGCGCTTCGGCCTCGCGCAGCAGGCTCTCGGCGGGCGCCAGCATGGCCTGCGCGGCCTCGGTGGGCACCATGCCGCCACCGGCGCGCACCAGCAGCGCATCACCGGTCAGCGCACGCAGGCGGCGCAGCTGCGCGCTGACCTGGGGCTGGCTGCTGCCCAGGCGCATCGCGGCACGGGAAACGCTGCGTTCAGTGATCACGGTGTGCAGGACCTTCACGAGATGGAGGTCGATGTTGGCGGCATCGGACGGCTTCGTCATACGCGTGGGCATATTCCCTGCATGTCGCATATCGTATGCCAACATCGGCCTGCCGCAGGTAAGTTCACGCCATGGACGCCCACCCCCAGGTTTCTCCCGAGGCCGCCACCCGCCCGGTGCGCTTCGTCTTCCGTGGCCGCACCGTGGAGGTGAACGACGCGCCCCCCACGCGCAGCGTGCTGCAGTGGCTGCGCGAGGACGCTCGCGCCTGCGGCACCAAGGAAGGCTGCGCCGAGGGCGACTGCGGTGCCTGCACCGTGTTGGTGGCTGAACTGGCCGAACTCGCCGAAACGGTGCTGGGCGACACCGCCGCGGTGCGCAGCGCCGGCCTGGCGATCCGCCCGGTCAATGCCTGCATCCGCTTTCTGCCCAGCCTGGACGGCAAGGCGCTGCTGACGGTGGAGGACCTGGCCGGCCCATCGCCCGATGCACCGCTGCACCCCGCCCAGCAGGCCCTGGTCGACTGCCACGGCCACCAGTGCGGGTTCTGCACCCCGGGCTTCGCGATGAGCCTGGCCGCCGAGCACGAGCGCCAGCGCGCCGGCGGGCCCCCTCCCAGCCGGAGCGAGCTGGCCGATGCGATCGCCGGCAACCTGTGCCGCTGCACCGGCTACCGGCCGATCCTGGACGCCGGCCAGCGCATGGGCCAGGACCTGTCGCGCGGGCTGCCGCTGGACGGCCTGGCCGAGCAGCTGCGCGGGCTGCAGGCCGCCCCGGCACTGAGCCTGCCCGGCCGCTGGCACGCGCCGCGCAGCCTGACCGAGTTGGCCACCTTGCGTGCAGCCCGGCCCCAGGCCCGGCTGCTGGCCGGCGCCACCGATGTGGGCCTGTGGGTCACCAAGCAGTTGCGCGACCTGGGCGAGCTGATCTGGCTGGGCGACGTGGCCGAGCTGCGCCGCATCGACGAGGCCGACGGCATGCTGCGGATCGGCGCCGCGGTGACGCTGGAAGACGGCTGGCGCGCCCTGGTGGCGCGCTGGCCCACGCTGTCCGAGATGCACCGCCGCTTCGCTGCACCGCCGGTGCGCCATGCCGGCACCCTGGTGGGAAACCTGGCCAACGGCTCGCCGATCGGCGACGCCCCGCCGGTGCTGATGGCGCTGGGCGCCCGGCTGCGCCTGCGACAGGGCGGTGTCACGCGCCACCTGGCCCTGGAGGACTTCTACCTCGACTACATGAAGAACGCGCTGCAGCCCGGCGAGTTCGTCGAGGCGGTGGAGGTGCCGCTGGCCACCGCCGGCCCCGGATGGACCGTGCGGGGCTGGAAGCAGAGCAAGCGCTTCGACTGCGACATCTCCGGCGTCAGCGCCGGTCTGGTGCTGCGCATCGAGCAGGGCGTGGTGCAGCAGGCCCGGCTGGCCTTTGGCGGCATGGCGGCGACGGTGCGCCGCGCCGCTGGCGCCGAGGCGGCGCTGACCGGCCAGGCCTGGACCGAGGCCACGCTGCAGGCGGCCCAGGCCGCGCTGGATGCCGACTTCACCCCGCTCACCGACCTGCGCGCCAGCGCCGCCTACCGCCAACGCGTGGCCCGCGCCCTGCTGCGGCGTCTGTGGCTGGAGACCCGCGGCGACGCGCCGCTGCCCGCGCAGGCGCTGCGCGTCTGGGAGGGCTGCGCATGAACCCGCGCCTGAATACCGGTGTCGTCGGCCTGCCGCTGCCCCACGAATCCGCCCGCGGCCATGTCAGCGGCCGCGCCGCCTACTGCGACGACATCCCCGAACCCGTCGGCACGCTGCACGCCGCGCTGGGGCTGTCGCCCGTGGCACACGGTCGGCTGCTGGGCATCGACCTTGAGCGCTTGCGCGCGCTGCCCGGTGTGGTCGAGGTCTTCACCGCCGCCGACATCCCGGGCCCGAACGACTGTGGTCCGATCGTTCACGACGACCCGATCCTGGCTGACGGCACGTTGCGCTACCTGGGTCAGCCGGTCTTCGCCGTGGTGGCCACCAGCCGCGATGCGGCGCGCCGCGCCGCCGCACAGGCCAAGGCGGTGCTGCGGATCGAGCCGCTGCCGGCGCAGCTGGACCTGCGCGCCGCCCATGCGGCCGCCGACTGGGTGGTGCCGCCGATGCACCTCAGCCGCGCCACGCACCCCGGCGGTGTCGACGCCGCGATGGCCGAGGCGCCGCACCGCCTGAGCGGCCGCTGGACGCTGGGCGGCCAGGAACAGTTCTACCTCGAAGGCCAGATCAGCTTCGCGCTGCCGCAGGACGATGGCGGCCTGCTGGTGCACTGCTCCACCCAGCACCCCAGCGAGATGCAGGCGCTGATCGGCCATGCACTGCAGCTGCCCAGCCACGCGGTGCAGGTGAGCTGCCGGCGCATGGGCGGCGGCTTCGGTGGCAAGGAGTCGCAGTCGGCGCTGTTCGCCTGCGTGGCCGCGCTGGCGGCGCGGCGGCTGCAGCGACCGGTCAAGCTGCGCGTGGACCGTGACGATGACTTCCTGATCACCGGCCGCCGGCATGGCTTCGAGTTCGACTGGACGGTGGGCTTTGACGATGCCGGCCGCGTGCTGGCGCTGGAGGTCACGCTGCTGGGCGACGCCGGCCACTCGGCCGACCTGTCGCCGCCGGTGATGACGCGCGCGCTGTGCCACATCGACAACGCCTGCTGGCTGCCCAATGTGGCGCTGCACGGTTACCTGCCGCGCACGAACCGCCAGAGCAACACCGCCTTTCGCGGCTTCGGCGGCCCGCAGGGCGCGCTGATCACCGAGCTCATCCTGGACCACATCGCGCGCCACCGCGCACTCGACCTGCTGGCGGTGCACCAGGCCAACTGGTACGGCACCGACGACCACAACGTCACGCCCTACGGCCAGCTGGTCGAGGACAACGTGATCGCGCCGCTGGTGGATGAACTCACCGGCAGCGCGGAGTACGCCAAGCGCCGCGCCGAGGTGGCGCTGTTCAACGCCGCCAGCCCGGTGCTGAAGAAGGGCCTGGCGCTGTCGCCGGTGAAGTTCGGCATCTCCTTCAACGTCAACCACTACAACCAGGCCGGTGCGCTGGTGCATGTCTACCTGGACGGCTCGGTGCTGGTCAACCACGGCGGCACCGAGATGGGCCAGGGCCTGAACACCAAGGTCGCCCAGGTGGTGGCCCATGAGCTGGGCCTGCCCATCGGCCGCGTGCGCTGCAGCGCCACCGACACCAGCAAGGTGGCCAACACCTCGGCCACCGCGGCGTCCACCGGCGCCGACCTGAACGGCCAGGCGGCACAGGACGCGGCGCGGCGCATCCGCGGTCGCCTGGCGGCGCTGCAGGCGGCCGAGTGGGGCGTGGCGGCCGAGGCCATCGCCTTCGCCGACGGCCAGGTGCAGGCGCCGGACGGCCGCACGGTGGCCTTCGACGCCCTGGTGCAGCGCGCCTACGTGGCCCGCGTGCAGCTGTGGAGCGAGGGCTTCTACGCCACGCCCGGCCTGCACTGGGACCGCGCCACGCTGACCGGCAAGCCCTTCTACTACTTCGCCTACGGCGCCGCGGTGTCCGAGGTGCTGCTCGACACGCTGACCGGCGAATGGCGACTGCTGCGCGCCGACCTGCTGCACGACGTTGGCCGCTCGCTGAACCCGGCGCTGGACATCGGCCAGGTCGAAGGCGCCTTCGTCCAGGGCATGGGCTGGCTGACCAGTGAGGAGCTGGTCTGGCACCCGCAGAGTGGTGCGCTGCTGACCCATGCGCCGTCGACCTACAAGATCCCGACCGCCAACGACGTGCCTGACGCGCTGCACACCCGGCTGTTCGAGAACGCCAACGTCGCCGACAGCATCCACCGCAGCAAGGCGGTGGGCGAGCCGCCGCTGCTGCTGGCCTTCTCGGTCTGGCTGGCCCTGCGCGATGCGGTGGCCGCGGCCGGTGCGCCAGGCTGCCAGCCGCCGCTGCTCGCCCCCGCCACGCCCGAGGCGCTGCTGCGGGCCATCGACGCGGTGCGCGACTGAGACAATCGCGGCGATGACCGCGCCCCACCCTGCCCCCGCTGCCCTGCCGGTGGCCGATGCCGCACTCGCCGCCGACTGGCTGGGCCGCGGCAGGCCTGCGGTGGTGGTGGTGGTGGGGGAGACACGTGGCTCGGTGCCACGCGAGCGCGGCACCCGCATGCTGGTGGCCCTGGACGAGGTGGCCGGCACGATCGGCGGCGGTCACCTGGAGTGGCAGGCCATCGCCCAGGCGCGCGAGCGGCTGACCGCCGGCGCCCCGCCAGCCTGGGACTGGCCGGTGGCGCTGGGCCCGTCGCTGGGCCAGTGCTGCGGCGGCGCGCTGACACTGCATTTCCGGCCGCTGGACGCGGCCGCACTGGCCGACTGGCCGCGGGACACGCCGCGCTTTCACCTGCAGCTCTACGGGGCTGGTCACGTCGGTCGGGCGATCATCACGTTGCTGGCGCAGATCCCCTGCCGGGTGCAGTGGATCGACGAGCGCGAGAGCGAATTTCCGCCCGCGCCGCTGCCGCCGCACATCCAGCGGGTCTGCGTCGAGCCGGTCGAGGCCGAGGTGGCGCTGGCCCCACCCGGCAGCGCCTACCTGGTGCTCACCCACAGCCACGACCTGGACCTGGCGCTGACCCAGGCCATCCTGCGGCGCGACGATGTCGGCTGGTTCGGCCTGATCGGCTCGGCCACCAAGCGCGCCCGCTTCGAGCACCGCCTGGCCGAGCGCGGCATCCCGGCCGAGCGCATCGCCGCCATGCACTGCCCGATCGGCTGGCCCGGCATCAGCGGCAAGGAGCCGGGCGTGATCGCGGTGGCGGTGGTGGCGCAGTTGCTGGCCGCCTGGCCGCACGCACCCGGCTGAACTGCTTATTTGTTCCGCGAATAAGTTTAGTCAGAAATTGTTTTAGGGGGTTCGCTGCCGAAAACGCGATGGAAGAATCCAGACCGTTCATCGCTTTTCTCATATCGGAGCCCCTGCCCATGCAATTGGAATCCATGCCCGCACTGGCCGGCCTGCTGGTCGGCACGATGGTGGGCGTCACCGGGGTGGGCGGCGGCTCGCTGATGACACCGATCCTGGTGATGCTGTTCGGCATCGCGCCCACCACGGCGGTAGGCACCGACCTGCTCTACGCGTCGATCACCAAGATGTTCGGCGTGGGCGTGCACCACGGCCATGGCACGGTGGACTGGCAGGTGGTGCGCCGCCTGGCGCTGGGCAGCCTGCCGGCGGCGGCGCTGACGCTGGCCTGGATGCATTTCTCCGAGGCCTCGCGCATCAAGGACGGCTTCATCATCAGCATGGTGGCCACGATGCTGATCATCACCGCGCTGGGCATGCTGACCAAGGATTGGCTGCACGGCCTGGGCCGCAAGCTGCGCGTGGGCAATGCCGACCAGTTCAAGCACCTGCAGCCGGTGCTGACCGTGCTGGGTGGCGTGGTGCTGGGGGTGATGGTCACGCTGACCTCGATCGGCGCCGGCGCGCTGGGCACGGTGATGCTGGTCTACCTGTACCCGCTGCGCCTGAACGCCGCCAAGCTGGTGGGCACCGACCTGGCCCACGCCATCCCGCTGGCGCTGATCGCCGGCCTGGGCCATCTGGCGCTGGGCAACGTCAACTGGACGCTGCTGCTGAACCTGCTGATCGGTTCGGTGCCTGGCGTGCTGATCGGCTCGGTGATCAGCACCCGCGCACCGCTGGCCTTCATCCGCTACGCGATCGCAGTGGTGCTGGGCGCGGTGGCGGTGAAGCTGCTGCTGACCTGAGCGGCCCGGGCCCGCCGCTCAGAGGCTGAGAGTCTTTCAGTGCGAGCGGGCGATGGCCGCCAGCGCGGCCGGATCCAGCACATGGACGGTGTAGCCGGCCACCTGCAGCACACCCTGGCTGGTGAAGCTGCGCATCAGGCGTGACAGCGTCTCAGGGGTGATCGCCAGCTGCGAGGCGATGTCGCGCTTGCGCATGGGCAACTGGATCAGCGCGCGCTCCGGGTGCACCGGATCGGGCTGGCAGCGCTCGTTCAGCCAGGCCGCCAGGCGCGCTGGCGCATCCTTGTGCATCAGGTCATGGGTGTTGACCGCCAGCGCGCGCACCTCGCGCGCGAGTGTGGTCACCAGACGGCGCGCCAGCACCGGGAAGCGCTCCAGCACGCTGCCCATGGCCTCGCGCGAGAGTTCGGCGATCGTGGCGCTGGTCATCGCCCGGCCGTCGATCGCGTGGGGCTCGCCCAGCCAGCCGGCGCTCAGGTCCAGCCAGGCGGGGCCGTGCAGGTGGCGCTCGGTGCGGAAGGCCATGTCGCTGCCGCGCAGGCCCAGGGCCACATCGCCATCGACGACCAGCAGCAGGCCGCGGGGCCGCTCGCCCTGGGCAAAGACCAGCAGACCGGCCGGTACCCGGCGCGGCCGGGTGGCCTCGTTCAGCGCGGAGGCCTCGGCGTGGCCCAAGGCGGCACCGCCAAACAACTGCCCCCACTGGCGGGCATCAGGCAGCATCGACATGCCCGGGCCAAGCGGCGCGGGGGCGGCAGCCACGCGGCTCGAGGCGCGCAGCCGCGTCAGCGGTGCGCGTTCGGTCGGGGGGCTGGGGGGGCTGAGGGTAGGCTGGTCCATGCGGCTCTCGCGGCATTGCAGTCACTGGGTTGCGGTCGAATGTCAGCGAGCATTCACCCCCGTGTGTTGCGCCAGATCAAGCCCACTCCCCGCCAGCGGTTCTACCGCACGAGGTATGCGATCTGGCTCAAATCCTGCGGCCGCGTACCATCGGCTTTCGTGCCATTGAACGACCCGCGCCCATGAAACTGCTTCGCCTCGGCCCCCGCGGCCAGGAACGCCCGGCCCTGCTGGACGCCCAGGGTCACGCCCGTGACCTGAGCGGCCTGCTGCGCGACATCACCCCGCGCACCCTGTCGCCCGAAGGCCTGGCCGCGCTGCGGGCCGTCGATCCGGCCGCGCTGCCGCTGCTGCCCGAAGGCCTGCGCCCCGGCCTGCCCTGGCGCGGCTGCCGCAAGTTCCTGTGCGTCGGCCTGAACTACGCCGACCATGCCGCCGAAGCCGGCATGGCGCTGCCGACCGAGCCGATCCTGTTCACCAAGCAGCTCAGCAGCCTGGTGGGCGCCCAGGACACCGTGGTGCTGCCCCAGGGCGCCACCAAGGGCGACTGGGAGGTGGAGCTGGGCGTGGTGATCGGCCGCACTGCCCGCTGCATCGAGCCCGAGGAGGCGCTGGCCCATGTGGCCGGCTACTGCGTGGTCAACGATGTGTCCGAGCGCAGCTTCCAGCTGGAGCGCGGCGGCACCTGGGACAAGGGCAAGGGCTGCGACACCTTCGGCCCGGTCGGCCCCTGGCTGGTGACCGCCGACGAGGTGCCTGACCCGCAGGCGCTGGACCTGTGGCTGGACGTCAACGGCCAGCGCATGCAGACCGGCAACACCCGCACCATGGTGTTCGGTGTGGCCGCCTTGATCAGCACCATCAGCCGCTACTGCACGCTGCACCCGGGCGACCTGATCGCCACCGGCACGCCGCCGGGCGTGGGCATGGGCATGAAGCCGCTGCCGCGCTTCCTGCAGCCTGGCGACGAGATGCGCCTGGGCATCAGTGGCCTGGGCGAGCAGCGCCTGCCGGTGAAGGCCTGGGACCGGGCGCTGTTCGACGACCAGTGAAGGCCGTGATCAGTCGGGCTTGATCTTCGCCCGCGCGATCACCGGCTGCCAGCGCTTGCGCTCGGTGGCGATGAAGGCCGCGAACTCGGCCGGCGTGCCGCCCACCGCGATCGCGGCGTCCTTGGCCAGGTGCTCCAGCGCGGCGGGCTCGCGCATCGCCTTGCCACAGGCGGCGGCCAGCTTGTCCACCGCGGCCTGCGGCATCGACGAGGGCGCCAGCATGCCGTACCACTGGGTCATCTCGAAGCCCGGCCAGCCCTGCTCGGCCACGGTGGGCACATCGGGCAGCTGAGGCAGGCGCTGGGTGGTGCCGGTGGCAATGCAGCGCAGCTTGCCGGTCTTGATGAACTGCATCACCGCCGGTGCACCCACCGAGGCGGCATCGAGCCGCCCGGCCAGCAGATCGGTCAGCTGCGGGCCGGTGCCTCGGTAGGGCACATGCAGGATGAAGGTCTCGGTGGCCATCTTCAGGTATTCCATCGCCAGGTGGCCGGCGCTGCCGTTGCCGGCCGAGCCGTAGTTCAGCCGGCCCGGCTGCTTCCTGGCCAGCGCGATGAATTCCTTGAGGTTCTTCACCGGCAGGTCGGGGTGCACCAGGTACAGGCTGGGCACCTTGGCCAGCAGGCTGACCGGCTTGAAGTCCTTCAGCGGATCGTAGGGCAGCTTGTCGAAGATGAAGGGGTTCACCGCCAGCGTGCCGATGTGACCCAGGATCACGGTGTGCTGGTCGTCGGCGCGCGCCACTTCGGCCATCGCCACGTTGCCGGCGCCACCAGGTTTGTTGTCGACGAAGACGCTCTGGCCCAGCAGCCGGCTCAGCTCCTGCGCGCTGGCACGGGCCACGATCTCGGAGCTGCCGCCAGGGGCAAAGGGCACGACGAAGCGCACGGCCTTGGACGGCCAGCTGGCCTGGGCCCGTGACAGGGCAGGAAGGAGGCCGGCAGCGGCCAGCGCCAGCGCGTGGCGGCGGTTGAAGGCGGTGGTGTGTTCCATGGCCGGATCATCGCCAAGGCGATCGGCCCAGCGCCGTGGAAACCACGTAGGGACATGCCCGGGGCCCTGGAAGGACAAAAGGCCACCTTGCGGTGGCCTCTCGCGCCGGGGCTTCAGCCCTGGCTGGGTGTTGCGACACCGGTGACGGGTTCCGGCGTTCCGCCCATTGCTGCGGTCGGTTGGGTTTGTCGCAATGGAGATCATTGTGCAGCCACTCCGTGACGGTGGTGTGACGATTAAGCCTGCGGTCGCCCCCCAACTCTCGGGAGCGCCGCACAATCGAGCAATGACTGCTGCGTATTCCGTCACGATCCGCCGCCTGGGCCCCGAGGACGCAGCCGCGCACCGCGCGCTGATGCTGGGCGCCTACCAGCGCGAGCCCGAGGCCTTCACCTCCAGCGTGACCGAGCGCGAACACCTGCCGCTGGACTGGTGGGCGCGCCGGCTGGGGCCGGCCGGCAGCGACGAGCAGGTCTGGGGCGCGTTCATCGGCGAGCAGCTGGTCGGCGCCGCCGGCCTGTCACGCGAGGCACGCGAGCGCACCGCCCACCGCGGCTTCGTGTTCGGCGTGGCGGTCGAGCCCGACCACCGGCGCCAGGGCATCGCACGCCGCCTGGTGCGCACGCTGATGGCCGATGCCCGGACCTGGCCCGGCTTGCGCCTGCTGGAGCTGACCGTCAGCGATGGCAACGCCAGCGCCAGGCGGGTATACGAGGACTGCGGCTTCATCGCCTGGGGCTGCGAGCCGCGTGCGCTGGCGCTGGACGACGGCCGCGAGATCGGCAAATGGCACATGCAGTGGATGCTGCCCGCGCCAGGACGCCGTTTCGCCTTCGCCGACAGCGAGGTCGCCGCGGTCGAGCCGACCACCGGCGGCTGGCGGCTGCGCTTCTCGGCCGCGCAGGTGGCCGAGCAGCGCGACGGTGTCTGGCAGGCCGGCCACCTGGCCCCGGTCGTGCTGGTGCTGCAGACCGCCGCGCCGCCGCCCGCGCTGCTGGGCCGCCTGGCTGAGGGCCGCCTCATCGACGCCCAGGGCCGGGCCTGGCGCGAACTGCCGCTGCCCCAGGCCCTGGAGGGTGCGCTGCGGCTGGAGCTGCAGCTGGCGCGCGGCGAGGCGGTGGTGATCGACGCCCGATCGCTGCGACTGGGCGCACCGCCGCGGGCACGCTGGCGTGAGTCGCTGGCCTGCTGAAACCCCGAGCCGTGAGACCGCCCCTGCCCCTGCCACTGGAGCGCGCCGTACCCACCAGGCGGCAGCCATGAGGGCCGGCACCCGGCGGTCCGCCAACCGCGCCCGGTGGCGCCGGCTGGTCGTGCTGACAGTGGCCCTGACCGCCGGGCCGGGGTTGGCGCTTCCCCCCGAGCGCGACGACATGCCGTCGCGTCGCTTCGGCCAGCTGCCCACGCCCTATGTCATGCCGCTGCTGCGCAACCGCATCATCGAGCGTGCCGATCTGGGCCGCCACGACTGGCGCAGCCACGCCGACGAGAACGACGGCCTGGTCTATACCTGCGCGGCCGGCTTCCTCGACATCGACCACCTGCGCGACGCCGCCGACTGGACCGGCCACCTGTATCGCCTGCTGCGCCGCGAGATCGACCGCGGCGCCACCACCCTGGATGCTGCGGGCTCCGACGGCTCGACCCGCCTGTCGCTGCGCTGGCGGCGGCCCGTGGCCACCGAGGCAGGGCTGGACAACGAGCGCGTGGCAAGCATGGCCTCGCAGCTGGTCTGGTGGATGCTCACCTGGCACGAGGTGCTGACCTGGCTGGGGCAGGAGACGCTGCCGCCCGTCTCCGAGCGCGCCTCGGCCTTCAGCTACGAAGACGGTGTCTCGCACCTGGTCGGGCTGCAGGTGGCCCAGCGCGCACTGCGCCGGCCCGAGCCGTGGGACGTGGCGGTGACACGCGAGCTCGACACCACACTGACCGAACTGGGTGCGGTCGATCGCGACAGCACCTTCGCCGCGCTCGAGCGGGTGCGTGACCGCTGGTGGAACAGCCACCGTGCCTGGCCGAGCAACGGCTTCGTGATGCGGCGCCACCTGGACTCCGGGCTCGACGGCCCGATCAGCGGCTGGCAGGTGGACGGACTCCCGGCCTGCGACGGCGCGCCCGCGCGGCCCTGGACGCTGGACGTGCTGACCACGCCCGGCTGGCAGGTGCAGGCCTGGCTGACCTCGGACTGGGGCCCGCTGCGCGAACGCCTGGCCTGGCCGGCCGGGGCCGGTGCCGACGCCCAGCAGATGCGCATCGAGCTGCCGGCCGGCATGCGCGCGGTGCTCGACACCATCAGCGCCCAGGTGCTGCGCGAACTGGGCCCCAACGCCGACCGCCCCACCGACCCGGCGGCGGCCGGCAGCGCCCCGCGCTGAGTCTGGCTGGGCGGCTCGCCTGCCCTTCCTGCGCGCCGCGGCGTCCTCATCCAACGGCGCTGCGACCTGCCCTAAGCCACCCAGATCGCCCGGAAGTCGTTGACGTTGGTGTGCGTGGGCCCGGTCACGACCAGGTCGTCCAGCGCCTCGAAGAAGCGGTAGGCGTCGTTGCGCGCCAGGTGGTCGGCCGCAGACAGGCCAGCCGCCACGGCGCGGGCCAGCGTGTCGGGGGTGACGATGGCGCCGGCGTTGGTCTCGACGCCATCGATGCCGTCGGTATCGGCCGCCAGCGCCCACACGCCGGCCTGCCCTTGCAGACCCAGCGCGCAGCCGAGCAGGAACTCGGTGGCGCGGCCGCCGCGGCCCCTGGCCTGGCCCGGCGCGCGCGGCCGCACCGTGACGGTGGTTTCACCGCCCGACAGGATCACGCAGGGCCGCGCGAACGGCTGGCCGCGCTGCGCCACCGCGCGCGCCAGCGCGGCGTGCACGCCGCCCACCACCTGCGATTCGCCCTCGATCGCATCGGACAGGATATGCGCCGGCATGCCCATCGCCCGCGCCGCCGCCGCGGCCGCTTCCAGGCTGGCCTGTGGCGTGGCAATGACCTGGACCTGCTGGCGCGCGAAGCAGGCATCACCCGGCTTGGGCGTCTCGAAGGCACCGCTGCGCAGGCCGGCGCGCGCCGCGGGCGGCAGCGGGATGCCCCAGCGTTCACACACCGCCAGCGCGTCGGCGCAGCGGCTGGGATCGGGCACCGTGGGGCCGCTGGCGATGATGGCCGGGTCGTCGCCCGGCACATCGGAGATCAGCAGCGTCACCACCTGCGCGGGCGCGCAGCGCGCAGCCAGCTGGCCGCCCTTGATCGCCGAGCAGTGCTTGCGCACCGTGTTCATCGCCTCGATCGGCGCGCCGCTCTCCAGCAACGCGCGGTTCAGCGCCTGCTTGTCGGCCAGCGTCAGGCCGACCTGCGGCATCGTCAGCAGTGCGGAGCCGCCGCCCGAGATCAGGCACAGCACCAGATCGTCCGCGCCCAGGCCCTGGGCCAGGGCAGCCATGCGTGCGCTGGCAGCCACGCCGGCCTCGTCGGGTACGGGGTGCGCGGCTTCGACGATCTCGATCCGGCCGGCGCCGGGCTGGTACGCCGGCGGCGTGTGGCCGTAGCGGGTGACGACCAGGCCGGTCATCGGAGCGTCGGCAGGCCACAGCGCCTCGACCGCCAGCGCCATCGCCCCGGCCGCCTTGCCGGCGCCCAGCACCACGGTGCGCCCGCGTGGTGGTGGCGGCAGGCGCCCCGGCAGCACCACCGCCGGCTGGGCGCGGGCCACCGCGGCGTCAAACAGCGCGCGCAGCGCGGTGCGTGGATCGGGGCTCACCGCGGCGCCCCCAGCCAGGCCAGCGTGTCCTCGGTGCACGCCGAGGGGAGGTACTCGGCGCCGACCCAGCCGGCATAGCCCAGCCGGTCCAGTTCGGCGAACAGAAAGGCGAAGTTCAACTCGCCGGTGCCCGGCTCATGGCGGCCCGGGTTGTCGGCGAACTGCACGTGGCCGATGCGCGGCAGCAGCCGGCGCAGCGTGGCCGCCAGGTCGCCCTCCATGCGCTGCATGTGGTACAGGTCGAACTGGATGAAGGCGTTGGCGCAGCCGGCTTCGTCGAGCAGCGCGGCGGCCTGCGCGCTGGTGTTCAGCCAGAAGCCCGGCACGTCGCGGGTGTTGATCGGCTCGATCATCAGCATCAGGCCGTGCGCGGCCAGCGCGTCGGCGGCGAAGCGCAGGTTGTCGATGAACAGCGCGTGCGTCTGCGCCTCGGTCTGGCCGGCGCCGGCGCGGCCGGCCAGCAGGTTCAGGCGCGGTGCGCCCAGCGCCTGGGCATAGGCGATGGCGCGCGGCACGCCGGCGCGGAATTCGGCCTGGCGCGTGGCGTCGCAGGCCAGGCCGCGGTCGCCCGCCGCCCAGTCGCCGGCCGGCAGGTTGTGCAGCACGGCGGTGACGCCAGCCGCATCCAGGCTGCGCCGCAGCGCCTGCGCTGGCCAGTCGTAGGGGAACTGGAACTCGACCGCCCGGAAGCCCGCCGCCGCGGCGCGCGCGAAGCGCTCCGGGAACGGCACCTCGGTGAACAGCATCGAGCAGTTGGCGGCGAAACGGGGCATGGCGCGTGCAACACTTGGGGACCCCGCCGACGATAGCAGCCCTGCCCGCCCAAATGACCGACCCCACCCTGCTGATCCGCGACGCCGACGTGGTCGCGACGATGGACGACGAGCGCCGCGAGCTGCCGCGCGCCAGTGTGCTGATCCGCGGCCGCGCGATCGAGGCGATCGGCCCCGCCGACACCCTGCCACGCGAGGCCGACGAGGTGATCGACGCCCGCGGCCATGTGGTGATCCCGGGCCTGGTCAACACCCACCACCACATGTACCAGTCGCTCACGCGGGCGATCCCGGCGGCGCAGGACGCCGAGTTGTTCGGCTGGCTGCGAACGCTCTACCCGATCTGGGCCGGCCTGACGCCCGAGATGGCGCGCGTCAGCGCCCAGGTGGCGATGGCCGAGCTGCTGCTCTCGGGCTGCACCACCAGCAGCGACCACCTCTACCTGTACCCCAACGGCGTGCGGCTGGACGACACGATCGAGGCCGCGGCCAGCATCGGCCTGCGCTTCCATCCCACGCGCGGCAGCATGAGCGTGGGCGAGAGCGCCGGCGGCCTGCCGCCCGACCACCTGGTCGAGCGCGAGGACGCGATCCTGCGCGACACCCGCCGCGTCATCGAGGCCTTCCACGACCCCTCGCGTCATTCGATGCTGCGGGTGGGCGTGGCGCCCTGCTCGCCCTTCAGCGTCAGCCCCGGCCTGATGCGCGACGCCGCCGCACTGGCCCGCGCCACCGGCACGCGCCTGCACACCCACCTGGCCGAGAACGACCACGACCTGGCCTACAGCCGCGAGAAGTTCGGCCAGACCCCCACCGAATACGCCGAGAGCCTGGGCTGGCTGGGCCACGATGTCTGGCACGCCCACTGCGTCAAGCTCGATGCCCACGGCATCGCCCGCTTCGCCGCCACCGGCACCGGTGTGGCCCACTGCCCCTGCAGCAACATGCGCCTGGCCTCGGGCATCGCGCCGGTGCAGCGCCTGCGCAGCGCCGGCGTGCCGGTGGGCCTGGGCGTGGACGGCAGCGCCAGCAACGACGCCGCCCACCTGCTGAACGAGGCGCGGCAGGCGATGCTGCTGGGCCGCGTGGGGCGCGCACTGGAACCCTTCGGCTGCGACCATGGCCCGGCGGAATTCACCGCCCGCGACGCGCTGGAGATCGCCACCCGCGGCGGCGCGCGCGTGCTGGGCCGCGACGACATCGGCCACCTGGCGCCGGGCATGTCGGCCGATCTGGCGCTGTTCGACACCCGCACGCTGGGCTTCGCCGGCGGCGCGGTGCACGACCCGGTGGGCGCGCTGCTGCTGTGCGCCTCGGCCAGCACCGCGTTCACCGTGGTCAACGGCCGGGTGGTCGTGCGTGAAGGCCGTCTGGCCACGCTGGAACTGGAGCCGCTGCTGGAGCGGCACAACGCACTGGCGAGGCAACTGGCCGAAGGAGGCCGCCGATGAGCACGCCATCGATCCTGGTGCTGGTGGCCCATCCGGCGCTGCAGCACTCGCAGGTCAACCGGCCGCTGATGGACGCCGCCCGCGCGGTGCCCGGCGTGCAGGTGCGCGACCTGTACGCGCTCTACCCCGACTACGCGATCGACGTGGCGGCCGAACAGGCCGCGGCGGCGGCCGCCGACCTGATCGTCTGGCAGCACCCGCTGCAGTGGTACTCGATGCCGCCGCTGATGAAGCTGTGGCTGGACGAGGTGCTGGCCTACGGCTGGGCCTACGGCCACGCCGAGGGCCGCAGCACCCGCGCACTGCAGGGCAAGGACCTGTGGCTGGTGCTGAGCACCGGCGGCACCGAGGCCGCCTACCACCCGCAGGGCTACAACCGCTACTTCCTGGATGCCTTCCTGCCGCCCTATGAGCAGACCGCCGCGCTGTGCGGCCTGCGCTTCCTGCCGCCGATGGTGCAGCATGGTGCGCACCAGCTGTCGGCCCAGGCGCTGCAGGCCCATGCGCAGACCTACGCCAGCCGCCTGCGCGACTACCCCGACTGGCCCGAGATCGCCGAGATGAGCGAGTGCCCCGAGTGCCAGGTGCCGCTGCGCGACCGGCCCGCCCAGGAGAACCGCTGATGAACTCGCAGTGGCTGCATGCCGCGCTGATCTACCTGACCGCCGCGGTGCTCTTCGTGCCGCTGGCCAAGCGCTTCGGCCTGGGCTCGATCATCGGCTACCTGGGGGCCGGTGTGGCCATCGGGCCGTTCGGCCTGGGGGTGGTGAAGGACCCCGAATCGATCCTGCACGCCGCCGAGTTCGGCGTGGTGCTGATGATGTTCCTGATCGGCCTGGAGCTGGAGCCGCCGCGGCTGTGGGCGCTGCGCCGGCCGATCTTCGGCTGGGGCACGACCCAGCTGCTGGGCTGCGCGCTGGTGCTGGGCGGTGCCGGCTGGGCGCTGGGCGCGCCGTGGACGATGGCCGTGATCGCCGGCCTGGCGCTGGCGCTGTCGTCTACCGCGGTGTCGCTGCAGATCATGCAGGAGCGCCACCTGCTGCCCACCACGGGCGGCCAGGCGGGCTTCGCGATCCTGCTGCTGCAGGATGTGGCGGCCATCCCCATCCTGGCGCTGATCCCGCTGCTGGGCCAGGGGGCGGCCGGCACCGGCCACCCGGCCTGGGAGGCGCTGAAGGCGGTGGGCGTGATCGCGGCGATCATCCTGGGCGGTCGGCTGCTGCTGCGCCATGCGCTGCGCTGGGTGGCGCGCAGCCGTTCGCCCGAGATCTTCACCGCCGCGGCACTGGGCCTGGTGGTGGGCATTGCCAGCCTGATGGAGGCCGCCGGCCTGTCGATGGCGCTGGGCGCCTTCCTGGGCGGCGTGCTGCTGGCCGAGAGCGAGTACAAGCGCGAGCTGGAGACCGACGTCGAGCCCTTCAAGGGCCTGCTGCTGGGCCTGTTCTTCATGGCCGTGGGCATGTCGATGGACTTTGCCGCGCTGTGGGCCGACCGCTGGCTGGTGCTGGGCCTGCTGCTGGGCTTCCTGGCGCTGAAGGCCGCCGTGATCTGGGCCCTGGCCACGGCCGTGGAGGTGCCGCTGGCCGAGCGACCGGTGCTGACGCTGCTGCTGGCCCAGGGCGGCGAGTTCGCCTTCGTGGTGTTCCAGCAGGCCGAAGGCGCCGGCGTGATCGGCACGCGCCACGGCGCACTGCTGGTGGGCACGGTGGCGCTGTCGATGCTGGTGACACCGCTGCTGCTGGTGCTGATCGATCGCCTGGTGCTGCCCCGCTTCGCCCGCGGCAACGGCGATTCACCGCATGCGCTGGCCGAGCCGCAGGACGCACCGGTGATCATCGCCGGCTTCGGCCGCTACGGACAGGTGATCGGCCGCCTGCTGTACGCCAACGGCATCCGCCCCACCGTGCTGGACCACTCTGCCGAGCAGGTCGAGTTCCTGCGCAAGTTCGGCTTCCGGGTGCACTATGGCGATGCCACCCGGCTGGACCTGCTGCGCCTGGCCGGCGCCGAGCAGGCGCGGGTGCTGGTGATCGCGATCGACGATGTCGAGCAGAGCATCGCGCTGGCCGAGGCCGCCCGCCAGCACTTCCCCCAGCTGACGCTGGTGGCCCGGGCGCGCAACGTGCAGCATTACTACGCGCTGCGCGACCGGGGTGTGGACATGATCGACCGCGAGACCATGGACTCGGCGCTGTTCAGCGCCCGCCGCGTGCTGGAGCAACTGGGCTGGCTGCCCCACCAGGCCCGCCAGCTGGCCATGCGCTACCGCCAGCACCTGGTGGAGCAGATCGAGCGCACGTACCCCCACCACCGCGACGAGCAGGCGCTGGTGTCGATGGCCAAGCAGGGCCGGCAGCAGCTCGAAGAGCTGTTCGCCCAGGAGCGCGAGGCGCTGGCGCAGCGCCAGCGCGCGCCGGGCTGGGACCCGGACGGGCCGCGCTGAGACGCCCGCGCCTCAGGCGCGCCGGATGCCCTCGTCCAGCACGAAGAACTGCGGGTTCAGCGCCGCCATCGGCCCGCGCAGCTTGTCCAGTTCAGCCGCCGGACCATGCACTTCCAGCCGCTGGATGCTGGCGATCTTCAGCGCCTCGCCCAGCAGCTCACCCACGTTGTCCAGGTGGGCCAGCACCGCGGCGGCGTCCACATAGCCTTCACGGCAGTGGGCGGTGTTGCCACTGTAGGAGAAGGCGTAGTGCAGACAGCCCGGTTCGGTGCGCGTCTTCTCGACGAAGCGCGGCCCCAGGGCCTGGAAGTCGTTGAGCCGCCCCTCCTGGACGGTGAAATACGGGACCAGGGTGCAGCAGGTATCGCGCTGGAACATGGTGTCTCCTGTCGGTGTCCGGGTCGAAGCGCCCAGCGCCGATTCTGCGCCTGCGCCGGCGCTTGCGCGAGCATCCTCAGCGCGGCAGCAGGGCCTTGGCCGCGTCGATGCGCAGCGCCAACGGCACCGCCGGATCGTTCATCACGGGCAGCAGGAAGGCCCGCGGGTCGGCGGTGTCGGCGGCGGCTGCGACCGGTACCGCCGCGGGCTGGGCCGGCGGCCGCGGCGGCGTCAGCCGATCGGGCGCCACGCTGCCCAGGCCGGCCGGCAGCGTGGCCTGGCGGGCGTCGCCGGGCAGCGCGGCAGGCCGTCACCCCGCCCCTGCTGCGCCAGCGCCCTGGTGGGCGATGTCAGGTCAGCGGCGCGGCCTCAACCGCGCACGCCTCCCACCTGTGAAGGATCCTTCGGCACGGACCAGTTGGTGCCCTTGATCCAGTCGTCGTGCTCCAGTTGATGGGCGCCACTGCCATCCTCGTTCATCGCCCACAGTTCCACCTCGTCCGTCACCGGATTGAGGATCCACGTCATCATGGTGACATGGTCACCGTCGCCCCAGTTGGTGTCGGCGAACACCAGTCCCTTGAGCGACGGCTTGGGCTTGAGGGCCTCGAAGATGCGGTGGCCGCTGTTGTCGTCGCTGCGCGGCACGCCCTGCTCGTTGAGGGCGGCGTCGACCGCGTCCTTGAGCACGCTCATCCCGGCGTCCTTGCCCTTGGGCAGACGTGCCAGGGCCTTCTTCTTGCCCTCGGCCAGTTGGTCCTGCGGCACCTTCAGTGCTCCCAGTACCTCGTCCAGCCGTCCGTCGACCTCCGACGCAGGCACCGGGGGGGCCACGCGGGCCATCACCGACCTGGACAGGTTGCCCATGGCCTTCTTCTTGCGCTTCGCGACATTGGCGTGCGTGGGCTCAGTCTCGTCCACCGCAGCCTCGATCACCTTGGCCAGCCAGCCGGCACTGACCTCACGCTTGCCCAGGGCCCGCAGCTTGTTCTGGATCGTCGCTCGGACGCTGGCCCGCGTTGTGGAGTTGTACCAACTGATCGCATCGTCCACGATCTGCTGGACCGGGCCATCGATCGGGTCATTCAACGGCAGGCTGACCGCGCGCAGCACCCGATTGCGCGCCTTCTCGTCCTTCTTGAACTGTTCGGCCTTCTCCTGCGGCGTGGCATCGCCTTCGCCGGCCATGTCCCGCAGTCCTGCCGTCCCGGGACGGAAGTTGAAGGCGTGGATGCTGTTGCGCATCAGCGTGCCGGACGACTCCGGCTGCTCGCTGAAGTCCTTCCCGTGGCTCTTGTGCATCGCATCGCTGCGGCCGATCACCCAGGTCATCAGCTGGTCGGGCGTCGGGTTGGTGATGTCCTCGACCTCGATCGCCGTGTCGTGCCCGTAGAACACGCTGATCATGTCACGCGAGCCATGCCCGCCGCCGCCTTGGGGCGCCTTCGCGGGCGCGAGGTCGGCCACCAGCCGGTCGACGAAGCGCTGCGCCAGTGCGCGCTCCGGATCGGATGGAAACACCGCCAGGGCCTGGCGCGCGATCGCATCGAGCGACTTCTTGTAGCTGGCCGGATCGCCCAGCTTGGTCCCGGTCTCGCTGTCCAGCAGCGCCCAGACGCCGCGGCTGGACGATCCGTCGGGGGCGGGCGCCGTCTTGGTCGATGCATCGTAGACGGCCTTCAGCCGCGTCCCCACGAGCCGACTCATTTCGCCACGCAGCGCATTGAAGACCTGCTGCGCATTGGCTCCGCCCGAGCCGCCGCTGGTCAGTGTCGCGTTCGCGGAGGTCAACAGTTGCGAGGTAAGGTCGGACGAGGCGGTCGCGCGCAAGGTCTGGGTGCGTGACTGCGACCGCGAGTCATCCTCGACCAACGAGGCCACGGTGTACTCCCAGGCCCGCAGCAGTCGGTTGTCCTGCTGGCCCTGGAAGGCGGTGCGTGCCGCGTTGTCCAGCTTCTTCGCGTCCTCATCGCCCAGTTGGCGCGCGGCCTTCTGCTGCTTGACCAGGGTGGCGATGATGGTCTGCGGCGCCAGATCACCCTGGTCGGCGCCGCCCAGCAGCTCAGCCAGGGCCCGGTCGATCGCGCCGGCATGCTCCTTGGGCGGCAGGCCCAGTGCATGGAGCACGGCCATGAAGGCCGGCGTCTTGTCCAGACCCGACGCCTCCCGGCGCACCGGCTGAACCTTCTCCAGGTCGGTGGTGCTCATGTCCAGGTTCAACCGGGCTTCGACCGGCTTGCCGTTGAGCGTGCGGGTGATCTTGCCGCTGCTGAACAGCGACTGCAGGTCCTGCAGAAAGCGCGCGGGGTTGCGCGTCTGCGCGCCGATCGCCACCGAGGTCGCAAAGCACGAGCCGGCGTCCGACTGGCGCAGTTGGCTCAGCAGCGCCGCCGTGGCGGCACGGCGCGCATGGGCATCGGTCAGCACCGCATCGTTGGGCAGTCCCAGGGTCGCCCGGATCATGTCGCTCGCCGGACTCTCGGGGGCCGGCGCCCGGATCGCCATCAGCGCTTCGCGCAGTTCGGGCTCGTCACGCAGGCGCTCAAGCATGCGCCGGGTGTGCTTGGACGGCGGCAGGTGGTCGACCCCACTCTCGCCCATGTCCTCGAGCACCGCGCCCAGGCTCTCGTCGGAGCGCGAGAACGGCAGGTCGCGCATCAACTCGGGCAGTTGGTCGATCGACAGCGTGCCGTCCTCGCGCACGATGCGCAAGGCGGCGCTGCGCGACTGCTCGGTGTTGCGCGCGAAGGCCGCGTTCTGCAGGCCGGCGTTGCGGTGCCGGGTTTCTAGATCGCGCAGGTCGCGCATCTCGGTGAAGTCCACCGGCAACGCCCGCTTGGCCACCTGGATCGCCTCGCGGAACTTCGCCAGCTCGGCGGCGGCGGTGCCCAGGTCCCAGTCCTTGAGCAGGCGCGTGATGTCGTTGCGCCAGCGGTCGGCATCCTTGTCCATCGACAGGGGCCAGACATTCGGGTCAGCGCTGTCGTACAGCTCCGCCAGCGTCTGGCGCAGCGTGCTGCCGCGCTCCTGGCAAAGCGCCACCAACTGGTTGAGCTGGTTCAGCGCGACAACGAACTGGCCCTGGGCGACGGCCTCGTCGATGCCATCGAACAACGCCTTGGCCGGTCCCTGGATCGCGGGATCCGTGCGGGCGCGCTGAAGCCGCTCCTCCAGCGCCTGACGACGCGTGCGGTAGAGCCTCTCGGCCTCATCGCGGGGTTGGTCGAGGTCGGCCAGCACGCGGCTTGCACTGAGGGTCCGCAGCGCCTCGGCGATCAGCGCATCGGCGTCCTGCATGGCCTGCACCGCGTCGTCCCAGCGGTGCTGCCGGGCGGCCTCGAGCGTCGCCTTGATCAGCTCGCCGATCTCGGCCAGGCCCGGGGCGCCGCCCAGCTTGAGCTCGGTCAGCGACGCCGTCGTGCCCTTGGCCCACTCCGTGAAGAAGGCCGTCTGCTCACTGAACGCCTGCGCCGTGGACTGCCGGACCTCGTCGCTGCGCTGATCGGTCAGGGCCGCCAGCAGCTTGTCGTTGGCGCCGTCCATCAGGCGGGCAGCGGTCTCGAAATCACCCTTGGCCGATTGCTCCAGGGCCTGCTTGACTGCCGCGGCAATCGTCTCGATATCGGGGTGGCTGCCGTTCTTCAGGCGCAACAGCTCCGGCGCCAGGCCATTGGCCCAGTCGCTGAACAGCTGGCGTTGGCGCTCGTCGGCATGCCCCTGGCTCGCGCGCGACAGCTCGGGCGCGCGGGCCTCGGTGCGGGCGCGGATCAGCAGCGCGTCGAAGTCCTCCATCGCGGTGACCGCTTCGCTCCAGCGACGACCGCGGGCATGTTCCAGCGCCGCCTGCATCAGCCGGGTCAGCTCCGCCAGGTGGGGTGACCCTGCAGCCTTGAGCTGCGACAGCTCCAGTGCCTGCGGCTGCGCCCAGTCGGTGACGTGGCGTGTGGCGGCAGCCAGCGCATCCCGGGCGGATTCCAGGACCTCGCGCAGCGGCGCGAGCGCATCGCCAAAACGGCGTTCGCCAGCCAGCCGGCCGGCCTCGGTGAAGGCCTGGCGCAGCGCATCGGCGGGCGCGTCCGGCGCCACCAGTGCGGCATTGAGCAGCGGCGCCACCTCCTGCAGCAGCTGTCGGTAGGCCTGCTCCTGGTTGGCCTGTTCACCGTACAGCGGCTGCGGGTTGGACACGCCCGGATCGTCCTCGTCGAGCTCATCGTCGATCTGGGCCCCGCCCCCGCGCACCACCAGCTTGACATTGAGGCCCGTGAGCGCCTTGATCGCCTCCTTGAGCCGCTTGCCCAGACCCGGCGGCGGCACCTGCTCCAGCAGATCGAAGACAGTGATGCCTTCCTCCCCGTAGCAGTCGCCCTTGAGGATGGCACCGCTGCCGGTGCGCGCGTCCTTGGCCCGCTGCACATGGGCGGGTGAGATCGCGGTGCGCGAGATGAACAGTCCGGGCGGCTTGCCCTGGGCGACGACAAAGTGCCAGGGGGCCTCGACCTTCAGTCGCCGCACCCGGGGCAGCACCGCCAGCAGCAGCTCGCCGAGCTTGGCGCCCTCGTCAACCTCGCTGTCGTCGTCCTCCAGGCGCTTCTCGACCTGCTTTTCGGCGTCCTTGATCGCCGCCAGCATCGCGTCGAGGTATTTGCACAGCTCCTTGTTCGAGGACTGCTTGGCGCGCAGCTTGCCGACCTTGTCGCGCAGCTCGTCGAGGGCCTTCAGCTGGCCCGCATGGTCCTTCCGGGCAGCGCATTTGTCGATGTCGCGCAGCAATTCGGAGAGGCCCGTGGCGGACAGCTTGTCGTGCTTCTTGAGCTCCTTTTTCCACTCGCTCTCGGACAGGTAATCGGCCATGGCATCGCTCCTCGTACGAAGTGGGGCAGGCCCCGCCGGAGACTGGCGCGCCCGCTGTCCAGCGGCAGTATAGGAATCCGCGAGCCGCGCTGGCGATTAGCGCCGTTAGCGCTGGCTGTGCCGGGTCCCCGGCCGACGACGGATGCGACGCCGCCTGCGGCCACCGGGCAACGCGTCAGCGCGGCAGCAGGGCCTTGGCGGCGTCGATGCGCAGCGCCAGCGGCACCGCCGGATCATTCATCACCTGCAGCAGGAAGGCCCGCGGGTCGGTCGCGGCGGTGACCGCCGTGACCGCCGTGACCGCTGTGGCCGCGGGCTGGGCCGTCGGCTGCAGCGGCGTCAGCCGATCGGCCGACACGCTGCCCAGGCCGGCCAGCAGCGTGGCCTGGCCGTCGTCGCCGGGCGGCACGTCCAGCCAGGGCGTCTGGGCGAACAGCGGCGCCAGGTCGGGCGCCACGAAGGCCGACCAGCGGTCCTCGCCAGGCAGCACAGCCCCGGGTCGCGGCGCGGCCTGACCGTCGCGCGGCCAGCCGCCCACCCGGGCGGCCTGGGACGCCGGCAGGAAGCGTTCGCGCAGCGCGGCCAGCAGGGCCTGCGCGGTGGCGGCGTCCACCGGCTCGGCCAGCGAGAACCACAGCTGCAGCGCGTCGCCCGACACCGCGATCGCCGGCGCCGGCCAGCCCAGCGTGTCCTGCACACCGCGCCACAGCGTGCCCATGGCCGCCCAGTCGGCCGGGGCGGGCCAGTCCAGCACCAGCGCGCGGGTGCGGCCGTGGGGGTCGATCAGTGCGCCGGTGGCGTCGGCCGAGAACAGGCGCGTGAACTCGGCATCCCGTCGGGTCATCGGAGCGTTCATGGCGCAAGATTGTCGCAATACCGGGCCACGCAGGCACGCGATTCGCTAAGCTCAACCCATGACCCTCACCGCCTATGTACTGATCGGCAGCCCGCGCACCCGCAAGTCCACGCTGCTGCGCTGCCTGACCGGCTGCTACAGCCGCAATCTGCGCGACATCGAACTGACCAGCGGCCAGACCGTGCGCCTGTATGCCCGCGTCTCGGCGCTGCAGGACACGCGCACCCCGCCGCAGGACTTCATCGCCGAGGTGCAGCGCCAGCGCTGCACCCACACCGCGTTCATCCTGTCACCGCAGGGCAGCCCGCTGGACCCGCAGGGCCTGCCCGACGCCCAGGCCTACCTGGAGGCCTTCGGCCGCGCCGGCTGGCGCATCGAGAAGATCGCCGTGCTGGGCGCCGACCCCATCAAGCCGCAGGTCCCGACCCGCGGCGCCGTGGCGCGCTTCCCCAATGTGCTGCACCAGCCGGTCAATGCCAGCGCCGCGCTGCTGCGCCAGCATTTCGGCTGGCGCTGATCAGGCCAGCGGCAGGCTCAGCACGAAGCTGACGCCGTCCGCCTCGTTGCGGGCCACGATGGTGCCGCCCATCTTGGCCATCCAGGTGCGGGCGACGAACAGGCCCTGGCCCCGGCTGCCCGAATCGGCCGGCGCATCCGACACGCCGTACTCGAAGATGCGCTCGAGCTGGGCCGGCTCGATCTGCGGTCCCTGGTTGTGCAGGCGCAGTTCCGCCCGCTGCCCGGCACGCTGCAGTTGCATCGTGATCGGTGTGCCCGGCCAGCGGTGGCGCGCGGCATTGCGCAGCACGTGGGTGACCACGTCCTCCAGCGCGTAGTCATCGCCCTGCACCGCCAGCGGACCACCGGGTCCTTCGTAAGCCACCGCGTCGATGCCGGCATGCGGCGCGTTCTCGGCCACCTGGCGCAGGAACTGGTCCAGGTCCAGGGCGCTGAGGCCCAGCGCGGTGGCCTGGAAGGCCTCGGTCGGCGAGGCCTGGCCGTACAGCACGCGCACCGCCTGCTGCATGCGCTGGATGTAGCGGTGGCTGGGATCGGCCGGATCGCCGTGCAGCGCCAGCAGCGACTGCAGCGGCGACAGGATCTCGTGACCGACCGCATGCCACTGGTCCTTTTCCTGCCGGGCGCGAATGTGCTCGCGGTGCACATCCTCGTTGACGCGCTGCATCAGCTCGGCCAGCGTGCCTGCCAGCACCCCCAGCTCGTCGCTGCCGCGCAGCTCGGCCACGTCGAGGCGGATCTCGCCGCCCTCCTTGACGTCGCGACGCACCGCCGCGGCACGCCGGGTCAGCAGCGTGATGCGGCGGATCACCCGCAGCTCGATCGCCGCCCAGGTCAGGCCGATGGCCAGCAGCAGCGCGCCCACGAACCAGGCGGTGCGGGTGGCGACGCGGCCCAGGGCGCGATCCACCCCGCGGCGATCGCCCGTCAGCTGCAATTCATAGCGGCCGGTGGGTGTCGTCACGGTGTCGCTGGCCTGCAGCGGCGCCGGGTTGTCCTGCACCGGCAGGGCGCGAATCAGCCGCTCCAGCAGCGGTAACAGCGGCTGCGCGAGGTCCTCCGGCCCACTGAGCAGCGCCACCTCGGTGGCACGGCCCGGCCCCAGACGCCGCACCCGCAGTGATTCACCCGGCTGCAGCAGCCGCGCCAGCTCGGCCAGCGTGAAGGGCGGTGTGGCGCCGGGCTGGTCGGAATCGAACAGCGGCGCCGCGGCGTCATCGCCCGGGCCGAGCAGGCGCAGGTGCACCTCGATGCGGTCCAGGTCGGCCGGCGGCCAGACCGGTCGGCCGCGCGCGGCCTGCAGGTCCTCGCGGAACAGCTCCACCGGCAGGCGCAGCGAGTAGTAGCTGCGCCGCAGGCAGTCGTCGGCGCTGCCGCCATCGATGCAGCGCGCGTCCTGCCACAGCCAGCCGCGGAAGTCGCGCTGCGGGCGGTCGGCGACGGTGCCGGCCTCGACCGCGAAGCCGGTCAGCTTGCCGCGCCCGGCACCGGCCCCGGCATCGGCCGGCAGCTCGTAGGGCGCCAGCCAGCGCCACTCGCGGCCGCGCATCGCCACCCGCACCTGGGCGCGGTGGGCGTGGCTGAAGTCGGTGTCGCCGGGGGCGCGCGCCGCCAGCGGGCCCAGCGGCAGCTGCCCCACCAGGTACAGGAAGCCGCCGGCCGCCGGGTTGGAGCCCACCGCCGCGCACAGCTGCACCGCATCGGCGTACTGCAGCGCGCAGCCGGCCATCTCCACCGCCTGCTGTGCCTTGGCGCGGTCGTCGAAGTCGATCGCGCCGAAGGGCAGCACCAGCGGCCGCAGCGGCGGCCCGGGCCGTGCCTCGGGGTTCATCAGGGCCAGCTGGCCGGTGGGGTGGCGCAGCCTCGCACCGATCTGCGCCAGCGTCTGGTCCACACCGTCGCGCCGGCTGCGCCAGGCCCGCTCCTTTTCCTCGGCCAGCAGCGTCAGCGCCAGTCCCAGCACGGCCAGCGCCAGCAGCGCGAAGGCGGCGCGGAAGAAGAAGCGCAACCGCAGCGGGATGCGCGGGCGCAGGCGGATCATCCCCAGCGGAACCCGCGCATCGGGATGTTGGCGATGCCGTCGAAGGCGGGATCGATCTCGCGCAGGGCATCACGGATGGTGCTGACGTGCTTGCGGATGTTGTCGCGGTTGCGGCCGCTCTTGACCACCTGGTAAAGCTCGTCGTAGCTGACCACCTCGCCCTTGCGCGCCAGCAGCGCGGCCAGGATGCGCTGCGCCGTCAGCGGCAGGTTGACCTTCTGGCCGCGCCAGATCGCGGCGCCCTGGCGCAGCGGGTCGATCAGCACCGCGTCGGGGTCGGCCGCCGCCGCTGCAGCGGCGGGCGTGCGGTCACGCGTGGCGCGCAGGATGTCCAGGAAGGTCTCGACGAAGTCAGCCTCCTCGAAGGTGGATTTCTGCAGGTAGTCCCAGGCGTCCAGCGCCTTCATGATGCTGCGGTAGATGGCCGCCGGCATGGCCGAGACCACCAGCACCGGCGTGCCCGCGTGGCGCTTGTTGATCGCATTGATCAGCGCGACGCCGGCATTGCGCTCGCGGCCCAGTTCGATGTCGAGCAGCACCAGGTCGTAGCGCTCGCGGGCCAGCGCGGCGTCGGCGCTGTCGCGGTCGAACCAGCAATCGATCTGCGCATCCGGGCGGGCGCCGGCGATCCAGCCGCAGAGCTGGCGGCTGGTGGGGGGATCGTCCTCGATGACGGCGATGCGGACCATGCGGCTGATTATCCCGGTGCCCTGCGGCCGGCGGTGTGAAGCTTTCTTCCGGGCAACGGAGCAAAGACGCCCCGGCGGTGCCTGTTGCCTTCCGGGCGGGCTGCGAAGAATGGCTTCCAGGCCGTGAGGACACGGCCACCCACCCAAGGAAGCCTGCACATGGACACCCCCCGCACCGCCCGTTTTCCCCGCCTGAACCGCCTGGCCGGCGCCATCGGCCAGGGCCTGACCCGAGGCTGGCAGCACAGCCTCGCAATGGGCCGGCACGCCACCCAAGGCCTGCTGGGCGGGCGAGCCTGGTGGCTGGGCGGCGCGGTGCTGGCCGGCACGGCCTGGCTGCTGGTGCAGCACCCGCCGCTGCAGCCGATCCCGCGCGGCGAGGTCGGCCTGCGCACGAATGCGCTGACCGGTGGCATCACCGAACTGCGCGAGGGCAGCGCCGTGGTGCTGCCCGGCCTGCACCAGCTGCGTCTGTACCCGCTGCGCGACGCGATCTACCACCCCAGCGGCAGTGCCCGCGCGGACGGTCCGGCGCCCTTCCAGAGCATCGAGGGTCTGTCGCTGGGCGTCGACATCGCGGTGCGCTACGCGCCGGACCCGGCCCAACTGGTCAGCGCATCCACCCGGTGGCCGGAGGACGTCGGCGCCGGCCTGGTCCAGCCGGCGGTGCAGGGCGTGGTCTACAAGAGCTTCTCGCGCTACACGGTGCGCGAGATCTTCTCGACCAAGCGCGCGCAGATCCAGGCCGAGATCGAGGCCGAGCTGAAGCCCCGTCTGGCCGCTGAAGGCATCCTGCTGCGCAGCGTCCAGCTTGGACAGGTGGACCTGCCAGCCGACTACAAGCGCGGCATGGACGCGCTGCTGTCGGCCGAGCTGGCCACCGAGCAGATGCGCTACACGCTGGCGCTGAAGGAAAGGCAGGTCGAGCAGACCGCGCTGGAAGCCCAGGCCGCCAAGGTGCGCCGCGAGAAGGACGCCGAAGCGGCGGCGCGCGAGCAGGTCATCGCGGCCCAGGCCCAGGAGGAGGCCATGCGGCATGTGCTGCCCTTCAAGCAGAAGCAGATCGAGCAGCGCGCGCTGGAGGCCGAGGCCGAGAAGACCGCCCGCATCAAGGGCGCCGAGGCCAGCGCCCAGGCGCGCCGCATCGAGAGCCAGGGCGAGGCCGACTCGCGCCAGAAGCTGGCCGACGCCGAGGCCTACCGCCTGCAGAAGGTGGGCCAGATCAATGCCGAACAGATGGCCCGCGAGGGCGCGCTGCTCAGCCGCCACCCGCTGCTGATCCAGAAGACCATGGCCGACAAGCTCAGCGACAAGGTGCAGGTCATCATCGCGCCGCCGCCCGCCAACGGCGACTTCATCGGCGCCGCGCTGCTGGGCGGCCCGAAGAGCGTGGCCACCGCCGCGGCCGACACGGCGGCCGACAACGCCGACGAGGTGCACTGAGATGCCTGCCACCACCCTGGCGGCCGCCACGCTGGCCGCGCTGGCCCTGGTCGGCCCGGACGGCGCCGCGCTGCGTGCCAGCCCGCACGACAACGCCGCCCTGCATGCCCAGCTGACACCCGGCGACACGCTGGAGCTGCGCGGCGAACGCCTGGACCACTGGCAGGTCTGGGACCACCGGCGCGAGCGCGGCGGCTTCGTCAAGCGCAGCCAGCTGCGCGTCATCGGCAGCGGTCCGCAGGACGCACCCGGCCTGCTGGCCGTGCTGCGCTTCCTGCGCGACCAGCCGGGCGCCGAGTCGCTGGCCATCGGCTACGCGGCGGCCTATCTGCAGGCGGTGCCGGCGCGCGAACTGGGCAGCGAGCCGTTCGAGCTGATCGGCACCCTGGCCGAGCGCCTGGCCCGACGCGCCAGCGCGGCCGGCGCCAGCGACCCTCGCCTGGCCGCCCAGCTCGACGCGGTCGCCGCCTATGGCGTGCGCCTGCAGGGGATGGAGCGCGACGGCCGCATGCGCCTGTGCTACGACGGTGCGGCCTGGCGTCAGGTGCTGGCCATGCCGCAAGCCGGCCCGGAAGCACGCGGCCGCGCCGTACTGGGCCTGAGCCGTCCGGAATGCATCGATCCCGCCCTGCCGGTGGTGGAGCAGGACGCCCAACTGCGCCAGCACGCCACGCTGCTGGGCAGCCTGCCCGACAGCGCCGTCGCCACCCTGCCCACCGAGCTGCGCCAGCGGCTGCAGATGCGCCGCGCCGCCGTGTGGTCGGCGCTGGCCTTCCAGCAGGCACGCCGGGGCGAGGACATGCGGTCCGCCGGCGAACAGGCGGGCGCCGCGCTGGCCGCGGTGGACAAGGCCCAGTTGCCCGACGAGGACCAGGCCGACTACACCGAAGCCGCCGTGCGGGTTGGCGCCAGCCGCTGGGCCGCCCAGGCACCGATCGCGACGCCGGCCAGCAGCCACGCGCGCTTCATCACCCGCCCTGGCCGTCCCGGCGAGACCTGCGTGCTGCTCATCGATGCAGCGCATGCCGAGGCCGATCCCCTGCTGCGCCGCTGCACCTGGGGCGTGGCCTGGGCCGCTTCGGCGGCCAGCCACCCCCGGGGCGAGGCAGCGACCATCGCCGTGCAACCGCTGGCCACCTGGCGCGAGCTGTGGCTGGCCCGGCGCACCGCGCAAGGCTGGACCCTGGAGGTGCTGCCACCGGTGGCCGGCAACCCGCTGGGGGAGGACCTGGGCTATGTCGAAGCCGCCGGCTGGACGGCGGAGCCGACGCCCCGTCTGCTGCTGGCCCGCGAAGCCCGCACCGACGGCCGCTGGCAACGCCGCTTCGAGGTGGTGCAGACCGCCGATCTGAGCGTGGAGCGGCAGGCCTCGACGCCGGACCTGCTGCTGGCCTTCAAGCGCTGGGCCGATCCGGTCTGGCGGCGCGACAGCGTGGCGCTGCGCTGAGCCCCCCAAAGCCAGGTCTGCAAGGTCCGGAACTTCGGCCGGCCCCGGCGGTCGCACTGCTCATCACCCCTCAAGGAGCCGCTGGATGCGCACCTGGCTGAAGAACAATCGTGGCTTTCTCGCCCTGCTGCTGGGCATGGGCCTGCTGCGCACCGCCGTGGCCGACTGGAACCCGGTGCCCTCGGGCTCGATGCGGCCCACCATCCTGGAGGGCGACGTGGTGCTGGTCGACCGCCTGGCCTACGACCTGAAGCTGCCGCTGACCCATGTGGTGCTGGCCCGCCTGGGCGAGCCGCAGCGCGGCGACATCGTCACCTTCGATTCACCGCGCGACGGCACGCGCCTGATCAAGCGCCTGGTGGCCCTGCCGGGCGACCAGGTCGAGGTGCGCGCCGGGCGCCTGCTGATCAATGGCACCGAGCAGGCCTACAGCGCGCCGCACGAGGTGGCGGAGCCGGTGGCACCGGGCGTGATCTGGCCGGCGCTGCGCGCGCGCGAAGACCTGGCCGGCCACCAGCACGCGGTGCAGTTCCTGGGTGGCGCGGGTCATGGCCGCGATTTCGGGCCGGTGACGCTGGCCGCCGACCACTACTTCATGATGGGCGACAACCGCGACAACAGCGAGGATTCGCGCTTCATCGGCAGCGTGCCGCGCGAGCTGCTGATCGGCCGCGCCACGCGCACGCTGGTGTCGGCCGACATCCTGGGCAGCTGGTCGCCGCGCTTCGAGCGCTTTGTCGCGCCGCTGGAGTGATCAGCGGCGCGCCGGCAGCGCGTCGCCCGCCCACAGCTCGTCCAGGTGCTTGAAGCCCCAGGTGGCGGGGTTCTCGCGTGCCTCGATGCGGTCGGTCGATGACGACAGGTCCAGCACCTGCGGCGCCATCGGCATCTGCGACTTGGTCGAGAAGAAGACCTTGACGAAGGGCGCCGTCAGCGCGCTGGGGTTCTGCTCGATCACCACCGCCAGCCGGCCCGATTTCAGACGCACCAGCGAGCCCACCGGGTAGATGCCCAGGCTCTTGACGAAGGCGGCGAAGATCGCCGGGTCGAAATGGCCCTTCCACGAGGCCATCTTGGCGATGGATTCGGCCGGGTCCCAGCCGGCCTTGTAGGGCCGGTTGGAGGTGATCGCGTCATAGACATCGCAGACCGCGCCCATGCGGGCCAGGCGGCTGATCTGCTCGGCCGGCAGGCGGTGCGGGTAGCCGGTGCCGTCCATGCGCTCGTGGTGATGCAGGCACACGTCCAGCGCTCCCTCGCCCACGCTGCCCGATTCGGACAGCATCTCCCAGCCGCGCTCGGGGTGCGACTTCATGATGCCGAACTCCTCGTCGGTCAGCTTGCCGGGCTTGTTCAGCACCTCCAGCGGCATCGCCGCCTTGCCCAGGTCGTGGAGCAGTCCGGCGAAGCCGGCCTCGCGGCACTCGGCCTCGTTCAGGCCCAGCTCGCGGCCCAGGGCCACCATCAGCGCGCACACCGCCACCGAGTGCATGTAGGTGTAGTCGTCGGCGGTCTTCAGGCGCGCCAGGCTCACCAGTGCGCCCGGATTGCGGAACACCGAGCTCGAGATCTCCTCGACCAGCGGCAGGCACTGCTCGGCGTCGATCGCCTTGCCCAGCCGGGCCTCGTTGAACATCGAGGTGACCTGGGCCCTGCTCTGGCGGTAGAGCGCGGCGGCCTGGCTGAGCTCTTCGCGCAGGCTGCGCGTGGCTGGCGGCGCTGGCGGCTCGGCGGGCGCCGCACGCGCCGCGGCGCTGGCCGCCGGCATGGGCGAACCGCTCGGCGCAGGGCTCGCCACGGGCGCCGCGCGCCGGGGGACGGGTCGGTCATCGCCCGCCTCGGCCACATCCAGGCCCTTATCGGGGTCGATCCAGACCTCGGTGATCGCGCTGTTCTGCAGCTTCAGCAGGTCTTCCCGGTCGCGGATGACGAACTTGGTCTTCCAGAACGGGTGGTCGATCCACGCCCCCTCCAGCGCATGCAGGTGCATGCCCAGGCGGACTTGGGAAACGGGGATCTTCTTCAGCATGGCGTGGGTGGGGTGCCCCTTCGGCACGCGAGGCTGCGCGCACCGGTTGGGATCGGTCACCACTGTGCCAGCGCGCCGAGGCCGGAAAGGGGGGAAAACAGGCCCGATTACCCGCGCAATTGCCCGCCCGATTGGTCCGGGCAACCCTGGTGGCGCGTGGCGTGGATGCCACGCATATACTGAACCGCTCACCCCTGTCAGCCGCCCATGAAATTCCAAGGCACCGAGAACTACGTCGCCACCGATGACCTGATGCTGGCGGTCAACGCCGCGATCACGCTCAAGCGCCCGTTGCTGGTCAAGGGCGAGCCCGGCACCGGCAAGACCATGCTGGCCGAGGAGGCCGCCCGCGCGCTGGGCCTGCCGCTGCTGGAGTGGCACATCAAGAGCACCACCAAGGCCCACCAGGGCCTGTACGAGTACGACGCGGTGAGTCGCCTGCGCGACAGCCAACTGTCCGATGCCGAGAGCGCCGAAAAGGTGCGCGACATCCGCAACTACATCGTCAAGGGCACGCTGTGGCAGGCCTTTGAATCGGACACGCCAGTGGCGCTGCTGATCGACGAGATCGACAAGGCCGACATCGAGTTTCCGAACGACCTGCTGCGCGAGATCGACCGCATGGAGTTCCACTGCTACGAGACGCGCCAGACGATCCGCGCCAAGCACCGGCCGCTGGTCTTCATCACCTCGAACAACGAGAAGGAGCTGCCCGACGCCTTCCTGCGCCGCTGCTTCTTCCACTACATCAAGTTCCCCGATGCCGACACGATGAAGAAGATCGTGGCGGTGCACTTCCCCGGCCTGAAGCAGGAGCTGCTGGCCGCGGCGATGAAGAGCTTCTACGACGTGCGCAACCTGCCCGGCCTGAAGAAGAAGCCCAGCACCAGCGAGCTGATCGACTGGCTCAAGCTGCTGGTGGCCGAGGACATCCCGGCCGAGGTGCTGCGCAGCGGCGACGAGAAGGTGGTGCTGCCGCCGCTGGTGGGCGCGCTGCTGAAGAACGAGCAGGACGTGACGCTGTTCGAGAAGCTGGTCTTCATGCAGTCGAGGAACCGTTGAGCCCCTGGGTCGAGGGCGTCTCCGACGCGGTGGGTTTCGTCGGCGGCGCGCTGGCCGGTTTCTGGCTGGGCCGCGGGCTGGGCTGGGACCTGTTCGCCCAGGGCTATGGCGGCGAGAGCATCGGCGCCATCGTGCTGGTCGGCCTGGGTGGCGGCCTGGGCCTGCAGGGCGCGCGCGCCTGGCGTCGCGCCCAGTCGGGAGACCGGGATGAGTGAACTGCTGCAGCCGGTGACCCTGCGCGGCCAGCACGCCAGCCTGGTGCCGCTGGACGCCACCCATGCGCCCGCCCTGGCCGAGGCCGTGCGCGAGGGCGAGTTGTGGCGGCTCTGGTACACCGCCGTGCCGCGCCCCGAGGCCGTGGCCGCCGAGATCGAACGCCGCCTGGGCCTGCACGCCGCCGGCAGCATGCTGCCCTTCGCGGTGCTGGATGCGCAGGGCGTGCCGGCGGGCATGACCACCTACATGAACATCGACCGCGTGCACCGCCGGGTCGAGATCGGCAGCACCTGGTATGCGCAGCGCGTGCAGCGCACCGCGCTGAACACCGAGTGCAAGCGGATGCTGCTGGCACATGCCTTTGACACGCTGGACTGCATCGCGGTGGAGTTCCGCACCCACCGGCTGAACACCCAGAGCCGCCGCGCGATCGAGCGCCTGGGCGCCCAGCTCGACGGCATCCTGCGTGCCCACCAGCGCACCGCCGACGGCAGCCTGCGCGACACCGCCGTCTACAGCATCACCGCGGCCGAATGGCCGACCATCCGGCAGCACCTGGACCACCAGCTGAGCCGGCCCCGCTGAGGAGACCCACCCATCATGCCCCGCCACAAGCCCTTCACGATCGATGATCTCTGGCGCCTGGCGAGGATCGGTGCGCCCAGCCTGTCCCCCGACGGCGCCCAGGCGGTGGCCGCGGTCACCCGGCCGGACATGGCCGCCAACCGGACGCCGACCGCACTGTGGCTGTTCTCCACGCTGGGCGGTCGCCCGCGCGAGCTGACCCGCTGCGGCGACAAGGACGGCGCGCCGCGCTTCTCGCCGCAGGGCGACCTGGTCGGCTTCGTCGCCCGTCGCGAGCAGGAGGGCGCCAAGGACAGCGAGCCGCAGTTCTACGTGATCCCGCCCGACGGCGGCGAGGCCCGCCGCGTCGGCAGCGTGGCCACCGGCGTCGGCGGCTTCAAGTGGTTCCCCGATGGCCGGCGCATCGCCTTCGTCTCGTGGGTGCGGCCGGGCCTGAAGGGCGCGGCGGCCCAGGCCAAGGCGCACCTGGCCTTCACCGAGCGCAAGGAAACCGGCATCGACAGCGACGCCGAGATCGTGCGCTTCTGGGACCACATTATCCCGATGGACCGCGTGCCGCATCTGCTGGTGCTGGACCTGGACACCGGCCGCACCACCGATCTGTTCGAAGGCACGCCCTATGAGCTGACCCGCTTCGAGCCCGATGAGCTGTGTTTCGACATCGCTCCGGACGGCCAGAGCCTGGTCTTCGCCTGGGACCCGGACCCGGCCAAGCGCACCGACAGCCGACCGGCGATCGTCGAGTTGCGCCTGCGCAGCCGGCGCTTCCAGACGCTGGCGCAGGACGCCGAGTGGGGCTTCACCAAGCCCGCCTACGCGCCCGACGGCGAGGCCGTGGCCTTCCTGGCCTGCCATCGCGGCCAGAAGCACACGATGCCGCAGCAGCTGGGCCTGTGGCGCCGCGAGGACGGCGCCTGGGAGGTGCCCAGCGCCACCTGGGACCACGAGGTGCAGGCGCCGCTGCACTGGGAGGACGACGGCCAGGCCCTGCTGTTCACCGCCGAGCAGCGCGGCCGCCAGCACCTGTGGCGCTTCGACCTGCCCGACCGCCGCGCCGAGGTGGTGGTCGAGGGCGGCTGGGTGCTGGCCTTCGACAAGGCCGCCGGCACCCTGGTCACGCTGGCCGACTGCGCCGATCACCCCGCCCGACTGCAGGCCCACCTGCCCGGCGACGAGCCACGCCGCATGGAGCACCTCAACGACCGCGCGCTGGCCGCCTTCGAGCTGGGCCGCACCGAGGAGGTCTGGATCACCGGCGCACTGGGCGATGCGGTGCAGGTGTGGCTGCACTACCCGCCGGGCTTCGACCCGAAGAAGAAGCACCCGGTGCTGCACACCATCCATGGCGGGCCGCACACCGCGCCCGGCGACAACTGGCACTGGCGCTGGAACAACAAGGTCTTCGCGGCGCAGGGCTATGTGGTGGCCAGCGTCAACTACCACGGCTCCAGCAGCTTCGGCCATGCCTTCAAGGACTCGATCTCGCACCGCTGGGGCGAGCTGGAGCTGCAGGACATCGAGGCCGCCACCGACTGGCTGCTGGCCAAGCGCTGGGTGGACAAGCGCCGTGTCTTCGCCAGCGGCGGCAGCTACGGCGGCTACATGGTGGCCTGGATGAACGGCCACTGCGCGCCGGGCCGCTACGCCGCCTACGTGTGCCATGCCGGCTGCTACGACTGGACGGCGATGTTCGCCGACGACTGCTGGCCCTGGACCGGCGACGAGATGGGCGCCTGGTACTGGGAGGACCCGGCCAAGATCGCCTCGCAGAGCCCGCATGCCTTTGCCAGCGGCTTCAGCACGCCCACGCTGGTGGTGCACGGCGCGCTGGACTACCGCGTGCCCGATGCCCAGGGCTTTGCCTACTACAACACCCTCAAGGCGCGGGGCGTGCCGGCCCGCATGCTGTGGTTCCCGGACGAGAACCACTGGGTGCTCAAGCCGCGCAACAGCCGGCAGTGGCACCAGGCCTTCTTCGACTGGCTGGCGCGCTACGACCGGGTGAAGGCCTGAGGCGACGCTGAACACGTCGCCGCGGATGGGCGCGCCCTGATTCGGGATGGGCTGCCAGGCGCACACCACAGCCATAGCCCGGGCTATGGCGAGGATGTGCAACGCCGCAGACCGCCCGAAGCAGGGATGCGCACGCCGCGAGGGACGTGTTCAGCGTTGCCTTAATCAGGCCAGCACCAGGCTGACCGGCCGACGGTCGATCTGCACCCGGTTGCCGCCACCGGCCTTGGCCGAGCTGAGCGCCTCGTCGGCGCGCAGCTGCAGGGCCGAGAAGGACAGCTGCAGGGCCAGATCGGCCGGCTGCACCGCCACGCCCACGCTGATGGTCAGGGGCACGCGCTCCTCGCCCACGCGCAGGTTCAGACCGGCCACGGCCTGGCGCAGGCGCTCGGCGGCCTCGGTGGCGCCATCGGCGTCGGTGTCGGAGAGCAGCACGCCGAACTGGTCGGCACCCAGGCGGGCCACCACATCGGTGGCGCGGGCGGTCTCTTCCAGGCAGCGGGCCAACTGCTGCAGCAACTCGTCGCCCTGGGCATTGCCGTAGCGCTGGTTGAGGTGGCGAAAGCCGTCGATGTCGATCACCGCCATGGCGGTGGCGCAGGGATGGCGCTGCATGCGCACGCGCTCGGCCTGCAGCGCCAGCATCCAGGCGCGGCGGTTGAGCAGGCGGGTCAGCGGGTCCTGGCTGGCCACCTCGCGCAGACGGCGCACCAGGCGCATGATCACCAGGTACAGCAGCATCAGCTGGGTGGTGCCGAACACCAGCAAGGCGGTCAGCAGCAGGCCGGTGCCGGCCGAGCTGGGCTGCGACAGGTCGAGCATCGGCGACTGCGGCGGCACCACCAGCGCCGCCGCGGCGCGGCCCATCAGCGCCGCGCCCAGCAGCAGCATCGGCAGGCTGATCGTCAGGGCGGCGGCCCAGCTGTGCTCGCGCGTGAGGCCGCGCACCAGCTCGATGCCGCCGCGCAGCAGCACCCAGCCGATCGCCGACGACAAGGTCAGCGCCCGCACCCACTGCTCGCCCGGCTCCATGCCGATCAGCAGCATCGCCAGCACCGCCACGGCCAGCAGCAGCGCCTGCTCCAGGTCGGCCGTGTCGCCGCGCAGGAACAGCGCATTGCCGCGGCGCAGCAGCATGCAGCCCACCAGCACCAGCAGGTTGCGCGCCGGCAGGCTCAGCGCCAGCGGCACCTCCAGGCCGGGCATGAACAGCACCGAGCCCAGGCCGATGCACAGGCACAGCCCCATCCAGTGCAGCGCGGCCGAGCGCGACAGGCTCAGCGTGGCCGCACCCACCCACCAGCCCGCGCCGCACAGCGCAGCCTGGACGGCCAGGACAGCCAGCAGGGTGTTGTTGACGTTGTTCACGGCCCGGACCTCCCCGGTGTCTCTGCGCGCATTATGGGCACAAGCCGGCAACGCTGTCCCCCTGGTCGCCCCTGGACGGTCCGGATTCGGCACAATCGGCCTCTGACGCCGTCGTGGCGCACCGACACCATGCTGATCGATTTCTTCTACACGCTGCGTTCCGCCAAGCTGCCGGTGTCGGTCAAGGAGTACCTGACGCTGCTCGAGGCGCTCAAGGCCGGCGTGATCGGCCCGTCGGTGAACGACTTCTACTACCTGTCGCGCACCACCCTGGTCAAGGACGAGGCCCACTACGACAAGTTCGACCGCGCCTTCGGGGCCTACTTCAAGGGCGTGGAGCTGCTCACCGACTTCGGCAAGGAGATCCCGCTGGAGTGGCTGCGCAAGGTCCTCGAGAACGAGCTCACACCCGAACAGAAGGCCGCCATCGAGAAGATGGGCTGGGACGAGCTGATGGAGACGCTGAAGAAGCGCCTCGAGGAACAGCAGGGCCGGCATGAAGGCGGCAGCAAGTGGATCGGCACCGGCGGCACCAGCCCCTTCGGTCACGGCGGCTACAACCCCCAGGGCGTGCGCATCGGCGGCCCGGGCAAGAACCGCAGCGCGGTCAAGGTGTGGGACCAGCGCGCCTACGCCGACTATGACGACACCAAGGAGCTGGGCACGCGCAACATCAAGGTGGCGCTGCGCCGCCTGCGCCGCTTCGCCCGCGAGGGCTCCGAGCTGGAGCTGGACCTGGACGACACCATCCACAGCACCGCCGCCAATGCCGGGCTGCTGGACATCAAGATGGTGCCCGAGCGGCACAACAAGGTGAAGGTGCTGCTGCTGATGGATGTGGGCGGCACGATGGACGAGCACATCCACCGCGTGGAGGAGCTCTTCTCGGCCGCACGCAGCGAGTTCAAGCACCTGGAGTTCTACTACTTCCACAACTGCGTCTACGACTTCATGTGGAAGAACAACCGCCGGCGCTACACCGAGAAGAGCGCCACCTGGGACATCATCCGCAAGTACAACAAGGACTGGCGCCTGATCTTCGTGGGCGACGCCACGATGAGCCCCTATGAGATCCTGCAGCCCGGCGGCAGCGTCGAATACAACAACGAGGAGCCCGGCGCCGAATGGCTGCAGCGGCTCACCCACGCCTTCCCCAAGTTCGCCTGGATCAACCCCGAGCCGCAAGGCGTCTGGCAGTACCGGCAGAGCATCGCGATCGTGCAGCAGCTGGTGAGCCAGCGCATGTTCCCGCTGACGCTGCAGGGCCTGGAAGGGGCGATGCGACTGCTCAGCAAATGAGCCGGCGCGCGCGGCTGGCCGCAGCGCTGTGCGCGCTGGCGGCGGCACCCTGGGTGGCGCTGGCCCAGCCTGCCGCGCCGGGCGCCACCGCCTCGGCCCCGGACGCCACGCAACCCGCGGCCGATGCGGCCGTCAGCGCTGGCAAGGTCCCCCGGCTGCGCATCGACGCCCCGGGCGCGGTGCGCGAGCTGCTGGAGAAGCACCTGGACCTGGCCCGCGCCATCGCCCAGCCTGACGCCGCCAGCTTCAACGACCTGGAATGGTCACGCCTGATCGGCAGTGCCCCTGCCCAGGCCCGCCAGCTGGTGCAGCCGCTGGGCCTGTTCCGGGCCCAGGCCGAGGTGCAGCGCGCCGACGACGGCACGCTGACGCTGCGCATCACGCCGGGCGAGGCGGCGCAGGTCAGCCGCCTGACCCTGGAGTGGACGGGCGAGCTGGTCGAACGCGCCGAGCGCGGCGACAGCGACGCCCGCACGCTGCAGCAGGGCCTGAGCCAGCGCTGGCCACTGGCGCCGGGCAGCGCCTTCACCAACGCCGCCTGGAGCGAGGCCAAGAACACGGTGATCGCCAGCCTGCGGGCCCAGGGCTACGCCGCGGCCAGCTGGGCCGGCACCGCCGCCGAGGTCGACGCCGAGCTGACCGGCGTGCGCCTGTTCCTGGTGGCCGACAGCGGCCCGCTGTTCCGCGCCGGGGTGATTGCGGTGAGCGGCCTGACGCACCAGCCGCCCGAGCGCGCCCGTGCGCTGGCCCCCTTCGACAGCGGCGCCGCCCTGACCGAGCAGCGCCTGCTGGACTACCAGACCACGTTGCTGAAGACCGGCCTGTACGAAAGCGTCAACGTCGGCTTCGACCCCGACCCCACCCAGGCCGGCGCCGCCACCGTCAACGTGCAGTTGCATGAAGCACCGCGCCAGGCCGCCACTGTGGGCGTGGGCTACAGCGCCAACACCGGCCCGCGGATCTCGCTGGAGCATGTGCAGCGCCGCCTGTTCGATCGCGACCTGTCGCTGCGCAACAAGCTGCTGTGGGGCGCCTCGGAACAGAGCTGGGACGGCGAGCTCTCCACCCACCCCGACCGTGATTACCGCCGCTGGGTGCTGGGCGGCACGCTGGACCGCACCGTGGGCGACACCGACACCGTGCTGCTGCAGCGCCTGCGCGTGGGCCGCTCCACCGACCGCGGTGGCATCGAGCGTTTCGTCCATGTCGATGCCGACCGCAGCCGCGAGTGCGCCAGCGGCCTGGCCGCCGGCACCTGCCAGACGCTGTCGGCGCTGTCGCTGCAGGCCGACTGGACGATGCGCCGCGTCGACAACGCCCTGCTGCCCACCCGCGGCTACACCGTGCAGCTGGGCCTGGGCCTGGGTGCGGCCGATGGCAGCGACAGCGCCCGCGGCAGCTTCGGCCGCGTGCAGGCCCGCGCCACCGGCTACTGGCCGATCGGCCAGAGCTGGTACAGCCAGCTGCGGCTGGAGGCCGGCCAGGTGCTGATGCGCGATGACGTGCAGGTGCCCGATGCGCTGCGCTTTCGCGCCGGCGGGGACGAATCCGTGCGCGGCTACGCCTGGCGCAGCCTGGCGCCCACGCGCGGCGACGGCAGCCTGACCGGCGGCCGCGTGCTGGCCACCGCCAGCGCCGAGATCGCGCGGCCGGTGTCGGCTGCGCTGCCCTCGGTGTGGTGGGCGGCGTTCGTCGACGCCGGTCGGGCCAGCGACAGCTGGCGCGGTTTCTCGCCCGCGCTGGGCTATGGCCTGGGGGTGCGCTGGCGCAGCCCGGTGGGGCCGCTGAAGCTGGACCTGGCCTATGGCCAGGAAGTGCGCAGCGCGCGCCTGCACCTGAGCGTGGGCATCGCCTTCTGATGGACACGCCCGCCGCCCCCGCCCCGCGCGCTCGGCGCTGGCCCGCCGCGTTGCTGGCGCTGGGCCTGGTGGCGGCGGCGGCCGTCGGCGCCGGTGGCTGGCTGCTGCGCACCGAGGCCGGCGCCGCCTGGGCGCTGGGCCAGGTGTCCGGGCTGCGCGTTGACGGGCTGCAAGGCACGCTGAGCGGACCGGACCTGAGCGCCCGTGCGCTGCACTGGCAAGGCAGCGCCGGTCAGCTCGACCTGGGCGCCTGGCAGCTGCGGGGCCTGCGCTGGCAGTGGCGCCCTGCGGATGGCGCCTGGCTGGGCCTGCAGGCCGAGGCGCTGCAGGCCGACAGCGTGCAGTGGCGCAGTGCGCCCTCGTCCGGCCCCACGCCCGTGCCGGACAGCCTGGCGCTGCCGCTGGTGCTGGACCTGGCGCGCTGGCAGATCGGCCGCCTGCAGATCGACCAGGCCGAAGCCCTGCAGGCGCTGGCCGGCAGCGGGCGCGCCGGCCCCACCGAACACCGGCTGACGCTCACCCAGGCGCAGACCCGCCAGGCCGGCTTCAGCGGCACGCTGCAGCTGGGCGCCCACGCGCCGCTGCCGCTGCAGGCCCAGGTGCAGGCGCGCAGCCTGGACGGCGCCGCCACCCCCTGGCAGGCCACGCTGCAGGCCGAGGGTCCGCTGGCCGAACTGCGGGCGCGCGCCACGCTGCGGGGTCAGGCCCCGGCGGGCCAGAACGCACCGTCGCTGGATGCGGAGGCCCGGCTCCAACCCTTCAGCGCCTGGCCGCTGGGCGCGCTGCAGCTGCGCAGCCAGGCGCTGGACCTGTCCGCCCTGCAGGGCGGCTGGCCGCGCACCGCGCTGGACGCCAACGTCTCGCTGGCCGCCCGCCAGGCCGCTCAGCCCACGGCCTGGGAGGGTCGTATCGACAACGCCGCCGCCGGCCCCTGGGACAGCGCCCGCCTGCCGCTGGCCCGTCTGCAGTGGCAGGCCCGCTGGCACTGGGCCGATGCCGGCGCGATGCTGCCGCGCGGCCTGACGCTCGAGCGCCTGCAGGCCACGCTGCCCGATGGCGGCCAGGCCGACGCCACACTCGACTGGCAGGCCGACACCCTGACGCTGGACGCCCGGCTGCGCGCCCTGCGCCCCGATGCGCTGGACCGTCGCCTGCGCGCCAGCACCTGGAGCGGTCCGCTGACGGGGCGGCTCAGCGGTCTGCCGTCCCTGGACGATTGGCTGGCCGGCCGTGCGGCGCTGCAGCCCGATGCGCTGCGCGGCCAGTTGACGGCGGATTGGCAGGGCCGGCTCGCCGGCGCGCCAACGGCGCAGGACCTGGGACTGGCGCTGGACCTGCGGGCCGATGCCCGCCAGCTGCAGCTGGCGCGCGCCGAGCTGAAGGCCGGCGAGGCCCGCGCCACGCTGAGCGGCCAGGCCGTCCCGGAAGGCAGCGGCCGCTGGCAGCTGCAGCTGCAAGGCGGCCTGCAGCAACTGGACCCCACGCTGTGGTGGCCGCTGGCCGCCGACAGCCCCTGGCGCCGCGGCCCGCACCGGCTGCAGGGTCAGTGGCAGGCGCAAGGCCGGCTGGACACCGCCCGCCTGGCCGGGTCGGCGGTGAGCGCCTGGCCCCAGGCCTGGCTGGGGCGGCTCAGCGCCGAGCTGCAACCCAGCCTCCTGGCCGGCGTGCCGCTGCAGGGCCAGCTGACCTGGGAGCGTCAGGCCCGCAGCGAGGGCAGCGCCCAGCTGGAGCTGGCCGGCAACCGCCTGCAGGCCCGCTGGCAGGGCGACACCGACGCGCTGGGGGGCGAGCTGCGCCTGGACGCCCCCGCGCTGGCCGCGGCCGCGCCGCTGCTGCGCCTGATCGATCCTGCGTGGGCACCCACCGGCGGCCGGCTGCAGGCCACCGCCAGCCGCGCGCCTGGCCAGCGCGCCTGGCAGGCCGAGGGACAGGCCGACGCCGTGCAACTGCCCGGCCTGCAACTCACCCAGGGCCAGGCCCGCCTGGTCTGGCCGGGCGGGTCCGACGGCCCGCTGCTGCTGGACGCCCAACTGCGCGGTCTGGTGGCCGGCGCCCTGCAGCTGGACCAGGCCCAGGCCCGCGTGGAGGGCCGCCTGGCCGAGCACCGCCTGAGCCTGATAGCCAGCGGCCCGGCCCGGCCCGGCGAGCTGCTCGCGCAGGCGCTGGGCACGCCGGGCGGCAACGGCACCGAGCTGCGGCTGGCCGGCCAGGGCCGCTGGCAGACCGACGGCGACGGCTGGGCCGGCCACTGGCACGCCACGCTGGCGGAACTGCGCTTGCGTGCCCGGGGCACCGGCAACGCCGCCGGCAGCGACTGGTTGTCCGGCAGCGGCCTGCAGGCCGAACTGCAGCTGGATGCCCAGGCCCACCCGCTGCGCGCCACGCTGCAGCCCGGCGAGCTGGTGCTGCCCGAAACCCGCCTGCGCTGGCGCCAGGCCGAGGCCCGCTGGCGCCCCGGCGTGGCCGCGCCCGCGCTGGCGCTGGACGCGCAGATCGAGCCCTTCGCGCTGGCCCCGCTGCTGGCCCGCGCCCAGCCCGAGCTGGGCTGGCGCGGCGACCTGCGCCTGGGCGGCTCGGTGCAGATCCGGCGTGAGGACCGCTTTGACGCCGAACTCGTCTTCGAGCGCCTGGGCGGCGACCTGGCCATGGTGGACGACGCGCGCGACCCGCGCAGCCGCGTGCAGCCACTGGCCCTGAGTGACCTGCGCCTGGCGCTGTCGGCGCACGACGGCACCTGGCACTTCACCCAGGCCCTGGCTGGGCGTGCGCTGGGCGAGATGGCCGGCGTGGCCACGCTGCAGACCCGCCCCGAGCTGGCCTGGCCCCACGCCGATGCGCCGCTCAACGGCGTGCTGCAGCTGCGCGTGGCCAACCTGGGCGCCTGGGGCGCCTGGGTGCCGCCGGGCTGGCGCCTGGGCGGCGCGCTGGCGGTGACCGCCGGCTTCGGTGGCCGCTTCGGCGCTCCCGAGGTCACCGGCCGCCTCAGCGGCGAACGCCTGGAGGCACGCCATGCGCTGATGGGCGTGCAGCTGAGCGACGGCCAGGTCGACATGCGCCTGGACGGCGAGCGCGCCCACATCGAGCAGTTCAGCTTCCGCGGCGGCGAGGGCCGCGTCACGCTGCAGGGCGAGGCCCGCCTGGGCGCGCGCCCCGAGCTGCGCCTGCAAGCCCTGGCCGAGCGCTTCCAGGTGCTGGGCCGCATCGACCGCCGCCTGGTCACCAGCGGCCAGGCCACGCTGAACCTGAGCCCCGAGCGCTGGCTGCTGGACGGCGCCCTGACGGTGGACGAAGGCCTGGTCGATGTGAGCCAGGGCGACGCCCCCGGCCTGGACAGCGACGTCGTCTTCGCCAGCGCCCGCCCGGCCAGCACCGACACCGCCAGCAACGGCCGCAGCCTGCGGCCCATGCAGCTCAAGGCCAGGCTCGACCTGGGCGAGCGCCTGCGCATCAAGGGCCGCGGCATCGACGGCACGCTGCGCGGCGAGCTGCTGGCCAGCGTGGCCAACCAGAAGCTGTCGATCAACGGCAGCGTGCGGCTGGACGACGGCCACTACGTGGCCTACGGCCAGAACCTGGACATCGAACGTGGCGTGCTCAGCTTCAACGGCCCGGTGGAAGACCCGCGGCTGGACATCTTCGCGGTGCGCCCCAACCTGGACGTGAAGGTGGGCGTGCAGGTCACCGGCAGCGCGCTCAACCCGCGCGTGCGCCTGGCCAGCGAGCCCGAGATGAGCGACGCCTACAAGCTGAGCTGGCTGGTGCTGGGCCGCGAGCCCGACGGCCTGGGCGAAGCCGACACCGCGCTGCTGCAGCGCGCCGCCGTGGCCCTGCTGGCCGGCGAAGGCGAGGCGCCCACCGACGCGGTGATGAAGGCCCTGGGCCTGACCGATTTCTCGCTGCGCCAATCCACCGACGCCAACGACGTGCGGCAGATGGTGGTGAGCGTGGGCAAGCAACTCAGCCGGCGCTGGTATGTGGGCTACGAGCGCGGTGTCAACGCCACCACCGGCACCTGGCAGCTGGTCTACCGCATCGCCCAGCGCTTCACGCTGCGCGCGCAGTCGGGCGAGGACAACGCGGTGGACCTGATCTGGAGCTGGCGCTGGCCCTGAACGCCTGAGCCACCAGGGTTCAGGCCCGGCGCCCGGGTGTCAGAACGACTTCTTCGCCAGCCTGGCGTGCAGTTCGTTGACCATCACCAGCGCCGCCGAGCCGAAGTAGCGGTGGTACTCGGCCACCATCTCGCCCGAGGCCAGCACCGGGTCGGTCGAGGCCAGCTTCTTCGCCTCGTCGATGTCCTTGACCGCCAGGATGAACAGGCCGCGCCAGCCATCCACGCCATCGAAGGGCCCGGCCAGCACCAGGTGGCCCGCATCGGCCAGCCGCTTCATGTTCGCAAAGTGGCCGCGGAACATCTCGTCGCGCGCCGGCCCATCGGGCATGCGGTTCGGCCCGGTGCGCAGCAGCACGAACACATAGCGCTTCATGCCGTACTCATCGGCGCCGGTGCGGGCGGCCAGGGCCTCATCAAAGGCGGCCGGCGGGGAGGAGGCCGCGGGGGCCGGCGGCGCCGTCGGCGATGTCTGCGCCGCCGCGCCCTGCATCGCACAGGCCATCCCCAGCGCCATCGTCAGCGCGCCCAGAACCCGTGTACCCGTCCTGCGAGCGGTCCCCATGGCTCAGCGCCCGTCCGCCGACAGGAAGGCCTTGACCCCGCGGACCACGTCCACGCCCAAGGCCACCAGGCCCGCCAGCAGCACCCAGCCCGCCCACGGCCCCGCCTCACCCAGCTGCGCCGCCATGCCGATCACGGCCAGCAGCACGCCCACCTTGCCCACCATCGTCATGGCACATCCTTCGTGTTTCCAGGTGCCGCAGCGTAACCCGCCCAGCCTGCATGCGAGAATTCGCGCTTTCGCGCAGTGCCCCGCACCGCGCGGGCCTCTCCGTAGTTCAATGGATAGAACGGGCGCCTCCTAAGCGCCAGATACAGGTTCGATTCCTGTCGGAGGGACCAGGGATGGCCGGGACGGTCAGGCCTTGGAACACCCCACTGGCCGCCGAAGTTGCCCGGGCTTCAGATGCGCCGCGCCGTGCAGGGAGTCCTCGTCGCCCATGGCTGTTCACGCCCGAGGGCGGGCAACGTTGCAGGCCGCGCTGCTGCCTGGCCGGTCGCTCCATGCCGGTGCGCGTGGTGAAGATCGGGCACCTGCGCGTGATCGTGCGTCACCCCGTCATGTCGATGCGCGTGGCCGTGCGCGCCCTGCGGCACGATCTCGTGTCCATGGTCATGGTGGCCGCCGTCGTGGGTGTGCTCGTGCCCGCGTGACTCCGCCAAACGGACCCTCACGCCCGACCGCATCAGCGCACTTCCCGGCAGCATCCACAGGCTGAAGTCGCGATCACCCAACGCGACGGCCACCGCGGCGCCGATGAACGGCGCAAAGGCGAAGCCCGCACCGGTGCCCGCGGCACCAGACGCCCGGTGGGCCAGCAGGTCAAGGCACAGGCTCAGGCCATGGCCCGTTGCCCCCAGGCTGTCGACGTACAACCCGTGCAGCGCCACGGAGCCGGTGCGCAGCCGGTGTTCGCGCTTGAGTTCGTTGTCCTGAACGGGCCGGCGGGTCCTCGCTGGACTGCGCCTCGGTCAGGTGCTGCTGGGTGGCGGCTCAGGCGCTCGGACAGGCCGCTCCAATGGGCCGGGTCGAAGGACGAGGACGCGAAGTCGGTCCGGCGCTGGAAGGCGGTCATGGCCACGCTGGTCGGATGGCGCCCGGCATACCGGCTTTGCAACATTTGTTTCATCATGCGATGATTGCTTCATGACCTCCTGGTTGATCCTGACCGCGACCCTGCCGACCTCGCCCAGCGGGCTTCGGGTGAAGGTCTGGCGGGCGCTCAGGGCGACCGGTGCCGGCGCGTTGCGAGAAGGCGTCTATGTGCTGCCCGAGCACGCGCCCAGCGCCAGCGCACTGTCGGCGTTGGAGCGCACCATCGTCGATGCGGGGGCCGTAGCGCACCTGCTCGTGGTGCAGGCGCGTGACGATGCGCAGGAGCAGGCGTTCAGGTCGCTCTTTGACCGGGCGGAGCTTTACGCGGAATTCCTGCAGACCGCCAAGGAGGCGCGCACCCGGCTCAGGTCAGCCACCGAGGCCACACTGCGCAAGACCCTGCGAGGCCTGCAGACGCAGCTCCACGCCATCCAGGCCATTGACTTCTTCCCGGGCAGGGCCAGCGACAAGGCTGTCGACGCCATGGTCGCGTTGCGCCGCGAGATCGAACTGCATCTCGCGCCAGATGAGCCGTCGGCCACCGCTGCGGCCATCGCGCGGTGCGAGGTGGCTGATTTTCAGGGGCGCACCTGGGCCACACGCCAGCGCCCGTGGGTAGACCGCCTGGCCACGGCCTGGTTGATCCAGCGCTTCATCGACAAGAGCCCCACCTTCATCTGGCTGGCCGACGCGCGCAAGTGCCCGAAGTCGGCGCTGGGCTATGACTTCGACGGTGCCACCTTCACACATGTGGGCGAGCGGGTCACGTTCGAGGTGGTGGCCGAAACCTTTGGTCTGCTGGGCGACCCGGCGCTGCAGCGGCTGGCTGCGCTGGTCCATTGCATTGATATCGGCGGCATGCCCGTTGAAGAGGCGCCGGGGCTGGAGATGCTGATCCGCGGCTTGCAAGCCCGGCATGCCGACGATCACGCCCTGTTGGCAGCAGCGCTGTCCGTGTTTGATGCTTGCTACGCCGCATTGGAGACCCCGAGTGACCCCTGACCAACACACCGCAGACGCCGAAGCCTCGCCGCCATCCATCTCTCGCGCGGAAGCCTTCCGCTACTGGCTCAAGCTGGGCTGCATCAGCTTTGGCGGGCCGGCGGGGCAGATTGCCATCATGCATGAGGAGCTCGTGGAGCGGCGCCGCTGGATATCGGAGAACCGCTTCCTGCACGCCCTGAACTACTGCATGGTGCTGCCCGGGCCCGAAGCGCAGCAGTTGGCCACCTACATTGGCTGGCTGATGCACCGCACCTGGGGCGGTGTCGTCGCCGGCGGGCTGTTCGTGCTGCCGTCGCTGTTCCTGCTGATCGCGTTGTCGTGGGTCTACATGGCCTTCGGCACAGTGCCGGCTATCGCGGGGCTGTTCTATGGCATCAAACCAGCGGTGACGGCGCTGGTCGTGCATGCAGCGTGGCGCGTGGGCTCGCGGGCTCTGAAGAACGCCTGGCTGTGGTCGATCGCAGCCGGGTCGTTCCTGGCGATCTTCGCGCTGGATCTGCCGTTTCCACTCATCGTGCTGATCGCGGGCCTGACGGGCTATGTGGGCGGCAAGCTGGTACCCGACAAGTTCAAGGCCGGTGGTGGCCATGGCGCCTCCAGGAAGGACTTCGGTCCGGCCCTGATCGATGACGACACACCCACACCAGCGCACGCACGGTTCACCTGGGCGCGCTTCCGGGTGGTGATGGTGGCTGGCCTGACACTCTGGGCCGTGGCGCTGGGCAGCCTGATGGCCTTGCACGGCTGGAATGGCGTGCTGACCCAGATGGGTTGGTTCTTCACCAAGGCGGCGCTGCTGACCTTCGGCGGCGCCTACGCGGTGCTGCCCTACGTCTACCAGGGGGCGGTGGACCATTTCCAATGGCTCACGGCGCCGCAGATGATCGACGGCCTGGCACTCGGCGAGACCACGCCCGGGCCGCTGATCATGGTGGTGGCGTTTGTGGGCTTCGTCGGCGGCTGGACCACCCAGATCTTCGGCAGCGACTCGCTGTTCCTGGCCGGTACGGCGGCCGCGGTGGTGGTGACCTTCTTCACCTTCCTGCCCTCGTTCTTCTTCATCCTGATGGGCGGGCCGTTCATCGAATCCACGCATGGCAACCTGACGTTCACCGCACCGCTGACGGGCATCACCGCCGCCGTGGTGGGCGTGATCGTGAACCTGGCCGTGTTCTTCGCGTACCACGTCTTGTGGCCGCAAGGCTTCGGTGGGCGCTTCGAATGGGCCAGCGCGATCATTGGCGCCGCAGCGGCGCTGGCCTTGTTCCGCTTCAAGCTGGGCGTGATCCCGGTGGTGCTGGGTGCGGGCGTCGCCGGCCTGGCGTTCCAGCTGGGCCGGTCGGCACTGGGCTTCTGATCGGAGCGGGTGATCATGAGCGCCGCAGCGACATCAGGGCAGCCACGCGTCGCACTGCTGTACCCGGGCAGCCGTGAGGACCGAGACAGGGCCGACCCCTCGGCCAGCCGGTTCGCGGCGCTCTTCGACGCCTTCCAGGCCGCAGGCGTGGCCGCAGAGCCCGCCATCTGGCATGAGGACTTCGCCGATGAAGTGGCGCTGCAACTGCGCCAGGTGGCACTGGTGCTGGTGTGGTGCAACCCCATCGAGGGCGGACGCCGGCGACATCGGCTGGACGCCGTGCTGCAAGAGGCCGCACAGCAGGGTGTCATCGTCAGCGCCCATCCCGAGGCCGTGCAGCGTCTGGGCACCAAGGACGTGCTCTTCGCAACGCGCCAACTGCCCTTCGGCAGCGATGTCCACCGGGTGGACAGTCTGGCGCAACTGGCGGTCGAGCTGCCTGTGCGACTGCAGGCCGGGCCACGGGTGCTCAAGCAGCACCGCGGCCACAGCGGCATCGGCATCTGGCGTGTTGAAGCCACCGGTCGCGAGGAGGTGCTGGTGCGCCATGCTCAGCGGGGTAGCGGTCCCCTGAACATGACCCTGGCCGACTTCATCGCCTTGCTCGCGCCGTATTTCGAGCCCGAAGCCGGCGGCCACATGATCGACCAGGCCTGGCAACCTCGCCTGGCTGACGGCATGGTTCGCGCCTACCTGGTGGGTGACCGCGTGGCCGGGTTCGGCCACCAGGCGATCAACGCGCTGCATCCCGACCACGCCCAGCCAGGACCCCGTCTGTATCACGGGCCGGACCTGGCGTCTTGCCAAAGCCTGAGGCAGCGACTGGAGTCGGGCTGGATCACCCAGCTGCGCGAATGTGTGGGCTTGTCTGCGGAGCATCTGCCGCTGCTGTGGGACTGCGACTTCATGTTCGGCAACGCCCGGGCAGGCGAGCCGGAGCGCTATGTACTCTGCGAGATCAACGTCAGCAGCGTGTCGCCTTTTCCGCCGTCGTGCATCGACCCCATCGTGGCGGCTGTTCTGCGCCGATCGGGTGCGCGTTGAGCGAACTCCCAGGCCTGTGAAGCGTCGCGTTGCACGCACCGGGACGTCCACGCCCGGACGTCTCCTGTCGCGCCTGCACCGGTCCATCGGCTGCCAGGGCCTGATGACGGCAGCCGCTGCAAGGCGGTCAGCCCCATCCGCCAGCCAGGCATCGCCACCGGCGCGTCAGCCCCCTCACCCCTCCCCCTCAAAATCAATCAAGCCCAGCGACGTCGCCTGCGCAATCGCCTCCGCCCGCCGGTTGGTGCCCAGGCGGATGAAGACCACGCTGAGGTGTTCCTTCACCGTTCGCTCGCTGATGCCCAGGTGGGCGGCGATCTCGCGGTTGGAGCGGCCGCGGCCCACTTCGCGCAGCACCTGGCGCTGGCGTTCGGTCAGCGGGGCGGCGGCGGCGGTGGGTTGTTCGGGGTACCAGCGGTCGCCGCGCAGCACGCGGCGCAGCGCGGCCACCAGCGCTTCAGGGGGCAGTGACTTGGGGATGAAGCCGTCCAGGCCCAGCTGGCGCGCCTGGTGCGCCAGGCCGGGCTCTTCGGCACCGGTCAACAGCACGCAGCGATCGGCCCAGGCGCGGGCCTCCTGGGCCAGGCGCAGGCCCAGGCCGTCGGGCAGGCGCTGGTCGATCAGCGCCAGCGCGTAGCGCACGCCGGGGCGCCACAGCGCGCGGGCCTGCGCGGCGCTGCCCACGGCCACGCAGTCGGCGGCCAGGCCGGCGGCCTGCACGGTGGATGCCAGCGCGCTGCGAAACAGCGGGTGGTCTTCGACGATCAGGACGGGCAGGTTCATCGCGGTGGGGCGGCTGGGTGTCGATCATCCATGAACTGGGGGGCGCCGACCCGTCCAACTGGACGGGTGTGCGTCGCTGAGCGGGCCAGACACTGGCCTGGCGCCGGTTCACACGGCCACCTGTCTGTCCCCCACTGAAGAGGATCCACCATGCACAAGACCCTGGCTCTGCTCGCCCTGACCCTGGGCACCAGTCTGGCTGCGGCCCAGAACAACACGCCGCGCCCCGACATCGTCACCGATTTCAGCGGCCCCGCCCAGCTGCAGCGTGGCAAGGGCGCGTTCTGGACGCTGAGTCTGCGCAACGATGGCGTGGCGGCTGCCGGCCAGACGCGCGGCTACATCAACCTGCCCAGCAGCGTGTCGCCCGACCTGCAGCGCGGCAGCAATGGCAGCTGGGTGCTGAACCTGCCGCCGGGCTGCAGCTGGAACAGCAACACCCGCGTGCTGGCCTGCGTCTGGCCCGGCATTGCGGTGGGCGAGACCAAGACTGTGCACCTGCCGCTGCGCGTGTCCAACACCAGCCAGACGCTGACCCTGACCGGGCGCGCGCAGGTGCTGCAGGGCGTGGCCGAGTCCAGCACGCAGAACAACAACGACCCGGCCGTGACCCAGGTGGCCAACTACACGCCCAGCATCAGCTTCCCGGCCGCCGCCAGCCTGTACCTGTGCATGGGGCGCGACGACCTGCTGGAATGCGGCACCACCTACGGCCTGCCGGTGGCGCCCGAGCCGCTGCCGCTGGACGCCGGCGGCCAGATGGTCTTCCCCGACGGCACACTGGTGGCACTGCCGCAAGGGCCGGGCGCGCTGCGCGTGGAGCTGTACTCGGGCGGCGCGCTGGTGTCCACCTGGAACCTGGGCGCCTATGACAGCCGCTGCTACCAGGGGCCGGCCAGCTACCCCGGGCTGGGCGCCACCTACGAGGCGCGGATCTGCTACTGAGCAACCCCATGGCCCCGCCGCGCCCAGGCCACCCCGCACCGGGGATCAGTACCCTCTGGGCGGCCCGGCGCGGCCTGCTGGGCGGCACTGTCGCAGCCTATCATCAGGCGTCCGCCCCGGCCTGCCCCCCGCATGACTGATGCCGCCCCGCTGTCCGCGCTGATCGACCTGGCCTGGCAGGCGCATGCGCAGGACCGCTGCGCGCCCAACCCGGCGGTGGCGGCGCTGCGCGCCCACGCACCCGATGATGCGCTGGCCCAGGGCCTGGCCGCCACGTTCGAGGGCCGGCGCCAGCTCTGGCTGGGCGACACCGCAGCGTACGAGGACGCGCTGGCCGACGCCCGCCGCCACCTGGCTGGCCTGTCCCCGGCCCACCCGGGCCGGCAGGCGCTGGCCATGGCCTGCGACGACCTGGCCACGCAGTGGCTGCACCGGCACAACCGCGCCGACGAGGTGGTGGCGCTGCTGACGCCCTGGCTGGCCCACCTGGCGCCGCCCACGCACCCGCTGCAGACCTTCACGCTGCTCCATCGCCTGGCCGTGGCACACGAGCGGCTCAGGCAGCCCGAGATGGCGCTGCGCCACCACTTCGAGGCGATCCAGACCGCCCGCGCGGTGCATGCCCCGGTGCTGCTGGCCATCGCCCTGGGCAGCCTGGGCGGCTACCAGGCCAGCCTGCTCGACCACCAGGGCGCGATCGAACACTGCCGCGAGGCCTGGTCGCTGTGCGCCGACACCGACCAGTGGCCGGCCATCCATGTGGCCGGCATCAACCTGATGATGGCGCTCAGCGGCACCGACCAGCACGCCCAGGCCGCGGCGCTGGCCGACCGGCTGTCGGCGTGGGAGGCGCACTTCAACGCCTACCAGCGCTGGGTCCGCAGTGCGTTCTATGGCTCGGTCTACCAGCGTGCCGGCCGGCTGGAGCTGGCCCAGCACTGGCTGGATGTGTCGCTGCCGCTGTGCGCCGACCCGGCGCACCCGCCGGTCGAGTGGGTCTGGGGGCAGGCGGCGGTCTGGACCGACCAGGGCCGAGCGCGCGAGGCCTGGGACCTGCTGGAGCGGCTGCGCCAGCACGACCCCGAGGGCTTCGAAGGCGCCACGTTTCCGGCCGATGCCTGCCGCCTGCACGACGAGGCCGCCCGCGCCTGCGAAGCCCTGGGCGACCTGGCCGGCGCGCTGCGCCACCAGCGCCGCGCGGCCACGCTGGGCGAGCAGGCCCACCGGCGCGCGGCCGAGGCCCAGCGCCTGGCCCTGTCGATCCGGCTGGAGCTGGCCCGCCTGGCCGACCAGCGCGACCGCGCGCTGCAGGAGGGCCGCCGCCTGGCCGAGCTGAACACCGCGCTGGCGCAGGCCGACGCCGCCAAGACCCGCTTCCTGGCCGCCGCCAGCCACGACCTGCGCCAGCCGCTGCATGCGCTGTCGCTGCGGGCGGCGATGTTCGAGCCCCTGCTGAACGACCCGGCGCAACACGCGATGCTGTCCGAAATGAACGCCTGCGTGCAGGCCTTGCGCGGCATGCTCGACAGCCTGCTGGACCTCTCGCGCGCCGAGGCCGGCGAGGCCCGCGCCCGGCCGGCCCCGCTGGACCTGCGCGACCTGCTGCTGCGCCTGGCCAGCGAACACCAGCCCCAGGCCGAGTCACGCGGGCTGCAGCTGAGCCTGCGTGTCAGCAACGCCTTGCCGCCGGCCGCACTGAGCGACGCGCTGCTGCTGGAGTCCCTGCTGCGCAACCTGCTGGGCAACGCCCTGAAGTACACGCCCGAGGGCACCGTGCTGCTGTGCGCCCGAGCCGCCCGCGACGGCACCGGCCAGCCGGTCTGGCGCCTGCAGGTGCGCGACAGTGGCATCGGCATCGCGGCCGAGCACCAGCAGGCGATCTTCGAGCCCTTTGTGCAGCTGGACAACCCGGGCCGCCAGCGCCAGCTGGGACAGGGCCTGGGGCTGGCCATCGTGCAGCGTCTGGCCCGCGCACTGGATCACCCGCTGAGCCTGCGCTCGGCGCCCGGCCGGGGCAGCTGTTTCGAGCTGCGCGTGCCCGGCCATGCGGGCCTGCCTGCTTCGGCGGCGCTGGTGGCGGCAACGCTGCCGCCGCTGCCGCGCCCCCTGCACCTGGCGGTGATCGAGGACGACGAGGGCAGCCGCCGTGCGCTGGCCGGCTGGCTGCGCAGCCAGGGCTGCCGGGTGACCGAGGGCGAAGACGCCCGGTCCATCGAAGCCGTGCTGGACACGCTGCCCGCGCTGGATGGCGTGATCACCGATCTGCAACTGGCTGCCGACGCCGGCGGCGACGGTGTGGCGCAGATCGAGCGCCTGCGCCTGCGCTGCGCTCACCCGCTGGCGGCCCTGATCGTCAGTGGCGACACGCGGCCCGATACCGCCGGGCGTCTGCAGGCCCTGGACCTGCCGTGCCTGCGCAAGCCGGTGGACCTGGCCGCGCTGCGCCAGTGGCTGGGCCGCATCACGCCGCAGCACCCTGGCTGAGCCCCACGTTGGGCGGGGTTCAGCGCGGTGGAACGCCGCCGTCGCCGCCGGCCGTCGGCCCGGACGATGCGCCGGTCCGCGTAGGATGGGCGCACGCTGAGCACCACCGCGGGAGAGCAACATGGACATCCGACACCGCATCTGCCTCTGGTACGACGGTACGGCGCTGGACGCCGCGCAGTTCTACGCGGCCACCTTTGCCGACAGCGCCGTCGGCGCGGTCTACCGGGCGCCGGCCGATTACCCCTCGGGCCGCGCGGGCGACGTGCTGACGGTCGAGTTCACCGTCCTGGGCATCGCCTGCCTGGGCCTGAACGGCGGCCCGGCCTTCCGCCACTCCGAGGCCTTTTCGTTCCAGGTGGTGACCGAGGACCAGGCCGAGACCGACCGGCTCTGGCACGCGATCATCGACCACGGCGGCCAGCCCAGCGCCTGCGGCTGGTGCAAGGACCGCTGGGGCCTGTCCTGGCAGATCACGCCGCGCGCCTTGTCCGAGGCGATTGCCGACCCGGACCCCGCCGCCGCGAAGCGTGCCTTCGAGGCGATGATGACCATGACGAAGATCGACATCGCCGCGGTCGAGGCGGCGCGGCGTGGGTAGCACCTGGCAAGGTGACCGGCCTTAGGGAGTGCCGCTGGGGCCCTGAGCGGCTATGTTGCAGCGTGTGTTCCCGTTCACTCGAGCCGTACCGATGACACGCACCCTGTTTGCCCTCGCCCTGGCCGCTGCCAGCCTCAGCGCCCAGGCCGCCGCCACCAAGATCACCGTCTTCAAGACCAGCTTCGACAACGGCGTCCCGGCGCAGATCGCGCCCGGCACGGCCGCCACCGAGGGCGTGCAAGGCTATGCCGGCCTGGCCTATGGCAAACGGGTCTTCGGCGGCCAGATGCTGCGCAGTGCCACCGGCAATGTGGTGACGCTCACGCTGACCGACCTGCCGGCCCACAGGCACCTGGGCATCGACTTCCTGTTCGCCGCGATCGATTCGCTCGATGGCACCGGCACCTTCCCGTCCGGCGACTTCCTCAACGTCGAGGTCGACGGCGTCTCGGTCTTCCGCGAATCCTTCGCCAACGCCACCGAGTCGCAGGTGCAGAGTTACCAGCCCAGCAAGCCCGGCTTCGTGCTGGCGCGCCGCGTGGACCTGGGCTTCAGCCAGGGCACCTACTACCTGGACAGCGCCTACTGGCTGGGCGGCGAGCCGCGCCTCAAGCGCATTGCCCACACCGCGTCGAGCGCCGTGATCACCTTCCGCATCGAAGGCGAGGGCATCCAGGACCTGAATGACGAGAGCTGGGGCATGGATGCGCTGAAGGTCGTCGTCTACTGAGTCGGGCTGTCCTGGGGATCGGCGTCCGGCTGGCGTGAGCGCCGGCGCTCCGCCTGCCGGGCGCTGCGCCGCGCCTCGCGGCGAGCGGCCCGCCGGTCCGCCTGGGCATCGCTCGGGGCCTTGGCGGCGGCGGGGGTTGCGGCAGCGGTGACCGACGCCGGGGCGGGCTTCGCGGCCACCGGCGCCAGAGGCGGCACCTGGGTCCTCAGCGGCATCGGCGCGCTGGCGGCGCGCGGCCGGGTGGTGCGCGGGGTCTCCACCGGCCCGTCGCCGGCCTCGTGCTCGTAGAGCTGGTCGAAGCTGCGCATGAACTCGGCCTCGTCCTCGGTCAGGCTGGCGATCAGCGCGCGCGCTTCCTCGTAGCCCGGCTGCTCGCGCAGGGCGTCCCGGTAGCCCGAGGGGCTGACATTGGCCGACACGTCGGCCAGGTCCAGGTCCAGACCGGTGCGGCGGCTGGCCGCCGCGACGAAGGCGGGCAGATGCTCGTGCTTGCCGATCAGCACCGGAAAAGGCGCCAGCAGACGCGCATGGAAGGGCCGCTGGGTGGTGCGCAGGAAGCGCAGCTGTCCCTGCGGCACCACGCGGCGGAAGGCCGGGAGTTCCAGCGCCTCGCGCAGGGTGCGTGCCTGCAGTTCGGCATGCAGGATATGCGACCGCTCGCGCCGGATGTAGGTGTAGAGCGACTCGATGCGTGCCACCGGCTCACGCAGCACCGCCATCAGCAGCGGCCGGCGCTCACGCAGCCCCAGCGGCAGCTTCCAGGCGGGGAAATGCCCGCCCACCAGGCGCACACCCATCCAGGATTCGGGCCGCTCCAGCAAGGACAGGTCGGTGATGAGTCGGGGGTGGCCCGCCTCGGCGGGCTGGCGCGACTCAGGGTTGCGGAACCACAGCAGCTCATCGCCCAGGGCCTGGTGGAAGACGGTGCGCAGGGTGGAGCCGGCGCTCTTGGGCACGTGAAGAAAAATGCTCGGGACCCGAGCCTGCGATGGGTACTGCGACATACAGCGCCCAGCGTACTGCACCGGCACGTCGCCGGCCAAGGGCTTATGTCACGCGCGGTCCGGCGCGATCAGACAAGAAAAAAGGGGGCGCCCGGCGCGGGCACCCCCTTGAATTCAGACGACGGCAGCACGCCGGGCCGGCCAGGCCAGGACGTACAGGCGCTGGCGCGACCTCAGTCGGCCTGCTTGCGCAGGAAGGCCGGGATCTCGATCTCGTCCATGCCGTTGCTGCTCAGCGCTTCGACCTTGGCGGCGGCCTGCGTGCGGCCAGTACGCCAGACGCTGGGCGTGGCCATGCCGGCGTAGTCGGTGGCGCCCATCACCGGGGCGGCGGTGGCACCGATCGGGCTGCTCAGCACCGGCAGGTTGTCGGTGCCGGTGCGCAGCACGGTCTGCGGCTGGCTCTGGGTCTGCACCACCGTCAGCGGCGCAGCCGCACGGCGGGCCGAGGACAGGCCGGTGGCGATCACGGTGACGCGCAGCTGGTCGCCCAGGCTGTCGTCGTAGGCGGTGCCGTAGATCACGTGCGCATCTTCCGCCGCGTAGCGACGGATGGTGTTCATCGCGTTCTTGCTTTCGCTCAGCTTGAAGGTGCTGCGCGCCGCAGCGATCAGCACCAGCACGCCACGCGCGCCGGACAGGTCGATGCCTTCGAGCAGCGGGCAGGCCACCGCCGCTTCAGCGGCCTTGGTGGCGCGGTCCGGGCCGCCGGCCATGGCCGTGCCCATCATCGCCTTGCCCGGCTCGCTCATCACGGTCTTGACGTCCTCGAAGTCGACGTTGACCAGGCCGGGGATGTGGATGATGTCCGAGATGCCGCCCACGGCGTTCTTCAGCACGTCATTGGCGTGGGCGAAGGCCTCTTCCTGGGTGACGTCGTCGCCCATGACCTCCAGCAGCTTCTCGTTGAGCACCACGATCAGGCTGTCGACATTGGCCTCCAGCTCGGTCACGCCGGCATCGGCCTGCTTGGAGCGGCGGCCGCCTTCGAATTCAAACGGCTTGGTGACCACGCCCACGGTCAGGATGCCCATGTCCTTGGCGATGCGGGCGATCACCGGCGCCGCGCCGGTGCCGGTGCCGCCACCCATGCCGGCGGTGATGAACAGCATGTGCGCGCCGGCGATGGCCTCGCGGATGCGGCCCTCGGCCTCCTGGGCGGCGCTGCTGCCGACCTCGGGCTTGGAGCCGGCGCCCAGGCCGGTGGTGCCCAGTTGCACCAGCTGGCCGGCGCCGCTGCGGTTGAGCGCCTGCGCGTCGGTGTTGGCGACGATGAACTCCACCCCCTGGACGCCCTGGGCGATCATGTGCTCGACCGCGTTGCCGCCGCCGCCGCCCACGCCGATCACCTTGATCTGCGTGCCCTGGTCGAAGTCTTCGATCATCTCGATGGCCATGTGGAACCTCCGTCGTGCTGTGTGCAGTTGCCTGAATGAAAAAACGCTGACTACCTGTGCGGATCGTTGAGTCGTCCGTCTTCGTGAATGCCGGCCCCGCCGGTCAGAAATTACCCAAGAACCAGTCCTTCGCCCGGCCGAACAAGGTCTTCACCGAGCCGGCCTGCTGTTGTGCCTTGTGACCGCGTGCATGGGCCAGTCGGGCTTCTTCCAGCAGGCCCATCACGGTGGCCGAGCGCGGGTTGGCCACCATGTCGAACAGCGGCCCCGAATAGGTGGGCAGACCCTTGCGCACGGGCTTGAGGAAGATGTCCTCGCCCAGCTCGACCATGCCCGGCATCACCGCCGTGCCGCCGGTGATCACGATGCCCGAGGACAGCAGCTCCTCGTAGCCCGAATCGCGGATCACCTGGTGCACCAGCGAGTAGATCTCTTCCACCCGCGGCTCGATCACGCCGGCCAGCGCCTGGCGGCTGAGCATGCGCGGCACGCGGTCGCCCAGGCCCGGCACCTCGACCTGCTCGTTCGGGTCGGCCAGCATCTGCTTGGCCACGCCGTACTCGACCTTGATTTCCTCGGCGTCCTTGGTGGGCGTGCGCAGCGCCATGGCGATGTCGCTGGTGATCAGGTCGCCGGCGATGGGGATGACCGCGGTGTGGCGGATCGAGCCACCGGTGAAGATGCTCACATCGGTGGTGCCGGCGCCGATGTCCACCACCGCCACGCCCAGGTCCTTCTCGTCGTCGGTCAGCACCGCGGCGGCGGCGGCGGTGGGCGACAGGCACAGCTGCTCGACCTCCAGGCCGCAGCGGCGCACGCACTTGACGATGTTCTCCGCCGCGCTCTGCGCGCCGGTGGCGATGTGCACCTTGACCTCGAGCCGGCTGCCGCTCATGCCGATCGGCTCCTTGACCTCGTGGCCGTCGATCACGAACTCCTGCGACTCCACCAGCAGCAGGCGCTGGTCGTTGGGGATGTTGATCGCCTTGGCGGTCTCGATGACGCGCGCCACATCGGTGGGCGTGACCTCGCGGTTGTCGCGCACGATCACCATGCCGGTGCTGTTCTGGCCGCGGATGTGGCTGCCGGTGATGCCGGTGTAGACGCGCTCGATCTTGCAGGCGGCCATCATCTCGGCCTCTTTGAGCGCCTGCTGGATGCTCTGCACCGTGGCGTCGATGTTGACCACCACGCCGCGCTTCAGGCCATGCGAGCTGGCCACCCCCAGGCCGGCAACGCGCAGCTCACCACCCACGACCTCGGCCACCACCGCCATCACCTTGGCGGTGCCGATGTCCAGGCCGACAACGAGATCCTTGTATTCCTTGGCCATGGCCTTCCTCAGTGGGCTCCGTTGGGCGTGGCGGCAGCCCCGGGACCGCCCTTGAAGCGCACCGCGTAACCGTCGGCGTGCCGCAGGTCGGCGTAATCGATGGATCGGCGGCTGGCGCCTCCGACCTGGGTGATGGTGCGCACGAAGCGCGCGGTGCGTTCCAGCACCTCGGTCTCGCTGCCGCGGCCCAGCTCGACGGCGACACCGTCGTCCAGCTCGACCCGCCAGGACCCGCGACCCGACAGCGACAGGCTCACCGGCTCGCGGCCCAGCGGCTCGAAGACCGGGCGCAGTTGTCGGTACATGGCCAGGATCTGCGGCGCTTCGGCCAGCGGGCCGGCGAAATCGGGCAGCTGGGCCTCGTCGACGTCGCCCAGGTTGGCCTCGAAGACCTCGCCGTGGCTGTTGACCAGGCGGTCATCGCCCTCCTCGCCCTTCCACACCGCCACCGGATGGTGTTCCTCGAGCTGCACCACCAGCCGGTTCGGCCAGACCTTGCGCACCACCGCGTGGCGCACCCAGGGCACGGCCTCGAAGGCCTCGCGAGCGGCCTGCAGGTTCAGGGTGAAGAAGTTGCCGGCCAGGCGCGGCATCACATGGGCGCGCACGGTGGCCGCGTTGTTACGCGCGGTTTCACCTTCCAGACGGATCTGGCGCAGCGCGAACGCCGGCTGGCGCGCCACCCAGGCCGCCGCGCCCAGCGCTAGCGTGCCCAGCGCGAGCAGGCCCACGAGCGCCGCGGTGGCGTTCATCAGGCGGATGTCGGCGGGCAGGGTGGCGGCCATGGTGGGTCAGGCGTCCTTGTGGGCCACGCTGTCGAGCGTGGCGCCGGCCAGCAGGTGCAGGCACAGCTGCTCATAACTGATGCCGGCGTGCGCCGCCGACTTGGGCACCAGCGAATGGCTGGTCATGCCCGGCGAGGTGTTCATCTCCAGCAGGAAGGGCTGGCGGTCGCTGGCGCGGATCATCAGGTCGGCACGGCCCCAGCCGCGGCAGCCCAGCAGGCGATAGGCCTGCACCACCAGGCGCTGGATCGCGCGCTCCTCGGCCTCGGACAGGCCGCTCGGGCACAGGTAGGTGGTGTCGTTGGAGACGTACTTGTGTTCGAAGTCGTAGTTGCCGTCGGGGGCCACGATGCGCACCACCGGCAGTGCGACGGCGGCGTCACCCTCTCCCAGCACCGGGCAGGTGACTTCGTCGCCATCGATGAATTCTTCGCAAAGCACGTCGGAGTCGTATTGTGCCGCGAGAGTGACCGCTTCCATCACATTTGAGTAGCCTTCGACCTTGGTGACACCAAAGGACGAACCCTCGCGCGCCGGCTTGACGATCATCGGCAGGCCCAGCACGTCGGGCACGGCGCGCGTGTCTTCCCGCGTGTGATGGCCTTTTCCGAGGAGACGCCAGGCGGGTGTGGGCAGGCCCTCGGCCATCCAGACCCGCTTGGTCATGACCTTGTCCATGGCGATCGCCGAGGCCATCACGCCCGAGCCGGTGTAGGGAATGCCCAACAGCTCGAGCGCGCCCTGCACCGTGCCGTCCTCGCCGCCGCGACCATGCAGCGCGATGAAGCAGCGCTGGAAGCCCTCGCGCTTGAGTTCACCCAGCTCGCGCTCGGCCGGGTCGAAGGGGTGCGCGTCCACGCCCTGCGAGCGCAGCGCAGCCAGCACGCCGGGGCCGGACATCGTGGCCGAGACCTCGCGCTCGGCCGAGTGGCCGCCCATCAGCACCGCCACCTTGCCCAGTGTCTTGACGTCGATCGCCTTCATGCCGCGCTGCTCCCTGCGAGTTCCACCACCTTGGCCGGCACGCCGCCGATCGATCCGGCGCCCATCAGGATCACCACGTCGCCGTCGCGCGTGAAGTCGAGCAGCTGCTGCGGCAACTCGGCCACGTCGTCGACGAAGACCGGATCCACCTTGCCCGCCACGCGCAGCGCGCGCGCCAGCGAGCGGCCATCGGCCGCCACGATCGGTGCCTCGCCGGCGGCGTAGACCTCGGTCAGCAGCACCGCATCGGCCTGGCCCATCACCTTGACGAAGTCCTCGAAGCAGTCGCGGGTGCGGGTGTAGCGGTGCGGCTGGAAGGCCAGCACCAGGCGCTGGCCCGGGAAGGCGCCGCGCGCCGCCGACAGCACCGCGGCCATCTCCACCGGGTGGTGGCCGTAGTCGTCGATCAGCGTGACCGCGCCGCCCTGGGTGGGCCGCACCTCGCCCCAGCGCTGGAAGCGCCGGCCGACGCCGCTGAACTTGGCCAGCGCCGCGACGATCGGCGCGTCGGGCAGTTCCAGCTCGGTGGCGATGGCGATCGCCGCCAGCGCGTTGCGCACGTTGTGCTCGCCGGGCAGGTTCAGCGTGATCTGCAGGTCGGGCATCACCACGCCGTTGCGGCGCTGGCAGGTGAAGCGCATCTGGCCGCCGGGCAGGGCCTGCACGTCGATCGCCCGCACCTGCACGTCCTCGCCCAGGCCGTAGGTGACCACCGGTCGCGAGATCATCGGCACGATGCTCTTCACGCCAGGGTCGTCGCCGCAGACGATGGCGGCACCGTAGAAGGGCATGCGGTGCAGGAAGTCGACGAAGGCGGCCTTCAGCCGCGCGAAGTCGTGGCCGTAGGTGTCCATGTGGTCGGCGTCGATGTTGGTGACGACCGACAGGATGGGCATCAGGTTCAGGAACGAAGCATCGGATTCATCGGCCTCGACGACGATGAAGTCGCCCGAGCCCAGCGCCGAGTTGGCACCGGCCGAGTTGAGCTTGCCGCCGATCACGAAGGTCGGGTCCAGCCCGGCCTCGGCCAGCACGCTGGTGACCAGCGAGGTGGTGGTGGTCTTGCCGTGGGTGCCGGCGATCGCGATGCCCTTCTTCAGGCGCATCAGCTCGGCCAGCATCACCGCGCGCGGCACCACCGGCACGCGCCGGGCGCGGGCGGCGATGACCTCGGGGTTGTCGCCCTTGACCGCGGTGGAGGTGACCAGCGCCTCGGCGCCGGCGATGTGGGCGGCGTCGTGGCCGGTGTGGATGCGGATGCCCAGCTCAGCCAGGCGGCGCGTGACCGCGCTGTCGGACTGGTCCGAGCCGGACACGGTGTAGCCCAGGTTGTGCAGGATTTCGGCGATGCCGCTCATGCCGGCACCGCCGACGCCCACGAAGTGGATGTGCTTGACGGCGTGCTTCATGCCACCAGTCCCTCGATCTCGTCAGCCACCTTCGCGGCGGCATGGGGGCGGGCCAGGCCGCGCGCGGCCTCGGCCATCGCCAGCAGCTTGTCGCGCGACAGGCCCTGCAGCAGGTCGGCCAGCGACTGCGGGGTCATCTCGGTCTGCGGCAGGTGGATCGCGGCGCCACGCTCGGCCATCCAGGCCGCGTTGTCGCGCTGGTGCGAGGTGGTCGAGACGATCAGCGGCACCAGCACGCTGGCCACACCGCCGGCACACAGCTCACTCACCGTGATCGCGCCGGCGCGGCACAGCACCACATCGCAGTCGGCCAGGCGACGGTCCATGTCATCGATGAAGGGCAGGATCTCGGCCTCGACGCCCAGCGTGGCGTAGCGCCCGCGCACATCGTCCAGGTGGGCCATGCCGGTCTGGTGCGTGACCTGCGGGCGGGCATCGGCCGGCAGGTGTGCCAGTGCGGCGGGCAGGGTCTCGTTGAGCACCTTGGCACCCAGGCTGCCGCCCACCAGCAGCAGGCGCAGCGGACCCTCGCGGCCGGCGAAGCGCGCGGCGGGCTGCGGCATCTGCTCGATCTCCTGGCGCACCGGGTTGCCGGTGACCTTGCCATGGCGCACGCGTGCGGCGTCGGGGCCGTCGAAACCGAAGGCCACCGCGTCGGCCACCGGCAGCAGCGCCTTGTTGCTCATCAGCAGCGCCGCGTCGGCGTTCACCAGCATCAGCGGCTTGCCCAGCAGCGAGGCCATCAGCCCGCCCGGGAAGCAGACATAGCCGCCCATGCCCAGCACCGCGTCGGCGCGGCGCTGGCGCAGGATGCGCAGCGCGTCCCAGAAGGCCTTGAGCAGGCGCACACCGCCGGTCAGCGTGTGCAGCCAACCCTTGCCGCGCAGGCCGGTGAAGGACAGCCGGTCCATGCTGATGCCGCTGGGCGGCACCAGCCGGTTCTCCATGCCACCCTCGGTGCCCAGCCAGCTGACGGTCCAGCCGCGCGAGAGCATCTCGCGCGCCACCGCCAGGCCGGGAATCACGTGGCCGCCCGTGCCGGCTGCCATGACCACGAGGTGACGGCTCACGCGCGCCCTCCCCGCATCAATTGGCGATTCTCTTGGTCGACGCGCAAGACGATGGCAAGCGCGATCAGGTTCATCAGGATGCCCGAGCCGCCATAGCTCAGCAGCGGCAGCGTCAGGCCCTTGGTGGGCAGCACGCCCAGGTTGACGCCCATGTTGATGAAGCTCTGGCCGCCGAACCACACGCCGATGCCCTGCACCATCAGGCCGGCGAAGACGCGGTCCAGCGCGATCGCCTGGCGGCCGATGACGAAGATGCGGCGGGTCAGCCAGAAGAAGGCCAGCACCACCGACAGCACGGCGACGAAGCCGAGCTCCTCGCCGATCACCGCCAGCAGGAAGTCGGTGTGCGCCTCGGGCAGGTAGTGCAGCTTCTCGATCGACGAGCCCAGGCCCTGACCGAACAGCTCGCCGCGGCCGAAGGCGATCAGCGAGTGCGTCAGCTGGTAGGCCTTGCCCTGGGCGTAGTCGGGGTTCCAGGGGTCGAGGTAGGCGAAGATGCGCTGGCGGCGGAATTCGCTGAAGACGATCATCAGCACGAAGGCGCCGACCAGCACCGCCACGCTGAGCAGGAACATCCGGCCGTTGACGCCGCCCAGGAACAGGATGGCCAGCGCCACTGCGGCGATCACCATGAAGGCGCCCATGTCAGGCTCGGCCAGCAGCAGCACGCCGATCACGCCCAGCGACACCGCCATCGGCCAGACCGCCTTGAAGAAGTTCTCCTTGACGTCCATCTTGCGGACCATGTAGCTGGCCGCGTACATCGCGATCGACAACTTGGCCAGCTCGCTGGGCTGGAAGTTCATCACCCCCAGCGGCAGCCAGCGCCGCGCACCGTTGACGCCCTTGCCCACGTGCGGGATCAGCACCACGATCAGCATCGCCAGCGAGATCGCGAACAGCCACGGCGCCCACTTCTCCCACACCGCGATCGGGATCTGCAGCGTGATCAGCGCGGCGACGAAGGACACCACAATGAACATCGCCTGGCGGCCCAGGAAATAGGTGGGCGTGTACTTGGCGAACTTGGGGTTGTCGGGCAGCGCCACCGAGGCCGAATAGACCATCACCAGGCCCAGCGCCAGCAGCGCCACCGTCACCCAGATCAGGGCCAGGTCGATGCCGGCGATGGCGGCCGGGCGGCCTTCGCTGCCGCCCACCCAGTCGCGGATCGGCGGCAGCGGCTCACTGCCCTCGCCCCGGCGGCCGAACAGGCCCGCCAGGCGGGCGCGCCAGCCGGCCACATCGGGCTTGAGCGCGGCGGCGAAGTTCATGACAGCAGCTCCCCGCGATCATGCGCCAGCTGCTGCACCGCGTCGGCAAAGACCTGGGCGCGGTGGGCGTAGTTGCGGAACATGTCCAGGCTGGCGCAGGCCGGGCTGAGCAACACGGCGTCGCCTTCCTGCGCCTGCGCGAAGCACCAGGGCACGGCGGCCTCCAGCGTGTCGTGGCGCTGCATCGGCACCCCCGTGCCGGCCAGCGCGGCGGCGATGGCCTCGGCGTCGCGGCCGATCAGGGCCACCGCACGCACATGGCGCTGCACTGGCTGGGCCAGCGGCGCGAAGTCCTGGCCCTTGCCGTCACCGCCCAGGATCACCACCAGCTTGCTGCTGACGCGGTCCTCGCCCAGGCCCTTGATCGCCGCCACGGTGGCGCCGACATTGGTGCCCTTGCTGTCGTCCACCGCCTCGATGCCACCCACGATGCCGATCGGCTCGACGCGGTGCGGCTCGCCGCGGTACTCGCGCAAGCCGTGCAGCATCGGCGCCAGCGGGCAGCCGATCGCCGTGGCCAGCGCCAGCGCGGCCAGCGCATTGCTGGCGTTGTGGCGGCCGCGGATGCGCAGCGCATCGGCAGGCATCAGGCGCTGGATGATCAGCTCTTCCTCTTCACCCTTCTTGCGCTTGATGGTCTCATCAGCGGGCATCGCGCGCACCAGCCAGGCCATGCCGCCCTCGGTGACCAGACCGAAGTCGCCCGGGCGCTGCGGTGCGTCCAGACCGAAGCGCAGCACCGCGCGGCCCACCGCCTTGGCGGGCTTGCCGCGGCCGCCCTTGACGAGTTGCGGCGCGGGCACCATGGCCTCGACCAGCGGCTCGTCACGGTTGATGACCATCAGCCCCTGCTCGCCGAAGATGCGCGCCTTGGCCGCGGCGTAGGCGGCCATGTCGCCGTGCCAGTCCAGGTGGTCCTGGCTGATGTTGAGCACGGTGGCGGCGCTGGGCTCGAAGCCGCGCACGCCGTCGAGCTGGAAGCTGCTGAGCTCCAGCACCCAGACCTGGGGCAGGTGGGCGAACACCGGATCCTTGGGAGGGGGAGGTGCCAGCACGAGCGGCGCCCCCTCCTCCCCAGGTTCAGATCCGTCCGCGGTATCGTCCGCGGGCTCCCCATGCACCCCTGGCGCGTCGATCGCCGCCCCGGCCGTGTCTCCGGCGGGTTCGGCGTACTGCCCAACGACGTCCTCAGGTGTCTCGTGCTCGGCCTCAGTCTGTTCGGCAGCGGCGGCCTCGGGCGCCGGCTCCAGCGCCAGCGCAGCGGCCAGCGTGTCCAGCATCGTCGGGCCGATGTTGCCCGCCAGGCCCACGCGCAGGCCGGCGCGCTCGACCAGCATCGCCGTCAGCGAGGTGGTCGTGGTCTTGCCATTGGTGCCGGTGATCGCCAGCACCTTGGGCGCATAGCCGCGCGCAGTCTTCAGGTCGGCCAGCGCGTGGGCGAACAGGTCCAGCTCGCCCATCACCGCCAGCCCTTGGGCGCGCGCGGCGTCCAGCAGCGGCGCGATGCGCGCATCGGTGGGCGCCAGGCCGGGGCTTTTCAGCACCAGCCTGGCGTCACCCAGTTGCCCGGCCCCCAAGGCACCGCTGAACAGCGTGGCCGCGGGCACGTCGGTCGCCAGCGCGGCGGCCTGCGGCGGCGCCTCGCGCGAATCCCAGACCCGGATCGTCGCCGCGCCCTGGCGGGCGCACCAACGCGCCATCGCCAGACCGGAGTCACCCAGGCCCAGGATCAGCACGGAGAGGTCGTGGAGGAAATGCACGGTCAGCGAAGCTTCAGTGATGCCAGGCCGACCAGGCACAGCAGCATGGTGATGATCCAGAAACGGATGACGACCTGGGTCTCGTTCCAGCCCGACTTTTCGAAATGGTGGTGCAGCGGCGCCATCAGCAGGATGCGTCGGCCCTCGCCGTACTTGCGCCTGGTGTACTTGAACCAGCCCACCTGAAGCGCCACCGACGCCGCCTCGACGACGAACACGCCGCCCATGATCCCGAGCAGGATCTCCTGGCGCGTGATCACCGCCACCGTGCCCAGCGCGCCACCCAGCGCCAGGGCGCCGACGTCGCCCATGAAGACCTGCGCCGGGTAGGCGTTGAACCACAGGAAGGCCAGGCCGGCCCCGCTGATCGCGGCGCAGAAGATCATCAGCTCGCCCGCGCCGGGAATGTGCGGGAACAGCAGGTACTTCGAGTACACCGCATTGCCCACGACATAGCTGAAGATCGCCAGTGCCGCCGCCACCAGCACCACCGGCATGATCGCCAGGCCGTCCAGGCCGTCGGTCAGGTTGACCGCGTTGCTCATGCCGACGATGACGAACCAGGCGAAGAACATGAAGCCGAACACGCCCAGCGGGTAGCTGACCGTCTTGAAGAAGGGCAGCATCAGGTCGGCCTTGGGCGGCAGGTCGTTCGAGAAGCCGCTCTGGATCCAGCGGAAGAACAGCTCGATCACGCGCAGGTTGCTGGTCTCGGACACGCTGAAGGCCAGGTAGATCGCGGCCAGCACGCCGATCAGCGTCTGCCACATGAACTTCTCGCGCGAGGCCATGCCCTCGGGGTTCTTGTCGACCACCTTGCGCCAGTCATCGACCCAGCCGATCGCGCCGAAGCCGAAGGTGACGATCATCACGATCCAGACGAAGCGGTTGCTCCAGTCGCTCCACAGCAGCGTGGCGACGAAGATGCCGATCAGGATCAGCGCGCCGCCCATGGTGGGCGTGCCGCTCTTGACCAGGTGCGTTTCCATCGCATAGCCGCGCACCGGCTGGCCGATCTTCAGCTCGGTCAGGCGGCGGATCAGCCAGGGGCCGAAGGCCAGGCCGATCAGCAGCGCGGTCATCGCCGCCAGCACCGCACGGAAGGTGATGTACTGGAAGACGCGCAGAAAGCCCAGGCTCTCCGGGTACAGGGATTGCAGCCATTGGGCCAGACTCAGCAGCATGCGCCCTCCTGCGCCGGATCGGCGGCCTGCAGGGCCGCCACCACCCGCTCCATCTGCATGAAGCGCGATCCCTTGACCAGCACCGATGCGAACGCGGGCGCCTCGTTCAGCGCCGCCAGCAGCTGGGGCACCTCGGCAAAATGGCGCCCGCCGGCGGCACGCGCGGCATCGGCCGCCAGCGTGCCGGTGCACCAGACAGTCTCGATGCCGCGTTCACGCGCATAGGCGCCCACCTCGGTGTGGAAGGCCGGTCCCTGGTCGCCCACCTCGCCCATGTCGCCCAGCAGCAGCCAGCGCGGCGCCGGCAACGCGGCCAGCACGTCGATCGCGGCACGCACCGAATCGGGGTTGGCGTTGTAGGTGTCGTCGATCAGGGTCAGCGCGCGGCCGCCGCGTGCCAGCGGCTTGACCTGCGAGCGACCCTTGACCGGCTCGAAGGCGGCCAGGCCGTCGCGCACCGCCGACAGCGGGATGCCGGCGGCCAACGCCGAAGCCGCCGCGGCCAGCGCGTTCTTGACGTTGTGCTGTCCGGCGATGCGCAGCGCCAGACCGGCCTCGCCCTGCGGCGTGCGCAGACGCAGCGCCCAGTGGTCGATGTCCCAGCGCGCCTCGCCGGTGACGTCGGCGGCCGCGCCGAGCGCAAAGCTCAGCGTGCGGCGGGCGCCGGCCAGCTCGCGCCAGACGGCGGTGTAGGCGTCATCGGCCGGGAAGACCGCCACGCCTTCGGCGGGCAGCGCGCTGATCGCGCAGCCGTTCTCGCGCGCCACGGCCTCGACCGTGCCCATGAACTCCTGGTGCTCGCGCTGCGCGTTGTTGACCAGGGCCACCGTGGGCTGGGCGATCGCGGCCAGCTCGGCGATCTCGCCCGGGTGGTTCATGCCCAGCTCGACCACCGCCGCCGCATGCCCGTTCAGGCGCAGCACGGTCAGCGGCACGCCGATGTGGTTGTTCAGGTTGCCGCTGGTGGCCAGCGCGCGCTCGCCATGGGCGGCGCGCAGGATGCTGGCGATCATCTGCGTGACCGTGGTCTTGCCATTGCTGCCGGTCACGGCGATCAGCGGCAGCGTCTGCGTGGCACGCCAGGCGGTGGCCAGGCGCTGCAGGCCGCGCAGGCTGTCGGCCACCTGCAGGCCCGGCAGGCCGGCCTCGGCCAGACCGCGCTCGGCCAGCGCGGCCACCGCGCCGGCGGCACGGGCCTGGGGCAGGAAGTCGTGCGCGTCGAAGCGCTCGCCGAGCAGCGCGACGAACAGGTCGCCCGGCTGCAGCGTACGGGTGTCGGTGTGCACGCGGGCGAAGTCCACGCCAGCGTCGCCCAACAGCGCGGCATCGGCGCCGAGCAGCTGGGCAGCACGACCGAGCGACATCAGCGTCATGCGGTGGCCCTCGCGTGCAGCGCGCCAGCCGCGACCGCGGCATCCGAGAACGGGTGGCGCACGCCGTGCACCTCCTGGTAGTCCTCATGGCCCTTGCCGGCGATCAGCACCACGTCCTGCGGGCCGGCCGCGGCCAGCGCCTCGAGGATGGCCAGGCGGCGGTCCACCTCCACCGTCAGCTTGAGCGTGCCAGCGCCCTCCGACAGGCCGCTGACGATCTGCTCGATGATGGCCTGCGGGTCCTCGGAGCGCGGGTTGTCGCTGGTGACCACCACGCGGTGGGCATAGCGCTCGGCGATCGCGCCCATCAGCGAACGCTTGCCCGGGTCGCGGTCGCCGCCGCAGCCGAACACGCACCAGAGCTGGCCGCCACGCGCCTCAGCCAGCGGCTTGAGCGCGCCCAGGGCCTTGTCCAGGGCGTCGGGGGTGTGGGCGTAGTCGACCACCACTTCGGGGCCGGCGCCCTCGCCCACCACGCGCTGCATGCGGCCGGGCACCGGCGTCACGCGGGCGGCCGCGGCCACGGCTTCGGACAGCGGCACGCCCAGCGCACGCAGCGCGCCGATCACCACCAGCAGGTTGCTGACGTTGTAGTCGCCGATCAGGCCGGTGCGCGCCTCGGCGCGCCGGTCGCCCTCGACCACCGAGAACACCAGGCCGCCGTCTTCCCAGCGCACATGCTGGGCCGACAGGCGCGCCTCACCCTCGACCGACACCGTCCACAGCGCCGGGCCGCGGCCAGCCAGCTCGGCCACCAGCTCGGCGCCGGTGGGGTCGTCGACATTGATCACCGCCGCCTTCAGACCCGGCCAGTCGAACAGCGCGCGCTTGGCGGCGCGGTAGGTGGCCATGTCGCCGTGGTAGTCCAGGTGGTCCTGCGTGAAGTTGGTGAACAGCGCCACATCGATGGCGGTGGCATCCAGCCGGTGCTCGACGATGCCGATCGACGAGGCCTCGATCGCGCAGGCCGCATAGCCGGCGTCGACCATGCGGCGAAAACCCTGCTGCAGCACCACCGGGTCGGGGGTGGTCAGACCGGTGTAGACGATCTCGCCGGCGTCGTCGCCCGGCGTGGGCGGCGTGCCCACGCCCAGCGTGCCGACCACGCCGCAGCGCTGGCCCAGCAGCGACAGCGCCTGGGCCGTCCACCAGGCGGTGCTGGTCTTGCCATTGGTGCCGGTGGTGGCCACCACCCGCAACGCGGCGCTGGGCTGGCGGTAGAAGGCATGGGCGATCAGCGGCGTTGCGGCCTTCAGGCCGGGCAGCACCGCGATGCGGGCGTCGTCGAAACCGAAGGCCTCGATGCCCTCGGCCTCGACCAGGCAGGTCGAGGCGCCGGCCTCCAGCGCCGCCTGCACGAAGCGGCGGCCGTCGGTGGCGTAGCCGGGCCAGGCGATGAAGGCATCACCCGGTCGGACCTGGCGGCTGTCGGTGCGCAGCGCACCGGTGACCCAGGAGCTGAGCCAGCGGGCGGCGGCGTCGGGATTCTTCAGGCGGGTCAGCGGCATCTCACTGCACCTTGTTGGACGTGGTGGCGGGCGCCTGCGCCACCACCTGCGGCTTGACATCCAGATCAGGCGGCACACCCAGCGTGCGCAGCGCCTGCTCAACGACGACCTTGAACACCGGCGCGGCCACCAGGCCGCCGTAGTACACCCCGTTGCTGGGCTCGTCGATCATCACCGCCACCACCACGCGCGGGTGGTCCACCGGCGAGAAGCCGGCGAACCAGGCGCGGTACTTGTGGCTGGCGTAGCCCTTGCCTTCCTGCTTGGCGGCGGTGCCGGTCTTGCCGCCTGCCGAGTAGCCCAGCGGCTGGGCCAGCGGCGCGGTGCCGTCCTTGCTGACCGTGCCGCGCATCATCTGACGCAGAGTGCGGGCGGTCTCGGGGCGGAAGACGCGTGCGGTGGGCAGGGCCTCACCGCCCTTGACCAGGGTCAGCGGCGCCAGTTCGCCGTCGCGGGCGATCGCGGTGTAGGCGCGGGCGATCTGCAGCAGCGAGGCCGACAGGCCGTAGCCATAGGCCATCGTCGCCTTCTCGACCGGCAGCCAGCTCTTCCAGGGCCGCAGCTTGCCGGTGGCGGTGCCGGGAAAGCCGATCTGCGGCTTCTGGCCGAAGCCCACGCTCTGGTAGAGCTCGCCCATGGTGCGGGTGTCGATGCGCTGGGCCAGCTTGACCGTGCCGACGTTGGACGACTTCTGGATGATCTGCGCCACCGACATCTCGGGGCGGCCGTGGTCGCCATCATTGACGCGCAGCGGGCCGACCATGAAGGGCCGGGTGTCCAGCACGGTCTCGGGGCGCACCAGGCCTTCTTCCAGCGCCCGGCCGATGATGAAGGGCTTGACGGTGGAGCCGGGCTCGAAGACGTCGGTGATCGCGCGGTTGCGCAGCTGGTTGCCGCTGAGGTTGCGGCGGTCACCCGGCACATAGCTGGGGTAGTTGGCCAGCGCCAGGATCTCGCCGGTCTGGGCGTCGAGCACCACCACCGAGCCGGCCTTGGCCTTGTGTTGCTGCACCGCGTCGCGCAGGCGCTGGTAGGCCAGGGCCTGGACCTTGGAGTCGATGGTCAGCGTCACGTCGCGGCCGTCGCGCGGATCGACCGGGTCGCCCAGTTCCTCGACCACCCGGCCCAGCCGGTCCTTGACCACCGCGCGCGAGCCGCCCTGGCCCTTCAACTGGCGCTGCAGAGCCAGCTCGATGCCTTCCTGGCCGTGGTCCTCGATGTCGGTGAAGCCCACCACGTGCGCGGCGGCTTCGCTCTCGGGGTAGCGGCGGATGTAGCCGGGTTCGAACTGCAGGCCCTTGATCTTCAGCGCGCGCACCTGCTGGGCCACGCCGTCGTCCACCTGGCGACGCAGCACCGCATAGGCGCCGCCGTCGGCCAGACGCTGGTCGACCTCCTTGAGCGGCAGCTTGAGCAGCGTGGCCAGCTCCTTCTTCTGCTCGCCGCTGGCCTGGAAGTGCTGCGGGTTGACCGCGATGGTGGGCGCATTGACGCTGATCGCCAGGATGCGGCCCTCGCGGTCGACGATACGGCCCCGGTTGGCCGGCAGCGCCACGGTGGACGCATAGCGCTCCTCGCCCTTCTTCTGGAAGAACTCGGACTGCAGCACCTGGATGTAGAGCGCGCGGCCGACCAGCACCACCGAGCCCGCGCCGAACAGCATCACCAGGAAGCGGCTGCGCCAGGGCGGGGTCTTGGAGGCCAGCAGCGGGCTGCTGGAGTAGTTGACGCCACGCACCGACTGCACGCCGGTGCTGGCCGAGCGCTGGAAGAGTTTCACCGCAGGGCCCCCGAGGCACCGGACGCGCTGCGCGCATCACTGACATAGACGGTGACATCCGGGGCCGCCATGCGCATGCCCAGCTTCTCGCGCGCCACGCGCTCGACGCGCAGGTGGGTCGCCTGGGCCTGGCGCTCGGCGTCCAGGCGCTTTTCATCGGCCAGCAGCTGCTTCTCGTCGTTCTTGGCCTTCTCGATCTCGACGAACAGGCGGCGCGACTCGTAGCTGGTGCGCACCAGGTACAGGCCGCTGGCAACCAGCGCGATCAGCAGCAGCACGGACAGGCGCATCATGCGACGAAGCCCTCCGGCGTGCGCTCGGCCACGCGCAGCACCGCCGAGCGGGCGCGCGGATTGACCGACAGCTCGGCCTGCCCGGCGCGAATGCGGCCCAGCGCCTTCAGGCGCAGCGGCCGCGTGGGCGGCGCAAAGGGTGCGCGGCGATCGACCTCGGCCTTGCTCTCGCGGGCGATGAAGCTCTTGACGATGCGGTCTTCCAGCGAGTGGAAGCTGATCACCGCCAGGCGGCCGCCCTCACGCAGCAGTTCCAGCGCGGCACTCAGTCCCTGCTCGAGCTCTTCAAGCTCGGCGTTGACGAGAATCCGTAGAGCCTGAAATGTGCGCGTTGCAGGGTCCTGGCCCGGCTCGCGGGTCTTGACCGTGCGAGCCACGAGCTCGGCCAGCTCGCCTGTGGTTCGAACAGGCTTCCCGCTCGCCCGGCGAGCAGCAAGCGCCTTTGAAATCGGTACAGCAAACCGTTCTTCCCCATAGTCGCGAATCACCTGTGCTATCTGGCGCTCGTCGGCGCGGGCCAAGAAATCCGCGGCGGACTCGCCACGGGTCGGATCCATGCGCATGTCCAGCGGACCGTCGAAACGGAAGCTGAACCCGCGCTCGGGGTTGTCGATCTGCGGCGACGAGACGCCCAGGTCCAGCATCACGCCGTCCAGCGTGCCGGCGCCGCGCTCGGCCAGCAGCTCGACCATCGCGGTGAAGCTGGCGTGGCGGATCTCGAAGCGCGGGTCGGTGATGGCGTTGGCGCCAGAGGTGGCGGCGGCCACCGCCTCGGGGTCCTTGTCGAAGGCGATCAGGCGACCGGCGGGCGCCAGCTTCGACAGCAGCAGCCGTGAGTGACCACCGCGGCCGAAGGTGCCGTCCACATAGCAGCCCTCGGGCCGCGCGAGCACCGCCTCGACGGTCTCGTGCAGCAGCACGGTGGTGTGGGTGAACGGGGCGTCGCTCACGTCACATCACCATGTTGGCCAGGCCATCGGGCATCGGGCCGGCCAGCGTGGCCTCTTCGTTGGCCAGGTAGCGCTCGCGGTCCCAGATCTCCATGCGCGAGCCCATGCCCACCAGCATCAGGTCCTTGCCCAGGCCGGCCCATTGGCGCAGCTCGGGCGACAGCAGCACGCGCGAGCCGCCGTCGATCTCGACATCCATCGCGCTGCCGATGAACAGGCGCCGCCAGGCCTCGGAGCCCATCGGCAGCGCCATCAGCTTGCCGCGGAACTCCACCCAGGCCGGGCGCGGAAACAGCAGCAGGCAGCGGCTGGGGTGCTTGGTCACGGTCATCTGTCCGGCGCACAGGGCGGCCAGCACATCGCGGAAACGGGCGGGGACGGTGACCCGCCCCTTGCCGTCCAGCGTCAGCGCAGACTCGCCTTGGAACACAAAATCGGACACGAGAACCTACAAAAGTGCACTTTCCCCCACTTTACCCCACCACCCACCCAGGGTCAACGCATCCGAGCAAAAAATTCAATGAAATCAGTCACTTACACGCGATTGCAAAGGCAGCGTCGCGTAAATTTCGCTTCACAAACAAGGACTTGGGAAGGGGTTCGAAAGTGAACCCTCAAGACCCATGGGCATCGAAGCTGGATGGAACACCAGCATTGTCGCCGGGCGCAGGCCGCGGTGGCGGACCGGGTCGAGGCGCGACCACGGGTGCGGGCCGCTGACCACCCGGGCCGCCGGGCGCGCCCGGGGCCAGCGGCTCAGGAGTGCGCCTCCCAGCCCGCCGACGCCGCATGCAGGTGGGCGACAAAGGCCTGCGCCGCGGGCGACAGGCGGCGACCCGCGGGCCACAGCACCGACCACGACGAGGGCACCGGAAAGCGCTGTACCGACGGCAGCGCCAGGCCTTCGCGGGCCGGGTCCGCCGCCAGCGCATGGCGCGACACCACCCCCAGGCCCATGCCGGCCGCCACCGCCTGCTTGATCGCCTCGTTGTCGCCCAGTTCCAGCCGCACGCGCGGCTGCAGGCCCAGCGCGGCCAGGTGGGCATCCACCGCGAGGCGCGTGCCCGACCCGTGCTCGCGCAGGATGAAAGGTTCGCCACGCAGTCGCTGCCAGCGCAGCCGCGGCACGGCAGCCAGCGGGTGGTCCAGTGGCGCGATCAGCACCAGCGGGTTGTCCATCAGCGTCTCGGCCTGGTGGGCGATGTCACGCGGTGGTTGCGACAGCAGGTAGAGGTCATCCAGCTGCTCGCGCAGGCGCTGCACCACGCGGTCGCGGTTCAGCACCTCCAGCGTGATGTCGATGCCGGGGTGGGCCTGGCAGAACGGACCGAGCATGCGCGGCAGGAAGTACTTCGCCGTGCTGGCCATGCACACCCGCAGGCGCCCCTGCTCCAGGCCTTTCATCGCGGCGATGCGCTGCTCCAGCGCCTCCCACTCGTCGACCATGCGCTGGGCCGCTGCGGCCACCTCGTGGCCGGCCGCGGTCAGTCGCACCCGACGACCGGCGGCCTCGTGCAGGGGCAGGCCCAGCGCCTCGGACAACTCGCGCAGCTGCATCGACGCGGTGGGCTGGCTCACATGGCAGTCGCGCGCCGCGGCCGTGATGCTGCCGGTGCGCGACAAGGCCAGCAGCAGGCGCAGTCGTCGGAAACTTGGATCCATAGATGATTTGATATGTCCTGAATCCGGATTATCGATTTTTCAACAAGCCCTTGAAGCCCTAGCATCCCGTCCCCATGAACGCTCTGCTGGACCCTGCCCTGCTGTTTTTCGCCCTCGGCGTCGCCGCGGGCCTGATGAAATCCTCGCTGGAGGTGCCGCCCCAGCTCTCCCGCTTCCTGGCGCTGTACCTGCTGATGGCGCTGGGGCTGAAGGGCGGCTTCGCCCTGGCCCGCTCGGGCATGACGCTGGACATCGCGGCGTCCCTGGCCTGCGCCGTGGTGCTGTCGGTGGTGGTGCCGGCACTGGCCTGGCTGGCCTTGCGTCGCCTGCTGCCGCCCTTTGATGCGCTGGCGGTGGCGGCCACCTATGGCAGCGTGAGCGCGGTGACCTTCATCACCGCGATGCACGTGCTGGAGCAGCAGGGCACGCCGGCCGGTGGCCACATGGCGGCCGCGATGGCGCTGATGGAATCGCCGGCGATCCTGCTGGCGGTGGCCTCTGCCCAGGTGCTGCGCAGCCGGCTCGCAGCGGCGCCTGCTGGCGGCGGCACGCCCACGGTGACGACGGGCAGCGGCACACCGCTGGGCACGGCCGTGCGGGAGGCCTGTACCGACGGCGGCCTGCTGCTGCTGATGGGTTCCCTGCTGGTGGGCCTGGCCACGGGTGATGCCGGCGCGCGCTCGATGACGCTGTTCACCGGCGACCTGTTCAAGGGCCTGCTCGCCTTCTTCCTGCTGGACATGGGCCTGCTGACCGCCCGCCACCTGGGCAGCCTGCGCGGCCTGCCGCCGGCGCTGTGGCTGTACGGCGTGGGCGGCCCGCTGCTGCACGCGACGCTGGCACTGGCCCTGGCCGCGCTGGTGGGTCTGGGCGCCGCCGATGGCGCGGTGCTGATGGTGCTGGCCGCCAGCGCCTCGTACATCGCGGTGCCGGCGGTGCTGCGCCACGCGGTCCCGGAGGCCCGGCCGGCGGTCTACGTCGGCCTGTCGCTGGGCCTGACCTTTCCCTTCAACCTGGTGCTGGGCATTCCGCTGTACACCGCGGCCGCGCGCCAGGTGCTGGGCTGACGACCGCGTGAGCCCCTCAGGGCGATGACGCCCGGGGCAGCACACAGGCCAGCACGCTCTGGGCCGGCACCGTGATGGACCCCTCGGGTCCCGGGGCCGCGCAGCGGGCGCCGCGCTGCAGCACACCGGTGCCGCTGGCCAGCGCGGGGTGCAGGGCCCAGCGTCCTTCGGGCGGCGTGAAGCGCCGCGCCTCGCGGCTGGCATTGACGACCAGCAACAGCGCGCCGAACACCGCGTCTGCACCGCGGCGCCCGTCGATGTGGACAGCCAGCAGCGCGGGCTCGGTGGGCAGCACATGCACGCGTTGCAGCACCTCGTCGGCGCTGCCCAGGCGCAACAGCGGCGTGCTGGCGCGGATGCGCAGCAGGTCGATGAAACCCTCACGCACCAGCGTGATCTCGCGCGCCGTCGGTGCGATGCGGGGGTCGGCCAGGCGCTCGCGCATCGCCGGCCAGTCGGCCTGGTTGTCGCCCGCGGGCGGCAGGCCGGTGCCGAAGAAGTTGCCCCGGCCGGTCCAGTCGATGCGGTTGAACCAGTCGCCCGAGTCGAAGCTGTTGCGGTCCAGGCTCTTGCTGCGCAGCAGCTCGCCCCCGGCGTGGAAGTAGGCCACCCCCTGGCTGAAGGCCACTGTGGCCAGGGCCACCAGCTGGGCGCGCGCACGCACCTCGCGCGGCGTGTCGGGCGGCAGCTTCATCACGCCGTTGTCGAACAGCGTCTGGTTGTCGTGGTTCTCGACGTAGTTGACCACCTCGGTGGGCTGGCTCGCGTAGCCGGCCGGCTGACCGGCGTAGTCGACGGCCTGCGCCTCGCGCACGCTGCCGTCAGGCTGGCGCAGCGGGTACCGGCGCAGGCTGCCGGCGGCGCCGGCGCGCAGCCACAGGGCGGCGCGCTGCAGCTCGGCGTCGTCCGCGCTGCGGTCGGCCAGGCCGAAGGCCCAGCCGGCGCGCTGCAACAGCGCGACGCCGCTGTCGCCGGCACCGCCACCCCGCACGGCGTCACGCAAGCGGTCGTTGAAGCTGCCGATGCCGCTGCCGTTCAGGCTGAGCTGGCTGGCCTGCTCGAAGCGCGTCCCGTGGGCCACCTCGCCGAAGTTCCAGCCTTCGCCGATCAGGGGGATCACACGGTCTGGCAGCTCGCTGCGCAGCCGCTGCTGCAGCCGCTCCATCAGCGCGCGCGGCTGGTGACCCATCAGGTCGAAGCGGAAGCTGTCGATGTGGTGCGCCCGGGCCCACAGCAGCACCGAGTCCACCAGCAGCTTGCCCATCATCCGGTGCTCGGTGGCGGTGTTGTCGCAGCAGGTGCTGCGCTCGACCACGCCGTCGGCGTTCAGGCGGTGGTAGTAGCCCGGCACCACCCGGTCGAGCACCGCGTTGGGGTGCTGGCCAGAGGCCACGGTGTGGTTGTAGACCACATCCATGCCCACCCGCAGACCGGCGCGGTGCAGCGCCATCACCATCTGGCGGAACTCGTGCAGGCGCGACGCACCATCGGCCGCCCGGCGGCTGTAGCTGCCCTCCGGGGCATTGAACAGCACCGGGTCGTAGCCCCAGTTGAAGCAATCGCGCGCTGCGCTGGCGGCCACCGCAGCCTGCTGGGTCGCGTCGGCCGGGCCGCCGTGGGGAGCGGGCGTGACGCAGCCGGCTTCGGGCACGGCGCCATGGTCGAACACCGGCAGCAGGTGCACGTCGGTCAGGCCGGCGCGGGCCAGCGTGCGCAGGTGGTGCATGCCGGTGCTGCGGGCGTGGGTGAAGGCGGTGTAGCGGCCACGGTCGCGCAGCGGCACGCTGGCGTCGCCAACCGAGAAGTCGCGCAGGTGCAGCTCATAGACCGTCATGTCGGTGGCCTGGCGCACGGTGGCCGGTGCACGGTCATGGGACCAGCCCCGGGGGGTGACGGCTGCCTCGTCGAGGCCGCTGACGTACGAGCGGCGCGCGTCGACCCCCGCCGACACCGCATAGGGATCGGCCACCCGCTGGCGCACCAGGCCCGTGCCCGGCACCCACACATCCACCAGGTAGCGGTAGTAGCGGCCGCGGGCATCGCCTGGCAGCGACAGCTGCCAGCTGCCGGTGGCCTCGTCACGTTGCAGCGGATGCTGGCCGACGGCCGGGCCCTGGTCGCTGCGGTACAGGCACAGCGAGACCGCCTGCGCCGTCGGCGCCCACAGGCGCCAGCGGCTCCCGGTGGCGCCCGGATGGGCCCCCAGGTCCTCGAGTGACTCGGCCGCGGCATACAGATCATCCAGCGCCCCGGCGATCTGCAGGCCGGCGGCGGCGAGCACACGGCCGTCGTCGTCCAGCCGGACCACGCGTGCGTCACCTCGCAGCACCGCGGGCAGCGCCGCCACGGCGTCGGCGGGCAGCCGGTGCCAGGCGCCGTCGCCCAGGTAGCGCAGGCGCTGGCTGAGGTCGGCCGGCACCGCGCCGGCGGCGGACAGGCGCCAGCGCTGCACCGCGCCCTGCGGCGCCTGGCCCGGCGGCGTGCGCAGTCCGCCCTGCGGCGCGGCCAGCAACCAGACATCGCCGTCCTCCGGCGCGCCCGCCCAGCGCAGGTGCGAGCGATCGGCCAGCACCGCACGCGCCGGGACCGCCGGCTCGGCCGCCGCGGACAGCACCCGCCACGGGGCCGGGTCGTTGCAGTCGTCGCCGGCCTGGACGGCAGGGGTCCACAGCGCGACATTCAGCGCCCACAGGGCGCGCCAGAGCACAGACGTCATGGCGCCGAATGTACCCAAATTACATTGCTCTTCGCCATCCATGAAACCACTTCCCTTGGCAATTGTCCTGCGATGTGTCAGCATGTCGGGCCATGTATGTAGCTTTACTACACAATCTTCGCGCAGCCGGCCTGGCGCTGTGCTGCACCTGGGCGATGGCTGCCCCGACACCGGCCTTCGACCGCAGCCCGCAGCCGATGCAGGCGTCTGCCAGCGCCCTGCCGGCCGACTGGCAGCATGGCGTGTTCATGGAAATCTTCGTCCGCGCCTACCAGGACAGCGACGGCGACGGCATCGGGGATCTGAAGGGCCTGATCAGCCGCCTGGATGATCTGCAGGCGCTGGGCATCCGCGGCCTGTGGCTGATGCCGATCACCGCCAGCGCCGACCACGACCACGGCTACGCCACCACCGACCACCGCGCGGTGGAGCCGGCCTATGGCACGCTGGCCGATGTCGACACGCTGCTGCGCGAAGCACACCGCCGCGGCATCGGCGTGGTGATGGACTACGTGGTCAACCATGCCTCGTACCAGCACCCCGCGTTCCAGGCGGCGATCAGCGACCCGAAGAGCCCCTGGCGCGACTGGTTCGTCTTCAGCGAAGCTGCTCCCAGCGGCTGGCGCATCTGGGACGCCAACCCCTGGTACTGGCTGCCCAGCCGGCCCTGGGAGCATGGCGATCCGAAGACCCAGCCGCCGGCACCCGCGGGTGCGAAGGACCACTTCTTCGCCACCTTCGGGCCGCACATGCCCGACTTCAACCTGCGCCGCCCCGAGGTCTTCGACTACCACCTCGATTCGCTGCGCTTCTGGCTCAACCGCGGCCTGGACGGCTTCCGGCTGGATGCGGTGCCGCACCTGATCGAGAACGACGCGGTGCGCTGGAACGACCAGCCTGAGAGCCGCGCGCTGACCAAGCGGCTGCAGGACACGATCCTGGCCTACCCGAACCGCTTCGTGGTCTGCGAAGCCACCGCCGAGCCCCAGGCCTACGGCGACCCGGCCGTCTGCGGCGGCGCCTTCGCGTTCGGCTACCAGCACCACTTCGTGCAGGCCGCCAAGGGCGAGGCCGCGTCGGTGGCCGCACTGGCCAGTTACTACCGCAGCGCGTCGCCGCGCATGGCCACCTTCACCAGCAGCCACGACATCTTCGCCGGCCTGCGCCTGTGGGACCAGGTGGGTGGCGACGACGCCCGCTACCGCCTGGCCGCCGCCGGCTACCTGCTGCAGCCCGGCACGCCGTTCGTGTATTACGGCGAGGAAGTGGGACAGGCCAGCCTGCCGAGCCTGCCGGGCGACCGGCCGGTGCGCGGCTCGATGAGCTGGAGCGCCGAGCCAGGCAGCGCCGGGTTCAGCCCCCGGGGCCCGTACAACGGCCGCGCGCCGAACGCCGACACCCACCACCTGGCGGCGCAGCGCGCCGACCCGACGTCGCTGTGGCACTTCTACCGCCAGCTGATCGGCCTGCGCAACGCTCGGGCCAGCCTGGCCCGCGGCGACTTCGCGCACAGCAGCGCCGACGGCCTGGTGCTGGCCTTCCAGCGCCGGCTGGGCAGCGAGCGCACGCTGGTGCTGATCAACTACGGCACCAGCACCTCACAGGCCCGGCCCGAGGGCCTGCCTGAGGGCGTGCGTCCGCGGCTGCTGTGGCGCAGCGCCCCGGGCCCGGCCGATGCCGGCGCCTTCATGCTGGCGCCGCAATCGGTGGCGGTGTTCGCGATCGACGGCTGACCGAGAATGGCGCGATGAGAACCGCGCCCCTGCTCCTCGCTGCCACGCTGTGGCTCACCGCCTGCGCCAGTGCCGACCAGACCAAGCTCAGCGGCGCCGCCGTCACGCCATTGAACGACCTGAACCTGGTCAACGCCCCGATCCCCGAGGCGCTGCAGCAGGCCCAGAAGGCGCCTTACGCGCTGCTCGCCGATGCGCGCTGCGACACCCTGGCCGCCGACATCCGCGCGCTGGACGAGGTGCTGGGCCCCGACCTGGATGCCCCCGCCACCGAGGCCAACCCGGGGCTGATCGAACGCGGTGGCCACCTGGCGGCCGACGCGGTGCAGCGCACGGCCGAGGGCATCGTGCCCTTCCGTGGCTGGGTGCGCAAGCTCACCGGGGCCGAGCGCTACTCGCGCCAGGTGGCCGCCGCGATTGCCGCCGGCACTGTGCGCCGGGCCTTCCTCAAGGGCGTGCGCCGGGCACGCGACTGCGCATGATCGACACCGCTGCCGTGCTGCGCACGCTGGCCGAGCGCGGCGTGGTCCTGCCGCCCGGCCGGGTGCGGGTGGACGGCTACGGCGACTCGCCCGCGTTGTCGCGGGAACTGCTGGCGCTGATCATCAGCGGCCGCAAACGCGCCGGCACCGGCCTGCTGTGGGCGACCCTGCACGACGGCGAGGACCTGCCGCAGGTGGGTGACATCGAGGTGGTGATCGACCACGCCGGGCGCCCGGCCCTGGTCACGCGGCTGACCGAGGTCGACATCCGCCCCTTCGACCAGGTGGACGCACGCTATGCCGCGATCGAGGGCGAGGGCGATGGTTCGCTGGCCTTCTGGCGCCAGGCGCACCAGGCCTTCTTTGCTCGCGAGTGCGCCCGCATCGGCCGCACGCCGGCGCCGGACATGCCGGTGGTGTGCAGCGTGTTCGAGCTGCTGCACGTCCTGCCGGCCTCGCCGGACGACGCGCCCGGCTGAGCCATCGCCCTCAGGCCAGCCAGGCCTTCAGCTGCGCGTACACCGCCGGCGAGGACAGCAGGTCCAGGTGGCCGGTGTCGTGGACGATGGCCAGGTCCTCGGGCGCGAAGTCCAGGCTGCGTGCGGGGTCGGGATCCTGGCCCAGCGCGCTGGCCACCGGCACCAGGCCATCGCCCAGCAGCCGGCCCTTCAGGCTGCCACCCGCCGGCCCCAGGCAGGCCGCGATCGCGCGGCAGTGCACGCCGGGCGGCAGGCCCACGGCCGCTGCGCGCTGCGCGTCGTCCTCGGCCGTCGAGGCGCCAAGGATGCTGCCGCGCCGCAGGTCGTTGATGCCGGCACTGCGCAGCTTGCCGATGCGCGCCAGCGGCGCGGCGTAGGGCGCCGCGCCCAGCAGCACATCGACGCCATGCCCGGCGCGCTCCAGCGGCGCCCCCAGGTGCGGTGTGCCCAGGCAGACCAGGTCGTCGAGCCGGCCGGGCCAGCGCAGGCCGCCGCGCTGCATCAGCGCGGCGTGGTAGATCGCGCTGCGTGCCACCAGTCCGCCCATGCTGTGGCCCAGCAGGGCCAGGCGCTGGACCGGCACCGGCCAGGCATCGAACAGGCGCTCCAGCAGCGGCGCCAGGATGCGCCCGTTGGTGGAGACACTCAGGCCGCTGTTGTAGTGCAGGTAGACCGGCGTGTAGCCCAGTTCACGCGCCAGCGCCTCGCCGTGGTCGTGGCCGTCGCGCTGCCACTGCAGGTCGTTCATGCACAGGCCGTGCAGCAGCACCAGCAGCTTCGGTGTGGCGCCCGGCACGCGAGCGCGCAGCGAGGGCCGGTCCAGCGGCAACGCGCGGCCGCCTTGTCGAAAGGCCATGGCCAGCGCCAGGGGGTTGTCGGTGGCGGCCAGGTGATCGCCCAGCACGCCGTTGAGGGCAGCGACAAAGGCCTCGCGCTCCGGGCGTGGCGCCCGCAGGGGCTGCGGATCGGCCATGGCCAGCGCAAGCCAGCCCAGCAGGTGTTCGGTGCTGCCACCCACCAGGTGGGTCACACCGCGCACCGTCTTGTAGACCAGGCCGGTCAGGCCGCGGGTGCGTTCATCCCCGGGCACGGCACCGCCCAGGCCGGGCAGCCAGGGCGGGCTGGCAATGCGGGCGTGCATCGCTTCGACCAGGCTGGCGAGGCCGACCACCGCATCGGTGGTCAGGCGCGTGGCGCCGCGCAGATCGGCGGCTTGCAGAAGCGGTTGCGTCATGGACCAGTGTGGCACGAAAGAACCCACCGCGCTGCGGCAGGACGTGCTAGACTGGGTCTCTTGTTTTTGGTGGCGGCTCCCAACCGCACCGAGATCACCCGCTGATCTCCATCCCCTGCCAGACTGTCTGATCGCTTCGGCTGTCTCTCTTCTCTGGCTGCCTCCGGCCCGCCGCGAACGACCCCGCGGGCCAGACGCCGGACAGAGCTCGACCGACGCCCGCGCCACCGCTGCGCGCCCCACCCCAGACAGTCAGGACATCGCCGCTTCAGTGACGGCGAGGTCCTCCAAGGAATCCTCATCCAAGCATCTCTACAGGTCGGCAAGTACCTCGTGTCTGCCCTCCCCCGCCCGCTGATCGGCGGCCGCTTCGGCGCTGGCGTGTCCATCCGCAGCGGCAGCGGCAGCATGACGCACGACCGCATCATGCGCTTCATGCCGGTGTTCGACAGCCCCGACCAGGCCTCGCAGTTCGCGATCGACCAGGCCCTGGCCTGGATCGACACCCACGGCCCGCGCCAATGAGCACCGCCGTGACCCGCCTCGACCCCAGTGCCTGCACCGGCCTGGGCCCGACCCCCACCGTATTCAGCCTCCATGTCCGGAGGCTGCTGACCCGCACTGGCGAAAGCTGGGGCATCTTTTCAACGCATCCAGCAAGGATAGACATCATGACGACTGAAACCGGCACCGTGAAGTGGTTCAACGAAGGCAAGGGCTTTGGCTTCATCGCCCCCGACAGCGGCGGCAAGGACCTGTTCGCCCACTTCAAGGAAATCCAGGGCAGCGGCTTCAAGACGCTGACCGAGAACCAGCGCGTGGAGTTCGAGGTGACCCAGGGCCAGAAGGGCCCGCAGGCCTCGCGCATCCGCTCGATCGGGTGACATTCCCCCCGGGGCCGTGAAGCGCCAGCCACCGCTGGCAGTTCACCCCGCCCCAGGCACCGAGAGCGCGGCCCAGCCGCGCTTTTTTCTTGGCCCTGGCCGTTGCCAGAGGCCTGCGGAGGGACCGGCGATGAAGAACCTGCAAGAGGCGACCGAGCGCATCTGCGAACTCAAGGGCAGCCAGGTGGCCCTGGACGCCCTGGTGCCGGCCCTGATCGACGCCTTGCCGCCCACGCTGCGCGCCCGGCTGCGGGACTCCTTCGACAGCCACGCCGAGGTGGCCCGCACCGTGATGCTGCATGCCGACATCTCCGAGCTGGTGCTGTCGACCTTCGAGCGCGACGTGGCCCGCATCGCCGCGCGGCTGCGCGCCGCCCCGGCCGAGTCGGCCAGCGCGCCACCGGCCGGACCGGCCGAGACCCTGCTGCTCACCACCACCCAGATCACCACCTATGTCGGCTACCAGGTGCTGACCAGCGCCAGCGGGTTCTTCTTCCGGCGCGACGGCCGACTGTTCCTGGTCAGCAACCGGCATGTGTTCTCCGAGGAGGCCAGCGGCCACCAGCCCGACCGCCTCGAGGTGCTGCTGCACACCGACGCGCGCGACCTGAGCCGCTGCACGGTGCTGAGCCTGCCGCTGTACCGCAACCGCCTGAGCCAGTGGCGCGACGCCACCGACAGCGGCGGACCGGTGGACGTGGCGGTGATCGAGATCGAGACCGGCCTGCTGCCCGCCAACGCGGTGCTGCAGGCCTTCGACCGCAGCCACCTGGATCCGCTGGACGAGGACATCGCCATCGGCGATGCCCTGACCATCGTCGGCTACCCGCTGGGCTTCCACGACACGGTGCACCACCTGGCCGTGGCGCGCAACGCCTCGGTGGCCTCGGCCTACGGCATCCGCTTCCAGCGCCAGGGCTGTTTCCTCACCGATGCGCGCACCCACCGCGGCAGCAGCGGCGCGCCGGTGCTGCGGCGCCGGCGCCTGAGCGGCCCGGGCGACGCTGGCCTGCCCTGGCAACTGGTGGGCGTGCACTCGACCCGCATGGACATGAGTTCGCGCGATCGCCTGCAGGACGAAACGCTGGGCCTGAACCTGGCGTGGTATGCCGATGTGCTGAACACGCTGACCGCGGCCTGAGGCGCCGCTCTCAGCAGCGCATCCAGCCCAGCCCATCACGGGTGCCGCCGGGTACTGCACCGCGCTGCGGCCGGTACTCGCAACCCACCCAGCCCTGCCAGCCGCTGGCCAACGCGACCTCGTCGATGACATCGAACAGGTACGGGTGGTGCAACTCGCCCAGGTCCGGCTCGTGGCGCATCGGCACACCCGCAATCTGGAAGTGGCCGACGCGCCCGGTGGGCAGGTACTGCCGGATCTTCATCGCTACGTCGCCTTCGACGATCTGGCAGTGGTAGAGGTCGAACTGCACCTTCAGGTTGGGTGCGCCGACAGCCTGCACGGTGCGGTGCGCCTCGTCCTGCCGATTGAGAAAGAAGCCGGGGATGTCGCGCGGGTTGATCGGCTCGATCAGCACCTCGCGTCCGACGGACTGCGCCTGCGCTGCCGCCCAGGCCAGATTGGCCTCGTAGGTGGCCTGCAGCGCCGCGCGCTCCGCACCGGCCGGGGCCAGGCCGGCCATCACGTGGATGCGCGGACAGTCCAGCTCCTCGGCATAGACCAGCGCCTGCGCAAAGCCGGCGCGGAACTCGGACTCGCGCCCGGGCAGGCAGGCCAGTCCGCGCTCGCCAGCCTCCCAGTCGCCCGGCGGCGCGTTGAACAGCACCTGCTGCAGGCCATGGTCGCGCAGCCGTGCCGCGATCTCCTGGGCCGGGAAGGCGTAGGGAAACAGGTACTCAACGCCCAGGAATCCATCGGCCGCGGCGGCGGCGAAACGGTCCAGAAAGGCATGCTCGTTGTAGAGCATCGTGAGGTTCGCTGCGAATCGGGGCATGGGCGTCCTGTCGGGCAAGTGAAGGGTTCACCAGGCGGCGCCGAACTGCTGGCGCAACTCGTCGATCTGGTCTGGGGTCAGCGGTGCGGCGCCGGTCAGCAGCCAAAGCCTGGCGGTTTCCTCCAGCTCTTCCAGCACAGCGCTGGCCTCGGCCGGACTGCCGTGCCACACGGTGGGGCCCAGTCGCTCCAGCATGACGGCCCGAATCGGTATGCCGGCAGCCTGCATCCGCGTCATGCGCTGCGCCACCAACTCACCCACCACGGGGTCGCCCGGGCGGTGGTAGGGAATCATCGGCACATGACCGACCTTCATCACGAAGTAGGGCGTGATCGGCGGCAACAGATCGTCAGAGGTCGGTGTGTCAGCACCCCAGCGCGGCGCCAGCGACAGCGCGACCAGGTGGGTGGAATGGGTGTGGATCACGCAACCTGCCTGCGGGTCGGCGCCATAGATCCGGCGGTGCAGGGTCAGGGTCTTGGAGGCGCGGTCGCCCGCTGTCTGAACACCCTCTGCATTGACATGGGCCAGGCGCGCGGGATCCAGCGTGCCAAGGCAGGCGTCGGTCGGTGTGATCAGGTAGCCACCGTCCGGCAGGCGCACGCTGATGTTGCCCGCCGTCGCGTGTAAATACCCGCGCGCGAACAGCGACTCGCCCACCCGGCAGATCTCGTCACGCAGTGCTGATTCGGTCATGGCTGCGATGCCAGTTGTGCGAAGGCCTTGGTGAAGAAGTCGGGACTGCCGAAGTTGCCTGACTTCAGCGCCATGTGCACCGGCTCGCCCGGGCACAGCGGCGTGTCCGCCGCTGTCCACGGGACGCCAGGGTCGATTTGCAGGCCGATCGTCATGCGCTGCACGCCCAGCGCCTGCACCACGGCGCCGGAGGTCTCGCCGCCAGCCACCAGCAGCTGGCGCACGCCGCGCTGCACCAGCCCGGCGGCGATGCGTGACAGCGCGTGCTCCACCATCTCACCAGCCCGGGCCACGCCCAAGCGCTCCTGCACCGCCCGGACTGCAGTCGGCTCGGCCGTGGCGTAAACGAGCACCGGGCCGGAAGCCAGCAGCGGCTCGGCCCAGGCCAGCGCCTGGGCGACTACATCCTCGCCCGCCGCCATCGCCAGCGGGTCGATGCCCAGGCTGGGGCGACCGCTGCGCCTGAACGCCAGCACCTGGGCGTTGGTGGCCACCGAGCAACTGCCCGAGACCACGGCCTGCCAACCCCGTGCCGGGGGCAAAGCGTCGGCCGGTGATGCGGCGGTCCGGCCTTGCAGCTGCGGCCAGTTCTGCGGCAGGCCAATGGCAATGCCGGAGCCGGCGGTGACCAGGGGCATGCCCGCCAGCGCCTGGCCGATCTGCATCAGATCCTGATGGCTGATGGCGTCAACCACCGCCACGCCCGCACCCTCGGCCTGCAGGCGGGTGAAACGATCACGGATCGCCTGCGGACCGGCGACCACGACGTCGTGGGCCACCAGTCCTACCTGGCGGCGGGTCTGCGACTGCATCACGCGCACCAGGTTGGCGTCGGTCATCGGGGTGAGCGGATGGTGGCGCATGCCGCTGTCGGACAGCAGCGCGTCACCCACGAAGAGGTGGCCCTTGAACACCGTGCGCTGATTCTCCGGAAAGGCGGGGCAGGCGATCGTGAAGCCCCGACCCGCGCCGTGCAGCGCGTCCATCAGCGCCTCGGTGACCGGACCGATGTTGCCCTCGGCGGTGGAGTCGAAGGTGGAGCAGTACTTGAAGTAGATCTGCTGCACGCCCTGCGCCTGCAGCCAGCGCAGCGCCGCCAGCGACTGCGCCACCGCGTCAGCGGCCGGCACGGTGCGCGACTTGAGCGCCACGACCAGGGCGTCGGCCTGCAGCTGCACATCGCCTTGCGGCACGCCGATGGTCTGCACGCAGCGCATGCCGGCGCGAACCAGGTTGTTGGCCAGGTCGGTGGCCCCGGTGAAGTCGTCGGCGATGCAGCCGAGCAAGGGGAGGCTCATGGGTGTCTCTCAGTTCAGGGCCACTGGACGGCGGATCGGTTCTCGCGCACGTACTGGGCCAGAAGTTCGTCCACGCTGGCGTCGGGCGACAGACCCAGCGCGTGGGCGCGGGCGGTGTCGAAGCGGCTGGGCCAGGCGCTGACGATCGCGCCGATGCGCGCGTCAGGCACCCAGTCCAGCAGCGCCAACGCCGCCGGGCCGGCCAGGCGGCCCAGGGCCCCGGCGATCTCACCAACGGTGGTGCTCAGTGCCGGCAGGTTCAGGGCGGTGCGGGGACCCCAGTCCCGGTGCGAGCAGGTCAGTGCGGCCAGCAGGCCGGCGATGGTGTTGCCAGGCGAGGCCAGGGCCACCGCGGTGTGCGGAGGCACCGGAACGCTCGCGCGCAAACCAGCCAGGGGCTCGCGCACCATGCCACTTAGGAAACCCGAGGCGGCGCCATTGGGCCGCCCCGGGCGGATCGCCACCGTCATCAGCCGAAGCGTGCGCGCCCGGACCAGCCCGCGCCGGCCGTAGTCGGCGACCAACTGCTCGCCGATGAACTTCTGGACGCCGTAGCTGCCCTGCGGCACGGGCAGGGTGTCGTCGCGGATCAGCGCGGGCAGCGGCTGACCGGGCTCGCCGCCGAACACCGCCACCGAGCTGGCATAGACGAACAGCGGCGCATGGCCCGCCGCCCGCGCCGCCTGCAGCAGTGCGCGGGTGGTGTCGATGTTGCTGCGCAGACCCAGGTCCAGATCGCGCTCGCAGTCGCCGCTGACCGCCGCGGCCAGATGCACCACCGCATCCTTGCCGCGCAAGCTCAGCGTGCCGCTGTCCAGCAGGTCCAGCAGATCACCGCTCAGCACCCGCACCCGTGGGTCCTCGCACAGGTCCGCCGGCGGCGGCACCTGGTCGGTCAACCACAGCTCGGTCAGGCCGCACGGCTCGTCACCTCCCCAGGCCAGCTGGGGCGACGCCAGCAGCTCGCGCGCCAGCCTCGCCCCCAGAAAGCCGGCGCCACCGGTGATCAGCAGACGCATCTCAGGCTCCGGCCGCGCCGGGTGGCAGCGTGATGCCCGGGAAGATCTTGATCACCGCGGCATCGTCCTCGCGGGCGTAGCCCGCCGTTGAGGCCTGCATGAACATCTGGTGCGCGGTGGCAGACAGCGGCAGCGGAAACTTGGTGGCGCGTGCCGTGTCAAGCACCAGGCCCAGGTCCTTGACGAAGATGTCCACGGCGGAGAGCGGCGTGTAGTCGCCAGCCAGCACATGGGCCATGCGGTTCTCGAACATCCAGCTGTTGCCCGCGCTGTGGGTGATGACGTCGTAGAGGTCTTCGGCCTTCACGCCCTCTCGCAGGCCCAGGGCCATGGCTTCAGCGGCCGCGGCGATGTGCACGCCCGCCAGCAGCTGGTTGATGATCTTGACCTTGCTGCCGTTGCCTGCACGCTCGCCCAGCCGGTAGACCTTGGCCGCCATCGCCTCCAGAGCGCCGCCGGCCTTGGCGTAGGCCGCTGGCGTGCCGGCCGTCATCATCGTCATCTCGCCCGAAGCGGCCTTGGCCGCGCCGCCGGAGATCGGCGCGTCCAGGTACAGCACACCCTGCGCGGCCAGGCGTGCCTCGAGCTGCACCGACCAGTTCGGGTCGACGGTCGAGCACATGATGAACAGGCTGCCTGGCTTCATGTTCACGGCGGCGCCGCCGTCACCGAACAGCACGGCCTCCGTCTGCGCGGCATTGACCACCACACTGACGATCACCTCGCACTGCGCCGCCAGTTCGGCCGGGCTGCCACAGGCCACGCCGCCCTCGGCGGCAAACGCCTGGGCGGCCTCCGCGCGGACATCGCAGACATGCACCCTCCAGCCTGCGCGCCGCAGGGAGGCGGCCATGCCGCGGCCCATGGCGCCCAGGCCGATCACACCGATGCTCTTATCACTCATGGGGTTCGGTCGTTCTTGGTTCATTGGAAGCCCAGCGCGTGCGGCGCCCAGGTGCTCAGGCCCGGCCAAAAGGTCAGCAGCGCCAGGATCACCGCATGCGCCACCAGGAAGGGCTTGAGCTCGCGGGTCAGCGCAGCAAGGGGTACCTTGGACACATTGGAGGTGACGAACAGCAGCCCCCCCACGGGTGGCGTGATCATCCCCAGCGTGAGGTTGAAGATCACCACCATCGCGAAGTGGATCGGGTCGATGCCCAACTTGGCGGCCACCGGCGCCAGGATGGGCACCAGCACCATCACACCAGGCAGCGGCTCGATGAAGATGCCGAAGATCAGCAGGAAGATGTTCACCGCGATCAGGAAGCCCATCGCGCTGAGCTGCTGAGCCGCCATCCATTCGGCCAGCGTCAGCGGCAGACCGTCGACAGTCAACACCCAGGCGAAGGCGTTGGACATGCCGATGATGATCAGCACCGACGCTGTCAGCAACGAGGAGCGCGACAGGATGTCGGGCAGCGCCTCCCAGCGCAGCGTGCGGTAGATCCACTTGCCACACACCAGCGCGTAGAACACCGCCACCACCGAAGCCTCGGTGGGGGTGAACCAGCCCGCCCGCATGCCGCCCAGGATGATCACCGGCAGCATCAGTGCAGGCAGCGCGCGCCAGGTGGTCTGCAGCTTGTCCTGCCAGGTGGCGACATCCTCGTCGCCACGGTAGTTGCGCTGGGTGGAGACGCGCCAGTTGACGGCCGCCATGCCGGCGGCGATCAGCAGCCCGGGAATGAAGCCCGCGACGAACAGTGCACCCACCGACACGCGCTCGTCCTGCAGCGCGTAGATGATCATGATGATCGACGGTGGAATGATGGGCCCGACGATCGCGGTGGCGGCGGTCAGCGCGGCGGCGTAGGCGCGGTCGTAACCGGCCTTGTCCATCATGCGGATCATCATCGAGCCCGGACCGGCCGCATCGGCCAGCGCCGAGCCCGAAATGCCCGAGAAGAAAGTCAGCGAGACCACATTGGTATAGCCCAGCCCGCCTCGGCGGTGGCCGACGAACTGCGCGGCGAATTTCAGCAGCACCTCTGTCAGCGAGCCACCGCTCATCAGCTCGGCCGCCAGGATGAAGAAGGGCACTGCCATCAGCGGGAAGCTGTCGACGCCCTCGTAGGTCTGCTTCAGCATCGCGATCAGCGGGAAGTCGCTGCCCAGCATCACGGCGCACAGGGTGGACACCCCCAGCGCGAAGGCCACGGGCATGCCGATCGCCAGCAGTCCGCAGGCGCTCAGCAACAGGATCAGGCTCATGCTCATAGGGAAGCGCTCGCGTTGGCGTCAAAGTGGTCGTCGGCCGCCATGCGACGTTCGCCGACATAGCCGCGCAGCACCAGCGCCAGATGCAGCGCCAGCAGCAGCCCGCCGACCGGGATGGCGGCGTAGACCCAGGACATCGAGATCTGGGTGGTGGGTGTCATCTGGTACTGCGCACGCTCCACATAGAGCAGACCGAACCAGACCATGAAGCCGAAGAAGGCGAACAGCATCGAGGCGATCAGCGCACGCAGCGCTACCGCGGCGCGTGGCGGCAGTGCATCCTGCAGGTTCTCAACCGCGATGTGCCCGCCGTAGCGCAGCACCGGACCCGCCCCCAGAAAGGTGAGCCACACCATCAAGTAGCGCGCCACTTCCTCGGCCCATTCGATGGACTCGCTGGTGGTGTAGCGCAGCACCACGTTGGCAAAGATGATGACGGCCATGGCCGCCAGCAGCAGCACCAGGGCGCCACGGTTGAGCCGCATCAGGGCGTTCTCGAAGGTCTGCATGGCAGTAGCCTCGGACAGGGTTCGGGGAGGCGCCCGCCGGTTCCTGCGCGCAGTGCGGCGGAACCGGCAGGGCACGGACTCACTTGATCGCCTGGATGGCGGCGATGCGCTCGGCGCCGAACTCCTTGGCGTAGTTCACATAGGCGGGCTTGGTGGCGTCCCGGAAGCTGGCGCTGTTGACCTGCCGGACGACCTGCATGCCTTCCTTTTCGAGCTGCGCAATGCCGTTGGCCTCGTCATCGTTGACCTTCTTGCGGGTAGCGGCGACGCTGGCCTTGGCGGCGTCGGAGAAGACCTTCTTGTCGGCGTCGCTGAGCTTGTTCCAGACCCGCGGCGAGGTCAGCAGCAAAGCAGGCGAGTAGACATGGCCTGTCAGCGACAGGTGCTTCTGCACCTGGGAGAACTTGGACGCCAGGATCACCGGGATCGGGTTCTCCTGGCCGTCGACCACGCCCTGCTGCAGCGCGCCGAAGACCTCGGGGAAGGCCATTGGGGTGGGCAGGATGCCGAAGGTCCGGTAGCCCTCCATGTGCACCTTGTTCTCCATCGTGCGCATCTTCAGGCCGGCGGCATCGGCAGCGTTGACGATGGGGCGCTTGTTGTTCGTCATGTGGCGAAAGCCGTTCTCGCTCCAGGCCAGCGCGACCAGGCCATGGGCCGGGAACCGGGTCAGCATCTCCTGACCGATCGGGCCGTCCAGCGTCTTGCGTGCATGGTCATAGTCGCGGAACAGGAAGGGCACATCGACGACCTTGATTTCGGGCACGAAGTTGCCGACCGGGCCGGTGGAGGTGAGCACGAAATCCTGCGTACCGAGTTGCACCGCCTCGATCTCCTCGCGCTCGCCGCCCAAAGAGCTGGCCGGGTAGACCTGGCACTTGTAGCGCCCGGCCGTGCCCTTCTCGATCTCTTCACAGAACTTGACCGCGCCGACGTCGTAATGCGAGCCCTTGGCCAGCACGTGGCCGAGCTTCAGGACGGTCTGTGCCGAGGCGGGGATCGCGGCGATCAGCAGGGCGGCGCCCAGGACGGGCGCGAGCCGCAGGAGGGAACGCTTGGACATCGGGGTCTCCTTCTGGATGGATTCGAGGCGCAACCCGATTGCTGTCATGTCGTCAGGTTGTCATACAAATATTAGGAGATCGCGCGATGGTCTGGCGAGCGGGTTTTCCCTTGGCGTTCGGTGGCGCGGTGGTGGCGCGGCGGTGGCCGGCGGGACACACAGAGCGGCGGTGGCGGCAGCGCGACTGCCGCCGAAGTGTCAGCGTCGGCGCGACGCAGCCGCTGGCTGGGGCTGGCCCAGTTCGGCACGCAGGCGGTCGGCCAATTGCTGGCCATGACGCGCCCAGAATGCCGGGTCGGCCTGGCCGATGCGGCGCGCCGCATTGACCATGTGTGCCGCGCCGGCCTGGCGCGCCGCGGCCACGTCGCCTGCATCGATGGCGGCGACGATGGCGCTGTGCTCCCGGTGCACCTCGGCTTCGAGGTCGGCGCGGGTGGCCTCGTTGGCCCGGGTGACGCGCGTGGCGTCCAGAAGGAAACGATTCAGGTAGGCCAGCGTGGCCAGCAGGAAGGGATTGCGCGAGGCCTGGGCGATCGCGGTATGGAAGGCCACATCCTCCTGCACACCATCGCCGCCCTGGCGCACGGCCTTGGCCAGGGCCTGCAGGGCCTGCCTGATCTGCTTGACCGACTGGGGCGTGCGGCGCGCCGCGGCGAGCGCGGCCGATTCGGCCTCCAGTGCGCGGCGCACCTCGACCATCTGGATCACCGCGTCGAGCGATCCGTCGGGCTCGAACGCCAGTTGCGACAGCGCCTGCGGCGAGGCGGTCTTGATGTAGGCTCCCGACCCCTGGCGGGATTCGATCAGCCCCAGCGTCTTGAGCCGTGAGAGGGCTTCGCGCACCACCGTGCGGCTGACGCCGAAACGCTCCACCAGCGCCTGCTCGGTTGGCAGCTTCTGGCCAGCGCTGAGTTGACCGTCGCGGATGCTGAGCGCCAGCGCGTCGGCCAACTGCTCCGACAGACGGGCGCCCACGCGCAGGGCTGGCATATTGCCGAAGGGCTGGTCAGCAGTGGTGGGCATGGTGGGAGCGGCCTGGAGGCTGTATGACAACAATATAAACCTTGTGGACAGGCTTCCCACCCGTGGCGGAGACACTGCGTTCAGACCGGCCCGCCAAACTGCTGCGCCGCCAGGTCGATGAAGGCCCTCACCTTGGGCGTCAGGTAGCGCGCACTGGCGAATACCGCGTGCACCGGCACCTCGGGCGCCGCCCAGTCGGGCAGCACGCGCTGCAGCAGCGCGCGCTGGCCGTCCGGCTCGGCCACGCGGCGCGGCAGCAGGCCGATGCCCAGACCACGCTGCAGCGCCTCGCGCGCGGCCAGGCTGGTGTTGACGCGCAGCCGCGGCTGCAGCTTGACGCGGTGGCTGTCGTCGCCGCGCGTCAGCATCCACTGGCCCTGCGGCGCGGCGCCTGCATAAACCACCTGCGCGTGCTGCACCAGCTCGGCCGGGCTGTCCGGCCGACCCTGCCGGCGCAGGTAGGCGGCCGACGCATACAGGCCGTAGTCCAGCGCCCCCAGCCGGCGTGCGGCCAGCGACGAGTCGGCCAGCGGACCCACGCGCACCGCCAGGTCGAAGCCTTCGTGGACGATGTCGACCACGCGGTTGGTGTAGTCGGCCTCGACCTGCACCTGCGGGTAGGTGGCCAGGTACTCGGCGATCCAGCCGCCCACCGCCACCAGGCCGAACTCCACCCCGCAGGTCAGGCGCAGCGTGCCCTGCGGCTCGCCGCGGATGCGCTGCATCGCCTGGCGCGCCTCGTCGACCGAGCCCAGGATGGCGTGGGCACGCTCGAAGAACTCGCGCCCGGCCTCGGTCAGCGACAGCGAGCGCGTGCTGCGCTCCAGCAGGCGCACGCCCAGTTCGCGCTCCAGTTCGCTCACCACGCGCGACAGGCGCGCCTTGTGCGTCTGCAGCGCATCGGCCGCGCGGGTGAAGCTGCCGGTCTGGACCACCTTGACGAAGGCTTGCAGCGAGGAGAGGTCCATTGTTGCCCCGTGTGTCAACAGTACGTCTCATTGTGATGGATTGATAGCCACGCCGCCAGCGACCAGACTGCCAGCCATCGCATCCACCGACCAGGAGACCCCGATGAGCCTGCAGGACCCCAATGTGCTGAACCCCCAGCGCCGCCAGCGCGTGGCGATGGTGATCGCCAACCCCGCGGTGTCCACCACCACCGGCTGGCCGGTCGGCTTCTGGTGGAGCGAGCTGACCCACCCGTACCACGCCTTCGTCGAGGTGGGTTACGAGGTCGAGGTCTTCAGCCCGATGGGCGGCGCCTGCACCGCTGACGCGATGAGCGACCCCAACGACCCCAGCGGCTACAGCCAGACCGACCTGATCAGCCAGGGCTTCCTCCACACGCCCAAGCTCAAGGCGCTGGTCGAGCAGACCCGGCCGGTGGCCGAGATCGACATCGCGGCCTTCGACGCCATCGTCGTGGCCGGTGGCCAGGCGCCGATGTTCAGCTTCGAGGGCGCGACCGAGCTGCACCGGGTGTTTGCCGCCTTCTTCGAGGCCGGCAAGGTGGCCGCCGCGCTGTGCCACGGCAGCGCGATTCTGGCCTATGCCCGTGACAGCCGCGGCGAGTACATCGCCAAGGGCCGCACCGTCACCGGCTTTGCCAACATCGAGGAAGACTTCGCCGACAACGCCGTGTGGTCCTACGGCCTGCTGCCGCGCGACAAGCATGTGATGCCCTGGCGCATCGAGGACCGCCTGAAGGCCCTGGGCGCCAATTACGTGCAGGCAGGCCTGTGGCGCAGCTTCGCGGTGCGCGACGGCAACCTGATCACCGGCCAGCAGAACTTCTCGGGCGGCGAGACCGCGCGCCTGGTGATCGAGGCCCTGGGCCGCTGAACCGGCAGGAGACGACGATGACAATCAGCATCCTCGGCGCCGGCAACGTCGGCATGGCCCTGGCCCGTGCGCTGCTGCGCGCCGGCCAGCCGGTGACCCTGGGCGTGCCCGAACCCGCCCGCTACGCCGATGCGGTGGCGGCGCTGGGGCCGCAGGCGCGCCTCACCGGCAGCGCCGCGGCCATTGACAGCGGCGGCCTGGTGATCCTGGCCGTGCCCTATGCCGCCGCGCTGGCCATCGCGGCCGAGCGGGCGGACTGGCAGGGCCGCGTGCTGGTGGACGCCACCAACCCGCTGGCACCGGGGCTGTCGGGCCTGAGCCTGGGCACCACCACCAGCGGCGCCGAGCAGATCGCCGCGCGGGCCCGCGGCGCCCGCGTGGTCAAGGCCTTCAACACCACCGGCGCCGAGAACATGGCCGACAGCCATTACGCACAGGGCGCGCCGATGATGCCGGTGGCCGGCGACGACGCCGCCGCGCGCCAGCAGGTGCTGGCGCTGGCCACGCTGATCGGCTTCGACGCCGTGGACATGGGCCCGCTCAGTGCCGCCCGCTACCTGGAGCCCCTGGCGATGGTGTGGATCCACCTGGCGTTCAAGCAGGGCCAGGGGCGGCAGTTTGCCTTTGCGCGGATGAGCCGATGAGCCACCAGCCCGATGCATCCGACGCCCTGCCCCCGCTGGTGCATGCGCGCAAGGCCACCTGGTTCGAACTGTTCTTCGACCTGGTGTTCGTGGTGGCGGTGGCGCAGCTCTCGGGCCACTACGCCCACCACTTCGATGCGGTCGGCGCTGCCGGCAGTGCGCTGCTGCTGATGGCGATGTGGTGGTGCTGGCTGGGCCACACCTTCCATGCCACGCGCTTCGACCAGCAGCGAGCCGACCAGCGCCGGCTGGGCCTGGCGCAGATCCTGGCCGTCTGCGTGATCGCCTACGGCGTCAGCGATGCCTTCGGCGAGCGGGCCGCCGGCTTCGCGCTGGGAATGGCAGCCTTCAAGGCCCTGCTGGTCGTGGCCTACCTGGCCGAGCGGCGCTGGCGCGGCGCGCAGGGCCTGATCCGTGCCTATGGCGGGCTGTACGGGCTGCAGGCGCTGCTGTGGGCGGTCTCGGCGGCGCTGCCGCCGATGCCGCGCCTGGCGCTGTGGGGGCTGGCACTGGCGCTGGACATGGCCTCGCCGTGGTGGGTGGCGCGCTACACCGCCGCGGTGCCGCCGCACCCCGAGCACCTGCCCGAGCGCTTCGGCCTGTTCACGATCATCCTGCTGGGCGAGGGCATGGCCTCGGTGGTGCATGCGCTGGACCATGGGCCGGCGCTGCACGGCACGGCCGTGGCGGCGGCGCTGCTGGGCGCGGCGCTGGCCTTCCTGACCTGGCTGGGCTACTTCGAGGTGACGCGCGCCCACGACGAGCGCGTGGTCGACGGCGCGGCCGGCGGCCGCCAGCTGCGGCGGTGGGCCTATGGCCATGTGCCGATCTACCTGGGCGTCTTCTGCCTGGCCGCCGGCACCGTGGCACTGGCGGGCGACGCGCCCTGGACGCCGGCGCAGTGGCTGCTGTTCGTCAGCGGCGTGGCGCTGATCCCGCTGGGGCTGGCGCTGCTGCGCCGGGCCCGCTGATGCGGCTCAGTGGCGCACGCGCGCCAGCCGCTGGTGGTCGATCACCGCGGCGTGGTCCTGCTCGTCAAGCAGCAGGCCGGCGGCGATCACGCCCAGGTCGCGTTCGTCGCGGCTGCGCGCCTGGCTCCAGGTCTGCACCGCCAGGCGAAGACGCTGGTTGTAGTCGGTCACCGTGGTGGGCGCGGGCTGACCGGGGCCGGTCAGTGCCTCGAAAAGGCGCTGGTCGACGGCCGACAGCCGGATGGAGTGCTTGTGGCGGAGCATGGTCTCACCTTCGCATGAATCGCATGCCCGCACTATCGGCGCAAATGCCGACTGACTGAGGCGAAACAACGGGCCAAAGCCGGCACTGGACCGCCGATGCGCCGATCTGGTGCGCCCCTCAGCCGTGCAACAGCGCCGCCGTCGCGGCATCGGCCGCCCACAGGTGCTCGATGCGCAGCGACGCCAGCGTCACATCCAGCGGTGCCCCGAAGCTGCTGAACATCGAGAACAGCCGCAGTTCGCCCGCACTGGAGCGCAGCCGGGTCAGCAGCAGCGGGGTGTGGGCGGTGGGCATCGGCCAGTCGGGCAGGTCGGCCGACAGGTGCTGCAGCCGCGCCGCCAGCGCCGGCAGGTGCTGGGCCTCGCGCCGCGCGCGGTGCAGCACCTCGCCGCAGGTCTCGGCCTCGTTGAGCAGCCGGCTGCGCAGGCCCTGCGGGCCCAGCATCCAGTCCAGCAGGTTCAGCGGACCCTCGGGCAGCGAGAGCTCCAGCAGCGCCAGCAGGCGCTGCACGCCGGCGTTGGCCATCAGCAGGTTCCACTCGGCGTCCAGCACCAGCGCCGGCGGGCTGCCGGGGGCGTGCAGCATCTGCCGCACCGCATCCAGTGCCGGGGCCAGCTGGGGCGCGTCCAGCGCGTGCTGGGTGTAGGCCGGCGCCAGGCCGGCGGCCAGCAGCGCGGCATTGCGCTCGGCCAGCGGTGCGTCCAGCGCATCCAGCAGGGCCAGCAGCGTGGCGCGGGTGGGGCGGGCGCGCCCGGTCTCGATGCAGCTCAGGTGGCGCTGGGACACACCGGCGCGCAGGCCCAGCTCCATCTGGCTGACGCGCCGCTCGCGGCGCAGGGCGGTGAGGGGGTGCATGGGCGCGAGCATAGGCCAGCCGGGTGATGGTGCCGATGACCTGGCAGGTCATTGCGGCGGTGCGCTGGCGGGCCGACAGTGGCGGACATCCCAACCCAAGGAGCCGGTCATGTCCCCCCTCAAGCCCATCCTGTGGATCGTCACCGCGGCCTTCGGCGCCTTCTCGCTGTGGGTCATGGCCCAGGTGGGCTACCTGGGCATCTGGCGCGAGGGCTTCGCCGGCCCGGGCAGCACGCAGATCACGATCGACCTGGTGCTGGCCTGCGGCGTGGCCCTGGGCTACGTCGTGCCCGAATGCCGCGCGCAGGGCCGCCCCGCCTGGCCCTGGGTGGCGCTGACGCTGGTGGGCGGCTCGCTGGGCCTGCTGGCCTACCTGCTGTGGCGTCGACCCTAAGCCGGCAGTTTCAGCAGCTCGAACGGGCCGCGGCCGGCCGCCGCGGTGATCAGGCCCAGCACGCGGGCCGGCTCGGGGCCCAGCATCTCCCAGCCGAAGCGCCAGCTCCAGTTGTGGTCGCCCAGGCTGCCCGGCAGGTTCATGCGGTGCTCGGGGCCCAGACCCAGCACGTCCTGCAGCGGAAACACCGCCAGGTTGGACACCGAGTTGGCGGCGGCGCGGATCATGCCCCAGTGGATGTCGTGCTCGCCGCAGGCCATGTAGCAGCAGGCGTACTCGCGCTCGCGCGGCGTGGCCGTGGCCCACCAGCCGCGCACCGTGTCGTTGTCGTGGGTGCCGGTGTAGACCACGGTGTTGGGGTCGTAGTTGTGCGGCAGGAACTCGTGCGTGCCGTCGTCGCCAAAGGCGAACTGGACGATCTTCATGCGCGGAAAGCCGGTGGCTTCGAGCAGTTCGATCACGTCGGGCGTCACCAGGCCCAGGTCCTCGGCAATGATCGGCAGCGGGCCCAGCGCGCGCTCGATGGCCTCGAACAGGGCCTTGCCCGGCCCGGGCTTCCAGGTGCCCTCCACCGCGGTGGGGCAGCTGGCCGGGATCTCGTAGTAGCCGGCGAAGCCGCGGAAGTGGTCGATGCGGAACACATCGGCCTGGTCCATCGCACGGCGGATGCGCGCGCTCCACCAGGCGAAGTCCTCCTTCTTCATCTTCTCCCAGCGGTACAGCGGATTGCCCCAGCGCTGGCCCAGCGCGGTGAAGACATCGGGCGGCACGCCGGCCACCACGGTGGGCTGGCACTGCTCGTCGAGGTAGTACAGCTCGGGGCGGGCCCAGCAGTCGGCGCTGTGGTGGGCGATGAAGATCGGCAGGTCGCCCATCAGATGCACGTCGCGCGCATTGGCATAGGCCTTGAGCGCCGCGGCCTGGGTGTCGAAGCACCACTGCACCCAGGCCCAGAAGCCGATCTCGGCGGCGTGCTGCGCCCGCGCGGCGGCCAGCGGCTTCTTCAGGCGGCGGCGCAGGCCGTCGTCCCAGGTCCACCAGGGCTGGCCGCCGTGCGCCGTCTCCAGTGCCATGAACAGCGTGTAGTCGTCCAGCCAATGGGCCTGGGCGGCCTGCCACTCGGCCAGGGCGGCGCGGTCGCTGGCCAGCGCCTGGCGCTCGAAGCCGGCGAAGGCGTCGCGCAGGCGGTCCATGCGCCACGGCACGATGCGGCCGAAGTCGACGCGGCTGGCGTCGAAGTCAGGCACCGTGTCCAGGCGCAGCCAGCCGCGCTCCACCAGCGGCTCCAGCGCCACCATCAGCGGGCTGCCGGCGAAGGCCGAGACGCTCTGGTAGGGCGAGTTGCCCGGGCCGATCGGCGTGGTCGGCAGCCACTGCCACAGGCGCTGGCCGGCGCTGGCCAGCCAGTCGACGAAGCGGTAGGCGTCGGGGCCGAAGTCGCCGATGCCGTGCGGGCCGGGCAGCGAGGTCACATGCAGCAGCACGCCGCTGGCGCGTTGGTTCAGGTTCATGGGTCGTGTGTCTCCGTCAATCAAGGCTGCGCAGCACGACCAGCGCATGCGCAGGCACCATCAGCGGCGCACCACGCGGCGGCTCCAGGCCGCGCAGCAGTTCGCCGCAAGAGTCCAGCGCCACCTGCCAGCGCCCGGGGGGCAGCGTGAAGCGGGTGGGCAGGATGTCGGGGTTGAAGGCCAGCATCAGCCGGCGCTCGTCGGCGGGCGCATCGGCGCCGGGCAGGATCTTGCAGGCGAAGGCGTGGCTGTGGCTGTCGTGCCAGTCGGCCACCTGCATCTCGTGGCCATTGGGGGTGAACCACATCAGGCTGCGCTCGCCGGCCGCCGCTGGCGCGTGCTGGAACCAGCGGTCGTGGTGCAGCGCTGGTTCACTGCGGCGCAGCGCGATCAGGTCGGCCACCACCTGGGTCAGCGCGTCATCGGCGCGTGTCCAGTCGTGCCAGGTCAAGGGGCTGTCGTGGCAGTAGGCGTTGTTGTTGCCCTGCTGGGTGCGGCCGGCCTCGTCGCCGCCGCCGAGCATCGGCGTGCCCTGGGCCAGCAGCAGCGTGGCCAGCATCGCACGCTGCACCCGGCCGCGCAGCGCGATCACCGCCGGGTCCTCGCTCGGACCTTCGGGGCCGAAGGGGGCGCAGGGTTCGCCGTCACGGCCGTCGCGGTTGTCCTCGCCGTTGGCCTGGTTGTGCTTGCCGGCGTAGCTGACCACATCGGCCAGCGTGAAGCCGTCGTGTGCGGTGATGAAGTTGACACTGGCGCTGGGGCTGCGCTGGCCGTGGTGGAACAGATCGGACGAGGCGGTGAAGCGCCGCGCCAGCTCGCCCCGGCGCACGCTGCGGTCCAGCCAGTAGCGGCGCACGGTGTCGCGGAACTTGTCGTTCCACTCCAGGAAACGGCCGGGAAAGCGGCCCAGCTGGTAGCCGCCCCAGCCGGCATCCCAGGGCTCGGCGATCAGGTGCACCTGGGCCAGCAGCGGGTCCTGGCGCAGCGCGGTGAAGAACGCAGCCTGCGGGTCGAAGCCGTGGCGGCCACGGCCCAGCACCGGCGCCAGGTCGAAGCGGAAGCCATCCACCCCATAGGCCTCGACCCAGTGGCGCAGGCTGTCGAGCACGAACTGCGTGACGCGCGGGTGCGACAGGTTCAGCGTGTTGCCGCACCCGGTGTGGTTCTCGCAGTGGCTGGCATCGTCGGCGCGCAGCAGGTACCAGGCGGCGTGGTCCAGGCCGCGCCAGCTGATCGTGGGTCCGGCCTCGCTGCCCTCGGGCGTGTGGTTGTAGACCACGTCGAGTACCACCTCCAGCCCAGCCTCGTGCAGCGCATGGACCATGGTGCGGAACTCCTCGTGCACCAGTGCCGGGTCGTGGCGCGCGGCGGCGCTGGCCAGGCGGGGCTCGGGGGCGAAGAAGCCCACCGTGTTGTAGCCCCAGTAGTTGGTGGCGCCGCGCTCGGCCAGGTGGGACTCGTCCAGGCGCTGCTGCACCGGCAACAGGCTCAGCGTGGTCACGCCCAGACGCCGGAAATGGGCAATGCTGGCCGGGTGGGCCAGCGCCGCGTAGCTGCCACGCAGCGCCGGCGGAATGGCCGGGTGCTGCTGGCTGAAGCCCTTGACATGCACCTCGTAGAGCACCAGGTCGGCGGCCGCGGTGCGCGGCGCATTGGCGCGGCCGGGCGCCGGGCCGATGGCCTCGGGCACGCGGGCCTTCAGCGCGGTGACGGCGTTGTCGCGGCGGTCGAAGCTGCGCGGCCCCTCGGGGTGGCCCACCTCGTAGCCGTGGTGCTCGTCGGACCAGTGGAAGTGGCCGACGATCTCGCGCGCACAGGGATCGAGCAGCAGCTTGTGCGGGTTGAAGCGGTGGCCCTGTTCGGGCTGGTAGGGGCCGTGCGCGCGCAGGCCGTAGACCAGGCCCGGCCCGACGCCGGGCAGGAAGCCGTGGAAGACCTGGTCGTGCGGCCCGTGCAGGCGGTAGCGCTTGAGCTCGCGCGTGCCGCTTGCGTCGAACACGCACAGCTCGATCGCCTCGGCGTGCTGCGAGAACACGGCGACGTTCACGCCGCCATCGCGCGCCAGCGCGCCCATCGGCTCGGGGCGGCCAGGCTGCACCTGGGTGGGGAGATGCACGTTCATGCGCAGCGTCGTGCAAGCCTCATGCCGGCAGCAGGACCAGCGTGGCCAGCGGCGGCAGCGTCAAGCTGATCGAGCGGGCGCGGCCCTGCGCCGGCTGGTCCTGCACCGCCAGCGCCTGACCGCCGTTGCCCAGGTCGCTGCCGCCATAGACGGCGGCGTCGCTGTTGAGCGCCTCGCGCCAGGCGCCAGCGCCGCCCGTCACGCCCAGACGGAAGCCCGGCCGCGGCACCGGCGTGAAGTTGCACACCACAAGGGCCTCGCGGCCCTGGCCATCGCGGCGCACCCAGGCGAACACCGACAGCTCGCGCTCGTCCACCACCAACCATTCGAAGCCGGCGCCATCGCAATCCAGCGCATGCAGCGCCGGCTGTTCGCGGTAGAGGCGGTTGAGGTCGGCCACCCAGCGCTGGATGCCGGCGTGGCGCGGCTGGGCCAGCAGGCCCCAGGGCAGCTCGGCATCGTGGTTCCACTCGGTGGGCTGGCCGAACTCCTGGCCCATGAACAGCAGCTTCTTGCCGGGATGGCCCCACATGAAGCCGTAGTAGGCGCGCAGGTTGGCGGCCTGCTGCCAGGCGTCGCCCGGCATCTTGGTCAGCAGCGAGCCCTTGCCGTGCACCACCTCGTCGTGCGAGAGCGCCAGCACGAAGTGCTCGCTGAACGCGTAGACCAGGCCGAAGCTCATCTTGTCGTGGTGCCAGCGCCGGTTCACCGGGTCTTCGCGCAGGTAGGCCAGGGTGTCGTGCATCCAGCCCATGTTCCACTTGTAGTGGAAGCCCAGGCCGCCGTCGAAGGTGGGCGCCGACACCTTGGGGAAAGCGGTGGACTCCTCGGCGAACAGCAGCGCACCGGGCGCTTCCTGGCCCAGCACCTCGGCGGTGCGGCGCAGCAGCGCGATCGCCTCCAGGTTCTCGCGGCCGCCGTGCACGTTGGGCACCCATTCACCCGCCGGGCGGCTGTAGTCGCGGTAGAGCATCGAGGCCACCGCGTCGACCCGCAGGCCGTCGATGCCATAGCGCTCGACCCAGTACAGCGCGCTGCCGACCAGGAAGTTGCGCACCTCCACCCGGCCGAAGTTGTAGATCAGCGTGTTCCAGTCGCGGTGGAAGCCTTCGCGCGGGTCGGCGTACTCGTAGAGGGCGCTGCCGTCGAACTGCGCCAGACCGTGGGCGTCGGTGGGAAAGTGCGCTGGCACCCAGTCAAGCACCACGCCCAGGCCATGCGCGTGGCAGGCGTCGACGAAGCGCTGAAACGCTTCGGGGCCGCCAAAGCGTGCGGTGGGCGCGTACAGGCCCAGGGTCTGGTAGCCCCAGCTGCCGTCGAACGGGTGCTCGGTGATGGGCAGCAGCTCGATGTGGGTGAAGCCCAGCCCGGCCACGTAGGCGGGCAGCGCGGCGGCCAGCTCGTCCCAGTCGTGCCAGCGGCCATCAGGGTGGCGGCGCCAGCTGCCGGCGTGCAGCTCATAGACGCTGATCGGCTGGCCGCGGGTGTCGGCCACCTGGCGCTCGGGCGCGCGCTCGCGCCGCGGCGGCAGCGCGGCAACCACGCTGGCGGTGCCGGGGCGCAGCTCGGCGGCGCGCGCATAGGGGTCGGCCTTGAGCGGCAGCACCTGGCCGGCGGCACCGAGGATCTCGAACTTGTAGCGGTCGCCCACGCCGGCCGCGGGAATGAACAGCTCCCAGACGCCCGAGCTGCCGCGCGAGCGCATCGGGTGGCGGCGGCCATCCCAGGCGTTGAAGTCGCCCACCACGCTGACGCGGCGCGCGTTGGGCGCCCAGACCGCAAAGCGGGTGCCCGCCAATGCGTGCGGCCCCTCGCCCAGTGTCAGCGGCAGCGCACCCAGCATCTCGAAGGGGCGCAGGTGGGTGCCTTCGGCGAAGAAATGCAGGTCGGCGTCACCCAGCAGCGGGCCGATCGCATACGGATCGGCCAGGACGCTGCTGCCGCCATGGTCCCAGGTGATGCGCAGGCGGTAATCGAAGCGCTGCCGGCGCCGGGGCACCGGGCCCTCGAACAGCGGCGTGCCGCCGCGCGCGGTCAGCGTGGCCACGCGCTGGCCGGTGCCCACCGCCACCACCTCCACCGCCACCGCGCCTGGCAGCAGCGCGCGCACCCACAGCCGCCCGTCGGCGTCGGCGTGCAGGCCCAGCACGGCGAAGGGGTCGGGGTGTTCGGCGCGCAGCAGCGCCTGGGCGTCGTGGTCGGTGAGCATGATGGGGTGTGTCCTCAGCGGGCCGGGGGAGCCCAGACCTCGCGCAGATAGTCGCCGATGGTACGGTCGCTGCTGAACCCCCCCAGGCCGGCGATGTTGCGCAGGGCGCTGGCGGCCCAGGCCGCCGGGTCGCGCCACAGCGCATCGACGCGCGCCTGGGCCTGCAGGTAGCTGTCGAAATCGGCCATCAGCAGGTAGGGGTCATGCTGCAGCAGCGGCTGCAGCAGCTCGCGGTGGCGCTGCGGGTCGCCATGCGCAAAGCTGCCATGGGCGATGGCGTCGATCACCTGCTGCAGCACACGGCTGCCCTCGATGTACAGGCGCGGGTCGTAGCCCAGCGCCTTGATGCGGGCCGCCTCGTCGGCGCGCAGGCCGAAGACGAACATCTCGTCGACGCCCATCGCCTCGGCCATCTCGATGTTGGCGCCGTCCCAGGTGCCCACGGTCAGCGCCCCATTGAGCGCAAACTTCATGTTGCCGGTGCCGCTGGCCTCGGTGCCGGCGGTGCTGATCTGCTCGGACAGGTCGGCCGCCGGGATGATCAGCTCGGCCAGGCTGACGCTGTAGTTGGGCAGGAAGACCAGCTTGAGGCGGTCGCCCAAGCGCGGGTCGGTGTTGACCACCCGCGCCACGTCGTGGATCAGCGCGATCACGCCCTTGGCGGCACGGTAGGCCGAGGCCGCCTTGCCGGCGAACACCACCACCCGCGGCACCCAGTCGGCGCCGGGGTCGGCGACGATGGCCTGGTAGCGCGCGATCACCTGCAGCAGGTTCAGCAACTGGCGCTTGTACTCGTGGATGCGCTTGACCTGGACGTCGAACAGCGCGTCCTCGCGCACCACCAGGCCCAGCTCCTCGCGGATATGCGCCGCCAGGCGCGCCTTGGCGGCACGCTTGACGCGCAGGAACTCGGCGCCGATGCGCTTGCCGCCGGCCTTGGCGCGCAGCGCGCCCAGCGCCGACAGGTCCTGGCGCCATTCGGCTCCGATGTGCTTGTCCAGCAGCCCGGCCAGGCCGGGGTTGGCCTGCACCAGCCAGCGCCGCGGCGTCACGCCATTGGTCACGTTGAGGAAGCGCTCGGGCCACAGCTGCGCATAGTCGGCGAACAGCGTGTCGACCATCAGCTGCGAGTGCAGTGCCGAGACCCCATTGACCTTGTGCGAGGCCACCACCGCCAGCGCCGCCATGCGCAGCCGGCGCTCGCCACCGTGGTGGGACTGGCCTTCGTCGAACAGCGACATGCGCGCGACGCGCGCCTCGTCGCCGGGGAAGCGCGCGCGCACCTCGTCCAGGAAGCGGTGGTTGATCTCGTAGGCGATCGCCAGGTGACGCGGCAGCAGGCGCTCGACCAGATCCAGCGGCCAGGTCTCCAGCGCCTCGGGCATCAGGGTGTGGTTGGTGTAGCTGGTGGCCTGGTGGGTGGCCTGCCAGGCGGCGTCCCAGTCCAGGCCGTGCTCGTCAAGCAGCAGGCGCATCAGCTCCAGCGGCGCGAGCGCGGGGTGGGTGTCGTTCAGGTGCACCACATTGGCGCGGCCGACCTGGTGGATGTCGCCGCCTTCGCGCAGATGGCGCGCCAGCAGGTCCTGCAGCGAGGCGCTGACCAGCAGGAACTCCTGGCGCAGCCGCAGCTCGCGGCCGGCAGGCGTGCTGTCATCGGGGTACAGCACCCAGTTCAGGCGCTCGGCGGCCAGACGCTGCTGGCCGGCCTGGGCGTGGTCGCCGCGGCTGAAGGCGGTCAGGTCGATCGGCTGCGCGGCCTCGGCCTGCCACTGGCGCAGGGTGCTGACGCGCTCGGTGCCATGGCCCGGCACGATGAAGTCGATCGCCTGCGCCGCCACCGTCTCGGCCGGCTCCCAGCGGTGCTGGCCGCCCTCGAAGCGCACATGGCCGCCGAAGCCCACGGTGTAGCGCAGCTCGGGACGCGGCAGCTCCCAGGGGCTGCCCGCCTCGAGCCAGGTGTCGGGGCGTTCGATCTGGCGGCCGTCCTGGATGGCCTGGGCGAACATGCCGTGGCGGTAGCGCAGGCCATAGCCGAAGGACGGCAGGCCCAGCGTGGCGAAGCTGTCCAGGAAACACGCGGCCAGGCGGCCCAGGCCGCCGTTGCCCAGCGCGGCGTCGGGCTCGTGCTCAAGCACCTCGCCCAGCGGCGGCGCGCCCTCGGGCAGGGCCGCCTGGGCGGCGTCCTGCAGGTCCAGCGCCTGCAGCGCATTGCCCAGCGCGCGCCCCATGAGGAACTCCATCGACAGGTAGTGCACCCGGCGGGTGCGGCCGCGGCGGGCATCGGCACGCTGGGTGGCGGCCCAGCGCTCGGCCAGCAGTTCGCGGGCGGCACTGGCCAGCGCGGTCCAGCAGGCATCGCCCGCGGGCGCGTCGCTGCGCTGCGCCAGCGCGCGGCGGGCCAGCGCAGGCAGTTCGGAGCGCTGCGGCGCGGTGCGCCCAGCGGCGCGGGTGGCGGGACGGGTGGCAGTGGTCATCACGATCCTCCAGGCAGGGATGGCGCCAGGACCGCGGTGCGGCCGCCATCGGCGCGATGGAGCCAAGTATCACCAATTTCCGCCCGTTTGTGTAGTTTGACTACATTCTTTGTCGCCAAAACGGCGCAACACAAGGCCCTCTTACATAGGTACATGACCGGGAAAACCCCGGCATGGAAGCCGATCGATGGGGACGACTGGCAATGTATATTCGCTACATCCTGACCGGCCCAGCCCGGTCGCAGATCCCCCGGAGACCGACATGGCAGAAGTCAAGCTCGTCAATGTGCAGAAGGCCTATGGCGAGGCCGTGGTGCTCAAGGACATCAACCTGCAGGTGCGCGACGGCGAGTTCATGGTCTTCGTCGGCCCCTCGGGCTGCGGCAAGTCCACGCTGCTGCGCTCGATCGCCGGGCTGGAGGACATCACCGGCGGCGAACTCAGCATCGGCGGCCGCGTGGTCAATGACGTGCCGCCCGCCGAGCGCGGCGTGGCCATGGTGTTCCAGAGCTACGCGCTCTACCCGCACATGGACCTCTACGAGAACATGGCCTTCGGCCTGAAGCTCGCCAAGGTGCCCAAGGACGAGATCGACCGCGCGGTGCACTCGGCCGCCAAGATCCTCAACATCGACCACCTGCTGCACCGCAAGCCCAAGGACCTGTCGGGCGGCCAGCGCCAGCGCGTGGCCATCGGCCGCGCCATCGTGCGCAAGCCCGAGGTCTTCCTGTTCGACGAGCCGCTGTCCAACCTCGACACCGCGCTGCGCGTGAAGATGCGCTACGAGTTCGCCAAACTGCACGAGGACCTGAAGACCACGATGATCTACGTCACCCACGACCAGGTCGAGGCGATGACGCTGGCCGACCGCATCGTGGTGCTGTCGGCGGGCAAGATCGAGCAGGTGGGCTCACCGCTGGCGCTTTACGAGCACCCCGACAACCTGTTCGTCGCCGGCTTCATCGGCTCACCGGCGATGAACTTCCTGCCCGGCACGATCGTCAGCGCCAGCGGCGCCGACGCGGTGGTGCGCCTGGGCACCGGCGAGACGGTGCGCTGCGAGGTGGATGCCGCCCGCGCCCAGGTGGGTGATGCGGTGACCCTGGGCATCCGCCCCGAGCATTTCGTGGTGGGCCATGCCGACAACCGCCTGCAGGCCCAGGTCACCTTCGTCGAGCAGCTGGGCAGCGCGACCTTCGCCTACGGCAGCCTGCCGGGCACCGAGGTGACGCTGACCTGCGAACTCGACGGCGCCCTGCGCCTGAAGAGCGGCGAGCCGCTGATGCTGGGCGTGCCCGCTGGTGCCTGCCACCTGTTCGACGCCCAGGGCCTGGCCTTCCGCCGCCACGCCGCCCAGGACCTGCGTCAGGCGGCATGAAGCAGCGTGCCGCGTTCGCGCGCCGCGGCCTCGCGGCGCTGTGGCTGGCTGCCTGCGCGGGCGCGCTGGCCGCGCCGCCGCGCCTGCTGGTCTGGATCAATGGCGACAAGGGCTACAACGGCCTGCAGCAGGTGGGCGACGCCTTCACCGCGGTCTCGGGCGTGCCGGTGGTGGTGCAGCACCCGGAAGGCGCACCGGACAAGTTCCAGGCCGCCGCCGCCGCCGGCAAGGGCCCGGACATCTTCTGCTGGCCGCATGACCGCGCCGGCGAATGGGCGCGCTCGGGCCTGATCGTGCCGGTGCACCCGTCGCCGGCGGTTCGCGAGGGCATCGACGACTTCGCCTGGAAGGCCTTCGTCTACCGCGGCAAGACCTGGGGCTACCCGCTGGCGATCGAGGCGATCGGCCTGGTCTACAACAAGGCGCTGGTGAAGACGCCGCCGGCCACGGTGGACGAGCTGATCGCGCTGGACCGCCAGCTGCAAACCCAGGGCCGGCATGCGCTGCTGTGGGACTACAACAAGAGCTTCTTCACCTGGCCGCTGCTGGCCGGCGCTGGCGGCTTTGTCTTCGGCCGCAATGCGCTGGGCGAACTCGACCCCGCGCAGATCGGCGTCAACACCCCCGGCGCGGTGCGCGGCGCCCAGGCGCTGGCGCGCCTGATCGAGGGCGGCCACATGCCGCGTGGTGCGCGCTACTCCGAGATGGAAGCCGGCTTCGCGCAGGGCAAGGTGGCGATGATGATCACCGGCCCCTGGGCCTGGGACAACGCGCGCAAGGCCGGCATCGAGATCGGCGTGGCGCCGCTGCCCGCGGTGGTGCCGGGCCAGCCCAGCAAGCCCTTCGCCGGCGTGCTGGGCTGCATGATCGCCGCACCCAGCCCGAACAAGGACATCGCGCGCCTGTTCATCGAGGAGCACCTGCTGCGCGTCGACAGCCTGAAGACCATCTCGGCCGACGTGCCGCTGGGCACGCCCGCCAACAAGGCCTACTACGCGGAGCTGGCGGGTGACGTGAAGATCGCCGCCACCATGGCCAACGCCCGCGCCGGCGAGCCACTGCCCAACATCCCGGAGACCGGCCGCTTCTGGCCGGCGATGGACGCCGCCCTGGAAGCCATCACCCAGGGCCGCCAGTCCCCGAAGGAGGCGCTGGACGGCGCCGCAGCCCGGATGCAGGCCAAATGACGCCCCGTCGCTGGACACTGGCCGCCAGCGTGCTGGCCGAGTTGACCCTGCTGTGGCTGGTCACCGGCATGATGCGCGCCGGCAACCCGCTGTGGGCGGTGGCCGTGCTGGTGCTGGGCAGCTCGGCGATCGCCACCTACGGCCTGAGCCGCTCGCTGGCCTGGCGCTACCTGTACCCGGGCGTGGTGGCGATGGTCGTCTTCATCGCCTTCCCGCTGCTCTACACGGTACAGATCGGCTTCACCAACTACTCGTCGAACAACCTGCTCACCGAGGAGCGCGCCCGCGCCTACCTGCTGGAGCAGGCCGAGGTGGCCATGGAGCGCGCCCTGCCCTACACCGCGCACCGCGACGCCGACGGCCAGGTGCGTCTGGTGTTCACCACCCGCGATGGCGCCCGTCTGGCGGCCACCGTGCCGGACCAGGTGCCTGCGGCGCCGCTGCCCCTGCAGCCGCTGGCCGGCGAGGTGGGCACGGCCCTGGACCTGCGGGCGCTGATCGCCGTGCGTGAGCGCCTGCGGCCGCTGAAGGTGGCCCTGCCCGAGGGCGCCGTGCTGGCCTATGCCGGCCTGCGCGAGTTCGCCCCTTTCACGCCATTGTGGACGGCCGCCGAGAACGGCGCGCTGACCCAGACCGGCAGCGGCACGCGCTACACGCCTGACCGCGACAGCGGCTTCTTCACCGCGCCCGACGGCACGCGCCTGCAACCGGGCTTCCAGGTCAACGTCGGCTGGGGCAACTACCAGCGCCTGTTCGGCGATCCGGACATGCGCGGCCCCTTCGGCTCGATCTTCGTCTGGACCGTGGCCTTTGCCGGCCTGACGGTGCTGTTCTCGGCGGCCATCGGCGGCACGCTGGCGGTGGTGCTGAACTGGGAGGCGCTGAAGTACCGCACGCTCTACCGCACGCTGCTGTTCCTGCCCTATGCGGTGCCGGGCTTCATCTCGATCCTGGTGTTCAAGGGCCTGTTCAACCAGAACTTCGGCGAGATCAACGCCATCCTCGACCACCTCTTCGGCATCAAGCCGGCGTGGTTCGCCGACCCGGCGCTGGCCCGCACGATGATCCTGATCGTCAACACCTGGCTGGGCTACCCGTACTTCCTGGTGCTGTGCACCGGCCTGATCAAAGCGATTCCGTCGGACCTGTATGAGGCCTCGGCGATCGCCGGCGCCAGCCCCTGGGTGAACTTCCGCCGCATCACGCTGCCGCTGATCATCCGTCCGCTCACGCCGCTGCTGATCAGCGCCTTCGCCTTCAACTTCAACAACTTCGTGCTGATCAGCCTGCTCACCGATGGCCGGCCCGACTACCTCAACACCAAGCTGCCGGCCGGCACCACCGACATCCTGGTCAGCTACACCTACCGCATCGCCTTCACCGACGCCGGCGCCAACTTCGGCCTGGCGGCGGCCATCTCCACGGTGATCTTCGCGCTGGTGGCGGTGCTGTCGCTGCTGAACCTGAAGCTCACCCAGGCGCAGGAAGGAAAACGCTGATGCCCATCGTCACCGGCAAGAGTCACCGCTGGCGTGTCATCGCCACCCATGCGGCGCTGTGGGCGCTGATCGCCGTCACGCTGTTCCCGCTGCTGGCCATCATCAGCATCTCGCTGCGGCCGGGCAATTTCGCGATCGGCCAGCTGATCCCCGAGCGCATCAGCTTCGAGCACTGGCAGCTGGCGCTGGGCATCCCCGTCACGCAGCCCGACGGCACCGTCGTGCAGCCGCCCTTCCCGGTGCTGCTGTGGCTGTGGAACTCGATCAAGGTGGCCTTCATCTCGTCGGCCGGCATCGTGCTGCTCTCCACCACCGCGGCCTATGCGTTTGCGCGGTTGCGCTTCCGTTTCAAGGCGCCGCTGATGAACAGCCTGCTGCTGCTGCAGATGTTCCCGGTGGCGGTGGCGCTGGTGGCGGTCTACGCCATCTTCGACGCGATCGGCCGCTGGGTGCCCTGGCTGGGGGTGGAGACCCACGGCGGCCTGATCCTGGCCTACCTGGGCGGCATCGGCATGCACGTCTGGACGATCAAGGGCTACTTCGACACCGTGCCGGCCGAGATCGAGGAATGCGCCAAGGTCGACGGCGCCACCAGCTGGCAGGCGTTCTGGCGCGTGCTGCTGCCGATGGCGGTGCCGATCCTGGTGGTGGTCTTCGTGCTGGCCTTCATCGGCACGATCATCGAGTACCCGATCGCCTCGGTGCTGCTGCGCGAGGAGCCCAATCTCACGCTGGCGGTGGGCTCCAAGTACTACCTCTACGATCAGAAGTACCTGTGGGGCGACTTCGCCGCCGCGGCGGTGCTTTCGGGCCTGCCGATCACCGCGGTGTTCCTGCTGGCCCAGCGCTGGATCGTCTCGGGCCTGACCTCGGGCGGGGTCAAGGGATGAAGCGCGCGGTCTGTGCCGCGCTGCTGCTGGCCCTCGCGCAGGTCGGCGCCTGGGCGGCGCCGGCGCAGGCGCTGCAGGTCGACGACGCCGAGCGCTTTGCGGCGCTGCTGGCCGACGGCCGCCTGCCGGATGCCGACACGCTGCAACGCGCCTACCTGACCCCGGGCAGCGTTGGCGTGGCGCTGTTCACGCCCGGGCGCATCGAGTCGGCGCAGAACCTGGCCCAGGCACTGCAGGCCCACCCGCAGGCCTACCGCAAGGCGATCGCGCTGTGCCTGCCGGCCGCCCGCGCCGTGGCGCAGGAGGCCGGCGCGGTGATGGTCGAGGTGGCGCGCCGGCTGGGCCAGCCCGCCGAGGCCGCGCCGGCCTTTGCCCTCTTCGGCGCGATGAACTCCGGTGGCACGGCCAAGGCGCAGGGCCTGGGCCTCGGCCTGGAGGTGCTGTGCCAGAGCGTGGACACGCCCCAGGACGCGCGCGCCCTGCTGCTGGACTTCGTCGCCCACGAGATCACGCATGTGCACCAGCACCGCCACCTGCCGGCCAAGCTCGACTTCAACCTGCTGTACGCCACGCTGATGGAAGGCTTCGCCGACTACATGATGGAGCAGGCCCGCGGCGCCTCCAGCGGCCCGTCCGCCGACCGCGAGCGCTATGGCCTGGCCCATGAGGCCGAGCTGTGGCGGGCGTTCCAGGCCGACGTGGCGCGCGGTGCCGGCTTCGGCGACTGGCTCTACAACGCCCGCCCGGCGCGTGCGGGTCAGCCGGCCGACATGGGCTACTGGCTGGGCAAACGGCTGTGCGAGGCCTTCGTCGCGCGCGCCCCCGACCGTGCCCAGGCCTTGACCACCTTGCTCCTGCTGCGTGATCCGGCCGCGATCGTGGCCGCCAGCGGCTACGCACCGAGATGAACCCACGCCGACGTTGCTTGCATGCCGCCGCCCTGCTGGCGGCCCTGAGCCCGCTGACCGCCCTGGCAGGGCCCGGCGCCTATGACCAGCGCGAGCGCGACTGGCGCAATGGCGCGGTGGTCTACCAGGTCATCGTCGACCGCTTCGCGCCCAGCGCCAACCTCGACGCCAAGCGCGCGCTGTACCCTGCGCCGAAGCGCCTGCGCGGCTGGGACGAGGTGCCCGCGGCCGGCGTGCAGCTCCCCGAGCACAAGGTCAATTCGGCCGAGCTGGACTTCTGGGGCGGCGACCTGGCCAGCACCAGCGCCCACCTGTCGCACCTGCGCGACCTGGGCGCCGACGTGCTGTACCTGAACCCCATCCACCTGGCCTGGACCAACCACAAGTACGACGCGCTGGACTACCAGGCCATCTCGCCCGAGTACGGCACCCGCGCCGACTTCAAGCGCCTGGCCGCGCAGGCCCATGGCCTGGGGCTGAAGGTGGTGCTCGACGGCGTGTTCAACCACATGGGCCGCAACGCGCCGATCTTCCAGCAGGCGCTGGCCGACCCGAAGAGCCCCTACCGGAACTGGTTCGCGATCGGTCCGCAGTACGCCGGTGGCGCGCGGGTGTGGACGGGTTTCCAGAACCATCCCGAGCTGAACCTCGAACACCTGCCGGTGCGCCGCCACCTGTGGCTGGACCGTGATTCGGTGGTGCGCAGCTACCTGCGCGACGGCGCCGACGGCTGGCGCCTGGACACCGCCTATGAGCTGGGCCCGCGCTTCCTGCGCGAGATGACCGACGCCGCCCACCGCGAGAAGCCCGGCTCGCTGGTGGTGGGCGAGATCGTCAACTGGCCTGACCGCTGGCTGCAGTCGCATGACGCGGTGATGGGCTTCACGCTGCGCCTGATGCTGTTCGACCTGGCGCGCGGCCAGGTCAGCGGCGGCGCCACCGGCCGGCGCATCGACGCCCTGGTGAAGCGTTCGGGGATCGAGCCCACGCTGCGCTCCTGGACCCTGCTCGACAACCACGACCTGCCGCGCCTGCACACCGAGTTCCCCGAGGTGGCGCCGCGCCGTCTGCTGCAGGCGCTGCAGTTCACGCTGCCCGGTGCGCCCAACCTGTACTACGGCGTGGAAGTGGGCATGGAAGGCGGCCCCGACCCGGCCAACCGCGGCCCGATGCGCTGGGACCGCGTGCAGGCCGGCCACCCCGAGCTGGCCTGGGTGCGCCAGTTGACCGCCCTGCGCCGCGAACACCGCGCGCTGCGCATCGGCGACCACGTCGCGCTGGATGGCGAGCGCCTTCTGGCCTTTCTGCGCCACACCGACCGGCCGATGGACAGCCGCGTGGTGGTGGCCAACCCCACCCGCGAGCCGGTGAAGGAGCGCCTGCCGGTGCCCGACGCCTGGCTGATGGACGGCACGCCGATGGTCGACGTCCTGAACAGCGCCGGCGGCACGCCGGCGCGCTTCACGCTGATCGCCGGTCTGCTGGAGGTGGAGGTGCCGCCGCAGACCGTGCTGGTGCTGCAGCCCCGCCCCGAGCCGATGGGCGGCTATGACCGCTACAAGCGGGTGCCCTGACCCTGCCGCCATGGACCACGCCAACCGACACGACCGGGCCCTGGCCGGCACTTTCGAGCGCCGCGAGGCCGACTGGCGCTGCGGCGCCATCGTCTACCAGGTGCTGGTCGACCGCTTCGCGCCCAGCGCCGACCTGGACACCAAGCGCCACCTCTACCCCGCGCCCAAGCGCCTGCGGGCCTGGCATGAGCAGCCGCGCGCCGGCGAGTACCTGCCGGACGCCAAGGTCTGGAGCCACGAGATCGATTTCTGGGGCGGCGACCTGGCCAGCACCGCCAGCCGCCTGGACCACGTGCACGGTCTGGGCGCCGACGTGCTCTACCTGAACCCGATCCACGCGGCCTGGACCAACCACAAGTACGACGCTCTCGACTGGACCGCGGTGTCCCCCGAGTTCGGCACCCGCGACGACCTGCGCACCCTGGCCGACGCGGTGCATGCCCGCGGCATGAAGCTGGTGCTCGACGGCGTGTTCAACCACATGGGCCGCAACGCCCCGGCCTTCCAGCAGGCCCAGGCCGATCCGGCCGCACCCACCCGCGCCTGGTTCGACTTCAACGACGCGCTGCCCGGCGGCGCCCGCGCCTGGTTCCGCGCCCAGAACCTGCCCGAGGTGGTGATGGAACACCCGGCGGTGCGCGAGCACATCCATGCCGGCGCGAACTCGGTGGTGCGCCAGGCGCTGCGCGATGGCGTCGACGGCTGGCGCCTGGACGTGGCGCACGACATCGGCTTCAACCTGCTGGAAGACCTGACCCGCTCGGCCCACGCGGAAAAGCCAGGCTCGCTGGTGGTGGGCGAGACCTGGAACTACCCCAAGGAGTGGTTCCCGTCGCTGGACGCGGTGATGAACTTCACCGTGCGCGAGGTGCTGCTGCGCACGATGCGCGGCCAGATCCCCGGCCCGGTGGCGGCGCGGATGATCCAGCGCGTGGTCGACGAGGCCGGCATCGAGAACATGCTGCGCAGCTGGCTGATGCTGGACAACCACGACACCATCCGCCTGGCCACCGCGCTGCCCGACCCCGCCGCCCGCCGCCTGGCCCAGGTGCTGCAGTTCGCGCTGCCTGGCGCGCCCAACCTGTACTACGGCAGCGAGCTGGGCCTGGCCGGCGGTGACGACCCGGAAATGCGCGCCCCGATGCCCTGGGACCTGGTCCACGACGGGCACCCTGAACTGCGCTGGACGAAGCAGCTGATCGCGCTGCGCCGCGCCCACCGCGCGCTGCGCGTGGGTGAATTGCGCGAGATCACCAGCGCCCGGCTGCTGGCCTTCGAGCGCCACACCGACCGCGTCGCCGACACCGTGCTGGTGCTGGCCAATCCCAGCGACCAGCCGGTCGAGGACCACGTGCTGGTGGCCAACTCGAAGATCATGAACTTCTCGGCGCTGCGCGACCTGCTGACCGGCAGCCCCTCACCGGTGGTGCCGGTCGCCGGCCTGCTGGGCGTGACCGTGCCGCCTTGGGGCGTGCTGGTGCTCAGCCCGGACACCGCGCCCAACGAGGGCTACACCACCTACAAGCGGGTGCAGTAGCGCGCGGCCCAGCGGCCCGGGCAGCCCACGACCGCGCCGGGCGGCCTCAGGTGCGGCTCACTGCCCTTCCTTGATCATCCGGCCCGCGGTCTTCTGGATCGGCCGGGCGTTCATCGGGTACAGGCGCGCGAAGATGCCGATCTGCTGCGGGCTCAGCTGCACCGGCTCCTTCATCACCATCCACAGCACGCCCTCGCTGCAGGGCGGCGTGGTCAGCGAGCCCATGTAGGTGTAGTAGCGGCGGTCCTTGGGCAGCAGCTGGTTCAGGTCCAGCGTGGTCGGGGCCGGCTCGGCCACGCCCTTTTCCAGCGGCAGCGCGTTCCACACCGCCTGGATCAGCGGGTGGGCGCTGCCGCGGTCCAGCATCACCGCCACCACCGCCAGGCGGCCGTCCAGGTCCTTGTGGACCAGGTGCACCACCATGTCGAACTGGCGGCCGTTGATGCGCTCCTCCGACGGGCGGTGGAAGTGGAACTGCAGCAGCTCGAAGCGTTTGCCCTGCACGCTGATCGCGTTGCCCTGGGGGACATTGACCTGGACGGTGTGGCCGTTGTCGATCACCGAGAAGCCGGTGGGGATGTAGGCGAACTCGATCGGCTGCAGCTCCAGCGGGATGCCGTCGCGGATGTCGATCGGGCTTTGCCGCTGGCCGCTGGCGCAGGTGGCGAACTCGGGCTTCAGCGAACCCCAGGACTGCGGGCCGTTCGCGCCCTCGTACGCCCAGTGCGGATCGTGCGCGGCGTGCGGCAGCAGCTGGGCCGCGGCGCCCGCGCCGCCGTGGCCGCCATGGCTGTCGGCGGCGGGCTCCGCCGCTTTGGGTGCCGCGCGGCGCACCGGCTCCGACGGCGCCTCGGCCTTGTTCGTCACCCGCATCACGTAGTTGCTCTTGGCCTCGGGCGATTTGGTGGCGCCCAGCCGGGCGGCCAGCCGCTCGCGCAGCTCGTCCATCGAGATGCTTTCCTTGCCGTTCGCGGCCTTGGGCTCGGTCGCGGGCTTGGCGGCGGGCTTGGCCGCAGGTTCGGCGTGGCCATGCTCACCGCCGGCCCAGACGGGCACCGAGGCCAGGGCAAGGGTGGCGAGCGCAAGACTCAGGCGGAGCCTGCGAGGGGCGTGGGGCATGGCGTTCTCCTGTCCGACCAGTGCGGATGTCAACCCGCTCTATCGGAACACCGGCGCCCGACTTGAGCCCGGCGCGGGGTCGCGATGGCATCATCGGCCCGTGCCACGGGCGACCGGCGCACACCATGACCACTCAGGGAGACCACCATGAACACCCTCACCGCGCAACGTCCGACCGGCGCCTTCGTCGGCGCCTCCTGGGCAGCCCTCTTCGTGGGCGCCGTGACCTATGTCACCGGTCTGTGGAACGCGCAGATGGCGCTGAACGAGAAGGGCTACTACTTCACCGTGCTGGCCTTCGGGCTGTTCGCTGCGGTGTCGCTGCAGAAGACGGTGCGTGACCGGCTGGAGGCCATCCCGGTCACCGGCATCTACTACGGCCTGTGCTGGGTGGCGCTGGGTCTGGCGCTGCTGTTACTGACGGTGGGCCTGTGGAATGCGACGCTGACCGGCAGCGAGAAGGGCTACTACGCGATGGCCTTCCTGCTGGCGCTGTTCGGTGCGGTGGCCGTACAGAAGAACATCCGGGACATTGCGCTGTTCGAGCGCCTGAACCCCGCCAGCTCGGAGGCCGATGCCTGAGCCGGACCGCCTGGCCGAGCTGCCCGGTCTGGGTCCCCGCTCCGCCGAGTGGTTGCGCGCGGCAGGGATCGATTCGGCCGAGCAACTGCGCCGGCTGGGCGCGGTGGCGGCCTACGCCCAGGTGCGGGCGCGGCAGCCGCGCGCCAGCCTGAACCTGCTGTGGGCGCTGGAGGGCGCGATCAGCGGCCTGCCCTGGCAGCAGGTCGCGCGGCAGCACCGCACCAGCCTGCTGCTGGCCCTGGAGGAGCACCTGCGGCGCCACCCGCCCGCGGGTAGCGCCCCAAAAGGCCAGGGCTGACGGCCGCCCGCCGGGGTCAAGCGGCCGCAGGCGGCGCCGCCTGCAGCTTCTTCCAGGCCTGGAAGCCCCCCGCCACCGACAAGGCCTTGGGGTAGCCCAGCGAGCGCAGCAGGCGCGCTGCCGCCAGGCTGCGCCGGCCGCTGTTGCACACGCACAGCAGCAGGTGGTCGCGCGCGTGGTGCAGCTGGTTGATCATCGTGAAGAAGGTCTTGGCGTCGATGTCCTTGGGCGTGCCGGCGTCGAGGATGTCCTGCTCATCCTCGGTGAGTGCATCGCCCAGCATGACCTTCACCTCGAACATCGGGATGTGCACGGTGCCGGGGATGGCGCCCTTCATCTCGATCTCGAAGGACTGGCGGATGTCGATCAGCGTGGCCAGCTCCAGCCGGCACAGCTCCAGCGCGGCGGGCAGCGAGATCTCCAGACCCTGGGCATCGGTCTGATCGGGGGTGTCGGCGGCGTCCATCGGGTCTCCAGCGGGTACGGGGTGATTGTCGCCGCGACGCGCTCAGGCCGGCACGCGGCGCCGCACCCAGTGCCAGGCCAGCAGGCCAATGCCCATCAGCCCCAGCGAGGTCAGCGCCAGCGCCAGCGCCGAATGCATCACCAGCGGCGCGATCACCCCCGCCACGAAGGCGTTGGCCACGCTGCCCAGGCAGGCCTGCAGCGAGCTGGCCATGCCGCGGCGCTCGGGCACCTGGTCCAGCACCAGCAGCGTGACCACCGGCACCATCAGCGCCCAGCCGAAAGCGAATACCGCGATCAAGGGCAGTGCCCAGGCCGGATGCGGTGTCAGCAGCGCATTCATCGCCACGTTCAGCAGCGACACGCCGACCATGATGCGAAAGCCCCGGCGGATCTGCCGGCTGCGCTCGATGCGCCCGGCCAGCCGGCCGGACCACCAGGCGCCGCCCATGATGCCGCCGATGGTCAGCAGGAAGAACCAGAAGAACTCGGTCGGGCCCAGGTGCAGGATGTCGCCCAGGAACACCGGCGCCGACAGCACATAGAGGAACATGCCGTTGAACGGCACGCCCGACGCAAAGGCCAGCGCCAGGAAGACCGGGTTGCTGACCATCTGCCAGTAGCCCTGCATCAGCGGCCGCGCCTCAAAGGGCTGGCGCTGGCTGGGGTGCAAGGACTCGGGCAGCATGCGCGCCATCGTGACCATCAGCACCAGGCCGACGCCCACCAGGAACCAGAAGATCGCGTGCCAGCCCAGGTGCACGTACAGCCAGCCGCCGATGATCGGCGCCACCGCCGGCGCCACGCCGAAGTAGATGGTGACCTGCGACATCACCTTCTGCGCCTGATCCGGGTGGAAGAGGTCGCGGATGATGGCCCGCGAGACCACCATGCCCGCACCCGCCGACATTCCCTGCAGCGCGCGGAACAGCACCAGCTGCCCGATGTTGAGTGACAGCGCGCAGCCCAGCGAGGCCAGCGTGAACACCGCCAGCCCGCCCAGCACCACCGGCCGCCGGCCGAAGCTGTCGGCCAGCGCGCCGTGGAACAGGTTCATCAGCGCGAAGCCCAGCAGGTAGGCCGACAGCGTCTGCTGCATCTGCACCGGCGTGGCGCCCAGGCTCTGCGCAATGCCGGTGAAGGCCGGCAGATAGGTGTCGATCGAGAAGGGCCCGAGCATGCCCAGGCCGGCCAGCAGCGCCGCCAGCATCCAGCGGGGACCGCGCCAGACGCGCGAGGCTTCAGGGTTCATCCGGTGAATGCCATGGAAAAAAAAGTGAAGTCGACCGATAGGCCGGATTCTGTGCGGCGGCGCCTCTTGCGAGACCCGCCGTGACCGCCATTCCTCTGGGCCGGGGTGTTGCCACCCTGGCTCGATGCCACCTACCCGCCGGCTCAGCGAGCCGCTTCAATGCCGGCCTATTTGGTGTTGCTGCGCGTAGAGATTGCCGCGTTTCACCCTTGACGGGGCGGTTGCCCCGTCAAGGGCGGCTGCTCGGTTCGGGCTGCGCCCGAGGCCGCCGGCTTGCGCCGACGGCCAGCCGGCTTGCGCCGGCCCCTCGCTGAGCACCCCCGTTGGGACCCCCGGCAAGACTCGTCTCTGTGGCTCTGATCCGCACCTCGCGGTGGACGGGCGTTACCCGCTACGCTGCTCTATGCAGTCCGGACCTTCCTCCAGTGCGGCCTTTCGGCACCATGCACCAGCGGCGGTCTGGTCGGCTTCACGGCCTGCATTGTCCCATGGACGCCGTGTCCCTGCCCGAGGCATGAGAAGCGGTCAGAAGCTTATGCCGGCAGAGCGGGACGGTCTGGGGCATCATCGACGGCTCACAGGAGATGACCATGAAGGCTGCCAACGTCCTGGCCACCATCGGCCGCACCCCACACATCCGCGTCAACCGCCTGTTCGGCGACACCCACGAGGTCTGGGTCAAGTCCGAGCGCAGCAACCCGGGAGGCTCGATCAAGGACCGCATCGCGCTGGCGATGATCGAGGCGGCCGAGGCCAGCGGCCAGCTGAAGCCCGGCGGCACGATCATCGAGCCCACCTCGGGCAACACCGGCGTCGGCCTGGCCATGGTGGCCGCGGTCAAGGGCTACAAGCTGGTGCTGGTGATGCCCGACAGCATGAGCGTCGAGCGCCGCCGCCTGATGCTGGCCTACGGCGCCAGCTTCGAGCTGACCCCGCGCGAGAAGGGCATGAAGGGCGCGATCGCCAAGGCCGAGGAGCTGGCCGCCGCCACGCCCGGCGCCTGGATCCCGCAGCAGTTCGAGAACCCCGCCAACATCGAGGTGCATGTGCGCACCACCGCGCAGGAGATCCTGGCCGACTTCCCCGAGGGTCTGGACGCGATCATCACCGGCGTGGGCACCGGCGGTCACCTCTCCGGCGTGGCCTCCGTGCTGAAGGCGCAGTGGCCGCAGCTGAAGGTCTACGCGGTCGAGCCCAGCCAGTCGCCGGTGATCTCGGGTGGCGCGCCCAGCCCGCACCCCATTCAAGGCATCGGCGCCGGCTTCATCCCGAAGAACCTGAAGACCGAGCTGCTCGACGGCGTGATCCAGGTCGAGGCCGAGGAGGCCCGCGAGTACGCCCGTCGCAGCGCCGCCCAGGAGGGTCTGCTGGTGGGCATCTCCAGCGGCGCCACACTGGCAGCGATTGCGAAGAAGCTGCCCGAGCTGCCGGCCGGCGCCAAGGTGCTGGGTTTCAACTACGACACCGGCGAGCGCTACCTGTCGATCGAGGGCTTCCTGCCCGCGGCTTGACCGCCGTCAAACTAGGGGGTCATCGGGCATTGTGTGGATGACCTCCGCCACGTCGGTCGGAACAATCGTTTTCGACCGGTCGTGGTGTTCACGCTCCGGCAGCAGTCCCTGGAGGTGAACATGGAAAGCAGAATTCCCCGGCAGGTCGCCGCGCTGGCCGCGGTGGCGCTGGCCGGGTCGGCCTGGGCCGTCAAGGTGCCCACGCAGGACGATTTCAGCACGCCGGGCCTCAACCGCGCGCTGTGGATCGAGAGCGAGCAAGGCCGCTTTGTCCAGGCCAAGCAGCTGCGCCTGGGGCGCTTCACCTATGGTGGCGCCGCCAGCGACAGCGGGCTGGTCGCCGACACCTTCAACGAGCCGCTGATCGACACCACGCCGCCCAAGTCGATGGGCGCCGACATCACCGTCGTCGACGTCAAGACCGACGAGACCTGCGCCGCCAACCCCTTCAACACCAACGCCCGGGTGCGGCTGATCGCCGCCTATTTCAACCAGCGCCCGGGTGGCCCGGTGCCGGGTGACCGCACCGGTGATGTGCTGGCCCAGATCCGACTGGGCCGCCTGAGCGACACCACGCTGCCGGCAGGCCAGGTCGATGTGCAGGGCATCCTGTCGACCTGCAGCAACGCCGACTGCAGCGCCTCGACCGCGATCGGCGTCGTCAATTTCGCGCCGGTGGCGCTGGGCACCAAGGTGATCAGTCGCGTCGACTGGGCCAAGAAGGCCAAGACCTTCGACTTCACCGCCAATGGGGTGACGCAGACGGTGTCCTACACCGGTTCGAGCGCCACGCCGCCGGTGCTGGGCTTCGTACAGCCCAGCATCCGCAATGAGGTGGCCAACTGCCTGAGCACACCCAAGGTGAAGGCCGGCATCGTCGCCGATTTCGACAACGTGCGCTTCAGCTACTGAGCCGCGCCGCGACATCACACAGGAGTCCATGATGACGCACACGAAGCGCCTCTTCGCCGCCAGTGCCCTGGTGCTGGCCAGTCTCTCTGCCGTCGCCGCCGTGGTGGGCGACAACTTCAACCTGCCCGAGATCGACAACACGCGCTGGTCCGCGCCCGAGAGCTACCGTTTCATCGACAACGGCCGTTTGGCCCTGGGCCAGTGGGGCTTCGGCAACACGACCAGCAACAGCGGGGTCACGGTGACCCAGCTGAGCACCAGCCAGACCGATGCCTCGCCCTCCCGCGCGGTGAAGGTGACGATCTCGGTGGACGACGTCGACCGCCTCGACGGCTGCGCCGCCAACACCACGCCCAGCACGGTGCGGGCGCGGGTGATCGGCAACTACTTCAGCACGCGCGCTGGCGGCCCGGTGGCCGGTGACTTCACCGGCGACGTGCTGGCCCAGGCCTGGCTGCGCCGCTCCTCCAACTCCACCGACGCCCCCGGCGTGCTGCGGGTGGCGGGCGGCGTGCCGCAGTGCACCAACGCCGATTGCTCAACCTCGAACAACCTGGGCGGTGTCGACCTGGGCACCGCCAACGTCGGTGACAAGGTGACGCTGCAGATCGAATGGGACGCGGCGAACAACCAGTTCCTGTTCATCCGCGACGGTGGCGCACCGGTGGCCGTGCCCTACCCGGTGACCATCACCGGCACGCCAGGCCGACCGTTCAACAACGTGTCGGCCCGCGCCGAAGTGGCCAACTGCATGGCCGGCCGTGCCAAGGCCGGCATCGGCGCGCAGTTCGACAACTACGGCATCGTCCGCTGACGCATGCGCCGGCACAAGGCGTGAAGAGGTGCGCACGAGGCCACTCTGCAAGCTAGGGGGCAGTGGCTTCTGCCCTTCGCGCTGCGCCACCACAATGGCGGGGTCGCTGCGTGAGCAGTACCCCGCAGACACCTAGGAGACTTTGCTGTGAATTTCCGTTTCATTCCGCTGATGGCCCTGGGCCTGCTCTCGCTGAGCGCGCAGGCCGCGTCCGTCAAGTACGACGACTTCAATGTCAACACCGGCCTGGACCGCATCAAGTGGAACGAGAGCGAGGCGGCCCGCTTCGTCGACAACAACAAGCTGACGCTGGGTCGTTTCCTGTACGGCAACACCGCTTCCGACACCGGCTTGACGATGGAGTCGTGGAACACCACGATTCCCATCGCGGCGCCGATCAAGGGCCTGCGTGCCGATGTGACGGTGGACAACATCTGGCAGAGCGAGAGCTGCGCTGCCAACCCGGCCGTGGGTCAGTCCAGTGCCCGCCTGATCGGCTCGTTCTTCAACATCCGTCCGGGCGGCCCGGTGCCTGGTGACCGCACCGGTGACGTGCTGGCCCAGATCCGTGCGCGCCGCACCAGCAACTCGGTCGACGCCCCGGGCGTGATGCAGGTCCAGGGCGTGCTGTCGCAGTGCACGAACGCCGACTGCTCGGCCAGCGCCGCCTTGCCGGGAGCCTCGGCCCTGGTTGTGCAGCTGGGCACAGTGACGCCGGGCACCCCGATGCGCCTGCAGTTCTCGTGGGACAAGAAGGCAAACACCTTCACCTACGTCCGCGACGGCAACATCACCGCGCAGATCACCTACACCGAGAACGACGGCACGGCGCCGGCGGCGCTGTTCGCCAACATGTCGATGCGCAACGAGATCCAGAACTGCACCACACAGCGCATCAAGGGCGGCATCTCTGGCGAATTCGACAACGCCTACATCATCCAGTGATGACGGACCGGGGCGCGCACGTGCCCCGGTGCACTCAGTCGACCTGGCGCCAGGCCAGGGTCTCGCCGCCACGCAACGGCTTGAGTTGGGCCTCACCGAAGGGCACGGACTCGGGCAGCGTCAGCGCCTCGCGGCGCAGCGTGACGGTCCCGGCGTTGACCGGCAGGCCGTAGAAGGCCGGGCCGTGGCGGCTGGCAAAGCCCTCCAGCTTGTCGATTGCGCCGGCCGCCTCAAAGGCCTCGGCGTAGAGTTCCAGCGCGCTCAGCGCCGTGAAGCACCCTGCACCGCACACCGACGCCTCTTTCATCACCGAGGCATGCGGCGCGCTGTCGGTGCCCAGGAAGAAGCGGTCCGAGCCGCTGGTTGCCGCCGCCACCAGGGCCTGGCGATGCACCTCGCGCTTGAGCACGGGCAGGCAGTAGTAGTGCGGCCGCAGACCACCCTGGAAAATCGCGTTGCGGTTGTAGAGCAGGTGATGCGCGGTGATCGTGGCCGCGGTGTGCGCGCCCGCCGTGGCCACGTACTGCGCCGCCTCCTGGGTGGTGATGTGCTCGAACACCACCTTCAGTTCAGGAAAATCGCGCCGCAGCGGCTGCATCACCTGGTCGATGAACACGGCTTCGCGGTCGAACAGGTCGATCGCCGGATCGGTCACCTCACCATGCACCAGCAGCAGCAGGCCTTCGCGCTGCATGGCTTCGAGCGTGGCGTAGGTCCTGCGCAGGTCGGTGACACCGGCATCGCTGTTGGTGGTGGCGCCGGCGGGGTACAACTTCAGCGCCACCACGCCCGCGGCCTTGGCTCGGCGAATCTCGTCGGGCGGCGTGTTGTCGGTCAGGTACAGCGTCATCAGCGGCGTGAAGTCCACGCCAGCCGGCACCGCCGCCTGGATGCGTTCGCGGTAGGCCACCGCCTGCGCCGCCGTGGTCACCGGCGGACGCAGGTTGGGCATGATGATCGCGCGACCGAACTGACGCGCGGTGTAGGGCACGACCGCTTGCATCGGCGCGCCATCACGCACGTGCAGGTGCCAGTCATCGGGGCGGATCAGGGTCAGGGTCTCGCTCATGCGGCGATTGTCCCATTCCCCCAGGCGGGCCAAGGTTGAAGTCAGCAACCTGCCCAGAGCCGCCAGTCGACCTGATTGACTTCAGAGGTGGTGGCGCAGCCAAGGCCCGAGCGACCAGGGCCTGTCGTCGCAGACGGTGGCGGTCGGCTGCGCCGACTCCCCTGCGGTGCTCGGGCTGCAGGGCGGCCCACAAACTCGCTCCGCTCGCCTGCGGCTCGCTCTGCTCAAACAGTGTGGGCCAGTCAGAAGGGATTGCCCTGCAGCCCTGCGCTCCTCGGCGCCCCCGACAGCGCCGCCAGCCCCTGGCCGCTCGGTCCTTGTCTGGGCAGCCGTTGCGGGACTGCTCGTGCGAGCAGTGCGAGGACGTCGGCAGCGGGTGAGGGGGAGTTCGCTTGGCCGAAGTCAAGGAGGAGGCCGCAGGCCGGGGGACATGAGGACAAGCGAA
>NZ_JAGQDF010000019.1 GCF_018069875.1 Ideonella alba | reverse complement strand
TCCGAGGTCGCTGCTTCATCGCAACACTCCTTCCGCCAGGCGGTCATAGTGTGTTGCATCGATCGGTTGAATCCGCCCTCCTTGGTGGACACTATCGTGACCGGCCGCCCAGCAGAGTTCAAGACGGGTTCGCCGGACGCTTACCTCACTTCAATCGCGAGCGAGTGAGATCTGGCTCCCCATGACCACGCCGATCATCACCGCAGTGCCTGAGCCAGCAGGCACTGATCATCGACGTGGCCGCCAAGGTGCTAGATGATCGCCCAAACCACCCGCCAGATTGCCGCCAACACCCAACGCTGCCTACCGGGACGCCCCCGATCTCGGCCGCCTAACCATCTCATACCTCATGCGCGGTACGCTTACAAGGGGTGGCATGGCTTAGGTTTTGTGGATTGAGGCCTCACTCCGCATCGGAGCCGGCGGAGTCGCCCCCGCAAAGCAACATCCAATCCCCGCATCGCGTTGCCCCAAAGCTGCCGCTTGAGCGCAAATCACCTCACGCCAAAGCAACTCATCCGCGTGGCCTTCAATGACACCAAGGAATCACACTGCCGCAGCAAGTCCTGGATTTCCCGCATAGTCGGAGCCGCATTTTCGCGTAGGTTTTCGATGAGGGCAAGCGGCGAACTTCGCAGATTCAGCTGATCGAACAGCTTGCCAGCCAGCGTGGATGCGACGGCGCCGCATGCCGCTGAAGCTACCAGACCACCTTTAGAGCAGCGCCATCCGAAGCAGGCACCGGCGCCGCTTCCGATCAGGACCCTCTTGTAGGCTGCCGAATCCGGCATCCGGCGCTGTCGCGTGTCCATCAACTTGGTGGTCAAATCCACCGTCGGGGTAAATCCGACGTCCTTGTCTGCGAGAAGCAGCTTCAGCGAGTCCACCCCGCCCCCCTTCCGGAGGAAAAATGGTACTTTCGCCGGACTACCAGCTTTGCATCGATGTCGGTTACACCTTCAGTCGCTTCGGCGTCTCATGTGGGGGATCGTTTGTCGACATCGAGCGCGTAAGGACGATCGATACGCGCGCGTTGTGCGGGAACGTACCAGAGGCGCGCAAAGAGGAGTGGATCAGGTGGCTCGCTGAGTTGGTTCGCGCGAAGCGCAACTTGTGGCCATCCATCACCCGATGCGGCCTTTGCTTTCCTGGCTTGGTGTCGGCGCATGGCGATATTGGTCGTACGAATGCTATCTGGGGCGACGGCGCAAGCGATCTCGCGGCCCCCGCACTCTCCGCCCGGTTGGGCTTGCGAGTAGACGTTCTCAACGATTTGACGGCCGCTGCCATCCGCCATGGTGAGGACTCGTGCTTCACCGATCAGCGTACCGTGCTAACGCTCAGCGTCGGCAGTGGCATCGGATCCAAGATCTACGACAGGGTCGAACGACGCGTCGTCATGGAAGGCAGCGGCCGCAACGGCGAGATCGGTCTTGCGGTCGTCGACGAGGGACCGGAGGCACTGAGGAACGCCAATGGACTGCTGCCTGGCATCCTAGGCAACTACGCCTCGGGCGTCGGCTTTGCCCGTTTGCTCCGACATAACGCCGCGATCGCCAGCGGGGGGCAAGCGTACAAGGCGTCGTTGCTGTGGTCGACGCTCGCTAAAGGCGGGGCAGCCATCGACACGATCGACGACGTCCGGTTAAACGAAGTCGCGGTCGCCTGCATTCAGGCCGGCGACGTCTTCGTCTGCAAAATTCTGCAGCGCTCAATTAAGTATCTCGCTCAGGCGCTTCATGTCGTCGTACTGTTCGACGCGCCAGATGTAATCTTGCTAACCGGCGGCTTCGCCATCGCCGTCGGCGAGGTGTACCGGCGCGAGCTATGCACAGCGCTCTCGCGCTACCTACCATTGCTGTATTCTTCAGACGAAATCAACCACATGGTCAAGCTTGCGGCGGCAGACGATCTCGAAAGCTTGCGCGGCGTTGCCGTTTGGTTGGAGCGATTGCGATTGCCAAAGAATGAGCCCATTCAATAGCTGTCGTGTCCCGGATGATTGGCTCCTCGGCAGCCGATATGCGATCCTTGTGGGCCGGGAAGTCCTGAAGGGCTTGCTGGCAGACTTGAAGCAGCGGAGGCCATGATGCTGATCAGCTTGCACAAGAACGCGACGACCACGCCGGCCACCAGGCTGGCGATTCAGCAGGCGCAAGGCACCGAGGCCGAGTTGGTGCAGCGCTTCGGCGTGGGCAAGTTCACCATCCGCAAGTGGCGCAAGCGCACGACGGTCGAAGACGGCAGCCACACGCCGCATCGGCTGCAGACCACGCTCAACGTCGGCCAGGAAGAGATCGTCGTCTACCTTCGCACGCACCTGCGCCTGTCGCTGGACGACTTGCTGGCGGTGGTGCGTGAGTTCATCGAACCGGCGATGAGCCGCTCGGCGCTGGACCGACTGCTGCGACGGCGTGGCGTCAATCGCTTGCCTGAGCCCGAGGTCCAGAACACTTAGGGAAGGTCTGCATAAATCGCCCCACGCCGTGCTTGGCGCCGACGTGAAGCCCTGAGACGATTGGGTCCATGAAACAGCACAGCCTGGGCCCGGGAGTGACGGCCAAGCGAACGCGGCGCAGGGAGTTCCTGGAGGAGATGGAGAAGGTCGTGCCCTGGGCTGAGCTGGTGGCCTTGGTGTCGCCGTACCTCCCTGAAGGCAAGCGTGGTCGCCCGCCGTTCTCGCCCGAGACCATGTTGCGCATTCACTTCATGCAGCAGTGGTTCGCGCTGAGCGACCCGGCGATGGAAGAGGCACTGCACGATATGCCGGTGTTTCGCGAGTTCGCAGGCCTGGAAGGCTGGGACGAGCGGCTGCCCGACGAGAGCACGATCCTGCGCTTCCGGCATGTGCTGGAGAAGCACAAGCTGGCTGCCCAGATCCTGCAGACTGTTAACGACCTGCTCAGCGCCAAGGGCGTGATGCTCAGGAGCGGCACGGTGGTGGATGCCACCTTGATTGCGGCGCCGAGTTCGACCAAGAACAGCAGCGGTGAGCGCGACCCGGAGATGAAGCAAAGCCGCAAGGGCCAGCAGTGGTACTTCGGTATGAAGTGCCACATCGGCTTGGACATCGAGTCGGGTCTGGTCCACACCGTGAAGGGCACGAGTGGTGCGGTCAACGATGTCATTGAGGCCAACAGCCTGGTGCGAAGCAGCGACCACGACGTCTTTGCAGACGCTGGATACCAAGGCGCAGGCAAACGGCCCGATGCCCGCGACGACGTGACCTGGCACATCGCCATGCGACCGGGCTTGCGCAAGACGCTGGACCCCAGCGATCCGATGGATCGATTGGTCGAGCAACTGGAGCGCGTGAAGGCCGGTATCAGGGCGCGGGTTGAACATCCCTTCCGTGTGGTCAAACGTCAGTTCGGGCATGCCAAGGTTCGCTACCGCGGCTTGGCCAAGAAAACGGCGCAGCTGCACACGCTGTTTGCGCTGGCCAACCTGTGGCTTGTGCGGCGCAAACTCCTCGGAGCGATGGCATGAGTGTGTCCGCAGCCCGCCAAATGGCTCTCGCCACCGACGATTCCTCAGCCCTGAGGCTGCCGACTCGTGCGAATCCAAGGCTGGCGGCATCACATTCCCAACGGTTCAGCGCATTGCAATGCTCGGGCGGGCTTTGTGCAGACCTTCCCTAAGCCAAGGCAAGGTTCCGCAGGGTGGCGGCGCCCCCACGCAGAGCGGGCACAAGGAGGTTGCACCCCAACCATTGTCAGGGCTATAATTCAGCCGGAGTCGGTTTGCGATGCCATCAATTCGACAGGAGCTCACGATGCAACAGGACGAGGACGAAGAGGCGGGTGCCGGCCGGTTGTACGAATCCAAGAGTGTCGAGAAAATGTCCCTGCCGGAGCTCATTGAGCTTCAGAGAAAGTACCCGGCACGATTTGTTCAGGTACTGGACAAATCGCTGAACGTCAAGGTCCCCATCGGTTTGCTGCATCTTCCCGTGCTAGACACGGGCGCGTGATTTCCGGGCGGGCGCCTGACGGCTCGCCGAGGCATCCTTGTGGGCGGGTCGGCTTGGCTAACCATTTCCTTGGCAGACGGCACGGTATTGCTGCGTAATCTCTGGCGACTTGTCTCGGCCTAGGAGGCCGCTCGTTCGTGCAAGTGATCTTCCTCGACATCGACGGAGTCCTGCACCCGAGAAGGGCGGTGGCAGAGCTCTTGAGGACACCCACGCCTGCGAGCGCCGAAATCGCAGGTCGCGGCCTGTTCCGCTGGTCGATACTGCTTGAGAGCGTGATCGTTCCTGCCGACGACGTTGCCATCTACATTCACTCGTCATGGCGGCACGTAAGGAGCGTTGAGGAGCTTGGCATCATGCTCGGACCGCTTGGCCGCAGACTCGCCGGCGTTACGGTCGGCGAGGGCCGATGGGAGTCCATTCTCCGGACGGTTCATAGGGTCCGTCCTAAGTCGTGGCTCGTCATTGACGACGAGCCGAGCGAATTTCCGCAGCCGCTGCCTCGTGATGTCGTGATCTGCGACCCGAACAGAGGTGTGTGTTGCCCGACCGTCGTCGGCGCCATCAAGCGGTTCCTCGCCGACATCAACTAACCGCTAGCCCATGAGTGACGCACTCCTCGAAATGGCGAAGGTCGCCATGGCGCACCTTCGTGACCCTTCGATGGATGTCACGTCGATCGCGCCACGGCTGGCTAGCTACTTCGCCTTGGCGGGCCGCATGCGTCAGGCGGTCCCCGAGCTCGGGATACAACTGCATCACCGGATGGTGCACGAGGCGCTCCAATGGGCGACGCGCTCGTCGCCGTTCTATCGACGGTCGCTTCCGGGTCTATCGAACAGCGGCAGCCTGGTGCCGATCGAGGAATTCGAGTCGATTCCGATCATGAACCGCGACGACATCTCGCGTCACATCGACGAGATCCGCACGCCAACGGCGAATTTCGCCTTCGCCACCTTCACTAGCGGTACGACCTCCGGCGAGCCGCTCATCATCGAACGCTGCGAAGAGGAACAGCGCTACCTCCACGAGTTCGTATCGACGATGTCCCCGCCGAGGCAACGGGCGGACAAGCGCTTCGCGTTGCGACTGGTGACGCCGTGGCATGGGCGTGTGCTCGAGTTCCCTTCCCAGTATCACTTCATTCCCGTCAGCGTAACCACATTGAGCGGCCTCAAAACCGCGGCCAAACTGCTGATGCGGACGTACGTGCACGATTCACGTGAAAACCGAATCTCCGGCATCGGCGGCGGACTCATCTCCGTGCGACGCTTGACGGCGTATCTCGAGCAGTCGGTCGACGCGGCCGTGCTGCCCCGGCTGTTGACACTCCAGTCGACCAGTGAATACGTCACTGCCCACGCGCGGCGGCAAATCGAGCGCTTTTGGGGCGTCGACTTGATCGACCGATTCGGCCTCAGCGAGGCGATTGTGGGCGCGTGGCGGTGCTTGCACTGCCGACGGTACCATCTTGAGCCGTACGGCTACGCGGAGGTGATTTCCTTCGAGACTGGACGTCCGATTGCCGACGGCGTCGGACGGCTCGTGATCACTGGCTACTATCCGTTCATGCAGGCCGTCCCATTCGTCCGCTACGCTACCGGCGACGCGGTGCGGCTGTTCGCATCAGCGTGCCCGACAGGCAGACCGGGCATGGAATTACTAGGTCGGATCGACCGATCGGTGCTTGCCGGCGTCGCGTGGGTAATCGGCGAGTACGAAATCTACGACATTCTCGATGAGCATCCCGCCCTGCAGCGGACCCCGGTGTATTCGCAGTTTCCGGTCGGACTGCAGGAAGCGGGGGCCTTTCCAGTTTATCGCTACGAAAGAGTCGGAGAGACACACACGCTCTATACCCAGCTGCGGGACGGCGACGAGCTGGACAATGATCGCCTCGGGCAGCTGGCGCATGGAATCAAACAGACACTCACGGCGCGCACCGGCGCGGACTGGCGTGTGATCATTGCTGGGCGCTCGACCGGCGACGCGTCAGCATGAGGCCACGCGCCTCTTGGGTGCTTCTAATGGCCGAGCCTTCGCGCGCACGTGCGGCGTAGGCTGCGGCAACATGGCGAGATGTTCACGCCGCGCATCAAGCCCTTTAGCCTCTTCCCCGAAGAGGCCCCAGAGGACCTGGTCCTGGTGCGCCGGCGCAAAGCCAAGCTCGAAGGCTACGTGCAGACGTTCGCGGCGATGGACAAGCTGATCGACTTCTCGGAGATGGCCGCAGCGGTGGACGCTGCATGCCCGAGGGCCGACCGCAGCAAGGGGTGGGCGTCCGCCGTACCCCACCGAAGCGCTGGTGCGCATGGTGTTTCTGCAGGGCCTGTACAACCTGTCCGATGAACAGTGCGAACATCAGGTGCTTGACCGGCTGAGCTTCCAGCGCTTCTGCCGACTTGACGGCGTGCTGCGCATCCGTGATGCCCGCACACTGTGAGCGTTTCGCCAGCGGCTGGCCCAAGGTGGATTGGGTGGCAAGGCCATCTTCGAGACCCTGAGCCAGCAACTGCAGCAGCATTGCCTGATTCCGCGTGGCCGTCAGATCGTGGACGCCAGCATCGTGCAGGCCCCGATTGCGCAAGCCAACGCCAAGGAACGCGAGGCGCTCAACCGTGGCGATGCGCCGGAAGGCTAGAGCGCCAAGCGCCTGGCCCACACCCTGGACGATTTAGCACGGCAAGGCCTTCTACGGCTACAAGCTGCACGGCAACGTGGATGGGCGCTACAAGCTCAACCGAGAGCTGAAGATCACGCCGGCCAACGCGGGGGCCCTTTGATTTCGGTGCAAAAAAGTTGACGGTTCGTTTGCCCAGCAACGGCGCGGGCCCTGAGCGGTAAGTCGTTGATACCACTGGATTTGCTGTTCGGTCTGGCCTCGCGTATCTTTGGCTGCCTTTCGACTCTTGGGGAGCGGCGGCGATGCAGGGCTGGCAAGCACCTTATCTGGGCCTGCGTGAGCTGCCGCGCGAGATCTCTGCTTTTGAGCTGCAGGCCTTCTTCAGCTTCAGCCCCTCCGAACAAGAGCTGATCGAGCGGCGCCGGGGTGACCAGCACAAGCTCGGCCTGGCGCTGCACATCGGCTTCCTGCGCATGAGCGGGTGGCCATTGAACAGCGTTCGTGCCGTGCCAGTGGCCTTGCTGCGCCACTTGGGCCAACTGCTGGACATCGAGACGCCCGATCTGGCCTCGTTGCGTGCGCTGTACACCCGAGGCCGCACCCTGTTCGACCACCAGCGACAGGCTTGCGAGGTCCTGGGCTTTGCCTGGATGAGCGAACACCAACGCCGCGCGCTTGTGCGTGAACTGCGCGACGAAGTGGCGCACACTGCCTACTAGGAGCGACTGCTGCTGCGGGCGCGCCACTGGCTGTACGAGCACCGGCTGATCATCGTGCACGAGCGCGTCATTCGTGCCCTGGTGGCTGCGGCACTTGCCGATCTCGAAGCCACCACTGCGGCATCCGTCCGAATCTCCGTGCCGGCCGGATGGCCAGCACTGTCAGAGCTGGTTGTGGAGCACGCCTGCCAAGCATTACACGCGCCAGATCGCTGAAGTGCACGAGCGCATCGCCTTCCTCAAAGAGCTGGGCCTGGATCGCCACCTGAGCGAGCTCAACGACACCCTGGTGCGCCGCTACGCCTGGCGCATGTCCACACGTCCGCCCTCGGTCAGCGAGCGCATCACGGAGCCGGCACGAGCCGTCGAGTCGGCCTGCTTCCTGCGTTAATGCCCGCTCACGGCAACGAACCAGTTCATCCTCATGTTCCAGCGCCGCGTTTCTGATTTCTGGCGCCAATGCGCCGACGAGGCGGGTGCCGCCGTCGACTGGTCAAGGCAGTACCAATTGCTGTTGGAGGATTTGACGGACCTGGTCGAGGACGAATCCGCTGCGGTCGAACTGCGCACCAGGCTGCTTGAGCTGGTTGCCGCCAGGCGTGCACAGAAGGCGCCGAGTCGAGCGTCGGGCATCCGTCGGCAACTGATCGCCACCATCGTCCCTGTGCGCTCGCTCCTGGTCGCCGTCAGCAGCCTGAGCTGGAAGGCCACGGGTGAACATCCTGCACTGCAAGCACTGGACACCTTGCGCACGCAGTACGCGAGCGGCGACAAGATCCTGCCGGAGGACTTCACGGCGGCACGGCTGGGAGCGGCTTGGCGCCAGGACATCGCCGACGCCGACCGGGAGCGGGCATTCCGGGCGCTGGAGGTGGCCACGCTGTTGGCCTTGCGCCGCGCCGTTCGCAATGGCTCTGTCTGGGTCGAGCATTCGTTGAGCTTCCGTGGTCAGGAGCGGCTGTTCATCCCGGATGAGCCTGGAGACCAGCCGCCGGGTTTGGCAGGCGCGTCAGGATCCAAGGCGGCAGACGGCCTCCATCGGCATCTATAGCCACGTGCGTGACCGCTGGGGCATCTTCCACGCTCAGCCCATCGTGCTCAACGAACGTCAGGCCGGCGCGGCCATCGAGGGGGTGGTGCGGCAGGAGCGAGTCGAGACGACGCAACTGGTGGTGGACACCCACGGCTACACCGACTTCGCCATGACCCTGGCCCGGCTGCTGGGCTTCGATCTGTGTCCCAGGCTCAAGGAGCTCACGCAGCGACGTCTGTTCGTGCCGCGCGGCATGAAGGTGCCCGAGGAGATCGCTGCGGTCTGTGAGGCCGGCATCGACACCTCTTTCATTGAAGCCCACTGGGACAGTCTGGTCCACCTGGCGGCCTCGGTGTCGAGCGGGCATGCCAGCGCCGTGAGCGCTCTGGCACGGTTCGGCTCGGCCGCCAGAGGCGACCCGATTTATGACGCCGGCGTGCAACTGGGCAAGCTGCTGCGCACGGCATTCCTGGCCGACTACTTTGTCAACGAGGCCTTCCGCCGCGAGTTGCGCCGGCTGCTCAATCGCGGTGAGGCGGTCAATGCGCTGAAGCGAGCGATCTATACCGGCCGCGTCGGCCCAGCGCAGGCCCGGCGCGCCTACGAGATGCAGGCGGTTTCCGATGCGTTGAGCTTGCTGGACAACATCGTGATGGCGTGGAACACGGCGCAGATGCAGGCCGTGCTGGATCGCTGGGCCAACCGGCGCCAGATCGTGCCGCCCGAGCTCATCGGCCGGGTGGCACCCACACGGTTGGAGGGCATCAACCTGCGTGGCGTCTTCCGCTTCCCGCTGGAGCGCTACGCCCAGCAGATCCTGCCGTCACAGGCGACAGCGAAAACAAGCGCCGTCGGCTGAAACCGATCGTGCAAACAGGGCTTCAGCGGCCGATCAGAGGACCAACAGAAACTCGTTGCCTGACAAGCACTTGGCGGCGGCCGAAAAACGAACCTCGCGTCAATGCTCACTGTGCGGACAGGCACGAACCGTCATTTTTGGCACTGAATTCAAAGGGACCCCGCTGTAGCGAAATTCTGGCTCGACCTCAGCTGCACATCGGAGTTAATGGTAAACCCTCTATTTCGCAGGCTAGTTGACATAATTAAGATTGTCGCCACTTATTGCGTTCGGCGACATTGACGTCAGGGCGGCGGCCAGAGGCGGTGACTTTTTTCTTGTCCATGTCGCCGGTATGACGTTGCATGTGTTCTGTCAAACGTGCACAATTCTTTTGTCTTCTATGCGACCACTCCTATGTACAGCATGACCCTGGAGCAACTGCGCGCCACCGCGGCGGCCGGTGGTGTTGCCGGCGTCACCCTCAAGGGTCAGGGCGGCGGCTTCATGTTGCGCATTGCCACCCGCAGCGGCCAGGATGCGGTACTGGCCAAGGCGCGCAGCACCGAGCCGCGTCGTTTCGGCAACCCTGCCTCCGCGATGATCCTGCTGCGCGAGGTCGGTATCGCAGTAGCGCAGCTCGACGCCACCGACTGGGATCCGAGCGAGAAGGACATGAGCCGAAGCCGATCCAGCCAGGCAGAGGCGATGCGGGTCGCCCACCAGGCGGTGGCCCACAACCGGTGGTTGGCCGCCGAGATCCAGGCGTCTCTGGACGATGCGCAGCCGAGCACGCCGCACGACGAGGTCATGGCAGCCATGGACGCCGAGATCGACGCCATCGGGAGGGGGCGCGCCAGGCCCGTGCGTCGAGCGCGTGCATGAACAGGCCACCACGGCAACCAGAGGCCCTGATCGCCCAGGCGATGCTGGCCGCGGCGCACGAGGCGCGGCCCAGTCTCATCACCGCCGACGAAGCAGCCGCGTTGGAACGTCTGTTGGCCCACGCACAGCGCGATTCTGGGCAGAGCAGGCGGGTCGCAGACTTCCTTCTGGCCTGGTGGAACAGTGGCAGTTGTGGCGCCTTCGATCTGACCGCGCTGTGGTCGCTGGACACTGCCATCGTCGCCGACATGACCGTGGTCTTTGGCTTAATCGGCCGCGTCCATCGATACCCAGACAGCCTGGGCTATGAGGCGGAGTTCAAGTCGCCCGTTCAGGCATGGCTGCCGCAGCTCGGTGATTGATGTCGGCGGACGAGTACGACATCGTGTGGCGCCCCAAGGCATCTGCGGACCTTCTGAGCATCGTTCGCTACATTGCCCAGGACAGCCCCACACGGGCGCGGGCGTTCGGCAAGCGACTGCGCGACAAAGTGCAAGCGCTGGCGCAGCAGCCGCGCCTTGGCCGTGAGGGGCGCCCTGGCCTGCCAGCTGGGATTCGTGAGCTTGTCCTGCACCCGCACTACATCGCCTTCTACCGCGTGCTCGATCAGTCGCGCACCGTCGAGATTGTTCGCGTCAAGCACACTTCACAGCAGACGCCTTGAGCCAAGTGTTGCGCAGGGCCGTGCAGTGACTTGGTGCTTTGCGTTGGCGTCCACTTCAGCATTCAGCTCCATGTCGTCATGAGCTCTCCCAAGTCGCCCCCTGGCCAGAACCCTTCCGACAAGGACCTGCAAGCCCTGCTGCAACGCCTGCGGTGCCCAACTCCCTTGCATGCACTGCGCACGCTGGTGCTGGGCCACATCAGCAGCCCGCAGCCGTCCGTCTCACCATTGGCTGCACTGGCTCAGGCTTGGGGTGGCGAGTTGCCCGAGTTCGCCTCCGCTGACGAGGCCGAGGAGGTGATGCAGGTTCTCGTGCGCGGTCTGTGGAACCGCCTGTCTGAGCACCAGAGCTCGCGCAACCCGTTTCGGCTGACGCGCTACGAAGTGGCGCCCAGCCGACAGGCCCTGCTTGATCTCGCTCGCGTGCGCGCACAGGAGCTGAAGGGGTTTGTGGACGGGCTGTTCGGCACCGAAGACGAGATGCTGCTTCCGCAGAAGGCGGACGTGTCCATGGGGGCCCTGTCTGAACTGCACGCGATGTTCGATGGTGCCGCCGGCGTTCTCGCTGACGACACGACGCCGGCGTCAGAGCCGGAACTGAAGGCGCTGCTGCGCAACCTGCAGCACATGACCATCGCGGCCGACGAGTACATCAACAAGGTCGTGCAGTCCTGCAAGCGCGCCCGTGGCCAGCACCAGGCGTCCATGGCCATGGTGATGTCCAGGAAGACCATGACTGATGGCGACGATGACGACGATGGCGATGTGGCCCATGCCGACGACAGTGTGCCCGACATCATCGAGTCGCCACTCAGCCAGCAGGTGACGCGCCACGGCGTCACTGTTCGGATTGAGATCTACGGCGACTCCCACGACCGTTGGATTCTTGAGGTCGTGGATGCCGAAAACGCCTCGCATGTATGGGAAGAGCATTTCGAGACCGACCAGCAGGCCCTGGACGAAGCCCTGCGTGCGCTTGACGAGGAGCCGCTGGAGTTTTTTGGTCGGATCACTCAGCAGCCGTTGAATTGAGCGGACGCGCCGCCTTGGTGGCGCTCCTCCTATACGGGTCGTGTGCCAGTCTGCCAGTCGGTGGATTCAGGTCTGACGGACGTACCCGCGGCGCGCCCGACGCGCATCCTCGCGGTTCAGGCGATCCCTGCCTGCTTCCAACGAGCTGAGCGGCTCCGCCTTGTGGCCGCCGCGCCGGCTGCCGCGTCCACCCCACGCGCGAAAGAACTCCAGATCCCCGAAGAGGTTGCGCCGGACTTCCGCGGCGTAGTACCTCGTCGGGGAATTCCAGGCCAACGCGGGAAGGGTGAAGAAATCGGAATCCACGGGCATGACGACCACTGTAGCGTTACTGTGGCTCATGGGATGAGCCAGCGCAAGTAACTGGGGCGCTGGGGGCTTGGCAGCGGCTTTTCCGCTGATCTACACTTGGAAACAACCGGCGGCAATGAGTAAACGACACGCTGGCGAGAGCAGTAGTGAGCAGTACCAAGGGGGGTGCCATAGAGCAGTACATCGGCGCCAAAAAATAAGTCAATCAATGACTGCGCCATGTCCGCGAGAAACTTCGACCGTGTCGGCGATGAAGATGAACTCTTCGCCGCTGTGCTTCAGTGTGCCAACGCCCTGGACTTCAGGTTCGCCACACTGTCTCTCTCAGTTCACCGCGGCACCTCGGCCGAATACTACGAACTGAATAACCTGCCGCCGGCGTTCGTCCTCGCGCAGAAACCCGACTCATGGCAGCGCGACCCCGTGCTGCGGCACATGAAGCGCTCGTCGCTTCCCCTGTTGTGGGGGCGCAAGATCTATGAGCAGGCGGGCGCGATTGATCTCTATGAGGAACAGGAGCCCTGGGGCATCGCCGGGGGCGCTGCGCTCGCGCTGCACCTGCCCAAGCGACGGCGTCTGTTCGTGGGCTTTGATGGCTCTGAGCGGGCGTGGCGCAGCCAGCCGGGACGGGTTTGCGCCGAGCTCGTGTCCGTTGCCAACGCCTGTTTCCCCCACGTTCTCCGGCTGGCGCCGGCCAGGATGCGCAGCAGGCTCAATGAGCGTGAGCGCACGGTCATGGAAAGACTGTCCGCCGGTCTCTCGCTGCAGGACACGGCGGCAGCCCTCGGGCTCTCACGTCGGACCGTTCTGGCTCATGTCAAGGCGGTCTCTGCGCGGCTCGGCCTGTCAACCGCGCAGACCATTCACGACGCACAGCGCATTCTGGTGGATGAGGAGGGGGCCTTGTCATGAGCACGGACTTGGCAGGAGAGGCCGCGGCTGGCCTGGCACCCAGTGTTTGCCAACAGTACGGCCCGATCTTCGATGACGCCGTGAACGCCCGATCCTTGGCCGCTCTGGAGAGCGCGTGCCACGACTTCGCGCAGCGGTACGGCATCAGTTCGTTCATCTTGACGCTGGCACGCCCCCGAGGGGGGACGGCCTCGCGCATTCACCGGGCGCATTGGGAGCTCGATTCCATTCATTCGGGGCCGGCTGGCTGGAGCGCGGCCTTGTCCGACAGCATGGCTTCGTGCCCTGTACTTCAGACCTTCCTGGACGGGCGCGTTGAGCCGCTGCGTTGGGGTCACGAGCTTTTCGTACTGGCGGGCACGCCATCACGTTGGCGCGCGTATGAGCAGGCTGGGTTGACCCGTGGTCTGGCCTTTGTGTCACCGCTAGGCGACAGGGGGCTGGTGGTCCTCGACCTGGGCTTGTCCGCGCATCAGCCAAGCGTCGATTTGTCCCAGGTCTTGATGTGGGGGCAGCTGTTCACGACCCTGGCCAGTGAAGCCACGCACCGGCTGCTGTCCAAGCGGGCTGCGCCGGGTGCCGATCGCGACGCGGCGCCTGCGCTCTCTCAGCGCGAAATGCTCACCCTGCAATATGCGGCCAACGGACTGAGCTTGACCGAGATTGCCAAGGAGCAGTTTGTCTCCCGCTCTGTCGTGGAGCGCGCACTGGTGGCGGCACGAGACAAACTGGGCTGCGCGACGACCGTGGCGGCCGCCTGCCGAGCGGTGTCATTGGGTGTGATCGACGCACCCTGACGTCAAGCCGGCCAGGCCGCCAGGGGTGCACCGGCGGGTGCCAGAAAGAAGAAATTCCTTCCTACTCGACAGGCAGGGTGCTGCGGTCGAATTGATCCTGTTGCAACGACAGGAGTCAGCGTTTGTCGGGCCAATCTCTTCAGTTTGTCTCGGGCCGGTCGCCCCAGTCACCGAGCTCGACCTCGAAGTGCTGGGCGCCGATGTCTCGGAGGTAGCCCGCGAGGGTGTCCAGCTTCTTGAAGTAGCGCACGTTACCGCGCCGGGCCTCCAGCGTCAGCTCTTGATCCCCATCGCGCAATAGCAGGACGAAGCCCGAGGCCGTTCCACGGGCCACGAGCCGACCAGCCTTGCCTGTGGCAACCAAAATACGTAATATTGGCTCGCCAAGACATACACTTTTGGACGACGACATGACTTATTCTGGCGATCAGGGCGGAGGGCCGCCGGGCACTTCGGCCGCCATGGTACGCGCTCACGCGACCGAGCCGCGTGGGCGTGCCCGCGAGCGCCAGGAGGGCATGCCGCCCATCAAGACGCCCGAGCTGCGTCACCTAGTGGCCGCCAAGGGTGTCAAGGTCTTCACCGCCAGTGAGATCGAGCCCGGTCGCTATCGGCTGGTCGTGCAGTTCGCCCAGCGCAACCATGTGCTGACCGGCGCGCGGGGCGCGCCGCGCGAATGGGCCAGCCTCGACAGCGTGGCTGCCTACATGCGCCGCCTTGGCGCAACCGAGGTCACGGTCGCCATGCTGTGGCCGCAGCCGCCGGCAGCCCGTGCTTGACCACCCACTTGGAAGACCCGCGCATGACTCAGACCATCGCCGCGCTGAACTCCAAAGGGGGCGTCGGCAAGACCACCTTTCTGGCGAACCTGGGCGGTCTGCTGGCCGACATGGGTGCGCGCACCCTGTTGGTGGACGCCGACCCGCAACCCAGTCTCACCAAGTACTTCGCCCTGGCCGATGAGGCGCCGCAGGGCCTGGTCGAGGTGGTCACCCAGGGCACGGTCACGCCGGCCTGCATTTCGCGAACCTCGGTGCCTGGGCTGGACCTGGTGCGCTCCAACGATGGCGAAGCTCAACTGCAGCACTGGCTGCATGGACGGCCGGACGCCCGCACCCGGCTGGCCCGCGCATTGCGCAACCCCTACGTCCAGGAACACTACGACTTCATCCTGATCGACACCCAGGGCGCGATCGGGCCGCTGCAGACCGCTGCTGCTTTTGCCGCAGACACCCTGGTATCACCGCTTCCCCCGGACACCCCGTCGGTGCGGGAGTTCCGCTCAGGGACCTTGCGCGTGCTCCAGCGGCTGGAGCAGGACCCCAACGAGCCGCAGGCCGCGCTGGCTCCCATCCAGGCCGTCATCTGCCGTCACGAGTACACCCGAAACGCCCGCCAGCTGCTCGGTGAGCTGCGCGCCGAGTTCGACGTTGGCGACCGGGTCACCATCCTGGACACGGTGATTCCCAGCGCCGTCGCCTACAAGGACGCGTTCACCGCCCGGAGGCCGGTGCATCAGCTCAACCGCCAGGGCGGCACCCGGTGTCCGTCGGGCTATGAAGTGATGCACAGGATCGTCTGGGAGCTGCAGCCGCAGCTCTACGGGCACTTTGCAGGCCGCCTGCGCGGCGACCCCCGTGAGGTCTTCGGACCCTCGCAGACCGCCCACGCCGCTGCAAGGGCCGCATGAACACCTCCAGGAAGCGCCAGGGCTTCAACCCGCTCACCGACGGGCTGCCGCTGACCATCCCCGTCGGGCAGGCCATCGAGAACCTGGCCGCCGCCACCGCCCGCGCCGCTGCGCGCAGGAACCGACCCAACACTGCCATGCTTCGCCCGCACGACTCGACCATGCCGACGCCCTTTGGCGCCGCCAGCCCAGACAGCCTCGGTCCTCCTGGCAAGACCCCCAGCAGAGCGCAGCGTGACGAGGCCGAGTTCAAGGCCAGCTACGCCGTGGGCGACACCGCGCCGTCCAAGATCGACCTGCGCCGGGACTTGCCGGGCCCCATGCTGCTCAAGTCGGTCGACATCGTCCGCTACGACCACAACCCACGGCTCTATGCCAACGAGAAGCGAGAGGACATCCGCCACAGCCTGAAGGCCAATGGCTATCAGGGCACGCTGCAGGTGACGCGCAGGCACGCTGGCGAGCCGTACATGCTGGCGGCGGGCTCCAACACGACGCTCGAGCTCTTGCAGGAGCTCTATGCCCAGACCGGCGACGAGCGCTTCCTGTGGGTCAACTGCATCTACCAGCCCTACCAGGGCGAGACCACGCTGCTGTCTCAGCACCTCGGCGAGAACCTGAACCGTGGCGACATGAAGTTCTGGGAAGTCGCCGTGGGCATGTGTGAGCTGCTTGGGCTGATCGAGGAAGAGCGACGCCAACACGATCCAGGCGCCAAGCCCATGGCCGTTCGCGAGGCCAGCGAGGCACTGGCCGCCCGTGGCCTGAAGGCAGACAAGTCGCTGGTGACCATCTGGCGTTTTGCCACCAGCCGGCTGGCGCCGCTGGGGAGCGCCAGCGCCCATCTGACCCACCGTGGGGTGCAGGGCATCCTGCAGCCCCGGCTGAACGCTCTGCTGGCGCTGGCCACGCGCCTGGGCATGGACGAAGCCGCGTTCTGGGACGACCTGGTCGCCAAGGAGCTGCGGCTGTATACCACCTCAGCGCACGACGTGCAGGCCTTCGACCCCCATGAGGTCGCGGATCAGGTCGAAGCAGCCCTGGCCAAGCGTGCCTCGGAGTCGATCGAGTCCGTGCGCCACATGCTCTCGCTGCTCAAGCTGAATCCGAAGCTCACGATGGCTGAGCTGCGGCAGCCCTCCCCCAACCTGATCGCCACACCACCGGCGTCCTCCGCCGGCGGGCCCCTGCAGGACAGCGCCAGCACAGGACAGCCAGTCCGGCACCCTGTCGAGCAGCCTGTAGAGCAGCCTGTCGAGCCGTCACCCAGCCAACAGCGGCCGCTCAACCTCACCACGGTGATCCAGGGGTCGCCGCCTGGGGCGGGCACTGGCGCGCTGATCCCGTCCGCCCGCTCAGGCCTTGTCGAGCCACAGGGGGATGCGGCCCGGCCGGCGACCGGCGCAACCGGGACGCCGCGCGCATCGGTCGGTCCGCTGTTCAGCGCGGGCCAGGCGGATCGGGCCGATCCTCTGGGCGCGCTGCACTCCGCCGTCGATGAGCTGCTGGCCACCGCCGGACTGAGCGACGTGCTGCGCTGGCGCGACGAGATGCCGCTGGGCTTCTACCTGGACCTGCCCGACCGGCAGACCCACAGACGCCAGACGGTGCAGATCGGCAGTCCGCAAGACCAGGCGCGAACGGTGAAGACCATCGTCTGGTGGTCGCTGACGACGATCTCCGGCCAGTGGCTCGAAGGGGCCGTCGACTGCATCGACCACACCAGCGCCTTCTACCGGAGCTTCTCCGTCGAGCGGGAGGAGTCGCCCCTCGAAGGCACGGACATCGAGCCCGTGCAGCCCGAGCCCGTCGAGCTGCTGATGGCCCGTGTCACCCCGGGCCTCATCCGGCCCGCCATGACCCAACTGCGGGCGGTCGAGGAGCTGGCCGCGACCGTCATGGAGCAATTGCCCGAGCGCTGGATGCTGCTGCAGAAGCTGCTGCTGTCCGGCAACCCGTACTGACCAAGGATCGCCCCGACATGCACCAACGAGGAACTGTGCCCGGCCACCCTGGCGAGGCCCACCGGAGCCCGTCGACCGTGACACTGCGGGATCCCGCTGTCCAGATGTTCGCCCTCACCCGGCTGATCGCAGCCATGGAGGACGCCGATCCCCAGGTGCTGCACCAGATGCTCGGCGCCGGCATGACGCCAGAGCTGCTGGACCGGCTGCGCTCCATGCCACTGAACGAGGCCTTGCGCTTCGCCGTGGGTCAGTGCGGCCTGGCGATCGCAGTCGATACCGCGGCCATGCGTGCGCAGCTGCAGCGCATCGACCGCGCCAAGGCGGACCGCGAGGCCCTGGAATACCTGGTGCGCCATGGCGCGTCGCCGCGGCTGCTGACGCAGCTGTTCACGCTGTCGCAGTCCGACGCGCGGCGCCTGCGGCGCGTGCTGGCGCCCGATGTGGCCACCGGTGGGCGCCCCAGACTGCCCCCAGACGAGATGCGCGACGAGATCGAGCGCGTCTGGGCCGAGCTCGCGGCCGAGCCGTGCCCCAGGGCGCGCATCCGCCGCTTGCACGAACGCTTCGCGACCCAGGTGATTGCGTCGCTGGAGCTGGTGATCCTGCCCCAGGTCACCGGCGCCTGGCGCAGCAGCCCCCAGGCCTGATGAACGCTCTTCGTCGCCCCACTGGGCGACCACTTCCTCGGCCAGCACAGGGCGATCCCCTGTGAGGCCGCCCGACACCGTGACGAGGCACCTGCCATGAGCCAGACGACCCCTCACAAGCCCCCCTGCCCTATTCCTGAGCCGGCGCTACGCACCACGGCGCTTGCCGCCTCCGCGGCCACGCCTGGCGTCAACGCACGCCGCTCAACCGCGCCCGCCCAGGGCGGCGCCGTCCTCACCGATCTGGCCGCTGTGCGGCGGGCCAAGCAGAAAGAACGCGCCCGTGTGGCCCAGGCGGTGGACTGGTACATGGACCGTGCCGAGCAAGTGTGCCTCGCGGTGCCGATGATCTACATCTACATCGCCCACTCGATCGCGGCGGCGGTGGCGCTCTACCAGATCGAGGCCCGCAGCGAGGGGCAGTACCTGGAGCGCGGTGACCCCTGGGTCCACCTGGACCAAAGCGCGTGGCTGTACCTGACCAAGCTCGATGAAGCGCAGTGGGTCCAGGCCCGTGGTGAGCTGCGAGCGCTGGATCTGATCGAGGAGCGGCGCCGCTATGACCTGGATCGCAGCGAGATCATCACCCAGATCCAGTTCCTGCCGGATGCCTTCTCTCGGGCCAAGGGTCAGGTCCGCGATGACATCCGTCGCCAGCTCAAGGGCGGTGTTGACGCGGGTGGCTCATTGCCTGGCTATCCCTGCTGAGGAGCCATCCGGTGGCCTTGTTCCTGCCCAGATCCCCGAAGGCCTCTGCCAGGGCGGGCACCCCGCTGGCGACGCTGGCGGTGGAGGCAGGGCGTGCCGAGACATTGGCGCAGCCCGCCAGGCGCACCGTCGTGTTGCTGGGAAGTCTTGCCGGGCCCTTGGCCCACCCAGCGCAAGGCGCGCCACTGCCGTCGCTTGAGCCGGCCCGGCACTTCGCGTCCGACCTGGCCGAGACGCCGCGAGTGCCTCGCATCGCGTCGCGGGACCGAACCGTGGTGCCACCCGGTACCGCGCGCAGCCAACTGTCGTGTTCGATCGCTGTGGCCAGCCGCGTCGTCGAGTTGGTGGACGACACCTGCTCGGCGGTGCTGTTGTCGCAGCTGATCTACTGGACGCGACGCGGCCGCGATGTGGTCGCGCGAGACGGCTGGATCCACAAGTCCGCCAGAGAGTGGGAGATCGAGACCGGCCTGAGCTGGAAGATGCAGCGTCGCGCGCGCAAGATCCTGCTCGACAGTGGCCTGTTGGAGGAGCGGCTTCAGGCCATGCCCGCGAGCCTGGCCTTCCGTCTCAATCTCCGTGCGTTCGTGCCGCTGATGGCCGAGCGCAGCGAGATCGAGATGCCCGCGATCGACCTGTCCTGGTTCGTCGATCGTGACAGTCCGATCCTGGGCCGACTGCTGGGTCGCTCGTTCCTGTTCCACACGGCCCTGACGGCCCACATGTCGGTGCCGGCGGCCATGATGGCCTCGCGCCTGCTCTCGGCACAGGGCGACCTGCGCGCGCGGCCGGCCCGGCTCAAGTACGTGCAGCTCTCCCGGGAGGCCTGGCGGCGCGAGACCGGCCTGACCCGCCACCAGTGGCAGACCGCCCGCCGCGATCTCCAGGCGCTGGGGCTGTTGCTGGAGCGCCAACACAACTTCCCGCGCCGCGTCGACCTCAGCATCGATCCGGTGGCCACCGCGTCCTTGCTGGCTTGTGCGACAGCTGCGCCGATGGCCTCTGGGCTTGACGCCCTGGGTCCCCAATCTGAAGCTGGGTCGGTTTGGGCGAAACAGACCGGTGGCAACGCACACCCACCAAAGCGACCTGCTGCGTTGACCGAACCGGCCGACAGGTGTCGACCGAACCGACCCACAGCGATCGACCATTCCGGCCTTTATCTCCAGGAATCACTACAGGTTCAACCACAACCACAACTACCACTACCGCCACAGCCTGGGCCGAGCACACGAGGCGGAGGGGTCGACCCGTCCACGCCCGACTGGGGTGGGGGTGGGTGGCCTGCAGAGTGGCCCGGCCAGGCTGGCAGCGGCGCGCACTCGACATCCTGCGGTGATGAGGTGGCGCTCGTGGAGCCCGGGCTGGTATGGCCGGCTCCCTTTGGCGCCCAAGAGGGGGACCGCGAGGCCGCGGCCAGGCACCTGGCGGGCCTGGATCGGGTCATGCAACAGACCCTCCTGGACGAGGTCGCCTGGCGGGCCTCGCAAGGGACTGTGCGCTCGCCGGTGGGACTGCTGCGCACCCTGTGCCGCAAGGCGGCTGAGGGGGAGTTCGCTGCTGACGGTGCGCACCGCATTGCCAGTGCCCGGCGCCAGCGCGATCAGGCTGCGCTCGCAGCGGCGGCATCTCCCGAGGCAGCCGCGAGCTGCGCGCCATCGGCTGAGGTACGCGCCAAGTTCGATGCTCTGCGCCAGGAAGTGAAGAGGCGGCGGTGGCCAGCATGAGGCGCTGTCACAGCCAAAGCCCGAGTGAACTTGTCTGTCTTGCTGCAAGACAGACGGACCCGACTGGGCCGTCAGGGTGCGGCGGCTGCCAAAGCGGGCGCTGGGGCAGCGGCGCCACCTCGCCGGGACGCGGCCCGCGCAGGGCGGACCGAGGGCCGGCCATGCGGCGCCGCCGCAGCGCCGCTTCGCCCGCAGACACCTCGATCAACCACAACCATCAGTGAGGAGGATTTCCATGGCTCCCAGTGACTCCCATGATTCCTATGGCGCCCATGACGCCAGTCGACGCGGTCCCCGCCATCCCCGGCATGCACCTCCGTTTCCGGTGTCCAGGTCGTCCCCATTTCCGGACGGCTATGACATCGTGGCCGAGCGCCATGCCTTGAAGGACCTGGTCGAGGCCGATGACCTGGACATGGCGGATCCGAGGTTCCAGCGCTATGCCGAGCTCGAGCGGCGAGAAGCGCTGCTGCGCAGCATGCAGTCCGAGCACCACGCGACGGGCGGTGCGCAAAGGGATGTCGTGCCCTACCGTGAGGCCGTCGCGGTCAAGAACGACCTAGGTCGCCTGACGGACGAGGCCGACGATTCGATGACCATCCATACCAGAGAGGCGTCGCGGCTCTTCATCGGCCGGGCGATGCTGCCGGGTGAGACGGGCGTCGGTCAGTCGGGGGGCAAGAAGGTCGGCGCTGCGATGCGGGCCATCTGGTACCTCTCGGGCAACGACAACCCGTATGCGGACTTTGCGCTGATCGAGACCTGGACCTCAATGGAGAACGTGATCGCTGAGCTGGAGCGGCGCATCGACGGCATGGACCGCCGCCTGCACAGGATGCAGCGCCGCGGTCTGTCCTTCTCGATTGTTCGGGCGGACCCGCCCGTCAGCGTGGAGCTGGGATTTCGCAGTCCCTACGGCTACTCGGTGGTTCGTTTGATCTCGACCTTCGACTACTTCGTGCGGATGGTCAAGACGCTGGTGCGCAAGGACCTGTTGTCCGACAAGGAGGGGTACGAGGACATCTACACGATGACCCGTCACAGCCGCAGGATCTTTGAGCGGGTGGTCTGGCTCCAGCGCTACTTGTTGAGAGACGAGCTGCGCCCGCTCTCGCGCAGGGACTGGCTGGCCAGCGCGGACGAGCTGGCGAAAAAACGCGTTCAGGCGGCGGTGGCCTTGTTTGGTGAGCTGCCGCGGGGCGTCTTCAACGGCGATGTGCGGCCGCGTCACACGCGACGGCATCTGGACGTCTCGGCGGAAGAGCTGCGCCTGCTCAACGAGGTGCCCTTGGCGGGCGATGACGCTCAGCTGGTGGCTGCCACCGAGGGTCTGCAGTGAGGGCCCGCCGTGGTGGCCTGCGCTGCGCCAGTGGCGGCGCGGCCATCCTGCCCGGGGCATGGGGCGGCAAGGGCTGCGCCTGCGGCGGGGATGGCGAGCGCAAAGGGCTGTGACAGTGGTGGATCCCGTGGGTGATGGGGCTGTGGCAGCGGCGGAGCCCGAGGCGGCATGCTGATTCAGTGGCAGGGGTTTTTGGATGGAAACGCTGATGGATGTGCCGGCGGGGCAGATGGGGGTCACACAGGGGGTGGACCGCAAAGGGCCTTTAAAGGGTAAGGGCGGAGCCCTGGCGCAGTGGCACCGGCAGGCCGCACACAAGCTCGCGACAGTGCATCACGCCATGCAGGTGCTGGCGCAGGCCACACGGGAGGTCCAAGGCCGGCGCTGGAGTCTGCAGGTGCACAGGCTGCGGGACACGGCGCGGCAGTTGCGCTGGCGAGAGGTGTCGCCGCCTCGGTCGCACACGGTGTGGGAGTGCATCGAGCCTGAGCTGTCGCAGCTGGCCCCCGGCCTGGCGCAGTGGTTGCGGGAAACGCAGGACTCGGCCGTGCTGCTCAACCACCAGGAGCAGGTGGCGCGCTACGAGCTCAAGACGATTGCCAGGTTGCTCGGCAGCCGGGCGCAGCACGGCGGCGAACACGGCGCCGGGTGACAGTGGCCTGGCGCGTCGCTAGTATTCCAATGCATCGCCCTGGAGGGCACATGAACATGTTTGGCACCGTTGCCGCCCAACCCCTTCTGGTCCTCGTGGCTGTCGCTGTGGCCCTCGGTTGTGGCTACCTGCTGTGGCAGGTGCTCATCCGGCGGCTGCCGATCCATCACTTCGGGACCCATCAGGTGATCGAGGCGCTTCGGTGGGAGCCGCTGGCGCAGCAGCAGCGCCTGGCCGCGCAGGGCTCGCTGACCCGTCTGCAGTGGTTCCTGCTGAGAAGGCGTCATCTGGTCCGGCTGCGAACCGAGCTGCGCATCCGGTAGCGGATCGCGCTGGGCATCCAGCGCATCGACACAGACAACACCAGCAGCCGCAAAGGCGCATCTCCCCGGACACACCCCAAGAGGAAGCTGATCGACAAAGGGGACACCATGTCCATTGAATCCATCGTCCGCGGCAATCTGACCAAGGATCCCGAAGCCCGCGAAGTCAAGGTGAATGGCGAAAGCCGGCGGGTGGTCGACATCCGCATCTTCAGCGACGAGTACCGGCGCGAAGGGGAACAACTCATCCAGGACGACGACCGCTGCGTGGGCGTCGACGTCACGATCTGGTCCGAGCGGCTGGGTGAGCAGGTGATGGGCCACCTGCGCAAGGGCAGCCGTGTGGAGGCCAAGGGGGCGATGTACCTGCACCGCTACAAGGACCGCGAGACCGGTGAGCCGCGCGCCGGCCTGCAGATGAACGCCGACAGCGTGACGCTGGTGCTGGCGCGCATCGAGTCGATCGCCTTCGCGCCCTCGCGCCGCACACAGGAGGCCGAGGAGGCCGCGGCGGGCTGAGACGGGCACGGCCGGCTGGGTCGGTTGGCCGTCTGACAGCGCGCGCGGCCTAGCCGCCGGACAGCACACGACAGGAGCAATGCATGCATCACAGAACGCCCCCGGATCTGGCCGAGTCTGCCTGGCGCGCGGTGCGCGCCTGCGCCTTCGATGTCGTGCACCTGGCGGCGCGCTCCGGGCGCGCCAGCCTGAGGGTGCAAGGCGTGCAGCTGCTGGCCCAGCGCCTCGGCACCCCTCGCGCCAGTGCGCCCTGGGCCTTCGTTCGGCTTAGCATGCGCCGCGGCGCAGCGCCGGCCGAGGTCACCTTCGTGTCTTCGCTGACAGAGGAACGGGATCATGGCGGCTGAGTCGGGTGTGCAACGCGCTGCGGTGGTCACCGCGCAGGTTTGGTACGGCCGCTTCGGTGACATGCTGATCGAGACCTGTGTCGACGGCACGGTGTGGATCAATGGAGAGCCGGTGGCGGGCAAGCGGTCCCAGCCAGCGGCAGTGACGACGCCTTCGCCGCCGACGTCAGCGCAGGCAGAGGACGAGGCCGGTGCCCGCCCGGACGCAGCAGCGCAGGACCAGCCCTACGACTGCGATGCGCTCATCCAGGCCGCTGAGGACAAGGCCTTTGCGGGCTGTGGCCTGTCGGATTGGCTCTGGGAGCAGCGGGTGCAGGCCTACTACGCAGGCATCCTGGCCAGGGCCCCGGCGCAGCACCGCCAGCGCACCGTACAGGCCTTGCTGGCGCGAGGCTACGAGCCGGGCTATGTCTCACCCGATCTGGGGCCCGGCTACTGCAGCCGAACCGGCATTGACGAACACTACTGCACGTGCGGCTATCACCTCTGAGGCGATCGCGGTCGTGCGGCCGAGCCTGGCCAGCTCGTCAGGCACTGCCCAGGTGACCGGTGCCATGTCCACCGATGTCACCGAGCGGCCTTCCTTCGCGCCGGTCGCGCCCGCCTTGCGACCGTTTGTCCAGCGCGCCGCTTGCGACGGTCGGCGCATGGGCCTGGCCACGCCGTTCGGGGACGAGGTGAGCGCGCTGATGCGCTCCCTGGGTGCCAGCTGGACGCCCTACCGCCGCATGTGGCTGTGCGAGGTCGACGGCCTGCGCGAACTGCTGGACGGTCTGCAGCGCGCGGCCGCTCGTCTGCCGGCCTTCTCGTTCGACGATGCGCGGGCGCTGGCAGTGGCGGCCTGGCAGAACCCTCAGACCGACTACTTCACCTCGCTGCTCGATGTGCAAGTGATGCCCTTGGCCAAGGGCGGCTACGCGGTGTCATCGGCCTTCGATCCGCTGGTGGTGCGGGCGCTGAAGCGGCTGGGGGGACGATTCCACAAGCCCGCGCGGGCCTGGGAGGTCAGGCGCGATCGGCAGGAGATCCTTCGTGTGCTGCACGAGGTGGCCGGGGTCGACGAGACCGTCGTGTTCGTGCACGAAGGAGCGCTGCTGCTGGAAGACCTGGTGGCCGCTGCCAGGAGCGAGGTGCCGATCGCTGTGCCTGGCGCCGCTCCGCCGGCGACAGGTGGCGGTGAACAGGCGGAGACAGCCATGCCCTTGGGCGCCGGTTTTGTGTCTGCGCTGGGCACGCCGCTGGTGCGCTTGGCCGTGGACGAGAAGGCGCTGGCCAGGGCCGCGCGCGAATGCGGCCTGCGTGACTACCAGGTGGCCGGCGTGAGGCATCTGCTGGGCCTCTCCAGTGGCCTGTTGGCGGATGACATGGGTCTGGGCAAGACCAGGCAGGCCGTCGTGGCCGGTCGGCTCGCTGCCGGTGCTGACCAGGTGCTGGTCGCCTGCCCTGCCAGCCTGGCGCTGAATTGGGAGCGTGAGATCCGCGCGGTATACCCGAACGCCCGCATCGCGCTGGTGGGTCAGCACCCGATGGTGCAGGTCCGCGCAGCGGACTGGATCATCGCGAACTACGAGCGCCTGGGTGGCCTGGTGCGCGAGGCCAGCCTGCGACTGGCGGTCATGTTGGTGGACGAGGCTCACTACCTCAAGGAGCACCAGGCCGGACGCACCCGCAATGCGTTCTTGCTGGCTGAGCGTGTACCGCGGCGGTTTTTGCTGACCGGCACACCTGTGCTCAACCGCGAGATCGAGGTCCACACCCTGCTGCGACTCTCGGGGCATCCCTTGGGCCGGATGCCGCTGGTGGAGTTCCGCAAACAATTCGCCGGCGACGCTGGCAAGCGCGCCCAGCTCGCCGAGCGCGTCAGCGAGTGGATGCTGCGCCGGGGCAAGGACGTGCTCAAGGATCTGGGAGACAAGCTGCACCAGACCAGAGTCCTGCAGGCGCCGGACAAGCTGGCGGTGTACCGCAGCATCCTGGCCGATCCCAGCCTGCAGACGATGCCCAAGCTCACCAAGCTGCGTCAGCATCTGGAGGCCTCCAAGGTCGACTTCCTGATCGACTCGGTCCGATGCCTGCCCCAGAACGGCAAGGCGCTGATCTTCTGCGAGTACATGGACACCGTGGACCAGCTCAAGGAGGCCCTGGCCAGCGACGGCGTGCGCTGTGTCAGCCTGGTGGGCTCAGACCCACCCAAGAAGCGCATGGCGGCGGTGGACGCGTTTCAGCGGGACCCTGCGGTGCAGGTCTTCATCGGCACCACGATGGCGGCCGGGGTGGGCATCACGCTCACTGCGGCCAACTACGTCTTCTTCGCATCGCTGCCTTGGACGCCGGCGCTCAAGCGTCAGGCGGAGGACAGGGCCTACCGCAGCGGCAACACCCGCGATGTGTTCGTCATCACACCCCTGGTGGCCGGAACGATCGACGAGCAGATCTATGCCTTGCTCGAGGCCAAGCGCGACATCGAAATGTCGATCGTTGAGGCGAATCGGGTGGGGGTGGGTTGAGTGGTTCGGGCTCGCGCATGAGGGAGTAAGCAGCGGGCTCAGCTGGGGTTTCGCAGTGACAAGCAGCTAGGGCGGTGCGCCAGCGCACCGCGGCCCGTTCAGATCGCGAAGTCGATGAGCGCCCGACCTGCCGCAAGCTGCGTCTGCAGCCACTTCGGCTTCAGCCCGCGGCCCGACCAGGTCTGGCCGGATGCTGGGTCTCGGTACTTGGCGGCCACCTTGGTGCCAGCGGCCTTCTTGACGCCGTCGCCGGCGCGATGTGCCAGATCAGCTGCGGTGAGGCCGTACTCGGCCATCAGGGCTTTGACCTTGCTGATGGCGTCGGCGCGGGCGGTGCGTTGCATCTCGGCTATCTGCCGATCAAGGGCGTCCTTCTGGGCGATTAGGTCTTGGAGTGTGGACATTGCAAGGGTGAATGCTCTAGGAGGCGTCATGGTAGCGCCGCCACCCGACGATTCAAGACCAATCTGGGGACGCGCTTCACGCAATCGTCTATGGGCGGTTGGTAGAGTGAGGCGGCGGGCGGCCGCTCAATACCCTCTACTGATCGTGTACACCTTCAGCGCCGATGGGCGGAACACGCCGCGGGCTGTCATCAGGCACGACAAGAAAGGCATCACCATCCCCGAGGAGGAAATGATCTCGCTTGAGCGCGAGGTTCGAGAAGATGCAGGCCACTTGCTCAGCATAGCCGCCCGCATGGGTTGCGATTTCTAGCTCATGCCCTGAGCCACTGGCGCGCCACCATCGCCGGATGGACACAGCCCACATCCGTCCCACTCTTCAGGCGCCCGACCGCCCCTGCTGGCACTGCTCAGCCTGGGGAGGTTGGGCATGGGGCGGGCCCGCCGGCCGGTGCACCCGCCCGAACCACTCCGCGGTGCGGGCGATGCCTGAGCGAGGGTGCGCTGGCTGGCAGCGCGATCCCGGCGCCGACGATGAGCCAGGGCCCCCCACAGTCGTGCAAAATTATTACTGTTTGCAAGTAGGGGTCCTATCTTGATTACCAGGAAAACTGTCCTGATCCTAGGTGCAGGAGCGAGCATTCCGTATGGCTTTCCGAGCGGTTTAGATTTGACCAAGCTCATCAGGGCCATGAAGGCATCTGAACTCGAAATGGTTCCTATAAGCGAGGATTCCCGTGCAAGGAATAACAGAGCTGACGAATTCCTTTTTTCGTTCAACCGCTCGCAAGCGAAAAGCATAGACGCCTTCTTGGCTCGTAGAAGTGAGTTCTCCGACCTGGGAAAACTCGCGATAGCGATCCAAATACTTAAGCTGGAACAACCGGGGGTTATTTACGAAGGTCTGGCGCCGGGACGCTGGTTTTCAGACCTTTTGCACGCAATGGACGCTCCATGGGATCAGATGAACCAGAACAGAATATCTTTTGTCACGTTCAACTACGATAGGTCGCTTGAATTTGCCTTGTCGACGGCCCTGCAATATCGCCACGGAAAGACTCCAAACGAGGTGGAGGTGCTGATGAAGGAGTTTCCCATCGTGCACGCCTACGGGCAACTAGGCTCGCTAAACCCTGACGACCCTTCCTTTGTTCAATACGGTGCGCACAGCAACCCAATGGACACGCGTTTCCTCTTTCGTGCAATGCAGGGGATTCAGGTAATCCCTGAAGGACGTGACGGCAGCGATACGTTCTCCGAAGCACAGGCGCTCATTTCCCGTGCAGATGCCATTTGCTTTCTGGGGTTCGGGTTCGATGAAACGAACGTACGACGCCTCGGAGGAGAATCAATCTTGGGATCAGGTGGGGAGACGCATTTTGCCGCCTCGGCTTTTCACTTAACAAAGGCCGAGACAGAAAAGGCCCTCAGGTCGATCTGCCATAACAAGTGGACGAGTTACTACCGGGACAGAATGTTCAATTCAGACTGCGCTAATACACTGAGGGAATCGTTGATTTTAGGGTAGGCATACATATAGAACTACATCCCCCCCTTCAGGGGGATTCACACCGCCGTGCCGCCGCGCGACGCTCGCGCGATGCCCTACGTCTTCACCCCGCCGGCTGCCTTCGAGTGGCCCGACATCTGGCTGCGCCAGGACATGCGCGGGCGCTTCTACTTCCTGATGGAGCCCATCCGAGCCGCGGCTGAGGCCTGCGGCATCCCCGAGGAGGATCTCGACCGGCAGACCGCCACGACGATCGCGGCAGAGTGGTACCGGCACCACCTGCGGCACGGCGGCCGGCACTTCCCGCTGGCTGATCGGTGGCTGGCTGACCTTGAAGCTCAGTCGGACCGTACGCACTGACCTCGGCGATCATTGACTCCCGCGACCGCGGTTCTCAGTCCATCAAGCAATCGGAGGAGAAGTTGAACAAGCGCATACTCACCACAGGGACAGTTGGCATCGAAAGAAGGAGTTGGAACCCGCCAGCGCCTCCACCGCCGAGCCCGCCACCGCCACCGCCGCCACCGCCGCCACCGCCACCGCCACCGCCACCGCCACCGCCACCGCCACCGCCACCGCCACCGCCACCGCCACCCTCGACGTGACAGAAAGTAGCGCTCGATGCCCACCACCTCCGCCACCCGAGAGCTTGGCGCCGCCGTTTCTGATGTGCGTTACGCTGTGATCTACGGTGAGCTGAATGAGCGCTTCTGGACCCGAATCGACACGGCGTTGAGCCTCGTCAGTGCCATCGGTGGCTCAGCGGCGGTGGCGACATTCCTGGCGCAGTCCAACTTGGCCAATGCAGTAGCCGGAGCCGTTCTCGCGCTCGCTGGCGTATTGGGCTTGGTGTTGCGGCCCGGCCAAAAAGCGTCGCAGTTCCGTGAAGCGCGTATCGGCTACTTGAACCTGCTGGGGCGCGCTTGGTCGATGCAGGTTGGTGAGGTCGACGCAGAGCGCGCGCGCTTGGAGGCTGCCGCCCCTATTGGGCTGGACGGCTTGGGTCCGGTTGCGTGGAATCGTCTCGTGATACAGCTTGGGGACGAAGACCGCGCGCAGGGGTTGACCACTTGGCAGTCTGTGCTGGCTTGGATCGCGTAGCACCCAGATCCAGCAAGGCCCCGCTGACACAGGCCGAGGCGGCAGACAACATGGCGGACGGCCCGCAGGACAGCCCTTCGACACCGGTTGGCCCGCACAGTTTGGCGGACTCGATCATTCGTATCGCGCTCGTGCGCAAGTCCTCTTGGCTGAAATTCCAGCAGAGGCTATCCCGGTCCAGCTGTCGACACGCTCAGATCGGCGATGCCAAGCTTGCGAAAAGCGCGTATGGGCCACGAACGGTCGCGGCGCGTTCAGCTACGCTTGAAAGCCGCCTTGCCTCGACTTGTGTTCTTCTTGCCAGGCGGTGACTCGGGCGCCCTGGCGTGACAACGGTCTATGTCAGCTCCAGGCAGCTGTCATCAATTGGGCGAAGTCGCGCCGCGACAGAACGGCCGTGCAATCGCGCCAGTCCTTTTCTGGCGGCGCCATCGTGGCGGTGTAGCGAAGGTCGAAGCCGGTGGCCTCGCGCTGGACGTTGATGTACTCGTCCATCTTCAGGCCCAGTGCCTCGATGTCGTCGATCCACTCGTCCTTGATCGTGTCCGGGACGGACCCGAACAGGTCGTAGCGGTCGCGCATGCGGTCCGAGAGGCGGTCGTAGATCTTCTCGTCGACGGTCTGCTCGTTGACCAGGTTGAGCATGTCCACGGTGTCACGCTTCTGGCCGAAGCGCTTGATGCGGCCGATACGCTGCTCCAGCCGCGTCGGGTTCCAGGGCAGGTCGACGTTCACCAGCGTGCCCAGGGTCTGAAGGTTGAGGCCTTCGCAGGCCGCATCCGTGGCCACCATGATCCGGATCTGGTGCTCGGCCACCATCTTCTTCAGCGTCTCGCGTTCGCACGACACACTGTCGCCACGTTGGTAGAGCCGGCTGCGGCCCGCACCGGCGTAAAGGCCGATCGCTTCATCGGGGTAGCGCTGTGCGAGTTGTTCCGCCACCCAGCGCGCGGTGTCGTAGTACTGGCTGAAGATGATCACGCCCAGCTCCAGCCACTTCTCGCGGTCCAGGTAGTACAGAAGTGCCGCCAGCTTGGGGTCGGACGCGATCCGCTCCAGCCGGTTCAGCAGCCGCTCCAGGGCCTCGCGTTCGTCGGTGTTTTCAACGGCCAGCTCCGCGTCGCCCTCGTCTTCCTCGTCGCGCAGTGTCTGGCCCTGAAGCAGCGCTCGCACCGTGTTCAGGCCCGCGTGGATGGACGAGCAGATGCGCTGCTCGACCAGGTTCTTCATGAACCCGCCGCCACCCGCGCGACCCTGGCCACGCGCGCTCAAGGCCTTGCCGAAGGCGCGTGCCTCACGGTAGGCCTCCCGAAAGTCTTCGCTGGTGCGCAGGGCCTTGGCCTCGAACAAGGCATCGAAGCCGTGGGGCTCTCGGATCAGCTGGCGATCAGGGTGAACGTCCACGCCCACCCGGGCCAGCAGGCCGGCGTCCTCCAGGCTGACGCGCTTGCGCAGCACCACGTGGCGCACCAAGGGGTTCTCGCGTTGGAAGAAGGTGGCGCCGGACACCTGACGGTGCAGTTCGTCTTCCAGGATCTCGCGCGTGTCCTCGCTCAGGTCGGCCAACGACCGGGCGGTCTGGGTCTCGCCGTTCACCAGCCCCAGGTCCTGGCGGATTGCACTGAACAGCCGCCTTGCGCGCGGCTCGCGCGTGGAGTCCACCAGCGGCAGCGGGGACCGCAGCAGCTCCCACGCATGCTCGGCGGAAGTCACCTCCTGCCGGCCGGACAGAATCTCCAGCACCTCGCCGGCCCGGTGCCAGGCCGCAAAGTCGTTGCCCAACACAAAGTTGCCGCGCCCCTGGTGCAGGATGCCGATCAGGTCCCACAGGTCCTGCGGCTGCGTCTGGATGGGCGTCGCCGTGCCCAGCAGCACATGCTCCGACCGGGCCGCGATCTCGCGCATGAAGGCCAGCAGCTCGTTCGGCGTGCCCGCGTCGGCACCGAAGCCCTGCCGCGTGCGGGCCTTGTGTGCCTCGTCCAGGATCACCAGGCCGAAACGCAGGCCCAGCAGGTGCTGCTTCTCGGCCGATTGCCGCATCATCAGCCCGGTCGAGACGATGCCGATGCGCAGTGGGCAACGGGCGATGTGCTCACGGCCCGCGGGCGAGATGGCCCGCTCCTGATCATCGAGCCACACCTTGCGCACCGTGTCCCAGCGCGCGCACGGAATGCCCAGCTTGTCCAGCATCTCGGTCTGCCATTGCTCGCACAGCGTGGCCGGCGCAAAGATCACCACCGGCCGCCGGGCTTGCTGCTCACGGTCGGCCAGCAGGCACAGCGTCAGCGCTGCGGTGCCGAGTGACAGCGTCTTGCCCAGGCCCACCTCATCGGCCAGCAGCAGGCGCACCACCTTGTGCATCTGGTGGTGGCGCAGACACTCGGTTACGAAGCCTTGCTGCCATGGCTGCAGGGCCAGGCCTTCGCGGTACAGCGGCGACTCGATCAGCGCGGCCGGCGCCACGTCGCCTTCGTCGTCGATCTCGTCGAACACCACCTCGCGGCGGTAGCCCCGCCGGTGCACCTCGCGGATCACCGCTTCGGGCAGAGGGCGCGAGGCGTTCCACAGGAAGTCGAATTCGCTCTCGATCCAGGCCACACCCTCGGGAGACTCGTCTTCCCACAGGATCTCGTAGTGGCGCTGCCAGCCGCTGCGGGTTTCGTTCATCGAGCCGATGAAGCCCAGCTTGCGCCCATCGGCCAGCTCGATGACGCCGGCCTTGCCGTGCACGAAGCCGCACACGCTGTCGGGCGCCACGCGCACCGCCTGGCCGTGCCGCTGCAGGAAGGCATCCAGTCGGCGGTAGCGGTCGCGGTTAAGCAGTGCCTCGGCCTCGATGGCCTTCTCGTTCCAGCGGCCCATCATGCGGGCCTCGCGCAGCTGAGCCACCTTCAGGTCGTCGGGGTGGATGTCGACGTTGCAGACGATGCGGACGTGAGGAATGCCCTCCAGCAGCTCGTGCGCCACCTCGAACAGCGAGCTGGTGAAGTAGCCCGCGATGCGCCGGTAGCTGTGCGCTCCTTTCAGGTGCTCCAGCAGAAAGCTGGCGTCCAGCCGGTGCGTGCGTGACGAGAACCGCCGGATGGACATGACGTTGTCGCCCTCAGATCCCGAAGCGCTGGTTCTTCAGCCGGGCGCCCAGCACCTCAGCTGCCGTGCGCACATCGACCTCGGAAGCGTTGCGCTCCACGAAGGCCAGCAGGTCCACCAGCAGCGGGCGGGCTTCCAGGAAGTCGGGCATCTCGGCCTGCAGCTGGCTGATGATGGTCTGCGGCTCCAGGTCGGCGCGCATCTGCTGCAGCGCAATCACCAGCCGGCCCAGGCGCGTGGCGCCGAGCTCGGTGCTGTCGGTTAGGTCGCGCGAGGCGAACTCGGTCACTTGCTTCAGCCTTGCCTCGTTGGGCGCCATGCTGGCCATCACGCGGGCGTAGTCCTGCACGCGGAAGGCCTTGGCGAAGTTCTGGTAGTTGTCCAGCTTGCGGGCGCCCGTGGTCTCCATGTCCATCATGCGCAGCAGGAAGCGCTCTATGCCGGACAGCTTGCCCCAGGTGTCTGCCGCCAAGCCCTCGGGTACCAGCAGGTTGCTGGCCGCTTCGGCGGCCTGTTGAACGATCTCGTCCACCACCGTGAACTCGCCCTTCACCCGCGGGCGCAGCGCGAAGCTGGTCACGTCTTCGCCTCCGATATGGGTGTAGCCGGTCAGCACCTTCAGTGCCGCGGCGTAGCCGGCCATCTGCAGGTCGGAGTCGTTGAACACAGGCTCGCCGTGGTGGGCCTTCACCGCGGTGTTCAGGTGCATCATGGTCCGGATCTGCCGATCCACCTCCTGCCGCACGGCGGGCAGAAGGCGCTGCTTGAAGGCAGGCCGGTCACCGGCCGGGCGCTTGCGCAGCATCAGCGTCACCGTGCCTTGCACGTAGCCGCCCTTCTTCAGTTCGGACGTGGTCTCGGTGGCGATGTACCAGGCTGCCACCACCTGCAGCCCCGCGGCCCAGAAGATGCCAACGAGATCACTCCAGACACCGGTGTCCTGGTGCGTGAACATCACGCACTGCATGCCGTTGTCGGGCATGTGTGTCGCCATCGCGGTGTAGGCCGCCACCATGTTGCGGCGGAAGTCTTCGCCAGAGCCTTGTATGGCCAGCGCGCGCCTGGAGTCCCACACCCAGGAGTCGAACGGAGCCGGTGGGTTGCGACGCAGCCAAGCGATGAAGAACTCGGTGATCTCGTGGTAGTTGACAGCGTCCGCGTAGGGTGGATCGGTGATCCAGAGGTCGCAGGCCTCGGAGACCTCGTGTGCGGGGTGGTTCCGCAGCGTGTGGGTGACGCCCGCGGGGATGGGCGCATGGGCGTTCTCGCCGTCCAGTGGGTCAAGTAGGCAACTCGAAGCCCGGCACCCGTAGTTGTAGAGAACGTTCAGCGCCTGGTTGTCGAACACCTGCTTGGTGCCGCCGCTGCGGCCGTCTCCGTCGCCAGTGGACCAGCGGGTGAGGCGGGCGCTGGTGTTGATCATCTGGCATGCCTTGAGACAGAGCTCTGCTGTCGCGTGCCTGCGCAGCTCGGCGTACAGGAGCAGCTGCCGTGCGTTGAAGAGGTGATGCCAGTGAGTCCAACCGCGTTCCCTTCCAAGCCTGGCGGTCTCGTCTCCAGCCTCAATCACCATGTCGGGCACGATCCCTTCGGCTTGCCACGCCGCCAGGTTGCGCGCAACGATTCGCTGCACTTCAGCTTCGCGCTCCAGGTCCTCGTCCGTTGGCGCCGCGAAGTAGGTGCGGGGGCGTGGGTCTGAGACGGTCGTGCCGTCGATCCACTGGATCGCGTACACCCGCTCTTGAAGCGTGTCGCCCGGGAGCGGGCCGAAGTCTTCACGTCCCCATCGGCGCAGCTTGTTCTGGGTGGTGCCATCGGCGTCGCGATAGTCGCCCCGCAACGTACGGATGGGAATGCGGTAGGTCTTGCCGTTCAGCTCGTAGACCAGGGCCCCGTCCCTCACGGTGCCGTTTGCAGCGGCCTTCATCTCTGCTGCTGATGCACCGTTGACGACTCGGATGTCGAAGCGCTGCTCCGCCTCGTTCGGAACGAGCTTAGCGATGACGTTACCGTTCTTGGAGATGACCAGTGACGGCAGGAGGGGTACGAGCCAGCCACTCTCGGGGCAGCGTGTCTCCAAGCAGTACAGATAGACCTTGGCTTGGTTGCCAGATGAGTCGCGCTCGATGCCCAGCTTGCGAACGGACTCCTTGACCGCCTTGGCAACTGCCCTTTGCTGGCGCTCGAGTTCGGCGTGCCTGGCTGCGTCTGTGCCGACGATGTTCAAGGCACCCCAGGTGAGCATGCAGGCGATGGGATTCAGGTCCGACGCGAACGCATCGCAACCGATCCTGGCTGCTTCAAAAGGGATGGAGCCACCACCGGCGAAGGTGTCCCCCACGCGCGCACGTCGGCCGTAGCGGAGCTGGCCCAGCTGCCCTACGAGTTCGGGGATGCTGCGGGCGTCGATCCCAAGGTGCGCGTAGTGCCGGTTCACATCGGCCCAGATCGGCTCGAACAGCCATTCGTCGTCGACCTCCTCCGGCCGCTTGCCCAGATCCGAGCGTTGCTCGTACGAATCTAGCGTTGCGATGTAGCGGCGATACAGCTCCAACTTCTGTTCAGGTTCGATGTCGCGCCGCCAGCGCAGCGTGATGCCTCTCTCATCGCAATCGAGCGGGAAGGTCCAGTACGCCAGCTGCCCCTCCTCTGGCTCCTCGCCCTTCACCTTTGCAGTGAAGAAGGCCCATGGATTAGCCAAAGAGATGCGCTTGGCCATATCGTGTGGCTTCACGCCGTCAGCGACAAACGCCCGGCGAGCCAAGCCCTCTGGGTCAAAGCCCATCAGCTTCTCGAAAACGTCAAGGTCCCGCTCGGCGTCGTCGGTCTGCGGTAGCAGCACACCGAGCACGATGGCCCTTACAAGGATCAACGGCTTGCGTCCCTTCCAGTAGGACCCCAGGCCGGTCAGCGTTTGGTAGAGGTTGGCCTTCCGCTCGCGTTGAGCTTCATGCGAGACCTTCTGCACCGGGAACACCGATTCGATCAGTGCCGGTGTGTCGCGCAGTGCGCCGGGGGTGAGGTTGGGGCGGTTGGTCATGCGGCGGCTTCAGGCACGGTAGGCCTGGTCCGGGTCATTGGGTTTGTCGGGCCGGGTCATAGCGATCCGGCCGGCGCGCAGCAGCGGGCGCAGGTAGTTCTGGCGCACGGTCTCAGCGTTGCGGCCCAGCAGGGCCGCGATCTCCTCGGCCCGCCAGGGGCGCAGTTCGCAGAGCGCTACCACCAGGTCTTGCACCTCCTGCGGCGGGCGGCGCTGGCCGATGGCGCCCACCCGGGCGGCCAGGCCGCCGGGCAGCTCGTTCAGCAAGGCCTGGCGGCGCGGGTCGGCCAGCGGGTCATCCCGAGGTTCGGGTTGTCGAGGGTTACTGTCCTGGGAGCTGAGGTTGCTAGACAAGGCGCCGGGGTTACTAGATAAGCCGAGGGGGTTACTAGACAAGCCGGTCCTGCCCGAGCCTTGGGCAGCAAGTTCTCCGGCATTCTGGGCCGCGCCGTCCTGGCCGCCATCATGGTCATTGCGGCCGAGCATCCGGGCGGTGGGCTGGTACCAGGTGGCCGATCCGCGGTCCTTCTGGGTGAAGAGGCCGGCGTCGCGCAGCCGGCGCAGCGCCTTGCTCGCGGCCAGGGTGTCCACCTTGTTGATCTCGCGGTAGGTCTGGTTGTCCATGGCCCCGGCCTCGCGGGCCACCACCAGCGCGCGCGCCTCGGCCTCGGAGAGCTGCAGCTCCTTGAACCGCGCCAGCCAGGCCAGGTCGTCCGGCCCCAGGAAGTGGTGGAAGAAGAGGCGCAGCGTGAACTGGTCCTGCCCGCGGTCAGACTCGAAGAGCGGCGGCGCCAGGCCGGCGCGCTCGCACATCTCTCGCATCACCCGCACGCCGCTGCCCTTGGTCTCGGCAAAGCGGGTGTCGTACAGCGCGGCGGCCACCTTGGGGTTGCGCGGTACCGAGCCGGGTTCGCCCAGGTGATCGGGCGACTTGAGCGAGAAGCCCGGGTTGCGGATCTCCAGCCGGTTGCTGTAGCGAATGATCTGCACCGGCGCCTGCAGCCGGTAGCTGCGGTGCATCAGCGCGTTGACGACGGCTTCGCGGATCACTCGCTGGGGGACGAGTGGGCTGTCCTGCCGCTGCAGTTCGCCCTCGGCCAGGCCGAAGGCTTTGGGCAGGTCGTCAAGGATGGCGGCCTGTGCGCGGCGGATCAGGCGGAACAAGGGGTCGCGCAGCTCGACGGTGTCGAAGCGGCGGTCCGGGTCGGGCACCCAGTCGCGGCCGGGCACGCGGATGTAGTCCACGCGCGTCATCGGGAAGCAACGGCGCAGCGCCACGGGCTTGCCCAGCAGCACCAGGCCGGCCACTGTGGGCTGCCAGGCCCCCTGCGCGTTGCGGCGCACGGCACCCAAGGCCTGCAGCAGCTCTTCGTCGGACCAGCGCAACTCTTCGGCGTCGGGGTTGGCCTCGCGGCGGGCGACGCGGTAGTCGGCGATGGCTTCGGGGGACAGGTCGTCGAGCGTGGTGTCGGGCACCAGGCCGGAGTCGAAGCTCTCCACCTGGCGGGCCTGGTACAGCGCGATCAGGTCGTCCTCGGTGCAGCGCTGGTCGGTGCTGCAGATGCGGCGGAAGGCTCCGCGCGGCAGGCCCTGGGCCTTCAGGTAGACCGGTTTGTCCTGCGGTGCCGCCTCGGGCACGAACACCACGAGCACCACTTTGCCTTCGAGCTGCTCGGTACGCACTTCCAGCCGCACGGGCTGGTTGAACATGCTGGCCGCCTGGGTGGCGAGGTCGGTGCCCACGCGCTCGGGCTGCTCCACGCCCTCCACCGAGTAGCCGGGAAAGAGCGCCATCTCCTCGCGCACTACGCCCAGCAGCAGCCAGCCGCCGCCCATGCCGGGTTCGTTGGCGAAGGCACAGACGGTTTCCATGACCGACTTGCCCACGTCGGAGCCCGCCTTGGCTTCGATACGCTCGGTTTCGTCGAGCAGCTGCAGGCGTTCGAGCAGCTCCTGAGCGGTCATTCCGTACCGTCGCTGAAAAGGTCGAGCGTCAGCCGCTGGCCCACGACACCGCTGTCACGGGTGACAAGCGCGCGGCGCGCGCGCGGTGACAGCAGCTCGCTCTGCGCCACGTCGCCCAGCGCATGGCGCAGGGCCAACCGCCAACCCTTGTCACCGTCTCCGATGCCGCCGGTGCTCATCGCGGTCATGCCGAAAAGCCACCAACGTTCTTCGGGGCGCAGCGCGAGCCAGTTGCGCACAGCGACGGGGATCTTCTCCATCTCCATGTGCTCAACCGCCCAGACCAACACGCACAGCTCCTTGCCCAGCAGCCGATCGACTGGGTTGTCGCCAGCCTTCCAGGCGCTGGGCTTAAGGTGGTGCGCTCCGAGACGGGCATTGAAGGCGCGTTGCGCTTCGGCGCGAATGGCGGTCCAGCGCGCCCGGTCGAGCACCGCCCGATCAATCACAGAGTGCTCGTTGCTCAGGGCCTGCAGGCCGAGGTACTCGCTCAGCTGCACGGGAGCGGTGTTGCTACGCGGGACAAACACCTTGAAGTGATGCGGGTCCGAGGTAGCTGGCACTCCGAAGCCCAGTGTCGGCCGTACATCAGCGAATGCTCCGCTCGAGGTGGTTGCGGACGCCGTGACGTTGGCATTGAGCGCTGCGGCAGTGCGGGTGGGCCTGGGTTTTGCCATCGATTCAGTCCTCCTGGACAACGTCACCGGGCCTCAGCTCCAGTCCCACCAGCTTCGCAAACTCCTTGGCTGCGAAGCCGGTGTCGAAGTGGGCGCCGTCGCTGACGTTCACGACCACTGGCGCTTGGTCTTCGGCCAGCAGCCGGCGCAGGCTGTTGATCACGCCCTCAATCACGCTGGCAGTGACCTCGCGCTCCTGGAAGCGCACGGTCACAGTATTCTCTCCCTCACCGATCTCGATGCGCACGCCCTTGAAAAGAGTTCCAGGTAGATCTCGGAAACGGTTGATGACACCAAACACGCGGTCGGTGGTGTCCAGGCTGATGCGCTTGGGTTGCAGTTTGACGGGTTTGGTGTCGTTGATTTGGACGGTCTTGTCGCCGCTGGCCGGAATGTGGAAGTCTGCCGTCTTGATAGCCTCGCCGGCGCGGGCATGAACGAGCAGTCGGGCTGCGGTGGCGCCAATCTCGAACGGCCCTTCGTAGGCCAAGCCGTCGCGCGGGTTGGAGCCGTCCAACGTGTAGGTCAGCGTGGCCTTGGGCGCGCACGCCAACGTGACGCGGCGCTTGTCGGCGGCGGGCTCCACCTGGTGGCGGATCTTCAGCTCGGCGGTCCAGCGAACGGGCGTGCCGGTCTCATAGTGGCCCGTGGTGTCTCGGGCGAGGAAGTACAGCGTGCCTTCCGTCGTGGTGAAACTGTCGAGGTCCTCGACTGACTGCCCGTTCACCAGCCCCTCGGGGCGGGTGGCGTACACCACCACCGGGCTTTCGCCCGCGTGGCGCGGCGTGAGACTCAGGATGGTGGCGCCCGTGTCAGGCTGGGTGCCAATGACCGACACGTTGACCGTAGTCTTGTCCTTTGGGAACGGCCCCTTCTCGATGTACCCGTCTTCACCCAGGCGCCAGCGGCCTTGCTTCAGGGCCTCGGTCTTCAGCGTGTCCATGCCACCTGAGCCAGGCATCCAGGGCCAGTCGGGGTTGCTCTTGGCACGCGCGACCACGTCTTTCCACGGCGTGCGGCGGTTGTCCTTGCCCGAAGGCCACAGAACTTCTTCCGCCATGGCGAAGTATTCGCCGAAGCTGTCTGTCAGGTTGGCGGCCAGCTTGTAGTTGGCGCGCGGGCTGGCCAGCAGCGTCTCGATCTGAGCCTCGGCGGACTGCTCGCCCTTGCCGAGCTTGAGGCCGTTGTCGATGGTGACGTTGGCCAGGAAGTGCCGGCCGTCGATGGGATCGGAGCTCGGGAAGTAGACCCGGTTGTAGGCAGCGGAGAGCGCCTTGGCAAAGCGGCCTTCCGCTTCTTCGAGCCGGTCACGCGCCTCCTCGAACAGGGTGTCGCCAGCCTTCAGGCGCTTGTGGATTTGCTCGATGGCGTAGAGCTCACGCAGGCGGTCTTCCACAGCGTCGGCCAAGTGACTGTCTTGCCCCGTCAGCACCAGCAGATTGTTCTTCTCCTGTTGGTAGTCGAAGAAGTTCTGCAACTCGCTGGGCGGGACCTTGCCGTCCGGCTTGATGACGATGAGGGTGCGTGGGCCGCTCAGGCGGATCTCGTCGAGGCGGGGCAGCACCTGCACGTCTTGGTAGGCCTGTCGCCTGTCCGGCTGGAGGATGCCGGTGAGCCGGTTAATAAGCGCCTGGTCGATCTTGGGCTGTGGCACCTCTTTGGCGTTGCGCTCGATCTGGCGCGAGAGGTTCTCGGTCTCCTTGACGAAGAGACGCTGGTCCTCGCGGTGCAGATACCAGGCTTGCTCGCGCAGCCTCTGCAGGACCTGCAGGAACTCGTCGGGCTTGCGGCCAGGTGCGGCGAGAAACTCAATGACCTCGCTCTCTGAAAGTCCGATGCGACCGCCCACTGCGCGGGACAGCGACGACGCCAGCAGCAGCGTCATCACCTGGCGGGATGCGTCGGTATCGAGCTCGGCGTCGATGGTCTCGGCGATTGCGTTGCCTTTGTCAGCGATGTCCCGCGTGACTGCCGGCAGCAGCTTGGGGGCGATGCGCTCGATCTCGTCGCGTACCTGGTCATCGTTGAGGGCGAGATGCTGGGCGCCAATGAGGTGGACATCATCGTCTTCGCGCTGCGCCACGCTCTTGAGCAGCCGCGCGGTGAACTGCATCAGCCCGCGGGTCTGTCGGAAACCTTCGTTCTCCTTGAACAGGGCGACGAGGTGCTTGAAAGATGGATGGAAAGGGTAGGTCTCCCGGACCTGTTCGGCAATCTGCTCGATGCTGGCCGCGACGATGTAGCCTGCGTCCTCGGCCTTCTTGACCTGTTGTGCGTACTCCTCGGCCACGTCGGAGATGACGCGCTCGCTGGGCATCTCGTCGATGAGACGTGTCTTCAAGATCTCGTAGATCTCGTTGCCGGCCAGCTGTACCGGAGTGATCGTCATCGCTTGACGGCGCGTCTCCTGCTGAAGGTTCGAGATAGCGTCGGTCAACGCCTTGGTCTGCGCCTGGTAGCTGCCAGACAGGTTGGCGACGACGATGCAGCAATTGGGCAGTTCCAGCGCCGCACTCATCAGGGTGGCCAGCGAGAACACCACCATGTTCGCCAGGGTGCCTTGCCCGAAGACCTGGGTGCTAGCGTTGTCCAGGTAGGGCGGCAACTCGTCAAGAAGGATCAGGGTCGGCTTGTCGCCGATGATCTCTTTCCACTTCGCCTGGTCGACGGACTTCGGGCCGTTGGCCCAGTAGGGCTTGATCGCTTCGGGCTCGCCCAGCTGCGTGGCGATATCCCCCCAGATGTAGTTGTCGGGCGTGTTGCGGCCATTGAAGGCTGCGATGCGTGCCTGGCCGAAGTCGATACGGTCCTTCAGGTCGGCCGGCAGTACTTCCTGCCGCAGGTTCGGGTGGCGCGCCAGCAGTCCCAGCGCGATCATCATGTGCGTCTTGCCGCCGCCCATCGCCTGGGTCAATTCGAATACCGCTTGATCCGACTTTCCAGACAGTCGCAGAAGGCCCTCGCGGAACAACTGCGCCATGCCGTGGGTGACGAAGTTGCGCGAAAAGAACTCGCGCCCATCCCCGGCGTCGTGAATGAGGTCGGCCAGGTTCTCGATACCCTGGCTCATCCGGTAGTCGTAGATGGCCGCGCTGAAGCGGCAGGCCTGCTTGACGGTCTTGATCACGAAGAGGCTCCCTTGGCCGCGCGCTTGTTGCTGGTGGACGCATCTGTGGCGATGCCCTTGACCCTGCAATGCTCGCGGATCATCACCTCGACCATGTTGGCGATGGAGCGGTGTTCCAACTCGGCAGCCCGCTGCAGCGCTTCCTTGATCTCTGGTCCGATGCGAAGCGTTAGAGTGGCGGTCTTGCTGGCAGCCATGGCGTCCTCTTGTCGGGACTGCAAATGTACTGCATCAAGCAGCCACAGACTGCGAGTAGGCCAGCTTGGTACTTGCGTGCTCGCCGTATCTGCCAAACACCCAGCGGACGATTCGCCGAGAGCGTTTCCCAGTCACTTCATGCGTTCGCCGTCGGAAGCTACGGATGCGTCCGCGGCGGTAGTGCCCCAGGGTGAGCGCGCCTTCAGGGTGCGGCGCAGGCAGTCATTGGGCGCGAGCGGCTGGTCGAGCATGGCCTGAAGGGCAGCAAAGCCCTTGGCATCAAGCGCGAAGAAGGTTTGGTCCAGCAACACTTCTTCGGCCCGCCGGCAAGCCGATTCAAGTACGAAGTCCGAACGGGTGCAGCCTAAACGGTCGGCCGCTTGGCTGATCAGGTTTCGCTGCCACGCTTTGCAGCGGATACTGATCTTGACCAGTTCCTTTGATCTAGTTTGGCCCATGAAGCGCCCTTCTTCTGCTGAATCCGCAATGTCAGAGTCGGATGTCACACCATCCTATTTTGTAGTCAGGGCCCAGTGGCCGGCTCGGGAAGGGCCCGATCCCGGCGGGCCACGCCCTCATCTGTGTCGCGGTTGGGCTCACACTTGGTTGGGCAATATGGCCGGTTGACGTTGGCCCGCCAGCAGGCTCACAATCCATCTGCTTGCTGGCTGCCCTGCAGCCCGGTAGTGGCACGAAACGCCACGCCCTCAACATCGTCAGGCTCCTGCAATAGCGATGGGGTCCAGCCGTCAGGCCCGGACTCGGGAGTTGAATCTCCTCTTGCCGAGTGGCATTGCCCCCGAGCGCACCCGCCGTGTGTGTCCTCGGGGGGCAATGTCGCCCGCGCACACAGGAGCCCCCATGGCACACGCTGCCGTCCTCCCTGGCCACGATGAGGCCACGCCCGAACGCATGGCATCCGCCGGCGTCCCCTTTGAGACCGCGTGGTGGTATCACCTCATCGGTCGCAGACTGACGCGCTTTTCGGAGCGTGACATCGATCGCATCATGGAAGTGCGTCGTCTCGTTGCCGAGGCGAGTCTGTGACTTCCTGTGGACCCCGGCTTGAGGCCGGGTTCTTCAAGCGCTTGAGTACTGCACCGGGCGCTTGAAGAACCAGGTTTCCCTGCCTGACCGACTCAATCGGTCCGACCGTGGCACGTTACGCCACGCCCAGACACCGAAAGGCTCCTGAAAGAGCGGTGGACCTGCCGGCCCTCAAGCCGGCAGCCTGGAGTTCAGTTCCATCAACCCCCTGGGGATGTCATCCATCCCCGGCGGGGCTGGGTGCGTCCCCTTTTCTTGTCACTGGAGATGCACCATGCCTGAAGCACAAGCCCAAACCGTCTCGATGTTCAACCTGATCGTCGAAGGTGTCGGCTACCTCAACCGGGTTCGCTCCGTCACGCCGAAGAAGGGGCCCGCCTACCTGGCGTGCACCATCAACGCGATGATGGGGGAGTCCACAGCTGTCGAGTACGTCTCGATCGATTGCCGCATCGTCGGCAAGCAAGCGCTCGAAGCGGTTCAGCAGTTGGCGGACGCGGTGAAGGCCAAGCAGAAGGTGATCGTCGGCTTCCGTGCCGGTGACCCCAAGCCTGACTTCTACGAGTTCACTGACAGCAACACCGGCGAGGTGGTCCAGCGCGAAGGCCTCAAGGCCCGCCTGCTGCAGTTGACCTTTGCGAAGGTCGACGGCCAGAAGGTGGACATTCCTGTGGTCGAGCGCCCGCAACGCGCCGATGAGTCGGCCGAAGCCGGTGGTGCTCAGCGGCACGAACCGGCAGAGGCCTGATGAAGCGCAAGCTCAATCCCGAGCAACGCAAACACGTTGCCGGGGTGATCGACAAGGCCGCCATCGCGTACTTCGCGGTGGTTGGCTACACTGCGTGGTCAGCAGGTCAGTACCTCGTTTTCGCGCATGCCATCCTGGCATTCGTGGTCTTCGAGGCTCTGGCCGTCTGGATTTTGAAGGAGCCCGAAGATGAGCACTGAGCAGCAAATCGCCTCCGTCGTCATCGGCTGGGGAATGATCGCCATCGCCGCGGCCGTCGCGTACTGGGTCCATTGGACCGACAAGCGCGTCGATCGTGAACGGCGGTCAACTTCAAGCCACTGACCAGCCTCCCTGAGCCTGCCCCTTCCTAGGGGCGGCTTTCTAGACCGGCGCGGGCCGCCGGTGCAGAAAGCCAAGGTTTCACGTTTGTTCCCGAGTGGCGGCTTCTTGGCAATCAAGCCGCGCCTGGTTTGTGCGTTTTCCCAAGACGCACGCCCTGACACCGCAAGGCTCCTGCAAGAGCGGTGCACCGACAGCCTTGGCTGACGGCCTGGAGTGCGATTGATGCAAGCTGCCCGGCTCGGCCGGGCCTCGTCATGGCGGCGCCTGATGGCCAACCGCCGAATCGCCTGCGGCTGAACCCTGCAGGCACCGTGCTTCCTGGACCGCGGGGCTTCGGCCTCGCGCGGTCTTTTCCAGGAACGGCGCATCCAGTTCGCCAGCCAAGCCGGCACAGTTCCCCAACCGCTTCGCGGGACCCCCAGTCCCGCCAGGGGCCTGGCACGTCCTTCGAGGCTTCATCTCAGCCCCAAAGGAGCTTAGCTATGCCCATCTCAGTCCGAGGCACACTCGTCGTCACGCGCAAGCGCGGCCGCAAGGGTGAGTTCAACATTGGCGACCTGTGCACCGAGATCGGTGAGTTCGAGGTCAAGGACGCCCTGATCGAAGAGTTCGAGCCCGGCAAATACACCGGCGAGTTCGTCATCAAGTGGATCGAGCCCGACTCGTTCTCCTGGCGCGGCAAGGTCTTCGTCAAGGTCCGTGCGAACCTGGAGGCGATCTACATCGACGAGGCCGATGAGACGCCGGACGCTGCTCAAACGGCGCTGCCGCCTGAGCCCGATCCTGCGGATCCCACGCCGCCACGCGACGAGCGAGCCGCCACTGTCGAAGCGGTTGACCAGGGAAGTCCGTCTGCAGCGCGACGGCCTCGCGCTGCACCGGCGGATGAGCCCGCGCCCGACGACCAGGCCCTGTTCGGTGCTGAGCTGTACCCGCTGCTGGAACAGCGGCAAGCCATGAAGCTCGACCCGACGATCGATCGCATGCAGTTCCGGCAGCAGCGGGACCGGCTCAAGGCGCTGGGCTACACCTTCGACGTGAAGAGCCAGACCTGGTCCAGCGACGTGCCAGTCTGAGCGTTCTGAGCCCACAAGGCTCGATCGCTCCAACGCCCGCCTCGTGCGGGCTTTCCAGAGCGCCTAACGGGGCGCTTCGGCAAGCCCGCGCAGTACTGGCGGTAGATGATTCCTGGGTGGCCACGCCCCCCATGCGTGGTGCCGTTTTGCTGTTGCAGCGGTGAAGAGGATCGAAGTGGTGTCCGTCGTCTGCGAGTTCGGACACGCCGCACGCGGGCCTGGGGATGGGCCAGCAGGTAGAGCAGACGTAGTCGATCCTGAGCCCGGTCCATTGGCCGGGTTCCTTGAGTGCTTGCGCCTCTCACCATGAGGGGATGGAGCCCTGAAGGAACCTTTTGCGCTTTTCTACCGCCGACCGTCGGTTTCGGTCCGAATGCGTCACGTCACGACGCGCCCATACGCGAGCTGGCTCCTGAAAGGGCTCGCGGGCGCCGCCAGGTGCCTGGAGTGTGATCGTTCAACCACCCCCGGGGTCGTTCACCCCGGACATGGGGTGCGGCCACCTTTTTCTTTGACAAGGAGATGTCCATGCACCCTCATCACGTCACCATCAGCGGCCAAGCCCACGTCCGCGCTGGCGAGCAACTTAGCACCATCGACCTCGGCCTGCGCAGCTGGGACGAAGCGGTTCGGCTGTTGCTGGCCGCACATTTGCACGCCACGGCAGAGGGCCAGAGGATGGTGGAAACCCACCTGGTGCGGATGGCCCAGATTGCTGACCTGGCCCAGAACGCCGTTGCCTTGCTCGACCGTCTGCCCGACGCCGCGATGGCGCCACTCGGGAAGCACTGGACTCAGCTGCGCGGAGCGCTGCTGCAGCGTGCCCTCACACTGAGCGGGCCTGCGTCGCCGACCGTGTCACGCCCTGCACCTGAAACGCAGGGCGAGGCCCAGCGGCCACCGCTCGGACTGCTGGCCCAGCGCTCGGGGCAGGACCTGCCGCTGGAGATCTGCTACAGCGCTGCCGGCTTCTACCTGGGCACCTACAACGACGAAGGGCCTTACACCCGCGAATCGCAGGAGTACTGGCCCCAGCGTGAACAGGCGCAGCGCGCTCTGGACACGGGCCACTGGACCCAACGCTCTGATCATTGACACGTCGCACCCGCGGCGCACCCGGCTGGCCTTTCAGTGAGGCCTTTCTTGGCAGCCGGGTTCTTCAAGCCCTTCGACGATCGGTCTTGACCTGACGAGGGCTTGAAGAACAGAATCGAGACGGTTCCCGCCTGACCGACTCAATCGGTCCGACTGTGGCTCGTGACGCCACGCCCTCAAACACCGATAGGCTCCTGCAAGAACGGTGGATCGGCAACCCCAAGTTGTCGACCTGGAGTTTTTTCTCTCATCAACCCTCGTGGGGATGTCATCCATCCCCAGCCTGGGGTTTGGTGCGTCCCCATTTCTTTTGGAGACGCACCATGAACTTCCCTCCCATCACGGGCCTCGACGGCGTCGTCATCCCTGACCACGCTGAACCGTTGGCCTCGTCCCCCGTGCTCCTGGCCGGCACCGCCCCTGGCGACGCCGAGACCATGGACATGTGGCAGTACTTTGTGGAGCACATCGACGAGTTCGAGGTGGCCAAGGCCATCGTCGATCACTTCGACAGCTGCCCGAAGGACTTGCACAGCGACAAGATCGACGTGGACGCCTTCGCGCTGTACCTGCGCGCGAAGATCACGCTCAAGCGCCAGGCGGTGGCCTATGCCACCGCTCAGGCGGCCCTGACGAAGGCCCGCGAGCAATCGCGCGGCCTGCGTTCGGTGGTCCAGGCCTTGAGCCAGCACCTCGGTGCGCTGCGCCGGGCACTGTTGTCTCAGCCCGAGGCGTTTGCGCTTCTGGCGGCCACGGCGGTCTACATCGTCATGCGTTGATCAAGGCTCCCCGCCTATGTCATGACTTGCCGAGCGATCCGAGGCCCTGGTGCCTCGGTCCTCGGCCCTCTTCTTCACCCATCAGGGGCGTTCGTCCCCTGCAGGGACGCACTCCGCCTGAGTTTCTCTATCGGAGATGCCCGATGCGCCCTATTGATCTGGCCGCGACGCCGCTGCGCGCCCCCGTGGCCTTGTCACCGACCTTGTCCATCGAAGCCAATCGGCAAGCCTTCTGGCGTGCTTACCTGAGCTGGCAGTCCGATGCCGACGACGCTGATCTTGCGTTACTCGCCCAGGCCCTGGAGCCGCATGCCCAGCATGTCCGGCCCATCCACCAGGCCATCGGCGCTGCGCTGCCGGATCCGTCGACGATGGACCTGCTGCCAATGGGCCTGCTGTGGCATCTGGAAAGTGCCGGCTGGAGAGTCGAGCGCACCGCGCGACCGACCTTGCCGCTGGCAGCGTAGTGTCCACCTGGCGTCGCTGGTCGGCTCCCTCCTCTTGCCCACCGGGCCTCAGCGCCCGAGAGGCCCTGGGGTCCCTCTCCTTCGGAGTTGCCCCATGGCCCTGATCTTCCCGCGCATCGCGCAGAACTTCATCAAGAACGGGTACTTCCCCACTGACAACGACACGCTCGCGCGCATCGCCGCGGCGCTGGATGCTCCACCGGAGCCCGTTCGCATCATCGACCCGTGCTGCGGCGAGGGCGCTGCACTGCTGGCCTTGAGCGAACACCTGCAGTCCCGCGGCGCGGTGGTGAGCAGCTACGGCGTCGAGTTGGATGAAGAACGCGCCTGGCATGCCAAGTCTGTGCTCGGCACCGTCGCTCACGCGGACGTGCACGAAGTGCGTGTGACAGACCGCAGCTTCGGACTGCTCTTCCTGAACCCGCCCTACGGAGACCTGGTGACCGATGCCGTCGGCTCAGGAGACCGCCCGATGGGTCGCCTGCGCCACGAGAAGATCTTCTGCCGGCGCACGTTCAACCTCCTGCAGCCGGGCGGCATCCTGGTACTGATCGTTCCGTACTACGTGCTGGACCAGGAGCTTTCTTCCCTGGTCTCCCGCCACTTCGAAGACGTGAGCGTCCACCTGGCGCCTGAGCAGCAGTTCCAGCAGTGCGTGGTGATGGGACGCAAACGTCGACCCGCCACACCGGACGCAGGCATCGTCAAGCGCCTGGTGGCCTTTGCTGCCGGCGACGACCAGCGCGAACTGCCCCAGATCTGGCCGACGGAACCCTATGAAGTGCCGGCGATCAGGCCGGGCGATGAGTTCAACATGACCGTGGTTCGCCTGGATGCCCGGCAACTTCGCGCGGAGCTTGATGGCGGTCTGGCCAGGCACAGCTTGTGGCCAAGATTCGACCTGCACATGAAGCCCAGGTTGGGTGACATGCGGCCACCGCTGCGCGCGATGACCGACTGGCACCTCGCACTGGCGCTGGCGGCCGGACAGGTCTCTGGCGTCGTGACGTCGGAGGCAGGCCGCCGCTTGCTGGTCAAAGGCCGAACCCACAAGGTGAAAGACACCCAGGTGCTGACCGAGACGGCTGAGGACGGCTCGATCACCGAGACCCGTGTGCTTGTCGACCGCTTCGTCACGGTGATCCGCGGCCTTGATCTCACGCCTGGCGTGACCCTGGGCCAGATCGTGACGATCCAGTAGGCACTGGCCAGATCCTGGCAAGGCGCTGATTCGCATCCTCCCTGCCCACCTCCGGGTGGGTTTCCCCTGAGCCGGGTCGCTCCGCGATCCCCGCCCAGGGGGCTTTTTGAAGGCGTCGCACCCCGACCCCTTCAGAAAGCCCCTGTGGTGCCTTGCAGGCCTGATGTGCAGGCCTGCAGAGCTGATTCCCTACCCGTTGCTCGGGGATACGAGCCGCTGACGGCGTAACCGTCGCCACGAACGCACAGGCCTCCTGAGAAGTGCGGCCGCAGGCAGTTGCCCACCCGGCACTGCCTGCGTGGGGGTTCGATCGAGAACTTGTCCCTGCCGGGCTCACCAGCCCGACGGGGAGGGTGATGCACGGCCCTCTTCATCCCGAAAGGAGTCACCGTGAATGCACCCCCCAAGCACCCGCCGGTAGGCGGGCAACCTGAAGGTGTCACTTCGGCATTGGCCGCTTACGTCCATACCGCCAGGAGCACCGACATGATCGATCTGCGCTACCCCAAGCCACTCCATGCACCGCTGCAGGTTCACTCCCTGCTGGCGTTCTCTCAGCCTGAGGAATCAGCGCTGCCGATCTGCGTTGCGATCTCTCTGGATCAGGTGGTTCTTCGCAGGCTCTTTGACCTGTGGAACACCCTGCTGATCCTGCAGGCCGACGAGATCGGCGACTGGTCACTCAAGACCTCTGCGCAGCTCAGCTGTGACTGTGATGTCCCGCTGCCTGCCGTGCTCACGGTGGGTGCGACGGTCTATGCCAACGGTGAAGTGGAGTTCGCCGTGATGTTGGAAGGTGTTGATCAGCCTGCGAAGACCAGCGATCAACTGGACTTGAACAGCTTGCAGCGTGCCGAGACGGCGCGCCAGAGCCCATCAGGAGCCACACGATGAGCCAGCACTACTTCAGCACACAGCGCCAGGGTGAAGCTGTCACCGTCCTGCTGGGCTGGGACCGACCACTCGGCCACTTCTTCATGGTGGTGGAGCGAGACGATCCCCGGCCGGACCAGGAGGACTACCTCTACGTCAACCTCGACGAGCCGAACGCCTTTGAGCTGGACCTGGACTTCTTCCAGGCCAAGCTGACGGAGCTGGGCATCTCGGTTCCTCCCGAGATGTTTGAGCAGGTCTATCTGGACCAGGTCTTCTCAACGGGCAACCGGCGAGTGACCTACCAGGCCGACGGTCAGTTCGAAAGCGCATCGATCTAGCGCGAGACAGGCTGCCGGCCGGCCCAGGGCTGGCCAGCCGTCTTCCTCTTGAACACAGCTGCCCAGTGGCAGCGACTTCGTCTATGGAAAGGACCCATCATGATTTCGCATCCCAAAGGGTTGTCGGACAACCTCCTTGAAGATCTGCTGCTGGCCGGTGCCCGCGGCCTGCACGCGGCCACAGCCAGTACCTGCGCGGAAGTCATGCCGCGCTACAGCTGCACGCCTCAGTATCGGCGTGCGGCCCTCGCCAGCCTGATGAGCTGCGCACGCGAACTCCTCGTGCGCCAGGCCGCCAAGGATCTGCGGCACAAGCCCCATCTGACGTCGCCGTCGGATGTGGGGACCTACCTCGTCCAGCACTTCGAGGGCTATGACTTCGAGGCCTTCGTCGTGATGTTCCTTGACGCCCAGCACCGCCTGATCGCGATCGAGGAGATGTTCCGGGGCACGCTGACACAGACCTCGGTCTACCCGAGGGAAGTGGTCAAGCGGGCGCTGGCCCATGGCGCTGGCGCCGTGATCCTGTCGCACAACCACCCCTCGGGCAGCCTGGAGCCGTCCCGCGCGGACGAGCACCTGACCCAGGCCCTCAAGTCAGCCTTGGCGCTGGTCGACGTGCGCGTTCTGGACCACGTCGTGGTCGGCGCCAGCGGACACCGCTCCATGGCTGAACGCGGCCTGATCTGATCGTTCATCTCACTGCCGCCAGGCGGGTTCTCCCGCCTGGCGCGGGAGCCCGCCTCCACTTCAAACCTGGAGGTTCTCATGTTCGTTCTCGAACAACAGTCGGACGTGTTTGTCGACGCGCTCGTCGCCGACCATCGCTCCCAAATGCTCTTCCTCTCGGTCTATGGCCGGGACACCTCGATCCAGCAGCTCATGGCGCGGCTTCATCAGCGGCCAGACCAGGGCGGTGTAGACGATCTGACCCTGCAGGATCCCGCTTCGCGCGCCGAGGTGATGCGGGTTCTGGTAGGCGATCCAGCGCGCTTGGACAAGATCACCGGACGCCTGCCGCGATCGGGTCTGCTCGGCAATCTGCTCCACGCCTGGATCTTCGATCCGACGCTGCTCAAAATCGATCCAGCCACCGGCTCGGGTTGGCTGCTGGAACACCTGCAAGGCGACTGGCCCAAAGGTCACCAAGCCGCCCATGAAGCCGCACAGGCCTGGCGAATGATCCAGGAGCTGTCACCGGTGCCGCTGCTGGACCACTGGATGCTGACGGTGCTCGCGCACCTGCAGACGGTCCAGGCACTCGTGAGGCCTGCCAGCGCCGGTCCCGTGTCCGCCTTGCGGATCGAGTTGCCGCAGGACTTCATGTCCTGGGTGTCGGAGCAAGTCCGCCATGGCCTGCTGCCTGAGACGGCCCCTTCTGCTCGTCAAGGAGTCGCTACACCTGGACAGGTGGCGCTGTTCCATGCCGCCTGAGGTGCCCATGGCCACGTTGGACCACCTGAGCTTTGAGCAGGCCTGCGCGAAAGCCTCGGCACGCGCCCGGCGGTCTGGGCAGGAGCGCTACGTCGTTCACGAAGGTGATGGCACCTACGCCGTCGCCTGCGAGGACGACCTGGACACCTGGTGGCTCGGCGCCACCGTGCTCGCTGCCTTCGATGCCGACGGCTGTCGTCTCGACTGACCCACTGGGCTGCGCCCCTGTCTCTTCCTCCCCCGCAGGGCCTGCCTCAACCGAGGCGGGCCTTGCCCCTTCTTGTTTCCTCTGCTGGAGATGCCATGTCTGATACCGATCTGATCGAACAGCCCGCCACCGCAAGTGCGGGTGAGTCCATGTCCATTGGCGACTTCGTGCGGGAGTACCGCAGCAGCCTCGTCGATGCCGTCCGAGTCCAGAACCCGCCGATCTACGATGGGCAGCAGAGCCCGTCGCTCAATGCCATGCTGGACCAGCTGACCCGGGCACCATTTGCTGCGCAGCGGGACGTCGTGCATGCGGTCTGCCGACTCCTCGTCGATGCTGGCCACCCTTCCGCCGTGATCAACGCCGAGATGGGGACCGGCAAGACGATGATGGCCATCGCCACGGCCTGGCTGATGCACCACCTGGGTTTCCCACGCACGCTGGTGATCTGCCCTCCCCACCTGGTCTACAAGTGGCGGCGCGAGATCAAGCAGACGGTGCCCGGCGCCACGGTCTGGATCCTTAACGGTCCGGATACCCTGAAGAAGCTCCTGCAACTGCGTCTGGTCAGTGGCCGCGCTGCGGCCCCTGAGTTCTACGTCATGGGCCGTGTGCGCATGCGCATGGGCTTCAACTGGGTGCCGGTTTTTGTGAAGCGGCGACTGATCGACCTGGAGATGATCGGCCCGGAGCGTCTGGCCAAGGCCACGTCCTCTGTGGCTGCCTGTCCGGATTGCTACGAGCCGATCACCGTGCCAGACACCGATGGCACGGACCGGCCGCTTGCTCCTGAGGAGGCCTCGTCGCGGCTCAATGTCCGCCAGATGCGCTGCGCGCATTGCCATGCCGCGCTGTGGTCGCTCGTTCGTCCTGGCACGGCACCGAGGACCCGGCGCGAGATCCTGAAGGACTCCATCACCCAGCTGCCCACCATCGGGGACAAGACGGCCGACAAGCTGATCGACGCCTTCGGGGAGGACATGCTCGGCGGGATGCTGGAAGACAACGTCTACGAGTTCATCAACCTGATGGACGACCGGGGCGATCTGTTCTTCAGTGACCGGCAGGCGCGGCGCATGGAGCGGGCCATGGCCAACATGGAGTTCTCGTTTGGTCAGGGAGGCTACCAGCCCACCGAGTTCATCAAGCGCTACCTGCCCAGGGGCTTTTTCGGATTGATGGTGGCAGATGAGGGCCACGAGTTCAAGAACGACGGCAGCGCCCAAGGTCAAGCCTTCGGTGTGCTGGCCAGCCAGTGCCGCAAGACGCTGTTGCTGACGGGCACGCTGATGGGCGGCTATGCCGATGACCTGTTCTACCTGCTGTTCCGGATGAACCCGGCGGCCATGGTCCACGACGGCTTTCGGTACCAGCGAGGTTCACTGGGATCGGCGAGCTGGGCATTCATGCGCACCCACGGCGTGGTCAAGGACATCTACAAGACCAGCAGTGCAGCGGACGAACGATCGCACCGAACGGCCAAAGGAAAGAGCGTGACGCATCGCGAAGCCAAGGCACCCGGGTTCGGACCACTGGGCGTGATGCGCTACGTGCTGCCCTGCACGGCCTTTTTGAAGCTCAGGGAGATCGGCGGCAATGTGCTGCCTCCCTACGACGAGTTCTACACCGGTGTGCCCATGACGCCGGAGCAGGAAGCGGCCTACCGCGGACTGGCGAACTCATTGAAGGAGGCGCTGCGACAGGCGCTGCGGGCCGGCGACCAGAGTCTTCTGGGGGTCGTGCTCAATGCGCTTCTGGCGTGGCCGGACTGCTGTTTCCGTCCGGAGACCGTGCTGCACCCGCACCGCAAGACCACGCTGGCCAGCGTACCGGCCTTGTTCGATGAGCTCACCCCCATGCCCAAGGAGCGCAAGCTGCTGGCGCTGTGTCGGAAGGCCAAGCGAGCTGGACGGCGCGCCCTGGTCTACACCGTCTACACGGGGACCCGAGACACCTCGGCGCGGCTCAAGGCTCTGCTGGAGGCTGAAGGTTTCAAGGTCGCGGTGCTGCGGGCCGGCGTCGAGGCAGCCAAGCGCGAAGACTGGCTGATGGAACAGGTCGACCGCCAGGTCGATGTGATCGTGACCAACCCGGAGCTGGTGAAGACCGGCCTGGACATGCTGGAGTTCCCCACCATCGTGTTCATGCAGTCGGGCTACAACGTCTACACCTTGCAGCAAGCCAGCCGGCGCTCGTGGCGCATTGGCCAGCGGGTCAACGTCGAGGTGCATTTCCTCGGCTACGAGGGATGCGCCCAGATGGAGTGCCTGTCCCTGATGGCCAAGAAGATCTCGGTGTCGCAGTCCACCTCTGGCGACATGCCGGACTCCGGCCTGGATGTCCTCAATCAGTCGGGAGACTCGATTGAGGTGGCGCTGGCCAAGCAGTTGCTGGCCTGAGGCTCGGGCCGTGGAGGAACCATCCCCACGGCCCTCCTCTTTTCACGGCGCCGGCTCACCTGCCGGCCCTGGCCAGGAGCGCTTGCCCTTGCAGCGCCCGGCTTCTTGCCGGCGGCGCCGCGCTGTCACCCCACATCTGCTGTCGGACCGTGGCTTGCCAGGGCAGTCGGTGAACGATGGCATTGAGGAGGAGGATCTGCTCGCGCTCAGCCAACGTGCAGCCGTCATTCCCCAGCACCTTGGTGTTCGTTACGATGTTCATCGGTGCCAAGAGCAACAGGATCTCGCCATGCGTCACCCAGTCCCAGCCAAGGTGAACGTCGCCCGAGCGCCACAGCGTGAAACCGTAGGGTATTTCGGCGTCCGGGTCGTCAGGATTCACGTCGGTGTCGACATGATTGAATTCAAGCTGGAAGAGGGTTTCAGCATAGGTGTTGAGGTCGCTCTTGGCGAAGGCAAGTAGGTTCAAGGAATTTCCTTCCTGATGTCCTGTGGTTTGTGGCCACGGTCTGGGCAGATTGCTTGACAATTCGACCTCGGTCAACCCGCCCGAGTAGGTAGGGCGGTTCGCCTTTGTGGGAGTTCGCGGTGCTTTTTTCCGACTTTTTGCAGCTGGCAAGGTCATCCTCGATTGCTGAGTTGCAAGAACGCCTTGTTGCGTTTGCACACGACTTCCAGTTTGCAACCATCACCGCCGTTCTGGTCGTGGAGAAGCCCGTCGGCCCGCCGGCTTTTCGGTCGATAGGCAATACGCCGGAAGGTTTCCTGAAGGCGTACACGAACGTGGCGTCCTCACGCCGCGATCCGGTGCTGGCCGCGCTCAAACGGGTCAGTACACCGGTGCTGTGGGACCGCCGGACGTACGAGGAGGCGGGTGCCCACGATCTGTTCGAGGAGCAGTCCGCATGGGGCTATCGGCATGGCGTGGCCATTGCCACCCACCTGCCCAACGGCCAGCATCTGCTCGTGGGCGTGGACCGGTCGGATCCTCTGCCCAACTCCGACGCCGAGCTGACCCGGCTGATTGCAGACCTCCAGCTCACGCTCGCCTACGCCCAGGACGCCGCCGTCAGGCTGCTGGGCGTGGAGGCGGCCCCGGTCAGCACCTTGACCCCCCGCGAAGTCGAAATCCTGAAGTGGACGATGGAGGGCAAGTCAACCTGGGAGATCGGTCAAATACTCTCGATCTCGGCCAACACGGTCAAGTTCCATTTGAAGAACGTTACCGCCAAGCTCGACTGCGCCAGCAAGCACACCGCAGCAGTCAAAGCATCTCGCTTGGGATTGTTGGACCCACGCTAGGACCTACCTAGTTGGGTAGTGCACCGGTGGGCACCGAATTGATGTAATTCACCCCATGCCCGGTTCGGGATTAACTCTGTGAGGGTGAAATGGATCTGTTTGCAATCATCATGGAATATCTCTGCGACCTTCCCCGCGGTGGGGGCTGGTAAACAGAATAACCAACCTGTGGCGCAGGGAGAAACCGCCGAATCCCTCCTCCTGGCATCGCGCCAGGAACATTTGCCCGGCGAGTTGAATACTTGTCCGGGCCTCTTTTTCTTGGGCTGACGTCGACTGGGAAAATAGAGTTGAACTCTACGATTTCGATGGCTGAGCTGATCAGAATGGCTATCCATGTAGCAGCCGCCATCGACCGGGGCCTCGGCCGTGATTTCACGTCCGAGGCCTTTTACGCTGCCGTCTCGCGCCAAGACCTGGTGGGAGAAATCCGAACCCGCTTCGGCGCTGAGCTGAGCCTGGCGGAGCTGGGCGCTGATCCCTGGCGTGTGCTGGCCTTTGAAGGATTGATCGCCGGCGCGCTGCCCCACTACGGACGCAACAGGCGCCGCTCGGTGACCGAGCCCACCGGGCTGTGCATGCTGCTGGCCTGCCTGCTTGAGCAGGTGGACAAGCACTCGTCCATGCAGGGACGGCGACGCGACGAGCGGCGCGTTCCCCTGCTGGAGGTCCTGCTGGGATAGGTCGAACCAGCTCGAAGAGCATCGCCACTCGCTCATGCCTCTGCCCATTGGCAGCGGCCCGCACGTGTGGTAATTTCTGGCTCGCTCATGCCAATCTTTGAGCCGCTGACCGCGTCACCGTCGCCCCGACCGCACAGGCCTTCTGAGAAGTGCGGCAGTTGATCTCCCCGATCAGCTCGAAGGTGTGATCGCAACCCGCGCCGGGAGTCCATCCCGGTTTGGGGATGCTCTCGGCTTCTTTCTTTCATCCCCCGAAAGGAGCCCTCCATGGCTGACACAGCCCTCTGCCTTGCGTCCGCGTCGCCTGCCGACGATCAACGCACCATCCTCCCGACACTCGTGCCTGGCCACCTGCGCTTGGCATTCTTGCCACGCGTCTTCGGACCGCGACACTACGGCCAGGCTGAAGCCGAGGTGTACGGCTGGATGGGCAACCTCTGCCCCGAGTACCACGGCGGCTATTGGCAGTTCTATGACCTGTCCAACGGCGGCTTCTACCTGGCGCCCGAGGCCAAGGTCACAGCCGACCAGGCCGGTCCCGTCTTCGTCGTTCGTGCGCCGAACGGCTTTGAGGAAACGATGAGCTACAACGCCGCCGGCATCACCGCCACGCTGTACGCGATCAACAGCCTGATCTGGAAGGGCGCCGACCACCTGGAAGACGCCTTCTACAAGCTGCGCGACTTCGCGATCGAGCACCGCGAGAGCCGCCAGATCCTGCGCGCCATCGACTGAGCCAGCATCCGCCAACCGCCCGACCTTGAGCGGGCTACTTTCAACCCAGCAGGGAACAACCAGCCCCTGCAAGGGGCTGCCCCTGCTTCCCTATTCAAGGAGGCACCATGCCCCAAGTCCAAGAGCTGCAGGCGCTTGTCCTGCGCCTGCCTGAGGGAGGCCGTCCCAGAGGCCTCCCCGGAGAGCACTACTACCTGCCCATTGTTCGCGATGAGGGCCGCCGATGGTCAGCCCTGTGCCCCGGCATCCACTGGATGTACGCGGGCGAGGTCATCCGCAACATCTGCGCAGGCCGCGCGGTTGACGTGGTCGATGGGTCCCTGTCGGTGCACGGCGAGCGTCGCATATCCCCCGAGCGCTACATCGCTCGGTGGCGCGACGCGATCGCGCACAGCATGGACATCCGTGCGGTCGGTGCGAACAAGGGGGTGCAGCCCACCGCGCTCTTCGAGTTCGATCGCCGCGCGATCGCGCTGGCGCGCTGCTTATGGTCGAACGAGCCCGAGGGCGGCCTGGCCAACCTGCTCGATCTCTACGCCGACTCCACGACCCCCGTCAGCTGGGTTCGCGATGGCGAGCCCGTCGATCCCCCCGACGCCTTGCGCGTCGCCGTGGATCTGACCACCGATCTCGGCTCGCAGCACGCCTGGTGGCTGCAGGACTACCTGCGTCCGCGCGGCGAGAACCCGTACCCGCTCAAGGTGTCGATCGAGTTCCCGGCGGCCACGTCGGTGCGCGAGAGAACCTGGGCACCGAGCTTTCTGAACCCCATGGCCACGACCCTGGAGCCGCAGTGTCTGACCAAGGCCGCCTGACGGCATGAAAGGAGACGTGTGATGAGCTATCGCATCGAGTACCAATGGATGTGCCTTCCGATCACCGCGAACTTCGCGGAGGGTCTGTCTGAGACGCACTACGTCATCGCGATCGAAGGCGGCTGCAACAACCTGACTACCGTGGACCGCGACGGACGCGAGCGGCGTTCGCGCGAGTGGGAAATCGGCATGATCGGCACCGAGCGACAGATCTTGCGACAGACCACGCGGTTCGCCAGCGCCTGCGAGGGCGCGATGCTCAGACCCCGGGGGAGGACATGCACGCCGGAGGCCTACATCCGGCGCATCCGCCGCCTGCTGAAGACGCCCAAGGGTCCGTCCTGGACGCTGGGTCACCTGGGTCTGGGCGCCCGCCTTCCAGCGGCTCATCCGCTGGTCAGCGGTGCCGAGGAACCAGGCTTCAGCTACTTCCCAGAACGGCGCTTCGGCGAAGACTTCGTCAAGTTGATTCCGACCTGGCGGGACCAGTGGGCACGGTACTTCGAGCTGCTGGGGCCCTACCTGGACGACTTCAGCCTGTCGCCCTGGTCGACGGGTCACATCCACCTGATGCCGGGCTCCTGAGCCCCTTCGAGATCACCAACCCTTGGGGCGAGCGCCGTCAGGCCTCGCCCCGTCCTTCATGCAAAGGACCAGCACCATGAGCTACAGCGCTTGCGATCTTCAGGCTGACGTTGATCGTCTGCTCGATCGACTCTCCCTCGAAGTGACCGGCGACGATGAAGATGGCTTCACGATCCGCCGCGGTCACTCAACGGTACACACCAACCAGGGTACCTACTTCGACTCAGCGGCCGAGGCCTGCGGCGCAGCCCTGCAAGGGCTGTTCGATCACATCGAGGACCTGCTCAGCGCAGCCAAGGCAGTCATTGGACGCTGGGAACGTGGCGACCTGGCCGAGGCGGTTCGCGAGCTGGACGTGTGCGTCCGAGTTCTGGATGAGCGCGCGCCAGGCGAGGCTGGCCAGGACAAGGTGTCGGATCGCCTGAAGGCACGTCTCGCACACCTGGTGCGCGACGGTCTGAGCTTCGGGGACTGCGTGCAAGCCTTCGGCGTGACCGAGCAACAGGATCCGGCCGTCGGGCTGGCTCGTCGCCTCATCCACCAGGAAGGTGACATCGAGATCGAGACCACCACCGTGGTCAGCAGGGACGAAGGCGACGGCGCCTACGTTCTGGCCTGGGCCCACGTGCCCGAAGACGAGCGGGCACCCAACAGCGCCGGCTGAACCCTTTCGACTGACCTGCCCCGAGGGCCGCCCCTCGGGGTGGCGCCTTGGGGTCCCGACTTCAAGGAGCCATCATGGACATCTTCACTCGCAGGCTCGGCCTGCACCGCGGCGCGCCGCGCCTCTACCTGGACACCCCAGCGCTGTCGCGAGCCGGCTTCCTGCCGGGAGCCTCGATCCGAGTCCGATCCGACCCCGAAAACGCACGCGTGGTGGTAGAGGTCTGTGACGATGGCGACCGACGCGTCTCCCGAAAGACCCGTGGGCACGCCGAGACCCTGGTGCCAGTGATCGACCTCAACAGCCAAGTGGATCTCGGGCCGATCGCTGGCTACGGAATCGTGCGAGTGGTCTTCCAGCAGCGCGCCATCCATATCCTGGCCACGGCATGCCATGCCCGAAGCCATGAGCGCGCCCTGCGTCTGTTTATGCGCCTGCGGGACGGCCAGCCTCTCAGCTGTGCCAGCATCGCCTTCGGCGTAGGCATCACGAGTTGGGCTCTGCACGAGGGCTTGGCTGATGCCGGCGTGCGAGCGTCACTCCGCCTTGCCAATGAGATCGACGAAGATCTGGTAGATCACGGGATCCGGGTCCATCCACTGATGGACGGGGACACCGTGGTGGTCAACGCACCCATGCAAGATGCCGTGGCGGACGCATGGCTGTTGCAGCGTATCGGCCATGTCGACGTTCTCGAAGCAGGTATCCCCTGCTCGGGCGCCTCGCGCGCCGGCGTGTCCAAGAGAGGCCTGCAGCGGATGGAGGATCACCCGCTGGTGGGCCACCTGGTGGCCGCTGTCATCCAGTGGATTGCCGCGCTGCAGCCGGCCATCTTCTTCGCAGAGAACGTGCCCGACTACCAACGCACGGCCAGCGCCTCCATCCTGAGGTCCTGGCTGCGCGATGCGGGCTATGTGGTTCACGAGGCCGTGCTGGATGCGGTGGACTTTGGCAGCGTGGAAGGCCGGCGACGCTGGTTCCTTGTGGCCGGCCCTGCAGAACTGGCCTTGCAACTGCATGACCTGGCATCGCAATCGCGGTCTGCTGGGAAACTGGAAGCACTGCTGGATGCCGTACCTGGTGATGACCCATGCTGGCGGCCGGTGGTCTACCTGAAGAGCAAGGAGCAGCGCGACGCCGACAAGGGCAGCGGCTTCTCGATGCAGTGGCTCACGCCGCAGTCGACCCGAGTGCCCACGCTGCGCAAGGGTTACCACAAGGGTGGATCCACCGATCCAAGGTTGCTGCACCCAAGCGACCCAGGGCTCTCGCGCTTGTTGACACCGAGAGAGCACGCCCGGATCAAGGGCGTGCCCGAGCACCTGATCGGCGGCCTATCGGCCACCGCGACCCACGAGGCACTGGGGCAAGCGGTGGACACCAGGCCTGTCCGTGCGCTCGGTCGATGGCTCGGCCGCGCGCTGGCCACCATGGCAGAGCCCGCAGTCGGCAAGCCTTGCGCCACTGTCGAGTTCGACAGCATTGCCGCCTGATCGGGAGATCCGCGGCGGGTGGGTAGGGAGGGCGCTGAAGAGGCGTCCTCCCCGCTCTCCAGCATTGCCGTACACGTCTGCTCGACCCAAAGGCGGCGATGCAGCGGAGGACTAAACCGCTCTCGCGGTAGGCGACCTCGATGCGTTGAGACGGTGGTCGCGGCATTGGGTTGTGCGAAGTTGAATAGCGAGGCGATTGGCCTCGTTGATCAACGGAGCTGCAACCATGGACACCACCACCCCGGCGGTCTCGCCGCTGCGTCAACGCATGCTCGAAGACATGCGCATGCGCAAGCTGGAACCCAGGACCCAGGAAGCCTACATCCGTGCCGTGCGCAAGCTGAGTGCGTTCCTTAAGCGCTCGCCCGACACGGCCACGGTCGAGGATCTGCGCAATTTCCAGCTGCATCTTGTCGACACCGGCACCTCGCCCATCACGCTCAACGCGACGCTGACGGGCTTGAAGTTCTTCTTCGACACGACGCTGGGGCGCAGCGAGCTGATGGTGCGCATGCAGCCAGTGAAGCTGCCGCGCACGGTGCCGGCAGTGCTCAGCGTGCAGGAGGCCGCAGCGCTGTTGGCAGCCACTCGCAACATAAAGCATCAGGCGGCGCTGTCGGTGGCTTACGGCGCTGGCCTGCGCGCCAGCGAGGTGTGTCGACTCAAGGTCGGTGACGTGGACAGCCAGCGCATGGCACTGCGCGTCGAGCAGGGCAAGGGCGCCAAGGATCGCTACGCCATGCTCAGCCCAGTGGTGCTGGCACGGCTGCGCAGTTGGTGGCGAGTGGGCCGTGCTCAGGGCAAGATGCTGCCCGGCGGCTGGCTCTTCCCTGGTCTGGACCCAATGGATCCGCTGACGATCCGCCAGCTCAACCGTGCGGTGCACGACGCTACAGCGGCCGCCGGCATCACCAAGCGCGTGACGACACACACGCTGCGCCATTCGTTCGCCACCCACTTGCTGGAGCGCAAGGTCGACATCCGCGTGATCCAGGTACTGCTTGGCCACAAGCGCCTGGAGACCACATCGATCTACGCCCACGTAGCCACCGACTTGCTGCGCGAGGTGCTCGGCCCGCTGGAGCAGACGCCGCCCGCCTGAGACGGCGGCAGTGCAGCGGCCTTGTCTGGAGGTCGCCGACATCTTCCGAGAGCACGGCCCAGCCTGGCGCGAGGCGCAACGCGGCCACCTGAGCCTGGCGCAGCTCAAGGTCATGTCGGCCATCACCCAATGCCGCACCGCGGCACTGGGCGGCCATGTATTGCGCTGCGAGGCCTGCGGCACCGAGCAGGTCTCGTACAACTCCTGCCGCAATCGGCACTGCCCGAAGTGCCAGAGCTCAGCTGCGCAGCGCTGGCTCGACGCCCGGCAGGCTGACCTGCTGCCGGTGGAGTACTACCACGTAGTCTTCACGCTGCCAGCACCCATCGCCGACATCGCCTACACGAACAAGGCCGCCGTCTACGGGCTGCTGTTCGACATGGCCGCCGAGGTGTTGCAGACCATCGCCATGGATCCCAAACACCTGGGCGCCAGGATCGGCGCCACGCTGGTGCTGCACACCTGGGGTTCGGCGTTGACGCACCACCCGCATGTGCATGGCATCGTCCCGGGAGGCGGGCTCGCGCCGGATGGCACGACATGGCTGGCCTGCCGGCCGGGGTTCTTCCTGCCGGTGAGGGTGCTGTCTCGGCTGTTCCGGCGTCGCTTCCTGGAGGAGCTGCTGCGGCTGCATCAGGCTGGCCGGTTGAAGTTCTTCGGTGAACACGCCAGTCTGGTCGACGCCGCCGAGTTCCGCGCTTGGCTGGCGCCGCTGCGCCGCATCGAGTGGGTGGTCTATGCCAAGCGGCCCTTCGCCGGGCCGCAGGCGGTGCTGGCCTACCTCTCGCGCTACACCCACCGGGTGGCGATCTCCAACCGCCGACTCGTGGCCATGGATGACCACGGCGTGCACTTGCGCTGGAAGGACTACCGGGCCAAGGGCCGCACGCGCTACAAGACCATGACGCTGTCGCCGCAGGAGTTCATGCGCCGCTTCCTGCTGCACGTGCTGCCCGGTGGCTTCCACCGCATCCGGCACTACGGACTTCTGGCCAATGGCAGCCGCCGAGCCGACCTGGCCAAGGTGCGCCAGGCGCTACAAGTAGAGCCCAAGCCTGCAGCGCAAGATGCCGTGGCGCTGGCTACGCCATCACCTGTCTTCGTGTGTCGCCACTGTGCTGGCCCCATGCAGGTGGTACAGACCTTCCTGCGCGCACAGACCTGCCTGCGCGCAGAGACCATCCGCGGGCCGCCGACATCATGAACCGCCGCAACACGACCCTCGTTGAGATGTCGACAAGCCGCAGACGCGCCTCGGCCGGGATAGCCTGCGCCGCCAGTTCGTGCAAGCCTTCCACGGGCCTCAAGACGCTTCTTGAAGCTTGCTCGGTCAGGCCTCAGCGCAAGAAGGCAGCCGTGCAATGGACACCACCAGGCCACTGCCGGCGCCATCCAGTGAACGTGCCGAACCTGCAATCCCCATAGGCCGACGCGTCAAATCAACGCCCGTGGCATGCGCCGCGGTTTCCTCCCTCGAGGCTTGTGCGACACCTGCCCTCAGGTCAGCATCGGCTCGATGCGCCGCCGCCTGCGCGGGCAGGTATCCCACAACCCTAAACAATGGTGGTCGTCGACTCTGTCCGCCTTGAGGCCCAGATTCAGGCTATCCGGCATAGTGGCTGGCAAGTGACTCACGTTCACCTAACTGCGGCGCAGGAAGTGCTTGCCAAGCGGTATGGGAAGCGGCGTAACAAGGCAAGGGAGCTCGGCTCCTATGCGGCGCTATCTGAGAGCGAGACCGAGCGTAACGTCGAGGAGCTGGGAAAGACCGCGGACGTTGTCATCAATACGGACAGATGCAACCTTGACGACGTCTACGCTCGGGTCGCTTCGCGCTTAGAGACGCGACCAGTCACTGCGGCTCCACTGGTCGACGTGTTGATTGGCGGTCAATACGGGAGCGAAGGCAAGGGAAACATCGTTCATTTCCTTGCGCCCGAGTACGACGTGCTCGTGCGAGTTGGTGGACCCAATGCGGGACACAAAGTCTGGCAGCGCGGGGGAGAGGCGTTCACCTTCCATCAGGTTCCATCAGGGGCGATTGCAAACCCGAGTGCCAAGCTCATTATTGGTGCTGGTGCGGTTGTCAGCCTCACCGTCTTGAGAACAGAGATTGCAAAACTTGGCCTGGACATCAATAGGTTGATGATTGACCCACGGGCGATGGTCATTGAGGATGAGGATGTTGCCTGGGAGAACGCCCAGTTGCGCAACGAGATTGCATCGACTGCGCAGGGTGTCGGCAAGGCGACCGCTCGCAAAATCATGCACCGCTATCCGAACAGCGATGTGCGCCTTGTTAAGGACGTCCCTGCGCTCGAACACTATGTCGGCGATACGATTGAGTTTTTCGCGCAGTGCTTGTCGGAGGGCAAGCGCATCATGCTCGAAGGCACTCAGGGCACATCGCTGGGCATCCACCACGGGCCGTATCCGCACGTGACCTCGCGGGTCACCAGCGCGCCAGGCTGCCTCGCTGAGGCGGGCTTGTCTGCGCGTCATGTGCGCAAGGTCGTGATGGTGTGTCGCACCTACCCGATTCGCGTGGGCGACACCGACACCGGCAAGACCTCTGGGCCCATGAGCGCGCCCATCAATTTGAAAGTCATCCACCAGCGCTCGCGCATTCCCCTCAAGGAGCTTGAGAGGACAGAGCGCACGTCGACGACAAACAGGCCTCGTCGTATCGCCGAGTTCGATTGGGCGCAGCTTCGGCGGTCGTTGCTCCTGAACGGTCCCACCGATATAGCGCTCACGTTTGCGGACTATTTGGGCGTGGAAAACCGCGAAGCCTACCGATACGAGCAGCTGAACGAAGAGACCCTTCGCTTCGTTGAGGAAGTCGAAAAGGTTTCCGGCGTGCCCGTCTCTCTCATTTCTACCGCGTTCAATGACCGTAACGTCATCGACCGGCGTCTTTGGTAGCCACTCGTGACTCCTGAACAACTTATCGCACTCTATCCGCGCGTCTATCACATGGCGGAAGCAGGCAGTTGGCCCAGTATCCGTGAGCACGGGTTGCTCAGCTCCAATGAGGTGACTCGGCTATCGGGCGCTACTGACCCAGCGGCAACGCATCTGCGTCGTGGGCATCGTGCTCAGAAGGTGCCCGTGGACGTGCCTGGCATCGGAACAATCGTATTGCGTGACCAAATTCCGATGGAGCCCGCACGCATTCAGCGGGCCCTTCCAGAAGGCGTATCGGCTGCCGACTGGTACGAGCTCATCAACGAGCGCGTTTTCTTCTGGACGGCTGAGGAACGCTTGCACCGTCTGCTAAACGGCCGGCAATATGGCCACCTCGAACACGACGTCTTGACTCTCAACACGGCTTCGCTCGTTGCCGCCCACGGCGACCGGATTCGCCTTTGCCACATGAACTCTGGCAACACATTTCCGGCCATGACCAGACGTGGCCCGGAAATCTTCAAGGAGCTGGCTGCCTACGAGATGAACACCCGCGGCCATCCTCGCAAACCTGTTGTGGAACTAACTGTGTTGCAAGGCGTGCCGGATATCGCTGCTCACGTCGTTGACGTTCGCAGGATGCGCGGCGAGGTTGTGTTGCGGCAGATTCCTCGGTGAAGCATGAGCGCTGGTGCGGGAGGCGACCGAGTGGTTCTCTTGCTCAGCGGACCAGTGGCGGTCGGAAAGTCGAGCGTAGCCACAGAGCTTGTGGCGGCGTTTGATTTCGAACGTGTGAGGTCTGGCGCGTTTCTACAGAGGCGAGCCGTGGAACTCCATCGGGCGTCTGACCGCGCAGGCCTGCAAGCGCTCGGCGACGAACTCGATGAGGCCACCGACTACCGTTGGCTGGTCGATGAAGTGGCACTCCCGACCTTGCGGGAGCGAGCTGACCAGCAGAGGTGGCTCATCGACGCTGTTCGCAAACAGCAGCAGGTTGAGCATTTCAGGCGAGCCATTTCGGGCTCGGTGTTCCATGTTCATCTCGACGCATCGGAGTGCACGCTGCGGGCGAGATTCGAAAGCCGCATGCTCGCTGGGGAGGAATATTTGGGAGCAACGCCGTATGACATGGCGATACAGCATCCGAACGAGGTGGCTTCCCGTGGGTTGAGGGACGTCGCGGACGCCATAGTGTTCGTCGAAGGCAAGACTGCGGCTGAAGTGGCAGCGGAGATTGCGGGCGTACTCACCACGCCTGGCTAGCTCTCGCTCGGTTGCGGTTCCTTGGCCGTCGTCACCTACTTCGAGTACGCACCACGCTTTGAGACGTACGAGCCGCGGGCGTCGTACTTCCGGCCGGCATCCCAATCAGGGCGAACGTAGAGCATGTCGGACTGCAGGTAGATGAGAACAAGCGCAGTTCCGGCGGTGCTGGCAATGCACTGTTCCCGAACTTCGTACTTTTCAGCGTCATCGTTCTGGAACCATGCATCGGCCGATTGCTTTCCGAGGCCGCGGCACTCCTTCCCGTGGTTAAGGAAGTCGTACGTGAACGAGTCCTCGTCGAGCTTGTCGTTGAGAATCCAACGCCGCGGAACATCGGCCGCAGGTATGGCCCAGCGTCGCCCACCCTTGTCGTAGCAAGCGACGATAACCGGCAGCGTGTTGATGCCAGCCAACCGCAAGGACGTGGCCATGATGCTAGTGTCGAACTCACCCGCCAATTTGGTGAGCTGCTGAAACGTAGGCTGCCCGAGCTGTGCGACCAGCGGATTGAAGATGGGGCGTGGCATCAGCAGATGGGCGGCGAACGCATCGGCCTCCTTCTCGAACGCCTTGTTCGACGCGAGGTTTGCGCTCGGGTCATCAACACGACACTGGAAGGAGCGGCCTCTGTGAAGGTGCCAGTGTCCAAGCTCGTGTGCCACCGAAAAGCGTTCCCGGCCGCGCACGCCAGACGGATTGATGGTCGCAATGGCACGGTCCTCGAAGCCTGCCAGCGAGGCTTCGCAACCCGTCATTTCCTCGTAGACGACTTCAACACCTGAATCAAAGGCAATCGCCTCGACGTCGAGCTCGCCGGGAGTGCTGATGCCTAGCTCTGAGACAAGTGCCTCAGCGCGTTCGCCGGGAGTCATCACTTCATTGTTCCATCGTCGCCTGGTTGCAGAGACCTGAGCTTTGCGTACAACTTGATGGCCTCGTCGTCCGATAGGTCGCCAAGGTTACGTGCAGCCACGGTAAATCTCACGTCGTTGGATGCCTGAGCAATGAACCGACGAGCTTCCGCGGCGGACACGACTGGGGCATCTGCGTGCGGTCGAGACTTCAGGTTCGCGTAGCCAGCTCGAGCTGCAGCCATCCTTGAGCGGCCAGCGGCAGCTTTGGCCGATTGAAGCAGCCGCAGGCCGTTTGCCTGAACCGCCGCTGGATCGTGCCCTTCCAGCAAGTGCTCGTCGGGCGTCGCAATGAGTTCATCGGTCAAGGCGTCGATGAAGGTATCAAATTCGTTCTTTGGCTTGGTCATTTCGGTCTCCGGTCGGGGTCCAGCGCTGCCAACCTGCGCAGCAACCTGTTTCGAGCGGCGTCATATTTCTTCGCGTCCCAGCCCAATGCCTCTCTCGCCTCGGCACCGCGCAGGCCGTCGGCCCACACCATAACGAGGTACTCCAGTTCCTGGTCGCCGCCAAGCGCCGCGTAGACGGCGGCCATCTGCTGCTTGCCGGAAACTTCGTCTTCCGGCGTCACGGTGGCCTGGCCATGGGCCACCGGCGTTTTATCGGCTTCCTCAGCCTCGAAGGGTTCGACGACCACGTTCTCGTCGATGGGGCTGGCCTTGTTGTGCTTGCGAGTGTTGCTGGCCACGCTGCGCATCGCGGTCTTGAGCACCACGAGCGGGTGCAGGCCACCCGGCCAGCTGCGGGTACCGGCCACCAAGCTGGTCAGGGTCTCTTGCAGCAGGTCCATCGGCATCCACCCGGTCAGACCGCCGCAAAAGCTGGCGGCGATGTGCTCCGCACGCTTCCAGTCGGCTGCGCTGAAGGCGCTGATGGTGGCCTCGACCTCGGCGGGCGTCAGGGGTTTTGGGGGTTCGGGAATCGCAGACATAGACGGGGCCTCCCTCCCTGGGACTCTCCAGCAAGCGGCCGTGGACACCAAGCGACGAAAAATATTTTTTGATGCCGGCGTCCACGGCGCCGTTCTCGGGAGTCCTTCTGGGTAAGGGGACGGTTCTGCGCCATCCCCCCCAACAGCCTAAAAGGAGTCCTAAACATGCAGATTAACCGTAAAACCCGCAACATCTCCAAGTACCTGAAGCATCTCCAGCCGTCCGAGCTGTACGTGCTCGGTCTGGCCGTCCACCCCGGCGTCGAAGGCCGCCTCGCGGCGCTCGGCTTCGATAGCCCGCTCGTGCCCGGTCAGCGCCTGCTGGCGCCGGCTCGAAGGGGGCCTGCGTCCCGCCGCAACGCTGAAGGCTACGACATCATCCACCGTGACCAGCCCATGGAGACTTCCTACCGCCAGGTCGTCTGGCGCTGGACCCAGTTCGCCGGTCGCCAAACCGAAGAGATGGAAAAGCTGGTGGACGTGCCCTACCAGCGCTACCCGCGCACTCACGTTCCGCCCTACAGCTTCGAGCTGGAAGTCAAGGTACGCGGTGATGGCCAGGTCTACGTGGTCGCCGGCCCGTTCTCGAACGACGAGGCCAGCGTTGTCGTCGCCACGAACACCGCTAACATGATGCGGGAAGCCCTCGGCGGCTTCGAGGTTCTGGACAAGGACCCGACCAACTGGGTCAGCGCCCCGGTGCGACGCCTTTACTGGCAGCTGCTGCCGCCCGGCAAGAACCCGTGGCAGTCGGCGGTTCCGGCGCTCGAGCAGATGGTCGAGCGTGCTCCTGCCGGCAACCAGGGTGTGCTGCGAGCTCGCATGTCCGCGGTGGGCGAAAAGAAGCCCGACTTCGTGGCCATCGGCGTCGGTGGCTTCGAGGGCTACTGCGTTTTCGGTTTCGTCGAGCAGGGGCTGTGCGTCCTCGAATGCCCGCAGGTCAATAACGCCACCTACGTGCTGCCGATGGAGTCGTGGGAGACGGTGTCCCAGATGTCGAAGGCGGAAATCCTGGATGCCCGGGCGCACAAGGCTCGCATCGTCCATACGCGCGCCTGGTTCGACGCGCTCGATGCGGTTCTCGACGCCGGCCGCAAGGCTGCGTGACGGCCGCTCGAGGGGCGGCTCCGGCATCGCAAAGTACGCCCCAGACCCCACCTATCCATCCGCCGGTGAGCGTGACGGTGCCCGTTGTTAGGGCACCGTCACGAGATTGTCGCTAGGTCATTTGATGAGCTACCGATTGCACTAGGGTTGTCCGATGAGTTCACCGTTGTATAGCCTCAACCGCCTCGCGGCCATCTACGCCACCGCCTACGACTACGAGGAGCCCACGCTCGCATTCGAGGCTGCAATCGGCCAAGGCAGGCTTCTCTTCATGATGTTCTTCTCCGACGAGGACAACCGCCGTCGAGCTCAGCACTTGAGCCAGACTAGAGATTGGTCTATCGCTTGAGCTGAGATGTCATGGCTGCGCCGGACTCGGACTTCAGATGGGCGGCTGCTTTGCAGCGAGGCTGTGTGAAAACCCGGCTTGGCAGAAGCGATCGATTGCCTAGAGTCGTGGACATATCGACTGCGGGAGCCGGTATGCCGAGGTTCATCGAAGGCGAGGACCGATACCAGGTCACGCTGCTTCCCGAGTCCCTCGATGACTTCATCGCTGCGGACAACCCGGTGAGAGTGATCGACGCGTTCGTCGATGAACTCGACCTCGAAGTCCTCGGCTTCGAGGGGGCGAGACCGGCGTTGACGGGTAGGCCGTCGTATCACCCGGCCGTTCTGCTGAAGATCTACATCTATGGCTACCTCAACCGGCTGCAGTCGAGCCGACGTCTCGAGCGCGAGTGCTATCGAAACGTCGAGCTATTGAGCCGGCATCAAAGTGTTGAACTCAAGCCGCATACCGAACCGGCTCATGCTCGAAGTAGCTCTTGATCCGCT
>NZ_JAGQDF010000018.1 GCF_018069875.1 Ideonella alba | reverse complement strand
GCTTGGCCGAAGTCAAGGAGGAGGCCGCAGGCCGGGGGACATGAGGACAAGCGAACTCCCCCTCGCCCGCCGCGCCACACCGCCGCAGTCGACCCAACGGCCGGTCTGGGCAGGGAACCGCCGGTCGTCGACTCAGTGCTGCAGAATCTTCGACAGGAAGTCCTTGGCACGCGGGGAGCGGGCGTCCGGGTTGCCGAAGAACTCGTCCTTCTTGCAGTCCTCGATGATCTTGCCGGCGTCCATGAAGATCACGCGGTGCGAGACCTTCTTGGCAAAGCCCATCTCGTGCGTCACGCACATCATGGTCATGCCTTCGTTGGCCAGTTGCACCATCACGTCCAGCACCTCGCCCACCATCTCGGGGTCCAGGGCCGAGGTGGGCTCGTCGAAGAGCATGACGATCGGGTCCATGCTCAGCGCTCGGGCGATGGCCACGCGCTGCTGCTGACCGCCGGAGAGCTGACCCGGAAACTTGTCCTTGTGGGCCGACAAGCCCACGCGGTCCAGCATCTTCAGGCCGCGGGTGCGGGCCTCGTCGGTCGAGCGGCCCAGCACCTTGATCTGCGCCAGCGTCAGGTTCTCGGTCACCGACAGGTGCGGGAACAGCTCGAAGTGCTGGAACACCATGCCCACCCGGCTGCGCAGCCTGGGCAGGTCGGTCTTCGGGTCGGAGATGCTGGTGCCGTCGACGATGATGTCGCCCTGCTGGATCGGCTCGAGCGCGTTGACCGTCTTGATCAGCGTGGACTTGCCCGAGCCCGACGGGCCGCACACCACCACCACTTCGCCCTTCTGGATGCTGGTGGTGCAGTCCGTCAGCACCTGGAAGCTGCCGTACCACTTGGAAACGTTCTTGATGTCAATCACGGCAGTGTCCTCTCAACGGATGATGGCGATTTTCTTCTGCAGGCGACGCACCAGCATCGACAGCGAGAAACAGATGATGAAGTACACCACGGCGGCGACCAGGTAGGTCTCGACCGGGCGGTTGAAGTTCTTGCCGGCGACCTCGAAGCCCTTGAGCAGATCGTAGGCGCCGATCGCGTAGACCAGCGAGGTGTCCTGGAACAGGATGATGGTCTGCGTCATCAGCACCGGCAGCATGTTGCGGAAGGCCTGCGGCAGCACCACCAGCTGCATCGTCTGGCGGTAGGTCATGCCCACCGCGTAGCCGGCGTAGACCTGGCCCTTGGGCACGCTCTGGATGCCCGCGCGCATGATCTCGGAGTAGTAGGCCGCCTCGAACACCGTGAAGGTGATGATGGCCGACAGCTCGGCGCCCATCGGCTGGCCGATCAGCAGCGGGATCAGCAGGAAGAACCACAGGATCACCATCACCAGCGGCACCGAGCGCAGCAGGTTGACGTACAGCGACGCCGGCAGCTCCAGCCACTTCTTGCCCGACAGGCGCATCAAGGCCAGCAGCGTGCCCAGCACGATGCCGCCGATCATGGCCACCAGCGTCAGCTGGATCGAGAAGACCAGGCCCTTGGAGACGAAGTTGACCAGGGTGTCCCAGGTCAGGAAGGTGAAGTCGAGAATCATCTCAGCGTGCCCCCAGCATGCCCGGCACCTGCGACTTGCGCTCGATCACCATGGCGATGCGGTTGATGGCGAAGGCCGAGATGAAATACAGGCCGGTGACCGCCAGGTAGATCTCGATGCCGCGCGAGGTTTCCTCCTGCGCCTGCATCGCGAACTGCGTCAGCTCGGCAATGCTCACCGCGAAAGCGACCGAGGAGTTCTTGATGATGTTCATGCTCTCGCTGGTCAGCGGCGGGATGACGATGCGAAAGGCCCGCGGCAGCAGCACATAGCGGTAGGTCTGCGCCAGCGTCAGGCCCATGGCCAAGCCGGCATAGCGCTGGCCGCGCGGAATGCTCTCGATGCCGGCCTTGACCTGCTCGGACACCCGCGCCGAGGTGAAGAATCCCAGGCCCAGCACCACCAGCACGAAGGGCGGCACGTCCTTCAGCGGCGCGATGATCGAGGGCACCACGTGGTACCACAGGAAGATCTGCACCAGCAGCGGAATGTTGCGGAACAGTTCGGTCCAGGCATTGCCGAAGCCCGACAGCCAGCGGCTGGGCACGGTACGCAGGATGCCGATCAGCGAACCCACGACCAGCGCCACCACCAGCGCCAGCAGCGCCACGGACAAGGTCCAGCCCCAGGCCGACAGCAGCCAGTCCAGGTAGGTGATGTCGCCGTTGCTGCCAAAGCAGCGCTCGACTACCTCACCGTCGATGGTGTTCTTGCAGAACACCTGCCAATCCCAGGTCGCCACGTCGGGCCTCCTCCTCGGGTCATTCACAGGGGGCGGGCGGGGTCAGTGGCCCCATGCCCGCCCATCAGGCCGCGATCACTTCTTCGCGTAGGCTTCCATCGGCTTGTCGTTCGGGTTGGCCCAGGCGTCCTTGGTGGCCTGCGACAGCGCCAGACCGACCGGCACGTTGGCCGGCGGGATCGGCTGCATGAACCACTTGTCGTACATCTTGGCCAGGTCGCCGTTCTTCATCATCGCGATGATGGCGTCGTCCACCGCCTTCTTGAAGGCCGGGTCGTCCTTGCGCAGCATGCAGGCGATGGGCTCGACCGACAGCACCTCGCCGACGATCTTGTAGTCGGCCGGGGCCTTGGACTTGCTGATGTTGCCGGCCAGGATCTGGCCGTCCATCACGAAGGCATCGGCGCGGCCGCTTTCCAGCAGCAGGAAGCTGTCGGCGTGGTCCTTGCCGAAGACCTCCTTGAAGTCGACGCCGTTGGCCTTCTCATGCTTGCGCAGCGTCTGCACACTGGTGGTGCCGGTGGTGGTGGCGACGTTCTTGCCGGCCAGCTGGGCGATCGAGGTGATGCCCGAGTTGGCCTTGACGGCGATGCGCACTTCCTCGACGTAGGTGGTGACCGCGAAGGCCACGTCCTTCTGGCGTGCGCTGTTGTTGGTGGTGGAGCCGCACTCCAGGTCCACCGTGCCGTTCTGCACCAGCGGGATGCGGTTCTGCGAGGTCACGGGCTGGTACTTGACCGAGATCTCGCTCATGCCCAGCTGGCGACGCAGCGCGGCCACGACGCGCTCGGCCATCTCGGTGTGGAAGCCGACGTACTTGCCATTGCCCAGCGTGTAGGCCAGCGCGCCGGACGACTCGCGCACGCCCAGCGTGATCGAGCCGCTGTCCTTGATCTTCTTCAGGGTGTCGCTGCTCTGCGCCTGGGCGCCGACCGCGAACACGGTCAGCGCAGCGGCGGCCAGCAGACCACGGCGCAGGGGGGAGGATTGGTGGGACATCACGACTCCATCATCGGGGAGGGTTGAAGAGACCGTTCGCCAGCCCTACAGGGGCTGGTCGCTCGGCCGGCGGAAAAGCTGTTGCAGCGCCTCGGACGGCGGGAAATCGAGGTTCAGCTGGCGCGGCGGGATCGGCCGCTGGAACCAGCGTGTGTAGATCGACATGGCCTCGCCCGATTGCAGCAGGCGGGTCAGTGCGCGGTCAACCACCGCCTTGAACGCCGGGTCGCCCAGCCGCATCATGCAGCCATAGGCCTCCTGCGACATCGGCGTGCCGGTGATCACCCAGTCGTCGGGGCGGGCGGCCTTGGCGCGCTCGCCGAAGAGCAGCGCATCGTCCAGCATCAGCGCATCGACCTGGCCGGACTCCAGCACCCGGAAGGCGTCGTCGTGGTCGCGCGCGGCCAGCAGCTGCACCTTGCGGCCCGGCTGCTCGCTCCATTGGCGCAACAGCCGCTCGGAGGTGGTGCCGGCGGTGACCACCACCTTGCGGCCCACCAGGTCCGGGAAATCCTTGATCGGCGAGCCGCGGCGCACCAGCAGCCGCGTGCCGATGACGAAGAAGGAGGTGGAGAAGGCCACCTGGCGGCCCCGCTCGGCGGTGTTGGAGGTCGAGCCGCATTCCAGGTCCACCGTGCCGTCCATCACCAGCGGGATGCGGTTCTGCGAGGTCACCGGCACCAGGCGCAGCGTCAGCGCAGGCAGCTTCAGCTCGGCCTTGATCTCGTCGACCACGCGCAGCATCAGCTCGTGCGCATAGCCCACCACCTGGCGCTTGCCGTCGTAGTAGGAGAAGGGCACCGAGGATTCGCGGTGGCCCAGGTTGATCGTGCCGGTCTCGGCGATGCGGCCCAGCGTGCCGCCGCGCAGCGGGGCCGAGGCCGCACCCGGCGCCGCCCAGGCGCCCAGCGACCCGACCGCCAGGATGGCAGACAGGCCCAGGTGCATGGCAACGCGGCGGATCCACATGCCCAGTCTCTTGCAGATGGCGTGCCAGGACCAGCAACGCGGTGCAAGTGCTTGTCGCACCACAAGAAAGCCCGCCGCGCCCGCGGCTGCGACGGGGCTGGCGTACGGAAACCCGTGCGCCGCTGCCGTCGCGGCGTACGGATTTCCGTTCGTCAGTCGCTGCCGGCCTGGGCGTTCAGGCCGTACTTGCGCAGCTTGTCGGCCAGCGTGGTCTTGGGCACCTTCAGCGCCTGGGCGCTGCGGCCCAGGTGGCCGCCGTGGCGGCGCAGGGCCTCGCGGATCAGGCCGCGCTCGAAGTCTTCCACCGCCTGCGCCAGCGTCGGGCCGTCAGCGGGTGCTGCCGCATCGCCCAGCACGCCGCCGGGCACGCCCAGCACCAGGCTGTCGGCCACGTTGCGCAGCTCGCGCACATTGCCGGGCCAGTCGTGGGCCAGCAGGGCGCGGCGCTGGGATTCGCCCAGCTCGGGCATCGGCAGGCCGTAGCGGCTGGCGGCCAGCAGCAGGAAGTGCTCCAGCAGGAGCGGGATGTCCTCGCGCCGCTCGCGCAGCGGCGGCAGCTCGATCGTCACCACGTTGAGCCGGTAGACCAGATCGGCACGGAAGCTGCCGTCGCGCGCACGCAGCAGCAGGTCGTCCTTGGTGGCGGCGATCACCCGGCAGTCCACCTGCACCCGCTCGTTCGAGCCCAGGCGCTCGATCACCCGGTCCTGCAGCACGCGCAGCAGCTTGACCTGCACCGGCATCGGCATGCTCTCGACCTCGTCGAGGAACAGCGTGCCCTTGTGGGCGTGCTCGATCTTGCCGATGCGGCGCTTGGCGGCACCGGTGAAGGCGCCGGGCTCGTGGCCGAAGAGTTCGCTGTCGAGCAGGGTGTCGGGCAGACCGCCGCAGTTCAGCGCCACCAGCGGCCCCTTGGCGCGGCCGGACAGTTCATGCAGCGCCTGCGCCACCAGCTCCTTGCCGGTGCCGGTCTCGCCGCGCACCAGCACGTCCACGTCCGAGCCCGCCACGCGCTCGATCAGCGCCCGCACCGCGCGCATCTGCGGCGAGCGCCCCACCAGGCGCGTGGCGCCGCCGGCCTGGCGGGCCAGCGCCTGCTTGAGCGCCGCCACCTCCAGCGTCAGCGCACGCTTGTCCAGCGCGCGGCGGACCACCTCCACCAGGGTCTCGGGGGAGAAGGGCTTGGGGATGAAGTCGTAGGCGCCGCTGCGCATGGCCTCGACCGCCAGGCTGACGTCGCCATGGCCGGTGATCATGATCACCGGCAGCTCGGGCTCCATGTCGCGGCAGGCGCGCACCAGGCTCAGGCCGTCGGCGCCGGGCAGGCGCATGTCGGTCACCACCACGCCGGCGAAGCCCGGGGCCAGCAGCTTCAGCGCGGCCTCGACCCGGTCCACCGCCTGCACGCGCAGGCCGGCCAGCTGCAGCGCCTGCTGGCAGCCGAGTTGCATGGGCAGGTCGTCTTCGACCAGAAGGACGGTCAGGGTGCTCATGGGGTGGGCGGCAGCGGCAGGCGCAGGGTGAAGCAGGCGCCGCCGTCGGCGTGATTGTCGGCGCTGAGCTCGCCGCCGGCCTCGCGGGCGATGTCGCGCGAGATCGCCAGGCCCAGGCCCAGGCCGACGCCGGCTTCCTTGGTGCTGAAGAAGGGCTCGAACAGGTGCGCCAGCACCTCGGCACTGATGCCGGGGCCGCTGTCGCGCACCTGGATCCTCGCCTGCCCGTCCTGCAGCTCGGCGGCGATCCACAGGCGGCGGGTGGGCGCGTCGCGCATCGCGTCCAAGGCGTTGCCGATCAGGTTGACCAGCACCTGCTCCAGGCGGTTCGGGTCGCACCAGGCCAGCGCCGCACCCGGCACCGTGAGGTCGATCACCTCGACCGCCTCGCGGCGCAGCCGCTGGTCGTAGAGGAACAGCGCATGGCGCACCGCCTGCGCCACGTCGCTGGCCTGCGGCCGCGCCTGCGACTTGCGCGCAAAGCCCTTGAGCGGCTCGATGATGGCGCCCATCTGGTCGGCCAGCCGCGCCATGATGCCCAGGTTGTCGGCGGCCACGCCGTGCTCGCCGCGGCGCATGAACTCCACCGCGTTGGCCGACAGCGTGCGGATCGCCCCCAGCGGCTGTGTCAGCTCGTGGGTGATGCCGGTGGCCAGCTGGCCCAGCGCGGCCATCTTGCCGGCGTGCACCAGCTCGTCCTGGGCGCGGCGCAGGGTCTGCTCGGCCTGCTGGCGCTCGGCCACCGCGGTGCGCAGGCGCTCGTTGGCCTCGGACAGCGCCTGGGTGCGCGCCGCCACCTGGGTTTCCAGCTCGTGGTGGGCGCGCAGCTTCTGCCGCGTGATGCGCCGACGCTGGCCATAGACCACCGCCAGCGCCAGCACGAAGGCGGTGCTGACCCCCGCCAGCAGACCGGCCTGCACCGCATCCTGGCGCACCGGACGCAGGTCGGTGAACATCAGCAGGCGCCAGTCCATGCCGTCGAGCGTGCGGCCCAGCACCAGCATCTCGCGCGCCAGGCCGCGCTCGCCATTGCCCCGCAGGCCTTCGGGCAGCACGCCTTCGACGATCTGGCTGTCCTCGTCGATGCGCAGGTCCACCTGCAGCGGCAGGCGCCGGATCGGCTGGTCGCCATACAGGCGGGTCGCCCGCACGTCGCTCTGCCGCTCCGGCGGCAGCTCGGCCAGGGCGGTGTAGCGCCACTGCGGCTGCGAGGACAGCACCACCACCTGGTTGGAATCGGCCAGCAGCGCTGGCGCCTCCAGCAGGGCCCAGGCCTGGTCCACCGGGCCCAGACCGATCTTCAGCACCGCCACGCCGATCACCCGCGCACCGTCGTGCACCGGGTGCGAGACGTAGTAGCCCGGCACGCCGTCGCGCAGGCCGATCGCGAAGTGGCGCCCCACCCGCCCGGCCATGGCCTCCTGGAAGTAGGGCCGGAAGGACAGGTCCTCGTCCAGCAGCGCCGGGTCGCTGGCGCCGATGACCCGGCCCGAGGCGTCCAGCACATGCACCGAGGCGCTGCCCAGGTGGGCATTGAGGCGGCGCAGGTAGTCGCCCGCCGCCTGCTGGCGCGCGGCATCGGCCGGCTGACGCAGCAGCGCCAGCACGTCGGGGTGCAACTGCAGCGTGGCGGGCACGTACTCCAGGCGGCGCACCATGCCTTGCACCACGCTGGCGAACAGGTCCAGCTGGTGCTTGGCCTCGGCGCGCAGGGCATCGGTGCCGCGGCGCGTGCTGGCCGCGTAGCCGGCCCAGGCGGCGGCGCCCACCAGGGCCAGGGCCAGCAGCAGCACGCCCACGCCGCGCCGGCCCGGGGGACGTCCCCAGCTCTGCGTCAGCTCATTCCAGCGCGTCACCGCGCGCCTTCAGGAAGTTCCACAACTCCTCGGCCACCGGTTTGGCGTGCCGGGCGCCGCTGGGGCGCTCGCGGTAGATGCGCACCTCCATCGTCAGCTCGTACTCGGCCGGACCGGCCGCCACCAGGCGCCGCGCGCGCAGTTCCTTGCGCACCGAGCTGGCCGGCAGGAAGGCCAGGCCGTGGCCTTCCAGCGCCATCGCCTTCAGGCCCTCGGCCATGTCGGTCTCATAGATGGCGTCCAGGTGCAGCGGCGCCGGGGCGAGCTTGATGATCTGCTCGACGATGCGCGCCATGTAGGCGCCCTGGGCGTAGCTGAGAAAGGGCACTGGCGCGCCGGGCCGACCCGGCAGGCGGAACATCGGCTGCCCCGCGGCATCGGCCTTGGCATAGGGCGCCAGCGTCTCGTGGCCCAGGCTCAGCATCTCATAGCGGTCGGAGCTCAGCTGCAGCGGCTGGGTGGGGTGGTGGTAGGCGATCAGCAGGTCGCAGCTGCCTTCGGTGAGGCGGATCACCGCGTCGTGCACGTTCATCGCCGAGAGCCGGCTCTTGATCGCCCCGAAGCGCTGGCGCAGGTCCATCAGCCAGTGCGGGAAGAAGGTGAAGGCCATGGTGTGCGGCACCGCGAACTCCACCATGTCCTGGTCGGCCGCCTGGTGGCTGCGCATCATGCTGCGCGTGGCCTGCAAGGCATTCAGGATCTCCAGCGCCTGGGCCAGGAAGGTCTCGCCGGCCGGCGTCAGGCGGGTGGGGTAGGACGAGCGGTCGACCAGGTCGATGCCGGCCCAGGCCTCCAGCGCCTGGATGCGCCGTGAGAAGGCCGGCTGCGTGACATGGCGCGCCTGCGCCGAGCGCGAGAAGCTGCGCGTCTCGGCCAGGCTGACGAAGTCCTCAAGCCACTTGGTGTCCATGGGGGTCCTGCGCGGTGTCCTCGGGTCGGCGGTGCTGCAATGCCCACATCCGAGCATAGCGCCCGCCGGCGGCCAGCAGGGCCTCGTGGGTGCCACGCTCGACGATGTGGCCGGCGTCCATCACCAGGATCTCGTGCGCCTGCACCACGGTGGACAGTCGGTGGGCGATGACCAGCGTGGTCTTGCCCTGCGAGGCGCTGCGCAGCTCGGCCTGAATGGCCCGCTCGTTGGCCGAGTCCAGCGCCGAGGTGGCCTCGTCGAAGACCAGCACCGGCGGGTTCTTCAGCAGCGTGCGGGCGATGGCCACGCGCTGCTTCTCGCCACCGCTGAGCTTCAGGCCGCGCTCGCCCACCACGGTGTCGTAGCCCTTGGGCTGGGCGATGATGAAGTCGTGGATGTGGGCGGCGCGCGCCGCGGCCTCGATCTCCTCGCGGGTGGCGCCGGTGCGGCCATAGCCGATGTTGTAGGCCACGGTGTCGTTGAACAGCACGGTGTCCTGCGGCACGATGCCGATCGCCCGGCGCAGGCTGTCCTGGGTGACGCTGCGGATGTCCTGGCCGTCGATCGTGATGCGGCCACTGCCCACGTCATAGAAGCGGTACAGCAGCCGCGAGAGCGTGCTCTTGCCCGCGCCGCTGGCGCCCACCACCGCCACCGTGCGGCCCGCCGGGATCTCGAAGCTCACGCCGTGCAGGATGGGCCGCGCCGGGTCATACGCGAAGTGCACGTCCTCGAAGCGCACCGTGGCGCCGCTGACCTGCAAGGCGGCGGCGCCGGGCGCATCAGCCACCTCGCGCTCGCGCGCCAGCAGCGTGAACATCTTGTCCAGGTCGGCCAGGCTCTGCTTGACCTCGCGGTAGAGCACGCCCAGGAAGTTCATCGGGATGTAGAGCTGGATCAGCAGCGCGTTGATCAGCACCAGGTCGCCCAGCGTCAGCCGGCCCTCGACCACGCCGCTGGTGGCGCGCCAGAGCATGGCCAGCAGCGACACCGCGATGATCGCCTGCTGCCCGGTGTTGAGCATCGACAGCGAGTTCTGCGACTGGATCTGCGCGCGCCGGTACTCGTCCAGGCCCTGGTCGTAGCGCTGCGCCTCGAAGCCCTCGTTGTTGAAGTACTTGACGGTCTCGTAGTTCAGCAGCGCGTCGATCGCCCGGGTGTGGGCGCGGCTGTCGAGCTCGTTCATGCGGCGGCGGAACTGCGTGCGCCACTCGGTGATGGTGACCGTGAAGACCACGTAGACCACCAGCGCCGCCACCGTGATGCCGACGAAGCCCATGTCGAACTTGGCCCCCAGCAGCAGCAGCGCCAGACCCAGCTCGACGATGGTGGGCACGATGGTGTAGAGCGAGTAGCTGACCAGCGACTGCAGCGCCTTGGTGCCGCGCTCGATGTCGCGCGTCAGGCCGCCGGTCTGGCGCTCCAGGTGGAAGCGCAGACTCAGCGCATGCAGGTGCTGGAACACCTCCAGCGCGATGCGCTTGCTGGCGCCGTGCGTGGCCTGGGCGAAGACCAGCTCGCGCAGTTCGGTGAAGACGCTGGTCGACAGGCGCAGCGCCGCATAGGCCACCAGCAGGCCGGCCGGCACCACCAGCAGCGCACGCGCATCCACCGGCCCCGGCGCCAGCTGGTCCACCAGTTCCTTCAGCAGCAGCGGCACGCCCAGGTTGGCGGCCTTGGCCGCCACCAGGAAGACCAAGGCCGCCGCCACCCGCCAGCGGTAGTCCCACAGGTAGGGCAGCAGGCGCTGGAGCGTGGCCCAGTCAGAGCGGGGGGCGCCAGGACTGGCGGCGGGTTCAGGCAGGGCAGCGGCGCGACGCATCGTGGAACAATGGCTGGACTTTTTGTTGAGCGCAGGACCCCCGATGAGCGACAGCCCCGCAGCCGCCAGTGTGCCCCAGCCGCCGCGCACCCAGTTGCCCACCGACCGCGAGCTGGTGATGCGGGTGATGCCGATGCCGGCCGACGCCAATGGCAACGGCGACATCTTCGGCGGCTGGATCATGGCGCAGGTGGACCTGGCCGGTGCGGTGCTGCCGATGCGCATTGCCCGTGGCCGCATCGCCACCGTCGCGGTCAACGAGTTCATCTTCAAGCAGGCGGTGTCGGTGGGTGACCTGCTGAGCTTCTACGGCAAGGTGCTGCGGGTGGGCAACACCTCGGTCACCGTGCATGTCGAGGTCTATGCCGAGCGCAACCCGGCCGATCCGCACATCGTCAAGGTCACCGAGGCCACGCTGACCTACGTAGCGATCGACCGCCAGGGACAGCCGCGGCCTATTCCCAAGGACCCGAAGGACCCACCGGCCTGATCAGCGCAGCACCGCGGCGCCCGCCTCGGCCAGCGCCTGCGCCCACGCGGGGTAGCCGCGCGGACCGGGGTGGAAACCGTCCTCGGCCACCCAGCCGTCCAGCGGCCCGGCGGGCACTGCGGGCAGCGGCACGTGGCGGCGGTCGCTTCGGCCCGCCACGTGGCGTGCCAGGGCCGCGTCCAGCCGTGCGGCGTCGCGCCCCATCACCCAGCGCAGCGGCTGCGGCAGCAGCGGGAAGCGCCCCATCGGCGGCAGCGCGCTGTGCAGCGTGCAACGCACGCCGCAGCGGGCCTGGGCCTCGGCGTGGATCGCGTCCAGCGTGGCGACGAAACGCTGCGGCCGGGTCTGGCCCACCGCGTCGTTCACGCCCAGCGCGGTGACCAGCAGGTCGGCCGGCGCCAGCTCGGCCTCGCGCAGCGCCTGCAAGGCATCGGCGGCGGTGTGGCCGGTGGTGGCCAGCAGGCGCCAGGCCACGGCGCCACCCAGACGTGCGGCCAGCGCGGCGGCCAGCGGCGCGGCCAGCGCCTGGTCCTGGTGCGCGACACCGACCCCGGCGCCGGAGGAATCGCCCAGCACCAGCAGACGCCAGCGTGCAGCGCCCTCCCCGGCCACGCCGCTGCGCGGCCCGGCGGCCTCGGGCAGGCGCAGTGCCTGGCGGCGCACCTGGCGCCCCTGGGCGATCAGCAGCGGGCCCAGGGCCAGCTTGGCCAGCATGCTCAGGAGAACGAGGAGAAGTCCGGCGCGCGCTTCTCGAAGAAGGCCTGGAAGGCCTCGCGCGCTTCGGGGCTGCGCAGGCGCTGGCCGAAGACCTCGCCCTCGGCGGCGATCACCGCCAGCACCTGTTCACGCTGCGGCGCGCGCATCAGCGCCTTGCTTTCGCGCACCGCGGCCGGGGCCAGGTGGCGGAAGCGCTCGGCCACGCGGCGCGCGTGGTTGACCACCTCAGCCGCAGGCAGCACCGCATTGGCGATGCCGCACTCCACCGCCTCGGCGCCGGTGAAGGGGTCGCCCAGCAGCAGCTTCTCGGCCGCGCGCACATGGCCCATGCGCTGCGACACCAGCAGGCTGGAGGCGAACTCCGGCACCAGGCCCAGGCTGACGAAGGGCATGGCCAGCCGGGCCTCGTCACTGACGTAGACGAAGTCGCAGTGCAGCAGCATCGTGGTGCCGATGCCGATCGCGGCACCGGTGACGGCAGCCACCACGGGCTTGTCGCAGTCGATCAGCGCACGCATGAAGCGGAACACCGGCGACTCCGGGCCCTGAGGCGGGCGCTGCATGAAGTCCTCAAGGTCATTGCCCGAGGTGAAGATGCCGGGCTGGCCGGTGATCAGCACCGCGCGCACGGCCGGATCGGCCTGGGCGGCGCGCAGCGCATCGGCCATGGCCTGGTACATCGCCTGGGTCAGGGCGTTCTTCTTCTCGGGACGCGCGATCTCGATCGTGGTCACGCCATTGAGCGTGGCAGCGCGGATGGCCATGGTGTCTCCTGTGTCAGCGGTCTCTGATTCTGGCACCGGTGATCACCGCCACGCCTGGAGAGGGCTCTCCAGAATCGGAGCGCCCCGGTGGCCTGGCTCAGGGGCAGGCCACCTGCAGGTGGAAGGACGAAGCCACCGGCGAGGCGGTCATGTCGAAGGTGCGGACGAAGACGGCGTTGGTCGCCGTGGTGCGCTGCGCGGTGGTGGCCACCCCGGGCGGGTTGACGCCAGTGCTCGTGGTGCCCAGCGTGGCGTTGTAGGTGCAGCCGCGCACATCGACGGGCAGGCCGTCCTTGTCCACGAAGCTGACCTGGTAGCTCGACGGCGCCGCGATCAGGGCGCTGGTGGCGCCGGTGGAGCCGCGGCTGAAGATGCCATCGGCCGCCACGACGGCGGTATAGACCTTGGCCCTGCCAGGGGCAGCGGCAAACGCCGCGGTGGACACAGCGGCGAGGACGAAGGCCGCGAGCGTGATGGGGCGCAGGGTCATGGGCGTACTCCAGATGGCTGACTGGGGCAGTCGGGGACGGCACTGGGGCCGTCGCCCGCCGGGCTGCTGCGCGGCAGCCTGCCGCGCAGCGCAGCCACTGTAGTGAGGCCGACGGCGAGGCCCCATCCCTATCACGGCAGATGCGACAGCCGCTCAGGCGGGGCACCGGCCGCCGCCTGGCCCCGTGCACGCGGTCAGACGCGCTCGAAGATGCCCGCCGCGCCCTGCCCGGTGCCCACGCACATCGTCACCATGCCGTACTTCAGCTGGCGGCGGCGCAGCGCGTGGATGGTGGTGGCGGCGCGGATCGCACCGGTGGCGCCCAGCGGGTGGCCCAGGGCGATCGCGCCGCCCATCGGGTTGATCACCGCGGGGTTCAGGCCCAGGTCGCGGATCACGGCCAGCGACTGCGCGGCGAAGGCCTCGTTCAGCTCGACCCAGCCCAGGTCCTCGTGCTTCAGGCCGGCGTAGCCCAGCGCCGCCGGGATCGCGGCGATCGGGCCGATGCCCATGATCTCGGGCGGCACGCCGCGGCTGGCGAAGCTGACGAAGCGCGCCAGCGGCGTCAGGCCGAACTGCTTGACGGCCTTCTCGGAGGCCAGGATCAGCGCACCGGCGCCGTCGCTGGTCTGCGAGCTGTTGCCGGCGGTGACGCTGCCCAGCCCGGTGGCCTTGCCCGACGGGTCCTTGGGTGCGGCGAAGACCGGGCGCAGCTTGGCCAGGCCCTCCAGGCTGGTGTCGGGGCGCGGGCCCTCGTCCAGCGTGACGGTGCGGGTCTTCAGCGTGACCTCGCCGGTGGCCAGATCGGGCACCCGCTCGGTCACCTCGACCGGGCAGATCTCATCGGCGAATTCGCCCGCCTGCTGCGCGGCGATGGCCTTCTGGTGCGAGGCCAGCGCGAAGGCGTCCTGGTCCTCGCGGCTGACCTTCCACTGCTGCGCCACCTTCTCGGCGGTCAGGCCCATGCCGTAAGCGATGCCGATGTTCTCGTCCTTGGCGAACACCAGCGGGTTGAACGAGGGCTTGGTGCCGCCCATCGGCACCAGGCTCATCGACTCGGCGCCGCCGGCGATCATCACATCGGCCTCGCCAACGCGGATGCGATCAGCCGCCATCTGGATGGCGGTGAGGCCCGAGGCGCAGAAGCGGTTGACGGTGACCCCGCCCACGCCGTTGGGCAGGCCGGCCAGCGCCACCGCGATGCGGGCCATGTTCATGCCCTGCTCGCCTTCGGGGAAGCTGCAGCCGATGACCGCGTCCTCGATGGCCGCCGGGTCCAGCGTCGGCACCTGCGCCAGCGCCGAGCGCAGCGCGGCGATCAGCAGATCGTCGGAGCGGGTGTGGCGGAAGTAGCCGCGGCCGGAGCGGCCGATCGGGGTGCGGCTGGCGGCGACGATGTAGGCCTCTTGCACTTGCTTGCTCATGTCTTGATTCCTTGTTCGCTGCCGATCAGTTGCGCACGGGTTTTCCGGTTTGCAGCAGGCCCATCACGCGTTCCTGTGTCTTGGGATGCTCCAGCAGGCTGCAGAAGCGCTGGCGCTCCAGCGTCATCAGGTATTCCTCGCTGACCAGCGTGCCGGCGTCGACATCACCACCGCAGACCACCTCGGCGATCAGGCTGGCGATGTGGAAGTCGTGCTTGGTGATGAAGGCGCCGTCGCGCATGCCCACCAGCTGCGCCTTGATCGTGGCGATGGCGTTGCGGCCGGCCACCGGGAACAGGCCCTTGACGGGCGGGCGGTAGCCCGCCGCCCAGGCCGCCTTGGCCTGGTTGATGGCGACGAACAGCAGCTCGTCCTTGTGGGCGACGATGGTGTCGCCGTCCTGCAGGTAGCCCAGCTGGCGCGACTCGAGTGCGCTGGTGCCCACGGTGGCCATGGCCGCGGCCTGGAAGCCGTCCTTCAGGAAGGGCAGCAGGTCGGCGCCGGCCGGCGCGCGCTCGGCGGCGCGGCGGGCGATGTAGGTCAGGCCGCCGCCACCGGGCAGCAGGCCCACGCCCACTTCCACCAGGCCGACATAGGTCTCCATGTGGGCCACGCGCTGGTCGCAGGCCAGGCCGATCTCGCAGCCGCCGCCCAGCGCGATGCCGCGCATCGCGGCGATCACCGGCACCTGGGCGTAGCGCAGGCGCAGCATGGTGTCCTGCAGCTGCTTGACCACCGGGGCGATGCCCTTGGCGCCGCTCTTCATGAAGACCGGCAGCAGCGACTCGAGGTTGGCGCCGGCCGAGAACATCTCGTCAGGCGACCAGATCACCAGGCCCTGGTAGCTGGCCTCGGCCAGGTCGGCCGCCTTGGCCAGGCCCTCGATGACGCCGGTGCCGATCAGGTGCATCTTGCAGGTGATGCTGGCGATCAGCACCTCGCCGTCGAGCGTCCACAGGCGCAGCTCGTCGTTGCGGAAGACCTCGGTACCGCTCTTGAGCGGATCGACCGCGCCGCTGCCCAGCACGCTCTCGGGGAAGTGCTGGCGGGCATAGACCGGCAGCGTCGAGCGGCCGATATAGCGGCCTTCGGCGGCGCTCCAGCTGCCCTCAGCGGTATGCACGCCGGTGCGACCGTCAAAGACCCAGGCGGGCAGCGGTGCGCTGCACAGCGCCTTGCCGGCCTCGATGTCGTCCTTCACCCACTGCGCCACCTGCTGCCAGCCGGCGTCCTGCCACAGCTCGAACGGGCCCTGCTTCATGCCGAAGCCCCAGCGCATCGCGAAGTCCACTTCGCGCGCGGTCTGGGCGATGTCGGCCAGGTGAACGGCCACGTAGTGGAACGAATCACGCAGGATGGCCCACAGGAACTGCGCCTGCGGGTTGCTGGACTCGCGCAGCAGCTTCAGGCGCTCGGCGGCCGGCTTCTTCAGGATGCGGTCGATCAGCGGGTCGGCCTTGGCGCCGGCGGGCACGTACTCGCCTGCGGCGGGGTCCAGGCGCAGGATGTCCTTGCCCACCTTCTTGTAGAAGCCCGCGCCGGCCTTCTGGCCCAGCGCGCCCTGGGCGATCAGGCCCGACAGCACGGCCGGCGTGGCGTAGCTGGGGAAAAAAGGATCATCGGCCAGGTTGTCCTGCAGCGTCTTGATGACGTGCGCCATGGTGTCCAGGCCCACGACGTCGGCGGTGCGGAAGGTGCCCGAGCTGGCGCGGCCGAGCTTCTTGCCGGTCAGGTCGTCGACGACGTCGTAGGTGAGGCCGAACTGCTGCGCCTCGTGGATCGTGGCCAGCATGCCGGCGATGCCCACGCGGTTGGCGATGAAGTTCGGCGTGTCCTTGGCCCGGACCACGCCTTTGCCCAGGGTACTGGTGACAAAGGACTCCAGCTGGTCAAGGTGGCCAGCGTCGGTGGTGGGCGTCGGAATCAGCTCAACCAGCTGCATGTAGCGCGGCGGGTTGAAGAAATGGATGCCGCAAAAGCGCGGCTGGATGGCCTCGGGCAGCGCCTCGGCCAGTTTGGTGATCGACAGGCCCGAGGTGTTCGAGGCCAGGATCGCGTGCGGCGCCACGTGCGGGGCGATCTTCGTGTAGAGGTCGAGCTTCCAGTCCATGCGCTCGGCGATCGCCTCGATCACCAGATCGCATTCGCCCAGCAGCGCCAGGTGCTCCTCGTAGTTGGCCGGCTGGATGCGCGTGGCCAGGTCGGGGGTGCCCAGCGGGGCGGGCTTGAGCTTCTTCAGGTTCTCGATGGCCTTGAGCGCGATGGCGCTCTTCGGGCCTTCCTTGGCAGGCAGATCGAACAGCACCACCGGCACGCGCACGTTGACCAGGTGGGCGGCGATCTGCGCGCCCATCACACCGGCGCCCAGCACGGCCACCTTGCGAACATTGAATCGGCTCAATTGCATCTCCTAGGAAAACTCGTCCGCCCGAGGCTCACTCGACACGGATCCAGGTCTGGGTTCGGTAGAACGGGCCGATGTAGCCACGCATCTCCAGCTTCTTGCCCCCGTCGATCGGCTTCAGGCGGGTGCGGTAGGTCTTGCCGTTGTTGGGGTCGAGGATCTCGCCGCCTTCCCACACGCCCTTGTCCTCGCCCTGGCGCAGGTTGCGCAAGATCTGCATGCCGGTCACCGGCTGGCCCTTGCGCTCGTCGGTGCACTGGTCGCAGACCGCGTTCTGCTTGGCGGGGTCGAAGATCTTCTCGATCTTGCCGCTGTAGACACCGCCGGACTCGCTGATGCGCACCAGCGACTTCTCGGTCTTGCCGTCGTCATCGATCGTCTTCCACAGCCCGGCCGGCGTGGCCTGGGCAAAGGCGGCGCTGGCGCCGAGCAGGGCGAGGGTGCTGAGGATGCGCTCATCGGTTCGGTCTCCGGTTGGGGCCCCGGGGATCGGGGCGTTCGTCACATCGGCCGTTTCTCTGCCGGCCTGAAGGATGGTGCGCTCAGAACAGGGCTTCGTCCATCGCCATCAGCGGCGCCACGCCGGCGCGGGCGGTGCGGATCAGCGTGGCCGTCTCGGGCAGCAGCTTGGCGAAGTAGAAGCGCGCGGTGTGCAGTTTGGCGGTGTAGAACGGGTCGCCGCTGCCCTGCTTGTCGAGGGCCAGCCTGGCCATGCGGGCGAAGAAGTAGGCGAAGGTCAGGTGGCCCACCACGCGCAGGTAATCCACCGCGGCCGAGCCCACCTCGTCGGGGTTGGCCATGGCCTTCATGCCGATCTCCATCGTCAGCTTGGTGACCTTGTCGCCCAGGTCGGCCAGCGGGTTGATGAACTCCTGCATGTCCTCGCGCACGCCTTCCTCTTCCACGAACTCGGCGATCTTCCTGCCGAAGGCCTTGAGCTTCTTGCCGTTGTCGCCCAGCACCTTGCGACCCAGCAGATCCAGCGACTGGATGGTGTTGGTGCCCTCGTAGATCATGTTGATGCGCGCGTCGCGCACGTACTGCTCCATGCCCCACTCGTGGATGAAGCCGTGGCCGCCGAAGACCTGCATGCAGTGCGAGGTGGCCAGCCAGCCGTTGTCGGTCAGGAAGGCCTTGATGATCGGCGTGAGCAGCGCGGTCTCGTCGGCGGCGGCGCGGCGGGCGTCCTCGTCGGGGTGGTTGAGCTCGATGTCCAGTTGCAGCGCGGTGTAGCAGGCCAGCGCGCGGCCGCCCTCGGCGAAGGCGCGGGCGGTCAGCAGCATCTTGCGCACGTCGGGGTGGACGATGATCGGGTCGGCCGGCTTGTCGGTGGCCTTGGGGCCCGACAGCGCGCGCATCTGCAGCCGGTCCTTGGCATAGGCCACGGCGTTCTGGTAGGCCACCTCGGTCAGGCCCAAGGACTGGTTGCCCACGCCCAGGCGGGCGGCGTTCATCATCACGAACATCGCCTGCAGGCCCTTGTTGGGCTCGCCCACCAGCGTGCCCACGGCGCCGTCCAGGATCATCTGGCAGGTGGCATTGGCGTGGATGCCCATCTTGTGCTCGAGCGCGCCGCAGTGGATGCCGTTGCGCGCGCCGACCGAGCCGTCGGCATTGACCAGGAACTTGGGCACGATGAACAGCGAGATGCCCTTGGAGCCGGCCGGCGCGTCCGGCAGGCGGGCCAGCACCAGGTGCACGATGTTGGGCACCATGTCGTGCTCACCGGCGCTGATGAAGATCTTCTGGCCGGTGATGCGGTAGCTGCCGTCGGCCTGCGGCTCGGCCTTGGTGCGCAGCATGCCCAGGTCCGTGCCGCAGTGCGGCTCGGTCAGGCACATGGTGCCGGTCCACTCGCCGCTGACCAGCTTGGGCAGGTACAGCGCCTTCTGCTCGGGCGTGCCGTGGGCGTGCAGGGCCTCGTAGGCGCCGTGCGACAGGCCCGGGTACATGGTCCAGGCCTGGTTGGCGCTGTTGAGCATCTCGTAGAAGCACTGGTTCACCGTGTGCGGCAGGCCCTGGCCGCCGTACTCGGGGTCGCAGCTGAGCGCCGGCCAGCCGCCTTCGACGTACTGCGCATAGGCCTGCTTGAAGCCCTTGGGCGGCGTCACCTCGTGGGTGGTCTTGTCGAGCGTGCAGCCCTCGGCGTCGCCACTGAGGTTCAGCGGAAACAGCACCTCGGCGGCGAACTTGCCGCCTTCCTCGAGCACCGCGTTGATGGTGTCGGCGTCGGTGTCGGCATGCGGCGGCAGCTCCTTCAGCACCGAGCCGATGTCGAGCAACTCGTGCAGCACGAACTGCATGTCGCGCAGGGGCGGGTTGTACTGGGGCATGGTGTTCTCCTGGAGGCGAAGGTCAGCGCCGGGGGGCGCTGGTCGGGGGAAAATCGGCCGGCAGCACGGTGCCGTCGGCCAGGTAATCGGTGACGGTGCGCACGAAGCCGCGCCGGGCGCACTCGAGCGAGCCGGGGGTGCGCAGGAAGCGCGCGTCGTGGTGCAGCGCGAGGATCAGGCCGTGCACCTCGAACTGCATCTGCGCCGGGTCGGTGTCGGCGCGCAGGTGGCCTTCATCGATGGCGATGCGGATCGCGCGCTCCATCGCCAGGTGCCAGGCGCGGACCATGCTGGCCAGCGCGTCGCGTACCGGGCCGGGCCGGTCGTCGAACTCGACCGCGCCGCTGATGTAGATGCAGCCCGAGTCGATCTCCACCGACACCCGGCGCACCCAGTTGCCGAACAGCGCACCCAGGCGCGGCAGGCCGCGGGCCTCGCGGATGGCGGGGAAGAAGACCTCTTCCTCGAACTTGGTGTGGTACTCGCGGATCACCGAGATCTGCAGTTCCTCGCGCGAGCCGAAGTGGGCGAAGACGCCCGACTTGCTCATGCCGGTGACCTCGGCCAGCGCGCCGATCGACAGGCCCTCCAGGCCCACCGACGACGCCAGTCCCAATGCCGCCTCCAGGATGGCGGCGCGCGTCTGCTGGCCCTTGTGCAGCCCGCGCGTGGCGGCGCGGCGCGGGGCGGCGGTGGAGGTCGGGGCGGTGGACACGGCTGGGTTTGATACGAACGGTCGTTCTATTTTGCAGATTTCGAACGACCGTGCCAGCCTCAGGGCGTGCATTTTTCTAGGGTCGGCGCCCTAAGCGGCCAGGCCTGGCGTCAATCCAAGGGTTAACCCTGGCGCTTGAGTCGGGTGGCCGGCCCGGGCTATGCTGGACGCCGAAAGGAGCTCGACCGTGCCGGATGTGCTTCAGCTCGATGTGTCGGGTCGCCCGCAGGCGTGGATCAGCCTGCAGGAGGCCGCCACGCTCTACGCCAGTCACGCGGTGGCCTGGACGCTGGGCCAGGCCTTCCACATCATGCGCGGCGGCATGCAGCGCAGCACCGGTCGCTTGTCGCAGATCGAACTGCACCCGATCATCGCGGTGCGCGGCAGCATCCCCAGCCGCGCCTGGCGCACCGCGCCGGCGCTGACCAATCCCAAGCTCTTCTCGCGCGATCGCCACCTGTGCGCCTACTGCGGCCACCACTTCGGTTTTGATGCGCTGACGCGTGAGCACATCCAGCCGGTCTCGCGCGGCGGGCACGACGCCTGGATGAACTGCATCACCGCCTGCCGCGCCTGCAATGGCCGCAAGGGCAACCGCACCCCCGAGGAGGCGCGCATGAGCCTGCTGTACGCGCCCTACGTGCCCAGCCTGCACGAGGACATGATCCTGCGTGGGCGGCGCATCCTGGCCGACCAGATGGAGTTCCTGCTGGCCAGCGTGCCGCGCAGCAGCCGCCTGCACGGCTGAAGCGCTGCGGCGGCTACTTGCGCACGTTGTCCAGCGAGGTCGGCGGGTTGTAGCCCAGTTCGCGCGCGATGGATTCGTAGCGCGAGGCCATCACCGGCTGCTCCTGGCGCCGGTAGTGCAGCGCCAGCTCATACGCGGCAATGCCGTTGCCCAGCGCCGACGCGTACTGCAGCCAGCCCTCGTAGCGCTGCAGGCCGGCACCGCCCTTGGCCATCGCCCGGCGGCCCATGCGTGCTGCCGCGTCCTTGTCGCCAATGCCGGCGCGGGCGATGTCCCGGCGCTCGTCCTCGGACAGGCCGTCCTGCAACTGGAACGCGCTCTTGTAGAGGCGCACATCGCTGCGCTTGAGCAGCCGCGCGGCGTTGTCGGAGCCGGTGCGCGCCACCTTGGCCGCGCCAGCCAGCTTGCTGTCGGGGTGGTCGCGCAGGTAGGCGTCGGCCAGCTGCAGCACCTCGGGCGGCCAGGTGGCCTCCTGCAGGCGCTGCCAGTCGGCCTCCTCGTTGCGGTTGGCGAAGCGCGGGCCGCGTGTCTCGCGCACCGAGCGCGGCGCCAGGGTCACGCGCGAGCGGCTGTTGTCGGCGATGAACGGGTCCTGGGCCAGCTTGCGGATGGCCTCGACCGGGTGCTTGAGCATGGTCTCGCGCACGTCCTGCTTGACCAGCTGGAACAGCTCGCTGAACGAGGTCTCGTCGGAGGTGCTGGCCAGCAGCCGCACCAGCGAGCCGGTGTAGAAGGTGTTCTGCGTCTCGACCGCGGGCGCGATGGCCGGCCGGCCAGCACCGGTGGAGAACGCGATCACGCAGCCCGGCGGCGCCTCGACCTGGTTCAGGCCGGCGTCCTCGGTGGCCTGCTTGAGTGTGGTGCGGCAGGCATCGACCACCGCGATCACCTGGCCCTGGGGCCGCTCCGGCAGGCGGCCCACCACATCGGACAGCAGCTGCAGCGAGCCTTTGCGCATCGCGTCGGACTGCAGCGCCGGGCTGAGACCGGCCGGCAGCAGCAGGTTGGCCGAGTCGATCTGCACGCCGTGGCCCGAGAAATAGAACAGCAGCGTGGCGTTGGGCGGTGCCGTCTGCGCCAGGCGGATGAAGCCGTCGATCGCGGCGCGCGACGAGGCGAGGTCGCGGTCGAGGGCATCGGTGACCTGGAAGCCGCGGTGCTCCAGCGCGCCCTTGAGGTCGCGCAGGTTCTTCGGGATCGGCGGCAGGTCGAAGGGTTCGGGGTACTGGCGGTTGCCCAGCAGCAGGGCCAGGCGCACCTCGGAGCCGTCGGTGGCAGAGGATCCAGGCACAGGCGCCGGCTGCGGCGCTGCCGCGGCGGCCACCGGGTCGCTGGCGGGTGGCGACGGCGCACGCGCGCCGTACCCCTGTGCCCAGGCCGGCACCGCCAGGCCCGAAGCCCAGGCACCAAGGGCACCGCCGAGCTGCCGCAAGGCGCGGCGGCGGCCGCGCTGACCCGGATGTCGGCTCATTTGCGCGGCGCCTCCTCGCAGGCCATGCCGGCGCCCGGCGTGCACACCTCGGGCGGCTTGGCGCCCTGGGTGCCGGTGGTCGCCGGGCTGCCGGGGCCGACCTCGGCGATCACGCCCGAGCGCAGGCGCACCGACACGTTCTCGGTGCGGACCGTTTCTTCGAAGCGCTCACGACGGGCTTCTTCGGACACCGCCGCGACCGAGGACAGCGCGCCGGAGACCTGCGGCGTCTCGGGCAGCAGCTGGTTGTAGATCACCGGGATCTCGTTCTGCTGTCCGGCGCCGTCGTGGAACAGGCGGTAGCCGGTGGGATCGGTCAGCACCACCTCCTGGCCTTGCAGGAAGATGGCCGTGCTGCCGCGCGCGCCGCCCTTGGGCCGGATGGTCAGGAAGCCGGCATTGGGGCCGGTCGTGCGGTTGCCGGTGGCCCGGGTGCCCACGGCCACCCGCAGGGCCTGGTCACCGACCCCACCGAAGCTCTGGCTGATCGTGTAGGCGCCTTCGCCCAGGATCATCGTCAGGCTGGGGGCCGAGTTCAGCGTGCCGAGCACCACATCGTCGTAGGGCAGGCGCGCGGTGATGGCCGAGCTGCCCTGCGTGGCCAGCTGGTCGGCGCGGACCTGGACCAGGTCGCCCTCGATGCCGTTGCCACCCAGGTGCACCGTGGAGCCGGCCACGTTGATGAAGGACTGCACGCCCACCGTGCGCCCCTCGAACGTGGCCTCGCCCGGCAGCCAGGCGGTGCCAAAGCTCGGGCCGCTGAGCACCGACAGCGCGCCGTCGAAGCGGTTGGCATCGCTGGCCAGCGAGATCGAGCCGCCCTGCGTGGCCGCCACGTCCAGCGTGGCGTTGGTCTGGACGGTGATCGCCGTGCCACTGTCCTGCACCACCATGCCCTGCGCGGTGCGCAGCTTGGCATTGCTCAGCGTGGGTACCAGCGCGGTGCCGTCGCCATAGGTCTCGGACTTCGCGTCATCGGGCTTGCCGGTGGCGGTCAGCGTGGTGCGGCCGCCCTGCAGCGTCACGTCGCCGCTCAGGCGCAGGCTGGCGGCCTCGACGCTGCCGCCCTCGGCCAGCGTCACCTCGCCCAGCACCAGCGCCTTGTCGGTGGCCAGTTGCACCTGACGCGCCTGGATCGACACCGGATGGCTGCCCAGGTCGTTCGCGCCGCTGGTGGCGACGATGACGTCGCCACTCAGCGTCTGGCCGCTGCTGCCGTTGAGGATCAGGCCGTTCTGGTAGGTCTGGTCGCCCGCCGTGGTGATGTTGCCCGCCGCGGTGACCGGGCCGGCCGCGTTGATGCTGGCCACGGTTTCGTTGCCACCCAGCACCACGCTGCCCGGCGCCGAGACGACCAGGTCGGTCGCGTCCGGCAGCCGTTCGGCGCCGGCCGTCTTCAGCTGGCCGCCGCGCACCAGGGTGTCGCCGGTGTAGCTGTTGGTCGCGCTGGACAGCGTCAGCGTGCCCTGGTTGAGCACCAGCTGCCCGGCACCGCTGATCGGGTTGGCCATCGTCAGCGCATCGCTGCGGTTGACGGCCAGCGTGGCCTGGTTGACCACCGCGCCGCTGCCCAGCGTGCCGCTGCTGCCGCCGGCGCCCACCTGCAGCGTACCGGCGCTGACCGTGGTGGTGCCGCTGTAGCTGTTGTTGCCCGAGAGCACCTGCACGCCGCTGCCCACCTTGGTCAGGCCGCCACTGCCGCTGATCGCACCGCTGAAGGTGGCGGCGGCGTCGTTGGCGCCGGTGGTCAGCGTGGCGCCGGCCAGGGTCACGGCGCCAGCGCCCACGAGGGCGCCGACGGTCTCGTCGGTGGCCAGGTTGACCCGCGCGCCGCTGTCCACGCTGAGCGTCGCGCTGTCATCGACCGCCGCGCCGCCTGCCAGGTTGAGGACGCCCTGCGCGGCCCGCGTCGTGCCCAGCACGGCGTTGCTGCCGCTGAGCGTGAGCGTGCCGGCACCGGTCTTGACCAGGGCCGATGCGGCGTCGCCGCTGACCTGGCCCGAGAAGGTGGTGCTCGCCTGGTTGGCGCCCGCCTCCAGGGTGTGGGACCCCAGGCCCACCTGGCCCGCGCCAGCCAGCGAGCCGATCGACGCATCGGTCTGCAGCGCCAGCGTCGTGCCGGCATCCACCTGCACGCCCATGGCACCGACCGCGCCCGCGCTGGCCAACGCCAGCGTGCCTGCGGCGACCGTCACCTGGCCGGTGGCGCTGCTGCTGCCCGCCAGGCTCAGCGTGCCGCTGCCCTGCTTCACGAGCTGGCTGGCATCGCCGCCACTGAAGCTGCCCGAGAAGCTGGTGCTGGCGCCGTTGCCGCCCGCCGTCAGCGTGAAGCTGTCGAGCTTGACCGCACCCTCGCCCGACAGCGCGCCGGCGGTGGCGCTGGCGTCCAGGTCCAGCGTGGCGCCCGAGGCCACGTTGACCGTGCTGCCGGCGCTCAGGGCCTGGGACGACGCCGCCGTCAGGGTGCCCGCCAGCACCTGGGTCGAGCCCTGGTGGCTGGCACTGCCCGACAGCGTCAGGTTGCCGCTGCCCACCTTGGTCAGGCCGCCCGTGGCGGTACCGGTGCTGAGCAGGTCGCCGCTGAAGGTGGTCGAGGCATTGTTGGCCCCCACCGTCAGCCGTTGGCCCTGCAGGTCGACCTGACCAGCTCCGGCCAAGGAGCCCACGCTTTGCGCAGAGCCCAGCGTGACGCCGCCGGCCGCGTCCACCACCAGGGCGCCCTGGCTGTTCAGCAGACCGCTGCTGCCCACAGCCAGCACGCCGTTGCTGACGGTGAAGCTGCCGTCGAAACTGGCGCTGCCGTTCAGCGCGAGTGTGCCGGCGCCGGTCTTGGTCAGGCCCACCGAGGCGGCGCCGTCGCCGACCGGGCCACCCAGTGTCAGGGTGCTGCCCGAGGCCACATCGACCGTGGTGGCCGCAGTCAGCGTCAGGTTGCCGTTCAGGCTGGCGTTGCCAGCGCTGGTGACCAGTCGGCCGCCGTCCAGTGTGACGTCGTTGGGCATGGCCGCGCCCGAACGCAGGTCCAGCGTGGTGCCCGACGCGACATCCACCGCACCGCTGCCCAGCGTGCCCGCACCCTGGACCGCCACCGTGCCGGCGTCGATCTGGGTGCCGCCGCTGTAGGACTGCGCGCTGGCCACCAGCATCGTGCCGCTGCCCTGCTTGACCAGGGCCGCGGCGCCCGACACCGGGCCGCTCAGCGTGATCGTGCCCGGCGCCGACAGGGTCAGCGTGCCGCTGACGGCGGAGCTGCCCACGGACATGCTGTTGGCATCGGTGATCGTGGCCACACCCGCCTGGGTGACGGCCACGGTCCCGAAGTCATTGCCCGCACGGTCGAGCGTGACCGTGCCGCTGTCGACATCCACCGACAGCGTGCCGGCCACGCTGAGGTTGGCGCTCTGGGTGATGCCCCCCGGCGCCGCCAGGCTGGCCGAGCCGCCCACCGTCAGCGCGCCCAGCGCGGTGCTGGTGCCGGAGGTGGCCGTCAGGTTGCCGTCGACGGCACCGCGCGCGCCCAGCGTGCCACCCGCGCGCAGCGTGGCGTTGCCGCTGGCATCCAGCGCCGCGGTGAAGCTGCCGGCGCTGCGCAGCGACACGTCCTGGCCGGTGGCGGTGATCGTGCCGCTGAGCTGGTTGGTGCCCTGGCTGGCGGTGATGTTGCCGGCGCTGGCGACCAGGCTGCCGCCGGTGGCGGTCAGCGCATTGCCCCAGGTCTGGTTGCCGGTGGTGCGCACCTGCGAGGCGGTGAGCACGGTGCTGCCCGAGCTGCCGATCGTCAGGCTGGCCAGCGCGGTGGTGCCGCCCACGTCGCCGATGAAGCGGGTGGTGCCGCTGCCGCCGGTGCTGATGCTCAGGTCGTTGGCGCCATTGAGGGTGCTGTCAAAACGGATGTCGCCGGTCGTGGCGCTCAGCGTGGCGTCGGCCGCCAGCGTGGTGGCGGCCTGGTAGCGCTGCTGGCCGCCGGTCTGGATCGTGCCGGCGATCGAGCCGGCCGTGCCGGCCGCATCGGTCAGCGTGCCCGACAGGCTGCCGCCGGCGCCGGTGAAGTTGTCGGCGCCGGTGCCGCCCGACAGCGTCTGCATGCCGGTGAAGGACGTGGTGGTGTTGAGCGTGCCGGCATTGGCCCCGGTGATGCGCCAGTTGTAGGTGGTGCCGCCGGTCGAGGCCAGCGTGTTGGTGCCGCCACCACCGCCCAGCGTGCCGCCGAAGCTGCTGACCCCGCTGTTGAAGGTGAAGGTGTCGTTGCCAGCCCCGCCGGTGACCGCGTCGAAGCCCGAGAAGGCGATGCCCGACACCGTGAACGCGCCTGCTCCGGTGATCGCGTAGCTGCTGCCGCTGGCCACGCCGGTGAGGCTGTCGGTGCCGGTGCTGCCGGTGATGGTCTCGATGTTGCTGAAGCTGGTGCTGGTGTTCAGCGAACCCGCGCCGTTGGCGCTGAGCACCCAGGTGTTGTTCAGGCCGTTGCTGGCGGCCAGCGTGTCGTTGCCGCCGCCCCCGTTGAGCGCGCCACTGAAGGTGGACACCCCCGCCGCCATCGTGAAGCTGTCGGCCCCGGTGCCGCCTGCGACGCTCTCGACCGAGGACATGGCCACGCCGCTGGCCGAGACGCCGTTGGCGCCGGTGACCGAGTAGGCCGTGCCGGTGTTCGATCCGTTGAGCGTGTCGGCGCCGCTGCCGCCCGCCCAGTTGCCGACGTTGCTGATCACCGTGGTGGTGTTCAGCGTGCCCGCCGCCGAGCCGGTCAGGCGCCAGCTGTTGGCGCCGTTGGTGGCCGTGACGCTGTCGCTGCCGCCACCGCCGCTGATCGTGCCGGCCAGCGTGGTGACACCGGCCGCCAGCGTGAAGTCGTCGTTGCCGCTGCCGCCGGCCAGGCTGTCGATCGCGCTGAACGCGGTGCTGCTGTTGAGCGTGCCGGTGTTCGACGCGCTGATCTGCCAGGTGTTGGCGCCATCGGTGGCCACCAGCGAGTCGGTGCCGCCACTGCCACCGCTGAGGCTGCCGCCAAAGCTGGCCAGGCCGCTGGCCAGCGTGAACGTGTCGTTGCCGCTGCCGCCGGTCAGCGACGCGATGCCGCTGAAGGCCGTCGTGGTGTTCAGCGTGCCGGTGTTCGCGGCGGACAGGGCCCAGGCATTGGTGCCATTGGTGGCCGCCAGCGTGTCGGTGCCACCGCCGCCGCTGAGCGTGCCCAAAAAGCTGGTGACGGCCGTGGCCAGGGTGAAGCCATCGGCGCCGGTGCCGCCGGTCAGCGACTCGATGCCGCTGAAGCTGGTGCTGGTGTTCAGCGTGCCCGCATTGGCGGCGCTGATCGCCCAGCTGTTGCTGCCATCGGTGGCCGCCAGCGTGTCGGTGCCGCTGCCGCCGGACAGCGAGCCCGCGAAGCTGGACAGGCCGCTGGCCAGGACGAAGCCGTCGGCACCGGTGCCGCCGGCCAGCGACTCGAAGCCGCTGAACAGGGTGTCGGTGTTGAGCGTGCCGCCGCCCGCCGCCAGCAGGTTCCAGCTGTTGCTGCCGTTCGTGGCGGCCAGGGTGTCGGTGCCGCCGCCGCCGGCGAGCGAGCCGACAAAGCTGGTGACCCCGCTGGCCAGCGTGAAGCTGTCCGCGCCGCTGCCGCCGGTCAGCGTGCCGAAGCCGCTGAACACCGTGGTCGCGTTCAGGGTGGCCGTGTTGGCCGCCGTGATGCTCCAGGCATTGGTGCCATTCGTGGCGGTGACGGTGTCGTTGCCGCCACCGCCCACCAGCGTTCCCGCATAGCCGGTCACACCGGCGCTGACGGTGACGCTGTCGTCGCCGGTGCCGCCCTGTAGCGTGGCGACGCCGGAGATCGCGGTGCTGCTGTTGAGCGTGACCGTGCTGTTGCTGGAGACCGTCCAGGTGTTGCTGCCATCGGGCACGATCACCACGTCGGCGCCGCCGCCGCCGGCGATCGAGCCGTTGAAGCTGGCCAGACCCGACGGGAAGGTGAAGGTATCGGCGCCCGTGCCGCCGCGCATCGACTCGATGCTGCTGAAGCTGGTGTCGGTGTTCACCGTGCCGGTGTTGGCCGCCGTCGGCGCCCAGGCATTGGTGCCGTTGGTGGCCGCCATCACGTCGTTGCCGGCGCCGCCGTCGATCACGCCGACGAAGCTGCCCACGCCGCTGGCCAGCGTGAAGGTGTCGGCCCCGCTGCCGCCGGTGATGGTGGCAAAGCCGCTGAAGCTGGTGACACCGTTGAAGGTGCCGGCAGCCGCGCCGGTCAGGCTCCAGCTGTTGGTGCCGTCGGTGGCGCTGAAGGTGTCGTTGCCGCCTCCGCCGATGATCGAGCCGGTGTAGCCCGTGACGCCGCTGGCCACGGTGACGGTGTCGTCGCCGGTGCCGCCCTGCAGCGTGGCGACGCCGGAAATCGCGGTGGTGCTGTTGAGCGTGACCGTGCTGTTGCTGGAGACCGTCCAGGTGTTGCTGCCGTCAGGCACGCTGACCACGTCGGCGCCGCCGCCGCCGGCGATCGAGCCATTGAAGCTGGCCAGACCCGACGGGAAGGTGAAGGTGTCAGCGCCCGTGCCGCCGCGCATCGACTCGATGCTGCTGAAGCTGGTGTCGGTGTTCACCGTGCCGGTGTTGGCCGCCGTCGGCGCCCAGGCATTGGTGCCGTTGGTGGCCGCCATCACGTCGTTGCCGGCGCCGCCGTCGATCACGCCGACGAAGCTGCTGACGCCGCTGCCCAGCGTGAAGGTGTCGGCCCCGGTGCCGCCGGTCAGGGTACCGATGGCACTGAAGGTGGTCACGCCGTTGAGCGTGCCGGCGCCCGCGCCGGTGATGGTCCAGGCGTTGGTGCCGTCGGTGGCAGTCAGCGTGTTGTTGCCCGCGCCGCCCAGCAGCGTGCCGGCAAAGCCGGTGGCGCCCGCAGCCACGGTGAAGGCGTCGTCGCCACTGCCACCCTGCATCGACTCGACCGAGGTGATCGTGGTGCTGGTGTTCAGCGTGACCGACGAGCCCCCGTTGAGCAGCCAGGCGTTGTTGCCGTCGGTCATCACCAGGCTGTCCGCCGTGCCACCGCCGCCGGCGATCGAGCCGTTGAAGCTGGCCAGACCCGCCGCCACGGTGAAGGTGTCGGCGCCACTGCCGCCGGACAGCGACGAGATGCCGCTGAAGGCGGTGGTGGTGTTGAGCGTGCCGGTGTTGGCCGCGGTGATCGACCAGGCGTTGGTGCCGTTGGTGGCCGCCAGGATGTCGGTGCCGCCGCCCCCGACGATCGAACCGCCGAAGGTGGTGACGCCGGTGTTGAGGGTGAAGGTGTCCGAGCCGGCGCCGCCATTGAGCGTGCCGATGCCGCTGAAGGTGGTCAGGCTGTTGAGCACACCGGCGTTGGCGCCGCTGATCGCCCAGCTGGTGCCACCGGCCGTCAGCGACAGCGTGTTCGAGCCGCCGCCACCGACGATGGTGCCGGCAAAGGCGTTGGCCGCCGTGGGCGCGGTGAAGCTGTCGTTGCCGCTGCCACCCTGCAGGGTCTCGGTGGAGGTGATCGTCGTGGTGGTGTTGAGCGTCACCGAGGAGCCGCCGCCGAAGTCCCAGCTGTTGGCACCATCGGTCATCACCAGGCTGTCCGCCGCACCGCCGCCGCCGGCGATCGAGCCGTTGAAGGTGGACACGCCGGCCGCGAAGGTGAAGGTGTCGGCGCCCGAGCCGCCGCTGAGCGACTCGACGTTGCTGAAGCTGGTGCTGGTGTTGACCGTGCCGGCCCTGGCCCCGGTGATCGACCAGGCATTGGTGCCGTTGGTTGCCCCCAGCGTGTCCGTGCCGCCGCCGCCGTCGATCGAGCCGTTGAAGCTGGTGACGCCGGTGTTGAGCGTGAAGGTGTCACCCCCGGAGCCGCCCTGCAGCGTCTGCACGTTGCTGAAGGTGGTGTTGCCGGCCAGCGTGCCGGCATTGGCGCCCGAGATCAGGAAGGTCCGGCCGCCATCGGTGATGCCCAGCGTGTTGTTGCCCGCGGCGCCATTGAAGCTGCCGGTGAAGGGCGTGATGCCGGTGCCGAAGGTCAGCGTGTCGTCGCCCGCGCCACCCAGCGCCGCGATCGAGGTGCCCGCCGGCGCCGCATTGACCGCCAGGGTACCGCCGGCCCCGCCCTGGCCGAAGCGCAGGTTCATCACCGAAGTGCCGCCGTTGGCGGTGACCACGCTGCCCAGCGTCAGGTCGGTGCCGGCGTTGAGCGTGACACTGCCCCGGGTCGTGATGACCGCATTGACGCTGATCGCGCCGGTGGCGTCCAGCGTGATCAGGCTGCTGTTGTTGGCGTTCGGGCGGGTGTTGGTGATCGCGGCATTGACCGTCAGGTTGTTGTCGGCGTGCAGCGTCAGGGAGTTCTGGTTGTTCCAGGAGATGGCGGAGCTGACCAGCAGGTTGCCGACTTCGGTCACCCCGGTGTTGTCGGCGGTGGTGACCGAGACGCTGGTGGTGTTCAGGCGGTTCTCGATCAGGCCGGCGCCGAGCGTGGCGCCGTCACCGTCCGGCACGAAGACGCCGTTGCCACCGGTGTCGTTGATGTTCGAGCGGCCGTTGCCGTTGACGATCTCCACATTGCGTGGGTCGAGCAGCCACAGGCCGACACGGCCATGGGGCGCCAGCGTGTTGACCTGACCCACCGCCTCCAGGGCGTTCCTGGACGAGGTCTCGATCAGGCCGCCGTCGCCACCGCGAACACCGCCCTGGGCCGAGATCGAGCCCCCGAAGCGGGTCGAGTTCTCGGACCACAGCACGACCTCGCCGCCCTGACCCTGGTCACGCGCATCGGCCATGATGGTGGCGCGGGTGCCCATGAACACCGCGTCGGCGTTGTGCGATTCGCCCTGGCCCCGGAAGCCCCCGCCCACATGGACCACACCGCCACCGGCAGAGCCCGAGGCATCGATGCGCGCGTTGTCGAACAGGCCCACGTGGTGGCCCAGCACGTCCACCGAGCCGCCGGTGGAGCCGGCGGCCTGGCCACTGGCGTCGATCGAGCCACGCACCAGGGTCTGGCCGGCGGTACCGCCGTCGATCACGACCTGACCGTCCTTCATGCCCAGCGAGCGCGCCTGCACCACGCCGTTCATGTTGAGCACCGTGTCGGCAAAGCCGGCGCGGGCCTGGGCGCGCATGTCGACGGTGCCGCCGCCCTGGGCCAGCACCTGGCCCAGCACGTCCAGCCGGGCGTCGAGCTTGCTGTTGGCCACATTGAAGAAGATCAGGCCGTCGCCTTCAACGTCGACCTGCACCCGCTCCGCCGCCGCCAGGCCCACGCGCTGGCCCTGCAGGCGCCCGCCCACCGACAACTCGGGCGAGATCAGCGCCAGCGTGCCGCCATGCACGTCGATCACGCCATCGGCCTGCAGCTTGCCCGGCTGGCCGTTGCCCGCCGACAGCAGGTAGCGACCGGCCATGAAATCGGCGTCGGTCATGCCCAGCGTGGTGGCCATGAACCCGCCCGCGTCGACGCGCGAGCCCTTGCCGAAGACGATGCCGTTGGGGTTGATCAGGAAGACCCGTCCGTTGGCGCTGATCTGGCCCATCAGCGCCGAGGCATCGACACCCACCACCCGGTTCAGCAGCACCGCGCTGCTGTTGGGTTGCTGGATGCGCAGCCACTCGCCGACGTTCACCGAGAAGCGGTCCCAGTTGACGATCGCCTTCTGGCTGCCCTGCTGCACCAGCAGCTGGCCCGGCGCCACCGGCTTGACGGTCACCTGGCCGGTCACCACCTGGGCGCCCTGCGGCAGGGCCAGTGCGGCGGTGTCCAGGAACATCAGGCAGGCGGCCCAGGCCACCGGACGCCACCCGGGCAGGGGTGCGCGCGACAGGGTCAGGGCGGATGCGGTAGTGCGCTTCATGGTGGAACTCTCGGCAGGTCGGTCTGCAATGCGGACGGGCGGTCAGGCAGCTTCGCCTGGGCGGGCCTCAGAAGTAGTAGCTGGCCTGGACATAGATGCGCGGGTCACGTGCCAGGGTGTCGCCGGTGGCGGTGCCACGCAGCTTCCAGGCGACGCTCATGCGCATCGAGTAGGCCTTCTGGCGCGCCCACACCACCGACAGGCCGGCGCCGGCATAGCGCGCCTCGTTGCGGTAGTTGGCGGCGCGGGGAATCTGGGTGGGGTCGTGGCGCAGCAGCACATAGGCGGCATCGCCGAAGACCGAGAACACCAGCTCGCGCGCCCAGCGGTCGAACAGCGACTCGGGCGGCAGCCAGCGCAGCTCGCCGGTGGCCACCAGGCCGCTGTCGCCGGTGCCCTCGCCGGGCGCGAAGGCGCGCACGCCGTCGGGGCCGCCGATGCGGAACTGCTCGGTCGTGTCCAGGTTGTGCAGCGCGTACTGGCCATGGACCGAGCCGTAGACCATCAGGCGCTCCACCGGCAGCGCCTGCAGGCGGGTGTAGGCCAGGTTGAGCTTGGCGAAGCGCGCAGCGCTGTCCAGGCCCTGCGGCCGGCCATCGGGGAAGCGCAGCGTGCCCAGGTTCATCGAGGCCTGGAAGGTGTTGACGCCCCCGCCGAACAGCGCGTCGCGGAAGTCGCCGGTCACGCCCAGGCCCAGCACGTCGGCCTGCTTGAGCGTGGAGGAGCCGGCGGCCGAGTCGTCGTACTGCTTGTGGTCCAGCGAACCCAGCGCAAACAGGTTGATGTTGCGCGACCGCAGCCACGGGTACAGCGCGAACGCATTGACCGTGACGCCGGTGCCTTCCAGGCCCAGCGGGAACTCGACCTCGCTGAGCTGGTAGCGCAGCCCCGACACCGACGCACCCACCTTCAGTCCGTTGCCGAACAGCGGCGTGTTGTAGCCCAGCAGCACGAACTGCATGCCGCCGTTGACCGAACCCAGGCCAGACAGCGTGATGCCATCGCCGCGGCCGAAGGGGCTGTCGTAGGACAGCATCGCGCCGATCCGCTCGCGGCCGATGAAGCGCGAGCCGTTGGCATCGACGTCGACCTTGCCGTTCCACTGCGGATCGGCCTTGGGCGTGAATTCAAGGATGGCGGTGCCGGGCTGGCTGCCTTCCTTCACCTCGGCGCGCAGGTTGATGCCGCGCAGGTCGCCGATCAGGAACACCGCCCGCTCCACCGCCTGCACGGTCAGCACGTCACCGGTGCGCAGTTGGTCGAGGTAGGACTGGATCACCTCGCAGCGCACCGGCAGCGGCTGAGATTCGTCGCAGTTCAGCACGTAGCGGTCGAGCTTGCCGACCAGCACGCCGATCGTGATCACGCCCTCCTTGGGCGCCTGCTCGGGAATGTAGGCGTAGCCCAGGTAGTAGCCCAGGTCACGCTGCAGGTAGCGGGTGATGTCGCTGGCGGCGTTGACCAGGTCCTCGTAGCTGCGGCCCTTGCCCACATAGGGCGCGGTGATCGTGGCCAGCGCCTGGCGCAGGGCCTCGGGGGCGTCGTCGGCCACGCGGTAGGCGTTGACGTCGATCGTCAGGTTGTCGTCGCGCTTGCCCAGTTCGCGCTGCACCGGCGCCACCGCACCGTCCACCAGGATCGGCGTGCTGGTGCGCGGCAGACGGGCGTCGCCCCCCAGCGACGAGGGGCTGGGCACCGACGGTGGGGTGGGCACAAAGGCGCCTTCGGCCGGGGGCGGCGCCACCTGGGCCTGCGCGGCAGTGCCCAGGGCCCATGCCAGCAGGGTGGCCGTCATCACGGGACGGAGCGATCGGCGCTGGGGCCGGGGGGCTCCGCTGTGCTGGGCGTTCATCGTCGGAATCTCCTCGTCATACAAGTCTGCGGTGCGGGCGTTGTCGGGGCAGTGTGCCCGCAGTCCGGCCGGGTCGGTCATGCCCAGGCCTCGAAAAGCGATGCGGCCGGCGGCAGGCCCTGGACCAGCTGGCACGCCCCGTCGGTCGAGCATCCGCGCTGCCACAGCGAGCGGCCCGTGCGATGTTCGGTGAAGAGGCGTCGCCCTGCCACCCCCATGGATGCTAGGGCGTCCGCTGCAAAGATGACGCGATCTTGCGCCAGATCCAGGTCGGCCGCGCTGGGTGGCGCACGGCGCTGCGGGTCTGCGTCGAGCTCGGCCTCCAGGCGCTCGATGGACCAGTCGTCGTGCAGCGCATCGACCGCGGTGCGCTCCAGGCGCTCCAGCCACCAGCCCAGGGCCTCGCCGTCGGCGGGGTCCAGCGGCCAGCCGGCCAGCGGTGCCAGCAGGGTCAGCGGAAAGTAGCGGCCGACGCTGTCCACCGAGGGGATCAGCACGCCCGCCCAGGCATGCTGGCCCAGCTTGCCCGGCGCGACCCCGGGCGCCAGCACGAAGCGCCAGACCGGCGCGGCCAGGAACTGCGCCTGCCAGTCGTCGGCATGGCGCTCCCGCAGCGCGGCCAGGCCCAGCGAGAGCCAGCTGTCCCACCAATCGATGACATCCTGAGGCAGGCGCCGGGACACAAAGTCGCCGGCTGTTGGCAATTTGCCAAACCATCCCGGTGCGATGAGGGTCTCGAACATGGCGCAGTCGGTTTGGCGAAGGTCAAACGGCCGTCGCGGCGGAGCGATCGGCCACCACAGGCTGGGGGGTCGGAGGACAGAGCGGTCGGCCCACAATGCGCGCTGCCGGGCATCGCCGCGGCCGACCGGCGAATTCTTCCTCGTTTTTATCCCCGGCCATGGCCTGGCCTCCCCCTATGGTCAACCCTGACCCCATGCTAACCAGCGCTAATGCCCGCGCCCACATCGGCGTGATAGATTAGCGGAACGCTATGGATGCACGCCACATGCCCGTCGTGATTGCCACCACACCCGGACCTGACCAGCCGGACACCCGGAGGACGGCTGGATGAGCGAATCCTCAGGACCCAAGCATCCGTCGGTCGAGTCCATCGACCGCCAGGTCGACGCCTGGCTCGAACCGGTGGGCGACGCCCCCTGCGGCGAGAACATGGAGTACGAGCTCGACTTCCTCGAGTTCTCGCAGGCCGCCGAAGGCAAGCCCGAGACCCAGTTCTCGGCCGCCGAGCCCCCCGTCTGGAGCGACGTCGAGTCGCGCGCCGTGGCGCTGATGGAGCGCACCCGCGACCTGCGCATCGTCGTGCCCTGGATCCGCGCCCAGCTCTATGAACACGGCCTGCCGGCGCTGGCCCCGGGCGTGCGCCTGCTGCATGGCCTGATGGAGCGCTTCTGGGAGCAGCTCCACCCCGAACTCGACCCGGATGACGGCGACCCCTTCGCCCGCATCACCGCGGTCAGCTCGCTGGCCCAGTTCAACGGCCTGCTGGGCGACACCCGCGAGTGCCCACTGCTGGTCGACCGCCGCCTGGCCGGCCTGCGGGTGCGTGACGTCGAACTCGCGCTGGACCGCCTCACGCCCAAGCCCGACGAGGACCCGCCCTCGCTGGCCCACGTGCGCGGCGTGCTGACCGACCCTGACCTGGCCGAGCCCGGCGCGCAGCTGCGCACCGCGGTGCTCGACGCGCAGGAGCAGCTCAAGGAGCTGCAGCGCCTGATGCAGGACCGCTTCGGCTTCGAGCGCTCGGTCGACCTCAAGCCGATCCGCGGCATGCTTGATGCCGTGCTGGGCCTGCTGCCCGAGTCCTTCGACGGCGCCAGCGCCGGCAGCGGCGACGGTGCGGGCAGTGACGGCGGCGAGGGCGGCGGCGAGGCCGCGGCAGATGCCCCGCGTGCACGCCGGGGTGGCGGCGCCTGGAGCGTGGAATCGCGGGAAGACGCGCTCAAGGCCATCGCCCTGGTCTGCAACTACCTCGAACGCCACGAGCCCACCAACCCGGCCCAGTTGCTGCTGCGCCGCGCCGAACGCCTGATCGACAAGAATTTCCTGCAGCTGGTCCGCGATCTCGCACCCGATGCGATCAACGAAGTTGCTCGAATCATGGGGGTTGATCCCGATAGCATCACGTCCGACCATTGAGGGCTCCGGTGCGGTCGGCCGCTGCTGCGGACAGACCAACCCGTTGCCCGCTGGTCACTCCTTCGCCCTGACCCTGACAACTCTCTTTCTCAACCCGGAGCCAACACATGGGAAGCAGCCAGAAATTCATCGCCCGCAACCGGGCGCCTCGGGTCCAGATCGAATACGACGTCGAGCTCTACGGCGCCCAGAAGAAGATCCAGCTGCCCTTCGTGATGGGCGTGATGGCCGACCTGGCCGGCAAGCCCGAGGAACCCCTGCCGCCGGTGGCCGACCGCAAGTTCCTCGAGTTCGACGTCGACAACTTCGACACCCGCATGAAGGCCATGAAGCCGCGCGCGGCCTTCACCGTGCCCAACACCCTGACCGGTGAAGGCAACCTGTCGGTCGACCTGACCTTCGAGAGCATGGACGACTTCTCGCCGGCCGCCATCGCCGCCAAGACCGAGGGCCTGAAGCAGCTCCTCGAGGCGCGCCAGCAGCTGTCCAACCTGGTCACCTACATGGACGGCAAGGGCGGCGCCGAAGAGCTCATCGGCAAGGTGCTCAACGACCCGGCGCTGCTGCAGTCGCTGAGCAGCACCCCCAAGCCCGAAGGCGACGCCTGAGCGTCTGACCCCCAGCCCCTTCGAACACCCAGAACCCGGAGCTACCGATGGCCGATCCCCTGCAGCAAGGCAATGCGTCCTTTGCCGGCGTGACGATGGAAGGCAGCGATTTCGCGTCGCTGCTCAGCAAGGAATTCAAGCCCAAGTCCGAAGAGGCCCGCTCGGCCGTCGAGACCGCGGTGCAGACGCTGGCCCAGCAGGCGCTGACCAACGCCAAGCTGATCAGCAACGACACCGTGGCCACGATCGAGTCGATGATCGCGGCGATCGATCGCAAGCTGTCCGAGCAGGTCAACCTGATCCTGCACCACCCCGACCTCCAGAAGCTGGAGTCGGCCTGGCGCGGCCTGCACTACATGGTCAACAACACCGAGACCGACGAGCAGCTGAAGATCCGCGTGATGTCCATCTCCAAGCAGGAGCTGGGCAAGACCCTCAAGCGCTACAAGGGCACGGCCTGGGACCAGTCGCCGCTGTTCAAGAAGCTCTACGAGGAAGAGTACGGCCAGTTCGGCGGCGAGCCCTTCGGCGCCATCGTCGGCGACTACCACTTCGACCACTCGCCGCCCGACGTCGAGCTGCTCGGCGAGATGTCCAAGATCGCCGCCTCGGCCCATGCCCCCTTCATCACCGGCGCCGCGCCGACCGTGATGCAGATGGACTCCTGGCAGGAGCTGGCCAACCCGCGTGACCTGACCAAGATCTTCACCACGCCCGAGTACGCCGCCTGGCGTTCGCTGCGCGAGTCGGACGACGCGCGCTACCTGGCGCTGTGCATGCCGCGCTTCCTGGGCCGCCTGCCCTACGGCGCCAAGACCAGCCCGGTGGACGCGTTCAACTTCGAGGAAGACACGGTCGGCGCCGACCACGACAAGTACTCGTGGTGCAACGCGGCCTATGCGATGGCCACCAACATCAACCGCTCCTTCAAGCTCTACGGCTGGTGCTCGCGCATCCGCGGTGTCGAGTCGGGCGGCGCGGTCGAGAACCTGCCGGCCCACACCTTCCCCACCGACGACGGCGGCGTGGACATGAAGTGCCCCACCGAGATCGCCATCTCGGACCGGCGCGAGGCCGAGCTGTCGAAGAATGGCTTCCTGGCGATGATCCACCGCAAGAACTCGGACTTCGCCGCGTTCATCGGTGGCCAGTCGCTGCAGAAGCCCGCCGAGTACGACGATCCGGACGCCACCGCCAACGCGGCCCTGGCCGCCCGCCTGCCCTACCTGTTCGCCTGCAACCGCTTCGCGCACTACCTGAAGTGCATGGTGCGCGACAAGGTGGGCTCGTTCAAGACCCGCGACGCCATGGAGCGCTGGCTGAACGACTGGATCGGCAACTACGTCGACGGCGACCCCACGAACTCCAGCGAAGTGACGAAGTCCGAGCGCCCCCTGGCAGCGGCCGAGGTCGTCGTCGAGGAGGTCGAAGGAGCACCGGGCTACTACCAGTCCAAGTTCTTCCTGAAGCCTCACTACCAGCTCGAAGGTCTGACCGTGTCGCTGCGGTTGGTGTCCAAACTGCCCTCCGAGAAATCCGGCGGCTGACAACCGCACCCTTCCCCTTAACCCTGCACGGAGAAACTGCACATGCCCGGTAATACCTTCATCAAGTTCGACGCGGTGCCAAAGGGCGAGTCGTTCCAGGACGGCCACCACGGCGACCAGGGCTGGATCGAGATCGGCGACTGGAGCTGGGACATCGAGGCCGAGACCAGCTTCCTCAAGGGCGGCGGCGCCAGCGTGGGCAAGCCCACCCCCGGCAACCTGTCGTTCAGCCACTACTACGACAAGGCCTCGCCCGTGATCATGGGCAAGATCGTCGCCGGCACCGCCTTCGGCGTCGTCACCATCGAAAGCCTGAAGCAGACCGGCGCCAAGAACCCCGAGATCTTCATGCGCCTGACGATGACCGACGTGTTCATCACCAAGGTCTCGTCCAAGGGCGGCGAAGACGGCTCGGTGAACCAGGACGTCGAGATGGTCTTCAAGAAGATCAAGGTCGAGTACAAGGCCCAGACCAACCAGGGCAAGCTCGAGAGCTCGTTCATCCCGTTCGAGTGGGACATCGCGGCGATGAAGCTGCTGCAGTAAGGCCCAGGCCGCACTGCCCGTGCACGGTTTCTCCGGCCCTGTGCCAGCCGGACCGGGAAACCCTGCCGAAGTCGCGCGCGCCTCGGCGCGCGCGCTTGATTTGTCCTGAGCCCACGGTCCCGCCATGAGCGACACCCTCTTCTACCTGGACATCACCTTCGAGAAGGCCGGACAGTTGCGTGGCGAATCCACCGTGGCCGGCTTCAAGCACCAGATCGAGATCGACGGCTGGAAATGGGGCATGTCGGTCCAGGAAGTGCGTGCCGAGGTGTCGCAGCGCGACGGCTCGGGGGTCAAGTTCGAGACGCTGGACCTGTCCGGCTACTTCGACACCGCCACGATCAACCTGCTCAAGGCCCTGCGGCACCGCGACAAGTTCACCAAGGCCAGGTTGTCGATGATCCACGCGGTGCAGCCCAAGGACCGACCTCGGGAGCTGCTCACGATCGAGGCCCGCAACGGCTACGTCGAGGACCTGCAACTCGACATCAACAGCGGCAAGGTGGCGCAGATCAAGTGCTCCCTGAAGCTGTCCTATGCGCTGATCGGGGTCGACTACTACCCGACCACCAAGCGCCGAGACGAACACTCCGGCCGCCTGACCTTCTCCGCCGAGGCGCGGGGGCGCAGCGACCGCTGATCTCCTTCCTGCACAGGCGCACCCACCATGCCGTCCACCCCGTTGTTCATGTCGCTGTCCACCGAGGGCGGCGGCCCCGTCGTCGGCGAAAGTGAAGTCGACGGCTTCGAGAAATGGATCGAGCTCGACGACTGGAACTGGGGCGCCGCGTTCCAGCAGGCCGAGGGCGATGGCCGTGACGAGGTCGTGCCCACCAAGTTCAGCTTCACCAAACCGCCCGACCGCTCGTCGACGGTGCTGATGAAGGCCCTGAACACCGGCAAGCCCTTCCCCAAGGCCCAGATCTGCTTCTCGGACTGGACCTACAACGAGTTCGAGCTGTGGGTGGAGCTGACCAACCTGCGCATCATCAGCCTGTCGATGACCGGCTCGCTGTCGGACGCCTCGGCCGACATGGACGAGCACTGGGAGTGCGACTTCAACTCGATCAAGTTCAAGCACTACGTCAAGAACCCCCTGGGCCAGAAGGTCGCCACCGACGCCGAGATCATGCGTCCGCCCAATGCCTCGCTGAACGCGCCGCGCCGCCAGCGTCCACGGCGCGATGACGACGACCGCGACGACGACGGCAACGACCGCGATCGCGACGGCCGGGGCGGCAACAACCGAGCCGGCTCGCGCAATGGCGGCGGCGGCAACCGCCGCAACTGAGCGGCACAGCCAGCGAGGCCCACCCATGCCCCTGAACCAGTACCGCGACCTCAGCGTCATCGGCTCGCACATGCAGGCGGGCTTCCAGTTCGAGTTCGCCTGTGCCCACTGCTCGAACACCTGGCGCAGCCCCTTCAAGCCCTACCGCATGGGCCAGCTGTCGACGCTGCTGCACAAGTTCACCTTCCTGCTGCCCGGCATGGACAACGCCGGCCGCGCCAGCACCAGCCTGGCCGACATGCGCGCGAAATCGGCCCGCGACAGCGAACTGGCCACCGCGATGCGCCAGGCCGAGAGCCAGTTCGTCAACTGCGAGGTCTGCCACGCCACCGTCTGCAACGAGTGCTTCAACCCGTCCGAGGGCTGCTGCGAGAAATGCGCTGTCGAGCGCCGCGGCGGCGCCCGCTCGGCCGGGGGTGGGGGCGCCACCGCATCGGCCAGCGCCGATGCCGCCGGCGCCTACTGCCCCAACTGCCGCACGCCCAGCGACGGCGGCCGCTTCTGTGCCGAGTGCGGCTACGACCTGGCCAGCACGCACAAGAGCTGCCCCGCCTGCGGCGCCATGACCTCGCGCTCGGCGCGCTTCTGCACCGACTGCGGCCACGCCTTCTGAGCGCCCCTGCGGCGACCCCACCATGAACGACGCCCTTGCCACTGCCGAAACCGCCCTGCGCGCCGGCGACCCCCAGTCCGCCCTGGCGGCACTCACCCAGGCGGTGCGCGCCAAACCGGCTGATGCCCGGCTGCGGGTCTTCCTGGCCCAGCTGCTGTGCGTGCTGGGCCAGTGGGAACGCGCCCACACCCAGCTCAACGTGCTGGCCGACATGGACAGCGAAGCCGGCCCGATGCGCGAGATGGTCGGCCACGCACTGCGCTGCGAAAAGCTGCGCGACGCGGTCTTCGCCGGCCGCCGCTCGCCGATGGTCTTCGGCCAGCCCGACCAGTGGCTGGCGCTGCTGATCGAATCGATGCTGCAGGCCGGTGCCGGCGATGCCGCGCAGTCGCACGCGCTGGCGGCGCGCGCCTTCGACGAGGCGCCGGCCACCGCCGGCACGATCGACGGCGTGGCCTTCGACTGGATCGCCGATGCCGATTCGCGCCTGGGCCCGGTGCTGGAGGCCGCGATCAACGGCAAGTACTACTGGGTGCCCTTCTCGCGCCTGTCGGCCATTCGTTTCGAGGCGCCCACCGACCTGCGCGACCAGGTCTGGCTGCCGGCGCGCCTGACCTTCGCCAACGGCGGCGAAGCGGTGGCCATGGTGCCCTCGCGCTACCCGGGCAGCGAGAAAAGCACCGACGGCCTGATCCTGATGGCCCGCAAGACCGAGTGGCGCGAGGGCGGCCCGGAGCGCTGGTTCGGCCTGGGCCAGCGCGTGCTGGTCACCGACCAGGGCGAGCACGACCTGCTGTCGATCCGCCACATCGAGCTGCAGCCCAGCGCCGGCGAGGACGCCGCGAATGGCTGAACTGGCCTCGCGTGACCGGCTCCAGCCCTCCCTGCTCGACCGGCTGATCGATCCCGAGCCCCGTCAGCAGACCGAGACGGCCGCCGCGCGCGTGCTGACCCGTCAGCAGTTGCGCCAGGCCGTGCTGCGCGACCTGAGCTGGCTGTTCAACGCCACCCGCCCCGAGCCCGAGCCGCGCTCCGAGCGTCGCGCCGAGCACCAGCTCTGGCAGCACAACGAGCTCGCCCGCCGCTCGGTGCTGAACTTCGGCATGCCGGCCTTCTCGGGCCAGACCCTGTCCTCGGTCGACATCCCTACCATCAAGCGGGCGGTCGCCGACTGCATCAAGACCTTCGAGCCGCGCATCGACCCCGCCACGCTGGAGGTCGACGTCAAGGTCGACCACGACAACCACCACAACACGATGCAGATGACGATCCGCGGCTTCATGTGGAACCAGCCGGTGCCGCTGGAGCTGCTGCTGGCGGCCGACGTCGACTTCGAGACCGGCACCACCCGCCTGCGCGACGTGCGCGCCTGACCCGCCAGAGCCCATGGACGCCCGGCTGCTGCGCTACTACAACCAGGAACTGCGCTACCTCTACGAGGTGGGCGCGGAGTTCGCTGCCGAGTTCCCGAAGATCGCCTCGCGCCTGGGCATGGAGTCGATGGAGGTCACCGACCCCTACGTCGAACGTCTGCTCGAAGGCTGCGCCTTCCTCGCCGCGCGCGTGCAGCTGCGCCAGGACAGCGAGTTCCCGCGCTTCTCGCACCGGCTGCTGGAGCTGCTGTACCCCAATTTCCTGGCGCCGATCCCCTCGATGCTGGTGGCCCAGGTCCACCCGGTGCCCGACGCCAACCTGCTGAAGGCACCGCCGCTGCCGCGCGACCTGCCGCTCTACGCACCGCCGCTGGCCAACACCAGCACCCGCTGCGAGTACCGCACCGCCAGCCCGCTGCGGCTGACCCCGCTGAGCACCACCCAGGCCGAGTACCTGCTGAACCTGGCCGATCTCAACATCGCCGGCCTGGGCCTGCCCGAGCGGCCGCGGGCCGGCATCCGGGTGCGGCTGCAACTGCCCGCGGGCATGAAGCTGTCGCAGCTCGACCTGGACAGCCTGCGCTTCTACGTGGGCGGTCCCACCGAGGTGGCGATGCGCGTGCACGAGCTGGTGCTGGGCAGCACCGTGGGCGTGCTGGCCGGCGCGCCCGGCCTGGCCGACAGCCGCCAGCTGCTGCCGGCCTCGGCGGTGCAGCCGGTGGGCTACAGCGACGACGAGGCCATGCTGCCCGTCACGCTGCGCGGCTTTGGCGGCGTGCGCCTGCTGCAGGAGCACTTCACTTTCCCCGAGCGCTTCCTGTTCGTCGACATCCAGGGCCTGCGTCCGGTGCTGCAACGCCTGGACGGCCATGCGCTGGAGCTGACGCTGCTGCTCAACCGGCCCGGCACCGGCCTGGAAGGCGTGGTCGACGCCAGCCACTTCATGCTGCACTGTGTGCCGGCGGTGAACCTGTTCACCAAGCGCATGGACCGCATCCAGGTCGACGACGGCCAGTACGAGTTCCATGTCGTGCCCGACCGCACCGCGCCGCTGGACTTCGAGGTCTATGACCTGCTGTCGCTGACCGGCTACGACGACAAGGGCGATGAGCGCCGCTTCATGCCGATGTTCGCGCCCGACCACCGGGCGCCCACCGGCCAGCCGGCCTACTACTCCTCGTGGCGCGAGCCACGCCTGCCGTCCGAGGCGGCGCGCCGCGAGGGCCCGCGCTCGGGCTACATCGGCTCCGAGGTCTTTGTCTCGCTGGTCGACCCCGAGGAGGCGCCCTACTCGGGCGACCTGCGCCAGGTGGCGCTGAAGGCCCGCTGCACCAACCGCGACCTGCCGATCTTCATCCCGATGGCCGGCGGCCAGGCCGAGTTCCAACTCGATGCGCCGGTGCCGCTGAACGCGGTGCGCGTGGTCAACGGCCCGTCCCGGCCGCAGACCGCGCTGCGCGAAGGCGGCGTGGCCTGGCGGCTGCTGAACCTGCTGTCGCTGAACTACCTGTCGCTGCTCGATACCGAGGGCGGCGAGGCCGCGGCCGCGCTGCGCGACCTGCTCAGCCGCTTCCCGATGGCGGGCGAGCCGGCCCAGCGCCGGCAGATCGAGTCGCTGCAGGGCGTGCGCACGCGGCCGGTGGTGCGCCGCCATCCGGTGCGCGGCCCGATCGCCTTCGGCCGCGGCATCGAGGTTGAGCTGACGGTGGACGAACTCGGCCACGAGGGCGGCAGCGCCTACCTGTTCGGCGCCGCGCTGCACCACTACCTGGCGCGCCACGCCTCGCTCAACAGCTTCGTCGAGACCTCGCTGGTCTCGCTGTCGCGCGGCCCGATCGCCCGCTGGAAGCCGATGCTGGGCCAGCGCCCCGTGCTGTGAGCGAGCGATGACCAGCCTGCCGCCCGCACTGCCCACCCGCCACCTCGAGGCCGAGCGCGAGGCCCTGTGGCGCGACCTGGCCGAGCGTCCGGGCCACCAGGACTTCTTCCTGACGCTGCGCCGCATCGAGGCGCTGCACCCCGAGCTGCCGCGCCTGGGCGAGGCCATGCGCCCCAGCGACGAGCCGCTGCGCGTGGGCCAGCCACCAGAGCTGAGCTTCGCGCCGGCCAACGTCACCGGCGTGATCCAGACGCCCAAGGGCCGGCGCTGGCTGATGCAGCGGGCCTTCGGCCTGACCGGCCCCAACGGCGCGCTGCCCATCCACCTCACCGAGTTCGCGCGTGAACGCGCCCACCAGCACGGCGACCAGGCGCTGGCGCGCTTCCTGGACCACCTGACCCACCGCTTCGCGCTGCTGTTCTACCGCGCCTGGGCGCGAGCCCAGCCCACGGTCGGCTTCGATCATTTGAACGACAGCCGCTATGCGCGCTGGATCGGCTCGCTGTTCGGCATCGGCAACGAGACCCTGCTCAAGCGCGACGCCGCAGGCGACATGCCCAAGCTGCTGTTCGCCGGTCGGCTGGCGCGCGCCACCCGCGACGCCGACGGCCTACTGTGCTGGCTGCGCGCCGAGTTCGACGTGCCGGTGCGCATCGAACAATGGTGCGGCCACTGGATGGCGCTGGGCCGCGCCGAGCGCAGCCGGCTGTCCAAGCGCGATGGCCAGCCGCTGGGCGGCGGCGCGGTGCTGGGTGGCAGCGTCTGGGACGTGCAGCACAAGTTCCGCATCGTCATCGGCCCGCTCGACCTGCCGCGCTACCACGACTTCCTGCCCGGCGGCCGTGACCTGGCCCGCCTGCACGCCATGGTGCGCCAATGGGTGGGCCTGGAGTTCGACTGGGACCTGCGCCTGGTGCTGCGCCGCCAGCAGGTGCCGCGCGCCCACCTGGGCCGGCGCACCACGCCGCTGGGTCGCGCCAGCTGGCTGGGCCACTACCGCCGCGAGCAGGACGCGGGCGACCTGCTGCTCGACGCCGAACGCATCCTGCGCACCCGACGCACCCCTTCCGCCCCTGCGGCTTCCCCTCCCCCACCGCCCTTTGGCGCCACACAAGGAACACCATGAGCGAGATCAGCCGAGTCGCCCTGTTCGGAAAACTCAACCCCCTGGCCTACAAGGCCGTCGAGGGGGCCACGGTGTTCTGCAAGATGCGCGGCAACCCCTATGTGGAGCTGGTGCACTGGCTGGCCCAGCTGGTGCAGACCGCCGACACCGACCTGGAGGCGCTGATGCGCCACTACCAGCTGGATGCCTCGGTGCTGGCGCGCGACATCACCACCGCGCTGGACCGCCTGCCGCGCGGCTCCACCGCGATCTCCGACTTCTCCGAGCACATCGAGAACGCGATCGAGCGCGGCTGGGTCTACGGCACGCTGATGTTCGGCGAGACCCAGGTGCGCACCGGCCACCTGCTGATCGGCCTGCTCAAGACCAACAGCCTGCGCAATGCGCTGCTGGGCATCTCGCGCCAGTTCGAGAAGATCAAGCCCGACGACCTGGTCGAGCAGTTCCCCAAGCTGTGCAGCGGCACCGCCGAGGCCCGCCTGGGCGCCCAGGACGGCAGCAGCATGGGCAGCGCCCAGCCGGGCGAGGCCGAGGGCGCGATCGCGCCGGCGGCGATGGGCAAGCAGGAGGCCCTGAAGAAGTTCACGGTGGACCTCACCGAGCGGGCGCGCGAGGGCAAGATCGACCCGGTCACCGGCCGCGATGAAGAGATCCGCCAGATCGTCGACATCCTGATGCGCCGCCGCCAGAACAACCCCATCCTGACCGGCGAGGCCGGCGTGGGCAAGACCGCGGTGGTCGAGGGCTTCGCCCAGCGTCTGGCGCGCGGCGACGTGCCGCCGCAGCTGCAGGGCGTGTCGCTGCTGTCGCTGGACCTGGGCCTGCTGCAGGCCGGCGCCAGCATGAAGGGCGAGTTCGAGCAGCGCCTGCGCCAGGTCATCGACGAAGTCCAGGCCAGCCCCAAGCCGATCATCCTGTTCATCGACGAGGTCCACACGCTGGTGGGCGCCGGCGGTGCGGCCGGCACCGGCGACGCCGCCAACCTGCTCAAGCCGGCGCTGGCGCGCGGCAACCTGCGCACCATCGGCGCCACCACCTGGGCCGAGTACAAGAAGTACATCGAGAAGGACCCGGCGCTGACCCGTCGCTTCCAGGTGGTGCAGGTGCCCGAGCCCGACGAGCACAAGGCCATCCTGATGCTGCGTGGCGTGGCCAGCGTGCTGGAAAAGCACCACCGCGTGCAGCTGCTGGATGAGGCCATCGAGGCCGCGGTCAAGCTCTCGCACCGCTACATCCCGGCGCGCCAGCTGCCCGACAAGGCGGTCAGCCTGCTCGACACCGCCTGCGCCCGCGTGGCCGTCAGCCAGCACGCCATTCCGGCCGAGGTCGAGGACAGCCGCCGCCGCATCGAGGCCCTGGAGATTGAGCAGGGCATCATCGCCCGCGAGGCGGCGGCCGGTGTCGACACCGGCGAGCGCGGCCCCGAGGTCGAGGCCAAGCTGACCGCCGAGCGCACCCGCCTCGCGGCGCTGGAAGAGCGCTGGCAGGCCGAGAAAGCGATCGTCGAGCGCGTGCTGGCCCTGCGCGCCAAGCTGCGCGGCGACGCCGAGCCGGTCGACCAGGCGGTGCCCGCGGGCGACGCCGACCGCGGCGCGCTGATCGACGAGCTGCGCAAAGAGCAGGCCGCGCTGGCCGAGCTGCAGGGCGATGCGCCGCTGATCATGCCGTCCACCGACGCCCAGGCCGTGGCCAGCGTCGTGGCCGACTGGACCGGCATCCCGGTGGGCCGCATGGTCAAGAACGAGCTGGAAGCCATCCTGCGCCTGGGCGAAACGCTCGGCCAGCGCGTCATCGGCCAGCAGCATGGCCTGGACATGATCGCCAAGCGCATCCAGACCTCGCGCGCCCGGCTGGACAACCCGAACAAGCCGATCGGCGTGTTCATGCTGTGCGGCACCTCGGGCGTGGGCAAGACCGAGACCGCGCTGGCGCTGGCCGAGTCGCTCTACGGTGGTGAGCAGAACGTCATCACGATCAACATGAGCGAGTTCCAGGAGGCGCACACCGTCTCCACCCTCAAGGGCGCGCCTCCGGGGTATGTGGGCTACGGCGAGGGCGGCATCCTGACCGAGGCGGTGCGCCGCCGGCCCTACAGCGTGGTGCTGCTCGACGAGGTCGAGAAGGCCCACTCCGACGTGCACGAGCTGTTCTTCCAGGTCTTCGACAAGGGCCGCATGGAAGACGGCGAGGGCCGGATGATCGACTTCAAGAACACGATCATCCTGCTCACGTCCAACGTCGGCTCCGAGCTCATCATGAACATGTGCAAGGACCCGGAACTGCTGCCCGACCCGGACTCGCTGGCCGAGGCGCTGCAGGAGCCGCTGATGAAGGTCTTCCCGCCCGCGCTGCTGGGCCGGATCGTGACCATCCCCTACTACCCGCTGTCCAACGAGATGCTGGCCAAGATCATCCGGCTGCAGCTGGGCCGCATCAAGAAGCGCGTGGAGGAAAACCACCGCATCCCGTTCGAGTTCGACGACGCCGCGGTCTCGCTGATCGTCAGCCGCTGCAACAACGCCGAGGCCGGCGGGCGCATCATCGACGCCATCCTCACCAACACCGTGCTGCCCAAGATCTCGATCGAGTACCTGGGGCGCATGGCGCGTGGCGAGGAACTCAAGGTGATCCGCCTGGGTGCGGCGGACGGCGAGTTCACCTACACCTTCGATTGAGTTGAGACCGGGCGGCCACGCGCCGCCGGCCCAAGGAGCCCTCGATGGCCAAGCTGGATGCCGAATTCAAGTGCGTGAAGGGCCCCGACGCCCTGCTCTTCCACCGCCTGCAGGCGGTGGAGGAACTCGGCCGTCTGCCGCAGTACCGCATCGAGCTGCTGCGCCCGCGCAGCGATCCGGTGATCACGCCCGACGACCTGTTGGGCACCCGGGCGACCGTCAAGCTGCTGCTGGCCGATGGCAGCTACCGCTACATCAACGGCTTCGTCACCCGCTTCGAGCGCGGCGGCTCGCAGGGCAAGCTCGACCGCTACTTCCTGGACCTCAATGTCTGGCTCTGGTATTTGCAGCTGGGCGCGGACTGCCGCATCTTCCAGGGCAAGACCGTCATCGAGATCATCAAGGCGGTCTTCGGCGACTACTCCAACCAGTCGGTGCAGGACAAGTCCACCGCCACCTACAAGCCACGCGATTTCTGCGTCCAGTACAACGAGAGCGACTTCGACTTCGTCACCCGGCTGATGGAGCAGGAGGGCCTGTACTACTACTTCACCCACGAGGACGGCCAGCACAAGCTGGTGCTGTGCGACGACGCCTCGGGCCACGACCCCATCCCCGGGGCCAGCCTGGCCTGGGCCAGCACCCAGACCGACAACCAGCTGCGCGACGACATGGTCACCGACTGGCGCCTGGTCAAGCAGGTGGGCTCGCTGAAGTACACCCACGATGACCATGACTTCCAGGTGCCCTCCACCTCGCTGGAAGTGACCAAGATGCGCACCCCGTCGTACCCCAACCCGGGTGACCTGGAGGTGCGCCACTGGCCCGGCGCCTTCTACGACCTCAAGCGCGCCGCGGCGGCGGCCGACCACAAGGGCGTCGGCGAGCGCTTCGCCCAGGGCCGCGTCGACGCCTACAAGACCCAGCAGATCGTCGCCTCGGCCGAGACCCGCTTTCGCGCCATCGCCGCCGGCAAGACCTTCAAGCTGAAGGAGCACACCAACGACAACGGCGACTACCTGGTGACACGGCTGGTCTTCACCGCCGAGTTCGGCGAGTACGAGGCCAACGTCAAGGGCGGCAGCCGCGGTTTCCAGGCGCGCTTCGACGCCATCCCCAAGAGCATCCGCTTCCAGCCCCAGCTGAGCGTGGCCTGGCCGCGCATCAACGGGCCGCAGACCGCGGTGGTGGTGGGCGGCAGCGGCGACGAGATCGCCACCGACGAGCATGGCCGCGTGAAGCTCAAGTTCCGCTGGGACCGCGTCAATCCGGACGACCTGACCGCCTCGTGCTGGGTGCGTGTCAGCCACCCCTGGGCCAGCAAGAACTTCGGCATGATCGCCATCCCGCGGGTGGGCGACGAGGTGGTGGTCGAGTTCCTCGACGGCGACCCCGACCGCCCGCTGGTCACCGGCCGCGTCTACAACGCCGAGCGCATGCCGCCCTATGAGCTGCCGGCCCAGAAGACCGTCACCGGCATCCGCAGCCGCTCGACCAAGCAAGGGGGCGAGGCCAATTTCAACGAGCTGCGCTTCGATGACCTGAAGGGCTCCGAATACGTCTGGTTCCAGGCCGAGAAGGACTACCACCAGCTGGTCAAGAACGACGCCAAGATCACCGTCAAGAACGACCGCTGGGACAAGGTCGAGAAGAACGTGGCGCAGCAGATCGGCGAGAACCTGACAGTGGACGTGGGCAAGAAGGCCACGCTGTCGATCAAGGAGGACGTGCACGCCAAGCTGGGTGCCGACTTCAACCTCAAGATCGAGGGCGCACTGAACACCGGGATCACCGATGCGGTGGCCGTCAAGGGCGATCAGGCGATCTCGATCACCTCGGGCCAGGGCATGGACATCAATGTGGGCCAGGCCTTCAACGCCACCGCCACCTCCAGCCTGCACCTCAAGGGCATGGGCGTGGTGATCGACGGCAGCACCACGCTGTGCATCAAGGCCGGCGGCTCCTTCATCCTGGTCGGTCCCGACGGCGTGACCATCCAGGGCGCAATGGTCAAGATCAACAGCGGCGGCTCGGCCGGCAATGCCAACGACGCGGCGCAGGCCAGCCCGGCGGATCCGACCGCCCCGACCCTGCCGGACCCGGACCAGGACCCGCTGGCCTCGGGCAGCTGAGGGCCCGACCGTCGCGCCGATGGCTGCTGCCGACACGCCCCTCGAGATCGCCCCTGCGCAGTTCAGGGCCCAGCTCTGGGCCGACGACCGCCAGCAGGTGCACGCCGTGCTGCTGGGCCGCTGCCTGAGCGGCCTGCCGGCGCGGCTGGCGGCGGCGCAACAGGCCGGCGAGATCGACGATTTCGACTGCCTGCTGCCCGGCGCCCTGCCGCCGGCGGTGCAGCAGAGTGCGCCCTACCTGGTGCGGCTGCGCCGCGAGAGCCCCTTCACCGATGCGCTGCTGGTGCCGGGCGACGGACCCACCGACTGGGGCGTGCTGGTGCTCAGCGGCGTGCGCCTGATCGCCCTGCGCAACCACCTGCGCGCGCTGCTGCAGGCGCGCCTGCCGGATGGCCGGGTGGTGCCGCTGGACACGCTCAGCCCCGAGATGCTGCGCATCGTGCTGGACCATGCCGACGCCGCCCAGCGCGCTGCCGTCAACGGCCCGGTCGGTGCCTGGGCCCTGCCCGGCCCAGCGCACTGGTCGCTGGCGCGCATCACCGGCGGCCACCTCGAATGGCGCCAGTTGCGCCTGGGGGCGGGCACATGAGCGGGCCGCGCCGCTCCCCAGCGCGCAACCGGGCGCACGCCGTGCGGAGGGCCGCGCGTTGACCCTGGTGCTCAATGTCGAGCAGGCCACGCGCCTGCAGGCGGTGCAGGCCGAGCGCGACCGCCGCCAGCTGGCGCAGGTGCTGGTGGCCGCCTTCCCGGCGCTGGCCGAGCGCGTGGGCGACCGCCTGGGCGCGCTGGTGGCCCACGGCGAACAACGCGCCGCCGCGCATGGCCTGACCCATGCGCTGGCGGTGGCCCGCTACCTGGCCTGCTGGGTGGTGCTGGGCACCGAGTTCGAAAGCCGTGGCGGCCACACCTGGGCGCTGGACCTGCTGGGCGATCGGCGCCGTCAGGAGGGCGCCAAGGCCTTCCAGCTGGTGCGCCGCTGCCGCGAGGAACTGCAGCGCCTGCTGGCCGCGGGCGGGCCGGCGGCCGCCGATCTGCCCAAGCTGCCCGATTTCGACCGCGCGATCGCCCTGCTGGATGACGCGCTGCGTCAGCTCGGCGTGATGGGCTCGCTGCAGCGGGGCCAGCGCCTGGTGCTGGGCCAGCCCTGCGACATCGACGCGGTCGAGCTGCGCGAGCACGAGCCCCCGCCGCGCCAACCCTATCGCTTCGAGCGCGGGCAATGGAGCCGCGCGGGCGGCGACAGCGCCCCCCCCGCGCCGCTGGTGGTCACGGCCGCCGATGCCGCCGCCTGGCCCTCGCGCATCTCGCTGCTGGGACAGGACCCGGCAGGACGGCCCGCCCGGCTGCGGCTGCGGCTGCGCGCCGGCCACTGCTGCGACCCGGCGGTCCACCCGGCCGTGCTGCAGTTCACCGAGACCGGGCTGCTGGAATGGCGCGGGCCGCACACCACCGAACTGGTGCTGACCCAGCATGCCTCAGCCACCGAGCTGCCGCCCACCCAGACCTGGCAGCCGGCGCTGGCCTGGTCGGGTGGCGCCCGCTTCGGGCGCCTGCAGCTGGCCTCCTGCGGCCTGCGCGAGCAGGGCGACGCGCTGGGCGATCTGGCCACCGACTGGTGCGTCTACCCCGCCGCCCAGCACTGGATGCTGTGGCGCCGCGAGGCCGCCCCCGACCGCCAGTGGAGCACCGACGCCGCGCCGGCCCCGCATGCGCCACGCGCCGCCTGCATCATCGAGCGCGATGGCCAGCGCCTGGACGCCGGCGCCTGGCAGGCCGGCCTGCAGGCCCTGGATGCGCAGCTCGAGCAGGGGCTGGAGCGGCTGTTCACCGCCTGGTGCCGCGAGGCCGGCTTCGAGCAGCCGCAGATGGCGGCCGAGCCCGCGCTGCTGTGCGGCGACGCCGGTCTGGCCTGGGGCTGGCAGCCCGCCGCCGAGGGGCTGGCCGGCACGCCCAGCCACCGCGTGGCCGCGCACCTGGACCTGATCGCCGCGCGGCTGTCGCTGCGCCTGTCGGGCCAACTGGCGCTCCATGGCAGCCTCAGCCAGTGGCGCCTGCACTGTGCCGGCCAGATCCCGCTGCAGCTGCAGTGGGACACCAGCGCCCGCGATGGCCAGGAAGCCCTGCCGCCCGCCGGCGCCCAGGTGGCGATCCTGCTGCCGCTGACGCTGCAGGTGGACGTGGCCGCCGCCGAGAGTGCCTGCATGGTGGACGCCAGCCTGGTGGCCGGCGCGGTGGTCGGCCGCTGCGGCCTGCGGCCCCGTGCCGACGGCCTGGGCTGGCAGTGGTTCGCCCAGCTGGCGGTGGAGCCGGTGCAGGCGCTGTGCCGCATCAGCGACCCGCTGCTGGGCCACCTGCAGTGGCGCCGCTCGCTGCTGCCGGCCATGACCCTGGTCGACTGGAGCCTGGGATGATCGAGCGGCTGCTGGTGCTCAAGCTGGACGCCGTCGAGTGCGAGGCCGAGGCCTGGCTGAACGGCATTCCGGTGGCGCGCGCCCACCCTGGGCGCCCACGTGTGCTGCTGCCGGTGCACGAATACACGCTGACTGGCGACAACCAGCTGGCGCTGATGGTCTGGCCCTACCCGGCGACGATGGCCCCGGACAAGGCCCCGCCGCAGCAGCGCGTCACGGCCAATGGCCGCTGCTCGGCCCACCTGCGGCTGCTGCTGCCGCGCACCGGCAAGCTGGCCGATGAGGGCCACGCGCGCACGCTGGGCCAGATCGACTGGGCGCCCGATGCCGGCCAGGCCCATGTGGCGCCGCTGCCGCTGGACCAGACCCTGAACCTGCCGATCAATTTCCCGCGCTGGCGCTGGGTCGACGCCCCGGCCATCGACGACAGCCCCGCCCTGCACGCGCTGGTGGCCGAGCAGACCGCGCTGTGGGCGCGCCAGTTGACCGAGGGCCAGCCCGAGGCCTTCCTGGCGGCGCTGCGCCTGCGCGTCGAGGAAGTGGCCGCGGCCTACCAGCGCGACGCGCGCAGTGAACTCGACCGCCTGCGGGTGCACCTGCTGGAGCTGGCCGAGGCGCGCCGGCTGGACTGGCTGCCCTTCGAGCCCGCCGGCCTGGTGCTGCGCCGCGTGGCGCGCGGTCGCCTGTTCGAATGCCTGCGCGCCGATGGCACGCCCTGGCTGTCGACCAAGGCCGATGCCGATGGGCGTCAGCTGGCCTGGCCGCTGCGCCTGACCGCGGTGGAAGGACGCCTGTATGTGCTGCGCTGACGCGCGTCGGTGGCCTGGGCCTCAGGACATCATGGCCACCGCGCAGCCGGCACCACAGGCGCCGGGCAGCGCCAGCATGGGCTGCAGGGCCACCGTGGACATCAGCATCGTCAGCGGCCCCAGTTGCCCGGGCGTGATGCCCCCCAGCGCCGCCGACAGCGCCGGCAGGTCGGGCAGATCCGGCATCGGCACCTCGGGCAAGGGGGGCAGTGGCGGAAAGCTGGGAATCTGCAGGGCCGCCAGTGCGGGCAGCGGCAGGCCCGACAAGGCCGCGTTCAGCGCCGGCAGGGACCCGGGCGCCAGCGGGTTGACACCCAGCTGGGCCTGCACCATGGCCTGGATCGACAGCAGCCCGAACAGGCTCGCCAGCGTGGGCAGCACCACCGTGGGCAGCGGCGGCAGACTGGCCAGCACCGGCACCACCGCCTGCAGCACCGGCAGCGCCGGCAGCCCCCCCGCGGCCACCGACAGCTGCAGCATCGCCGTCGACAGCGGCGAGGTGAGCGACACCGAGGGCACCGGCGGCACCGCCAGCAGGGCCTGCAGCGACGGGATCGCGCCGCCGGCGCGCAGGTCGATGCCCAGGCCCGACAGCGCCATCATCAGCGAGGCCAGTGAACCCAGCGGCGCCAGCGCCGACAGCGTGGCCTGCAGCGCCGGCAAGGACGGCAGCGACGCCGCCGCGACACTGAACGACAGCGAGAGCTGCGTCAGCGGCAGCTGCAGCGCCAATGGATCGAGCACCAGGTTGGGCATCGGCAGCACCGCCGGCAGGCTGGCCAGCAGCTGCGCGATCGCCGAGATCGACGCGGTGATCGACGGCGCCGCCGGCACACTGAAGGTGGGCAGCGAAGGCGCCGAGGCCACCGCCGACAACAGCGCCGAGGGCAGCGTGGGAATCGGCAGCGCGGGCAGCGAGACCGAGCAGGCCGCCGTCGCAAAGGCCGACAGCGCGTTGGAGCAGAAGCAGGGCATGGTCAATGGCCTTGGTTGCGGGGTGGCGCGGCGCCACCCGTGCCGACGCGGCGATGTTAGGGCAACACCACCGCGCCGCGGGCCCTTCGGCCACCCCCACCCCCGCATTCGCCCCTGCCGCTTAGCGCTCGGCAACGGTATGCTCGACGCCACCCCGGTGGCCGCCACCGGCTGCCCCGCCGCCACCGCCACCCGGCCCTTCAAGGACCTTTCGCCGTGATCACGCTGACCGTCATCTCGTTCAACGGTGCGCCCCCCGCCAGCAGCCTGAGTGCCGCCTTCGACGAGCTCGGCGGCACCATCGGCCGTGCCGACACCAACCAGTTCGTGCTGCCCGATCCCGACCGCACGATTTCCCGCGTCCACGCCCAGGTCGTCTACCGCAACGGCAGCTTCGGCGTCATCGACAAGGGCAGCAACGCGATCCTGGTCAACGGCAAGGCGCTGGGCAACGGCAAGGAGGCGCCGATCAAGGACGGCGACTGGCTGCAGATCGGCGGCTACCAGATCGAGATCCGCGCCAGCGCCGGCGCCGCCAAGTCCAATGATCCCTTTGCCGACCTGCTGGGCCCCGCCGCCGCGCCGCCGGCCAAGGGCGCGCTGCCCGCCAGCTTCGACCCGCTGGCGCTGACGCCACCGGCCGCCCCGGCGGCCCGCAGCAACGACCCGTTCGCGGCCTTCGCGCCAGCCGCTGCCCCGGCAGCCGCCCCGGCGGCGGGTGGCATCCCCGACGACTGGGACCCCTTTGCCGCGCCCGCTCCCAAGCCCGGCGCGCCCGACCTGGGCCGTGCCTTCGGCGGCAGCTTCGGCCTGGATGCCGTGGGGGGCGCCCCCGCGCCGCTGATCCCCGACCTGCCGTCCAGCCCCGCGGCCAGTGGCGGCGATTCGCTCGACAGCCTGTTCGGCCTGAAGCCCGGCGCCGTGGGCGACCCATTGGGCCAGTCGGCCCTGACGGCCGCGGCCGCCCAGCCCAACATGGCGGCCTCGGCCGATCCGCTGGCCTCGCTGAAGGCCGTGCCGCGCGCCACCTCGGCCACCTTGCCGGACGACTTTTCCGACCTGAACCGGCCCTTCCTGCCCCCCGGCGCGCTGTCGGCGCCGCCGCCCAGTCCGCTGCCGCCGGCGCCTGCGCCGGCACCGGTGGCGCCGGCCGAGCGGCCCGCCGGAGCGGTGATGTCCTGGGACGAGGCCGGGACCGAAGGCCGCACCGTGATCCGCGCCCGCCCGCCGGCGCCGCCGCGGCCTGCCAGCCCCGTCCCGTCGGCGCCTGCCGCGCTGCCACCCCTTCCCCCGTCGCTGCCGAGCAGCGACCCGCTGGCGGCCTTTGGTCTGGACGCGCCGCCACCGGCCGCGCCGGCGATGGGATTCCTGGATGAGCTGCGGCCTGCTCCGGCCCCGGCGATGGCGATGGCGCCACCGGCGGCCATGCCTGCGCCGACCCCGGCGCCCATCGCTGCGCCGCCCGCGGCGATGGCAGCGGCCGGCCCTGCCGACGCGGCGGCGGTGCAGGCGCTGCTGGCCGCGTTCCGTGAAGGCCTGGCCACGCCCACGGTGCAGGTCGAGGCGCTGACCCCGGCGCTGATGAAGCTGATCGGCGAGCTGCTGCGCGAATCGGCGGCCGGCACCGTCGACCTGCTGGTGGCGCGCGCCGCGATGAAGCGCGAGATCCGCGCCGAGTCGACGATGATCGTCGCCAAGGAGAACAACCCGCTGAAGTTCTCGCCCAGTGCCGAGGCCGCGCTGGGCCACCTGCTGGCGCCGCCCACCCGCGGCTTCATGCCCGCGGCGCCGGCGATGCGCGACGCCTACGACGACCTGCGCGCCCACCAGTACGGCTTCGTGGCCGGCATGCGGGCGGCCCTGGAAGGCGTGCTCGAGCGCTTCGACCCGGCGCGCCTGGAGGGCACGCTGACCCAGCGCAGCGCGCTGCAGGCCATCCTGCCGGCGGCCCGCAAGGCGCGCCTGTGGGAGAGCTTCAACGAGCTCTACACCCAGATCCGCAGCGAGGCGCAGGACGACTTCCACACCGTCTTCGGCAAGGCCTTCCTGAAGGCCTACGAGGAACACATCGACCAGCTGCAGTCGCGGGGGCGTGGATGAGCGCGCCGGACCGTTCCCAGCGGCAACTGCCGCAGTGCGCAGCAAGGAGGGTCGCCCCGTGAGCGATGACGCCCCCTTCGCCGATTCGGTCTTCGGCCTGGGTGACCTGCCGGCGATCGAGCTGTCCATCCTGTCGCGGCAGGGCGGCCGCGACTACAACGAGGACGCCTGCGGCCACTGGCACTCCGAGCAGTACCTGTGCTGCGTGGTGGCCGACGGCGCCGGCGGCCACGGCGGCGGCGACGTCGCCGCACGGCTGGCGGTGCGCCACATCATCGAGCAGGCCTCGGCCGCGCCGCTGCACGCGCCCGACGAAGTGCACGACCTGCTGCTGGACACCAACGCGTCGGTGCTGAGCCACCGCGACGACGACCCGGCGCAGAAGGACATGCACTCCACCGTGGTGGCGCTGTTCATCGACCTGGCCTCGGGCACCGCGCTGTGGGGCCATGCCGGCGATTCGCGCCTGTACCTGTTCCGCAGCGGCCAGATGCTGGCCCACACCCGCGACCACAGCGTGGTGCAGTCGCTGGTCGAGGCCGGCCTGCTGGGCCCCGACCAGATGCGCACCCACCCGCAGCGCAGCGAGCTGCTGTCGGCGCTGGGCACGCCCACCGAGCACCTGAAGGTCTCCACCGCCTCGCGCCCCTGGGTGCTGCGCGAGGGTGACGTCTTCCTGCTGTGCACCGACGGCCTGTGGGAGCATGTGGACGAGGCCGAGATGAGCGCCAGCCTGGCCCGCTCCAGCGACCCGGCCGACTGGCTGGCCCGGCTGGAGCAATCGGTGCTGGCGCACGCCCGGGCCACGAACAAGCCGCGGCACGACAACTTCAGCGGCATCGCCGTCTGGGTCGGCAACCCGATGGCCTGAAGGAGCCCCCCGATGCCCCAGCAAGTGACCACCAGCGCGATGATGACCTGCCCGTTCGGGCTGGCGCCGTCCACCTTCAACGCCACGCCGCGCATGGTGATGAGCAGCAACCTGGTCTGCGGCGTCATCACCGACAACGTGCCCTTCATGAACATCCCGCCGTTCGGCATGTGCACGTCGCTGTCCAACCCCACGGTCGCTTCGGCCACCTCGGCGGCCCTGGGCGTGCTCACCCCCATGCCCTGCGTGCCGGTGTTCCCGGCGCCCTGGACGCCCGGCGTGCCCACCGTGCTGCTGGGCAACATCCCGGCGATCGACAACACCTGCACCCTGAACTGCATGTGGGGCGGCGTGATCACCTTCAGCACGCCGGGCCAGTTCACCCACGACATTCCCTGAACACAACGCATCCATGACCTGGCAAAACAAAGTGATCTGGGCGGAGGGCATGTTCCTCCAGCCGCAGCATTTCCAGCAGCACGACCGCTACCTGGCCGCGCAGGACCATGCCCGCCAGAGCGCCCTGCTGGCCTACAGCTGGGGCTTCGTCTCGCTGCAGCTCGACAACGCCGCGCTGAACCTGGGCAAGATCGCCATCAACGCCGCGGTGGGCCTGATGCCCGATGGCCAGGCCTTCGACATCCCCAGCCAGGACGCCGCGCCGGCCGCCCTGGACGTGCCGCCAGACGCCCGCGACGAGCTGGTGGTGCTGGCCCTGACCCTGCCGCGCCCCGGCGTGGCCGAGACCGACGCCGAAGGCGACACGCCGGCGATGCCGCCGCGCTTCCTGGCCACCGAGGTGGACGTGGGCGACAGCAACGCCACCGGCGAGCGCGCTGCGCCGCTGCAGATCGGCCGCGTCAACCTGCGCCTGATGCTGGCCCGCGACGCCGCCGAGGGCTACGCCACGCTGGGCCTGTGCCGCATCATCGAGCGCCGCGCCGACAACAAGGTCACCCTGGACACGCAGTTCATCCCGCCCACGCTGCACGCCGGCGGCAACGACCTGCTGGCCGGCTACCTGCGCGAGCTGCACGGCCTGCTGCACCAGCGTGGCGAGGCGCTGGCCGCGCGCCTGGCCCAGCCGGGGCGCGCCGGTGTCGGCGAGATCGCCGACTTCCTGCTGCTCGAAGCCGTCAACCGCCACGAACCGCTGCTGGCGCAGATGCGCCAGTGCTCGGTGCTGCACCCGCGCGAGCTGTACTTCAGCGCCTGCTCGCTGGCCGGCGACCTGTCCACCTTCGGCGAGCGCCGCCGTCCGCCGGCGCTGCCGGCGTACCTGCACGACGACCCGCAGCGCTGCTTCAAGCCGCTGATGGATGCGCTGCGCCAGTCCCTGTCGATGGTGCTGGAGCAGAACGCCATCCCGATCGAGCTGCAGGAACGCGCCTATGGCGTGCGGGTGGCGATCATTGCCGACATCGAGCTGCAGCGCAGCGCGCAGTTCGTGCTGGCGGTGGGCGCCCAGTTGCCGGGCGACGCGCTGCGCGCCCGCTTCCCCACCCAGGTCAAGATCGGCCCGGTCGAGCGCATCCGCGACCTGGTCAACCTGCAGCTGCCCGGCGTCACGCTGCGGCCGATGCCGGTGGCGCCGCGCCAGATCCCCTACCACGCCGGCTTCAACTACTTCGAGCTGGAGACCCGCGGCAACGAGCTGTGGAAGCAGCTGGAATCCTCCGGTGGACTGGCCCTGCACATCGCGGGCGAGTTCCCCGGCCTTGAACTCGAATTCTGGGCGGTGCGCGGCTGAGCCGCTGAGCACCCCACCCGTCAACGCCGCGAGACCCCATCATGAGCGACCAGGACGATCCGTTTGCCGCCTTCGGCTCCGACCGCACCGTGATCAAGCCCGCCGCCGGGCGCGGCGCCCGACCGGGCACGCCCGCCGACCCGGGTGCGCCGGCGCCCGCGGCCGCCACCACCGCGGCCGGTGGCCGCGACGCGCCGATGGCGATGGACGCGCTGATGACCGCCAGCCTGAACCCGCTGGTGGCCGCGGCCGTGCCGCTGCTGGCGGCGGCGCCGCGGGTGCGCACCACCGCGCGCCACCCCAACCCGGCGGGCCTGAAGGAATCGCTGGCCGAGGGCATCCGCAAGTTCGAAACCCAGGCCCGCGCCCAGGGCCTGCCCAATGAGCAGGTGATCGCCGCGCGCTACATCCTGTGCACGCTGCTCGACGAGATGGCCGCCAGCACGCCCTGGGGCGGCTCGGGTGTGTGGTCGGCGCAGAGCCTGCTGGTGCAGTTCCACAACGAGACCTGGGGCGGCGAGAAGGTCTTCCAGCTGATGTCCAAGCTGGCCGAGAAGGTGGACGCCAACCGCAACCTGCTGGAGCTGCTGTACGTGGTGCTGAGCTTCGGCTTCGAGGGCCGCTACCGCGTGCTCGACAACGGCCGCGCCCAGCTCGACAGCGTGCGTGACCGCCTGGCGCAGATGCTGCGCCAGGGCAAGCCCGCCCAGGAGCGCACGCTGTCGCCGCGCTGGCAGGGTGTGCCCACCGAGGGCGAGCGCCTGACCGATGGCCTGCCGATGTGGGTCATCGCCTCGGTCACCGCGCTGGTGCTGGCGATGGTCTTCCTGGGCCTGCGCCTGCGCCTGGCCGACAAGGCCGACCCGGTGTTCAGCGCTCTGGCAGCGCTGGACGTCAAGGCCGCCACGATCCAGGCACCACCGCCTCCGCCGCCGGCCCCCAAACCGCGCCTGGCCACCTTCCTGAAGGCCGAGATCGACGCCGGCCTGGTCAGCGTGCAGGACCTGGCCGACCGCTCGGTGGTGACGATCCGCGGCGACGGCTTCTTCGAGCCCGGCAGCGCGCAGATCTCCGACAGCGTGCGCCCGCTGCTGGGCCGCATCGCCAAGGCCTTGTCCGAAACCCCGGGCCAGGTGCTGATCACCGGCCACACCGACAACCAGCCGATCCGCACGTTGCGCTATCCGTCGAACTGGCACCTGTCTCAGGACCGCGCCGACGCGGTGCGCCAGGACCTGGGTCAGAGCGTGCCGCTGTCGCGGCTGAAGGCCGAGGGCCGCGCCGACGCCGAACCGGTGGCCGACAACGGCTCACCCGCCGGCCGCGCGCGCAACCGCCGCGTGGTGGTGACCCTGTTCGTGGCCCAGAACGCCCCGTGAGCGCCCGGCACGCCCGCCCCGCGAAGGCTGAACGCACGCTCGCACGCTGAACGCACGTCGAAGACAAGCGCATGAAAAAAGTCCTGCAGATCCTCTTCCACCCGCTGCTGCTGGTGCTCTACGGCTTCCTGGCCCTGGCCGCGCTGGTCTGGTGGGTGGGCCCGGTCCTGTCCTGGAATGACGACCACCCGCTCGACGGCGCTGGCGCGCGCCTGTGGACCATCGCGGGCCTGGCGGTGTTCATCGGCCTGATCGTGGCGCTGCGGGCCTGGCGCCGCAAACGCAACAGCACGGCCATGGTGCGCGGCCTGCAAGGCGGCCCCTCGGCCAGCGACCGCGAGGCCGAGCAACTCGACAAGCGCTTCACCGAAGCCCTGGCCACGCTGGAGGACAGCGCCAGGCAGAGCGGCAAGCGCTCCTTCCTGAACCGCGGCGGCTACCTCTACGAGCGGCCCTGGTACATCTTCATCGGCGCACCCGGCTCGGGCAAGACCACCGCGCTGCTCAATGCCGGGCTGACCTTCCCGCTGGCCGGCAAGATGGGCCAGGGCGCGATCAAGGGCGTTGGCGGCACCCGCAACTGCGACTGGTGGTTCACCGACGAAGCGGTGCTGATCGACACTGCCGGGCGCTACACGCTGCAGAAGTCCGACGAGAAGGTCGACGCCACCGCCTGGGAGAACTTCCTGGGCCTGCTGAAGAAGTCGCGCCCGCGCCGACCCATCAACGGCGTCATCCTCACCGTCAACGTGCAGGACCTGCTGCAGCAGAGCCCGGCCGACCGCAAGGACCACGCGGCGCGCCTGCGCACCCGGCTGCAGGAGCTGCACCAGCGCCTGGGCATCCGCCCGCCGGTCTATGTGATGGTCACCAAGACCGACCTGATCGCCGGCTTCAACGAAACCTTCGGCGAGTTCGCCAAGGAAGAGCGCGACCAGGTCTGGGGCTTCAGCTTCCCGCACGATCCGCGCGGGCTGGACAACCCGATGCAGTCCTTTCCGGCCGAGTTCGCGGCGCTGGAGAAGCGCCTGCGCGATCGCCTGCTCGATGCCCTGCAGGCCGAGCGCGACGTGATGAAGCGCGCCGCGGTCTTCACCTTCCCACAGCAGTTCGGCGGCCTCAAGGGCCTGCTGGGCGGCTTCCTGGAGCAGGTCTTCGACGGCGGCGGCAGCCTGGAGGAGCGCGCGCTGCTGCGCGGCGTCTACTTCACCAGCGGCACCCAGGAGGGCTCGCCGATCGACCGCGTGCTGGGCACGCTGGCGCGCACCTTCGGCGTGGACCAGAAGGCGGCGGGGATCGCCTCGTCGCGCGGCAAGAGCTTCTTCCTGGCGCGCCTGCTGAAGGACGTGATCTTCGTCGAGCAGGGCCTGGCTGGCGAGAACAAGCAGGTGGCCGCCAGCCGCCGTCGCCTGCGCCTGGCGGGCTTTGGCGTGCTGGGCCTCACCTCGGTGGCGCTGCTGGCCGGCTGGGTGGTCAGCCTGTGGCGCAACCAGGCCTATGTGGCCGAGGTGGAAGGCAAGCTGCCCGAGCTGAAGGCCGCCGTGGACACCGTGGTGCCCAACGCCAGCAGCGATTTCGGCACCCTGCCCGCGGTGCTGGACCTGCTGAACCAGGCCGCCACGCCGGCCGGTTTCGACCACGACAATGTGCCCCTGCTCAACGGCCTGGGCCTGTACCAGGGCCGCTACCTGCAGGCCGGCGCCGACACCGGCTACCGCCACCTGCTGGACCACGCGCTGCTGCCGCGGGTGGTGCGCCGCCTGGAAGAGCGGCTGCGCGCCGCCAACCGCGACAACCTGGAGCTGGCCTACGAGGCGCTCAAGGCCTACGTGATGCTCTACACGCCCGAGCGCTTCGACGCCGAGTCGCTGCACGCCTGGGTCACGCTGGACTGGGACGCCAACCTGGCCGGCACGCTGAACGACGCCAAGCGCGCCGCACTGGGTGTGCACCTGGCCAACGCGCTGGCCCAGGGTGCGCCGCAGGCGATCGCGCCGATGGACAAGACCCTGGTGGCCAACGTGCGCGAGATGCTGGTGGCCTACCCGCTGGAGTACCGCATCTTCAGCCGCCTGCGCCGCGCCGGTGCCGGCAGCGACTTCCCCGAGATCTCGATCGCCGCTGCAGGTGGCCCCAACTCGGCCCAGGTCTTCGAGCGTGCCAGCGGCCAGCCGATCACCAAGGGCGTGCCGGGCCTGTTCACCAAGGACGGCTACTTCAAGGGCTTCACCAAGGCCGTGGCCAGGGTCACGCCCACACTGGCCGCCGAGCAGGAGTGGGTGCTGGGTACGCCCGCGTCGCCCGGTGGCGTCAAGGACGCGGCCAAGAACATGCTGGCCGGCAACGAGCTGGACGCCAAGATCCGGCGCCTGTACCTGCAGGAATACATCAAGGTCTGGGACGCCTACCTGAAGGATGTGCGCCTGGTGCGCCTGGACGGCATCGACCGCAGCGTGGCCGTGGCCCGGGTGCTGGCCGCGCCCGATTCACCGTTGATGGCCTGGATCCGCGCCGTCACGCGTGAGACGCAGCTGGGCGCCGCGGTCAAGGCGCGCGACGAGGCCCGCGCCGACAGCGTGGCCGGCGGCCTGCTCAGCAAGGCCGGCAAGGCCAAGGAGGACATGGCCGCGCTGGTGGGCAAGGCGCCTGACCCCGCCGCCAAGGCCGACGGCGACCCGCTCGAGCAGATGGTCGACGACCACTTCGCGCACATCCACCGCCTGCTGCAGGGCCAGCCGGCGCCGATCGAGGAGGTGGGCAAGCTGTTCAACGAGGTCTATGTGCAGCTCAACGCGGTGTCCGCCGCGCAGAAGAGCAAGAGCGCGCCGCCCGCTGGCGGCGGCGGTGGTGGCAGCGACGCCGCCAAGGCCGCGGCCGGCCTGCAGCCCGAGCCGATCAAGTCCATCCTCGAGGCCCTGGGCAGCGCCGGTGCCGCGCAAAGCCGCAATGCCGAGCGCCAGGGCCTGAGCGCCGAGCTGAAACCCATCGCCGAGCAGTGCCAGCGCACGATCGCCGGGCGCTTCCCGTTCGCGCCGGGCTCCAAGTCCGACGTGCTGCCCGACGACTTCGGCCAGATGTTCGGCGTGGGCGGCCAGCTCGACGACTTCTACAACCGCCGCCTGGCCACGCTGGTCGACACCGGCGTCACGCCCTGGACCTTCAAGCCGCTGACCGACGGCACCCGCCCGCCCGGCGGCGCCGCGCTGGCCGACTTCCAGCGCGCCGCCAAGATCCGCGAGGCCTTCTTCCGCTCCGGCGGCAAGCAGCCCGGATTCAAGGTGGATGTGCGCGTGGTGGAGATGGCCGAGGGTCTGAAGGAAGTCGACATCGACATCGACGGCCAGGTGCTGAAGTTCGCCCCCGGCAACACCGCCGCGCAGACCATCACCTGGCCCAGCACCAAGGTGGCCTCGCAGATCAAGCTCAGCGGGGGCCCGGGCACCACGCCGCAGTTGTTCGAAGGTCCGTGGGCGCTGTTCCGGTTGTTCAACAGCTTCGAGATCCAGCCTTCGCCGCAGCCCGAGAAGTTCGCCGTCGTGATGACCGTGGACGGCAAGAAGCTGCGTATGGAGGTGATCTCGGGCAGTGCGCTCAACCCGCTGCGGCTGCGCGAGATGAGCGGCTTCCGCTGTCCTGACGCACTCTGAGCCCGGCCGGGCCGGCCCTGTCGGGCCCGGCCCGGTGGGCCGATCAGCCCTTCAGCAGCTTCTCCATCTGGCTGATGTAGTCCTCGCCGCTTCGGGTGAAGCTGGTCACCTGGCGCTTGGCGGCGATGGTGAGCTGCAGCAACTCGGCGCTGATCGACTTGAACTCGGGCTGACTGCTGAGGTCCTTGGGCAGCTTGGCGATCTGCGATTTGGCCAGTGACTCCAGCACATTGACCTCCTGCTGGAGCGCATTGATCTTGGCCTGCCAGGCCGTGATCTTGGGCGGCATCGACTCGCGCAGACCGGGCTGTTTGGACGGCGTCTGCCACTGCTCGATGTATTCCTTGGTCGAGTGCGTCAGCCCGGAGTTGGTCTCGGTCTCGTACTGCTCGTTGATGTTGGCGGCGAGCCCCTTGCCCTTGTTCAGGGCCTGCTGCAGGCCCTTGAGCACCATGCCGCGGATGTCCTTCAACTTGGCGGCCTCGTCGGATTCGGTCGCGGCCACGCGCGTGTCCTCGGCCAGCTGCTCGTACTCTTCGATCATCCCCAGCACCTGCTTGCCCAGGTGCTGGGCCTTGCTGAAGATCGCATTGATGCCGATCTGGCCCTTCAGGAACTCGGGCTTCTGGTCTTCCTGAAGGTCGAATTCGCCGCCGTCGCAATAGGTCAGGAAGCCGCGGTTGCGGTCCGACTGGAAGGCCTTGGTGATGCGCAGCTCGTAGGCCGAATGCAGCGCCTTGGCGGTCTTCTCGGCCTCGTCGGCGGACTTCAGGGCCAGGTCGGCCACCTTGCGGGCGTCGTTCAGGCGGCCCAGCTTGGCCAGGCCCAGCGCCTGCCCGACCGCGGCGGCCGCCGTCTCGTGCCACTTGCGCATCTGCGGACCGGCGGACTTGACCTCTTTCTCGATGTTCTCGATCGCCGCCAGGTGGATCCGGCGACGCTCCTCGAAGTGCGCCAGCGCCGCCTTGAGCTTCTTCTGGCGCACCCCCTCGACCATCTTGTCGACCACCGCCTTGCCGCCCTCGGGGCCCTCGGCCATGGTCTGCAGCCGCTTGGCCTTGAGCTCGATCTCCTGCAGCAGCTTCTGGACGTCGTCCTCCAGCCCGTCGACGATCTTGCCCAGGGCCTTCTGATCGCCCTTTTCCTTCTTCAGCTGCTCGCGGATCTTGTTGACCCAGACCTTGAAGTACTTGGCCGCATCACCGTGCGCGTCGACGAGCTTCTTCGCGTCGTCGCCGGCGTTGTCCAGCGCCTTGAACTGCGTGACCATCTTCTCCTCGCCAACGAAGGCCTCGAAGACGGAGCCCGGCTTGAGCTTCTGCAGCGCCGTCACGCGCTCCTTGCGCACAGCCTTGAATTCAGCTTCGTATCCCATGGTGGGTTGCCTCTCAGTGGGGGTGATGCGGTGAGGGGTGGGCTGCGGCCAGGTCAGAGCATGCCGAACTTGTCGAGCGCCGCGGCCACGAACGGCGCCAGCGTGTCCTTCAGCGCATGCGACTTCAGCGCCGCGTGGGCGTCCTTCAGCTGCTCCTCGTAGAGCACGCCCTTCTGGACGATGTTGAAGCGCTTGTTGCCCAGCTTCAGATGGAAGCCGCCACCGTAGACGTGCACATGCGGCTCGTCCTCGCCGCCGCCCAGGTATTCCTTGTTGGCCTTGGCGCCCTTGGTCTTGGCGAATAGCGGGCATTCCTTGGCGATGTCGAGCTTGGGCTCGGGCTCGATCGTCAGATCGATCTTGGTGGCCTTGTCGTCGCCCACATAGACATACAGCTCATGCTTGCCCGAGTATTCCTTGGACGGCAGACCGGTCAGCTCGGAGGACTTGATGCCGCTGCGCACCGCCTCGACCTTGATGGCCGACTTGACCTCGTCGATGATCGCCGCGGCCATGCCCGACTTGCTCCAGTCGATCACCATCGAGCGCAGGCGGATGGCCTCGGCCAGCTGGGTGTGGGTCACCATGGGCGTGTTCTTCACCGGCTTGGAGCCGAGCTTGGGGGTGAAGGTCAGGTGCAGCTTGGCCATGGGTGCGCGCTCCGGGTTGATGCCCTGGCACCAGCGGCGCGGTTGCTCCCCAGTCCATGGGCTTGCCGATTGCAGCACTTCGCCCGCTAATCGGGGCTAACGGCAGCGACAGCTCACACTGGGTGTGTCGTCGGCGCCGCATCGGTGGTCAGTGCATTGACGCCGGGCGGGCGGGCGGCGACAGTCCAAGCTGACCATCCCCGCCGACCCTCTCTGGAGCACGCAGCGCATGAGCGACGACGCCTGGCAACCGAACTTCGGCCACCTCACCACCCAGCCGCCGACCTGGGCCGCCAAGCGGCCACTGCGCGTGGCACTGCTGGGCGACTTCGGTGGCGGCGCGCTGGCCGGCCGCCTGGACGCCGCGGACGCGCTGGGCCGGCGCAAGCCGCTGAAGGTCGAGTTCGACACGCTGGAGGACGCGATCGGCCGCCTGGGCCTGACGCTGACCCTGCCCATCGGCGCCGAGGGCGCGGCGGTCGAGGTGCCGATCACCGACACCGAGTCCTTCCACCCCGATGAGCTTTACCAGAACGTCGAGGTCTTCTCGGCGCTGTCCGACCTGCGCCGGCGCCTGAACAATCCCTCCACCTTTGCCAAGGCCGCGGCCGAGGTGCAGTCCTGGGGCGATGAGGCGCTGCGCAAGGCCTCGGCGGTCAGCCGTCACTCCCGTGCCCAGGGCGCGGCGCTGTCGGTCAGCGGCACGCTGGACGACTTCGCCCGCCTGACCGGTCGCCCGTCGCGCGCCCAGGAGGCCGACACCGAGATCGACGGCCTGCTGCGCCGGATCATCGGCCCCTTCATCACGCCGGCCGACAGCCCGGACAAGGCCCGGCTGCTGGCCGCGGTCGATGCGGCCCTGAGCGACGCGATGACCGCGGTGCTGCACCAGCCCGACTTCCAGAACATGGAGTCGCTCTGGCGCGGGGTGGACTTCCTGCTGCGCCGGCTGGAAACCAGCCACCAGCTGCAGGTGCACCTGATCGATGTCAGTGCCGAGGAGTTCGCCGCCGACCTGAGCAGCCACGACGACCTGTGCGAGTCCGGCCTGTACAAGCTGCTGGTCGACACCCCCTCGCAGGAAGAGGACGGCGGCTACAGCTACATCGTGGGCTGCTACCACTTCGAGGCCACACCGCCGCAGCTGGAGCTGCTGGGCCGCGCCGCCATGCTGGGCGCGGCGGCCGGTGCGCCCTTCCTCAGCGCGATCGACACCACCGCCTTCAGCAACCGCAAGGAGCCGCCGCACCGGCTGGTGCGCGACACGGTGAAGGCGCTGCGCGAGTCCCCCCAGGCCTCGTTCCTGGGCCTGTTCGGCCCCCGTTTCCTGCTGCGCCACCCCTACGGCAAGAAGAGCGAGCCGATCAGCAGCTTCGCCTACGAGGAATTCACCCGCCAGAGCGGCCTGCGCAGCATGCTGTGGGGCCATCCGGCGCTGCTGGCGCTGTGCGTGCTGTGCGTGCGCGGCGCGCAGCTCACCATCAACGACCTGCCCTTCCACCACTACCTGGACGAGGACGGCGACTCCACCGCCCTGCCCTGCACCGAGCGCCTGGTCAGCACCACCGTGGCCACGCTGCTGCGCGACATGGGCATCAATGGCCTGATGGCCTTCAAGGGCCAGCCGCTGGTGCGCCTGACCGGCGTCACCGCCATCAATGGCGACGGCCTGGCCACGCAGGCCGCGCCGCGCTCGGGCCTGGTGGTGGAGCGTGGTTCGGTGCACAGCAAGACCCCGGTCAAGACCGACTGGACACCCGAGGCGCGCGGTGGCGGCACGGTGACGGTCAGCACACCGATGCGCACCGAGGAAGCCGACAGCGACGACACCGCCAATGCGCCCGAGGACAGCAGCAGCGACGCGACCGAAACCGCCGCGCCGGCCGCTGAAGAGGCCGCCTCGGCCGTCGACGACGAACTGGCCGCGCTGCTGGCCAGCCTGGACACGCCGGCCGAGCCCGCCGCGGAGGAGCCGGCGATGGACCCCGACCTCGAGGCGCTGCTCAAGTCGCTGGGCTGATCACACGGATCGACGACACACACGGAGGATGTTCATGCGTTGGTATGCCTTGCTCGCCCTGTTGGCGGGGCTGCTGTTCGGACCCACGGCCCAGGCGGCACCGTCACCGGTGACGATCGGCAGCTATGTCAAGGAAGTGCGCGACCTGGATTTCCGGGCCAACAAGTACACGATGGACTTCTTCATCTGGTTCCGCTGGCGCGAGACCGACGCGCTGAAGGACTACAAGCCGCTGGAGAGCTTCGAGCTGGTCAACGGCAAGATCGAGGACAAGTCCAGCGTCGTCGAGAAGGTCGTCAACGGTGAGCACTACGCCAGTGCCCGCATCGTGGCCACGATCAACGAGCCCTGGGACCTGGTGAGCTACCCCTTCGACCGCCACCGCATCAAGATCGCGATCGAAGACAGCAATCTGGGCGCCGATGACATGGTGTTCGTCGACGACAAGCCGAATTCGCGCCTGGGCGACGAGATGACGATTGCCGGCTGGGTGCCCAGCAACTTCGCCACCCAGGTCAGCACCATGACCTACCACAGCAACTACGGCGACCCGTCGCTGTCGTCGGAAGCGCGGTCCGACTTCTCGCGCTTCTCGTTCGCGCTGGACCTGGACCGTCAGACCTTCGGCAGCGCCTTCAAGCTGCTGAGCACGGTGCTGCTGGCCACCGCTGTGGCCTTCGTGGCCTTCATGGTCAAGCCGTCCGACCTGGATGCACGCTTCGGCATGGGCGTGGGCTCGTTGTTCGCGGTGGCGGCCAGCGCCTTCGTGGCGGCCGGCTCGGTGCCCGACTCCGGCGTGATGACGCTGGCCGACCACATGCACATGGTGGCGCTGGCCTTCATCTTCGTGAGCCTGCTGATTTCAGCGATTGCGCTGAAGTTCGAGGTGACCGGCCGCGAGGAGCTGGCCTTCAAGATCGACCGGATCGTGCTGGTCGTGATGCCGCTGCTGTTCTACGGCTGGGCCGGCTGGACGATCTACCGGTCGATGTAAGGCCCGGCGGCGGGCAGCCCCTCAGGGCTGCTCGCGCCCGATGACCACGCGGCGGTTCTCGGCCGCATTGGGATTGCGCGGGTCCTTCAGCTGCTTGGCGCCCATGCCCACGGCCATCACCAGGTCGGGGTTCACGCCCTTGTCGACCAGGTACTGCTTGGCGGCATCGGCGCGGCGCTGCGACAACTCCAGGTTGGCAGCCATGTCACCCGAGGCGTCGGCGTGGCCTTCCACCCGCACCTTGCGGTCGGTGGCGCGGCGGTTGCGCAGCACGTTGGCAAAGGCGTCCAGCTGCTGACGCAGCACGTCGGGCAGCTCGGCCGATCCCAGCTTGAAAGTGGCGGCCGGCAGCGTGAAGCGCACCGGCGGCTTGAAGCCCATGCACTTGAAGCCCGCGGCCTTCAGTTGCTCGCACTCGTCGTCCGGGAACAGGCCCTGCTCGATGTCGGTGGCGCTGGGCACCTTGTTGCCCAGCTCGACGCCGTCATCGGCGGCCCATGCCTGTACCCCCACACAGCCCAGGGCCAGGACCACGGAAGCACAGCGGAGGAGAGAAGCAGCAGCACGCATCGGAATCACCATCGAATCAAGCGGGTTCAGGGACTGGCCGGTCGGCGGTCAGGGGGACTGGGGCGGCTGTTCGCGCCCGATCTCGACGCGGCGGTTCTTGGGCGACATCGGCTGGTCCCCCACGGCCAGCGCCTTGCTGCCCATGCCCACCGGCTTGAGCAGGTCGGGCGACACGCCCTTGCTGACCAGGTAATCGCGCGCGGCCTCGGCACGGCGCAGTGACAGCGCCTCGTTGACCTCCGGCGTGCCCGAGGCGTCGGCATGGCCCTCGATGCGCACGGCGCGCGCCGAGCCGCTCTTGCCCTTCAGCACCTGGGCAAACACATCCAGCTGTTTCTTCAGGCCATCGGGCAAGGCGGACGAGCCGACCTGGAACGAGGTGGTGGGCAGCACGAAGCGCACCGGCGGCTTGAAGCCCATGCACTTGAAGCCGCTGGCCTTGAGGTCTTCACAGACATCGTCGGGGAACAGACCCTGCTCGACATCCTTCACGGTCGGCACGCCGGCACCCAGCTCGACACTGCCTTCCGCTGCCTGGACAGGCAGCGACAGCACGGCGGCGGCCAGCCAGGCCAGCACGGGCAGCGAACGCTGCACGCCGCGAGCAACTTGTTTCATCGGGGACCCCCAGTTCGGGATGCTGCCGCCCCGCAGGACAGGCATTTGTGATCAACTGTGAAATGCTAAAACAATCCAACGCTAATCCGCGTTGACGCCCCCCCCGTAAAGTGGGGACGTCCACGCCCGACGCAGCGCCGGGCGTCGATTGTGCGCCTGAAGCGTGACAATCGGCACGCCGCCGCTCGCCCCCAACTGCCCGCTCGTCCATGACCCTGCCTTCCGACGACGACGACCGCACCGTCATCCGCCCCGTGGGGGCGTCCAGCGCCCCCACGCCGGCCGCGCCCCCCGCGCCGGCACCCGCCCCCCAGGACGGCGGCAGCAACCTGCCCATCGGCACCTACCTGGGCGAGTTCGAGCTCACCGGCGTGCTGGGCGAAGGCGGCTTCGGCATCGTCTACCTGGCCTGGGACCATTCGCTGGAGCGCCGCGTGGCGCTGAAGGAGTACATGCCCTCCTCGCTGGCCATGCGGGTGGGCGCCACCCAGGTGCAGGTCAAGTCGCAGCGGCACCAGGACACCTTCGCCGCCGGCATGAAAAGCTTCATCAACGAAGCCAAGCTGCTGGCCCAGTTCGACCACCCCTCGCTGGTCAAGGTCTACCGCTTCTGGGAAGCCAACGGCACCGCCTACATGGTGATGCCCTTCTACGAGGGCATCACGCTGAAGGACTGGCTGCGCAACCACGGCAGCGCCCCCGACGAAACCTGGCTGATGACCCTGCTGGCGCCGCTGACCGAGGCGCTGGCGGTGATCCACCGCGAGAACTGCTTCCACCGCGACATCGCGCCCGACAACGTGATCCTGCTGGCCGGCAGCGAGCGGCCGCTGCTGCTGGATTTCGGCGCCGCCCGCCGTGTGATCGGCGACATGACCCAGGCGCTGACCGTGATCCTGAAGCCGGGCTACGCGCCGGTCGAGCAGTACGCCGAATCGCCCGACCTGAAGCAGGGACCCTGGACCGATGTCTATGCGCTGGCCGCGTCGATCTACTACGCGATCACCGGCAGCACGCCGCCGCCGTCGGTCAGCCGCATCGTCACCGATGGCTACAAGCCCATCGCGCAGACCCACGCCGGCCAGTACAGTGAGTCCTTCCTCACCGCGATCGACAAGGCGCTGGGCGTGTTGCCGGACCAGCGCACGCCCTCCATCGACGACTTCCGGGCCGACCTGGGCCTGGGTGAGGCGGGCAGCTTCGGCGCCGGTGTCACGCTGATGCCCTCCGCGCCGGCCCCCAGCCGGGCCAGCCCCACCAGCGCCCCCGCGCCGGCACCGGCCAAGCGCGGCATGGGCCTGTGGGTGGGCGCCGGCGTGGCCGGTCTGGCGGTGCTGGGCGCCGTGGGCTACCTGGCGCTGGGGCGGTCGCCGGCGCCGGCCCCCGCACCAAGCGCGGCCGCCAGCGCCGCCCCGATCGATACCGTGGCCACCCCGGCCCCGCCGCCGGTGGCTATGGCCAGCGCACCTGAGACGACCCCGGCCGCCACCCCGGTGGCCACGCCGCCCGCGCCGGCCGCCCAGGCCAGCCTCAGCATCGCCAGCGAGTTCGACCGCGTGCTGCGCGAGTCCCACGCCGACGTCCAGGTGTCTGCCAGTGCGCCCAAGACCACGCTCAAGATCGACCGCGACGACCTGGTCTTCGGTCTGCGGTCCAGCCAGAACGGCTTCGCCACCGTGCTCGCCCTGGGTCCGGACAACAGCCTGATCCGCCTGCTGCCCGACAGCCTGCACCGCAGCATTCCGGTGGTGGCCGGCAAGCCGCTGCGCCTGCCGCCCGACCGCATTCCGATCGGCGACCCGCCCGGGCCGACCCGCCTGCTGGTGATCGTCACCCCCGAGCAGCGTGATTTCTCCACCTGGGGTGGCCGCGAGGAAGGTGGCTACCTGAGCCTGCCCACCGACGCCGGCACGCTGCAGCGCGTGGTGCAGGAGGCGGGCGCCGTGTCACCGCTGATCGGCCGGGCGCGCAACTGCAGCACGCCCGATTGCGCGCGCTACGGTGCCGCGGAGATCCGCCTGGACATCGTGCGCTAACGCCCACCCACGATCGTGGTATCGATCACGCAGTGGTGCGTGACAAATCACTTGTCTCGGGTCAAACTGCCGTATGAGCCAGGCGGCCCGCCGGGCGTCAGGGCCCCGGTCCGGGCGACCCCAGCGGCTCAAGTTCCGCTGCCGATGGCCGAAGTTGGGAGCGACACTCGCTCAACGGAAGAGGTGATCGTGAACAAGACCTCCGGGCTGCTGCTGGCCCTCCTCATCGCGCTGGGTTCCACCGCCACGCTGGCCAATGAAGCCACCGCGCCGCGCGAGGACCTGCGCCAGCAGATGCATGCCGCCACCTGGCCGGCCGACATCGTGCGCATCGCCGACCGCCTGCTGGCCGTTGAAGAGCGTGACGATGCGATCGCCGACGCCTGGGACACCCGCCGCAAGGCCGCCTGGACCGCGCAGCTGCTGCGCTCCAACGTGATGCTGCTGCAACGCAGCGCCTTCGTGGCCGGCAACAACCCGGGCGAACGCCAGGACCTGCGCCAGGCCGCGCTGGGCAACGCCGACGCCGCGCTGCGCATGGCGCGCCGCTACCAGCCGGGCAGCGCCCACGCGGTGGCCGACCCGCACCGCTACGTGGGCTGGCTGCAGCTGGCCTCGCAGCTGGGCAGCGACAACGCCTCGTATGAGCTGGCGCTGTTCTTCCGCCGCGAAGGCCAGCCCTCGCAGGCCGCCGTCTACGAGACCCGCGCCGCCCAGCAGGGCTATGTGGCGCCGGTGGCGCTCGACCACGTCCGCAAGTGACACGCAGGGCCTTCGGGTCCTGCCTTGACACACCGGGCCTGCGGGCCCCGCCGTGGCTGTCCTGGCCCACGCTGACCCGCCCTGCGCACCCGCAGGGCCGGGCACAGGCTCGTCAGTAGGGCAGCTTGTCCAGCATCTGGTGCGGCCAGTCGTCGGTCATCACGATCGACGCCAGGCTGGTCGGGTACAGCGCCGCCAGTTCCCACTGCTGACGGGCGTTGAGGCGGAACAGCGGATCCACCGCCAGGCGCACCGTCTCCGGGCGCCCGCGCGGGCCGTCCGGGTAGTTGCTCTGGAACTGGATCAGTGACTGGCCGTGGGCGTCGGTCAGGCGTGCCAGACGCCCCTGCGCCATGGTCTGCATCGTCAGCGGCCCGAAGACCGACAGATAGCGCAGCTGCACACGCGGGGGCCACTGGCCGTTGGGCAGGCGCGCTGGCAGGTCGGCGACCGTCGGTGCGTCGTCGCGGCTGTCACGCCCACCCGAAGGCCGCTCCAGGCTGCGCACGAACTGCTCCGGGCTCTCGTCGCCAGGCAGTTGCAGCCGGGTGGCCACCTCCAGCAGGCGATCCAGTGCCCAGGCCGGCCGGCCGCCCAGGGCGCTGGCGCGCTGGAAGTCAGCGGTGCTGGCGCGCACCGAGGCCACCCAGTTCGTGGGCGGCGTGCCGCTGCCGGCCCGGTACAAGCCTTCCCAGACCGCCTGCACGGCCGTCTGCAGGCTCTCACGCCGCGCCGGGGTGTCGTCGATGAGCGGCGCGTCCACCCAGTCCCAGGCCGGCAGGCCCGGGCAGTCGAAGGCCAGCTCCAGCCGCTGGGCGGCCGAGCCGGCGCCCACGCTGCGGGACAGCCGCCCCAGCTCGGTCAGCGGATACACCGTGCCCCGCGGCTGGCCGGGCGTGAAGCGCATCATCGCCGGGCGCAGGTCGACTTGCACCGGCACGTCGCCCACCGCGCCCAGGTCCAGCACCAGCAGGTTGCCACGCGGGCGCAGCGCATACGGATGCAGCACCGCGTAGCGGGCCAGCGGCCGGCCCAGCACGCTGGCCTGGCCGCCCATGCCGGCCTCCACCGCCGCGAACCAGCGCAGCGGCAGGCCATTGACGCTCAGTTGGTTGGACACCGTCAGGCGCTCGACGACCAGCAGCAGCGGAATCTCATGCACGGCGGGGGCTCCCTTCGAGGGCAAGGCGGACATCAGTCCGGACAGACCAGCCAGGACGGCGGGCAGGTCTCGTCGGCGCCATCGGGCGCCTGCAGCGGGATCATGTTCAGGCATCGTCAGACCTCCGCCGGCATGAACAGCCGGGTGGCATCGGCAAAGGGGCTCTGGGCGATGCGGCCGCGCATCTCGGCCCAGTCCGGATCGGCGTCGATCTCGGCCAGCAGCGCGCGCGGCGCGCGCCGCCAGCCGACCACGACCGAGGACTCGTTGTCCTGCCAGCCGAACACCAGCTCGTCATCGGCCAGGTTCAGCAGGCGCAACTCGGCCGACAGCAGGGGCGCCGGCCCGCCGGCGCGGATCAGCGCCAGCTTGACCATCTCGATCAGCACATCGTCAACGCCGGAGCCGGCCAGCAGCACCTTCTCGCGCAGCGCGGGCCAGCCGAAGGTGACACGCCAGGACAGCTCGCGGCCGATGGCCTGCGCGCCTGCCGGCGCCGCCGCGCCGAAGGCCTCGTCAAAGGCCTGGTGGGATTCCTCGACCGCGGCCTCCCAGTCGCCCAGGCGCTCGCGCGGCCAGGCGGCGATCCAGCGGCCGCGCTTCTGGTCCAGGTAGTGGAACTGCGGGGCCAGCCGGGTCTCGCTGCCGCAGCCGGGGCAGCGCCGCATCTGGAAGCTGTTGTCCAGGATGGCCTCGCGCAGGTCCGGCCGGCGGTCGGCATTGACGCTGAGGACGACATCCACGGGCACCGCCCCGCCGCAGGCGGAGCAGTGGGCTGTGAGGGTTCGGAAGATCGACATGCGGACCTCAGAGGGCGTTCAGCCAGTCTTTGAACGGGTGCTTGGCCTTGTCGAGCTTGCCGCCGTGCCAGCACATGTAGACCTCGGCGAACCATTCGCCGGGCGCCCGCCATTGGTAGCCAGTGACCCCCTTGGCCCGCTCGGCCAGCTTGTAGCTGACCCAATTGTTGGCGTAGGCCTCCTGGTAGACGTCGTCGCCGATCGCCGCCGCCTTCGACTTGGCGTAGCTGTACCAGATGTTTCCCTTGGTGGCGAGCTGGTGCCACTCCAGCACCGCCTGGCGCGCCTTGGCCCATTTCTCGGCCCCGCCGGGGTAGTCCGCGGGCATCACCACCGGCGCCGGCTCCTGGCCGTTGATCAGCTGGCGCACGAAGCCCTCGTCGAACTGCTTGGCCGCGGCCACCGCCTGGGCGATCGGCGTCAGGTCGGTGTAGACCCGCCACCCGCCAAAGGCAGCCTGGCCCATCTTGCCGTTCATGAAGCCCAGGCGATCATCCACCGCGTGGCCGATCTCGTGCAGGGCGGTCATGTTGAACAGGTTCTTGCCGGTGTCGTCGATCGGCGCGTACTCGTCCTGGTTGTCGTGGCCCAGTGCCTTCATCCGGGTGTCGTGGTCGAAGTTCTCGGTCTTGCCGTCGTCGGGGCGACCATCCATCGTGATGGCCTTGTCAGCCCAGTTGTAGGCGCCGCCATCGCTGTTGGGCTTGTCGAGCGTCACCTTCTTCAGGCTGGGCTGTTTGGCATGGCCGGTGGGCACCTGGGCCAGGGCCTCCCACATGCCCTTGGCCGACACCGTCTTGGCGCCGGCCTCGCCCGAGGTCGTGGCATCGCCCGGTGCGGTGCGCGTGCGCTCATCGAGCTGAATGCCGAAACGCTTTTCGGCCAGCTTGCAGATCAGGCCGAAATCGGCCTCGTTGCCCAGCGTCTGCACGAAGCTGTCGAGCTTCTTGTCGCCGCCAGGCAACTTGAGCAGGGCCTCGGCCTGCGCCACCACCGCCGGGTCATCGGGGTTGGCCTTGGCCAGCGACTGCACGCGCAGCGTGGTGAGCTCCGCGTCGGCGTCGTCGTGGTGCTTGCGCGCCCCCGCCAGATCCAGCTTGGCCAGCGCCTCGGCGGCCTTCTTCAGCAGGGCGTCGATGGCCTTGACGTCGGCGCCTGCGGACTTGGCGTCCTGGCTGCGCTGGCCGAGGTCGGTGGCACGCAGATCGAAGGCCTTGATGTCCTCGACCCAGCGGTCGATCTCGCCGGCCAGCGCCAGCGTGCTGGCGATGCCGGTCTGGGTGGCGGTGGCGTCGCTGCCCTTGTGCGCCTTCTCGGCCTTGGCCAGTTCGGCCTTGAGCTCGCCCGCCTTGCCCGCCAGGGCCTTGAAGCTGCCGGCCTTGGTCTGGCCTTCCAGCGCCTTGACCCGCTCGCGCAGCGAGGTCAGCGCCTCGTCGGCGCTGCGCTGCTGCTCGCGGCGTACCCAGCCGTCGGCCACGATGCGGGCGACCTGGGCGATCAACTCGCCCACCTTGTCCGCCGCCCCTTCGGTGAGCAGCTTCAGCGCCTGCGACAGCTGGGTGCGCGCGGTCTTGAGTTCCTTGGTCAACAGGTCCGGGAACGGCGGTGCCTCCAGCCTGGCCACATCCGCCTGCAGCTGTTCCAGGGCCTTGCCCAGGGCCGTCACGTCGGCGCTCGACTGGACCGCGTCGGCCACGCCGGCGGTGGCGTCCAGCTGCTTGGCCAGGTTCTCGGCGTTGTCCATCTCGGTGGACAACTGGGTGATGTAGACCCGCGCGCCGGCCCAGTCGGCCGTGTCCGGCGCTGCGCGCTCGCCCGCCTTCAGACGCAGTGCCTTGAGGGTCTCGAGGGCCGCAGCCGGGCGGCGCGTGCCGGCCAGCTGGTCCAGGACCTCCAGCCGCTTGTCGAGTCCGGCCAGGTCGTTGACCACGGCGGTGGCCAAAGCGGCTGCAGGAGCCAGGGCCAGGGCCTCGGTGCGCACCGCATCGCACACCGAGATGGCCTCCTCGAAGCGCATGGTCGAAATCGACGCGGCCGGATCGGCCTCGGCGCTCAGCCGGGTGTCCAGCTGCCCCACCCGGGCCGCCAGCGGCACGCAGGTCCTGAGCGGCGCCAGCGCCTGGACGGCGGCGGTGCGCGCCTGCACGAAGGCCTCACGGCGCTGCTTGATGTCCTGGCCGCGCTGCAGCTCGCGCCGGGCGGCGCGATCGACGACGTTCAAGGCCGCGTAGTCGCCCGAGGCCACCTGGCCGGGCACCGCCGCCAGCATGTCCTGCAGCTTCTTCAGGCTGTCGTCCTTGATGAAGTCCGCCTGGGGGGGCTTCTTCAATTCGGTGATGGCGTTGTTGAGGTCATCGTCCAGCCAGGTCTTGCGGGTGCTCGACATGTCCGATGCGATCTTCTTGACCGCGGCGATGGCTTCGTCGTACTTGCCGGTGGCCAGCGTGGCCTTGGCATCGGCCGCATTGAGTTTGTCCTGGAAGCCGGTGTAGGTGGCCGCGGTGGCGTACATGCCCGCCATGGTCTTGAGCGTGCCGGTGGCCGGGGCGCGGGCGATGCGGTAGTCGTTGTACTTGCCGGCCGCCACCAGGGCCTCGTCGCAGCGCTTCTTGGCGGCGTCGATCTTGACCGTGGCCTGCGGGTAATGCTTGGCGTCGTTCAGGCGGATCGCCTCGGCATGGTCGGTGCGCGCCTGGTCGGTCCAGGGCTTGACGTGGGCCGCCTGGGCGTGGGCATCCAGCTTGTCGAGCAGGACCTTGACCGCCTCGCGCTTGGCCACGAAGCCGGGGTTGGCCTTCTCCGCGTCGACCTCCCTGCGCACCGCCTGCTTGATCGCGTCCAGGGCTTCATAGGCTTCGCGCAGCACGGCTTCGCCCGCATCGCGCAAGGCGCCCTTGATGCGGTTCTGGATCTGGCCGACCTCGTTCTCGAAGCTGGCGATCAGACCGCCCAGGCCGCCCGACTTCTCCAGCGTGGCCAGGTCCTTCAGGACCTTGCCCTCGCGGCGGGTGTAGTTCTCGGCGGCCTGGCCGATCGCCTCGTCGGTCTTCTGGTCGGTGCTCTTGAACAGGCCGGTGCGCTTGCGAGGCTGGACACCCAGCTGGCCGGTGATGAACTGTTTCTGGAGCGCGTTGAGCTTCATGGCGGGGTCTCTCCAGGCATCGTCAGGCGGTCTGCAGGCGCTCGGCCAGCTGCGTCAGGGTCTGTTCGGCCTCGCGGCGGATCGCGGTGTCGAGGAAGCCGTTGGCGTCAATCTGGGCGATCAGCGGGTCGGAGCCGACGAAGCTGCGGTATTCGGTGACGATGGCCTGGGCCTCGCGGTGGCGCTGCTGGCGGTCGGCGCCGCTGGCCGACAGGGCCTCGTCGAGCTTGTCGATCAGCCGGGTGTCGAGCCGATCAAGCAGGGTGTGCAGACGGCGCAGACCCGCGGTGAGTTCGGCCTCGTCGAACTCGTCCTCGTTGTCGGCGTCGGCGTTGTGGGCGCGCACCTGTTCGATCACCGCCTGCTCCAGCGCGTCCAGCTGGTCGCTGACGCGCTGGCGCAGGCCGTCCAAGGCCAGCCGGCTCTGCTGCAGCGCCACCAGGCCGCCACCGGCCGACGCCGCGGCGGTGCCGAGCCAGGCCTCGACCTCATCCAGCAGGCCATGGGCCTGGTCGAAGGCCTGCTTGCCCGCGGCCGCCACCGCCTGCGCCATCCGGGCGCGCTGCTCGGCAGCGCCGTCGCGGCCGGCGTCCAGCGCGGTCTTCAGCGCCGCGGTCAGCTCGGTGATGCGGGACTTGAAGCCGGTCATGCCGTCGCCCGCGGCGGTCGCGGACTCGGCACCGACCTTGGGGGCCGCCTTCTCGATCAGCTTGGCCACCGCGTCCAGACCCTGGTGGGCAGCGCGGTGCAGCCCTTCAGCGGCCTTGCCGGTGGCGAAGTCCAGCAGGGGCTTGAGCTTGGCCACCTCGGCCACGCCTGAGGCCGCGAACCGCTCGATCGAGGCGCGCATCTCGCGCAGCCGGGCGTCGAAGCGGACCTGCTCCGGGTCGGCCACGGGGTCGGACGGCGTGTCCGGTGAGGTATCGGTGGGGGTGTCGGTGCGCTCGCCGTCGGAACTTCCGCGCGTCGCCGTGTCGCCCGTGTCGGGCTCGTCGTCGGCGTGCGCGGCCAGCGCCTCGCCGCGCGAGCGCGGCGCATCGGCGCTGTCCTCGGCCAGGTCGTCGGGTTCGACCAGGTCACCGTCGTCGTCCACTTCGTTCGGGTCGGCGCCACGGGCGCGCACCTTGTAGCGCTGCTCGGTCTGCTTGAGCAGTGCCGCCTTCAGCTTCTTGGCGATGCCGGCCGGCAGCGTCTCCAGCACGAAGGTGTGGCTGTTGGCCTCGAAGATGCACTGCGCCGGGAAGTACTTGATGCTGCCGCCGTCGAACTCGCCGGCCAGCAGCTTGCGCGAGCTGGCGGTGATCGGGCGGCGTGACAGCAGCACCGCCGCCAGCGGCCCGCCCAAGGCGATCAGCGCGTGCATCGGGTTGCCCTTGCGGACCTCGCGCATCAGCGGGATCAGCTTGGTGGTCAGCTGGGCCGGGCTGGACTCGTCGTCCTCGGCCTCTTCCTGGGCCTTGGCGGCCGCCTTGGCCTCCTGCTCGGACAGCTTGCGCTGCTTGGCCACGGCCTTGCCGATGTCGGCCACCTGGCTGGCGACCTCCTTGTCGGCCTTGTGGGCCTTGGCCAGCGCGTCGGCCTGCTTCTCCAGCTCGTCCAGGGCCTTGAGCACGGCGTCCGGCCCGGCGCGCTCGGCCTTGCCCAGCTCGGCCATGGCCTTGAGCAGGGCCGCGTCCTTGACGGTGCGCCCCTTGGCAAACTTCTTCCACTCGGCTTCGGTCAGGATCTTGTCGGCCATCTCGGGTCTCCGCGCGGCACAGGGCGTCGCCAGCGTGGGCCAGAATACCCCGAGATGCCGCGCCTGCCGAGCTTTCGGGCCCCCCATGTGCGGGGGGCCCTGGCGGCCGACACATTCCTTGACATTCGGGCAGCACCCCCGATGCCCGCCCGCGCCGACAATCGGCACTGTCAACCCGAGACCCCCCTGGATCGTTGCCCCGTGATGAACCCTTCGCGCCTGTTGCCGCTGAGCCTGCTGACCCTTGCCCTGGGCGGCTGCGTCGTCACCTCCCCGGACCGGGTGCCGGTCTACCAGACCCAGCGCCTGCAATCGGTGCAGGAAGCCACCGTGGTGGCCGTGCGCCCGGTGACCATTGACGGCCACCAGAGCGGCGGCGGCTCGGCCATCGGCGCGGTGGTGGGTGGTGTCGCGGGTTCACAGATCGGCGGCTACCGTGACGGCTTCGTCGGCAGCATCGTCGGCTTCGTGGCCGGCGCGATGCTGGGCAACGCGATCGAGCGCGACGCCACGCGCAGCAACGGCATCGAGCTGACGCTGCAGATGCGCAACGGCGACAAGCGCATGATCGTGCAGGGCCAGGGCGCCGAGGTCTTCCAGCCCGGTGATGCGGTCACCGTGGTCAGCGACGGTTACCGCGCCCGGGTCAGCAAGGCGGCTGGCGGCAACGCCCAGGCCGCGCCCGCGGCGCCCACGCTGCCGCCGCCGGTGCTCTCGGCCCGGCCGGCCGTGCCGCCGCCGGCCACTGGCGCCAGCGCGCCGGTCTATACCCCGCGCTGAGCCAGCGCCGTGCAGGCCGCGTGGTGCTCGCGCAGCACCGGCACGCTCAGCGCCTGCTGCGGCCCGCAGAACCAGCCACGCCAGCCCTCGGGCAGTTCGCGCGCCGGGAAGTAGACGCTGGGGCGCAGCATCACCGGCACCGCCGCGGCCTGCGCTGCCTGACCGCCGGGGGAGGAATCCTCGATCGCCAGCGCCTGCCCTGGCGCCAGCCGCAGCCGCGCCAGCGCGCGGTCATAGACCTCGGGGTCGGGTTTCTTGCGGGCCACGTCCTCGCCGCACAGCACCACCTCGAACAGGGTCCGCCAGTCCTCGCCCAGCAGGCGCGGCATCAGCGCGTCGACATTGCTGCGGCTGGTGGTGGTGACGATGGCCTGGCGCAGACCGGCGGCCGCGGCCTCGCGCATCAGGCCCAGCACGCCGGGGCGCGCGTCGATGCGGCCCTGCGTCACCAGCGCAGCGTAGTGGCGGTTCTTGGCCGCATGCAGGCGCAGCGCCAAGGTCTCGCGCTCGGCGGTGCTGGCCGGCGCATCGGCGCGGGTGCGCATGTCGGCCAGCAGGCGCTCGCGCCCGCCGGTGACCTGCAGCAGCTCGCCATAGCGCCGCTCGTCCCAGCCCCAGTCCAGGCCCAGTTCAGCAAAGGCCAGGTTGAAGGCCACGCGGTGGCCGTCACGCTCGGTCTCGGCGATCGTGCCGTCAACATCCCACAGCAGGGCCTTCAGCATGCCCGTCTCACTGGTAGCGGCGGACCATGGCGTCCAGCGCCACCGGCTTGATCCGGCTGGCCTGGCCGGCGCAGCCGAAGGCCTCGAAGCGCGCCTGGCAGATGCCCTGCGCCGCCTTGGTGGCCGCGGCCAGCGCCTTGCGCGGGTCGAACTCGGCCGGCTGGGTGGCGAAGAGCTGGCGCATCGCACCGAACATCGCCAGCCGGATGTCGGTGTCGATGTTGACCTTGCGCACGCCGCTGGCGATGCCGCGCACGATCTCCTCCACCGGCACGCCGTAGGTCTCCTTGATGTCACCACCGTACTGGCGGATGATCGCCAGCCATTCCTGCGGCACGCTGGAGCTGCCGTGCATCACCAGGTGGGTGTGGGGAATGGCGGCGTGGATCTGCGCGATGCGGTCGATCGCCAGCACCTCGCCGGTGGGCGGGCGGGTGAACTTGTAGGCGCCGTGGCTGGTGCCGATGGCAATCGCCAGCGCATCCACCCCGGTGCGCGCGACAAAGTCCTTCGCCTCGGTCGGGTCGGTCAGCATCTGGTCGTGGCTGAGTTTGCCAACCGCGCCGACACCGTCCTCCTCACCGGCATCACCGGTTTCCAGCGAGCCCAGGCAGCCCAGCTCACCCTCGACGCTCACGCCCACCGCATGGGCCATCTCGCGGACCTTGGCGGTGACGTTCACGTTGTAGTCGTAGCTGGCCGGCGTCTTGGCGTCCTCCATCAGCGAGCCGTCCATCATCACGCTCGAGAAACCCGAGCGGATCGCCTGGATGCACACCGCAGGCGATGCGCCGTGGTCCTGGTGCAGGCACACCGGGATGTCCGGGTGCGTCTCGATCGCCGCCAGCACCATGTGGCGCAGGTAGGCCTCGCCGGCGTACTTGCGCGCACCGGCGCTGGCCTGCAGGATCACCGGGCTGTCGGTGGCCTGCGCCGCCTGCATGATCGCGTGGATCTGCTCGAGGTTGTTGACGTTGAAGGCCGGCACGCCGTAGCCGTGCTCGGCGGCGTGGTCCAGCATCTGGCGCAGTGAAATGAGTGCCATGGCAGTCTCCTGGTTGCGAATGGGGTGTCAGGCCGCCCTGCGGCTGAGGATCTCGAAAGCCGGCAGGGTCTTGCCCTCCAGCACCTCCAGGAAGGCGCCGCCGCCGGTGGAGATGTAGCCCACGTCCTGCTCGATGCCGTACTTGGCAATCGCCGCCAGCGTGTCACCGCCGCCGGCGATGCTGAAGGCGTCCGACTCGGCGATCGCGCGGGCGATGGCCTCGGTGCCCTTGGCGAAGGCGTCGAACTCGAACACGCCCACCGGGCCGTTCCAGACGATGGTGCCGGCGGCCTTCAGTTGCGCGGCCAGCTTCGCCGCGGTCTTTGGGCCGATGTCCAGGATCAGGTCGTCATCCGCCACCTCGGTGGCGGCCTTGATGGTGGCCGGCGCGTCGGCCGCGAAGGCCTTGGCGGTGACCACGTCCTCAGGAATGGGCACCTCGGCGCCGCGCGCCTTCATCGCGGCGATCACCGCGGTGGCCTCGCCCAGCAGGTCGGGCTCGGCCAGACTCTTGCCGATCTTCAGCCCGGCGGCCAGCATGAAGGTGTTGGCGATGCCGCCACCCACGATCAGGCCATCCACGTTCTTGGCCAGGCTTTGCAGGATGGTCAGCTTGGTGCTGACCTTGCTGCCCGCGACGATGGCCACCAGCGGGCGCTTCGGGTTGGCCAGGGCCTTGCTGATCGCATCGATCTCGGCGGCCAGCAGCGGGCCCGCGCAGGCAATCTTGGCGAACTGGGCGATGCCGTAGGTGCTGGCCTCGGCGCGGTGGGCGGTGCCGAAGGCGTCGTGCACGAAGATGTCGCACAGTGCGGCCATCTTCTGCGCCAGCTCGGGGTTGTTCTTCTTCTCGCCCTTGTTGACGCGGCAGTTCTCCAGCAGCACCACCTCGCCGGGCTCTACCGCCACGCCGTCCACCCAGTTGGCGACCAGCTTCACCTCGCGGCCCAGCAGCTCGCCCAGGCGCTTGGCGACCGGGGCCAGAGAATCCTCGGGCTTGAACTCTCCCTCGGTGGGGCGGCCCAGGTGCGAGGTCACCATCACCGCGGCGCCCCCCTGCAGCGCCATCGCAATGCAGGGCACGGAGGCGCGGATGCGGGTGTCCTCGGTGATGTGGCCGGCGTCGTCCTGCGGGACGTTGAGGTCGGCGCGGATGAAGACGCGCCGCCCACGCGCCTGGCCGTCGTTCGCCAGGTCCTCGAAGCGCAGCACCTTCATCGCAGGTCCTTCCCGATGACGCGCGCCATCTCCAGGCACTTGTTCGAGTAGCCCCACTCGTTGTCGTACCAGGCCACGACCTTGACGAAGGTCGTGTCCAGGGCAATGCCGGCCTCGGCATCGAACACCGAGGTGCACGGCTCGCCGCGGAAGTCGGTGGCCACCACCTTGTCCTCGGTGTAGCCCAGCACGCCCTTCATGGCGCCCTCAGAGGCGGCCTTCATCGCGGCACAGATGTCGGCGTAGCTGGCTTCCTGGTTCAGCTCCACCGTCAGGTCCACCACCGACACGTCGCTGGTGGGCACGCGGAAAGCCATGCCGGTGAGCTTCTTGTTCAGCTCGGGGATCACCACGCCCACCGCCTTGGCGGCACCGGTGCTGCTGGGGATGATGTTCTCCAGGATGCCGCGGCCACCGCGCCAGTCCTTGTTGCTCGGACCGTCCACAGTCTTCTGCGTGGCGGTGGCGGCGTGCACCGTGGTCATCAGGCC
>NZ_JAGQDF010000017.1 GCF_018069875.1 Ideonella alba | reverse complement strand
CGCTGAACATGAGGACCCCCGCTGAGGCTTATGCAATAGCGGCTTGAGCTGAGCAGGTTCTGCTGGGTCGATACAGTCGAGCACGACGGTCTCGATGCCCTCGGTGAAGGCCGCACCCGACAGGCGGGTGACGCGCAGCGCGGCGGGGGTGCCCTTTGGGGCGTGGGTGCCGGCCGGCAGCGCGATCCAGACCTCGAAGGGGGCCTGAGCGCCGATGCCGTGGATCTCCAGGGCCGAGAGCAGGCACACCACGGTCTTGGGTGCCAGCCGGGTCACCTCGATCGCCGATTGGTGTGCGCTCGGTGATCCGTCGGCGCCGGTGTAGAGCCCGCGGCCAACGCGACGCACCTGGCCGCGTGCAGCCATTCGGGAGACCGTGCGCGCAGGGATACCGGCCGAGGACAGTTCGCGCGACGATACCGCGGGTTGCTTCGCGGCAAGGCGCAGCAGCTTGGCGGCATGGCTCTGTACAGGCATGCCGACATGGTAACAAAGTGCACTACTTATGCGCAAGTAATGCACTTTGAGGTCATCCTGCGATAGCTGTCAAGGATGTGCGCTCTGCCCGATTGGGCACTGTCCTGAACGAAGGGGTGCGCGGTTGAGGGAAGGTAGGCATCGGCTCGCCAGACCGACGCCACGTCCAGATCGGGGCGTCATCTGCGGCGCCGGTCTCAGGGCCCTGCGAGGACTCGTCGGCGTAAGCTGGCACTATGAACAGCATCGGCGCCGACCCTTCGCAGTCGGTCAGCACGGCGCTCGCGATCCGGTCGCTCCCGCCGAGGTTGTAGTGAAGGCACTTCACAAAGGAACGGTTCTCGCCGACGAGCCGATCCAGAAGCTGCTTCTCGAACCCGTCGGTAAACGGGAGCCATTGGCTCGTGACGGGCATCAGGCACAGTTCCTGGATCGCCGGAACGCCGGCATGGCTCACGCCGAAGGTGGCGATCATCACCATGTGGATGTCGTCGCTGGCGCCCCAGAGCGCCAGCTCGGGCTCGAAGCGCTGGCCGAGCCGCCGGTACAGCTGCTCGTCGATGGCGAAGGCCTGGTCGGGCATGTGCTTGACCACCGCCTTGAAGCCGTAGCGCGCGGGCATGATCTCCTTGACCTCGCCGATCAGCAGCATCAGGTTTTGCGGTTGCGCTGGATTGGCGGCTGCCTGCTGCCACTGCGCCAGTCGCCGCGCGGTGATGGCGTCGCGCTCGTCGACCGAGAACGGCTCCGGGAGGTAGAGGCGTGAGCCGAGGCTGTGACCACGGGTCGACGTGTGCAAGGCCGCTTGCACAAGCTTCCGGCGCACGGTTGCCCAGCTTCGCTTGCCGGCAAATCCCGGATGCCAGCGTGTCAGCTCGGCCTGGTCCCACAGGTAGTGCAACAGGCCTCGCAACGAAAGCTTGGTGCCAGACGAAGAGACGCTGTCACTCGCGCCACCGGCCGGCGGCATGATCGATCGGCCGGGCATCCTTGTCAGCGGGAAGTCCAGCTTCAGCACGGTCTCACCGGTGGCTGGGTCTTCGGTGATTGCGCTGCCCAGCACCTGCCCCAGGCCGGAGAACTCGGCCGGCGGTTCGTAGGACGGGCAGTCGGGCGCGTGGTGGCTGCCGGTGTCGGGCATGCGCTTGACGATGTAGCCTTCGTCCAGGCCCGCGAGCCGCGCCACGTACATCTCCACGCCTTGTGGCCGGCACAGGCAGCGTGGGCGCCGGTGAGTGGCGTGGGCCTCAGCAATGGCCTGCGCGAAGCCCGGTGATCCGACTGCGAACCGCTGGCCATCGATCTCGTAGACCGTGCCTTGAGTTGAGACGCCTGAGGCTGACGCTTCCATCTGGATGACCTCACCGTGCGGGCGACGGCGACGCCCGGTCCCGCGAACGCTGCATCTCTGGCGTGGGGACGATCAGCGGCCGCTGCGAGGGCGCCGCCTTGTCGTAGACCTTGACCTTGGGCGCTTGGCCGGCGCGGATGCGTTGGGCCAGCTTCTCGGTCGCGGCGGCCATCACGGCGTCGCGCTGCTTCGAGGGCACCTTCTTGTCGACCAGCACCGCTTCGATGGCGGCGAGCACGGCTTTGCGGCCGCCGCTGCCGCGGGCGGAGGCCTTCTCGGCTGGCGCCGCGGTGGCGCCAGGGCCGGCGTTGCGGTCCGGCTCGATGCGGTTGACCAGGCGCGCCTCGCGTTCACGTTTGAGCACCTCCAGGTCGGCGGGGTTCGGGTCGTAGCCCAGGGTCTTCACGCCGCGCGCCGAGGCTTCCAGCCAGACCATGCGCTTGAAGTCTTCGCTGCCCGAGATGCGCAGCGCCTTCCAGTTGCGGGCCTCTGCCACGTCGACCATGGATCGGGCGACCGAGGGGCTGCTGGTGTCGGTGGCCAGGCGGAAGGTTGACTCGGTGAAGGCCACGCGTGAGGTGTCGCCACGGAAACGGTACTCGGTGCGGCCGATGCTCACGTCACCCACGGTCACCGGGGTCCGCTTGATGATGTAGCGGTCCATCAGCGCCGCTTCGAGGCGGGCAACCAGTGCGGCTCGTTCGGCCTGGGCATCCATCTTCGCGATGGCCCTGGCGTCGGCCTGCTCGGTCGGGGCCTTGGTCTTGGCCTTGCCGACGGCCGGTGCTGGATCGGCGCCTGAGACTTCGGGCACATCCTCCCGGGCAAGCACCGGGTCCAGCGGTCGCTCGGGCGGCGCCGGGTGAGGCGTGCCACGCTGCCACCCGCCGTCGACCTTCTGGATCGGCGTGCGCTTGCCGTCTTCAGCCACGGCCACAAAGCGATTGCTGCCCAGCTGTTCGGCCTTGGCAACCATCTCTGGGAAGGTGTTGGCCCGGTAGGTCACATCGGCAAACGGGTCGCGCAGCTCGTACCGTTCTCCGGGATCCGGCTCTGGCGTCTGGAACTTCGCGATCGCCACCTGGGCCCGGTTGGCAGGTTCCACGGTGCCGCCCCGGGCAGGGGTGGCCTGGCGGACGGGTGTGCTGTCAGCTTCCATGATGACCTCACGGTGGTCGGTGGTTGCAGGTTCAGGGCTGGGCGGCGATCGTGGGGCTGAGGGTCACCGGTAGCGCGCGGTACAGCTCGATCTCGACCCGGCGGTTCAGGTTTCGGCCTTGGGCACTGGCGTTGTCGCCCACATGGTCGCCAACTGGCTGGTAGGTGGCTCGGATGCGGGCGGGATCCACACCCGCGGCCACCAGGTGGTTACGCACGGCCTCGGCCCGCTCCCGGGCGATGCGGCTCTCGATGGGGATGTCGCTGGTGCCGTCCGTTCGGCCCCGCAGCAGGATCAGCGGAGACGATTTGGCAGCCTCCACCAGGGCGGCGCTGATCTCCGGCGGAATCGCCACGTTCGTGCTGCCCAGCTCGAACCGAACGGTGTAGACGCGGTTGGCAGCCTCATGCGGCGCGTTGTTTCCCTGAGTTGAAGCAGTCACCATTTGGCGGGCCTGGAGGACAGCCAGCGACGTCGCAGTGGTTTCAGCGAGCCGGGTGTTCTCGCGGACCAGGATGCGGGTGTTCTGAAGCTCGTGCCGGCAGGTCTGCAACTCAACAGCCAAAGGCGCGTTGACCGGCCGCTTCTGAGATTCGTCCACGCCTGGCGGCTTGGGTGGCGAGCTGCACGAGGCCAGGGTCAGAAGCCAGGGCAGGAAGGGGGTGAGGGCGATGATGCCTCGCATGGCGGCGCTCCTGGGTCTAGGGGAGGGGGGCGGGTTCAAGGGCTGCTGGTGAGGCGAGGAGAACCCCGTCTTCGTCGGCCACTGGCTCCAGGACGCCACCGGCTTCGGAGGGGCCTGGCACCGGGCCGAGAAGGAAGTCGAGCACCGCGTCAGCCACCTGGTCTGGCGCGCCATCCGCCAGATCTGGCAGGCGGCTCATGTCGTAGGCCAGTTGCTCGATATCCAGGTCCTCGCCGGCCGGCAACTCATCGTCGGCAAAACGCCAGCGTTCCTGCACCCGGGCGAAGTGCAGGTCCATGTTCATGCCGGGCACGGCTGGGGCGGGCAACAGGCGCGCGGTGAAGGCCTTGTCGCGGTAGTAGCGGATCTTCTCGCCCAGGATGGGCTTGCAGTTCTCGCAGATCACCACCAGGCGCTCGCTGCCCAGTTCCTTGAACTCCTGCGGCAGCAGCAGGGCGCGGCGCTGCTCACTCTCGTTGCGGCTGACTGTGCTGTGGCCGGTGCCGCCGAGCGAGCGGCTGCGCCCGCGCGAGGTGGCGCGCTCGGTGAAGTGGCCGAGCATGGCGCTGTACTCGTCGGCGTCGCGCTGTTCACGCGGCGCAAAGAGGATCTGCAGGCCGTGATTGGTGGCAAAGGTGCGCGCCTCTTTGTCCCCATAGACGGCGTCCAGCTGCGACATGGCCTGCACCACCGTCAACAAGCGCAGGTTGTAGCCGGCCAGGAAGGCGGCGGCATGGGTGATGACGCTCACCCGGCCCATGGCGGTGAACTCGTCATTGACCAGCAGGCACTGTAGCTTGAGCGTCGGGTCCTGCTCGGGCAGGTGCTGGGTGTTGAGGCTGACGAGCTGTGAGAAGAACAGGTTCAGCAGCAGCCGGGCGCTGGCCAGCCGGTTGGGCGGGATGCGCACGTAGATGGACATGCGGCGACGGCGTACGTCCTCCAGCCGAAAGTCGTCGGCACTGGTGGCCGCGTCGACGATGGCATCCGCAAAGATCGTCAGCGGTGCATTGAAGGTGGCGACCACGCTGGACAGCGTGTTCTCGGAGTTGGACAGCAGGCGCTGCAGGGCGTCCGCGCACTCATCGGACAGCGGTGGGTGGGCGGATGAGGCTTGTTCGCGGCGCTGGGTGATCAGACCGCTCAGATGGTCTTTGAGGGACCGGCCCTTGCCCGAAGACTGGCGCAGCATCTCGCCGATTGTGCGCGGCAGTGATGGGGTTTCCAGCAGAAGCAGGCCCAGGCCCAGGAACAGGTTGCGCGCCTGGTCGTTGAAGAAGGCTTCGGACGAGGTGCCGCTGCCGTCGTTGGGAAAGAACACCTGGCCGATGGTGAGCAGGTCACCCACGCGGTGCAGCGGGCTGGTACGCACAGCCGTCAGCGGGTTCCAGCGGTGGCTGCGCGCTTCTTCATCGAAGGGCGAGAAGGCATAGACCGCCTGGCCATGCGCTGCGCGGTAGCCGGCGGTGATGTCGTAGTTCTCGCCCTTGATGTCCAGCACCACCACCGAGTCGGGCCAGTTCAGCAGGTTGGGAATGACCACCCCGACGCCCTTGCCGCTGCGCGTGGGCGCCGACAGCATCACCGACAGCTGCCCTGTCAGCGACAGGAACCGGCCGCGATGCCGGCCGATGAGGATGCGCGGCGCGCCGTGCCCACCCGTCAGCCCGGCGCGCTGGACCTCGGCCGCTGTGGCAAACCGGGCGTCGCCATGCAGTGCTCGCCGAGGGCGCGTGGCAGTGAACAGCGCGGCGGGCAGCAGGATCAGCAGGCCGAGGCCCGAGACGCCGATGGCGAGCTGGAGCTTTCTGCGCAGTGGCGCGTCGTCGGCGTACAGCGCCCAGTAGTGCACGATGCTGCCGAAGTAAGCCTGCCTGGGGTTGGCCTTGTTCAGCACCAGGAAGAGCACACCAGCCAGGTAGACCGCCGCGCAGGCCAAGGCGATGAACAAGACCACCGCGAAAACGGCCGCGACGAGCTTGCGGCCAACAGGCCAGGCCGAGTAGGGCAGGGCCATGGCACTGCTCATGCCACGCTCCACAGGGCGAGCTGGTCGTCCGAAGGGGGCTGCAGGCCCGGCACCAGTGTTCCATCGCCACCGCCACCCGGCAGCTGCCCCCGGCTTTGGCGGGGTTCGTAGAAGATCTCGGAAACAAAGCGCCCGCGCTCGTCGCGATCGAATTGCACGATGACATCGATGACGATGCCCAGCAGCCGCTGGATCTCGTGCTGCGCCAGGCCGCCGCCGGCACCGGTCTCGCGGATCATCAGCGCCATTTGCTCCAGCGCCAGAGTGCAACTGCCGGCATGCACACTGGTGATGCTGCCTGGGTGCCCCGAAGCGGCCAGCCGCACGAAGGAGAAGCACTCGTCGCCACGCACCTCGGCCAGGAAGATGCGGTCGGGCTTCATGCGCAGGCAGGCTTCCAGCAGCGACTTGGCCGTGACCCGGGCAGTGCCCTGGGCGTCCTTGCTGTAGAACAGGTGGACCACGTTGGGGTGGTGGGGCAAGGTCAGTTCGGCCGTGTCCTGGATCGTGATCAGCCGCTCGTGCCTGGGCACTTCCTCGACCAGGCCTTTCATGAAGGTGGTCTTGCCCGAGCCGGTCTTGCCGCTGACGACGATGGTTTGGTGCTTGCGCACCGCCAGCCGCAGAAATTCGGCATGGCGGCCGGCCGCCTTCAGGGCCAGCAATTCCTGCTCGAAGGGCTGCAGGTCAAAGCCTGACCAATGCTCCACCCGGGCTGTTCGCTCGAACAGGCCTTCGCGCTCGAAGTCATCCAGCCGCTTGATCAACTGCGAGGGCTTGCGCACCGTGATCGAGACCGTGCCGCGCGACACGGCTGGCGGGATGACGAACTGGATGCGCTCGCCACTGGGCAGGGTGGCCGAGAGCAGCGGCCGCTCCGCATTGACCTGCTGGTCGCAGAAGGTGGCCACCGCCGTGGCCAGCGACAGGCAGCGCTCCAGTGTCATCTCGGCGGCGGGCACGGTTTGCCAGCCGCGCACGGTTTCCACCAGCAGCTCGCCCGGCCGGTTCACGCACACCTCCAGCACGCCGGGCGTGTCCAGTTGGGCGCGCAACGGGCGCAGGAACTCCACCACCGAGGTGGCGTCGCCGCACCAGCCCTCGCCTAGTAAGTCGTGCTCGCAGGTCTGCGGGGTCATTGGGCACCCCCGGCAGGGGACATGCTGTCGCTGGGCCGCAGCTCATAGACCGCAGAGAAGTCCACGTCCCGCGCCACATAGATGCCGACGATGCCGCCCTGGTTCTGGTAGAGCAGCGGCGGGATGTTGATGGTGCTGTCCAACACCTTCTCGGCCAGCTTGCTGGTGTTGTCGGTGGTGGAGGGCAGCACAACCGTGGTCGAGTCGCGATCGGTGCTCTGGCCCTGGACGATCAGCTTCACCGAGTCGTCGATCAAGGAGAGCAGCAGGGCCGCGCCGATGCGCTCACCCCAGCGGTTGTCGATGTAGCCGTCCATGCCAGGCTCGCCCAGCGGGCCGGTGGAGGGCGACTCGATGTCGATCGTCACCCCCAGCGGGGTTCGGACGCGGGTCCACAGCACCGGGATGCGCACGGTGCCGGGCCGCACCGAGGCCACGCGGAACTCGCCGTCCAGGTGCGAGCCGCGCTCGATCAACAGCACGCGGCCGTCGTCGCTGTAGACGTTGCGCTGCACCTGGCAGCCGACGAAACCTGAGGTGGCGCTGATGACCCGGGTCTTCAGGGCACAGGTGAAGGCTGTCCCCTTGGGCAAGGTGAGGCTTCGGTTGCCCAGCATCGAGGCCGCAATCCGGGGGGTGCCAGAGCCCAGGAGCTGCCCACCGAACAGGCCGCCGCCGTTGGCGCTTCCATTGCCACTTCCCGTGGTGGTGCCGCCAAGTCCGCCGGTCCCTGGCAGCGGCGGCACCCCCAGGAGGGGCGAGGATGGCATCGCCCCAGTCGCCTGGCCGGTAGCTAGCGCAGCACTGCGGGTCAGGTTGTCGAGCAGGCCTTGCAGTTGGCGCTGGTAGCCCTGCAGGTTGCGGGTCGTGGCGGCCAAGGGGTCGTTTGGTCTGGCGCTGCCCGCAACAGGGGGCGCCTCGCCGCCAGGCTCGACCGCCATCGACTGGTGAGGTCCGGTGCCCGAAGGAGGGACGGCTCCCGGTCTGGCAGTGACCAGCAGGACGGGCGCATCCTCCGGCGCCAGCACCTTCTGCCCAGGTGACGCTGGCACGGCTGAACCGGTGCGACGCACTCCGATGGGCTCGGCCAGCTCCTCGGCCGTGGGCACCAGGGCCGGGATCAGCGGCGCAGTGGCGGGTGGTGCAATGGCCGAGGTGGCTGAGGCCGGGGTGGGCGGCATGGCCGGCAGCTCCAGCTTCCGCGGCTCGGCGGTCGCGGCGCTGGGCCGATCCCGCATCAGGGGCGAGGGACTGTCGCCGGACTTCTTGCCGCTGGCTGCAAAGCGCTGGACGGTGACTGCCGCCACGGCCACCAGCGAGACCAGCAGCAAGGCCAGGGCCAACAGACCCTTCCTGGATAGGGGCGGGCGGGAGGCGGCTTCGACATTGGGGATACCGGGCTCTCCGGGCAGCGGCGAGAGGCCGTTGCCGTCCGGACCTTGGTCAACACCCTGTTCGGGATCGTGCCCAAGGGGCGTGCGGGGATCTTGCGTCATGGTGTGGCTCCCTTGGGGTGGCCGAAGGGCAACCCTTCGGCCTTCAGCACCCGCTGCACGCCGGGTACGGTGGTGCCGTCTTCTGCGGGCCGGCCGTCCAGGTCGAAGGCCTCGTTCCACAGGCCCACCACGGCCGAGCCCGCGCGCAGCATCAGCCTGCGGCTGACCCGGTCCACCACCAGCAGGTCGTCCTCCATGCGGGCGTTGAGCAGCGTCTCGCTGCCATCGCCCAAAACATGGAACACGGCCGGCACCTCGCGGTTGCCGGGGAAGCGCAGGTAGGTGAAGCGGCCGTCGTCGAACACCAGGGTGGGCACGATGTCCTGAGACTCAGCCCCCTCGGCCACCGAGTACTGGGTGTTCAAGACAGGCTGCTTGGCCAGCAGGCGTTCGGCGACGATCTGTGTCGGTGACGGGGCAAGGAAGGGCGCCGGCAGCAGGACCGGGGCCACCGCGGCGTTGATGCCCCTGGCGCCCACAACAGCGACAGGAACAGGCGCCTTGACACTCAGGCGGTAGACCGGTGGCTTCGGGTCGCCATCAGCCAGCACGACAAAGCGGAAGGCATGCACTCGCCGGTCGGTCACTACGGCCAGGTTGTTCGCCGCGCCGGCCGCGCTCTTGGCCTTGACGAACAAGGTGCGGCCCCCGGGCTGGGCCGCCACGCACCATGCCGCATCGGCCTTGCTGCAGTCGCTGCCCAGTCCGACCGCCACCTCGGTGATCGCTTCATCAGCGGCCAGCACCACAAGTGTCACGCTGCCCCGCTTCACCGGAACGGTGACCACGACGCGCGGGTCGTAGACTACCTCGCGCAGGCGAGGGTCAGCCGGCTCCGAGGAGGCAGGCGCGGCACCACAGACCGCAACGGCCATGAGGGCAATGACCCAGGACGCCGCCTTCATGGCTTGGCTCCCTGCGGTGCGGTGTTGATCTCGGGATCCGACCGGTAGGCGGACACGACGAAGCCGAAGGGATTCTCGATCCGGTCCCGTTCCTTGGCCAGCACCTTGGGCTGGTACTGGTAGACGATGCTGGCCACATGCCGGGTGGTGATGTCGGGCAACAGGCGGTCAGTCAGCCGCACCAGCTTGTCGTAGGTGACTGTGGCTTCGCCCCGGTTGCCGGACCGGCCCGAGGCGGCCAGGCGCACGCCGACCACGTTGATGCGCCACTCCTCGGTAGCGCCGATCTTCTTGTGCAGGGCGGCCTCGCCTTCGAACTGCCGGTTGTAGTCGGCAAACACGGCTGGCACCGCCATCCGGGCGACCTGGTCGAAGTCGCGCTGCAGGAACGTCCAGCTGTAGCCCTCGCGGGCTCGGACGAAGGTGGCCAGGTTGTGCTTGTCCAGCGCTTCCATCGGCGGGATGGTTTCGACATCCAGGCGCTGCTGGATGGTGGTCTCGCCCGTGGTGCGGTCCACCACGATGGGAATCTCCACCACCCGGCGCAAGGGGCCCTGGACGAAGACGGCCGCCACACCGACCAAGCCCAGCACCAGGCTCGCTGCGGCCACCCACCAGGCCCGGCGCTCGGAGCGCTCCAGCAGCAGGACCCGGTCCACCTCCCACTCGCTGTTAGCCGCCATCTCGAGCGTGTCGGCGTCAGCTGGGGCGGCGTCGGGCGAGCGCTTGGGCCATGCAGCGGCTCGTCCTGGCATCAGGATGGCATTCATCGGTGGTCTCCTTGGGGCTGTGCCGGGTGCAGTGATTCAGCGCAGCGGGTTCCGGGAACGGAGTTCGGTGATCGACGCTAGGGCAGGTAGTCGGCCACCTTGCCGGTTCGGGTGAGCATCTGGTACTGGCGCTCTCGCTCGCGGGATCGGGCGATGCGCTCTTCACTGTCGGCCATGCCCTGCAGCATCTGCACCTGGGACATCTCGTGGGCCAGCAAGGCGTTTTCGGCGCCGATGCGGGCCTGGATCTCCTGCACCGCCTTCTGGTCGGTAGTGGCATTGATCTGGCCCATCAGCGACTGGATCTGCGCCAGCCGCCCGGCGGCAGACTTCATCGCGTCCTGCAGCAGGCCCTTGTGCTGATACGGCTGGGCCAGGGAGGCCTGGCAGCCCGTGCGGGCGGCGCCGCTCAGATCCATGCAGTTGTAGAGCATGCCCGCGTCGCGCAGCGCCTTGGCCGTGCTGTTCAGGCCGGCATAGCCTGAGTCGGTGACGGCATTGAGATAGGTGTAGGCCTCGGCCGGCACGTAGTTCTTCAACTGCGGGTTGTTGAAGACGTTGCCCAGGTTGCGCAGGCCGTTGATGCTGTCGAGCTGCCCCTGCAACTGGGTGATCTGCTGCACCTGGTTGTTGATCGCCGCGATGTCGTTGATCACCTGCTGCACCGTCTGCGCCAGGTTCGCGACATCGATGACCGGAATACCCTGGGCGCGCACGCCGAAGGTGCTGAAGCCGGCGAGGAGGACGGCGGCCAGTGTCTGACGAACTTGCATGGGGATGCTCCTGTGCCAGGGTGAGGTCAGGCCCGACCGCGCAGCGCGGCGAGCTTGTAGGCCGCAGCGCGCACCTTGCCGTAGCCGTGTCGCGCCGCTGCCTGAGCGGCCCGGCCCGCGGCGTAGGGCAGGCCGGTGCCCGCCTGGATGACGCCACCGGCCGAACCCAAGGCCCCGGAACTGCGCGCCGCGGAGGCCGAGCGCAGACCGGAAACCATCATCGCGTTCTGGATCATCTGAATGCCCTGCTGCACCGCAGCGCCGCCGGTGAGCGCGGAGGCCAGGCTCGGCGCCTGAAAGCAGATGATGGCCATCAGGGTCATCACGACGCAGTATTTGAGGCTTTCGCCGACGACGTTGAAGGTGGGGCCGAGGAAGCCACCCTGGTCCTGGATGGTCTGGACCAGTGCATCACCCATGTAGGCGCTCAGCCCAAGTGCGAAAAAGGCGAACCAGGTCAGAACGACAGCGTTCAGAAGCATCGACAGCCAGCTGTCGAAGAACCGCATGGTGGGCCGCCAGGCCAGGCACAGCACGAACAACGGTCCCACTGCGATCACAAAAGTCAGGAACACCTTGGACAGCGTCACTACGAACAGAGCGACGCACAGAAAGACAACGTTCCCAAGTGCCGTGACCACTGCGGCAAATACCAGATCGAGTCGGGTGATGCCGGCCTCCTTCAGAAGATCAAGCACCAATTGGCCGGCCTTGTCGTTGAAGGCGTCGAGGATGGCGTAGGGTGATGTGATCGTCGTCTGGTTGGCGACTGACGGAAGAAAAGTTGCAGCGACACCCGTAGCCAGTGCGTTGGCCGCTTCTGAAACGTTGCTGATGTAGACGCTGGACTGCAGCGCAAAGGCGAACACGAGGCCGATCTTGAAGATCTTCCACAGGAAGACCGGCACGGTCTCCGACACCTCGTTGCGAAGCACAGCCCAGCCGTAGAGCGCCACCCACAAGGTCATGGTGCTCAAGGCGATAGGAGCAATCCCGGCCATCAGCGTTGAGACGACGCCGAGCACGTAGGTGTTCAGCACACCGTCGAACTGCGATCCAACCCAGGTGAACATGGCATCACCTCGATCACTGCACCGCACTGTAGGGCAGCGCCTTGGTGCTCACACACTTGCTGCTGATGTCCGGGAACTGACACTGCATCCACTGGCCGCGAAGCTTCACGATCCACAGCCTGGGCCGCTTGTCTGCGCCGAAGGTTGAGGGGCGACAGGTGCCGGGCCGAGCGTAGATCTCCGTGCATTCGCGAAGACCCTCAGCCGTCTCGACCATCCGCCATCCGCTGGCCGTGCATGCTGGTTTGTCTGCAGCACAGGGTGCCGCCAAGGTGGCTGCCGGAAGCGGTGGGGTCTCCACCCGCCGCGTTCCATCCGGCATCACGTTGACGGCCTCGTTGCCGTTGACGAACTGGGCGCTGGCACCGGTGCCGACCAACGCCAGCACGGCCACCGCCACGACTTTGCAATAGGTCTTCATGCAGCTCTCCCAGCGTTGCGAAGCCTGCGATCTTGAACTTCGGCTAGCAGAACCGGAAGCCACTGAGACGGATCGTTGCCATGCCGTTCGCGAATAGCGTCCAGCAGGGTGACGTTGTCGGTGGTGGCCGAGAGCACGGTGATGAAGTCGTCCAGGCCCGAGAGGTCCAGCTCGCAGACGGCGCTGGCGTGCCCCTGCTTGATCAGGAACCGCCGGCCACCCTGAGCGCCCAGGCTGCGAACGATGTCGAACTCGGCCTGGGTCAGACCAAAGCCGTCGACGTACTCCTCGCGCACCGCCTCCGGGTTGGCCAGGAAGATCTTGGTGACACTCTGCTCGACCATCGTGCGGCCGATCGGGTGCCGCAGCACGTCGGACGGGCTCTGGGTATCGAAGATGCCCAGGCCGTTCTGCTTGCGAATGGTCTTCTGCTTCTGCTTGGCGAAGTCGCTGAAGATTTCGTGGTCCAGCGCCTTCCAGAATTCTGAGATCACGTAGATCAGCCGCTCGCCGTTGACGAGTTCCTCCATCATCTGCAGCAGGACCATCATCACCGGCGTGCGCACCTCGGGCAGGTCCAGGAACTCGGTGGAATCGAAGCCGATGACTTGGGCGGCTTGAAGATCAACCAGGCGGTTGTCGCCCGTCGCGCGATCGCCATCGAACACCCAGCCCAGCGCGCCCCCCTCACACCAGCGGCCCAGCCGCTCGTAGAGGCTGTTCTCGCCGGACTTGGGCAGGTTCTGCTGGACGGTGGAGAAGCGGCGCAGCGGCGCCGGCATCATCGCCACGGCCCTGACGGCCTCGGCGATGGCGCGTTCGTCGGCCGGCAGCAAGGGCAGGGCGGGCGTGGCGATGCAGGTGCGGACCAACTGCTCCCAGAACTGGATCCGCGCCGGCGTGGGTTCGAACCGCAGCGGGTTCAGGTGCGTGGGCTTGCCGGCTTCAAGCGTGAAGTACCGTCCACCCAGGGCGCGGATGGCGATCTCGCAGCCCCGGTCCAGATCGAACAGCACCAGCCGCGGCGCGGGGTTCCACTTGCGCGTCAGCGTCAGCAGGAACATCTCCAGCGTCGTCTTGCCCACCCCGGTGGAGCCGATGATCAGCGTGTTGCCCGGCAGTTTCTTGTCGGCCGAGTCTTCGCCCTCCGGGCTGCTGTGCAGGTTCAGGTAGAAGGGCTGGCCGGAGGGGGTGCGCAACAGGGCGAGGGCCTCACCCCAAGGGTTGCCGTCACGCTTGCCGCGGGCGAAGTTGTGGCCACTGGCAAGGGCCGCGAAGGCACGTGAGCTGAGCTTGGCGTCCCGAGGCCGCCACTGCCAGTTGCCCGGCATCTGCGCAAACCAGGCGGCGTCGGCCACCAGGTCCACCGGGGCCATCTGCAGGCTGGAGGCCTCGCCGACGGCGCCAATGGCCTGAGCCGCGCGGCGTCCGGCATCGGTCACGCTGCCGTGGCCCGCCTGGCCGAACACAACCAGGCTGTAGTGGTACTCGCCCATGCAGAACTGGCCGTCGCCCAGGTCGTTCAGCGCCCCATCCATCTCCGCCACCTGGCTGGCCACCGCGTCGTCACTGGCGATCAACTGGTCGCGCTGCAGCTCCAGCGCGCGCATGGCTTCGCGGCGGGGCAGGATGGAGAAGCTCTGCGTCTCGATGAACTCGCTGTCCTCGTACAGCAGTGCATTGAGGGTGCCGGGCTCGACGGCGTCGGCGTACTCCTTGATGTCCACCAGGGCGGCGTATCGCCGTTGGTCCCCCTGCCGCAGTTCCAGCTTGTCGCCGCCGAAGGACAGCCGCGTGGTCGGCAGAGTGCGGTACAGCGGCCCCGCCGTCATCGGAATCGGCCGCCACCAGCCGTTGACCAGGAAGCCGAGAAACTCAGCCACCTCGGAGTAGGTGCGGCCCTGCTGCTCCCTCGTTCCCAGCAGCTCCGGGCCAAAGCCTCGCAGCACACGGCCGACCAGGGCGGTGCGTTCCTCCATCACCCGCAGCGCCTGGGCCTGGGCCTCAGCGATGGCGGCTCGGGTGCGCTGCCTAGGCTGCAGGGCTCGGCTCACCCGCGAGGCATTGGGGCGGTAGACCAGCGTCAGGTAGAGCTCGTTGCTCATCATCGGCCGCTCCCCCAGCTTGGCCTGGTAGGCCCCGGACAGGTCGCGGGCGAAGCCAGGCTCTGGTGGATCCTGCAGTCTGTCCTCGACCAGCTGGTGCAGGCGATGCGTCCAGACTGCCCACTGGCCGCCCGCCAGATTGCGCAGCAGACTGCACATGGCTTCGTGTCGCTCGGTGATCTGGTGTTCATCGGCGCACTCGAAGGGCACGCCGTCCAGCCGCCAGACCCGCAGGTAGTCGCCCCCGCGGGTGATCACGTCATGCGGGCTGACCTGCGACGAGAAGGGGATAAAGCGCGCCAAGGGGTTCTCCGCCAGGGCACGGTTCCACAGGCGCGGACGCAGCTGGTGGCCGCCGGGGCGCGCTTGGGCAGTGGGGGCTCTGGGGTGTTCAGACATGCCAAGCATCTCGGGCTCCTCGGTAGGCATGGGGGGAGTAGCTGCGGGCGTGCCAGAAGCGGCGGTTGCGGTCGTACAGCCGCAGCCTCAGGGCGACGAACATCTGTCGGAAGCGCTGGTCGTCCTTTGCGGTGACGAAGCGCATCCACAGCAGCGCGGGAACGATGGCCACCACCACACTCAGGGCAACCCACCAACTCACCAGGATGCCGCCCCACATGATCAGCAGCATGCCGCTGCCGAACAGCACCACCATCGGCACCAGGGGAATGCCCAGTTTCATGGCCGGGCGGGTGGCCCCCTTGTAGATGGTCTCGGCGTGCATGGCGGCGCCCTGCAGGAGGTCAGGAGACGATGTAGCTGGCGAATGCCGCCGCGCCGCCGACCAGGGTGCCGCCGAACAGCACGTTGGCCACATCGGCCAGCCGGGCGCCCTGGAAGATCATCTTGAAGCCAGCCCAGATGATCGAGATCGTGACCACGGCAACTGAGATCGTGACCAGGATGTTGTTGACATTGGTGACCGTTGTGTTGATCTTGTCGAAGCCATCGGCCCTTGCGGACGCCGACAGCATGCCCAGGAGGACGGTGACAACGGCCGGGACGGCGCGTTGGATCAAGTCAGGAGGTCTCATGCTCATTCCTTCGGTGGGAGGGTGGGAACTGCGCGCACGGCGCTGACGACCTTGCGAACGTAGCCCTGATGGAAGCCGGTGGTGAAGTTGCCGCTGTAGTAGCAGGACAGGGCCTGACGCAGCGCTACCTGTTCAACGGTACGCACGGCCGTGGTGCTCGCCCGGTGCAGGCAGTCACCCAGCACCGTTTGCATGGCAGCCAAGTTCAGGCAGGGCTCGAAGGCTGATTCGAGTGTCAGGCCCAGACGGTCGAAGTTGGCCAGGTTGATTTGCCCCAGGCCCACACTGAAGTTCCAGCCGGCCTCTTGCAGCGCCCTCGCGGTGGCCAAAGCCTCCGAGCGATGGCGAGGTTGTCGCTCCAGGGCCCCGCCGACGACGCCGATGGCCCAGGGGTTGAAGGCGCTCTCGACGCTGACCAGGGCGCGGGCCGTGTCGGCGTGCACCTGCGGGGCGCAGGCAAGTGCGAGGGCGAGGAAGGTACCTGCATCCATGACGGGTCACCTCAATCGCCCGGGCCCAGAGGCGGCGGCGGGGGAGGCTGCATGGCAAGCCAGGCGTCGTAGTCTTCGTCGAAACGCGTGTCCCAGGTGCCGAGTTGCGCCTTTGCTGCCGGGCTGAAGTCGGTCACCGTTTCGCCGGCCATGGACCACCAGGTGCGAGTGAACGGCTGACCGTTGAACAGTACCGAAACGGCGCCGGTGTAATCGCAGGTGTAGATCGGACCGTTCTCGCCATCGAACACCCGGGTGTACTGGGGCGGGCAGTAGTGCGGTGCAACGGCCCAGGCATGGCTGGCCGAGTTGCCGGCACCGGCCATGCCGCAGGTCGGGAAGGCCTTGCCGCGTGCCAGATCACGCAGCACCTGGCGGATGGGCGGCACGCATTGCGGAACGGCGCGCCAGCTGGGCGCAGCGAAGCACAGCAGGACCAGGCAGCCATCCACGGATCGGGCTGGTGTGGGGAGAAGGGCGATAGTTGCTCCCCACGCCATCGCGAGCCTGGCCGTGGACCTGCGCGCAGAAGCTTTTCTGCGCTGGGGTCCCGGCGTGGGCTGGGTCTGCTGAGTCATGGTGCTGTGCTGCCTCTCTGGTCTAGCGAGGACCACTCGGGATGCCGGGGGCCTTGCAGTGAAGTCACTGTAGGTTCGGCCGGTGCGATGGAGGCTGCTGGATTTGCGCGACTTTCTTGCGCCTGCCCGCGGGCGGCACGTCAAAGCAGGCCGTATCGCTGGCATAGGCGCACGGCTTCACGGCGATTGGCCACGCCGAGGCGCATGTTGAGCCGATGGAAGCGGCAGTCGATGGTCTTGGGCTCGGTATCGAGCGCCGCGCCGATTCGCTTGGAGCCATGCCCCATGGACTCGTGTCGCAGCAATTCCAGGTCTCGCTCCGTCAGGTGGGCGCTGCGAATCAGTTCATCCCGACCCCGGCGCTGAAACCAATCGGCGAAGCCCAGGGCCAGGGCCCTGTAGGCCGGCATCAAGCGGTGAGTGGGCTCCAGCTGAGGCTCGCTCCTGCCCGCGAGCATCAGCAGCCCCAGCACATCTGACTCGCGAGGCGAGGGGGCCGGAATCAGCCATACCGCGCGTTGAGCGTGGCGATCTGGGCCATCACCATCGAAGGCCGCATCGCCTTCATCGCCTTCAAGTTTGACGAGTAGCGGTTCGCTCGACCTGGCGACATGCGCAAGCCAGGTGCACGTCCCGCTGTGCAGCCGGCGCAAGGCTCTATGGCCCCAATCAGCGTTCAGGGCAGCCATGGATCGATACCAGCCATGGTCCCCGTCGGGGATGACCGAAACGAACAGGGCTGCATCGGCGCCCCCCGCGCGTGCCGCAAGTTCAAGGGCGGCGATAGCGCTCGCCTCGTCGGCCACGACCAGAGACTGGGTCAGCTCACAGAGTTCAAGGGCCGACGCTTGGGGAAACGGACCTGGCGTGTCGACGGGCCGGTCGGATTCATCGGGTGAGGCTTGCATGGGCGAACCTCCTGATCTCTTCGTGGGCGACGGGGTGACCGAACTTGGTCGGTGCGGTCGTCATCCATTGCTCGAAGTCGGCGAGGGTGTGGACGACGAAGCTCTGTTCCAGCGCAGGGCCGGCGATCAGCCAGGTGCAGAACTTCAGGTGCAGGCCGGTGGCATGGGCTACGACGACAAGCTCGCATCCAGCCTGCTCATTCGTCCAGATTGCGTTGAGCTGGTTGGTACACCGCGTGACCGAGGAGGCCGCCTGCCGGTGTGGTTTCACCATGCCTCTTGGCTGACCTTGTCGTGTACTCCTCAACAAGGTTGACGTCGGCGAGCGGCGGCTGCGTCGCGGGCCTTGTGCAGCGGTGCTGTGCACTTCCGACAAAGGATGCAGGTACTGCGGCGTTGTGATCATGGCAACACTCCCGAACGCCGGTCGGTGGGCGAAACGCCTTCCCGATGCCGGATTGGACGATCCGAGAATTCCCGGGAGGTCAGGCTAGGAAAGTGCCACCCAGGCTGTCAATGCTCCAGGGCTGAGTTGCGGAGATTTGCAGGCGGGTTAGTTCGGCTAAACCGAGGGCGACTCAAACCAAGATTCGTCCGCTTCCAAGCTATTCCGCTCAGGTCATCGGCATTGCGGTGTCGTGTGGGCAAACAAGTCTCTTCCGCACGGAGGTAGAGCTGGCTTAAGGTCGGGTATGCAGCGTACGCGGTCAATGGTGGCAGGCAGGCGGGCTCACGCTGACCGCCATCAAGCCGACATCCAACCTATCGGCCGGCGCCGCCATGAAAGTCAGCAAACGGCAGGACAGCAGCCGGCCGAGTTGTCGCCGGGAAGTCCCACACTGTGACCGACCGGTCCGTGCCAGAAAGGAGGACTCGAGTCGACCCATCAGCGACACCCGCTGCCGTGAACTCGACGCCCCGGTGCGGTCGGTCGCACATGCATCGAGGCCGCCGAAGGTGGCCCCGCAGCCGAGGGCAACCATCGGCAGGTAGCACTCAGGGCGATTGAGGCGCAGAACACAGCTTGAGACCGTGCGGGCTCTCCATTTCGGGAGCCTTGCGTGCAAGCCAGGGTGCAACAGCCCCAGCGGGCACCGGTTTGCGCCACGGTCCACTACGAGCGTCACTGCGCGGAGCAAACAGCGCTGTACCGCCTGGTGAGCAGCACGCCGCGAGCGTTTTCGCCTAGGCCCAAGACGCTACCGGCGCCCTCCTGCCGAAAGTCGTCAAGGACGTGTTTGGCCGCTGCAGGATGCAGCGTGTACTTGCCGCATCGCCTTCGGCACGCGCGCCGGACAGAAGTTGCTGACGGTGCAGGGCGCCATGCCCAAGGCGACAGAGTTCAAGCAATCGCTATGCGCCGACATCGATGGTTTCAGTTTGCACGCAGTCGTGAGCTGCGGCGCCGATGACTGCCAGGCGCTGGGTGCCGCTACATGACCCGCCCGGCACTGGCTAACGAGCGTATACAGACCAACGCTGCGGGCAAGGTGGTGGTCAAGCTCAAGACTCCGTAGCGTGACGGCACCGCGCATCTAGTGACGTCACCGCTGGAATTCATGGAGCGGCTCGCGGCGCTGGTGCCCAGCCCGAGGCTGCATCTAATTCTCTTCCATGGTGTCCTGGTGCCCAACGCCAAGCTGCACGTGCTGGTGGTGCTGTGAGAGGCCGAGGCGCCCGCGCAGGCCGCGCTACTCGCCGAGTGCGATGCGAACTGTGCGCACCACCGCCCGGTGCGGCTGAGCTGGGCGAAGCCGTTCAAGCGGGTGTTCGGCCTCGACGTGGAGCACTGCCCCTGTTGCGGCGGCAAGCTGAAGATCATTGCGGTCATCCTCGAGCAACCAGTCATCGCGATGATCCTCGCTCACTTGGGCCTGCAGGTTAGGGGGCCACCTCGGGCGCCAGCTCGTGGCCAGGCGCCTCAAGCGGCCTGACTTCGCCCAACTGCAGCCGTTCAGACGACCCGGCGGCACGGGCCGCTGGAGTCGGCTGCGTTCGAGAGTTTGCGGGACTGATGACAACGTGCTTGTGGTCCGGAATAACCTACTTAAGGCACCCAAGAAAGGCAACCTACGGCTGCGCCCTCAACGCTCAACGCATCTCAGCCACCTTCAAAGACTGACTCAAGCGCGTCAGGCGCCGTGCTAGGGGTGCCACAGGGAAGCAGAAAGGGCGTTTGAAAACACTATCCGAAGTATGCTTGGCGCCAGGTCATAGGGGCTAAATTCCTATGACGTCGTGCAAACCAAGTAGCGGGGACGGAAATGCAAATTGACGAAGTTCGCGGCCGGGTGGTCAACTTGCAAGGCGGCGCCTCGGGGTTCGAGGGCGTCAGGATCAATCTGATCTATGAGCTGGTCAGCGCCGGTAAGCCCGAACGCAGCGCCAGCGTGTCGGTGCAAGTCGGTCGGGACGGCGTGTTCGCGGCTAACCTGCAGCAGCCGGACGACGGTGCCTACACCTTGTCCGAAACCGGACACATCTCATTCGTGCTGCAGGACAAGAATGGCAACCCGCTGCCCGTCAGTGATGCTCGGGTGCGGTCCACGGTGCTGCAGCCCACCAAAACGACCGCGACCGGCGGCGACGCCAAGGTGTCTGGCAAATCGGGCGCCGACACGGTCGTCAGGCTGGACAAGTCGATTTCCGTCGGCAGCCTGCTGGCCGACAACTTGGTATTTTCCCCCGCCACCTTCGACAACATCGAAAACCTGGTCAAGTCCATTCCCGTCAGCAGCCTGTTGGCCGGCAATCCGGTGCTCATTACCACCACTTTCGACAATATCGAAAACCTGGTAAACCCAACGCCGCGTGTGCTTGAGAACGTGCCCCGGCAGCTCAACAAGAAGCTGCGCGGCAAGGTGGTAGACAGCAATGCCAAGCTCAAGCTGCGCGACAACCAGATAGTTTTTTATGGCTCGCCGGCATCCACCGGCCGCGCCACTGTGCTTGGCGTTTGCTCCACCGATGGTGACGGCAATTTCTCGCTGCCCTACCCCGCCGGCAAATACAAGAACGCCTTTGCCACGGTGTCGGTCAAGCCGGGCGACAAGCTGGACATTGCCCTGACTGCCAGTGACGAATGGCCAGATTTCGTCTGGCTGGTAGTGCAAGGCCTGCCCACCAGCATGACGCAGGATGAGCATGACAATTGCGCCTGCAGCACAAAGTCCGTGCCGCAGCTGCCCGACATGGAGGATCTGGTCAACAACAGCCAATATTCGCAGGACATCGGCGGCAGCTGCATCAACTTCACCACGCCCAACCGTGCGCTGGAGGAGTTTGCCTACATCCAGGTTATCCGAACTAGCGACCCCGAGCTCTACAACCCGGCGAGCTACAAGCTGGAAGACCGCCTGGCCTGGGTCAAGCTTCGGGTGGCCGAAATCCAGAAGCAACTGGCACTCTTTGCCAGCTTTCCGACGCTGCACCTGGCGCTGGTAGGCCAGCTGCAGCAACTGGGCGAGCAGGAACCGCGGGCGCAAGGAAGGCTGGGCGGCGGCCTGTTGGTGGATAGCACCAGCAGCGGCACCGGTACGGCCGACCCCATCGGGCCGGCTGCGCCCAAAGGCGGCGCCACCGCCCAGATCGGGCTGGACCAGCAAAGCGAGGCCACCGACGCCTACTTCCGGGCCGGCATCTACAACCGTAACAGCGACGCCCTGCAGCGCGAACTGCAGATTCTGCGTACCGAGCAGGACCGGCTGGAGCGCCTGATCGCTAGCATGGGCCGGGTGCCGCTGACCGGCCGCAACCCGATTGACTGGGACGACAGCGACGGCATCCTGGGCACAGTGCAGGCTGCCACCATCGCCTTCGGCCACATCCTGCACATGAAGCAGGTGTGGCGCGCTGCTGGCTATTCGCTGGGTGACTTGCTGTACTCGCTGCCTCTAGCGCCGGGACAGAAAAAGCAGATCGCGGTGATGGAATGGGACCGTCGGGAAACCGCCGCCCGCACCGAGCAGCTCGATGCGGTGGATACGCTGGACAGCACGCTGGTGCACGATCGCGACATCAATGAAATCGTCAGGGCCAACCTCGCTGAAAGCCAGACCGCCTCCAGCCACAACACCACGGCGGGGACCAGCGGCGGCCTGGGCGTGGGTTTTGGCAGCGGCAGCTCCAGTGGGGCCAGTGGCAGCTTTGGCGGCATGAAATTCCTGGGTGGTGTGTCCAAGGTGCTAGGGGTGTCCGGCGGCTTCAGCAAATCCAAGGGCGATAGCTGGAGCGATGCCTCGCAGAACTCCACGCGCAGCCTGTTCTCCTCATCCGAACAGAACCTGCGCGACCGCACCATGCAGAACGCCTCATCAGTGCGCAGCCAGCGCGCCAGCGTGGTGACCACGGTGGGGCAGTCGGAGTCGTTTCGCTTCACCACCGAAGTCGTCGCCAACCACAACCACTGCCATGCCATCACCATCCAGTACTTCGAGGTGCTGCGCCACTTTGCGGTGCACCATGAGCTAGCCGATGTGCAGGAATGCTTGTTCGTTCCGTTCCTGATCGAGAACTTCGACCGCCGCAAAATCCTGCGCTGGCGCGACGTGCTGTCCACCTACCTGTTCGCGCCGCAGGCCAGCCTGCGCCAGCTGCGCGCCGGCTTTGATTCGCTGCAGCGCGAAGAGGACGCGCTGCATGGCGACGCACTGGCCTACTCGGCCTTTCCCGCAGAACGCTACTGTGACGAACAACTGAAGGAGGTGGCAGGCGACCTGTCGTTCAGGCTCCATGTGGTCAAGCCCAACGTTACCCTGCCGTCCACCGCCACCGACTACAACACCATCTATGCCCAGGTGCTCGCCAGCCTGACCTTGCCGCTGCGCGGCCTGGGCTGGTGGGCCTCGGGCATCGGCCCGGTGGCCGCGCGGCTGGCCCAGCAGATCTTCGAAAAACAAAGCCTGAACGGCGTGGAAGAAGGCTTTCAGGCCCAGCTGGCCTACGAGAATTTCGTGGCCGATTTCTGCAAGACGATCAAGGTCCACGCGGTGCTGCAGAACAACCCCTCCCAGAAGGTGGACCTGCACTTTGACGTGACGCTGATCTCCAACAACAACTGGTTCAGGAACGACAAGGCCAGCATCAAGAAGGCAATGCTGGCCGGCGAAACTAACACCGGCGCACGCGTGGGCGACTACAACGTCAGCATCGCGCTGCGCCCGACGAGCGCCACCTATGGCGTCATCGCTGGCCTGCGGCGCACTGACATCATCCGCATCGAGATCACCGCAGCCGACCTGCCCTATGGCTCCACCTGCCTGGTGCTGGGCGGCACGGTGAGCTACCAAACCGACCACTACGCGGGCCGCCTGTTCTCCTCGCGCAGCTTGCAGAACGACCTGGCGGGCGATGACTCGGCGCTCATCTCCACGCCGCTGACCCAGGACGAAATGCGCAACCCACGCCACGAGGACAAGAAGAGCGCCCAGCTGCTAGAGCGCCACCTGGAGTCCAACAGGGAGTATTACCACAAGCTGCTGTGGTCGGCGTTGGACGAGCAGCGGCTGTTCAACCTGCTGGACCGCTACACCATCCAGTTGCCGCGGCTGCGTTACAAGACCTATGTGGACCAAGGCCAGGTCAAGACCGGGCTGGAGCTGGACGGTGCGGGCAAGCCCATCATGCAATACGACACGCGCAGCGTTGCCTCGGTGGTGGACTTCAAGCGCCTGGGCTTTGCCGGCAACAGCGTCATCTTTGCCGTGGCCAAGGGGCTGAATGTCAACCGCGACTTCCTGCTCATCCCCAACTTCGTGCCTTCGCCCAACGACCGCACACTAGGCGTGCTAACCGACCAGGTGCCAGTGGACCTGATCGACTTCTACAAGCCTGCGCCGGGCACAAAGCACGAGCCCAAGCCGTTTCGCATTAGCGTGCCCACTAAGGGCTTGTTTGCCGAGGCCGTCTCCGGCGCCTGCAACAGCTGCGAGAAGATCGACGATTCGCGATTCTGGAAGTGGGAGGAGCACCCGATCGACGAGCCCACAGCCATCGAGCCGATATCCACCCAGACGCGGCGTACCGACCCGGGCAACCTGAGCCCCAAGGACTTTGCCACGCCCATCGTCAACATCCAGAACGCACCGGCCGCGCCCGACCCCACGGGCCTGTCCAAGGCGCTGGATCTGCTGGGCAAATCGGATGCATTCCGCGACATCACCGGCTTGTCCGAGACGCAAAAGAACGCGATGGCGGCCCTGACCACCAGTAGCGCCGCCGCCACCCAGTACGCCACCACTGCGCAGCAGCTGGCCAGCAAGGCCGGTGACATCAGCCTGGAGGCGATGAAGACCATGTCGGCCTACGACCTGGACCGGCGCAGCAAGGCGCTGCAAGGCCTGTCGCAGCTGGAAAACTCCAAGCTGGACGCCGACACCAAGGCCGCGCTGACCAAGAAGGCCTTTGAGCAGTTGCTGGGCGATTCGCCCGAGCTCGGCCAGATGACCGCGCTTCTGCGCCAGGGCGAGCAGGCCCGGCAGGAGCAGGCGGGCAAGGGCAAGTACGACGACGCGCTCAAGGTGCTGGACAAGGCCGAAGGCTCGCAAAAGGTGGAAATCGACACCGACGGCTCGGTGACCGTGCAGCAGCCGGTGATCGACGAAGACAATAGCCAGAACCCTCCGGACCTGCAGCAGCAGTTGGCCTGGCTCAAGGATATCGACCTGTCAGGCGTGGGCGACGACAAGCGCTGGGCCTACATGATGGCCATCATGAAGGCGCTGCGCGAGGGCGTGATCTTTCGCTCCAAGGAAGACCTTCTCCAATCAATCATGCAATGACGGAGCCTGGACATGAACCAACTTCTCAAGGACGCTCTCGACCAGAACCTCGGCCTGGCGCAGATGGACGTCACGGCCATGGCTGCGGACATAGGCTACCTGCCGCTGCGCAATATCATCACGGCGGGCCAGCTCAGCACGGCACTGCAGAAGCATGGGCCGATCGCCGTCGTCGGCGGCGGCCTGGCACAGGAGATGTTCGTCAACGGCATACACGGGAGCCAGGTGCAGCTGTTTGACCTGGGCCGCCAGGAACTGGTGACCCAGCCGGCCAACCAGTTCCTGCGCGAACATGGCGACCGGCTGTACGCCGCACCCTTGATGGGCAACGAGAACAAGGGTAACTTCAGCGAGTTGCTGGCGGTTCGCGACGGCGTGGGCAACTACCACGGCAATCACTTTGTTGCGTACTTCCACGCCAGCGGCGTGACGCAGCAGCAGATTGACCAGCAGATGCGGGACTTTCTGCCACGCTTCGTACACATCTTCAACATGGACAACATCGCTTCGGTGGAGCGGTCGAAACTGACCTACAAGCAAGACGTCGTGTTGCGCTTCGCCGTCAATGCCATGCAAGGCTTGATCCATGACGACCATGTCTACCTGCGCCGGGGGAAGGGCAACAGCTTCTATGCCAGCACGCTAAAGCGCAACTGGCGCTACCGTTTCGAGGAAGCGAGTTTCATTGGCATCGACCCGCTGAACTGGTTCCCCAGCCCGGACGACCTTGGCTACGCTATCAATTCGCGGCACTTCCTGGCCGGCAGACGTTCCTGGACCTACGGCCATGTGCAGGACGACGTGTATTTCATCGAAACCGCGGCCATTGAGCGTTATTCGCATACGGTCTATCAAATTCTGGCCGATGTTCCCGTGGTCGGCATACCGCACAACACGGTGGTGGACATCTGGAATCACCTGCTGAACAACGCCCTGACCTATTACAACCAGACGGCGGTCGATGGCGGTAGCCTAGTGACCGGCTATGAAAGGGCCTCGTTCTCGCGCGGCGACATCTTCTATCGCGAATACGACGAGCCCGATCTGCAGACAATCCTGTCGGACGACACGTTCCAGGCGGTCCTGGACCGGCACCCGCACTTGAGCCCCTGAACGCTAGGCCGAGGCAGCCTCGACCGCTCGCGCTAGGACGGTGCCGCGCCGGCTCCAGAGGCCACCAACTCCACCAGCAGGCAGTCCCCCCAGCCCGGGTTGTGTCCGCCTGACACTCGGAAGTTGGCCACATCGATCAGCGCGATGGCCAGCGCATTGAGATACCCAGCACCGCCGCGCGCAGCGCCTGCGGCTGCAGGCTTTGGCACAGCAGCGTGGCCGCCAAGACGAACCAGCTCACGGTGCTGATGTGCCGACAGGCACGCAGAAAGCGCTGCTGCACGCCCGACAGCAGCGCCGCATCGGTGATGCGAAGCATGGCCGCAATCACCTTGCGCTCACCCAGCCAGGAATGCACGATACCTGTCAACACCATCAGCGCCGCCCTGAGCACGCCCAGCCGTTGTCTATCTTATTTCTCCAAAGGTTTTGGTATGGGAAGTGTCAGCCTTCGCCTTGCTGAGTGTCTAGCTCTCCGGGGCCTCGATCCATAGACCAGATTTCGGTTGCCTCGGATGCCAGAAATCTGCCTGCCGCCACCGTCAGCATATGGCCGGATCCGGGTCTACGATGAGGCGGCAGGCAGCTGACCTTCGCGGACGGGGCCGACGAGTTGACTGTCAGCTGCCTGGCGAGGGTGTGAACTGGTAGTCCCGGCCACAACCTACCGTTCGTGTACGTCTGCAGCGTGGATCCTCACAAGAACTGATCCGGTACCGCCTTCCCTGGCACTCAATCCCTAGTTCGTGAGTGGAGCTGCGCTAGGTGGCGGACTCGATAGCGACGGCCGTATGAGTTCAGCCACCTTGAGTCCTGCCTTTTGAGTGATACTTGCTACGCTGTAGGCTCGAATACTCTGCGGGTGAATCGTCAACGCTCGCGACTGTTGATGAGTGACTCGGCAGTCAAGAATGAGTGCACAAGGGGGTAGAGAATGAGCAACGAGGACGCCATTGGCGCCGACTGGGCCGGGTATCAGCAGGACACGCTGAGTTTTCTTGCTGTGCTGGGTCGGTTGTGCTCAGAGTGCCGAGCGGTCTTGTATCCCGATCCTAGCGATGCGGCACATGAGAAGTTCCTTGCCCTCACGCGCGAAGCTGAGGGCCTCCGAAGGCAGATACAACACCTCGAGTTGAGGTTGGTGGTAGTCGCGCCGATGAAGGCTGGCAAGTCTACGATCATCAATGCCATCCTGGGACAGGATCTCCTCCCAAATCGCAACTCTGCTGCGACATCGATTCCGACAGAGATTGTCGATGAGCCGGAGTGCGGCCATCCCATACTGACGCTGACACAGGGCCTTAGGGAGCGCTTTCGCGTGGCGGCAAATGCTATTCGGCAGTTCTTTATCTCGCACGACGACGTGAGCATTGAGAAGAGTCTGTCGCAGTACCCTCATCTGGTCCCGCTCGCCAAGACTCTTCGCGACGACGGGCCAAGGCCCTTGAAAAGTGAAGTTCACGACAAGTCGGATATTCAAGACGTCCTGATGTATCTGAACGACGTCACCCGCATCTGCGCCGACGTTGTGCCATCCTCAAACCCGCTTGCACTGCTTGAACCGGAAGACACTCCGCGAATCGCCGTGCAGATTCGCAAGGTTCCCGGCGGAGTTGACTCGCGCGGGATGGGCAAGTTGGTGATAGTGGACACGCCCGGCCCCAACGAAGCGAGCCAATCCGAGATGGGGCTCGAGCGCATCGTTGAGCACCAACTGCAGGAGAGTTCGGTTGTGCTGCTCGTTCTGGATTACACGCAGTTGAACACCGAGGCGGCCGCCAAGATTCGTGCCCATGTGGACAGGATGCGTGAGCGCGTCGGAGATTCGAACTTCATTGTCGCGGTAAACAAAGTTGATGCCCGTTCCAAGGCTGGCGACATGACGCAGGAACAGGTGAGGAGCTACGTCAGTCGAGAACTACAGATCGAAAGGTTTGACCCTTCCCGGCACCTCTTCGAGATGTCCGCGGTTTTTGGTCTAGAGGCAGCAAGCTTTCTCCACGCGGCGGACAGCTGTCTGCCTGATGAGTCGACCCGCGTTCACGCTGGCGCGCTAGTGCGGCGCAAGAATCCGCTGATCGAAACGGAAGAGGAACTCCAGGAAGAGCTCAATGGGATGGATGAAGAGCAACTGAAGGATCTCGCGCGCCGATTCTGGAAGAAGTCTAGGATGGAACCGTTTCTGGAAGGCTCTCTGTCAGAGCTCATGACGCGGGCCGGGCCAAAGGTATTCGAGACCGCTTTTCATGCTAGCGGCAGGATCCTGACGGACCTCAAGAATGCACTTGAACTCCGATTGTCTTCAAGCGGCACGAACGCAGCGTCCATCCGCAGAGAGGTGGAAGAACTGCAGACGCAGGCGCTCAAGGTGATCGAGGCCAGAGCGGAGATCGACCGACGCAAAGACAGCGCGAAAAAAAAACTGGACACTGCTCTCCAGCTTTTATTAGATCAAGTACGGCTCGACGTTGGCCAAACCATAAGGCGATTAGCTACGAAGGACAAGGCGGATTTGGCACCAACCAAGGACGAGGGCTTCATAAGGCGATTCTTGAGCGGATTGCTTCAATCGTCGAGGGGGCCCATACAGTACGAAAGGCAGTCGGACGCCGACGCCGCAATTGAACGCCTGCTCGATGATGTCAAGCAGTACCTTACGGCCCACTTGAACAGCGCGCGAATCGAGATCAAGACGCTCGTGCGCGAGTTCGTCCAAGAGGTACGACTTATTGTGGAAGACGAGTTGTTGCCGATCCTCAAGAATTCGGTCGACCAGATGCAAAAGGCGTTCAATGCTCGCCTCGAAGTCCCTGACGTGCGCTTCGACGTTGGAGAGATGGAGATATCGTTCCGTGCAGAGAAGAAGTCACAGTTGGTTCGTGAGTCCGGCTATGACACGGAGACAACCTATGAAACCCGCTGGTACACGCTTTGGCTCTACGACCACAAGGTTGAGAGGCAGGTTTACCGAGCGGCGGTCTATGAGGATCGATACATCATTGACCTCGAGACCCTGTCGCGCCACGCGATTGCGAGCGTCGGAGACCACATTGCTGCCGTCCGCCAGAGCCTTGACGCCTATTTGAGCGAAAACGTTGCCCGAAGGATCGACCGCTTTACTCAGCGGGTATCCGATGATCTCGACTCCTACCAAGCCAATCTAGAGGGCGCGCTCAGGCAAAAGGAACTCAGCGTTCATGAGCAAGAACTGACGCGACTCCATGCTGCCAAGCTATTGGACGAGATTAAAGATGCAAGGCAGCGAGGTACCAAGCTGTCTACCTATGTTCCTGTGGACTCCTTGCGCCGATGACCTCCAACATAGAAGTCGATGATCTGTTGCCGCGCGGACTATTGCAGCGGATCCCCTCGCTTGGCGATCGCGTCCTACTTGACTTGGTTTGCGGACTCCAAGGGCAGGAAGAGAGTCTCACCCGCCGGGCGAACCAAAGTCGGTTGGGTAGAATGCTAGATCGCGTCGCTCCGACCACAGCAGAACAACACTTCGACCGGCTTGCGCTACTCACTCAGCGCGCTCTGTGCCAACTGGTGGCAAACCTGTCCGTACATCAAAGCGTGACTGACAGGGCGCTCCTTCTAACCCAGAAGACGCTGGAACGCGCCGTCGAAGTGGCGGCCGCCGTTCGCGACCAAACAGATCAGCGCCTGCGAGAGGTCGATCAGCGTCTTGACGACATGAAGCGCTGCTTAGGGATCATCCAGAATCAAGTCCACGATCACGAGCAGCGCCTTGCCGCGGTCGAAGCCTTCATCCAATGCAAGATTGACACCGACGGCGTGTTCCTGGCCTGGCGAAGCGGTCGCCGCTACGAAGCGCTTTCTTGGCTCTATCAGCTAATACTCATAGACGATGATGCGCTCGCGAGTAGTTTGTGGGATCGACTGCTGCCCGAACAGAGAACTGCGCTGCACCGTCACATGGTCGAATCGGCCCTCGCAGAGTTGCACCCGAGAGTCGGAACGAGAGCATTTTCCTTGATCGATTCGACCGCTCAGAGCATCGCTTCGATGTCTGACCGTGATCGGAGGCTGCTGGCGTATCTAATCGACTCCATCAGCTCTGCAGGGATCTACGCTGCGAAGTTGGCATACCCAATTCGCAGCTATTTGTCGCTGACCATCGAACTCTCGTTGGTCATGGAAGAAAAGGCTGCCGCGCAAGTCGCCCACGCTTTGACGCGTGAGAAAGGCATTGAGATCCCATATGTGTTCGATATGGAGGAGTTGTGCTCCGGAATATTTGACGAGGGTCAGGCCCTTCGTCGTGCAGTTTTGGCCGCTTGACAAGTAGGACATGTCACACGAGGATCTTCTCCACGCCCGTCCAGTGCTGGTCGTCGCTGGTGGAGGTGCTCGGGGCGCGTATGCCGCTGGCTGCCTAACCCGCCTCGCGGAACTCGGGCTTCGTCCAACGGAATACTCTGGCACGAGCATTGGTGCCTTAACCGTTGGCGTACTGGCTGGTAGTGAATCGTTCGGCGCTGGCGTCGATAAGGCCTGCCGGTTCTGGGACATGTTGTCTAAGAAGTCCCCGCTCGGCAGCCACCGACCTGACGCCGTCGCGCGGGCTCTGCTTTCATGTGCTGATGGTGCGGCGATCTTTGACGACACGCCGATCGCCGACGCCGTCAAGGACTTCGTGAACCTGTCGTGCATCGCCTCCAGTGCGCCAACTTGGGTCACGGTTAGCGAGGTACTCTCGCCGAAAAACCGCCTGTTGCTTACGCTGGTGTCGAACGACTTGCGTCCGCACTGGATCAACCTGCAAACCTTGCCTCGCCACCAAATTCACGACTATTTGCTCGCGAGCGCCGCTATACCGTTCGCACTTTCGAGCCGGCAGATAGATGGCATGACGCTTGTTGACGGCGGCTTAGTCGACAACATACCCGTGCTGCCGGTCGTACTTGGTCGGCCAGGCCTGATCATCGTGATCAAACTCCAGCATGGGTCGGCTTGGTGGCGAGGCGGCTTCCCGGACCAAGCGATTCTTGAAATCTCGCCGAGTGAGCCCGTCCAGCAAGGAGATGGAATTCTTCCCTGGATGGAATCGCTGCTGGACTTCAGTCCAAGCAAGATCGCATATCTCCGCAACATGGGCTACAAGGACACCGAGCGCATCCTTAGGTCCTTTGGAGGATGGCATTCGTTGATGCGAACACGGGAAGAGGAACAGCGCGAGCTCATCGATTCGACCCGCAAGATGATAGACGCGGCCAAGCGCACGCTCGGCGATCCATAAGGTAACGGAACGGACCGGGCTATGGCGCACAAGGCTGCGGCTGGGCAAGTAGTTTTCAACCCCTAGGATCTGTTGTCTTGCGCTTCCCCGATACGGCGGAAGACTTATGCGTTGGCAGTCCGCTTCCGGCACGCTGGGTGGCAGAGTCGATAGTCCGCGCCGGGTCGGCTTGGTGAGTTCGTCCGAAATGGAAGCGGTCGTCCGGGCGCTGCAACTTGGCAGGACGCCTCGACCGTGCGCTTTGTGATGGCAGCGGCCCTTCGAGACGAGGCGGCGCGAAGGGCCGATCTCGGCGGGAGATGACGTTCGGCCCGTGGACGCGAACGTCTCAGTCCAGTCTCAACCTGCCTGCCATCAAGTGGGAATCGGCATCGCAGCGGTTGCGGCCCGTGGTGGTGGCTACGTGAATGCACGTTCACGGTCCAGTAGCGGTTGTCCACGCAAGGTTGCGCTGAATCCCGCCTACTATGGCCCCTAAGAAGTCTGGCCTGGATATTACTTGGCGGGGAGGTTTGAGATGCATCTTGTGCGGGTCCGCGTCCGAAATTTCAGAGGCATCGCCGACGGCGAGGTCCTTCTTGCCGGACATACGGTTTTTGTCGGTGACAACAATGCCGGGAAGTCCACGTTGCTGGAAGCGGTGGACCTGGTGCTCGGGCCAGAGCGTCTCAGTCGCCGTCCCGTGGTTGACGAACACGATTTCTACGCCGGGAAGTACGTGGACCCGGCCAAGAAGGAGGTGATCTCGATTCAAGTCGAGGTGATTGTCGCCGGCCTCTCCGAGGAGCAGCAACGACACTTCCGCGATCACGTCGAGTGGTGGGACGCAAACGCCAAGGCGTTGCTTGACGGGCCGCCTCCAGAAGGTACGGACGCACCCCACGTCGGCGCGGCGATGCGCGTCTTCTTCAACGGCTGGTACGACGTCGATGAGGACGATTTCACCGGAGACACCTACTACGCCATTCCCGAAACGGCGGAGGGGTCCTACGTGCGCTTCTCGACGCCGGACAAGCGAAAGTGTGGCTTCCTATATCTGCGCACTCTTCGCACTGGCGCCCGTGCCCTCAGCCTGGAACGTGGCTCATTGTTGGACGTGATACTCCGGCTGAAAGAGACACGGCTGACTATGTGGGAGGACTTGCTCGGCCAGTTGAGGGCGCTTCCGGTTGGCGAAGGCGAGGAAATCGGCGAACTGCTGGCCTCTGTCCAAGAGGCGGTGCGGCACTACGTGCCATCCGACTGGGCTGAGCAACCCCACATGCGGGTTTCGGATCTCACCCGAGACATGCTCCGCCGCACCCTGACCGTCTTCATGGGCACCGGCGCGACGAGGCCGGACGGATCCATCTACTCCGCGCCGTATCAGCATCAAGGCACGGGCACGATCAACGTGCTGGTGTTGGCTCTTCTGTCCATCATCGCCGAGCTGAAGCAGAAGGTGATCTTCGCAATGGAAGAGCCAGAGATCGCGCTTCCGCCGCACACCCAGAAGCGCATCATCAATTCGTTGCGCCAAAAGTCGGCGCAGGCCATCTTCACATCCCATTCTCCCTATGTGCTTGAGGAGTTTGACCCGGGCCAGGTTCTCGTTCTCAAGCGAGCAGCTGGCGTCATGACCGGGATGCCGGCTTCGTACCCGCCATCAGTCAAGCCCAAGGCCTATCGCACCGAGTTTCGAACGCGGTTCTGCGAGGCTCTACTGGCCCGATACGTGCTTGTCCTGGAGGGCCGCACGGAGGTCGACGCGCTGCCTGCCGCAGCCCGCCGGCTTTGCGACCTGGACGCCACGCGATTCAAGTCACTCGAAAACCTCGGCGTGGCGATCGTCGATGCACGCGGCGAGACCAATGTCGCTCCGTTGGGCGCGTTCTTCCGGTCGCTCGGCAAAACCGTGTTTGCCGTGTTCGACAAGCAGGCGCCGGAGGCGCTAGCTGCAATCGTTGCCTCGGTGGATCATGCCTACGAGTCTGCGACCAAGGGCTTCGAGAACCTCGTGCTGCATGGAACCTCCGAGGCCGCACTCCGCGGCTATGCAGCCGCTGTAGTCGCCGCTGGCGACTGGCCGCCACACCTCGCGGCGAAGACACCTACAGCCACCACGCCGCTGGTCGACCTGCAGTCGATGCTGTCGGAATACTTTGGCTGGGCGAAAGGCGGCGGCGACGCCGGCGACCTGCTCGCGTCGTGTCCAACCGTCAACGACATGCCTGAATACGTGAGAGCCACATTGGTGTCCATCAAGAATGCAATTGAGCCGCCGCCACTGCCCGCCGAGGACGCTGGAGCCGCCGCAGAGGTGGCAGTGGCTGCAGCCGAGGCCGACGACCCAGTTGCTCCAGCCGATCCCGTTCCAGCGGCGCCGGCATACGCGAAGTTTCATCCTTTCCCGCCGAAGCCGTTGGCATGACTGCCTTGTGGAGCGATCAGAAGCTAGGCTTCTTGGTGTGCGCCGAGCATGCCCTGGCGCTGGGGGGACCTGGCGCTGGGAAGACGCACGTCGCGTTGGTGAAAGCACGGGACGAAATTCGAACGGGAACGCTCAAGCCAGGGCAGAAGATCCTGTTCTTGAGCTTCGCCAGACCGACTGTCGCGCGCATCATCGAAAAGGCTTCGGAACTGATCTCACGCGAGGATCTGCAATGGCTGGAGGTCAGCACGTACCATGGCTTCGCATGGACCATTCTCAGGAGCCATGCCTATCTGCTGAATGGCAGGCGAGACGTGCAGCTCTTGCCGCCGCCTGAAGCGGCAGCGCACCTGACCGACATCGAAAGAGACCATCACGATGCCGAGAAGCAGCGGCTTTTCGAGCAGGAGGGGCGGCTGCACTTCGACCTGTTCGCCCGCTTGGTCAGCGAACTGCTTCGAAGGAGTGGTCGGCTGGCCGCCATCTTTTCCGACAGTTATCCCATCGTCATCCTCGACGAATTCCAGGACACGAACAGTGATGAATGGGCACTTATCCAGCAGCTCGGGCAACGCAGTCGCCTGATCGCGCTGGCCGATCCCGACCAGCGGATCTATGAGTTCCGCGGCGCTGACCCCAGACGGGTGGGCGAGTTCTTGGAGGTCTTTCAAGCGAAGCACTTCGATTTCGCGGGCGAGAACTACCGCAGCAGCGGCACCGACATAACGACCTACGGGAACGACCTTCTCACTGGGGCGAACAAAGGCAAGACCTATCAGCAGGTCAAGGTCACTCGTTACGGCTTTATGAATGGCAAGAGCCTGCACTTCAGCGCCAAGGCTGCGCTGTGCTCGGCTCTGAACCGCCTCCAGACCGTGCCGGACAAGTCGATCGCCGTCCTGGTGCCCTCCAAGCGGTTGATGCTTGAGTTTTCCGACTACCTATCTTCGGCGGCAGACGGCTTGCCGGAATTGCATCATGACGTCGCGATGGATGCAGAGCCGCCGGCCCTGGCCGCTGGCGTCATCGCCACCTTGCTGGAGGGAGGCACGGCTGGGGATGTGGCGAGCCGGGTGCTCGGAGCCCTTCACTCGCATATTCGCGGTCGGCGCGGAGGCAGACCCACCCCACAACCGGAACTTGACTTGGCGGGTGCCCTCAGTGGCTTCATGACCACGGGAAAGGTCCGTGGCGCCAAGCGCCAGTTGATCGTCAGCGAGGTTCAACGCATTTCTACAGAGCGGCAGCAACTGCAGTTGACGGGTGACCCTGCGGAAGACTGGCTGCACCTTCGTGGTCTGCTAGCGTCATCATCCGCGGATGTGTTGAAGCAAGTCGCGACTGACGCCCGCTATCTACGACTGCTTCACCGCGGCTCGATGCTGCGGACCAACCTGGGCTCACTTTGGCGTGCACAGGGTGGGTATCAGGGTGCTGAAGAGGCGGTGCGCAGCGCCTTAATGCAAGAGCACTTCGCTGCGGCTCAAAAGGACTGGCGCGGCATTCACGTCATGACGATCCACAAGTCGAAGGGCAAGGAGTTCGACGAGGTCCTCATCTACGACGGCATGTTTCAGCGCATTGCCAGGGCACCAGATAACCAAAGAGCCTACGCACAAGATCTATTGGCGCTGCGAGTTGGCGTGACGCGTGCTATCCGCCGCACGAGCATCCTGACGCCGAAACGCGACCCGTGCCCCTTCTTATGAAACGAGTCGCCGATGGCAACCAACGAAATCAACATTGCGTCCCCAGATGCATGTGGTGTCTGACTTTGCCGTCATTGAACTCCCGAGATATGAGGCCAGCAGAGCAGCTTTCGATGCAGTGGATAACCGGTAGGGCGGTTTGAGCGGCCTTACGGGTTCGAAATTCGACTGACCGCAACCAGTTTGAAGCGGGTGTAGTCACCTGAAGTGTCGTTCGACTTCTTGTGCCGATTCTTCCGGGTCGTTCAAAGCAAGCAAGTCTCTCCGGCCAAGCTGCGGAGAACCTCAAGCGCTTGCACCGCTCGCTCAGCAGGCACAAACAGGTGGTCATGGTGGAAGCCTGCCACGGCATTGCAGGCGATATCGGCCTGGGCCAGGCGGTCGGTGATGCAGGCCAGGAAGCCGACAGCATCGAGCGAGGAGTGGACCGCAAGGGTGATCAGGCGGCAGGGGAAGGTGTAAGGAATGCCCGCCATGTCGGCCGCCTGCTTGCCGACGATGGCGGTCAGGCCTTCGGACTCTCGGAATGTGCAGACAGGGTCCAATCCGTCGGGTAGGCGGAAGTCGCTGAAGCTGCAGTAGACGAAGACGTCATCGGCCAGGGTCGGCGTCATCTGTCGGCACAGTTCGTGCAGATCGCGAACAGCGGTCATCCGGATTCCCTCCTGTCAGCCCGAACTCGTTGCGGTCGAGTTTATGGGCTTCCCATCGCTTTGGGTGCACCTTGTTTCGTGTGTCTTCTGGTCGGTCATCCAGGTGCGTTTAGCTTGGCTGACCTCCCGCGAAAATTCCTAAACCTCGGTCATTCCCCAAGCCGTCTTGCTACCTTGCGGGCGCGGCTGGGATGACGGTGTCATTGGTGGGGCAGCAGTTGTCGGGCCCGACGGCCGCCTGCAAGGAGGTTGGCCATGCCCACCCGTTCGCAAGTGCTCTCCGACATCGCCTTGCACCGGCAGTCGCTGCGGCGCGCCGGGAATCCGCATCTGCCGCTGCTGGAACTGACGGCCTGGTGCCCCATCCGGGATGTGGCGGTGGACCTCGTGGTCATCGCCGCGGCGCTACTGCTGACACTCCAGCAGCCATGGGCGATACCGGTCAGTCTGCTGATGCTGGGCAATCGGCAGCGTGCACTGGGCAACCTTCTGCATGACGCTGCTCACCGGAACTTCAGCCGCAACCGGCGAGTGAACGATCTGGTCACCCGCGCGCTCATCGCGCCGCTGCTGTTCCAGAGTCTGTCGCGCTACCGCGAACTGCACTTCCGTCATCACCAGGGCTTGGGCGCGGCCGGGACGGATCCTGACCTGATTCCGATTCCGCCAGAGAAGGCCGGCTCCTGGGTGCGGGCGGTGACCCTGAACATCTTCTCGCTGCGCGCCTGGCTCGGGTCCACCTGGGGGCATCTGATCGATGGCGCAGTTCCCTTGTGGAGGCGGATGTATGTCCTGGCCTGGTGGGCTGCGCTCATGGCTGTGCTCGCCGCCGCTGTGGGTGCGCAGGCCACAGTGGCCATGCTGGCCCTGTGGCTGGCCGCGCGCGCCACCACCTTCCACGTCATCACCACCTTCCGGGAGATGTGTGATCACCATGGCCTGACGCCTGGCGGGGTCTTCAGCTTCACTCGGGACATCCGGGCGGCAGGGCTCTGGTCGCTGCTCTTCCATCCCCGCAACAACGCCTACCACCTGACCCACCATCTGCTCCCGGCCGTTCCCTACTACCGGCTGCCAGAGGCGCAGCGGGTTTTCTCGGCACTGCCGGAGTACCGGGCGAAGGCGGAGGTGTGTCGCACCTACTTCTTGGGCCCGGCCCCGGCCGTGTCGGCCTGGCAGCGGGGGTCGAGGGCTTGACCGAGCGCACGCTCGGCGCGCTGCAGGTGGCCGCCCTGTTGGTGTCGGCCAGCTACGGCATCGGCTTTCTGTTTGGCTCTGGTGAACATGCCTTGCGCTACGGCATGGCCGGCGCGGTCTATGGTGTGGCCACTGGCCTGGGCATGCTCGGGATGGCGGCGTTTGCCGGCCGGTTGTGGCAGGCCGGACGCGCCGTGTGGGATCTGTTTGGCGACCGGTGCGGGGAGCGGGTGCGGCGCCTGGTGGCGCTGCTGTCGGTGGTCTGGATGGCGGGGGTGCTGGCCGCGCAGCTGCATGGCGCGGTGGCAGTGGCGCGGCTGCTAGGCGCAGGGCCATGGACAGCCCATGCGATGGCCATCGCGCTTGTCCTTGTGGCCTCCCGATTCCAGTTGCGGGCGGCCTCCTGGATCTTCGCCGCCTGTCTGGCCATGAGCGCGGCGGTGTTGTTCCTTGCTCTGATGAGGAACGGTGGGCTGGCGCTGTACGCGGTGGCTTTGCCGGAGTTCGTCGACGCATTGCCGTCGCTGGGCCTGGCCCAGATGGTGACAATTGGGGTCGGCGTCGGGCTGCTGGTCTGTACGGGCGCTGACTATCACCAGTTCGTGTTGGCCGCCCGAGGGCCTGGCGCAGCGGTCCGCGGCTGCCTGTTGGCCGGTGCTGTGCTGCTGCTCCTGGCATTTCTGCCGCCGGCTGTGGTGCTCTCGGCCATTGCGCAACCTTCGTGGCCTTGGGTGACGGAGGCCAAGCAGGCAGTGCCACTGGCTTTGGCGCTGGCCGTGGGTGACCTGTCATCCGCGGCCGGGCCGGTGATGCTGACCATGCTGGGCATGGCAGCGCTGGGTTCAGGGGCGGCGGTACTTCGGGCGATGGTGTCTGCGCTCCAGGCGGCGCAGGTCCGTCATGTGCCACGGTCCTCATGGCCCATGGCAACGCTGGCGCTGACCGTGGCCACCGCCTTGACGGCCGCGGGCTGGCCGATTGTCGACACCATGGTCTCGGTCAACGTGGTCTACATCGCCAGCGTGGGGATCAGCCTGGTCGGTCTGCTGCGCCACGAGGCGGGCCAACCTGTGGATGAGATCTGGGTGATCGCGGCGGGTTGTGTCGGCTCGGTCACGGTGTTCGCGGCCGGTGCGCTGGGCGGGGCGGTGCCGAATGTTGAAGGGGTCGCACTCCTGGTCGGTTTGGCATCGGCCGCTGCGGTCCGGATGGCCCTACAGCGCGCTCACTGGGTGCCCGGGTACCGCACGGTTCGCCGTCACTGGGGGCATCGGGGCCGAAGGTGACTGAGGGTGGCCGCTCGAGGCCTGCGGCTGGATGAGGCAGTTGGCGGCATGGCCGACGATCATCGCGGTGATGTCACGCGCGATGGGCGGCTCAGTCTCCCAGTGGTGCCAGTACAGGTCCACCTGCACCGGGTCGTCTGGCGCCAGTTCCTGCAGCGTGCCGTCCTGGACCAGGGCCTGCGCCTGGATGGAGGGGGCCAGCCCGTAGCCTGCGCCCATCGCAATGCCGTCCAGCAGAGCGGTGGGAGAGGGCAAGTAGTGGCGCGGGTAGCGGTCGATGCGCATGCCGAACTTCCTGTGCAGGAAGTCATCGTGCAGGGCGTCCTTGCGGTTGAACAGCACGGCTGGCGCGCGCAGGACGTTGGGCACCGTCAGGCCGCCGCGCAGGAACTCGGCGATGAAGCCCGGTGTGGCATAGCAGCGGTAGGCCATGGCCCCCAGGGGCTCGGACAGGAAGCCGCTGGCGGCCTTGGCATCGGTGGAGATGCAGCCCACGACCTCGCCGCGCTGCAGGCGATCCGAGGTGTGATCCTGGTCGTCGGTGATGACCTCCAGGGCCACCAGCCGCCGGGCGAAGAGTTCGCGCAGCAAGGGCTGGAACCAGGTGGCCAGCGAATCCGCGTTGACCGCGATGGCCAGCGGCACGGGCCGGTCGGCATCGGCCGAGACGCCGAGTTCCCGCAAGGACGAGGCTTCCAGCAGGCGCAGGGCCTTCACGTGGCGCAGCAGGGCCTCGCCTGCAGCCGTGGGCATAACGGGCTTGTCGCGCAGCAGCAGCACGATGGCCAGGGACTCTTCGAGCGCCTTGACCCGCTGGGAGACGGCGCCGCGGGTGATGTTCAGGACCGTGGCGGCGCGCTCGAAACTGTGCTGCTCGGCGACGGTGGCGAAAGTCTCTAGTTGATCTCGGTCCAGCATGGCGCGATCTCCTGTCAGGCCGCCCGCTGGCGGCCAGTTCGGACATCCCGTGGCGATGGGCGCTGGAGGCGATCTGCGTCGATGCCTGGCCACGCTGCCTGGCGCGGACGACACGGTGTCGTCACTGAGCCGGTGCGCGACCGGTACTCCCTGTGGGGCCACATCGAACGACGGGTCCTGCTTAAACCGCTTCAGTGGCGGCTTCCTTCAGATCGTAATTGATGCCGAGGAATCACGCGTTTGTCCACAGGCTGTGTGTCACCAATCGTGAACCAGGGGGCAAGGGTCGAGTTTGCGCGCGCGTTACCCGCGCGCGAGGCGTGGGCCTGCGCTCCGGCTCCTCGCCTGCGCTGGCCCGCGTGTCCAGGTCGCCAGGACCCCGGGGCTGATCCGCCTCGCCGGTCGCCTTCATCGCGGACCGTAGCACCGCAGGCGCGGCCACAAGGGGCTTGCGCGGCATGAACGGCCTGCGCCCCGCTGGCGCGGGTCCCCTCCATTAACGCCACGGTCCCCTTGCAGCCGCGCTGTTCTGCGGCGCTCTCGGTGCCGCACGGCGACCGACGAATGCGGGGCAGGCACCAGCTCAGGGGCCTGGCTTGCGCCAAGACACCAGGAGTCTCTAACGGCTCCCTCGGAACTTGGGGCAGTCGGGCCGGTTACGGGCTGTTTCGTAGAGGTCGAGGAGACGCAGGAGATCCAGATGGTGCCGCCACGGCGGACGGTGCCATGCGGATGTGCCGCCTTGCGGCGGGAGAGTCGCCGGGAATCGTTTCAACCATGGATGGAGATCGTCATGAAGCTCAAGAAGGAATGGCTGTTGATCAAGGTCGAGGACCTGGTTCCCTCGCCGTACAACGTGCGTCGGCACTCGGCCGGCCAGGTCGAGGAGCTGGCGGCGTTGATCGCCTCACAGGGGCTGTTGCAGAACCTGGTCGTCACGCCCCAGCAGGTCGGACGAGGCAAGCGGCGGCAGTGCAAGTTCGGCGTGGTGGCCGGTGAGCGGCGTCGGCGTGCGCTGGTGCTGCTGCAGGCGCGTGGTGTCCTGTCCGCCGGGCACGAGGTGCTGTGCGAGTGCGTTGGCGCCGAGCATGCGCAGGAGATCAGCCTGGCCGAAAACAGGGGGCGGGAGCCCATGCACCCGGCCGATGAGTTCGAGGCCTTCCAGGCGCTGGTGGCGCAGGGCCGTGGCGTCGAGGACGTGGCGGCGCGCTTCGGGGTCTCGCCGATGGTGGTGCAGCGCCGGCTGAAGCTGGCGGCGCTCTCGCCCCGGCTGTTGGCGCTGTACCGGGAAGACGGCATCAACCTGGACCAGTTGATGGCCCTGTGCCTGAGCGGCGAGCATGCCGCCCAGGAGCGCGCCTGGTTCGAGGCCCAGCCTTGGGAGCGGACGCCGGCCGCGCTGCGCAAGCGGCTGACGGTGGGCGAGGTGCTGGCGCACCAGAGTGCCTTGGCGCGCTTCGTTGGCCTCGACGCCTACGAGGCTGCAGGTGGCGCAGTACGACGGGATCTGTTCGACAGCGACAACAGTTGCTGGATCTGTGACCAGGATCTGCTGCGGCGCCTGGCCAGCGATAAGCTGGACGCCCAGGCGCAGGCCCTGCGCGGCGAGGGCTGGGCCTGGGTGGAGGCTCGCATTGAGCTGGATCCAGCCGCGTTGCGGAGCTTCTCGCGCTGCGAGCCGAGCGTGAGAGCGCCCAGCGCCGATGAGAAGCGGGCCCTGGCCGAGCTGGATCAGCGCGCAGCCGAACTGAACGCCGAGCAGCAGATGCTGGACGACCAGGACACCTGGACACCGGCCGACGGCGAGCGCATCGAATTGGAGCAGCAGGACATCGAGGTCCGGCGCAAGGCCATCCAGGTGGCCCGCCAGGCCTGGCGCGACGAGGACAAGGCCCGCTCCGGGGTGATCGTCACCGTCGGGCGGGATGGGGCTGCTGAGTTGGTCCGGGGCCTGGTCCGAGCCGAGGATCGCAAGGCGGGCAAGTCTGCCGGTGGCGGCCAGGCAAGGGGGCGGCAAGCGGTCGAGGCTGGCAAGGGCGGCGCGGAGGAGGGTGGTGATACTGGCGTCGAGACTGGATCTTCCGATTTCGGCACACCCACGCCCGCCACCTACAGCGACACGCTGCTTCGCAGGCTGGCGGCACATCGCACCGCTGCGCTGCAGGCAGTGCTGGCCCGCGATGCCAAGACGCCCCTGGTGGCCCTGACCCATGCGCTGGCCGTGCAGGTGTTCGAGCGCGTCGGCCTGCAGGCGCGCTCGGCGTTGCAGATCTCGGCGCGGCCGCCGAGGCATGAGCTGCTTCGCGCCGCCGACGACCTGCCGTCCAGCCGGGCCTGGGCTGAGCTGGAGAAGCGCAGAGCCGGGTGGCTGCAGCGCCTGCCCCAGGCGGAAGGCGACTGGCTGCAGCAGCTGGCGGACCTGCCTGAGCCAGATCTTCTCGATTTGCTGGGCTTGTGCGCAGCCAGCCTGGCGCTGGTGCCCACAGGCTTGGCCGGCGCCGCCCATGGGCTGGAGCACCTGGCCGGACTGGACATGCGGCAATGGTGGGAGCCCACACCCGAGGCCTTCCTGAACCATGTCTCGAAAGCGCAGATCGCGCAGGCGATGCGGGAAGGGGAGCAGTCGGGGGCAGGGAACGGGGAGGGCGATGGCAGCACGGTGGCGGCTTCATCGGTCGCAGGCACGAACATGAAGAAGGGCGAACTGGCCAGCCTGGCAGCGAGCAGGCTGGTCGGCAAGGGCTGGCTGCCGCAGCCATTGAAGGCGGCAGCCTGAGGCGAGCTTGAGCACAAAGGCAGGCGGGGCGACCCGTCTGCCTGTACGGGAGTCGAGTGATGATGTGGATGATCTTTGCGCGAGCCCCGAGGCCGGATGCTCGGGTGTGGCCGGGTCGGCGCTTGCTGGCGCTCGTCGACGCCGTAGCTTGGCCGACAGTGCTGGCCAGCGGACTACTCGGCGTTGCCTTGCCTTTGGGTGTGGTGGGCCAATGTGCCTTGGCCTGCTGCGGTGTCGCTGCGGTCCGGCGCGCCATCCGTGCCGTCGCCGCCAACCACCGCTACCACTTCACCACCTGGCTCTGGGGACGCTGGCTGGGGTTCGGACTGCTGTTCGGCGGCGCCTTGAAGGCGGTTGCGGTCCTCAGTGGGTAGCGGCGGGCCGGGCGTCGCTCCACTGGTACACATCGGACCTGCGCCAGGCAACGGCCCGGTTGGCAATGCGCACCGGGCATGGGAAGCGCTGCTGAGCCACCAGCCGGTAGATGGTCGAGCGGCCCAGGCCGGTCATCTTCATGACGGCTGGCAGGCGCAGCAGCAGCGTGGGCGAGTCGTCGGTGTTGCTGCTGGGGGTGGCGGGCGGGGTGGCTGGCATCGGGATCCCCTGGGGAGGTCGATAGACGAACTCTAGGGGGCGATCGGCCGTGGCGCGCTGCTTGATTTGCTCGTGAATCTCGCGAAGGGAAAGCAGGACAGACCGGCGCGCCGCCGAGGTCAGGGCGCGCCCCATAGCGAATCCAGGCTGCTGATCACGCCGAGCGGACCTACCTCTGAGACGCGCGGGCGCTCCGCTCAAGGCGATCCTTGCGGCGGTGGGAAATCGGCAAATCAGGCTACAGATTTTGCGCGTTATCTGTAGCTATAGAGCGCTGAGATGGGCCTCAGGACACCAGGGGCGACCTGCTGAACCGCCCAAAGGCGCAGGACATCGCGAGGCGAAGGCCGAGCATGACCAAACAGACGGTGGAGCGTTCCACCCTGGACGGTGTGTCCACTGCTAGACGAGCACCGCCTCCTGATACGGCAACTGGGCCAAATACCTCCAGCGGAGTCCGAAGCCAGTTGCCATCGGCAACGCGCTGGTCTAGCAGTGACCCTATGACTCAAACTAACAGGCCGCCGCAGAAACCGGGGCGATTCATCCAGGCATCGCGATAGCGAACGCGCCGGAAGAAGAGATCCTGCCAGTCCCAATCCACACGCCGCCCGCGCTTGGCCAGCTGTTCGAACTCAATGGCGACGCGCTTGGCGCTCGACGGCGTGACCAGGCGCACCTGCAAGTCCCTGCGGTCAAGTTCGTCGGCCAGCCATGAGTTGACGGCATCGAGCGCAGCCGCAAAGTCCTCGCTAAGGAAGGTCTGCACAAAGCCCGCCCGAGCATGGCAATGCGCTGAACCGATAGGAATGTGATGCCGCCGGCCGCTGATTCGCATCATTCGACCGCCTCGGGGCTGCGGAATCGGCCGTCGCGGTGCCCATCTGCCAGGCTGCGGACGCACTCATGCCATCGCCCCGATGAGTTTGCGCCGCACCAGCCACAGGTTGGCCAGCGCAAACAGTGTGTGCAACTGCGCCGTGTTCTTGGCCAAGCCTCGGTAGCGGACCTTGGCATGCCCGAACTGGCGTTTGACCACCCGGAACGGGTGTTCCACCCGAGCCCGGATGCCAGCCTTGACCCGCTCCAGCTGATCGACCAGACGATCCATCGGATCGCTGAGGTCCAGTGTCCTGCGAAGGCCCGGGCGCATGGCGATGTGCCAGGTCACGTCGCCGCGGGCATCGGGCCGTTTGCCAGCGCCTTGGTAGCCCGCATCTGCGAAGACTTCTCGGTCACTTTCACGCACCAGGCTGTTGGCCTCGATCACATCGTTGACCGCGCCGCTGGTGCCCTTGACGGTGTGGACCGGACCCGACTCGATGTCCACGCCGATGTGGCACTTCATGCCGAAGTACCACTGTTGGCCCTTGCGGCTTTGCTTCATCTCCGGGTCGCGCTCACCGCTGCTGTTCTTGGTCGAGCTGGGTGCAGCGATCAAGGTGGCGTCCACCACCGTGCCGCTCTTGAGCATCACGCCCTTGGCGCTGAGCAAGTCGTTGACGGTCTGCAGGATTTGAGCGGCCAGTTTGTGCTTCTCCAGCACATGACGGAATCGCAGGATCGTGCTCTCGTCGGGCAGCCGCTCGTCCCAGCCTTCCAGGCCCGCGAATTGACGAAACACCGGCATGTCATGAAGCGCCTCTTCCATCGCCGGGTCGCTCAGCGCAAACCACTGCTGCATGAAGTGAATGCGCAGCATGGTCTCGGGCGAGAACGGCGGGCGGCCTCGCTTGCCTTCAGGCAAGAACGGCGACACCAGCGCCACCAGGTCAGCCCAGGGAACGACCTTCTCCATCTCGTCCAGGAACTCCCGGCGCCGCGTTCGCTTGGCCGTCTGTCCCAAGCCCAGGCTGTGCTGCTTCATGAGTCGTATCGTCTCAGCGCTTCAGGCCGATGCCAAGCCTGGCGTGGGGCGATTTGTGCAGACCTTCCCTAATGGCAGCCGCTTGGCTGGGCTGTTCGTGCGCCGGGGGGGGATATCATTCACTGGCCAACCACGGAGCTGGCGGCGAAGGTGCGAAGTGCTCAGGTCGAGCACGTTGATTGCCACAGTGCGGCAAATGCCCCTATTATCAGGGGGTAGCCCGGAAGGCAGTACGTATCCGGATCGAATCAGCCAAACCACAGGGATTCACATGCGTACTGCGACGATTCTGCGCGCGAGCGCAGCTTTGATTGTCTCGACGATGCTCGGCACGGCAATGGCCGGCGACATCCGCAAGACGCCGCTGCCAGATCCGGCCACGTCGATCAAACAGTTCGGCTACTCGGCGACCCAGAACTCAAGCCTGCTTAACTCAGCGAGCTCACTTTGGGCGCAGGTTCCGCCGGCCTCATGGACCGCGAACACCTACACGCTGCGCAGCAAGATGGCGCTGGCGCTGGGTTCCACCGGAGTCGACACGGCCTTGGCCAACGTGATAATCAATGTTTGCAAGGTCTACGCGCGTGATCCGCAGCATTGCGTGATCTACACAACGGCAGTGGCCTGTGCGGAGAGCTCATGCGGCGACCCGTCGCTGGCGCCCGCGATCCAGAACAACATCTTCGGTCTGCACAGCGGACAGATGTCCTATTCGTCTCGGACCGAGGCGGTGAAGTACTGGATCACCAAGGGCTACAACAGCACTTGGTACACCGCCAACGAAGGCTACTTCTATGGCTACTGCGCGCAGACCTACTTCTGCGCGCGTGGCGTGGATTACAGCACCTACTTCTTCTACAGCAACGTCGTGAACATGCCACCGACCTCGCACTACTGCATGAGCGAGGCTGGGTCGAATATCAGCGGATACTGCCCCAAGGGCTACAACAACTCGTCACTCGCGTACTACCGTGTGAGGTGATCTGTATTGAGCCAGTAGAACCTGCATAGGTCAGGCCTCAAATGCGAAGGCCTCAGCGGAGGTCTTCATGTTCAGCGCCTGGTGCGGGCGCCGGTGGTCGTAGAAGTGAATCCAGCCGCCGCGGTGCTGGTGCCTGACAACACCCGCCACTTCGAGCGCGTGGCCGGTTTACGGCTCGAGAATTGGGTGCGCACCGGGCTACGCTGACCAGATCACGCATCTCCATGCCGCCTGGGATAGGCCTCGTTCCAGTCTGACCAACTCTCGCACCCAGGCCGGGGCGCTTCGTAGCGGCGCACCCATCCCCGTCACCGTCAGAGTTGAACGACGTTATGCCTGCCCCCGTCATTCGCTGTCCGCATAAAGAGTCGGACCTGCAAAACTCATTTCCCATCCCCACCGGCAAGTGCTGGGGACATCGAATGGGCTGTGACGAGCGATGCTGACAGGATCGAAGTTAGCCAGGACGCGAGGATGCAGGCCGCATAAAGGCCCGGGCGGACGACTGCCCGCAGCAACCAGCGGATGTTGAAGCCAGCGGCGCACAGCATGGCGTGCAGCGCGTCGCCCTCGCTGCCCTTGAGCCAGCAGCGGTCCATGCGGTGATCTGTCAAGGGTCGCCGAAAACTCCCCACCTGTGGTCGTTCAAATTTCCCCACCCGGTTGGGATGAGTTGTCGTCGTGCGGGCGGACCAGACCGGCCTTGAGCTTGTCCTTCAGCCGGTAGGAATTGCCGCGGATGTTCATCGTCACGGCGTGGTGCAGCAGCCGGTCGAGGATGGCGGTGGCGATGACGCGGTCGCCGAATACTTCGCCCCAGGCGCCGAAGCTCTGGTTGCTGGTGAGGATCATTGGGCCGCGCTCATAGCGTCGGCTGATGAGCTGGAAGAACAGATTGGCGCCGACGCGGTCGATGGGCAGGTAGCCGATCTCGTCGATCACCAGCAGGCGCGGTGCGGTGTACAACTTGATCTTATCCTCCAGGCGTCCTTCGCCATGGGCCTTGGTCAGCTTCTCGATCAGGCTGGCGGCCGTGGTGAACAGCACGCGGTAGCCGGCTTCGATGGCCTTGAGGGCCAGGCTCACCGCCAGATGCGTTTTGCCCACGCCCGGCGGGCCCAGCACGATGACGTTGTCGCCATGCTCGATGAAGTGGCAGCTGGCCAGTTGCTGCACGAGCTTGCCGTCGATCGAGGGCTGGTATGAGAAGTCGAAGGTCTCCAGCGGCTTGACGAAGGGGAAGCGCGCCATGGCTGTGCGCATGGCGATGTTCTTGCTGGCCTTGGCCGCGACCTCCTCACCCAGTACCTGTTCGAGGAACTCCGCGTAGGGCAGGTCCTGGGCGGCGGCCTCCTGCAACAGGGCCTCGAGCCGCTCGCTGCTCTTGAGCAGCCGCAGCTTGCGCAGGTGCTCGCCCAGGCGTTCGAGCTGGGCGGGGGTGGTCATGGCCGCGGCGGCGGCGTTGGCGGCCGACGAGGCCGTCTTGACGGAGCTTCGGGTCATACGATGGCCTCCTCGGGAGTCGGCGAGCCGACTCGGTCGTAGATGGCCAGGTCGCGGACCTCGACGGTGCCGGCCGAATCGGCCGTGACCGTCGGAGGCGGCGCACTCGACGAAGAGAAGCGCTGCCGGGTGTTGCGCATGGCTGCGCCGGGGCCGTGCTCAGGCTTGACGCTGAGCTGCCCGCGTCCGGCCTGCACCGCGTGCTCGGCCACCACGGTGCCGCGGTGGCGTATCACCCACAGGCCGCCTTGGCGAACCACCTGCACGGTCTTACCGATCAGTGCGAAGGGGACGGAATAGCGGTTGCCCTCGATGGCCACCAGCCAATCGTCGGCCACGACGCGATCGCGCACCATCGCCTGCAGGAAGCTCGGGTGGCTGGCGGTGGGTGCCAGCGCGGGCGCCTCGTGGGCAAAGCGGTCGATGGGCCGCTGGTGCGTCGTGCCGTGCGTGCGCAGGTCGGCGACGCCGAGCTGCCAGGCCGCGAGCTGCGCGTTGAAGTCTTCCAGGTCATGGAACACGCGACCGGGCACGAAGTTGCGCTTGACGTACTTCACGCCCGACTCGACCTTGCCCTTGGTCTGGGCCCGATAGGGCTGGCACAGCCTCGGGGTGAAGCCCCAGTGGCTGGCGAAGCTCGCGAAGGTGGCGTTCAGCTTGGGCTTGCCCTTGGTCGTGCCGAGCACCACGGTGCGCATGCGGTCGTACAGCAGAAACTCGCAGCGCCCGCCGAAGTGCGCGAATGCCGCCTCGTGCGCGGCCAGCAGGTCGGGCATGCGCTCGCCCAGGAAGCCCATCGCGAAGCCGCGCCGGCTGTAGCCCAGTGTCATCACGAAGATGTGGACGGCGGTTGGCACCTCGCCCAGGGACACCGTGATCTGGCCCCAGTCGCATTGGGCCTGTTCGCCCGGGCCGGTCTCGAAGCGACGTTGGGTCAACGCGGCCACCGATGCTTGCAGGCGCAGCGGCGCCACGGCCCGGCGCACGATGACGTAGCTGCCCTGAAAGCCGCGCTGCGCGCGCAACTCCTGCCACAGGATGCGCGCTGAGTAGTTCACCTGCGGGGCCCGCTCGGTGATCCACGCCCGGTGTTCGTCCAGCAGACTGCTCTCGGCCGTGCGCTGATAGGGCTTCCACGACGTCTGGCGCAGGCAGTTGCGCACCGTCTTGCGATCGACATCCAGACCACGCGCGATGGCCGAGATGCTCTCGCCCAGCGCGTGGCGCGCATGAACCGCTTCCCATTGCTGTTGACCAAGCACAGGCGCCTCCATGTCCTCCGAGGACATGGGCACCGTAGCCGACGCGATGCACAGGGCCCTCGGGCCCTGTGCATCGCAACCTTGCTCGGACATCGCTGTCGGCAGATCTTCCACTTCTTCCACTTCCATCGTTCGCTCCTTGGCGGTGATGGGTGGGGAAAATTCGACGACCATCAGTGGGGATTATTGGAAGACCACTGACAGTGATCGGCCTTCAGGTGCCCGATGGCCGGCCGCGGTTGCTGACCCCAGAGCCCGCCACCTGAAGGGTCGGGCCGAACAGGTCCGCTCCCTCGACCTGCCGGCCAGCGCGATCCTTGTGCGCAAGGGCCGGCGCCAGCGCCTTCTCGATCTCATCCCAGGGCATTCGCGTGGCCAGCACCGCCAGCGGATGGCACAGGTCGATCATCTGATCCAGGCGGGCGCGGAAGAAATCGTCGGTGCTCATCGGCGGTCAAGAACTCCCGGAAACTGCGCTCCATTGAATCGCTTCCTGGGAGTTCTCGCCATCGGCATTCACCCCGCAGAGTAAGTGTTCATGCGGGTTGTGGGCGTTTTGCAGCGGCGACGAGATAGTGTGAATTACACCGCCACTTCCCGGATACCCTTCGGTCGCAGAAAACCACGCCATTCGCTTGTGCAGTGCTGCTTGGTTTCAAGGAACGGTCCCTTGGTGCCTTTTTTCAGGCGTTTCGTCGCATTGACGCCTTGCTGGTGTGCCAAGACGGAGACTCCGGCACGCTCAGGGAAACCACTCACTCATGGCATCCCGCCGCAGTCGGCAAAGGAATTCGTTCCAGTCGGCTCTGTTCACCCGTCGCGACCTCACGGCGCGGCGGGTTTTTTTCGAGGCAGGTCAATTCCCTTCGAGCTTTGAAACTGACTCGGCTTCAGCCTGAGCCCGAACCGCTTGGAGACTTCCGATAAGCCCTTGGGGCGCATCTGGGAGACAATGCTGCGAACTTAAGCCCGATCACCCCTTGAAGGCAAAGCGCGGATGAGTCTTGCGATGGTGCTCGGGACGTGGACAGGATCGCCCCGGGGCGATAGCGCTGGGCGTGCTGCACGAGCATGTTGAAGACGTTGCCGATGGCGCCGAGCACATCACCGACGGCCAGCAGGATGCGCGGCAATGCACGCTGCAAGAGTTGGGCGGCATAGCGGGCGTTGGCGTGTGGCGCGCAGACGCGGTCGTGCGGCAGCGCCGACTCGCTGGCTTTGGTCAGCAATGCGGCGATGTTGTCGGCCAGCACCTTGGAGGCGACGTCGATGAGCAAGGCGTGCTGGCTCAGGCCGCTGACCGACTCGAGGTGCAGGTTGTGCTTCAGGCGCTTGAACGCTTCCTCGATGCGCCAGCGCTGGTGGTAAAGCGCGCCGAAGTCGCCGGCCGGGGCCTGCTGGGCATCCAGGTTGGTCGCCAGCACGCGCACGGCGCCATTGGGCGCGACCTGGCGCACCAGACGCACGCGGGGTGCACTGCGCTGGCAGCCCCAATCGGCAGCGTCCTGTGCCGAAGGCCTGTTGAGGGTGACCGTGGCCTCGGTCTGCCCGCTGCGGATGAACGTGCGCACGGCCGGCCAGCCGCTGGCCATATCGCAGCGCATGACGAAGCCGATGCCGCGCTCGATCAGCGATTGCACCAGCCAGGCGGCGGGGTAGCCACGGTCGAGCAGCAGCACGTCGTCCTGGTTCAGGCGATGCAGCGCCTCCATCAGCATGGCCCGCTCGGACTCGGCCGCGCTGTGCACGGCAGCATGCAGCGTGAGGTCCGCGCCGGGCAGGTACAGGGCAAACAGCCGCTGATCACGCGTGGCCAGACCCACGGTGCGAGGGCAGCGCCGCGTGGCCGGCATCAGCACCGAGGCATCGGCGGCGACCAGGCGACGGCCGCGCCAGCGCGGAATCAGGCCGAGCCGCTCGGCGTCGACGAGCAGTTGATCGTTGAGGTCCTGCAGGGCCGGCAGGTGCAACCGACCGCGAGCCCGCGCCAGCGCACGATCGCTGGCCCCTCGGACGAGATCGCCGCTGCCGCCCAAGCAGGTGAAGAAGGTGTCCAGCGAGGTCTGCTGGGAACTGCATCGCTGGCTCAGCAGGCACGCTACCAGCGTGGGCAGCGGCAACTTGCGGCGTCGGGTGAACGCGTTCGGGTTGCTCGGATGGCGCGCGCGTTGCGCGAAGGTCGCCGACGTGATGGTCTCGGACAGGTTCAGCAGAATTTGCTGTACGGAATCACAGTATTGAGGTCGGCATGGGCAGCGACCTTGTCAAGAGAGAAAACATTAATAAAATCAAGCACTTGCGATTCTGATTCTAGCTCAACTGGGTTAAGTTCGCAGCATTGGGTTGGCGATGGGGCCACCGGCCTGGGCTTTCAGGTCTGATGCACGGCCATCCCAGAACTGGGCCAGGTTCAGGCTGGAATTAAGCACCGTTGGCGCGTTGATCGGGCCCTGTTGCCACTTATCGCCGATGCTGGTCTTGATGTTGTCGGTACCACCCATGCTGAGGTTGTGGCACGAGTTGCAAGAAATGAATCCCGACTTGGACAGCCGCGGATCGAAATACAGCTTCTTGCCCAATTCCACCTGGCCCAAATTCACCTGCTGGGGAGGCACGATGGGCTGGATGGGCTCCTGGTTTTGGGCTACCACTGCACCGGCCGTGGCCAGGGCCAATGAAGCCGCAAGAGCCATTGGCAAGAGACGGGAACGTATGAAAACTCCTCAAGCCGTCCCTGCCTGTGCGGGTAAGGGTCGGGATCGGCAAAGCCGTCAAGGCGCCTGTCGGCTTTCCGGGGCCAGCAGGCGGTGGCCGCTGCCACGATTCATGGCATTGAGCAAATCGCCGTTGTCCTGGCTCAACTCCCAGGCGAACACGCCGGCCAGTCCGACTTCGCGGGCATAGCGTGCCTTTTCGGCCACGGCGCGGGGATCGTCGTACCCGATCCAGCGTTGGTGCGCGGAGTCGTACAGGCTCCACGCCTGTTGCGCATGACTGAATCGGGTCTCGAACCCACCCCTGCCCCTGCCCTGCCGGTCCAGGTACTGTCGCGCGAGGTCGCGGTAAAAGATGGCGCCGTCCTCGCGGATCGGAAACACGCCGCTGCGGTCAGCCCCTGGGCGCGGGTCTTTCACGCCTGAGAAGCCGCGGCCGTAAAAGGCCACCCCGGCCACCAGCTTGGACAGCGGTACGCCATGACGACGCATGTGCGCCACCGACTGCGCCAGGCTGTCGTCGGCACCGGCCCAGCTGCTGAACAGCGGCGCATGGTGGCCCGCCTTCTCGGTCCATGGGCCATGGTAGTCGTAGGTCATCAGGAAGACCAGATCCAGCGGCGGAGCCGCAAGGCTCCAGTCGATACGGTCCAGCACAGCGGCGGTGGCGTTGACGGCAACCGTCAACCCGTAGCGTCGACCGGTTTCCCGGCCGAGCGCATCCAGCCCCGCACGCAAGTCCTGCATCAGTAACGCATAGTGGCGCCCATCCTCGGGATGACCCAGTTGCACGCCATTGGCTGCGCCGTTGCCGCCTGGATGCTCCCAGTCGATGTCGATGCCGTCAAAGCCGGGGTGTTCACGCAAAAAGCGCTGCATGGCCAGCACCACCGCCTGACGCCCTTCCGCGGTGCTGGCGGCGTGGAACAGCGGGTCAGAACCGCCCCATCCGCCCACCGAAGCCAACACCTGCACGCGCGGATCGCGGCGCTTCAAGCGCTGGAAGGCCTCGTCGAAGATGCGATGCTGGGGGTGCGGTACTACGTCGAAGGCCGGCCGGCCCTGGCAGGCCTGCGCATCACGCGCCACCTGACCGGGGCCGCACAGATGCAGAAAGGCGTACAGCACATGGCTGACACTGCCCAGTGGCAGCCGATCGACAGCGCTGGCAGGCCGCTCGTTGATCACGTAAACGCCGACCACGGCGTCGCCTTGACGTTGCACCGCACGAGCGCCACCGCCAAACCACGGTGCGTCCAGGAGGCTGTCGGACTTGGGAGTCGCCGGCTGCAAATCGACCGCAGCGGCGGCTTTTTCACCGTCTTCTTGCCCCATAGCTCGGCTATGGGGCGGCGAATCCGGCAAAAAATCCGCTCGCTGGGGCCGATTTTCGCTTTGTGTGCCCCGAGTCAGACAGCCTCCTGGTGCGGCACTGGCGGGTCCCGCCACCAGCGCCAGGAACACGACAGGCAGGACGAGGGCCATGAAGTTGGGCATGGGCTGTTCTCAAAAATCGCAGCGTGCAGGCTGTTCTGGCGGCGGCAGGTTGTCCTGCTGGGCCACGCCCGCGCGGCGCAGTGCCTGCACGCGCTGACGCATCGCCTGCGGTGACGCCGATTGATCGGGCAGATGCAGCACCCAGTCGACATCAAAGCTGTAGTGACGCGGGGCACCCGCGCTCACGGGCAACAGCCCGCTGGGCGAAAACCAGTGGCTGAAGGCCAGCGACATGGCTTGCCGGGGCACCGTGCGCCCTGCATGCCACGCCACCTGTCGGCCGTCAACGAACCATCGGCTGCCTTGCGGCGTGCTTTGCACGGTGAGCTGGGTCCAGCGGTCTCCAAAGCTGCGCTTGACTTCCGTGCTGAGGTTGTGGGCATCCCAGGGCTCCAGGCGCACGGTCTGCCAGGCAATGCCGTACAGCCGAGTTTCGGTTGCGCCCCAACCGCCGTTGGGCAGGTACTCCCAATCCAGCTCGCTGAACAGCGGGTCATAGTCAAAGCGCAGGGGGCTGACCTGGAAAAAGGCCTGGATCACGGCATCACCGTCGGCGCCCGTGTGCGGTTGGTCGCTGAAGCGTATGCGCGCGCTGGTGGTCCCCCACAGCGTCTTCGGTGCGCGGCAAAGCTGTGTCTGGTAGCTGCCTTCTGGCGTGCCGTCGGTGGCCGCATGCAGACGCAACAGGCGGTTGTTCGGCTGCTGAGGGTCGGCAACCAGTTCGATGTGCCCCGCGTCCCAGCGTGCACCGACGATGCCGGGATGACCGATCTTGTCGCGCAGTGTCCAACCGCTTTGCACCAGTGCCTGCCGGTCGGCTTGGCTGAAGTCGTCGAAGAACAAGGCGCCAGCCAGCGCCAGTGTCGCGATCATCCTGCGGCGGGCTCAGGTGCGGGCGCGCCGATACGCCGCCGTACCCACAGCCACAACAACAGCGCAGGCAGACCTGCCACCATGGTCCAGGCAAAGAAGGTGTCGTAGCCCAGCGCCTGCTGGACGTCGCCGCTGATGGTCTTGCTGAAAATGAACCCCAGCTGCATGACGCCGCTGCCCAGCGCATAGTGCGCCGTGCTGAAGCGACCAGGAGCAACCACCTGCATGATGAAAAGAATCATGCCCACAAAGCCAAAGCCGTAGCCTGCCATCTCGATGGCGATGGCTGCAGTGGTGAGCCAGGCATCCGTGGGCAGCGCATGGGCCAACCACCAGAATGTGGCGTTGGGAATCATCATGGCAAGCAGCAGGACAGGCATCGCGCGGCGCAGACCCAGCGCTGCGGTGAAGTAGCCGCTCAGGATGGATCCGACCAGAAAGGCCGCCGTACCGGCCGTGCCGTAGATGCCGCCAACCTGTTCGGTGCTGAGCCCGAGGCCGCCCTGCTCCCGGGGCTCGATCAGGAACAGCGGTCCAATGGTCTGCACCTGACCTTCTGCAAAGCGGAACAGGACGATGAACAGAAAGGCCCAGCCGATGCCAGGCTTCTTCAGGAAGTCCATCAGCACCTCGGCAAAGTTCGCCCACAGCTGCCCACGTGCTGGCGGACTGCCGATGGCGCTGGGCAGCACACGGGCGTTCCAGGCTGCCAAGCCAGCCAGCACCAGCGCCAGCAGCAGAAAAATGGCCGACCAGGCGTTGGCCACGCCATGGCGCTTTTCCAGCCAGCCAGCCAGTACGAGCAGGCCTCCCAGGGTCAGGAACTTGCTGGCATTGAAGAAGGCGCCCTGCCAGCCGGCATAAGCCGCCTGCCGCTTGGCATCCAGCGAGGCCATATACAGGCCGTCACAGGCAATGTCGTGTGTGGCCGAGGCGAAGGCGAGCACAAAAAACACGGCAATGCACAGGACGAACCAGGCCGGAAGCTGCAAGGCCAACGCCACCGCGGCCAGGCCCATGGCGCTGAGAAACTGTGACATCACGACCACGCGCTTCTTGCTGGCCACCAGCTCGATCAGCGGGCTCCACAGCGGCTTGAACGCCCAGGCCAAGCCCATCAGACCTGTCCAGCGCGCGATGTCGGCATTGCCCACGCCGAGGTTCTTGAACATCAGTCCGGCAATGAGCATGACGACAAAGAACTGCAGACCCTGGACGAAGTACAGGCTGGGCACCCAGCGCAGTGCGGACGTGTTCATGACATCTCCAGAGCGCGAATCGGAGGACGGCCGGTGGCGGTCAGGTGGCCGGCAAGCCAGGCACTCAGCGCGCGCAGCGCTGGCGCGTCGTAGCCCCAGGTCAGCACAGTGGGTGCATTCAGGTCAAGGGCCTGAAACGGGTTCCAGAGGGCCAGATGCAGATCGATGGGCCAATCACGCGCGGCTGAAGGGTAGCGCTGGCGCGTGTTGGAGGCCAGCACGTTGCAGCGGTGGTCGCGCGGGATGTCCTGGCCACGCATCGCCACCAGTCTCGGAACGACCAGCCACTCGATGTCCGTACCACGGGGCCACAACGAGGCCAGCTCCTGCGCAGAAGGACCGGCTTCGCTGACACCGTCACTGGCCACTTCTGCCTGGGTGATGACGCGCAGCGGACCGCGCGGTGCCTGCGCAGCGCGCAGGGTGGTCAAGGCACGTTCGGCGGTCAGCTGCATCAGTTGCATGTCGGCGGTCCAGCGCGCGGCATCGACATCGCGCAGCCGTGCCGGAAAGCGCTCGGCCAGGGCATCTATGCGCTGGCTCGCGCGCTGAAGCTGAGCAGGGTCCAGGCGGCCGTCGACCAGGGCATCAGCCACCGCGTCCACGGTGTCTTCCTGCTCTTGCAGGCTGCCTTGCGCCAGCACCATGTCAGCACCCGCTGCCAGTGCGAGCACGGCAGCGCGCGCATGGCCCCAGCGGTCGGCAATGGCGCGCATCATCAAGGCGTCTGTGATGACCACACCCTGGTAGCCGATGCGGTGCCGCAGAAGTTCGGTCAGGAAAAAGCGCGACAGTGTGGCCGGCCGGTCAGCATCGAGTTGGCGGTACACGATGTGGGCGGTCATCAGCGCCGGTGCCTGCTCGTGCAGCGCGTGGAAGGGCCGCAACTCCAGAGCTTCCAGTTCAGCCAGGGTCTTGTCGACCTCTGGCAGCGCATGGTGGGAGTCTTCGTGAGTGTCGCCATGACCGGGGAAGTGCTTGACGCAGCAGGCGACGCCTTCCAGCAGGCTGCCAGCCATCCAGGCTCCGGCCAGCCGTGAAACCTCGTCGGGGTCGTCGGAAAAGCTGCGCTCGCCGATCACCGGATTGGCCGGATTGCTGTTCACGTCCAGCACGGGCGCAAAGTTCCAGTTCACCCCCAACCAGGCCATCGAGCGGGCCGTGGCCGCGCCGACCTGGCGCGCGATGTCGGCGTCGCCCACAGCCCCCAGGGCCATGCCGGCCGGCCCCACGGGCACGAACGTGGCCCGCGAGACGGCGCCTCCTTCCTGGTCCATCGCGACCAGCGCCTTGGTCCCCAGCAGTGCATGCAAGTGCGCCGTCAGCCGCCTTGTACCCGCCAAGCCGTCGAGATTCTTGCGGAACAGGCACACGGCACGCACCGGGCGACGTCGCAACAGTTCGATCTCGGCGGCGTTCAGGGCCGTGCCCTCGATGTCGATCATGACCAGCGATGCCGCCAGTCGCAGTGCATCGCTGCGGTCCATGTGCGCGATAGAGCTCATGCGGTGCGCGTGACCTTGCGCAGGTGCGGCGGACGGTCAGGGTCCATGCCACGTTCGCGGGCGAGTTGTTCGACCATGGGGTAGAAGCTTTGCACCAGGGTGATGGGGTCGAGCAGCTCGTGCGCAGCCATCGCGAGCGGCAGGTCAGCGCCGGGCGTTCCGGGCGGTGCGGCCAGCACAACGGTGGCACCTTGGTCGCGCAGGCGTTGCGCCAGGGCCACCGTGCCGGCCTGCGCTGGCCCACGGGGCGCCAACACCAATGCCGCAAAACCATCGCGCACCAACGCCATCGGGCCGTGTTGAACTTCGGCGCTGGAAAAGGCCTCGGCCGCGATGCCACAGGTCTCTTTGAACTTCAAGGCCGCTTCCTCTGCCACAGCCAGGCAAGGACCGCGGCCGATGACGAACAACTGTGTTGTACCGCGCAGAGCGTCGACCGCACGACTCCAATCCAGGCGGGCGGCAGCCTGCAGGCCATCGGGCAAGGCCTGCAGTGCGCCCAGAAGCGCTTCGTCCTGTTGCCAATGCGCGACCAATCGAGCTGCAGCGACCAATTGCGCGATGTAACTCTTGGTGGCCGCTACCGACAGTTCCGGCCCCGCATGCAGAGGCAGATCAAACTCGGCCGCGGCGGCCAGTGGAGAGTCCGGCTGGTTGACCCAAGCGACGGTGCGAGCGCCCCCGCGCCGCAGGTGTTCCACGGGCGCGATCAGGTCAGGGCTCTGCCCGGACTGCGACAAGGCCAGCGCAAGCACACCCTGACACTGCATCGGGCTGCCGTACAGCGTGACCAGGGACATGGGCATCGACGACACCCACAGGCCCAGACGATGCATCAGCAGGTACGCGAGGTAGTGCGCGGCGTGGTCCGAGCTGCCGCGTGCGATGGTCACGGCCTGAATCGGCGGATGTTCGCGAAGCAGCGCCGCCAGGTGCCTATAGCGCTCGGTGTCACGTGCCAGCTGCACGGCCACGTTGTCTGGCGCCGCGCGGCACTCCTGGGCCATCTGGCTGCGGGTGGCTAGGAGGCTGTCGGACTTGGGAGTCGCCGGCTGCAAATCGGCCGCAGCGGCGGCTTTTTCACCGTCTTCTTGCCCCATAGCGGGGCTATGGGGCGGCGAATCCGGCAAAAAATCCGCTCGCTGGGGCCAATTTTCGCTATCGGCGCCCCAAGTCCGACAGCCTCCTAGGAGGCTGTCGGCCACCGGCGCCTCTTTACTGTCGAAGGCTTGCCGGCACGTCTGCCGGATCGCCTTTGGGAGCGGTTGTTTGCGGGCACGGACGCACGGAAGTGCTGGGTCATGGGCCTGATCGCTGTGATGTAAGGGCGTTGGCCAAGGCCACGCAGCAGAAATACCACTTTAGTACCAGCAATGAAAGTGGTCAAGCCTCGATCTGACCCGTTCGGGCGATGGCAGCCGATCTGTTCGCAGAACCGCTGCAAAACCGAGCCTATCCGGGAAAGTACGAAGGGCAAGTGGTAGTAAAGTGGATTGCACCTGGCTAGACTGCACCGCAAGCGTGCCCCATGCAGGTCTGGCATGCGTGATCGAGCCGCACCCTCGTTGCACCCTTTACACCCAGGAGAGCTCCATGAAGTTCCGCCTTTCGCCGATCACCGCAGCCGTGGCGCTGCTGTCGATGCCGGTGTCCACCCTTGCCCAGACCGCCCCGCCCGCAACGCCCGCCAGCGCGCCGGCTGCCAAAGCCGAGGTGCCGACGCAGACGGTTGAGATCACCGGCATCCGCGCGTCGCTGCAGCAGGCCATCAACGTCAAGCGTCTGGCCGATGCAAACATTGACGTCGTCACCGCCGAGGACATCGGCAAGATGCCCGACAAAAACGTCGCCGACTCACTGTCGCGCATTGCCGGCATCTCCGTGATCACCAGTGCCGCTGCAGGTTCCGGCGGCTTCGACGAGCGCGACCGCGTGGGCTTGCGCGGTACCAACCCCAGCCTCACGCAAACCCTGGTGGACGGCCACGCCATTGCCAACGGTGACTGGTTCGTGCTGGACCAGACCGGTGCCGGTGTGGGCCGCAGCGTGAGCTACACGCTGCTGCCCTCGGAACTGGTGTCGCGCGTGGAAGTGCACAAGAGCGCGGAGGCCTCGCAGATTGAAGGCGGCACGGCGGGGTCGATCAACATCATCACGCGTACGCCGCTGGAATTCCGCAAGAACCTCACGTTTGAAGCCAGCCTTGGCATGGTCTATTCCGATCTGGCGGGTGAGAGCGATCCTCAGGCCAGTGCGCTGCTGAACTTCCGCAACAACGAGCGCACTTTCGGCCTGATGGTGCAGGCCTTCTCGGAAAAGCGCAGCCTGCGTCGCGACGGCGTCGAGACATTGGGCTTCTTCAACCGGCTGGACAGCAGCAACGCGCCCAACCTGGTGGCGGCCCACCCGGAGCTGGCGGGCGTCTACTTGCCCGATCTGATCGGCTCAGCTCTCTTCGAACAGACCCGCGAGCGCAAGGGCGGCCTCGTAAAGGCCCAGTTCCGCCCCACCAAGGACATCGACCTGGTGCTGACAGGCTTCAGCTCCAAACTGGGCGCCGAGAACTACAACCGCAACTACCTGATGGCCGTGCGCCCCGGCCTGATCAACAGTGCGACCCTCTCCAACTACGAGATCACGACCGGCAAGAACGGCGACCGTACGCTGACCGGCGGCACCTTCAACTGGGCCAATGCCAGCACCGCCGGCTACTACGACATGATCTCCCGCGACGCGTCGGCCGAAAGCAGCTTCTTCAACCTCGAAGGCACGTTCAAGCTCAGCAACGCGCTGACGCTCAGCAGCAACATCGGAACCACCAAGGGCAAGGGCAAGACGCTGAGCCAGGACGTGGTGGAACTGGCCATCCGCACCGACCGCGCTGGCTTTGCGATCAACGGCCCGCACTCGGCACCCGCCTTCTCCTTCAACAACCCGAGCATGACGGCGGACTGGATCTTCGGTACGCAGAACGTGGTGGTGCACGACAAGGAAGACTGGGCGCAACTGGATGCCGAGTACAAGCTGGACACGGGCATGCTGCGCAGCCTGAAGTTCGGCGCGCGCAGTGCCACGCACAAGCGCCACACCGACCCCACGGTCAACCAAGGGCCGGGCTGCGCCAGCGGCACCCCATATCGCGTGACGGGCTTCGACTGGAGTCAACCCAGCGCGTGCGCCGTCAATGGCGTCGATGCGCCGCAGAACTCGCCCTTCGCCGCGGCCAGCCTGCCGGCACTTTCAGCGAGCTACCCGTCCAACTTCGGCAGCGGCCTCGGTTCGGGCTTTCCGACCCAGATCGGCTACATCCCCGCCGATGCGCTGGCCGCCTACAACGCCAGCTTCGCCAACCGCGACCCCATCGCGCGCCGCTCGCCATTTGACGGCGGCGAATACAGCGTGAAAGAGTCGACCACGGCAGTCTACGTGCAGGCCAATCTGGAGGGCGATGCCTGGGGCGGCAACGTTGGCGTGCGGCTGGTGCGCACCAAGCAGACCTCGGGCTCGTTCCGCCCCAGCCGCGACGGTGAGACCCCCGACGTCTCATCGCTCTTCGGCAACTTCAATGCCACGTCCGACTCCCGCACCTACACCGACGTGCTGCCCAGTGCCAGCGTGCGCCTGGACATCACCAAAGACGTCGTCGGCCGGATGTCCGTCAGCCGCACGATGACACGGGCCGACTACACGGCGCTTTCGGCCTACACCTCGTTGAACACCAACGGCATGTTCCTGGACAACGCCGCCGTGGGCGGCGGCACGGCCGGCAATCCCGGCTTGAAGCCGGTGCGCTCTACCAACATCGACGCCAATATCTCGTGGTACTTCGCACCACGGGCCTATGCCTCGGTGGGTGCGTTCCACATGGATCTGGCCAGCTACATCACCAACGGCAGCTTCACGGCGACCTACCCCGTGCTGCTGGGCAATACCGGCGGCGGCGGGGATGTGCAACTGGTCGATCGTCAATTTGTCATCACCGGCCTGACGAACAAGAAAGCCACCGTCTCGGGCATGGAGTTCGCGTTCGAGACGCCCATTGGCAACAACTTCGGCGTCGGCGCCAACTACACCCTGTCCAATGGCAGCGACGAGGACGGCAAGCTGCTGCGCGGAAACGTGAAGAACGCCGTCAACCTGACCGGCTACTACGAAAACGACGTGTTCTCGGCGCGCGTCAACTACAACCACATGGACGACATCTTCCTGGGTCTGGACCGCGGAACCGAGTACTTCCAGAAGGGCGTAGGCGTGTTGTCCGCATCCTTGGGCTACAAGTTCAATGCCAACTTCGGGATCACCCTGGACATGCAGAACCTGAACAACCCGACATTGGTCAACTACGCCTCCGATGTTCAGCCGCGCGCCATCTACAAGAACGGCCGCCAGTACTACCTCACGGCGCGTGTGAAGTTCTGATTCACGGCGGTCGCGACTTCGGCAAGGTGTGGCCTGAGACCATCGGTCACCGCGTGCCGGCCCGCGCCGCGTGCAAAGCACATGGGGGAGCGCCGAGGCGCTCCCTTTTTTCATCCTCAAGACATCGTGAGCACCAACGCCAACACCAACACCAGCACCAACACCAACGCCAGCATCATCGACCAGTACATCGCCGCGCAAACGCGAACCCCGGGCCGCGACATCCCGCCACCCGTGCGGCACGTGTGCGTGGTGGGTGGCGGTTCGGCCGGGTGGATGACGGCCCTGATGCTGGCCACCACTGCCTATGGCCAACGTCTGCAGGTCACGGTGGTGGAGTCGCCCGAGGTGGGCATCATTGGTGTCGGCGAGGGCTCGACCAATTGGCTGCGCCAATTTTTCGAGGTGGTTGGCATCGAGGAATCAGAATGGATGCCCGCTTGCAACGCCACCTACAAAAGCGGCATCACGTTTGAGCGCTGGTCCACCAAGCCCGGCTTCGAGCGCTACTTCCATCCCTTCGCGTCGACGCTCGACAACATGGTGATGCCGGTGTTTGTCGACAATGCCCACGCGCGTCTGGATGGCGCCGACGTGGACGCGCACCCGGATCGCTTTTTTGTCTCGGCCACGCTGGCGCGGCGCGGCCTGGCGCCACGCCCCCGTGAGAACTTTCCCTTCGACGTGGGCTATGGCTATCACTTCGACGCCACGCTCCTGGGCCAGTTTTTGAGTCGCAAGGCCGTGGCCCGCGGCGTGCAACACCTTACGCGCCATGTCCGGCAGGTGTTGTTGGACGAACAGGGCAACGTCAGTGGCCTGCGTCTGGAAGGCGATGAGGTGTTGCAGGCTGACTTCTTCGTTGACTGCACGGGCTTTGCGTCGCTGCTCATTGGTCAGGCCTTGAAGACGCCCTTCATTGCGTTTGGCGAGAACCTTTTCAACGACGCGGCCATCGCCGTGCCGACGCCGCTGGAAGGCCCGATCGAGTCGCAAACCGTCTCTACCGCCTTGAGGTACGGCTGGGCGTGGAAGATTCCATTGCGCCAGCGCTGCGGGAATGGTTATGTGTACAGCAGCGCACACTGCAGCGCCGACGCGGCCGAGACCGAGTTGCGTCGCCATCTGGGACTGCTGGACGCCGATGTCAGCGCCCGTCACCTGAAGATGCGTGTTGGCCGCATGGCTCAGGTGTGGAACCGCAACTGTGTGGCCGTGGGGCTCTCGCAGGGTTTCATCGAACCCCTGGAGGCTACGGCACTGCTGTTTGTGCAGCGAACGGCAGCCATGCTCGTCCAGGCCCTGGAGGACGGCGACCTCGGTCCCGCCGCACAAGAGCGCTTCAACGAGACCATGCGGCAGCGCTTTGAAAACACACGCGACTACATCGTGGCCCACTACAAGACCAACTCGCGCACCGACACTGACTACTGGGTGGCCAACGCCGAGAACATGCACCTGTCGGACTCGCTGCGGGGCGTGCTGATGACGTGGATGTCGCGCCAGCCCTTGGCGCCAGCGCTGCGGGCAGGCCGCTTTGGCCAGGGCTATCCGATCATGTCCTGGTATGCGCTGCTGTGCGGCATGGGTGTTTTTCCCGATGTAGACGAGGTGCAGCCACCTACGGTCGACCACGCACGGCATCGACTGGCGTCGGTGGACGACTTTGTCTCGCGCAGTGCCTTGAACTTCCCCGACCACAGAGCGCTTCTCGTCGACATACCGCCGCGTCTGGGTGACACCTCGCTGCAGGTTTATCTGTGGTGACCTCAGCGGCCACGGTACAGCGGTCTCTGACCGGGACCCTCAGATGCTGCGTGAGTCGCCATCAGTCGCGCAAGCGACGGATGATGTCCTCGCGATGGGCTCGCTCGGTGGGTGCATCGACGGTGCCGAGCAGACGGCGCTCGGTCTCGGGAATATGGGCCAGGTCCTGGTCCCGCGCACCGAAGACGTAATGCCCGAGCAGGGCGCGCCATCCTTCACGTTCAGATGCTGGCAGATGTCTGTAGGCCAGCATTGCCAGGCGCATCGCGGCCATGTGCAGATCGTCCTTGCGGCCCTGAGGCGCCGCCGGACGCCACCAGTAGTTCATCAGGATGTTGAGCTGTGGCGCCAGCGCCTGCACCTGGTGAAACCACAGCGGCGGAATGTAGACCGCATCACCCGGCGCCAATTCAGCGACCAAGGCCTGGTCAAGCGCTTCGCGCAGCAGTGGAAACTGGTCGAGGTTGGCGCTGTGCAACTCAGGCACCACGGACATTGGCGCACCTGTCGGCGCGTAATCGGGCGCAGCCAAATACAACAGTGGCGCGCACTGCGGCGGTAGCAGCGTGAAGCGCCGACTCCCAGCGGCCACGCAGGCCAGGTTGTGCGAGTCGTCGAAGTGCGCCGGCACCGTTGCACGGTTGCCTATCCAGATGCGAGCGGAGACTTCAGCATCAAGCAGCGGGCAGACGTGGGCACGCTCCAGGCCCGGCAGGGCCTCGGCCACCAGGGCGCTTTGCACGGCCAGACAGGGCGGATCCTCGAAATGGCTGTAGCGCCACAACTGCTCGAAGATGGCGGCGAGGTCGCGCTTCTCGTGTGCGAAGTTGAATCCATCCTGGCTCGCCCGATAGCTGAAACTGCGCTCGGGACTGGGCCGAGCGAGCAAGGCGTCGACGGTCTGGCCTGGGTTGGCGAAGGCGTCGAGATAGCGCAGTACGGCCTCCAGACCCGCATTGGCATGTTCAACCAGTGGCCAATGGGATACCAGCCCGCGAATCACCACCGGCTGGTAGGCGGGCACGACATCCTGTTCAAAACGAGCCCTGGACAGGCCGCTGACTTCGGTCATGGTCGGCATCGCGTCAGCCTCGCCTCGCGGGCAGGTGGAAGCCGTGGGGCCTCACGTTGCCAGATCAATGGCCACGCCTTCGACATAGACCCCCTGAAGGCTGAGTTCGCCATCGAGCACCACCATGTCTGCCCGCGCGCCCGGAACCAGACGCCCGCGGTCGCTCAGACCGAGATAGTCGGCAGCGATGGTCGACACCCGCATGCTGGCCTCCTGCACCGACAGTCCCAGTTTGACGAGATTGCGCAGCGCCTGGTCCATCGTCAATGCACTGCCGGCCAATGTGCCATCTGCCAGGCGCACGCCACCCTGGCACTTGTAGACCTCATGCCGCCCAAGGCGGTAGCGCCCGTCGGGCATGCCCGCACCGGCCGTGGAATCGCTGACACAGTACAGACAGGGGATTGCCCTCAGTGCAGCGCGGATCGCGCCTGGATGCACATGCAAGAGGTCGGGAATGATTTCGGCATGCCGGGCATGCGCCAGCGCCGCGCCCACCATGCCGGGGTCGCGGTGGTGCAGGCCGCTCATGGCGTTGAACAGATGTGTGAAGCCGCTGGCGCCTTGTTCGATCGCGGCCACGCCGTCCTCGTAGCGGCCATTGCTGTGGCCGATCTGCACGCGCAGACCCTCGGCACTCAACGCCGCGATCAGCGCCAGGTGGCCCGGCACTTCCGGCGCCAGCGTGACAAGCCGGATCGGTGCCAGCCGGCACAGCGACCGCACCTGCTGCAAGGTGCCCACCCAGGCATGGTCGGGTTGCGCACCCAGGCGTTGGGGATTGATGTAAGGGCCCTCAAGGTGGACGCCAGCGATGTTCGCCGCGCCGGGCACCGATTGGTTGCACCAGGGTGCCAGTGCCATGAGCGCCGCCTCGATCTCTTCGAGCGGCGCCGTCATCGTGGTCGCCAGCAGGGTGGTGGTGCCATGGCGCGCATGCGTTCGCGCAGTCGTCAAGACCGCCTCGCCCGCATCCATCACGTCGGCGCCGCCGCCGCCGTGGACATGGGCATCGATGAATCCAGGCAGGATCATCGTCTCGCCCCGTGCCTGCGTCTCAGGGACGGAACAGCCTTCGATGGCGACGATACGCCCGCCTTCGCAGTGCAGCGTGCCGCGCAAAAAGCCATCAGGCGTGAGGATGAAACCGTGCAGCTGCATCAAGAACAGGGCGATCCGCTGGACTCACTCGCGCCGCATCTCGGCCACGAAGTCGTAGTAATCGCTGCGGCAGTAGGAGTGCGTCAACTCCACAGCCTTGCCGCTGGCCACATAGCCCACCCGCGTGATGAACATCACCGCCGTCGACACCGGAACCTCGAGCAGCCCGGCCAGGCGTGCGTCGGCATTGAGCGCGCGAATGTGCTGCAGCGCCCGCACAGGGCTGTGGCCGCCCTGCGCGAGGTGGGTGTACAGGGAGGCCTCGACCTTCATGGGATCAGGCAGAACCGTGGCTGGCAGCACGCTGACCTCATAGGCCATCACGGTGCCGTCGGCGAGTCGCAAGCGTTCAAGTCGCGCCACGCGCTCACCGGGCTGTAGTTCGAGTGACAGCCGTTCGTCGGGGGCAGCAGCGGCAAAGCCACGATGAAGCCAGCGTGAGCCTGGAACGAATCCGCGCTGATGCAACTCTTCAGAAAAACTCGACAACCGGGTGACAGGTTGCTCGAGCCGCGGCGCGATGTAGTTGCCACTGCCACGCTTGCGAACGATCAAGCCTTGCTCGACCAGGCGTTCAATCGCTTTGCGCGCCGTCACGCGTGAGACCGACAGCGCGTCGGCCAGCACCCGCTCCGAAGGCAGCGCCTCGTCGGACTTGTAATGACCATCGGCGATCGCCTGCGCCAGCGCACGCGCCAGCTGCAAGTACAGCGGGGAGGCTGCATCGCTGTCCAGGGTGAACGCAAAGGGCAGTGGGGTGCTCATTCAAAGATGGGCAAATTGGCCGCGCGGCGCGCCAGTTCCACCGCGCCCCAGGTGGCATCGGCCCGCGGCAGCACGCGGCGTGCCAACAAGTGTGCACGCATTCGCGGCGCCAATTGCAACGCCACGCTGCCGGACAAGCACAGCGGCAACTGGCCGGAGGGGTCGGCCGCATCGGCCAGGGCCTCGAGCGCGCGCGCAGCGGCGTCGAGAATGCCGCGTGCAACGGGATCCTCTGCCTCGCAGTCGAACAACACAGGCGCCAGCGCGGCGAACTCGGTTTGCCTCGCCGCTGCGCACCATTGCTTGAAGGTCTCTGTGCCGCCGCCGATCGATTCAAGCAACGCACGTGTCATCGGCCCGCTGGATCCGCGGCCGTCAAGCGCATGCTGTACTTGTCGAACCCCTTGTTTTCCCAACCAGGCGCCGCTGCCTTCGTCACCCACGACCCAGCCCCAACCGCCCACCGAGGCTCGCGTTCCATGGCTGCGCAGCACCTCGCACACCGATCCCGTGCCGCCGATCAACACCGCGCCGGGGCCGCCGCCATGCGCGCCCAGCACCGCAGCGAAGCTGTCGGTGTCTACGGCCAGCAGGGCACAGTCCGGCGCGGCTTCGATGAGCTGCTCAGCAAGGTCGCGCACGTTGGCGCCAGACACGCCGAACCCGATGGCACATTGCCGCCAGCTCAAACCTTCCAGTCCAGCCCTCTCGGCTGCACGGGCGAAGGCAAGATCGACTTGCTCCCAAGCTTGATGGATGCCCTGACCGAGTGCCGACGGGCCGGCCGTCGCTTCCGACAGCAACTCGCCCTTCACGCTGCACAGGCGCAGTCGGGTTGTCGTGCCCCCACCATCAATGCCTACCAGCCAGCGCAGGTCTGCGCCCGGGCCGCGCCGGTTCACATGCAGGGGCAAAATATCAGCGTCAGCCATTGAGATACCACTTTAATACCAAGATGCTGGGGCGTCAATTGGTATTAAGTTGGCCTTACATTTCTGGAATTCAGTGAGTGGCTGGCGTACATGCCAGCGCATCAGACCGTGACCCCACACGAACAGGACCTTGAAGCGAGCTTGCGTGGCTTGACCGCCGCCAGTGAGGCTGTCGACAACGACATTCTTCTGCGGGAGCTCGACACCCAGGAGGCTCGACTTCGTGCAGCGGGTGACCGGCTCGGTGCAATTGACGTCCTGTGCCGGCGCTTCACGCTGCTCGAGCCGCGTGGCCGCGCCCTTGAGCTAGAGGGCGCGCTGCGCAGAGCTGCCAACGAGGCGCAAGCCGCTGGCGCCGCCGCGCAGGGCGCACGTGCTGCCGAGGCGCTGGGGCGCGCGGCCTACCAGCAGGGCAACTACCTCGAAGCCACAGAGCAATGGTTGCGCGCTCTGGAGCTGGCAGATGCTGCGGCCGAGGCCCGCGTGGCTGTCTCAGCGCGCGTGGGGTTGGGCCAGTTGCACTACGCAATGGGCGACTGGAACAACGGGCTGCGCTACCACCGCGACGCGCTGGCGCGCCTGGCGCCCTTGCAGGACGAATACCTGGCCGCCAAGGTGGCACTGAACATCGGCGTGGGTCATTTCGAGACCAACCAATTAGAGGACGCCGAGAGACACTTCAGCCACGGTTTGGCTGCGGCTCGGCGCGGCGGACATCGGGACTTCGAAGCTGAAGCCCATTGGCATCTGGCCCGAGCCGCGCTTGCCCGTGGGCAACTGCAATTGGCCATTGCCGACTGCCGCCTTGCGTTGGGTCTGGCCGCTCATATCGAGCACAGCTGGCTGGAAGCGGCCGCCAGCCGCACCTGGACCGAGATCGCACTGGCCCGGGGCGACGAAGCGGCGGCGATCCGTAGCACGGAGCATGGCCTCGCCTTGGCCGAGCGCATTCGATCCAAGCCGCAGCAAAGCCAGGCCCATGAGCAACTGGCGCGACTGCTGGAACGCCAAGGTGACTTTCGCGGTGCACTGGCGCACCTCTGGAAGCATGTGGCCCTGCGAACAGAACTTGACCGCGAAACACTGCCGGCGCGCGTGGGTTTGTTCAGGACTGCAGAGGAGCCCGGCTCGGGCACCTCGGCATCATCAGACGGCCCGGGACCATTGCCCTTCATGAGCCCAAGTTCGCGCTGACTCAGCCCAACCCAGTCCGTGCATCCCTGGCGTTGGCAGTCTCGGTGCTGCGCTGACCCTAAATCGTCGGCCCTGCAAAACTCATGTCACCGCCAGCGGCCTGAGGTGACGCCGCCCAACCCGAGCGGCGGCGGCTGAAGCCCAGCATGCAGCGCCTGCGCCAGCAGGCTCAGCACACCGCGCAGCTGATGGTGCGTATTCCAAGCCATCCCAGACGCCATTCCGCTGTGATGGCGGACAGCATTCCACGGTGATGGACCACGGCGCTGCTGGACTGCCTGACGCACCACCGCCACATCTTGGAGACCGACAACGAGTCCATCGGCTTCAGCCGCAGCACGGCCGAATCCAAGAAGCGCATCAAGGCGTGCGAGCAGACGCAAAACAGCCCAGTCAGCGGCTGAGACCGACCCGTTCTGATCGGGCGCCGCGCGGGTGGGCTCAAGCCTGCCATCCTGTCGATCTAGGAGGCTGTCGGACTTGGGGCGCCGAGAGCGAGAATCGGCCCCAGCGAGGACAGTTTTTGCCGGATTTGCAGCCCCATAGCCCAGCTATGGGGCAAAAAGCCGGTGAAAAAGCCGCCGCTGCGGCCGATTTGCAGCCGGCGACACCCAAGTCCGACAGCCTCCTAGAGGCATCGCCGGACATACGCCCCAGGAACGCGCATCGACGAGATCAACCAGGACCGTGAATTGATGATACCGATCACCCCCCAAGGCTTCCCCCCGCTCTCCGACGAGGAGATTGATGAACTCGAAGCCTTCCTGATGGAAGACCGCGACGGGGCCGAGGCGATGATGTTCGACACGATGGACGGCTACATGCACGCCGTGGCCATCGGGCCCACGACACTGAAGCCCCAGCAGTGGCTGCCGCCGATCTGGGGACATACGCAGGTTCAGGGAATGGTGCCGGCTGCACAGAGCATCGAGCAGATCGACCGGATCCTGGAGCTGGTGATGCGCCACTTCAACAGCATCATCGCCGCCCTGGAGGATGAGCAGCCTGACATCTACCCCCATTGGTCCGTGAGGGAGTTCGAGGGTCAAGAGTTCGATGACGCCGAGGGTTGGGCCTGGGGCTTCGTACAGGGCGTGGACCTCTGCCGTGCCGACTGGCAACCCCTGCTGGAGACGGATCAGGGCCGAGCCTGGTACCGGCCGATCGGACTATTGGGAGAGGACGACTTCGGGCCCGAACAGGACGCGCTCACGCGCACGCCGGCACAGAGGGCTGAACTGGCCTTGCAGATCCCCGAAGCCGTCCTGGGCATGCACGCCCACTGGCTACCCCTGCGCCTGGCCATTCACGAACGAGCGGTGGCCCGGACGCTGCAGACGAAGGTGGGCCGAAACGAGCCCTGCCCTTGCGGCAGCGGCAAGAAGTTCAAGAAGTGCTGCGGAGCGCCTGCCGACTTGCACTGAGTTTGAAGATGGCACAGCAGGTTTCGGATAGATAGCACAGTGAATGTTGCTTGTCTCATGCGGTTTTGTAGTGCTCAGAATACGCTTGGCGAAGTTGCATCTTCACGACTTTTCCCGTCGCACCCACTGGCAGCTGCGCAGACATCACGACGTCCGGGACCTGCCAGGAGGGCAGCTTCTCTTCAAACAGCCGCCGGATTTCCGCCGTGGTGATGGCACCACTGCCGGAAGAGACACAAACAACCAGCGGGCGCTCTCCCCACCGCGGGTGCGGGACGGCAATTGCAGCCGCCTCCACCACACCAGGGTGCTGCAGAGCAATCGCTTCGAGCTGGATAGAACTGATCCACTCTCCACCGGACTTGATCAAGTCCTTGTCCCGGTCCGTGATGACCATCACGGCGTCCGAGCCAAGGGTGGCAATGTCCCCCGTGTCGAACCAACCGTCGGTCGTCGTGATCTTGTCGCCGCGAAAGTAGCTGTCGACCACCCAATGACCAGAAATCATCAGATGGCCTGCAGACTTGCCATCATGAGGAAGAACATGTCCCTCCGGATTGACCAGCTTCAGTCGTACCCCGAACGGCGCGCGCCCCTGGCACCTCAGGCGGGCAGCGGCCTCTTCCGGCGACAACGTGGCAGCCTCTGCCGCCGTCAGTGAACTGATGGTGCCCAGAGGAGAAGTCTCGGTCATGCCCCAGCCATGAATGACCTCTACGCGATGCCGTTCCCGAAAAGCTCTCACCATGGGTTGTGTCACCGCAGAACCACCGATGATGGTCCGCCGCATGGTGGAGAACGTGCCGTCCGTACCGTCCAAATACGCGAGCAGCGATTGCCAGATGGTGGGCACGCCTGCGGACAGGGTTGTCCCGGTTTTCTCGAACAGGTCGTGCAACGCCTCTCCTCCCAGATTGGATCCGGGTAATGCCAGTGAGGCACCGGCAATGGCAGCGGCAAAGGGTATCGACCAGGCGTTGACATGGAACATGGGCACCACAGGTGCGACCGTATCGGACCGAGTCAATCCGAGAGCGTCCGGGCCGATGGCCGTCATCGACTCGAGCACCAGTGCGCGGTGAGAGTAGAGAACACCTTTCGGATATCCGGTGGTACCGGAGGTGTAGCACAGAGCAGCCGCAGAGTTTTCGTCAAGTTGGGGCCAGCTTGACAGTGGCGCAGCGCCCGAAATGAGTTCGTCATAGGCCTGATCTCGCCATTCAAGACCGACGGGCGCGCGGGACAACTGAATCCAGTGCCGAACCTTCGGGCACAGCGGCCTCAAGGTGTCAACGAGTCCAGCGAACGTACCGTCATAGAAAAGTACTTCGTCTTCGGCCTGGTGGATCATGAAGCGCAGGTGATCCAGGGACAGACGCGGGTTGATGGTGTGCAGAACAGCCCCGATTCCCGTGACGCCATAGTAGAGCTCCAGATGGCGGTGCGTGTTCCACGCAATCGATCCAATCCGGTCGCCTTCATCAACGCCAAAGGCTTTCAGCACTGACGCAATGCACCTGGCGCGCCTGGCCGTATCTCCCCAGGCTTGCCGCACGATCACGCCAAGTTCAGCCACGCGCGCTGGCGCCTCTCGCGACCAAATGGGCGTGTGATGGTGGCCCTCTTCCGCATGAGTCAACAGTGACGACAAAATCAGAGGGTGGTGCTGCATGCCGCCGATCATCTTGGCCTTTCGAGGTGGGTCCACCGCTTCGTCTGCGGTCGGTAGCGTCAGGGAGTTGATGTGATCAGCGCCCGCAGACTGGACGTCTGGCGCTGAAGGCGTCGCGGGTACAGGCAGCTTGGCGCCCTCGTTGAGAACCTGAACCGAGAGCCAGTGCTCGATCAGTGTGGCTGCATCCGACCACCGATCGTCCACCATGAACATGTGCGAGGCCAATGGCAGCACACGTGACTCGACGCCATAGAAGCTGGCCGTTTCCTCGTTGTTTGCGATGCTGATCAATTGGTCAAACTCGGCGCCCAATACGGCGACGGGGACCAAGTTCGGGGACCGCTTTCCTCGCATCGGCAAAAGAAGCATGTCCAGAAAGGCACGAAAGCTCTCCGACTTCAGGCGCTGCAGAAGATGATCTTTGTCAGTGCGGCTTTCATCCCGGGAAAACAACAGGCCCCGGGCTGTTGCGTGATCGGCTACGGCACCGTACAGGTCCAGCGTTGCAACCGTACGCAAAAATGCCAAGGGACGTTCAGCAATGACTCGCCGCAATGCATGCCACGCCCCGGAAGGCGGAACCGAGGCCAGGAGCGCCAGCGCCCGAGCGCCATGACGCGCTGCGTATTTCTGCGCCACAAAGCCACCCATCGAGTGCCCGATGATGACCGGGCGGGTCAGACCCTGCGCTGCGACCGAGACGTCATCCACGTAGTCCTGAATAGATGACCAGCGTATCCGTCCCTTTGACTCGCCGTGCCCGCGTAGGGATACTGCCCTGGCCCTGAAGCCGCGCTCTGCAAACCAGGGCAGAAAGAAGGACTCCCAATACCAACTCGAAGACCAGGCCCCATGGACAAAAAGAAGATCCGCACGCTGGATCGCGTTGCTGCACTCATACGTGGACACGTGCAGCGCGCCAGCCGCCCCACTGCGGAATTCTTCAGTCCGCATGATCGAGACTGCTGACATCGCCGCTACTCGGTCGCGAAGCTGGGCAGACCCGAAGAGGCCCGCTCCTTCCTTCCTGGCAGGGACCGGGCGAGGTCCGCCCTCAAGCGATGGCGGAAGGCAAAGTCGTTCACCGTAATGGTGTGCCGATGTGAATTGACCTGGCGAACATCTGGATTTGCAAGTTCGTGATCGATGAGTTCGTCAAGGTCTTTTGCGGGTTCCCACAGGCCCGCAAGATGCCGAGCTGCAAGCTTCGCCTGCAACTCCGCCCCGGGCCAGATGCAACCCAGTGGCTGAAAAAGTCCGATGAAATAGAGGTTCTTCAAGTGAGAGGGCAACATGCGCTGATACAGACGCACCGACGTCTGAGACAGATCGATGAGTGACCGATCGAGAAAAGGATGGGTGATGTGGAATCCGGTGCAGGCCACCACACAGTCGAATTCCTGCGCGGTACCGTCGGCAAAATGAACCGTTCGCCCATCGAAGCGCGCAACATCGCCCTTGGGCAGCACCTTCCCGTGCCGGATCGCGAGGTACAGATCTGAATTCAGCGTCGGATGCGTCGCCAGAATTTCATGATCCGGCTCCGGAAGACCGATGTCCCGATTCCGTCCCTGCAACAGGTTGATGGTCAGCTTCATGCCGCGAATCTGCGCCCACTTGGGCAGATGTCGGAAGCGATAGAAGAATTTGTCCACGGGCATTCCGAAGACAAACTTTGGAATGAGGTAGTAGCCCCTTCGCCAGCTGATCACCGTCTTGCTTGAGACACGCGCAGTCTCGACCGCCACGTCGCATGCGGAGTTTCCACCTCCGATCACCAGAACGCGCTTGCCAGCAAAGCCGGCCGCCCGCTTGTAGTCGTGGGAGTGGATGTACTCCCCCGAGAACTCGCCTGGATACTCGGGCCATCGAGGTGTGTGGTGGTGACCGCTGGCCACGCACAGGGCGTCGAACACCTTGCTCTCGGTTGAGCCTTCATCCGTCTGCCACGTCAGTCGCCAGCGATGCCCTTCAACCGGTTCCGCCCGGCTCACGGTGGTCCGAAACCGGATGTGCGGGCGAAGCCCGAACTCGGTGGCATAAGCCCGGAAATATCGCAGCAGCTGAACGTGCGATGGGTAGTCGGGTGAGTCCTTGGGAAGCGGAAAGTCCTCGTACTCGGATGTGTACTTGGAACTGATGATGTGCGTTGTCTCGAAAACGCTGGAGTGGCCTGTACTGTCGTTGAACTGCCAGTTTCCGCCCACGTCCTCGCACCGGTCAAAGCCGGTGACGTCAAAGCCCTGATCCATCAGGTTCTTGATGGTGGGCAGACCGGCCGGCCCCGCACCAATCACAGCGACAGTCTTATTCCGCAATTCAGTCTCCTCACGAGAGCCAGGACGTGTTCAGATCGAGAAGTAACCGGAGCGAGACGGTTGAATCTGGCGCGCTGCATTGCAGGCATCGGACTCAACCCCCGCTGGCGGCGGGCTACTCACGACGCGGCTTGAAAAACTCGACGATCCGCTGCGTCGCCTTGAACGCCGTGAATTCGCGGACCTTGAAGACGCCGTCCAGCGGCGTGTCGAACAGATGGTTGGTGTAGTTCGAGAGCGTCTTGATGCCGATGGCCAGCACGATGCCCAGCAGGTGCTTCTCCTCATAGCCGGCGTTGAGCAGCTTCTGCACCGTGGCCGGGTCGGGCCGCCCGCGCGACAAGAGCACCTGGCGTGTGACGTCGACCAGCACGCGCAGCTTGGCATCCGGGATGTCCTCTCCATTCCGAATCGCATCGGTCACTGCGCGCGGCACGCGGGACAGGGTATCGGCCACCAGGCTGTGAGCAGCCACGCAGTAGTCACAGGCGTTTTCGTAGCTGATGACGAGGAAGATGACTTCGAGTTCAGCGGGGGTGAACCCCGCCTCCTTGCGCAGGGCCTCGTAGCCGTACAGGTACGTATCGAGCAGCGCGGGGCTGTGTGCCATTGCTCGATACATGTTGGGCAGCATGCCTTGCGTGGCCTTTCGGCCGCGGGCGAGAAGCTCGGCCTGGCGTGGCGACTGATCAGCGGTCTCGAGCAGTGGAAGGGTGACGAGTGGTGTGTTCATGAGCGAATCCTAGACCTCGGTACGTGGCTGCAACAGTGGCGGTTTGGACACTTTTTTTGTATATTTCGCCATCATGCTCTCGATCGCCATCATCGATCTCGAAGGCCAGTTCAACGCCCCGGTCGCCGTGACGCTGGACGCCTTGCAGATCGTGGCGTCCCTGGCCGGCCGCCCCATGGCCGACGTGGCCTACATCGGCGGCCAACGCGGCTTTGCCAAGGCCACGCGCATGCCATGGTCGGCCTTGGTCGAACCTTGGGATGTGGTCATCGTTCCCGGCCTCGGCCTGTCCCATGCGTTGGACCCCGTCACAGCCTTGTCCACGACGAAGGGCCAAACTCTCGTCCATGCCTTGCAGGCGCAGCATGACAGCGGTGCGTTGCTGGCAACGTCCTGCACGGCGAGCTTTGCCCTGGCTGAAGCCGGTGTGCTGGACGGGCGCCTGGCCACCACCAGCTGGTGGCTGGCCGCGGAATTCCGCCACCGTTACCCGCGGGTCCAGCTGCGTGAAGGTGCGCTGACGACCGAGGACGGGAAGGTGCTGTGCGCCGGGGGCACGCTGGCGCATGTGGACCTGATGCTGGTTCTGATCGCCAAGCAGTTCGGTGCAGAGCTCGCCACTCAAGTGGCCCGGTATCTGGTGAGCCCCTGGAGGGCGCCGCAATCAGCGGTTGCCGAAATCGGCCAGACCCGCGTGACGGACCCATTGGTGGCGCGGGCGATAACACACATCAAGGCAAATCTTGATCGCGCCGTTTCGGTCGAAGAGCTCGCGGACACCCTGGCGACGAGCCCGCGCACGCTTCATCGCCATGCGCAGGCCAGCCTGGGCTTGTCGGTGGTCGGGCTGATGCGCCGCGTGCGCGGAGAAGAAGCCATGCGCATGCTTCGCGAAACCGACCTGCCCTTGTCACGCATTGCCGAGCAGGTGGGCTACACCGACACATCCACGCTGCGAACACTCGTGCTCAAGCTCAGCGGTCAGACTCCCGCCGCACTGCGACGAAGGGGGAAGTGAAATGCAGCCCACCGCAGCACCAACACACCGGCATGAGCTCCGCGGGGATACTTGAGCGGCCCAGTCGACCCGCAAGCCCCTTGGAAACCTACGCTGACTCGCCCTCGTGGCACCGCTACCGGCAACTGCTGCTCGATGCCTTCGGCATCTCCATCCGGCGCACTCCTGTCGAGCGATGGAGGACCGTCCGTGGACATCAATTGCATCTCGACGAATGGAGCCCGGAGGGTCGAGCGACGGGTACGCTGATCCTCGTCCACGGCGGTGGCGGCAACGGGCGCATCCTCGCTCCCCTGGCAGATTTCGCAGCCGGCATTGGCTGGCGCGCGGTCGCCCCAGACCTGCCCGGCTATGGGCTCACCCGCCCGGGTGCAGACTTCCACTGGGACTACGGTGAGTGGCCTGCGGTCGTCGCCGCCTTGGCAGACGATGTCCAGGGCTCCGTCGTCCTGATGGGACTGTCCGTCGGCGGGATGACCGCGGCACTCGCAGCCCAGGCAGCCAGAGGGGTACAGGGCGTCATCGCCACCACCTTGCTCGACATGAGCGATCCAGCCACCTTCGTGCGGGCTGCGAAGTGGCCTTGGCTGGGCAAGGCGTCTTTGCTGGGTTTTCGATGGATGCCTTCGACCATTGACCGGCTGCGGCTTCCGCTGCGCCTGCTGGCGCCCCTGGACCGGATGTCCGGCCATCCGGCGATGACCGAGTACTTCGAGAATGACCCGCTCATCGGCCGCCTGCGGGTCCCGAGCCGCTTCTTCCGAACGATGCACACCCTGCAGATGCCGCACCTGGAGCCTCGATGCCCCTTGCTGCTGGTGCATCCCGGTGCCGACAACTGGACGCCGACGACGATGAGTCGGCCTGCGTTCGATCGTGTTCTGGGAGACAAGCGTCTGCGAGAACTGTCGAACGGTTCGCACCTGCCCGCTGAACTGCCGGCGCGCCTCGAACTTGAGCAGGAGGTGACGAAATTCCTGCGAGCGGTGGAGCTCAAAGACGCCGCTGGAGCGCGGTAGTACTCAAACGCCCGGCCGCACTCAAACGCCCACAGTGCCGGCAATCCCGCGGAGACGCTGGGCTTGGCCGCGCAAAGGCCGACGTGTACGCTGGCTCATGGGATGTTGCCGGCCGTGCAAAGCCCGTCGACCTGCGCACCGCCCTGCGGTGCATCCCTTGAGCCCAGGGCATGGGCTCGAACCGACGAACCGACTTGCCGCAGCAAGCGCCGTCGGGGCCAACGCCGCGCGTCGCGGCGGCCAGCAGCAAGACCTCGGCACAAGACGGCAGTGGTGTCCCGTGTCCCTCGTGGTTCCCGTTGCGCTCAGTCGCTCGGGACGGACAGAAACACTTACCAGACCGACTTCACACCAGCGACAACGAACCCGACCGCCCCCCCAGGGGCAACCGACCGACCTGACAACGGAGAACGCCAGCAGCAACCGGATGCGCGACCTGAACTACCAGCTCAAGCAGCTCTGCCATCGCAACCGCGACGGCAGCTTCGCCACCCAGCGCGACCGCGAACGTGTGCTCGACCTCGTGGCCAACCAGCTCCAAGAGGCGGGCTTTCGGCATCTGGGCGCCACCAGCCTGAAGCCCGAGCACGTGGACGGCCTGGTGGCGCGCTGGCAGGCCGAGGGTCTGGCCATCGGCACCATCAAGAACCGCAGGGCCGAACTGCGCTGGTGGGCCGAGAAAATCGGCAAGAGCAACGTCATCGCCCGCGACAACCACCACTACGGCATCGGCAACCGGCAGCACGTCACCAACGTCAGCAAGGCACGGGAACTCCAGTTCAGCGAGCTCTCACGGATGAACGACCAGTATTCGGCCATGTCGATGCGGCTGCAGGCCGCCTTCGGACTGCGGCGCGAGGAATCCATCAAGATCCGGCCGGAATGGGCCGAGCGGGGCAACATCCTCGCTCTGAAGGACACCTGGACCAAGGGCGGCCGAACGCGCGAGGTGCCCGTCTGCAATGCGGAGCAGCGGCAGCTGCTCGACGAGGCGAAGGCTCTGGCCGGCAGGGGCAGCCTCATCCCGGCGGACAAGACCTACGCCGAGCAGCTGCGCCGCTTCGAGCACCAGTGTGCTTCGGCCGGTATCCACCGGGTGCACGGCTTCCGGCATCAGTATGCTCAGGTGCGGTATCGGGAGTTGACGGGCTGGGCAGCGCCGGCAGCCGGCCAATGCTGCGAACTTAAGCCCGATCACCCCTTGAAGGCAAAGCGCGGATGAGTCTTGCGATGGTGCTCGGGACGTGGACAGGATCGCCCCGGGGCGATAGCGCTGGGCGTGCTGCACGAGCATGTTGAAGACGTTGCCGATGGCGCCGAGCACATCACCGACGGCCAGCAGGATGCGCGGCAATGCACGCTGCAAGAGTTGGGCGGCATAGCGGGCGTTGGCGTGTGGCGCGCAGACGCGGTCGTGCGGCAGCGCCGACTCGCTGGCTTTGGTCAGCAATGCGGCGATGTTGTCGGCCAGCACCTTGGAGGCGACGTCGATGAGCAAGGCGTGCTGGCTCAGGCCGCTGACCGACTCGAGGTGCAGGTTGTGCTTCAGGCGCTTGAACGCTTCCTCGATGCGCCAGCGCTGGTGGTAAAGCGCGCCGAAGTCGCCGGCCGGGGCCTGCTGGGCATCCAGGTTGGTCGCCAGCACGCGCACGGCGCCATTGGGCGCGACCTGGCGCACCAGACGCACGCGGGGTGCACTGCGCTGGCAGCCCCAATCGGCAGCGTCCTGTGCCGAAGGCCTGTTGAGGGTGACCGTGGCCTCGGTCTGCCCGCTGCGGATGAACGTGCGCACGGCCGGCCAGCCGCTGGCCATATCGCAGCGCATGACGAAGCCGATGCCGCGCTCGATCAGCGATTGCACCAGCCAGGCGGCGGGGTAGCCACGGTCGAGCAGCAGCACGTCGTCCTGGTTCAGGCGATGCAGCGCCTCCATCAGCATGGCCCGCTCGGACTCGGCCGCGCTGTGCACGGCAGCATGCAGCGTGAGGTCCGCGCCGGGCAGGTACAGGGCAAACAGCCGCTGATCACGCGTGGCCAGACCCACGGTGCGAGGGCAGCGCCGCGTGGCCGGCATCAGCACCGAGGCATCGGCGGCGACCAGGCGACGGCCGCGCCAGCGCGGAATCAGGCCGAGCCGCTCGGCGTCGACGAGCAGTTGATCGTTGAGGTCCTGCAGGGCCGGCAGGTGCAACCGACCGCGAGCCCGCGCCAGCGCACGATCGCTGGCCCCTCGGACGAGATCGCCGCTGCCGCCCAAGCAGGTGAAGAAGGTGTCCAGCGAGGTCTGCTGGGAACTGCATCGCTGGCTCAGCAGGCACGCTACCAGCGTGGGCAGCGGCAACTTGCGGCGTCGGGTGAACGCGTTCGGGTTGCTCGGATGGCGCGCGCGTTGCGCGAAGGTCGCCGACGTGATGGTCTCGGACAGGTTCAGCAGAATTTGCTGTACGGAATCACAGTATTGAGGTCGGCATGGGCAGCGACCTTGTCAAGAGAGAAAACATTAATAAAATCAAGCACTTGCGATTCTGATTCTAGCTCAACTGGCTTAAGTTCGCAGCATTGATCTGGGAGACAGCCTTCTGGCCAGGGCCGCGGGCCCCGAGGGGCAGTGTCGATGGACGCCGCCAAAGCGAACAGAGTGGTTTTCCGCCCTCTTTTCGGCGCCGGCTTGGTGACGGGTCAGGCCACACTTTTGGAGCAACTAACGGGAGACATCACCGATGCGAAACCTTCCTATTCGGCAATGGATGCGTCTGCTGCTCTTGGTCTTGGCACTTGCGTCGGTTGCCTTGATGTACGGCCTTCGGCTCACGACCAAGAGCGCAAAGTTCCACTATCTGGAACGGGAATACGCTGTCAATCTCCTAAAGTTGACAGACGACATCAACAAGGCGGCAGGCGGAAAAGCGATTGACCGAGATCTGATTATTGCTTCGTTGAAGAAATCCCAGTGGATTTCTGGCCATGTGGATACTGAATTGTGGCGTATCGAGCATGCCGTATTTCGCGTACTGGGGTTTGGCGACGTGATCGATCTGCCGTATGACAGCATTCGCCGATTCGCAGGTATCCTTGAGGTGGTGAACAATGACGCAGGCGTTCACCTATCACAAACGACTGCGCTCAACATGCTGCCGGGCCTGCAAGATCTCATCACTAACGGCGATCGATTCGCCGTGGAGGTTGCTCGCGCTGTAGCCTTTGTCGGCAACCTGGCGCGTGCGATCTGCGTGATTTGTATGGCCATGCTGGCGTTGAGCATCTGGCTCATGGGGCGTGCGCTCATTGGGCCTCTCGAAATGGCCAAGCAACAGGCCGAGGCGATGGCCAGTGGCGATCTGACGGCCAAGACCCTGGGCGACTTTGGCCAGCGGCGTGACGAACTGGGCGTATTGCTGCATGCCTTGAACAACATGCAAACCAGCTTCCTGTCGGTCGTGCGCGAAGTATCCGATTGCTCGCAGAGCGTCGTTGTGGGCAGCCGGCAGATTGCCAGCGGAGGTATGGATCTGGGACAACGGACCGAAGAACAAGCCAGCCGTCTTCAACAGGCCTCAAATGCGATGTCTCAAATGGTGCAAGCCGCGAAGTCGAGCGCAGAGGCGGCTGCCACAGCAGATCAGGCGGCCCGTTCGGCCAATGAAGCCGCCCACGATGGTGGGCGCCTGATGCAGGAGGTCACGTCCACGATGCAGGGCATCGCAGACTCCTCGGCCAAGATTTCGACCATCATCAATGTCATTGATGGCATTGCATTCCAGACGAATATCTTGGCCTTGAATGCGGCCGTGGAAGCTGCGAGGGCCGGCGAGCAGGGCCGAGGCTTTGCCGTCGTAGCTGGGGAGGTTCGCACGCTCGCCGCTCGTGTTGTCGAATCCGCGCACGAGATCAAGTCGCTGATCGGAGCCAGCGTCGACCAGATCGGCGCAGGCTCGAAGTTGGTTGATGCAGCGGGTAGCTCGATGGAGCATATCGTCACCCAGGTAGGCCGTGTTCAGACGCTGATCGGCGACATCAGCATCAAGGTTGCTCAGCAGTCAGCCGGCATGGCCGAGATTTCGGCCGCTGTGTCGCACTTGGATGACTCTACTCAGCAGAATGCGGCCTTAGTTGAGCAGAGCGGTGCCGCGTCACAGAGCCTTGCCCAACAGGCCGACAGACTGGGCCAGGCGGTCGCCTTCTTCAAGGTGTAGGGCAATTCAATGCGACAGGGTCGGTGCAGGCCGGCCTCCGGCCACGCAGGCATGTCAGCCGGTGACTCAGCTGTGAAGCACGCCGTCAAGCATCAGCCACTCGATTGGCCGTCGCATACCGAAGAGGTGGCCATCGAGCTTGGGGGATTCATCCTCCTTGCGCTTGATCTCTCTCTCGAGGTCATGGGACATGACCATCAGATGGAGGAAGCGCAGTCGATCGATACCGCTGCTGAGTTGCGGACGTGTGGCGAGCCATTCACCTACCCACACCAGGCATCGCCTGTCAGCGTTGGCGCGAAACATCGTCCAGGCGGCATAAGCAGAATCGCCATCCTCGGCAGCCAAGAACTGCCTCCACCAATGGCGAGCCACACCTGCCCGGTTTCGCCAGACCGACATCCTTACCCGCAGCCTGTCCCAGGATCCCAGAAGGGGCCCCTCTGGCCAATCCATCTCGTTCACCGTGGGACAGTCCATGAAGGCATTCAGCACCTGCGCACGGTGGGCAAGCCAGGGCTCGCCGGAAAGCCGGTCACGGTCGATCACTGACGTCAACCAGGCGGCTTGGCCATGGATCTTGGCAGCCACGACCACCTCCAACAAATCTTGATCGGTGTTGCACCAAGCCGGAAGCAGCAGTTCCTCACGAGCCAGCTGTGATTCGGGTGATCCCTGGGCTTTCATGGCCACGTGAACGAGCTCCGAGATGTGAGCTTCGCCCATCAGGCGCATGTGGACCACCCGCCGCAACGTTCGCCACAGGGGTAGCGCCTTCGTCGGCGCATACCTGAACAGGACGTCAGCCAGTCGTGTGTACAGCACGGATGCTCGCATGCACCGCTGCTGGAACGCTGGACTGTCAGCATCGGCCCCCGCCAGAAGGACGTCCCACGTCTGCGGCGATGCCAGGTACGCTGCTTCAAGACCGCGAACATCCAGATCCTGAAGGTACAACCCGTGTCCTTGGGCCCAGATAGCCTCGATGGCTTGCCGAGCTTGGGACGCAAGCGCCTCCAGCGCTTGGTCCACCTCGAGTCGAGGACGAGACGCCCGCTTCAGGCATTCCACAAGATCCGATCCTGCTGGCATTTCCTCGCGCAGCATCACCGTTGGCAAACTGCCATCACCCAGTGTGCGGACGATCAGTTCCCCCTCAAGATGCGGAAGCTCGCTCGCAGGCCGCACCGCCATCTCCACCAGCAGTTCACTGGCGAGTCGCAACTCCTCAGGATTCGATCCCCTGAGCACTGCAGCATCGAGCCAACGCCACGGGGCGATTCGAACCATCAACTCCGGAAAGGGAATATCGCCGGTGCTGGCCGCCAGTGCCATGCTCCCGTGATGAGCACTCACCGGTTGTCTGACTACGTCTGCTGCCCAATGGGCGTCCCGCAGGACCGAACCGGCCACTTGAGGAGCGCGAATGCACAGCACTTCAAACGCGAGGTCCCGAAGCGCCGAATCAGCGCATCCAAGATAGGCCGTCAAACGAGCGGCCAACCGATCGGCATCATGGATCTGCTGCGTGCCCAGGACCGCCAAGGCCACGCGTGCAGCCCTGTCAGCCTTCGAGGCGTGTTGGTCCAGGAAGTCCAGCAGCTCATGGGCCGTCGCGGGGCGGATGGCGCCCATCAGCAATCGCCAAGGTTGAAAGTCGTCTGCTTCGAGCAACCTGGCCAACTGCTCGGCGAGCGGCAGATGCAGAATTTCCAACAGCAGGCAAGCCGAGGTGGCAGTGCCATCCGATGATGGCGGCAGTGCACAACGCAAGTCAGCAAACCGTGTTGCGAGATCCGGCGGGCAGACAAGAAGCAGGCTCGAGGCGGCCCTCGCTGACCAGTGGGCTGCTTCACCTGTGCGTGCGAGCATCATCGTCAGTCGACGACGTCCCAAGTCTGCCAACTCCGCCGGAGTGAACCTGGCACCCAGGCGCTCCAGCCGCTCCAATCGATACTCAGCGGCGGTGCGTTGTCGTTGGACATCAATGCCGTCCGGATCAAACAATGTCAAGGCCTCGGCCAAGTCGGACACGATGTCGTTGGGCAAGTCGATATCTGGACAGTCCACGAACGCATCTATCCGGGTCAGACGCTCGCTAGGGGAGATGGCATCGTCATGGAGAACCGCCTCGACGTGACGTCGCTCAAGCCGCCAATGTGAGCGCGCCGGGCGGTCCAGGTAGTCACGCTGGTAGTCTGTGGCTGAGCTGCGCGCACTGGCAAGCTCTGCTGTCCTGTGCTGCTCTGACTCCAAGTCGGTCAGCAAAGCCAACAGTGCAGACGCGATCACGCCGACCTCAGGTGCGATGCCCGGCTCGACGGGCGTTGAGCGAATCTCCTGTGCCAAGACCAACAGCGCCTGCCGCGCAGCTGCAGGCTCTTGCGCTCCCATGCTGACCAGCCATTGCAGCCCCTGCCAGCAGGGAGAGTGAAAGCTGACGTTGATTGCCTCACGTATCGCCGCTCGGCGAATGACCGGAAGGAAGAATTCCAGGCGGTGGCCCTCCAACATGCCCGCAATCGCTCGCGAGGGATCGACCGCCTGAGGATCGGTCAGCGAGAAGTCCTCTCCAAGGATACGGCGTGCGCCTGAACTGACCGTACCAATGAGGGCCTGCAGCGCAGCTTGCTGCTGACTGGCAAAGTGGTTGGGATCCTCGAGCAGCCGCTGAGGCTGAAGCTGGACGATTCCAACCCACTGCAGCATCCGCTCCCTGATGAGTTGCCAGTCTGCATGCCTGGTCAGAGGCAAACGGCGCAGGCTCTGGGTGGCGCAATGCAAGGCAGCGTTGCCGACACCCGGCACTTCGCGCTCAATGACGCTGAGCATGGCCGCCGGAAACGCTTCGCCGAAGGCCATGGCATCTTGCTCGAAATTGCGTGCCGGATTCTGCGCGTCCATCCACAGGCTCAGCAACGCGTCCGCCATGGAAGCGCCGTGAGGTGTGTCGGTGGCGGCGAGCACGGACAACGCGGCACCGATGACCTCTGCCTTCTGGTCAGTGGCGCCGATGGGCTCCAACCAGGTGGCTGCGCGGGCCTCGAAGTCCGCGACCGTGGCGGTGGAGCCCTCCATGCTTTCCAACAGCACCAGGCCCAAGCCCAGGATGGCCGGCGCCTCCTTGAGCGTGTACTTGATCCCTGTGACCGTGTCTTCTGCCTTGAACAGGCTGCCGTCAAGCAGTTCATCCAGCCGACGGCGCACGTCGTCCGGCCGCAGGCTGGGCCGCGCGACTGTCAGCTCAATGTCTTGGGCCCTCATGCGAGCGGTGGCGGCGCTCTTGGTCATCAGCCTTTCGCGGTATTCGCGAGCCCGATCCACCAGCCACTGCACCCAGTCATCCGAGGTCAGGCTGCTGGAGGTACGCAGCTGCAAAGTGTCATGCCCATATTCGAATAACAGGCGCATGACCGTGGCTTCCGCTTTGAGGGCCTCACGGTCCTTCAAACGCAGCACCAGTGGGAAAAGGCGAGGGGTTCGTGCCAGGTCCTGCAACGCCTTGGGCATGTGGGACAGGTTCATACCCTGGGCGTGGAGCAAATCCTCCAACTCACCGAGCGAATAGGGCTCGACTGGAATCTCGGTCGCAGCCACATCGCAGCGTGTCAAGCTGTGCAGGGCTTGGCGGAAATACCGTGGCCGGCTGCTGCACAACAGCCGTACCTTGCCACCCAGGCCAGGGCCCTGTAGCGACTGAACAAGCTCTTGCCACGCGATGCCCGGCTGTTGGTTCAAGCCATCAATCACCAACAGCAATACGGGACCGTTCGACGAAGGGCGGGTCAACAGGCGATCGACTCGCTGACGCCAGTAAGCCAGCGGCAATTCCGAGACAACGCATGAGCGCAGCTGCTCGGCAATGAGGTCGCGAAGGCCGGATTCGCTGAGCGACTGGCGCTCGGTGAAGGTGCTGGCCGGCACCAACAGCACGAGCGGCAGCGAGGCCAACTGGCGCTGAACCCAGTCCAGTGCCACCCAGGTCTTGCCAACCCCTTCTTGCCCAAGAAGAACGGCCTGGGTTCGCGGCTCGGCTGGAGACTTCCACCAGGCTTGCAGCTGATCCAACGGCCCACGCCGCTCCACCAAATGGACGCCCGGATGACCTCCTGCGGCGTTCTGGTGAAGCACTTGCCACGAGGTGGATGAATCGAGCCAGATCCGCGTCGCCAGGTCGTGGGTCAGATCCTTGAGGGCCTCAAACCCAAGCTGCCAGGCTTGCAGCTCGGACCGAAGCGCGTCCACCGCGCAAAGCACCGCCGGCGCCAAGACCCGGGCTGCAGCGGCGGCCTTCTCTCCGGCGTATTTGCCGACAACTTCAGGCCAAGTGGCACATAGCGCGGCCAGTCTATTCAGTCCTGCGCCAACTGGAAGAGGCGTCCAATCCAGGACGATGATCGGAAAGCCGAGCGCTGAGGCAGCCGCTTCAGCCAATCTGAGCTCATTCGCGCTGACGGACTTGGTGGTCATCAGCACCCAGGCTTCCAACTGCGGGTCTTCCAGGTAGGCCTGCAGGATTTCACCGGCCAGCGGCCGCGGCGACAGAACGGTGCCCTTTTGGTAGCGCTTGCATTCGACTCGAAGCACGCGGCCGGACGTCCTGGACGTACTGGCGTCGCTGCCAAACTGTTGGCCGGACTTGGCCACCGTGACACGGATATCGCCGAGTACCCGGCTGAGCAGATCCGCGCACATCAGCTCGAACGCATGGGTGCCCATGCCCTCCAACTGCTGCTGAAGGTGATCAAGAGACGCGGGAGACGATCCCCCCGCAATTGGTGTGCTGGCCAAGCTGTTCTCCCTGTGCCTGACTGGCCAGCCGCATTTCAGGCATGCCGACAGGTCTGGTGGGAGTGTAAGACTGGTCGCCTTGGCGCCTGAGGGCCTTAGGCCAGATGGCACCCGATCGGCTGCTGAGCTGCGCTCAGCCCGGGGGTAGCCGCCAGTGACTCGACTCGGCCTCGTCCACGGCGCCGTCTGCACCACGCACTTCCATCGACAACAGCCAGGTCTTCCCATCGGCCATCGGCGTGGCGTTGAGCCGGACCGCCGTGACAGCCTTCTTGCGCACCTTGTGCAATCCCTCTCGCATGGCAGCCATCAAACGAAAGGCCGTGGCGACATCGGTGTCCTGCTCGATCTGACACTGAACTTCGGCGCCGGTGACGCCAGCGTGGTACCACCTGGTGAGCCGCCAATGAGCCGCCACAGCGTCAGCGGCACGAACGGACACCGCGCCCGGCTCGGCAAGTTCCACCAAATGAACCGCACTGAGGTAGGCCGACAAGGACTCCGTGGCGACTTGCACTTGGACCTCGTCACCCCGAACCATCTGAAGTCGGTTCAGGACATTCAAACTCAGGTGGGTGTCCAGCCGCGGGGGATCCATCGCCATCGGCGCAGGAACCGCAACTGATTCAGGCGCGGGACCGGGCGAAGGGGAGGGCGCCACGCTCAAAGGCCCGGCATGAACCTGAGCACGACGGCGCCACAGCGCCCCGATGGCCACACCCACCGACAACGCGACGAGACACGACAGGATCAGGTTCATGGTGCTCATGATGCCAGCAGTGAAGGATTTGGGGGGGGGCCTGGCGGGCTTCGTACCCGCCCCAGGGGACTTCGTCGCGTTTCCGCCGCGACTGGCACGTCGCGCCTACGCTGGCGACCATCCACCGCGTCAGTTCACCCTTGAGCCTCGTCATGAGCCCCAATCACCTCAGCCTGTCCCACGCTTCGCCGGAGGGCGCGGAGTGGCATGTCTTTGCAGACAAGTGCGAGGAGCATGGCTCCCTGTGGTTCGGCTTTCAGCTGGCACTCACACTGACCCGTCGGGGGCAGCGGGTCCGGCTGTTCACCAACGGGCTCGACGAACTGGCCCGGGCATTCGGCACCAGTGCGACCACGGGGGTTCAGGTCTTTCATGGCGTGGAATTGGTTGACGCCCGGCTGGACCGGTTCTTCCAACCGGCGCGGAACTCGGTGCAAATGTTCTACACCCGACCATCCAAGGACTATCTCTCCCGGTTTGCTCGATCCATCGGGGGAGCCAACAGCTTGCAGGTGGTGCCGCTTGACTCCGGGATCACCACCTCCAACGCCATCATCGTGCTCGACCAGCGAGACGAGATCACCTCTTGGATGATGCAGATGGGTGATCTGCCTCGCCGCGGCGGATATATCCGCCTCGACGGCTGCGAAAAACCGACGCCAGGGTCAGAAGACCGCGCACGGACGGAGCATCGGGCTGTAGCTTGGCGATGGTTCGAACTGCCGCCTGAGTTGATCGGCGATCCCTCCGGCATGGTCGTCACGATCGCTGTCGGAAGCCAAGGCGCAGCGAGCCGCGCGCTGGACATGGTTGCCAAGCGGCCGGCGCCTCAACCCACCGCGTGTATGTTGCGTGGCAAATCGATTCACGCCCCAGCGGTGGGCGAACATGGTTCCATGGGCGTCGTGGAGTTTCCAGAGATGTCTTGGTCCACCCGGCAGGACTTGGTCCTCGGCAGCGATCTCTTGATCACCGACAAGCCCGAGCTGGCCGCGCAGGCCAACCAGTGCGGCATTCCAGTGATCTGGTCGGCCGACCATTCCAGCGACATGCCCTACCTTGACTGGTACACGGTCGGGTGCCATGCGCCGATGAGGGCGGCTCTGTGCCAGGCGTTCCTCGCGGTGGGAGGTCGGCGCGATATCGATGACGCTGCGCAACAGTATTGGGCGCATTTCAAAGACGCACAGCGCCTGGCGCAAGGCGTGGCAGAGCGGATCGCGCGGGCCCCCGAACTCGCCGACGTCGCGCTCGCCGCGCTCAATGAGAAGCCCGAGGCGGTAAGCGTCGTCGAGCATCAATTCAGCCCGACCGCGCCGATCGACCTTTGAGGCGTTCGCAGCGTCCAAAGCTTCCACCGGCAACGCAGGATGCCCCGCCTGCTCGTGCTCGGTTCAAGGTCGGGCCCTGGTGTCCGATAAACCACGGGGATCACCCAGAAAGCCCGAGTGAGCAACTCCGCTCGGCTTCGACCCACGCATGAATCAATTTCCTGTCGTCAAGGTACTGATCGCGGAAGACGACCCCGACCAACGCCGTCAAATGGTGGAGGCTGTTCTGCATCTTCGGCCGCAATGGCAAGTCGTCGCAGAGGCTGCTGACGCCAACGAGGTGTTGGCCGGCATTGACGCGCTGGCGCCGGATCTGCTCATCCTGGACATCCACCTTCCCGGCAGTGAGGACGGCAAATGGGTCGAACAGATTCCAGCTTCGGCGGCCGTCATTTTCGTCACCGGCGATCCTGCCTTTGCGGTCCAGGCGTTTGACAAGGATGCCATCGACTACCTCCTCAAGCCCGTTTCACGCTGGCGCTTGAAGACGGCCATCGAGCGGGCCGAACGGGATCCTCGCATGCCTGTCCGCACAACTCTGGCGGTGGTCGATCATGACGATGACCGGTCCGAGCGCGCGGAGGACGCCCGCAGCCAATCGCAATGGATCACGGCGTCCAAAGGCAATGACGTCATCGTCGTCCCCGAGTGGGAGGTGATCTACCTGCAGGCCGACCTGAAGTACACACGGGTGGTCTCCACCCGCGGCGACGGGCTGGTGCGCATGGGCCTCAACGAGTTGGCCGCACGCCATGGGCGGCAGTATTTCGTCAAGATCCATCGCAGCATCATCCTCAATCTGCGATTCGTCCAGTCCGTTCGCCGCAATGAACTGGGCTATCTGGACGTCTACCTGTTCGGCCGCAGCGAGGTGTTGAAGGTCAGCAAGACCTATCAAGGCGTCTTCAAGTCGCTCTGACCCGGCAACGCTGCCTTGAGCGGCGGTACGGGCGTCTGCCTGAAGTGCGCCGCGGCGTGGGGGCAACTTCCTTCCCACGCCTGCACGTCTTGTTCCGCGCTCAGCGGGCCTTGTCGCATAGCCTCCGCGAAAGGCCTCCCCCGTCCGACACTCCGCTCAAGCAACAGCAAGGCGGCGACATGGACACTCAAGTGGATCCCACCCGGCAGGCGATGGCGGCGAATAACGTCGCCCCAGTGACTAGGTGGGCGAGTTCGCATGATCGCCGCGGCGTTCGGGTGGTGATCGCCACGGCCGACGAGGCGCTGTCCAGCCAGCTGGCCAGGTTGGTCAGCAACAGCCGTCCGCACTGGCAGCTGCAGGCAAAGGTCGCCTCGGCCCAGGAGCTGATGGTTTACCTGGGCAATCACAGCCCCGACGTCCTGCTCGTGGACGCAGATCTGGCTTTCAATGAGGATTGCGGATGGTTGTCGCTGACCGCAGGGCAGATGGCCATGGTGATGATCGCGGGGCAGGATCACCACGCCGTGCAAGCCTTTGACGCAGGGGCCCTCGACTGCCTGGCTCGGCCGGTGAGTCGCCTGCGACTTGATCTCAGTCTGGACCGCGTCGTCTCAGCCCGCCGGGCCCGCCAGTCTGAAGAAGTAGCACGGCACACGTCGACACGGGTGGCACAGCTGCAGAACCAGGTCGGTGAATTGCTCTGCGAAGTCGCCCGCCTGAAACGCCAACTTCGACTGGCACACCTGGAGAGTCGATCGGACGCGCTGACTGGTCTAGGCAACCGCAGGGAATTGGACGAGCGCCTTCAGTCGGAGATTTCCCGGGCTCGTCGCGGGCACCAGCCGCTGGCAGTGCTGATCCTGGACATCGACAATTTCAAGTCGGTCAACGACCAAGTCTCCCACGCCGCGGGTGATGAAGTCCTGCGCCGACTCGCCCACACCCTGCTGGCCTCCTGCAGGGGCCATGACGCCACCGTTCGCATGGGCGGGGACGAGTTCGCTGTCGTGTTGCCCATGACCACGGTTCAGGATGCCCGGCATGTGGCCGACAAGATCATGACACTGTTCGCGACGATCAACTGGGGCGGCCTGCTGCCTGCAGCAATGCGGCCGACGATCAGCGTGGGTGCCACCGAGCTGGTCGCGGGCGATGATGCTGGAGCGCTGCTGGGCCGTGCGGATCGGCACCTGCAGTGGGCCAAGACCGCGGGCAAGGCTCGACTGGTTTGGGAAGCGCTGTGAGGGTCCGGCACTGGGAGGCGCTCTCCACGCGTCGGAGACGGCCCATGGGTCAAGTCTGGAAGCCTGATCCGGCAACCTCCCTGCGCGAGTTGGCACTGCAGTTGCGTACATCGCCAACCGTTGCTGCCGAAAAGAAGCGTACTCCTGGCCCGGACCCCAGAGATCTGGCCCTGCTCAGCATCGCCAGACACCTGCGCCCCGACCTGAGCCGTGAGGCCTGCCTTGGATGGGTCTACGACACTCTGGTGCGGTTTGCCGCTGAAGTGCCGCAACCCACAGTTTGGCGCGCCTGGCAGCGCTTGCACTCCCATCCGCAAGAGGAGCTTACGCTGCTCCAAGACGCCTCTCATCAGATGGGGGGAGCAGGACTGCTGAGCAGCGAAGACTTGCGGCAGCTTGGCAGTCGCAGCGGACGGGTGCTGCGGATCGAGACCGCTCGCGTCTCCGTGCCGCTGAGCAAAGCCAACGCAGCCTTCTTCGGGGCCTGCCAGCGCTGCGCCCTGACAGGCTCGTTTCGGCCCCAGGCACAGGCGGTGGCACTCGTCGAGGTCGGAACCGGGCGCCCTTTGGGTGCAGCGCTCGGTCGCCTCTCCGATGGCGTGGACGAGTTGCTGCTGCCACTGTTGTCCACGGCCCCGTTGGCAGGCTCGACCTTGCTGTGGGCCATGGACCATCCAATGCCGAGAGTCTGGGACCGTGTACTCTCGCGTGGCGCTTCCGTCCATGTCCTGGCATCGCGTCATCTGTCCATTCAGATGCTTCGGGACCTTTCCCAAGGGGGCTATGCAGCCTTGGTTCCTGGCTTGTCGACCCAGGGCGTCCCGTTGGTGCACGTGGTCGAACATCGCTACAACCAGGGGGCTGCGACCGGACGGAAGCGTCAGACGGCCATCTTTTCGGCCGAGATTCGCGATCCCGACGTCCTGAGGCATCGACTGGGGCTGCTGCAGACACACCTCGCACTGCGCTGGCATCTCACCGATGTGGCGGCACGCGTCGACACCGCGCCCCCGCTGCGAAGCACCCGCCCACACAATCTGCGCATCGAGGTACAGGCCCGGGTCTGCATCGACGCTGCCGCAGCCTGGCTGGCCTGGCAAACCTTGTCCTCGCCTCAGCGGCAGGCCCTACTCGATGTCCAGGCCGAAAAGGCGACGGTGTTGGCGCGCCGCTGGAGCCGTGCTCCGCGATCACCTGGCCCGCCGAGTGACGCTACGCTGGCAACCGCCGCACCCAAGCCATTGTTGTACCTCCGTGGAGGACAACTCACCAGCGGACAGAGCCCTCGAGCAGACGAGCGCGCCAACACTCAGGCCGAATCGACGCAGGAATAGGGGTCTGCGAGCCGCCTTGCGGCAAGCGTCGTCAACGCATGCCGTTCGCCGTCTGAATTTGCCGCTGCGCCTTGTCGGCATACAGGCGTTCGTCGGCCTGCGCACAGAGGTGCTCCGCCGCTTCAGTCGCTGCTAGAGCCTGCAGGTCCAGCGTCCCCCAACCCATGCTGAGTGTCGGGGGGGCGATTCGCCTCACCTCATCGCTCCAGTGCCATGCGCGCATGCGCTCTTCGACCAGTCTCTTCAAGGCCATCGCCCCTTCCGCGCCCGTGTCTGGCAACACCACTGCAAACTCGTCGCCGCCCAATCTGGCCACCAGGTCGTGCTGGCGCACTGCGGTGCGCAGGACCTTGGCCACCTCCTGCAGGACCTGGTCGCCCAGCAGGTGTGATCCTTGGTCGTTGATCTGCTTGAACCGGTCCAGATCGATCGCCAGCAGACTCAACGGGCGCTGGTACCGCAAGGCGCGAAGCACCTCCGCCTCCAGAAACTCGTCGTACTCGCGGCGGTTGGGCAGCCCCGTCAGGACATCCTCGCGGGCCTCGCGCGCACGTACGGCCAGTTCGGCCCGCAGGGCGCGGATGGCGCCATCCTGGCGACGCTGCGCTCGACGCGCCTCCAGTTTGCCCAGTGCGGCCTCCAAGCGCGGCCTGGTGATGGGCTTGAGCAGGTAGTCGACGGCATTGCCTTCGAACGCGTGGACAGCGAAACCCGGGTCACCTGTCATGAAGACCACGTCCCGGCCTTCGGCCAGCAGCGCTTTGAACCAATCCTCGGGCGCATCGTCGCTGAGGTGGATATCGAGCAGCAACAACTCGGGCCGCATCTCCCGGGCGGCGCTCAGCGCCGAGGCCACGTCCTCCACGGACGCGCACACCGACCACTCGGGGCGCAGTTCACCCAGCAGTTGCTCGACATGCGCTCGGGCATGAGCATCGTCCTCGGCCACCATCACGCGCAACATCTCGGTCATCGCTCAGTCCCAAACTACCGGACCGCTGCGCACGGCCCATCAGGAATTCTGTCCTCATGCCCAAGCCTCGGCCAGCAGGCTGCGCAGGCGGGTGGGCGAGAGCGGCTTGTGCACCAGGGTGATGCGCTGCTGCTCGGCCACCTGGGCCACCTCGCTGCTGAGGTCGCCGGTGACCAGCATCGCCTTGAGCTCGGGCTTGTGCAGGGCGCCGCGCACCCGCGCCACGTTGTCCAGCCCGCTCTCGTCTTCCAGATGCAGGTCGCTGAGCACCAGGTCCACCTCGGCGCCCGCACCGGTGAGTTGCGGCAGCAGCTCGGCAGAGGAGGGCGCATCGATCACCTTCACCCCCCACGAGCGCAGCAGCGCCGCCATGGCCCCGCGTGAGACCTCGTCGTCCTCGATCAGCGCCAGCGTGCGTCCGGTGGGCAGTGCCCGCTGCGCCGCGGAGGCCGACTGCTCGCTGGGCGCCGCCGCCGGCAGCGTGAGGCTGATGCGCGTGCCATGGCCCGGCTCCGAGCGCAGTGCCAGCGGCCAGTGCAGCAGATCCGCCGCCCGCCGCACGATCGACAACCCGATGCCCAGGCCGCTGCTCTGGCCGGCCTCATCCACCCGCACGTAGGGCCGGAAGATGTCTTCCTGCTGGTGTGGCGGGATGCCCACGCCGCTGTCCTCCACGCTGAGCTCCACGCCCTGCGCCTGCGGCTCAATCCCCACCTTCACGTGGCCCGCCGGGGTGTACTTGATGGCGTTGGACACCAGGTTGAACAGCACCCGCCGGGTCAGGTGCAGGTCGGCATGCACCCGGGCGCTCACCCCCTCGGGCAGCTCCAGGCGCAGACCCTTGCGCCGTGCCAGCTCGCCGTACTGCAACCGCACGTCCTCGACCACTTCAGCCAGATCGAAGCTGCTGAGCACCGGCTCGTAGCGTCCGCCCTCGAGCTGGCCCAAGTCCATCAGCATCGACAGCATGTCCGACAGCGTCGCGCTGCTGCGCCGGATGTTGTGCAGCCACTGCTGGCGCCGCGCCGGGTCGTCCTCGGCGGCCATCAGGTCGGCCAGCATGCCCAGGGCGTGGGCGGGCTGACGCAAGTCGTGGCAGGCCGCGGCGATCATCAGCGTGCGCGACTGGTTCAGGCCGTCGAGCTCGGCGTTACGCGCCTGCAGCGTCTGCGACAGTCGTGCCAGCTGGCGCTTCTGGCGCAGTTGCACCGCCAGCAGCAGCAGGATCACCCCCGCCACCACCAGCGCCACCACCAGCCCGATTGTCACCAGCTGCCGCCGCTCGTCCAGGCGCTTCTGCTCTTCCTTCAGCAGCGCATTCTCCTGCTCCTTCTTCTGCACATCAAAGCGCGCCTGCGCATCCTGGCGCTCCTTCTCGTTGGAACGCCTTTCGCTGGACATCCGCTGCTTCTCGGCTTCCTTCATGTCCAGGTAGGCCTGCCTGAAATCGCCCAGGGCCGCATGGACGCGCGCCGAATCGGGCAGCAGAGAAAGCAGTTGGGTATGTGAGCCCACGTCTGCCGCCGCCTGATAGGCCAGCTGCAGCTGCTCTAGTGCGCCGCGGTCGCCGCTTTCGGCCAGGGCGATCGCCCAGAGGCTGTGGAAGTCGACTTTCTCGTCTGCCGAAAGTTGAGTGATGTGCACGCCCTTGAGCATGTCGACAGCCAGGGTGAATCGCGACAGCTGCATGGCCACATCAGCCAGAAACCGACGAATGGTGCTCTCCCAACGATCAACCTTCAGGCGCTGGGCCAAGACCAGTGCACTCTGGTAGTCCGACAATGCATCGCTGTAGGCTTGGTTGGTGTGCTTGAGCTTGCCTCGGATCGCCATGACCGTCAGCCCGAAGTAGGGGTACTCATCCGCTGGAAGGATCTGCAGTGCCTCATCCAGGTTCGCCATGTCGGCCATCTGGGTTCCGGTTCCGTTGTTGAGCCCGAATCCGGTCTGTGCCTTGAGCATCAGTAAGTCAGCGCGGAGGGCTGAGGTACCGGCCTGTGCCAAGGCACTGTTGCAGATCTCCAAGGACTTCGAGAACTGGTCGTTGAACAGGTAGTAGGCAGCCTGGAGGTACAGCAGGATCACGCGAGCGGTGGCCGAACGCTCGACCAGACCATCGGCGGCCATGGCCTGCAGGTGACGCTCTGCAACCTCCATGTCCAGTTCGGACACTGCCAGCGAAAAGGCCTTGGCCCTCAGGAGAAAATCAGCCACTGGCTGTGTCTGCGCACCAGTCCGGGCCAGCTCGGCGTCGACCAGGCCACGAACCCGCCGAACGTCTTGCGTTTCTAGGTTCTGAGCAGCCTCGGCCATCTGAACCAGGGCAAGCACCCGGGCCCGCCGCACGGGGCCGGCGCTCGCCAGTTCTCGCTCGCCTTGGGCCAATGCTGCTCTGGCATCCCTGTAAACCGCGCGAGCGTTGGCCTCGTACCACGCCGGCCAGTCTGAGGCCAGATCGGAGGTGTCCAATGATGCCGCCTGGGCCGGACATTGAGACAGCAAGCCCACCATCAGCCAGAGCGTCCAGCCCATGACCCAACGCGCCATCGACCGTTGGCTCACGTCAAGGCCTCGGCCAGCAGGCTGCGCAGGCGGGTGGGCGAGAGCGGCTTGTGCACCAGGGTGATGCGCTGCTGCTCGGCCACCTGGGCCACCTCGCTGCTGAGGTCGCCGGTGACCAGCATCGCCTTGAGCTCGGGCTTGTGCAGGGCGCCGCGCACCCGCGCCACGTTGTCCAGCCCGCTCTCGTCTTCCAGATGCAGGTCGCTGAGCACCAGGTCCACCTCGGCGCCCGCACCGGTGAGTTGCGGCAGCAGCTCGGCAGAGGAGGGCGCATCGATCACCTTCACCCCCCACGAGCGCAGCAGCGCCGCCATGGCCCCGCGTGAGACCTCGTCGTCCTCGATCAGCGCCAGCGTGCGTCCGGTGGGCAGTGCCCGCTGCGCCGCGGAGGCCGACTGCTCGCTGGGCGCCGCCGCCGGCAGCGTGAGGCTGATGCGCGTGCCATGGCCCGGCTCCGAGCGCAGTGCCAGCGGCCAGTGCAGCAGATCCGCCGCCCGCCGCACGATCGACAACCCGATGCCCAGGCCGCTGCTCTGGCCGGCCTCATCCACCCGCACGTAGGGCCGGAAGATGTCTTCCTGCTGGTGTGGCGGGATGCCCACGCCGCTGTCCTCCACGCTGAGCTCCACGCCCTGCGCCTGCGGCTCAATCCCCACCTTCACGTGGCCCGCCGGGGTGTACTTGATGGCGTTGGACACCAGGTTGAACAGCACCCGCCGGGTCAGGTGCAGGTCGGCATGCACCCGGGCGCTCACCCCCTCGGGCAGCTCCAGGCGCAGACCCTTGCGCCGTGCCAGCTCGCCGTACTGCAACCGCACGTCCTCGACCACTTCAGCCAGATCGAAGCTGCTGAGCACCGGCTCGTAGCGTCCGCCCTCGAGCTGGCCCAAGTCCATCAGCATCGACAGCATGTCCGACAGCGTCGCGCTGCTGCGCCGGATGTTGTGCAGCCACTGCTGGCGCCGCGCCGGGTCGTCCTCGGCGGCCATCAGGTCGGCCAGCATGCCCAGGGCGTGGGCGGGCTGACGCAAGTCGTGGCAGGCCGCGGCGATCATCAGCGTGCGCGACTGGTTCAGGCCGTCGAGCTCGGCGTTACGCGCCTGCAGCGTCTGCGACAGTCGTGCCAGCTGGCGCTTCTGGCGCAGTTGCACCGCCAGCAGCAGCAGGATCACCCCCGCCACCACCAGCGCCACCACCAGCCCGATTGTCACCAGCTGCCGCCGCTCGTCCAGGCGCTTCTGCTCTTCCTTCAGCAGCGCATTCTCCTGTTCCTTCTTCTGCACATCAAAGCGCGCCTGCGCATCCTGGCGCAGCTTTTCATTCGCGGCACGCTGCCGCTCGGTACGGAGCTTTTCGGTCTCCCGCATGCTCAGGTATGCCTGCTTGTCGTCACCCAAGGCGTGGTAGATCCGGGCGGCATCGGTGTGGAGGTTGAAGTTCTGTCCGACCATGTCCACCTGCTGACCCAGCTTCTGCGCCTGCTGCAGGTGCACCAGCGCAGAGCGGTCTCCCAGCTCCGCCAGCGCCACGGCCCAGGCCATATGGGTCGCCAGTTGCTCGGCAACCGAGAACTGGTTCAAGTCCATCCTTTGGACCGTGTCCACCGTCAGACGGTAGTCGCCCAACAGATTGGCATCGATGGCAATCATGGATCGCAGCACATTGGCCCAATAGGCCGACTGCTGTTGCTCCGCCAGTGCCAGCGCGCGCTGGTAATCCGCCAATGCCGCGGCGAAGGCTTGGTCCATCTGGTTGAGCTGAGCCCGCAGCATCAGACCCTGGATGCCAAAGTAGGGATAGGTGTCGGGCGGCAGCAGATTCATGGCCTCGGCAAGACTCGCGCGGTCTGCATTCCGGGCGGATGGGCCTGTCACCGTGGAGACCACGCCCGATTGAGCCTTGGCCGCCAGGACCAGCGCCCGCATGGTGTCCGACTTTGTCTGCGGCAGCACCTCGTTCAACGCTTCCACGGCCTTGCCGGCCTCACCCGCCAGCAGCATCTGACGAATGGCCTGAGAGAGCAGCAGGATGACCCTGGGCAGGCCCGGGGTCTGGGCCAGAGGATCGGACTGCATCACCTGCAGGTGCCGATCCGCCTCGGCCACATCAGCCACCTGCATACCCATGCCCCAGGCCTCGGTCTCCAACAGAAACCTCAACAGTCCAGTGGCGCCTGCGGGCCGCGCCAGTTCTGCCTGTACCAAGGGCCGCACGGTCACGACCTCGGTGACGCCCAAGAGCTGGGCGGCCTCGGACATGCGTATCAAGGCCTGGGCACGGGCAACCGGATCGGTGCCTTGACGGGCCGATTCCCATTCCGCCCGGGCTTGGGTGATCAGGGCCCGGGGCGCCTGCAGGGCCGCACGCTGGGCTTGTTCGTACCAGAGCGGCCAGGTGTCGCCGCCACTGCCTGGGCCGACTCCAGGAGCAGCCTGCGCCAGGGCAGCCAACAGGCAGGTCATCGCCATCAGCAGGCGTCGCGTCCATCCGTGCATGGGGTATCCGATTGAGCTGGGGTGGTACATCGCTGACGAGCCATGCCCGCGTGTGGGCGTGAACAAGCGCACACGTGGCCAGCTGGCCGGCAGTCCAGACGGTTCTCCCAGGCCTATCGACCAAGTCGCGCTGGACTTGACTGGGCCGGAGGGGTCCTGGCCGGAACCGCGCCGCGCAGGCTACGTGCCGCCAGGTTCAACGAACCCGCATCCCGACGAGGCCGCCACCTAGAGGAACCAAGCCGCCGAAACCAGCCACCAGACGCCGCAAATGCGCATCGACTCGCGCCCGGGAAGCACCACACCTCGGGACGGAGCGTCACCCTGGGGGAGCTTGCATGCCTACCCGGTGCCGAGGGCTCATGCCGACGGCAGGGCCGCCGGCGGTGTCTGAAGCACCGTTCTCGTCGCCTGGAGTTTGCTTGCCAGCCACGGGCGCTTCGTTCCGCGAAATCCGGCTGTTGTCCGAATTCCGGCTGACACCCCCCCGGAAACGAAACCATTCGTTCAACGCCGCGAGACACGGTGATCCTTCACCGGCGTCCAACGCACCCGGTCTGTGGCGTTGTGGTGGAGCCGATACCTGCGCCGGAACCGCCACCCAACCCCATCCACGCGCAGCGATTGGAGATATACATGAAGAAGATCCTCACCCTGGTGGCACTGGCTGCCGCGGCCGCCCTCCCGATGGCGGCCCAGGCCTCCGACGGCTCCCTGACCTTCAACGGTGCGCTCACCAGCACCACCTGCACGGTCACGGCGGGCTCGGCCAACCAGACCATCACGCTGCCCACCCTGGACATCGGCACGCTGGCCGCGACGGGCCTCACCGCCGGCGACACGGCATTCGCCATCAGCACGACGGGCGCCACCTGCACCGCCACCACGGCCACGGCCTACTTCGAGTCCAACGCCAACGTGGACACCGGCTCCGGGCGCCTGAACAGCACCGGCACCGCCGCCAACACGCAGCTGCAGCTGCTGAACAAGTCGGGCACCGTGATCGATCTGAGCAAGCCCTCCGGCAGCCAGAACGTGAACTCCGCGGCGGTCACCGGCGGCAATTCCACCTCGGACTTCATCGTCCGCTACTACGCCACCGGTGCCACCACCGCCGGCTCGGTTGCCAGCGCGATCAGCTTCTCGATGGTCTACCAGTGATCCCGCCGGCCGGGCAGCCGCTGGGCCGCCCGGCCTGCTTCCTGATCCCCCCCTTCAATGGTTCTTTCACCATGATGCACAAGCCCCAACTCCTCAGCGCCGCCGCTCTGGCCCTGGTCCTGGCCAGCTCAGCCGCCTCCGCCGCCGATGGTACCGTCACCATCAACGGCTCCGTCTCCGCTGAAACCTGCACCATCAGCGGCAATGGTGGCGGCAGCCCCAACTTCACGCTGACCCTGCCCACCGTGGCCAAGAGCGCGCTGGCCACCGCAGGCCAGACGGCCGGCCAGACCGCCTTCACCATTGGCGTCAGCGCCTGCACCGGCACCGCCACCTCGATGAACACCTACTTCGAGCCGGGCTCGGGCAGCGTCAATGCCAGCGGCCGGGTGGGCAATACCGGCACCGCCGCCAATGTGGACGTGCAGATCACCACCGCCGCGGGCGGCGTGGTCAACATGGCCGCCAACAACGGCAGCCAGGGCACCACGGCCACCAACCTGTCCGGCGGCGCCGCCACCCAGACCTACAACGCGCGCTACTACGCCACCGGCGTGGCCACGTCCGGCAGCTTCAGCGGCACGTTCAGCTACTCGCTGGTCTACAACTGAGTTGCGCCGGACGCCGGGCGGCCTCACGGCGGTCCGGCGCCGGTGTCCCGTGCGCCCCCCCCTGTCCGAGTCTGCGATGAAGTCCCTCTCCTTCCGATTCTTGCGAGCCTGCCTGGTCACGCTGTTGTCCTGGGCCTGCCTGGCACCCACCCACGCCAGCGTGGTGATCGGCGGCACCCGTGTCGTCTACCGGGCTGATGCCCGCGATGTCAGCGTGCAACTGACCAACCGCGGCGTACAGCCCGCCCTGGTGCAGGCCTGGATCGACGCTGGCGACGCGCAGGCCGCCGTCGAGCGCCTGGAGGTGCCCTTCGTCATCTCGCCGCCGATGTTCCGTGTCGAGCCCGACAAGACCCAGTTGCTGCGGCTGGTCTACACCGGCCAACCGCTGCCCGAGAACGCCACCGAGCGTGTCTACTGGCTCAATGTCCTTGAGATCCCGCCCAAGCCCGACGCTTCGGCCAGCGAGAACACCCTGCAGTTCGCGCTGCGCACGCGCATCAAGCTGTTCCTGCGACCGGCCGCCCTGGCCGGAGACGATCCGGCCGAGTCGGTCGTCAAGCAGCTGCGCTGGCAGCACAGCGTCTCTGGCGATCAGCTGACGATCACGGTCCACAACCCCACGCCGTTCAACGCCTCGCTGGTGGACGTGGCGCCGCAGAGCACCGCCCAGGGCCAGGCCGCTGAGCCCGTGGCCGGCATGGTCGAGCCCCGCAGCAGCCGCAGCTTTCAGTTCAAGTGGCCAGTCAACACGCCTGTGAGCGGCGTGCAGTTCAAGGCCATCAACGACTACGGCGCCTTCCTGGATCACCACGCAGCGCTGCCCTGATCTGCCGCCCGCGCCTGGCCCCACCGAGACCGCCATGACCGACAAGCACCACCCCTCCCGCCTGACCTGGCATTGCCGGTCGCGCGCGCCCAGCTCTGCGTTGCACCCGCTGGCCCTGGCCATGGCCGCGGCCTGGGCGGCGCTGGCCAGCCCGCTGACGGCCCGGGCCGCCGACGCTCCGGCCGGCTCGGCGGTCAAGACGGCTGCCGCCAACGCCTGGGCCGACTTCGATCGCAACCTGCTGATGGGGGCCGCCAACACGACGATCGACATGGCCCGCTTCAACCGCCCCCAGGGGGCATTGCCGGGCAACTACCGTGCCGACGTCGAGTTCAACCAGACGTGGCTGGGCCGATTCGACCTGCGCGTGGCCTCCCCGCGGCCTGGCGACGAGCCGGTGGTGTGCATGCCCCGCGAGTTGCTGCAGCGCCTGGGCGTGGCCGACGAGCACTTGAGCCCGGAGGGCCTGGCGCTGCTGGGCCGCGGCCCTGGTGCAGCGCCCGCCTGCTTGAGCCTGGAACAGGCGGTGCCCGGCGCCACGGCGGCGTTTGCCGTGGGCGAGTTGCGACTGTCGCTCAGCGTGCCGCAGGCCTACCTCAAGCGTCAGTCCCGCGGTGAAGTGCCGCCCGAGAGTTGGGACGAAGGTGTGCCCGCCGGGCGCCTGCGCTACCAGGCCAGCCATTATGAAACCCGGGGGGGCAGCACCGACAGCACCAGCACCTACCTGGGCCTGGACGCCGGCGCCAATGCCGCGGGCTGGCAGTTCCGCCACAACGGCGCCTACGCCACCGGCAGCGGCCAGAACGGCCATTACGGCAGCCTCAACACCTACCTGCGCCACAACCTGATCGACAGCAAGTCCGTCGTCACGCTGGGCGACAGCTACACCTCGGGCCGCCTGTTCGACAGCTTCGCGCTGCGCGGTGCCCAGTGGGTCAACGACGAGCGCATGCTGCCCGAGTCGCAGCGCGGCTTCGCGCCGGTGATCCGCGGGATGGCCAACAGCAACGCCCGTGTCGAGGTGCGCCAGCACGACCAGCTGATCTACGAAACCACCGTGCCCCCGGGCCCGTTCGAGATCACCGACCTGTACCCCACCGGCTTCGGAGGCGACCTGACCATCACCGTCTTCGAGGCGGACGGCAGCCGCCACCAATCCACGCTGGCGTTCTCGGCGATGCCCGCTCTGCTGCGCGAGGGCCACCTCAACTACGGCCTGTATGCTGGCCAGCACCGCGCCGCCCGCGACAACATTCAGGTGGCCCAGGGCGAGTGGCAGTACGGCCTGAGCAACACCGTCACCCTCAACGCCGGCCTGCAACTGGCCACCCACTATGCGTCGGCGCTGGTGGGCACCGGGCTCAACACCGATTGGGGTGCCTGGGGTCTGGACGTCTCGGCCTCGTCCACCACACTGCCTGGCCAGGGCCGCGAAACCGGCTCCAGCCTGCGCGGCACCTGGTCCAAGGTGCTGAGTGGCAGTGGCACGAACCTGTCGTTCGCAGCCTACCGCTACTCCACCGAGCACTATTACGGCCTGACCGATGCGGTGGCTGCCGCCAACCTGCTCGACGCGCCTCTGGCGCCCGCCAGCCCCCTGCCGCGCGAGCGCACACGCGCACTGTTCAACGTCTCGCAAGGGCTGGGTGAGTGGGGCAATGTCTATGCCCAGGGCAGCCGGCGCAGCTTCTGGAACCTGCCCGGCGTGCTCACCACCTACCAGCTGGGCTGGTCACGCAACCTGGGCAGCGCCATGTTCAACCTCACGCTGGCCCGCGAGTCCAGCGGCAGCGGTTTTTCGAGCAGCAACACCGTGGCGGCCAGCATCACGCTGCCACTGGACGGCTGGGGCAGCAAGCTGCCCGGCACAGCCAGCGCCGCCATCTCCCACAGCAGCCAGGGCGGCAACACCGAGCACCTGAGCTACTTCGGCAATGCAGGTGAGGGCAACACCACCACCTACAACCTGGATGCCCTGCGCACCGCCAATGGCCAGGCGGTCTATGCCTCCGGGCAGACACGCACGCCGGTGGCCAACCTGAATGCATCGATCGGACGGGCCCAGGGGGCCAGCCAGTTCGGCGCCAGCGTGACCGGTGGCCTGGTGCTGCACCCGCAGGGCCTGACCATGGCCGCCGAGCTGGGCGACACCGTGGGCGTGGTGCAGGTGGAGGGGGCGCAAGAAGGCATCCGCCTGGGCGACAACCTCGCTGCCGCGCCCGATCGCCAGGGTTACACCATCCTGCCGTACCTGGTGCCGTACCAACGCAACGACCTGCGCCTGGACATGTCCGAGGCGCCTTTGGATGTTCACATGCAGGACACCCAGCAGAGTGTGGCCCCCACCGCCGGTGCGGTGGTGATGTTGCGCTTCCAGCGCGACCCTGGCCGCAGCGTGCTGATCGATACCCGTCGCGAGGACGGCAGCGCCTTGCCCTTCGGGGCCAGCGTGCTCGACGCCCAGGGCGCCACCGTGGGGGCCGTGGGCCAGGCCAGCCGTCTGCAGGTGCACCTCAGCCAGACCCATGGTCAGCTGCAGGTGCGCTGGGGCAACGCGCCGCAGGAGGTGTGCGCCATCGACTACACCTTGCCCGAGCGCACCGAGCAGAAGGGCTTTGTGACGCTGACGCTGCCTTGCCGCGCCGGCGGATCGCCTGCGCCATCTACCCCTCCGGCCGCCGCCCCGCAGCGTGCTGCCGAGGCGCCGCTAACTCGGGTCAAGGTCAGCCTGCGAGATGCCCAGGGCCAGCCGCTGCCCAAGGGCGCGATGGTGCAGGTGGAGGGCCAGCCCGACTGGCAAGCCGTGGTAGGCGAGGGGGGCGCGGCCTACCTGCGGCTGTCGCCAACCGGTCAGGGCGATCAACGCCTTGTGGCCGAGTGGACTGATTCCCAGGGCAATTCCCTGCGCTGCGCGACGCCGGTGGCTGACTCCACCCGTGACGAGCAAGTCCAGTGCAGCATCAAATGGGATACCGATGCAAAGGTCGAACCCTCTTTGGCTCACCGACTTTTGCTGGGCCACCTTCTGCCAGCGCGGTAAAGCTGGTTCACCCGATCAGTCACGCACCCTTAGTTTTTCGGCACCCGCTAAGTTGGGCGTGCAAGTGTTGCTGGGTTACCCACGAGGATTAGAAATGAATACCCGAACTCAAGGCTGGCGCTTCGGTGCGTTTACTCTTCAATTGGGCAACGCGCTGTGGTTGGCCGTGCAATCGGCACGAATCGCTTGCATCGCGCTGGCCCTCAGTACGCTCACATGCTCCCCTGCCTTCGCCAACTGCGCGGCAGGCTCGATAACCATCACCGCCAGCCCCTCACTGGCGACGATTGGCGTGCCGCCAACTGCCACCGTGGGAACGGTGTTGTGGTCTGGCACCTTGACCGTCGTGTCGAGCTGCCCAACTGCAGGTAATGTCGCCAGGAACATCATGGTCTATGCGGGCACGCCCGGGTACTCCGATATCTGGGTGAATCAGCCGAACTTGGAATTGATCGCGACGGGAGCACCAAGCTACGTTATTGACACGCCAACGACTTGCAGCTTCAACTACGCAACTACAACTCCTTATCACTACTTAACGAACTTCACCTACACTGTAACAAATGGGACGTGCAGGATCACACTGAGCCAGCCAGTATCGATTCGTGTGAAGGCGTTGCCGGTGCCGACCTCCGGATCGCTCGGAAGTCAGATGAAGTACCCCCCAGCCTACAATACTGTGCCGGGTTGGGTTCAGCATTCTGACTACTTCTCTCCGATTTATGCGGCTCCAACAGGCGGCGTGCTGGTGCCGACCGGCGTCTGCACCCTGTCGCCCGGCGACGCCAATCAAACGGTGACCTTACCGGCCACCAGTCCTGGCGTGCTCAATGTCGCAGGGGCAACAGCAGGTGCGACGCCGTTCAGCCTGAACCTCACCGGTTGTACCAGGCCTGGCGGCACCTACAACGTCAATGCCTACTGGTCCTTCACCCAAGGCCTTGCGGCGGACCAGATCGCGAACTCCGCCTCCAGCGGCGCGGCCAGCAACGTCGTGCTTCAGATCCTGGACGGCTCGAACACGCCCGTCAGCAACGGTAGCTACAGCTCACTGGGCACCGTCACGAGCGCAGGCCAGAACCTCAACAATACCTACAGCGCCCGCTACTACGCCACTGGGGCAGCTACCGCCGGCGCGGTACAGGGTGTGGCCACCTTCAACCTGGTCTACAACTGACGCGCGGGGCTCGTGACATGGCATGGCCGGCCCGGCGCCGGTGGCGCCTGCCCTGGGCGCTTGGGTTGGCCGGCACCGCCAGCCTGGGCGCCCAGGCCGCCTGCACCGGCGCCACCCTGGTGGCCAGCCCGGCGCTGACGCGCCTGGGCGTGCCCGATGGCGCCGTGGTCGGCACCGTGCTGTGGACTGGCACACTCACGGTCAGCGCCACCTGCAGCAGCGCCGCCGGCGGCGTGGCCAGCCTGTGGACACACGCGGCCATGGGTGGTGGGCCCAACGACTACTTCGTCAACCAGCCCAACCTGCAGTTGCAGGCGCTGACCAGCCCCACCGCCAACGTCGACAACCCGGCCTGGTGCAGCGTGAACGGCCTGACGAGCAATGGCTACCACGTGGTGCGCTTTGGCATCGCGGCTGCCGGCAGCTGCCTGCTGACGGTCACCCAGCCGGCACGCATCGTGGTGTGCGCCACGCCAGCCCCCAATAGTGGCACCCTGGGCAATTCGGTGAGGACCTCGGTCGGCGGTCCCTACGCGGGCTGGGGCGCCGCTCAATTGGGCGGCACGAGCTGGCTCAACCCCGGCACGGTCCGCATCCGCCGCACCGGCAGCTGCACGCTCACGGCCAGCAGCTTCACCGTCAACCTGCCACCGACGGCGCAGCCAACCTCATCCGCAACACGGCCACCGGCATGCCGGCCGGTCAGGTGGCCCCGCAGATCCTGGACGGCAGCAACACGCCGGTGAGCAACGGCGCGCACAGCCCCCTGGGCGTCGTGACCACGCCGGGGCAGAACCTGAGCAACACCTACCAGGTGCGCTACATCGCCACCGGCGCCGCCACCGCAGGCGCAGTGCAGGGCTTGGCCACGTTCAACCTGGTCTACAACTGAGGCGGCTGGCCGCTGGGCGGCCTCACTCGTACTGAGAGGCGTAGGTGAGCAGGCCGCCATCGAGCGCGCCCAACGGCGCCTGCACGCTGCCGGCGCCGCGCTGAACGCCCAGCGACTGCAGCGGCAGGCTGGCCAGCGTCTCGGTGTCCAGCCGCTCCTGGCGGGCTTGGCTGTGGGCGGTGCCCGCGTGGCAGCGGGCCAGCTCCAGCCGGTCATGGCCGTGCTCGCGCTGCACCGAGGCCAGGCAGGTGGGGTTCACCAGTGCGCCGACGAAATGCAGCGTGCCGGAGTTGGCCGCCCTGGCGGGGCCGGCAGCCAGCGCAGCGGCCATGGCAACAAGAGCGGCACAGGTGGCAAAGCGGGGGGTGCGGTGCATCAGAGTTCTCCCTGGAGGCTGCGCGGCGCGCAGATGGCCGACAACGCCTGCGCGGTCTGCCCGACCGATGCGCAACACGACGGGGCCCCGGGCCATGGCGGGGGATCCACCCTCGTTGTCGGCAGTTGGTGGGCACGGTGAAGCCATCCCGCGGCAGGCCGCGTGACCAATGCCACAGGCGTCCCGCCCTCAGGCGGAGACCGGATGGAGCCGGTCCGGAGTCTGGTACCGCGTCACGGGAGCCTGGATGCCAGCGCCCGCCGCCTTGTCGCATGGCTGTCTGGCGAGCCGGTGGGGACTGGACCATCACGGCAATGCACTGGTCCTTGGGAGCCCGCCGCCATGATCGACACCCACACCGCCCCCCCACCCGGCCACCTGGCACTTGCCACACATTCGGCAAGAGCGCGCCTGCACCAAGCACGGGAGACCCGCGCCCAGGATCGGCTCCTGCTCCTGAACAGCAGTGCCGAGCAGAGCCGCCTGCTGGCCGCCCAGCATCGCCTGGTGCAGGCCTGGCGCGGCCATGCGCTGGACGAGGCGACCGGCCTGCACAGCATGGGCTGGCTGCTTGGGCCTGCGGCCACTGAACTGAGGCGCTGCCACAGCGTGGACGACGGCCCCAGCGCCCTCGTGGGCCTGGCGCTGTTGCCCCCGGCCGAGCTACCCGCCATCGAGGCCCGTCAGACGGCCGCACAGGCACTTCAGTTCATCGCCGCCCAGGCTCGTCTGGAGCGCGACGCCCATGGCGAACCCATGGTGGCCGCCATCGGTCAGGGCATGCTGGCCACCGTGGTGCCCTCCACGCCATTCCTGCGCCATGCCGCCGTGGACTTGCTCTCGACGGCCCGCTCGGTGGTGCCGTCAATTGCCAAAGGCTGGTCCGCCGCAGTGGTCGCCGTGCCCTTGGGGCCCTACGATTGGGCGCTGGAGCGCATGGCCCGGCTGCACCAATTGTTCGGTAAGCTGCACGATGCCGAGTTGCCGGCAGTCACCATCGACAAGCCCAGCGAGTTGGCCGATGCACTGTCCAACTACTGCCGGCGTTGGCCGACCAAGGTCCGTCCCGGCGCGCACGAGGAGCCGATGGTCGACCTGGACGGTCAGATGGTGGCCTGGCTCTGCGAGCCGGATCCCGCCCTGCGACGCGCGATGGCCGACATGGCACTGCCAGAGCGCTGCGCCACCTGGGTGGCACTGGCTGCCGAGGGGACCCGCCAGGATGATCAGCCCCGCGCGGTGCGCCTGCCCGGCCAAGTCCTGCATCAGCCCCATGCCCGCCGTCGGATCCTGGAAGCCCTGAGGGCCTTGCAACCCCCGCGGGGCCTGCTGGGCCTGAGCGTGCCCGCCAGCGATGCGTTGGCCTGCGCCGATGGCTACACCCAGCTGGCCCACCTGGCCCGTGCCTGCCATTGCCGCATCGGCGTGCACGAGCTGGGGCGCACCGAAGAGGACTTGCAGGCGCTCCACTGCCGGCCCATGGACGAAGCGCTGCTGGATCGCAGCGTCACCGAGGGCTTGCACCGCGAGGACCCTGCACAGCTGACGCTGCTGGCAGCTCTCAATGTGGTCGCCCGTCAGACCGCGCAGCCCCGCATCGGGATGGTGATGGACGATCCACGGGACCGCGCTGCGCTGAACCCGCCACGGACCACCGAGGTGGCACACCCTTGAGCCCCAGTCGTGAAGGGGCTGCCAGCCGCAGCCTCAGGGCGCAACGCTCCCCGGGCACAGCACCAGGGCTTCCGGGTGGTGTTGCCACAGCGACAGGGCCTGGGAAGGGGTTTCCACGGTGTGCATCACCGCGGCCACGCCGCTGCGACGTGCCCACGCCTCGATCGCCAGGCCTTGTGAAGGCTCCTCTGCCCAGGGCAGTGTGGACACTGCCGGCATGGGACTGAGGATCACAAAATCCGGGCGCAATTTCGGCAACTGCCGCAGCGCACCGAACAGCACCCCGACGCCGCTGAGGCCAACGGCCATGCCCTGCTGACGAGCGGCGTGGGCGAGTTGACGCCAGCCCTGGCTGCGGTGGCTCGCGGCCTGCGCATCCACCACCACGCGCACGCCTGGCCCACCCACGCGCCACCGCGCCAGAGCGCGGCTCCAGATCGCCCGGTGCTGCGGCAATTCCAGAAGCAAAGGATCGAGCCGCACAAGACGGGGGAGACCGTCACATGCCTGATCCCTGGCAGCCCTGGCCAGCGACTCGGCGGTAGTGCGGATGAGGGTCTCCGACAATTGGTGCCAGGAGGCCGGGCGGAGAGGCGTGCCCGCCGCAGCAGGCGAATCGGCGAACCGAGTGGATGCATGCCAACGCCGATCCACGATGGCCGGGCCCAGCGCGGCTGGGCCGAACCCGACACCAGATGGGCAGACGCGCCCGAACGCGTCGCCGGATTCGGGTCTTTCATCCAGCAGGCGCCGTAGGCGGTCCATCAGCGCCGCCGGCACCACGTCGGGCCGCCACTCGATCGCCGCGCAGCGGTGGGCGTCCAGGCGCCAGCGGGAATGGAGCATCAACTCGTCCACCACGGCGCAGAGCTGCGATGGCTGCGCGTCTGACCGCAACAGCAGCACCAAGTCCCCCTGAGCCGACAAACCCAAGACCGGCACGCTGGCCTCGTGCGTGAAAGCAGACAGGGCGTCAAAGGCGGCGTCCAGCAGGGTCTCTGACAGCCCCGCCGGCTCAGCCGGAACGGGCAGCAGGCGCAGACCCAACGACTTGAAGGCGGGCCCTACCGACGTCTGGTGGCGCTGCTGGTTGGCCAACGCGGCCCGGAACCCCGCAGCATTGAGGATGTTCAGCGAAGGCTGCCACAGACGGCGGCGCCACAGCGCCTCCAGCGCAGGCAATTCACGGTGGACCTGAAGGCGCGCAGCACGGCTGGGGTCCTCCGGAGTCAACGGCCGCCAGGGGGCGCGACCAAGCAAGGTGCCACCAAGGCGCTTGCACCGCCGGCCCATGGAGAGGCCCAACTCATGACGCGCCTTCGTCTGCCAAGCGCTGCGCGACGGGCAGCCATCCCAGACAGTCCACGCCCCTGCGGGCGCTGCTGAGCACGACGATGTAGCCATGCGCATCGGAAGCAGCGTGGTAACGACGCACACCGGCCTCGCGGGCATCGATCGGGCATACCCCCCCGAGCCGGGGATTGATCACCTGGTCCACCGCGATGAACCCGGCGCGCCGATGAGCAGGGTACTCACGCATCGCGACCTGGTCCAGCGAGGCCAGAGGCAAAGGGGAGGGCGGGCGACGCACCAGCAGGCCCGAGGCCTGGGCCTCGGAGCCGTCAGGGCTGCGGACACTGAAGGCCCAGATCTGGCGGCCCAGAGCCACCAGCCGAACCTGTGTGCCGTTCGCGTACGAGAGGGTGTGGCGACACAGATCGTCCGGTCCGTCCATCTGACCATGCTGGCCATCCTGGTCGGTCACCGTTCGGGCACTGACGTCGAGCGCGTGCAGCAAGGTCAGGCCTCCGCCGTGAACCGACACGTAGATGCCGGATGCCAGTGGGGAACATGCCGCGGACGATGGCTGCGCCAAGGCTTGCTGCGCAGCGGGCCCGCTGAGCACCTGGTCGGGTCGGGCTTGGCCACTCGCCTCGAGCGACAGTGCCAAGAGGGCGGCAAGAAGTTGAGACGTTGTGTTCACGTTGATTCGGTGGCTGTCAGGGCCTCCAATCTGCACGTCGAACCAGCGTCGGCATCCGGTTTGCGACGACCGTCAGGCCGGAGGGCACGAGGCGCCTGCAGCACCCCCTCAAAAGGCGCGGCCGCGGTTCGATGTGTGAAAGAAAAGAAGCAGCGACTACCGAGGTGATCGCTGCCAACAAGAGGGCCTGAACCGGAGCAACAGGCACGGGAGATGTCCCGTCACGCGCCTCTAGGTTTGAAGGCCACACCGTTCACGTCGCGCGTTGCACGGGTGCACCGCGATGGCTTCATGGCGTCGTTTGGCGGCTTCGTCTCACTTGTGCCAATCGCAGCGTCAGGTGCCGAGACTGCCTGGCATGAGAGAGGGCTATATCACTTGCCCGCACTGCCGCGCGGCCGTCCTGGTGGGCGACGCGCTCTTGCGGGATGAACTGGATTCCTGCATCTGCGGGGCATGCCACCGGATCGTGGCCTGCCCGCCGTTACCGCAGTGCGCGGCGCCAGCGCGGCCCGAGGGCGACTTGCGGCCCAGACCAGTGGTCGGTGAGGCGTCGCGGCTGGCGCACTTGCTCAGCGATGCGACGGAACTGCCGTCTGGAACAGCGTCTTCTCTGCCCGCAGCTTGCCCTTAGGATAGCCCTCGGTCCAGGTGCCGACATAGCCGATACCGCCCAACTCGACCACGGCATACTCGAGCGTATGGTCGGCGTTGACGTACATGGCGAAGGTGTAACCCCAGTCGGCGTAGGAGGCTTCGGTGAAGGAAACGGCGCGGCCAGCGACGCCGGCAACGGCCTTGGCCGGCACACCGCCCAGGATTGTCGAGTTGTACGACTGAGGGCAATCGCTGTAGTCGTGCGTGGCCGTGACCCAACCGGTGTCCGACACCGTGATGTTGATGAGGCCATCGCAGACGCCGTCAAAGGCCAGCGACTTGGGAAGAACCTTGGCCGAGACCGACAGGCTGGCCACGCTCAGAATGAGCGCGAGGGCATGGCGCGTAATCATGAAGTTTCCTGGTGTGAGGGAGGTACAGCCCTACAACGGGACGATCAGGCTCCGCCGCGGACAAGGTTGGCGCCCACCGGTTGAGTGGGCGCAACCGAAGTCTGTCGAGACGCGCTCACCCGGTACCCGGGTTCGGACGAAGCCGCCATGGATGGCGACGAAGCCACCGGACGTGCCGCGCCATTGATGGCCTGTGGCGCCCGTCCTGTCACCAGCGCGGACTGAGCCAACCCGCGACGTTGTGGTAGTTGTGTTCCACCCGTGCAGCCGGAGTGCCGTCCGGCGACGGAGGGTTGACCCAGTTCTGGTCGAGGGATTGGAAGCGGTTGATGTCCGCCTCGATGACGATCGCCACGTGGCCCGGATCGGGGCTGCTCCAGAAGATGATGTCGCCGGGCTCGGGCACGGCGCTGGGCGTGTTGATCACCTTCTGGAATGTGACAGTGCCGTAGATCGACGACTCCCGGGTGCTGCTGTCGGGGGCATTCTGGAAGATGCTGTAGGCGTCGCCGGTGAACCCGTGCGGGTAAGCGATGCCGAGGGCGCTGTCGATGTAGTGGTGCATCAGATCCACGCACTGGGCGCCGTATTGGCCATCCATGTTGTGCCGCAGCCCGACGTTGGCGTCGGCGTAGCCGGTGACCGGGCTGAAGCGGAGGATGGGTGAGCCCTGGTCCCAGTTGAACAGGGCCACCTGACCGCTGCCATCGACGTCGACCCAGTTGTACTTTCCGTTGAGCTCAGCGAAGCGTTTGACCAAGGGCGCCGTCGGCGGCGCGTACTGAGGGTCGGGGATGATGTACCAGTAACCGTTGGGCGCCTGAAAGAAGTACCACTTGGCACGAACCGAATCGCCCTGGAGCAGTTGGCGGTCGCGGTGGATGCTGGCATCACTCAGCCAGAGGTGGCGACCGATGTCGTAGAAACTGTCGGAGGGATCGGTGTCCAGATTGCCGCGCACCGTGATCTGAGCACCGTTCTGGCTGAGGGTGATGGCGTCAGAAGACACCGTCCACCAACTGGCTTCGCCCTGGACGATGGGCCCCAGCGAATAGGCCCCGACCTGCGTGTTGCCCTGGTGCAGCGGGCTGATGTACCAGCGGAAATCATCGACCACGGTGGTGTCCTGGGTGTAGTAGACCCAGGTCGGGGTTTGGCGTGACAGCAGGACGCTCTGGCGCTCGTTGCCGACATCCAGGGCTCGGCGGCGCAGACCTGGGGTCAGCGATCGGCCGCCGTCCAGGCGGGGCGGCTGGAGCTCGGTCGGCTCGCGCTGGCTGAGGTCCTCCTGGCCCCCGCCGCAGCCCGCCAAGGCCAGCAGTGTCGACCCACCGGCGACGATCAGGCTCTGGCGACGAAGCAAATCGGGGGGCACGGACAAAGGCTGTTGCATGGCGTTCTCCAAGGTGTGGATGGGGCGGGAGATCAAGTCGGCGGCGGTCACGATCACTGGGGTTTCGGCGCCGGCGGAGCGTAGTTGGCGCGGCAGTTGGCATCGGCATGCCCTTCGCCGCTGCCTGTGCAAGACCAGGTCCAAGGCCCGCTGCCGGCCAGGGCGCTGGGCGTGCCGGAGACACACAGATCGTTGGTGGGGGCCGTCGAGAGCACCTTGCCATCGGAGCTTCCGCAGATGCCGTTGATGGTGTCGCCACCGATGGGGCCCTGGTCGCTGGAGATGTTCACCAGGTAGGCCTGGCCGGCGAGGTAACGCGTGTTGCCGTCGAAGAGAAAGGACACGGCATAGGTGCCATAGGGCAGGGGGGGGCACTGGTAAGTCCAGTCACGGTCGGCCACCTTCGGGCACAGTGCTTCGTTGAGCTTGATGGCCGAGTACAGCTGCGGGTAGTTGATGTCGCCATAGTTGCCGCTGAGGGCATTGGGGATCATCTGCACCATGACGCCCCGCATCGCAGGATCGGACAACACGTAGGCTGCCAAGCGCTCGACATAGAGCTCGCCGTTGTAGTTGCGCCAGTAAGCCCTGCTGGAGGTGTAGATCGGGCCCGACTGCCATCCCTGCGGTGTATCGGTGCTGGTCACGCTGAGGTAGTCGAACCGGTCGGTCCCCGAGTCGACGTGGGGTGCCTGACAGCTGAACACGGCCAGCGTGCTGTTGGAGCGTGCGTAGTCCTTGCTGCACCCGCGACCGGACAGCGCCACGCTGTTCACGTTCGGTGCGCGCTGACCGAAGAAGGCGACATCGACAGGCACGTCTTCGACGGTCTGCCAAACGCCAGCCAGCCCTAGCGTGCCCAGGTTGTAGCGCTCTGCCTTCACTGAGGCGGTGGCCGGGGCGCTGCTGCGGGTGCCGTCGTTGACCACGAGACTCACCACATAGGTGCCCTCGACATCGACGATCAACTTGGCCAGGCTTCCGGAGGCGTTCAGTTGCGCCGCACTGGTGGCCGGGCGCGCGGTCAGCGTCCAGGCATAGGACAGCGTCAAACCCGGCGCCGAGGTACTGCCGGACCCGTCGAAGGCGACCTCGCGCCCGACCTCGGCCGTGTTGGCGGTGACCACATTGGCCAAGGGGACCACTTGGGCCACCTGCAGAGTGATCCGGACCGAGGCGGCGACACTCGCGTTGCCTCGGCTGTCCGTGACCACCAGCGCCAGGACGTAGGTACCGGGCGCGCTGCCAAAGAACCCAGGGCGCACCGCCGCCGGGGACGAGAAGGCAGCAGAAGCCCCTGGCGGCGCACTCTGCACCGACCAAACGTAGGTGATCGGGTCGCCGTCGGGATCGTAGCTGGCAGAGCCGTCCAGGAAAACGGGGGCCCCAGAGGGCACCTCCTGATCCGATCCCGCCTGGGCCACCGGCGCGGCATTGCCCAAGGGGGCCACGGTCACATCGCGAGTGACCTCGTCGCTGGACACAGCGGCCTCTTCCACCCGGAGGGCGACCTGGTAAGTGCCCGGCTGATCGGCCATGAAGCTGGGCCGTGCGTCGGCAGGCCGATCCAGAACCGCTTTGCTGCCAGCTGGACCGACCAGCCGCCAGTGAAACGTCAAGGTGCCTCCATTCATCGCCCGTGAGCCGGTGCCGTCGGCCGTGATGGTGGACCCGGCAGTGGCACTGCTCGGCATGTTGATGCTGGCGACCGGTCGGGCCACCGGTCCCGGGTCCGGGTTGGACGCGCCATCGCCGCCGCCGCACCCGGCAATCACCATGAGCAGACAGGCCAAGGTCCAGCCCAGCATCCGGTGCCAGCGTTTGGCATGTCGCACTTGCCCCTGTTCGACCACGGTGTTCCCCTCGCGTCTGCAACGGGATCCATGGCCGACGCGAAGGTGCCGGCTCGCGCTGAATCACCGCCGATCAGCAGTGAACCTGAAACGGGGCGCTGGCAGGGTCTCGTGCGACGAATCTCATGCGGCAGGGAACGAAGTTACGGACGTGCCCGTGTGCATGGCCGTGTTTATGCCGGTTGAGCGTGCTGACTGCGCTGTTCTCACCGGTCGATGGCGGTTGCGAAATTGGAGACCGAGCGGCCATCCGAAAGGCTCTTTGCCTGGTAGGTCGTGACGGGCGCACGCCATGAGCCAGTGACCCGGCAATGCGACAGGCATACGGCGTCAAGCCGGGTTTGCTGGAGACCGCGATACTGGAGCAAGACTGGAAGCGGTGGCTGGAGCGTCTGGGTGAGTCCAGTCCCAGGCAGCGCCAGGCGCTGATGGCGCAGTTGCATGCGCCGGACGAGCACGAGCAGGTGCTCGCCCAGATTGATCAGACGGGCACGGCCAAGCCCGGTTGCCCTCACTGCGGCGCCGAGCGGGTGGTGCGCAATGGGCAGGCTGACGGACTGCCGCGCTACAAGTGCCGAGGCTGCGGCAAGACCTTCAATGCCTTGACCGCCACGCTACGTGCCCGGCTGCGCCAGCGCCACAAGTGGCTGGCGCAGGCACGGGTGCAAGATGAAGGCTTGAGCGTGCACCTAGCGGCCGAGCGCCTGCAGGTGTCGCCGAGCACCGCTTTCCGTTGGCGTCATCGCTTCCTCAGCTTGGCCCAGCAGGCCAAATCGGCGCGGCTCAGCGGCATCGCCGAGGCCCGTCGAGACCTTCATCCTGCGCTCGGCCAAGGGGCAGCGCCTGAGCGGGCGTGCGCCCCGTCGCCGTGGTGGTCACGCCAGCACCCGGGGCACCAGCGACGACCATGTGCCCGTACTGGTGGCCAGGGACCGCTCGGGGGGGCTGCACCGACTTCATCCTCGGGCGCGCATCCAAGCGCAAGATCCTGGCCTCGCTCGCCGCGGTGCTCGCCCCGGATGCGGTGCTGTGCACCGACGGCAGTTCGGCCATGGCCACTGCGGCGAGCGCCATGGGCATCGAGCATCAGGCCCTGAACATGACGACCGGCCCACGCGTTCGCGGCGCCTGGCATATCCAGAACGTCAAACCACTCGCGCCTCAAGGGCTGGCTGCGACGCTTCCGCGGCGTAGCCACCTCCTACCAGCACCACTACCTGGGCTGGTTCCGAGTGCTCGATCGCTGCGCCCCGAGCCATCTGCCCGCCCAGCAGTTCCTCGACCTCTCCCTTGGCCGACTCGCCCATCCATAGGTAACGGGCAAGGAGCCTTTATCAAAGCCGGAGTGCTTCAATTTGCTGGCGACGGAAATGCCGGGGCGCACTTCTTCTCGGACAGGCTCACGCGATTCCATTCGGCCACATAGAAGTCGGTATAGGTGTCGTCCGGCATCCACTGCTGCAGGAATCCCTTCATCGCCAAGGGCCCCTGTTTCTTGAGTGCATGAGCTTCAGCCATGCCGATGTCGCTGTGCATGCCATTGATCAGCACATTCGAGCCAGATAGCGTCCAACGTCCGCTGCCGGGGTAGGAGGTGGCATACCAAGTTCCGTCGGCCTTGAGACAGAATTGATGGAAGTACTCGACTCCGTTGACAATGGAACGGAAGTGGTTGTTCCATTGACCCTCCGGAAAGGCGGCGTGAGCCGAAAGGGAAAACATCGCGACCATTACCGTGGTGATCATTGCCTTCAGGGTTCTCATCGTCTGCTCCAAATTGATTGATGGTCCAAAGGTGAACCGACACCCGTTGATGCCTGCGCACCGACATGGGTACTTTGATAGCAGCGTGAAACATGTTGGCTGTCATGTGACAAAACCGGCGCCTACCGGATCAAAGCTGGATTGCTCTGGATCGTCTAATGGAACGCGCTAGCCGCTTCGTTCCCGCTGGACGAGTTGCTCGCATCGCTGGAGAGCGTCGTCATCCCTGGTGCGCGATTGACCAGGCTTGATGTTTCGACAAGCGACGGCACGGCCACTGCGGAGCTCGAATTGCACGCGTTGGCAGCCCTGAACGTATTGACCAGCCAGCTCAACGCTGGGCTCGACTCACCGCGCGTGGAGCGTCAGTCAGGTCATGACAGTGAACAACTCACTGAATTGCCCCGGGGCGATTCAGACCGCTAAGGACCTGCTGTGCGCCAAGGGCGTGATGCTCAAGAGCGGTACGGTCGTGGACGCCACCCTGATTGCAGCGCTCAGCTCGACCAAGAACAGCAGCGGTGAGCGCGACCCGAAGATGAAGCAAAGCCGCAAGGGCCAGCAGTGGTGTGTGTGTCACGAACACAGGCGGCAGACCTGTGGTGCAGTACTGAAGATGGGAGTTGGCCTCCCGAAGCCAGCTGGCAGGAGCAGGCTTCAAACCACCTGGTGCTGCTGCGTTCAATGGGCGTGGTGGTGAGCTGACCTGCCCCCCACCCTCCGTACCAATCAGAAGTAGCAAGGGGTCCGCCTTTCAGGAGAATCGCGGACATGAGGAA
>NZ_JAGQDF010000016.1 GCF_018069875.1 Ideonella alba | reverse complement strand
ACCGTGGTGCTGCGCACGTTGGCGCCCCACATCACCGAGACCAGCTTGACGTTGCCAATCACCGAGCCGCCGTAGTAGCCACGCCGGCGCCCAAGCCCCCGCTGGTGGCGGTGGCCAGCGCCACCGCCGCGGTGCCGGCCGTGGCCACGCCGGTCGTCACGGCCCCGGTGGTGGCCACGCCGGTGGCGGCCGCGCCGGCGGCCCCGGCCCCCGCCGACCCGGTCACCGACCTGGCCGCCGAGAAGCCGCCGGAATCGGCCCGCGCCTTCACCACCGCCGGTGTCGGCTGGTGGCTGCAACTGGGCGCCTTCAGCCGGCCCGACGGTGCCCAGGCCTTCCAGCAGAAAGTGGCCGAGCAGGCCGACTGGCTGGCGCCGCTGCTGGCGGTGTTCCGTGAGGGCACGCTGCACCGCCTGCAGGCCGGCCCCTACCCCAGCCGCGAGGACGCCCGCAGCGCCGCCGAGCGGGTGCGCGAGGCGCTGCAGCTGGTGCCGGTGCTGGTCGAGCGGCGCTGAGCCGCCCCGGCCCGGTCCGGCCCGTCGCCATCGCCTGCAGTTCATCCCGGCCAGCCCACGGCCTGTCACACGCCTGTCGCACCAGACTGGGGCTGCCCCTACAGTGAGCGTGCCGAAAGAGCCCACACGACCATGAACGCCACCACCCACCCCGACCTGCGGCCCTTCCCGCGCCGCTTTGCCGACGGCGCCGTGCGCGCCTTCCACACCTACGGCACCTGGCTGGCCAGCATCAGCTGGGGCCGCTTCTTCGTGCTGGCGCTGGCGCTGCTGGTGGGCATGGCCATTCTCAAGAGCCTGCCGCCCTTCAGCTGGCACTACACCGAGACGGTCGAGATCGATGCCCCCGACACGCCGCGCGCCCCCACCCCGCCCAAGCCGCCCAAGCCGTCCAAGCCGCTGATCCACATCGAGAAGGGCGCCACCGGCCCCGGCAGCGAGGACCGCGGCGTGGACATCGAGATCGGCGCCGGCGGCATCCGCATCCGCGCGGCCAAGCCGGCGGCCTCGGCGGCGTCCGGGGCGGCGTCGGCCGTGCCGGGCGCGGCGTCGGGCGCGGCCTCGGCCGCCGCGGTGACACCGGACGAGGTGCACATCACCGCCGGCGAGCGCGGCGTCAGCATCAAGCTGCCCCCGGGCGCCGATGCCGAGGACGTGCGCGACGCGGTGGAGGAAGCCCGCCAGGCCATCCTGGATGCGGTCGAGGCCGAGAAGGATGCGCGCCAGGCCGCCGAGGATGCCCGCCAGGCGGCGGTCGAGATGAGCGGCCAGCCGCGCATCGAGCGCCGCACCGTCAGCTACGGCGAATCGCTGCCCGAGCTGGCGCTGCTGTGGATCCTGGCCTCGGCGGTGCTGAAGATCACCTACAAGGGCCGGCTGCAGGCCGAGGTCAAGGCCGCCCAGGCCACTGAAACCGCCGAGGCCGAGTCGCTCAAGCGCCAGGTCGTGGAAGCCCGCATGGCGGCGATGCAGGCCCAGGTCGAGCCGCATTTCCTGTTCAACACGCTGGCGTCGATCGACCACCTGATCGAGACCGACCCGCCCCGCGCCAGCCAGATGCAGAAGAACCTGATCGCGCTGCTGCGCGCCAGCATGCCCACGATGCGCGAGACCGGCGACGGCGCCGCCCGCGACCTGGGCCGCGAGCTGGCGGTGGTGCGGCCCTACGTCGAGATCCTGAAGGTGCGCATGGAAGAGCGCCTGGACGCCCAGATCGACGTGCCCGACGGCCTGCTGTCGGCCGAGTTCCCGGCGATGATGATCCAGACCCTGGTCGAGAACGCGATCCGCCACGGCCTGGAGCCCAAGCCCGAGGGCGGCCAGCTGCGCGTCAAGGCCGAGATCGTCCATGGCCAGCTGGCGGTCAGTGTCAGCGACACCGGCGTGGGCTTCGGCAACGCCGCCACCGCCGGCACCGGCGTGGGGCTGGACAACATCCGCGAGCGGCTGAAGCTGCTGCACGGCCACAAGGCCTCGCTCACCGTGGCGGCCAACCCGGTGGGCGGCACCATCGTCACCATCACCGTGCCCTACCGCAGCGTTGGCCACGCGGCCCAGGGCGAAGGAGCCAAGGCATGAACACCGTCCTGTCTTCCCGGCGCACGCAGCGTGGTGCGGTGCGCATCGGCTGGTGGCTGCTGGCGCTGATGATGCTGGCGGTGGTGGGCATCTTCGCCGCCGCCTGGGTGACGATGCTGGAGGGGCCGCAGTCGCTGATCCAGGTGGTGGTCAACGGCGAGGAACTGCACTTCAAGCCCACCGGCCCGCTGCCGCCGGCGCACCAGGTGGTGCTGGCCGGCATCGGCGGCCTGCTGGCGCTGGGCACGGTGGCGGTGGTGCTGGTGGCGCTGCCGCTGGCCTTGCTGGCCGCCGCCGCGGTGCTGGTGGTGGTGCTGCTGGCCGGCGTGGGGCTGCCGCTGGCGGCGGTGGCGGTGGTGCTGGGCCTGCTGCTGTCGCCGCTGTGGCTGCTGGGTTGGGCCCTGTGGCGCGCGCTGCGGCCGCCACGTAGCATCGCGGCATGAACTCCTCGCAAGCCCCGACGGCCGTGCTGGCCGACGACGAACGCCTGATGCGCGACCAGTTGCGCGCCCGCCTGGCCGAGGCCTGGCCCGCGCTGCAGCTGGTGGCCGAAGCCAAGAACGGCGCCGAGGCGGTGGAGCTGGTGGCCCAGCACCGCCCCGACGTGGTCTTCCTGGACATCCGCATGCCGGGCATGACGGGCGTCGAGGCGGCCCGGCAGATCGCCCAGATGGAGATCGACGACGACGAGCTGCTGCCCGAGATCGTCTTCATCACCGCCTACGACCAGTACGCGGTCGAGGCCTTCGAGCAGGGGGCCGCCGACTACGTGCTCAAGCCCGCCGAGCGCGAGCGCCTGCGGGTCACGGTGGAGCGCCTGCAACGCCGCCTGGCCGCCCGCGAGAGCGACGCCGATGGCGGTGCCGACACCCCCGCCCAGCCGCTGCAGCAACTGCTGCACCGCCTCAGCGCCCAGGGCGCGGGCGGCCTGCCGGCCAAGCCGCCCGCCTACCTCAAGTGGATCCAGGCCAGCGTGGGCCAGGCGATCCAGATGATCCCGGTCGACGAGGTGCTGTTCTTCATCAGCGACGAGAAGTACACCCGGGTCCAGACCGCCACGGTGGAGGCGCTGATCCGCAAGCCGATCAAGGAGCTGATCGACGAGCTCGACCCCGAGCGCTTCTGGCAGATCCACCGCTCCACGCTGGTGGCGGTGTCGGCGATCGCCTCGGTCACGCGCGACTTCCGCGGGCGCCAGATCGTGGCCGTCAAGGGCCACACGCAAAAGCTCGAGGTCAGCCGCAGCTACACCCACCTGTTCAAGGGGATGTAGCCGCGGTCCGCGGCCCTCGGGCCGCTCACTGCACGTCGACTTCCAGCGTGTAGCTGCCGTTGACGCCGGTGCTTCCGCTGATGCGCGTCACGCGCAGGTAGAAGCTGGTGGTGACCGCATTGGCATTGCGCCAGGTGACCTGGTCGGGCAGGCCCACGCCGCGCGCGCTGCTGGCCCGCACCAGCCCCGCCGGGTTGCGCAGCGCCAGGTCGTAGTTCGACAAGGCGTTCGGGATCAGCCGCGCGGTCACCGTGGCGCCGGGCGCCAGGTCGACGCGGTAGTGGTCGACATCGGTGGTGCTGCCCACCGTGCCCAGCACGCGGGCCGGGAAGCTGCTGATCGCCTGGGCGGTGGCCAGCGTCTGGTTGGGCTCCACCTCGGTGACGTCACTGGCCTGGGCGGCGCCGACGAAGACCGCCTTCACGGCGCGCTCGGCGTTGACGACGCCGGTGCCGCAGCCGCTGCAGGTCTGCGGGAAGCCGCGCGCGGTGCCCTTGATCAGGGCCTCCACCTCGTCCGGCGTCAGGCTGGCATTGCGCGACAGCATCTGCGCCGCCACGCCCGCCACGTGCGGCGTGGCCATCGAGGTGCCCTGGTAGGCCTGGTAGATGTCGTTGCCGGGCGTGACGCCGCCGTCGTTGAGCGTCGACAGGATGCCCGCCGCTGCGCCGCGGGCGAGGTTGCCGCCCGGCGCGGCCACGTCCACCACGCCGCCATAGTTGGAATAGGGCGCCTTGGCGCCGCCCGGGCCGGTGGCGGCCACGGTGATCGTGCCGCGGCAGTTGGCCGGGTTGAAGCCCCCGGCCGGCGCGTTGGAGTTGCCAGCGGCCACCACCACCACGCTGCCGCGGCTGCGGGCGCCGTCGATCGCGCTTTGCAGCGTGGTCGAGCAGGCGCCGGAGCCGCCCAGCGACAGGTTCAGCACCCGCGCCGGGGTGGTGTTGTCGGGCACGCCCGAGACGCTGCCGCCCGAGGCCCAGGCGATGGCGTCGGCGATGTCCGAGTTGTAGCCGCCGCCGCAGCCCAGCGCGCGCACCGGCAGGATCTTGGCGCCATAGGCCACCCCGGCCACGCCCACGCCGTTGTTGGTCAGCGCGGCGATGGTGCCCGCCACATGCGTGCCGTGCCAGCTGCTGTGGCCGCTGCTGCAGCCGTCACCCGGGTCCAGCGCGTCGGCGTCGCGGCCGTCGCCGTCGTGGCCCATGCTGGCGCTGGTGACGAAGTCGTAGCCGGACAGCAGGTTGTCGGCCAGGTCGGCGTGCGGGCGCACGCCGGTGTCGATCACCGCCACCACCACCCCGGCCCCCGTGGCCAGGTCCCAGGCCGCCGGCAGGCGGATGCCGCCGACCGTGTCGAAGTAGTGCCACTGCTGGCTGTACATCGGGTCGTCGGGGGTCATGGCGACGAAGACCCGGCGGTCGGGCTCAGCGTAGAGCACGCTGGGGTCGTCGGCCATCAGCCGCTGGGCGACGGCGCGCAGCTCGCTGACCGGGCGCAGGCCGTCAAGCGTCATCACCTGGGCGCCCAGACCGCCGCGGTGCACCCGGCGCACCGTCAGGCCCTGGCGGTACAGCGCGTCATGGGTGGGCTGCGAGGCGCTGAGCACGCTGCGCCGGTTGCCGGGGCTGCCGTTGCGGTAGCGCACGATCAGGCGGTCGGTGAACTGGCCCGCGTCGGGGTCGACCACGCCATCGGCCGCCTCGGCCAGGTCCTGCTGGCGGCTGGACAGGTCCTCGCGCACCGGCCCCCGGGTGTCGGCGCGGGCGCTCTCGTGGACCAGGGCACCCAGCAGGATCAGGCCGGCCAGCGCGGTGATCAGCGCGGGGCGGGGCAGGGGGGCGGTGCGTGAAGGCATGGTGGGGCTCGCTGCAAAACGCGGAACTGGGCCGCTCAAGGCCTGCTCATCGGCCGATCCTGCGCCCCAGTTGAGCCGAGCCCCCCGCCGTTCCGCGCACTTTGACGCACCCAGGTAACCCGCTGCGCCGACAATCCAGCCCATGAACCCGCCGAGCTTCCAGCCGCTGCCCGTGCCGCCTGCGCGTCTGGGCGAGTCGCCGCTGTGGCACCCGCAGGAGCACGCCCTGTATTGGTGCGACATCCCGGGCCGGGCGCTGCACCGCTGGCAACCGGCGCTGGCGCAGCACCAGCGCTGGGACCTGCCCACCGAGCCCGGCTGCTGCGCCCCGATCGACGGCGGCGGCCTGCTGCTGGCGATGCGCGACGGCCTGTGGCGCTTCGACACCGCCACCGGCCAGCGCCAGTGGCTGGCCGATCCGCCCTACGACCCGGCCACCGAGCGCTTCAACGACGGCAAGGCCGCGCCGGACGGCAGCTTCTGGGTGGGCACGATCTACGAGCCGCGCGACCCACCGCTGGCTGCGCTGTACCGCTGGGCCCACGGGCGGCTGCAGCGCATGGCCGACGGCATCACCACCAGCAACGGCCTGGCCTGGAGCCCCGACGGCGACACGATGTACTGGACCGACACCAAGGCCCACTGCATCCGCGCCTTCGATGGCGTGCGGGGCGCCGAGCAGCTGCCGCCGCCGCGGGTGCTGGCGCAGTTCACGCCGCGCCAGCCCGGCCAGGCGCTGGACAGCTACGGCGGCCGCCCGGACGGCGCCGCGGTGGATGTGGAAGGCGCCTACTGGTGCGCGATGTACGAGGGCCAGCGCCTGCTGCGCCTGGCACCCGACGGCCGGGTGCTGGCCGACTGGCCGCTGCCGGTGCGCTGCGCCACCATGCCCTGCCTGGGCGGCGAGGACGGCCGCACGCTGTTCGTCACCACCGCCCGCGAGGGGCGGCCGGCCGAGGAGCTCGCCGCCCAGCCCTGGGCGGGTCAGGTGCTGTGCGCGCGGGTCGAGGTGCCGGGCCTGCCGGCCAACCTGGTGCGGCTCTGATCCCGTCCGCCGCGGCAGGATTTCATGATGCGGAATTGACCGGGGTTCAGTGCCCAGTTCTGACGCCGGGACTGCGGCTTTGGCGCCACACCTGAGCCCCCCGACAGGCTGCCCGCCGGGGCACGCCCCAGGCGGGGGATATCCGAGCGCACCGTCCGGGGGATCTGGGCCGCATGAGGGTTTGCCCATATAATCCCGAGGCTTTGCCGCCCGGATCCCAGGAATTTTTGACCCAATGTCGACTCGGCGTGATGAACGCCCCGACCCGTGGGCAGACCCTGAAGATGAGGACGCGAAGCGGCCGTTCAAGCCACTGACCCGTGAAGAGGCTCAGGCGCTGGCAGCGGCCGACCCGTCCGTTTCGCCGTGGCGGGTGATCGTGGTGCAAGCCGCGGTCGGGCTGGTGATGGGCGCGCTCGCGTGGCTCATCTTCGGCCAGCAGGGGATTGTGTGGTCGGTGCTGTATGGCGCGGCCACGGTGGTGGTGCCGGGGGCCTTGATGGCGCGCGGCATGACCAGTCGGCTCAGCAGCCTGGCGCCCGGCGTTTCCGCCGTCAGCTTCATGTTGTGGGAGTTCGGCAAGATCGCGGTCTCGCTCGCCATGCTCGCGCTGGCGCCGAGACTGGTACCCGGTCTGAGCTGGCCAGCGCTGCTGGTGGCCCTGATCGTGTGCATCAAGGTGTACTGGGTCGCGCTGTCATGGCGAGGCCGTCGGAAAAATTGACTGAACTACAACGCACGCCAATGTCTGCAGAAGCCCACGACGCCGCAGCGCAAGCGCCCACCGCTGGCGAGTACATCAACCACCACCTGACTTTCTGGGCCAACAAGCACAGTACGTCGCCGTTCGATCTGAGCGTGTTCCACTGGGACACCATCATCTTCGCGGTCACGCTGGGGGTGCTGGGCTGCTTCATCCTGTGGCGCGCCGCCAGGTCGGCCACCTCGGGGGTGCCGGGCCGCTTCCAGGCCGCGGTCGAGCTGCTGGTCGAGATGGTCGACAGCCAGGCCAAGGGCATCGTCCACAACGCCAACAGCCGCAAGCTGGTGTCGCCGCTGGCCCTGACCGTGTTCGTCTGGATCTTCCTGATGAACGCGATGGACCTGCTGCCGGTGGATCTGCTGCCGCTGCTGTGGCAGCTGATCTCGGGTGACCACCACGCCTACCTGCGCGTCGTGCCCACCGCCGACCTGTCGGCCACGATGGGCCTGTCGCTGGGCGTGCTGATCGTCTGCCTGGTCTACAACGTCAAGATCAAGGGCGTCGGCGGCTGGGCCCACGAGCTGATCTCGGCCCCGTTCGGCGACCACCCGGTGCTGTACCCGTTCAACTTCGCGATGCAGATCATCGAGTTCGTCGCCAAGACCGTCTCGCACGGCATGCGACTGTTCGGCAACATGTACGCCGGCGAGCTGATCTTCCTGCTGATCGCCTTGATGGGCGGCGCCTTCGCCTCGGTCGGCCTGGGCACCGGCATCGGCCTGGCCATCGGTCACATCATCGCCGGCTCGGCCTGGGCGATCTTCCACATCCTGATCATCACGCTGCAGGCCTTCGTGTTCATGATGCTGACGCTGGTGTACATCGGCCAGGCCCACGACGCGCACTGATCGGCGCACCGATCCGGATTCTTCCCTTTCCCTTCCTTTCCAACCCAACCTCTCAACTAGGAGTCATCATGGAAGTCATCAGCTTTGTTGCCCTCGCCGCCGGCCTGATCATCGGTCTGGGCGCTGTCGGTGCCTGTATCGGTATCGGCATCATGGGCAGCAAGTACCTCGAGTCCGCCGCCCGCCAGCCCGAACTGATGGGCGAGCTGCAGACCAAGATGTTCCTGCTGGCCGGCCTGATCGACGCGGCCTTCATCATCGGTACCGGTATCGCCCTGTGGTTTGCCACGGCCAACCCGTTCCTGGGCCAGCTCGCCGCCATCGCCAAGTAATTCGGCGTCTGTCGAGTTGAGAGGCCAAGGGCGCGCTGTTCGCGGCGCGCCCTTCGCTGAAGTCCCCGTCACCGTTTGAGGCAAACAAGTGAGCATCACCGGTACCCTCATCGTCCAGATGATCGTGTTCCTGATCCTGGTCTGGTTCACGATGAAATTCGTCTGGCCGCCGATCACCGCTGCCCTCGACGAGCGCGCGAAGAAGATCGCCGAAGGCCTGTCGGCCGCCGACAAGGCGAAGGTCGCGCTGGCTGACTCCGAGAAGAAGGTCGCCGCCGCGCTGACGTCCGCCAAGGACGACGCCGCCAAGCGCCTGGCCGACGCCGAGCGTCTGGCCCAGCAGCTGGTCGAAGAAGCCAAGGCCCGTGCCAACGAGGAAGGCGCCAAGATCGTCGCCGCCGCCAAGGCCGAAGCCGAACAGGAATCCATCAAGGCCCGCGAAGCCCTGCGCGAGCAGGTCGCCGTGCTGGCCGTCAAGGGCGCCGAAGCCATCCTGAAGCGCGAAGTCAACGCCGGCGTCCACGCCGAGCTGCTGACCCGCCTGAAGACCGAGCTCTGATCCGGCACCCCCACCCGAGCTGAAAAAATGGCCGAAGTAGCAACCATCGCACGTCCCTACGCCGAGGCCCTGTTCAAGGCCGCGGCCGGCAGCGACGCCCGCGCCCTGGCTGAACAGGTCGAGGCGATCGGCGCGGTCGCCAGCGACGCGCAACTGCGCCAGTTCGCCGACAACCCGAAGGTCACCGACACCCAGGTGATCGAGCTCGTCTCCGGCGTTGCCGGCGTCGCGCTCGACCCCAAGGTGCGCAACCTGCTGGCGGTCGCCCTGGAAAACGGCAAGCTGCCGGCGCTGCCGGAAATTGCCGCGCAGTTCCGCGCGCTGGTCAACGCCAGCACCGGCGTGTCGGATGCCCTGATCCAGAGCGCCTTCCCGCTCGACGCCAACCAGCTGGGCGACACCGTCGCCACGCTGGAGAAGCGCTTCGGCCGCAAGCTCAATGCCACCGTGCAGGTCGATGAGTCGCTCATCGGCGGCATCCGCGTGGTCGTGGGCGACGAGGTGCTCGACACCTCGGTCAAGGCCCGCCTCGAGCAGATGAAGGTCGCGCTGACCAGCTGAAGGCCTGTCGCCGCCCACCACCCACCGCATATCCACCGGCAGATGAAGCCCCGCTGAGGCTGCCGCGCTTTCGGAGAAGGCAATGCAACTCAATCCTGCAGAAATTTCGGAACTGATCAAGAGCCGCATCGAGGGCCTCGCCGCCCAGGCGGACATCCGCAACCAGGGCACCGTCGTCTCGGTGACCGACGGCATCGTCCGCGTCCACGGCCTGTCCGATGCGATGCAGGGCGAAATGCTGGAATTCCCCGCCGGCAAGGACGGCCAGCCCTCGTTCGGCCTGGCGCTGAACCTCGAGCGTGACTCGGTGGGCGCGGTGATCCTGGGCGAGTACGAGCACATCTCCGAAGGCGACACCGTCAAGTGCACGGGCCGCATCCTGGAAGTGCCGGTCGGCCCCGAGCTGATCGGCCGCGTGGTCAACGCGCTGGGTCAGCCGATCGACGGCAAGGGCCCGATCAACGCCAAGATGACCGACGTCATCGAAAAGGTCGCCCCGGGCGTGATCGCCCGCAAGTCGGTTGACCAGCCGGTGCAGTCGGGCCTGAAGTGCATCGACTCGATGGTGCCCGTCGGCCGTGGCCAGCGCGAGCTGATCATCGGCGACCGCCAGACCGGCAAGACCGCGGTGGCGATCGACGCGATCATCAACCAGAAGGGTCAGAACATGACCTGCATCTACGTCGCGATCGGTCAGAAGGCTTCGTCGATCAAGAACGTGGTGCGCTCGCTGGAGCAGGCCGGTGCGATGGACTACACCATCGTCGTGGCCGCCTCGGCCTCTGAATCGGCGGCGATGCAGTACGTGTCGGCCTACTCCGGCTGCACGATGGGCGAGTACTTCCGCGACCGCGGCCAGGACGCCCTGATCATCTATGACGACCTGTCCAAGCAGGCCGTTGCCTACCGCCAGGTTTCGCTGCTGCTGCGCCGCCCGCCGGGCCGCGAAGCCTTCCCTGGCGACGTGTTCTATCTCCACAGCCGCCTGCTCGAGCGCGCCGCCCGCGTGAACGCCGACTACGTCGAAGCCTTCACCAAGGGCGAGGTCAAGGGCAAGACCGGTTCGCTGACCGCGCTGCCGATCATCGAGACGCAAGCCGGTGACGTGTCCGCCTTCGTGCCGACCAACGTGATCTCGATCACCGACGGCCAGATCTTCCTGGAAACCAACCTGTTCAACGCCGGTGTCCGTCCCGCGATCAACGCCGGTATCTCGGTGTCGCGCGTCGGTGGCGCTGCCCAGACCAAGCTGATCAAGAGCCTGTCCGGCGGTATCCGTACCGACCTGGCCCAGTACCGTGAGCTGGCCGCGTTCGCGCAGTTCGCCTCGGACCTGGACGCCTCGACCAAGAAGCAGCTGGACCGCGGTGCCCGCGTGACCGAGCTGCTCAAGCAGGCCCAGTACCAGCCGCTGTCGATCTCGCTGATGGCCGCCTCGCTGTATGCCGTCAACAAGGGCTACCTGGACGACATCGAGGTCAAGAAGGTGCTGTCGTTTGAAAGCGGCCTGCACCAGTTCCTGAAGTCCAGCCACGCGGCCCTGCTGGCCAAGATGGAAGCCGACAAGGCCATGGACAAGGCGGCCGAGGAAGAGCTGAACGGCGCGATTGCCGCCTTCAAGAAGTCCTTCGCCTGAAGCCACTGACTGACGGGACAGCCCGCCACCGCCTCAACACCGTGCGCGAGCCGTCCCTCACCCACTAGGAGAAACAGTCATGGCAGTCGGAAAGGAAATCCGCGGCAAGATCAAATCGGTGGAGAACACCAAGAAGATCACCAAGGCCATGGAAATGGTCGCCGCGTCGAAGATGCGCAAGGCGCAGGAACGCATGCGTTCCGCGCGCCCCTACAGCGACAAGATCCGCAACATCACCGCCAACCTGTCGCAGGCCAACCCGGAATACCACTCGGCGTACATGCGCCAGGGCGGCCAATCGGGCGTCAGCGGTTTCGTCGTCGTCACCACCGACAAGGGTCTGTGCGGCGGCCTGAACACCAACATCCTGCGCGCCGTCACGGCCAAGATGAAGGACGTTCAGGGCGCTGGCGCCAAGGTCGAGGCGGTGGCGATCGGCTCCAAGGGCTACGGCTTCCTGAACCGCATCGGCGCCAAGGTGGTCTCGCAGGTCACCGGCCTGGGCGACGCCCCTCAGATCGAGAAGCTGATTGGCCCGGTCAAGGTCATGCTCGATGCCTTCGTTGAGGGCAAGGTGGACGCCGTCTACCTGTGCTACACGAAGTTCATCAACACGATGAAGCAGGAGCCGGTCGTCGAGCAGCTGCTGCCGCTGTCGGCCGACGCGCTGGCCCAGACCGAAGCCGAGAAGTCGGCCCACAGCTGGGACTACCTGTACGAGCCGGACGCGGCCACCGTCATCGACGAGCTGCTGACCCGCTACATCGAGGCGCTGGTCTACCAGGCCGTGGCCGAGAACATGGCCTCCGAGCAGTCGGCACGCATGGTGGCGATGAAGGCCGCGACCGACAACGCCGGCACGCTGATCGGTGAGCTCAAGCTCATCTACAACAAGACCCGCCAGGCGGCGATCACGAAGGAACTCTCCGAGATCGTCAGCGGCGCGGCCGCGATCAGCGGTTGACGGCACACGCTCGACCCAGCGTTCGAAACGAATCAAGATTGAAGGAACTGGAAATGACTCAAGCCCAAGGCAAGATCGTTCAGTGCATCGGCGCCGTCGTGGACGTGGAATTCCCGCGCGACCAGATGCCCCGCGTCTATGACGCCCTGAAGATGGAAGGCTCCGCGCTGACCCTCGAAGTCCAGCAGCAGCTGGGTGACGGCATCGTCCGCACCATCGCGCTGGGCTCGTCCGACGGCCTGCGCCGCGGCGTCACCGTGACCAACACCGGCAACCCCATCACCGTCCCGGTTGGCAAGGCCACCCTGGGCCGCATCATGGACGTGCTGGGCAACCCGATCGATGAGCGCGGCGATGTCTCGCAAGAGCTGACCGCCTCGATCCACCGCAAGGCCCCGTCCTACGACGAGCTGAGCCCCTCGCAGGAACTGCTGGAAACCGGCATCAAGGTGATCGACCTGATCTGCCCGTTCGCCAAGGGCGGCAAGGTGGGTCTGTTCGGTGGCGCCGGCGTGGGCAAGACCGTGAACATGATGGAGCTGATCAACAACATCGCCAAGGCCCACTCGGGTCTGTCGGTGTTCGCCGGTGTGGGTGAGCGCACCCGCGAGGGCAACGACTTCTATCACGAGATGGCCGACTCCGGCGTCGTGAACCTGGAGAACCTGGGCGAGTCCAAGGTGTCCATGGTCTACGGCCAGATGAACGAGCCCCCGGGCAACCGTCTGCGCGTGGCCCTGACCGGCCTGACCATCGCCGAGTCGTTCCGCGACGAAGGCCGTGACGTGCTGTTCTTCGTGGACAACATCTACCGCTACACCCTGGCCGGTACCGAAGTGTCCGCGCTGCTGGGCCGCATGCCGTCCGCCGTGGGCTACCAGCCGACGCTGGCCGAGGAAATGGGCCGCCTGCAGGAGCGCATCACCTCCACCAAGGTCGGCTCGATCACCTCGATCCAGGCCGTGTACGTGCCGGCGGATGACCTGACCGACCCGTCGCCCGCCACCACCTTCGCCCACCTGGACGCCACCGTGGTGCTGTCGCGTGACATCGCCTCGCTGGGTATCTACCCGGCCGTGGACCCGCTGGACTCGACCAGCCGCCAGATCGACCCGAACGTCATCGGCGAAGAGCACTACAGCACCACCCGTGCCGTGCAGGCCACGCTGCAGCGCTACAAGGAACTGCGCGACATCATCGCGATCCTGGGCATGGACGAGCTGTCGCCGGAAGACAAGCTGGCCGTGGCCCGCGCCCGCAAGATCCAGCGCTTCCTGTCGCAGCCCTTCCACGTGGCTGAAGTGTTCACCGGCTCGCCGGGCAAGTACGTGCCGCTGAAGGAAACCATCCGCGGCTTCAAGATGATCGTCGCCGGCGAGTGCGATCACCTGCCGGAGCAGGCCTTCTACATGGTCGGCACCATCGACGAAGCCTTCGAGAAAGCGAAGAAGATCCAGTAAGACTTCGCATACGGGCGCCTGGCGTCGTTGGCCTCCTCGCCGTACGGGTGTACGGCTCCGGGGGCCGCCTAGCCAGACACCCGTCTGCTCGCTTACTGAACCTTCTTCAACGCTAGGAAACCAACATGGCAACGATTCACGTCGACGTCGTCTCCGCCGAAGAGAACATCTTCTCGGGCGAGGCGAAATTCGTCGCGCTGCCGGGCGAGAACGGCGAGCTGGGCATCCTGCCCCGCCACACGCCGCTGATCACCCGCATCAAGCCGGGCGCGGTGCGCATCGAGCGCGCCGACAACGGCGAGGAAGAGTTCGTCTTCGTCGCCGGTGGCATCCTGGAAGTGCAGCCGCACTGCGTGACCGTGCTGGCCGACACCGCGATCCGCGGCCATGACCTCGACGAGGCCAAGGCGGCCGAGGCGAAGAAGGCCGCCGAGGAAGCGATGAAGAACGCCAAGAGCGACATCGACTTCGCCAGCGCGCAAAGCGAGTTCGCCACCATGGCCGCCCAGCTGGCCGCGATCCAGAAGCTGCGCAAGAGCCGCTGAGTTCTCAGCCGCCAGCAGCCCAGAAGCCCGCCCGGCAGCGATGCCCGGCGGGTTTTTTCATGCCGCCAGTGGCGCCAGCGCGGCGGCGGCGGCCTCCACGGCCGCCATGCCCTCGGCCAGGGCGCGGCGCAGGCGCGCGGCGGCCGGGCCGTCGTCGCCCGCCACCCAGCCACAGCGCACCTGCACCAGGCCGTGGGCCTCGTCCAGGTCCAGCGCCACCCAGGGGCTGAAGCCGGCCTGCACGCGGTGCAGCGCCAGGCTGGCCGCGGGGCACTGCGACGGCGTCAGGCGCCGCGCCAGCAGGAAGCGCAGCGACCAGCGCAGCCCGGGCTCGTCCTCGCACAGCAGCAGGCCCGCGACCGGCGCCTCGCCCGCGGCAAAGCCCACGTGCCAGCGCCCCGGGCCATCGGGCTCGGCCTGCCAGTCGCACTCGCGCAGCAGCGCGTCCACCAGCGGGTGCAGGGCAGAGCGGGTCATGTGGTGATCGCCACGCTGCCCTTGAGCGCCCAGCGGTTGTTGACGTCGCGCAGGTGCGCCTTGATCTGCGCATCGGTGAAGCCCGAGCCGGCGATCGGCTTGCCGTCGGCGCCCAGCTCCTGACCGCGGTCCAGCCGCCGGCCCAGCGAGCGGTTGATGCTGGCGCCGCCCAGGAACAGGTTCTTCAGGTCGTTGAAGAAGCGCAGATGTCGGGCGCGCGCCGCGGCCTCGATCGCCGCATTGGACAGCGGCTTGGCCACCGTTTCACCGCGCGCCAGCAGCAGCGCCTTGGCCTTGGCCCAGCGCGACTCGCCCTTCAGCGTGGTCTCGTAGTGCTGGGCCATGTCCTTGGACGAGACGATGTGCCGGCGATCCAGCTTGGCCGCCACCAGGTCCTGGCCGGTGGGGTTCATCGCGGTGGCGGTCTCCACGGTGAAGCTGGGCCGGGTGATCTTGATGTCGGCCACCGCGCCGTCCACCTCGCCGGCGCCCACCAGCGCGGCCAGTGCATCGGCCAGCTGGGTGAAGGCCTGGTCGAGCTGGCCGTCCAGCGTGGTCAGCCGCGCCTCGTCCTGCGGCGACGCGGCCTCGGCCGCCACCAGGTCGGCCTGCACCTTGGCGATGTTGGCGCACAGGCCGGTGATCGTGGCGCGCTGCTGGGCGGTGCCGGGCCCCAGGTCGAAGCGGGCGACGAAGGCCTCGGGCGTCATCGGCGTCGAGCGCACCTGCAGCCGCGCGGCGCGGCCCTGGCCGCTGAACAGCAGCGTGTGCGACTCGCTGCCGCCGCCGAAGCTGCGCTTCTTCTTCCACCAGTTCAGCACCCGCTTCGCACCGGCCTTGAGCGCGCCCATCAGCCGCTTGGCCAGGCCGACGATCCAGGCCACCAGACGGTCCAGCGCGGCGTCGATCGGCGCGCGCACGCGCTGGATGATCTGCATCACCCGGTCGGCCACCTTGCCCAGCCCGGCGAAGCCGGCCAGGAAGCTGATCGCCAGGCTCAGCAGCCCGGCCAGCACCGACTCGACCCGGTTGGCCGCGGCGCCGATCGCGCCCGAGGCGATCGCCGCGATCGAGTTCAGGAAGCCGGTGACCACCTGGATGATGCGCGAGAGCCGGTTGATGAACACCATGATGGTGTCGTAGATCGCCACGATCGCGCTGATGAAGCCGGCGCCGGGAATGAACATCGCCACCAGCTTGGGAATCGCCTTCTGGGTGATCAGGCCCACCACCATGTCGATGATGCCGTCGACCACCATCTGCTTGAGGTTGCCCAGCGAGGTCTTGAGCTGGTCCCAGGCGGCCACCGGGCCCTCGGTGACCAGGGTCTTGACCACCGCCACGCCCATCTCGATGGCCTTCACCGCCGGCTCGCCCACCGCGCGTACCAGCTTGCCGCGCAGGTGGGCGTAGCTCAGGCCCAGCACGCTCAGCGCCAGCTTCAGGATCTCGGGCAGCGCGAAGCTGCGCGGGATGTAGACCCCCGGCAGCGAGCCGGTGAGCCAGTCGATCAGCCCGGCCTTCAGGTGCGCGCCGAAGCGGCCGGCAAACTGCAGGAAGCCGGCCTTGGCCGCACGCACCAGGTTGCCGACGAAGCCGATCGGGTTGCGGAAGATGCTGGCCAGCGCGCCGGCCGCGCGGCGGATATAGGGCATGGCCCCGGGCGCCACCACCGAGAACAGGATCTCCAGCAGACTCAGGACCGTGCCGCCAGCCCAGGACATGAAGCGGCCAAAGAAGCTGCCGAACACCCGCGCCAGCTTGGCGAAGGCGCGCGGCACCAGCACGATGTCCACCAGCTCCAGCGAGGTGAACGCGGCCACGAAGGTGGACGGGATCTCGCGCACGAAGCCCATCAGCCCGCCCAGCGCGCCCTGGAACCAGGCCCAGGCGCGCGCCACTGCGTTGCCCTTCTTCAGGTTCTGCCAGACCTCATCCTGGCCAATCAGCTTCATGAAGCCGCCGATCAACGTATCGGCGGTGCGCGGCACGGCGTCGCCGGTGACCGGATCGAAGCCCAGCACCGCCTTCAGCAGGTCGTAGCCCGCGGTGCCCTCGGCCAGGCGGCCCAGCGGCCGCAGGATGGCCTCCTTGATGAAGCCGATGATGCCGCCGATCAGGCTGGCGCCGAAGTCGATCAGCTGGTTGATCGGTTCGGTGACGATGCGCTTGGCGCGGTCCCACAGCCCGCCCAGGTCGAAGATGTCGGTCCAGCTCAGCGAGTCCAGGAACTCGTCGATCGAGGCACGCACCGACGCGCCGATGCCGGCCAGCGCATTGAACTGCTGCGACATCCAGGCCGCCACGCGGTCGACGATGCCGTGGTTGTCCAGCGCCTGCGTGACCAGCGCGCCGCCGGGGACCAGCTCGATCACCGCGCGCAGCAGGTTGGCCGGGCTGCGCTCGACCGTGCTCATGTTGACCGGGTTGACACCGATCACCAGCGTGAACATCCGGAAGCCCGGGATGTAGTGCGCCTTCTCGGCGAAGTAGTCCAGCGCGTCCGAGATGCCCAGCCGCTGCACCTGCGGCGCGGTGCGCTGCTGCACCGGCGGCGCGCTGGCCGCCAGGCGCGGCAAGGCCACCGGGCGGGGCGCCGCCAGCGCCGCCCGCCGTGGCGCCGGCCCCTGGCGCACCGCGCCTTGCTGGATGGTGTGGGTCAGCTCGTGCGCCACCAGCGCGCGCCCCGCCGCGCTGTCGGGCTGGAAGGCGCCGCGGCCCATGAAGATGTCGGCGCCCAGCGTGAAGGCGCGCGCCTGCTGGCCGCGCGCCAGGCGTGCCGAGCGCTCGCTGTCGTGCAGGCGCACGGCGTCCAGACGCGCATCCAGGCGCGCCTCCATGAAGTGCTTCAGCGCCGCCGGCAACGGCTGGCCGCCGCCGCCACCCAGCGCGCGACCGGCCTGCAGGGCTGCAGCCGAGGGCGGCGCACCGGCGGGTCCGCTGCGCCGCGGCGCACCCGCGGGCAGGGCCATCACCTGGGCCGCGACGCGGTCGGCCTCGCGCTCGGCGGCCGAGTGGCGGCTGTCACGCGCCGAGCGCAGCGGCGCAGCCGCGGGCCGCGCCTGGCGCGCCGGCACCGGCGGCGTGCGCTGCTCGACGCGGGCCACGAAGCGCGGCGCGGTGGTGCTCACAGGCTGCGCCCTTCCTTGACCAGCTCGCGGCGCACGCCCTCGTCCAGGTCCGCCGCGCGCAGCAGGCCGTCAGCGCGCTGGGCGGCGCGCAGGCAGGCCACGCGCACCGCGTTCATGATCGTGCCGCCGGCGATCTCGTGGCGCTGGGCCAGCGCCGGCAGGTCCACGTCGGGCGCCGGTGTCAGCGCCGCCGGCAGCGCCTCGCGCCACAGGCGCAGGCGCTCGGCCGGGCGCGGCAGCGCGAAGGCCACCACGCTCTGGAAGCGGCGCTGGAAGGCGTCGTCGATGTTGCCCTTGAGGTTGCTGGCCAGCAGCACCACGCCGGGAAACTCCTCGACGCGCTGCAGCAGGTAGCTGATCTCCTGGTTGGCATAGCGGTCGTGGGCGTCGCTGACCTGGCTGCGCTTGCCGAACAGCGCGTCGGCCTCGTCGAAGAACAGGATCCAGTCCTGCCGCTCGGCCTCGTCGAACAGCTGCGCCAGGTTCTTCTCGGTCTCGCCGATGTACTTGGACACCAGCGCCGCCAGGTCCACCCGCATCACCGGCCGTGCGCAGCGCTGGCCCAGCAGCGCCGCCGACAGCGTCTTGCCCGTGCCCGGCGGGCCGTGGAACAGCGCCGCGTAGCCGGGCTTCAGGCGCCGCCCCAGGCCCCAGTCGACCAGCAGCTGCTGGCGGTGGGTGCGCCACAGCACGATCTCCTCCAGCTGCGCCAGGGTCATCGGCGGCAGCACCAGGTCGGACCAGCCCAGGCCGGTGCGCAGCGGGTGCGCCAGGCTGGCGCTGGGCGCGGCCTGCACCGGCTCGGCCAGCGGACCCAGCAGCTGCCGCAGCAACTGCGGCCCCGGCCGCCAGGCGCCGCACAGCGCGGCCTGGCCCTCGGGCGCTGCGCCCAGCTGCAGCCAGGCCCCCTGGTCCAGCGCGGTCAGCGTGTGCAGCAGCCGCCAGGCCTGCAGCCGCTGTTCGCCCTCCATGCCGCCCAGCAGGAAGCAGGCGGTCTCGCCGGTGGGCGCGAAGGCGCCGTGCTCGCCGTGCGCCAGGCCGCCGAACTCGGTGAAGCCGCGGCCGGTGTCGCTGCGCCGCGCGAACAGCATGTCCAGCAAGGCCGGCTGCAGCCACGGCGCCATCGCCAGCCACAGCAGCGCACGGGCGTCGCGGCCGTGCAGCGGCGCGGGCAGTGCGGCCAGCAGCGCCGGCAGGGGCTCGGGCGGCGGCGCGTCGGTGGGCTCGGCCGACGGGGCGGCTTCGAAGTGCTCGGCCAGCCGCCATTGCCACAGGCGGCCCAGCCAGGCCAGCTCGCGGTCGATCTGGTCGCTGCTCATGGCGCGCTCCAGTCCACCTGCAGCGGCTGGGCCATCCAGGGCAGGCGGATCCATGCCAGGCCCCAGGGCAGGCGCGACAGCAGCAGGTCGAAGGCCTCGGGCAGCGGCCGCAGCAGCCAGCCCTCGCCCTGGCGCGAGAGCAGGCCGGGCCGCTGCAGAAAGCTGGTGCGCAGGCTGTCGACGCCGGTGCGGCCCAGCGCGCCCCAGTGGTCGATCGCCGCCGCCAGCAGCGCCTGCACCTCGGCCTGCTCCTGCGGGGTGGGTGGGCACAGCGGCAGCGGCCAGCCCAGATCGGGCGGGCAGCCCAGCAACAGCTTGACCACCGGCAACGCCCACTCGCCGTCCTCGGCCGGTGCCTCCGGGGCCTGGGCCAGCGCGCGCAGCAGGCCGCCGGCCCGCGCCAACGCCAGTGGGTCCCAGGCCTGGTCCGGGCGCGCCGGTGTGGGCACGTCACAGGCCCGCAACAGCGCCGGCACCCACGGGTGCAGCAGCACCAGGCCGGCCAGCGGCACCATCCAGCCCGGCTCGGCGCGGGGCTGCACGGCGCGGGCCAGCGGCCGGGCGGTGGGGGCGGTGTCGACCCCGGGCGGCGGGGCGGCGGGTGGGGGTGCGTTGCGGGGACGGTCCGGTGGGGTCGGCGTGCCGGCGAAGCCCTCCGGCCACAGGGCCTGGGCCAGCGCCGCGATGGACGGCGTCGTCGGGGCCACTGCGGACGGCCCTGCCGCGACGCCGCCGCCCGGCCCGGCGCTGTGCCAGGCCAGCCACAGCGCCTGCAGCGGGCCGCGCCGCGCCTGCGGCACCGAGGGCTGGGCCAGCCAACGGGCCAGGGCCGCGGGGGAGGGCGTCGATCCTTCGTGCACCGCGGCCGTGGCGGCGGTGACCGCCTGCTGGGCCTGCCACCAGGCCTCGCGCGCGGGCCCGGGCCACAGCGCCCACCAGCGCTGCCACCAGCCCAGCAGCAGGGTGGGATCGGTGGGCGGCGGCGCTGCGCGCCAGACGAGGCCGTCCTGCGCCAGCGCCTCGGCGGCGGCCTGCAGGCGCGGGCGCAGCGCCTCGGGCGCCAGGCCGCCCAGGGCCCAGGGCAGGTGGCCGGTGGCCAGGTAGTCGAGCAGCGCCTGGGCCGGCAACAGGGCGACGGTGTCGGCGGCCGCCTCGCCTGCGGGCGCTGCGCCACCCGGCCCGGCGGCCGCGGCGCTGCGCCGCAGGCCGTGCAGCTGCGGCGCCAGCTGGGCGCGCAGATGCTGCACCAGCGCGTCGGCCGGCGCCTCCAGCCAGGACGGATCCAGCTGCAGCTCGACCCGGGCCAGTTGCAGCCAGCCGCCGTCGTCCAGGCCGTCCAGCGCCTCACCCAGCGCCTGCTGCAGCCGCTCCTGACCGCTGACCAGGCGCTGGCGCAGCGCCAGCGCCTCGGCCGCGCCGGCCGCGCGGGCCTGCCAGCGCAGGCGGCGCACGCGGTGCGGCAGGGGTGCGAGCGGCGGGCTCACCGGTGATCAGCGCTGCAGGCCCAGCGAGAACTGCTGCAGGCGCTGCACCATGCCGCCCTTGGTGTCCGTGCCGCCCTGCAGCTTGCCCAGTCGGCCCTGCAGCTCCTTGCCGACCGTGCCGCCACCGACCTGGGCGATCGCCCCGGTGAGCAGCGTCGGCACGGCGGCACCGCGGCCGCCGACACCCACATCCACCTCGGTCACCAGCAGCTGCTGGGTGGTCTGCACCACCGCCTCGGCCAGCTGGCCGCGCAGGTCCTGCAGCAGGGTGTCGGCGCGCTCGCGCTCGGCGCTCGACAGCTGGCTCGACGCGGCCAGCGTCTGCGCCTTGCGCACGTCTTCCTGCAGCCGGCCGACGCGCTCGGCCATCATGTCGACCAGGCCGTTGCCGGTGTCGAAGGTGAAGCCTTCGAGCTTGCCCGGCAGCAGGGTGTACTTGAAGACGCCGTCGAGGTAGCTCTTCTGTGCATCGAACTGCGCCAGCCAGTCCTTCTGTACCTCGGCGCGCACCACGCTGACGCGGTCGTTCAGCACCATATCCAGCGGGCGGATGATGCGCACCGCGCGTTCGCGCAGCAGGTCGGGCCGCCACGGCAGCACCTGCAGCGGCGGCAGGTCGGGCTCGTCCTCGTCCTCTTCGGGCTCCCAGTGGTCCAGCGCCAGGTCGGTGATGACGCGGCCCTGGTCGTCGTAGACCAGCACCAGGGTGCCGCCGCGCGGCACGCCGCCGGCATGCACGGCGCCCGGGTTCTCGGCCAGGAAGTTGGGCATCAGCAGGCGGTCGTCCTGCTGCGCGTCGCGGTGGTCGATCAGCTGGTCCAGCCACTGCAGCCAGTGCGGCCGGTTGCTCAGCAGCAGGCCGTCGTGCGCGGCGCTGAAATCGGTGCGCGCCACCGTGCCCAGATCGGAGCGCGTCTGCGCCACCTGGCCCAGCGTCTGGCCCCACTGGAAGATCCAGTTCGGTGAGGTGCCGCCGCCGCCCAGCGCGCGGTAGTCACCGTAGCGGCGCGCCTGCAGCACCGGGGCGCTGTCCTTCTGCAGCGTGCCCAGCCGGTTGGTGGTGTTGGTGGCTGCATCGATGACCGACACGCCTTCGCCCACGGTGCGCGGCACCGTGGTGTCATCGACCGCCTGGCGCAGCTGCTCGCTCTGCCGCTGGTGCAGCGCCAGGCCGTCGGCCAGCTGCACCTGCAGGTCCTGGCGCAGCAGGTGGTGGAAGCGGTGCAGGTCGGTCACCCGCACCGACGGCCGCAGCACCAGGCGGGCGCGGTCGGTGTGCAGCAGCACCGCGCGCACCGTGAAGGGCAGCTGGAACTGGCGGATCTGGGCGCGCAGCGCGTCGCGCACGCTGCGCACCGGCTGGCCGAGGTGGCCCTCGACACGGAAGAAGTCGTGGCCCAGCAGCACGCGAGACAGCGGCGGCGGCACGCCGCGCCGGTCGGCCGGCACGCGGTAGCCCAGGTTGCTCTGCTGCTGGCCGCGCGCCGCGCGCAGGTAGTGCCAGCCGGTCTGCAACGGGAACTCGCCGCTCAGCGTGTAGTACCAGGGAATGGCGCGCTCCTCCAGCGGCGCGGTGGCGGTGCGCGAGGGGGTCACCCGCAGCGTGGTGTCCTGCGGCCAGACGAAGGCGCCGACCAGCAGGTGCAGCTTCCAGATCAGGAAGCTGGCGTGCGCCGCGGCCTCGCGGGTGCCGGCGCTCGAGGGCGCCGGGTACAGACCGCTGCGGAACTGGCGCGGTGCGCCCAACTGGCCCAGCAGCAGGTGCTTCGGGAAGGCGCCCAGCTCGGGCAGCAGCACGCTGTCGTCCAGGAACAGCTGCTCGCGCAGCGCGCCCCAGGTGTCGACCAGGTCGCCCAGGTGCTCCAGCCACAGCGGGCCGCCACCGCTGCGCGACGCCGCCTCGGTGCGCCGCTGGCGCAGCCGGGCCACCCAGTCCAGCGGCGCGCTGGCGTTGCCGCACAGCGCGGCCACGCGCTCGCCGAAGGTCGAGGCCAGGGCGCTGAACGCGGTGGCCAGGGCCTCCAGCGTGGCGTCGCCGGCCGTCAGGCAGGCCTGGGCCAGACCCTGGGTGCTGTTCAGGCCCTGCAGCCGCGGGGCGGTGGCCTGCACCTCGGGCAGCGCGCGGGCGCGCTCGCAGGCGGGCAGCAGCGCCTGCTCGCCCTGCTGCAGCGCGGCGGCGTCCTCGGCCGAGCACAGCAGCCAGCGCAGGCGGTGCAGCGCGTCGCGGCCGAGGTTGTCGCAGTCGGTGCCGTTGCACAGGTCGGGGTCGTTCTCGACGCTCTCCATCAGCGCCACCACCACGCGCCCCGGCAGCGCGCCGGGCAGCTCCATCAGCGGCCGCGTGCGCGTGTCCTCGTCGCCCGGGGCCACCAGCTCGACCAGCTCGCGCATGGTCTCGGGGCCGGTGTAGAAGGGCTCGTAGCGCGGGGCCTCGCGGTCGTAGGGGCGCCAGGACGAGAACTGGGTGGTCTCGGCCAGCTCGATCAGGTCGCCGTCGGTGCTCAGGCCCAGGCCGCGGGTGATGCGCACGCCGGCATCGGTCAGGGCCACCTGCAGGCCATCGACCAGGCCCACGCCGATCAGGCGCACGCGGGTCAGCCGGCCCTGGTCATCGAACCAGTCGGACAGGCGGTTGAGCTGGCCATGGGTGAGCACCTGGTCGGGCTCGAACACCGGGCTGCCGTGCGACAGCGTGGCGAGGCTTCTCAGGACGGCGGATGTGGTGGCCATGGTGGCACTCCTCAGGCCAGGGGGGGCGGGGGTTCGGTGCCCAGCGCGCTGCGGCCGAGCACGAAGGCGGGCCGAGGCAGTTCGGCCACGCAGTCGGTCAGGCGCTGCGCCGGGTGGGTGTTGCGCACCTCGGTGACGGCGCGCAGGAAGCGCGTCAGCACCTGCGCGCGCGGCGGCGCCGCCGCGCCGGCGTGCAGTGCCAGCCAGTCGCGGTAGGCGCCCTCGAACTCGGCCATCGCCAGCGGGCTGGCCCAGCAGATGCGCGGCAGCAGGTGGGCGGGCACCTCGCGGCGGATCTGCTGTTCGGCGTGGGCGCGGAAGGCCGGGTGGGCGAAGCGGCCGGCGTAGGACGGCAGCACGATCAGCAGGCGCCAGGAATAGGGGTCGTCGCCGTCGCAGTCGCCGCAGCCCTCGTCCAGGCAGGGCTGCAGCAGCGGGTCGCCCGGCTGTTCAGGACGCAGCAGCGGCAGCTCGATCAGGTACAGGCCCTCGCCGCTGTAGTGCTCGCGCAGGTAGCGCTGCAGGTGGCTGATGGCCTGCTCCATCGCCTCGGGGCCGGCGAAGTACTCGATGCGCCGGGCGATCACCTCGCCGCCAGCGTCGACGATGTTGAAGTAGTGCCGCCCGTCCAGTGTCTGGCGGCGCTGGTAGCCGTCGGCGCCCTGGGCGCGTTCGACCGCGGCCATCATCTCGGCCTGCGCGGCCTCGGGGCTGGCGTAGTGGGTGCTGGACGACAGCAGGATCTTGCCGCTGACCGCGTCGCGCACGCGGAAGCGGAACTCGTCGCCGGGCGTGGCGTCGACCTCGGCATAGGTGTCGTGCGCCACCACCGACAGGCTGCGCCGCTGCGGGTTGGCAATGCCCAGCAGACGCGCCAGCCGGCGCTCCAGGCCGCTGATGTTGTCGCTGTTCCAGAGCATCTCGGGCTCGCGCCGGTGCTGCTGGTAGGCCAGGCCGCGCTCGGCGCCCAGGCGCGGCAGCTCGGCCAGGAAGCGCGCCCGCTCGATCAGCGCATCCAGCCCGCCGCCGCTGCCGAAGGCCTGCTGCAGCGCCTCGACCTGGGCGCCCATGTCCTCGCCGGCGCGGGCCAGCAGGTGGTCGAGCAGCGCGGCCTGGCGCGGCCGGGGGTCGGGCTCGAGCAGGCGGGTCAGGCCGGCGTCGTCCAGCGGCTGCTCGGGCGTGTCCCGGTACAGCGCCTCGTGGCCGGGCAGCTCGCTCAGGCGGCGCGCCAGCAGCGTGGGCGGCGTGGCGCCTCCCATCCAGGCCTCGGTCAGCGCCTGCATCCGGGTGGGCGCCACCGAGTACAGCTGGGCCAGCTGCGCGGCCTGCGCCAGCTGGTTGGTCATCCACTGGTCGATGAACAGCAGGTAGCCCTGGAACTGGCGCACCCGCGCGTCCTGGTCCGGGCGCGCCAGGCCGTACAGCTCCGGGAAATCGTGCTGCAGCGGCCGGTGCGCGCTCAGGGGCCGCACGCGGCCGGCGGGTTGCGGCAGCTGCGGCTGGCGCAGCGTGTCGGTGATGGCATGGTCGGCGTCGAGCAGCGCCTGCAGCGCGCTGCGCACCTCCTCGGGCATCTCGGCGACATGCCAGCCGGCCACCACCAGGCCGCGCTGGCTCAGCACCAGCCGGCCGCTGTCCCAGGCCAGACGCGGGGCATGGCCGGGCCGCACCGGCAGCCGCCAGGGGTCGTCGGTGGGCAGCGCGAAGCCGTCCTCGCCCAGCGGCTGCAGGCGGATGTCACGCAGGCCCTCGACGCCGGGCACGTCCATCAGCGCATTGATCAGGTCCGACAGGCGCAGCATCGCGGGCAGCTCGCTGGCGTCGAGCTCGCCGTCGTCGAGGAAACCGTGGCTCAGCCACGGGCCTTCGAAGACCTCGTCGACACGGCGTGGCTGCCCGTCCGGGCCGGGCCGCGCCAGTGCCTCGTCCAGCGTCAGCGGGCGCAGCAGCGGCGCCAGCGTGCGGTGCGCGGTGTGCAGCAGCCGCGCCGCGGTGGTGCGGGCGTCGGCGCCGTCGGCCAGCGCCACCTCGGCGCACAGCGCGAAGCGCTGCACCGGCACGGTCTCGGGCGGCAGGAAGTCCAGGCACAGCGGCCGCCGCACCTGCAGCGCCGCCGCCGCCTCGGCCTGGCGCTCGGCGCGCTGTTCGGCGTTCAGACGCTCGTCGTACTCCAGCAGCGGCTGCCAGCGGCCCTGCAGGCTGACCGGGCGCTCGCCGGGCTCGCCCGAGGGCGTCTGCGCCAGCTCGCCAGTGCGCGGGTTCAGCCACAGCACCGGGCCGGGCACCTCGTGCAGCCAGGCGTTGCGGATGCCGTCGATGTCGATCAGGCATTTGCGCAGGTCGCGCAGCGTCCAGGGGGATTGCGGCAGCACGTCCTGCGCCTGCCAGAAGGTGGCGGCTGCGTCGCCCTGCGGCGCGCTGCTGGCCAGCCAGTCGGCCAGCGGCAGGCCGCCGCGGTAGGCCAGGTCGGCCAGCGCATGGCTGGCCAGCTCCAGCGTGGTGATGCCGGGGTCGTGCAGGTGGTGGTCGGTCCAGCGCGCACCGCACAGCGCGCGCAGCTGCGCCAGGCCGTCGGCGAACAGCGCGCGCCAGTCCAGCGCCGGTTCGGCGGCCAGGTCGGCACGGCGCAGCGGCACGGGCTCAGACATCGCCGGTCTCCTCGTCGATCAGGTGGCCGGGGGCCGAGACCAGGATGCTGTCGGGCGTGTCGGCCACCGCCTCGGCCAGGTCCTCGCCGCCATCCATGTGCAGCGAGAAGCGGCTGAGGTAGTCCACGCCGGGCAGCTCCTCGACCAGATCGAGCAGGGCCGAGCGCCACACCGCGCCGCCGAAGCCGGGCTGGCGCGCGGCATCGGCCAGCCAGGGCGACAGCGCGCGCTGCAGCGCCGCGTCGATCTGCGGCCGGTACAGGCTGAACACCACGCCGGGCCGCAGCTTCACGCGGCAGCGCACCTGCAGCACGCGGCAGCGCGGATTGACCACATGGGTCCGGGTGCCCGGTGCGCTGCGCGCCTCCAGGAAGGCCTGCACCGACTGCAGCGTGTCCAGGTCGGCGCGCGGCTGCAGCGGGTCGGCGGTGTGGCGCTGGCGCAGGTCGGGCACCACCACCACCAGGCGGTGGCCCGGCGCCTGCCAGTGGCCGCCGGGGCGCGCGTGCGGGATGCACTGCACCCGGTGCAGCCCGGGAAAGGCCTGCAGCACCAGGCGCTCGACGTCCCACGGCGTGATCGCCCGGCCACGGTGGCGCAGGCGCTCGGCCGCACGGCGGCGCAACGCCGCCGGGGTTTCGGGCGCCTGGCCGCCAAAGCTCTCGAAGGGCTGGGCCACGCCCTGGACCGCGGCCATCGGCGTCACCAGCTTGCCGATGCTGCCGGCGGGCAGGGGCAGCGCAAAGCGCGCCGGATCGTGGGGGGCGGCATCGGCGCGCACCTCGACGCCGTTGCTGGCCACCAGGCGCAGCCGGGCCGCGCTGCCGGCCGGGGTCAGCCAGCACGCGCGCAGCCAGACCAGGCCGCTGGCCTGGCGGGTGTGCTCGCGGCTGGTCTCGGGCGGCAGCGTGAGCTGCACCAGGCCGCTGCGGCGCAGGTGGGCCGTGGTGTCCAGCGCCAGCTCGGCCGCGCCCAGCGGCCGCCACTGGGTGTCGCACAGCACCGACCAGGCGATGCGCGGCGACGGGGCCTCGGGGTCGGCACTGCCGTCCTCGACCTGGCACAGCAGCGACACCGCATCGCCCGGCGCCAGCGCGTCCAGGCCGATGCACAGCTCCAGCGCATGCGGGTGAGCCGGCAGCAGGCCCGGCGCGCCTTGCGGCGCCCAGGGCAGGGTGGCACGCAGCCAGGCGTGCTCGCGCACCGGGCCGAAGGCATCCACCTGGTAGAAGGCCAGATCGGCGCCGCTGAGGCTGGCCTCGTCGGCCTGGTCCAGCGCGCAGCGCGCGCTGGCCGCGGTGTAGTCCAGCGACAGACCGCGCAGCTGCGGTGTGTAGGGCTCATTCAGCGGCTGCACCGGCGGCGCGTCGGGGTCGCGGATCTGGCTCAGCAGGTGCGCCACCGCCTGCTGACGGTGGGCGGTGTGCAGGAAGTCCTCGCCGTCCAGCTCCAGCGCGATCTGCCCGGCCGGCACCGCCGGCGACTGGCCGCGCAGGTGCAGCTGCAGACGGCGCACCGGCTGCGCCTGCATCGCCCGCTCGGCCTGCAGCCGGGCCTGCCCGCTGCCCGACTGCAGCAGGCGCTGCAGCGGCCAGTCCAGGCGCAGCGGGAACACCGGCACCGGCGGTTCGTTGTGCAGCACGCTGGGCAGCAGCGGGCTGGGGCGCAGGGTCACCGGGGCGTCGGTGGAATGGCCACGGCCGTCGGTGTAGCGCAGCCGCGCCGCCACACCGTCGGCGATGCGCGAGCGCTCCTGGTAGCCGGCGTACCAGCTCGACAGGCTGGCCGGCGCGCCATGCCAGTCCAGCGTCAGCGACAGCGACTGCAGCGGCTTGGCCAGTGCCTCCGGGCAGCCGATGCGCAGCCGCGAGCCCGGCACCGGCTGGGCACCGAAGGGCATGAAGACCTTCTTCGGGTCGAGTGCGCCGTGGTCGTTCTCCAGCGCCAGGCCGCGCAGGCCCTGCACCTCGACCTGCAGCGTGGCCGCCTGCAGGCGCAGGCCTTCCAGCGCGGCCCAGGGGGACAGGCCAGGGCGCAGCTCGACCCCCGGGGCCAGCAGCAGCTGCAGCACCGGCGTGCCATCGGGGAAGGCCGACAGGTGCAGCGCCTGCTGGTGCGCCACCACCGCCGGCTGGTCCGGCGACAGCACCAGCACCAGGCGCCAGCCGCTGCCGTGGGCCGAGACCTGCGGCTGCAGCGGCCCGATCCAGCCCTTCGGCCCGCTGAGCCAGGCCTGCAGGCCGGCCGCGACCTCGGCCGGCGTGGCGGCGCTGCTGCCGATCAGTTCCAGGTCCAGCCGGATCTCGCGCCGGCCCTCGGCCAGCGCCAGCATCGGCGAGGTGATCGCGAAGCCGACCGGCGCCTCCGGCGCCGCCGGCCCGCCGCCCGGGGCCCAGCCGGGTGCGCCTGCGGCCAGTGGCGCGCCCAGGCCATCGGCCGAGTCGGCCCGCGGCGCGAAGCGCAGCCGGCCACCGTCGCGCTGCAGGCCCTGCAGCGAGCGCACCTGGGCCGGACCGATCGGCGTGTCGCGCAGCGGGCGGTAGAGGCGCTCCACGCCCTGCGCGTCGGGCCCGGCACTGAAGACGCGGGTGGTGTCGCACAGCTGCGCCAGCGCGCCCTTCTTCAGCGTCAGGCGCAGGTGGGCGTGGTCGGGATGGGCCGGCTCGGGGGCGAAGCCCAGTGCGGTGCGCAGCTGCCAGTCGAGGTGGGCGGCGCCCAGCGCGTTGAAGCGCTCGCGCGAGGCCTGCTGCAGCCGCGCCAGGGCCAGCCACAGCGCCAGGTGCGGCGGCACCTGGCCGTCGCGCGCGTCGGCCAGCTGCTGCCAGGCGGTGCGGTCGAGGTCGGGGAACAGCGCCGACCAGCGGCCCTCGTCGCCGCCATCGGGCGCCGGCAGCGCGATGTGCGCGGCCAGCGTGCGGGCCTGCTGCATCAGCGTGGCGGCGTCGCGCGGGTCCAGCGGCGCGTGGGCCGGGTCGGCCGCCGGCCGGTCGCGGTCGGCCTGGCTCTGGCCGCCCTGGGCGGCACTGCGGCGCAGCAGGTCGTCGAGGGCCATGGCCTCAGCCCCGCTCCACCGGCCCGAGCACCGGGCGGTGCTCGCTGGCGTCGAGGTCGTAGAAGGGATAGACCAGGTTGAAGCGCGAGTTGGTGCTGCGCACCCGGTAGTCGAGCTGCACCTGCAGGCGGCCGGGCTCGGTCTCGCGCACGTCCAGCGCCAGCAGCTCGATGCGCGGCTCGTGCACCAGCAGCTGCACCTTGATCTGCTCGGCCAGCTCGGTGCGGCGCGTGGTGTCCAGCGGCTCGAAGAGCATCGGCCGCAGGCTCAGGCCCCAGCCGGGGCGCAGGAAGCGCTCGCCGGCCACGGTGCCGAACAGGATGCGCAGCGCCTCGTGGATGTCGTCCTCGCCCTCGCGCATCTGCACGCCGCCGGCGCCGAAGGCCGGCGGGAAGCTCCAGCCGCGGCCGAGGAAGGCCAGATCGTCGTCGCCCGGTGTGCTCATCGCCAGGTCCTCAGCCGATGATGACCGTGGGCGCGCCCACCACCACCGCGGCGCCGCAGACGCAGGTGTCGCCCACGCGCAGGGCCGGCTTGCCGCCGATGAACACCGTGGCGCTGCCGGCCACGAAGGGGCTGACGGTGGGCTGGTGGCTGTTGGGCGGCAGGCTGCAGACATGCTGGTCGCCCAGCACGGCCGCCGGCATGCCGCCGATCAGCACGGTGGGCACGCCGGGGCCGACCACGGTGCCGCCGTGGCTGCTGAGATCGGCGATGCGGGCGGCGGGGGGCATGATTGGGCCTTTCAATTGAGCTGCAGCAGGCTGCCGGCCAGCACGGTGAGGGCGCTGCTGCGCAGCTGGGCGCCCGCCGTGCCTTCCAGCTTGAGCTGGCCGCTGACCTTCAGCGTGAAGTCGCCGTTGACCTGCTGGCTCAGCGAGGTGGTGGTCTCCAGCGTGGTGGCCGCGGCGCTCTTGAGGGTGATGCCGTCATCGTCCAGGCGCAGCTCGTTGCCGGCCTGGTCCTTCAGGCTGATCACGCCCTCGTCGTCGCTCAGCACCAGCTGGCGGCCACCGGGTGTGGACAGCGTGATCGCCTGGTGCTCGTCGTCGAAGCGCATCTCCAGCCCCTCTCGGCTGCGGTAGACACGCGCCGGGTTGGCGTCGGCGGCGGGCTCGGGGGCGGCGCGCTGGCTGCTGTGCAGCGCCCCCAGCAGCACCGGGTGGCGCGGGTCGTTGTCGAGAAAGCCCAGCACCACCTCGTCGTCCAGTTCGGGGCGGAAGACGAAGCCGCGCTGCGGGCCGGCCTCGGGGCGCGCCACGCGGGCCCAGACGCCCTCGCCGTCGGGTTCGATCAGCGGCAGGCGCACGCGCACCCGGTCTTCGCCCAGCGGGTCCTCCAGCGAGGTGACCACGCCCAGCTGCAGGCCCTGCACCGGCGCCAGCAGGGCCGGCCGCGGCGGGGTCTGCAGGCGCTGGTCCAGCGCCTGGTCCTCGCCCAGGCCGCCGAACTGCAGGTGGGTGCGCCAGCCGCTGGTGCTGTCCATGTCGTGGCGCACGCCGCTGACCTGCAGCCGCCCGCCAAAGCGCGCGCCGGTGCCGCTGAGCGTGACCACGTCGCCCGGGTGCACCTGGCCCAGGCCTTCGCACAGCGCGCGGCCGCAGAGCTTGTCGGCGCGCGCCCGCGCCCACAGGCCGTCGCCCAGCGCCTGCGCCTCGTCCGCCGACAGCGTGCTGTGCGGCAGCGGCCGCGCCGGGTTGCCGTGCACGCGCGCCAGCGCCGCCGGGTCATGGCTGCCGCCGCCGGTCTCGGTGGGGGCCTGCGCGGCGGCGGTCTGCAGCGCCTGGTCCGGCGCCGACCAGTGCGGCACCGCGATGCCCGCGGGCTGCACTCGCGCGTCGACCTCCAGGTCCAGCTCCAGCAGCGTGGCGCCGTACTGCAGCTGCAGCACCGGCTCACCCTGGGTGCCGGGCCGCGCCAGCTTCAGCGCCCCCGGACGCGGCAGCACCACCAGGCCGTTGGCACGGGCACGCGCCAGGGCGAAGTCCCAGTCGCTGCAGCCGGTCTGCACCAGCTGTTCATGGCGGGCGGCGGTGTCCTCGACCTCGACCGTGTCGCCGCAGGCGCCCAGCAGGCTGCGCAGCAGCTCGGCATCGGTCTGGTCGCGCCAGACCGCCTGGCGGGCCTGCTGCGCCAGCGTCATCGGCGCGGCGCGGCATTCGACGATCAGCTGCGCCGGGCTGTCGCCGCGCACGCGGATCTGCTGGCGCACCACCACGCCCTTGAAGAGCAGCTGGCGGTCATCCTGCGCGCCGGCCGAGACCTCGATCGCCTGGCCGGGGGCGAAGCGGTCGCCGTCGGTCAGCGCGAACTGGCCGGCCGAGGCCGAGCCGTCCAGCCACACCAGCCGCGCCCAGGCGATGTGGTTGGCCTGCAGTGTGATGCTGCAGGCCATCAGCTGCTCGGTGCGCGGCAGATCCTGGCCGCCGGCGCGCACCGTGAACTCGCGGTGGCCGCTGCTGATCGGCAGGCTGCGCTCGGTGGTCTCGGGCATGGCGGGGTGTCCGTGTCAGCGCTGCAGCGGCGGGAAGCGCAGACGCTGGCCCGGGCTGAGCAGGCGCGGGCTGTCCAGGTCGTTGGCGCGCGCCACCAGCGGCGCCAGCGCCGGGTCGCCGTAGATCTGCTGGCACAGCGCCGGCAGCGTGTCGCCGGCGCGCACGGTGCGCAGGTGGGTCAGGTCGGGCGACTCGTCCTGGGCAATGGCCACGCGGGTCTGGTCGTCGCTGGCGTCGGCGAAGCTGGCGGTGACCACCGCGCGCAGCGGCACGCCATCGGGCTTGAAGAGCTTGTAGGCGATCGAGGCGCTCTTGAGCACGCAGCGCCGCACCGCCAGCGTGCCCCAGGTGAGCTTCAGATGGTTGGGGCGGTGGATGTGGCCGTTGTAGCCGGTGACGGTCTGGAACAGCGCCACCTGCTCCTGCACGTCCACCTTGTGGCCGTTGGCGCCGGTGCCGTCGATGAAGAAGGCCAGCGACAGATCGCCCGGCTTGCTCTTCTTGAAGTTCATCCGGCTGCCGGTGGTGCCCGCGCCCTGCGCGGCGTCCCACTCGAACTCATAGCCCAGCGTGATCTCGGCCGGGTTGACGTAGGCGGTGAACACCGCCACCGGCTCGCCCGCGCAATCCGGCGCCTCGAAGGCCTTGATCAGCAGCTTCTCGAGTTGTCCGCTGTCGCTCACCAGTGTCTCCCCGGGGGTGGCCGCTCAGGGTTCCTGGCGCTGGCGCAGCACCTCGAGCACGCGCTCGACGCACTCGGCCACCAGCGACTGGCGCTGGGCGCCGCTGTCGCCCGCGGCCGGGCTGCCGCCTTCGGCCGATGGGGACGTGGCCTCCACCGCGATCACCACCTCGTCGATCATGATCGGCATCGCTGCTCTCCCGGGTTCAGGCTTCCAGGCGGAAGCGCTGGTAATACAACTGCATCGACTCGACAGCCACGGTGTTGCTGCTGGCGTTGAGGTCGGCCACCGACCAGCGGGTGGGGTAGGCCTGGACCAGGTGCCAGGTCATCAGCGCCTGGTGCTCGGGGCCCAGCAGCTGCACCTGCACGTCCATCGGCTCGACATCGAGGTCCTCGATCGCCCGCCGCGCCCAGTTCCAGATCGCCGAGCGCAGCAGCAGGCCGCGCTTGAGCGTCAGCTCGGGGTACTTGCTGCGGCCGGGATACTTCTGCACGAAGCGGTTCTCGCCGCCTTCGGGCACCTCCTCGGTCGACAGCTCCACGGCCAGCCCGCCCACCTCGGTGAAGCGCACCTCGTCGGCCGGTCCCTGCAGCGCAGGCACCTCGACGCGGAAGTGGAAGCCGACCGGCGGCGTGTACATCGGCGCCTCAGGCGTTCTCGACGTCCAGGCCCTCGTGGGCCAGCTCGATGGTCTCGATCGCCACCTCGTTGCCGGCGGCCTTGAGCTGCGGCCCCTCGACCTTGACCGGGAAGGCGTTGTGCAGCTTCCAGGTCATCACCGGCTCGTGGTTCTCGTTGAGCAGGCTGATCACCACGTCGCGGCGCTCGGCGGTGTTGAGCTTGATCGTCTGCAGCCACTTGAAGAAGTCGTTGTCGCTCTTGATCACGCCGCGCTTGAGCGTGACGTTGCTGAACTTGCGCAGACCGGGCATCTTGATCGACGAGTACTCGGGGAACGAGCCGTCGCGGTACTCGATGGCCTGGTTCTCCTGGGTCAGGCCGGTGACCTCGGAGAAGCCGATCCGCGTGCCGCCCCACTGGACGGTGAAGTGGAAGACCGGCAAGGGGTACTGTGCGGGCATGGCGTGCTCTCCTGATGGGGATGAGGGGTGTCAGGGCGCGGAGGGGCTCAGGACGTCTGCAGCTTGTGCGAGAAGCGCAGGATGATGAATTCGGCGGGCCGCACCACGGCCATGCCGATCTCGACGATCATCCGGCCCTCCAGCACGTCCTGCGCGTTCATCGTCTGGCCCAGGCCGCAGCGCACGAAGAAGGCGTCCCTGGTGGTGGCACCGGCCAGCGCGCCCTCGCGCCACTTCTGCGTCAGGTAGTTGTCGATCATGCCGCGCACCTTGACCCAGGTGTTGGCGTCGTTGGGCTCGAAGACCGCCCAGTAGGTGCTCTTCTTGACCGACTCTTCCACCATGTTGAAGAAGCGCCGGACCGACACGTAGCGCCACTCGTTGTCGTTGCCCGCCAGCGTGCGCGCGCCCCAGACCAGCGTGCCCTTGCCGACGAAGGCGCGGATCGCGTTGACCGACTTGCCGGCCACCGCGTCGACGTTGAGGCGGTCGGTGTCGTCGCTGTCCAGCGCGTAGGCCGGCGCCACCACGCCGTTGAGGCTGACGTTGGCGGGCGCCTTCCAGACGCCGCGCTGGTTGTCGACCAGGGCGCAGATGCCGGCGATCGCGCCCGAGGGCGGGCAGGGCGTCAGCGAGGCCGACACGGCGCGCACCAGATCGCGGTAGGCGGCGAAGTTGTCGAGCAGCTGGCGCTCGGTGTTGGCGCGCAGCGCCGGCACGGCGGCATCCAGCGCGTCCAGCGCCGTCAGCAGGCTGCTCATCGGTGCCTGCAGCAGGGCCAGCAGCGCGGCGCGACGGCCGTCGGCCGCCGCGGCGGTCAGCGCGGTGTTGCTGGCCGGCGTGGCCAGGGCGGCGTCGAAGGCGGCTTCGGTCGGGTTGGGCACCGCTGCGTTGGCCGGGTCATAGACGACGCCGGGCAGCGCGTCGAACTCCTTGTCCAGCGCCACCAGGGTGCTCAGGGCCGGCGCGATGGTCGCGGCCACCGCGGCCTGTACCTGGGTGCGCAGCGCGGCGTGGGTGAAGGCGTTGCCGCCGTTGAGCATCGCGTCGACCATGCTGAGGCAGCGCAGCAGCGCGGCGAAGACCGGCGCCGGGCTGCCGTCGGCCGGGCCGCCCTGGTAGGCGGTCAGCGCGGTGGTGACGGCGTCGCGCACCGCCAGACCGGGCGCGCCGGCGCCGATCGCGTGCAGCGCCGCCAGCCGGCCCTGGTCGACCAGCAGCGCATCCATCGCCGCGACCAGCGCCACCACCGCCGGGTCGCCGGTCAGCGAGGACAGCGCCACCGCCACCGGCGGCGCGCCGCGGCGCAGCTTGCCGACGATGTCGCTGTAGCCCACCGGTTTGGCATAGGCCAGCTTCAGCCAGGGCGAGTAGGCGGCGCCGTACTTCAGGTGGTTGATGCCGATGCCGTTGCGCAGCGCGGCCACCGCGGTGTCATGCGCCGCCTTGGTGGTGGCCAGGCCGGTGTCGAGCAGGGCAATGCGGTCGCCCAGGCGGCCGCACTGCGCCAGCGCGGCCATCTGCACCTGGGCCCGGGCGTCGTCGGCCAGGCCGGCGGCGTCGGGCGTCAGCAGCAGCGTGGGTTCGTCCACCGCGGCGATCGCGGCCAGGCCCTCGATCAGGTCGGCGGCCGCCAGCGGATCGGCGTGCCGCCCGACCGAGACGATCCAGGCCGGCCCGCCGCCGTTGTCGAAGAACAGGCGCAGCGCGTCGTACAGGTAGCGGGTGTTGTTGGCACCCAGCGTGACCGACTGGAAGCGCCCGCCGGCATCGATCTGGATGGTCTGCACGTCCAGTGCCGGCGCGCCGCCGAACAGCGACTCGTACTCGAGCAGCGAGATGACCCGGGTCGGCACGCCGTCCAGGTCGTTGTCGATCATGCGGGTGGCGCGGGCGGTGTATCCGATGAAGGCGGGGATCGCGGTCTCGACCTCTGCCACCGAAGGCGGAAAGACCGAGATCTCCTCGACATAGACGTCCGGCGTGCGGTAGGTGGCCATGGTGCGTGCCTTTCGGGGTTCAAGGGGCGAGGTGGACGACGAACTGGGCGTCGCTGCGCGCGGCGCCGGGCTGGGGCAGGTGTTCGATCAGCAGGCGCTGGTCGCTCTGCAGTTGCAGGCGGTGCTCGGGGCGCGAGCGGCGGGTCTGGCTGCGCTGGGCCTCGAAGAGGACGACCTGGGCGCCGGGCGGGGCACTGCCCAGCAGCATCGCCGCGGGCAGCCGGGCGCTGTCGGGCGGATCGCCGCTCCAGTCGTCGATGCGGGTGAAGCCCAGGCGCTGCGGTGCCGGCAGGCCCGGGGTGGCATCGCTGACCTGCAGGCTGGCCATCTCGGGCGCGGCCCAGCCGCGGCCGACCACGTAGTAGCGCAGCACGTCCTCGCGCGGCTGCAGCGTCAGCTGCCAGTGCGCCGGCTGCTGGGCGAAGGCGTCGTCCAGGCGCAGCGCCACCAGGCCCCAGGGCGCGGCAGCGGCCAGCGCGGGCTCGATGCACAGCCAGCGCTCGGCCAGCAGCGCGGCGCTGGCCGGGTCGCGCTCCTGCCAGCGCAGCAGGCCGATCGGCAGGTCGGTGCTGAAGGCGGGCGCGGCCTGTGTGGCCGACAGCCGGCCGCTGAGCAGCGGTTGGCCCGCGCCATCGAGCAGACGCCAGTCCAGCGGCCGCTCCGCGCTCACCGGCTGCAGCCGCGGGCGGCGTCCACACAGCTCGACATCCAGCGGTGCCGCGTCCAGCGCCGCTGGAGCCTGGCTGTTGCGCCAGCAAGGGCGCTGCGCCGGGCTGCCGGCGGGCGCGGCGGGCAGCGGCGGACGGGTGTAGCGGTCCAGTCCGGGATCCAGCGGCTGCAGGCCCAGCAGCAGCGTGCGGCCGTGCAGCGGGCCGGGCGGTGGGTCGTCGTCGTGCTGCTCGGCCAGCAAGGCCCACAGGCCGCGCAGCTCGCGCGCCAGCGCCTGACCGCCGCCCAGCAGCGCCGCGCTGCTGGGCGGCAGCAGGAAGCGCATCAGCCCGCCCGGCGGCTCGGCAAAGAAGGCGTGGCCCACGTCCAGCGTGCCCAGCACATGCAGCGACTGCTTCATCGGCCCTCCACCCGGGTCTCGATGTGCAGGATCGGGCTGCCGCTGCCCAGCGGGTCGTCCTCGCGCAGCTCCAGCAGCCGCACGCGGTACACCGCCGAGGGCAGCTGCCGGGTGCCGATGCAGGACCACAGCTGGTTCATCTGCTCCAGGCTCAGCGGCATCATCTCGATCGTCAGCCGCTCCAGCCCCGGCGGCAGCCCCGGCGAATCGGCTGCCGTGTGGATCGGCTTGGCGTGGAAGCAGCGCACCGCCAGCGCCAGCCGCGCCAGCGCCACGTCGTAGGCCAGGATGCGCGCGGCCACCACCACCACCAGGTTCAGGCGCAGGGGCGGCGGGCGCTGCAGTTCGCGGCCCTGCACCACCACGCGCTCGGGCAGCGGCTCGCGCAGCGCACGCTCTTCCTCGACCTGGAACAGGCTGATCGCCAGGTTGCCGTCGGCGATGACCGGGTTGCCGGTGTCGCTGACCAGGCGCGACGGCACCATGCGCACCAACTCGCCGTCGCCGGTGCGGCGCAGCATGAAGGTGTTGACTTCGTCAGCGAGGAAACGCAGGACGGCATCGAACATGCCGCGGTTGTAGGCCGGTCCGGCCCCGGCCGCCCTCCCCTGCCTGTGGGGGGCGGGGTGGCCGGCGGCTTGCGTCAGCGCAGCATCGGCGCGTCGGGCAGCTCGTTGGGGTTGGCCTGTTCAGCGCGCAGCGGGAAGTGCTCGCGCAGCAGCGCGTCCAGCGCGTCGATGATGGCCAGCAGGCCGGCCTCGCGACGGCCCTCGCGCAGCGCGCTGCCCAGGCCGTCGACCAGCGCCTGCCACTGCGCCGGCGGCACGCGCTCGGTGATGCCGCGGTCGGCCACCAGCTCGATCGCCTGCTCGGCCAGCAGCAGGTAGACCAGCACGCCGCAGCGCTCGGCGGTGTCCCACACGCCCAGCTCGCCGAAGCAGGCCTGCGCGCGTGCGCGGGCGCTCACCCCCCGGCGCAGTGCCGCGGCCGGCAGGGCGCGCTCGATGCAGACACGGATCTCGCCGCCGTGGCCGGCCTCGCTGGCGGCGATGCGCTCGGCAATGCGCTGTCGCGCCGCGCGGTCCAGCCAGCGGCCGTCACTGCCCAGCGCATGCCAGGCATGGCGTCCCCAGCGCATCAACGGGCTGCCCATCGCCATCTCCTGCTCACCAGCGCCCGGAGGCGCCACCGCCGCCGAACGAGCCACCGCCGCCGGACGAGAAGCCGCCGCCGCCACCCCCCCCGAAGCCGCCGCGCGCCGCGCCGCTGAGCACCAGGCGCAGCGCCTCGCCCACGCCCAGCGCCGTGACCAGCGCCAGCACCAGGCCGGCCACCAGGCCCACGCCCAGGCCGGCCAGCCACCAGCCACCGGCCACGCCGGCACCGCCCATCAGCAGCGCGCCAGCCCCAGGGCCGAACATCGCCCGCACCGCCGAGATCGCCAGCGGCACCGCCAGCAGCGCCCACCAGATCCAGGACGGCAGCGCCGGCAGGCCATTCAGGCCCTGCACACGCGGCGCGGCCGAGGGCGTCGGCAGGCCCTCGCCCGAGATCCGGCCGATCAGCTGGTCCACCGCCAGGTTCAGGCCGCCGGCGTAGTCGCCCTGGCGGAAGGCCGGCACCATCGCGCGGTCGATGACCTGCCGTGCGGCCAGGTCGGGCACTGCACCCTCCAGCGCGCGGGCCACCTCGATGCGCGCCACCCGGTCGTCCTTGGCCACCAGCACCAGCAGGCCGTCACCGACGCCGCGGCGGCCGATCTTCCACTGATCGGCCACGCGGAAGGCGTAGGCGGCGATGTCCTCGGGCGCCGTGCTGCGCACCATCAGGATGACGATCTGCGGCCCCGACTGCGCCTCGAAGGCGGCCAGCTTGGCCTCCAGCGCCTGCTGCTGGGCGGTGCTGAGCGTGGCGGTCTGGTCGATCACCCGCGCGCTCAGCGCCGGCACCGGCTGCGGCGCCTGGGCGAAGGCGCCGCTGGCCAGCAGCCAGCCGGCCAGCAGCAGCCAGCGCAGCAGGTGGGTCATCGCTTACTTCGCGGAGGCCGGCTTGTCGAAGCTGACCGCCGGCGGCTGGCTGATCGCCGCCTCGTTCTCGACGGTGAAGCTGGGCTTGGGCTGGTAGCTGAAGACCATGGCCGTGAGGTTGCTGGGGAAGCTGCGCGCCAGCACGTTGTAGGTCTTCACCGAATCGATGTAGCGGTTGCGCGCCACGGTGATGCGGTTCTCGGTGCCTTCGAGCTGCACGCGCAGGTCCTGGAAGCCCTGGTTGGCCTTCAGGGTGGGGTAGTTCTCGCTGACCACCATCAGGCGCGACAGCGCGCTGCTGAGCTGGCCCTGCGCGGCCTGGAACTGCTGGAAGGCCTGCGGGTTGTTGATCAGCTCGGGCGTGGCCTGGATGCTGGTGGCGCGCGAGCGCGCCTCGATGACCTTGGTCAGCGTGTCCTGCTCGAAGCTGGCCTCGCCCTTGACGGTGGCGACGATGTTGGGGATCAGGTCGGCGCGGCGCTGGTACTGGTTCAGCACCTCGGACCAGTCGGCCTTGACCTGCTCGTCCAGGCGCTGGAAATCGTTGTAGCCGCAGCCGCCCAGGCCCAGCGTGGCGGCCAGCAGGCTGGCGCTGGCCGCCAGGCGCCAGGGGGAGCGGGAGGAGATGAGGCTCATGCGGGTCCTTTCGAGGAAGCCAACGGAGGCATAGATGAGGGTGGCGGCGCGTGGATCAAGGGCGCTGGCTGCGGATCCAGTCGGCGACGATGCGCTCGAGCACCGGCAGCGGCACCGAGCCGTGGTCCAGCACCGCCTGGTGGAAGCGCCGGATGTCGAAGCGCTCGCCCAGCGCCTGGCGGGCCTGCTCGCGCAGCGCCAGGATGCGCATCTGGCCCAGCTTGTAGCCCAGGGCCTGGGCCGGCCAGGCGATGTAGCGGTCGACCTCGGCGGCCATCTCCTCGTGGCCCATGCCGCAGCAGGCGGTGATGTAGTCGATCGCCTGCTCGCGGCTCCAGCCCAGCGCGTGGATGCCGGTGTCCACCACCAGGCGGGCGGCGCGCCAGGCCTCGTAGCTCAGGCGGCCGAAGCGGCTGTAGGGGTCCTGGTACAGGCCCAGCGATTCGCCCAGGCCTTCGGCGTACAGCGCCCAGCCTTCGCCGTAGGCCACGTGCCAGGCATGGCGGCGCCATTCGGGCAGCTGCGTCAGCTCCTGGGCGCGGGCGCTTTGCAGGTGGTGGCCGGGCACGGTCTCGTGCAGGAACAGCACCTCCATCTGCCAGATCGGCCGCTGGTCCAGCGCCACGACGTTGGCATTGAACCAGCCGGGCCGGCTGTTGTCGGGGCTGCCGCCGCTGTAGTTGTCGGCCATGCCGGCGCCCTGGTCGGACGGGATCGCGCGGATGCCATAGGGCTGGCGCGGCAGCGTGGCAAAGAGCCGCGGCAGCGCCGGGTCGACCCGCTTGGCCAGGCTGCGGTAGCCGTCCAGCAGCGCCTCGGCGCTGCGGTGGAAGAAGCGCGGGTCGGTGTAGAGAAAGCGAACGAAGGCGTCGAAGTCGCCAGCGAAGCCGGTGCTGGCGCGCAGCGCGTCCATCTCGGCGCGCAGGCGCTTGACCTCGGCCACGCCGATCGCGTGGATCTGCGCCGGCGTCAGGTCGGTGGTGGTCTGGTCGCGCACCAGCAGGCGGTAGACCTCGGCGCCGCCGGGGCGCAGCGACAGGCTGCCGTTGGCCGGTGCGGCCGGCAGCAGCTCCTCGGCCACCGCGCGGCGCAGCGTGCGCAGCGCGGGCGCGATGCGTTGCTCGATCAGCGCCTCGGCCTCGGCCGCCAGGGCTGCGCGGCGCGCGGGCGTCACCATCACCTCGGGGCCGGCGGCCAGCAGGCGCGCCATCGGCTCGAAGGCTGGCTGCTGCCGAGGCGGCAGCGCCAGCTGGCCGTCGAGCTGGTCCAGCAGGCGCTGCAGCGAGGCCCGGTGGCTGACCCAGCCCAGCTTCAGCCCTTCGCGCGCCAGCGCCAGGTCCTGGTCCACGCGCGCCGGCCAGGCCGCCAGCCGGGCCAGCACGCGGCGGGCGTCGGCCTCGCTGGTCATCGGCATGTCCTGCAGCACGCCCGACAGCGCCAGATGCGGGCCCGCCACCCCGGACAGCACCAGGGTCCGCAGCACCGGGTGGCGCTGCTGCTCGATGGCCAGCGCCAGGTCGTGGTGGAAGATCTCCCAGGACAGGCGCTCCTCGCCGCGCAGTTGCCGGGGGTCGATGCGCCGCAGGCGCTGCATCAGCTGGCGCTCGTGGGCATCGGCCGCGTCCAGCGCGGCGGGGGAGTGGTCGTCCCAGCGCTCGCCGGCCTCGACCACGCCCAGCGACGAGGCCCACTCGGGCTGGTGGCGCATCTGCCAGCGCCAGTGGTCGTCGAACAGGCGCTGCAGCTCGCGCGAGGCGCTGGCGGCCTGGGCCAGCGTGGCGGCCAGTCCCAGCAGGGCGGCGCACAGCCAGCCGCGCCAGTGCAGGCGGTGGGGGCGGGTGATCATCAGCATCGGCCAAGTATCGCCCGGCGATAATCGCCCCATGTTTGCCCCCCTCGCCAACGACTGCTTCCTGCGCGCCTGCCTGCGCCAACCCACGCCGCACACCCCGATGTGGCTGATGCGCCAGGCCGGCCGCTACCTGCCCGAGTACTGCGCCACGCGCGCCAAGGCGGGCAGCTTCATGGGCCTGGCCACCAACGTGGACTACGCCACCGAGGTGACGCTGCAGCCGCTGGAGCGCTACCCGCTGGATGCCGCCATCCTGTTCTCGGACATCCTGACCGTGCCCGACGCGATGGGCCTGGGCCTGAGCTTCCAGCAGGGCGAGGGTCCGAAGTTCGCCAAGATCGTGCGCGACGAGGCGGCCGTGGCCGAACTGGCCGTGCCCGACATGGCCAAGCTACGCTATGTCTTCGACGCCGTCACCTCGATCCGCAAGGCCCTGAACGGCCGGGTGCCGCTGATCGGCTTCTCCGGCAGCCCCTGGACGCTGGCCTGCTACATGGTGGAGGGCGGCGGCTCGGACGACTACCGCCAGGTCAAGAGCCTGATGTACAGCCGGCCCGACCTGATGCACCGCATCCTCGAGATCAACGCCGATGCGGTGGCCGCCTACCTGAACGCCCAGATCGATGCGGGCGCCCAGGCGGCGATGGTCTTCGACAGCTGGGGCGGTGTGCTGGCCGATGGCGCCTTCCAGACCTTCTCGCTGGCCTACACGCGCCGCGTGGTGGCGCAGTTGCAGCGCGAGAAGGACGGCCAGCGCATCCCGGTGATCGTCTTCACCAAGGGCGGCGGGCTGTGGCTGCAAGAGATCGCCGACTGCGGCGCAGACGTGGTGGGCCTGGACTGGACCGTCAACCTGGGCCGCGCCCGTGCCGCCGTGGGCCACCGGGTGGCGCTGCAGGGCAACCTCGACCCCAATGTGCTGTTCGCCCCGCCGGCCGCGGTGCAGGCCGAGGCCATCAAGGTGCTCGACAGCTTCGGCCGCCCGCAGCGCGCCGATGGCGGCTGGGACGGCCACATCTTCAACCTGGGCCACGGCATCAGCCAGTTCACCCCGCCCGACCATGTGGCGGCGCTGGTGGAGGCGGTGCATCGGCACTCGCGCGCGCTGCGGGCCTGACCCACATCACGGGCCTCTGCGCTGACGCAAGGCGCAGCGCATGCGGCGACGCGAAGGAGGGGGTAAGTGAGTGCTCAGGGCTTGACTTATCCCCAAAGCTGCGGCAGCGAGCGTGACCGGACCCTGGGGCTGTCACGGATCCGTCAAACGCTAGGCGTTTCGTGGTAAGTGGTTGATTTGCAATGGCTAATTCGCCGTGCTGCGAAACGGGGCAATCCAGGCCGGACCACGGTGGATCAAGCACTTGCCGGGGTCCAGGACAGCTTTCCCACAAAGTTATCCACAGAAAAAGTGGGCAACTTGGAAAACGCTTCACAATCAGAGACTTAGACGCATCAGCTGATGTGGATTTCAGGTGTCGGCGCCAAGTCGAGGCTGTGCGGTGATGCGCGTGTCTGTGGCGGTCGAGACACCGCAGTACGCCGGATTGGCGCCCTGCCTGGACTACCTGAGTGAGCAGCCACTGTCACCAGGAACCCTGGTGCGCGTGCCCTTGGGTCAGCGCGAGGTGCCCGGACTGGTCTGGGACACCGACCCTGGGGCGCCGCCGTGCGACGAGCACCTGCTCAAGCCCGTGGCCGAGGTGCTGCAGGCCCTGCCGCCGCTGGGGCCGGCCTGGCGACAGCTGGTGGACTTCAGCGCCCGCTACTACCAGCGCGCGGTCGGCGAGATCGCGCTGGCGGTGCTGCCGCCCGAACTGCGCCGGCTGGCATCCGACGGCCTGGACCGCCGCCTGGCCAAGCTCGCCCGCCGCCCGCCGCCGGACGCGCAGGTCCCCACGCCCGAGCGCCCGGCACTGAGCCCGGGCCAGCAGGCGGTGCTGACCACGCTGCTGCCCGCCTGCCGCGGCGAGGCCCCCCCCGCCACGCACCTGCTGCACGGCGTCACCGGCAGCGGCAAGACCGAGGTCTACCTGCGCTGCGCCGAGGCGGCGCTGGACGCCGGCCGCCAGGCCCTGGTGCTGGTGCCCGAGATCAACCTGACGCCGCAGCTGGAAGCCCGCTTCGCCCAGCGCTTCCCGGGCCGCCGCCTGGTCACGCTGCACAGCGGGTTGACGCCGGCCCAGCGCCTGCAGCACTGGCTGATGGCCCACCTGGGCCAGGCCGACCTGGTGCTGGGCACCCGCCTGGCGGTGTTCTGCCCGCTGCCGCGCCTGGGCCTGGTGGTGGTGGACGAGGAACACGACCCCAGCTACAAGCAGCAGGACGGCGCGCGCTACTCGGCGCGCGACCTGGCCGTCTACCGCGGCCACGCCGAGCGGGTGCCGGTGCTGCTGGGCTCGGCCACCCCTTCGCTGGAGAGCTGGCTGCATGCGCAGAGCGGCCGCTACACGCTGCTGTCGTTGCCCGAGCGCATCGGCCAGGGCGAACTGCCCCGCGTCACCCTGCTGGACATGACCCAGCAGCCCAAGCCGCCGGCCGGCCGCGAGGCGCCGCCGCTGGCTGCGCCACTGCTGCAGGCGATGCGCCAGCGCGTCGAGCGCGGCGAGCAGACGCTGCTGTTCCTGAACCGCCGCGGCTTTGCGCCGGTGCTGGGCTGCAGCGCCTGCGGCTGGAAGAGCGGCTGTCCGCATTGCAGCGCCTGGCGCGTGTTCCACAAGCGCGACCGCAGCCTGCGCTGCCACCACTGCGGCTTTGCCGACCGCGTGCCGCGCGCCTGCCCGGACTGCGGCAACCTGGACATCGAGCCGATCGGCCGCGGCACCGAGCGGCTCGAGGAGCAGGTGGCCGAGCTGCTGCATGACATCGAACGCCCGGGCGGCGGCGCGGTACGGGTGGCCCGCATCGACGCCGACAGCACGCGCCTGAAGGGCAGCCTGGAGGCGCAGCTGGCGGCGGTGCATGCCGGCGAGGTGGACGTGCTGGTCGGCACCCAGATGGTGACCAAGGGCCACGACTTCCGCCGCGTCACGCTGGTGGCCGCGGTCAACCCGGACGGGGCGCTGTTCACCTCGGATTTCCGCGCGCCCGAGCGTCTGTTCGCGACGCTGATGCAGGCCGCCGGCCGCGCCGGCCGCGACGCTGAAGCTGCGGCGCGCAGCGAGATGTGGATCCAGACCTGGAACCCCGGCCACGCGCTGTTCGCGGCGCTGCGCGCGCACGACTTTGCCGCCTTCGCCAGCAGCCAGCTGGCCGAGCGCGAGATGGCCGGCCTGCCGCCCTACAGCCACCTGGCGCTGCTGCGCTGCGAGGCGCGCGACCCGGCGGTGGCCGAGGCCTTCCTGCGCGCTGCGCGCGAGGCCGCCCGCGCGCTGATGCCCCCCGAACTGGCCGATGAGCTGGTGGTGTATTCGCCGGTGGCGCCGCATGTGGCCAAGGTGGCCGGTTTCGAGCGGCGGCAGATGCTGCTCGAGGCGCGCTCGCGCGCCCGGCTGCAGTGGCTGCTGGCGCAGTGGTCGCCGCAGCTGGGGCCGCTGCGCGCCGCGCACAAAGGCCTGGCGCGCTGGGCCGTTGACGTCGACCCGCTGGATATTTGAGCCCCCAGGCTAGGCGCTGCGCGCCGTCGCCACCCCCCAAGGGGGCTCCGCGGGCCTTGGGGCGGCCCGGCGGCCCGCGGTGTCGGCCCCCGGGCTGCGGCTCAGCCGAGTTCGGCGCGGCGCGGCAGGTCGGCGCCGCGGCGGCTGCAGGTGATGGCGGCGGCGCGCGCGGCGAAGTCCAGGGTGGCCTGCCAGCCGCTGGCATCCAGGCTGCGCAGGCCCGCGGGGCTCAGCGCGCCGCGCTCGGCCAGGGCGGTCAGCATCGCGGCCTGGAAGGTGTCGCCGGCGCCGACGGTGTCGACCACGGCCACCCGCACCGGGGCGGCCTGCAACTCGCCCGCGCCGGTCCAGGCCAGCGCGCCCTCGCCGCCGCGGGTGACCACCACCGCCGCGGCGCCGCTGCCGCGCCAGCGCTGGGCCAGCTCGGCCAGCGGCACGCCGGGGTAGAGCAGGCCCAGGTCCTCGTCGCTGACCTTCAGCAGGTGGGTGCGCGCGGCCATCCAGTCCAGCGTGGCGCGCCAGACCTGCAACTCGGGCTCCACGTTCAGCCGAACGTTGGGGTCGTAGGCGATGACGCGCCGGGTGTGCTCGCGCTCGACCAGCGCACGCTGGGTGTCGGCGGTCTCGCCCACCACCATCGCGTAGGAGCCGAAGTGGATCGCGCGGGTCTCGGCGGGCAGGGTGTCGAGCACGCTGGCCGGCAGTCGCCGGTCGGCGCAGCGATCGCCATAGAAGCTGTACGAGGGCACGCCGCGCGCGTCCACGCCCACCAGGCTGAGCGTGGTGGGCGCGTCCAGCCGGGCCAGGCAGCGCTCGTCCACGCCCTCGTCGCGGAACGCGCGCAGCAGGCGCTCGCCCAGGAAGCCGGTGGACAGGCCGCCCATGAAGGCGGTGGGCTGGCCCAGGCGCACCAGGCCCACGGCCACGTTGAACGGCGAGCCGCCGATGCGGGCGTCCAGGCCCAGGCCGGTGGGGGTGTCGCCAGTGGCGAACACGTCGAACAGCGCTTCGCCGCAGACCACGAACATCATTTTCTCCTTGAGCAGTTGCGGCCGCAGACGTTTGCAGCCCGCCGGCATGGTGCCGCCCGGCCCGAACGGAAGCATCGGGGTTTTCCATTAATCAATCCACTTGATTTATTTAAACAAGGCGCCCACACTTCGCTCCGCGTTCCTCGCTGCGGCCCCCGACCGGCGCCGCCCACACCGAACCTGACCGGAGACACCACCATGACCCAGACCCTGAAGATGCTGTCCGTGGCCGCTGCCCTGAGCCTGGGCGGCGTCGCCTACGCGCAGTCGCAGCCGGTGATCGGCCTGATCACCAAGACCGAGACCAACCCCTTCTTCGTGAAGATGAAGGAAGGCGCCGCGGAAGAGGCCAAGAAGCTGGGCGCCAAACTGCTGACCGGCGCCGGCAAGACCGACGGCGACAACGCTGGCCAGGTCACCGCGATGGAGAACATGATCGCCGCCGGCGCCAAGACCATCCTGATCACGCCCAGCGACTCCAAGGCCATCATTCCCGCCATCAAGAAGGCGCGCGACAAGGGCGTGCTGGTGATCGCGCTGGACAGCCCGACCGACCCGGTCGACGGTACCGACGCGCTGTTCGCCACCGACAACTACAAGGCCGGCGTGCTGATCGGCCAGTACGCCAAGGCCTCGCTGGCGGGCAAGCCGGCAAAGATCGTCACGCTGGACCTGTTCCCCGGCCATCCGGTCGGCGCGCAGCGCCACAACGGCTTCCTGCAGGGCCTGGGCCTGCAGAGCTTCGACGCCAAGAACAACGAACTCGCCAAGCCCGCCGAGGTGGTCTGCATGGCCGACAGCTTCGGTGACCAGGCCAAGGGCCAGACCGCGATGGAGAACTGCCTGCAGAAGGCGCCCGACGTCAACGTGGTCTACACGATCAACGAACCCGCCGCGGCCGGTGCCTACAACGCGCTGAAGAAGGCCGGCAAGGAGAAGAACGTGCTGATCGTCAGCGTCGACGGCGGCTGCCAGGGCATCAAGGACGTGGGCGCCGGCAAGATCGCCGCGACCAGCCAGCAGTACCCGCTGAAGATGGCCTCGATGGGCGTGGCCGCGGGCGTGGAATACGCCAAGAGCGGCAAGAAGCCCAGCGGCTACACCGACACCGGCGTCACCCTGATCGCCGCCAAGGCGGTGGCCGGCGTCGACAGCAAGGACGTCAAGACCGGCACCGACCTCTGCTGGGGCACCAAGTAAACCGCTGAGACCAGACACCGCCGCGGGGCCCGCAGAAGGTCCCCGGCGGGGCTGCCGCATCCCTCGTCGCCACTGGAATCCGCCATGGACACCCTGAAGAGCAAACTGCCGCCGATCGGCCAGCTCGGGCCCTTCATCGCCCTGCTGTTCGCCTGCGTCTTCTTCGCCAGCACCACCGACAACTTCCTCAGCGGCCAGAACCTGTCGCTGATCCTGCAGCAGGTGATGGTGGTGGGCGTGATCGCCATCGGCCAGACGCTGATCATCCTGACGGCGGGCATCGACCTGTCCTGCGGCATGGTGATGGCGCTGGGCTCGATCGTCATGACCAAGTTCGCAGTCGACCTGGGCTGGCCCTGGCCGCTGGCGATCGCCGCCGGTGTGGCTGCCACCGCGCTGTTCGGCCTGATCAACGGCCTGCTGGTCACGCGCATCAAGCTGCCGCCCTTCATCGTCACGCTGGGCACCTTCAACATCGCCTTCGCGATCACCCAGCTGTACTCGAAGAGCCAGACCGTCACCGGCCTGCCCGACGAGATGACCGCGCTGGGCAACACCTTCGCGCTGGGCGGCGCCCAGGTGGCCTGGGGCTCGCTGCTGATGGTGCTGCTGTACCTGGGCTTCTGGTGGTGGCTGCGCGACACCGGCGCGGGCCGCCACGTCTACGCGGTGGGCAACAGCCCCGAGGCCACGCGCCTGGTGGGCATCCCAACCGAGAAGGTGCTGCTGCAGGTCTACGTGATCGCCGGCGTGCTGTACGGCGTGGCCGCACTGCTGGCCGTCAGCCGCACCGGCGTCGGCGACCCCAACGCCGGCAAGACCGAGAACCTCGACGCGATCACCGCGGTGGTGCTGGGGGGCACCAGCCTCTTCGGCGGCCGCGGCCTGATCCTGGGCTCGCTGGTCGGGGCCATCGTCATTGGCGTGCTGAACAACGGCCTGACCCTGATGGGCGTGGACTCGGTCTACCAGGTGCTGATCACCGGCATCCTGGTGATCCTGGCCGTGACCGTGGACCAACTGTCTCGCAAGGGAGGGCGTTGAGATGACCCAACCACTCGTTCTGCAGGCCAAGGGCCTGGTCAAGCGCTACGGCCAGGTCACCGCGCTGGACGGCGCCGACTTCGAGCTGCGCGCCGGCGAAATCCTGGCGGTGATCGGCGACAACGGCGCAGGCAAGTCCAGCCTGATCAAGGCGCTCTCCGGCGCCACCATCCCCGACGAGGGCGAGATCCTGCTGGATGGCCAGCCGGTGCGCTTTCGCAACCCGATGGACGCCCGTCGCGAGGGCATCGAGTGCTGCTACCAGGACCTGGCGGTGGCGCCGGCGATGACCATCGCCGAGAACCTGTTCCTGGGCCGCGAGCTGCGCCGCGAGGGCTTCCTGGGCAACGTGCTGCGCATGCTCGACAAGAAGAAGATGCTGGAGACCGCGGTCGAGCGCATGGCCGACCTGAAGGTGGGCATCCGCTCGATGACGCAGGCGGTGGAGACGCTCTCGGGCGGCCAGCGCCAGTGCGTGGCGGTGGCCCGCGCGGCGGCCTTCGCACGGCATGTGGTGATCCTCGACGAGCCCACCGCGGCGCTGGGCGTGAAGGAGGGCAACATGGTGCTGGAGCTGATCCGCCGGGTGCGCGACAAGGGCCTGCCGGTGATCCTGATCTCGCACAACATGCCCCATGTCTTCGAGATCGCCGACCGCATCCACGTCGCCCGGCTGGGCAAGCGGGCGGCGGTGCTGAACCCGAAGAAGATCAGCATGAGCGACACCGTGGCGGTGATGACCGGCGCGATGAAGCCCGAGGACATTCCCGCCGACTGTCTGGCCTGAACACGGACCATGAAGCCCCCACGCTCACTTCGCTCGCGCCCTGCAGGCCGCGCGCTGGCCGAAGCCAGCGCCGTTCGTCTGGCGAGCGCCGTCCGCCGGACGCCGCATGTCCGGACTCACCCCCCCAAGGGGGCGCAGGCCTCCCATGGGGCGACCCGGCGGGAGGCCTGACGCCATGCTCAAGGGAATCGACCCGCTGCTCACCCCCGAGCTGCTGAAGACGCTGGCCGAGATGGGCCATGGCGACGAGATCGTCATTGCCGACGCCAACTTCACCGCGCTCACGCTGGCCCAGGGCAAGCCGGTGATCCGGCTGCCGGGCGCTGATGTGGAGCGCGCCGCCCGCGCCGTGCTGAGCCTGCTGCCGCTGGACGCGATGGTGGACCAGCCGGTGGCCTACATGCAGGTGGGCGGCACCGAGCCGCCCTACCGCAGCGCCCAGCAGCGCCGGGTGATCGGCATGCTGGCCGACCAGGGCCACGCGCAGCCGGCACAGTGTCAGCCGACCGAACGCTTTGCGTTCTACGATCGGGTCCGCCACGCCCATGCGATCGTGCTGACCGGGGACCTGCAGCCCTGGGGCAACTTCCTGTTCAAGAAGGGCGTGCTCGGAGAAGAACTTGTCCCCTGATGCCCGCACCGCTGCCAAGGAAGGCGCCGAGGTCCGCCGCCTGCGGCCCCGCGGCTCCAGCCAGGGCGGCCTGCGCCAGTACAACGAGCGCGTGGTGCTGCAGGCCATTCGCCTGCATGGCGCGCTGCCCGGCGCCGAGATCGCCCGCGTCACCCACCTGACCGCGCAGACGGTGTCGCTGATCACCAAGCGTCTGCTGGACGATGGCCTGCTGCTCAAGGGCACGCCGCAGCGCGGCAAGGTGGGCCAGCCGTCGGTGCCGCTGGCGCTGGACCCCGATGGCGCCTTTGCGGTGGGCGTGAAGATCGGCCGGCGCAGCATCGACGTGCTGTTGGTCGACTTCGTCGGCACCGTGCGCCAGCGCTGGTCGCGCTCCTACCGCTACCCCGAGGCCGGCGCGCTGCTGGCCTTCATCGACGAATGCCTGGCCGAACTGCGCAGCACGCTGCCCGAGGCCTGGCTGCCGCGCGTGCAGGGCCTGGGCATCGCCATCCCGTTTTCGCTGGGCGGCTGGCGCACGCTGCTGGACATGCCGCCCGAGGTGGGCGAGGCCTGGCAGGCGATCGACTTCGCTGCCGAGGTGCAGCGCCTGAGCGACTGGCCGGTGACGCTGATGAAGGACACCGCGGCCGCCTGCGTGGCCGAGCTGGTGGCTGGCCGCGGCCGCAGCATCAGCAGCTTCCTGTATGTGTTCCTGGCCACCTTCGTGGGCGGCGGGCTGGTGCTGGACAGCCACCTGCGCAGCGGCCTGCACGGCAACGCCGGGGCGATCGGCTCGATGCCGCTGGGCCTGCCAGCGGCCGGCCAGGCCTCGCCCGCCCAACTGCTCAGCGAGGCCTCGCTGCTGCAGCTGGAACAGCGCTTCGCCCAGGCCGGACTGGCGCTGGAAGCGGCCGGCGACGAGCGCGCGCTGCAGGCCCCCTGGTGGCCGATCACCAGCGCCTGGCTGGCGTCCACCGGTGCGGCCATTGCGCTGGCGATCAACAGTGCGGCCTGCCTGCTGGACATCGAGAACGTCATCATCGACGGCTCGATCCCCGCCGCGCTGCGCGACGCGCTGCGCCAGGCCACCGAACAGGCGCTGGACCGCTACGACTGGCAGGGCGTGACCCGGCCGCAGCTGCTGCCGGGCACGATCGGCTCCGACGCGCGCGCGCTGGGCGGCGCGCTGCTGCCGCTGCACGCCAACTTCGCGCCCGACCGGGCGCTGTTCCTCAAGGCGGAAGGCGGCTGAGCCCGGCGCTCAGATCGCCACCATCTTGCTTTCCCACTCGAAGGTGACCTTCAGCTCGCGGCGCATCGGCGGCGTGCGCACCGCCAGCGTCAGCGCGGGGTCGGAGAAGTCCGCCAGCAGCGGCGGGCGGGGCGACTCGAAGTAGGGGTGGTAGGCATCGCGCGCGGCGCGCGGCGCGACCTCGTCGAACTCCTCGCGGCTGCCACAGACCTGGATCAGCGCCGGCACATGGCTCACGCCCGCCGCCAGCAGCGCATGCAGCCGGTGGTGGCCGTTGTTGACCAGCAGGCGCCGCCGGTGCAGCAGCACGTTCACCAGGTTGGTGCTCTGGCCCAGGAACAGGCCCACCATCGCCTCGGGGTGGCCGCGCACCGGCAGCTCGGGCCGCTCGGCGCCCATGAAGCAGCGGGTGTCCAGCATCCGGGTGTCGTGGGTGTCGCTGACGAAGACCATCTCGCGCGGACCGCGGTGCACCAGGCGCAGGCCGGCGTCGGCGTCACCGCCCTGCAGCGGCAGGCACAGCGCCGCCAGCGCCGCGGGGCCGGGTGGCGCGCCGGCGCTCAGCGCGTCCACCGTGGCGCCGGTGAGCGAGTACTGCGAGGCCATCAGCTGCGCCAGCGGCACCATGCCGAAGGCCACCGGCACCGCGTCGAAGGTGCGCTGCACCGCTGGCGTGGCGATCACCGCCTCCACATGCGCCTGCACCTCGGGCGGCAGGGGGCGCACCACCGGCTCATCGGCGCGGCCGGCCTCCTCCCGCGACAGCCGCTCCCAGCGCGGGCCGGCGGCGCGCCAGGCGTCGGCCAGGTCCATCGGGCGCAGGTCCGGGCTGGCCGGGAGCTGTTCCATCCAGCGCAGCAGCCGCGAGAGCTGGCCAGGCGCCAGCAGGCACAAGGTGCTGTGGCGCGCATCCATCGGTTCAGGGCAAACAGCGGTAACGCTCATGTGTGCAGAATGTCACAATGACAGAGCAGTAACACAATTGGGGATTGTCAACGAGTAACACCCTCGTGATGATCCGCACCTCGATAACCCTCCCACGAAAGGAAGCTCTGATGCGCGTCCTGACTCTTGAAGAGATGGAAAAGGTCTCCGGCGGCTGGGGCTGCTGGGGCGGTTGGGGTGGCTGGAACCGCGGTCACGGCGGTTGCAGCCACGGTGGCAGCAGCCATCACGGCTGCAGCGGTCATGGCAGCAGCAGCAGCAACCACTGCACGCCGCCGTCGCCGCCGCCTCCTCCGCCGGCTCCCCCGCCGGTGCCCTGAGGTCCCGCGACCTGATCCGCGGCGGACCGGCCGGGTGCCGTCCGCTGTCCAAGGGCCCTCTGGGGCCCTTTTTCATGGGCTGCCCCGGCGCTTGCCCCCACAATCGGGCGCCGTGCCAGACCTCGAACCATGTCCTCGACCCCGCCTGATTCCTCCCTGTTCCGTGCCGAGGCCGTGGCCGCCCGCGCGCCGCGTCAGGTCGGCGACGTGGTGCTGTGGCCCGGCGCTTCGTCGCGCTGGCTGGCGCTGCTGGCCTGGGCCCTGCTGCTGAGCCTGGCGGCGCTGCTGGTCTTCGGCCAGTACGCGCGGCGCTCCACCGTCAACGGGGTGCTGCTGCCCGCCGCCGGCCTGATCCGCCTGGCCGCGCCGCAGGCGGGCACCGTCATCGAGTCGCAGGTGCGCGAGGGGCAGGTGGTGCAGGCCGGCCAGCTGCTGTTCGTGCTGTCCGATGACCGCGGCGGGCCGGGCGACGAGGCCTGGCAGCGCCAGGTGGCCGAGCGCATCGCCACCCGCAAGGCCTCGCTGGAAGCCGACCTGCGCCGGGTGGAGCTGGCCGAGCGCCTGGAATCCGGCCAGCTGGCGCGCCGCATCGACACGCTCAAGGCCGAACAGGCCCAGGCCCAGCGCCAGCTGATGCTGCTGCGCCAGCGTGCCCAGGGCGCCGATGAGGCCACCCAGCGCTACCAGTCGCTGTTCCGCCAGGGCTTTGTCTCGCGCGACGAACTGCTGGCCCGCGAGACCCAGCAGTCCGAGCTGCAGGGCCAGGTCCAGGCGCTGCAGCGCGACCTGCTGGCGCTGGAGCGCCAGCTGCTCGAGGCCCGGCGCGAGGCCGACACGCAGAAGACCCGCAGCGCGATCCAGCGCGGCGAGCTCGACCGCGAGGCCCAGCAGGCCGGCCGCGAATACACCGAGATCGAGGCGCGCCGGCGCGTGCAGGTCAGCGCCCCGGCGGCGGGCCGCATCTCGCAGCTGCGCGCCGAGGTGGGCCAGAGCGTCGAGGCCGGCCGCCAGCTCGCCCAGCTGGTGCCCGGCGACAGCGCGCTGGTGGCGCGCTTGTATGTGCCCAGCAGTGCCGCCGGTTTCGTGCGGCCCGGCATGCCGGTGCTGCTGCGCTACGACGCCTTCCCGTACCAGAAGTACGGCCAGCACCGCGGCGAGGTGCTGTCGGTGTCCGGCGCCGCCGCCACACCGGCCGAGCTGGGCGAGGCCGCCTGGCGTCCCGAGTGGGCTGCCGAGCCGCTGTTCGCGGTCACCGTGAAGCTGCCGGCCCAGACCGTGGAAGGCGCGGCGCTGCCGCTGCAGGCCGGCATGCGCGTCGAGGCCGATCTGCTGCACGAGTCGCGCCGCCTGTACGAATGGATGCTCGAGCCGCTGCTGGGCGTCAAGGAACGCATGCGCACCGAATGAACGCCGCCCCCACCACCCCGCCGTCCTGGCTCGACCGCCTGCAGATGGGCTGGACGCAGCGCCTGGTGCCGGTGCTGCAGACCGAGGCCGCCGAGTGCGGTCTGGCCTGCGTGGCCATGCTGCTGGGCCACCATGGCACGCTGACCGACCTGGCCACGCTGCGCAGCCGCCACGGCGCGTCACCGCAGGGCATGACGCTGGCTGATCTGTCGCGCGTCGCCCAGGCCGAGCACCTGGCCACCCGTGCGGTGCGGCTGGAGACCGACGAGTTGTCGCAGCTGCGCCTGCCCTGCGTGCTGCACTGGGACCTGGCGCATTTCGTGGTGCTGGTGGCGGTCGAGGGCACGCGCTGCCGCATCGTCGACCCGGCCAGCGGCGAGCGGCGGATCGGCATGGACGAGCTGTCGCGCCGCTTCACCGGCGTCGCGCTGGAAGCCTGGCCCGACAGCAGCTTCGTGCCGCGCGAGGAGGCGCAGCCGGTCTCGGTGCGCCGCCTGATCGGCCGCGTCGAGGGGCTGACGGCCACGCTGTGGCGCGTCTTCAGCGTGTCGCTGCTGCTGGAGGCGCTGGCGCTGGCCAGCCCGCTGTTCATGCAGTGGGTGGTCGACCACGTGGTGGTCTCGCGCGACACCAGCCTGCTGGGCACGCTGGCCATCGGTTTCGTGCTGCTGCTGCTGGTGCAGCAGGTCTTCACCGTGGCCCGCGCCTGGCTGGTGCTGCGCGTGGGCACGCAGCTGCGCGTGCAGTGGCGCAGCAATGTGCTGCAGCACCTGCTGAAGCTGCCGCTGGACTGGTTCGCGCGGCGCCACCTGGGCGACGTGATGTCGCGCTTCGGCTCGGTGTCCAACATCCAGCAGGTGCTGACCACCACCTTCGTCGAGACCGCGCTGGACGGCCTGATGGTGCTGTTCACGCTGGGCCTGATGCTGCTCTACAGCCCCTGGCTGACGCTGTTCGCGGCCCTGGCCGTGCTGGCCTATGCGCTGCTGCGCGCGCTGCGCTACCGGCCGCTGCGCGAGGCCAGCGCCGAGCGCCTGGTGCGCGGTGCGCTGGAGTCCAGCCACCTGCTGGAGACCGTGCGCGGCATCCGCACGCTGCGCCTGTTTGACCGCACGCCCGAGCGCATGGCGGCCTGGCAGACGCTGATGGTGGCCGAGGTCAACGCCGGCCTGAAGGTGCAGCGCCTGGACATCGTCTACCGCACCGCGCGCCGCCTGCTGACCGGCCTGGCCGGCCTGGGCCTGCTGTGGCTGGGCGCCCGCGAGGTGATGGCCGGCACGCTCAGCGTGGGCATGCTGCTGGCCTTCCTGGCCTACCGCAGCCAGTTCGACAGCCGCTTCGGCGAGCTCATCAACAAGTACTTCGACCTGCGCATGCTGCAGCTCGATGCGCAGCGCCTGTCCGACATCGTGCTCACCGCGCCCGAGGCCGAGGGCCCGGCGGTGGCGGCGCCGACGTCCGCACAGCCGCCGGCGATCGAGATCGACGGCCTGGCCTTCCGCTACGCCGAGGGCACGCCCGAGGTGCTGCGCGGCCTGTCGCTGCGCATCGCGCCGGGCGAGTCGGTGGCGATCACCGGGCCATCGGGCTGCGGCAAGACCACGCTGCTGAACCTGCTGCTGGGCGTGCATGCGCCGCAGCGCGGCGAGATCCGCATCGACGGCCAGCCGCTGCCCACGCTGGGCCTGGCGCGCTGGCGCGCCCAGGTGGGCACGGTGCTGCAGGACGACACCCTGTTCGCCGGCTCGATCGCCGACAACATCAGCTGCTTCGACCCGCGCCCCGACCCGGCCTGGATCGAGCAGTGCGCCCGCCTGGCGGCGGTGCACGAGGACATCGCCCGCATGCCCATGGGCTACCACAGCCTGGTGGGCGACATGGGCAGCACGCTCTCGGGCGGCCAGCGCCAGCGCGTGGTGCTGGCGCGTGCGCTGTACCGCCGGCCGCGCGTGCTGATCCTGGATGAGGCGACCAGCCACCTGGACCTGGCGCGCGAGGCCGAGGTCGGCTCGGCCATCGCCCGCCAGCCGATGACGCGCATCCTGGTGGCCCACCGGCCGCAGACGCTGGCGCTGGCCGACCGGGTGATCGAGATCGGCGAGGGCGGCGTGCTGCGCGACGAGCCCGCCGCCGACTACGCGGCCCGCCAGGGACTGGCGCGCGGATGAGGCGCCCGCTCGGTCTGCTGCTGCTGGGCCTGTGGGCGGCTGCCGCCCCCGCCCAGGGCCTGCGGCTTGACCCGCAGGCGGTCGAGCCGCCAGCCGCCGCGGCCCCGGCCACGGCGCCGGGGCTGGACAGCCTGCAGCTGGGCGCCGGCTGCGCCGCCGAGGCACCGCGCCCCACCGCCTGGAGCCTGCCGGCGGCGATCGAGGGGGTGGTCTGTCACGCGCTGGGCGTGCGCCGCGGGGCCGGGCTGGTTCAGCAGGCGCGTGCCGCCGACCGGGTGGCCGGCCAGGCCTGGTGGCCGGCGCTCAACGCCGCCGGCGGCGTGGACGCCCGCAACGGCTACGGCCAGTCGGCCTTTGCCGAGTTGCGCGCCGACATCGTGCTGTTCGACTTCGGCCAGCGCAGTGCGGCGGCGCGCGAGAGCGGCGCCGCGCTGGCGGCCGCCTTGGATGCCCAGCGCGCCGAGGTGCTGACCGCGATCGGCCAGGCGGCGCTGCTCTACACCACCGCCCAGGCGGCGCAGGACAAGGTCGATGCGCTGGCCGGCGTGCTGCGCCAGGCCGAGGCCAACAGCCAGCTGGTCGAGGCCCGGCGCAGCGCCGGCGCGGCCAGCCTGGCCGAACGCTACCGCGCTGACACCGCCACCGCCCAGGCGCGCGCCGAACACGCGCGCGCGCTGGGCGCCTGGCTGGTGGCGCGTGGCACGCTGGCGGTGGCGTTGGGCCTGCCCGCCAGCGAGGTCATCGAGCTGGAAGCCGGCCCCGTCACCGACGAAGGCGACGCGCCCGACCTGGACGCGCTGATCGCCGAGGCGCGCGAGCGCCACCCGCAGGTGCTGGCCGCGCGCGCCCGCCTGGCCGAGGTCCAGGCCCGCATCGACGGCGCCCGCGCCGGGCGCTGGGGCAGCATCGGCGCCAGTGCGCAGACCGGCCGCACCCGCTCCAGCAACGACCTGCAGGTGCGCAGCGTCACCACCGGCTCGCTGAGCTGGTCGCTGCCGCTGTACGACCGCGGCGTGACCAGCGGCCGGGTGGCCGACGCCCAGGCCCAGCAGCAGGTGCGCCAGGCCGAGCTGGCCGACGCCCTGGCGCAGACCGAGGCGCTGGTCTGGGAGCAGGGCCGGCTGCTGCAGTCCGAGCGCCACGCCTGGCGCGAGATGCGCCGCGCCCGTGACAGCGCCGAGGCCGCGCTGCAGGCGGTGGCCGAGCGCTACCGCCTGGGCGTGGGCGGCTTCGGCGACGTGCTGCAGGCCCAGGACGCGCTGGCCCAGGCCAGCCTGCAGTGGGCCGACAGCCGCGCCGCCTGGCTGCGCGCCCGCTGGCGTCTGGCGGCCGCGGTGGGCCGGCTGGGGCCGCTGGCCTTCGAGTGAGGCGCAGGCGCTCGGCACGCCCCGGACAGCAGGGCTGCCAAGCCAGGCCTCAGCGCAGCGGCAGCCAGCTGGCGCGGTCGATCACCCGCTCGAACTGCAGACCCTGGCGGCCGAACAGGCGGATGTGCAGCTGCTGCGCGTCGACATCGACCAGGCCATAGTTCTCACGCGGTGAACCCAGCACCACCGCCAGCTTCACCGCGGCGCCGGAAGACGTGGCCTCGTGCAGCGGGAAGCCGCCGGTGTGGAAGGCGTCCAGCTCGTTGCGGTGGATGTCGCCGCTGAGCATCAGCATGCGGCGCGCCGCAGCCTCGCCCAGCAGCCAGGCGCTGTCCTCCTCGTAGCGCTTGTAGCCGGCGAAGGTGGAGCCGCTGGCGAACAGGTGCACCGCGTCGGCCGGCGCAGCGGCAAAGGCCTTGGACAGGCGCTGGCGCTGGGCGCTGCCGAACAGCGCGCGCCGGGGCGGGCCGAAGATGCTGTCGTCGGTGCGCCAGGTGCGGCCATCGCTCAGGTGCAGCCACAGGTCTGGCGCCAGCGCCAGGCTGGGCGTGGCCAGCGGCTGCGCCGGCTGGGGCCACAGCCGCGCATCCTGGCTGTCCTGCGGGAAGGCCGGGCCGGCCAGGCGGGCCGAGAGCACCTCGCGCCACAGCGTCTGCGCCGCGGTGCTGAGCGCGATCTTCTCGACCTGCTCGGGGCGCTGCGCCAGTGGCGCGCCGCAGGCGTCGTTCCACAGGAAGTCGTGGTCGTCCCAGAGGCTGTGCACGCGGCCGTCGGCGGGCATGCCGCGCACCAGTGCCGCGAAGCTCTTCACCGCCAGCTGGGCGCGGTAGCGGTCGACCAGCCAGTCGGCGAAGGCCAGCGTGTCCATCTGCTGCGGCGGTTGCGGCGCGCCGATGTCCAGGTAGACCGAGTCGCCCAGCAGCACCAGGTGGTCAGGCTGCTCGGCGGCGATCCGCGACCACACCGGCTGGGTGGTCGAGACGGTGGTGCAGAAGCAGGAGGCGAAGGCGATGCGCATCAAGCGTCCTTCCAGAGGGATGAGTGACCGATCAGCGCCGCCCGAACATCATCTGCCGCGCCAGCGCCGCCTTCAGCGGCGGCAGCGCCTGCACCGCGGCCAGGCCCAGGCCGCGCAGCGTGGCCAGGCCCGGGGCCTGCCAGGTGAAGCTGCGGGCGAGGAAATCGGTGCTGGCGATCGTCGCCCAGCGGTCGGGGGCGCGGGCCCATTCGGTGCGGCGCAGCGCCTGGTCCAGGTCGGGCGCGTGGCGCAGCGCATCGACCAGGCTGTAGGCGTCGCGCAGGCCCAGGTTCAGGCCCTGGCCGGCCACCGGGTGCAGGGTCTGTGCCGCGTTGCCGATGCGCACGCAGCGGCCCTGCACCAGCGTGGTCTCGGCGTTCAGGCCCAGCGCGAAGCGCTTGAGCGGTGACAGCGCCAGCGCGCGGCCGGCGCCGTCGGGCAGGCGGTGCTGCAGCACGGCCAGGCGCTGGGCATCGTCCAGCGGCGCCAGCGGGTCGTCGTCGGTGGCCACGCACCACACCAGCGCCGCCTGGCGGGTGCCGGCGCCATCGCCGGGCGCGGCGGGCAGCGGCAGCAGCGCCAGCGGGCCTTCGCGGGTGAAGTGCTCGAAGGCGGTGCCCGGCGCGAAGCCGGCGTCCAGCGTGACCTGACCGACCCAGGCCTGCTGGCGGTAGTCGTGGCTCAGCGCCTTGCGGGCCTGGTCGGCGAACACGCCGCCCTCGGCGATCACCGCCAGGTCGGCGGTCTCGGCGATGCCGGCGTCGATCTCCACGCCGCCCGCCACCGGCTTGACCGCGGCCACCGGCCGGCCCAGGTGCAGCGCGGCGCGCTGCGGCGCGGCCGCGCAGGCGGCCTGCCAGGCCTGCTGCAGCGGCGCCACCAGCGCGCCGTAGCGGATCACCGCGCCCAGCTGCGGCACGGCCTGCTCCTGCGCGCTGATGCGCACGGCGGCCTGCAGTGGACCGCGCGACAGCGTGGGCGGCGCCTGGCTGACGCGCACCTCGGTGATCGGCTGCGCGGCCGCGGCGGGCCAGGCCCCCAGGCGCTCCAGCAGTTGCACGCTGCCCAGCGACAGCGCCAGCGTGCGCGGGTCGGCCGCGACATCGCGCTCGGCGGGCCGGGCGTCATACACCGCCACCTGCGCGCGTGGCAGCAGTTGATGGGCCAGCAGGGCCAGGGTCAGACCGGCGGGGCCGGCGCCGACGATGGCCAGCCGCAACGGTCGGTCGGCAGGGGCGTTCATGGCGCGTATTATTTGCCCGGCCGGCGCGTTGGCCGGTGTTGCCACGGAGGGCACAGACACCATGGGTCTGATGGATTTCATCAAGAAACAGTTCATCGACATCCTCGAGTGGACCGAGTCCGGCGACGGCGTGCTCGCCTGGCGCTATCCGATGGCCGACAACGAGATCCAGTACGGCGGCTCGCTGACGGTGCGTGAGAGCCAGATGGCGGTCTTCGTCAACGAGGGTCAGGTGGCCGATGTCTTCGGCCCCGGCATGCACAAGCTGACCACGCAGACGCTGCCGGTGCTGACCTACCTGAAGAACTGGGACAAGCTGTTCGAGAGCCCCTTCAAGAGCGACGTCTACTTCTTCAGCACCCGCCAGCAGGTCGACCAGCGATGGGGCACGGCGCAGCCGGTGACGATCCGCGACAAGGACTTCGGCGCGGTGCGCCTGCGTGCCTTCGGCAACTACGCCTACCGCGTCGCCGACCCGAAGAAGTTCCACACCGAGATCTCCGGCACCCGCGACCGCTACACCGTCGAGGACCTGGACGGCCAGTTGCGCGGCCTGATGCTGCAGCACATCTCGGACGCGGTGGCCGCCTCCGGCATCGCCTTCCTGGACCTGGCGGCCAACCAGATCGAGTTCGCGAAGCAGCTGCTGGCCGCCACCGCGCCCTCGTTCGAAGCGATCGGCCTGAAGCTCGAGTCGGTGACGCTGCAAAGCGTGTCGCTGCCCGAGGAGCTGCAGAAGATCCTCGACCAGAAGATCGGCATGGGCATGGTCGGCAAGGACATGGGCGCCTTCATGCAGTACCAGACCGCCCAGGCCATCCCGAAGCTGGCCGAGGGCGTGGGCCAGGGTGGCGGCATCGCTGGCGACGCGATGGGCCTGGGCGCCGGCGTGGCGCTGGGCCAGGTGCTGGCGCAGCAGCTGAGCCAGGGCCTGCAGGCGCAGCCGGCCGCCGCTGCGGCGGCTGCGGCGGCCCGGGCGGCCATGGGCGCCGACGAGGTGATGGCCACGATCGAGAAGCTGGCCGAGCTCAAGGCCAAGGGCATCCTCACCGAGGACGAGTTCGCCACCAAGAAGGCCGAACTGCTGAAGAAACTGTAGACCCTTGAGGCCCCCAGGCTTGTCGCTGCGCGCCATCGCCACCGCCCAAGGGGGCTCGCCCTGGCGTGGCGCTGCCCGGCGCCTGGGTGGGTCGCCCCCGTAGATGTCCACGACCCCTGCTCCCCAGCGCCGCTGGCAGGCGCTGTGCCCTGGCTGCGGCGCGCCGGTCGAGTTCGCCTCGGCCGCGTCGGCCAGCGCCGTCTGCAGCTTCTGCCGCAGCACCCTGGTGCGCGACGGCGAGGCGCTGCGCCGCATCGGCGTGGTCTCGGAGCTGTTCAACGACCACAGCCCGCTGCAACTGGGCGTCAGCGGCCGCTACCACGGCGAGCCCTTCACGCTGGTCGGGCGGCTGCAGTACCGCTACGCCGACGGCACCTGGAACGAGTGGCATGCGCTGTTCGAGGGCGAGTCCGGCAAATCGGCCTGGCTCAGCGAGGACAACGGCGCCTATGTGATGGCCTTCGACCAGCCGGCGCTGCAGCCCCCGCCGGCCTGGACCGATCTGGAGGTGGGCCGGCGCGTGCTGATCGGCGGCGATGCCTGGCGCGTGGCGTCACGCATCCAGGCCTCGCTGATCGCCGCCGAGGGCGAACTGCCGCGGCCGCCGCGCCTGGACGGCAGCTTCCCGGTGGCCGACCTGCGGATGGAGAACGGCGCGGTCGGCACGCTCGATGGCCAGGTCTCGGGCCAGCCGCAGTGGTCGATCGGCCAGCGTGTCGGCCTGGCCGACCTGGCGCTGCGCGGCCTGAAGGAGGGCGCCTCGCAGGCCTCCCTGCAGGGCCGCACGCTGGCCTGCCCGAGCTGCGGCGCCTCCGTGGTGCTGAACCTGGGCACCACGCAGTCGGTGACCTGCGGCCAGTGCAAGTCGGTGATCGACGTGTCCGCCGGCATCGGTGGCGACCTGGCGCACTACCAGCAGGCCAACAGCGGCGCCAGCGGCCGCGGGCCCGGCATTCCGCTGGGCGCCAGCGGCCGCCTGGCGGTGGACAGTGCCACGCCGATCGACTGGCAGGTGGTGGGCTTCCAGGAGCGCTGCAGCCTGCCCGAGGACGACGAGGACGACCGCGAGTTCTGGCGCGAGTACCTGCTCTACAACCGGCAGGAGGGCTTTGCCTTCCTGTCCGACACCTACAGCGGCTGGAGCGTGGTGCGCCCGATCACCGGCGTGCCCGAGACGCGGCTGGGCGAGGTGGCCTGGCAGGGCCACACCTACTGGCGTGTCGAGGAACCCTACCGCGCCACCACCACCTGGGTGCTGGGCGAGTTCTACTGGCAGGTGCGCCAGGGCGAGTCGCTCGAGGTCACCGACTACCGCGAACGCGACGGCGAGGGCGTGCTGGCCAGCGAGCAGTCCGACACCGAGCTGGTCTGGTCGGCCGGCCGGCGCCTGCCCAATGCCGAGGTCAACAGCGCCTTCGGTCTGGTCGGCGCGGCGCCCAGCGCCGCCGCGGCCGGGGCCAGCCGGCCGGTGGCCGCGCAGAGCCTGGGCAGCCGCATCAGCCACGGCCTGATCGTGATGGTGGTGGTGATCGTCGTGATGCTGCTGCTGGCCCGCTGCGACGGCAGCGACAGCGCCTGCGACGCCCAGCGCCAGACCTTCGGCGAATCCAGCGCCGAGTACCAGCAATGCCTGCGCAGCCAGCGCAGCGGCGGCGGCTTTTCCAGCGGAGGCAGCTCGTTCGGCGGCTACTCCAGCGGGGGCGGCCACAAATGAAGGAGAAGCCCGATGGAAATTGATGCCCTGAAACCGGCGGTGATGCTGGCCTCGGTGGTTTATGCCGTGATCGGCGTGGTCGTGCTGTGGCTGGCCTTCGTCGTCATCGACAAGCTCACCCCCTACCAGCTGTGGGAGGAGATCGTCGAGAAGAAGAACCTCGCGCTGGCGCTGGTGGTGGCGGCGATGTTCATCGCCATCGGCCTGATCGTCGCGGCCGCGATCCACGGCTAGTGAGGGCGGATCGCGCCGCGGCGCGCATCCATCCGGCCGAGCTGCTGCTGCTGGCCTCGGTCTTCGTCGTCGCCGCCTGCGGGCTGGTGTACGAGCTGGCCGCGGGCGCGCTGGCCAGCTACCTGCTGGGCGACTCGGTGCTGCAGTTCAGCACCGTGATCGGCGCCTACCTGTTCGCGATGGGGCTGGGCAGCTGGCTGAGCCGCTATGTCGAGCGTGAGCTGGTGGCGGTGTTCCTGCGCGTGGAGCTGCTGGTGGGGGCGATCGGCGGGGGCATGCCGGCGGCGCTGTTCGTCGCGCACTCCAGCCTGCCGGCCAGCGCCAGCGCCGAATTCCGGGTGCTGCTGTACGGCCTGGTGGGCGTGATCGGCGTGCTGGTGGGGCTGGAGATCCCGCTGGTGATGCGCCTGCTCAAGCGCCAGTTCAGCGAGCGCTACGTGCTGCGGGACCTGGTCTCGCAGGTGCTGACCTTCGACTACCTGGGCGCGCTGGTGGTGGCGGTGGCCTTTCCGCTGCTGCTGGTGCCGCACCTGGGCCTGATCCGCACGGGCCTGTTCTTCGGCCTGCTCAATGCGGCGGTGGCGGTGTGGGCGCTGTGGCTGTTCCGCGCCGAGCTGCCGCACTGGCGCCGCACCGCGCTGGCCTGCGCGGTGGTGGTGGCGCTGCTGCTGGCCGGCTTCGCCGGCGCGAACCGCCTGACCACCTGGGCCGAGGACCGCTTCTACGGCGAGCAGACGATCTACCGCGAGACCAGCCCCTACCAGCGCGTGGTGGTCACGCAAGGACCGGCGGGCACGCGGCTGTTCCTCAACGGCAACCTGCAGTTCCACTCGCGCGACGAGTACCGCTACCACGAGGCCCTGGTGCACCCCGCGCTGGCCGCGCAGGGGGCGCCGCGGCGGGTGCTGATCCTGGGCGGCGGCGACGGCATGGCGCTGCGCGAGGTGCTCAAGCACCCGTCGGTGGAGCAGGTCACGCTGGTCGAGCTGGACCCGCGCATGACCCAGCTGTTCCGCGACGAGCCTCGGCTGGCGGCGCTCAATGCCCATGCGCTGTCCTCGCCCAAGCTGCGCCTGGTGAATGCCGACGCCTTCACCTGGCTGGAGAGCCACGACGAGGTGTTCGACGCGATCGTCATCGACTTCCCCGACCCCACCAACTTCGCGATCGGCAAGCTCTACAGCACCAGCTTCTACACCCTGGTCGACCAGCACCTGGCGGCCGGCGGCTATGCGGTGGTGCAGACCACCTCGCCGCTGATCGCGCGCCAGAGCTTCTGGACCGTGGTGGCCACGATCGAGGCGGTGGGCCTGGGCGCCACGCCTTACCACGCCCATGTGCCCAGCTTCGGCGAGTGGGGCTTCGTGCTGGCCAGCCGCCGGCCCTGGCGGGCACCGACCGCGCTGCCGCCGGGCCTGCGCTTCCTGAGCCTGGACGGCCTGCCGGCGCTGTTCCACTTCCCGCCCGACATGGCGCGGGTGGACGCCGAGCCCAACCGCCTGTCCACCCAGGGCCTGGTCCACACCTTCGAGGCCGAGTGGGGACGGGTGCACCAGTGAGACGCCGCGCGCTGCTGTCCGCCGGCGCCGCCGCCGCGCTGGCCGGCTGCCTGCCCGCGCCCGAGGTGCTGCTCGCCAGCCGCTGGGTGGGCGTGGCGCCCGAGCGTGGCCACCGGCTGCGCGCGCCGCGGCCCGCCCGCGCCGACGGGCCGCTGCGCCGCGTGGGCGCGCTGGTGCTGGGCGGTGGTGTGTCGGGTCTGGCGGCGCTGCGGGCGCTGGTGGAAGGCGGCGTCGACGACGCCCAGCTGCTGGAACTGGATGACGCGGTGGGCGGCAACAGCCGCGGCCACACGCTGGCCGGCAGCGGCTGCCCGATGGGCGCGCATTACCTGCCGGTGCCTGGCGCCGCGGCGCCCGAGGTGCGCGAGTGGCTGCAGCAGATCGGCCTGTTGCGCATGACGCCCCGCGGCCTGCAGCCGGACGAGCGCCACCTGTGCCACGCGCCGCAGGAGCGCCTGTTCATCGACGGCGCCTGGCAGGACGGCCTGCTGCCCTCGGCCGAGGGCCGGCCGGCCACGCGGGCGCAGTACCGGCGCTTCGCCCAGGCCGTGGCCGAGGCGCAGCGCGCACTGCCGTTCGCGATGCCCACCACCGGCCTGGCCTGGCAGCCCGGACATGCGGCGCTCGACGCACAGCGCTTCGACCAGTGGCTGCAGGCGCAGGGCCTGGACGACAGCCGCCTGCTGGGCCACCTCGACTACTGCTGCCGCGACGACTACGGCGCCGGCATCGCCAGCGTCTCGGCCTGGGCCGGGCTGCACTACTTCGCCAGCCGCCACGGCTTTGCGGCGCCGGGCGAGGAGGCGGCCGAGCGCGACGCGGTCTTCACCTGGCCCGAGGGCAACGCGGCCCTGGTGCGCGCGCTGGCCACGCCGCTGGCGCCGCGCCTGCACCTGGGCCGCACCGTGCTGGCGGTCGAGGTGGGCCGCCACGCGGTGCAGGTGCAGGCCTGGAACGAGGCGCAGGACGCGCCCGAGCGCTGGCAGGCCGAGCGGGTGGTGGTGGCGCTGCCGCTGCACGTGGCCCAGCACCTGGTGCAGGGCCTGGACGCGCCGCGCCAGCGCGCGCTGCGTGAGACCGCGCTGGCCACGCGCCACGCGCCCTGGCTGGTGGCCAACCTGCAGCTGGACGCCTGGCCGCTGGCGCGCACCGGCGCACCGCTGGCCTGGGACAACGTGCCCTTCCTGCCGGCCGGGCGCTCACCGATGCTGGGCTATGTGCATGCGCGCCATCAGTCGCTGCGCACGGACGCCGCCGCCGAGCCTCCGGTGATCACGGCCTACCTGGCGCTGCCCGAGACCGAGCGCGGCCGGTTGCTGAGCGGCTCGGCCGCCGACTGGACCGCCGAGGTGCTGGCCCACCTGGCGCCGCTGCACCCCGACCTGGCCCAGCGCCTGCGCCAGGCCGACCTGACGCGCTGGGGCCATGCGATGGCCATCCCGGCGCCCGGCGTGGCGGGCCAGCCGGCCCGGCGCGCGCTGCGCGAGCCGGTGGGCCGCGTGGCCTTCGTCCACACCGATCTGGCGGGCTATTCGGTGTTCGAGGAGGCCTTCACCTTGGGGGCCCGGGCCGGTCGGACGCTGGCGCGCCTTGGGTAGACTGGCGCGCAGGGAGTCTCGAATGAATATCTTCAAATGGGGTCTGGGCGGACTGCTCGTGGCCTTCTTGCTGCTCAGCGCCTGGCGCTGGCGCGATGCGGCCTGGCTGGCCCCGCTGATCGGCCGCAGCGCGCCGCCGCCCAAGGCCATCGTCTTCGACAACGGCACGGTGCGGGCGCAGCCGGCCTCCGAGGCGGCGTCGGCCGAGGTGATCGCCCTGCCGGTGCCCGGCGGCATGCGCAAGTGCGTGAAGCGCGGCGAGGTGATCTACACCGACCGCCCCTGCCCGCACGGCATGAAGGAAGCCGACATCGACAGCAGCCGCTTCAACCCGGTGCCGGGTCGCTGAGCGCCTGCAGCGCCGCCAGCTGCGCGGGCGTGCCCACGTTCTCCCACGCGCCGCTCAGCACCCGGCCGCCCAGGCGGCCGCGCGCGGCGCTGGCGAACAGCAGCGGCCCCAGCGCCGCGCGGGTGCCGGCCGCCACGCCGTCCACCAGCCGGGGCCGGCACAGCGCCAGGTTGGCATAGGTCCAGGGGCGGGGTTCGTCGCGGGTCAGGCGCTCGCCGGCCAGCGCGAAGTCGCCGCGGGTGTTGAAGCCGGGATTGGGCACCACCCACAGCCAGGCGTCGTCGTCGCTGGCCGCGAAGCCCTCGGCCTGTGCGGCGTCGAAGCGGAAGTCCGGGCACCAGATGTCGCCCGAAACCACCCAGAAGGGCTCGTCGCCGCGCGGCGCCAGCCAGGGCAGGGCGGTGGCGATGCCGCCCGCGGTTTCCAGCGCGCCGCCCCAGGCCTGGCCCTCCATCGAGTAGTGGATGCGCAGACCCCAGCGGCTGCCATCGCCCAGCGTGGCCGGGAATTGGTCCTCCAGCCAGGCGGTGTTGATCACCACCTCGCGCACACCGGCCTGGGCCAGCGCCTGCAGGTGGTGGGCGATCAGCGGCTGGCCGCGCACGGGCAGCAGCGGCTTGGGGCAGGTGTCGGTCAGCGGGCGCATGCGCTCGCCGCGGCCGGCGGCGAGGATCAGCGCGCGCGGCGGCGCGGCAGGGCTCATGCGGCCAGTGTAGGGGCCGCGGCGGCGCGCTTCAGCCGCGCAGCGCGCTGAGGTAGTTGTCCGGCGTGTGGTCGCTCAGCAGCCGGGTGGCGATCTGGCCGGTGAAGAGCCAGCTGAGCTTGCGCAGCGGGCCGTCCTGGGTCAACGCGTCGAACTGGTCCTGGCGCACCTGGACGTCGGTGGCGCCAGGGCAGGGCCGCCCCAGGCGGTCGATGTAGAGCCGCTGGCCAGCGTGCTGGTAGCCCTGCGGCGCGCGCGCCAGCACCTCGGCCGGGTCCCAGCCGGCGTGGCCGCCCCAGCCGTCGGCCATCGCCATCGCGGCGCGTGCTGCGGTGGTCGACCACAGCGCCTGCCAGCCGCTGCTGGGCGGCAGCGTGCCCTCGTGGCCCGGCGGCACCATCGGCACCAGGTCGATCGCCTGCACGATGCGGGTGTGGCGCTCGCCCAGGCGAGCGTCCAGCGTGCGCGCGAACACGGCGTCGCCCACCCGCGGGCAGCCGATCGTGACCAGGCGGTCGGCGCCCCAGGCCGAAGCCAGCAGCACCGCCAGCGCGCCACCCAGGCTGTGGCCGCAGATCAGCAGGCGCCTCTCGGGCCGCAGCGCCGCCAGCGCCGGACCGACCTTGGCATGCGTCAGCACCTTGTGCGCGGCCAGCGCGAAGCCGCTGTGCACCTGCGCCCCGGGCACCGCGGCCCACTGGCGGGTCCAGGCCATGGCGTCGATCAGCACGTCGCGCCGCCAGGGCTGGGTGCCGCGCAGCGCGGCGATCAGCCAGCCGTCGGCGTGGGTGGCCAGCAGGCCCTGGGTGTCGGTGGCGGGGTCGTCGAAGAACAGCGCCTCCTGGGCGCCGATCGCCGCCAGGGCACGCGCGCGCGCGCCGGCATCGCCCAGGTAGGCGATGCGCGCCGCCGCGGCGCCCAGCAGCTCGACCGAGGGCCGGGCCGGCAGCGTCGGCATCGGGCGGCGTTCGGGGTGGAACAGGGCGCCGGGGTCGCGGGTGTAGTCGGGCATGGGCATCTCCTGGGTGCGATCTTGCCGCGTCCGCGCTGCCTTGGCACTCCAGCGGGTGCGGGGGATACAGTGCCGGCTGTGTCCCTTGACGTTCGCGCACCATGGCCTTTGCCGACACCTTGAAGACCCTGCCCAGCGTTGCCCACCTGGCGGCGCTGCACCTGATCGACGCCGAGGGCCACACCGTGGCCGTGATCGAGAACCGTCCCGGCCAGGCCGGCTCGGTGGCGGTCTACCACGCGCTGTCGCAGCGCCATGGCGGGTGCATCGACGCCGCCGCCGCGGCCGCAGGCCTGCTGCTGTACGGCGAGCACACCGAGGACGCGCGCCAGCGCCCCGGCGCCCACCCCAACATCGACCGCCTGCTGGCGCTGCTGGGCAGCACGCAGGTGCTGCAGGTGCGTCTGATCAGCGCCTGATCAGACGCCGAACCAGGGCGCCGCCTGCTCGCGCAGCCGCTGCGGCACGCTGCCGGCCACACCCACCGCGGCGCGCCCCGCCTGCTGCTGGCGGAACACCGCCTGCACCTGGGCGGGCGTCACCGCGTCCAGGCGTTCCAGCCACTCGCCGTCGGCACGCAGCCGGCCCAGCGTGAAGAGCTCCTGCACCGCCTGCTCCAGGCGGCGCGCCGGCTGTTCCTGCTGGCGCAGCGCGCGCAGCCGCAGCTGCTGGCGGGCGCGCGCCAGCTCGGGCGCCTTCGGGCGCGTTTCGGCGTGGCGGCGCAGCAGCGTGGCCACCGCGTCCAGGTATTCCAGCGACTGCGCCGGGCTGGTGGCCGCCTCGACGATGAACTGGCCGCCAAAGGGCAGCAGGTCGGCCGAGCAGGCCACGTGGTAGGCCAGGCCGCGGCGCTCGCGCACTTCATCCAGCAGCGGCGAGCTCATGCCCTCGCCCAGCAGCGCCGCGGCCAGCACATGGGCCAGGTGGCGGTCGTCGTCGGGCGTGGGGGCCGGATAGCCCAGGACCAGCTGCGTCTGCGAACTGCCGCCCAGCCGGTACTGGCGCCAGCCGCCCTGCCAGGGTGCGCGCGGCAGCGGCTGCGGCGTGCCGGCGGGCATGGCACCGAAATGCCGCTCGACCAGCGGCACCAGCGTGTCCAGATCCACCGGCCCGGCCGCGGCCACCACCACCTCGCTGGCCACATACTGGGTCTGCAGGTAGGCCAGCAGGTCGGCGCGCGTCAGGCGCTCGATCGTCGCGCGCTGGCCGATCACCGGGCGCGCCGCCGGGTGCATCGCGCCGTAGCAGGCGCGGTCGAAGGCCAGGAAGGCCATCGTCACCGGGTCTTCCTCGACCTCGGTCAGCTCGTGCAGGATCACCTGGCGCTCGCGTTCCAGCTCGTCCTCGGGCACGCTGGGGTGCAGGATGATGTCGGCCAGCAGTTCCACGAACAGCGGCAGGTCGGCCGCCAGGCCGTCCAGGTGGTAGGCGGTGTGGTCCTTGTCGGTGTGGGCGTTGAGCTCGGCCCCCAGCGCCTCGGCGGCCAGGTTGATCGCCTGGCAGCTGCGTGTGGGCGTGCCCTTGAAGGCCATGTGCTCGACCACATGGCTGATGCCGGCCCAGCGGCGCGGCTCGTGCAGGCTGCCGCTGCGGATGAAGACCGACAGCGACAGCGTCTGGCGCCAGGACATGGGCAGGGCCAGCACCCGCAGGCCATTGGCCAGGGTGCTGTGCTGGGTGGGGGACACGGCAGGGCTCGTCACCCGCCGCACTGTGCCAGATGAGGCCCGCTGGGGCCGAACGCAGGGGCATCGTTCCATGCGAATTCCGCATAGATGGGGCGATTTTCTTGCGCCTGGTGGAATGCAACCGCACCATACGCAAGATTCAACCCATTCAATCGAGGAGACTGCGATGCCCCCCCACGACCTCTCGCCCGCCGAACAGGCGCTGCGTGACGCCGCCCTGGAATACCACCGTGCGCCGACGCGGGGCAAGATCGCCGTCACCCCCACCAAGCCGCTGTCCAACCAGCGCGACCTGAGCCTGGCCTACTCGCCCGGCGTGGCCTATGCCTGCCTGGCGATCGAGGAAGACCCGTCGCTGGCGGCCGACTACACCTCGCGCGCCAACCTGGTGGGCGTGGTCACCAACGGCACCGCGGTGCTGGGCCTGGGCAACATCGGGCCGCTGGCCGGCAAGCCGGTGATGGAAGGCAAGGGCTGCCTGTTCAAGAAGTTCGCCGGCATCGATGTGTTCGACATCGAGCTGGCCGAGCACGACCCCGACAAGCTCGTCGAGATCATCGCCGCGATGGAGCCCACGCTGGGCGGCATCAACCTCGAGGACATCAAGGCGCCCGAGTGCTTCTACATCGAGAAGAAGCTGCGCGAGCGCCTCTCCATCCCGGTCTTCCACGACGACCAGCACGGCACCGCGATCATCTCGGCGGCGGCGCTGCTCAACGGCCTGGAACTGGTGGGCAAGCAGATCGACCAGGTCAAGCTGGCGGTCTCGGGCGCCGGTGCAGCGGCCATCGCCTGCCTGGACCTGATGGTGCAGCTGGGCGTGCAGCCCGCCAACATCTTCGTCTGTGATTCGAAAGGCGTGATCCGCGAGGGCCGCGGCGACAGGCTGGATGAATCCAAGCAGCGCTACTGCCAGAAGACCAGCGCCACCACGCTGGCCGAGGTGGTGGCCGGCGCCGACGTCTTCCTGGGCTGCTCCACCGCCGGCGTGCTGACGCCCGAGATGGTCACGACCATGGCGTCGCAGCCGCTGATCCTGGCGTTGGCCAACCCCGAGCCCGAGATCCGCCCCGAGCTGGCCAAGGCCGCGCGGCCGGATTGCATCATCGCCACCGGCCGCTCGGACTACCCCAACCAGGTCAACAACGTCCTGTGCTTCCCCTACATCTTCCGCGGCGCGCTGGACTGCGGCGCCAGCCGCATCACCGAGGCGATGAAGCTGGCCTGCGTGCACGAGATCGCCGCGCTGGCCAAGGCCGAGGCGAGTGACGAGGTGGCCGCCGCCTACGCCGGCAAGACGCTGCGCTTCGGCCCCGAGTACCTGATCCCCACGCCCTTCGATGCCCGGCTGATCCTGCGCATCGCGCCGGCCGTGGCCAAGGCCGCGCAGGAGTCCGGCGTGGCCACGCGGCCGATCACTGATCTGGACGCCTACCGCCAGTCGCTCAGCCGCTTCGTCTCGCAGACCGGCATGCTGATGCGGCCGGTGTTCATGGCCGCCAAGGCCGCGCCGGCGCGCGTGATCTACGCCGAGGGCGAGGACGAGCGCGTGCTGCGCGCGGTGCAGGTGGTGCTGGACGAAGGCCTGGCCAAGCCCATCCTGGTGGGCCGTCCGGCGGTGATCGCGATGCGCATCGAGCGCGCCGGCCTGCGCCTGCAGCCCGGCGTCGACTTCGAGGTGGTCAACCCCGAGGACGACCCGCGCTACCGCGCCTGCTGGGAGGACTACCACCGGCTGATGGCGCGCGAGGGCGTGTCGGCCGAGGCCGCCAAGGCCGCGCTGCGCCGCTCCAACACGCTGATCGCCGCGATGCTGCTGCGCCGCGGCGACGCCGACGCGATGCTGTGCGGCCTGGTCGGGCGCTTCGACGCCCATTTCGAGCATGTGCAGGCGGTGATCGGTGCACGCCCCGGCGCCCAGGTGCTGGCGACGATGAACGCCATCATGCTGGACCAGCACACGCTGTTCATCGCCGACACCTTCGTCAACGAGCAGCCCTCGGCCGAGGCCCTGGCCGAGATCGCCCAGATGGCCGCCGACGAGGTGCAGCGCTTCGGCCTGCCGCCCAAGGTGGCCTTCCTGAGCCATTCCATGTATGGCAGCTCCAAGCGCGAGAGTGCCCGGCGCATGCGTGCGGCGCGCGACCTGTTCGTGCAGCGCGCACCGCAGATCGAGTGCGACGGCGAAATGCATGGCGACGCCGCGCTGTCCGAGACCATCCGCCAGGCGGTGCTGCCCGACTCGACGCTGCATGGCTCGGCCAATGTGCTGGTGCTGCCCAACATCGATGCCGCCAACATCCTGTTCAACGTGCTGAAGGTCACCGGCGGCCACGGCGTCACCGTGGGCCCGATCCTGCTGGGCGCTGCCGCCCCGGCGCACATCCTGACACCCTCGGCGACGATGCGCCGCGTGGTCAACATGACGGCGCTGGCCGTGGCCGACGTGGCGGCGGCGCGCACGCGCTGAGCGAGGCCTCCTCCAGCCGGGGGATGGCGGCCGCCAGGCGGGTGGCGCACAGTGCAGCCCGGCCCCCGGCGGGTCTGGGAGAGACCGCATGAAGCGCTCGATGGGACTGGAGATGCTGCCCGCGCTGCACGGCGATGCGCTGCTGCTGCGCTGGCATGACGGCCGCCGCCCACGCCAGCTGCTGGTCGACGGTGGCCCGATCGGCGCCTATGGCGCGCTGCGCGCCGCGATCGATGCGCTGCCCGGGCAGCGGCTCGAACTGGTGGTGCTCAGCCATGTCGACACCGACCATGTCGACGGCCTGCTGCGCCTGTTCGCCGAGCCCACGCCCTGGCCGTTCAGCGTGGCCGATGTCTGGTTCAACGGCTGGACCCACCTGATCGAGGCGGGCGCCCAGGAGCGGCTGGGCGGCAAGCAGGGCGAGTTCTTCGCCGCGCTGATCCAGCAGCGCCTGCCGCCCGACACCTGGAACCGGGCCTTTGGCGGCCATGCCGTGCGGGTGCCCGCCACCGGTGCGCTGCCCGAGGTGACACTGCCCGGCGGCCTGAAACTGACCCTGCTGTCGCCCACCGATGAGGGCCTGGTGGCGCTGCACCGCGCCTGGCGCACCGACCTGAAGGGCCAGGTCGTGCCCGGCGACTTCGACAGCGCCTGGGCGGCGCTGGCCACCCAATCACGCTACCTGCCCGAGGCCGGGCTGCTCGGCGGCGGCGCGACCACCCGCCCGGCGGGGTCGACCCGGCTGGACGCCGCGCCCGCCAATGGCTCCAGCATCGCCTTCCTCGCCGAGTTCGGCCGGCGCAGCGCCCTGCTGCTGGCCGATGCCCATGCGCCGGTGGTCTGCGCCTCGATCCGCCGCCTGCTGGCAGCGCGTGGCCAGTCGCGGCTGCGCGTTGACGCGATGAAGCTGGCGCACCACGGCAGCCGCGGCAACACCACCGCCGAGCTGATGGCCCTGGTCGAGTGCCCGCGCTACCTGGTCAGCACCAACGGCGACCTCTTCGGCCACCCGGACGAGGAGGCGCTGGCCTGCATCCTGGCGTCCTCGCAGCCGGCGCGGGTGCAGCTGTGCTTCAACCACCTCAGCGACACCACCCGCGCCTGGGCCGATCCGGCGCGCCAGCAGCGCCTGGGCTACGACGCGGTCTTTCCGGCCCCGGGCACCGAAGGGCTGGCCGTGCACTGGTAACTGCGTCGTACCTGTCTCTGCGGATAATGGCCGCATCACACCACACACGGCGCGGCACACCGCCCTCGCGCCACAGGAGACCTCCCCCATGCCCCGCGCCACCAAGATCGTCGCCACCCTCGGCCCTGCGTCCAGTGACCGCGAGGTGCTGGAGCGGCTGCTGCGCGCCGGCGTCGATGTGGTGCGGCTGAACTTCAGCCACGGCAAGGCGCAGGACCACATCGACCGTGCAACGCTGGTGCGCGAGGTGGCCGCCCAGGTGGGCAAGCCGGTGGCGCTGATGGCCGACCTGCAGGGCCCGAAGATCCGCGTTGGCAAGTTTGCCGAGGGCAAGGTGATGCTGGTCAACGGCCAGTCCTTCGTGCTCGACGCCGCGCGCGCCGAGCCCGGCGACCTCGGCGGTGTCGGCCTGGACTACAAGGAGCTGCCGCGCGATGTGAAGCCCGGCGACACGCTGCTGCTCAATGACGGCCTGATCGTGCTGACCGTCGAGGCGGTCCGGGGCGAGCAGGTCCACACCATCGTCAAGATCGGCGGCGAGCTCAGCAACAACAAGGGCATCAACAAGCAGGGCGGCGGTCTGACCGCGCCGGCCCTGACCGCCAAGGACATGGAAGACATCAAGACCGCGATGTCCTTCCAGTGCGACTACCTGGCGGTGAGCTTCCCGAAGAACGCCACCGACATGGAGATGGCGCGCCAGCTGGCCAACGTGGCCGGCGAGCCCTACCGCCACAAGCCGGCGATGATCGCCAAGATCGAGCGCTACGAGGCCATCCCCCACCTCGAGTCCATCCTCAAGGCCTCGGACGGCATCATGGTGGCGCGTGGCGACCTGGCGGTCGAGGTGGGCAACGCCGCGGTGCCGGCGCTGCAGAAGAAGATGATCCGCATGGCGCGCGAGATGGACAAGATCACCATCACCGCCACGCAGATGATGGAATCGATGATCCAGAACCCGGTGCCCACCCGTGCCGAGGTGTCTGACGTGGCCAACGCGGTGCTCGACGGCACCGACGCGGTGATGCTCAGCGCCGAAACCGCGGCCGGCAAGTACCCGGTCGAGACGGTCGAACAGATGCACCTGATCGCGCTGGAGGCCGAGCGCGCCGAGGACGTGCGCCTGGACGCCAACTTCAGCGACCGCACCTTCGCCCGCATCGACCAGTCGATCGCCATGGGCGCGCTGTTCACCGCCCACCACCTGGGCTGCAAGGCCATCGTCGCGCTGACCGAGTCGGGCTCCACCGCGCTGTGGATGAGCCGGCACAACATCCACGTGCCGATCTTCGGCCTGACCACGCAGCCGCGCTCGGTGGCGCGCATGGCGCTCTACCGCAATGTGCGGCCGCTGCAGATGGAGAGCTTCACCGACCGCGATGCCGCGCTGGTGGCGGCCGAGCGCATCCTGGTGGGGCGCGGCATCCTGCGCCCGGGCGACACCTATGCCATCACCTGCGGTGAGCCCATGGGCTACCCCGGCGGCACCAACATGCTCAAGGTCTGCCGCGTCGGTTGATGCGCCACCAGGGTCGGGGACAGTCCGGCGACAGGGTGCGGGTCTAGAATTCGGCGAGTTACGGCGCGGTTACATCGACAGCGCGCCGCAGAGTTTTTCCACTTCCCCCTGAGGACCCTCCCATGGCTCTCGTCTCGATGCGCCAACTGCTGGACCACGCTGCCGAAAACGGCTACGGGATTCCGGCCTTCAATGTCAACAACCTGGAGCAGGTGCAGGCCGTGATGGCCGCCGCCGACGAGGTCGGTGCACCGGTCATCCTGCAGGCCAGCGCCGGTGCGCGCAAGTACGCGGGTGAGCCCTTCATCAAGCACCTGATCCAGGCGGCGGCCGAGATGTACCCGCACATCCCGCTGGTGATGCACCAGGACCATGGCACCAGCCCCAAGGTGTGTGCCGGCGCGATCGACCTGGGCTTCGGCTCGGTGATGATGGATGGCTCGCTGCGCGAGGATGGCAAGACCCCGGCCGACTTCGCTTACAACGTCGAGGTCACCCGCCAGGTGGTCGCGATGTCGCACAAGGTGGGCGTCACCGTCGAGGGTGAGCTGGGCTGCCTGGGCTCGCTGGAAACCGGCGAGGCCGGCGAGGAAGACGGCATCGGCGCGGTCGGCAAGCTCGACCACAGCCAGATGCTGACCGACCCGGAAGAGGCCGCCCGCTTCGTCCAGGAAACCCAGCTGGATGCGCTGGCCATCGCCATCGGCACCAGCCACGGCGCCTACAAGTTCACCCGCCCGCCCACCGGCGACGTGCTGGCGATCAGCCGCGTCAAGGAAATCCACGCGCGCATCCCCAACACCCACCTGGTGATGCACGGCTCCTCGTCGGTGCCGCAGGACCTGCTGGCCATCATCAACCAGTACGGCGGCAAGATGAAGGAAACCTACGGCGTGCCCATCGCCGAGATCCAGGAAGCCATCAAGCACGGCGTGCGCAAGATCAACATCGACACCGACATCCGCCTGGCGATGACCGGTGCGGTGCGCAAGTTCCTGGCCGAGAACCCCGACAAGTTCGACGCCCGCGAGTGGCTCAAGCCCGCCCGTGAAGCCGCCAAGGCAATCTGCAAGCAGCGCTACCTGGAATTCGGCTGCGAGGGCCAGGCCGGCAAGATCCAGGGCCTCACGCTGGTCGACATGGCGGCCCGCTACGCCAGCGGCGCGCTGGCCCAGCAGGTGCGCTGACACCCCCACGTTCTAGGGGCGTTATTCGGTGGGTCCACCCCCCTGTCCAAGGGGGGTAACGGGCTCGCCGCCTACAATCCAGGGCATCAGCCCACTGGATTGACATGGTCTCAGCGCTCCTCGAAAGCTCCCTGCATTCACTGCCCTTGCTCGCCCGCGGCAAGGTGCGTGACAACTATGCGGTCGGTGACGACCGCATCCTGATGATCGCCTCCGACCGCCTGTCGGCCTTCGACGTGGTGATGGGCGAACCCATCCCCGGCAAGGGGGCGCTGCTCACGCGCATGGCGCTGTTCTGGTTCGACCGCCTGGGCCATGTGGTGCCCCACCACCTGACCGGCGAGGACCCGCTGTCGGTGGTGGCGCCCGATGAGGTCGAGCAGGTGCGCGACCGCGCGATGCTGGTCAAGCGCCTGAAGCCGCTGCCGGTCGAGGCCGTGGTGCGCGGCTACCTGGCCGGCTCGGGCTGGAAGGAGTACCAGCAGAGCCAGTCGGTGTGTGGCGAGGCGCTGCCGGCCGGCCTGAAGAACGCGTCCAAGTTGCCGCAGCCCATCTTCACCCCGGCCACCAAGGCCGAGATGGGCGACCACGACGAGAACATCAGCTTCGAGGAGATGGTGGCCATCATCGGCCGCGACCTGGCCGAGCGCGTGCGCGCGGTGTCGATCCGCCTGTACCAGGAGGCCGCGGCCTTCGCGCTGACCAAGGGCATCATCATCGCCGACACCAAGTTCGAGTTCGGCCTCGATGCCGACGGCACGCTGACGCTGATGGACGAGGTGCTGACCCCCGATTCCTCGCGCTACTGGCCCGTCGAGGGCTACCAGGAAGGCGCGAACCCGCCCAGCTACGACAAGCAGTTCGTGCGTGACTGGCTGGAGCAGGCCACGGTGGATGGCCAGCCCTGGAACAAGACCGCCCCGGCGCCTGCGCTGCCGGCCGATGTGATCCAGCGTACCGCAGCGAAGTATCGCGAAGCGCTCGAACGCCTGACCGGCTGAAGACCGGCTCCAGGCAGGGAGGAGAGCGCCCTGTGTCCCGACTGATCGACGGTCTGGACGCGGCGATAGCCGCGTGCCGAGACCCCGCGCAGGCCGACTGCCTGCGTGCCGAGCGGGCCGCCGCCCAGGCCCGCTCGGGCCACCTGGCCGAGGCCCGCTTTGCCCTCAAGGGCCTGCGCGTGCTGACCCAGCGCCGCGGCCGCGAGGCGCTGGGCGCCTGGGTGCCCTTCCTGGCCGGCATGATCGAGCACTTCGAGGCCCTGTCCCCGCAGGCCTTCACGCATTTCGACGACGCCCGCCAGCGCGCTGCCGCCGTCGGCCTGCCGCGCCTGCAGGCCTTGTCGCTGGCCTGGATGGCGCTGTGCCACTTCAATGCCCGGCGCTTCGCGCCGATGGTCGACGCGATGGTGGCGGCCGGCCGGCTGGACACCGAGCGCGACCCGGGCGTGCAGGCCCGGCTGTGCCTGGTGCGTGCCGATGCCTCGCGCCTGGCCGGTCTGCACGAGCGGGCGCAGCGCCTGTACCTGAACGTGCGCCACTGGGCGATGTCGCAGGGCGACACCGCGATGCTCTCGGCCATGGCCCACAACCGCAACTCCGGCCAGGTCGACCGCCTGGGCCTGCTCGATGCACTGGGCGAGCGCCGCGAGGACGAGGCCCGCCGCGCGCTGCTGGAGGCCGACTCCTGCAGCCAGCTCGACCTGGGCCTGGGCAACGAGGGCCTGGGGGCCATGCCGCCGGTGATGAAGGCACGCCTGTACACCGTGCTGCAACGCTGGGGCGAGGCGGTGGCGCTCTACGACGCGGCGCTGGACGAAGCCGCCGGCTCCGGCATGGCCGGTCTGGTGCCGCACATGGGCCTGAACCGGGCCTGGTGCCGCTGGCACCTGGGTGAGCGGCAGCGGGCCGAGCAGGAAGCGCGGGCACTGGCGCCACTGGTGGACCAGCAGCCCGACGCCGACGACCGCGCCGCCGGCCACGCCCGGCTGGCGGCCTTGCTGGCGCGCTGTGGCGACAGCGCGGCCTCGGCGCATCACCAGGCGCTGGCGCAGGCGGCGCTGGAGGAATTCCAGGCCTTCCAGGCGGCGCTGGCGGCCCAGCTGGCCCAGGTGGACGCCGTGCTGGGCGACTGAGCCGCCGGTGGGCCGAGCCCGGCCCGGCCTCAGAACAAGGCCATGCTCAGCTTGCGGCGGTACTGCTCCAGCACCGGATCCACCGGCGCCACGGCGGCCTTGCCGGTCACCTCCAGCGCGCCCTTGGGGGCCTCGCCGGCGGCCGGCTTGGCGGCCGGCTTGGTCATCAGCTCGAGGATGGCCACATAGGTCTTGCGCGCGGCCTCGTCGTTCCAGGCCTTGTCGCGCATGATGATTTCCAGCAGCTCGTCCATCGCCTGGGTGAAGGCGCCCACGGCGAACAGCACCTGCGCGGCCTCGAAGCGGGCCGCGAAGTCGCGCTTGTTGGCCGCCACCGCGGCCGCCAGGGCCTCGGGCGGGCGGGCCTGCTGCGCCGCCTCGCAGGCCTTGAGCCAGTGCTCGACGGCGGCGAAGCGGCTGTCGGACAGGACCTTGGCCGCCACCGGGTCGAAGGCGGCGCGCGCCTGGGCGATGCGCGACGGGTCCTGGCGCGCCACGCCCAGCAGCACCTTCAGGTAGTCCAGCCGGGCCACGTCGTTGGACGGGTCGATGGCCACCGCCTCCTGCAGCTTGGCGATCACGCTGTCGATGTCGCCGCCCTCGGCCAGCATCGCCTCGGCCTCTTCCACCTCGGCCTCGGCCTCCAGCGCATCCTCGGTGGGCACATGCTTGCCCAGGAACTCGCGGATCTGCGGCTCGGGGATGGCGCCAACGAAGCCGTCCACCGGCTGGCCGCCGACGAACATCACGCAAAACGGGATCGAGCGCACGCCGAAGGCCTGGCTCAGCTGACCGGCGATCTCAGGCTGCTCGTCGCTGTTGAGCTTGGCCAGCGTGAAGCGGCCGGCATATTCGGTCTCGAGCTTTTCCAGGGTGGGACCCAGCGACTTGCACGGGCCGCACCAGGGCGCCCAGATGTCGAGCAGCACGGGCTGCCGGGTCGAGGCGGTGATCAGCTCGGCTTCGAAGTTCTGCAGGGTGATGTCGATCATGTCAGGGCAGGCGAAGGGGAAAACAGGGCAGACACGGTGCGGACGCACCCCGGCAACGGGCGCCAGCCTAAAATCACGGCTTTTGCCCGACGGGAGCCTTGCAGCCTTGAACAGCGCCACGCCCGTGGTCGGCATCGTCATGGGGTCGTCCAGCGACTGGGACACCATGAAGGCCGCCGCCCAGATTCTCGCCGAGTTCGGCGTGCCCCACGAGGCCCGGGTTGTCTCGGCGCACCGCATGCCCGACGACATGTTCGCCTACGCCGAGCAGGCCCGCGAGCGTGGCCTGCAGGCCATCATCGCCGGCGCCGGCGGTGCCGCCCACCTGCCCGGCATGCTGGCTGCCAAGACGCCGGTGCCGGTGCTGGGCGTGCCGGTGGCCAGCCGCCACCTGCAGGGCGTGGATTCGCTGCACTCGATCGTCCAGATGCCCAAGGGCATCCCGGTGGCCACCTTTGCCATCGGCACCGCCGGTGCGGCCAACGCGGCACTGTTCGCCGTGGCCATGCTGGCCAACCGCGACGAGGCGCTGCAGGCGAAGCTGCTGGCCTTCCGGGCCGCCCAGACCGAAGCGGCCCGGGCGATGACCCAGGATCTGACATGACGAAGCCCCCACGCTCACTGTGTTCGCTGCCCCCCGAGGGGGCGCAGGCCTCCCTTGGGGCGGCCCGGCGGGAGGCCTGACATGCGCACCACCTTGCTGCCCGGCGCGACGCTGGGCGTGATGGGCGGCGGCCAGCTGGGCCGCATGTTCGTCCACGCCGCGCAGGCGATGGGCTACCGCACCGCGGTGCTCGACCCGGACGCGGCCAGCCCGGCCGGCCTGGTGTCGCACCAGCACATCGCCACCGGCTACCTGGACGAGGCCGGCCTGGCCACGCTGGCCGATGTGGCCGATGCCATCACCACCGAATTCGAGAACGTGCCCGCCGACGCGCTGCGCGCGCTGGCCGCGCGCCGCCCGGTGGCGCCGGCCGGCGATGCGGTGGCCGTGTGCCAGGACCGTGCCGCCGAGAAGGCGCATTTCGGCGCCTCCGGCGTGCCCTGCGCGCCCTACGCCGTGATCGAGACCCCTGAGCAGCTCGCCACGGTGGCCGACGATCTGCTGCCCGGCATCCTGAAAACCGCCCGCCTGGGCTACGACGGCAAGGGCCAGGTCCGCGTGGCCGACCGCGCTGCGCTGGCGGCGGCGTGGCAGGAACTGGGCCGCGTCGCCTGCGTGCTGGAGAAGCGCCTGGCGCTGCGGCTGGAGCTCAGCGTCATCGTCGCCCGCGGCGCCGACGGCCAGGTGGTGCACTTTCCGGTGCAGCAGAACCTGCACCGCGACGGCATCCTGGCGGTGACCGAGGTGCCGGCGCCGGGGGTGTCACCCGCCCTGGCCGCGCAGGCGGTGCAGCGCGCCGGCGCCATCGCCGCCGAGATGGGCTATGTCGGCGTGCTGTGCGTCGAGTTCTTCGTGGTGGACGACGGCGCTGGCGGTCTGGCCCTGGTGGCTAACGAGATGGCGCCGCGGCCGCACAACTCCGGCCACTACACCATCGACGCCTGCGACTGCTCGCAGTTCGAGGCCCAGGTGCGCTGCATGGCCGGCCTGCCGCTGGTGGCGCCGCGCCTGCACTCGCCGGCGATCATGCTGAACCTGCTGGGCGACCTGTGGTTCGACGCCGCGGGCACCGAGCGCGAACCGGCCTGGGACGCGGTGCTGGCGCTGCCCGGCACCCACCTGCACCTGTACGGCAAGACCAGTGCCCGGCGCGGCCGCAAGATGGGTCATCTGACCATCACTGCGGCGGATGCGGCGGCGGCGCGCGCCACGGCCGAGCGCGCGGCGCAACTGCTCGGCCTGCCGCCGCTCTGACCGGCATGTCGATCCGCGACGGCAGCGATCCCGCGGTGCTGGCCGAGGCGGCCGCCCGCCTGGCCGCGGGCGAGCTGGTGGCCCTGCCCACCGAGACCGTCTACGGCCTGGGCGCCCGCGCCGATGATGACGCCGCGGTGGCCCGCATCTTCGCCGCCAAGGGCCGCCCGGCCGACCACCCGCTGATCGTGCACGTGGCCGATGCGGCGCAGGCCGGCCGCTTCGCCGCCGCCTGGCCCGCGCGTGCGGCGCGCCTGACCCAGGCCTTCTGGCCCGGGCCGCTGACGGTGATCGTGCCGCGCGCCAGCGGCCAGGCCGCCGCCGCCGCGGGGGGACAGGACAGCATCGGCCTGCGCTGCCCTTCGCACCCGGTGGCCCAGGCGCTGCTGCGCGAGGCGGCCCGGCAGGGCGTGCCGGGCGTTGCGGCGCCCAGCGCCAACCGCTTCGGCCGCGTCAGCCCCACCACCGCCGCCCATGTGGCCGGCGAGTTCGACGACACGCTGCTGATCCTCGACGGCGGTGACTGCGAGGTGGGCATTGAATCCGCCATCGTCGATTGCACCCGCGATGACCGCGCCGTGCTGCTGCGCCCGGGCGTGCTGGGTCGCGCCGCGCTGGAAGCGGTGCTGGGTGAGCCGCTGGCCGCCCCGGACGCTGCCGTGCCGCGCGCCTCGGGCACGCTGGCCTCGCACTACGCGCCGCGCGCCCGCGTGCGCCTGATGGACACCGCCCCGCTGCGTGCGGCCCTGCAGGTGCTGGGCGCCCCGGCGCGCGGGGCGCCGCCGCCCGTGGCGGTATATTCCCGCATGGTGCAGGGCCTGCCCGCCGGCCTGCCCTGGCGCCGCATGCCCGACGATGCCGTATCGGCGGCGCACGACCTGTTCGCGGCCCTGCGCGCGCTGGATGACAGCGGCGCACCGCTGATCTGGGTCGAGACGCCGCCATCCACCCCCGATTGGGAAGGCGTGCGCGACCGCTTGCAGCGGGCCGCCGCCTGACCCCTTGTTCCCTTGCACACCGGAGACCTCATGACTGCATCCTCCCTGGCGGCCCGTCTGGCCCGCGCCGCTGGCGTGGCCCTGATCGGCGCGACGCTGCTGGCCGCCTGTGGCGGCGGCACCTCCCAGGTCGATCGGTTCGTCCCGGCGCGGGTGCTGAGCTTTGGCGACGAACTCAGCCGCCTCGAGGACAACGGCACCAAGTACAGCGTCAACGCGCTGACCACCACCACGCCCAAGACGATCGACTGCGGCACCAGCCCGATCTGGACCCAGTACATGGCGTCGACCGCCTACGCCAAGGTCTTCACCCAGTGCAAGGGCACCGCGACCTCGCCGGACGTCACCGCGATCCGCCTGGGCACCGTCGGCGCCCGCGTCGATGACGTGGTGGCGCTGATGAAGGCCCGCATCGATGCCGGTGACGTGCAGAACACCGACCTGGTCACCGTGATGGTCGGCATGCACGACATCATCGACCAGTACGCCCTGTACGACGGCACCAACGAGGCCGACCTGATCGCCACGCTGACCGCCCAGGGCAAGAAGCTGGCGGCCCAGATCAACACCGTCACCGGCACCGGCGCGCGCGTGCTGGTCAGCACCATCCACGACCTGGGCCTGAGCCCCTGGGCGCTGAAGGAGAAGGCCGACGTGGGCGATGACCGCCCGGCGCTGCTGACCCGTCTGGTCAACGCCTTCAACAAGGCGATGCGCCTGGACCTGATCAATGACGGCAGCAAGATCGGCCTGATGCTGGGCGATGACCTCAGCCGGGCGATGGTCCGCGTGCCCAGCGCCTACGGCCTGGGCGACGTGATCACGCCGGCCTGCCTGGAGGCCAACTGGAACAGCGCGAGCTGCACCACCGACACCCTGATCACCGCCGCCAAGGACAAGTCCGCCAGCTACCTGTGGGCCGACCAGGTGCGTCCGTCCTCGACCTTCCACCTGTACCTGGGCCAGCAGGCGGTGTCGCGCCTGGGCAACCTGCCGTTCTGAGCGCCCTGGGCCGGGCGGAGCCCGACCCGCTGCCAGGGGGGCCTCGCGCTGCCTGGGTCTCAATGGCTTCGTTGTGCATGAGTTGGCGCCGCCGCCTCGCCTAGAGCGGGCGCCCCAGCCCGACTCAGGGTTTTCTGCCTGACCTCGGTTTGCGAGGCGGGGATAGAGTGTCCGCTGGATTTTCGAACGACCGTTCGATTTTCGCGATACTGCACAGGAGACACCATGCCCCGTTCCCGTCTTGGCGCCTTGGCGCCGGCCAGCCTGGCGCTGGCATTCCTGCTGGCTGCCTGCGGCGGCGGCGGTTCCGACACCAGCACCCGTGCCGAGATCACTGCCGTCAAGGTCATGGGCGACAGCCTGGCCGACGTCGGGACCTTCGGCATCAAGTTCACGATCCAGGGCAACCCCACCTACCCGGACCTGGTCGCGCGCCAGTTCGGCGTGGACGACGGCTGCCCCTTCTTCGTCTTCACCGGCACCACCTTCGCGCCCAACCCGAAGACCGGCTGCACGAACTTCGCGATCGGCGGCGGCGTGATCAATGGCGCCGGCTCCGGCTACAGTGCGGCCGACCCGCGTGGCGTCGGCGTGCAACTGGCCACCGCGGCGACGGTGGGCTACGCGGCCGGTGATCTGCTGCTGATCGACGGTGGCGGCAACGACGCGGCCGCCCTGGTCAGCGCCTACCTGAAGGCCAGCAGCGACGGCGGCGCCGCCTACGTGGGCGTGCTGTCCACCGTGCTGACGCCCGAGCAGGTGGCCGCGGCCGTGGCCGGCGGCCAGACCGGCCTGGCCACCGCCGGAGGCAGCTACATGGTCGGCCTGGCCGACATGTTCTACAACATGGTCAAGGCGCAGGCGCTGGACAAGGGCGCCAAGCGCGTGGCGCTGATCAACATCCCCGGCATCACCAACACGCCGCGCTTCCAGATGGTGCTCGACGGCATCGCCGCCGCCTTCGGTGGCGGTGAGACCGGGGCCGCTGCACGCGCCCAGAGCGAGGCGCTGTTCAAGAGCTGGATCGAGGCCTTCAATGCCCGCCTGGCCAGCAAGGTGGCGGGTGACGAGCGCATCGCCCTGGTCGACATCTACACCTCGTTCAACGACGAGATCGCCAACCCGGCGCAGTACCAGCTGAGCAACGTCAAGGACACCGCCTGCCCGATCACCGGCATGGGCTCGGACGGCTTGCCCACCTACACCTTCGCCACCTGCACCGACGCCAACCTGGCGGCCAACCCGCCTGATGGCCTCACCGGTGCCGACTGGTACAAGAAGTACCTGTTCTCCGACGGCTTCCACCCGACGCCCTACGGCCACCAGCTGGCCTCGCAACTGATCGCGCGCACCCTGGCCCAGGCGGGCTGGCTGTGATCACCTCATCCGCAGGAGTCGTCCCCATGTTCCGCACCCCTCGCATCGCCCTCCTGGCCGCCGCCCTGCTGCTGGCCGGCACGGCCCAGGCCCAGTCCGCGGGCGCGCTGATCGGCCGCATCGGCGCCACCAGCATCCAGCCCAACACCAAGAGCGGCGACCTGACCGCGCCGTCCTTTCCGGGCACCCAGGCCGACATCGGCAATGACACCCAGCTCACCGCCGGCCTGACCTGGATGTGGACCGACAACATCTCGCTCGACCTGCCGCTGGCCGCCGGCTTCAAGCACGAGCTGACCGGGGCCGGCGCGATCGCCGGCGTGGGCAAGATCGGCGAGGTCAAGGCGCTGCCGATCACGCTGCTGGCGCAGTACCGCTTCTTCGAGCCCTCGGCCAAGCTGCGGCCCTATGTCGGCATCGGCCCCACCTATGCGCGCTTCTACAAGGCGCGCGGCACCGCCACACTGACCGGCCTGACCGGCGGCACGCCGACCAACCCGACCACGCTGGAGATGGACTCCAAGCTGACCTTCACCGCCCAGCTGGGCCTGTCGGCGGTGCTGACCGATCAGCTCGGTCTGGATGTGGCGGTGATGACCACGCCGCTGAAGACGCGCGCCACGCTGTCCACCGGCCAGACGCTGGACGCCAAGGTCAACCCGACCAGCTTCAGCGTCGGGCTGACGATGCGCTTCTGATCCGGCGGGGCGCCCGCCCCGCTCGGTGGGCCAGCCCGCTCAGCGGGCCAGACCGTCCGATGAGCCAGCCCGATCAGCGGGCTGGCGTGTCCCGGATCGCCCACTGCACCAGCGCGTCCAGCGCCGGCCGGCCGGCGCTGGCGTTGGGGTGGTTGAGCACCGCGACCAGCACATAGCGCCGGCCGCTGTTCGACAGCACATAGCCGGCCACCGCCGCGACATCGCGCAGCGAACCGGTCTTCAGGTGCGCCCGGCCGGCGGTGGCGGTGGAGCGGCGCAGCGTGCCGTCGGTGCCACTGATCGGCAGCGAGCCCATCAGCTCCGACATCACCGGCGAGCTCCAGGCCTGCTGCAGCAGCCGCGCCAGCAGCGCGGCGCTGACCCGCGTCTCGCGCGACAGGCCCGAGCCGTTGTCGATCACGACCTCCTTCGTCGCTTCCTCGCCCAGGCGCTCGCGCAGCCAGCGCCGCAGGTGCTCGCGCGCGTCCTCGGGGCGCACGCTGGCGCCCGCCGGCAGGCTGCGCGCGGCCAGCGGCAGCGTCAGGAACAGCTGCTCGGCCATCACGTTGTTGCTGAACTTGTTGATCTCGCGCACCACCTCCAGCAGCGGCGGCGAGGCCTGCTCGAACAGCAGCCGCGCGCCGGCCGGCACGCTGCCGTCGCGCACGCTGCCCGCCAGCTTGCCGCCCAGCTCGCGCCACAGCTGCTCGACCAGCCGGGCGTTGAAGCCCTTCGGGTCGGGGTGGGCCAGCGGCCAGCTCTTCTCGCCGCAGCTGCCGGGGAAGGCGCCGGCAAAGCGCAGCCGGGCCGGATCGCCCACGCTGGCCTTCAGCGCACCGCGCCAGTCGTCGCAGGGGCCCGCTGACAACGGCACCGTGGCGTCCACGCTGTAGCCGGCCAGGGGCGGATCGACCGTGACCAGCGCCTGGCCGTGGGCGGTATCGGGCACGAAGCCCAGCACCACCGCCTTGTAGTTCAGCATCAGCGCGTCGGGGCGCACGTTGTAGGGCCGGCTGGGGTCGCCGTCGAACTCGGCGGGCGAGGTCTCGGGCACCATGAAGGCGCCGCGGTCGAGCAGGATGTCGCCGCGGATCTCGCGCACGCCCAGCTGCTGCACCCGGCGCAGCATCAGCCACAGGCGCTCCTGCACCAGTTTCGGGTCGCCGCTGCCGCGGATCGCCAGCGAGCCGTCCAGCACGCCGCCCTGCAGCGTGCCGCTGACGAACACCGGCGTGCTCCAGGTCCAGGCCGGGCCCAGCTGATCCAGCGCCGCGTAGGTGGGCAGCAGCTTGAACACCGAGGCCGGGTTGATCGGCAGCTGCTCGCCCACCGCCAGCCGGCGCTGGCCACCTTCGGCCTCCAGCACCACGGCCGACAGCGCCGACTCGGGCAGCTTGGCGCGCTGCAGCGCCTGGTGGACTTCCGGAGGCAGCGGCGATTGCGCGCGTGCGGCCGGCGCCAGCAGGGCCAGCAGCAGCGCGCCGAGGGCAGGCAGGCGGTGCATCGCGGCATGATCGCACGGCTACACTGACGGCCATGCCCGCCCCGCCGCCCCGCCACCGCCGATGAGACTGCTGGCCCTCGACACCGCCACCGAGGCGCTGGCGGTGGCGCTGGCCGACGGCGCGTGGGGCCGCAGCGTCAACGCCAGCGGCGGCGCCCAGGCCTCGGCCACGCTGCTGCCCCAACTGCTGGACCTGCTGGCCCAGCGCGGCCTGGCGCCGGCCGACCTGCAGGGCATCGCCTGCGGCCAGGGGCCGGGAGCCTTCACCGGTCTGCGCACCGCGGTGTCGGTGGCCCAGGGGCTGGCGCTGGGCATCGGCTGCCCGGTCTGGCTGCTCGACAGCCTGCTGATCGTGGCCGAGGACGCGCGCCGGCAGGCGGACCAGGACGACGGCTTCGCGCTCTGGGTGGCGATGGACGCCCGCATGGACGAGGTCTACGCCGGCCACTACCGCCGCCAGGGCGGCCGCTGGCAGGTGCTGCGCGCGCCGGCACTGTACGACCTGCCCACGCTGGCCACGCTGTGGACCGCCGAGCCGCCGCCGGCCTGCGCCGGCTCGGCCCTCGACGCCTTCGGCGAGCGCCTGGCGCTGGGCGCGGCACGGCGCTGGCCGCAACAGGCCGACCGGGCGGCCGCGCTGCTGGCGCTGGCCCGCGAGACCGCGCAACAGTCCCCCGGCGTCGCGCCCGATCAGGCGCTGCCGCTGTACCTGCGCGACAAGGTGGCGCTGACCACCGCCGAACGCGAGGCGCTGAAGGCCGGGAGCGCCGCATGACGCTGCTGCTGCGCCGCTTGCGTGACACCGACCTGGACCGCGTCGCCGCGCTGGAAGCGCGCTGCCATGAATCGCCCTGGACGCGTGGCCAGTTCGCCGACTCGCTGGCCGCCGGCCACCTGGCCTGGGTGCTGGAGGAGCGCCGCACGCTGCGCGGCTACCTGGTGGCGATGCTGGGTGTCGACGAGATGCACCTGCTCGACATCACGATCGACCCTGTCTGCCGCGGCCAGGGCCATGCCCGCCGCCTGCTGACCGAACTGGCAGACGCCTGCCGCGCCGCCCGTGCGCCGCTGCTGTGGCTGGAGGTGCGCGAGAGCAACGCCGCCGCGCGCCGGCTCTACACCGCCTGGGGTTTCGAGTCGGTGGGCCGGCGCAAGGGCTACTACGCACGCGCCGACGGCAGTCGCGAGGACGCGCTGGTGATGCGCTGGGCCGTCCGCGCCGACGAGGAGGCCGCCTGATGGGCGCCGACACCCCCGCCCGCTGGGACGCGCGCCAGCGCGCGCTGCTCGAGGCCATGGGCGTGGTGCTCTGGACGCCCTCGGCAGCGCCTGGCGCCGCCGCGGCCGACACACCTGCGGCGCCGCCGGCCGAGGCCGTCCGGCCCGCCGCACCGCCGGTCGCGTCGGTCACGCCGGTGCGGCCGCCGGTCCGTCCGCCTCAGGCGTCGGTCGTCGCCGAGCCCAGCGCGCCAGATCCCGAACCCACCGCTGCGCCACGCGCCGACGCGGTGGCCGTGGCCCCGCCCGTCCGCGGCGAGCGCGCCGAGCGCATCGCCGCACTGGACTGGCCGGCGCTGCGCGCGGCCGTGGCCGCCTGCCAGGCCTGTGGCCTGCACGGCGGGCGCACCCAGACGGTGTTCGGCGTCGGCGAGGTGCCGGCGCACTGGATGGTGGTGGGCGAGGCCCCGGGCGAGCAGGAGGACCGGCAGGGCGAGCCCTTCGTCGGCCCGGCGGGCCAGTTGCTGGACGCGATGCTGCGCGCCATCGGCCTGGGCCGCGGCGCCAGCGACCCGGCGCACCAGGCCTACATCGCCAACACGCTGAAGTGCCGGCCGCCGCGCAACCGCAACCCGGCGCCCGACGAGCTGCAGCACTGCGAGCCCTTCCTGCAGCGCCAGATCGCGCTGGTGCAGCCGCGCATCATCCTGGCGATGGGCAAGTTCGCGATCCAGCAGCTCACCGGCAGCGACGAGCCGGTGGGCCGGCTGCGCGGCCGCGTGCACCGCTACCAGGGCGTGCCGGTGGTGGTCACCTACCACCCGGCCTACCTGCTGCGCCAGCCCAGCGAGAAGGCCAAGGCCTGGGACGATCTGCGGCTGGCGCGGCGGGTGTACGCGCAGGCTACTTCTTCGGCGCCTTGACCGGGCGGCTCCAGCCGCCCAGCGACACCTGCTTGGCCCGCGCCACGGTCAGCTGACCGGGCGGCGTGTCCTTGCTGACGGTGGAGCCGCCGCCGATCGTGCCGCCCGCGCCCAGCGTCACCGGCGCGATCAGCACGCAGTTGCTGCCCACGTGCACATCGGCCTCGATCACCGTGCGGTGCTTGTTCGCGCCGTCGTAGTTGGCGGTGATGCTGCCGGCGCCGTAGTTGACGCGCTCGCCCACCGTGGCGTCGCCCAGATAGGCCAGGTGGTTGGCCTTGGCGCCGTCGGCCAGCGTGGAGTTCTTGACCTCGACGAAGTTGCCGATGTGCACCTCGCGGCCCAGCCGCGCACCCGGGCGCAGGCGGGCGAAGGGGCCGATCAGCGAGCCGGCGCCCACCACCGCGCCGTCCTGGTCGCCGTCGATGTGGGTGAAGGGGTGGATCACCGCGCCGTCGCCGATCTGCGCGTTGCGGACCACGCAGTGCGCGCCGATGCGCACGTTGTCGCCCAGCACCACCGCGCCCTCGAAGATGCAGCCCACATCGACCTCGCAGTCCATGCCGTGGCTCAGCGTACCGCGCAGATCAAACCGCGCCGGATCCGCCAGGCGCAGGCCAGCCTCCATCAGACGGGTGGCCTCGGCGCGCTGGAAGCGGCGCTCCAGGTCGGCCAGCTGCGCCGGGCTGTTGACGCCCAGCACCTCGGTCTCATTCGGCGCGGTGGCGGCCACCACCGGCACGCCCTCGGCCACCGCCATCGCGACGATGTCGGTCAGGTAGTACTCCTGCTGGGCGTTGGCGTTGGTCAGCGCCATCACCCAGCGCTTGAGCGCCGCGGTGGGCGCGGCCATCATGCCGGTGTAGACCTCGCGGATCTGGCGCTGCGCGTCGCTGGCGTCCTTGTGCTCGACGATGGCCTGCACCTGCTCGCCCTGGCGCACGATGCGGCCATAGCCGGTGGCGTCGTCCAGCACCACGGTCAGCAGCGCCAGGCGCTCGCCGCCGCAGGCCTGCGCCAGCGCGCGCGCGGTGGCGGGCGAGATCAGCGGTACGTCGCCATTGAGGATCAGCGTGGTGCCGGTGTCGCCCAGGTGCGGCACCACCTGCTGGATCGCGTGGCCGGTGCCCAGCTGCGGCTCCTGGCGCACGCACAGCGCGGCATCGCCCACCGCGGCCTCGACCTGCGCCGCGCCATGACCCGTGATCACCAGGGTGCGTTCCGGGGCCAGCGCAGCAGCCCGGTCCAGGACATGCTGCAATAGGCTGCGGTCGGCCAGTCGGTGCAGCACCTTGGGTTTGGCCGAGCGCATGCGGGTGCCTTTGCCGGCGGCCATGATCACGATGTCAAGCGTCATTCGAAAACCGTGGTTCAGTCGCCCCGCCGACGTGGCCGGGCGAGGCTGGATTATCGCGACCCGGCGCGCCCTGCTGGCGCTGTCGCTGGTCGCGCTGGCCGGCTGCAGCGTGGTGCGCCTGGCCTACAACCAGGCCGACACCCTGCTGGCCACCTGGCTGGACCGCCAGTTCGACTTCGACCGCACGCAATCCGCGCTGGTGCGCGACGCCGCCACGCGCTGGCTGGCCTGGCAGCGCCGGGCCCAGCTGCCCGAGATGGCCGCCACCCTGGCCCAGGTGCGCCGCGACTGGGAGCGCCCGCTGGGCGCCGCCGACGTCTGCCGCTGGGCCGACCGGCTGCCCGGCTGGCTGGACGCCACCTGGCAGCAGATCCGCCCCGATGCGCTGGCCGTGGCCCGCCAGCTGGGCCCGGCGCAATGGACCCACCTGGAAGCCCACTTCGCCCGCGAGCGCCGCGAACAGGCCGAGGAGGCCGCCGACCAGTCGCCGGCCGAGCGCCGTCAGGCGCAGATCGACCGCCTGGCGGAGCGCTACGAGCGCCTGCTGGGCCCGCTGGATGCCGCCCAGCGCACCCGCGTGGGCCAGCTGGTCGACCGCCTGGGTGACGGCAGCGGCTGGGCCAGCGAGCGCGAGCGCCAGCAGCAGGAGCTGCTGGCCACGCTGCGCCAGCTGCCGGCGCTGCCGGCGGCCGATGCGGCGGTGCAGCTGGACGCGCTGTGGGCGCGCTGGCGCACCGGCACACCGGCCCAGCGCGCGCTGCGCGAACAGACCCAGCAGGCGCATTGCCAGCTGCTGGCCGAGCTGCAGGCCAGCGCCAGCCCGCGTCAGCGTGAACATGCCCGACGCCAATGGGCCACCTGGGAGGCCGATCTGCGGGCGCTGGCGGCCGACTGAGGCCGATGACCGAGCCCGACGACCGAGCCCGATGAGGGAGGCCGCCGAGGCCTCAGGGCCGCACGACCGAGGCCGAGTGCGGCTCGCCGCGGGCGGCCGGGAAGTCGTTCATCGACAGCAGGAACAGGGCTTCGAGCAGTTTGTCGTTGCCCGGCGTGGCGCCGGCGTTGCTGGCGCGGGCCTCGTACAGCGGCGTTCCGCTGGGGCCATCGCGCAGCAGCAGCGCCACCTCGCGGCCGTATTCGGGGTCGAGCGCGTTGCTCCAGCGCCAGCTGCTCCAGCCCGACCACGGGCCGTACCAGCGCACGCCGGGACCGAAGCGCCACCACAGCGGATCATCCCAGGGGGAGCGGGTCTGACGGCTGATGCGAGCGCCCACTTGTACCACCACATCCGGCTTGGCGCCCGGCGCGGCCGGCTGGAAGCCCTTGGCCTGCAGCGCCACCGTGGCCAGGCGCTCCAGACGGCCCTGCTCCTCGGGGTCCTGCTGCTGCGAGGGCAGGCGCTCGAAGGCGAAGCTGCCCGGCGCGCGGCCGGCCGGCCAGTCGCCGAAGCTGCTGACCTCGCCGCTGAAGGTGTTCAGGCTGGCACAGCCGCTCAGCGCGGCGGCGCCCAGAACAGCGATCAGCAGGTGGCGGCGGAGGGTGTTCGGTATGGCGTTCGGCATGGCGGTACTCCGATGCGTCAGATCACTCCCAACCCAGTCGAACGACCTGTTCGGCCGGGGCGTTGACCGGCTTTACACAGTCCTCGTCCTCGTCGAAGGCCTTGTCGCCCTGCGGATCAGGGCGGCCGGTGGCCTGCAGCGTCTGGAAGGGGTAGAGCTGGCGGTCCATCATGTGCGAGAGCGTGATGTTGCCCATCGCGGTCAGCATGTTGTCGATGCGGCCGGGGTACTGTTTTTCCCACTCGCGGATCATCTTCTTGGTCTGCACCCGCTGCAAGTTCTCCTGGCTGCCACACAGGCTGCAGGGAATGATCGGGAACTGTCGGTGTGCTGCCCAACGTTCGAGGTCGGTCTCGTCCACATAGGCCAGCGGGCGGATGACGACGAACTCGCCGTTGTCGCTGACCAGCTTGGGCGGCATGCCCTTGATGCGGCTGCCGAAGAACATGTTCATCAGCATCGTCACCACGATGTCGTCGCGGTGGTGGCCCAGCGCGATCTTGGTCGCGCCCAGCTCGCGCGCCACCCGGTACAGGATGCCCCGGCGCAGGCGCGAGCACAGGCTGCACATCGTCTGGCCTTCCGGGATGTGCTTCTTGACGATCGAGTAGGTGTCCTGGGTCTCGATGTGGAAGGGCACGCCCAGGCCGCTCAGGTAGTTGGGCAGCACCTCGGCCGGGAAGCCCGGCTGCTTCTGGTCCAGGTTGACGGCGACGATCTCGAACTTGATCGGCGCGCGTTTCTGCAGGTTCAGCAGGATGTCCAGCAGCGAGTAGCTGTCCTTGCCGCCGGAGACACAGACCATCACCTTGTCGCCGTCGGCGATCATGCCGAAGTCGGTGATGGCCTGGCCGACCTGGCGGTGCAGGCGCTTGCTGAGCTTGTTCATCTCGAAGGCGTGCTTCTTGGCCTTCTTCGCCTCATCCGAGGCGGTGTCGAGCGCGGGCGCGTCGGTGTTCATCGGTTCATTCCTTCAGGCCGAAGACCTCGACGCCCACGGCGTCGCAGTCCGGGTAGACATCGGGCTTGGCGGTCGACACGCGGGCGGCGCGCACCTTGGGGTGCGCCAGCATCATCGCCAGCAGGTCGTCGCACAGGGTTTCCTGCAGCTGGATGTGGCCGCGCGCCACGCGCTCGGTCACCCGGCTGCGGATGAAGTCGTAGTCAACCACCTCGTCCAGCTCATCGGCGCGCGGCGTCGACAGCGCCAGCGGCACGAACAGCTCGACGTTGATCAGCACGCGCTGGGCGCCCTGCTTCTCGAAGTCGTGCACGCCGATGTCGATCATCACCGCGTAGTCGCGCAGAAACAGGCGCCGGCAGCCGCGCAGGGCGGGGTGAAGCAGCAGGGAACTCATCGAGCGGGGTCCTGGGCCAGGAAGAGCACGTCGCGCGACTGGCCGGCCAGGTGCTGGCCGCCGTCGACCAGCAGCGTGCTGCCGGTGATCGCGGGGGAGTCGATCGCGAAGCGCACGGCGCGCGCGATGTCCTCGGGGGTGGAGGAGCGGCCCAGCGGCGTCATGCGCTGGGCGCGTTCATGTTCGGCCTGGGTCATCGGGCCCGAGGGCAGGGTCACGCCCGGCGCCACGCCCACCACCCGCACCGCGGGCGCCAGGGCCTGGGCCTGCAGCACCGTGGCCTCCTTCAGCGCCGCCTTGCTGAGCGTGTAGCTGAAGTAGTCGGGGTTGGGGTTCCAGAGCTTCTGGTCGAGCAGGTTGACCACGCAGCCGCTGCCGCCGCGCGCGCCCACATGCGCGGCCAGCGCCTGGGCCAGCCGCACCGGGGCGCCCACGTTGACCCGCCAGTGGGCGTCCAGCAGGGCCGGGCCGGCATCGCGGGCGTCGTCATACTGGAACAGGCTGGCGTTGTTGACCAGCGCATCCACCCGGCCGCGCGCTGCCACCGCGGCGGGCAGCAGCGCGTCGACCTGTGCAGCGTCGGCCAGGTCGGCCACCAGCACGGTGGTGGCCGCACCCAGCGCCTGGCAGTCGGCGGCGGTGGCGTCGGCCTCGTCGTGCGAGCGCCGGCAGTGCAGCACCAGGTCGTGGCCGGCCGCGGCCAGCTCCAGCGCGATCGCGCGGCCGATGCGGGCAGCGGCGCCGGTGACCAGGGTCACCGGACGGTGGGCGGGGGCAGGGGCAGCGGGCATGAAACCTAGAATCGCGGCCCATGACGAGCCAACCCGACAGTGTAGCCAGCGCCCTGGCGGCGCGCATCCGTGCGGCCATCGCCGAGGCGGGCGGCTGGCTGCCGTTTGACCGCTTCATGGCGCTGGCCTTGTACGAGCCCGGCCTGGGCTACTACACCAGCGCCCGGCGCAAGTTCGGGCTGATGCCGGACAGCGGCAGCGACTTCGTCACCGCGCCCGAGCTGTCGCCGCTGTTCGGCCGCGCGCTGGCGGCCCAGGTGGCGCAGGCCCTGGAGGTCAGCGGCACGCGCCAGGTGGTCGAGTTCGGCGCCGGCTCGGGCGCGCTGGCCGAGCAGCTGCTGGACGCGCTGGACGCGCGCGGCCTGCCGGTGGACTACGCGATCATCGACCTCTCCGGCAGCCTGCAGGCGCGCCAGGCCGAGCGGCTGGCGCGCTTCGCGCCGCGGGTGCAGTGGCTGTCGCGCTGGCCCGAGGCGATCCAGGGCGTGGTGGTGGCCAACGAGCTGCTCGACGCCATCCCGGTGCAGCTGCTGCACTTTGACGGCCAGACCTGGCATGAGCGCGGCGTGGTGGCCCAGGGCGAGGCCCTGGCTTTCGCCGACCGCCCCACCGCGCTGCGCCCGCCGCTGGACGCGCCCTTCGTGCCCGGCACCGTCACCGAGATCCACCCCCAGGCCGAAGGCTTCATGCGCACGCTGGCGCAGCACCTGCAGCGCGGCGCGGCCTTCTTCATCGACTACGGCTTTCCCGAGGCCGAGTACTACCTGCCGCAGCGCCACGGCGGCACGCTGATGTGCCACCACCTGCACCAGGCCGACCCGGACCCGCTGCAGCGCGTGGGCGAGAAGGACATCACCGCCCACGTCAACTTCACCGGCATCGCCCTGGCCGCGCAGGACGCCGGCCTGGCGGTGGTGGGCTACACCAGCCAGGCCCGCTTCCTGCTGAACTGCGGCTTGGCGCCGATGATCGAGGCCGCCGACCTGCGTGAACGGGCGATGGCCCAGAAGCTGATCACCGAGCACGAGATGGGCGAGTTGTTCAAGGTGCTGGCCCTGGCCAGCGCCGACCTGGCCGACTGGGTGCCGCTGGGCTTCACCGAAGGCGACCGGATGCACCGCCTCTAGTGCGGCGCCGGTCAACCCAGGACACGCCTCGGCCGTTGGCCCTGGATCCACCACAGGGAGAATGCATGACGAGCTGGATGCGCCACGGCGCCTGGGTGCTGGCCGCGCTGGCCACCACCGCCACCGCCGCGACGACCGCGGACGAGGTCCGCGAATGGCCCGCCAACACGCCGATCGAGGCCGAGTTCCACCTCTGGCCCGCCCAGGGCAAGACCGGCCGCGACACGCCGGCCTGGGACAATTACCGGCCGCAGGTGCACACCGGCGTCGGTGGCGACGTCACCTGTGCCATGAAGTTTCCCGGCGAGAAGATCGAGCCCGGCAGCACCCAGCGCGCCACGCTGCGCTGCCTGGATCCGCTGAAGGTGCGCGTGAAGCAGCCGCAGATCCGGGTCACCGAGGGCGGCCGCGTCGTTGGCGACGGCCGCCTGCTGCTGAACTGATCAGAGCTTGAACACGCCCACCGCCTGCACCAGCTGACGCGCCTGGGCGCGCAGGCTTTCGGCGGCGGCGGCGCTCTGCTCGACCAGCGCGGCGTTCTGCTGCGTGGCCTCGTCCATCTGGCTGACCGCCTGGCCGACGGTGGCCACGCCGGCGCTCTGTTCCTGGCTGGCGTGGCTGATTTCGGCGACGATGTCGGTGACGCGGCGGATCGACTGCACCACCTCGGCCATGGTCTGGCCGGCCTCGTCGGCCTGGCGGGTGCCGGTGTCCACGCGCTCCACGCTGGCCTGGATCAGGCCCTTGATCTCGCGCGCCGCGTCGGCGCTGCGCTGGGCCAGGTTGCGCACCTCGCCGGCCACCACCGCGAAGCCGCGGCCGCTTTCGCCGGCCCGCGCGGCTTCCACCGCGGCGTTCAGCGCCAGGATGTTGGTCTGGAAGGCGATGCCGTCGATGACGCCGATGATGTCGGCAATGCGGCGCGAGCTGCCTTCGATCTCGCGCATCGTGCCCACCACCTGCGAGACCACGTCACCGCCGCGGCCGGCCACCGCCGAGGCGCTCTGGGCCAGCTGGTTGGCCTGCTGGGCGTTGTCGGCGTTCTGGCGCACCGTCACGCCCAGCTGCTCGGCCGAACTGGCGGTCTGCTGCAGGTTGGAGGCGGTCTGCTCGGTGCGGTGGCTGAGGTCGGTGTTGCCGGCGGCCACCTCGGTGGCGGCCACCTCGATCGAGTCGGCGGCCTGGCGCACCTGGGTGATCAGGGCCTGCAGCCGCGACTGCATCATCTGCATGTGCTGCAGCAGCTCGCCGATCTCGTCGTGGCCATCGGTGGCGATCGGCCGGCCCAGCTGGCCCTCGGCGATGGCGGTGGCGGTGGCGTCGGCCTCGGCAAAGCCGCGGCGCAGGCGTGAGATCAGGTGCACGCTGGCCAGGGTGCCGGGGATGCCCAGCAGCAGCGCCAGCGCGATCATCAGCAGCGTGCCGCGGGTGTGCAGCACTTCCGCCTGCTGCACCGCGCTGCCGGCGGCGTCCACCTGGTACTGGCGCAGCGTTTCCAGGGCCTTCAGGTAGGCCTCGTTCTCCTGGCGGCCGGCCTGCAGGTAGGCGGCCATGATCTCGGGCGTGTACTGCCCGGCCTTGAGGGCATCGATGGCCTTGTTGACCTGGACCTGCCAGGCCTTGCGCCGGCTGACCACCTCGGTCATCAGCGCCTGCTCGGCCGGCTCGTGTTCACCGGCCTCGACCGCCGCCCAGGCCTGGTTGATCGCTTCGCGGCGCTGGCCGAAGTTGTCCAGGTGGACGCTGGCCGCATGGTCGTGCACGCCCTGCAGCGCGCCGGCCGGGTCGTGCTGGAACATCAGCAGGACTTCCATGCGGTTGCTGATCGTGGCCTGGGTGATCTTGGCCAGGTGTTCGGAGCGGGTCATGCGCAGGTCGTGCACGGTGTGCAGGTCGCTGCGGGCATTGCTCAGCGCCAGCCAGGCCAGGCCGGCCAGGCCGATGAAGCTGAGCCAGAACAGGACGATCAGGCCCTGGACAACGTGGACGATGCGCAATCTCTGGAACATGCAGGCACCAGGCAGGAACCGCCGACGGGCGGTGGACCCCAGGCTTATCGGCAGCGCGGCTGCGGAATGAAGGCCAGGGACCTGGGCGCGGTGTCCTTGAGGCCCATCTCGGCCTGGGCGCAGGCTCCGGTGGCGGCCAGCGGTCAGGCCGCGCTGTCAGAGCGCGGCGGCGACGGCGTCGGTGCGGGCGATGCGGATCGCGTCGGCGATGGCTGCGCCCTGGGCGCCGCGGGCCTGGGCCTGGGCGGCCACGGCGGCGGCATCGATCGAGCAGGCCTCTTCCAGCGCCAGCAGCAGCATCGGGCGGGCCGGGTAGGGCCGCTCGGCCAGGCCGGCGCGCCCGCGGGCGTCGGCCTCGCAGGCCAGCAGGGCGTCGGCAAAGCGCTGCGGGCGGCGGAAGGCGTCGCAGCGTTCCAGCAGGCGCACCACCGCGGCGGCGCCGAACTCGGGGCTGCGGTGGATGTTGGTGTGCTCGCGCGCCACCAGCATGGCCAGCTCGGTGGCCTCGCCGGTGGCCTTCAGGCGGCCGGACACCTGGCGCGCCAGGCGTTCGCTGCGTGCCTCGTGGGCAATGTGGCGCGGCCAGTCGGCGGGCGGGGTCTCGCCCTTGCCCAGGTCGTGGCACAGGCAGGCCCAGCGGGCCGGCAGCGAGGCACCCAGCGCCGCCGCGGCGTCGAGCACCAGCAGCAGGTGGGCGCCGGTGTCGACCTCGGGGTGGTGCTCGGCGGGCTGCGGCACGCCCCACAGCCGGTCGGCCTCGGGCAGCAGGCGCTGCAGGGCGCCGCAGTCGCGCAGCACCGTGATCATGCGCGACGGATGGTCTTCCATCAGCCCGCGCGAGAGCTCCTGCCACACCCGCTCGGGCACCAGCGCGTCGACCTCGCCGGCCGCCACCATCTGCTGCATCAGCGCCATCGTCTGCGGTGCCACGCTGAAGTCGGGAAAGCGCGCCGCAAAGCGCGCCAGGCGCAGGATGCGCACCGGGTCCTCGACAAAGGCCGGGCCGACGTGGCGCAGCACGCGCGCGGCCAGATCGGCCCGGCCGCCGTGCGGGTCGACCAGCGTGCCGTCGGGCGCCTGGGCGATGGCGTTGATCGTCAGATCGCGCCGCGCCAGGTCGTCCTCCAGCGTCACGTCGGGCGCGGCATGGACGACGAAGCCGTGGTAGCCGGGGCCGGTCTTGCGCTCGGTGCGGGCCAGCGCGTATTCCTCGTGGCTGTCGGGGTGCAGGAAGACCGGGAAGTCCTTGCCCACCGCCCGGAAACCGGCCGCCAGCATCTGCTCGGGCGTGGCGCCCACCACCACCCAGTCGCGGTCGTGCACCGGACGGCCCAGCAGGGCATCCCGCACGGCGCCGCCGACGACCCAGGTCTTCATCGGTGCCGGGCGCGCCAGGCGTCCAGTCGCGCGCACTGCTGGCCGGGCGACAGGTAGCCCGGCACCACCGCCGCCAGCGAGGCCGGCTGGATGCCCAGCGCCTCCAGGCCCGGCAGCTGGCCGCTGGCGACATTGGGCACCTGCATCGAGGCCAGGTTGTCACGCGTCATCAGCGGCTCGCCGGGCAGCCATTCCATGACCAGCGCCTGCAGCCAGGCCAGCGGGCCGGGCAGCGGCACGATGGTGCGCGGGTGGCCGGACAGCTGGCCGGCCAGGCGCACCAGCGCGGCCAGCGGCACGCGCTGCGGACCGGCGCATTCGATCGTCTGGCCGATGCTGTCGGGCCGGGCCAGCGCCGCGGCGATCGCTGCGGCCACGTCGCCCACCCAGACCGGCTGGAACAGGGCCTGCGCGCCGGCCAGTGGCACCACCGGCGCCACCGCCTGCAGCGCCGCGAACAGGTTGAGAAAGCGGTCCTGCGCGCCAAAGATCACCGAGGGCCGCAGCACCGTCAGATCCAGCCCCGCCTGGCGCAGCACGACTTCGCCGCGTGCCTTGCTGCGCAGGTAGCGCGAGGGCGCGTCCTCGGCCACGCCCAGCGCACTGACGTGCACCAGCCGGCGCACGCCGCCGGCCTGGCAGGCGGCGGCCAGGCGGCGCGGCAGCTCGACATGCACGCGCTCGAAGCGCGCTTCGTCGCCATGCAGCACCGCGACCAGGTTCACCACCGCGTCGCAGCCGGCCAGCAGGCGGCTCAGCGCGGCCGGGTCGTGCACATCGGCGGCCACCAGCTCGACCATCGGCAGCGACCGCAGAGTCACCGCGGCGGCCGGCCGGCGCGTGGGCACGACCACCCGGCAGCCCGGCGCCACGCGGGCCAGGTGTTCGCACAGGGCCCGGCCGACGAAGCCGGTGCCGCCCAGCAGCAGCAGGCGACGGGGAAGGGGGAGTGTGCTCATCAGGGCAGTTCGGAGTCGGCGGCGGGTGCGCCGGCGGCGCGCGGCCCGATGCTGGTGCCCAGGCGGGCCTTCAGCGCGGCCGGCTTGCCGGCCAGCAGGCCCGCATAGTAGGTGGCGTTGGAGAGGACTTTCTTGACGTAATCCCGGGTCTCGTGGATCGGCACGTTCTCGGCCCAGATCGCCGGCTCCAGCGTGGGGCCCTCGCGCCAGCGCCGCGGCCGCCCGGGCCCGGCGTTGTAGGCGGCGGCGGCCATGGCCTGCGAGCCGCCCAGGTCGTCGAGCACCAGCTTCAGGTAGGCGCTGCCGATGCGCAGGTTGGTGTCGCGCTCGGTGATCATCTCGGGGCGGAAGTCGCTCATGCCGATCTTCTTGGCGGTCCACTTGGCGGTGGCCGGCATCACCTGCATCAGGCCCGAGGCGCCCACCGCCGAGCGCGCATCCATGATGAAGCGCGATTCCTGGCGGATCAGGCCATAGACATAGGCCGGGTCCAGGCCGATCTCGCGCGTCCGGGCCAGCACATCAGCGCGCATCGGCATCGGGAAGCGCTGTTCCATGTCGATCTCGGCCTTGCTGCGGTCGCTGGTGTTGATGCAGCGGTCCCAGACCTCGCGCTCGCAGGCCCATTGCGCGGCGGCCAGCAGTTCGCGGTCGCCCATGCCCAGCAGCGAGAAATTCCACTCTCGCACGCCTTCACTGCGCAGGCCGATGGCGATGGCCAGCAGCGCGCGTTGCAGGCCGGCGTGGGCACGGACGGCCTCGCGCTCGGGCGCGGTGAGCGCGGCGGGACGCGGCGGCAGCGGCTGCGGCGCGCCCAGGTCCTCGGCGGCCAGCTGGCCATAGAAGCTCAGCTGGGTGGACAGGCGGGCCAGCGCTTGCTGGGCCTCGGCACGCTGGGCGTCGCCGTCGGTGCCGGCCTTGGCCAGGCCCTGCAGCGCGCGGGCGCGCCAGTAGACCCAGGTGGCATCCTCGCGGAAGCCGGGCTCCATCGCGTCGACCGAGCGCAGCACCAGCTGCCAGCGCTCGGGCGCCGGCGCCAGGCGCAGCGACGCGCGCGCCAGCCAGGCCAGGGTTTCGGGGCTCCAGTCGGGGTGATCGCCGTGGCGCTTGCCCAGGCTCTGCCAGGCCTTGCGGGTCCAGTCCAGGGCTTCAGGGCGCAGCGCCAGCGCGCCTTGCTTGGCCACCATCGCCCAGGCCCAGGCGCCGTGCTCGGGGCCCAGCACCTCGCCCCAGCGCTCGGCCAGCAGCTGCGCGGCGCGGTCGGGGTCGTTGGCGGCGATGCGGGCCAGCGCGATCGAGCTGATCTCGGCGCGCAGGTGGCCCAGTGCGCTGGCCTTGAGCCCCAGGTAGCGCGCCGGGTTGTCCAGCGCCTCGCCCAGCGGCCGGCTGGCCGCGTCGCCCAGGATGGCCGCAGCGGCGCGGGCCGACTTCACCCGGCCATATTCGGTGGCGTGGCGCACCTGGCGCCAGATGTCGTTGGCATCGAAGAGCCTGGCATCCAGGAAGGTCTGCGCCATCAGCAGGCAGCCGTCGCCGGGGTCGCGCTGGGCCAGCCAGGCGCGGCGCGCGGCGTCGACATCGACCTTGCCCGACTGCTGCTGCAGCACCAGGGCGTAGCAGCTGACCTCGCGGTCGTCGTTCATCCGGAAGCGCGGCAGGTCGCGCGCGAAGGCGGCCCAGTCGCGGCGCTTGCCGGTCTCGAGCAGCCAGTCATTGCGCAGCCGGTCTTCCACGTAGCTGCCCGGCCAGCGGCCGTAGAAGGCCTCGACCTCCTCGGCGCGGGCGTCGGTCAGGCGCGCCGTCAGCTCCCAGTAGTCGACCCAGGGCGCCAGCGGGTCGCGCTGCTCCAGTGCGCTGGCGCGCAGCGCGGCCAGGCGGTTCTTGTCCTTGCGGCCAAAGGCCTCGCGGGCCTGGCGCAGCAGGTCTTCATTGGGACGGGCCTGGGCGGCGGCCAGCGTGGGCAGCAACGCGCAGACGGCCAGGCCCAGCAGGGCGAGGCGGCGGAGGGACTTCGGGCAACGGAGCATCTGTTCTAGGGGATCCGGGGACGGCTGGATTTCAGTTTGACACGATTCGACCCCTTGCCAGGGATTGGTTCCTCTCGCGATCATCGGCGCGGGGCCGGCATGCCGGCCCCGACCATTCCTATCAACGTCGAAGGAGCCTTGCATGATCCCTCTGTCTTCGCGCCGTGCGCTGATGACCGCCGTCGCCATCGTCTGCTCGGCGGCTGGCCTGCCGGCCTGGGCCGGCCAGTCGGCCGAGTCGCTGGCCCTGGGGGCGCCGGGTGGCGCGCCGGTCACCGACCGCCTGATCGTCAAGTACCGTGAGGGCGCGCTCGCCACGGCCGCGATGGACCGCACCCAGGAGCTGGCCAACCGCTCCGGGGTGCAGCTGCGCGTGCTGCGCGACACCGCGCTGGGCGCCAAGGTGATCAAGATGGACCAGCGGCTGGCGCTGAAGGACGCGCGCCGCCTGGCGCGTGCGCTGGCGGCCGATCCGGACGTCGAGTACGCCGAGCCCGACCAGATCCTGCAGGCCCAGCTGACCCCCAATGACACCAGCTACGCCAGCCAGTGGCATTACTACGAGGCCACCGGCGGCCTGAACCTGCCGCCGGCCTGGGACAAGAGCACCGGCGCCGGTGTGGTGGTGGCGGTGGTGGACACCGGCTACCGTCCGCACGCCGACCTGGCCGCCAACCTGGTGGCCGGCTACGACATGATCGCCGACACCGCCACCGCCAACGACGGTGGCGGCCGCGACGCCGACCCCAGCGACCCGGGCGACTGGATCGCCGCCAACGAATGCGGCTACACGCACTCGGCGCAGAACAGCAGCTGGCACGGCACCCACGTGGCCGGCACGATCGCCGCCGTCACCAATAACGCCAGCGGCGTGGCCGGTGTGGCCTTTGGCGCCAAGGTGCAGCCGGTGCGCGTGCTGGGCAAGTGCGGCGGCTACACCTCGGACATTGCCGACGGCATCATCTGGGCCTCGGGTGGCACGGTCAGCGGCGTGCCCGCGAACGCCACCCCGGCGCGCGTGATCAACATGTCGCTGGGCGGCTCGGGCGCCTGCTCGACCACCACCCAGAACGCGATCAACGGCGCGCGCAGCCGCGGCACCGTGGTGGTGGTGGCGGCCGGCAACAGCAACGCCAACGCGTCCAACTTCAACCCGGCCAACTGCGCCGGCGTGATCACCGTGGCCGCGGTGGGCCGCACCGGTGCGCGCGCCTACTACTCGAACTACGGTGCGGTGGTGGACGTGGCGGCGCCCGGCGGCGACATGAGCACCGGCACCGCCAATGGCGTGTATTCCACGCTCAATGCCGGCACTTCCACACCGGGCGCCGACAGCTACGCCTACTACCAGGGCACCTCGATGGCCACGCCGCACGTGGCCGGCGCGGTGGCGCTGATGCTGGCGGCCAACCCGGCGCTGACCCCCGATGAGGTGGAAACCCGCCTGAAGGGCAGCACCCGCGCCTTCCCCGGCACCTGCAGCCAGTGCGGCACCGGCATCGTCGATGCCAGTGCCGCGGTCGATGCCGCCACCGCGGTGACACCGCCGCCCACCTGGACCGACGTCAACGAGGTGGAGTCGAACAACACGCGCGCCGCGGCGCAGACGATCACGCCTGACCCGGCGCGCGTGCTGGGCACGGTGGGCAGCACCAGCGACACCGACTACTACAAGATCTCGGTGGCCTCGGGCGCCACGGTGGTGGGCTCGCTGACGCCCAACGCCAGCGCCGACTACGACCTGTACCTGTACAACAGCAGCGGCACCCAGCTGGCCAGCAGCACGCTGGGCACCGGCGCGGTGGACACCATCACCCGCACCAACACCGGCGCGGCGACCACCTGGTACCTGCGGGTGCGCTACTACTCGGGCGGCACCGGCGCCACCAACGGCGCCTACACGCTGACGATCGACCGCTGAGCGGCGTGGCTCAGCGCTGGCGGCGGTAGGGCTCCTCGAAGTCGAGGAAGTCCTGCTCCGCCAGCGCGTCGGCCACCCAGGCGGCCACGCCCGGGCTGGCCCAGACGCGGTCCATGTAGGCCCGCACCGCGGCCGGCACCGGCAGCGCGTAGGTGCGCAGCCGGGCCACCACCGGTGCGAAGTAGGCGTCGGCGTTGCTGAAGTCGCCGAACAGGAAGGGGCCGCCACTGGCCTGCAGCGCCTCGGTCCACAGCGCGGTGATGCGGGCGAGGTCGGCCGCCACCGCCGGGTGCTCGGCCAGCACCTGGGCGCCCACCTCGGGCAGCGCGGCTTCGATGTTCATCGGGCAGTGCGAGCGCAGCGCGCCAAAGCCGCTGTGCATCTCGGCGCACAGGCTGCGTGCGCGGGCGCGCTGGCGGGCGTCGCGCGGCCACAGCGCGTGCTGCGGGAAGCGCTCGGCCAGGTACTCGGCAATCGCCAGCGTGTCCCACACCGCGAAGCCCTCGTCCACCAGCAGCGGCACCTTGCCGGTGGGCGACTTGCCGGCCAGCGTCTGCTTGAACTGGCTGCCGGGGTCGAAGCTGTCGAAGCGCACCATCACCTCGTCGAAGGGGATGCCGAAGTGGCGCGCCAGCACCCAGGGGCGCATGGACCAGGACGAGTAGTTCTTGTTGCCGATGTAGAGCTGCATGGGGCCTCCGTGGGTGACGCGTGATCGTAGGCCAGAGGCCGCCGGGCGTGGGTGAGCATTGCGCATCGCAGTGATGTCTCCAGCGCATGACCGCCCGCCGCCGGGCCGCCCCAAGGCGGGCGAGCCCCCCTGGGGGGTGGCGACGCCGCGCAGCGGCTAGCCTGGGGGCGCCATCCGAGCGCCCGCCGCCGGGCCGCCCCAAGGCGGGCGAGCCCCCCTGGGGGGTGGCGACGCCGCGCAGCGGCTAGCCTGGGGGCATCATCAATCCGGCAGGGCTTCTGTGTCGGGGTCGGGCACATCACCGATCGCCACGCGGGTCAGCACCGCCTGGGCGCGCACCCAGGCCATGAAGGCCTGCACCTCCGGGCGGGGCGGCTCGCCGGCGCCGGCCAGCGGCACCAGCCAGTACAGCCAGGGCACCGGCTGGCGGTGGGCCGGGCCGAAGGGCTCGACCAGGTCGCCGCGGGCCAGCATCTCGTGCACCAGGGCCAGCCGGGCCAGCGCCACGCCGTGGCCGGCCAGTGCGGCCTGCACCTGCTGGTGGGTGAAGTTCAGCGTGATCCAGCGCCGCGGCGCCAGGTGCCCCAGCTGTTCGGCGCCCAGCCAGGCGCCCCAGCCCAGCGCAATCGCCGGCGGCGTGCCGTCGTCCATCTCGATCAGCGTGTGCTGCGCCAGATCGGCCGGTGCGGACAGCGGCGGTGCCTCGCCGCGGGCGATCGCCTGGTGCAGCGCGGCGCCGATCACCGGGGTCAGCAGCTCGGGGAACAGGCGCTCGGAGCCGGCCGGGGCCTTTTCGGGGCGGCAGTGGCGCAGCGCCACATCCAGCTCGAAGTCATCGGTCTCGATCAGGCGGTCGGTGGCGGCGATGCGGATGTCGGCGCCGGGGTGGCTGCGTTCGAAGTCGGTCAGGCGCGGCATCAGCCACAGCGAGGCCATCGACGGGAAGGTGGTGACGCTGACCATCTCGCGGCTGCGCGACATGCGGATCTGGCGCACCGAGGTGTCGATGCGTGCCAGTGCCGGCGCCACCACGCGCAGCAGCGCCTGGCCGGCGCTGGTGAGGTCGACGCGGCGCGTGGCGCGGTGGAAGAGGGCGGCGCCCAGTTCTTCCTCGAGCGACTTGATCTGGCGGCTGACGGCCGGCTGGGTCAGGTGCAGCTCCTCGGCGGCAGCGCTGAACGACAGCAGCCGGGCGACGGCCTCGAAGGCGCGCAGGCCATCGAGCGAGAGCGGGCGGTGCGGCGGGCGATTCATGAGCGCTGATTATGAATCCGGTCCGGCGAATTCATTCGTCAAACCCACGCTCCACCTGCATGATTCAGCCACTCGCCAAAGGTTGGCGGCAGGAGATTGATGATGGAATGGCATCTGCGGCAGCGCCAGTCCTGGGACGTGGCGCACACCGGTTGGCTGGTGGCGGCGGGCGAGCCCGCCTGGATCACCCGCGAAGGCGACCCCGACGACCACGTGCTGGCCCGCGGGGCCGTGCTGCGGGTGGCCGCGGGCGAGCGGGTCCACCTGGGCCCCTGGCAGGAGGGCAGCCGCCCGACCGTGGTGTTCGTCGCCGCTCAGGACGGGGTGGGCCGCCGCGGTTTGGCCGACCGGGGGGCGCCGCTGCGCCGGGCCTGGGGCGCTTTCGGCGCCTTGGCCGCCTGGGCGCGCAGCGCCGCCTCCAGGGCCAGCCGGCCCCAGGGCTGCATCTGAGACGGCGCGTCCATCGCCTCGTCCGGCGCGCTGAAGTAGCGCAGCGCGCCATGCTCGCCCTGGGCGGTGACGTACTCGAAGCGGCGGCAGCTGGCGGCCTCGAAGCGCGGCTGCGTCGCGTCGTCGACCTTCAGGTACAGCACCTCGCGCATGATCAGCGCGACGAACAGCTCGTCCACATACAGGCCATGGCCGCCGAACATGCGCCGGCTGCGCACCGCGCCCAGCGGCGCCAGCAACTCGGTGCACCAGTTCACGAAGGCCTTGTCCGGCGTCATGCGGCCCAGTGTAGTCAGCGGCACGGCCCCTGGTCGACAATCGGGTGAACCAATGCCCGGGACCACCGCGCCATGACCCTGCCGTTCAAGCTGAACCTCGAACCCTCGCGCGACAAGGCCGTGCTGCGCAAGCAGCTGCAGGCCGAGCGCATGAGCCTGCTCGACCGCCACCAGCGCGCCAGCCACCTGCAGGAGGTGCTGATGGTCTGGCTGATCAGCCGCAAGGAAACCACCATCGGCGCCTACTGGCCGATCAAGGGCGAGTTCGACGCCCTGCCGGCGCTGTACCGCTGGAGCGAGGCCGAGCCCGGCCGGCGCATCGGCCTGCCGGTGATGAACCGCGAGACCAAGCAGCTCACCTTCCACGTCTGGTACCCCGGCTGCCCGATGGAGGAGGACGCCTACGGCATCCCCAAACCCAAGGACACCGAGTCCTTCCACCCCGAGCTGCTGCTGGTGCCCTGCGTCGGCTTCGGCCCCGGCGGCGTGCGCCTGGGCTATGGCGGCGGCTTCTACGACCGCACCTTGGCGGCGCTGGAGCCCGCCCCGGCCACCGCAGGGCTGGGCTACATGCACGGCTACCTGCCCTGGCTGCAGGCCGAGCCGCACGACATCCCGCTGGACGCGCTGTTGACCGAAGAAGGCGTGTTCTGGGAGCGTGATCCCGCCTGACGCCCCTTCAGCCTGCGTTAATGTGCAAATTGCACATTAATTGCAGCGCGGGAGGAAGGGTCCTCCTCGCACAGACGAGGAGGATGGACCATGAAGCATTGGATCACCGGCTGGGCCGGATGTGCGGCGCTGGCGCTGGCGGGCAGCGCCAGCGCCACGAGCTACCAGTTGATGGACTTTGGCAACCAGGGCAGCGGCCTGGCCACCGCCAACGGCCTGAATGCCATCGGTGACGGCGTGGCCACCGCCAGTCCCGGCGGACCGCTGACGGTCTACCAGGGATTCCGCACCGGCACAGGCGGCGCCCGGGCCCTGCAGCCGCTGCTGCCAGGCGAGTACACCCGCGCCTTCGGTCTCAACGACCGTGGCTGGGCGGTGGGCGACACCCGCCATGCCGACGGCTGGGCGCGCGCGGTGCTGTGGAAGAAGAACAAGCCGCAGGACCTGGGCAAGTGGCCTGGCATGTGGAACAGCGTGGCCCTGGCCATCAACCGCCAGGGCGACGTGGTCGGCTACAGCGACCACGGCGCACGCTACTCGTACGGCATCGTCTGGAGCGGCGGCACGATGCGCCAGGTCGGCCCGGGTCAGACCACCGCCAACGGCATCAACGATGCCGGCGAGGTGATCGGCAACCAGCGCCCCTACCCGTCGAACGGCACGCTCAACTGCTGGCACCAGCCTGCCGGCGGCAACGCCAGCTACCTGCCCAAGCTGGCGGGCAACCTGTGCTCGGTCGCGGCCATCAACCAGGCTGGCGAGATCGCCGGCGGCTCGATGGCGCCCGATGGCCGCTGGCACGCCGTGCTGTACCGCGCCGGCCTGCCGATTGACCTGGGCAGCCTGGGCGGCACGATGACGATGGCGACCGGCCTGAACGACCGTGGCGGCATCGTGGGCTATGGCCTGCTGCCCGACGGCAGCTCGCGTGCGCTGCTGTTGGCGCCCGGCACCAACCCGGTGGACCTGAACACGCTGCTCGACCCGGTCAGCGGCGCCGGCTACCAGCTGCTGCAGGCCGTCCGCATCAACGACAACGGCCAGATCGCCGCCACGGCCAGCAAGGACGGCACGACCCGCGCCGTGCTGCTGACGCCGCTGCCCTGATCAGCCCCGCAGCCGGTCCAGCCCGAACAGCGCCGACAGCTTGGCGTCCAGCGTAGCGGTGGGCAGCAGGCGCTTGAGCCACACCAGCTTGGCGCTGTTCGCGCCAGCGCGGTAGAGCGGGCCGGGCGCCGGCTGCGTCAGGTGGTCGGCCAGCCCGCGCACGAAGTCCGCGACCGGCGTGGCGCCCTTCTGCGAAGCCTGGGCGCGCTTGAGCACCGCCTTGGCGATCGGGGTGTAGAGCGAGCCCTCGGGCAACTGCACGCGCTCGCTGCCGGCGTCGCCAAAGCCCGAGACGATGCCGCCGGGCTGCACCGTGACCACCCGCACGCCGAAGGGCGCCAGTTCCATGCGCATCGCATCGGCCAGCGCGTGCAGCGCGGCCTTGCTGGCGCAGTAGGCACCGGCGAACGGCGTGGTCACCACGCCCGAGACGCTGCCGATGTGCGCCACGCAGGCCTGCGGCGCGGCGGCGCGCAGGCAGGGCAGCAGCGCCTGGGTCACGGCCACCGGGGCCACCACGTTGGTGTCGAGCTGCTGGCGCAGCGCCTGCGGCGTCAGGTCCATCACCGCGCCGAACTGGCCAAAGCCGGCGTTGTTGACCAGCAGGTGCAGCGCCAGGCCCTCGGCCTGCAGCGTGGCGGCGAGCGCAGCGATCGACGCGGCGTCGTCCACATCCAGCGCCATCGCCCGGGCGCCAGCGTCCACCAGCGGCTGCAGCCGCTCGGGCCGGCGCGCGGTGGCAATGACGCGCCAGCCCCGGCGCAGCAGTTCGGCGGCCAGCGCGGCACCGATGCCGCTGGAACAGCCGGTGATCAGGGCAGTGCGCTGGTTCATGCCTGGGGCGCCAGAAAGCGCCGCTCCCATTCGCTGATGTGGTTCAGGTAGCTGTCGTGCTCCAGCGCCTTGACCGCCAGATAGGCGCGCACGAAGTCGGCGCCCATCAGGCGCGCGGCGTGCGGGCTGTGCGCCATGCGTTCATGCGCGGCCAGGAAGGTGCGCGGCAGGCCGTGCGTCTCGTCGTAGCCATTGCCCTGCACCGGCTCGGTGGGGGCGAGCTCTTCTTCCAGCCCGGCCAGGCCGGCGGCCAGCGAGGCGGCGATCGCCAGATAGGGGTTGGCATCCGCCCCGGCGATGCGGTTCTCCACCCGCCGCGCCACCGGCGACGAGGTGGGCACGCGCAGGCCCACGGTGCGGTTGTCGCGGCCCCAGGCCAGCGTGGTCGGCGCCTGGCTGCCGCTGACATAGCGCCGGAACGAGTTGACGAAGGGCGCGTAGACCAGCATCAGGTCCGGCCCGTAGGCCTGCAGGCCGGCGATGAAGTGGCCCAGCGCGGGGGTGTCGGCGCCTGACGCATCGGTGAAGATGTTGCGGCCCTGCGCATCCACCACGCTCTGGTGCAGGTGCATGCTGCTGCCGGCCTCGCCGCTGATCGGCTTGGCCATGAAGACCGCGTTCAGGCCGTGCTGCAGCGCCACCTCCTTGGCCGCCAGCTTGAACAGGAAGGCCTGGTCGGCCACCGCCAGCGCGTCGCCGTGCAGCAGGTTGATCTCGTACTGGCTGCAGCCGACCTCGTGGATCCAGGTGTCGCCGCGGATGCCCAGCGTGTCGATCGCCGCATGGAAGGCGTCCCAGAACGGCGCCAGCTCATTGAGCAGGTTCAGGCTGAAGGCCGACTGGCCCACCTCGGCGCGGCCGCTGCGGCCCACGGGCGCGGTCAAGGGCTTCGCGGGGTCGGTGTTGGGGGCGGTAAGGTAGAACTCGATCTCGGGCGCCACCACCGGGGTCAGGCCACGCTCGGCATAGCGCGCCAGCACCGCCTGCAGCACCTGGCGCGGCGCGAAGGCGCAGGGCCGGCCGTCCAGCTCGATGCAGTCGTGGATCGCCATCCAGCGTGGCGTGCTGGCCCAGGGCACCGGGCGCAGCGTGGCCAGGTCGGGCACCAGGCGCACATCGGGGTCGGCGTCCGGGAAGATCGGGTCGTAGGAGTATTCGCCAGTGACGCATTGCATCGGGATGGCCTGCGCGATGCGCAGCTCCTGGCCGCGCGCGAAGGCGGCCGCGGGCATCAGCTTGCCGCGCGGATAACCCGAGACATCGGGGAACAGGCATTCGATGTCGCGCACGCCCAGCGCCCGGAAGCGCTCGGCCAGATCGTCGTGGGGGTGGGTGCTCATTTCACGCCTGCGGGCAGCGGCAGGCCCTTGTCGGTCATGACCGCCCGCAGGCGGTCGGGGTAGTCGGTGATGATGCCGTCCACGCCCCAGTTGATCAGCTCGGCCATGCGGGGCTGGTCGTTGATCGTCCAGGGGATCACGACCAGACCCAGGTCGCGCGCCTCCTTCAGCAGCGCCGGCGTCAGGTTGCGGTGGTGTACGCCCCAGATCACGCCAGGCGCGCTGCCGGCCGAGGCGCGGATGGCGCGCGGCACCGAGCCGCCGTGGTCCTTCACCAGGTGGCCGGCGGTCCAGGTGCCGTCGCGCACCGTGGAGTAATCGGGGAAGTCCATCGTCAGGTACATCGTGCGCAGCCCCGGCTGCTTCTTGTGCAGCCACTGCAGCGTGCGCCAGTCGAAGCTCTGCACCATCACCCGCTGGGTCATGCCGTGCGCGCGGATCACCGACAGCAGCGCGTCGACAAAGGGCTCGGGCGCCAGCGTGTCCTCGGGGTAGCGCGGGTCGAGCTTGGTCTCGATGTCGAAGTGGATGTCCTTGGCGCCCAGGCGCTGGACCAGCTCGAACACCTCGGCCAACGTGGGGATGCGCTGGCCGTCGATCGCCTGCTGGTCCGGGAAGTCGCGGCCATACTTGCTGGTCAGATCGTGGCGACCCACGTCGTGGGTCTTCACCGTGGCCAGCGGCAGGCGGTTGATCAGCAGGTCGTCGCGGGTGAGGAAGCGGCCCTCGGCATCGCGCGTGATGGCCTTGTTCAGCGCGCGGTCGTGGTGGATCACCACCACGCCGTCGGCGGTGACGGCAGCGTCCATCTCCAGTGTGGTGACACCCAGGCGGATCGAGCGCTCAAAGGCGGCCAGCGTGTTCTCCGGCCACAGGCCGCGGCCGCCGCGGTGCGACTGCAGGTCGAAGGCCGAGGCGGCGCCGGCCCACAGGGCCAGAACGATGGCGGCAAGGCGCAGGCAGGCGCTCATCGGGGCTATCTCCTGGATCGGCCTCAGCGCGGTGCCATCACCGCCGGCTGCACGCCGTGAGCGGCGAGTGTCGCAGGCAAAGGCGCTCCACGCACCAGGCTGGCCGCCAGCGCCGCGGCGCCGGCCGCGCTCTGGATGCCGTAGCCGCCCTGGCCGGCCAGCCAGAACAGGCCGCGCACGGCGGGGTCGGCGCCGATCACCAGCTCGCCGTCGGGCGCAAAGCTGCGCAGGCCAGCCCAGGTGTGGCGCGGGCGGCGGATCGTCAGCGTCGAGACCTCCTCGATCCAGGCGATGCCCAGCGCGATGTCCAGCTCCTCGGGCTGCACGTCGTGTGCCGCCACCGGGTCGGCATTGGCCGGCGAGCCCAGCAGCACGCCGGCGTCGGGCTTGAAGTAGCCGCGGTCGTCCAGCGCGGCCAGCACCGGCCAGTCGCGCGTGTCCAGGCCCGTGGGCGCATCGAAGGTGAAGGCGGCGCGGCGGCAGGGCTGGATGCGCTGGGGCGCGGCACCGAACAGCGCGGCCACCGGGTCGGCCCAGGCGCCGGCGGCGTTGACCACGCGCGCCGCCACCAGCGGCTCGCCGCGCGCCGGGTGCAGCCGCCAGCCATCGGCCACCCGTTCGGCGGCCTGCAGTGCGAAGCCGCAGTGCAGCGTCACGCCGGCGCGGCGTGCGCCGGCCAGGTAGCCCTGGTGCAGGGCGGCGACGTCGATGTCCATCGCATCGGCCTCCCACAGACCGCCGATCACCTGGTCGGGGCGCAGCACCGGCACACGGGCCAGCACGGCCGCGGCGTCCAGCGTCTCGACCCCGGTGCCGGTGGCCTGCAGCGCGGCGCGGGTCTCCTCCAGCAGCGTCTGTTGACCTGGCCCGGCCAGGTACAGCGCGCCGCGTGGCGACAGCAGCGGCACACTGCAGAAACCGGCGGGTGGCGATTCGTAAAAAGCCCGGCTGGCGCGGGTCAGCGCGCGCGCTTGCGGCGGGCCGTAGCTCTCCATGAACATCGCCGCCGAGCGGCCGGTGCTGTGCCGGCCGGGCTGGTCCTCGGCTTCGAGCAGCGCGATGCGCAGCGGCGGTCCGCCGTCCTGCGACAGGGTCCAGGCGAGCGAGGCGCCGGCGATGCCGGCGCCGAGGATGGCGATGTCGAACATCGCCCGATTGTCAGCCGGCGGCGCTCAGGCGCCGCGCCACTGTGCCATCAGCTGCGCCCACTTCGGCCGCACCGCGGCCAGGTGTCGCGCCTTGATGTGGCCGTAGCCGCGGATCTCCTCGGGCAGGCTGGCGATCTGCACCGCCAGCGGCAGCTTGTCGGCGCTCAGGCCGGCCAGCAGCTCCTCCACGGTGCGGCGGTACTCGTCGATCAGCGCGCGTTCCTCGCGCCGCTCGGGATGGCGGCCGAAGGGGTCGAGCGCGGTGCCGCGCAGGCCCTTGAACTTCACCAGCCAGCCCATCGCGGTGCGCACCCAGGGGCCGTAGGGCGCCTTGACCAGCTCGCCGCGCTCATTGGTCTTGGCGAACATCGGCGGTGCCAGGTGGTGCACCAGCTTCACCTCGCCGTCGAACATCGCCGCCACCTTGGCGGTGAACTCGGGCGCGGTGTGCAGGCGGGCGACCTCGTACTCGTCCTTGTAGGCCATCAGCTTGAACAGGTAGCGCGCCACGGCCTCGGCCAGGCGGGTGCTGCCGCCCAGCGCGGCCTCGCGCTGGCGCACCTGCTCGACAAAGGCGCGGTAGCGCTCGGCGTAGGCGCTGTCCTGGTAGCCGGTGAGGAAGTCCACCCGGCGCTGCAGCAGCTCGTCCAGCGACGGCCGCTTGACGAACTGGATCACCTGCCCGGCGATGTACAGCGCCCTCACCGCGGCCAGGTCATGGGCGCAGCGGCGGCCCCACTCGAACGCCAGCTTGTTCTTCTCGACCTGGGTGCCGTTGAGCTCGATCGCGCGCATCAGCGACGCATGGCTGAGCGGCACGCGGCCACGCTGCCAGGCGTAGCCCAGCATCAGCGGGTTGGTGTAGATCGAGTCGCCCAGCAGCTTGACCGAGACCTCTTCGGCATCGAAGGCCGCGAAATGCTCGGCACCCACGGCCGAGCGCACCGCGTCCTCGCAGCCGGCGGCCGGGAACTGCCAATCGGCGTTGCCAATGAAGGCGGCGGTGGGCGTGCGGTGGCTGTTCATCGCCACGAAGGTGCGGCCCGGCTGCATCGCGGTCAGCGTGGGCTTGGCGGCGGTGACGATGGCCTCGCAGCCGATCACCAGGTCGGCCTTGGCGGTGTCCACCTTGGTGGCCAGGATGTTCGCCGGGTCGTCAGCGATTTGCACATGGCTCCAGGTGGCGCCGCCCTTTTGCGCCAGGCCAGCGGCGTCCTGCGTGACGATGCCCTTGCCCTCCAGGTGCGCGGCCATGCCCAGCAGCTGGCCGATGGTGATGACGCCGGTGCCGCCGATGCCGGCGACGACGATGCCCCAGGCCTCGGGCGCCGCGGGCACCACCGGGTCGGGCACGGCCGGCATCGCCAGGTCCTTGCCGCCGGCCTTGGGCTTCTTCAGCGCGCCGCCCTCGACGGTGACGAAGCTGGGGCAGAAGCCCTTGACGCAGGAGAAGTCCTTGTTGCAGGTGTTCTGGTTGATCTGGCGCTTGCGGCCGAACTCGGTCTCCAGCGGCTCGACCGAGACGCAGTTGCTCTGCACCGAGCAGTCGCCGCAGCCCTCGCAGACCAGCTCGTTGATCACCACCCGCTTGGCCGGGTCGACCAGGCTGCCGCGCTTGCGGCGGCGGCGCTTCTCGGTGGCGCAGGTCTGGTCGTAGATGATCGCGGTGGTGCCCTTGAGTTCGCGGAACTGGCGCTGGATCGCGTCCAGTTCGTCGCGATGGTGCACCGTGACGCCGGGGCTCAGCGCGGCGCCCTGGTATTTCTCGGGCTCGTCGGTGACGATGACCAGCTTGGCCACGCCCTCGGCGATGAGGCTTTGCATGATCTGCAGCACCGAGTGGCCCTCGGGCCGCTCGCCCACGCGCTGGCCGCCGGTCATGGCCACGGCGTCGTTGTAGAGGATCTTGTAGGTGATGTTGACGCCGGCGGCGATGCTCTGGCGGATCGCCAGCAGGCCCGAGTGGAAGTAGGTGCCGTCGCCCAGGTTGGCGAAGATGTGCTCCTCCTTGGTGAACGGCGCCTGGCCCACCCAGGGCACGCCCTCGCCGCCCATCTGGGTGAAGGTGCTGGTGGCGCGGCCCGGCATCCAGTTGACCATGTAGTGGCAGCCGATGCCGGCCACCGCGCGCGAGCCCTCGGGCACGCGGGTGCTGGTGTTGTGCGGGCAGCCCGAGCAGAACCAGGGCGTGCGCTCGCCGGTGTTGACCGTCAGCGTGGCCAGCTCGCGCTCCTTGGCCTCGATCACGCGGATGCGGGCGTCCATGCGGGCGCGCACGTCGTCGGGCACGCCCAGCTTGGTCAGGCGCTTGGCGATGGCCTTGGCGATGATGGCCGGCGTCAGGTCGGCCTTGGCGCGCAGCAGCCAGTTCTCGCTGGGGTTGGGGCGGCTCCATTCGCCGCCGCTGTGGTCGGCGCTGTCGTCCTCGTCGAACTTGCCCAGCACGTTGGGGCGCACGTCGGTGCGCCAGTTGTAGAGCTCTTCCTTGAGCTGGTATTCGATGACCTGGCGCTTTTCCTCGACCACCAGGATCTCCTGCAGGCCCAGCGCGAAGTCGCGGGTGATGGTGGCCTCCAGCGGCCAGACCACGTTGACCTTGTGCAGGCGCAGGCCGATGGCGCGGCAGACATCATCCGTCAGGCCCAGATCGGCCAGCGCCTGGCGGGTGTCGTTCCAGGCCTTGCCGCTGGCGATGATGCCGTAGCGGTCATTCGGCGTGGCCACCACGTTGTGGTTCAGGCGGTTGGCGCGCACATAGGCCAGCGCGGCGTACCACTTGGTGTCCATCAGCCGGGCTTCCTGCTCCAGCGGCGGGTCGGGCCAGCGGATGTGCACACCGCCCGGCGGCATGATGAAGTCCTCGGGCAGGATGATCTTCACGCGGTCGGCCGACACATCCACGCTGCTGCTGGATTCGACGATGTCCTGGATCGTCTTCATGCCGGTCCACACGCCGGCGAAGCGGCTCATCGCGAAGGCATGCAGGCCCATGTCCAGGATGTCCTGCACGCTGGACGGGAAGAAGGTGGGCAGGCCGCAGGCCTTGAAGACGTGGTCGCTCTGGTGGGCGGCGGTGGAGCTCTTGGCGACGTGGTCGTCGCCGGCGATCGCGATCACGCCGCCGTGCTTGGCGGTGCCGGCCATGTTGGCGTGCTTGAACACATCCAGGCAGCGGTCCACGCCCGGGCCCTTGCCGTACCAGATGCCGAACACGCCGTCGTGCTTCTTCTGCTCGGGGAACAGGTCGAGCTGCTGCGTGCCCCAGACCGCGGTGGCGCCCAGTTCCTCGTTGACGCCGGGCTGGAAGACGATGTGCTGCGCCGCCAGGTGCTTCTTTGCCGCCTGCAGCGACTGGTCGTAGGTGCCCAGTGGCGAGCCGCGGTAGCCGCTGATGAAGCCGGCGGTGTTCAGGCCCGCGGCGGCGTCGCGGGCGCGCTGCAGCAGCGGCAGGCGCACCAGCGCCTGCACGCCGCTCATGAAGGCCCGGCCGGAGGGCAGGGTGTACTTGTCATCGAGCGTGACAGCTTCCAGTGACTTCAGCACGGAAGCGGGCAGCGGGGCGTTCATGCGGGGCGGCTCCTGTCAGGCATGGGCAGCCGGTGCCGGCTTGTGGCCGGGGCCGGTCCCACCGGGGTGTGGCGTGGATCGAGTGTAGGAGCGCTCGGCCGAGAAGTGCTTTCTTTCGATTGCCAAGTGGGGTGATCTGGGGAAACAATCTTGCTCAATTTGCTCATGATGGGATTGAAGATTGCCAGACGCTGAATATTCAGGGCAAACCCGGAGCGCCGCCCCGCCAGCGCTGGACCGCTACGACGTGGCCATCCTGGCCGCGCTGCAGCGCGACGCCCGGCAGTCCAACGCCGACCTGGCCGCCGCGATCGGCCTGTCGGCCGCACCCACCTGGCGGCGCGTGCGCCGGCTGGAGGAACTGGGCGTGATCACCGGCTACCGCGCCGAGATCGACCGCCGCAAGATCGGCCTGGGCGTGCTGGCCTTCGTGCGGGTGGATACCGAGCGTGACAACGCCGAGAGCACCCGGGCGCTGGAGGCGGCCATCCGCGGCCTGCCCGAGGTCATCGCCTGCCACTACATCAGTGGCGCGGGCACTTTCGAGCTGCAGGTGCTGGTGCCTGACCTGGACGCCTACTCGCGCTGGACGATGGAGACGCTGTTCAAGCTGCCCAACATCAAGGACCTGCACACCAGCTTTTCGCTGGGCGAGGTCAAGGCCGGGGCTGCGCTGCCGCTGGGTCACCTCTAAAGTCTGGCGCTGGCGCGCCGATCAACCCGTCCATGCGCGGGTCCCTCCACAGCATCGGCCAACAGCTGCTCGGTCCACCGGGCCGCCGCCGCATGCGCGTGCAGCAGACGCTGCTGGGCATGCCGGCGCTGCTGCTGATGCAGATCCTGCTGCTGGTGGAACACCGGGTCAGCGGCGCGGCGCTGGGCGAGCTGGGCTGGTACGCGGCCATCACCTGGAGCGGCTGTGCGGTGTTCTACGGGCTGGTGCGCAGCGGCTGGAGCGAGCGGCTGAGCGCCGAGGCCTCGCTGAGCCTGCCGCAGATGGCCTTCGCCATGGGCTGCGTGGCCTGGGCCTACTGGCTGGCGGGCCCGCTGCGCCCGGCGCTGCTGCTGCTGATGCCGCTGACGCTGAGCTTCGGCGTGTTCGCGCTGGACGACCGGCGGGTGCGCACGCTGTCGGCGCTGGGCATCGTCGGCGTGGGCGGCGTGGTGGCGCTGCGCCTGCCGGCGCAGGCCGCCTGGCCCGACGTGGCGCTGGACCTGTCGATGTGGCTGTTCACCGCGGTCACGCTGGCCTCGATTGGCGTGCTGGCGCGGCGCCTGGCGTGCATGCGCGAGCGCCTGCGGGCGCAGAAGAGCGAGCTGCGCGACGCGCTGGAGCGCATCCAGCTGCTGGCCACGCGCGACGCGCTGACCGGCCTGCTCAACCGCCGCGCGATGATGGAACAGCTGCAGGCCCTGGCCCGCAGCCGCCAGCCGATGACGCTGGCCCTGGCCGACCTGGACCGCTTCAAGCAGATCAACGACGAGCACGGCCATGCGGTGGGCGACCGCGTGCTGCAGGCCTTCGGCCAGCGCGCCCAGCAGATGTTCGGCGAATCCGGGCTGGTGGCGCGCTGGGGCGGCGAGGAATTCCTGTTCGCCATGCCGCACGCCGACGAGACCCTGCTGCGCATGCTGCTGGAACAGCTGCGCAGCACGCTGGCCGGCTCGGCCCATGAGGGACTGCCGGTGAGTGTGCGCATCGGCTTCTCGGCCGGCGTGGCGCGTTGCCAGGCGCTGACCGACCTGGAGGAGGCGATCGAGCGCGCCGACCAGGCGATGTACCGCGCCAAGGTGGCTGGCCGCGGCTGCACCAGCAGCCTGGCCGTGGTCCAGGATCCGGCCCGGGAGCCCGCGTGAGGGCGGGCCTGATCCTGGTGACGCTGTTGGCTCAGGTGGCCTGGGCTGCGCCAAGTGCGGGTGACGAGTGGGTGGTGCTGCTGCGCTGGCAGGTGATGCCGCCCGCCGCGCCAGGCGCCGACCGGCACTGGTCCACCGCGTCCGCCCCCCCGGCCGCAGCCGCCGCCGACTGGCCCGCGCTGCGCCTGCGCCCCGGCACCACCGCCAGCTGGCGCCAGGACCGCTGGCACACCGACACTGACACCCCTGTCGCCACCGGCTGGACCCCGCAGGGGCCGGTGGTCTATCCCGCCGAACGGCGCCGTCCCGAGCCGCAGGCCCTGCCGCTGCAGGCGGTGTCGCTGCAGGCCCTGCCGACGCGCCGCCGCGCCGAGCTGAACCTGGCCTGGTCCGCGACCTGGCCGGCGGCAGATGCCGACGGCAGCAGCGAGGCCCGCGGCACGCTGACGCTGCCTCCAGGCCGCTGGGTCACACTGGCCGAGTGGGCGCCGAGCGCGCTGCCGGGTCCGGCGGCGAACGGGGATCGCTCCTGGTCGACCCCGTCGGCCCGACCGGCGGGCTGGCGCCTGCAGGCGCGCGCCGAACGACCCTGAACCGCCCGGTCGCCAGCGGTCTGACTGCGCGTTGACCCGGGGCTTGCCGGTGAACTTTCCGCCCGCACCTACAATCCGAGCCCACTGCGCGCGCCGGCCCCGGCGCGCCGCGCTGTTTCGCCCGGCCATTCCGGCGGGCCCCCGTCATCCGAGGATCCCTTCGTGTTCATCTCCAATGCCTATGCCCAAGCCGCCGCGCCCGCCGCGGGCGGTGCCTCCAGCCTGATGCAGTTCCTGCCGCTGGTGCTGATGTTCGTGGTGCTGTACTTCATCATGATCCGGCCCCAGATGAAGCGCCAGAAGGAGCACAAGGCCATGATCGATGCACTGGCCAAGGGCGACGAGGTCGTGGTCTCCGGCGGCATCCTGGGCAAGGTCACCCGCCTGGGCGACAGCGTGCTGCATGTCGAGGTGGCCAATGGCGTGGAGATCCAGGTCCAGCGCCCCTCGATCGTGCAGGTGCTGCCCAAGGGTTCGCTGAAGTAAGCCGACCCCCTCTTCCTCCCTCACGAGGCGCGGGCCGGCTGGCCCGCGACATCCGCGCATGAATCGCTATCCCTGGTGGAAATACGCGCTGCTGGCCCTGGCGCTGGTGGTGGGCCTGATCTACACGCTGCCCAACTTCTTTGGTGAAGCGCCGGCGGTGCAGGTCTCCAGCGGCAAGGTCACGCTGAAGGTCGATGCCTCGCTGCAAGGCCGGGTCAGCGAGGTGCTGAGCGCCGCCGCGATCCAGCCCGACTTCGTGCAGTTCGAGGGCAACTCGGTCAAGGCGCGCTTCGCCAGCACCGACATCCAGATCAAGGCCAAGGACGCGCTGAACAAGGCGCTGAACCCCGACCCCAATGATCCGTCCTACATCGTCGCGCTGAACCTGGTGTCGCGTTCGCCGCAGTGGCTGACCCGCCTGCATGCGCTGCCGATGTACCTGGGCCTGGACCTGCGCGGTGGCGTGCACTTCCTGATGCAGGTGGACATGCGCGCCGCCCTGACCAAGAAGGCCGACTCGATCGCCAGCGACGCGCGCACCATGCTGCGCGACAAGACCATCCGCCACGCCGGCATCTCGCGCGAGGGCAACAGCGTCGTGATCACCTTCCGCGACGCCGCCACCCGCACCCAGGCGCGCAACGTGCTGGAAGGCAACCTGCCCGACGTGCAGTGGGCCGACACCGCGGCCGCCAACGGCGACCCCGTCCTGAGCGGCACGCTCAAGGAAACCTCGGTGCGCAAGGTCCAGGAGGCGGCGCTCAAGCAGAACATCACCACGCTGCACAACCGCGTGAACGAACTGGGCACCTCCGAGCCGGTGATCCAGCAGCAGGGCCTGGACCGCGTGGTGGTGCAACTGCCAGGCGTGCAGGACACGGCGCGCGCCAAGGACATCATCGGCCGCACCGCCACGCTGGAGGTGCGCATGGTCGACGACTCGCCCGAGGCGGCGGCGGCCGCCACCGGCGCAGCGCCGGTGCCCTTCGGCACCGAGCGCTACGCCGAGCGCGGCGGCGGCCCGCTGATCGTCAAGCGCCAGGTGGTGCTGACCGGCGAGAACCTCACCGACGCCCAGGCCGGCTTCGACGACCAGCACCAGCCCGCGGTGCACCTGACGCTGGACGCCAAGGGCGCGCGCATCTTCAAGGATGTCACCCGCGAGAGCGTGGGCAAGCGCATGGCCATCCTGCTGTTCGAGAAGGGCAAGGGCGAGGTGGTGACCGCGCCGGTGATCCGCTCCGAGATCGGCGGTGGTCGGGTGCAGATCTCCGGCCGCATGACCACCCAGGAAGCCAACGACACCGCGCTGCTGCTGCGCGCAGGCTCGCTGGCGGCGCCGATGGAGATCATCGAGGAGCGCACCATCGGCCCGAGCCTGGGCCAGGACAACATCGAGATGGGCTTCAAGAGCGTGGTCGGCGGCTTCATCGCCATCGCCGTCTTCATGTGCCTGTACTACCTGCTGTTCGGCGTGTTCAGCTCGCTGGCGCTGGCCTTCAACCTGCTGATGCTGCTGGCGCTGCTGTCGATGATCCAGGCCACGCTGTCGCTGCCAGGCATCGCCGCGATCGCGCTGGCGCTGGGCATGGCGATCGACTCCAACGTGCTGATCAACGAGCGCGTGCGCGAGGAGCTGCGCGCCGGGGCCTCGCCGCAGGCGGCGATCCACGCCGGCTACGAGCGCGCCTGGGCGACCATCCTGGACTCGAACATCACCACGCTGATCGCCGGTCTGGCGCTGCTGGCCTTCGGTTCGGGCCCGGTGCGTGGTTTCGCGATCGTGCACTGCCTGGGCATCATCACCTCGATGTTCTCGGCGGTGATGTTCTCGCGCGGCCTGGTGAACCTCTGGTATGGCCGCCAGAAGAAACTCAAGTCGGTCTCGATCGGCCAGGTCTGGCGCCCCGATGGCGCCGAGCTGCCGGCCGTCGCGGCCGAGACCGACAAGCCCTGAGCGGACAGGAGACACAGCATGGAATTCTTCCGCATCCGCAAGGACATCCCGTTCATGCGCCACGCGCTGGTGTTCAACGCCATCTCGGCGCTGACCTTCGTCGCGGCGGTGTTCTTCCTGGCCACGCGCGGCCTGCACCTGTCGGTGGAGTTCACCGGCGGCACGGTGCTGGAGGTGGCCTACGAACAGACGGCCGACCTCGGCAAGGTGCGCCAGACCGTCGAGACGCTCAAGCTGGGCGAGGTCCAGGTGCAGAACTTCGGCACCTCGCACGACGTGATGATCCGCGTGCCGGTGCGCGGCGACATCAAGCAGACCGAGGTGTCCAGCAAGGTCTTCGGCGCGCTGTGCACGGCCGAGCAGGGCAAGGTGGTCGATCGCCAGTACACCACCGACAAGGGCGAGCAGGTCAGCCGCCAGGCCTGCGATGTGGCCGGGCACGAACCGGTCAAGCTCTCGCGCGTGGAGGCGGTGGGCGCCTCGGTGGGCGACGAGCTGGCCCAGGACGGCGCGATGGCGCTGCTCTTCGTGGTGATCGGCATCGTGATCTACCTGGCCTTCCGCTTCGAGTGGAAGTTCGCGGTGGCGGCCATCCTGGCCAACCTGCACGACGTGGTCATCATCCTGGGCTTCTTCGCCTTCTTCCAGTGGGAGTTCTCGCTGTCGGTGCTGGCGGCGGTGCTGGCGGTGCTGGGCTACTCGGTCAACGAGTCGGTGGTGATCTTCGACCGGATCCGCGAGGCCTTCCGCAAGTACCGCAAGATGACCACGGTGGAAGTGATCGACCACGCGATCACCTCCACGATGAGCCGCACCGTGATCACCCACGGCAGCACCCAGATGATGGTGCTGTCGATGCTGCTGTTCGGCGGCCCGACGCTGCACTACTTCGCGGTGGCGCTGACGATCGGCATCCTGTTCGGCATCTACTCGTCGGTCTTCGTGGCCGCGGCGATCGCGATGTGGCTGGGCGTCAAACGTGAAGACTTGCTGAAAGCTGTGGCGTCCGGCAAGGATGGCGACCCCAACGACCCCAATGCCGGGGCAGTGGTGTAGTAGAGTCAACGGGTCTTTGTGCCGACCCGTCCCATGAGCCCTGCGAGTGCCGCGTTGACGCCTCTGGTTGACCAGGCGCGGCAGCGGTTTGTCGAAACCCTCACCCAGGATGCTGCGGCCCTGGTGACCGCGGTCACCGAGGGCGCGCATCAGCTGGCCGATCAGCCCGCCGAGCGGGCGGTGGCACAGCTGCGTTTCGACATCGTGCAGGAGCTTCGCCGCAACGGCCTGGGCTGGCCGGCGCGCCTGAAAGACCATCTGCAACGCATGCTGGAACCCAGCGCCGCGGTCGATTCGGCGTCGGGGGCCTTGCTGAGTTCGCTGCAGGGCCAGAAGGACCTGTCCCTGGTCGACGACGCCACCGTGCGCCGCGAGATCGCCGTGTCCCGGCTGACGCTGGCCGTGATGGACCAGTGCACCTGGGAGGTGGCCGACCTGCGCGCCCGCTTTGTCAGCACCAGCGGCCAGCCCGACTTCCCCGATGACGACGTGCTGCGCCCCCAGGTGATGGCGCGCTGCCTGGTGCGCTCCTGGCTGGCCTGCGACCTCAGCCTGGACAGCTGGCAGCAGCTCGAATCCGTGCTGCACAAGCGCCTGGCCCAGCGCGCCCAGGAGGCCTACCACGAGGCCAACCGCTGGCTGGTCGAGCGCGGCGTGGTGCCCGAGATCGACCTGCGCCCGTTCATCCGGCGCTCCGACGGCACGCCCACCGCGCCGGGCGCGCTGGATCCGCTGGACGCAGCTCCGGCGGCCGCGGCAGCGGCCGATGCGCCGGTCTCGACCCGTTCGGGCGGCGCGGCCGCGGGGCCCTCATCGGCATCGTCCACGCCCTCGTCCTGGCGGCGCCTGTTCCCGGCCTCGCCTGAGGGCGCTGGCGGGTCCACGGGGGGTGGCGGCGCGGTGGGTGGCGGGGGCGGAGGTGCGTCTGGTGGTGGTGCCCCCTCGGGTGGCGGCACCGTGATGGGCGGCGCCGGCGGTGTGTACGTCGGCGGCGGCGATGGCGACACCCGCAGCGGCCCCGGCAGCACCGCCTACCGTCGCCGCATGGACGAGGAAACCCGCATGATGACCCGCCCGGTGGCGGGTCACCGCATGCCCACCGACGTCGTGCTCGAGCAGTTCGGCCAGATCGTCGAGCGTCACCTGCCCGGCTTTCTGGATACGGTGCAGGCCCAGCCGGCCTCGGCGCAGCTGTCGGCGGCCATGGCGCGCGCCCAGCAGCAGGTGGTGGCCGAGAGCGACGCCGCGCAGGCGCCGGGCGGCGGCGGCGCGCCCAGTCCGGCGATGGTGCTGCGCGACCTGCAGGAGCGCAGCCGCGAGCTCAAGTCCGCCGCCGCCACGCCGGCCGAGCGCGCCACGATCGAGCTGGTGGCGCTGCTGTTCCAGAGCATCCTGACCGATGACCGCATCCCCGCCACGATCCGGGTCTGGTTCGCCCGGCTGCAGATGCCGGTGCTGCGGGTGGCCATCGCCGAGCCCGATTTCTTCTCGTCCGAGGAGCACCCGGCGCGCCGCCTGATCGACCGCATGGGCGCCTGCGTGATGGGCTTCGAAGGGGCGGGCAGCACCGAGGCCGTGGGCCCGGCGCTGGAGGCCGAGATCAAGCGCATCGTGCAGGTGGTCGAGGCCTTCCCCGACACCGGCCGGCGCGTCTTCCAGACCGTGCTCAACGAGTTCGAGAAATTCCTCGAGTCCTACTACGCCGACCACGACGCGACCACCCGCATGGGGATCTCGCTGGCGCAGCAGGTCGAGCAGCGCGAGACGCTGGCGATCCAGTACACGATCGAGCTGCGAAAGCTGATCGCCAACATGCCCATCCACGATGGCGTGCGTGACTTCCTCTTCCACGTCTGGGCCGATGTGCTGGCCACCACCGCGATCCGCCACGGCCCGCAGAGCGACGCGCTGATCCAGGTGCGCGAGGCGGCGACCGAGCTGATCTGGACCGCCACCGCCAAGACCACGCGCGAGGAACGCGCCCAGGTGATCCGCCGCCTGCCGCCGCTGCTGGCCACGCTGCGCCAGGGCATGAACGCGGTGGGCATGTCGGCGCAGAAGCAGGAAGAGTCGATCAAGGCGCTGAACCTGGCGCTGACGGCGGCCTTCGGCGCGCGCGCGGCCACCATCTCCGACGAGCAGTTCGAACACCTGAAGCAGCGCCTGGAGACCATCGAGGAGCTGCTGCCCGACGACGATTTCGAGATCGACGACAGCTGGATCCTGGACGAGGCCAACCACGGCAGTGATGGTCTCGAGGTGGTGGGCGACGGCGGCTCGATGCCCGGCCCCGCGATGATCCAGTGGGCGATGCAGCTGGCCGTGGGCGACGCCTTCCGGCTGGAACACCGCGGCCGCCAGGAGACCGTGCGCCTGGTCTGGCAGGGCATGCACCGCCAGCTGTCGCTGTTCTCGGCCGGGGGCGGGCGCTGCCTGCTGTTCCAGAAGGCGCGCCTGGCGGCCTACCTGCAGGCGGGCCTGTTGCTGCCGGTGCAGGAGGAATCGCTCACCGCCAGTGCCACGCGCGAGGCGCTGCGCCGCATCGAGGCCGATCCGGGCCGCTTGCTGGCCGCTTCCTGAGCGGCGTGACTCGGCGCGCGGCGCCGGGGGTCAGTGGATGACGCGGTCCTCGGGAACGTCGAACAACTCGTCCAGCACCAGCGCGTCGGGCTCTTCGCCGCGCGACCAGAACAGCATCAGCAGGATGATCTTCAGATCGTCCAGCGGCAGCGGGCCTTCACCGGCCGCCATCGCGCGGTCGATCGCCTGCTCGCGCAGCTCGGGCGTCAGCACCCCGGCCGACTCCAGAAAGCGCAGGAAACCCAGGCCCTGCGGACCGAGCTGGTCTTCCTCGCGCGGCAGGTAGATCCGCTGGCTCAGCGTGGCCGGCGCCGCCAGCAGCGGCGTGACGGCGCTGTCCAGGCCATCGAGCCACTGCAGCGCGTCATGGATCTCGTCGGACTCGAAACCCACGGCCGAAAGCTTGCGCCTGAGCTGGTCGGGCTCCGGGCAGGCCTCGGGCCGCCAGTAGTTTTCGTAGAGGTAGACCAGCACATCGAACATGCGAGGATCATAGCCGCTGGGCCGCGCGCCCCAGCCGGGCGAAACAGGGCCTCGCCGGGGTGCTCTTCCGGCCCTTGCCCGGCGCCGGCTCAGGCCCGGCCGATGCGCTGGAAGCGGCCGCCCGGCAGCCGCGCCACCCGACCCGCCAGCTCCAGCGCCAGCAGCCGCGCACTGAGGGCGGCTGCCGGCCAGCCGCAGCGCGCCTGCAGCGCGTCCAGGCCCAGGGTCTCGTCGCCCAGCGCACCCAGCACGGCACGGTCGCCAGGGTCGGCGGCATCGGCCCGGTCGGCAGGCGCGGTGGACGGCCCGGGCGCCGGCACCGACCCGGCATGGGCGGGCAGCGCCTCGAGCAGTTCCTCGACGCTGGTCACCAGCGCCGCGCCCTGGCGGATCAGCTGCAGGCAGCCCTGGGACTGCCGGGCATGGATCGGGCCGGGCAGGGCGAAGACCTCGCGGTTGGCCTCCAGCGCCAGCCGGGCGGTGATCAGCGAGCCTGACTTCAGCGCGGCCTCCACCACCAGCGTGCCCAGGCTCAGTCCGGCGATGATGCGGTTGCGCAGCGGAAAGTGCGCCGGCAGCGGCGGTGTGCCCGGCGGGTGTTCGCTGAGCAGCGCGCCGTTGTCGGGGATGCGTGCCGCCAGCGCGCGGTGGCGCGTGGGGTAGACGATGTCCAGGCCACAGCCGGTGACCGCCACCGTGCCCCCCGGGCCGTCCAGCGCCCCCTGGTGCGCCGCGCCGTCGATGCCCGAGGCCAGGCCCGACACCACGCACAGGCTGCGCCGGCTCAGCCCGGCCGCAAAGTCGCGCGCATGCGCCAGACCGGCCGGCGTGGCCTGCCTGCTGCCGACGATGGCCACCGACGGCGCCGCCAGTCGCCAGGCGGGCCCCTCCAGCCACAGCAGCGGCGGCGGGTCGGGGCTGTCCAGTAGCAGCGGCGGGTAGTCCGGATCGCCCCAGGCCAGCACCTGACGCTGGGGCCCCCCCTCGAGCCAGCGCAGGCTGGCGTCCCAGGCGGCATCGGCGGCGGCGTCGCTGTCCTGGCGTGCCAGCAGGCCCTCGACCGCGGCGGCGCCCACCTGTTCCTGCCACAACGCCTGCGGGGCGTCGAGCACCGCCTGGGGGGAGCCGCAGGCGGCCAGCAGGCGACGCATGGCGCCGCGGCCCACGCCGCTGACGTGGCTCAGCCGCAGCCAGGCACGCAGCTCGTCCGGATCGACCATGCCCGCGGCAGCGGGTCGCCGCTCAGGGCTGGGTGACCAGATCGCCGCGGGTCACGGCGGTGTTGGACTGCAGCACCAGCGCATAGGACACGCGGTCGAAGACGCGGAAGACGAAGAGCTCGCCCACGCGGGTGTCGGGCAGGCGCATCACCGCGCGGTCGCCGGTGGTGGTGTCCACCGCGGTCTGGCCGGCGCGCCACAGCGCCAGCACGTGGCCGCGCTCCATGCCGTCCTTGGCGCCGCGGTTGATCGAGACGATCTGGTTCTGCCCGGCGTTCAGGCCATCGCCCTGCACGCCCACGATGCGCGCGGCCAGCATGCCTTCGGGCGAGTGCGGGGCGTAGGGTTCGAAGTCGCGCGGCGGCTGCGGCGCCAGGCGGTCGCCGACATTGGCTTCCTCGCGCAGCGACACCACGGTGAACGTGGCCGGCACCAGCTCGGCGGTCTTGCCGTCGGCCGAGGGGCGCACCTCGCCCGCGCGGACCTGCTCGACCACGCCCACGTGGCGGGCCTCGAAGCCGAGGATTTCGCCGGTCAGCGGGTCGGTCAGCGGCTTGGGTTCGCGGTAGAGCTGCCAGGTGCGCGCCTGCGAGACGTCGCCGCGCACGTAGGCGGTCTCGCCGCGCGACAGCAGCACGCGGCCCTCCTGGGTGGCGACGATGCGCGGCGCATTCACCAGGGTGTCGGCCTCCAGCACCACCGATTCGGTCAGGAACGGGCCGATCACGCTCATCGGCACCGAGCCGATGGCCGAGTCCTGCAGCGATTCAGGGCGCACCCGCGGCGACAGCTTGCCATCACCGCTGGATTCCACCGGCCGGCCCACGCGCAGCACGGCGCGGCCATTGCTCTTGTCCAGCCACAGCACCTGGCCGGGGTAGATCAGGTGCGGGTTGCGGATCTGCTCAAGGTTCATGCCCCACAGCTCGGGCCAGCGCCAGGGGCTCTTGAGGAAGATCTTGGAGATCGCCCACAGCGTGTCGCCGCGCTTGACGGTGTGGCTGTCGGGCGCGTCGGGGGCCAGCTCGGACAGCGGCACGCCGGCCTGCGCCACCTTCTGGGCGGTGCTGCGCTGGCCGTCGGTGACGGGGTAGTTGACGGCCGACGCCGGGCCGGTGACCAGGGCCCCGCACAGGCCGAGGGCACACAGCAGAGGAAGAAGGCGTGGCGAGGATCGGCTCATGGTTCGAGTCTCCCGGGCAATGAGCCGGAAATCAGTGGCAATGCAACAATCGGGGCCTGAGGGCCGTCCTGGCCGGGTCAGTCCCGCGAAAAGCTGAGAAAGCGTCGCAAATTCTGCCCCTAAAGCCTTGATGCCGCAATGAAATGCGGTGACGGCCGTCGCCCAGATTCGCCCCGCCCGCGCAGCGGCTGTTGTGTCTTGTCGACAGCCCGGCGCCCAACCGAGTCCCTCTGCCCCGCTTCCATGGCCCTGCTGAGCATCCTGCGCTACCCCGATCCCCGACTGCACACCGTGGCCCAGCCCGTGGCCGAGGTCGATGCCACCGTGCGCCAACTGGTCGACGACATGCTCGAGACCATGTACGCCGCCGAGGGCGTGGGCCTGGCCGCCACGCAGGTGGACGTGCACCGTCGGGTGATCGTGATGGACACCTCCGAGCAGCGCGACCAGCCGCTGGTGCTGATCAACCCCGAGATCACCTGGGCCAGCGACGAACTGCGTGTGGGCGAGGAGGGCTGCCTGTCGGTGCCCACCATCTACGACGAGGTGCGCCGCCACGCCCGGGTGCGGGTGCGCGCGCTGGGCCGCGACGGCCAGCCGCACGAGTTCGAGGCCGAGGGCCTGCAGGCGGTGTGCGTGCAGCACGAGATGGACCACCTGATGGGCAAGGTCTTCGTCGAGTATTTGAGCCTGCTCAAGCGCGACCGCATCAAGACCAAGATGCTCAAGAAGACCCGCGACGAGCAGGGGCGCCGCCGCTGATGGCCGCGGCTGCGGACCTGCGGGTCGGCTTTGCCGGCACGCCCGAGTTCGCCGCGGTGGCGCTGCAGGCGCTGCTGACGGCCGGCTTCACGGTGCCGCTGGTGCTCACCCAGCCCGACCGCCCGGCCGGCCGCGGCATGAAGCTGCTGCCTTCGCCGGTCAAGGCGCTGGCGCTGCAGCAGGGGCTGCCGGTGGCGCAGCCGCGCAGCCTGCGCCTGGACGGCAAGTTCCCGGACGAGGCCCGCCAGGGCCAGACTGCGCTGCAGGCCGCGGCGCTGGATGTGCTGGTGGTGGCCGCCTACGGCCTGATCCTGCCGGCCTGGGTGCTGGCCACGCCGCGCCTGGGCTGCGTCAACATCCACGCCTCGCTGCTGCCGCGCTGGCGCGGCGCGGCGCCCATCCACCGGGCGATCGAGGCCGGCGACGCCGAGACCGGCATCACCCTGATGCAGATGGACGAAGGCCTGGACACCGGCGCGATGATCAGCCGCCGCGCGCTGGCCATCCACGCCGACGACAGCACCGCCACGCTGCACGACCGCCTGGCCGCGCTGGGCGGCGAGATGATCGTGGCCGGGCTGCGCCAAGCCGCCGCCGGCCAGGCGCTGACCGCCACGCCGCAGCCCGCCGAGGGCGTCTGCTACGCCCACAAGATCGAGAAGGCCGAGGGCGCGATCGACTGGTCGCTGCCGGCGGCGGTGATCGAGCGCCGCATCCGCGCATTCGACCCCTTCCCCGGCGCCAGCTTCAGCTGCCAGGACGAGGTGGTGAAGTGCTGGCAGGCCCGCCTGGCGCCCGGCGTGTCCGGCAGCGCGCCGGGGACCGTGCTCTCAGCCGGGGCCGACCACCTGCGCGTGGCCTGCGGTGACGGCGCGTTGGACCTGCTGCAACTGCAGCGTCCAGGCGGCAAGCGCGCCCCGGTGGGCGCCTTCGTGCAGGCCCGCCCCGGCCTGGCCGGCCAGCGCTTGGCTTGAACTTTCCACAGCCCGCCCGCATCTGAGGCAGACCTGTCAACAACGGAGCCCCAGGCACCCACCATGTTCAATCTGCTGAAGACCGCCGTGCTGATGGCGGCCATCACCGCCCTGTTCATGACCATCGGCCAGCTGCTGGGCGGCCAGACCGGCATGATGATCGCGCTGGTCGTGGCGCTGGGCATGAACGTCTTCAGCTACTGGTTCTCGGACAAGATGGTGCTGCGCATGTACAACGCGCAGGAGGTGACCGAGCAGACCGCGCCGCAGTTCTACCGCATGGTGGCCGAGCTGGCCGCCAAGGCCGAGTTGCCGATGCCCAGGGTCTACCTGATCAACGAGGACGCGCCCAACGCCTTCGCCACCGGCCGCAACCCCAGCCATGCCGCGGTGGCCGCCACCACCGGCATCCTGCGCGTGCTCTCCGAGCGCGAGCTGCGCGGCGTCATGGCCCACGAGCTGGCCCACGTCAAGCACCGCGACATCCTGATCAGCACCATCAGCGCCACCATGGCCGGTGCGATCGGCATGCTGGCCAACTTCGGCATGATGTTCGGTGGCCGCGACTCGGAAGGCCGTCCGGCCAACCCGATCGTCTCGATCCTGGTGATGCTGCTGGCGCCGCTGGCCGCCAGCCTGATCCAGATGGCGATCAGCCGCGCCCGCGAGTTCGAGGCCGACCGCGGCGGCGCCGAGATCTCCGGCGACCCGGCCGCGCTGGCCTCGGCGCTGCAGAAGATCCACCGCATCGCCCAGGGCATCCCGCTGGAGGCCGCCGAGGCCCACCCCGAGACCGCCCAGATGATGATCATGAACCCGCTGTCGGGCGGCGGCCTGCGCGGCCTGTTCTCGACCCACCCGTCCACCGAGGAGCGGGTCGAGCGGCTGATGGCCCTGGCGCGCGGAGCGCGCTGACCCAGGATCCGCGCGGAGCGCGCTGACCCAGGATCCGCGCGGAGCGCGCTGACCCAGGATCCGCGCGGAGCGCGCTGACCCAAGTTCCGCACAGCGCGCGCGGACTCAAGTCCGGGCCGGTCCTGGCCGATAACCCGGTCACACCCCTCTGCCCGGACCCGACCATGCGCCCGATCCTGACCCTGTCCCTTCTTGCCAGCGCCCTGCTGCTGGCAGGATGCGACCAGCTGGGCATCGAGTCAGCGGCCGTGGTGGCCGAGAAGCGCTCGGCCGAGGGCAAGGCCATCGGCGGCGCCTGCCGCCATGCGGCCCGCGCGATCGAGGACTGCTACACGCTGAACAAGAAGGCCGACAAGGCCGCGGTCTACGCCGGCTGGCGCGACATGGACGACTACATGCGCGAGAACAAGCTCGAGCCCGTCCTGCCGCAGATCAAGCCCGAGCCCAAGAAGAAGCCGCCGCCCGCCGACGGCGAGGAAGCCGTGGCCGATGCCGGCACCGAGACCAAGGACGGCAAGGACGCCGCCGCGTCCGCACACGGCAAGCACTGAGTCCGGCCCCGCGGCCGCCGCCATAGGACAATGGCGGGATGCTCGATTCCTGGCGCCGCCTGCGGCGCGATCCTGATTTCCACGCCGGCGCGCGCGAGATGGCCGGCATCGCGCTGGGCATCGGCGCCTGGGGCCTGGTCACCGGCGTGGCCATGGTCAAGAGCGGACTGGGCGTGCCGCTGAGCCTGCTGATGACGCTGACCGTGTTCGCCGGCAGCGCGCAGCTCAGCGCACTGCCGCTGATCGCCGCCGGCGCGCCGATCTGGGTGGTCTGGGCCACCGCCGCCTGCGTCAACCTGCGCTTCGTGATCTTCAGCGCCGGCTGGCGCCCCTACTTCGCCCACCTGCCGCGCCGACAGCGCCTGCTGATGGGCTATGTCAGCGGTGATCTGAACTACGTGTGCTTCATGCGCCGCTACCCCGAGCCGGTGCCCGCGCCGGGTCAGCTGGCCTACTACTGGGGCGGTGTGGCGGTGAACTGGTGCGCCTGGCAGGCCATGTCCATCCTGGGCATCGTGCTGGCCGACCAGGTGCCCACCGAATGGGGCCTGGGCTTTGCCGGCACGCTGGCGCTGCTGGGCCTGACCGGCTCGCTGCTGACCGACCGCGCCACCTGGATCGCGGCGGCCGTGGCCGCCTGCGCCGCGGTGGCGGCCTATGCGCTGCCGCTGCGCCTGAACATCGTGGTGGCGATTGCCGCGGCGGTGGCCGTGGGCATCGTGCTCGACCACTGGAAGCCCGCGCAGCGGCCGGGGGCCGCATGACGGGCTGGGACACCGCACTCGCCATCCTGGGCCTGGCCGTGATCACCGTGCTGACGCGCAGTTTCTTCCTCATCCCCGAGCGCGAACTGCCCATGCCGGCGTGGCTGCGCGAAGCGCTGCGCTATGCACCGCTGGCCGCGCTGTGCGCCGTGGTGGCGCCCGAGATCGTGCTGACCCAGGGCCAGCTGATCCACACCTGGCAGGACGCCCGACTGTTCGCCGCCGCCGCCGGTGCGCTGTGGTTCTGGTGGCGCCGTGGCATCCTGGGCACCATCGTCTGCGGCACCGCCGTGATGTTGACGCTGCGCCTGGGCCTGGGCTGGTGAATCCCGATAATTCGATCTGTTGAACCCCCGAAGAGAGCCAAGACCATGAACGTGATCCGCTTCGCCGACCTCGTCGCCCAGGGCCGTGCCCAGGGCCAGCGCGTCTTCATCCGCGCCGACCTGAACGTCCCGCAGGACGACGCCGGAAACATCACCGAAGACACCCGCATCCGCGCCTCGGTGCCCTGCATCCAGCTGGCGCTGCAAGGTGGTGCCGCGGTGATGGTGACCTCGCACCTGGGCCGCCCCACCGAGGGCGAGTTCAAGCCCGAAGATTCGCTGGCCCCGGTCGCCAAGCGCTTGGGCGAGCTGCTGGGCCGCGAGGTGAAGCTGGTCGCCAACTGGGTGGACGGCGTGGCGGTAGAGCCCGGCGAGGTG
>NZ_JAGQDF010000015.1 GCF_018069875.1 Ideonella alba | reverse complement strand
GGCGCTGAACATGAGGACCCCCGCTGAGGCTTATGCAATAGCGGCTTGAGCTGAGCAGGTTCTGCTGGGTCGATACAGTGTCTGGTGACCCATGTCCCGCGAAAGCGTCCGTACGACGATCGTGAATCCGCTCGACGATGGCGGGCCCAGCCCGGCGCGGCCCGGTTTGCCCCGGCGCGCCTGCGCCTGCCTCATCCCTTCGACCTGCCGCGCCACCTGCATGCCGCTGCCATCCGTGTCGGCCTGCGACCGCGCTCGATGATCGAGTCCGGCCTCTTCGAGCAGTGGCTGCATGCCCTGGAGTCCTTCCTGCTGGGCCCGCTGGCGCGTCGCCGATGAACGCATGCGCGGGCGCCGGTGCTCCGGTGTGAGGGTCCAGATTGGTGTTCAAGGACTACTACGCCGCCCTGGGCGTGCCTGCGACCGCCACGCAGGACGAGATCAAGCGCGCCTACCGCCGGGCTGCGCGTCGATTCCATCCGGATGTGAGCCAGGAACCCGACGCCGAGGCCCGCTTCAAGGAGGTGGCCGAGGCCCATGCGGCGCTGATCGACGCGGAGCGCCGGGCGGCCTATGACGAGGTCGTGCGGCGCCATGCCAGCGGCCAGGCTGTCGATGCCGGCAACGGCCGGGACGGCGGCTTCGAGTTCAGCGGCCGGGGCGGGCCGGCCGGCAGCCCGGATCACGACGCGGCCTTCAGCGACTTCTTCGAATCGCTGTTCGGCCGGCGTGGATCCAGCCGCATGCCCCCCGACTCGGGCGCGCCGGGCCGTGACCACCATGCGCGCCTGGACATCGACCTGATGGAGGCGTTCGCAGGCGCGCGCCGCACCGTGTCGCTGCTGCGGCCGACGGTGGACGCCCAGGGTCACACCCGGCTGCAGCCGCACCTGCTGGAAGTCGACATCCCCCGCGGCGTGCGCGATGGCCAACTGCTCCGGCTGGCCGGGCAGGGTGCCGCGGGCTTGGGGGATGCACCCGCGGGCGATCTGTTCCTGGACATCCACATCCGGCCGCATGCCGAGTTCCGGCTCGACGGCCGCGACCTGTATGTCGACCTGCCGGTGGCCCCCTGGGAGGCCGCGCTCGGCGCCGAGATCACGCTGTCCACACCCGGTGGCCCGTTGCTGCTGAGCGTGCCTCCCGGATCGGGGCAGGGGCGACGGCTGCGCCTCAAGGGGCGCGGTCTGCCCGGCCCGGTGCCGGGCGACCTGTATGTCGTGCTGACGCTGGTGCTGCCCGCCGCCGCCTCAGAGGCCCAGCAGCAGGCCTACCGGGCGCTCGCGCAGGCCTGTCCCGGCTTCCATCCACGTCCACCCAGCGAGGCCTGAGTTCCATGTCCCCACGCATCCCGTCTCCGCTCCCAGGCACCGTCGTGTCTGTCGAGGAGCAGTACATCTTCTCGGCCACCGCCTTGTGCCGGGCCACCGGCGCCCGGGCCGACCAGCTGAGTGCGCTGGTGGGCGAAGGCGTGCTGCACCCGATCGGCGGGCCGGACGAAGACTGGCAGTTCGCCGATCAGGCCCTGCCACGCACCCTCACCGCCCTGCGGCTGGCACGCGACTTCGACCTGGCGCCCGCCGGCGTGGCCCTGGTGATGGACCTGCTCGACGAGATCGAGCGGCTGCGTGCCCGGCAGCGTCGTGGCTGAGTCAGGCGATCGCTGCCCGGCGAGGTCGGTGCGACGATGAATGCGGTGTTCTGGGCCGCTGGCGTCGCGGGCGGGCTGGTCGGCGCGCTGTGGGTGCTGAACCGCCTGGGCGAGCGGCGCTGGACAAGCACCGTCGTGGCACTGACCGAGCGGCTTGGCCGCCGGGTGATCGCGGGGCCCTGCCCGCGCTACGACCCCGCCGAGCTCGACGGGCTGCCGGCACCGGTCCAGCGCTACTTCCGCACCGTTCTGCAGGCCGGGCAGCCGATCATCGCGTCCGTCAGCATCGACATGACCGGCCGCTTCAAGTGGTCGATGACGGGGCAGCGCTGGGTGGCCTTCACGGCACACCAGCGGGTGCAGGTGCGCCGGCCGGGCTTTGTGTGGGATGCCCGCATGGTCATCGGGCCAGGCCTGCCGGTCCGGGTCATGGACAGCTACGTGGGCGGCGAGGGTCGCCTGAGCGTCGCGGTCATGGGCTTGCTGACCGTCGCCAGCGCGGGTGGACGCGCCGACATGGACCGAGCGGAGTTCATCCGCTGGCTGGCTGAAGCAGCCTGGTATCCGACGGCGCTGCTGCCCAGCCAGGGCGTGCGCTGGCAGGCCGTGGACGACAGCTCGGCCAACGCCACCGTGAAGGACGGCCCGCTCACGGTGACCCTGCGCTGCCACTTTGACGCGGCTGGCCTGATCAGCGTCATCCGCTTCGAGGCCCGCGGTGCCCTCGTGCGTGGACATCTGCGGCTGCTGCCCTGGGAGGCGCGCTGGACCGACTATCAGCGCTGCCACGGCATGACGCTGCCGATGTGCGGCGAGGTGGCCTGGGTGCTGCCGCAGGGGCCTCAGACCTGCTTCGAGGGCAGGGTCAGCGCGATCCGCCACGAAGACACAGCCTGATCGTGGTGGCTGACCTGCCACGGGTGTGTTGTGTCGCACAGACCTCCGGGCTGCAGGCGCCTACAAACCCATCAGCCGCCCGCCAGACCGTCGCGATGACCGTCGTGGCAGGTGCGGCGGACCGCTGACAGACGAGGCACTGCACCATGATCCCCATCGACCACACACCCGTGACCCTGCCTACCGCCTGGGCCCTGCCGGCCCTGGTGGCCGCACTGCTTGTCCCTGGCCTGAGCGCTGCCCAGGTCGCGGGTGAATCCCGGCGGGTCGATACCCTGGTCACCGAGTCCACGCTCACCGCCACCGGCTGGAGCGTCAAGCGCACGCTGATGGGCCAGTCCATCTACAACGAAGCGGGCCAGAAGGTGGGCGAGGTGGAAGACCTGATCATCTCGCCGGAGCGCAACCTGTCCTTCGTGATCATCGAGGCGGGCGGGTTCCTGGGCATGGGGCGACATGACGTGGCCATTCCGATGGCCTCGATCCAGCAACGCGCCAACCGCCTGGTGATGGTGGGGGCGACACGCGACGCGATCAATGCGATGCCGGTGTTCTCCTACGCCACCGATGACAGCCGGCGCGACGCCTTCGTGGCAGCGGCCGATCGGGACATCGCGTCGGGTCGCGTGCGCGCATCAAGCCTGCAGGCGCAGCTCAGCGTCGCGCCCCCTGAGCAGCAGGATGCCGTTTCGAAGCGGCTGCTGACGCTGCAGGGTGACCTGAGGGCGGCCGAGTCGCGCCTCGATGAACTGAAACGCGCCGACGCCGGGCAGTGGCAGGCGCTCGAAGCGGGGGTGAGTGCCGCGCTGAGCCGCTTGCGCGCCACGACGGCCGCCACGGCGGGCTGAGGGGCCGCCACAAGGTCTTCCGGCCGCGGCCACCCACCTTTCTCAAGGGGAACTGACACCATGCTCTACACCTTCGTTGCCGTCTTGCTGATTCTCTGGCTGCTGGGGCTTGTGACATCGACCACCCTGGGCGGGCTGATCCATGTGCTGCTGGTCGTGGCCCTGGTGATCTTGCTGTTCAACCTGATCTCCGGGCGCCGAAGCCCGTGAACGCCTGACGCCGATGGCCGGCCTCGGCCGTCCACCAGCGCCTGATGCGCACCTGCGCGCCATGATTGCGGTCAACCCGCAACCCGTGCCAGCGCACCGATCCGCGCCCTCAGGCCCGCCCGAGCTGGCGGATCAGTGCGTCGATCAGGTTCTCGCCGGGCGGTGCCGCTCGCCGCCTGCTGCGCAGGGTCTGCGCCAGCTCGGCCGGCCCCAGGCTGCGCAGGTCGGCGCGGATCAGGATCCCGGCCACCGCCGTCTGCACCCGCCATGACGGGGTGCTGGCATAGAGCCGGATCAACCGGGCCAGGATCTCGCGGTCGGCCAGGTGGTGCCGCCCCAGCGCCTCCAGTGCACCGACCTGGGTCTCCGAGGCCGGCATGTCGGCGACGGCGGCGGACACCCTGCGCAGCTCAGCCGTGTCGGTGATCGGCCGCTGCCGCAGGTAGGTGCGGGCCACCTCGACCTCCGCGGTCTGCGCGCTCACCAGGCCCAGCACGGTGCGCTCCCGGGCCGCCGGATCGCCCAGGCAGGCCCTGAGTGCCGCATGCGACAGGCTGTCGGCCGGCATCACCGGCGCCAGGTCCGGCCCCGGCAGCCCGTCGAGCTCTCCACCCTGGTTCAGGGTGCAGGCCAGTTCCACCTCGGCCTGGCCGACCGGACCGCGCGCCAGCACGTCGCCCAGCATGCGGGCCGTCTCGCGCAGGCGTTCGTCCTCGTTCAGCCAGCCCAGGGTCTGCGCCAGCCGCAGCAGGCGCGCGCGGACCGCCGGGTGGTCGGCATCGCGGGCAAAGGCCAGGAACCGATCGCGGGCGTGGTGGTCCTGGGCGATGCGGTCCAGTGCCAGCGCCAGCTCGGGGGCGGGCGTCGTGCTGTCCGCCAGGCCGGACAGGAGGCGCTGGATGCGGTCGAGATGAACCCGCATCTGCGACATGTCCCGCTGCAGCAACTCGTGCACGAAGTCCACCCGCTGCGCCTGGGTCAGGCGCGTATCGGTGAACTGGCAGATGTCATGGCGCACATGCGCATGTGGATCCAGGTCGGTCATGCCACGTGTTGATGTCATGGCGTAGGCGGCAAACTGGCCCAGCAGAAGAGGGCTGCTGCGGCCCGTGCCGATCTCGCCGGAGCCGCGACTGCGGAAGTAGGCGTCCAGCGCCAAGGCCGCCACCGGCCCCAGCGGCGCCACCGACGAGAAGCCATAGATCACCGGCACGTCCTTGAACACCAGCCGCATGCGGTCACGGCTGCTCTGGCCATGCTCGGCGTTGAGGGCCCGCAGGCGCTGCTCGGTGTCGCGGATGGAGTGTCCTTCGCGCACCAGCCCGCGGACGATCTCGGCGGTGGCGGTGCTCAGTGCCGACGCATTGAGCGTGTTGCAGCCGAACAGGTGCACTTCCTTCAGCAACGCGAAGAGGACGGGACAGGTGTTGCTGCAGGCCACGCGCTCCAGCTCGTCGACCGGCAGAAACTCGCTGCCCTCCAGCCGATCCGAGAAGAACTCGTTGCCGCCGTCGTAATGGCCGGAGATCACCAGCACGTCGCAGCGGGTCTGCGCCTGGCAGGCCGAGGCCAGCCAGTCCGGCCGGCCGCGCTCGACCAGTTCGACGAAACGCGACCCCGCCGCCGGCAGGTGGCGCTGGAAGGCGTTCTTTTCGTCTGGGGAGTTGACCGTGATCGTGCACACGGTCTGGCGGGGTGCCACGGGTGCGGCCCCGCTGTTCGTCGCGACCGGGGGCACGGCGCACACGGCGCCGGCCAGCAGGGCCGCGACGGGTGGCCTCATCAGCGCTTGATGCGGCTGATCTTGGTGCCCTCGATGCTGAGACTGGCCATCAGCCCCTGCTGGTCGGTGATGAAGGCGTAGGCATCGTCCTTCAGCGTGGAGGTGCTCAGGTTCTTCGCGACGCCTTCGTTGACCACCACGATCGACGGGCCGACACCGAACTCCCAGCCCTGGGTGCGTGCCAGGTAGCTGACGGCCTTGTCGCTCATCAGGAAGACGATGTAGGTGTAGGTCTCCGCGCCGGCCTGCCAGCCCCAGGAGGCCGAGACCGAGTTGTAGTACTCGCTGGCCTTGCCGCGCTGCGTCAGCACACCCTCGCCGTAGCTGCCGCCGAACACCAGCCCGGCCTTGACGATCTTGGGGAACACCAGCGTGGCCTTGGCGCGCCGCGAGATCAGCTCGGCCGTGGGATTGGCCTGGTAGATCGCCTGCAGCGCCTGCTGCGCATCGCGGTCCAGGTCGTCGGCGCCCGCGGCCAGGGCCGCGAACGGGCAGCCCGCCGTCAGCAGCACCAGGGCCGCCGCGGCGAGGTGGCGGTGTACATCGCGTCGTGACGTGGTCATGGAGCGCTCCGGTAGGTTGTGCAGGCGCTCACCTTAGGTGGCTGCGGCGGGCTGGTCTGTGCGGCGTCGAACCCACCGGGCCTTGCTGGCGCGGCTTGTCCTGCCGCGCCGCGGGGCCTCCCGGGGGCGCGGCGGCAGCGCCGCGCGGTTTGCGGCAAGCTGGCGGTCATGCCCTATCGCACCGGCCCATGACCGCAGGCGCTGCCCGATCTCCGACCACCCTGCACGACGCCCTCTGGCAGGCCCGCTTTGCCGCTGCCGTGCCGGCCATGGCCGAGCCCTGGTCGCCGGCCGCCGTGCCGACGCCGGCCGCACTGGCGCTCAACGGGCCGCTGGCGGCCGAGCTGGGCCTGGACCCCGAGGCGCTGGCCACGCCGCAGGATCTGGCGGTGCTGGCCGGCAACGCGGTGCCGGCGGCGGCCCGGCCGGTGGCGCAGGCCTATGCTGGCCACCAGTTCGGCGGTTTCTCGCCGCGGCTGGGCGATGGCCGGGCACTGCTGATCGGTGAGCTGGTCGACCGCCAGGGGCGCCTGCGCGATGTGGCCCTCAAGGGCAGCGGGCGCACGCCGTTCTCGCGCGGTGGCGATGGCAAGGCGGCGCAGGGGCCGGTGCTGCGCGAGTTCCTGGTGTCCGAGGCGATGCATGCGCTGGGCATTCCCACCACGCGCTCGCTGGCTGCGGTCGCCACCGGCGAAACCGTCTGGCGCGAGCGGCCCTTGCCCGGCGCGGTCCTCACCCGCGTGGCGGCCAGCCATCTGCGCGTGGGCAGCTTCCAGTTTGCCGCCGCCTGGGGCGAGGGCGAATCATTGCGGGCACTGGCCGAGCATGCGATCGAGCGCCACCAGCCCGACGCCGCCGGCCGCCCCGAGCGCTTTCTGGCGCTGCTGCAGGGGGTGGCGCGGCGCCAGGCGGCGCTGGTCGCCCGCTGGATGGGCGTGGGCTTCATCCACGGCGTGATGAACACCGACAACATGACCATCTCGGGCGAGACGATCGACTACGGCCCCTGTGCCTTCATGGAGGCCTACGGTCCTCGCACGGTGTTCAGCTCGATCGATGTGGCGGGCCGCTACGCCTATGCCAACCAGCCGCTGATCGCGCGCTGGAACCTGGCCCGCCTGGCCGAGTGCCTGCTGCCACTGCTGTCGGATGACGAGCAGCAGGCGCTGCACCTGGCTACCGGCGTGGTCGACGCCTTCCCGGCGCTCTACCGCGCCGAATGGCTGGCGGTGATGCGCGACAAGCTGGGCCTGCCATGGTCCGACGACGAGGTCGACGAGGCGCTGGCCCAGGCCTTCCTGGCCCTGCTGCAGCCGCGCCAGATCGACTTCACGCAGGCCTTCCGCGCGCTCAACAGCGCGGCCGATGGCGACGAGGCGGCGCTGCGCGCGCTGTTCGCGCCCGAGGCCGACGAGGCGCTGGCCGCGTGGCTGCAACGCTGGCGCGCCCGGCGCGCCGGCGCGGGCGATGCCGAGCGCGCGGCCATGCGGCGCGCCAACCCCGCCTACATCGCCCGCAACCACCAGGTGGAGGCTGCATTGGACGCCGCGCAGGAGCGCGGCGATCTGGCGCCCTTTGAGCGCCTGCTGGCGGTGGTGCGCTCGCCCTTTGACGAACGCGCCGAGGATGCCGTCTTTGCCGAGCCCGCGCCGGTGGCGGTGACCGCGGGCTACCAGACCTTCTGCGGCACCTGATCAGGTGCCCGTGGGCCGCGCCAGCTTCAGCGCGGCACTCAGCACGGCGCGGTCGCCGATGTGGTTGGCAAGGATCAGCACCAGCTTGGCGTTCATCAGCTCGACCTGCTCGTCGCTGAGTTCGCGCTGGCTGTCGATCAGTTCCTCGTAGAAGCCGTCCGGGTCGGCGATGCGGGGTTCGGTGTGGAGCGTGCTCATCGCGGGGTCCTTGGTCAGGCGGCCAGGCAGCGGCGCAGCGCGTCGGTGGCGCGCTCGGCCTCAAAAGTGCGCCAGCGGGCGGCCACATGCTGGTCGGGGCGGATCAGGTAGACCGTGCCGGGCTGGGCGTCATAGCGTTCGGCCACCAGGCCGTCGATGTCGTGCAGGTCGCGGCCCACATGCAGCACGCGGGTCAATACGCCATTGACCTCGATCGACTCGGCCGGTGCATCGCCAAAGGCCAGCAGCACGAAGCTGCCGCCCAGGTGCTTGAGCAGCCAGCTGCGCTGGCCCTTGACCTCGACGGGCGCGTCGGCGCAGTTGGTGCCGGGTCGCATCTGGCCGGCGAAGGCATCGGTGTCGGGCGTGTTCAGCGGCGACGCCAGGTAGGGCGTCGGCATGGAGAGGCGGCCGCTGTTGACCAGCGGGCGGGCGAAGGCCTCGGTCTTGGCCAGCTCCAGCACGGCGTCACGGTAGCGCAGGCTGCCGCGGCTCTTGGGCGTGATGAAGTCGGTCGAGCGGGTGGAGTTCTTCAGGTTGTCGTCGGCCGCGTAGGCACGCTCGGCGTGGTAGCTGTCGATCAGCGCCTCGGGTGCGCGGCCGGCCAGCACCAGCTTGAGCTTCCAGGTCAGGTTGTCGACGTCCTGCACGCCGGTGTTGGCGCCGCGCGCGCCAAAGGGCGAGACCTGGTGCGCGGCGTCGCCGGTGAACAGCACGCGGCCGTAGCGGAAGTTGTCAATGCGCCGGCAGGCGAACTGGTAGACCGAGACCCACTCCAGCTCGAACTGCGCGTCGGGGCCCAGCATCGCCTGGATCCGCGGGATCACGTTCTCGGGCTTCTTCTCCTCGTCGGGGTCGCTGTCCCAGCCGAGCTGGAAGTCGATGCGCCAGACGTTGTCGCTCTGCTTGTGCAGCAGCACGCTGGTGGGCTTGCCCTGGCGGCTGTAGAAGGGCGGGTCGAACCAGAACCAGCGCTCGGTCGGGAAGTCGGCCTTCATCACCACATCGGCGATCAGGAAGCGGTCCTGGAAGAACTGGCCGGTGAACTGGCCGTCGACCATCTTGCGGGTGTCGCTGTTGGCGCCGTCGGCGGCGATGACCCAGGTGGCTTCCATCGTGAAGACGCCGTCGGGCGTCTGCACCGTCAGCACGGCGTGGTCGTCCTTCTGCTGGATCGCCAGCAGCTTGTGCTTCCAGCGCAGGTCCACCAGCGGCGAGGCGTTGCAGGCCTCGACCATGTATTCCTCGAGGTAGTACTGCTGCAGGTTGATCATCGCCGGCATCTTGTGTGCCGGCTCGGGCAGCAGGTCGAAGCTGTAGGCCAGCTCGTCCTTGAAGAAGACCTTGCCCACCTTCCAGCTCACGCCCTTCTCGACCATGCGCTCGGCCACGCCCAGGCGGTCCCAGATCTCCAGCGGGCGCTTGGCGTAGCAGACCGCGCGCGAACCGATGCTGACGGTGTTGTTGTCGTCCAGCACCACCACCGGGATGCCGTAGGCTGCGCAGTCCAGCGCCTGGGTCAGGCCGATCGGGCCGGCGCCGATCACCACCACCGGGTGGCGCTTGACGGTGCCCAGGTGCTGCTCGTCCGAGCAGCGGTAGGCGAACTCGGGATAGGTGTAGGTCTTCTGCATGACGGGCTGCCGATCGGTGCTGGACATCAGTGCTTGAACTCGGACTCGTGCATCCAGGCGGCGTGCTTGGGCGCGCGCTTGGTCTGGGCCCACTCGTTGAGCATGGCCCACTTCACCTCGTCCAGGTCCTTGGCCATCTTGGGCGTGGCGGTGTCGGCAGCCAGCTCCAGCCGGTGGCCGTTGGGGTCGAAGAAGTAGATCGACTTGAAGATGGTGTGGTCGGTCAGTCCCACCACCTCGATGCCGTCGGCCTGCAGCCGGGCCTTGATCTGCTCGAGCTCGTCCACGCTGCCCACCTTGAAGGCGATGTGCTGCACCCACTCGGGCGTGTTCTGGTCGCGGCCCATGGCGGGCGAGTTGGGCAGCTCGAAGAAGGCCAGCACGTTGCCGGCGCCGGCGTCCAGGAAGACGTGCATGTACGGGTCCGGCGCCTTGGTCGAGGGTACCTGGTCCTCGGCGATGGCCAGGATGAAGTTCATGCCCAGGTACTTGCCGTACCACTCGACGGTCTGCTTGGCGTCCTTGCAGCGGTAGGCAACGTGGTGGATGCGTTCGATGGGCATGGCGGTCTCCGGCGGTGTGATGGGCGATATAGTAACCAGCGTTACTATTCGAGGTCAAGGCCGATTCGTCACTCCTGAGCCCATACAAGGGTAAGCCCTGATCGCTCGCTGCGCCACATCGTCATGCTTGTTACCATCAGACCCGTGATGAAGCTCGATGAGTTCTTCCCCTACCGCCTGGCGGTGCTGGCCGAAGCGGTCAGCCGCTCGATGGCGCAGGTCTACGCCGAGCGCTTCGACCTCAGCCGCGACGAGTGGCGCGTGCTGGCCGCGCTGGCCGAGCAGAGCCCGATGAAGACCACCGCGCTGATCGAGCACACGACGATGGACAAGATGCGCACCAGCCGCGCCGTGGCCCGCATGCTCAAGGCCGGCTGGATCGCGCGCGAGGACGACCCCGACGACGGCCGCGGCTACCTGCTCAGCCTGCTGCCCGCCGGACAGGCGCTCTACCGCAAGATCGTGCCGATGGTGCAGGCCCGCGAGGCCTATCTCTTCGAGGGGCTCAGCGACGACGAGAAGGCGCTGCTGCAGCGCGCGCTGGACCAGGTGCTGGAGCGTGCCCGCCAGCTGGCACGCCAGGGCTGATCAGTTCCCGGCCAGCGACATCGACGGCAGCGCCAGTGCCTCGGCCTGGCCGATCACCCGCCCACGCAGCGTGTTGCGTCCGGCGGCCTTGGCCGCGTAGAGCTGGCTGTCGGCCAGCGCCAGCAGGTCCTGGAAGCCGCCGTGGCGCGGATCGAAGTCGGCCGGCTTGCAGGCCACGCCCACGCTGACGGTCGACGGATGGTCGGGGTGGAGCTGCCCGATGTCCTCACGCACGCGCTCGACGATCATCCGGCCCAGCAGCATCACCGCATCGGGCTCGCTGTCGGGCAGCACGCAGGCGAATTCCTCACCGCCGTAGCGGGCCACCACGTCACTGGTGCGCCGGATGCAGCGGCGCAGCACCTCGGCCACCTGGCGCAAGCGCTGGTCGCCGGCCTGGTGGCCGAGCTGGTCGTTCAGGCGCTTGAAGTGGTCGATGTCCACCATCAGCAGGCTCAGTGGCGTGCGGTTGCGCATCGCGCGGCCCCACTCGGCGTCCAGCCGCTCGTCGAAGAAGCGTCGGTTGTGCACGCCGGTCAGGCCATCGATGAACACCATCTGGCGCAGCAGGTCGCTCTGCAGCTTGAGCGTGAGGTGGGTGCGCACCCGCGCCCGCACGATGGCCGGGTGGATGGGCTTGACGATGAAGTCCACCGCGCCGCAGGACAGGCCCTGGGTCTCGGCGTCGGCATCATCGCGGGCGGTGACGAAGATCACCGGCACGCCGCGCGTGGACGGGTGCGCCTGCAGGCGGCGGCAGACCTCGAAGCCGTCGATGCCCGGCATGCCGATGTCCAGCAGCACCAGGTCGGGCTGGCGGCGGGCACACAGCGCCAGCGCCGATTCGCCGTCGGTGGCCACCAGCACCTGGCAGTCCTTGGCAAAGACGGTGTAGAGCGCCTGCACATTGAGCGGCTCGTCGTCCACCACCAGCAGGCAAGGTCGCTGGCCGCCCAGCAGCTCGGGGGGCAGGAAGTCGGTGGTGCCGCTCATGGCGCGGTCTCCAGCAGTGCGGACTCGGCAGCAGCGCAGGGCGCCGCCAGCGCGCTGAGAATCGCCTCCAGCGCCTGCGCGGCCTGGGCGAAGTCCAGCCGGGCCATGGCCAGTGCCAGCGGCTTGGCGAGCGCAGCGGGCATGCCCGGCGCCAGCGTCTGCAGCTGCTGGTGCAGCTCGGTGGCCGCCATGTCGTGCTCGGCCAGGTGTGTCTGCAGGCGCGTCAGCAGCGCCTGCAGCGGCAGCAGGTCGGTCGGCGGCCAGCAGGACGACGCATCGGACGCGGGCCTGGCCCGATCCAGCTGGTCCGCCAGGGTGCGCAGCGCCTGGGCCGTGGGCATCAGCCGCGACAGCAGGGCGGCAGGCGCGATCGGCGCGGCGCTGTCCTGCTGGCGCTCGGCCACGGCGGCCGCCTCGGCCAGGGCGGTCGCGCCCAGCATGCCGGCCAGTCCCTTGAGCGAATGCAGCTCGCGCGCCAGGCCCGCGTGGTCGGCCGCCTGCCACAGGTGGTCCAGCCGCTCAGCCAGCTCGGGCACGTCGTCAGCGAACTGGCGGGCCATGCGGGCCCAGACCTCGGTGCGGTGCAGCACGCGCTCCAGCGCGCGGCTCAGGTCGATGTCGGCGGCGCGGGCCTGGCTCAGCATCGCTGGCGAGAGTGGGGCCGCGGGGTGGGCCGGGACGCTGTCGTCCTCATCCTCTTCCCAGCCGGTCCAGCGCTGCAGGCAGCGCACCAGGGCATCGAGGTCGAAGGGCTTGCCGACATGGTCGTCCATGCCGGCGGCCAGGGCCTCGGCACGGTCAGCCTCGGCGACGTTGGCGGACATCGCGATGATCGGACGGTGGGCGTGCGCCGGGCGCTGGCGCAGCGCGCGCGTGGCCTCCAGGCCGTCCATCACCGGCATGCGCACATCCATCAGCACCGCGTGGTAATCGGCGCGGTCGGCGAAGTCCAGGGCCTGCTGGCCATCCTCGGCGCAATCGACCAGCGCGCCCTCGTCCTCCAGCAGCTCGCAGGCCACCTGGCGGTTGTTCGCGTTGTCCTCCACCAGCAGGATGCGCATGCCCTTCAGGCGGCGCGGGCCGCCGGCGCGGTCGGGCGCCGGGCGGGCGCCCTCGGTGAGGGTGCGCCAGGCGACCTGGTCGCTGCCGGGCTCGGCCGGCGGCAGCACCAGCTCGAAGTGGAAGCGGCTGCCCTGGCCCGGCGTGCTGTCGAGCTGCAGCGTGCCGCCCATCATCTGGACCAGCTGGCTGCTGATGGCCAGGCCCAGGCCGGTGCCGCCGTAGCGGCGGGTGGTGGAGGTCTCGGCCTGACCGAAGCTGCTGAAGATGCGGGACTGGTGCTCGGGGGCGATGCCGATGCCGGTGTCGGTGACCTCGAAGGCCACGCGCAGCCCGGCGCTGTCCTCACCCACCGCGGTCATGCGCACCGCCACCTCGCCCCGTTCGGTGAACTTGATCGCGTTGCCGCCCAGGTTCATCAGCACCTGCATCAGGCGCATCGCGTCGCCCAGCAGCCAGGCGGGCAGGGTGTCGGCGCCCTCCAGGCGCAGGCGCACCGGGCGTTCGTCGTGCAGCTGTGCGTTCAGCAGCAGCGACAGGTCCTGCAGCAGTTGCTCGGGCCGGAAGGGCTGAGGATCCAGCACCATGCGGCCAGCCTCGATCTTCGAGGCGTCCAGGATGTCATTGAGCAGCGCCAGCAGGGTGCGTGCCGCGCCTTCCGACTTGTCCACGTAATCCAGCTGACGCGTGTTCAGCGCGGTGCGGCGCAGCAGGCGCAGCATGCCCAGCACGGCGTTCAGCGGTGTGCGCACCTCGTGGCTCATGTTGGCCAGGAACTCGCCCTTGACACGGCTGCCGGCCTCGGCGCGCTCACGTGCCTCGACCAGCTCGGTGATGTCGATGCGGAAGCCCACGGTGTGCCCGTCGGGCATGCGCCGCTCGATCACGCGCAGCCAGCGGCCGTCGTCGAGCTTCATGACGATCTCGTGGCCGGCCGAGCGGTGGGCGCGCATGCGCTCGGCCACCCACTCGTCCTCGCGACCGATGGCCGCCGCATACTGGCCGCGCTGGGCGCCGCCGCGGATGATCTCCTCGAAGGTCGCGCCCTCGACGATCAGGTCGGACGAGGTGCTGAACATGCGGCGGTAGGGCTCGTTGCACAGCACCAGCCGGTCCTCGGGGTCGTAGAGCACGAAGCCCTCGTCCAGGGTGTCCATCGCGGTGCGCAGCAGGGCCTCGGCGCGCAGCACCTGGGCCTCGCGCTGGCGGCGCTCGGTGATGTCGGCGTAGATCAGCACCAGTCCGCCGTCGGGCATCGGCGCACTGGTCACCTCGTAGCTGCGGCCGCCGCGGTCCAGCTCGAAGGTCTCGCGACGGCGCTCCCGGTGGCGCTGGCAGGCCTGCGCCACACGGGCTTCGATGCGCTCGGCGGTGATGCCGTCGCGCTGACCGGCGTGTCGCACCACGTCCTCCAGCGATCGTCCGGGCTGTTCCAGCCACAGCGGATCGGTCAGCACGGCATCGGCGAAGGCCTGGTTGTGGGTACGCAGCAATCGCTCGGCGTCGAACAGCGCCAGGCCCAGCGGCAGGTGTTCGATCAGGCCGCGCAAGAGCTCGTGGCTGCGCCGCAGGCCGTGCTGCAGTTCGCGCTGGCGGGTGACGTCCTGCACCGCGCCCACCCAGCGCCGGACCTGGCCGTCGTCGTCGGCCATGGCCTCGCCCACGATGCGCAGCCAGCGGGCCTCGCCCGGCGTGTGGTGCAGCGGCAGTTCCAGGTCCCAGCCTGCACCGGTGTCCAGGCCGCGGCGCGCTGCCTGCAGCAGCGCATAGCGCGCCCAGGGCGCGAGGCGGCGCAGCGCCTGGCGCAGGTTCACCGGCTCGTCCAGCGGCAGACCGGCCAGCGCGCGCAGACGATCGGACAGTTCCAGTGCCAGCGGCTGCAGCGTCAGACTCCATCCGCCGACGCCGGCCACGCGGCCCACCTGGTCCAGGAAGCGCCGGCTGTCGCGCAGCGATTGCTCCAGCCGCTTGGCGGCGGTGATGTCGGTGCGGATCGATACCAGCCGCTCCAGCCGCCCATCGGCCCCCATGAAGGGCGCGATGATGCTGTCGACCCAGTACAGGGAGCCGTCCTTGGCGCGGTTGCACACCTCGCCGCGCCAGGGGCGCCCGGCGGTCACCGTGGTCCACAGCGCGCGCCAGAAGGCGGGCGGATGGTGGCCGGCGTTGAGCAGGCGATGGCTCTGGCCCAGCAGTTCCTCGCGCGAGTAGCCGCTGATGCGGCAGAAGGCCTCGTTGACGTCGACCAGCAGGCCCTCGGGGTCGCTGACCGAGACGATCGCGTGTTCGCGGATGGTGTTGAGCAGGCCCTGGTGCTCGCGCATCGCCGCGGCCAGCTGGCGGGCGCTGTCCTTCTGGGCGCTGAGGTCCAGCGTGATCTCGACGAAGCCGTCGACCCGGCCGTCGTCCAGGGTCATCGGCATCAGTTCGGTGTGCACCCACACCAGCCGGCCATCCCGGGTGCGGTTGACCAGCTCCACCTTGCAGGCCACATGGTGGGCGTAGGCGTCCTCCAGTTGGGCCAGCGCCTCGGGTGAACTCTGGCCGCTGCCCAGCAGTTCGGCCGGCGTGCGGCCCAGCGCCTCGGCGGCGCTGTGGCCATACAGGGTCGTGAAGGCCTCATTGACCCAGCGGATGCGGCGGGCGTTGTCGGTCATCATGACCGCGTTGGTGGTGCGTTGCGCCACCATCGACAGGCGGGCGCGCTCCCGGGCGCGCTGCTGCTGTCCGGCGCGTCGCGTCGCATGCATCTGGGTCAGTGCGGCGCCGATCAGCGCCAGCGCCAGGCTGACCAGGCCGCCGCTGAGCGCCAGCTGGCGCAGGCTGCGGTCGGTTTCGGGCGGCAGCGCGGCCGACGCGCGCAGGTCCAGGCGGAAGTCGCGTCCGGCCAGGTTCACGGTGCGGTTGGCGCGCCGCTGGTCGGGATCGGTCCAGGGCGGGCTGCCCCAGCGCAGGCCGTCGCGGCCGGCCAGCAGCTCGCTGAGGGCCACCTGCTGCGGGCCGGGCTCGACCGCCTCCAGCAGTGCGCGAGGATCGATCAGCGCCAGCGCCCATCCCACGGCCTCGACGCGCCGACGTTGCGGATCGGCGCGCGCCTCGGCGCTGGCATACACCGGCAGGCTCAGCCACCAGGCGTGGCGCTGGGGGCCGGCCTGCCAGGTGGGCCCCAGCACCGGCCGGTCCGTGGCCGCGGCACGCTGCAGCGCGTCGTGCTGGGCCGCATCGGCGGCCAGGTCCTGGCCCACCAGCTGGCGTGAGGTGGCCCAGCGGATGGGGTGCGGGCGCCCGGTGTTGGCGGGGCGCGGCGCATAGGCCAGGCCCAGCACGCCGGTGCCGGGCTGGTCGAAACCGCTGAGCGCGACAAAGCGGTCGAACTCGACGTCGCTGACATCGTCGCTGCCCGCCACCAGGCCGCGCAGGGCCTGCAAGGCCGGCAAGGCCTGGTCCAGCTGATGGCGCAAGGCCTGGGGCAGGCGGTCGGCCTCGGCCTGGAACGCGGCCTCGGCCTGCTGGTTCAGCGCGTCGCTGCGCTGGTGCACCACTACCTGCGTGACCCAGCCGCCGGCAGCCAGCAAGGCGCCGGCGACGGCCAGGGCGAGTGGTGAGAGGAACTTCATGGGCGTGACGACAGGGCGCCCGGGCGGACCTCGGCGCCTGAACGATTGTTTCGACTGCCCGACACCGTTACTGAGCCAATAAACCACCCGAAACCGGGGTTTCTCGGTCGCCAGGGTCTTCCCGGGGGGCGTCGCCCAAGCGACATCGGCGCTCGCGGCGGCGCCGCCACAATCGCCGGCCATGGGACGCCTTTACCTCGTGCGCCATGGGCAGGCCTCATTCGGCGCCGACGACTACGACCAACTCAGCGCGCTGGGCGCGGTGCAGTGCCGGCTGCTGGGCGAGCACCTGGCCCGCCACGGTCTGGTCTTCGACCGGGTGCTGACCGGGCGGCTCAAGCGCCACCGCCAGAGCCTGCAGGCCCTGATGGAGGGCTACGCCCGGCCGCTGCCCGAGGCCGACGTGCTGGCCGGCCTGGACGAGTACGACAGCGACGCCGTGGTGCGCGCCATCCACCCGGGCGAGCTGCCGCGGGCCCGCACGCCCGAGCAGGCGCGCCAGCACTTCCGGCTGCTGCGCGAGGGACTGCTGGCCTGGATGGACGGCCGGTCGCAGCCGCAGGGCATGCCCAGCCATGCCGAGTTCCGGGCCGGCGTGGCCGATGCGCTGGCGCGCGCCCGCGAACACCACCAGGGGCACGTGCTGGTGGTGTCCAGCGGCGGGCCGATCTCCACCGCCGTGGGACTGGTGCTGGACGCGCCGCCGGCCAGCGTGGTGGACCTGAACATGCGCCTGCGCAACAGCGCGCTGTGCGAGATGGTGGCGTCGGCCAGTCGCCACAGCCTGTTGAGCTTCAACACCCTGCCTCATCTGGACACGCCGGCGCTGGCCAGCCACATCACCTACGCCTGAGCCACCCGGTGGGCCAGCGGCCGCGGCACCGGCGCGCGGCTGGCGATGTAGCCGCCGGTCTCCAGCGCCCAGCCTTCGGTGGCCTGGGCGGTGGGATGCAACTGCACCACGGTGCCGCCCGGGCCGCCGCCCAGGCCGCTGCGCGCCGCGCGCGCCACCAGCGCTTCGGCCTGGGCGGCGTCCAGGTGGCGGGCAAAGCGCTGCCAGCGGCGCAGCAGGGCGCCGTCGCGCCAGGCGTCTTCCAGGCGCTGGCGCAGACGCAGCGGGTCGCGCTCACGCACAGCGTCCCAGGCGCGCGGCAGCAGGCTGTGGAAGACCAGCTGGAAATCGCGCCGCACTTCGCCGGCCGGCAGCAACTCGGCCAGACGCTGGCTGGCGGCGGCGTAGCCCGGCTGCAGCAGCAGCCGCGTGACCAGCGCCTGCAAGCCCTGGATCGGGTTGAGCAGGCGCAGCCGGTTGGGCGGCAGCATCAGCAGTGGCAGGCTGGCGGCCACCTCGTGCGGCAGCGGCGTGACAAAGCTCATCAGCACCGCCATCCGGGCCCACTCGGCCGCCGTCAGGCCGTCGGCCATGCCGCCCGGGCGCTGCTCGGCCAGCACGGCCATCAGCCGGGCCTCGTCCCAGCGCAGGTCGGCCTTGGCCTGGTTGGCACGCAGGCTGATCACCGCCAGGTTGCCAGCCGCGTAGCCGGCACCGTTGTGCACGCGGTCGACCGAGGCGTCGGTGTCGGCGCCGCTGGCGTGGGTGAACGCGGTGCGGGTGACCGGGCAGACGGCCGTGTCGATCTGTGCCAGGTAGTGGGGCGTGACCTGCACACCCTCGAAACTGCGGCCGCGGCGCCAGGCCTGCACGCGCAGTTGCAGCCACTTGCGCACATGGCGGCTGGCGGGGCGGCTGGCGCGCGGCGCGCGCTGCCCGGTGCTGGCGAGGCCGGCCTCCCAGCCCTGGCGCAGCGGGCAGCCACCCCCCAGGTGTTCAGCCGGCGGCACCAGGCCGTGGCGGGCGAAGTCCCAGCCCAGCTCGAAGCCGGTGCGCTCCGGGCTGTCCGGCTCGGGCAGGGGCAGGGCGCCGCCGCGGGGCAGCTCGGGCTCGTCGTCGAAGGCGAGGGCAAGGGCAACCTGGGCCATGGGAAACTCCGTGTGTCGGGTGGGGCACCCGGCGCCACGCCCGGTGCATGGAACGCAGTCTGGGTTGCGACAGGCTCAGGACGTGAGCCAGTGGATCCTGGGCCCCCGCGGATTTCTCCGGTGTGGCGGTTATGCTCCAGGCTCACGCCATGAGCTTCACACCTGCTACGGAGGCCCTCTGGACCGCACCGAACGCTTCTACCGGATCGAGCTGCTGATCAAGTCGCGCGGCGGCGTCAGCTTCGACGACCTGCTGACCGAGCTGGAGGTCTCGCCCGCCACGCTCAAGCGCGACCTGCAGTACCTGCGCGAACGCATGGACGCGCCCATCGTCTACGACCGCTTCGACAACCGCTACCGCTTCGAGGCCGGCGGCAGCGCGGCCGCCCCAGCGCCGGCGCACCAGCTGCCCGGCGTGTGGTTCAGCGAGGCCGAGATCCACGCGCTGCTGACCATGCACCAGCTGATCGAGGGCCTGGACGCCGGTGGCGTGCTGGGCCGCCACCTGCAGCCCTTGCTGGACAAGCTGCACGGCATGCTGGGCGCAAGCGAGGGCGAGGCGCGCGAGCTGATGCGCCGGGTGCGCATCGCCAGCCCGGCGCGCCGGCCGGTGCCCAGCCGCTGGTTCGAGCGGGTGGGCAGCGCGCTGCTCAAGCGCCAGCGCATCGACATGCGCTACTTCACCCGCGGCAAGGGCAGCGAGTCGCAGCGGGTGGTGTCGCCGCAACGCCTGATCCACTACCGCAACACCTGGTACCTGGACGCCTGGTGCCACCGCAGCGAGGGCCTGCGCCGCTTCGCGCTGGACGCGGTGCGCGAACTGCATGTGCTCGAGGACCAGCGCGCCCGCGACGTGGCGATGAAGACGGTGGAGGCCGAGCTGGATGGCGGCTACGGCATCTTCAGCGGCAAGGCCACGCAGACCGCCACGCTGCGCTTTGACGCCGAGGCCGCGCAGTGGGTGGCGCACGAGGAGTGGCACCCCGAGCAGCAGCTCAAACCGCTGCCCGATGGCGGCCTGGAGATGCGCCTGCCCTATGCCGACGCCACCGAGCTGGCGATGGACATCCTGCGCCACGGCCCGCATGTGCGGGTACTGGCGCCGGCCGCGCTGGCACGCCAGGTGGCTGATCAACTGCGCGGCGCCGCGCAGCAGTACGCATGAGCCCGCCGAGCCGCCTCCAGGGCGAATTCCGGAGTGCGCAGCACGAAGGTGCTCCAGTGAGCGCGCTGGCGCAGATGCTGCTGCGGGTGGACGCGCTGCTGGTGCAGGGCGGGCGCCGGCTGCTGGGCCTGGCGGCCCCACCGGGCGCCGGCAAATCCACGCTGGCGGCGTCGGTGGCCGCCGCACGCCCGGGGCAGGTGCAGGTGCTGCCGATGGACGGCTTCCACCTGGCGCAAGCCGAGCTGCAGCGCCTGGGCCGCGCTGACCGCAAGGGCGCACCGGACACCTTCGATGTGGGCGGCTTCGTCGCCCTGCTGCAGCGCCTGCGCACCCAGCGACCGGGTGATGCCACCGTGTGGGCGCCGGCCTTCCGACGCGAGATCGAGGAGCCGGTGGCCGGCGCGATCGCGGTGGAGGCCGCCACGCCGCTGCTGCTGGTCGAGGGCAACTACCTGCTGCACGACGCCGATGGCTGGTCCGCGGTGGCGCCGCTGCTGGATGAGTGTGGCTACCTCCATGTCGACGACGCGCTGCGTGTGCCACGGCTGATCGCCCGCCACGTGGCCCATGGCCGCTCGCCCGAGGCGGCAGGTGAGTGGGTGGGGCGCAGCGACGAGGCCAATGCCGCACTGGTCCAGGCGTCGCGCCCGCGCGCCCACTGGGTGCTGGAGGGCGACTGATGGGCGACGACCTGCTGCGCGTGCGCGCCGAGTTCGCGCGCCTGCAGAGCCAACTGGCCCGCCGTGGTCTCACGCTGCGGCCACCACCCCCGGAGCCGACCAGCTGCTGCGGGCGGGGCTGCAACGGCTGTGTGTGGGAAGGCTTCTATGCCGCGGCGGGGTACTGGGTCGAGCAGGCCCAGGCCTGCCTGGGTGAGGCCGCTTCGCCCTAAGATCCTGTGACAAATCCGGGGAGTCTCAACATGCGTCGTTTCGCGCAATCCGCGCCCGCACTGATCCTTGTCGCCGCCCTGATGTCGGGCTGTGCCAGCCATTACCTGGCGGCCGCCGAGTCCGAACAGCAGGCCGCCGATGACCTGCGTCGCGCTGGCGCCGGCGCCACCACTGCCGCCAGCGACGCCCAGTCCCGCGCCAACCGCAGCCGCCAGGCGGCGCGGTGCCAGGATGCCCTGGCATGTACGCTCGACGTGATCGGCCAGGTCGTGTTGAGCGTGTTCCTCGGGGATGTGGACGGGCGTTGAGCGGCCATCGGCCCGGGCACGGCGCAAGGGTCCAATGCACGACGTGAAGGCATGAAGGTCACGGTCATCAGCGACACCCATGGCGACCACGCCGCTCTGGGCGCCTTGTCGGGCGACGTCCTGATCCACTGCGGTGATGTCTGCCTGGGAAGCCACCGTGCGCCGCAGGTGCTGGATGACCTGGACGCCTGGTTCGGGCGCCAGGCCTTCCGGCACATCCTGTTCACCGGCGGCAACCATGATGATCTGGTCGAGCAACGGCGCCTGCGAGGGCAACGCGTCTTCCGGCACGCCACCTGCCTCGAGGACGAGGGCGTGGAGATCGACGGCTTCAGGTTCTACGGCGCGCCCTGGGTGCCCGAACTGACCGAGTGGGCCCACTACCTGACCGATGACGAACTGGACCGCGCGTGGCGCAGGATCCCGGCGGACGTGGACGTGCTGATCACCCATACACCGCCGCGGGGCGTGCTCGACACCAACTCGCGCGGCAAGGCCTGTGGCTGCCCGTCGCTGGCCAGGCGGGTGGCGGAGGTTCGACCCCAGGTGCATTGCTTCGGCCATGTCCACGCCAGCGCGGGCACGCAATTGCTGGATGGGACGCTGTACATCAACGCGTCGGTGGTCAACAGCCGCTACCGGGTGGTGCGTTCCCCTGTCAGCATCGAGCTCCAGCGCCCTCGACCGCGCACCTGATCCCGGCCAGCCGAGGCGGCGCCTCAGGCTCAGCCGGCCGCCTCGACCACCATCTGCACCCGCTGCTGGCCCTGGAACTCGTCCAGGCTGAGGCGGTAGGCCAGGCGCACCGTGTCGCCCACCGGTTCGGCGTGGCCAAACCAGATCGCGTCGCGCAGCTGGCCGCCGTGGCGCACCCGCAGCTTCAGGTGCTTCTCGCCCACCAGGCGCTGGTTGACCACCTGCACCTGGTCGCAGAACAGCGGCGCCTCGAAGCCCTGGCCCCAGACCGCGGCGTCCAGGCGCTGCACCGTCTCGGCGTTGAAGTACTCCAGCGGCAGCGGGCCGTCGGTGGTGATGGTGCGGGTCAGCGCGTCGGGCGGCAGCCACTCGGCGGCGATGGCGCGCAGCGCGGCGTCGAAGCGGGCCACCGCGGCTTCATCCGCCAGCGTGCAGCCGGCGGCCATGGCGTGGCCGCCGAAGCGCAGCAGCAGGCCGGCCTCGCGTTTGCTGACCAGGTCCAGCGCGTCACGCAGGTGAAAGCCCGGGATCGAGCGCCCCGAGCCCTTGAGTGCGCCGTCCTGACCACGCGCGAAGACAAAGGTGGGGCGGTGCAGCCGGTCCTTCAGGCGACCGGCGACGATGCCCACCACGCCCTCGTGGAAGCCGGGGTCGAACAGCACCATCGCCGCGGGCGGCGTGCCCTGCGGCATGCGGTCCTCCAACAGCAGCTCGGCCTGTTCGCGCATACCGGACTCCACCTCGCGCCGCTCGCGGTTGATCGCGTCGAGCTGGCGCGCCAGCTCGTCGGCGCGGCCGGGGTCGTCGGTCAGCAGGCACTCGATGCCCAGGGTCATGTCGGACAGGCGTCCGGCGGCGTTGATGCGCGGGCCCAGCGCAAAACCGAAGTCGAAGGCGCTGGCACGCTCGGGGCGGCGGGCCGCGGCGCTGAACAACGCGGCCACGCCGGGCTGCATCTGGCCGCGGCGGATGCGTTTGAGGCCCTGGGCCACCAGGCGGCGGTTGTTGTCGTCCAGGCGCACCACGTCGGCCACCGTGCCCAGGGCCACCAGGTCGAGCAGGCTGTCCAGGCGCGGCTGGTTCGCGGCGTCAAAGGCGCCGCGCGCGCGCCGCTCGGCGCGCAGCGCCAGCAGCACGTAGAACATCACGCCCACACCCGCCAGCGCCTTGCTGGCAAACGCACAGCCCGGCTGGTTGGGGTTGACCACGGCCTCGGCGGGCGGCACCACCGGCTGGCCGTCGACCACCGCGGGCAGGTGGTGGTCGGTCACCAGCACCCTCAGGCCGCGCGCCTGCGCATGGGCCACGCCGGCCAGGCTGGCGATGCCGTTGTCCACGGTCAGCAGCCAGTCCGGCCGGTGCTGCTCGATCGCTAGGTCGACGATGGCCGGGGTCAGGCCGTAGCCGTGCACCGCGCGGTCGGGCACCACGTAGCGCAGTTGCGCGGGCTGGGCGCCCAGCAGCGCCAGGCCGCGCAGCGCCACGGCGCAGGCGGTGGCGCCGTCGCAGTCGTAGTCGGCCACCACGCACAGGCGCTGGCCCTGCTCGATTGCGTCGGCCAGCAGGCGGGCGGCGTCGGTGGTGCCCTTCATCGTGGCGGGTGGCAGCAGCTGGGTCAGGGTGTCGTCCAGCGCGGCGGCGTCGCGGATGCCACGGCCGGCGAACAGGCGCGCCAGCAGCGGATGCTGGCCCTGCTGCTCCAGGGCCCAGGCGGCGCGCGGGTCGACCTCGCGGGTGACGATGCGGGGGCCGTGCATCACAGCGCCCCCAGCAGCTCGGCCAGGTCCAGCGGACCGGCCGGCCACAGGCGCCACCAGGGGCGCGGCGGCGCGGCGCTGCCATCGAGCTGCAGCGCGCAGCGCTCGCCGCACAGCCACAGCTGCAGGGGCTCGCCGGCACGCACACGGCGCTCCGCCTCGGCCAGCGGGCCGGCGTCCAGCGTCCGCCAGGCGTCGGCCCAGGCGGTCCAGTCCTCGGCCAGCGCGGGGCCGCGCAGGCGATCGTCGACCTGCAGGTTCGCTGCGGCCGGGGGCGTTGGTGCGGCGCCGGTGCCGCTCAACCAGAAGGAGTTGACCGGCCGCTGGCGGCGCGCCTCGCGGGCCTCGTTCAGCGGGTGGCGGTGCAGCAACATCTGCACCTCGGCCTGCAGGCGGCGCAGCGGACGGTCCAGCGGATGCGTGTTCAGCCACAGGTCGACGTTGCGTCCCACCACGCGGTCCAGCGACGCGCTGGGCAGCTGGGCCAGGCTGGGGTGGGTCACGTACCAGCGGCTGGGGGCGCCCCAGTGCAGGCGCCAGCCGTCGTCCTCGAACAGGGGACGCACGGCGTCGAACAGCGTGCGCGAGTCGGCCTCGTCCAGGCCCAGCTCGGCCGGGTCGGTCAGCGAGACCTGCTCGGTGCCCACATGCCAGTGCGTGGGGCTGAGCAGCGCCCAGCCGCTGCCGGTGTCGGCAGGCAGGCCATCGGCCCGCGCGCCGTGGGCGGCCAGCGGCAGCAGGCCATCGGCCACCGCGGGCCAACCCAGGGCCTGGGCGATGGCGCGTTCGTGGGGCGTGTTCAGGCTCAGCTCGTCGCCATCATGGCGCGTGCGGCGGCAGCGCGACAGCAGGGACTGCAGGTGGGGGAGGGTGAGGGCACCGGCCGCCTGATGGGCGGCGGGAGACAGCGAGGAGGCGAAGGGAAGCACGAGGTGCATCGCCGGATTATCCGGTCACGGTAGCATGCGCGGATGTTCTCGCCCGGGTCTGCCCCGTTCGAGTGGCAGGTCGGCTGGCGCTACACCCGCGCCGGACGGGCCGGCCGCCGCAACGGCTTCATCTCCTTCATCTCCTTCGTCTCGGTCGTCGGCATCGCGCTGGGCGTGGCGGCGCTGATCATCGTGCTGTCGGTGATGAACGGCTTCCAGAAGGAGGTGCGCGACCGCATGCTGGCCGCGATCGCCCACATCGAGGTGCACTCGGCCGATGGCGCCGCGCTGCCCGACTGGCCCGCGCTGGCCGCGCAGGCCACGGCCGAGCCGGGCGTGCGGGCCGCGGCGCCCTTCGTGGCGGTGCAGTCGCTGCTGGCGCGTGGCGAGCTGATGCGCGGCGCCGTGGTGCGCGGCGTGCTGCCCGAGCAGGAAGCGCGGATCACCGAGCTGGCCGCCGGCCTGGCGCGCGATGGCACGCTGGCCCAACTGCAGCCGGGCGCCTGGCGCATCATGCTGGGCGGCGAGCTGGCGCGTGCGCTGGGCGTGCGGGTGGGGGACCCGGTCACGCTGATCGCGCCGGGCGGGCAGGTCACGCCGGCGGGCGTCACGCCGCGGCTGAAGCAGTTCACCGTGGCGGGCATCTTCAGCGTCGGCCACTACGAGTACGACAGCGCGCTGGCCCTGATCCACCTGGACGACGCCGCGCGCCTGTACCGCACCGACGGCGCCACCGGCCTGCAGCTGCGCCTGGACGACGTGCAGCAGGCGCGGCGCATCGGCGCGGCGCTGGCCGAACGCCTGGGCCCCGGCGTGCTGGTGCGCGACTGGACCCGCACCAACGCCGCCTGGTACGACGCGGTGCAGATCGAGAAGCGCATGATGGGCATCATCCTGACGCTGATCGTCGCGGTGGCTGCCTTCAACCTGGTGTCCACGCTGGTGATGACGGTGACCGACAAGCGCGCCGACATCGCCATCCTGCGCACGCTGGGCGCCAGCCCGCGCTCGGTGATGGGCATCTTCGTGGTGCAGGGCGCCACGGCCGGCGTGATCGGCACGCTCAGCGGCGTGCTGCTGGGCCTGCTGGTGGCCTTCAACGTGGGGTCGATCGTCGGCGCCATCGAGCGGCTGCTGGGCGTGGCCTTCCTGCCGGGCAGCATCTACGTGATCACGCGCATGCCCAGCCAGCCGCTGGCGTCCGACATCGTGCCGATCGCGCTGATCTCGCTGGCGCTGGCCTTCCTGGCCACGCTCTACCCCAGCTGGCGCGCCAGCCGCATCAACCCCGCCGAGGCGCTGCGCTATGAGTGAGTGGGTGCTGGAAGCCCGCGGCCTGGGCAAGCGTTTCACCGAAGGCCCGCTGGACGTGAGCGTGCTGCGCGCCGTGGACCTGAGCCTGCGCGCGGGCGAGACCGTGGCCATCGTTGGCGCCTCGGGCTCGGGCAAGAGCACGCTGCTGCACCTGCTGGGCGGGCTGGACGCGCCCAGCAGCGGCCAGGTGCGGCTGATGGGCCAGGACCTGGGCGCGATGGGCGCCGCGGCGCAGGGCGCGTGGCGCAACCGCCACCTGGGCTTCGTCTACCAGTTCCACCACCTGCTGCCGGAATTCACCGCGCTGGAGAACGTGGCGATGCCGCTGCGCATCCGCCGCGAGCCGGCCGAGCAGGCCCTGGCCCGCGCCCGCGAGGCGCTGGCCGAGGTGGGCCTTTCCGAGCGCGTGGCGCACCGGCCATCGGAGCTGTCGGGCGGCGAGCGCCAGCGCGTGGCGCTGGCCCGCGCGCTGGTCAGCCAGCCGGCCTGCGTGCTGGCCGACGAGCCCACCGGCAACCTCGACCGCGACACCGCCGAGCGCGTCTTCACGCTGATGCTCGACCGCGCCCGCGAGCGCGGCATCGCCTTCGTGCTGGTCACCCACGACCCGGCGCTGGCCGCGCGCTGCCAGCGTCAGCTGCGCCTGCAGGACGGCGTGCTGGCCTGAGGGCGCTGACGTCGATGTGGATCGACACCCACTGCCACCTCGACGCGCCGGAGTTCGACGCCGATCGCGAGGCGGTGGTGGCGCGGGCCCTGGCCGCGGGTGTGTCGATGCAGGTGCTGCCCGCGGTGGAGGTGGCGAACTTCGAGGCCGTGCGCCGCCTGGCGCACCAGCATGGCCTGGTCTACGCGCTGGGGATCCATCCGCTCTATGTGGACCGCGCCGCGGACGAGGACCTGGACCGCCTGCAACAGGCCCTGCTCACCCACCGCGACGACCCGCGGCTGGTGGCGGTGGGCGAGATCGGCCTGGACCACTTCGTGCCCGGGCTGGACCGCGACCGGCAGCAGCGCTTCTACACGGCGCAGCTGAAGCTGGCGCGCGAGGCCGGCCTGCCGGTGATCCTGCATGTGCGGCGCAGCGCCGATGGCCTGCTGGCGGGCCTGCGGCGCATCGCAGTGAGCGGCGGCATCGCGCATGCGTTCAACGGCAGCCACCAGCAGGCCGCGGTGTTCGCCAGCCTGGGCTTCGCGCTGGGCTTTGGCGGGGCGATGAGCTTCGAGCGCGCGCTCAACATCCGTGCCATCGCCGCGGCCGTCGACGCGCACGTGCCGGTGCTGGAGACCGACGCGCCGGACATTCCCCCGCAGTGGCTCTACCGCACGGCGGCCCAGCGCGCGGCCGGCCTGACCAGCCGGAACGAGCCGGCCGAGCTGCCGCGCATCGCTGCCGAGCTGGCCGCGTTGCGCGGCTGGACGCTGGCCGAGACTGCCGAGCGGTGTGCCGCCAATGCCCGCCGGGTGATACCCCGGCTGGCGCCAGGGTGACAGGTTCGGGATGGGCAGGCACCGACCTCGCGGGGACACTGCCGGCCATCCATCCGTCTTGAAGGGCACGATCATGCTGTTTCGCTCGCTCCTCGCCGCTGCTGCGGCCTGCCTGATGGCCACCACGGCCGCCACGGCCGCCGCTGCCGGCCCTGGCGACCTGCGTTATGAGCTGCGCACGCACGCGGTGGATGCCAGTGTCGCGGCAGCCGCCCGGGGCGGCCAGGTGATCAGTGCCGACGGGGCGCCCTGGGTGCGCCTGCTGTTCAAGCGGCTGGATCTGCAACCCGGCGTGACGCTGCGCATCACCTCGCTGCAGGACGGCGCGCAGCAGAACCTCACGGCCCGCAGCGCGCGTGACTGGCGGCAGACCTCGGCCTACTTCAATGGCGCCGCGGTGCGGGTGGAGCTGATCGGCACCCGGCCGGGCCAGCGCAACCGTGTCGAGATCGCGCAGATCATGGTCGGACAGGCGCAGCCTGAAAGCCAGTGTGGTCCCACCGACGACCGCGTGGCGTCGAATGCCGCCAACCGGGCGCGGCTGCTGAACGTGGGCTGCACCGCCAACATGATGGCCAATGGCTGCTTCATCACCGCGGGGCATTGCCTCAGCACCGCGTCGCTGGTGAACGTGGTCGAGTTCAACGTGCCGCCGTCCAACAGCAACGGCTCGCTGAACCATCCGCCGCCGTCCAGCCAGTACGTGCCCACCGCCAACCGCCAGTTCACCAATGGCGGCATCGGCAACGACTGGGGCGTGTTCACCGTCAGCCCCAACAGCGAGACCGGCCTGACCCCGCTGCAGGCCCAGGGTCCCGGCCTGCCGCTGGCCACCACCGTACCCAGCGTCGGTCAGTCCGTCGAGATCACCGGCTACGGCGTGGACACCGGGGCCGCCAACCAGACCCAGCAGGTGCACAGCGGCGCGATCACCTCGGTCAGCACCACGCTCAACCGGCTGCAGTACAAGGTGGACACCACCGGCGGCAACAGTGGCTCGGCGGTGCTGCAAGGGGGTGAGGTCGTCGCCATCCACACCCACGCCGGTTGCAACACCGACGGCACCGGTGCCAACCAGGGCACGCTGTTCACCCACCCGGGCTTCCAGGCTGGCTACGCCGCGGTCTGTGGCGGCACCACGCCGCCCACCTGTGGCGATGTCGTCAAGCTCAAGGCCAGCTGCACCGCCGGCAAGCTGGTGGCCACGCTGCTGCTGGCCGATGACACGCACGCGGGCCAGACCGTGACGATGACGGTCGATGGCGCGGCCTTTGACGTGCCGATCTCGGCCAACAAGGCCAAGCTGGTGCGCAAGGGCCAGGCCAGCGGCAACCATGTGGTGACCCTGACCGAGCCGGCCAGCTGCGGCATCAGCAAGACCGTCGCCTGCCCCTGAGGCCCGGCCACCGCCCCGGGCGCCTGGGGCGCTGAGGGCGGCGGGCTTCACGCACCAGACATCGGGGTCGCCGCGCCTGCGGCGAGAATCGGCGGGTGCTGGTCGGTCTGCCCCCTGTCGTGTCCCCCGCCACCCGCTTGCTGCTGCTGGGCAGCTTTCCGGGGCAGGCGTCGCTGCGTGCGGGCCAGTACTACGCGCATCCGCGCAACCAGTTCTGGCCGCTGCTCAGTGCGCTGCTGGGCGAAGACCTGACGGCGCTGGACTACCCGCTGCGGCTGGAGCGCCTGCGCCAGCGCGGCCTCGGCCTGTGGGATGTCTATGCGGCCTGCGAGCGCGAAGGCAGCCTGGACAGCGCCATTCGCCAGCCCCGACCCAACGACCTGGCCGCGCTGGTGGCCGGTCTGCCCGCCTTGCGCGGCATCGCCCACAATGGCAGCGAGTCCGCCCGCAGCATGCGCGTGACCGGGGCGCTGGGCGTGCCGGTGTGGCGGCTGCCGTCCACCAGCCCGGCCCATGCCAGCTGGTCCTTTGAACGCAAGCGCGACGCCTGGGCCGACGCCCTGACCGCCTGCCAGGTGATCCCATGAGCCGCAAGACAAGCTCCCAGCCGATGGTCGGCGCCACGATGTCCGAAAGCGACGGTGTGCGCTACCTGCACCTCGACTCGATCTGGATCCAGGGGGCCATGCGCATCGCCCGGCCCAACCAGCCCGAGCTGGAGTACATCCAGCGCATGCTGGCCTGGCTGCTCTGGCGGCCCAGCGAGGAGGCCACCGAGGGCCACGCCGTGCAACTGGGCCTGGGGGCCGCGGCGCTGACCAAGTTCAGCCACAAGGTGCTGCGCATGCGCACCACCGCGGTGGAGCTGAACCCCACGGTCATCCACGCCTGCCGGATGTGGTTCCGGCTGGGGGACGACGACCGCCTGCTGCAGGTGGTGCAGGACGATGCAGCCCGCTGGGTGCACGACCCGGCCCATCGCCACTGCGCCCAGGTGCTCAATGTCGACCTCTATGACCACGAGGCCGCGGCGCCGGTGCTGGATGACGAGGCCTTCTACAACGCCTGCCGCGATGTGCTGGACGAGGGCGGGCTGATGACCGTCAACCTGTTCGGTCGCGACAGCAGCTTTGCCCGCAGCGCCGGCCTGGTGGCCCGGGCCTTTGGTCTGGACCAGGTCTGGAGCCTGCGGCCCACCCGCGAGGGCAACACCGTGCTGGTCGCCGCCCGCGGCGTGCAGGTGCCCGACCGCGAGACGCTGACCCGCCGCGCCGAGCAGATCGAGGAACGCTTCGGCCTGCCGGCGCGCAAATGGCTGCGCATGGTGCGCCCGCTGGATCCCGCCCAACTGCTAAGCTGAAACCCATGAGCACCGCTCCCCGCGTCCCCCGCGCTGCGACCTTCCACGGCCGCCTGGACCTGCGCCACCTGCTGCGCTGGCTGCGCGACGACGGCCTGCTGCCCGACGACGAGGCCGAACGCCTGGCGCGGCGCTTCGGCTCCACCGACTCCAGCCTGCACCCGCTGACCCGCCTGGCCGGCGCCGGCCTGGCCGACCGGCGCGACGGGCGTGCGCTCGATGGCGAGGCGCTGGCCCATTGGCTGGCGCGGCGCGCCGGCCTGCCCTTCCTGAAGATCGATCCGCTGCGGGTGGACGCCGGCCGGGTGGCCGAGGTGATGTCCCAGGCCTATGCCGAGAGCCGGCGAGCGCTGCCGGTGGCCGTGGGCCCGGCCGAGGTGACCGTGGCCACCTGCGAGCCCTTCGACCGCAGCTGGGTGAGCGAGATCGAGGCCCACACCCGCCGCCGCCTGAAGCTGGTGGTGAGCACGCCCGAAGACCTGTCGCGCTACACCACCGAGTTCTACCGCGTGGCGCAGAACGTGCACGTGGCGCGCAAGAGCGGCGAGGGCGTCGGCGCCACGCACAGCTTCGAGCAACTGGTCGACCTGAAGGCCCGGGACAACCTGGACGCCAATGACCAGGGGGTGATCCAGCTGGTCGACTGGCTGTGGCAGTACGCCTTCGAGCAGCGTGCCAGCGACATCCACCTCGAGCCGCGGCGCGACCTGGGCGTGGTGCGCTTTCGCATTGACGGCGTGCTGCACCCGGTGCACCAGGTGCCGGCCGCGGTGATGGCGGCGATGACCGCGCGCATCAAGCTGCTGGGCCGCATGGACGTGATCGAGCGCCGCCGCCCGCAGGACGGCCGCATCAAGACGCGCCGCCCCGACGGCGCCGGCGGCGGCGAGGTGGAGATGCGCCTGTCCACGCTGCCCACCGCCTTCGGCGAGAAGGTGGTGATGCGCATCTTCGACCCCGGCACGGTGGACAAGCCGTTTGATGCACTGGGCTTCAGCGCCGATGAGGCGCGGCGCTGGAACGCGCTGATCGCGCGGCCGCACGGCATCGTGCTGGTCACCGGCCCCACCGGCTCGGGCAAGACCACCACGCTCTATTCCACGCTGAAGAAGCTGGCCACCGAGGAGGTCAACGTCTGCACGGTGGAAGACCCGATCGAGATGATCGAGCCCAGCTTCAACCAGACCCAGGTGCAGCCGGTGGTCGAGCTGGGCTTTGCCGAGGGCCTGCGCGCGCTGATGCGCCAGGACCCGGACATCATCATGGTGGGCGAGATCCGCGACCTGGAAACCGCCGAGATGGCGATCCAGGCGGCGCTGACCGGCCACCTGGTGTTCAGCACGCTGCACACCAACGACGCGCCCTCAGCCATCACCCGGCTGGTGGACCTGGGCGTGCCGCCCTACCTGATCTCGGCCACCGTGATCGGCGTGCTGGCGCAGCGCCTGACACGCTCGCTGTGCCTGCAGTGCCGGCAGCCCGATCCGGTGGTCAGCGCCGAGCTGGCCCAGGAATACGCTGCGCCCTGGCGCCCGCTGACCGAGCCCCAGGCCTGGAAGCCGGTGGGCTGCCCGGCCTGCCGCCAGACCGGCTACCGCGGCCGCACCGCGCTGTATGAGCTGATGGAGCTGTCCGAATCACTGCGCAGCACCATGCACCCGCAACTGGACGAGCCGGCGCTGCGCCGTGCCGCGGTGCAGGCGGGCCTGCGGCCGCTGCGCATGGTGGGACTGGACCAGGTCGGCCGCGGCCGCACCACGCTGGAAGAGGTGCTGCGCAGCACGCCGCGCTGGGAATGCTGAGGCCATAGGCGGGTTTTCCCCAGGGGGTGGGCTACGTGTTGCCCGCAGGCGGTCGCGCGGCGGGCGTTCCTAGAATGCCGCGAACCCAATTGAGAGGAGAGTGTCCCCATGCATATCAAGAGCCAGAAGGATTTCTGGTCGGGGCTGATGTTCGTGGCTGTCGGCGTCGGTTTCGCCTGGGGCGCCACCGAATACAGCTTCGGCAGCTCGGCCCGACCCGGCCCCGGCTACTTCCCCTTCGGTCTGGGGGTGCTGCTGGCCATCCTGGGCGGCATGGTGCTGTTCAAGGCCCTGACGATCGAAACCAGCGACGGCGAGCCGGTGGGCGCCTTCGCCTGGCGGCCGCTGTTCATCATCCTGGGGGCCGTGGCCCTGTTCGGCCTGATGCTGCCGCGGGCCGGCATGCTGATCTCGCTGCCGGTGCTGGTCGTGCTGTCCAGCCTGGCCTCGGACGAGTTCAGCTGGAAGGGCTCGATCATCAACGCCGTGGTGCTGACCGCCCTGTCCTGGGTGGTGTTCATCAAGGGCCTGTCGCTGACCATCCCGCTGCTGCCGGGCGCCTGAGGACATCGCTGCCATGGATCTGTTGAACAACCTGGGCATTGGCTTCGCCACGGCCTTCACCCTCACCAACCTGCTGTACGCCTTCGGCGGCGCCGTGCTGGGCACCCTGATCGGCGTGCTGCCGGGCCTGGGCCCGGTGGCCACGATCGCGATGCTGCTGCCCAGCATCTATGCGCTGGACGCCACGCCGGCGCTGATCATGCTGGCCGGCATCTACTACGGCGCGCAGTACGGTGGCTCGACCACCGCCATCCTGATCAACGTGCCGGGTGAATCCAGCTCGGTGGTCACCGCGATCGATGGCTACCAGATGGCCCGCAAGGGCCGCGCCGGTGCCGCGCTGGCGGCGGCTGGTCTGGGCTCGTTCTTTGCGGGCTGCGTGGGCACGATCATCATCGCCGCCTTTGCGCCGCCGCTGACCGAGCTGGCCTTCCAGTTCGGCCCGGCCGAGTACTTCAGCCTGATGACCCTGGGCCTGATCGGCGCGGTGGTGCTGGCCTCGGGCTCGCTGGTCAAGGCGATCGCGATGATCCTGCTGGGCCTGCTGCTGGGCCAGATCAACACCGACGTCATCTCGGGCACGCCGCGCTACAGCTTCGACATCCCCGAGCTGACCGACGGCATCGGCTTCGTCACCATCGCCATGGGCGTGTTCGGCTTTGGCGAGATCATCGCCAACCTGGGCCGGCCGTCCGAGCACCGCGAGGTCTTCACCAAGAACGTCTCCGGCCTGTGGCCGACCAAGCAGGACTTCGCCGACGCCTTCCCGGCGGTGCTGCGCGGCACCGCACTGGGCTCGATCCTGGGTGTGCTGCCGGGCGGCGGTGCGCTGCTGGCCTCGTTCGCGGCCTACACCGTCGAGAAGAAGACCCGGGGCCGCAAGGACGAGGTGCCCTTCGGTCAGGGCAACATCCGCGGTGTGGCTGGCCCTGAATCGGCCAACAACGCCGGTGCGCAGACCAGCTTCATCCCGATGCTGACGCTGGGCATCCCGCCCAACGCGGTGATGGCGCTGATGGTGGGCGCGATGACCATCAAGGGCATCCAGCCTGGTCCGCAGGTGATGAGCAGCAACCCCGAGCTGTTCTGGGGCCTGATCGCCTCGATGTGGATCGGCAACCTGATGCTGGTGATCCTGAACCTGCCGCTGATCGGCATCTGGATCAAGCTGCTGACCGTGCCCTACAAGCACCTGTTCCCGGCCATCCTGGTGTTCTGCTCGATCGGCCTGTTCACGCTGAACAACAACACCTTCGACGTCTACATGGCGGTGCTGTTCGGCTTTGCCGGCTACCTGTTCTTCAAGCTGGGCTGCGAGCCGGCGCCGCTGCTGCTCGGCTTCATCCTGGGCCCGATGATGGAGGAGAACCTGCGCCGCGCGCTGCTGCTCTCGCGAGGCGACTGGGCCACCTTCCTGACCCGTCCCTTGTCGGCCGGCCTGCTGATCGCCGCGGCCCTGCTGATCGTGGTGGTGATGCTGCCCTCGATCAAGAGCAAGCGCGAGGAAGCGTTCCAAGAGGACTGAGCCCGGACCGAGGACGTCCCTGCGGACGTCCGAGTGCCTGGCGAAGCCGGGACGGCTTGCAAGCCGTCCCGGAGCCGGCGGACCAGGGCGGCAAGCTCGAGTGCCTGGCGAAGCCGGGACGGCTTGCAAGCCGTCCCGGTGCCGGTCGATCAGGGCGCTGAGCTCCCATGACACTCGCCCCGCCTCGTGCGGGGCTTTTCGTTTCCAGGCGACACTGTTCCGCTGCCGATGAGTGACTCCAGCGCTTCCGCCCTGGCCCCCTTGCAGGGCCGCGTCTTCCGCATGCTGTGGCTGGCCTGGCTGGCTGCCAACATCACCATGTGGACGAACGACGCGGCGGCGGCCTGGCTGATGACCACGCTGACCGACAGCACCACGATGGTGGCGCTGGTGGCGGCGGCCTCCACCTTGCCGGTGTTCCTGCTGGGCCTGCCCAGCGGCGCCTTGGCCGACCTGCTGGACAGGCGCCTGTATTTCGCCAGCACCCAGCTGTGGGTGGCGGTGGTGGCCTGCGTGCTGGCGGCGGTGTCGCTGTCGGGGGCGATGACCGCGCCCCTGCTGCTGGCGCTGACCTTTGCCAATGGCATTGGCCTGGCGCTGCGCTGGCCGGTGTTCGCGGCCATCGTGCCCGACATCGTGCCCAAGGTGCACCTGTCGCAGGCGCTGGCGCTCAACGGTGTGGCGATGAACCTCTCGCGCATCGTCGGTCCGGTGCTGGCGGGGGTGGTGCTGGCCAGCGCGGGGCCGGGCTGGGTGTTCGTGCTCAACGCGCTGCTGTCGCTGGTGGCCTTCGTGATCATCCTGCGCTGGCGCTCGCAGCAGCGGCGCACCAGTGCGCTGCCGGGCGAGCGATTCGTCGGTGCGATGCGGGTGGGGCTGCAGCATGTGCGGCAGTCGCCACCGATGCGGCGGGTGCTGGCGCGCATCTTCCTGTTCTTCCTGCAGACCGCGGCGCTGACCGCGCTGCTGCCGCTGATCGCCCGCGGCCTGGCCGGCCCGCAGCAGGGCGCCCACCTGTTCACACTGCTGCTGGCCTGCCAGGGCGCGGGCGCGGTGACCGCGGTGATGTTCTTCCCGCGCTGGCGTGAGCGCTTCCCGCCCACACTGTTCGTCACCGTGGGGCCGCTGGTGCATGCGGGCCTGACGCTGCTGATCGCGTTTGCGCCGCACCCGGCGGTGGCGGCGCTGGCCATGGTGCTGGCGGGCATGGCCTGGATCTCGGCGGCCAACACGCTGACGGTGTCGGCGCAGATGGTGCTGCCCGGCTGGGTGCGGGCGCGCGGCATGTCGATCTACCAGATGTGCCTGATGGGTGGCACGGCGGCCGGCGCGGCGCTGTGGGGCCAGGTGGCCGGGCACAGCAGCGTGCGCAGCGCGCTGGTGGCCTCGGTGGTGGCCGGCGTGGCCGTGCAGTTGCTGCTGCGCCGCTGGCCGCTGATCAGCGACAGCGCGCCCGACCCCAGCCCGGCCCAGCCCGCCGGCGGCCTGCCCGAACCGGCGTCGCCGGTCGACCCCGAGGCCGGGCCGGTCATGGTGACCGTGGAATACCAGATCGACCCCGCGCGCGAGGCCGCGTTCAAGGCCGTGATGCAGCAGACCCGCCAGGCCCGGCTGCGCCAGGGTGCGCTGTCCTGGGGCCTGTTCCAGGATGCCGCGGCACCCGGTCGCTACATCGAGTACTTCGTCGACGAAAGCTGGGTGGAGCACCTGCGTCGCCACGAACGCTTCACTGCCGGTGACATCGGCCTGCGCGAGCAGCGCCTGGCTTTCCATCTGGGCGACGAGCCGCCCCGCGTGCGCCGCTACATCGACGCCCAGGTCGAGCCCTGACCCTATGATGCCGCGCATGCATGGCACGCTTCGACCCCTCGCGCTGGTGGCAGTCGCCGCCGCCCTGGCCGCCTGCGGGGGCGGCGACGACGGCCTGGCCGTCGGCTTCGCGGCCGAGGCCTCGCAGTGGCAGCTGGGCTCGGCCGACTACAGCGACGACACCGCGCCCTCCGAGCTGTCGCAGACGGTGGTGGCCCTGCCCGCGCCGCTGGCCGGCCAGGGCCTGCGCCTGGCCGGCCACAACCACAGCGATGACCTGTTCGTCTTCACCGCCCGCCGCATCGACGGCCTGCAGCCCGGGGCGCGCTACCGCGTGCGCTGGGCGCTGCGCATGGTGGCCACGGTGCCCGGTGGCTGCATCGGCGTGGGCGGCGCGCCCGGCGAGGGCGTCACCGTCAAGGCCGGTGCGGCCGGCCGTGCGCCGGCGCGTGTGCGGGAGGGCGCCGAGTGGCGCTTCAACCTGGACAAGGGCGATCAGACCCAGGGTGGCAGTGAGTCCATGGTGCTGGGCAATCTCAGCAGCAGCGGCCGCGACTGCGTGGCCGTGCCGCCCGAACTCAAGCCCCTGTCCGGCGTGCAGCCCACCCCGCTGGTGGCCGCGGCCGATGGATCGGCCTGGGCCTGGGTGGGTTTCGACTCGGGCTACGAGGCCGCGTCCGAGCTGATCCTGGTCGATGGCCGACTGACCCTGGAGCCGCTGTGAACCATTCCTTCAACTACCACTGCCACTACCCCAGCGCGCGCCTGCCGGTGTTCGCGCGCAACATGGTGGCCACCTCGCACCCGCTGGCCGCGCAGGCCGGTTTGCGCATGCTGGCCGAGGGCGGCAGTGCCGCGGATGCCGTGGTCGCCGCAGCCGCGGTCATGACCCTGGTCGAACCCTGCAGCAACGGCCTGGGCTCGGACGCCTTCGGCATCGTCTGGGACGGCCAGCGTCTGCAGGGCCTGAACGCCTCGGGGCGCGCACCGGCCGCCTGGACGCCGGCCTATTTCCGGCAGCGCCACGGCGAGGCGGTGGCTCCCCCGGCGCGCGGCTGGGACGCAGTGACCGTGCCCGGCATGGTGGCCGGCTGGATGGCGCTGCACCAGCGCCTGGGCCGGCTGCCCTTGGAGCGCCTGTTGGCGCCGGCGATCGAGATCGCCGAGCGCGGCTATGCGGTGCCGGTGGTGGTGCAGCAGAAATGGGCGGCGGCGGCGCAGGTCGAGTCGCTGGTGCGCCAGCCGGGCTTTGCCGAGCTGTTCCTGCCCCGTGGGCGCGCGCCGGACGTGGGCGAGCGCTTTGCGATGCCCGGCGCTGCGCGAACGCTGCGCGCGATCGCCCGCAGCGGTGGCGAGGCCTTCTACCGCGGTGAGGTGGCTGCCGCGCTGGCCGCCGCCTCGGCGGCGCAGGGCGGCTCGATGCGCACCGCCGACCTGGCCGGCATGGCGGCGCAGTGGGTCGAGCCGATCGCTGTCGACGCGCTGGGCCACCGCCTGCACGAGATCCCGCCGAACGGGCAGGGCATCACCGCGCTGATCGCGCTGGGCATCCTGCGCCGCTTCGACCTGGCCGCGATGGACCCCGATGGCCCCGAGGCCGCGCACCTGCAGATCGAGGCGATCAAGCTGGCCTTTGCCGATGTCTACCGCTTCGTCGCCGAGCCCTCGGCCATGACGGTGGGCGTGCAGGACCTGCTGGACGAGGACTACCTGGCCGCACGCGCGCGCCTGATCGACCCACGCCGCGCGCAGGTCTTCCAGGCCGGCACGCCCGGGGACGTGCACCGCCGCGGCGGCACGATCTACCTGTGCGCCGCCGACGAGCAGGGGATGATGGTCAGCTGGATCCAGAGCAACTACATGGGCTTTGGCTCCGGCGTGTGTCTGCCGGACTGGGGCATCAGCCTGCAGAACCGCGGCCACGGCTTCAGCCTGGTCGATGGCCATCCCAACCAGGTGGCACCGGGCCACCGGCCCTTCCACACCATCATCCCCGGCTTCCTCACCGATGCCGATGGTGCGCCGCGCATGGCCTTCGGTGTGATGGGCGCCAACATGCAGCCGCAGGGCCATGTGCAGACCTTGGTGCGCATGCTGGCGCACCGCCAGCAGCCGCAGGCCGCCTGCGATGCGCCGCGCTGGCGCTTCAACCAGGGCCTGTCGATCAACACCGAGGCGCACTGGCCAGCCGCCACCGTGGCCGGCCTGGCCGAGCGCGGCCACCAGGTCGAGCCGATCAGCGACAGCTACCAGGACTTCGGCGCCGGCCAGTTCATCTGGCGCCTGGGCGATCCGGCGGTCGAGGGTTATGTGGCCGCCAGCGACCCGCGGCGCGACGGCGCGGCGGTGGGCTGCTGAATGACCGGCGGCGCGCGCGTCTCGGCCTTTGCCTCGGCCCGCGGCGATCAGCTGTGGCCGGGCATCGTGCTGGCCGCGGCCGGCGCCGTGGCCTTCTCGGGCAAGGCCATCCTGGCCAAGCTGATGTACCGCCACGGCGTGGACGCGGTGACGGTGGTGGCCTGGCGCATGGCGCTGGCGCTGCCGATGTTCCTGTCCCTGGCGGTGTGGGCCAGCCGCGGCCAGGCCGCGCTGACGCGGCGCGACTGGCTGGCGGTCTGGGGCCTGGGCTTCTCGGGCTACTACGCGGCCAGCATGCTGGACTTCGCCGGCCTGCAGTACATCAGCGCCAGCCTGGAGCGGCTGATCCTGTACCTGGGTCCGACCATCGTGATGGTGATCTCGGTGCTGTGGTTCAAGCGGCATGTCAGCACCCGGCAGTGGCTGGCGGCGGCGATCAGCTACTCGGGCGCGCTGGTGGTCTTCGGCCATGAGCTGACGCTGCAGGGCGGCGCGGTGGCGCTGGGCGCGGCGCTGGTGTTCGGCAGCGCGGTCAGCTATTCGGTCTACCTGGTGGCCAGCGGCGAGGTGGTGGGCCGGCTGGGGTCGATGCGCCTGACCGGCCTGGCCAGCAGCGCGGCCTGCGTGCTGTGCCTGTTGCATTTCGCGCTCTTCAGGCCCTGGGATGCGGCCGTGGTGCCGGCGCCCGTGGTGGCGCTGTCGGCCCTCAACGCGCTGGCCTGCACCTTTGCACCCGTGCTGATGGTGATGATGGCGATCGAGCGCATCGGCTCGGCCATGACCGCCCAGGTGGGCATGATCGGGCCGCTGTCGACGATCGCGATGGGTGTGTGGCTGCTGGGCGAGCCTTTCACGCCCTGGCTGCTGGCCGGCACGGTGCTGGTGATGAGCGGCGTGTGGCTGCTCGCCCGTTGGCGATAGGAGGACGAGCGATGGACATGGGGATCGCGGGCCGCTGGGCCCTGGTGTGTGCGGCCAGCAAGGGCCTGGGCAAGGGCTGCGCACAGGCGCTGGCGGCCGAGGGCGTGCACCTGGTGATCACGGCGCGAGGCGCCGAGGCCCTGGAGGCCACTGCGGCCGAGCTGCGCTCGGCATCCCCGGGCATCACGGTGCGCACCGTGGCCGGCGACATCACCACGCCGGAGGGCCGCGCCGCCGCGCTGGCCGCCTGCCCGCAGGTCGACATCCTGGTCAACAACGCCGGCGGACCACCGCCGGGTGACTTCCGTGACTGGGACCGCGCGGCCTGGATCGCGGCGCTGGACGCCAACATGCTGACCCCGATCGAGCTGATCAAGGCGGTGGTCGACGGCATGGCCGAGCGCGGCTTCGGGCGCATCGTCAACATCACCTCGGGCGCGGTGAAGGCGCCGATCGACATCCTGGGCCTGTCCAACGGCGCGCGCAGCGGCCTGACCGGTTTCATCGCCGGCCTGTCGCGCCAGCCGCGCCTGGCCAGCCGCAACGTCACCATCAACAACCTGCTGCCCGGCGCGTTCGACACCGACCGCCTGCGCAAGACGATGGAAGGTGCCGCGGCCAAGAGCGGCCAGCCGCTGGAGGCGGTGATGGATCAGCGCCGCCAGGTCGCGCCCGCGCGGCGCTTCGGCACGCCCGCCGAGTTCGGTGCGCTGTGCGCCTACGTCTGCAGCGCGCAGGCCGGCTTCCTCACCGGCCAGAACCTGCTGATCGACGGCGGCGCCTACCCGGGCAGCTTCTAGTCGAGGGGGGGCAGCCGGTGACGGGCGCGGGCGCGGCTGCAGGCCTCGTCGCCACGGCCCAGCGGCGCCAGCAGGCCGAATTCGCGGCAGGGCGACGGCCGCCACTCGTAGATGCCGCAGTGGGCCTGCACGCCCACCGTGCCCACCAGGGCCGCGCAGCGCGGCTGGGCGTGGTCGGTGCCGCGCATGCGGCAGGTGCCGTCGGTGACCTCGACCGTCAGGCCGTCGGGCACGCGGCCGAAGCGGCTGTCCAGCTCCTCCACCGAGAAGTCCACCCGGAAGGCGGCGCAGCAGGCGCCGCAGCGGACGCAGGGGTTGTCGGCCTCGGCCACGTCAGAAGGGGACGTAGTCGTCGTCGGCCGGCGTCTCGGCGCGCACCACGGTGACGGTGCAGTCCGACTCGGCCACCACCTGCGAGGACACGCTGCCCAGGTAGCGGCGCAGCGCCGACTGGCCGCGCGCACCCATCACGATGTGGTCGACGTGGTTGCGCTTGGCGAAGTCGATGATGGCCGCCGCCGGGTCCGGCGCTTCCAGCACATGGAAGGTCAGCCGGCCGTCGTCCAGGTTCAGCGACTTGCTGATCGGCCGTGCCCAGTGCTTGAGGTTGACCAGCTGCTTGACGTGCACGCTGCGGCCTTCGGCGTCGACCAGCTCGTCCATGCCGATGCGCGCGGTCTTCATCACGCTGACGCAGGCCAGGCGCGCGCCGGGCTCGGTCAGCACGATGCGGCGCACGGTCTCGCGCAGCTGCTCGAGCAGCTGGCTCGAGGCCGAGTCGATGTCCACCGCGGCCATGATGATCGGGCTCTTCTTGACCAGCTCGGACGCGCTGACCGCGCGGTTGTCGGGCTCGCTGCCCAGCGCGAAGAACCAGCGCTTCATGCGCTTGAAGGCGCTGGACTGCTGCAGGCGCTCGGCGCGCCGCGTCAGCGCGATCTGCGTGGGGTTCTGCAGGTCGAGTGACAGCTGCGCGGCGCTCTGGTAGCGGTGCTCGGGCTTGACCTCCAGGCACTTCAGGATCAGCTCCTGCAGCCAGGGCGGACAGTCGCTGCGCAGCGCGCGCGGCGGCACCGGGTCTACGTACAGCCGCTTGCGCAGGCCGCTGACCGAGGTGGGGGCGCCGAAGGGGCGCTCGCCGGTGGTGAAGTGGTAGAGCATCACGCCCAGCGCGAAGATGTCGCTGCGCGGGTCGTTGCGGACGAACTGCACCTGCTCGGGCGACATGTAGGGCCCGGTGCCCATGGGCAGCGTGAACTCCTCGTCCAGCAGGTCGGGCAGGTGGTCGTGGCGCGACAGGCCGAAGTCGACCAGCACCGCGGTGCCGTCGGGGCGGAACAGGATGTTGCTGGGCTTGATGTCCAGGTGCACCACGTTCTGCCGGTGCAGCTCGTGCAGCGCCTGTGCCACGCGCGAGCCGATCTCGACCACCTCGTCCAGCGCCAGCGGCGCCTGGTCCAGGCGCGGGCGCAGGGTCTCGCCCGGGATGTGCTCCATGACGATGTGGGGCTGGCGCGTGAAGTCGCCCTTGGCGACGAACTTCGGCACGTGCGGCCCCGAGAGCATCGGCATGATCATGCGCTCGACCTCGAAGCCGACGATCGTGGCCGGGTCTTCGCCGCCCTTGATGCGCGGCACCTTCATGATCAGCGGAAGCGGCGGGTTGTCGGCCAGCGGCCGGCCCTGGTCGTCGACGCGCTGCACGCGCCACAGCGTGGCCATGCCGCCCTGGTGCAGACGCTCTTCGAGGCGGAAGCCGTCGATGACCTCGCCCACCTGCAGTACACGTTGCCCGGCATCCGGCGCCGGCCCCTTGCCGCCGGCGAAGCTGCTGCTACTGTCCATGGGCCAGGCGGTCGGCAAGGCGCTCCGGCAGGCCGGCGGCGCGGATCTTGGCGGCCGCCAGTTCGTGGTCGTAGGGCACGCGCTGGAAGCTCAGGGTCTGCTCGCGCAGGTCGAACATCGCGTAGCAGGCGGCCGGGTTGCCGTCACGCGGCTGACCGGCCGAGCCGGGCACGATCAGCCACTGGCGGTGCGGCGGCACCGGAATCGGCACGCCGGGCGTGGGCACGAAGTCGCCCGCCTTGCCGGTGCCCGACAGGTGGAACAGCTTGGGCTCGTGCATGTGGCCGCAGAAGGTGTAGTGGCAGGTCGTGGCATGCAGGCTGCGCACCGCCTCGATCCGGCCCTGGATGTACTCCCACTCGGCCGGCGCAAAGGCGTTGGCGTGCACGAAGAGCATGTCACCCTCGGTGTGCGACATCGGCCGCTCGGCCAGGAAGGCCAGTTGGGCGGGCGTGAGCTGCGCGCGGGTCCACTCCACCACCTGGCGGGCGTCCGGCCGCATGTTGGGCGAGATTTCCTGCACGCAGCCGGCATCGTGGTTGCCGTTGACGGCGATCGCGCCAGCGGCCACGTACTCGCGCACGGTGTCGACCACCCAGCCGGGATCGGCGCCGTAGCCGACATAGTCGCCCAGGAATGCGTAGCGCTGCGCGCCGGCGGCCTTGGCATGGTCCAGCACCGCCTGCACCGCCTCGCGGTTGGCATGCAGGTCAGTGATCAGGGCGAGTTTCATCGTTGTGAACCCTTGTTGTCTCCTGCGGGGAGCTTGCGCCGGGCGCCTGACAGGACGCTGATCGCTCGCTTGCCCCAGATCAAGGGCAGGCCAATGCGTCAGCCGATCCGGCCGAGCAGAAGGTACGCCATGAGTGCCTTCTGCACGTGCATTCGATTTTGGCTACGGCTCACGTCCGCTGCGCGGACATGACCCTGCGCCGAAACAGGCTGCCGGCCCTGGCGGGCCGCCGGCCCGGCCTTCAGCCGATCCGGCCGAGCAGAAGGTACTCCATGAGCATTCGATTTTGGCTACGGCTCACGTCCGCTGCGCGGACATGACCCTGCGCCGAAACAGGCTGCCGGCCCTGGCGGGCCGCCGGCCCGGCCTTCAGCCGATCCGGCCGAGCAGAAGGTACTCCATGAGTGCCTTCTGCACGTGCATCCTGTTTTCTGCCTCATCCCAGACCACCGACTGCGGCCCGTCGATCACCTCGGCGGTGACCTCCTCGCCGCGGTGGGCCGGCAGGCAGTGCATGAACAGGGCGTCGGGCTGGGCCACGACCATCATGTCGGCGTCGACGCACCAGTCGGCGAAGGCCTTGATGCGGGCTTCGTTCTCGGCCTCGTAGCCCATGCTGGTCCAGACGTCGGTGGTCACCAGGTGGGCGCCGCGGCAGGCTTCCAGCGGGTCCTTGAAGACCTTGTAGCAGTCGCGCTGGCTGATGCCGGCCACGGCCGGGTCCACCTCGTAGCCGCCGGGCGTGCTGACGTGCACCGTGAAGCCCAGGATCTCGGCGGCCTGCAGCCAGGTGTTGGCCATGTTGTTGCCATCACCCACCCAGGTCACGACCTTGCCCTTGAGGCTGTCCAGGTCGTAGCCCCGGGCGCCCACCGGAGCGCGGTGCTCCAGGTAGGTGAACAGGTCGGCCAGGATCTGGCAGGGGTGGAACTCGTTGGTCAGGCCGTTGATCACCGGCACCCGCGAGTGCGCGGCGAAGCGCTCGATCTTGGTCTGCTCGTAGGTGCGGATCATCACGATGTCGACCATGCGGCTGATCACGCGCGCGCTGTCCTCGATCGGCTCGGCGCGGCCCAGCTGGCTGTCGCCGGTGGTCAGGTGCACCACCGAGCCGCCCATCTGGTACATGCCGGCCTCGAAGCTGACACGCGTGCGGGTGCTGGCCTTCTCGAAGATCATCGCCAGCGTGCGGTCGGCCAGCGGCTGGTATTTCTCGTAGTTCTTGAAGCGGCTCTTGATGATGCGGGCGCGCTCGAACAGGTAGGCGTATTCCTCGGCCCGGAAATCCTTGAACTGCAGGTAGTGCTTCATCAGCGTGTCTCCCGGCTTCATGCCGCGGCCTCGGACAGGAAGGTCTTGATCACCGGCACCAGCAGGCTGACGATCTCGTCGGCCTCGTCCTGGGTCAGGATCAGCGGCGGCACCAGACGCACCACGGTGTCGGCGGTGACCGACAGCAGCAGCCCGGCCTGCATCGCGCGGGTCAGGATGGCGCCGCAGGGGCGGGCCAGCTCGATGCCCAGCATCAGGCCCTCGCCGCGCACTTCCTTGACGCCGTCCACGCCCGCCAACTCGCGCTGCAGCGCGGCCTTCAGGTGGGCGCCCACCGCGGCGGCATTGGCCATCACGCCGTCTTCTTCCATGATCTTCAGCGTGGCGATGCCGGCGCGCATCGACAGCGGGTTGCCGCCGAAGGTGGTGCCATGATTGCCCGGGCCGAAGACATTCAGCGCCTTGGGTCCGACGACCACGGCGCCGATCGGCACGCCCGAGCCCAGGCCCTTGGCCAGCGGCATCACGTCGGGGACGATGCCGGCCCACTGGTGGGCGAACCACTTGCCGGTGCGGCCGATGCCGCACTGCACCTCGTCGAGCATCAGCAGCCAGCCGTTGGCATCGCACAGCGCGCGCACCTCGCGCAGGTAGTCCCAGCGCGCCGGGTTGATGCCGCCTTCACCCTGGATGGTCTCCAGGAAGACCGCGGTGATGTTGCGGTTGGCGCTGTGGGCGCGCAGCGCCTCGATGTCGTTGAAGGGCACGCGGATGAAGCCCTCGACCAGCGGCCCGAAGCCTTCCTGCACCTTGGGGTTGCCGGTGGCGCTGAGGGTGGCGATCGAGCGGCCATGGAAGGCCTTCTCGAAGACGATCACCCCAGGGCGCTCGATGCCACGGTCATGGCCGGCCTTGCGGGCGATCTTCAGCGCGGCCTCGTTGGCCTCCAGGCCGGTCGAGCAGAAGAAGGCCGCCGACAGGCCCGACAGTTCCGCCAGCTTGGCGCCCAGCGCCTCCTGCAGCGGGTTCTCGTAGTAGTTGCTGCAGTGGATGAGCTTGCCCATCTGGTCGGTCAGCTCGGCCAGCAGCTTGGGGTGGGCATGGCCCAGGGTGTTGACGGCGATGCCGCCCAGGCCGTCCAGGTAGCGTCGGCCTTCGGTGTCCCAGACGCGGCAGCCTCGGCCGTGCGACAGCGCGATCGGCAGCCGGCCATAGGTGTTCATCACGTGGGGCATCGAGGCGGTCATCCCTTGGACTCCAGTCGAAATCGGTGAAGGAAACAGGTTCGGGAAAAGAAAAGGGCCGGCAGCGCCTCATTTCACGCACCGGCCCACTGCAATTCTAAAGCCCGCACCCGAACAGGGCGACAAACCCGAAAGACCGCACTGGAGTCGCCATGCATGCTGCGTTGCAACACGATCGGGGCACAATACGTGCTTCTCTTCCGCATCCTGAAAACAAACGGCATCTCGCGACAGCGCCATGCCAGCTTGTTCCCGTACGCTCGTCGCTGCCGCCGATTCCTGAGCCCATGTCCGTCACCAAGCCCCGCGAGTTCTTCATCCAAGGCATCACGCTGGAAGGACGGACCTTCCGTCCCAGTGACTGGGCCGAGCGCCTGGCCGGTGCGATGTCGTGCTTCCGCCCGGGGGGCGGCGCGGGCGGCATTGGCGCCTTCATCGGCTACTCGCCGTACTGCGTGCCGCGGGTGATCAACGGCGTGAAGTGCGTGATCGTCAACGAGGCGCTGCGCGACCTCGAACCCATGGCCTGGGACTTCGTGATGAACTTTGCCAAGGACAACCACCTGCAGGTGTCCGAGGCATGCCTGCTGCCCGACCCGCCGTCGGCCTGAGGCCTGCGCCGCGGATGCCACAGTCCGTGGCGTGGCTTGGGTGGGCTGGTGGCGACTGCCAGGAAACTCAGCCTGGCGCTGCCCAAGAACATCAGCCCCGCCCTGCGGCCCCCACCCCACAGGCCATGGGGTACAGGGCGCCAAAGAACAAGGGCCCCGCACGTCGGGGCCCGCCATGAAAAAGGCCCCGCAGTGCGGGGCCTTTGTCTTCCACCTGGAGAGGGTTGTCAGGCGGCGAGCGCCTTGATCTTGGCGGACAGGCGGCTCTTGTGACGAGCGGCCTTGTTCTTGTGGAAGATGCCCTTGTCGGCGATCGAGTCGATCACGCTCTGGGCGGTCTTGAACAGGTCGGTGGCCTGGCCCTTGTCGCCAGCGGCGACGGCCTTGAGCACGTTCTTGATCGAGGTGCGGAACTTCGAACGCAGCGAGGTGTTGGCGGCGTTCAGGTTGACGTCCTGGCGAGCGCGCTTGCGGCCCGACGCGAGACGAACGGTCTTCTTCTTGGCTTTGGAGGAAGTGGCCATTGCTTGAAATTGGGTCCAGGTGGATAAAGACTATCGAGTATAGCATTTTCCTGGTCCAGCTGGCAAGGTGGCCGCCGGTGGGTCCCTATAATCGGTCGGCTGTGCCCTGGCATGGCTGCCGCGTGAGCGGGCGGCCCACCGCATGAACCTGCTCAAGGCGGCCACCACCGTCTCCCTCTGGACCCTGTTGTCGCGCATCACCGGCCTGGTGCGCGAGCAGCTCGTGGCGCACGCCTTCGGCGCCAGCGCGATGACCGATGCGTTCAACATCGCGTTCCGCATTCCCAACCTGCTGCGGCGGCTGTTTGCCGAAGGGGCCTTCTCGGCCGCCTTCGTGCCCATCCTGGCCGCCAGCCGCGAAACCGACGGCGACGAGGCCACGCGCCGCCTGATCGACGCCGTCGCCACCATGCTGGCGTGGGCGCTGCTGCTGACCTGCGCCGTGGGCGTGGCGGGGGCGCCGGTGATCGTCTGGCTGTTCGGCGCCGGCCTGGAAGAGCTGGACCTGGCGGTGCTGATGACCCGCTGGATGTTCCCCTACATCGGCTTCATGTCGATGGTGGCGCTGGCGGCCGGCATCCTCAACACCTGGAAACGCTTCGTGGTGCCGGCGGCCACGCCGGTGCTGCTGAACCTGTCGGTGATCGCCTGCGCCTGGGGCCTGACGCCGCTGCTGCAGGCCCAGGGCATCCGCCCGATCCACGCACTGTCGGTGGGCGTGGTGCTGGGCGGCGTGCTGCAGTTGGCGGTGCAGGTGCCGGCGCTGGCGCGCATCGGCTGCCTGCCGCACATCGGCCTGACACCGGCGGGCCTGAAGCGTGCGTGGCAACACCCGGGCGTGCACCGCGTGCTGTCCCAGATGGCGCCGGCGCTGCTGGGCGTGTCGGTGGCGCAGATCTCGCTGCTGATCAACAGCCAGATCGCCTCGCACCTGGGGGCGGGGGCGGTGTCCTGGCTCACCTACGCCGACCGGCTGATGGAGTTCCCGACCGCGCTGCTGGGCGTGGCGCTGGGCGTGGTGCTCACACCGGGTCTGTCGGCGCTGAAGGCCCGCGGCGACGCCCAGGGCTACTCGGGCCACCTGGACTGGGGCCTGCGTCTGGCGCTGATGCTGGCCTGGCCCTGCGCGCTGGCGATGCTGGTGTTCGGCCTGCCGCTGATGGCGGTGCTGTTCCACCACGGTGCCTTCGACGAGCGGGCGCTGCGCATGAGCACGCTGGCGGTGCAGGGCTACGGCGTGGGCCTGATCGGCCTGATCGGCGTGAAGGTGCTGGCGCCGGGCTTCTACGCCCAGCAGGACATCCGCACGCCGGTGCGCATTGCCATCGTCGTGCTGGTGCTCACCCAGGTGATGAACGCCGCCTTCGTGCCCTGGCTGGGGCACGCCGGCCTGGCGCTGGCCACCAGCCTGGGGGCGATGGGCAATGCGGCCTGGCTGCTGCGCGGGCTGCGCGCGCGCGGCATCTACATGCCGGAGCCCGGCTGGGGGGGATTCATCCTGCGGGTGATGGCCGCCTCGGCGGTGCTGGCCGGCTGGCTGGGCTGGGTGGCCTGGCGCCTGGACTGGGTGGCGCTGCAGGCGCATTGGCTGCAGCGCGCCGGCCTGCTGTTCGGTGCGCTGGCGGTGGCGGCGCTGCTGTACTTCGGCATGCTGCGCGTGCTGGGCCTGAACCTGCGGCAGTTCGCCCGCCGAGGCTGAGCGTCATGACCCAGACGCCGCGCTTCGCGCCGGCCAGTCCGCTGGACTATTTCTCGGCACTGGTGGCGGAAGGGGCCGATGTCGCGCTGCTGGAGGCCGCGATCCTGCTGGCCCAGGACGACCACCCGGCGCTGGACGTGCAGGGCGTGCTCGACGAGATCGACCAGCTCGCCCAGCGCCTGCGCCAGCGACTGCCCGCCGATGCGCCGCCGACCCACCGGCTGCGCATGCTCAACCGCTACTTCTTCCGCGAACTGGGCTTTGCCGGCAACGTCAACGACTACCACCATGCCGACAACAGCTACCTGCACCGGGTGCTGCAGACGCGCCTGGGCATTCCCATCTCGCTGGCCCTGCTCTACATCGAGATCGCCCAGCAGATCGGCCTGACGGCGCGGGGCATCTCGTTCCCCGGCCACTTCCTGGTCAAGCTGCGGCTGCCGGCCGGCGAGGTGGTGGTCGACCCCTTCACCGGCGAATCGCTCTCGCGCGAGCGCCTGGCGCAGCGCCTGGAGCCCTGGCGCCAGCAGCTGGGCCTGCCGGGCGATGACGAGCTGCCGCTGGGCCTGTTCCTGCAGGCGGCCGAGCCGCGCGAGGTGCTGGCGCGCATGCTGCGCAACCTCAAGTCAGTGCATGAACGCCAGGGTGACCTGCGGCGCCAGCTGGCGGTGCAGCAGCGCCTGGTGCGGCTGTTGCCGGGCGACTGGGACGAGCGCCGCGACCGCGGCCTGCTGCTGGCCGAGCTGGGCCGCCCGGCCGAGGCGCTGGTCGACCTGCAGACCTGCCTGGACCAGCGCCCCGACGGCCCGCAGGCCGAGCTGCTGCGCCAGCGCATGGCCGAGCTGCGCGGACGCCCCCCCGCCTGAGCGGCGTGGACGGTCGCCGTACAATCGCGCAGCGTGTTGCGGGACGCCCCCCACGGGCCGCGCGGCTGGCCGGCCCCGACACCGTGACCCGCACCGCCCCGCCGCCGCCAGCGTTCCTGCCGGGACGCGCGTGCCGCCGATCCCTGTACCGATGAACCTATCCCCCGCCCAGAGACAGTCGCTGAGCTGGCTGCTGATCGCCGCAGTCGTGCTGGTGCTGCTGTGGCTGCTCGCGCCCGTGCTGATGCCCTTCCTGATCGCGGCGGTGCTGGCCTATGCGCTGCAGCCGCTGACCGAGGCGCTGGCCCGGCGCGGCTGGCCGCGTTCGCTGGCGGCCACGCTGGCGGTGCTGCTGGCGGTGGTGTCGGTGCTGGCGATGGCGCTGCTGGTGGTGCCCATCATCGCCCGCGAACTGCCCATCCTGCGCGAGCAGATCCCGCGCGGTGCCGAGTGGGCCAACCAGGTGCTGGCGCCGGCGCTGGCCAGGCTGGGCATCGAGGTGCGCCTGGATGTGGCCGGCATCAAGGACATGGTGCTCAAGGGCCTTGGCGGCAACCTCGAGGATGGCCTGGCGGCGTTGCTCAGCTCGGCGCGCCTGGGCGGCAGCGTGGTGCTGACCGTGCTGGGCAACCTGGTGCTGGTGCCGCTGGTGCTGTTCTACCTGCTGCTGGACTGGCCGCAGATGATGGAGCGGCTGCGCCGGCTGGTGCCGCCGCGCATGCGTGCCTCGGTGGACAGCTTCCTGGGCGAGTGCGACGAGCTGCTGGGCCAGTACCTGCGCGGCCAGCTGATGGTGATGCTGGTGCTGTCGGTCTGGTATGCCGGTGCGCTGGCGCTGGCCGGTTTCGAGCTTGCGCTGCCGGTGGGCGTGTTCACCGGCCTGCTGGTCTTCATTCCCTACCTGGGCTTCGGCCTGGGCCTGGTGCTGGCGCTGCTGAGCGCGGTGCTGCAGTTCGGCAGCTGGTACGGCCTGGGCGCGGTGGCCGTGGTCTACGGCCTGGGCCAGATGCTGGAGAGCTTCGTGCTGACGCCGCGCCTGGTGGGTGAGCGCATCGGCCTGAACCCGCTGGCGGTGATCTTCGCGCTGATGGCCTTCGGCCAGCTGTTCGGTTTCGTGGGCGTGCTGGCGGCGCTGCCGCTGTCGGCGGTGGCCCTGGTCGCTGCCCGGCGCGTGCTGGCCGCCTACCTGCAAAGCGAGCTGTACCGCGGATGAAGCAGATCCCGCTGGCCATCGGACTGGGGCCCGAGCCCGGTTTCGACAACTTCGTGACCGGGCCCAATGGGGTGGCCCTGCATGCGCTGACCCAGTGGCGCCAGCCGGGTCCGCCGGTGTTCCTGCACGGGCGGGCCGGCACCGGCAAGTCGCACCTGCTGGCGGCCTGGGCGGCGCGGGTGCGGGGGCAGGGCGGTCAGGTGGCCTGGTTCCACGCCAGCACACCGCTGCCCTGGACCTTCGACGAGGCCTGGACCCTGGTCGTCATCGACGACGCCCAGGACCTGGACGAGGCGCGCCAGCATGCCGCCTTCACGCTTTTCGTCGAGGCCGCCACCCATGGCACGCAGATGGCCGCCGCCGCCCGCCTGCCGCCCGTGGACCTTCCGCTGCGCGAGGACCTGCGCACGCGCTTCGGCTGGGGCCCGGTGTTCGAGCTGCAGCCACTGGACGAAGCCGCCACCCGAGCGGTACTGCGCCGCGAGGCCGACGCGCGTGGCCTGATGCTGTCCGACGAGGTGATGGACTACCTGCTGACCCGCTTCGAGCGCGACCTGGGCTCGCTGAAAAGCCTGCTGCACCGGCTCGACCGCTTCTCGCTGGCCGAGCGCCGCGCCGTCACCGTTCCCCTGCTCAAGAAGATGCTCACTGAAGGCGAGGTGGCCGCATGAGGCTGGCCCTGTTCGACCTGGATGGCACCCTGCTGCCCACCGATTCCGACCACGCCTTCGGCGAGTTCATGTGCGCCATCGGCTGGACCGACGGCCAGGCCTGGCGCGCGCGCAATCAGCAGTTCTTCGAGCAGTACCAGGCCGGCACGCTGGTGCTGGCCGACTACGTGGACTTCGCCACCTCGGCCTGGCGCCACCGCCCGCTGGCCGACGCCGAGGCCGCGCGCGAGCGCTTCATGCAGGAGGTGATCGGCCCCGCGCTGCGCTTCGAGGCGATCGAGCTGGTGCGCGCCCACCAGCAGGACGGCGACCTGGTGGCGGTGGTCACCGCCACCAACGAATTCGTCACCCGGCCGATCGCCACGGCCTTCGGTGTCGAGACCCTGCTGGCGGTGGAACTGGAGCGCGGCGCCGACGGCCGCGCCACCGGCGCCATCCGCGGCACCCCCACCTTCCGCGAAGGCAAGGTGGCGCGCGTCCAGGCCTGGCTGCACAGCCGGGGCCAGTCCTTCGCCGACTTCGACGACGTGCTGTTCTACAGCGACTCCACCAACGACCTGCCGCTGCTCGAGGCGGTGCCCACCCCGGTGGCCACCAACCCGACGCCGGCCCTGCGTCAGATCGCGCTTGAGCGCGGCTGGCGCATCATCGACCTCTTCGACGCGACATGATCCGCAAATTCATCGACAAGCTGCTGGGCAAGCCCGCAGCGCCGCAGCCCGCCGGCATCCCGCTGGGCAAGCGCCTGGAGATCCCGGCGTCCGAGCATGGCATCGACCCCTCGCTGCTCGACGAGCGCGCGGTGCGCGTGGTCACCACGCTGCAGGACGCGGGCCACGAGGCCTACATCGTCGGTGGCGCGGTGCGCGACCTGCTGGTGGGCCGCCGCCCCAAGGACTTCGACGTCGCCACCAACGCCACGCCCGAGCAGGTCAAGGGCCTGTTCCGCCGCGCCTTCATCATCGGCCGGCGCTTTCGCATCGTCCACGTGATCCATGGCCGCGGCCGCGACCACGAGGTGATCGAGGTCTCCACCTTCCGCGCCTACATGGACGCCAGCGCCGCCGAGCAGGTGGCCGGCAATGAGAAGACCTCCAAGAAGGAGATCGAGAACAAGAGCCACGTCGTCGATGCCGACGGCCGCGTGCTGCGCGACAACGTCTGGGGCCCGCAGATCGAGGACGCCGCGCGCCGCGACTTCACCGTCAACGCGATGTACTACGACCCGAGGCGTCAGCTGGTGGTCGACTACCACCATGGCTTCAAGGACGTGCGTGCGCAGACGCTGCGCATGATCGGCGACCCGGCCACCCGCTACCGCGAAGACCCGGTGCGCATCCTGCGCGTGGTGCGCTTTGCCGCCAAGCTGGGCTTCAAGATCGAGCCCAAGACGCACAAGGCGATCGCCGCCGCCATCCCGCTGCTCGCCAACGTGCCGGCCTCGCGCATGTTCGACGAGATGATCAAGCTGCTGCAGACCGGCCACGCGCTGGCCAGTCTGGAGCAGATCCAGGCCCAGGGCCTGGGCCGGGGTGTCTTCCCGATCCTGGATGCTGCGCTGCTCAACGCCCCGGCCGGCAGCGCGCGCCAGAAGTTCATCCAGCTGGCGCTGGCCGACACCGACCGCCGGGTGGGCGAGGGCAAGGCGGTGGCGCCCAGCTTCATGCTGGCCTGCATGCTGTGGCACGACGTGCAGGCCGGCTGGGCCGAGCGCCGCGCCGCCGGCGAGCACCCGTCGCCGGCGCTGCAGCAGGCGATCGACGCGGTCTTCGACGCCCGCATCGGCGACATCTCCGGCCGCGGCAAGCTGGCCGCCGACATGCGCGACATCTGGATGATGCAGCCGCGCTTCGAGCGCCGCACGCCCAACGGCGCCTTCGGCCTGGTCGAGCAGCCGCGTTTCCGCGCCGGCTTCGATTTCCTGCGCCTGCGCGCCGACGTGGGTGAGATCCCGGCCGAGCTGGCCGAGTGGTGGGAGGATTTCTCGCTGGGCAGCCCGGAGGACCGCGAGGCCCTGCTGGAAGCGGTGCGCGACAGCCAGCACAAGCCGCGCCGCGCGCCCAAGCCGGCCCGGGCGCCAGCGGCCACTGCCCAGGCCCCGCGCGAGGCCGACGCCGATGACGACGGCCCTGAGGCCGGCGCGGAGGGCGGCCCGGACGCCGGCGATGGCCCCGACGAGGGCGGTGACGCCGCCCCGGCGCGCAAGCGCCGCCGGCGCCGCCGCCGCAAGCCCTCGGGCGGGGGCGAGGGCGCGCCGCCCGCCGCGGCCTGAGCGTCGTGACCGAGCTGGCCTACATCGGGCTGGGTGCCAACCTGGGCGATGCCCAGGGCACGCTGCGGCTGGCCTGGCAGGCTCTGACCACGGTGGCGGGGGTCGAGGGCGACGGCCTGTCGGGCCTGTGGCGCAGCGCGCCGGTCGATGCCGGCGGCCCCGACTACGTCAACGCCGTGGGTCGCGTGCGCACCGCGCTGGCGCCGCGCGCGCTGCTGGCGGTGCTGCAGGACATCGAGCAGCGCCACGGCCGCGAACGACCCTACCGCAACGCGCCGCGCACCCTGGACCTGGACCTGCTGCTCTACGGCCAGTTGGTGCAGGACGACCCGGTGCTGACGCTGCCGCACCCGCGGATGCACCAGCGCGCCTTCGTGCTGCGCCCGCTGGCCCAGCTGGCGCCGGAACTGGCGCTGGCGCAGGGCGACTGGCCCACGCTGCTGGCGGCCGTGGCCGATCAGCGTCTCGAACCCCTGTGAGGGCCCTGGCATGACCTGGCTGACCAGCCTGCCGCTGTGGGTGCAGACCTTTGGCCTGCTCACCCTGTCCAACCTGTTCATGACCGTGGCGTGGTATGGCCACCTGCGCCATCAGGCCGGCCAGGCCTGGTACGTGGCCGCCCTGGTCAGCTGGGGCATCGCGCTCTTCGAGTACCTGCTGCAGGTGCCGGCCAACCGCATCGGCTACGGCGGCGGCTACAGCCTGGCGCAGCTGAAGATCGCCCAGGAGGTGATCACCCTGGCGGTCTTCGTGCCTTTCGCGGTGTTCTACATGGGGCAGCCGCTGAAACTGGACTACCTGTGGGCCGGGCTGTGCCTGCTGGGCGCGGTGTACTTCATCTTCCGGTCCTGAGCGCCCGCTAGAATGCGGATATGACAGGGCGATGACCGCAGTGTGACGGTCACCGCCCCTTTTTGCGCCCGCACCGGGCCAGAGGAGACCCCGATGTTCTTCGGCAAGCTGTTGCCCAAGGAAGGCAACTTTTTCGAACTCTTCAACGAGCATGGCAAATACATCGCCGAGGGGGCCCGCTCCTTCACGTCGATGATCCAGTACTACAGCACGCCCGACCTGCGTGAGAAGTACGCCGCCGAGGTGGACAACGCCGAGCGCGCCGCCGACAAGGTCACGGCCGAGGTCAACCGCCTGCTGCACCGCAGCTTCATCACGCCGATCGACCGCGAGCAGATCCACGGCCTGATCAACGCGATGGACGACATCCTCGACCTGCTGCAGGACTCCTCCGAGGTGATGGCGCTGTACAACGTGCAGAACGTCAACGAGGACGTGATCCGCCTGGGTGACATCTCGCTGAAGTGCTGCGAGCGCGTGCAGCATGCGGTCTCGCTGCTGCCCAAGCTGTCGCAGCCCGAGGTGGCCGAGGCCGCGCTCAAGACCTGCGAGGAGATCGACCGCCTGGAAAGCGACGCCGACCGGGTGATGCGCAGCGCCATGTCCAAGCTCTTCCGCGACGACATCGACGTCAAGGAGCTGATCAAGCTGAAGGCCATCTACGAGCACATGGAGTCGATCTCCGACCGCTGCGAGGATGTCGCCAACCTGATCGAGGGCGTCGTCCTCGAGAACTCCTGAGCGGCCGCGGCCCGGACTTCTCATGGAAGCAGCCCAGATCGCGTTCTGGTTCGTCGTCGTGCTGGTGGCCCTGGCCCTGGCCTTCGACTTCATGAACGGTTTCCACGACGCGGCGAACTCGATCGCCACCGTCGTCTCCACCGGTGTGCTCAAGCCGCAGCAGGCGGTGCTGTTCGCCGCCTTCTTCAACGTCATCGCCATCTCGGTCTTCCACCTCAGCGTGGCCAAGACCATTGGCAAGGGCATCGTCGAGCCTGGCGTGGTCGACCAGCATGTGGTCTTCGGCGCGCTGATCGGCGCCATCACCTGGAACATCATCACCTGGTGGTACGGCATCCCCTCGTCCAGCTCGCACGCGCTGATCGGCGGCATCATCGGTGCGGTCATCACCAAGGCGGGCCTGGGCAAGCTGATCGGCGCCGGCATCGCCAAGACGGTGGTCTTCATCTTCATCTCGCCGGCCCTGGGCTTCGTGCTGGGCTCGCTGATGATGGTGGGCGTGTCCTGGGTGTTCCGGCGCACCGCGCCGATGCGCGTGGACCGCTGGTTCCGGCGTTTCCAGCTGGTCTCGGCCGGCCTGTATTCGCTGGGCCATGGCGGCAACGACGCGCAGAAGACCATCGGCATCATCTGGATGCTGCTGGTGGCCTCGGGCTACGTGGCCGCCTCCGACACGGCACCGCCCGACTGGGTGATCTGGTCGTGCTACATGGCGATCGGCCTGGGCACGATGTTCGGCGGCTGGCGCATCGTCAAGACCATGGGCCAGCGCCTGACCAAGCTCAAGCCGGTGGGCGGCTTCTGTGCCGAGACCGGCGGCGCGCTGACGCTGTTCCTGGCCACTTCGCTGGGCATCCCGGTGTCGACCACCCACACGATCACCGGCGCCATCCTGGGCGTGGGCTCGGTGCGCAACCCGTCGGCGGTGCGCTGGGGCCTGGCCGGCAACATCGTCTGGGCCTGGATCTTCACGATCCCGGCGGCGGCCTTCGTGGCCGGCGTGTTCTACTGGATCAGCACGATGCTGTTCTGAGCCACGCGGTTCGGCGCACAGACAGGGCCTTGCGGGGCCCTGTGTCGTGTCTGGCCCTCAGTCGGCCGCCGGCAGCGTGTCGCCCACACCCAGCGCGCGTTGCATCAGCACCACGTCCAGCCAGCGGCCGAACTTCCAGCCCGAGGCCTTGAGCACGCCGGTGTGCTCGAAACCCAGCCGCCGGTGCACGCCGATCGAGCCGGCATTCGCGCTGTCGCCGATCACCGCCAGCATCTGGCGGGCGCCACGCGCCTCGCACTGGCCCACCAGTTCGGCCAGCAGGGCGGTGCCCACGCCACGGCCCTGGGCCTCGGGAGCCAGGTAGATCGAGTCCTCCAGGCAGAAGCGGTAGGCCAGGCGCGGCCGGAAATGGTTGGCGTAGGCATAGCCCAGCAACGCGCCGTCGGCGCCTGCGGCCACCAGCCAGGGCAGCTGCTTGCCCAGCACGTCGGCGCGGCGGCGGCCCATCTCGGCCAGGTCGGGCGGCTCCAGTTCGAAGGTGCCGGTGCCGTGCAGCACGGCCTGGCCATAGATCGCGGTGATGGCCGGCAGGTCGGCATCGGTGCTGGGGCGGATGAGCAGCTCGGGCATCTCGGTTTGTCAGGTTCGCTGTACAGACCCTATAATCCCATGTTTTCCAGCACCGGCTTGACGGTACCCACGGAGCGTGGTCACCGAGCAGGCGTATCTACGGGGCTGGAGCAGCGTTCGGGTCTGACGTACATCTGCACATCAGGCCCGGGCAACCGGATCAGCCAATCCAGGCGGTGTCTCCCAGGCGCGGCGGTCCACACGAACTGAACATCAAGGAACGACAACATGGTCGTGATTCGTCTGGCCCGCGGTGGCTCCAAGAAGCGCCCCTTCTACAACATCGTCGTCGCCGACTCGCGCGAGCGCCGTGATGGCCGCTTCATCGAGAAGCTGGGCTTCTACAACCCGGTGGCCTCCGAGGGCGAAGAAGCCCTGCGCGTGGCTCAGGACCGCGTGACCTACTGGGTCGGCGTCGGCGCCCAGCCGTCGGACACCGTCTCGCGCCTGATCGCCCAGGCCAAGGCCAAGGTCGCCCCGGCCGCCTGACCGGCCCGGCCGGCCCACCCATCCGCGCATGACGTCGCCTGATGCGGTGAGCTGGCCCGATGACGCGGTCGAGGTCGGCCGCATCATCGACGCCTGGGGCATCAAGGGCGGGTTCAAGGTCCAGCCTTTTTCCGCCGATCCCCAGGCCCTGTTTTCCTCCCGCCGCTGGTTCCTGCAACCGGCGGACGCGGCGCCCGGCAAGGGTGTCGCCGCGGTGCGCGCCGCCAAGCCGGCGCCGCTGCCGGCGCTGCTGAAGATCACCAGCGCCAAGGAACATGGCGAGGTGGTCGTGGCCACCGCCCAGGACATCCCCGACCGCAACGCCGCTGAGGCGCTCAAGGGCGCCCGGGTGTTCGTCTCGCGCCAGAGCTTTCCCACCGCCGACCCCGACGAGTTCTACTGGGTCGACCTGATCGGCCTGCAGGTGCTCAACCGCGAGGGGGCGGTGCTCGGCACCGTCACCGACCTGCTTGAAACCGGGGCCCACTGCGTGCTGCGCGTGCGTCGCCCCGACGCGGCCGCTGATGCGCCGCCCGACGAGGCCGAGCGCCTGATCCCCTTCGTGGCCGCCTATGTCGACGAGGTGGACCTGCCGGGCCGGTGCCTGCTCGTCGACTGGGGCCTGGACTATTGACGATCGGGCCATGCGCTTCGACGTCATCACGCTGTTTCCCGAGCTGTTCACGCCCTTTCTCACGCAGGGCGTGACCCGGCGCGCCTTCGAGTCGGGCCAGGTGGACGTGCGCTGCTGGCCGCTGCGCGATTTCGCCGACGACAACTACCGCCGCGTCGATGACCGTCCCTACGGCGGCGGCCCCGGCATGGTGATGCTCGCCGAGCCGCTGGAGCGCGCGCTGGCCGCGGTGCGCGCCGACCGCGCCGCCCCCGCGCCGGTGATCCACTTCAGCCCCACCGGCCGACGCATCGACCAGGCCCTGCTGCGCGAGATGGCCGGCGGCCCTGGCGCGCTGCTGCTGTGCGGCCGCTACGAAGGGATCGACCAGCGCCTGCTTGACCGCCATGTCGACCTGGAACTGAGCCTGGGCGACTTCGTGCTGTCCGGGGGCGAACTGCCCGCGCTGGCGCTGCTGGACGGCATCGCGCGTCTGCAGGAGGGCGTGCTGGCCGACGCCCGCTCGCACCAGCAGGACAGCTTCGAGGACGGCCTGCTCGACTGCCCGCACTACAGCCGCCCCGAGGTCTGGACGCCCGCTGAGGGCGAGGCCGCCCAGCCGGTGCCGCCCGTGCTGCTGTCCGGCCACCATGCGCAGATCGAGCGCTGGCGCCGCGAGCGCTCGCTGGAACTCACCGCGCGCCGTCGCCCCGACCTGATCGCTGCCGCCCGGGCGGCGGGCCGCCTCAGCGCGGCCGATGAGCGCTTCCTGGCTGCGCTTGGCGCCCAGGGCAACGCCGCGCTATAATCAGCGGCTTTTCGATCCTCTGCCGAGGGACGCATCCATGCACCGCCAGGGATGCACCATCTTTCAACCAGCCCCGGCACGATCACTTCGGAGAAGTCAGTGAACCTGATCCAGACCCTCGAGCAGGAAGAAATTGCTCGTCTTGGCAAGACCATCCCGGCCTTTGCCCCCGGCGACACCGTGATCGTCAGCGTCAACGTCGTCGAAGGCACCCGCAAGCGCGTGCAGGCCTACGAAGGCGTCGTGATCGCCAAGCGCAACCGCGGCCTCAACAGCAGCTTCATCGTGCGCAAGATCTCCAGCGGCGAAGGCGTCGAGCGGACCTTCCAGCTCTACAGCCCGCTGATCGCCTCGATCGAAGTCAAGCGCCGCGGTGACGTCCGCCGCGCCAAGCTGTACTACCTGCGCCAGCGCTCGGGCAAGTCGGCGCGCATCAAGGAAAAGCTGTCCTGATCGCCGGCCTCGCGCCTGCCCCCAAGAAAGCCGCCCCACCGGGGCGGTTTTTTTTCGTCCCGGCGCGGCGCTGCTGGGCAGGGTTCTTGCTGAGTCCTGGGGGCAGTACAGAACAAGAGGACGTCGATGGCCACCCCTTTGCCAGCCCTGGTGCCGGTCGCGCAACTCAGCGCCGGCGACACCGCCTGGATGATCAGCGCCACCACGCTGGTGCTGCTGATGAGCCTGCCAGGCCTGGCGCTGTTCTACGCCGGCATGGTGCGGCGCAAGAACGTGCTGGGCACCCTGGCGCAGGTGCTGGCCATCGCCGCCCTGGTGAGCCTGCTGTGGTTCGCCATCGGCTACAGCCTGGCCTTCGGCCCTGGTGATGGGTGGATCGGCGACTGGCGCCACCCCTGGATGGCCAGCCTGCGCGTGGACAAGCCACAGGGCCTGGCCAGCGTGCACCCGCTGATGCCCTCGGTGCCCGAGGCGGTGTTCGCGATGTTCCAGCTCAGCTTTGCCGTCATCACGCCCGCACTGATCGTGGGCGCGGTGGCCGAACGCATGCGCTTCGCCGCCCTGTTGTGGTTCAGCGCACTGTGGTCGCTGGGCGTCTATGCGCCGCTGGCCCACTGGGTCTGGTCGCCCGAGGGCTGGCTGGCGCAGCGCGGCGCACTGGACTTCGCCGGTGGCACCGTGGTCCACCTCAACGCCGGCGTGGCCGGCCTGGTGGCGGCCTGGTGGCTGGGCCCGCGCCAGGGTTGGGGGCGCGAGGCCCTGACCCCCTCGCACCTGGGCCAGACGATGACCGGCGCGGCGCTGCTGTGGGTGGGCTGGATCGGCTTCAATGCCGGCTCGGCCGGGGCCGCCGATGCCCGCGCCGCCATGGCCATGCTGGCCACGCAACTGGCCGGGGCCGCCGGCGCGCTGGGCTGGATGGGGGCCGAATGGACGCTGCGCCGCACGCCCACGCTGCTGGGCCTGTGCAGCGGCGTGGTGGCCGGCCTGGTCGCGGTGACGCCGGCCTCGGGCTTCGTCGGCCCCGGCAACGCGGTGCTGATCGGCGCGGTGGCGGGTCTGGCGGGCCTGTGGGGCGCCACCGGTCTGAAACGCCTGCTGGGCGTGGACGACTCGCTGGACGTGTTCGGCGTGCACGGCATCGGTGGCCTGGTCGGTGCACTGCTGACCGGCGTGCTGGCCGAGCCGCTGGTGGGCGGCGTCAGCGGTTCGCTGGCGGCGCAGGCCACCGCCGCGGGCGCCACGCTGCTCTACAGCGGCGTCGCCACCGCGTTCCTGCTGTGGCTGGTCGACGCCCTGGTCGGCCTGCGCCTGACACCCGACCAGGAGCGGCTGGGGCTGGATCTGGCCCAGCACGGCGAACGCATCGACTGACCCACGACCCGGGAGTGACCCATGTTGGAGAGCGAGAAGCTGGCCCTGGCGGCCCATCTGCACGTGGTGCTGCGCCGCCATGTCGGCCGCGTCACCGACGTCGAATGGCTGGTTCGCGATGCCGCCTACGCGCAGGAGATCATCGCGCTGGCGCGGGCCAGCGGCCAGGCCGACTGTGTCGAGCGCGCCAACCGCCTGGCCGAGGCCCTGTTCCCGCCGCCACCGCCCGCCGCGCCGGTGCGGCCGGCCGCCACGCCCAGCAGCCCGCTGGGCGTGGCGATGCGGCGCTACGTGGGCAGCCTGCGCTGACGGGGCGAGCCGCCTATCATGGCCGGGCATGAACGCGCCGCCGACCCGACCCAGCCGCCTGATCCGCGACCCCCGCGCCATCCCGGTCCTGTCCACCGACGCCCATCTGCCGGCGATCGATCCGGCGCGGCTGCAGCCTGCGCTGTTGCGCCAGCGCCTGGCGGGCGCCCATGAACGCGTCGCTCCGATCGCGGGCGACGGCAACCGCCACGACCTGCACTTCGACCGCGAACCCACGCCCGCCGCGGTGCTGGTGCCGCTGGTGCCGCGGCCGCACGGGCTGTCGGTGCTGCTGACCGAGCGCACCGCCCACCTGCACGACCATGCCGGCCAGGTCAGCTTTCCCGGCGGCCGCACCGACCCCGAGGACGCCGACGCGGTGGCCACCGCGCTGCGCGAGGCCCACGAGGAGGTGGGCCTGGGCGCCGAGCGGATCGAGGTCATCGCCCGCCTGCCCACCTACACCACGGTCACCCGCTACGTGGTGACGCCGGTGGTCGGCCTGGTCGACCCGGACCACCAGCTGGCGCTGGACGCCTTCGAGGTGGCCGAGGCCTTCGAGGTGCCGCTGGCCTTTCTGATGAACCCGGCGCACCACCGGCGCCACCGCTTCGAGGCGGCGCCCGGCGTCTGGCGCGAGTTCCTGTCCATGCCCTGGTCGCCCGACCCGGCGGGCCAGCCCGACCGCTTCTTCATCTGGGGCGCCACAGCCGCGATGCTGCGCAATCTCTACCACCTGCTGGCCGACGATTGAGCCGCCAACGCTGGGTATCATCGCCAGCGTGAGTTTCTTCGCCGTCCTCTTCGCGCTGGTGCTTGAGCAGATCAAGCCGCTGCCGCGCGACAACTGGGTCCATGACACGCTGGCCGACTGGGTCGGCTGGACCGGGCGCAATTTCGACGCCGGCCAGCCCCAGCACGCGCGCATCGTCTGGGTGGTGACGGTCATCGTGCCGGCCCTGCTGGCCTGGGCGCTGCACTGGGTGCTGGCCACCTACATCAGCTTCTTCCTGGCGCTGGCCTTCGATGTGCTGGTGATCTACCTGACGCTGGGTTTTCGCCAGTTCAGCCACTACTTCACCGACATCCGCGAGGCGCTGGAGAAGGGCGACGAGGACGGCGCCCGCCGCCTGCTGGCCGAATGGCGCCACCTGGATGCGTCCGAGCTGCCGCGCACCGAACTGCTGCGCCACGTGCTGGAACACGCACTGCTGGCCGCGCACCGCCATGTCTTCGGCGTGTTCTTCTGCTACGTGGTGCTGGCGGCGCTGGGCCTGGGCCCGGCCGGCGCGGTGCTCTACCGCATGGCCGAGTTCGGCAGCCGCTACTGGGCCTTCAAGAGCCACCACCTGGGCGTGCCGGTGAATGACAACCTGCGCGAGCTGTCCCAGCGCGCCTTCAACCTGATCGACCATGTGCCGGCCCGCCTCACCGCCTTCGGCTTCGCGGTGGTGGGCAACTTCGAGGATGCGGTGGCCGGCTGGCGCCGCGACGCCGGCCTGTGGAAGCACGCCAACGAGGGCATCATCCTCGCGGCGGCGGCCGGTGCGGTGGGCGTGCAGCTGGGCGGCGCGGCCGCCCCGGGCGTGACGCCTGACCGCAGCCGCACCTTCGCCAGCGGCGACACCGACGCCACCGACGCCACCGGCTCCACCCCCGGCCTGCCGCCCGAACTGGGCCACCTGGGCAGCCTGGTCGGTCTGGTCTGGCGCTCGGTGGTGCTGTGGATGCTGCTGCTGGCGCTGCTGAAGCTGGCCAATCTGCTGGGTTGAGAACCCCGCGGAATGCGGGCCACGTGCCGCCGTGGCTTGTCCAGGGTCAAGCTGAACAGGTGGTCGCCCACCACAGAATCGACAGGTCTCGCCTGTGATCCTGTGCCGCCGTGAACGCTGATGCCGCCCCCCGCACCGACTGGCACGCCCTGCCACCGGCGGCCGCACTGCAGCAGCTGGGCACCGACGCCGAACTGGGCCTGAGCGCCGAGGACGCGGCGCGCCGCCTGACCGTGCATGGCCCCAACACGCTGCCCGAGCCCAGCACGCGCCCGTACTGGGCGATCTTCCTGCGCCAGCTGCGCAGTCCCTTGATCGCCATCCTGGGCGTCGCCGCTGGGCTGGCGCTGGCGATGGGTCACCTGGGTGATGCGGCGGTGATCGTGGTGGTGGTGCTGATCAACGGCCTGCTGGGCAGCCTGCAGGAGGGGCGTGCCGAGCGCTCGATGGCGGCGCTGCGCCAGCTGGCCGCGGTGCAGGTGCGGGTCTGGCGCGACGGCGCCGAGCAGTTGGCGCCGGCCCATGCGCTGGTGCCGGGCGATGTGCTGTTGCTGGCCGCGGGCGATGCGGTCGCGGCCGACGCACGGCTGCTGGAGGCCGTGCGGCTGCAGGTGGCCGAGGCCGCCCTGACCGGCGAATCGGTGCCGGTGACCAAGACCGTGGCCGCCGTGCCCGAAGCCAGTGCGCTGGCCGACCGCCACTGCATGCTGCACGCCGGCACGCTGGTCACCGCCGGCCGCGCCCGGGCGCTGGTGGTGGCCACCGGGCGGCACACCGAGATCGGCCGCATCGCCGGCCTGACCCAGCGTGCCCAGGAGCCGCCCACGCCGCTGGAGCAACGGCTGGAGCGCTTTGGCCGCGCGCTGACGCTGGCGGCGCTGGGCCTGTTCGCGCTGGTGATGGCGCTGGGCCTGTGGCGCGACATGCCGCTGGCCGAGGTGCTGATGGTGGCGATCAGCCAGATGGTGTCGATGGTGCCCGAGGGCCTGCCGGTGGCCATGACCATCGCGCTGGCGGTGGGCATGCAGCGCATGGCCGCCCGCGGCGCCATCATCCGCCGACTGGCGGCGGTGGAGACGCTGGGTTCGACCACGGTGATCTGCAGTGACAAGACCGGCACGCTCACCCGCAACGAGATGACCGTGGTCGCGCTGTGGCTGCCGGGGGACACGGGCGGCCAGCGTCTGCAGGTGCAGGGCAGCGGCTACGCCCCGCAGGGCACGCTGTTGGCGGCAGACGGGCCCGTGCAGGCCACAGCGCTGCCGGATCTGCATGCGCTGCTGCGTGCCGCGGTGCTGTGCAACGACGCCCAGCTGCTGCCGCCCGCCGATGGCGCAGCCTGGCGCATCGTCGGCGACCCCACCGAGGGCGCGCTGCTGACACTGGCCGCCAAGGCCGGTCTGGACGTGGACACCACCCGCGCCGCCACACGCCGGCTGGCCGAGCAGCCCTTTGACGCCGACACCCAGCGCATGGCCACGCTGCACCCCGGGCCCGATGGCCGCGCCCAATGGCTGATCAAGGGCTCGCCGGAGGCCGTGCTGCGCCTGTGCGGCGCCGAGCGCCCGGCGACGCTGCAGGCCGCGCGCGCCCAGGCCGAGGCGCTGGCCGGCCAGGCGCTGCGGGTGCTGGCGCTGGCGGTGATCGACGCCGTCGATCCGCAGGCCCCGTCTGCGGTGGATGACTCCGACCTGGTGGCGCGGGGCCGCCTGCTCGGCCTGGTCGGCCAGATCGACCCGCCGCGCGAGGCCGCGCCCGCCGCGGTGGCCGCCTGCCAGGCCGCGGGCATCCGCCCGGTGATGGTCACCGGCGACCACAAGCTGACCGGCCTGGCGATCGCGCGCACGCTGGGCATCGCCGGCCTCGACGACCGCGCCGTCGACGGCCCCGAGCTCGAGCGCATGGGCGAGGCCGAACTGCTGGACGCGCTGCCGGCCATCGCTGTCTTCGCCCGCGTGCAGCCGGCACAGAAGCTGCGCATCGTCGAGGCGCTGCAGGCCCGCGGCGAGGTGGTGGCCATGACCGGCGACGGCGTGAATGACGCGCCGGCGCTGGCCCGCGCCGACGTGGGCGTGGCCATGGGCCGCAGCGGCACCGAGGTGGCCAAGAGCGCCGCACGCATCGTCATCACCGACGACGACTTCGCCACCCTGGTGCATGCGGTGGCGCAGGGCCGGGTGGTCTATGCCAACCTGAAGAAGGTCATCCTCTACCTGTTCGCCACCTCGGTGGACGAGGTCATCCTGCTGCTGCTGTGCCTGGTGGCCGGCCTGCCGCTGCCGCTGGTGGCGGTGCAGATCCTGTGGATCAACATCGTCACCGAGGGCACGCTGACCGTGAACCTGGTCATGGACCCGGCCGATGGCGACGAGATGCGCCGTGCGCCCACCGCACGCGATGAGGCCCTGTTCGACCGCCGCATGCTGCTGCGCGCCGCCCTGATGGCCCTCAGCGCGGCGGCGGTGGCCTTCGTGTGGTTCCAGTGGCGGCTGGGCGTGGGGATAGCGCTGGAGCAGGCCCGCACCGAGGTGTTCACCCTGGTGGCGCTGACCCAGTGGTTCAACATGCTGAGCTGCCGCAGCGCCACCCTCAGCGTCTTCAGCCGCCGGGCGCTGCACAACCGCTGGCTGGCCGCCGGGCTGGGCCTGAGCGTGGTGCTGCAGGCCGCGGTGCTCTACCTGCCGGCAATGAATGCGCTGTTCCACACCGTGCCGCTGGACGGCAGCACGCTGCCGGTGCTGCTGGCGCTGGCGGCCCTGGTGCTGGGGGTGGAAGAGGCCCGCAAGCGACTGATGCGCCGCTGATCGGCAGGCGCCTGGCGGACGGCCACGCCGGCCGTGGCGGCACAATCAGGGCGTTCATCACCACCAAGAACAGGGAGACTCACCCATGATCCGAATCGACCGGGCCGCTGGCCTGGCGCTGCTGTGCGCCCTCGCGCTGCCGGCGCCCGCCCAGGGGCTGCCCGCCTGGCTGGTCGAGGCCCAGGCCCGCGAAGCCCGCCTGCCCGCACCGGTGCCGCTGAGCAGCGAGGATGGCTGGCTGCGCACCCAGGTCCAGGGCCGGGTGGACCGCAAGCCGGTGCTGCAGGACGAGGGCTATGCCTTCAGCATCGTGGTGGACGACACGCTGACCGTGCATTGCGAAGTGGCCCGCGAGGCGCGTGATCTGGCGCGGCTGCTGGTCGTGTCCTCCGAAGCCGGTTTCGCCCAGGTCGCGAAGTCCATGGGCTCGGTCGAGGCGCGGGTGATTGAACGCACCGCCGCCGGCGCCGTCGGGCCCCATGCCTTCCTGGGCCTGCAGTGGATCTACCGGGTGACGCAGAAAGGCGAGCAGCGGGTCGGCGCCTTGCACCAGTTCGCCGCCAACGTGGGCGATGCAGCGCTCCTCTGCGCGCACGATCAGGTGGGCTACGCCAAGACCTTCGAGACCCTGACGCGCACGCTGACCAGCGCCCTGCGCACCGGCGACGCCGAGCCGCCTGCGCCGCGCTTCCGGGAGATCGTCACCTTCAGTGTCGACGGTGCACCGGTGGGTGTGACCACGACCTCGTTCAGTGTCGACGCCGATGGGGACACCCAGCTGGTCAGCCGCGGTTCGACGATCCTGCAGATCACGCCGGGCCGACTGGTGTCCGAGGACAGCTTTGCGGTGGAGTGGGTGCGCCCCGACGGCAGCCTGATCAATGCCGCGCAGTTCAAGGCCGCCAACGGCGAGCTCAGCCACAACCTGACGCTCAAGCGGGCCGACGGCGTCTGGCGCGCCAGCGGCAGTCTCGACGGCAAATCGATCGACCTGGCCTTGTCGGGTGAGCCGGCGTCCCAGGTCGCGCAGGCCCTGGCACGGCGCCAACTGATGGCCCGTGCCGACGCGGTGGGTGCCAGCACCGAGGCCATGAACTGGAGCGGGGTGGACCCGACCCGCCTGATCAAGGCGCGCGCCACGGTACTGGCGGCCCAGGGCGCGGACGCGTTCTCGGTGCGCGAGGAACTGGGTGAGATCGCGATGGAGATGGTGCTCGACCGCCGCACCGGCACCCTGCTCAGCGGCCGCATGCCGATCGGTCCGCGGACGATGAGCTTCCAGCGCATCTACACCGAGGGCAGCTTCTGATGCGCCGCCGCCACCCGGCGTACCGTGGGGCGTCGGCGGCATCGCGGGTGGGCGCCGTGTTCGTCAGCCTGTGCGCGGTCGGGGGGGCCCTGTGGCCCGTGTCGGGCCAGGCCCAGGTGTTTGCCTCGATCCCGGTGGAGGCCTCAGCAGTCGCCGCGCCGCCCGCCAGCGGGTCGGCGGTGCGGGTGCGCGTGCAGGCGGCCGATGCCGCCGCGCTGGCGCGCTTCCTGGGGCGGCCCGAGGGCGAGGACACGCGGCAAGGCCATGTGGTGCTCACGCTGGCGCCCGGCCGGCAGGCGGACCTGGACGTCGCGCTCGACGCCCTGGCCGCGTCCTTCATCATCGACCACGCCGACCCGGCGGTGCAGCAGCTCAAGGCGCAATTGCTGCAGCAGCGGCCCGGCGAGCCGGTGGACGGCGCGCGCGTCGTGGCCTTCGTGGCCAGCGTGATGCGCTCGGAGCCGGCCCAGACACCCTACGCCTCTGCGGTGGCCCGCAACCTGCGCGGCGACTGCACCGAGCACGCGCTGCTCAGCGCCGCGCTGGCGCGCGCGCTGGGCATTCCGGCACGCGTGGTCCATGGCGCGGTGCTGGTGGTGGTGAACGGGCAATGGCAGGGTTATGGCCATGCCTGGATCCAGACCCAGGAATCGGGCCAGTGGGTGCTGCGCGACAGCGCGCTGTGGAGCGAGCCCGGGCCGATCTACTACCTGCCCAGCCTGGTGCTGAGCAATGAAGGGCCTGGCCACCGACTGTCCCTGCTGCAGGGCCTGGCCCGGCTGCCCAGCCGCATCGAGGTGCTGGGCCTGGCACAGGACCCTGGCGGCCGCTGAGCAGTCCTAGCCCTTGCGCTGCCCCGCCTCCAGCTCGTCCCACAGCCCGGCATACAGCCGGTAGCGGGTGGCGGCGATCTCGCCGCGATCGGCCGCGTCACGCACGCCGCAGCCGGGTTCGTGGCGGTGGGTGCAGTTGTAGAAGCGGCACGCGCCCAGGTGCTGGCGCAGATCGGGCATCAGCTCGGCCAGGCGCTGCGGCGTGATGTGCATCAGGCCGAACTCCTGGAAGCCGGGCGAATCGAGGATCGCGCCGCGGCCGTCCAGGCCCGACGCGGTCTCGTCCAGCCAGTACCAGCGGGTGGTGGTGGTGGTGTGCTTGCCGGAGTTCAGCGCCTGCGAGACCTCCTGCGTCTCGGCCTGCGCGCTGGGCACCACCAGGTTGATCAGCGTGCTCTTGCCCATGCCGCTGGCGCCCAGCACCAGCGTGGCGCGGCCGGCCAGCAGTGGCGCCAGCGTGGCGCGGGCCTCGTCGGGGCGGGTCTTCAGCGCGGTCTCGTGCAGCGTGTAGCCCATGGCGGCGTAGGGCCGCAGGCGCTCGCGCGCGGTGGCGGCCTGCGGCACATCCACCTTGTTGAGCAGCAGCGTGGCCGGGATGCCGGCGTCCTCGGTGGCGATCAGCGCGCGGGTGAGCTGGCTTTCGCTGAACATCGGCTCACCGGCCAGCACCACCAGCAGCTGGTCGATGTTGGCGGCAAAGCTCTTGTGGCGCCACTCGTCCTGGCGCATCAGCAGGTTGCGGCGCGGCTCGATCGCCTCGATCACGCCCTCGTCGCCAGCGCGTTGCCAGCGCACCCGGTCGCCCACCACGCAGGCGCTCTTCTTCCCGCGTGGGTGGGCGATCAGCCGCTGGCCTTCCGGGGTCTCGATCATCACGTGGCGGCCGTGGCTGCCCACCACCAGCGCCAGATCCAGCTCGGCGCGCGCCACCATCAGTCGTGCTTCTGCATGGCCGCGAGCCGCTCGCTGGCCGGCGGGTGCGAGTAGTGGAAGCGCACGTACAGCGGATCAGGGGTCAGCGTGCTGGCGTTGTCCTGGTAGAGCTTGAGCAGCGCCGACGACAGCTCGCGCGCGCTGGTCTGCTGGCAGGCGTAGGCGTCGGCCTGGAACTCGGCGCCGCGCGAATGCACCGCCATCAGCGGCCCGATGAAGAAGGTGAAGCAGGGCGAGGCCAGCAGGAACAGCAGCAGCGCCAGGCCGTCGTTGGCCGCGGCCAGGTTGGGCTGCACCCCCAGGCCCACATAGAAGCCGGTCTGGCCCGCCAGCCAGCCCAGCAGCGCCAGGGCCGCGAAGGACAGGCCGAACATCATCAGCATGCGCTGCTGGATGTGGCGGTGGTGGAAGTGGCCCAGCTCGTGGGCCAGCACCGCCTCGATCTCGTCGGTGTTCAGGCGCGCCAGCAGCGTGTCATAAAAGACCACGCGCTTGGACTTGCCCAGGCCGCCGAAGTAGGCGTTGCCGTGGGCGCTGCGGCGGCTGCCGTCCATCACGAAGAAGCCCTTGCTCTGGAAGCCGCAGCGCTGCATCAGCGATTGCACCCGCTGCGCCAGGCCGGTGTCGTCCAGCGGCTTGAACTGGTTGAACAGCGGCGCGATCCAGATCGGGTAGATCACCTGCATCAGCAGCGCAAAGCCGGTCCACAGGCACCAGGCCCACAGCCACCACCAGCCGCCCGAGGCGCCCATCACCCACAGCACCGCGGCCAGCAGCGGGCCGCCGATCAGCACGCCCACCAGCACCCCCTTGGCCTGGTCGGCCAGCCACAGGCCCAGGCTGCTGCGGTTGAAGCCGAAGCGCTGCTCCAGCCGGAAGGTGCGCCACCACGACAGCGGCAGGTCCAGCAGGCCGCTGATCACGCTGAAACCGGCGAACAGCGCCAGCTGGTAGGCCAGGTCGCCCCAGCGCGCTTGCACGGCGTCACGCACCCATGCGTTCAGCGCGTCCAGCCCGCCCAGCAGCGTCCAGCCCAGCAGCACCACGCCGCCGAAGCCATCCACCAGCAGGCTGAAGCGGGCCTTGGCGATGGTGTAGTCGGCGGCCTTCTGATGGGCCTCGGGCGTGATGCGCCCCGCGAAGGCCTCGGGCACGCGGTCACGGTGCGCGGCCACGTGGCGGATCTGCCGGGTGGTCAGCCAGAAGCCCACGCTGAGCGAGGCGAGCAGGAAGGCGCAGAACAGCGCGGTGACGGTGCCGGCGTGCAGGGACAGGGACATCCCGGCAGTGTATGTTGTCGGACAATCAGCGGCTGGACCTGCCCCGAGATGACCATGACCGACACCGCCCCCGTGCTCGCCAAGAGCGAGCAGAACCTGATCTGGATCGACCTGGAGATGACCGGCCTGAAGCCGGAGTCCGACCGCATCATCGAGATCGCGGTGGTCGTCACCGACCCCAGCCTGAGCATCCGAGTCGAGGGCCCGGTGTTCGCCATCCACCAGAGCGATGCCGTGCTCGACGGCATGGACGCCTGGAACAAGGGCACCCACGGCAAGAGCGGCCTGATCGACCGCGTCAAGGCCAGCGAGGTCTCCGAGGCCGACGCCGAGGCCCGCGTGATCGAGTTCCTGGCCCAGTACGTGCCCGCCGGCAAGAGCCCGATGTGCGGCAACAGCATCTGCCAGGACCGCCGCTTCCTGGCCAAGGACATGAAGGGCCTGGAGGCCTACTTCCACTACCGCAACCTGGATGTCTCCACGCTGAAGGAGCTGGCCAAGCGCTGGAACCCGGCGGCACTGGAGGGCCTGGTCAAGGCCAACAAGCACACCGCGCTGGCCGACATCCACGAGTCGATCGACGAGCTGGCGCACTACCGCAGCACCTTCCTGAAGGTCTGAACAAGGGGGCGGCCCCTTGAAACCGCGCCGGGCTGCCACGATCTGCCAGGGTCTGCCGCTTTTCGACCCTGCCATGAACCCTCGTTCGCTGGTTCCTCTGCTGACCGCCGGCCTGCTGGCCCTGACCCCCGCCTGGGCCCGCGAGCCCGCCGCGCCGCGCGCCGTCACGCCGCGCGGTCCGCTGCTGGCGCAGGAGCAGCAGGTGGTCAACCTGTTCGAGTCCACCGCGCCCTCGGTGGCCTACATCACCACCGAGGTGGTGCAGATGAACGGCTTCTTCCTGCGACCCGAGGTCAGCCAGGGCGCCGGCAGCGGATTCGTCTGGGATGCCAGCGGCCACGTGGTGACCAACAACCATGTGGTCGAGGACGCGCGCCGGGTCTTCGTGCAACTGGATGCCGGCAACCCGATCGAGGCCACGCTGGTCGGCCGCTCGCCCGAGTACGACCTGGCGGTGGTCAAGCTCAGCCGCGTGCCCAAGGACCTGCGGCCGATCCCGCTGGGCAGCTCGCGCGAGCTGCGGCCCGGCCAGACGGTTTACGCGATCGGCAACCCCTTCGGCCTGCAGCGCACGCTGACGCAAGGCCTGATCAGCGCGCTTGACCGCGAACTGCCCACCACCGACTACCGCGAGGTGGCCGGCGTGATCCAGACCGATGCGGCCATCAACCCCGGCAACTCCGGCGGCCCGCTGCTTGACAGCGCCGGCCGGCTGATCGGCGTGAACACCGCGATCCGTTCGGCCTCGGGCTCGTCGGCGGGCATCGGCTTTGCCATCCCGGCCGACCTGGTCAACCGCGTGGTGCCGGCGCTGATCAGCCGCGGTCGCGCGCCGCTGCCCAGCATCGGCATCGCACCGGTGCGTCCTGATCTGGTGGCGCGCGCCGGCCTGTCCGGCGTGGTGATCGCCGACGTGGTGCGCGGCAGCCCCGCGCACGATGCCGGCCTGAAGGGGCTGGATCGCCGCACCGGCGAAGTGGGCGACATCATCGTCGCCGTCAACGGCAAACGGATCACCTCGCTGTCGGGCTTCGTCGGCGAGCTGGACAAGGCGGGTGTCGACAACACCGCCGAGCTCACCGTGCTGCGCGGCGACCAGGAGCGCCGGCTGCGGGTGAAGGTGGTCGACGGGGTGCGCTGAGGCACCCCCTCGCGCGGGGGCTCAGACGCCCAGCAGCTGCACCTCGAAGACCAGCGTGGCGTTGGGCGGGATCACGCCGCCGGCGCCGCGCGGGCCATAGCCCAGGTGCGGCGGGATCACCAGCACGCGGGTGCCGCCCACTTTCATGCCCTGCACGCCGTCGTCCCAGCCGCGGATCACCATGCCGGCGCCCAGGTGGAAGCGGAAGGGGTCGTTGCGGTCCTTGCTGGAGTCGAACTTCCGGCCGCGGTTGTCCGGGGCGCTTTCATCGAACAGCCAGCCGGTGTAGTGCACGATCACCGGCTTGCCGGCGGTGGCCTCGGCGCCATCGCCCAAGGTGACGTCGATCATCTGCAGTTCCGGCAGCACCGGCTGCGGCAGCAGCTCCACCTCGAAGACCAGCGTGGCATTGGGCGGGATCACGCCGCCGGCGCCGCGCGCGCCGTAGCCCAGCTCGGGCGGGATGGTCAGGATGCGCTGGCCGCCCACCTTCATGCCCTGCACGCCCTCGTCCCAGCCGCGGATCACCATGCCGGCGCCCAGGTCGAACTCGAAGGCCTCGTCGCGGTCCTTGCTGGAGTCGAACTTCTTGCCGCGCTTGTCGGGGGCGTTCTCGTCGTACAGCCAGCCGGTGTAGTGCACGGTGACGCTCTGGCCGGCGGTGGCCTCGGCGCCGTCGCCGATCTTGACGTCATCGATCTGCAGGCCGCTCGGGGTGGTGCTCATGGACATCCTTGGAATGGTTCAGGCAAAGGCGGTGATCATGCCACCGAAGCACGCCACGGCCAGGCGGCCACGGCGCTGGCCAGCCAGTCGGGCAGGGCGGTGCCGGGCAGCGGCGGCAGCCCCAGCACCGTGCCCGCCGCGCGCAGCGCCGCCAGCGGGTCGGTCAGGTCCAGCGGCGCGGCGCCGTTCTGCTTGCTGAGCTTGCAGCCGTCGGCCGCCAGCACCAGCGGTGTGTGCAGGTAGACGGGCGTGGGCACGCCCAGCGCGCGCTGCAGCAGGATCTGGCGCGGCGTGTTGTCGGCCAGGTCCTCGCCGCGCACGACGTGGGTGATGCCCTGCGCGGCATCGTCCACCACCACCGCCAGCTGGTAGGCCCACAGACCGTCGGCGCGGCGCAGCACGACATCGCCCACGGCACTGGCCACGTCCTGCTGCTGGGCGCCCAGGCGGCGGTCGGTCCAGTTGATGCGGGCCGAATCACCGGTGTGCAGGCGCCAGGCGCGGCCGGTGCGGCCGGCCAGACCGCCGCGCTCGGGGCGGCAGGTGCCGGGGTAGGGCAGCTCGGCATGGCGCTCGCGCTGCAGGCCGGCGGCGGCCTGCGCGGCCTCGATGTCCTTGCGGCTGCAGGCACAGGGGTAGGCGCGGCCGGCAGCGGCCAGCGCGTCCAGCGCCTGCTGGTAGTGGGCGGCACGCGCCGATTGCCAGACCGGCGGCTCATCAGCGTGCAGGCCGCAGGCGGCCAGCTGGCGCAGGATCTCGTGGTCGGCGCCGGGCACGCAGCGGGGCGTGTCGACATCCTCGATGCGCAGCAGCCAGACGCCGCCATGCGCGCGCGCGTCCAGCCAACTGGCCAGCGCAGCCACCAGCGAGCCGGCGTGCAGCGCACCGGTGGGCGAGGGGGCGAAGCGGCCGCGGTAGATCAATCGACGTCAGAGGGCAGGCCGCAGTGGCGCTCCAGCAGGGCCCGGCGGGTGGCCGGGCTCTCCAGCTGCTGCAGCCACCATTGCAGCGCCAGGCCCTGCGGCGCCTGGCGCCGGCTGCCCACTGCGGCGGCGCGCCAGGCATAGCCCAGCCGCACCTGCCGGCGCTGGCGCTGCACGGTTTTGGCCACCAGGCGGCCGCCGCGCAGGTGGTCGCGCACCAGCGGCTCGGGCACGAAGCCGCAGCCCAGGCAGCGCAGCTGGGCCTCGATCTTGGCCTGCATGCTGGACACTGTCAGCACGTCCTGGCCCGGCAGCAGGTTCACGGTGATGGGTGACAGGCGCTGCGCCGAGTCGGCCACCGCCACCGCGCGGTGGCGCAGGATGGCGTCGTCCGGCAGCGGCTCGGGCAGGGCGGCCAGCGGGTGGTGCGGCGCCACCGCAAAGACAAAGGGCAGGTCGCCCAGCGGCGCCAGCTCGATGCCCGGCGCCGCCGATTCCAGCGGCACACCCAGCGCCAGGTCGGCCTGGCCCGAGACCAGCGCCTCCCAGGTGCCGGCCAGCACCTCGGTGCGCAGGCGCAGCCGGGTGCCGGGACCCTGCTCGGCCTCGTCCGGGCGCAGCGCGTAGAAGGCCTCGCACAGCTCCAGCAGCGTCAGGCGCGAGAGCACGCCGTCGGCCGCCACGGTCAGCTGGGTTTCCCAGCCGGTGGCCACGCGGCGCACCCGGTTGGCCACCGCGTCCATCTCGGCCAGCAGGCGCCGGCCCTCGGCCAGCAGTTCCTCGCCAGCGGCGGTGGGCTTGGCCTGGCGCGAGCGGCGGTCAAACAACAGCACGTCCAGCGCGTCTTCCAGCTGGCGCACGCTGTAGGTCAGCGCCGAGGGCACCTTGCCCAGCTCGCGCGCCGCGGCGGCAAAGCTGCCGGTGCGGGCGATCGCGTCCATCATCAGCAGCGCGTCGGGCGTCAGGGCGGTGCGGCGGTCGGGCATGGGTTCATCTTATTTGAAAGATCCCTCCAACGCGTCGCATCCCCCTGCTCGCGGCAGCGCCCTACAGTGGAGCCCACTGCACGAAAGGAGTCCCGAGATGATCACCCTGCGCCGCTCCGAAGACCGAGGCTACGCCGACCACGGCTGGCTCAAGAGCCACCACAGCTTCTCGTTCGCCGACTACCTGGACCCGGCCCACATGGGCTTGGGCAACCTGCGGGTGATCAACGAGGACCGCATCGCCCCGGGCACCGGCTTCGGCACCCATGGCCACCGCGACATGGAGATCGTCAGTGTGGTGCTCTCGGGCGAGCTGGCCCACCGCGACAGCATGGGCAACGAAAGCGCCATCCGCCCCGGCGAGATCCAGCGCATGACCGCCGGCACCGGTGTGCGCCACTCCGAGTTCAACCACGCCCAGGGCCAGACCACGCACTTCCTGCAGATCTGGCTGCTGCCCGAGGCCACCGGCCTGGCGCCCGGCTACGAGCAGAAGGCCTTCGACCCGGCCGAGCAGCGCGGCCGGCTGCAGCGCGTGGCCTCGCCCGATGCGCAGGACGGCGCGATCCGCCTGAACGCCGACGCCGCGCTGTCGCTGGGCCGCTTCGACGGCGCCGAGTCGGCCACGGTGGCGCTGAACCCGCGCCGCCTGGGCTATGTCTTCGTGGCCGAAGGCTCGGTGCAGGTCAATGGCCAGCGTCTGGGCACCGGCGACGCCGCCACGCTGGACGGCGAGCCCGAGCTGCGCCTGGATGGCGGCCAGGGCGCCATGGTGCTGGTCTTCGACCTCGCCCGATGAGGCGCTGATGGCCCGACAATCGGGCCGATGCGCATCTTCAGTGTCGACGCCCTGTCCCTGCTGCCGCTGGCCGACTGGCTGGCGCTGGCGCTGTTCTTCGTCGGCTGGGTGGGCTACGCCGCCTTCGCGCGGCGGCGTGCCGCCACCCGGCCGTCGATCCTGGGCCTGACCAACCGCGCCCGCCACGCCTGGATGCTGCGCGCCACCGCGCGCGACAACCGCGTCTTTGATGGCGTGGTCACGCAGAACCTGTCGTCCAGCCCGGCGTTCTTTGCGTCCACCACGATCCTGATCATCGGCGGCCTGCTGGCGGTGCTGGGCACCGCCGACAAGGCGGCCGAGCTGGCGCGCGAGCTGCCCTTTGCCGCCCGCACCACCGGTCTGGTGTTCGACTTCAAGCTGGTGCTGCTGACGGGCGTCTTCGTCTTCGCCTTCTTCCGCTTCACCTGGAGCATCCGCCAGTACAGCTTCGGCGCGCTGCTGCTGGCCGCCGCGCCGCAGCGCGACGAGGGCTGGACCGAGCCCGAGCGCCAGGCCTTTGCCGACCGCGCCGGCGGCATCATGGGCCTGGCCGCCGAGAGCTTCAACGACGGCCTGCGCGCCTACTACATGGCCTTTGCGGCCGTGGCCTGGTTCATCTCGCCCTGGGCTTTCATGGCCGCCACGGCCGCGATCGTCGCGCTGCTGTACCGGCGCGAGTTCCACTCCGACGTGCTGCGGCTGCTCGCCCAGCCGTGAATACGTCACTGCACATTTCGTGATGTGAGAGTGAGGCCGGTGGCGTCCGGCCGTCCTGTGGTGTTCGTCACCGAAGAGAAGGACAAATCCGGCCAGTTCTGGAAAACGCTTAATTCCATGCAGGTCCGAGCCGAAACCACGAGCGACGGGGACCCTCGGGCCGGGCTGCATGACCATTGTGCGCATCGATCCAGGGGTTCCAACCCAACACCCTGGAGTGCTCGATGGCCACCTATATCCCGAACCTGACGACGGCCCAGATTGCTGCCCTGTCGACCGCGACGATCGCGCGTCTGACCACTGAAGACTGGGCCGCCTTCTCGACCGCGCAGATCGTGGCGCTGACGACGGCGCAGATCGCGGCCATCCCGGCGGCCCGCCTGTCCGGCCTGTCGACCACCCAGATCGCGGCGATGGAGACGGCCGATGTGCGCGCCATCACCACCGCCGGCATCGCTGCGCTGACCACGGCGCAGCTCAATGCGATGACCGACGCCCAGATGGCCGCGCTGACCACGGTGCAGCTGGGCAAGCTCAGCACCACGCAGGTGGCCGCGCTGGACACCGGCAACCTGAACGCGCTGGGCACCGCGCAGTTCGCGGCGCTGAGCTCGGCGCAGATCGCCGCGCTGGGCACCGCCCAGGCCGCCGCGCTGCAGTCGGCCGATGCCGCCGCGATCAGCACCGCGTCGCTGCGCAGCCTGTCGACCGCCGCGCTGGCCGCGCTGTCCACCGACGCCATCCAGGCCATGACCACCGCCCAGTACCTGGCGCTGACCACGCGGCAGGTGGCCTCGCTGGGCACCGACCAGATCGCGGCCCTGCAGACCGCCGATCTGCGTGCGCTGACCACCGCCCAGGTGGCCGCGCTGGGCACGGCGGCTGTCGATGCCCTGACCACCGCGCAGGTGCAGGCGCTGACCACCGCCCAGGTCAATGCGCTGTCGGTGGCCCAGGCCCAGGCGCTGAACACCGACCAGATGGTGGCGCTGGCCAGCGCCCAGCTCAACGCCCTGAAGACCGCCGCGCTGGCCGGTCTGTCGTCGGACCAGCTGGCGGCCCTGGGCAGCGCCCAGTGGGCCGCGCTGGGCACCGCCAACCTCAATGCGCTGACCACCGCCCAGGTGGCCGCGATCGAAACCGATGACCTGCGGGCCCTGACCACCGCCCAGTACGCCGCGATGAGCGCCAGCCGCATCACCGCGCTGACCACCGACCAGGTGGCCGCGCTGGAGACGGCCGACCTGCGCGCCATCAGCACCCGCAACGTCATCGCCATGGGCAGCGCCCAGCTCAACGCCCTGGGCACCGCCCAGGTCGCGGCGCTGACCACCGCCCAGGTGGCGGCGCTGACCACCGGCCAGGTCGCCAACCTCGGCAGCACCCAGCTCAACGCGCTGGGCACGGCCCAGATCCAGGCCCTGACCACCGCCCAGGCCGCCGCGCTGACCACCGCCCAGGCCGCCGCGATGGAGACCGCCGACATCGCCGCGCTGACCACCGGCGCGCTGCGCGCCCTCAGCACCGCCGCCATGGTGGCGCTGGGCACCGAGGGCCTGAGCGCGCTCAGCACCGCCCAGCTGCGCCAGCTGACCACCCAGCAGACCGCCGCCCTCACCACCGCCCAGATCGCCGCGCTGTCCACCGCCCAGGTGGCCGCGCTGCAGACCGCGCAGGTCAACGCGCTGGCCACCGACCGCATCGCCGCGATGGAAACCGCCGACGTGGCGGCCCTGAGCACCGCCCAGGTGCGCGCGCTGTCGAATGCCCAGGTCGCCGCGCTGACCACCGACCAGGTGGCCGCGATGGAAGCCGCCGACCTGGCGGCGCTGAGCACCTCGCAGCTGCTGTCGCTGGGCTCGGCCCAGCTCAATGCGCTGGGCACGGCCCAGCTGGTGTCGCTGACCAGCGAACAGGTGCAAAAGCTCAGCACCGCCCAGCTGTCCGCCCTCAGCACCGACAACCTCAACGCGCTGACCACCGCCCAGTTCAGCTGGCTCAGCGCCACCCAGGCCGCCGCGCTGACCACCGCCCAGGTGGCCGCGCTGCAGACCGCCGACGTGGCCGCGCTGGCCACCGCCAGCTTCGCCGCGCTGACCACCGCCCAGGTGGCGGCACTGGGCACCGACCAGCTGGCCGCCATCACCACCGCCCAGGCCGCTGCGCTGACCACTGCCCAGGCCGCCGCGCTCGGCAGCGACCAGATCGCCGGTCTGCAGACCGTGGACCTGGCCCGCCTGAGCACCGCCGCCATCCGCGCCCTGGCCGCCGACACCGTCGCCGCGCTGGATTCCGCGCAGATCGCCGCGCTGGGCAGCGCCCAGGTCGCCGCGCTCAGCACCGCCCAGGTGGCGGCGCTGACCACCGCGCAGATCGCCGCGCTCGAGACCGCTGACCTGGTCGCCCTGGGCAGCGCCGCCGTCCGCACGTTGGACAGCAGCCAGATCGATGCCCTGACCACGGCCCAGGCCGCGGCCCTGACCACGGCCCAGCTGGCGGCCCTGAGCACCGACCAGATCGCCGCCATCGCCACCGATGACCTGCAGGCCCTGGGCACCGCCCAGTACGCGGTGCTGAGCACCGCCCAGGTCGCCGCGCTGAGCACCGACCAGGTGGCCGCGCTGCAGACCGCCGACCTGGTCAGCCTGAGCACCGCGCAGATCGCCGCCATGGGCACGGCCCAGCTCAATGCGCTGGGCACCGCCCAGTGGCAGACCCTGAGCACCGCGCAGATCGCTGCGCTGGGCACCGCCCAGGTGGCCGGTCTGTCGACCACGCAGATTGAAGCCCTGACCACCACCCAGGTGGCAGCCCTCAAGGCCAGCCAGGTGGCGGCCCTGGGCACCGATCAACTGGCCGCGCTGGAAACCGGCGACATCGCCCACCTCAGCACCGCCGCGATCGCCGGCCTGGGCACCGCCCAGGTCGCCGCGCTGGGCACCGACCAGCTGGCCGCGTTGACCACCGGTCAGGCCGCCTCGATCACCGCCACCCAGGCCGCCGCGCTGGGCACCGACCAGGTGGCCGGCTTCGAGACCGCCGACCTGGCCTCGCTGGGCACCGCCGCCGTGGCCGCGCTCACCACCGATGTGGCCGCCGCGCTGGGCACCGCCCAGGTCGCCGGCCTGAGCAGCCTGCAGGTGGCCGCGCTGACCACCGCCCAGGTCGCCGCGCTGACCACCGACCAGGTGGCCGCGCTGGAAACCGCCGACCTGCGCGCGCTGGGTACCGCTCAGATGGCCGCGCTGGGCACCGACCAGGTCGCTGCGCTGACCACCGCGCAGGCGCAGGCCCTGAGCGTCACGCAACTGCGTGCGCTGGACACCGCGCAGATCGGCGCGCTGTCCACCGACAACCTGCGTGCGCTGAGCACCGGGCAGATCGCCGGCCTGTCGACCACGCAGATCGCCGCGCTGGGCACCGAGCAGGTCGCCGCGCTGGAAACCGCCGACCTCGCCGCCCTGGCCACCACCCAGGTGGTGGCGCTGGGCACCGACCAGCTCAACGCCCTGGGCAGTGCCCAGGTGGCGGCGCTGTCCACCGTGCAGGTGGCCGCGCTCACCACGGCGCAGGTCGCCGGCCTGAGCACCGACACCCTCAATGCGCTGGGCACCGAGCAGTTCGCCACGCTCAGCGCCACCCAGGCCGCCGCGCTGACCACCGCCCAGGTGGCCACGCTCGAAACCGCCGACGTCGCCGCGCTGAAGGTGGCCACGCTGCGCGCGCTGGACACCGCCCAGATCGCCGCGCTGTCCACCCAGGCCGTGCAGGCCCTGACCACCGCCCAGGCCGCCCAGCTGACCACTGCCCAGGTGGCCGCGCTGACCACCGGCCAGGTCGCCGCGCTGGAAACCGCCGACCTGGCGGCGCTCAGCACACAGCAGATCGTGCGCCTGGGCAGCGACCAGCTCAACGCCCTGGACAGCACCCAGCTGGCCGCGCTCAGCACGGTGCAGACCGCCGCGCTGACCACCGCCCAGCTGGCCGCCATGGACACCGCGCACCTCAATGCGCTGACCACCACCCAGTTCGCGGCGATGAGCGCGCTTCAGGCCGCCGCGCTGACCACCGCCCAGATCGCCGCGCTGGAAACCGCTGACTTCGCCGCGCTGGGCACCGCCGCGCTGCGCCAGCTCAGCACCGCCCAGATCGCCGCGCTGACCACCGAGGCCATCGCCGTGCTGACCAACGGCCAGGCCGCCGCGCTGTCGTCTGTGCAGTCGGCCGCGCTGGGCAGCGACCAGGTCGCCGCGCTGACCACCGCCGCGGCCTCCCGCCTGACCACCGCCGCGCTGGCCGCGCTGCAGACCGACGCGCTGGCCGCGCTGGGCACCGCCCAGGTCGCCGCGCTGGGCTCGGCCCAGGTGGCCTCGCTGACCAGCACCCAGATCGCCGGCCTGACCACCGACCAGATCCAGGCCCTGGAAACCGCTGACCTGCAGGCCCTGGGCAACGCCGCCATCGGCGCGCTGACCACCGACCAGATCGCCGCGCTGACCGACAGCCAGGTCACCGCGCTGGCCACCCAGCAGGTGGCCCACCTGTCCACCGACCAGATCCAGGCCCTGGGCACCAGCCACATCGTGGCCCTGGGCACCGCCCAGGCGCTGGCGCTGACCACCGCCCAGCTGGCCGCGCTGACCACCGAGCAGGTGGCCGCGCTGGAAACCGCCGACCTGCGCGCCATCGGCCGCACCGGCCTGGTGGCGCTGGACACCGACCAGGTCAATGCCCTGTCCACCGACCAGATCGCCGCGCTGACGACGGCCCAGGTGGCCGGCCTGACCACCGACCAGATCGCCGCGCTGGACACCAGCCTGCTCAACGCCCTGACCACCGCCCAGGTGGGCGCGCTGGGCTCGGCCCAGGTGGCCGCGATGGGCACCGACCAGGTGGCCGCGCTCGAGACCCAGGACCTGGCCCTGCTGAGCACCGCCGCCCTGCGTGGCCTGGACGCCGCCCGCGTGGCCGCCCTGACCACCGAGCAGGTGGCGGCGCTGACCACCGCCCAGGCCGCCTCGCTGACCACCGCCCAGGCCGCGGCCCTGACCAGCGACCAGGTCGCGGGTCTGGAAACCGCTGACCTGGTGCAGCTGGGCACCGCCCAGATCGCCGCGCTGGCCACCGCCACGCTGGCCGCGCTGGACACCGCCCAGATCGCCGCCATCACCACCGCCCAGGCCGCCGCGCTGACCACCGCGCAGATCGCCGCGCTGGGCACCGACCAGGTCCAGGCCATCGAGACCGCCGACCTGCGCACCCTGGGCAGCGCCGCGCTGCAAAGCCTGTCCACCGAGCAGATGGCCGCGCTGGGCACCGCCCAGGTGGCGGCCCTCAGCACCACCCAGCTGCGCTTTCTGGGCACCGACCAGATCGCCGCGCTGGGCACCGACCAGATCGCCGCCCTGACCACCGCCCAGGCCGCCGCCATGACGACGGCGCAGATCGCCGCGCTCGGCACCGAGCAGGCCGCCGCGCTGGAGACCGCCGACCTGGTGGCCCTGACCACCGCCCAGGTGGCCGCGCTGGGCACCGAACAGCTCAACGCCCTGGACACCACCCAGATGGCCGCGCTGCTGGCCAGCCAGGTGGCCGCCATGGGCACCGCGCAGATCGCCGGCCTGAGCACCGACAACCTGGTGGCCCTGGGCACCGCCCAGTTCGCCGCGCTGGGCAGCGCCCAGGTCGCCGCCCTGGGCACCGACCAGGCCGTGGCGCTGGAAGCCGCTGACCTGGCCGCGCTGGGCACCGCCGCGCTGCGTGGCCTGGGCACCGATCAGCTGGCCGCGCTGGGCACCGACCAGATCGCCGCCCTGACCACCGCCCAGGTGGCGGCGCTGGCCACCGGCCAGGCGGCCGCGCTGGGCAGCGAGCAGATGGCGGGCCTGAGCACCGCGCAGGTCGCGGCGCTGGGCACGGCCCAGGTGGCCGCGCTGGCCACCGAGGCCCTGGCCGCACTCGACACCGCCCAAGTGGCTGCCCTGGGCACCGCCCAGGTGGCCGCGCTGACCACCGCCCAGGTGGCGGCCCTGACCACCGACCAGGTGGCCGCACTGGAGACCGCCGACCTGCGGTCGCTGGGCACCGCCGCGCTGCAGGCCCTGAGCACCGGCCAACTGGTTGAACTGACCGCCACCCAGGTGGCGGCGCTGACCACCACCCAGGTGGCCGCCCTGACCACCGACCAGGCCGCTGCGCTGACCAGTGACCAGATCATCGCCCTGACCACTGCCCAGGCCGCGGTCATCACCGCCGGCCAGGCCGCCGCGCTGACCAGCGACCAGCTGGCCGCCTTCGAGACCGCCGACCTGGTGCAGCTGGGCACGGCCCAGGTGGCTGCGCTGAGCACCGAGGCGCTCAACGCCCTGGGCTCCGACCAGATCGGCGTGCTGACCGCCGCGCAGGTGCGCGCCCTGGGCACGGCCCAGGTGGCCGCGCTGGGCACCGACCCGCTCAACGCCCTGACCACCGCGCAGTTCGCCCAGATCAGCTCAGCCCAGCTGGCTGCGCTGTCCACCGACCAGGTCTCGGCGCTGGAAGCCGCTGACGTGGCGGCGCTCAGCACCGCCGCGCTGCGGGGCCTGGCCACCGAGCAGGTGGCGGCCCTGTCCACCGACGCCATGGCCGCGCTGACCTCGGCCCAGGCTGCGTCGCTGACCGCCACCCAGTCGGCCGCCATCGGCAGCACCCAGATCGACAGCCTGTCCACCGCGGCGCTGGCCGCGCTGAGCACCGCCGCCGTCGCCGCACTGACCACCGACACGCTGGCCGCGCTGACCACCGCCCAGGTGGCCGCGCTGGGCAACGCCCAGGTCGCCGCGCTGACCACCGACCAGGTGGCCGCACTGACCACCGACCAGATCCAGGCCATCGAGACCGCCGACCTGCGCATGCTGGGCTCGGCCGCGCTGACCGCGCTGGGCACCGACCAGGTGGCTGCGCTGACCACCGCGCAGGCCGCCGCGCTGTCCACCGCGCAACTGGTGCGTCTGTCCACCGACCAGGTGGCGGCGCTCAGCACCGACGCCATCACCGCCCTGGGCTCGGCCCAGGTGATGGCCCTGGGCACCGCCCAGGTGGCCGCGCTGACCAGCGACCAGCTGCCCTCGCTGGAGACCGATGACCTGCGTGCCATGAGCAATGCGCAGATCAACGCCCTGGGCACCGACCAGCTCAACGCCCTGGGCACCGCCCAGATGGCCGCGCTGACCGGGGGCCAGGTGGCGGCGCTGACCACCGCCCAGCTGGCCGGCCTGGACACCACCCAGCTCAACGCGCTGGGCACCGCCCAGTTCGCGGTGCTGACCACGGCCCAGGCCGCGGCCCTGACCACCGCCCAGCTGGCCGCGCTGGAGACCGCCGACCTGGCGGCCCTGAGCACCGCCGCCGTGCGGGGCCTGGGCACCGACCAGGTGGCCGCGCTGACCACCGACCAGGTGGTGGCCCTGACCACCGCCCAGGCTGGCGCGCTGAGCGCCACGCAGGTGGCCGCGCTGACGACCGACCAGATCGCCGCGCTGGAAACCGCCGACCTGCAGCGCCTGGGCGCCACCCAGATCGCCGCCATGGGCAGCGACCAGCTCAATGCCCTGGGCTCGGCCCAGGTGGCCGCGCTGACCACCACCCAGTCGGCCGCGCTGACCACCGCGCAGATCGCCGCACTCAGCACCGACACGCTGAACGCGCTGACCACCAGCCACTTCGCGCTGCTCAGCTCGGCACAGGCCGCCGCGCTGGGTTCGGACCAGGCCGCCGCGCTGGAAACCGCCGACCTGGCGGCCCTGAGCACGCTGGCGCTGCGCAGCCTGGAGACCGCGTCGGTCGCCGCGCTGACCAGCGACCAGATCATCGCGCTGACCACCGCCCAGGCGGCCGCGCTGTCCACCGCCCAGCTGGCGGCGCTCAGCACCGACCAGGTGGCGGCCCTGGAAACCGCCGACCTGCGCGCGCTGAGCGTGGCCTCGCTGCGCACGCTGTCCACTGACCAGCTCAATGCCCTGGGCTCGGCCCAGTTGGCCGCGCTGACCACCACCCAGGTGGCCGGCCTGACCACGTCGCAGATGGCCGGTCTGGACACCGCGCAACTGGCTGCGCTGACCACCGCGCAGTACGCCGCGCTGACCAGCACCCAGGCCGCCGCGCTGGACACCACGCAAGCCGCCGCGCTGGAAGCCGCGGATGTGGCCGCCCTCAGCAGCGCCACGCTCAACGCGCTGGGCACCGCCAACCTGGCCGCGCTGTCCACCGACGCCATCGCCGCCATGGGCACCGCCCAGTGGCAGACCCTGACCACCACCAACCTGGCCGCGCTGGGCACCGACCAGATGGCCGCGATCGAGACCGCCGACCTGCGTGCCTTGTCGGTCACCTCGCTGCGCGCCCTGGGTTCGGACCAGCTCAATGCGCTGACCAGCGGCCAGTGGGCCTCGCTGAGCACCACCCAGGTGGCCGGCCTGGGCACCGCGCAGCTGGCGGCGCTGTCCACCGATGCGCTGAATGCGCTGACCACCACCCAGTTCGCCGCGCTGACCGGCAGCCAGGTGGCGGCCATCGGCACCGCCCAGGCGGCGGCGCTGGACACGGCTGACCTGGCGGCGATCGAGACCACCGCGCTGCGTTCGCTGGGCACCGCTGCCTTCGCCGCGCTGACCAGCGACGAGATCACCGCGCTGACCACCGCCCAGGCCTCGGCCCTGACCAGCGCCCAGCTGGCCGCGCTGACCACCGACCAGATCGCCGGCCTGCAGACCGCCGACCTGGCGCTGATCGCCACCGCCTCGCTGGCCGCGATGGGCACCGCCACGCTGGCCGAGCTGTCCACCGCCCAGGTGGTGGCCCTGACCGGCGCCCAGGTGGCCGGCCTGACCACCGCCCAGACGGCGGCGCTGACCACCACGCAGATCCAGGCCCTGGAAACGGCCGACCTGCGCCTGATGAGCACCGCCCAGGTCAGCACCCTGGGCACCGACCAGGTGGCCGCCCTGACCACCGGCCAGGTGGCCGCGCTGACCACCACCCAGCTGCGCAGCCTGACCACCGCCCAGGTGGCGGCCATGGACACCGACGACGTGGTCGCCCTGTCCATCGCCCAGGTGGCCGCGCTGACCACCGCCCAGGTGGCCGCGCTGACGACCACGCAGGTGGCCGTCATCGAGACCGCCGACCTGGCCGCGCTGAGCACCAGCCAGTGGCAGGCCCTGGGCACCGACCAGCTCAACGCCATGGGCACCGCCCAGATGGCCGCCGTCAGCACCGCCCAGGTGTCGGCGATGAGCACTGCCCAGCTGTCGGCCCTGAGCACCGACCTGCTCAACGCGCTGGGCACCGCCGCCTACGCCAGCCTCAGCGCCACCCAGGCTGCGGCGCTGACCACCGCCCAGGTGGCCGCGCTGGAGACCCTGGATCTGCGCGCCCTGGGCAGCACCGCGCTGCGCGCCCTGAGCACCGACCAGATCGGCGCCCTGGGCACCGAGCAGGTGGCGGCCCTGACCACCGTCCAGGTGGCCGCGCTGACCACCACCCAGGTGGCCGCGCTGGACACCGACCAGTGGGTGGCCATGGGCTCGGCCCAGGTGGCCGCGCTGACCTCGGCCCAGGCCGCGGCGCTGACCACCGCGCAGATGGCCGCGTTTGACACCGCCGACCTGCCGTCGCTGGCCACCGCGTCGCTGCGCGCCCTGGGCACCGCCCAGCTGGCCGCGCTGACCACCGAGGCCGTGCTGGCCCTGACCACCGCCCAGGTGGCCGCGCTCAGCACCGCCCAGGTGGCTGGCCTGGGCACCGCCCAGATCGCCGCGCTGGAAACCGCCGACATGGCCGCGCTGGGCACCGTCAACCTGCGCGCCCTGACCACCGACCAGGTGCTGGCCCTGACCACCGCCCAGGTGGACGCGCTGACCGCCACCCAGGTGGCCGCGCTGACCACCGCCCAGGTGGATGCGCTGGACACCGCGCAGCTGGTGGCCCTGGGCACCGCCGAGATCGTGGCGCTGGGCACCGCCGGCCTGCGCGCGCTGGACACCGCGGCCATCCAGGCCCTGGAGACCCAGGACATCGTCGCGCTGACCAGCCTGCAGGCCGCAGCGCTGACGGCCACCCAGGCCGCCGCGCTCACCACCGCCCAGGTGGCGGTGATGGAAACGGCCGATCTGCAGGCACTGAGCAGCGCCGCGCTGCAGGCCATCGGCACCGAGCAGATCGACGCGCTGACCACCGCGCAGTTCGCTGCGCTGGGCACCACGCAGCTGGCCCGCCTGACCACCGAGCAGATCGCCGCGATCGCCACCGAGGACCTGCAGGCCATTGGCGCCAGCCAGTTCACCGCGCTGACCACGGCCCAGGTGGCGGCCCTCAGCACCACCCAGTTCGCCGCGCTGAGCACGGCCGAAGTGGCGGCGCTGACCACCGCCCAGGCCCATGCGCTGACCACCGACCAGATCGCCGCCTTCACCACCGAGCAGATCACCGCGCTGCACACGGCGGACATCGCCGCCATGACCAGCGACCAGGTGGCTGCCTTCGAGGCCGAGGACGTGGCCGTGATGAGCGCCGCCCAGCTTGACGCGCTGTATCTGGTCACCCCGATGGTGCTGGACCTGGACGGCAACGGCATCCAGACCGTGTCTGCGGCCCAGGGCGTGAACTTTGACCTGGCCGGCACCGGCACCACCCACCAGGTGGGCTGGGTGGGTGGCAACGACGGCCTGCTGGTGATGGACCGCAACGGTGACGGCCGCATCAACGACGGCACCGAGCTGTTCGGCACCGGCACCCGCGACGCCAACGGCCAGCACGTGGGCAACGGCTACCAGGCCATGGCCCTGGAAGACAGCAACCACGACGGCGTGCTGAACGCGGCCGATGCCCACTGGGCCAAGCTGCAGGTCTGGGTGGACGGCAACCACGACGGCGTCACCGACGCCGGCGAGCTGCGCAGCCTGGACAGCCTGGGCATCGCCAGCCTGGACCTGGCCGCGCAGAAGGGCGGCGCCGTGGACAACGGCAACCTGCTGGGCCTGGTGTCGAGCTACACCAGCACCGACGGCCAGACCCACGCCATGGCCGACGTCTGGTTCGCCAAGCAGCAGCCCGCGGCCGACAGCACCCCGCCCAGCCTGGGCGAGCTGCTGGTGGCGCCCAGCGAGGCGCTGCCCACCGCGCTGACCGAGCACGCTGCGGCCACCGCGTCGCAGCCGGCCCTGCTGGCCGCCGTCTTCCGCCCGGAGAACGACGACCTGCAGCGCCACACGCCGCTGCTCTGATCCGGCGCTGAACCGGAGAGGGCCCGCTGGCGGACAGAAGTCCGCCAGCGGGCCCTTTTTCATGGCTTCAGCCGCGCCGGGCGCTGCCTAGACTGCCCGGATGAAAGTCCACGTTCTGTGCCCGGCCTCCTCGGTCACCGGCGGCCCCGAGGCGCTGCATCAACTGGTCGACGCCGGGCAGCGCCTGGGCTACGACATGGCCATGCTCTACCTGCCCGAGGACGACCCGGACCCCACGCCGGCCGTCTTTCGCATGTACCAGCCGCGCGTGGTCAAGGAGATCGTCGACAGCCCCGACAGCGTGGTGGTGGTGCCCGAGACCGGCACGCTGCAGCTGCTGGAGCTGAAGCACGCCACCCGCGCGCTGTGGTGGCTGAGCGTGGAGCATTACTTTTCGCGCGCCGAGGCCCTGCGCCGCGGCGCCGCCCGCAGCCCGCTGGACTTCGTCTTCGACCCCCGCTTCGAGATCGTCCACCTGGCGCAAAGCGAATACGCCCGTCAGTGGGTGGCCGCCCGCGGCTCCAGCGCGCTGATGCTGACCGACTTCATCCGCGACGAGATCCTGGACCGCAGCCGCGCGCTGCGCGGCGGTGCGCGCCAGAACATCGTGGCCTACAACCCCAAGAAGGGCCTGGCCTTCACCCAGCAGCTGATGGCGGCCTCACCGCCCGAGGTGCAGTGGGTGGCGATCGAGAACATGAGCCCCGCCGAGGTGGCCCAGTTGCTGGGCCGTGCCAAGGTGTATGTGGACTTCGGCCCCCACCCCGGCCGCGACCGCATCCCGCGCGAAGCCGCGCTGTGCGGCTGCGTGGTCATCACCAACACCCAGGGCAGCGCCGGCAACGCGGTGGATGTGCCGCTGCCCGAAGGCTACAAGTTCGACGAGCGCCACCCCTTGACCGTGCCGCTGGTGATTCAGCGCATCGCCGAGGCCATGGCCGACCACGCCACCCACGCCCAGCGCCTGGCGCCCTACGTGCAGTGGATCGAGGACCAGCGCCGCCTGTTCACCGAGGAGGTGTTCACCTTCCTGGCCACGGTGGAGGCCCGCCAGCGCGCGCGCCTGCGCGACGGTCTTCCTGCCTGAGCGAGGCCCGAGCATGAGCCAAGACACCTCTCCCGCCGTCCACCTGTGCGTGACCGCCCCCGCCGGCGCCTGGGCCGGCCTGCACGACCTGGAACTGGCCCTGGCCCTGCGCGACGACCTGCGCGCCCTGGGCCTGGCGCCCACCCTGGCCCGCCGCCGCCTGCAGCCCGGCGCCATCAACTACGTGATCGGCGTGGAACACGGCTTTGATGCCGCCGCCGCCCAAGGCCACGCCTGCGTGCTGGTGCGCGGCACCGGCGAAGCCAGCGCCCTGTCCACCCAGGCCCGCCGCCTGCTCAAGCGCTGGCCCGTGCTGGACGCCGACCCCACCGCCGTGGCCGCCTACCGCGCCGACGCGCCCAAGGCCCCGCCCTTCGCCCTGTGGCAACCCGCCCCCGACCCCGCCACCCCCTGGCAACCCACCCCCCAGCGCCCACTCGGCCTGGTGGTCGAAGGCCAATTGAACGAGCGCCAACACGCCGTGCTGGCCGGCCTGCAACGCCTGGGCCTGCCCGTGCACCGCATCGACGTCCCCCTGGCCGGCCCCGAACGCCGCGCCCTGCTCCGCCAGGCCCAGGCCTGGCTGGCCCTGCTGCCGCGCGACGACGCCGCCCCCGACCTGATGGCCCTGCGCCTCGCCCAGCGCCACGGCGTGCCCGTGCTGGCCGAGGTCAGCAACCGCGCAGCGCTGCCCAGCGATGCCGCGCATGCCCACATCCGCTGGTTCGAGGCGCGGGCGGACGATCTGCTGCGCGCCCTGGCCGACGGGCTGGGGGGGCCGGAGTTCGCCGGAATTGCCGAACGCGACTGGCGCAGCCGCTTGTCCGACGACCGGCTGGACGGTGCACGCGCCGCCTGGCAACTGGGTCAGCAGGTGTGGGCGGCTGCACAGCAGGCCGGCAGCGCGCTGCCGGTGCCCGACCGACTGCACCTGGACGACGGCCGCTCAGGCTACCGGCCGGGCTGGTTCAACGTGGGGGAGGGCGGTGATGCAGCCGGCCCCCTGGATGCCGCTGCACTGCCACGTGGTGACGGGCAATGGACCCTGATCGATGTGGGCGAGCGGCGGCTGGATGACGCTGCCACTGCGCCGCTGCTGGACACCGCGCTGCGGCTGCTGGGGCCGGAGGGGCGCTTGGTGCTGCAATTGGGCGCGGGCGATGCGCCCAATTGGTCCGAACGGCTGGCGCCCTGGCTGGATCGCTTCTGGGAGCGCGGGATGCTGCAGCAGCGGTTGTCGTTGGTGCATGCTGGGGCGTTGGACGACGGTGGGATGCCAGTTGCCGACGCGGGCTCCAACTGCGTGCGCTTGGTGCTGTCGCGGGCCGACACCTCGCTGGCCGAGCGCAGCCGCGCCAGGGTGATGCGCAACAACCTGGCACTGGAGGCCTGAACATCGGCCCGGGTACGCTCGCCCGGATCGTTCTGATCGCACATCGGGCCTGCGCGTTTGAGCCCAGAGCGGACAAACACGGGGGCATTCCTTCCCGGCCGCCTACCTCCACACGGGCATGCCGGGCGGCCGTGGGTCGGGTGCGGCCAAGGGTTGATTGCCATCGCGAGCGATCTTCGTTGCGTAGACTTGACAGTCATAGGAACCCAGATGGCCGTACCGGCCCGGCGGGCTGAGGTAGCCCGCCACGGCAACGGGTACACCCCAAGGTGATCGGCTCATAGCTAACGAGGGGTCGATCTGCGCGTCGCCAAGGCCCCACAGCCAGCATCGCCGGCGCGATCCATCGCCGACTTCAAGGCTGCTTGCCTCGTAACCAACGGTCCAAAGCCCTGCCAGTCGCACCTCGACGTAGCCGTAGTTCTGCATCACCCATGGGCGCAAGCTGGGCCGCGTCCACCAAAACGCCTGGCCATCCTGGAACGCGTCACGCTCCAGGTCGTGATCGCCCGGCATGAAGTCGCCGGGACTGACGAATCCCTCAAAGAACCAAATCAGGTAGGAGCGCCGCGCGCGCTCGCGAGCGACTGGCGTTGACTGCGCATAGACGCGATCAACATACCGATCGGCGAGCTGCTGCGGCGTGGTGGAGGACAGTTCTCCCGTGACCGAACATGCCAACGCAATGGGCAGTGTGGCCTTGATCACTTGAAAACACGCAGAACGCAGTTGCATGATCTTCGCTGCTGACGGTAGCGCCTATGCGCTGCCGAAGGTGGTCGGCTCGAACGTTGAGCCAAGCACCGTTCAGCCCGGACGGCACTGGCATCGGCTCGCGCTGCGACGCAAAGTTTTTCAGGACCTTTGTGACGCAATCTGAGGCGGTTTGTTCCGCTTCGCAAAGAGCGATAGGCAAGGCTCGCCTGCGGCCGCTGGCTGGCGGCGGTGGCGTTGGGCAGTTGTTCGGTCGCGTCTTGCGGGGGAGGGCTGGTCAGCCACTCGTCGCGACGACCTGAACTTCAGGTGCGCCTCGTTCGTCGGAAAGTGAGCCACCTGGACGCGGCTCGCCTTCGTCTTTAGGATGGACTGCAACAGGTCAGAGTCCAGATGGTGATGCGCCTCGACCCACTTGAGCTGCTTGGGGGGAGTGGCTTGGAACTGGCGGGCACCGGGAATCTCCTTCACCGGTGCGCCGATGTATGGCTCGCGTCAGCGGCGGATCAGGTGCCCACTCCAGTGTGGGCGGCGAATGGCCGGGCGGCAAGAGGTGGAGTATCAGACTTGCCGGGCGCTTGATGTTGCCATATGCTATGCCATATGGCAGAGCAGCACACCCCCAAGCAACGCCCCACCGCGCGCGTCGGCTGGAACAACCGCTCGCAGACGGTGACGATGCCGCTTGAGTTTCGGTTTCCGGAGTCGGTGCGCGAGGTATTCATCCGCCGCGAGGGCGAGAGCGTTGTGTTGACGCCGCGACCCACGGATTGGTCCGGCTTTCTTGCTTTGGGCTTGACCGCGTCGGCTGACTTCATGGCGGAGACGGAACGTTTGCCCGTGCAGGAGCGCCGGTTTTGACGTTGCCGCTGTACATGCTGGACACCGACACCTGCATCTTCCTGATGCGTGGCGAGTCGGCGGTGTTGGCGGACAAGGTGCAGTCGGTGCCGCTGCAGCAGCAGCTGATGTCAGCGGTGACATTTGCCGAGTTGAGCTACGGTGTGCAGGCCTCGGCCGCGGCCAAGCGCAAGCAGAACCAGCAGGTGCTGGACAGCCTGGCCCTGCACCTGGCGGTGCTGGACTGGCCGCAGGAGGCGGCGCCCCACTATGCAGAGATCCGCGCTGACCTGAAGCGTCGCGGCGCGCAGCTGGGCGCCGCAGACCTGATGATCGCGGCGCATGCGCGGGCCTTGGGCGCGACCGTGGTGACGAACAACGTCAAGGACTTCGGGCGCGTCAAGGGGCTGCGTGTCGAGAACTGGACCCGGTAGCCAATCGGGGCCAAGTCGGCCTCGCGCGACTGGGCTGGAAGGACCTTGTCGTCAAGCCCGCCGCGCTCACCGCAGCGGCTGCTGCACCCCACCCGCCAACGACCACAACAGCGCCACTGACTGCTGCCCATCGTGCAGCGCGTCCACGTAGGCCAGGCGCAGGTTGAAGTGGTCGCCCTCGGCCGACATCACGTCGAAGAGGGAGCGGCGGCCCAGTTGTTGCCACATCTGCAGGGTGTCGTCGCGCACGCGTTCGGAGTCGCGCAGGACCTGCACCACGTCGCGGGCGCGGGTGAAGGCGGCTTCGGCCTGGCCGTGGACCTGGTCGATGCGGTTGAGCAGGGTGGCCAGGGTGTCTTCGCGCTGCAGGCGGGCGGCTTCGGCGCGTTGGCGGGCGGCGCGCTCGGCGGGGGCGGCGCCGGGGTTGTAGAGCGGCAGGCTCAGGGTCACGCCGGCTTGCCATTGGCTTTGGCGGTCGCCGGCCAGGTCGCGGCTGGCCTGCACGGCCCAGCTCACTTGCGGGCGCTGGCTGGCGGCGGTGGCGTTGGCCAGTTGCTCGGCGGCGTGCTGCTGGGCTTCCAGTTGCAGCACCTCGGCGGCGCCGGTGGCGCGCTGGTGCAGTTGCGGCAGCTCGGGCAGTTCGGTCATCAGCGCGGCCAGGCTGGGCACGTCGGGCAGGTATTCACCCACGTAGCGGCGCAGGCGGGTGTCGGTCAGCTGCATGGCACTCAGCGCCTGCTGGCGTGACAGCTGCACCTGCTGCAGTTGCTTGCGGGCCTGCACCAGTTCGCTGGCGCGGCCGCGGTCGCGGGCGACGATGTCTTCCAGCGCCTGCACCAGGGTGCAGACCTTATGGGTGTATTGCTGCCACACCTGCGCCTGCAGGCGGTAGCGGCTGCGATCAAACGCCAGGTTGACCACCTGCACGCGCAGTTGCTCGGCGGCGTTCAGCTGGCCCTGGCGGGCGGCTTCGGCCAGCTGGCCGCGCCAGTCTTCCAGCGCCTGCTGGCGGCCGCCGTCCCACAGCGGTGCGCCCACCTGCAGGGAAGGGCGGTTCAGCGCATCGCTGCGGCTGGGCAGCAGCTGGCTGCGGCTGCCGGTGGCGCCGGCGATCCAGCTGAGCGAGGCCTGCGGCTGCTTGGCGGCCTGGGTTTCCTGCAGGTCGCTCTGCGCGGCCTCGGTCAGCAGGCGGGCGGCGCCGATGGCCTGGCTGCGCTGCTCGGCCAGCGACAGCAGCTGCACCAGGCTCTGGCGCGGCGGCGGCGACTCGGCCGGCTGGGCCAGGGCCGTGGGGGGCTGGCAGCCGGTGGGCTCGGCGTGGGCGGGCAGCGCCAGCAGCACGCTGGCAACAAGCGAAAGCGTGTGGGCGTGTCTCATCGTTCACGGAAGGCCTCACGGGCCTTGAGCAGGGGGCGCAGCACGAACTCCAGCACGGTGCGCTCGCCGGTGTTCACCTCCACCGTGGCGGTCATGCCGGGGATCACCGGCAGCACCTGGTCGGCGCTGCGCAGGTGGTTGGTCTGGATGCGCACCAGGGCGCGGAACCAGGTGGCATCGGGCGCGTTAGGCGGGCGCTCGGCCTCGCCCAGCGCGTCGGGGCTGATCGATTCGACGGTGCCGCTCAGGCCGCCGTACAGGTTGTAGTCGTAGGCCGACAGCTTCACCTCGGCCGCCTGGCCGATGCGCACGAAGCCCACGTCGGCGGGCTTCAGGCGCATCTCCACCAGCAGGTGTTCGCTGCGCGGCACGATCTCCAGGATGGGTGCGCCGGGCGAGATCACGCCGCCCAGCGTGTGCTGGCGGATGTTCTTGACCAGGCCGTCCACGGGGGAGGCCACCACGGTGCGGCGCACCGCGTCCTCGCGCGCCACCATCTGCTCGTCCAGCTGGGCCAGTTCGCCCTGCACGCGCAGCAGCTCGGTGCTGGCGTCCTGGCGGAAGCGGTTGCGGCGCTCCAGCATCTGCTGCTGCATGTCGTTGATCTGGCGGCGCAGGCGCACCACCTCCACCTCGGACATCAGGCCGCGCTGGGCCATGTCCTCGGCCACCGCCAGCTCCTTGCCCACCAGCGCGATGCTCTGGCGGTTGGCGCCCACGGCTTCGTCCAGCAGGCGGCGGCGGGCCTGGAAGGCCTCGGTCTCCATGGCCACCAGGCGGGGCTGGTCCTTCAGTTCAGCAGGGAAGCTGGGTTCGCGGCCCTGCACCTCGGCCTGCAGGCGGGCGGTGGTGGCCAGCAGCGCCAGGCGGCGCGCAGCGCCTTCGTTCTGGGACGATTCGGCGCGCGTGGGGTCGATGCGCAGCAGCGGCTGGCCGGCGCGCACGGCTTCGCCCTCGCGCACCAGCAGCTCGGCCAGCAGGCCGCCTTCCAGGCTGGAGATGACCTGCTCGCGGGTCTCGGGGATCACGCGGCCTTCGGCGCGGGTGATCTGCTCGACGCGGGTGGTGGCGGCCCACAGCGCGGCCAGCGTGATGGCCACCGCCATCAGCCACAGCGCCAGGCGCGGCGCGCGGCGCGGCTCCAGCTGCTGGGCGGCGCGCACGGCGTGCAGGAAGTCTTCGTCGCCGGGGCGCAGCGCGGCGCGGGTGGGGCGGGGGGAGGCGGCCTGGGCGGCGTTCAGCAGGCGCTTGCTGGCGCGCTCCGGGGCGGGCGCAGCAGCGGGCTCAGGCGGCAGGGTGTGCTTCAGCGTGGGTGGCTGCGTCACCGGCGCGCCCGTGGCCGAGGGCTGCCGCTCGGGCGGCGCCGAGAACCAGCGGCGGGTGTCGGGCGGCTTCATCGCGCGGGGGCTGCGGCGGGCGCAGCGGCTGGTTTGGCAGCGCCGGACAAGGCGGCCAGCACGGCGGCCTTCGGGCCGTCCATCACCACGCGGCCGGCATCCACCACGATGATGCGGTTCACCAGCTCCAGCACCGCCGGCCGGTGGGTCACCACCAGCAGCGTGCGGTCACCGGCCGAGGCGGCCAGGCGCTGCAGGAACTGCACTTCAGACTGCGCGTCCATCGAGCTGGTGGGCTCGTCCATCAGCAGGATGCGCGGCGTGGTGATCAGGCAGCGCGCCAGCGCCACCAGCTGGCGCTGGCCGCCCGACAGCAGTGCGCCGCGCTCGCCCACTGGCAGGTCCCAGCCCAGCGGGTGGCTGGCCACCAGGCGGTCCAGGCCGGTCAGCGCGGCCACCTGCTGCAGGCGCACGCTGTCGGCATGCGAGCGGCCCAGCAGCACGTTGTCGCGCAGCGTGCCGGCAAACAGGCGCGGGTCCTGGGCGACAAAGCCGATCTGGTCGCGGTAGTCCACCGGGTCGATCTGGCGCAGATCAATGCCGTCCACCTCCACCCGGCCGTCGGTGGGCTGGTACAGACCGGCCAGCAGACGCAGCACGGTGGACTTGCCCGAGCCGATGCGGCCCAGGATGGCCACGCGCTCACCCGGGGCGAACTGCAGCGTCACGTCCGACAGCACCTTGGGCGGCCGGTCTTGGCCGGTGGGCGGGTAGGCAAAGCTGGCCTGGCGCAGTGCCAGGCCACCGCGCAGCTGCGGGCGCACCACGTACTGACGCTGCTCGTCGCGCTCCAGCGGCAGGCGCATCAGACGGTCCAGCGCGGTCATCGCGGCGCGCGCACCCTGGTAGCGGTTGGCCAGCGCGATCACGCTGCCCAGCGGCGCCACCGCGCGGCCGGCGAACATCACCGCGCCGATCAAGGCACCGGCGGTGATCACGCCGTCGTGGATCAGGTAGACGCCCCAGACCAGCATCACCAGCGTCACCAGCTGCTGCGCGCTGCCGCTGAGGTTGTTGCTCCAGGCGCTGACCGAGCGGGCGCGCAGCGCCGATTCAGCCGCCAGCGCGGTGGCGTCTTCGTAGCGGCGCAGGAAGCGGCCCTGGGCGCCGCTGGCCTTCAGGTCTTCCAGACCGTCCACGGCCTCCACCAGCACGCCCTGCAGGTCGGTCTGGTGGCGCAGGCCCGAGTTCATCGCGCGGCGCAAGGAGCCCTGCATCACCAGCACCACGGCCAGGATCAGCGGCACCGCGCCAGCCAGCACCCAGCCCAGCGGGCCGCCGACGATGAAGGTCATCGCCATGAACAGCGCGATGAAGGGCAGGTCGGACAGCGTGGCCAGCGTGGCCGACGCGAAGAAGTCACGCACGGTTTCGATCTGCGCCAGGTGGTGGGCGTAGGCGCCGGCGGACACCGGCCGGTGCTCCATGCGCACGCCCAGCGTCTGGCGGAACAGCAGCGAGCCGATGATCAGGTCGGCCTTGCGGCCCGACACATCGATCAGGTGAGCGCGGATCTGCCGCGCCGCCAGGTCCAGCCCCAGCGCCAGCACGGCACCGGCGGCCAGTGTCCACAGCGTGACGAAGGCCTGCTGCGGGATCACCTTGTCGAACACCACTGAGCTGACCAGGCCGGTGACCAGCATCATCACGTTGCTGATCAGCGCGGCCAGCAGGGCGGCGCGGTAGTAGGGCACGAAGCGGCGCAGCGTGCCCCACAGCCAGTGGCCGCCGTGGCCCAGCAGGCCGTTGTCATCCTCGTCGTGCACCACCGGCAGCTGCGGCGTGGCGGCGATCACATGGCCCAGGTATTCCTGCGACAGCTCCTGCTCGCCGACGATCAGCGTGGCGCCGCCGGCGGCGGGCAGCACGATCTCGTAGGAGCGGCCACCGTGCTGCGGCGATTCGATGCGGCGGCGCAGGATGCAGGCGTCGTCGTCGCGCATCAGCGCCACCACCGGGAACAGCAGCGGGCTGATGTCGGCCAGCGGGCGCGGCAGCAGACCGGTGCGGTAGCCCGCTTGGGTGAGGGCGCGCAGTGCCTGCGCGGGCGTGAGGGCGTGGCCGTCCACCGGCACGCCCACCAGCAGTGCGCTGGCCGAGCGCTCGCGGCCGTGGTGGCGGGTCAGCCAGACCAGCGATTGCAGCAGGGCGTCGTGCTCCATCGCCACCCGTTTCGGGGCGGCGGTGGCGGCAGCGGCGGCGGTGGCGGTGCTCACGCGGTGGCCGGATTCATTCGGGTTGGCGCGCCTTCAGCGCCAGGGCGGCCAGCGCGTCTTCGAGCTCGCGCACACGGGCGGGCATGTCGAACAGCGGCGACTGGCGGCCGTCGCGCTCCAGGTAGCGGCGGTACGAGCGGGCACGGCCGGGCGAGCGGCCGATGGCGACGGCCAGGCGCTCGTAGTCGGGCAGGGTCTCGGTGATCAGCTCGGGCAGGCCCACCGCGGTGAGCAGGCTGCCGGCCATGCGCGAGATGTAGCTGCGCCCGGCCAGCGTGACGATGGGCAAGCCCATCCACAGCGCATCGCTGGCGGTGGTGCCGGCGTTGTAGGGGAAGGTGTCGAGCATCAGGTCGGCCAGCGCGAAGCGGGCCAGGTAGTCGGGCGGCGCCACGCGCGGCGCAAACACCAGGCGCTGCTCGGCAATGCCGTGCTGCGCAGCGCGGGCCAGCAGGTTGGCGCGGGTCCAGTCGTTGTCGGCCAGCAGCCACAGCACGCTGCCGGGCACCGCGGCCAGCACGCGCATCCAGCTGTCGAAGACCTCTTCGGTGAACTTGAAGTTGTTGTTGAAGCTGCAGTAGACGAAGCCGTCCTCGGGCAGGCCGTACTGGGCCCGCGTGGGCAGCGCGCCCACCGGGCGCTGGCGGTCACTGACCTGGTAGCACACCGGCAGGTAGATCGGCCGCTCGGTGTGGAAGGGCAGCAGGGCCTCGGGCATGACGAAGCGGTCGGCGACGATCCAGTCCACGCCGGGGATGGCGCAGGTGCCCGGAAAGCCCAGGTAGCTCACCTGCACCGGCGCCGGGCGCAGTGCCAGGATGGCGGGCCGCGCGCCATTGGTCAGGCCCTGCAGGTCGATCAGCACGTCGATGCCCAGGCCGGCGATCAGCCGCGCGGCCAGCGTGTCGTCCATCTGGCCAATGCGGTAGACGTGCTCGAAAGACTTCAGCAGCCGCTCGCGCAGCGGGCTGCCGTCTTCGCGGCTCCAGCAGAAGGCAAAGGTCTCGAAGCGGCTGCGGTCGTGCAGCTCGAAGAGCTCGGCGGTGAGCAGGCCCACCGCGTGCATCGCCAGGTCGCCCGACAGGTAGCCGATGCGGATGCGGCCCTCGCGCCGCGGGCCGCTGGTGTGCAGCGGCGGGTGGTTGGTCCTGGGCAGCTTCTCCTGCACGAAGCGCAGTGCGGCCATCAGCTGGCGCGCGGGGTCGTCGCTGACGCTGAGCATGGCCAGCGCCGAGGTGCCCATCAGCAGTTGGTTGGGGGTGACCTCGCCCACGGTGCGGTACAGCGGCCACTCGCACTGCTTCTGGCGGATGTGCACGTAGTGCTGGATGACGTCGAACTGGTCGGGCTTGATCGTGAGGCTGTCGACCATGTGTGCCTCGGCCACGTCGAAGCGGCGCAGCTGCTCGTTCAGGCGGGCCAGATTGTTCAGCGCGTGCAGGCACAGCTCGCGCTGCTCGGGGCGCGGGTCGTCGGGCAGGGGGCGGGTGTCGGCCACCACGCGGGCCCATTCGGCCAGGGCGCCGTCGGTGTCGCCACGGCGCTCCAGCGCGTGGCCCAGGTTCAGCCGGGCTTGGGAAAAGGCCGGCAGCAGGGCCAGGGCCTCGCGGTAGGCGGCCTCGGCCTCGGTATCGCGCTGGCGGGCGGCCAGCAGCGTGCCCTGGTTGAACAGCGCCACGTGGCGGAAGGGGGAGTCGGTGTGGGCCAGCCACTCGGCGTACAGGCGGATCGCGGTGTCGTCGTCGCCCCGGGCCTGCCAGGCGGCGGTGCGGTCCAGCAGCTCGGCCAGCGGACAGGCGCCGCTGCGCAGGCGCGCCAGATCGGCTTGCGCCGGGGTGGCAACGGGGGCGCTGGCGGGATCGCCGGTGGGGGCGGTCAGCGGGGCGGCAAGGGTGGTCGCGGACATGGCTGGGACACGGTATGGGGTCTCCAGCCGATGCTAGTCAGGGCGGCCCGGGGCCATGGGGCGGAATAGGCGGGCCAAGGCGGGGCAGATCCGCCAGCCGCGGCGCGGGGGGATGTGCCTCAGCGTGGCGGCAGAAAGGCCTGCAGTGCGCCCAGGCTGCGCGCCGGCAGCTCTTCCTGGGGCGCATGGCCCAGGCCGGCCAGCACCTGGAACTGGGCGCCGGGAATGCGCCGGGCGAACTCGGCGCCGGCGGCGGGCGGCACCACGCGGTCCTTCTCGCCCCACAGCAGCAGCGTGGGCAGGCGCAGGCCGGCCAGACGCTCGACGTCGCGCCCCGGCTGCTGCTGCAGCAGGGTCTGCCGCAAGGCCTGGCGGTTGCCGTCGCGCAGCAGCAGCTCGAAATGGCGGTCCACCACCTCCGGCGTCAGGCGCCGCGGATCGGCGTAGACCGCTTCCAGGGTGGCCTCGACCACGCCGCGCGGCAGCAGCGACTGGCCCAGCCAGCCCAGCACCGGCACGCGGGCCAGGCGCAGGCCCGGGGGCACTTCCAGCGGCTCGATCGCCAGGCCGGTGGCGTCCAGCAGCACCAGGCGGCTGATGCGTTCGGGGGCCCGGCTGGCCAGTTGCCAGGCCACCTCGCCGCCCAGCGAATGGCCCACCAGCACCACCTGGCGCAGCTTCAGCTGGTCCATCAGTTGCAGCGTGAAGCGGGCCAGGGTTTCGCTGCGGTAGTCCTGGGGCTGGGGCTCGGGGAAGGGGCCGGTCAGGCCGGCGCCGGGCAGATCGAAGCGGATCACGCGGCGCTGCGCGCGCAGTGCGCTGGCCCAGCCTTCCCAGGTGTGCAGGCTGGAGCCCAGGCCGTGGATGAACAGCAGCGGGGTGGGGTCGTTGCGCGGCCCCTCGTCGCGCAGATGGACCATCAGGCCACCCACCTCCACCAGCTCGGACGGCCGTGGCGCCCAGCGGGCCACCAGCGATTCCGGCGAGCGGTCGGGCGCCCGCGCCAGCGGCAGGGCCACGGCGGTCAGCATCAGCAGGATACCGAAGGCGCGCAGCAGGACGGACAGCATGCGGCGATTCTAGGAGCCGCGCCCGGCGGCCGCGGTCCCCGTCTGGTCACAGGGGTGTGACATCCGTCCGACCTGAAACGTGGGGGGTGGGTCCGGGGCTTGGTAACACTTTGCGACACTTCGGGACCCACAAGGAGACCCAGACCCATGCCCGCATTGAAGTCGTCGAAGACCCTGGCCTGTGCGCTGACGCTGGCCAGCCTGGCCTGCGCACCGCTGAGCGCCGCCGCCGCCAGCTGGACCCCGGTCGCGCGCAAGCCGCCCAACAGCGTGGAGACCATGCTGCTGCTGACCGACGGCACGGTGCTGGCCCATTCCTACGACGGCCCCGGCAACATCTGGCTCAAGCTGAGCCCGGACGCCAACGGCAACTACGCCAACGGCCGCTGGACGCGCGTGGCCGGCATGGGCACCAATCGCCTGTACTTCGCCAGCCATGTGCTGCGCAGCGGCGACGTCTGGGTGCTGGGTGGCGAGTACAGCGGTCCCAACCTGGACGCCAACTGGACCAACACCGGCGAGTGGTACGACACGCTGCGCAACGTCTGGACGCCGATCGCCCCGCACCCTGAAGCCAACTTCGGCGACGTGCCCACCATGCTGCTCGACAAGGACCGCATCCTGGCCGGTTCGCTGTTCGGCCGCAGCACCTACCTGTACGACATCGGCAGCAACAGCTGGACCCGCGCCGCCGACAAGGCCTACGACGACAGCAGCGACGAAGAAACCTACGTCAAGCTGCCCGGCGGCAAGGTGATGGTCTATGACCTGTTCCGCAGCATCGCCACCGGCGGCGGCTACGCCGAGGTCTACGACCCCAAGACCGGCCTGTGGAGCGGCCGCAGCCCGTCCGACGGCACCGCCGCGGGCAGCATCCCGCAGCTCAGCAGCCCGGCCATGGGCTACGAAATCGGCGGCGCGCTGGCGCTGCGCAGCCGCGACCGCGGTGGCCGCGTGATCACGATCGGCGCCACCGGCCACACCGCGCTTTACGACGTGGCCAGCAACACCTGGTCGGCCGGGCCGGACATCATCGGCACGCTGCCCAGCGGCGCCCAGGGCCTGTTTGGTGCGGTTGATGCGCCGGCGGCGGCGCTGCCCGACGGCCGCGTGATGCTGGCCGCCGATGCCAGCCCCTCCACCGGCACCGCCTTCTCGGGGCCGACGCAGCTGTTCACCTACAACCCGGCGCAGAACACCATCCAGCCGCTCAGCCCGGCGCTGCCGGTCACGCTGGGTGACCCGGCCTTCGTGCACCGCATGCTGGTGCTGCCCACCGGCCAGGTGCTGTTCACCCGCGGCGGCACCGATGTGTGGATCTACACCGCCGACGGCGCGCCCCCCGACAAGGCCCGGCCCACGGTGGAAACGGTGCGCTACGACGGCAAGGGCCGCTTCACGCTGAGCGGCCGCCAGCTGACCGGCGCCAACGCCGGCAGCACCTACGGCGACGACGCCGAGTCGGACGAGAACTACCCCATCGTGCGCTTCGGCCAGCCCGGCGGCAGCTCGGTCTGGTACGGCCGCACCTCCAACTGGAAGAGCACCGACGTGCAGGTGCGCAAAATCACCAGCACCCGCTTCACGCTGAAGACCGGCACGCCGGCCGGCCTGGTGAGCCTGGTGGTGAGCGCGGCGGGCGTGGAATCGCTGCCGGTGTGCCTGACGCTGACGGCGGACCAGGTGGCCGGCACCGGCACGGCCGCCGACATCCCGCTGCAGGCCTGTCCTTGAGCGCCGACTGAGGCGGTGGGCGGCCACGGAGGCGCGGTGGCGCCTCCGTAGAATGCCGCGATGTCTTTCGTCCACCTGCGCACCCACACCGAGTTCTCCGTCGTCGATGGCACCCTGCGGATCGACGATGCGGCGGCGGCGGCCAAGGGCGATGGGCAGGTGGCGATGGCCATCACCGACCTGGCCAACCTGTTCGGCGGGGTCAAGTTCTACAAGGCCTGCCGCGGCAAGGGCGTCAAGCCCATCCTGGGCGCCGATGTCTGGGTCGAGCCACTGCCCGACGCGGGCGACCGCACCCAGGCCACGCGCCTGCTGCTGCTGGTGCAGAACAAGCAGGGCTACCTCAACCTGTCGGAGCTGCTGGCCCGCGCCTGGACCCAGCATGTGCAGCGCGCCCAGGCCTGGGTGGCCTGGAGCGACCTGCGCGAGCTGCACGCCGGGCTGATCTGCCTGTCGGGCTTCGAGCATGGCGCGGTGGGCCAGGCGCTGCTGCAGGGCGACACCGCCCGCGCCGCCGCGGTGGCGCGCGAGCTGGCCGCGCTGTTTCCGCGCCGCTTCTACCTGGAGCTGCAGCGCGCCGGCATCCCCAGCCATGAGCCGCTGGTGCGCGCCACCGTGCCGCTGGCCGCCGAGCTGGGCCTGCCGGTGGTGGCCACGCACCCGGTGCAGTTCCTGACGCCCGATGACTTCGAGGCCCACGAGGCCCGCGTCTGCGTGGCCGAGGGCGAAACGCTGGCCAACCCCAAGCGCGTCAAGCGCTTCACCCGCGACCAGTACCTGAAGTCGCAGGCCGAGATGCAGGCGCTGTTCGCCGACGTGCCCAGCGCGCTGGCCAACACGCTGAAGATCGCCCAGCGCTGCAGCCTGAGCCTGGTGCTGGGCAAGCCGCAGCTGCCCGACTTCCCCACGCCCGAGCTGCCCGACGGCAGCCGCATGCCGATCGAGCAGTTCTTCCGCGAGGAAAGCTACAACGGCCTGGACAAGCGCCTGCAGCAGCTCTTCCCCGACCCGGCGCAGCGCGAAGCCGAGCGGCCGCGCTATGTGGAGCGGCTGGAGTTCGAGCTGGGCACCATCCTGAAGATGGGCTTTCCGGGCTACTTCCTGATCGTCTCGGACTTCATCAAGTGGGCCAAGGCCAACGGCTGCCCGGTGGGGCCGGGCCGGGGCTCGGGCGCGGGCTCGCTGGTGGCCTACGTGCTGTTCATCACTGACCTCGACCCACTGCAGTACAAGCTGCTGTTCGAGCGCTTCCTGAACCCCGAGCGGGTGTCGATGCCCGACTTCGACGTCGACTTCTGCCAGGGCAACCGCGACCGGGTGATCGAGTACGTCAAGGAGAAGTACGGCCGACCCGCGGTCAGCCAGATCGCCACCTTCGGCACCATGGCCGCCAAGGCCGCGCTGCGCGACATCGGCCGCGTGCTGGGCATGGGCTTCGGCCATGTGGACAGCATCGCCAAGCTGATCCCGGCGCCGCCGGGCAAGACGGTGACGCTGGCCAAGGTGCCGCCCGAGCCCGACAAGGGCGTGATCTATGCGCGCCTGGAAGCGCCCGAGCTGGAGGAGCGCGAGAAGAACGACGAGGAGGTGGCCGAGCTGCTGCGCCTGGCCGCCAATGTCGAGGGCATGGTGCGCAACATCGGCATGCACGCCGGTGGCGTGCTGATCGCGCCGGGCAAGATCACCGACTTCTGCCCGCTCTACCAGCAGCCTGGCAGCGACAGCGCGGTCAGCCAGTACGACAAGGACGATGTGGAAGCCATCGGCCTGGTGAAGTTCGACTTCCTGGGCCTGGCCACGCTGACCATCCTGGAGCTGGCCAAGGACTTCATCACCAGCCGCTACCCGGACCAGAAGGACTTCGCCTACGAGAACCTGCCGCTGGACGACAAGGCGGTCTACAAGCTCTTCTCCGACGGCCTGACCGAGGCGGTGTTCCAGTTCGAATCGCGCGGCATGCAAGGCATGCTGCGCGACGCCCGGCCCAGCCGGCTGGAAGATCTGATCGCGCTGAACGCGCTGTACCGCCCGGGCCCGATGGACCTGATCCCCAGCTTCGTCGCGCGCAAGCACGGCAAGGAGGTGGTGGAGTACCCGCACCCGCTGGTCGAGCCGGTGCTCTCCGAGACCTACGGGATCATGGTCTACCAGGAGCAGGTGATGCAGACCGCCCAGGTGCTGGGCGGCTACAGCCTGGGCGGCGCCGACCTGCTGCGCCGCGCGATGGGCAAGAAGAAGGCGGAGGAGATGGCCGAGCACCGGCTGATCTTCCGCAACGGCGCGGCGAAGAACGGCATCGAGCCCGAGAAGGCCGACGAGATCTTCGACCTGATGGAGAAGTTCGCCGGCTACGGCTTCAACAAGTCGCACGCCGCCGCGTACTCGCTGCTGGCCTACCACACCGGCTGGCTGAAGGTGCACTACACGGCCGAGTTCTTCGCGGCCAACATGACGATCGAAATCAGCGACACCGACAAGCTCAAGGTGTTGCTGAACGACGCGGTCAAGAACTTCGGCATCCGCTTCGAGCCGCCCAGCGTCAACCGCGGCGTCTACCGCTTCGAGCCCTTGCCCGGGCCTGAGGGGCGCAAGGCGATCCGCTATGGCCTGGGCGCGATCAAGGGCACCGGCCAGGGCGCGATCGAGGCCATCGTGGCGGCGCGCGAGGAGGGTGGGCCCTTCAGCAGCCTGTTCAATTTCTGCCAGCGCGTGGACAAGGGCCGCGTGAACAAGCGCGTGGTCGAGGCGCTGATCAAGGCCGGCGCGTTTGACGAGCAGCACCCGGATCGCGCGGCGGCACTGGCCAGCGTGTCGCTGGCCTTCGACTGGGCCGAAACCCAGCAGGCCAACGCCAACCAGGGCGGCCTGTTCGACTTCGACGATGGCGACGGCCACGGCAGCCACACCCAGGAGCCGCCGCTGGTGGTGGCCGAGCCCTGGACGGTGCGCGAGAAGCTCTCGCTGGAGAAGACCGCGCTGGGCTTCTACCTGTCGGGCCACCTGTTCGACCAGGACGAGGCCGAGGTGCGCCGCTTCGTCAAGCGTCGCGTGGCCGACCTGATCGATTCGCGCGACCCGCAGCTGCTGGCCGGCATCGTCAGCGACCTTCGCATCATCAATGGCCAGCGCGGCCGCGTGGGCATCTTCAAGCTCGACGACAAGAGCGAACCGATCGAGGCCGTGGCCGGCGAGGAGCTGCTGGACGCCCACCGCGACCTGCTGAAGGACGACGAGCTGCTGATCGTGCAGGGCCGGGTGAAGCCCGACCGCTTCAGCGGCGGCCTGCGGCTGGATGTCAGCGCGGTGTGGAGCCTGCCCGCCGCGCGGGCGCGCCACGGGCGCCAGCTGTGGGTGGAACTGCGCGGCGGCAGCACCGCCGCGCTGCCGCGCATCACCGAACTGCTGCGCCTGCACCCGCCCAAGGTGGTCAGCGACGAGCAGGGCGAGACCCGCCAGGGCCTGCCGGTGCGCCTGCGCATCACCGGCGACCGCGCCAGCGGCGAGCTGGACCTGGGCGAGGCCGGCCGCTTCTGGCCGGCCGACGAGGCCCTGGCCGCCTGGCGCGCCCTGGCCGCCGAGGGGCAGGCACGCATCGCCTACGACGAGGGCCGCTGAGCGGCGGCCGCTTCACAATTGCTTGCGGCTTGCCCGCCGCCCTGTGACAACCAAGGCCGGGCGTGCGGCGTTGTTCACGCATCGCCACTTGAGACCGATCTGAACATGAAGAAGCTGACCCCCCTGCTTGTGATGGGCGCCGCCGGCCTGCTGGCCGCCGTGCTGGGATCACCGGCCCAGGCCGCCGAGGTCGGGGTGTCGATCGGGATCAGCCAGCCGGGCGTGTATGGGCGCATCGACATCGGCCGCTTCCCGCAGCCGGACGTCATCGTCCAGCAGCCGGTGGTGGTGCGCCAGGTACCGGTCTATTCGGCGCCGCCGCAGCCGGTGTATCTGTGGGTGCCGCCGGGCCACCGCAAGCACTGGTCGCGCCACTGCGGCCGCTACAACGCCTGCGGCGTGCCGGTGTACTTCGTCCGCGAGGACTGGTATCGCCGCCATGTCGCGCCGGCCCCGGTCTACCGCTCGCATCCCCGCTACGAGCCGCACGGTCCCGGCGAGCATGGCCGCGGCCGCGGCCACGACTGATCGGTCGACAGCGGTCTTTTCCTCGCAATGCAGGCACCGGGGGCGGGCATAGACTCGCCCCATGTCCGCGTCCTCGTCCCCTGTCACGGGCCTGGTGCTCACCGGCGGCGGTGCCCGCGCGGCCTACCAGGTCGGCGTGCTCGTGGCCTTGGGCCGGCTGCGCGCCGAGGCCGGTCAGGCCGGCGCCCCGACCCCGTTTCCGGTGATTGCCGGCACCTCGGCCGGGGCCATCAACGCCGCCGTGCTGGCCGCCGGTGCCGATGACTTTGACGCCACCGTGGCGCGCATGCACGCGGTCTGGCACGATTTCCACGCCGAACAGGTCTACCGTGCCGACGCCCTGGGCGTGATCCGCAGCGGCGCCGGCTGGCTGACGATGCTGTCGATCGGCTGGATGCTGGCGCGCTGGCGCCGCCAGAAGCCACGCTCGCTGCTGGACAACACGCCGCTGGCCGCGCTGCTGGCCGAGGCGGCCCGGCTCGAGCGCCTGCCGCAGCTGATCGCCAGCGGCCATCTGCAGGCGCTGGCGCTGAGCGCCTCGAGCTACAGCACGGGCCAGCACATCACCTTCTACGAGGCGGCCCAGGAGGCGCAACCCTGGGTGCGTTCGCAGCGCCTGGCGGTGCGGCAGCGGCTGTGCATCGACCACCTGATGGCCTCGTCGGCCATTCCCTTCGTGTTTCCGGCTCGGCTGCTGTCGATCGATGGCATGCCCGAATGGCTGGGCGATGGGTCGATGCGGCAGGCGGCGCCGATCTCGCCGGCCATCCACCTGGGCGCACAGCGCGTGCTGGTGGTGGGTGCCGGCCGCATGCATGAGCCGCCGGGCGAGCGCCACGTCGACCCTGGCTATCCGTCGCTGGCGCAGATCGGCGGCCACGCGCTGTCGAGCATCTTCCTGGACACGTTGGCGGTGGACATCGAACGCCTGCAGCGCATCAACCGCACACTGTCGCTGATGCCGCCCGAGGCCCGCGAGGCCAGCAGCCTGCGGCCGGTCGAGCTGCTGGTGATCGCGCCCAGCCAGCGCCTGGATGACCTGGCCGCGCGCCACCTGCATGCGCTGCCGCCGATGGTCCGCGCCCTGCTGCGCGGCCTGGGGGTGTCCGGGTCGGCGGGCTCGACCAGCGGTGCGGCACTGGCCAGCTACCTGCTGTTCGAGGCCGACTACACCCGCGAGCTGATCGCGCTGGGCGAGGCCGATACGCTGGCGCGGCGTGACGACGTGCGGCGCTTCTTCGGTTGGGACCGGTAGGCCGGACGCAGCCGGGGTGGCTGGTCAGGCGAAGGCTCAGACAGCCGCGCCATTCACGCGCAGACCCGCCTGTGACAGGCGCCGCGCGGTGGCCGGGCCCAGGCCCTTGACGCGGCGCTGCAGCGCGCGCCAGTCCTTGAACGGTCCGCCACGCCGGCGCTCGGCCAGGATGGCCTCGGACAAGGCCGGACCGACGCCGGGCAGCATTTCCAGCTCGGCCTGGTTGGCCTGGTTGACCTCCAGGCGCGTGTCGGCCGCCTGCAGCGCCACGGGGGCGCTCAGGCACCAGGCGAGCCAGTGGCGGCGTTGGCGGTTCATCGCGCGGCCAGGGCCGGCGGGCGCGCCGGGCTGGGTGGTGCGTACTCGGTGCCGAACAGGTCCAGCGTGGGCTCGTAGTAGCGCGATCGGACCGCCAGCAGGTGCTGCACGGCGTGGTCGGCCCAATCCAGCCGGAATGGGCGCTGCGCCAGGGCCTGCAACTGCGCTGGGTCCGGCGCCGTACCGCGGCTCCACCAGTAGAGCGGGATGGCGTAGCCGGCCTCGGTGCTCTGGCTGTGGCCGGCGAAGTCGCTGACGTGGCCGACCTCCTGGCCGTGGTCGCTCACATACAGCAGCTCCAGCGCGCGGTCGGGACGCTGACGGTGCAGCGCGTCCATCATGCGCGCCAGCACGTCGGCGCCGCAGCGCACCGCGTCGTCGTACTCGTTGCGGGCGCGCACGATGCTGCTGCTGCGGCCGGCGGCGCGCAGCGCGCGGGTGACCTCGTCGTCCTCGGTGGCCACGGCCCACTGGCGCATGGCGGCGGGGCAGCGCTGCGCGAAGTGGAAGTGCTGGCCCAGCAGGTGGATCACCAGCAGCTCCTGCGGCGCCGCAGGGGCCGCCAGCCACTGGTCCAGCGCGGGCAGCAGGTCGTGGTCGGTGGCCGAGCTGTCGCGCCAGTTGCCGTGGTTGATGAAGCGGCGCTGGTCGGCGCTGGCGGCCATCGACGCGAACCAGCCCTCGTGCGCCGGCTGGTTGGACAGCCAGGTCACGCGGTAGCCGGCCGCGCGGGCCAGCTGCGTCACATCCGGCGTGCTGGCCCAGTCCTCGGGCCGCTCCAGCGTGGCGGCGGTCAGTGCCAGGCGCAGCGAAGGCAGCGTGAAGGCTTCGGCCGACCAGGCCTGGCGCAGCAGCACATGGCTGCCGGGCAGCCGGGCCATGGCCTGGGCCAGCGCGGCGGTGGTGTCGCGCGGGTAGCCCAGCAGGCCCCAGTTCAGGCGGGTGTTGGACTCGCCAATGACCAGCACCACGGTGCGCGGCTGCTCGTCCAGCCGCCGGACCTGCCAGTCGGCGCGCTGGGCCCAGAGCGCGGCGCGGGTGCTGTCGAGCTGGGCGATCTCGCGCTGGGCCTTCAGGTGGCGGGCATAGACCACGCCCCAGCGCGCCAGCGGCTCGGCACGCAGCATCGCCGGGTTCAGGTGGAGCAGGGCGGCCAGCAGCAGCAGGGCGATCAGCGGCCAGCGCGCCGCGCGGTGGTTGGCGGCGGGCGCCAGGCGCCAGCGCCAGGCGCTCCACAGCGCGGCCGCGGTGAAGCCCAGGCCGGTGGCGATGGCGCGCCACTGCTCACCCAGGAAACCGGCGACCTCGGCACCGCTGGTGTTGGCCAGCGACTCGGCGATCACGCTGGGCTGCGGCTGCGAGCCGAAGTAGCCGCGCAGCAGGCCCTGGGTGCCGATGTCCAGCGCAAACAGCCCGGCCAGCAGCAGCCACACGTGCTTGGCAGCGCGCGGACTGCGGCAGCCCGCCAGCAGCCACAGCCCGCCGCCCAGCACCAGCCACCAGGCCAGCGACTTGGCCAGGTCCTTGGTCAGCATGAAGCCCAGAGCCCATGCCGCCGCATGCAGGCCCAGGCCGAAGAGGACGAAGCGCCCGCCGGGCCGCTGCACCAGGGCGTCCGCGCGCATCAGGCGAAGGTGGTGGGTGTGCGGCCGGTCAGCAGCGCCAGCAGCGCCGCGCCCACCTGGCGGGCGTTGTGCGCCTCGTCGAAGTCCGGCACCAGGGTCTTGTAGTGGCGCTCGACCACACCCTCATGGCAGTGGTGCAGAAACTGGCCGACCGAGCGCTCCAGCGCCGCGTGGTCGGGCGGTGCGGCGACGATATCCTCGAAGCGCAGGCCCGGGTGCCAGCGGTGCACGCCCGGCAGGTCGGCGTACCAGGTGGCGCCGAAGACCAGCGCCGGCTTGCCCTGGCGCACCGCCTCCCAGCCCACGGTGCCGCTGATGCTGGCGACGAACTCGCTGCGCGCGGTCAGCTCATGGGTGCTGGTGTGCGAGGCCATGAAGACCAGGTTGGGAATGCGGCGCAGGCGGTGGAAGAACATCGGCCCGCGCATGAAGGCGCCCTGCTTGGGGTTCTCCTTCACGTAGATGGCCACGTCCTCGGGCAGCATGCGCGCCAGCGACTCGATCGCCAGGGCCTGGTCCTTGAACGGGCCGCCCAGCGCCGAGGTGGTCATCTCGGGCTGCAGTTGCAGCGGGAAGTAGACGAAGCGCCGGCTCCAGTCGGGCTGCACGTCCTCGAACTGCAGCAGGTGCTCGAAATAGGCCAGCGAGTCTTCGTGGAAGAAGCGCGCGAAGGGGTCGCGCCAGTCGGGCAGGCCGCCGTAGATGCGCTGCATGCGCCGCAGCAGTCCCGCCACGTACAGCGGGTTCAAGGCCTTGAGCTTGCGCTTGGTGAGCAGGAAGGTCATCAGCTGCGCCACGGCACGCACCGAGATGCGGCCGCCCGCCTGCTTCTGCTGGCCGATGCCCTTCATGTAGAAGTGCTGCAGGGTCTCGCCGCGCTGGATGGGGTAGGGCGGCGCGGCCTCGGCGTCGGGGCGCAGGCGGCCGTAGGCCTCGATCGTCGGCATCGAGATGAAGCGGTTGGGAAACAGCGACTGCGAGACGATCAGCGTGGGCAGGCCCATGGCCCGCGCCACCTGCCAGACCAGGGTGTCGTGCACCAGGTGGGGCACGTTGAAGAACAGCGCATGCGTGGCGCCGCTCTCGGCGATGCGCTGCGCGAAGACATCCGCCAGCACATGGAAGTAGTCCCAGTATTCGTGGAAGCCGTGCAGCGGGTGCGGCAGGTGGGCAAAGGGCTCGGCCCGGCGGTGCAGGTGGTCGATGAACTCGTCCACCCGCTCCTCGTAGTCCTCCTGCATGAAGAGGGCGTGGGCCAGGCCAGTGAAGCGCGTGTCCTGGGTCAGGTGGCCGCGGCGGCCGCGGCGCAGGTTCATCCGCGAGACAGCAGAGGCCTTGTAGTCGGACTCGGTGTTGCCCAGGTGCAGGACCAGCTCGACCTCCGGCCCGGCCTGGCGCAGCAGCTCCTGCAGGGCCGCATCGGTGTTGGCCGCGGTGGACACGGCAAGCAGGCGGATCGTCATGGCGGGTGGTGGGCAGCGGGCCGGGCGGTGGCCCTCAGGGTTCGTCGAGCATCCGGGGCGGGAAGCTGTCCCAGCTGAGGCAGCCCGGGCATTGCCAGAAGTGGCGCTGCGCCTCGAAGCCGCAGGCGGCGCAGCGGTAGCGCTGCAGCGGCTTGGCGGCGCGGGCCACGGCCTCGCGCACGGCCTGGGCGCTGGCGGCGTCCCACTGCTCGACCGGCCGCGCCAGCACACCCAGCGCGGCACTCAGCGTGGGCTGGGCGGCCAGGTGCGGCAGCAGGCCGGGTGCGTCGGCCAGCTCGGCGCCGTCCAGCCGGGCCAGGGCGCGCAGCAGCGGCAGGCTGGGTGCGCGGCGGTAGGCCTCGGTCAGGCGCTGGCGGGCGGCCTCCTGCTGGCCGGCGGCGCGGGCGGCCTCGGCATAGTCCTGGGCCACCAGCTGGAAGACCTGCGGGTCGCGCACCTCCAGGTCGCCCCACAGCGCCAGCGCGCCGGCGGCATCGCCCAGGCGCAGCGCGCGCTGGCCGGCCAGCAGCAGCGGCCGCGGGGCGTTGGGGGCGGCAGCGCGGGCGGTGGCCAGCGCGGCGGCGGCCTCATCAGGCTGGCCGCGGCCGTCCAGTTCCAGCGCACGCTCGCACCAGTGGTGGGCGATGCGGGTGCCGAAGGCACCGGTGCCCAGCTTTTCGAGCGCGGCGGCGGTGTCGGCGGCCTGCTCCCACTCGCGCGAGCGCTCGTACAGGCCCAGCAGCGCCAACCGGGCGTCGGTGTCGAAGGGGGTGCCCTGCAGCGCCTTGTAGGCCTGTTCGGCGCGGTCGAACAGGCCGGCCTTCATGAAGTCCTGCGCCAGTTCGTGCTGCACGCGGTCGCGGTCGCTGGTGGCCAGGTCGCCGCGGTTCAGCAGGTGCTGGTGCACGCGCACCGCGCGTTCAAATTCGCCACGGCGGCGGAACAGGCTGCCCAGCGCGAAGTGCAGCTCGGTGGTGTCGGGGTCGTGCTGGACGGCCTCGATGAAGGCGTCGATCGCCTTGTCCTGCTGTTCGTTGAGCAGCAGGTTCAGGCCCTGGTAGTAGGCGCGCGGTGAATCGGACTGGGCGCGCTTCCACTGGCGCAGGTCCATGCGCGAGGCCAGCCAGCCCAGGCCGAAGGCCAGCGGCAGCCCCAGCAGCAGCCAGGAGAGGTCAAATTCCATGCGCGCGGGCGTCGGTGAGGTCGTTGACCGAGGCGGTGGCGGGCACCGCGGGCGCCTGGGCCGGTCCCGCTGGCGCGGCCACCGGTGCGGCGCTGCGCTGGGCCAGACGGCGCTGGCGCCACCACGAGGGCGCCATGGCCAGCACGCCCAGCACCAGCCCGGCGCCGAAGGCCGCCAGCACCACGAAGACCATGCGCGTCTCCCAGGCGTGGCCGAAGAACCAGTTCAGAGCCACGACATGCTGGTTGTTCAGCGCGAAGGCGAACAGCGAGAAGAAGATGAAGGCTCGCAGGAGCCAGACGATGAAGCGCATCGGCGGGGCAGGGATGTTCGGCGCATTGTAGGCAGGGCCGGCCGCGCATGAAAAAGGGCCCCGAAGGGCCCTGGTCAGCGCGGATGGTGTCGTGCCTCAGGCCGGATCGGCCGGCAGGCTGGCGTCCACGCCTTCGCGCAGCGCCTTGCCCGGCTTGAAGTGCGGCACCAGCTTCTCGGGGATCGTGACCTGCTCGCCGCTGCGGGGATTGCGCCCCACGCGCGGCGGCCGGCGGTTGATCGAGAAGCTGCCGAAGCCCCGGATCTCGATGCGGTGGCCGCGGGCCAGCGCATCGGACATCGCGTCGAGCATGGTCTTGACCGCGAACTCGGTGTCCCGCTGCGTGAGCTGCGAGAACCGTTCCGCGAGCTTGTTGACCAAATCCGATCGGGTCATTCGGCGTTCTCAGGCGATCAGTTGCCGCCCTGGTCCAGCTTGGCGCGCAGCAGGGCGCCCAGGCTGGTGGTGCCGGCGTTCTCGCGCTCGTTGGACTGCGACAGACGCTGCATGGCTTCCTGCTGGTCGGCCTGGTCCTTGGCCTTGATCGACAGCTGGATGTTGCGGGTCTTGCGGTCGACGTTGACGATCATCACCGAGACCTCGTCGCCTTCCTTCAGCACGTTGCGGGCGTCTTCGACGCGGTCGCGGCTGATTTCGGAGGCGCGCAGGTAGCCCATGACGTCGTCGGCCAGCTGCACTTCGGCGCCGCGCGGGTCGACCGTCTTGACGGTGCCGTTGACGATGGCGCCACGGTCATTGACCGAGGTGAAGGTGGCAAACGGGTCGCCGTCGAGCTGCTTGATGCCCAGCGAGATGCGCTCGCGTTCGACATCGATGCCCAGAACGATCGCGTCGACTTCCTGGCCCTTCTTGTAGTTGCGCACGGCGGTCTCGCCCGGCTCGTGCCAGGACAGGTCCGACAGGTGCACCAGGCCATCGATGCCGGCAGCCAGGCCCACGAAGACGCCGAAGTCGGTGATCGACTTGATCGGGCCCTTGACGCGGTCGCCGCGCTTGACCGTGGCGGAGAACTCCTCCCACGGGTTGGCCTTGCACTGCTTCATGCCCAGCGAGATGCGACGCTTGTCCTCGTCGATCTCCAGGACCATGACTTCGACTTCCTCGCCCAGGGTGACCACCTTGGAAGGCGCGACGTTCTTGTTGGTCCAGTCCATTTCGGAGACGTGCACCAGGCCTTCGATGCCCGGCTCGATCTCGACGAAGGCGCCGTAGTCGGCGATGTTGGTGACCTTGCCGAACAGGCGGGTGCCCTGCGGGTAGCGGCGGGCCACGCCCATCCAGGGGTCGTCGCCCAGCTGCTTCAGGCCCAGCGAGACGCGGTTCTTCTCGGCGTCGAACTTCAGGACCTTGGCCTGCAGTTCCTGGCCGACGGTGACCACTTCGCTCGGGTGACGGACACGGCGCCAGGCCATGTCGGTGATGTGCAGCAGGCCGTCGATGCCGCCGAGGTCGACGAACGCACCGTATTCGGTGATGTTCTTGACCACGCCGTTGACGATCGCGCCTTCGGTCAGGGTCTCGAGCAGCTTGGCGCGCTCTTCGCCCATCGAGGCCTCGACCACGGCACGGCGCGACAGCACGACGTTGTTGCGCTTGCGGTCGAGCTTGATGACCTTGAATTCCATGGTCTTGCCCTCGAACGGCGTCATGTCCTTGACAGGACGCGTGTCGAGCAGCGAGCCCGGCAGGAAGGCGCGGATGCCGTTGACCAGCACGGTCAGGCCGCCCTTGACCTTGCCGCTGACGGTGCCGGTGACGAAGTCGCCCGACTCCAGCGCGGTTTCCAGCGCCAGCCACGAGGCCAGGCGCTTGGCCTTGTCACGCGACAGGATGGTGTCGCCGTAGCCGTTCTCGACGGCGTCGATCGCCACCGAGACGAAGTCACCGACCTGGACTTCGACTTCGCCCTGGTCGTTCTTGAATTCCTCGATGGGCACATACGCTTCGGACTTCAGGCCGGCGTTGACCACGACGTGGCTGTGCTCGATACGAACGACTTCGGCGGAGATGACCTCGCCGACGCGCATGTCGGCGCTCTTCAGCGATTCCTCGAAGAGGGCGGCAAAGGATTCTTGCATGGTGTTTCCTGGACCGGCGGCGCGCCGCCGGCGTTGGCTGCAGACCGGGAGGCCTGCCGGGTTGAGGTTGACGAGATCACCGCCCCCGGCGGTGCTGTGCGCACCAGGAGGGAGGGGCGGTGGGCCCTGTGGCCGCTGAACGCGCAGCCTGAGCGGGATGGCTCAGGCCAGGCGGCCAAACGGCCGGCGCTCGTGCCACCAGCCCAGGCAGCGTTGCACCGATTCCTCGATGCCCAACTGCGAGTTGTCCAGCAGCACGGCGTCCTCGGCGGGCTTCAGGGGCGCAGCCGAGCGGTTCATGTCCCGCTCGTCGCGCGCCCGGATGTCTGCGCGAAGACTGTCGATATTAGCGGAAATTCCCTTAGAAATCAACTGCTTGTAGCGGCGCTCGGCGCGCTCGTCGGCGCTGGCGGTGAGGAAGACCTTGAGCGCCGCGCCCGGGAACACCACGGTGCCCATGTCGCGGCCGTCGGCCACCAGGCCCGGCACGCGGGCAAACGAGAGCTGCACGTCGTGCAGCGCCTGGCGCACGGCGGGGTGGACGCTCACCTGCGAGGCCATCGCGCCGGTGGTTTCCAGGCGCAGCTCGTCGCTGATATCGCGGCCGTCCAGCCAGACCTGCTGGCCCTGGAAACGCAGCGCCATCGCGGCCGCCACCCGGGCCACGCCCGCGCCATCGTCCAGCGCCACGCCCGCCGCCCGGGCGGCCAGGGCGGCGGCGCGGTAGAGCGCACCGGAGTCCAGCAGGTGGTAGCCCAGGCGCTCGGCCAGTTCGGCCGCCAGCGTGCCCTTGCCCGACGCCGTGGGGCCATCCACCGCGATCACCGGCACCGCGCCGGGCAGCGGCTCGACCAGGCTGAACAGCGCCTCGAAGTAGTCGGGGAAGGTCTTGGCCACGCACTTCGGGTCGGCGATGCGCACGGGCACCGATGCGCCGGCCAGCGGGTTGAAGGCGGCCAGCGACAGGCACATCGCCATGCGGTGGTCGTCGTAGGTGTGGATCAGCGGGGCGCGCCAGGCGTGCAGCGGCTGCACCTCGATGAAGTCGGGGCCTTCGGTGACCGTGGCGCCGAGCTGGCGCAACTCGGTGGCCATGGCGGCGATGCGGTCGGTCTCCTTGACGCGCCAGCTGGCGATGTTGGTCAGCCGGGTCGGGCCATCGGCGTACAAGGCCATCACCGCCAGCGTCATCGCGGCGTCGGGGATGTGGTTGCAGTCCAGCGTGATGCCCTTGAGCGGCCAGGCGCCGCGGCGCACCTCCAACCAGCCCGGGCCGCCGCTGACCTGCGCGCCCATGGCCTGGGCCGCCTCGACGAAGCGGATGTCGCCCTGGATGGCGTCGAAGCCCACGCCCTCGATGCGCACCGGCGCGTCGGTGCCGGCGATCGCGCCCAGCGCGATGAAGTACGAGGCCGAGGACGCATCGCCTTCCACATGGATGCGGCCCGGCGTGCGGTAGGCCGAGCCCTGCGGGATGGTGAAACGCTGCCAGCCCTCGCGCTGCACGTGGATGCCGAAACGCGCCAGCAGGTTCAGCGTGATCTCGATGTAGGGCTTGGAAATCAGCTCGCCCACCACCTCGATCACCACAGGGCCGTGTCCGCTGACCAGCGGCAGCGCCAGCAGCAGCGCGGTGAGGAACTGGCTGGAGACGTCGCCACGCACCGGGATCGGTTGCGCGGTGTCCAGCGCGTGCAGCGCGCCATCGCCCACGCGCAGCGGCGGGTAGCCGGGCTGGCCCAGGTCGGCCACCGGGCAGCCCAGCGCGCGCAGCGCGTCGACCAGGTCGCCGATCGGCCGCTCATGCATGCGCGCCACGCCGGAGAGTTCGAAGGCACCGCCCTGGGTGGCCGCCAGCACCGCCAGCGCGGCGGTCAGCGGGCGCATCGCGGTGCCGGCGTTGCCCAGGAAGAGCCGGGCCTCGCGCGTGTGCAGGCGGCCGCCCAGGCCGGACACATGCAGCACCTCGCCCTCGCGGCGCAGGCCGCAGCCCAGCTGTTCCAGCGCGGCCAGCATCACCCGGGTGTCGTCGGAATCGAGCAGGTCGTGGACCGCAGTCGTGCCCTCGGCCAGGCCGGCCAGCAGCAGCACGCGGTTGGAGATGCTCTTCGAGCCCGGCAGGCGCACGGTGCCGCGGGCGCGGACGAGGGGCGGCAGGTCGAGGAAGGCGGTGTCGAACATGGGTCGGCGGCCGGCGGCACAGCGCCGGCAGGGGATCAGTTGTGGCGGGCGCCGGAGCTCAGGCGCCAATGGCTGCGGGCTTGCGAGACGCCCTGGATCAGCGCCTCCAGCGCCTCGCCGTGGCAGTCCTGCAGCGCCTTCTCGAGCACGCCCAGCGCGCCGCGGAAGCGCTCGGACTGCTTGATCACCTCCTCGCGGTTGGCAATCAGGATGTCGCGCCAGATCGCCGGGTCGGAGGCGGCGATGCGGGTGAAGTCGCGGAATCCCGGTCCGGCCAGCGCCAGGAACTGCTCGCTGTCCTTCTGCTGCAGCAGCCCGGCCATGTAGGCAAAGGCCAGCAGGTGCGGCAGGTGGCTGACGGCGGCAAACGCGGCGTCGTGCGCCTCGGGCGTCATCACCTGCACATGGGCGCCCACCGCGGTCCAGACCGCACGCGCCTTGTCGACCAGGCCGGCATCGGTCTGGGCGATCGGTGTGAGGATGACCTGGCGGTCGCGGTAGAGCTGGGCGTCGGCGTGCTGCACGCCGGCCTGTTCCTTGCCGGCGATCGGATGGGCCGGCACGAAGGCCGGTGCGCGCTCCTTGAGCACGCGGCGCACCGCATCCACCACGTCGCGCTTGGTGCTGCCCACGTCCATGAACAGCGTGGCCGGCGTCACCAGGTGGCGGATGGCGCGCAGCGTGGCATCGGTGGCGGCCACCGGCACGGCCAGCAGCACGATGTCGGCGCCGGAGACGGCCAGCAGCGCGGATTCGGCGACCTGATCGATCACGCCCAGCTGGCGCGCCTTGTCGGTGGTGGTGGGCGACTTGCTGTAGCCGATCACCTTGTCGACCAGTCCGGCCTCCTTCAGCGCCAGCGCAAAGGAGCCGCCCATCAGGCCGCAGCCGATCAGGCCGAGTTGCTTGAACATTGCCATGGTCGGCGCAGCCCTCAGTGGACGTCGACGGGGTAGGTGCCCAGCACCTTGAAGAAGGCGCAGGCCTCACGCAGCTCCTTCATCGCCTGGTCCACGCGGGATTCATCCGGGTGGCCCTGCAGGTCGATGAAGAAGTAGTACTCCCACTGGCCCGAGCGCGCCGGGCGGGATTCGAGGCGGCTCATCGACACGCCATGCTTCTTCAGCGGCGCCAGGATGTCGTACATCGCGCCGGGCCGGTTGTTGACCGAGACCACCAGGCTGGTGCAGTCGTGGCCCGAGGCCTTGGGCGCCGGGTGGCGGTGCGGGTCGGTGACGATGGCGAAGCGGGTGCGGTTGTGGGCGTCGTCCTGGATGGCCGGTGCCACCACATGCAGGCCGTACTCGTTGGCCGCGCGCACGCTGGCAATGCCGGCCAGGCGCGCATCCTGGCCCGCCTGGCGTGCGCCTTCGGCGTTGCTGGCCACCGGGCGGCGCTCGGCCTGCGGCAGGTGCAGCGACAGCCATTCGTGGCACTGCGCCAGCGCCTGCGGATGGGCGCAGACCGCCTCGATCGCGTCCAGCGAGTTGTCCTTGCGCAGCAGGTTGTGGCGCACGAACAGGCTGGTCTCGCCGATGATGAACAGTGGCGTGGTCAGGAAGATGTCCAGCGAGCGCGCCACCATGCCTTCGGTGGAATTCTCGACCGGCACCACGCCGAAATCGGCCACGCCGGCCGAGGTGTTGCGGAACACCTCGTCGATGCTGGCGCAGGGCACGCGCACGATCGAGCTGCCGAAGTAGCCCAGCGCCGCCTCCTCGCTGAAGGTGCCGGACGGGCCCAGGTAGGCCACGCGGGTGGGCGTTTCCAGCGCGCGGCAGGCGCTCATGATCTCGCGCCAGATGGGTGCGATGTTGTCGTTCTTCAGCGGTCCGGGGTTGCCGGCCTTCAGGCCGTCGATGACCTGGGCTTCGCGCTCGGGGCGGAAGACCACCGAGCCTTCCTTCTTCTTGATCTCGCCCACCTGCAGCGCGATGCTGGCGCGCCGGTTCAGCAGTGCCAGCAGGTCGCGGTCCAGGGCGTCGATCTGGTCGCGCAGCGCCAGCAGCGCCGGCTGGGCGGCGGGTTGGGTGTCGCCCGGCGGCGGTTGGATCGGTTCATCAGCCATGGCGGCGGGCGAAGTCCTGCAGGTAGGTGACCAGCGCCTGCACGCCGGCCAGCGGCATGGCGTTGTAGATGGACGCGCGCATGCCGCCCACGCTCTTGTGGCCCTTGAGCTGAAGCAGTCCGGCTTCGCGGGCGCCGGCCAGGAAGGCCTCGTTCAGGCGCTCGTCGGCCAGGAAGAAGGGCACGTTCATGCGCGAGCGGGCATCGCGGGCGACGCGGTTGCTGTAGAAGCCGCCGTTGTCGTCGAGGTAGCCGTAGAGCAGCTGCGCCTTCTCGATGGCGCGGCGCTCCATCTCGGCCACGCCGCCCTGGGCTTTGATCCACTGGAACACCAGGCCGGCGATGTAGATGCCGTAGGTGGGCGGCGTGTTGTACATCGAGGCGTTGTCGGCCACGTTCTTGTAGTCGAAGGCCGAGGGCGTGATCGGCAGCGCGTGGCCCAGCAGGTCCTCGCGCACGATGACGATGGTCACGCCGGCCGGGCCGATGTTCTTCTGCGCGCCGGCGAAGGCCAGGCCCACGCGCGACCAGTCGATGCCGCGCGAGAGCACGTGCGAGGAGCAGTCCACCACCAGCGGCGCGCGGTGGCCCAGCGCGGCCAGGTCGGGCAGGGTGTGCATCTCGACGCCATGGATGGTCTCGTTCGAGCACACATGCACATAGGCGGCGTTGTCGCGCAGGCGCCAGCTGGTGGGGGCGGGCAGCGTGGTGTGCCGATCGGCCTCGTTGCTGGCGGCGGCCTGCGCGTCAGCGTACCGGCGCGCTTCCTGCAGCGACTTCTGGCTCCACGAGCCCGTGACCACCACATCGACCGCGCCGCCGCGCGAGCAGTTCATCGGCACTATGGCGTTCTCGCCCAGACCGCCACCCTGCATGAACAGGATGCGGAAGTGCGCAGGCACCGCCAGCAGCTCACGCAGGTCGCGCTCGGCCGCTTCGTAGATCGAGATGAACTCCTTGCCGCGGTGGCTCATCTCCATCACGCCCATGCCGCTGCCGTGCCAGTCCAGCATCTCGGCGGCGGCCTGCTGCAGCACGGCCTGCGGCAACATCGCCGGTCCGGCCGAGAAGTTGAACGGTCTCGTCACTTGCGGGCTCCGGACGCCGCGGGCTTGGGCGCCGGCGCCGACGCGGCCGGACCGGCCGCCGCAGCCGCCTTCAGCTTGGCCATGACCGTCTGCTCCAGCGCCTTGAGCTTGGGCTCGACGGTGGCGCGCGTCTCGCTGACCACGCGCTCGGAGATGCGGCCCGGCAACTGTCCGCCGATCTCGCTGTACTTCTTGGACGCGGGCGATTCCAGAAAGGCGATGACCAGCTTCAGCTCGTCCTCGCTGAACTTCTCTTCCAGCATCGCCGGGGCGATCGCCTGGCCGGCCTTGCCGGCGCGCTCGACCAGCATCGGGGCGATGCCGTCGTAGAACTTGCGCACCTCGGCCTGGATCTCCTTGCCCACGGCCTCGCGGCGTTCGGGCGGCAACTGGTTCAGGGCCTGGCCGGCGGCGGCCAGCAACTGCTGCGCCGGCTGGCCGGCGACGCCGCGGCCGATGGCCTCGTAGTCGGCCTGCTGCAGTGCCACGACGCGCGCGACCAGCTCCTTCTTGGTCTGGGCCCACGCCGGTGCGGCGGCCATCAGGGCGGCCAGCGCCAGCAGGGTGAGTCGGTGCGTCATTCGGTGTCTCCAGGGGTGTCTTCGGTGTCGGCGCCGGCATCGTTGGCGTCGTTCTCGACGATGCGCTGCAGGCCCGAGAGCTTGGCGCCATCGTCCAGCGCGATCAGCGTGACGCCCTGCGTGGCGCGGCCGAGCTCGCGGATCTCGGCAACACGGGTGCGCACCAGCACGCCCTTGTCGGTGATCAGCATGATCTCGTCCTCGGCACGCACCAGCGTGGCGGCGACCACCTTGCCGTTGCGTTCGCTCTGCTGGATCGCGATCATGCCCTTGGTGCCACGGCCGTGGCGGGTGTATTCGACGATGCTGGTGCGCTTGCCGAAGCCGTTCTCGGTGGCAGTGAGCACGCTTTGCGATTCGTCCTCGGCCACCAGCATGGCGATCACGCTCTGGCCGTCTTCCAGCATCATGCCGCGCACGCCGCGGGCCTGGCGGCCCAGCGGCCGCACGTCGTCCTCGTCGAAGCGCACCGCCTTGCCGCCGTCGCTGAACAGCATCACGTCGTGGTGGCCATCGGTCAGTGCGGCGCCGATCAGGAAGTCACCCTCGTCCAGGTCCACGGCGATGATGCCGGCCTTGCGCGGGTTGCTGAATTCGTCCAGCGCGGTCTTCTTGACCGTGCCGCGCGCGGTGCACATGAAGACGTAGTGGTCCTTGGGGAAGCTGCGGAACTCGCCGGTCAGCGGCAGCACCACGGTGATCTTCTCGCCCGGCTGCAGCGGGAACATGTTGACGATGGGCTTGCCGCGGCTGCCGCGGCCGCCCTGCGGCACTTCCCAGACCTTGAGCCAGTACACGCGGCCGCGGTCAGAGAAGCACAGGATCCAGTCGTGGGTGTTGGCGATGAAGAGCTGGTCGATCCAGTCGTCGTCCTTGGTGGCGGTGGCCTGCTTGCCGCGGCCACCGCGCTTCTGGGCACGGTACTCTGTCAGCGGCTGGCTCTTGATGTAGCCGGTGTGGCTGAGCGTGACCACCATGTCGGTGGGCGTGATCAGGTCCTCGGTGCCCAGCTCCTGCACGTTGTGCTCGATCGTGCTGCGGCGCGCGCCCGCCTTGGTCTGGCCGAATTCGGTACGCAGCGCGGTGAGCTCGTCCGAGATGATGACGGTGACGCGCTCGGGCTTGGCCAGGATGTCCAGCAGATCGGCGATCTGCGCCATCACGTCCTTGTACTCGCCGACGATCTTGTCCTGCTCCAGGCCGGTCAGGCGCTGCAGGCGCATCTGCAGGATCTCGCCGGCCTGGTCGTCAGACAGGCGGTACAGGCCGTCGGGCTGCATGCCGAAGTGCATCGGCAGGCCCTCGGGGCGGTAGGCCGCGGCGCCGCCGGGGTTCTCGCCCTCGGCGCGCGAGAGCATCTCGCGCACCAGCGACGAATCCCAGCTCTGCGCCATCAGCGCGGCCTTGGCCATCGGCGGCGTCGGCGACTCCTTGATGATGCGGATGAACTCGTCGATGTTGGCCAGCGCCACCGCCAGGCCTTCCAGCACGTGGCCGCGCTCGCGGGCCTTGCGCAGCTCGAACACGGTGCGGCGGGTAACCACCTCGCGGCGGTGCTCGAGGAAGATCTCCAGCAGCTGCTTGAGGTTGCACAGCTTGGGCTGGCCGTCGACCAGCGCCACCATGTTCATGCCGAAGGTGTCCTGCAGCTGGGTCTGCTTGTACAGGTTGTTGAGCACCACCTCGGGCACTTCGCCGCGCTTGAGCTCGATCACCACCCGCATGCCGGACTTGTCCGACTCGTCCTGGATGTGGCTGATGCCCTCGATCTTCTTCTCGTGGACCAGCTCGGCAATGCGCTCGAGCAGGGTCTTCTTGTTCACCTGGTAAGGGATCTCGTCGACGATGATCGCCTGGCGCTGGCCGCGGTCGATGTCCTCGAAGTGCACCCGGGCGCGCATCACCACGCGGCCACGGCCGGTGCGGTAGCCCTCGCGCACGCCGCCCACGCCGTAGATGATGCCGGCGGTGGGGAAGTCGGGCGCCGGGATGATCTCCATCAGCTCGTCGAGCGTGGCCTCGGGCGTGCGCAGCAGGTGCAGGCAGGCGTCGACCACCTCGTTGAGGTTGTGCGGCGGGATGTTGGTGGCCATGCCCACCGCGATGCCGGCCGCGCCGTTGACCAGCAGGTTGGGCAGCCGCGTGGGCATGACCAGCGGCTCGGTCTCGGAGCCGTCGTAGTTCGGGCCGAAGTCGACGGTTTCCTTGTCGATGTCGGCCAGCATCTCGTGGGCGATCTTGGCCAGCCGGATTTCGGTGTAGCGCATCGCTGCCGCGCTGTCGCCGTCGACCGAGCCGAAGTTGCCCTGGCCATCGACCAGCATGTGGCGCAGGCTGAAGTCCTGCGCCATGCGCACGATGGTGTCGTACACCGCGGTGTCGCCGTGCGGGTGGTACTTACCGATGACGTCACCGACGATACGGGCCGACTTCTTGTACGGCCGGTTCCAGTCGTTGTTCAGCTCGTGCATCGCATAGAGCACGCGCCGGTGCACCGGCTTGAGGCCGTCGCGGGCGTCGGGCAGGGCCCGGCCCACGATCACGCTCATCGCGTAGTCCAGGTACGAACGCCGCATCTCCTCTTCGAGGCTGATCGGCAGGGTTTCCTTGGCGAACTGGGTCATGGGGTCGGCGCGGTCCTGCGCGGGGGCGCAGAACGGTGGCGGGGCGCGATAAGGCCGAAACCGGGCATTCTAAAGGGGGCACCCTGTCGCGACGGCGCAACAGGCTGTGTCCTCCGACCACGCCCGGCGCCCAAAATGCGGATCACCCGACGCCCTATGGCACAATGAGTTGTCGGTGGTGAGCGCTCGCAAGGACCGGGTGTTTGCCAGGTTATCTCGCTTCCGATTTGGACGTATCGCAGGCCTCTGCGGCTTTCCTTGAGAGGAGAATCATGAAGAAACTGAACAAGGTGGCAATGCTGTTCGCAGCTGCCGCGCTTGCTGCCCCGATGTCGAGCGCCTTCGCCCAGAAGACCGTCGACAACTGGCGTAATGCTGATGGCTCGCTGGTGTGGAAGAACGGCACCAACGAACTCTGCTGGCGCGATGCCAACTGGACGCCCGCAACGGCTGCCGAGAACTGCGACGGCGCGCTGAAGCCTGCCGCTCCGGCCCCGGCGCCCGCTCCGGCCCCCGCGCCCGCCCCGGCTCCGGCGCCCGCCAAGCCGCCCGCACCGCCCGCTCCGCCGGCCGCTCCGGTCAGCGAAAAGGTCACCTACGCTGCCGACGCCTTCTTCGACGTCGACAAGTCGGTGCTGAAGCCTGAAGCCAAGGCCAAGCTGGACGACCTGGTTGCCAAGACCAAGGGCATGAACCTGGAAGTCATCATCGCCGTCGGCCACACCGACAGCGACGGCTCTGACGCCTACAACCAGAAGCTGTCGGTCCGCCGCGCTGACTCCGTGAAGGCCTACCTGGTCGACAAGGGCGTCGAGAAGAACCGCGTCTACACCGAAGGCAAGGGCGAGAAGCAGCCGGTCGCCGACAACAAGACCAAGGAAGGCAAGGCGAAGAACCGCCGCGTCGAGATCGAGGTCGTCGGTACCCGCAACAAGTAATCCGCTCGCCGGATGCTTCGAAACCCCGCTGCGGCGGGGTTTTTCACATCTGCCGCTGATCAGATCCAATCCCGCTGCGGCGGGATTGTTCGTTTCAGGCCGCTACCATCACGCCCATGAGCATCAACGCCGACCCGCAGGAACTGGACAAGTTCGGAGACCTGGCCCACAAATGGTGGGACCCCGATGGCGAATTCCGCCCCTTGCACCAGATCAACCCGCTGCGCCTGGACTGGATCGCCGAGCAGGCCACGCTGGCGGGCGCGCGTGCACTGGACGTGGGCTGCGGTGGCGGCATCCTGGCCGAGGCCATGGCCCGCCGCGGCGCCCAGGTCACGGGCATCGACCTCTCCACGAAACCGCTGAAGGTGGCACGGCTGCATGCGATGGAGTCGGGCGTGGCGGTGGACTACCGCGAGGTGGCCGCCGAGGCGCTGGCGGCCGAGCAGCCGGGCGCGTTCGATGTGGTCACCTGCATGGAGATGCTGGAGCATGTGCCTGAGCCGGGCTCGGTGGTGCAGGCCTGCGCCACGCTGGCCAAGCCCGGTGGCTGGGTGTTCTTTTCCACCCTCAACCGCAACTTCAAGTCCTGGCTGTTTGCCATCGTGGGCGCGGAGTACGTGCTGAAGATGCTGCCGGCTGGCACGCACGATCACCACCGCTTCATCCGTCCGAGCGAACTGTCGCGCTGGGTGCGCGGGGCGGGGCTGGAACTGTCGGCGATGCGGGGCATGGAACACAACCCGCTGACCGGTCGCTACTGGCTCAGCAGCGACACCAGCGTGAACTACCTGATCGCCTGCCGCAAGCCGCTCGCATGAGGGCCGGTGTGCAGGCGGTGCTGTTCGATCTGGACGGCACCCTGGTCGACAGTGCGCCCGACCTGGCCGGTGCCGCCAATGAGCTGCGTGAACGCCACCAGCGGCCTGCCTTGCCCTTCGAGGCCCTGCGTCCGATGGTGGGCGCCGGCGCGCGCGGCATGCTGGGCGTGGCCTTCGGCGTGGCGCCGGGCGATGCCGCATTCGACACCCTGCGCGAGGACTTCCTGTCGCTCTACGAGGCCCGCATGCTGCGCGAGACGCGCGTCTTTGCGGCGATGGAGCCGGTGCTGCAGCGCCTGGAAGGCGCCGGTCTGCGCTGGGGCATCGTGACCAACAAGCACGAGCGCTTCGCCTGGCCGGTGATCCAGGGCCTGGGGCTGGACAGACGCGCCGCGGCGCTGGTGGCAGGCGATACCACGCCGCATGCCAAGCCGCACCCCGCGCCACTGCTGGAAGCGGCCCGGCAGGCCGGCGTGGCGCCCGAGGCCTGCATCTACGTCGGCGACGACCTGCGCGACATCCAGGCCGGCCGCGCCGCCGGCATGGCGGCCCTGGCCGCCGCCTGGGGTTACCTGGGCCAGGGCGAGGCGATCGAGGACTGGGCGGCCGATGCGGTGCTGTCCGAACCGATCGATCTCTTGAAGTGGCTGGAACTGACCTAAACTACAGGATTCCTGGGGCCGACCTGGTTTCGACGTGGGTGCGGAGTCGGGATAGTGCATGCCGAGCACCAGTTCGCTCGTAAAACCACTGGAAACAAGTAACTGCGAACGACGAACGTTTCGCCCTCGCCGCTTAACACCGGTGAGCCTCTCAGCAGTTGGCCGATGGGCTGCGTCTGAGGTCGCAAGGCCGAAGACAGAGAGGTCATTCACATTGGCTGGTCGACCGGTGGGCCACTCACCAGGCGACGAGACTCAGTGGCTGGCATCCCGGGCAGCGTGCTGCTGCGCGGCACGGGGTGTGAGATCCAAATCAGTCAGCTAAGCATGTAGATCTACCTGGCGATGGCTTGCGGACGGGGGTTCAATTCCCCCCGGCTCCACCATCACACTGCACGCTCCGGCGTGCTTGCTTCAAGGCCCTGGCGCATCGGCGCCCGGGCCTTGTTCATTGGGGCGTCGCCGCCCGCTCCAGCATCAGCGCCCGGATCGCGCCGACGGGCGCATTGCCGTAGCTCAGGAACTGCTCGTTGAAGTCCTTCACGCGGAAGCGCTCGCCCAGCTGGGCTTGTCGGGCCTGGCGCAGCGCCATGATCTCGCTGTAGCCGCTGAAGTAGCTGGTCAGCTGCACCGAGGTGAGGGTCACCCGGCGCCATTTCTCGCGCGCTTCCTGCGGGGTCTGGAAGGCCTGGCGGGTCAGCAGGTCCAGGGCCTCGGTTTCGGTCATGCCCTGCACATGCACCGCGTAGTCGAGGATGGCGTTGGTGACGCTGCGCAGGTTCCACTTGCACCACATCAGCCACATCTCGGGCGCGTGGTCGCCCCAGCCGTTCTCCAGCATCATGCGTTCGCTGAACACCGCCCAGCCCTCGATCATGGCGCCGTTGCCGAACAGCGTCTTGACCAGCGACGGTGAGCGGTTGGCATGCACCAGCTGCGTGTAGTGGCCGGGCACCGCCTCGTGGATGTTGAGGATCTGCAGGATCCAGTGGTTGTACTCGCGCAGCGTGCTCTCGGCCTGCTCATCGGTCAGCTCGTCGAGCGGCGTGACGTTGTAGTAGGTGCGGTCCTGCGGCCGGTAGGGACCGGGGGATTCGATGCCTGCGCCTGCCACACCGCGCTGGTACACCGGGGTTTCGCGCACCACCAGCGGCTTGCGCGGGTCCTGGCTGATCAGGTCTTTCTGGCGCACCCAGTCCTGCAACGTGGCGATCTGGCGGCGGATCTCGGGGTAGAAATCGGCGCGCGCCACATGCCGCTCGCTGAGCTTGTCGATCACCTGGCCGATCAGCACCAGGCGGTCGGTGGGTGGTGCGGCCGGGCCGATCACGCGGGGCCACAGGCCGCGCGCCAGATCGGCCATCTGGGTCAGCAACTGCTCGCGTGCCTGCAGGGCGGCGTCATAGGTCTGCGCAGCGCTGCGCTCGGACTGGATGTCGAGGCGGAACTTCTGCTCGTAGAGCGTGCCGCCCAGGCGGAACGGGCGTGCGTAGCCGGGCTCGGCGTCCATGCGGCGCAGCTGCCCGCGCAGGAATTCGACATACCCGTCCACCGCCGCCTTGGCGGCACCCAGGCGCACCTCGAACTGGCGCCGCTCGGCGGCGCCCAGTGCCTTGGAGGCGCGCGCGGCACGGCCCAGTTCGTCCAGCACCGACAGATTGCCCGGTGCCTGCGCAATCGCCAGCGCGGTGTGCTCGCGCGTGGGCTGCTCGATGGCCTGCTGGGCCGCCTGGTAGTAGGCCGGGACGGCCTGCAGGCGTCGCAGCAGCAGGCGCAGGCGCTGGGGCTCGGGGGCAAAGCGGGTCTGCAGCATCAGGTCGATCGGGCCGGCGATGCTGTAGGCCGACGGGTCCCAGCGGTACTGGCGCAGCACCTCCAGCTCGAAGCGGTCCTGCTCGAGCTTGTTGCGCAACTGGATCAGGTCGGTGCGCTGCTGGATGCCCAGTGTCTGGGCGTCCACCGCGGCCAGGCGCTGCTGCCAGTCGGTGACGAAGGCCAGGCGCGCCGCGCGGGCCGCCGCATCGGGCACCGGCAGGCGGCCGCTGCCTTCGTAGCGCCCGGCGTAGATCGCGGCATCCGGGTCGATGCGCCACAGCGCCTCGATGAAGGCGTGGCTCAGGGCGGCGAAATCGCGTTGCGCACTGGTGGGCATGGGGGCAGGGCGGTGGTGGGCGGCCAGGCTGGGCACAGGGGCCAGGACCAGGCCGGCCACCAGGGCGATGGCGGCCAGCGGGGCCTGGGCGCTGAAGCGCCGATAGCGGTGGGGGTGACTCATCGTGAAGCCCAGCATAACGTGGCCCTGCCGGCTTGAGCCATCCGGAGCATTCCAGGGGTCTCACGCGCCTTGGTACGATGCGCGCCGTTCCAGATTTCCGCACAGGAGAAGACCATGGCCATGGATGTGGTGGACTACGAGATCAAGGGCTCGGAGATGCAGTTCGTCGAGGTCGAGCTCGACCCCGGCGAAGCGGCGGTCGGCGAGGCCGGCAGCCTGATGTACATGGAGGCCGGCATCGGCATGGACACCGTCTTCGGCGACGGCTCCAACCAGGGCGGCGGCTTCTTCGGCAAGCTGCTGGGTGCCGGCAAGCGCCTGATCACCGGTGAGTCGCTGTTCACGACCGTCTACACCAACAATGCGCCGGCCAAGCAGCGCGTGGCCTTCGCGGCGCCGTACCCGGGCAAGATCATCCCGATGGACCTGCGCCAGATGGGCGGCATGCTGGTGTGCCAGAAGGATGCGTTCCTGTGCGCGGCGCGCGGGGTGTCGCTGGGCATCTACTTCCAGCAGAAGCTGTCGGTGGGCTTCTTCGGCGGCGAGGGCTTCATCATGCAGAAGCTCGAGGGCGACGGCCTGGCCTTCGTGCACGCGGGCGGCACCGTGGTCAAGCGCGAACTGAAGCCGGGTGAGACGCTGCTGGTGGACACCGGCTGCGTGGTGGCCTTCACGCCCAACGTGAACTTCGAGATCCAGTACGTCGGCAAGATCAAGACCGCGCTGTTCGGCGGCGAGGGCCTGTTCTTCGCCAAGCTCAGCGGCCCGGGCACGGTGTGGCTGCAGAGCCTGCCGTTCTCGCGTCTGGCCAGCCGTGTCTTCGCCGCCGCACCGCAGATGGGCGGCTCGCGCGAGGAGGGCTCGGTGCTGGGCGGCGTGCTGGGCGGCGGCCTGCTGGGTGGCGTGTTGGGTGGCGACGACGAGTGAGGGACTTTCGGCCCGCGGCGGCGGCCCGCAGCGCGCCGTGCGCGGCCCCCGTGCGGGTTATCCCGTGGGGGCGTCTACACTGACAGGTTTGCTGTTGCTGGTGTTGACGTGATCCTTGTGAACCGCTTCTTCCGCGCCCTGCGCGACGCTCTGGTCTGTGGCCTGGCCGGTGTCCTGTGGCTGGATGCGGCGCCGGCCGTTGCGCAGTCGGCGACTGCGGTCCCGCCGCCGGGCCAGCGACCGATCTTCGTGCTGAACTCCCTGGATGCGAACGTCAGCGTGATCGATCCGGTCAGCTTCAAGGAAGTCAAGCGCATCCCGGTGGGCAAGGAGCCGCACCACCTGTACCTGACCCCGGACGAGAAATCGCTGCTGGTGGCCAACGCCGTGGGCGACACGCTGACCTTCATCGACCCGCTGACCGCCCAGGTGCAGCGCACGCTGACCGGCATCGTCGACCCCTACCAGCTGCGTTTCTCGCCCGACATGAAGTGGTTCGTCACGCTGGCCAACCGCCTGAACCATGTCGACATCTACCGCTGGCAGCCCGAGAGCAGCACCGAGCCGCTGAAGCTGGTCAAGCGCATCGCCACCGGCAAGACGCCCAGCCACCAGTGGATCGACAGCAAGAGCTCGGTGGTCTATGCGTCGATGCAGGACAGCAGCGAACTGATCGCGGTGGACCTGACCACCCAGACCATCCGCTGGCGCGTGCCCACCGGCTCGCTGCCGGCCGACGTGTACCTGACGGCCGACGACAAGACGCTGTTCGTCGGGCTCACCGGCGACCGCTTCGTTGAGGTCTACGACGTCTCCAGCGGCCCCGCCAAGCTGGTCAAGCGCATCGAGACCGGCGAGGGCGCGCATGCCTTCCGTGCGCTGGGCGACAAGCGCCACATCTTCGTCAGCAACCGGGTGGCCAACACGGTCAGCATGATCGACACCCAGAGCATGAGCGTGGTGCGCACGCTGCCTGGCCCCGGCGGCCCCGACTGCATGGACGTGTCGGCCGACGGCAAGACGCTGATGCTCAGCTCGCGCTGGGCGCGCAAGGTGACCTGGATCGACATCGAACAGGGCAAGGTGATCCGCCAGGTCAACGTGGGCCGCTCGCCCCATGGGATCTACACGCTGGACCATGCCCCGCGGCAGTGACGCGCTGCGCCGCGGGCTGCTGCTGGCCGCGGTCGCCTGGCCGCTGGCGGCGGGCGCCGCCTGCGAGCGACCCATCTACCTGAGCTTCGACACCGGCCACATGGGCGTGGCGCCGCTGGTGGCCGAGGTGCTGCAGCGCCAGCAGGTGCCGGCGGTCTTCTTTCTGGCCAACGAGCGCACCCAGGAGGGTGGCGGCAGCCTGGATGAGCGCTGGGCGCCCTGGTGGAAGGCCCGTGCCGACGAGGGACACCTGTTCGGCAGCCACACCTTCGACCACGTCTACTGGCGCGCCGACCGTGCCGACGGCGGCTTCGAGATGCGGCCCAGCGCCGGTCCGCGCAACGGCCAGACCCTGCACTGGAGCGCGCAGGACTACTGCCAGGAACTCGAGCGCGTGCGCACCCGCTTCACGCAGATGACGGGCCGCAGCATGCCGCGCCTCTTCCGCGCGCCGGGAGGCAAGACCTCGCCCGCGCTGCTGCGCGCCGCGGCGTCCTGCGGCTGGACCCATGTGGGCTGGAGCCCCGCCGGCTTCCTGGGCGACGAGCTCTCCAGCGAGCGCTTCCCCAACCGCGCGCTGCTCGACAAGGCGCTGCGCGACATCCGCCCGGGCGACGTGCTGCTGGCCCACCTGGGCATCTGGTCGCGCCAGGACCCCTGGGCGCCCGCGGTGCTCGAGCCCTTGATCACCGGGCTGAAGGCGCGAGGCCTGTGCTTCGCGTCGCTGCGCGACCACCCGGCTTACCGCGCGGCGCTGGCCGCCTCGCCGCCATGAGCCTCGTCGACACCGCCCAGGCCGCCGTCGACGCGCTGACCGGGGCCTTCGGCGACGCCCAGCAGGCCTTGTTCGAGGCGGTGGTGCAGCCGCTGCTGTTCCACGCGGGGCTGGGCTCATTCATCAGCGACGCCTTCGACGCCACCGGCTGGTTGCTGGTGGGCGTGTTGCAGATCGCCGCGATGCTGCTGCTGATCGCGCCGCTGCAGCGCTGGCGCCCCGATGAGCCGCGGGCCACCAGCGCCGTGGCGCAGACCGAGCGCCGGCAGGCGGTGCGCGTGGACGTGCTCTACACGCTGATCCACCGGCTCGGCCTGTTCCGGGTGGCGCTGTTCTTCGCGGTCGATCCGCTGTTCAACGCGCTGTTCGGCTGGCTGGCCGTGCATGGTGTGGACGGCTGGCACCTGGACCAGTGGATCGCGCCGTGGTGGCCCGGGGTCAGCGACACGCAGTTGGCCGGCTTTCTGGTTTACCTGCTGGTCTTCGACCTGCTGAACTACGCGCTGCACCGCGCCCAGCACCAGTTCAACTGGTGGTGGGCGCTGCATGCGCTGCACCACAGCCAGCGGCATGTGACGATGTGGAGCGACAGCCGCAACCACCTGCTCGACAGCCTGATCGTCGACGCGGTGTTCGTGCTGGTGGCGCGCGTCATCGGCGTGGCCCCGGGGCAGTTCGTGGCCTTGATCGCGCTGTCGCAACTGGTCGAGAACCTGGCGCACGCCAACCTGCGGCTGTCCTTCGGCTGGTTGGGCGAGCGCCTGCTGGTGGGGCCGGCCTTCCATCGGCGCCACCACGGCGCCGGCATCGGCCATGAATCGCATGGCAAGGGCACGCTGGGCGGCTGCAACTTCGCCGTGCTGTTCCCGCTGTGGGACATGCTGCTGGGCACCGCCGACTTCCGCCATGACAACGGGCCCTGCGGCATCCGTGACCAATGGCCTGACGAAGGCGGTCGCGACTACGGTCGCGGCTTCTGGGCACAGCAGCGCCTGGGCTTGCTGCGCCTGATCGGGCGCGCATGATCCGCCGCGCCTGATCCGCCGCACCTGAGGCTATCCTCCGCACCATGAAGCTGCTGCTCGATTCCTTCTGGCGCGCCGGCGCCTACCTGTTCCTGCCCCGGGTGATGGGCCTGACGCTGATGCCGCTGCTGCTGTCCTCGCTGCTGGCGCTGGGTCTGGGCTGGCTGTTCTGGGAGTCCGCGGTGGCCGGCGTGCGGTCCACGCTGGAGGGCTGGTCGCTGGTGGCGGCGATGCTGCAGTGGATCGAGGTCAACCTGGGCGCGTCGTGGCGGTCGCTGGTCGGGCCGGTGATCGTGCTGGCGCTGGCGGTGCCGCTGATCGTCGTGCTGAGCCTGCTGCTGGTGGCCTGGTTGGCCACGCCGGCGGTGGCCCGTCTGGTGCGCGAGCGGCGATTCCCGACGCTGGAGCAGCGCCATGGCGCGTCCTTCGTGACCGCGGTGCTGTGGTCGGTTGGCTGCACGCTGGTGGCGCTGGCGGCCCTGCTGGTGACCATGCCGCTGTGGCTGATTCCGCCACTGGTGCTGATCGTCCCGCCGCTGATCTGGGGTTGGCTGACCCGCCAGGTCATGGGCTTCGACGTGCTGGCCGACACCGCCAGCGCCGCCGAGCGCCGCACCGTGGTCGCCGAGCACCGTTGGCCTCTGCTGCTGATCGGCGTGGTCACCGGCTATCTGGGCGCGGCGCCCTCGCTGATCTGGGCGGTGGGCGGTGCGGCGGCGCTGATCTTCGCGCCGCTGATGATCGCGGTGGCGGTGTGGCTCTACACGCTGGTCTTCGCTTTCGCGGCGCTGTGGTTCGCCCACTATGCGCTGGCGGCGCTGGACGAGTTGCGCCGCCGCCAGATGGTCGAGGTGGTGCCCGTCGAGCCGCCTGCCGCACCGCTGCCCCCCGTCACCGACGCACCGAGGTTGCCATGAGTTTCGGTCTGCTCGTGATCGGCGACGAGATCCTCTCGGGTCGCCGCCAGGACAAGCACCTGCCCAGGCTGATCGAACTGCTGGCGGCCCGGGGCCATGCGCTGGGCTGGGCGCAGTTCATCGGCGACGACCGCCCGCGCATCATCGCCGCGCTGAAGGAGGCCCGCGAGAGCGGCGACATCGTCTTCTCGTGCGGCGGCATCGGCGCCACGCCCGACGACCACACACGCCAGTGCGCCGCCCTGGCCGCCGGCCTGCCGCTGGCGCTGCACCCGGGCGCCAAGGCGCTGATCGAGGAGCGCATGCGCGAGGTGGCCGCCGAGCAGGGCGTGGCCTGGGAGCCCGAGCGGCCCGACAACGTGCACCGCCTGAACATGGGCGTGTTCCCGGCAGGCGCCACGCTGATCCCCAACCCGTACAACAAGATCCCCGGCTTCAGCCTCGGGCGCCTGCACTTCTTGCCCGGGTTCCCGGTGATGGCGCACCCGATGATCGAGTGGGTGCTCGACACCTGCTACGCCGACCTGCGCCCGCAGCCGCATGCCGAGCATGCGCTGTACGTCTACAACGGCCTGGAGGCCACGCTGACGCCGCTGATGGAGTCCATCGAGGCGCGCTTTGCCGGCGTGCGGGTGTTCAGCCTGCCCAGCGTCGACCATCCGCAGCGCGGGCGTCACATCGAGCTCGGGGTCAAGGGCGAGCCGGTGCTGGCCGCCCAGGCCTTCGAGGCGCTGAAGGGCGGATTGGCGGCCTTTCCGGAGCTGCGCGTCAGCACCGAATGAGGGCGCCGCGAATGCACCAATATGATGCATATTGATCACCAGGACGGTGCATTGCCTCAGGTGACGTCCGTCAAGTCCCTTGCTTCCTCGGGGACCCGCCCCGCTGAAACCCCCTGGCCGATCACCAGATTTGGGCACGCTTTCTGCTACATTCCGCCCGCTGCAGTCGGGTTCCACGGGTGAACCCTGTCATGGGGCCCTGTACCGCCCGACCGCCGTTCCCGGAATTCATTCCCGATTCTTCTCAGCCAACCATCCGCCAGGAGCCTTTCTGATGGCCAAGACCGTCGCCGACGTGATGAAGCTCGTGAAGGACAACGACGTCAAGTTCGTTGACTTCCGCTTCACCGATACCCGTGGCAAGGAACAGCACGTCTCCGTGCCCGTGTCCGCTTTTGACGAAGACAAGTTCCAGTCGGGCCATGCGTTCGACGGCTCGTCGATCGCTGGCTGGAAGGGCATCGAAGCGTCGGACATGCTGCTGATGCCGGACCCGAACACGGCCAACATCGACCCGTTCTTCGAAGAGCCGACGCTGATCCTGACCTGCGACGTCATCGATCCCACCGACGGCAAGCCCTACGAGCGCGATCCGCGCTCGCTGGCCAAGCGCGCTGAAGCCTACATGAAGGCCTCCGGCCTGGGCGATGTCGCCTACTTCGGTCCGGAGCCCGAGTTCTTCGTGTTCGACAGCGTCCGCTGGGGCAACGAAATGGGCGGCTCGTTCTTCAAGATCGAGTCCGAGGAAGCCGCCTGGAACTCCAGCAAGGAGTACGAGCACGGCAACACCGGCTACCGTCCCACCGTCAAGGGCGGCTACTTCCCGGTCCCGCCGGTCGACAGCGGCCAGGACATGCGCTCGGAGATGTGCCTGCTTCTCGAGCAGCTGGGCATCCCGGTGGAAGTGCACCACCACGAAGTGGCCAACGCCGGCCAGATGGAAATCGGCACCAAGTTCAGCTCGCTGGTCCAGCGCGCTGACTGGCTGCAGCTGCAGAAGTACATCATCGTGAACGTGGCCCATGCCTATGGCAAGACCGCCACCTTCATGCCCAAGCCCATCGTTGGCGACAACGGCTCCGGCATGCACGTGCACCAGTCGGTCTGGAAGGACGGCAAGAACCTGTTCGCGGGCGACGGCTATGCCGGCCTGAGCGAGTTCGCGCTGTACTACATCGGCGGCATCATCAAGCACGCCCGCGCGCTGAACGCGATCACCAACCCCGGCACCAACAGCTACAAGCGCCTGGTCCCCGGCTTCGAAGCCCCGGTCAAGCTGGCCTACTCGGCCAAGAACCGCTCGGCCTCGATCCGCATCCCCTACGTGGCCAACCCGAAGGGCCGTCGCGTGGAAGCCCGCTTCCCGGACCCTTCCGCCAACCCGTACCTGTGCTTCGCCGCGCTGCTGATGGCGGGCCTGGACGGCGTGGAGAACAAGATCCACCCGGGCGAAGCCGCCACCAAGGACCTGTACCACCTGCCGCCGGAAGAAGACGCGAAGATCCCGACCGTCTGCCACAGCCTGGACCAGGCCCTCGAGTACCTGGACAAGGACCGCGCGTTCCTGACCAAGGGCGGCGTGTTCACCGACGCCTACCTCGATGCCTACATCGACCTGAAGATGCAGGAAGTCACCCGCTTCCGCATGGCCGTGCACCCGGTCGAGTACGACATGTACTACGCCCTGTGATCCCTCGCGGGATCGCGCACGAAAGGGACGGCCTGGCCGTCCCTTTTTCTTTGGGGCGCCGCAGCGGCGTCGGCCGGCGGGCGGCGCCAGGCGTTGATCCCCAGCCTGTCATCACGCTGCGCTGCCAATCCAGCGACAATGCCGCCATGCGATCCCCTCCTGCCCCCCGTGCTCCTGGTGTGCTGTTGGTCCTCGGCCTGGGCCTGCTGGCGGCGTCGGCCGTCCGGGCCCAGTCGGGCACGCAGGTGTACTACGTCTGCCCTGGCAACGTGTTCACCAACACCATCACCGCCAAGGAAGCCGAGCAGCGCGGCTGCAAGGCGCGCGAAGCCCAGCAGCCCACGTCGGTGGCCATGCCCAAGGCGCGGCCGGTGCCCTCGGCCTCGCCTGGCAGCACCAAGGTCAATGACGCCGACCAGCGCGCCCGCGAGAGTGACGCCCGCCGCATCCTCGAGTCCGAACTCGCCAAGGAGGAGGCCGCCCTCGAGGCCTTGCGTCGCGAGTACAACAACGGCGAACCCGAACGCCGCGGTGACGAGGTGCGCAACCCGCAGAAGTACATCGACCGCGTGGCCGAGATCAAGGCGGCCATCACCCGCAAGGAAGCCGACATCGCCGCACTGCGGCGCGAGATCAGCAAAGTGGCCTCGTGATGCCCACGCGACCGGTGACCCCGTCGCCCAGCGAGCGTCACTGGGAGGCCTTCGACCAGCTCGCCACGATGGTGGCGGTGGTGCGCCCCGATGGCCAGTGCCTGTTCGTCAACAGCGTGCTGGAGTCGGTGATCGGCCTGTCGCGCCGCACGCTGACCTCGCGCTCGCTGCTGGAGTGGTGCCGCGAGCCGGCCCAGCTGCTCGAGGCCCTGCAGGCGCTGGCCGCCAACCAGTTCTCCACCCGCCGCTTCGAGAGCGCGCTGCGCCGCGCAGTGGTGGGCGCCACCGAGCCGCTGCCGGTGCATTTCATCGTCAGCCAGATCGACCACTCGCACGAGCGGCTGCTGGTGGAGATGATCGAGATCGAGCAGCAGACCCGCCAGGACCGCGAGGAGCGGGTGGCCGGTCAGTCCCAGGTCACGCGCGAGCTGATCCGCAACCTGGCGCATGAGATCAAGAACCCGCTGGGCGGCATCCGCGGCGCGGCGCAGTTGCTGGCGCTGGAGCTGCCCTCGCCGGAGCTGGGCGAGTACACCCAGGTCATCATCCACGAGGCCGACCGGCTGCAGGCCCTGGTCGACCGCCTGCTGGCGCCGCACCGCAAGCCCCACATCGTCAGCGACGTCAACATCCACGAGGTCTGCGAACGCGTGCGCTCGCTGGTGCTGGCCGAGTACCCGCGCGGCCTGCAGGTGCTGCGCGACTACGACGCCTCGATCCCCGAGTTCCGCGGCGACCGCGAGCAACTGATCCAGGCGGTGCTCAACATCGTCCACAACGCCTGTCAGGCGCTGGCCGAGCAGATCGACCACGGCGATGCGCGCATCGTGCTGCGCACGCGCGTGTCGCGGCAGGTGACGATCGGCAAGCAGCGCTTCCGACTGGCACTGGAATTGCATATCCAGGACAACGGACCGGGCGTCCCCGAATCGCTGCGAGACCGCATCTTCTACCCGCTGGTATCGGGGCGGGAGGGCGGCTCAGGCCTCGGGCTCACGCTGGCGCAGACTTTCGTGCAACAACACCAGGGCACGATCGAGTGCGACAGCGAGCCGGGACGCACGGTCTTCAAGATCGTGATTCCGTTGCCCTGAGCACCCTGCATGAAACCCATCTGGATCGTTGACGACGACCAATCCATCCGCTTCGTGCTCGAGAAGGCCCTCGCGCGCGAGCAGCTGCCGGTGCGCAGCTTCGCCAACCCCCGCGACGTCCTGCACGCCCTGAACGACGGCGACGAGCCGCAGGTGCTGGTCAGCGACATCCGCATGCCGGGCGGCTCCGGCCTGGACCTGCTCAGCCAGGTCAAGCAGCGCCTGCCGGGTCTGCCGGTCATCATCATGACCGCCTACTCCGACCTGGACAGTGCCGTGTCGGCCTTCCAGGGCGGCGCCTTCGAGTACCTGCCCAAGCCCTTCGACCTGACCAAGGCCACCGAGCTGATCCGCCGCGCGGTGGATGAGAGCCTGCGCGAGGAGGTGGGCGATGAACGCCACCAGCCCGCGCCCGAGATCCTGGGTCAGGCCCCGGCGATGCAGGATGTTTTCCGCGCCATCGGCCGCCTCAGCCAGAGCAACGTCACGGTGCTGATCACCGGCGAGAGCGGCTCGGGCAAGGAACTGGTGGCGCGCGCCTTGCACCGGCACAGCCCGCGCGGCGATGGCGGCACCAACGGCCCCTTCATCGCCATCAACACCGCGGCCATCCCCAAGGACCTGCTGGAGAGCGAGCTCTTCGGCCATGAGCGCGGCGCCTTCACCGGCGCGCAGACCATGCGCCGCGGCCGCTTCGAGCAGGCCGATGGCGGCACGCTGTTCCTCGATGAAATCGGCGACATGCCGTTCGATTTGCAGACGCGCCTGCTGCGCGTGCTGTCGGATGGCCAGTTCTACCGCGTGGGCGGCCACCAGCCGCTCAAGGCCAATGTGCGGGTCATTGCCGCCACGCACCAGAACCTGGAGCAGCGGGTGCGCGACGGCGCCTTCCGCGAGGACCTGTTTCACCGCCTGAACGTGATCCGCCTGCGCCTGCCGCCGCTGCGCGAGCGCGCCGAGGACATCCCGGCGCTGGCCCGTTTCTTCCTGCAGAAGAGCGCCAAGGAGCTGGGTGTCGAGCCCAAGCGCATCACCGACGAGGCCCTGGAAAAGCTCAAGGGCTTCGAGTTCCCGGGCAACGTGCGCCAGCTCGAGAACGTCTGCCACTGGCTGACCGTGATGGCGCCGGCCCAGGTGATCGAACTGAAGGACCTGCCGCCCGAACTGCTGGGCGCGCTGGCCGCCGAACCCGCCTCGGCCGCGCTGCCCACGCCGGTGATGCACGAGCCCGCGGCTCCGGTGCCGATGGCGGCACCGGCGGCAGTCGCCGCGTCGCCAGCGGCGCCCATGCCGGCCGGGTGGCTGGACGATCTGGAAGGCGTGGCGCGCCGCATGCTGGAGTCCGGCGCCCCCGAGGTGTGGGACGCGCTGACGCGCCAGTTCGAGGCCCGCCTGATCCACACCGCGCTGCTGATCACCCGCGGGCGCCGCATCGAGGCGGCGCAGAAGCTGGGCATCGGCCGCAACACCATCACGCGCAAGATCCAGGAACTGCAGATCGACGACTGATCGGCGGGCCATGAGTGGGCCATGAGCGGGCCATTCGCGGGGCGTGCGACACTGCCCCGCGATGCCCTCGTCCGTGCTGTTCATCGTCTGCGTGCTCGTCTGGGGCACGACCTGGTTCGCCATCCTCTACCAGTTGGAGGCGATCGCGCCTGGGGCTGGCGTGGCGCTGCGCTTTACGCTGGCGGCGCTGGCGGTGGCTTTGTGGGCGTGGTGGCGCGGCGAGCGCCTGCGCCTGCCCGTGCGGCTGCACCGCTGGTTCGCGCTGCAGGGCCTGGCCGGCTTTGCGCTGGCCTACTGGTGCGTCTATGAGGCCGAGCGCCACGTGGTGACCGGGCTGGTGGCGGTGGGCTACGCGGCGTCACCGCTGCTCAACATGGTGCTTGCCCGCTGGCTGCTGGGCAGCCCGATGTCGCGCCGCGTGGCCATCGGCGGCGTGGCCGGCGTGGGGGGCGTGGTGATGATCTTCTGGCACGAGTTCGCACGGCTGGCCGCGTCGCCATCGGTGCTGACCGGCGCGGCGCTGACCGCGGCGGCGGTGCTGATGTCCTCGGTCTCCAGCCTGTGTGCCGCGCACTACCACCGCCAGCAGGTCAGCGGCCCGGCGCCGCTGGCCTGGGCGATGGGCTATGGCGCGCTGTGCATGGCGCTGCTGTCGCTGGCCAGCGGCGAATCCTGGACCCTGCGCTGGAGCGCGGCCTTCGGCTGGTCCCTGGCCTACCTGGTGCTGGCCGGCTCGGTGCTGGCGTTTGGCAGCTACTACGCGCTGATGAAGCGCATCGGCCCGGCGCGTGCGGCCTATGTGGGCGTCAGCACGCCGGTGGTGGCGATGACGGTGTCGATGCTGTTCGAGGGCTACCGGCCCGAGGCGCTGGCCGTGGCCGGCGCGCTGCTGGCGGTGGCCGGCAATGTCTGGGCGCTGTGGCCGCAGCGCGCCGGTCCATCGATCAAGGCGCCAGCGTGACGATCACCGGCGCGTGGTCGCTGGGGCGCTCGTTCTTGCGCGGTGCCTTGTCGATCTCGCAGGCGCTGACGCGCGGCTGCAGCACCTGGCTGACCAGGATGTGGTCGATGCGCAGGCCCTGGTTCTTGCGGAAGGCCAGGTTGCGGTAGTCCCACCAGCTCCAGCTCTTGGGCGGCTGCTCGAACAGGCGGAAGGCATCCACCAGACCCAGGTCCAGCAGCGCACGAAAGTGGGCCCGCTCCTCATCGGTGCAGTGGATCTGGCCGGCCCAGCCCACCGGGTCGTAGACGTCGCGGTCTTCGGGCGCGATGTTGAAGTCGCCCATCAGCACCAGTGAGTCGTGGCGCGTCAGCTCGTCGGCCAGCCAGGTTTCCAGCGCCCGCAGCCAGCCCATCTTGTAGACGAACTTCTCGCTGTCGGGCGCCTGGCCGTTCGGGAAATAGCCGCCCACCACGCGCACGCCATCCACGGTGCCGGCGATGACGCGCGCCTGCTCGTCGGCGAAGCCGGGGATGTTGCGCACCACGTCGGTCGCCGCGCTGCGCGACAGCAGCGCCACGCCGTTGTAGGTCTTCTGGCCGTGGAAGACCACGTGGTAGCCGGCGGCCTCGATCTCGGCCTGCGGAAACTTGTCATCGGTGAGCTTGGTCTCCTGCAGCACCAGCGCATCCACCGGATGCGCAGCCAGCCAGTCCAGCAGTTGAGGCAGGCGCACGGCCAGCGAGTTGACGTTCCAGGTGGCTAGTTTCAAAGCAGTCCTAACGTACTGTATTTATTGAACTTTATCTATTGAGATCTGGTCGGTACCCCCACGCATACCCCCAGTTTTTTCCGCTGCGAGCCCAGGCGATGGCGCTGGGCGGCAATCTGTTGTCACCATCCTACAAGCGGTCCTCGGCGCGCGTTCTTGGATGCGCGGGCAGAGCGTCATGCGGCCCCCAGCGCCGCCGCGTTCACCTTGAGCGCAAGCGCCTGGCAACGCTGCAGCAGGACGTCGAAGGGTTCGGCGTCGTCCAAGAGCAGGCCGTCCTCGATCATGCGCTGGTAGTCCTCGGCCAGCGTCTTCCGCGCTTCGCCGCTCGGTGCCAGATCCAGTGCACCGGTGACCGCTGCGCGGTAGTCGATGGGCGCACCGTCTGGCATCGATTCGGCGAAGAAGATGCTCTTGTGCTCTGCGACGGCGAGCGCCAATGCGCGGTCCTTCGCGGCGCTGTCGGCGAAGCCGGCAGCATCGAGCCGCGTCACGTCGTGCCAGTGGCGCGCGTAGCGGTCACCGCCTCGAAAGCTGCCTTGGGCGCAGAAGACATGGATGGCCGTGGCCTTCTCCCAGAACGTGCGCTCGGGGCGCATGACCTGGGGCACGGCCGATGGAAAGCTCACGTCCGGCAGGTGCGGCGCTGCGTCGCACGCTACCAGTCGCGGCTCGTTGGGCTCACCCGTCGATCTCGCGCCGAACTCCAGCAGGACCGAGGGGCGCACATAGCCCGTGCCTTCGCCCAAGGCCTCGTAGTCGATGAAGATCTGCTCGCCTTCTGCGCGGGCCTTCGCCGGTAGCCCCTGCTCGGCGATTGCCTCGGTGAGATCAGGCGCCAGCTTGCCGCTGACAAGTTCGGCAAGGCGCTGCCGGATCGCCTTGCTCCACTTCTTCTCCTGGCTGCGTGATGTGGGCCAGGGGGAGTCGGCCTTCTGGATCAGGTCCGGAGCGATGGCACGGATGTCGTAGGTGAGGTCCACATCTTCCGAGAAGCGCTTGATGACGCCGTAGGCCTTTGAGAGCGATGTACCGCCCTTGAAGACCAGGTACGGCGCGTGCCGTCCGGTGAACAGGTGGTGCAGGGCCCATACGACCCACACGTCCTTCTCGAGCAAGTGCAGGGGACGGCCCGAACGCTCTGCCGCGACGAGTAGCACCTCGCGCTGGTCCTCGCGCGGCAGGGCGAAGTATTCAGGCACGGGTCACCAGGCTGCTGACCTGGCTCGCAAGCCAGGTGGGCAGGCGCGCGCGCGCGTTGGCGACGGCCAGCAGTTCCGACGCCGGCAGCCTTTCCCTGAGCTGACCGAGCGCCGCTTGAGATCCCGACGGCCCTACCCAGGCCAGCGAGCGGATGGCTTCGCCCGCGGCCTGCCCTGGATAGAGCAGTTGCCACGGCGGGGCATGCTTCAACTCGACCGTCTGCGCGCCGAGCTTGAGCTTGCGGCTGCGGCCCGAGGTCAGGAAGACCTGGCGCACCGGCACCTGGGTCGTCAGACCCAGCGCATTCGCTGCAGCCGCGCCGTTACCGACGACGGTTTCGCCGCGCTGGCTGGCCCACTCCTGGACCACCTTGGCGACATCCGGTGCCCGTGCGCCGAACTTGCCCTTCACCGGCAGGACGTAGACGCCCCGCCCGGCGCGCAGCAGTTCGCCGCTGCGCGCCAGGCGCGACAGCGCCTGATCCACCGCAGCCCGGCTGCCCAGGTGCAGCAGAGCCTTGGCGGACAGGCTGGCGCCTTCCGGAATCGAGGCGGCGTGCGCGAGGACTTGCTGGGCGAGGTTGGGCACGGTGATTTCTTGGTTGTCAGAATTATGAATCGTTTTCTGACGACTTTCAAGTGAAGTGCTCCGCTATGGCGTGAGCTTGACTCCTTTCGGCACCCTGGTGCCTACATGCTCCCCCCTGTTTAAGCGAAACTATTTTGTTATAAAATCCGCCTAAGCGAAATCGCTGACGAGGTGACATAAAGCATGAACCCGCCCACCAAGGACACGATCCCAGGCCTGCTGCTGCGCAGCATCCCGCGCGGGCTTGTGCTCGGCGTCGAAGACGCACTCAATGCTGGGGCTGCGCGCGCGTACGCCGCCGCAAAGGGGATGGATGAAGGCCACCTTCCGCATGTCTTGGGCCAGCTCCGGCACTTCAACATGAACGAAGCCTTCTACCGCGCGCTCGCGGCGGCCGAGGCGGCGCCTACGGCCATCCAGGGCAACGGCTTGGTGACCGGCCGCACTGGCGTCTTCACCCTCGCCAGGTTCAATATCCCCGAAGGATCCTGGATCAACGGTCGGCGCAGCCAGACTCGCCGCCAGATGGCGTTCGCAAACAAGGCCATCGAGCCGCTGGTGCAGCCAGAGTTGTTCGATCAGTACCAGCCGCCGGCTGAAGCCGTGGCGTTCTTCGTGGCCTGCTTCTCGGGGTCATTGCAGATCCAGCCTGAATCGCCCACCTCGATCCAGATCGCAGTGCCCGACCGGTACATGCGCGGCTGGCTGTTCCGCGAGCCGCTGGAGGTGTTTGCCAAGCGCTATGACGTCCAAGAGCCCAGCCAAATCGACCTGGCCGTGCCGAGGCTCAAGAAGAACATCGGCAAGAAGGACATGGACGGCACCTCGTCATGAGCCGCGGTGGCGTTCAGGGATTCCAGTGTGATCGCCTCAGCCAGATGTTGGCTGCGCGCCGCCTGACCCAAGCGCAGCTCGCTTCGCTGGTGGGGGTGTCGCCCGCGACGGTGAGCAAGTGGCGCGCTGGAGCCCAAGCTCCAGAGCGAGAAGCGCTCGATCGATTGGCCGACGTTGTCAATGTTACGCCCGAGTGGTTCACCAGGCCGCCCGCGGAGAAGGTTTCGCTGCCGCTTTTCCGGAGCAACGCCTCTGCGCATGTGGCTGCCCGGGCCATGCTGGAAGCTAGGATGGAGTGGGCTCAAGACATTGCGTTGGCCCTGACCGAGTTCGTCGACTTCCCGGCGCTGAACCTGCCGAGCCGCAACTTCACCGATCCTGAGCAGATCACCAAAGAAGAGATCGAACTGGCGGCGGCGGAGTGTCGCGATCTCTGGCGCCTTGGGCGGTCGGCTGTCCAGGACTTGGCGCTGGCCATCGAAGGCGCTGGGGTTGTGCTCGTCCGTGAAGAGACTGGTATCGCGCAGATCGAAGGCCTGTCTGCGTGGAGCGCAGTGCTTGGAAGACCGCTGGTACTTCTCTCCGCCGACAAGGACAACGGCTATCGAAGCCGCTTCGACCTGGCCCATGAACTCGGTCACCTGATCCTGCACAGGCACATCGCACGTCCGACCGATCGGGAGCGTCACAAGGAACTTGAACAGCAGGCCCACAGGTTTGCGGGCGCGTTTCTCCTGCCCGCGGAGACCTTCGCATCCGAAGTGCGCATGCCGGTGACCTTGGACGACTTGCTGTTGATGAAGCGTCGTTGGGGCGTATCCGTTGGCGCGATCTTGATGCGGCTGCGGGCTCTCAAACTCCTGGACGATGAAGGAGCTCAGGCGCTGTTCAAGCGTCGGTCGGCGCGATGGGGCGCCAAGTCGGAACCGGGGGATGGCGATCGAGCGCCTGAGCGACCCCGCTTGCTGCGTCGCACGATCGACCTGCTCGTCGATGAGAACGTGATGCCGCTGGAAGCCATTCCTCGGCATCTCGGCCTTGCGTCGCACGATATCGAGATGCTGGCTGGGTTGCCCGAAGGCTACTTTCAGGGGCGAGGCAACGTCGTTCAACTGGCCCGCATCCGTCAGTCGGCGGATGCGCCTGCCAGTTCAGCGTCTGCGCCGAGCACCGTGCTGCCATTTCGTGACCCCCGAAGGTCTTGATCGAATCCACCGCTTGCTTGGAAAGTGAGAACGCCCCATGGCTCGGACCATCTACGACAAGCCAACGCGGGCGCTTCTCAAGGACATGCTCGCCGAGTGGAAGCTCAAGCCCGACGAAACGTTCAGCGCCCAGCGTGCGGTTGAGTGGTTCGCAAAGAACTACCCGAAGCTGAAGGCCGGCAGCATCCACGCGCACCTTGTTCAGGCTTCGACGAACGACCCGAGTCGTCGCCACCATCCGGCGACGAATGCCACCGATGATCTCCTGTTCAAGGTCGGGTCACGCGAGTACCGGCGCTACCAGCCTGGCGTCGACCCAGCGCCGATTCATCAGCCGGGCAAGACTCAGATCGCTGGCGCCGGTGGGGCGATGGTCACCGTCGATGAGGAGGACGACGATGCTGGGGCAGCCGTTGACGCCGCGCTCGCCGGCTCGACCCAGTTCGCCCTGGAGAAGGACCTGCAGCGCTACTTGGCCGATAACCTCCAGCTCATCGAGCCCGGGCTGACCTTGTTCCAGGACGAAGACATCACCGGGTTCGAGTACCCCGCGGGCGGAGGCCGCCGCATCGACATCTTGGCAAAGGACAAGTCGGGCAACTTCGTTGTGCTCGAACTGAAGGTCGAGAAGGGCTACGACCGCGTGGTCGGGCAACTGCTGCGCTACGTGAACTGGGTGCGGAAGGAGCTTGCTGAGCCGGGCCAGCGCGTGCGCGGCATCATCGTTTGCAGGACGATGTCTGAAGACTTGGTCCTGGCCTGTGCCAGCAACAAGGAAGTGGAGCTCTACGAGTACCGCCTCCAAGTGACGGTGTCGAAGGTCCCCTCTCTTGAGCTCCCTGCGTAAGCGAGCAAGCCTGTTTCATGATGCTCGGTATTCACCGCCTTCGGGAGACTTGTCATGACTGCGCCGCGCCCGCTCCGCAACCCTGAGGTGTGCGTCAATCTGTGGGCCTATGCCGATGAGGCTGGCTACATTGCCCGCGTCGCAGCACGAAGCTACGTGCTGGATGGCGACGACGCGGCCAAGCTGGCTGTCTTGCATCAGTTGGCCGCCACCGACTTCCTACACGCCGAGTGGATGGGTGTTTCCAAGAAGTTCGTGATCAGCAATCCTGATGGGGAGCGCATGGAAGGCGTTGCCCATGCCTCGATGTTGAATGACGGGGTGACGCCCGGAGTGTTGTTTGGGCCGCTCTTCAACAAGCTCGAGGCCGCGGTGCCAAAGCAGGCACGCACCGCGAACGGAGGCTACGAGGCCTTCTCGTTGAAGCTGCCCGAGGACCCGCTGACGGTGACGACTGTGGTCATGGAGATGGACGACGGGCGCTTGGTCCCGATGGTCTCTAACAAAGCTTGAGCGAACTGCATGATCTGACGTGACAGGGGCTCTTGCCGGTGGGAAACCACATTCGGAGCGACTCGGTGTACTCACGGCTAACGCGGTCAGGGCGGCAGTGCCGCCGCACATCACAAGTTGGACGACGGTGCTTGGAGGTTGGGCTTGCCGTGTCGACCCACGCTACCACGCCGTTCTCGCCGTCAAGGTCTGCGCGGTCGCAGGGCGAGCGCTTGCGGCCTGCGGCCGTCCTCGAACCCTGACGGCTGCGCTGCGCCGTGGTGCTCCGGTCTCGGGCAATCCCGCCCGACACACCGGAGTCCATCATGTCCACGTCTTCGATCTCATCCGTGGGTGCCGCCGATACGCTGCTGGTCCGCGATGTCGACGGTCAGTACCGGCCGGCGCATGCCGACGAAGTGCTGTGCCATGCACGGCGGCTGCTGGCCAACCGCGTGCGGCGAGGTGCCACGATGTCATCGCCGCAGGCCGTGAAGGACCATCTGCGCCTGGAGCTCGGTGCGCTGGAGCATGAGGTCTTCTGTGTGCTGTTCCTGGATGCGCAGCATCGCATCATTGCGCTGAAGCAGATGTTCCGCGGCACCGTGTCGCAGACCTCCGTCTACCCGCGCGAGGTTGTCAAGGAAGCACTGTCGGTGAATGCGGCGGCGGTGATCCTGGCGCACAACCATCCGTCGGGATCCGTGGAGCCGAGCCGGGCCGACGAGTTCTTGACGCAGACGCTGAAGACGGCGCTTGCACTGGTCGACGTGCGGGTGCTCGATCACCTGGTGGTGGCCGGTGCCGACGTGTGTTCGTTTGCGGAGCACGGGCTTGTGTAGCTCGCGCAGGCGCCGCGTTGCGGCGCCACTTGCCGCTCACGCCAGGCCGATGCGCCGGACTTCGAGCGCGAAGGCGCCGGCCTGGCGCTCGGCGATCATGAGGCCGACCTGGCGGATGCGGGCAGGGTCGAGTGCCGGTGCGCCGGGGACCTCTCGGCCGCGAAAGGTGGCGCGGAAGGTGGACAAGGGAATATGCAGCGTCTGCCAGGTAGCGCCCGGGGCAAAGCTGGCCTGGTAGTTGATGCTGTCGAAGGCATCTTCGGTCAGCAGATTCAGCTTGAAGCGCTTGCCTGTGGCGCGGGCCTCGATGAAGCAGGTCTGCGCGCCGGGACCGCCTCGATCGGCGGGCGTTGACCGGATCGAGGCGAAGCCTCCGTTGCGTTCGAAGGAGACGGTGCCTTCGAAGACCGCATGGCCGGCCGAGTCGTGTCGCAGCCGGCTGCTCGAGACGCCGCCCATCACACGGTCGTCGATCGCGGCCCACTCGGCGACCGCGCCAGGGTCACCGAAGTCGAACAGCAGCCATGTCGTGTCCGGGTCGCTCATGTGGCGATTCTGCGGTGCTGGGTCGCTGCCTTGGCTGGCAAGATGCGCCTGAAGAAGGGAGACAGGGATGAACCTTGGTGAACTGCAGGCTGAGTTGCGGCACTTCGCGGCAGAGCGCGACTGGCAGCCGTTTCACACACCCAAGAACCTGACGACGGCCCTGATGGTTGAGGCGGCCGAGCTGGCGGAGATCTTCCAGTGGCAGACGCCTGAGGAGTCCCGGACTGCGCACGAAGACGCCGCGGCCAAGCAACGCATCGGCGAGGAGGTCGCCGATGTGCTCCTCTACCTTCTGCAGGTGGCAGATCACTGCCAGATCGATATGTCGCAGGCGGTGCGGGACAAGCTGGCGAGAAACGCGGTCAAGTACCCGGCGAAACGCGTGATCCCGCGGGTTTCGCCGACGCGCGCATCGGTGCCTGGTACGCATGTGCTGCTGGACTTCGAGAACGTCCAGCCTAGTGATGCGGAGCTGCGGGCGCTGGTCCCGGATGCTGGCCAGGTCTGGGTGTTCCATGGGCCGCACCAGCGGGAGGTCGAAAAGCGCTTCGCATCGTTCGGGACCGGTGCTACGGCCGTGCCGATCAGCAAGTCGGGCAAGAACGCGCTGGACTTCCATCTGTCGTTCTACATGGGCTACATCGCGTCGCGGAACCCCGAGTCGGCGATGGTCGTCGTCGCCAACGACAAGGGCTACGAGCCCATGTTGGAGCATGCAAAGGCGATGGGCTTCGTGGTGCGCCGACAGCCCCATGGCGAGGTGAAACCACCAGCGAAGAAGGCCGCGGCGAAGAAGGTGGCCGCCAAGAAGGCGCCAGCTAAGAAGGTTGCTGCGAAGAAGGCCGCAACGAAGAAGGCGGTGGCCAAGCCGGTCGCTGCGAAGAAGCCAGTTGCCAAGACGCCAGCGTCTTCGTCAGCGGCGAAGAAGGCGTCGCCGCCGAAGGTCGTGCCTGCCAAGAAGGCGGAAGCTCCCACACCGGCTGGGGCAAGGGGCGTGGCGGCTGGGCCAGGCAAAGTGTTGGCCGTTCCGGCCGCTGTGGCGCCGAGTGGCACCGGCGCTGTCCCTGCGTCCCCGTCGCCGAAGAAGTCGGTGTCCGACGCCGACATCAAGAGGATCACCGAGAACCTTCGCAAGGTCGGTGTCAATCGCCCGACGAAGCCGGCCGCGCTGCGGCGCTTGTTGAAGTCGCTGCTCGCCGCCGAGACCGGCGACGCCTCGATCGAGGTGGCCCTCGACAAGCTGGTTGCGGCCGGCACCGTGGTGATCAACGCCGAGAGCGACGTCAAGTACCCGTTGTTCGAGTCCGCTGCGGGGGCCGGAGCCGGCGCGTCGTAGGGCTCCGCTGCGCGGTTCGCTGGGTGGAGTCCGATGCGACTTACATGAGCTCGAAGGGCGACAGGACTCCGGCGAGGTGTCCGGGGTGCTGCTTGTCGACAACCAGCCAGAGGGTTGGTCCCTTCTGAACCTTCGCACGCTCCAGCACCTCGGCGATCGTCGTGTCTTCGTGCAGCAGATCCGCCTCACGCAGTCTGACCAGCTGCATGCCAGCTGCCTTCGCATCCTGAATCGGCTGGGCGAGGCGATCCTTCTTGCCGTCTCCGTTCAGGAACTTGGCCAGGCCGATCTCCGACACGAGCCACCACGACCTACCGATGCGCACGGGCAGGAAGGAGAACGAGTGCATCAACATGAGTTGCCGGGCCTGGGCGACCGGTTGCCAGGGCTCAACGGTCATGGGTGACTTGACCATCACGTCCTTGACCTTCCTCTCGAAGTTCGCCATCAGTGCTTCCTCCAATCCGATGCTCAGCTCGATTGCGGCTTCGGTTGCGTGGCGCGCGTAGGCGCCGATGTGCATTGCGTCGTTGCGGGCCGTCTGGACCGTCTTGAAGAGCGCCTCGAACGACTTGAACGTCGAGGGGAAGCGTTCGGGCAGGCCCGTCAGTAGCGGCGAGTTCGCCGCGCAGATGGCAAGCTTGGGTCTGTAGTGCTCGAGTGCTGCCTGTTTGCCGTGCAGCCGAAGGCCCAGGGCCTCAAGTGCGAAGCAGATAGCGCCAAAGCCCTCGGCATCGGCCAGGGCGGCGTAGCGCGCCTCGCGAAAGCGGTCGCGGTAGTAGACCCGCTCGCCGGGATTGAGGTCCTTCGGCGAGGAGCTCAGTCGGGATAGTGGACTGGGGAGCATGCTGTGGTCTGGTTGGCTCGGCGAGAGAGGATGGTAGTTGGTAGTTCTCGTGGGTGGGCTGGCTGTGGGAGCGGTGGCGACCTCTGTTGGCGTGGTGTCGATCAGGAGGTTCTTCCCGGGCGTGTCCCCGCTGCGCGGGGCCGGGCTGTTGCGCGGCGCGTCGAGCCGCTGTCAAAGGCCCAGCGTCTCGCCCCTGTCGGGCGGCCATCCCTCACGCGAACACGGCCAGGCCGGCGAAGCCGGCGGTCCTTGTGAGGCGTCCCTGTCCCCTGCCCGGGGATCGCGGGCCCTGGTTCCTTCACGCTACGCGTGAACGACGCCCGCTTGGCGAACTGGCCGGCTTGCAGGTCGCTACGCTGCGCTTCGCTCGGTGCGGCGCCCGCCAGATCGCCACCCCGGGCACCCGCCATGCCCGGAGCCGGGCCGCTGAAGACCAAATGCGTTGAATTGCCCGCAGCAGCTAAGCCGCTGCAAAGCCAGCGATCAGCGGCTCGACCGCCGCGCCAGTCGCTCGCCTGTGGCTCGCTCGGTGGCACGTCGGCCGCAGAGTCGCCGCTGCTCGTGGTCGTTTGGTCGGCTGCGCTGCAACCGCTGCGCCAGGCGAGCTGGCACATCGGCCGCGACGCTGCGCCGCCCGTGGGGAACATGGGGGAGGGCAGCCCGTGCGCCAGTCGTCCCACCGCGCTCCCCCCACGCGCCCCCGTCGAATTGCGAGGGGGACTTGTGGGGGGATCTTCAAGCGGTGGGCCGGGAAACCGGCTCACTGCTTCGGCTGCGAAGAGGCGCACCCATCCCCCACCCCTTCCCTCCCGAGGGAAGGGGCCATCCCCCACCCCCCGCCCGCCCCAGGGCGGGTGCGAGGTGAGTCCGAGCGAGAGGATCAGTTGTCAGGGAACCCGGACCGGGACCCGGCTGGTGGCTCTCGTTTGGAGATCGTCATGGCTCAAGTTTCTGTCACCCAGCGTCACGCCCACCTGGCCGGCGCCGTCAAGCTCGAACTCGTCAACGGCCGCGAAGGCAAGATCGCCAAGGCGGTGTTGACCGCGATCAGCAACACCCGGCGCGGTTCGGGCGAAGCCCGCGAGGAGGAATCCACCGCGATTCAGTGGACGCTCTGGGGCAAGCAGGCCGAGAACGCGGCGGAGTACCTGGGCAAGGGCTCGCACGTCAACATCGTCGGGCGGCTGCGCAACAACAACTACGAGAAGGACGGCGAAACCGTCTACGGCATGGCGTTCACGGCCGAGGAGATCGACTACCTCGACAGCCGTGCCGAGTCCGAAGCGCGCCGCAGCGGTGGCCCCGGTGCCGAAGGCGGCACCAGCAGCGCCGAGCGCCCCAGCACCCCCGCCGCGAGCCGCAAGCCCCGCAGCGGTCGCCAGCCGGCGCACGCCGACGCCTGACCCCTGACCGGGTGGGCGCCATGTTGGTCAATAGGCCAACGAGCCGCGCTCGCCCTTCGAAGCTCCATCAACGATCGAAGGAAACCACCATGTACTCGACCCCGACCCTGGCGACCCGCTTTGCCCGCAACACCCGCGTGGTGCGCGGCGACCAGCCGCTGAGCGAAGACCAGATGCGCGCCGCGGCGCCGTCCATCTTTGCCGAGGGCAAGCACGCCAGCCGCTCTGAGCGCTACACCTACATCCCCACCATCGACGTGCTGCGCGGCCTGCGCAAGGAGGGTTTCGAGCCCTTCATGGTCGCCCAGGGCGCCAGCCGCGTCGAAGGCAAGGCGGAGTTCACCAAGCACCTGATCCGCATGCGCCATGCCGGACAGGTCCAGGCCCGTCCCGAGGCTAACGAGATCATCCTGATCAACAGCCACGATGGCGCCAGCTCGTACCAAATGCTGGCCGGTCTCTTCAGGTTCGTTTGCTGTAACGGCCTGGTGGTAGGCCAGGTGGTGGACGACATCCGTATCCCTCACAAGGGCAACATCCAGGGCGAGGTGATCGAGGGAGCGTTTCGCGTGCTGGGTGAGTTCGAGGCGGTGAACCAGCACACCGAGGCGATGAAGGCCCTGCAGCTGCAACCGGCCGAGGAGATGGCCTTCGCGACGGCAGCCCTGGCGCTGCGCTTTGGTGAGCGCCAGACAGAGGAGGGCGACGACCTGGCCCCGGCCCCGGTCACTGCCCAGCAGCTGAACGAAGCGCGCCGACCCGAGGACATCGGCCGCAGCCTGTGGACCACCTTCCAGCGCGTGCAGGAAAACGTCATCCGAGGCGGCCAGCCCGGCCGCAGCGCGCAAGGGCGCCGCCTGCAGACCCGGCCGGTGGGCAGCATCGACCGTGGCGTGAGCCTGAACCGTGCGCTGTGGATGCTGGCCGAGGAGATGCGCAGGCTGAAGGCCTGATACAGGCCAGCGCGCCAGATTCAGCACCGAATCTGGCGCCTTGGCCAAGCCCGATCCGCCCGACGATTGGGCGGGTCGACCTGTCACCTCGATCGAGGAGTTGCCCATGCCGTCCGAAGACCTCCCCGCCGTGCTCAGGCAGCTCGACGCCCGTTCGCGCCAGGCCACTCAGGCCGGCGCCCAGGCCTTCGCGCGCCTGCTCACGCTGACCGAGCAGGGCGACTCCGGCCAGATCCGGCGCATCGCGGCCTTCCTGGCCGCGACCTACAACGGCCGGGCGTTTCCGTTGGACCTGTACGAGCTGCGCGCCGTCGACATCGCCATCAGCGACGACATGCTGTGCTGCCTGGACGCGCTGCGCTGGGGCCGCGCCGACCTGCACACCCTGGTCCCCGACGGGGACGCCCGGGTGCGGTCGGTCATCGCGCGCTGGGGACTGCGCTGGCCCAGCCCGGCCTGAGGCGCCCTGCCGCCTGCTGGTGGACAAGGCTGGCAGTGGTCCATCGCCGCGCGGGCCGGCTGGCGCCGGCCCGCGCAAGGGTCCGCGCCGTGCTCGCCTTCGGCTGCACGGCACGCTGGTGCTTGCCGCCAGCGCCCAGCTTGGCCCTGGCCTTCGGCCTCGGGCGCCAGGCCAGGGCACCGGCGGACATAGCAAAGCCCGATGGAGTGACTCGACCCTCAGCGCGCCCACCACCAAGCCGCCAAGGCCCAGGTGACGCCAGACGCGACGCCGGCCGTGGCCGCGTGCGTCAGCCAGGTCTGCCAGGGGTGGGCGCCACGGTGGGCCAGATTTGCCAGGTGCTGCATCGGGATCGCCACCCGGTGCAGGGCCGGCCCCACCTCGGTCCTGAACAGCATGCGCGCCGCTTCTTCCATCGCACGGATCTGCGTCTGGGCCGATTCGCGGGCCAGCTCTTCCGTTCGGCGGGCGATGTGTTTGAGCGCCTGCGCCTTGGCGTTCTCGGTGAGCACAGCCATGCGGCGCTCGTAGGCGTCCACCTGGTCGGCGAGGCTGTTGCCGGCGCCAACCACCGCCAGCCGACTGGCCTCCAGCGCCGGGGCCACGGCTTCCAGCCGCTCCAGCAGCGCCGCCATCTCGCCCAGCGCTTCGGCGATCAGCGCCTCGCGCGCAGAGCTCGGGGCCGTCATGCCGCGGCCGCCTCCAGGGTCAGCGCCGCAAAGCAGGCGTCCAACTCAGGCAGCACGCCCAGGGCCAGCCGGCGGGTGGCCAGTTTCTGGGCCCAGGCGATCTTCTCGGCGGCATCCCCGGCCTGGGCGATGAGCGCCTTGTAGTCCGTCGTGTCACGCACCAACCCTCCGAGGTCCATGCCCGTGCTCTTCAGCCGCCTGTAGATCTCGTTCGTGCCCAGCCGGCAGGCCAGGTCAGCCTGCGCGACAGGATGCTCCGCCACGAAACTCAGCAAGGGATGGAAGCTGCGCGCCAGTTCGTCGCGATCGTCAACCATGTTGAACAGCAGCCGAACCCGGGAGGCGGGTACGCCGATGCGGGCGAGCTCCACGAGCGTGGCGATGGTGTCTTGCTGCTGCTTGAAGGCCGGCACGGTCGGCACGACGAAGGCATCGAAGTCCTCGTGGCTGCCGCGGTACTGGTGCATCAGCGCCAGCAGTTGCTCGACATTGCTGGCACCGATGTCGACGACCGCGCTGCTGACGGTCTGCAGGTACTCCTGCAGGTCGGCAAACTGCGCGCCGCGCATCGTCTGCGTCTCGGCCTCGGTCGCGTTGAGGCTCTCCACGCAGATCAGCTCGGCGCCTTCGACGCGCGGCTGCAAGAGGTGGCGGGCGACGGTGGACTTGCCCACGTTGCCCGAGAAGTTGATGACGGCGATCTTCATCCTGGGTCCTTTCGACGCATGAAGGGGTTGGTGATCTGGGTGGCCATGTAGGCCTTGGCGACGTCCTCGCCCTTGGGGCCGCCGGTGAAGCTGGGGGCAGCGATCGGAGCAGGGGCTGGCGGATGGGCGGAACGCGCGGGGGCAGCGGCTTTCTGGGGATGCGGCGTCGCGTCGACTTCTGCAGCCTGCGCGATCTGATCCATCTGGGCGTGGTCGGACTCCTCAGCGGGAGAGGAGGGCTGCCGCCGCCTGGCCTTCGTCACCTCCCGGTGCACTGTGCTGCGGCTGACCTTGACGCCGACCTTGGCCAGCGCGCTGCGAATGGCTTGCAGCGTGTAGCCCGCCGCATGCAGGCGGCCGATCTCGTCGGAGAAGGAGCGCGCCTTGCGCGTGCTGCGCCCCGGGGGCTGGTCAGGTACCAGTCGAACGCTGCTGGCGCAGCCTGGGGCGTTGACGCTATCGCCGCATGCTGGTTCGCCCGAGTTCGCCGCCTTGGGAGCTGTCGAGTCGATATTGTTCAAGGCGAATTCCGCTGTGTCCTGAGGTCAGTGGGGCTGCGGTGCAGACCGTCCGGTTCGCATGCGTCGCGGGCGTGTTCCTCTTGCGTTCGATGCCGTCAGACATTCGCACCGCTGCTGTCCCGGTCCGGTCCTGCCCTGTCTCGATCACGTCCCGGGGGATTCCCGGGTCAGTCTCGCTCCAGCACCAGCGCGTCCCGCTGGCACGGAATCTTGGCCCGACGCGGGCCGCCGGGACTGCAGCATTTGCCCCGGAATCTCGCAGGCAGGCTGCGTGGATTCGGGCCAATACTGGTCTTCAAGGTGAGTGCAGAGATAGGCGGCCCGCCGCCAGTTTCACAAGCGCTTCGCGACCCTCCATTCGTCGGCTCATGAACACCATTGCCCATGACTTCGTTACGGTAGATATGCGCGGCTTGAAGGCTGCGCTGGTGGCGCGTGCGCAGGCCGATCGGGTCAGCGTGTCGGTGCTGGTCCGTGGCGCGGTGGCGCGTGATCTCGGGGTCGAATTGGAAGGCGAAGCGAGCCGCATGGATGCGCCGACAGCTGGTTCGGCGAGTGCTGCGACCGTCAAGCTGTCGATTCGACTGTCGGCCGAGGAGGCTCGCCAGCTCGCCGCGGGCGCGCGCGCTGCGGGCCTGTCGCGTGGCGCCTACCTGGCAGGCCTGATAGCCGACGTGCCCGTGCTGTCTGCCGGTGGCGGGCGCGACGCTCACCTTGCGGCGCTGACCGCCTCCTGCGCCGAGCTGGCCACCCTCAGCCGCAACGTCCACCGGCTGAGCGCGCTGCTGCGCCAGGCCGATGCCGAGTCGGCCCGCGCCTACCGAGGGCTGCTGGACACGGTAGCCGGTCAGGTTCGCTCGCACCTGGAGCGTGTGGCACCGGTCCTGTCAGCACTGCAGCCACGGGCCCGGCCAAGCGCGCCATCTCGGCCAACCCAAGCCAATCCTTGAACCACGAACCTGAGGAGACGCCCATGGCCTTGCCCCACGACATCGACGGCATGCTGGTCACCTGGGGGGATCGGCTGTTCTACCCAGGCAATCGCAGCGTACGGGCACCCCGTGAGCCCAGGCTGAACCCGGACGCGATGCGCCAGCGAGCCGCCGTCATCCGCCGGAGCATCGAAGCCACCGTGGTGCGACGGGCGCCTCAGGTGATGGTCAAGGTGACCGGGGGAGGGCGGGGCATGAAGGCCATCGTGGCGCACCTGCGCTACATCAGCAAGAACGGTCGGCTGGAGATCGAGGACCAGCGAGGCGAGACGATGCGGGGCAAAGACAGCCTGCACGACCTGGCCGACGAGTGGCGTTGGGGCGGTTCGAAGATTCCGGAGGAGTCTGCACCGGGTCAGCGGCGCGAGGCCTACAACATCATGCTGTCCATGCCGCGAGGCACCGACCCGCTGGCGGTGCAGCGCGCGGCACGCGAGTTCGCAAGGGTCGAACTGGCCGAGCACACCTATGTGATGGTGCTGCACGACCACCAGGCCAACCCGCATGTGCACATCAGCGTGCGGGCAGAGTCACGCCAGGGCCGGCGGCTCAATCCGCGCAAGGCTGATCTGCATCGCTGGCGCGAGACGTTTGCGGAGAAGCTGCGCGGGTACGGGGTCGAGGCTGAAGCGACGCGGCAGGCTACACGTGGCACGAGCAGGAACTATGAACCCCTGTGGCGCCTGAAAGCAGGCCAGGAGGGGCGGCTTCATACGGTCAGATCCAGTAGCAAGCGCAGCAGTGTTGCCGTTGCGGCGCGGGCGGAGGCAGTCGAGGCCTGGAAGCAACTGGGCCAGGCGCTGGCCACGTCTGGAGACTTGGCTGATCGGAAGCTTGCGAGGTCCGTCAGCAGCTATGTTCGAGAGATATCTGCAGCTGCGACAACCGACCGATCGGTCGACCATCGCGATCCATCACCGTCGCATGGCCTTCGAGGAGTCGAGTTGCCGCGGTGAATCGGCCACAATGCGAAAAACTTGGCGGCCCGCCAATTTCGCCTTGGCGCGGCCATGACCGGTGTTCAATCCGAAACGGATTGTGCTGCAGGGAGGCTGCGCTTGTCGATGTCTTGGGGACTACTGGGCCCGGCTACGGTTGCCGACGAGCGCCGTGTCAGAACGTTGGGTCTGGGCGCGGCCGTCCGTAGGTTCAACGAACTGGCCGTACCAGGGCTCGGGTCGGTCTGGTTCGGCAAGCAACTCGTCCTAGCCACCCTGGGCATTCACGTTGCCGAGTTGGCGCGCGAGGCCGGCTCAAGGGTCAGTAACGTGGAATGTGCCAATGCAATCGAAGCGCTGGCATGCTGGCTGGCCATTGGTCGGCGCGATCCTCAGTCGGGCTCGGATGACCGACCGGACCCACGTCTGCGTGGCACGTCGAAGCTACCGCGCGAGCACGGCATGGAATTCAAAGCTGTGCGCCATCGCAGCTTTTATGTCAGCCAGCCGATGCGCATGGGCACCACTTCGGCCCTTCAGCCTTTGGGCTTGGCTGCAGGGGGCACGCGCCGATTCAACGCCTTGGAGGCGACCGATACGGGTCGAGCCGTGCTGCGCGCGGCATTCCAGGGGTACTCCCCCGCCAATGTGCCCTTGGTCGAGCATTTGCTCAATTGGGTCCGTGGGGCAGAATTGAAGTTGAGGTCCGAAAGATTGATCAGCGCGCTGTCGCCCCGCATGGCGCTCGAATCTGAAGCCTGCGCTGCGCTGCGCGCCTGCCTGCAGGCGGGCTCCGCTGGTGAGCCCTCAGTTGATACGCGAAGGCGGCGTGCCGCGCTCGACTGGGTGGACCTGTCGCGCCGTAGCCCGAAACGCTGGGCCTGGGCAGATCGGCCAGACCCGATCGAGCCCGATCACTGGCACGACCTGCAGGCGGGCGCCAATCTCTTCGCGTTGCGCGACCAGGCCCTGGCCCTGCTGGATGCCGTGGAAGTGCAGGTAGCCGCCACACCGCGCGAATGCCTGCCGATGGGTGCTCCGCTGGCTCAGCCAGTACTGGTGGCCCTCAACGGGCTGCGCACGCTGGCTGGATCCTTCCTCGACCTGAACCATGCCGACCCCGACGCCACCGACTTCTGCCGCCAGTGCGTGCAGCTATCCGACACGGCCGTGTTGAAGCATTTGGTGCAACGTGACGGCCGTGTGCTCCGCCTTGCGCATAACGAGGTTCGGCCCGGCGGCGCGTTTCGGCGAGGGGCGCCGCCAGCGCCGGCCGACGATGCCAACGAACCTTCCGCTGCTCCGCAGCCCTCTGCCATGGACACGCTGGCCTGGCCGTCGGGAACCTCGTTTCGCATCCACAACCTGTTCCTGCTGAATCTGGATCTCCACAACGAGTTGGACGGATGGCTGCAAACCCACGGCCGAGCGAGGCTGGACACATGACGCGCCCTTCGTTGCTGCAGCACTTCGATGCGCCCGAGGGGCATGTCGGCGCCTTCGGCTGGCTTTGCGGCTACTCTGCCGACGCGCCCTTCATGGTGGACGCCACCGATCGCTTCACCCTCACCACCCGGCATCAGCGCGCGGCGTCCGGCCGAGTGGTGCTGGCCTTGGTGCTGGACCCAGGTCAGCCTCGCCTGGCCTGGGGCGATGTGCCGGGTGTCGTGCACTTGCCGGTGTATGCCGCCGACGCATTGCCCTTCAACCTGCTGCATGCCAAGGTGGCGCTGCTGGGTTTCCGCTGCGAGGACGCGGAGCCCGGCTGGCGTCTGCGCCTGATCGTGTCCACCGGTAACTGGACCACCCAGACCGTAGAAGAGAGCCTGGACATGGCCTGGTGCGTCGAGGTCGACCATGCCGAGCTGCAAGAACCCGACGACGACGCCCGTCTGCGCTGCGCCGATATCGCAGCGGCCGCCGATCTGCTGATCTGGCTTAGGAGGTACTTCGATCAGCGCCTGCTCGTAGCCTCGGTCCGACAGTCCGATGGGCCCACCTTGGCGCTGATCGCAGGCCTGGACGATGGTGCTGCGGCTTGCGCGCGGGTTGGCAGTGGCGTTAAACCGCGGTTTCTCGACTCGCGAGCCCTGAGCCTGCTCGATCAGTTGCCCGACTGGGTGGCCCACCACGCCGGCGCGAAGCGGCGCAGCCATCTGGTCATGGGCTCGGGCTTCTATGAGGGCCATGCCAACCCTGATGCGCTGCCCAGTGTTCCCGCCGGGATCGTCACCACGCTGCGACGCAACAGCCTGCTCACCAAGACCAGCAGGGTCGAACTGGTGGTCAACGAATCTGGCTGCCAGGCGATTGCCGCGTCGCGCGAGGCCATTGCAAGCGAAGGCTGGGGCTTGCTGCCGCCCAGCCGTGCCGAACACCTCTTTGGTGCCGATCACAAGCGGACCCTGCACGCCAAGTTCATCATCAGCTGGAATCCGAGCCCGTCGAATCCGAACCTGTGTACCAGCGGCTGGCTCTACCTGGGTTCCGGCAATCTCACGAACCCAGGCTTCTGCAAGGCAGCCATCTCAAAGGCCGGAAATCTTGAAGCCGGCGTGGTGTTGGCCACTGGCGATTTGGCCTTGATGCCTGATCGGCGCGACCCTGAGCGCTCCTCCATCGCCCATCTCCTGCCCTTCGAGCCAGGATCGGCTCTGTCCGACGCCGCGGTGCTGGCCGCGGGAGCCGAGATGCCTGAGCGGCCGCCGGCCTGGGTGGCGCCCTTGGTGGCCTTCCTACAGTGGCAGCCAGGCCCTGCCGCGCCGCGTCTCTTCACGACCGACCCTGTGCCCGCCGGCATTGAGCTGCTCGACCCTCAGGGACAGCCCTGTAGTAGCGAAGCCGGCGCCTGGATCTGGCCCGATCCAGTGTGCCCGCCCCAGGCCTGCCTGCGCTGCCCTGGACAGCCGGAAACCTGGATCCCCGTGATCGACGAGTTCGGCCGCATTGCGCCCGTGCCGCTGCCAGCGATGGACGTCCAGGACATCACCAGCGCCCTCGGGGCCTACCCCGCGGCGCCGGAGGACGCCAGCCCGGACGATGACGAACACCTCGATGGCCCCTTGAGCGCGCGTCCAGGGGCGCCCGAGACGGCAGCCTCCGGCGCAGGACAGTACGCCACACGGCAGATGATGCAGTTGATCGATACCATCGCGCGTCGGCAGGTGCTCATTCCCGCCGCCGACTGGCGCGCTTGGTGCCTGCGACTGGAGCAGTTGATGATCCTCGCCAAGGACAGCGATACGGTCCAGCGCTTCAAGAGACTGCCGTTTCACCCGCTGCAGCCGCTGACGGACGACAGTTTCCGGCCGGAGCACGCCCTCGCCGGCTCAACAGGCGCCGCCCAGGCTTACTTGGAGGCGCTGCACCGCATCGCTCAGGCCTGGGGCTTGCCTCCCTTGCACTCGGGAGGCAGACCATGACTCGCGCGCCGCGTTTCGCTGGCTGGGGCCAGGTTGCTGATGCACTGCGCGAGATGGCCAGCACTCCGCAACCTGGCGGAGAGGCCCCGCAGGCGCTGAACGAGGGCCAACGCCGCAGCCTGCGCGTTGTTGCCGAGCGCTTGGTGAACCACGGACTGCTGGTGGCCGACGAAGTGGGTATGGGCAAGACGCGCATCGCCGTGATGACGGCCAAGGCGGTGATCGAGGCCGGGGGCCGAGTAGCGGTGCTGATTCCGCCAGGCTTGGGCTACCAATGGGTGGACGAGTTCAAGCACGGCCAGGTGATGTGCCAGCCGGTGTTGAGAAGCCTAAGGCAGTACCTCGATGCCTGGGCGGTTGACGAGGCGAAGTCCGACGACCCGCCGGCCCATCCCTGGGCCTCGCAAAATGTGCTGCTTGTTTCCCACAGTTTCACCAACTGGCGTCTGGGTGCCAAGTCCGAGGCGTGGCGGTGGGTGTTGCTGCCGGAGTTGTATGCGCACTGGCGAGCGGCCACCACTGGCCGCCTGCCCAACGGCTACCACGGTGACGACCGTGCCACGGATGACCGCGCTCGCCGTGCTGCCGCCGATATCGTGCGGATCGCGAAGCGCCGTGACGGCAACGCCGAACGCCGGTTGATGGACGAGTTGATCGAGGGAACACCGTGGAAGCTCTCCTTAGAGGCCGCCGAGTACGCAAAGACCGGTACCTTGCGCCACTGGCTTGAGCAGGCGGTGGGTCTCGGTCTTGGGCACTTTGATCTAGTCATCATCGACGAAGCGCACAAGAGCCGGGGCGAAGAGTCGGGCCTGACGCGCCTGCTCGATCAGGTCATTCTGGCCCAGCCAGAAGCGCGCCGCCTTGGCATGACCGCCACGCCCATTGAACTGGCAGCCACCCAATGGCATCACACCCTTCAGCGCATCGGCGTGGCTGCGGCCCCCCTTGAGCCGGCGATCCGTGCCTATGCAGAGGCAGTCGAGCAAGTCCGCGCGTTGCCCGCACAAGCCGAGGCACGCCACAGACTTGCTGAGGCTGCCCAGCTCTTCCATGCCGCATTGAGCCCCTATGTGTTGCGCCGCGACAAGCGCGAGGCCGAGTCGGTCATCGCCTTCCAACGGGGCACCGGTCTGCCCGCCCATGCCTACCGCGAGCATCAGCCGGTGCTGGTGCCGATGGAGTCGCTCTCGGCGCCCTGGGCCCGTGCACTTTGCGCGGCCGAGGCGCTGTCGCTGATGGGCGGCCAAGTGACGGGTGCCGCCGCACAACGTCTGCGCCTGAGCCTGGGCAGCGGGCATGGTCTGAGTGCCGTACTGGATGCAGGAGCTCGCGCCGCGGCATCCGACGAGGAATTGTCTGCCGACGCTGACCCTGAGAAGGACCACTCCGATGTGGACGAGGCGGTGCTCGCCGCCGACAAGACGCAGGCCCGAGTAACCTATTGGCTCGGCCTGCTGCGCCAGACCTTTGACCGCAGCGCCGATGCGCTGTACGAGCACCCAGGTCTTCGGGCAGCCATACAGGCCATTGAGGCAGCCGACGCCGAGGGCGAGAAGGTGCTTGTTTTCGGCAGGTTCACGCGGCCGATGGAGGCCCTGGCGCGCATGCTCAACGCACGCGCGCTGCTGCGACACTTGGACCAGCGCCGTCCCTGGGCGCAGTCCACTCTTGACGACGAGGATTGGCACGCAGTTCAACTGGCCCATCGAGATCTGGGCCGCCCTGGCGCCTTCCACCGCGAGGCGTTGCAGGCGCGGCTGGGCGAGCAGTACAAGGCTCTCGAAAACACACGTGAACGTCTACGCGATGGACTTGCTCGCCGCCTGTCTCTCGGCCTGGCTCAACTGCCGCCCAACCCCCGGCTGCGGGCCCTTCAGCAGGCCATGGAGCGTGATCCGCAGCTCAGCCGTTCTACCTTGGCTGCGGCCCTGCACGAACACCTGGGGCCCGGCGCCGAAACCTGCAGCGATCTCGCTTGGGCTCAAGGATTCGAAGACCTGATCAATGCCCTGTGCGACCGAGACGAAGGTGACAGGAACCGTGACGGCAGCCTTGACGATGCCGAGGTGGGGGACTTGTGGGCCAACATTCTCCAGCGCCTGCACGATGAGTACGACGCGCCCACCGGCAGTTTTGCGCGATTGATGCGTGGCAGCACGTCGCAGCCTACTCGGCGCCTACTGCAACTGGCCTTCAACCGCGCACACAGCTTCCCTAGGGTGCTGGTGGCACAGTCCATTGTCGGCCGTGAAGGCCTCAACCTGCATCGCGCCTGTCGTACCGTGCTGCTGCTCCACCCAGAGTGGAATCCGGGCGTTGTCGAGCAGCAGATCGGACGGGTGGACCGCGTGGGCAGCCATTGGGAGCAGATGCTCCATCGAGCGCAGCGTGAAGGGTGGGCGCCTGAGAAGTGGCCCCGCATCCGCGTTTGGCCCCTCGTTTTTCAGGGCACCTACGACGAGTACAACTGGCAGGTTCTGCTAAGGCGATGGGATGATCTGAGATCGCAACTCCACGGGGTAATCCTGCCCGACTCATTGCGAACTGATGACCCCCAGTTCAATCAGAACATAGACAAGATCAATGCACTCGCGCCTTCTTTCTCGCCCTCGCTGTAACCGGTCGAGTCGAAGTGGTTTCCTTGCATACTCGACGTCACGCCGGGTTGTAGTAATCGTGCGCGCTCGCGCCCGGGTGGTGGCAGGAAGGGATGGCAACTGACTGGCACCTGGACAATTGGCACCTGCATGCTTGAGGCAGATCGCGCTTGAAAAAGGAACGGTCTTCGCGAGCTTGCTGCTGCGCTCATTGTGAAGCCAACAGCATTGAAGAAATGACTGTGACTCGTACAGATGCGCCGGGACGGTGGCGCTCTCAGGGTCAATTCGAGACAGGGAGAAAACATGTCAGGCGGAGTCAAAGGCGCAGTTGAAGCAGCGGGCACCACGGCACACCACGCCAAGTACTTTGCATGGGAGCTCACACGTCGTCGTGCGGCTTCAGAGGAAGACCGCCTGGCGCAGTCGCTGTTCGATGCCAGTGTTGACCTGAACCCGCATCAGATCGATGCCGCTCTCTTTGCTCTCAACAACCCCCTCAGCAAGGGCGTGGTGCTGGCCGACGAGGTCGGCCTGGGCAAGACGATCGAAGCCGCGCTGGTGCTGTGCCAACTCTGGGCCGAGCGCCGTCGCCGCCTGCTGGTGTTCTGCCCCGCATCGCTGCGCAAGCAGTGGGCGCAAGAGCTGGCCGACAAGTTCAACCTGCCGTCCGAGGTACTGGACGCGCGCACCTGGCACCTGCTGCGTGAAGGCGGTACCTACGACCCGCTGGACCGCGATGTCATCAGCATCATGTCCATCCACTTCGCAGCCCGAATGGAGGCCCAGCTCGGCGCCGTACCTTGGGACCTGGTCGTCATCGATGAAGCGCACAAGCTGCGCAACGCCCACCGCAAGAGCCATGAAACTGGGCAGGCCCTGAAGCGCGCCTTGGCTGGGCGCAAGAAGCTGCTGTTGACGGCCACGCCCCTGCAGAACTCCCTGATGGAGCTGTACGGCCTGACCTCGCTCATTGACGAAGAAATCTTCGGTGACGAGCGCAGCTTCCGTTCACAGTACAGCAGCATCGACGGCGACATCCATTCGCTGCGTCGCGGACTGCAGCCCTTCATCAAGCGCACCCTGCGGCGCGACGTGCTGGAGTACGTGCCGTACACCCAGCGCCACGCGCTCACCAACCCGTTCTCGCCTGCCGAAGAGGAAGTTCAGTTCTACGAACTGATCTCGGCCTACTTGCGGCGCGATTTCAGCTACAGCAGCCGCTCGACCGCAAGCCGCAAGAGCAGGAGGTTGTAGTTTTCGCCCGTGCTGCGCGACCGATTCAGCAGGCGAGCGAGCACCGAAGCCGAGCGGTCGGCGCTCATCCGGTCAGCGCCTCGAGGTAGGGGCGCATCACGTTGGTCATGCGGTTGACCTTGGCGTAGCGCCACAGGTCATCCATCGTCACTTTTCGCTGCTGCCAGGCCTCGCGAAGGGCTTCGAGCGCCACGTCGAGGCCCACCTTGCTGCGCAGCTTGAAGCAGTCGGTGATGGTCTTGGCGAGGTTGTAGACGCGGACCGGCGCGCCGTCGTGTATCGACCCAGTGAGAACCTGCTCAGGTGTTAATGTCGAAAGGACGACATCATGAGTACGTTGATGGACGAAGAG
>NZ_JAGQDF010000014.1 GCF_018069875.1 Ideonella alba | reverse complement strand
GGGTCGAACGAAGTCAAGGAGGAGGCCGCAGGCCGGGGGACATGAGAGAGACCCCTTTCCCCCACCTCGCCTCAACCACATCTGCGGGAAACGACTGCCATGGGCAGCTGTCAGCCCTCCGCCAACGCCTCGGTCGCCAGCAACTGCTCGTACAGCGCCCGCCGCGCATGCCAGCCGGGACCGGCCCACAAGGGATCGGCCTCGTTCTCGAAGGCCAGCACGGCGCTGGACTCGTCGGGCCAGACCCGGATCTCGTGGCCGGGTGGGCCGCCGACGGCGTCCAGCTTGGCCCGCAGGTCGTCAGCGTCGAAGGCGAACCAGCAGTGCGGGGGCGCGCCTACGGGCAGCTCGAGCAGGTAGATCACTCGGCGCCCTCTGCGAAGACCTTCTTCCAGCTGGCCTGGCGCAGGCGCTCGGCCACGGCCAGGGGCGAGCCGTCGAAGCGATCATGGAAGCGCCGCAGCGCCGCCTGGGCCACGGAAGCCTCGGCCAGCGTCAGCGGCAGCCGCCCGGCCATGTGCGTGGCCTTGGGGCAGGCGCGCAGGATGGCCTGGCGGTTGGGGTGCTCGTCCAGCACCACCAGTTCGTCGGTCTCGGGCACGCCGGCCAGGCACAGCCAGCCGTCGATCACCTCCACCGGACGACCGTCCAGCGTGGTCTTCACCAGGATCGCGTCAGGCATGTCGGGCCTCGCTCAGAAAGTGACCAGGATGTCCTCGTTGCGGACAACGAACTGGCAGGCCAGGCGCCAGGGCGGCGGCATGTCCTTGGTCTCGGCGTCCTCGATCTGCTGCGCCGTGATCTTGCCGGCGAAGCGCAGCACCGTCTTCTCCTTCTCGGTCAGGGCCAAGCCATAGGGCGCCTTGTCCGACAGGATGCCGACCTGCACCGAGCAGGACCCGCATTCGCCGTTCTCGCACTCGAAGTCCAGCGGAATCGCATGCGCCTTGGCCACCGCCAGCAGCGTCTTGGTGTCGCCCGCCACCGCATAGACCGTCAGGTCCTTCTTCATGCGCGGCGAGGTGAATGTCACATTGGCCATGATGGGATGTTCCGTGTGTCACTCCGACGGATAGGGTGCTGCAGCCGCCGTCGCGAGCGGGTCGAGCCGGGGATCGAGGCGCGCAGCCGTACACCCGTACGGCGAGCACCGCAGACCCCGGATCGGCCCGCGCAGCAGGCGGATGCAGTGCCCTATCGGATGATGTCGTAGGAGTAGTCGGTCTTGCCGGGGATGATGGTGTTGGCGTCCAGCGTCTCGAAGAACTCGTCGAGCAGCATGATCAGCGTGCGCATCGCCCCGTCGTAGCCCCAGGTGGGGTAGCGGTGGTAGTGGTGCCGGTCGAAGATCGGGAACACCATGCGCACCAGCGGCGTGTTGGTGTCGCGCTCCAGGTACTTGCCGTAGGTGTTGCCGATCAGGAAGTCCACCGGCTCCACGTTCAGCAGGCTGCGCATGTGCCACAGGTCGCGCTTCGGGTAGGCCTTGCAGCCGGTGCCGTAGGGCGAGCTGTCGAACAGCGCCTGGACCTTCTTCGCCCAGTCCTCGGTGCCGTTGGTGGACAGCACGTGGGCCGGCTCGGCGCCCAGCTCCAGCAGGAACTCGGTCAGGCCCAGCATCTGGTCCGGGTCGCCGTACAGCGCGAAACGCTTGCCATGCAGGTGGGCCTGGCTGTCGGCCATCGCGTCGACCAGCTGGCCGCGCTCCTTCTCCAGCTGCGCGGGCACCGGTTTGCCGGTCAGCTCGCTGATCGCCATGATGAAGCGGTCGGTGCCGGCCACGCCCACCGGGCAGTTCAGCACCACCACCTCCTGGCCCTTCTCCTTCAGGTACTTGATGGTCTTCTCGGAGCAGTACTCCTGGAAGACGATCGTCGCCTTGGCGTTCAGGGCCTTCTCCACCTCTTCCTTGGTGGTGCCGCCGGCGTACATCCGGAACTCGCCGTCAGTGGCGGTGTTCCAGACCTCGGACGGGTCGCACAGCAGGGTGTAGTCGACGCCGAACAGGTCGAAGATGCGGCGCACTTCCTTCATGTTGCCGACGACGAAGCCGTCGAAGCCGCCGATGAAGTTGATGCTCTCGCCGGGCACGCGGGTCAGCGGCTCGGTGGTGCCGGCCTTGCCGTCCCAGAAGTGCTTGAGCACGCCCAGCAGCGCGTTGTCGTAGCCGGTGATGTGGCTGCCGACGAAGGCCGGGGTGTGGGCGAAGGGCACGTCGAACTCGGCCGGGACCGAGCCTTTCTGCTTGGCGTTCTTGATGAAGGCGTCCAGGTCGTCACCGATCACCTCGGCCATGCAGGTCGTGCTGACCGCGATCATGTCCGGCTTGTACAGGTTGTAGGTGTTGGCCAGGCCGTCGATCATGTTGTTCAGGCCGCCGAAGACCGCGGCGTCCTCGGTCATCGACGAGCTGACGCAGCTGGTCGGCTCCTTGAAGTGGCGGCTGAAGTGCGAGCGGTAGTAGGCCACGCAGCCCTGGCTGCCGTGCACGAAGCTGAGCGTCTTGGCGAAGCCGTTGGCCACGTAGACGGCGCCCAGCGGCTGGCAGGCCTTGGCGGGGTTGACCACCAGCGAATCGCGGGCGAAGTTCTTCTCCAGGTAGTCCTTGGACTTGGTCCAGTCACGGATCTCCTGGACCTTGGCGTCGGCATGGTTGAACTCGAAGTTCTCCTTCTTGTTCTTGAACAGCGCCTGGTATTCCGGCTCGCGGAACAGCATCTCGTGGTCGATGACCTTGTCGGCGTTTTGAGGCATGGTGCTCTCCAGTCGAATGGTGTTGCGGGGGACTCAGGCGGCCTTCTTCCACGGGGCGGACTTGGCCAGGGCCCAGATCGGGCTGCTGATGGCCATGTCCATGTCCCGGGCGAAGATGGCGAAGCCGTCGTAGCCGTGGTAGGGGCCGGAGTAGTCCCAGCTGTGCATCTGGCGGAAGGGCACGCCCATCTTCTGGAAGACGTACTTCTCCTTGATGCCCGAGCCCACCAGGTCGGGCTTGATCGCCTCGGCGAACTTCTCGAACTCGTAGCCGGTCACGTCGTCGTAGATCAGCGTGGAGTCCTTGATGTAGTGGGTGGTGCGCTGGTAGTCGTCGTTGTGGGCGAACTCGTAGCCGGTACCCACCACCTCCATGCCCAGGTCCTCGTAGGCGCCGATCACGTGGCGCGGGCGCAGGCCGCCCACGTACAGCATGACCTTCTTGCCCTGCAGGCGCGGCTTGTACTTGGCGATGGTGGCTTCCACCATCGGGCGGTACTTGGCGATCACCTCCTCGGCCTTGGCCTTGATGGTGTCGTCGAAGTGGCTGGCGATCTCGCGCAGGCTCTTCTCGATCATCGTCGGGCCGAAGAAGTTGTATTCCACCCAGGGAATGCCGTACTTCTCTTCCATGTGCCGCGAGATGTAGTTCATCGAGCGGTAGCAGTGCAGCACGTTGAGCTTGGCCTTGGGGGTGTTCTCCAGCTCGGCGATCGTGCCGTCGCCCGACCACTGGGCGATCACGCGCAGGCCCATCTCTTCCAGCAGGATGCGGCTGGACCAGGCGTCGCCGCCGATGTTGTAGTCGCCAATGATCGCCACGTCATAGGGCGTGGAGACGAAGTCCGGGCGCTTGTTGGGGTCGGTCTTGTCGAAGACCCAGTCGCGGATCGCGTCGTTGGCGATGTGGTGGCCCAGCGACTGGCTGACGCCGCGGAAGCCCTCGCAGCGCACGGGCACGATGGTCTTGCCACCGTACTCCTTGCTCTTCTTCTTGCTGACGGCCTCGATGTCGTCGCCGATCAGGCCGATCGGGCACTCGCTCTGCACCGAGATGCCCTTGTTCAGCGGGAACAGAGCCTCGATCTCGTCGATGATCTTGTCGAGCTTCTTGTCGCCGCCGAAGACGATGTCCTTCTCCTGGAAGTCGGAGGTGAACTGCATCGTCACGAAGGTGTCCACACCGGTGACGCCGATGTAGTAGTTGCGGCGCGCGGCCCAGCTGTACTGGCCGCAGCCCACCGGGCCATGGCTGATGTGCACCATGTCCTTGATCGGGCCCCAGACCACGCCCTTGGAGCCGGCGTAGGCGCAGCCGCGGATGGTCATCACGCCGGGCAGCGACTTGATGTTGCTCTTGACGCCGCAGTCGGGCTTGCCGTCCTCGAAGACGCCAAGGTGCTTGGCGCGGCGCTTGGCCATCTTCTCGGGATAAGCCTTCAGGACTTCGTCGATCAGGGCCTTGTTCTCGGCCTTGCGGTCTTCAACGGTCATGCTCATGGGGTGACTCCATCAAGGATGGTTCGGGGGTGTTCGGTGGGAGCGACGCTTGGCCGGGGGCCTTGTCGTGGTGGGGAGCGTGGCGGGCGCCGCGGCGCCCGCCACGGGCTCATCAGGCGGCCAGTTCCGCGGCGGTCTTGCCGACCTGGCTTTCGTCGATGGTCTTCATGATCCCGTGCTCCATCAGCAGGTCTTCCAGCTCATCCATGGTGATGGGGGTGGGGATCTTGCCGTTGCCCGCGTTGGCGTGCACCTTCTGCGCCAGCGTGCGGTACTCGGCGGCCTGCGCGCTCTCGGGGGCGTACTCGATGACGGTCATGCGGCGCAGTTCGGCGTGCTGCACGATGTTGTCGCGCGGCACGAAGTGGATCAGCGTCGAGTTCAGCTTGGCGGCCAGCGACTGGGCCAGTTCCAGCTCCTTGTCGGTCTGGCGCTCGTTGCAGACCAGGCCACCCAGGCGCACGCCGCCCGAGTTGGCGTACTTCAGGATGCCCTTGGAGATGTTGTTGGCCGCGTACATGGCCATCATCTCGCCCGACATGACGATGTAGATCTCCTGCGCCTTGTTCTCGCGAATGGGCATCGCGAAGCCGCCGCAGACCACGTCACCCAGCACGTCGTAGGACACATAGTCCACGCCGTCGTAGGCGCCGTTCTCTTCGAGGAAGTTGATCGAGGTGATCACGCCGCGGCCGGCGCAGCCCACGCCCGGCTCCGGACCACCCGACTCCACGCAACGGATGTCGCGGTAGCCGATCTTCATCACGTCTTCCAGCTCCAGGTCCTCCACCGAGCCGGCTTCGGCGGCCAGCGAGAGGATGGTGTCCTGCGCCTTGGCGTGCAGGATCAGGCGGGTCGAGTCGGCCTTGGGGTCGCAGCCGACGATGAGGATCTTCTGACCCATTTCCGCCAGGGCGGCCAGGGTGTTTTGCGAGGTGGTGGACTTGCCGATGCCACCCTTGCCGTAGAAGGCGATTTGACGCAGTGCAGCCATTTCAGTTCTCCAATCCAGGTATGAAGTTGGTCCAGCGAAACCGTTGAGGTCCGGTTCAAGCGTTCGTCGCGATCTCGATGCAGCCTTGGGTGCCTCTGTGGTCTTCTTCTGAAGCCCTGGGGGCGATACACGGGTGCCGCGCAGACCCCTTACTGCAACGGCCGTGCCATGTCGCTTGAGATCACTCAAGTGCTTGTTTTTCCGAGGGAAGTGCGCCTGAAGGGGCGCTGGGCGGGGTCGGCTGTGGCGTGTGCGAAACCCGACAAAACCCGGTCGGCGACACGACAGCCGGGCCGCCCTCGTGCGCGCGGGCGGCGCGTCGCGCGTGGGCGCATCGCTCACCCTTGACGCCCGGTGCCGGTGGTCATGCGATGGCCCGTCCAAGCCGGGTGGTATGGCCTTTGCAGACAGGGCTGTCCATGAGCACCGCCCTGCCCATCGTCAGCGCCCCGCCCGCCAACCCGCATTACGCGCGCATCGGTGGGCACGAGGCGATCGTGCGCCTGGTCGAGGCCTTCTACCGCGCGATGGACACGCGCGCCGATGCCGGCGTGATCCGCGCGATGCACGAGCCCGACCTGGCGCGGACCCGGCAGGTGCTGGTGCAGTACCTCAGCGAATGGATGGGCGGGCCGCGCGACTACTCGGCCCAGCGCGGCACGCCGATGCTGCGCCGCCGCCACCAGCCCTTCGACATCGACGCCGCCGCGCGCGATGCCTGGATGGCCTGCATGCGCCAGGCGCTGGCCGAGTGCGTGCCGGACGAGGCGCTGCGCGCCGAGATCGACGCTGCCTTCTGGAAGATCGCCGATTTCATCCGCAACACCGAGGGCGGCGGCCAGCCGCGCCAGCACCCCGGCCGACCGATGGAGGTCGCGCCCCACACCACCCCGGCCACGCACGCCAGTGCGGCCGCCACCGTTTCATCCCCCCACCGGAGTTCGACATGACCGCGATCCAGGACACCGCCTTCGCCCGCCTCGACGCCGAGGGCCGCTTGCTCAACAGCGTGCTGAAGGCACCCACCAAGAAGGCCGGCCGCTTCGGCTTCCGGGGCGACATCGCGCTGAAGTTCCAGGCCAAGCTGGCCGACGAGGCGCGCCCGCCCGAGATCAGCAGCGACCAAGTCATCGCGGTGGCCGAGGCCGGCTCGCCGCACATCAGCTTCCTCACCGGCTTCCTGCTGAGCTTCGAATACGTCAAGCTGCTGGCCGAGGTGCTGGGCGATGCGCTGTCGCCCAGTGGTGTCTACATCCTCTTCTGCGACAACATCGACATCAGCAAGAAGTACACGATGGACTACGCCGGCACCACCTTCGTGATCCTGCCGATCGACGAGGCCACCGTCTACAACGAGCTGCTCGAGCTGCTCTACCTGGAGAAGGGCGACCTGAAGAAGCTCGACACCGCCGGCAAGACCGACGCGATTGCCGACAAGGCCGCCAGCTTCAAGGCCAGCTTCCCGAAGATCAGCTACGAGGAAGGCCTGGCGCTGATGGGGCCCGTCCGCAACCTCTACGAAAACCGCCCGGTTTGAGCCCCGTCTTCCTGCTGCGCGGGCCGATCTGGCGGCTGTGATGCTCGCCGTACGGGTGTACGGCTGCGCTTCTCGCAGCCAGCTCGACCCGCTCGCGACGGAATCCGGGACTCGAACCCATCATGGCGCCTGATGAGTGCGATCAGCCGCAGCACTGGTACAGCACCAATCTGGTCGGCGTGCCGGCCCCGGTGCTGGCCAGCGCGGCCTACAACGCGCACCCGGTGCCGCTGCGGATTGCGGGCGCGCGCGAGACCCATGGCGGGCTGTTCGCGTTGCTCGGGCGCTGTGGTGAGCTGAGCGAGGCGCGCGAGGTGTTCGTGCATTACCTGGCCATCGTCTTCGGGCTGCAGCGGCCCGATGCGGACGATCACAGTCTGAGCGCGGCCGAGCGGCAGCGCTGGCGGCGCAGCTGGCGCGCGCTGCTGCAGGGCTGGGGCATGGATGCCAACGGTCCGGCCGGCGCGGTGCTCAAGGGCTGGGTGGAGAGCCGCTTCGGCCTGGTGCCGCGCTTCCATGGCGCGCCGCTGCGGCGCTTTCCGTCGCCGGCCTGGGTGGGCTACCTGGAGCAGAAGGTGGCCAGCCGCTACCACGGCAACGCGATCTTCCAGCAGCTGGACCTGCTCTACGAGTTCTGCCAGTGGAGCCTGCAGCGCTACCGGCCGGGCGTGAGCCACCTGCCGCTGTGGCGCGGCACCAACCGCTGCGACGAGCAGATCGTCGCCGGCCGGCTGGCCGACCGCCGCTGCACGCTGGCGCTGAACAACCTGGTGTCCTTCAGCCTGTCGGCCGACGAGGCCGGCTGCTTTGGTGACCGCGTGTTCGTCGCCGAGGTGCCGCTGACCAAGCTGCTGGTGTACCCGGGCCTGCTGCCCGGCCAGGTGCTGCAGGGCGAGCAGGAGGTGCTGGCGCTGGGTGGTGACTACGACGTGGTGCTGTGCGATGTCTGACACACGTGCGCTGTTCGACAAGGCCCTGGGCGCCTACCTGGGCCTGGCGATCGGCGACGCGCTGGGCGCGACGGTGGAGTTCATGCGCCCGCGCGAGATCCGCGCCCAGTACGGCGTGCACCGTGAAATGATGGGCGGCGGCTGGCTGAAGCTGGCCCGCGGTCAGGTGACCGACGACACCCAGATGTGCCTGGCCCTGGGCGACGCCCTGCTGCTGGCCGGCGCACCGCTGCTGGCCGCACGCGATGACAGCGCCACGCGGCAGATCGCCGAGGCCTTCGTGCGCTGGCTGCGCAGCAAGCCGGTGGACTGCGGCAACACCTGCCGGCGCGGCATCCAGCGCTACCTGGCCGACGGCAGCCTGCAGGGCCCGGCCAACGAGGGCGACGCCGGCAACGGCGCGCTGATGCGCAACCTGCCGGTGGTGCTGGCCACGCTGCACAACGAATCGCTGCTGGCCCACTGGAGCCTGGCGCAGGCGCGCATCACCCACCACCACCCGCTGTCCGACGCGGCCACGCTGGGCCTGGCCCGCCTGACGCGGGCCGCGCTGCTGGGCGCCGACACCGCCATGCTGGCCCACCAGGTCCAGGACTGGATCCAGGCCTGGCCCGCGTTCCGCCACCAGCCCTACCCCGGCCGTGCCAGCGCCTACGTGGTGGACACGGTGCAGACCGTGCTGCACTTCGGCTTCACCCATCCCGACTTCGAGCAGGCGCTGGTCGCCACCGTCAACCAGGGCGACGATGCCGACACCACCGGCGCGCTGGTGGGCATGCTGGCCGGTGCCCGCTGCGGCGCCTCGCGCCTGCCGCGGCGCTGGCTGCAGCGCCTGCAACCGGCCACGGTGCAGGCGGTGACCGGCCAGGTCAGCCATCTGCTGGCGCTGGCCGACGAGCTGGCGGCGCCGTCCCCCGGATGAGCCGCATCCGAACCCGAGCGACCACAGGCCCGTGATGACCCACCTGATCTTCTTCGAGAAGCCCGGCTGCGGCGGCAACGCCCGCCAGCGCGCGGCGCTGCAGGCCGCCGGCCACACGCTGGCGGTGCGCAGCCTGCTGTCCGAGCCCTGGACCGCGGCCAGCCTGCTCGCCTTCCTGGCGCCGCTGCCGGTGGCCGGGTGGTTCAACCGCGCCGCGCCCCGGGTGAAGTCCGGCGAGATCGTGCCCGAGCAGTTGGACGCCGACACCGCACTGGCCCTGCTGCTGGTCGAGCCGCTGCTGATCCGCCGGCCGCTGATGCAGCGCTGCGACGACGGCAGCCGCCGCGTGGGCTTCGACACCGCCGCCATCGATGCCTGGGTGGGCCTGGCGCCCGCGACGCTGGCACGATCCTCGCTGGAAGGCTGTGCCCACCCCGCCGAACCCTGCGCCACCCCCGGGAGCTGACCATGCCGCTGTTCGATTACCACTGCACCGCCTGCGCCGCCGACTTCGAACGCCTGGTGCGCGCCAGCGACACGCCCACCTGCCCGCACTGCGGCAGCACGGCGCTGGACAAGCGCGTCTCGCCGCTCGCGCCGGCCGGCAAGATCGAGGCGATCCGCCTGGCCCACCGCCGGGTTGCCGACCGCCAGGGCCTGTTCAACCACTACTCGCCCAGCGAGCGCGCGCGACTGCTCAAGGGCAAGACGGTCTGAGCCCTGCTCAGCCGCCGAGCGCCCGCAGGCGCAGCAGCAGGGCCAGCGCCACCAGGCTGCAGCCGCCGGTGAGCCACAGCGCCGACGGGCCCCAGTCCTCCAAGGCCAGCCCGAACAGCCAGGGCGCCAGCGCCTGCGAGACCCGCGCCGGCATCATCAGCAGCCCTTGTCGCTGGCCATAGCCGGCGGGACCGAACAGCACCAGCGGCAGCGTGCCCTTGGCAATCGTCAGGATGCCGTTGCCAGCGCCATGAAGCAGGCCGAACATCGGCGCCGCCACCGGTCCCAGCGCCAGCAGCAGGGCCGCGCCCAGCGGGTGCAGGCCGGCGGCCAGACGCGCCGACAGCAGCGGATGCCAGTGGCGCAGAAACCCGAACTCGGCCAGTCGCGCCGCCACCTGTGCCGGGCCGATCAGGCCACCGATCCACACCGCGGTGGACAGGCCCACGCCGCTGGCCTGCAGCAGCTGCGGCAAATGCGCTGCCATCGCGGTGGAGTTGAACCAGGCGATGGCGAAGACGCCGGCCAGCGCCAGTGTCGTGCCCAGGCCGGGCGGCGCGGGCGCGGTGATGGGCTCCTCGTCCGCGTCCGACACCGAGGGGTGCGCCAGCGCAGCGCTGCGCGCCCGCGGCACGCTGGCGTGCAGCGGCAGTCCCAGCAGCAGGTGCAGCCCGGCCCAGGCCAGGCAGGCGTCACGCCAGCCGTAGCGCGTCAACAGCCAGGCGCTCAGCGGCCAGGCCGCGGTGCTGGCCAGTCCGCCCAGCAGCGTGATGCCGGTGATGCCGCCACGCGAATCGCTGCCCCACAGCCGCACCAGCGCGGCAAAGGCCGACTCGTACAGTCCCAGGGACATGCCCACGCCCAGCAGCGCCCAGGCTGCGAACAGGCCCACTGGTCCCTGCACCTGCGACATCGCCGCCAGCGCCAGCGCCAGCACGCCATTGCTGGCCAGCAGCACCGGCCGGCCACCGTGCCGGTCCACCCAGGCCCCGGCGCGCGGGCCGCACAGCGCCGACACCACCAGCGCCAGGCTGAACGCCGCAAAGGCCGTGCTGACCGACAGGCCCAGCTCGGCCGCCATCGGGGCGGCCAGCACGGCCGGCAGGTAGTAGGTCGAGCCATAGGCCAGCACCTGACCCAGGCCCAGGGCGATGACGAGAGGCGCGCGCGGGTCCACCCGCGCATTGTCACTTCAGCGCGTCGAAGACCCTGGTCATCTCGTCGGCCGGCACGTCGTCCAGGGCCGCGTCCGACAGCGGGTCCTGGCCGGCCAGCCAGGCCGCCTCGGTCGCATCGTCATCCAGCGCCAGCAGCAGCGCCGCATTGAGCTCATAGGCGCCCCAGGCCAGGCCGGCGTCGCGCAGGGCCGACTGCAGCGCGCCCTGCACCAGCGCGCGCACCAGGCGGTGGCCGGGGCTGAAGGGCACTTCGTCGCGCCGACCCGCGGCCGCCTCGGCACAGGCCCGCAGGTCGTGCGAGGCATGGCCCCGGCAGGCCAGCGGCCGCACGGCGTAGATCACGCACACGCCCTGCGCGATGAACGGACAGCGCTGGCGCAGCGCCACCCGCTGGGCCTCGCCCAGGCCATGGGTGGCGGCGTCGGCGGCGCGCACCTGGCCGACCAGGTCGACGCCGCGCGACAGCAGCCGCGGCTGCACGGCGCGCAGGAAGGCCGCCACCGCCAGCACCTCGGGTGCGGTGGCCGACACCCGCAGCGTGCAGCAGGTGGCGCAGCCGCGGCCGCAGGCCAGCGGCGGCTCGTCGGCACATTGCTGGGCCACGTTGGCGCCGAAGCTGTCGGCCGCCTGGGCCAGCAGCTGCGACGCCAGCGTGGCGGCGCCGGCCTGCTGCGCCAGCGTGGCGGCAAAGGCCTGCTGCTGCTGGCGGAAGAAGTCGGGGGCGCTCATGGCTCAGCCGTGCGAATTCAGTAGTGGATCTGGAACCAGTCGGGCTCGCGCCGGTGCAGCTCATCCAGCAGCACCAGCGTGGCCGGCAACGCCGCGCTGGCCACGTACCAGACGATCTCCCGGCGCGCGGACTGCTGACGCTCCAGCGCGATCAGCACGGCGCTCCAGGCCAACCAGTCGACCTGCGGCAGGCGCAGCATCACCACCGGCGGCAGGTGGGCCAGCGTGCGGGCGATGTCCAGCAGATGGCCCTCGACCGCAGCCAGCGTGTTGGGGCTGGCGAACAACTCGTCGGCGCCGTCCTCCAGCCCCGACAGCAGGGCCAGCAGCGCATCACCATGGCGGTGGATCAGGTCGAACAGCGCGCGGGCGTACATGGCAGGGCGACGAAGGTGGGTCCGGTTTGTCGGAAGGTCGACAGACGGCAGCGCCACGCGGCGGGCCGACGCGGGGCTGCGTGCAAGACCCGTGCTCAGCGGGCCCCCCGCGGTTCGCCGGACGCTCAGCCCGCCTCGATCAGCCAGGCCAGGTAGGCCTGCAGCGCGCGCACCTGGCGCTCGCCGTGGCGCGCCAGCGCGGCGCGCAGCGCGGCCCGGCGCGCGGGCGGTGTGTCGGCGCGCAGCGACAGGCCGTAGGCCTGCAGCGGCGAGCGCAGGCCGGGCTCGTCCAGCGCCTGCGCGCCCAGCCCGGGCAGCACCGCCCGCCACAGCGCCCGGGCCGACCAGGAGCCCGCCTGGTCGGGGTGGTAGGCGTGGGCCCGCCCCAGCGCGAACACATCGACCAGGCCGGCCGCCAGCGCCTCCAGCCGTGCCGCCTGCGCCGGCACGCGCTGCGCCAGTTCACGCAGCCGGTTGCGCTCGAAGCCGGCCTGGTAGGCGAACAGCGTGCCGCCGGGCGGCAGCGCCGCCAGCAGGCGCTGGACGAAGTCGGTGCGCGGATCGGACTGGCCCTCGGCCAGGTGCTGCTGCAGCGTCCAGCCGCCATCGGCGGTGGCCTCGCCCAGCGTCCACTGGAAGGGCAGGATCTGGTAAGGCCGGGTGCCTGACCAGATCGGCACCGCCAGACCGATGGTCTCGATGCGCAGGAAACGCCAGGGCCGCGGCCAGTGGGCGGCCAGCGCGGCCACACCGGGCTCGCGCACCGGGGCACCCTGCTGCACGGCGCGCGCAGCGCGTCGCAGCCGCGGCTCGGCCAGTGCCTGCAGCGGCACGTCGAGCACGCTGCGGTGGCCCGCCAGCCGCAGTTGCTCGGCGCGCTCGCGGCCCAGGATCTCCAGCGCCTGCGCGGGCGGCACGGCCGCGGGCGCCGGCTCGCCGGCGTGGCAGTGGTCCGCGTAGGCGCAGCCGCCGTCGGCCGCGCAGGGCGCCACCAGCGGCATCGGCGGCTCGCGGCCCTGGGCGCCGCGCTGCAGCGCCACCAGCCACTCGGCCACCGGCCGGCTGCCCAGCATCGGTCCGACGTCGACCTCGCGGAACAGGCCGGCGTAGCAGCCCAGGCCCGGGTACAGGAAGTCGGTGTCGATCAGCAGCAGGCCCACCGACTGCAGCCGCCAGCCGGCCCGCGCCGCGACGTGCGCGGCCCAGGCCAGCGCATCGACATCCGGCGCGTCAGCCACCGTGCCCAGGCGCAGGCGCCACAGCCGCCAGCCCCGGGCGCCGCGCTGCATCACGTCGATGCGGCAGCGCGCGCCATCGTCGCTGGCCAGGCAGGCGCCCAGCAGCGCGGCCTCGGGGTCGGGGCGCGCACTCAGCTCGGCCAGGGCGAGCTGGGTCTGGGCGACGGCACGGTCCCAATCGTCCTCGTCACGGGGCGCGGCGATCTCGCGCGCGCCGGCATAGGACGCCCGCAGCGCCACCGCCGCTTCGGCGCTGTCGGCCACCCGTGGCGGCTGGCCGGTCGGCGCCGCGCCCTGGCGGTGCAGCCAGTGCAGGCGCGGGCAGGCGCGCCAGCGGCGCAGGTCCGGCTCGTCGAGGAAGGGGGGCGGTGTCATCGTGCTTTGATCTGGGTGCGGCGCGCTCCGGCCTGGTGCCCGGTCGTGTCCGCCCGGTCGCCGACCATGCAGACGGCGTGCCAAGCCGGTGCAAGAACGCGGGTTTACCCGAGCACGCTTCTTGCCTGTTACCAGGCAGAAACGCGCTTCAGGAGATCCCGCATGGGCCGACAGCTGCACGCCTACCTCGCCCCCACGGCGCTGCCCGATGCCGCCACGCTGCAGCGTGCGCTGGACGCGCTGCAGCTGGGCCTGGAACTGCGCGGCGCCTGGCCGCCTGCCGGCCCGACCGCCGAGCTGCCGCTGTCACTGTACGGCCAGGACGCCTGCGTGCAGGTGGACCTGCAGGCGGCGCCGCACTGGCCCGAGGGTGTGCCCTGCGAGGTGGATGTGGCCACGCTGGAGCTGATGCTGGCGCTGCGCTGGAGCGGCGGCCCGCGCGAGCACCTGGCCGCGCTGGCCCTGGCTGCGGCGCTGGCCGAGGGCGCCCAGGCCCAGGTGCTGGAGCCCGAGTGCCGGCTGGCGGTGGGGCCCAGCGCGCTGCAAACCGTGGCGCGCGAGATCCGCGACGAGCAGCTGTGATCAGCCGCTCGGCACCGGCCTGCGGCAGCCGGTGAAGGGTGGGACCGCCCAGCGTGTCGATCGCACCGTGGATGCGGCGTGCCACGGCCGTGTGATGCCCTTGCGCAGGTCACGAGACACCCACCTGTCGACCCTTCCCGCCGAGCGGGAGGCGACCAGAAGCCCCCGATGCCCCGTGCCACGCGCTCCCCCGCCCTGCCCCCTGCTGCCGCCCCCATGCCGCCCCGCATGGCATGCGGCAGCTGGCGCTGGTGGCGCCGGTCAGGCGCTGGTGAGCGGCCTCAGGCCGGCACCGCCAGCATCACGGCGTAGGCCTTGAAGGTGGCGGTGGCCGCCTGGCCCACGGCCAGGCCCAGCGCATCGACCGCGTCATTGGTGACACTGGCGGTGATGGTGGCGCCGCCCGGCAGCGTGACGCCCACCAGCGAGCTGACCGCGCCCTTCTGCACCCGCGAGATCGTGCCGGCCAGCTGGTTGCGCGCCGACAGCTTGTAGCCGGCGAAGTCGGTCACCAGCACCACCTCGGAGGACTTGACCAGGGCCAGTGCCTCGGCGCCCAGCTTCAGGCACAGGCGCGAGGCCGCCGCGGCGGTCATCGAGGCGGTGACGGTCTGCCCGTGGCCGATGTCCAGCGTGGCCTGGGTGGTGGCCGGGCCGTCATGCAGCTCGGTGACCAGGCCGGCGAACTGGTTGCGGGCGGTGGCTTTCATGGACAGTCTCCGAAGCAGGTTGGACAGGTGCGATTGCTGCAGCAGCCAGGCCTCCTGCTCGGCCAGGAAGCCGGCGTGGCGGGCCTGCAGCTGGTCCCAGGTCTCGAGCAGGTGGCGGGCGGCGTAGGTCAGGCGCGAGCCGCCGCCACCGCGGCCGCCGGTCTGGCTGACCAGCAGCGGCGAGCGCGCCAGGTTGCCGGCGGTCTCCAGGATCAGCCAGGCGCCCTTGTAGCTGTAGCCCGCGGCGCGCGCGGCCTTCTGCAGCGAGCCGCTGGCGTCGATCGCGCGCAGCAGGGCGAAAAAGCGCGCGTCGAGCCGGCCGGCCAGGCGCAGTTCGCCCTGCAGCAGGGTGGTGTCGCGCCGGGCACCGGGCTCGGTCGGGGCGCCGGGCAGGCTGTCGACAGCGGCGGGAGGTGTGGTTTCCGACAAATCGGACGCTCGTGATGTGCTTGTGTACTGTACGGCGTTGCAAGCAGAAATCACGCCCGGAGGCGCCATGGCTGCCTTTCTCCCAGGGAACAGCAGGCTGGCGTCGGCGTTGGCACGATCGCTGCAACCATGTTCGTGATGTCTTCGATAACATAACGCCACGACTCCGCCCGAGGCTGGCGTTCGACCGGGAGTCCCCGATGCCACCCCTGACCCTCCTGATCCTGCTGCTGGCGGCCCTGTGGGCCCCGGCCGCGGCGTGGGCCGAGAAGATCACCATCGCGGCCGCAGCCGACCTGAAGTTCGCGATGGACGATGTGGTGACCGCCTTTCGCCAGACGAACCCCGGCGATGAGGTGGAGGTGGTCTATGGCTCCTCCGGCAAGTTCTTCGCGCAGATCCAGAACGCTGCGCCCTACGACCTGTTCTTCTCGGCCGACATCGGCTATGCGCGCGAGCTGGCCAAGGCGGGCCTGGCCGCGTCCGAGGTGCGCCCGTATGCGGTGGGCCGGTTGGTGCTGTGGAGCGCCAGCCTGGATGCGCGCGGCATGACGCTGGCCAGCCTGGCCGACCCCAGGATCACCCGCATCGCCATCGCCAACCCGCGCCACGCGCCCTACGGCCAGCGCGCCGAGGAAGCGCTGCGCGCCGCCGGCGTCTGGGCCCAGGTGGAGCCCAAGCTGGTCTACGGCGAGAACATTGCGCAGACCGCGCAGTTCGTGCAGACCGGCAATGCCCAGGTGGGCCTGATCGCGCTGGCCCTGGCGCTGAGTCCCGAGTTGTCGGCGCGCGGCGGCCATGCGTTGGTTCCCGAGCGGCTGCACCAGCCGCTGGAGCAGGGCTTCATCATCACGCGGCGGGCGGCCGGCAGCGCACTGGCGCGCCGCTTCGCCGATTTCAGCGCCAGCCCGCCGGCGCGCGCCGTGATGGACCGCTACGGCTTCGTGCTGCCGGCCGGAGCGGCGGGGCGATGAGCGATCAGGACCTGCAGGCCCTGTGGCTCACGGCCCGCCTGGCCGCCACGGTGACGGCACTGCTGCTGCTGATCGGCACCCCGGTGGCGTGGTGGCTGGCGCGCACCGGCAGCCGCTGGAAGGGCCCGGTCAGTGCGGTGGTGGCGCTGCCGCTGGTGCTGCCGCCCTCGGTGTTGGGCTTCTACCTGCTGCTGGCGATGGGCCCCGAGGGCCTGGTGGGCCGGCTGACCCAGGCGCTGGGACTGGGGCTGCTGCCCTTCAGCTTCGGCGGCCTGGTGGTGGCCTCGGTGTTCTATTCCCTGCCCTTCATGGTGCAGCCGCTGCAGTCGGCCTTCGAGGCCATCGGCGAGCGGCCGCTGGAGGTGGCGGCCACGCTGCGCGCCTCGCCCCTGGATGCCTTCTTCAGCGTGGCCGTGCCGATGGCCGCGCCGGGATTCCTGACGGCCTCGGTGCTGACCTTCGCGCACACCGTGGGCGAGTTCGGCGTGGTGCTGATGATCGGCGGCAACCTGCCGGGCGCCACGCGCGTGGCCTCGGTGCAGATCTACGACCACGTCGAGTCGCTGGCCTACCCGCAGGCGCACCGCCTGGCCGCGGTGCTGCTGGTGTTCTCGTTCACGGTGCTGCTGGCAGTCTATGCCTGGCGGCCCGCCGCCCGGCGGGAGGCCTGAGATGAGGGACATCGAGGCCCGCTTCCAGCTCGAACGCCCGGGCTTCACGCTCGATGTCGACCTGCGCCTGCCGGGGCGTGGCGTCAGCGCGCTGTTCGGCGTGTCCGGCTCGGGCAAGACCACGCTGCTGCGCTGCATCGCCGGGCTGGAGCGCGCGGCGCGCGGCCGCCTGGTGGTGGACGGCGAGGTCTGGCAGGACGGCAGCCGTTGGCGCCCCACGCACCAGCGGCCGATCGGCTATGTCTTCCAGGAGGCCAGCCTGTTTCCGCACCTGTCGGTGCAGGCCAACCTGCGCTATGGCCTGCGGCGCAGCCCGGGGGCCTCGGACACGCCGCTGACGCAGGCGATTGAGTTGCTGGGCATCGGCCACCTGCTGGCGCGCCGGCCGGCGCAGCTCTCGGGTGGCGAGCGCCAGCGCGTGGCCATCGCCCGGGCGCTGGCCGTCAGCCCGCGCGTGCTGCTGATGGACGAACCGCTGTCGGCGCTGGACCTGCGCCGGCGGCAGGAGGTGCTGCCCTACCTGGACCGCCTGCACGACGAGCTGGCGATGCCGCTGCTCTACGTCAGCCACGCACCCGACGAGGTGGCGCGTCTGGCTGACCACCTGGTGGTGCTGGAGCAGGGCCGCGTGCAGGCCCAGGGACCGCTGCGCGAGACCCTGTCGCGGCTGGACCTGCCGATCCGTCTGGGCGAGGACGCCAGCGCCATCGTCGACGCCCGGGTGACCGAGATCGACGCGGCCTGGCACCTGGTGCGCGTCGACTTCGACGGCGGCCACCTGTGGGCGCGCGATCCCGGCCTGGTGCTGGGTCAGCGGGTGCGCGTGCGGGTGCTGGCGCGCGATGTCAGCCTGGCGCTGGCGCCCGGCACCAGCAGCATCCAGAACGTGCTGCCCGGCGTGGTCGACGCGGTGGGTGACGACGAGCACCCCGGCCTGGCGCTGGTGCGCGTGCGCGTGGGCGACGCCCTGCTGCTGTCCCGCCTGACCCGGCGCTCGGCGGCGGCGCTGCAGGTGGCGCCAGGCCAGGCGCTGTGGGTGCAAGTCAAGTCGGTGGCCTTGCTGGAGTAGCCCCGGGCCCGGCCCACCCGGCATGCTGGCAGGGCCCGCGTGCAGGTCGGCGTTCAGGCCAGGCCATCTGGCGCTCAGCGCGCCGAGCGCACCAGCCGCACGTACAGCGGGTTGCCGATGCCCGTCTGGTTCTGCACATAGCTGTCCGCGAAGTCCACCGTCCAGGCGATGTTGGGGCGCTGCGCGAAGGGCGTCGAGGACCAGGCCTTGTCCTGCGGTGTGGCCGGGAACACGCTGGCGTCGATCGCCGGCAGGCGGCAGCCCATGTCGAGCAGACTGGCCAGTTCCTTCACCTGGGGCAACCGCCAGCCGCTGGGGTTGTTGCCGGGGTTGGCCTGGCGGGCCAGTCCCAGCGCGTCGGCGTGGGTGTGGGTGGTGGCGGTGCCGGTGCAGGTGCTGCCGTTCCAGGTCTGGCCGGCACTGCAGCGTTGCCAGACCAGGCCGCTGCGCAGGTCGATGACCTGGTCGTCGTGCAGCTCGAAGCGCTGGGCTGCGGGCCAGGTGGGGCAGGCGGCATGGGCGTTGCAGGCCACGGCCAGCAGCGCCAGAGTCTTGATCGTGTTCATCATCACCTCCTTGAAGTCGTGGCGTCGCACATCGGTGGGGTGCCTCAGGAGCCCCCGCGGACCAGGCGCACCTGGTGCAGGTAGCCGCCGCCGCTGACAGGGCTGAACTCCGGCTCGTAGGCCTGGCTGCCGCTGGCCATGTCCATCACCCAGCGGTAGTTGCCGGTGGCATCGACGGTCGCCGTCCAGTGGAGGCCGCTGTGGCTGCTGTTGACGAACCAGGCCGGCGGCAGCGACGAGCCGGCCGTGGTGATGCCGTAGTCGATGATCGAGCGCATCTCCTCGGCCGTGGGCAGGCGCCAGTCCGAGAAGCCGCACAGGCGCACGCGGTTGACCTCGGCGATGTAGTCGTCCTTGGCCCAGAGGTTCGCGCCCGGGTTGGTGCCGGTGCCGAAATGGATGTTGCTGTCCGTCGAGCGCTGGCCGGTGACGGTCTTGCCCTCCCACACCAGGCCGGTGCGGTTGTCCTTGACGCATTCATCCAGCGCATGGGTGCCCACCCGCGTGAAGCTCATCTTCTGCACCGCAGCGCGGTGGCCGTCCTGCTGGCCGTTCAGCGCGATCGCGTCGGCCGCCGAGCAGGCGCCCAGCGTGATGCCGCCCGTGATCGAGTAGCACTGGCTGCTGGTGATGCCGCTGTGCGGCAGCCGGGGGGCCGGCGCCGTCACCGCGGGCACGGCCACCGGCAGTTGCCAGGCGGCCAGCTGCGGGCCGGCCGCGTCGGTGGCATGCAGCACACCGGACTGGTTGCCCGCCGGGGTGGCCAGATCGATCTTGCAGCTGAACAGGCGCTGGGTGGCGCTGGGCGTGCCGGTCTCGGTGGGGGCGGCGGTGCAGCCGTCCACGGCCATGGCCAGCACCGCGTCGGCCTGCAGCGCGGTGCCGCTGACCTTGAACTGCACCGTCTCGCCAGCGGTCACCGTGCCGGTGCCGAAGCCGCTGGTGCTGGGGCTGGACCAGGTGACGCCGCTGACGTTGCTGACCACGGCCACGGTGGGCTGGGCCACGGCCTGGCCGTTGAGGGTCAGCGCCAGCTGGCGCGTGCCGGGCAGACGGAAGCTGCAGCGCACGTCCATCGTCGTGTCGGTGACGTCGGTGGGCGCGTCGCAGCGGGCATCCGGGTCGTCGCTGACGGCCAGCTGCCAGCCACTGGCCGGCCAGCCGCTGCCGGTCAGGCGCAGCGTGGTCGGCGTCATGCGCACGGCCTGGGCCGGGGTCAGCGCCTGCCAGCGCACCGGGGCCACGGTCAGCGTGAACACCGCGCTGCGCACGCCGGTCAGGCCGTCGGCCCCAACCACCTGCGCGCTCAGGCGGTGCTCGCCCGCGGCGAGCGGCGTGGCAGGCGTCAGGGTCCAGGTGCGACCCGACACCGTGGGCGCGCTGGCCAGCGCCAGATCGCCGTCGTAGACGCGCAGCGTCTGGCCGGCGCCCAGCGCGGCGGACAGGGTGCCGCTGATCGTGGGCGTGGTGTCGTCGGTGCGGCCGCCGCTGGTGACCGCGCCGGGTTGCGTGGCGCTGTCCGAGCGCACGCTGTCCAATGTGGTCGAGGGCAGCACCACCGTGCCGCCGCCGCCCTGCGCAGGGTCGCTGGGCACCTCGCTGCCACCACCGCCGCCGCCGCAGGCGCTCAGCATGGCGCACAGCATCAGGGTCAGGGCAGACCGGCCGAACGCCGGGCTGCACTGGGCGGGTGCGGCTGTCGATGGCCGCTCAGGTCGGTTCTTGGGGGCGTGCATGTCAGGTCCTCCACATCGCTGGTCCCGCCACGACACGGGGCCGGGGCGGCGCTGGCGCGACTGTAGGAACCGGCACCGGGACCGTCTTCCTCAATCCTGCGGAGTGGCCCGGCAGCGGGCGGGCTGCCTGGCGTCATGCCGATGACAGGACCCGCTTCTAGCATCGCAGCCATGCTCGAACGCCTCGTCTACCGATCCACCGCCCACCACGACCTGGGCACGCTGGCGCTGTTCCAACTGCTCACCGCCGCCCAACTTCGCAATGAGCAGTTGCAGATCACCGGCCACCTGCTCTACCTGGATGGCCAGTTCACCCAGTGCATCGAGGGACCGCCCGAGAGCATCGAGCAGCTCTGGCAAAGCCTGCAGCGCGATGAGCGGCACCACCAGATCGAGCTGCTGATGCGTGGTCCCACCGAAGCCCGTCGCTTCAGTGAATGGAGCATGGCGTTCTCCACCTACGCCAGCTTCTACGTGCACGGCCTCAAAGGCTTCTTCCCGGTGGACGACAGCGGCCAGTCGCCGCTGGTGCCGCTGTGCCAGCGGGAGCACGCGCCCGGCGCCTGAGGCCGGCTCGCGGCGCGCCTGCTCAGCGCCTCAGTGTGCCGGCCCCTCGGCGGCCCACAGCGTGTCGACCTGTTGCTTGAGCCGCGCCGCGGCCTGCAGCGCGCCTTCCAGGTGGCCGGCATGGCGCCTGGCGGTTTCGCTGCCACCCAGCAGCAGACGGCCCTCCCACAGCGGCTGTCGCAGCCACTCGCTGGACCAGGCGGGGCCGGCGTGGGCCTCGTCGGCCAGGTCGCGCTGGCTGCAGGTCAGCGGCTCCTGCGCCCAGTCGTGGTGGTGCCATTCGCCGTCACCGGCGCCGGCGCCCCACAGCTGCTCCACCTGGCTGTCCAGCAGCAGGGCCAGGCTGGCCGCGAAGCGCGGGCGCTCGGCCGCCGGCAGCGCGATGAAGCCGGCCAGGGCGTCGCCGTCGCCGGACACGCCGGCGTCGAAGACCTCGGCCAGCACCGCCTGCGCATGCGGCACCCAGGCGCTGCCGCAGCCGCCGGACTGGCGCCAGGGCGCGGGCCGTCCGGTGGGCGCGGCGAGCGCGGCCTTGGCGGCGGTGGCCATCCAGGTGGGCGTGTCGGCCAGGGCCTGGCTCACCGGCGGCGGCAGTGCGGGCGTGCAGACGATGTCCTGCGCCACCAGGCGCGGCGGCAGCGCCAGCACCACCTGGCGGGCGGACCAGACGCGGCGCTGTCCGCCCTGCATCACGGTGGCGCGGACATGGTCAGCCGCGTCGTCCAGCGACAGCAGCGTGCTGCCCAGGTGCAGGCGCTCGCGCGGCAGCAGGCCGGCCAGCGCGGTCACCAGGGCCGCCATGCCATCGACCAGGCGCTGCGCGCCGCCATGCAGCGCGCCGGGCTGGGGCTGATCGGCCGGCACGGGCTGGCCATCGGCGCCCAGCGCCATGGCCTGGCGGCGCGGGCCCTGGGCGGGATCGTCCAGCCACTGCAGCCAGCCGTCGTCGGGCTGCGGCAGCGTGGGCAGGCCCAGCTGGCGCACCACCTGGGTGATCGCCGGCTGACTGGCCGGCCAGAACCAGGTGGGACCCAGGTCCAGCGCCGGACCGGCCGAGGGCAGGCGCGTCAGCACCCGGCCGCCCAGGCGCGGGCGCGCCTCAAGCAGCTGCCAGTCCAGGCCGCGCGCCTGCAGGCCCTGGGCCAGTGCCAGGCCGCAGACACCGCCCCCGACGACCAGGACGTCGATCATGGCCCGGCGCCGCTCAGCCCGACAGCGCGCCCAGCAACTCCACCGTCACCGGCTCGCTGCCCAGCGTGACCTGACAGGCCAGGCGGCTCTTGCTGCCCACGCCGACCAGGGTGTCGAGCTTGGCGTTCTCGGCCGGGGTCAGCCGGCTGATGGTCTTGCGGCCTTCGGTGACGAACAGGTGGCAGCCGCCGCAGCTGGCGTTGCCGCCGCATTGGCCGGCCAGCTGCAGGCCGGCGTTGATCAGGGTCTGCAGCAGGTTGGCGCCAGCGGCGAATTCAACCGTGGTGCCCGCGGGCAGGACGGTGAGCGTGGTCATCTCAAGACTCCTTCAAGGTTCGATGAAAGCCGGCCTGCGGCCGGTGAGCTGCGCGGCCACGTCGGCCAGCGGCAGGGCGATGCGGGTGATGCCCTGCTCCTCCAGGAAGCGGGCCTCCATGCGGGTGGGTTCGTCGGGCAGCACCGCGTAGTGCGGGCCGGCCGAGCGCTTCATGATCTGGCGCGCGAAGCTGCGCGGCAGCTGGTCGTTGAAGCGGCAGCCCAGGAAGACGAATCCCAGGCTGGCGCGGCGCTGCTGCACCAGGGCCGGGATCGGCGTCTGGATGTCGATCTCGGTCAGCACCTCGACATAGTCGGAGTCACTGACCAGGTAGTTGGACGCCGGCGCGTGGCCGCCCCAGGGTTTGTAGAACACCGTGCGCACGTCCACCGGCTCGTCGGCCAGCGCGGTGCCGTCAGCGCCGTACCAGCCGCACCAGGTGCCGAAATGCTCGCTCTGCGACAGGCCCTGCACCTCGGCGAAGGAGGCAGCGGCATCGACCAGCGCCGTGCGCATCGTGTCGTCGTACCAGCCCGCCACGATCAGCGGGCTGCGCAGACCCGCCAGCCAGCGGTGCAGCGCGCTGGGCAGCGGCTGCGCGGTGAACGCCGCGTCCATGCCGGCCACCAGGGTCTTGCGGTGCTTGAAGTTCTCGATGAACTGCGCCGCCTGCGTCAGCCGGTTCCTGATCTTGCCCGGCACGCTGTTGCGCGCCGTCAGCAGCGCCGCCAGCGCCAGCGGCTCGGCCGGCACCGGCGGGTTCTCGACCAGCCCCAGCATCGCCGGCCCCAGATACGGCGCCAGCGTGCCGCCGGCCAGGCCCTCGGCCACGGCCTCGGGCAGATGTTCCAGTGTGTCAAAGCTCATATCGATCAACCTCGCTCTCGTGTACTGACTTCGCTCGACCAGCACCGCGACCCCATCCAGTCCCTGGCGCGGATCCGGCTTCGCCGGTCCGCTGCCAGAGCCCCCTCGGGGGGTGGCGAGCGCCAGCGAGCCTGGGGGCACCAATCAGCGAGCCTGGGGGCACTAATAAATCGCGGCACCAGCACCGATGTTGGTGGCGGTGTCCTGCAGTGTGGCGACGATGAACTTCACCTCGTCGTCGTCCAGGTGGGCATGGAAAGGCAGGGCCAGCGCGCGGTCGCCGATGCGTTCGGCCAGCGGCAGGTCCCCGCGCTGCCAGCCCTGCTGCTGGTAGAAGAACTGCTGGTGCAGCGGCTTGCAGTAGGGCGCGGCCTCGATGTGCTCGGCGGCCAGGTCCTCGACGATCTGCTTGCGCGCGCTGGCCGTGAAGCGGGTGCCCAGGTGCACCACCCAGACCATCCAGTGCACGACGTCGACGCCCTCGCCGATGTAGGGTGGCTTGATGCCCTCGAAGCTGTTGGTGTGCTGCCGGTAGCTGCGCTCCACCGCCTGGCGCCGCTCGAGCAGGCCGTCGATGCGCGCCAGCTGCGCCACGCCCAGCGCCGCGCCCAGTTCGCCCATCGCCGCCTGCAGCGGCACGCGTGCGCCCACCGCCACCGCGTTGCGGTCCTTGATCGAGCGCTGGCGCAGGTAGCGCAGCTCGATCGCCAGGCGGTCGTCGTCGGTCACCACCATCGCGCCCTCGCCGCAGCACAGCGCCGAGGGTTGCGAGAAGTCGAACACCGCCAGGTCGCCGAAGCGGCCCACCGGGCGGCCGCGGTAGCGCGAACCGATGGCTTCGGTCGAGTCCTCGATCAGGCGCAGGCCGTGGCGCTCGGCCAGCGCGCGCAGCGCGTCCCAGGCGGCCGGGTGGCCGTTGACGTTGCCCGCCAGCAGGGCGCGGGTGCGCGGCGTGATGCGCGCCTCGGCGCGCGCGGCATCCAGGCAGCCGGTCCAGTAGTGGATCTCCGAGAACACCGGCGTCGCACCCGCCAGCGTGATGGCCTGCGCCACCTGGTGCCAGCCATGCGGCGAGCAGATCACCTCGTCGCCCGGCCCGATCCCCAGCGCCCGCAGCGCCAGCCAGGTGCCCAGCGTGCCGCTGGCCACGGCCACCGCATGGCGCCGCCCCAGCCAGTCGGCAAAGGCGCGCTCGAAGCGCTCGACCATCGGCCCGGCGCTCAGGCGCGAGCCGCCCAGCGCGGTCTGCACCAGGGTCTGCTCCAGCTCGGAGAAGTCGGGGTCGGACAGCGGGATCCAGTCGTCGCCGAGCAGTTCGTCGGTCTGCGGCGTCTCGCCGGCCACCAGGCCGTCGGGGCCGATCAGGGCCTCGTCGGCATCGGGCCCCTCGGCGGCGGCGCCGGCGACCGTCCTGACCGCGGCCGTGTGAAGGGCGGCGTCCATCTCAGACATCCGCCAGGTAGAGGCCGGCCAGCGCGCCGGGATCGTGGCTGACGCTCCAGCAGTGGCCATCACTGGCCGCACCCCACAGCGCGCGGCGCGCACCCTGGGCCAGCGGCGCTTCGCCGCGCATGTCGAAGGCGTCCACCACCATCACCCGCAGCGGTGCCAGCTGCTGGCGCAGCACGGCCGCGGCCTCGCGCACCGTGGGCTGGGCCTCGGCCAGGCTCAGGGCCTCGTCAACGGTGGCCATCTCAGTCACCACTGAGGCGGCGCGCCTCGACCGTGATCGGCAGCGCGGTGCCATCGGGCATGTCGGGCAGGGCCAGCACCCAGTCGTTGCCCAGCGTCACCGTGCCACCCCACAGGCCCGGCTTCTCCTGCGAGACGATGGGCTCCTCCAGGTCCTTCTTGGCGACATAGGCCGACAACGCGCCGGTGGAGGTCTTGCGGATCATGACTTTCATGGGGTTCTCCAGGAGGTGTTCAGGCGGCGGCGGCCAGCTCGGCCAGCAGCGGCACGATGGCGCGCTCAACGGCGGCCAGCGTGCGGGCGATGTCGGTGTCGGTGGTGTCGCGGCCCAGCGAGAAGCGGATGCCGGCGCGCGCCTCGTGCGGCGTGCAGCCCATGGCCAGCAGCACGGCGGAGGGCTCGGTGCCGCCCGCCGCGCACGCCGCGCCGCTGCTGGCGACGATGCCCTCGCGCTCCAGCGCATGCAGCGCGCGCTCGGCGTCCAGCGTGCCGAAGCGCAGGCCCAGCGTGTTGGGCAGGCGCGGTGCGCCCTCACCGAAGACCACCAGCGCCGGCACGCGCTGGCGCAGCCCCTGCGCCAGGCGGTCGCGCAGGCCCTGGATGCGCGGCAGATCCGCCTCCAGCGTGGCGGCCACGCGGGTGGCGGCGGCGGCGAAGCCGGCAATGCCGGGCGCGTTCTCGGTGCCACCGCGCCGGTGGCGCTCCTGCTGGCCGCCGATCAGCGGCGGCCAGTCCAGGCCCTTGCGAATCACCAGCGCACCCACCCCCTTGGGGCCGTGCAGCTTGTGGGCCGAGACCGACCACAGGTCGGCCCCGCTGGCGTCAAAACGCAGCGTGCACTTGCCCAGCGCCTGCGTGGCGTCCACATGGAAGGGCACGCCGTGCGCGCGCGCCAGCACCGACAGGGCCTGCAGCGGCATGCACACGCCGGTCTCGTTGTTGGCGGCCATCACCGACAGCAGCGCCACGTCGGGCCCGATCAGGCGGGCGGCAGCGTCGACATCGACCACCCCCCGCGCATCCACCGGCAGCAGATCGACCGGCGTGCCCTGCGCGCGCAAGCGTTCGGCCAGGCCCAGCAGGCCGGGGTGCTCGACCGCGGAGAGCAGCAGCCGCGTGCGGCCCAGCGCCCGGCCGCGCGACAGCGCGCCCAGCACCGCCGCGTGGTTGGACTCGGTGGCGCCGCTGGTGAAGACCAGCTCGGCCGGCTGGCAGCCGATCACCCGCGCCAGCGCCGCGCGCGCGGCCCCCAGCCGCTGGCGCGCCGCCTGGCCGGGCGCATGCATCGACGAGGGATTGGCCCAGTCCTGGCGCAGCGCCTGCAGCATCGCCTCGACCGCCTCCGGGGCCGGCGCGGTGGTGGCGTTGTGGTCCAGGTAGACCGGCGACGCCACGCTCATTGCCAGAACTCCTTCAGCGGGTCGTCCACCAGCCGCGCCAGCGCGTCGGCCAGCGTCGCGGCGCGCAGCTTGAAGACCCAGGCGCGCCGGCGGTGGTCGTGCGCATGCAGGTGCCACTGGCCCGCCACCGGTTGCAGCCAGGCGATCTCGATGATGCCGCCCAGCGGGTCCACGCTGCGCGAGCAGTTGGGGCTGAGCACCTGCCAGCCCACGCCGCCCGGTCCGGGCTGGACCTGCGGCTGCACGTACTTGTAGCGGTGCCGGGCTTCCAGCGCGACCTCGATGCGCGCGCGGTCGAGCACATAGACCGCCGCCGGCTCGAAGCGGCCGGCAGGGGGCTGGAGCTGCCCGGCGGCCATGGCTCAGGCCTCGGACACCGCGGCGGTGGCCGGCGCGGCGCGCTCGAGCTCTTCCTCGAGGCAGCCCACCACCGTGCGGCCGAACTCGACCATGTAGACCGGCAGATTGGCCTCGGCATGGTGGCCGACCTGGACCACCTCGCCCAGGCTGCCGGCGCGCACCAGCAGCGCGCCCTCGTCGACATCCGGGTAGCTGCCGTCGTTGAACAGGTCGACCGTGGCGCGCACGGGCTGTCCCCAGGCGTAGATCGGGGCGCGGGGTTCGATCATCAGAGCTCTCCTGTCGGAACGGTTCAGCGCAGCGCGCGCAGCGAGTCGGCCCGCGCGCCCAGGCGCGCCAGCACCTCGTCGGGCAGGTGGTCCAGCGTGCACAGCTCCTTGGCCCGCATGCCCACCTGGTGGCCGCTGGCCGGGAACTCCACCGCGTAGATGTAGAACTGCTGCAGGAAGGTGCCGATCGAGCGCACGTAGCCGATGTCGCCGCGCTCGACCAGCACGTCGCCGATCGCCTTGCCGGGGTAGGTGCCGTCGTTGCGGATCACGCTGCGGCTGGCCACCCGCTCGCCCATCGCGTAGCGGGGCGGATGGGCCAGCTCGACCGTGTCGTCGTCACGCGCGATGTCCGCCATGAAGGGCCTCCAGTGGTTGCAATCCCTGCAGCCGCTCGCGGGCGCGGCAGCGCACCTCGGCGTCCTCATCGGCCGCCAGCTCCTGCAGCAGGCCGCGGTGGCGGCGCTCGTCCAGGCGGTCGGCCAGCACCCAGCGCACCGACCAGTCGGGGTCTTCGCTGAACGAGACCAGCAGGTCCACCGGCGCGCGCTGGGCGACGGTGTGGCGCACCCGGGGCGACGCATCGTTCGCCAGGCGCCACAGGGTTGGCATCTCCAGCCGCTCGGCCACCACGCGGCGCACCTGCTCGTCAGGGTCACGGGCCAGCAGCGGCAGCAGCGCCGGCGGCAGACGACGTGCCACGGCGCTGCGGACCTCGTAGTCGGGGTCGTCGACCAGGGCGCTCAGGGCCGAGGGGTCCAGGCGCTGCGCGACGCGGATGCGCACCTCGCGGTGGGGATCGGCCACCATCGCGGCCAGCTGGCGCAGCGGCAGGCGCAGCGCCACCTGCAGGCGCACGGTCTCGTCGGGATCGTCGCGCAGCCGGGCCAGCTGGAAGACATCGACATGGCGCGCGGCGATCGCCCGCACCTCGAAGTACGGATGCGCCAGGTGGCGGTCGGCCAGCGTGGGATGGGCACGGAAGAAGCGGTCGATGCGGCGCGCGTAGGCGTCCTGCATGCAGCTGTGGCCAGGCTCGCAGGCGCCACTGCGGCGCAACGCCGCGTGCGGGCAGTGGGTGCAATCCAGCGCCTGACCTTGCCAGTCCAGCACCGGGATGTCGCCGGCGGGCGCACGCACGCGCAGCGCCAGTGGCGAGCGGGTGGCGACGGCGCTGTCCATCGTCCCTGTCCTCAGGCCGGGGCCAGGCGGGCCCAGGCCGCCGCGCCGGTCACTGGCGGCGCGCCAGCGTCGTCCGGGTCCTCGCCGACCAGCGCGCGTTGGCGCACCGCCTCGACCAGCGCGCCGCCGACCCGGTCGTCCGGGTCCAGGTGGCGCAGCAGCGCCAGCGCGTCGCGCGCCTCGACCGGGTCGTCCAGCCGCAGGCTCAGGTAGGCATAGCCCTTGAGCGTGAACAGGTAGAAGCGGGTGACCGCGTCGTCCTGGGCGCCGGACAGCGGCTGGCGCGGCACCTCGCGCCAGGCCGCAGGCAAACCCAGCGCCTGCGCACCCACCAGCAGCGCACGACGCGCCACATCGCGCGCCAGCGACAGGCGGTGGCCGTAGAAGTGGTGGCGGTACAGCGCGATCAGCACCGCCGGGTGGCCCGGGGCCAAGGCCTGCGCACGCATCAGCGCAGCCATCGCGGCGGGCGGGTCGGCGCGCAGCCGACCGGCCTCGGCCAGCGCCGCCTCGGCTGCGCCGGGCAGGCCGCGGCCCAGCACCGCATCGTCGAAGCCGCTGGCGTCCACCACCGGCTCCGTCAGTGGCGCTTCAGCGAGGACAGCGGCACCGTGGCGGCCGCGGGCGGCGCGGCGTCGCTGGAACTGCTGCAGGCACAGGGGCCGGCCGAGGGGTTGAAGAAGGTCAGGCCCGACGAGGTGGGCGTCTCGGCGAAATCGACCGTGACGCCGTCGAGCACCAGGCGGCTCTCGGCCGGCAGGAAGACCCGCACGTCGCCGAACACCATCTCGGCATCACCCGCGGCCGGCGACTCGGCCACGGTGAACTCCGACGCATAGCCCGAGCAGCCACCCGGCGTGACCGTCAGCCGGAAGCCGCCGGCCGGGTGCGACGAGAAGCGCACCATGCGGCGCATGAACTTCGCCGCAGCCGGCGTGACGGTCACATTGGGAAGAATCATTCCAGTCTCCATGTGCAGAACAAAAGGGCCTGGGCAGTCAGCCGACCGAACCCAGTCGCGACGTGGATCCGGCTTTGCCGGTCCACAGACGCGGCCCCCCTGGGGGGAGGCGCCGCAGGCGCTTCGGGGGGGTGGTCAGACCTTCTTGATGCAGCCGTCGACGGGGCAGACCGACACGCACTGCGGCGCGTCGAACTGGCCTTCGCACTCGGTGCACTTGGCCGGGTCGATGATGAAGGTGCCGCCCTTTTCGCGGATGGCAACGTTGGGGCATTCGGGCTCGCAGGCGGAGCAGCCGGTGCACATCGAGGCAATGATCTTCAGGGCCATGGTGAGTTCTCCTGGCGGGGTCGGGGAAAGGGCCATCAGGCGGCGAGTTCGGCCGCGTCGCCGGCAGCGCCGGTGAACGCGCCCTGGCGGATGCGCGCATCGCCGCGCGCCTGGTGGGTGATCTGGCCGGCGGCCACGCGGCCGCAGTAGTCGGTGAACCAGCTGAGCGCGGCCTTCTCGATGAACTCGTGGGCGTACTGGTCGACCGGCTCGATGCCGGCGGCCGTCAGCTCGTCACGCGGGCAGGCGCCGATCTTCGAGACCAGCACCGCATGGCAGTCGTTGATCGCGCCGACGATGCTGGGCAACTGCTCGTCTTCGCCATAGCCGCCCTGGCAGTACAGGTCCACGCGGCGGTGGCCCACAAAGAGCGCCTCCTTGCGGCTCACCTCGAAGATCTGGAACTCGGTGGCGTGGCCGAAGTGCTGGTTGACGCGGCCATGCCCCTCGGTGGCCACCGCCACCAGCACCTTCAGGTCCTCCTGGCCGGCGATCAGGGCGGCGTCCAGCGCGGCATCGAGCGCATCGACCTTGGCCTGGTGCTGGGCCTGGCGCTCGGCCTCGACCTTGGCCTGGTAGGCGCGGCGCTTGTCCAGGTCGTAGTGGATGTCCATCGCCTCGATCTTGTCGAGCGTGAATTCCTCCGAGCGGTCTTCACCCAGCAACCCCACCGCATCCGCGCGGCACTGGCGGCAATGGCGCATCAGGTTGGCGCCACCCATGCAGGCGTCCTGCACCGCCTTGAGCTCCTGCGCGGTGGGGCCGCGCTGGCCGGTCAGGCCGAACACCGTGCCGTGCTCGGGCTCGGAGATCAGCGGCATGATGTTGTGCAGGAAGGCGCCGCGCTTCTTGACCTCGCGGTTCACCTCGATCAGGTGCTCGTCGTTGATGCCGGGAATCAGCACCGAGTTGATCTTGGTGAGCACACCGCGCGCGGTCAGCATCTCCAGGCCCAGCATCTGGCGCTCGTGCAGGATCTTCGCCGCCTCGACGCCGGTGTAGCGCTTGTGGTTGTAGAAGATCCAGGGATAGATCTTCTCGCCCACCGCCGGGTCGACCATGTTGATCGTGATCGTGACGTGGTCGATGTTGTACTTGCAGATCTCATCGACCATGTCCGGCAGCGCCAGGCCGTTGGTCGACAGGCACAGCTTGATGTCGGGCGCCTGCTCGGCGAGCTGGCGCATGGTGTCGAAGGTCTTCTTCGGGTTGGCCAGCGAATCACCCGGGCCGGCGATGCCCAGCACCGTCATCTGCGGAATCTCGCTGGCCACCGCCAGCACCTTCTTCACCGCCTGGTCGGGCGTCAGCTTCTGGCTGACCACGCCGGGGCGCGATTCATTGCTGCAGTCGTATTTGCGGTTGCAGTAGTTGCACTGGATGTTGCAGGCCGGGGCCACCGCCACATGCATGCGGGCGAAGTGGTGGTGGGCCTCTTCCGAGTAGCAGGGGTGGTTCTTGACCTTCTCCCAGATCTCGGGCGGCATGTCATCGGCACCGGCCGAGGAGCCGCAGCTGGCCTTGCCCTCGCCGCCGGTGGTGGAGCAGCCGCCACCGGTCTCGATGACCTCACTGATGGCGCTGCGACCTTTCTTCAGGTCGGCGATCGAGACGAAGGCGGCGTTGGCAGACATGGGCACCTCGCGGTCGTGGGTTGAGTCCCCTATTGCGAGAGCCGTGCCAGTCAGAAAACACTGAAAAATCAAGCACTTGGATTGGCGTGTCGGCTGTGCCGGTCACGACAAAAGCGACAAGGCCGCCCGATGGCGGCCTTGTCGACGTCAGCGCCGGGCGGCGCTCACAGCTTGCGCACCTCGATGCGGTGCTTCTGCAGCGCATAGCCCAGTTGGCGCGGCGTGACCTTCAGCAGCCGCGCCGCCTTGGCCTGCACCCAGCCGCACTGCTCCATCGCCCAGACCAGGCGGTCACGCTCGCCGGCCGGGGCCTCGGGGCCGAAGTGGCGCGGCGGCACCGCGCCCGACTCGGCCAGGCGTTCGGCCGGGCCGATGGTCAACACCTCGTCGTCATCGGGCAAGGGGCTGCTGTGGCCGTTGACCCGGCCGGCGAAGTGGACCACCGCCGGCGCCACCGCATCGGCCTTGTCGATGTGGTGCAGGGTCTGGGTGAGGCAGCGGTTGGAGCGGCAGGGGAAGGCCAGGCCGTTGATCGAGCCGCCCTCCACCATCGTGGCGGTGCGCTCGATGCAGTTCTGCAGCTCGCGCACATTGCCCGGCCAGTAGCAGTTGGTCAGCACCTGCATGGCCTCGGGCGTGACCTTGACGTTGCGCCGGTTCTCCTTGTTGTAGCGGTCCAGGAAATGGGCCACCAGCGGCGGGATGTCCTCGCGCCGCTCCCGCAGCGGCGGCAGGAAGATGCTGACCACGTTGATGCGGTAGTACAGGTCGGCGCGGTACTCGCCACGCTGGACCATGCGCTCGAGGTCGCGGTTGGTGGCGCAGATCAGGCGCACGTCCACCTTCACCGGCCGGCTGCCGCCGACGCGCTCGAACTCGCGCTCCTGCAGCACCCGCAGCAGCTTGGCCTGGAAGCCGGCCGAGATGTCGCCCACCTCGTCCAGGAAGAGCGTGCCGCCATGCGCCAGCTCGAAGCGGCCCTTGCGCTCGCCCACCGCGCCGGTGAAGGCGCCCTTCTCGTGGCCGAACAGCTCGGACTCCAGCAGCGATTCGGTCAGCGCCGCGCAGTTGACCTTGATGAAGGGCGCTTCCTTGCGCGGGCTGAGGAAGTGGATGGCGCGCGCGATCTCTTCCTTGCCGGTGCCCGATTCGCCGCGCAGCAGCACGGTGGCGCGCGAGGGCGCGGCCTGGTGCACCTCGGCGAAGACGCGCTGCATCTGCCGGCTCTGGCCCACCACGTTGTCCAGCGAACGCCGGCGCGGGATGTCCGCGGTCAGCGCCTTCTGCAGCCGGGTGGTCTCCTGCTGCAGGCGCTGGTGCTCGGCGCTGACCGAATGGTGCAGCGCCACCGACTGCGCCAGCAGCGTGGCCACCATGGTCAGGAAGCGCTGGTCGTCGGACAGCCGGGCCACGCCCTGCAGCTCGCGCTGCGCCGCCAGCACACCCACGGCGTTGTGATCCGCGCCGGTGCGCAGCGGCACCACGATGAAGGACAGGCGCTTGCCTTCCTGGGGACCGAAGGCGCCGGTGCGGTCGATGAACTCGTCGCTGTCCTCGACGTTCGTCACCACCACCGGCAGGCCGGAGAAGTGCACCCGGCCGATCACGCCCTCGCCCGGCTGCCACTGGCCGCGTTCCATCTCGTCGCGGGTCAGCCCGACGGCGCTGTGCACGCGCAGCTGGCCGTCTTCGCTGACCGGCAGCACCACCATCGCGCGCAGCAGACCCAGCTGGGCGGCCAGGGTGTTCAGCGCGGCGCGGAAGGTGCGCTGCAGGTCGAGCGAGTCGCCCAGGATGCGACACACTTCATAGATGGTGGAGAGCTCCAGATGGGAGCGCTCCTGTGCGATGCGGCTGATCACGGTGCACCTCCTGTGTCCGGGGGCGCGCCGAGACGGTGCATCCGCCGCGGCGACCCGGTTGGAGGCGGTTCAGTGCAAGAAGCGCGCCGGTGGCGCGCGCTCACCAGACCGTGGCCGGTGCGCGCAGCCGCGCCACCGGGGTGCCACCCAGCAGGTGGCTGTCGAAGAGCTCGCCGATGTCGGCCACTGTCACGCCCTGGTACAGCACGCCTTCGGGGTAGACCAGCACGTTGGGGCCACCGTCGCAGGGGCCGAGGCAGCCGGAGTAGGTGACCGCCACCTGGTCGTAGCACTGGCGCTTCTGCACTTCGGCCCAGAAGGCCTGCAGCAGCGGGCTGGCGCCCTGGGCGGCGCAGCTGCCGCGCGGATGGCCGGGCGGGCGCTGCTGGCTGCAGACGAAAACGTGGCGGGTCGGCTGGGGCATGGCGTGATGAATCGGTGGAAAGAACGGTCAGGCGACGTGGGCGGCGATCAGCGCCTGCAGCTGGCGCAGGTGGTCGGCCTCTTCCTCGGCGAACTCGGCGGCCAGCGCACGCAGCTCGGGGTCGATCGTGCTGGCGGCCACCGCGGCGTACCAGGCATGGCCGCGGCGCTCGCTGTCCATGGCCAGCGCCAGCGCCGCGGGCGCGTCCAGCAGCGCATCGACGCCGGCCCAGTCAGCCACCTCGGGCGAGACGCCGTCGGGCCACTGGAAGTCCTGCGGCGCGATCACCGGGATCTCGCGAAAGCCCCCGCGGGCCATCGCGTCGGCCAGGTGCAGGCGCGAGTATTTGGCCATCAGCGCGAAGAAGGCCTTGAGGTCGGCATTGCCCTCCGTCGCCAGTGCGGCGGAGAGCTCCTCGTAGCGGCGGGCGGCTTCGCGCTCCAGCTGGATCGCGTGGGCCAGGAAGGTGTTGACATCCATGGCTCAACCGAATTTGAAGAGGATGCCGTGCCCGCCACGCGGGTACTCCCACGCGACGTTGGCGTGCTCGGTGCAGATCACCCGGCAGCTGCCGCACTCCAGGCAGCCGTCGGTGATCAGCGTCACCGAGCGATTGCCCTCGGCCTTGTAGCAACTGGCCGGGCAGACGAAGGTGCAGCTCTGGTCCTTGCAGTCGTTGGCGCAGACCTCGGGCTTCCTGATCTGGATATGCGGGCGGCCGTGGTCGACCTTGTAGCGGTTCTGGAAGAGCTTTTCTTCGACGTTGACGACGAGGCTCATGATGGCTCCTTCGGGCGAGGGCGGGCAAAGGGTGTGCAGCAGCGGCTGGCGCGCTCAGCGCGAGGCACGCCAGAGCTTGAAGGCATCGCCCATCAGGCCGGTCAGGCTGCGCTTGCTGCGGAAGCTTCCCAGGATTTCCTTTTCCTTGGAGTGCTTGTCCACACCGTCGACGGTGAAGAAGGTCTTGGCGGCGCGGTTGACCAGCTCGGGGTAAGCGGTGAAGAACTGCGGACTGCTGTGCAGCACCTCGGGCAGCTTGCGGTACTTCTTCAGGTCCTTCATGACGAAGGACTCGTCCATCTTGTCCTTGTAGAGCTTCAGGCGGGCGGCCGAGGGTTCCTGGCCGGCGGCCTTCAGGGCGATGACCGTCTCGCCGGCCAGGCGGCCGCTGGTCATGGCCAGGTTGGAGCCTTCGCGGTGGGCGGCGTTGACGAAGCCGCCCGAGTCGCCCACGATCAGCCAGCCCGCGCCATAGATGCGCGGCACGGCGTTGAAGCCGCCTTCCGGGATCAGGTGGGCACAGTACTCCTTCATCTCGCCGCCTTCGATCAGCGGGGCGATGCTGGGGTGCTTCTTGAGCTTCTCCAGCAGCGTGTAGGGGCTGGTGCGCTGGGGGTTGGCCTTGAAGTCGCTGAGCATGCAGCCCACGCCGATGGTCAGCGACTCCTTGTTGGTGTAGAGGAAGCCGGTGCCCACCATGCCTTCGGTCACCTTGCCCATCAGCTCGATGACCACGCCCTCTTCGTCCTTGACGTTGAAGCGCGCCTGGATCACTTCTTCGGGCAGGAAGAGGATTTCCTTGACCGCCAGGGCCACGTTGCCTGCGTCCAGCTCGCCATGGAAGCCGGCCTTGCGCGCCAGCGTGCTGTTGACGCCGTCGGCCAGCACCACCACGTCGGCATAGACCTCGCCGCCCAGGCGGTCACAGCGCACGCCGATGACCTGCTCGCCGTCGAGCAGCAGCTCCTCCACCGTGGTCTCGCAGATCAGCAGCGCACCCGCCTCGCGGACCTTGGACGAGAACCACTTGTCGAACTGCGCCCGGATGATGGTGTAGCGGTTGTACGGCGGCTTGTTGTAGTCGTCGCTGCGGTAGTGGGTGCCGACGAAGCTCTCGTCGTCCATCATCCACATGCGCTGTTCGATGATGTGGCGCTCCAGCGGCGCGTCCTCGCGGAAGTCCGGGATGATCTGTTCCAGCGCGTTGCTGTACAGGATCGCGCCCTGCACGTTCTTGCTGCCGGGGTATTCGCCGCGCTCGATCTGCAGCACCTTCAGACCCGCCTTGGCCATCGTGTAGGCCGCGGCATTGCCCGAAGGGCCGGCACCGACCACGATCGCGTCGAACTTCTCTTTGCTCATGACAGCCCCTCGTCCGACGGGTACGTCGCCCGATCCCCCAAGGGGATGCGGGCCGGCTTGGGAGCGGCCCGGCGCTCGGCCCGCCACGTCGATGTCGTGATGTCGTTCATCATGGCTCCTGGTGTTCAAGCGACCTTGCGGATGCGCTTGTCGAGGTGGGAACGGAAGGCGGCGGTCAGTGCCGGCAGCACCTGCATCGCGTTGCCGACGATGCCGTGGTGGGCAAAGTCGAAGATCGGGGCGTTGGGGTCGGTGTTGATGGCCACGATCACGTCGGAGGCCTCCATGCCCACCCGGTGCTGGATCGCCCCCGAGACGCCGGCGGCGATGTAGAGCTTGGGGCGCACGGTCTTGCCGGTCTGGCCCACCTGCCGCTCGGCCTCCATCCAGCCGGCCTGGGTGACGGCGCGGGTGGCGCCCACCTCGGCGCCCAGCACGCGGGCCAGGTCCCACACCAGCTTGCAGTTGTCGGCGTTCTTCAGCCCCTTGCCGGCGGTGACGATGATGTCGGCATAGGCCAGGTTGATGTTGTTGCTGGTGGCGTCGGGGATGAAGCCCAGCAGCTTGGTGACGATGTCGGTCTCGATCATGCCGAGCGGCATCGTGATGATGTCGCCGGTGCGGCTCTCGTCACGCGGCGGCATGGGCGCGGTGCGCGGGCGCATGGTGGCCATCTGCGGCCGATAGGCCAGGGTCATGATGGTGCACAGCAGGCTGCCGCCGAAGGTCGGGCGGGTCGCGGCCAGCGCGCGGCCGTCGATGTTCAGCTCGGTGCAGTCAGCGGTCAGGCCGGTGCCCAGCGTGGTGGCCACCGAGCCGGCCAGGTCGCGGCCCATGGTGGTGGCGCCCAGCAGCAGGATCTCGGGCTGGTGGGTGTTGACCAGGTCGGTCAGGCCCTTGGTGAAGGGCTCGTTGCGGTAGCCCTGCAGCACCGTGTCGCGCATGATGTAGCAGTGGTCGGCGCCGTAGGTGTAGGCTTCCTTGGCGTAGTCCTCCAGCTTGTCGGCCGGGCCGCCGAGCAGCACGCCGCTGACGTCCACGCCCAGCTTGTCGGCCAGCTTGCGGGCCTCGCCCATCAGCTCCCAGCTGACGCTGTGCACCTGGCCGCGGTCGTGTTCGATGAACACCCAGACGCCCTTGTAGACCTTCAGGTGCTCGGGCAGTTCGGTGCTGCGGCCACTGCGGCCGGCGGTCCGGGCGGCACCAGCGGCCGCGGCGGCGGCCATCTGGGGAGCATTCGCGGGTTTGGCGGCGTCACTCATGGCGTGGCTCCTCAGGCGGACAGGCGATCGACGGTCTCTTGCTCGAGCGTCGGGTGGGTGGTGAAGATCTTCTGCAGCAGGTTCAGGCAGACGTCGTTGACGCTGGTGCCGTCGCCCACTTCCTGCATCTCGGCGCGCACGCTGCGCGCCTTGGGGGCAAACACCTTGCTGACGATGGTGGGGCTGCCCTTGAGGCCGATCTTGGCGATGTCCTCGATGCCGGCGTCGTCCTTGTTCCACTTGCGGATCTGGCAACGGCCGGCGCGCAGCATGTCGTCCATGGTGGCGAAGCGCATCGTGTTCGTGCCCTCCAGCATGGTGATGAGGCTGGGCAGCGTGGTCTGCAGGCGCTGCACGCCGCCTTCGGCCCGGCGTTCCACCGTCAGGGTGCGGCCGTCGAGGTCGACCTCGTTGATCTTGCTGACATAGGTCAGCAGGTTCCAGCCCAGGCGCTTGGCGATGCCGGGGCCGACCTGGGCGGTGTCGCCGTCGATCGTCTGCTTGCCGGTGAAGACCAGGTCCACCGCCTGCTCCTCGCCGATCTTTTTGATGGCGGAGTACAGCGCGTAGGAGGTGGCCAGCGTGTCGGCGCCGGCGAAGGCGCGGTCGGTGATCAGGATGGCGTCGGTGGCGCCAAAGCTGATGCACTTGCGCAGCGCCTCCTCGGCCTGCGGCGGGCCCATGCACAGCACGGTGACGCGGCCGCCGAACTGGTCCTTCAGCCGCAGCGCCTCTTCCAGCGCGAACAGGTCGTAAGGGTTGACGATGGCCGGCACGCCCTGGCGCATGATGGTGTTGGTCACCGGGTGGACGCGGATCTGCGCCGAGTCCGGGACCTGCTTGATGCAGACGACGATGTGCATGGAAGGACTCCTGCGGTGAGGGGGTCAGGCGCGCGCGGTGCGCCGCTCGGCCAGGCTGTCACGCAGGCGGCTGACCTGCACGTGCTGGGTGCCGCCAGCGTCCTGGAAGACCTTGAAGACCTTCTCGGTGGCAGCGTTGGAGGCGGTGAAGTCCTGGTAGGCGCGGGTCAGCAGCTCGCGGTAGCGGGTGAACATCGCCACCTCGTCCAGGCCGGCCAGGCCGTCGGCCTGGCGCAGGTACTGGTAGAAGCGCTTGAGGATGTGCAGGCGGTTCACGTTCACCACGTGCTCGTCGTAGGTGATCCCGAAGAACTCCAGGAACTCGTTGGCGCTGGACAGCGCCTTCAGGCGGGTGGTCAGGTCGTTCATGGCGTGGTCCTTCAGGCGGCCAGCGGGGTGGGGAAGCGGGCGAACAACTCGCGGTGCAGACGTCGCAGCTCGTCAGGTCGGGGCGAGCACTTGGTGGCCAGCACATGCCGGCGCACCGCGGCCAGCAGCACGGGCGCCTGGGCGTCGCCCAGCGGCAGGCCCAGGCTGTCGCAGACGGCGCGCAGCGCATGCGTGCCGCTGTGCTTGCCCAGCACGGTGGTGTGGCCGCGGCCCAGCTCGGCGGGGTCGAAGCCCTGGTAGTTGCGGGCGTCCTTCAGCAGGCCGTCCACATGGATGCCGGACTCGTGGCTGAAGACGCCCTCGCCGACGATCGCCTTGCCCGCGGCCACCGGCCGGCCGGCGGCCTGGGCCACCAGGCGCGACAGCGCCGGCAGCGCCCGTGTGTCGACGCCGCACTCCACGCCGTGCAGGTGGCGCATCGCCATCACCACCTCTTCCAGCGCGGCATTGCCGGCGCGCTCGCCCAGGCCGTTGACGGTGGTGCTGGCGTGGGTGGCGCCGGCGCGCCAGGCGGCCAGGGTGTTGGCGGTGGCCAGACCCAGGTCGTCGTGGGCGTGCATCTCGATCGCGATGTCGACCTCGGCGCGCAGCTCGCTGATGCGCTGCCAGGTCTCGAAGGGATCCAGGATGCCCAGCGTGTCGGCATAGCGCAGCCGCGACGCGCCGGCCCATTGCGCGGCGGCGGCGCAGCGGCGCAGGAAGCCGCTCTCGGCGCGCGAGGCATCCTCGAAGCCCACGCTGACGGTGGCACCGGCGTCCAGCGCCGCCAGCACGTGGCGGGTCAGGGTGTCCAGCACCCAGGCGCGGTCGCGCTGCAGCTTGCGCTCGATCTGCAGGTCAGACACCGGCACCGACAGGTGGACGATGTCGGCGCCGCAGGCCAGCGCGTCCTGCAGGTCGGTGCCGTGCATGCGCGCCCAGACCATGGTGCGGGCGCGCAGGCCCAGGCCGGTGATGGCGCGGATCAGCGCGCATTCCTCAGCCCCCATCGCCGGCACGCCGATCTCCAGCTCGGGCACGCCGGCCGCATCCAGTGCCCGGGCAATGGCCAGCTTCTCGTCGGCGGTGAAGGCCACACCGGCGGTCTGCTCGCCATCGCGCAGCGTGGTGTCGTTGACGGTGAAGGGCCAGGTGGGGTCGGCGCGCATGGGGCGGTCCTTGCGGGGCTGTGGGCAGGACTTCGCAAGCGCTGTGCCATCCCGGACCGACCACTCAAGTCATTGATTTGCAAAGAAAAAGCCCCGAACGGCGGCCTGCCGTCGGGGCTGTGGGAATTGTCGGGTTGCGCACAGGCGGCGCGCAGCCCGTGGGGCGGTCAGCCGCCGTCGGAGCGGTTGGCCGAGACCATCACCGCCACGTCCTCCCAGGGCATCACGAAGGCCATCTTGTCCACCGGCGTGCGGGTGACCGGGTGCCAGGAGCGGAACTCCAGCCAGCCCCCGCCCTGGTCGGCGATCGCCAGCGTCTGCTGCACCACGGCCTGCACGTCGACGCCCGGCGGCAGCACCGCCGGCTTGTTCGCCTTGCTGGGGTCGGCGCCGAAGGCACGGAAGTGGCCCTGGCGGTCCAGCACGATGACGAACAGGTCGCGGTCGATGAAGCCGCCGGCCTTGTCGTGGAAGCGCTGCACCGCGCGCGACAGGCCGTCACTGCGCAAGGCGGCCACGGCGCGCTCGCACAGCGCGCGTGCCTCGTCGGCACAGCCCTGGCGCAGGCGCATCGTCAGCACGCCCTGCTTGAGGTTCGCGGCCTGCTGGCGCAGCTGCTCGGCCGCGCCGACCGAGTTGTCGACCATGATCATGTTGCGCTGGGTCAGCTGCTCGATGCCGCCCACGGCCTGGGCGATCTCGCCCACGCTGTGGCTCTGCCGCGCGGTGGAGGTGGCCACCTCGCGCACCCGGTCGGCCACCTGGCGCACGCCCTCGGCCATCTCGCCCAGCAGCTGGTCGACCTCGCGGATGCGCTGCACGCCGGCGCCCACCTCACCGGCCGAGGCCTGGATCAGCTGGCGCACCTCGGCCGCGGCGCTGGCGGTGCGGCCGGCCAGCGTGCGCACCTCGGTGGCGACGACGGCGAAGCCGCGGCCGGTCTCGCCGGCGCGGGCGGCCTCGACCGCGGCGTTCAGGGCCAGGATGTTGGTCTGGAAGGCGATGCCGTCGATGACGCCGATGATCTGGCTCATCTGCTGCGAGCGTTGCTCGATGCGCGAGACGGCCTCCACCGCCTGCTGCACCGCGCCAATGCCCCGCTCGGCGTTGTGGCGCACGCCGCTGGCCAGCTGGTCGGCCTCGCCGGCCGCGGCCGCGTTGCGCTGCACGCTGCCGGTCAGCTCGCTGACGCTGGCGCTGGTCTGCTCCAGCGTGGCGGCCTGTTCCTCGGTGCGCTGCGACAGCGCGCGGGCGTCGGCCGACAAGCGCTCACCCGCCAGCGCGGCCAGCTCGGCCTCGCTGCGGATGTTGGCCACCAGGCGCGACCAGGCGCGCTGCATGGCCTCCAGGCGCTCGCCCATCGGGCCCAGGCCGCCACGCACCGCCTGGGCGTCCAGCGAATGGGTCAGGTCGCCCGAGGCCACGCGCTCCATCGCGGCATGCAGATCGGCCAGCGCGGCACGCTGGCGGCGCTGCTGCCACGCGGCCAGCGCCAGCGCCGCCACGAGCAGCAGCGTCGCCGCGGGCAGCGCCGCGGCGCTCAGCCAGGGCAGCAGCGCGGCGCTCAGTACCAGGGTGGCCGGCAGCCAGGGCGAGGTGGCGCCCAGCCGCAGGGTCGACAAGCGAGGGACAGCGTTCATCGTGGGCAGTCGGACAGGGCCCCGGCGATCACCGGGGCAACACCGGCGGGTGTGGCCAGCCGTCGCGCCGATGAACGCTGGAACAGACCGGCTCCCGTGCCGCTGATCCGGCGCGGCGCTCAGCGTTCGCGCGCGTGATTCTTGGTATAGCGCGGCAGCTCGATCGTCAGCGGTGCCTCGCGCAGGGTCACGCAGCAGGCCAGGCGCGACTGGGCGTCCAGGCCCCAGGCCTCGTCCAGCTGGTCTTCCTCATCGGGGCCAGGCGTCTTCAGCGAGGCACCGCCGCTGCGCACATGCACATGGCAGGTGGCGCAGGCGCCGACCTTCTCGCAGGCATGCTCGATCGCAATGCCGTGCGCCAGCAGCGCATCCACCAGACTGCCGCCCGGCTGGGCCTCGATGCGGGCACCCTGCGGGCACAGCACGGCGTGCGGCAGCACGGTGATCAGCACGGGCGCGCTCATGGCTCAGGCCGACACGTGCGAAGGCGCGGGGGCGGCAGCCACCGCACTGGCCAGCGTGTCCAGGCGCTGGCCGGCCAGTGCCTCGCGCACCCGGGCGTCCATGCGCCGGCCGGCGAAGTCGGTGGTGGCCTGGTTCAGGCCCTCGGTGGCCTGGCGCAGGGTCTCGCGCAGGGCCTTGCGCTCGTCCGCATGGCCGCCCTCACCGGCGGCGCACTGCTCCAGCCCGTCGGCCACGTCCTGCATCGCGCGCAGGATGGCGAACTGCTCGCGCGGCCACAGCAGGTGGGCGTCGGCGTGCAGCGCGGCGTCCACCGCATCCAGCAGGCGGCGTGCCTCGACCTCGGCCTCGCGCAGCAGGCGCGCGGCGGCATCGGACTCGGCACTGGCGATGGCCGACTGCAGCATGCCGGCCACCGCCTCGTTGGCCAGGCCGTGGCTGGGCTTGACCTCGACATGGGCCTGAACGCCGCTGGTCTGCTCCTGCGCGGTCACGCTGAGCAGGCCGTCGGCATCGATCTGGAAGGTGACGCGGATGCGCGCCGCGCCGGCCACCATCGGCGGGATGCCGCGCAGCGTGAAGCGCGCCAGGCTGCGGCACTCGCTGACCAGCTCGCGCTCGCCCTGCACCACGTGCAGCGCCATCGCGGTCTGGCCGTCCTTGAAGGTGGTGAACTCCTGCGCCCGCGCGGTGGGCACGGTGGAGTTGCGCGGGATGATCTTCTCGACCAGGCCGCCCATGGTTTCCAGGCCCAGCGACAGCGGGCACACGTCCAGCAGCAGCAGGCCATCGTCGCCGGCGGCGCGGTTGCCGGCCAGCTGGTCGGCCTGGATGGCGGCGCCCAGCGCCACCGCCTGGTCCGGGTCGATGCCGGTGTAGGGCTCGCGGCCGAAGAAGGCGCTGACCGCGCGGCGCACCGCCAGCAGCCGGGTTGAGCCGCCCACCAGCACCACGCCGTCGACGTCGGGGGCCTTCAGGCCGGCGTCGCGCAGCGCGCGCCGCACCGGGCCCAGCGTGCGCTCGATCAGCGGCTGCACCAGCGCGTCCAGGCGCTCGCGGGTCAGCAGTGCGCCCTGCGATTCGCCGGCGGTGGTGCGGCACAGCATCGTGACCTGCGCCTGCTCGGACAGGGCCTCCTTGGCGGTGCGGGCCGCCGTGCGCAGCGCGCTGGCATCGTTGGGGCCCCAGTCCATCGCCGGGTCCAGGGCGCAGAACCATTCGACCAGCAGCTGGTCGACATCGTCGCCGCCGAGCACCGGGTCGCCGTTGGTGGCCATCACCTCGAAGACGCCGCGGGACAGGCGCAGCACGCTGACGTCGAAGGTGCCGCCGCCCAGGTCGTAGACCACGTAGACGCCCTCGCTGGCGGTGTCCAGGCCATAGGCCACGGCCGCCGCGGTGGGCTCGTTGAGCAGGCGCAGCACGTTCAGGCCGGCGGCGCGCGCAGCGTCCTTGGTGGCCTGGCGCTGCGCGTCGTCGAAGTAGGCGGGCACGGTGATCACCGCGCCCACCAGCGGGCCGCCCAGCGCCGCCTCGGCGCGCAGGCGCAGCGCCTGCAACACCTCGGCGCCCACGGCCACCGGGCTCTTCACGCCGGCCACGGTGCGCACGCCCACCGCGCTGGGGCCCAGCGCCTCCAGCGCATAGGGCACCAGACCCGGCGTGATGTCGGCCGGCGCGCGGCCGATCAGGCGCTTGGCCGAGGCGATGGTGTTGAGCGGGTCCTCCGCCGCCAGCGCCTGCGCGTCGGTGCCCACGGTGACCGCCCCATCGGCGGCGTAATGGACGACGCTGGGCAGCAGCAGCCGGCCCTGTTCATCGCCCAGCACCACCGGCACCCCGCTGCGCAGCGTGGCCACCAGCGAGTGGGTGGTGCCCAGGTCGATGCCCACCGCCAGCCGGTGCTGGTGCGGTGCCGCCGCCCGGCCGGGTTCAGCGATCTGCAGCAGCGCCATTCATCGCTCCAGGAAAAGTTGGGGGAAGTCCCGCCGCCCACGTGCCGCGCCGCCGCCGCCCCCACCCGGTCCCAGCCGTGGATCCGGCTTCGCCGGTCCACTGGCTGAGCCCCCTCGGGGGGTGGCGAGCGCCAGCGAGCCTGGGGGCTCCATCACACGGCGAAGGACTCGCCACAGCCGCAGTTGGCGGTGGCGTTGGGGTTGTGGAACTTGAAGCCTTCGTTCAGGCCCTCGCGCACCCAGTCGAGCTGGGTGCCGTCGACCAGTGGCAGGCTTTGCGCGTCCACCAGCAGCGCCACGCCCTCGGTCTCGAAGACCTGGTCGTCGGCGCCGGCGGCGTCGGCGAACTCCAGCGCATAGGCGTAGCCCGAGCAGCCGCTGGTCTTGACGGCGATGCGCAGGCCGACGCCGCTGCCGCGCTGCGTGAGCGCCTTGCGGATCTGGGCAGCGGCCTTGGGGGTGACGGACAGCGACATGGCAGGCCTTTCGGGGAAGTCAGACCGAGAACGAACTGCCGCAGCCGCAGGTGCTGCTGGCGTTGGGGTTGCGGATGACGAAGCGCGAGCCTTCCAGGCTGTCCTCGTAGTCGATCTCGGCGCCCACCAGGTACTGCAGGCTCATCGCGTCGACCAGCACGCGGATCGCGCCGCGCGTGACCTCGACATCGTCGGGCTTGGGCGCGTCGTCGAAGGCGAAGCCGTACTGGAAGCCCGAGCAGCCACCGCCGGTGACGAAGATGCGCAGGCGCAGCTCGGGGTCGTTCTCCTCGGCCAGCATCGCGCCGACCTTGTCGACCACCGCATCGCTCAGGTTCAGCGGCGGCACGCCGTCAGCAAAGCTGGGCAGCACCGGCGGCGGGGTCATCGTGGCGGACGAGGCGCAGCTGGCGCCGTTGGGCTGGGATTGGCAGGCCATGACGGGTTCTCCGGACAGGTTCAGTGGGTGGGGGCGCAGGCGGGGTGCTCGACCGGCTCGCCGAGCTTGGCGCGGTAGTCGTTGACGGCCGCCTTGATCGCGTCCTCGGCGAGGATGGAGCAGTGGATCTTCACGGGCGGCAGCGCCAGCTCCTCGGCGATCTGGGTGTTCTTGATGGCCAGCGCCTGGTCCAGCGTCTTGCCCTTGACCCACTCGGTGACCAGCGAGCTGCTGGCGATGGCCGAGCCGCAGCCATAGGTCTTGAAGCGGGCATCCTCGATCACGCCGGTGGCCGGGTTGACCTTGATCTGCAGCTTCATCACGTCGCCGCAGGCCGGCGCACCGACCATGCCGGTGCCAACACCGGCGTCACCGGTCTCGAAGCCACCGACGTTGCGGGGGTTCTCGTAGTGGTCGATGACCTTGTCGCTGTATGCCATGGGGATCTCCTGAAAGTCAGTGTTCTGCCCACTGCACGGACGCGAGGTCGATGCCGGCCAGGTGCATGTCCCACAGCGGGCTCAAGCTGCGCAGGCGCTCGACCGTGGCACGCACCCGCGCGGCAGCGGTGTCGATCTCGGCCTCGGTGGTGAAGCGGCCGATGGAAAAGCGGATCGAGCTGTGCGCCACCTCGTCGGACAGGCCCAGCGCGCGCAGCACATAGCTGGGCTCCAGGCTGGCCGAGGTGCAGGCCGAACCGGAGGACACCGCCACGCCCTTGATGCCCATCAGCAGCGACTCGCCCTCGACGAAGGTGAAGCTGATGTTGAGGTTGTGCGGCACGCGCTGGGTCAGGTGGCCGTTGACCAGCACCTCGGGGATGTCCTGCAACTGGCCCAGCAGGCGCTGCTGCAGCGTGCGGATGCGCTCGTTCTCGGCGGCCATGCCGGCGCGCGCCAGGCGGTAGGCCTCGCCCATGCCGACGATCTGGTGGGTGGGCAGCGTGCCCGAGCGCATGCCCCGCTCATGGCCGCCGCCGTGCATCTGGGCCTCGATGCGCACGCGCGGTTTGCGCCGCACATACAGCGCACCGATGCCCTTGGGCCCATAGGTCTTGTGCGCCGACAGGCTCATCAGGTCGACACACTGCGACGCCATGTCCAGCGCGATCTTGCCGGGGGCCTGGGCGGCATCCACATGGAAGAGGATGCCGCGCTCGCGCAGCAGCGCGCCGATCGCGCTGATGTCCTGCACCACGCCGATCTCGTTGTTGACGGCCATCACCGAGACCAGGATGGTGTCGGGGCGGATCGCGGCTTCGAGCACGGCCATGTCCAGCAGGCCGTCGGCCTGCACCGGCAGGTAGCTGACCTCGAAGCCCTGGCGCTCCAGTTCGCGCATCGTGTCCAGCACGGCCTTGTGCTCGGTCTGCACGGTGATCAGGTGGCGGCCCTTGGCCTGGTGGAACTGGGCCGCGCCCTTGATCGCCAGGTTGTTGGACTCGGTGGCGCCGCTGGTCCAGACGATCTCGCGCGGGTCGGCGCCGATCAGTGCGGCCACCTGTTCGCGGGCGATCTCCACCGCCTCCTCGGCCGCCCAGCCGAAGGCGTGGCTGCGCGAGGCCGGGTTGCCGAACTGCTCGTACAGGTAGGGCAGCATGGCCTGCACCACCCGAGGGTCCACCGGCGTGGTGGCGGCGTAGTCCAGGTAGATCGGCTTGGCGGTGTCCATCACAGGCTCCCTCGGGCCCACGGCCCGCGACGATGGCCTTACCGCAACTGGCGTGCCAGTCCTGTCGAACGCAGCCAAATGATTGATTTGAAAAGGAAATCCAGGATCCCGGGCGTGCGAAGGGCGTGTGCAGGGTGCTGTGTGGTTTGTCGGTTCCTCGACGTGCGTCAACCGCCCCACCGGCAACCGGCAGGCCGTTGCATGAGCACAACCGGCATGCGCACTTCGGCAAGTCGGGTCACAATCACGCCCGAGTCCAACGCCTGCGCTGCATGATCGATTTCCTGGCGAGTCTGCCCGTCGAAGCCTGGTCCGTGAGCAGCGGCGTGGGCGCCGTGCTGCTGCTGGCCATGGGCGGCACCTGCCTGCACCTGTGGCGGCGCGACCGCGAGCCCGGGCTGTGGCAGCTGGGCGTGGCGGCGCTGGCCATTTCGCTGTTCTATGCGCTGGATGCCACGCACCTGAACAAGCCCCAGGGGCCGATGATCCAGCCGATGCTGTGGCTGCCGGTGCTGATGATGGTGGCGATCGGCTTCTGGACCGCCGGCATGTCCAAGGTGCTGGGCCTGCGCGGCGGCTGGCGCAGCCCGCTGGTACCGGTCCTGCTGGTGCCGCCGCTGCTGGTCAGCCTGCCCCTGATGGCCGGCATTCCGCTGCCCCGCAGCACCGGCAATGTGGTGCTGACCGCCGTGTTCATTGGCGTGGCCGGCCTGGCCTGGCGCCAGCGCCAGCGCGAGCCGGGCGCCGGCCACGGCTGGGTGGCGCTGTCGGTGGCGGCGATTCCCGCACTGGCCCTGCTGGTGCATTTCAGCGGCGCGGTGTCCTTCGCGCTGCGCTACCTGGTGATGGCGCCGCTGGCGGTGTCCTTCCTGACGGTGCTGATCGTCACGCTGCGGCGGCGCACCCAGGCGCTGCAGCGCGAGGTCGAGCGCCGCCGCAGCGCCGAGGTGGCGATGGAGACGCTCAACGCCTCGCTGGAGCGCAGCGTGCAGCAGCGCACCGCCGACCTGCGCGACATGGTGGCCGGGCTGGAGAGCTTCAACCGCAGCGTCTCGCACGACCTGCGCGGGCCGCTGGGCGGCATCGAGGGCGCGGCGCGCCTGGCCGACGAGGCGCTGCAGCGCGGCGACACCGCGGCCGCACGCACGCTGCTGGGCGCGATCGGCAGCCAGGCCCAGACCTCGCGCGCGCTGGTGGCCTCGCTGCTGGAGCTGGCGCGGGTGGGCGATGCGCGACTGGCGCGGCGCAGCGTGTCGCTGGAGTCGCTGGCGCGCGAGGCGATCGCCGACATCCAGCGCCAGTCGGCCGGGCAGCGTCTGCCGGTCTTCAACCTGCACGACCTGCCCACCGTGCAGGCCGATGCCGACCTGCTGCGCCCGGTGCTGGTCAACCTGCTGGGCAATGCCTGCAAGTTCAGCGGCGGCCAGGCCGAACCGCGGGTGGAGATCGGCGCCGAAGCCCACGACTCGCAGCTGACGGTCTTCGTGCGCGACAACGGCGTGGGCTTCGACCCCGATCGCGCGCGCGAGCTGTTCCAGCCCTTCCGTCGCCTGCATGGCCGCGGCTTCGATGGCCATGGCGTGGGCCTGAGCATCGTGCGCCGCGCGGTGGAGCGCCACGGCGGCCAGGTCTGGGCCGAGGGCCGCCCCGGCGAGGGCGCCTGCTTCTACTTCACGCTGCCGACGTCGGACTCGCCGTAGCCGCGTCGGCGCCCGACAGGCGCAGCGATTCGGCCCGGCCGCGGAAGATCAGCGGCTGCTCGGGCAGCCGTCCGGCATCGGCCGCGGCCACCGCCGCCTGCACCACGCCGTGCTGCGGGCTCTTGGCGCAGACCGGATCGGCGGCGGCGGCATCCTTGGCCAGCATGTAGGCCTGGCAGCGGCAGCCACCCAGGTCCTGCTCCTTCTGGTCGCAGCTGGCGCAGGGCTCCTTCATCCAGCCGGTGCCGCGGTAGGCGTTGAAGCCCTCGCTGTCGTACCAGATCGACTTCAGGTCGCGCTCGCGCACCGTGGGAAAGCTCAGGCCCGGCAGCATGCGCGCGGTGTGGCAGGGCAGCGCAGCGCCGTCGGGGGTGATGGTCAGGAACACGTTGCCCCAGCCGTTCATGCACTTCTTGGGCCGCGCCTCGTGGTAGTCGGGCGAGACGAAGAACAGCTTCATCTTCCCGTCGAGTTTCTGGCGCCACTCGTCGGTGATGGCCTCGGCGCGCTGCAGCTGTTCGCGGCTGGGCATCAGGTGGCCGCGGTTCTCCAGCGCCCAGGAGTAGTACTGGCTGTTGGCCAGCTCCAGGTACTCGGCGCCCAGTTCGTGGGCCATCGCGATGATGCGGTCAACGTGGTCGATGTTCAGGCGGTGGATCACCACGTTCATCACCATCGGCCAGCCCTGGGCCTTGAGCATCTCGCCCACACGCTGCTTCAGCGCGAAGGTCTTGGTGCTGGAGAGGAAGTCGTTGACCTCGCGGCTGGAGTCCTGGAAGGACAGCTGGATGTGGTCCAGGCCGGCGGCCTTCAGCGCCGCACAGCGCTCTTCGGTCAGGCCCACGCCGCTGGTCAGCAGGTTGGTGTAGAAGCCCAGGCGGTGGGCTTCGGCGACCATCTCTTCCAGGTCCTCGCGCAGCAGCGGCTCGCCACCCGAGAAGCCGCACTGCACCGCGCCCAGCGCGCGTGCCTCGCGCAGCACGCGCAGCCACTCGTCGGTGGACAGCTCGTCCTCAACGCGCGCGTAATCCGTCGGGTTGTAGCAGAACACGCAGTGCAGCGGGCAGCGGTACGTCACCTCGGCCAGCAACCACAAGGGCGGGCCGACCACGGCGCTCTTCAGGCCCGACAGCGCATTCATGCCAGCGTCACCCAGCGGTTGCCGCTGGCGATCTCCAGGAACTTCTCGACATCCGGCCGCAGCCCCGTGGCGCTGAACGCGGCTTCCAGGCTGCTGACGATGCCGGCCAGGTCGGTGGCGCCGTCACAGCGGCTCATGATCTCGCCGGCGCTGCGGTTGAGCTTGACCATGCCCTCGGGGTAGAGCAGCACATGGCAGCCCTGGGCCTCTTCCCATTGAAGGCGAAAGCCGTGGCCCAGGCGCGGGGTGACCGAATCGTCCATCAGGTATTGACACCGTAGCGTGTCGCCATCGCATCGTTCATCGCCCACAGCACATCGAGCTTGAACTTCAGGATGTCCAGCGCACGCAGTTGCAGCGGCTTGGTATTGAAGTAGCTCAGCGTGACCTCCAGGCCTTGTTCCACGTCGCGCCGCGCCTGGGTGACGCGGTTGCGGAAGTATTGCAGGCCGGTGGACTCGATCCAGGGGTAGTGCTCGGGCCAGGTGGCCAGGCGCTGCTTGTGGATCTCGGGCGCGAACAGCTCGGTCAGCGAGGAGCAGACCGACTCCTGCCACGGCCGCTGGCGGGCGAAGTTGATGTAGGCGTCGACCGCGAACTGAACCGCCGGAATGATGTGGCGGCCGTCGGTGATTTCCTCGCGCGTCAGGCCGCAGGCGATGCCCAGACGGATCCAGGCCTCGATGCCGCCTTCGTCCTTGACACCACCGAGCTCGTAGCCATCGTGGTCCAGGATGCGCTGGATCCAGCCGCGGCGGACCTCGCGGTCCGGGCAGTTGGACATCACCGCCGCGTCCTTCACCGGAATGGCGATCTGGTAGCTGAAGCGGTTGGCCACCCAGCCGCGGATCTGCTCCGGCGTGGCCTTGCCGGTGTTGAGCATCACGTTGAACGGGTGGTGGATATGGTAGGCCTTGCCTTGCTCGCGCAGGCGGGCTTCGAACTCGGTGCGCGACCAGGCGCTGCCGCTGTCAGAGAGGATGGCTGTCACAGGTCGATCTCCAGTCCGTCATGGCTGACCTCGACGCCCGCGGCGGTGCAGGCAGCGCGCTCGGGCGAGTGTTCGTCGAGGATGGGGTTGGTGTTGTTGATGTGGATGAGCAGCTTGCGGGTGCTGGCGGGCAGCTTCGAGAGCCACTCCAGCATGCCGCCGGCGCCCGACTGCGGCAGGTGGCCGATCTCGCTGCCGCGCTTGGACGAGATGCCCAGGCGGATCATCTCGTCGTCGGTCCAGAAGGTGCCGTCGACCATCACCACGTTGGCGGTGTTCATCACCTCCCACACCGTGGGGTCGATCTCGGCCAGGCCGGGCGCGTAGAACAGCGTGCGGCCATTGGCGGTGTTTTCGAACAGGTAGCCGACGTTGTCGCCCACCACATTGTGTTCGCGGTGCGGCGAGAAGGGCGCGGGCTTGCTCCACAGCGGCAGGGCGCGCACGCGCAGACCGGCCACGCCGGGCACCTCGAAGGGCGCGCCGTCGGGCGTCACGGTGTGGCGATCCACGCCGCAGAAGTGGCCCAGCACGCGCAGGATCGGATTGCCCTGGCTCAGGTCGTCATGGACCGGGTCGGTGCACCACAGCGGCAGCGGGCTGCCGCGCTCGCGCAGCATGAACAGGCCCGTGGTGTGGTCGATCTGGCCGTCGACCAGCAGCACGCCGCGGATGCCGGTGTCGCGCAGCTGGCGCGCCGGCTGCAGCGCCGGCGTGGCCTGGATCTGCTGCAGGATGTCCGGGCTGGCATTGACCAGTACCCAGTCGGCGCCGTCACCCACGATCACCGAGCTCTGTGTGCGGCGACGCAGCCCGGGCCGCCCGGCCCGCACGCCAGCGCACTGGGTGCAGTTGCAGTTCCACTGCGGGAAACCGCCACCGGCGGCAGCGCCCAGCACGATGAGCTTCATCAAGACACGCGAGAAGGGAGGGAGAAACAGACGGGGCCGTGCATGCACGGCCCCGGGGCGAGGATGCAGCCGATCAGCGGGCCGCGATGTACATCGTGATTTCGAAGCCGAAACGGAAGTCGCAGGCGCTCGGGGTTTCCCAGGTCATGAAGGTCTCCTTGGTCAGTGCAGTGCCGGGATGGCACCGATGACGAAGTGTGGTCCCGAGGCCGCCGTAGGTCATCGGCCCGCCCATGAAACGGGGCTCATGATTTTCATGAACCGGCCTGCGGGTTCACCCGAATTCGGCGGGCGCGCCCCTGGGCGCCAACGACAATCGGTCCATGGACGCCCTGCCCCGCCCCGCCACCGGCCCCAGCCTGCGGCTGCAGCTCTACGTGATCGTGCTGGCGATGATGCTGCTGTTCATCGGCGCCCTGCTGTGGCTGCGCATCGATGCCACCCGCGCCAGCGTGCGCGAGGAGATCACCGGCTCCAACCGGGTGGCGGCGCAGTTGCTGGAGCGGGTGAGCTGGATCTTCGCGCGTGGCGGTCCGCCGGCGATGCTGGAGTTCCTGGACCGGCTGGGCCGCGTGCGCGCCAACGAGATCACGCTGGTCGACACCGACGGGCGCGAGCTCTACCACTCGCCGCCGTCCAGCTACAAGGAAGGCCGCAGCGCGCCGGACTGGTTCACCGACCTGGTCACGCCACCGCTGCAGCGCCAGCAGATCCGCATGCCGGGCGCCACGCTGACGATCGAGTCCAACCCCTCGCGCGCCATCCTCGACGGCTGGGACGACCTGTGGCAGCTGGCCGGTGCCACCGCGCTGGCGCTGGCCGCGGTGCTGGCGGCCGTGGTGGGGGCGGTGCACCGGGCGCTCAAGCCGTTCGGCCAGATCGTTGCCGGCCTGCAGCGCCTGCAGCAGGGCGACTACGCCGCGCGCCTGCCGGCCCTGCCCGGCCGCGAGGCGGCGCTGATCGGCGACGCCGTGAACCGCCTGGGCGAGGCGATCGAGACCACGGTTCAGCAGCGCATCGCCGCGCATGCCGCCGAGCAGCGCCTGGCCGACAGCCGCGACTGGGCGCGCCGGGTGGAGCAGCGGCTGGAGGCCGAGCGGCGCGAGATCGCCGCCGAGCTGCACGACGAGCTGGGCCAGTCGGTCACCGGCATCCGCTCCCTGGCGCGCTCGCTGGCCACCCGCCTGCCCGAGCATGACACGATGGGCCGCGACGCCGCCCAGCTGATCGACACTGAAGCGGCGCGCCTGTACGACGCGATGCACGGCCTGATCCCCCGCCTGACCCCGCTGACGCTGGGGCCGCTGGGTCTGCCCGATGCGCTGCAGGACCTGCTGGCCTCGCTGCGCGCACGTCACGCCGGCACCGAGTTCGCGCTGCAGATCGACGGCGCCGACGGCCCGGTCGACCCCGAACCGGCCCTGGCCGCCTACCGCACGGTGCAGGAAGCGGTGAACAATGCGCTCAAGCACAGCGGCGCACAGCGCATTGCGGTGGCGCTGCGCCGCAACGGAGAACGAATGCACCTGACGATCACCGACAACGGCCGCGGCCTGCCCGCCACCGAGGGCCCCGCCGGGCGCTTCGGCCTGCGCGGCCTGCGCGGCCGCGTCGAGGCCCTGGGCGGCCGCTTCGAAGCCCGCAATGCCGACGGCGGCGGTGCCTGCGTGCAGGTCGAGCTGCCCGTGCGGGCGCCGGAGGCCGGCGCATGATCCGCGTGGTGCTGGTCGACGACCATGCGGTCGTGCGCATGGGCTTCCGGATGCTGTTGCAGGCGCCGGGCAGCGACATCGAGGTGGTGGGCGAGGCCGCCGACGGCGAGGCCCTGCTCAAGGGCCTGCCACAGTGGCAACCCGAGGTGGTGGTGATGGACCTGACCATGCCCGGCCTGGGCGGTCTGGAAACCCTGCGTCGGCTGCGCGCGCGCGACGACGCGCCGCGCGTGCTGGTGCTTTCGGCCCACGAGGACACCGCCTACCCGCGCCGTGCGCTGAACGCCGGCGCCCAGGGCTTCGTCAGCAAGCGCAGCGCCCCCGAAACCCTGCCCGAGGCGATCCGCGCGGTCGCCCAGGGCAAGCGCTACCTGGATGCGCAGACCGCGCAAGCGCTGGCGCTGTCGCAACTGGACGGCTCGGCCAGCCCGTTCGATGCGCTGTCCGAGCGCGAGTTCGAGGTCTTCACCCGTCTGGCCCGCGGCAAGAGCGTGGCCGAGATCGCCGAGGCGCTGAGCCTGTCGCCCAGCACCGTGGGCACCCACCTCTACAACATCAAGCAGAAGCTGAACGCCGGCAACCAGGCCGAGCTGACGCTGCTGGCGCTGCGCTGGGGTGTGATCGAGGCCTGAAATGTGGGCCGCCAGGCTTGGCGCTGCGCGCCGTCGCCACCCCCCAAGGGGGCTCCGCGGGCCTTGGGACGGCCCGGCGGCCCGCGGGTGGGCCCCCAGGCTTGCCGCTGCGCGGCTTCGCGCCTTGCAGGCCGCAGCCGGCCTGTCGGCCCGCGGTGGCGCCCATGGAGCTGCCGCTGCGAATCAGGCCTCAATGGGCCTGAGGCCACCTGAGGCGGCCCAGCGTTTCCTCACAGGCCCAGGTCACAACCCGGTGCTCAGCACCACCGAGCCCAGCTGGCGCGTGAAGTCGAAGCCGCTGATGCTGGAGCGCCGCTGCAGCCAGCCCAGGTTCAGGCCGACCTGCCAGTGGCGGCCCAGGTCGTGGCGCAGCGCCAGGTCGGCCGAACGCAGGCGGTCGTCGCGTGGCTGGAAGCCGTTGACGTAGTGGCTGCGCACCTGGGCCAGCGTCAGGCTGGTGCGGGTGGCGCCCCACTGTTCGTTCCAGCCCAGCTGCCAGCGGCTGCCGACCACCGCATCGGCACCGTCGCCGGGCACGTCGCTGGCCTCGCGCTGGCCGCCCAGCACCAGGCTGCGCAGCGGCGTAGCCTGCCAGCGCAGTTCGCCCGACCAGCTCAGCAGGCCCTGGGTGGGGCGCAGGCGGTCGAAGCGGCGCTGCTGCGGCCCGGCCTGCAGCTGGCCGCTCCACTCGGCCGTGGGCTCCCACTGCAGCAGGCCCAGCAGCCGCACGTCGGTGTGCGACAGCGACTGGTAGCTGTTGGGGTAGCGCTGGCGCAACCGCCGCAGTTCCACGCCGGCGCGGCGCTCGGGCTCGGCCAGCGGCACCAGCACGCGGCCGATCAGGCTGGCGCTGTCGGCGTCGGCCAGGATGGTCAGCGCGCGCTGCGTGCGGTAGCGCTTGCGCGACGCGCTGGCATCGAGCTCCAGCCGCGGCGAGGCGCCCTGGGCCAGCGCCAGGTCGTGGCGCCAGACCAGGCCGGCGGCGGCGGCCAGGTAGCGGTCGGGCGGCGCGGCCGGCTGCGACGGATCGGGCTGGCCAACGCTGTCATGCCACTCCTGCCCCGCAGCACGCCAGGCGACGGCACTGCGCGGCCCCAGCAGGTGCAGGCCGTCGGCCGACAACTCGGTGTTGGTGCTGTCGTCCAGCCGGCTCGACAGGTAGGTCGTGCGCTCGGCGCGCCAGCCCAGGTTCAGCCGGCTGTCGCCATCCTGGCGCTGCAGTTGCAGCGTCGGGAACAGCGCGACGAAGGCCGAGCGGCGCTGGCCGGCCGACTGCAGGCGCAGGTTGTCGTTGTGGCCGGCAGCCACCAGCAGCTGCGGCTGCAGCGTCCACGCGTTCCAGCGCAGGCCGGGTGGCGCGAAGGCCTCTTCGGAGGACTCAGCGGTGGCCGCTTCGTCAGCCGCCAACGCAGCGCCCGCGCCGTGCACCAGCATCAAGCCGGCGCACAGTGTGGGCCACCAGGGCAGACCCCTCAAGGCAGCATCGCGCCGCGCGTGCGCACGTCGGCGCCGCGCAGGTCGCCCGGCGTGCGCGTGGCGGCCTGGCCGGCGGTGGCCGGTGCCGGCGTGCGGGGGGCCGAGCCGCCGGCCAGCGTGGAGCCGTTCATCGAGGGCTGCAGGCCGCTGGCGATCGCAGGCGCCGACGCCTGCGCGCGCAACTGCGCCATGGCCTGGTAGGCCGCGGCCCAGTTCTCGGTCAGCTGGGCCTGGCGTTCGGCGGCGCTGGCGGGCGGTGTCCACAGCGCCGAGCCATTCGGCCGGCTCAGCAGGTAGCTGATGTCCGAGCCCTTGCTGGCGCTGGCGGTCAGCGTGTAGGTCAGCAGCACCGTGTTGTTGCCCGCGACAAAGCCGGTCAGCGTCTTGGACTTGTCGGTGAAGTAGGCCTGGGCGTCGGGCAGCGTGGCGAAGTTGGCGTTCAGCACGGTGGTGCCGCCCCGCTTGACCTTGAAGTTCAGCGTGTCGAAGCCGCCGTTGTAGGCGCTGATGTCCAGCAGGCCCAGCGTCAGGTCGGCCGCGGTGTTCAGGTTGAAGCTGTAGAGCGCGCTGGCCGTGTAGGTGCGGGTGCCCGTACCGCCGGTGTAGTTGGCGCCCAGCGACCCCAGCCCGATCACCACGCCCGAACCCACCGCCGCCGCCACGGTGGGGTGCGCACCCAGCAGCGTGTTCAGCGACGAGGCGTTGGGCGCGCCATTGGCGAACGAGAAGGCCTGCATGCCGTTGCTGCCGCCGTTCAGGTTGGGGAAGTTCAGGCCGGTGGCCGGGTTGTAGGACGATGAGGCCTGGCTGATGGTGGTGGCCTTGACGTCCGCCTCGGCACTGGTCTGGATGCTGCTGGTGCCGCTGGTGGCGGTGCTGCGCGCCGTGGCCAGGCCGGCCGCGCCATTGGCCCAGGCGTAGGACGACAGGTCGGCCGCATCGATGCCGGTGGTCACCGCGGTCGCGTTGGCCGTGCCCGCCACCGAGGTGGCGCGGGCATTGGCCGCGGACGCACCCGCCGCGGCGGTGGTGTTGGCCGTGGCCGAAGCGTCGGCCTGGCCGGCGCTGGCGCCAGTGCCGCCATTGGCATAGGCGTTGACCGTGGCGGTGCGGGCCGCGGTGCCGTTGCCGCGCGCATCGGCGCTGCCCCCGGTGCCGGCGCCCACGCCATTGCCGGCCGTGGCGGTGGTGTTCAGCGTCAGCGTGCCCAGGGTGTTGACCGTGGTGATGCCGGTGTTGGTGCCGGCATTGCCGCCGCTGCCACCGGTGCCGGTGCTGGTGCCGCCACCCGCGCCGCCATTGGCGTTGTTGGTCACGGTGATCGCGCGGCCCTGCAGGTTGTTGCGGATCAGGTTGGACTGCGCGTTGCCGCCCTGGCCGCCCTGGGCGGTGTACGAGTAGCCGCCCGCGCCGGCCGAGGCCGTCTGGCTCAGGTTCAGCGCGCCGCGCGTGACCCCGTTGACCGCGCCGACCAGCGTGACCGAGGCGCCCTGGCCGCCATTGGCGCCGGTGCTGCCCGTCCCGCCGGCACCGGCGTCGGCCAGCGCCGTCACCGACACCGCGCCGGTGCTCGAGGTGGCCTGGGCCGAGGCATTGGCGGTGGCGCCGTTGCCGCCGGTCTGGCCGACGCCCACGGCCGAGCCGCCGTTGCCGCCATGGGCCTGGACATCCACGGTGGCGGCGCGTGACAGCACGGTGGTGGCGCTGCCACTGGCCTGCGCGCTGCCGCCACTGTTGCCCGACGCGGTGGAGGTGCCGCCACCGCCCGTGGCGCCGGTGGCGTACGAGCCCACCGACAGCGTGCCGCTGCCGCTGGCCGTGACCGAACTGTTGGCCTGGCCGCCGGTGCCGCTGGTGCCTGCGGCGGTCTGTCCGCCGACGCCGCCATTGGCCGCCGCGACCACCGACGCCGACGCCGCCGACCCGGTGTTCAGTGTCAGCTGCGAGCTGGCATTGGCGCCGTTGCCGGCGACACCGCTGTCGGTGCTGCCGCCGGCGCCGCCATAGGCATTCTGCGTGGCCGACAGCGCGCCCAGCGTGCTCCCGCTCACGGCATTGACCAGCGAGATGGCCGCGCCCTGCCCGCCGTTGGCGCCGTTCAGGCCGTCACCGCCGCTGCCGCCGTAGGCACGCACGATGACGGTGGCGGTGCCGGTGCCGCTGCTGGCGTTGGCGCTGCCAGTGGACGAGGCCCCGGCGCCCCCGACCTGGCCCACGCCGCGGCCGGTGCCGCCGGCGCCACCGGTTGTCTGCGCCTGGGCCTGGGCGTCGAAGTCCAGCGAGCTGCTGGCGCTGACCTGGGACGAGGCCGAGGCGCCATTGCCGCCACTGGCCACGCCGCTGCCGACCGATCCGCCGGCGCCGCCGTTGGCGTAGCCGACCAGGAAGGTGCGGCCCGGCGCCGTGCCCGACAACTGGGACGAGGCCTGGTCACCCTGGCCCGCCAGGCCACTGCTGGTGCTGCCGCCCGCGCCACCGTTGGTGGTCATCGAGATGTTCAGGTACTCGGCATCGACCAGCGACACCGTCAGGTTGTTGGTGGCGCTGCCACCGTTGCCGGCCTGGCCGGTGTAGGAATAGCCGCCAGTGCCACCCGCCACGTTCTGGGTCAGGTAGATCGTGCCGGTGGAGGTGCCGCCGACCGCGTTGGTCGCCGACGCGTTGGCGCCGGCACCGCCGCTGGCGCCGACATAGCCGGTGCCCCCATCGCCGCCGTTGGTGGCGGCCGTCAGCGTCAGCGTGCCGTCCTCGGACTGGCCGGCGACGCTGGTGCTGGCGCTGCCCCCTGCGCCGGCCGTGCGGCCCGCCCCGGAGGCCTGGCCGCCACGCCCGCCGGTGGCGGTGCCGGTGACGCGCACCGCCGCGGTGCCGAGGCTGCGTCCCACCAGCGTGGTGCTGGCATTGCCGCCCTTGGCGCCGCTGGCATCGGTGCCCCCGGCACCGCCGGTGCCGCCGGTGGCGGCGCCGTCGAGGTTGAGGGTGTTCACCGCGTCGATCGTGGCCTGCGTGGTGGCCGTGCCGCCGCCCAGCGTGCTGCCCAGCGACGAGGTGCCGCCAGCCCCGCCGTTGGCGGTGACGTCGACATTGAGGGTCGAGGCCAGCAGGTCATTGCGCGTCAGGCTGCTGCTGGCATTGCCGCCCTTGCCGGCCACGCCGCTGGCGCTGTTGCCGCCCGTGCCGCCCTGGGCCAGCTGCGCCATCGTCAGGATGCCCGAAGTGCCGCCGCCCACGCTGTCGGTCAGCGTGACGGCCGCCCCCGCGCCGCCAGTGCCGGTGTCCGAGGCCGCGCCGCCTGAGCCGCCGTAGCTGCGGCTGGTGACGTTGACCGCGCCGCTGCCGCTGGTGCCCGACGCCGACGCGCTGGCGCCACCACCGGCGCCCGCCGTGCCGGCGCTGCTGGTGCCGCCCGTGCCGCCATTGGCCTGGGCCAGCACCGACACCGGCGCGGACAGCACCGCATCGGCCACGGCCGTCGAGGCCGCCGTGCCGCCATTGCGGCCATTGTTCGTGGAGCCGCCGCCGCCACTGCCACCGGTGGCATAGCTGCTGGCCTGCAATTGGCCGACGCCGCTGAGGTCCAGCGCCGAGCTGGCATTGCCGGAGGCGCCGCCGGTGCCGCTGGTGGTGCCGCCACCGTTGCCGGCGTCCGCCCGCAGCGTGACCGTCAGACGGGTGGCGGTGGTGTCGTCACGCAGCAGATTGCTGGTGGCATTGCCGCCGCTGCCGGCCGTGGCGGTGTAGGAGTACCCGCCGCTGCCGCCATTGGCCGTCTGGTTGATCGTCGCGATGCCATTGGTGGTGGCCGACACCGCGTCGACCACGCTGATCGACGCGCCATTGCCACCGCCGGCCCCGGAGTAACCCGTGCCGCCTGAGCCGCCGGTGGCGGTGCCCGTGGCAATGACCGTGCCGTTGCCGGAGGCGCCACTGCTGGTCAGCGCGGCCTGGCCGCCGTTGCCGCCTGCCCCGCTGCCCGAGGCCGAACCGCCGGTGCCGCCGGTGGCGGTGGCGGTGACGGTGGCCGTCTTGTTGGCCACGGTGCTGCCGCTGGCGTTGGCCGTGCCCTTGGCACCGGCGCTGCCGCTGCCGGCGCCGTCGGCGCCGCCGGTGCCGCCCAACGCATCGATGTTCAGGGTCAGGTTGCCGACCGCGGTGACCGTGGCCTCGCTCAGCGCTGTGCCCGACGCGCCGGCGGTGCCGGTGGTGGCCCCACCACCATTGCCGCCGCGGCTGTAGAGGTTGACCGTGTGCTGGCTGGCGAAGGTGTCGTTGCGCGTCAGGCGCGAGGTGGCGTTGCCGCCGTCGCCGGCGATGCCGTCACTCGCCGTGCCGCCATGACCGGCATAGGCCTCCTGGTTCAGGTTCAGCGTGCCGGTGGTCTTGCCGACGGCGGCGTCGGTGACCACCTGGTTGGCCCCGTCGCCCGCGTCAGCGCCAGTGCCGCCCGTGCCGCCGCTGCCGGCCGTGGCGCGTGCCGTCACGGTGACCGTGCCGCTGCCGCTCTGGCCGTTGGCCGAGGTCACGCCATTCGCGCCGGACCCCGCGATGCGGCCCGCCCCGCTGGCCGAGCCGCCGTTGCCCCCGGTGGCATAGCTGCCCACGGTCACCGTCGCCGCGCCGGCGGTGGTGGCGCGGGCGGTGCTGGTGCCGCGGGCACCGGCCGCCCCGTGGGCACTGCCGCCAGCGCCGCCGTCCCCGCCATTGGCGTAGCCATTGACATTGAGCGCGCCGCTGCCGGTGATGCGGACATTGGTGGTGGCCTGCGCGCCAGCGGTGGTGGTGCCGCTGGTGGTGCCGCCGCCGGTGCCGCCGTTGGACCGCACCGTGGCATTGATCGTGGACGGCGTGTTGTTGGTGTAGATCAGCGTGCTGCTGGCGGCGCCGGCGGCGCCCGCGTTGGATTCGTAGGAATAGCCGCCGCTGCCGCCGGTGGCGTTCTGGTTCAGCGCCAGCGTACCGGTGGTGTTGCCGCTGACCGCGCCGGTCACCGACACCGCCGCGCCGTTGCCACCCTGGGCGGTGGTGAAGCCGGTGCCGCCATGACCGCCGTACACGTTGACGGTGGCCGTGGCCGTGCCGCTGCCGGAGTTGGCGGTGGCGGACGCACTGGCCGTGGCGCCATTGCCGCCGACACGGCCGCTGTCGCGGCCGGAGCCGCCATTGCCGCCGCCGGCCGACGCGGTGGCCGATCCGGCCGAGGCCCCGACGCCGGTGGCCACGGCCGTGGCCGTGGCGCTGGCACCGCTGCCACCGCTGCCGCCCAGGCCGGGCCCGGCGCCACCGTTGCCGCCACCGCTGCCGCCGGCGCCGCCACTGCCGCCGTTGGCGGTCGCGGTGGAGGTGGCAGAACCCGCGGCGGGCGCCGTGGTGGCGCTGGCCGTGGCCGATCCGCCATCGCCGCCGTTGCCACCGGAGCCACCCTGGATGACCGCGGTACCGCCGCCGCCGTTGCCGCCGCTGCCGCCGTTGCCGCCATTGGCATTGGCCGCGTTGCTGCTGTCGCCATTGGGGCCGGCCGCCGCGTTGGCACTGCCGCCGGTGCCGCCATTGCCGCCAGCGCCGCCTGGTGAGGAGCCGGGCGTACCGGTCGTGCCGGCGGTCCCGGTGTCGTTGACCGTGGTCGCCCAGGCCTGCTGGATCGCGGTGCTGAGCAGCAGCGGCACCAGCACCGCCCCCATGGCCAGCGGACGGGTCATGCCGCGGGCGCGGCGGGCAGGGGTGGGTCGGTTCATGGCAATCCTCCAGAGGGCAGCGCACCATCCCTTCCGGCGCGCCGCATCTGAGGATGCTGCCAGCCGCCGGGCGTGCGCACCCTCCCTCGGATCAAGGTTCAGTCGTTCGCGCGCCCCTTGACCTAGGGGTGCGCAGGCGCCACCGGAATCCGTGCCGCCACGGCGGCGGCGAAGTGTTCAGCCCCGCCCGACGAAGGGCATGCCGGTGGCCATCACCGTCATGAACAGCACGTTGGCCTCCAGCGGCAGGCCGGCCATCTGCACCACCGCGTCAGCCACATGGCGCACGTGCATGCGGGCCTCGGCGCGCACGCTGCCGTCGGCCTGCGGCATGCCGGCGGCCATGGCGGTGGTCATGTCGGTGGCGGCGTTGCCGATGTCGATCTGGCCCACCGCGATGTCGAAGGCCCGGCCGTCCAGCGCGCAGGACTTGGTCAGCCCGGTCATCGCGTGCTTGGTGGCGGTGTAGGCCGCCGAATTCGGCCGCGGCACGTGGGCCGAGATCGAGCCGTTGTTGAGGATGCGCCCGCCGCGCGGCGACTGCGCCTTCATCAACCGGAAGGCGGCGCGGGTGCATAGGAAGGCGCCGGTCAGGTTGGTGTCCACCGCGGCGCGCCAGGCGGCCAGCGGCAGGTCTTCCAGCGGCACGCCAGCGGTGAACACGCCGGCGTTGTTGAACAGCAGGTCCAGGCGGCCGAAGCGCTGCTGGATCTGCGCGAACAGCGCATCGACCGAGGCCTCGTCGGTGACATCGGCGACGATCGCCACACCGCGCTCCGGCGTGGGTGAGGTGTTGATCGCGGCCTGCAGCTTGTCGGCCGAGCGGCCGCTGAAGACCACGGTCCAGCCGGCGGCCATCAGGGCCAGCGCGCAGGCCTGGCCAATGCCGGAGCCGGCGCCGGTGACGAGAGCAATGCGGGAGGCAGCCATGTTCATGCCGCCGAGTCTGCCACCAGTCGGAGCCAGTCCTGCGGCTGGTCGAACCAGTGGGTGGGCGACTCGGCCGCCAGCTCGTCCTGGCTGCCATGGCCCCAGCGCACTGCGCCGCTGTCCAGGCCATTGCGGTGCGCGGCGATCAGGTCCACCGCGCGGTCGCCGATCATCACCGCGTGGTCGGGCACGCGCCCGGCGGCACGCAGCTCGCCCAGCTGCTGCCACTTGTGCAGGCCGTCGCGGCCGCCGCTGAGCCAGGCGAAGTGCTCGCGCAGGCCAAAGAGGCGCAGGATCTGCTCGGCGAAGTCCACCCGCTTGGAGGTGCACAGCACCAGCGTGGCCCCCGCCCCGGCCAGCGCGGCCAGGGCCTCGGGCACGCCGGCATACATCGTGTTCTCGGCGTAGCCGACCGCGCCGTAGCGCGCGCGGTAGGCGGCCAGCAGCGCCTGCACCGTGGCCTCGTCGGCGCCGGGCACCAGTTCACGGAAGGACTCGGACAGCGGCGGGCCGATGTAGCGCGTCAGCGCCGCCTCGTCCTGCGTCGCCTGCCCGATCGAGGCCAGCGCGTGGTTGATCGAGCGGGCGATGCCCTGCTGCGGGTCGCTCAGCGTGCCATCCAGATCAAGCAGCAGAAAGGGCCGGGACATGCGCTCACTGTACCGCCCCGGTGCCATAGCCTGCGGTGGCCAGCACCTCGCCGCCGGCGCTGACCCGCACCGCGCAGTACTTGAATTCCGGGATCTTGCCGAAGGGGTCCAGCGCCGGGTTGGTCAGCAGGTTGGCCGCCGCCTCGGCGTAGGCGAAGGGGATGAAGACCGTGCCCTCGGGCGTGCCGTCGTCGCGCCGCGCATGCAGCGTGACGCTGCCGCGGCGCGAGGCCACCGTCAGCGCATCGCCGGGCTGCAGGCCCAGGCGCTGCAGATCAGCGCCGCACAGGCTGGCGGTGGCCAGGGGCTCCACCGCATCCAGCACCCGGCTGCGCCGCGTCATGCTGCCGGTGTGCCAGTGCTCGAGCTGGCGGCCGGTGATCAGCACGAAGGGGTAGTCGGCATCCGGCGGCTCGTTGCCCGGCACCAGCGAGGTGGGCACCAGGTGGACCTTGCCGTCGTCGGTGGGCACGCCGTCGGTGAAGACGATGGGCTGGCCGGGGTCGTCTTCGCTCATGCAGGGGTAGGTGACCGAATCGGCCTGCAGCAACCGCTCCCAGCTGACGCCGGCGATCACGCCGTGCATGGCCTGGCGCATCTCTTCAAAGACCGCGGCGACACCGTCGTCCGGGCCCTCGTAGCGCCAGTCCAGGCCCATGCCGCGCGCCAGCTGCTGCAGGATCCACAGGTCGCGCCGCGCATCACCCGGCGGCGCCACGGCGGGGCGGCCCATCTGCACCATGCGGTCGGTGTTGGTGGCGGTGCCCCACTTCTCGGGCCAGGCGCTGGCGGGCAGCACCACGTCGGCCAGCCAGGCGGTCTCGGTGAGGAACAGGTCCTGCACCACCAGGTGCTGCAGCGAGGCCAGGCCTTCGCGCGCATGGTTCAGGTCGGGGTCGGACATCGCCGGGTTTTCGCCCATCACATACATGCCGCGGATCTTGTGCGGGTCACTGTCGGGCGCCTTGGCCTTGTGCAGGATCTCGACCACCGTGTAGCCCGGCGTGGCGTCCAGCGGCGTGCCCCAGAAGCGCTCGAACCAGGCATGGGCCTCGGCGTTGTTCACCCGCTGGTAGTTGGGGAACATCATCGGGATCAGGCCGGCGTCGCTGGCCCCTTGCACGTTGTTCTGGCCGCGCAGCGGGTGCAGGCCGGTGCCGGACCGGCCGATCTGGCCGGTCAGCGTGGCCAACGCGATCAGGCTGCGCACGTTGTCGGTGCCGTGCACGTGCTGGCTCACCCCCATGCCCCACAGGATCATCGAGCCCTTGCTCTTCGCGTAGGCGCGGGTGACCTCGCGGATGGTCTGGGCCGGGATACCGCAGATCGGCGCCATGGCCTCGGGGCTGAAGCCCTGGACGCCGTCGATCACCGCCTGCAGGTTGTGGGCGCGCTGGGCGACGAAGGCGTGGTCGATCAGGTCCTCCTCGACCACCACGTAGAGCATGGCGTTGACCAGGGCCACGTCGGTGTCGGGGCGGAAGTTCAGCACCTGCCAGGCGTCGCGGGCCAGCTCGGTGCGGCGCGGGTCGGCCAGCACGATCTTGGCGCCGCGGCGCGCGGCGTTCTTCATCCAGGTGGCGGCCACCGGGTGGTTGGCGGTGGGGTTGGAGCCGATGACGATGAACAGCTCGGCCAGCTCCACATCGCGCACCGGGTTGCTGACCGCGCCCGAGCCCACGCCTTCCAGCAGCGCCGCCACGCTGGAGGCATGGCACAGCCGGGTGCAGTGGTCGACGTTGTTGCTGCCGAAGCCCACCCGCACCAGCTTCTGGAACAGGTAGGCCTCTTCATTGCTGCCCTTGGCCGAGCCGAAGCCGGCCAGCGCCTTCGGGCCGTGCTGGTCGCGCAGCGACTTCAGGCCGCCGGCGGCCAGCGCCAGCGCCTCGTCCCAGCTGGCCTCGCGGAAGACCTCGGCCCACTGGTCCTGGCGCCAGGGGATGCTGGGGTCCTTGGCCACGCCGGCGCGACGCACCAGTGGCCGGGTCAGGCGCTGCGGATGGTGGATGTAGTCGTAGCCGAAACGGCCCTTGACGCACAGCCGCCCGCCGTTGGCCGGGCCGTCGCGGCCGGTGACGCCAACGATCTGCTCGTCCTTGACATGCCAGGTCAGCAGGCAGCCCACGCCGCAGAAGGGGCAGACCGAGTCGACGCTGCGGTCGGGCGTCAGGCCCGGCGGCATGGTCTTGGCCGACAGCGCGCCGGTGGGGCAGGCCTGCACGCATTCGCCGCAGGCCACGCAGCTGCTCAGGCCCATCGGGTCGCCCAGGTCGAAGGCGATCTGGGCGTGGGCGCCGCGGTGCAGCACGCCGATGACGTCGTTGTTCTGCGTCTCGCGGCAGGCGCGCACGCAGCGGGTGCACTGGATGCAGGCGTCCAGGTTCACCGCCATCGCCGGGTGGCTCAGGTCAGCGGCGGGCGCCGGGGCGCGCAGCGCGGTCAGCGCCTCGCGCGGCTGCACGCCCAGGCGAGCGGCCCAGTCGGCCAGCTCGCCCAGCGGGCGGCCGCTCTCGCGGGGATCGGGGCGGTCGGCCAGCAGCAGCTCCAGCACCATCTGCTGGCTCTTGCGCGGGCGCTCGCCGCTGGCATTCACCTCCATGCCAGGCTGCACGCTGCGGCAGCACGAGGCGGCCAAGGCGCGCTCGCCCTTGACCTCGACGACGCAGGCGCGGCAGTTGCCGTCGGGGCGCAGGCCGTCGCTGAAGCACAGGCGCGGCACGCTCACGCCATGGCGCTCGGCGGCCTTCAGGATGCTCTCGCCTTCAAAGGCCTCGGCGGGCTGGCCGTCCAGCACGAAGGCGATCATCTTGGGCAGATCAGTCATGGCGTTCACAGGCCCACCTCCTGCGGGAAATGCCGCTGCACGCAGCGGATCGGGTTGGGGGCCGCCTGGCCCAGGCCGCAGATCGAGGCATCGGCCATCACCGTGGCCAGGTCCTCCAGCGTGGCGTGGTCCCAGTCGGCGCGGGCCATCAGCGCGGCGGCCTTCTCGGTGCCCACGCGGCAGGGCGTGCACTGGCCGCAGCTCTCCTCGGCGAAGAAGCGCATCGCGTTGAGCGCCGCCTCGCGCGCGGTGTCGTGCTGCGACAGCACCACCACCGCCGCCGAGCCAATGAAGCAGCCGTGCGGCTGCAGCGTGTCGAAATCCAGCGGCACATCGGCCAGCGAGGCCGGCAGCAGGCCGCCCGAGGCGCCGCCGGGCAGGTAGCCGTAGAGCGTGTGGCCGTCCAGCATGCCGCCGCAGAACTCGTCGATCAGCTCGCGCAGCGTGGTGCCAGCCGGCGCCAGCTTGACACCCGGGCGCTTCACGCGACCGCTGACCGAGTACGAGCGCAGCCCCGTGCGGCCATGCCGGCCGTGGCCGCTGAACCAGGCGGCGCCGCGCTGCACAATGTCGCGCACCCAGTACAGGGTCTCGAAGTTGTGCTCCAGCGTCGGCCGGCCGAACAGGCCCACCTCGGCGATGTAGGGCGGGCGCAGCCGCGGCTCGCCGCGCTTGCCCTCCAGGCTTTCGATCATCGCCGACTCTTCGCCGCAGATGTAGGCGCCGGCACCGCGGCGCAGCACCAGGCGCGGCAGCGCGCAGGGCGGGTCGGCCTGCAGCTCGGCCAGTGCGTGCTCCAGCACCGCGCGGGCGCCGTGGTACTCGTCGCGCAGGTACAGGTAGGCGGCCTCGCAGCCCACCACCTGGGCGGCCACCAGCACACCTTCCAGGAAGCGGTGCGGGTCGCGCTCCAGATACGTGCGGTCCTTGAAGGTGCCGGGCTCGCCCTCGTCGATGTTCACCGCCATCAGCCGCGGTCCGGGGAAGCCGCGTACGATGCGCCACTTGCGGCCGGCCGGGAAACCGGCGCCGCCCAGGCCGCGCAGACCGGCGTCGGACAGCGCCGTGAGCACCGCCTCGGCGTCGCGCTCGCCATTCACCACCTCGGCCGCCAGCGCGTAGCCGCCGGCCGCGCGGTAGGCGGCGTAGCCGACATGCGCGGGAGCGATGTCAGAGGCGGGGCCGGTGACCTCGTGCGGGCCATGGGCGGCGGGGTCGAAGGCGCCGTCGCCCGCCGACAGCGCGTGGCGGGTGTCGCCTGCCGCGATGGCGTCCTGCACGCTGGCCAGCGTGGCCTGCGGCAGCGCGCGCTGGCCCAGCACCGCCACCGGCGCCTGCTCGCAGCGGCCCACGCAGGGCGCGGGGATCACCCGCACCTCGGGGCCCACCGCGGCGGCCAGCGCGGCCATCAGCGGCGCGGCGCCAGCCATGGCGCAGCTCTGGCTGTCGCACACGCGCAGCGTCATCGCGGGCGGGGTGTCGTCGTCGGCGCGGATGTCGAAGTGGTGGTAGAAGCTCGCGACCTCGGCCACCTCGGCGATGGCCAGACCCATCTCGGCGGCCAGCGCCACCAGGTGGCCCTCGAACAGCGCGCCGTGGGTGTCCTGCAGGCGGTGCAACTGCTCGATCAGCGTGTCGCGGGCGTGCGGGCCGGGGCCGATCAGCGCGCGCACCGCGGCGCGGGCGGCGTCGCCCGGCTGGCGGCCCTTCAGGCGGCTCTTGCGCTTCAGGCGCTGGCGCAGGTCGTCAACGCTGACCGTGGTCTCCGGAGGATGTGCTGGGCTCATGGCGGCGCCTTGTCGCGCGGGGGATCCGCGGGTGCTCGGCGCACTGTACGCAGCGCGCCGCTGCGGCTCAATATGCGGCGCACGGCGGGCAGCATGTGCTGGCCAGTGCATAAATCGTTTACCCTGCCCCATCGCCATGAAACGCATCACGATCCGCCCCACCTGGACCGTCCAGGACCCCGACGGCCCGGCGCTGCCGGTGCGCCTGGTCGAGCTGCTGGTGCAGGTGCAGGCGCAGGGCAGTCTGCTGTCGGCCTGCCAGCAGCTGGGCATGTCCTACCGCCACGCCTGGGACCTGGTGCGCCAGGGCGAGGCGCTGTTCGGCAGCACGCTGCTGCACATGGAGCGCGGCAAGGGCTCCACCCTCAGCGCGCTGGGCGAAAAGCTGGTCTGGGCCGACCACCGCATCACTGCCCGGCTGGGGCCGGTGCTGGATTCGCTGGCTTCGGAGCTGGCCGCCGAGATCGGCCGCGTGGTCGAGCAGGTGCCGCCGGTGCTGCGGGTGCACGCCAGCCACGGCTTCGCGATCGAGGCGCTGTTCGAGCAGCTGGGCCGCCAGGGCCTGGTGGTGGAGCGCCGCTACGGCAGCACCACCGCTGCACTGGCCGCGCTGCACGACGGCGACTGCGACGCCGCCAGCCTGCACATCCCGCAGGGTCCGCTGCAGGCCGCGGCGCTGGCGCATTACGCACGCTGGCTGGACGGCGACGACCTCAGCGTGCTGGACATCGCCGTGCGCCGCCAGGGCCTGATGGTGCCGGCCGGCAACCCCAAGAAGCTCTACGAACTGCGTGATCTGGCGCGGCCCGATGTGCACTTCATCAACCGCGAGGCCGGCTCGGGCACGCGCTTCCTGCTGGAAGGCCTGCTGCGCGCCGAAGGCCTGGCGCCGGAGGCCATCGCCGGCTTCGAACGCGGCGAGTACACACATGCCGCGGTGGCCGCCTACGTGGCCAGCGGCATGGCCGACGCCGGCTTCGGCCTGGAACCGCCGGCGCGGCAGTTCAAGCTCGACTTCATCCCGCTGGCCAGCGAGCGCTACTTCCTGCTGTGCCGCGCCAGCACGCTGGCCACGCCGGCCATGCAGCGCTTGGTGGACACGCTGCGCGACCCGGCTTTCCACGCCGCGGTGGACGCCCTGCCTGGCTACCACGCCGCCGACACCGGCCGCGTCTGGCCGCTGCGCGAGGCCTACCCCGAGGCCTGATGGACAGCGTCGACACCGTCGTCATCGGCGCCGGCGTGGTGGGCCTGGCCTGCGCCCGCGCGCTGGCCCGCGCCGGCCGCGAGGTGATCGTGCTGGAGAGCGAGAACGCCTTCGGCACCGCCACCAGCGCGCGCAACTCCGAGGTCATCCACGCCGGCCTGTATTACCCCGCCGGCTCGCTGCGTGCGCGCTTGTGCGTGCGCGGCAAGCAGTTGCTCTATGACTTCTGTGCCGAGCGCGGCGTGGCGCACCAGCGCTGCGGCAAGCTGGTGGTGGCCACGGACGCCGATGAGCTGCCCGCGCTGCAGCGCCTGCAGCAGCATGCCGCCGGCAACGGCGTGGACGACCTGCGCTGGCTCAGCCGCGAGGAGGCGCAGGCGCTGGAGCCCGCGCTGCGCTGCGAGGCGGCGCTGCTGTCGCCCTCCACCGGCATCGTCGACAGCCACGGCCTGATGCTGGCGCTGCTGGGCGAGGCCGAGGCGCACGGCGCGATGCTGGCGCTGTGCTCGCCGCTGCAGCGCGCCCGCGTGCTGGACGACGGCCTGGCGCTGCAGGTGGGTGGCGACACCGCCACCACGCTGCATGCGCGCCAGGTGGTCAACGCAGCCGGCCTGAACGCCTGCGCCGTGGCCGCCGCGATCGACGGCCTGGCCCCGGCCCATGTGCCGCGTCCGTACTACGCCCAGGGCGCCTACTTCACCCTCAGCGGCCGCGCGCCGTTTCGCCACCTGGTCTACCCGGTGCCCGGCGAGAGCAGCCACCTGGGCGTGCACCTGACATTGGACCTGGGCGGCCAGGCCCGCTTCGGGCCGAGCTTTCGCTGGGTGGACGCGGTGGACTATGTCGTCGAGCCGGCCGACGGCGCCGGCTTCGCCGACGCGGTGCGCCACTACTGGCCTGGCCTGCCCGAGGGCGCGCTGCAGCCCGGCTATGCCGGCGTGCGGCCCAAGATCAGCGGCCCGGGCGAGCCGGCCGCCGACTTCCGCATCGATGGCCCGGCGGTGCATGGCGTGCCGGGCCTGGTCAACCTGTTCGGCATTGAATCGCCGGGGCTGACGGCGGCGTTGGCGATCGCCGACGAGGTGCTCGCCCACCTGCGCCCCTGACCCCCTCGGGAAACCTCTGCCGCGGGCCCCCTGGCCGACCCCACCGGCGGCACTTACAATTCGTTAACAAAACCGCAGGACGCGCGTCGCCGCCCACCTGTGCGCCTGACCGGGAGGAGGCGATGCCTGCGCCGCGCGCGCAGTGCCGTGGTTCACCCTGCCTGCGCGCTCAGCCCGGTGCCTGGTGCTCGTCATGACGGGACATCCCCACCCGCCTGACACCAGAGCAGACCCATGGCCACGCTGACCGCCGAAAGCAACTTCAATCCCCTGGTCCAGGCCACCTGGACGGTCTTCCAGGCCGCCGGCACGTCGACGTGGTTCCAGATGGAAGACAGCGGGAAGGCTCAGTACTTCCAAGGCAGCTTCACCTACCCGGACGCCACGCACGTCAAGGGCGTGGTGAACGAGATCAGCCTGTGGAACAAGGCCGACCCGACCAAAGGCTTCACCATCTCGGGCCTGGCCGCCGACGCCGCCGCCGTGCAGACCAAGGTGGTGGCCGGCGCCGGTCTGTACAGCTACCTGCTGTCGGGCAACGACACCATCAGCGGCGGCCTGCGCCAGATGGGCTTCGCCGGCAACGACGTGATGCGACCGTCGATGCTGCTGGGCGGCATGGTCTGCGACGGCGGTGACGGCAGCGACACCGCCGAGATCGTGACCTCCACCGGGATGGCAGCCAGCCTGCTGACCCAGCGCATGGGCCTGCCGGGCAGCCAGTACTACGCCTCGCTGGTGAACATCGAACACCTTCGGGGCGGCTACGGCAGCGACACGCTGACGGGCAACGCGGGTGACAACCGGCTCGATGGCAACCTGGGCATCGACACCGTCAGCTACGACGGCGTGACCACCGCGGTCAACGTCAACCTGGCCACCGGCGTGGCCACCGGCCACGGACGCGACACGCTGGTCGGCATCGAGAACATCACCGGCACCCGCCAGGCCGATGTGCTGACCGGCGACGGCCTGGGCAATGTGCTCAACGGCGGCCTGGGCGCCGACACGATGAGCGGCGGCCTGGGCAACGACACCTACATCGTCGACGCCAGCGATGTGGTCACTGAAGCGGCCAACGCCGGCATCGACACGCTGGTGGTCACGACCGATTGGACGCTGAGCCGGCCCAACATCGAGAACCTGCAGCTGACCGGCGCCGCGCTGCGCGGCACCGGCGACGCAGGCGCCAACCGCATCACCGGCAACGACCTGGCCAACGTCCTGGATGGCAAGGCGGGTGTGGACACGTTGGTCGGCGGCAAGGGCAATGACAGCTACCTGGTGGATGTCAGCGGCGACATCGTGATCGAGGCGCTGAACGAGGGCACCGACACCGTCACCAGCCTGGTCACCCAGACGCTGGGTGCCAACGTCGAGAACCTGATCCTCGCCGGCAGCGCAGCCATCAACGGCACAGGGAACGTGCTGTCCAACGCCATCACCGGCAACGCGGCCGCGAACGTCCTGAGTGTCGGCGCCCTGGGCGGCACCGACACCTTGACCGGAGGCGCCGGCAACGACCAGTACGTTCTGGGGACGGCCAGCGGGACCATCATCGTCGAGGCCGCCAACGCCGGCTTCGACACGGTCACGAGCGACCTCAGCTACACGCTGGGTGCCAACCTGGAAGGCTTGACGCTCAGACAGGGGACCGGCGCGAGCACTGGCATCGGCAACAGCCTCAACAACGCCATCTTGGGCAACGCGGGCGACAACACTCTGGATGGCGGTGCGGGTGCGGACACCCTCACTGGCGGCGTGGGTGAGGATACGTTCATCGTCGACAACAGCGGCGACGTCGTGGTCGAGTTGGCCAACCAGGGGGGTCATGACCTGGTCCTGGCCAGTGCCAGCTTCACGATGGGTCAGAACGTGGAGGACCTGGTCCTGACCGGCAGCGCCAGTGTGAATGGCACCGGCAACGCCTCGGCCAATTCGCTCAGGGGCAACAGTGGCGCCAATCGCCTGGACGGCGGCGCTGGTACCGACTACCTGTACGGTGGGGCTGGCAACGACACCTACGTGGTGGATCGCAGCACCGACATCGTGGCCGGCGAGGACACCGCGGGCGGCATCGACACGATCGAGAGCTCGGTGTCGTGGACGCTGGGCCTGGGCATTGAGAGGGGCCTGCTGATCGGCAGCGCGGCGATCTCGCTCACCGGCAATGCCGTGGCCAACCTGTTGACAGGCAACCTGGCGGCCAACACCCTGACCGGGGGCCTCGGCAACGATTCCTTGTGGGGCAGTGGCGGCGCCGACAGCCTGAACGGCGGCATCGGTGTCGACTCCTTGCAAGGCGGCGACGGCGACGACCGGCTCGACGGCGGTGTGGAGGCCGACATCATGGTGGGCGGCGCCGGCAACGACACCTACCTGGTCGATGTCGCCGGCGACATCGTCGCCGAAACCAGCGGCAACGGCGTGGACACCGTGATCAGCAGCCTGTGGAGCTACTCGCTCGGTGCCTACGTCGAGAACCTGCAAGGCCATGGCGAGCTCTACGGCAATGCCTTGAACAACCAGATCACGGGCAGCATCAACGGTGACACCCTCAACGGCGGCGCGGGCGCTGACACGATGATCGGTGGTGACGGCAGCGACCTGTACTACGTCGACAACGCCGGCGATGTGGTGATCGAGACCGCCAACCATGGCACCGACATGCTGATCCTGTTGGCCGGCAGCTTCGTGATGGGTGCTGACCTGTCCATCGAACGGGTCCAGCTGCGCAGCGCGGCCGCCGACCTGACCTGCAATGCGGGGGCCAACGTCGTGGAGAACGGTGCCGGCAACAACCGCATCGATGGCGGGGGAGGGATCGACACGCTCTGGTGCGGCAGTGTGGATAGCGGGGTCGTGGTCGACCTGGCGCTGGGCACCGCCACGGGTCAGGGCAACGACACCTTGGTCAGCATCGAGAAGGTGTACGGCTCGTACCGGAACGACACGCTGCGCGGCAACGATGGCAATGACACCATGGACGGTGGCGATGGCGATGACCTGCTGTGGGGCGGCGTCGGCGCTGACGATCTGGGTGGCGGTTTCGGCTCGGACAGCCTGGAGGGCGGCGCGGGTGCGGACAGCCTCGGCGGCAGTTACGGCGCTGACACCCTGGACGGCGGCGAAGGCGACGACCGCCTCGACGGCGGCGACGGCGTCGACCGCCTGGTGGGCGGCACCGGCAACGACACCTACCTGGCCAATATCGATGGGGACGTGGTCGTTGAGGCCAATCGGAGCGGCAACGACACGGTCATCTACACCGGCACAGGCACCTACCAGCTGAGCGACAACGTCGAGTACCTGGAGGGCTCGCACGCGTCCCTCATCGGCAACGACATGAACAACCGGATCACCGGTTCGAGCCAGACCGAAACCCTGGACGGTGGCCTGGGCGCAGACACGCTGCGCGGAGGCGGGGGGATGGACTTCTATGTCGTCGACGATGCCGGCGATGTGGTGATCGAAGCCATCGGCGACATCGGCTGGGACATCGTGACGGTGGTCGCGGGCTCGTGGGTGATGGGCAGCGGACAGGAGATCGAGGACGTCCACCTGGGCGGCAGCGCCCTGGATCTGACCTGCAATGAGTTGAACACCACCGTGTTAAGTGACGGCAAGGGCCACCGCATTGACGGCGGCACCGGTTTCGACCGCGTCGGCTACACGGACGCGACCCAGGGCGTGTTCATTGACCTGAGCCTGGGGACGGTCATCGGCCAGGGCACGGACACCCTGGTCAACATCGACATCGTATGGGGATCAGAGCACGATGACACGATCCACGGCAGCGCCGGCGTGGACACCCTCTATAGCGGCGGTGGCGACGACACGCTGCAGATCGACAGCCTCGTGGCGGCCGATGTGCTGGACCAGTTCAGCTCGGGCCATGACCACCTGCAGCTGATCCAGTCAGGCTGGTCGATCGGCAATGGCGACAACGTGGTCGACGGCGCCGTGGCGATCGATGCGCCCCGCAGCTTTGCCGCATCAGCGGAACTGGTCCTGGTCAATCCCCGGATCCTGGGCGGCCTCACGAATGCCAATGTCGCGGCGGCGATCGGCGCCGCCAGCGATGACTACGCGGTTGGCCAGACAGCGGTCTTCCTGGCGCATGGGTCCACTGGATGGGCCGCTTACCTGTTCACCTCCAGCGGCCATAACGCCACCGTCAGCGCCGGGGAACTGACGGTGCTGTGCATTGGGACCCAATCGGATATTCGCCTGACCGACGTCGGCTTCGCCGGCGGCTGACCGCCGCCCGACGCCGCAGCCTGACCCGACATGGGGTCAGGCGCCTTTGTCAGCTGGCGGACGCCGCCGAAGCAGCCACCGGCGCGGGCGTGCTGGCCGGCGCACTGGCGGCCTCGGGCGCATGCACGGCCTCGGAGCCGTGCTTCTCGCCGCTCATGTCGAGCTTGTCGCCGCCCTTCATGATGATGAACATGGCCAGGCCGGCAAAGACGATGAAGCCGAGGGCGATCTTCCACATGGTGTTGAGTCTCCTGAGGGAACAAGGGGGAATGAAGGCATTGTGGGGGCCGCGACTGACGCGACCCCTTCACTGAAAGGACAAGGCCCGCCGGGCGGCGGGCCTTGGGGCGCCGGGGCCCGGACTGCCACGCAGCCCGGCCCGGTCACGGGGCTCAGTCGCCCGCGTAGATGTCGACGTCCTTGGTCTCCTTGACGAACAGCATGCCGATGACGAAGGTCATCGTGGCGATGATGATCGGGTACCACAGGCCGTTGTACATGTTGCCGGTCTGCGCCACGATCGCGAAGGCGGTGGTGGGCAGCAGGCCGCCGAACCAGCCGTTGCCGATGTGGTACGGCAGGCTCATCGAGGTGTAGCGGATGCGGGTGGGGAACATCTCGACCAGCATCGCGGCGATCGGGCCGTAGACCATGGTGACGTAGATCACCAGGATGGTCAGGATGCCGACGATCTTCACCTTGTCGAGCTTGGCCGGGTCGGCCTTGGTCGGGTAGCCGGCGGCCTTCAGCGCGGCCGACAGGCCGGCCTTCATCGCGGCGTCCTTGGCCTTGACTGTGGCCGCCTTGGCGTCCTTCTCGAAGCCGGCGACGGCCTCGGTGGCCTTCTTGATGTCCTCTTCCTTGCCGCCGGCGGCCTTCAGGTCCTCCAGCTTCTTGGTGGCGGCAGCCTTGGCGGCGGCGATGTCCTCGTCGCTGACCTTGGCGGCGTTGTAGCTGCTGACCACGGTGTCGCCCACCTTGATCACGGCGGTCGTGCCAGCCGGCGCGGCCACGTTCTCGTAGCTCACCGAACCCGCGGCCAGCTGCTGCTTGGCGATGTCGCAGGAGCTGGTGAACTTGACGGTGCCGGTCGGGTTGAACTGGAACGAGCACTCGGCCGGATCGGCTTCCACCACCACCTTGTTCGCGGCCTGGGCCTTGGCGAGGTCGGGGTTGGCGGCCTCGGTCAGCGCCTTGAACAGCGGGAAGTAGGTCAGCGCGGCGATCAGGCAGCCGGCCATGATGATCGGCTTGCGGCCGATCTTGTCCGACAGCGTGCCGAAGACCACGAAGAAGGGCGTGCCGATGATCAGCGACGCGGCCACCAGGATGTTGGCGGTGGCGCCGTCAACCTTCAGGGCCTGGGTCAGGAAGAACAGGGCGTAGAACTGGCCCGTGTACCAGACCACGGCCTGGCCGGCGGTCAGGCCGATCAGCGCCAGGATCACGATCTTCAGGTTCTTCCACTGGCCGAAGGACTCGGTCAGCGGCGCCTTGGAGGTCTTGCCCTCTTCCTTCATCTTCTTGAAGGCGGGCGACTCGTTCATGCTCAGGCGGATCCACACCGAGATGCCCAGCAGCACGATCGAGACGATGAACGGCACGCGCCAGCCCCACTGGGCGAAGGCTTCCTCACCGGTGAAGGTGCGGGTGCCCAGGATCACCATCAGCGACAGGAACAGGCCCAGGGTCGCGGTGGTCTGGATCCAGGCGGTGTAGGCGCCGCGCTTGCCGTGCGGCGAGTGCTCGGCCACATAGGTGGCGGCGCCACCGTACTCACCGCCCAGGGCCAGGCCCTGCAGCAGGCGCAGCACGATCAGGATCACCGGGGCGGCGACGCCGATCGAGGCGTAGTTGGGCAGGATGCCGACGATGAAGGTCGACAGGCCCATGATCAGGATGGTCACCAGGAAGGTGTACTTGCGACCGATCATGTCGCCCAGGCGGCCGAACACCAGCGCACCGAAGGGGCGCACGATGAAGCCCGCGGCGAAGGCCAGCAGCGCGAAGATGAAGGCCGAGGTCGGGTCCAGACCCGCGAAGAACTGCTTCGCGATGATCGCCGCGAGCGAGCCGTAGAGGTAGAAGTCGTACCACTCGAACACCGTACCCAACGACGAGCCGAAGATGACCTTCTTCTCCTCGGCGGTCATGGGCGCATTGGACGCCGTTGCCATATGTTGTCTCCTGTTGATGCGGGCGGACCACCACACTGACCGTGGCCCGTGGAAGGCGACTGTGTTCAGGGTCGCTGACCGCGATCTGACGCGAGGCTGAACGAAACCTGACAAAGTCAGGAGCAACCCGGACGCGCCGTTTCGCACGGTGAGATGGTGACCGGGTGTACGGGAAAATCCCGACGATCGCAGTCAGGTTCAACCGGGGCGATCACGTGCGCTGCAGGCTGGGTCAATGGCCGGCGAGCGCGGCCATCGTCGGCCTCAGACGGGCGACAGCTGCGGCGCGCAGAATCGCCCGCTCCCGCATCGACGAGCCGCCCGACATGAACACCCACGCCACCCTCATCATGGCCATCCCTGCGGGCGTGGCGGTGGCCGGCGGCGCGCTGGCCGCGCTCTGGCGTCCGTCGCATCAGCTGCGCAGCCTGATCCAGCATTTCGCGGCGGGGGTGATCCTGGCGGCGCTGGCGGTGGAGCTGCTGCCCGACATCGGCAAGGAGCACGCCACCAAGGCGGTGGTGCTGGGCGCGTTTGCCGCCGGCAGCCTGTTCATGTATGCGCTCAACCTGTGGACCGAGCGGCTGGAGCAGGCCGCCCAGGGCGCGGCCGTGGGCCTGCTGGTGGCGACCTTTGTCGATGTGGCCACCGACGGCTTCATCATCGGCGCAGGCTTCGCTGCCGGCGGCGAGACCGGCACCGTGCTGGCGCTGGGGCTGTCGGTGGAGCTGCTGTTCCTGGGGCTGGCGGTCACCTCGGAGCGCATCGCCGGGTGGCGCATCGTGGCCGTGACGGCGGCCCTGGGGCTCACCGTGATGGGCTGTGCGGTGCTGGGCAGCGCGCTGCTGGCCGGGGCCTCGCCGGCCCTGCTGGCGGGCACCTTGTCATTCAGCGCCGCGGCGCTGCTCTACCTGGTGACCGAGGAGCTGCTGATGGAGGCCCATGAGGTGGAGGAAAAGCCGATCGCCACGCTGGTGCTGTTCGGCGGCTTCCTCACCTTCTGGGGCATCCAGCTGATGGGGCACTGAGCGCGGCGCGGCGGCACGTCGCCACTCACAGATCGGCCAGTAGGTCCTCGCGCAGCATCGGCAAAGCGTCGACACCCCAGTAGAAACGCCCGTCGACCTCCACCGTCGGCACGCCGAACAGGCCGCTGGCCACCGCCTGGTCGGTCAGTGCGCGCAGCTCGGCCTTGACCTCGTCGCCTTGCGGGTCGCGCAGCGGCTCAAGGTCGGCCTGCAGCGCCTGCAGGCGATGCGGGTCGTTCGGATCGGCGCCGTCGGCACACCAGGCATGGCGGAACAAGGCCTCGACGATGCGCCGCCCCGGCATCTGGCCGGCCGGCACGCACGCCAGGCCCAGGCGCAGCAGCGCCAGCGGGTTGAACGGATGGGGCTGCGGCAGTTGCAGCGGCACGCCCAGCTGGCGCGCCAGCCAGTCGACCTGGCGGTAGGTCCATTCGCGCTTGCCCGGGATCTCGGCCGGGCCCTTGTGCCCATGGGCCTTCAGCAGGCCGGCGAACAGCACCGGGCGGTAGGCCACCGCATGGCTGATGCCTTCCATCGCCTGGGGCAGCCGCTCGAAGGCCAGCCAGGCGTAGGGCGAGACCACGTCGTAGTGGAAGACCAGCGACTTCACGCGCGGGCGCTCATTCGTTGTGCACGCGGGCGCGGCGGCCGGGCAGCAGCATCCAGACGTCCATGCGCTGCTCGTCGGTCATCGTCGACCACGCCGCGATCTCCTGCAGCGTGCGGTGGCAGCCCTGGCACCAGCCGGTGTCGGGGTCGGTGCGGCAGATGCTGATGCACGGCGAAGGCACGCCGCCGGCCGGGCTGTGCGAGGTCTGCGGGGCCACGGGGTCGGTCATGGAGGGTCTCCTGGGTCAGCGGGCCTGCACGACATCGGCCACCGGCGCCGCGGTCAGGCGCGCCAGGTCGGCGAAGCTCAGGCGGAAGACGCCATTGGGGTGTCCGGCTGCGGCCCAGATCTCGTCGAAGCGGGCCAGGTCGGCGTCGATCAGCGTCACCGGCTCGGTGGCGTGGCCGATCGGGGAGACACCGCCGATCGAGTAGCCGGTGCGGGCCTTGACGAAATCGGCGTCGGCACGGCCGATGGCCCCGACCAGCGCCGCCACCTTCTTCTCGTCGACGCGCCGGTCACCGGAGGTGATGACCAGCACCGCGGCCTCATCGGACTTGCGCCGGAAGATCACGCTCTTGGCGATCTGCCCGACCGTCACGCCCAGCGCGTCGGCCGCCTCCTGGGCGGTACGCGCGGGCACGCTCAGCCACTGCGGGGCATGCGGGTGCCCGCGCTCGGCCAGCAACCGGGTGACGGCGGCAAAGGCCTGGTGCGGGGCGTCTTGCAGGGAGGTGTCGTCGGCCATGGCGGCGATTGTCGCCAAGTTCGCCACACCCCTGTTTCAGGCGGTGGCGATGGCGCCGCGGCGCAGCTGGTCGCGCTCCAGGCTCTCGAACAGGGCCTTGAAGTTGCCTTCGCCAAAGCCCTCGTCGTTCTTGCGCTGGATGAACTCGAAGAACACCGGGCCCAGCAGCGGCTGGCTGAAGATCTGCAGCAGCAGGCGCTTGTCGCCGCCAGCGGTGGAGCCGTCGACCAGGATGCCGCGGGTCTTGAGCTCGGGCACCGGCTCGCCGTGGCCGGGCAAGCGCTCCTCGAGCATCTCGTAGTAGACGTTGTTGGGCGCGGTCATCAGCGGGATGCCGGCCAGCTGCAGCTTGTCGACGGCGGCGATCAGGTCGTCGCACAGCAGCGCCACGTGCTGGATGCCCTCGCCGTTGAACTGCATCAGGAACTCCTCGATCTGGCCGCCGCCCTGCTTGGCTTCCTCGTTGAGCGGGATGCGGATCAGGCCATCGGGCGCGGTCATCGCGCGGCTGGTCAGGCCGGTGTACTCGCCCTGGATGTCGAAGTAGCGGATCTCGCGAAAGCCGAACAACTTCTCGTAGAACGCGCCCCAGTGGGCCATGCGGCCGCGGTAGACGTTGTGCGTCAGGTGGTCGACCACCTTGAAGCCGTGGCCTTCGGGGTGGCGGTTCGCCGGGTCGGCGAAGGCGGGCAGGAATTCGAAGTCGATGTCGTAGATGCTCTTGCCGTCTTCGAAGCGGTCGATCAGGTACAGCGGCGCACCGCCGATGCCCTTGACCGCCGGCAGGCGCAGCTCCATCGGGCCGGTGGGAATCTCGATCGGCTGCGCACCGCGCTCCAGCGCCAGCGCATAGGCCTTGTGCGCGTCCTTGACGCGGAAGGCCAGGCCGCAGGCTGACGGGCCGTGCTCGGCGGCGAAGTAGGCCGCCTGGCTCCGGGGCTCGCGGTTGACGATGAAGTTGATGCCGCCCTGGCGGTACAGCAGCACGTCCTTCGAGCGGTGCCGGGCGACGAGCGAGAAGCCCATCGCCTCGAACAGCGGCTCCAGGACATTCGGGGTGGGGGATGCGAACTCGACGAACTCGAACCCCATCAGGCCCATGGGGTTGTCAAACAGATCAGCCATGTGCGGCTCCTGCAGAAAGAAACGATGAACACAGGCTCCGGGCGCGGCAGGCGGCCAGGCCGGGGGCAATCAGCGCGTTTCGCAGGTTCCAGGCGGCGAGCAGGGCACGCCCCGCACGCTGCGTGCGAGGTGATCGCCGATCACACCCTGGAAGACGGAGGTCGTCATGGGGGCGCATCGTAGCCGTCGGGCCCCGCAGGCGCCAGTGGCGAAACTGCTTAACCCCAATCAAGGGTATTCCCGGAGGGTTCTGACTTGCGTCAAGCCACGCCGGAAATTACATTGACCGACCGGTCGGTCGAATAACTCGATCCGGCCCTCACCGGAGATCCCCCGCATGTACACCCAAGCCATGGACACCATGGGCAAGGACGGCGAAAGCGCCGCCGGCAAGCCCGTGCGCTCGGCCGAGGAGATGCACCTGGAACAGCGCTTCGAGGCCCGCATCGACGACGGCGGCTTCATCGAAGCCAAGGACTGGATGCCCGAGCACTACCGCAAGACGCTCACCCGCCAGATCAGCCAGCACGCGCACAGCGAGATCGTCGGCATGCTGCCCGAGGGCAACTGGGTGACCCGCGCGCCGACGCTCAAGCGCAAGGCCATCCTGCTGGCCAAGATCCAGGACGAGGGCGGCCACGGCCTGTACCTGTACGCCGCGGCCGAGACCCTGGGCACCAGCCGCGACCAGCTGCTGGGCGCGCTGCACAGCGGCAAGGCCAAGTACAGCTCGATCTTCAACTACCCGACGCTGACCTGGGCCGACGTGGGCGTGATCGGCTGGCTGGTCGACGGCGCGGCGATCATGAACCAGGTGCCGCTGTGCCGCTGCTCCTACGCGCCCTATGCGCGGGCGATGGTGCGCATCTGCCGCGAGGAGAGCTTCCACCAGCGCCAGGGCTATGACGCGCTGCTGGTGATGATGCAGCAGGGCACGCCCGAGCAGAAGGCGATGGTGCAGGACGCGGTGAACCGCTGGTGGTGGCCCTGCCTGATGATGTTCGGTCCGCCCGACGCCGAGAGCGTGCACAGCGTGCAGAGCATGCGCTGGGGCATCAAGCGCATCAGCAACGACGACCTGCGCCAGAAGTTCGTCGACGCCACCGTGCAGCAGGCCGAGGTGCTGGGCGTGACGCTGCCCGACCCCGAACTGAAGTGGAACGAACAACGCGGCCACTGGGACTTCGGCACCATCGACTGGGACGAGTTCTGGCGCGTGGTGGGCGGCGACGGCCCCTGCAACCGCGAGCGCCTGGGCATGCGCGTGAAGGCCTGGAACGACGGGGCCTGGGTGCGCGAAGCCGCCCTCGCCCACGCCCGCAAGCAAGCAACCAAGCAGGAGGCCGCATGAGCGCCGACAACACATCGAAGGAATGGCCTCTGTGGGAGGTGTTCGTCCGCAGCAAGGCGGGCCTGGACCACAAGCACTGCGGCAGCCTGCACGCAGCCGATGCGGCCATGGCCATCCAGATGGCGCGCGACGTCTACACCCGGCGCCAGGAAGGCACCAGCGTGTGGGTGGTGCTGTCCAGCCAGATCGTCGCCAGCGACCCGGGCGACAAGGACATGTTCTTCGACCCGATGGAGGACAAGGTCTACCGGCATCCGACCTTCTACAAGCTGCCCGCCAGTGTCGACCACATGTAAGGCCATGACTGCCCCTTCCGTCACCCCCAGCCGCGCCCCCGCGGTGCGCTACCTGCTGCGCCTGGCCGACCTGTGCCTGATCCACGCCCAGCGCCTGGGCGAGTGGTGCGGCCACGCGCCCATCCTCGAAGAGGACATCGCGCTGACCAACCTGTCGCTGGACCTGATCGGCCAGGCCCGCGCGCTCTACACCCATGCCGGCCGGCTGGGCGCCGCCGACACCGGCGGCCAGGCGCTGGACGAGGACCAGCTCGCCTTCCTGCGCGAGGAGCGCGACTACCTGAACCCCACGCTGGTCGAGTTGCCGCACAGCGCCGACGGCAGCCCGCGCGGTGAGCGCGACTTCGCCATCACCACGCTGCGCAACGCACTGGTCGCCACCTGGCTGCGCCTGGCCTGGGAGCGGCTGATGAACTCCTCGGATGAGGAAGTCGCCGCGATCGCCGCCAAGGCGGTGAAGGAAGCGCGCTACCACCAGCAGCACTCGGCCGACTGGGTGGTGCGCCTGGGCGACGGCACGCCGGAATCGGCGCGCCGCATGCAGAACGCGGTGGAGCAGCTCTGGCGTTTCGTGCCCGAGCTGTTCGAGGACGACGAGGTCGACGCCCACGCCGCCGCCAGCGGCCTGGGCCCGGCCGCCTCGTCACTGAAGGAAGCCTTCGACGCCGAGATCGCCGAGCTGCTGGCCGAGGCGCAGCTGAAGGCGCCCGCCGACAGCGTGTTCCGCAGCACTGGCCGGCGCGGCGTGCACAGCGAGCACCTGGGCTTCATCCTGGCCGAGATGCAGCACCTGCAACGCGCCTATCCCGGGGGCGCGTGGTGACGGTTGACCCCTCGCCCGGCGGGTACACCGGTCGGTCCTGCGGACCGCGCCCTCACGTCCGGTCGGGCTCCTCGTCAGGCGATGACTGTCCCCCGGACAGCCATCGTCCGGCCTCGGCCCCCGAGGGGATGACGCCGGGCTTGGGGCGGCCCGGCGCTCCGGCGTCGTCCGCGTCCGAGACCGCTGAGCGCATCCAGCAAGCCTGGACCGTGCTCCAGCAGGTCCCTGACCCGGAGGTTCCCGCGATTTCGGTGTGCGAACTGGGCATCGTGCGCGCGGTTCAGGAGGCCACGGACGGCACGCTGGAGGTGGTGCTCACGCCCACCTACTCGGGCTGCCCAGCCACCGAGGTGATCGAGCGCAGCGTGCTGGATGCGCTGGCCGCCGCGCAGCTGGGCCCGGCGCGCGCACTCACCCGCCGCCACCCCGCCTGGACCACCGACTGGATCAGCGACGAAGGCCGGCGCAAGCTGCGCGAGTACGGCATCGCGCCGCCGGGCTGCACCACGGCGGCCGACACCGCGCCGATCCGCATCGTGCGCCGCCAGCGTGAGCCGGCCGTGCCCTGCCCGCGCTGCGACAGCGCACAGACCGAGCGCCTCTCCGCCTTCGGCTCCACCGCCTGCAAGGCGCTGTACCGCTGCCTGGCCTGTCGCGAACCCTTCGAGCACTTCAAGCCGATCTGAACCTGGAATCTCTCCGATGAGCACACCGCTGTTCCATTCGCTGCGCGTGCGCGCGATCGAGCCCGACACCGCAGAAGCGGTGGTCGTCAGCTTCGACGTGCCGCCCGAGCTGCGCGAGACCTTCGCCTTCACCCAGGGCCAGTACCTGACGCTGCGCGCCACCGTCGACGGCGAGGACCTGCGCCGCTCGTACTCGATCTGCGCCGGTGTCGACGACGGTGAGCTGCGCGTGGGCGTTCGCCAGGTGAAGGGTGGCCGCTTCTCGAACTGGGTCAACCAGCAGCTCAAGGTGGGTGACCCGGTGCAGGTGATGGCGCCGCAGGGCCGCTTCTTCGTGCAACTGCAGCCCCAGGCGCGCCGGCACTTTGTGGGTATCGCCGGTGGCAGTGGCATCACGCCGATCCTGTCGATCATGAAGACGGTGCTGGCGCGCGAGCCGCTGAGCCGCTTCACGCTGCTGTATGCGAACCGCGCGCTGGCCTCGACGATGTTCAAGGAAGAGATCGAGGACCTGAAGAACCAGTACCTCACGCGCGTGGTGCTGCACCATGTGTTCTCCGACGAGCCCACCGAATCGCCGATCAACCACGGCCTGATGAACCGCGACAAGCTCGCCGAGTTCCTGAGCACGCTGGTGCCCGCCGCCACGATCGACCACGCCTTCGTCTGCGGCCCCTTCCAGATGAACGACGAGGCCGAGGCCGCGCTGAAGGCCGCCGGCGTGCCGGCCGAGGGCATCCATATCGAGCGCTTCGGCGTGCCGCAGGACAAGAAGGTGGACGCCATCGTCCACCAGGCCCAGCCCGGCGACGCCGAGCAGGCCCGCGTCACCATCGTGCGCGATGGCCTCAAGCGCGAGATCGCCTTCCACAAGGACCAGCCCAGCATCCTGGACGCCGCCAGCGCCGCCGGGCTGGAGGTGCCGTTCTCGTGCACGTCTGGCGTCTGCGGTACCTGCCGCGCCAAGGTGCTGGAGGGCCAGGTGCGCATGGAGCGCAACTTCGCGCTGGAAGCCGCCGACGTGGCTGCCGGTTTCGTGCTGTGCTGCCAGGCGCACCCGCTCACGGAACGTGTCCTGCTGAGCTTCGACGAGAAATGACGGCACCCGGCGCCGGAGTACCGGCGCCACCCTCCGAGAGGGTGCCGAGGCCGCTTGGGAGCGGCCCGGCGCTGGCCTCGGCGGGGATTGACAACACCCGGCGCCGGGGTACCGGCGCCACCCTCCGAGAGGGTGCCGAGGCCGCTTGGGAGCGGCCCGGCGCTGGCCTCGGCTCTTGATTCGCCAGGGATCCCATGACCATGCAACTCCAGTCCTACATCGCCGGCCGCTGGGTCGGCCGCGAGGCCGCGCAGACGCTGCGCAGCGCCATCAACGGCCAACCGGTGGCCACCACCCACGCCGAGGCGATCGACTTTGCGGAAGCCGTGCACCACGCGCGCACCGTCGGCGTGGCGAACCTGCTGAAGCTCGACTTCCAGCAGCGTGCCGCGATCCTGAAGGCGCTGGCCAAGTACCTGAATGAGCGCAAGGAGCAGCTCTACGCGGTGTCGGCGCACACCGGCGCCACGCGCGCCGACAGCTGGATCGACATCGAGGGCGGCACCGGCACGCTGTTCGCCTACGCCAGCAGCGGCAGCAACGAGCTGCCCTCGGGCAATGTCTGGCATGAAGGCCCGGCGCTGTCGCTGGGCAAGCAGGGCCAGTTCGCCGGCACCCACATCCTGGTGCCGCGCCGCGGTCTGGCGGTGCACATCAACGCCTTCAACTTCCCCATCTGGGGCCTGCTGGAAAAGTTCGCGCCCAGCTTCCTGGCCGGCATGCCCTGCATCGGCAAGCCCGCCAGCGCCACCAGCTACCTGACCGAAGCGGCGATGCGGCTGATCGCCGAGAGCGGCCTGCTGCCCGAGGGCGCACTGCAGCTGGTGATCGGCTCCACCGGCGACCTGCTGGACCGCCTGGACGGCCGCGACGTGGTCACCTTCACCGGCTCGGCCGACACCGCGGCCAAGCTGCGCGTGCACCGCAACGTGATTGCCAAAAGCATCCCCTTCAACGCCGAGGCCGACTCGCTGAACTGCGCAATCCTGGCGCCCGATGCGGTGCCCGGCTCGCCCGAGTTCGACCTCTTCGTCAAGGAAGTGGCGCGCGAGATGACGGTGAAGGCCGGCCAGAAGTGCACCGCGATCCGCCGCGCCATCGTGCCGCGCGCGCACCTGGACGCGGTGGCCATGGCCCTGCGCGAGCGCCTGGCCAAGGTGGTGGTGGGCGACCCGGCGGTCGATGGCGTCAAGATGGGCGCGCTGGCCAGCGCCGACCAGCAGCGCGACGTGGCCGAGCGCGTGGCCGCGCTGATCGAGGGCGGCGCGCGCCCCGTCTTCGGCGCCAGCGACGGCTTCGCGCCGCGTGGCGAGGGCGTGGCCGAGGGCGCCTTCTTCGCGCCCACGCTGCTGCTGGCCGAGCGCGCGCTGCACACCCCTGCCGTGCATGAGCTGGAGGCCTTCGGCCCAGTCAGCACGCTGATGCCCTACGACGACCTGGACGAGGCGGTGGCGCTGGCGGCGATGGGTCAGGGCAGCCTGGTCGGCTCGCTGGTCACCCACGACCCCGCCGTGGCTGCGCGCGTGGTGCCCGAGGTGGCCGCGCTGCATGGCCGGATCCTGGTGCTGGACCGCGACGCCGCGCCCGAATCCACCGGCCACGGCAGCCCGCTGCCGATGCTCAAGCACGGCGGCCCGGGCCGCGCCGGCGGTGGCGAGGAGCTGGGCGGCACGCGCGCCGTCAAGCACTACCTGCAGCGCGCCGCGCTGCAGGGCTCGCCCACCATGCTGTCCGCAGTGACCGGCGAGTACGTGCGCGGCGCCGCCCGCATCGAGACCGAGGTCCACCCCTTCCGCCGCCACTTCGAGGAGCTGCAGATCGGCGAGAGCCTGCTGACGCACCGGCGCACCGTCAGCGAAGCCGACATCGTCAACTTCGGCGGCATCTCGGGCGACTACTTCTACATGCACTTCGACGCCATCGCCGCCAAGGACACCGCCTTCGGCCAGCGCATCGCCCACGGCTACTTCGTGCTGTCGGCGGCGGCCGGCCTGTTCGTGAGCCCGGCACCGGGCCCGGTGCTGGCCAACTACGGCCTGGACACGCTGCGCTTCGTCAAGCCGGTGGCCATCGGCGACACCATCCAGGCGCGCCTGACCGCCAAGCGCAAGATCGACCGCATGAAGGTGGATGCGCAGGGGCGCGGCCAGGGCGTGGTGGCCTGGGATGTCGAGGTGACCAACCAGGCCGGTGACCTGGTGGCCAGCTACGACATCCTGACGCTGGTGGCCAAGAAGGGCTGACCACCCGGCGGCGTCAGGGCGCCGGCTGCTTGGTCAGCACCAGCATCACGTTGGTGTTGTCGGCCGGGTTGGCGGAGGCCATGGTCATCACGGACAGGCCGGCGTCGATCTTCACGGCCAGCCCGCTGTCCAGGGTCAGGTCGTTGCCCTTGAGCTTCCACTTGCCGCGCGCCACGGCCTCGGGATTCACGTAGGAGCTGACCGCCTCGCCACCATTGGTCAGCCGGTTGCCGGACTCGACGATGGTCAGCTTGTACTTGCCATCGGCGGTGAATTCGACCGTGCCGTTGTAGACATAGCTGCTCACCTGCCAGCTGCCCACGCCGGCATGCAGCTCGGACTGGAAGCCCTTGAGGGTCCAGGTGCCCACGATGTCACTGGGCAGGACCGCGGTGGCGCGGGCCTGCCGCGCACCCTGCTGCTGCTGCAGCTGCGCCAGCTGGGCCGACAGCGCGTCCACCCTGGCACTCAGCTCCTGCAGCCTGGACGAGGCCGCCGAGGCGGTGAAGGGCAGCAGGGCCAGCGAGGCCACCAGTGCGCAGCGGGGTGCCCAGAGGGCGAGTCGAACAGATCCCATGACAGCTTCCTTGAGGGTGGGCGCGGCCAAACCATCCGGCCGCGTGTCCGCGATGCTGCGGGCGGGCCTCAGCGCGCTGGCTTCGGGCTAACCCGCAGCCATCCCCAAGCCGGTGGATCAGGCCAGCAAGCGGCGGGCGTCCAGGTAGTCCGTCACGAAGTCGTCGAAGCTGCCCTGCTGTTCGGCCTCGATCCGGGCCTGCTCGCGCAGCGACCGGTCGGCCAGCGCGGCCCAGTGCAGCGCGCGCTCGGTGGACAGCGGTTGCGCCAGCAGCACCCGCCGGGTGGCCTGCGACAGCGCGGCGATCATCGCGGTGTATTCGCCGCGCCAGGTGTCGGAGGCTTCGCGCAGCACCCGCGCCGAGGGCAGCGCATCGGGGTGCAGCAGCCGCGACTGCGCGCTGGCCAGCGCCTGCCGGTAGGCCTGGCCGCCCAGCGCCGCGTCCATGCGCCGGGCGATCGGCTCGCAGCCTTCCAGCAGCTCGGCCGCCCACTCCACCAGCACCACCTCGGCACCGCCGCGGGTCAGGCGCAGGCCCGGCTCGCGCCCGCGGGCGGCCACGCGCTGCTGGTTCTCGCTGAGCGCGGCAATCTCGTCGGGGTGGTCGGGCGGGCTGTCGCTGGCCAGGCAGTGCAGCAGGAACAGGTCGATCACGCGGGCGGTGTCGGGCGCGATGCCCAGCGGCTCGAAGGGGTCGAGGTCCATGCAGCGCACCTCGACATACTCGACGCCGCGCTCGCGCAGCGCGTGCAGCGGCCGCTCGCCGGAGTGGATCGTGCGCTTGGGGCGGATGGTGCCGTAGAACTCGTTCTCGATCTGCAGCAGATGGGTGCTGAGCTGGCGCCAGCCGCCCTGCTCGTCGCGCAGGCCGATCGCCTGGTAGGCCGGCCAGATGCGGGTCATCGCGTCTTCCAGCGTGGCGCCGTAGCCGTCCAGCCCGTTGTAACTGACGGCCAGCGAGGCCTGGGCCTCGCTCTGGTAGCCCAGCCGGCCCATGCGCAGTGAAGTGGCGTGCGGCAGGTGCAGCGTGCCAGCGCTCAGCGGCTCCAGGCCATGCGGCAGGCCGTCGACGAAGCTGGCGCACACCGCCGGTGACGCGCCGAACAGCCACAGCAGCAGGAAGCTGTCGCGGCGGAAGTTGCGGATCAGGTGGAAGTACTCGTCATTGCCCAGCCCGGGCAGCGACCAGTTGTAGTGGATGCCCGAGATGGTCTGCATGCGCCGCCCGTAGCGGTGCGACAGGCCCTGGCGGTAGACGGTCTTGACGCGGCCGATGTGCGAGGCGCCGTACTGGCCCAGCGGAATGGCCTCTTCGCTGGGCAGGCAGCAGGGCATGCTGGAGACCCACATGCGCTCGTCGCCCAGGGCCTGAGCCACCACCTGGTGTAGTTCACTGAGTTGCGCGAAGGTGGCCTCGACGCGGGTGAAGGCGCCGGTGACCAGCTCCAGCTGCGACTCGCTGAAGTCGGTGGTGATGTGCGGGTGGGTGAGGGCCGAACCCAGCGCCAGCGGGTGCGGCGTCATCGCCAGGCCGCCGTCGGGGGTGGTGCGCAGGCTTTCCTTCTCGATGCCGCGGCGCATGCCGACCAGTTGGTCGTCACGCCAGGCGTCGATGCGGTCTTGCAGGGTCAACAGGGTCTCCTTGTCGGGCCCACCGAAGCAGCCCGGGGGCGTATTGGACGCCTTTTTCGTGATCGGCGTGCAACCGGGGCCAAGCCGGGCCGAAGTCGGACTCAAGTCAGGCCCGGGCACGCCGAAGTCCCCGGGAACGCGACTTGCATCAACCGATTCGCCCCCTCACGCGTTGTCGCCCGATGTGCCTGATCATCCACAAGCCCGCCGGCCGCCCGGTCTGCCCCGCCTTCGTCGAGAACGCCTGGCGCCGCAACCCCCATGGCTGGGGCGTGATCACCTGGGGCGCCGACGACGAGCCCCGCGCCCAGCAGGGCATGCGGCTGGATGACCTGCTGGGTCACCTGCAGTCGCTGCCCGAGGATCAACCGGCGCTGCTGCACCTGCGTCAGGCCACCGTGGGCTCTGTGAACCTGGCGATGACCCACCCCTTCCTGGTGCGGCCGGGCCTCTGGCTGATGCACAACGGCTCGATCCGCCAGCTGCGGCCCAGCCAGCCGGGCCACAGCGACACCGCCGAACTGGCCCGCCTGCTGGGCGAGCTGCTGGCCGGCCTGACCGACGCCCAGGCCCGCGCCACCGTGCGCTCCGAGGCCTTCGCCCGCCTGCTGGCGCCGCTGGTCAAGGGCTCGATGGTGCTGCTGGCCGACCGCGACGGCGTGGTCCGCCTGGGCCGCGAGTGGCACCGTGTGGCCCACGACGAATGGCACCCCAGCATGCAGGGCATCGAGGTGTCGAACGCCCGCACCTGGCGGCCGCGCTGCCCGCAGGCCTGGCGCCAGGCCTGGGCCGACCTGCGCTGGCAGTTCCGCCACTGGAAGGCCCGGCTGGCCGCCTGATCAGCGCTGCTGCAACGCCCGGGCGATGCGCTGGCGGTGCACCGTGGGCCGCGGCACCTTGCCCGGCCACTGCTCGAACCAGGCGCGCACGTCCTCGTCCAGGCCGATGCCGTGCATGAAGTTGTAGATCGCCTTCTTCAGCCCCGGGCCGAGCAGGTCGTGGTCCACACCGGTGGGATCGACGAAGCCCACGTCGTTCATCGCGAACGGGGAGTCGGGCAGCGGCAGCAGCTGCACGCCGTAATGCGCCGGATCTTGCCCCACCGGCGAATGGACGGTGCAGGCGAAGCGGTGGAAGAAGCCGCTGTGGATGCAGCCCTCGGCAAACAGCTGGCGCACCAGCTCCAGCGCGTCCACCGTGTCCTGCAGTGTCTGCGTGGGGAAGCCGTACATCAGGTAGGCGTGGACCAGCACCCCCGCGTCGGCAAAGCCCTTGGTGACGCGCGCCACCTGCTCCACCGTCACGCCCTTGGCCATCAGCGCCAGCAGGCGGTCGGAGGCCACCTCCAGGCCACCGGTGACGGCGATGCAGCCGCTGTCGGCCAGCTGCCGGCACAGCGCCGGCGTGAAGGTCTTCTCGAAGCGGATGTTGCCCCACCAGCTGATGCCGGTGTTGCGGCGCTGCAGCTCATCGGCCAGCGCCTTGAGCGCCTTGGGCGGCGCGGCCTCGTCGACGAAGTGAAAGCCCGTCTGCCCGGTCTCGGCGACGATGGTCTCGATGCGGTCGACCAGCACCGAGGCATTGGCCGCCTCGTAGCGCGAGATGTAGTCCAGGCTGACGTCGCAGAAGCTGCACTTCTTCCAGTAGCAGCCGTGCGCCACGGTGAGCTTGTTCCAGCGCCCGTCGCTCCACAGCCGGTGCATCGGGTTGAGCATGTCCAGCAGCGACAGGTACTTGGCCAGTGGCAGGCCGTCCCAGGTGGGCGTGCCGACCTCGTCGAAGGGGATGTCGGGCTCGGGCCAGTGGATCTGGCGCACCGCGCCCCCCTCGCGCACCATGGCGCGCACCAGGCGCTCGCGCGAGCGCTGGCCCTGCAGGTGCTCGATCAGCGCCAGCAGCGGGCGCTCGCCGCCGTCCAGCGTGATCACGTCCACATGGTCGAAGAGGCGCGGCTCGCGCAGCTGGCGCAGCTCGGTGTTGACGAAGCCGCCGCCCAGCGCCACGGTGATCGTGGCATCGTGTGCCTTGACCGCCGCGGCGATGCGCAGCGCCGCGTACAGCGCGCCCGGGAAGGGCACCGACAGCAGCACCAGCGTGGGCTGGTGGCGCGCCAGCGCCTCGCGCGTCAGGCGCGCCAGCGTGCGGTCGAGCAGGTTGGGCGGCGCGGCCAGGGCCTCGGCCATCGGCTCGAAGCTGGGCTGGCTGGTGGCCAGGCGCTCGGCATAGCGGACGAACTCGAAGCGCGGGTCCACTGCCTCGCGGATCACGTCGGCCAGGTCGTTCAGGTAGAGCGTGGCCAGGTGGCGCGCGCGGTCGGTGCCGCCCAGCACGCCGAAGGCCCAGCCCAGCGGGTCGCCGCTGCCGTCGTCCACGTAGTGCTCCAGCGCGTCGAAGCGCGGGCCTTCTGGCAGCAGGGTGCGGGCGTTGATGCGGTGCGCCAGCGTGCTGTCGCCGCCCTGCAGGAAGCGGATCACCGGCGCGATGGTGGCGCGGTAGGCGTCGAAGTGCTGCAGGAAGTGGGCGATGACCCGGCCGGGCTTGGCCACGCAGCGGGCATCGGCGCGCAGCGCGTCCAGGCCGTCGGGGGTGAACAGGTCCAGCACCAGCGCCAGCGCCAGATCCTCCTGCGCCGCGGTGATGCCGCGCGAGCGCAGGAAGCCGGTCAGGTAGGCGGTGGACGGGTAGGGCGTGTTGAGCTGCGTCATCGGCGGGATGACGCTGAGCACGCGGACCGGCGTGGCCGTCATGGCCGGGGCTCCAGCCAGGGCGACCAGGTGGGCAGCTCGATCGGCCCCAGCGCGCGGCCGTGTTCGTAGGTGGCGGCCAGGCGGAAGGGGTGGCGCGCGCTGCTGTTGTCGTAGACACGCGTGCCATCGGCGCGCCAGGCGGCCTGGGCCAGCAGGCTCCACAGCCGCTGGTGGCGCTCGCGCACGCGATCTTCCGGCACCGAGTGCCCGCCCTGCGCCGCCCGCAGCTTCACGCGCGCCACGCTCAGCTCCACCGGCACCAGCACCACGTGCAGGTGGACCAGGTAGCCGCGGGCCTGGGCGTCCTGCACCAGGGCCAGCTTGGAGGGGTGGGAGAACACCGTCTCGGCCGCGAAGGACAGGCCTTGCGCCAGCGCCTGCTGGCGGGCCTGCGCGGCCAGTGCGGCGGCCTCGTGGCCATGCGCTTCTTCGTCACCCGGCCAGTGCTGGCGCGCCAGCACGTCGGCATTGATGAAGGGCAGGCGCGTGATGGGTGACAGCACGCGCTCGAAAAAGGTGGTCTTGCCCGCGCCGTTGGGGCCGGCGATCAGTTGCAGCAGGGGCATCCGGTGGGGGCGGCAGCCTCACTCGACGATGCGCAGCTGGCCGTTGGCGTCCAGCTCGGCGTAGCGGTGGCCCTCCTGGGCGAAATCGCGTGCCAGGTCCAGGCGCGCCAGCTGCGCCGCCAGCTGTTCCTCCCAGGTGGCGCGCACCACGGCCTGTTCCTGCAGCTGCAGCGCGTCGTATGAGGCCTGGCCGCGCAGCACCGCCTGCACCTGGGCCACCGAGACGCCCGGGCTGCGTTCCAGCTCGCGGCCCAGCCGGGCCCAGTGGCTGACCTGCTCGGCCACGCTGCGGCTCATGGTCTGGGCGGCCTCGCGGGCGGCGGCGGCCAGTTCACGGTCCAGGCGGATGGGGGCGGCGGCAGTGGCCATGGCAGGCTCCGACAGCAGTGGTAGCAATATGCTACAACAAACCGCTCGCCCGCGTCAGAACAAGGACGTCTGGTCCGGGTGGGGCGTCAGGCGCGCGTGTTCCAGCGCCAGCAGTTGCAGCTTGGTGCGCGTGCCGCCCGGCGCCGAGAAGCCGCCCGCGCCGCCGTGGGCGGCCAGGATGCGGTGGCAGGGCACGATGGGCGCGAAGGGATTGGCGCCCAGCGCCTGGCCCACGGCGCTGGCGGCACCGGGTTCGCCCAGGGCCAGCGCCAGGTCGCCATAGGTCCGTGTCTGGCCGGGCGGGATGGCGCGCGCCAGCGCCCAGACGCGGCGGTGGAAGTCGGGCGCGTCGTCATCGGCCAGCGGGATGTCGGAAAGGTCGTCGTTGGCGCCGGCCATCACCGCGCGCAGGCGGGTGATCCAGGCCTGGGCGACGGCCGGCACGTCGCTGGCCGGGCCCTCGCCGTGGCGGCGGCGCATGCGCGCCGACAGGCCGTCGCCGGGCAGCAGGCTGCCGGCCAGGCGCTGCTGCGTGTCCCAGGCCAGGCCGCAGACGCCGACGGGCGTCTCGAACGCGACCCAGCCGCGATCGGTCATTGCGCTTGGAAGCCGGTGGCCTTGATGATCTTCGACCAGGTCGCGGTGTAGGCCGCCTCGGTCTTGCCCAGTTGCTCGCCGCTCATGTGGCCCACGGTCAGGCCCATCGCGCTCAGGCGATCGTGCACCGCCGGCTTGGCCACCACCTTGGCCAGTGCGGCCGAGAGCTGGTCCAGCGTGGCCTTGGGCGTGCCGGTGGGCGCCCAGATGCCGTAGTAGGGCAGGTCCTCGAAGCCACTCAGGCCCAGCTCCTTGAAGGTGGGCACGTCGGGCAGCACGGCCTGGCGCTTCTCGCCGATCACCGCCACCATGCGCAGCTTGCCGGCCTTGTGGTTCTCGATGAAGTCGGGCACCGAGCCCACACCGGCGGCGATCTGGTTGCCCAGCATGTCGGCCATCATCGGCGCGCTGCCGCGGTAGGGCGCGGCCACCAGGTCGAGCTTGTTGCGCTCACCCAGCACCTTGACCAGGAACTCGGGCACCGAGCCCGGCGCCGGCACGCCCACCACGCCCTTGCCGCCCTGCGGGCCACGCAGCCAGGCCAGGTACTCGGTGTAGCTCTTGGCCGGCGTGCCGCCCGACACCGCCAGGGCGTTGACGAAGGTGGCGAAGCCGGCCACCGGCACAAAGTCCTTGGCGGGCTCGAAGCCCGGCGTCTTCACGGTCTGCGGGACGATCGAGATCGTGTGGTCGTGGCTGAGGAAGAGTGTTGTGCCATCGGCCGGCGCGGCCTTCAGCGCCTGCGCGGCCAGCTGGCCGCCGGCGCCGGCCTTGTTCTCGACAATGATGGTCGCGCCACCCAGCTCATCCTTCAGATGCTCGGCCAGCAGGCGGGCGATGGCGTCGGTGCCGCCGCCGGGCGGAAAACCCACCAGCAGCTTGATGGTCTTGCCATCGGCGTGGGCCAGGCCGGCGGCGCTGAGTGCGGCGGCAGCGGCCAGGGTGCGGACCAGGCCGCGGCGGGTGAAGGCATGGGTCATGGATCGGGTGTCCTGCGCAGGTAATTGGGGCGGCCATGGCCGCCGGTCAGCGGCCAGAATACCGCAACCGATGTCGCTCGACTGCACCACCTGCGGCGCCTGCTGCGCCACCTTCCGGGTCTCCTTCCACTGGTCCGAGACCGATGCCTGTCCGGGCGGCGGCGGTGTGCCGGCCACGCTGACCGAGCCGGTCAGCCCGCACCTGGTGGCGATGCGCGGCACCACCGCGCGACCGGTGCGCTGCGTGGCGCTGGACGGCCAGGTGGGCCAGTCGGTGGGCTGCCGGATCTATCCGCTGCGCGCCAGCACCTGCCGCTCGGTCGAGCCCGGCGACACCCAGTGCCGCAAGGCGCGTGCGGCGCACGGCATGGCCGATCCGCCGAAGCCGCGACAATCGGGCAGCGCATGAACCCTCCCCTCCTTCGCCTGCCCGACGCCCGCCACGCCCCCCGCGTGCCGGCCCACATCACCCCCGAGCAGCTGGAACGCGTTCGCCAGGGGGCCTACAACCTGCCGCAGGTGGTCAAGCCGGCCGACTTCCTCGATGAAGCCGCGCCCGGTTTCGAGCACCACCTGGACGAGCGCGGCCTGATCCTGCTGCAGAAGGCGGTGCCGCACCAGCGGCCCAGCCGCTGGATCGCGCCGGGCCTGATCGACGCCGCGCTGCGCCACCTGGACGAGGTCGGCGTGGGCCGCGAGACCCGCGGCCCGATGCTGGAGCGCCACGCCACGCTGGAGGCGCTGGGCATCACCCGCGACACCGCGCGCGGCCTGGGCGAAGGCTGGGAACGCCTGTACCGCGCGCCGCTGCCGCTGCGCTGGGCGGCCTGGTCCCAGCCCGGCGCGCTGCAGATCGCCTACCGCGCGCCGGTGGACGCCGAGGTGGTCTGGGCCTACTTCCGCCACGGCGACAAGCGCGCGCTGCTGGGCGGCCTGGCCGACGCCCCGCCCTGCCCCCATGCGGCCGAGGTCGCCGCCCACATCGACAGCCTGGCCGAGCGCAGCGCCTGGTGCGACGAGGCGGCGATGGACACCCTGCTGCCGCGCCTGCAGGCCGAACTCTCGCGCGCCGGCAGTGCCGACGAGCTGAAAGCCGCCTGCACCCGCGCCCAGGACCGCTGGGAGCGCCAGGTGGGCGAGCAGCAGACGCTCTCCAGCCTGACCCATGAACTGGCCTTCCAGGGCTACCCCGACAGCTTCCCGCTGGCGCGACAACTCAAGCGCAAGGTCACGCTCTACGTGGGCCCGCCCAACAGCGGCAAGACCCACGCCGCCTTCGAGAAGCTGGCCGGCGCACTGGACGGCGCCTACCTCGCGCCGCTGCGCCTGCTGGCGCTGGAGGGCCGCGACCGCCTGGTGGCGCGCGGCGTGCCCTGCAGCCTGCTGACCGGCGAGGAGAACCAGCCGGCCGACGGTGCGCGCGTGGTCAGCAGCACGATCGAGATGGTGGGCACCCGCGAGGTGCTGGATGTGGCCGTCATCGACGAGGCGCAGATGATCTTCGACGCCTCGCGCGGCTGGGCCTGGACCCAGGCCATCGTCGGCGTGCCGGCGCGCGAGGTGATCGTGATCTGCTCGGCCTACGCGGTGCCGGCGATCGAAACCCTGCTGGGCCTGTGCGGCGAGGCGGTGGAGGTGCGCCAGTTCCAGCGCAAGCAGCATGTTCAGTTGCTGCCCGGCCCAGTGGCCCTGCCCACGCTGAAGAAGGGCGACGCCGTGGTGGCCTTCAGCCGCCGCGACGTGCTGATGCTGCGCGACCAGATCGCCGCCAATGGCCATCCGGTCAGCGTGATCTACGGCGCGCTGCCGCCCGAGGTGCGCCGGCGCGAGGCCGAGCGCTTCGCCGGTGGCGAGTCGCACATCCTGGTGGCCACCGACGCCATTGGCATGGGCCTGAACCTGCCGATCCGCCGCGTGCTGTTTTCCACCATGGTCAAGTTCGACGGCGTGGGCGACCGCGCGCTGACCGAGTCCGAGGTGCACCAGATCGCCGGCCGTGCCGGCCGCTACGGCATCCACGAGGAAGGCTTCACCGGCGTGCTGCACGAGGCCGAACCCGGCGCCGCGCGCGCTCTGAAGGAACTGCTGCCGCGCCCGCCACGCGCGCCGCGCCATTTCAAGGCGCCGGTGGCGCCGAACTGGTGGCATGTCAGCACCATCTCGCAGCGCCTGGGCAAGTCGCGGCTGCACGAGGTGCTGAGCGTGTTCATGGACCAGCTGGCGCTGGACAACGCCCACTTCGAGGTGGCCGAGCTCGAGCAGATGCTGGACCTGGCGGTGGAGCTGGATGCCCAGGCCGGCAGCCTGAGCCTGAAGGAGCGCTTCATCTACGCCCAGGCGCCGGTGGACACCCGAACCGAGCACCTGCTGCAGGACTTCTACAGCTGGGCCCACCAGCACGCCGCCACCGGCCAGGCCGGCCGTCCGGTGTTCCTGGACATGGTCGACAGCCACAGCCGCCTGGAGCGCATGGAACAGGCCCTGCGCGCCTGCACGCTGTGGCTGTGGCTGGACCTGCGCTTCCCCGGGGTCTACGGCAACCTGGACGAGGTGCTGGGCCTGCGCGAAGTGCTCAATGACGGCATCGAGCGGCAGCTCAAGGCCAAGCGGCCGCTCTGGCAGGCGCGCCAACGGCGCGGCAGCCCTCGGCGGTGAAGCAGGCGCGCCAGCGTCGCGGCAGCCCTCGGCGGTGAAGCAGGCGCGCCAACGGCGCGGCAGCCCTCGCCGGTGAAGCAGGCGCGCCAGCGGCGCGGCAGCCCTCGGCGGTGAAGCAGTCGCGCTCAGCGCCGCAGCGAGCGGCGCTGAGCACGCCGGCATCGGTCAGTTGGCGCAGCTGCCGTCGATGGTGGGGTTGTCGAAGGCGGTGCGCACCCTCATGTCGCCGAAGTAGCTGTCCTGGCTCCAGCTGGTCAGGCCGAAATACACCGGCGCCGCCGTGAAGGTGGCGCTGGTGGCCACCGGCACCCATTGTCCGTGCGGGCCGTCCCAGAAATAGGCGGTCAGCATCTGGCCGGCACGCTTCAGGCGCAGCTTGCCCTGGATGTTGCTGGTGTTCGCCGGGGCGTTGAGCGTGTAGCCATAGTTGCTCAGGTCGCCGGCGTACTGCGCAGTGCCGTCAGGCAGGCTGACCATCTGCATCGCGGCGTAGGTGGTGTCGAAACCGACGCCGTTGGTCTGCGTGGTGTTGAGCATCAGACCGACGCGCACGCCGTTGGCGGCGGGGTACTCGGGCAGGTAGAACTCGGTCGACACATCAAAGTCGCCGGTCAGTTGGCAGGTGCTGTAGTAGCCACCGCTGGAGACCTCACCCTTGACGCCCTTGTTCAGGTCCACGCGCAGCCGGCCGGCGTGCTCGAAGACATGCACCGCGGGGGAGACCCGCACCACCCACTTGGTGAGCTGGAAGTTGTCGTACACCGTGCCCGCCTGGGCCATGCCGGTGAGGGCCGCAAGCGCCAGGGCGTGAATTGTCTTCATAGGTATCTCCATGAGATGAACGGAAGGGGACCTCCCGCACGGATACGGCTGGTGCGGTCTGGGCATGGTGGAGGGGGGAGTGGGGCTGCCTCTGTGCGGTGGGCAACACAGGCCGCGCTGCGATCGGCTCAGGGCTGCGCGCGGTCCTGGCTGAAGTAGCCCTCGGTGTGCAGCAGCTCGTCGCGCGCGCCCAGCGCTCTCGCGGCGGCCACGCAGTCGTCCACGAAGGCGGTGGCGCCGGCCACGAACACGCTGTGGCCGGACAGGTCCTGGAACAAACCGGGCAGCAGTGCCGGGATGCGGCCGGTCAGGCCCTGCCAGCCCATCGGCGCAGGACCGGTCAGCGTGGGCCGATAGCTGAAGCCACGGTGCCTGGCCTTCCACCAGGCCATCAGGCCGGTGTCGTAGACGTCGTCCGGCGTGCGGCCTGAGTAGACCAGGGTCACCGGCTGCTTGAAGCCGCGGCGCAGCGCCGCCTCGGTCAATGCCAGGATCGGCGCCAGGCCCGAGCCGGCCGCCAGGCACAGCACCGGCGTGTCCACGGCCGGATCGCCAATGAAGGTGCCGTAGGGGCCGCTGACCTTGACCTGCTCACCGGGCTGCAGCTGCTCATGGATCCAGCGGCTGGTGGTGCCCTGGTCCTGGCGCGTCACCTGCAGCGTGATCTCGCCATCCTCGCGCGGCGCGCTGGCCAGGGAATAGCTGCGCACCGGCGCACCGGCCGAGGCATCGCCCAGCTGCACGTACTGGCCGGGCCAGTAGCGCATCGGCTCGCCCAGAGGACGCAGCTTCAGCTCGACGATGCGCGGCGTGCGCGGCACACGGTCGGTCACCACGTAGTACTGCTGCTCGCGCGGCGGAAACAGCTTGGGGCCGGCGGCGTCGGTGCCCCACTCGATCACCAGCTCGTCGCTCAGCGGCTTGGCCATGCACATCAGGCCATAGCCCTGTCGCCGCTCGTCCTGGCTGAGCGCCATGTCCAGCACGAAACCCTGGTCGAAGTGGCCCGAGACCACCTTCACCTTGCACTCGCCACAGGCGCCAGCCCGGCAATTGTTCGGCAGGGCATAGCCCGCCTTCTCCAGCGCCTCCAGCACGGTCAGGCCGCTGTCACACTCCACCGTGCGCCCGCTGGGATGCAGACGAATCACACCCATTCAGTTCTCCGCTTTGACGATGCGCCGACCGCGGCGGTACGCCGCCCCGTCAAGGACCGCGCGCGGAACCGGCTTCGCCGGGCCGCTGCGCGAGCCCCCCTGGGGGGTGGCGACCGCCAGGGAGCCTGGGGGCCTCAGAACACCGGGATGATGTCGACCATGTCGACGTCGCGGATCTCTTCTCCGGTGATGCCCACTTCGGGGATCGCCGGGAACGGGATGCCGTACTTGTCGAGCACGCCCTTGAGGTTGAGCATGGCGTTCTTCCAGTTCTCCTTCTTGGCCTCGTATTCCGGCACGTAGAAGCCGGCGTTGCGGGCCACGGTCTCGATCTCGCGCTGCCAGGCGACGAAGTCAGCGGGGATGTCCCAGAAATCCTCCGGCGGCTCGAACAGCACGCCCGACAGGAACAGGAAGCCGGCGCGCACCTGCTTGGTGATCAGCGCCTTGTCGCTCAGGTCCATCTTCGGGTAGTCGCGCTCCATCAGCGACAGGCAGATCGCCATGTGGCGGCCCTCGTCGCGACCGATGTTGCGAAAGGCCTCCTTGAACACCGGCTCGGTGCACTTCGCGGCCATCTGGTGGAAGATGGTGGCGGCGGCGATCTCGCCCATCAGGAAGCTGCTGAACAGCACCGCCAGGCTGTACTTGGGCACGGCGTTCTTGTAGCCGTTCCAGTAGCGCCCACCGTTGTAGTACAGCCAGTGCGCATTGCGCTGCGCCTTGCGGCCGATCTCGGTCTTGGGCACATAGGTCAGCGGGTCCGGGTGCTCCAGCATCTTGGTGATCGCCAGGCCGCAGATCTGCTCGTGGTTCTGCTCGTCGCGGGTGACGCTGAAGAAGCAGCGGCGCACCGGGTCTTCCTCGTGCGCCTCGTAGGTCTTGATGAAGGCGGCGGCGAACACCGGCGGCGCCGAGGCGTCAAACACCGACAGGATGGTCCACCAGTAGGCGATGGCCTCGCGCTCCTCCCAGCTGTAGGTGCTGGGGTCGAACGTGTCCCAGGGCAGCTTCTTCGGGTCCCAGTTCTCGCGCTGGGCGGCGTCCCAGATGTCTTCCAGCTTCTTCGTGTGGGCGTGCCAGCTCAGCGGGTAGACATTGGGCTGCGGCGTCATCGGCGGCAGCGCCATGCTCTTGGCGAGGTGTTCGTGCTTGGCCATCGGGTGTCTCCTTGCGGGTGGGGGTTCATTCATTAACCGACCGGTCGGTAATCTAATTCAGGTCAAGCCCTGACGCAAGGCGCTCGGCCGCCCGGATAAACCCTGATGACATCAGGGTGGCTGCTACACTGGCGGGGTCATGGGGGAGTAGCCACCCTGCGCAACGCAGGGGCCCGACGTCAACACACTTGGCCTGAAAGCGGCCATGGCGCGGGCAACCTCACCGTCCGGCAAGACCTTTGACCACGCGCGCTGCCACCCGGGGCCGGAGCGGCGCCGTGGTCATCGCGACCCGCGCCGGCCCCTGGAATCCACTGCACATGGAAGCTTTTCTCGTCTCGACCGGTCTGGTCGCCCTGGGTGAAATGGGCGACAAGACGCAGTTGCTGGCCCTGATGCTGGCCGCCAAGTTCCGCCGTCCCGCGCCCATCGTGGCCGGCATCCTGGTGGCCACGCTGCTCAACCACGCCGCCGCCGGCGCAGTGGGCGGCTGGGTGGCTTCGCAGCTGGGCCCCACCGTGCTGCGCTGGGTGATCGGCGGCGGCTTCCTGGCGATGGCGGTGTGGATGCTGGTGCCCGACTCGCTGGACGAGGACACCGAGGGCGGCACCCAGCGCTGGGGCGTCTTCGGCACCACGCTGGTGGCCTTCTTCCTGGCCGAGATGGGCGACAAGACGCAGATCGCCACCGTCGCGCTGGCCGCGCGCTACCCCAGCCTGGTGGCGGTGGTGGCCGGTACCACGCTGGGCATGATGCTGGCCAACGTGCCGGCGGTGTTCCTGGGCGATGCGGTGTCCCGGCGTGTCAACATGCGGCTGGTGCACACCATCGCCGCGGCCGTGTTCGCGCTGCTGGGCGTGCTGACCCTGCTGAACGTCGGTCAGCTCTTTTGAGCCAATATCGCGCCATGACAACGCTGCACGACGACGGCCCCAGCGGCTGGCTGCATTCCCATGACTTTGACGCCGGCAACCCGGCCGGCGAGCGCGGCACGCGCCTGGTGATGTGGCTGACGCTGGCCACGATGGTGGTGGAGATCGCCGCCGGCTGGTGGTTCAACTCGATGGCCCTGCTGGCCGACGGCTGGCACATGAGCTCGCACGCGCTGGCGCTGGGGCTGGCGGCCGGCGCCTATGCGCTGGCCCGCCGCGAAGCACGTGACCCGCGCTACGCCTTCGGCACCTGGAAGATCGAGGTGCTGGCCGGCTTTGCCAGCGCGGTGCTGCTGCTGGTGGTGGCGGCGCTGATGGTGGCCGGCTCGGTCGAGCGCCTGATCGACCCGCAGGCCATCCACTACCCCGAAGCCATGGCGGTGGCCGTGCTGGGTCTGCTGGTCAACCTGGGCAGCGCCTGGCTGCTGGGGGGCGGCCATGGGCATCACCCTGGCCACTCGCATGGGCACCACCACGATCATGGCCACGACCACGAACACGCCCACCACCACGACCTGAACCTGCGGTCGGCCCAGGTGCATGTGCTGACCGACGCCGCCACCTCGGTGCTGGCGATCGTCGCGCTGGGCGCCGGCTGGTGGCTGGGCTGGGCCTGGCTGGACCCGGTGATGGGCATCGTCGGTGCGGTGCTCGTGGCGCTGTGGGCCAAGGGCCTGGTCACCGACACCGCCCGCGTGCTGCTCGACCGCGAGATGGACCACCCGGTGGTGGCCGAGATCCGCGAGGTGGTCGAGGTCGACGGCGCGCGCATCAGCGACCTGCACGTCTGGCGCGTCGGGCGCGAGCGCTTCGCCTGCGCGATCACGCTGAGCGCCCCGGCCGGCCTGACCGCCGCCGAGGTGCACCGTCGCCTGGCCGTGCACGAGGAGATCGTGCACGCCACGATCGAGCTGCAGTAGGCCCCGGCCATGGACGCCAGCCACCAGTTGCCCTGGATCCCCGACAGCTTCGCCGCCCTCTACCAGGGCCAGCGCGGCAAACTGATGGTGCTGGTCGAGGAGCTGCGCGCACGCTACGAGCTGTGCGAGGACCTGGCCCAGCAGCTGATGCCCACCGCCCAGGCCCTGCACCATGACGACGGACTGGCCGAGGACGATGTGCTGGGCCGCATGCAGGCCGCGCTGTCGGTGCCCGACTCGGGCCTGCGCGAGGACGAGGCCGGCTGGGTCGTCACCCGGCTGGCCGAGCTGCTGCGCTGGTAGACCGCCCGCGGCTCAGCGCGGCTGCAGCATCGCGCAGGTGGTGGTGGCGTGGGCGTAGAGGCGCCCATCCGCGCCATAGAGCCGGCCCTCTGCAAAGCCCAGCTGGCGACCCGCACTGATGACCTTGCCTTCGGCGCGCACCAGCGGCGTGTCGGGCAACAGCGCGCGCAGGTAGCTGATCTTCAGCTCGGCCGTGGTCTGCGCACGGCCCGCGGGCAGCGTGGTGTGGATCGCGCAGGCCACCGCCGAGTCCAGCAGCGCGGCGATCCAGCCGCCGTGGATGGTGCCCATCGGGTTGAGGAACTTCACGCTGGGCCGGCCCTGGAAGACAAAGCGGCCCTCCTCGTACTCGACCGGGTAGAAGTCCATCGCCACGCCGATCGGCACGCTGGGCAGTGCCCCCCTGCTGATCGCCGCGAAGAACTCCAGGCCGCTGAGGTGCGCCACATCGGCCGGGCGGTTCACGCCCGGCGGCGCCAGCGTGGCGCGCACCCGCGCCTCGTCGGCCTCCCAGCGCGCCAGCGTGGCGGCGATCTCGTCATGCAGGGCGTGGCTGGCGGTGCTCATCAGGGTCTCTCCGTTCCATTGCAGGTGCAATCGTTGCAGGTACAATGATAACCATGCCTGCCGCTCGCCCATCAGTCACCCTGGCGACAGCCGCCACGCCACGCGGCTGCAGCAACTTCAAGCTGCGCCAGGCCGACCGCGTGGTCAGCCGCCACTACGACCGCCACCTCGCCGAGGCCGGGCTGAAGACCTCGCAGTACTCGCTGCTGGGGCACATCGCCGCGATGGCGCCGGTGCGCCCGGCGGCGCTGGCCGCGGCGATGGCGCTGGACGCCTCCACGCTGACCCGCAACCTGCAGCCGCTGGTGGCCCAGGGCTGGGTGGCGGTGGGCGCCGGTGACGACGCGCGCTCACGCTCGGTGCAACTCACCGAGGCTGGCCGCGCCAAGCATGCCGAGGCCAAGCGCGCCTGGAAGAAGGCGCAGCTGGCCTTCAACGCGCGCCTGGGTGAGGCGCGCGTGGCCGAGCTGCACGCGCTGCTCGACGACTGCCTGCAACGGCTGGACGCCGCCGAGCCCTGACACGGTCAGGTGGTCAGGCGGTCAAGCCGCCTGTCGCTGGTGTACCGCCAGCGTCTGCAGCACGGCCCGCGCCGCCTCGGTGCCCTTGAGCACGAAGTGCTCGCCGAACTGCTGCTGGTGCACCGGATGCTCATGGAAGTTGTGGGGGGTCAGCACCGCCGAGACCACCGGCACGCCGGTGTCGAGCTGCACCCGCATCAGGCCGTCGATCACCGCCCGGCCGACGAAGTCGTGCCGGTAGATGCCGCCATCGACCACCAGCCCGAAGGCGACGATGGCATCAAAGCGGCCGCTGTCGGCCAGGCGCCGCGCCAGCAGCGGGATCTCGAAGGCGCCGGGCACCTCCAGGTACTCGATGCCGTCGGGCGGCCAGCCCTCGCGCAGCAGTTCGTCGGTGCAGGCATCGCGGGCGCGGTGGACGATTGCCGCATGCCATTGGGCACTGATCGCCGCCAGGCGGCGCACGGGGAACTTCGGGATCTGATTCATGGTGATTTCCTTGAGTTGAAGGCCAGAATCAGGGCAAGCGAACGCGCGGCCCGCCGTGCAGGCACGGCAGCCGGTGCGGTTCTCTTTCATCCGGACTGTGACCGTCGGCCCCGGGATCACACCGGGTCTGCTGACCCCGTCCACGGGCGTGGACGGGCGCTCGCGGGCTCGTGCGCGGAGTCTGTTGCCAGACCTGCGCCATCACCGCCGGTGGGGACTTCCACCCCGCCCTGAGAACATCGGCACCGCCAGCAGGCGGCACCGCGGTCGATCTTCGCACAGGCCCGACAATGCGCGCCGATGAACCCCGAGACCTGGATCCTGCTGCTCACCGCCGCCCTGGCCGCTGGCGCCCTCAATGCGGTGGCGGGCGGCGGCAGCTTCCTGACCTTCCCGGCGCTGGTCTTTGCCGGTGTGCCGCCGATCGCCGCCAACGCCACCAGCGCGGTGGCGGTGAGCCCCGGCTACCTGGGCAGCACGCTGGGCTTCCGGCCCGAGCTGGCGGCCCTGCCACGGCCGCGGCTGTGGGCCGAAGGCGCGGTGTGCGCCGCGGGCGGCCTGGCCGGGGCCGGGCTGCTGCTGGTGACACCGGCCAAGCTGTTCTCGGCGCTGGTGCCCTGGTTGCTGCTGTTCGCCACCGCGCTGTTCGCGCTGGCGCCGTGGCTGACCGGGCGGCGCGGCGGCGCCGCGCATCCCGCGGCGCGCATGGCCGGGCTGGCCTGCGTGGCGGTCTATGGCGGCTACTTCAACGGCGGCCTGGGCATCCTGCTGATGGCGCTGTACGCGATCACCGGCGAGACCTCGATCAACACCGCCAACGCGCTGAAGAACCTCAACTCGCTGGTGCTGTCGCTGCTGTCGGTGGCGGCCTTCGCCTGGGCCGGTGCGGTGGCCTGGCCGCAGGCCTTGGCGATGGCGCTGGCGGCCACGGTCGGCGGCTATGCCGGCGCGCGCGTGGCGCGGCGACTGCCAGCGAAGCTGCTGCGCAGCGGTGTCATCGCCACCGGGCTGGTGATGGCAGCGCTGTTCTTCGCGCGCGGCTGATCAGAGCATTTCGGCCACGGTGGCCGCTGGCCGGCACATCCGCGTGCCACGCGGGGACACCACGATCGGCCGGTTGATCAGCACCGGGTGCGCCAGCATCGCATCCAGCAGCGCGTCGTCGCTGGCGCCCTCCAGCGCCAGTTCGGTGTAGAGCGCCTCCTTGGCGCGCACCAGGCCGCGCACGCCCTGGCCGATCTCCTGCGCCAGACGCTGCAGCGTGGCGCGGTCGGGCGGCGTTTTCAGGTACTCCACCACCTGCGGCTCGATGCCCGCCTCGCGCAGCGCGGCCAGCACCTGGCGCGAAGTGCTGCAGCGGGGGTTGTGGAAGATCGTCCAGCCGCTCATCAGTTCTTGCCGGCCTTGGCGGCGCCCTCGTGGTTGAGGTTCAGGAAGGGCACCGGCGCGCCGGCGTAGATGTTCTGCGGCAGCTCGCCGTTCCAGCGCTCGGCCTTGATCTTTTCCACCTCGATGCGGCGCAGCTCCAGCACCTCGCGGCTCTGCGCCAGCGCGGCGTTCTGGATCTTCAGCGCCTCGGCCTGCGCGGTGGCCGCCTTCAGCGCGGCATAGGCCTCGCCGTCGGCCTTGGCCTTGAGCGCAGTGGCCTCGGCCTCGGCGATGGCCACCTTCTGCTTCTGCTCGGCCTCGACGGTGCGCACCTTGTTCTCGGCGGCCAGGCGCAGCTGCTCCTGGGTGACCTTCTGGTTGATCGCCGACATGTAGTCCTGCGAGAAGCTGAAGTTGCGCATGTCGACGTTGATCACCTGCGCCCCGTAGATGGCCAGCTTGCCGCGCAGCGCGGCGACGATGTCATTGCTGACCGCCGCGCGCTTGGCAATCAGGTCGGGCGCGTTGTAGCGCGCGGTCACCGCCTTGAACACCTCCTGGGTGGCGGTCTGCACATAGCTTTGCAGGTCGCCGTCGCGGCTGTACTTCTCGAAGACCTCGGCCACCTTGTCGGTCTGGATGCTGTAGCGCACCGTCAGGCTCACCTTGACCGGCTGGGTGTCGCTGGTGCTGCCTTCAGCGTTTTCCACCGTGGCCTCTTCGGCGCGGATGTTGAAGATGCTCAGCGACTGCCAGGGCCAGATCAGCGTGAAGCCCTCGTTCTCGATGCCCTTGATCGCACCGCCCACGGTGATCACGCCGCGGTGGCCGGTGGGCACGGTGCGCAGCGGCCACAGCCACCACAGCACGGCCACCACCACCAGCAGCGTCAGCCCCTTGCGCAGCAGTCCGGGGGCGGCCGACGGCGTGTCGCTGCCACGGGCAAACAGACTTCTCACGTCCATGCTCTCCTCCTGTCGATGGCCGCAGTGTAGGAGCAAGCCCGCAGCGGCCGCGGGCCCATGGCTGACGGCGCACAATCACCCGCATGAAATACCTGCACACCATGGTCCGCGTGACCGACCTCGACGCCTCGCTGCGCTTCTACCGCGATGCCCTCGGCCTGGAGGAGGTGCGTCGCAGCGAGTACCCGCAGGGCCGCTTCACGCTGGTCTACCTGGCCGCACCGGGCGACCACGACGCCCAGATCGAGCTGACCCACAACTGGGACCCCGAGGTCTACACCGGCGGCCGCAACTTCGGCCACGTGGCCTATGCGGTGAAGGACATCTACGCCACCTGCCAGCGCCTGCAGGACATGGGCGTGACCATCCTGCGCCCGCCGCGCGACGGCCGCATGGCCTTCGTGCGCTCGCCCGACCAGATCAGCGTGGAGCTGCTGCAGGACGGCCCGGCGCTGGCGCCGGCCGAGCCCTGGGCCTCGATGCCCAACACCGGCAGTTGGTGATCACGCGCAGTGGTCAGGGTTTGGCGCAGCCATCCGGGCTGACGTCATAGCCGTTGTCCAGCACCACGCGCCAGCGGCCGTCGGCCTCGCGCCGCCAGGTGCTGTAGAAGCGCGCCACCAGCGTGCCGGCGGGGTCGGTGACCGGACCGGTGGACTGTGCCAGGCCGCCACTGCCGATCACCTCGACCAGCTCGGGTCTCCAGGCGAAGGGCGCCCGGGGCCCGTCAAAGAAGCGCTGCCAGTGCGCCAGCACCGCGTCCTTGCCGCGCAGCGGCTGGCCACCATTCAGGAACACCGCGTCGTCGGCCACGAAGCCGGCGAATGCCGCCAGGTCGCGCCGTGCCATGCTGTCGGCGAACGCCGCCTCGGCGCCGCGCACTTCCTCGCGCAGCGCGGCCAGGTCCGGGGCGGCGGCCACGCCGGCTGGCAAAGCGGCCAGCAGCCACAGGGCGGGATCGAACAGGCGGCGCAGCGGGCTCATCGGCACTCCTTGAACGCAGGGGGGCGGCCGGCCCATTGTCCCGCCGCAAGCTTCGTGTCGGGAAGCGGATGCTAAGATTTCGGCCGTTGGTGCCTGGGCCGTCCATCGTGGCGGCTTGGGGTAAACGGGAAGCAGGAAGGCCGCCCTCGACGAGGAACGCCCAACCTGCGCTGCCCCCGCAACGGTAAGCGGACAGGGTGCTGCTCACAGCCCCCTCGCTCGTGCTCCCTCGCCACTGAAGCCACGGCTTCGGGAAGGCCGCACGGGTCGTCTCCGCCAGCCCGGATACCGGCCAACGACGGGGTGGTGCTGCGCAGGCGGCGTCACCGACATGGTGCCCAGCTGCGGGGAAGCGGCCGGGCACGACCATCGTTCCCGGCCCGCCCGTCTTCGGCGGCCGGGGCGCCTTTGCAGACGCTTCCATGATGTTCCCGCGCACCGCGCTTGCCCTGGCCACGCTGCTGGCCGCTTCGCCCCTGGGCGCCTTCGCCCAGACCCCCCCTGCCGCCGACGACGACCTGGTCGTCACCGCTGCCCGCCAGCCGCAACGCGCCAGCGCCGCGGTGCGGCCGGTGCAGGTCATCACCGCCGAGGACATCCGCGCCGCCGGCGCCGGCTCGCTGACCGAGCTGCTGCGCAGCCTGGGCGGCGTCGAGACCAGCACCAACGGCGGCCTGGGCCAGATCAGCGGCGTGTTCATGCGCGGCGCCAACAGCGACCACACCGTGGTGCTGATCGACGGCGTGCGCATCGGCTCGGCCACGCTGGGCACCGCGCCGCTGGAGGCCATTCCGCTGGCCTTGATCGAGCGCGTCGAGCTGCTGCCCGGCGCCTCGAGCAGCCTGTACGGCGCCGACGCGATCGGCGGCGTGATCCAGATCTTCACCAGGACCGCGCAGCGCAGCCCGGGCGTCGATCTGTCCTGGACCGCCGGCGAGCGCGGTCTGGCCCGTGTGGCCGGCAGCTTTGCCGCGCGCCTGGGCCAGACCGAGCTGTCGCTGGGCGCCACCGCGCTGCGCAGCGACGGCTACAACGTCTCCGACCCCAGCTTCTGGGGCTACAACCCCGACCGCGACGGCAGCCGCCAGCTGGGCCTGCAGGCCCGTGTGGTGCAGCACCTGGACGGCGGCCAGCAGCTGGGCCTGCAGTTCCTGCGCAGCGACAGCAAGGTGCAGTACGACGCCACCGCCGTGGCCGACGACCTCAGCCGTGACCGCACCCAGACCCTGGCCGCGCACTGGAGCGGTCCGCTGCTGCCCGGTGTCGAGCACACGCTGCGCCTGGCGCGCAGCTGGGACGACAACCACCTGGCCGGCAGTTCCACGGTCTTCACCGACACCACCCAGGACCAGCTCTCGTGGATCGGCCGCCACCGCGTGGCCGGCGGCACGCTGAGCGCCGGCCTGGAGTGGTCGCGCCAGGCGGTGGACAGCGCCACCGCCTATGCCCGCGACAGCCGCAGCGTGCGCAGCGGCCTGCTGGGCTGGCAGGCCGCGTACGGCGCGCTGTCGGTGCAGGCCGACCTGCGCCATGACGCCAACAGCCAGTACGGCGGCCACAGCACCGGTCAGCTGGGTCTGGCCTGGCAGGCCTCCAGCGCGTTGCGCCTGCGCGGCGCGCTGGGCAGCGCCTTCAAGGCGCCCACCTTCAACCAGCTCTACTACAGCGACAACTTCGGCAGCAACGGCAACCCGGCCCTGCAACCCGAGCGCAGCGTCAATGCCGAGCTCGGCGCCGACCTGTCGATGGGCGGCGTGCAGTGGAGCGCCACGCTGTTCTCCAACCGCATCCGCCAGCTGATCAACTGGGTCGAGACGGTGCCGGGCAGCTTCAGCTACCAGCCGCGCAACACCGCGCGCGCCCGCATCGACGGCCTGGTGCTCGGCGCCAGCGGCACCCTGCCCACCGGTACCCGCGTGCGCGCCAGCCTGACCGCGCAATCACCCGAAGACAGCGACACCGGCGCTCAGCTGCAGCGCCGCGCCCGCCAGTTCGCCCAGCTGCACCTGGTGCAGCCGCTGGGCGACTGGTCGCTGGGCAGCGATCTGGGCTACAGCGGCGCGCGCTGGGATTCGGTGGACGAAAGCGCCGGCACCCGCATGGGCGGCTACGCCACCGTCGCCCTGTTCGCACGCTGGCGCGTGACGCCGGAGTGGTCGCTCGAGGGCCGCGTCGACAACCTCACCGACCGGGTCTACCAGCAGGCACTGGGCTATGTCGCCCCGGGCCGCCAGGCCCAGCTGACGCTGCGCTGGACGCCGCTGTTCTGAGCATGGCCTGGCCCCGCCGCCACATCAGCCACCCGCGCGCCCAGGGCGCGCTGGCGGCGCTGGTGCTGCACGGTGTGGCCTGGGCGCTGGTGTGGCCGGCGCTGAACACGCGGCCGGCCGCAGCGCCCCCCGAGCGCGGCCCGGCGCTGGTCTACCTCAGCGCACCGACCGTGGGGGTCGAGGCCCCCACCGTCCGCACCGACCCGCGGCCGGCCGTCGCGGCCCCCCGGCGAGCGACTCCACCGCTCAGCGCCCTCACCCGGCCCGGCCCCGAGGCGGCGCCGCCCGCACCGGCGCCCACGCTGCTGCTGGCGGTGGCCGCCGCGCCGGCGGCCCCGCTGCCGCACAGCACCCCAGTGGCCAGTGCACCGCACAGCGGTGCGGTGGCCAGTGCGCCGGTCAGCGCCGCGCCGGCGGTGGCCGCGGCCCTGCCCGCGCGCCCGCTGCCCGGCAACGCCCTGCCCGCCTACCCCGAGGCCGCACGCGAGGACGGCTTGCAGGGGCGCGTGCGGCTGCAGTTGCAGATCGACGCACAGGGCCGCGTCGAATCGGTGCAGTGGCTGCAGCGCAGCGGCATCGCCCTGCTCGACCTGGCCGCGCGCGACGCCGCCCGCGGCTGGCGCTACGAGCCCGCGCGCGTCGGCGGCGAGGCCGTGGCCAGCAGCGTGAGCGTGGCGATCCGCTTCCAGCTGGACCAGCCGGTCAGCAGCACGCTGCTGGCCAGCCAATGAACACGCCCGGCCACGCCCCCGCGCGCGCCCCGGCCTGCGTCGCCCGGAGGGCCCGCCCGTGACCCCGCTGCGCCGCCCCGGCCCGGTGCTGGCCCTGCTGGCTGCCGGGCTGGCCGGGCTGTTTCTGCTGGCGCTGTCGGTGGGCAGCCTGACGATCTCACCGGCCGAGCTGCCAGCCTTGCTGCGCCAGCCCGACGCCTCGGCCGAGGCCGAGATCCTGCACCGGCTGCGCCTGCCGCGCGCACTGGCCGCCGTCAGCGTGGGCGCGCTGCTGGCTCTGGCGGGCGCGCTGATGCAGGTGCTGCTGCGCAACCCGCTGGCCGACCCCTATGTGCTGGGCCTGTCCGGCGGCGCCGCGCTGGGCGCGCTGGGCCTGATGGTGCTGGGCGGCGGGGCCCTGGCCGTGCATGGTGGCGCCTTCGCCGGCGCCTTCGCCGCGGTGCTCACCGTCTTTGCGCTGGCCCACCCCGACCTGGGCCGCGTCGAGCTGGCCAGCCGCCAGGACGCCACGCCACGCCTGCTGCTGACCGGCGTGATGCTGTCGGCGATCGCGATGGCCGGCGTCGGCCTGCTGCTGTCGCTGGCGCCCGACGCGCAACTCAAGGGCATGCTGTTCTGGATGATGGGCGACCTGTCCGCGGCCGAGCCCACGTGGGCCGTGCTGATCGCCCCCTGGCTGCTGCTGGCCGGGCTGTGGCCGCTGGGCCGCGAGCTGAACCTGCTGCTGCGCGGCCCCGGCGCAGCGCAGATGCTGGGCGTGCCGGTGGCGCGCGTGCGGCTGGTCGTCTACCTGGCCGCCTCGGCGGCGGCGGCACTGGCCGTGGCCACCGCCGGCACGATCGGCTTCGTCGGTCTGGTGGTGCCGCATGCGCTGCGCCTGCTGATCGGCAACGACCAGCGCTGGCTGCTGCCGGCCAGTGCGCTGGCTGGTGGCGCCTTCCTGCTGGCCGCCGACACCCTGGCACGCACCGTGGCCGCACCGCTGCAGCTGCCGGTGGGCGTGGTCACCGCGCTGGTGGGCGCGCCGGCCTTCATCGCCCTGCTGACGCGCGGAGGCCAGCGATGACGCTGCTGTCCACGCGCGGGCTGGCGGTGCGCATCGGTGCGCGCGTGCTGGTCGAGTCGCTCGACCTGCAGCTGCAGCGCGGCGAGGTCTGGTGCCTGCTGGGCCCCAACGGCGTGGGCAAGACCACGCTGCTGCACACGCTGGCCGGCGCCCGGGCCCCGTCGGCCGGCACGGTCTGGCTGGGCGAGCGACCGCTGGCCGAGCGGCCACTGGCCGAGCAGGCCTGCTGGCGCGGCTTCGTGCCACAGGCCGTGCACGACGCCTTTGCCGCACCGGTGCTGGACGTGGTGCTGCAGGGCCGCCATCCGCACCTCTCGCGCTGGCACTGGGAGGGCGAGTCCGACCGCGCACTGGCGCTGGCCGCGCTGGCCCGCGTCGGCCTGGCCGGCTTCGAGGCACGCGATGTCACCACCTTGTCCGGCGGCGAGCGCCAGCGCGTCGCGCTGGCCACGCTGCTGACGCAGGACCCGCCGCTGGCGCTGCTGGATGAACCGCTGGCCCACCTGGACCTGGCGCAGCAACTGCGCGTGGCCGAGCTGCTGGCCGCCGAAGCGCGCGAGCGCGGGCGCGGCCTGCTGCTGTCCATCCACGACCTCAGCCTGGCCCAGCGCCTGGCCACCCACGCGCTGCTGCTGCCCGGCGATGGTCGGGCGATCGCCGGCCCCGCCGCCGAGGTGATGACCGAGGCCGCGCTGTCCGCCGCCTTCGGCCATCCCCTGACCCCCCATACCGCCCACGGCCACCGCTGGTGGCTGCCCGCCTGATGATGCGCACCGCCTTCCACATCCTGCCCGTCTCCACCGCACTGGATGCCGAGCTGCGCCACGCGATCGACCGCAAGACCAAGCCGCTGGGCGCACTGGGCCGGCTGGAGGACCTGGCGCTGCAGCTGGGCCGCATCCAGGGCACGCTGCGGCCCGTCATCCAGCGGCCGCGCGTGATCGTGTTCGCTGGCGACCACGGCATCGCCGCCGAAGGCGTCAGCGCCTACCCGCAGGAAGTCACCTGGCAGATGGTGATGAACTTCGTGCACGGCGGTGCGGCGGTCAATGCGCTGGCGCGCAGCCTGGGCGTGGATGTGGAGGTGGTCGACGCCGGCGTGGCGCACGACTTCGGCCCGCTGCCCGGCCTGGTGGATGCCAAGCTCGGCCACGGCACCCGCAACTGCGCCACCGAGCCGGCGATGACGGCCGAGCAGTGCGAGACCGCGCTGGCCCGCGGCCGCGAGCGCGTGCAGGCCGCGCGCGCCGAGGGCTGCACGCTGCTGGCCTTCGGCGAGATGGGCATTGCCAACACCAGCGCCGCCAGCCTGCTGCTGCACAAGCTGCGCCGCGTGCCGCTGGGCGTGGCCACCGGCCGCGGCACCGGTCTGGACGATGCCGGCCTGGTGCACAAGCGCGCGGTGCTGGCGCGCGCGGCAGCGCGCACCGACGGCCTCACCGATGGCCGCGAGGCGCTGACCGAGTACGGCGGCTTCGAGATCGCGATGATGGCCGGCGCGATGCTGGGCGCCGCCGAGGCCGGCATCGCCTTCATCGTCGACGGCTTCATCACCGGCAGCGCCTACCTCGCGGCGCAGTGCATCGAGCCCGCCGTGCGCGACCACGCGGTGTTTGCCCACCGATCGGCCGAGGCCGGTCATGGCGCGATGCTCGAGCTGCTGCAAGCGCAGCCGCTGCTGGACCTGGGCCTGCGCCTGGGTGAAGGCACCGGCGCCGTGCTGGCGGTGCCGCTGCTGCGGGCCGCCTGCGCCTTCCTGGGCGAGATGGCCAGCTTCGACAGCGCCGGCGTCAGCGGGCAGGCCTGAGGGGCGGCGCATGCGCGAGGAGCTGCGACTCTTCTTCACCGCACTGCAGTTCTTCACGCGGGTGCCGGTGCCGGCCTGGGTGGGCTGGTCGCCGGCGCAGCTCAATGCGTCGGCGCGGCACTTCCCCACCGTGGGCGCGCTGGTCGGTGCGCTGTGTGCGCTGGTGCTGCTGGCCGCGCTGAGGGTGTGGAGTGCGCCGATCGCGGTGCTGCTGGCCATGGCCACCGGCGTGCTGCTGACCGGCGCCTTCCACGAGGACGGTTTTGCCGACAGCTGCGATGGCTTCGGCGGCGGCTTCACCCGCGAGCGCGTGCTGGCGATCATGAAGGACTCGCGCGTGGGCAGCTACGCCACGATCGGTGTGGCCCTGCTGCTGGCGCTGAAGTACCAGCTGTTGCTGACCCTGGTGGCGCGGCTGGACGCGCTCACCTTGGCCGCGGCGCTGGTGGCCAGCCACGCCGTCAGCCGCCTGGCGGCGCTGGGCGTGATGGCGCGGCTGGACTACGTGCGCGACGACGACAGCGCCAAGTCCAAGCCGATCGCCCAGACGCGCCCTGGCGCCGGCGCCCTGCTGTTCGCCACCACCGTGGCGCTGCTGCCCTGCGTGCCGCTGGGCACGGCCGCCGGGCCCGCACTGCTCGGCGCGGCGCTGGTGTGGCTGGCCGCCGTGCCCTACCTGCGCCGCCGCCTGGGCGGCTACGTGGGCGACGCGCTGGGCGCCACGCAGCAGCTGGCCGAGATCGGCTTCCTGCTGGGCCTGAGCGCACGGGGCGGCGCATGGAGCTGATCCTGCTGCGCCACCCGGTGGTCGCCGCGCCGGCCGGGATCTGCTACGGCCAGGCCGACCTGCCCGCGCGCGAGCCGCTGGAGCCGCCGCCGGCGCAGGTGCTGCAGGCGCTGCCCGGCCCGGTGGACGCGCTGTGGACCAGCCCGCTGCGCCGCGCCCGCGTGCTGGCAGAGGCGCTGGCCGCCACGCTGGGCTGCCCACCGCGGGAGGACGCGCGGTGGATGGAGCTGCACTTCGGCGCCTGGGAGGGCCACCCCTGGTCGGCGATCGACCGCGCCGAGAGCGACCCCTGGGCCGACGATCCCGAGCACCGCGCCCCGCCCGGCGGCGAGACCCTGGCCGCGCTGCGCGCGCGGGTGCACGCGGCCATGGATGCCCTGGCCGCCACCCGCCTGCAGCGCGTGCTGGTCGTGGCCCACGCCGGCCCGATCCGCGTGGCCCTGGCGCGCGCCCGCGGCCAGGCCGCCACCGAGGCGCTGGCGCAGCCGCTGGCCTTTGGCGGTCTGACCGTGTTGCGCCACGATGGCCAAGGCTGGAGTCAGGCCGCATGAAGACCCTGATCCTGGGCGGCGCGCGCAGCGGCAAGAGTCGGCTGGCCGAAGAACTCGCGCACCGCAGCGGCCGCCCCGTCACGGTGATCGCCACCGCGCAGGCGCTGGACGCCGAGATGGCCCAGCGCATCGCCGCCCACCGCGCGGCGCGGCTGGCGCACTGGCGCTGTGTGGAAGAACCGCTGGCGCTGGCCGCCGCACTGCAGGCCGCCGATGCGCCCGGCGCGCTGCTGCTGGTCGACTGCCTGACGCTGTGGCTCAGCAACCTGCTGCATGCGGGCGACGAGCGCTTCACGGTCGAGCGCGCCGCGCTGCTGGACGCCATCACCCCCCTTCAGGCCGACCTGCTGCTGGTGGGCAACGAGGTGGGCCATGGCATCGTGCCGCTGGGACCGCTGAGCCGCCGCTTCGTGGATGAGAACGGCTGGCTGCACCAGGCGCTGGCCGAGCGCTGCGACGCCGTGCGTTTCGTGATGGCCGGCTGCGTGCTGCCGCTGAAGGGATGAAGGCCATGCGCCTGCTCGGGATCCTGCTGCTGGTCTGGCTTGGCGCGACCGGCGCCCAGGCCGCGGTCAGCGCACTGGACGACGAGGGCCGCACCGTCACGCTGCCGGCGCCGGCTCGGCGCATCGTCAGCGTCGCGCCGCACGCCACCGAGCTGCTGTTCGCCGCCGGTGCTGGCGCCCAGGTGGTGGCCACGGTGCGCTACGGCGACTACCCCGACGCCGCGAAGCAGCTGCCCGTGGTGGGCGACGCCAACCAGCTGGACCTGGAGCGCATTGCCGCGCTCAAGCCCGACCTGATCGTGGTCTGGGCGCATGGCAACTCGGCGGCGCAGCTCGACCGCCTGAAGGCGCTGAAGCTGCCGCTGTTCCACAGCGAGCCGCGCGACCTGGCGCAGATCGGCGACAGCCTGCGCCGCCTGGGCGTGCTGGCCGGCACCGGCGCCGCGGCGAACGCCGCTGCCGACGCCTATGCCACCGAGCTGGCCGCGCTGCGCCGCCAGTACGCCACGCGGCCGCCGCTGCGCGTGTTCTACCAGGTGTGGCACCAGCCGCTGCTGACGATCAACGACCGCCACCCGATCGCCGACATGATCCGCGGCTGCGGCGGCGTCAACGTCTTCGGCGCCGAGGCGCTGCTGGTGCCCACCGTCAGCCGCGAGGCGGTGCTGGCCGCGCGTCCGCAGGTGCTGGCCAGCAGCAGCGTCGAGACGCGCGAGGACGAGACCCTGTCGCCCTGGCGCGGTCTGTCCCGCTTCGAGCCGGTGGCCAAGCAGGCGGTGGTGATGGTGCCGGCCGACCTGATCAGCCGCGCCTCGCCACGCGCCTTGCAGGCGATGCGCCTGCTGTGCGAGGGCTTCGAGCGGGTGCGCGCGCGGCGCTGAGCCGCTGACGTCGGGCGTGGCGACACACGCCAGCAACATCCCGCGGCGACGCCGGTGCTACGCTGGGCGCCTTCACGCCCTGCGCCTGCTGTCATGCTTCTTCTGCGCCGCCGTTTGCTGCTGAGCGCACCGCTGCTGGTGCTGGGCGGCTGCGCCGACCTGGCGCGGCCGCGCGCCGAGCCCAGCGCGGCCGACACCGACCCCGCCCGCGCCCGCCGCTGGCTGGTGCGCCTGGCCTGGGGCGCCGATGCCGACACGCTGGCGCAGGTGCGCCAGATCGGCCTGTCGGCCTGGGTGTCGCAGCAGTTGCAGCCCAGCGCCAGCGCGCCGACCTTGCCCGCGCCGCTGCAGGCCCGCCTGGCCGAGCAGACCACCGCGCGCACCGACCTGGCCACCCTGGTCTGGCAGATGCAGGCGCAGCGCCGCGAGGCGGTCGGCCAGGCCGATCCGGACGCCCGCACGCGCGACTTCAAGGCCTGGCAGCAGGCCATGACCCGGCTGCAGCAGGAGGGCGCCCACCGCCAGCTGTGGCGCGCGGTGCATTCGCCCCGGCCGCTGCAGAGCCGGCTGGGCTGGTTCTGGCTCAACCACTTCAACGTCTACCAGGGCAAGCAGGACCTGCGCGCGATGGTGGCCGACTATGACGAGCAGCTGCAGGCGCAGGCGCTGGGGCGCTTTCGCGACCTGCTGGGCGTGGCGCTGATGCACCCGGCGATGCTGCGCTACCTGGACAACGACCAGAACGCCGCCGGTCGCCTGAACGAGAACCTGGGCCGCGAACTGCTGGAGCTGCACACCTTGGGCGTGGACGGCGGCTACACCCAGGCCGATGTGCTGAGCGCCGCGCGCGCCCTGACCGGACTGGGCCTGGCCAGCGCCCCCGAGGCCCGCGGGCCGGCGGTGCTGCGCCGCGGCCTGATGGCCTTCAACCCCGCGCGCCACGACAACGAGCCCAAGACCCTGCTGGGCGAGCCGCTGCCCGGCCAGGGCCTGGCCCAGGTCGAGGCCCTGCTCGACCGCCTGGCCCGCCACCCCGCCACCGCCCGCCACGTCACCCGCCGGCTGGCGCTGTACCTGCTGGGCCGGCCGGCGTCGGACGCGCTGCAGCAGCAGCTGGCGCGCCGCTTCCTGGACAGCGACGGCCGGATCGCCGAGGTGCTGCGCACGCTGCTGGCCCACCCCGAGTTCGAGGCCTCGCTGGGCCAGGGCTTCAAGGACCCGGTGCACTGGGTGGTGTCGGCGCTGCGCGAGCAGCGCCCGCCCGACGCCTGGCTGCAGCCCGAGATGCCACTGGGCTGGCTTGCCCGCCTGGGCGAGGCGCCCTACCAGCTCGGCACCCCCGACGGCTACCCGCTGGAGCGCACCGCCTGGGCCGCGCCGGGCCAGCTGGCGCTGCGTTTCGAACTGGCGCGCAGCATGGCGCTGCGCTGGGGCGCCGTCTGGGGCCAGCCGGCCGACACGCCGCTGCCCACCGAGGATCCGGCAGCGGTGACGTCGGGCAGCACCCGCGAGGTGCTGGCCTCCGCACGCCGACCGGCCGAGCGCCTGGCGCTGTGGTGGTCTTCGCCCGAGTTCATGAGCCACTGAAGGGGCCGCGATGCAACGACGCCGCTTCCTGCACACCGCCGCCGCGCTGGGCCTGACCGCGCCGCTGCTGCGCGGCTGGGCTGCCGCGCCCGAGCTGCCGCGCTTCCTGCTGGTCTTCCTGCGCGGCGGCTACGACGCCGCCAGCCTGCTGCTGCCGCAGGACGCGGGCAGCCGCGCCTTCTATGCCGAATCACGCCCGCGCCTGGCGATCGCGCCGCCGGGCAGCGAAGAGGGCGCGCGCGCCCTGGACAGCGACTGGGCGCTGGCCCCGTCGGTGGCCGACACCCTGCTGCCGCTGTGGCAGGCGCGGCAGCTGGGTTTCGTGCCCTTTGCCGGCAGCGAGGACAACAACCGCAGCCACTTCGAGACCCAGGACCGCTTCGAGCTGGGCCTGCCCGCCGGTCAGAGCGTCGGCAGCGAGGGCCGCAGCGGTTTCCTGGCCCGGCTGGCGATCGAGCTGGGCCTGGCCACGCGCGAGCAGGCCGGGCGCGAGCTGATGTCTTTCACCGAGCAGCTGCCGCTGGTGATGCAGGGCGCCGGACCGGTGGGCAATGTCTCGCTGCGCAACGTTGGCCGGCCGGCGCTGGACGAGAAGCAGATGGCCCAGCTGCAGCGCCTGTACGCCGGCCACCCGCTCGAATCCGCGGTGCAGGAAGGCCTGGCCACGCGCGGCGAGGTGATGCGCGAGATGGCCGCCGAACCCATGGACCCGGGTCGCCGCGCGGTGGCCGCCTCGGCCTTCGCCACCGAGGCGCGGCGCATCGGCCGCCTGATGCGCGAGCGGGTGGCGCTGGGCTTTGTCGATGTGGCCGGCTGGGACACCCATGCCAACCAGGGCGCCGCCACCGGCGTGCTGGCCACCCGGCTGGCCGAGTTGTCCACCGGCCTGAGCGCGCTGGCGGCCGAGATGGGCCCCGCCTGGCAGCGCTGCACGGTGCTGGTGGCCAGCGAGTTCGGCCGCACCTGGCGCGAGAACGGCACCCGCGGCACCGACCATGGCCACGGCAGCGTCTGCTGGCTGCTGGGGGGCGCGCTGCGCGGCGGCCGCATCGCCGGCGAACAGCGGCGGCTGTCGCCCCAGACCCTGCATCAGAACCGCGACTGGCCGGTGCTCAACGACTACCGGCCGCTGCTGGCCGGCCTGTGGGCTCGGCAGTACGGCCTGTCGGCCGAGCGGCTGGCGCGGGTGTTCCCGCAGGCGCGACCCGCCGACCTGGGCTGGCTGTGAGTCAGTCGGCGCAGAGGTCCTGGTAGAGCTGCGCGCCCAGGCTGCCCGCCTCCACCGGCTTGAGCTGCACCGGCCCCGCCTCGGGGCCGAAGTACATGCGCGCATCGCGGCAGTCGGCGCGCAGCAGGAACAGCCGCTGCCAGGCCGGCTCGGCGCGCAGCACCTGCACCGAGGCCTCGCGCAGACCGCCGTCCAGGCGGCGCACGAACTGCGCGGTGTTGGACGGGTCCATGAAGCTGAAGCGCAGGCCCTGCGCGGTGAACAACTCGCGGCGCGTGCCCGCGTCAGGCAGCGCGAGGCGCAGGCCGTCGCGCTCCAGCTGCGACGGTGCGCTGGGCGGCTTGATCTGCGTGGGGTCGCGCAGGTTGGGGTTGCTCTGCGCCAGGGCGGCACTGGCCATGCCGGCGCCGATCAGCGCCAGCCACGGCCAGGTGCGGGCGCCAGATCGAGCGCAGTGGCGGGTGTTCATCCAGGCCAGTATAGGCAGCCGCCGGCCCGGCGGCACCATTCAAGCGGCTTGAACGTCGCCGCCAAGCGCTTCGCACCACCCGGTCCGTCGCCTGGCCGACGATGCGTTCATTGGCAGCCCCGTCGGGCCGCCGCCCATCGAAAGGATTTCCCATGTCCCGCATCGTCATCGTCTTCCACAGTGGCTACGGCCACACCGCCAAGATCGCCCAGGCCATCGCCGCCACCGCCGGCGCCACGCTGCTGCCCATCGACGCCAACGGCGACCTGCCCGAAGGCGGCTGGGACACGCTGGCGGCCGCCGACACCATCGTCTTCGGCTCGCCCACCTACATGGGCATGGCCAGCTGGCAGTTCAAGAAGTTCGCCGACGCCTCCAGCAAGCCCTGGTTCACCCAGGCCTGGAAGGACAAGCTGTTCGCCGGCTTCACCAACTCGGCCACGATGAACGGCGACAAGCACAGCACGCTGCACTACATGATGACGCTGGCGATGCAGCACAGCGGCCTGTGGGTGGGCACCGGCATGATGCCCAGCAACAGCAAGGCCGCCACCCGCGACGACATCAACTTCGTCGGCTCCTCGGGCGGCCTGATGACCAGCACGCCGTCGGACGCCTCGGTGGACGAGATGGTGCCGGGCGATCTGGCCACCGCTGCCAAGTTCGGCGAGCGCCTGGCCGCGGTGACCCAGGCCATCAAGGGCTGATCACTCGGCCGGCAGCGTCGCCAGCAGCGCCATGCCCGCGGCCATCACCGCCGCGGTCAGCCACAGCGCGCCAGTGAAGCGGCCGCTGGCCTGCGCCATCGCCCCGGCCAGCGCCGGCGCCACCACCTGCGCGGCGCCGTAGCTCAGCGTCAGCCGCGCCATCGCCTTGCCGGGGTTGCGCGGCGCGCGCCGCCCGGCCAGCGCCAGTGTCAGGCTGACGATGCCGATGAAGGTGGCGCCGTAGCCCAGCGCGCCCAGCAGCGCGGCGCCCAGCGAGCCCGACACCGCCGGCGCGATCACCGCCAGCGTCTGCAGCCCGAAGGCCAGCAGCAGCGCGCGCTGCTCGCCCAGGCGGCGCGCCACGCGGTCCCACAGCGCCACCGCGGGCATCGCGGCAATGCCCACCAGCGCCCAGATGAAGGCCCCCTGCCCGGCCAGTGCCGGCTCGCGCTCGACGATGGCCACGGTGAAGGTGGCGTTGATCACGAAGCCCCAGCCGGCCGCGAAGTAGCTGCCGGCCATGGTCATCAGCCAGCGCCTGGAGGGGCCGCTGCCGTCATCGGCCACGCTGGCCGGCGCCGGCGGCACCGGCGGGCGCCAGCGCCAGGCCGGCACCAGGAAGACCGCGCCCACCACCGCCAGCATCAGCCAGGGCGGCCGCCAGTCGTCGGGCCACAGCCGCGTGAAGCCCCAGGCGCTGAGCGCCGAGACCACGATGCCCAGCCCGATGCCGATGAAGTACAGGCCCAGCTCCGGCCGCCGCCCGGCGCGCATCAGCCAGCCCAGCACCAGGCCCGAGCCCAGCAGCATGCCCGCCGCACCGCACAGCCCGCCCAGGTAGCGCAGCAGCAGCCAGCCCGGGTACCAGGCGGCCAGGCCGGTGGCCGCGGTGCCCAGCACCGCCACCCACAGCCCCCAGCCATAGAGGCGATGGCGCCACTGCGGCGAATCGATCCACGCGGCCAGCAGCGCGCCGCTCATGTAGCCCGCGTAGTTGACCGCCGCCAGCACGCCCGCGGCCGCATCGCCCAGCCCGGTGTGGGCCTGCAGCGAGGGCAGCAGCGGCGTGAAGGCAAAGCGCGCCAGGCCCAGGGTCAGCACCAGCGCGCAGATGCCGCCGACGATCACCTGCCAGGGCTGCAGGTGCCGCTCCTCGGCGGTCATCAGAACGGGCCGTCCGCCAGCCAGCGCTCGAGCTGCGGCTTGCGGTCGTTGCCCCAGAAGGGCTCGCCATCGACCATGAAGAAGGGCGCGCCGAAGACGCCGCCGGCAATGGCGGCCTCGTTGGCGCTGCGCAGGCGGTTCTTCCACAGCGGGTCGTTCCAGGCGGCCTCGGCGGCGTCGGCGTCCAGGCCCGACTCGGCGCACAGCGCCTTCAGCGCGACCGGCTCCGAGAGGTTGACGCCGCGGGTGAAGAAGGCGCGGAAGGCGCTGCGCGCCCAGCGCGCCGCGGCCTCCGGGCCGCCGTCGTCGTGCAGCCACCAGAAGACGCGGGCGGCGTTCTGCGTGGCGATCGGGAAGACCTCGGGCGGCACATAGGGCACGCGCTCGAAGCGCGCCGAGCGGGCGAAGTCGCGCAGCGAGTATTCGCGCTTGAGCGGATACGCCACCGGGCTCTTCAGCTCGGCCGCCTGGAAGGTGGCGCCCAGCAGGATGGCGTGGCGCTGCACGGTGCGGCCGTGGCGCGCGGCCAGCGCATCGATCCACTCGTTGGCAATGTAGGAGTACGGCGACGAGAAATCGAACCAGAACTGGATCGGGGCACGCAGATTCATGGCCCGCACCTTAGCGCGACACGGGGCCCTCGTCATGAGGGTCGGCCCCGCAGAGATGTTCAAAACGCCACACCGTGGCCGAGCCCCTGAACTGGGCGGCCAAGTCCGGCCTGATCGGCCGATCAGGCCGGTGGGCACTGGCCAAGATGGCTGGCCTGCTCGTTGCCCCCTTCACGCCCACCTTCGCGCCGCAGACCGTTGCGCACGCAGCCCCAAGGAGACTTCGTTGGACAGACTTCGCCCCACCCCTGGCGTTCGCCGCCCCGCTGGTCCCACGCTGCCGCGCTGGATCGCCCTCGTCAGCCTGAGCGTTCTGGCGCTGGCCGGATGCGGCGGCTCGGACGGTGCGCCGGCCGAGCTCAAGACCCTCAGCCGCGTCAGTGTCGAGCCGGCCGGCGAGCATTGCGCCACCGGTGGCACCCGGATCGAGTCCGGCCTCGATGCCGACCGCGACAACCAGCTGGACGCCTCCGAGGTCAGCACCACGGACTATGTCTGCCGCAACGCCGGCGTGAGCTGGGTGGACGTTGCTGCCAGCGCGGTGCAGGCCGAGGCCAACACCGGCTACCGGACCTCCGGCAGTGCGGACGTCACCATCACGCTGCCGCCCTCCGCCGAGCTCCGCGAAGGCGACCTGGTGTCGGTGGCGGGCGCGGGCACCGGCACCTGGACGATCGCGCAGAACGACGGTCAGACCATCTATGGCGGCGGCCTGGGCCACATCGGCGTCAGCTGGACGGCCAAGGACACCAACCGCAGCTGGCAGAGCGTGACCTCGTCCGCCGACGGCCAGCGCCTGGCGGCGGTGGAGTACGGCGGGCAGATCTACACCTCGGTGGACGCCGGCGAAACCTGGACGCCGCGCGAGACGGCGCGCCTGTGGTACGCGATCACCTCGTCGGCCGACGGCAGCAAGCTGCTCGCCGCCGTGCCGGGCGGCCAGCTCCACACCTCCGACGACGGTGGCGTCACCTGGACGGCCCGCGAGTCGGCCCGCAGCTGGTACAGCGTGGCCTCCTCGGCCGACGGCAACACCCTGATCGCCGCCGCCGGCGGCGAGCAGATCTACACCTCGACCGACGCCGGCGTCACCTGGACGGCCCGTGACGCGAACCGGCTGTGGTTCGCGGTGACCGTGTCAGCCGACGGCACCCACATGGTCGCGTCCGAGTATGGCGGCCAGGTCTACACCTCGATCGATGCCGGCGTCACCTGGATCCCGCGCGAGACGAACCGGGCCTGGGCCTCGCTGGCCACGTCGGCCGATGGCAGCAAGCTGGTCGCCGCGGTGTTCGGCGGACAGATCTACACCTCGGCCGACGCCGGGGTGACCTGGTTCGCCCAGGCGTCGGTCGGCAACTGGATCGGCGTCAGCGCCTCGGCCGATGGGCGCAGGCTTGCGGCCATCCAGGCCGGCGGGCAGATCTACACCTCCGACGACTGGGGCGCCACCTGGATCCCGCGCTTCACCGACCACAACTGGAGTTCGATCGACATGTCGGCCGATGGCCGCCAGATGATGGCGGTCGAGCATGGTGGGCAGATCTACAAGTCCAGCCCGTTCAGCACCACCGGCACCGGCGGCGGCGTCCAGGGCGGCCCCTTCGATGCCATCGAGCTGCAGTACCAGGGCAACGGCGTCTTCATGCCGCTCAGCCACGAAGGTCAGTTAACGGTGTTCTGAACCCCGCCACGCGGGGGCGGGCGATTGACAGCCGTCACGCCTGCGGCACGCCGCACCGCTAGCATCGCACGATGTGGCTGGAATTGCCGATCGCCGTGCTTGCGCTGGCCCTGGCGCTGTGGCTGCGCCCCTGGCGCGGCGTGGCCGCCGGCGGCCCGCCCTGGCCCTGGCTGGCCTGGTGGGCGGTGATGCCCTGGCTGTGGAGCGCCGACCATGTGGCGCGCATCCCGCTGGCCCAGCCGCTCTCAGGCGTCTGCCTGCTGGTGCTGATGGCCGGCTGGCCCCTGGCCATGCTGGGCGTGGCCGTGGTGGCCGCGGTGGCCGGCACCATGACCGGCCTCGGCCCCGAGGCCACGCTGGCCCGCGCCGTCTGGCTGGGCGTGGTGCCCGGCACGCTGGCGCTGGTGCTGGGGGCCGGCGTGCGCCGCTGGCTGCCGCACCACCTGATGGTCTACATCCTGGGCCGCGGCTTCTTCGCCTCGCTGTTCTCGCTGAGCCTGGCCGGCGCCGCCGCCATGGCCTGGACGGGCGTGCCCGACAGCCTCAGCGCCAGCGACCTGATGCTGGGCCGCTGGCTGGCCGCCTGGGGCGATGCCTTCCTCACCGGCATGGTGGTGGCGATCTTCGTGGCCTACAAGCCGGAGTGGCTGGCCACCTATTCGGACCGGCTGTATCTGCCGCGGTGAGGGCCGTCCGGGCGCCCGGTTTGCCAAAATTTGCCATCGTGTTTGGCATCAGGCCATGAGCACGATGAACATCTCCCTGCCCGAAGCGCTGAAGGCCTTCGTCGACGAGCAGGTCAGCAACCGCGGCTTCGGCACCAGCAGCGAGTACGTGCGCGAGCTGATCCGTCGAGACCAGGAGCGGCTGCAGCTGCGCGGCCTGCTGTTGGCCGGCGCCACAGCCCCAGTGGCCGCCGAGGCCGATGGTGCGTACTTCGCGTCGCTGCGCAAGCAGGTCGGGCGCCGCAGTCGCGCGTGAAGGTGCGTCGCGTCGTTCCGCGAACGCTGGCGAACCAGGACGTCCAGGCAGCGATCGACTTTGACCTGCAGGAAGCGAACGACCGGGTCGCGCTGCAGTTCATCGACGCGCTGGAGACCGCCTACGGACACATCGCCCGGCACCCGGCGACGGGCTCAACGCGTCATGCCCACGCACTGGGGTTGCCGGAGTTGCGCAGCTGGCCGCTGAGTCGCTCTCCTTACCTGGTGTTCTATGTCGAGCGCGAGGACCACATCGACGTCTGGCGCGTGCTGCACCAGCAACGCGACATCCCGGTCTGGCTGGACGAGGCGTAGGCGCTCCGTCCACCCGCGACAAGGCGCCACGCAGTGGGGGTGAACCTCGAACACGCCGTCACGCCGCCGCAAGTGCGGCGGCGTGACAGCCAGGCGGCAGGCCGTCAGCGCAGGTGGTGCACCGGCGCTTGTCCGTACACCGGCGTGTCCAGGCCTTCGTAGCGGGCCTTGAGCTGCAGGCTCAGGAACTGGCTGTAGTGGCGGCTCTGGTGCAGGTTGCCGCCGTGGATCCACAGGTTGGCCTGGTTCGTGGGCTTCCACATGTTGCGCAGCTCGCCTTCCCAGGGGCCGGGGTCCTTGGTGGTGCCGCTGCCCAGGCCCCAGACCTTGCCCACGCGGTCGGCCACCTCGGGGGATACCAGGTCGGCCAGGAACTGGTTCATCGAGCCGTAGCCGGTGGCGTAGACGATCAGGTCGGCCGGCAGTTCGGTGCCGTCGCTGAGCGTCACGCTCCTCGGGTTGATGCGCTCGATGTTGACCCGGCTCTTGAGCTTGATGCTGCCGTTGGCGACCAGCTCGCTGGCGCCCACGTCGATGTAGTAGCCCGAGCCGCGGCGCAGGTACTTCATGAACAGGCCCGAGCCGTCGTCGCCGAAGTCCAGCATGAAGCCGGCCTTCTCCAGCCGCGCGTACAGGTCGGCGTCGCGCTTCTTCATCTCCTCGTACACGGGGATGTGGAAGGTGTGCATGATCCTGTAGGGCACGCTCGCGAACACCAGGTCGGCGGTGTGGTGGTCGATGCCGTTCTTCACCGCCTGCTCGCTGTACAGGCCGCCCAGCGCCAGCTCCATCAGCGAATCGGAGGGCGCGATGTGCGTGCTGCTGCGCTGGACCATGGTGACGTCCACGCCCTGCTCCACCATCGCGGCGCAGATGTCGTGCGCGCTGTTGTTGCTGCCCAGCACCACCACCTTCTTGCCCTGGTAGCCCTCGGGCCCGGGGTGGCGACTGCTGTGGTGCTGCTCGCCGAGGAAGGTCTCGGCGCCGGCGATCTTCGGCACGTTGGCGTAGCCCGAAACCCCCAGCGCGAACACCAGTTGCTTGGGCCGCAGCACCACCTCCTGCCCGGCGCGATCCACCACCACGGTCCACTCGCCGGTGGCCTCGTCGAAGCTGGCCTTCTTCGCGGTGGTGCTGCCCCAGTAGTTCAGCTCCATCACCTTGGCGTACATCTCCAGCCAGTCGCCGATCTTGTCCTTGGGGGCGAACACCGGCCAGTCGTCGGGGAAGGGCAGGTAGGGCAGGTGGTCGTACCAGACCGGGTCGTGCAGGCACAGGCTCTTGTAGCGCTTGCGCCAGCTGTCGCCGGGCTTCTCGTTGCGTTCGACGACGATGGTCGGCACGCCCAGGCGGCGCAGCCGCGCGGCCAGCATGATGCCGCCCTGCCCGCCGCCAATGATCACCACATAGGGCTGTTCGGTGTAGCCCAGCGTGGCCTGCTCTTCCTGCCGGCGCTCCAGCCAGGTCTTGCGGCCGGGGTGCACGCCGTGCTCGGCGCCCTTGATGCGGCGCGGGCCCTTCTTCTCCTCGAAGCCCTTGAGCTCGACCATGGTGGTCAGCAGCGTCCAGGCCTGGCCATTCTTCAGGCGCAGGTGGCCGCGGCCGCGCGCCACCCGGGTCTCGAAGGTGAACCAGGCGTCGGTGATGCCATCGGCCGCGGTGGCCTCGCCGTCCAGCGCGAAGTCCGTGGGCGCGGTGTCGGCCAGCCGCGCAGCCAGCATCTCGCGGATGGCCGCCGGGCCTTCCTGGGTGCGGATGTTCCAGGTGAAGGCCACCAGGTCGCGCCAGTACGCGTCGTCGCCGAACAGCGCCGTGGCGGCGGTGAGGTCCTGGCGGGCCAGTGCGGCGCCAAAGTCGGCCAGCCAGCGGCGGGCGTCGGCGGAGGGAGTCGGGTCGGTCATGAAAACAGTCTCCGGGGCTTGTCGATCTCGGGATGGATCGATCCGCGCAGACCTACTCAAGACCCGTGCCGCGCCGCGGGACCATCGCAAGTGCTTGTCGGCATTGGCGCACCTCGGGCCAACCCGCATGTCACGTCGCGGGGCCGCTTAGCCACCTGTCACACCCGGGTGGCGTGACAGCTGTCACAGGCCCACGGGCCGTGTCCTCAGTCTCGCTGGTTGGGCGGGACGATGCCGGCGCGCTTCATGCGCCGGTACAGCGTCATGCGGGCCACGCCCAGGCGGCGTGCCGCCAGGGTGATGTTCCAGTGCGCCGCCTGCAGCTCGGCCAGCAGCGGGCCGCCGCTTGTGGCGGGTGCGGGCGACGGCGCTGGTGTGCGGTCCGCGGTGCCCAGCCCGGGCAGCTCCGGCAGGTCGGTCAGCCCGATCGGCCCGTGGGGCGACGCCACGCTGGTGGCGCAGTCCAGCACGTTCTTCAGCTCCCGCAGGTTGCCGGGCCAGCGGTAGGCCAGCAGCCGTGCGAGCGCGTCGGCCGCCAGGGCACGGCCCTGCAGGAGGCGCTGGATCAGGGCCGCCAGGTCGCGCCGCTCGCGCAGCGGCGGCAGGCTGATGTGGGCGCCGTTGATGCGGTAGTAGAGGTCGTCGCGGAAGCGGCCGGCGCGCACCAGGTCCTCCAGCGGCGCATGGGTTGCCGCGATGACGCGGATGTTCACCGCCACCGGCCGCGTGGCGCCCACCGGCAGCACCTCGCGTTCGGACAGCACGCGCAGCAGCCGCGCCTGCAGCGCGAGCGGCATGTCGCCGATCTCGTCGAGGAACAGCGTGCCGCCGTCGGCCTCCTGAACCAGGCCGCGCTTGCCCTTGGTGGCGGCGCCGCTGAAGCTGCCCGGCAGGTGGCCGAAGAGTTCGCTCTCGATCAGGGTCTCGGGAATGGCGGCGCAGTTCACCGCCACGAACGGCCGCGCGCGCCGCTCGCTGCTGGCGTGGACGGCCTTGGCGAAGTACTCCTTGCCCGAGCCGGTCTCGCCGGTGATGAGCAGGCTCACCGGCGAGTTCACCAGCCGCGCCGCGCGCTCGATCTGCCGGGCCAGCGCCGGGTCGCCCAGGTTCAGTGCCGCCAGCGGCGCCGGGACCGGGCGCTCGGGCTGACCCGGTGTCAGCGGCGGGCGTGGCGGCGGTGGCGTGGCCGACAGGAAGAGCAGCTCGCGGCCACCGGCGCGCATCACGGCGCGCTGGTCCGAGGGCTGGGCCATCACGAAGCGGCCAATGTCCTCGAAGCGCGCCTCGAACAGCGTGTCGAAGGCCTGCCCAACCAGCGGCTGCCGCGCATCGATCTGCAGGGCGTGCTGGGCGCGCCGGTTGTGGCCGATCACGCGCCCCGAGGCGTCCAGCGCGATCAGGTACTCGGGGTTGACGTCCAGGAACTGCGGCGCCGTGGACAGGCGCAGCACCCAGTCCCGGCTGAAGCGGTACAGGAAGTTGGCGTTCTCGATGTGCTGCGCATAGAGCTTGACCAGCTGCAGTGCCAGCGCCTGGCTGCCTTTGGGATCGGGCGAGCGCAGCGCGCTGATGTCCAGCACCGCCGTCAGCCGGCCGCTCGCGTCGTACACCGGGCTGGTGGTGCAGGTCAGCGGAATGTGCGTGGCGTCGAAGTGGTCGTCCAGATGCACCGTGAGTGCCTCGCCGGTGCTGATGCAGGTGCCCACGCCGCAGGTGCCGGCGTGGTGCTCGCTCCAGTCGGCGCCCAGGTACAGGCCGGCCTTGCGCAGGCTGGGCTCGATCTGCAGGTCGCCAATGAAGTCGACGGTCACGCCGCGGGCATCGGTCAGCAGCACCACATAGCCCAGCCCGGCCACATGCTGGTACAGCGTCTCCAGGCCATGCCGCGCGATGTGCAGGAAGGCCTCCATCTGGTCCTGGTGCTGGCGCAACTGGCTCTGCGGCAGGATCACCGCCTCCTGCATGCGCGTGGGGTCCAGCCCGTGCTGGTGAACGCAGCGGTGCCAGGAATCGCGGATGATCTGCTCGTGGTGCTGCGCCGCACGCGCATGCACGCCGTGGCCGGCCACTTCCATCACGGTGGCGATGTGTTCACGTTGCGTGGCGTGCATGGCGACAGCCTTTCGTCGGGCGCGGTGCGGACGGCCGGACCTTGGCGCCCCGCCGGGGGCCTGTCAACGCAGGGTTTGCACTGCCATGAGGCACGTGCCAGACGGACGCTGGGTGGTGCCATCCCCGAGCCGGACCGGCGGGCGCAGCAGGGACAATCCGCGCATGTCTGCAGATGCTGCTCCCTCGTCCTCCCACCGTCCGGTGCTGATCGCCGGCGGCGGCATTGGTGGCATGGCCACCGCGCTGACGCTGCACCAGATCGGCGTGCCCTGCGTGGTCCTGGAGTCGGTGCCTGAGCTGCAGCCGCTGGGGGTGGGCATCAACCTGCAGCCCAACGCGGTGCGCGAGCTGCACGAGCTGGGTTTTGGCAATGCGCTGCTGGACACGATCGGCCTGCAGGCGCGCGAGTGGGCGCTGGTGGGGCGCAACGGCAACGAGGTGTATGCCGAGCCGCGCGGACTGCTGGCGGGCTACCGCTGGCCGCAGTACGCGGTGCACCGGGGGCAGCTGCAGATGCTGCTGTTCGAGGCCGTGAAGGCCCGCCTGGGCCCTGATGCCGTGCGCCTGGGCCAGCGGGTGGTGGGCTACCGGCAGGACGAGGCCGGCGTCACCGCGCTGATCGAGACCCGCGATGGCCAGCACACCAGCTTGGCAGGCTCACTGTTGATCGCCGCCGATGGCCTGCACTCGGCCGTGCGGGCGCAGATGCACCCGACGCAGCCGCCGATCCAGTGGGGCGGCGCCATCATGTGGCGCGGCACCACGCCGGGGGTGCCGGTGCGCACCGGCGCGTCCTTCGTGGGGCTGGGTTCGCTGCGGCACCGGGTGGTGCTCTACCCGATCTCGCCGCCCGACCCGGCCACCGGTCTGGCCACGATCAACTGGATCGCCGAGATCACCGTGGACAACCAGGGTGGCTGGCGCCAGGGTGACTGGAACCGGCGCGTGGCGCTGGAGGCGTTCATCCACCATTTCGAGGGCTGGAACTACCCCTGGCTCGACGTGCCGGCGATGCTGCGCGGCGCCAGCGAGGTCTACGAGTACCCGATGATCGACCGCGACCCGGTGCCCACCTGGGTGGACGGCCGCGTGGCGCTGCTGGGCGACGCCGCGCATGTGATGTACCCGGTGGGCTCGAACGGTGCCAGCCAGGCGATCGTCGATGCCCGCGTGCTGGGCGCGCAGTTCCTGGCCCACGGCGTCGGCCCGCAGGCCTTGCGCGCCTATGACGAGCGCCTGTGCGCGGACATCTCGGCCCTGGTGCTGCGCAACCGCGGCGCCGGGCCTTTCGGTCTGCTGGGGCTGGTGGACGAGCGCTGCGGCGGCGTCTTCGAGCACATCGACCAGGTCGTCCCGCGTGAGGAGCGCGAGGCCTTCATGGCGCGCTACAAGGCAGCGGCCGGCTTCGCGATCGAGACGCTGAACGCGGCACCGCCGATCATCGCGCCAGGCCAGCGCGTGGCGCTGGCCTGACGACCGCGCCTCAGAGATCCACCACCAGCCGCGCGGTGCGCGAGCGCGACACGCAGGGCAGGAAGCAGTTGCCGGCGGCCAGTTCGTCATCGGTCAGGTAGGCGTCGCGGTGGTCGGGCGTGCCGCCCAGCACCGGGGTCAGGCAGGTGCCGCAGATGCCCTGCTCGCAGGAGGTGGAGACAGCCACGCCGGCGGCGTCCAGCGCCTGCACCGCCGTCTGGTCGGCGGCCACGGTGATCACTCGCTTCGAGCGCGCCAGTTCGATCTCGAACGGGCCGTCGGCGCTGTGGTTGATGACCGGCGGCGTGAAGGACTCGCTGTGCCAGCGGTCGTCAGACCAGCCCGCCGCCTGCACTGCGGCACGCGCCCAGGCGATGTAGCCGGCGGGGCCGCAGGCGTAGGCGTGGGTGTCGGGGCTGGCAGCGCGCAGCACGGCGGCGATGTCCAGCGCGGTGGCCGGCTCGTCATCGACATGCACCACCACCTGCGCCGCCCAGGGCACGGCCGCCAGGTGCGCGGCCAGCGGCAGGCGGTCGCGGGTGCGCACGCTCAGGTGCAGCTGGAACGGCCGGCCCTCGGCATGCAACTGCTCGGCCATCGCCAGCAGGGGCGTCAGGCCGATGCCGCCGCCCAGCAGCAGCGCGCCGCCGCTGGCGGCCAGCGGGAAGGCGTTGCGCGGTGCCGAGATCGTCAGCGTCTGCCCCGCCTGCAGACCATGCACGCCCACCGAGCCGCCGCGCGAGGCCGGCTCGCGCAGCACCGCCAGGCGGTAGCGGCTGCGGTCAGCGGGTGCGCCATACAGCGAGTACTGGCGGATCAGGCCGCCGCTCAGATGCACATCGATGTGCGCGCCGGCGGTGAAGGCGGGCAGCGGCTGGCCGTCGGTGGGCTGCAACTCGAGGGCGCAGACATCGGCGGTGACATCGGTCTTGGCGGCGATCAGGACGGTGAGCGTGGTCATGGCGTTGGGTGGGTGGGTCAGTCAGAGCAGGCGGCCGTAGCGCACGCCGATCCAGGCATGTTCGCGCATCAGGGCCTCGACGCGGGCGCCCTCGCGCTGGCGCAGCGCATCCAACACGAGTTCGTGGTGCACCTGGGCCAGGCGGAGTCTGTCGTATTCGCGGTCGAGCGCGCCGATGTCCAGCGTGATCGAGTCGGCCGAGGCGAACGGCAGGTGGTTGTTGCGCGCGATCGCGTCGGCGATCACCGGGCTGCCGGCGGCCGCCACCAGCGCCGCATGGAAGTCGCTGTTCAGCGCGCCCCAGGCGGCCACGTCGGCCGGCACCAGGTGGCCCTTGGCCAGCAGCACGCGGCCGCGCTGCACGGCCTCATCCAGCGCGGCCAGCAGCGCGGCATCGGGTCCGCGCTCGGCGGCGCGGCGGGCGGCCAGGCCTTCCAGCGCGCCGCGCACCTCCACCGCGCACATCACGTCGTCGGTGGAAAAGGCGCGCACCACCAGGCCGCGTTTGCCGGTCTTGGTCAGCAAGCCTTCCTGTTCCAGGCTGCGCAGCGCCAGCCGCACCGGCGTGCGCGACACGCCCAGCGACTCGGCCAGCGCGTCCTCGGTGACCCGGGTGCCAGGGGGCAGTTCGCCGCGGATGATGCGCTGGCGCAGCCGCGCCAGCACGCTGCCACCGGCAGGTTCTTCGGCCTCAATTGGATCCAATTGATTGGTCATATTGACGGATGATAGCTCACAAGTGCAGAATTGGATCCAATTCAAGCTGACAACCCTGGAGACAGCCCCGATGTTCCCGCTCAATGCCTGGTACGTGGTCGCCCGCCCCGACGAGATCGGCAGCGACAAGCCGCTCGGTCGCCGCATCTGCAACCAGCCGATCGCCTTCTTCCGCAACAGCGAAGGCGTGATCGGCGCGGTGGAAGACTTCTGCCCGCACCGCGGCGTGCCGCTGTCGCTGGGCTTCGTGCGCGACGGGAACCTGGTGTGCGGCTACCACGGCCTGGCCATGGGCTGCAACGGCCGCACGGTGAGCATGCCGGGCCAGCGCGTCAAGGGCTTCCCGCCGATCCGCAGCTACCCGGTGGCCGAGCGCTACGGCTTTGTCTGGCTGTGGCCGGGCGACGCCGCGCTGGCCAGGGAAGAGGACATCCCGGTGCCCGCCTGGCATGGCCGCAGCGACTGGGCGGTGGGCGGTGGCCTGTTCAACATCCGCTGCGACTACCGGCTGCTGATCGACAACCTGATGGACCTGACGCACGAGACCTATGTGCACTCGAGCAGCATCGGCCAGAAGGAGATCGACGAGGCGCCGGTGGCCACCCGCGTGGTCGACGGCCTGGTGGTCACCGAGCGCTACATGGAGAAGATCAAGGCGCCGCCGTTCTGGCAGATGGCCATGGAATCCAACGGCATGGACAAGACCGCCACGGTCGACCGCTGGCAGATCTGCCGCTTCCAGCCGCCCAGCAATGTGCTGATCGATGTGGGCGTGGCGCTGGAAGGCCACGGCGGCTTCGAGGCGCCGGTGGACAAGAAGGCCTCGGCCATCGTGGTCGACTACATCACGCCCGAGACCGACGGCAGCTGCTGGTACTTCTGGGGCATGGCGCGCCACTTCAAGGCCGACGACGCCGCGCTGACCGAAGCCATCCGCAACGGCCAGCACGTGATCTTCAGCGAGGACCTGGAGATGCTGGAGCGCCAGCAGCAGAACCTGCAGGCCTGGCCCGAGCGCGGCCTGCTCAAGCTCAACATCGACGGCGGCGGCGTGCAGGCGCGGCGCATCATCGACGAGCTGATCGCCCGCGAGCGCGCAGCCGCAGCCAGCTGAAGCACCGCTGAACACGGCGCCACCGCGGCAACCCTCTGGCGTGGCTGCTGAGCGGCCTAAGCCAGGGCGCGGCCGATCAGGATCTTCTGCACCTCGGACGTGCCCTCGTAGATCTGGCACACCCGCACATCGCGGTAGATGCGCTCGACCGGGAAGTCGCTGAGGTAGCCGTAGCCGCCGTGCACCTGGATCGCGGCCGAGCAGATGCGCTCGGCCATCTCGCTGGCGAAGAGCTTGGCCATCGCCGCTTCCTTCAGGCAGGGCTGGCCGGCATCCTTCAGGCTGGCGGCGTGCCAGATCAGCTGGCGTGCGGCCTCGATCTGCGTGGCCATGTCGGCCAGCTTGTGCTGCACCGCCTGGTGTTCAAAGATGGGCTGGCCGAAGGCCACGCGCTCCTTGCTGTAGCGCAGCGCCGCCTCGAACGCCGCGCGCGCCATGCCCACGCTCTGGCTGGCGATGCCGATGCGCCCGCCCTCCAGACCGCTGAGCGCGATCTTCAGGCCCATGCCCTCGTCGGCCAGCCGGTTGGCGGCCGGCACGCGGCAGTTCTCGAAGACGATCTGCGCGGTGTCCGAGCTGTGCTGGCCCATCTTCTCTTCGACCCGCGCCACGATGTAGCCGGGCGTGGCGGTGGGCACCAGGAAGGCGCTGATGCCCTTCTTGCCGGCGGCCTTGTCGGTCACCGCCATCACGATGGCCACGTCGCCGTGCTTCCCGCTGGTGATGAACTGCTTGACGCCGTTGAGCACGTACTCATCGCCGTCGCGGGTGGCGGTGGTGCGCAGGCCGCCGGCCTCCGAGCCCACATGCGGCTCGGTCAGGCAGAAGGCGCCCAGCATCTCGCCGCGCGCCAGGGGTTTGAGGAAGCGCTGCTTCTGGTCCTCGTTGCCGAAGGCCATCAGGATCGAGCAGACCGGGCAGTTGTTGACGCTGACCACGGTGGAGGTGCCGCCGTCGCCCGCCGCGATCTCTTCCAGGATCAGGCTCAGCGCCAGGTAGTCCAGGCCGGCACCGTCGTACTCGGGCGGCACGGCCACGCCGTAGCAGCCCAGCTCGGCCAGGCCCTTCAGTTCGTCGGCCGGGAAGTGGTGGTCCTTGTCCCAGCGCGCGGCGTTCGGCGCGATGCGGTCCTGGACATAGGCCCGCACGGCGTCCTGCACGGCACGGTGGTCTTCGCTGAGCAGCATGGGAAAGGTCTCCGTTGTCGGGGTGGGCGCGTCACCAGGCCAGGGCCTGGCCGTCCTGGTCGAAGAAGTGGCCGTGGTCGGCCGGGGTCAGGCCGGCCAGCACCGCGCGCAGGCCGGCCGCACTCTGCTCGACCGACAGGTCGGCGCCGGCGCCGCCCATGTCTGTGCGCACCCAGCCGGGATGGAAGGCGGCGCAGACAGCCCGGCCTTCCAGCGCGAAGGCCAGGTCGCGCAGCACCGAGTTGGCGGCGGCCTTGCTGGCGCGGTAGAGCCAGCCGTTGCCGTTGGTGCGCAGGCCGATCGAGCCCATGCGCGAGGTCACCAGGCCCAACCGGGCCTGCGGCGCCAGCGCGTCCACCAGCTGCGGCACCACCTGCATCGGGCCCAGCACGTTGGTGCGCATCACCTGGTCGAAATCCTCTCGGCCCGGCGCCTGCAGCGCGTTCAGGCCCGAGGGGCCGTAGACGCCGGCATTGACCCAGACCCGCTCGAAGGCCTGGCCGTCGATCTGCCAGGCCAGGCCGGCCACGCTGGTCAGCTCGGTCACATCGATGCGCAGTGCGTGCGCGCCCAGCGCCTGCAGGCGCGCCAGGCCGGCGTCGTCGCGCGCGGTGCCCACCACGGTGGCGCCGTCGGCGCGGTACTGGCGCACCAGCTCCAGCCCGATGCCGCGCGAGGCGCCGACCACCAGCACCGACTCAGCCACCACGCACTCCCCGCGCACTGGCGCCGCGCAGCACGCGCTGCGCCGCCACCACGCCCAGCACGCCCAGCGTCAGGCCGTAGACCACCCATTTCAGCTGGGTCAGCGCGCTGGCGGCCTGCACCAGGCCGGCGCTGGCGTTGTCCTGCAGCATCAGGTACCACAGCATCAGGTTCTCCAGCGTGTCCACCGCGGCGGCCAGCAGGCCCATGCGGGCCAGGCGCGGTGCGCCCAGCGCGCACAGGCTGCCGGCCAGCAGCGCCCCCAGCACCACCGGGAACAGCAGGTCCAGCAGGCGGTAGCGCAGGTAGGCGCGGTACTGCAGCGTGTCCATGCCGGCCATCACCGCCAGCGCCTGGCCGGGGTCATAGCCGTCGATGCGCTCGTCGAAGGGCCGCTGCAGCACGGTGGCACCGAAGCCGGCATCGGCGCCGCTCCAGCGCAGCGCCGCCAGCAGGCCCAGGCTCAGCAGCAGCAGCGCCACCAGGGTGCGGCCATGCACCAGCGTCGGGTGGCAGCGGCCGGAGCGCGGGTCGCGGATCATGGCTGCAGACGGGTCAGGCCGCTCACAGCATCTCCACGGCCAGCGCCGTCGCCTCGCCACCGCCAATGCACAGCGAGGCCATGCCGCGCTTCTTGCCCTGCGCCCGCAGCGCACCCAGCAGCGTGACAACGATGCGCGCACCCGAAGCGCCGATCGGGTGGCCCAGCGCGCAGGCGCCGCCGTGCACGTTGACGATCTCGTGGGGCAGCTGGAACTCGTGCATCGCGGCCATGGTCACCGCGGCGAAGGCCTCGTTGACCTCCCACAGGTCCACCTGCTGCGCGCTCCAGCCGGCCTTCTTCAGCGCCTTCTCGATCGCGCCGGCGGGCGCGGTGGAGAACCACTCGGGCGCCTGCGCATGCACCGCGTGCGCGACGATGCGGGCCAGCGGCGTCACGCCCATCGCGCGGGCGGTGCTCTCGCGCATCAGCACCAGCGCGGCGGCGCCGTCGGAGATGCTGCTGGCGTTGGCGGCGGTGATCGTGCCGTCCTTCTTGAAGGCCGGCTTGAGACCGGCGATCTTGTCGAGCTTGGCCTTGAAGGGCTGCTCGTCGTGCTTGACGAGCACCTCGCCGCCCTTGCCCGGCAGCGACACCGGGGCCATTTCCCAGTCGAAGCGGCCGTCCTCGTTGGCGGCCTTGGCGCGGGTGGTGGAGGCGATCGCGTAGGCGTCCTGCGCCTCGCGGGTGAAGCCGTACTTGGCCACGCAGGCCTCGGCGAACACGCCCATCGCCTTGCCGCGCTCGTAGGCGTCCTCCAGGCCGTCCATCGCCATGTGGTCGAACAGCTGGGCGGCGCCGTACTTCACGCCCTTGCGGGCGAACATCAGGTGCGGCGCGTTGGTCATGCTCTCCATGCCGCCGGCCACCATCACGGTGGCCGAGCCGGCGGCCAGCATATCGTGGGCGAACATCATCGCGCGCATGCCCGAGCCGCACATCTTGCTCAGCGTGACCGCGCCGGCGCTCTGCGGCAGGCCGGCCTTGAGCACCGCCTGGCGCGCCGGGGCCTGGCCCTGGCCGGCCATCAGGCAGTTGCCCATCAGCACTTCGTCCACCGCGTCACCGGGCACGCCGGCGCGCTCGACGGCGGCGCGGATGGCCACGCCGCCCAGCTCCCAGGCGGCCAGGCTGGCAAAGTCGCCCAGCAGGCCCCCGATGGGCGTGCGGGCAGCGGAGGCGATGACGATCGAATCGGCCATGGAGAGTCTCCTGGTTCAGGCAGCGTTGTAGCGGTTGATGATGCCGTCGAGCGCGGCGCGGTAGGCTGGGGCCACCTGCTCGGCGGTGGCGGCGGTGATGCGCAGGTCTTCCAGCAGGCCGTTGTGCAGGCCATAGACCCATCCGTGCACCACCACCGCCTGGCCACGCGCCCAGGCGTCCTGGACCACGGTGGTGTCGCACACATTGCGCGCCTGCTCCAGCACGTTGAGCTCGCACAGCGCGTCCAGCCGCTGTTCGGGCGCCACACGGTCGAGCAGGGCTTCGTGCTTGCAGCGCACGTCCTTGACGTGGCGGATCCAGTTGTCCACCAGGCCCAGGCGCAGGTCGTTCAGCGCCGCGCGCACGCCGCCGCAGCTGCTGTGGCCGACAACGATGATGTGCTGGACCTTCAGGCCCTCCACCGCGAACTGGATCACCGACAGCGCATTGAGGTCGGAGTGGGCCACGACGTTGGCCACATTGCGGTGGACGAACAGCTCTCCCGGCAGCAGGTCGACCAGCTCGTTGGCGGGCACGCGGCTGTCGGCACAGCCGATCCACAGGTACTGCGGGGTCTGCTGCTCCAGCAGCTTGCTGAAGAAACCGGGCTCGCGCTGCTCGGTGCGGCGCGCCCATTCGCGGTTGCTGTCGAACAGCTCGGTCAGCTGGGTGCTCACGAAACCATCTCCTGCCGGGCAGGACGCAGCCCATGCTGCATCGCATCAATCCCGCGCGGCAGTGTACGCAAGCGCACCCCGTGCCGGCGAGTGGCAACGCCGGGTGGCAGGGTCAACCGGCCCGCCCATTGACGTTGACGTAAACGTCAATTGTAGCGGGCTGGCGGCGTCAGGATCCAGCGGGCGGCATGGCCTTGGCCAGGCGGGCGGCGAAGGCGCCGGCCAGGGCCTCGAATTTCGGTCGCATCGCCTGCCAGTAGGCCAGGGTGTCCTTGCCGCCCGAGGGCACGGTGAAGTCGTCCTTGTTCTTCAGCAGCTCGGCGTACATCGGCACGTCGGCGTCGCGGCCCTTGACCTGGCCCCAGACGCGGGCCTGGAACTCGTGCAGGCCGAACACCTTCTTGTCGTTGTAGAACGCGATCGTCAGGTCCAGCGCGCCCGGGGCGCCCGCGGCCGCCCGGGCCTTGGGGTAGTAGTCGCTGTCGCCCATGCCCTCGAACATGCCGGGCTTGCGGTACTTCAGGCCGGCCACCGGCGTGCAGTAGAAGCCGTAGTAATAGGCCTTGCGGAACAGGCTGCCCTTGTCCTGCGCCGAGTCGGTGCTGACCTCGCTCTCGCCCTTGGCCTCGGCCATGAAGGGCGCGGCCGCCACTTTCTCCGGGCCGTCCACCGCGACACCGGCGGCGCGCAGTTTCTCGACCACGATGGCCAGCGCCTCTTCGCCGATGCGGCGCGCGTCGTCCTTGCTGAGGTGGTCCTCGATCGGCTCGCGGTCGGCGAAGTCGATGCCGCCGGCGCCGCCGATGCCGCCACCGGCCCGCATCGACAGCAGCGTGGCCGCGCCCGCCAGCAGGCCGGCGGTGATCTTCTTGTCCTCGTGGCCTTCACCGGAGATCAGCGTCAGCCGCTCCAGGCTGACCCCGACCTTGGACTGCACATTGGCCACGACCAGGCGGTTGACCGGGGTGCTGCTGTACTGCAGCGAGTTGCCCTGGTTCTGGAAATCGGCGGTCTGCGCCCGCAGCAGCGGCGTGGCGAGCAGCAGGGCGGCGGCAAGGGCAGCGGCGCGAACGGGGCGGCGGTCGGTCATGGCGAACTCCTGAGGGTCGGTCCTGGCTGTCTACGCAGCCCGGACGACCGCCAGAGCTCACCCGCCGCGCGGTGTGCGGCGGCGCCGGGCCGGCACGGCCAGCCCCAGCAGGCTGCGGCAGCGGGCCTCATGCTGGCCGATCTCGGCCAGGGTGACCTCGATGTCGCCCAGCTGCTGCTCCAGCTGTCGGCGGTGCTCGCCCAGCACCAGCAGGAAGGCTTCCAGCTGGGGGCGGTCGTCGGTGCCGGAGTCGTACATGTCGACCAGCTGCTTGATCTCCAGCAGGGACAGGCCCAGGCGCTTGCCGCGCAGCGTGAGCTTGAGCCGGGTGCGGTCGCGGTGGGTGTAGACCCGGTTGCGGCCGCTGCGGGCGGGCTCGAGCAGGCCGACATCCTCGTAGAAGCGGATCGCGCGCGGCGTGATGTCGAATTCCTGGGCCAGCTCGGTGATCGTGAAGGTGCGGGTGCCCGCGTCATCGACGGGAGCCCGGGGGCGGACGGCGGTGGCAGGGCGGGCTGGACTCATGGGCGCTGGTTGACGTTCACGTCAACGGAAGTCTACGCCATGGCCCCTGTGGCGTGCCGAGGCAAAAAAAACGCCGATGGGGTGACCATCGGCGTTGATGTGTGGTGTCACACGATCCTCCCTGGACCTCGCCCGCTCTTGGAGAGCTGATGACAGCGAATCAGGTGTCACTTTGCCAAGACATGCTGCGCTGCGCCATCCCTCTTTGGGGGGATGCGCCCGCCCGTGCCGGCCTCACAGCGGCGGTAACACCTCGGCGCGCAGGCTGCCGCGCACCTGCTCGTAGTCGGGCACGACCGAGCGCACCACCTCCCAGAAGGCCGGGCTGTGGTTCATCTCGCGCAGGTGGGCCAGCTCATGGGCGACCACGTAATCGATCACCGGCAGGCCGAAATGGATCAGGCGCCAGTTCAGCCTCACCGAGCCGTCGTGCGAGGCGCTGCCCCAGCGCGTCTGGGCGGCGCTGAGCGACAGCCGGCGCACCGTCACGCCCAGGCGCTGGGCGAAGTGGGCGCAGCGCTCCTCGAAGACCCGGCGCGCCTGGCGCTGCAGCCAGCTCTGCACCAGGTCGCGGATCTGCGCCGGCTCGGCCTGCTGCGGCAGGCCCAGGTGCAGCGTCAGCCGCGGCACGCCGGGCAGCGCCTGGCCCCCGGTATTGAGCTGGGCGCCGGCCACCCGCGGGTCCAGCACCAGGATCACGGTCTCGCCCAGGAAGGGCAGGGCGGCGCCGTCGCGCCATTCGACCCGGGCGGCCTCGACACGGCGGCGACGGTCACGCTGCTCGGCCAGCTTGCGCAGGATCCAGGTGGCCTTTTCGCGCAGCGCGGCCTCGATCTCGCCGAAGGACACCCAGCGTGGCGCGCTGACCACCAGGCCGTCGCCGTCGACGATGAAGCCGATGGTCTTGCGCCGCGCACGGCGCAGCTGGTAGGCCACCAGGCACTCGCCCAGGCGCAGCGAGCGATCGGCCTGGGGGTGGCGGTAGTCGGCGCTGGGCGCCGGAGCCGGTGCTGGTGCGGATGCGGGTGCAGCCCCCACCGGGGCGGGCACGGCGATGGGCCCGGCGGCAGCCGGCGCGGACGCGCCGGGCGCGGGCGCCGGCTCGTGGGCGTCGAACAGCGACAGCTGCCAGGCGTCGGCCATCGGGGTGGGCATGGCCGCCGATTCTACGAGGCTCAGGCGGCGTAGGCCTCGGGGTCGATGCGGCGCATCTCGGCCTCGATCCAGGCCTCGACCTCGCGCATCAGCTCATCGGGCTGGCGGCCCTGCACCGGGATCGGCCGGCCGATCGAGACCTCGATCACGCCCGGGCGCAGCAGGAAACTCTTGCGCGGCCAGCAGCGCGCCGAGGCCACCGCGATCGGCACGATCGGCACGCCGGTGGTGATGGCCAGGCGGCTGGCGCCGGTCTTGTAGTCACCCTGGCTGCCGCGCGGCGTGCGCGTGCCTTCGGGGAACATGATGACCCAGCTGCCCTTGCCCATGATGCGCTGGCCCTGCTCGGCCACCTTGCGCCAGGCCTCGGAGCGGCGGCTGCGGTCGATGTGGATCATGTCCAGGCTGCCGATGGCCCAGCCGAAGAACGGGATCCACAGCAGCTCGCGCTTGAACACATAGGCCAGCGGGTGCGGCATCAGCATCGGGAAGGCAAAGGTCTCCCAGGTGCTCTGGTGCTTGGGCGCCAGCAGCACGGCCGCCTGGCCATCGCTGGCGGGCGGCACGTTCTCCATGCCCTGCACGCGCCAGCGCACGCCGCAGATCCAGCGCGCCGCCCAGATCGCCTGGCGCAGCCAGCCGGCGCAGATCCAGTACAGCGTGGTGGAGCTGACGAACAGCGAGACCAGCACGACAAAGGTGGCCCAGGGGATCACCGTCACCACCAGCCAGAGAAAGAACAGCGACGAGCGCAGCAGCCAGGACAGACGTTGCATGACGGGATTCAGGAGGAAACGGGCGCTGCGCCACCGCCCAGCAGGTGCTCGGCCAGCGCCGCCAGGTCGGCATGCACCACGGTCCCGGGCACGGTCTGCTGCCACTGCGCCAGCTCGGCCTCGTGGACCAGGGCCGCGCGGCCGGTGCGCACCAGGTGCGGGCGGCAGCCGGCGGCCTGGGCGGCCTGCAGGTCGCGCAGGGTGTCGGCCACCATCGGCACCGTGGCCAGGTCGACGCCATAGCGCTCGCCGATCTCGCGCATCATGCCGGGCAGCGGCTTGCGGCAGGCGCAGTCGTCCTCGGGGGCATGCGGGCAGAAGAAGATCGCATCCAGCCGCCCGCCCTGCGCCGCCAGCAGCTTCATCATGTGGCGGTGCACCGCGTTGACCGCGGCCATGTCGATCATGCCGCGGCCGATGCCCGCCTGGTTGGTGGCCACCACCACATGCCAGCCGGCATGGTTCAGGCGGGCCACGGCCTGCAGCGCCCCGGGCAGCGGCTCGAACTCGGCCGGATCCTTGACGTGGTCGTCGCGGAAGCGGTTGAGGATGCCGTCACGGCCGATGATGATCAGCTTGGGCGCTTGCATGGCGGTGCGGTGTCAGGCCGCCAGGCGCGACAGGTCGGCCACGCGGTTCATCGCCTGGTGCAGGCGGTTCAGCAGCGCCTGGCGGTTGGCGCGCAGCGCGGCGTCGTCGGCATTGACCATCACGCCGTCGAAGAAGGCATCGACCGGCGCCTTCAGCGCGGCCAGGGCCTTGAGCGAGCCGGCGTAGTCGTGCTGCTCGAACAGGCGGTCGGCCACCGGCTGCACCTGGGCGATCGCGGCGGCCAGCGCCTGCTCGGCGGGCTCCTGCAGCAGCGCGTCGGTGACCGCGGTGGGCAGCGCGCCCTCGATCTTCTTCAGGATGTTGCCCACCCGCTTGTTGGCCGCGGCCAGCGAGGCGGCCTCGGGCAGCGCGGCGAAGGCGCGCACGGCCTCCAGGCGGCGCGGGATGTCGCCCAGGCGCTGCGGCGCCAGCGCCAGCACCGCGTCGACCTCCTGGGCGCTGTAGCCCTGGTCGCGCAGCGAGACAGCCAGGCGGTCGGCGAAGAAACCGGCCAGTGCCTCGCTCGGGTCCTGGATCAGCTCACCGAAGCAGGGCACGGCGGCTTTCAGCAGCTCGGACAGATCCAGCGGCAGGTTCTTCTCGACCAGGATGCGGATCACGCCCAGCGCGTGGCGGCGCAGCGCGAACGGGTCCTTGTCGCCGGTGGGCAACTGGCCGATGCCGAACAGGCCCACCAGGGTTTCCAGCTTGTCGGCCAGCGCCACCACGGTGCCGCTGTGGTTGCGCGGCAGCGCGTCGCCGGCGAAGCGCGGCTTGTAATGGTCCTCGATGGCGATGGCCACGCCGTCGCGCAGGCCCTCGGCGCGGGCGTAGTAGCCGCCCATGATGCCCTGCAGCTCGGGGAACTCGCCCACCATGTCGGTCAGCAGGTCGCACTTGGCCAGCGTGGCGGCCTCGCGCACCTTGGAGTCGAGCACATCGAACTCATCCTTGGCCTCGACCGTGAAGGGCACGGTGGCCATGCGCAGCTGGTTGACGATCGCGTGGCCGATGGCGCGCACGCGCTCCATGCGCTCGCCCTGGGTGCCCAGCTTGCCGTGGTAGACCACCTTGGCCAGGCCCGGCACGCGGCTGTCCAGCGTCCTCTTGCGGTCCTGATCGAAGAAGAACTTGGCGTCGGCCAGGCGCGGGCGCACCACGCGCTCATTGCCCTGGATCACCGCGCTGGCATCGGCCGGCGCGATGTTGCTGACGATCAGGAAGGTGTTGGTCAGCTTGCCGTGGCCGTCCAGCAACGGGAAGTACTTCTGGTTGGCCTTCATCGTCAGGATCAGGCACTCCTGCGGCACGTCGAGAAACGCCTGCTCGAAGTGGCAGGTCAGCACATTGGGCTGCTCGACCAGCGCGGTGACCTCGTCCAGCAGCGCCTCGTCCTCGATCGGGGTCAGGCCTTCCTTGGCCGCTGCGGCGGTGAGTTGGCGCACGATCTCGGCGCGGCGCTCATCGAAGCTGGCGATCACGGCGCCCTGCTCGCGCAGTTGCCGGGCGTAGCTGTCGGCGCTCTCGATCTGGACCACCGGCACCGTCGCCTCGAAGCGGTGGCCCAGCGTCTCGCGGCCGGCGCTCAGGCCCAGCGCCTGCACCGGCACGACCTGCTCGCCATGCAGCGCGATCAGGCGGTGCGCCGGGCGGACGAACTTGACGTCGCTCCAGCCGTCGGCCTTCTGATAGGTCATGACCTTGGGAATCGGGAGCTTGGCAATCGCTTCGTCCAGCGCCTTCTGCAGGCCCTCGGCCAGGCTGGCGCCGGGCACCACGCTGTCCAGGAACAGGGCCTCGGCCTTGCCGTCGGGCAGCCGCTTGAGCTGCGGCACGACCGACGCGTCGGCACCCACCGCGGCCAGCTTCTTGAGCAGCGCGGGCGTGGGCTGGCCATCGGCGGACAGGGCCACAGCCACCGGCATCAGCTTGATCTGCTGGGCCTTGTCAGCGGCCTGGCTCGCCACACCGGCGACCTGCACCGCCAGGCGACGCGGCGACGCGTACGAGGTGACCGCGGCATCGGCCGCCGCCAGGCCCTGGGCCTTCAGGCTGGCGGCCAGCACCGACGAAAAAGCCTCGCCCAGCTTCTTCAGCGCCTTGGGCGGCAGTTCTTCGACGAAGAGTTCAACGAGGAGGTTGGCGTGACTCATGGTGTTCAGGCTGCTTCTTTCTTGGCGGCCTTCTCGGCCTTGGCGGCCAGCTCGGCGATCACTTCATCGGCCCAGGCCTTGGGGGCCATCGGGAAGCCCAGGCGGGCGCGGCTGTCCAGGTAGCTGGCCGCCACGCTGCGGGCCAGGTTGCGGATGCGGCCGATGTAGGCCGCGCGCTCGGTCACGCTGATCGCGCCGCGCGCATCCAGCAGGTTGAAGGTGTGCGCCGCCTTGAGCACCTGCTCGTAGGCCGGCAGCGCCAGCTGCGCCTGCATCAGCTGCTGCGCATTGCCCTCGTGCGCGCCGAAGGCGTGCAGCAGGAACTCGACGTTGCTGTGCTCGAAGTTGTAGGTGCTCTGCTCAATCTCGTTCTGCAGGAACACGTCGCCGTAGCGCACGCCGGGGGCGTACTGCAGGTCATAGACGTTCTCCACGCCCTGCAGGTACATGGCCAGGCGCTCCAGGCCGTAGGTGATCTCGCCGGTGATGGGCTTGCAGTCGATGCCGCCGACCTGCTGGAAGTAGGTGAACTGGGTCACCTCCATGCCGTTCAACCAGACCTCCCAGCCCAGGCCCCAGGCGCCCAGCGTGGGGTTCTCCCAGTCGTCCTCGACGAAGCGCACGTCGTTCTTCTTCAGATCAAAACCCAGCGCCTCCAGCGAGCCCAGGTAGAGCTCGAGGATGTTGGCCGGCGCCGGCTTGAGCACCACCTGGTACTGGTAGTAATGCTGCAGGCGGTTGGGGTTCTGGCCATAGCGGCCGTCCTTGGGGCGGCGGCTGGGCTGCACGTAGGCGGCCTTCCAGGGCTCAGGGCCCAGCGCGCGCAGGAAGGTGGCGGTGTGGCTGGTGCCCGCACCCACTTCCATGTCGTACGGTTGCAGCAGGGCGCAGCCCTGGGCGTCCCAGTAGTCCTGGAGGCGGAGAATGAGTTGCTGGAAGGTGAGCATCGGCCGGTCGCGCACCGCGCGCCCGGGCGCACGGTGTCCATCGTGATGGGAAAACCCTTGATTCTACGGGGCGACCCGGCGGCGCCCGGCCAGCAGCGCGCCCATCCGCATCGTGACCAGCAGCGCGGCCGCCAGTCCCCACAGCGGCCACAGGCCCCAGGCGGCCAGCCAGCGCGCATAGGGCGTGTCGCCGCGGCGGCCCTGCACGGTGGCGTCGAGCGTGCCCTCCTGCCAGGCGGGCAGGCGCTGCGTGACCACGCCGCGGTGGTCGATCACCGCGGTGGCACCGGTGTTGGTGGCGCGCACCAGCGGGCGCTGGAATTCCAGCGCGCGCAGGCGCGAGAACTGCAGGTGCTGGTCCTGCACCATCCAGCGGCCGAACCAGGCCAGGTTGCTGGCATTGACCAGCAGCGTGGCGGCCTGCGGGCCGACCACCGCGTCGGCAAAGTCCTCGCCGAACAGGTCCTCGTAGCAGATCAGGGGCCGCACCCGCTGGCCAGCCACCGCAAAGGACGCACCATGGTGGCCGCTGGCCTGGTCGCCCAGCGGAATGCGCATCAGGTCAACGAACCAGCGAAAGCCCGGCGGGATGTACTCGCCAAAGGGCAGCAGGTGGCGCTTGCCGTATTCGTAGTCGGGGCTGGCGCCAGGCTGCACGCCAACCATCGCGTTGACGAAGCCGTCGCGCTCGTTGCCCACGAAGGTGCCGATCAGCGCCGCCCGGTCGCCCTGCCGGAAGGGCGCGGTCAGGCCCGCCCAGTAGCCCTCGTCCAGCAGGTCGCGCGGGATCGGCAGCACCGACTCGGGCGTCACCACCAGCGCGCCGCTCGCCGCATGCAGCTGCTGCTGCAGCGCCTGCATGTTGGCGCCCAGGCGCTCGGGGTCGAACTTCAGGTCCTGCGGCACCGCCGGCTGCAGCAGGCTGACCGTCAGCTCGCCGGCCGGCTCGGTGAAGTGCTGCGGCAAGGCCATCAGGCCCGCGAGCAACCCCATCGCCAGCAGGCGGCAGGCGTTGGCCGAGGCCCCTCGCCCCAGCACCAGCAGCGCGGCCAGCAGCGTCGCCAGCGCCCCCATCGCATAGACGCCGCCCCAGGGCGCCAGCGCCGCCAGCAGGCCGTCGGCATGGGCATAGCCCGAGGCGATCCAGGGAAAGCCGGTGAGGAACTGCGCCCGCGCCAGCTCGGCCAGCAGCCACAGGCCGGCCAGACCCGCCGCATCGGCCATCGGCCGGCCGCTGCGCCAGCGCGCCCAGGCCGCCATCGCCGCCGCCAGGTACAGCGACAGCGCCAGCGCCAGCAGCCCCACCGCGGCCGCCGCCAGCGGCGCCGGCAGGCCGCCGAAGTCGTGCATGCTGATGTAGAGCCACCACAGGCCGCTGGCCAGCCAGGCGCTGCCGAAGGCCCAGCCGCGCACAAAGGCCTGGCCTGGCGTGGCCGTGCGCAACAGCAGCACCAGCGCGGCCACCGCCAGCGGCTGCAGCCAGTACGCGTTCAGCGGGGCAAAAGAAGCGGTGTGGACCACGCCCGCCAGCGCCGCCAGCGCCAGGGCCTGCCGGGACGAGAGCGTCACGCGGTGTGGGCGGCGTCGGCCGGCAGGCGCCGCACGCGGAACCAGCGCACGGCGCCGCCGCGGGTGAGCATCACGTTGAAGTCCAAGCCGCCCAGCACCACCGATTCCCCACGCCGCGGCACCCGGCCCAGTTCATGGGCCAGCAGGCCGCCGATGGTGTCGAAGGCGTCCTCGGGGAACTGTGCCGAGAAGGCCTCGTTGACGGTGCGGATGTCGGCGTCGCCGGCCACCCGCAGGCTGCCGTCGGCCAGCGTGTAGACGCCGCTGGCGGCATCGGCCTCGTCGAACTCGTCCTCGATCTCGCCGACGATCTCCTCGAGCACGTCCTCGATGGTGATCAGGCCGGCGGTGGAGCCGAACTCGTCGATGACGATGGCCAGGTGGTTGCGGTTGGAGCGGAAGTCGCGCAGCAGCTCGTTCAGGCCCTTGCTCTCCGGGACGAACACCGCCGGTCGCAGCAGCGTGCGCAGGTTCAGCTCGGGCGCGCGCTGCAGCTTCAGCAGGTCCTTGGCCATCAGGATGCCGATGATGTTGTCGCGCGAGCCCTCGATCACCGGGAAGCGGGAGTGGCCGGTGTCGATCACCATGGCCAGCAGCTCCTCGTACGGGGCGTCGATGTCGAGCACGTCCATGCGGGGTTCGGCCACCATCACGTCGCCGGCCGCCATGTCGGCCATGCGCAGCACGCCTTCGAGCATGGCGCGCGACTGCGGCTCGATCAGCTCGCGCTGCTCGGCTTCGGCCAGGGTCTCGATCAGCTCGGCCTTGGAGTCGGGCCCGGGCAGGACGAACTCGACCAGGCGCTCGAAGAGGCCCCGCTTGTCAGCGGTGGCCGGACGACCACCGCGCGGCGGTCGTGGGGAAGGCGGTTCGGACACGTCGTGTGCCGGCAGTGGGAATGGTCCGAGAATACCCGATCCGTTTGACAGTGCTTGACAGCCCCATCCTGCGGGCTCAGAGTGGCGGCCCCTTGAACCCGTGCGGGGCGCCCCCATCTGCCCCGCCTGCCCACCTGATCCCCGACCCCATGTCCAACGGCCTGATCCCCGCCACCATCCTGACCGGCTTCCTCGGCTCGGGCAAGACCACCCTGCTCAAGCGCGTGCTCACCGAGGCGCACGGCCAGAAGATCGCCGTCATCGAGAACGAGTTCGGTGAGGAGAACATCGACAACGACATCCTCGTCGCGGACACCAACGAGCAGGTGATCCAGATGAGCAACGGCTGCGTCTGCTGCACGATCCGCGAGGACCTGCGCTCCACGCTGGCCGACCTGGCGATGAAGCGCCGCAAGGGCGAGCTGCAGTTCGACCGCGTGGTGATCGAGACCACCGGCGTGGCCGACCCCGGCCCGGTGGCCCAGACCTTCTTCATGGACGACGAGGTGGCCGAGAGCTACCTGCTGGATTCGGTGCTGACCCTGGTCGACGCCAAGCACGCCGAGCAACAGCTCAATGACCGCCAGGAGGCGCGCCGCCAGGTGGGCTTTGCCGACCAGATCTTCATCAGCAAGTCCGACCTGGTCGACGCCGACCACCTGGCCGCGCTGCAGCACCGCCTCAAGCACATGAACCCGCGCGCGCCGCAGCGCGCGGTGCATTTCGGCGAGGTGCCGATCACCGAGGTCTTCGATCTCAAGGGCTTCAACCTCAACGCCAAGCTCGACATCGACCCCGACTTCCTCACCGAGGGCCAGGGTCACGGCCACCACCATGACCACGAGCACGAGCACGGCGAGCACTGCGACCACCCCCACCATCACGCCCACGATGACGACGTGAAGTCCTTCGTCTTCCGCAGCGACAAGGCGCTGTCGCCGTCCAAGCTGGAGGATTTCCTGGGCGCGATCGTCCAGGTCTACGGCCCCAAGATGCTGCGCTACAAGGGCGTGCTGTGGCTCAAGGGGAGCGATCGCAAGGTGATCTTCCAGGGCGTGCACCAGCTGATGGGCTCCGACCTGGGGCCCAAATGGGCCCCCGGCGAAGCCAAGACCAGCAAGATGGTCTTCATCGGCATCGACCTGCCACGCGACATCCTGTTGCAGGGCCTGGAAGGCTGTGTGGCCTGATCGTGCGCCCCTCGGCTGCGTTGTCAGCTGCGTTGAAGTGCCGGATCGCTACAATCCGCGCGCCCGAACGTGGCGGTTGCACCACATCCGCCGGGCCAACAGGGGTATAACACCCCTCGATGTTCGAGCGACGTGGCGAGGAGACCAACGTGAGCAAGACCCCGGCCAAGAGCGCCAGCACAGCGGCAGCCAAGAAGCCTGCCGCCAAGGCCCCGGCCGCCGCCAAGAAGGCTGCGGCCGAGCCGGCAGTGCCTGCTGCCCGCCCCAGCGACCGAACCACCGCCCCGCCCGCCGTGTCGCGGGCGAGCTTCTCTGACCGTTTCTCGCCCAAGAAACCTGCCCCCCGGACCGACCCCGAACCGATGACTGCCCTGAAGCCCGCCGCCAAGGCGGACCCCAAGCTGGCCAACGCCTGGAAGACCAAGGCCGGCCGCGACCTGAGCGAGCCTGAGCTGCTGGCCATGCCCGACTCGGAGTACATGAACGACAAGCAGCTGGAGTTCTTCCGTACCCGGCTGCAGGCGCTCAAGGACGACCTGCTCTCCAACGCCGGCGAGACCACCGAGCACCTGCGCGAGGACACCTCGATCGTCCCCGACCCGGCCGACCGCGCCACGATCGAGGAAGAGCACGCCCTGGAGCTGCGCACCCGCGACCGCGAGCGCAAGCTGCTGAAGAAGATCAGCCAGTCGCTGGCCCGCATCGATGCCGGCGACTACGGCTACTGCGACGAAACCGGCGAGCCGATCGGCCTGGGCCGTCTGCTGGCCCGCCCGACCGCCACGCTGTCGCTGGAAGCCCAGCAGCGTCGCGAGCTCAAGCAGAAGATGTTCGGCGACTGATCGCCGGGCAGCGCAGCAGTTCAGGAGCGCCCACCATGGCCAGCCGCGACGAAGGCAAAGGCGTGCTGAGCCGGGTGGTGCGGATGATGTCCTCGCCCACCCGGGAGCTGGTCGGTCTGGGCGCCGACAGCGGCGGCAGCCAGTTCGCCGAGGCCGAGAAGGCCGAGCTCAAGGCGATGATCGAGCGCAAGCGGCGCAACGACTTCGTCCGCAAGCGCGAGCTCAACATGCTGCGCCGCATCCGCCGCGAGGGCCTGACGCCCGAGCAGGCGGCGGCGCTCGACGCCTCGTCCAACATCGACGATTCCGAGGTCCGGCCGACCCAGCCGCCCGGCGGCGCCGACGTCGGCGTCAAGGCCAAGATCGACGCCATCGAGCAGCAGATGGTGGGCAGCGCGCCGCCGGTGCGCCCGGTGCCGGCCCGGCCCGCACCCGCCAGCGCCCGCCGGGTGGACACCGCCAGTCCTGACGGTGCCGCCACCATCCCCGCCGGCATGGTGGTGGACGGCCTGGACGAGAACACCCGGCCGATGATGATGATGCCGGCCGACGAGGCCGCGCTGCGCTCGGCGCCCACGCTGACCGAGGCCGTCGCCCCCGCGCTGCAGGTGCGCCACGGCGACACCATGCCGCTGGTCGAGGTCTCGGAAGTCGTGCACGACCACGACCTGGACGAGGCGGTGATCGCCTTCGCCAACGCCGATTTCGCCCATGCCGAGCGCGCTCTGGTCACGCTGGTCGGCCCGGGCGGCGCCCGCCATGAGAACGCCGAAACCTGGCTGACCCTGTTCGACCTGTACCGCGCCACCGGCCAGATGCAGCGCTTCGAGACCCTGGTCGCCGAGTACGGTCACCGCTTCCAGACCTCGCCGCCGCAGTGGTATTCGCTGCCGCGTCTGGTGGCCGACGCCGCACAGAGCGGCATGCTGGCGCCCCAGCCCAAGGACAGCGAGATCGGCTGGGTCTGCCCGCCCACGCTGGACGCCGCGGCCCTGACCGACCTGACCAGCCGCTGCCTGCAGCTGCCCCAGCCCTGGGTGCTGGACTGGACCGCGCTGCAGCGCGTGCAGCCCGACGCCGCCAACCAGCTGACCCGGCTGTGCCGGGAGTGGGCCGCGCAGCCGCTGCAGATGCGCTGGCTGGCCTCCGACCGGCTGTTCGCGGCGCTGGGCGAAGCAGCGCCGGTGGGCGTGCGCGACGCCGACCCGGGCTTCTGGATGGCCCGCCTGGAGGCGCTGCGCCTGACCAACCGCCCCGACCAGTTCGACGAGGTGGCGATCGACTACTGCGTGACCTACGAGGTCTCACCGCCCAGCTGGGAGCCCAGCCGCTGCGTCGCGCGGGTGGGCAGCTCGGCGGCCAACACCCGCGCCTCGTCGCTGTCGGTGGTGGGCGATGCGGTCACCACCATCCAGGGCGGCGACCACCACCATGGCGTGGCGGTCACCACGCTGGACCTCTCCGGCCAGCTGTCGGGCGACCTGGGCGTGGTGCTCAAGACGCTGGACGCCAAGCTGGGCGGCGCGCAGGTGGTGCGCATTTCCTGCGCGCTGCTGATCCGCGTCGACTTCATCGCCGCCGGCGACCTGCTGAACTGGATCATCGCCCGCAAGGGCGAGGGCCGGCACATCAGCTTCATCGAGGTGCACCGCCTGGTGGCCGCGATGTTCGGCGCGATGGGCATCGGCGAGCACGCGCCGGTGCATCTGCGCGCGGCATAGGGCCCGCACGCGGCCGGCCGGTCGCGCCTGACCTCAGGGCCGGCCCCACCCCAGGCGCCGGCTGGAGGCGGGTTGGCAGCCTGTGACGGTCGGCGGGCCTTGCACTTCCCCTTACCATTTCACCCATGGATTCGTACCACGGCACCACCATCGTCAGCGTGCGACGCCAGCGGCCCGACGGCCGCTGGCAGGTCGCGCTCGGCGGCGACGGCCAGGTCACACTGGGCCACATCGTTGTCAAGGCCAGCGCCCGCAAGGTGCGCCGGCTGCACCACGACCAGGTCCTCGCCGGCTTTGCCGGCGCCACCGCCGACGCCTTCACCCTCTTCGAGCGCTTCGAGGACAAGCTGGCCAAGCACGGCGGCCACCTGGTGCGCGCCGCGATCGAGCTGACGCGCGACTGGCGCACCGACAAGGTCCTGCGCAACCTCGAGGCCATGCTGGCGGTGGCCGACCGCGAGGCCTCGCTGATCATCACCGGCAACGGCGACGTGCTCGAACCCGAACGCGGCCTGGTGGCCATCGGCTCGGGCGGCGCCTATGCGCAGGCGGCGGCGATGGCGCTGCTGGACCACACCACGCTGGACGCCGCGCAGATCGTCAAGCAGTCGCTGGAAATCGCCGGCACGATCTGCATCTACACCAACCAGCACCACACGATCGAGGTGATTGAATGAGTCGCGCACGGTCCTGGCCGCAGGTGGCTGCGCCCAGCGCCAGGAGGGCCCCATGACGATGACGCCCAAGGAGATCGTCTCCGAACTGGACCGCCACATCGTCGGCCAGCAGGCGGCCAAGCGGGCGGTGGCGATCGCGCTGCGCAACCGCTGGCGGCGCCAGCAGGTCGACGAGAAGCTGCGCGCCGAGATCACGCCCAAGAACATCCTGATGATCGGCCCCACCGGGGTGGGCAAGACCGAGATCGCGCGCCGCCTGGCGCGGCTGGCGGATGCGCCCTTCGTCAAGGTCGAGGCCACCAAGTTCACCGAGGTGGGCTATGTCGGCAAGGACGTCGACACCATCGTGCGCGACCTGGTCGAGGTGGCGGTGAAGCAGGAGCGCGAGGCCGCCCTCAAGCGCGCCCGCCTGCGCGCCGAGGACGCCGCCGAGGACCGCATCCTGGATGTGCTGGTGCCGCCGCCGCGCGGCGGCGCCGAGCTGGGCTTTGTCGCGCCGGCACCGGCGCCCGACAACACCGCCCGCCAGGTCATGCGCAAGCGCCTGCGCGAGGGCGCGCTGAACGACAAGGAGATCGAGCTGGAGCTCGCCGAGCCGCGCGCCAGCGTCGACATCATGGCGCCCGCCGGCATGGAGGACATGGCCGAGCAGCTCAAGGGCCTGTTCGGCCAGATGGGCGCCGGACGCAAGACCACGCGCAAGCTGCGCATCCAGGAGGCGCTGCGCCAGCTCGCCGACGAGGAGGCCGCCAAGCTGGTCAACGAGGACGAGATCCGCGCCCGCGCGGTGGCCAACGCCGAGCAGAACGGCATCGTCTTCATCGACGAGATCGACAAGGTCGCCGCGCGCGCCAACACCCAGGGCGCCGATGTCTCGCGCCAGGGCGTGCAGCGCGACCTGCTGCCACTGGTGGAAGGCACCACCGTGCAGACCAAGCACGGCCTGGTGCGCACCGACCACGTGCTGTTCATCGCCTCCGGCGCCTTCCACCTGGCCAAGCCCAGCGACCTGATCCCCGAGCTGCAGGGGCGCTTCCCGATCCGGGTGGAGCTGCAGCCGCTGTCGGTCGAGGACTTCGAGGCCATCCTGGGCAGCACCCACGCCAACCTGATCCGCCAGTACCAGGCGCTGCTGGCCACCGAAGGCGTGACGCTGGAGATCGGCGCCGACGCGATCCGCCGGCTGGCCGAGGTGGCCTTCGAGGTCAACGAGCGCACCGAGAACATCGGCGCGCGCCGCCTGGCCACGGTGCTGGAGCGGCTGCTCGACGAGATCAGCTACGAGGCCCCGGACCGCAGCGGGCAGACGGTGCGCATCGACGCCGAGATGGTGGCCGCCCGGCTGGGCGAGCTGGCGCGCAACCAGGACCTGTCGCGCTACATCCTCTGAGCGCCCGGCCCGCTCAGGCCGCGACGCGCACGCGGTTGCGGCCGTCGTGCTTGGCGGTGTAGAGGGCCTGGTCGGCGCGGCGCAGCCAGTCGTCCACCGTCTCGTGGCGGCCCAGCTGGGCGACGCCGACACTGACGGTGAGTGTGCGCGGCCGGCCGTCGATCAGCAGCGCCGAGCCGGCCAGCGTGCCGCGGAATCGCTCGGTCACCGCCACCGCTTCGCGCAGCTGGGTGTCGGGCAGCAGCAGCGCGAACTCCTCGCCGCCAATGCGCGCCAGCACGTCGTAGGGCCGCACCAGCGAGCGCAGGTGGCTGGCCAGGTGCACCAGCGCCTGGTCGCCGATGTCGTGGCCGTGGTGGTCGTTGATGCGCTTGAAGTGGTCGACGTCGACGATGGCCACCGACAGCTGGCGCCCCTCGCGCCGGGCGCGCTCGCTCTCGTGGCTCAAGGCCTGCAGGAAATGGCGGCGGTTGGCCAGGCCGGTCAGGCCGTCGGTGCCGGCCAGGGTCTGCAGGCGCGCCTCGTTCTCGGCCACCGCGGCCTCCGTCAGCAGCGTCATGGCCACCGCGATCAGCACGCAGGAGATCAGCATCGACAGCATCAGGCCCTCGTGCCAGGCGGCGGGCAGCAGCGCCATGTCCGGATGGGCGGGCCAGCCGACGAGGGCGATGACTGCATAGGCGCCCAGGTTGGCCGCCACCAGCAGCGCGATGCCCCAGCGCTCCTCGGTCGACAGGATGGTGGGCACCAGGATCGCGAACAGCAGGTAATACGCGTGGATGTGGGTGACCGAGCCCTGGCCACCGCCCATGCCCAGCAGCACATCCACCATCGCCAGCAGAATCACGAACCAGCGCGCCAGCGACAGCCGCCGCTGGGCATTGAGCCACCAGGTCAGCGGTGCCAGTGCGGCCGCCGGCAGTTGCCACAGGCCGGAGGAGATCAGCGCCGCATTGCCCGACACCCAGAAGGCCAGGTTGTAGACCACGATGGCCAGCACAGTCATCAGCGCGCCGGCGTTGACCTGCAGCATCTTGCGCCGGGTGGTGGCGCTGTCGTCGGGCCGCACGCCGGCCAGCAGCAGCCGCCAGACCAGGGACGGGCGCGGCGCTGCCGAGGCGGCCATGTCCTGGTTCGATACGGCTGGACCTGCTGCTGGCATCGTGACCACAGCATACGTCGCGGACGCGATTGCTTACCATCAAGCCAGGACCGCAAGGTCGTGCGAAGCTTGCTGGATGTCACGCTGGAGTCTCGATACCCACACGTTTGTCCGCCGCGCCGTGGCCTGGGGCCTGACCGGAGCGCCCCGCGACAACCCGGCCGCCGCCCGCACCGAGCGCCGCTGGCGCTGGCCGGTGCTGCTGGCGCTGTTGCTGACCATCCCGGCCTTCTACGCCGAGCTGCTGAACCAGCACCCCAGCTACTGGGCCGATGCGGCCTACCTGCTGGCGGCTGCGGTGGTGAGCGCCCACCTCTGGCAGGTGGCCCGGCGTTGCCGGCACGCCCCCAGCCACCTGCGCGCCAACCCGACCGACCTGCTGCTGGTGGCCGGCCTGCTGGCGGCGGCGGCGGCCCCCAGCAGCCTGCAGTCCACCCCGGCCCTGGTGCTGCGCATGGCGGTGGCCGGCCTGACCCTGCTGCGCATGGTCTGGACGGTCCAGCACCTGATCACCCGTGGCGGCCTGGCCTACATGCTGCTGAGCGCGCTGGGCCTGCTGCTGGCCTGCGGCTTCGGCTACTGGTGGCTGGAGCCCAGCACCCCCACGCTGGCCGATGGCCTGTGGCTGGCCTTCACCACCGCCGCCACCGTGGGCTATGGCGACATCGTGCCGACCACACCGGCCTCGCGCATCTTCTCGGTGTTCGTGGTGATGCTGGGTTTCGGCATGCTCTCGCTGATCACCGCCGCCATCGCCACCGCCTGGGTCGAGACCGAGGAGCGGCGCCTGGAGCGCGAGTTCCTGCATGAGATCCGCCGGGAGATGGCCGCGATGCGCCAGGAGGTGCAGGCACTGCGCGAGGACCTGGCCCGCGCCCGTGGCGCCGGCGACGAGCCGCCGCCGGGCTGATCAGAGCGCCAGCCGGTGCGACTGGATGTTCAGCAGCCCGTCGAAGATCAGCGACTCCAGCAACTCGTGCGGCATGTCCAGGTAGGGCGCCACCTTCCAGCCGGCGCCGCCGGTGATCAGCACCAGCGGCTCCTCGCCCTGGCTGCGCTCGCGCAGGTGGCGGCGCATCCGCTCGATCGCGCCGGTGATGGCGTAGGTGCCGCCGCTGGTCAGCGCGTCGGAGGTGTTGGCCGGGAAGGGCATGACCTCGCCGGTGGGCACGCGCAGGCCGGCCGTGCCGCTTTCCAGCGCGCGCAGCATGATGCCGTGGCCGGGCAGGATCAGGCCGCCCAGGAAATGGCCCTCGCGGTCGATCGCGTCCACGGTCACCGCGGTGCCGATCATCACCACCAGCGCCGGCCGCGCCGGCCCGCGCGCCAGCACATGGCCGCGCGCGCCGATCATCGCCACCCAGCGGTCGGCGCCCAGCCGGGCCGGGTGGTCGTAGCCGTTGACCAGGCCCGCCTCGCGCGGCGAGGACACCACCCAGCGCGGCGTCAGGTCCCACAGCTCCAGCTGTTCTTCCACGCGGCGGCGCACCGCCTCGCCGGCCACCACGCAGCCCAGCATCGAGTGCGGCGGCGCCAGCTCGCGCCATTCCTTCTCGGCCAGCTCGTCGATCGTCTCCAGGAACACCGCGCCATGGGCCAGCAGCGCCGCGCCCGGCTGGGGCGAGGCGTACTGCGCCCACTTCAGCCGCGTGTTGCCGATGTCGATCGCCAGGAAGCTCATGGGCCGCAGCGTACCAGCGGCATTGCATCGCAGGATTGACTACGGGTAAACCCCGTCTGCGCCAAGCATCCCGCTGTCAGCCACGGCGAAAGCGGACATGGCATCATCGCCGGATTGACGTTTACGTCAACGTCAACCAACGTGACGAGCCTGCCATGACCGACCTCTCCGCCGAACACCGCGCCCTCGCCCAGTACCGCCCGACCCACAAGGTGCGCTTCGTCACCGCGGCCAGCCTGTTCGACGGCCACGACGCGGCCATCAACATCATGCGGCGCATCCTGCAGAACATGGGCGCCGAGGTGATCCACCTGGGCCACAACCGCTCGGTCGACGAGGTGGTCACCGCGGCGCTGCAGGAAGACGTGCAGGGCATCGCCGTCAGCAGCTACCAGGGCGGCCACAACGAATACTTCACCTACATGGTCGAGCTGCTGCGCGCGCGCGGCGGCGAGCACATCCAGGTCTTCGGCGGCGGCGGCGGCGTCATCGTGCCCGAGGAGATCCGCATGCTGTCGCAGCATGGGGTGCGCATCTACAGCCCGGAAGACGGCCAGCGCATGGGCCTGCAGGGCATGATCGGCGAGATGGTGATGCGCTGCGACAAGAGCCTGTCGGCGCATGCGCCCAAGAGCCTGGCCGCGATCCAGGGCCAGACCGAGCCCGCCTGGCGGGCGCTGGCGCAGCTGATCACCGCGCTCGACAACGGCGACGCCGAGGCTGCGATGGTCGACGCGGTGCGCCAGGCCGCAGCCGCCTCCACCGCGCCGGTGGTGGGCATCACCGGCACCGGCGGCGCCGGCAAGAGCAGCCTGACCGATGAGCTGATCCGCCGCTTCCGCCTGGACCAGGACGACCGCCTGCGCATCGCCGTCATCAGCATCGACCCCTCGCGCCGCAAGAGCGGCGGCGCGCTGCTGGGCGACCGCATCCGCATGAACGCCACCGGGCCGTGGCAGAACGGCGCGCGGGTCTTCATGCGCAGCCTGGCCACCCGCGACACCGGCAGTGAAGTGAGCGCAGCACTGCCCGACACCATCGCCGCCTGCAAGGCCGCCGGCTTCGACCTGGTGATCGTCGAGACCTCGGGCATCGGCCAGGGCGATGCGGCCATCGTGCCGCTGGTCGATGTGCCGATGTACGTGATGACGCCCGAGTTCGGCGCCGCCAGCCAGCTCGAGAAGATCGACATGCTGGACTTTGCCGAGCTGGTGGCGATCAACAAGTTCGACCGCAAGGGCGCCGCCGACGCGCTGCGCGACGTGGCCAAGCAGGTGCAGCGCAACCGCGAGGCCTTCACCGTCATGCCCGAGCAGATGCCGGTCTTCGGCACCCAGGCCGCGCGCTTCAACGACGACGGCGTCACCGCGCTGTACCAGGCGCTCAAGGAGCGACTGCAGGCCAAGGGCCTGGCGCTGACCGAGGGCCGGCTGCCGCGCGTGGACACCCGCCACAGCACCCACCAGACCCCCATCGTGCCGCCGGCGCGCGTGCGCTACCTGGCCGAGATTTCCGACACCGTGCGCGGCTACAAGGCCCGCGCCCGCGCCCAGGCGCGCCTGGCGCGCGAGGTGCAGCAGCTCACCGAGACCGCGCGCATGCTGGCCGAGGACAGCACCGAGAAGAACGGTGCGCGCAACACCGTGCTGGCGCTGGCCGAGCAGCGCGCCGCGCGCCTGCAACCCGACGCCCGCCAGCTGCTCGCCCAGTGGCCCGACATGGTCAAGGCCTACGCCGGCAGCGAGTACGTGGTGAAGATCCGCGACAAGGAGATCCGCACCGCGCTGACCCACACCACGCTCAGCGGCAACACCATCCGCAAGGTGGCGCTGCCGCCCTACGAGGACCACGGCGAGATCCTGAAGTGGCTGATGCTGGACAACGTGCCCGGCAGCTACCCCTACACCGCCGGCACCTTCGCCTTCAAGCGCGAGGGCGAGGACCCGACCCGCATGTTCGCAGGCGAGGGCGACGCCTTCCGCACCAACCGCCGCTTCAAGCTGGTCAGCGAGGGCATGCCGGCCAAGCGCCTGTCCACTGCGTTTGATTCGGTCACGCTCTACGGCAATGACCCCGACGCCCGGCCCGACATCTACGGCAAGGTGGGCAACTCGGGCGTGAGCATCGCCACGCTGGACGACATGAAGGTGCTGTACTCGGGCTTCGATCTGTGCAGCCCCACGACCAGCGTCAGCATGACGATCAACGGCCCGGCGCCGTCGATCCTGGCGATGTTCATGAACACCGCGATCGATCAGCAGATCGACAAGTTCAAGGCCGACAACGGCCGCGAGCCCACGCCCACCGAGGCCGCCAAGATCCGCGAGTGGGTGCTGGCCAATGTGCGCGGCACGGTGCAGGCCGACATCCTGAAGGAAGACCAGGGCCAGAACACCTGCATCTTCTCCACCGAGTTCTCGCTCAAGGTCATGGGCGACATCGCCGAGTACTTCGTGCACCACGACGTGCGCAACTTCTACTCGGTCAGCATCAGCGGCTACCACATCGCCGAAGCGGGGGCCAACCCGATCAGCCAGCTGGCCTTCACGCTCAGCAACGGCTTCACCTTCGTCGAGGCCTACCTGGCCCGCGGCATGCACATCGACGACTTCGCGCCCAACCTGAGCTTCTTCTTCAGCAACGGCATGGACCCGGAGTACACCGTGCTGGGCCGCGTGGCCCGGCGCATCTGGGCGGTGGCGATGAAGGAGAAGTACGGCGCCAACGAGCGCAGCCAGAAGCTGAAGTACCACATCCAGACATCGGGACGCAGCCTGCACGCGCAGGAGATCCAGTTCAACGACATCCGCACCACGCTGCAGGCGCTGATCGCGATCTACGACAACTGCAACTCGCTGCACACCAACGCGTTCGACGAGGCGATCACCACGCCCACCGAGGATTCGGTGCGCCGCGCGATGGCGATCCAGCTGATCATCAACCGCGAGTGGGGCCTGGCCAAGAACGAGAACCCCAACCAGGGCGCCTTCATCATCGACGAGCTGACCGAGCTGGTGGAAGAAGCGGTGCTGGCCGAGTTCGAGAAAATCGCCGAGCGCGGCGGCGTGCTCGGCGCGATGGAGACCGGCTACCAGCGCAGCAAGATCCAGGAAGAGAGCATGCATTACGAGATGCTCAAGCACACCGGCGAGTACCCCATCATCGGCGTCAACACCTTCCGCAACCCGAAGGGCGATCCGGTGCCCGAGCACATCGAGCTGGCCCGCTCCACCGAAGAAGAAAAGCAGAGCCAGCTGCAGCGCCTGGCCGACTTCCATGCCCGCCACGCCGACGAGGCCCCGGTGCAACTGGCCCGGCTGAAGCAGGCGGTGATCGAGAACGGCAACGTCTTCGAGGTGCTGATGGACGCGGTGCGCTGCTGCAGCCTGGGCCAGATCACCAGCGCCCTCTTCGAGGTGGGCGGTCAGTACCGGCGCAGCATGTGAGGCCGGCACCCCCGGGGAACCCCGGAGCAGTGTTTCGTTAGGGCGACACTCGCCCGCAACACACCAGAAACTGCTTGGCAACACCCCGGGGTGCACTCCGAGAATCGGCGGCTTGAACCAGGCGCCCGGTCATGAGCCGGCCGCCTGGGCCCCTCGTCCCGACCCACGGAGGATCCATGTTCCATCGCACCCCTTTGGCGGCCAGCCTGGTCCTGGCCATTGGCAGCGGCCTGCTCGGTACCGCCGCGCAGGCCCAGACCGCCACCGACACCCAGCGTGTCGAGGTCACCGGCTCGTCGATCAAGCGCCTCGCCTCTGAAACGGCGTTGCCGGTCACGGTCATCAGCCGCGAGCAGATCGAGCAGTCCGGCGCGGTCAACGTGGAGGACGTGCTGCGCCGCGTCGCCGCGATCTCCGGCCTGGTGTCGGACAGCACCCAGGGCGCCGGCTACGCCACCTCCAACGCCAACATGCGCAGCCTGGGCCCGAACAGCACGCTGGTGCTGCTCAACGGCCGCCGCCTCGCGGGCCACCCCTTCGGCTCGATCGGCGGCTCGGTGGCGGTGGACCTGAACAGCATCCCCTTCGCCGCGCTGGAGCGCATCGAGGTGCTGCGTGACGGCGCCTCGGCCATCTACGGCACCGACGCCGTGGCCGGCGTGATCAACTTCATCACCCGCCGCGACTACGACAAGGGCGAGATCTCGCTGCGCTACGGCGACACCGAGGCCGGTGTGGGTGGCCGCGAGACCGGCGTCTCGGTCGCCTACGGCCTGGGCAACCTGGGCACTGACAAGTTCAACCTGCTGGTCACCGGCAACGTCAAGAAGCAGACCCGCATCAAGGCGGTCGACCAGGGCCTGTACCTGCGCCACGCCACCGAGGTGCCGGGCTCGCTGCCCCCCACCTCCTACCGCGCCTTCCCGGGCCGCCTGATGGATGTGGGCATCACCCCGGGCGCCTACGACAACCCGGGCGCCAACATGGCGGCCTGCGACCCGGTCAACTCGGTGGTCCAGGACACCGGCAACCTGGCGCCCAACGGCGTGGACACCATCAAGCGCTGCCGCGCGATCTACGCGGCGCTGGTGGACAACCTGCCCGACAGCACCAAGTCCGACCTCTTCACCCGCGGCACCTTCGCGCTGGACAGCAACACCACGCTGTTCGCCGAAGCCTCGTTCGCGCGCAACCACACCATCGGCCGCGTCGCGCCCACGCCGATCAGCGGCGACGCGATGAAGGTGCTGCCCAACGGCAACTACCCGAACGTGCTGATGCCCACCAGCAGCCGCTACTTCCCGCTGGCGCTGCTGACGCGCCTGGGCTTCACCGCGGCCGACTGGGATCCGGATGGCGACGGCTTCGCCGAGATCGCCACCCGCTCGCTGGACATGGGCAACCGGGTCAACGACAACACCAACGAGCAGTTGCGCCTGGTCACCGGCGTTTCGGGCCTGTGGAACCAGTGGGACTACGACGTCGGCCTGAGCGTGGCCCAGGCCCGTGGCACGCTGAACTACAGCGGCTACCTGCTGCAAGACCCGTACCTGGCCGCGCTGCGCAGCGGCAACGTCAACCCCTTCGGCCCGAACGACGCCACCGGCCAGCAGCTGCTGAAGGACGCCTCGCTGGTGGGCGTGGTGCGCAAGTCCAAGAGCACCGTGATCGGCGTGGACGCCAAGATGAGCCGCGAGATCGGCCGCCTCGCCGGTGGCGCGATGTCGCTGGCCCTGGGCACCGATGTGCGCCAGGAGAAGGCCGACGACCGGCCCACCAACGCCGACTACTCGGCCGGCGCCCACATCGGCGGCGAGGGCTCGGTGCCGCGCACCTCGGCCAGCCGCAAGGCCTATGCGCTGTTCTCGGAACTGGCCATGCCCTTCATGAAGGAGGTCGAGCTGACCGCCGCCGCGCGCTACGACAAGTACAGCGACTTCGGCAGCAGCTTCAACCCCGCACTGAAGCTGCGCATCCAGCCCGACCGCAGCTGGATGGTCCGCGCCAGCGCCGGCACGGGCTTCCGCGCGCCCACGCTGTGGGACGTCAACAGCCCGACGTCCAACACCAACACCGCCGACGTGCAGGTCGATCCGAACTGCCCGGCCGGCCACGCCGACGATCCGCGCTGCGAAACCCAGTTCAACGTCAAGCTGACCAGCGACCCCAACCTCAAGCCCGAGAAGAGCCGCCAGTTCTCGGTGGGCGTGGTGCTGGAGCCGGTGCGCGACATCAGCATGGCGCTGGACTACTGGTCGATCCGCAAGAGCGACCAGATCGGCGTGATCTCGGGTGACCAGCTGATGAGCGACCCGGCGCTGTACGCCAAGTACGCCGCCACCCGCATCACCCGCACCACCGACGGCTTCATCTCGTCGATCTCCACCCCGGTGGAGAACCTCGGCGGCCTGCGCACCTCGGGCTTCGACCTGGACGTGCGCGCCGGCTTCGGCCTGGGCGAGTACGGCAAGCTGGGTGTGAGCTTCGCCGGCACCTACATCAGCGTGTGGGAGCAGCAGAACGGCAAGGGCTCGGCCTACAAGAGCTATGTGGGCGTGTCCACCGGCGGCGTGCAACCCATCCCGCGCTGGCAGCACACGCTGGGCTTCGACTGGAGCCTGGGCGTGTGGGGCGCCACGCTGGAGAACACCTTCGTCAAGGGCTGGACCGAGTCCGCGGCGGTGGTGGATGCCAACCTGGGTGTCGCCCAGCCCTACAACGTCAACGACACCACGCGCTGGAACCTGGCCGTCAGCTACAAGGGCTTCAAGAACACGCGCCTGGGCCTGGGCGTGCGCAACCTGCTGGACGCCGAGCCGCCGTTCGTCGCCTCGTCGAGCTACGGCTCGCACTCGGCGGGCTTCGCCGGCTCCTTTGCCGATCCGCGTGGCCGCTTCTGGTACCTGACCGCGTCCTACCAGTTCAAGTGATCGGCCGCGGGCAGCGCCCGCGCTGACCTGACACGCCAAGGGGCTCCCACCGGGAGCCCCTTGTTCATGGCGGTGCCGGGCCAACCCCGAGCAGGCCGGGCCGGGCGTCGGGGCAGAATCGACGCTTTTCGTGGCCGGCCGCCCCACCCGGGTGGCTGGTTGGTGCCGGCGGCCTGATCGGGCCGCTGGCGGTATGGCCCAGGAATGATCCCGATGCTGAACTCTCGCGTGCGAACCCTGTCGCTGCTGCTGGCCCTGGCCGTGGCGACCCCGGCGCTGACCGCCGCTCCCCGCTCCGGCCTCGACAGCGCCGCTGCCGTCCGCGCCGTGCGTCCCCAGGACGACCTCTTCCGCGCCGCCAACGGCCAATGGCTGCGGCGCACCGTCATCCCGGCCGACAAGCCCGAATTCGGCACCTTCGTCGAACTTGGCGAGAGCTCCGACCAGCAGGTGCGCGCGATCATCGAGGAGATGGCCGCGCGGCGCGATCGGGCCCAGGGCCTGGAGGCCCAGATCGGCCACACCTACGCCGCCTTCCTGGACACCGCCGCGATCGACCGCGCCGGCCTGGCCCCGGTGCGTCCGCTGCTGGCCGAGGTCGATGCGATCGATTCGCCCAGCGCACTGGCCAGCTACCTGGGCCGCCAGGTGGCCGGCTCGGTCAGCCCGATCGGGCTGGGGGTCGAGGCCGACTTCAAGAACCCCCAGGTCTACCGCCTGCTGACCTGGCAGGGCGGCCTGGGCCTGCCCGAGCGTGACTACTACCTGAACCAGCGCGACCCCCGCATGGCCCAGGCCCGCGCCGCCTACCTGCGCTACCTGGGCGTGCTGGCGCGCGCCGCGGGCGAGCGCCAGCCGGCCGCGGCCGCGCAGCGCGTCTACGCGCTGGAGCGCCGCCTGGCCGAGCTGCACTGGGAAAGCGCCGAGCTGCGCGACCCGGTCAAGATGTACAACCCGGCCACCCCGGCCGAGCTGCCCGCCAAGGCGCCGGGCTTCGACTGGGCGGCCTTCCTGCAGGGCGCGGGCACGCCGGCGCCGGCCTCGGTGATGCTGTCGCAGCCCAGCTTCGTCACCGGCGCGGCCAAGCTGCTGGCCGAGCAGCCGCTGGCCGACTGGAAGCTCTACGCCAAGCTGCACCTGCTCGACGACCTGGCGCCGGCCCTGCCCAAGGCGCTGCGCGACGCGCACTTCGCCTTCCACGGCAAGGCCATCAATGGCACCCAGAGCCCGCGCCCGCGCTGGCAGCAGGCGGTGCGCCAGGTCAACAGCGCGCTGGGCGAGGGCGTGGGCCAGCTCTATGTGGCGCGCCATTTCCCGCCCGAGCACAAGGCCAAGATGCTGCGGCTGGTGAACAACCTGCTGGCGGCCTACAAGGACTCGATCGACCAGCTGTCGTGGATGTCCCCCGAGACCCGCGTGCAGGCCCAGGCCAAGCTGGCCAAGTATGCGGTGAAGATCGGCTACCCCGAGCGCTGGCGCGACTACAGCGGTCTGGAGGTGCGCCCGGGTGACGCGCTGGGCAACCTGCGGCGCGCCGCGCAGTTCGAGTGGGCGCGACAGGCGCGCAAGGTCGACCAGCCGGTGGACCGCAGCGAGTGGGGCATGACGCCGCAGACCGTCAACGCCTACTACAACCCGATGGCCAACGAGATCGTCTTCCCGGCCGCCATCCTGCGTCCGCCCTTCTTCGACCCCGAGGCCGATGACGCGGTCAACTACGGCGCGATCGGTGCGGTCATCGGCCACGAGATCAGCCACGGCTTCGACGACAGCGGCAGCCAGTTCGACGGCGATGGCGCGCTGCGCAACTGGTGGACCGACGCCGACCGCCAGGCTTTTGACGCCCTGGGCCAGCGCCTGGTCAGCCAGTACAGCAGCTACCAGCCGCTGCCCGGGCGCTCGCTCGACGGCAAGCTGACGCTGGGCGAGAACATCGCCGACCTGTCGGGCCTGCAGGTTGCCTACAAGGCCTACCGGCGCTCCCTGGGCGACCAGGCGGCGCCGGTGATCGACGGCCTCAGCGGCTCACAGCGCTTCTTCCTGGGCTGGGCGCAGGCCTGGCGCGAGAAGACCCGGCCCGAGCGCACGCTGCAGCTGCTGGCCACCGACCCGCACTCGCCGCCCGAGTACCGCGCCAATGGCGCCGCGGTGAACCACGACGGCTTCCACGACGCCTTCAGCACCCGCTCGGGCGACAAGATGTGGAAGGCGCCGGACGAGCGGATCCGGATCTGGTGATCAGCGGCTGGCCGCCGACGCGGCCGGCAGCAGCGTCACATTGGCCTGCCCACCGATGCAGTTCTGGGTCTGGCCGGCCTTGCAGGGGGCGGGCGTCACGCCCGGGATCGCGCGCGGGTGGGCGCCCGGACGCAGCAGCAGCAGGCTCCACAGCGCCACCACCACCGCCACGGTCAGGGCGATGATCTTCAGGCGCTGGCGGCGGTTGATGGGTCGGAACTTGTCGACCTGGGGGACCGGCTGGGTGGGCTGTTCGGGCGGCATGCGCCGATTGTCCGCCATGCCGGACGGCGATAGCAGCTATCGGTCGGCCATGCCGTCCGCTGCGGGTGGACCCTAGGGCCGGGGCGGGCGGGCGCTGCCCACAATCGGCGCTCCCCTCGCCTGACAGGAGTGCCGCCATGACCCGTCGTCGCCATCTGATCGCCCTGGCCTGCGCCACCGCGTTGGCCGCCCCACTGAGCGCCCATGCCCAGGCCGACACCGTGAAGATCGGTGTGATCCTGCCGATGACCGGCCAGAGCGCGTCCACCGGCAAGCAGATCGCCGCCGCGATCCAGCTGTTCCAGGCGCAGAACGGCAAGAAGGCCGGCGGCAAGACGGTCGAGGTGCTGATCAAGGACGACGCCGGCGTGGCCGACAACACCCGCCGTCTGGCCCAGGAACTGGTGGTCAACGACAAGGTGGTGGCGCTGGCCGGCTTCGGCCTGACGCCGCTGGCGCTGGCCACGGCGCCGATTGCCACGCAGAGCAAGACCCCGATGGTGGTGATGGCCGCGGCCACCTCGGCCATCACCGAGGCCTCGCCCTACATCACCCGCACCAGCTTCACGCTGCCGCAGGCCGCGGTGGCGATGGGCGACTGGGCGCCGAAGAACGGCATCAAGAAGGTGGTGACCCTGGTCACCGACTACGGCCCCGGCAACGACGCCGAGAAGTACTTCAGCGACCGCATCCTGCTCAACAGCGGCCAGGTGCTCGAAAAGCTGCGCACCCCGCTGCGCAGCCCCGACTTCGCGCCGGTGCTGCAGAAGGTGCGCGACGCCAAGCCCGACGCGCTGTTTGTCTTCCTGCCCTCGGGCCAGGGGGCGCAGTTCATGAAGCAGTTCGGCGAGCGCGGTCTGGACAAGGCCGGCATCAAGCTGATCGGCACCGGCGACATCACTGATGACGATCAGCTCAATGACATGGGCGACGTGGCGCTGGGCGTGGTCACCACCCAGCACTACTCGGCCGCCCACCCCAGCCCGATGAACAAGAAGTTCGTCGCCGACTTCCAGGCCATGCACAAGTTCCGCCCCAACTTCATGGCGGTCGGCGGCTGGGACGGCATGCGCCTGCTCTACAACGGCCTGAACGCCAGCAAGGGCGCCGGCAACGACGCGCTGATGGCGGCGCTCAAGGGCCAGGTCTTCGAGAGCCCGCGCGGCCAGATCCTGATCGACGCACAGACGCGCGAGATCGTGCAGGACATCTACACCCGCCGCGTCGAGAAGAAGGACGGCCAGCTCTGGAACGTCGAGTTCGACGTGCAGAAGTCGGTCAAGGACCCCGGCAAGACAAAGTGAGCCGCAGCGGCTGATCGCGCGCCATGCTGACCCTGCTGTTCGACGGCATCGCCTACGGCATGCTGCTGTTCGTGCTGGCGCTGGGGCTGGCCGTGACGATGGGGCTGATGAACTTCATCAACCTCGCGCACGGCGCCTTCGCGATGGCCGGCGGCTATGTGCTGGCGGTGCTGATGCACCACCACGGCTGGCCCTTCCTGGCCTGCCTGCCGGCGGCCTTCGTCCTGACCGCGCTGGCCGGCGCGCTGGCCGAGCGGCTGCTCTACCGCCACCTCTACGGCCGCCCCCACCTGGACCAGGTGCTGTTCTCGATCGGCCTGACCTTCATGGCGGTGGCGGCGGTGGACTATGCGGTGGGCTCATCGCCGGTGACGATCCAGACCCCCGAGTGGCTGCGCGGGCGCTTCGAGTTCGGCGACGGCGCCTGGCAACTGGGCATGGGCCACTACCGGCTGTTCGTGATCGCGGTCTGCCTGGTGCTGGCGCTGGCGCTGCAGGCGGTGCTCAGCCGCACCCGCTTCGGCAGCCGGCTGCGCGCCGCGGTGGATGACCCGCGCGTGGCCGCCGGCCTGGGCATTCCGGTCGACCGCGTCTTCCTGCTGACCTTCGCGGTGGGCTCGGGCCTGGCCGGCCTGGGCGGCGCGCTGGGCGCGGACCTGCTGGGGCTGGAGCCCAGCTTCCCGCTGAAGTACATGGTCTATTTCCTGATCGTCTGCGCGGTGGGCGGCACCAGCTCCATCACCGGCCCGCTGCTGGCCGCATTGCTGCTGGGCTGCGCTGACGTGCTGGGCAAGTACTACGTGCCCAAGCTGGGCGCCTTCATCGTCTATGTGCTGATGATCGCCATCCTGCTGTGGCGTCCGCAGGGCCTGTTCACGCGGGAGAAGCGCTGATGAGCGATCTGTCCGCCCGGCTGCTCGCCCCGGCCCGCTGGAAGCCCTGGGAGCTCGCGCTGTGGGTGCTGATCTGGGCCGCACCGATCGCGCTGCCCCAGCATGCCGCGCTGATCAATGACATCGCGATCACGGCCCTCTTCGCGCTGTCGCTGGACATCGTGCTGGGCTATGCCGGCATCGTGTCGCTGGGCCATGCGGCCTTCTTCGGCGTGGGCGCCTACGGCGCGGCGCTGTTTGCCAAGCACCTGCACCCCGACCCGCTGCTGGGCCTGGCGGTGGGCGCCGCATTGGCCGCGCTGCTGGGCGCGCTGACCAGCCCGATGATCGTGCGCGGCACCGACCTGACGCGGCTGATGGTGACCATGGGTGTGGCCGGCGTGCTGTACGAATTGGCCAACAAGTTCGACGGCCTGACCGGCGGCGCCGACGGCCTGCAGGGCGTGCTGATGGGCCCGCTGCTGGGCCAGTTCGAGTTCGACCTGGGCGCGCGCGTGGCCTCGTTCTACTCGCTGGCGGTGCTGTTCGTCGTCTTCGTGCTGGTGCGGCGGGTGCTGCAATCGCCTTTCGGCGTCTCGCTGGAGGCGCTGCGCGACAACCGCCTGCGCCTGGCCAGCGCCGGCATGAGCGTGCAAGGGCGGCTGGCCGTGGCCTACACGCTGGGCGCCGCGCTGGCTGGCCTGGCGGGTGCGCTGCTGGCGCAGACCACCGGCTTTGCGTCGCTGGACGTGCTCGACTTCCACCGCAGCGCCGACATCATGCTGGCGCTGGTGATCGGCGGCGCCGGCTGGCTGTGGGCCGGCCTGGCCGGCGCGATCGCCTTCAAGGTGCTGCACGATGTGCTGAGTGCCTTCACCGCCCAGTACTGGACCTTCTGGATCGGCGCTTTCCTGGTGCTGCTGATGCTGGTGGGCCGCGACCGGCTGCTGCGGCCGTGGCGCTGGTTCAGGAAGGGCAACGCATGAACGATGTGGTTCTGCAGACCCACGGCCTGGTGAAGCGCTTCGGCGGCATCACGGCCACCAACAACGTGTCGATGACGCTGCGGCGCGGCGCGCGCCATGCGCTGATCGGCCCCAACGGCGCCGGCAAGACCACGCTGATCAACCAGCTCACCGGCGTGCTGCCGCCCACCGAGGGCCGGGTGGAACTGGGCGGCCAGGACATCACCGCGCTGCCGGCGCACCGGCGCGTGGCGCTGGGCCTGGTGCGCACCTTCCAGATCAACCAGCTGTGGCCCTCGCTGACGCCGGCGCAGAGTCTGGCGCTGGTGGTCAGCCAGCGCCTGGGCCGCTCGCGCCGCTGGTGGCGGCCGCTGGGCGCCGACGACACCGTGCTGGCCGAGGTGGCCACGCTGCTGGCGCAGTTCCACCTGGACGAGCAGGCCCACCGCGCCACCCGTGAGCTGCCGTACGGCAAGCGGCGGCTGCTGGAGATCGCGCTGGCCGTGGCCCTGCAGCCGCGCGTGCTGCTGCTGGACGAACCCGCTGCCGGCGTGCCTGCGGCCGAGCGCGGCGAGATCCTGGCCACCGTGGCCGCGCTGCCGGCCGATGTGAGCGTGCTGCTGATCGAGCACGACATGGACCTGGTCTTCAGCTTCGCCACCACGATGACGGTGCTGGTCAACGGCACCGTGCTGACCGAGGGCACGCCCGAGGCGATCGCCGCCGACCCGCAGGTGCGCGCCGTCTACCTGGGCGATTCGATGGCCGGTATCCGGCCGGGACACTGAGCATGGCTGCGCTGCTGGACGTGCAACACCTGACCTGCGGCCACGGCGAGGCCGTGGTGCTGCAGGACGTCTCCTTCACCCTCCCCGAAGGCCGCTCGCTGGCGCTGCTGGGCCGCAACGGCACCGGCAAGACCACGCTGATCGACACGCTGGCCGGCGCCGCGCGCCGCCACGCCGGCACGATCACGCTGGCCGGTCAGGCGCTGCACGCCCTGCCCTCGCACCGCCGCGCCGCCGCCGGCATCGGCTGGGTGCCGCAGGAGCGCAACATCTTCAAGTCGCTCACGGTGCACGAGAATCTGACCGCAGTGATGCGCCCCGGCCCCTGGTCGCCCGAGCGCGTGTACCAACTCTTCCCGCGCCTGGCCGAGCGCCGCCAGAACCTGGGCACCCAGCTCAGCGGCGGCGAACAGCAGATGCTGGCCTTCGCCCGCGCCTTGGTGCTGAACCCCAAGCTGCTGCTGCTCGATGAGCCGCTGGAGGGCCTGGCGCCGATCATCGTGGAAGAACTGCTGCGGGCGATCCGCCGTGTCGCCCGCGACGAGGGCCTGCCCTCGATCGTGGTGGAACAGCACCCGCAGATGGTGCTGGGCGTCACCGACGACGCCATCGTGCTGGACCGCGGCAGCATCGCCTACCGCGCCACCAGCGAAGCCTTGCTGGCTGACCCAACGCCGCTGGATGCGTGGTTGGGGGTCGGGCAGCACTGAGGCGGCTCCTGCCCGGAGCGCCCGTTGGTCTGACTGCGTCGGTGTGGTGCGGCGTGCGAGGGGGAGTTCGCTTGTCCTCATGTCCCCCGGCCTGCGGCCTCCTCCTTGACTTCGGCCAAGCGAACTCCCCCT
>NZ_JAGQDF010000013.1 GCF_018069875.1 Ideonella alba | reverse complement strand
GCGGTTCGCTGCGCTCAGACAGTGTGGGCCAAGTCAGAGAGATTTGCCCTGCAGTCCTGCGCTCCTCGGCGCCCTCTAATGGCCGGCTCTGCCTACCTGCCCAGCCCTTGGCGGCACGGTTGGCGTAGCGCGTTGGCCCACAGCGGCCAACGGCCGCTGTGGGCAGGGAGCCGCCGCTCACGCGGCGTCGAAGTCCCGCCCCCGCACCTTGGCGCGGAAGGCCTCGACCAGGCCGACCTCGCGCGGGCCTGGTTCAAGTTCGAAGGTCTGGCCGGCCTGCACGGCGCCGGGGTGGAGCACCGCCAGGTAGGTGCCGCACCAGCCCGACTCGGCCATCAGCTTGGCGGCCTTGTTGAAGCCCATGGCGGCGTTGAACTTGAAGCAGGGGAAGCGCGGCTCGCTGACGACCAGCACGCCACCGTCGGCGAAGCGCAGGCGGTCGCCCAGCCACAGGTCCTTCTCGAGCAGGCCTTCGAGCGTCAGGTTCTCGCCCATCAGGCCGGGCGGAATGTCGTCGGCCCAGTCGCCGGCGCGGGCCTGGGCGCGCATGGTGCGCCAGACCGGCAGGTGCTCGCTGGGGTAGGCATAGATGGCCTTGGAGAGGCCGCCGTGCACGCTGGGGTCGGCCTGCTCGTCGCCGTCCAGGCCCAGCGGGCCATAGGACACGGTGCCGCTGCGGGGCCGCTTGGCGATCGCGGTGGCGACCAGGCGGCCGTTGATCAGGCGGCGCTCGACACGGGCGGTGTTGACACTGAGGATGCGCATGGCGCCGATTGTGGCCGCAGCGGGCCGCGGCGCTGCAGCCGCAGGCGCACCGGCAACGTGGGGCGCAGGGTGACGTACATGCGCGGCTGCGGCGCGGGCTCACCGGGCAGCGTCTCCAGCGTGCAGCGCTGCAGCAGCAGCGCGGCCACCAGCGTCATCTCCAGCATCGCGAAATGCTGCCCGATGCACACCCGCGGGCCGACGCCGAAGGGCATCCAGGCGCTGCGCGGCTGCGCCGGGTCGTCGGCCAGGAAGCGTTCAGGGCGGAAGGCCTCGGGCTCGGGGAACCAGCGCGGGTCGCGCTGGATGACCCAGGGCGTGACGCGCAGCAGCGTGCCAGCGGGCAGCGGGCGGCCGGCCAGTTCGAAGCCACGCGTGGCGCGCCGGGTCATCACCGCGGCCACCGGCGGGTACAGGCGCATCGCCTCCTTCAGCGTGGCGGCCAGGTAGGGCAGGGCCGCGCCGTCGGCGGCCGTGGGGTCGCGCCCGGCCAGGTGCTCGTCCACTTCCTGGCGGGCGCGGGCGGCGGCCTCGGGGTGGCTGGCCATCAGCCAGCTCCACCAGAGCAGCGCGGTGGCGCTGGTCTCGTGGCCGGCCTGGAACATCACCATGCACTGGTCGTGCAGCTCGGTCGCGGTGAGGCCGCTGCCGTCCTCGTCGCGCACCGCCAGCAGCATCGCCAGCAGGTCGTCGGTGGGCCGCTGGTCGGGCGGCAGCGCCAGGCGCTGGGCGATCTGGCCGTCGACCAGGCCGGTCAGCACCCGCATCGCCCGGCGCTTGGCGCGCTTGTGCGGCAGCGGCAGCCAGTCGGGCAGGGAGGCGGGCCAGAACATCTCCTGCATCGCCGCCTGCGACAGCACCTGGGTGGCCTCGGCCGCCGCGGCGGCCTGCGCGGGCGCGCGGCTGCTGAACAGCGTGCGCATGATCACGTCCATGGTCAGGCCGTTGAACAGCGTCTCCACCGGGCGCACCGTCTGGTCCTGGTCGGGCGGCAGGGCGGCGTCCAGCGCGCTGCGCGCCGCGTCCACCATCAGCGCCGCATAGCCCTGCACGCGGCGCGGCAGGAAGCCCGGCGCCAGCATGCGGCGCTGGCGGCGCCAGGACTCGCCCTCGGCCACCAGCAGGCCCTGGCCGAAGGCCTGCGAGAAGACCTCGGTGCCGCGTTCCCAGCGCAGCAGGTCGTCAGCGTGGTCGACCAGGGCGGCGCGTACATCGTCGGGGTGGAACAGGTCCCAGCTGCGCTCGGTGCCCAGGCGCAGGGCCACCACATCGCCGTGCTCGCGCTGCAGGCCGGCGGCGAAACCCAGGTAGTCGCGGTACATCGCGCGCAGCAGCGGCAGGCCCCACCAGGGGCAGGCGGGTCCGGGCGGCGCGGTCGTCGGGGTGGCGCTCATGCGACCCCCACCTGCCAGCGGCCGACGGCGATCAGCACCGCCGTGGCCAGCATCGCCGTGCCGCCCTGGTGCCGCCCCCGCGTGGCCAGCGCCACCAGCAGGCCGCAGGCACCGACCGCCAGCGCCATGGCCGCCAGCATCGTCGAGCGCGCGTCGGCCGCGCCGCCGACCGCCAGCAGCGCCAGCACCGCCGCCAGCCCCCACCCGAGCAGCGTGGGCAGGTGCCAGCTGGCGCGCAGGATGACCCGGTGGGCCCGCGGCAGGTCGCGTGGTGGCGACGCCAGCCAGGGCAGGAAGATGCGGCGTTCACCCATCACCGAATGGGTCAGGCCGATGCCGATCAGCGCCGCACAGGCGCTCGCAAGCCAGTGGTTCATGGGCGGCAGCCTAAGGCCGGCGGCGTCCGCCGTCTTGAACGTTCCCGACATCGGCGGGGCTTGGGCCCGCGGGCCGCGCCATCTGCCTACACTGGCGGGATGGCAACGCTCGCGCCCCCCCTGCAGCCGGTGCTGGCCCAGCGCAACCGCGCACCGGCCCAGCTGTGGCTGCCGCACTGGTCGCTGAGCCACTGCGTGCGCGCCATCGTCTCGCGCAGCACGCTGGGCATCGGCCGCGACTGGCCGGCCGAGTGGCACCACAACCATTTCCCGGCCTCGCCGCTGTGCACGATCAGCTGGTTCTTCGCCGGCCACTCCGAGTTGCTGGAGCCGGGCCAGCCACCGCAGCGCCTGCCTCAGGTCTCGCTGGCCGGCCCGTTCACCCGACCCACCCACTCGCGCAACAGCACCGAGGGCCACGGCATGATGCTGATGCTGATGCCCGACGCGCTGCAGGCGCTCACCGGGGTCGATCCGGCGCGCTACCTGAACCGCTTCGTGCCGCTGGACGAGGCGCTGGACGCCTCGTGGCAGGCGATGGCCGACGCCGTGCTGGCCGCGCCCGACGATGCCACGCGGGTGGTGTTGATCGAGAGCTTCCTGGCGCCGCGCTGGCAGGCCCTGCGGCGCAGCGCCGACCACCCGCACCTGCTGCGCCTGCAGGACTGGCTGCAGGGCCTGGCGCTGCAGGCGGCGGCCTCGGGCGTGGGGCGCAGCCTGCGGCAGTTCGAGCGCCGCATCAAGGGCTGGACCGGCCTGCCGATGCGCGAGCTGCGCGGCCTGGGCCGCGCCGAGCAGGCCTTCTTTCGCACGCTGGCCGAAGGCGAGGGCCCGGTGCGCTGGGCCGACGTGGCGGCCGACACCGGCTACGCCGACCAGTCGCACCTGTGCCGCGAAACGCGCCGCGTCACCGGCTTCGCGCCGCAGGAGCTGCGCCAGCGGATTGCCGAGGACGAGCGCTTCTGGATCTACCGGATCTGGAACTGAGGCCGGGGGAAGCGCTCAGGCCTGCGCATCCACGTACACCCCCTTGGCCGCCGGCGCCAGCGACAGCGTCAGCAGCCGCCCGTGCACCGAGTGGCCGACCCCCTGCTTGCGGCAGCCCACCACGCTGACCAGGGCATCGAACTGCGGCGTGGTCACGCGCAGCACGCGGCCCACGGCCAGCGGCGTCTCGACCCACAGCTGCAGCCCGGTGAAGGACAGGTCGCGCAGCCGCGCGCGGCGCGGCAGGCGTTCGGCGGGCAGACGCAGCTCGACCACGGCATCGCGCGCGAAGCGCTCATCATGGCGGCGGCCCGCCGCCTCGCCGCGGCGTGGGCGGGCGGGCAGCGGCGTCAGCGGGCTGTCGCAGGCGCTACAGCGGGCATCGCGCGGCAGCGTCGGGGCATGGGGGTGGCCGCAGAAGGGGCAACCACCTGAGCCTGCCGCCGCTCGCGGCGGCGGCGCTGGCGGCGGGCTGGCGCTGGCCCGCGGCGCGCTGTCAGCCGGTGGGGCGGCCGGCCCGCGCGGCGTGCGCCGCAGGCTGCGGTCATAGGCGGCGCGGCGCGCTGGGTCGGACAGCACCTCGTAGGCGGCATTCAGGCGCGCCGCGGTCTCGGTGTCGCCGCCCAGGTCGGGGTGGGCGCGCAGCGTGCTCATCAGCGCCCGCCAGGCGGCCTTGATGACCTCGGGCGGTGCCTCGGGCTGGACGTGCAGGATGCGGTAGAGGTTGCGGCGTTCGCGGCTCATGGTGGGCGGGGCTGTGGCGGGATGGCGCCATCCCGGCCTGTCGGACTTATCGGCGCCGCACGGACGGCACTTGAGGAGTTCCTAGAATCCTGCACCCACTTTCGCGAGCTGTCCATGCTGTCCACCGCCAATGCCCCCCGCACCGCGCCCGCCGCCCTGATCGACGCGCTGCGCCAGCGCTTCGGCGACCGGCTCTCCACCGCGCTGGCGGTGCGCGAGCAGCACGGCCGCGATGAATCGCCCTTCGACGTGGCGCCGCCCGACGCAGTGGTCTTCTGCGAATCCACCCAGGACGTGGCCGATGCGGTGACGCTGGCCGCCGCGCACCGCGTGCCGGTGATCCCGTTTGGCGTGGGCTCGTCGCTGGAAGGGCACCTGCTGGCGGTGCAGGGCGGCGTCAGCCTGGACCTGTCGCGCATGAACCGCGTGCTGCGCGCCGAGCCCGAGAACCTGACCGCCACGCTGCAGCCCGGCGTCACCCGCAGCCAGCTCAACCGCGAGGTCAAGGACCTGGGCCTGTTCTTCCCGATCGACCCCGGCGCCGACGCCTCGCTCGGCGGCATGTGCGCCACCCGCGCCTCGGGCACCAACGCCGTGCGCTACGGCACGATGCGCGAGAACGTGCTGGCGCTGGAGGTGGTCACCGCCAGCGGCCAGGTCATCCGCACCGGCACCCAGGCCCGCAAGAGCAGCGCCGGCTACGACCTGACCCGGTTGATGGTGGGCTCCGAAGGCACGCTGGGCGTGATCACCGAAATCACGCTGAAGCTGCACCCGCTGCCCGAGAGCCTGGCCGCGGCGGTGTGCTTCTTCCCCGACATCGCCTCGGCCGTGGCCACCACCATCCAGATCATCCAGATGGGCGTGCCGATCGCCCGCTGCGAGCTGCTGGACGTCAACGCGGTGCGCGCCGTGAACAACCACGACAAGCTGGGCCTGCGCGAGGCGCCGATGCTGCTGATGGAGTTCCACGGCAGCGAGGCTGGCGTGGCCGAGCAGACCGCCACCGTGCAGGAGATCGCCAAGGACCACGGTGGCGAAGACTTCCAGTGGGCCACCACCCCCGAAGAGCGCACCCGGCTGTGGACCGCGCGCCACCACGCCTACCTGTCGGCGCTGCAGATGCGCCCGGGCTGCCGCGCCGTCACCACCGACACCTGCGTGCCCATCGCCCGCCTGGCCGAGATGGTGGTGGCCGCCGAAGACGAAGCGCGCGCCAGCGGCCTGCCCTACTTCATCGTCGGCCATGTGGGCGACGGCAACTTCCACATCGCCTACCTGCTCGACCCCAGCCTGCCCGGCGAGCGCGACCTGGCCGAATCGCTGAACGAACGCGTGGTGCGCCGCGCGCTGGACGTGGGCGGCACCTGCACCGGCGAGCATGGCATCGGCTTGCACAAGCAGGGCTTCCTGATCGAGGAAACCGGCGAAGGCGCGGTGGCCATGATGCGCGCGGTCAAGCGGGCGCTGGACCCGGACAACATCCTCAATCCGGGGAAGATCTTCGCGCTCTGAGGCGGGTCGAGCGAGAGCACGCCACGGCGGCACAATCCAGCCCAGCGCCCCACCCGCGCCCAGGGAGAAGCCGTCGTGGACAAAAAAACGCTCAGCGAACGCGACATCTGCACCAAATTCATCACCCCCGCCGTGGCGGCGGCCGGGTGGGACATCCAGCGCCAGGTGCGCGAGGAAGTCACCTTCACGCACGGCCGGGTGATCGTTCGCGGCAGGCTGCATGCCCGCGGCAAGGCGCGGCGGGCGGACTATGTGCTGTACCACGCGCCCAACCGGCCGATCGCGGTGATCGAGGCCAAGGACAACAGCCACGGCCCGGGCGTGGGCATGCAGCAGGCGCTGGACTACGCCGACGCGCTGGACGTGCCCTTCGCCTTCACCAGCAACGGCGACGGCTTCGTCTTCCATGACCACACCGTGGACGGCAGCGCACCCGGTGCAGCCGTTGAAACCCACCTGACGCTGGATCAGTTCCCGGCACCGGCCGACCTGTGGGCGCGCTACTGCGGCTGGCGCGGTCTGGACGCCACCAGTGCCCCCAAGGCCGAGGCACCCTATTACGACGACGGCTCGGGCCGCGCGCCACGCTACTACCAGGTCAACGCCATCAACCGCACCGTGGAGGCGGTGGCCAAGGGTCAGAAGCGCGTGCTGCTGGTGATGGCCACCGGCACCGGCAAGACCTACACCGCCTTCCAGATCATCTGGCGCCTGTGGAAGAGCAAGCAGGCCAGGCGCATCCTGTTCCTGGCCGACCGCAACATCCTGGTCGACCAGACCAAGAACAACGACTTCAAGCCCTTCGGCGCGGCGATGACCAAGATCACCGGCCGCAAGATCGACACCAGCTACGAGATCTACCTCAGCCTGTACCAGGCCGTCAGCGGTCCCGAGGAAGACAAGAACGTCTACAAGCAGTTCTCGCCCGACTTCTTCGACCTGATCGTGGTGGACGAATGCCACCGCGGCAGCGCGGCCGACGACTCGGCATGGCGCGACATCCTGAGCTACTTCAGCAGTGCCACCCAGATCGGCCTAACTGCCACGCCCAAGGAGACCAAGGATGTCTCCAGCACCTTCTACTTCGGCGAGCCGGTCTACACCTACAGCCTGCGCCAAGGCATCGAGGACGGCTTTCTGGCGCCCTACAAGGTGGTGCGCATCGACTTCGACCGCGACCTGCAGGGCTGGCGCCCGCCCCGGGGCATGCTGGACAAGCACGGCCAGCCGATCGAGGACCGCATCTACAACCTCAAGGACATGGACCGCCAGCTGGTGCTGGAGATGCGCACGCAGGCCGTGGCCACCAAGGTCACGCAGTTCCTGAAAGCCGGCAACCCCTACGCCAAGACCATCGTCTTCTGCGACGACATCGACCACGCCGAGCGCATGCGCCAGGCCCTGGTGAACCTGAACCCCGAGCGGGTCAAGGAGAACCGCAAGTACGTCATGCGCATCACCGGCGACGACGCCGAGGGCAAGGCCGAGCTGGACAACTTCATCAACCCCGAGGTGCGCTGGCCGGTGATCGCCACCACCAGCAAGCTGATGACCACCGGGGTGGACGCACAGACCTGCCAGCTGATCGTGCTGGACCAGCACATCGGCTCGATGACCGAGTTCAAGCAGATCATCGGCCGCGGCACCCGCATCAACGAGGACTACGGCAAGTTCTGGTTCACGATCATGGACTTCAAGAAGGCCACCGAGCTGTTCGCCGATCCGGCCTTCGACGGTGAGCCGGTGCAGATCTACGAACCCACCGATGACGAGCCCCCCACCCCGCCGGACACCGACGCGCCACCCGAGGGGCTGGACCCCAACCGCCCGGACCCGGGCAACGACCCGCCGGATGCAGATCGGCCAGATGACGACACCACGCCGCGCCGCAAGTACGTGGTGGGCGGCGATGTCACCGTGCACATCGTGGCCGAGCGGGTGCAGTACTACGGCCCCAACGGCGCCCTGATCACCGAGAGCCTGCGCGACTACACCCGCCAGTGCGTGGCCAAGCAGTTCCGCTCGATGGACGACTTCCTGCGCCGCTGGAGCAGCGCCGATCAGAAAAAGGCCGTCATTGACGAACTGGCCGCCCTGGGCGTGCTGTGGGAACCGCTGGCCGACGAGGTCCAGGCCAAGGCCGGCCAGCCGCTGGACCCGTTCGACCTGATCTGCCATGTGGCCTTTGATCAACCGCCGCTGTCGCGCCGCGAGCGCGCCGAGGGCGTGAAGAAGCGCAACTACTTCGCCCAATACCAGGGCGCCGCGCGCCAGGTGCTGGAGGCGCTGCTGGAGAAGTACGCCGACACCGGCATTGAACCCATCGAAGACCTGAAGATCCTGCAGTTGCCGCCCTTTGACCGCATCGGCGCACCGATGGAGCTGGTCAAGGCCTTCGGTGGCAAGGCCGGCTACACCCAGGCCATCGCCGACCTGGAGCGCCAGCTCTACCCGCCGCGCCAGGCCTGACCTCCCCCACCTGTACCCATGTCGATTTCATCCGCCATCAAATCCATCCAGGACATCATGCGCAAGGACGTGGGCGTCGATGGCGACGCCCAGCGCATCGGCCAGCTCGTCTGGATGCTGTTCCTGAAGATCTTTGACGACCGCGAGCAGGAATGGGAGCTGCTGAACAACGACTACCGCAGCCCGCTGCCCGAGGCCTACCGCTGGCGCAATTGGGCGGCCGATCCGGAAGGCATGACCGGCGATGAGCTGAAGAGCTTCATCGACAACGAGCTGTTCCCCGGCCTGCAGAATCTGACCGATCCGGTGAAGGGCCACAGCCAGAGCCCGGTGGCCTATGTGGTGCGCAGCGTCTTCGAGGACGCCTACAACTACATGAAGTCGGGCCAGCTGCTGCGCCAGGTGATCAACAAGATCCAGGCGGCGGTGGACTTCAACAAGGCGCAGGAGCGGCACGCCTTTGGCGACATGTACGAGCAACTGCTGCGCGACCTGCAGAACGCCGGCAACGCGGGCGAGTTCTACACGCCGCGGCCGGTCACCGAGTTCATGGTGCGCATGGTCGACCCGCAGCTGCACGAGAAGGTGATGGACCCGGCCTGCGGCACCGGCGGCTTTTTGACCTGCACCATCGAGCACAAGCGCGCCCGCTACGTGAAGACGCCCGAGGACGAGCAGATCCTGCAGGCCAGCATCTTTGGTGTGGAGAAGAAGCCGCTGCCGCACCTGCTGGCCACCACCAACATGATCCTGCACGGCATCGAGGTGCCCAGCCAGATCCGGCACGACAACACCCTGTCGCGGCCGCTGATCAGCTGGGGCCCGAAGGACCGGGTGGACTGCATCGTCGCCAACCCGCCCTTCGGCGGCATGGAGGAAGACGGCATCGAGACCAACTTCCCGGCGGCCTTCCGCACGCGGGAAACGGCCGACCTGTTCCTGGTCCTGATCATGCATCTGCTGAAGGACGGCGGCCGCGCGGCCGTGGTGCTGCCCGATGGCTTCCTGTTCGGCGAAGGCATCAAGAGCCGCATCAAGGAAAAGCTGCTGACCGAGTGCAACCTGCACACCGTGGTGCGCCTGCCCAACGGCGTGTTCAACCCCTACACCGGCATCAAGACCAACCTGCTGTTCTTCACCAAGGGCAGGCCCACCACCGACGTGTGGTTCTACGAGCACCCCTATCCGGTGGGGGTGAAGAACTACAGCAAGACGCGACCGATGCGCATCGAGGAGTTCGCGGCCGAGCAGGCCTGGTGGGGCAGCGAGGCCGATGGATTTGCGGCGCGCGTGGGCAGCGAGCAGGCCTGGAAGGTGAGTGTGGACGCCATCCGCGAACGCGGCTGGAACCTGGACCTCAAGAACCCGCACCAGAGCGAGCAGGTGAGCCACGACCCCGAGGTGCTGCTGACCGAATACCGGCAGATGCTGGCGGACATCGTCGGGCTGCAGGCGCAGCTGAAGGCGGCGCTGGCGGGGGCGTTGGAGCGGAGCCAATGACAGCTTTGGTGGCCGAGAGCCTGGAGCTGCTTTCCAGCGCCGAAGGCGGCATAGCAAGGCTGCGAAAGCTAATTCGCGACCTTGCCGTCATTGGCCGCCTCGTCGAGCCTCCGTCCAACTCGCCTGCCTGGACATGGTCCACATTAGGCGTGGAGGTGTTGGGCATGGACTCCGGTTGGAGTCCGAGCTGCCTGGATACACCTTCCCGGTCCACAGCCGTTTGGGCCGTGCTGCGAACAACAGCTGTTCAATCGCTGCGCTACGTGCCGAGCGAAAACAAGGAGCTACCCGCTGCGCTTGATCCGCGACCAGAGGCTGAGGTCAAAGTTGGTGACGTCCTGTTCACGCGCGCGGGCCCGATGAACCGCGTCGGCATCTCGTGTCTTGTGGATGCGACCCGACCGAGATTGATGCTCTCTGACAAGATCATCCGATTCCGGCCACGCCCCGATCGACTTGATGGCCGATTCACGGCACTCTGCCTGAACGCAGGTGCGACTGCGGATTATCTGGAAGCTGCGAAGTCGGGAATGGCAGCGAGCCAGGTCAACATTTCGCAGGCGAAGCTGAAGGCCGCACCGATTCCCGTGCCGCCGATGTCAGAGCAGCACCGCATCGTCGCTAAGGTCGACGAACTGATGGCCCTGTGCGACCGGCTGGAAGCGCGGCAGCAGGACGCCGAGGCCACGCACGCCCGGCTGGTACAGGCGCTGCTGGACAGCCTCACTCAGGCCCGCGATGCCGACGAGTTCCATGCGTGCTGGCAGCGGCTGGCGGAGCAGTTCGACACCGTGTTCACCACCGATGGCAGCGTCGACTCGCTGAAACAGATGGTGATGCAGCTGGGTGTAGAGGGACGGCTGTGCGCAGGCGGACCACGTTCGGCATGGCAGCTCAAGACGATCAACGAGTTCTGCACGGTGCAAGGGGGCATCCAGAAGACCCCACTTCGCGCACCGGTGCGGCATCACTTCCCTTACCTGCGCGTGGCGAACGTTCAGCGCGGCCGCATCGATGTTGCGCAGATGGAGCGGTACGAGCTCGCGCCTGACGAACTGGAACGCTGGCGTCTGAACGCAGGCGATCTGCTCATCGTGGAAGGCAACGGCAGCGAGGCCGAGATCGGCCGTTGCGCGATCTGGCAAGGCGAGGTGGATAACTGCGTGTACCAGAACCACCTGATGCGAGTTCGCCCAACCGGCGACGACGCCGTCGAGTATCTGGCGCTCTACCTCAACTCGCCTGTCGGTACAGCACACATGCGGCGCCTCGCCATCACCACCAGCGGCCTTTTCAACCTGAGCGTGGGCAAGATTCGAAGCATCCCGGTCGAACTGCCACCGCCGGCAGAGCAGCACCGCATCGTCGCCAAAGTCACCGAACTCCTCGCCCTCTGCGACCAACTCAAAGCCCGCATCACCGCCGCCCGCGCCAAGCACGCGCAGCTGGCCGAGGCGCTGGTGCACACTGCCGTTCAGCCATGATCACCCCCGCCCTGCTCGACACCCTGGCACGGTTGCTGAGCCTGCCGCGCGAGCAGTGCACGGTGGAGTTCAAATCCAACCTGGCGGACAAGGACGAGATCGGGCAGTACCTGTCGGCGCTGGCCAACGCGGCTGCGCTCGAAGGGCATGAGCGGGCTTGGCTGTTGTGGGGGGTGGCCGACGGCTCGCATGCGGTCACGGGGACCAGCTTTGATCCCTTGGGCGCCAAGGTGGGCGGCAACCAGTCCCTGGTGATGTGGCTGCAGCAGATGACCCAGCCTCGGGCCGACTTCCAGTTCCATGAGGTGGCCCATCCGCAGGGCAGGGTGGTGATGTTGGAGATCCACCCAGCCCGCAGCGCGCCGGTCGCCTTCCAGCAGGTGCGCTACATCCGCGTGGACAGTCACAAGACGCGGCTGGGCGAGCACCCGGACAAGGAGGCTCGCCTGTGGGCTCGCCTTGGGGTGAAGGAGGACTGGTCCGGCGTGGTGGTGCCCGAGGCCACGCTGGACGACTTAGATCCCGAGGCCCTGGCCGCCGCGCGGCAGCGCTTCGCCGAGTACCGGCTGCGCAGCGAGCCCGACGCCGACCGCCACGAGGCCATCCGCGCTGAGACAGAGGGCTGGAGCGACGAAACCCTGCTGAACAAGGCCCGCATCACCAAGCAGGGGCGCATCACGCGCGCGGCCCTGCTGCTCCTGGGGCGGGACGAAGCGGCCCACTTCCTGTCGCCCGCCGACGCCAAGATCAGCTGGATCCCGCGGGATGCAAGCAACGCCACGCTGACCTCTCAGCACTTTGGCCCGCCCTTCCTGCTGGCGACCGAGAAGGCCTTTGCCCGCGTGCGCAACCTGACGCTGGACCACATGCCTGATGGCACGCTGTTCCCGACCCCGGTTCCGCGCTACGACAGTTGGGTGATGCGGGAGGCGCTGCACAACGCAGTAGCCCACCAGGACTACGCCCTGGGCGGCAAGATCAACCTGGTGGAACACCCTGACCGGCTGGTGCTGAGCAACCTGGGCCAGTTCATCCCCGAAAGCGTGGAGTGGATGCTGGAGCACCAGTCGCCGCCAGAGCATTACCGCAACCAGTGGCTGATCGACGGCATGATCCGGCTGCGCATGATCGACCAGGCCGGCAGTGGCATCCGGCGCATGTTCACCACGCAGCGGCAGCGCCTGTTCCCCTTACCGGACTACCTGTTCGACACCACGCCCCAGGGGCTGCCACGGGTGGAGCTGACCTTGCAGGGTCAGGTGCTGGACGTCAACTTTGCCCGCGCGCTGATGGCGCGCAGCGACTTGAACCTGGGCCAGGTGCTGTTGCTGGACCGCGTGCAGAAAGGGCGCAGCCTGGCGCCCGACCAGGCGCGGGCGCTGCGCGAGTTGGGCCTGATCGAAGGCCGTGCGCCTCGCCACTTCATCTCAGCCAAGGTGGCCGAAGTGGCCGGGCAGAAAGCCCGCTATATCCACAACCGCGGGCTGGATGACGGCTACTACCAGCGCCTGGTGGTGGACTACCTGCGGCGCTATGGCCACGCGACCCGCAGCGACCTGGACGCGCTGTTGCTGGCCAAACTGCCGGATGTGCTCAGCCCCACGCAAAAGGCCAACAAGGTCAAGAACCTGCTCCAGGCTATGCGCCTGGCGGGACTGGTGCACCGGCATGGCCCCCGTGGGCAAGGCGACTGGCGACTGGGCACCGGCCCGGAGTCGGCTGTCTAGATCAGTCCGGCCAGACTTGGACTGCTTGGGCGGATCCGGTCTAAGTGATTGATTTGATTCATTTCTAGATCTAGCCCGTCAAGATTTTCTAGACAAGGCGCTATCCAAGCCGTCCCGAAGGCTTGCTGAAACGGGCCAGGCCCGGGTCCAACTCTGACACCGCACGCTGCAGCAACTCGGCCGCGCGAGGCAGGCTGATCAGGTCTTCGGCCAGGGCGCGGTAGACCAGGGATTCAAAGCGGCGCGGCTGCTCGGGCCATAGGGGCTCGGGCTCCGCCTTGCGCCAGCCGTTGGCCGAGAACTGCATGTTCATGCCGGTGTAGCCCGCATCGGTGATCAGGCCCAGGTCCTTCAAGCGGCGCAGGGCCACCGCCATCGACACGCCGTAGCGGCGCTTGGCATTCAGCAGCTCGGCCGCCAGCACGCGCGAGCGGGTGTGGTGGCCAAAGTCGGCCCGCACGCGATCGGCCGGGTACAGGAAGGCACCGGCAAAGCGGTGGCAGCAGCTTTCCTTGTCCTTCTCGGGCATGTCGGCGGGCAGGGCCATCACCCAGTGGCCCAGCTCGTGCGCGGCGGTGAAGCGGATGCGCTCGCCCGGGCGGCTGCCGTTGAGCGCAATCAGCATGTGCTGCTCGTCGTGGGTGGCGGCGCAGGCACCGTCAAAGCCGTCGTGGTCGTCCAGCAGCGCCACCTTGATGCCGTGCTCTTCCAGCAACTCAGCCAGGTGGGCGATGGCGTCGCCGCCAATGGCCCACTGCGCACGCAGCCGCTCGGCGGCCGACTCGGCCTGTTCGACACTGCCCACGGCCAAGGTGCGCGGGAGCTGCAGCGGCGCCTGCGGCGCGTCGCCCAGGTCAAAGCAGCGCTCCAGGCTGACGTAGCGCTCCAGGTGGTCGCGCATCAGCTCGCCAATCTGGGTCTGGCGCTTTTGCGGCATGCGGGCCAGCTTGCGAAACTCCAGCGCGGCCAGCTGCACGCCGTCAGCACGGAAGAAGTACTCGGGCTTGACGGACAGCGCCTTGGCCAGCTGCAGCAGTCGGGTGGAATTGGGCGGCGGGCCGCCCTGTTCGTACTTGCTGAGGGCCTGCTTGCTGATGTCGCCCAGGCGCTGAGACAGCGCTTCCAGGCTCAGCCCTCGCAGCAAGCGCGCACGGCGGATTCGGTCGTGAATCATCGTGCCCTCCTTGGTTGACAAATTCTAAGTCTTCTTCGGCAATGTCAACCCGGGATTTGTGGGCATCCCCCACGGTCTCAAGCGCGCGGTGTCAGACCGGCGCCACGGCGGCGGCGCGGCGGGCCCTCAGTCGCCCTGGAACCCCGAAGTCTTGACCACCGCCGCCCAGCGCGCCGCCTCGGCCTTGAGCATGCGCTCGGTCTCGGCGCGCCCGGTGCCGACGATGCTGAAGCCGGCCTCCTGCAGCTTCTGGCGCAGGTCGGGGCTTTGCAGGGCGGCCACGGCCTGCTGGCTCAGCGCGTCCACGGCGGCGGTGGGCGTGCCGGTGGGCAGCAGCAGCGCGAACCAGGCGGAGAAGTCGGCCTTGGGGTAGCCGGCTTCGGTGAAGGTGGGCACGTCGGGCAGCAGGGCGGAGCGCTGCGGCGCGGTGGTGGCCAGCGCGCGCATCTTGCCGCCCTTGACCTGGGCCAGCGCCAGCGCGGTGGAGACGAAGGCGCCCATCACATCGCCGGCGATGATGGCGGTGACGGCGTCGCCGGTGGCGCGGTAGTGGATGGGCTCGACCGCGAAGCCGGCCAGGCTGCCGAAAACCTCGGCACCGAAGTGGCCCGGCGTGCCGGCGCCGAAGGTGCCGAAATTGACGCGGTCCTTCTGCGCCTTGGCGGCGGCGACGAACTCGGCCACCGTCTTGGCCGGCGAGGTGGCGGGCACCACCAGCACGAAGTCGGAGCGCACCACCTCGGCCACGGCCACGAAGTCCTTGGCGGGGTCGTAGGGCAGCTTGCGGTAGGCGGCGGGCGAGATGCTGATCGAGCCCACCTCGCCCAGCAGCATCGTCGTGCCATCGGCCGGCGAGCGGGCCACCGCCTGGGCGGCGATCTGGCCGCCGGCGCCGGCGCGGTTGTCGATCACCACCTGCTGCTTCATCAGCTCGCCCAGCTTCTGGCCCAGCTGGCGCGCCACCACGTCGGGGCCGGAGCCGGGCGGGAAGCCCACCACCAGCTTCAGCGGCGCACCGCCCTGGGCCATCGCGGGGGCGGCGCCGGCCAGCAGCCAGGGGCTGGCAAGGACGGTCAGGGCGTGGCGGCGGGTGCTCATGGCGGTCTCCTGGGGGGTATCAAGGCAGCAGGCCGGCAGTGTGCCGCCGGGCGCTGCCGCCGCCTGTCATCCCTGAGGAGGACAGTCGCCCCCCGGCAGGAAGGCGGCGAAGAGCTCGCTCTTGAAGTGCAGGCCCAGGCGGGTGAAGGCGCGGGCGCGGTAGGTCTTGGCGGTGGCCACGCTCAGGCCCAGGTCGGCGGCGATGCCGTCGAAGCTCCAGCCGCGCAGCAGCCGCTCGCACACGTCCAGTTCACGCTCGGTCAGCGCCGCGCAGCGCGCCTTCAGCGCAGCGCGCAGGTCGGGCGCCGGCTGGCGCAGCGCCAGGTGGCGCTGCACGCCGGCCAGCAGCACCGGCGCCAGCTGGGCGAAGCCGGCCAGCTCGCCGTCGCCAAAGCGGCCCTGGTGGGCATGGCGGTAGACATTGACGGCGAACACCGCGCCGTCATCGCCCCGCTGCACCACCGACAGCCGCTCCAGCACGCCGTGGCGCAGGTAGATGGCCTGGCGGTGGTCGTGGCTGGGGGCCTCGTCGGCGTGCATGCGCAGCACCGCGGCATGGCCGGGGCGCACGGCGTCGAAGCTGCTGTCGCGGCGGTACAGGCCGGCGTCGCGGTAGGCGGCGAAGCAGTCGCGCGTGGTGTCGGCCACGCCCCGGCTGCCCGAGAGGTGCAGCTGCGGCGGGCGGTCGCGCCACACCTGGTAGACCGACCACGAGCCCACGCCCAGCGCCGCCTCGTCCAGCGCCTGCAGCACCCGGGTGTCGAAGTCCGGCGCGCCCACGGCCTGCACCACCGCGGGCAGGGCGCGCGACCAGGCGGGTTGGGCATCGGCAAGGGGCAGGGCCCAGGCGTTCATCGGCGGGGTCGGTCGGGTGGAGCGGTCATCCTCTGGGATGACGGCGGATGGCTGGGCAAGTGCCCGAGGCTGGCGCAAGATGATCAACCGGCCACGCCGCCTGTCCATCCCGACTGACCCGAACGCCCCGCCATGACCGACACCTTCAGCCCGCCGCCCGCCCTGCAACCGATGTGCCGCGTGGTCTGCGAGGTGGGCGCGCTGGTCAGCCTGGGCGGCCCGGCCAAGCATGGCGAGCGGCGCTACGTGCCGCTGCTGGGCGGCACGGTGGAAGGCCCAGAGCTGAGCGGCGAGATCCTGCCCGGCGGCGTCGACTGGCAGGTGCTGCGTGCCGATGGCGTGCTGGAGATTGCCGCGCATTACGTGATCCGCACGCCCGACGGCGCACTGGTCGAGGTGCAGAGCGACGGCCTGCGCCACGGCCCCGCCGAGTTGATGGCGCGGCTGGCGCGCGGTGAGCCGGTGGCGGCCAGCGAGTACTTCTTCCGCACCCTGGTGCGCTTCACCACCGGCGCGCCAGCCTGGGCGCACCTGAACCGCTGCCTGGCGCTGGCGGTGGGTGAGCGGCAGGCGCGCGCGGTGCGGCTGGACTTCCACCGCATCACCTGAACCCTGGCTGAAGCGCGGGCCTTCCCGGTTCGGCGGGCGGCGGAAATTTGTTAGATTTCCGAAGTGTCTGCCGCGCTGAAGCCCGTCCCCCACCCCGACCCCGCCGAGGTCTGCGCGCAGGCCGTGCTGGCCCACGTGCCCCTGCTGATGCGCGAGATCCGCAGCGCGATGCGCCAGGCCGCGCCCGAGGGTCTGAGCGTGCCGCAGTTCCGCGCGCTGCTGTTCGCCCAGCGCGAGCCGGGTGGCACTGTCGGCGCCCTGGCCACGCACCTGGGCGTGACGCTGCCCACCGCGTCGGCAGCGGTGGCGGCGCTGGCCGAGCGCGGCCTGCTGCGCGTGCACGCCGACCCCCATGACCGCCGCCGGCGGCTGATCCGGCTCAGCGCCGAGGGCCGGCGCATCGTGGACGCCGCCTGGTCGCGCACCGCGGCCGGCTTTGCCGAGCGGCTGTCGCGGCTGCCGGCGGCCCAGTTGCACACCACCCCGCAGGCGCTGCAGGCGCTGGCGGGGGCCCTGATCTCCCGTTCCTGAGTGGCTCATGAAGAAGTCTTCACTTGTCCTGATCCTGGCGGCCGTGGCCGCTGCCGTGGCGGCTGGCGCCTGGTGGCGCGGCCAGGCCGCCGGGCCGGCCGCGGCCGAGCCGGCCGCGTCGGCGCCGAAGCCGGCGCAGGTGGTCTCGCTGGCCACGGTGCAGCGGCGCGACATGCCGGTCAGCGTGGAGGCCGCCGGCACCGTGGTGCCGCTCAACACCGTGGAGCTGCGGCCGCAGATCAGCAGCACGGTGCGCCAGGTGGTGGTCAAGGAAGGCCAGATGGTGCGCCAGGGCGAGCTGCTGTTCCGCTTTGACGACCGCACCGAACAGGCCAACCTGGACAAGGCCCGCGCCCAGCTGGCGCGCGACCAGGCGACGCTGGCCGACCTGGAGCGGCAGTGGAAGCGCGCGCAGGAGCTGCGGGCGCAGAACTTCATCTCGCAGGGCGCGGCCGACACCGTGCAGGCCAACCTCGAGGCGCAGCGTGCCGCGGTGGTGGCCGACCAGGCCGCCGTCAAGGCCGGTGAGGTGGCGGTGAGCTACGCCACGCTGCGCGCGCCGCTGAGTGGCCGCATTGGCCTGGTCAACGTCTACCCGGGCAGCCTGGTCTCGCCCACCGGCGCCACCGCGCTGGCCACGATCGCCCAGATCGACCCGATCGGTGTGAGCTTCACCCTGCCCGAAGCCCAGCTGGGCGCGCTGCTGCGCGGCGGCGACGAGGGCCGCGGCGCCCAGGGCGCAAAGCTGCAGGTGCTGCTGCCCGCGGCGGGCGGCGGCCGCGGCCCGAACGCCGCGCCGCGCGAGGCGCTGGAGGGCACGGTCAGCGTGATCGACAACGCGGTGGACACCTCCACCGGCAGCATCCGCGTCAAGGGCGCGCTGGCCAACCCCAAGCAGCTGCTGTGGCCCGGCCAGTATGTGACCGTGAAGCTGACGCTGCGCACGATCAAGGACGCTGCGGTGCTGCCAGTGGTGGCGCTGGTGCAGCGCGGCCAGGAGCGCCTGGTCTATGTGGTGGGCGCCGACATGGCGGCCGAGTTGCGGCCGGTGCAGCTGCGCTACAGCAGCGGCGAGTGGGCGGTGGTCGAGGGCGTCCAGCCGGGTGAGCGGGTGGTGGTCGAAGGCAAGCAGAACCTGCGGCCGGGCGGCCTGGTGCGCGAGGCGCCGGCGGGGCCGGCGAAGGCCGCGTCGGGGGCGGCATCGGCTGCGGCGTCCAGGGCTTCTGCATGAACATTGCCGAGCATTTCATCCGCCGTCCGGTGATGACGGTGCTGCTGAACCTGGCCGTGGTGGTGGCCGGGGCACTGGCGCTGACGAAGATCCCGGTGGCGGCCCTGCCCAGCTACAACACGCCCATCATCCAGGTCAACGCCACGCTGCCCGGCGCGGCGCCCGAGACCATGGCCAGCTCGGTGGCGCTGCCGCTGGAAAAGCAGTTCAGCACCATCGCCGGCCTGTCGGTGATCAGCTCGACCAACACGCTGGGCAGCAGCTCGCTGACGCTGGAGTTCGATGCCGCGCGCGACATCGACGCCGCCGCGGTGGATGTGCAGGCCGCGCTGTTCCGCGCCCAGCGCCAGCTGCCGGCCGAGATGACCACGCCGCCCAGCTACCGCAAGGTCAACCCGGCCGATGCGCCGGTGCTGCTGGTGGCGCTGACCTCGCCCTCGCTGGACACCGCCGAGCTCAACGACTACGCCGAGAACCTGATCGCACCCAGCCTGTCGACGATCGACGGCGTGGCCCAGGTCTTCATCTTCGGCCAGCGCCGCTATGCGGTGCGCATCAAGGTGCGGCCCGAGGCGCTGGCCGAGCGCAACGTCACGCTGGATGAGTTGCGCACGGTGCTGGCCAGCGCCAACGCCAACACGCCGGTGGGCGTGCTGGAAGGCCCGCGGCAGACGCTGACGGTGCAGGCCAACCGCCAGCTCTCCAGCGCCCGCGAATGGGGCCAGGTGATCGTCGCCGCCCGCAATGGCGCACCGGTGCGGCTGCGCGACGTGGCCGAGGTGCAGGACAGCGTGGAGTCGGTCAAGACCTACGCCGCGCTCAACGGCGAGCCGTCCATCACGCTGGCGGTGCAGCGCCAGCCCAATGCCAACACGGTGCAGGTGGTCGACAAGGTGCGGGCCATGCTGCCGCGCTTCGCGGCCCAACTGCCGGCCTCGGTGCAGATGACGCCGGTCAACGACCGCTCGCTGTCGATCCGCGAGGCGCTGCACGACGTCAACCTGACGCTGGCGCTGACCGTGGTGCTGGTGGTGCTGGTGATCTTCCTGTTCCTGCGCCGCGCCGCGGCCACGCTGATCCCCACGCTGTCGCTGCCGGTGTCGCTGATCGGCGCGATCTCGCTGCTCTACGCCGGCGGCTACAGCCTGGACAACATCTCGCTGCTGGGCATCACGTTGGCGGTGGGTCTGGTGGTGGACGATGCGATCGTGATGCTCGAGAACATCGTGCGCCACGTGGAGGACGGCATGGCGCCGTTCGAGGCCGCGATCCGCGGCGCGCGCGAGATGAGCTTCACGATCGTCTCGATCTCGGTGTCGCTGGTCGCCGTGCTGATCCCGATCTTCTTCATGCCGGGCGTGATCGGCCTGCTGTTCCATGAATTCGCGGTGGTGGTGGGACTGGCCATCCTGGTGTCGGCCGGCGTGTCGCTGACGCTGGTGCCGATGCTGTGCAGCCGCTTCCTGCGCCACCACGAGCCCGAGGAGGAAGGCCGCCTGGGCCGCGTCTTCGAGGCCGGCTTCAGCGCCTTCCAGGCCGCCTACGGCCGCAGCCTGGACTGGGCGCTGGCGCACCGCGCGCTGATCGGGCTGCTGGCGCTGGGCAGCCTGGGCCTGTCGATCTGGCTGGCGGTCAGCAGCCCCAAGGGCTTCTTCCCCGAAGAGGACATCGGCCAGATCCAGGTCACCACCGAGGCGGCCGAGGACATCTCCTTCGAGGCGATGGTGAAGCTGCACACCCGCGCGGCTGACATCTTCCGTGCCGATCCGGCGATCGCCGCGGTGTCGGCCTTCACCGGCGGCAGCGGCGGCAACCAGCAGAACACCGGCCGGATGTTCATCGTGCTCAAGCCGCGCGCCGAGCGCCCGCCGATGGCCCAGGTGGTGGAGCGTCTGCGCCAGAAGACCCGCGCGGTGCCGGGCCTGGCGGTCTACATGCGACCGGTGCAGAACCTGCAGCTGGGCGGCCGCCAGAGCAAGAGCCGCTACCAGTACACGCTGCAGAGCGTCAGCGCCGACGCGCTGGGCGAATGGTCGGGCAAGCTGCAGGAGAAGCTGCGCGCCGACCCGATCTTCCGCGACGTCACCAGCGACAGCCAGAACCGCGGCCTGCAGGCCACGCTGGCGATCGATCGCGACAAGGCGGCGCTGCTGGGCGTGCAGATCGCAGAGCTGCGCAGCGCGCTCTACAGCGCCTTTGGCGAGCGCCAGGTGTCCACCATCTACGGCGCCAGCAACAGCTTCCAGGTCATCATGGAGGCGGCCGACGCCGACCGCCAGTTCGAGGACGCCTTCAACAAGATCTACCTGCGCAGCCGGACCGGCGCGCTGGTGCCGCTGTCGGGCTTTGCCACGGTGCAGCGCACGCTGGGCCCCACCGCGGTGAACCACCAGGGCCAGCTGCAGGCGGTGACGATCAGCTTCAACCTGGCGCCCGACGCGCCGCTGGGCGAGGCCACCAAGCGCATCAGCGCCTACAGTGCCGAGCTGCGCCTGCCGCCCACCATCATCGCCAGCTACGGGGGCGACGCCGCGGTGTTCCAGGATTCACAGGGCGGCCAGCTGGTGCTGATCATCGCCGCGCTGGCGGTGATCTACGTGCTGCTGGGCGTGCTGTACGAGAGCTACATCCACCCGCTGACCATCCTGGCTGGGCTGCCCTCGGCCGCGGTGGGCGCGCTGCTGGCGCTGTGGGCCTTCGGCCACGACCTGACGCTGATCGCCACGATCGGCATCCTGATGCTGATCGGCATCGTCAAGAAGAACGCGATCATGATGATCGACTTCGCCCTGGACGCGCAGCGCCACCAGGGCCTGCCGCCCGAGCAGGCGATCCGCCAGGCCTGCCTGCTGCGTCTGCGGCCGATCATGATGACCACGCTGGCGGCCTTCATGGGCGCGCTGCCGATCGCGCTGGGCCTGGGCGCCGGCGCCGAGCTGCGCCAGCCGCTGGGCCTGGCGGTGTGCGGCGGTCTGCTGATCAGCCAGGCGGTGACGCTCTACATCACACCGGTGATCTACCTGGCGCTGGACCGCTGGGCGGGCCAGGGGCCGATCCTGGACCCGGTGGCCCAGCCGCGTTGAGACGCGCCCGCCGCGGCGCGCCCGCGCGTCACGACGAGCGCGATGTCGTGGCCGACGAGCGCTGCCGCTGCAGCTGCTCCAGGCCCCGCTGCACCTCGGCCTGGACCGCCGGGATGACCTGCGCGATGTAGGTGCCGAACTTCTTCATCGCGCTGGCACCATGGGTCGAGCCGTAGAAGTCGGCCAGCGCATTCAACTCATCCGCGGTGAAGGTCCGGACCATGGCCTCGCGCGTCAGGGTCTCCAGCGCGTCCACGCGCACGATCGCTTTCATGTCGGCCAGGAACTGCGCCCGGTGCGCGGCGGGCACCTGCTTGCCGATCTCGGCGAACGCGTCGTCCAGCATCCGGGACATCGGCACCACCTGCAGGTAGCGGTCGGCCGCGGCCTGGCGGTCAGCCAGGCTGTCCTGGGCCTGGGCGGGCAGCCACAGCAGTGCGGCCAGCGCCACGCACAGGCAGCGCATCGGGAAGTGGGTCATGGGTGGTCCTGGGTGAAGCAGTGGGAGATGGGGCTGGCGTGAAAACACCAGGGCATCCAGCGATCCGGCCACGCCAACAGGCGGGCGCCGCTGGGTGCGGATCGCTGCCAACGCTCAGTCACCGGCGCCGACCCGCTTGAACAGGCTGATGTTGGTGGGCTCGAAGCCCAGCTGGGCGTAAAGCTGCCTGGCGCCCAGGTTGTGACCGAACACATGCAGTGCGATGCCGTGGAAGCCGAAGGACGCGCAGGCCTGCTCCAGGCATCGCAAGGCACCCGCGGCATGGCCCTGGCGGCGGTGCGGCGGGTCGACCTCCAGGTTGTAGACATAGGCGATGTCCAGGCCATGCAGGCGCTGCCTGGCAAACCACAGCACGCCCACGGCGGTGCCGGTGCCGTTGACGATGGCGCAGAGGTGGTGGTCGACCGTGGCCAGGCCCTGGGGCAGCAGGCGGGCGTGGTCCTCGCGCGAGCGCGCCAGGGCCTCGTCGGGCGTCCACTGGCCCGCGGCGGTCTTGTCGCGTGCGTAGGCCTCGATGGCCTGCGGCAGCCAGGCCTCGAACTCGGCAGGTGAAAAGGGACGGAGTGCGGTCATCGCGGAGGGCCGGCCAGCGCCGTGCGAAGTGCATGCTATGTCGACCACTTCCGTGCGCCAAGCGCCTCGGTGTTCGTCCGCGGTCACTCCCCTCGGTCCAACCACTCACATCTGGATGCAATGCTCACATTCAAAGGGAGGAAGCATGCGTGTTTTCATGGCGGCGGGCCTGACGGCCCTGCTGGCGCTGTCCGGTTGCGCCTCGATCACCGATGGCACGTCGCAGACGCTGATCTTTGCCATCACCCCGCCGGAGGCGACCTGTCAGCTGTCCAGCGATGGCACTGAGCTGGGTGCGGTCTCGGGCAAGCAGAACACGATGACGGTGTCCAAGGGCGCGAAGGACATCATCATCAACTGCAAGGCACAGGGCTACCAGCCCAAGACCCAGCGGCTGGTCAGCGCCACCCAGACCGCCGGCGTGGTCGGCGGCTTCTTCCTGGACCTGGGGATCACCGACATGATCACCGGAGCCATGTGGAAGTACCCGGGCGACATCTCGATCATCATGGACAAGGAGTAAGCGCGTCGCGCGGGCATCCGCCTGCCAGACCGTGCACCGCCCGGCCCCGCCGGGCTTTTTTTCGTCCTCGACAGCGCCCAGCGGGTGTCGCATCCAAGGCAACAGCCAGCCAGTTTCAGCGCAAAAAGTCAATCCCCCTTTGCAGGCAGGCTGGCAGCCCGGGGGTTCCCGGTCAGACTCCCGGCCGTCCACATACACACACAGGGAGATGACATGGACGACCGTTTCGAGGAGCAGGAACCCGACGCCAGCGACACGCTGGCCCTGCTGGACCCCGCGCTGGCCGGCAGCACACGCGACTTCGTCGGCGGTGCGCACGCCGACCTGCGCACCCGCCCGCGCGCCTTCCACGACTGGCTGGTGCTGCGCCGCGAGCGCGGCCTGCACCCCTACGCGCGCACGCTGCAGGGGCCGCCCGGCCCGCAGGCGCGGCTGGCGCAGGCCGATGGCAGCCTGGCCAGCGGGCTGAACTTCTCGTCGCAGGACTACCTGTCGCTGTCGACCCACCCCGCGGTGTGCGCCGCCGCCACCGAGGCGGTGCAGCGCTGGGGCGTGCACAGCGCCGGCTCCACGGTGCTGGCCGGCAACGTGGGCGACGGCGATCGGCTCGAGCAGGAGCTGGCCGAGCACCTGGCGATGCCGCATGTGCGCCTGTTCCCCACCGGCTGGGCCGCCGGCTACGGCCTGCTGCGCGCGCTGGTCGGGCCCGAAGACCACGTGGTGATGGACCAGCTGGCCCACAACTGCCTGCACGAAGGCGCGCGCGCCGCCACCCGCCATGTGCACCTGCACCGCCACCTGGACGTGGCGCATGCGCGCACGCTGCTGCAGCGCATCCGCGCGCGCGGCGCCCAGCACGGCATCCTGCTGGTCACCGAAGGCTGCTTCTCGATGGACGCCGATGCGCCCGACCTGGCTGCGCTGCAGGCGCTGGCGCACGAGTTCGACGCGCTGCTGGCGGTGGACGTGGCACACGACCTGGGCAGCATGGGTCCGCAGGGCCAGGGCCAGCCAGGCCTGCAGGGCGTGCACGGCGAGCTCGACATCGTGCTGGGCTCGTTCTCGAAGACGCTGGCCGCCAATGGCGGCTTCGTCGCCTGCCGCGAGGCGGCGCTGGCCGAGTACCTGCGCTACTACGCCCCCACCACCACCTTCTCGAACACGCTGTCGCCGGTGCAGATCGCGGTGGTGCGCGAATCGCTGCGCCTGGTCCGCTCGGCCGAGGGCCTGCAGCGCCGCGACGCACTGATGCAGACCGTGCTGGCGCTGCGCCAGGCGCTGCACTGGCAGGGCCTGGAGGTGCTGGGGCAGCCCTCGCCGATCGTGCCGGTGCTGCTGGGTCCCACCGCGCAGGCGCGGCGCATCGCCCGCGCGCTGCCCGGGCAGGGCCTGCTGGCCAACCTGGTCGAGTACCCGGCGGTGGCGCTCAACCGCGCGCGCATGCGGCTGCAGTGCATGGCGGCGCACACGCCAGCCCAGGCGCTGGAGGCGGCGCGCCGCCTGGGCCGGGCGATCGCCGAGGCCGCGCCGCCCGAGGCCGTGGAGACCGCGCAGATGGGCCTGGACACCGCCGAGGCCTGAGCCCCGCGCATGCGGGGACAATCGCGCGATGAGCGACGATGCCCCGCTGACCGACCACCGCCAGGCCCTGGCCGACCTGGCCCGGCTGGAGCGCTTCCATGCGCTGCTGGCCGAGTCCCTGGACCAGGGCCGCTGCGTGAAGCTGGTGCTGGCCAAGCCACGTGCCGGCGGCGACGACCTGCAGCGCCTGAGCGCGCGGCCGCTGGTGCTGCGCGGCCAGGCCTGCCTGCAGCTGGTCTACCAGCACGCCACGCGCGACATCACCAAGAACCCGCCGCAGGACGAGGCGCTGGCCCTGCTGCGCGAGCTGCTGGGCACGCGCTTCGCCCACGCCCACCTGTTCACCACCGACGGCGAATGGCAGCTGTCGATCAGCAAGCGCGGCAAGGTGGCCTTGGCGCGCCACGCCCAGACCGCGGTGGCCGCCGAGCCCGCCGGCCACGACCGCGAGAAGCAGCGCTGGCTGGCACTGAGCGAGCCCTTCCTGCAGGACCTGGGCGTGACCGACGCGCAGGGCAAGCTGGTGCCGGCGATGGCGCGCAAGTGGAAGCAGATCAACAAGTTCGTCGAGGTGATCGCCCACGCACTGGAGCGCGCCCACTGGGCGCCGGCCCCGGGTCAGCCGGTGCGGGTGGTGGACTTCGGCGCCGGCCGCGGCTACCTGACCTTTGCGCTGCACCACCACCTGACCCAGGCGCGCCACTGGCCGGCCGAGGTGCTGGGCGTGGAGCTGCGCCAGCCCCTGGTGGACGAGTGCAACGCCGCCGCCGCACGGCGCGGTCTGGCGGGCCTGCGCTTCGAGTGCGGCGACGTCAACGACCACGCCCCCGAGCGGGTCGACCTGATGATCGCGCTGCACGCCTGCGACACCGCCACCGACGTGGCGATCGCCGCCGGCATCCGCGCCGGGGCCACCATGATCGTCTGCTCGCCCTGCTGCCACAAGGAGCTGCGTCCGCAGATGCAGCTGCCCGAGGTGCTGCGGGGCATGCTGCAGCACGGCATCCACCTGGGCCAGCAGGCCGAGATGGTGACCGACACCCTGCGCGCGCTGTGGCTGGAGGCGCGCGGCTGGGACGCCCAGGTCTTCGAGTTCGTGGCGCTGGAGCACACCAGCAAGAACAAGATGATCCTGGCGCTGCGCCGCCCCGAGGGCGCCCCCGGCGAGGCACGCCGTCGCGCCGAGGCCGAGCGGCAGATCGCCGCGCTGCAGGGCTTCTACGGCGTCACGCAGCAGCGGCTTGCTGAACTGCTGGCCTGAGCGCGCCTCAGCCGCGCCGCGCGCGCTCGATCGCCGCGGCCAGCAGGCCCAGGTCCAGCGGCTTGCTGACGTGGTCGTCCATGCCGGCCGCCAGGTGGGCGGCGCGGTCCTCGACCATGGCATTGGCGGTCATCGCGATGATCGGGATGCGCGACAGCGGCGGCGGCAGCGCGCGGATCGCGCGGGTGGCCGACTCGCCGTCCATCCGCGGCATCTGCACGTCCATCAGCACCAGGTCGTAGGGCTCGGCCTGCACCTCGCGCAGCACCTCCAGCCCGTCGGCGACGATGGTGCAGGGGTGGCCCAGCTGGTCGAGCATGGCCTGGATCAGGATCTGGTTGACCGCGTTGTCCTCGGCCACCAGGATGCGCAGCGGCGCGCGCAAGGCCGAGGCGCCGCCGGCCCCCTGCGGCAGCGCGTCGGCCGCCTCGGTGGACGGCTGCAGCGGCAGCAGCACGGTGAAACAGCTGCCCACGCCTGGCGCGCTCTGCACGTCGATGCGCCCGCCCATCAGATGGACGATCTCGCGGCTGATCGCCAGGCCCAGCCCGCTGCCGCCATAGCGCCGGGACGCGCCGCTGTCGCCCTGGGTGAAGCGGGTGAACAGCCGGGGCAGCAGCTCCGGCACGATGCCGATGCCGGTGTCGCGCACCGCGATCGAGACCTCGCAGCGGCCATCGGGCAGCCACTGGTGCCCCAGCTCGACGCTGATGCGGCCGTGGTCGGTGAACTTCAGCGCGTTGCCCAGCAGGTTGAACAGCACCTGGCGCAGCCGGCTGGCATCGGCGCGCAGGCGCTCGGGCAGGCCGGGCGCGACCACCAGGTCCAGCGCCAGGCCCTTGGCCTGGGCGCGCAGGCGCAGCAGCGAGGCCACCTCGTCGACGGTGCGCGCCAGATCGACATCGGCCAGCTCCAGCGTCAGGTGGCCGGCCTCGACCTTGGACAGGTCCAGGATGTCGTTGATCAAGGCCAGCAGGGTCTGGCCGGAGCCGTGGATCAGCTCGGCGCAGCGCCGCTGCTCGTCGCTCAGCGGCGTGTTCAGCAGCAGGCTGTTCATGCCCAGCACGGCGTTCAGCGGGGTGCGGATCTCGTGGCTCATCGCCGCCAGGAAGCGCGACTTGGCCTCGTTGGCGGCCTCGGCGGCCTGCTTGGCGCGCGCCAGCTCGCGCTCGTTGCGGGTGATGTCGCGGAACACGCTGACCACGCCACCCTCGGGCGTGCGCCGCTCCACCGCGTGGATCACGCGGCCGTCGGGCAGCTCCTGCTCGTAGCCGCCTTCGCGCTGGCGGTGCACGGCCAGGCGCATCTGCACCCAGCCCTGCTGGTCGGCCTGGCTGGCGTCGGGCATCAGCGCCAGCGCACCGGTCAGGGCCAGGCGCTCGAAGTCGACGCCCGGCGCCAGCACCGGCTTGAGCCAGGGGAACAGCTCCTCGTAGCGCTGGTTCCACACGACCACCCGGTCCTGCGCGTCGCACAGCAGGAAGCCGTCACCCATGGCCGACAGCGCGCGCTCGAGCGAGTCCTTGGTGCGCTGGGTCTCGGCGCGGGCGCGCGCCAGGCCCCGCAGGTAGTGGTCGGCGGCCACGGCGGCACCGATCAGCGCCAGCGAGAACAAGGCCGCCACCGCCACCACCAGGCGGCGCGTCAGCTCGCCCTCCTGCAGCGCCGCCGCCTGCGACAGGCCGGCGCTGACCAGCAGGCCCTGGTAGAGCAGCGGCCGCGCGGCCACCAGCGCGGGCTCGCCACGCAGGCGCCCCTCCACCTCCTGCGCCTCGCCGCCGGTCTTCAGCGTGCCCAGCGGCCGGGCCAGCTGGCTGCCCAGCAGGGCGTCCTGCGGTGGCGCCACGGCCATCAGCAGTCCGTCGTCGCGCTCCAGCGTGAGGCAGATGCCACCTTCCTCGGCATTCGGGCCGAGGATGGACGCGGCCACCGCCGCTGGCCACTCGGCGACGATGAACCAGCGCCGCCCGCCGGGGTCGATCAGCGGCCGCGCCAGGTAGAGCACCCGCTCGGCGGTGGCAAAGGTCTGGACCGGCGCGGACACGCGCAGCTGGGGCACGGCCTGCTGGCGCAGGCCACTGAGCCAGTCGGCCGGCGGCTGCATCGGCGGGCGGCCGTCCAGGGCCTGGGCCGACACCCGCACCCGGCCCTGCTCGTCAATCAGGGCCACGTCGCGCAGCGACAGGTTCTGGCGCACGGTGGCATACAGCAGCTGGCGGGCGCGGGCCTCGTCCAGGCCGGTGGGCGACCAGGCCGGTTGCAGCGTGCTGTCGTGGCCGGCCAGCAGCAGATCCAGGCCCAGCAGGCTGCGGTTGAGCGCGGCCTCGGCGCCGGCCACCTGGCGCTCGACGGCGCCGCGCGCTTCGCGCAGCGCCTCCTCGCGCAGGCTGTGCAGCAGCCAGGCGGTCACCCCGGCGACCAGGGCCACCAGCACCGCGGCCATCAGGCCCACGGCGCGGCGCGTGCGCCGGGTCTCGGCCGCGCCGTCGGTGGACAGGGCGGTGGGGGTCACGGTCCGCGCGGCGCCATCGTGCCGCTGACCGGCCCCAGCGTTCGGTTCCAGGCCTCGGCGCAGCCGGCGCCGCAGCGCTGCAGCCAGCGGGTCAGCACGGTGCTGGCGAAGATCTCACGCTGGCGACGGACATCGGCCGGCGTCGCCCGCACCTCGGCCATGCGGCCCTTGCGGCCGCCCACGCAGGCCTGGGCGCCGATGTTGCAGGCCAGGCCTTCGCCGGTTTCATGGTCGGACTCCAGCCAGATGTCGTGTTCCAGCCGCGCCAGCTCGCGGTTCAGCAGCTGGCGCAGGTCGGCCGGCAGCGCCAGCCAGGCAGCGCGGTTGGCGCCGAAGTAGGACAGCCCCCAGGTGATCGGCAGCGTGTGGATGTGGGTGGTGACCTCGTGCAGGCCGATGGTGTTGCCCGACATGCTGCCGGTGACCGCGCAGTCCAGGCCGCCACTGCGCATCTGCTGCACGATCTCGGCGAAGGGCGTGGTGACCGCGGTGCCGCCCAGCGCTTCCACCCAGTCGGCCTGGGTGGGGCTGGAGGTGCGCACCTTGCGGCCCGCCAGGTCGCCCAGGCTGGCCAGCGGCTTGTTGCAGAAGACCATCTGCGCCGGGTACGTGTAGACCGCCAGCAGCTCGATGCCGTGGCGCTCGCGCAGGCGCTCGGCCAGCAGGGGCCGGAAGGCCGCCAGGTGGCGGCGCAGGCTGGCGATGTCCGGGTTCAGGCCCGCCAGGTCCACTGCGCCCAGCAGCGGGTCCTGGCCGCTGGCCTGGCTGACCAGCAGTGTGCCGAAGCTGACCACGCCCAACTGCATCAGCCGCACCATGTCGGCACCCCGGATGCCGGCGCGGTCGAAGGGCACGATGTCGGCACGCAGGCGCCCGGCGCTCAGGCCCGGCAGCTCCTGCGACCAGAACGGCTCCTCGTGGCGCAGGTACTGGTTGACGCCTGCCAGGCCCCCCACCACGCGCAGCACGGTGGGCTCCGGCGCTGCGGCCGTGGCCGTCGCCGCGACCAGCCAGGCCGCCGCCATGAGCGCCCGGCGGCCAGACCATCGCACGGCCGGTTGCCGCCCCGATCGCCACCAGGTGCCGTGGTGCATCGCTGGAACTCCTTCATCGCGCGCCGCGGCTCGCTGCGGCCGCAGTGGTGGCTGGAAGTATGGCACCGTCGGGGTGACATCCCTCTTCAGACGTCGTCAATCCTGACCCACTAGCATCGCCGACCATGCGCCACTACCGCCCTCATCCCATGCGACTGCACGCCCTGGCCCTGGCCGGTCTGGCCAGCCTGCTGGCCCCGGCCAGCCACGCCGCCGATGACGAAGGCCATTTCAGCTACCAGGTCGGGCTGGCCACGGCCTGGAAGCCCAGCTATGCAGGCTCGGACAACTACGACGTGTCGGCGCGGCCGGTGATCGGGCTGCGCTGGGGGCGTTTCCGGCTGACCTCGTCGCAGGCCAACCTGATCGAGGGGCCCAGCGACGGCAGCCGGGCGCCAGGCGCCAGCGTGTCGCTGGTGGAGTCGACCCGGTGGAGCTCGGGCCTGGCACTGCGCTACGACAAGGGCCGCTTCGCCAGCGACGACCCGCGCCTGGCCGCGCTGCCCGAGGTGCGCAGCACGCTGCGCGCCCGGCTCTACGGCCGCTACGCGCTGGAGGGCGAGGCCGATGACCAGCGCGCCATCAGCGCCGCGCTGTCAAGCGACCTGCTGGGCCGCGACGGCGGCGTGACGCTGTCGGTGGATCTGTCGCGCCGGGTGGCCTTGTCACCCACGCTGCGCTGGACCCAGGGCATCGGCCTGAGTGCGGCGGACGCCACCTACATGCGCAGCCACCACGGCGTGCCGGCCGCCTCGGCGCCGGCGGCCGGGCTGCCGGCCTACGACCCGGGCGCCGGCCTCACCGATGTCCATGTGGGCACGGGACTGACCTGGCGCGTCCACCCGAACTGGCGCCTGGGCGGCACGGTCGGCCTGACCTACATGCTGGGCCCCGCGGCGGCCAGCCCGCTGACGCTCCAGCGCAGCTCGGTGGGGCTGGTGCTGGGGCTGGTCTACATCAGTTCTCCTGACTGAGACCCAGCGATTCGTGGGCGCCGAAGTAGGTCGCGAACAGGTCCTCGTCGCGGCTTTCCTGCACCTGCAGGCCGGCCAGCACCTGGCGGAAGGGGCGCGGCCGCGGCGGTGATTCCACGCTCAGGCCCATCGGCTGGGTGTCGGCCCAGCAGGTGGAGACAGCGGGGGCGGGGCGCAGCGCGGCGGCAAATCGGCGGGCGAGTTGAAGGGGCATGGCGTTCTCCGGACGACTCCTGCAATGTCGGAGGCTTCGGTCCAGAGCCTAAGGGCCGCGTGAGGCCCGCAGCGTGGCGAAATGCGGGGGAAAAGCCGCCTTGGCCCCCCTACGCCTCGGGGGGCAGCGGCGTCAGGGGCTCGGCCAGCGGGGCGGTGAGGGCTTCGCCGTCCACGCTGGCGCGGCCCACCGCCCGGTCGACCGGCCAGCTGCGCAGCGCCTGCGGCGGTGTCGGCGGCAGCAGCGCAGCGAGTGCCTCGGGCCGCTGCTCGCCGCGGTCCAGCCAAGCCGCCCAGTGCGCCGGCTCGACGATCACCGGCATGCGGTCGTGCACCGGCGCCATCGTGGCATTGGCCTCGCGGGTCAGGATGCAGCAGCTCAGCAGCCAGTCGGCGCTTTCGTCAGGGCGCCAGGCCTCGAACAGGCCGGCGAAGGCCAGCGGCGCGCCGTCGGCGGCGCTGAAGTACCAGGGTTGCTTGAAGGGCTTGCCGTCGGCGCCGCGGCGCGGCTGCCATTCGTAGAAGCCGCTGGCCGGGATCAGGCAGCGGCGTCGGCGCAGCGCCTGGCGGAACGACGGCTTCTCGGCCGCGCTTTCCAGCCGCGCGTTGTTGAGCTTGGCACCGATGCCGGCGTCCTTGGCCCAGTGCGGCACCAGGCCCCAGCGCATCAGCGTGCCGATGCGCTCGCCCTCGCGCGTGTCATGGACCACCGGCACCTCGCTCTGCGGGGCGATGTTCCAGCGCCGCTCGAAGGGCTGGATGCGGGTCAGGCTGAAACCCTGTACCAGCGTCGCAGGGTCATAGGCCACCACGTAGCGGCCGCACATCGCAGGCTCCTCCCGGGCAATGGGTCGGCCTGGATGATAGGGCCGCGGGCGTTCAGGCGGCGCGGATGCCCTGCATCGCCTGGGCCAGCTGACCGGCCTGCTGGCGCAGGCTCTCGGCAGCGGCCGAGCTCTGCTCGACCAGCGCGGCGTTCTGCTGGGTGGAGGCGTCGAGCTGGTGCACCGCGCCGTTGACCTGGGCGATGCCCTCGCTCTGGGCCTGCGTGGCGGCGGTGATGTCACGGATGATGTCGGAGACGCGCTGCACCGCGGCGACGATCTCGTCCATCGTCGTGCCGGCCGAGCCCACCAGCTGGGCGCCGGCGTCCACCTTCTGCACGCTGTCGCCGATCAGCTGCTTGATCTCGCGCGCCGCCTCGGCCGAGCGGCCGGCCAGGCTGCGCACCTCGCCGGCCACCACCGCGAAGCCGCGGCCCTGCTCGCCGGCGCGGGCGGCTTCGACCGCCGCGTTCAGCGCCAGGATGTTGGTCTGGAAGGCGATGCCGTCGATGACGCCGATGATGTCGGCGATGCGCTTGGAGGCCTGGTTGATCTCGCCCATCGTGGTCACGACGTCGGCCACCACCTGGCCGCCGCGCCCGGCCACCTCGGCGGCGCCGGCCGCCAGCTGGCTGGCCACGCGGGCGGACTCGGCCGTCTGCTGCACGGCGCCCGAGAGCTGCACCATCGCCGAGGCGGTCTGCTGCAGCTGTCCGGCAGCCTGCTCGGTGCGGCCGCTGAGGTCCAGGCTGCCGCTGGCGATCTCGCTGGACGCGGTCTGGATGCTGGCGATGCTGCCACCCACGGTCTTCAGCACCTCCCCCAGCGACAGCAGCGCCGTCTTCAGCCCGGCGGCCGCGGACGTGCGCGCCGGCAGCGACTGCACGTCCAGCGCGATGCGGCCCTGGGCGCCCAGGTGCTCGACCAGGCTTTCCAGCTCCTGGCCCTGGGTGGCCGCGCTGCGCATCAGCGTCGCCAGGTACACCTCCAGCGCGGTCTGCACCACCACGTAGCCGGCGTGCACCATCACCCGCATCAGGTCGGGCTCGGCCAGGCAGTAGGTGCCCAGGCCGGCCGCCTGCAGACGATCGAACACCACGTGGTGCACCGCAATCACGCCGGCCGCCAGCACCAGCGGCCGCCAGTCACGGTAGGCCAGCAGGAAGGCCAGGGTCACGAAGACGCCGAAGTGCATCTCGGTCAGGCCGCGGGCCAGCTGGATGTGCAGCGCCACGCTGGACATCAGCGTCGCCGACAGCACCAGCCGCGACGCCAGCGAGCCCGGCGCGCCCAGCGCCACCAGGGTGCCCAGCAGGGCCAGCGGCAGGCCGGCGCCCAGGGCCAGGCCCGGCTGGCCGACATACACCCCCAGCCCGACGGCCATCACGACCGAGGCGAGCAGGGACAACAGGATCAGTCGATCCGCCTGGCGGGCCAGGCGGGACGGGGGAAGGGACGAGGCCATGCGGTCTCCTGGCAAGGAACGGGACGGCGACGGGGGCAGTCGCCCAGGACGCCACTGTGCCGGTCAGTCCGGGCGGCCATAGGCGCAAAATGCCCGGGCTTGCCGGTCCTGTTCCGCCGGGGGCGACCCGCGCGGGGTTCACGCGCAAGCGACCGCCGCGCAACATGCGCGCAACACGCCCTCGCCACGATCGCCTGCCAGCCGACAAGACACCCAACCGACCTGCCGAGGAGCCCCTTTTGTCCGAACACCGCCTGTCCAAGCGCCACTTCCTGGGCCTGATTGCCGCCCTGCCGATGACCAGCCTGGTCGGCTGCGGGGGCTCCAGCAGTGGCGATGCCTCGCTGCGCCTGGTCAACGCCAGCGGCTACGACGCGCTCGACCTGTACATCGACGATGAGCTGCTGCTGTCCTCGGTGGCCTACGGCAGCGCCAGCAGCTACACCAGCGTCTCGGCCGCGACCGTCACCGCGGCACTGACCAATGCCGACTCGGCCACCTACCTGCTGAGCCAGAGCCGTACGCTGGAGACCGACACCCAGTACACCGCCGTGGCCTACGGCTGGCAGGGGGCGCTGAAGTCCAACCTGATCGCCGACTCGGTGGACGCCGCCGACAGCGGCAAGACCAAGCTGACGGTGCTCAACACCGCCAGCGATGCCGGCAGCCTGGACGTCTACCTGACCGCCGCCAGCGATGACCTGGACGCCTCGACACCGGTGGCCACCGGCGTGGCGGGCGGCTCGTCCTCGAGCGTGACCAGCGTGACCGCCGGCACCTACCGCCTGCGCGTCACCGCCAGTGAAGACACCAGCGACCTGCGGCTGGACGTGGCCAGCATCACGCTGGCCAGCACCGGCGTGGTCACGCTGGTGCTGATGCCCGGCCCGGGCGGCGTGCTGGTGCATGCGATGCAGCTGGTGCAGGGCGGCGCGGTCACCGCGCTGCTGAACACCCAGGCGCGGGTGCGCGTGGTGGGGGGCGTGGCCAGTGGCGCCACGGTCAGCGCCAGCGTGGGCGGCGTGTCGCTGCTCAGCGGCGCGCCCTCGCCGACGATCGGCAGCTACAAGCTGGTGGACGCGGGCAGCAGTGTGGCGATCAGCGTCAGCGTGGCGGGCAGCAGCCTGGCCGCGCGCACCGCCACGCTGGAGGCCGGCGGCGACTACACGCTGCTGGTCAGCGGCACCGCCGCCTCGCCCACCGTCAGCGTGGTCGAGGACGACAACCGCCTGCCCACCAGCACCAGCAAGTACAAGCTGCGTCTGCTCAATGCGATGAACGGCATGGACAGCTACCCGCTGACGCTGACGGTCGACTACGAGGCCGTGATCTCGGACCTGGCCGCCGGCGCGGTGTCCGACCCGGTGGCGCTCAACAGCAACGACGCCGCGACGCTGGAGGTCAGCTCGGCGCTGTCCTCGACCGCGCTCTACAGCCTCACCGACACCGCATTGGCGGCACAGGGCGTGTACACGGTGTTCATGTTCGGCACCTCGGCCGCGCCTTCGGGGGCGCTGCGCAAGGAACGCTGATTGGCGCCCCCGGCCGCGGGGTACCGCGGCCACCCCCCGAGGGGGTGCGCAGGCCGCTTTGGGCGAGTCCTGACGTGTCGACGTCCTGAGGACGTCGGCGCGCCTGACGAGCCGGGCGAGCTCTGCGAGCCCGTGGAGCGGCCGTGCGCTGGCCTGCGCGGCGCCCCCGGCCGCGGGGTACCGCGGCACGGGGCGCTCCGCTCAAGACGACTTGAGCTTGCAGAACACGAACTTGCCGGACACGCCCCAGATGTGCTCGGCGACGGTGCCGCCGGTGACGCCGGGGAAGTTGAACTCCATGCCGCCACCGGTGCTCATGAAGTCGCCGGTGCGCATGTAGATCACCACGCCGTTGGCATCGACGTCGATCTCGTCCACCGCTGTGCCGGCAAAGGCCAGCGACGGTGTCGCCGCCAGCTTGGCCTGCTGGTAGGTGGGCATCCAGATGCCCAGCCCCGGCTCCAGGAAGAAGTTGCAGTCGTCGTTCAGGGCGATCGTGGTCAGTGAGCCGTCGGTGGCCTGACCCTTGAGGCCGTCAGCCTGGTACACCTTGCCCGGCCCGTTGGGCGGCGTGGCGGTGTCGGAGTTGGCCGCGATCCAGGCGTTGATCGCACCGAACACGTCCTGGTTCGCCTGCGCGTCGGTGGTCGAGGCCTTGCACTGCGTGTAGGCGACGATGGTGCCCAGCGTGGTCTTGGTCGGGCAGAGCTTCTCCAGCTGCGACAGCGTGACCGTCGGACCATCGCCGGACGGCGGCGGGGGGGGCGGAGGAGGAGGCGGGGGCGGCGGCGGGGGAGGGGGAGGGGGCGGCGCCGGCACCGGCGCAGGGGCGGGTGAGTCACTGCCGCCACAGGCGGTCAGGCCCTGGCCCAGGGCCAGGACAGCGGCGAGCGCGAACATGACGCGCAGCGCACTCAGGTGGGTGGTCTTCATGGTGTGGTGTCGGGCTTCGGGCTGCTCGCCGCCCCGGGGCGGGGCCGTCCACGTGGCGGCCTCGATGGGGAACGCCCAGCGCCCGGGTGGGACGGCTCACCAGACACCCCCCTAGGTGTGCAGTCCCCCCCCAGTTTCCGACCTGGCCGTCGCGCCAGTCCGGCCGGTCCGGCCCGACCGGGCCGCGCGCGCCCTCAGGCCAGGCGGCCGGCGCGGAAGTCGGCGATCGCCTCGTGGATCTGCTGCGGCGTGTTCATCACGAACGGGCCGTACTGGACGATCGGCTCACCCAGCGGCTGGCCCGCCAGCACCAGCAGGCGTGCCGGCTGCACACCGGGGTTGGACAGCTGCACGCCGTCGCTGCCGGCCTGGTTGGCCAGCAGGCCCATCTGGCCCGCCACCAGGCGGCCGCCACCCAGCGCGGCTTCGCCACGGTAGACGTGCACGAAGGCGTTGTGCGCGGCCGGGATGGCCACCGCGTGCGACGCACCCGGCGCCAGGTGCACGTCCAGGTACAGCACCTGGGTGGCCTCGCGCTGCACCGCGCCCTGCACGCCCTGGTGTTGGCCGGCGATCACGCGCACGCGCACGCCGCTGGCCTGCCACTCGGGGATCTGGGCGTCGCTGAAGTCGCGGTACCAGGGCGGGCACAGCTTGTCGCGGCCGGGCAGGTTCAGCCAGAGCTGGAAGCCCTCCATCCGGCCCTCTTCCTGCTCGGGCAGCTCGCTGTGGATGACGCCGCGGCCGGCGGTCATCCATTGCACGCCGCCGTTTTCCAGCAGGCCCTCGTGGCCGGCCGAGTCGCGGTGGCGCATGCGCCCGGCGATCATGTAGGTCACGGTCTCGAAGCCGCGGTGCGGATGGTCCGGGAAGCCGGCGATGTAGTCGGCGGCCTCATCCGAGCCGAAAGCGTCGAGCATCAAGAACGGATCCAGGCGCTGCTGCAGCGGGCCATCGAGCAGGCGCACCAGGCGCACGCCGGCACCGTCGCTGGTGGGGCGGCCGGTGACGATGGTGTCGAGGAGACGGGGCGAGGTGAGGGTGTCCATGGGCACAGATGCTAGAGCCGACGCGGGCGCCCCAGGTGCAGGCGCGCCGCACGCAGCGTTGCAATTTCTCGCTGGTGCGGGGCGCCTCAGCGCTTCATGGCCTCGACGGGCACGTCGTCAGGCAGGCGCAGGCAGGGCAGGCGCTCGATCCAGGCGCTGAGCAGCCGCTGCTGGCGCTCGCGGTGGGCGGAAAACTCATCCTGGCCGATGTGGAAGTTGCCCTGCGGATCGGGCAGCGTCACCCGGCCCTCGACCGCGAACAGGCGGTCGTGGACCAGCACATGGCGGCGCACCAGCGGCCAGACGCAGTCGCGCAGGAACCACTGGTCGACGTTGGGCGTCTCGGCCTGGCGGCTCTGGTAGGCCGTCAGCAGCGGCCCCAGGTCGGGCAGCACGCCGGCCACGCCGCCCCACAGGCCGGCCAGCATCAGGTCGGTGTGGGTCCACCAGTCGCGGATCACATGGAACCAGCGGCCCGAGGCGATCCAGTCGTCGACCGCGCGCACCTCGCGCAGGCTGAACACCGAGTCGCAGTCGCGCACCACGAAGCGCCCCACCGCCGGGTCGTTGGCCACCAGGAAGCGCCAGCACAGGCGCTGGCGCAGCGACTGCCCGGACGGCATCACGCGCACGTCCACCCGCAGCGCGCGCAGCGCGTCGACGAAGGCCTGGGGCACGCTCTCGTCCAGCGACAGACGCATCACCCAGCCGGGGTAGAGGTCGGGCATCAGCAGTGCGTTGCGCAGCGCGCCGCGCAGGTAGCGCGGGTTGGCGCCCCACAGCGAGAACGACACCACCGACGCCTTGCCCTGCACCTGCTGCGCCAGCGGGTGCGGTGGCGGCTGCCAGGGTGATCCGGGCTCGGGCAGTGCGCGGTCCTTGGTCTCCAGCGACAGGCGCCCGGCCTCCTGGGCCTCCGCGCGGCGGCCCACGCGCATCAGCGACTTGGCCCGCAGGTCCAGCGCCAGCGGCAGATCGGGCTGCAAGGCCAGCACCCGTTCGGACAGCGACAGCACCTCGCCGTGCCGGCCCAGGCGCTGCAGGCAGACGGCCAGGTTGATCAGGGCCTCCTGGTGTTCAGGCTGCTGGCGCAGCAGCTGCTCCAGCACCGTGGCGGCGCCGCCGTAGTCACCGATCAGGAAGAGGTAGTAGGCCAGCTGCAGCACGCGCGGCGCCGGCTTGCGTTCGCCGAAGCCGTTGATCGACGCCACGGCCGCCTGGATGGCCGGCATGCGCTGGCCCGCCCGCCACAGGCGTTCAGCGGGCTGGTCCCAGCCCTCGGGCATCGGGCGCGCAGGGGTGTTGTCGGCCATGGCGCGAGGCTAGCATGCGGGGCGATGACCGCGCCTGCTCTTCGCGCCACGCCCGCCCAGCGCCAGCGACTGCGCGCGCTGTGGCGCTCGGCCGGCTGGCCCAGCCGCGACATGCTGGAGCTGGAGCTGATCGGCGCCGGCTGGGTCGAGCGCCTGCTCGACGGCGAGGGCCGCGAGACGCTGCGCCTGACCGATGCCGGCATCGCCCAGCTGCTGGACGCGCGGCGGCGGCACCAGGCCGCGCGCGGCGCGCACGAGGACCTGGTCGCGCAGGTCGCGCAGGCGATGCAGCGCGACGGCCGGCTGGCCTGGCGCGGCCTGGCGCTGCGCGCCCCGCTGGTCGAGCCCGGGGCGGCCGGCGGCAGCCGCACGCGCTGGGTGGTGGCCATGCCGGATGTCTACTCGATCCGCCACACCACCCGCGAGGACGCGCTGCTGCCGATCGCCCACGAGGTGAAGGTCTCGCGCGCCGACCTGCTGGCCGACCTGCGCCGCCCGGCCAAGGCCGAGGCCTACCGGGCGCTGGCCAGCGAGTGCTGGTATGTGCTGGCCGCCGGCATTGCGCAGGCCGACGAGATCCCGCCGCTGTTCGGCGTGCTGCAGGCCACGCCCGGCGGCGCGCTGGAGGTGCTGCGCCCGGCGCCCCGGCGCCCGTTCACGCCGCAGCTGGGCCTGTGGATGGCGCTGGCCCGCGCCACGCCGGAGCCGCCGGACGAGGAGAGTCCCCAGGCGCCACTGGGGCCGGTGGCGTAGCAGAATCGGGCCCCGACCGCGGAGCCGCCATGAAACACACTGCCCTGATCGCCACCCTGCTCTGTGCGCTGGCCGGCCCGGTGCCTGCCGCCCTGCCCTCGGGCCCGGGCGCCGTGGCCTGGCTCAGCGCCGAGGCCGACGCCGACATCGAGCGCGCCTTCGCCCAGGCCCGCGAGCAGCGCAAGCCGGTGCTGCTGTACTGGGGCGCGGTGTGGTGCCCGCCCTGCAACCACCTGAAGTCCACGCTGTTCAACCGCCAGGACTTCATCGAGCGCAGCAAGTCGGTGGTGCCGGTCTATCTGGACGGCGACGCGCCCGGCGCGCAGAAGCTGGCCAGCCGCTTCAAGGTGCGCGGCTACCCGACGATGATCCTGATGGACGCCCAGGGCCAGGAGCTCACCCGCCTGCCTGGCGAGATTGACGCGCCGCAGGTGCTGCGCGTGCTGCAGCTGGGCCTGTCGGGCGGACGGCCGGTGTCGGCGGTGCTGGCCGATGCGCGCGCCGGCAAGCCGCTCAAGCCCGCCGAGTGGCAGCTGCTGGCCTTCTACAGCTGGGACACCGACGAGGACCGCCTGGTGCCCGAAGCCGAGCGCCCCGGCCTGCTGGCCCAGCTGGCTGCCGCCTGCCCGAAGACCGAGCGTGACAGCGCCGAGCGCCTGCTGCTGCGCGCGCTGGCCGCCAGCAACGAGCAGCGCGGTCTGCGCGCCGATGCCGCCACCCGCCAGCGGGTGCAGGCGCTGATGGGCCAGCCGGCCCGCGCCCGCGCGCTGATGGACGTGCTGGTCAACTACCCGGCCGAGCTGGCCGCGGCCGCCGCCCCGGTGGCCGGCGCCGACCGCGATGCGCTGGTGGCCGCCTACGACCGCGCGCTCCAGGCCCTGCAGGCCGACGCCACGCTGTCGCGCGCCGACCGCCTGAGCGCGCTGATCGCCCGCATCGACCTGCAGCGCCTGGGCCAGCCCAAGGACACCAAGGCACCCACCCTGCCCGCAACACTGAAGCAGCAGATGCGCGACATGGCCGCGCTGTTCGACCGCGACGTCAAGGACGGCAACGAGCGCCAGACCGTGATCACCGCCGCCGCCCATGGCCTGGCCCGCGCCGGCCTGTGGGCCGACAGCGACGCGCTGCTGAAGGCCAACCTGGCGAAGAGCCACTCGCCCTACTACCTGATGAGCCAGCTGGCCAGCAACGCACGCCAGCAGGGGCGCACGGCCGAGGCGGTGGACTGGTCAGGCCAGGCCTTCGAGCGCGCCAGCGGCGGCGCCACCCGGCTGCAATGGGGCGCCGCCTATGTCAGCACGCTGGTCGATCTGGCGCCGCAGGACAGCGCGCGCATCGAGGCCGCGGCCGCGGCGATGCTGAAGGAAGCCGCCGGCCAGAATGCCGCCTTCCACGAGCGTAGTGCGCGCTCACTGCAGCGCATGTCCAGCAAGCTCGCCAGCTGGAATGCCGACGGCAGCCACGCCGCCGTGATCGGGCGCTTGCGCGGCCAGCTCGGGCCGGTGTGCCAGGCCCTGCCGGCCGCCGATGCGCAGCGCGCCACCTGTGACGCGCTGCTGAAAGGCTGACGCCGTCAGCGAGCGCTTACTTGATCAGGCCTTCGGCCTGCATCGCCGCCTGCACCGCCGGGCGGGCCGACACGCGGGCCCGGAAGGCCGCCAGGTTCGGCAGATCGCTGATGTCGATGCCGGTGGGCGCGGTCCAGTTGCTGACCACGAACAGGTAGCTGTCGGCGATCGTGAAGGTGTCGCCGGTCAGGTAGTCGCGGCCGGCCAGCTGGCTGTCGACCCAGGCCAGGCGCTCCTTCAGGCGGCCGGCGAAGACGGGCTTGGCCTCGGCCGGCACGGCCGGGTTGAACAGCGGCGAGAAGCCCTTGTGCAGTTCGCTGGTGACGAAGTTCAGCCACTCCAGCACGCGGTAGCGCGCCATCGTGCCGGCGGGCGGCACCAGGCCGCTGGCCGGGGCCAGGTCGGCGATGTACTGCTGGATCACCGGGCCTTCGCTGAGGCGCTCGCCGTTGTCCAGCTCCAGCAGCGGCACCTGGCCCTTGGGGTTGATCGCCAGGTAGTCGCTGCCGTCGGCCAGCTTCTTGGTCTTGGTGCTGGCCAGCACCAGGTCGAAGGGCAGACCGGTCTCGCGCAGCGCGATGTGCGGAGCGAGCGAGCAGGCGCCGGGGCTGTAGAAGAGCTTCATCGGAGGGGTTCCATCAGTGGTCAGGGGGGCCGATGCTGCCAGCAAGCACCCCCCGCTCGCAAGGCCTGCGTGCCCCGACTGGCGCACACGGCTGTGGTGCGGCCACCCAACGGAAGTGTGTCATCGGGGCGCTGCGGTGGTCGGCGCCTCAGGCTCGGTATACATTCGCAGTTTCTGGGGAGCCAGGTCCACGGCGTCGCCGCAGAGCGGCCCGGGACTCGGTGGCGCGGTCCGGCTCGGCCGCGCGGTCATGCGATGGTCGATGGGCGCAACATGACGAGGAGTCGGCACCAGGTGCCGGTCAGCACGGGGGCGGCCCCAGGCGGGTCTGCCGCCAGCCTGTCAGCGCCCACTCGGCGAGGGCGGCCGCTCCAGGCCGTCGTCGCGCCGACGCCGCGCCCGCGACGGCGGCGCCTGGGTGCCGTCGGCGCGCAGCCGACGCAGCGCCTTCAGGATCGTCGCCTGCCAGGGCAGCGCATGGACGATGGCATTCAGGTGCGCCGCGGCGCGGCTGGCATGGATCGGCTCGCGCTCCTGCAGGAAGCACAGGTTCGAGTTGATGCCCAGCGGGTCGGCCAGCACGACGATGCCGTCGTCGATCAGCGCCCAGTCCCAGCCCAGCCGCACCATCGGACCGGCCTCGATCGACTGCCAGGTGGTGTAGCCGACCTCGCGGGCGCGGGGCAGCTCAGGCTCGTCCACCGTGGTGTGCAGGTGGCGGAATCGGGTGGGGGGGACGTGGCAGGTGGGCCATTCGACCTGCGGCAATGCCAGGGTGCTCCAACGGTACATGGTTCCTTCCTGGGCCGGTTTGTCCGGCGCGATGTGTCGTGCCGTCATTGTCTGGAGCGTGCTGGTGGGGTCAACCTGCCTGGGTTGATAGGGCTGACCCGGAGGGCGTCATGGTGATCGCCACCGAGTACCTGGACGCCCGCGACGCCGCCAGCCTGGTCGACCTGGAAGGCGCGCTGATCCGCTTCGCCCAGCGGCGCGACTTCGCCACCGTCAGCGCGGTGGTGGTGGTGGACCAGCCCGACGGCGACGCCACCTTCGTCTCGGTGGGCAACATTCCCGAGGCCTTCTATGCCGCGCACAAGAACCGCGACAACTCGCGCCGCGACCCGGTGCTGCAGGCGGTCAAGCACCAGACGCTGCCGGTGGTCTGGGACCAGAACACCTATGTGAAGGCAGGCGCGTCCGACCTCTGGGAGGAGCAGGCGCCCTTCGGCTTCCACCAGGGCATCGGCCTGGCCATGCATGCCGGCGGCCTGCATTACCTGCTGGGTGTGAACGGTCCGGGTCGGCTGCCCGACAGCGTGGACACGCTGACCTCGCTGGTGGCCGAGCTGCAGCTGATGGCGGTCTACAGCCATGACGCCGCGCTGCGCCTGATCCGCGTGCCCGAGCCCGAGGAGGACTCGGTCAGCCTGACCGCGCGCGAGCGCGACGTGCTGACCTGGACGCTCGAGGACAAGAGCGCCTGGGTGGTGGGCAAGCTGCTCAGCATCAGCGAGCACACGGTGGCCTTCCACCTGAAGAACGCGATGCGCAAGCTGGGCTGCGCCACCAAGCATTCGGCCGCCGCCAAGGCGGTCCGACTGGGCCTGATCACCCCGCCTAGACGATAGGCGCCAACTTGTCAAGCTGCCACGGCGCGTAGCTGCCCGCAGGGTGGGCTCGCTGGTGCAATGACGTCATTCCAGATCGGATTGCCGTCCAGACACCAGGAGTCGAGCCATGAACCCAATCGCTGTCATCGCGTCGCAACGTGACTTCCCCCGCACCGGCGGTTGGTGAGTCGCGCCAGTGCGCGTCCTATATCTACAAGCAGTGGTGAGGTCGTCGTTGGGACACCCCGCCGAACAAGGCGACGAGACGGAGGCGCACATGGATGCCACGCCCGTTCGCTGACAACGAGATCCCTCCACAGCCCGCGCGGCCTCGCGCCTGACGGGCTGAGCTTGGACCCGGCAGGCCTTGCGCCTTCCGGGTCGTTTTTCTTGGGGCGGTGTCAGTCCTTCTTCATCGGGCAGGTGCTCATGCCCAGCAGCGGGTAGGCCGGGCAGAAGCGGGTCAGCCCGGTCAGCAGGGGCACGACGCCAATCCAGCCCCAGACACCGATCTGGCCAGCCAGCGTGAGGCCGATCAGCACCAGGCCGACGAGGATGCGGGCGATGCGGTCGATGCCGCCGACGTTTGCAGTCATGGTGAATTCCTTCCAGCGTTGATCAAGGCCCTGTGCCGGGCCAGGCCTGCGCATGGTGCTCGCGCCGGGGCGATTCGTCTGTGACCGCCGTCACTCAGCGCTCTGGCCGGCCGCCAGGCGGCGCAGCGCCGGGGCGTCGAGCAGCTCGATGCGCTCGCGGCCCAGGCTGAGCCAGCCGGCGCGCTCGAAGCGCTTGAGCAACCGGGTGACGATCTCGCGCACCGTGCCCAGCTCGTCAGCCAGCGTCTGGTGGGTGACCAGCAGCGGGCTGCCATGGCCGAGCAGCGCGGCCGCCAGGCGCTGGTCCAGGCGCTGGAAGGCCACCGCCTCGGCCAGGCCCATCAGGTCGGCCAGGCGGTCGCCGAAGACGCCGAAGACAAAGCGCCGGAAGCCCGGATCGACCACCCAGAACTCGAACCCCGCGCGGCTGAGCACGACCAGCTCGGTGGGCTGCGTGGCGCTGCCGTGCGCCACCAGCGGGCTCTGGCCGAACAGCCCGGCGGTCGAGGCCACGCACAGCTCGCCCGGGGTCACCCGGTACAGCTCCAGCGAGCGGCCGCCCTGCGAACCACGCGCCACCCGCACCTCGCCGCTGAGCAGCATCGGAAAACCCTGGCAGGGCGCGCCCTCCTCGAACAGCGGCGTGCCCGGCGGCACCGTCAGCACCATGGCCTGCGTGGCCAGCACCTGGTCGCGCAGCTCAGCCGGCAGGGCTGCCACGGCAGGGTAGGCCTGGCCCAACCGGTCGGCGAGGCTGGGGGAAGGCGGGGCGTCGGTCATGCGCAGAGTGTAGAAGCGCCACCGGCCGCCCTGGTGCGGGCTATGCAGGCGATCAAAACTATCAAATGGTGCTGTTCGATAGTTTTTTCGAGAATGGGCGCCATTGCAGCACAGGAGTGTGTCCATGGCCAAGTCCGCCGCCTTCGGCGTCGTCCACATCGCCACCTCGTTCGGCGTCGGCTACGCGCTGACCGGCAGCCTGGCGCTGGCCGGTGCGATCACGCTGGTCGAGCCACTGGTCAACACCGTGGCCCACTACGGATTCGACAAGGCCTGGGACCGCTGGGCCGCGCCGGGACGCGGCGGTCAGTCCGCCGGACGCGTCTGCGCTTCCAGCCCACTGAGCCAGCGCATCGCCTGCTCGCGGCTGTCGCCGCACATGTCCTCGCACGGCTGCAGCGACGCGCACACCGCGGGCCGCTCCGGTCGGCCGAAGATCCGGCAGCGGTCGGCGTCGTCCAGCTGCACGCAGCGCACGCCCGCCGGCTTGCCCTGCGGCATGCCGGGGATGGGGCTGCTGATCGACGGTGCGATGCAGCAGGCGGCGCAATGGGGTCGACAGTCCATGCGGCGGATTGTCCCTGCCGCCGGGCGGGCGTGCACGCCGGCGGGCCGCCCACTAAAATCACGGGTCCCCCTGACGCCGGAGACGCTGCGCGCGCGACGCCGCAGCCGCCGGCCCCTGCCCGCCCATGATCTACCCCCAGGAATTCGACGTCATCGTCGTCGGTGGCGGCCACGCCGGCACCGAGGCCGCGCTGGCCGCCGCCCGCATGGGCGCGGCCACGCTGCTGCTGAGCCACAACATCGAGACGCTGGGCCAGATGAGCTGCAACCCGTCGATCGGCGGCATCGGCAAGGGCCACCTCGTCAAGGAGGTCGATGCGCTGGGCGGCGCGATGGCACTGGCCACCGATGAAGGCGGCATCCAGTTCCGCATCCTCAATGGCAGCAAGGGCCCGGCGGTGCGCGCCACCCGCGCCCAGGCCGACCGCATCCTGTACAAGGCCGCGATCCGCCGCCGCCTGGAGAACCAGCCGAACCTGACGATCTTCCAGCAGGCGGTGGACGACCTCGTGGTCGACGGCGACCGCGTCACCGGCGCCGTCACCCAGCTGGGCATCACCTTCCGCGGCCGCGCGGTGGTGCTGACCGCCGGCACCTTCCTGGACGGCAAGATCCATGTGGGCCTGGCCCACCATGCCGGTGGCCGCGCCGGCGACCCGCCCGCCCAGCGCCTGTCGGCCCGGCTGAAGGAGCTGAAGCTGCCGCAGGGCCGGCTGAAGACCGGCACGCCGCCGCGCATCGACGGCCGCACGATCGACTTCACCCGCCTGACCGAGCAGCCCGGTGATGGCGTGCCGCTGGTGGGCCGCTGGGGCGAGTCAGCACCCACCGGCCCCGAGGTGCCGGTGTTCAGCTTCCTGGGCTCGGCCGCCATGCACCCGCGCCAGCTGCCCTGCTGGATCACCCACACCAACGAGCGCACGCACGCCATCATCCGCTCGGGCTTCGACCGCAGCCCGATGTTCACCGGCATCATCGAGGGCGTGGGGCCGCGCTACTGCCCCAGCATCGAGGACAAGATCAACCGCTTCGCCGACAAGGACAGCCACCAGATCTTCCTCGAACCCGAGGGCCTGACGACCAACGAGTTCTACCCCAACGGCATCTCCACCTCGCTGCCCTTCGACATCCAGCTGGCCGCGGTGCGCTCGATGACCGGCCTGGAGAACGCCCACATCCTGCGCCCCGGCTACGCGATCGAGTACGACTACTTCGACCCGCGCGAGCTGAGCAGCACGTTCGAGACCCGCGCGATCCGCGGCCTGTTCTTCGCCGGCCAGATCAACGGCACCACCGGCTACGAGGAGGCCGCCGCCCAGGGCCTGTTCGCCGGTGCCAATGCCGCTGCCCAGGTGCTGGGCCGGCCCGCGCTGAGCCTGCGCCGCGACCAGGCCTACCTGGGCGTGCTGGTTGATGACCTGGTGACCAAGGGCGTGTCCGAGCCCTACCGCATGTTCACCAGCCGCGCCGAGTTCCGGCTGCAGCTGCGCGAGGACAACGCCGATGCCCGCCTGACCGAGGTGGGCCGCTCGCTGGGCCTGGTGGATGACGTCCGCTGGGACGCCTTCAACCGCAAGCGCGACGCTGTTTCACGTGAAACCGAACGCCTGAAGTCCACCTGGGTCCACCCCGGCATCTTCCCGGCCGAAGCCGCCGAGCCGCTGCTGGGCAAGGCGATCGAGCGCGAGTACAACCTGGCCGACCTGCTGCGCCGACCCGGCATCAGCTTCGACACCCTGGCCGCGATCGCCGCCACCGCCCGCCCGGACGCCGGTGTTTCACGTGAAACCTTGCGCGCAGAGCTGGGCGAGCTGCTGGCCGACACCGTGGTCGAGCAGGTGGAGATCGGCATCAAGTACGCCGGCTACATCGACAAGCAGCAGGAGGAAGTCGAGCGCGCCCAGGCCTATGAGCACCTGACGCTGCCACCCGAACTGGACTACAGCCAGGTCACCGCCCTCAGCCACGAAGTGCGCCAGAAGCTGGCCCGCCAGAAGCCCCAGACCCTGGGCCAGGCCGCCCGGATCTCCGGCGTGACGCCGGCGGCGATCTCACTGCTGCTGGTCCACCTGAAGAAGAAGCGCTTCAAGGGCTTCGACGGCCAAGCCACCGCCACCCCGGAAACCACACCACCGTGAGCCACCCGCACGCCGCCGCGCTGGCGCGTGGCATCACCGCCCTGGGCCTGACACTGCCCGACGGCGCTGAAGCCCAGCTGCTCGCCTACCTGGACCTGATCGCCCGCTGGAACCAGGTCTACAACCTGACCGCCGTGCGCGATCCCGCGCAGATGCTGACCCAGCACCTGCTGGACTGCCTGGCCGTGGTGCAGCCGCTGCGCCAGCAGGCCGCCGCCCTGGGCCACGCCGATGATCTGCGCCTGCTCGACGTGGGCAGCGGCGCCGGCTTGCCCGGCGTGGTGCTGGCCATCGCCAACCCCGGCTGGTCGGTCACCTGTGTCGACACCGTCGCCAAGAAAGCCACGTTCATCCGCCAGGTGGGTGCCGAGCTGGGCCTGCGCCAGCTGCAGGCGGTGCACCAACGGGTCGAGGCCATGAGCAGCGCGCCATACACGATGATCACCTCGCGGGCCTTCGCCTCGCTGGTCGACTTCATCACCCTCACCCGCGGCCGCCTCGCGCCCGGCGGCTGCTGGGCCGCGATGAAGGCCCGCCTGACCGAGGACGAGCGCCAGGCCGTGCCGACGGATGTGTCGATGTTCCACGTGGAACGCCTGACGGTGCCCGGGCTGGACGCCGAGCGCTGCATCGTCTGGCTGCGGCCCGCTCACTGACCGCCCACAGGCCGTCCACCCCTGTTCCACGGCCTGCCCACAGGCGGGTCCACAGCTTTGTCCACAGGCCGCTGAAGTATGCTGAGGCCATGGACCTTCCCAGCCTCAGCGGCCCGTTCATGGGCATCGCCGACTACCCGGCCTTCTGCGCGGCCATCGTGCTGTTCCTGGCCCTGCCCGGCCCAGGCACGTTCGCACTCCTGACCAGCACCGCCAAGGGCGGCTTTCGCGCCGGCGCTGCAGCGACCTTCGGCATCATTGCCGGCGACCAGGTGCTGCTGTGGCTGGCCGTGGCCGGCGTGGCCGCCCTGATGGCCGCCTACCCCGCGGTCTTCGACGCCGTGCGCTGGGCCGGCGCCGCCTACCTGGCCTGGATCGGCCTGAAGCTGCTGACCGCCAAGGACGGTGAATCGGCCAGCCCGGTGCGCATCGAGCCGCACCACTACTTCCGCCAGGCGCTGCTGATCACCCTGCTCAACCCCAAGGCCATCGTCTTCTACATGGCCTTCTTCCCGCTCTTCATCGACCCCGCCCAGCACCGCGGCCTGCCCACCTTCGCCGCGATGGCCATCACCATCGCCCTCATCACGGCGGTGTACTGCCTGCTGCTGTGCGCCTTCGCCCAGGCCGTGGCCGCGCAGGTCCGCGCCCACCGCCGCGTGGCCCGCTGGCTGGAGCGACTGGCCGGCGTGTTCCTGATCGGGTTTGGCTGGCGGCTGCTCAAGGACTGAATGCTGCCCACAGCGGCCGTTGGCCGCTGTGGGCCAAGGCCCCGAACGTTGGGCTCCCCCCAGCCCCCCTCCAAGAGGGTGGCTCCAGTCAGAACCACAAAAGGTGGTGCGCCAAGCGTGCCAGCGCCACGCCGGCCGGCAGGCCGGCCCGAAGCTCATGCTGGAGCCCCCTTCTTGGAGGGGGGCTGGGGGGAGCTCAACGGAATAGGGCTCTGCCCACAGCGGCCTGCGGCCGCTGTGGGCAGAAATCAGACACCCCGTCCCAGACTCCAGCGACAATCGCCCCGCCCCTACGCGCCCATCCCAGCCCACCATGTCCCGCATCTTCTGCATCGCCAACCAGAAAGGCGGCGTCGGCAAGACGACCACCTGCGTCAACCTGGCCGCCGGCCTGGCCAAGGTGGGGCAGCGCGTGCTGCTGGTCGACCTGGATCCGCAGGGCAATGCCACGATGGGCTCCGGCGTGGACAAGCGCAGTTTGGAGATGAGCGTCTACGACGTGCTGCTGGAAAGCGCCAGCGTCGCCGAGGCCCGTGCGCGCGCCGAGAAGGCGGGCTACGACGTGCTGGGCGCCAACCGCGAGCTGGCCGGCGCCGAGGTGGAGCTGGTCCCCCTGGAGCACCGCAACGAACGCCTGCGCCGCGCGCTGAAGGCCGCCGAGGCCGACTACGACTTCGTGCTGATCGACTGCCCGCCGTCACTGAGCCTGCTCACCCTCAACGGCCTGTGCAGCGCCCATGGGGTGATCGTGCCGATGCAGTGCGAGTACTTCGCGCTGGAAGGCCTGACCGACCTGGTCAACACCATCAAGCAGGTCCACGCCAACCTCAACCGCGACCTGCAGCTGATCGGCCTGCTGCGCGTGATGTTCGACCCCCGCATCACGCTGCAGACCCAGGTCAGCGACCAGCTCAAGTCGCACTTCGGCGACAAGGTTTTCAACACCGTCATCCCGCGCAATGTGCGCCTGGCCGAGGCGCCCAGCTACGGCCTGCCGGGCGTGGTGTTCGATCCGGCGTCCAAGGGCGCCCTGGCGTTTGTCGAATTCGCGCGCGAGATGGTGCAGCGGGTGAACGCCTGAGCCGGCGCTAGACTCCCGCTCAGCCGGTCCACCGGCCGGGCCGCCCGCGCGTTGTGGGCGCTCACACCAACGCGCTTCCAGGGAGTCTGTCGATGTCCGTTCCTCACTTCGGGGCGCTGCGCCGCGCCGCCGCCGCGCTGTCCTGCCTGCTGCTGGCCGCCGCGCCGGCCTGGTCCGCCACCTCCAGCTACGCGGACGTGCCCGGCAGCGCTGATCACCCGCTGGTCAAGCGCTTCGCCGGCTCCACCCTGGTGGGCATCAAGAAGGCCGACTGGGACCAGGCGCTGCTGCCGCTGTCGGCACGTGAAAGCGAGGACGGTCGCTCCAGGCTGCTCGACACCCGCACCGTCGAGGGCAAGCTCACCCGCCTGGTCTACCTGGCGCCGCTGGGCAAGACCCCGCTCGAAGTACATCGCAACTACGAGGCCGCGCTGCAGGCCGCCGGCCTGAAGAAGCTTTACGCCTGCGACCGCGACTGCAGCAAACTCTACTTCTCGTGGACCAAGACCGCCGACATCGACGCCGGCATGACCTGGTCCAAGGGCTCGATCGCCAGCGTCAACAGCGGCACCTACAACGTGTCCTCGCCGCTGCATTACGACGGCCGCATGCTGGTGGGCAGCCTGAACCAGGGCGGCCGGGAGGTGTATGTGCTCACCTACACCTCCAGCGCCGTGGGCGACGACACCCGCACCACCGCCACCTACCTGGAGATCGTCGAACCCAAGGCCATGCCCACCGGCCAGGTCGCGGTCGACGCCAAGGCACTGCAGGCCGGCCTGCAGAGCGACGGCAAGATCGCGCTGTACGGCCTGTTCTTTGACACCGGCAAGGCCGACATCAAGCCCGAGTCCAAGGCCCAGCTCGACGAGATGGCCAAGCTGCTGCAGGCCCAGCCGGCGCTGAAGGTCTACATCGTCGGCCACACCGACAACCAGGGCGCGCTGGACGCCAACCTGGCGCTGTCGCAGCAGCGCGCGCAGGCGGTGGTGGCCGCCCTGGGCGCGGCCCCCTACAAGGTCGATGCCCGCCGCCTGCAGCCGCGCGGCGTGGCCAGCCTGGCGCCGCTGGCCAGCAACGCGGCCGAGGACGGCCGCGCGCGCAACCGCCGGGTCGAGCTGGTGCTGCAATAAGGCCGGGGCGTCGCGGGCCTCACAGGCCCAGCGACTCCTCGCAGCCCAGGTGCACGTTCATCGCCTGCACCGCGGCGCCGCTGGCGCCCTTGCCCAGGTTGTCCAGCCGCGCCATCACCACCGCCTGGGTGTCGTTGGCGAAGACGAACAGGTCCACGCGGTTGGTGTCGTTGCAGGCCTGCACGTCGAAGAAGCCGCCGGCCAAGGTGTCCGGGTCCGAGAGCGGCATCACGCGGATGAAGCGCTCGCCGGCGTAGTACTCGGCCAGCGCCTGCTGCAGCTGCGCACCGGTCGTGCCCGGCTTCAACATCGACAGATGCAAGGGCACACTCACCGCCAGACCCTTGTAGAAGCTGGCAACGATCGGCATGAACACCGGCGGCCTCGCCAGCCCGGTGTGGGCCTTCATCTCGGGCAGGTGCTTGTGCGCCAGCGCCAGCGCATAGGGGCGAGGCGCCGTCAGCGCCGCATCGCCACCCGCCTCGTACTGGGCGATCATGCTCTTGCCGCCGCCCGAGTAGCCGGTGATCGACGTGGCCGTGACCGGCGCATCGGCCGGCAGCAGCCCGGCCTGCACCAGCGGCCGCACCGCCAGCACGAAGGCGCTGGCGTGGCAGCCGGGGTTGGCGATGCGCTTGCCGGCGCGGATCGCGTCGCGCTGGCCCGGCGCCAGCTCGGGCATGCCGTAGGTCCAGCCTGGCACCGTGCGGTGGGCGGTGCTGGCGTCGATCAGGCAGGTCTTGGGGTTGGTGACCATCGCGGCCGCCTCGCGCGAGGCGGCATCGGGCAGGCACAGGAAGGTGATGTCCGAGGCATTGATCAGGCGCGCCCGCTCGGCCGCGTCCTTGCGCTTGTCGGCATCGATCTTCAGCACCTCCAGGTCCGCACGGCCCGCGAGGTACTCGTGGATCCGCAAGCCCGTCGTGCCTTCCTGGCCATCCACGAACACCTTGAACGTCATGTCGATCTGCCCCACGCGCACAAGCGGTGCGCAAGAATCCGAAGAACCGCTGATACTACGGTAGAAACCCACCCCATGAACACATCGCCCCGCATCCTGCTGTTGCCCGGTTGGCAGGACTCCGGTCCCACGCACTGGCAGAGCCGCTGGGAAGCGCTGCACGGCGACCTCCGCGTGCAGCAGCACGACTGGCTGTGGCCCAAGCGCGGCGACTGGATGATGCAGCTCGAAGAAGCCCTGCTGGCCGACGAGCGCCCCGCGGTGCTGGTGGCCCACAGCCTGGGCTGCCAGCTGGTGGCCGCCTGGGCCGCGCACAGCCGCCACAGCGCCCGGGTGGCCGGCGCGCTGCTGGTGGCACCGCCTGATATCGAACGCGCCGATGCGCCGCCGCAGATCGCTGGCTGGGCACCGATCATCCGCCGCGCGCTGCCCTTCCCGGCCATCGCGGTGATCAGCAGCGACGACCCCTACTGCAGCAGCGAGCGCGCGCATGAAATGGCTGCCGACTGGGGCGCCGCTGCGCTGGAGATCGGCCCGCTGGGCCACATCAACGGTGACTCCGGCCTGGGCGACTGGGCCGAAGGCCGCGCGCTGCTGCGCAGCCTGACCGAGCCGGTCGACGACGACGACGACTGATCGCCGACAATCCGGGAATGAACCCACCCCAAGCTCACTCCGTTCGCGGCCCCCGAGGGGCGCGTCAGCGCCTACGGGCGGCCGGGCGACGCTGACATGGCAACCAAGAAACCCAAGGGCCTGGGCATGGGCCTGGAGGCCCTGCTGGGCCCCAAGGTCGGCGACGGCCCCAAGCCCGCCGAAACGCGCGATGGCGCGCCGGCCACGCTGGCGGTGGCACAGCTGCAGGCCGGCAAGTACCAGCCGCGCACGCGCATGGACGAGGGCTCGCTCTACGAGCTGGCCGAGTCCATCCGCAGCCAGGGCATCATGCAGCCGATCCTGGTGCGCCCGGTGGGCGACCCGGTGCTCGCGCGCTACGAGATCATCGCCGGCGAGCGGCGCTTCCGTGCCGCCCAGCTGGCCGGCCTGAGCGAGGTGCCGGTGCTGGTCAAGCCCGTGCCGGACGAGGCCGCGGCGGTGATGGCGCTGATCGAGAACATCCAGCGCGAGGACCTGAACCCGCTGGAAGAAGCCCAGGGCCTGAAGCGACTGGTCGACGAGTTCGGCCTGACGCACGAACAGGCCGCGCAGAGCGTGGGCCGCTCGCGCAGCGCCGCCAGCAACCTGCTGCGTCTGCTCAACCTGGCTGATCCGGTGCAGAAGCTGCTGATGGCCGGTGATCTGGACATGGGCCACGCCCGCGCGCTGCTGGCCCTGCCTGGCGCACAGCAGGTGCTGTCGGCCAACGAGATCGTCGCCAAGAAGCTGTCGGTGCGCGACGCCGAGAAGCTGGTCCAGCACGCCCTGAACCCCGGCCGCCAGACGCCGCTGCTGCGCGTCAAGCAGCAGAAGTCGCGCGACATCCTGCGGCTCGAGGAACGCCTCGCCGACCGCCTCACCGCCGAGGTCGAGATCCGCGTGCAGAAGAAGACCAAGCGCGGCGAGCAGGGCGAGATCGCAATCCGCTTCTCGTCGATCGACGAGCTCAACGGCCTGCTGGACAAACTCGGCGCGCTGGACGAGTGAGCGTCAGCCCGCCGCCGCCGCGCGCGGCTGCCGCGCCAGCCACAGCAAGCCCAGCGCCACCAGGCCGATCGGCAGCAGCGAACCCAGGTTCAGCCAGGTCCAGCCCTGTGTGGTGATCAGCGCGCCCGACGAGAACGAGGTGACGGCCATCACCGAGAACATCACCGTGTCCATCGCGCCTTGGGCGCGGTTCTTCTCCTCGGGCCGGTAGGTGCTGGTGAACAGCGTGGTGGCGCCGGTGAACAGGAAGTTCCAGCCCACGCCCAGCACCAGCAGCGCCCCCAGGAAGTCCATCACCGCCACGCCTGAGAGCGCCATCGCCACGCAGGCCGCGTTCAGCAGCACGCCCACCGCCATCACCGGCAGGGCGCCGAAGCGCTTGATCAGGTGGCCGGTGAAGAAGCCGGGCACGAACATGCCCAGCACATGCCACTCCAGCACCAGCGCCGCGGCCGAGAACGGGTGCTGGCACTGCGCCATCGCGATCGGTGTGGCGGCCATCAGCAGGTTCATCACGCCATAGCCCAGCGCGCCGGCCAGGATGGCGACGACAAAGGCCGGCTGGCGCGCCAGCTCGCGCACCGAGCGGCCCGGCGCAGCGCCCGGCGCCGGCGCCTGGTGCGTCGGGAATGCGATGAAGGACAGCGCCAGCAGCGCCAGCGCCGCCACGCCAATCAGCGCGATATAGGCGCCGGCAAACGGCACCGCCAGCCAGTCGCGCGTGGCACTGGCCAGGTTGGGGCCGGCGAAGGCGCCCAGGATGCCGCCACCCAGCACCCACGAGATCGCCATCTCCTTCTTCTCGGGCGCCACCAGCTCGGGCCCGGCGAAGCGGTAGAGCTGCGCATTGGCGTTGTAGAAGCCGGCCACCACGGTGGCTGCCAGCAGGGCCCAGAAGTCCTGCCGCCAGGCCGCCAGCGCGCACAGCGCGGCGGTCAGCATGGCCACCACCAGGCCCAGCTGGAACGAGCGCTTGCGGCCCCAGCGCGCCTGCACGCGCGCCACCAGCGGCGCGCTGAGCGCACCGCCCACCACATAGCCGGTCACCGGTAACGTCGCCATCCAGCCCACCGGCGCCAGCGCCAGGCCCACCAGGCCGTTGATCGCGATGAAGGTGACGTTGTTCGTGAGAAACAGGCCCTGGCACAAGGCCAGCAACGCGAGGTGGCGGTTCATGACCCCGATGTTCGCACCGGATTGGCGTCAACCCGCATGCACTCGGTGCGCGTTACAGCCATCATGGGGCTGTCCGGGCCGCTGCGGAACCAAAGCCGTGCGGCATGGTCCTTGCGAGAAATGCCAGGGCAAGCCGGCCTTTCTCGAGCCTTGATCGGAGTCCAACCCGCGAGAAGCTGCGCCCCATGCACTGACCACACGGAAAGCTCTGATGACGCCCGGGTCTGTCCAGCCGGGACGCCATCAGAACTTCCCCGACGCCCCGCCGGCCTGATCCCCGGCGCGCGCCGCCTGATGCCCGACAGGAGGTCTTGCATGGACGTGATCAGCAGCTTCGCCGCCCGCTACGAGCGCACCCGCGAGGAGGAAATGTCCCTCGAGGACTACCTCGCCGAGTGCAAGCGCAATCCGCTGGCCTACGCCACCGCCGCCGAGCGCATGCTCAAGGCGATCGGCGAGCCGCAGATGGTGGACACCCGCAACGACCCGCGGCTCTCACGCATCTTCGCCAACAAGGTCATCAAGATCTACCCGGCCTTCGCCGAGTTCTACGGCATGGAAGACGCGATCGAGCAGGTCGTCTCCTACTTCCGCCATGCCGCGCAGGGTCTGGAAGAGAAGAAGCAGATCCTCTACCTGCTGGGCCCGGTGGGCGGCGGCAAGAGCAGCATTGCCGAGCGCCTGAAGGCGCTGATGCAGGAGGTGCCGTTCTACGCGATCAAGGGCTCGCCGGTGAACGAGTCGCCCCTGGGCCTGTTCGACTTGGCCGAGGACGGCCCGCTGCTGGAAGAACAGTTCGGCATTCCGCGGCGCTACCTCAACCGCATCATGAGCCCCTGGGCGGTCAAGCGCCTCGAGGAGTTCGGCGGCGACATCCGGCAGTTCAAGGTGGTCAAGCGCTACCCCAGCATCCTCAAGCAGGTGGGCATCGCCAAGACCGAGCCGGGCGACGAGAACAACCAGGACATCTCCAGCCTGGTGGGCAAGGTCGACATCCGCAAGCTCGAAAGCTACGCCCAGGACGACCCCGACGCCTACAGCTACTCGGGCGGCCTGTGCCTGGCCAACCAGGGCCTGCTGGAGTTCGTCGAGATGTTCAAGGCGCCGATCAAGGTGCTGCACCCGCTGCTGACCGCCACCCAGGAAGGCAACTTCAAGGGCACCGAGGGCTTCGGCGCCATCCCGTTTGACGGCGTGGTGCTGGCCCACAGCAACGAGAGCGAGTGGAAGGCCTTCCGCAACAACAAGAACAACGAGGCCTTCCTCGACCGCATCTACATCGTCAAGGTGCCCTACTGCCTGCGCGTCAGCGAAGAGGTGAAGATCTACGAGAAGCTGATCCGCAGCTCCAGCCTGGCCGAGGCCAAGTGCGCCCCGGGCACGCTGAAGATGATGAGCCAGTTCGCCATCCTCACGCGCCTGAAGGAGCCCGAGAACTCCAGCCTGTACAGCAAGATGCAGGTCTACGACGGCGAGAACCTCAAGGACACCGACCCGCGCGCCAAGAGCTACCAGGAGTACCGCGACTACGCCGGTGTCGATGAAGGCATGAGCGGCATCAGCACGCGCTTCGCCTACAAGATCCTGTCCAAGGTCTTCAACTTCGACAGCCAGGAAGTCGCCGCCAACCCGGTGCACCTGATGTACGTGCTGGAGCAGCAGATCGAGCGCGAGCAGTTCCCCAAGGAGACCGAAGAGAAGTTCGTCGCCTTCATCAAGGAACAGCTCAGCCCGCGCTACGCCGAGTTCATCGGCAAGGAGATCCAGACCGCCTACCTGGAGAGCTACTCCGAGTACGGCCAGAACATCTTCGACCGCTACGTCACCTACGCCGACTACTGGATCCAGGACCAGGAGTACCGCGACACCGACACCGGCGAGGTCTTCGACCGCGCGGCGCTCAACGCCGAGCTGGAGAAGATAGAGAAGCCCGCGGGCATTGCCAACCCCAAGGACTTCCGCAACGAGATCGTCAACTTCGTGCTGCGCGCGCGGGCCAACAACCAGGGCAAGAACCCGGTCTGGACCAGCTACGAGAAGCTGCGCTCGGTGATCGAGAAGAAGATGTTCTCGAACACCGAGGAGCTGCTGCCGGTCATCAGCTTCAACGCCAAGGCCAGCGCCGATGAGGCCAAGAAGCATGAGGACTTCGTGCAGCGCATGGTGGCCAAGGGCTACACCGCCAAGCAGGTGCGCCTGCTGTGCGAGTGGTACCTGCGCGTGCGCAAGAGCAGCTGACAGACCCCCCCGAAGCGGCCTGGCGGCCGCCTCCCCCCAGGGGGCGCCGCCAGCGGCCCGGCCAAGCCGGTTCCGCGGCGGCCACCTGGACTAGGCAGAGGCACAGCAGAACATGGCGCTGCAACAGATCATTGACCGCAGGCTGGCCGGCAAGAACAAGTCGATCGGCAACCGCGAGCGCTTCATCCGCCGCCACAAGGACCAGATCCGCGAGGCGGTGCGGCGCGCGGTGGACGGTCGCGGCATCCGCGACCTGGAGCGCGGCGAAGAGGTGCGCATCCCCAAGAAGGACCTCTCCGAGCCGGTCTTCCACCACGGCCAGGGCGGCCAGCGCGAGTACGTGCACCCGGGCAACCAGGAGTACGTGCAGGGCGACCGCATCGAGCGGCCCAAGGGCGGCCAGGGGCAGGGCGGTGGCCAGGGCCAGGCCAGCGACTCCGGCGACGGCGAGGACGACTTCGTCTTCGCGCTGTCCAAGGAGGAGTTCATGCAGATCTTCTTCGAGGACCTGGCGCTGCCGCACCTGATCCGCACCCAGCTCGCCGAGATCCCCGAATACAAGACCCACCGCGCCGGCTTCACCACCGACGGCACGCCCAACAACCTGCATGTGGTGCGCTCGATGCGCGGCGCGCTGGGCCGGCGCATCGCGCTGGGCGGCGAATCCCGGCGCGAGCTGCATGCGCTGGAGGACCGCGCCGCCGAGCTGCGGCGCCTGCCCGCCACCGACCCGGCCACGCAGCGCGAGCTGGCCGAGGTGGAGGCGCGCATCGCGGTGCTCAAGGCGCGCCTGGGCCTGATCCCCTTCCTCGACCCGATCGACCTGAAGTTCCGCAGCCGCGTGCGCACCCCGGTGCCGTCCAGCAAGGCGGTGATGTTCTGCCTGATGGACGTGTCGGGCTCGATGGACGAGCAGCGCAAGGAGCTGTCCAAGCGCTTCTTCATCCTGCTCTACCTGTTCCTGACGCGGCACTACGAGAAGATCGACCTGGTCTTCATCCGCCACCACACGCAGGCGCAGGAGGTCAACGAGCACGACTTCTTCCACGCCCGCGAGACCGGCGGCACCGTGGTCTCCAGCGCGCTGGAGCTGATGGACCAGATCATCCGCGCCCGCTACAACCCCAGCGAGTGGAACATCTACGGCGCCCAGGCCAGCGACGGCGACAACTGGCACCACGACTCCGCCCGCTGCCACGAGCTGCTGTCGCAGCGCGTGCTGCCCGCCTGCCGCTACTACGCCTATGTGCAGGTGGCCGAGGAGGAGCAGAACCTGTGGGAGGAATACGCCCGCCTGGCCGAGCACCACAAGAACTTCGCGATGAAGAAGGCGCTGGACGCCGCGCAGATCTACCCGGTGTTCCGTGACCTGTTCAAGAAGGAAGGGGTGCCCGCATGAGCGCAGACAGACCGCGCGAGTACTCGCAGGACCGCCGCTGGCACGACGACCGCAGCAAGATCCCCGAGGCCGGCGACCGCCGCCGCGGCCGCGAACCGTTGCTGGCCCCGCGCCCGCTGCCCCGGCGCCCCGAGCAGCCGCTGCCCGACCCCAGCGACTGGTCCTTCGAGCTGATCGAGCAGTACCACACGGTGATCGCCGCCACCGCGCGCCGCTTCGGTCTGGACACCTACCCCAACCAGCTCGAGATCATCACCGCCGAGCAGATGATGGACGCCTACGCCAGCGTGGGCATGCCGGTGAACTACCGCCACTGGAGCTACGGCAAGGAGTTCATCGCCACCGAGAAGAACTACCGCCGCGGCCACATGGGCCTGGCCTACGAGATCGTCATCAACTCCAACCCCTGCATCAGCTACCTGATGGAGGAGAACACGATGGCGATGCAGGCGCTGGTGATCGCCCACGCCGCCTACGGCCACAACAGCTTCTTCAAGGGCAACTACCTGTTCCGCATGTGGACCGATGCGGCCTCGATCATCGACTACCTGGTCTACGCGAAGAACTACGTGGCCGAGTGCGAGGAACGCCACGGCGTGGAGACGGTCGAGCTGTTCCTGGATTCCTGCCACGCGCTGCAGAACCACGGCGTGGACCGCTACCGCCGCCCCAGCAAGAAGAGCCTGGCCGAGGAACTGGCCGCGCGCCAGGACCGCGAGGCCTACGCGCAGCAGCAGGTCAACGACCTCTGGCGCACGCTGCCACGCAAGGCCGATGCCGCGGAGGAAACCCAGACCGCACGCCGCTTCCCGGCCGACCCCGAGGAGAACATCCTCTACTTCATCGAGAAGAACGCCCCGCTGCTCGAACCCTGGCAGCGCGAGATCATCCGCATCGTGCGCAAGGTCGCGCAGTACTTCTACCCGCAGCGCCAGACCCAGGTGATGAACGAAGGCTGGGCCACCTTCTGGCACCACCGGCTGCTCAACCAGATGTACGACGACGGCTACCTCACCGACGGCGTGATGATCGAGTGGCTGAAGTCGCACACCAACGTCATCTACCAGCCCAAGGTGGGCCAGCGCGGCTACAACGGCATCAACCCCTACGCGCTGGGCTTCGCGATGTTCACCGACATCAAGCGCATCTGCGAAGAGCCCACCGACGAGGACCGCGCCTGGTTCCCCGACCTGGCCGGCACGCCCTGGCTGCCCGCGCTGGACCAGGCGATGCGCAACTACAAGGACGAGAGCTTCATCGGCCAGTACCTCAGCCCCAAGCTGATGCGCGACTTCCGCTTCTTCGCGATCAAGGACGACGAGAAGGACAGCGAGCTGGAAGTCAGCGCCATCCATGACGAGAGCGGCTACCGCCGCGTGCGCGAGGCGCTGAGCCGCCAGTACGACCTGGGCAGCCGCGAGCCCAACATCCAGGTCTGGAACGTCAACCTGAGGGGCGACCGCAGCCTGACGCTGCGCCACACCCAGCACCTGGACAGGCCGCTGGACGACGGCGCCCACGAGGTGCTGCGCCATGTGGCGCGGCTGTGGGGCTTTGGCGTGCAGCTGGAAAGCGTCAACGGCCAGGGCGACATCACCCGGCGCTGGAGCGTGCCCGCCCCATCGAACTGAAGGGGCCGGCGCGGCGGCGGACGCGGCCCTTGATGCGGCGCAATGGGCGCCGCCATGGCAGGCGTAAAAGAGGCTTGCCGGCCGGCGATCTCGCCCCAAGGCGGTGGAGGTCGACCGAGGGGCCGGTGAAGCTCCAAAGGAAGTCCCCCCATGTCTGCCCTGCTCCGCACCTCCGCATCGCGCGTGTTCGCGCTGTCCGCCCTGTTCGTGGCCGCCGCGGCCGCCGCCGCGCCCGCCATCACCGATCTGCCCCACATGGCCCCGGCGCAGCGCGCCCAGGCGCTGCAGGCCCTGCGCCAGACCCCGGCGCTGCCGATGGCGGCGCTGGACACCACGCCACCGGTGGTGGTGTCGATCAACGCCGGCACCACGGTCGATGCCGGCAAGAGCATGAACCAGCTGGTGGTTGATCTCAACGTCACCGACGATCTCTCCGGCCTGCTGCACACCTTCATGACCGCCAGAAGCCCCAGCGGCGCCCAGACCGTGGCCAACGGCCAGCACCTGGGCGGCTGGACGGCGTTCAAGGGCCAGATGGCGCTGCGCTTCGGCCCCTTCGCCGAGCCGGGCGTCTGGACCATCACCGAGGTCTACGGCAGTGACATCGCCGGCAACAACTTCGTCTGCGACGCCGCCTGCCTGGGCGCACTGGGCGGCAACCTGCAGTTCACGGTCACCGGCACCCGGGCCGATGCGCAGGCACCCACGCTGAGCAGCGGCCGCATCCTGACGCCCGCGGTGTCGCTGAGCACGCCGGTCAAGGGCACACTGGACCACCTGCCGATCGTGCGCATGCAATTGGGCACCGCCGACCAGGGCGGCTCAGGCACCGCCGGCGCCTACGCCACCTTCTGCCTGCCGGACCAGAGCAGTTGCTTTGGCACCTGGAGCGAGAACTGGGTCTACGCGCAGAAGAAATCCACGCTATACGGCTACGCCAGCACCTGGGTCGGGATGCCCATCGGCACCTACCTGCTGAAGGACGTCACGCTGCATGACCACGCCGGCAGCACGCGGGTCTACACCAGCACCGCCTTCGGCGGCAGCACCGACTTCGCGCCGTGGTTCCCCAATGGCACGCAGGTGATCGTCAACCCGTGATGCCACGGCGGGGGCCTCTGGCCCCCGGCAGCGCCAGCGGTGTGCGGGCCACCGCGGGGATGCTGCGCACCCGGCTCAGTCGCACGTCGGTGAAGCGTTCGTCCGTCGGCTTGACGATGCGCGGGCGGGCCCGTGTCAGAACAATCAGGCGCCATCAGAACATCCTGAGGGAGCCTCCATGCGACACCCCGTCCTCGCCTTGTTGCTGGCCGCGTTGAGCGCGGCAGCGCCGCTCATGGCTGATGCGGCCGCTCCGCGCCGGCCTGTCGCGCCGGCTTCGGATGAGACGCCACCGCAGCTGACCTACCTCAACCTGCCCAAGTCGGTGAGCGTTGGGCCGTTCGGGGCCTCGCTGGTCTATGACATCCGGGCCCAGGACGATGTGGCCGGCCTGTGGCAGGTGTGGCCAACGCTGGTTGGCCCCTCTGGACAGACCATCGAGTTGAGCACGGCGCCCTATTGGGGTGACCTGTCGATCGACAAGCAGGTGGGCTGGTACCTGATGCCGTCGGTCGAGCCGGGACAGTGGACGATCCGCTCGGTGCAGTCCTGTGATGCCTTCGGCAACTGTGCCGTCCTCGACGCAGCGGCCCTGGCCAGCGTAGGCGGGCGCCATCGCATCACCGTCAAGAACCCGGGCTATGACGCCGTCGCGCCCACCCTGACGACCGGACAACTCAGCGCCTACTATCGCCAGGGCCGGTTGCCTCCCTACCTGATCGCACGACTCACGATTCAGGACACCGGAACGATCAGTGTGTCAGGCGTCAACGGCGCTGAGGTTGTGCTTTGCCTCGCCGACGGCTTCACCTGCGTGAGCGCATCGGGCGGCACCCTGGTTCCGGGCCTCGCGAGCACCACCGTCGTCGCGGCCAGCCAAGTGAGCGAGTACATGCCACAGGGCCAGTACTGGATCAAGTCCATCCGCGTGAGCGACCAGCAAAGCAATCAGCGGGTCTACACCAGCACCCTGTTCGGGGGCGAGACCGACTTCGCGCAGATCGTTCCTCAACCCTGGCTGAACCTGCCCTGAGGCCCGGCCACACCCCTCAGCCCAGCAACTCCAGCAGCGTGCGCGCCACCACCTTGGTGGCGCGGCGCAGGTCGTCCAGCACGATGTGCTCGTCGGCGCGCTTGGCGTTGCTCTCGCGCACGGTGCGCGGGCCGGCGCCGTAGATCACCGCCGGGATGCCGCGCTCGCAGTACAGGCGCACATCGGTGTAGAGCGGCGTGCCGCTCTCGGGGATGGGCTCGCCGAACACCGCCTCGCCGTGGCGCTGCAGCGCGGCCACCAACGGGCGGTTGCCCGGCAGGGGCTGGAGCGCATGGGCCATCAGCAGGCGCTTGATCTCGACCGTCACGCCGGGCACGGCGGCGGCGGCTTCGGTGATCACGCGGCGGATGTCGGCCTCCACCGCCACCGGGTCTTCCTCGGGGATCATGCGGCGGTCGAGCTTCAGCACCACCTTGCCCGGCACCACATTGGTGTTGGTGCCGCCCTCGATGCGGCCGACATTCAGGTAGGGGTGGGTGATGCCCGGCACCTGCGAGCTGATCTTCTTGTATTGCGCGTTCTGTGCGTACAGCGCCGACAGGATGGCGGTGGCGCCCTGCAGCGCATCCACGCCGGTGTGCGGAATGGCCGCATGCGCCATCACGCCGTGCACCGTCACCTCCATCTGCAGGCAGCCGTTGTGGGCGGTGACCACCTGGTAGCTGAAGCCGGCGGCGATTTCATAGTCGGGCTTCGTGTGGCCATGCTTCAGCAGCCAGCCCGGGCCCAGCTCGCCACCGAACTCCTCGTCGTAGGTGAAGTGCAGCTCCACCCCGCCCTTCAGCGGCAGCCCCAGCGCCTCGATCGCGCGGGTGGCGAAGGTGTAGGTGGCGAAGTCGCACTTGCTGACCGCCGACGCGCGGCCATAGAGCTTGCCGTCGACCACCTCGCCGCCATACGGGTCATGCGTCCAGCCCTCGCCCGGCGGCACCACGTCGCCGTGGGCATTGAGCGCGATCACCGGGCCGCCGTCGGCGTAGCGGCGCCGGGCGATCAGGTTGGTCACGCTCTGCATGCCATAGGCGTGCACCTCGGCGGCCGGCACCGGGAACCGCTCGGCGGGGATGCCGAAGCCCGCCAGCAGCTCGGCGGTGCGCTCGGCGTGCGGTGCGTTGTTCCCGGGCGGGGTGTCGGTGGGCACCTGCACCAGGGCCTGCAGGAAGCGCACTTCCTCGTCGAAGTGGGCATCGATCCATTGATCGAGTGAGGCGTAGCGGTCGGTCATCGGTGGTCCGCGGCAAGTTGTTCGGTCAGGTGGGTGAAGGCGCGCACCGCGAGTTCGCAGTCGTCGTTGCTCACGCCTTCGAGCGGGTTGTGGCTGATGCCGTCGTTCAGGCCGCGCACGAAGAGCATGGCCTGGGGCATCGCCTCGTGCAGCTTCATCGCGTCATGGCCGGCGCCGCTGGGCAGGGTGAAGACCGGCAGGCCCAGCGCCTGCACCGCGGCCTCCCAGCGGCGCTGCCAGGCCGGCGCGCTGGGGGCAGCGGCCGCGCGCATCGTCTCTTCCAGCGTGATCGCCACGCCGCGGCGGGTGGCGATGCGCGCCGCCTCGGCCTGCACGTCGGCCAGGCAGGCGTCGCGCACCGCGTTGGTGGTGGCGCGGATGTCCAGGCTGAAGCGGCAGCGGCCCGGCACCACGTTGATCGAGCCCTCGGGCACCTGCAGCATCCCCATCGTGCCGACCAGGTCGGGCACGCTGGCGGCGCGCTGCTCCAGGAACAGCGCCAGCTCGGCCACCGCGCAGGCGGCGTCGCGGCGCTGGCCCATCGGCGTGGTGCCGGCGTGGCTGGCCAGGCCCACGGCCTCGCCCAGCAGGCGCACGCTGCCATTGATGCTGGTGACCACGCCCAGCGGCAGGTCGCGCGCACTCAGCACCGGGCCCTGCTCGATGTGCACTTCCACGAAGCCCAGGTAGCGTGCGGGGTCACGCCTGAGCGTAGCAATCGCGGCCGGGTCCAGCCCGGCCTGCTGCATCGCGCTGCGCATCGTCACGCCGTCGGCGTCGGCCTGGTCCAGCCAGCCCGGATCGAACTGGCCCACCAGCGCACCCGAGGCCAGGAAGGTGGCCTTGTAGCGCTGGCCTTCCTCTTCCGCAAAGCCCACCACCTCGATGCCGAAGGGCAGGCGCCGGCCGGCCTGGTGCAGCGCGCGCACCACCGCCATCGGCACGAAGATGCCCAGGCGGCCGTCGTACTTGCCGCCGTTGCGCACGGTGTCGTAGTGGCTGCCGGTGAGCAGGCGCGGGGCCTGCGGGTCGATGCCGCGGTACAGGCCCACGACATTGCCCACGGCATCGATCGTCACCTCGTCGAAGCCGCACTCCTCGCGCATCCAGGTGCACAGGTCGCGGGCGCAGGCGCGGTGCGCGTCGGTCAGGTAGGTCACGGTCAGCTCGCCGCGCTCGGCGAAGCCGGGGTCGCTGTGCACGGCCAGGCGCTCGGCCCAGTCCCACACGCGGTTGCCCTCGGTCGGTTCCACGCCGAACTTGTCGTTCAGCCGGATCTCGGCGATGCGGTGGATGTTGCGCAGGCACTCGGCGCGCTCCATGTCCACCGGGTTGTTCAGGCGGCGCGCGAAGGTGGCGATGATGGCGTGGCGATCCAGCCCCAGACCACGCGGGCCACGCACCGCCAGGATGAAGGGGAAGCCGAACTTCGCGTTGTAGTCGGCATTGAGTTGCTGCAGTCGCGCGAACTCTTCGGGCGTGCAATCGGTCAGGCCGGCCTTGCCCTGCTCGTTGGTGGATTCGGCGGTGAGGCTCTTGCTGACCATCGCCTTGCCGGCCAGCTCGGGGTGGGCGCGGATCAGAGCTAGCTGCGCGGCCACGCCGGCCTCGTCCAGCACCCGCACCATGCAGTGCTTCAGGTGGGCCAGGCTGCGGAAGGGCCGCAGCGCGCAGGCGCGCTCGGCGATCCACGGCGAGTGCTCGTAGGTGCCGTCCAGCAGGCGGGTCACCTCGTCGACCGAGGCGGCATTGAGTTGATCGATCGTCAGCGGCACGGCGCGCTCACTCCCAGATGAAGGCGGTCTGCGCATCGAACGGGTGCTCGGCGCGCCAATGGTGGGCAATGTCGATGCGCCGTGTCACCCAGACCCGGTCATGCGACTGCACATGGTCGAGGAAGCGCTGCAGCGCACGCATCCGGCCCGGGCGGCCCAGCAGCCGGCAGTGCATGCCGATGCTCATCATCGCGGGCCGCTCGTCGCCCTCGGCGTACATCACGTCGAAGGCGTCCTTCAGGTACTGGAAGAACGGGTCGCCGTGGCTGAAGCCCTGCGGCAGCGCAAAGCGCATGTCGTTGCAGTCCAGCGTGTAGGGCACCACCAGGTGCGGCGCCAGCGTGCCGTCGGTCTTCCTGACCTGCAGCCAGAAGGGCAGGTCGTCGCCGTAGTAGTCGCTGTCGTAGGCGAAGCCGCCATGGTCGGCCACCAGGCGGCGGGTGTTGGGACTGTCGCGGCCGGTGTACCAGCCCAGCGGACGTTCACCCGTCAGGCGTTCAATGATCTCCATGCCGCGCTGCAGGTGCTCGCGCTCCTCGCACTCGGGCATGGTCTGGTAGTGGATCCACTTCCAGCCGTGGCAGGCGATCTCGTGGCCCAGTTCCACAAAGGCCTGCGTCACCTCGGGGCAGCGCGCCAGCGCGCTGGACACGCCGAAGATGGTCAGCGGCAGGCCGCGGCGCTCGAACTCGCGCAGCAGGCGCCACACGCCCACGCGTGAGCCGTATTCGTAGATGCCCTCCATGCTCAGGTGCCGCGCCGGGTAGCTGGCGGGGTTGAACATTTCGGAGAGGAACTGCTCGGAGCCGGCGTCGCCGTGCAGCACCGAGTTCTCGCCGCCCTCCTCGTAGTTCAGCACGAACTGCACCGCGATGCGGGCGTTGCCGGGCCAGCGGGCGTGGGGGACGTCGCGCCCGTAGCCCTTCAGGTCGCGGGGATAGCGTGGGGTCATCTCAGGTCTCGGTGGACAGCACCGCCGCCAGGTCCGGCGCGCGTGGATGCATGCTCAGGTTGGTCTCGACGCTGCGCAGGTGGTGTTCCATCAGGCGCACCACCGCACGGCTGTCGCGGCGGGCCAGCGCGTCGACGATGGCCTCGTGCTCGGCCTGCGAGGCCTCGGCCGAATGCGCCGACTGGTACATCAGCGAGATCAGCGAGGAGCGCCGCAGCAGTTCTTCCAGCAGCTGCGCCAGCACCTCGTTGCCCATCATCCGCGCCAGCAGCACATGGAAGTCGGCCAGCAGCCGGGTGCGGCCGGGCACGTCGGTGCGGGCCACCGCCTCGCGCTCGGCCTTCAGGTGGCGGCGCAGTTCGGTGACCTGGGCGTCGGTGATGCGCGCGCACAGCTGGCGCGCCATCGCCGACTCGATCATCGAGCGCACCTCGAAGACCTGGCGCGCTTCTTCCGGGCTGGGCATGGCCACGAAGGCGCCGCGCGCCGGCTCCAGCGTCACCAGGCGGTCGCGGCTGAGCTGGTTCAGCGCCTGGCGCACCAGCGTGCGCGAGACCTGGAAGATGTCGGCCAGCTTCTGCTCGGCCAGCTTGGTGCCGGGCATCAGCCGGCGCTCGACGATGGCGGTGGTGATCGACTCGACGATGCGCGCGGTGCTGCCCATGACCTGTGCCTCTGCGGCCGCCTCGGCCACGGCGGCACGCGGCTTGCGTGCTGTGCGGGTGGTGGTGGTGGCGCTGCGGGTCATGATCGGTTGACGTGTATTCGAAAGTGTATACACTTTTATGCATTCCGCAAGCCACGCCACCGAAAGGACACCTCCCATGGGACTCAGCACCCACGTGCTCGACACGATGAACGGCTGCCCCGCCGCCGGCATGGCGGTGCGCCTGGAGCGCCTGCTGCCCGGTGGCAGCCAGGTGATCCGCAGCCTGACCCTGAACGACGACGGCCGGGCCGACGGGGGCCCGCTGCTGGCCGGCCTGGACATGCAGATCGGCCGCTACCGGCTGGTGTTCTCGGTGGCCGCGTACTTCAAGTCCCGCGGCGTGGACCTGCCCGACCCGCCCTTCCTGGACGAGGTGCCGCTGGACTTCGGCATCGCCGACATCGCCGCGCACTACCACGTGCCGCTGCTGGTCAGCCCCTGGTCGTATTCCACCTACCGCGGCTCCTGAAGCCGCCACGCCGGGCACGGCACTTGCACGCGCCCGCACACCCTCACCCTGCCGGAGTTGCTGCCATGCGCCTGTCCCGCCGCCTTGCCCTGTCCTGCCTGGCGCTGGCCGCCAGCCTGGCCGCACTGCCCGCCCGGGCCGCCTGGCCCGACAAGCCCATCCGCCTGGTGGTGACCTTTGCCGCCGGCGGCGCCAGCGACATCGTCGCCCGCACCATCGCCGACCCGCTGGCCAAGGCGCTGGGCCAGCCGGTGGTGGTGGACAACAAGCCCGGTGCCGGCGGCACGATCGGGGGCCTCGACGTGGTGCGCTCCGCACCCGATGGCTACACGCTGATGCTGTCGAACTCCACGCCCACCTCGATCGGCCCGTACACCGTGCCCAAGCCGCCCTACGACCCGGTCAAGCAGTTCACCCATGTGGCGATGCTGGGCGTGGCGCCGGTGCTGATCATGGCGAACCCCAAGACCGGCCCGGCCAGCCTGAAGGACCTGCCCAAGGCGGCGGCCGCCCCAGGCTTCGTCTTCGGCAGCGGCGGGCCGGGCTCGATCGGCCACATCGTCGGCGAGATGACCAAGGACGCGATGAAGCTGCAGATGACGCACGTGCCCTACCGCGGCGGTGCGCCCATGACCACCGACCTGATCGCCGGCACGATCCCACTGGGCATCGACGTCATCACCGCCTTCGTGCCCATGGTCAAGAGCGGTCAGATCCGCGCGCTGGCCGTGACCACGCCGGGCCGCTCGCCGCTGCTGCCCGAGGTGCCCAGCGTCACCGAGCTGGGCCTGCCGCAGCTGGTGGCCGAGAACTACTTCGGCGTCTCCGGCCCGGCCGGCCTGCCCAAGGAGGTGGTCGATCGGCTGACCAAGGCGCTTGCAGACATCGAGTCCGACCCCGCCATCCTCAAGCGCTTCGGCGAGCTGGGCATCACCCCCTCGCGCATGACCGGCGCCGCCTTCGGCGCCTTCGTCGCCAAGCAGGTGGCCGACTGGGCCCCGGCCATCAAGGCGGCTGACCTGGCGCCCTGAGGCACGCACATCCGGGTCGTCCCGCTGGACGATCGTGTACGAATGTGTATACACTTTGACCCACGTCGCCGCGGAGCCCGCGTCGCCCTGCCCGGGGCGCGGTTGCGACGTCACTCCCTCACAGAGCCCGCCGTGGTGAGGACCGGCCAGCGTCGCCCCCCGGCGTCCCGGCCGGCCGAACGCTAGAGGGCATGATGGAAGCGTATCTCCTCGACTGGGCCAACCTGCTGCTGCGCTGGCTGCACGTGATCACCGCGATCGCGTGGGTGGGCTCCTCGTTCTACTTCGTCTGGCTGGACAACCACCTGATCCGGCCCAAGTCGCCCGACCTGCTGGAAAAGGGCGTGGATGGTGCGCTGTGGGCGGTGCACGGCGGGGGTTTCTACAACCCGCAGAAGTACATGGTGGCGCCCAAGAAGATCCACACCGAGCTGCACTGGTTCTACTGGGAAAGCTACTCCACCTGGCTGTCGGGCTTTGCGCTGTTCACGGTGCTGTACCTGTTCAACGCCAGCACCTTCCTGATCGACCAGAGCGTCTACGCCTGGACGCCACTGGGCGCGATCGCCGCGGCGCTGGGCTTCCTGGTGGTGTTCTGGCTGGTCTATGACGGCATCTGCCGCACGCTGGGCGCCGGCCCCGAGGCCGACACCAAGGTGGGCGTGCTGATCACCGTGCTGGTGGTCTTCGCCGCCTGGCTGGCCTGCCAGCTGTTCGCGGGCCGCGCTGCCTTCCTTCTGGTGGGCGCGATGATGGCCACGTCGATGAGCGCCAACGTGTTCTTCTGGATCATCCCGGGCCAGCGCAAGATCGTCGCGGCGATGACCGCCGGCCAGCCGTCCGATCCGATCCACGGCAAGCGCGGCAAGCAGCGCAGCGTGCACAACACCTACTTCACGCTGCCGGTGCTGGCGGCCATGCTGAGCAACCACTACGGCATGCTCTACAGCCACCGCTGGAACTGGGTGATCCTGGTGCTGATCATGCTGGGCGGGGCGCTGATCCGGCACTTCTTCGTGGCCCGCCACAAGACCCACGTCAAGGGCCTGCCCGACCCCTGGCCCTGGGCCGTGGCCGGCGTGCTGCCGCTGCTGGCGGCGGTGGCCCTGGCCGCGCCCTGGGACCGCCTGAACGCCCCACCGCCGCGGGCCGACGCCCCGGCGCCCACGCTGGCCGCCGTGCAGACCATCGCGCAGCAGCGCTGCGTGATGTGCCACAACGAGCAGGTCAACAACAAGGGCGTGATGCTGCACAGCGCCGAGCTGATCGTGAAGCACGCGCCGCAGGTCTACCAGCAGGCCGTGGTGCAGCGCCTGATGCCGCTGAACAACGCCACCGGCATCACCGAAGACGAACGCGCGCTCATCGCGCGCTGGTTCGAATCCGGCGCAAAACCCTAGACCCCCACGCTCCCTGCCGGTCGCTGCCCCCCGAGGGGGCTTTGGCAGCGGACCGGCGAAGCCGGATCCGCGCCAATCTCTTGACGGGGTCTGCTGGCTGCTGAACGACAAGACGAGGAGACATCCATGACAACCGCATCCACGGTCCACCCGGTGGACGAGAAACTGCCTGCTGGCCGCCTGGCCGCGCTGGGCCTGCAGCATGTGCTGGTGATGTACGCCGGCGCGATCGCGGTGCCGCTGATCGTCGGCCGGGCGCTCAAGCTCAGCCCCGAGCAGGTGGCGCTGCTGATCTCGGCCGACCTGTTCTGCTGCGGCCTGGTCACGCTGATCCAGTCACTGGGCTTCACGCGCTGGTTCGGCATCAAGCTGCCGGTGATGATGGGCGTGACCTTCGCCGCGGTGGGCCCGATGGTGGCCATGGCCAACGCCATGCCCGGCCCGGACGGCGCCCGCGCGATCTTCGGCGCCATCATCGGCGCCGGTGTGATCGCCATGCTGCTGGCGCCGGTGATGGGCCGCCTGCTGCGCTACTTCCCGCCGGTGGTCACCGGCACCATCATCGCGGTCATCGGCATCAGCCTGATGCGGGTGGGCGTGGGTTGGGCGCTGGGCGGCCCGGCCAACCTGGCGCAGAACGTGGACGTGCCCAAGCTGGTGGCCATGGTCGATGGCGCCAAGGCCACGGCTGAGGCGGCGGCCGCGTCGGCCGCCCCAGGCGCCTCGGCACCCGCGCTGAAGCTGGGCCCGGTGCCCATGGTCAACAACCCCGGCTACGGTGCGCTCGACAACCTGGCGATCGCCGGCTTCGTGCTGGCCGTGGTGCTGCTGCTGGTGAAGTACGGCCGCGGCTTCGTCGCCAACATCGCGGTGCTGCTGGGCATCGTCGCCGGCAGCGTGCTGGCGGTGGCGCTGGGCAAGATGAATTTCGACAAGGTGGCCAAGGCCGCCTGGGTGGATGTGGTCACGCCCTTCGCCTTCGGCATGCCCAGCTTCGACCCGTTGATGATCGGCACGATGACGCTGGTGATGATCGTCGTGATGATCGAGTCCACCGGCATGTTCCTGGCGCTGTCCGACATCACCGGCAAGCGCGTCAGCCAGGCCGAGCTCACCGCCGGCCTGCGCACCGACGGCCTGGGCACGCTGATCGGCGGCCTGTTCAACACCTTCCCCTACACCAGCTTCTCGCAGAACGTGGGCCTGGTGGGCGTGACCGGCGTGCGCAGCCGCTATGTGTGCGTGGCCGCCGGTGTGATCATGATCGTGCTGGGCCTGCTGCCCAAGATGGCGGCGCTGGTCGAATCGGTGCCGCAGTTCGTGCTGGGCGGCGCCGGCCTGGTGATGTTCGGCATGGTGGCCGCCACTGGCATCCGCATCCTCGGCCGCGTGGACTTTGCCGGCAACCGCCACAACCTCTACATCGTCGCCATCTCGGTGGGCATGGGCCTGGTGCCGCTGGTGGCACCGCGCTGGACGCAGCAGATGCCGCACCAGCTGCACCCGCTGCTGGAGTCGGGCATCCTGCTGGCGGCCCTGACCGCGGTGCTGCTGAACCTGTTCTTCAATGGCAGCCGGGGCGCAGATACCGCGGCCTCGGTCGAAGCGTCGAAGAGCTTCGACGCCCACTGAGCCCCGCTGGCCGCCCGGCCGCTCAGGCCTGCGGCCAGCCATCCGCCGCCATCGCGCTGCGCAGGAACTCGATGAAGTGCGTCACCTTGGCCGGCACCAGCCGGGGTGACGGGAACACCGCGTGGATGTCCTGCGCCGGCAGCGCGTGGTCGGCCAGCACCGGCTGCAGGCGGCCGTCCTCCAGCGCATGGCGCGCCACGTACAGCGGCAGCGCGGCCAGGCCCAGGCCGGCGCAGCAGGCGCCCAGCACCGCGCTCAGGTTGTTCGAGCGCAGCGGCCCGCGCACCGGCACCGACAGCTCCACGCCGCCGGGTGGGCGCAGCGTCCAGCGGTCGTCGCCCTGCACGCTGGAATAGACCAGGCAGGCGTGGGTGACCAGTTCGGCCGCATCGGCCGGCGCGCCATGGGCAGCCAGGTAGCCAGGCGCCGCCACCAGCAGCCAGGGGTTGCGGCCCAGGAAGCGCGCGCCCAGTGACGAATCGGCCAGCCGGCCCATGCGGATCGCCACGTCCACGCCCTGCTCGACCAGGTTGACGTAGCGGTCCTCGAAGCTCAGGTCCAGCACCACCTCGGGGTGGGCCTGCATGTAGCGCAGCGCCAGTGGCACCAGCACCCGCCGGCCAAAGGCCACCGAGCTGCTCACCCGCAGCTGGCCCGCCAGCCGGCCCTGCTGCAGCGCGGCCAGGTTGTCGGCCTCGTCCAGTGCCTCGGCGATGCGCTTGCACTGCTCGTAGTAGCGCTGGCCGATCTCGGTGGGCGCCACGCCACGCGTAGAGCGGTGCAGCAGCCGCGCGCCCAGGTGCTGCTCGATCGCCGCCACCGCCTTGGTGGCGGTGGGCTGGGTCACGCCCAGCTCGGCAGCGGCCTTGCTGAAGCTGCCGGTCTCGACGACCCGGATGAAGAGTTGCACGCGCGCGATGCGGTCCATGGCGCCGATCCTAGGGCCACCAGCCATTCCTGCGCAGAATAGGACTTATCGACGGACTGCGGTTCACAGCACCGCCGTCACGCCCGAGCATCCGCCCCAACCCCTACAGGAGACACGCGATGCCCAAGATGACCGCGGCCATGGCCGCCGTGCTGGTGATGGAAAAGGAAGGCGTGACCCAGGCCTTCGGCGTCCCCGGCGCGGCCATCAACCCCTTGTACGCCCAGCTGCGCGAGCGGCAGACCATCGGCCACATCCTGGCCCGCCATGTCGAGGGCGCCTCGCACATGGCCGAGGGCTACACCCGCGCCAAGGCCGGCAACATCGGCGTGTGCATCGGCACCTCGGGCCCGGCCGGCACCGACATGATCACCGGCCTGTATTCGGCCCAGGCCGACTCCATCCCCATCCTGTGCATCACCGGCCAGGCGCCGCGCGCCCGGATGCACAAGGAAGACTTCCAGGCGGTGGACATCGCCCGCATCGCCGCCCCGGTCACCAAGTGGGCCACCACGGTCATGGAGCCGGCCCAGGTGCCGCGCGCCTTCCAGCAGGCCTTCCACCTGATGCGCTCGGGCCGCCCGGGCCCGGTGCTGATCGACCTGCCGGCCGATGTGCAGACCGCCGAGATCGAGTTCGACATCGACACCTACGCCCCGCTGCCCGTCTACAAGCCCGCCGCCACCCGCGCCCAGATCGCCCACGCGCTGGCGATGCTGCAGACCGCCGAGCGACCGCTGATCGTGGCCGGCGGCGGCATCATCAATGCCGACGCCAGCGCGCTGCTGGTGGCGTTCGCCGAGCTGACCGGCATCCCGGTGATCCCCACGCTGATGGGCTGGGGCGCGATCCCCGACGACCACCCGCTGATGGCCGGCATGGCCGGCCTGCAGACCCAGCACCGCTACGGCAACGCCACGCTGCTGGCCAGCGACTTCGTACTGGGCATCGGCAACCGCTGGGCCAACCGCCACACCGGCTCGCCCGAGGTCTACTGCCGCGGCCGGCGCTTCATCCATGTGGACATCGAGCCCACCCAGATCGGCCGTGTCTTCGCGCCCGACTACGGCATCGTCAGCGATGCCCGCGCAGCGCTGGAACTGTTCGTCGAGGTGGCGCGCGAGATGCAAGCCGCCGGCACGCTGAAGGACCGCCGCGCCTGGGCCGCCGACTGCGCCGCGCGCAAGCGCGACCTGGGCCAGCAGCGCAAGACACAGTTCGACCAGGTGCCGATGAAGCCGCAACGCGTCTACCAGTGCATGAACCGCGCCTTCGGCCGCGACACCACCTACGTCAGCACCATCGGCCTGAGCCAGATCGCCGGCGCGCAGTTCCTGCACGTCTACCACCCGCGCCACTGGATCAACTGCGGCCAGGCCGGCCCGCTGGGCTGGACCGTGCCCGCCGCGCTGGGGGTGCGTGCGGCCGATCCGGGGCGGCGCATCGTGGCGCTGTCGGGCGACTACGACTTCCAGTTCATGCTGGAAGAGCTGGCCGTGGGCGCGCAGTTCAAGCTGCCCTACCTGCACCTGGTGCTGAACAACAGCTACCTCGGTCTGATCCGCCAGGCGCAGCGCGGCTTCAACATGGACTACTGCGTGCAGCTGGGCTTCGACAACATCAACACCCCGCCCGGGCAGAACGCGCGCCGCTACGGCGTGGACCACATCAAGGTGGTGGAAGGCCTGGGCTGCAAGGCGATCCGCGTGGAGCGCCCCGAGGACTTCGCCCCGGCCATCGCCCAGGCCGAGGCCTGGATGAGCGAGTACCAGGTGCCGGTGGTAGTGGAGGTGCTGCTGGAGCAGGTCACCAACATCGCGATGGGCACCGAGATCAACGCCATCCATGAGTTCGAGGAACTCGCCACCACCGCCGCCGACGCCCCCACCGCGCTGGCCCTGATCGACTGAGGACCGCCCATGCCGCGCTTGGCTGCCAACCTGACGATGCTCTTCACCGAGGTCCCGTTCCTGGACCGCTTCGAGCGCGCCGCGCGCGCCGGTTTCCAGGCGGTGGAGTTCCTCTTTCCCTACCCGTTTGCAGCCGACGAGATCCGTGCCCGGCTGGACGCCCACGGCCTGCAGTGCGTGCTGCACAACCTGCCCGCCGGCCACTGGGACCTGGGCGAGCGCGGCATCGCCTGCCTGCCCGGCCGCGAGGAGGAATTCCGCCGCGGCGTGGACACCGCGCTGCGCTACGCCGAAGCGCTGGGGGTGCAGCAGCTCAACTGCCTGGTGGGCATCGCCCCCGCTGGTGTCGACGAGGCCACGCAGCGCGCCACGCTGCTGGCCAACCTGCGTCATGCGGCGGATGCGCTGGGCCGCGCCGGCCTGACGCTGCTGGTCGAGCCGATCAACCGCTACGACATCCCCGGCTTCTGGCTCCACCGCAGCGAGCAGGCGATCGCGCTGATCGACGAGGTCGGCTCGCCGCACCTGAAGCTGCAGCACGACCTCTACCACGCGCAGCGCAGCGAGGGCGAGCTGGTCGGCACGCTGCAGCGCCTGATGCCGCGCATCGGCCACCTGCAGATCGCCGACAACCCCGGCCGCCACGAGCCCGGCACCGGCGAAATCCACTGGCCGTTCGTCTTCGCCGAGATCGACCGCCTGGGCTACGCCGGCTGGATCGGCTGCGAATACAAGCCCGCCACCAGCACCGAGGCCGGCCTGGGCTGGCGCCAGCGCCTGGCCCTCTGAAACCACAGCTTGCCTCACAGGATCATTGCATGAGCCACCCTGAGTCCCGCGCCCTCGGCTTCATCGGCCTGGGCATCATGGGCGCGCCGATGTGCGCCCACCTGATCGACGCCGGCCACACGCTGTTCGTCCACACCCGCTCGCGCGTGCCCGAGGCAGTGGCCAGCCGCCGCGCCACCCACTGCACCACCGCGCGCGGCGTGGCCGAGCGCGCCGAGGTGATCTTCCTGATGCTGCCCGACACGCCCGATGTCGAGCGCGTGCTCTTCGGCCCCGACGGCGTGGCCGAAGGCCTGAAGAACGCCACCACCCGCAAGACGGTGGTCGACATGAGCTCGATCTCTCCCATCGCCACGCGCGGCTTCGCCCACCGCATGGCCGCGCTGGGGCACGATTACGTCGACGCACCGGTGTCGGGCGGCGAAGTGGGCGCGAAGAGCGCCACGCTGTCGATCATGGCCGGTGGCGACGAAGGCGCCTTCGGCCGCATCCGCCCGCTGCTGCAGCACATGGGCCAGAACATCACCTGGGTGGGCGAGGCCGGTGCCGGCCAGACCGCCAAGGTGGCCAACCAGATCGTCGTGGCACTGACGATCGAGGCCGTGGCCGAGGCGCTGGTGTTCGCCGCCAAGGCCGGCGTCGATCCGGCCAAGGTGCGCCAGGCGCTGCTGGGCGGCTTTGCCAACTCGAAGATCCTGGAGGTGCATGGCGAGCGCATGGTCAAGCGCACGTTCAACCCGGGCTTCCGGATCTCGCTTCACCAGAAGGACCTGGCGCTGGCGCTGGACAGTGCGCGCGCGCTGGGCATGGCCCTGCCCAACACCGCCAGCACCCAGCAGCTGTTCTCGGCCTGCGTGGCCCAGGGCGGCGCCGGCTGGGACCACTCGGCGCTGGTGCGGGCGATCGAGGCCCTGGCCGGCCAGGCCGTGGCCGACTGACCCGCCCGCGATGGACCCCCGCACGCTGCTGCGCCAGCTGTTCGACGCCGCGATCGCCTCAGCCCAGCCCGCGCGCGCACTGGCACCCCACCTGGCCGGTCTGGCCGAATCCACCCGGGGCCGCATCCGCGTGCTGGGCGCCGGCAAGGCGGCTGCCGCCATGGCCCAGGCGCTGGAGCAGGCCTGGCCCGGCGACCCGGCCCGGCTGGGCGGCCTGGTGGTCACCCGCTACGGCTATGGCGCCGCCTGCCGCCACATCGAGGTGGTGGAAGCCGCCCACCCGGTGCCCGACGCTGCCGGCCAGCAGGCCGCCGCCCAGCTGATGGCCGAAGCCCGCGCGCTGGGCCGCGACGACCTGGCCCTGGTGCTGATCTCCGGCGGTGGCTCGGCGCTGCTGCCGCTGCCCCCCGATGGCGCCACGCTGGCCGATCTGCAGACCCTGAACCGCGCGCTGCTGGCCAGCGGCGCCACGATCCGCGAGATGAACACCGTGCGCCGCCACCTGTCCGCCATCCAGGGCGGTCGCCTGGCCGCTGCCGCCCACCCGGCGCGGGTGCTGACGCTGGCACTGTCCGACGTGCCCGGCGACGACCCGGTGGACATCGCCAGCGGCCCCACCGTGGCCGACCCCAGCACCGTGGCCGACGCGCAGGCGGTGATCGATCGCCACCGCATCACGCTGCCCCCCGCGCTGGCGGCGGCGCTGCAGCGCCCGGAGGCCGAATCGGCCAAGCCCGGCGACCCGCGCCTGGCCCGCGCCGAATGCCGCCTGATCGCCACGCCCGGCCAGGCCTTGCAGGCCGCTGCGGCCGTCGCCCGCGCGGCCGGCATCACCCCGCTGATCCTGGGCGATGCGCTGGAGGGCGAGGCCCGCGAGGTGGGCACGGTGCTGGCTGGCATCGCCCGCCACGCCGCGCGCCAGGGCCAGCCCGCCACCCGGCCCTGCGTGCTGCTCAGCGGCGGCGAGACCACGGTCACGCTGGCCCAGGGCCTGGGTGGGCGCGGCGGCCGCAACGTCGAGTGCCTGCTGGCCAGCGCGATGGCGCTGCAGGGCGAGACCGGCGTCTGGGCCCTGGCCGGTGACACCGACGGCGTGGACGGCGCCGAGGAGGTGGCCGGCGCCGTGATTGGCCCGGACACGCTGGACCGCGCGGCGGCGCTGGGCCTGTCCGCCCGCCAGGCGCTGGACCGCCACGATGCCCACGCCTTCTTCGAGCAGTTGGGCGACCAGGTCATCACCGGCCCCACCCGCACCAACGTCAACGACTTCCGCGCCTTCCTGGTCCTCTGAGCGGGGACTCCTGGGGTTTTTTTCGCCGCGCCGCCGCGCGGCTTTCTCCACACCTGTCTTCATAGAAGTCTCATTGGTAGGAGTAGTAGAGGGCGCCCGCATCTGTGGACAAGTCGCTTTTGTCGTGGCCTGACAGGCACTTGGCGCACCGGTCTTCCTGTGTCCAGGCCCAGGGACGGCCACACGGTCGGGCGACAACAACTTGGCGCCACAGGCCCTGCCCTGTGGACAAGCCCGACTTGTTCAGGACACTGTCCACAGCCTTGTGCGTTGACAGCGCGCCAGAATGCCGCCATGAGCCGCCCCGCCCCCGCCTGGAAGCCGCCGCCGCGCCAGGGCGTGGGGGCCAGCGCGGTGGCCTTGCCGCACGGGGACTGGCCCACGGTGCTGGCCTTTCTGGCCTGGCGCCTGCCCAAGGCCAGCACCGCCGAATGGGCCCAGCGTCTGGCTGCGGGCGAGGTCTTCGACGAGACCGGCCAGCCGGTGCCGCCTGACGCCGCCTACCGCCCGGGCCAGCGGCTCTGGTACTGGCGCACCCCGCCTGCCGAGCAGCCGGTGCCCTTCCAGGCCGAGATCCTGTTTCAGGACACCCACCTGCTGGTGGTCGACAAGCCGCATTTCCTGGCAATGACGCCCAAGGGCCGCCATGCCCGCGAAACCCTGCTGGCCCGGTTGCAGCACCAGCTGGGCCTGGACACCCTGGTGCCCATCCACCGCCTGGACCGCGAGACCGCCGGCGTGGTGGTTTTCAGCCTGCGGCCCCAGGACCGCGGCGCCTACCAGGCGCTGTTCCGCGAGCGGGCCGTGGCCAAGGTCTACGAGGCACTGGCGCCTGACCGGGCCGACCTGGCCTTTCCGCTGACCCGCCACACCCGCCTGGCGCCCTGCAGCGAACAGTTCATGGTGGTGCGCGAGGTGCCCGGCGAGCCCAACGCCCTCACGCGCATCGAGCTGATCGAGCGCCTGGGTGACCTGGCCCGCTACCGCCTGCACCCGCAGACCGGCCAGACCCACCAGCTGAGGGTGCACCTGAACGCGCTGGGCCTGCCCATCGTGGGTGACCGCATCTACCCGGTGCTGCAGCCGGCGCCCGCAGCCGGTGAGGCCGAGGACTTCAGCGCGCCGCTGCAGCTGCTGGCGCGGCGCATCGCCTTCACCGATCCGGTGACCGGTCAGGCCCGGGTGTTCGAGAGCCGACGGCAGCTGGCGCTGCCGCCCAGTATCCCTTCCATGTCTTCAATATCTGATTGGTCATAGCAGTAGAGCAGGCGCTGCGCTGTGGACAAGGCGCCGAGCCGCCGCTGCGACAGGCACTTGCGTGACCGCAGACCCTGTGGGCAGCACCCGGGAGGGATCCGGGATGAACAGACAACAACCTGCGCAGCGCAGACGCGGCTGTGGACAAGCGAGGAGTTGTTCCAGGCTTGTCCAAAGGTTTGTCCAGAGGCCCGCCGCCCGCACGGGCGGCGGCTGAACGGGCAGGGGCGTCAGGGTGTCTGCAGGTAGACGACCTGGGTCTCCATGTACTCGTACAGCCCGTGCTTGCCGTCGGCGCCGCCGATGCCGCTCTTGCGCCGGCCGGCATGGAAGCCCTGCATCGCCTCGAAGTGCTCGCGGTTGATGTAGGTCTCGCCGAAGCGCAGCTCGCGCGCCGCCTTCATCGCGGCATTCAGGTTCTGCGTGAAGACCGACGAGGTCAGGCCGTACTCGGAGTCGTTGGCCAGGGCCAGCGCCTCGTCCAGGCTGTCGACCACGCGCAGCGGCAGCACCGGACCGAAGATTTCCTTGGTCATCACGTCCATGCCGTCGGTGCAGCCCACCAGCACCGTGGGCTCGTAGTGGAAGCCGGGGCGGTCGGCCACGCGGCCGCCGGTGCGCACCTGCGCGCCCTGCGCCTTGGCCGATTCGACCAGCGCCGCCACCTTGTCCAGGCCGGCCTGGTTCATCAGCGGGCCCATGTGCAGGTTGGGGTCGGTCAGCGGGTTGCCGTACTGGGTCTCGGCCATCAGGCGGGTGACACGGTCGGCCAGCCTGTCGGCGATGCCGCGCTGCACGTACACACGCTCGGCCGCGTTGCAGACCTGGCCAGTGTTGAGCACGCGGCTGTTGAACAGCGCGTTGGCGGTGAGCTCCAGATCGCAGTCGTCCAGCACGATGGCCGGGGCCTTGCCGCCCAGCTCCAGGTTCACGCGGGTCAGGTTCTTCGACGCGGCCTCCATGATCTTCATGCCGGTGCCCACATGGCCGGTGAACGAGATCAGGCCCACGTCCTTGTGCGCCGACAGCGCCGCGCCGGTGGTGCGGCCGCCGGTGACCAGGTTGAACACGCCCGCCGGCAGGCCGCACTCGTGCAGCAGCTCGGTGAAGTCGAAGGCGTTGAGCGGCGTTTCCTCGCTGCTCTTGATGACGATGGTGTTGCCCGCCACCAGCGCCGGCGCCATCTTGCGGGCGATCAGGAAGAAGGGGAAGTTCCACGGCAGGATGCCGGCCACCACGCCGATCGGGCGGCGGTGCAGGTAGATGGTCTCGCCGGGGCGGTCGCTGTTGAGGATCTCGCCCTCGATGCGGCGCGCCCACTCGGCCATGTAGTCCATGTAGTTGGCGGTGAAGTCGATCTCCACCTCGGCCAGCGGCAGGATCTTGCCCTGCTCCAGCGAGATGCGCCGGGCCAGGCGCGTCTTGTGCTCGCGCAGCTTCTGCGCGACGGTGCGGATGAAGCCGGCGCGCTGGATCGCGGGCAGGCGCTCCCAGGCCGGCTGGGCGGCCCGGGCGGCGGCCACCGCGCGGTCCACGTCGTCGGCGTTGGAGTCGGGCACGCTGGCGATGAACTCGCGGGTGCTGGGGTTGTGCACCTGCAGCGTGGCGGTGGACGAGGGGCTGACCCACTCGCCGTTGATGTAGTTGCGCTCGAACTTGTCCATGGTGTGTCTCCTGTGGTGGACGAAGGTCACTTCTCGAGTTTGAAGACCATGACCGTGCCGCCTTGCGGCACGGCCTGGGGCTTCCCGGTGAGGCTGTCGATGCCCGACTGCATGCGCTGGGCGTCGACGCCCCAGCCGGCCTGCACGGCGATGAACTGCTCGCCATTCACCTCGAAGGAGGTGGGCACGGCGGTCACGCCCGAAGGCATCGCGTACTGCCACAGCAACTGGCCGTTGCTGGCGTCGAAGGCGCGGAACTGGCGGTCGTTGGTGCCGCCGGCGAAGACCAGCTTGCCGCCGGTGGTCAGCAGCGGGGCCCAGAGGTGGGTGTCGAACTTGTGGACCCAGACCTGCTTGCCGGTCTTCAGGTCCCAGGCCTGCAGTTCGCCGATGGTGCTGGGCTTCTGGCCGTCCTTGTAGCGCAGGCTGCCCAGCACGCCCTCGATCGGGTAGCCGATATAGAGGTCACCCTTCTTGTACTTGCCGGGTTCGGCGGCGGGCAGTTCGGCGCACAGGTTGTTGTTGGCCGGGATGTAGAACAGGCCGGTCTTGGGGTTCCAGGCTTCCGGCGGCCAGTCCTTGCCACCCCACAGCGAGGGGCAGAACCCCACCGCCTTGCCCATGCCCGGGCGCTTGCTCTCGTCGTAGCTGGGCCGGCCGGTGGTCTTGTCGATGCCGGTGAAGACGTTGTTGTAGACGTAGGGCTGGGCGTCGATGAAGCCGATCTTGCCGCCCTCCTTGCGCTCCAGCATCCACAGGTAGCCGTTGCGGCCGGCGTGGATCGCGGCCTTGACCTTGCGGCCCTTGACCTCGGTGTCGATCAGCACCGGCGCGCTGACCTCGTCCCAGTCCCAGGCGTCGTTGTGGTGGTACTGGTGGTGGCCCTTGATGGCACCGGTGTCCACGTCCAGCGCGATGGCGCTGGTGGTGTAGAGGTTGTCGCCCTTGCGGCCCTCGGTGGGCCAGGGGGCGGGGTTGCCGGTGCCCCAGTAGGCCAGGTTGGTGGCGGCGTCGTAGCTGCCGGTGATCCAGATGCTGCCGCCGCCGTTCTTGTGGGTGTCGCCGGGCCAGGTGTCGCCGCCGGGCTCGCCCGGAGCGGCCGTGGTGAAGGTGCGCCAGGCTTCCTTGCCGGTGGCGGCGTCGAAGGCGGCGACGAAGCCGCGCACGCCGGTCTCGCCGCCCGACGAACCCACCATGATCTTGCCCTTGGCCGCCAGCGGCGCCAGCGTGATGTACTGCAGGGCCTTGGTGTCGCCCACCTGGGCGGCCCAGACCTGCTTGCCGGTCTTGGCGTCCAGCGCCACCAGCTGCGCGTCCACCGTGGCCACATAGACCTTGTCGCCGTACAGCGCCACACCGCGGTTGGTGGGGTGCAACTGCATCAGGTCACCGGGCAGCTCCTTCTTCCAGCGCCACAGCTCGGCGCCGCTGGCGGCGTCCAGCGCAATCACCTGCGCACCGGGCGTGGTGACGAACATGTAGCCGTTGTTGACGATCGGCGGCGACTGGTGGCCCTCGGTCTGGCCCGTGGCCAGCGACCAGGCCAGCTTGAGCTTGCCGACGTTGCCGGTGTGGATCTGCTCCAGCGGGCTGTAGCCCCAGCCGCCGTAATTGCCGCGGTACTGCAGCCAGTTGGCCGGCTCGGGGTTGGCCAGGCGGGCGTCGGTGACGGGGGCATAGGGGCCCAGCGCGAAGGCCGCGGGCGTGGCCAGCGTGAGGGCGATCAGCGCGGCGGTGAGCGGGCGCAGGGTGGGGTTCATCGTTTGTCTCCTGGGTGGTGTGTGGGAAAGCGAAGGCCTCAGGCGGGTGCGCCGCCGGGTGGGGCTGTGAAGGCGCCGGCGATCACCAGCTGATCGCCCTCCAGGCGCAGTGGCACGGCGGGCAGCGCGCGGGTGGCCGGCCCGCCGACGACCGCGCCGCCATCAAGCAGCGCGAACTTCGACGAGTGGCAGTAGCAGACCAGGGCCTTCTCCTTCGAGAGCCAGGTCTTCACGTCGCAGCCCTGGTGGGTGCAGACGGCGGAATAGGCCAGCACGCCGCCGGCCGCACGGGCGCGGGTGTCAGCGGCCATCTCGGCCTCGGTCAGGCGGATCAGCACGATCTTGTTCAGCCGGGTCTCGTCGCGCGGGGCGCCGCGCTGCGTGTCCAGCGGCCAGGCCACCAGCGGCTTGCCGGGCTTCAGGTCGGACAGGCGCAGCGGCTGCGGCGCGCCCTCGGCGTCTTCTTCCACCAGGCGGTCGCCGGCGGCCGCGGCGGCGGCCGGCAGGGCCGCCATGGCCAGCGGTGCAGCCAGGCTGGCCGAGGCGATGCGGATGACGCGGCGGCGGCTGGCATCGACCGGCGGCTGGCCACAGCAGCCGCAGGCGGGAGCGGGGGAGTCGGTGCGGTTCATGGGCAGATCCTCGGGTGAGTGCGGCCAATGTACTCTGAATTCAGAGTTCTGCATTTGGGGTAATCCCGGTGCATACTGAATTCAGAATGTCAATTTGTCGCGCCCATCGCTGCCTGCGCCCAGGCCCCGGGGAGGGTCGCGCGGTCAGCGCGCCGCGGCGGTCCGGCGGTGTCGATCCGGCGCCGGCTTGTTCGTCGAGAATCCCGTGGCGCCGTCGTCTGAGCGCGCCCGCCGATCCACCCTTCCCAGGAGTTCAGCCATGTCCTACATCGACGGCTTCGTGATCGCGGTGCCCACCGCGAACCGGCAGGCCTTCATCGACCATGCCCAGCACTTCGACGCCCTGTTCCTGGAGCTGGGCGCGCTGCGCGTGATGGAGTGCTGGGGCGACGACGTCCCCGACGGAAAGCTCACCGATTTCCGCCGCGCCGTTCAGGCCACGGCCGACGAAACCGTGGCCTTTTCATGGGTGGAGTGGCCCGACAAGGCCACCCGCGACGCCGGCATGAAGAAGATGATCGAGGACCCGCGGATGGACCCGAACAACCCGGACAACCCGCCGATGCCGTTTGACGGCAAGCGGATGATCTTCGGCGGCTTCCAGCCGGTGGTGGAGGTCAAGGCCTGATCGGCCAGGACCCCGTCAGGCGTAGCTCAGCGCCCGGGCCTTGCCGCGGAACACGCGGTACGAGAACACCGTGTAGCCCGCGATGGCCGGCACGGTGATCGCACAGCCGATGGCGATCACCGCCAGCGACTCGGTCGCGCTGGCCGCCTGCCACACCGTCAGCCGGTCCATCACCACGTAGGGGAACAGGCTGTAGGCCAGGCCGGTGGCGCCCAGGCCGAACACCGCCACCGTGGCGGCGAACGGCAGCCAGGCCAGGCGGTCCAGCACCAGGCGGCTGTTCAGCACCACGCGGGCGGCCACCAGCGCGACCAGCGTGATCAGCGGAATCGGCAGCAGCGCGATCAGCTCGGGCATCGCGAACCAGCGCGCGCGCACCGTGGGGCTGACCAGCGGCGTGGCCAGCGACACCAGGCCCATGCCCAGCACCACTGGCGGCCAGGCGATCTTGGCCCAGACCACCGCGCGGCGCTGCAACTCACCCTCGGTCTTCAGGATCAGCCAGGCGGCGCCCAGCAGCACATAGGCGGCCGGCAGCAGCAGCGCGATGGCCGCGGCGAACAGCGTGGACAGCGTGGTGTCGCTCAGGCCGGTGATGTAGCGGCCCAGCATCCAGCCCTGGGTGGCGGCGGCCAGTGCGCTGCCGGCGAAGAAGGCGGCGTTCCAGGCCGGCTTCCAGGGGTCCTGCGCCTTGGCGCGGAAGTCAAAGGCCACGCCACGCAGCACCAGACCCACCAGCATCAGCGCCACCGGCAGGTACAGCGCCTGCAGCACCATGCCATGCGCCTTCGGAAAGGCGATCAGCAGGATGCCCACGCCCAGCACCAGCCAGGTCTCGTTGGCGTCCCAGAACGGGCCGATGCTGGCGATCATCGTGTCGCGCTCGGTGGGCGTGGCGCGCGGCAGCAGCATGCCCACGCCCAGGTCGTAGCCGTCCAGCACCACATAGGCCAGCATGGCCACGCCCATCAGGCCCAGGAAGACCACGGGCAGCAGCGTGTCCCAGTTCATGCGTTCACCTCCAGGCCAGGCTGCCCGGGCCGCCGCGGCGGCGCCAGCGCGGCTTCGCCCTTGCCGGCCATGTGCAGCAGCACCGCCACATACGACACCAGCAGCGCGGCATACAGCGTCAGGTACATCGCCAGCGTCAGCGCGATCTGCGGCGGCGGCACCTGGCTGGCCACCTCCGATGTGCGCAGCAGGCCATAGACGATGAAGGGCTGGCGGCCGATCTCGGTGACGTACCAGCCCGCCACCGTGGCCACCCAGCCACTGAAGGCCATGCCGCTCAGGCCCCACAGCAGCGGCCGCGGCAGGCGCTCGGCCACCCAGGCGCGGCGCCGGTAGAGCCACAGCCCTGCCCAGCTGAAGCCCAGCATCAGCAAGCCCATGCCCACCATCACCCGGAAGGCCCAGAACACCGGCGCCACCGGCGGGTGGGCGCCCTCGAACTCTGCCAGCCCGCGGATTTCACCATCGGTGCTGTGGCGCAGGATCAGGCTGGCGCCCTTGGGAATGCCCACGGCGTAGCGGTTCTCGCGCGCGGCCTCGTCCGGCCAGGCGAACAGCAGCAGCGGCGCGCCGCGCTCGGTGCGCCACACGCCCTCCATGGCGGCCAGCTTGGCGGGCTGGTGTTCCAGCGTGTTCAGGCCGTGCAGGTCACCCGCGGCGATCTGCAGCGGGATCAGCACCGCGCCCAGCGTCAGGCCCACGCGCAGCACCTTGGGCGTGCTGGCGTTGGCCTGGCGGCGCAGCAGCTGCCAGGCGCTCAGGCCGCTCAGCAGGAAGGCCACCGTCAGCCCGCTGGCCAGCAGCATGTGGGTCAGCCGGTAGGGGAAGCTGGGGTTGAAGATCACCTCCCACCAGCTGGTCACGAAGAACGCGCCGTCGCGCAGTTCCACCCCGGCCGGCGTCTGCATCCAGGAGTTCAGTGCCAGGATCCAGAAGGCGCTCATCGTGGTGCCAAAGGCCACCAGGGCGGTGGCCAGCAGGTGCACCCGCTCGCTGACCCGGCCGTGGCCGAACAGCATCACGCCCAGGAAGGTGGCTTCCAGGAAGAAGGCGGTCAGCACCTCGTAGCCCAGCAGCGGCCCGGCCACGTTGCCGGCGCGCTCCATGAAGCCCGGCCAGTTGGTGCCGAACTGGAAGCTCATCACGATGCCGCTGACCACGCCCAGCGCAAAGGTCAGCGCGAACACCTTGGTCCAGAAGCGGTAGGCGCCCAGCCAGGCGCTGTCCTGGGTGCGCAGCCAGCGCAGGCGGAAGAACAGCAGCACCCAGCACAGCGCGATGCTGATGGTGGGAAACAGGATGTGGAAGGTGATGTTGGCGGCAAACTGCATGCGCGCCAGAAGCAGGGCGTCCATGGGGAATCCTCTGTGAGGTTCAGTCGTTGCCGCGGGCCTTGCCCTTGAGCCGGTCCTTCAGCGCCAGCACGCGCTGCACCTGGGCGCCCATCTTCATCAGCTGGCCCAGCGTGGCAGCGTCCAGCTTCTGCACGTCGTCGAACCAGGTGGTCATCAGCTCGATCAGGTCGTGCATGCCCTTCATGCGCTGCTGGGCGTGGCGGTCCTCGTCGGTGGTGGGCTCTTCCAGCAGCGCATTGCGCAGCATCGACAGCGTGGGCTCGATCTCGCGGCGGCGGCGCTCCTCGGCCAGCGTGCGGAACACCTCCCAGGCGTCGCCCGGGGCCTCGAAGTACTCGCGCCGGTCACCGGGCAGGTGGCGCAGCCGCACCAGGCGCCAGGACTGCAACTCCTTCAGGCCCATGCTGACGTTGCTGCGGCTGAACTCCAGCTGCTCACCGATCTCGTCGGCGTTCAGCGGCCGCTGCGACACATAGATCAGCGCATAGATCTGGCCGACCGTGCGGTTGATGCCCCAGCGGCTGCCCATCTCGCCGAAGTGGGACACGAAGCTGCGGACCAGGGGCGACAGATTTGACATGCGGCAAGTCTGCTTGAATTTTCAGAAATTTGTGAAAATTCAGAAAATGACCCGGCTGCGCTCCGGGTTGATCGCGCCGGCCGGGCCGCCGCCTGGCGGGTCGTCTAGCGCCCCGCCGAGGGCGCAGACAAGGCCCGCGCCAGCACCGCCTGGTAGCTGGCAAAGCGGTGCACATCGTCGTGCGCCGCACCCGGGATCACCACCAGCCGTGCCTGCGGTGCCTGCCGCGCCAGCGCCTGGCTGTGCGCCAGCGGGATCAGCCGGTCCTGGTCTCCATGCACCAGCAGCACCGGCGAGCGCACCTGCGCCAGCGCCTGGTCGCTGCGCAGCGGGTAGCGCAGCAGGGCCGAGGGCACCCAGGGGTAGTGCTGCGCGGCCAGCGCCTGCATGCTCTCGTAGGGCGACACCAGGATGGTCAGCGCCGGCTGGTGCCGGGCCGCCCAGGCCGCCGCCAGTCCGGTGCCCAGCGAGCGGCCGTAGACGATCACCCGCAGCCCCGCATAGCGCGCCGCCACCGACTGCCACACCGCCTCGACATCGGCCTGCAGCTGTGCCTGCGATTCGATGCGCCCGCTGCTCTTGCCAAAGCCGCGGTAGTCCATCATCACCAGGTCCAGGTTGGCGCGGCGGTAGGGGCCGCCGTCGGTGAACCACTCCTTCAGGTGGCCACTGTTGCCGTGCAGGAAGAAGACCACGCCCTCCGGCCGCGGCCGGCGCAGCTCCAGCACCGACAGCCGCGCGCCGGGCACGTCCACAAAGCGCTCGCTGACATCGGCCTCGCGCGACAGCGGCTCCGAGTCGGCCAGCGGCACCGGGTGGAACAGCAGCCGCTCCTGGCCGAACCACAGCGCCACCAGTGCCAGCGCCCACAGCAGGACGGCCAGCACCGCCAGCCCGGCCACCCATCGCGCACCGCGCCACAGCCGCAGCAGCGGCGCCACGGTTCGTGCGTTGGCGAGCGGGGAACGGGCGGTGGGCGGCATGCAGGGGCTCCGGAAACGCGCCACGCGGCGCATCGTGGCATACGCCTGAGGCGCCCGTCTGGATGCACCTCGCCTGTCAGGGCCCCGCGCCCGGCTGCAGCGCCGCCACCGCCAGCGCAAAGCTGGCGAAGGCGCCCACGGTGCTGAGTAGCACCACCTGCGCCAGCCGCCCCGGCTCGGCGCCATAGCGCTCGGCCAGGATGGGCACGTAGCTGGCGCTGGGCAGCGCGGCCACCAGCACCAGCACCACCGCGGCGAACGGGTCCAGCGGCAGCCCGGCGGCGCGCGCGGCACCGCCGGCGGCCAGCACCACCAGCGGGTGGACGATCAGCTTGAGCGCCACGATGTCCCAGGCGGCCGGGGGTCGCGGCGCGCCCGGCGCGCGCTGCATCGGCCCGCGCGCCAGCATGCCGCCCAGCGCGAACAGCGCCACCGGCGACGCGGCGTCGGCCAGCAGCTCGACGATGCGCCACACCGGCGTGGGCGGCCGCCAGCCCAGCGCCGACAGCAGCGTGCCGCCCGCGATCGCCCAGGGCAGCGGGTTGACCGCCATGCCGCGCAGCGCGCGCGCCAGCGCCGGGCGCACGCCGCCCGGGTGGCCCAGCTGCGACAGCGCGATGCACAGCGAGCTGGTCAGCACCATGTCCAGCGCCAGCGCCACGATCGACGGCGCCGCGGCGCGCGGGCCCAGCAGCGCCACCAGCAGCGGCACGCCCATGAAGCCGCTGTTGGGGAACACCGCCAGCAGCGTGCCGAAGGCGGCATCCGGCCAGCGCTGCCCCTGCAGCCGGGCCAGTGCCACCGCCAGCACGCTCATCAGCGCCGCGCAGCCCAGGTAGACCGCCACCACCGCACCGTCCAGCAGCTGGGCGATCGGCGTGATCGCGCTGAAGCGCAGCAGCATGCAGGGCAGGGCGAAGAACAGCACGAAGCCGTTCAGGCCGGGAATGGCCTCCAGAGCCAGCAGCCCGCGGCGCGCCATCAGCCAGCCCAGCAGCACCAGCCCGAAGAAGGGCGTGGTGACGGTCAGGATGGCCTGCATCAGCCGCGCACCTGGCGCCAGCCGGCCTCGGCCATGCGGCGCGCGCGGGCGCCGGTGGCCTCGGCGTCGGCCGCGGCGGCATTGCCCTGGCGCGCGCGCGCCAGGATGCCCTGCAGGATGGCCGCCATGCGGAACATGTTGAAGGCCATCAGCCAGTCCATCGTCGCTGCATCGGGGCCGGGCCGGCCGCCCAGGTAGCGCGCCAGGTGCGCGGCCTCGTCGGGCAGGCCCAGCGCGGCCAGGTCGTGGCCCTTGAGGCCGCGGAACTCGTCGGGCGTGACACGCCAGGCCATCAGGTGGTAGCTCAGGTCGGCCCAGGGATGGCCCAGCGTGGACAGCTCCCAGTCGATCACCGCCAGCACGCGCGGCTCGGTGGGGTGGAAGATCAGGTTGTCCAGGCGGAAGTCGCCGTGCACCAGCGTGCCGGGGTGCTCGTCCAGGCCGGCGGGCAGGTGGGCGGGCAGCCAGTCGATCAGCGCCTCCATCGGCGCGATGTCCTCGGTCTGGCTGTCGCGGTACTGGCGCGTCCAGCGGGCGATCTGCCGCGACAGGTACTGCTGCGGCTTGCCGTGGCCGCTCAGCCCGGCGGCGGCCACATCCACGCGGTGGATCGCGGCCAGCGCGTCCGCCATCGCGGCGTAGAGGGCGGCGCGCTCCGCCGGCGGCAGGCCCGGCAGCGCCGGATCCACGAAGACCCGGCCGTCCACATGTTCCATCACCACGAAGGTGGAGCCGATCACCGCCGGGTCCTCGCACAGGCCCCCCATGCGCGGCACCGGCACGCCGTGGCCGGCCAGCGCCGCCATCACGCGGTGTTCGCGGTCCACCGCATGGGCCGAGGCCAGCAGCACGCCCGGCGGCTTGCGGCGCAGCACCCAGCGGTGCGCGCCGGCCTCCACGCGGTAGGTGGGGTTGGACTGGCCGCCAGCCAGCCGGCTCAGGCGCAGTTCGCCGTCGAAGGCGGCCACGTGCGCGCGCAGCCAGGCGGCCAGGCGCTGTTGTTCGTCGGGGCTCATCGCGGGTCCTTCACAGGCTGCCCACCAGGTGCCCGCCATCAACGGCCAGCACGCTGCCGGTCATGAAGCGGCCGCCCTCGCCCGCCAGCAGCAGCAGCGGGCCGTCCAGATCGGCCGGGGTGCCGAAGCGCTTCTGCGGGATGCGCGCCATCAGGCGCTGGCCGGCGCTGGAGGCCAGGAAGTCGCGGTTCAGTTCGGTGGCGATGTAGCCCGGCGCCAGCGCATTGACGCGGATGCCGTGGGGCGCCAGCTCCAGCGCCATCGCCCGGGTCAGCTGCAGCAGCGCGGCCTTCGAGGCGCAGTAGGGGGCCACCCCGCCGGCCACCCGCTCGCCGGTGATCGAGGCGATGTGGATGAAGGCGCCACCGCGGCCCGCGGCCACCAGCCGGCGCGCGGTCTCCTGGCCCACCAGCCAGGCGCCCTTGAGGTTGGTGTCCAGCACCTGGTCGTAGTCGGCCTCGGTCTGCTCCAGCAGCGGCCGGGACACCGCCACGCCCGCATTGCAGACCAGCAGGTCCGGCACCGCGCGCCAGGCGGCCACGGCGCCCAGTGCGTCGCGCACCGAGGCCGCATCGGTCACGTCCATCGCCACCGCGAAGGCCTGGCCGCCGGCCGCGCCGATCTCGTCGACCAGCGCCTGCAGCCGCTCGCGGCGCCGCGCCGCCACCGCCACCGCCGCGCCGGCCGCGGCCAGCGTGCGCGCGAAGTGCCAGCCCAGGCCGCTGGAGGCACCCGTCACCAGCGCGGTGCGGCCAGCCAGAGAAAACAGATCGCTCACGCCGGCAGCCCCTTCATGATGCGCTTGGCCAGGCTCCAGCGGTGCACCTCGGACGGGCCGTCGTAGATACGGAAGGCGCGCATGTCGGCAAAGATGCGCGCCACCACGGTTTCCGACGTGGTGCCCTGCCCGCCCAGCACCTGCACGCAGCGGTCGGCCACGCGCCACACGGCTTCCGAAACGATGACCTTGGCGCGGCTGGACTCGGCCAGCCCCAGCTCGCCCTGGTCCAGCACCCAGGCGGCCTGCCAGGTGGTCAGGCGGGCCAGGTGCAGGTCCATCGCGTTGTCGGCCAGCATGAAGCCCACGCCCTCGTGGCGGCCGATCGCCTGGCCAAAGGCCTGGCGCTCGCGCGCATAGGCGCTGGCCACCTCGTGCGCGCGGCGCGCCGCGCCCAGCCAGCGCATGCAGTGCGTCAGCCGCGCCGGCGACAGCCGCACCTGCGCGTAGTGGAAGCCCTTGCCCACCTCGCCCAGCACGTCGTCGCGGTGCACGCGCAGGCCCTCGAAGCGCAGCACGCCGTGGCCGCCGGGGAAGCAGCGGTCCAGCGTGTCCATGTTGCGCTCCAGCACGATGCCCGGCGCATCCATCGGCGCCAGGAACATGGTGGCCCCCGCCCCCGGCACCATCGCCATGATGATGGCCACGCCCGCGCCGTCGGCGCCGGTGATGAACCACTTGCGGCCGTCGATCACGAAGTGCTCGCCGTCGGCCCGGGCGGTGGTGGCCAGCATCGACGGGTCGGAGCCGGCGCCCGGTGCCGGCTCGGTCATCGCAAAGCACGAGCGCAGCGTGCCGGCGGCCATCGGGCGCAGCCAGCGTTCCTGCTGCGCGGGTGTGGCCACTTCCTGCAGCAGGTGCATATTGCCCTCGTCGGGCGCGAACACGTTCAGCGCCACCGGGCCCAGCAGCGAGGTGCCGGCCTCTTCAAACACCACCGCGCGCTCCACATGGCCCAGGTCCCGGCCGCCGAAGTCGCGCGCCACATGCGGCGTCAGCAGGCCGGCGGCGCGGGCGCGCGCCACCAGCTCGTCGCGCAGCGCCGGCTCGGGGCCGTGGGCGCCCTGGCGCGTGTCGGATTCGAGCGGGATGACCTGCTCGTCGATGAAGCGGCGCACGCGCGCCTGCAGCTCGGCCAGTGCCGGCGGGAGGGAGAAGTCGATCATCGGAGGTCCTTGAAAGCAGTCAGGCCGAGCATCAGGAAGCGGCGCGCCAGCGCGCCTCGGCCTCGTCCCAGGCGGCCAGCGGTTGCAGGTCGGGCACCCAGGCCAGGCCGGACTTGGCGTCGGACGACACGGCCTCGGGCGTGACCACCACGTCCAGCAGCGCGGGCAGGCCCAGGTCCAGGGCCTTGAGCGCGCGGGCGATGGCGCCGGGCAGGTCTTCCGCGCGCTCCACCCGCTCGCCATAGGCGCCCAGCGCCCGCGCCAGCATCGCATGATCGGCGAACTGCAGTTGGGTGCCCACCACCTTGCCGTGGGTCTCCTGCTGATCGCGCACCTCGATCGCCCAGCTGCCGTTGTTGGCCACCACCACCAGCACCGGCGCGCGGTGGCGCACAGCGGTGTCCAGCTCCAGCGCGTTGAAGCCGAAGGAGCCATCGCCGGTGGCCACCAGCACGCGTCGGCCCGGGCAGGCCAGCGCCGCGGCCACGCCAAAGGGCGTGCCCACGCCGATGCAGCCCAGCGAGCCCGGGTCCAGGTAGGTGTCGGCCGGCAGGCCCACGCGGGCAAAGCTGAGGAAGTCGCCGCCATCGGCCACCACCACGGCGTCGGCCGGCAGGGCCTCGCGCAGCGCGGCGATCACGCGGTTGGGGTGCATGCGGCCGTCGCTGCCGGCGGGCGCGGCGGCCATCGTCTGCAGCAGCTTGGTCGAGCGGGCCACGTGCTGCTCGCGCAGGCCGGCGGCCCAGGCGCGGTCGGTGGCGGGGGCGCGCTCGCCCGCGGCCTGCAGCAGCGCGCGCACGGCCGCGGCCGGGTCGGCCAGGATCTCGGCGGCGCCGCGGCGGTTGTCGCGCAGCTCGGCGGCGCAGTCGGCGATGCGCACGAAGCGGGCATCGCCAAACACCGCGGGCGAGCCATAGGCCAGCTGGAAGTCCAGCCGCCGGCCCAGCGTGAGCACCACGTCGGCCTGCTGCATCACCGCGCCGCGCATCGCGGCCACCACGCTGGGGTGCGACTCGGGCACCAGGCCGCGGCTTTCGCCGGTGTCCAGGTAGACGGCGCCCAGGCGATCCAGCAGCGCACGCAGCTCGGGCCCGGCGCGGCGCGCGCCGCGGCCGCTGATCACCAGCGGGCGCTTGGCCGACCACAGCACGTCCACCGCGCGCTGCACCGCGGCCTGGTCGGGCCCGGCCACGGTGGCGGGCGGCGGGTTGAACAGCTCGGGCAGCTGCACCGCGGGCGAGACCCGCGCGCGCAGCACATCCACCGGCACGTCCACGAACACCGGGCCGGGCTCGCCGCCCTGGCCCAGCGCGCGGGCCACGGCCTCGTCCAGCGCGCTCAGCAGCAGGTCGGGCTGGCGCACGGTGCGGGCGAAGCGGGTGAGCGGCGCCACGAAGGCGCAGTGGTCCATGTCCTGCAGCGCGCCGCGGTGCTCCTGCGCGCGCGGCGGCGTGCCCGACAGCACCAGCACCGGCGCGCGCGCCACATGGGCGTTGGCCAGGCCGGTCATCGCATTGGTCACGCCCGGGCCGGCGGTGACCAGGGCCACGCCCAGGCCGCCGGTCAGCTCGGCGTGGGCGTGCGCCATGTAGACGGCGGCGCGCTCGTCGCGCACGTCGATCAGGCGGATGCCCTCGGCGTCCAGCCGCATCCAGGTGGGCATGATGTGGCCGCCGCACAGCGCGAACACGCGGTCGACGCCGCGAGCCTTGAGGAAGCGGGCGATCAGCGCGGCGGCGCTGTCTTCAGTGACGGTGGGAGTGCTCATGGTGAGGCCCTTCGGAACGGTCCCCGGACTGTAGCACTCTGAATTCAGAGTACAAAAGACAGGGATTCCCCGAATGCATTCTGAATTCAGCATTCTAAAATCGGCGCCATCTCGACGGAGAAGCCCATGAACCACCTGCTGACCCTGGCCGACGCCGTGGCCGCCCATGCCCGCCTCACCCCCCACAAGCTGGCCGTGCGCGATTCGCGCCGCAGCCTGAGCTACGCCCAGTGGCACGAACGCGCCTGCCGCCTGGCCAACGGCCTGCGGGGCCTGGGCCTGGCCAAGGGCGATCGCGTGGCCCTGCTGGCCTACAACAGCGCCGAGTGGATGGAGCTGTACGCCGGCCTGGCCGCTGCCGGCCTGGTGGCGGTGCCCATCAACTTCCGCCTCACCGCGCCCGAGATCGCCTACATCGTGCAGCACGCCGAGGCCCGCGCGCTGATCGCCCAGGACGAGCTGACCGACCGGGTGGACGCCGTGCGCGCCGAGCTGCCGGTGCCGGCCGACGGCTACGTCGCCTTCGGCCCCACCCTGCCCGCCGGCTGGCGCAGCTACGAGGGCCTGATCGACGCCGCCCGCCCCGCTGCCCCCACCGGGCCCGTGACCCCGGGCGACCCCAGCGCGCTGATGTACACCTCGGGCACCACCGGCAAGCCCAAGGGCGCGATCCGCAGCCACGAGGGCAGCACGCTGATCGCGCTGGCCACCGCGCTGGAGATGCGCTTCACCCGCGACGACACCGCGCTGCTGGTGATGCCCATGTGCCACGCCAACTCGCTGTACTTCAGCCACACCTTCGCCCACCTGGGCGCCACCTGCGTGATCGACGACCGCCGCAGCTTCGACCCCGAGGCCCTGCTGGCCACGCTGGCGCGCGAGCGCATCACCTTCACCTCGCTGGTGCCCACCCACTACATCATGATGCTGGGCCTGCCACCCGAGGTGAAGGCGCGCCACGACGTGAGCCGGGTGGAGAAGCTGATGATCTCGTCCGCCCCGGCGCGCAAGGACACCAAGCTGGCCATCCTGGACCACTTCCGCAACGGCCAGTTGTATGAGCTGTACGGCAGCACCGAGGCCGGCTGGGTGACGCTGCTGCGCCCCGAGGAGCAGATCGACCGCCTGGGCTCGGTGGGCCGCGAGTGGGCCGGCTCGGGCGCCATCCGCCTGCTCGACGCCGACGGCCACGAGGTGCCCGACGGCGAGGTGGGCGAGCTCTTCTCGCGCACCGCCTATGTCTTCGACGGCTACTGGAAGAACCCCGAGAAGACGGCGGAAGCGTTCCGCGGCCCCTGGTGTTCGGTCGGCGACATGGCCCGCCGCGACGCCGACGGCTACATCCACCTGGTCGACCGCAAGAGCAACATGATCATCAGCGGCGGCGAGAACGTCTACCCTTCAGAGGTGGAAAGCGTGCTGGGCGCGCACCCCGCCATCAAGGACATCGCCGTGGTGGGCGTGCCGCACGACAAGTGGGGCGAGGCCGTGCACGCCGTGGTGGTGCTGCACCAGGGCGCCGCCCTCACCGAGGCCGAACTGCTGGACTGGTGCCGCCCGCGCATGGCCGGCTACAAGCGGCCGCAGACCGTGCGCTTCGTCAGCGAAGAGCAAATGCCCCGCACGGCCACCGGCAAGATCCTGCACCGCCTGCTGCGCACGCCGCAGGCCGCCTGAGCCGCGACACGCACCCGTGATGGGGGCAGACCGCTACACTGGCGTGGCATTCCGGATTCGGCATTCAACATGAAGCCCCTGACCACCCAGCCCAACCTTGTCGAGCAGGTGCGCGACGCCATCCTCGAGGAAATCGCCGCCGGCCATTTCGCTCCCGGCGACCGCATCATCCAGGAGCAGCTGGCGCAGGCGCTGGGCGTGTCGCGCCAGCCGGTGCAGCAGGCGCTGGTGCTGCTGCGCAACCAGGGCGTGCTGCAGGACGCCCCTGGCCGCGGCCTGCTGGTGGCGCCGCTGGACCCCAACCACGTGCAGCACATGTACGACATCCGCGCCGCCATCGAAGGCCTGGCCGCCCGCCGCGCCGCCGAGCTGGGCGCCGAGCGCGCCGCCAAGGCCGGCCCCGCGCTGATCGAGGCCGGCCGCAAGGCCGTGGCCGCCGGCTCGGTGGCCAAGCTCATCGCCGCCGACATGAAGTTCCACGAGTTCATCTACGGCCTGTCCGGCAACCCGCTGATCGCCCCGGCCCTGGAAACCCACCTCACCTACACCCAGCGCGTGATGGGCGAGGTGCTGATCCGCGACGAAAAGCCGCGCGACATCTGGGACCAGCACGCCGAAATCCTGGACGCCATCGCCACCGGCAACGGCGACCGCGCCGAAGCCCTGGTGCGCAGCCACCTGCTGCAGGCCGCCCAGTTCATGGTCAACCGGGTGCGCGCCAAGACCGCCACACCTTGATGCTGCGCGCCGTCGAGTCGGTCATCTTCTTCGTGGCCGACATCGACGCCGCCGCCGCCTGGTGGGCCGATTTGCTGGGCAGCACGGTCGGCCACGAGAACCCCCAATTCGCCTTCGTCCGCGGCCCGGGCGGCGTGGTGCTGGGCTTTCACCCGGCGGACGCCAAGTGCCCAGGTGGCATTGGCGGCACCACCGTTTACTGGGAAGTGGACGATCTGGATGTGGCGGTGCAGGAACTGCAGCGCCGAGGGGCGCGGCTGCACCGAGGACCGATGCGCACGGACTTCGGGGCGGGGGTGGCGATGATGGTGTGTCCGTGGGGGTGTACGGTGGGGCTGAACCGGGTGACGGAAGAGTCATGCCAGGCGATTACCGCGACAGGTAATTTCGGTGGCAGTTAGGGGCCCTTGCTATGCCACAGCAGCTTGCAACAGGGATCGCGTACGGAAACGTAGCTGTCCCGCTAAGCGGAATCCAATCCTGCATGCTGCTCACTAACGCTATCGTCCGGCGGGCAATCCGTACAAGTCAGTGGCAACAGCGGACATCCCGGTAGCAGTGAGTCGGCGATGATTTCGGAGTTAGGATACCAACAAGAGCCGTGCAATAGGCAGGCTAGGTTGGGGCTGAGTGGCTAGACTGTCCCGCATGTCTCGCATATGCTCCATTCGGGTGATGCTCAACATAGCGAATTACTGGGGAAAAAATGCCAAGCAAAGTAGTATCTCCGGCACAGCAAGGCTCCAACGTCCAAAATGAAAAGATCCTCAGGCGGTTCCTGCTTGCACAAGATAGCCTGGTCTACCAAACAGCGGACCTCTCGTTAGGTTCCCTGTCGGGAATGATGTCTCCGCGCGAAGGAGGCGAGGCGGCAATCAACCTAGACCCTGATTTCCAACGTCGGGAAAGATGGTCACCTGACAAACAGTCCGGACTTATCGAATCCTTCCTGCTTAATGTTCCGGTGCCGCCTATTTATCTTGCCGAAGATGAATACGGTAAATACTCTGTAGTCGACGGTAAGCAACGACTTACAGCCATTCGGGCATTCATGGCAGAGAACCTTGAATTACGCGATCTCGAGAAGTTCGTCGAACTTGAAGGCCGAACTTTCGCCACTCTGCCCGAGGCACTTCAGAATTCACTCAATATTCGTCCATATGTGCGTGTCGTCACTCTGCTTAAGCAATCAGATCCTACCTTGAAGTTCGAGGTCTTCACCCGCCTTAACCGAGGTGGGGAGCCAATGCTTCCACAGGAACTTCGGAAGGTTGCTTATCGAGGAGCGCTAAGTGATCTCGTCTTCGATTTGTCGGACTCGCAGTTCTTGCGTGAGCAACTCAAGATAATTTCTAGCAACTCACCCGCGTACAAGAATATGGAGGACGCTGAGTATGTTTTGCGCTATTTTGCGCTCAGGAGTTCGTGGCAAAGCTTCTCCGGTAGCCTGCGAGGGGAGTTGGATGGCTACATGATAAAAAACCAGCACAGCAAACCTGCACAGATTAAGTCCCTACGACGAGATTTCCTGAGATCCCTTAACGGTTGTCAAAGTATATGGGGCGAACACGCCTTTAAGCGCCACACAGGGACTGGGTGGCGCTCGCAGTTTCTTGCGGGCATGTACGATGCGGAGATGTTGGCAATTGGGGAGCTGAACGATTCACAACTAGAAAAATCGATCAGAAAATCGGCGACTGCCGTGAAGCGCACAGCAGCTCTTTTTACTGATCCAGTATTCGAGAAATCTGTTCGACAAGGGACAAATACTCCATCCTTCGTGCGTACTCGAATAAAGGCGGTAACCGAGCTTCTCAAGGCGCTTTGACATCACCATGGGTGCAAGAGCCTCTCTGCTGGAGACATTGGCAGTTCTGAAGGACTGCCTTAATGACCCTGCGCTTGTAGACACAGTGCCTAATGGTCTTGCTCACAATGCTCGAGCGCGGATGTTGCGGCAGGGGTTGGCAGTGCTAATCTTCTCGACTGTCGAGACATTCATTAGGGAGCGCACAGGCGAGGTCTTGCGCTCGTTTGATAATCCGTCACTTGTATTCTCTGACCTGTCTCCGGCGCTTCAAAAGGCAACTACCATTGGTGCCCTTGATGGTGTCCGTTTTAGGCTGAAGCTTCAGCCGGTTGCAGACAAGATATCGTGGCTCGTAGCGAATTTGGTTCCTATATCCAGCGCGTTAACCAATGTGCAGAACCTCTCAGATCATTCGTTTGGTTACTCTGCTTCTAACATTGCCGAGAACGATGTTAAGGAAATTCTCAGGTCCTTTGGGGTAAATGATCCGTGGAGCCAACTGACATCGCTAACGGCTAGGTTCGGTATCGCCATACTCGACGCGGAGGCTGAATTTTCTTCCATTAAAAAGAGACGACACTCTTCTGCTCATGCGTTGACTGGCCAGGTCCTTTACGCAGACCTTCAGGACTCGGTTAGATCATCGCTGGCGATTTGTCTTGCATTCGATTTACTACTTTCTCACTCGGGAGCCTTGGTAAATGCAAAGGAAGGGGCCGGACAGGGTGGGCGGCCTCAGCTGCTTCACAGCGATATCGAGATGGTTTTTGTTGATCCACGAAGTCGGGCTCCTAAATTCCTTGTAAAAAAGGAGCGGGTTCAGCCACCCGCGGTCACAGCACGAACGACACTGAGAATATTTCCGAGTGAGCAACTTGCAATAGCTTATGGCGAGCAGTATGCCAAAGCTAGAAGGCGTCAGTTAGTTATTCTTGATGCTATGGCCATCCCGTCGAATTGGGTAACTTGGTGAATTGGGCGCTCAGAAAGTCTACTTGTTGGGTGTCAGTCTCAATTATGGAGCAGGATCATAATTCGACGAGGGCTCAGACCGCCTTCTCCGCTTCGGTGCTGCACGGTTGCCATCGATACTGAACTCTGCGGAAGAAAAGTTTCGTTTCTGAATGGCGTCAACTTACTGACCTAGTCAGCGGGCTCCGCAGGACCACTTCAGTTGCGAGGCCACCCCTCCCCTCTCCCCCTCACCTCCCATACAACACCTCCGGCAACCACAACCCAATCCCCGGGAACAGGTACAGCAGCACGATCGCCACCACCTGGATGCCCATGAAGGGCAGCATGCCGGCGAAGATCTGGTTCAGGGTGACGTGGGGCGGGCTGACGCCCTTCAGGTAGAAGGCGGCCATGGCCACCGGGGGGCTGAGGAAGGCGGTCTGCAGGTTCAGCGCCACCAGCAGGCCGAAGAACAGCGGGTCGACGCCGAAGTTGTCGAGCAGCGGGATGAAGATGGGCATGAAGATCACGATGATCTCGGTCCACTCCAGCGGCCAGCCCAGCAGGAAGATGATCACCTGACTCAGCACCAGGAACTGGGTCTTGGTCAGGTTCATCGACATCACCCACTGCTCCACCAGCTCCTGCCCGCCCAGCAGCGCGAACGCCGCCGAGAAGATGGCCGAGCCGACGAAGAGCCAGCACACCATCGCGCTGGTCTTGGCGGTCAGGAACACCGATTCCTTCAGCACGCCAAAGGTGAACTGCCGGTAGGCCACGGCCAGCAGGAAGCCGCCGAAGGCGCCCACCGCGGCGGCCTCGGTGGGTGTGGCCAGGCCGAAGACGATGGAGCCCAGCACGGCCAGGATCAGCACCAGCAGCGGGAAGAAGCTGCTGAGCAGCATCTTGAACACTTCCAGCCGCTGGAAGCTGAGCAGCGCGTACAGCGCCACCAGCGCCACCGCGCCCACGCCGGTGCCGATCCAGAAGCCCTGGGTGGCGGGGGTGCGTGTGCGCGGGGCATCAGCCGCGGCCGCACCGGCCGGGCTGGCCAGCGTGCCGCCGCTGGCGCCGGGGGGTTCACGCACGCCGCTGGTGGCGCCAGGAGGCTCGGCCAGGCCGCCGGGTGCGGCGCCCGGGGGTTCCTGCAGACCACCGCCGGCCGATCCGGGCGGCTCCTTCAGGCCACCTCCGGCGGCGCCGGGGGGCTCCTGCAGACCGCTGCTGCTGGTGTTGCTGCTGCTGCCAGGGGGCTCTTGCAGACCGCCGCTGGTGGGCGGCTCGCGCAGGCTGGTGGACGCGCCAGGCGGCTCCTGCACGCCGGTGGCGGCGCCCGGGGGTTCCTTCACGCCGTCTGCGGCCCCCGGCGGTTCTTGCACACCGGCGCTGGCCCCCGGCGGCTCGGCCACGCCGCCGCGCTGCACCGCGGCCGGCGCGTTGCTGTCGTCGCTGGGGCTGGTGTTCAGGTGCCAGGCCAGGCCGGTGGCCAGCGCAAACACCAGCGCGGGCAGCAGGGCCACCAGCAGCTCGCGCAGCAGCAGGCCCATGGGCACCTTGGCGTTGCGCGGGCCGGCCAGCGCGCGCAGCAGCGCGGGCAGCGCCAGCGGGCTGAAGGCGCGGGCCAGGTCTTCGCTCAGCGGGGGCAGCGGCACCAGGCGCTCGGCGGCGCTCAGCGGCGGCATCAGCGCGGGCTTGAGCTTGGCTAGCACCACCACGTAGACGATGTACAGGCCGGCCAGCATCAGGCCGGGGAAGAAGGCGCCGGCATACAGCTGCACCACCGACACCCCGGCGGTGGCGCCGTAGACGATCAGCATCACCGACGGCGGGATCAGGATGCCCAGGCAGCCGCCGGCGGTGATGGCGCCGGCCGAGATGCGCACGTCGTAGCCGCCGCGCAGCATCTGCGGCAGCGCCAGCAGGCCCATCAGCGTGACCACCGCGCCGACGATGCCGGTGGCGGTGGCAAACACCGCGCAGGTGAACAGCGTGGCCACCGCCAGCGAGCCCGGCACCCGCGCCAGCGCCAGGTGCAGGCTGCGGAACAGGCGCTCGATCAGGTTGGCCCGCTCCACCAGGTAGCCCATGAAGACGAACAGCGGGATCGAGATGAGCACGTCGTTGCCCATCACCGCAAAGGCGCGCTGCACCATCAGGTCCAGCGTCTGCGTCACCGCGCCACCCACCGTCTGCCCGCCCGAGTGGTAGGCGAAGAAGGCGAACAGCATGCCCATGCCCATCAGCGTGAACGCCGTGGGAAAGCCCAGCATGATGGCCACCACCACCAGCGCCAGCATCAGCAGGCCGTAGTGGCCGTTGGTGAGCTGGTCGGCGCTCAGCATCATGGCGGCCGCACCAGCCATGATCAGCCCCATCAGCGTGAAGCCGAACCAGAGTTCCTTGCGCAGCTTCATCGGGCCTTCTCCTGCGCAGCGGGGGCGGCGCCGGTGACAAAGCGGTCCAGTGCGGCGATGTCCTCGTCCTTCACGTGCACCATCTGCTTGAGCTTGTCGACGTCCACCTCTTCCACGTCCTGCTCACGCGATGGCCACTCGCCGGTCTTCAGGCAGGCCACGCAGCGCACGATCTCCACCACGCCCTGCAGCAGCAGCATCCCACCGGCCAGCGGGATGATGAACTTGAACGGGTACAGCGGCAGCGGCGTGGCCGAGAAGGTCTTCTCGCGGATGGCCAGCGATTCATTCGCGTAGGTCCATCCGGCCCAGGTCAGCGCCACGATGCCGGGCAGGAAGAACACCAGGTACAGCAGCAGGTCGATGCCGGCCTGGGTGCGCGGCTGGAAGAAGCCGTAGAGCACATCGCCGCGCACATGGCCGGCCTTGGCCAGGGTGTAGGCGCCGGCCATCATGAACAGCGTGCCGTACAGCATGATCTGGCCGTTGAGCGCCCAGTCGTGCGGGTTGTTCAGCACATAGCGGCTGAACACCTCCCACGAGATGCCCAGCGTGAGCAGCACGATGGACCAGGCGAAGAACTGGCCGATCCAGGTGGACAGCCGGTCAACGGCAAGCAGCAGCTTCTGCATGGGGGGCGCGGCCAGGGGCCGGGTGGGTGGGCGAGGTCACCGTGTGGGGCGGTGAGGCATGCCGTGCGGGCCTGTGGGAAACGGCACACGGGCCACCGGCCGCGCGCAGCGGCAAGCGGTGGCCCGTCCGGCCCGCGGGTGCGGGCGTCAGCGGCGGCCGAAGTAGTGGTTGTAGGCCATCTTGAAGTCGACCATGTAGTCGTTCTGCCAGGGGATCACGCGCTGGGCGTAGGCCTTCTGGCTGTCGAGCACCTTCTTGAACAGCGGGTTCTCGCCGGACTTCTTGGCGATCACCTTGTCCCAGGCGTCCAGCTGGGCGCGCAGGATGGCGTCGGGCGTCTTGTAGAAGTTCACGCCGGCCTTCTTCAGCTCGGCGTAGTCCTTCGAGTTGCGCTCGATGGCCTTCCAGCTCATGTCGGCGCTGGCGGCTTCCACGGCCACGTCGATGGCCTTCTTCAGCTCGGCCGGCAGGCCGTTGTACTTGGGGCCGTTGAACAGGATCTCGAACTGCTCGCCGCTCTGGTGGAAGCTCTGCAGCATGCAGTTCTTGGCCACGTCGGCAAAGCCCAGCACGCGGTCGGAGCTGGCGTTGTTGAACTCGGCCGCGTCGATCAGGCCGCGGTCCAGCGCTGGCACGATCTCACCACCGGGCAGCGGGTTCACCGCCGCGCCCAGCTCGGTGAACACGTCCACCGCCAGGCCCACGGTGCGGTACTTCAGGCCCTTGAGGTCTTCCACCTTGGCAATGGGCTTCTTGAACCAGCCCAGCGGCTGCGTGGGCATGGGGCCGTAGACGAAAGACTTCACGTCCATGTTCAGGCCCTTGTAGATCTCCTCCAGCAGCGCCTCGCCGCCGCCGTAGTAGTGCCAGGCCAGCACCATGTTCGGGTCCATGCCGAAGGCCGGGCCCGAGCCCCACAGCGCCAGCGCCGAGTTCTTGCCGTAGTGGTAGGCCAGCACGCCATGGCCGCCATCCAGCGTGCCCTTGGCCACGGCTTCCAGCAACTGGAAGGCCGGCACCACCGCGCCGGCCGGCAGCACCTCGATCTTCAGCCGGTTGCCGGCGATGTCGTTGACCTTCTTGGCGAAGTCGTTGGCGTACTCGTGGAAGATGTCTTTGGCCGGCCAGGTGCTCTGGAAGCGCAGCGTCACCGTCTGCGCGCGCGAGATGGCGGGCGCCGCCAGCGCCCCGGCACCCGCGGTGGCCGCGGCGGCAGTCTTCAGGAAACGGCGGCGCTTGGCCGGGGTCGGGTTCGATTCCATGCTGTCTCCAGGGGGTTGGACGGCACCGCGATGGGCCGTGGTTTGCGACATCAAGCGCTTGATGTTCTGGTACGCCGCAAATCAGACTCAACTCGTAGATACCCCGGAGGGAACAGGGGGCCGACCCGTAGGTTGGCGCGACAAAATGTCGGAGCCGCCGTCGGCCGGTCCGGGGCGGCCGATCAACCTCTGGCAGCAGGAGCACCGACATGACTCAACCGGATGACCGTTGGCCTGGGGGCGCCTGGCGCGCTGCGCTGCGTGTCCTGTCCGCGCTGCTGATGGCAGCTGCGGCCGGCGCCGCCGGCGCACAGGCCTGGACGCCCGTGCCCGACAGCGGCTTCGTCACCGCCGTGGCGGCCGCGCCGGATGGCCGGCTGGTGGGTGTGGGCACCGACCGCCTGCTGTGGACGCGCGCGTCGCTGCAGGCACCCTGGGTGCAGGTGCCGGGCAGTGGCTTCGTGGTCAGCGTGGCGCTTCGGCCCGATGGCAGCCTGGTGGGTGTGGGCACCGACCAGCAGCTGTGGACCCGCGCCCACCTGAACGCCGCCTGGGTGCAGGTGCCCAACAGCGGCTCGGTGGTGGGCGTGGCGGTGATGCCCTCGGGCGTGATCGTCGGCGTGGGCACCGACGGCTTCCTGTGGCAGCGCGCAACGATCGACAGCGCCTGGGCGCGCGTGCCCGACAGCGGCAGCGTGACCGCGGTGGCTGCGCGGCCCGATGGCAGCCTGGTGGGCGTGGGCCGTGACCAGGCGCTGTGGACCCGGGCGACGCTGGCCAGCCCCTGGGTGGCGCTGCCCAACAGCGCTGCGGTCATCGGCGTGGCGGCGCGGGCCGACGGTTCGCTGGTGGGCATTGGCACCGACAAGACGCTGTGGACCTGGGGCGCCGCCGGCGCCCAGCTGGCCCAGGCCGAGGCCCCGTGCAAGGACTGCCCGCCCTGGGTGGCGCGTTCGTTCACCGCCAACCACCTGCCGCTGGCCGCCACGGCGGAGGTCTGGAGCCGTCCCAAGCCCTTCCAGGCCAGCTCGGGCCCGATGACGGTGCAGTCCCGTTTCATGGGCCAGCAGGGCACGACCTGCCGTTTCGAGGTGCAGTTCAACAACCCGGGCCCGAAGCCGCTGGACGAGCGCCTGCTGATCGCCCGCCCCGACAAGGCGGCCGTGGGGGGCAACGACTTTCCGCTGGCGGCGCGCCTGGCGCCGGGCACCCACGTGGCCTATGCCACCGAAGTGCGCCAGTGCCCGCTGAACTGGGGCGAGACCAAGGACATGGACAAGTGCGCCGCCTGCGAGCCGCAGGTGTATTTCCTGGCGCGCTGAGACCGCCCACCGACCGACACCGCACCGGCGGGCGCTGGCGCGCCCGGCGGTGCAGCGCTCAGGCCAGCAGGCTGAAGTTGGCCTGGACGGTGCCGTTCAGGCCCGGCTCCAGGTGCAGGACCAGCGCCTGGCCGCTGCCGGCGTGCTGCAGGGTCTGCAGGCCGGAGGCGGCCCGCTCGGCGGCCGGTGCGGTGAAGTGCAGGTTGAACTGCTCGGCCGGGCCGTCGATCTTCAGCCGCTCGACGACCTTCAGGGTCAGGGGGCCGGCGGCGGTCTGGAAGGTCTCGCCGACGAAGGCCTCGAAGCGCTCGGCGCTGTAGCCGCTGGCCAGGTCGGGGAACGACCGCGCCTGGGGCTGGGCCATGGCCGGCAGGGTCGCCGGGGCCAGGCTGGCGGCGGCAACGCCGCTGAAAAGGAAATCACGCTTGTTCATCATGGCACTCCAGGGTCAGCGGAGCCGGCGTCCAGCGCATCTGGCGGTCCGGTCCGTTGTCACCGATGTCGTCGAAGCCCAGGCGCTGGTACAGCCGCCGGGCGGGATTGGATGCGTCCACCATCAGGGTGAGGGGACGCTGGGCGCGGGTGGCCTCGGCCTGCAGGGCCGACAGGGCCCACTGCCCGATGCCCTGGCGCTGGTGCGCCGGCAGCACGGCCAGGTCCAGCAGGTGCAGGGTCTGGCCTTCATGCACCCAGGCGCGACCGACCGGGGTGCCGCTGTCGGCCGCCACGATCAGCCGACAGCCCAGGCCACCGGTGGCCTCGGCATAGGCGCCGTCGCGCCAGCGATGCTGCTGGGCCAGCAGGCCTTGCAGCACCGGGTCGGGCGCGTCGGGCGACAGACCCCAGGCCTGGCCCTGCGTGGCCGCATACAGCTGGGCCATGAAGGGCGCGTCCTGCGGCGTCGCCGCCTGCCAGAGCCATCGGTCCACGGCGCGCACCTCAGGGGCGCTGGGGCCAGACGCCCTGCAGCGCGATGATGAAGCTGAGCTTCAGCACCGGCGGCAGGTTGTTGTGGGTGACGCTGGCGCCGGCGCCGGCCGGCAGCACGCTGGGGAAGCCCATGTCGACCAGCAGGCCCGGCCCGGGGTCGGCGCGGTAGGCCGGGAGGTTCTCGCTGACCGTGGCCAGGCTGGCGCTGGGCGACGGCGAGGTCTGCGTGGCCTGCGCCGACGCCATGGCGGTGTGCCCGTGGGCCGGGAGGTAGTTCTGGTTCAGGACGGCACGCTCGGCGCCGCCCACGCGGCCCAGGTCGCGCGGGCTCAGGCCGGGGCCCTGGCCGGCCTGGATCGGCACGCGGTTGCTCAGGTTGGGCAGCGCGAAGGTGGTCTGGCCGTCGCCACCGTAGGTGGTGCCCAGCAAGGAGAAGAGCGCGGTGTTCTGCGAGATCGGCAGCACCTGGCCCTCGCAGAACGCCCAGCCGGCTGGCGCGAAGTTGCCCGCGAACATGCGCACTTCGGCGATGAATTGATCGGACATCGGGAGCTCCTCAGGCGGGTGACGGGAAGATCCCGAACACCGAGATGATGAAATTCAGCGCCAGGTAGGGCGGCATGTTCTGGTGCGAGCCCGACTTGCCGGCCGGCCCCAACATCTGCGCGGCCATCGCCACCGTCGGCGTGGCGGTGCCGTAGATCGTCGAGGTGCTCGCGCCCAGCATGGCGTCCGCCGGCGGCAGCGTCACGTTGGCCGGCTGACGGCTGGCCTGCAGCCGGTGGGTGTGGGCCGGCAGATGTTCCGGACGCAGGGTCACCCGCTCCTCGCCGGCCGCCTGCCCGATCACATAGCCCGAGCCCTGGTGCAGGGGCGCGCGCCCGCGCAGGTCCGGCAGGGCGAAGGTTTCCTGACCATCGCCACCATAGGTGGTGCCGATCAGGGCGTACAGCGTGTCGTACTCGCTGATCGGCAGCAGGCTGCCGTCACAGAGCAGCCAGCCATAGGGCGCATAGGTGCCGGCGAACATGCGGATCTCGCCTACATAGGGTTGTGGCATGGTGCGCCTCCTCAGGTGGCCGACGGAAAAATGCCCTGAAGCGCGATCATGAAGTTCAGCGTCAGGTAGGGATTCATGTTCGAGTGGGGCTGGCCCTGGCCGCTCGCGGCGACCGTCTCGGGGTGCAGGGGCACGACCTTGCCGATGGGGGCGAAGATCGCCGCACCGCCGTAGTCGTTGTGCGTGGCGGGCATGGCATTGCTGGGCGAGCGGGTCTCGGCCCAGGGCTTGCTGGCGCGCATGGGGTGACGGTGCGTGGGCATTTCCTCCGCCGTCAGCGCATGCGATGCCTCCCCCAGGCGGGCGCCCAGCTCGCTCGACCCTGCCGGGGCGTGCATGGGCTGGCGGCCACGCAGGTCGGGCAGGGCGAAGGTGGTGCGCCCGTCGCCGCCGTAGGTCGTGCCCAGCAGCGCGAACAGGCCCTGGTTCTGCGCGATGGGCAGCACCTGGCCGTTGCACAGCGCCCATCCTCTGGGCACGAAGTTGAAACTGACGACGCGGATCTCGCCGAGGTAGGGGGTGGACATCGAGGACTTTCCAGCCACGTCGCCACCAGCCCCACGGGCCAGCCCCAACGACTGCAGGCTGTGCGGTGGATTGTCGGGACCTGGGGGCCCGCCGGGCCCACACCCCCCCACGCTTGACGGCGGTCATTTGTCACGGCGGGTACCGCCGGAGCGCCCTGGGCGGCGCGGCAGACCGTCAGCCCGTCGCGCCGGAGGCTGGCGAGCGCGCCAGCCGCGGCGCCACCACCGGCACCGTCAGCATGGTGCTGGCCACCGCCATCAGCAGCAGCGCGGTGAAGGTCTCGGCGGTGATGACCTGCTTGTCCAGCAGGATGTTGGCGAAGATGATCATGATCAGCGCCTTGGTCTGCAGCAGCCAGCCGATCAGGCTGGCCTCGCCCTTCGGCCAGCCCAGGATGCGGCCGGCCAGGCGCAGGCCGGCGAGCTTGCCCACCAGCTGCGCCACCAGCAGCAGCGCGGCGGCGCCGAAGACGGCCAGGCCGCCGGCCTGCCAGTTCGTGCGCAGGCCGGTGGACAGGAAGAACACCGGCATCATCACCAGCAGCACATGGTGGCGCAGCAGGTCCATCTTGGCCTGCTCGAACCACTCGGCGTCCAGCACCGCGCCGGCCAGGAAGGCGCCCACCATGTAGTGCAGCCCGGCCCAGTCGGCCAGGAAGGCGCAGCCGGCCAGCCAGATCAGCGCGGTGTACCAGCGGTCGCGCTCGGGGATGGCCTGCATCAGGCGGCGCACGCCCCAGGCGGCCAGCGCGAACAGCGCCAGGAAGGCCAGCTGGCGGCCCACGCGCTGCCAGTCCATCAGGATCAGCGCCAGCACGGCCCAGATGGCGATGTCGTCCAGGCTGGCATAGCGCAGGATGCGCTGGCCCAGTGGCTGGCGCAGGATGCCCAGCTTCTCCATGAACAGGATCAGGATCGGCAGCGCGGTCACCGCGCAGGCCATGCCAATGCCCAGCACGAACTGCCAGGGCTGCGCCTTCGGGCCCACCCAGCCGTCCTGCGCCAGCAGCACCAGCGCGGCGGCGCTGCCCAGCAGCAGCGGGCTGCCCAGCGCCAGGCCGGCGGTGATGCTGCTCTCGCGGCGGTGCCGCCAGGCGGCGCGCAGGTCCAGCTCGATGCCGGCGATGAACACGAACAGCATCACCGCCCACCAGGCCACGCCATTGAGCGACTGGATCACCGCCGGGGTGAAGACGAAGCGGTAGTACTCGGGGAAGGCCGCGCCCAGCACGCCTGGGCCCAGCACGATGCCGCCGACGATCTGCACCACCACCAGCGGCGCCCAGTACTCGGTGCGGCCCAGCCGCCACACCAGGTAGGGCCCGCCGAAGATGATCGTCATCGCGATCAGGAACAGTTCTGTGGTGTTCATGGCGGGGCGGATGGTGCCATGTCCACGCAGACCCGCAGCCGCGGGTTGTCTTGGAGCGTCAGAACCAGCCGCGGCCCCAGTTGGCGCGCGCCGCCAGCGTGGCGCTGCCCACCCCCAGCGCCAGCGCCACCAGCGGCAGCACCAGGTCGGGCGGCTGGTCCAGCCAGGGTTGCCACCAGGGCAGGGTCCAGACGGCCAGCGCGCCGCTGGCGAAGGACACCGCCACCGCCACGCCCAGCACCTGGGCGCTGTCGCGCCAGCGGCGCTGGCGCAGCTGGGCGCGGGCGCGGGCCAGTTCGGCCAGCAGTTCGGCCTCGCGTGCGGTCTGGCGCTGGCGCAGTTCGTCCAGCGCCCGCTGCTGGCGCGCCTGGGCCAGCGCGGTGTGCAGGCGCGGGGTCAGGCCGGCGGGCAGCGCGGGCGGCGGCAGCTGGCGCTGCAGCGCGTGGTCCAGCCAGTCGGGGTGGTGTTCGCTCATCGCGGTCTCCTTCACAGCCACAGCGCCGGGTCGTCCAGGCCCTGGTCGGCCAGGGCCTGGCGCAGACGGGCGCGGGCCCGGTGCAGGTGGGTCTTGACGGTGTTGTCGGGCAGGCCCAGCTGGGCCGCCACCTCGGCCACCGAGCGGTCTTCCCAGTAGAAGAGCTGCAGGCAGGCGCGGGGGGTCTCGGGCAGGGTGTCGATCAGCGCCTGCAGCGTGGCGCGGGCGTCGGTGGGGCCGGCCGCAGGCTGGGCCAGCGTGGCGGCCAGGGCCTCGCCGTCGGGCTCGTCGAGCGACAGCGTGTCCAGCGCCGGCCGGCCCAGCTGGGCCAGGCAGTGGTGGCGGGTGATGGTGTAGAGCCAGGTGGACAGCGCGCCGCGGGTGGCGTCGTAGCCGTCCAGCGCGCGCCAGGCGCGCAGCAGGCTGTCCTGCACCGCGTCCTCGGCGCGGGCGCTGTCACGCAGCAGCAGCCAGCTCAGCCGGTACAGGCGCGGCGTGTAGCGCTGCACCAGCTGGTCAAAGGCGGCCGCGCGCTCGCCGCGGGCCAGCGCGGCGACCAGATCGGCATCGCGCGCGCGGGCGTCCAGGGTCATGGGGCCTGATAGTGCCGGGGCGGCGCGGCGGTTTCAGCGGCGGCATCAAAAATTTTGGGGTGGCGGTCTGAAACCGGCCCGCCGCCGCGGCGCTATCAAGGGCATCCACCACTTCACGGAGCCCGACACCATGGACGCTGACGCCGTCATCCTCAAGCAGCTGCTCGGCCTGCTGATTCCCATCTGCGGCATCCTCGGCGGCGTGGCCGTGGCCATCATCTGGCTGGCCACCGACTACAAGCGCCGCGCCCAGCTGGTCGAGCTGCACCACAAGGAGCGCCTGGCGGCGATCGAGCGCGGCGTGGACGTGCCGCCGCTGCCGCCCGAGCTGTTCGACCGCGAGGACCGCATCGACCCGCTGGACGCCCGCAGCCGCGCGCTGCGCCGCGGCCTGACCTTCCTGCTGGTGGGCCTGGCGGTGGCGGCGGCGCTGGCGATCAACCGCGACAACGACTCGGCCGCCTGGGGCCTGATCCCGATCGCCATCGGCGTGGCCAACCTGATCTTCGCGCGCATCGGCCCGAAGACCGACGGCCCGGCCTGATCAGCGCGCCAGCAGCTTGTCCACCCGCGACTCGGCGCGGTTGGACACCAGCAGGCGCTCCACCACATTGGCCTGCTTGAGCAGCTTCGCGCCTTCGGTGCGGCAGCCTTGCGACAGCGCGCGCAGCGATTCCGGCGAGGCGCGCTTCTGCGCCGCCTCGGCCTCTTCCAGCAGGCGGTCGGCCAGGGTCTGGCGCAAGCCCTGCTTGTAGGCGGTGCCGATGAAGGCGAAGCCCTGCTCGGTCAGGCGCTTCATCTCGGGCTTCAGCCCGGGCGTGCCCGCCCAGCTGCGGTCGCGCAGCACCAGCACGTCGGCCTTGAGCACCGCCACGCAGGCCGAGGCCTGCTGCCAGCGGGCCAGGTCCTGCGGCGAGGGGTCGGACTGCGCCGCGGCGGCGCCGCACAGGCCGGCCAGGGCCAGCGCGACAAGGGGGTGGTTTCGCATCGGTCGGGGCTCAACGCGGCGTCGGCCCGGGCTGTTGACCGCGGCATTGTCGTCGCGGACGCACAATCCGCGCATGAGCCTGTCCACCGACGCCGGCCCCGACGGCCGACCGCGCTGCCGCTGGTGCCTGTCCACCGCCCAGTACCTGGCCTACCACGACCAGGAATGGGGCTTTCCGGTGGCCGATGACCGGCGCCTGTTCGAGAAGCTCTGCCTGGAGGCCTTCCAGTCGGGCCTGAGCTGGCGCACCATCCTGGAAAAGCGCGAGAACTTCCGCGCCGCCTTCCACGCCTTCGACTTCCACCGCATGGCCCGCTACACCGAGGCCGACGTGGCCCGCCTGCTGGCCGACGCCGGCATCGTGCGCCACCGCGGCAAGATCGAGGCGGTGATCCACAACGCCGCCCGCGCGGTGGAGCTGGTGCAGGCCGAGGGCTCGCTGGCGGCCTTCCTGTGGCGCTTCGAGGAAGCGCCCGACGACGACCCGGCGGCGCGCGCCACCTCGCCGCAGTCGGTGGCGCTGGCACGCGAGCTCAAGCGCCGCGGCTGGAAGTTCGTCGGCCCCACCACCGCCTATGCCTTCATGCAGTCGATGGGCCTGGTCAACGACCACGCCCCCGGCTGCCTCACCCGCGCCGCGGTGACGGCCGCGCGCCAGCATTTCAAGGTGCCCCGATGAATCCGCCGATCCGCGCCCTGGTCTTCGATGTCTTCGGTACGCTGGTGGACTGGCACGGCGGCGTGGCCCGCGAGGTGCGCGCCCACCTGCAGCCGCTGGGCCTGGATGTGGACGCCGCCGCCTTCGCGCTGGCCTGGCGCGCCCAGTACCAGCCGGCGATGGACGAGGTGCGCCGCGGCCTGATCCCGTTCGGCAAGCTCGACCTCCTGCACCGCCGCAACCTGGACGTGGTGCTGCGCGAGCTGGGCCTGGACGCGCAGGTGGACGAGGCCACGCGCCAGTCGCTGAACCTAGCCTGGCACCGCCTGGACGCCTGGCCCGAGGTGCCGGCCGCGCTGGCCCGGCTGCGCCAGCGCTTCCTGCTGGCGCCCTGCTCCAACGGCCACATCGCGCTGATGGTGAACCTGGCGCGGCGCAACGGTCTGCGCTGGGACGCGGTGCTGGGCGCCGAGATCGCCCGCGACTACAAGCCCACGCCCGTGGTCTACCAGGCCGCCGCCGCCGCGCTGGACCTGCCGCGCGAGCAGGTGATGATGGTGGCCGCTCATTCCTGGGACCTGGCCGCGGCTGCGCAGGCCGGCCTGCGCACCGCCTTCATCGCCCGGCCGAACGAGCACGGCCCCGGCGTGGGCGAGACCCGCGCCCAGGTGCCGGTGGACTACGAGGCCGCCGACCTGGCCGCGCTGGCCGACACGCTGGGCTGCTGAAGCGCGGCCACCGTGGCGGCCATCGCCGCCGCCAGCGGCGTGGCGGCGCGCGCTTGCGGCAGCACCTCCAGCAGGGCGTGCGGGCGCGCCCACAGATAGGCCATCTCGGCGATCTCGCGCGCCATCGGCACCAGCGGCGCGGCCAGGCGGATCGGCCACCAGGCCATGCGCCGCTCGCGCCAGCCGCGCGCCGGCGCCAGGCCCTGCGCCTCGGCGGCGCTGCGCAGGCCCTGCAGCAGCGCGGCGCCGGTCAGCGTGTGGCCGGCGAATTGCCAGCGGGCGAAGGGGCGGGTCTCAGCATGGGCGGCCACGTCCACGAAGGCGCGCGCCAGGTCGGGCAGGAAGGCCCAGGCGTGCGGCACCTCCAGCGGCCCGGGGTAGTCCAGCCGGCCGGCGCGCAGGTGCTTGGCGATCACCAGGTCGATCCAGCTGCCCGGGCCGCCGCCGAAGAAATCGCCCGCGCGCAGCACGCTGCTGCGCAGCCGGCCGGCCTGGGCACGCTGGCGCAGCTCGGCCTCCAGCGCGATGCGCAGCGCGCCCTTGCGGGTGTTGGCCACCTCGGGCGTGTCCAGCGTCAGCTGCGCCGGCAGCTCGCGGCCGAAGTTGTAGACGTTGCCCGGCAGCAGGAAGCGCGCGCCCAGCGCCTCGGCCACGTCCATGCCCTGGCGGGCCAGCGGCAGCATCTGCTGCGGCCAGCGGGTGTACGGCGGGTTGACCGCGTAGACCACCGCCTGCGCGCCCTGGGCGGCCGTGGCCAGCGCGGCGGTGTCGGCGAGCGGCACATCCAGCGCCCGGGCACCGGCGGGCAGGTCGGGTTGCGGGCGGCGGGCCTGGGCCCAGACGCGCCAGCCGGCGGCGGCAAAGGCCTGCACGGCGGCCTGGCCCAGTCGGCCCTGGCTGCCCAGGACCAGCACGGAAGGATCACTGGTGTATTCCATGCCCGGCAGTCTGCGCGCGCCCGATTCATCCGACAATGGCCGAACCCTGCATGTCAGCCATACGGATCCGCATGAGCAGCCTGGCCCGCCCCGACGCCTTCGACTGGACCCTGGTGCGCAGCTTCCTGCTGGTGCTGGAAGCCGGCAGCCTGACCGCCGCGGCGCGCCGCCACGGCCTGCACCAGCCCACGCTGTCGCGCCATGTGGCCGAACTGGAGGCGCAGCTGGGCGCGCCACTGTTCGAGCGCACCGGCCGCGGCGTGCGCGCCACGCCGGTGGCGCTGGCCATGGCCGATGCGGCGCGACAGATGCGCAGCGCTTCCCAGGCGGTCGCGCACGCGGTGGCGGCGCAGCGCGAGAGCCTGACGGGCACGGTGCGCCTGGCCACCAGCGAGGTGGCGGCGGCCTACCTGCTGCCCGAGGTGCTGGTGGCGCTGCAGCAGGCCGAGCCGGGCATCCAGGTCGAGCTGGTGGTGTCCAACAGCCTGAGCAACCTGCTGGCGCGCGAGGCCGACATCGCGGTGCGCATGCTGCGGCCCAGCCAGTCCTCGCTGGTGGCGCGCCAGCTGGCCGAGCTTCCCATCGTGCCCTGCGCCCACCGCGACTACCTGGCCCGCCACGGCACGCCGCGCGTGCCTGAGGAGCTGCCGCGCCATCGCCTGATCGGCTTCGACCAGGACGAAACCATCCTGCGCGGCTTCGCCCGCATGGGCCTGCCGCTGGGCCGCGAGGCCTTCGCGCTGCGCTGCGACAACCAGCTGGCCGCCAGCGCGCTGCTGGCGGCGGGCGCCGGCATCGGCTTTGCGGCGCGCTATGTGCTGCCGCTGCTGCCCGGCGTGGTGCCCCTGCTGCCGCAGCTGGCGATCCCGCCCATGCCCTGCTGGCTGGCGGTGCACCGCGAGCTGCGCGGCAGCGCGCTGGTGCGGCGGGTGTGGGAGCACCTGGCCGACGGCATCCCGCGCGTGCTGGCCGCGCGCGAGGCTGCCACCCTGGCCTGAGTGTGCGTGCATCATCGGGGTGTTGCCACAGCCCCCCGTACGCCGATGGATGCCGACCAACTCCGCCAGCTGCAGGCGCCGCTGAAGGCGCGCTACCGCACCGAGCCCGAGGCGGCGCAGCTGCGCTCGGTGGCGCGCGCGCAGCTGCTGCCGCACCGCCCCGCCTGCCGCATCGAGACCCGTGGCGGCCCGATCGAGGCCGGCCTGCACCCGCTGGCCGGCGGCGACGGCCAGGACGCCTGCTCGATGGACATGCTGCTCGAGGCGATGGTCGCCTGCGCCGGCGTCACCTTCAACGTGGTGGCCACCGCGATGGGCATTCCGTATCGCTCAGTGGAGGTGGTCGCCGAGGGCGAGGGTGACATGCGCGGCACGCTGGGCGTGGACCGCAGCGTGCCGGTGGGCGCCACCGCGCTGCGGCTGCGCTTCGAGGTGGATTCACCCGCCACCGACGAGCAGCTGGCCACGCTGGTGCGCCAGACCGAACGCTACTGCGTGATCCTGCAGACGCTGCAGCACCCGCCGCCGGTGGGCGTGACCTTGCAGCGCGTGGAGGCTGGCGCGCCCGGCTGACCCTGGTGCGATCGCGGCCCGCGGCCGCGGATCAGGCCGAGACGTCAAGCAGCGAGCCCAGCACCGGGTCGTGCCGCGGCAGGCTCTTCAGGCTGGCCTGCAGGCGCTCCAGCGCGCGGCGCTCGGACTGCATCTCCTGCTCCAGCTGGCGGCCCAGGGCCTCGGCGTTCTGTGCCGCCGGACTGGGCGTGGGCGGCCGGTGCGTGGCGGCAGGCACGGCGGCGCGGGGGTCGCGGCGTGGCCCCAGCGTCTCGAGCCGGGCCTGCGTCACGGCGGTCTGCAACGCCGTCAGCGCACTGGCGGTGGAGGTGTTCATGCCGCGCGCATCGGCTGGGGGCGGCGGCAGTTGAGGGTCTCGGCCCGGCAAAAGGTAACGGGTTGTATCCCGCTGACGCCTTGAGGGGCCCGGCGGGCCGCCATCTCGCGCAGCAGCGCGCTGAACTGCTCGGCGGTTTCGTGCTGCACCAGCGCGGGCCCCAGGCCGGGCGGGAACCAGCGGCCGGGCTCGACCTCGGCGTGGTAGTGCAGCCGGGTGCCGCCGGGCTCGGGCTCGAGCTGCATCAGCGTGTCCATGGCCGCCGCGCTGCCGCTGAGCGCATGGGCGCGGATCTCGCGCGGCGGGTCCAGCTGCAGCTCGCGCACCGATTCAAAGGGCAGCGTGATCGGGCCCCAGTGCGCCGCGCCCTTCTGCGCCACGCGCCAGGTCAGGCCGCGGCGCTCCAGCACCCGGCTCTCGCTCAGGTTGGGCACGAAGCGCGCCATGTGGTCGAAGTCGGTCAGCACCTCGAAGGCCAGCGGCGGCGGCACCGCCGCGTGCATCACCACGTCGATGCTGAAGTGGCTGCCCTGGCGCTGCACCTGCACGTCGGTCGGGGCCACGGTCGGCTCGCCGCCGGCGCGGCAGGCCAGCGCCAGCAGCATCGGCAGCAGGGCTCGGGATGCGCGCATCACCGCAGTGTGCCGCAGCGCGGGGCGCAGGAGAATCGGCGCCATGCCTTCTGTTGCCCTGCTGCTGCTGGCCGCCCTGAGCGGCGCCCTGACCATCCTGGCCGCGCCCTGGGCCTGGGCGCTGCCGCCGCTGGCCTGGGTCTGCAAGCCGCTGACCACGGCGCTGCTGATCGCCTGGGCGGCGCGGCGCGGCCACGGCGACCCGATGCGCCGGCCGCTGTTGCTGGGGCTGGCGCTGTCGTGGGTGGGTGATGTGGCGCTGCTGTGGCCGCAGCAGGGCTTCCTGCCAGGGCTGGTGAGCTTTCTGGCGGCGCACCTGGCCTATGGCGTGGCGCTGTGGCGCGGCGGCGCGCGGCCGTGGTGGCCGGCGATCGCGCTGTATGGCGCGGTGGCGCTGGGGGTGCTGCAGCACCTGTGGCCGGGCATTGCGCCCGCGCTGCAGGGGCCGGTGGTGGCCTATGTGCTGGCGCTGGCCGGCATGGCGGCACTGGCCGCGGCGCGCTGGTGGCGCCAGCGCAGTGCCGGCGCGGCCGGCCCTGCCTGGGGCGCTGCGGGCGGGGCGTTGTTCATGCTCTCGGACGCGACGCTGGCGGTCGACCGCTTTGCAGCGCCGGTGCCGATGGCGTCGCTGTGGATCCTGGCCAGCTACTGGTGCGCCCAGGCCTGCATCGCGGCGGCCTTGCCGCCGCGGGCAGCACGCTGAGCAGCGGCACGAGGCCGCTGCAGGGTGGTCAGCGGCCAGGGGCCGCTGTGACGATCACTGCGCGCCGGACGCGCCGGAGGCCTTCTTGGCGGCCTTGCGGGCTTCCTTGCGATCGGCCTTGCGGTCGTCCTGACGCGCGTCCTGGCGGCCATCCTGGCGCGCATCCTGACGGGCGTCCTGACGCTTGTCCTGACGGGCCTCCTTGCGGGCGGCCTTCTTGTCGGCATGGGCCGCGGAGGCGGCCGGCGCCGCCTGGGCGGCCGGGGCGGGAGCGGCAGGGGCTTGCGCGAACGCGGTGGCCGAAGCGAACAGCAGGGACAGCAGGGGCAGACGGAAGTTCATGGTGGACCTGTGCAATGAAGGGTTGAGGAGGGCGTCCGACCCGATGGTGTGGCGTCGGTCGTCGCGCGCCCTTCTGCCAACGCGGCTGCCCAGGTCCGGGTTGACCGCCGGCGATGTTTGGGCGCGCAAAGGTCGGGCGCGTGTGGGCCATGCGAAGTGACCGCCTGGGCACCTCGCCGTCAGCGTTGTGCGGACCATGGTGGCCCGCGACGTGAACGCACAGACCACTCGCCACGGCCCGACGGGCGCGGCGAGCGGTCTGTGGCCTGCGCGACTCAGGCGGCCGCGTGCGCCGAGCGCTGCGCCTTGCGGTGCGTGACGTGGGCGTGGCGGGTGGTGTGCGCGGCGCCGACGGCCGCGGTCTTGTCAGCCTTCTTCGCGGCCTTGCGCGTGGCCTTGCGGTGGGCCTTCTTGGCGGCCTTCTTGTCGGCATGCGCAGCCTTGTGCGAGGCCTTCTTGTCGGCCTTGGACATGTCGGCCGGCGCGGCCTGGGCGGCGGGAGCGGGCGCTGCAGGGGCCGCGGGCGCCTGCGCAAAGGCGGTGGCGGAGGCGAGCAGCAGCGGAATCAGCGACAGACGAAACTTCATGGTGGGCCTGTGAAGGAAAGGGTTGACCGGTGAACCCGAGAATCCGGCCAAGGGCCATTATTCGGGCCCGACCCGCCTTCTGACGAGGCCCTGCTTTTCGGACGGCGCACACTGTCGGCTCGTCGCCACAACCCAGCGACATGCCACCCTGGAGGCTGCATGAGTGACTCGCCCCTGCCCCGTTTCGACGACTTCGCCCAGGCGCTGCGCGCGCAAGGCTTCGACGAGGTGGTCGAGCGCCAGTGGCCGCCCGGCGAGATCGTACCCACCCACACCCACCCGTTCGCGGTGGAGGCACTGGTGGTGGCGGGCGAGCTGTGGCTGGGCTGCGGCGACGCCGCGCCGCGCCACCTGCGCCCGGGCGACCGCTTCAGCCTGGCGGCGCACCAGCCGCACGATGAGCGCTACGGCCCCGACGGCGCCACCTACTGGGTGGCCCGGCGCCACGCCTGATCAGGTCTGGATGACCTCGATGTGGTACAGGCCCCAGGGGCAGCGCTGGAAACGCTCGGCCAGCGGCAGCTCGGCGATGCCGGGCAGGCGGTCGGCGTCATAGACGGCCCACAGCGGGCCCAGGCCGCCAATGGCCATGCTCTGGCCGTCGATGCGGGTGGCCAGGATCATCTTCCAGGCGCGCACATCGGCCAGGCTCAGCTCCATGCGGTAGCCGTCCACCGCGCGCAGCGCCAGCATCACGCCGGCCTGGCCGGGGGTGATGCCCAGCGTGGCCAGCACCATCTCCAGCGGCGGGCCGCTGAGCGTGTGCGGCTTGGCGTCGTATTCCAGCGTGGGGTGGATGGTCTCGGCCGGCAGGTTGGCCAGTGCGGCGGCGTCGAAGGTGTAGGCCTGCTCCCAGGCCAGGCCGTGCTTGGCGGCCATCTGGTCGATCGCCTTGTCCAGCGGACCGCGGTTGCTCTTCTTGATGGCGCCGCTGACGGTCAGCAGCACCGGGCTGCGCAGCGGCGGCGGGGCGGGCGCGCGGGCCGGCGCGGCAGGGCGGCGCGGCGGCGCGGCCTTGCGCACCGGTGCGGCACGCTTGACCGGCGCGGCCTGGGCAGCCGGCAGCACGGCCGCCACGGCGCCCAGCAGGAAGGCACGCTTGAGCAGGTTCATGGGCAGGGTCCGTGAACGGGAAAGGGGGGCATCTTAGCGGCCCAGGACGCTCCGGGCCCCAGCCTTTACCATGGCGGGCTTCAGCCACCCGACACCGCACCATGGCCCTCTTCGCTCTCGACGACCAGCAGCCCGAACTCGCCCCCGGCGCCTGGGTGGCCGACTCGGCCGAGGTGATCGGTCAGGTCCGTCTGGGCGAGGACGCCAGCGTCTGGTTCGGCGCCGTGGTGCGCGGCGACCAGCCCGAGCCGATCACCATCGGCGCGCGCAGCAACATCCAGGACGGCAGCGTGCTGCACGCCGACGCCGGCCTGCCGCTGACCATCGGCGCGGACGTCACGGTGGGCCACAAGGTGATCCTGCACGGCTGCACCGTGGGCGACGGCACGCTGGTGGGCATGGGCGCGGTGGTGCTCAATGGCGCGGTGATCGGCAAGGGCTGCCTGATCGGCGCCGGCGCGCTGGTCACCGAGCGTCAGCAGATCCCGGACGGCTCGCTGGTGGTGGGCAGCCCGGCGGTGGTCAAGCGCCAGCTCAGCCCCGAGCAGCAGCAGCGCCTGGCGCTGAGCGCCGCGCACTACGTGCACAACGCGCGGCGCTACGCGGGCGGCCTGCGGCGCCTCGGCTGAACACCGCCATGCGCGTGACCGAGCTGCGCCAGCGCCTGCAGGCGCTGGGCGCGCAGCCGCTGCACCTGCAGCGCGTGCTGCGCGAGTGGACCCACGCGCTGCCGCCCGACGCCCACAAGCGCAGGAGCGACGACTTCCTGCCGCTCACGCTGCGCGACGCGCTGCCCGCGTTGCGTGCCGAGCTGGCCGGCCTGGCCACGCTGCGCGAGCAGCACCCGGGCGAAGACGGCTCCTCGCGCCTGCTGGTGGGCCTGCACGATGGCCAGGCCGCCGAAGCCGTGCTGCTGCCGCGCGACGGCGTGTGCGTGTCCACCCAGATCGGCTGCGCCGTGGGTTGCGCCTTCTGCATGACCGGCACCGGCGGCCTGGTGCGCCAGCTGGGCAGCGCCGAGATCGTCGCCCAGGTGGTGCTGGCGCGCACGCTGCGGCCCGTGAAGAAGGTGGTCTTCATGGGCATGGGAGAGCCGGCGCACAACCTGGACAACGTGCTCGAGGCGATTGAGCTGCTGGGCACCGTGGGCCAGATCGGCCACAAGAACCTGGTCTTCTCCACCGTGGGCGACGAGCGCGCCTTCGACGCGCTGCCGCAGGGCCGCGTGAAGCCCGCGCTGGCGCTGTCGCTGCACACCACCAAGCCGGCGCTGCGCGAGCAGCTGCTGCCGCGCGCGCCGCGCATCGCGCCCGAAGACCTGGTGGAACGCGCCGATGCCTACGGCCGACTCAGCGGCTACCCGGTGCAGCTGCAATGGACGCTGCTCAAGGGCGTCAACGACGGCGACGACGAGCTCGACGGCATCGTGCGCCTGCTCAGCGGCCGGCGCATGGTGCTGAACATGATCCCCTACAACGCGGTGCCCGGCCTGCCCTTCGAGCGCCCCAGCTGGGAAGCCGCCGCCGACATCGCCCGCCGCCTCCACCGCCGCGGCGTGCTGACCAAGCTGCGCCACTCGGCCGGCCAGGACGTGGACGGCGGCTGCGGCCAGCTGCGCGCGCGGGCGATGGATGGGGTCAGCGTGGTGCGCGGGCCGGCGGCGCGCAGGCGCCCACGCGGCTGACGGCGGCACCGGCGGCAGGCGACAGGCCGTCGATTCGCGGGGATGAACCGCCGCCCAGGCCCCGGCCGCCCGGCCTACAGTCTGGCCATCGTCCACCCCGCCCCCGCGCCATGAACCGACTGCTGGCCTGCGCCCTGCTGCTGATCGCCTGCCAGGCCCCCGCGGCCGAGCCGGTGCGCGTGATGGTGCTGGGCACCTTCCACTTCGACAACCCCGGGCTGGACATCGCCAACGTCCAGGTCGATGACGTGCTGCAGCCCCGGCGCCAGGCCGAGCTGCGCGCGCTGGCCGACAGCCTGGCGCGCTTCCAGCCCACGCTGGTGGCGGTGGAGCAGGACGCCGATGCGCTGCCCGACCGCGCCTTGCCGGCCTACAGCCGCTACCTGGCCGGCGAAGGCCGTGAGGATCGCAACGAGATCCTGCAGATCGGCTACCGCCTGGCGCAGCGCGCCGGACTGCGCCGCGTGGTGGGCATCGACACGCCGGGCGCCTTCCCCTTCGAGGCCGTGCAGGCCTGGGCCGGCCGCCACGGCCGCAGCGCCGACCTGGACGCCGAGATCGCCGCCATCCAGGCCCGGGTGAACGCCATGGAGGCACAGCAGAGGACCCAGACCATCGGCCGCGTGCTGCACGACATGAACCGTCCCGAGGTGATCCGCGAGGACAACGGCTTCTACCTGCGCCTGCTGGGCTATGGCGCCGGCGCCGAGCAGCCCGGCGCTGCGCTGCTGGGTGCCTGGACCGCGCGCAACCTGGCGATCTGCGCCCGCCTGGTGCAGGTGGCGCGGGCGGGCGACCGTGTGGTGGTGGTCTACGGTGCCGGCCACAGCGCGGCGCTGCGCCAGTGCGTCACGGATCTGCCCGGCTGGCAGCTGGTGGAGGCGGTGGACTACCTGCCGCGCTGAAAAACCCTCACCCTCCGAGTCAGCGCGGTGCCGGCCAGCGGAACAGGTCGCGCTCGCGCCCGTCCACAAAGGCCTGCCGGCCGGCGGGCTCGGCGCCCAGCCGGCGCACCAGCGCCCGCGCCTCGGTGTTGTCGTCGTTCATATAGGTCTGCACCTCGGGCCAGCCGAAGACGCTGTGGGCGTGGGCGATGGCGGCGCGCGAGGCCTCGGCGGCCAGGCCCTGGCCGCGGGCCTCGGGCAGCAGCCACCAGGTCAGCTCGCGCGGCCAGCCCAGGCCCTGCCAGAAGCCGCAGGCGCCGACGATGGCACCGCTGTCGCGCCGCTGCAGCGCCCAGACCCCGAAGCCCTGCAGGGCCCAGCTGCCCAGGTCGCTGGCCAGACGGGTCCAGGCCGCGGCGGCGCTGATCGGGCCGCCATAGTGGTGCGAGGCGACCGGATCGGTGTAGAAGCGGGTCCAGGCCTCGGCGCAGGCGGCCGAGGGCGGGACCAGGCGCAGGCGCTCGGTCTCCAGCGTGGGCGGCGTGGCCAGGGCGGATGGGGCCGATCGCTGCGCCGGCCAGTCGGCCGCCAGCAGCCCGTAGATCGCCGAGTCCGACGGCCTCCCGTCGATGATCCAGCGCTCGCGCAGCCGCCCCTCCCGCTGAAAGCCTAGTGCCTCCAGCGCGCGGGCCGAGGCCCGGTTGTCGGGGTCGATGTCGGCCTCCAGCCGGTTCAGCGCCAGCGCGCCGAAGGCGTGGTCAATCACGCTGCTGACGGCTTCGCGCTGGTAGCCCTGGCGCCAGTGCGCGGGCGCGATGCCGTAGCCGATCTCGGCGCGCCGGCAGCCGGCGTCCAGGTGGAACAGCGACACGGTGCCGATCAGCGCGCCGGCGTCCTTCAGCACGATGCCCAGGCGCAGGTGTTCGCCGGCGGGCAGCTCGCGCTGGTCGCGCTCGATCATCGCGTGGGCCTGGTCGATCGAGGTCCACGGCGGCGTGCTCCAGTAGCGCATGAAGGCCGGGTCCGAGTAGATGCCGAACAGCGCCGGGGCATCCTCGGGCCGCAGCGGCCGCAGCCGCAGCCGCGGCGTGTGCAGGCTCACCGCGCTGAAGTCAGGCATGGCCACCTGCGCTGGCGGTGAGGCGCCGGGCCGCCGCCGCCAGCAGCGCGCGGGCGTAGGCATGGTGCAGGCCGACCAGCGCGCCGGCCAGGCCGAAGCGCTGCCAGCGGCCGTGGCCGGGGCGCGGCAGCAGCGCCGAGCCGAACAACAGCCGGGTGCCGCCACCGGGCAGGCGCTCGGCCATCCACCAGCTGCGGATGCGCCCGCCCTGCACCGCCATCAGCAGCTGGTCGCGCACCCGGGCCTCGACGCGCCAGATGGCAAAGTCCTGCGCGCTGCCCATGGCCAGCGCCTGAACGTCCGACGCGGTGGTCGGGTGGCCCGCCCAGCCCAGCACACGGCGCTCCAGCTGGAACAGCCAGGAGTGGGCAAAGCCCAGCAGGTAGTCGGTCAGGTCCAGGCTGTGCGGCAGCGTCAGCGCCCAGCAGTCGACCAGCGCGCCGCGCTCGGCGTAGGCGCGCAGCAGCGCGGCCTCGGGCAGGGGCGCGGCGACGACCTTCAATGCGCCACCCTTGGCACCCAGCCGGCGGCCATCAGCGGCACGCTCAGCACCGCCAGCGCGGTGGACAGCAGCACGATCCAGGCGATGCGGCCGGCATCGGCCTCGTAGCGCTCGGCCAGCATGGTCACGTTGCTGGCCGAAGGCAGCGTGGCGGCCAGCACCACCACGCCCAGCGTGAACGGGTCCATCGGAAAGCCCAGCGCGGCCACGCCCAGGCTGGCCCCCCACACCGCCAGCGGGTGCAGCGCCAGCTTGATGGCGACGATCCAGCCCTCGTCCACCGCACCATGGGGCGCCTCGCCGGCACCCGCCGAGCGGGCCAGCACGCCCCCCAGCGTGAACAGCGCCACCGGGCTGGCGGCGTCGGCCAGCAGGCCCAGCAGCCGCGCCCCGGGCGCCGGCAGCTGGAACTCGGTGGCCGAGGCCAGCACGCCCAGCACGATCGCCCAGGGCAGCGGGTTGGTCAGCATGCCCTTGAACATCCGCCCCACCGCCTCACCGGCGTGGCCGGCGCCGATGCGCGACAGCGCGATGCACACCGAGGTGGTGATGACCATGTCCACCGCCACCGTGACGATCACCGGCCCGGCCGCCTGGGGGCCCAGCAGCGCCACCAGCACCGGCACGCCCACGAAGCCCGAGTTGGGGAAGGCGGCCACCAGCGCGCCGAAAGACGCATCGTTCCAGCCCACCGCACCGCGGCGCGTGGTGGCGATCGTCAAGCCCACGATCACCGCCGCCGCCAGCCCCCAGGTCAGCGCCACCGCCGGGTCCAGCAGGCGCTGAATCGGCGTGCTGGCGCCGAAGCGGAACAGCATGCACGGCAGCGCCACCCACAGCACGAAGGTGTTCATGCCGGGGATGGCCGCCATCGGCAGCCAGCCACGCCGCCAGCCCAGCCAGCCCAGGCCGACCAGCGCGAAGAACGGGGTGGTGACGCCCAGCACTTGCAAGACACCGTTCATGCCGATGTCCTCAGGGCCGTGGCCACAGTGCCCACACGCGCAGCGCCTGCTTGGTGCGGCCGGCCTGGGCCTCGGGCTCGTCGCCCCAGCCCCAGAAGAAGTCGGCGCGCACCGCGCCGACGATGGCGCTGCCGGTGTCCTGGGCCATCACCAGGCGCTGCAGCGGCCGCGTGGACAGCGGCTCGGTGCTGTCGATCCACACCGGCGTGCCGTAGGGAATGCTCTGCGGGTCCACCGCGATCGAGCGCCCGGGCGTCAGCGGCACGCCCTGGGCGCCCTTGGGGCCCAGCGCGGGGTCGGGCAGCGGCTCCTCGCGGAAGAACACATAGCGCGGGTTCTGCCACAGCAGCTCCTGCACCCGCCTGGGGTTGCGCCGTGCCCAGTCCTTGATGCCGGGCCAGCTGGCCTCGCCGGCCTTCAGCTCGCCCTGGTCGATCAGCCAGCGGCCGACCGATTTGTAGGGCTGGTCGTTGTGGCCGGCAAAGGCCACGCGCACCAGCTTCTCGCTGCCGTCGGGCTCGGTCAGGCGCAGCCGGCCCGAGCCCTGGATCTGCAGCACCAGCGCGTCCAGCGGGTCGTCGACATAGGCGATCTCGCGGCCCTTGAGCGCCACCGCGGCGGCGCCAGGGGTCTCGATCTGCTGGCGGGTGTACCAGGGCTTCTTCTGCCCCAGCTCGGCGGGCACCGCATGCAGCGGCACGCGGCGGCTGGCCGTGGGCTTGCGGCTGGCGGCCACCAGCGGCTCGAAGTAGCCGGTCAGCAGGCCCTCGGGGTTGGCGTCGGGCGATTCCACGCGGTAGACCACCAGGCGGTCTTCCAGGAAGCGCCGCAGCGTGGCGTCGTCAGGCGCCTTCAGCGCCGCCAGCTGGCCGCACAGGGCCACCCAGGGGTCGACTGGCACCGCGCAGCCGGCGCGCAGCGCGGGCAGCCACTCGCTCAGGCGATCGACGCCCCAGCCGGGCAGCTCGCCCCAGGCGGCGGGAATCCAGTGGGCGCGCGGGCGCGCCAGGCCACCCGGTGGCAGCGGCACGGGCTCCGTGCTGAGCTTCAGGTCAGGGCGGCGTTGCTCCACCGGCGCGGGGCCGTCAGCGCGCGGGGTCAGCAGGCTGCAGGCGGCCAGCGCCGCCAGGGCCACCGCGGCGGCCAGGAATCGGAACGGATGCATTGGGCGTGATGGTAGGTCACCCACGCGGCGGCCAGAAGAAACTGGCCGGCGCGCGCCGCAGCCGCCCGAGGATGGCGTCACGCAGCCGGGCCTGGTCCTTGAGCTTGAGTTGACGCGAGGCCAGCGCCACGCGCAGCGCCAGGAAGAAGCTGACGCCCAGGTTCAGCGCACCGATCACCGGAATCGCCGCCAGGCAGCGCCAGAACCCGGGTTGCTGCAGCAGGTCGGTGCCCAGCGCGCCCAGCGCGGCGGCCAGCTGGCCCATCGCCAGTGTGACGTGGCGCACCTCGATCGGCAGGCCGAAGAAGCTGCCCAGCGCCGGCACCAGGCCCAGCAGCAGACCCAGCGAGGTGTTGGCGGCCAGGCCCGAGACATTCGCGCGCCACCAGCGCGCCCAGCGCTGCGCGCGCTCGGGGCCCAGCAGCGCGCGGCTGCGCGGGTTCCAGGCGATGGCACTGTCCAGGCGCTGGAAGACGAACCAGTTCTCCACCCAGCCGGCAATCAGGCTGGAGGCGAACAGCAGCACGCCGGTGAAGGCGGCAAAGAAGGCGCTGGGCCCCAGGATGTCCAGCGAATGCAGCACGTAGTGCGCGTCGGTCTCGCCCACCAGCGGCGCGCCGGCCCACCACCAGCCCAGGCCTTGCAGCGCCAGCACCACCGGCACCACCAGCGCCAGGTTGCCGACGATGCCGGCCATCTGCGAGCGCAGCAGGTGCGCCACCTCGTCGACGAAGCCCTCCACCGCCTGCTCGTCGCGGCCGATGCCGTCCAGCCGCGCGGCCATGCTGGGCGCGGTCATCGCCGGCTGCTTGGTGGCCACGGTCCAGTGCAGCAGCTGCACCAGCACGAAGCTGATCGCGTAGTTCAGCCCGGCGGCCAGACCCGCCCAGAAGATCGGCAGCGCCAGCGCGCCCAGCGCGAACTTGGCCAGCGTGGTGAAGCCGATCACCGCGCCGCCGCCGGCGGCGTGGCGCAGCATCTGCAGCCAGCCGGCGCGGTCGCGGGTGATGTAGTGCTCGCCGGTCTCGGCGCTGCGCTCGGTGACCTTGCGCGCCAGCAGCGCGTAGTGGCGCGCCAGCAGCCGGCCCAGGCCGCGGCGCTCGGCGGCGGCCTCGGCCAGCGCTTCCACCAGACGGCGCCAGGCCGATGCGGGCCGGGGCGCCAGCAGCAGGTCGAGCAGCAGCTCCATGCGCTCGCGGCGGCGGCGCAGCTGGTCGATCTGGAACACCAGGTCCACCGAGATGCCGTGTTCGTCCAGGTGCTGGCGCACACTGTCGGCGGCTTCGACGCAGGCCTGCAGCACGGCGCGCAGGTACTGCGCCTGCTGCAGGCGCTCGGCGGCGTCGGCGCCGTCGCGGTGGGCGGCGCGCAGCGCCTCGGCGGTGCGGGCCAGCTCGTGGAAGGGGCGCTGCGCCAGCGCGGCGGGGTCGATGCGCTGGCGCATCGCGCCGGCCAGGCCGGTGGCGCGCATCTGGCTGGCCAGCAGCTGCAGCGCCTCGATCAGCACCGCCTGCGGCGGCTCCTCGGGGGTGTCGGTGCACAGCGCGGCCAGGCCCAGCAGCGTGGCGTCGTCCAGCGCGGCCAGCCAGGTGGCGTCGCCGTCGGCGCACACCAGCTGGAACAGCTCGCCCAGGTCATGGGTCTGCGGCGTGCCGGGCAGCAGGCCCAGGCGCAGTCGCTCGCCCAGCTCGCTGACGAAGCCCTGGCGAGGCGCAAAGCCGAAATCGGCCAGCAGGCCGGCCGGGTCCAGCGAGGCGAGCGTGGTGCGCAGCAGCGCGCTGACGCGGCCGTGGGCGTCGGCGTCGTGGTCCAGCTCGCTCAGCAGGTGGCGCAGCCGGCGCACCGGCCAGGGCACGTCGCGCAGCGGGTCGGCCTCGTCCACCGCGGGGCCGTCGGCGCGCACCCAGGCCAGCAGGTTCACCAGCCACAGGTGGCGCTCGACCGCCGGCGCCGCCGGATCGGCCTGCGCCAGCAGCCCCGCCAGCCCGGTCATCAATGCAGCGCGCTGGCCTGGGCCAGTTCGAAGGGCGCGATCGGCGTGTCGAACCAGTGCGCGTCTTCGGTGATGCAGAAGAAGGTGCCCTGCATGCGCCCGCGCGGCGTGGCCAGGCGCGTCCAGCTGGTGTATTCGAACTGCTCGCCTGGCTTGAGCAGCGGTTGGTGGCCCACCACGGCCAGGCCGCGCACTTCCTCGGTGTGGCCGGCGCTGTCGGTGATGATCCAGTGGCGCGCGACCAGCTGCGCCGCCACATCGCCGCTGTTGCGGATGGTGATCGTGTAGGCAAAGGCCCAGACATGGTCTGCGGCCGAGGACTGCTCGGGCAGGTACTGCGTGGCCACCGAGACGCTGAATTGCGGGTTCGACATCGGGCCATCCTAGCGCGGCTCCGTAAAATCGAGGTTTCCGCCCGTGCCAAGTCCCTTCACGCCTCATCCGTCATGACCACCTACCGCATCGCGCCCAGCATCCTGTCCGCCGACTTCGCCCGCCTGGGCGAGGAGGTCAAGAACGTGCTGGCCGCCGGGGCGGACTGGATCCACTTCGACGTGATGGACAACCATTACGTGCCCAACCTCACCTTCGGGCCGATGGTCTGCCAGGCGCTGAAGAAGCACGCGGTCAAGCCCGACGGCACGCCCGCGCCGATCGACGTGCACCTGATGGTGCAGCCGGTGGACGCGCTGGCGCTGGAGTTCGCCAAGGCGGGCGCCGACATCATCACCTTCCACCCCGATGCCTCCACCCACGTGGACCGCACGCTGCAGCTGATCAAGGGCGCGGGCTGCCAGGCCGGCCTGGTGTTCAACCCGGCGATGCCCATCGACGTGCTGGAGTGGACGATCGACAAGCTCGACGTGATCCTGCTGATGAGCGTGAACCCCGGCTTCGGCGGCCAGAGCTTCATCGACAGCACGCTGCGCAAGGCCGAGCAGGTGCGCCGGCTGATCGACGCTGAACGAGCCAGGTCGGGCCGCGACATCCGCCTGGAGATCGACGGCGGCGTCAAGGGCGACAACATCCGCCGCATCGCCGATGCCGGCGCCGACACCTTCGTGGCCGGCAGCGCGATCTTCGGCAAGCCCGACTACAAGGCCGTGATCGACGAGATGCGCGCCGCCCTGGCCCGCTGAGCCCCACCTTGGCCGACTTCCCGCTCGACGCCCTGCCGGGCCACTACATCCGGCGCCTGCAGCAGATCGCGGTGGCGGTCTTCCTGGAGGAGACGGCCGAGTTCGGCATCACGCCGGTGCAGTTTGCCGCGTTGCAGGCGGTGCGCCTGCAGCCGGGGATGGACCAGCGCAGCCTGGCCCGCACCATCGGCTACGACACCTCCACCATCGGCGGCGTGGTCGACCGCCTGGAAAAGCGCGGCCTGCTGCAGCGCCAGGCCTCGCCCAGCGACCGCCGCGTGCGCCAGCTGGTGCTCACGCCCGAGGGCGAGCGGGTGCTGACGCTGATCATCGCGCCGATGCAGCGCGCCCAGCACCGCATGCTGGCGCCCTTGCCGCCCGAGCAGCGCGACGAGTTCCTGCGCATGCTGATGACCCTGGTGCAGGGCAACAACGAGCTGGCGCGGGCGCCGGGCGAGATGGGCTGAGGGCGCTCCGGTGGACGCGCTGCCGCCACCGCTGGAGCCTGAGCAGCTGCGCCAATGGGTCGGCCGCGCGCCGCGGCGCATGGAGGATGTGGCCGCGCTGACGCCCGCCCGGCTGATGGCTGCCACCGTGGACGACACGCCGCGCGCGCTGCAGCCTGGCGATGCGCTGCCACCGCTGTGGCACTGGCTGTACTTCCTGGAAGGCCTGCCGCGCGCGCAGCTGGGGCCCGACGGCCACCCGGCGCGCGGGGGCTTCCTGCCACCGGTGCCGCTGCCCAACCGGATGTGGGCCGGCGGCCGCGTGCAGTGGCTGGCGCCGCTGCCGCTGGGCGCGGCGCTGGTGCGGCTGTCCAGCGTGCAGTCGGTGGAGGTCAAGCAGGGCCGCAGCGGTCCGCTGGTCTTCGTCACCGTGCTGCACGCGCTGCAGGCCGATGGCCAGCCCTGCCTGCGCGAAGAGCACGACATTGTCTTCAAGGGCCGGTCCTTGCCGGCCGCGGCCGCCACGCCCGAGCTGCCCGCGGCGGTGCTGCGTGAGCCCTGGACGCCGGACAGCACGCAGCTGTTCCGCTACTCGGCGCTGACCTTCAACGGCCACCGCATCCACTACGACGCCGACTACTGCCGCAGCGTGGAAGGCTACGACGCGCCCGTGGTGCACGGCCCGCTGATCGCCACCCGGCTGGCCGGCCTGGCGCAGCGCTGCCTGGGTGCGCCGCTGACGCGCTTCGAGTACCGCGCGCGCCAGCCGGTGACGCTGGGCCACGGCCTCGAGCTGGTGGCGGCCGCCCAGGACGGCGATGGCCTGGCGCTGTGGGCGGCGATCGACGAGGGCGCTGGTGTGGCCATGCAGGCCCGCGCCTGGGCGGCGCCCTAGCGCACCGTGCGCGAGTAGGCCCGGAACACCTGGTCGCGCACCCAGCCCATCGACTCGTACAGCGCCTGCGCGCCGATGTTGTCGTGGGCGGTGGTCAGGTCGATGCGCTGCTTGTCGTCGTCGCGCGCGGCGTTCACCGCCGACAGCAGCAGCAGCCGCCCGGCGCCCAGGCGGCGCGCCACCGGCTGCACATACAGGTCGTAGAGCACGTAGATGGGCGCCAGCTCCAGCGAGCACCAGCTGGGGTAGAGCTGGCAGAAGCCGATCACGCCGGCGGCCGCGGTCTCGGCCACGATGACGCGCGATTCCCCCGTCACCAGGCGCTGCTGCAGGAAGGCCTGGGCCGCCGCGCGGCCCGGGGGGCAGTGGTAGAACTGACGGTACTGTTCGAACAGCTCGCCCAGCCGCGGAAGGTCGGACAGGGCGGCGTCACGCGTGCTCAGCATGAGGATTCCCGGGGTTGGCTCGGGCCGATTCCGGCAGCCCGAAGACGCGATCGAAGGCCCAGGTGAAGGCCACCGCGTAGACGAAGAAGAAGGCGACGATACCCAGGTCAGCCAGCAGCGCGGCCCACAGCGTGGTGTTGAGCCACCAGGCCATCAGCGGCACCAGCATCACGACCAGGCCGCCCTCGAAACCGATGCCATGCGCCAGCCGGCGCCGCCACGAGCGGCCCTTGACCGCCTGGCGCGCCTCCCAGCGCTCGAACCAGCCATTGAACACCCAGTTCCAGGCCAGTGCCACGCTGGACAGCACCAGCGCCAGCGCCAGCGAGGAGGCCATCGGTGCGTCGAACAGCGAGGCCATGGCCGGGCCGACCGCCGTGATCGCGATCGCCTCGTAGAGCACGGCCTGCACGATGCGGCGGGCGGCGGGGGTCAGGGCCAGGGGCATCGGCCCATGATAGGGGCGCCAGGCTGCCGCCCGGCTGACAAGGGGTTCAGCGCGACGCCGCCGAGGCGGCCGGCGGCACGTAGACGTTCTCGGGCGCGATGCTGCGCGGCACCAGGCGGCACAGCGTGGTGCCCTCGGGCGTGCGCCACTCCAGCCGCGGCCCGCGCAGCTCCAGCCGGGTCTTCTCGCGGCCGTTCACATAGACCGCCTCGCGGCCTTCGCGCACCCGCTGCACGGTGTGGCGCTGGCCGTCCCACTCGACATGGGCGGTGAAGGGCGTGCTGGTGAGCTTGAGCACGCGGCCATCCTCGCAGCGGTAGTCGGCCGGCGCGGCCGCGGCGGCCAGCGGCAGCAGGGCCAGCAGCGCGGCCAGACGGCGCATCAGGCGTCGATCCCGTAGCGGGCGCGGTAGGCCGCCACGCGCTCGAGGTTGGCCGCCAGCGCCGCATCGCCGGTGGTCTGCAGCAAGGCCATCAGGTCGGCCAGCGTGGCGATGGACACCACCCGCAGGCCCAGCTCCTGCTCGACATACTGCACGCCCGAGCGGCGGTTGGCCGGGTCGTCGCTGGCGCGCTCCTGGCGGTCCATGGTGATGGCCACGCCCACGGGGGTGGCACCGGCGGCGCGGATCATGTCGGCGGCTTCACGCTTGGAGGCGCCGTCGGTGATCACGTCGTCGATGATCAGCACGCGGCCGCGCACCGGCGCACCCACCAGCGTGCCGCCTTCGCCGTGGTCCTTGGCTTCCTTGCGGTTGTACGCAAAGGGCACGCTGCGGCCTTCCTTGGCCAGGCCGATGGCCACCGCCGCGGCCAGCGTGATGCCCTTGTAGGCCGGGCCGAACAGCATGTCGAATTCGAGGCCCGAGGCGATCAGCCGGCGTGCATAGAATTCGCCCAGCCGCATCAGCTTGGCACCGTCGTCAAAGAGGCCGGTGTTGAAGAAGTACGGCGATTTCCGGCCCGCCTTGGTGGTGAAATCGCCGAAGCGCAGCACCCCCGCCTCCACCGAGAACATGACGAATTCCTGGGCCAGGGCGTCGGTGGTGGGCGTGGTCGACATGAAGGGACAGACGGTGGGTTTCAGACTGGTCTCGCTCAACCTGAACGGCATCCGTTCGGCGGCAACCAAGGGCTTTCGCGAGTGGGCGCAGGCCCACGCGCCGGATTGTATGGGGGTGCAGGAGGTCAAGGCGCAGGCGCCGGACGTCGAGGGGGTCTTCGACCACCTGGGTGACCTGCGCGGCCACTTCCACTACGCCCAGAAGAAGGGCTACTCCGGTGTGGGCTTGTACACCCGCCACGAGCCCAGCGACGTGAAAATCGGCTTCGGCAACCCTGAGTTTGATGACGAGGGCCGCTGGGTGGAACTGCGCTTCGACAAGCCCGGCCGCAAGCTCAGCCTGATCAGCTGCTACTTTCCCAGCGGCTCCAGCGGCGAGGACCGCCAGCAGGCCAAGTTCCGCTTCCTGGACGCGATGGCGCCGCACCTGGCCAAGCTGAAGAAGACACGCGAGTTCATCCTGGTGGGCGACGTCAACATCGCACACCAGGAAGCCGACCTGAAGAACTGGAAGTCCAACCAGAAGAACAGCGGCTTCCTGCCTGAAGAGCGCGCCTGGATGACCCAGCTGCTGGGCACCGGCAAGGGCCAGGGCGGCCTGGTCGACGTCTACCGCCGCCTGCACCCCAGCACCACCGACGAGTGCTACACATGGTGGAGCAACCGCGGCCAGGCCTACGCCAAGAACGTGGGCTGGCGCCTGGACTACCACCTGGCCACACCGGCGCTGGCCGAACACGCGAAGGCCGCCGCCATCTACAAGGACCAGAAGTTCAGCGACCATGCGCCGCTGACGATCGATTACGGGTTCAAGCTGTAGCACTGCGGGGCCGCTTGCTGCCTTGGCCGGCCGTTGGGTCGACTGCGGCGGTATGGCGCGGCGGGCGAGGGGGAGTTCGCTTGTCCTCATGTCCCCCGGCCTGCGGCCTCCTCCTTGACTTCGGCCAAGCGAACTCCCCCTCACCCGCTACCGACGTTCCCGCACTGCTCGCGCGAGCAGTCCCGAAACGGTGCCAAGCGAGGTGGGGGAAAGGGGTCGAACGAAGTCAAGGAGGAGGCCGCAGGCCGGGGGACATGAGAGAGACCCCTTTCCCCCACCTCGCCTCAACCGCCTCCGCGGGCAATGACTGCCATGGGCAGTCTGGCGTTCCCGAAAACAACAAAGCCCGCCGAAGCGGGCTTTGCCTTGTGCGCCAGACCAGAAGGTCAGGCGGCGCTGAGCCACATCGCCGTGTCGAAGGCGCTGCTCATCATCGGCATGTTCATGCCGAAGTTTGGATTGATACCGTTCTTGGCTGCCGCCTTCGCGGCAGGCTTCGTAGCTTCCTGGGCCGTCTCAGCAGCCCGCTCCCATGACCCGTTTTCCTGGGAGCGGGCTACTGAAAAGAATAGAAACATCTGAAGGGTATTTTTCGATCACCCCAGAAGTCGGCGGCATCGCGGAAGACGTCGAGCAGCTGCTCGCGCGACTCGCGATCGAAGCGCGTGTTGTCGGGGATCTGCTCGAGCACGACCACGAAGCCCGGCTGCTGGCCCGACTTGTGGACCAGGTCGGTCATGCAGTCGTACAGGGCGTCGAGGTTCTTGCCGAAGTGCGATGGGAACAGGAACGCGCTCGCGATGCCTTCCAGCACGTCCTGCTTGGACTGTGCCTCGGTGAGGTTGGCATACAGGAAATGCTGGCCCGACTCCTGTGCCGCGCGCATCAGGTCATCGACCCGGTACGCGCGTATCGCCTGCACGATGTTGGGACGGACGGTCTGCAAGAGCATGGTCTCGTTCCTCCGTTGTTCAAATGTCTGTCGTTCGTCCGCGGGCTTCAGGGCACGATGCGCCGAAAGCTCGCGTAATGGTCTTGGGTGTAATAACAGGCCTCAGGTTCCCTGGTTTGCTTGCCGCCGCAGACGATGCGCCGGGCACCCCGGTCGCGCGAGCCTGGCGTGGGCACGGTGTATTCGCGGTAGTGACCCCGGGGCTGGCGCGGTAGCAGTCGCTCGCGGTTGCCGAACACCGTGCCATCCTTGGCATACGGGAACGGACCGCCGGCGCGGATCAGGCTGTCGGTGCGGCGGGCCTCGACCGGCAGATCGCTCAGCCGGACCGTGGCCATCGCCGAGTCGGTCGCAGGGCCCGTTTCACGGGCCTGCGCCGCCGTCGCGGCAGCCCCCAGGACACCCACTGCGGCCACACCGACGACCGCCGCAGATGCGATGGTGAGCCCCCACTTGCGTAAGGTTCTGCCCACCAGCAGCGGATCGCACGAGACCACGGGTTTACCCTGAAGACTTAAACAGTCATGCTACCGGATTGGCGCGAAAACCACAAGTGCACTGCACCATGGCGGCGCAGTGCAAGGCCTTTCAAGTAAGCATTTGCTTACTTGCTTTACGTTGTCAATGGCGGGCGGCGTTGGCGTCAACCACCGTCAGTGCGGTCATGTTCACGATGCGGCGCACCGTGGCGGACGGCGTGAGGATGTGCACCGGTTTGGCCGCACCCAGCAGCACCGGGCCGATCGCGATGCCGCCGCCCGAGGCGGTTTTCAGCAGGTTGTAGCTGATGTTGGCGGCGTCGATGTTGGGCATCACCAGCAGGTTGGCCTCGCCGGTGAGCGTGCTGCGCGGCATCAGCTCGGCGCGGTAGGCGGCGTCCAGCGCGGTGTCGCCATGCATCTCGCCGTCGATCTCCAGCCAGGGTGCCTGCTCGCGCACCAGCGCCAGCGTCTGGCGCATCTTCACCGCCGAGGGCTGGTCGCTGGAGCCGAAGTTGCTGTGCGACAGCAGCGCGGCCTTGGGCGCGATGCCGAAGCGGCGCATCTCCTCGGCGGCCAGGATGGTGATCTCGGCCAGCTGCTCGGCGCTGGGGTCGTAGTTGATGTGGGTGTCGACCACGAAGACCTGGCGGCCCGGCAGCACCAGGCCGTTCATGCAGGCGTAGTTCTTGACGCCCGGGCGCTTGCCGATCAGCGCATCCACGTGGTGGATGTGCATGGCCGTGGTGCCCCAGGTGCCGCAGATCATGCCGTCGACTTCGCCCTTGTGCAGCAGCATGCTGGCGATCAGGGTGAGCCGGCGGCGCATCTCGATCTTGGCGAACTGCTCGGTCACGCCGCGGCGCTCCATCAGCCGGTGGTAGGTCTGCCAGTAGTCGCGGTAGCGGGTGTCCTCGTCGATGTTGACGATCTCGAAGTCGCGGCCTTCTTCAATGCGCAGGCCCAGCTTCTCGATGCGCGTCTTGATGACGCTGGCGCGGCCCACCAGCACCGGGCGGGCCAGGTTCTCGTCGACGATCACCTGCAGCGCGCGCAGCACGCGGCGGTCCTCGCCCTCGGCGAAGGCCACGCGGCGGTTCTTCGCCCGCTTGGCCACCGCGAAGATCGGCTTCATCAGCGTGCCCGAGGCATAGACGAAGGTCTGCAGCTTGTCGCGGTAGGCCTGCAGGTCGGTGATCGGGCGGGTGGCCACGCCGCACTCGGCGGCGGCCTGGGCCACGGCCGGGGCGATGATCATCATCAGCCGCGGGTCGAAGGGCTTGGGGATCAGGTACTCGGGGCCGAAGCTCAGCGTCGCGCCCGAGTAGGCGGCGGCCACCGCGTCGTTCTGCTCGGCCTGGGCCAGCGTGGCGATCGCGTGGACCGCGGCGATCTCCATCTCGTCGGTGATCGTCCTGGCGCCGCAGTCCAGCGCGCCGCGGAAGATGTACGGGAAGCACAGGACGTTGTTGACCTGGTTCGGGTAGTCGGTGCGGCCGGTGGCCATGATGGCGTCGTCGCGCACCGCCTTGACCGCCTCCGGCATGATCTCGGGCGTGGGGTTGGCCAGCGCGAAGATCAGCGGCCGCTCGGCCATGCTGGCCACCATCTCGGGCTTGAGCACGCCGCCGGCGGACAGGCCCAGGAAGATGTCGGCACCGGCGATGGCCTGCGCCAGCGTGCGGTGCGGCGTGTCGTTGGCGAACTCGGCCTTGTCCGGGTCCATCAGCTCGGTGCGGCCCTTCCAGACCACGCCGGCCAGGTCGGTGGCGATGATGTTCTCGCGCGGCAGGCCCAGCTTGACCAGCAGGTTCAGGCAGGCCAGCGCGGCGGCGCCGGCGCCGCTGGACACCAGGCGCACCTCCTTGATGCTCTTGCCCACCACCTTCAGGCCGTTGAGCAGCGCCGCGCCCACCACGATGGCGGTGCCGTGCTGGTCGTCGTGGAAGACCGGGATGGACAGGCGCTCGCGCAGCTTGCGTTCGACATAGAAGCAGTCGGGCGCCTTGATGTCCTCGAGGTTGATGCCGCCGAAGGTGGGCTCCAGCGCGGCGATGATGTCGACCAGCTTGTCGAGGTTCTTCTCGGCGATCTCCAGGTCGAAGACGTCGATGCCGGCGAACTTCTTGAACAGGACGCCCTTGCCCTCCATCACCGGCTTGGAGGCCAGCGGGCCGATGTCGCCCAGGCCCAGCACCGCGGTGCCGTTGGTGACCACCGCCACCAGGTTGCCGCGGCTGGTGTAGCGGAAGGCGTTGGCCGGGTCCTCGACGATCTCCTCGCAGGCCGCGGCCACGCCGGGCGAGTAGGCCAGCGCCAGGTCGCGCTGGTTGATCAGCTGCTTGGTCGCGGTGATGGCCACCTTGCCCGGGGTCGGGAACTCGTGGTACTCCAGCGCGGCTCGGCGCAGTTCGGATTGCTTCTCTTCGGAGGTGGTCATGCAGGAGCCTCGGCGCAGCGGATCGGGGGTCGGATTGTAGGAGTCACCCCGCGCCGGAGCCCTGCGGGAACTGCGTAGGCCCTGTCCCCGGTCCGGCCGGATACTTCCGCCATGCCACCCGCCACCGGCTCCACGCCCACCCCCGCACTGCGCGCGCGCGTGCTGTGGGGGGCACTGGTGCTGATGCTGCTGGTGGCACAGTCGCTGCTGGTGTGGCTGACGCTGGACTACGAATCGGGCCGCGCGCAGGACCGTGCTGCCGAGGTGGCCGCGCAGTCGGCCGGCGAGCTGCGCCGCCAGGCCCAGCAGGTGCTGGAATCGGTGCAGGTGCTGGTCTGGACCCATGGCTCCGATGCCGCCTGGCGCACCGAGACCCAGGCCCTGCTGCGCGAACGCCACGCGCTGCTGCGGCTGGAGCGCCGTGACGACCAGCTGCACCTGCTGTCGGCCACCGACACGCCCTACGGCCCCACGCCCTTCTCGGCGATGAGCCGGCGCGCGCTGGAGCTGGAACTGGCACCCACTTGCGTACAGGCGGTGCGCACCTCGACGCCTACCTTCTCGCGCAGCTACTTCATGCCGCTGCCCGGCGGCCAGGGCCAGGAGGTGGTGGACCTGTGCTTCGCGGCCGAGGGCGGCGCGCGCTTCGTGGTGGCCACCGTGTCGCTGCCCGAGCTGCTGGAGAAGGTGGCGGCCGGCACCCGCGGTGAGCACGAGCTGTCGCTGGTCGAACCCGACGGCACCCGCCTGGCGCGCGCGGGCAGCCTGCGCGGCCAGGGCGTCTACCAGGCCACCCGGCTGGTCAGCCTGCCGGGCCTGTCGCTGCTGCTGCGCGCCGACGCGGTGACCGGCCGCCCGGGCCTGATTCCCAACCTGGCGATCGCGCTGGTGCTGGGCCTGTCGCTGAGCCTGCTGGGCGTGGTGGGCCTGCTGGTGCGCGACATCCGCCGCCGCAGCGCCGCCGAACACGCGGTGGCCGAGGCGCTGGCCTTTCGCCGCGCGATGGAGGACTCGCTGGTCACCGGCCTGCGCGCCCGCGACCGTGACGGCCGCATCACCTATGTCAACCCGGCCTTCTGCGCGATGGTGGGCTGGGAGGCCGACGCACTGGTGGGCCAGGACACGCCGCCCTACTGGCCGCCCGAGCGGGTGGACGACTACCGCCGCCGCCAGGCCGAGCGGCTGCAGCTGGGCGCCGACGACAACGCCCAGCGCCAGGGCTTCGAGACCCAGTTCATGCGCCGCAACGGCGAGCGCTTCCCGGTGATGATCTACGAGGCGCCGCTGCGCGACCGCGAGGGCCGCCACACCGGCTGGATGAGCGCCGCGGTGGATGTGAGTGGCGAGCGCCGCATGGAAGAGCTCTCGCGCCAGCAGCAGGAGCGTCTGCAGGCCAGCGCGCGCCTGGCCACGGTGGGCGAGATGGCCTCGCTGCTGAGCCACGAGCTGAACCAGCCGCTGGCCGCAATCGCCAGCTACGCCACCGGCTCGCTGAACCTGATGGACGCGCCCGACGAGGACCCGGCCGAGCTGAAGGACCTGCTGCGCCAGGCACTCACCCGCATCGCCGAGCAGGCCGAGCGCGCCGGCCGGGTGATCAAGAGCGTGCACGGCTTTGTGCGGCGTCGCGACGGCGCGCGCGAGGCCCTGGCCGCCGACCAGCTCATCGAGGCCGTGCTGCCGCTGGTGCGCCTGCAGGCCCGCAAGAGCGGCACCCGCATCGAGGTGACGCTGGCCAGGCCGGTGCCGCGCGTCTGGGCCGATCGCACGATGGTGGAGCAGGTGCTGCTGAACCTCACCCGCAACGGCATCCAGGCGATGGACGAGGCCACGCCCGCCGCCGAGCGGGTGCTGCACATCGAGGTGGTGCAGACCCACCCGCGCTGGGTGCGCTTCACCGTGCGCGACGCCGGCCCCGGCATCCCGCCCGAGGTGGCGGCGCGCCTGTTCACGCCCTTCTTCACCACCAAGACCGAGGGCATGGGCCTGGGCCTGTCGCTGTGCCGCACGGTGATCGAGCAGCATGGCGGCGCGCTGGATTTCGGCCCCCCGCCGGGCGAACCCGCTGGCCGCGGCACCGAGTTCCGGTTTACCCTGCCGGTGCCCGAGACGCCCGTTCGCAAGCCCACCGACACCCCGCCATGAACTCCGCCCGCTTCGGCCTGCCGATGGTCTATCTGGTTGACGACGAGGACGTGGTGCGCGACGCGCTGGCCTGGCTGCTGCGTTCGCGCCGCCTGCTGTCGGAAGCGCATGGCAGCGCCGAGGCGTTTGAGACCATGCTGCGCCAGCGCCTGGCCGCCGGCGCCTGGCCCAGCGCGCCCAGTTGCCTGCTGCTGGACGTGCGCATGCCCGGCATGAGCGGCCTGGCGCTGTTCGACCGCCTGGTGGAGCTGGGCCTGACCCGGCTGCTGCCGGTGATCTTCCTGACCGGCCATGCCGACGTGCCCACCGCGGTGGCCTCGGTCAAGCGCGGCGCCTTTGACTTCGTCGAGAAGCCTTTTTCCGACAACGCCCTGGTCGACCGCGTGGAGCAGGCGCTGGCCTTGAGCCTGCAGGCCCTGACCGAGCGCGAGGATGCCCGCGCGCTGGCGCGCGCGCTGGCCGAGCTGACCGAGCGCGAGCGCGAGGTGATGCAGCTGGTGGTGGAAGGCAAGCCGAACAAGCTGATCGCCGATGCGCTGGACATCAGCGTGCGCACGGTGGAAGTGCACCGCGCCCGGCTGTTCGAGAAGATGAATGTGAAGTCGGCGGTGGAGCTGGCCAACCTGCTGCGCCCTGGCGGCGGCTGACGCGCCGCTGCGCCGTGGCGCGGATGGTCAGTTCTCGTCGAAGCGCGTTGGCTCGAACGAGGTGCCGCTGATCACGTGGCCCTGGCTGGAGGCCTCGACCAGCGCGCGCAGCTTGGCGCGCTCCTGCTTCAGGTCTTCTTCCAGGTCGGCGATCTCGCCGGCGTGCGAGCGCTTGAGCGCCTCGATCGAGCGCAGGTGGCGCTGCTCCTGCCGCTCGACCCGGGCTTCCAGCTCGCGGTTGTCCTCACGCAGCTTTTCCAGCGCGCGGCGCTGCTGCGAATCGGCCAGCGCATCGCGGGCGCGCTGGCTCTCGCGTGCGGCGCGGGCCGGGCCCACCAGCAGCATCACCACCGCGCCGATCACGGCGCCGGTGAGCAGCCAGGCTGCGCCGATCAAGGGGTCCATGCAAGCTCTCCTGCGGTGTCAGTGGCGCTGCGCCGGGCCGGGCAGCAGCTCGGTGCTCGCGAAGGTGGTGGTGGCGGGCTCGTCGGTGCTGTCATGGGGGCCCATGCGGCGCCAACGCTCGACCTCGGCCTCCAGCGCCTTCACATGGTTGGCGTGGGCCTTGTGGATGCCGTCCACCTGCTCCACCAGCAGCGCCATCAGGTGGCGCAGCTCGGTGGAGTGCTGCTGGCGCAGCGTTTCGACGCGCTCGTCGTAATCGGCCTTGGCCTCGGCCAGTGCTTCATCCTGGGTGCGCAGCAGCTTGGCATGCTGGGCGGCACTGGCCTTGAGCTGCGCCGCCAGGTCCAGGTTGCTCTGGCGCAGGTGTTCCAGCAGGCGCTGCTGCGGGGATTCGGCCGGGCTGCCAAAGCGGCTGGCGCCGGGCAGCACCGAGGTGGGCAACTCGCTGGCGGGTTTGCTCAGGCGGCTGTCGCTGGCGGGCGGACTGGCCGGGCGCTGCGGCCGCCGCTGGGCCTTGGTGCGCCGCAGGTGCCACGCGCCCAGGCCCAGACCCAGCCCCAGGCCGCCGAAGGCGCCGAGCACCTGCCAGGCCCAACTGGGAATGTCCGCCCACTGCACGCGAGTCCTCCACGCGCCGCGAGTCCCGGCGCTTCCATGCCTGATTGTGCGGGCAAACGCGCACCGCCACCACCCGCGGCCGGCCGGCAGCTGTGCCAGACCGTGACCGCCGCGTGCCGCTTGCGACAGGGCCGGGCACTCCGTCACGCCCGCCAGGCCCGCTCGGCGCTTCATCCAGGGGGCTTCTCCAGGAGGTGGCCAAAGCGCACACTGCCCCATCCCTTCGCCATCCCGCCCATCGCATCCGGCCCGCCCACCCTCCCGGCGGGCCGTTCGTCCGTCCACCGGTCGAGGAGGGCGACCCCTCTTGTCGAAGGAAGTGCCATGTCCACACCCACCTCCCGCGCCATGATGGTCCTGCTGGCCAGCCTGGCGGCGGCTCCGGCCTGCCGGGCCGACGCGAGCGCACCGCCCCCCTGCCTGATCAGCGGCACGCCCTTCCAGGCCGCCTATGCGCAGCAGCTGAGCTTTGGCAGTGACATCGAGACCTACGACCTCGAGACCCACTCGTACCGTTTCATCCCGCGCATCAACATGACGGTGTGCAGCGTCGGCTACACCAGCCCCGCCACGCCGCCGGGCCGCTACCGCTTCCAGATCCGCGACATCAACTGCAGCCCGGGGGTGCTGCTGAGCGTGGTCTTCAACCCCGCCTCGCTGGCCTTCCCGCCGCTGGGCATTCCCAACACCACCCACCAGCTGGTCACGCCCACGCCGCTGAGTGCCGGCTGCACCTACGAGATCCGGCGCACCGCGCTGAACTACAGCCTGACCAACCAGCTGATCGGCCGGGTGCTGACCGGCCAGGCGCCCTACCTCAGCGGGCCCAACAGCATCAACGCCCCGCTGATGACCATCGTCAGCAGCAAGCTCTTCGGCGGCGGCGGGCCGGTCAAGGACCAGGTGCTGCCGCACATCGACTTCGGCACCTACTGAGCCGCCGGGCCGCGACCGGGCCCGGCACCTGCCACACCACCCCGGCGCGCCACCGAACCGGCCGCGCCGCGGCGGCTTCGATCAGGGGGCTTCACCGTTCCTCCGCGGGCGCGCACACTGCATCCTGCACCCCGTGGCGGGCCACCGTCCGCTGCGCGGTGCCAGAGCGGCCGATTCAGGTGCTGCCGGCGCTGGGCGCGCCTCGCATGTCTGCCGGCCGGGTCTGTTCTCCCTTCGAGCAGACCGTCTGTCCGCCACCGGGTCGAGGAGGGCGCCCACCACACCGAGTGAACGGCCATGGCCCCATCCGCCACCCGCGCCGCGATGATCCTGCTGGCCACGCTGGTCAGCGCCCCGGCCTGCCGCGCTGAGGCTGGCGCCGTGCCGCCCTGCGTGATCAGCGGCACCCCGTTCCAGGCGGCCTATGCCCAGCAGCTGAGTTCGGGCACCGACCACGAGACCTACGACCTCGACGCGCATGGCTACCACTTCATCCCGCGCATCAACATGACGGTGTGCAGCGTCGGCTACACCAGCCCCGCCACGCCGCCGGGCCGCTACCGCTTCCAGATCCGCGACATCAACTGCACACCGGGCGTGTTGTTGAGCGTGGCCTTCGACCCGGCCGCGCTGGCCTTCCCGCCGCTGGGCATCCCCTACACCACGCACCAGCCGGTCACGCCGACGCCGCTGTTGGCCGGCTGCACCTACGAGATCCGGCGCACTGCACTGGACATCAGCCAGACCTACCAGCGCACCGGCCGGGTGCTGACCGGTCAGTCGCCGTTCCTGCGTGGCCCCCACAGCATCGACACGCCGCTGATGAGCATCCTCAGCACCAAGCTGGTGGGCGGCGGCGGGCCGGTCAGCAACCGGGTGCTGCCCTATATCGATTTCGGCACGTACTGAGCGCCCGCCGTGCGCGGCCTGGCGCGCCCTGGTGGAGGCGCCGCGGTGCCGCCGGCGGGGCGCAGCGGCCGCTCCTAGAATCGCGCCGATGCCCGATCCCGCCGCCCCCGCCCCGGCCCACCCTTCCGCCCCGGCGGCCCCGGCGCCCCTGACGGCCCAGGACCGGCTGCACGCTGCCTGGCGCCTGCTGGCGGTGGCGGTGCTGGGCTTTGCCTCCGGCCTGCCACTGGCCCTGACCGGCCAGGCGCTGCAGGCCTGGCTGAGCCAGTCGGGGGTGGACATCGCCACCATCGGTTTTCTCAGCCTGGTGGGCCTGCCCTACACCTTCAAGTTCCTGTGGGCGCCGCTGATGGACCGCTTCGATCCGCCCTGGCTGGGGCGGCGCCGCGGCTGGCTGGTGCTGACACAGCTGCTGCTGGCGGCCGGCCTGTGGGCGATGTCGGTGACGCCGCCGCAGGGCGCGCTGCAGACGCTGGCGCTGCTGGCGGTGGCGGTGGCCTTTCTGTCGGCGTCGCAGGATGTGGCGGTGGGCGGCTACCAGACCGATCTGCTGGCGGCGCGCGAGCGCGGCATGGGCGCGTCGCTGAACGTCATGGGCTACCGGCTGGCGATGATCGTCTCGGGCGGCATCGCGCTGATCTGGACCGACGCGCTACAGGGCGGCGGCTGGACCTGGCCCGAGGTCTACCGCCTGATGGCCGCCATCCTGGCTGGCGCCGCGGTGTTCAGCGCGGTGGCACTGCCCCGGCTGAAGGCCCCGCCGCCGCTGGCCCAGCCTGGCGGCCACGACCTGAAGGGCTTCCTGGCCGTGCTGGCCGCGGCCGCGATGGGTTACTTGCTGACAGACCGCTTGCTGGTGCCCGCGGCGCATGCGCTGCTGGCGCCGCTGTGGCAGGGCAGCGCGCTGCCCGCCGGGTTGCAGCAGCGCTGGGGCGATCTGCTGGCGTTGCTGGCCGGCATCGCGCTGACCGTGCCGCTGGGCGTGGCGGCGGCGCGCTGGGCCCGCTTCGAGACCCTGCGCGCCGGCCTGGCCAGCTACTTCGCCCAGTCCGGCGCGGTGGCCTTCCTGGTGTTCATCGTGCTGTACAAGCTGGGCGATGCCTTCGCCGGCGCGCTGATGACGCCCTTCCTGCTCAAGAGCATGGCCTTCGCCGCCGCCGAGGTGGGCCTGGTCAACAAGGTGCTGGGCCTGTGGCTGACCATCCTGGGCGCGCTGGCCGGCGGCGCGCTGATGCTGAAGCTGGGCCTGTGGCGCGCGCTGATGGTGTTTGGCGTGCTGCAGGCCGCCAGCAACCTGGGCTTCTGGTGGCTGGCCACGCATGGCCAGGGTGCGCTGGGCGCGTTGCCGGTGCCGGCCTTCGACTGGGGCTTCGTCAAGCTGGCGCAGGACAGCCGCATGGACGGCGGCTTGATTCTGGTGGTGGCGCTGGAAAACCTGACCGGCGGCATGGGCACGGCCGCCTTCGTGGCCTTCCTGATGAGCCTGACCAGCCAGCGCTTTTCGGCCACCCAGTTCGCGCTGCTGTCGGCGCTGGCCTCGGTGGGCCGGGTCTGGGTGGGGCCGATGGCCGGCGTGGTGGCCGAATCCATCGGCTGGCCCGACTTCTTCGTGCTGTCCACCTTGCTGGCGCTGCCCGCGTTGGGCATGCTGTGGTGGCTGCGGCCGCAGATCCAGGTGCTGGAAGCCGATCCGACCGCCGCCGCCATGGACGACTGAGTGACCACTGAGTGACGACCGAGGGAGCCCGATGAACGACCGCGTGGATGATCTGCTGGTGACCGACGCCACCATCGCCCTGCCGCCAATGGCGCACGCCCGGGGCTGCGGCTGCGCGCTGCACCGACGCCGCCGCGTCTTCGGCGGCCTGGCCGGCGCCGCCGCGCTGGGCACGCCGCTGGGCGCGCTGGCCCAGGACGGCGTGCGCAGCGAAGTGGGCAAGACCAGCGGCTTCACCAAGCTGGTGTCGGCCGAGCAGGTGGAACAGGCCGCCACCGAACAGTACGGCCAGATGAAGCGCCAGGCCGCCGCCAAGAACGCGCTGGCCCCCGACAACCACCCGCAGGTCATCCGCCTGCGCGCGATCGCCAACCGCATCATCCCCTTCACCAACCCCTGGAACCCCCGCGCCGCCCAGTGGCGCTGGGAAGTCAACCTGATCGGCTCCAAGGACCTCAACGCCTTCTGCATGCCCGGCGGCAAGATCGCCTACTACTTCGGCATCCTGCAACGCCTGCAGCTGAACGACGACGAAGTGGCCATGATCATGGGCCACGAGGTGGCCCACGCGCTGCGCGAACACGCCCGCGAACGCATGGGCAAGACCGCAGCCACCCGCGTGGGCGCCGGCCTGCTGAGTTCATTGCTGGGCCTGGGCAACCTGGGCGACGCCGCCCTGAACATCGGCGGCCAGCTGCTGACCCTGAAATTCAGCCGCCAGGACGAAAGCGAAGCCGACCTGGTCGGCCTGGACCTGGCCGCCCGCGCCGGCTACGACCCCCGCGCCGGCATCAGCCTGTGGCAGAAGATGCTCAAGGCCAGCGAAGGCGCCCCGCCCGAATTCATGTCCACCCACCCGGCGGGGCCGACGCGGATCAAGGACATCGAGGGGACCTTGCCGAAGGTGATGCCGCTGTATACGGCGGCGGGGAAGCCGGGGCAGAGGTTTGGGCCGCCGGCGGCGGAGGGCGGCGCGGCCGCGAGATAGGGCCTTGCCACCGGGGGCGGGGCGCTGAAGCGCCTTACCACCGGGACGGCAGCGCCTTCAGCAAGCACAACGCCTTGTCCCTGGTATCCACGAAGCCGCCGCGTTCCAGGTCCTTCATCACCCGGCTGACCATCTCGCGCGAGCATCCCAGGTGCTGGGACATCTGCTGATGCGTCAGCCGCTCGCCGATCACGCGCACCCCCTGTGCATCCGGCGGACCGGCCAGTTCCTCCAGCAGCACGCGCAACCGGCCGTAGACATCGTTGAGTGCCAGTTGCCGCGCTGACAACGTGGCCGCGCGCGCGCGGCGGATCACCTTGGCCAGCAGCTCCAGTGCGAATTCGGGGTGATCGGCGATGTGGGCCAGCAGCGTGCGCTGTGTCACCACCACGCACTCGCTGGCCTCCAGGGTTTCGACACTGGCCGAGCGCGGCCCACCGTCCAGGCTCATCTCGCCCAGGTACTCGCCAGGGCCGTAGGTGCCGTAGGTGATCTCCTTGCCGTTGTCAGCGGCCGAGAAGGCGCGCAGGCGGCCGCTGGCGATCAGGTACAGCGTGTCGCCTTGGTCGCCCTCCTGGATCAGCAGCGTGCCCTTGCGGTAGCGGCGCAATTCGCCACGGGCTGCCAATGGACGAACGGATGCAGAAAAGACCCCAAGCCATGCGTCACTTGCCATGGCTTGATCGTACCGCCCAGGGCGTGCGCCCTGAGCGGAGCATTGGTGCGTGTCATTTGCACATCGTCGCCAGCATGTCGGGTGGCGGTACCACGGCGCTGGTCAGAGCGGCCTCCGTCAGCTTGGCGCTGCTGAACTTTGCTCTCCAGGCGGTGGCTGTCAGCGCTGAGAGGCTTCGGGCAGTGGTCGACAGCAAATCAATGTCCTGCAGCACAGACTTGGCGCTGGCGCGCGCCTTGCCCAATTGGGCGTCAACGCTCAGCCGCTTCTCGGTGTTGGGCTCTTCCAACTTGGCGGCAGCCGAAGCCTTCATCAGGTTGGACAAGGCTTCGGGGATCCTGGCTTGGCAGGCTGCAAACGGCAAGGCAGCGATCGACTTGCCGAAACCCGCTGTCTCGCTTTCAAACTGCTTTTGTACTTGGTCCGGGCTCAGGCTTGACTTGTCAGACGCAGGCAGGGCTTGCTGCGATGACGCGTAGCTGGTGCTCAGTTCCTTTGCAATGATCGAGGCGTCGGCCACGGCGTTCGAGCGTGCGCGACTGGCACTGATCAAGGCTGCCTGCAGCGAGTTGTCCGTATCGCGCAGGGCTTCGCCCGAATAGGTCACTGCCAAAGGCGAGACGGTGAGGTTGGTTTGCTTCAGCAGGCTGGCCAACTCGCCAGAGTTCGCCATGTCCTTGATGTTCGGAGCGCGAGCCACTTCCCCGGCCACCTTGACGGCGGCGATGACCTCTGCCGCGCGGGCCAGACCCGGGTTGACGGCTTCCTTGATCGACTCCGCCGCTTCGGTGAGGCCGGCGACAGTGGAGCAGGCCCCATCGATGGTGATGGCGTCCCTGATCGCCGCCTCCATGGAGTAGTCGGCGATGGACTTGCCCGTTCGATTTTGCAGCACCTCCTTCTTCAGCCTGGCCATTCGCACATCCACACCTTGGGCGATCACCTGAGCCGCCAGGTTGCTGTAGTAGGCGCTGTTGAATTCGGCCTGAGTGCCCGAGAGCATGCCGGCTACTGCGGCCAGGTTACGGGAGTCATTGGCGCCCGGCAGAACGGCGCCCAGCACACCGGCCACCGTTGTGGCCGTGCCCAACTGGAAGTTGACGTCGCTCTGCTGTCGGCGCAAGAAGGTCTTGAAGACATTGCAGCGCGACTCAGTGGCCGCCATGATCTTGTCTTGAACACCATCTCGACGGATCGCCTTGTCCTCCGCAGTGATCTCTGACGTAGAGCGGAACCACGCCAAGACGAGGTCATAGCGCCTGCCCCAGACGCGCCAGTCGTTCTCGGCGGCCGCAGGATCCGCCGGGTCTGTAGGGGCTGCCGCATCGGCGGGCCAGGCCTTTAGGAGCTTTTCGCTGCGACTATCGGGGTCAATCATCTCTACCAGATTGACCTGCTCAAGGTAAACGCGCCGCACAACGGGGAACGCACTGTGCCTGTCCACGCGCGAAACCTGTTCGGCAGCCTCGCGCTGGTGGCCTGGGTCCCTCGCCAGTTGGGCACAGCCCGTCATGGCAACTGATGTCGCCACCGCAGCCAAGAGAGCCCAGCGGCGCGGCTCGCGGGGACCGCTGGCGTCAGATTCGCAGTGGTTCATGAGAAAGCTCCTCTCGAACGGCGCGTGCTCAAGCTGCCAGACGCTGGGGGGTACACAGGAAGTCGACGCCCATCAAGCGCAGCGAGCTCATCATCGGTGGCAGCATCGCCACCGACTGCACCAGCTCACGGATGCTGGGCGTGTCGGTCTTGGCGCGAATGCAGGCGATCTGGGTGCGCACGGTGGCGATCTTCACGCCATGGCGGTCGGCGATCTCGGTGGGTGTCAGGCCGTCGCACAGCTGCCGCAGCACGCGCTCTTCATGGTCCGACAGGCCGTGGGCCCGCGCATAGCCATGGATGCTCAGCGCACCGCACACTTGCCGGCGGCCCAGCACCAGCAGCGCGCCGGCGGGGCTGTTGGCACCGGGTGCCAGGCCTCCCAGCGGCACCACCGACACGCTGATGCGCTGCGCGCCCTGGCCAATCGACAGCATCCGGCGCAGCCCCTTGGTCACCGCCGTGTTCACGGCGTCGAACAGCGCTGCCACGTCCTTGGCGTCGCGGGCGCGCAGCTCGCCGCCCAGCAGTTGCAGCGGGTGGTCCTCGCCCAGCTCGGCCCGGGCGGCGTGGTTGACGTGCAGCACCTGGCGCGCATCGGCCAGCAGCACCAGGCCGTAGTCGATCTCGTCCAGCACCTGCGCCAACAGGCGCGCCATGGTCAGGCTGGCCTGGCGGCGTTCGGGGCCGCTGTAGGGCAGGGGCTGGTGCCAGGCGCCGCCGGCGTGCGGGCGGCGTGCCGGCTCGGGAAACGGGGTGTGGGTGTTCATCGCTGTCCTCCATCCAGGCCCCCGAAATGGGTGGGAGCCATGGGGAGTCAGCGTAGAAATCTGGCCCGGTTTCAGGCGGGCACTCTGACCGCGACGATTTGTGATCTATTCACATCCCCGCGGTGCAGGGCGGATGAGTTGAACCGATCAGGTGCCTTTGACGTAGGGGTTGTAGCGCCGCTCTTCGCCGAACGTGCTCTCGGGCCCATGCCCCGGGATAAACACCGTCGCATCGCCCATCGGCCACAGCCGCTGGGTGATGCTGTCGATCAGCTGCGGGTGGCTGCCACCGGGGAAATCGGTGCGACCAATCGAGCCGGCGAACAGCACGTCCCCCACGAAGCAGCGCTGAATCTCGGGGCTGTGGAACACCACGTGGCCGGGCGTGTGGCCGGGGCAGTGGCGCACGTTCAGCGTGGACTGACCCAGCGTGACCGTGTCGCCGTCATGTAGCCAGCGCGTGGGCGTGAAGGGTTCGGCCTTCGGAAAGCCGAACATCTGGCTCTGCTGCGGCAGGCCGTCGATCCAGAACTGATCGCCCTCGTGCGGGCCGATGATTGGCAGGCCCAACTCGCGTGCCAGCTGGCCGGTGCCACCGGCGTGGTCGATGTGGGCGTGGGTGAGCCACAGCGCCACCAGCTTCACGCCGCGGCGCGCCACCTCGGCCTTCAGCACGTCCAGATCGCCGCCGGGGTCGATCAGGGCAGCTTCGTTCGTCTGGTCGCACCAGAGCAGGGAGCAGTTTTGGGCGAAGCCGGTGACGGGGATGGTGTGATATCTAAGCATCGGGGGCGCGTCGTAAACAGTTTTCTGGTGATTTCGGCGTCGGTGCGCACTATTGCCGGCCCAAGGCCTGCGGCTGTTCGGCGAAGTTTCTCATCACTACGAAGTGCATGGCCACTATCCAAGGGTGTGCATTTGGCCCTAACCGGCGTTGAATAACCTCGTTCCGCGCGCTGAGCTGCCTCCTCCCTCGTTCTGTTGACAAAGGACTTGAAAAGTCGCGCTACATTTGCTTGAGTTCACGGTGTCGGGAGAACATCATGCAACCCGAATTTGAGGTGCGTACACCTAGCCTGTCTGGTTCGACGGAGCTTCTTGTGATGGCGCCTATTCGATCTGGCTTTGTGCCGGCGCTGGACACGTTGACCTACAAGAGCCGCGTACAGATGCTGCTTGAAATGCTGCACGCCGGACGCCAGGGCCAGCACGAGTACCGACTGCTAAGGGCTGTCTCCGATGCCGTCGAGCGCGTCGGCGTCATTCGCTCGCTGCGCGTGGCGGTCGTCGAAGGTCGCCGCCCTGCCGACGACCGAATCCTCCTCTCCGTGCACTTCGATGGCTCCTACGAGGCCTACGCGCGAACGATCTGGCAACGGGCTGCTCGCCTGCTGGATCTGATCTTTTGCAACGCCGAGGGCTACGTAACTGGCTGGGACCACCCTTTTGACGACTGGAACGCCTGGATCCGCTCGGTGCAAGTGCCGACGCCGTTCTTCTACGCGACGCCCGGCCTTACCTACGCCGACCAGACACACTTGACCATGTTCCACGCCCGCGACCGCGGTGACCCTGGCGACGAGACGGCGCGGACGCGCCTAGCGACGCCGACCGCCGAGGAGATCGCGTGGCGGATCTTGAAGGACCAGGTCGATCCGACGAGACGCGACGACAACACTGCGGCAAAAGGTCCGCTCGCGCGCGAGGAGGCCTTTCGCCAGAACCTCGCGGCGCTGACCGGTCTGTATCGGCTGATCGACAGCTATCCCTCTGAAACGGTGGACGGAGACGTGCTCCGCCGAGCCGCGCACGAAATGCTTCCCCAGCTTGCCGACGCGCTCGGCAGCCCCTTCAACCTCCAGCTGGCGCAGGTAATCGCTTACGCGGGTGGCCCACAAATGGCGCAGCGCCTAAAGTGGTTTGGCACGGGGCTTGGGGAAGCTCCGCCGTCGCGGGGGGGCACAACACTGCCCGAGCGCGCGTCGTGGGACCGAGCCGCCAATGAGGTTCAGAGCGGCATCCTACGAGCCTACGATGGTGTGACCGATGGCGCGATGGTGCTGGTGGCTTTCGCCAATCCGGCGTCGGCGGCTGGCTTCCTGGAAGGCTTCCGGCCTAGTCTGGAGGGTGACGCCGATGCGCCCGGCGCCAAGGTCTTCGGTAACTTCGCGCTGACGTTCGAGGGGCTGCGCGCCTGTGGTCTGTCGGCGGCACAGCTGGAAAGCTGGCCGCTGGAGTTCCGCCAAGGCATGGCGGCGCGGGCCGGCCTACTGGGCGACGTTCGCGGCAACCATCCGCGTCGCTGGACGCTGCCGCGTCGCAACGGCGCTCTGGACCCGAACCCAGATCGCGTCGACGCCGCACTGCCGCCGCTGCCGCTTGAGACCGTTCACGCCATCGTGCAGTTCCGGGCGCGGCCGGCTGCCGGCGTTCGCGCGGGCGCCATCGATGCCTTGTCTGAAGCGATCCGCAGCCTTTCCAATTTCGCGGGCGTCACGCCGCTCTCGGTGCAGTGGATGGCCCGCCGCATGGGTGACAACGGCAGCGCCGTCGACCACTTCGGCTACACCGACGGCCAGTCACAGCCGGTGTTCGACAGCGATCCGCAGGCGACGGCGCCGTACAAGAGCCAGGTGCACATGGGCGAGGTGCTGGTCGGCTACGCGAACGCTGCCGACCGCGAGTGTGACCTCGCGATCCGGCGCGACCCCGACCTTTCGGCGTTGATGTGCAACGGCAGCTTCCTCGCGGTGCGTAAGCTGCGCCAGGACGTGGCCGGCTTCCGGCGCGCTGTTGAGCGAGCTGCTAGCGGTGACTCTGTGGCCGACGCCCTGCTGCGCGCCAAGCTGATGGGCCGTTGGCCAGCCGACGCCGGCAAATCGCAGGCCGGCCTTCCGCTGGCGCCACTGCTGTCCGCTGACATCAACGACTTCGACTACCGTGGCGACGAGCATGGCGACACCACGCCGCTGGCGGCCCACGTCCGCCGTGCCAACCCTCGCGGGTCTGTGCTGGAGGATGACTTCCCTCAGCCCGCGCCCGGTGCCCGCCCGCCGCGCCTGATGCGCCGAAGCCTGCCCTACGGGCCGCCGCCGCCTGAGGATGGCCGCGACGACAGTGCTGACCGCGGCCTCGTCTTCATGGCTTACAACGCGAGCCTGGCGGAGCAGTTCGAGGTCGTTCAGGGCTGGCTGGCCGGCGGGAACAGTTCGCGCGCCTACTCAAGGGCTGCCTGTCCATTCCTCGGTGTGCCCGAGGTTGGTCGCGTGCGCCGTTTCCGCTACCTGGACGGTAATCGCAGCATCCAAGTCGCTCTCGACGGCGACGATGACCTGGGCCTCGAGCCTAAGCCGTTGGTCGCACTGCAGTGGGGCATCTACGCCTTCGCGCCTTCGCGCGCTGGCCAGGTAAGGTTGGCATCCATTGCTCGCGGCGTTGGCGCCGCTGCCGCGGCCCTGCCGTGGTCGGCCGAGCGTGGGCGGGCGCTGATCGCGCAGTTGCATCGGACCGAGGCCGAAGAAGGCACCGATGCCGCCGCAGCGGCCTGGAAGGCGGCGCTAGAGGATCCGCGGCCACTCGCCCGTTTCGACGCCGCCTCAATTTGGGCTGCGGTGCGCCAACTGCATGACGGCGTGCTTCGCATCCCCTATGGCGTGCTCGTCGCCGCCCCCGAGACAGTGGCCGCCGTCCTGAAGGACGAGGCGCGGTACACGGTGTCCGGCTACCGCCGCCGGCTGGTCAGCGCTGGCATGGGACCGATATTCCTGGGACGTGATGCTGACGATCCCGACTACACGCTGCTATCGGCCGCCTGCAACCAAGCGATCCAGTCGATCGACATGGCACGCGCCTTCAATGACGCGCGCTTGGCGGCGAAAGCGGTACTCGATGGTTGGATCAGTTATGCGGTGATGGTCGCGGCGGACAACCACAGCAAAGTATGGGAGGCCGCGATCGACGTCCGCGACCTCGTCACGCAGACGCTTGCCACGCTTTGCGAGACTTGGTTCGGGATCAATGAGGACAGCAAACCTCAGCTTTTCCGACGCGGCGCGCTGGATCCCGAATGGCTCCCGGGCGACGTCGTCAACTACCCTGGCCACTTCACCGCCGCGTCACGGGCCACCTTTCAGCCCGATCCGTCGGAGGCCGTGATGCGCGTTGCTGCCGCGCACGGTACTGCGTTGACTCGGGCGTTGCGTGCATTCATAGAGGCCAAGAGCGTGGGCGCTTTTGCTTCGAACCCAATCACGCGCGCCGTGCTTGAGGACCTGTGGGAAGAGCGGCCGCAGGATGCGGTCCACACCATTGCCGGCGCAATGATGGGCTTTCTCCCAACGACAGAAGGTTTGCTTCGGCGCGTGCTGGCCGAGTGGACTCGCGACAACACATTGCTTGACCTTTTTGGTGCCGCTGGGGTGGCCAAGCTCGAAGAATGGAAGGAGGCAGAGGCGATCATTGCGCCGGCGTTGAGACGCGCCATGAAGTTCCGGCCGGTGCCGGAACAAGTGTGGCGGGAAGCGAAAGTGGCGCACCGACTGGCTGGCACGGCGGACACGAGCATCGAGGTGCGCCCAGGCGACAAGCTGGTGCTTGGACAGGTGTCGGCGCTGCACGCGCAACTCGAACAGGGCGAGGATAGCGACGTCTCCGGTCTCTTTGGTGGCGCCCGTAAGGAAGGTGGCCCCACCCACGCTTGCCCGGGCTACGCTGCTGCCATGGGGGCCATGGTGGGTACTCTGGCGGCACTGCTCGCGCCGTCGCAGGGTCAGCTCGAACCCTCTGCGGCGGGTAGCCTGCTGTATCGAGGGTTCATCGATCGGTCCAGCGGGGTGGTCACTTTCTCGGACCGACTGGAGGTGATGAACGAGCGACCCGGACAAGGCCGCAAGCTGCTGGGATTCGGTGACTCCTGGCTGCGCTTCGAGTGGGAGATAGAGGACGAAGGCTCTGATTTCATGCGCTCCCTCGCCACGCTAGGCTACGACACCTCCATGTTTGCACTTCCCAACCACGCCAAGCAGGGCTTCCAACTCGCCCATATGAGGAAGCAATTGGTGGGCAGCGGTGCGTCCGTCTACGCGACGCTGCGCAACCTGCTGAAGGATGGGTCGCCGCCGTTGGCTGTGTTGGTGGGTGGGGGTGGAAACGACTTTGTAGATGGCGCTGGTGGCGGACTTCACATTTTCCCATTTTGCGAGAATCAGGGTGTCGGCTCGGTGCTCGACAAGGTACTCGGTGACCCGGGCAATCTGCAACCCTTCGTCGCCTTGATGCAGCAGCACCTTCACTTCATTGTGACTGAGCTACATCGTGCGGGTGAAGGTCGAGTGCCAGTGATCGTCCAGGCCTACGACCACCCTTATCCCGACGGCACTGGCGTTCGGAAGGCTATGTGTCCTTCGCTGCAGCCGGCCTTTCTCCGTAAGAAGCTGACGAAACTAGAAGACAACGCCCGCGCAATGGCGACCTTTATCGATGCGCTGAATGTTGGCTACGCCGAGACGGTGAAGACTTTGGTCGATAAGGACGGCGTCAACGCCCGCTTCGTCCGCCTGACTGGTGTATTGGCCTCAACGCCAGCGTTCGCCCAGCACGGCTTTAAGGGGGTCTGGAAGAATGAGATGCACCCCAATCGTGCTGGCTTTGCGGCGCTGGCGCAGCGGCTGCACGAAGAAGCGCTGGCGCCGTTGCTGGTGCCCATTCCCTGAGCCTACCCTCAGCGGCCTTGCTGAAGCTCGGCGCGCAACGAGACGTTGAGCGCTGCCTCTCGTATCGACCGTCGCCGGGCGGCCGCACGCTCAGCGTGCCCCAGGCGTCGCCACGCGCGCAGTTGGTCGCCCTGGCGAGCGGAGACGCGCGCCATCGCGCGCCACGCTACTGCCTCGCCCAACCGCTCGCCGGCGCGCGAGCGCCGCAGCACGCAGGCCGTCCAGCGCCAGGCGTCGGCGTCACGGCCCGTGTCGGCAGCCATCTCAGCCAGCCAAGCGTAGTAGATGGAGGTGAAGAACAGGACATGGTGATTCTCCATCCAGCGCACGGCCTCTTCCGTCTGGACAATCGCCATGTCATCGCGCTCCAGCCGCCAACGTGCGTAGCCGTCAACAGCGCGCGCGATGGCCAGCGGCAGCAGCGCATGCAGGCGCTGCGCAGACTCGGCCGTCGCGGCCACCACGCCTCGGACGTCGGCCCAACGCGCCTCCCAGGCCAGTATCACCATTTCCCAGTTGCGGACGGAGTCGGCCACTGGGTGGTTCGGCTGGGCTGCGACCAGTGTCCGCGCCTCGTCCAGCGACGCGTGGGCGGCGACAAAGTCTCCCTGGTCGGCGAGGACGCTGGCGCGGCAGGCGAGCGTGAACGCAGAACCGATGGCGAGCGCGCCGCTGTGTCTTGCATTCGTCTGCTTGGCGCGTAACGCGTGATGCATTGCTTCCAGCGCTGGCTCATAGCGGCAGATGGCAGCGAGCGCCTGGCCGTAGGTGGCCTGCACCTGCGCCAACAGCCGGCCGTTGTCTAGCGCTGCCGCGAGGGTGGCCGCTTCGTAGGACCGTCGCGTCGCTTTTTTCGGGTGGCCATAGACGTAAAGCAAGTACGCCTCCCAGTACAAAGATCGGGCCAGCAACTCGGCGTCGTCCAGCGTACGCGCCGTCGCGACTGCCCGGCCGGCGAGCACCAACGCCTCAGGCGAGGCCAGCGGGTCGAACATGCAAGTCATGGCGAGCCGATGCACCAGCGTGCACCATCGCCGCGTCGAACCTGTGTCGACAAGGCCAGCGAACTCGGCGCACTCAATGGAGGCCAAGTACTGCCGACGAGCGCTGTCGTAGGCGCCCAGTGGCACGGCGGCATCGGCGGCAGCTTCGCAGCGCAGCGTGGCCAGCGCCCAGTCACCTGCAGCGCGGGCATGGTGCGCCAGTGCCTCCATTCGCTCAAGCGGCCGCAGAGAGCCGCCCGGATTGCCCTCAAGGTGCTCAGCAGCGCGGCGGTGCAGGTCTTCTCGGCGATCGAGCGGAATCAGCTCGTATACCGCGTCGCGTGACAGACCGTGCCGGAAGCGAGCCGCGCCATCGTCACTGGTATACAGCAGGTCCGCATCGGCCAACTGTTTCAGCGAGTCCGGCGTCGGCGCGTGACCGAGCAGGTCGGTCAAGAGATTCAGTGGAGCGCGTAAACCGGCGACAGCGGCAGCCTGCACGACCCGGACTGCCGGCTCAGCCAAGCTCTCCAGACGTGCTGCCATCATCGATTTCATCCAATGGCTTGCTCCACCGCGGGCGCCTGCCGCGCGTAGCTGCTTCCAGCCGAGCTCGCCACGGTGGCGGAGCATGTGGCAGAGTTCCTCAACAAGTAGCGGTACACCGCCAGCATGTTCGTGCAACTCGTCCGCGACGAAAGGGCTGGTGCCGGGTGCCCAGGCCTGAACCAAGCGAAGCGTTTCCTCACGCCTCAACGGCATTGGACAAACGGTGGGACCATCAGGGTAGGTTTCAACGTCTCCGGCGTGACGTGACGCGAGCACAACACGGAGTTGCACTGTCGTGCGCAGCGCCTCGTCGAGAAGCGCCCGACAGGCATCGTCGGCCCACTGCCAGTCATCGAGTAGCATCACATGTCGGCCATCGTCGCAGGCGCGCAGCCATTGGAGTGCCGCGTCGCGCACGTCGTCTTCGGTGGCGGACTTACGGCTGTCGGCGTCCGCACCTAGTAGCTGGCGAAAGGGCGCCAGCACGGGCGTTATGCCGAAGGACTCACAACCTCCGCGTAGCGTCCGAACGCCCAACTGGTTCAAACGGCTGGCTAACTCGTCGAGAAGCCGCGTCTTGCCAATCCCCGCCTGTCCACGAATGGCAATGACCCGATGCACCGTGTCGGATCGTGTACAACCGTCTACCAAACGCGAAAGTGTGTCCTCGCGGCCTAATAGCGGCGACTGGCCACGGCTGCGTTCGGCGTCGATGCGGCGTTTAAGCGCGGCCACTGCCTTCACCTGAGCAGCCCGGATCGGGATTGCTCGTCCCGGCAAAGCCAAATCAGTCAGACTGTCAGTATCGAAGAAGGCCAGTTCGGGGCCCAGCGAGTCGGCGTCAGCAAGCAAGCCACCCCGACCGGCGCAGGACGCAAGCCGGGAGGCCGTATTCGCAGCATCACCCACGACGTCAAGATCGCCTCGCGTTCCGTTTCCAGGGGCGACGTATACCAGGCCGGAATGGACGCCCGAGTGCAGAGCAAGACGCTGCTGCCCGCCGGGCAGGTTCAAAGGCGGCAACGCTGCCACAGCTGCATGCGCCTCCAGTGCTGCCTGGCATGCATGACGCGCGTCATGCTCGCCAGGCCGCGGATAGCCGAACACGGCCAAGCTCCCATCACCCTGCGTGCGGACCACTCGCCCACCATGCCTAACCACTGCGTCGTTCACGACGTCATGCACACGGTCAAGCAGCGCGGCCAATATCTCGTACTCCAACAGGCCCGCGAGCGTGCTGGAGCCGCTGAGATCAGTGAAGAGTAGCGTCAAGAAATGTCGTCTGCGCGCCGGTACTCTCGCTCCTGTCTGCGAAGCCACTTGTCGTCCGTCCATCCCTTGCCTGTATGCCCTGTCATTGTTGTCGTGGAGAGGTCGTCCCCACAAGTGCACCGGTAGACCGCTCGCAGAGACGGGGCTGACGTGTCTGAGAAGCCATCACCGTACGGGGCGCCAGATGCCGGCAAGCAATTGACTCGCTCCCACCTTCTTGCCGTTCCGGAGACCATGAGACCGCCTAGCCCGGGGGAGCAACAGAATACCGACCTGAATGCAAGTCCGGACAGCAGTTTACGGTTGTTGAATGTTGGTGCGATTCACCGGTGCCCGCACCACGCACTATTTGACGGTGCGCAACCCACGACCGCCAGATCCCGAATATCGCCATTCCGCCTGTTTCTTACGACGTTGTCCTAACATCACAGCACCGTGGTTCGCCTCCCCCTCGTTCCCAGCCTCGCCGCCCCTTGGCTGGCCCCCCTCCTGCTGGCCACCCTCGCCTCCGCCTCCCCCGCCGCCCCCTCCCTCCCCCTCACCCCCTGCCGCCTCAGCAACGTCCCCCAGGAAGCCCGCTGCGGCACCCTGCAGCGGCCCTTGGACCCGGCGCAGCCGCAGGGTCGGCAGATCACCCTGAAGGTGGCCCTGATCCCGGCGCTGGCGCGCAACGCGCGGCAGGATCCGGTGGTGTTCGTCGCGGGCGGGCCGGGGCAGAGTGCGGTGGATCTGGCGGGGCATGCGATGGCGCTGTTTCCGCGGCTGCTGAACCGGCGGCCGCTGCTGTTGGTGGACCAGCGGGGCACCGGGCGCAGTGCGCCGCTGTACTGCGATGACCGCGTGCCGCCCACGCGGCCGCTGGCCGAGCTGGTGGATGCGCGGCGGCTGCCGTTGGACCTGGCGGCGTGTCGCCAGCGCTTGCAGCAGTTGCCGCATGGCGATCTGCGCCACTACAGCACCACGGTCGCCAGCGCCGACCTGGAAGCCGTGCGCCAGGCGCTGGACCTGGGGCCGCTGAACCTGTTTGGCGGCTCCTACGGCACGCGGGCGGCGCTGGACTACCTGCGCCAGTACCCCGGCAGCGTGCGCCGCCTGCTGCTGGACGGCGTGGCTCCGCCGGACATGGTGCTGATGCGCTCCATGCCCACCGACCAGCGCGCCACGCTCGATGCGCTGCTGGCCAGCGCCGAACCGCAGCGCCCCGGCCTGACCCAGCGCTGGCAGGCGCTGCTGGCCGCGCCCGCGCGCGACTGGCCGGTGCGCCACCCCTTCAGCGGCCGCGATGAAACCTTGCGTGTGGATGGTGCGCTGCTGGCCTCGCTGGTGCGCCCGGCGCTGTACCAGCCCGCGGCGGCCGCCGCGCTGCCCTCGGCGATCGACCGCGCCGCGGCGGGCGACCTGGGCCCGCTGCTGGCGCTGGCCACGCCCGGCCCCAGCCCCAGCGGCCGGCCGGGGCTGGCGCAGGGCCAGCATTTCTCGGTGGTGTGCAGCGAAGACGCGCCGCTGCTGGACACCCAGCCCGCCGCCCCCTCGCCCGATCCGGCCGGCACCGAGGCCCTGTATCGCCGCATCTGCGCCGACTGGCCGCGCGCCAGCGTGCCGCCCGACTTCTACCGTCTGCCGGTCAGCCCGGTGCCGGTGCTGCTGATGTCTGGCGGCCAGGACCCAGCCACACCGCCGCGCCACGCCCAGCGCGTGCTGCAGGCGCTGGGCCCGAAGGCGGTGCATGCGCTGGTGCCGCAGGCCGGCCACGGCGTGTCCAGCCTGGGCTGCCTGCGCGAGCTGATGCACCGCTTCATCGACGCCGACGACGACACCGCCGCACTGGCCGCCGCCCGCGAGGGCGCCGATTGCGCGAAGGACGTGCCCCGCCCCACGCCCTGGCGCGCCCTGTCGGAGACCGCGCCATGATCGAGGTGCAGGACCTGCGCAAGCACTTCCCCGCCCCCCAGGGCGCGCCGCCGGTGCGCGCGGTGGACGGCGTCAGCTGGCAGGCGGCCGATGCCCGCATCACCGGCCTGCTGGGCCCCAACGGCGCCGGCAAGACCACCACGCTGCGCATGCTGGCCGGCCTGCTGCCGCCCGATGCCGGCACGCTGCACATCGACGGCATCGACGTGGCCGCGCAGCCGCTGCAGGCGCGCGCGCGGCTGGGCGTGCTGTCGGATGCGCGCGGGCTGTACCCGCGTCTGACCGCGCGCGAGAACATCGTCTACTACGGCCGCCTGCAAGGCCTGTCGGCCGAGGCCGCACAGGCGCGCGCCGAAGCGCTGTCGGCCCAGCTGGGCCTGCAGTCGCTGATGGACCGCCGCACCGACGGCTTCAGCCAGGGTGAGCGCATGAAGACCGCGCTGGCCCGCGCGCTGGTGCACGACCCCAGCCACATCATCCTGGACGAGCCCACCAACGGCCTGGACGTGGTGGCCACCCGCGCGCTGCGCGAGGTGCTGCGCCGCCTGCGCGACGAGCAGGGCAAGTGCATCGTCTTCTCCACCCACATCATGCAGGAGGTGGAACGCCTGTGCGACGCGGTGGTGGTGATGGCCCGCGGCCGCACCGTGGCCAGCGGCAGCGTTGATACCCTGCGCGCCCTGAGCGGCCACACCGACCTGGAAGACGCCTTCGTGGCGCTGGCTTACGGAGACGCGCCATGACGCTCATTCGCGCGCGCCCCCGGGGGCCGAATGCCGGGCATCAAGCCTGCCAAGACGAGGGGCGCTCATGACGCAAGCCTGGCTGGTCTTCCTGAAGGAACTGCGCGACGCCCTGCGCGACCGCCGCACGCTGCGCGCCGTGCTGCTCAGCGCGCTGCTGCCCGGCCCGCTGATGCTGGTGCTGCTGTCGGTGCTGGTGAGCGATGTCGAGCGCCAGGCCGAATCGCGCGAGCTGGTGGTGGTGGGCCTGGCCGACGCGCCCACGCTGTACAACTACCTGCGCCGCCAGACCTGGACCACCCGCGACGCGCCGGCCGACTACGAAGACGCGCTGCGCCGCAAGCGCCTGGGCGATGCGGTGCTGGTGCTGCCGGCCGATTTCGAGCAGCGTCTGGCCAGCGGCGAGCAGCCGCGCCTGCGCCTGATCTTCGACAGCGCCAACCCGCGCGCCAGTGCCAGCCAGCGCCGCGTGCAGGAGCTGCTGGCCGGCTTTGCGCGTGAACGCGGCACGCTGGCGCTGGTGTCGCGCGGCGTGGCGCCCGGCCTGCTGCAGCCGCTGGCGGTGGACGCCGAGGACCTGGCCGACCCGGCCGCGCGGGCCTCCAACTTCACCAGCATGCTGCCCTTCCTGGTGATGATGGCGATGGTCTCGGGCGCGCTGGCCGCCGCGCTGGACAGCACCGCGGGCGAACGCGAACGCGGCTCGCTCGAGCCGCTGCTGATGAACCCCACGCCGGGCTGGTCCCTGGTGGCCGGCAAGTGGGCCGCGGTGGCGCTGCTGGGCATGTTCATCGCGGTGCTGGCCTGCGGCAGCCTGATGCCCGGACAGTGGCTGCTGCGCAATGAACAGCTGTCGGCGATGTTCCGCTTCGGCCCGCCCGAGGTGGCCGCCTTCCTGGCCCTGCTGCTGCCGCTGGCCGGCCTGCTGGCCGCGGTGCTGATGGTGCTGGGCATCCACGGCCGCAGCGTCAAGGAGGCCCAGGCCGGCGCCAGCCTGGTGGTGCTGGCGGTGTCCTTCCTGCCGCTGGTGCCCATGCTCAGCACCCGCGGCGAGCAGCCCTGGCAGCTGTGGCTGCCGGTGGTGGCGCAAAGCACACTGATGTCGCGCGTGCTGCGCGGCGAAGCCATGGCCTGGCACGAGGTGGCCGGCCCGGCGCTGGCCTGCGCGCTGCTCACCGTGCTGGCGCTGGCACTGGTGGTGCGGCAGATGGGGCGGGTGGTGGCGCGCTGAGCGCCAGGCGGCTGCCCGACCTGATCGCCAGATCCACCGCCAGGCCCGCGCGCAGCTCCAGCGTCTGGTGTGCGCCGCGGCAGACCGCCGCGGCCCAAGGCCGCAGGCCGGGCACCACGCGCAGCACGCCGCCGCTGCGGTCCAGGAAGACGATGTCCAGCGCATAGGCCATGCCGACCATGTGCACCGCGGCGCAGGGGCTGAGCCACAGGCCGTCGAGCCGGTCGAGCTGGCGCGTGGCCAGCAGCCCGATTGCCCGCGAACGCCAACGGTTGGCCAGGCCGACGCGGCAGCCGCTGTCGCGGCCGTCGATCCACAGCGCCTGGGCAGGTCCCATGCGTCTCAGAGCCCCGCGCTGAGGAACTTCATGACGATCGGGAAGCCCAGCACGATGAACGTGCACGGGAAAATGAACAGGATCAGCGGCCCGAGCATCTTCACCGGGGCCTCCATCGCCAGCTTCTCGGCGCGCTGGAAGCGCTCGGTGCGACGCTGGTCGCTCTGGGCGCGCAGCACCGGGCCCAGGCTCGAGCCCATCAGTTCGCCCTGGACCAGCGCACTCACCAGGCTGGAGACCGGCGCGAAGTCCATGCGCTCGGCCAGGTCGCGCAGCGCATCGACCCGCGGCTTGCCGGCCCGGATATCGCGCAGCACGCGGTTGATCTCGGACATCAGAGGCCCGGGCTTGCTGCGGTCAACCGCCTTCTGCAGCGCGCCCGTGAGGTTCAGGCCCGCCTCGATGGCCAGCGTGACGATGTCCAGGAAGTAGGGCATGGCCTTGAGCACCGCCAACCGGCGGCGCTGTGTGTGATCTTTCAGCCAGAGGTCCGGGTAGTACCAGCCCAGCAGACCGCCGCCCAGCAGGGCGGCCAGCGAGCTGCCGTCCAGCAGCCACTGCGCCAGCAGCCCCGCCAGCAGCGCGGACAGCAACTGGCCCCCGATCAATTGCTCTGGTGTCAGCGCGTACTCCTGGCCGGCGCGCCGCAGGCGGGTCAAGATGGTCTGTCGCCGGCCTGGCGTCAGCAGGGTGGCCACGCTGTTGCCGAGGATGTTGATCAGCGGCCACAGGACGCGGAAGCCCGGCGGCGGCTTGTCACGGTAGGTGGCGTCGGCGCGGCCGAGCGTGGTGTAGAGGCCCCAGGCCGCAATCAACAGCAAGACCAGCGCGAGACCGCCGAGCACGGAGACCGTCAGGGGATGTGTCATACGTCGATCGAGACGATCTTGCGGATGAAGACGGCGCCCAGCAGCAGCAGCACGGCGACGGCCGCCATCACGCCCCAGCCGTACAGGGTGGTGAACAGCGGCACCATGGCTGGCGGATCCATCAGATAGAGGATGCCGGCCAGGAAGATGGGCAACAGGCCGACGATCAGGCCCTGCAACTTGCCTTGCGCGGTGAGCGCGCGGATCTTGCCTTCCATCACCGCCTTGGCGCGCAGCGCGGACGACAGCCGCTCCAGCACTTCAGAGAGATTGCCACCCACCTCCTTGGCGATCGTCAGCGCCGAGACGAAGAGGTCAACCTCCTCCATCTTCAGCCGCTGTCCCATGCCGTGCAGTGCGTCCTCCAGCGCCACGCCCAGCCGCTGTTCGCGCAGCAGCAGCGAGATTTCCTGGGACAGCGGCGCCGGGCTCTCGCGCACCAACAGGTCCAGTGCGTTCTGCAAGCTGGCACCGGCCCGCAGCGAGCCGGCCATCATCGTCAGCCCATCGGGCAGCTGCTGCACCAGCCGGGCGGCTCGGCGTTGGCGCATCACCACCCAGGCCAGGCGCGGCAGCCCAGCGCCCAGCAAGCCGGCCAGCAGCGCCAGCACCGGCGCACCGGTCAGCAGCCAGACCAGCAGCGGCAGCAGCATGAACATCAGCAGGTTCAGGCGGAACAGGCGGCGTGGGTCAATGAACAGGAACATGTCCTCCAGCGTCACACGGGCGTGTTCGGTGAAGCTGGCCCGCCAAGCGATGTAGGCGCCGCTGATGGCACTCACCAGCAGGAGCACGCTGGCAAAGACCAGCAGGGCGATCACCAGCGCCTCGGTGTTCATGGGCGGCGCATCCGTGCGACTTCTTCGGCGGGCATGCCCGAGAAGAAGATGTCCAGGTCCAGTGGCACGCCGATGCGCCGCAGCTCCTCGTAGAACTCCGGCACGAAGCCGCGCCCGGCAAAGTGACCGCGGGTCTTGCCCTGGTGGTCGACGCCGGACTGCTGGAAGGCGAAGACCTCCTGCAACTGGATGCGACCGCTTTCGACGCCGGTCACTTCAACGATGCTGGTGATCTTGCGGGTGCCGCAGGCGAAGCGTGTCTGCTGCACGATGATGTCCAGCGCAGAGGCCACTTGCTCTCGGATCGCCGTGACCGGCAGGTCCATGCCCGCCATCAGCACCATCACCTCCAGCCGCGCCAGCATGTCCCGCGGGCTGTTCGCATGGGCGGTGGTGAGCGAGCCGTCGTGACCGGTGTTCATGGCCTGCAGCATGTCCAGGGCCTCGCCGCCGCGGCACTCGCCCACCACCACACGGTCGGGCCGCATGCGCAGCGAGTTCCTCACCAGGTCGCGGATCGACACCGCCCCCTTGCCCTCCAGGTTGGCCGGGCGCGCTTCCATCGACACCAGGTTCGCGTGGTGCAGCTGCAGCTCGGCGGCGTCCTCGATCGTGACGATGCGTTCGCCGTCGGGGATGAAGTTGGACAGGATGTTCAACAGCGTGGTCTTGCCGGAGCCGGTGCCGCCGGAGATCAGCATGTTCTTGCGCTGCTCCACGCACACGCGAAGGAAGTCAATCATCGCCGGGCTGGCGGAGCCGAACTTCAGCAGGTCATCGGAGCCCAGCTTGCGCTGGGAGAACTTGCGGATCGTGATCGAGGGGCCCTTGAGTGCCAGCGGCGAGATCACGGCGTTGACCCGTGAGCCGTCTTTGAGGCGCGCATCGACCATGGGTGAGCTCTCGTCGATCCGGCGCCCGATTGGCGCGACGATGCGCTCGATCACGCCCTGCACCGCGCGATCGCTGGTGAAGTTGACGGGCCAGCGCTGCAGTCGGCCGGCGCGCTCGACGAAGACCTCGTCGTGACGATTGACCATGATCTCGGTGACCGAGGCATCGGCCAGCAGCGGCTCCAGCGGACCCAGGCCAATGGCCTCGTCGCGGACCTCCTCCAGCAGGCGCACGCGGTCCACCTGTGGCGGCAGATCGGCCGACATCTGCGCGATGAGCTCGCGGATCATCCGCTCGGTCAGCTCGCGCAGCTCGGCGTCACCCATGCGGTGGGTGTCGACACGGCGCACGTCGAAGGCGTCCAGCAGCCGACCATGCAGCGCGCGCCGGTAGCGGTAGAGCTCATCGTCGGCGTCGGAGTCGGCGTTGGCGTTGGCGTTGGCGTCGGCCGCAGGGGCGGACACCGCCTCCCCAACGGCCCGGACCGCCGCGTCTCGAAGCAGTGCGTTGGCGGGGGCGGCCGTGGCCGCAGTGGTCAATGGCGCCCGCTGCAGGCGAACCCTCAACTGGTGGCCGCCGATGCGCAACTGGTCCTGCTCGTCCACCACGGCCGTGCCGTCAACCTTGCGCTCATTGATCAGCGTTCCGAAGGCGGACGCCAGATCGCGCACATAGACCCGATCGTTGCTGACGAAGACCTCGGCATGACGACGACTCACGCGCCAGCCTGGCAAGGTGACCTCGCAGTCAAGGTCTTTGCCGATGACGCAGCGCAGGGCCTCGACCCGCAGCGGGCCTGTCTGCCCAGGAATGCCGTCTACGATCAGCATGGGTGTCACCGGGTCATGTCGAAGTTGCCCTCGGTGGTGCTGGGCGTGACGCGCGGCCTGACCTTGTCGGCTGCCGCGGCGGCGGCGGCGGCAGCCTTCTCCAGCGCCTCGCGGTTGATCGCCGAGTCTGGTGTGATCACCCGGGGCGTGGCGATCACGAACAGCTCGGTCTGCTCGGTGGTGTTCTCGCGGGAGCGGAAGAGGGTATTGACCACCGGGATGCGCGCCAGGCCGGGGATGCCGTCCATGCCGCGCTCGGCGCGCTGGCGCAGCAGGCCGGAGATCACCAGTGGCTCACCCTGGCGCAACGCCACGCGGGTCTCAGTGCGGTGCGTGGTGAAGGCCACGTAGCCGGCGTTCGAGTTGCGCGCGTCGGGTTCGGAGACCTCGACCATCAGCGCCGAGTCGATGTTGCCCTCGCCGTCGGCCACGGGCTTGAACTCGATGCGCACGCCGTACTGCTTGTACTCCACGGTGACCGCCCCCAGGCCCTGGGCCACAGGGATCGGGATCTCGCCGCCCGCCAGGAAGCTGGCCTCGCCGCCACTGCGGCAGCTCAGGCGCGGTTCTGCCAGGGCCCAGGCGTCGCCGTTCTGCTCCAGCAGGTTGATCGCGGAGCTGAGCTGTGTGGCGAGGCCGAAGTAGCTGCGCGCCGGCACCACGCTGCTGACCGGTGGCAGGCCAACGTTGTCCGCGGGCCGCCATGGCGTGTTGCTGTAGCCCAGGATGTTGGTCGCGAAGCTGGGGCCCTGGGCGCTGCTGCCCCATTTCACACCGAGTTGGTCGAGTGCGCGCTTCTTCACCTCGACGACGCGCAGGTCGATCTGCACCATGCGCTCCATCTGCAGCGGGTCGGCGTCGGCCGGCCGCTCGGCCACCAGGTTCAGGGCCTGCGGGAAACTGGCCGCCAGCTTGTTCATGCGGATGGCCGTTTCGGCGTCGGGGTATCGCCCCTCCATGACGATGCGGTCTCCCACCTGGCGCGCGGTGACGCCGGGCACCGCGCGGATCAGCTCCTGCAGATCCTCCAGCACCCGCGAGGCACGCACCGCCTCGACCTTGAGCTGGTAGCTGATCTGCCGGCCCGACTTCAGCCAGACATGCATCGTCGTCTCGCCAGCGGCCTCGGCCAGCAGCACGATCTCACGGTCGTCCACGACGGTGGCCTTGACCACGGCACCGTTGCCGATGGCGATTCGGCTGATCGCCGGCAGGCCGATGGTGCCGACCTCGCCCACCACCATGCGGCGGTTCGGGCCCAGCTCGACCTCGGGGGCGGCCACGGGCGGGGGTGTGCGGGCCGGGGCACGCTGGGCGGGCAGGACCCGGGTCTCCATCGGCGTGCCGCGCGCTGTGGACACGGGCGACGTGGTGGCGCCGGCCGGCATGGGTGCCGCTGGCGGCGTGGCCGCAGCCACGGTGGGTACCGCGGCCGTGGCGATGACCGGCCAGGCCAGACACGCGGTCAGACAGGCGGCTGGACGGCAGCACCACCGGGCGCAGGCGGACATCATGGCGCGCAGGAACAACGGAGTCTCCCGAGGAAGGTGGGTCGGTTGCAGGGCGTCAACGGATGGCCGTGGCCGCTGGTCGGACGGCCGCCGGTGCCGATGGACCCGCTGGCTCCAGCAAGCCCTTGAGCAGCGGTGCCAGCCCGGACACCTTGGCGTCGATCACGTTGGCCAGACCACTGCCCTGTCCGCCGACGATGAACTCGACACGACGGTCACCCACCTGCGCCGGGCGCTGATTGATCAGTGACGTGCTACTCATCACCGGCGTGTGGTTGGGGTCGGGGTCGTCCGGGTTGCGCAGCAGCGCGGTCAGCCGACCGGCGGCGCGGGCAACGATGATGCGGTCGGCCTCCTCAGGGCTGACCTCCAGGGTGATGGTCGAGTAGGCCGACTCGGAGCCATCGTCCCGCCGATTGACCCGCTGGTCGGTGGCCAGCACCGGCACCCTGGATAGCACCGGCAGCGTCAGCTCGTCGTCGCGCCCGGTCCCCTGCGCAGCGGCTGGCCGGCCGGAATAGATCAGGTCGATGAAGTCGCCGGGCTTGAGCATGCCGGAGATCGAGTTCACCGAGTCGACCTCGACCGTCATGGCCCGCAGACCCTTCTTCAACGTGGCCGAGAACACGTAACGGCCACCGCCTTCGGCGTGCATGGGCAGCAACACCTCGCCACGCTTGATCGGCACGGTCAGCCGCTGGCGCTCGAAGTCACCGAACTGGCCGGGCATCACCGCGCTCTGGTGCACAAACTCCTTGGGCACCTCTCGAACGGCCATCACGTCGGCCGAGATCGGCTCACCACGGTCCAGGTCGCGCTTGGCGACGACCACCTGGACCATCTCGCGCCCGCGGCGGCTCTCTTCCTCGAGCTGCGCCAATCGGCTGTGTATCAGGTGGTTGCTCAGGTAGACAGCGCCGGCGCCCAGCGCGATGGCGACGCCCAGCAGCAGCCAGTGGGTGTTGATCTGGGGTCGGGCAAACCGCATGGTCAGGGCAACGAGAGGAAGTAGGTGAGGTTGCGGTAGAAGAGCCGGACCATGTCGGCCAGGTGCTGCGCGCCGGTTCGGCCGTCCACCTCGACGATGAACAAGGCCGCCGCCAGTGCCGACACGACCACGAGGTACTCGACCATGGACTGCCCGCCATCACCGCGGTGGACTGGGCGTTGGTGCTCAACGGCGTTCGTCATGGCTCAGCGTGCCAGGGCTGCGGTGGCGGGCGCCAGCAGGTTGATCGTGGCGACGCCACGCTGCTCCTGCGGCTGCCAGCTGATCACCACATCAACGCTGCGCGGGGGGCGCTCGAAACTGGCCAGCCAACTGCGGCCGGTTTCAGCGTCGGCAGGGCTTTCGCGGTCGAAGGTGGCGCGCCAGCCTTGTCGCTGCCAGTGGTCCCGCCAGCGACGGACCTGCACCTCGAATGGCGCCCGGCTGACCAGGGTCACGCGCTCGCTGCGCACGGGCCCATCGGTGGAGGCCATGCTCTGCGCGATGTGGTGGTCTGAGAAACGGGGCAGCCAGGTCGGTGCCAGATCGCGCCGCAGGCCCTGGACCTGGCCCCAGCTGATCAGGCCCTCACAGCCGCGACCCTCGGGATGCTCGCGCACCTGGACGGCCACCAGCAGTCCACCGGCCAGCGTCGACAAGGCCATCCAGCCCCCGGTATCGACCCGACGCGGCGCGCCAACGGACCGGCGCGCCCATTCACGTTCGAAGAAGTCGAACACCTCGCGCGGCGTCAACTCGGAGACGAAGTGCTGCAGCCGGGTCGGCAAGCCATTGACCACGGCGTCGTTGGTGACCCACTCGGCGTGGGTGCGCGGCGGCAGCTTGACATCGACCCACTCGACCGGGCTGGCGCCCGCTGCGCCCCCGATCATCCAGACCAGCGCGCCCAGCAGTGACTTCATGGCACGCAGGGCCCCGCGGTACCGGCCCCCTCCAGTCGGCTCGCGTAGATCGGGTCCGGTTTGATGCAGCCCAGCACGGGTCCTTCGGGCTCAAACAGCGAGACGGCCCGTTCCACAAAGTCGCTCAACATGCCGGGCATGTGGGTCAGCGGAACAATGACCGCCGCCGCATCACGGGTGGCTTTCGAGCCGCTGCTGCCCAGCGCATGGGCGCCTGCAGCGGTGGCGGCGGCCAGCGTGAGTCGATCCGCCTTCATGGTCTCGGCCAAGGGCAGCCGGTTGATCAGAGCGACTTCAACCCGAGCGACGGTGCCCGGGGGGTAGTGCTTGCCCGCTGACCAGGCCATGGCCTTGGCCTCTGCCAGCGGCCCCTTGCTGCCCATCGCGACCCCGCTGAAGACCACACTCACGTCCTCGGGCTTCTCCAGCAGTGGCTGGCCGGACAGGTCCAGCCACAACGAGGTCTGCCCCTTGGCGCCCTGGATCGACGCGACGCTGTCGTCAGAGCGCAGCCTGCCGCCATGCAGATGGCTCCCGTGCAGGAAGAAGCGGGCCCGCATCTGGTCCTGGATCCGGTCCTCGGACAGGCCAGGATGCATGGCCTTCTGCATGGCCGCGTAGCGGCTGGCCTGTGTGGCCGTCTGGTTCAGGTCACCATAGCGGCCCAGGTAGCTGATACCCAGAAACAGCGGCAGCATCACCGCCAGGCCCACCAGGAACTCGGCCATCGACTGACCGTGCTGGTGGGATCGCAGCGCGGTCATCGGGCGACTCCCAGGGCTTGCTTGTGCGGCTGGCGCAGGAAGGCCTCGACGCCCTCGCGGGAGAAACGGGTGGGTGAAATCGGGGTGCCGTCGCTGAACTCGGCGAGTCGATGGTCCCCGACGACAGGGAAAAGCGCTCCAATGTCACCGCCTCGTTCGTTTCTGAGGTCCAGGCGGTTGCGAACGACGACGTCCTTTCGGCCACTGGGTAAGGCAACTGTGGGCCGACGGGCATAGACACAGGTGTCAGTGCTCCTAGCCTCTCTTTGCCCCAACGGAAGCTTCATCTCGCGTGCCATGAAGTCCGAACTCCAAATGCAGCTCACGCCCAGCCCTGCGTCGTCGACGGGCAGGCCACTCATGTCGGGTGCCCGGCCAATGGGTCTTCCGCTACAGCGGCCCGCTGACTCGATGAGTGACGTCTTGGGCGCTTCGCCGTCGCCCGGCATCGGGCTTCCCTTGTTGCCAATCAGCTCCCTTCTGCAGCCGTCCAGCACCCTGACACTGAATCCTCGCCAGATGATGGGCAGGCAACTGGCTGGTTCGACCACAAAGTCAGCTGTCGTCTCGTACCTTGCCCAGCGATCACCGTCGAAGAGATCCTCGGTCTCCACTTGCGGTGTTCGACGCAATAGCTCCGCAGGCAGCGGCGGCACTGGCACGTTCGCCTGTCCCTTGAGTAGCCGGCAGCCATCCGAGAGCAGCTGCAAACTCTCGTGAATGGCCGCCGGTTGCGCATAGCCGCGTAAGAGCACTCGAATGGGACCGCCTTCGGCTGCCGGCAATGTGCTGGGCAGAAGGCAGAGCACCATCAGTCCGAAGATACGGTGACGGCTCGGTCCAGGAGATGCGCGACGCATGTTCACTGGCCTCCCGGGGTGTAGTACGCGTAATCTGGCGCCAGCCCCATCGCGGCCAATAGCGCGGCCTTCTCGCCGGGACGTGTGTCCGCCAGCCGGGCCTGCCAATAGGGGCTGAACAATGAGCCGTGCTCTTTGGCGCTGTCCGGGCGCCAGAGTGTTCTGGCTGTGAAATCGTTGGGCAGGCCGCGGCGCGGACGCTCAAAGAAGACCCGCGCCTTCCCAATGGCGCTCAGCCGATGGCCAGCCAGGCGCTCGGGCATGTCGGAAGAGCCAGCCACCGAGCCCGTGGCGACACCCATCTGCAAAGCATCGCTGGTCTGGGTGTTCGACAGAGGACGACTGACCACCACCACGAAGTCCAGGCCCAGGCGATCGCGCTGGGACAGGGACTTGTCCCTGATGTCGTAGACATGAGGGACGCCGGTCCACTTCGGGTGCGACGTCGAATCTGCGTGGGCGAGGAACTGTGCGGTGCGCCGGGGTGACCACACGTCGCCCGAGCTACCCGCATCGTCGGCGTTGGCGCGGCCCCAACCTATCGGCGCGTAGACCTTGCAGGGCCGCGGCGGCTTGCCGCACAGGCCCTTGGTCCACAACTCCAAGGTGTCCTGGCTCTCCCAACGCTCATAAGCCTTGAGGCGAGAGCCGCCGTCCTTCTCGAGACCGAAGAGCAGGGCGTCGAAGTTCAGCCAACCCTCGCCGGGTCGAGCCGCTGAGAAGCCATCGCGCGAGGCCAGCAGGACGTGGGCGGCATCGCGCCGGTCGTCCCCGGTGGTGCCGTACTGCCGAGTGAAGTTCATCCAGTCGTGCGCGTTTGTGGCCAGGGTCAGGGCCAGCACTGAGGGCCGGCGATCAAGCTGAACCCCAGCATCGCTGTGGCCGTCGAAATGGGTCCGATTGGCATCGGTGATCGCGATGGCTGCGTCTTGTGCCAGCAGGCTGCCAGTGTTGCGGACCACACTGTGGTTGAAGCGGAAGATGCCCTTCTCCCGTTCCAATGCCCTGATCACCGGGTCAATTGCCAGGCCCAGTTTCCTGTGCCCTTCGTCGGCGGCGGCCGCCAACTCGTGCAACAGCCGGGCCGCGATCGCCACTTGAGGAACGACCGTGCCCAGCACGTCCATCACGTCGCCAATGTGGTCTGCCGTGCTTGAGAAGTACTGGGTCCAGCTCTCCAGGCTGAGCATCTGCACCAGGAATGCCTCGTTGGCCATCATGGCGCGGTTGTTGTAGGCCATCAGGTTGAGCAACCGAGCTTCCACCGTGGCGCCGGCCAGCGCGGCGGCATCGGCCGCGTTCACCGTCCGTTCCTTCGCCACGGTGAGTTGCGAGACGTTGAACACGCTGTACATCACGGCTGCGGCGGCCGACAGAGTGCCCAACAGCCAGATCATCGCTTGCCCGCGCTGCAGACCGCCTTTTCGCGGTGGGCGCAGACGTACGACGCTGCTCCGAAGTGGTCCGTTGCGCATGGTTCTGCCCTGTTGTGGCGGGCGCGGGCCATCAACGGCTCCGGGCGACGATCCACGCAGAATGCTCGTTCCCGCTGTCATGTCACACCATCACGGCGACTTCACCAGTTCGACGCGACGGTTCTGCGCCCGTCCAGCGTCGGCGCGGTTGTCGGCAATCGGCTGTTCCTGTCCCCAGCCCTTGGCCGTCAGGCGGCCCGCCGCGATGCCCTGGGCCAGCAAGGCACTGCGCACCGCGTCCGCGCGCGCTTGGGACAGTCGCTTGTTGTCGGCGGCCTGGCCCACGTTGTCGGTATGGCCCTCGATCGACAGGTGCAACGACGGCGTCTGCTTGAGCCACTGCACGATGGTTTGCAGGGTCTGCGCAGCGTCTGGTGGCACCTCTGCGCTTCCAGTGGCGAAATTCAAACGAATCGTGGCAAACCCCTGGTCAGCCATCTCCTGGGCGAGCTTCCCAACGGTGACCTGCTGAACCATCGGGCTGGGTTCGATAAATGTCAGTGAATACCGCCGCGAGCCGTTGATTCGCAGCAGCACGTAGGTGGGCTCCGCCACAGACTTGCTAGGAATCTGGAAAATGTGATGCCCTCCTTGAACATCCCGGCTAGTAGGCCCAAAGTTCGAGTTGAGTTGCACGCCGCCGAGTGACTTGGCCGCACTAAGATAATTTCTGTAGATGAACGCTGGGGAAGTGGTCTCTTTGTCATCGTTGTAGTCAATGAAAGTAACCTTACCCTCGGCTTGAAATGCCTGAGAATTCTTGCCGATCTGGCCTGCGATGTTGAAATCTTCGATTTTCACGACATCGAATCTCGGACCTGTCTTTGAGTGGACCTCAAACCCCGGAATACGAGAAAGCAGGGGGTGGTCACTGGGTTCAGGTGAAGCCGCCGCGTGGGCGGTGGAAGCAGCGAATGCGGCCCAGAGCAGCCACAGAAGCAGACGGAACATGCGCATACATTCAGACTTCAGGAGTACGACGCAGGCGAGATGCCCGGCAGCCCATATGACGGGTGAATCCAGACACGCATCACCAGCGCCAAGTAGATGAGAAGGGTTCGGACGTTGAGTTCTTACTTATCGCCCGTCGAATCGGCAAAGCTCGACAACCCACGTGGGGTATTGGCGTCGGACTTGGCTGCCTCCTCAGCATCCCGCGCGGCCTTAATCGCATTCTTGGCGTGCCCATCCTCTCCAGCCAAACCCGCTGCCAAACCAGCCGTCTGATTGCGAATCGTCTTGCCGAAGAGGTTGTAGACGCCGATCGATGCAATCGCGATCAGCGCCACGATGATGATGTACTCGGTCATCCCCTGGCCGTGATGACGACCCTTCATGCTGTGTGCGGACATATTCGCTCCCTGAGGTTGATTGAGTCGAAGGTCGACGCCGAGATATCGCAGGTATGGGTATGACACACGGCTGTCGATGGCCGCCAGACTACTTCAAGACCTGCTGGTGTCATCCCCCCCTCATGGGTGATGGCCGGCTGAATTCCGACGGATTAATTTCCCTGGATCGTGGCGCCAGGCACCCCCTCGGCGCTGATTGTCAAAACCCACGGATCGCGACGTCGCGCTATCTACGTGCCCAGCACTCCACAGCTCAAACCCGCTTGGACCGGCGCGGTGTCTGGCGTCCTGATCGGCCTGTCGCTGGCGGGACCAGCGTGGTCGGTCCTGGCTTGGCCTGCCTTGTTGCTGTGGGCGGTGGGCATCCATGTGAGCCAGGATCGTCGCCAGGAGGTCGCCTGCCTCGCATGGGGTGTCTGGGCCTGGTCCGGTGTCGGCACGGTCTGGGTGGCCGCCGCGGTGCAGGACGCCTCGGACCCGCGGCTGCTCTGGCAGTGGCTGACGATGCTGGTGTCAGTGCTTCACCACTCGGTCTGCGTCATGCTGCCCTGGGTGCCGGTGCGCTGGTCCATGGGCCGGGGCGCCACAGCGCGCCAGCGCCTGGCAGCGTGGGCCATCGCCCTGGCCTCGGGTGAGGCCTGGCGCCAATGGGGCTGGGCCGGGCACGGCTACGCGTCGCTGGCGGCCCCTCTTTCTGCGGTGCCTGGCGCAGCGCTGCCGCTGAGCCTGGTGGGCGGGCTGGGGTTGTCGGCCATCGGTTGCGGTGCTGCCGCGGTGGCAGCCAGAGCGCTGCTGTCGCCTGACCACCGTGGACCTCGGCGCATGGCCGCGGTGGCCGCTGTGTTGCTGCCGATGCTCCTCGCGGTTCCGTGGCGACCCACACCCTCCGAGGCCAGCACCCACGCCGACGGGTGGCAGGTCGTGGCCCTGGCCACCCACATCGACCATGGTCAGGCGTCCAGCCGACCAGGGCGAGACCGCCAGCTCGCGGCACTGGACCAGGCCATGCAGCTGGCTGGTGCCGGCCAAGCGGTGGTCACCCCTGAAACCTTCTTTGCCGAGCCACCCCCTCAGAGGGCTGAAGGGGTCTGGGCCGATCTGCTGAGGCAGGTGGACGCCAGCGGCGTCACGCTGCTGCTGGGCATGCCGCACGCGCTGTACGACGAGACCGGTCTGCGGATCATCAACACAGCGCTTCAGCTCGCCCCCGGCAGAGCGTCGATGTATGGCAAGCGCCGACTGGTCCCCGGTGGTGAGTATCTGCCGTGGCCCACATTGATGGGCTGGGTCGATGGGCGGGTGTTCGGCCGCACGCTTGAGGGGCCCAGTCCCGCCCCCGAGGAATTGGTGCAATCGCTGCTGGTGGCGGGACACGCCACGGGCGTGCTGATCTGCCATGAGATGTCCTTCGCCCTGGAAGCCGCCGAGCGGGCGGCCGACACCGAGTGGCTGGTCGTGCTGTCCGAGGACGGCTGGATCGACCACCCGATGTATCGCCAGCAGATGGTCGCGCTGGCCCGGCTGCGCGCCATGGAGACCGGTTTGCCGCTGCTGCGGGTGGCCAACGGCGGGCCAACGCTGCTCGCCCTGCCTGACGGGCAGGTGCAGCGCATGTGGCCGATGCGCGGCGCACGCATCCAGCCCTGGCCCGTGGTGGTCCCCGCCGGCAGCACCGCCTCGTTCTATGCGCGCAGTGCCGCTCCGCAGTGGTGGCTGCTTGCCCTGTTTCCGCTGGTGCAGGCCCTGCCTGCGGCCTTCGGGCACCGGGCCCCATGGCGCCGGGGAGTCCCTGCATGAAGCCCGCGCAGGCCCAGCGCCGTCAGCAAGGCGCGTCGCTGGTCGAGTTCGTGATCGTCTTTCCGTTCGCCGTGTTGTTCATGCTCGGCCTGATCCAGGTGGGCTTCGTCTTCATGGCCAAGACGACGCTGAACCACGCCACCTTCATGGCGGCGCGGGTGGGGGCGACGCACAACGCCAGTCGCAGCGCCATGAACGAGGCGCTGGTGCGCGGGCTCAGCCCGTTCTACCAGGATGGCTCCCACCGCAACGACCACACCCGCTTGGCGCTGGCACTGGCCCAGGCCAAGGTGGACAGCCTGCTCTTCAGCGAGCTGACCGTGCTGTCGCCCTCGCCCGAGGCCTTCGCCGATTTCGGTGTGCGTGATCCCGTCAGGAAGGTCACCTACATCCCGAACGACAACCTCGCTTTCCGCAGCCAGGCCGTGCAGCCCAAGTCCAAGATGAACCTGCGCGATGCCAATCTGCTGAAGATCAAGGTCGTCTACGGCTACGAGATGAAGGTCCCTTTGATGGCCGGCGTGATCCGCCGCGTGATGTGCGGCGGGGACGCGGGCGTCGACGCCTGGGGCGACGTCAGCATCACCGAGTCCACCTTCGGCCTGTCCCACCCGGTGCTGTGCGCCCGCTACTACCAGCGCGGCCGACTGCCCATCGAGGCCTATGCCCTGGTCGAGATGCAGTCGCCGGCCTACCAACCCTGAAGTCTTCGCAAGGATCGCTCCGTGTCCACATCCATCCCACGTTCTTCCCGGTGCGGCCTGGTGGCCTTGCCGCTGGCGATCGCCCTGGCCGGTTGCGGCGGTGGCGGCAATGAACTGGGTCCGGCCGATGCCGTCTGGGCGTCGCCCGATGCGGTCAAGGTCGGCGCCAAGGGCCGCTGCTTCGTGGGGATAGGTCCAACCGTCCATGTCTATGGCGGCAAGCCGCCCTACGTGCTGAAGAACGCTGCGCCGTTGGCCATGTCGCTCGATCGCGCACGCGTCAACATGCCGGGGGAGGGCTTCACGCTGACCTTCAACGGCGTGTGTCTGTCGGACATGCCCATCACGATCGAGGATGCCGAAGGCCGGTTGCTGGCCGTGCCGATCAGCAACGCGCCGATATGACCGCCGGTCCCGGCCAATGGCTCGCCGTTGTCGTGCTGGGCCTGCTGCTCAGGCCCGCGTCGGCGCAGTGGCACTGTCGTCAGGGTCGGGTCGAGCTGATCGTCGGGGGCGCCCAGGGCTGCGTCGAGTCCGCACCAGCCTCCCCGTCAGCCGCCCCACCGAGCCCCGGTGTTGCGCCGACGTTGCAGCGCCAGCGTGACATCGCTCGGCGCGCCATCCTGGAGAACGAGCTGCGCCAGGAGCAAGCTGCGCTGGCCGCCCTGCAGAGCGCTGGGCGTGTCGTGAATCCCGCCGAGCGGCAGCGCGCGCAGGACAACATCGATGCCCTGCGGCGCGAACTCGCGCGCTGAACATCCGCCCGATCGGCGCCGTCGGCATCGGCGGCTGCCGCGCTTCGGTCGGGCGCTGACGGACGTGCGGCGCACCACACTGGTACGACGGGCTGTCTGCAGTGAGGCCTGCGCACCGCTCACCGTGCTGGCACTCGCGCTGGCGCCGGTGGTGCGGCAGATGGGGCGGGTGGTGGCGCGCTGAGGCCGCGCCTCAGCGGTGGTACAGGATCCCCTGCGGCGGCCCCTGGGCCAGCTGCAGCAGGATCTGGCAGGACTCGGCCAGATCGGCCTCCGAGGCCTGGCTCAGCTCGGTGCTGAGCCGCTGGTGGTGGGCCTCGTACTCGGCCGTGCCGATGTACGACGCATAGGTCCGACCGGCGAAGCTGCCCGCCAGCACTTGTCGCACCCGGGCGAAGACCGCGGCCTGCGCCGGCGTACGCCGCGAGCAGGCCGCAATGCCCAGCTCCATGCCGGCGACGAACTCGGCCGGCGGCGGAATCTCCGGCTCGGCCCGCGCGGCGCTGCAGGCGCAGGCCAGCAGCAGCAGCGCCAGCACGCGGCGCGGTCGCTGGCGGTGGAAGGGTGGCGTCACGCGGTGTCTCCCCTGCTGATCCGCGGCTGTCGGGCGGGGGTCGCCGTCGGGAACGGGCCGAGGGTGCGCCGGGCCGGCCTTGCCATTGGTTCGGCCGCCGTGCGCCCTCAGGGCTGCAGCAGCGCGTCCAGGCGGTCGATCACGCGGTCGGGCTGCGAGGCCTCCACCGGCTCGCCATGGTTGTAGCCATAGCGCACCAGCACCACCGGGCAGCCGGCGGCGCGCGCGGCCTGGCAGTCGTTGCTGGAATCGCCCACCATCAGCGTCTGCGCGGGCGCGGTGCCCAGCGCTTCACAGGTGCGCAGCAGCGGCAGCGGGTCGGGCTTCTTGCGCTCGAAGGCGTCGCCGCCGAAGACCACCTCGAAGTGGCCGTCCAGGCCCTTGCGCGCCAGCAGCTCGCGTGCGAACTCGCCCGGCTTGTTGGTCAGGCAGGCCAGGCGCAGGCCGCGCGCGCGCAGCGCCTGCAGGCCTTCAAGCACGCCCGAGTACACCGCCGAGTGCGCGCCGTTGATGTGCCGATAGTGGCGCTGGTAGGCGGCCCAGGCGGCCTCGTACAGCTCGGCCGGGGCGCCCACCTCGGCCAGCGTGCGGCGGATCAGGTGCTCCGAGCCCTTGCCCACGGTGCGCTCGATGAAGGCGCGCTGGATGGCCGGCTGGTCCAGCTCGGCCAGCGTGCGGTTCAGCGCGGCGTCGAAGTCGCCCACGGTGTCCACCATCGTGCCGTCCAGGTCGATGATGGCGGCGTGCCAGGGCAGGGGGGTGGCTGGGCTCATGTCTCGGCGCGGGTTGGGGGGAGCGCGGATTGTGCGTCGGGGCCGCCGGTGCCCGTGCGGCGTGCCTTTGATGACCCCAGGCCACATGGCGCAAGTCCAGCCAACGGGGCGGCTGGTAGGCTCGCCATGCACCATGGCACCCCACACCCCGGATTCCCCCACCGCCACAGACCGCGTCGCCAGCACCGCGCTGTCGCCCGCCAACGGCCTCAGCACCACCGAGGCCCAGCGGCGGCTGGCCGAAGACGGACCCAACGCGCTGCCAGGTGGAGAGCGGCGCACGCTGCTGTCGATCGCGCTGGAGACGATGCGCGAGCCGATGTTCCTGCTGCTGCTCGCGGCGGGCACGCTCTACCTGGCGTTCGGCGACCTCCAGGAAGGCCTGACGCTCTTCGGTTTCGTCGTGGTGACGCTCGCGCTGACGCTGTTCCAGGAAGGCCGCACCGAGCGGGCCATCGAGGCCTTGCGCGATCTGACCAGTCCGCGGGCGCTGGTCATCCGCGACGGCCAGCCGCAGCGCATCGCCGGGCGCGACGTGGTGCGCGGCGATCTGCTGAAGCTCAGCGAGGGCGACCGGGTGCCGGCCGACGCGCTGCTCCTGTCCGCCGACAACGTGCGTGCGGATGAGTCGCTGCTGACCGGCGAATCCGTCGCCGTGGGCAAGCGCCAGGCACGTGCCGAGGAGCTGACGCAGGCCGTCGCCGCTGCCCCCGGCGGCGACGATCAGCCAAGGGTCTACGCCGGCACCCTGCTCGTCCAAGGTCAGGCGCTGGCGCAGGTCACCGCCACTGGCCCGCGCAGCGAGATCGGACGCATCGGCGCCGCACTCGGCAGCGTGGCCGCCGAGCGCACGCCCTTGCAGAAGCAGACCGCGTCGCTGGTGCGCAAGCTGGCGCTGCTGGCCCTGGGCCTGAGCCTGGCGCTGGTCCTGGTCCATGGACTGCTCCAGGGCGACTGGCTTCAGGCCGTGCTGGCAGGCATTGCGCTGGCGATGGCGATGCTGCCGGAGGAGTATCCGGTGGTGCTGACCGTCTTTCCGGCGCTGGGCGCGCGCCGCTTGTCGAAGGAAGGCGTGCTGACGCGGCGCATCACCGCGATCGAGACGCTGGGCGCCACGACGGTGCTGTGTTCGGACAAGACCGGTACGCTGACCGAGAACCGCATGACCGTGACCCACCTGGTCGCCGGTGGCACGGCGGTCGATCAGCGCCTGGCCTTGCCGGCCGAGGGCGGCGATCTGCCCGAAGCCTTCCACGCCCTGGTCGAGGTGGCCATCCTGGCCAGCGTGGTGGACCCCTTCGATCCGATGGAGAAGGCGTTCCACCAACTCGGCCAGCGCTGCCTGGCCCACACCGAGCATCTGCACCGCGACTGGCGCCTGGTGCAGACCTACGCGCTGTCTCCCGCGCTGCGGGCGATGTCGCATGTCTGGGCGTCCGACGAGGCGGGCGTGCACACGATCGCCGCCAAGGGCGCGCCAGAGGCGGTGGTCGACCTGTGCCATCTGGGCGACGCCGAGCGCCAGCGCATCGCCGCGGCGGTCGATGAACTGGCGGCGAAGGGGCTGCGCGTGCTGGCTGCCGCGCGGGGCCGCTTCGTCGGCCAGGACTGGCCGGCGGATGAGCACGGTTTTGACTTTGAGTTCGTCGGCCTGCTCGGGCTGGCCGACCCCGTGCGGCCACAGGTGCCGCACGCCGTGGCCGAATGCCGCGCCGCGGGCATCCGGGTGGTGATGATCACCGGCGACTACCCGGCCACGGCGCGCGCCATCGCCGAGCAGGCGGGCGTGGCCGACGGCAACGCCGATGTGCTGTCCGGCGACGAGATCGCAGACCTGGACGACGAGGCGCTGCGCGAGCGCATGGCGGAGGTCCGGATCTGCGCCCGCATCACGCCCGACCAGAAGCTGCGCATCGTGCAGGCCCTGAAGGCGCGTGGCGAGATCGTCGCGATGACCGGTGATGGCGTGAACGATGCGCCGGCCCTGCGTGCCGCGCACGTCGCCGTGGCGATGGGCGGCCGCGGCACCGATGTGGCGCGCGAGTCGTCGTCGCTCGTGCTGATCGACGACAACTTCGCCTCCATCGTCCACGCGATGCGGCTGGGCCGCCGCATCTTCGACAACCTGCGCAAGGCGATGTCCTACATCCTCGCGGTGCACGTGCCCATCGCCGGCATGGCGCTGCTGCCGGTGCTGTTCGGCTGGCCGCCGCTGCTCTACCCGATGCACATCGCGGTGCTCGAGCTGATCATCGACCCGGCCTGCTCGATCGCCTTCGAGAACGAGCCCGCCGAGCACGATGTCATGCAGCGGCCGCCGCGCGACGCCTCGGCGCCGCTGTTCGGTGGTGCGACCTTGTGGCTGGCCCTGCTGCAGGGCGCGGGCGTGCTGCTGGTGGTGCTGCTGGCCTACGCCTGGGCGAGCCCGCGCATCGCTGAGGCCGAGGCGCGGGCCTTCGCGTTCGCCACCCTCGTCACCGGCAACCTCGCGCTGATCCTGTCGAACCGCTCGACCCACGGCTCGCTGTGGATGACGCTGCGCACGCCAAACGCCACCCTGTGGTGGGTGATCGGTGGGGCGCTGGCCCTGCTGGCCGCAGCGCTCTACCTGCCGTGGGCCGTCCAGGTGCTGCGGTTCTCGCCCTTGCCCATCCACGAACTGGGCGCGGCCATGGGCCTCGGTGTGCTGAGCGTGGCGTGGTTCGAGGCCATCAAGTGGGTGCGCAGGAAAGGGCCGCAGCGTGCCGTTGCCCCACCTTAAGGGCTGCTGAACCGCGCGGCCGCAGGTCGGCGCGGCTTGATGCCTCTCAAGGGCCATCGTCAGGTCGGCATCGAGACTGCCCTGGACCCGTCTGCGCTCCCCGTGGCTGCGCCGGGGCAGGACACCACCCATGACCGCCGTCGAACTGCTCGCACTGATCTGCGCCGCCTGGCTGATCCAGCTGGCGCTGGGCATCGGCGTGGTGCTGCGGCGCCGGCGCATCGCGGCGTCGGTGGCGCCGCCGCCGGCCGCTGAGCAGCACGCCGGTGCCGACCTCGCCTGGCCAGGCTGGCGCGAGTTCCGCGTGGCGCGGCGCGAGCTGGAGGACGTGGCACGTACCCAGTGCTCCTTCTACCTGCAGCCGGTCGATGGCCAGCCGCTGCCGGCCTTCCGCCCGGGCCAGTTCCTGACCTTCTCGCTGACCTGGGCTGCAGGCGCTGCCGGCGAGGCCGGGCGCACGATCACGCGGTGCTACTCCTTGTCCGATCGGCCGGATCCGGCGCACTACCGGGTGACGATCAAGCGCGTGCCGGCCCCGCAAGGCCAACCGGATGTGCTGCCGGGCCTGTCCTCGAACCATTTCCACGACCACGTTCGCGTCGGCGATGTGCTGCGCGTCAAGGCGCCCTCGGGTCACTTCTGCATCGACCCGGACGCCGCCGTGCCCGTGGTGCTGATCGGCGGCGGCATCGGCATCACGCCGATGATGAGCATGCTGCGCTGGTGCATCGCCCACCAGCCGCAGCGCCCGGTTCACCTGTTCTACGGCCTGCGCAACAGCGACGAGCATGCGTTCAAGGCGCAGCTCGAGGCCCTGGCCGCAGCCCACCCGGCGATGACGCTGCAGGTGGTCTACAGCCGGCCCACCGCGGCCGATGTGCCGGGGCGCGACTTCCAGCACCTCGGGCACGTCGACATCGACCTGCTGCGCAAGACCGTGCCGCACGGCCGGCACCAGTTCTACATCTGCGGCCCGGCGGCCATGATGCAGACCCTCGTGCCGGCGCTGGCCGACTGGGGCGTACCGCTCGCCGACATCCACCATGAGGCCTTCGGCCCGGCATCGGTGACCCGGCCCGTCGTGCCGGCGGCTGCGCCCCCTGAGGCGATGGGCGTCGAGGTGCGCTTCCAGCGGTCGGGTCGGACCCTGGCATGGAACGGCAGCGACGCCTCCTTGCTCGACTTCGCCGAGCGCCACGGCATTGCGGTGGAGTCGGGGTGCCGCTCAGGCGGCTGCGGCAGCTGCGAGACGCGCGTGCTGGAGGGCACGGTGGCCTACCCGCAGGCGCCGGACCACGACGTGGCGCGCGGCCACTGCCTGCTGTGCGTCGGCCGGCCAACCACCGCCCTGGTGCTGGAGGCCTGATGCCGCTGAAGGCCCGACTGATCCAGCGCGAGGTGCTGCCTTTCCTGGCGAGCTTCGCCTTGCTGGCGCTGCTGGCGCTGGCGCTGGACGGCCTGCTGCACCTGCTGGACCTGCTGTGGGTCGGCCGCTGGCTCGGCATCCCGGGCACCCTGCTCATCATCGGCTCGACAGCCTATTCGCTGCGCAAGCGCCAGCTGATCCGGGCCGGCCACCCGGCCCGGCTGCTGCGCTGGCACGAACTGCTGGCGTGGCTGGGTTCGCTGCTGGTGCTGGTGCATGCCGGTGTGCACTTCAACGCGATCCTCGGCTGGCTGGCGGTGTGGGCGATGCTGATCAACGTCGGCAGCGGGCTGGTCGGCAAGTTCCTGCTGGACCGCTCGCGCCGCCGCCTGGAGGCCACGCGCCAGCGCATGCGTGCGCGCGGGCTGCCCGAGTCCGAGCTGGAAGACCAGCTCTACTGGGACAGCCTGACCTTTGACGCCGTCAAGCAGTGGCGCGTCGTGCACTTCCCGATCACGCTGGCCTTTGCCGTGCTGGCCACCGCGCACATCGTGGCGATCTTCCTGTTCTGGGGCTGGACATGAAGAAGCGGCCCGTCCTGTGGATCGTCGTCGTGCTGAACCTGGTGGTGCTGGTCGCGCTCGCGTTCGTGGTCCCGCATCTGATGGTCAGCCCGGGGCCGCTGGTCAGGGGGCACGAGACGCTGGCGACCGACTGCTTTGCCTGCCACGCGCCGTGGCGCGGCGCCTTGACGGCGCGCTGCACCGAATGCCACGCCATCGCCGACGTCGGGCTGAAGACGACGAAGGGCGAGCCCATTGCGGCGCGGACCGTCAAGGTCTCGTTCCACCAGCAGCTGATCGAGCAGGACTGCATGGCCTGCCACAGCGACCACCAGGGGCCCAAGCTCACCAAGCGCAGCCGCAAGCCGTTCTCGCACGCGCTGCTGAAGCTGTCGGTGAAGGACCAGTGCGCGTCCTGCCACGGCGCGCCGAAGGACACGGTGCACCGCGACCTGCGGCTCGAATGCAGCCAGTGCCACGGCGACACCGCCTGGAAGCCGGCCCACTTCGACCACCAGCTGCTGACGGCTCCGGTGCGCGACCGCTGCGACAGTTGCCACAACGCGCCGAACGACCGCATGCACCGGCAGATCAAGGGCAGTTGCCAGTCCTGCCACCAGACCGCTGCCTGGAAGCCCGCGACCTTCGACCACGACAAGTCCTTCGTGCTCGACCGCGACCACCAGGCCTCGTGCGAGACCTGCCACAGGAACAACGACTACAGCCGCTACACCTGCTACGGCTGCCACGAACACTCCGAAGCCAAGGTGCGGGCGGAGCATCTGGAAGAGGGCATCCGCGACTTCACGAACTGCGTGGAATGCCATCGTGACCCGGGTGTGGAGCCCGAGGAACAGGCCGGTCGGTCGCGAGGTCGACGTGAGCGGGATTGAGCCCGGCGAGAGGGTCGCCCGCTCTCCCTCAATCCGCCTCCTCCACCGTCTCCGTCCCCCCGCTGATCTCGCCCACCAGCTCCGCCAGCACGCCCCGCCCGCTCTCCAGCAGGAAGTAGCGAAACGCCTCGGCCGCCGGTGACAGCTCGGTGCCGCTGCTGCGCACCAGGTGCCAGCGGCGCAGCAGCGGCAGGCCTTCCATCGGCGGGGTGGCGATCAGGCCGTGCTGCAGCTCCAGCGCCACGGTGTGGCGCGACAGCAGGCTCACGCCCAGGCCGGCCATCACGGCCTGCTTGATGGCTTCGTCGCTGGGGATCTCCATCAGCGACACCGGCTGCACGTGGTGGGCGCGCAGGAACTCCTCCATCGCGGCGCGGGTGCCCGAGCCGGCTTCGCGCACGATCAGCGTTTCGCGCGCCAGGGCGGCCACCGGCACATGGGCCAGCGCGGTGAAGGGGTGGTCGGGCGCGGTGACCAGCACCTGCGGGTGCATCGCAAAGGGCTCGGCGCGGTTGGGCCAGTCGGCGGGGGCGCGGCCCATCACGGCCATGTCCACCTCGCGCGCCTGCATCGCGGCCACCAGCTGCGCGCGGTTGCCCAGGCGCAGCGTGACCTGCACGCCCGGGTGTTCGGCGCGAAAGCGCGCCAGCAGCGTGGGCAGGAAGTACTTGGCCGGGCCCAGCATGCCGATGCTCAGGCGGCCCGATGCCACCTGCTTGTAGCGCGCCATCAGGTCCTGGGTTTCCTTCAGCAGCGCCAGCATGCGCCGCGCCTGCATCAGGAACTGCTCGCCGGCCATCGACAGGCTCAGGCCGCGGCCCTGGCGGTCAAAGAGGCGCAGGCCCACCTGCGACTCGATCTCGCGCAGCTGCATCGACACCGCCTGCGGTGTCAGGTGCAGCACTTCGGATGCGCGCTGCACGCTGTTGTGGCGCGCGACCTCGGTGAACACGCGCAGCTGTCTGAAAGTGACATTCATCAATCTCCCCCTGACACCTCAGCCGAACCTTACGTGATCGACAAGAACTTCTGACTGTTTCTTTCGCAAGCCTGTTCCTACAGTGGGGTCACCCACCCACTCTGAGACCCCTGAAGGAGACACCCCATGAACAGCCCTGTGGACGCCGGCCTGGTGGCCGAGGCCACCCAGATCGTCGACGCCAAGAAGCGCTACAGCGCGGGTGTCCTGAAGTACCGCCAGATGGGCTACTGGGTGCCCGACTACGTGCCCAAGGACACCGACACCATCTGCCTGTTCCGCATCACGCCGCAGGACGGCGTGGACCCGGTGGAAGCCGGCGCCGCCGTGGCCGGCGAGAGCAGCACCGCCACCTGGACCGTGGTCTGGACCGACCGCCTCACTGCCTGCGAAAACTACCGCGCCAAGTGCTACAAGGTCGAGCCGGTGCCGGGCCGGCCGGGCGAGTACTTCGCCTGGGTCGCCTACGACATCATCCTCTTCGAAGAGGGCTCGATCGCCAACATGACGGCCAGCCTGATCGGCAACGTCTTCAGCTTCAAGCCGCTGAAGGCGGCGCGGCTGGAGGACATCCGCATCCCGGTGGCCTATGTCAAGACCTTCAAGGGCCCGCCCACCGGCCTGATCGTCGAGCGCGAGCGCCTGGACAAGTTCGGCCGCCCGCTGCTGGGCGCCACCACCAAGCCCAAGCTGGGCCTGTCGGCGCGCAACTACGGCCGCGTCATCTACGAGGGCCTGAAGGGCGGCTTGGACTTCATGAAGGACGACGAGAACATCAACTCGCAGCCCTTCATGCACTGGCGCGACCGCTTCCTGTACGTGATGGACGGCGTCAACAAGGCCAGCGCCGCCACCGGCGAGGTCAAGGGCAGCTACCTCAACGTCACCGCCGGCACGATGGAGGCCATCTACGAGCGCGCCGAGTTCGCCAAGAGCCTGGGCAGCGTGATCGTGATGATCGACCTGATCGTCGGCTGGCCCTGCATCCAGAGCCTGGGCGAATGGTGCCGCCGCAACGACATGATCCTGCACCTGCACCGCGCCGGCCACGGCACCTACACCCGCCAGAAGAGCCACGGCGTGAGCTTCCGCGTGATCGCCAAGTGGCTGCGCCTGGCCGGCGTGGACCACATGCACACCGGCACCGCGGTGGGCAAGCTCGAGGGCGACCCGATGACCGTGCAGGGCTACTACAACGTCTGCCGCGACGCCTACACCCGGCAGGACCTGCCGCGCGGTCTGTACTTCGACCAGGACTGGTGCGACCTGAAGAAGGTGATGCCGGTGGCCTCGGGCGGCATCCACGCTGGCCAGATGCACCAGCTGCTGCACCTGTTCGGCGACGACGTGGTGCTGCAGTTCGGCGGCGGCACCATCGGTCACCCGGCCGGCATCCAGGCCGGTGGCGTGGCCAACCGCGTGGCGCTGGAAGCCATGGTCAAGGCGCGCAACGAGGGCAAGGACATCGTCAACGAAGGCCCCGAGATCCTGCGCAACGCCGCGCGCTTCTGCACGCCGCTGAAGCAGGCCCTGGATACCTGGGGCGACATCAGCTTCAACTACACCCCCACCGACACCAGCGATTACGCGGTCACGCCGGCCCTGGCCTGAACCCGCACGAAGGAGACACCCACCATGATGACCAACCCCGCCGGCCGCGTGACCCAGGGCCAGTTCAGCTTCCTGCCCGACCTGAGCGACGCCGAAATCACCCAGCAGATCGACTACGGCCTGCGCAAGGGCTACGCCTGGAGCGTGGAATACACCGACGACCCGCACCCGCGCAACACCTACTGGGAGATGTTCGGCATGCCGATGTTCGACCTGCAGAACCTGGAGCCCCCAGGGGTCGGCAGGCCGACCCCGCCCCCCGAGGGGGACCGCCGGCCTTGGGACGGCCCGGCGGCCGGCGCCGCCGCCGTGATGATGGAACTGAAGGCCTGCCGCGAGACCTTCCCCCAGCACTACATCCGCCTGATGGCCTTTGACTCCACCCGCGGCATCGAGTCCATCGCGATGAGCTTCATCGTCAACCGGCCCAGCACCGAGCCCGGCTTCGGCCTCGTGCGGCAGGAGGCCGATGGGCGCTCGATCCGCTACACCGTTCACTCCTACGCCACCGACCGGCCCGAGGCCGAGCGCTACAGCGGCTGAGGACGCGAGCGATGAATGCTCCGCTGTATCGCATCCCCGGTGCGAGCCTGGCGCCCGCCAGTGCCGCCGACGACCCCTCGGCCCCGCCCCCGCGCACCGTCGGCGAGGTGCTGGCGCACAGCGGCATCGAATCGGTGCTGGACGAGCTGGACCACGACCTCGTCGGCCTGGTGCCGGTGAAATCACGCATCCGCGACATCGCCGCGCTGCTGGTGATCGACCGGCTGCGCGCCCAGCACGGGCTGGCAGCGCAGCCGCCGTCGCTGCACATGTGCTTCACCGGCAACCCCGGCACCGGCAAGACCACGGTGGCGCTGCGAATGGCCGAGATCCTGCACCGGCTGGGCTATGTGCGCCGGCCGCAGGTGGTCAGCGTCACCCGTGACGACCTGGTGGGCCAGTACATCGGCCACACCGCGCCCAAGACCAAGGAGGTGCTCAAGAAAGCGATGGGCGGCGTGCTGTTCATCGACGAGGCCTACTACCTCTACCGCCCCGAGAACGAGCGCGACTACGGCCAGGAGGCGATCGAGATCCTGCTGCAGGTGATGGAGAACCAGCGCGACGACCTGGTGGTCATCCTGGCCGGCTACGAGGACCGGATGAACACCTTCTTCCAGAGCAACCCGGGCATGAGCTCGCGCATTGCCCACCACCTGGCCTTTCCGGACTACTCGGTGGAGGAGCTGCTGCAGATCGCGGACCGCATGCTCAGCCAGTCGCACTACCGCTTCGGCGACGGCGCCCCGGCCGCCTTCGAGGCCTACCTGCGCCGCCGCGTGCAGCAGCCGCACTTTGCCAATGCGCGCAGCGTGCGCAATGCGCTGGACCGCTCGCGCCTGCGCCAGGCCAGCCGCCTGTACGCCGACCGCGAACGGGTGCTGGACGCCACCGAGCTGTCCACCATCGCCGACGTGGACATCCTGGCCAGCCGGGTGTTCGCCGCGGGCTGACCTGTCAGCTGATCCAGCGCGCCGCCCAGTCGCTGCCCCAGGTCCAGGCCCACAGCACCAGGCCCGTCGTGGCCAGCACCGCCAGCGCGGCGCCGGCCAGGCCCAGGGCCACCGCCAGCCCGTCGCGGAACACCAAGCCCAGGCCGATCAGCACCAGCGCCAGCGAGGGCAGCAGGTTGCCGAACGGAATCGGCAGCAGCACGATCAGCGCCATCAGGCCCACCACCGCCGCCAGCACTGGGTGCCAGCGCTCGGCGGTCAGCGTGTCCAGGCGCTGCCGCGCATGGCGGCCGGCCAGCGCATAGGCGGTGGCCAGGCCGTGCAGCACCCGGCGCGCCCAGTCCCCGGGCAGCTTCAGCGCCGCCACCCGCGGCGGCAGGCCCACGCCGTGGCCGCGCCACATGGCCACCGACAGCGCAGCAATGCCCAGGCTCAGCACCGTGCCCACCCCCGGCACCGGCAGCAGGCAGGGCATGGCCAGCAGCAGCAGCAGCGTGCCCTGGGCCTCGGGGCCGTGGGCCTGGGCCAGCGCCTGCATCGACACCCGCTCGCGGCCGACCGATGCGGCCGCGTCGCGCAGGCGCTGCGCGATCGGCGGCGTCATGCGGCGCCACCGGCGGCCAGCGTCGGCGCGCGCCGCTGCCACAGCGCGATCAGCCCGTGCAGGCCGGCGCCCAGCAGCACCAGCAGCAGGCTGACCAGGCCCCACAGCACCCAGCTCAGCACCGTCAGGCCGGTGGCCAGCGCCGGGGCGGCCGACAGCGTGGCATCCACCCACGGGCCCAACCAGGCCACCAGCTGGCCCAGTGCGCCCACCAGGTCCAGCGGCACCCAGTCGGCCAGCCAGGCGGGCAGCGACAGCAGGCTGCCCGGCTCGGGGTTGCCGGCCATCGCGCCGGCACTGTTGAGGCTCCAGGTGGCCAGCGCATGCACGGCCCAGACCAGCAGGGACCAGCCTGCAAGAACAACGGCGACCAGCAGCCAGCTGAGGGCGTAAAGCATGGTGTGTCAGGGGTGAAGGACCAGGAATCCCGGCAGTGTGGGGGCGGGGCGGCGCGGCACAAGCCAGGTCGGGCCTGAACAAGGCTTCGGTTTTCCCGCAAGGCGTGGCGGCCGGGTTTTTCGAAGCCCCTGCGCGGAAAAGCCTGCTGGTTCCGCACCCGAGCCACCACCACATTCCAGCCGTCCGGCGATTGCCGGCCCCCCTTCACCGAGGAGACACGCCATGCGCAGCTACCCCATCGACAGCCCCCAGGCCGCCGCCCGCATCCTGGCGCTGACCGCCACCGCCGACGGCCTGGTCGATCCCGCCGAGCGAGGGCCTGTTCACACGGCCGGAAGGGATTGCGTTGATGTTCAGAGAGGCCGCAGGCAAGGCGCACACCGCAGCCGGGTTGGATACCCGGCGAGGGGTGCAACGCCGCATGCGGCCTCTCTGAACATCAACCCTGCGGGAAGGCCTGCCGAAGCGGGCCACTCGTCGTTGCATCGCTTGCCCGCACGTGAGTGCGGGCGGCGCGCTGCGCCTAGATTGGCCCGCTTCTGCAGGCCTTCGCAACCCCTTCCGGTCGTGTGAACAGGCCCTGAACTGGCTCGACCGGCACGCCGTCCACCAGTCGCTGGGGCTGTCGCGCTCCTCGCTGCTGGCCTTGCTGGCCGCCCACATCAAGGAGCTGCGCGAGGTGGGCCACTGGGTCGACCCCGACATCTGCCCCTTCGACGAGCGCACGCTGGCCGACCTGATGGCCGAGATCCAGGACCCCGCGCTGCGCCGCCGGCTGCTGAGCCTGTGCGTGGCGCTGGCCCAGTCCGACGAGTTCGTCGCCGAGGCCGAATCGGCGGTGCTGGTGGCCGCGGTCGAGCACTGGGGGCTGCAGCACGCGATGGTGTTGCCCGACACGCCCGCCCTGGCCAACCACTGAAGGCCGCTCGGGGCGGCCTGCGGGGCAGGGGCCGGATATCGGGTATACCCGGGCAGCTCAGACACCGGTCAGCTTCGACCCGCAGACTGGGCGGGTGCGGCTGCGTCTGGCCGTGTCCGGAGCCCCGATGCGCCTCACCCTGTCCTGCCTGGCCCTGGTCGCCAGCCTCGCCGCCCCGATCGCTGCCCTGGCCGCCAAGGCCAACCTGCTGGTCAACGGCGATTTCTCGGCCGACACCACCGGCTGGAGCGGCGCCACGCTGAGCGACGGCCGCCCGCTGCTGAACCTGTTCGTCGACGCCAACGGCGAGCTGGTCTACCAGGCCCGCTACGACCGTTGCGACCCGGGCGACCCGCCGTCCTGCAAGCAGTTCCCGATGTCGCCGCTGCTGTCGCAGGCGGTCACGCTGACCGCCGGCACCTACAAGCTCAGCTGGCACCAGCACAACGACGGCCGTCAGGTCGGCCCGATCAATGCCTTCGATGTGCGCGTGCTCAACCCCGGCGAGCCTCTCTACGTGCAGGACCCGACCACCGGCTACTACGTGCGCACGCCGCCTGACATGCAGGGCCCGATCCTGATCATCGATCCGGTGACCAACCAGTGGGTCACCGCCCCGCCGGCCACGCACACCTACAAGTTCAAGGCGCCGGTGGACGGCGTCTACACCGTCTACCTGGGCCTGCACGGCGTGGGCCGCCTGGTCGACACTGGCCTGCCCTGGGACACGGTTTGGATCGACCAGGTGACGCTGACCAAGGTCTGCAAGAAGGGCCAGACCTGCTGAAACAGGCCTGGCCCGCGGGCATCGCTCAGCGGTGCAGGTCGAAGCGGTCCGCCTCCATCACCTGCGTCCACGCCGCGGCGAACTCGCGCACGAAGCGCGCGCCGCCGTCGTCCTGCGCATAGACCTCGGCGATCGCGCGCAGCTGCGCGTTGGAGCCGAACACCAGGTCCACCCGCGTGGCCGTCCAGCGTGGCCGGCCGGTGCTGCGGTCGCGGCCGCTGTAGGCGTTGTCGCCCACCGGGGCCCACACCGTGCCCATGTCCAGCAGGTGAACGAAGAAGTCGTTCGTCAGCTGGCCGGGGCGCTGGGTGAACACGCCCTCGGGCGCGCCGCCGTGGTTGGCGCCCAGCACGCGCAGGCCGCCCAGCAGCGCGGTCATCTGCGGCGCGGACAGACCCAGCAGCTGCGCGCGGTCCAGCAGCATCTGCTCGGGCGCCACGCTGAAGGCCTGGGCGCGCCAGTTGCGGAAGCCATCGGCCTGCGGCTCCAGCACGGCGAAGGACTCGACGTCGGTCTGCTCGGCGCTGGCGTCGGTGCGGCCGGGCGTGAAGGGCAGCTGCAGCGTGTGGCCGGCCGCCTGCGCGGCGGCCTCGACGCCGGCGTTGCCGGCCAGCACGATCAGGTCGGCCAGTGAGACGCGCTTGCCGCCTTCGGCATGGGTGTCGAAGCCGCGCTTCACTTCTTCCAGCACGCGCAGCACCTTGGCCAGCTGGGCCGGCTGGTTGACCGCCCAGTCCTTCTGCGGCGCCAGGCGGATGCGTGCGCCGTTGACGCCACCGCGGCGGTCGCTGCCGCGGTAGGTGCTGGCGGCGGCCCAGGCGGTGGAGACCAATTCCGCCACGCTCAGGCCCGAGGCCAGCACGCGCTGCTTCAGCTCGGCCGCGTCGGCCGCGTCAATCAGCGGGTGGTCCACCGGCGGCAGCGGGTCCTGCCACAGCAGGTCTTCGGTGGGCGCTTCGGGGCCCAGGTAGCGGCTCTTCGGGCCCAGGTCGCGGTGGGTCAGCTTGAACCAGGCGCGGGCGAAGGCGTCGGCGAACTGCTCCGGGTGGGCCAGGAAGTGGCGCGAGATGGCCTCATACGCCGGGTCGAAGCGCAGCGACAGGTCGGCGGTGGTCATCATCGGCGCGTGCTTCAGCGCGGGGTCGTGCGCGTCGGGAATCATGTCCTCGGGCGCCACGTCCTTGGCACGCCACTGGTGGGCGCCGGCCGGGCTCTTCACCAGCTCCCACTCGTACTTGAAGAGCGTTTCGAAGTAGCCCATGTCCCAGCGCGTGGGGTGGGGCTTCCAGGCGCCTTCAATGCCGCTGGTGGTGGTGTGCACGCCGTGGCCGCTGCCCAGCTGGTTGATCCAGCCCAGGCCCAGGGCCTCGATCGGCGCGGCCTCGGGCTCGGGGCCCACCAGCGCCGGGTCGCCCGCGCCGTGGGCCTTGCCGAAGGTGTGGCCGCCAGCGATCAGGGCCACGGTTTCCTCGTCGTTCATCGCCATGCGGGCGAAGGTCTCGCGCACATCGCGGCCGCTGGCCACCGGGTCGGGGCGGCCATCGGGGCCTTCGGGGTTCACGTAGATCAGGCCCATCTGCACGGCGGCCAGCGGGTTCTGCAGCTGGCGCTCGCCGTGGTAGCGGCTGTGGGGCTGGTCGCTGGTGGCGAGCCAGGTCTTCTCGGCGCCCCAGTAGATGTCTTCCTCGGGCGCCCACAGGTCTTCGCGGCCACCGGCAAAGCCAAAGGTCTTGAAGCCCATGGACTCCAGCGCCACGTTGCCGGCCAGGATCATCAGGTCGGCCCAGGAGACGGCGTTGCCGTACTTCTGCTTGATCGGCCACAGCAGGCGGCGGGCCTTGTCCAGGTTGCCGTTGTCGGGCCAGCTGTTGAGCGGCGCGAAGCGCTGGTTGCCGGTGCTGGCGCCGCCGCGGCCGTCGGCCGTGCGGTAGGTGCCGGCACTGTGCCAGGCCATGCGGATGAACAGGCCGCCGTAGTGGCCCCAATCAGCGGGCCACCAGGGCTGGGAGTCGGTCATCAGCGCGGCCAGGTCGCGCTTGAGCGCGGCATAGTCCAGCGTACCGAAGTCGTGGGCGTAGTCGAACGTAGCGTCCAGCGGGCTGGAGACCGGCTGGTGCTGGTGCAGGATCGCCAGGTTCAGCTGGTTGGGCCACCAGTCGGCATTGGCGCGGACGGCGGGGGTGGTTCGGGCGCCGGTGTGGTGGAACGGGCACTGGGCGGCGGCAGGCTGGCTCATCAGGATCTCCTCGGTGACACGGCGTTGGTGCCGATGCCGGGACTTTAGAGATCTGCTATCAGTGTGGGTATTTGATTGAGCCAATCAATGCAATAGCCGCCGCCTCCCAGGCTGGCTCAGCGGGGTGCGTCGGGCTGCTTCGACGGCGCCGCGTCGGCAAAGGCCGGCAGCTTCGCGCAGGCCGCATCCACTGCGCTGATCAGCGGCCAGCGCGACAGGTCCACGCCAAAGCGGCGGGCGCTTTCCACCTGGGGCACCAGGTAGACATCGGCCAGCGTGGGCGTGTGGCCAAAGCAGTAGGCACCGCGCGCGGTGTCGGCTGCCAGCAGCGCCTCGATCGCGTCGAAGCCGGCGCTGATCCAGGTGCCGCACCAGGCGTTGATGGCGGCCTCATCGCAGCCGAACTGCTGGCGCAGGGTTTCCAGGATGCGGCGGTTGTTGATGGGGTGGATGTCGCAGCCCACGATGGCCGCCAGCGCGCGCACGCGGGCGCGGGCTTCGGGATCAGTGGGCAGCAGCGGCGGCGTGGGGTGGCGCTCTTCCAGCCATTCGATGATGGCGGGCGACTGGATCAGCACCTGGCCGTCGTCCAGCACCAGCGCCGGCACCAGCTGCTGCGGGTTGACGGCCTTGAAGGCGTCCTGCAGGTGCGCCTCCGTGCGCAGGTCCACTGCGATGTACTCGGGCGCCAGGCCCTTGAGGTTCAGCGCGATGCGCAGGCGGTGGGATGTCCCGCTGCGAAAGAAGTTGAACAACTTCATTCGGCAGGGCCCACCACCAGCTTGACGCTGCCCACGCCCTCAACCGAGCCTTCGATCACATCACCCGCCACCACCGGCCCCACGCCTTCGGGCGTGCCGGTGTAGATCAGATCACCCGGCTGCAGATGATAGAACAGCGACAGGTCGGCAATGATCTCGCGGATGTTCCAGATCAGCTTGTCCACGTTGGACTGCTGGCGCACCTGGCCGTTCACGCTCATCGCCAGCGCGCCCTGGTCCAGCACCACGCCCGGCAGCGGCTTGATCGGCGCGCAGACCGACGAGCCCTCCACATCCTTGCCCAGGTCCCAGGGGCGGCCCTTGTCGCGGGCCACCAGCTGCAGGTCGCGCCGGGTCATGTCCAGGCCGCAGGCGTAGCCGTAGACCAGCTCGTGGGCCTGCTCGGCCGGCACGCGAAAGCCGGCCTGGCCAATCGCCAGCACCAGCTCCATCTCGTGGTGGAAGTTCTTCGTCTCGCTGGGGTAGGGCACTTCTGAGCCCGATTCCACCAGCGTGCTGGGCGACTTGGTGAAGTAGAACGGCCGCTCCACGCTCTTGTCCACCGGCTTGCCCATCTCCACCGCATGCGCGTGGTAGTTGCGGCCGACGAAGAACAGGCGGTTGACCGGGAAGCGCTCGGCGCGGCCCTCGATGGGCAGCGAGGCAACGGGCGGCGGGGGGAACAGGTAGGTGGTCATGGTCGGGGGTTACGAACGCACTTCGTAGACGCCCAGCTTGCGGTGCAGCGGGCTCTCGTCGGCGATGAAGATGAAGGCGGGCTCGGTGGCCGAACGGTTGGTCAGCGTGGCCGCCGTGTAGCCGGGGATGGCGCAGGTGTCGGCCTCGGCCAGCGTGAAGGCGCTGGACTCCACCGCCACGTCCACGCAGCCCTCGATCTGGTGCAGCACCTGGGCGGGCGAGCGCGCCGGCAGGCGCAGCGTCTGGCCCGGGCGCAGCAGCTGGGCGTAGAAGCCCAGGATGTTCTCGGCGTCCTTGCCGGTCTCGGGGTTGATGTAGGTGACCTGCACCGATTCCAGCGCGGGCTGGTCCTCGGCCAGCGACAGCAGCGCGGCCTTGGCATCGGCCCAGGGGTAGCGCAGCATCGGGTAGGCCTTGTCGCTGCGCTGGAACACGGTGGTGGGCGCCACGCCGCCGCGCGCATAGGCCTTGACGCCCTGGCCGGGTTGCACGGTCTGGCTGGGCACTTCCTCGTGGTACGAGGCCTCGATGTAGTAGACCAGCGGCAGGTCCAGCACATCCAGCCAGATCACCGGGCCGCTGCCGTCGTGGCCATGCTCGTGCCACAGGCCGGTGGGCGTGAGGATCAGGTCGCCGCGGGCCATCGGGCACTTCTCGCCATTGACCAGGGTCCAGGCGCCCTCGCCTTCCACCACCATGCGCACCGCGTTGGGGGTGTGGCGGTGCGCGGGGGCCAGCTCGCCGGGCAGCAGCAGCTGCATGCCCAGGTACATCGCGGCGCTGGCCTGCATCTTTTCCAGGCCGTGACCGGGGTTGGCCAGCACCAGCACGCGGCGCTCGGCCTTCTCGATGGGCGTGAGCTCGCCGGCCTTCAGCAGCAGCGGGCGCAGCGCCTCGTACGACCAGTGGGTGGGCCGGGTCTTGCGCGCCGGCACATGCGGCGGCAGCACCGCGCGCAGGCTGGGCCACAGCGGCACCAGGTTCTGCGCGGTGAGTTCGTCGCGGTAGTCCTGCGGCAGGTCTTCCAGACGGCCCAGGGTGTCGAACCTTCCTTGCTCGTTCATCGCTCGCTCCAATTTCGGTATTATTGATCCGGCATTGAAATGTTGAACTTTTCCGGACGCGTAGAGTCTGACCCTGCATGGACAAGATCGACTCTCG
>NZ_JAGQDF010000012.1 GCF_018069875.1 Ideonella alba | reverse complement strand
CGAGAGTCGATCTTGTCCATGCAGGGTCAGACTCTACGCGTCCGGAAAAGTTCAACATTTCAATGCCGGATCAATAACGTGCGGGCTGGTGAGCCCAAGGCTTCAACGGGCTGTCGAGTCGTCCAACGCAGGCGCACGGGTCGCTTGCGCTAACCGCGATTCTTCTGTGGAATCGCTGGGTTGAACATACAAGGCGTCACAAAACGGCCCGCAGCACCCGCCGGACCGACTAGAGCCACATCAGCTCCATGAAGCGACCAACTTTCTTTATCTCGTCAACCATCTACGACTTTCGCGATCTGCGCTCATCGCTAAAGTTCTACTTGGAAGAGCAGGGCTGCAAGGTCTTGGCCTCAGAGTTCAATGACTTTAGGAAGCCGCTCGATCAGCACTCATACCAGGCATGCCTTCAAGCAATCCATGCAGCTGACTATTTCGTGCTTCTCATCGGCAGCCGCGTAGGCGGTTGGTACGACGAGCCGAACAGAATATCGATCACACAGCGCGAGTACCGAGAAGCATATGAGTTGCATCGAGAAGGAAAACTCAAACTCTTTAGCTTCGTCCGATCTGACGTCTGGCAAGTCAAGGAAGAGCGCCGCGAGCTCGCGAGGTACCTAGACACGGTAGCCATTGAGGACGGACTTAAGAGGGACATCTCGAACTTCCCAAGCAAGAGTGCTGCCGATGCGGACTTCATTTCATCCTTTCTCAGTGAAGTCGGCCGCAACAAAGAGACGGCTGCCGCCGTCAAGACGGGATCTGAAGCACCCACCGGGAACTGGATCAATGTCTTTTCGGACTTTCGTGACTTGGTTCGAGTCATTGATGGTGCACTCTTCACTTCCACCCCCACGGAAGACCTCACGTTGAAGCGCCTTCTACGCCGGGAACTGCGCGAGTTTCTCTCGCAGTGCTTGGTCAAGATGAAAGCCGGCGCCGTGTACTCGCCACGCTCCGCCATTGATCAATTTCACCGAGAGACGCCAATATCCCTAGATGGCCGAAGGGACAGCGTCAAGACAGTAAACACAAAGACGTGGGATCTATTGAGTTCACTGTCCATCGCTCTTATGGGGCTGCAACTTCATCCCGTTGTATTGGACCGCGCCGTATCGGTCCCGACCTTTCTCTCGTTTGACCTTGCCTCCGACTCGTATCAAGAAACACCCGTCTACGAAGCATTGCTCCAACTTCAGGACGAAGTTCGACGCCTCAAGCGTGCAAATACGACTGAGGTCATGAGCCTCGTCTATGAGCACTCTCCAAAGAGTCAACCGCACCGAGGGCCAACCATCAACATCGACACAATGAAGCTCGCGATGTTCCTTCACTTGATGGACCGCTGGGCGAATGTGATTGAGCTTTCTAGGGCAATCCTTCAGCATCTCGACGGGGCCCCCTACAGGCAACCCAGTCTTCGCCCCTCGTCCCCAATACACGGAATGGAGGAGCAGCTAGTTGAGCAGCGTCCTACCAATGAAGAGATCGACGCTTTCATCCGCGGCGGCGCGCAGTGACGCCTAACCCCTCGTTCGAGCCGACGCGCAACGGCAGCCAATGCCTGGCCGCTCCAGGCCAAAGTGTTAATCGTCCTTGCGCGGCCAGTCATCGTCTGCCTCCGCGCGCGTCTCAACTCGAACGTTAGGCGTCACAGGCAGCGCCGTTCTCAGCTCTCCGGCAGAATGCTGCGACAAGAAGCGCTAGACACAGGGAGACAGATGATTCCGGCCTTCAATCTTTCAGGGGCGCTTCCGCCGTACGTCGGCCCCTCGCCAGCCGATCCCGCCGGACTATCCCCCTACGACACCTCCATGAAGGAGGTTGCCGAGGCCCTGGGAACATCGGCCGACCGCGCTGCAATCCTTCGCGGGTTCATCTCGCTCCGCCAAAGCTTGTTGGCTCTTGGCATCTCCGATGGCTATCAGTGGTGTGCCGGAAGCTTCTGCGAGGACATCGAAGCTCTTGAAGGTCGAAGCCCGGGCGACATTGACGTAGTGACCTTCTTTGTTCGGCCAACGCACGCGCAGGATCAAGTTGCTTGGGCAGCATTTGTTGCCGCCAACGCAGCACTCTTCGACGCCGTACAAACGAAAGCACTGTTTCGATGCGACGCCTACTTTGTTGATGCGAATACCCCTCTTCCCAACGTCATCACGCAGGTGACGTACTGGCATGGACTCTTCGGCCATCGGCGATCCTCACACCTGTGGAAGGGTATCCTTCGACTGCCACTGATCTCTGACGATGCCGACGCCCTCAAGCACCTGGACCGGGTCTGGCCATGAAGCGTCTTGAACTGGAAGCGCTTGTAGCCGACCGTGAAGCAGTGCGCGCCATGCTCGCTGCTGCTGGGGATGCCGATCCGATCGGACAACTGTCGTTTCGTGCACGACTTGCCTCGCTCGAGGAGAAGATTCAGCGGCTAGCGGCAGAGGAAGAGACAACGGGAAGCGTGGCGCTAATGTTCGCAGGCGGCCCAGTCTACGGCTCTCGCTCAATCGCTGCCGACTTCGCGACGACGGCGCTTAGGACGTTTCAGGATCTGATCAGCAAGAGAATTGCATCAGAAGAGTTCGGCCGTCTTGGAGCACGGGGTCGAGTTCCAGAACGAACCCCATCAACGCTTGCCATTCGAGAGCTTGTGCGTGGATCCGTCGGCTTCGTTCTGGAAGAGAACTCGCAGAACGCTCAGATCGCCGACACACCCATCAAGAAGGCAATTGACGACGTAACCGTCATGATCAGCCAAGCGGCTGCGGAGTCGGACGAGGCCTTTGAGGCAAGCGTCGAAACACTTGATCCTCGCATGTTGGTATCGCTCCGCGATTTTTTTCGGGCACTAGACGACAGTCAAGCGTCCTTGAGAATCGTTGAAGCCGAGAGAGACGAAAGCCTCACCGGAGAGGCCGTCCGCAGAGCGCGAATTCGAGTTGAAGCGACCGAAGTCGAAGACAACGAGAGCGACAACGTCGTCGGCGAGCTTCTTGGCTTGCTTCCGGAGGCACGAAAGTTTGAGATGAAGCTCCTCGAGTCTGGCGAGGTGATCCGTGGCACGGTCGCGTCGGCTCTTGCGACTCGTTGGTTCGAGCTAATCGAGAAGCCAGACGAGAAGCTGATTGGACAGCTCTGGCGAACGAAGATGAGAGTCCGAGAGATTCGAGAGCGCAACAGGCCGCCCCGCAATCTTTACACCCTACTCGGTCTCATTGAGCGCCGCGAGTGACGCCTAACCCCTCGCTGGGACCGACGCCCACCGGCATGGCACTTGGCCCGCTTTCCGGCTTAGGTCATCATCCGTCCAGCGGGCCAAGTGCCACACCGGCGCTCGCGGCTCAGCTCAAACGTTGAGCGTCACCCCTCTCCCCTCTATGTCCGCTCCCACCAATCAACAACTCGCACTCCGCGGCGCTGCGGCTTCAATCTTCGGGGCAACACTCGGCGTATATGCCGGCGCGAACGTTCTGGTCCCGGCAGTCGGAAGTGGTGCCGTTTGGTACATCGGCAGCAAGTTGCTGAAGCCAACCGATCCCAGATACCTCGGCGCAATGTCTGTCCTCGCGGGCCACACCCTTTGGCTTCTGGCGGGTATGGCCCTGCTCAATCAATGGGGCCTCAACACCATTGATCTCATGGTCTTTGGGGTTGGTGCGCTGTGGCTGTGGATTCGCCCCGGCCTAACGCCAGTCGTCGTGCTCACGGTTTTCGAGCTCATCGCTCTTGTCACGAACGCCTCGACCATCGCGTCTGAACAGCTTGGGTCCGACATGCACAAGGCGCTCGTGGTTCACATAGCACTTCGGGTCGCCGTCCTCGTTCTGCTTTGGGGCGCCTGGCTCAAGGCGCGACGCGACGTACCCAGTGGCACCTAACCACTCGGTCAACGCGACGTCCACGAGCTACGCACCAGGGCCGCGAGGCAGCCAGACATATCATTTCCCTCGCGGCCCTGGCGCTCCGCTGGCGGCTGCGCGTTACCTCCAACGTGAGGCGCCAATAACATCAACCTCGCTATGCACCGACTCCTGATTCCTATCTTGGCGCTCTTGTTGTCTGCCTGCGACCAACAGGCCATGTTCGATAGGTTTGTTCCAAAGGAAGAGGCTGCGCTCGCGAAGCAAGTGGTCTCGCAACTCGCGGCACGCGACTACGCGTCGGTCGAGGCGCAGCTGGATCCAAGCCTTCGGTCACCTGATCTTCGGAGCAAGCTGGAGGCGATGGCCGAACACATTCCTTCAGGCGAACACATCAGCGTCCGTACCGTGGGGGCGCATACGAACATCACCAACTCAGTCACAAGCTTCAATCTCACGTTCGAGTATCAGTACAAGGACTCCTGGCTGCTTGCCAATGTGGTTCTGGAGCGCCGCAATGGCAAGGTCCTGGTGCAGGGGATTCACGTCACGCCACGGTCGACCTCCCTGGAGGCGGAGAACGCATTCACGTTCGACGGCAAGAGTGCGCTGCACTACGCTGTGCTTGTCCTTGCGGTGGGCATTCCTCTCTTCGTGGTCTACGCGCTCATCGCATGTGTCAGAACCCAGATTCCAAAGCGCAAGTGGCTATGGCTGCTCTTCGTCGCAGTTGGCATGGTGCAGTTTCGATTCAACTGGACAACAGGTGCGTGGGGCGTCCACCCCTTCAGCGTTGCGCTGCTTGGCGCAGGCTTCGCCAAGGCGGGGCCCGTGGCTCCGTACATCTTCACCTTGGCATTTCCGCTGGGAGCGTTCGTCTTCCTGATGAAGCGCCGTTCGTTTGCACAGCCCGCTGACGCCTGAGGAAGGTCTGTACATTGCCTGCGCGAACTGCTCCATCCACCACGCGAGCCGCGGCATGGCACGCTTGACCGACAGTCGCTGTTGTCTACCATTGGCCCCAAGGCCAGGGCGCCTTACCGCGTCGCGACGGTCAACACTGCGATAGGCGTCACACCGTGCGGTCGCATTTGCTGTTGGCTGTCCTCGTCGTGGCACTTAGTGCGTGTTCTGAAGCCACCAACGGCACGGGCGGCATCAGCAAGCACATCGGTGCCGCGGCTCGCGACCCGTCCGCCTCGGAAGTTGACCTTGGCAAGCTGACCAGCTTTGGCTGGGACAGGTTCTATGTGTTCAAGCCGGGCACCAGCCGCGAGCAGGTCTGTGCGTTCATCGGCGCGAATCGGAACCAGTGTGGTCGGATCATTCGGGTGCCCGAGCCGCCCGAGGGCCATGTCTTCATGATCTTTGGTCTTGGAAGCCAGCTCACGCATGTGGAGATGCACGCCCTGGCCAACGGCGAGTTCGACGTCGACTTCCCGGATGCCGGCATCTCCAAGGCCGCGGCCATCTTCAGAATCAGGCGCAGCACTTCTGGCAACTCCGAGCTCATTCGCCTTGAACCCAAGTGACGCCTCACCCTTCCATCGGGCGGACGTCTGGACAGCGTGGCCTGTTGGACGCTGCTCATGTCGAACACCCACACTCAGGGGCAGGCATGAAGCGTTCCGATTTGCGCGAACACATTCAGGCCGCCGCCGATCCTTCCCTCTGAGGATGCGCCTGCGGGCTTGATGGCCTACAAAGCCGGCTCGTTCAATGGGCAGGGGAGCCGGTCATGGGCATCAAGGCATCGATCGTTGCTGCCGCGCGCAGCGAGTGGGACCACTGGGGCCAGTCGGTCTGGGATCTGGTCGACCAGCGGCTGTCGATCCAGCACACGGATGACGAGAGTGCCTACGCGCAGTACGTGATCGACCACTACTGCGCGGTGGGCGGCGGCCATCCGAGCCTGCACGATGTCATGGACGACCGCTACTACTGGTCGGCCGTGGGCATGTCGGCGATCATGAAGGCTGCGGGGCTGACCAAAGCGAGATTTCCGTTTGCGCAGGCGCACTCGGTGTGGATTCGCCAGTTCATTGCGGCGCGCAAGGCTCAGGACAGCTCTGCGCTTTTCTGGGGCTACCGGGTTGGCGAGGCCGGCGGGGCCCCGCAGGTGGGCGATCTGGTGGCCTACAGCCGCGTGCCGGGCAGCAACCCGGCCAAGGCGGCCAAGCTGTTCGATGCAACGACCAGCTACCCCAGCCACTCCGACGTGGTGGTTGCCACCGGGCCCGGCTATGTCGAGGTCATCGGCTGCAACGTGCGCGACTCGGTGACGCTCAAGCGGCTGCCGGTTGACGACGCCGGTCACCTGCGCGACCCGGTTCACCCCTGGTTTGCGGTGCTGAAACTGCGCACCGACTGACTCGCAACGGGCCGGTCAGCGGGCCGGCCTTCCCTGAGGCCAGGGCGTGGCAACACGTCTCTGGGTTGACAGCATGAACCACCCGATCGCGCCTTACGAACGCCTCGTCCCCAGCCTGGATGGCTCGCCGCGGCTGCAGCGGCCGCTGGTCTACATCCTCGAACACCGGGTGCTGCCAAAGGCCGCCCACGAACGTCACCCGATGCTGTGTGAGGCCCTGGCCGGTGAGACCTTGTCGGCACTGAGCTTCCAGTACCTGTTCTTCCTCGCCGAAGCGCAGTGCGGGAGCATTCCGGGCTGGCCGGTCGGGCGTGACAAGCCAGCGTCCTGGCCCACCTACCTCGCCGATCTGATGGGGCAGGTCAGTGCCCGGCGCTACGCGCATGGCGAGCAGGTCAACTGGGTCATCCGCATGCCCACGCCGCTGGCCTCGCCGGAGGCCCATCTGGTGGCCATCTGGGGCCTGACACCGCGGGCCACGGAGCAGGCTGAACCGCCGCGCTACTTCGCGCTGGAGCGGGGCACGGCCCCGGACTCCTGCTACCTGTGCGAATGGGCCGACGGCAAGCACCTGAACCTGGGCGAGTCGCCATTGCTGAGCTCGGAGGCGTTCGACCAGCGCGTCGCGGAGATCGTCGGCGCGCCAGCGCGCGGCTGATTCCACCAGCGACCGCGCGGGCCTGCTGTTCAGGCCTGCCCTTCAAACCCGGCCAGGGCGCGGTCCAGGACTCACCACAGCGCCGTTGCGACGGCGCCCAGGCTGGTGAAGCCTGTGATGCCTCCCAGCAATCTGACGTCGCGCCGGTCGTTGCCGATGCGCCAGGCCTGGACCGTCGCGCCCAGAAGGGCAGCGGCCAATACAAGGAGCGACAGGGTAGCGAGGTCCATGGGTGGGCGAATGAATTGATCTGCACGCATGGTCACGGCGGGACGGCTTGGCATCAACCAGGTTGGATCGGGCAATGGGTGCGGGCTTTGCGAAGCTTGCCTGAACACGACGACGTCCGCACACTTGTGCCTGGGCACCGCGGGCCGCCCAGGCCGCAGCGCCGCCGTGACCGCGCAACGACACCCTTCCTCACCATGCCCCGTATCGCCTTGCTGGCGCCGGTCTTCGCCGCGCTAATGTTTCACGCAGCCGCCCACGCCGCACCGGTGAATAAGTGCGTGATCAACGGCAGCGTCACCTTCCAGGAAGCGCCCTGCCCGGCCACGCAGCCGCGGCGCGACCCGACGCTGGCGGAGCTGAACGCGGCCGAGAAGCAGCGCCGCGCGGCGGCAGCGTCGGCACCCGGCGCGGGGGCCAAGGTGCCCTGGCCGTCCACCGCGCCCTCACCCTCGCCGGGGCCTGCGGCGGCGCCGGCCCCGGCGCCCGGGGCCGCGCCGGGCGCCTTCCACTGCGACGGGCGCCAGTACTGCTCGCAGATGCGCTCATGCGCCGAGGCGCAGTACTTTCTGACGCATTGCCCGGGGGTCAAGATGGACGGCGACCACAATGGCATCCCCTGCGAAAAGCAGTGGTGCGGCCGTTGAACGCGGCCCGGCGGTCGGGCGCCCTCCGCAGACACGAACCCTCAGCGCCATGAAGATCGTCTTCACCAAGGGCTCCGCCAAGCACGACCTGATGGAGGTGTTCCAGGCCAGCGGCGCGCCGCAGCGGGTGGAGTGCCCGAAGCAGGGGATCATCCCGCACGACATGGTGCACTTCGCGGTGGAAAGCACGCTGCAGGCGCGCGGCTTTCTGGGCCGGGTGCGCGACGGCGAGACCGCCGGCTTCCGGATGGCGGCCGAGGCCGAGAGCGACGGGGTGGAGCGGTTGGTCGAGGTGATCCAGGGCGATGCCTGGTCGGGCGGCCAGACGCCGGCCACCGAGCTCCTGGCGATGTACCAGGTGACCTGCGCAGCGCGGCAGTGCCCCATGCTGGCCCTGGATGAGGCGGCGGTGGACGCGGTGCGCGCCTGCATGACCGATCTGTCGGCGCGCTGGGCGGGCCTGCCGGTGGGCGGGCGGCTGGAGCTGGTGCTCTGAGGCTGGCGTTTCTTGGCTGGCGCTTCATGGCTGACGCTCCAGGGTCAGCGATCAACGCTAACCCCTGGCCGCTTGTGCCAGCGCAAACATGCGGCGCGCCATCGTTCTACTGTGAAGACGTGGCCGCTGGGCGCCACGCCTTTGACGGAGACCATGATGCTGAAGACACCCGCCACGATCCTCGCGTGCTGCGCCCTGTGGCTGGGCCTGCCGGGACCGGTGCAGGGCCAGACCTTGCCCCGCTCGTATGTGGCTTCGCCCGATATCTACCAGGTCATTGCGCAGAACGAACAGTTCAAGGTGATCGCGGTCACCTGGAAGCCAGGGCAGCGTGACGTGCTGCATGCGCACCCGGCCAACGCGGTGTACTACCTCAGCGACTGCAGCCTGCGCATCCATGCGCCCGACGGCAGCACGCGCGACGCGCAGCCACGCGCCGGCGCGGCCATCGTGCAAGCGCCGATTCCGGGCCATGTGCTGGAGAACATCGGCAGCGCCGACTGCCGGCTGGTGATGTTCGAGCCGTCCTGAGCGCGCGCCGACTCTGCGATCATCGGCGGACTGATCGCCACGTGGCTGCTGGATCCGGCGGCCCGCCAGTCCACGTGCGCCCCTGCATCGCCGCCCGCCATTCGCCAGGACCCGCATGCTGCTCACCACCACCCCCAGCGTCGAAGGCCACCGCATCACCCGCTACTGCGGCGTGGTGACTGGTGAAGCCATCCTCGGCGCCAATGTGTTCAAGGACCTGTTCGCCGGCATCCGCGACATCGTCGGCGGTCGCTCGGCCACCTACGAGAAAGAACTGCAGCGCGCCCGCGACATCGCGCTGCGCGAACTGGAGGAGCGCGCCACCCAGCTGGGCGCCACCGCGGTGGTCGGCATTGACCTGGACTACGAGGTGCTGGGCCAGGGCAATGGCATGCTGATGGTGTCGGCCAGCGGCACGGCCGTGGTCATCGAGTAGCCACGATGCCCGACGCCGCTGTCCGCTTCGAGATCTGCATCAACGACCAGCCGCTGGCGACGATCGGCCTGGAGGACTGTGGCGTCCTGACGGCCCTGGTCAGCCGGGTGCGCCGCAGCCCGGCGCGGATCACCGAGGCCCATCGCCAGCAGCCCGGGTTCGACGAGGCCGAGTTCCTGCAGGACCGCTGCGAACTGTCGATGTCGGGGCTGGACTCGGGACGCGACCTGCACTGGCACTGGGGCTCGCGCGCGCTGGCGCCCGGCGACGTGGTGACGGTCCGCGTGCTCCCCGCCGGCCCGTGCGACCCGCCCCAGCAGGTGCAGACGGACGGTGCCGGTCCGCCGCGCTGACGGCTGGGCGGCGCGTGGGGTGGGTGTCGGCTGAGGCCATCGCGACCATCCTTCCTGACCGGGCGGCCCCCTGCGGGTCGTTGCATGCCGCGCTCGCGGGTCGGCCGCACTCCCCCGTGCTCGGCGACCATCAGGCCTGCGGCCAGGGGCATCGTGAACGACCTTGGGATGCCAAGGCGCGTCCATACAATCGGCGCACACAACAAGGAGGAGCGCTGTGCTGTTGTCGAGATGTGCCGTACCCATGGCGGCGGTGGCCCTGCTGGCGGGCTGCGCCACAGGCTATCAGGATGCCAGCCAGCCGCTGGTGGGATGGACCGGTGGGTACTGGGAGCAGAAGGGACCGGGGGAACTGATCAAGGTCGGCTTCAGCGGCAATTCGATCGTCACGCGCGAAAAGGTGGGAACCTATCTGCTCTATCGGTGCGCAGAGATTGCCCAGCGTGAGAGCAAGACCTACTTCGCCTTCTACCAGAGCCTCCCTGATGCCGTGATGGACAAGCGCAGCGCCGAAAAGACGGTCACCACGATCGTCCACAAGCCGGCGGTCTACGCCTACGTCCTGTTCTTTGATGCCCCCGGCCCGGGACTCCTGAGCAGCCCCGACCTGCTGGCGCGCCTGGCGCCGGAAGTCAAGGGAGGCGCGGAGAAATGAACACGTCCCGTCTCGCCCTGGCCCTGGCGGCCATCACCCTGGCCTCCGGTTGCGCCGTGGTGCCGGAATACCGCGCGCCGCAAGGCGCTGCCGTGGCCAGGCTCAACCTCAAGAGCCCAGGCAACAAGTGGATCTGCCTGGCCGGACAACGCCAGAGGCTTGTCGCGGATTCGACAGGTTATGCCGACATCCCGGCTGGCAACCGGGTGACCATCGGGTCCAGTTACTACAACTATGTGTACGGCGGCGTCTCCACGTCATGCAGCCCCAGATCCAGCATCATTCCGGAAGCGGGTCAGCGGTACTACATCGACTTTGAGATCGAGGCCGAGCGGTGTTTCGCCTTCATCTTCAAGGAGGACGCCACCCACAGAACCGGCTTGGCGCTGGACCCCACCTTCGGGCAATCGACGGATTGCTTCGGGAAGTGAGCCGGTCAGCGCGCAGGGCCACGCGGTCGGCATCGTGGACGACGGTGGCGGTGGGCCGGGTCCCGAGGCTGCTCGTGCCGATGGGCGCTCACTGAGGAGGTCAGGTCGATGGTGCACCCAGAGCGGATGACCGCGCGGATGGACGGCGAATTCGCCGTGTTCCTGATCGGCATGCGGGTCAACCGCCTGTGGGCCGTGCACCAGTGGCTGCCGGTTGCTGCGGCGATGCCGCGCATGCTGCGCGAGCTGTACGCGCGGCCCGAGCTGGGTCTGCTCAGCCACGAGATGTGGTTCTCGCGCACCGCGGTCCTGGTGCAGTACTGGCGCAGCCTGGACGCGTTGCTCGCCTACGCCACGGCGCGCGACTCGGCGCATCTGCCCGCCTGGCAGGCGTTCAACCGCGCCGTGGGCGTGGATGGCCGTGTCGGCATCTGGCACGAGACCTACCTTGCCCGACCCGGCAGCTATGAGAATGTCTACGTCAACATGCCCGCCTTCGGGCTGGGCAAGGCGGGGACCCTGGTGCCTGCCCGGGCCGGCTGGCAGTCCGCCAGGGGGCGGTTGCATGGCGGTGAGGGATGAGGTCCGCGCAGCGGCGCGGTCTCGCGGCGGCTCGCCGGCCAGCGCGTGCCCGTCAACGCCGATCTGGTCAGAGGAACACCGTGCAGCGCACCACCGCCCCCAGCCATGAAGGCCACCGGATGACCCGCTGTGGTGGCGCGGTCGCGGGCGAGGCTCTCGCGGGCACCCAGGTCGTCCAGGACCGGGTCGCCGGCCTGCGCGGCATCGCACTGGGCGCGGGCAACGGCCTGCTGTGGCTGTCGGCCAGCGGCACGGCCGTGGTCACCGAATAGGCGCCGGCGCGCCAGCACGCGGACCAGCCCGACCCGATGCGCCCGCCGATCGAGCCCGACACCCCACGCCTGCGTCTGCGGGTGTGGCAGCCGCGGCACCTGGCGCCGTTCGCGGCACTGAACGCCGACCCGCTGGTGATGCGCTACTTCCCGGCCACGCAGACCGAGGCCCAGACGCGCGACAGCGTGGCCCTGTGGAGCGCGCAGTTCGCCGAGCAGGGCTGGAGCAACTGGGCGGTGGAGCGGCGCGACAGCGGTGAGTTCATCGGCTTCATCGGCCTGACAGTGCCGCGGCGCACCCTGCCCTGCTCGCCCTGCGTGGAGGTGGGCTGGCGGTTGGCCCGGCAGCACTGGGGCCAGGGCCTGGCCACCGAGGGCGCGCGCGCCGCGCTGGCGGTGGCCTTTGGTGCGCTGGGGCTGGCGCAGGTGGTGTCGTACACCGCGCTGGTCAACCGGCCGTCGCGGGCGGTGATGGAACGCCTGGGCATGCACGACACCGGCCAGGACTTCGACCACCCGGCGCTACCCGAAGGCCATGCGCTGCGGCGCCACTGCCTGTACCTGATCACACGCGAGGCATGGTTGCAGGCCGGTGGCGTACCGGCTCCACGACAGACGCCTTACCATGGCCCACCGTCTCCTGCCATGTGACCCAGACATCCTGCCTGCCATGCGCACCCTGGTTTTCACCCTCGGTAGTCTGACCCTGGCCCTGGCCGCCGCCTGGCACTTCGGCGCCCTGGCGCCGCTGATGCCGGCGCTGCGCGGCGCCGCCGCATCGCTGACAGGCACACCGACGGCCGACCCGGCCCGCCCGGCCGCCGCCACCGGGCCGGGCGGCCTGCGCAAGTGCGTGGCCGGCGAGCGGGTGCTCTACACCGACACCGCCTGTCCGCCGGGCTATGCCACCGCCACCGTGCAGGGCCATGTCAACGTGGTCGCGCCCGTCGCGCCGGTGGCGCCGGCCTCGGTGCCGGCCGCCAGGCCAGCGCCGGGCACCGCGACCGAGGGCACGCTGCGTGACCAGATGATCGACCGCGTCGTGAACCGCTGAGGAGCCACTGATGACCACCCCTGACATGTCCATTCCGGTGCTGCCCAGCCGCTCGCTGCCGCGCACGATCGCGTTCTACGAACGGCTGGGCTTCGAGGGCGAACTGCTGGCCGGTGGCACCTACGCCATCCTCACCCGCGGCGCGCTGGAGCTGCATTTCTTTCCGCACCCGGCGCTGGACCCGGCCGAGTGCTATGCGGGCGCCTACATGCGCGTGGCGGCGGTGGACCCGCTGCAGGCGGCCTTTGCGCCGCTGGGCCTGCCGACGCAGGGCATTCCGCGCCTGGTGCCGGTGGAGGACAAGCCCTGGGGCATGCGCGAGCTGGCGCTGATCGACGAGGACGGCAACCTGGTCAAGTTCGGCCAGGTGCTGTGACGCAGGCGGCCTCTTCGCACCACGCGGAGACCCCCGATGACGATTGAGCGCATCTTCACCAGCCCGGCCGCCGGCGCGCCGCAGGTGGCGCACGAACGCATCACGCTGCGTGCCGGCCGGGGCGTGCTGGGCGACCGCAACGACGGCCAGGCCGACCACCCCGGCCAGAACCTGACCCTGGTGGAGGCTGAGGAGATCGAGCGCTTCTGCGCCCAGCACGCTCGCGCGCCGGACCTGTCGATCACCCGGCGCAACCTGGTGACGCGCGGCGTGCGGCTCAACGCGCTGGTGGGGCGCACCTTCACGGTCGGCGGCGTGCGGCTGCGGGGCGTGGAGCTGTGCGAACCCTGCGCGGGCCTGGGCCAGGCCCTGGGCAGCGACACGCTGCCGCCAGCAGCGGTGGTGCGCCACTGGGTGGGGCGCGGCGGCCTGCGGGTGGATGTGCTGAGCGATGGCGAGATCCACCTGGGCGACCCGCTCGGGCCTCCGGAGGTCGGATGAGCCAGACCCTGCCGGCACGCCGGCAGGACATCGAGGCGGTGCGGGTGCTGGCCGCCTTCGGCATCGTCTGGTTCCACGCCCATGCGCCGCAACTGGCGCTGGGCTATGCGGGGCTGGTGGTGTTCCTGGTGCTGTCGGTGTGGCTGTCGGCCGGCTCGCGCCAGGGCTGGGCGGCGGTGCGCCAGCGCGCGCGGCGGCTGCTGGTGCCGTGGGTGCTGTGGTTCGTCGTCTATGGCTGGTATGTGCACACGCTGCGTCTGCCGGTGGTGGACACGCGCCACGGCATGCTGGCGGGCGTGCTGGCGGGCAGCAACATCCACCTGTGGTACCTGCCCTTCATGTTCGGCCTGCTGCTGGTGGTCGACGCGCTGCGGCGCGTCCTGCCTGCACGCGGTCTGGCGCTGGCGGCGGGCCTGCTGGCCACCGCGCTGGCCCTGGGCATTCCGCTGTGGCGCCCGCTCACGCTGGGCACGTTCTACCCCCTGCGGCAGTGGGCCGATGCGGCGCTGCCGGTGAGCTATGGACTGATGCTGCTGGGCGTGGGGGCATTGACGCCCCGGCAGCGCGCGGCGACGCTGGCCGGGCCGGTGCTGGCGGCAGCGCTGGTGGCGCCGCTGGAGAGCTTCGGCCTGACCTGCACCATCGGCCTGGGGGTGTGCGCCTGGCTGGCCTGGCGGCCGGCGCCGGCGCCGGGCGGCTGGTCGGTGCAGGGGCTGTCGGACCTGTGCATGGGCATCTACCTGGTGCACATCCTGGTGCTGGAAGCGCTGCTGCGGCGCACCCCGCTGCGCGGCGCGCTGCTGGCGGTGGCGGTGTTCGTGGTGTCGGCGCTGCTGGTGGCGGGCGGGCGGGCGCTGGCGCCGCGCTGGCGCGGGTGGTGGTCCTGAGCACCACCGGCGGGGGAGGCCGATCCGGGATACTCGGCGCATGACCCTGCTGTTTGTCTACGGAACCCTGAAGCAGGGGTTCCCGAACCACCACTTGAACACCGGCCGTCGCGTGCCGGGCGAGTACCGCACCGTGCAGCCACTGCCGCTGTATGTGGTACGCCTGCCGCAGGAGGAACGCGCCCCTTGGCTGATGCACCTGCCCGGCCAGGGCCACTGCGTCAGCGGCCAGCTGTTCGAGGTGCCGGACGATGCGCTGCCCTCGATCGACGCCTTCGAGGAGGTGGGCCTGCCCGATGGCTACGAGCGGGTGGCGTTGACGGTGGTGTCGCTGAGCGACGGCCAGCCGCTGCAGGCCTTTGCCTACCTGAAGCCCGAGCACCAGATGCACCGTTGCCTGGCGGTGGAAGGACCGTTTCCCGAGTACACGCTGGCGCTGGCCGAGGGCTACTGGATCACGCGCGGCTGAAGGCTGCCAGGCGACCCGGCATGATCAGCCGCCGTGCGCCTGCACCAGCGCCGCATGAAAGGCCGCGGCCAGCCGTGACGGCGCCGGCGAGCGCCGCTGCACCACGCTGAACTGGCAGGCGTAGTTCAGCACCTGCGGCGACACCGCCCGCAGCCGCCCCGCGCGCACGAAGGGCTCGGCGTAGTGATCGGGCAGGAAGCCCAGGTAGCGGCCCGACAGCACCAGCGTGGCCACCGCCTCCTGGTCGGACGCGGTGGCGCGGCGCTCCAGCCGGCGCGCATGGGTGAGCATCAGGTTGGGTGACTGGTAGCCCAGGCCCACCAGCGCCTCGCGGCGCAGCGCGTCCCACGATGGTGGCTTGCGCTGCGGGGCGAACCACGGGTGACCGCGGCCCGCGTAGAGGTACATGGTCTCGCCGAACAGCGGCGTGTAGTCCAGGCTCTCCGAGCGGCGGTGTTCGGGCACGATGCCCAGTTGGAAGCTGCCGTCGATCACGCCGCGCTCGATCATCGCGATCGTGCCCACGTGCATGTGCAGCGTGGCCTGTGGCGCGCGCGCCTGGAAGGCCGCCACCGCCTCGGCGATGCGCGCGTCGGGGTTGCTGGCGGTCTTCTCGAACACCGCCAGGTGCAGGTCGCCGGCCAGGCGGCGGTGGATCTCGTGCAGCTGGCCACGGAAGGCATCGGTGGCGCCCAGCAGCTGGGTGGCGGCGGCGTGCAGCTGCTCGCCCTCGGGGGTGAGCGCAAAGCCGGCGCGGCCGCGGCGGGCCAGCGTCAGGCCCAGGCGCTGCTCCAGGTCCTTCAGGTGGCGGCTGATGGTGGACAGCGCAATGCCCAGCTCGCGCTCGGCCGCCGCCAGGCCGCCGCAATCGGCCACCGCCTTGAACACGCGCAGCAGGCGCAGGTCGGCGTCACCGATCTGGCCGGGCAGCGGGGCCTCGTTCAGTTGCATGGATCGTCAAGTGACTGCGCAGAGACGCTCATTCTATTCAAGCGAGTTCTGAGGCACCATCCACGCTCTTGCGCCCCCAGGAGAGCCGCCGATGAACGCCCCCGAGATCTGGACCACCACCCACCCCGCCTCCACCGACGCCGGCTGGATGGACGCGCACTGGATGCCCTTCACCGGCAACCGCGACTTCAAGGCGAATCCGCGCCTGATCACCTCGGCCGAGGGCGTGCACTACACGATGGCCGACGGCACGAAGCTGTTCGACGGCCTCTCGGGCCTGTGGTGCTGCGGCCTGGGCCATGCGCGGCGCGAGATCGCCGAGGCCGTGGCGCGCCAGGTGAGCACGCTGGACTACTCGCCCGCGTTCCAGTTCGGGCATCCGCTGTCTTTCGAGCTGGCCAACCGCATCGTCGAGCGCATGCCCGCCGGCCTGAACCGGGTGTTCTTCACCGGCTCGGGCTCGGAGTCGGCCGACACCTCGCTGAAGATGGCGCGCGCCTACTGGCGTGCCAAGGGCCAGGCCAGCAAGACGCGGCTGATCGGCCGCATCAAGGGCTACCACGGCGTGAACTTCGGCGGCATCTCGGTGGGCGGCCTGGTGGCCAACCGCAAGACCTTTGGCCAGGGCGTCGAGGCCGACCACCTGCCCCACACCCAGCCGCCCGCCGGCAGCTTCTTCGCCGGCCAGCCGCCGGCCGAGGGCCCGCACGGCGTGGCGCTGGCCGATGAGCTGCTGAACCTGATCGCGCTGCACGACGCCAGCAACATCGCCGCGGTGATCGTCGAGCCCTTTGCCGGTTCGGCCGGCGTGATCATCCCGCCGCAGGGCTACCTGCAGCGCCTGCGCGAGATCTGCACCGCCCACAACATCCTGCTGATCTTCGACGAGGTCATCACCGGCTTCGGCCGCGCCGGCGCCTGGACCGGCGCCGAGGCCTTCGGTGTCACGCCCGACATCATCAACATCGCCAAGCAGGTGACCAATGGCGTGCAGCCGCTGGGCGCGGTGATCGCCAAGACCGAGATCTACGACACCTTCATGCAGGCGGGCGGCCCCGACTACATGCTGGAGTTCCCGCACGGCTACACCTACTCGGCCCACCCGGTGGCCTGCGCCGCCGGCGTGGCCGCGATGGACCTGCTGGCCCGCGAGGACGGCCCCGGCCGCGTGCGCGCTTTGGCGCCGCACTTCGAGCGCACGGTGCACAGCCTCAAGGGCGCAAAGCACGTGGCCGACATCCGCAACTTCGGGCTGGCCGCCGGCATCACCGTGGCCAGCGCGCCCGGCGAGCCCGCCAAGCGCCCCTACCAGGTGGCGATGCGCATGATGAAGAGGGGCTTCTACGTGCGCTACGGCGGCGACACCATCCAGCTCGCCCCGCCCTTCATCAGCACGCCGGCGCAGATCGACAGCCTGGTCAACGCATTGGGCGAGACCTTCAACGAGGTGGAGTGACCCCCGGCGGCTTCCTGCCCATGGCAGCCATTGCCCGCGGAGGTGGTTGAGGCGAGGTGGGCGAAAGGGGTCTCTCTCATGCCAGGGCCAGAGGCCCTGGCATGAGGACAAGCGAACTCCCCCTCGCCCGCCGCGCCACACCGAAGTAGTCAGACCAGCGTCCGACTAGGGCAGAGCCCTGTCCTTCATCGCTTCGCCATCGCCCGCACCTTGTCACCGCCCGCCACCGAATAGGTCATCGGCACCTTGCGGGTGGCCAGGAACTGCTCCAGCGTTTCGCCACGGAAGGCCGCGTAGACCGCGGGGTTGGGCACGCCCAGCACCGCGGCCATCTTCTCCAGCACGAAGAAGCTGACGCCGCGGCGGACCATCTCGATCCAGCGGCGCTCGCGGATCAGCGCCTGCTCCTCGGCGCTCAGGCCGTGCTCGGCGGCCAGGGCGTCGAAGTCGCTGAGGAAGCGCGCGCGGTGCGCCGGCTTCACCAGCTCGTGCAGGAAGCTGTTGAGGCGCAGGTTGGCGTGGCTGCGCTCGTGGGTGAAGGGGTAGGTGCCGGGCAAGGCACCGGCGCCGTCCAGTTCATGGCCGATGTGGGCGCGGTAGGCGGCCACCGCCGCGGGGTCGGGCTCAGCGCCCAGGTCCTCGAAGACCAGGGTGCAGATGTTGGTCACCGACGGGGCGTAGGTCTGCTTGTGCACCAGGCGCACCTGCTCGGACAGCGCGCCGCGCATGATCAGCCACATGATGACCTCGGCGCCCTCCATGCCGCCCTTGGCGGCGTACTCGGCGATGCGCATGTTCACCAGTGTGTCGGGCGAGTGCTCCAGCAGGTCCAGGAACTCGCTGTCCCAGGCCTCGTTGAGGAAGCCCGCGCGCTCGCCATGCACCTGGTGCGACAGGCCGCCAGTGGCCATCACCGCCACGCGCAGGTCCTCGGGGTAGCTCTCCACGGCCTGGCGAAGCGTCTGGCCCAGCTTCCACATGCGCCGGGCGCTGGGGATGGGCAGCTGCAGCACACCCACCTGCAGCGGCACCACCTGGCCGGGCCAGGGGCCCTGCGCGTCGGCCAGCATCGACAGCGGTGACAGCAGCCCGTGGTCGACCGGCTTGCCCTGGAAGAAGGACATGTCGAACTCGTCGGCCACCAGCGACATCGCGATGTGCCGCGCCAGCCCCAGGTGGCCGATCGCCGGCGCCACCTCGCGCGGGCCGCCGCCCTCGTCGGCCGCCACATAGCGGTCATCGATGCCCAGCGCAAAGGCCGAGTAGTGGTCGAAGAAGAACGAGGTGATGTGGTCGTTGTAGATCACGAAGATCACGTCGATCTGCTGCGCCTTCACCCAGCCGCGGATCGCGTCAAAGCCGTCAAAGATCGGCTTCCAGGCCGGGTCCTGCTGCTTGCCGGTGTCCTTGGCGTAGCCGATGGTGGGAGAGTGCGAGGCGCCGATGCCGCCAATGATGCGAGCCATGGGGGGTGTCCTGTGCAATGAGGGGTGAAGTTCAGCGTGGCGCGGGTGTGCCGAAGGGCAGGCCGGGCGGGTCGCAGACCAGGCGACCGTCGCGGGCCTGGCACTGCGCCTGGTATCCGCTGGCGAACAGCGGCGCGCCCAGCCAATCGGGGGTGGGCTCTTCCGGGCCCGGGTCGACCGGCGCGAAGTTCGCTGCCAGCGTGGGATCGCCGCCCTGGAAACGCGCCACCAGCGGGTACGGATACACCGGACGGGTGCGCGTGGTCACGCCGCTGGCCACCTGAGCGGTCATCAGGGCCTGGGGCGCCAGCCCGGTCTCTACCCAGACCATCACCGGCGTCAGCAGGTCCACCTGGTCCGGGCCGTCGCCACCGCCGCAATGGCCCACGCCGGGCAGCAGATACAGCCGGGTGAAGGCATCGGCGGCGGCCGCGCCCATCTGTTGCCGCAGCGCCTGTGCGTAGGCAATGGTGTTGGTGGCCGCGATGTGCTCGTCGCTCCAGCCATGCCACAGCAGCAGCTTGCCGCCGCGCGCCTGGAAGCGGCTCAGGTCGGGGTCCATCGCCGACAGGTAGACGGAGGTCTGCACCGTCTGCCAGAAGGCCTCGGCGGTGAAGCGCAGCTCGTCCACCGTCCAGGCGGGCAGCGCCTGGTTGAAGTGGGCCAGGTAGCGCACGAAGGGCGCGGCGGCGATCTGCTCGCTGAAGTTGAACGCGGCCTGCGGCGTGGGCGGGACGAACAGTGTCCACAGCCGCTCCGAGCCCCAGGGATGGGCGCCGGGGACTTCCAGGTAGCGGCCCTGGTCATCACGCGCGCCATCGTGCAGCGCCTGCACCGCGGCCACCGCTTCGGGGCTCAGGCAATGGGCCGGGTCCTGGCCGTCACGGCAGAGCAGGCGGCGGGGCTCGAAGGGGCAGCGCCGCGGGTCCTCGATCAGGCCATCGACCAGGCCGTCCAGCCCATCGCAGGCGTCCAGCACCGCGGCGTGCAGCATCGGCAGCTGGCCGGCCAGCAGGCGGTAGCGGCCGCTGGCGTCGCGGTTGGCGCGCACGTTCCAGGCGTGGTGGAAGCTGTTCTGCACCACCATGTTGAGCGCCGGCGCGCCGGCCACGATGCCATCAAAGTCCTGCGGGTAGCGCTGCGCCTCCATCAGCGCCTCGCGCCCGCCATCGGAGCAGCCGATGAAGTAGCGGTGGCGCGCCGGCTGGCCGTAGAAGCGCGCCACCAGCGCCTGGGCGAGCTGCGCGGTGGCGTGCACGCCGCGATAGGCAAAATCGATCTGCGCCTGCGGCTGGCCTGCTGCCCAGGCGCCGGCCGGCGTGCCGCTGCCCTGGTGGCCCATGTCGGTGGTGGCGATGGCCACATTGCCATCGCGCACCGGGACGCAGTCGGCGCCCTGGCCGGGGTCGATGCGGGCCGAGCCGCACAGGCCGCCGCAGCCGGTCTGCACATAGCGCTGCGTCCAGCCCTGGGTGGGCAGGCGCAGCACAAAGCCGATGGCCGGCGCGATGCGGCCGCGCACCTCGCAGTACGGCGCTGCGCCAGCCACCACCACGGTGGCGGCGCTGATCTCGACGGCGCCGTCGGTCACGCCGTCCAGCCGCAGCGCGGCCAGGTCTGCGCAGGCCATGACCGGCGGCAGCGCCGGCAGCGGGGCCAGACCGGTGGGCGCGGTGTCGGCCCGGGCGGGAACGGCACCCGCCAGCACCAGGGCCGCGACCACGCCACAGCGCAGCCAGGAATGGAACCGCAGCGCGAACAGCGACATGGCAGGTCTCCTCGCGGCCTCAGCCGCCCAGGGTGTTCACCAGCACCAGCGAGATCGCCGGAAAGCTCAGCAGCAGCACGATGCGCAGCAGGTCCGAGGCCAGGAAGGGCATCACGCCCTTGAAGGTCTCGACCAGCGGCACGTCCCTGGCCAGCCGGTTGATGATGAAGACGTTCATGCCCACCGGCGGATGCACCAGGCCGATCTCCACCACCATCAGCGCCAGGATGCCGAACCAGATGCTCTTGTCGGTGGCGCCCAGGCCGTGGAACTCCAGGCCCATGACCATCGGGTAGAAGATCGGGATGGTCAGCAGGATCATCGCCAGCGAGTCCATCACGCAGCCCAGCCCGATGTAGATCACCAGGATCGCCACCATCACCACCATCGGGTGCAGGCCGCTGTCCTTGACCCAGGCGGCCAGCTCCACCGGCATCTGGCTCAGCGCCAGCGCGGTGTTGAGCATGTCGGCGCCCAGCAGCACCAGGAAGATCATCGCCGTGGCCTGGGCGGTGCCCAGCGCGCTGTCCACCAGGCCCTTCAGGCGCATGCCGCCGGTGGCCACGGCCAGGACGCCGCAGGCCGCGGCGCCGATCGCCGCCGCTTCGGTCGGGTTGGCCCAGCCGCCGTAGATGCCGATGATCACCACCGCGAACACGCCCAGCACCGGCAGCACCTGGGCCAGCGCCTTGAGCCGCTCGGGCCAGGGCACGCGCGGGCCGGCGGGGCCGGCCTCGGGGCGCAGCGTGACGATGATCTTCACGACGACCATGTAGCCGACCATCGCGATCAGGCCCGGCAGCACCGCCGCCATGAACAGCTTGCCGATGGATTCCTGCGTCAGGATGGCGTAGATCACCAGCGGCACCGACGGCGGAATCATGATGCCCAGCGTGCCGCCGGCCGCCAGCGCGCCGGTGGCCAGCGCCCCCGAGTAGCCGTAGCGGCGCAGCTCGGGCAGCGCCACCTGGCCCATCGTGGCCGCGGTGGCCAGCGAGGAGCCGCAGATCGCGCCGAAGCCCGCGCAGGCGCCGATCGAGGCCATCGCGATGCCCCCCTTCAGATGCCCCATGAAGGCGGCGACGAAGCGGAACAGCGCCGCGCTCAGGCCGCCGTGGGTGGCGAACTGGCCCATCAGCAGGAACATCGGGATGACGATCAGGTCGTAGTTCGACAGCCGCGCATAACCCACGTTCTTCCACACGCTCAGCAGCGGGGTGAGGCTGCCGCTCAGCCAGGCATAACCCAGCGAGCCCATCGTGAACATCGCCACGCCGATCGGCACCCGCAGGGCCAGCAGGCCCATCAGCAGCGCGAAGATCCACAGCCCGGTGGCGATGCCGCTCATGGCGTCACCTCCTGCACCGCGCCCACCGCCGGGCTGCGCAGGTGCGCGCCCACCATGTACAACCCGGCCAGCGCCATCAGCACGAAGCCGGGGATCATCAGCGCCTGCGCCAGCCAGATCGGCCAGCCCAGGATGATGCTGGTCTCGCCCGAGTCCTTCATCGCCAGCATGCCCGCGGTGCCGCGCCAGGCCAGCGCGGCGCCCATCAGGCCGAACAGCAGCGAGCCCAGCGCGTCCAGCGCATGGATGGTGCGGGCCGAGGCCTTGGCGGTGAAGAAGTCGACCTTCACATCGCCGCCGATCAGGTGGCAGTAGGCGAAGAAGCAGGCGCAGGCGAAGGCGGCGCTCATCTGCAGCAGCTCCACATCGCCCGGCACCGGCGCCGCGGCCAGTTTGCGGCCGACGATGCTGACGATGCTCATCGCCACCAGCACCACGAAGACCAGGCCGCCCGCCATGGCCAGCGCCTTGGACAGGGCCAGCAGCCGGTAGCCCAGCGGGCCGAAGCCAGGCAGGGTGCCCGCGACACGGGCCCCTGGAAGAGGTTCGTTCATCAGAGGTCTCCCAGGCGCACCGCCTCCCGGCGGGCGCCATCACATCAGGGGATCAGTGCCGGCTCACTGGCCAGCCTGGTACTTGGCGATCAGCGCGCGCGCAGCGTCATGGAGCTGCTTGCCGTTCGCGCCCTTGGCGTTGACGTCGGCGATCCAGCCGTCCACCACCGGCTGCCCGGCCTTCTTCCAGGCCGCCAGTTCCGAGGCCGGGATCACGTTGGTGGTGTTCTTGGCGGTGAGCTTCTTGCCCTCGGCATCGGCCGCCAGGAAGACCTTGCCGATCTGGCCCGACAGCGCCAGGCCGCTGTTGGCGTCGATCACCTTCTTCAGATCGGGCGACAGGCTGGCGTACCGGTCCTTGTTCATCACGAACAGGAAGGTCGCGGTGTAGAGCGCGGGCTCGGCCGGGTCGGTCTCGGAGTGGAACTTGACGATCTCCTGGATCTTCACCGACGGCACCACCTCGTAGGGCACCACCGCGCCGTCGATCACGCCCTTGGACAGCGCCTCGCTGACCTGCGGCACCGGCATCGCCACCGGCGTGGCGCCCAGCGCGGCCAGGAAGCGGTTGGTCTGGCGGGTGGGGGCGCGCACCTTCAGGCCCTTGAGGTCGGCCATGCTGCGGATCGGCTTGTCGCGCATGTGGAACACGCCGTCGCCGTGCACATGGAAGGCGATCGGCTTGACGTCCTTGAACTCGGCCGCCGCGTAGGTGTTCGCGTACTCCCACAGCGCCTTGCTGGTGGCCTCGGGGCTTTGCATCATGAAAGGCAGCTCGAAGACCTCCATCAGCGGGAAGCGGCCGGCGGTGTAGCCCGACAGCGTCCAGACCACGTCGGCCACGCCGTCCTTGACCTGATCGACCAGCTGCGCCGGGGTGCCGCCCAGTTGCATCGACGGGTAGATCTGGCACTTCAGCTTGCCGGCCGAGTCCTTGGCGATCTTGTCGCACCAGGGCTGGATGAACTGCTGCTGGGCGTAGGAACCGGCCGGCAGGAAGTGGTGCACCTTCAGCACCACGGCGTCCTGCGCCAAGGAGGGTGTGGACAGCACGGCGGCGGTGGCCAGCACGAGCAGGCGGTGGACGGTCTTCAAGGGCTTGTCTCCGGTCTGGGTGAAAACATCTGGTGTTGATCCAGCGCAAATCGCGGCCGCAGTCTAGGAATCCGCCCCCAGGCACCGGAAGATGCCGCCGGGCTTGGCGCGATAACGATTGGTTATCATCCGGCCATGAAGCTCAGCGCCCTGCAGGCCCTGGTGGCCGCGGTTGACGAGGGCAGCCTGCGCGCCGCCGCGCGCCGGCTGGGCCTGACGCAGCCGGCACTGACCAAGCAGGTGCGCGAGCTCGAGCGCGAGCTGGGCGCGCCGCTGCTGGAGCGCAGCACCACCGGCGTCACGCCCACCGCGCAGGGGCGCATCCTGCATGCGCGGGCCAAGGCCGCGGTGTGGGAGCTGGACGAGGCGGTGCAGCAGATCGGCCAGATGGGTGGCCGCATGGTCGGCCAGCTGGCCGTGGGTGCGGTGCCGCTGGCGCTGCTGCTGCTGATCCCTGAGGCGGTACGCACCTACAGCCGCGCCTTCCCGGCGATGATGCTGCAGCTGCGCGAGGAGCTCTACATCGGCCAGCTCGAGCTGCTGCGCCAGCGCCAGGTGGACCTGGTGGTGGGCCCGATCCCCGACGACCTGCCACCCGGCGAGTGCCAGGTCGAGCCGCTGATGCCCATCGAGATGGCGGTGGTGGTGGGCCGCGGCAACCCCAAGGCGCGCGCCCGCTCACTGCGCGAGCTGCAGGACTCGCGCTGGGTCTACACCAGCCTGAGCGGCCAGTCGGGCTACGCCAAGCTGCTGTTCGAGCGCCACGGCCTGCAGCCGCCGGCGCCGGCGGCGGTGGTCAACTCCACGCTGGGCCTGCTGTCGCTGATCAGCCATGGCGATTGCGTGGGGCTGATGCCGCTGCCGATCGCCCACCACCCCGCGGCCGCACCGTTCATGCAGGTGCTGAAGCTGCGCGAAGGCCCGCTGCCGCTGACGCTGGGCGCCATCGCGCTGAGCAGCGTGGCCGTCAAGCCGGCGGTGCAGCAGTTCATCAACCACCTGCACCGCGCGGCGGCGCAGGTGGGCGCGGCCTGAGTCAGGCGCGCGCGCCCCAGCGCAGCGCGCCGGGCAGCGGCACCGCACGGCGCAGCACGTCCTCGGCCAGCCAGCGTGCGCTGGCGCGGGCCCGCTCGGCGACAAAGGGCAGCGGCAGCTGCTGGTAGTCGTCGTTGAAGACCTCGAAGCTGTAGTCGCCGCGGTAGCCCATCGCCCCCAGGCGGCGCACCAGTTCCCCCAGCACCTCGGAGTGCACGCCCTCGCCCGGGAAGACGCGGAAGTGGCGCGCGGTCTCCAGCCGTTCCTCGGGCGTGCGGGTTTCCTGCCACAGGAAATCGGACAGCTGCACCAGGAAGATCTTCGCCGGGTCGATCTCCTCCAGGAGGTCCAGGGCGGTGGCCGTGGCCAGGAGGTGGTACGAGTCGATGCCGATGCCCAGGTTGGGCATGTCGGCGCGCGCCACCGCCTCCCAGGCCTGGTGCACCTCGCTCAGGTGACGGCCCCAGGACAGCGCCTCGAAGGCCACGCGCAGGCCATGCGGCAGCGCCAGCATCGCCAGCTGGCGCAGGTCGCGTGCGATGTGGTCGGCGTCGTCCGACGCGTGGCGCGAGGTGGAGCTGCAGGCCAGCAGCACGCGCGCACCCAGCGCGCGCGCCATCAGCACCATCTGCTGGGCGATGTCGACCTTGTAGCCGTGCAGGTGGCCGGACAGCCCCTCGAAGTCGCGCAGCACCTGGAAGCCGGTGACGCGCAGGCCCGAGGCCCGCACCGCGGCCACCGCCGCGTCCACGCCCTGCGGGTGGCCGACGATGTCGCGCGCGGACAGCATCACCTGGGTGAAGCCGGCCGCCTTCATCGCCGCCAGCTTGGCCTCCAGCGGGCCGGCCAGCGTGATCGTGTCCATGCCGAAGTCGGCGATGCGGGCGTCGGCGGCCTGGCGCAGCAGGGTCTTCATCGCGGCCTTTCGTCAGCGCGGGTCGCGCACGAACTCGAAGCTCGGGCCGGTGTCCGACGGGCGGGTCACCGCGCCGGCACGATCGGTGCGTACACCGCCGCTGGATTCGACGAACTCCACGCCGCGCGCCTTCAGCGCGGCCACGGTGGCCAGCACATCGGGCGTGGCGAAGGCGATGCGCTCGAGCATTTCCTCGGTGTCGACGTCGACCGCATCGATCGCCGGCTCGATCAGCTGCCAGTGCAGCGTGCCGCAGGGACTGGCCAGGATGCGGCCCTGGGTCAGCACGCCGAATTGGGCCTCGGGCGGCAGCTCGGCAAAGCCCAGCAGCTCGGCGTAGAAGGCCGACCAGTCGGCCAGGCGCTCGAAGCCGATGTACTGGACCACGCCGAACAGCTTCATGTCGCCCAGCGCCGGGGGCCGTGGGTCGACGCCGTGGATGGGCACGAAGTCCACGTCATAGATCGAGAACTCGCCCACCCGGTCGACGAAGTACAGGCGGCTGTCGCCGACACCATGGATCGCCGGGATGTTCAGCTCCATCACCTCCACCTGCGTGGGCACCGCCCAGGCGCCGCGCTCCAGCGCCCGCCGGTAGGCGCTGGCGGCGTCGCGCACACGCAGCGCCACCGCGGCGATGCGGGCGCGATCGGGCAGGGGCGGCGCCTCGGGCGGACGGTGCGCATTGACGACGATGTTCATGTCGCCCTGGCGGTACAGCAGCACCTCGCGCGAGCGGTGGCGGGCCACCGGGCGAAAGCCCAGGCGCTCCAGGCTGTGGCCCAGCGTCTGCGGGCGCGCGGTGCTGTACTCGATGAACTCGACGCCCAGCAGGCCCATCGGGTTGGGCAGCTCGCCCAGGGCCTCGCGGTCGGGGGTGGCGGTGGTTGGCATGGTCACCTCGGCAGCGGCATCAGCATTCGCCGCGCTGGCGCAGCGCGACCAACTGGCGGAAATGGTGTTCCACGCGGTCGGCATCGGCGGTCAGTCCGGTGAACAGCTCGAAGGCACCCAGTGCCTGGCCCACCGCCATGCCGCCGCCGTCGGACACGGCGCAGCCGCGGGCGCGCGCTTCGCGCAGCAGCGCGGTCTCAAGCGGGAAATACACCACCTCCGAGACCCACAGGCCGGCATGCAGCAGGCCCGCGTCCAGTGGCAGACCGGGCAGCTTGGCCATGCCGGTGGGCGTGGCGTGGATCAGGCCCGTGGCCCCCTGCAGCGCCTGGGCCGCGTCGGCGGCCGCGCGGGCGCGCGGGCCCAGCTCGGCCGCCAGCGCGGCGGCGCGGGCCGGGTCGGCGTCAACGATGCGCAGCTCGTCCGCCCCCAGCCGCAGCACCGCATGGGCGATGGCCGCACCGGCGCCACCGGCGCCCAGCAGCGCCACGGCGCCCAGGTCGGCCTGGGGCAGCGCGCGGCGAAAACCCCGGGCCCAGCCCGAGCCGTCGGTGTTGTGGCCGATCAGGCGGCCGTCGCGGATCACCACGGTGTTGACCGCGCCCATCTCGCGCGCCTCGTCGGACAGCTCGTCCAGGTGCGGAATCACCGCCTGCTTGCAGGGGTAGGTGATGTTCAGGCCGCCAAAGCCGATCGCCCGCACGGCGCTGAGCAGCCAGGGCAGATCGGCGGCGCTGCCGCCAAAGCGGTCGAGGTCGATCAGCTGGTAGTGCAGGCGCAGCCCGTGGTGCCCCGCCTCCTGCTGGTGCAGGGCCGGGGTCAGCGACTGGCCGATGCCGCTGCCGATCAGGCCCAGCAGGCCTTGCGGCGTGGCCGGGGTGAGCAGCGTCAGCGCCGGGTCCGAGACCGTGGCGTTCATCGTGGTGACTCCTTGCGTCCTGGCGCGGACGGCTTACTTGCGCAGCTTGGCCAGCTCGGCCTGCAGTTCGGCCACGGTGGCGGCGATGGCCGCGCCGTGCTTCTCGACCACCGGCTTGAGCTTGTCGCGCAGCTTGGCCTGCTCGGCCGGCGAGAGTTCGCTGACCGTCATGCCGGCGCGCTTGAGTTCGTCCAGATCGTCGGCCGACTTGTCGCGGTTGACCTTGCGCTGGAACGCCGAGGCCTCGACGGCGGCGTCCTTGATCAGCTTGCGGTCGGCGTCGGTCAGGCTGTCCCAGACCTTGCGGCTCATGATCAGCGACTGCGGGTTGTACTGGTGGTTGGTGACCGTCAGGTACTTCTGCACCTCGTAGAACTTGTTGGCCAGGATGACCGACAGCGGGTTCTCCTGGCCGTCGATCGCCTTCTGCTCCAGGCCGGCGTAGACCTCGGGGAAGGCCATCGGCGTGGGGTTGGCGCCCAGCGCCTTGACCCAGTCGATGTTGATCGCGTTGGGAATGACGCGCAGCTTCAGGCCGGCGATGTCATCGACCGTGCTGATCGCCTTGCGGCTGTTGGTGATGTTGCGAAAGCCCAGCTCGACGAAGGCCAGGCCAACGATGCCCTTGTCCAGCAGGCGCGCATGCAGCTTCTGGCCGAAGGGGCCGTCGACCACCGCGTCGGCCTCCTTGGCGTTGGCGAACATGAAGGGGAAGTCGAAGACCTCGAAGTCCTTGATTTGCGAGGCCAGGATGCCCGAGTTGAGCTGCACGAAGTCGATCGTGCCGCCCTGCAGCGCCGACACGTTGGGCGCGTCGCCGCCCAGCGTGCCGCCGGGGAAGACACTGACCTTGAAGCGGCCACCACTCCTGGCAGCCACCAGCTCGGCGAACTTGCTGGCGCCGATCTCCAGCGGGTGGCCCTTGGGGTTCTGCAGCGCCAGCTTGAAGGTGCGCTCCTGCGCCTGGGCGGGCAGCAGCGCGGTGCACAGGCTGGCGGCGGCCAGGGCAAGGCCGAGCGCGCGGCGGGTCAGTCGGGTCATGGCAGGTCTCCGGGTGTTGTTGGGGGGGGAACGGGGGCGTCAGTGGCTGAACCAGCGGGCCGGCAAGGTGACCAGTTCGGGCACCAGCACCATCAGGAACATCACCGCGAACTGCGCCAGCATGAAGGGCAGCACGCCGCGGGTGACGTCATCCATCTTCATCTTGCCGACGCCGGCCACCACGTTGAGCACGGTGCCCACGGGCGGCGTGATCAGGCCGATCGCGTTGTTGATGATGAACAGCACGCCGAAGTAGACCGGGTCGATGCCCGCGGCCTTGATCACCGGCATCAGCACCGGGGTCATGATCAGGATCGTGGGCGTCATGTCCATCGCCGTGCCCACCGCCATCACCAGCACCATGATGGCGATCAGCAGCAGGGTCTGGTTGCCCATGAAGGGCTCGAGCAGCGCGATCATCTTGCTGGGGATGTCGGCCACGGTGATCAGCCAGGCGCTGACCATGGCGGCGGCCACCAGCAGCATGATCACCGAGGTGGTCTTGGCCGCGGCCACGAAGACCTCGTGCAGCTGCTTCCACTTCAGTTCGCGGTAGACCAGGGTGGACACCAGCAGCGCGTAGACCGCCGCCACCACCGCCGCCTCGGTGGGCGTGAACACGCCCATCTTCAGGCCGACCACCACGATCACCGGCAGCACCAGGGCCCAGGTCGATTCCTTCAGCGCGTGCAGGCGCTGGGCTAGCGTGGCCTTGGGCGGCGGCGTGATGTTCTCGCGCTTGGCCACCCACCACCACGCCGCAGCGATCGCCAGGCCCATCAGCAGGCCCGGCACGATGCCGGCGAGGAACAGCTTGGAGATCGACACGCCACCGGCCACGCCGAAGACGACGAAGCCGATCGACGGCGGGATCACCGGCGCGATGATGCCGGCCGAGGCGATCAGGCCGCCGGCGCGCGCCTTGTCGTGGCCCGCGGCCACCATCATCGGCAGCAGCAGCGAGGCCAGCGCGGCGGTGTCGGCGACCGCCGAGCCCGACAGCGCCGCCAGCAGGCAGGCGGCGACGATGGCCACGAAGCCCAGGCCGCCGCGCAGGTGGCCCACCAGTGTCAGCGCCAGATGGACGATGCGGCGCGACAGGCCGCCGACGTTCATGATCTCGCCGGCCAGCATGAAGAAGGGCACGGCCAGCAGCGGGAAGCTGTCGGCGCCGTTGACGGTGTTCTGCGCCAGGATCTGCGCGTCGAACATGTCGAGGTGCAGCATCAGGGCCACGCCCGACAGCAGCAGCGCGTAGGCGATGGGCACGCCCAGGGCCATCACGGCCAGCAGTGATCCCAGGAAGATGAAGACGGTCATGACAAACGCTCCTGGGGTGGATCAATGCTTCTTGAAGGTTTGCGAGCGGTCGAGGTGCAGGTCCTCGATCTGCGCCAGGTCCTCGCTCTCCTGGACCATCACCAGGTCCTGCTCGCGCAGCTGGCCGCTGAGCGTGCGCCACAGGTCGAGCAGCAGCATGACCCCGGTGGAGACGGCAAAGACGACCCCCGCGGCGTAGAAGAGGCCCACCGACGCGCCGGTCACCGGGGCCTCGACCTCCAGGTTGATCTGCACCTGTTCCCATGAGCCCTTGAGCAGCAGCCAGGTGGCGAAGATCATCAGGCCCTGGCCCAGCGCCAGGCAGACGCGCTTGCCCTGCGGTCCCAGGCGGCTGACCAGCATGTCCGAGCCCAGGTGGGCGCGCTCGCGCAGGCCGACGATGGCGCCCAGGAAGGTCAGCCAGACGAACAGCCAGCGCGAGAGCTCCTCGGACTCGGTGATGCCGCTGTTGAAGACGTAGCGCGCCACCACGTTCCCGAACACCAGCACCACCATCAGCGCCAGCAGCGCCACCAGCAGCCACTCCAGCAGGCGGCAGTAGCGACCGAGCAAGTTGTCCATGTCTGTGTCTCCTTCGAGGGGCCGCGCCGGCCCACAGGCTGCGCGGACCGAATAATGTACGAACTGGTTAGTTTTTTTATTGGGTCAAACCCTGATCCACCGGGTTCGACCGCGCCTCAGCGGCGCACGTGCCGCACGATCATCTCGACAATGCTCTCGCGCCGCGCCGCGACAGCCGCCGGCGAGTCCAGCTCGCGACCGAAGATCAGCGAGAAGGTGTGGCGGTTCGAGACGTTGAAGAAGCACAGCGCCGAGATCGACATGTGCAGGTCCACCGGATCGACATCGGGCCGGAAGGCACCGCTGGCCACGCCGCGGCGGTAGACCTCCTCGACCGCCGCGATCGCCGGCACGTTGAGCCGGCGGATCGTGGTGGAGCGCGCCAGGTACTCGCCGCGGTGCATGTTCTCGTTCATCACCAGGCGGATGAAATCGGGGTTGGCCAGCTGGTAGTCGTAGGTGAACGCGACCAGCGTGCGCAGCGCCCGCTCGGGCTCGAGGTTCTCCAGGTGCAGCTCCGACTCGATGCGGCGGATGCGCGCATACGCGGCTTCCAGCACATGGACGTACAGCCCTTCCTTGCTCTCGAAGTAGTAGTAGATCATCCGCTTGCTGGTGCGCGTCAGCGCGGCGATCTCGTCGATGCGGGCACCGGCCAGGCCCTTGGCGGCGAACTCGGCGGTCGCCACCTCCAGGATGTCGGCCATCGTGCGCTCGGGGTCGTTGGTGCGCCCGCTGTCGGCGGCGTCGGCAGGCACGGCAGCGGGGCGGCCGCGCTTGCGGGCCGGCTTCGGGGCGGGATGTACTGTCTGGTTCATCAAGGCGCGAGCATACGCCTGGATGCGGCCGCCGGCAGCCGCCGCGGGTGCGCTGCCGGGCCCGTTCGTCGCCCATGCCGTGGCCCGCTCAGAACGCCGTGCGCATGCCCAGCTGCATGGCCGAGCGCTGGGCGATGTGGTCCTTCAGGTCGCCGGTGGCGGTCGACGCCGAGGTGTACAGGAAGCTGCTCTTCGACAGCCCGTAGCGCGCGCCCAGCGCGAACTTGCCCAGGTTCTGGCTGGCGCCGCCGGCCGCCGCGTACTTGACGACGGTGTAGTTCCCGCCGAACAGCCACGGGCCCATCGGCACTTCAGCGCCCAGCGTCCAGCCGTCCGAGCGATCGGCGACGAAAGTGCCGGCGCTGCCGGTGACCGACAGGTTGGCGCCGGTGAAGGCACCATTGCCCGAGCCCAGTGCCAGATCGCGGTTGCGTTGCAGGCCGCCCAGCAGCTTGAAGGCGCCAACGTTGTAGTTCATCGCCAAGGTGGTCGACTGGTTGACGCTGTCGTCGGTCTTGCGCGAGGTGTTCCACTCGTGCGTCAGCGCGGCGTACAGCGGGCCGTCGGCATACTGCAGCTTCAGGCCGTGGAAGCGGTCGTAGGTGGCCGTGGCATCGGTGATCTGGGCCGAGAACTGGAAACCGGCCAGCGTGGGGCTGATGTAGGTCAGCGCGCCATCCACCCGCGGTGCGTTCAGGAAGAAGGGCAGCGCCTTGCCAACGTTGGTGACCCCGGTGCCGGGATTCAGCGTCAGCGCGTTGCCGTAGGGGTTGCTCTGGCCCAGCACGCCGTCGGACAGGATGTACTGGCGGCCCACACGCAGTTCGCCCACCGAGCCGCCCAGCGACAGGTAGGACTGGCGGCCGAAGCTGCGCCCGCCCTGCAGCGCGGTGCCGTTGGCCAGCGACAGGCCACCTTCCAGCAGCACGCCGACCTTGAGGCCGCCGCCCAGATCCTCGCTGACGCGCAGGCCCCAGCGCGAGCCGTTCAGGCCGTTGGTCGTGCCATCGTTCAGCGCGATGTCCGACGGGCTGCCGGACTGGCTGCCCGCACGGTAGCGGGTGACGTTGGCATCGACCAGACCGAACAGCGTGACGCTGGACTGGGCCTGGGCCAGGCCAGCGGTGGCGGCCAGCGCGGCGGCCAGGACGAGGGGCTTGTGCTTCATGGAGGGGCTTTCTTCGGTGTCAGGTGGACGGCGCCTGCGGAGGCTGAGCCGGCAAGGCTCCGCCCTCCCCGGCCGACGCCGCTTCTGGGCCGGGGAATGGGTGTCGGTCAGGGTGTGTGCCGGTCGCCCCTGGGCGATGCCAGCGGGCCGCACGATAGGCATGCGGCCTGGGCGCCACAAGAGCGCGCCGCCGGGTTTGCGCGATAATCGCGCACCACGCGCGATCTTCGTTCGCTTCGCGGGAATCCCCCGACCCTGCCATGCCGACCCGCCCGCACCGCCCGGCCGCGATCCGCCAGGCCGACATCATTGAAGGCCTGGGCAAGGGCCTGCGCGTCATCGAGGCCTTCGACGAAGACCACCCGCGCCTGACCGCCTCGGAGGCCGCCGACCTGGCCGCGATGACCCGCACCGCGGCGCGCCGCTACCTGCTGAGCCTGGTGCACTTCGGCTACGCCGACACCGACGGCAAGCATTTCTGGCTGGCGCCGCGCGTGCTGCGGCTGGGCCAGAGCTACCTGGGGGCGGCGCGCATCCCGCGGCTGGTGCAGCCCTTCGTGCAGCGCCTGTCCCAGGAGCTGGGCGACAACATCAACTTCAGCGTGCTCGACGAGCACGAGGTGGTCTATGTGGCGCGCAGCCTGTCGAACCAGATGATGACGATCGGCTTCCCGGTCGGCGCGCGGGTGCCGGCGCACGTGGTGACACCGGGCGTGGCCATCCTGTCCACCTTCAGCGAGGCCCGGCTGGCCCACTGGATCGCCGCCCACGCGTTCAGCGCCTTCACGCCCCGCACCACCACCGACCCGCAGCGCTTCCTGGCCGATGTGCAGACCGCCCGCGCGCTGGGCTACTGGGTCACCGAGCAGCAGCTGACGCCGGGCCTGCGCGGCCTGGCGATGCCGGTGAAGAACGCGCGCGGCCAGTGCGTCGGCGCGATTGGCCTGACGACGACGATGTCGCCGCGCTCACGCGAGGAACTGGTCGAGGCCGCCGTGCCGCGCATCTCGGACGTGGTGCAGGTGCTGCGCAACATCCTCTGAGCGCGCCACCCTGGCCTCAGCGCGCGGCCAGCAGCCCCCACAGCCGCGCCAGGTCGGCCACCGGACCGGCGGGGCCGGCGGCCAGCGCGCGCCACTCGCTGCGCGCGGCCTCGGCCTGGCCGGCCTGCCAGCGCGCCACCGCCAGGCGCAGCCGCGCCTCGTCGGGTTGGCGCAGGCCGCCGCGGGCCAGGGCCTCGGCCATGCGCTGCAGGCCGGGCTCGGTCTGGCCCATCGAGACCATCGCCTGACCGAGGTTGAGCAGCGCCTGGCCGTCGGGGGCCCGGCGTGCGTCGGCCTCGCTGCCAGCCAGCCCGGCCTGGTCCTGTGCCAGCGCCCGCTGCAGCGCCGGGCGGCGCGCAGCCTCGGCCGAACTGGCGCTCAGCAGACCGCGGCTCAGCGCCTCGTCCAGCACCGCCAGCGCCTCGGCCGGCAGGCCGGCCTGCACCGCCAGTCGCAGCAGCTCGGCCACGTCGTCTGCTTCCAGCAGCGCACTGGCCTGGCGCGCCAGGCGCCAGCTGTCAAGCAGCAGCCGTGGCGGAAAGCCCGGCGCGGCGCGCAGGCGCGCCAGCCGGTCGGCCCAGTAGGCGGGCTGCGGGTGGTGGCGCAGCAGCCGTTCCAGCGTGGCCACGTAGGCCGCCTCATCGCCCTGGCGCAGCTGGGTGGCGGCCAGCAGCTTCAGCGGTGCCTCGGCGCTGGGCCGGCCGGCGGCCTCATCGTCGGCCACCAGGCCCTGCAGCGCCTGAACCACGCCGGCATCGTTCTTCAGCGTGGTCTGGGCCTGGGCCAGGGCCAGCCACAGGCGCGGCTCGCGCGCGCCTTCGGCCTGCTGGGCACGGACCACGCGCACCACGGCGGCGGGGTCGTTGGCGCGCTGCGCGGTCTGCAGCAGCGCCTGCCAGAGCGCCGGGCGCTCGGTTGCCGGCAGGCGGTCGCTGGCCAGCACCGCCTCGAAGTCCGCCAACGCCTGGCTGTGCTCGCCCGCCAGTGCGGCGGCCGGCGCGCGCAGGCGCAGGATCAGGTAGCGCTCCTGCGCGTTGGGCTGGGCCACGGCCTCGGCCACGCGCACGTGCGCCAGCGCCTGGGCCCCCTGGCCGGCGCGGATGGCCTCCTGTGCCGCCTGCAGCGGCTTGGCCACCTCGGGGCGCAGCGGTTCCGGCGCGGGCTGCGCCGACAGGGCCGACGCACCCAGCAGCCACCCCAGCGCGAGCAGGCGCGCAGACACACGCAGTCGCATCACCACCCCCGGCTCAGACGAAGCGGTTGACCAGGTTCTCCAGCCGCTCCTGGCGGCCCGAGCGCGGCAGCGGCGACAGGTCCTGCGCCTGAACACGCTGGGCCAGCGTCTCCAGGCTGGCGCCGCCCAGGATGGCCTGGCCCAGCTCGCCCTGCCAGCCGGCGTAGCGCTGCTCCACCGCCCGTTCCAGCTCGCCCGACGCATGCAGCTCGGCCGCGCACAGGAAGGCGCGCGCCAGCGTGTCGATGCCGCCGATGTGGCCGATCAGCAGGTCTTCGGGGTCGATGCTCTGGCGACGCACCTTGGCGTCGAAGTTCATGCCGCCCTGCCCCAGGCCGCCGTGGCGGATGATCTCCAGCATCGCCGGCACCAGCTGCACATGGTTGTTGGGGAACTGGTCGGTGTCCCAGCCCAGCTGCTCGTCGCCGCGGTTGGCGTCGATCGAGCCCAGCAGGCCCAGCGCGGCGGCGGTGGCCACCTCGTGCTCGAAGCTGTGGCCGGCCAGCGTGGCGTGGTTGACCTCCAGGTTGAGCTTGACCTCGCCCTGCAGGCCGTAGCGGCGCAGGAAGCCGTCCACCGTGGCACTGTCGTAGTCGTACTGGTGCTTGGTGGGCTCCTGCGGCTTGGGCTCGATCAGGATGGTGCCGGTGAAGCCGATCCGGTGCTTGTGTTCCACCACCGCGGCCAGGAAGCGGCCGTACTGGTCCAGCTCGCGCTTCAGGTCCGTGTTGAGCAGGCTCTCGTAGCCCTCACGGCCGCCCCACAGCACATAGTTGGCGCCGCCCAGGCGGTGCGTCCACTCGATCGCATGCTTGACCTGTGCGGCGGCGTAGGCGAAGACCTCGGGATCGGGGTTGGTGGCGGCACCGCTCATGTAGCGCGGGTGCGAGAACAGGTTGGCCGTGCCCCACAGCAGGCGCACGCCGCTGTCCTGCATCTGGCGCGCGGCGCGCTCCAGCACCGCATCGAGCAGGGCATTCGATTCGCGCAGCGTGGCGCCTTCCGGGGCCACATCGCGGTCATGGAAGCACCAGAAGGGCAGACCCAGACGGCGGAAGAAGTCGAAGGCGTTGTCCAGCTTCAGCTGCGCCGCGGCCAGCGGCGCGCCGCTGAACCAGGGGCGGTCGAACAGCGGGCCGCCCAGCGCGAACGGGTCCTGCCCGCCCCAGCAGAAGCTGTGCCAGTAGCAGACCGCGGGGCGCAGGTGTTCGGCCAGGGTCTTGCCCAGCACCACGCGCTGGGCGTCGTACCAACGGAAGGCGAAGGGGTTGGTGGAGGACGGACCTTCGTAGCGGACCGTCGGCAGTTCCGAAAAGACAGTGGACATGGCATCTCGCCCTGGGGGCGCCTCGCAGAGGGGTGCGGCAGCTCAGCGCGACTGGCGCGCATCGCGTTCGCTGGCCAGCTGGGCCTGGATGGCCTGCATGATGGACAACACCTCGGCGCTGGCCTCGACCGGGTGCAGCGGATGCCCGGTGGCACCCGCCAGGATGGCGGCATTGACGGCGCGGAACATGGGCACATAGCCGGCGCCCTCGCGCGGGAAGTCCAGCTGCTCCACCTGGGGCGGCGCTGGCGGCTGGCCCGTGATCAGCTTGAAGCCCGCTGGTGAGAACAGCGGCTCCAGGAAGTCGATCGCACCCCGACGGCCGCTGAGCCAGCCGCGCGGCGGGATCAGCGACGTGATGGAGGTGCTCAGCTGGGCCAGCGCGCCACCGGCGTAGCGCAGCGTGATGGCCTCCTCCAGGTCCACGCCGTCAGGCCGCATCGTGCCGGTGACCGAAATCTCGGCCAGCTCGCCCAGGTACATCTGCGCCAGCGTGATCGTGTAGACACCCATGTCATACAGCGCGCCGCCCCCCAGCGCCGGGTCCCAGAAGCGCGCCGGGCCATCGGGCGGCACCGGGTAGCCCAGGCCGGCCTGCAGCAGCCGCGGCTCGCCGATAGCGCCGGCGGCGACCAGCTCGGCCGCCTTGCGCATGGCCGGGCTGAACTTCATCCACATCGCTTCCATCAGGAAGGCGCCGTGCGCCTGCGCCAGGCGGCCCAGCTCGCGGGTCTCGTCGGCGGTCATGGTCAGTGGCTTCTCGCACAGCACATGCTTGCCGGCGCGCAGCGCCTGGCTGGCCAGTGCGAAGTGGGTGGCGTGCGGGGTGCCGATGTAGAGCGCATCGACCTGGTCGCTGGCGCACAGCCGGGCGAAGTCATCGAAGGCCAGCGGCAGGCCATGCGCCTGCGCGAAGGCCTCGGCGCGTTCGCGCGAGCGCGAGCAGATCGCCACCACCTGCGCCCCGTCGCACAGGCGCAGGTCACCCACGGTGCGGCGCGCGATGCCGCCGCTGCCGACCACGGCCCAGCGTATGGGGGGGTGTTGTGACATCGGTGGTTCCTCCTGAGTCGTCAGTGCGCCGCTGCGGGCACGGGGGTTGGCGGCACGGCGGGCAGCCGCCAGGCCAGGCCCATGCTCAACAGCAGCAAGCCCATCAGCACCGGCAGCGCCTGCAGCAGCGTGCGCGGCGTGAAGGCCTGGCCGGGTCCGCTGGGCAGCAGCGCCGCCACCAGCGCGATCGCCAGCACCGCCGCGAACTGCCGGCCCGCGTTGACCGCCCCCGAGGCCCCACCGGCCTGCGCACGCGGCACCGACTGCAGCGTGACCGCGGTCAGCGGCGGCCCGATGAAACCCACGCCCAGGCCCAGCAGGCCCTGCGCCAGCAGGCCCGGCGGCGCCAGCACCTGTTGCACCGGCTCGCCCAGCCCGCCGGCGCTGATCACCGCCATCAGGGCGATGCCCAGCGCCTGGATGCCCAGGCCCAGGCCGATGCAACGGCCGCCCAGGCGCTGGAAGGCGATGCGGCCCAGCGTGCTGACGCTGAGCATCACACCCAGCGCAATCGGCATCGACAACAGTGACATCTGCGTGGCGCTGAGACCAGCGCCCAGCTGCCAGGCCAGGGTCATCACGAACAGGTAGGCCGGCAGCACCCCGGTGCACAGCAGCGACAGCCCCAGCCCGAGCCGGTAGCCACGGTCCTCCAGCAGCGAGGGTTGCACGATCGGCTGCCCGCCGCGGGCCTCCAGCCGGCGACAGTGCTGCCACAGGCCGAGCGTGAAGCCGGGCGCACAGGCCAGCAGCGCGAACAGCGGCAGCGTCCAGCCCTGCTCGGGCCCCTGCACCAGCGGCACCGCCCAGGCCACCGCCGCCGCCAGGCACCACAGCGTGCCGCCCAGGTCCAGCACGGTGCCGGGCTGTGGCGGGTCCTGCGGCAGCAGGCGCAGCGCGCCCGCGATGGCCAGCAGCCCCACCGGCAGGTTGATCAGGAACACCAGCCGCCAGCCCAGGCCCGCCAGGTTGGCGTCCACCATCAGTCCCCCGACCACCGGCCCCAGCGCCGACGACACGCCGCCCAGCAGACCGAAGATGGTGAAGGCGCGCATGCGTTCGTGCGGCGCGTACATCGCCTGCATCAGCGTCAGCACCTGCGGCACCATGATGGCGGCGCAGGCGCCCTGCGCCAGCCGCGCCAGCACCAGCGCATCAGCCGAACCCGCCAGGCCACAGGCCGCCGAGGCCAGCGTGAAGCTGCCCACGCCGCACAGGAACATCGTGCGGTGGCCGTACAGGTCGCCCAGCCGGCCGCCGATCACCAGCAGCACGGCAAAGGCCAGCGCATAGCCGGCGACGATCCAGGCCACCTGCGCATGCCCGGCCTGCAGCGACCGGCCGATGGCCGGCAGCGCCACGTTGACGATGGTGACGTCCAGCAGATCCATCACGAAGGCGATGGCGACGATGGCGAAGGCCCAGGTGCGGCGCCGACCCACCAGGGGTGGCGCAGTGCTGGACAGGGTGGGCAGGCTCATGGATCAGGCAAAGGCGTGGCCAGCCCCCGGCCGCAGCCGGGAGGCCAGGGACATTCAGCAGGGACGCCCGCTCAGCGCGCCGGCACCAGCATCGCGCGCCGGTGGCTCAAGCCCTGGCTCAGCGCGATGACGATGCAGATCAGGCCGCAGACCACGAAGGTGTTGAGCAGGCTGCCGGCCCAGCCGCGCACGAAGGTCACGAAAAAGGGCGAGACGAACTGGCCCAGGAAGAAGGCGCTGCACCACCAGCCCATGCCGCGGCCGCGGAAGCGCTCGGGCAGCTCGCGCAGGCTCCAGCTGATCAGCACCGGAATCACCATGCCGGCGCCCAGCTGCTGCACGAAGGCGCAGGCGATCGCCGGCTCCAGGCCCAGGTTCAGACCGATGCCCACCATGCCCAGCCCCAGCAGCGAGAAGACCACGGTGAACTGCGCCGCGTTGCTGCGCTTGGAGACCAGCTTGAACAGCAGCGCCCCGACCGGCACGCCGATGCTGGCCACCGCCGTGTAGTTGCCCAGCTCGCTCCCCTTCTTGACGCCCATCTCGTCGAGCGCCAGCGAGAACTGCAGTGTGTAGACGAAATACAGCGCCGACAGCGCGAACGTGGACGCCGCGATGCGCACCATCAGCCCGCTGGGGAAGGCCATCATTGTCGCCGTGCCCGGCTCGTTCACCGCCTGTTGGCCGCTGCGGTCGGGCTCGTAGGCGGTGAAGAAGGCGAAGACCGCCAGCAGCAGCGCCAGGCCGTAGATCAGGAAGGGCAGGTTCCATTCCAGCATCGACAGGCGGCCACTGGTGGTGACCAGGAAGACGCCAGCGGCCGGGCCGGTCAGGCTCTGCCACATCAGCCACTTGGCGCGCTCTTCCTTCTCGAAGTAGTCGCCCAGCAGCGCGTTGCCCACGGTGAGGATGAAGGCCTCGCCCACGCCCAGCAGCAGCCGGCCGGCGAACAGCGCCTCGAAGCTGGTGACGAAGTAGGGCAGAACGCCGCCCAGGCCATAGAGCGTGGTGAAGATCAGCAGCAGCCGGCGTCGGCCGATGCGGTCGGTCAGCGTGCCGGCGAAGGGCGAGAACAGCGCCACGCACAGGCCCGGCGCCGACAGCACCAGCGGCGCCAGCGTCTGGATGCCCTGCACATGCTGGAAGTTCTTCACCAGTGCGGGGACGATGGGCATCAGCGTGACGATCGCCATCATCGGCAGCAGGCCGATCAGGATGATCACCAGCCCTTGGGCGATGCCGGCGCGGCGTGGCGTGTTCATGGCTGTCTCCATGGTGTGGGTCTCAGGCGCGCAGCTCGGCCGAGTGGCCGTACTCGCTGGCAATGTAGGCGCAGGCGCGCGCGGTCAGCGCCATCGTGGTCAGCGTCGGTCCGCAGGTGCCGTTGGTCACGAAGCAGCTGCTGTCGGTGACGAACACATTGGGCGCACCCCAGACCTGGTTGTGCGCGTTGAGCACCGAACTGGCCGGATCGCTGCCCATGCGGGCGCCGCCGCACTCGTGGATCGCACCGCCCACCGCCACGCTGCGCTTGTAGGCCAGGCGGAACATCAGCCGCTCGTACCACTTGTTGTTCGGCATGAACGGGCCGTCCGAGCTGATGCCCAGCGGGCTGATCAGGAAGTCGGGCGACAGGCCGGCCTCCTGCATCATCGCCTTCTGCGTGTCGACCTGGTCGCGCAGCAGCTTCAGGTCGTTGTCGCGCAGGCGCACGCTGACCGAGGGGATGGGCACGCCCAGGCGGTCGCGGCGGGCGGCCAGGCGCACCTGGTTCTCGGCGTGCGGCAGGATCTCGCCGTGGCCGGTGAGGCCGAAGACCGAGTCCATCTCCGGCGGCAGCATCGGCCGGCCGACGATGCCCTGCAGATTGAAGCCGCCGGCATAGCCCAGCTCGCCCGGCCGGCGCAGTTGCCGGAAGCGCGGGATGTAGATGCCGCCGTGGTTGTCGGCCGGCGAGGTGCCGTCGACCAGTTCACCGCCCTTGAAGCCCGGCACGGTGCCGAAGCCCAGCGTCAGCATCTGGTCCATGAAGTAGCGCCCCACCAGGCCTGACGCATTGCCCAGGCCGTGCGGGTGCTGGCCGCCGCCGGAGTTGAGCAGCAGGCGGATGCTCTCGATGGTGGAGGCGCACAGCATCACCACGTTGGCACGCGCCTCGTGGCGTGTGCCGGTGGCCTTGTCGATGTAGGTGACGCCGGTGGCGCGGCCGGTGCGTGCGTCGGTGTTGACGCGCTCGACCGGCGAGTGGGCGCGCAGCGTCAGTCGCCCGGTGGCGGCCGCGGCGGCCAGAGGCACGGTGGTGCGGTGGCCGTTGGCATCGACCGGCGTGGCTTCCTTGCGCACATAGCGCCAGGCCATGACCTTGGCGTCGCCCCAGCGGGCCTCGACGCGCTGCTTGAACTGCTGCTCGGCGCGGCTCAGGCCGGCGGCCTTGGCATAGCTGCCCGACGGGCAGTAGTCGATGCCGTCGTCGTTGCCCACCACGCCCAGCGTGCGCTCGACCCGCTCGTAGTAGGGCGCCAGGTCGGCGTAGCTGATCGGCCAGTCGAAGCCCTGCCCTTCATGGCTCTTGAACTTGAAGATGTAGTCCGACATGCGCAGCGCCACCCGCCCCCAGGACAGGAAGCGGCCGCCCACCTGCTTGCCGCGCAGCCACAGGTAGAAGTCCTGCGGCGACTCGTAAGGGTGCTCGTTGTCGTTGACGAACAGGAAGGCCTTCTCGGGCGAGTAGAACGAGGTCAGCGCCTGCTTGTGCTGGCCGCTCAGGCCAGCCTTGATGCGGGCCCAGGAGCCGATGGCGGCGAACTGGGCCTTGGCGGCGGCTTCGAACTGGGCCTCGGGCAGCGGGCCGCCGGCTTCCAGCACCAGCACGTTCAGACCGGCCTCGGTGAGTTCCTTGGCGGCGATGCCGCCGGTGGCGCCGGAGCCGACGACGATCGCGTCGAAGTGTTCTTGGGTCATGGGCAACAGCCGTTCAGGCGGCGGGGGTCTCGGGGTCGGTGTCGTAGGGCGCGGGCGGACGCGGCACCACGGCCTGCGCGGTCTGGGTGCTGTAGGCCTGGTAGAAGTCCTCGGCGGGCCGGTCGGTGTCGGGCAACCACACCGGCTTGCCGTCGTGGCCGAAGTAGGCCAGGTTCTCGTGGAAGCGCTGGAAGTCGGGCACGGCCTCGGTGCAGGCGGCAAAGTCGATCCAGTTGCGGCCATAGGGCGCGCGGAAGACCTCGAAGCAGCGGAAGCGCCAGATCTTCCAGACGCCGTCCTGCAGCAGCGCATGCATCTCGTACTTCATCGCCACCCAGTGGGCCCAGACCTTCTGGCCGTTGACCAGGTCCTTCTCGTACAGGAACTCAGGCGCGTTGGCGGCCTGGGCGGGGTCGGTCAGGCCCGATTCCACCCCACCGACGATCCAGATGCCGCGCGCGCTGCGGCCATCGGCCGCCACCTGGATCGACGGCGTGGTGCTGTAGTGCAGCAGCAGCTTGCCCACCGGCGAGGGGCGGCCGCGGTGGTATTCGGTGATCGTCTCCCAGCTGGTGTAGATGCCCTTGTTCGAGTACTGGGCGCGCATGCCCGGCGTGCCGGGCTTGACCCACATGTCGATGATCCGGGCGTCCTCGTAGCCGTTGTGCAGGTGCATGTAGTTGGAGAACAGGTTCTCCACCTCGCCGCGCGCTTCGGCGCGGGCGACGCGGGCCTCAAGAGCCGCGATGTGGGCCGCCAGATCGGCGGTGGCAGGCAGGGGCGTGTTCATGCGTGGGTGTTCCTTGGCGGGCTTACAGGCCCAGGTGGCGGCGCGTCAGCGCCAGTGATTGATCGATCGGCAGCGTGGGCAGGTACTCCAGGCCGATGGCGCCGGTGTAGCCGCGCTGGCGCAGCAGGGGCAGCAGACCCGACCAGTCCAGCTGGCCGGTGCCGGGTTCGTGGCGGCCTTCGAAGTCAGCCACCTGCACATGGCTGATGAGTTCGGTGCGGTCGGCGAAGGCCTGGGCGAAGGTCTCGCCACTGACAGCGCCGTGGTAGACGTCGGCCAGCAGGCGCAGCGCCGGGTGGTCCACCGCCTCGACGATGTCCAGGCCCTGGCGCACGCTGTGCACCGCCATCAGGTTCCCGCCGATGACCATGTGCACCGGCTCCAGCAGCAGCTCAACGCCGCCATCGGCGGCGATGCGGGCGGCCTCGCGCAGCACGCCGACGATGTTGGCGCGCTGCTCGGCCTCGGCCAGGCCAGGCACCGAGAAGCCCGAAGCCAGGATGATGCGGGCGGCCGGACCGGCACCCTTCAGTTGGCTATTCACGCGCCGGGCCACCGGCACTGCATCGCGCACCGCGCCCAGCACGGTGGCGTGCTCGGCCGGTTGGACCAGGCTGGCGCGCGGGTCGGCGCACAGGCTGAACACCTGCACGCCGGTCTCGGCCACCACATCGACCATGGCATCGATCGGCTTGTCGCGCCAGAGCCAGGTGTCCACGGCGTCGAAGCCGTCGGCCTGGGCCGCGCGGAAGCGGTCGAGGAAGTCGGGATGCTCGGCCTTGTAGAGCATCTCGATGCAGGGGATCAGCTTCACGCCGCGGCCCCCGCGATGCCGAAGACCTCGCGCGTGCGCTGCAGCGAGGCCAGGGTGCCGTTGCTCGGGCGGTACTCCAGGCCGATGTCACCGGTGTAGCCGGCGGCCTTCAGGTCGGCCAGCCAGGTGGCCCAGGCGATGGTGCCGGTGCCAGGTTCATGGCGGCCGTTGGTGTCGGCCACCTGCACGTAGCCGATCAGGTGGGCGCGCTGCAGGATCTGGCGGTGGTCCTCGCCCATCACCTCGGCGTGGTAGGCGTCGTAGAGCAGGCGCACCGCTGGGTGGTTCACGGCTTCGACGATGTCCAGGCCCTCGATGGCCGAGGCCATGAAGAAGCCCGGGTGGTCGACGCGGGTGTTCAGCGGCTCGAGCAGCAGGCGCATGCCGGCCGCGGCGGCGACCGGGGCCAGGTGCTTCAGGTTGTGCACCATCGCATCATGCTGCTCGGCGGCCGACGCGTCCTTCAGCGCCGGGCCACCGGCAATCACCATGTCGGTGGCGCCCAGGCGTCGGCAGGCGACGATGGTGCGCTCCAGCGCCTCCACGATGAAGTCGGTCTTGCTGCGGTCCACGCAGCCCACCCGCGGGCCCACGGTGATGCTCTTCAGCTGGACGCCGGTCTCCTGCAGCGCAGCCGCGACCGCGTCGAGATCGACCTGGTTCCACATGTGGAACTCGACCTTCGTCAGGCCGGCCGCGGCGGCGGCGCGGATGCGCGCCGGGATGTCACCGGCCTCGTTGAACATGTACAGGTCTTCAATGACCGCGCAGAGTTGCATGGGGTGTTCTCGTTCGTGAAGGTGTCAGGCCAGCAGCGGCTGCAGCACATGCCGCACCGTCCAGGCGTTCTGCATCATGGCCGCGGCCTGGGGCGCGGGGCCCTTGTCGCTTTCGACAATCAGCCAGCCGGCGTAGCCGGTCTCGCGCAGCGCCGTCATGAAGGCGGTCCAGTCCACCAGGCCGCTACCCAGTTCGCCAAACCAGCGGGGAATGGCGCGCTGGCCGCCAGCCAGCATCAGCGCGCGTTCGGCGTTGGGGGCGCGGTACTCGCCGTCGGTGTCGACCGCCAGCGCATCCTTCAGATGGATGTGCCACACACGCGCCTGGAAGCGCCGGTACCAGGCCGTCACGTCGTGCCCGGCGATGGTCAGTTCGGCGGTGTCCAGCGCCAGGCCCACGGTGGCCGGGTCCAGCTGCTGCAGCCAGGCTTCGACCTCGTCCATACCGCGCAGCGCCGACAGCGCGTCCAGGTGCAGCACGGTCTTCACGCCCAGCGCGGCAGTCATTGCCCCCACCGCGTTCCAGCAGGCCGCGGCGGCCGCTTGCCGTTCGGCGCTCAGTCCACCATGGCGGCCATAGGGCGGCAGTGCGCGGACCACCAGCACCTCGCCATCGACCTCGGCCAAGAAGCGGGCGAACACCTCGGCCTGCTGCAGCAACAGCGCCTGGTGATCGGGATCGCTGCAGTCCAGGCCGTGGTGCAGCTCCTCGAAGCTCATCTGCAGCGGGTCGAGGAACAGGCTGGCGACGCGGCGGATGCCCCAGTCGCGCAGCTTCAGCTTGAAATGGTCGACCGAGCCGAAGTTGATGAGGATGTTCTCGGGCCGGCCCATCGGGTCCCAGCGGCCGGTGCCGGCGCTGAGCTCGATGGCGTCGAAGCCGCAGGCGGAGGTCACCTTCAGCGCCCGTTCGTGCTGTTCCAGTCGGGCGAAGCCGGTGAAGCCGGCTTTCCACTGGTTGATTGCGTAGCCCCACTTAGTCATGAATCGGCCTCAGCACGTTGCGCAGGTACCAGGCCGCTATGGCCGTGCTCTCGGGGTAGTTGCCGCCGCCGACGTCGGCCTTGTCGTGCTCCACGCCCACCCAGCCGGCCCAGGCGGTGTCCTTCATCGCGCCATACAGCGCCGGGAAGTCGACCAGGCCGCCCTCGGTGCCCATCTCGTAGAACCAGCGGTCGGTGGTGGGCGCCATCACCTCGGCGTCGGGCTTGCGGCGGTAGTCGCCGTTCAGATCGACGTGGTGGGTGTCCTTCAGGTGGAAGGCAGCCACGCGCTCGCGGCGCTCGATGAACAGCTGGACCGGGTCGACGCCAGCGATCACGTGCTGCGCCGTGTCCAGGCACAGGAAGACATAGCGCGGGTCGGTCCAGTCGTAGAACTTGCGCAGCTGCTCGGCGCTGCGGATGCCGCAGAAGAACTCGTGGTGGCAGCAGGTCTTGACGCCGTAGCCCTCCAGCGTCATCTGGCCGATGCGGTTCCAGAGTTCGGCGCAGGCGCGGATCTTGTCGTCGGTGACCGGCTCCACGTCGAAGTACAGGCCGACCGGCATGACGATGAAGTTCTGCACGCCCAGGCCGGCGCTGCTCTTCATGATGTACTCGGCATAGCCCGCCATGCGGTCGTGCGTGGCGCGCACGTGCGGCGTGCTCTGGCGCGCGTCGTACATCACCGCATGGAACAGGCTCAGCACGCGGTCGATGCCGCGGCTTTGCATGTGGGCGCGCGCGGCCTCGAGCGAGCCGAACAGGTCGCGCAGCACCGGCAGGTGGAAGTCGAAGGTCTCGATGGCCTCGTAGCCCACACCGGCGATCTGCTTCAGGAAGGCATCAAAGCGCTCCACCGAGCTGTACTGCGACAGCGGACCCTGGGGCGTGTCGACGCGCCAGTGGTCCATGTACGCGTATCGAAGACGCCGCCCTGACAGCGGGGCACCAATGGGGCTCACGCCGCCGCTCCGGTGTGGCGGGCGATCACGCGCCGTGCCTGGGCCTGGTGCTTGGCCACCATCTCGAAGGCATCGACGTTGCGCATGTAGAGGTGGCCCTCCCACTCGCTGGACATGAAGCCGGTGAAGCCGCCGTCGTGGAACACCGGCAGGATGCTGTTGTAGTCGATCGAGGCCTCGTCGCCGTTGTCGTCGAAGTCGTAGAACTTGCCGTGCACGTGCACCACCTGCGGCATGATCTCCTTCCACATCTCGGCGGTGCCGGGGCTGAGGATGTTGAACATCACCGCCAGCGCGCTGACATCGGCCGGGTCGGCGTTCAGCGGCTCCACGCGGCGGGCAAACTCCTGGCGCTTCCAGCCGGCGTCCTTGGGCAATTGCCACACCTCCAGCGCCAGCTGGATCAGGTCTTCCGGCAGCTCCTGGCGGCGCAGGTTGGCGATGTAGGTGGCGGGCAGCCGGCTGGCGCAGCAGCCGAAGTCGGGCACGAAGCCCAGCAGCGGCGAATTGGCCTTGGCATAGGCCTCGCGCCAGGCCATCACCGGCGGCGAGCTGGGGTTCAGCGGCGCGTGCACTTCCGGGCCGATCTTGATGCCGTGCTTCTCCAGCAGCGGCAGCAGGCGGATGATCACCTCCACCGGCGCGGCGAACTGGCAGCGGATGGTCGGGAAGCCCATCTTGGCGGCGGCCTCGATCTGCGGCGCGTGGTAGGCCACGGCCTCGTCGATGCTCATCATCGTGCCGCGGCGGATCGCCATGTCGGCGTTGATGCTCAGGCAGCTGGGCGTCAGGCCGTACTTCGCCATCAGGTCCTTGAAGCGGGCGGCAAAGTCGTCGCTGACGTTCGGGAAGCCGCGGATGCTGGAGAAGCCGATGATCTCCAGGCCCGGGCCGAGCTGGCGCTTGGCCACTTCGGCGATCAGGTCCTCGAAGCCGTAGCGGCGCTCATGCCACTCGTTGGTGAAGCTGTACAGCGTGGAGCCGAGCTGGAAGCCCTTGGGCGCGGCGGTGGTCTGGGGTGCGTTCATGGTCAATGCGTCTGTGCGGTGGAGGTGGCGCGCCCTCAGGCGGCCTGAACGTGTGCGTCACCGCGGGTCACATGGGTCAGCATCGGGATGTAGGGCGGGTACAGGTTCAGCGTGACGACCACATGGTGCGGGCCGCTGGCCAGCGGCTGGGGCGTGGGCACATGCAGCAGCACCGAGTCCTGGATGAACCAGGACACGCCGGTCTGCTCGGGCAGCTCGGCCAGCGTGTAGCGCCGGCCCTCATATTCGACGGTGGCGCCGTCCAGCGGCACGGTCTGGCCGTCGACCACCAGCTGGGTGGGCATCACCACCGACAGCGGCAGTGAGCGGTACCAGGGCAGGCGCAGGTCCAGCACCAGGCCATCGGGCGTGATGCGCGAGTCCTCGGGGGTGATCAGGTAGTCGCTGAAGGCGTTCTTGAAGAAGCGGGCCATGGCAGTGTGTTCGTGTGGTGGCGGGTCAGACCGCCAAGGTGAGGGGTCGGCCGGTGCGGGTGGTCGGCACGAAGGGCAGGTAGGAGACGCGGTAGCGGATCGCCAGATCCACCTGGTGCGCGCCGGGCACCAGGCCGCCCGGGCGCGCCACGAGGACGCGGGCCTTTTCGCCGAAGTTCCATTTCTCGTCGAAGCAGCGCTCCATCTCGTCGAGGCTCCAGCTGCGGCCGCGCAGCGCCAGGCGCACGGCCTCGCGCGGCACGGCCTGGCCGTCGATCGAGACGGCAATGTCCTCGACCATCGACAGGCCCAGGCCGCGGTAGTAGGGCAGGCGCGCCAGCAGCGCGAAGCCGGTGGTGTGCCCGCCCTCGACGACGTTCTCGAAGCCGTCGTCGCAGAGCATGTGCTGATCCATCATGGGGTGTTCTCCTTGGCGTTCAGGCCTGCAGCGCCGCAGGGATCGGCTCGTCCAGCAGCCGGCACAGCATGCGGTGCTGGCGCTTCACCTGCTCGACCGATCGCACCGGGTGGGCGTCCTCGATCCAGCGGTTGCCTTCGTACTCGGAGCAGATGTAGCCCTGGTAGCCGCCCTGCTTCAGCACCGCGACGATCTCGTCGTAGGGGATGGAGTACTCCACGTCGTCCTCGGTCATCTCGTAGAACTTGCCGTGGATGTTGTGGATGCGGTGCATGAAGTCGAGCATCCGTTTCGGCTCGAAGGCGGCGTTGTGGCGCAGGGTCTCGGCCATCGCGATCGCCGGGCCGGTGCCGCCCATCTGCTGCACATCCAGCAGCACGTACTCGCTGAGCACGCGGTCCTGGTAGGCCTGCTCGATGTAATCTGCGATGTGCCGGGGCACACCGTTGCGGACGAAGCGCTCCTTCCAGACCCGCGGGAAGCGGTGCACGAACATGCCCATGTCGGGCAGGAAGCCCAGGGCCCGGGAGCCGGACTTCTCGTAGGCCTCGGCGTGGCGGACGATCCAGGGGTGGTCGAAGTGCAGCGGCGCGTGCACCTCCAGCAGGATGGTGATGCCCTTGTCCTCGGCATAGCCGGCGCAGGCCACCAGCACCTCGGGGGCGACCGACACCAGCGAGCGGATGTAGCGCATGCCCAGCGCGGCGCCGAAGTCGATGTCCTTCTTCACGCTGGCCACCTGCTCGGCAAAGGGCATGACCTGGCCCTTGACGCGTTTGTAGTCCAGCATGAAGTCGTGGCAGACCGGGGTGGTGCCGTAGCGCTCCATCAGCGCGTGCCAGTGGGCGATCTCGGCGGTGGGCATGCCGACCTCGGGCCAGCCGGTGAAGCTCTGTTCACCCACGACCTCGATGCCCAGCGCGCCGATCTCGGCGCAGGTGCGCACGCAGTCCTCCAGCGTCATGTGGCGCAGGAAGGTGTCGTTCTGGAAGCTGTAGAGGCTGACCCCACGCCGGATCTGGTGGCTCATAGTGGTGCTCGTTGGAGGGGTGGGAGGCGTCACGGCGTCGGCAGCTTGACCCAGCGGCCGCCTTGCCGCGAGGAGCGCTGCACCGCTTCGATGAACTGCACGCCGCGCAGGCCGTCGTCGATGGTCGGGAAGTGGCTGGCCTTGTCGGGCTTGCCGGCCTTGCCGCCGCGCGCTGCGCGCAGGTGCTGGGCGACTTCGCTGTAGATCGTGGCAAAGGCTTCCAGGTAGCCCTCCGGGTGGCCGCCCGGAATGCGATTGACCCGGGCGCCGGCCTCGCCGAAACCGGCCCCGCCACGCTCCAGCAACTGCGTGGGCTGTCCGAAGGGCGTGAAGCGCAGCTGGTTGGGCTGCTCCTGCGACCACTCCAGGCCGCCCCGGCTGCCGTAGACCCGCAGGCGCAGACCGTTCAGGTGGCCCGGCGCCACCTGGCTGGCCCAGATCGCGCCGCGCGCGCCGTTGGCGTAGCGCAGCAGCACCTGGGCATTGTCATCCACCGCACGGCCGGGCACGAAGCTGCTGAGCTCGGCGCACAGCTCGGCCAGCGCCAGGCCGCTGACGTAGTCGGCCAGGTGCCAGGCGTGCGATCCGATGTCGCCGATCGCGCCGCCGCCGGCCTGGACCGGGTCGGTGCGCCAGGCGGCCTGCTTCTGGCCGGTGGTTTCCAGCGGCTCGGTCAGCCAGTCCTGCGGGTACTCGGCCTGGACCACGCGGACGTCGCCCAGCCGGCCGTCCTTCACCATCTGGCGCGCCAGGCGCACCATCGGGTAGCCGCTGTAGTTGTGGGTGACCGCAAAGATCAGGCCCTGCTTTCTGGCCAGCGCGGCCAGCTTCCTGGCGTCGGCGCTGTGCACAGTCACCGGCTTGTCGCAGATGACGTGGATGCCGGCCTTCAGGAAGGCGGTGGCGATCGGCGCGTGCAGGTGGTTGGGGGTGACGATGGCCACCGCCTCGATGCCGTCGTCGCGCGCGGCCTCGGCGCGCGCCATGGCCTCGTAGTTGTCGTAGACGCGGTCGTCGGCCAGGCCCAGTTCGCGTCCCGAGGCCAGGGCCTTGTCGGGCGAGGCCGACAGCGCGCCGGCCACCAGTTCGTACTGGTCGTCCAGACGCGCCGCGATGCGGTGCACCGCGCCAATGAAGGCGCCCTGCCCACCGCCCACCATGCCCAGGCGGATCCTGGCCGGCTTGCGGCCTGCCGTGTTCTTGCTGGCAGCCACCATGTCAGTTCAGCCCGAGCATGCGGCGCAGTTGAGCGGGATCCGCGGCGCCGCCGGCGAAGTCGTCGAAGGCCTTCTCGGTGACGCGGATGATGTGGTCGCGGATGAAGGGCGCGCCTTCGGCGGCCCCCTGCTCCGGGTGCTTCAGGCAGCACTCCCACTCCAGCACCGCCCAGCCCTTGAAGTCGTACTGGGCCATCTTCGAGAACACCGCCTTGAAGTCCACCTGGCCGTCGCCCAGCGAGCGGAAGCGCCCGGCCCGGTCCTGCCAGGACTGGAAGCCGCCGTAGACGCCCTGGCGGCCGGTGGGGCGGAACTCGGCGTCCTTGACGTGGAAGACCTTGATGCGGTCGTGGTACAGGTCGATGAACTGCAGGTAGTCCAGTTGCTGCAGCACGAAGTGGCTGGGGTCGTAGGCGATGTTCAGGCGACGGTGGCCGCCCACGCGCTCGAGCAGCATGTCGAAGGTGACACCGTCGTGCAGGTCCTCGCCGGGGTGCAGCTCGAACGCGATGTCCACGCCCGCCTCGTCGTAGGCGTCGAGGATCGGGATCCAGCGCTTGGCCAGCTCGTCAAAGGCGGCCTCCACCAGGCCGGCCGGCCGCTGCGGCCACGGGTACAGGAAGGGCCAGGCCAGCGCGCCGGGGAAGCTGATGCTGGCGTTCAGGCCCAGGTGCTGCGAAGCCTTGGCCACCTTCAGCACCTGGTCCACCGCCCAGCGCTGGCGCTCGGCGGGCTTGCCGCGCAGGGCCTCGGGGGCGAAGGCGTCGAAGGCCTCGTCGTAAGCCGGGTGCACCGCCACCAGCTGGCCCTGCAGGTGGGTGGACAGCTCGGTGATCGCCACGCCGTTCTCGCGCGCGATGCCGGCGAACTCGTCGCACCAGGTCTTGGATTCGGCGGCGCGGTCCAGGTCGAACAGACGCGCGTCCCAGGTGGGCACCTGGACGCCGCGGTAGCCCAGCGAGGCGGCCCACTGCGTGATCGCGGGCCAGGAGTTGAACGGCGCCTGGTCACCGGCGAACTGCGCCAGGAAGATCGCCGGTCCTTGGAGGGTGGTGCTCATGGAAAAGGCCTTGGGGAAAAGGCGGCCCCGGCGGGTTGCCGGGGCCTGGTCACGCATCAGAAGCTGTAGCTGGCGCGGACGCCGTAGGTGCGCGGGTCGCCGATGAAGAAGCTGCCCGGCACGCGGCTCTCGATCGTGATCTTGTCCTCGATGTTCTTCACGAAGAGCTGGACCTGGGTCTTCTGGTCGGGGCTGGTCCAGCCGAGGCTGGCGTCGCTCTTGCGGAACGAGGGCTGGCCGTAGCGCACGCCGGCGGCCGGATCGCTGATCGTGTAGCCCGAGTTCAGTCGGGTCCCCACGGTGGCGGTGATGTCGGCGCCGGACTCCAGGTTGAAGCGGTGGCTGTAGCCCAGGCTGACCACGCTGCGCGGCGCGCGGTCCAGACGCTGACCGCTCCAGTCATCGGTGGCGTTGGGCTTGTAGGTGCCGAACTTGGCGTCGGTCAGCGCCACCGAAGCACGCAGCTGGCCGTTGTCGCTGACCAGCCAGCGGGACTCGATCTCGGCGCCGTTGATCTTGGAGCTGGCCGCGTTGGTGGTCACCGAGCCGCAGGTCGACGGATCGTTGGTGCGGCAGACCACCGAGTTCAGCTGCATGTCCTTGTAGTCGTAGTGGAAGAGGCTGGCGGTCAGCTGCAGGCGGTCCTGCATCAGCTTGCTCTTCACGCCCAGCTCCACCGCGGTCAGGTTCTCGGGCTTGTAGGTGCCGGCGGTGACCTGGTCGTTGAAACCGCCGGCCTTGTAGCCGGTGGCCACCGAGCCGAAGACCATGGTGCCGGGCGTCAGGTCGTGGTCCACACCCAGCTTCCAGCTGGTGTTGCTGAAGGCCACGCCGGTGGAATAGGCCGCGGGGCTGGAGGTGGCTGGCGGCGTGGCGGGCGTGCCGGCCAGGGTGTCGGAGCCGGTCTTGTCGTCCTTGGTGTAGCGCAGACCCATGGTCAGTCGGGTCTCGGGCTGCAGCGCGTAGGTGGCCTGACCGAACACCGCCTTAGACTTGTTGCGCACGTCCACGTTGAAGGGCACGGTCACCGTGAAGCTGCCGAAGGGCGCGGTGATGAAGGTGCGGTAGATGGTGTCGCGGTGCACCTTCTCGTCGAACAGGTAGGCGCCGGCCACCCAACGCAGCGGGCCGCTGCCCTGCGAATTCAGGCGCAGCTCATGCGAGGTGGATTCGGCGGTGCCCGGCACCTCGCCGCGGAACGGGAAGCCGAAGTAGACGCCGTTCTGGACCTCGTCGACCTGGCTCTTCATGTAGGCCAACTGGTAGGTCAGCTCTGCAAAACCCAGGCTGCGCTTGTATTCGGCGCGCAGCGCGTGGGCGTCGTTGTCGCGGTGGGCATCCGTGGCCTGGAAGCGCAGGCCGGTGGTGCGCTGGGCGGCCGAACCGCGGTCGATGTAGACCGGGTTCTGGATGTTGTTGCCGGTGTCGGGCGGCGAGAAGGGCAGGCGGTCGATGTAGGTGCCGGTGAAGAAGTTGCCCATCGGCACCGGCGTGGCGCCATTGCCGCCCTGATGGCTGGTTTCGGCGGTCAGCAGCAGCGAGCTGTCGGCCGAGATCTTGGCCAGCAGATGTACGCGGCCGGCGTAGTCGCTCTTGCTTTCCAGCGGAATATCGGTGTTGGGGCCGGGGTTCAAGTAGGTGTCGCGCTGGGTCTTGCTGGCAGCGGCGCGCAGCGACAGCACATCGTTGATCGGCACATTGATCATGCCCTCGATGCGGCGCGCCCCGTAGTTGCCGATCTCACCCTCGATGCGCGCACCGAAGAGCTTGGCGGGCTTGGCAGTGATCAGGTTGATCGCGCCGGCGGTGGCGTTGCGACCGTACAGCGTGCCTTGCGGACCACGCAGCACCTCGATGCGGTCCAGGTCGAGGAAGGCGCCCATCTGGGCTTCGAAACGGGCGACATAGGCGCCGTCGACGTTGAAGGCCGCCGAGGGGTCGCCCTTCTCGGTCATGTCCAGGCTGACCACGCCGCGGATGGCGATCTGCAGCTTGCCGCTCTCCTGCCCCATCTGCAGGTTGGGCGTGACCTCGGCCAGGCCGCGGGCGTCGGTGATGCCGGCGTCCTTCAGGTCGTCGGCACTGACCACCGACAGGGCCACCGGCGTCTTCGACGCCGGCTGGGCGGTCTTCTGGGCGGTGACCACCACTTCCTGGATCACGCCGGCCTTGCGGTCGGTGGTGTTGGCGTCCTGGGCCCAGCCAGGCAGGCTGGCGGCCACCAGGCCGGCGGCCAGGAGCACCTGGCTCAGGGGAGTGAGTTGCTGCTGCGACATCGGTTTGTCTCCTAGGGGTGTCGTGGCGGTCGATTGCCGGTGTCGGGCGCGCCGTGCATCGACCGTGGGCGGGGATCAATCAGCGGAACGAAAGGTAAGCGCTTTCCTCGCTTTCCCACACTAGGGTTTCTACTTTTATCATAGGTAGATTTCCTGAGTGACCGGCGAGACGTTTGGACAGCAAGTCACCATATCAGGCAGAATGGGAAAGCACTTTCCAGCCGCTGCGCGCGGCACGCCCCATGAAGAACCTGCCCTCCATCGACGAGGTCGCCCGCCTGGCGGGGGTGTCCATCGCCACCGTCTCGCGGGTGATGAACAACAGCAAGCCGGTGAACCCCGAGACGCGCAAGCGCGTGGAGCGTGCGATCGCAGCCACCGGCTACCGCGGCAATGCCGCCGGTCGCAGCCTGGCCATGGCGCAAAGCCACCTGCTGATGGTGCTGGTGCCCGACTTCGCCAATCCGTTCTATGCGCAGATCGTGCAGGGCGTGGAGTCGGTGATCCGGCCGGCGGGCTACAAGCTGCTGCTGACCGACGCCGCCGGCGACGAGGCCCCGCACACCACCGCGCTGGATGCGATCTACAACCGCCTGGCCGACGGCGTGATCAACCTGGCCCACCTCAATGACGACGGCACGCTGCTGGGCGAGCTGCGCAACCTGCCCTGGGTCAACTGCTCGGAGTACCTGCCCAAGGCCGGTCCGCCCTACGTCAGCATCGACCACCGCCAGGCGGCGATCGACGCGGTGCAGTTCCTGCTCAACCGCGGTCACCGCCGCATCGGGCTGATCACCGCCGACGAAACCTACCGCTGGGCGCAGCTGCGCCATGAGGGCTACGAGATGGCCATCGAGCGTGCCGGTCTGAAGCCGGATGCGCAACTGGTGCGGCTGGCCGCCAGCCTGGACTACGACGCCGGCGCGCAGGCCGCCGGTGGACTGCTGGCGCTGCTGGAGCCGCCGACCGCGGTCTTTGCGGTGTCGGACACACTGGCGATTGGCGCGATCAAGGCCTTCCGACGCGCCGGTCGGCGCGTGCCCGAGGACATCGCGGTGGTGGGCTTTGACGACCTGCCGCTGTCCGCCGTGTTCGAGCCGGCGCTGACCACGGTGTCGCAGCCGATGCGCGAGCTGGGCGCCACCGCCGCCGAGATCCTGCTGGCGCGGCTGAGCGGCCAGCGCCCGGCCTCCCGCACGCTGGGTCATCAACTGGTCGTGCGCGATTCGGCTTGAAGGCCTGCAGCCCCGATCAGCCGAAGCGGATGCGCTTCTCGTCGTGGTTGACGCTGGGAAAGGGCATGTAGGAGATGCGCAGGCGCTGCTGCAGCGCCAGCGTGTGCTCGCCCCGGGGAAAGCCGCCCGGCAGCGCCACGCTGATGGTGGCGGGGGCGCCGAAGGCCCAGCGGCGCTCCAGCGCGGTCTCCATCTGGTCCAGGGTCAGCGGGCCCGGGCCTTCATTGAAAGTGATGGCCTCGCGCGGCAGCGCCTGGCCGTCGATCGAGACCTTCAGGTCCTCCACCATCGACAGGCCCAGGCCGCGGTAGTAGCCCAGCTTGCTGGTGAACGAGAACCCGGTGGGCGCGTCGGCCGGTCCGGTGTTGGCCACCGACGCTGGGTCGATGATGTACTTGTCAAACATCACTGGGCTCCTGCTGGCTGCGCCTGCTCGGCCTGGGCGATCAGCCGCTCGAACATCACATGCTGGCGGCGCACCTGCTCGCGGCTGTCCACCGGCTGCACGTCCTGGATCCAGCGGTTGCCTTCGTACTCGGACGACAGCGTGCCCTCCCAGCCGGCCTTCACCAGCTCGGGAATCACCGCCTCGTAGTCCAGTGACGGGTCGCGGCAGTCCTCGGTCATCTCGTAGAACTTGGCCTGGATGTGGCGGAAGTAGGGCGCGAAGTCGCCGATGCGCCTGGGGTTCGCGTAGGGGTTGTGGCGCAGGCTCTCGGCCATCGCCACCTCGGCCTTGTTGCCCTGCATCTTCACCGCCACCTCGTAGATCGTGTACTCGCACATGATCTTCTGCTCGTGGCTGTCGACGATGAACTGCGTCACCTCGGGCCGTGCGCCCTGGCGCTCATAGCGCGCGCGCATCACCGGCGGGTAGTGCTTCATGAAGATGCCCATGTCGGGCAGGATGCCCAGGTGCCGGGTCTTCAAGCGGTCGGCCACCTCGATCGTGCGCTGGATCCAGGCGTGGTCCAGGTACCAGGGCGCATGCACCTCGACGCCCATGTGCACGTCGAGCTGCTCGGCCAGCGGCACGCAGCGCTCCAGGATGTCCGGGCGCACGAAGATGAGAATGCGCATGTTGCGGATGCCCAGGCGGTGGCACAGCCGCAGGTCGCGCTGGATGCTCTCGACCTGCTCGTCGTCGGTGAGCAGCCGGTCCTTGTGGCGCTTGGTGTCCAGGAACATGTCATAGCACGAGAAGTGCGCGCCGTGGCGGGCCAGCATCTCGTGCCACTGGGCGATCTGCGCGTCGCTGATGTTCGGGAAGGTGGGCATGTTCTGCTCGGGCAGGATCTCCACCGCGCGGGCGCCGATGCTGGCGCTGAAGGCGATCACGTCCTCCACGCTCATCTGGCCCAGGAACATCTCTTCCTGGAAGCTGTAGAGGCTGATGCCTCGCTGGATCTTGGAACGCATCAAGCGGTCTCCGTAGGCAGGGAATGGGCACAGACGGACCGGCCGGTCTCGTCAAAGCCCCAGTGTTCGACGATGCGGCCGGCGTCGATGCGGAACAGGTCCAGGCGCTGGTGGCGATCCGTCCCTGAGCCGACCCAGGTGTGCACCACCGCGCGGTCGCCGTCCAGGAAGACACGCTCGACCTCGACGAAGAAGTCGGGCTCGGCCAGCTTGCGCGCCAGCATCTCGATGGCCGCCTGGCGGCCGCCGGGGCGTGACGGGTCATGGTCACGGAAACCGGTGCGCACCACGCAGGACTCGAAGGCCGCGCGCACCTGGCGGCGGCGGTAGAACAGGTCGACGAAGCGCTCCATCAGCTGGCGCGGATCATCGCCCAGGCCAGACGGCAGCGGCGGTGCCACGGGCGGTGCCACCGGCGCCCGGTTCGCGCCCGAGGACAGCGCCAGGTGCTGCCCGGCGCCCAGCAGGCGCACCCGCGTCACGGCGCCCCCGCCGCCACCACGCGCTGGTCGATCGCGCCGAAGGGGCCGGGGCGGCCATCGGCGTGGCAGGCCTGCAGGCGCACCCGGTCGCCAAAGCGCATGAAGCCGCTGCGGATCTCGCCGTGCGCCAGCTTCTCGATCATGCGGCGCTCGGCAATGCAGGCGGAGCCGGCGCCGCGCTCGGCGTTGGACACCGTGCCCGAGCCGACGATGGTGCCGGCGCTCAGCCGCCGCGTGCGCGCCGCGTGGGCGATGAGCTGGCCGAAGTCGAAGTTCATCTCGCTGGCCGAGGGCTCGCCGAAGCGCTCGCCATTCCACTGCACGTGCAGGCGCAGGTTCAGCCGGCCGGCCTGCCAGGCCGGGCCCAGCGCTTCGGGGGTGACGGCGATCGGCGCGAACGCGGTGCTGGGCTTGGCCTGCAGGAAGCCGAAGCCGGTGCGCACCTCGTGCTGGCCCAGCGCGCGCAGGCTCCAGTCGTTGAGCTGCACCACCAGGCGCACGGCGGCCAGGGCCTGGGCCGGCGTGGCGCCCATGGGCACGGCGTCGACGATGACGCCGAACTCGCCCTCGAAGTCGATGCCGTGGGCCTCGGAGGGCAGCGGCACGTCCTGATGCGGCCCCAGGAAATCGTCGCTGGCGCCCTGGTACATCACCGGCACGGTGTCGAAGTCGGGGATCGGCGGCGTGCCGAAGGCGCTCTCCATCAGCCGGCCGTGGTTCAGGAAGGCCGAGGCGTCCAGCCACTGCGGCGCGCGCGGCAGCGGCGCGGCGCAGGCCGCAGGATCGAAGGCGAAGCCGCCCTCGCCTGCGTCCAGCGCGGCGGCCGCAGCGCGCAGCGCGGGCTCGGCGGTGGCCCACTGCTGCAGCGCGCCGATCAGCGTGGTCCAGGGGGCGGGGGCGTGGGCGGCGCGGGCGCCGTCGCTTGCAACGATGATCAGGCGGCCATCCAGGCTGCCGTCGTTCAGGGTGGCCAGTCGCATGGCGTCAGTCCTCGAAAATGGCCACGGCGCGGGTCCAGCCGGCCGAGGCGCCACGGATCTTGTGCGGGAAGCAGCTGACCAGGAAGCCGTGCGCGGGCAGCGCCTCCAGGTTGTGCAGCTTTTCCAGGTGGCAGTAGCCGATGTCGCGGCCGGCCTTGTGGCCTTCCCAGATCAGCGCCTTGTTGCCGGTCTCGGCCACCTTCTTCGCGGTGTACGAGAAGGGCGCGTCCCAGCTCCAGGCGTCGGTGCCGGTCAGTCGCACGCCGCGCTCGAGCAGGTACATCGTGGCCTCGTAGCCCATGCCGCAGCCGGCGCCCAGGTAGTCGGGGTGGCCGTAGCGCGAGCCGGCGCGGGTGTTGACCAGCACGATGTCCAGCGGCTGCAGCGTCCAGCCGATGCGTGCCAGCTCGGCCTCGACGTCGGCCGCGGTGGCCACATAGCCATCGGGAAAGTGGCGGAAGTCCAGCTTCACGCCAGGCTGGTAGCACCACTCCAGCGGCACCTGGTCGATCGTGATGCTGGGGCGCGCGCCGCCGTTCTTCGCGTCCTGCGTGGAATGGAAGTGCCAGGGGGCGTCCAGGTGGGTGCCGTTGTGGGTGGTCAGCGTCACCCACTCGGCGGCAGCGGCCTCGCCCTCGGGATAGTCCTCCGGCGTGGTGCCCGGGATCATCGCCATGAACTCGGGCAGCGTGTCCTGGTGCTTCTGGTAAGTGATCTTCGGCGCCAGCGGCGGCGGATCGGACAGCACATCGTTCTCCAGGTAGATCGACAGATCCACCAGGCGGCGGGGGCGTTGCAGCGGTCGCATCGTCGGCGGCTCCCGTCTCAGATCGGCTGCGCCAGCGCCATCAGCGACGTGCGCATGATGTGGGCGTGCTCGTCCTTGTCGCCGCCCTCCATCTCGATCTGGCCCAGGCGGGCCGAGTTGTCGACCACCATGCGGCAGCGCTCATAGCGGCGGGCCTGGAAGGCGGCCAGCGACTCGGCCACGCTGGCGTGGCGCGCCAGCTCATCGGCCAGCACGATCGCATCCTCGATGCCGATGCAGGCGCCCGAGGCCAGGTGCGGCGTGGTGGCGTGCACCGTGTCGCCGATCAGCACCACGCGGCCGCGGTACCAGTCGCCGCGCACCAGCATGCCCTCCAGCGGGCGAAAGACGATCTGCGAGGCGGGGCTGATCTGGGCGCGCAGCGCCTGCAGCATCGGGTCGGGAAACGGGGCCAGCAGTGCGCGCAGCGTGTCGGCGAAGGTGGCCGGGTCGACATGGTCGTTGGTCGGGCGGCGCTCGGTGACGAAGAGGTAGAGCTCATCGGCCGAGACCGGGTTGACACCGGGCTTGACCGCGCCGCCCATCCACATGGTGATGGTCTTGAGTTCGTCGGGCCGCGGCAGCACCGCGCGCCATACGGCCTGGCCGCTGTAGGCGGGCCGCGGGGCGTCGGGCAGCAGGGCCCCGCGCACCTTGGAATACAGGCCGTCGCTGCCGATCACCAGGTCGTAGCGCTGACGCTGGCCGTCGGTGAAGCGGACCTCCACGCCCTCGGCATCCTGCTCGATCGACGTGAAGGTGCAGCCCAGGCGCACGGTGGCGCCGCTGGCGCGGGTGGCGTCGGCCAGGATGCGGGCCAGCACCGGGCGCATGATCGCGCCGCCGCCGGGCACGTCGGGGCCGGCGATGCGCGGCGTGGGCAGCTCGCCGATCGGCTGGCCGTGCGGCAGGCGCAGCTGCACGCCGTCGCTGGCCGCGCCCTGCTGCAGAAAGGCGTCCAGCACGCCGAGCTGGCGGAAGGCGCGCAGCGTGGCGCCGCCCAGGCTGATGCCGGCGCCGTAGTTGCGCCATTCGGGGTCGATCTCGACCAGGTCCACGTCAGCGCCGTGCTTGCGCAGTTCGATCGCGGCGGACATGCCGGAGAAGCCGCCGCCGATGATCAGGATGCGTTGGGCTGCGAGGGTCATGGGATGTCTCCTGGGGGCCGGCGAGGTGGTCCTCGCCTGGGGGTGGGTGGTGCGTACAGCGAGCGGCTCAGCGGGGACCGCCGGCCCCGGGGGGCGGGCCACCGCCGGGGAACCACTTGTCGCGCGGCTGGAACAGGAAGGCCTGCGAGGCATCGGCGCTCAGCGGCACGCTGCGGGCGGTCCAGGCGTCGTCGTGGCGGTCCATGTCGGCGTCGTACTCGACATGGGTGGCCAGCGGGCTGTTGAAGTACCAGAACCAGTTCGAGCCCATCTTGTGGCGGCCCGGCCCCCAGAACGACTGGTAGCCCTTGGCCACCAGCCGGTAGCCCGACTGCAGCACCGCGGTGGGGCCGCTCATGTGGAAGGTGAAGTGCTCGACGCCCTTCATGAACGGCGGCGTCTGGATCAGGAACAGCGTGTGGTGGTCGTCGGTGCCCGCCGGGCGCAGGAAGGGGCCGGCGCCCTCCAGCCGATCGGTGCATCGAAAGCCCAGGCGCTGGGTGTAGAACGCGGCGGCGCGCGGCTCGTCGGGCACGAAGTAGACGACGTGCGACAGCGTCAGCGGCCGGTGCGGCATGTCCTCGGCCACCGCCACCGCGTTCAGGCCGCGCGCGGGCTGACCGGGTGCGTTGGCGGCCTCGCCGGCCACCTGCAGCGGGCGCCGCACGGTGAGCTGGAAGCCCAGCACGAAGCCCATGTCGTCCGCGGCCTCGATCGAGCCGTCGGGCAGCTGGCGCACCTCGCGGTCGCGGCCCAGTTCATTGGCGATCGCCGCCAGCGTGGCGGCGTCCTTCACGCCGTAGACGGTCTTGCGCAGCAGGCTGGCGGTGCCCATCGGCGGTGGCAGCGCGGGGTCGTCGGCACGGGCGATGACCACGGCGGTGCCGTCCTCGGCCTCGAAGCGGCCGCCGGCCTCGGTGAGGCCAACCGGCGTCAGGCCGTAGTCGGTGAGGAATTGCGCGCAGGCGGCGACGTCGTCGACGCCGAAGACCAGCGCATCGGGTCCGATGATCTGCATGGTGGGGTCCTTGGTGCTCAGGCGGCGGTGCGGCCGCCCAGGGTCTCGGCCACCCAATCGGCGATGTAGTGGCCGGCGTTGATGCTGTTGTCGAAGCTGGCGTGCTGGCTGCCGCCCTCGCGCTCGGTGAAGACCTTCAGCTCGCGCTTCGGGCTGTTGACCAGCTGCTCGTAGGTGCGCTCGGCCCACTTCAGCGGGATCTGCGAGTCGTTGGCACCGTGCGTGACCAGGAAGGGCACACGGATCTGCTTGACCACGCCGTCGAGGTGCACGTCCTCGGCGATGCGCATGAAGTCCTCGATGTCCTTGGCTCCCCAGACCCAGCACACATGGGCCCAGTAGTGCGGCACCGGGAAGTTGCCTTCCTTCTCCAGCCGGCGCTTCTGCACGTCACGCCAGTCGTGGTTGGCGCCCCAGGCCACGCCGCAGGCGAAGCGCGGCTCCATCGCCACCGCGCGCGGGCAGTAGTAGCCGCCCAGCGAGACGCCCTCGCAGCCGATGCGCGCGGCATCCACCTGCGGGTGCTGCTCCAGCCAGTCGACGACGCGGCTGGCCCAGTGCTCGGTGTCGAAGCGCGCGGTCAGGCCGTGCAGGCGCAGCGCCTCGCCGGTGCCCGGCTGGTCCACCACCAGCGACGAGACCCCGCGCTGGGCCAGCCAGCCCGGCAGGCCGACCAGGTACTTCATCTCCTTGGTCGAGTCCAGGCCGTTGAGCTGCACCAGGATCGGCGCGCGCTCGCCGGGCTGCAGGCCCTGGGCCGGCCGGTACAGCGCCGACAAGGTCTTGCCCTCATACGGGATCTCGACGCGCTGCACCGGATCGCCCAGCAGCGCCGAGCCCTTCTGGAACAGCGCCAGCTCGCGCTGGTACAGCGCCAGGCGGCCCGGGGCGTGGTGGGCCTGCAGGCGCTCGGCGGTCAGCAGGTAGCTGGCGGCGCGGCGGTATTTCTCGCCGGCGCTGAAGCGGCGACCGCGCGACTCGTCCTCTTCGGCCAGGCCGCAGAGCTGGTCGGCCATGCGCACCCAGGTCTCGCGGAAGGCCTGCGTGCCGGCGGCGTCCGGGGCCTTGGCGGCCTCCTGCAGCGGGGCGCACATGGCCTCGATCTCGCCGATGCGCGCGCCCATCTCGATCGCTAGATCGACCGACAGGTTCCAGACGTAGTTGGTGGGGAAGTACCTGAACATGGGGCGCAGTCTTGCGGCCCGGACGCGTTTGGAAAAGCGGATTCGATCCATGTCATGATTCGATGAAACCGAATCATCAAGGGTTATCCCTCGGATCCATCGATGCGATTCAACCGCCTGGACCTGAACCTGCTGGTCGCGCTGGACGCGTTGCTCACCGAGCGCAGCGTGACGCGCGCGGCCGCGCGGCTGAACCTCAGCCCCTCGGCCACCAGCGACGCGCTGGCCCGGCTGCGCGAGTACTTCGACGACGAGCTGCTGGTGCAGGTGGGTCGGCGCATGGAGCCCACGCCGCGCGCCGAGGCGCTGCAGCAGCCGGTGCGCGACGTGCTGGTGCGGGTGGACAGCACGATCGCCACCCAGCCCGATTTCGACCCCGCGCGCAGTGAGCGGGTGTTCCGCGTCTTCGCCTCGGACTACACGCAGATGGTGATCGGCCCCCAGGTGATGGCGCTGGCCGCCGGCCAGGGCGCGAGGGTGCGCATCGACTTCCTGCCGCAGATCGCCCAGCCGCACCGCAGCCTGGAGCGGGGCGAGGCCGATCTGCTGGTGCTGCCGCAGGCCCTGCTGTCGGCCGAGCACCCCAGCGAGGTGCTCTACCAGGAGCGCTTCGTCTGCGCGGTCTGGCAGGACGGCGCGCTGGCCCGCGGCGCACTGACCCGCGCGCGCTACCTGGCCGCCGGCCATGTGGTGATGCATCCGCAGGACGCCGCGTCGGCCTCGTACGAGGACTGGTTCATCACCCGGCTGGGCGTGACGCGGCGCATCGTGGCGTCCAGCTACGGCTTTGCCACGGTGCCGGGGCTGCTGGTCGGCACCGACCATGTGGCGACGATGCACGAGCGCCTGGCGCGCCTGTTCCTGTCGGTGTGGCCGCTGGTGGTGAGGCCCTGCCCGATCGAGATCCCGCCGATGCAGCAGGCCGTGCAGTGGCACAAGTACCGCCGCCAGGACCAGGGCATCGCCTGGCTGCGCGGCCTGTTCACCCAGGCCGCGGCGGTGCTGCCGCCGTCGCAGCGCGAGCCCGCCTGAATCGCCGACGGCACGGATGTTGCTGCCAGTGGGTGGGTCGATGAAATCCGCCCTGTCCTTCCTGAAGGCTGCCAAGCGCAGCGAGATCGCCAGCCTGCGCCGCCTGGTGCTGACCGGCGCCCTGGTCAACGCCGTGGGTCGCCTGGTGCATGCACTGCAGCGCGAGCGCGGCCTGTCCAACCTGTTCCTGGGTTCGCAAGGGCGCCACTGGGCCGATGAGCGCCTGGCCCAGGTGGCCGGCAGCCAGGGCCTGCAGGAGGAGGTGCTCTACGCCTTCGAGCAGCTCGACACCGACACCGGGCCCAGCGGCCACCGCGCCCGCCTGTTCGCGGCCATCGCCTACGCGATGCAAGGCCTGGCGGCGCTGGGCACGCTGCGCGAGCAGGTGCAGGCGCGCCACTGGTCGGCGCCGCGCGCCACCGAGGCCTATGTGCGTGTGATCAGCGCGCTGCTGGCGGTGGTCTTCGAGGCGGCGGACAGCGCCCTGGACCCGGACATCTCGCGCCACCTGGTGGCCTTCTTCAACTTCCTGCAGGGCAAGGAGTTCGCCGGTCAGGAGCGAGCGGCGGGCTCGGCCCTGTTCGCCGCCGGTCGCGCCGAGACCGACAGCCAGCAGCGCCTGCTGCACCTGATCGAGTCGCAGGAGCGCTGCCTGCAAGTGTTCGCCGATGTCGCGGGCCCCGGACTGTCCACCACCTGGCAGCAGTTGCAGCGCCCCGACCACCTGCTGCCGCTGGAGCGCCTGCGGCGCGTGCTGTGCACCACGCCCGCCGACGGCCCGCTGGACACCGGCCTCAGCCAGGTCTGGTTCGACGCCTGCACCGCCCGGCTCGACGCGATGAAATCGGTCGAGGACGCGCTGGCCAGCGAGCTGCAGGCGCTGTGCGGCCAGCGCCTGCGCGCCACCGAGCAGGAGCTGGCCGAGCTCGAACGCCTGGGCGACCAGTTGCGCGCCGCCGGGCCCAGCGCGCCGGACAGCGCCTTCTTCGACGAGCCGACCGGGGCCGCCGTCCTGCCGGCCAGCCTGGCGGTTGGCCCACCGGTGGACGGCTCGGTCCTGGCCCTGGTGCGCGACCAGGCGCGGCGCCTGCAGGCGATGGGCGACGAGCTCGACACCGTGCGCGCCAGCCTGAACGAGCGCAAGACCATCGAGCGCGCCAAGGGCCTGCTGATGGCGCACCGCCAGCTGGGCGAGGACGAGGCGCACAAGACCATGCGCCAAATGGCCATGAACCAGAGCCGCCGCCTGGTGGACGTGGCCGAGGCCGTGCTGGCCATGGCCGCGGTGCTGCCGCCCCCGCCCGGCCGTTGATGCACTGCCGCAGTGCCTGCGGGCGCTGACGCACCAGCCTCGTGCGTGGCCGATGGCCCCGACGCTACCCCGCCCAGCCAGACATTCCCCAGGAAATTCAATGACTTGCCGCGCCACCCCGGGTGAACCCTGGGTCTGGCACGGGTTCTGCTGAGAAGAGCTCAAGGCACCGCGGCCAATGGCGGTTGTGGTGCGATGAAGTCTTCCCGGACACGGACAACGGCGTCCATTGCCGGCTTGCACCCGCAGGCCTGGCGATGGGCGCCGTTGTCGTTTTCCGACCCCGTTTCTTTTGGCCTCAGGAGTTGCCCATGACCACCCGCACCCCCGATCCGTCGCGCCGCGATGTGCTGAAGAAGGGCGCCGCCGTCGGCGCCGCCACCGTGTTCTCCAGCCTGGGCCACAGCGGCGTCTGGGCCGCCGGCTCGGACAAGCCCGAGAAGGAAGAAGTGAAGATCGGCTTCATCCCGCTGACCGACTGCGCCAGCGTGGTCATGGCCAGCGTGCTGGGCTTCGACAAGAAGTACGGCGTGACCATCGTGCCCAGCAAGGAAGCCAGCTGGGCCGGCGTGCGCGACAAGCTGGTCAGCGGCGAGCTGGACATGGCCCACGTGCTCTACGGCCTGGTCTACGGCGTGCACCTGGGCACCGCCGGTCCGAAGAAGGACATGGCCGTGCTGATGAACCTGAACAACAACGGCCAGGCCTTCACGCTGTCGAAGGCGCTGGCCGACAAGGGCGCGGTCGATGGCCCGTCGCTGGCCAAGCACATCGCCGCCAACCCGCGCGAATACACCTTCGCCGGCACCTTCCCCACCGGCACCCACGCGATGTGGATGCACTACTGGCTGGCCAGCTTCGGCATCAACCCGCTCAGCGGCGCCAAGCTGATCACCGTGCCGCCGCCGCAGATGGTGGCCAATATGCGCGTGGGCAACATGGACGGCTTCTGCGTCGGCGAGCCCTGGAACCACCGCGCCATCATGGATGGCATCGGCATCACCGCCAACACCACCCAGGACCTCTGGAAGGACCACCCGGAGAAGGTGCTGGGCACCAGCGCCGAGTTCGTCAGGAAGTACCCCAACACCACGCGCGCCGTGATGATGGCCGTGCTCGAGGCCGGCAAGTGGATCGACGCCGGCCTGCAGAACAAGATGAAGATGGCCGAGACGGTGGCGCAGAAGGCCTACATCAACACCGGCGTCGACGCGATCAACCAGCGCATCCTGGGCCGCTACCAGAACGGCCTGGGCAAGACCTGGGACGACCCCAACCACATGAAGTTCTTCAACGACGGGCTGGTGAACTTCCCCTTCCTGTCCGACGGCATGTGGTTCCTGACCCAGCACAAGCGCTGGGGCCTGATGAAGACCCACCCCGACTACCTGGCCGTGGCCAAACAGGTCAACCAGGTCGATCTGTACAAGTCGGTCGCCAGCGCCATGGGCATCAGCGTGCCCAAGGACCCGATGCGCAGCAGCAAGCTGATCGACGGCAAGGTCTGGGACGGCAAGGACCCGGCCAAGTACGCCGACTCCTTCGCCATCAAGGCCTGAGGCCGAAAGGGACGCCACCATGGTCGCTGCCATCTTCCATTCGCCGATCGAGGCCGCCGCGGCCCCGGTTCCGCCGGCCGCTGCGCCGGCGCCTGCCAAGTCCGCCCCGCTGGAGAGCGCGCCCGCGCCCACCCCCGCACCGCGCCGTCCGCCACGCGACTGGCGCGGCCTGTGGATGGCGGTGCTGCCGCCGATCTTCGGCCTGGGCCTGCTGGTGCTGGTGTGGCAGGGCATTGCGTCCACCACCGGCAGCGGCATCCCCAAGCCGGCCGAGACCTGGGCGCAGGCGGTGAAGGTCTTCTCCGACCCGTTCTACCGCAACGGCCCGAACGACCAGGGCATCGGCTGGAACATCCTGTCCTCGCTCAAGCGCGTGGGCATCGGCTTCGGCCTGGCGGCGCTGGTGGGCATCCCGGCGGGCTTCGCGATCGGCCGCTCGGTGTTTCTCTCGCGCATGTTCAACCCGCTGATCAGCCTGCTGCGCCCGGTCTCGCCGCTGGCCTGGCTGCCGATCGGCCTGCTGGTCTTCAAGGGCGCCAACCCGGCCGCCATCTGGACGATCTTCATCTGCTCGATCTGGCCGATGATCATCAACACCGCGGTGGGCGTGCAGCGCGTGCCGCAGGACTACCTGAACGTCGCCCGCGTGCTCAACCTGAGCGAGTGGAAGGTCTTCACCAAGATCCTCTTCCCCGCGGTGCTGCCCTACCTGCTGACCGGCGTGCGCCTGGCGGTGGGCACGGCCTGGCTGGTGATCGTGGCCGCCGAGATGCTGACCGGCGGCGTGGGCATCGGCTTCTGGGTCTGGGACGAGTGGAACAACCTGAACGTCTCGTCGATCATCATCGCGATCTTCGTGATCGGAGGTGTCGGCCTGTTGCTGGAGGCCGCGCTGATCCGCCTGGCCTCGCTGTTCACCTACGAGGAGGTCAAGGCATGAACACCGCCAAGTACATCGAGATCCAGGGCGTCGCGCAGACCTTCAAGACCAAGCAGGGCCTGTTCCCCGCACTGCGCGACATCGATCTGAGCGTGGCGAAGGGCGAGTTCGTCGCGCTGATCGGCCACTCGGGCTGCGGCAAGTCCACGCTGCTGAACCTGATCGCCGGCCTGACCGCGCCCACCGAGGGCGTGCTGCTGTGCGCCGACAAGGAGATCAAGGGCCCCGGGCCGGAGCGTGCGGTGGTGTTCCAGAACCACTCGCTACTGCCCTGGCTGACCTGCTTCGAGAACATCCACCTGGCGGTGGAACGCGTCTTCGGCGGCCGCGAGAGCAAGGCGCAGCTGAAGGCCCGCACCGAGGCCGCACTGGCCCTGGTGGGCCTGGGCCACGCCGCGGGCAAGCGCCCCGGCGAGATCTCCGGCGGCATGAAGCAGCGCGTGGGCATCGCCCGGGCGCTGTCGATGGAGCCGCAGGTGCTGCTGATGGACGAGCCCTTCGGTGCGCTGGACGCGCTCACCCGCGCCAAGCTGCAGGACGAGCTGCTGGAGATCGTCGCCAAGACCCGCGCCACCGTGGTGATGGTGACGCACGATGTGGACGAGGCGGTGCTGCTGTCCGACAAGATCGTGATGATGACCAACGGCCCGGCCGCCACGATCGGCGAGGTGCTGCACGTCGAGCTGCCGCGCCCGCGCAGCCGCGTGGCGCTGGCCGACGACGCGCAGTACCAGGCCTACCGCAAGGCGGTGATCGACTTCCTCTACACGCGGCAAGGCCATGTGGAGAAGGCGGCATGAGACACCCCGCCATGGCACCGCACACCCATGTGGTCGTCGCCGGCAACGGCATGGTCGGCCACCGCTTCGTCGAGGAACTGCTGCAGCGCATCCCCGACCTGCCGGCCGCCGGTCTGCAGGTCACGGTGCTGGGGGAGGAGCCGCGCGCCGCCTACGATCGCGTGCACCTGAGCGAGTTCTTCGCCGGGCGCAGCGCCGACGATCTGTCCCTGGTCACGCCCGGCTTCTACGAGCGCCCCGGCCTGACGCTGCGCCTGGGCGCGCGGGTGGCCAGCATCGAGCGGCGCGAGCGCACGCTGCGCCTGGCCGACGGCGATCAGCTGCACTACGACCAGCTGGTGCTGGCCACCGGCTCGGTGCCCTTCGTGCCACCGATCCCGGGCCGCGACCGCGACCATTGCCATGTCTACCGCACGATTGAGGACCTGCAGGCGATGCAGGCCTCGGGTGCGGTGTCGTCCAGCGGCGTGGTCATTGGCGGCGGCCTGCTGGGGCTGGAGTGCGCCAAGGCATTGCGTGACATGGGCCTGGGCACCCACGTGGTGGAGTTCGCGCCGCGCCTGATGGCGGTTCAGATCGACGAGGCCGGCGGCGCACTGCTGCGCCGGCGCATCGAGGGCCTGGGCGTGCAGGTGCACACCAGCCGCCAGACGCTGGAGATCACCGACGGCGCCACGGCGCGCCACCGCCTGGTGTTCGCCGACGGCACCCACCTGGAGACCGACATGCTGGTCTTCTCGGCCGGCATCCGCCCGCGCGACGAGCTGGCGCGCCAGTGCGCACTGGCCGTGGGCCCGCGCGGCGGCGTGGTGATCGATGACCAGTGCCGCAGCAGCGACCCGGCGATCTTCGCGATCGGCGAGTGCGCCGCCTGGAACGAGCAGGTCTTCGGCCTGGTGGCCCCCGGCTACGAGATGGCGCGCGTGGTGGCCGCGCAGGTGGCCGGCGAGGCCACGGCGGCCTTCCGCGGCGCCGACCTGTCGACCAAGCTCAAGCTGATGGGCGTGGACGTGGCCAGCATCGGCGACGCCCAGGGCCGCACGCCAGGCTGCCGCAGCATCGCCTTCAGCGACGAGCCCAAGCAGCTCTACAAGCGCCTGGTGCTGAGCGCCGATGGCAAGACCCTGCTGGGCGCGGTGCTGGTGGGAGATGCCAGCGAGTACGGCACGCTGCTGCAGTACGTGCTCAATGGCCTGGCGCTGCCGGCCGCGCCCGAGCAGTTGATCCTGCCCGCCGGCGACGGCGCCCCCGTGGGCCTGGGCGTGGACGCGCTGCCCGACACGGCCCAGATCTGCTCCTGCAACAACGTCAGCAAGGGCCAGCTCTGCGGCGCCATCGCCGAGGGCGTGCACGAGCTGGGCGCGCTCAAGGCCTGCACCCGCGCCGGCACCTCCTGCGGCGGCTGCGTGCCGCTGGTGCAGCAGGTGCTGAAGGCCGAGTTGAAGCGCCAGGGCGTGGCGGTGACCAACCATGTCTGCGAGCACTTTCCGCACTCGCGCCAGGAACTGCATCACCTGGTGCGCGTGGGCGGCATCCGCAGCTTCGGCGAGCTGATTGCCAAGCACGGCCGCGGCCATGGCTGCGACATCTGCAAGCCGGCGGTGGCCAGCATCCTGGCCAGCTGCTGGAACGACTTCGTGCTGGCCCCGAAGCACCTGCCGCTGCAGGACACCAACGACCGCTTCCTGGCCAACATCCAGAAGGACGGCACCTACTCGGTGGTGCCGCGCGTGCCCGCCGGCGAGATCACGCCGGCCCAGCTGATCACGATCGGCCAGATCGCGCAGCGCCACAAGCTCTACACCAAGATCACCGGCGGCCAGCGCATCGACCTGTTCGGCGCCCAGGCGCATGAGCTGCCGCAGATCTGGCGCGAGCTGGTCGACGCCGGCTTCGAGTCGGGCCATGCCTATGGCAAGGCGCTGCGCACCGTGAAGAGCTGCGTCGGCTCCACCTGGTGCCGCTACGGCGTGCAGGACTCGGTGGGCATGGCGCTGCGGCTGGAGCACCGCTACAAGGGCCTGCGCGCGCCGCACAAGATCAAGTTCGGCGTCTCGGGCTGCACCCGTGAATGCGCCGAGGCGCAGGGCAAGGACGTCGGCGTGATCGCCACCGAGCGGGGCTGGAACCTGTATGTGTGCGGCAACGGCGGCATGAAGCCGCGCCATGCCGAGCTGCTGGCCAGCGACCTGGACGAGGCCGGCCTGATCCGCGCGATCGACCGCTTCCTGATGTTCTACATCCGCACCGCCGACCGCCTGCAGCGCACCAGCACCTGGCGCGACAACCTGGAAGGCGGCCTGGACTACCTGAAGGCGGTGGTGATGCAGGACTCGCTGGGCATTGGCGAGGAGCTGGAGGCCGCGATGGCCCAGGTCATCGGCGCCTATGCCTGCGAGTGGAAGGTGGCGCTCCAGACCCCGGCCACGCTGCAGCAGCTGCGCACCTTCGTCAACAGCGAGGCCGGTGACGCCAACGTGGTGTTTGTCGAGGAACGCGGCCAGCCGCGCCCGGCCACGCCCGAGGAAAAGCGCGCGCTGCAGGCGCAGCCGGCCGCCGAAGCCACCCCCGTCTGAGGAGCCCCCGATGGACCAGCCCCACGCCGCCTGGCAGCGCATCTGCGCGCTGGACGACATCCTGCCCGACACCGGCGTCTGCGCGCTGCTGGGCGGCCGCCAGATCGCTGTCTTCCGCCTGACCGACGACCGCCTCTTCGCGCTCGACAACCACGACCCGAAGAGCGGCGCCAACGTGCTCTCGCGCGGCATCGTCGGCGACCTGGGCGGCGAGCCGGTGGTGGCCTCGCCGGTCTACAAGCAGCACTACGCGCTGCGCAGCGGCGCCTGCCTGGAAGACGCCGGCACCACGCTGCAGACCTTCGAGGTGCAGGCCCGCGACGGCGCGGTCTGGCTGCTCGCCTGAGAGGCCGCGCGATGGACGAGGTGCGCAGCGTCTGCCCCTACTGCGGCGTGGGCTGCGGCATCGTGCTGGAGCGCGACAGCGAGCAGCGCATCATCCGCGTGCGTGGCGACGTGCAGCACCCGGCCAACCGCGGCCGGCTGTGCACCAAGGGCCAGACCTGCGCCGTACCGCTCACCGCGCCGGGCCGCATGGACAGCGCCTACCTGCGCCACGACCGCTCGCACGAGCCGGTGCGCGTGCCCATGGACAGCGCGCTGCGCGAGACCGGCCAGCGCCTGCGCGCGCTGATCGACCGCGACGGCCCCGACGCGGTGGCGCTGTATGTCTCGGGCCAGATGTCGATCGAGGCGCAGTACCTGGCCAACAAGCTGGCCAAGGGCTACATCGGCACGCACCAGATCGAGTCCAACTCGCGCCTGTGCATGGCCAGCGCCGGCGCCGGCTACAAGGCCTCACTGGGCGCCGACGCGCCGCCGGGCAGCTACGAGGACATCGACCAGGCCGAGCTGTTCCTGGTGATCGGCTCGAACATGGCCGACACCCACCCGATCCTGTTCCTGCGCCTGATGGAGCGGGTGCAGGCCGGCGCGAAGCTGATCGTGGTGGACCCGCGCCGCAGCGCCACCGCCGACAAGGCCCACCTGCACCTGCCCATCCGCCCCGGCAGCGACCTCGCGCTGCTGGCCGGCTGGCTGCGCTGGCTGCAGCAGCACGGCCACACCGACCCCGGCTTCATCGCCCAGCACACCGAGGGCTGGGACGCGGTGAGCGCCGCGGTTGCGCCCTATGACCTGGCCCGCGTGGCCGCGCTCACCGGCCTGGCTGTGGCAGACCTGGAGCGCGCCGCACAGTGGATCGCCCAGGCCGGCACGCGCTGGGTGAGCTGCTGGACCATGGGCCTGAACCAGAGCAGCCACGGCACCGCCAACACGCAGGCGCTGTGCAACCTGCACCTGGCCACCGGCGCGATCGGCCACGCCGGTGCCGGGCCGCTGTCACTGACCGGCCAGCCCAACGCGATGGGCGGGCGCGAGATGGGCTACATGGGCCCGGGCCTGCCGGGTCAGCGCAGCGTGATGGTCGAGGCCGACCGCCGCTTCACCGAGGACGTCTGGGGCCTGCCGCCCGGCACGCTGCGCGCGCAGGCCGGCGACGGCACGGTGGCGCTGTTCGAGCGCATGGCCGCCGGCCAGGTGGCCGCCTGCTGGATCATCTGCACCAACCCGGTGGCCAGCGTGGCCGACCGCAGCACGGTGATCACGGCCCTGGCGCGCGCCGAGCTGGTGGTCTGCCAGGACGCCTTCCTGGACACCGAGACCAGCCGCCACGCCGACATCCTGCTGCCCGGCGCACTGTGGGCCGAGGGCGATGGCGTGATGGTCAACTCCGAGCGCAACCTGACCCTGGCGCCGGCGGCCACACCGGCGCCGGGCGAGGCCCTGCCCGACTGGCTGATCATCTGCCGCGTCGCCCAGGCCATGGGTTATGCGCAGGGCTTTGCGTTCAACAGCGCGGCCGAGGTCTTCGACGAGCTGGCGCGCCTTCACAACCCGGCCACCGGCTACGACCTGCGCGGCGCCAGCCATGCACGGCTGCGCGAGGGCCCGCTGCAATGGCCCTGCCCGCCCGGGCGCCACGAGCGACGCCACCCGCAGCGCGACCGGCAGGGCGGCGTGCTGCGCTTTCCCACGCCCAGCGGCCGCGCCCGCTTCATCCCCTGCCCGCACCGCGAGCCGGCCGAGGCCACCGACGCCGAGTACGGCTGGCTGCTCAACACCGGCCGCGTGCAGCACCAGTGGCACACGCTGACCAAGACCGGCCGCGTCGCGGTGCTGAACAAGCTGGACCCGGGCCCCTTCATCGAGATCCACCCGGACGACGCCGCGGCGCTGGACATCCGCGCACGCGACCGCGTCGAGCTGCGCTCGCGCCGCGGTCGCGCGGTGCTGCCGGCGCGGCTGAGTGACCGGGTGCAGCGCGGCCAGTGCTTCGCGCCCTTCCACTGGAACGACCTGTACGGCGAGGACCTGGCGGTCAATGCGCTGACCAGCCCGGCGGTGGACCCGGTGTCGCTGCAGCCCGAGTTCAAGCTCAGCGCGGTGGCGCTGCGCCTGTTCGAGCGCGCCACCGCTGAACCCGCCCCGCGCAGCACCCTGCCCGAGCCCGAGGGCGATGGCCCGCCGCTGACCGTGCTGTGGGCCTCGCAGACCGGCCGCGCCGAGGAGGCCGCCACCGAGGTGGCGCGCCGCCTGCGCAGCGCCGGCTGGCGCGTGCGCCTGTGCGGCATGGACGCCTGCCAGCCCACCGACCTGCCCGCCGGCACGCCGCTGCTGCTGCTGGCCAGCACCTTCGGTGACGGCGATCCGCCCGACGGCGCGCGCGCCTTCTGGCAGGCCTTGCAGGACCCGTCGGCCGCGCACCTGGCCAGCAGCCCGTTCGCGGTGCTGGCCTTCGGCGATCCGCGCTACGCGCAGTTCTGCGGTTTCGGCCGGCAGCTGGAAGCGCGCCTGCTGGCCCTGGGCGCGCCGCGCCTGGCGCCGCGCGTAGACTGTCCGCCTGAGCACGCCGCGCCGATGCGGCGCTGGCTGACCACGGTGGCACAGGCCCTGCAGGCCCACCGCCCCGCCGATGCGCGCCAGCCCGCGCTGGCACTGTTCGATGCCGACGACGACGCGCCCGAGGCCCCGGCCGCAGCCGTCCCCGGCACGCGCGCCCATCCGCTGCCCGCGCCGCTGCGCCACAACCGCCTGCTCAGCGGCCCGGGTGCCGGCAAGGAAGTGCGCCAGTTCGTCTTCGACCTGGCCGACACCGGCCTGCACTACGAGGCCGGCGACGCGCTGGGCGTGTGGCCCACCAACTGCCCGGCCCTGGTGGCCGAGTTGCTGGGACTGCTGCAGCTCAGCGCTGCGGCGCCCGTCCGCCTGGACGGCCTGGGCGAGCTGCCGCTGGCCGAGGCGATGCTGCGGCACCTGGAGATCACCCGCCTGACGCCCGAGCTGCTGGCCGGCGTGGCCGAGCGCAGCGGCAGCGTGGCGCTGCTGGCGCTGGTCCAGCCCGCGCAAGCCGCCGCGCTGCAGCGCTGGCAATGGGGCCGCCAGCCGGCCGACCTGCTGCGCGAACACCCGGCACGTCTGGGCGCCCAGGAATGGGTCGATCTGCTGCCGCGGCTGCAGCCGCGGCTGTACTCGATCGCCTCCAGCCCGCGCGCCCATGCGGACGAGGTGCACCTGACGGTGTCGACCGTGCGCTACCGCCATGGCGACCGGCTGCGCGGTGGCCTGTGCTCGACCTTCCTGGCCGACCGCACCGCGGCCCAGCCGGTGCCGCTGTTCGTGCAAGCCAACCCGCGCTTTCGCCTGCCCGAGGAGGGAGACCGCCCGGTGGTGATGATCGGCCCAGGCACCGGTGTGGCGCCCTTCCGCGGCTTCCTGCACGAGCGGCGCGCGCGTGGCGCCCGGGGCGCGAACTGGCTGTTCTTCGGCGAGCAGCATGCCGCCACCGACTTCTACTACCGCGACGAGCTGCAGGCGATGCAGCGCGACGGCACGCTGCAGCGCCTGAGCCTGGCCTTCTCGCGCGACCAGGCCGACAAGGTCTATGTGCAGCACCGGATGCGCGAGCAGGGCGGCGAGCTGTGGGCCTGGCTGCAGGACGGTGCCCACCTGTACGTGTGCGGCGACGCCAGCCGCATGGCGCGCGATGTGGACCAGGCGCTGCGCGACGTGGCGGTGCAGCACGGCGGCCTGACGCCCGACGCGGCCGCCGACTGGCTGGCCACGCTGACGCGTCAGCGCCGCTACCTGCGCGACGTTTACTGAATCAGGCGCTGCGCCACCGCCAGCGCCTGGCGCGCATAGCCGCCACCGAACAGGCGCGCGTGGTTCAGCAGGTGCACCAGCTGGTAGACCGGGCGCCGCCGCACATAGCCGCCGTGCAGCGGCGCCGCTGCGCGGTAGGCCGGCCAGAACGCAGGCGGCGGCGCACCGAACAGCTCCATCATCGCCAGCTCGGCCTCGGCGTCGGACACCGACACCGCGGGGTCGAAGACCACCGGCGTGCCGTCGGCCAGCGCGCCCCAGTTGCCGCTCCACAGGTCGCCGTGGATCAGCGACGGGCGCGGCACGTGGCCGTCGTCGAACAGCGCTGGCAGGCGCGCGATCAACCGCTCGACCGCATCCACCAGCGCCGCGTCCAGGCCCTGGGCCAGCGGGCGCAGCCGGCGCGTGGCCAGGAAGCCCAGCCAGTCGGCCAGGCCGTCGCCAGCGGTCCAGGCGTTGTCCTGCGGCGTGGCGCCCAGCCAGTTGCCGCGCGACCAGCCGTAGCGCGCCGGTGCCTCGGCGGTGTGCAGCGCGGCCAGCGCAGCACCGAAGGCCGCGCCGCCGGCATCGCCCAGCGGCTTCAGGTCCAGCCACTCCAGCGCCAGCACCGCCGTGCCTTCATGCAGGAACACGCCGGCCACGGCAGGCACGCGCAGCGCGCGCGCCGCGGCCAGCGCGCGCAGGCCGTCGGCCTCGGCGTCCAGCACCGCGGCGCGGGCCTGCGGCAGCGTCTTGATGAACAGTCGCGCGCCCTGGGGGCCTTCGGCGCGCCAGGTCTCGCACAGGCCGCTGATGTTCAGCGCCTGGCAGCGCCAGTCGCCCGGAAAGTGCTCGGACAGCGCGCGGTGCAGCATCAGGCTTCCAGAGGGGGATCCTGGCGCAGCGCGGCGGTGCGGCGCTGGAACTCCTGGCGCAGCTCCTTGCGCACGACGGCCGCGGCATGGCGCCGCTTCTCGTCAGGCGTGAACGGGCGCAGCGGCGGCACCGGCACCGGTTTGCGGTCATCATCGACCGCCACCATCGTGAAGAAGCAGCTGTTGACGTGGCGCTGGCTCTGCGAGCGGATGTCCTGCGCGATCACCTTGACGCCCACCTCCATCGAGCTGGTGCCGGTGTGGTTGACCGCGGCCAGGAAGGTGACCAGCTCGCCCACATGCACCGGCTCGCGGAACACCACCTGGTCGACCGACAGCGTCACCACATAGCGCGCCGCATAGCGGCTGGCGCAGGCATAGGCCACCTGGTCGAGCAGCTTCAGGATGGTGCCGCCGTGCACGTTTCCGGCGAAGTTGGCGGTGTCGGGCGTCATCAGCACCGTCATCGACAGTTGGTGGGCGGGCAGGTCCATCGGGGCTCCAGGGCAGGCATCAGGGCTGGCATCGTCGCAGCTTTCGTGCCACGGCGGCGATATCTCCCCCGGCGCTCAGGCCTTGTGGGTGGACAGCAGGATGCTGGTCTCGGTGGTGGCGATGCCCTCGATCTGGCGGATCTCGCCCAGCACCTGGTCGAAGGCCTCCAGCGAATCGGCGGCCAGCTCGGCAATCATGTCCCAGCGCCCGTTGGTGGTGTGCAGGGCCACCACGTGGGGGTGGCCGCGCAGCGTGCGGCGCACCGTCTCGCCCACATGGCCGTCCACCTCGATCGAGGTGAGTGCGCGGATGCGCTGGCCCTCGACCTCGGGCTTCAGGCGCACTGTGTAGCCCACGATGGTGCCGCTGGCCTCAAGCTTGGCGATGCGGTTCTGCACCGTGGCGCGCGCCACCTTCAGGCGCCGCGCCAGCGCCACCACCGGCATCCGGGCATCGGCGCGCAGCAGCGCGATCAGTTGGCGGTCGACATCGTCCATATTGATCAGAGTGCCAAGTAGGGTTGGCAATTTGCCAGGCAAACAGCATAACCTGACAAGTTGCTCTCTTCAATCTGGCAGCACTCCCGGGAACAATGGCGGGACCGGCTGGACCGGACAAGGAGACAACATGACCCGCTTCATCGATGTGCCCACGATGTCCCGCCTCGTTCAGGCGGTCGGCCTGGAGCGCTTCATTGGCGAGCTGGCCGACACGCTGCGCGAGGACTTCATCCGCTGGAACGACTTCGACAAGTCGGCCCGCGTGGCCAGCCATTCCGAGATCGGCGTGATCGAGCTGATGCCGGTGGCCGATGCGCACCACTACGCCTTCAAGTACGTCAACGGCCACCCCGGCAACACCCGCCAGGGCCTGCCCACGGTGATGGCCTTTGGCGTGCTGGCCGACGTGGCCACCGGCTACCCGGTGCTGCTGTCGGAGCTGACCGTGGCCACCGCGCTGCGCACCTGCGCCACCTCGCTGATGGCGGCGCGCGCACTGGCCCGGCCCGATGCGCGCCGCATGGCGCTGATCGGCAACGGCGCGCAGAGCGAGTTCCAGGCCCTGGCCTTCCATGCCCACCTGGGCATCGAGGAGATCGCGGTGTTTGATGTCGACCCGGCCGCCACCGACAAGTTGCTGCGCAACCTTTCCGTCTATCCGGGACTGCGGCTGCGCCGTGCCAGCTCCACCGCCGACGCGGTGCGCGGCGCCGACATCGTCACCACCGTCACCGCCGACAAGACCTACGCCACCATCCTGACGCCCGAGATGATCGAGCCGGGCATGCACCTCAACGCGGTGGGCGGCGACTGCCCCGGCAAGACCGAGCTGCATGCCGACGTGCTGCGCGGCGCCCGCGTGTTCGTCGAGTACGAGCCGCAGACCCGCATCGAAGGCGACATCCAGCAGCTGCCCGCCGACTTCCCGGTGGTGGACCTGTGGCGCGTGCTGGCCGGCCAGACCGTGGGCCGCGAGAGCCCGCAGCAGGTCACGGTCTTCGACTCGGTGGGCTTCGCGCTGGAGGACTACTCGACGCTGCGCTACCTGCTGCAGCAGGCCGAGGCCCACGGCCTGGGCCAGCCGGTGGCCCTGGTGCCCGAGGCCGAGGACCCGAAGGACCTGTTTCGCTTCACCCGGCCCGGCGCCTCGCGCGCGGTGATGCGGCGCGTGGCCTGAGCCCGGCGGGCGCTACCATCACGCCCACATCCACTCGCCCCGGAGCTGTCATGAGCCTGGTTCGTTCCGTCCGTGCGTCGGCCACCGCTGCCCTGCTGGGCGGCCTGGCGCTGTCAGCGCACGCCGCCCCTGCTGCCTGCCCTTACAAGCCGGAAGATCTGGCCAAAGTGATCGGCGTCGGCTTTGCCGCCGGCCAGGAAGAGCCTGGCATCGGCGGCACCGGGTGCAAGTACAAGACACAAGGCGGCTCCATGAAAGCCGGCACCGACTTCAGCCTATGGGTGCTGGTGCTGGCGCCCGGCCCCAACCAGGACATGATGCGCACGATGACCGCCGGCGGCCCGAAGGTGCGCTTCGACGCCATCGCCGGTGACCCTGACGGCGCCGCCCGCGTGCGCGGTGCCGCCGATGACGGCCTTCTCGACATCAGCTACAAGCGTGGTGGCTACGTGGTCTTCCTGCGGGCGCTGGGCCAGGGCAAGGAGAACCACGAGGCGCTGGCCACCAAGCTGCTGAAGCTGCCCCGGCTGCCCTGAGCACGGCCGATCCGGCGCAGGCCGCCCCCCTTGTCTGCACGGGTGGTGCCCTGCGCTGGCTGACCGTACCATCCATCGCGATCCGACTGAAGAGCCGTTCACGATGCCCTGGACCCCACTCTCCCGACCCGGCCGGCCGGCACGACCGGTCCTTGCACTGACACTGGTGCTGGCTGGCGCCGCAGGGGCCGTCGCCGCGCCGGTGGCGCACACCCAGCTGCAGCGCTGCCCCTACACCGCCGAGGAGCTCAGCGCTGCCACCGGCCTGAAGATTGAGCTGGTGCCGCTGATGACCTTCGCCGGCGCCCCCAAGCCGATGACCGAGCCGGTCAACGGTGAGATGTTCCTCAGCTGCAGCGCAACTGATGGCGCGGTCTCGGCCTCGCTGCTGGTGTCGCAGCGCTGGTTCGACCCCAAGACCGCCGCCGTGCGGATCAAGGCCCTGCAGTTGCGCGACCTGAAGGACGCCAAGCCCCTGCCAGGCGACGCCGACGGTGCCCTGTGGCTGAGCGAGCGCGAGGGCGCCAAGCAGGCGCTGCACTACGTTCGCGGCGGCAACGTGATGGTGATGGTGTCCATCAACGGCGTGCCCCAACCCCTGGTCAACGGCATGCAGGCCAAGCTGCTGAAGTTGCGCCGCGTGCCCTGATCCCCCCGGGACGGCACCTGCGCCGTCCACCATTCCCGGAGTTCCGAGCGATGAGACGATGGAGTGTGTTCACCGCGGGCTGCCTGTTCGCCGCCACGGTGCTTGGCCAGGGGCAGCCGGTGGCCGCGCCCGGCGAGGGTGTCTTCAACCTCGACCCGGCCAAGGCGATCGACTTCAAGGGCGGCAAGCTCTACCTGGTGCAGGGCGAGGTCAAGGCCGACAAGCCCGAGACGCTGGAGCTGGGCGGCCTGAGCGTGATGCAGCCGGTGGCGGTGCATCTGGTGACGCGGCCGGCCACGCCAGGCGTTGCACTGACGCTGTTCAAGCCCCTGGGTGGTGACCGCGCCCGGCGGGTGGTGACCACCCAGGCCTCGGGCCAGGTGGGCAGCGCCTTCCGCGCCCAGGGCGAGACGCAGCTGCGCATCGGCGGAAAGCCCGGCGCCACGCCCGCAGGGGTGCGGTACCAAATGTCGATCTGGGTGGCGCCCGAGGCAGTGCCCGAACTGGCGCCGCCGTTTCGCGCCGTGAGCGCCGAGTCGCTGCAGAAGGGAGGCAAGCCATGAAGCGTCTGCTGATAGCCAGCGTGCGCATCCTGGTCGGGGCCGCCTGCGTGATGCAGCTGGGCTCGGCCGCCGCACAGTCGCTGAGCGGCGACTTCGGTGGGCTGTGGGAGGAATGGCGCACCCAGCCCGGGTCGGCCGACCCGATGCGTCGTCAGCAGGCCGGGCTCGACCAGGCTCGCCAGGAGGGCGAAAGGTTCCGCCGCAACGAGCAGATCGAGGATGCCGCCAAGAAGGGCGCCAAGGAAGGTTTCGAGCGCGCCGGCGCGATCGCCGAGAAGACCAGCGAGCTCCTCGGCTGGGCTTCCGACAACGGCGGCGAGCAGCTGGAAGAACTCGCCCGCATGCTGCGCGACAGCGGCTGGGGCCGCTCGGCCGACGCCACGCGTGCGGTGCGCAAGGCCCTGGAGCGGGCCGGTCTGGTCGACCCGGATGACAGCGGCAACGAACCCAGCGGCGCGCCCGATGGGCAGCCTGGCGTCCCGTCGGCCTGCGCGGCGGTCGACGGTGGTGCGGCCAGTGGCGGGCGCCGCACGCACAAGCCGGGCGCGGCGCGCGCCCCCGGCGCCGCCGGCCACCCCTGCGAGGCCTGCTACACCAAGGCCATCAATGCGCTGGACAGCACGCGCACCCGGCTCGAGAAACTGCGGGCCATCTACAGCAGCACCTACAAGTCGGCCAAGGCGCAGATGGCCTTTGCCGACAGCGTGTCCGGCGTGCATGGCGTGTCGGGGCTGGCCTGGCAGACCCAGAAGATCAAGATCATGCAGAGCGTCAAGAACCTCGACAAGGCCTACGACGCCAAGTACGCCGAGCTGATGCAGGCGCTGCTGAAGGACCTGCAGCAGTACAGCGAATGCGAAGAGACGATCATGAAGGTGCCCAGCTGGTATGACCGCTTCGGCTTCGTCTACTACCAGTTCATGAAGGACCACTACAAGAGGCCGGTGCTGTGAGCGCGGCAGCGGCATGGGGCGCCTGGGCCCAGGCCTTGCGGCTGTTGCGCCGCCCGGCCACGCAATGGCCCGCGTTGCCGCTGAGCGCGCCGGGGGCCGGCTGGCGCTTCACCCTGCCGCTGATGCTGGTGGGCGTGCTGGCCGCGACGCTGGGCTTCAGTCTGGTCGGTCTGCGCAGCGGCGACTTCAGCACCCGGTTCCTGCCGATGGCCGCGCTGCGCGAGGCAGTGGGCGCAGCGCTGCTGGCGCTGGTGTTTGCGCTGCTGCTGGCCGAGTCTGCGCTGCGCTGGGCGCCGCGCTTTGGCGGCCAGTCGTCCCGCACCGCGCTGGTCAGCGCCGCGCTGTATGCGTTGGGGCCGCTGTGGCTGTGGTCGCAGACGCTGTGGTGGCCGCTGCTGTGGTGGGCCTGGCCCCTGGCGCTGGCCGCTGTGGTGTGGCAGGTGCACGCCGGCCTGCGCCAGGCGGCGCAGCCGTCGGACTCGCGCGCGCTGGCCTACACCGCGACCAGCGTGATCACGGCGGCCGCGGTCCTGCTCCTGCTGGCCAGTCTGGCGCGATGCAGCGGCCTGCCCGCGGCGCCCACCGTGCCGCCCTTTCCCTGGTCGGCCCCGCCTGAGTGGTCCGACGCCGCCGCCTCAGCGGCGCGCTCGGGCACTGGCGCCGTGGCGCGACCTGATGAAAGCGGCCAGGGCGGCCCCGGCGAGCGTGTCGGCCTGGTGCCGCCGGACGGCGCCGGCAGTGGCGCGATGACCCTGCCACCCGGCACGGCAGCCAGTGCCACGGCCGACCTGGAGCGCTGGGTGCGCTCGGGCCAGCCGACGGAGCCACTCACCCGCACCGTGCTCCAGGACCTGTTGCCGGGGCCGATCGACGGCTTCGATCGGCGCATCACCGAAAGCTATGCCCACGCCCCGGGCGCCAGCGACGCGATGCGCCAGGTCCTGACCACCGGCGCCATGGCCCGGGTCGAGAACGTCGCCCGCCAGGACAGGTCGCGCTACCTGCACCTGACGATCGAGGATCTGGGAGGCCATGGCAGCGCGCTCGCCGCCAAGCTGCTCAGCGAGATCGCCAGCGGCAGCGGTCTGCAGGGTGACGAGCGCACGCAGCGCAGCATGAGCGCTGACGACAGCAGCATCTCTCGCCTGGAGTGCGATCTGCCCACGCGTGAGTGCAAGCTGGAGGTGCTGGTCGGCGAGCGCTACCACGTGCGCGCCGAAAGCGGCCAGCTGCCTGCCGACGAGCTGCGCCGCTATGTGGCCCGCGTCGACCTGGGCGCGCTGGCCGCGCGCGCCAAGGCTAAGCGGCCGATCGAGTGAGGGCTACTGCCAGAGCACCTTCTGCTTGTCCGCGTACCAGCGGTCCAGCTCGGAGGCGATCATCTTCTCGATGCCGGCGCGCTTGATCTTCATGGTGGGCGTCAGGCAGCCGTTCTCGATGCTCCAGGGCTCGCGCACGACGACGAACATCTTCAGCTGCTCGTAGTCGGCGACGCTGGCGTTGATCTCGTCGAGCAGGCGGGTCAGCTCGGCGGTGACGTGCTGACGCAGCTCGGGCTCGTGCTGGCGCGGGCGCAGGGTCTCGCTGAGCAGCACCATCGCATAGGCCGCCGGCTGGCCCACGCCCGAGACCAGCGACAACTCGACCATCGGGTGGGCGTTGATGCGGTTCTCGATGGGTGCGGGCGCCACGTACTTGCCCTTGGCGGTCTTGAACAGCTCCTTGGCGCGGCCGGTCAGCTTCAGCAGGCCCTGCGGGTTCAGCTCGCCCAGGTCGCCGGTGCGGAAGAAGCCGTCCTCGGTGAAGACCTCGGCGTCGAGGTCGGGGCGCTTGTAGTAGCCCACCAGTTGGCCCGGGCTCTTGATCAGGATCTCGCCTTCGGCGCTCAGCCGCAGCTGCACGCCCGGCAGCGCCACGCCCACATAGCCCGGCGCGTTGTACTGCGCGTTCGAGGTGAAGGAGTAGGCGCAGTCCTCGGTCATGCCATAGCCCTCGTAGAGCGGCAGGCCGATGCGGCGGTACCAGGCGATCAGGTCGGGCGGGATCGGCGCCGAGCCGCTGCCGGCCATCAGCACCGCGTCCAGGCCCAGGCCGGTGCGGATCTTCTTGGCGACGATCTTGCCCAGCAGCGGGATCTTCAGCAGCCGCTCCAGCTTGGCTGGCGGCATCTTGGCGAACACACCCTGCTGGAACTTCAGCCACAGCCGCGGCACGCTGATGAACAGCGTGGGGCGGGCGCGCTGCAGATCGGCCAGGAAGGTGTCCAGCGCTTCGGCGAAGAACATGTGGGTGCGGCCGTCCACCAGCGCGGCGCCTTCGATCCAGGAGCGCTCGAAGATGTGCGACAGCGGCAGGTAGGACAGCACCCGGTAGGGCGCGTCCTGGCCGATGCGCCGGCGCAGGTCCTCGCGGATGCCCACCGCCGCGGCGCTGAAGCGCTCGAAGCTGTGCATCACGCCCTTGGGCGTGCCGGTGGAGCCGGAGGTGTACATCAGCACCGCGATGTCCTGTGCCGCACGCGCCGGCTGGCCGGCCATCGGCGCGTTGCGGGCGGTGATCTCGTCCCAGCTGGGCAGGCCGTGGCCCTCGGGCGCCAGCGGGAAGGCGATGCAGGGCAGGCTCTCGGGCACGCCGGGCTTCTGGTGGGCCCAGGTGTCGAGCTTGCCGACGAACAGCAGGCTGGCCTCGCTGTGCGAGAGCACGTAGTTCACCGTCTCGGCGGTCTCGGTGGGGAAGATCGCCACCGTGGTGCAGCCGGCCATCCAGATGGCCAGCTCGGCCATCACGAAGTGCGCGCAGTTCTTCGACAGCATCGCCACCCGCGCCCCCGGCTCCAGGCCCAGCGCCTGCAGGTGGGTGGCCATGCGGCGCGCCTGGTCCAGCGTCTGCGCCCAGGTGTAGTTCACGACCTGGCCGTTGCCGATGGGCTGGGTCATGAACACCCGGTCGGCGAAGTTCTTCTCGTGGGCGTAGACGTGGTCGAGCAGCAGTTGCGGCGAGGACGCCATGACAGGGTCTCCAGTGTCAGGATGGGGCGACGATAGCGACAGCCGGGCGCGCCGTCGTCGGGGGATTCCAGCGCTGCGGCTGGGGGCTTGCACCTAACTTGACGCGCGTCAGCAGAGCACAGAGCATCACGACGCCTTCCGGGTTCCCTGCGCCATGCCACTTCGTCCCATCCCCCTGCTGAGCCTGGGTCTGTTGCCCCTGACCCTGCTGCTGCCGGCGTGCCGCAGCACGCCGCCGCTGCCCCCCGAGCCCGCCCCGCAGGCCGTGGCCTGCCCCGAGGGCCTGCCGGCCGGCAGCCGCTGCCTGGGCGGCCGCGACAGCGCCGGCGCCCACATCCTGATCGCCCTGCCGCCGGGCTGGACCGCCGGCCGCGGCGACCTGGTCATGCACGCCCACGGCGGCCCGCTGCTGGGCGAGCCGCGCGCCGAGCGGGTGGCCGAGGACCTGCACCGCTGGTCCATCACCGTGCGCGCCGGCTATGCCTGGGCCGGCAGCAGCTTCGCCCAGGGCGGCGTGCAGGTGCTGGCCGCGGCCGACGACACCGAGCGCCTGCGCCGCCTGTTCGTCGAGCATGTGGGGCCACCCCGGCGCACGCTGCTGCACGGGCAGAGCTGGGGTGCCAGCGTGGCGGCGCGGCTGGCCGAGCGCCAGCCCAGCGCCTATGACGGCGTGCTGCTGACCAGCGGCGTGCTGGGTGGCGGCTCGAAGAGCTACGACTTCCGGCTGGACCTGCGGGTGGTCTACCAGTCCCTGTGCGGCAACCACCCGCGCCCCGACGAGCCCGCCTACCCGCTGTGGATGGGCCAGCCCGCCGGCTCGACGATGAAGCAGAGCGACCTGGCCGCCCGCGCCCGCGAGTGCCTGGGGTTGGGCCTGCCCGCCGCCCAGCGCAGCGCCGAGCAGTCGGCGCGGCTGAAGACGCTGCTGTCGGTGATCCGCATCCCCGAGCGCAGCGTGCAGGGCCACCTGAACTGGGCCACCTTCCACTTCGCCGACATCGCCCGCCGCATTGGCGAGCAGCCCGTCTTCGGCAACCAGGGCGTGCGCTACAGCGGCTCGCCCGACGACGCCGCGCTGAACGCCGGCGTGCTGCGCTACCGCGCCGACCCCGACGCGCGCCAGCGCTTCGCCGCCGACACCGATCCCACCGGCCGCATCGCCGCGCCGGTGCTGACCGTGCACGCGCGCCAGGACCCGGTGGCCTTCCCCGAACTGTCGGGCGAGTTCGGCCGCACGATGGCACGCGCCGGCCAGGCTGAGCACCTGGTGCAGGTCTACACCGACCATGACGAGCACAGCTACCTGGCCGACCCGGTCTATGTGGCCCTGCTCGAGGCCCTGCAGGCCTGGGTGGACCGCGGCCAGAAACCCGACCCGGCCGCAGTGGCCGCGCGCTGCGAGGCCGCCCGCGCCCGCTTCCCGGGCGAGTGCCGGATGCTGCCGGACTGGACGCCGCCGCCGCTGGCCAGCCGCGTGCCTGCGCGCGACTGAGTGCCCGAGGCCTCAGGGGTCGGCGCCGGGCTTCCCGAACGACGCCTGCAGCGGCTGGATCGCCCGGCGCAGGCAGTGCATCGGCTCGTTGAAACGGCGGCAGGTTTTGCACCGCACGGTCGGGGCGCTGCCAGGCCGGCGGCCTGATCGTCACCTCAACCGGCAAAGCGGCCGCGGGCCTGCAGCGCCATCACACCGGGTGAGTGCAGGTCCAGCAGGGTGAGGAAGTCGATGGTGCGGAACTCGCGGTCGATGGCCGGCGGCCCGCAGATCTCCGCGCCAAGCGCCAGGTAGGCCGACAGCAGGCGCGGCAGACGGGGCGCAGCGGCCGGCTGCGGCGAGTGCGGACAAACGAAGGCGTTCCTCGGCTGCGTGCGCCAGGCCGGCGGCGCCAGGTGACGGGCCATCGCGCGGTAGGCGGCCCAGCCTTCACCGGCATCCTGCGAGTTCAGCGAGCTGCAGCCCACCAGGTATCGCGCCCCCTGCTCATGCGCATAGCTGGCAATGCCACTCCACAACAGGTTCAGCACCGCGAAGTGGCGGTGCCGCTGGTGGATGCAGGCGCGGCCGAGCTCCAGGATCAGTGGCCTGGCGGCCTCGAAGGGCGAGAAGTCGAACTCCCGCTCGCTGTAGTAGCCGCGGGCCGCGCCGGCCCTAAGGCCGGTCTGCAGCCGGTAGGTGCCGACGATGGCGCCGCTCTGCGCGTCCTCCACCAGCAGGTGATCGCAGACCTCGTCGAAAGGGTCGGCATCCAGCCCGGTGTCGTAGGACTGCGGCAGGCCCTCATTGAGTTCGAGGTTGAACACCGCAAAGCGCAGCGCCTGCGCGGCGCGCACATCGTCTGCACCGTCGGCCAGGCGCAGCCGGTAACGCGGTGTGGGTCGTTGTTCTGGTAACGCTGTGGTCTCGCTGAGGTGGTAAGAGGCTGGCGTGGGGCTCATGGCGATGTCCTGTGGGGCTGGCCATCACTTGGTCGCACATCGCGCTGCGGCATTACAGCGATCTGTAATGAATCGCCGTCTGGGCCGACTGACCACGGTGAGCACAGCCGCGAACCCAGGACACATGAACATGAACCGCAGCATCACGGTGACGACAGCGCGCCAGCGATGGGGCCTGTGCCACCGCGTCGGTGGACCGGCGCGCGCTCCAATGCGCGTCGCGCTGGAGCCCGCATGCTGAGCGGCCTGGCGGATTGGCTGGCGTGGAGCCAGGCAGTGCTGTCGGGCATGGCCACGCCCGCCGTCATCGCCGGTGTGCTGGCACTGACCACGCTGCTGCTGGAAGACCTGGCCATCGCCGCCGGTGTGGCGCTGGCCACTCAAGGGGCGATCTCCTGGGCGCTGTCGTTCAGCGCCGTGGCGCTGGGTATTGCGCTGGGCGATCTGGGCCTGTATGCGCTGGGCCTGGGCGCGCGGCGCCTGCCGGCCTTGCGCCGCCGTCTGGTTGGCGAGCGTGCCGACTGGACGCGCCGTCAGATCGAGCAGCGCCTGCTCACCGCGGTGCTGCTGGCGCGTGTGATCCCCGGGCTGCGGCTGGCCACCTACACCGCCTGCGGCTTTCTGCGTGTGCCGTTCGTGCCCTTCACGGCCTGGGTGCTGCTGGCGGTCACGCTGTGGACGCTGGGGCTGTATGCGCTGAGCGCGGCCCTGGGCCAGGCGCTGGCGCAGCAGCTGGGGCTGCCCGCGCCGATCGCAGTGGCCCTGCCCATTCTTGTGCTCGCACTGGCGGTGCCGCTGGTGCGCAGCGTTCGCCAACGCCTGGCTGCTTCACCCACCCGCCCATGACGCTTCTTGCCCCACCCCAGTCCCGTCCCACCCCGCCGTTCCGTCCGCACCAGGGCATGCCCCCGCTGGACCAGGACGGCCCGCCGCTGAGCTTCTTCGAGTTCTGGCCGATGTGGGCCTTCTACCCGCCCGTGATGGCCTATGCCGCCTGGCTGATGCTGCGTTACCGCGGCGTGTTGCTGCCCACCGCCGCCAACCCCTCGTTTCCCGGCGGTGGCTTCTATGGTGAATCCAAGGCCGAGATCCTCGCGCTGGCGGTGCGCCACGCGCCGCAGTGGGTGGCGCCCTTCATCCGCCTGGAGCGGCCGGCGTCGCCCACCAGCGATGCACACGCCGAGTGCCGCGCCGCGCTGCAGGCGCTGCATGCGGCCGGTCTGGACCTGCCGGTGGTGGCCAAGCCCGACCTGGGCTGCCGCGGCGCAGGCGTCCAGCTGATCCGCACGACCGAGGCCCTGAGCGCCTACCTGCAGGCCTTTCCGGCCGGCGCCGCGCTGGTGCTGCAGCAACTGGTGCCCTTCGAGGGCGAGGCAGGCATCTTCTACTGCCGCCGGCCCGGGCAGGCGCAGGGGCGCATCGTGTCGATCACGTTGAAGTACTTCCCGTACGTTATTGGTGACGGGAAGCGCGGCCTGCGCCAGCTGATCCTGGACGACCCGCGCGCAGGCCGCCTGCCACACCTGTACCTGAGGCGCCACCTGACGCGGCTGGACGAGGTGGTGCCCGAGGGCCAGCCGGTGCGCCTGGCCTTTGCAGGCAGCCACAGCCGCGGCGCCATCTTCCGCAACGGCACGCACCTGGTCACGCCGGCGATGGAGGCGCGCTTCGAGGCCATCGCGCGCAGCCTGCCGGAGTTCCACTTCGGCCGCTTCGACGTGCGCTTCGACAGCTTCGCGCAGGTGCAGCAGGGCCAGGGCTTCACGATCGTCGAGATCAACGGCGCCGGCGCCGAGAGCACCCACATCTGGGATCGCCGCACCGGTCTGCTGCAGGCCTGGCGCGATCTGATGCGGCAGTACCGCTGGCTGTTCGAGATCGGCCATGCCAACCGCGCGCGCGGCTTCCAGCCCATGGGCTGGGCCGCCTTTGTGCGGGCCTACCGGCGCGAGAAAGCGCTGACGCCGCATTACCCAGCGACCGATTGAGTGGCGCGTGCCGAACCTGCGTAAGGTCCGCCGCCCCTGGATCGACACACACCCAATCCCCACCGCTTCGCACCCCATGCCCACCCCGACCAGCCCACGCCCGGATACCCCTCCCCTGCTGGTGTTCAACCACCAGGTGCTGGACCAGTGCCTGCGCGTGGTGAGCGCCCATGCCGGACCCGAGCGGCCGCGTTACGCCGGACCAGTGGGGTCCCACCTGCGCCACGCGATCGAGCATTGGCAGGCGCTGGTCTGGCCGGCGCAGCCGGGCTGCGTGGACTACGACGCCCGGCCGCGTGAGGCCGCGCTGGAGGCCAGTCCAGCGCTGGCCCAGACCCGCCTGCAGGACCTGCAGCAGCAACTGGCCACCTGGTGCGCCGACACGCTGTCAGCGCCCGTGCAGGTGCGCGGCCAGTGCGGCCTGACCGGCGAGTTCGATTTCACCGTGCCCTCGACGCTGGGGCGCGAGCTGGCCTTTGTCGCCAGCCATGCCGTGCACCACCTCGCCCTGATCCGGCCGCATTGCCTGGCGCAGGGCATTGCGATCGAGGCCGACCTGGGCAAGGCCCCCGCCACCGTGGCGCACGAGCGCGCCAACGCCCGCGCCCTTTCCACCGACACCCCACCGACCCCCAACCAGGAGACCTGATGACCCCCGCCACCCCCTCCCCTCGCCTGATGCGCCTGTTCATGGGCGCGCTGCTCGCCTCGCTCGCCTGGCTGGCCCTGCCCGCCCAGGCGGCCGAGCCCCCGGTCAACACGCTGAAGAACAGCCTGTTCGGCGGCCGCACCGACACCGCGATCAACGGCTACGACACGGTGGCCTACTTCGCCGAACGCAAGCCGGTGAAGGGCAGCGAGGCCTTCGTCCAGGAATGGATGGGCGCGAAGTGGAAGTTCGCGAGCCAGGCCCATCTGGACCTGTTCAAGGCCAACCCCGAGAAGTACGCGCCCCAGTACGGCGGCTACTGCGCTTATGGCGTAGCGCAGGGCTCGCTGGTCAAGGTGGAGCCCGATCAGTTCACGATCCGTGACGACAAGCTCTACCTGAACTACGACGCCGATGTCCAGGCCAAGTGGCTCAAGGACCCGGCCGGCTTCATCAAGACCGCCGATGGCCGTTTCGGCGCGCTGCTGAAGAAGTGACACCCACCACCACCCCACCCCCCTTGGAGGAGTCCCCCATGTCCTGGCTCAAGAAACACGGCCACTGGCTGCTGACGCTGTATGTGGCCTTCGTGTTCATCCAGTCGCTGTTCTTCAAGTTCACGGGCTCGCCCGAGACGGTCTACATCTTCCAGGTCAAGCTCGACCCCTGGGCCGCGTCGCTGGGCTTTCCTGGCCTGTTCGCGCCGGGCGGCATCTTCTCGGCCAAGGTGGTGGGCAGCGTCGAGCTGATCGCCTCGGTGCTGCTGCTGGCCGGCGCGGCGATCAGCACGCAGCGCGCGGTGCAGGTGCTGGGCGCGGCCCTGGGCCTGGGCGTCATCAGTGGCGCGATCTTCTTCCACCTGTTCACGCCGCTGGGCGTGGCGGTGGTCAACGCCGATGGCAGCAGCGATGGCGGCGAGCTGTTCATGCTGGCCTGCGGCGTGTGGTTGAGCTGCGCGCTGCTGTTGTGGCTGCGGCGCGCGCTGTGGCTGGGATGGCTGGCCCGCCTCCGCGGCCGATGAGCCCGGTGGCCCGGCCATGAACCCGATGATCGCGGGCACGGCCTTCGTGCTGGCGCTGCTGTGCGCGGCGGCCATGGGGCTGGCCATCCAGCGCGGCACCACCTGCACCGTGGCCGCCGTGGAGGAGTGGCGCACCAGCCGCCGCACCACGCGGCTGGCGGCGATGGTGGAGGCCTCGCTGTGGGTCTGCGCCGGCGTGATGCTGGCGCGTCAGTTGGGGCATGCGGGCGCCTGGCCGGCCGGCTATGCGGTGTCACGCTGGACCGGGATCGGCGCCACGCTGCTGGGCCTGGGTGCGGTGCTCAACCAGGCCTGCGTGTTCGGTACCGTGGCCCGGCTGGGCTCGGGTCAGTGGGTGTACGCGGCCACGCCGCTGGGCTTCTACCTGGGCTGCGTCAGCGTGGGCGCGGTCTTCTCGCCGCCGCGCCCGCTGCCAGTTGACTCGCCACTGGCCGGTGCACCTCCCTGGTGGCCTGGCCTGCTGATGGCCGGGCTGCTGGGTCTGGTGCTGTGGCGCGCATGGCGGGCGCGGGCGGCGCAGCGCATCGCGCTGAGCGGCGCCTGGTCGCCGCACACCGCGACCACCGTGATCGGCTTGAGCTTCGCCGGACTGCTGCTGCTGGCCGGCGCCTGGACCTACACCGACGTGCTGCAGGACCTGGCCCGCGGCATGGCCGCCAGCCTGCTGGCGCGCGGGGCGCTGGGCCTGGCCGTGTTGGTGGGGGCCATCGTCGGCGGCTGGTCCAGCGGCACGCTGCGGCCCGGCCGCTTCCGCGCCAGCGCACTGCTGCGCTGCGCGGCCGGCGGCCTGCTGATGGGCTGGGGTGGTGCGCTGATACCGGGCGGCAATGACGGCCTGGTGCTGCTGGGCATGCCGATGCTGTGGCCCTATGCCTGGGTGGCCTTCGGCACGATGGTGGCGGTCATCGCGGCCGCACTGCAGGTGCTGGCGCCGCGATGACGCGCCGGTGGGTGGCTCAAGCCTGGGCCGCGTCGCGGCGCGGCAGCGTCCAGCCGGGTCGCACCCGGTGGCAGGTGTAGCCCTCAGGGTAGCGCTGCAGGTAGTCCTGGTGTTCCGGCTCGGCCTGCCAGAACGGGCCGGCCGCCTTCACCTCGGTGACCACCTTGCCCGGCCACAGGCCCGAGGCGTCGACATCGGCGATCGTGCCCAGCGCCACCGTGCGCTGCGCCTCGCTGGTGACGTAGATGCCCGAGCGGTACGACGTGCCGCGGTCGTTGCCCTGCCGGTTCAGCGTGGTCGGATCGTGGATCTGGAAGAAGAACTCCAGCAGCTCGCGGTAGCTGATCACGGCGGGGTCGAACACCACCTCGATCGCCTCGGCATGCGTGCCGTGGTGTCGGTAGGTGGCGTTGGGCACATCGCCGCCGCTGTAACCCACGCGGGTGCGCACAACGCCGGGCCGCTTGCGGATCAGGTCCTGCATGCCCCAGAAACATCCTCCCGCGAGGATGGCGGTGTCGGTCGTGGTCATGATGTTCTCCGTGTCGTGGTGCCGCGAGGCACCGTGCTGCCAGGGCAGGATCGCCCCACAGCGCATCAGTCGAACACGGGCAGCCTGCCTTACACCCAGGCCGCGCCAGCGTGACCCCGTGCCGCAACGTTGACGATGGGGGGCTGGACACGACCCTGCGGCCCAAGGCAAAGGCCCGTCCGACCGACAGCCGGTGGCTCAGCCGGGCACGAGAACACCGGGCGGCCGAGCGCCGGCCGGGCCGCTCAGCGCTGCGCGCGCCGCGCCGGGTCGGCGAACACCAGGTCGCGGGCCGGCACCACCGCGCTGGCCGGCACGCCGCTGAGCAGGACCAGGGGCTTCCACTTCGCGCTGGGGCCGGCGCCGTCGGTGTCGATCTGCAGCAGCGCGCCCTTGGCGCTGTCCTTCAGGCGCACGACGCCGTCGCCGATCGGGTCCGACCCGGTGTAGCCGATGCTGGCCAGCAGCGCGCGCAGATCGATGCGGTCCGAGCCCGGCGTGAAGTCCAGGATGGTGTCGCGCGCATCGCTCATCGCGGTGTAGGTGAAGACATCGTCGCCGGCGCCGCCGGTGAGCTTGTCGGCACCGCCGCCGCCGATCAGCTGATCGTCACCCGGCGTGCCCACCAGCCGGTCCTTGCCCGAGCTGCCTGCGATCACCTTCACCAGGTACAGGCCCGCGACCACCGGGTCATGGTCCGACGAGCGGAAGGCCGTGGCCGTGTAAAGGTCGGGGCCGCAGCTGCCGCACTGCGGCTGCTTGAACTCGGTGTTGTAGTCGATCACCGAGGGTTCGTCGGCATTGATGTGCCACGGGGCGACATCGGTCAGCCGGGTCGCCAGCGTGGGCGTGGCCAGCGCATGGTCCAGGCGACCGGCGGCGCCGTCGAACACGTAGGAATAGCCGAAGCGGTTGAAGCGCGCGATCTGGTCCGCGTAGCCGGCGTCGGCCAGGGCGACGATCGGATCCTCCTGGGCGTAGGCGTTCAGGTCGCCCAGCAGCAGCGCAGCGTCGGTGCCGGCGCTGCCTGCGAGGCTGGCCACCCAGCTGGCCGTGCGCTGGGCCTGGGCCACGCGGCGGGCGTTCCAGCAGCCCTGGCCGTCACCACTGTCCAGGTTGCCAGCGGCGTCCGGGTCGGTGGCGCCGGGGCAGCTGCCCTTGCTCTTCAGGTGGTTGACCACCAGCGTCAGGCGCTCGCCGTTGGGGGCCTCAAAGGTCTGGGCCAGCGGTGGGCGGTTATGCACCGCATCCACGTCGCTCTGGACCTCGGCCGCGCGCTGCAGGCGGGCAGGCTTGTAGATCATGGCCACCTTGATCGCATCGCTGCCGCTGCCCTGAGCGGGGTCGGGCACCGCAGCGTAGGTGCCGGCACCCAGTTGGGCGTTGAGACCGTCGACCAGGTTCTGCACCGCGGTGGCACCGTTGTTCTGGATCTCGATCAGGCCCACGGCGTCGGCATTGATCGCCGACAGCGCGGCCACGATCTTCGCGCGCTGGCGCTGGAACTCGGCCAGGTTGTCGGCGCCGCGGCAGTTCTGCGGCAGGCTGACGCCATCGAGCGTGCAGCCCTGGCCGCTCTGGCCGAAGGCGTCGGTGCCATCGGTGAAGGTGGTGAAGTAGTTCAGCACATTGAAGCTGGCCAGCACCAGGTTGCCGGGCAGCGGCGGCGGCGCGTCGGTGCGCGGGTTGGCGCGGGTGAAGGCCACCGGCTCGGTCGGGTGCAGTCGGTAGTCGCCCGGGCCTGACGAGCTGCTGGTGGCCAGGCCGTAGTCGACCACGCCGGTGATCGCCGCCACGGTGTCACCGGCACGCAGCGTGTCGCCCTCGCCCAGGTAGGGCGTGGGGTTGGGGTTCTGCTGGCTGCTGCCGTCGTCCAGGATGATGCGCCGGCGGGCGTTGGCGTCGGCCAGGGCCTGCGCCTCGGCCGAGCCGGGACGGTGGCGGTTGGTGGGGGTTTCCAGGCGGGCATCCGCCGACAGCGTGACCTGGCCATAGCGCCCCTGGAAGTAGTTCTGCGAGGCGGTGAGCGGACCGACGATCGTGACCAGCATGCCCTCGACATGCTCCAGGTCGTCATTGACCCCTTCGGGGAAGGTGATCACGGTCGGCGTGATCACCTGGCTGCTGGCCTGCACCACCAGGCCGCTGATGCCGGTCAGCTCGGTCACGGTGTGGGCCGCGGTGTCGGGGTTGCTGGCCGTACCGGTGTTGAACTCGGTGACGGTGCCCACCAGCTGCACCGCCTGGCCGGCGCTGACCGTGGGCGCAGCGCCGGTGAAGACGAAGACGCCGTCGGAGGTGAGCGGGTCGCCGTCACCCAGCGGGTCCTGCAGGAAGAAGCCGTTGTTGTTGACGCGGGTGACCACGCCCGAGGTGCTGACCTGCTGGCCCACGAAGGGACTGGTGGACCCGCTGCCCTGGATCTCCATGATCGTGTGGCTGGGCGGCGTACTGGTGCCACACGACCCCAGCGGCGCTGCGGTGTTGCGCGGATTCGGCGGGGCGACGGCGAAGTCGGCGTTGTTCTGGTCGGTGTCGGTGCAGCCACCGGCCGCGCGCTGGTCGGCGGTGGTGTTGGACGGCGCCGGTGCCGCGCCGGTGCCTTCGAAGTAGTTGGCCGAACCGAAACCCACCAGGTCGACGATGGCTGCGGACACCGGCTTGTCACCCACCAGCGGTGTGAGGTTGCTGACCAGCGCCACCTTGCCGCCGGTCGAGCCCATCGCGATGCTGCCGATCGCGTCCGGGGTGGGCAGGTCCTGCGTACCGCCCGCGCCCTGCGCCTCCTGGACCAGGTAGTACTGGCGCGGCTGCAGCACGACGCTGCTGAGGTCGGTCTTCAACCAGGTGCCGGTGCCGGTGGTGGAGTTGTACTGCACCGACCAGCCCGCCAGCGACACCGGCGAGGCGCCGCCGTTGAACAGCTCGATGAAGTCGTTCTTCAGCGTCGCCCCCGAGTTGCCGCCACCGCCATAGACCTGGCTGATGACCACGCCTGTCGCCGAGGCGGCCGCCAGGCCCGTGGCACAAGCCAGGGCCAGCGCGGCGCACAGCGGAAGGAGTCGGGGCTGGAATCGGTGGGGCATGGCGGGCCTCTCTGGATGGGGTCGATCGGATGTCCCTGGGTGCCCGTCGCAGCACACCTCGCCGACGTTGCGCCGGGCCAGGGACGGCGCAGCTTCGCAAGCCACGATGTCCTGGCCGTGTCAGACGCTTGACAGACCTGTCACGCGGGCAAGCGAACCGCAGCGGGTGTCAACCCGAGGGACGGCTGGGGCTGCGGCGGCAGCGCCCGGGAGGCCGCACCCGGGGGCGCTACACTGCGCGCCGGGTGCACGGCCGCATGAGGCGCCGCTGCAGGTTTACGCGCTGGTCGGGCCGCCACGCGGCCCTGGCACGTCCTTGCCCACCATGACCACGCCCACGATCGACCTGATCGCCGCCGTCCTCTTCGGCGTCGCTGTTCTGCACACCTTCTCGGCCAAGCTCTTCGAGCGCCTGGCCCACCGCTACCCTCGCCACGCCGGCCTGCTGCACCTGCTGGGCGAGGTGGAGGTGGTGTTCGGTTTCTGGGCCATCGTGCTGGTGCTGGTGATGGCGCTGGTGACGGGTGGCAGCAGCGCACTGGACTACGCCGAATCGCGCAACTACACCGAGCCGCTGTTCGTCTTCGTGGTGATGGTGGTGGCCGCCTCGCGCCCGGTGATGCAGACCGTGCTGCGCGTCGTGGACACGCTGGCGCGCTGGTTGCCGATGCCCGCACCGCTGGCCACCGCCTGGCTGGGCCTGGCCGCGGTGCCGCTGCTGGGCTCGCTGATCACCGAGCCGGCGGCGATGACGCTGGCCGCGCTGCTGCTGGCGCGCCTGGTGTTCCGCCCCGAGGTGCCCGAGCGCGCCAAGTACGTGGCGCTGGGGGCGCTGTTCGTGAACGTGTCGATCGGTGGCACGCTCACGTCCTACGCGGCGCCGCCGGTGCTGATGGTGGCCGGCACCTGGCAGTGGGACAGCGCCTTCATGCTGGCCACCTTCGGCTGGAAGGCGGCGCTGGCGGTGCTGATCAATGCCTCGCTGGCCACGTTGGTGCTGCGGCGGCACCTGCAGGCACCGCTGAACGCGGCCGAGACCGCCAGCAGCGACCCGGTGCCCTGGGCGGTGGTGGCGGTGCACGGGGTGCTGCTGGCCGGCGTGGTGATGCTGGCCCACCACCCGGTGGCCTTCCTGGCGCTGTTCCTGCTGTTCCTGGGCTTCACGCAGGCCTACAGCCGGCACCAGGACCCGCTGATCCTGAAGGAGGCGCTGCTGGTGGGCTTCTTCCTGGCCGGCCTGGTGGTGCTGGGCGGGCTGCAGCGCTGGTGGCTGCAACCCATCGTCGCGGGGCTGGAGCCGCTGGCGCTGTTCTTCGGCGCGCTGGGCCTGACCGCGGTGACCGACAACGCCGCGCTGACCTACCTGGGCTCGCTGATCCAGGGCATCAGCGACGAATCGAAGTACATGCTGGTGGCCGGTGCGGTGGCCGGCGGCGGCCTCACCGTGATCGCCAACGCGCCCAACCCGGCCGGCGCGGCACTGCTGCGGCGCGGCTTTGCCGACGAGTCGATCGGCGCCGGCGGGCTGCTGCTGGGCGCGCTGGTGCCCACAGCCGTGGCCGCCGCGGCCTTCCTGCTGCTCTGAGCGGCTGAGCCCGCACGCAGACACGGCACCGCGCCGCCCCCCACGATCGCAGCAGCTTGGGGCCCGCGGGCCGCTTGAGGCCGTGCAGGCGGCTGGCTATCCTCGTTCGGCGGGCCGATGCCCGCGCACGCCGAAGGAGACCCCATGCCGACGCCGCTTCCCGCCGCCTACGCCTGGCTCGACGCCGAACCCGGCCCGCGCCTGCTCAAGGAGTTCCTGAAGATCTTCGGCACCGCCGAAGACCTGGGCCCCGGCTCCAACCCCACGATCCTGGACTGGGCCCGCAGCATCGGCCTGGACCGTGTCTACCGCGACGACGCCACCGCCTGGTGCGGCCTGGCCTTGGCCTATGTGGCCGGCCAGGCCGGCTGGGACAACGCGCCCCGCGGCAACGCCCTGATGGCCCGCAACTGGCAGGCCTGGGGCAACCCGGCAGACACGCCGATGCTGGGCGACGTGCTGGTCTTCTGGCGCGGCGCGCGCAACGGCTTCCAGGGCCATGTGGGCGTCTACGTGGGCGAGGACGACAGCGCCTTCCACGTGCTGGGCGGCAACCAGGACGACCGCGTCAGCATCAAGCGCCTGGGCCGCGACCGCCTGCTGCAGGCGCGGCGCTGCCCCTGGCGCATCAACCAGCCGGCGAATGTGCGGCGGGTGCGGCTGGCGGCGAATGGGCGGCTGTCGCAGAACGAAGGCTGAGCGGCGTGGACGGGGGCCCGGGCGCGCCTCGGGTCGCCCGCCGCTATGATGGCTCGCAGACCAACGAGCTCAACGGCCTGGGAGGGCAGCGATGCGGCGGGTGATCACTCAGGGGCGATGGCTCCTGCTGAGTGGCGTGGTGGCGGCGAGTGCCACCGGCGCCCTGGCGGCGACCAACACGGCCCCCGGCGCCACCAGCAAGGCCCCCACGGCCCAGGCGCTGATGGCCGAGTATGACGCCGACGTGGTCCAGCACATCGTGGAGTGGACCGAGCGCGAGATGCTGTTGCCCGGCAGCATGGCGCTGGACCCGGCGCTGCGTGCCAGCGTGAGCGAATCGACCCAGGCGCTGTCTCGCCGCCTGAGGACGATGGTGCCCACCTGGATCGCCGAGGAGCGCGCGGCACAGCGGGATCCGGCGCTGCGCGGGTCGGCGCTGACCCAGGCGCTGCTGCTGCGCTCGGTCAACGAACTGCTGATCGGCTTCGTCGAGAGCACCGGCCCGGCGCATGACGAGGCCTGGTTGCAGGCCGCGCTCGCGCCCACCGCCTGCCAGACCCATGAGCCGCTGTTCTATGCGCGCCGCATCGCCATCGTCCAGGCCGCGCCGGCGGAGGTGCGGCCCGCGCTGCTCGCCGCCGAACAGGCCCTGCTGGCGCGCTGGGGCACGACGCGGTCGGACCTGCCCCCACGCCCGGCCAATGCCGACCTGCTGGCTGGGGCGCAGGCCGCCGCACAGCTGCGCGAGGGCCTGCCGGTCACGGCCGCGCCCATGACGCCCTTCCTGGCCCGCATGGTGTTTGCACGAGATCGGCGGCCCGACGCGCCGGACCGCCGGGAACGCTGCGCGATCAGCCAGTGGTGGCTGCAGACCCAGCTGGCCGCCCCCGGCACCGACCGCGCCAAGGCGCTGCAGGTGTTCCGCTACTCGCTGCTGCCGGATGTCGAGGAACTGCTGCCTGAGCAGGTGAAGGCCGACACCAGCGGCGACAGCAGCTACCCGCGCGCCGCGCGCCACTTCGGCGTGCAGGGCAGCACCACCGTGCGCGCCCGGGTGGACGCGCAAGGCCAGGTGCAGCGCGCCGAGGTGGTGGCACGCAACATCCGCGTGCCGGGCATCCGCGACCACCGGCCGCTGGCCTTCGAAGCGCTGCTCGACGGCGCCGCACTGGCGAAGATGCGCGAGCGCCGCTTCAGCGCCCAGCCAGAGCAGGAGGTGCGTCTGGAGTTCGTCTGGAAACTCGAGGGAGATGAACGTGGTGCACGTTGACGGCCTGCGCTGCCTGCGCGCCCTGCTGGCCACGGGCCTGTTGAGCCTCGCTGCAATGAGCCACGCCCAGCCCACCGCACCGGCGGTTTCGGTGCGGGACCAGGCGCGCGAGGCGCTGCGCTTTGGCGACTTCGCCGCGCTGGAGCGTCTGTACGCCAGCGCCGCCCGACCAGGCGCGCGCGCACCACAGACCGGGACCGAGCTGGTCACGCAGTTCTGGCGGGGCGTCGAGTCGATCAGCGACGACGACCTGCCTGTCAGCGAGGGCTACTTCACCCAGCTTGACCTGCTGACCCAGCAGTGGGCCCAGGCCCACCCCCAATCCGCGATGGCTCAGCTGCTGCACGCGCAGGTTCTGCGGCAGCACGCGTGGTATGTGCGCGGCACCGGCACCTACGAGACCGTCTCGAGCACGGCGCTGCCGCGCTTCGAGACCCTGCTGAAACGGTCCTTCGAGCAACTGCAGCGCCACGAAACCCTGCTGGCCCAGGACAGTTCGTGGAACCTGATGGTGATCCAGGTCGGCCGCGGCCTGGGTCTGGGCCACGCGCGCCTGATGCCGATCTTCGACAACGGCATCGCCAGGAACCCCGACCATGACGAGCTCTACGTCGAGATGCTCACGACCATGCTGCCCCGCTGGGGCGGCAGCGTCGACATCATCGAACGCTTCATTGCCCGGGCGGCACAGGCGACGCGCGACACCCGCGGCCTGGAGATGTACGCGCGGCTCTACAGCGAGCTCAGCGACCGGGAGGTGAAGCAGCGGCTGTTCAGCGCCACCCGTGCCTCGTGGCCGTCCATGAAAGCCGGCTTCGAGGACCGTCTGTCACGCCACCCGCACGTCGACCACCGCAACGCCTACGCCTACTTCGCCTGCATGGCCCAGGACCGCGACGCCCTGCAGGAACAGCTGCGGTTGCTCAACGGCAGCTACGTGCGCCGCTTCTGGGGCGGCACGCCCGATCGCACCTACGACGACTGCAAGGCGCTGGCGCGGCAGTTGTAGGGCCGGGAGGGGTCGGGGCTGATGCGCTGCGCGCAGGGCCTCGCCGTCACGGTCGCAGTACAGGCACGCGCTTGTGGTCTCTGCTCAGGTGGCCCTGGTGATCAGGCTGGGCCGATAGCGTGGGACGCCGCCCGCATCGGCGGCCGGCGCTCGAAGAATCCCCACCGCAGCACACGCGGGTGGCAAATCGCCGCCAGCGGCGCCGACACCACGGCCCCCACAGCGCCCGCCGACTCCCTGACGCAGCAGCGACAATGCCCGCTGTTGCTGCAGGGGGGATGAAACGTGAGCATCGACGACGCCTACGTCGAACTGGGCCTGGCGCCCGGCGCCACCGACGCTGAGGTCAAGCAGGCCTGGCGGCGGATGGTGTCGCGCTGGCACCCGGACCGCAATGCGTCGGCCGAGGCCGCGGCACTGATCCAGCGCATCAACGGCGCCTATGAGCGCATCCGCCTGGCCACGCTGGCGCCGGTGGATGAGGCCGATCAGGCCCCTGCAACGTCGGCCGCAGAGGGCCGCGTGGTGCGCCGCCGCGTGCGCCTGTCCATCGAAGAGGCCGTGCAAGGCGCCACGCGCGACCTGCGCGGCCGCCTGGTCGACCCCTGCCTGCCCTGCGACGGCCGCGGCGTGCTGGGTGAGCCGCAGCCCTGCCCCAGCTGCCGCGGCAGCGGCCGGCAGCGCCAGGACTGGTGGCTGGCCTGGCCGGCCACCGACAAGGCCTGCGCCGACTGCCAGGGCAGCGGCCAGCGACAGACCAGCTGCCCCACCTGCGACGGCGCCGGCCAGCAGACCTGGCGCTACCGCTGCAGCGTGCGCCTGCCGGCCGGCCTGCGCCAGGGCGACGTGCTGATGGCCGACGGCGGCGGACGGCACCGCGGCGGCTTCGATGGCCGGCTGGAGCTGCGCATCGAGCTGGCCCCGCACCCGCTGTTCCAGTGGAGCGACGACGGCACGCTGCGCTGCCAGCTGCCGGTGGACGGCTTTGCCTGGCTGGCCCAGCAATGGATCGAGGTGCCTGCCCCCACCGGCCTGCAACAGATGCGCCTGCGCCGCGGCCGCCTGGTCTACCGCCTGCCCGGCCAGGGCTTTCCTCTGGCGCGCGGCAGCGCCGAGCGCGGCGACTACCTGGTCACGGTGGAGCCCACCTTCCCGTCACACCCGGACGCCGAACAGCAGGCCCTGCTGGAGCGCCTGGCGGCGATTGCCGACGCCCACCCCGAGAAGGCGCTGCAGGCCTGGCGCCAGCGGCTGCAGGCCTGGGAGCGCGGGCGACGGGTGGGGCGTTGAGGCGTCTGCGCGGCGATCTCCTGCCGCTGCGGTGGACGGGGCGGCCGCCGTGCAGCGGTCGCTGCGCCGTCGGCCCTGAGCTCACCCCCGTGACTCCAACAAGTACGGCTCGTCGAAGTCGGACTGCTCGCAGATTGAGGCACCACCAGGCCCAAGAAGGGCGCCGACGTGTCGACTCTCATGTCCTATGCAGGGCCACTTGGCAGCGGTTGCAGTCGGTCGATGCTGGGTCGCTCATCGCCTGCTACCGGCCAGGGCGGTCCTCCGGCTCACTGCCCGACAACAGTCATGCGGGCGTCTCTGTGAAGCGTGTGCTGGAAGATCGATCGTTCGGAATTGGTCCGACGAAACCCGGGAACTGGCGACTCGAGTCGCGGCCGTCTATCGCAGCTGGCGTTCCACGTCGGCGCCAACATCCTGCACAGCATCGGGCAGCTCCAGCATCACCACGCCGTCGATGACTCGAACGGCATGCTTCCTGGCTTGCAGCATGGGTGGGCCCGGAGGGCATGCCGGATCGAGCTCGAACGTCAGCCCATGCACCGGGCAGCGCACACGCGTCCCACTCAGCCTGCCATTGGCGAGCGAGGCGCCGGCATGGGGGCAGGAGTCGTCGACGGCGTACGCGGAATCACCGACCCTGAAGACCGCCAGGTCCAGCCCGTCGCGGCAGACCCGCAGGCCTCGGCCGACCGGCAGCGCGCTGAGTGCGATCAACGGGATCGGGGCGGGCATCAGATCACCATGCCGCCGTTCGGGCTGATGACCTGCCCGACCAGATAGTGCCCACCGGCCGCAAGGAAGACCGCGACGTTGGCGTATTCCTCGGGCGCGCCGAGGCGCCCCGCCGGGACCATCTGGAACAGGCTGTTGCGCTGGGCCTCGGTGGCGGCGGCGAGGTAGGCCTCGAAGGGCGGCGTCATCACGCCACCACAGGCGATCGCGTTGACGAAGATGTTGGCGCCGGCGACGTCGTAGGCCGTTGTCCGGGTCAGGCTGATCACGCCGGCCTTGCTGGCCGAGTAGCCCGGGCTGTGCACGCTGGCAGCACCCAGCGCGGACACCGAGGCCACGTTGATGATCTGGCCCGAGCGCTGCGGCTCCATGAAGCGCAATGCCGCGCGCGTGCACCAGAACACGCCATGCATGTTGACGCCCCACCACTTGAGCCAGTCGTCGTCGCTGAGCGACGCGACGATGCCCAGCGACCGGCGCGGCACTGGCGTGGTGGCGTAGGCGTAATGCCTGTTGCGGCGCTCGGCCTCCTCGGGCGAGCCCGGCACGCGGGCAGCGTTGTTCACGAGGATGTCGACGGTGCCGAATCGGTTGCCGGCCTGCTCGAACATCGCATCGACCGCGGCGCGGTCCGAGACGTCGCAGCGCAGGGCCAGGCACTCGGCACCGAGCGCCGTGACGGCAGCGCGGGTCTCGTCGAGCGCCTCGGTGTCGAGGTCGCAGAGCACGAGGCGAGCACCCTCGCGGGCATAGGCGCGTGCGATCGTCCCGCCGAGGCCGCGGCCGGCCCCGGTGATCAGGGCCACGCGGCTGGCCAGTCGAGCGGCGCTCATGCGGCTCGAAGCATCGGTGCACCACGTTCGCCGGGCTGGCGATTGGGCGAGTAGCCGAGCCTGGCCAGTGTCTCGTCCGTGCTGCGGTACTGCGTGCCGATCTGGTAGATCTCTCGCGCCTGTTCGCCGGTGGCCACCTCGCGATACAGCTCGCGCGCGATGCGAACCATCTGCTCGACCTGCTGGACGCTGGTGATGCGTTCACCCTTGCGGCCCCACAGGTTGTCCTCGATGCCAACGCGCACATGCAGGCCCATCGCAATGGCCATGGCGTTCAGCGGAAGCACGGTGCGCATGATGCCCTCGATGGTCAGCACGGCACCGGTCGGCACGCGGCGAATGAACTCCAGCATGTTGGTGGGGTTGGGGCCGTCCATGCCGCCCCCGATCATCACGTGGTTGAGCACCAGCGGGCCGTGGTAGTGGCCACGGCGAATCAGGCGCTCCACGGTCTCGAGCTGGCCGACGTCGCCGAGCATGAAGTGCGGCTGGATGCCTTTGGCCTGCAGGCGCCTGAGGTGTTCGGTGACGAAGGCCGGGCCAGACGGGATGGTCATCTCGCTGTAGGCCGCCTGGTAGGCCGGCAGCGCCAGCGAGGTGCCGGCCACGTCGTCGGCGCTCATCAGTTCGCAGACGTTCATCTGGTTGGTGTTGATCGCGATCGTGACCTGATCGGGCTTCGGCGTGAGCTCGGCCAGCATGTGCCGCGTGTCGTCGTTCAGCCACTGGGCCCCGGCGCCTTCGCCCTCGGGCGCGAAGGAGATCGAGCCGCCCACCTGCAGCAGCATCTTCGGCACGGCTTCGCGCAACCGGGCCAGCATCTCGTTGAACTTCGACAGCCGCTTGCTGCCTTTGCCGTCTTCCTCGCGCACGTGCACGTGCAGCACTGTGGCGCCAGCGTTGTAGCAGTCGACGGCCTTTTGGATCTGCGCGTCCATGGACACCGGGATGTCGTCGGAGTCGCCGGGCAGGAATTCGGGGCCGTACGGAGCGACCTGGATCACCAGGGGTTGCTGATTCTCGGGAAACAGCGAGTCGTCGAGGAAATGCATGGCGGTTGTCCTTGGGGTGAGCGGGTGCCGGAAACCTGCGGGCGGGCCCTGCGTCGTTGGGCAGGGTCCGCCGCGGTGCCGATGCGTGCGCCGCATGTCCGATCGGCAGGGGAGATTCTTCGGCGCTCGCGTTCCAGGAGATGCAAACCCGGGACATGCGAGTGCATTTTCGGGACACACTCGGGATATCCCGATCTCCTCAGATGACTCGACGTCAACGCAAACGGCGGCGGGTGCGCGGCGGCGGCGTCACCGAGTGCCGACGCATCCAGTGGGACAGCCCGCTGGCCGAATTCAGTCCGACGAGTTCAGCGATCTCACTGTGCTTGCGATGGCCACCGAGGTAGGTCGTGACGAGGATCAGGCGCTTGTCCTCCATCAACTGGCGGAAGCTCGTCGACGCGTCGGCCAGGCGCCGATGAAGCGTGCGCCGCGTCATGCCCAGATGCGCCGCTACCGCGTCGGCGTTGCACTGTCCGGTGGGCAGCAAAGCCACGATGACTTCACCGACTTCCTCGCTGATCGAGCGTGCCCGACCGCGGATCAACTGGTCGATGTGGTCCTGCAGGTAGCTCAGCAGCACGGGGTCGGGCGCGTCGAAGGCCACGTCCAGGTCGGAACGCGCCAGCACGAGGCCATCGAAGTCTGCCCGGAAGGCAGGAGAGCAGCGGAACAGGTCGCGATGCATGGTCGGGCCTCGCGGCGGCAGGTGGCGGAACATCACCGAACGCGGCCGCCAGCCCGTCTGCATCACGGCCTGGATGTAGCGGCACAGACCGCCGAAGATGAGCTCGCTGACCTGCCGCGAGCCCACGCGGTCCGCGAGGTCGATGTTGCCGCGGAGGACGGCGACGTCGCCCTCTTCCTCAACCAAGAGCGACAACGGGCCGATGTTCAGCGACTGGTAGTGACAGACCACGGCCAGCATCTGGCGCAAGGACGGCTGCATGCCCGCGAGCAGCGCCATCGGGCCCATGTTGGACATGCGCCGCTTGTCGGCCAGTCGCAGGCCGAAGTCCTCGACGCCGGTGCGGGCCGCGGCGAGATCCAGCAAGGTGGCCACGCTGCTGGCCGCCACGAGCAGGTCCGGCTGCGTCAGTGCCTGGGCGGGCAGGCGCGCCTGCGCTGCCAGTTCAACCGGGTCCAGCCCGTAGCCGCTGACCAGATCCGAGAACCCGGACAAGCCGGCACTGCGGGTTAGTTGGGTCATCAGTTGTCACTGTTTTTCAACTACTTGTCGCAATCCTACATGTGAACGGAGCTCCCAGCGTCTTCAATGCGGCCTTCGGTGGTTGCCGCTTCGAGCGGCCCGCCGACCGCAAGGGCCAGCACGCGCCGGCCGCCCCAGCACCGACGACTCGCGACAAGGAGACGAGACGATGGAACAGAAACACACGTACACCGGAACTGCCCGTTCCAAGGGCCGGACCGCGGGCGAAGCCCTGGTCTGCGACATGAACCTCAGCTGGGCGCCTTGCTCCGTTGTCAACGACGGCACGATCCGCGCCTTCGGCAACAAGCTCAACGGCCAGAGCGTCAAGGACAAGATCGTCGTCTACCCGACGGTGACCGGGTCGACCTCGGGATCGTTCGGCCTGCTGTTCAAGGTCAAGGAAGCGCACACCGGACCAAAGGCGCTGATCTGCCGCGACGTGCACTACATCGACATCGCAGGTGCCATCGCCAGCGACATCCCCGCCATCGACGGCCTGAATGCGGATCCGCTGGAAGTCATCCAGTCCGGCGACTGGGTCGAGATCGTCGCCGACGAAGTCGGCAAGCCCGCCACCGTGACCGTCACGCGTCATCGCGCGGCGAACGCCTGAACCTCAAGGAGACGATCATGAGACTCAATACCTACGAACAGGAAATGCTCGAAGGCAAGCACGGCAAGGGCAAGCGCTTCGCGATGGAGAAGCTGGTCGACTTCGGCCGTGCGGTGGGCGCCGAGGAGATGGTGCCGCTGACCTTCGTGCACTACATCGGCTGCGTCAAAGACCTGCCGCGCGACACGCCGGAGTACCAGCAGTTCGAGTGGGGCCAGGGCCTGCAGCTCGAGCCGCTGTTCGAGATGGGCGCCAAGGTGACCGACGACCCGCGCGTGACGTGCTCGACCGACCCGTTCCTGCACCAGCTCGACCGTTTCGACGAACCCGGCACGCCTTGGAACAACAAGTACTACAAGCTGCCGAAGATCGTGCACGAAGCGTCGGTGCGCGGCTACGAGGCGATGAAGGACGCGGGCTGGGTGCCCACGCACTCGTGCACGCCGCAGTTCAACACCGTTAGCCCGAAGCGCGGCGAATACGCGGCCTCGTGCGAATCGAGCTGCGCCGCCTACCTGAACACCATCATGGGCGTGAAGACCAACCGCGAGAACGCGGTCACCGGCATGTACGCCGCCTATGCCGGCGTGCTGCCGAAATACGGCATGCTGCTGGAAGAGAACCGGCGCCCGAAGGTGATCTTCGATCTGGCCGACGAGATCAAGCAACACATCGTGGACGACCCGGCCGACTGGGCGGCGCTCGGCGGTGCCATCGCGATGAAGGTCAACAACCGCGGCATCCCGGCTGTGACCAACATGCCGGACCGGCTCACGACCTCCGCAGCCAAGGCCCTGACGGCCTGCGCGTCGCCCGGCATGAACGACCCCATGCTCCACCTCATCGGCATCACGCCGGGATCCGACACGCTGGAGCAGGCCTTCGGCGGTGCGGTGCCGGCCAATGTCGAGCGCATCCCCATCACGCTGGCCGACGTCCGTGCGGTCTACGAGCACCTGCGCACCGCCAAGACCGACAAGGTCGACATCGTGCACATGGGCTGCCCGCACCTGACCTACGAGGAAATCCGGATGATCGCGCGTGCGATCGAGGGCAAAAAGGTTCACCCCGACGTGATGATGTGGGCGCAGACCGACACGCCGTCGTACAACATGGCCAAGCACTACGGCGAAGCCAAGATCATCGAGGACGCAGGCGGCAAGATTTATCACCAGACCTGCGCCGGCATGAACATGCTCAGCAAGGACTGGGGCAGCAACTTCACCGTGGCCACAAGCAGCTTCAAGCAGATCAAGATCTTCGGAGGCCTCGGCCACAGCCTGATCTTCGCGAGCCTTCCCGAGCTGATCAACGCTGCTGTGACGGGCCGCTACACACCATCGCGCTGGGCTCGATAGGACGTAGACAAGGACAGAGGAACGGCCTCGACGGCCCGGCAACGGTCCGGGTCGCAGGCCCCCCGCCATCAAGGAGACAAGACCATGAAGCAGTTCCATCACCTCGGCCGTCGCATGTTCCACCGCGCGGCTTTCGCCACCGCGATCGGCTCGACGCTGGGCCTCCTCGCGCCAGCCGCCGCCGCTCAGACCTGGCCCGAAAAGACCATCCGCCTGATCGTCCCGTCGCCGGCCGGCAGCGGCCTGGACCAGGTAGCGCGCATCCTGTCCGAGCGCCTGTCGCCGGCGCTGGGCCAACAGGTCATCGTCGAGAACAGGCCCGGCGCCGCGGGCATCATCGGGGCCGCCGAGGTGCTCAAGTCGCCGCGCGACGGCTCGACCTTCATGGTCATGATCAACGGGTTCGCGTCCGAGATCCCGCATGCGGTGAAGATGCCGTTCGACCCGATGACCAGCTTCCGTCCGCTGGTCCAGCTCGCCACCTACGGTCTGGTCCTGACCACGCATCTGCAGGTGCCCGGTAACGATCTGGCAGGCTTCATTGCCTATGCCAAGGCGAACAAGGGCAAGGTCAACTTCGCGTCCTACAGCGCGGGCACGGTGTCGCACACGCTGGGCCTGGAGCTCAACAAATTGGCCGGTCTGGACATGTTGCACGTGCCATACAAGGGCTCGCCGCCTGCGCTGCAGGACCTGATGGGCGGGCAGGTGCAAGCCATGTTCGACGCGTCGAGCAACGTGCAGCCGTTCGCGAAGGCGGGCAAGCTGAAGGTGCTGGCCACCACGGCGCCGCAGCGCCTGGTGTCGTTCCCCGACGTGCCCACGTTCGCGGAGCTGGGCTACAAGGAACTCACCGAGACGGCATGGGCTGGCTTGTGGGCCGCCGCCGGCGTGCCTGCCAACATCCAGCAGAGGATGCGCGACGAGACCCTCAAGATCCTGCAGGATCCCAAGGTGCGCGAGACCTTCGTCTCGACGATGGGCTGGGGCCTGGGATCCGGCGCCACGCCTGATGAGCTGGTCGCCTCGCTGCGCGCCGCGTCGGACCGCCAGGCCGCGATGTTGAAGGCCATCGGCTTCAAGCCCGACTGACGAGGGCGGGCCGCCAGGCCCCTTCACCGTCCCCGTTCAGACACCGACGGGCGGCAGCGCACCATGCGATGCCGCCCGGCACCGCCCCACGACCCCAGGAGTCCGTCATGCGCTGGAAAGACAAGCCCAACGGCGTGCTGATCGCCCTGCTGGCCATCCACGTCATCGCCCACATCGACCGCAACATGCTGCTCGGCTTCTCGCCGCAGATCACGCGGGACCTGGCGCTCAGCAACGCGCAGTACGGCTTCCTGGCCGGGGCGGTCTGGGTGCTGAGCTATGGCCTGATGGCCGTCTTCATGGGCAGCCTGGCCGATCGTTTCAGCCGCACCCGGGTCATGGCCGCGGGCATCCTGATCTGGAGCGCCTGCACCGCGGCCTCGGGTGCCGCACAGAGCTTCGAGCAGATGGTGCTCGCGCGCTTCCTCGTCGCCTCCGGCGAGGCGGCGCTGGTGCCGGCCGCGGTGTCGCTGCTCGTGGAGCTGTTCCTGGCCCGCCGCGCGGGCACCGCGGTGGGCGTCTTCTTCATGGGCATCCCGCTGGGTATCGGCCTGAGCTTCCTGCTCGCCGGCACGCTCGGTGCGGCCCAAGGATGGCGGAGCACCTTCTACCTGCTGGGCATCGTCGGGGTGATGATCGGCGTGCCGATGCTTGCGCTGAAAGATCGCCGAGACAACGTCGACGAGACCCGCCGCGGAGTGGCCTTCCTGCCGCAGATCAATGCGGCACTGGCCTCGCTGCGAGGCAACCCGACGGTCGTGCACACCATCGTCGGCTTCGTGCTGGTGCACATGGCGTTTGCGGGCTTGTCGTTCTCGCAGCTCTGGCTGGTGCGCGAGCGCGGCTTCGACGCCGCCGCGATCGCGCGCCAGATCGGCGGGCTGCAAATCGTCTTCGGCATCCTGGGCGCGGGTGTCGGCGGCGTGCTCAGCGACCGTTTGGCCCGGCACATGAGGGGCGGCCACGCCGGCTTCGCCATGCTGCTGATCGTCCTGTGCGGACCGCTGATGCTGGCCTACCGGTTCGCCACGCCGGGCTCCCTGCTCTTCTACGTGGGCATGTGTGCGGGCTTCTTCCTGCCGCTGGCCACGTACGGCCCGTCGATGGCCTTGATCCAGGGGCTGACGCCGGACCGCGTGAGATCCACGGTCACGGGCATCGCGATGCTGCTGATCAACGTGTTCGCGATCGCCATCGGCAACCTCGCCATCGGCGCGGTGAGCGACCGGATGAACACTGCCGGGGCGACCAACGGCCTGACGCTGTCGCTGCTGGCCACTGACGTCCTGGCGATCTCTGCAGCCCTGTTCTTCGGCCTGGCGGCTCGCGGGACCCGGTTGCACGCCGCGCCGGCATCCGTCGCCCCCGCCCATTGAGCGCCCGCCCCGCCCTACCAACCTCCGTCAAGGACCCCATCCCATGCTCGGACAAATGATGCAGCAGCCGCTGCTGATCTCTTCCCTGCTCGTGCACGCCGAGCGCCACCACGGCGAACAGCAGGTGGTGTCGCGCCGCGTGGAGGGCGACCTGCACCGCCAGACCTTCCGCGAGCTGGCGGCCCGCTCGCGCCGCATGGCCAACGCGCTGAAGGCGCTCGGCGTGGCCGACGGCGAGCGCGTGGGCACGCTGGCCTGGAACGGCCACCGCCACATGGAGCTGTACTACGCCGTCAGCGGCATGGGCGCCGTGCTGCACACGCTCAACCCGCGCCTGCACGCCGAGCAGTTGGCCTGGATCGCCAACCATGCCGAAGACCGCGTGGTGTTCTTCGACCTGACCTTCCTGCCGCTGGTCGAGGCTGTCGCCCCGCACCTGCCGCAGGTGCGCCAGTTCGTGCTGATGACCGACCGCGCGCACATGCCAGCAAGCAGCACGATCGCCCACTTGCTGTGCTACGAAGACTTGCTGGACGCCGCGAGTGACCGCTTCGACTGGCCGCGCTTCGACGAGAACCGCGCCAGTTCGCTGTGCTACACGAGCGGCACGACGGGCAACCCCAAAGGCGCGCTCTACAGCCACCGCTCCACCGTTCTGCACACCTACGCGGTGGCGCTGCCGGACTCGCTCGGGCTGTCGTCGCGCGACGTGATCCTGCCGGTGGTGCCGATGTTCCACGTCAACGCCTGGGGCCTGCCGTACGCAGCCTGCATGGTGGGCGCCAAGCTGGTCTTTCCAGGGCCGCACCTGGACGGCAAGAGCCTGTACGAGCTGTTCGAGAGCGAGCAGGTGACCGTCTCGGCAGGCGTGCCCACCGTGTGGCAAGGGCTGCTGGCCCACGTCCAGGCGAACCAGCTGCGCTTCGGTTCCATGACACGCACCGTCATCGGCGGCTCGGCCTGCCCGCCGGCGATGATGCGGACCTTCCAGGAGACCTATGGCGTGACGGTGCTGCATGCCTGGGGCATGACGGAACTGAGCCCGCTGGGCACGGTCGGCGTGCTCAAAGGCCACCAGGAGAGGCTGGACGCGCAGGCGCGCATGGCGATCCAGTCCAAGCAGGGCCGCGGCATCTTCGGCATCGACATGAAGATCGTCGGCGAGGACGGCGAGGAACTGGCCTGGGACGGCAAGACCTCGGGCGAGTTGATGGTCAGGGGCCCGTGGGTCATCCAGCAATACTTCAAAGGCGAGGGCGGCGACCCACTGCGGGAAGGCTGGTTCCCCACGGGCGACGTCGCCCTCATCGACGCGGACGGCTTCATGCAAATCACCGACCGCAGCAAAGACGTCATCAAGTCAGGCGGCGAGTGGATCGGCTCAATCGAACTCGAGAACATCGCGATGGCCCACCCCGCGGTGGCGATGGCGGCCTGCATCGCCGCGCGCCACCCGAAATGGGACGAGCGCCCGCTGCTGGTGGTCATGCGCAAGGCCGGCGCCGAGCTCACGCGCGAAGGCCTGCTGCAGTTCTACGAAGGCAAGATCGCCAGGTGGTGGACGCCTGACGACGTGGTCTTCGTCGATGCGATCCCGCTCGGGGCCACCGGCAAGATGCAAAAGAACAAGCTGCGCGAGATGTTCAGGGACCACCGTCTGCCAACGGCCTGAGCTGTGATCGACATGCTGAACGCACTCGCCCGGGCCGCGAGCCCTGCACAGCTCCGCGCGCTGTTCCCCGGCGCGATGGCGTGCGCCGTGGTCGCCGCCGCGGCAGGTTTTCTGGGGCAGCACTACGGTGCGCCGGTGCTGCTGTTCGCGCTGCTGCTGGGCTTGGCGATGAACTTCCTGGCTGCCGAAGGCCCGTGTGGCCCCGGTATTGCGTTCTGCTCGCGCGGCCTGCTGCGCGCGGGCGTGGCCCTGCTGGGCCTGCGCATCACGGCCGGGCAGGTGCTGGCGCTGGGCTGGGGGCCGTTGGCGATGGTGCTGCTGTGCGTGGCGCTGACCATCGGGCTGTCGATGCTCGCCGCGCGCGCAATGGGCTTCCAGGGCCTGTTCGGTCTGCTCACGGGTGGGGCCACCGCCATCTGCGGCGCCTCGGCCGCGCTGGCGCTCTCAGCGGCCTTGCCGGCGCATCCGCAGAAGGAACGCGCGACGTTGTTCACCGTGATCGGCGTCTCGGCGCTGTCCACGCTGGTGATGGTGGCCTACCCGATGCTGGTGCGATCGCTTGGGCTGGACGCTCGCCACGCGGGCATCTTTCTCGGCGCGACCATCCACGACGTGGCGCAGGTGGTCGGCGCGGGCTACAGCGTGTCCAGCCAGGCCGGCGACGTCGCCACGCTCGTCAAGCTGCTGCGCGTCGCGATGCTGCTGCCGGTGATCATGCTGGCGTCGGCCGTCACCCGGGTGCGCCTGGCTGCGGCCGAGCCCGGCGCGCAAGCGGGGCCGCGTCCGCCGCTGCTGCCCGGCTTCGCGCTGGCCTTCGCGCTGATCGTGGCGGTCAACAGCACTGGATTCGTTCCCACGTCCATCCAGTCCCTGGGCAGCGAGTGCTCGCGCTGGTTCCTCGTCGCCGCGATCGCCGGCATCGGCATGAAGACCGAGCTCAAGCAGCTCGCGACCGTGGGTCTGCGGCCCGTCATCCTGATGGTCGGCGAAACGGCCTTCCTCGCCGCCTTGACCCTCGGGCTGATGCGATGGATGACCTGACCTCGGCGTCGATCGCCTTCGCTCGAATGTCCACTTCGACAAACGCGCAATGACTGCTGAGGGTCGATAGCCACCGATCGAGAGACACCCGGCGACCGACTGCAGTCGGCCACGGTCACTCCACCGTCACCGACTTGGCCAGGTTCCTGGGCTTGTCCACATCCGTCCCCCGCGCGCACGCCGTGTGATACGCCAGCAACTGCAGCGGCACCACATGCAGGATGGGGCTGAGCGCGCCGTAATGTTCGGGCATGCGGATGACGTGCAGGCCTTCGCCGCTGTCGATGCGGGTGTCGCTGTCGGCGAAGACGAAGAGTTCGCCGCCGCGGGCGCGGACTTCCTGCAGGTTGCTCTTGAGTTTTTCCAGCAGCGCGTCGTTCGGGGCCACGGTGACCACCGGCATCTCGGCGGTGACCAGGGCCAGCGGGCCGTGCTTGAGCTCACCCGCGGGGTAGGCCTCGGCGTGGATGTAGCTGATTTCCTTGAGCTTGAGCGCGCCTTCCAGCGCGATCGGGTAGTGCAGGCCGCGGCCCAGGAAGAGCGCGTTTTCCTTGCGGGCGAAGGCCTCGGCCCAGGCCACCACCTGGGGCTCCAGCGCCAGCACGGCCTGCAGGGCCACCGGCAGGTGGCGCATGGCCTTGAGGTGCTCGGCCTCCTGGGCAGGGGTGATGGTGCCGCGCACCTGGGCCAGCGCCAGCGTCAGCAGGAACAGGCCGGCCAGCTGGGTGGTGAAGGCCTTGGTGCTGGCCACGCCCACTTCCACGCCGGCGCGGGTGATGTAGGCCAGTTCGCACTCGCGCACCATGGCGCTGGTGGCCACGTTGCAGATGGTCAGGGTGTGCGGCATGCCCAGTGACCGCGCGTGCTTCAGCGCGGCCAGGGTGTCGGCGGTCTCGCCGCTCTGGCTGATGGTGACCACCAGGGTGCGCGGGTCGGGCACGCTGTCGCGGTAGCGGTACTCGCTGGCGATCTCCACGCTGGTGGGGATGCGGGCGATGCTCTCCAGCCAGTACTTGGCGGTGCTGCCGCTGTAGTAGCTGGTGCCGCAGGCCAGGATCAGCACACGGTCGATCTCCTGGAACACGCGGAAGGCGCTGTCGCCGAACAGCTCGGGTGTGATGCCCTCCACGCCCTCCAGCGTGTCGGCAATCGCGCGCGGCTGCTCGAAGATTTCCTTTTGCATGTAGTGGCGGTAGGGGCCCAGCTCGGCGGCGCCGCTGTGGGCCTGCACGGTCTTGACCTCGCGCTGCACCGGCTTGAAGCCGCCGCCGGGCTGGCGCGTGACGATCCAGTGCTTGCCCAGTTGCAGGTCGACCACGTCGCCCTCTTCCAGGTAGACGATGCGGTCGGTCACGCCGGCCAGCGCCATCGCATCGGACGCCAGGTAGGTGGCGCCCTCGTCGGCGCCGGTGCCCACGCCCAGAATCAGTGGCGAGCCCTCGCGCGCGCCCACCACGCGGTGCGGCTCGTCGCGGCTGAACACGGCGATCGCGTAGGCGCCCTTCAGGCGCGCCACGGCCTGCTGCACGGCCTCGAAGAGGTCGCCGTCGTAGAGCTGGTGCACCAGGTGGGCGATGACCTCGGTGTCGGTCTGGCTCTCGAAAACGTAGCCCTTGGCCTGCAATTCGGCGCGCAGCTCGTCGTGGTTCTCGATGATGCCGTTGTGGACCAGCGCGATGCGCCCGTTGCTGAAGTGCGGGTGGGCGTTGTGCACCGCCGGCGCGCCGTGGGTGGCCCACCGGGTGTGGGCGATGCCGGTGCCGCTGGCCACGCCGTCGGTGTCGACCTGCGCCTGCAGCTCGGCCACGCGGGCGGTGGAGCGGCTGCGGCGCAGCTCGCCGTCCTGGTGCACCGCCACGCCGCAGCTGTCATAGCCGCGGTACTCCAGCCGCTGCAGGCCCTGGACGAGGACGGGGACGATGTTGCGCGTGCTGACCGCGCCGACGATGCCACACATGGGGGTTCACCTGGAGGTTGGACTGGGCGGCATCGTAGTCAGGCCTGGAAGAAAGATGTTTGCCAGATGTTGATGTGAATGGAATTTTTGATCATGATCAGCCAGAATTGGCAGATTCATTCAAACTCGATTACATCTTGGAATTTTCCATCGAGCTGGATGCGATCGACTGGCGCCTGCTGGACCTGCTGCAGGCCGATGCCAGCCTGACCAACCAGGCGCTGGCCGAGGCGGCGCACGTCTCGCCGGCCACCGCGCTGCGGCGCGTCAAGCGCCTGCGCGAGGCAGGCGTGGTCGAGCGCTTCACCGTGCTGCTGGCCCCGGCCTTCGCCGGCCGCGGGCTGACCGCGCTGTGCGAGGTCAGCCTGGACCGCCAGGGCGCCGAGCACCTGGACGCCTTCGAAGCCCGCGTGGTGGCCGAAGCGGCGGTGCAGCAGTGCTGGCGCGTCTCGCCCGGCCCCGACTTCATGCTGGCCGTCTGGGCGCCCGACATGCCGGGCTACCTGGCGCTGAGCCAGCGCCTGTTCACCCAGGACGCCAATGTGCGCAACGTGAAGGCCTTCTTCGCCACCAAGCGGGCGAAGTTCGCGCCCACCGTGCCGGCGCCCGACCGGCCGGCCCGTTAACCGCGCCATGCCCAGCACGCTGGCCGGGCCTGCACGGGCCGAGCAGTTGATCCGCAAGAGCCGTTTCATTGGCTGCGTGCAGCCGGTGGCCAACCGTGCCGAGGCACTGGCGGTGGTGGCCGCCCTGCGGGCCGAGCACCCGGGCGCGGCCCATGTCTGCTGGGCGCTGATGGCCGGCGGCCAGAGCGCCGCGGTCGACGATTGCGAACCCAGCGGCACCGCGGGCCGGCCGATGCTGGAGGTGCTGCGCCACCAGGACCTGGACGGCGTGCTGGCCACCGTGGTGCGCTACTTTGGCGGCGTGAAGCTGGGCGCCGGCGGCATGGTGCGGGTGCGCTTCAGCCTGCCCGAGGCCGCCCTGCCCGCGCCGCGCCACGCCCTGGACGAGGGTGGCCGCGGCCTGCTGACCTGGGCTGCGGACGCCGACTGAGCACCTGCCGCGCGCATCGCCTCAGGCCAGCGCCTGGACCGCGTCCGCCGCCTGCGTCAGCGCGTTGGGCGCGGCTGACAGGCGCTCGCGCCAGACGGCGCAGGCCTGGGCGGTGCGCGGGTCGGCCTGCAGCTCGCTCAGCGCGCGCGCCAGCACGGTCGCCGACTGGTGCTTGCGCACCCAGCGCGCCACGCCCAGGTCCTGCAGCCGCTGGGCGTTGTCGAACTGGTCGTGGTGCAGCGGCAGCGCCAGCTGGGGAATGCCGGCGCGCAGCGCCTGCGCGGCGGCGCCGATGCCGCCCAGGTGGACCAGCGCGGCACTGCGCGGCAGCAGTTCCTCGAAGGGCACGAAGTCGCGCTGCAACACGCCCGCAGGCAGCGGGCCCAGCGCCTGCAGGCCGTCGCGGTCGCGGCTGATCAGCACCGCGCGGCGCACCGGGCTGCCGGGTTCACGCACCAGCGCCAGCGCGCGGCCCAGGAAGACGCGCGCATCGCGCCGCGCCGACGCCGGATAGAACACCACCGGCGGCGGGCCGTCCTGCAGGAACTGCAGCAGCTCGGGGTCGTCGGCCAGGCAGCGGGCGTCGGCGCGCGGCGGGTCGAACAGCGGAAAGCCTAGCTGCTGCACCGCCAGGCCCGGCGGCGGCAGCACCGGCGCGAAGGCCGGCGGGAACAGCGCCACCGCGCCATCGGGTGAATGCAGCCAGCGGCCCAGCACCCGCTGCACCGGCGGCAGGCCCCATTCGGCGCGCAGCGCGTTCACGCCGGGCGCCACCACCGGATCGAACAGCCAGCGCTCGGCCCAGCGGATCGTCGCCGGACGCCAGCGCTGCGGCCACCAGGCGGGCATCTGCAGATCGCCCAGGCGCACCGCCAGCGTGTCGCTGGGCACCACCGCCGGCGAGAGGTGCACGGTCAGCAGCCGCAGGCCGCGCAGCTCACGCAGCAGCGGCCCGGCCAGCGCAAAGCTGCCGGCCACCAGCACCGGCCGCGGGCCGTCGGCGGGCCAGCGGTCCAGCCAGGCCAGGGCCAGCGGCAGGCTGGCGCGCGCGGCCTGCAGCACGCGGCGCCACAGCAGCGGCGCGGGCCACAGCCCCGGGCCGTGCACGGCCTGGGGAGGCAGCGCGTCGGTGTCCACCGCCTGGGCGTTCAGGCCCAGGCGCTGTGCCGCGCCCAGGTGCAGCCGGCCGCACAGCACCTGCACCGGGTGGCCGCGGTCGGCCAGACGCCGGGCCAGGCCCAGCAGCGGATGCACGTCACCGGCCGAGCCGTGGCACAGGACCAGGATCGGCGCCTTGGGCATCGCGGGCGCGGCCTGGCTCAGCGCCGCAGCAGCGCCAAGCCCTTGAGGTACTCGCCCTCCGGGAAGCACAGCGTGGTGGGGTGGTCGCTGGAGGCTTCCAGGCGCTGCATCAGGTAGGCATCCACACCGGCGTCCAGACCGGCGCCGGCGACGATCTTGTGGAACAGCTCGGCGCCGATGCCGCCCGAGCAGCTGAAGGTCAGCAGCAGGCCGCCGGGTTTCAGCAGCTTCAGGCCCAGGCGGTTGATGTCCTTGTAGGCGCGGCTGGCGCGGTCGGCGTGGGCCGCGCTGGGGGCGAACTTCGGCGGGTCCAGCACGATGGCATCGAACTGCCGGCCGTCCTTGAGCAGCTGGCGCAGCGTGCCGTTGACGTCGGCATCCATCGAGGTGTGGTGCGCCGGGTCGAAGCCATTGAGCAGCACATGGGCGTCGGCGCGCGCCAGTGCCGGGCCCGATGAATCGACGCTGATCACCTCGGTGGCGCCGCCGGCCAGCGCCGCCACGCTGAAGCCGCCGGTGTAGCTGTAGCAGTTCAGCACGCTCTTGCAGCCGAACTGCCGCACCAGCCGGGCGAAGAGCGCGCGGTTCTCGCGCTGGTCCAGGTAGTAGCCGGTCTTGTGGCCTTCCTCGACATCCACCGTCAGGCGGATCGCGTGTTCCTGCAGGGTCACGGTGGTGGACCCCTCGCCACGCAGCCAGCCCTTGGCGGGCGCCAGGCCCTCCATCTGGCGCACGCCCGAGTCGCTGCGCTCGAACAGGCGCTGGCAGCCGGTGACCTGCAGCAGCGCGTCGGCGATCACGTCCTTCCAGCGCTCGGTGCCGGCCGAGAGGAACTGCACGCTGAGGATGTCGTCGTAGCGGTCGACGATCAGGCCCGGCAGGCCGTCGGCCTCGCCGTGCACCAGGCGCACGCCATTGCTCTGGATGGCCAGGCGCTGGCGCATCGCCACCGCGGCCTGCAGGCGGCGCTGGAAGAAGCCGGCGTCGATGCGCTCGGCCTCGTCGAAGCTCCAGGCGCGCACGCGGATCATGGAGCTGGGGCTGAACGCGGCCCAGGCCAGGAAACGGCCGTCGTCGGCCTCCACGCGCACGGTCTCGCCAGGGTCGGCCTTGCCCTTGGCCACGCTGCCGGCGAACACCCAGGGGTGCTGGCGCAGCAGCGAACGTTCCTTGCCTTCTCGCAAGCGGATGACTTTCATGCCCCGATTGTCGCCCGCTGCGCCGACAATCGCGCCGATGCGCCGTCCGCGCCAGCCCTTCACCCCGGGAGCCGCCATGTCGCCGAGAACCGCTCTTCTGGTCCTGGCCCTGACCGGTCTGGCTGCGGGCGCGCAGGCGGCCACTGAGCTGGTGATTGCCACGGTGGACAACGCGCACATGCTGGAGATGCAGAAGCTCTCGCCCGCGTTCGAGCGCAGCCACCCGGACATCCGCCTGAAGTGGGTCACGCTGCCCGAAGGCGCCCTGCGCGAACAGGTCAGCGCCGACATCGCCCGCAAGGGCGGGCGCTTCGATGTGATGACGATCGGCATGTTCGAGACACCGATCTGGGCACGCAAGGGCTGGCTGCAGCCGATCGCCACCGACGCCGCCTACGACGTCGACGACCTGCTGCCCGCGGTGCGCGGCGGGCTGAGCGTGGGCGGCAAGCTCTACGCCGCCCCCTTCTACGGCGAGGGCTCGCTGCTGATGTACCGCAAGGACCTGGCCGAGCAGGCCGGCCTCCCCCTGCCCGACCGCCCCACCTGGGCCCAGGTGAAGGCGCTGGCCGCGCGCCTGCACGACCCCCAACGCGGCCGCTACGGCATCTGCCTGCGCGGCAAGCCCGGCTGGGGCGAGAACATGGCGCTGCTGAGCACCCTGGTCAACACCCATGGTGGCCAGTGGTTCGACATGGGCTGGCGGCCGCAGATCGACAGCCGCCCCTGGCGCGAGGCGATCGGCCTGTATGCCGACCTGATGAAGCGCTACGGCCCGCCGCAGCCCTGGACGCTGGGCTACAACCAGCTGCTGGCGCTGTTCAGTGCGGGGCGCTGCGGCGTGTGGGTCGACGCTTCCATCGCAGCGTCCGCCATCACCGATCCCCAGCGCTCGCGGGTGGCCGCTCAGGTGGGACTGGCGATGGCGCCCACCGCCGTCACCCCCAAGGGGGCGGGCTGGCTGTGGAGCTGGAACCTGGCGGTGCCGGCCGGCTCGACCAAGGTGGCGCAGGCGATGCGCTTCGTCACCTGGGCCACCAGCAAGGACTACGTGCAGCTGGTGGCGCGCAACCGCGGCTGGGCGCATGTGCCCACTGGCACCCGGCGCAGCACCTATGCCAACCCCGAGTTCAAGCGGGCGGCGCGCTTTGCCACCGCCGAGCTGGCCGCCATCGAGCTGGCCAACCCGCAGGACGCGACGCTGCCGCGCAGCCCCTATGTGGGCGTGCAGTTCGCCTCGATCGCCGAGTTCCCGACGGTCGGCAACGAGGTGGGCCGGCAGATGGGCCTGCTGCTGGCCGACCAGCTCACGCTGACCGAGGCGCTGAAGGCCTCGCAGGTGGCGGCCGAGCGCGAGATGTCCCGGGCCGGCTACTACCGCTGAGCCTGCACCACCCGCAGCGCCGCCGGGCGCACGCGGACCTCCACCACCCGGGCCGGCGCCACCGGCTCGCCATCCAGGGCCAGCGGCAGCGGCGCATCGCCCTCCAGGCGCAGGTGCCGGAAGGGCAGCAGCCGGATGCGCGGGTGGTGCAGGTGCCAGCCCGCCAGCAGCAGCGGCAGCGCCAGCAGCGTGCCGACCCGCCCCAGCGCGGCGGCCCGCACCAGCGATAGCCGGCCGTCGTCGATGCGCGCGCCCGGCGCCACCGGCATGCCGCTGGCATAGGTCGGCGTGTTCAGCGAGGACGCGAACAGGCAGGGGCCGGCCGGTCCGGGGGCGCCATCCACCTGCAGGCGCAGCGGGTAGCGCTGCAGCCGCGCCAGCGTGCGCAGCGTGGCCCACAGGTAGCGCGGCATCCCGCGCAGCCTGCGCGGGCCGGACAGCGCCGCCGCGCCCACCGCCGCGTCAAAGCCGACGCACAGGCTGGAGGCGAAGGGCTGCGGCGCGCCGCCGTCGGCGCACAACTCGCCCAGATCGATCGGCCGCGCCGGTGCCTGCAGCGCCCCCTGCAGCGCGGCGCGCCAGTCGCCGCGGCGCAGGCCCAGTGCCCGCGCCAGGTCGTTGCCGGTGCCGCAGGGCAGCAGCGCCAGCTCATGGTCCCCCGCGAGCACGGCGGACAGCAGGTGCTGCAGTGTGCCGTCGCCGCCCGCCACCAGCACCCGGCTGCCGGCGGGCAGCGCGGCAATCTCGGCGCGCGCCGCGGCCACGCTGGACGGGCAGCGCAGCGGCGGCCCGCCGGCCGCGTGCAGGGCAGCCTCCAGCGCCGGCGCCAGCGCGGCGCCGCGGCCGCCGGCCGCGTGCGGGTTCAGCAGGCACAGGCGCGCCGGGCTCACGGCTCGGCGCCGTCGCCCAGCTGGGCGCGCCACTGCATCGCGTTGAAGACGCGGGTGCGGGTGCTGGGATGGTCGAAGAAGATGAATTCCTCGATCGGGCCGGGGTCGGGCTTGCGGTATTCGACCAGCTTGAGCAGCACCTCGGCCTCGGCCAGCGGCTCACGCGCCAGGTTCAGGCCCCACAGGTCGGCCTCGACCTCGTGCACGCGGATGATGGTGTTGAGCAGCGGCGTGGCCAGGAACATCCAGGTGGCGAACACCGCGGCCAGCAGCGGCAGGCCGCCGACGTCGGCCATGCCCTGGAGGCGCCAGCGGGTGCCCCAGCGCGCCAGCAGCGCGCGCATCACCGCGTCGCAGAACAGGAAGCCCGCGGCGATCAGCACGCCGAATTCCAGCAGCATCTTCGGGATGTGGTTCAGCGCGTAGTGACCGATCTCGTGGGCCATCACCGCCACCACCTCATCGGGGCTGGCGCGGTTGAGCAGGTTGTCGTTCAGGCGCACGGCGGCGGTGCCCATCAGGCCCGCGACGTTGGCACTGACGCGGGTGCTCTGGCGCGAGGCGTCAAAGACCAGGACGTTGTCCACCGGCACACCGTTGGCCTGCGCCATGCGCAGCAGCTGGTCCTTCAGCAGGCCGTCGGGCATCGGCCGGTAGGTGTTGAACAGCGGCTCGATGAACACCGGTCCGATGGCGATCGTCACCGCCATCACGCTGGTCATCGCCACCGCGCCCCACAGCCACCAGCGCGCCCCGCTGGAGCGCAGCACCGCATACAGCAGGCCGATCGCCAGGCCGCCCAGCAGCAGGCTGATGCCGGTCTGCATCAGCTGTTCGCCGAACCAGGCCCCGAAGTCCTGCGTGGCCAGGCCGTAGGCGCGCTCGCGCACGAAGCCCTGGTAGATCGACAAGGGCAGCGTCAGCACGGTGCCGGCCAGCAGGTACAGCGCGCCGTAGGCGGCGTCGGCCAGGAAGGGCCGGGGCAGCCGCTGGCGCAGCGCATCGCGCCAGCGCGTGGACCAGGGCGTGAACAGCAGCAGCGCGGCGACTGCCAGGCCGAGCAGGAAGTTCCACAGCTGCAGCCAGTAGCCGCCCTCGAAGTAGGCATTGGCGCGCGCCTGGACCTCGGGCGGGATGCGCGCCATGAACGCATCGGTGGCGGCCTGCGGGTCCATCGGCAAGGCCTTGAACCAGGCGTCGTCGACCGGCGTGATCTGGAAGCTCGGCTCGGCGGCGCCGGCCAGGCCGGCGATTGCCAGCACCGCGGCGCCCAGCGCCCATCGCCATCTCTGCTGCATGCCTGTCCCCTTGATGCGCGGCGATGTTAGGCGCCCGGGCTGGTGCGCCCGATCCGGCTCAACCCTTGCGCCGGGCGCGCGGATGCGCCGCGTCGTAGACCTTGGCCAGGTGCTGGTAGTCCAGCCGCGTGTAGACCTGGGTGGTGCTGATGCTGGCGTGGCCCAGCAGCTCCTGCACCGCGCGCAGGTCGCCGCTGGACTGCAGCAGGTGCGAGGCGAAGCTGTGGCGCAGCATGTGCGGGTGCACCGGCGTGGGCAGACCGGCCTGCAGCGCCAGGCGGCGCAGGCGCGAGCGCACCTGGCTGTCGCTCAGCCGCTGGCCACGCTGGCCGACGAACAGCGCGGCCTCGCCCTCGGCGGCCATCGCGCTGCGCTGCGTCAGCCAGGCGCGCAGCGCCGTCACCGCTGCCTCGCCGATCGGCACGCTGCGCCGCTTGCGGCCCTTGCCCAGCACATGCGCGGTGCCATCGGCCAGGTCGACCCAGCCGGCCGCCTGCGGCCCGGCCGCGCAGTCCAGGCCGACCAGCTCGCCCACGCGCAGGCCGCCGCCGTAGAGCAGCTCGGCGATCGCGTGGTCGCGCGCCGCCAGCGCCGGGTCGTCGGCGGCATCCTCATGGGCCGCCAGCGCCACCGCCTGGTCCACCGGCAGCGCCTTGGGCAGCGGCTTGGCGGCCTTGGGGGCCCGCACGCCGTCCACCGGGTTGGCCGCCACCGCGCCCTCGCGTCCCCACCAGCGGAAGAAGCCGCGCCAGGCCGACAGCTGCAGCGCCAGGCTGCGCGGCGACAGCCCGGCCCCGTGCAGCGAGGCCACCAGCCCGCGCACATGGTGCGGCTGGGTGCGGGCCAGCGGCACCTCCTGCGTGGCCAGGCCATCGGCCAGCCGGCGCAGCGCGTCTTCGTACAGCGCCAGCGTGCGCGCCGCCACCCGGCGCTCGACGCGCAGGTGCGTCAGGTAGCGCGGCAGCGGGTCGGGCAAGGCGGCACGCGGATCCATGTCAGTGCGCCTGCCTGGGGAGGCCTGGGACGTCGTGCGCGCGTTGGGGCATGTCAGCGCGGGAACAGCCGCGCCAGTGCAGCGCTGGCGATGTCGCCCAGTTGCTCGAGGAACTCGGTGCCCATGTCGGCCTGGTAGCGCAGCGCATCGGGCGAGCCCAGCACCAGCAGTCCGAAGCATGCGCTGCCGGCGCCGGCGCGGCGCAGCGGGATCATGGCCATCGACTGCGCCGGCGCGCCGCCCAGCCACTGCGCCGCGGCAAAGCCCGAGTTCAGGCCGCAGTAGGGCACGTTCAGGCTGGCGGCGAAGGTGTGCAGGTCCTCGTCGGTGCCCTCGGTCCAGGGACGGCCCCCGCCGTCGACACCCCACAGGCGCAAGGCCACCTGGGGGATCAGGAACTGCTCCTTCAGGCCGTCGACGACCGCTTCGTGCAGCGCGTCCGGGTCGGTGGCGCGCATCAGCGCGCAGGTCCAGCCATGCATGCGGCGGGCGATCGAGGCGTTGTCATTGCCGGCCCGCACCATGTCCATGAAGCGGCGCTCCATGCCCTTGATGCGCTCGCGCAGCATGTCGATCTGGCGCTCCTGCAGCGACACCGCCCGCCCGCCATGCGGGCTGGCCAGCTGCACCGCAGCCAGCAGTTCGGCGTGGCGCTCGAAGAAGCCCGGCGTGTTGGCCAGGTAGTCGGCGATGTCGTCCTCGGTGATGCCCTGCACCCGCTCCGGCGTATTGCTCACAGCTCGATCTCTCCTTCAAAGACGGTCACGGCGGGGCCGGTCATCAGCACCGGGGCGTCGCCGCCCGCCCATTCAATCGTCAGGCGGCCACCGCGGGTTTCAACGTCCACCGTGGCGTCCAGCCAGCCCAGCCGGATGCCGGCCACCACCGCGGCGCAGGCGCCGGTGCCGCAGGCCAGGGTCTCGCCGGCGTCGCGCTCGAACACGCGCAGCGCGATCTGCCCACGGTCGATGACCTGCATGAAGCCGGCATTGACCTTGCGCGGGAAGCGCGCATGCGATTCGATCAGCGGGCCGAGTTCGGCCACCGCGGCGGTGCGCACGTCCTCGACGCGCTGCACCGCATGCGGGTTGCCCATCGACACCAGCGCCACCTCCACCGTCGGGCCGCCTGGCAGCGACAGCGGCCACAGCTGGGCCTGGCCCTGGCTGCGCGGTTGCAGGCCGGTGGTGTCAAAGGGCAGCGCCTCGGGCTCGAAGCGCGGGCGGTTCATGTCCACGGTGACGCGGCCGTCGGCCTGCAGGCGCAGCTCGAGCCGGTTGTTGATCGTGGCCACGCGCACCACCGACTTGTCGGTCAGGCCGTGGTCACGCACGTAGCGCACGAAGCAGCGCGCACCATTGCCGCAGTGCTCGACCTCGGTGCCGCTGGCACCGTTGAAGATGCGGTAGCGGAAGTCGACGCTGTCGTCAGGCGCGGGCTCGACGACGAGGATCTGGTCGGCACCGACGCCGAAGCGGCGGTCACCCAGCTTCTGCAGCTGGCGGGGCGAGAGCTTGAGCGCGGCGCGGGTGGCGTCGAGCACGACGAAGTCGTTGCCGGCACCCTGCATCTTGGTGAACTTGACGAGCATGGGCCGGATTATCAGGCGTCCGACGCTCTCGGCGGGCGGCGGGGGCGTGCCGCCTCGCCGCACTCAGCGGTACAGCGACGGCTCGCCGGGCGGGCGGGTCTTGAAGCGCCGATGCACCCACAGGTACTGCGCCGGGTTGCGCAGGATCTCCTGCTCGATCCAGGCGTTGATGCGGCGGGTGGCGGCGAGGTCATCGTCGCCAGGGAAATCGGTCCAGGGCGGCAGGAAGCGCACGCGCCAGCCCTGGCCGCCGGGCAGCATCTCGGCCACCACCGGTTGCACCGCCATCTGCAGGCTGCGCGCCATGCGCGCGGGCGCCAGCAGCGTGGCCGCAGGCACGCCGAAGAAGGGCACGAAGGCCCCGTCCTTCAGGCCGAAGTCCATGTCCGGCAGGTTCATGAACGCGGCGCCACGCTTGACCGCCCGCACCAAGGGCAGTGCGCGCTCGCCATGGCGCGAGAACAGCTCGCCCTGGCCGTAGCGCAGCCGCCCGGCGCGCATCGCGCGGTCGAACACCGGGTTGGACTGCTCGGCATAGATGGAGACCACCCAGCGCTTCTGGAACAGCTGCGAGGCCGCGCCGGCCACCTCCAGCGCCAGGAAGTGCGGCACCAGCCACATCACCGCACCGGGCTGGCGTTCGGCGAAGTCGACCTCGCCCTCGACCCGGATCAGCCGGCGCAGGCGCTCGGGGCTGGCGTACCACAGCATGCCGCGCTCCAGGATGCTGCGGCCCAGCCAGCCGAAGTGCTCGCGGGCGATCGCCCCGCGCTCGGCCGCTGGCCGCTCGGGAAAGCACAGCGCCAGGTTGCGCAGCGCGGTGCGCTTGCGCGAGCCGCCGATCCACCACAGCAGCCGCCCCAGGCCGCGGCCCAGCGCATCCTGCGCGCCCATCGGCAGCCAGTGGATCAGCCAGACCAGCGCCAGCACGAGGCGCGCGCCGGCATTGGCCATTCCGTTGTCGCTGCGGCCACTCATCCGGGCGTCCCCGGTGCCGCACGCGGGCGCTTGTAGCGGTGGTAGCCCCACAGGTACTGGTGCGGCCAGCGGGCGATGACCATCTCCATCGTGCGGTTCACGATGCGGGCGGCCTGCACCTGGGCGGCCTCGTCGCTGCCGGCAGGCAGGGGCCCGACCAGGTCCAGCAGGTGCACCTCGAAGCCCGCCGCGCCGGGCAGGCGCTCGCAGCACAGCACCAGCACCGCGGCGCCGGTCTGCTGCACCAGGCGGGCGGCCAGCGTCATCGTGTAGGCGGGCTGGCCGAAGAACGGTGCCCAGACGCCCTGGCCCTCGGGCGGCACCTGGTCGGGCAGCAGCCCGACCATCTCGCCCTTCTTCAGCGCGCGCAGCATCTGGCGCACGCCGCTGAGGTTGGCCGGCGCGGTGGCCAGGCCGGGGCGGTGGCGGGCGGTCTCTTCCAGTTCGCGCAGGAACGCGTTGCGCGCCGGCCGGTACAGCACGGTCAGCGGCTGCTGCGCCCCCCAGCGCTCGACGATCGCGCGGGCCGACACCTCGAAGCTGCCCAGGTGCGGCGTCAGCAGCACCAGGCCGCGGCCGGCGGCAATCGCCGCGTCCACCTTCTCGGCGCCCTGCCAGCGCACCCGCGGCAGCACCTGGCCCTCGGGCGGCATCAGCCACAGCCAGGGCACCTCGCCGACCATGCGGCCGGCCTCGGACACCGAGCGGCGACGGTCGGCGGCGCTGACGCCGGCCAGGTCGGCATTGGCGCGCACACGGCGGCGGTAGCTGGGCGAGGCCAGCCAGGTCAGCCAGCCCAGGCCAGCACCCAGCGCGTGCAGCGCGCCCAGGGGCCAGCGCGACATCCAGCGCAGCAGGGCCATGCCGATCGTTGGTAAAATGTCCGACATCGCCGAGTTAACAGGACAACTTGCGGGGCGATGCGGGGCTGTTCATCAGACCACGCCGGTGGGGTTCAACTGAGAATCGCACTGATCAAATGCCGCTAAAGCGTTCGCCGCTCACCCAGGTTGCCGAGCCGGTCGAAGCTTCGATAGACCGCGCAACCGTTTCTGCAGTGAGCACCATGGCGAACGATTATCTCTTCACCTCCGAATCGGTCTCGGAAGGCCATCCCGACAAGGTCGCCGACCAGATCTCCGACGCCATCCTGGACGCCATCTTCGCCCAGGACCCGCGCAGCCGCGTGGCCGCCGAGACCCTGACCAACACCGGTCTGGTCGTGCTGGCCGGCGAGATCACCACCAACGCGCATGTCGACTACATCCAGGTCGCGCGCGACACGATCAAGCGCATCGGCTACGACAACACCGAGTACGGCATCGACTACAAGGGCTGCGCGGTGCTGGTGGCCTACGACAAGCAGAGCAACGACATCGCCCAGGGCGTGGACCACGCCAGCGACGACCACCTGAACACCGGTGCCGGCGACCAGGGCCTGATGTTCGGCTACGCCTGCGACGAGACGCCCGAGCTGATGCCCGCGCCGATCTACTACGCGCACCGGCTGGTCGAGCGCCAGGCGCAGCTGCGCAAGGACGGCCGCCTGCCCTTCCTGCGCCCGGACGCCAAGAGCCAGGTGACGATGCGCTACGTCGACGGCAAGCCGCACAGCATCGACACCGTGGTGCTGTCCACCCAGCACAGCCCCGACCAGTCCGAGACGCCCACCAAGATGAAGGCCAGCTTCACCGAGGCGGTGATCGAGGAGATCATCAAGCCGGTGCTGCCCAAGGAGTGGCTGCAGGACACGCGCTACCTGATCAACCCGACCGGCCGCTTCGTCATCGGCGGCCCGCAGGGCGACTGCGGCCTGACCGGCCGCAAGATCATCGTCGACACCTACGGCGGCGCCTGCCCGCACGGCGGCGGCGCGTTCTCGGGAAAGGACCCGACCAAGGTCGACCGCTCGGCCGCCTATGCCGCCCGCTACGTGGCCAAGAACATCGTCGCCGCCGGCCTGGCGCGCCAGTGCCAGATCCAGGTGGCCTACGCGATCGGCGTGGCGCGGCCGATGAACATCACGGTCTACACCGAGGGCACCGGCGTCATCCCCGACAGCGAGATCGCCAAGCTGGTCGAAGCCCACTTCGACCTGCGCCCCAAGGGCATCATCCAGATGCTCGACCTGCTGCGCCCGATCTACCAGAAGACCGCGGCCTACGGCCACTTCGGCCGCGAAGAGCCCGAGTTCAGCTGGGAGCGTACAGACAAGGCTGCGGCCCTTCGGGCCGCAGCGGGCCTGTAAGGCCCCCGGGCGCGCAGCGCGCGGCTTGGCTGTGCGCGGGCGACGCTCATGTCGCGCAGCGACGTGAGCGGAGACCAGAGAACAGACCACAAGGCCGCGGCGCTGCGTGCAGCGGCCGGGCTGTCAGGCCCGGCGTTCGCGTCAGCGAACCCTGGGCTTTGGGGCGAAGTTCATGTCCGCGTAGCGGACGTGAACGCAGACCACAAGGCCGCGGCGCTGCGTGCAGCGGCCGGGCTGTCAGGCCCGGCGTTCGCGTCAGCGCTCCCGCATCCAGCGGCAGGCCGCAGGCGTCTTCGTCCCCGGCAGCCGCACCCACGGGCGCAGTTGCTCGCACAGCATCCGTGGCGACAGCCGCGGGCGCGACACCGTCGCCGGCGCCTGTGCGCCTGACACCGGCGTCAGCAGGAAGGCTTTCGGGTTGCCGGCGGCATCGGCGCCATTGGCCACGATCTGACCCTTCGGGTTGATGTCGACGGCCTCATAGAGCAACCAGCCGGCCGGCACATCGCTGAGTTGGTTCAGGTCGTGGACCTGGTTGCGGCCGGTCCACAGAACGGCCCGGTAGTCGGCGTCGCCGGGCGTCGCCGCCCAGCCCACGATCGCGCCATGGGTGTTCACGCCCAGCGCCCCCGCTCCACTGCCACCCAGCCCGGCCAGCGGCACGGTCAGGCCATTGCGCAGGTGGTGGTAGAAGGCCACCGAACCGCTGCCGGCGTTCACATCGCTGACGCCCACCACCCGTTGGCTGTCCATGGCCACGGCCTCGTTCGACAGGCCCCCGTTGATCGGCGCGATCCACTGGATCGCGGTCGACCCCGGCGCGGCGCTGAACGCCCACCACTGGCCATCCCCGCTCAGCGGGTCGGTGTGCCACAGCGTGCCAGCGACCTCGCCTTGGCTGTTGATGGCGTTGACGCTGCCCTGGCCCAGCTCCAGCTCGGAGCCGCCGCTGAAGACCTCGGCGTTCGGCGGCGCCTCGCTGGCATAGCCCACAGCCACCCCCTGCCGGTTGGCGTCGCGCACGATCGGCGGCAGCGTGTGCGGCGGACCCACCACCGTCACGTCGCCGGTGCGCAGGTCAAAGAGGCCCGGTCTCTGACGGCCGTCGCCGTTGTCCACCAGCACACCCACCCGGCCATCGCTGGACACTCGGCTGCCGCTGCCCATCGGCACGGGGATCAGCACACCCTTGACCCAGCCAGCCGTGCCGCCACCCACGTCATCCGCAGCCAGACTCACGTCGCCGCGCGCATTGAGTCCGTAGGCCATGCTGTTGCCGCTGGACAGTGCGGTGGCGCTGTAGCGTGCGGGCGCGGCATGGGCAGCAGCGCAGGCCAGCGCCAGCACGGACAGCGCCATCAGGCAGGCGGCGCGTCCACGGCCAGGCGGTCCGAGAAGATCAATCATGGGCCCCTCCGAACGATGCAGTCTCCCCGGCGCCGAGCTCCGCGCAGGCGCCCATGCGTCGCCATACCGCGTTCATGGGGCGGCCCGAACTGCGCCAGCCGCGTGACACGGTGTTGCGCGACCGGCGAGAGGCGCGGTCCTCGCCCGGCGCGCAGGGCCGCCGGCAGGCCCGGCGCGGCGCCCAATGCATGACATGCATCAAGACAGGCCAGCATCAACCCGCTCAAGCTCTGCACTGGCCCCGGACTTGCAACGTGGCCGCGTTGCCCGCCAGCGGTTGGCGGGCATGAGACCTGGAGGAGACATGCCTGTGTTCCCCATCCGCTCCGGCGCACGTCGTGCGCTGGGCGCCGCCCTGCTGGGCCTGGCCGCGGTCGCCGCGTCGGCCCAGGACATGAACGGCGGTACCGACATCGCGCGCCGCGCGATCCACGTCTGCGCAGCCTGCCACGGCGAGGGCGGCCGCAGTGCCAGCGCGGCCTACCCGTCACTGGCCGGCCAGCCGGTGCAGTACACGGCGCGCCAGCTGAAGGACTTCCGCGCCCAGCAGCGCGCCGAGGCCGACAACAAGGCCTACATGTGGGGCGTGTCGGCCCTGCTCGACGACGACACCATCCAGGCCCTGGCCGAGTACTACGCGGTGCAGGCGCCGGCGCCCGGCCGCGCCCGTGGCCCCGACCGCCTGCTCAAGGAAGGCCGTCGCCTGTTCGAGGACGGTGTGCCCGGCTCGGGCATCCGCGCCTGCGCCGGCTGCCATGGCGAGCGGGCCGAAGGCGCCGCGGGCTTCCCGCGCCTGGCGGGCCAGCATGCCGACTACCTGGAGCGCCAGCTCAAGGGCTTCAGCACCCGGCTGCGCCCGCACGGCGTGCTGATGCGTGCCGAGACGGCCGGCATGTCCGCGCAGCAGATGAAGGCCGTGGCGGCCTACCTGCAGTCGCTCTGACGCGCGCGCACACCTGACGGCCGGGCCGCGTGCGGCTTCCGGCCGTTTTTCCGCCCTTCATACTGGCCGGATCGCGCCGATAAACGGAGACCCCCTACCCACGGGGGCATCCGTGTCGTGACCGCGCCTGCCCTGCCATCCTCTGTCGCCCCCCTTGGCCGCCCCCTGCTCAGCCTGGGCCGGGCGTCGCGCGTGTTCTTCGGCCTGGTGACGGTGGCCCTGCTGGTGCACGGCCTGTTCCTGCTGGTCATCATGCGGGCCTACAGCGACGCGGGCGAGGCCGCCGTGCGGCGCGACGCCGCCCTGAAGGTGGTGGACGACCTGCACCACGAGACCAACCGGCTGTCGATGCTGGTGCGCAGCTATGTCGACACCGCCCACCCCCGCTACCTGCGCTACTACTACGACATCCTGGCCATCCGCCAGGGCGAGAAGCCGGCCCCGGACGATGCCAACGGCCTGTACTGGGAGCAGGTGGTCGCCGGCCAGCGTGAGCATCGGCTGCCCGAGGGCCAGCGCGGCGTGTCGCTGCAGGCGCATCTGCGGCAGTTGCAGGCCGATGCCGCGGAGCAGCAGGCGCTGCAGGACATCGTCGATGCCACCGAGGCCCTGGGCCGCTTCGAGCAGGTCGCCTTTGCCGCCACCCAGGGCCTGTACGACCCGGCGCGCCAGGAGTTCGTCTCGGACGGTCGACCGGACACCGCATACGCGCGGGCTGTCGTGCACTCGCGCGACTACGAGCTGGCGCATGCCCGTCTGGTGGAGCAGGTCCTGCGGCTGGAGCAGCTGACCGACGCCCGCACCCAAGGTGCGGTGGACACCGCCTCGACCCGGCTGCGCCAGCTGATCGTCGACCTGCTGGTGATCCTGGCCATGGGCCGCGCCTGGCGCGGCATCCAGCGCGGCCTGCTGGACCCGGTGGCCGAACTGGCCTACACCGCCGAGCGCCTGGCCGGCGGCGACTACGCCGCGCGCGTGCCACGCGGCACCGACCACCTGCGCGAGGTGGCCGCGCTGTCGGCCACGCTGGACCTGATGGCCGACAGCATCGAGCGCGACCTGGCCGCCCGCAGCGAACACCAGCGCGAACTGGAGCAGGCGCGCCGCCAGGCCGAGTCCGCCACCCAGGCCAAGAGCATGTTCCTGGCCAACATGAGCCACGAGATCCGCACGCCGATGAACGCGATCATCGGCATGACCCACCTGGCCCTGGGCACCGCGCTGGACGCCCAGCAGCGCGACTACCTGGACAAGGCCCACGGCGCAGCGACCATGCTGCTGGGCGTGCTCAACGACATCCTGGACTTCTCGAAGATCGAGGCCGGCAAGCTGACGCTGGAGTCGGTGCCCTGCCGCATCGAGGACGTGGCCGCGCAGGCACTGCTGATGGTGCGTGAGCGCGCCCAGGCCAAGCGCATCGAGCTGTTGTGCGATGTGCGGCACCCGGCCCTGCTGGGCAGCGCCGGGGCGATCTGGGGCGACCCGCTGCGCCTGGGCCAGGTGCTAGTGAATCTGCTGACCAATGCCGTGAAGTTCACCGAACAGGGCCAGGTGCGCCTGGCGCTGGACCTGGACGGCAGCGCATCACCGCAGCCGGGTGAGCGCGCCCTGTTGCGCCTGTCGGTCGCGGACACCGGCGTGGGCATGGACGCCGAGCAGTGCGCGCGGCTGTTCCAGGAGTTCACGCAGGCCGACGGCTCCACCACGCGCCGCTATGGCGGCACCGGCCTGGGCCTGTCGATCTCGCGCCGGCTGGTCGAGCTGATGGGCGGCCACATCGATGTCGACAGCACGCCCGGCCAGGGCTCGACCTTCCGCATCGAGCTGCCGGTGCGCCTGGCCGCCACCCCGACGCCGATCGACGACCAGACCCTGGCGCGCCAGCGCGTGCTGGTGGTCGACGACCAGGTCGCCACGCGGCAGAGCGTGCTGGAGCAACTGGCCGCGCTGGGTGTGGGCCGCGAGGGTCTGCTCGAGGCCGTGGCCGACGGCCAGGCCGCGCTGCAGCGCTGCCACGAGGCCGCCCGCATCGGCCAGCCCTTCGACCTGATGCTGCTCGACTGGGTGATGCCCGACCTGCGAGGCGGCGAGGTGATCGAGCGGCTGCGCGCACTCGGCCCCGAGGCACCGCGGGTGGTGGTGATGTCGGCCTATGGCAGCGACGCGCTGCGCCGCGAAGCCGCCGCCGCGGGTGCGCTGTACTTCATCGACAAGCCGGTGCTGCCCAGTGCGCTCAAGCGCCTGCTGCAGGCCGAGTCGCCGGCGCCGCCGCCGGCCCCGGGCATGCTGCTGCCGCTGGCGGGGCTGCGCGCGCTGCTGGTCGAGGACAACCCGGTCAATCGCCAGCTGGCCACCGAGCTGCTGCGGCGCGCCGGCGCGCTCATCAGCTCGGCCGAGGATGGCCAGCAGGCACTCGATCGCCTGGAGCGCGACGGTGCCGAGGCCTTCGACGTGGTGCTGATGGACCTGCAGATGCCGGTGATGGACGGCTACGAGGCCACGCGCCGCATCCTGGCCCATCCGCAGTGGCGCCGCCTGCCGGTGGTGGCGATGACGGCGCATGCGCTGGTCGAGGAGCGCGAGCGCTGCCTGGCGATCGGCATGGTCGGCCACATCCCCAAGCCGATCGATCCGCCAGCCATGCTGCGCGAGCTGGCGCGCTTCCTGCCGGCCCACCCGGCGGCCGACGCCGCCATCGCCGCGGCCGCGCCGATCGATGAGCCCGGCCTGCCGTGGCCGCAGTGGCCCGGCATCGACCTGCACACCGCGCTGGCGCGCTGCGGCGGCGAGACCCTGCTGCGCAACGGCCTGGCGCATTTCGTCGAGCACATCGACAGCCGGGACACAAGCCTGTCGGCACAGGCGCGCGACGGCGCCGGCCCGGCGCTGGCCCGCGAGGCCCACACGCTCAAGGGGCTGGCGCGCCAGCTGGGCATGGGTGCGCTGGCCGATGCCGCGCAGGCGCTGGAACACGCCCTGCCAGCTGGCGATGGGGTGATTGCCGCCGCCGACCAGGCCGAGGCGGCACTGACCACGCTGGTGGCCGCCCTGCGCGCCGAACCACCCTGGCCGGCACGCGAGCGCCCTGCGGCGCCCCCGGCCAGCCCCGAGATCCGCGCCACGCTGCGCCGCCTGCTGGCCGACGCCGACAGCGAGGCCCTGGCGCACTGGCACAGCCATCGCGACGCGCTGCGCGCCGGGCTGCCGGTGGAACACGCGCTGGCGCTGGACCAGGCCATCCAGGCCTGCGATTTCGACGCCGCACTGGCGCTGCTCGATCGGGAGGTCCGCTGATGGGGGCATCGGAACACCGCGCCACGCTGCTGGTGGTGGACGACACCCCGGCCAACCTGAACCTGCTGGCCGGCCTGCTCAACAGCGAGCACCGCGTGAAGCTGGCCAACACCGGCGCCCGCGCGCTGGAGCTGGCGCTGCGCGAGCCGCCCGACCTGATCCTGCTCGATGTGATGATGCCGGAGATGGACGGCTTCGAGGTCTGCCGCCGCCTCAAGGCCGACCCGCGCACGCGCGAGGTGCCGGTGATCTTCGTCACCGCGATGAGCCAGCCCGAGGACGAGGCGCGCGGCTTCGAGGTCGGCGGGGCCGACTTCATCCACAAGCCGATCAGCCCGCCGATCGTGCGCTCGCGGGTGCGCACCCACCTGCAGGTCAAGGCCTCGCGCGATGCGCTCAAGCAGCGCAACGCCGGTCTGGCCGAGGCGCTGGCCGCCCAGGTCGACCAGGTGGAGCGGCTGCGCGACGCCACGATGTTCGTGATGGTCTCTCTGGCCGAGTTCCGCGACCAGGACACCGGCAACCACGTCAAGCGCACCCAGGAGTACGTGCGCACGCTGGCCGAGTACCTGAGCGAACACCCCGGCGATGACGCCGACGCGGCGCGGCTGGACGCCGGCTCGATCGAGCTGCTGGCCAAGAGCGCGCCGCTGCACGACATCGGCAAGGTGGCGATCCCCGACCACATCCTGCTCAAGCCCGGCAAGCTCGACGCCGCCGACTTCGAGGTGATGAAGACCCACACGCTGCAGGGCTGGGAGATCCTGCAGCGCGCCGCGCAGCGCATGGGCGGCGCCTCGGATTTCCTGGACTTCGCGCGCCAGATCGCCCGCCACCACCACGAGCGCTGGGACGGCCGCGGCTACCCGGATGGCCTGGCGGGCCGCGCGATTCCGCTGGCCGCGCGCCTGATGGCGGTGGCCGACGTCTACGACGCGCTGATCAGCCGTCGTCCCTACAAGGACCCGCTGCCCCACGCCGACGCCATGGCCATGCTGGCCGACGGCGCCGGCCAGCACTTCGACCCCCGGATCGTCGCCGCAGCCCAGGCCTGCGAAGACCGCTTCATCGAGATCGCCCGCGCCTGGAAGGACTGAGCCATGACACCCCACTTTGCACGCCGCCTGGGCGTTCTCACCCTGGCCGCCCTGTTGCTGGCCGGCGCTGCCCGTGCCGACGAGGCCGATGCGGGCGGCCCGCGCCTGAGCTGGTCGGCCTTCGGCACGATCGGCCTGACGCAGAGCGACCAGTCCTTCACCTACCAGCGCTTCATCAAGGACCACGCCACCGCCGAGCGCGACAGCGTGCTGGGCGTGCAGCTCGATGCGCAGTTCAGCCCCGAATGGTCGGCCACGGTGCAGCTGCGCCTGGGCCCGTCCGAAGACCACGACGCGCGCTGGAGCCTGCGGCCGAGCTGGGCCTTCGTGGCCTGGCGTCCCGACAACGACTGGCTGCTGCGCCTGGGCCGCATGCGGGTGCCCTTCTTCCTGCGCAGCGAGCAGCTCGACGTCGGCCAGACCTACGACGAGGCGCGCCTGCCCACCGAGTTCTACTCGCTGGCACCGACCAGCGACTTCAATGGCCTGAACCTCTCGCGCAGCCTGTGGCTGGCCGATGGCGAGCTGAGCATCGACGGCTACGTCGGCCAGACCACGCTGGCCAAGCGCAGCTGGCAGCGCGAGGCGGTGCCCTCGCCGGTGCCGGGCCAAGCGCCGCTGGTCAGCGCCGGGCCGCAGTTCCGCAGCGCGGATGTCGACGCCCTCGGCGGCGTGCTGACCTGGCGCACGGCCGACACCACGCTGCGCGCCGGCCTGCACCGCCTGACCGTGGGCCTGTCGGACGGCAGCGGCCTGCTGGTGCGGCCGGTGTGGGCACCGCTCGGCCCAGGCCTGGGCTACTGGCAGACCAGCAACCAGCTGCCGGGCCCGGGGGTGCAGGAGGCCAGGCACTTCCGCGAGTGGCTGTACGCCGTGGGCGTGGACCACCGCTTCGACGCGCGCTGGCGTGTCGCGGCCGAGCTGATGCGGCTGCGCCAGTCCGGCACGGTGATGGCGGTCGACGCCTGGGCCGCCGCCGCCACCGTGTCGCGCCAGTGGGGCGCCTTCACGCCCTATGTGTCGCTGGCCGCGGCGCACAGCACCGCCGACGGCACCGCCGTGGCGCGGGCGCTGGACAGCACCCGACTGCCCGATGCGCTGCCCGGCGCGCCGCTGCTCAACGGCAGCATGCGCAGTGCGGCCGACCAGACGCTGATCTTCCGACAGACCTCGCTGGCGCTGGGCAGTTCGTGGGCGCTGGACGCGCGCAGCAAGCTCAAGCTGGAGTGGATGCACACCCAGGCGCAGCAGTCACAGCTGATCGATGTGCCCGCGGGCGAGCCCCTGGCGCGGCCGCGGCACGTCAACGTGCTGTCGCTGTCCTACAGCTTCGTCTACTGAAGGGGGCGCCATGCAACGACGCCACTTTCTGCTGGGCGGTCTCGCCGCCGCGCTGCCCACGCTGCTGACCGGACCGGTCCACGCGGCCGACGAGGGCCTGGCCGTGATCGCCCATCCGGGCCTGAAGGGCCTGGACGCCGAAACCATCCGCCGGGCCTACACCGGCCGCGCCGTGGAGCTGGATGGCCAGGCCCTGCGGCCGGTCAACCTGCCCTCGGCCCACCCGCTGCGCCAGCGCTTCCTGAAGGCCCTGCTGCAGCAGGACGATGAGGCCTACCTGGCCTACTGGACGGTGCGCCGCTACATCGGCAAGGGCGTGCCGCCGGCCGAGCTGCGCTCGACCGCCGAGGTGCTGGACCATGTGGCCCGCACGCCCGGGGCGATCGGTTATGTCGATCCGGCCGAGCTGCGCGCCGGCGTGGCGGTGGTGCTGCGCCGCTGAGCGGCGTGGTCAGGGGCGCGGGCCGCGGCCGCCGGGGCCACCGGGGCCGCGCGAACCACCCCGCGGGCCACCGCGCGCCTCACCGCGCGCATCACCGCGCGGACCCCGTCGCTCGTCGCGGCCGTCGCGGCGCTCCGGCCGCGGCGGCGCCGCTGGCCGCTGCGCTTCCCAGGCAGCGATCTCGGCTCGGATCGTGGCCAGCAAGCCGTCAAGCTGGTCCTCGGCGATGCCCTTGAGGGCACAGAAGTTCGCCTTGGTCAGCGTGGTGTGCTCGTAGTCGCGCACCAGCGAGAAACGCTGCCGACGGGCGTCGTCCTCGGCCGCACGCCGCTCCTGGACGATGGCCTTGCGGCGCGCCAGTTCGTCGCGCGCGGCCTGGCGGTGTTCCTCGGCCAGCTCGCCGGCGGGCTGGCCGTCCAGGTCGTAGCGGTGCGTGGCCTTGGCCAGCGCCAGCAGGTAGCTGGTGTGCGTGGTGTGGCGGTGCAGGAAGATCGACAGCGCCTTCTTCGTGAACACGCCCGGGGCGCGCTGCTGGATGTCGGCCTGGATGCGCAGCTTGATCGGCTTGGGCTGCTCGCCGAACAGCGCCGGGAAGCGCTGGCGCAGCTCGCGCGTGCACGCGTTCAGGCTCATCTCGGGCGCCTTCGGGGCCTGCGGCGCGGGCGCCGCAACGGCCTCGGTCAGGACGGCCGAGGCGGCCTCGCTGACGTTCTCATGGACGGCCTCATGGACGGCCTCGGCGGGCGTGACGGCGGCGGGCGGCTCGACCGGCGACGCGCTGTCGCCGGGCTGCGGTTGTTCAGTGGACATGGGCGGGGGATACCGGCGCCCGGCGGGCGCGAGGCCGGTATTGTCGCTCAGCGGTCCAGGTCGGCCCAGAGGACGGTGCGCACGGTCTCGTAGGCGCCATCGCCGTTGGCGTCGACCGACAGGCGGGCCTGCGTGGCATTGAGCGCGTCGACCTTCAGCACCGAGCCGGCGGCACCGACGAACTTCATCGTGCCGGCCGACGGGTAGTCGTCGGCGTAGCGCTGCACCACGTCGACCGGCGTGGTGACCTGGACCCGGTAGCTGTCCAGGCCCGTGCCCGAGAAGGTGCCGGTGACGCGCTGCACCGAGGCATCGCCGCGGTCCACCACATGGGCCACGTAGCTGGCCAGCGCGAAGCGGTAGCTGACACCGCTGCGCGAGGCCTGCAGCACGATCGACGGCGAGCTCAGATCCAGCGTGTTGCCCCCGCTCAGCTGCACCGCGAGCTCGCCGTCCAGGCGCACCGAGCCCTCGGTGGTGGTGGTCTGCAGACCGGCAAAGGCCATCGTGAAGCCGAAGTTGCGGGCGTCGGTGAAGCTGCCCAGCGTCATCGTGAAGCTGCCATTGAGCGTGAAGCCGCTGCCATCGTCGCAGGCGCTGGCCGACACGCTGATCGACTCGCCGGTGGCGTCGAACAGGCCGTTGGCATTGCTGTCGCTGAAGTTCACGCTGACCGACCCGGACACCGCGCAGTCGACCACCGCGGCGGCCTGCGGCTGCACGCGCGACGCGGCCTTCAGCCCCAGCGCCTGGGCGCGGCGGCTGACCAGCGCCACCACCTGGCTGGCCGAGCCGGTGGCGCCCAGGCCGGTGCCGAGGTTGGCGGCCAGCGGGCCCACCGAGGTGCTGGCCAGCCCGACGCGGGCCACCGCGTCGGCGTTGGCGTCGGTGATCGCCAGGTCGGTGGCCACCGGCGGCTCGCCGCCATCGCCGCCGCCGCCGCCGCCACAGGCGGCCAGGCTGGCCAGCGCCAGCAGCGTCAGCGCACGGCGGGTGTTCAGGATCGAAGTGTTCATGTGTGTGCTCCCTGGTTGAAAGAAGAGGCGGTGCTCAGACCTGGCGCGGACGGACCTTGCCGGCCGCCAGCCTGGCCTGCTGCCGGGCGGTGTCGACATCCTGGTCATGCACCAGCGCCACGCCCATGCGGCGCTTGGTGAAGCTCTCGGGCTTGCCGAACAGGCGCAGCTCGCTGCGGGGCACCGCCAGCGCGTCGGCCACGCCATCGAAGGCGATGCCTGCCGCATCGACGCCGCCATAGATCACCGCACTGGCGCCCGGGCTGCGCATCGAGGTGTCCACCGGCAGGCCCAGGATGGCGCGCGCGTGCAGCTCGAACTCGCTCTGCCACTGCGTGACCAGGGTCACCAGGCCGGTGTCGTGCGGGCGCGGGCTGACCTCGCTGAACCAGACCTGGTCGCCCTTGACGAACAGCTCCACGCCAAAGAGGCCCAGGCCGCCCAGGTCGGCGGTGACCATCTCGGCGATCAGGCGCGAGCGCTCCAGCGCCGCCTCGCTCATGCGCTGCGGCTGCCAGCTCTCGACGTAGTCGCCCGCCACCTGCTTGTGGCCGACCGGCTCGCAGAAATGGGTGTCGACGCCGCCACTGGCGTTCATCGCGCGCACGGTGAGCAGGGTGATCTCGAAATCGAAATCGATGAAGCCCTCGACGATGACGCGGCCCTTGGCCACGCGGCCGCCGGCCATCGCGTAGTCCCAGGCGGCGGCCACGTCGGCGGGGGTGTCGATCTTGCTCTGGCCCTTGCCCGAGCTGCTCATCACCGGCTTGACCACACAGGGGTAGCCGATCGGCGGCTGGCCGTCGCTGCCGTCGATCGCCGCCTGCAGCTCGGCCAGCGAGTCGCAGAAGCGGTAGGGGCTGGTGGGCAGGCGCAGGTTCTCGGCGGCCAGGCGGCGGATGCCCTCGCGGTCCATGGTCAGGCGCGCGGCGCGGGCCGTGGGGATGACGCGCACGACACCCTCGGCCTCGAGCTTCTCCAGCTCCTGGGTGGCGATGGCCTCGATCTCGGGCACCACCAGCATCGGCCGCTCGGCCTCGATCAGCGCGCGCAGCTGGGCCGGGTCGCTCATCGTGATCGTGCGGGCGTGGTGGGCCACCTGCTGGCCGGGGGCGTTGTCGTAGCGGTCGACGGCGATCGTCTCGACGCCCAGGCGCTGCAGGGCGATCAGCACCTCCTTGCCCAGCTCGCCGCTGCCAAGCAGCATCACGCGGGTGGCGGACGGGGACAAGGGGGTACCGAGGGTCGTCATGGCGCGGAATTCCTGCTGGGGCGGGGGTGACTGGCCGACATTGTCGCAGCGCCGCCGGACGTGGCCTTTGACGACTGCCAAGCCTACTGCCAGGCGAAACGCGGCTGGTCGAAGTGGGCCACCCGCGTGGCCTCGCCGCGCAGGCACCACTGGGCGAACTGGTAGAGGAAGGCGCCGGTGGGCGCAGCGATCCAGCTGTGACCGATCGGCATGCGCAGCGCCGGGTGCTCGCCATGCGGTGTCTGGTTGAGCAAGGGCGCGTCCGGACGCAGCAGCTCGGCCACCGGGATGCGGTGCAGGCTGGCCACCTCGTCGGGGTTGGCCTGGGCGTCCCGGGCTGCGCCGGCCCACACCACGATCGGCGTGATCACGTAGCCGCTGCGGGTGGCGTAGTCGTCCAGCCGACCCAGCACCGCATCGGCCGCCAGGGCCAGGCCCACCTCCTCGTGCAGTTCGCGCAGCGCCGCCTGCTCGGGGCTCTCGCCCTCGTCCAGCCGGCCGCCCGGCAGCGCCCACTGGCCGGCGTGGGCGCGCAGGTGGGCGGCGCGGCGGGTCAGCAGCAGCGCCGGCTCGGTCTGCCACCGGGCATGGGCGGGCAGGCCGGCAGCGTCGGCGCCGTGGCCCGCCTCCACCACCGCCAGGGCCACCGCGGCCCGGCGCCGGCCCTCGTCGGGCAGCGCACGCGCGCCGGCCGCCTGCAGGCGGGCCTGCCACAGCGCGCGGGGGTCGGGGCTGGTGCTGTCCATGGTGCGAGGATAGCCGCCGCGCCGCTATGCTGCCGCTCATGCCTGCCACGCCCACGCTCGACGACCTGACACGCTACGCGATCGCCCGCAGCCTGGGCCGCCCGTCCACGCTGCCGGCCGCGCTGCAGCGCCTGGGCTTCGTGCAGGCCGACCCGATCCGCGCCCCGGCCCGCGCCCAGGACCTGACGCTGCGCCACCGCGTCAAGGACTACCGCGCCGGTGAGCTGGAACAGCGCTACCCGCGGCTGAAGGTGGAGGAGGACTTCTTCATCAACTACGGCTTCGTGACGCCGACCCTGCACACGCTGATGCACCCGCGCCAGGCGCGCCAGGCCTGGCCGGCCAGCCGCTGGACGCAGGCCCGCGAGGTGCTGGCCTTCGTGCAGGACCGCGGCGTGGTGCACCCGAGGGCGGTGGACGCGCATTTCCAGCACGGCAAGACCCGCAACTGGTTTGGCGGCTCGTCCAACGCCAGCACCCAGCTGCTCGACGGCATGCACTACCGCGGCCTGCTGCGGGTGGCGCGGCGCGAGGGCGGCATCCGCCTGTACGCGGCGCGCCCGGTCACGCCGCCCCATGAGGACCCCGCCGCGGCGATGGACGCCCTGGTCGACGTGGTGGTGGGCAAGTACGCGCCGCTGCCGGCCACCACGCTGAGCCACCTGGTGGCCCGGCTGGTGTTCGGCGCGCCGCAGTGGCAGGCCGAGCGCGCGGCGGCGCTGCGCCGCGCCAAGGCGCGCTTGGCCTCGGCCGAGGTCGAGGGCACGCGCTGGTACTGGCCCGCCGGCGAGAACCCCACGGCGCGCCGCTGGGCAGCGGACGAGGCGCTGCGCCTGCTGGCGCCCTTCGACCCGATCGTCTGGGACCGCCCGCGCTTCGAGCGCTTCTGGGGCTGGGCCTACCGCTTCGAGGCCTACACCCCCGCGCCCAAGCGCCAGCGCGGCTACTACGCGCTGCCGATGCTGTGGCAGGGCCGGGTGATCGGCTGGGGCAACCTGGCGGTGGCGGACGGCCGGCTGCAGGCCGAGCTGGGCTACGTTGACAAGCGCCCGCGCGGCGCGGCCTTCACGGCGGCGCTGGACGACGAGCTGCAGCGCCTGGCTCAGTTCCTCGGGCTGGACTGAAGCAGGCGCGCCACCACCTCGGCGAAGCCCTGCCCGCGCTCGCCGCGCGTGACCCAGCGCGGCCGGTGCAGCAGCTGCGGCCAGAAGCGCGCGATGTTGGCCACGCCCACGCTCAGCGGCATCTGCTGGAACATGGTCTGGTCGTTGGTGGAGTCGCCCACGTAGAGCCAGTCGGCCGGATCGAACACCCGGCCCAGCGCGGTCTCGACCGCCCAGCGCGCCGCGGTCCACTTGCTGTGCGCGCCGATCCAGCCGTTGATGTGGATCGAGCTGACGGTGGCGCTCAGGCCGTGCGCGCGCATCACGGCCACCACCTGGGCGATCTGCGCCTCATCCAGGTGGGCGAACTCGCTGTGGTCGATGGCGATGTCGGTCTGCCGGCCGGCGCTGTCGCGCGCCAGCGTGGCGCCGGGCACCCGCGCCAGCACATCGGCGGCGCAGGCGGCCAGGCGCTGCGCGTTGGCAGCGCGGGTGGGCGCGTCCTGGGTGAAATCGTGGCGCAGCCGGTTGCCGTCGCGGCGCAGCATCACGGCGCCGTTCTCGGCCACGATCGCGGCCACCGGCCAGGCCATCGCGAAGGGTTCGCTCCAGCCGGCCGGGCGGCCGGTGATCGCGATGCAGTGCCGGCCGGCGTCGGCCAGCGCCTGCAGCGCGGCCAGCGCGGCGGGCTCGATCGCGCCGTCGCGCGTCAGGGTGTCGTCGATGTCGGTCAGCACGCCGCGCACCGCGGCCAGCGCGGCGCCCGGGGCCTCGTCCCAGCGGCAGGAATCCATGCCCCAGTGTCCCATGGCCCTCACGCTGAACAAGTCCCTTTCGGCGTGCGCATCCCTGCTTCGGGCGGACCGCGGCGTTGCACATCCCGAACCCAGCGCGGGCCCATCCGCGGCGACTTGTCCAGCGTCGCCTTAAAGCTTGATGCCGCTCAAGTCACGCAAACGCCATCGTTCCATCATCGACTGTTCCAGGGACTTCCCCACACACCACCGCACCATGGCCACCCGCACCACCGCCGCCAAGAAGACGCCCGCCGCCAACCGCCCCCGTCCCGCCAGTGGCGGCGACGTGACGCCCCGCAAGACCGCCGCCGGCCGCCGCAACTACACCGCCGCCGAGTCCACCCGCGCCAAGCAGATCGTGCAGGCCGAAGTGATCAAGGGGGTCGTGGGCTCCGATGCGCGCCCCTCCGAGGTGCTGTCCCAGGTCAAGGCCCTGATCGGCGGCGCGTCGCCCGACGACCGCAAGGCGCTGCGCCAGGTGCTGGCCAAGCCGCCGCGCGTCACGACGCCCGGCGTCGACCCCGACACCGAGCTGGCCGCCGGCTGGCGCGAGGGCGCCTACCCGTACAAGAACCTGCTCTCCCGCAAGAGCTACGAGAAGCAGAAATACAACCTGCAGGTCGAGTTGCTGAAGCTGCAGGCCTGGGTCAAGGAGACCGGCCAGCGCGTGGTGATCGTCTTCGAGGGCCGCGACGCCGCCGGCAAGGGCGGCACGATCAAGCGCTTCATGGAGCACCTCAACCCCCGCGGCGCGCGCGTCGTGGCGCTGGAGAAGCCCAGCGAGGTCGAGCGTGGCCAGTGGTACTTCCAGCGCTACATCCAGCACCTGCCCACGGCCGGCGAGATCGTGCTGTTCGACCGCAGCTGGTACAACCGCTCGGGCGTCGAGCGGGTGATGGGTTTCTGCACCCAGCACGAGTACGACGAGTTCCTGCGCCAGGCGCCCGAGTTCGAGCGTCAGCTGGTGCGCTCGGGCGTGCACCTGTTCAAGTTCTGGTTCTCGGTCAGCCGCGCCGAGCAGCGCCGCCGGTTCAAGGAGCGCGAGATGCACCCGCTCAAGCAGTGGAAGCTCAGCCCCATCGACAAGGCCAGCCTGGACAAGTGGGAGGACTACACCCGCGCCAAGGAGGCCATGTTCCTGCACTGCGACACCTCCGACGCGCCATGGACGGTGATCAAGAGCGACTGCAAGAAGCGCGCGCGCCTGAACGCGATGCGCTATGTGCTGCACCGCCTGCCCTATGGCGGCAAGAACCTCAAGGCGATGGGCGCGGTCGATCCGCTGATCGTGGGCCGGCCCTCGCTGGTGCCCAGTGTGGGCGACGACCAGCTGGCGTCCAGCAACGCCGGCTGATCGCGGCCGCCCTGGACCGCCCGGGGCGTCTGCCCGCCCCGGCGCACAGGCAGACGCCCGCGGAGAAACCGTGAATTGAGCCGGTCTGGCCGGGCTGTTGCGGCGCCCGCGGGCGCCGCTTTCGCTAGAATCACGGGATTCCGAGGAGCGTTGCAAGGTCAGCCGCCATGAGATGGCAGACCCCAGGCTCGGAATCTTCACATTGCAACGGCGCTCACCCGCATCGCGTCTGGCCGACCGTGGGTGAGTGGGGTGTCTCCCTTCCCCTGGTGGTGTCTTTCGCGCGGCGGGTTCTCGTTCCACGCCGAACCGAAGGACCGCACCCATGAACGCACCCGAGACCCTGAAGCTGGCCGATTGCGCCATCGCCGACATCACGCTGGCCGACTGGGGCCGCAAGGAAATCCGCATCGCCGAGACCGAGATGCCCGGTCTGATGGCCATCCGCGAGGAATTCGCCGCCAAGCAGCCGCTCAAGGGCGCGCGCATCACCGGCAGCCTGCACATGACGATCCAGACCGCGGTGCTGATCGAGACGCTCAAGGCCCTGGGCGCCGACGTGCGCTGGGCCTCGTGCAACATCTTCAGCACCCAGGACCACGCCGCCGCCGCGATCGCCGCCGGCGGCACGCCGGTGTTCGCCGTCAAGGGCGAGACCCTGGTCGACTACTGGGACTACACCCACCGCATCTTCGACTTCGGGCCTCAGGGCACGCCGGGCGAAGGTCCCAACATGATCCTGGACGACGGCGGCGACGCCACGCTGCTGATGCACCTGGGCCAGCGCGCCGAGAAGGACGCCTCGGTGCTGGCCAACCCGGGCAGCGAGGAAGAGCGCATCCTGTTCGCCGCGATCAAGGCCAAGCTGGCCGAAGACCCCACCTGGTACAGCCGCAAGAGCGCCGAGATCATCGGCGTCACCGAGGAGACCACCACCGGTGTGCATCGCCTGAAGGAGATGAGCGCCAAGGGCACGCTGAAGTTCCGCGCCATCAACGTCAACGACTCGGTCACCAAGAGCAAGTTCGACAACCTTTACGGCTGCCGCGAGAGCCTGGTGGACGGCATCAAGCGCGCCACCGACGTGATGATCGCCGGCAAGGTGGCGGTGGTCTGCGGCTATGGCGACGTGGGCAAGGGCTCGGCCCAGGCGCTGCGTGCCCTGAGCGCCCAGGTCTGGGTCACCGAGATCGACCCGATCAACGCGCTGCAGGCCGCGATGGAAGGCTTCAAGGTGGTGACCATGGAGTGGGCCGCCGACAAGGCCGACATCTTCGTCACCACCACCGGCAACCGCGACGTCATCACCTTCGAGCACATGGCGGCGATGAAGGACCAGTCCATCGTCTGCAACATCGGCCACTTCGACAACGAGATCCAGGTCGCCCGGCTCGAAGAGAAGTGCCAGTGGGAGGAGATCAAGCCGCAGGTCGACCACGTCATCTTCCCCGACGGCAAGCGCATCATCCTGCTGGCCAAGGGCCGCCTGGTGAACCTGGGCTGTGGCACCGGCCACCCCAGCTTCGTGATGTCGAACTCGTTCGCCAACCAGACCATCGCCCAGATCGAGCTGTTCTCGCACCCCGAGGGCTACGACGTGGGCAAGGTCTATGTGCTGCCCAAGCACCTGGACGAGAAGGTCGCGCGCCTGCACCTGAAGAAGGTGGGCGCGATGCTGACCGAGCTGAGCGACGAGCAGGCGGCCTACATCGGTGTACCGAAGCAAGGCCCCTACAAGCCCGACACCTACCGTTATTGAGGGCCCCCACGCTCGCTGCGCTCGCTGCCCCCCGAGGGGGGCGCGGCCGACCTTGGGGCGGCCCGGCGGTCGGCCGGCCGCCGCCTCGACGCGAGCGTCCTACCCACCCGGGCTTCTTCCTTCACCGTCATGCGCGCTGATCAGCTGATCGTTCAAATGGGACTGGCCCCGAGCCGGTCGGCTGCGCAGCGGCTGATCGAGACCGGCGCGGTGCGCTGGCTGGGTCCCAAGGGCTGGCAGGTGCCGACCAAGGCGGGTGAAGACCTGCCCGACGGCTGCCAGATCGAGGTGACCGACCACGCCGAGCTGCGCTGGGTGTCGCGCGGCGGGCTCAAGCTGGAGGGCGCGCTGCGCATCACCGCCCTGGACCTGGCCGGCGCGGTGGCGCTGGACGTGGGGCAGAGCACCGGCGGCTTCACCGACGTGCTGCTGGCCGCCGGCTGCGCACAGGTGTTTGGCGTGGACGTCGGCCACGGCCAGCTGCACCCGCGCCTGGCCGCTGACGAGCGCGTGCACGCTGTCGAGGGCGTCAATGCGCGCCACCTGAGCCTGGCCGACCTGGGGCCGCAGGCGCCGGCGTCGGGGTTCGATCTGATCACCGGCGACCTGTCCTTCATCTCGCTGACCCTGGTGCTGCCGGCCCTGGCGCCGCTGCTGGCGCCGGGCGGCACCTTGCTGATGCTGGTCAAGCCGCAGTTCGAGCTGCAGCCGGCCGAGATCAACAAGAAGGGCCTGGTGAAGGACGCCGCGTCCTACCCGCACGTCGAGCGGCGCCTGCGCAAGGCCTGCGGCAAGTGCGGCCTGGTGGTGCGCGCCTGGCTGGACAGCCCGGTCACCGGCGGCGACGGCAACCGCGAGTTTTTCGTTCAGGCGCAACGTGCCTGAACCCTGGAGCACAGACACGATGAACCCCGACTTCCCGATCAGCCTGGAATTCTTCCCGCCCAAGACGCCCGAGGGCGTGACCAAGCTGGCCGCCGTGCGCCAGCAGCTCTATGCGCTGGACCCGCTGTTCTGCTCGGTGACCTATGGCGCCGGTGGCAGCACCCAGGACGGCACGCTGCAGGCGGTGCAGGCCATCCTGGATGAGGGGCGCCAGGGCGCCTCGCATTTCACCTGCATTGGTGCCACGCGCGACTCGGTGCGCGAGAAGCTGGCGCTGTTCCAGGGCATGGGCCTGAAGCGCATCGTCGCCTTGCGCGGCGACCTCCCAAGCGGCTATGGCGGCTTTGGCGAGTTCCGCTATGCCAGCGACCTGGTGGCCTTCATCCGCGCCGAGACCGGCGACCACTTCCATATCGAGGTGGCCGCCTACCCCGAGACCCACCCGCAGGCCAGGAGCCCGCAGGCCGACCTGCAGGCCTACGCCGCCAAGGTGAAGGCCGGCGCCAGCGGCGCGGTGACGCAGTTCTTCTTCAATGCCGACGCCTACTTCCGCTTCGTCGACGAGACCCGCGCGCTGGGCGCCGACATCCCGGTGGTGCCCGGCATCATGCCGATCACCAACGCCAGCGGCATCCTGCGCTTCGCCGACAACTGCGGCGCCGATGTGCCGCGCTGGGTGCGCCTGCGCCTGCAGAGTTTTGGCGACGACAGCGCCAGCATCAAGGCCTTCGGCCTGGATGTGGTGACCGCGCTGTGCGAACGCCTGCGCGCCCAGGGCGTGCCCGGGCTGCACTTCTATACGATGAACCAGTCGGCCACCGTGCTGGAGATCTGCCGCCGGCTCGGTCTGGCCTGAGCTTTCGGCTCAGGGCAGCGTCATCCTCAGAGTGACGAAGGGGAATTCGGGTTCGAAAAACACCTCAAGCTGGTCAGCGGCTGTGTTGCCGATCATCACGCCTTCCAGGGTGATGTTGGTCGTGATGCGGATACGGTCGCCCTCGGCGAGGCTCCTCATCGGTTTCTTCTTGAGTGGCACGATGTCCTGGTAGTACACGTTGCCACCGGTGTCGCCGATCGCCTGTTCTTCCCAGCCGCTGGTCAACTTCACCTTGTCGCCAGTGGCGGCTGGAATGAGCACCACGCTGGACCGCGCGGTGTAGCGGCCATCAGCGGCGCCGGTCAGCACGATGCGGCCATGGGGCGCCCCACGATCGATCCACTGTTCGCAACCACCCGCCAAACTGGCTCGGAGGTCGGCCCACAGTTGCGAACCGGCCACCATCACCGACTCGGCGCGAAAGTCTGCCGCCAGTGAGCGTGATGTACCACCGTCGACATCACCAGCCATCCGCAACAAGGCGAGATCCTTGACCTTGAGTTCCATCCAGTGGGTGCGGGACCGGGTGCAGGCGCTCGCGGCGCTGCACGCCAGGCCCACGATGACCGCCGCAGCCACCTGGCGGGCCGGGGGCCACGAACAACGGTGCCCAGACCGTATTGGATCCGCATGCATCAAGAGCCTCCATTCATCGTTAAACAACAGAGAACGCCGGCGTCCGTCAGCCCTCAGGGAATCCACACCTCGATGTAGGGCGTGGTGCCCGCCCAGTTGTAGAGCGACTGCACCTGGTCGGCCACCCAGCCATCGATGATGGTGCCGCTGGCCTGGGCCTTGCCGGTCAGGCGCAGCACATCGCCCGCCACCAGGGCGCGCATCTGCTTCTTCTTCAGTTCGGCGTCGTGCGGGTGGGTGACGAAGCCCCCGGTGTCACCCGCCGCGCTGTCGCGCCAGGTGTGCATCTTCTGCTTCAGGCCGGTGCTGGCTGGAATCCACTGCAACTGGTTCTTGGCCGAGTAGCTGCCGCTGGCGATGCCCATCAGGACGATGTTGCCGCCCCCGGCATGGTGGATCCACTGGCTGCAGCCGCCGGCAATGCTGGCGGCGATGTCGTCCACCAGGGCCTGGGTCACGACCAGCTCGGCCCGGTAGCTGCCCCCATCCGTCTTGGTGCCGTTGTCGACGTGGCCCACCATGCCGACCTGCGCCGGCTCGCTCACCGAGGGCGTCATCAGGTGCAGGCGCTGCACGGTACAGGCCGAGGCCAGCGGCGTCTGGCCGAGCAGGACGGCGGCGGCAGCGGCGGCTGCCAGGCGGGGGGCGAGGTCCATCGACATCACAGACAACTCCTGTTGCTCCAGGCCCGCCGGACGGCTGGCCTGGCGAGCGAGCTTAGCGAGAACGGCCGCGCCGCACCATGGCCGCGCGGACTTCGAGCATGGGGGGAGCGGTCGCCGGGCACTGTTGCGCGAACGCATCAGCCTCGCGGCGCGAGTTTGACCAAGGTCAGGTGGCCGCCCGGGCTGGCCGGGACCGCGGCCGGCAGTTTGCGCGACAGCAAACTCGACCTGGTCACCAGACGTTGCAATGACCCCATCCGCCGCACCAGCGCGGTCCGGTTGTTTTCAAGTCAATGCAACGAAGAAGGAGTTCCTCCATGCGCAAGTCGCTGATCGCTGTCGCCACCCTGGCCGCTCTGGCCGCCCCGCAATTCGCCGCCGCCCAGGACAGCGGCAACTGGATCGTCCGCGTGCGCGCGACGCATCTGGATTCGGCCAACACCAATGACAGCGTGCTCAAGGGCACGCTGGCCGCCGTCGTCGCCCCGGGCACCGTGGCGTCGATCAACAACAAGTGGCTGCCCGAGCTGGACATCAGCTACTTCTTCACGCCGAACATCGCGGCCGAGCTGATCCTGACCTACCCGCAGAGCCAGGACCTGTCGCTCAGCGGCGTGGGCAAGATCGGCAGCTTCAAGCACCTGCCGCCGACCCTGACCGCCCAGTACCACTTCACCGACCTGGGCGCGCTGCGTCCCTACGTCGGTGCCGGCGTGAACTACACCAACATCTCCGACGTGAAGTGGGATCCGGCCGTCGCGGCGCTGAGCCTGAACCTCAAGCGCAACAGCTACGGTCTGGCGGCCCAGGTCGGCGCCGACTACGCGCTGGGCGGCGGCTGGCTGCTGAACGTGGACGTCAAGAAGGTCCAGATCAAGACCGACGTCCTGTCGGCCGGCACCAAGGTCGGTACCTTCAAGGTCGACCCGCTGCTGGTCAGCGTTGGCGTGGGCATGCGTTTCTGATCCAGGCTCCAAGAAGCACACCGGCGCACCGGCCACAAGCCGGCGCGCCCGTTGGGAATCAGGCGACCAGTCGGTCGCCTTTTTTTTGTTCTGGTTCCTGCCCACAGCGGCCGCAGGCCGCTGTGGGCAGAGCCCTATTCCGTTGAGCTCCCCCCAGCCCCCCTCCAAGAAGGGGGCTCCAGCATGAGCTTCGGGCCGGCCTGCCGGCCGGCGTGGCACTGGCACGCTTGGCGCACCACCTTTTGTGGTTCTGACTGGAGCCACCCTCTTGGAGGGGGGCTCGGGGGAGCCCAACGTTCGGGGCCTTGGCCCACAGCGGCCTACGGCCGCTGTGGGCAGAAACCAGACTTCAGCCCGAGGCGGTCACTGCCGCGGGCAGATACACCGCGCAGAACTCCGGTGGCATGCGGCGCGCCTGGCCGCTGCTGATTTCGATGCAGACCAGTTGCCAGCGGCCGCGCAGGACGGTGGCGCCGTCGCGCAGGCGGCGCAGCTGGAAGCGGCGCTCCATGCGCAGGCGGCCGTCGCCGGACAGCAGCCAGGTGGCCAGTTCCAGCGCGTCGCCCAGCTGGGTGGGCAGCAGGTAGTCGTACTCGCCGCGGTGAATGGCCATGGCGCGGTCCAGGCGGCGGTAATCGGCGATCGACAGGCCCAGGGCCTCGGAGTGGGCCCAGCCGGCCTGCTCGCACCAGCGCAGGTAGACGGCGTTGTTGGTGTGGTCCAGGCCGTCGATGTCGCCGGGCTCAGGCGCCACGCGCAGCAGGAAGGGGCGGGGCAGGTCCCAGTCGTCCATGCTCTTCAGCGCCGGGCGCACCAGCTGTCCAGGTGGGTTTCGAAGACCGGGCCGCCGTCGACGATGTCGATGTGGTGGCTGTAGCGGAAGCCCGCGTCGGCCAGCGTGTCCATCCACACGCGGGCCGCGGGCGCGGCCTGGGCCATGGCCGCCTGCGCGGCGGGGCTCAGGAAGGAGGCATAGACCACCTGCCGCGGCATCAGGGCGGCCAGCTGGGCTCGGCCGTCCAGACCCAGGCGCTGCAGCACGGCGTCGGGGTCGCCAGCGTGGAAATGGCGGCCCAGGCCTTGCCAGAACGGCGAGCGGCCCTGGGCGTCGCGCAGGCCGGGCAGTTCGGCGATCACCCTGCCGCCCTGCAGCGCGCGGGTGGCCTGCAGGTGCTCGCGGGCGGCGTCCAGCAGGGCGCGCCAGGCCGAGGCCTGGGCGGCCGCGTCCAGGCCCGGCGCATGCGCGCGCTCGGCCAGCTCGCTGGCGCCGGTGTGGTCGTTGCCCAGCAGCAGGGTGTGCTGGCGGTGGAACAGCGACAGCTCGGGCGCCGCATGCACCACACAGCCCACGTGGTACCAGTGGCGCGGCCGCTGCAGGCCGATCGGGCCGCGCACGCGCAGACAGGCGGCCGGGCCCTGGGCGCCTTCGGCCAGCAGCCAGGCGGCGGCGGCGTCCGGGCGCGGCAGCATGGTGTCGGCCTGGGCGGGCAGCCAGGGGCGCAGCGCCGACAGGTCGGCCGCTTGCACGGGGCGGACGGTCCAGCGCATCGTCAGGTGCCGTCCGGGCCGTCCAGCGCGGCCACGCAGAGGCTGTCGCCCACGGCCAGGCCCAGCAAGGCGGCTTCGTCGTCGCGCAGCGCCACCGCGGGCGCGGTGGCGTCCAGCGCCAGCAGCGTGGCGCGCCAGTGCTGCAGCCGCCGACCGGCGGCCAGGTGCGTGGCGTGGCCGCCGCGCGCAGCGCGCGGGGCGGGCGGCAGCACGCCCACGCTGCGCAGACGGCGCGCGGTCTTGAGCATCGGCAGCCGGGCCTCCATCGTCGGGCCGCCGTCGAAGACGTTGAGCCAGGTGTCGGCGTCAAAGCCCTCGTCCAGCAGGATCGAGAAGGGCCGCTCGGCCACCGGGTGGAGCTGGCCCAGCGCCCACTGCGTGGCCTCGTCCAGCAGCGGCACGTAGATCGGCGACTGCGGCAGCAGCTCGGCCAGGAAGGCGCGGCCCTGGCCGCTGGCCAGGCGCTCGGCGGCCGGGTAGTCGAGGTGGAAGAAGCGCCGGCCCACCGCGTCCCAGAACGGGCAGGCGCCCGACTCGTCGGCCAGGCCCGGGTGCTCCGAGACGATGCGGTCGGTGAAGCGCTCGGGGAAGCTGGCGATGAACAGCAAGCGCCCGCGCGACAGCAGCTGGGCGCCGGGGCCGTCCTCGTGGGCCGGATCGATGTGAAAGCCGGTGAGCACCGTGGCGCCGGTCAGGTCGTGGCACAGGTGCAGCGTGTGGATGCGGTTGCGCACCCCCAGCGCCGGGCTGGCGTGCACCGTGAATTCATTGCGGTAGCTGTAGAAGCGATCGCCAGCCCCCGCACGCGCCGCGATGCCGCCGGTGCCCACCAGCGCCCCGGCCTGCTGACGGTCTTCCAGCACGAAGAGGTAGTGGGCATCCGGCTCGTCGCCATCGGCGAAGCTGCGCTGCGAACGGACGATGCGCTCGCGCAGGGCCTCGCGGTCGGCCGGCAGCGAGCTGATGCCGATCGCGCTGGCACCGGCCAGGCGCTCCAGGCCCGGCAGGTCGGCCAGGGCGGCCGGCCGCAGCAAGTAGCGCGGGGCGTCGGCCATGCTCAGGCGCTGCGCTCGTCGCGGGCCGCGTTGCCGGGCGCGGGCTCGGTGGCAGCGGCGTCGCGCCAGGCCTGGGCGCGCAGGCCGCGCTCATCGCGCGGCGTGCGGCCGAAGTGGGCGCGGTAGGCGTTGGAGAAATGCGGCCCGCTGGCAAAGCCGCAGGCCAGGCCGATCTGCAGGATCGACTGCGGCGTCTGGCGCAGCAGGGCCTGGGCGCGCTCCAGGCGCAGCCCCAGGTACCAGCGCGAGGGCAGCGCGTCCAGGTGCTGGCGGAACAGCCGCTCAAGGTGGCGGCGCGACACGCCCACCAGGCGCGCGATGTCTTCGGTGGGCAGCGGCTCGGACAGGTTGGCCTCCATCAGCGCCAGCGCCTCGGCCAGCTTGGCCGAGCCGGCGCCGCCGCGGCCGCTGCCGGGCACGCGCTGGCGCTCGTCCGCCGGGCGCGGACCAGGCAGGCCGGCGTGCGCGGCCAGCTCCTGCGCCAGCCGATCGCCATGGTGGTGACCCAGCCAGGCGATCATCAGGTCGCGGGCGGCCTCGCCACCGGCGCTGCTCAGGCGCTGGCGGTCAATCTCGAAGCGCTGCTGCGACAGCACCACCCCCGGGTGGCGCTCGGCCAGCGCCGCCAGGTGCGGCCAGTGCAGCGTGGCGCGGTGGCCCTGCAGCAGACCGGCCTCGGCCAGCCAGGCGGCACCGGTGCCCACGCCGCCCAGGCAGGCACCGGCCGCGGCCTGCTCGCGCAGCCACAGCAGCACCGCCGGGCCCAGGGGATCCTGTTCGTGCCAGGGCAGGTCGCTCACCACCATGGCCAGCTGCAGCGGCGGCGCGGCACGCAGCTCGGTGCAGACCACCCACGCGCCCGCGCCGGCGCGCACCGGCCGGCCATCCAGCGAGAGCATCACCGGCTCGGGCATGCGGCCCGGCTGCAGCGCCGCCGCCTGCGCCAGCGGATCGATCACGCCCGCCAGCGTGCCCAGCGAGAAGCCCGGCAGCAGCAGGCAGCCGACGCGGGCCGAGCTCATGCCAACGGGCCCCGTGGCTGCATCACTTCAGTCCCCCGCTGAGGAACTGGCGCAGCCGTTCGCTGCGCGGGCGCACCAGCACCTCGCGCGGCACGCCCTGTTCCTCGATCAGGCCCTGGTGCAGGAAGATCGCGTGGCTGGCCACCTCGCGGGCGAACTCCATCTCGTGCGTGACCACCAGCATGGTGCGGCCCTCGGCGGCGAGTTCGCGCATCACCTTCAGCACCTCGCCCACCAGCTCGGGGTCAAGGGCCGAGGTGGGCTCGTCGAACAGCATCACCTCGGGGTCCACCGCCAGCGCGCGGGCAATCGCCACGCGCTGCTGCTCGCCGCCCGACAGCTGCGCCGGGTAGACCTGCAGACGGTGCGACAGGCCCACGCGCGCCAGCAGCTGCTCGCCGCGTTCCACCGCCTGGGCGCGCGGCTGGCCCAGCACATGGATCGGCGCCTCGATGACGTTCTCCAGCACCGTGCGGTGCTGCCACAGGTTGAAGCTCTGGAAGACGAAGGCCAGGCGGGCGCGCCAGCGGCGCAGCTGGGCATCGTCCGAAGCCGTCAGGCTGCCGTCGCGGTCGCGCTTCAGGGCCAGGGTTTCATCGCCCAGGCGCAGCGTGCCCTCAAACGGCTGCTCCAGCAGGTTCAGGCAGCGCAGCAGCGTGCTCTTGCCCGAGCCGCTGGAGCCGATGATGGCCACCACGTCACCGGGCTTCGCGCTGAGCGAGACGCCGCGCAGCACCTCGCGCTCACCGAAGCGCTTGTGCAGGTTGTCGACCGTCAGGCCCAGGTGTGCACTCATGGCAGCGCCCTCACACCGACAGCAGCGAGCCGCTGCGCCGCGCGTCCACGCCGGCCACCTTGCCCAGCGCCATGCCGGCCACCGCGAAGCGGCGGTTCTCGCGGGCGAAGAACAGGCCCGTGGTGCCGGCGCCCAGCGTGCTGACCTGGCCGGTGATCGGGTCGATGACGTCGACGATGGGTTCGCCCTCGACCACTTCGGCGCCGGGCTCCTTCAGGAACACCACCATGCCGCCATGCGGCGCCACCAGCGGGATCGAGCCGGCCAGCGGCGTGGGCTGGCAGCGCAGCGGCGGGATGTCGGCCGCGGCGTCGTCGCGCACGATGCCGCGCGCCACCAGCAGGCGCAGGATGCCGGCGGCGTCCTGCGCGGCCAGCTCGTGGCGCACATCGCCCTCGCCGCGCAGCTCGATCGTGGCGGCCAGGCAGGACGGCGGCAGCGGAGTGCCCGCGGGCAGACGCGCCGCGATCTGCGGCCAGACCATCGAGCAGGCTTCATCAAACGGGTCGCCGCCCGAGCGCTCGGCGATCAGCGCCACGCGGGCATCGATGCAGCGCACCAGCAGCTCGGCCTGGTCCCAGGTGGCGGGCGTGGTGTAGATGTGCAGCAGGCCTTCACCGTCGGAGTGCAGGTCCAGCACCAGCTCGGCGTCGATCGCCAGGCCCAGCAGCAGGCGGCGCAGGTCCTCCAGCGGCGTGGTGGCGCTCAGTTCGGCGGCGGCCTCGCGCAGCGCGGCGCGCACCAGCGCAACGTTGGTGGCGGCGTCCGGCCCCAGGCGGTCCTGCACACGGGCCAGCGCGGGCTCGCTGAGGTCGGCGAAGTGGCGGTTGAAGTTCTCACCGCTGGTGAACTCGAAGCGGCCCTGGTAGCCACGCAGATGCCACTGGCGCAGGCCCAGCGGGTTGGCGGCGGGCACCAGCACCACCTCGCCCAGCAGCCGGCCTTCGGCCTCGGCCGTGGCCAGCAGGCCGCGCAGGTGGTGGGCCACCAGCAGGCCCGGCACCTCGTCGGCGTGCAGCGCGCCCTGGATGTAGACCTTGCGGCCGCCCGGCGTGCCGTAGTGCAGGCTGACCAGTTCGTGGCGGGTGCCGGGGGTGGCAGCCAGCAGAGTGTGGTGTTGGGTTCTCATCGTCAGCGGGCGCCCATGGGCTGCAGCCAGCGCCGCTCGGCGGCGCGGAAGATCGTCACCAGCACCGCCGTGATCGCCAGGTAGAACACGGCGGCGGTGAGGAAGGCCTCGAAAGGCAGGTAGTGGACCGAGTTGACCTCGCGCGCGGCACCGGTGAGGTCGGCGATCGTGACCACGCTGGCCAGCGAGGTGCCGTGCAGCATCAGCACCACCTCGTTGCCATAGGCTGGCAGCGCGCGGCGGAAGGCCTGCGGCAGCACGATGCGGCGCAGCGTCAGCCAGCGGCCCATGCCCAGCGCGCGCGCGGCCTCGACCTCGCCGGCGGGCACCGCCTTCATCGCGCCGTGCAGGATCTCGGTGGTGTAGGCGCAGGTGTTGAGGGCGAAGGCGGCGATGGCGCAGAACCAGGCCGAGGACAGCAGCGGCCAGGCGGCGCTCTGGCGCACCCACTCGAACTGCGCCAGCCCGTAGTACAGCAGGAACAGCTGCACCAGCATCGGCGTGCCGCGGATGACGTAGGTGTAGAGCCACACCGGCTTGCTCAGCCAGGGGTTGGACAGGCTGCGCAGCATGGCCAGCGGCAGCGCAACGGCCAGGCCGGCGGCCAGCGCCAGCACCAGCAGCTGCACGGTGACCACCGCGCCGCTGGCATACAGCGGCAGGCTGTCGGCGATGACGCCCCAGTCCAGCATCACAGGCTCACCCGCCGCACGCCGATCGACAGGCGCCGCGACAGCCAGGCAAAGCCCAGCTCCGAGGCACTGGTGAACAGCAGGTACAGCCCGGCCACGGCCAGGTAGAAGACGAAGGGCTCGCGCGTGGCGCCCGCCGCCTGACCGGCGCGCGCCATCATGTCGTGCAGGCCGATCACCGAGACGATGGAGGTGCTCTTGATCATCACCAGCCAGTTGTTCGACAGGCCCGGCAGCGCATGGCGCAGCATCTGCGGACCGACCACCCGGCGCAGCACCTGGCCGCGGGTCATGCCGAAGGCCAGCGCCGCCTCGCGCTGACCCGGCGGGACCGCCAGGAAGGCGCCGCGCAGCACCTCGGCCAGGTAGGCGCCGAAGACGAAGCCGATGGTCAGCACGCCGGCCACGAAGGGGTCGATGTCGACATAGTCCCAGCCCAGGCGCTCACCCAGCGCATTGACGGCCATCTGGCCGCCATAGAAGACCAGCAGCATCAGCACCAGATCGGGCACGCCGCGGATCAGCGTGGTGTAGGCCAGCGCCAGCGCGTTCAACAGGCGCGAGCGCGCCAGGCTGGCCAGCGCGCCGGCCAGCCCCAGCAGGAAGGCGATGCCCAGGCTGCCCAGGGCCACCGCCAGCGACAGCAGCGCGCCCTGCAGCAGGCTGGCGCCGTAGCCGTACAGCATCAGCGCTTACTTGCCGTAGATGTCGAAGTCGAAGTACTTGTCCTGGAGCTTCTTGTAGGTGCCGTTGGCGCGCACCGCGGCGATGGCCGCATTGAACTTGTCGAGCAGCGCGGTGTCGGCCTTGCGCATCGCGATGCCCGAGCCGGTGCCGAAGATCTCGGGGTCGTCCACCGGGTTGCCCAGCACCGCGAAGCCCTTGCCGGCGGGCTTCTTCAGGAAGCCTTCGCTGCCCGCGACCTGGTCGCACAGCGTGGCGTCGAGCCGGCCCGCGGCCAGGTCCAGGAAGATGTCGTCCTGCTTGGCGTAGCGCACGATCTCGCTGCCGGCGTAGTACTTGGTGGCGTAGCGGTCGTGGCTGGTGGTGCGCTGCACGCCGATCTTCTTGCCCTTCATCGCCGCGGGCGAGATGTCGCGCGGCGCGCCCTTGCCGATGAAGGCCGGCGGCGTGTTGTAGTACTTGTTGCTGAAGTTGACCTGCTTCTGGCGTTCGGGCGTGATCGCCATCGAGGCGATGATGGCGTCGAACTTGCGCGCCTGCAGCGACGGGATCATGCCGTCCCAGTCCTGCTGCACCAGCACGCATTCGGCCTTCATTTCGGCGCACAGGGCCATCGCGATGTCGATGTCGAAACCCTTCAACTTGCCGTCCGTGCCCACCTCCGAGAACGGCGGGTAGGCGCCCTCGACGCCGATGCGCACCTTTTTCCAGTCGGGCGCCTGGGCGTGGGCGGTCAGGGTGAGGCTGGCCAGCAGGGCCAGCAGGGCGATCAGGGGACGGCGGGTCATCGAGGGGTCTCCGTTCAACGCGGGGTCCAGGGGGTGAACATCGGTCGGGCGATGCGCACGGGGGCGATGTCCAGGTACAGGCTGGCGACGGTGTACTCGTCCGCGCCCAGCTCGTCAGAGTACCAGCCGACGCTGTCCTTGCCCTTGTACAGGCGGAACGAGAAACCCAGGTCGGCCACGGCCTCGCTGGGCGCGGCCTTGGGGTCGAAGGCCAGGCCGCGGGCCTCGGCCTGCCGGCTGTCGATCAGCTCGGCCATCGCGTTGTAGATGGTGGAGTCGCCGAGCATGTCGGTGTAGTAGGCCTCGCGCAGGAACTCCGGCTTGAAGTCGGGCGTGCCGGCCTGCAGCCGCTGGCCGCGCAGCTTGCGCGCCGAGGGCAGGATCTTGTGCAGGCCCAGGTCGTAGCGGTCGCCGCGGTCCAGGTAGGTCAGGCGCGCGTTCTGCACATTGAAGGCGCCGAGCTTGGCGTCGGTGCGGGCCTCGCGCAGGTCCACCAGCAGCGCGCCCTTGGCGCCGATGACCTCGACCATGTCGCCCTGCACCACCGCGGCGGAGTTCTCGTCGATGCCCAGACCCAGCTTGTAGCCGCGCGCCATCATCAGCGGCAGCATGCGGCCGAAGCGCCCGCGCTTGAGGAAGTGCTGGTCGACGAACAGGTTGGGGCCGACGAAGCCCAGGCCGCGGTCGACCTCCTTGCCGTCGCGCAGCTGGCCCTTCATCACGTTGATCACGCTCAGCGCGTCGCGAAACATCACGGTGCTCATCACCGCCGCACCGGCCGAGGTGCCGGCGATCACGCCGCCGCGCTGGTAGACGCCCCAGATCGCCTTGAGCATCGGCGTGGGCCGCCCGCCCGGGCTGAAGGTGTCGATGATGCGCTCCTGGGCGCCGCCGCTGAAGAAAATGCCCTGGGCGTTGTTGACCAGCTCCAGCAGTGACGGGTCGCGCACCGCCTTCTCCAGGTCGACCCACTTCAGCTGCGGGGCCACGGGCACGATCTCGGCGGTGGCGCCGCGCAGCTCCAGCAGGTCGGCCAGGCGCCGGGCGGTCTTGTCGGGCGTCTGCGAGGCGGTGCCGAAGACCACCCAGCGCGAGCCCTTGCCGCCGGACAGTTCCACCAGGCGGCGCCAGACGTCCTCGTTGTCGCCCTTGAGGGCACCGCCGATGACCACCGCATAGCCCTTGATCGGGCCGTCGGTGACCGCGCCCGGGGCTGGCACGCCGGCCGTCAGCGGGGCCGAGGCGGCGGCGTCGGCCGGTTCGGGCGGCGCCAGCTGGGCCAGGGCCCAGGTCGGGGCCAGGGCCAGCAGCACGGCGGCGAGCCGGCGGCGGAGGAAAAGATGACTCATGGCGCGATGGTTCATGTCCCTGAAATGGCAGCGGCCAGCCTGGCGACGGCCGGCCCGAGGCGCGATCTTGGCACCGCGGCGCGCCGCCCGCCCTGGGGAGCGACCCGGGTCAGCGCAATCACAACAGAAGATGTCGCTTCGACGCAAACAAGGCGGGCACGCGTGCCCCGCTCTTGCGTCGATGCGACCGCAAGTTGCGCCAGCGCGACCACAATGTGTCGCTTCAGTGAATGCCCCGCCGGCGCTTCCTAGACTGCCGGCAGCCCTCCATCCCGCCCACGGAGCCCCCGATGACCCCTGCCGAACGCCGCCGCCCCGCCGCCCGCGCCTTCCCGTTCGCCCTGTCGGCCAGCGCCTTGGCGCTGAGCCTGGCCCTGCCCGCGCTGGCCCAGACCGCCGCGCCGCAGCGGGTGGAGATCACCGGCTCGGCGATCAAGCGCATCGACGGCGAGACGGCGCTGCCGGTGCAGGTCATCACCCGCGAGGAGATCGACAAGACCGGCGTGACCACCGCGGCCGAGCTGATCTCGCGCCTGAGCGCCACCGCCGCCAACCTGACCGATGGCGGCAGCGTGGCCTACGGCGGCTTCCGCGACCAGATGGGCTTCAACGGCGCCAACCTGCGCGGCCTGGGCGTCTCGTCGACGCTGGTGCTGCTCAATGGCCGGCGCATGGCCAACTTCGCCTCGCCCGGCGATGCCGCCGGTGTCGACCTGAACGCGATTCCCGCGGCCGCGATCGAGCGCGTCGAGGTGCTGCTCGACGGCGCCTCCTCACTGTACGGCTCGGATGCGATCGGCGGCGTGATCAACTTCATCACCCGCAAGGACTTCAACGGCCTGGAGCTGCGCGCCCAGGTGGGCAACACCACCGAGGGCGGCGGCGGCAACAAGCGCAGCGTGACGCTGGCCGGCGGCCTGGGCGACCTCGGCCGCGACGGCTACAACCTGATGGCCGTGGCCGACCTGCAGAAGACCAGCAAGCTCAACGCGCTGAACCGCCGCTTCATCTCCGACCTGCAGATCCCGCAGCGCCTGCCCGACCTGCTCTCCAGCGCCACCTTCCCCGGCAACCTGGTCCTCAGCAGCTCGCAGCGCGACACGCTGGCCAGCGACGGCTGGAAGCCCAATGGCGTGGACCTGATCTCGACCAAGCGCGCCAACCCCTCGGCGGCCACAGGCTGCAACCCGCCGGCCAACCTCTACCTGCCCGAGGGCATCGGCGGCGTCGATGGCTGCACCTTCGACTACATGCGCGACATCGAGCTCTACCCCGAGTCGACCAAGTCCAGCGTGTTCGGCCGCGGCGTGCTCGACCTGGGCGGCGGTCACCAGGGCTTTGCCGAAGTCTCGCTGGCCCGCGCCCGCACGCTCTACAGCGGCACGCCCAACCGGATCGACGCCGACATCGACGTCGGCAAGATCCCGTTCCTGGCCTTCTCCTCGCTGAACGCGCTGGCGGCCGATGACGAGGACCGCATCATCACCGTGCGCACCCGCCTGGTCGATGCCGGCCTGCGCACCAGCGAGCTGGTCTCCACCACCCAGCGCGTCCTGGCCGGCACCAACGGTGTGCTGGCCGGCTGGGACTATGAATGGGCGGTGAACCACAGCACCAGCAAGGTGTCTGACCGCGACTACCAGGGCTACCTGAACGAGCAGACGATCCGCGACGGCTTTGCCGACGGCACGCTCAACCCCTTCGGTACGCAGACCGCGGCTGGCCTGGCGATGTTCGAAGCCGCGCAGATCCGCGGCGAGGTGCGCCGCGCCACCGGCGCCATGACCAGCCTGGACGTCAAGGCCTCGCGGGGGCTGATGAAGCTCGACGGCGGCGATCTGGCGGTGGCCGTGGGCAGCGAATTCCGGCGCGAGAAGCAGGACTACCACCAGTCGCAGGCGCTGGCCGACGACCTGATCCTGGGCGAGACCTCGCAGGGCCCGGGCGCCGATTTCGGCCGCTCGCGCAAGGTGGCGGCGGTGTTCGGCGAGGTGTCGGCGCCCATCACCCGGCAGCTGGAGCTGACCGGCGCGATGCGCTACGAGAAGTACCAGGTCTCGGGCGGTGCCCTGAGCCCGAAGCTGGGCATGAAGTTCGTGCCGATGAGCGAGCTGCTGCTGCGCGCCTCGGTGGGCAAGGGCTTCCGCGCGCCCAGCATGACCGACCTCTACCGGCCGGTCACCGAGGGGTCGTCGGCCACGCTGGTCGATCCGCTGTGCATGCAGCTCGACCCGGACGCCACGCCCACCGACTGCTCGGACATCTGGACCACGCTGAACTACAGCAACCCCAAGCTCAAGCCCGAGAAGTCGCGCCAGTTCTCGCTGGGCGGCGTGTTCGAGCCGCGCCGCGGCCTGAGCGTCAGCGTCGACTACTGGAACATCCAGAAGAGCGACCTGATCAGCACGCTGGGCGTGGACGTGATCCTGGGCAACCTGGCCAAGTACGGCTCGCTGGTGCACCGCGACAGCGACCAGGTGATCGAGGCGATCGACCTGATCAAGCAGAACCGCGGCAAGCAGAAGATCTCGGGCATCGACCTGGGCGTGGCCGTCACCCGGATCAAGAGCCCGATCGGCGAGCTGGGCGTGTCGCTCAACGGCACGCTGACGCTGCAGTCCAAGTCGCAGACCGGCGATGGCGACCCCTACGTCAGCAACCTGGGCCGCTTCATCAACGACGGCGTGGTGCAGCGCTGGCGCCATACGCTGGCGGTGGACTGGTCGCAGGGCGCGTTCTCGGCCAGCCTGTCGAACAACTACCTGTCGGGCTACCAGGACCAGGCCATCGTCGGCAAGCCGGACCGCCGCGTGTCGGAGTACTCGCTGTGGAACCTCTCGGGCGCCTGGGAGTTCAACAACGCCCTGACGCTGCGCGCCGGCGTGCGCAACCTGTTCGACACCGCGCCGCCGTTCTCGCAGCAGGCCTACTTCTTCATCTCGGGCTACGACCCGAGCTACACCGACCCGCGCGGCCGCTTCGTCTACCTGAGCGCCCAGTACAAGTTCAAGTGATCCCTCACGGGATCAGCACCGGTTCACGCACATCCGTGTGAAACGCCGCGCAAGCGGCACCCCGGGCCTCGCGGCGATCCCGCGGGGCCCTTTTTTCTGGCGGGCCGCGCAGGGGATCGAAGCCGGACTCAGGCGGTGGCTTCGGCGCTGCTGAGCGCTTCCAGCAGGCGCTTGCGGGCGCGCTGACCGGCGGGCGTCTCGAGCCAGGCCGGCTCGCGCGGGACGGCGTTGTCCAGGCGCAGCTCGTCCAGCACGCGGCCCGGGCGGCCGCCCAGCACCAGCACGCGGCTGGCGTGCAGCAGCGCCTCGTCGACATCGCGCGTGGCCAGCACGCAGGTGGGTGCGGCGGCACTGCGCGAGGCCTCGGCCAGCACCTGGCGCAGGCCAGGACGCGCGGCCGGCGAGACCTGGCTCAGCCAGTCGTCCAGCAGCAGCAGCGCCGGCTGCACCACCCAGGCACGGGCCAGGGCCACGCCCATGCGCTGCGACTCGTCCAGGGCCTTGGGCAGCACGTCGGCCAGGGCTTCCAGGCCCATCGCGGCCAGGGCCTCACGGGCGCGCTGCTCGCGCGTGTCCACCGGTGCGGCCGAGCCCTGCAGGCGCAGCGGCAGCTCCACGTTGACCGACGCGCTGGCCCAAGGCATCAGCGCCGGCGACGAGAACACGAAGGCCGCATCGGCCTGCGCAGCGCGCAGCGGCTCGCCATCACGCAGCAGGGTGCCCGACAGCGGGCGGTCGATGCCGGCCAGCAGGCGCAGCAGCGAGCTCTTGCCGCTGCCCGCCAGGCCCAGCAGGGCCACGCGCTCGCCCGGCGCCAGGCGCAGGTCCAGTCCATCCAAGGCCAGCACGCCGGAATCATGGCGGCGGCTGACGTCTTTCAGTTCGATCAAGGGTGCATTCATCGGGGCGTGACTGTAACGCGCCATGCGATCATCGGCTGCTGCCGGAGACGGCCGTTTTTTGTGTTAAGTCGATGCTGATCGGAACGCTGTTTGCACTGGCCGCAGGCCTGATGTGGGGCCTGGTGTTCGTGGGGCCGCTGCTGCTGTCCGACTACCCGGCGGTGATGCTGTCCTTCGGCCGCTACCTGGCCTTCGGCCTGATCGCGCTGCCGCTGGCCTGGTGGGACCGCGCCGCGCTGCGCACGCTCACGCGCGCCGACTGGCTCGAGGCGCTGAAGCTGGCGATGGTGGGCAACATCGTCTACTACCTGTGCCTGTCCTCGGCCATCCAGCGCGCGGGCGCGCCGCTGCCGACGATGATCATCGGCACGCTGCCGGTGGTGATCGCGCTGGTCTCGAACCGCCGCAACGCGGCGCGCGACGGCACCCTGCCCTGGCGCCGCCTGGCGCCCTCGCTGGGTCTGATCGCGCTGGGCATCGGCCTGGTCAACCAGGCCGAGTGGCAGGCGCTGCGCGCTGACCCGCAGGCCGACCTGGGCCGCTACGCGCTGGGCGCCGCGCTGGCGCTGGCGGCCGTGGTGTGCTGGACCTGGTACCCGATCCGCAACGCCGACTGGCTGCGCGCCCACGCCGAGCGCAGCCCGCGCACCTGGGCCACCGCGCAAGGCATCGCCACCTTGCCGCTGGCGCTGCTGGGCTTCGCCGGCACCTGGCTGGTGTTTGCGCTGACCGACGCACCGTGGGTGATGCCGCTGGGCCCGCGGCCCGGCGCCTATGTGGGCCTGATGCTGGCGATCGGCCTGCTGGCCTCCTGGCTGGGCACGCTGTGCTGGAACGAGGCCAGCCAGCGCCTGCCCACCAACATCGCCGGCCAGCTGATCGTCTTCGAGACGCTGTCGGCGCTGGCCTATGCCTTCGTGCTGCGCGGCGAGTGGCCCGGCCTGCCCACCGCCTGCGGCATCGCGCTGCTGATCGCCGGCGTGTGGTGGGCGCTGCGGGTCGATCCGGAACCCGCGGCGGCGGATGCGCATCCGAACTGAGCATGGGCATTGACTCGCAGCTCGTCGCCCCGGCGGCCGACCTGGCCGACGTGGTGCGCGCCTTCTACTGGCACGACCTGCGCGGTGCGTCCACGCTGAGTCTGGCGCAACGCGCCACCCGCGTGCCGCCCGGGCCGTACAACGGCCTGGTGTGGCTGCTCGAGGGCCGGGCGCAGTTGGTGGAATGCGGCGGCGCGGCGGTCGACCGCGAACTGCCTGCGGTCTTTGTGGCCGGCGCGCATCGCCACGACTACCGCTCGCTGGCGATCACGCGCTACTGCTCCTTCGGGCTGGCCTTCCAGCCCGGCGTGCTGGCGCTGCTGAGTGGCCTGGACCTGGGTGCCTGGCGCGACCGCATCGAGGATGCACGCCTGGCCTTGCCCGCCGATTGGCGGGCCTTGCTGGACAGCGTGGCGCAGGCGCCCGACCATGCCGCGCGCATCGCGCGGTGCGAGGCCTTCCTGCGACCGCGCTGGCAGGCGGTGGCGCCCCGGCAACCCGGCTGGGTGCATCTGCTGCGCCACGCCTGGCGCCGCAGCAGCCTGCCCGCCGCGTTGACGCTGCAACGCTGGAGCCAGCGCCACCTGCAGCGCCGCAGTGGCGATGCGGTGGGCCTGCGCCCCGGCGAGGTGGAGCGCTACCTGCGCGCCGAGCGGGCGATGCTGGCCGTGCGTGACGGCCACGCCCCCGCGGCCGAGGCGGCGGCCGAGCACGGCTTTGCCGACCAGGCGCATTTCTCGCGCGAGGTGAAGGCGGCGTTCGCACACAGCCCGGTCGCGTTGCAGCGGCGCCTGGACAGTGCCGACGGCGACGAGGACTGGCTGCTCAGGCTGTAGCCCGCCAGGCCGCGGCGCCCAGCGCCAGCCCCAGTCCCAGCGCCACCAGCGCGCCCCAGCGGTGCTGCCAGCGGTCGGCGTGCGCGTGCGCAGCAGGGTCGCCCAGGCGTGCCGCCTGCCAGCGCCGCCACACCCAGACGCTGCACACCGCGTTGGCCAGCATCGCCACCCCACCGGCCGCCGCCATGGCGCGCAAACCCGCGTCGGCCGCCGCACCGGGCCAGGCCCGCACGCCGGCCAGCAGCGCCAGCGCCGCCAGCGGCAGCTCCACCCACCGGTCGATCTGCCAGTGCAGGCCCGCCAGCCGGGCGCGGTCGCCGGGCTGCAGCAGCCACTTCTCGGCCACCAGCTCGGTCATCACGCAGCCCGCCCAGGCGCTGGCCGACACCATGTGCAGCAGGGCCCATGCACGCATCATCGGCTGTGCACCTCGCGCGTGCGGATGCGGCGCTGCAGCTGCAGGATGCCGTACAGCAGCGCCTCGGCGGTGGGCGGGCAGCCGGGCACATAGACGTCCACCGGCACGATGCGGTCGCAGCCGCGCACCACCAAATAGCTGTGGTGGTAGTAGCCGCCGCCGTTGGCGCAGGAACCCATCGAGATCACATAGCGCGGCTCGGCCATCTGGTCGTAGATGCGGCGCAGTGCGGGCGCCATCTTGTGGGTCAGCGTGCCCGAGATGATCATCAGGTCAGCCTGGCGCGGGCTGGCGCGCGGGATCATGCTGAAGCGGTCCAGGTCGTAGCGCGCGGCGGCCGCGTGGATCATCTCCACGGCGCAGCAGGCCAGGCCGAAGGTCAGGTAGTAGAGGCTGCCGCCGCGGCAGGCCTGCACCAGGTCGTCCAGCCGGGTCAGCAGGAAGCCGTCGCGCTCCAGGGTCGGGGGGGTCTGCTCGTCCATGCAGCGCATGCTGCCGCCGGCGCCGGACGCTGTCTTGAACGAAAGCGACCAGCCCGCCCCGGGTGCGCTCAGCCGGCGGCGCGCAGCGCGTCGTCCAGCACCTCGATCCAGTGGCGCACCGGCCGCGCGCTGCCCGACTGCAGATGCTGGATGCAGCCGATGTTGGCCGAGACGATGGCCTCGCCCTCCACCGCATCCAGCGCCTTGAGCTTGCGGTCGCGCAGCTGCAGCGACAGCTCGGGCTGCAGCACCGAGTAGGTGCCGGCCGAGCCGCAGCACAGGTGGCTGTCGCAGGGCGGCGTCAGCACGAAGCCCAGCGCCTTCAAGTGCTGCTCCACGCCGCCGCGCAGCTTCAGGCCATGCTGCAGCGTGCAGGGCGGGTGCCAGGCCAGCGCCACCGGCTCGGCGGTGTCGGCCTCCAGCCGGGTGCGGCGCATCGTCAGTGCCTGCTGCAGCGCCGGCACGATGTCGGGCAGCAGTTCGCTGATGTCGCGTGCCAGCGCGCTGATGCGCGCGGCCTTGTCGGCATAGGCGGCATCACCCGCCAGCGCATGGCCGTAGTCCTTGACCGCCACGCCGCAGCCGCTGGCGTTGACGACGATGGCCTCGACCTGGCCGGCCTCGGTCAGGCCCTCGACCAGCGGCCACCAGGCGTCGATGTTGCGGCGCATGTCGGCCAGCGCGCCGGCGTGGTCGTTCAGGTGCTCGCGGATCGCGCCGCAGCAGCCGGCGTCGTCGGCCACCAGGGTCTGGATGCCGGCCACGTCCAGCACCCGGGCGGTGGCCGAGTTGATGTTGGGCATCATCGCCGGCTGCACGCAGCCCAGCAGCATCAGCACCTTGCGCGCATGCGTGCGCGTGGGCCAGTGGTGGGCCTGCGGCGGCGCCGGCTCGGGCAGCTTGCGCTGCAGCGAGGCCGGCAGCATCGGCCGCACCGCCATGCCCAGCTTCAGCGCCGGGCCGAACAGCGGCGAGGTCAGGCCCTCCTTGAGCAGCCAGCGCACCGTGCGCTCGCCGCGCGGGCGCTCGACCTTGTCCTCGACCAGGCGGCGGCCGATGTCGACCAGGCGGCCGTACTGCACACCGCTGGGGCAGGTGCTCTCGCAGTTGCGGCAGGTCAGGCAACGGTCCAGGTGCTGCTGCGTGGCGCGCGTGACCGTGCCGCCCTCGAGCAACTGCTTCATCAGGTAGATGCGGCCGCGCGGACCGTCGAGCTCATCGCCCAGAAGCTGGTAGGTCGGGCAGGTGGCGGTGCAGAAGCCGCAGTGCACGCATTTGCGCAGGATGGCCTCGGCGGCCTCGCCGTCGGGGGTGCCGGCGTATTCGGGAGCGAGGTGGGTTTGCATGGCTCGAAGAGGGGGGTCAGAACAGCCGCCAGGCCAGCGGCATCAGCAAGGAGGCGAGCAGCACCTGCACGCCCAGCGCCAGGCCGGCGTAGGCCCCGGCATCGGGATGCACCTGCAGCGCGCGTGCGGCGCCGATGCCGTGCGAGGCCGTGCCCAGCGCGAAGCCGCGCACCGACGGGTCGGCCACGCGCAGCGCATCGAAGATCGGCTTGGCGCTGAGCGCGCCGGTCAGGCCCGCCAGCAGCGCGCCCACCGCGGCCAGCGCGGGGATGCCGCCCAGGCGCTCGGCAATGCCCATGGCCACCGGCGCGGTGACCGACTTGGGCGCCAGCGAGGCCAGCACCTCGGCCGGCAGCCCCAGTCCCCAGCCGATGGCCACCGCACTGACCGCGGCCGCCGCGCCACCCGCCAGCGCGGCCAGCAGCACCGGCCGCCAGCGCGAGCACAGTTGCGCCCGCCGCTGCCACATCGGCCAGGCCAGCGCCACCACCGCCGGGCCGAGCAGGAAGTGGATGAACTGCGCGCCCGAGAAGTAGGTGGGATAGGCGGTGCCGGTGGCCATCAGCAGCAGCGACAGCGCCAGCACCGTCCACAGCACCGGGTTGGCCAACGGCGGGTGGCCCAGGCGCGCACTGGCCATCTGCGCCAGCACATAGGCGCTGACGGTGGCGGTCAGGCCGAACAGCGGGGTGGCGGACAGGTAGACCCAGAGCTCGACGAAGGCGCTCACCTCAGCCCTCCTTGAGCAGCGCGCGCAACACCAGCGCGGTGACGACCAGCCCAGCCCAGGTCGACAGCACGATCGCCACCAGCATCCGGCCGCCGAACTCGCTGAGCAAGGCCAGGTGGGTGATCACGCCCACGCCCACCGGCACGAACAGCAGCGACAGGTGGCCCAGCAGGCCATCGGCCGCCGCGGCCACCGGCGCGCGCAGGGCCGTCCAGCGCAACAGCACCAGCAGCAGCCCGGCGCCCAGCACCGGTGCCGGCAGCGGCGCCGCCGTCAGGCGCACCAGCACCTCGCCGGCGGACTGGCACAGCAGCAGCAACGCGAAGCCTTGCAGCAGTTCCATCAGCGCAGCCGGTAGTCCACGGCCCAGTAGTGGCCGAGGTCGTGCCAGACCACCGCCTCGGCGCGCGGGCCCAGGCGGGCGATCACCTCGGCCTGGGACGGGAAGTTCTTCAGCACCTCGTGCTCACTGCCGTCGCGCAGTTGCCGGCGCTGGTAGCCGTTGCCGTGGTCGTCGTGTCGGGTCACCGGGGTGGAGTCGCCCTCCACATAGGCGTTGTCCAGCATCACCACGCGGCTGCCCGCCGGCAGTGCGGCATGCACGGTGGCCAGCCAGGCGTCGAGGCGCTGCAGCGGCACATGGCTCCACCAGCAGCCGGCGAAGCAGGCGTCGAAGCGCGCCTGGGGCAGGCCCTGCAGCGTGTAGGCGTCGACCTGGGCGAAACGCACGCAGGCCGGCAAGGCCTTGGCCTGGGCCACGGCCAGCGTCTCGGGGTTCAGGTCGGTGGCCCACCAGGCCCGGGCCTGCGCGGCCGCGTGCGGCACCCACCAGCCGGTGCCGCTGGCGATCTCGAGCACGCACCGGTCGGCGAAGACCTCGCGCAGCCAGGCTTCGATGCGGCGCAGCGCCGGCTGGCGGTGCGGCTTGTGATACACCAGCTCGTACTCCTGCGCCCGCTGCGCGTAGTAGTCGCGCATCGTCTCGGGCGTGGCGAAGCCGGCATCACTCATCACAGCTCCGGCAGCAGGCGCTGGCGGTTGAACAGCCCGGCCGGATCGAAGGCGCGCTTGATGGCACGGTGGATGCGCAGGCTGGCCTCGGTCAGCGGCTGCGGCACGCCGGGGTGGTCGTGGGCGCTGCGGTAGACGCTGGCGTGGCCGCGGGCATCGGCGGCCAGGGCCATCAGGCGTGCGGGCGCCTCGTGCGAGACCACCCAGCGCAGCGCGCCGCCCCATTCGATCAGCTGGTGCTGGCCCTGGGGCAGGTCGAGCTTGGGCGCGGTGGGCGCCACCGACAGGCGCCACAGCGTGGCGCCGTCGGCCACCGCCTGCTGGGCCAGCTGGAAGAACTCGTCGCGCTGGTCGCGCAGGCCGTCCCAGAAGGCCTGCGCCAGTCCGGTGGGAATCTCCTCGCCCCCCAGGCGCTGGTGTGCCGCCGCCACCGCGGCCTGCGCGCCGCGCAGACGCACGACCAGCGCACCGTCCCACCAGGCGCTGGCGTTCAGCGGCAGCGGCTGGCCAGCCCAGTCGTTGAGGCGGCGCAATGCGCTGACCTGGTCCAGGTCGAAGCGCAGCGTGCGCGTGGCCGGCGCCACCGGCAGCACCTTCAGCGAGACTTCGCAGATCACGCCCAGCACACCCATCGAGCCGGCCAGCATCCGCGAGACGTCGTAGCCGGCGACGTTCTTCATCACCTGGCCGCCGAAGCTCAGCAGCTCGGCCTGGCCATTGAGCATCGTCGCGCCCAGCACGTAGTCGCGCACGCCGCCCACCGCCGCGCGCGCCGGTCCGGCCAGGCCGGCGGCCACCATGCCGCCCACCGTGCCGCCGGACTCGCCGAAGCGCGGCGGCTCGAAGGGCAGGCACTGGCCCTGCTCGGCCAGCGCGGCTTCCAGCTCGACCAGTGGCGTGCCGGCGCGGGCGGTGACCACCAGCTCGGTGGGCTCGTAGGACGAGATGCCGCGCAGCGCCTGCACGTCCAGCGGCTCGCCGACCAGCGGTCCGCCGTAGAAGTCCTTGCTGCCGCTGCCGCGGATGCACAGCGGCTGCTCGCGCGCGGCGGCGTCGCGCACGCGCTCGATCAGCGTCTGCAGGAGGGGATCGTGGAGTTCGCTCATCGGCGGTGCTGCGGCACCGCCGGGGCGCCGCTCAGGGTTGGACGGTGGCGATCGGCCAGGCGCTGCCCTTGAAGTGCAGCCCGACGTACTGGAAGGTGAAGGCGTTCCAGTAGCCGGCCTGGCCGCCCGAAGGTGCGGTGGCACTGGCGAAGTCGGCCGGGACCGCGCCCTGGCCGCGCGCCGGCGGCCGCGGCGCGATGCCCACGCCGAAGTAGCCGCCGGGCCGCGCCACGCTCAGCGTCGTGCCATCGCTGGACAGCCCCGCGGTGGCCGGCAGCACGCTGCTGTTGGCCGGCGTGTAGCGGACCTCGTCGACCAGCGCCGCGGTGATCTTCCAGTCGGTGATGGCCGACGCGTCGATCGCGCCGGTGCGGCCGTCGGTGGTGATGGTGCCGCTCATCACCGCGCCGCTGGGAAAGCCCACCGGCACGAGTTTGAACACCGAGCTGCCCGGCGCCGCCTTGGCGACCAGGCGCTTGCTGGCGTTCGGCGCCGACAGCCACTGCCATTCGAAGGCCGGTCCGGCCAGGTAGAAGGCCACGCCGCCATCGGCGTAGGCGCCGGTGAAGTTGGCCACCTGCACGCCGTACTCGGGCCCGGGGCCGAAGCTGCCGAAGGCCAGCAGGCCGCCGTCGTTCACGCCATCGGGCGAGGTGCGCACGCTCATCTTGCGGCCGTCGGCCGAGACGCTCACGCCGCTGACCTGCACGCCCGGGTGGCTGGGGTCGAAGACGAAGCGCTGCACCTGGCGCACCGAGACCGACCAGTCGGTCAGGTTGGCCGCGGTCAGCGGGCCGATCGTGCCGTCGGTGGTGACGGTGCCCGACACCGTGATGCCGCCGGGCAGCTTGACCGGGGCCAGTTGGAACACGGTGGCCGAGGCCAGGCCGCAGGCCAGGGCCATCGCGGTGCCCAGCAGGGCGGTCAACGGAGCGCGCATGATCAGATCCTCCATCGGGTCGATGGGGCTGATCTTCGTGCGACCGGCTGAACCGGGTCTTAAGCAGCGGCTTGATCACGGTCAACGCTCAGAACCGCTCCAGTTCCGGGAAGGGCAGCAGGCCCTTCTTCACGTGCATGCGGCCGTACTCGGCACAGCGGTGCAGCGTGGGGATGACCTTGCCGGGGTTGAGCAGGCCGTGCGGGTCGAAGGCGTGCTTGAGCGCCATCATCTGCTCGCGCTCCTCGGGGCTGAACTGCACGCACATCGAGCTGAGCTTCTCCACGCCCACGCCGTGCTCGCCGGTGACCGTGCCGCCCATGGCCACGCTGGTCTCCAGGATGTCGGCGCCGAACAGCTCGCAGCGGTGCATCTGGTCGGGGTCGTTGGCATCGAAGAGGATCAGCGGGTGCAGGTTGCCATCGCCCGCGTGGAAGACGTTGCAGCAGCGCAGCTGGTACTTCTTCTCCATCTCGGCAATCGCGATCAGGATGTCGGCCAGGCGCTTGCGCGGGATGGTGCTGTCCATGCACATGTAGTCGGGGCTGATGCGCCCCGAGGCCGGGAAGGCGTTCTTGCGGCCGCTCCAGAAGCGCAGACGCTGGGCCTCGTCCTGGCTGACCTCGATGCGGGTGGCCCCGGCCGACTGCAGCACCGCGGTCATGCGGCCGATCTCCTCTTCCACCTCCTCGGGTGTGCCGTCGGACTCGCACAGCAGGATGGCTTCGGCGCTCAGGTCGTAGCCGGCGTGGACGAAGTCCTCGACCGCCGCGGTCATCGGCTTGTCCATCATCTCCAGACCGGCCGGGATGATGCCGGCGGCGATCACCGCGGCCACCGCGTCGCCGGCCTTGCGCACGTCATCGAAGCTGGCCATCACACAGCGCGCCAGCTGCGGCTTGGGGGTGAGCTTGACGGTGACCTCGGTGATCACCGCCAGCATGCCCTCGCTGCCGACCACCGCGGCCATCAGGTCCAGGCCCGGCACATCGAGCGCGTCGCCGCCGAACTCGATCGGATCGCCCTCGGCGGTGAAGCCGCGCAGCTTCAGCACGTTGTGCACCGTCAGGCCGTACTTCAGGCAGTGCACGCCGCCGGAGTTCTCGGCGATGTTGCCGCCGATCGTGCAGGCGATCTGGCTGGACGGGTCGGGCGCGTAGTACAGGCCGTGCGGCGCGGCGGCCTCGCTGATCGCCAGGTTGCGCACGCCGCACTGGACCACCGCAGTGCGGCTGTACGGGTCCAGCTTGAGGATGCGGTTGAACTTGGCCAGGCCCAGCGTCACGCCCATGGCGTGGGGCATGGCGCCGCCGGACAGGCCGGTGCCGGCGCCGCGCGCCACCACCGGCACGCCCAGCCGGTGGCAGGCGCGCAGCACGGCGGCCACCTGCTCCTCGGTCTCGGGCAGCGCCACCAGCAGCGGGCGCTGGCGGTAGGCAGTCAGGCCGTCGCACTCGTACGGCGTGGTGTCCTCGGGCTGGTAGAGCAGCGCGTGGGCCGGCAGCAGCGGCCGCAGCGCGGCCACCACCTCGGACTGCCGCGCAGAGCGGTCGGCGGGGTCGGCGGCTGTCAGGTCCTGGATCGCGTTCATCGGTCACCCTGGCCCGGCGAGGGCCTTTCTGCTCTGGCTCGTGCAACTGTACGCCGCGGCGACGCCGGCATTGCCGGCATCGGGGTCACAAGCGGACTGACTTCAGTGGATCACCATCAGCGTGAACGGCCAGACATAAGCCTGCAGCGTGACGTACAGGCCCACCAGGCAGGCCAAGGCGATCGAGTGGAAGAAGACGTAGCGCAGGATGTCGCCTTCATGGTGGAACCAGCGCGTGGCGGTGGAGGCCACGACGATGGACTGCGCATCGATCATCTTGCCCATCACGCCGCCCGAGGAGTTGGCCGCGCCCATCAGGTTGGCCGACAGCCCCAGCTGCTCGGCCGCCACCTTCTGCATGCCGCCGAACAGCACGTTGGAGGCCGTGTCCGAGCCGGTCATCGCCACCCCGATCCAGCCCATCAGCGTGCCGAAGAACGGGTAGAGCGCACCGGTGCCGGCGAAGGCCAGACCCAGCGTGGTGTCGGTGCCGGAGAAGCGGGTGAGCGTGCCCAGCGCCAGCATCAGCACGATGGTCAGCAGCGAGGTGCGCACCATCCACAGCGTGCGGAAGTAGGTGCTGACGATGGCCAGCGGCTTGTAGCCCATCACCAGCGCGCCGATGACGGCCGACAGCAGGATGCCGGTGCCGGTGGCCGACAGGCCGTTGAGCACATAGACTGCCGCTTCCTTGTGCGGCGAGGGCACGACCGGCGGCACCTTCTCGATCAGGTTGTTCAGGCCCTCGATCGGGAACTTGGGCGCCCACAGGCCGTTGAAGTACGTCTTCACCGCCGGCAGACCCCAGATGAAGACGAAGACGGTGAGGATCAGCCAGGGCAGCCAGGCGCGGAACAGGTCGGCGCGGCTGTGGGTGACCATGGTCACCGGGCGCGGCGGGGTGCCGCCATCGCTCTCGTGGCCCTTGAGCGTGGGCGAGGTCCAGATCTTTTTCGGTTGCCAGAACTTCAGGAAGGTGACCAGCGCGATCATCGAGACGATCGCCGCGATGATGTCCACCAGTTCGGGGCCAATGAAGTTGCTCACCAGGAACTGCGGAATGGCAAAGGACAGGCCGGTCACCAGGATCGCGGGCCAGATCTCCATCATCGCCTTGCGGCCGGCGAAGGCCCAGATCAGCCAGAAGGGCACCAGCAGCGAGAAGAAGGGCAGCTGGCGGCCGATCATGGCCGTCACCTCCATCAGGTCGTAGCCATGCACCTTGGCCAGCGTGATCACCGGCGTGCCCAGCGCACCGAAGGCCACCGGCGCGGTGTTCGCGATCAGCGACAGGCCCGAGGCTGCCAGCGGCGAGAAGCCCAGGCCGATCAGGATGCCCGCGGTCACCGCCACCGGCGTGCCGAAGCCGGCCGCGCCCTCGAAGAAGGCGCCGAAGCAGAAGGCGATCAGCAGCAGCTGCAGCCGGCGGTCCTCGGTGATGCCCGACAGCGAGTCCTGCAGGACCTTGAAGCTGCCGTTGCCCTCGGCCAGCTGCTGCAGGAAGATGATGTTCAGCACGATCCAGCCGATCGGCAGCAGGCCCGTCAGACCGCCGAAGAAGGCCGCGTTGCCGGCCAGGCCGGCCGGCATGCCGTAGCCGAACACGGCCACCGCGAAGGCCGCCAGCAGGCCCAGGCCCGCGGCGATGTGCGCCTTGATGTGCAGGAAGCCCAGCGCCACCAGCATCACCACCACCGGCACGGCGGCCAGCAAGGTGGAGATGAACATGTTGCCGAAGGGATCGTAGACCTGTTGCCAGACCATGGTGGGTGTCTCCGCTCGAAGTGTTGAAAAGCCTGACGGCCGTTGGGGGCGACCGTGAACCGAGCGGCAATGTAGGCAGCGCCCCGGGTGCGCAGATGAAACTTCCCGCGCCGGCGCATGAGCCTTTTTCAATGCGCGGGTTAACCCGCATCAAAGGCCACCCTGGCGCGCGGGTCGGCGGCGCCTGACCAGAATCAGCGCGACTTCCCCCCGGAGACAGCGATGGCCGACCCCCTGATTCCCGACGACGAGGTGCAACGCCGCCTGGCGGCCGAGTTGCCGCACTGGCAGCTGGAGAACGGCTGGATCCGCCGCCAGTACAAGACCAGCGGCTGGAAGTCGACGATGCTGGCGGTCAGCACGATCGGCCACCTGGCCGAGGCCGCCTGGCACCACCCCGATCTGGTGGTGTCCTATGCCTTCGTGCGGGTGAAGCTGCGCACCCATTCGGCCGACGGCATCACCGCCAAGGACCTGGCACTGGCGGCGAAGATCGACCAGGTGCTGATGTGGCGGCCGCAGGATGAGCCCGGCTCGCCGCTGGAAGGCACGCCCGACGAGGCGCGCTTCCGGCACATGAAGCACGAGCCCGCGCCGGACGCCGCCTGAGCCTGCGGCGTTCGGGCGCCCAGCCCGTCAGCGCGGCAGCTGGATCGGCTTGAGCGCCCCGCAGTCGCTGCTGACGAAGCGGCCCTGCTGGGTCATCTGGATGGTCTCGGGCTGGCCCTTGACCACGGTCTTCATCGTCATCTGCGTGCTGTAGGAGGTCGGGCTGTTGACGGTGTAGTCGCCCTCGCCCGAGCTGGGCGGGTTGCCGTTGCACTGGAAGCTGTAGTGCAGGGTGTTGCCGCTGCGCTGGCTGACCTGGTGGGTGCAGCGGCCGTCGGCCCGCGGCACGTCGCCACCCTCGGTCTGCTCCTTGCTGAGGCACAGGCGCACGCTGGCCGGCGCGCTGCCCATGCCCACGCCCTGCTGGGCCATCATCTGCTCGACCATCTTGCGCTGCTCGGGCGGCAGCGCCGCCAGCCGCGCCTGGGCCTGGGCCATCTGCGCCTCCATCTGGCCGCTGCCGGACTTCATCTGCTGGGTCTGTTCCCACAGGCCGGGCTGCAGGCGGGTCTGGGCCGCGGCCGCGGCCGACAGGCCCAGCAGGGCCCAGCATGCGGTGCGGACCGCGCGCGCTTGAATGTGGTGTGTCATGGCATCCCTCCAGCGCGCAGCATGCGCCCGCATCCGGCGTGCGGGCAAGACCCGCCCTGGGGGGACGGGGCCCTCGAATCAGGGGGTGGCCAGCGCGGTGCGCAGCCAGTCGGCAAAGGCCGCACACTCCCAGCGGTCCATCGTGCCGGGTTTCCAGCACAGGTGGTGGTGCAGCGGCGAGGGCACGCTGCGCGGCGACAGGCGCACCAGGCGGCCGCTGTCCAGCCAGCTCAGGCCCAGTCGCAGGCGCATCAGCGCCACGCCGAAGCCGGCGGCGGCGGCGTCCAGCACCAGGCCGACGTCGTTGAACTGGGCGCCGCCGGTGGGCTCGGGCAGCGCGATGCCGTGGGCCTGGAACCAGGTGCTCCAGGGCTCCAAGGGGGTGCGGATCAGGCGGGCGCGGCGCACATCGTCGGCGCTGGCGAACGCGCCGAAGGGGCCGGCCTCGTGCAGGTACTCGGGGCTGCAGACGGGCGTGACTTCGTCGCTGAGCAGGCGCACCTGCTCCAGGCCCGGGTAGGGGCCGGCGCCGTAGCGCACTTCCAGGTCGGCCTCCTCGGCCTTGGTGTCGGCCAGTGGAATGGCCACCTGCAGCACCAGCTCGATCTCGGGGTAGGCATGGCGGAAGTGCGACAGCCGCGGCAGAAGCAGCTGGCGCGAGAAGGTGGGCGTCACCGCCAGCCGCAAGCGCGCGCTGGCGCCGCTGGATGCCGCGCGGCCTGGCACCTGGGCCAGCGACTGCAGCCCCTGGCGCACCGGCGCCAGGTAGGCCTGGCCCTCGGGCGTGAGGCCGAAGTCGCGCAGGAAGAGCTTGCAGCCCAGCTGGGTCTCGAGCTGGCGGATGCGGTGGCTGACGGCGCTGGGCGTGACGCTCAGCTCATCCGCGGCCTGGGTCACGCTGCGCAGCCGGGCCAGCGCCTCGAAGGCCTGCAGGCACTGGATGGGTGGGATGCGATCAGCCGCCATCTCAGGCGCTGGTGAACACCGTCAGCACGCCGGTGTAGCCGTAGAGGTGCCGATGGGCAATCTCGCCGGCGGCGAAGAAGCCCACCAGCGGCACCTCGCCCAGCGCGTGGCGCAGGATGCGCAGCTCCTCGCTGTCGCCGCCGAAATGCGGCCCGCCGCGGCCGGTGCAGCTGACGTAGTGGGCGCCGAGGATGCGCCGCGGCGGCGCGCTGCCGTCGCCATCGACCTCGTCGCGGATCTCGGCGCAGATGCGCACCAGGTCGCGCCGCGCGGCCACCGGGTCGCGGGTGCAGAAGGCCAGCGACATGCCGGGCTCGACCTGGTCGGCCACCGCCACCGCCTCGCGCAGCGGGTCGATGCCGATCAGGTGGCGCACCCGGGTGTCGCCGCCGAACTGGCCGCCCGGTCCGCGCGCCGCGTCGCCCTCGTCGGTCAGGCCGACCAGGGTGTGGCGCAGCGCGGCCATGGCCTGGCGCGGCTCGTCCAGCGACACCTGCAGGTCCTGCAGCAGCTGCGGCAGCGCCGGCTGGCCGTCGAGCGTGGCCACCAGGTTGCGCTCGGCGCCGGTGACGCGGCGCGTCGGACCCACCGGCTGGCAGCCCTGGGTGACGCGCGAGACCAGGCCCACCGCGGGCGCGAAGGCCACGCCCGAGAGCCCGCCCTGCATGGGTTCGCCGCCGGCCCAGTGGCGCCGGTGCAGGCGGGCACTGGGCAGGCCGCCGAACAGGTAGCCGCTGCGGGTGCGCTCGGCCAGCTCGTTGAGCAGCGCACCCAGCTCGGGCAGCTCCGGGTCGGCATGGACCAGGGCGCTGCCGGCCCAGTCCTCGGCCAGCGGATGGCGGCCATCGAAGCAGCGGAACTGCGCCACCGGCAGGTCGATCAGCCACAGCACCAGCGCCGGCTCGTCCAGGTATTCGACGCCATCGGCCGCCAGGCCCCAGGCGGCGGCACCGGCCCAGGCCACGCCCGGCCAGCGGCGGCGCGCCTCGTCCAGGCACTCGGCGGCACGCTCGGCAAAGCCCTCGCTCAGGTACAGCAGGCCCAGCGTGGGGCGCCAGCCGGGCCGCTGCGCGGCCTGGGCATCGATCTGCGCGGCGGCCAGCGCCAGCGCCATGCCGGCGTCGGGGTGGGTGGCGTGCGCCGCGAGGCAGGCGGAGGCGCTCATCGCCGGCTGGCAGCTCCCTTGCGGGCCGGCGCCTTGGGCGCGGCGGCACTGGCGCGGGCGCCGGCGGCCACCGCGCCAGCCGCGGTCTTGGCCACGGTGGCGGGCACAGCGACCGCCTTTTTCAGCGTCTCGCCGGCGGCATCGAAGCTCTGCTTGACCATTGCGCTGGCCAGGTTCTTGGCGGCGTCGGTGGCGCTGTCCTTCATCGCGTTGGTGGCCAGCTCGGTGAACTGCTTGGTCAGCGCGCCCCACCACTGCATCGGATCGACCGCGCCCGGCGCGGCCGCCGCCGGGGCCGCCGCGGCCTTCTTGCGCGGCGCCGCCTTGGCCTTCGGCGCAGCGGCCGGGGTGGCGGCGGGCGGCTCGGCGACCTCGGGCATCTTCAGCGTCATCGCCTCGCGCAGGTCGCCCATCGAGACGTTCATGGTCTTCAGCGTGGACAGCGTCATGCGCTGCACCTCCAGCGCCTGGATCGTGGCGCCCAGCATGCGGGCGTTCTGCTCCAGCCAGAACTGCACGGTGCGCAGCTCCTCGATGCGCTTTTCCAGCTCCTCGGGGTTCAGCGTGGGCGCGACCCACTGGCCGATGCCCGGCAGCGCCGAACCGGCGTTCTTGACCAGCCCCTGCAGGAACTCGAAGCCCGGAACCATCTTGGCGAAATCGGTGGCACTGCTCATGCCTTGTCTCCTCGTGCGGCCTGTGATGGTCGATTGTGCGCTCAGCTGGCTTGCACCGGGCCTACGGCGCGCCCGGTCCGAGCCGGGTCAGGCGAAAGCCGGCACGCTGCAGGCGCTGCGGCAGGCCGTCCTCGCCCACCAGGTGCAGCGCGCCCACCGCCACCAGCGGGCGGGCGCCGGCCGCGTGCAGGCGCTCGATGTGGGCGGCCATGCGGGCGTTGCGCTGCACCACCATGCGGTCGAACTCGGCGCGCTGCTGCGCGGTATCCAGGCAGCGGCACCAGCGCGGGTAGGCGCTCAGCGTGGCCAGGTCACCGGCTGCCCAGGCCTCGGCCAGGCGGTTCACCACGGCCATCGAGGCGGGGTTCTCCAGCTCGTCGAGCGCCTGGCGCAAGGTGTCCAGTTCGTCGCCACCCACCAGGGCCTGGACCTGCTGGTCCACCGTCTCGATCGACTCCACCGGCCGGCGCGCCTGGTGGAAGCGCTGCGACAGCATCGGCTCCTGGCCCCAGGCCGGGTCCAGACCGGCGCCGCGGGCCGACAGCGCCAGCAGGGTGACGGCCTGCATCGATGGGGTCAGGCCGTCGAGCAGCGTGCCCACGCAGGCCCGCTCCAGCTGGCGGCGCAGCCGCGCGGCCAGGGCCTTGGGCAACGCCGCCGGCGCGGGGCCGGAGGCGGGCGTTGGCGCGCGCAGGGCGGACTGGGTGTCATCGGCCAGCGGGTCGATCTCGAGCACCAGCCGGTCGGCCTGTTCCAGCGCCAGCGACAGTGCCGGCCCGGGCACGCTCCAGGGCCCGCGCCCCACATGCAGGGTGCCGAACAGCCAGCCGCTGCGGCCGTCCTTCTCATAGCGCCACAGCAGGCCGCGGTCGCGCGCCTGCGCCTGCCACTGCGCGAGCGTGGCGGCGTCCGGGGCCTGGGCGGCCGGCGGGCATGCGGGCGGTTTGGCCAGCGCGGGGGGCGCCAGCCCCACCAACGCCGAACACAGCAGCGCCGACCACAGCCGGGCCACCCAGCCGCGCCATCCACCGGTCATGCCAGTTGCCCGACCGCGTTGTCCAGGCGGCCGAAGGCCTCCTCGCCCAGCGGCTCGGCCGCCACCAGCGACAGGCCGTCGCCCGGCGCCAGGCCCTCGGCCTCGGCCAGACCGCCCAGGTCCGCCGGCTGGGCGGCCAGCATCAGCAGGCTGCCGGCGCGCAGCGGGCGGCGGCGCACGGCCTCGGCCAGGCGTTCGCCCAGGCCCTGCGGCAGCGCCTCACCCAGGTCCAGCGCGCCCAGCGCCTGACCATTGCGCCGCCAGAGCAGCGGCACCGACAGGCGGCCGCCGCGCCAGGCCTCGCCCAGCTCGTCAGGCGTCACCGCCACCGGGCTGAAGCCGGCGCTCAGCGACTCGCCGTCCTGCTGCCAGTCCAGGCCCAGCGCCAGCAGGCGCAGGCCGTCGAGCGCCTGGCCGGCGTCGGCGCCGGTGTCGATGTCGCCGGTGATCGCCACCAGGCCGGGCACGGCCTGCAGTGGCCCGGCGGCGCCGAACCAGGCCTCGCGCGCGCCCATCAGCGCGTCGCTGGCCACGCGGCGCAGCGAGCCCTCCGGCGGCGCCAGCAGCCGCGCCGCGGCGCGCGGCAGCGGCGCCATGCACATCGCCGGATCGAAGGGAAAGGCATGCCGCGCCTTGCCCTGGTTGAGCGTGGTGGACAGGTCCTCCAGCTGCGGCGACAGGAAGTTCCAGTCATCGAGCAGCTGCTGCAGGCGGGTGGCGATGTCGGTGGCGTAATGCGCCTGGGTGAGGTCGCGCGAGACAACGACCAGCTGGCCGTCACGCGAGCCGTCCTGGTAGGTGGCGAGTTTCATCGGGGCAGTTCCTGCCGGGCTGGAATTGGTGGCAGTATTGTCCAATGGCCGCCCACGCCACCCGACGTTGGCTGCAGTACCCCGCCCCACCCCGTCCGGACCGGTGGGCGCGTCCCATGGCCGGCCTGGGGCTGCTGCTGGGTGTGGGCGCCGTCCACCTGGCGCTGATCGACGCCGCCATGCGCGCCGCGCCGCCCGGCCACGCGGCCGCGGCCCTGGTGGCACCGAGCGGCCTGCGGGTGCGGCTGCAGGCGGCGCCGGTGGACGACACCCCCGCGGACCACCCGGCGATGACCGTGCCGGCCACGGCCCCGACGCCACCGCGACGGTCAGCTGGGCCGCCGCCCGAGCCCCCCGCCCCGATGCCGACGGCGCCGCCGGCCCCTGCAGCCACCCTGCCGATCGTGCCGTCCGAGCCGACCGACCACGCCTGGCCCCGCTACGCCACCCGGCTGCCGCCGCCGCGCACGCTGCGCTTTGCGGTCAGCCGCGGCGAGGCGCGCGGCGAGGGCCGCTGGGAGTGGCAGCACGACGGCCAGCGCTTCAGCTCGCACCTGAGCGCCGAGCTCGACGGCCGCCGCCTGATCGAGCAGCACAGCCAGGGCGGCTTCGACGGACATGGTCTGGCGCCCGAGCGCGCGCTGGAGCGCGAGGCCCGCGGTGCCGCGCGCGCGGTGAACTTCCAGCGCGAGCAGGGCTGGCTCAGCTTCTCGGGCCGGGCGCAGGCCTGGGCCCTGCCCGAGGGCGCGCAGGACCGGCTGAGCTGGCTGCCGCAGCTGCTGGCGGTGCTGGCGGCGCAGCCGCAGTGGGCGGTGGGCGCCACGCTGCGGCTGCCGGTGGCGGGTGCCGACGGCGACCTGGGCGCCTGGGACTGGACCCTGGTCGACACCGAGCCGCTGGACGGCCAGCCTGCGCTGCACTGGCAGCGTCCGGCGCGCCGCCCGTACGACCACCGGATCGACCTCTGGCTGGAGGCCCAGGCCCCGCACTGGCCCCTGGCCTGGCAATGGTTGCGCACGCCGGGCGGAAGTGCGGTACGCTGGAGCCGGCTGGACGAGGCGCCTTGAAAAGCACCCCCCGGTCGCCACCTGCGAGGCCTGAGGGTGACTCTCCCTCCGACCACAACCATGACTGATGGAGGGCTTTCGATGATCGTGCTCTACAACTCCGACAGCTTCGCGGTGATGCAGATCGACCTGCCGGCCACCTCGGGTGATGCGGTCAGCGGCATCGAGATCGTCGACAAGCAGACCCGCAAGGGCATCTTCCTGGACGGTGAACTGGCCGAGCTGTTCCGCGCCCAGGTCGAGGCGCTGGCCGACGACGACGAGATCGACCCGGCCGACATCGACGCCCACCTGGCGCGCTACACCGGCGCCGGCTGGCAGCCCACCGTCCTGCACTGAGCGGCTGAGCGCTGCGGCGGCGCAGGGCTTGCCCCCGGGCGCCGGCTTTGCCAAGATCGGCCGGGCAGATGGCGGCCCGGGGGCCGCCCCACTCCCGGAGGTATCTCGGATGGTCAGGCGCCGGCTGGATGCGACGACGCTGCTGCCCTCACCCGGACTGGCCGAGGCGCCGGTGCTTGACCGGCGTTGCACCCACTTCGTGCTGCTGCTGGTGCTGGGCCAGGGACCGCGCCTGCAGCTGCGCCGCGACTGGGGCAGCCTGCTGTCGCTGGTGGGTCGCCACCTGGTGTGGCCGCAGCCGGTGCTGCGGCGTCTGCGCGAGTACCTGTCGCGCCGCTGCGCCGGCAACCGGCTGTGGGACGGACACGAGAAGCTGGGCGACGCCGCCTTCATCGCCCGCCACGGCGTCTGGCGCGGCCCCTATGAAGAGGGCAGCCTGTTCTTCCACCTGGATGAACACCTGAAGGACGAGCCCAAGGACCTGATGGCGCTGCTGCGCGCCACTGCCGACTGGCTGGGGGCCGACCTGCGCCGCCAGCAGACCCTGGTCGAGCGCAACCTGGACGCGCTGGCCGGCCTGCTGCAGCTCAACCCGGCCGAGCGCGCGCTGCTGCTGTACGGCACGCTGGCGCGCTACCAGCGCGAGCTGCGCGGCCTGCTGGTGGAGTTCAAGGTGGGCAGCGCGCAGGAGGCCTATGCGCTGCTGGCCGGCGTGGCTGGCGTCGATGAGCGCGAGGTGGCCGACGCGCTGCGCACCGGCTCGCGGCTGGAGCGCATCGGCATGGTCGAGAACCTGATCTCCGAGCACAACATCACCGACCTGGCCGACCTGATGAAGGTGTCGGAGCAGCTGCCGCCGGTGCTGATGCGCGAGTACCACGGCCCCGACGAGCTGATGGCGGTGTTCACCCGGCCCGCCGAGCGCAGCACGCTCAGCAGCGAGGACTTCGCCTTCGTGGCCGACGATGTGGCGGTGATCAGCCGGCTGCTGGAGCAGGCCGTGGCGCGCAAGGCCAGAGGCGTCAACGTGCTGCTCTATGGCCCGCCGGGCACCGGCAAGACCGAGCTGGCGCGGGTGTGCGCCGAGCGCGCCGGCCTGCAGCTCTACGAGGTGGAGTACGCCGACCGCGAGGGCCATCCGCTGGGCGGCCGCGACCGCTACCGCTCGCTGCAGATCAGCCAGGTCTTCCTGGACGGCAGCGCCCGCGTGGCGCTGCTGTTCGACGAGGTGGAGGATGTCTTTCCCACGCTGTCGGGCGACACCGCACAGCTGGTGGCGCGGCTGGATGCCGGGGATGGCGGCACCGGCACCGTCAGCGGCAAGGCCTGGGTCAACCAGATCCTCGAGAACAACCCGGTGCCGGTGATCTGGGTGACCAACCGCATCGAGCAGATCGACCCGGCCTTCCGGCGCCGCTTCCAGTACCACCTGGAGCTGACCTCGCCGCCGCCCGGCGCGCGCGAGGCCCTGGTGCGGCGCGCACTGGCCGAGCTGCCGGTGGACGACGCGCTGGTGGCGCGCCTGGCCGGCCGCCCTGGCCTGACGCCGGCGCAGATCCGCACCGCCGCCCGCTTCGCCCGTCTGGCCGGCAGCGAGGCCGATGCGCAGGCCCTGATCGAGCGCCAGCTGGCCCATGCCGACAAGGCGCTGGGCCGGCGCGCAGCCGGCGCCGCCGCGCGGCCGGCGGTCACGCACTGGGATCTGTCGCTGCTGAACATCGACAGCCGCTTCGACCTGCCGGCCATCATCGAGGCGCTGCGCCGCCGCGGCCACGGCACGCTGTGCTTCCATGGCCCGCCGGGCACCGGCAAGACCGCACTGGCCGAGCACATTGCCAACGCGCTGGGGCGGCCACTGATGGTGCGCCAGGCCTCGGACCTGGTCAGCAAGTTCGTCGGCGAGACCGAACAGGCCCTGGCCCGCATGTTCCAGGAAGCCGCCGCCGAGCAGGCGGTGCTGCTGCTCGACGAGGCCGACAGCTTCCTGCGCAGCCGCCGCCTGGCCGAGCGCCACTACGAGATCACCGAGGTCAACGAGATGCTGCAGGGCATGGAGCGCCATGCCGGGCTGTTCATCTGCACCACCAACCTGTTCGAGGAGCTGGACGAGGCGGCGCTGCGCCGCTTCACCTTCAAGATCCAGTTCAAGCCGCTGGACACCGCCCAGCGCCAGCGGATGTTCGTCGCCGAGGCGCTACAGGGGCAGGCGGCGGGGCTGGATGCCGAGCGCCGCAGCCGCCTGGCCGCACTGGACCAGCTCACCCCGGGCGACTTTGCGGCCGTGCAGCGGCAGGCCGAGCTGCTGGGACAGGCGCTGACGCCCGATGAATTCCTGAGCCAATTGGAGGGAGAACACCGGCTCAAGCCCCAGGTCCGGCAACAGCGGCGCATGGGTTTCTGAACCCGTCACGGCGTGGCTTGCAGGTGGGTTCGGCGGGAATGGAGCGTGCGCTCGTCACGAATCAGGGGTTCAGTTGCTTGCGGGAATTCCGATAGCAAGGGATAAACCTGCCCAGTGATGGATTCCCAGACTATCGTCCCCTTTGCCAACGGCGTGGCCAGCCTCAGTGCCGCGCTGATGGGCATCCTGCTCTTCGCCCTGATCGGCCACGCCGACGAGCGCCTGCGCGCCGGCCGCCAACCCGGTGCGCTGGGCTGGCTGGCCGCGCTGTCGCTGGCCGGCGGCAGCGGCCTGTGGGCCATGCTGTGCGTGGCATTGGCCGGCATGGGCCTGCCCTGGGACCTGTTTTTCCGCCCGGCCCTGCTGGCGGTCAGCTGGGGCGTGGCGATTGTCGGCATGGCCGGCATGCTGTCGCTGTCGCTGCTGTGGTCGCACCGGCCCTGGCTGCGGGTGCCGGTGCAGGCCCTGGTGCTGGGGGGGCTGTGGCAGCTGGTGGCGGCGGTCGCGGCGGGCTCGCTGCAGTGGCCGGCCCAGCATGTGCTGCTCGAGACCCAGGCGATTGCCGTGGGTGCGATCAGCCTGGGCGCCCTGGTGGGCCTGGGCTGGCTGGGCCATCCACGCTTCAGCCAGGTGGCGCGCGTGGAGGTGCGGGTGTGGGTGGGGGCGCTGGCCTTCGGCCTGCTGTGCGGGCTGGCGGCCGAGCTGAGCGTCAGCGCCCTGGCTTTCGCGCCGCTGCCACCGGGCCCGCGCGGCGACGGCGCCGACCCGGGCGTGGTCTGGCTGCTGTGCGGCGCGGCCACCGGCCTGCTGGTGCTGGGCGTGTTCGGAGCCCTGGCCGACGCCGGCTCGCGCCGCCGCCAGGCCAGCCTGCGCGCCTCGCTGAACGTGGCCCAGGAGCGCCTGCGCGAACAGGCGCTGTCCGACCCCCTGACCCGTCTGCCCAACCGCGCGCTGTTCGAGGAGCGCCTGGCCGAGCAGCTCGACAAGGTGCCCGCCGGCGAGCGTGAATCGCTGGCCGTGCTGTTCATCGACCTGGACGGCTTCAAGCCGGTCAACGACTCCTTCGGCCATGCCGCCGGCGATTCGGTGCTGGCCGAGGTGGGCGAGCGCCTGCGTGGCCTGGTCGAACCGCAGGACCTGGCCGCGCGCGTGGGCGGCGACGAGTTCCTGCTGCTGCTGCAGCTCGATGGCGACGCCAGCCGCGGCCCCCGCACCGCCCAGGCGGTGCTCAAGGCCATCTCGCGGCCCTACCGCCTGCCCAACCTGGTCGAGGTCAACCTGTCGTGCTCGATCGGCATCGTCACCTACCCGGCGCACGGGCCGGGCAACAAGCTGATCGCCAATGCTGATGCGGCGATGTACGCGGCCAAGCGCGCCGGCGGCTCGTCCTTCGCGGTCTTCGCGCCCAGCATGGACCAGGACGCGCGGCTGCAACTGGAGCTGCAGCACGACCTGCGCACCGCGATCGAGCGCCACGAGCTGGAGCTGTACTACCAGCCCAAGGTGCACGCGCTCTCGGGCCAGATCACCGGCGCCGAGGCGCTGGTGCGCTGGAACCACCCCACCCGCGGCATGATTTCACCGGCGGTCTTCATCCCGGTGGCCGAGCGCTTCGCGCTGATCAGCGCGCTGGGTTACTGGGTGATCGAGGACGCCTGCCGCCAGGTGCGCGAGTGGCTGGACCAGGGCCTGCGCATGCGCGTGGCCGTGAACCTGAGCATGCAGCAGCTGCGCCAGGACGACCTGGTGCCGCGCATCCGCGCCGCGCTGGAACGCTACCGCATCGAGCCCTCGCTGCTGACCTTCGAGATCACCGAGTCGGTGGCCATGGAGGACACCACCATGCGCGCCTTCGGTGCGCTGGCGGGCGTGGGCGTGTCGCTGTCGATCGACGACTTCGGCACCGCCTATTCCAACTTCGCCGCACTGCGCAAGCTGCCGGCCAAGCAGCTGAAGATCGACCGCAGCCTGTTCACCGACATCGACGAGAGCGGCGACGCGCTGGCCGTGGTCGACGCGATGATCAAGATGGCCCACGCGCTGGGCCTGAAGGTGGTGGCCGAAGGGGTGGAAACCGAACGCCAGCGCGACCTGCTGCTGGCCCTGCACTGCGACGAGTTCCAGGGCTACCTCTACGGCCGCCCGATGCCGGCGGCGATGCTGTCGCTGTGGGCGCTGGGCGAGGGCGAGACCCACCCGGTGGACTTCCGGGCCTCCCTCTACGACCCCCGAGTTCTCATCAACTGATACCCCAGGCTAGCCGCGCCGCGACGCAACAGCCGCGGCCAGCGTGCGCAACAGCGGCTCGGTATCAGCCCAGCCGATGCAGGCATCGGTGATCGACACGCCGGGCTTCAGCGCCTGGCCGGGCACCGCGTCCTGGCGGCCTTCTTCCAGGTGGCTTTCGATCATCACGCCGGTGATGCGGCGCTCGCCGGCGGCGATGCGTGCCGCCACGTCGGCGCCCACCTCGATCTGGCGGCGGTGCTGCTTGGACGAGTTGGCGTGGCTGAAGTCGATCATCACCTGCTCGCGCAGGCCGTTGGCGCGCAGCACCGCGCAGGCGGCGTCGACATCGGCGGCGGCGTAGTTGGGCTGCTTGCCGCCGCGCAGGATCACATGGCAGTCGGCGTTGCCACGGGTCTCGAAGATCGCCGCCTGGCCCATCTTGGTCATGCCCATGAAGGCATGCGCGGCGCTGGCCGCGACGATGGCGTCGGCCGCCACCTTGACGCCGCCGTCGGTGCCGTTCTTGAAGCCCACCGGGCAGGACAGGCCGGACGCCAGCTGGCGGTGGCTCTGGCTTTCGGTGGTGCGGGCACCGATCGCGCCCCAGGCCACGAGGTCAGCGATGTACTGCGGCGACAGCAGGTCGAGGAACTCGGTGCCGGCCGGCAGGCCCATGCCGGCCACCTCCAGCAGCAGCGCGCGGGCGCGGCGCAGGCCCTCGTTGATGCGAAAGCTGCCGTCGATGCGCGGATCGTTGATGTAGCCCTTCCAGCCCACCGTGGTGCGCGGCTTCTCGAAGTAGACGCGCATCACCAGCAGCAGCTCACCCGAGAGTTCGTCGTTCAGCGCCTTCAGCCGCTGCGCATAGTCGATGGCCTGCGCGTGGTCATGGATCGAGCAGGGGCCGACCACCACCACCAGGCGGTCGTCCTGGCCGGCCAGCACGCGGGCGATGCCGGCGCGCGCGCCCTCGACCACATCCTGCGCGGCCGCGGGCAGCGGCAGTTCGTCCAGCAGCAGCGCCGGGGAAATCAGCGGTCGCACCGCGCCGATGCGCAGGTCGTCGACACGGGTGGTGTCCTGGGTGGCGGCAGCCGAGCCGACCTCGTGGTCGTGCTGCCAGTCGTCGGGGCGGGGGGTGCTCAAGCGCGGTCTCCGGAATGCGGCGCGGATCATAGCCGCGTGGCACACTGGCTTTCCTGACGACGCTCCTGCCCACCATGATTCTTGAAATCGCCGACATCCGCATCCAGCCTGGCCGCCAGGCCGAATTCGACGAGGCCATCCAGCGCGGCCTGACCACCGTCATCGCCCAGGCCCCCGGCTTTCGCGGCTTCAAGGTGAACAAGGGGATGGAGAGCCCCGAGCGCTATGTGCTGCAGATCTTCTGGGAGACGCTGGAGGACCACACGGTGGGCTTCCGTGGCTCCGATCTGTTCACCCAGTGGCGCGCCATCGTCGGCCCGTTCTTCGCTCAGCCGCCGGTGGTCGAGCACTTCACGCTGCTGGCGCGGTCCTGAACACACCGTGCTCATGACAACAGGGGACCCGCGGGTCCCCTGTGTCGTTCATGGGTGGTGGCCTGGCCTTACTGGGCGGCCACGGCCTCGATCGACAGCGTGATCGTCACCTCGTCGCCGACGTAGGGCACGTACTTGCTGGCGTTGAACTCGCTGCGCTTGATCACGGTGCTGGCGTTGGCGCCGATGGCGTCGACCTTCATCATCGGATGGGCCTGGTTGACGAAGTGGGTCACCGTCAGCGTGACCGGCTTGGTGACACCCTTGATCGTCAGGTTGCCCTCGATCGAGGCGGGCTTGTCGCCGTCGAAGACCACCTTGGTCGACTTGAAGGTGGCGGTGGGGAACTTGGCGGTGTCCAGGAACTCCTCGCCCTGGATGTGGCCGTTGAACAGGCTGGAGCCGGTGTCCACCGAGGTGGTGTCGATCGTCACGTCGACCGAGCCGGTCTTGGCGGCCTTGTCGAACACCACCGAGCCACTGACCTTGTTGAACTTGCTCAGCTGGGTGGACATGCCCAGGTGGTTGTACGAGAAGCGCGGGAAGGTGTGCGTCGGGTCGACGTTGTAGGTCACCGGGGCGGCGATGGCGGGGATGGCGGCGGCCAGCACGGTGGCGGCGAAGAGCGAACGCAGGTTCATCGAGAAACTCCCTGACAGGGTGGGTGAGAAGAAGGAGACGGGCATCACAGCGGCGCCATGCCGCTGATCGCCAGCTTGAAGTTGACGACGACGTCGTTGGCCACCATCGAGGTGTCGGCCCACTCGCCCTCGCCGATCTTGAAATCGAGGCGCTTGATCGTGAACGAGCCAGTGGCGGTGGTGGCGCCGCCGGCCTGGGTCAGGGCCACCGGCACGACGATGTCCTTGACGTTGCCCTTGACGCTGAGCTTGCCGGCCACCTCGAACTTGCCGCCGCCCAGGCCCTTGATGGCGCTGGACTGGAAGCTGGCGGTGGGGAACTTGGCCACGCCGAACCACTCGGGCTTGGGCAGCTCGGCATCGGTCTCCTTGGCACCGAAGCTGGCGCTGCCGGTCTGGATGGCGAAGCTGACCTGGCCGGCCTCGGGCTTCTTGGGGTCGAAGCGCATCTGGGCGGTCCACTGCTTGAAGCGGCCCTGCATGGCCACGCCCATCTGCTTGGCGCTGAAGCCGATCTCGCTGGCGGCGGGGTTGACCACCGGGTCGGCGGCCAGGGCCGTGGCGCTGAAGAGCGCGAGCACGGCGGGGATCAGAACACGGTTCATCGGAACACTCCTGTGGGGGCTCAGCGGCCCGGACGCATGCGGTTGAGCAGGCCATCGCGGTCGATGACATGGTGCTTGATCGCCGCCGCCACATGCAGCACGACCAGCAGCGCCATCAGCCAGGCCAGGGATTCGTGCCAGGGCTTGATCAGCTCGGCCAGGGCCTCGTCCTTGGGCACGAAGTCGGGCAGCGGCAGCACGCCGAACCAGACGATCGGGAAGCCTTTGGCCGAGCTGTAGGCCCAGCCCACCAGCGGCACCAGGAAGAACAGCGCGTACAGCGCGTGGTGCGTGGCGTGCGCGGCCAGCTGCTGCCAGCGCGGCGCGGGCAGGTCGGCCGGCGGGCGGTGGGTCAGGCGCCACACCAGGCGCAGCGCCGACAGGGCCAGGATGGTCACACCCGCCCACTTGTGCCAGTTGTAGAGCTTGAGCTTGGCCAGCGAATTGGGCAGGTCGGCCATGTACAGGCCGACGCCGAAGGCGCCGACGATCATCAGGGCCAGCAGCCAGTGCAGCGCGATCGCGACGCCGGTGTAGCGTTCAGTGGAGTTCATCGTTGAAGGTCTCGACGGGATGGGCGAGAGTGTCCGATCCACCGGCGGCCCGGTGGTTCACCCCGATGCACGACGCACTTCAGCGGATTTGAAGCGTCGGCTCGACCCGGCGCGCCGCCGCCGGCGCCACCTGCAGCGCCTGCAGGGCCTGGGCGTCGGCCGCCGTCAGCAGGCCGTGGCGGCTGGCGAAGTCCAACGTGGCCAGGCCGGCATCGGTGGTCAGCGCGCCGGCGCGCACCTGGGCCAGGGCCTCGTCGAGCGGCAGGCAGCGAAAGCCCGCCACCTCGCCGTCCTGGTTCTGCGGCACGCGGCCCGGCGGCAGGGCCAGGTCGAAGACGAACAGCCACTCGCGCTGCAGGCCCTCGGGGATGTCGCAGTGCAGTTCGAACACCCGGCCCGGCCGCAGGGCGGTCAGCTCGTCAGCCTGCAGGCCGGCCTCCTCCCAGGCCTCGCGCAGCAGCGCCTCGCGCGGGGTCTGGCCCAGTGGCACACCGCCGCCGATCAGGTTGTCCAGCATGCCTGGATCGGTGGGCTTGTGCGGCGAGCGCTGGGCGATCCAGAGGTGGCTGGGTCGGCCATCGGGGCCCGCCAGGTAGCCATTGCAGTGGGCACCGAAGGTCAGCGCGCCCCAGAAGCGCGCGGCTGCGCGCTCGATCACCGCGTGGCGCCGGCCGGTCTCGTCCAGCCACGGATAGGGTTCGTCGCGCCAGGCGCGGATCAGGCCCTGGGCCCGCAGGGCGCGGTGCACCTGGTCCAGCGCCGCGTCCAGCGCCGCGCCGGGGTCGGCGCGCAGCCGCAGCGCGTCGGGCGCGCGGTGGAACAGGTCGGGCCAGGCGGCCAGGGCGTCACGCTCGGCCCAGGCGACGCTGCCCAGGCCAGGCGCGCCGTCGCCGTCGCCCAGCAGGACCGGGCAGCGCCGGGCCGGGTCGTGGTCGCGGGCGCGTCGCAGGCAGGGCCAGGCGCTGCTCATTGGGGGCAGCGGCCGCCGGGGCGCCAGTCTGCGTGATGGGGGCATGCGCGCGAGTATCGCAGCGCGGACCGGTGGCCGGCTCAGAGCGCCGGCAGACGGATCTCGAACTGCGCGCCGCCGCCCTCGGCGTTCATTGCGATGATGCGGCCGCGGTGGGCGGCCATGATCTTGCGGCAGATCGCCAGGCCCAGGCCGGTGCCGCCCGAGCCGTCCTTGGTGCGGGTGGACTGGGTGAAGGGGGCGAAGATGCTTTCCAGCTCGTCGGGCGGGATGCCCGGGCCGTGGTCGCGCACGTGCACGATCAGCTCCTCGCCCTGGCGCGACCAGCGGGTCTCGATGACCGAGTCGGCCGGGGCGAAGCGCAGCGCGTTGGCCAGCACATTGCGGATCACCTGCTGCAGCCGGAAGGCGTCGCCATGCGCCAGCATCGGCAGCCCCTCGTCGGGCAGCGCCAGGTGGATGCCCCGGCTGGAGGCCAGCGGCGCCAGCTCGGCCACCACCTCGCGCACCGTGGGGACCAGGTCGATCACGGCCAGCTCGCTGCGGCCGAAGGTGGCCTCCAGCTGCGACAGGTCGAGCAGGGCCTCGACCAGCGTCAGCATGCGCTCACCGCCGGCATGGACCATCGAGAACATCTGCTGCTCGCGGCTGTTGGCCGCGGCCCGGTCACGGCCCAGCTCGGAGAAGCCGAGGATGCTCTGCAGCGGCGTGCGCAACTCGTGGCTGACATTGGCAATGAACTCGCCCTTGGCGGCATTGGCCTGCTCGGCGGCCTCCTTGGCCTCGCGGGTGCGGCGCTCGGCCTCGCGGAATTCGCTGACGTCGACCAGGCAGGTGATGGTGCCGCCGGCGCGGCCGCCGGGGTCGGCAAAGGCCATGTGGCGCACCACCACGTCGCGCAGCAGGCCGCGGCCGTCGCGCAGCTGGGTTTCGTGCTGGGCGGCGCTGCCCCGCTGCAGCAGGCCGGCGCCCAGCGCCGGCGCCAGCGCGGTGGCGGTTTCCTCGCCCAGTGCGGGCAGGGCCTGCTGGCCCAGCAGCGCCGGGGCGTCGCGGCCGGTGAACTCGCACCAGGCCCGGTTGACCCGCACGAATCGGCCCAGGGCGTCCTGCACCGCCATCGGCACCGGGCTGACCTCGAACAGGCGGTCGGTGAAGGCGTCCTGGGCGGCCAGCGTGCCCTGGGCCTGGCGCAGGTCGGCGCTGACCAGCTCGTGGCCGCGCAGGCTGCGCCAGGCCAGGGCAGTCAGCGCGGCGATCAGCGCCAGGGCGAGGGTGCCGCCGATCAGCGCGCCGTGGCGCACCTCGCCCAGGCGGTCCTCGACCGTGGCGAGCGGCGTCTGCACCAGCACCACCAGCGGCGCCCGGCGCACCGAGCGCCAGGCCAGCAGGCCGTCGACATCGTCCAGGCCGCGGGCGGCCTCGACGCCGGACTCGCGGTCCGGCAGGTGGCGGGTGAACAGGTCCAGCTGCGCCTGCCGGCTGCCCGGCAGCGCGCGCAGGTTCTCGGTGGCCGCCACCAGCGTGCCGTCGTAGGCGAGCAGTGCGCCATCGACATGCGTGCCGCTGAGGGTGAGCTGCTGCTGGTTGGCGATGAAGTCGGTGCTGATCAGGGCCACCAGCTGGCCCGCCTCGCCCGGCAGCGGCCAGGTCAGCGGCAGCACGGCCACGCCGGCCGGGGCGCGCTCGCCGCGCGCCAGCTGGGCCAGGTCACGCACCGTCTGCAGCGGCGCCAGGCCGCCGGGTCCGGCGGTGACCGCTGCGCGTGGCAGCTGCAGGCCGCGCGCACCGGGCTGCGAGCTGGCACGTACGCGGCCCTCGCTGTCGAGCCAGCTGATGCTGCGCACGAAGGGCAGGCCCCGAACGGTGGCGCCCAGCAGGTTGTCGACCTGGGCGGGCGCGTCGGGCTCGGCCTCGATGGCCGGCGCCAGCGTCTGCAGGGCCAGCTCGGTGCTGCCGATCAGGCGCGCGGTCTGGTCCTCCAGCACCCGGGCATACAGCTCGGCGCGGCCCTGCACGTCGGTTTCGATCTCGAACCGCTCGTAGCGCACGAAGGCCGCCAGGCCCAGCACCACCGTCAGCGCCAGCAGCAGCCCGGCCCAGGGCAGCGCATCGCTGCGCAGCCAGCGCGGCAGCGAGCCGGGCGCGGCACTCACCGGGGGGTGCTCCGATCAGGGTGCATCGTCAACGCACCACCACCTCGCCCAGGCCGGCACGCTGGGCCGCCGCAGCCAGGCGGCCGTCCTTCTTGATCTGCGCCACGAAGGCGTCGGCGCGCGCCAGCCATTCGGCATCGCCGGGCTTGACCGCGTAGGCGTAGGGCAGCACGTGGAAGGGCTTGCTGGGCGGCACCAGGCGGGCCCAGTCGGCGTTGTCCAGCAGGCGCCGGCTGTAGGGGTAGTCGGTCATGAAGACATCGACACGGCCGGCTTCGAGCTCGCCCTCGCGCGTCTGCGGCGGCTTGACCACCACCATCGTGGCCTGCTTCAGCGCAGCCTTCATCACCGGCTCCATGAACGTGCCGGCCTGCACCGCCACCTGCACGCCGGGCTGATCGATGTCGTCCCAGCTGCGGATCGCGCGGTTGCTGCGGGTGGTGATGCCGTAGATGTCGCTCTGCAGGTAGGGCTGGGTGAACTTCAGCTTCTCGGCGCGGGCTGGCAGCACCGCCACCGCGTGCATGGAGATGTCGCAGCGGTCGCCCAGCAGGTCGTCGATCAGCTTGGGAAACGAGCTTTCGACGTACTGCAGCGACACGCCCAGGTCCTTGGCAAAGGCCGCCGAGAGCTCGATGTCGATGCCGCCGAGCTGCTGCGTGCGCGGGTTGCGCCAGGTGACGCCGTAGTACTCGGGCCAGATGCACACCCGCAGCGTGCCCGAGGCCTTGATGCGATCGGCCACCGGGCCGGCGTGCACCGGGGCAGCGCACAGCGTGGCGAGCGTGGCGGCCAGCAGGCTCAGGCGGGTCAGACAGGTCAGACGGGTCAGGGCACGGGGCAAGGTCATGGCGATTCTCCAGCAGGGTCCTGTCGCCGATGTTGCCGCCAACGCGCGCCTCGTTAGGCGCGGAACAGCGCGGCCTTTCGGTTGTTCACCCAGAGATGTCCGGATTGTCGCGCCGGGTGCGTCTTCTTCAGTACGGACCCGCTGATGACGGGCCCGCCCCCCTTCCAGAAACCCAGGAGATTCGCCATGCAACGCTTTCAACGCTCCCTCGCCGCCGCCCTGCTGCCGCTGGCCGCCCTGCTGGCCGCCCCGGCCGCCCAGGCCGTGACCATCGACGACTGGCAGCACACCGTGCCCGCCTGTGCGCCCGACAGCCTGAACTCGCTGCGCAATGCGCAGATCAACGCCCCCTTCGGCTTCGTGCGGGCCAACAACCCGGACGTGCCGCCGCTGGTCTTCACCTGCAACGTGCTGGACTCCTTCGCCACCGCGGTGCCCACCTGGACCCGCCTGGTGCTGCAGTACCGTGACACCGTGGGCGGCCGGGTGAACGCCACGCTGTACCAGAAGGACAAAGTCACCGGCGTCCCCGCAATGATCGCCAACGTGGTGGGCCCGGCTGCCGCGGGCGTCAACAACGTGGCCGTGCCGGTGCCGGGCATGGACTTCGCCCTGAACACCTACTACGTCGTGGTGACGCTGCAGGGCTCGGCGCAGAACCCGCCGCAGGCCCACACCGTGATGCTGGTGCAGTGAGGCTCAGGCCCGCGCCGTGCGGGCCCCATAGGGGCAGTGCCCCGGCCGCGGCCCCACCTGCGGGTGCCGGCGGCAGGTGTCGGGCCGCTGCGCGTAGACCGTGCAGCGGCGTGACGCCGCGTCCAGGTAGCGGCAGTCGCCGCTGGCGCGCCGGGGCAGCGTGAAGACGCCGGACTTGGCGGTGTAGCGCGCGATCTGCCCCGCCTTCTGCAGGCGCCGGGCGATCAGCCGGACCTCTTCGTGTTCGGCCTCGAAGGGGTCGACCAGGCCCAGGCGCACCAGATCGGCCAGCCGCACCTCGACCGGCATGGTGCAGCAGTTGGCCTGGCAGCTCTCGCACAGCCCGGGCCGGTAGCGGGTCCAGGTGGACAGGCGTTCGACGTCGACGATGTGGATCGGGGAGCGCATCGGACCCCGATTGTCCCGCGCGAGGCGGGCCCTGCGGTGGATAACAGGTCGGTAACGACCTGGCGGGAGACTGGCTGCACTTGGTAACACGTGAGGGTCCCGACGAGGATCCGCCGCCCGCCCCGTCCGCCATGACAACCCCGCCCAGCCCCGGCCTGGTCAAGATCCACCTGACGCGCAGCCCCTGCCTGGTGCTGCCCCAGGGCGCATCCGTGCCGCTGTCGCGCAAGGACGCCGCGCTGCTGGCCATCCTGGCGGTGGACGGCAGCGCCGCCAAGGACCTGGTGGCCACCATGCTGTGGCCGCGCGACAACCCGCAGGGCTCGCGCCTGAACCTGCGCCAGCGGCGCTTCCGCCTCACCCGCACCGCTGGCGCACCGCTGGTGGAGGGCGACGACCTGCTGCGCCTGAGCAGCCGCGTCGAAGACCCGCTGGCGGGCGTGGCCGACGGGCCCGGCGCGGCGGTGCCGCCGCTCGGCGCCGAGCTGCTGGACGGCCTGGAGTTCGACGACTGCCCGGACTTCGCCGGCTGGCTGCAGCAGGCCCGCCCGGCCTGGCGGCAGCGCCAGCTCGAACGCATGGCGCGCGAGTCCGACCACCTGGAATCCATCGGCCGCCTGAGTGACGCGCTGGCCATGAGCCAGCAGATCGTCGCCGCCAACCCCTACTCCGACCTGGCCCACCGGCGCCTGATCTGGCAGCTCTTCCTGAGCGGCGATCTGGGCAGCGCGATGTCGGTCTACCAGGCCTTCTGCGGCCGCCTGGCCGGCGACCTGGGCGAGCTGCCCGACGACGCCACCCAGAGCCTGGTGGCGCGGATCCGCCAGGGCGAATTCGCCGCCGTGCCCAGCCGCTCGCGCGCCACCGCCCGGCCATGGGTGCCCAGCTGTGTCGGCCGCGAGGGCCAGCTGGCCGCACTGCAGCAGGCCTGGGCGCAGCGCCAGCCGGTGCTGATCGAGGGGGCGCCGGGCATCGGCAAGACGCGCCTGATCGGTGAGGCCATCCGCCGCCTGGGCATCCACCGGGCCTTGCATGTGCCGGCCTATGCCGGCGCCTCCGAGCGGCCTTATGCGCTGCTGGCGCGCCTGTTGTCGGCGCTGTGGTCCACACCGCACGGGCTGTGCCCCCAGGGCCAGCGCGGGCTGCCCGAGTGGGCGCTGCGCGAGCTGTCGGCGGTGCTGCCGGAGCTGCATGGCCGCAGCAGCGACGTGCAGGCCACGCGGTTGCTGCGCGCGGTCGAGCTGGCGCTGACCCAGGCCGGGATCGACCTGATCGTGCTGGACGACCTGCAGCAGGCCGATCTGGCCACGCTGGAGCTGCTGCCGGCACTGGCCCAGCCCACGCTGCCCCCCTGGTGGCTGGCCAGCCGCGCGGGCGAGCGTCCGGCCGCGCTGGACACCTGGATCCGCGCCGCCAGCGCCCCGCTGATGCTGGAGGTGCTGCCGCTGGACCGCACCGCGATCGGCGCCTTGGTCGCCGACGCCGACACGCTCGGTCCGATGCCCGCGGACGCCGCCGAATCCATCCACCGCGCCTCGGGCGGGCTGCCGCTGCTGGCGGTGGAGCTGATCAAGTCGATGTCCGATGGCTGCTTCGGCGACGGCCTGCCGCCGCCGCAGGACATCGCCAACCACCTGCTGGCGCGCGAGGCCGGCCTGCCCCCGGATGCGCGCCAGCTGGCCCGCGCCGCCGCGGTGCTGCGCGCCCCGATCCCGCCGCAGACCGCGGCCGCCATCCTGGGCGACTCGGCCGACCGCTGGCGCCAGGCGCTGCGCCACCTGGACGCCATCCACTGGGTGGATGCCGACGCACGCATGCATGACCTGATCGGCAACTGCCTGCGCGAGGCCATGCCGGCCCTCGACCGCATCCTGCTGCACGAGCAGATCGCCCACTGGCTGGAGCACAGCGCGGGCCCCTGCGTCGAGGCCGCGCAGCACCACGAGGCGGCCGGCCGGCCCGTGCTGGCCGCCCCGCTGTACGAGCGCGCTGCCCAAGAGGCCGCGCGCGCCGCGCGCGTGGCCGAGCAGGCCCGCTTCCACCAGCACGCCGCGCGCTGCTGGGAGGCTGGCGGCCACCTGGACAAGGCCTTCGAGGCGCTGCGCGCCAGCATCGGCCCACTGACCATGAGCCAGGGCGCCGAAAGCGCGCTGCCGGTGGCCGAGCGTCTGTGCACGCTGGCGCGCTGGCCGCGCCAGCACCTGCTGGCCCGGCTGGAGCTGGCCGATCTGGCGCTGCACCGCGGCCACTACACCGACGCCGAGCAACTGGCCCGCGAGCACCTGCCGGTGGCCCAGACCCTGAAGGACATCGACGCCACGCTGCAGGCCGGCGCCACGCTGGCCTATGCGCTGGGCGGCCAGAACCGGCCCGACGAGGCCTTCCAGACCCTGAGCGGGTGGCAGGCCCTGCTGCCCCAGGCCTCGGTCAGCGCACGGCGGCACTTCCTCGGCGCGCAGGCCGCGGTCTGCTGGCAGGCGGGCCAGCTGGGCCAGTGCGCGCTGCACACCCAGGCGCTGCTGGATCTGCTGGTCGAGCAGCAGCAGTGGAGCGACGCCACCGTCGAGGTCAGCAACCTGGCCGCCATCCGCACCCAGCAGGGCCGTTTCGCCGAGGCCGACGAACTGCTGCGGAACACCCGCACCTGGCGCGAACTGCTCGGCCCGCTGGAGGGCCACATGCAGGCTGGTCTGGACGTGACCCGCGCCGTCACCGACCTGGGCCTGGGCCGCGTGGCCAGCGCGCTGCAGCACGCCTGGCGCGCACTGCACGAATGCCAGCACGCGCCCGAGCTGGGCCGCATCGGCGCCCGTGCGGCCGAGACCCTGGTGCGCACCCACCTGTGCGCTGGCCAGCCCGGCGCGGCGCGGCAGGCCCATGCCCGGCTCGCCGACGCCACCACCTCGGCGGTGCGGGCGCGCGCCTGGCTGCTGCTGGCCGCCATCGACAGCGCCGAGGGCCTGGGGTGCGAGCGTTCACTGCAGCGCGCCCACAGCGCCGCCACCGACGCCAACGACCCGCTGCTGCTGCTGCGTGTGCAGGCCGAGCAGCTGTGCGCGCGGCCCGGCAACGCCGACCCGGCTGCGATCGAGGCGGTCGAACAGCAGGCCCGCCGCCTGGAGCAGGGCGCACTGGCGGCCCGGCTGGCCTGGCACCGCGTGGGGGCCTGGCTGGCGCGCGGCAACGGCGCCCAGGCCGGTGCCCTGGCCCAGCAGCTGCTGGACGACACGGCCCAGCCCGAGGACATCCTGCCCTGCCACTGGCTGGACCTGGGCGCCCGCGCGCTGCAGGCCGGCCGCCTGGCTGGGGCCGACGCCGCCGCGCGCCGCGCCCGGGCCGCCTACGCCACCAGCGCCGACAAGCGGCCCCCCAACGAAGCGCCGCCCCGGGTGTGGCCCCGTTTTCCTGCGGGGGCGGCATGAGCATTTGTGCACAACCCGGCACGCGTCTGCGGTTCTGCCCTGATGCGCTGCACCCGCAGCCTGCATACATTCTGTTACAGCGCCCCCCGCTGTGTTCTTCCGGCGCCCGCCGGCCACCTTGTGCCAGGCCGTCCGGGTCGGGCACCGCTCACTCATCAGGAGTACCCATGAAGACCCCCTCCGCTTCACCCACCCTGCGCGCCGGTCTGGTGGCGCTGGCACTCGCCGGCCTGGCCGGTGGTGCCCTGGCCGATGCGGCCAACCCGGTCAACGACACCACGGTCAACGTGGTCCAGAACGGCGACAGCAGCACCACGGTGACCATGTCGGGCACCTGGTGGTGGGCCGGCCAGAACTGCACCGGCCGCTACGGCGTGGCCTGGTCGGTGGACTGGTGGGGCGTGAGCACCCGCACCACCCCCGTGCCCAGCTTCACCATGAGCAACGCCACCGTGGTGCTGGCCCATGGCTCGACCACCCGCGCGGATGTCAACCCGGCCGGCGCCATCGCCATCCCGGGCGGCACCTACTTCCACACCGGCCCGAAGTTCTCGGGTGAAGTCCCGTTCTCCAAGACCACCTGCCGGGTCGAGGTGCGCGGCGGCGTCAGCGGCGCCACCGGCGCCTGGTCCGCCGAGGCCACCTACCCCGCCGGCGCCCAGCTGCCGCCGCAGCTGTGCGTCAACATGTACGACCCGCACGGCAAGGCTGGGAGCCCCAGCAACAAGGCGGCCGACCTGAGCCCGATCCTGCAGAAGGACAACTCGATCCAGACCAACGCCTACGCACCGGGTGGCGGCAGCTGCGCGACGATGCTCCCGCCGCCGCCGCCGCCGGTGCCCTGATCAGGGCAGAGCAAGGCGTAACAGCTCGCGGGTAGGCGGGCTGTGTGCAGGGCCAGGCGCATGCCTGGCCCTTTTTTTTCATCGCGGGGCAGTCTCTGGCAGACAAGGCCTGAGAACCGGTCCGCCGCCAGGACAAGCCAGGGAGACTCAAGTGGCCACAGACCACCAGCGCATCCTGATCCTCTGCAAGACTTACCCCTCACCCAGCGCTCGCTACGTCGAGACGTCCTGCGTGGCCGGCATGTCGGAAAACGGCCACCTCGTGCGCTTGTTCCCGGTGCCGTTCAGACTCGTCGAGGACGAGCAGCAGTTCCGCAAGTGGCAATGGATCAGCGCGCGCGTGCGCCGGGCACAGGACGACGCCCGGCCGGAAAGTCATCGGATGTCGGTAGACACGATCGAGCTTGATGGTGAGCCGCTGCCGACGCGGGATCACTGGATCGCGCGACGCGATGCGATCAAGGCCGCGCCGGTCTTCGCCTCATTCACCGATCTGGAGGCGGCCCGCGAGTCACGCGGCGTGACGCTGGGCCTGGTGCGGCCGGCGCGGTTGTTGGGGCTGGACATCAGAACCGTGGAGAACCCGAACTGGACGGATGACGAGAAAGCCAAGCTGATGCAGGAGCAACAGCAAGGCAGCCTGTTCGATGCGGTGGAGGATCAGCGCTCGTTGAAGACGCTGAAGAAGCTGCCTTTCGATTTCCATTACCGCTACGTCTGCGAGACAGCGTCGGGCATGAGCGAGCACAGGCACAAGCTGGTGGACTGGGAGGCTGGCGCGCTGTACTGGAACGTGCATCGCCGGCCCGACTGGCAGGCCGCGTTCCGCCAGAAGTTCGTGACCGAGTTCAGCGAGAAGGATGTGCTGTTCCTGATGGGCACCATCCACCGCTTTCCCAAGCAGTGGCTGATCGTCAGCGTGCTGTACCCGCCTAGGCTGCCAGACGCGCTGGCGCGTCAGCAACCACTGTTCTAGCGGACAGATGGCGCACAGCAGGCGCGCCGGCCGCGTGCGCTGCCCGGGCCACGTAGGTGCGGTGGCATAGGCCGAAATCGGCCTCGAAGCAGACCAGGCAGGCCTGCTGGGCGAGCGCTGAGCGGCTCAGGTCATCGATTTCGGCCTTCTGGCTGGACAGGTAGGCCAGGAAGCTGCGCGTGTAGGCCTGCCAGTCGCCATCCGCCTTGTAGCGATCGCGGACAGGCTTGGGGCACCCGAGAGCCGGGCGGTGTTCGTACTCGATGCCTGCGGCCGCCAGGGCTTCGCGGAAAGCCGTCTTCGAAAAGCCCTTCTTGCGCGACAAGGGCAGCTCGCGCACATCCACGATCAGCTGGACGCGGGCCTGCAGCAGGCGTTCGATGAACGCCTCGATGGTCAGGCCTTCGTAGCCGAAGGTGTAGAGCGCGGTGTTGGCCATGGGTCTGGTTCTGCGGTCATCGCAGCGTACAACGCGCCTGCGGGATGCGCATGAGGAAAGGCAGCACGCGGACGGCTTTTCAATCAGGCGCAAAAAAGCCCGGACTGGCCGGGCTGATCTGCTGCACCAAGTGCTTGTCGCACTTCGCTTTTATCTTGGTGGCCTGGGGCGGAATCGAACCACCGACACGCGGATTTTCAATCCGCTGCTCTACCAACTGAGCTACCAGGCCTTTTTCTGTGTCTCTGCCGCGTCACCGGCTGGGCCGGGTCAGCGAAGTCCAGCAGTATAGCACGGGCTTCAGGCGCCGCTACCGCGCTTGTTGCGTGAGAGGTCCACGCCCAGCTGCTTGAGCTTGCGGTAGAGGTGGGTGCGCTCCAGGCCGGTCTTCTCGGCCACGCGGGTCATGCTGCCGTTCTCGCGCGCCAGGTGGAACTCGAAGTAGCTCTTCTCGAAGGCGTCGCGGGCCTCGCGCAGCGGGCGGTCCAGGTCGAAGCTCTGCTCGGCCTGCGGGCCCAGGTCGACCTGCATCACCGGCAGGCCCAGGCCGCCGGTCATCGCGGCTTCCACGGTCAGCGCGGGCTCGGCCAGCACGCCGCGGATCGGGCCGCCCACCGGTGGCGCGGGGGTGGCGGGCGCGGCGCCGGGCGCGCGGGCCGGGGCGCGGGCCAGGCCCTGCTCCACGGCGCGCAGCAGCTTGGCCAGCGTGATCGGCTTTTCCAGGAAGGCGATGGCGCCGTACTTGGTGGCCTCGACCGCGGTGTCGATCGTGCCGTGGCCGCTCATCATGATCACCGGCATGTTGAGCAGGCCGGTGGCGCCCCACTCCTTGAGCAGCGTGATGCCGTCCACATCGGGCATCCAGATGTCGAGCAGGACCAGGTCGGGGCGCATGCGCTCGCGCGCAGAGCGGGCCTGCACGGCGTTCTCGGCCAGCTCGATCGAGTGACCTTCGTCCGTGAGGATTTCCGACAACAGGGCACGAATGCCCATTTCGTCGTCGACTACAAGAATGGTTGCCATGGGTGGGTTGCGCTGCGCGGTCTTTCGGCCGGGGTCAAGGCCTTGTCGCGGGCCGATCCGGCGCCGTCGCCGTGGCGCCGACGTCCGTCAAACCTGAAAATGATAACGAAACCTGCGCACCTGCCGGCGCGGCGTCGTCGCCGGATGCCCCGAGGTTGACGATTCGCACGCGCGCACCGTGTTCGTCGGCGATCTTCTTGACCACCGCCAGACCCAGTCCGGTGCCCTTGGTCTTGGTGGTCATGTAGGGCTCGAAGGCGCGCTTGAGCACCTTGTCGGCGAAGCCCGGGCCATTGTCGGTGACGCGCAGCCGCACGATGGCCGGGCGGCCGGTTTCCTGCGGCGGCTGGTCGGTGCTGACCACCACGCGGCCGTCCTCGCGGCCGGCCACCGCATCCAGCGCGTTCTGCACGAGGTTGTGCACCACCTGGCGCAGCTGGGTGGCGTCGCCCTGGATGGCCGGCAGCGCGCGGTCGCACTGGGCCTGCAGCCGGCCCTGGTCCTGCTCATCGCCGTAGAGCGCCAGCACCTCGGCCACCAGCGCGTTCAGGTCCAGCGGCTGCATGTTGGCCGAGGGCAGGCGGGCGTAGTCGCGGAACTCGTTGACCAGCTGCTTCATCGCCTGCACCTGGGCGACGATGGTGGCCACCGAGCGCGCCAGCATGGCCTGGTCGGGCTCGTCGAGCTTGGCCTCGAGCTTGTGCTGCAGGCGCTCGGCGCTGAGCTGGATGGGCGTGAGCGGGTTCTTGATCTCGTGCGCCAGGCGGCGCGCCACCTCGCTCCAGGCCGCCGCGCGCTGGGCCGAGACCACCTCGGTGATGTCGTCGAAGACGATCAGCCGCGCCGGCCCCGGCGGCAGGATGGCGCCGCGCACCAGCAGCGTCAGCGTGGCGCCGGCGTCGCCCACCGACAGCTCGAAGGCGTCCTGCCACTGGTCGCGCTCGCCCTCTTCGGGGTTGTGGTGGTGCTGGCTGAAGCGCTGGTCCACCGATGCGGCCAGCGCCGCCAGCCCGGGCACCTCGGCCAACGGGCGGCCCACGCCGGCCGACACCGGCGCGCGCAGGATGCGTGTGGCGCCGGGGTTGACGGTGTCGATGCGGCCCTCGCGGTCGAACACGATGACGCCGGCGGTGAGGTTGTCCAGGATGGTCTGCAGCCGGGTGCGGGCGTTCTCGAGCTGGCGCAGGCTGCGCTGCGCCTGTTCGCGCGCGCTGCCCAGCTGTTCGGTCATGGCGGCGAAGTTGCGCGTCAGGCCGCCCAGTTCGTCGCGCGAGGCGAACACCGGCTTGGCCCCCAGGTCGCCGGCCGCCACCTGGCGCATGCCCTCGGCCAGCAGCAGCAGCGGCCGGGCGATCTGGTTGCCCAGCAGCACCGCCAGCAGCACCGCCCCGAACACCGCCAGCACCATGGCCAGCGTCAGCGTGCCGATGTACATGCGGCGCAGGCCCTCGCGGGCCAGGCTGCGCGCCTGGTACTCGCGGTAGGCGGCCTGCACCGCCAGCGCATTGCGGGTGAGCACCTCGGGCAGCGGCTGCACCACCATCAGGAAGCGCTCCTCGTCGCCCACCAGCGCCAGGCTGGCGCTGGGCACCTGGGCGATCGCGCGGATGCGGGCGCGGCCGGCGGTGGCAGGATCGTCCTCCTCCAGGCCTTCGATGACGCTGATCGAGGGCTGCTGGCGCGCCTGGCGCAGCAGCGTGGACGCCGGCCGCTCCGGCGAGATGGCCACGCCGGGCCCGGCCGCCACCAGCACCTGGCCGGCGCCGCCGATCAGCGCCGCTTCTTGCACGCCCAGCTGTTCGCGCAGGCGCTCCAGGCCCAGGCCGTCGGGCACGCGGCGCGCTTCGGACAGGCGCTCGGCCGCCAGCCGCGTCTTGGTGCTCAGGTCCTCGGACAGCGCTTCCAGCGTGCCCTTGCCCAGCGCCAGGCCGGCGCGCAGCGCGTCGTCCACGCGGGTGTCGAACCAGGCCTCGATGCTGCGCGAGACGAACTGGTAGCTCACGGTGTAGATCACGCCGCCGGGCACCACCCCCACCAGCGCAAAGATGGCCGCCAGCTTCAGCAGCAGCCGGCTGCCGAACTTGCCCGAGCGCATGCGCAGCGCCAGCCGCGTGGCGGTGACGGCCAGCACCACCACCAGCAGCGCCGCGGCGGCCACGTTGATCCAGAACAGCCAGACGAAGTGGCGCTCGTAGCGCGTGGGGCCCTGGGCCAGCAGCGACAGCACGAAGGCCAGCACCAGACCCAGGCTGGCCGTCAGCAGCAGCGCGATGCCCCAGCGGGTGGTGAGCTTCATGGGGCCGGGCCGTTCACTCCAGGCGGACGCTGCGCTCCACCGAGAGACGCCAGTCGGCCTGCGCCGCCAGGTCCAGCTGCATCGGCCGCGGCAGCTGGGTGTTGTCCAGACGGAAGCTGAACTCGACCTGGTAGCGCTCGCCGGGTTCGATCTCGCCGGGCTCGGCAATGCGCCAGCCGCTGGCACGCGAGACGATGGCCAGGGCCTCGGCCGCGCTGCCCACGGTCTGGCCCAGCGCGCCCAGGCTGACCCGCCACTGGCCGGTCAGCGGTTGGTAGGACAGGCGCCAGGTGCGGGTGGCGCGGGCCACGCGCTCGTCGCGCCAGTACCAGCGCGGCCGCAGCACCGTGGCCTGGGCCACGAAGTACAGCGGCACGCCTTTGAGCATGGCGTCTTCCACGGCCCGGCTCAACACCGGTCGGGCCTGGAAGTCCAGCACCAGCGCGCCATCCTGGCGGGCGATGTCGAAGACCGGCAGCTCCACCGTCTGCGCCAGGGCCCCGCGGCTGCTCAGCAGCAGCCCCGCCAGCCCCACCAGCAGCAGCAGTGCCATGCGCCCGGCCAGACGCACGGCGCGCCTCAGCCAGAGGGTGGGCAGGGATCGGACCGCAGTGGTGGGCACGGGCGCGAAATTCGGGGCAGGCGCCGCCGCCACCGGTCAGGGCGCGCGCGGCTTCGACAACAGGGCGTAGTAGAAACCGTCGGCCGGCGAGGCCTCGGTCACGGTGGCCCGATTGTCGGGCAGCGGCAGCAGATGGCCCGGCGATAGGGCCTCCAGACGGGCGCCGCCGGGCCCGTGGCGTTGCAAGAATGCGTCAATCTGGGCATCCCCTTCGGCCCGGAAGATCGAGCAGGTGGCGTACAGCAGGCGCCCGCCCGGCGCCAGCAGCGGCCACAGGGCCTCCAGCAGTTCCGCCTGCACCGCCGCCAGCGCGGCGATGTCCTCGGGCCGGCGCAGCCAGCGGATGTCGGGGTGGCGGCGCACCACGCCCGAGCCGCTGCAGGGCGCGTCCAGCATGATCGCGTCGAAGGGCTGGCCGTCCCACCAGCTGGCGGGGCGGCGGGCATCGGCGGCCTGGGTCCGGGCCGCCAGGCCCAGGCGGCGCAGCGTGTCGTCCACCCGGGACAGGCGGGCGGCATCGGTGTCCAGCGCCAGCAGGTCCAGGTCGGCACACTCCAGCAGGTGGGCGGTCTTGCCCCCTGGCGCGGCACAGGCGTCCAGCACCCGGGCCCCCGGCGCCAGGCCGGCGCCCAGCAGCAGCGGCGCGGCACGCTGGGCCGCCAGGTCCTGCACCGAGACATCGCCCTGCGCGAAGCCGGGCAGTTGCTCCACGCCCACCGGCTGGGCCAGCAGCACCGCGTCGGGGCTGTCGGGCATCGCGCGGGCCGCCAGACCGGCGGCCTGCAGCCGGGCCAGGTAGGTGTCACGGGTGCCGTGGCGGCGGTTGACCCGCAGGGTCATCGGCGGGCGCTGCTGGGCCTGTTGCAGCAGCGCGGTCCAGTGGCCGGGCCAGTCGTGACGCAGGCGCTCGATCCACCACAGCGGGTGGTTCCAGGCCGCCACCGGTTCGTGGCTGACCTCCTGCACCAGCGCCGCACGCTCGCGGATGAAGCGACGCAGCACCGCGTTCAGGAAGCCGCTGGCCGCCGGCACCTTGCGGCGCGCCGCGGTCACCGCCTGGTCGACCAGCGTGTGGTCCGGGTAGGGCGGCGCATCGTCGGGCCACAGCAGCGCGATGGCGCTGCACAGCAGCGCATCCACCACCGGCGGCGGCGCCTTCGGGGCCAGACGGGCACGCACGGCCTGGGCCGCGCCCAGCCGGCGCATCACGGTGAACGACAAGGCCTGCACGCCCGGGCGGGCCGGCGCCGCGCAGGCGGCCAGGGCATCGGTCAGCGAGCGGCCGGCCAGCACGGCGGCCACGGCATCGGCGGTCAGTTCAAGCAGCCGCGACAGCGGGGGCGACGGGTGGGGCGCGTTCACCCGTGCAGTCTACCCAGGCCCGCTGCCAGCAGGGTTGCGCGCGAAGCCCCACAATGGGCCTCCAGACAGGAGACTGCCCGATGGCCCAGACCGACCCCGACCTCCGCAACCGCCCTCCCCGACTGATCCTGGGCGAGGACGACCTGTCCCGGCTGCCCGCCTCCGAGCGCATCCGCTACCGCCTGGTGGGCGCCGACCGTCGCTACCACGCCAACGACAACATCGCCGAATTCATCCGCGAGGGCGAACTGAAGGAACTGCGCGCCGAGGTGCAGGCCAAGATGGCCGATGTGCTCAAGGCCCTGGTGATCGACACCGAGAGCGACCACAACACCCAGGAGACGGCCAAGCGCGTGGCCAAGATGTTCATCGAAGAGGTGTTCCGCGGCCGCTACCAGCCGATGCCCGAGGTCACCGAGTTCCCGAACATCTCGCGCCTGAACGAGCTGATGATCGTCGGCCCGATCACCGTGCGCAGCGCCTGTTCGCACCACATGTGCCCGATCCTGGGCAAGATCTGGATCGGCGTGCTGCCCAACGAGCACTCCAACCTGATCGGCCTGTCCAAGTACGCGCGCATCGCCGACTGGATCATGACCCGCCCGCAGATCCAGGAAGAAGCCGTGATCATGCTGGCCGACGCGCTGCAGGAACGCGTGAAGCCCGACGGCCTGGCCATCGTCATGGAAGCTGACCACTTCTGCATGCAGTGGCGCGGTGTGAAGGACAACGACTCCGCGATGACCAACAGCGTGATGCGCGGCGCCTTCCTGAAGAACCCCGATCTGCGCCGCGAGTTCCTGTCGCTGCTCAGCAAGAAAGACTGACCATGCTCGTCCGCCTGATGTACGCCAGCCGCGCCGCCACCGCGGTGGACCAGGAGGAGCTGGCGGCGATCCTGCGCACCTCTGCCCGCCGCAACCCCGAGAACGGGATCACCGGCGTGCTGTGCTGCTCCGGCGGCCTGTTCATCCAGGTGCTTGAAGGCGGCCGCTCGCAGGTCAATGCGCTGTACCGCCGCATCTGCGGCGATGCGCGCCACGAAGAGGTCACGCTGCTGGCCTACGAAGAGATCAACGAGCGCCGCTTCGCCGGCTGGGCGATGGGCCAGGTCAACATGAGCCGCCTGAACCCCGCCGTGCTGATCAAGTACAACGAATGCGCGCGGCTGGATCCGTTCGCGGTGTCTGGCGCCGCCACCGTGGCCTTGTTCGACGAACTGGTCGCTGGCGCGGCGATCATGGGACAGGGCTGAATCGGCTCGCTGCCCTGACCGGTCGTTGGGCTGACTGCGGCTGTCTAGCGCGGCGGCCGAGGGGGAGTTCGCTTGTCCTCATGTCCCCCGGCCTGCGGCCTCCTCCTTGACTTCGGCCAAGCGA
>NZ_JAGQDF010000011.1 GCF_018069875.1 Ideonella alba | reverse complement strand
ACGATCTGCACGTCCTTGGCGAAGTTCTGGATGGCGGCGCGGAACACCATGCGGCCGATGCGGCCGAAGCCGTTGATTCCGATCTTGAGGGTCATGGGTGGGGTCTCGTCAGTTCAGGCGGATTCATGACAGCGCGGGCGCGTAGCCCCAGGCGCGGTTGGCCTCGACCACCAGTTCGGCGATCTCGGGCAGGCTGTTGAAGACGCGGTCGGGGTGCGCCAGCTGGATCGGCTCGCCGCTGTTGTAGCCCCAGGGCACGGCCCAGGCCTCGGCACCGGCAGCCCGCGCGGTCTCGACGTCGGTGCGCGAATCCCCCACATGGGCGGCGCGGTGGGTCTGGCCGCCCAGCACGCCCAGCACATGGTGCAGGCCGGCGGGGTCGGGCTTCTTCTGTGGCAGCAGGTCGCCGCCGACCACGTAGTCCAGCATGTCGGCCAGGCCGCAGCTGCGCAGCACCTTGGTGGCGTAGCGGTGTTCCTTGTTGGTCAGGCAGGCCACGCGCACGCCGTGCTCGCGCAGCGTGCGCAGCGCGTCACGGCAGCCCGGGTAGGGCTTGGCGGTGAGGCCCGCGGTGGCGCCGTAGTGGGCGTCCAGCCGGGCCAGCACCGCATCGGGGCGCAAGGTGTCGGCGCGCTCGGGCTGCTCCAGCAGCACATGGGCCATCAGCCGCATCATCATGTGACGCGCGCCGTGGCCGATGAAGCCGGTGATCATCGCCGGGTCCTGGCGCGGCACGCCGAACTCGGCCAGCGTGCGGTTGGCCGCTTCGGCAATCTCGTCGGCGGTGTCGACCATCGTGCCGTCGAGGTCGAAAGTGATGACGCTGTAGCGCATGGCAGGGCCCCGGTCAGTTGGAAGATCGCTCGATCTGCGGCTCGCGCTCGATCTCCTCGGCCACCAGGGCCGCGAGGTGATCGGCGGTGAAGCCGAAGGCTTTCATCAGGGTGGGGCCTGGGGCCGATTCGCCGAAGCGGTCGATGCCCAGCACCGCCTGGCAGCCGTACGCCGCCCACAGCTTGCTGCTGCCCGCCTCCACCGCCACGCGCGGCAGGTGGCGGCCCAGCACCGCCTGGCGCCAGGCGCTGTCCTGCTGGTCGAAGACCGTGGTCGAGGGCATCGAGACCACCCGCACCGCCACGCCGCGCTCGTCCAGCAGCGCCTGCGCCTGCATCGCCAGCGCCACCTCGGAGCCGGTGGCCACGATCACCGCGCGCGGCTGCGGGCGGTCGGACAGCACGTAGCCGCCGCGTCGGATGGCCGCGGTCTGCTCGGGCGTGCGCGGCTGGGCCGGCAGGTTCTGGCGCGACAGCAGCAGCGCGCTGGGTCGGCTGCGGCTCATCAGCGCGTGGCCCCAGGCGACGAAGGTTTCGGCGGCGTCGCAGGGGCGCCAGACGTCGAGGTTGGGGATCAGGCGCAGGCTGGACGCATGCTCCACCGGCTGGTGGGTCGGTCCGTCCTCGCCCAGGCCGATCGAGTCGTGCGTCAGCACATGCACCACGCGACGGTTCATCAGCGCCGCCATGCGGATGGCGTTGCGGCTGTAGTCGCTGAAGGTCATGAAGGTGCCGCCGAAGGGGATGAACCCGCCATGCAGCGCGATGCCGTTCATGATGGCCGACATGCCGAACTCGCGCACGCCGTAGTTGATGTGGCGCCCGCCCGGCTCACCGCCACGCACGGCGCCACAGCCCGGCCAGTCGGTCAGGTTGGACGCGGTGAGATCGGCCGAGCCGCCCAGCAGTTCGGGCAGGCGCGGGCCCAGCTCGGCAATCGCCTGCTGCGAGGCCTTGCGTGAGGCCACCGTCTCGCCACGCTGCTGCACCGCAGCCACGGTGCTGATCCAGTCGGCCTCGAAGCCCAGCGGCAGCTCGCCGGCCATGCGCCGCTCCAGCTCGCGCGCCTCGGTCGGGAAGAGCTTGCGGTAGGCCGCCCAGCGCGCACGCCATTCGCCTTCCGCATCGGCGCCGCGGCCGCGCGCATCCCATTGGGCGGCCACATCAGCCGGCAGCTCGAAAGGCGCGGCGCTCCAACCCAGGGCCTCGCGGGTGGCGGCGATCTCGGCGGCGCCCAGCGGCTCGCCGTGCGCCTTGGCCGTGCCTTCGCGGGCCGGCGAGCCCTTGCCAATGGTGGTGCGGCAGATGATCAGCGTGGGCTGGGCACTCTGACCCTTGGCCGCGGTGATGGCCGCGTCCAACGCGTTCACGTCATGGCCATCGACCGGGCCGATGACGTGCCAGCCACAGGCGCGGAAGCGCGCTGCCGTGTCGTCGGCAAACCAGGGCGTGACACCGCCGTCGATGCTGATGCCGTTGTCGTCGTACATCGCCACCAGCTTGCCCAGCTTCCAGGCGCCCGCCAGAGAAATCGCTTCCTGGCTAATGCCTTCCATCAGGCAGCCATCGCCCAGGAAGACCCAGGTGCGGTGGTCGATGAGGGTGTGGCCGGGGCGGTTGAACTCGTCGGCCAGCAGCTTCTCGGCCAGCGCCATGCCCACCGCGTTGGTGATGCCCTGGCCCAGCGGGCCGGTGGTGGTTTCCACGCCCGGGGTGTGGTCCACCTCGGGGTGGCCGGGGGTGAGGCTGCCGCGCTGGCGGAACTTCTTCAGCTCGTCCATTGGCAGCGGGTAGCCGGTGAGGTGCAGCAGCGCGTACAGCAGCATGCTGGCGTGGCCGTTGGACAGCACGAAGCGGTCGCGGTCCCACCACTGCGGGTTGGAGGGGTTGTGCTTCAGATGGCGGTGCCACAACGCCTCGGCCATCTCGGCCATGCCCATCGGCGCGCCCGGGTGCCCCGAGTTGGCCTGCTGCACCGCGTCCATCGCCAGCGCGCGCAGCGCATTGGCCAGCACATGGCGTTGCCCATTGTCCGCACGGACCACACGGTCCGAAGAGTTCGATGCCATCACCGGCTCCAAGAGAGAAGGAAGTTGTCCACCAGCACAGCGACAGGCTGCACCCGCGGTCCGCAGTCATCGTGTCCAGCGACCACCGCGGATCCGGCTCTGCCGGCCCGCCAGCGGTGCCCCCGGGGGGGGAAGCGGCCGCCAGGACGCTTCGGGGGGGCTTAGATCGCCCCGAGCGCGCGCTTGCGGCGCTCCATCATTCGCCAGATGTAGGGCGTGAAGATCAGCTGCATCGCCAGCTCCATCTTGCCCCCCGGCACCACCAGCGTGTTGGCCCGGCTCATCCAGGAGTTGTTGACCATGTTGAGCAGGTAGGGAAAGTCGATGCCCTTGGGGTTGGAGAAGCGGATCACGCAGATCGATTCGTCCGGCGTGGGAATGTCACGGGCGATGAAGGGGTTGGAGGTGTCGACCACCGGCACGCGCTGGAAGTTGACATGCGTGTGGGCGAACTGCGGGCAGATGTAGTGCACATAGTCGGGCATGCGGCGCAGGATGGTGTCGGTCACCGCCTCGGCGCTGTAGCCGCGCACGTTCTTGTCGCGGTAGAGCTTCTGGATCCACTCGAGGTTGATCACCGGCACCACGCCAATCAGCAGGTCGGGGTGGCGGGCGATGTTGATCTCGGGCGTGACCACGGCGCCGTGCAGGCCCTCGTAGAACAGCAGGTCGGTGCCCTCGGGCAGGTCTTCCCAGGGCGTGAAGGTGCCGGGGTCCTGCTTGTAGGGCGCGGCCTCCACCGGATCGTGCAGGTACTTGCGGCGCTTGCCGGTGCCGGTTTCGCCGTAGCTGCGGAACAACTGCTCCAGTTCGGGAAACAGGTTGTTCTCGGGGCCGAAGTGGCTGAAGTGCTTGTCGCCCGCCTTCTCGGCCTCGGCCTGGCGCTTGCGCATCTCCAGGCGGTCGTAGCGGTGGAAGCTGTCACCCTCGATCACCGCGGCGGTGACGGCCTCGCGGCGGAAGATGTTCTCGAAGGTGCGGGTCACCGACGAGGTGCCGGCACCGGAGGAGCCGGTGATGGCGATGATCGGATGCCTTTCGGACATGGTGGGTCTCCTGTGAATCGAATGCGGTGCGGGCCGGTGCGTCAGTCGCGGAACAGCGAGCGCTCTGAGAAGAGCGGATTCACGCTCTCCTTGGCGGCCGGCTCGTGGTGGTAGCGCTCGATGCGCTCGACCTCGTTCTTCGAGCCGAACACCAGGCCGATGCGCTGGTGCAGGCCGCTGGGCTTGACGCCGAGCACCGGCTGGCGGCCGGTGGAGGCGCGCCCACCCGCTTGCTCCATCAGGAAGCCCACCGGATTGGCCTCGTAGAGCAGGCGCAGGCGGCCGGGCTTGCTCGGGTCCTTCATGTCGCGCGGGTACATGAAGACGCCGCCGCGCATCAGGATGCGGTGCGCCTCGGCCACCATGCTGGCGATCCAGCGCATGTTGAAGTCCTTGCCGCGCGGGCCGGTGGCGCCGGCCAGGCATTCGTCCACATAGCGCTTGACCGGCGGCTCCCAGAAGCGGCTGTTGCTGGCGTTGATCGCGAACTCGCGGGTGTCCTCGGGCACGCGCACATCGCTGTGCGTCAGCATGAACTCGCCCAGGTTGGGGTTCAGCGTGAAGCCGGCCACGCCGTTGCCCACGCTGAGCATCAGCATCGTCGTGGGGCCGTACAGCGCATAGCCGGCGGCAACCTGGGTGGCGCCGGGCTGCAGGAAGTCGGCCTCGGTCACGTCGCGGCCGCTCTTGATCACGTCGTCGGGCGCGCGCAGGATCGAGAAGATGCTGCCCACCGACACGTTGACGTCGATGTTGCTGGAGCCGTCCAGCGGGTCGAACACCAGCAGGTACTTGCCGCGCGGGTAGCTGGCGGGGATCTGGTAGGGCAGCTCCATCTCTTCCGAGGCCATGCCGGCCAGCAGGCCGCTCCACTCGTTGCGGCGGATGAAGACCTCGTTGCTGATCACGTCCAGGCGCTTCTGCACCTCGCCCTGCACATTGACCTGGCCAGCCTGCACGCTGGGCATGGCGTCGCCCATCGTGCCGCCCAGTTCGCCAAAGGCCACGGCCCGGGCAATGGCCTTGCAGGCCAGCGCCACGTCCAGGATCAGCGCATTGAGCGCGCCGCTGGCCCCGGGAAAGCGGCGCCGCTCCTCGATCAGGTACTGGGTCAGCGTGCTGCGGTTGGACAGTGGCATGGCGGGTCTCCTGGGATCACTTCTTGGCGGGGGCCTGGTGTGGACAGGCCGATGAGGACCGAATGTAGAAACGCGGTCGTTTAAGGTAAATTCATTGATATTTGGCTCCTGATTCAGGAGAACTTAATGAAGACCGTGACCTTCCGCCAGCTCCGGGTTTTCACGGAGGTGGCGCGCCACCTGAGCTTTGTCCGCGCCGCCGAAGCCCTGCACCTGACCCCACCCGCGGTGACCATGCAGGTCAAGGAACTGGAGGCGGCGATCGAGCTGCCGCTGTTCGACCGCCAGGGCCGCAAGGTCAGCCTGACCACCGCCGGCGAGTACTTCCTGGTCTACGCCAAGCGCCTGCTGGCCACGCTGAAGGACGCCGATGTGGCGATGGCCCGTTTTCGCAAGCTGGAGACCGGCATCCTGACCGTGGGCATGGTCAGCACCGCCAAGTACTTCGTGCCGCGCCTGCTGACCCGGTTCAGGGAGGAGCACCCCGGCGTGGAGGTGAAGCTGCAGGTCAGCTCCAACCGCGAGCAACTGGTGGCGCTGATGGCCACCGCCGAGGTGGACCTGGCCATCATGGGCCGCCCGCCGAAGGAGCTGGCCACGCGCGCCGAGCCCTTTGCCGCCCATCCGCATGTCTTCGTGGCGCCGCCCCGGCACCCGATCTTCCGCAGCGGCCACCCGCCGGTGTCGGCGCTGGCCAACTACCCGCTGATCGTGCGCGAGCCCGCCAGCGGCACCCGCGCGCTGATGGACCGCTTCTTCCAGGCCCACCGCGTGGAGCCGCGCATCGCCATGGAGATGCCCAGCAACGAGACCATCAAGCAGGCGGTGATGGCCGGCATGGGCCTGAGCTTCCTGAGCCTGCACACGCTGGGGCTGGAGCTGCGGGCCGGCGAGATCGAGCTGGTGCATGTGGAAGACACGCCGGTCATCCGCACCTGGAACGTGGTGCACCTGCCCTCGCGGGTGCTGTCACCTGCGGCCGAGGCCTTTCGCTACTTCATCATCGAAGAGGGCGAGAACTACCTGGCCGAGCACGACCGGCCGTGGCTGCAGCCAACCGCCGAGGGCTGAGCCCGCCGGCGCTCAGCGCCGCCGGCCCATCGACAGCAGATCGCCGTCGTTGACCTCGCAGGCCGGATCGGGCCCGTAGGCCGTATCCATCACCCGGCCATCGTCGCCCACGCCCACCATGAACCACTGGCAGAAGGGCGCGTCGTAGCGGTAGGCCCAGACCGTCTGCGGCGGCCGCGCCACGCGGAAGCGCTTGGCGGGCGGGCCGATGCGCCGGCGCAGGTCCTCGGTGCTCATGCCCGCGACGATGGTGGCGAAGTTCGCCTCGGTCAGCACCTGCTCGCCCGACAGCAGGCGCTCGTCGGCGGCAAAGCGCAGCTGGTAGGTGTACTTGCCAAAGGGGCCGGTGGCGTACTCCAGCACGCGCTGGCCGTTCTCGCCGGGGAACTCGTAGGTCGGGTAGCCCAGGCGGGCGACCACGCCGTTCAGCGGCTCGCCGGGGGTCCAGCGGGACGGCGTGGCGCAGGCGCAGAGCAACAGGGCCAGCGTGGCAGAAGCAAGGGCGCGCATGGCCCCATCCTACGCCCGGTGAGTGCCCCTCAGGGCGTCAGCAGATACGCCCGGGATTGCCCGCTGAGGGTGTTCTGCGCCTGACCGACGATCCAGCCCAGGTTGTTGATCGCCGTCGCACTGGTCAGCACCCAGCCGGCGGCGCGGGTGGGCGCGTCCAGCAGGTCGTTCAGGTCGATGACGCGCTTGCCCTTCCACAGCGTGGCGCGGTAGAAGAACCCCCCGGTGGCCTGGCTGGCGCCGACGATGTGGCCGCGGCGGTTGATGCCCTGGGCCTGGCTGTTGTCGCCGCCCAGCGTGCCCAGGTCGGTGGCCACGCCCAAGGTCCAGCTCACGGCGCGCAGGGCGGTGTCGCCGGGCACGCTGGCGTAGCCCACCACAGTGCCACTGCGGTTGATGCCCAGGGCAAAGCCCAGGTTGCCGCCCAGCGTGGGCAGCGCGGTGGCCGTGCCCTGGTCCCAGACCACACCGCGCGTGCCGCTGTCGCCCGCGGTGCTGCTGTAGCCCACCACCACGCCCCGGGTGTTGACCGCATAGGCGGCGCTGGTCTGGCCACCGATGGTGCCCAGGTCGGTGGCCTGGCCCTGGCTCCAGCGGCCTGCCACCGACTGCTGGTCGCCGGTGCGCGTGGATTCGCCCACCACGTCGCCCTTGGCGTTGATCCCGTTGCCATAGCCGGCGGTGCCGCCCAGCGTGCCCAGGTCGGTGGGTGTCAGGCCGTCCCAGCGCACCACGTGCAGGTCGCGGTCGCCCGCCAGCAGCGAATAGCCGGCGATCTGGCCGGCATCATTGATCGACTGCGCCCCGCTGCTGCTGCCGCCCAGCGTGCCCAGGTTGGTCATCGTGCCCGCCTGCCAGAGAAAGCCCCGCTGGGAGCCATCGGGCATCTGGCTCCAGCCCACCACCTGGCCGGCGGCGTTGATGCTGGTCGCGCTGCTGGAGGTACCGCCCAGGGTGCCCAGGTCGGTGAAGGTGTAGGGGGCGGCCTGGCAGGCCGCCGCGGCCAGCAGCCCACCCGCCAGCGTCCATGTCCGAAGCCTTTGGCGCGCGCGACGTGCCGGCTCCTGGTGGAGCATGGGCGAAGCATCCAAACGGGTGGGGGTGTTCATCATGGCCGGCATCCTCTCGCTGTGGTCGTGGCCGGCGGCCGGGATGGCGCGACGGATTCGGATGATTCTGCGGGGCACCCAGGCGCGCCGCCAGACTGGCAAACGCGGGATGCGCTGGGCGTCAGCGGGTCAGCGCGGCGAAGACTTCCGGCAGCCGCCGCGGCAACTGCTCCACCCGGTCGACCACGCTGAAGCGCTTGCCGAAGATGCGCCGCAGGTAGTCGTCCGCCGCGCGGTCCACGCTGACCGCATGCACGGGCAGCCCCTGGCCGGCCAGCGTGCGCACGGCATGCGCGGCATCGGCCACCAGGTGCTGCGGGTCCGGCGCGTCGACATCGCTGGGCACACCGTCGGTCAGCACCAGCATCAGGCGCTGGTCGGCGGGGCGGGCCAGCAGCGCATCGCCGGCGTGGCGCAGTGCGGCGCCCAGGCGGGTGCTGAAGGCGCCTTGCACGCCCGCCAGACGGGCGGCGGGGTGGCCGTCGGACCAGCGCTCGCCAAAGCCCTTGAGGTGCCACATGCGCACCTCATGGCGGGTGTTGGAATGGAAGCCGACGATGGCCAGCTGGTCGCCCAGCGCGTCCACCGCTTGCGCCAGCAGCGCGACAGCGGCGCGGCTGAGCGACAGCACGGTCTCGCCCGGTGCGCCGGGCACCGGGTCGTTGACCGACGCCGACAGGTCCAGCAACAGCGTGACCGCGAAGCGCCGGCCCTCGGGGCGGGTGCTCATCTGCACCCGGGTGTCGACCGCCTGGCCGCTGGCGCGGGCGTCCACCAGGGCGCGCACCGCGGCGTCCAGGTCCAGTTCGCTGCCCTCCACCTGGCGGCGCAGGCGCGCGCGGTCCTGCGGGCGCAGGTGCTGCAGCAGGCGCTGCAGGTGACGCGCGGTGCCGGCGTGGCGCTGCAGCAGCCGATCGATCTCGGACGCATCGCCGGCAGGCTGCAGATGGTCGTAGACGCTGACCCAGTCGGGGCGCAGCTGCTGCGCGGCCTCGTCCCACTCGGGATGTCGGCGCGGGGGCAAGCCGTGCTCGTCGTGGGTTGGCAGGCGGCGGGCGGCGTCGTCGAAGGACTGTTCCTCGTCGCCGTCCTCGATGAAGCGCCAGAGGTGGCGGTTGTCGTCGCGCCAGTCGACCTGGGTGCCGTCGAACACCACGTCGGCGAACTGGTCGCTGGCGCGGCGGCTGCGCGCGGCCCAGCCCAGCGCCAGGCGGGACATCGCCGTGCTGTCGGCGCCGTCAGCCAGCGCAGCGTCGAAGGCGGCCAGCGTCTCGTCCTCGAGCGCGTCCTTGGGCGCGCCGAACAGCAGCGCGTGCGACAGCCGCGTGAGGCGCACGCGCAGGCCGCTCTGGCGCGATTCATCCACGCTGTCCAGCGTCGGGCAGGGGTGCAGCGACTGCATGGCGCTGCGCAGGCCGGGGCAGCGCTGCAGCAGTGCCCGGTCGACGCGGGCATCTTCCAGGCATTCCACGGCCAGGCGCTGCAGCGGGCTCCAGTTGTCGGCCACCAGCGCCTGGCTGTGGCGGCGGTGCAGTGCCAGGTGGCCGATCATCAGGCGGTAGCGGGTGGTGGCGCTGATGCCGTTCACCTCGTCCAGCACCTCGGGCAGGCGCAGGCCCCACAGCGGGGTGTCAGCGTCGCCGTCGTTGGCCAGCCAGGTCTGGGGCAGCGGCGCCTCGGCGTCCACCGGTTGCGGGACCAGCGTGGCGTCCCACTGCCACAGCGATTGCAGCGTGCACTGCAGGCGGCGCTGGGCGTCCATCAGCAGCGTGCCGTGGCGCTCGCGCTGCAGCAGGGCACGGCTGTCGTCGGATTCGGCGGCGAAGAAGGCGATCTGCCGCTGCGGGTGGCCGCCGTGGGCGCGGATGCCGGCCTCGATCCAGCGCGCCAGGCCATCCAGCGGCACCTGGGCCACCAGGCGCGGCGCGGCCTGCAGCAGCGCCGGCAGGCCGGGGCTGGGCTCGGTGGCGTGGCGGCCGTGGATGGACACGCTGGTGCGCTGCATCAGCCCCACCACCAGTTGCAGGTAGCGGCGCAGCGCGGGCTCGGAGGGCAGGCGCCGCGCCACCGCGGGCAGGCTCTGCAGCAGCGGCGCGATGCCGCGGCCGTTGGGTGATTTCTGGAACGTGCCGATGGCCTCGCGCAGCGGATGCATGACCGCTTCGCCGGCGGCGTGGGCGACCTCGGGCCAGGCCTCAAGTGCGGCCAGCACGGGCTCGGGACCGCGGCCCAGGCGGGCCAGCCAGGCGCACAGGTCCATCCACTCGCCAGCGCCGGTGTCGCTGAGCAGCGGCAGGCCGCGGTCCAGCGCGTCGTCGAAGACGGCGTCCACCTCGGAGAAGACGCGGCCCAGGCGTTCGCGCCACAGCGGGTGGCGGGTGCTGGACTGGGGGGCGAGCATGGCCTTCAGGCGAGCAAGGCGTCGATCGCGTGCTCCAGCGACTCGCGGATGTCGGCGTCGTCGGTGATCGGCTGCACCATCGCCATGCGTGCGGCGGCGGCAGGCGCCACGCCGCGCTGGATCAGCGTGCCGGCGTTGACCAGCAGCCGGGTGGAGATGCCCTCGGCCAGGCCGTGGCCCTTCAGACGGCGTGCCGCATGGGCCACCTCGATGAGTTGCGCGGCCAGGGGTGCGGCCACGCCGGTTTCGGCCACCAGCACCGCGGCTTCCTGGGCCGCGGCGGGATAGTCGAAATCAAACGCGCAGAAACGTTGCCGGGTGCTGGGCTTCAGATCCTTGACCAGGCTCTGGTAGCCGGGGTTGTAGGAGATGACCAGCTGGAAATCCGGGTGGGCGCGCAGCAGTTCGCCCTTCTTGTCCAGCGGCAGCTGGCGGCGGTGATCGGTCAGCGCATGGATGACGACCACGGTGTCCTGCCGGGCCTCGACCACTTCATCCAGGTAGCAGATGCCGCCATGGCGCGCGGCCAGCGTGAGCGGACCGTCCTGCCAGCGGGTGCCGTCCGGTTCCAGCAGGAAGCGGCCCACCAGGTCGGCAGCGGTCATGTCCTCGTTGCAGGCCACGGTGACCAGTGGCCGGCCCAGTTTCCAGGCCATGTGCTCGACGAAGCGGCTCTTGCCGCAGCCGGTGGGGCCCTTGAGCATCACCGGCAGCCGGGCGGCCCAGGCGGCCTCGAACAGCGCCACCTCGTCGCCCTGCGGCTGGTAGCGCGGCTCGGCGGTGATGCGCCAGTCGTGCAGCGGGTCCATGGCGGGGCTCAGCGGTGGATGCCGACCAGCTTCTCGCGCCAGCCCGGGTACAAGGCGTCGGCGTCCTTCGGGAAGCTCTCGAAGGCGCGCGCGAACTCGCGGTGCTCCTTGGCCCATTCGATCGGGTCGGCCTTGGCCTTCCAGCAGTCGTAGGCCTGGCGCAGGCTGCGCGCACCGGCAGCCGGCGAATCAATGTGGCCGTAGCTGCCGCCACCCGCGGTGTTGATGACGTTGCCGTGGCCCAGGTTCTCGAAGAAGCCCGGCAGGCGCAGCGCGTTCATGCCACCCGAGATGATCGGCGTGGTGGGCTTCATGCCGAACCACTCCTGGTGGTAGACCGGGCCGGTGTAGCTGTCGCGCTCGATGATGTAGGCGATCGCGCGGTCGTCCTTCTCGCCCTCCATCTTGCCGTAGCCCATGGTGCCCACGTGGATGCCGCTGGCCCCCTGCAGGCGCGACATCTTGGCCAGCACATAGGCGGTGTAGCCGCGCTTGGCGCTGGGGCTGGTGACGGCGCCATGGCCGGCGCGGTGGTAGTGCAGGTACTGGTTGGGGAAGTTGCGGCGGGCGGTGGTGATCATGCCGGGGCCGCCCACATAGCCGTCCACCAGGAAGGCCACCTTGTCGGCGTCGGGGCCGAACTGCTCGAGGATGTACTCGCCGCGGGCAATCATCTCGTGGTGGTCGTCGGCGGTGATGTTGGCCGAGAACAGCTTGGCCTCACCGGTTTCGTCCATCGCGCGCTTCATGGCATCGACCACCAGCGGGATGGTCTTCTTCATCGGCGCGAAGACCTGGTTGCCCTGCGGTTCGTCGTTCTTGATGAAGTCGCCGCCCAGCCAAAATTCGTAGGCCGCCTTGGCGAAGGGCTCCGGCCGCAAGCCCAGCTTGGGCTTGATGATGGTGCCGGCGATGTAGCCGCCGTTCTGGACCGGCCGGCCCAGCACCCGCCACAGGTCGGAGATGTCCTTGCTCGGGCCGTCGAACAGCTGGATGGCGCGCGGCGGCATCCAGAAGTCGATGATCTTGGCGTGCTGGATGTCGCCCATGCCCTGGTTGTTGCCGATCACCAGGGTCAGGAAGCTGACCATCATCATCCGGCCGTCAGTGATGTTGCGGTCGAACAGGTCCAGCGGGTAGGCGATCCGCATGTCCTCGTTGGCCTCGTCGATCCAGTAGACCAGCGCGTCCACGCCCTTGGTGAACTCGTCGGTGGTGCTGACCTCGACGTTCGTTCCAGTGGAGGACTCAGCCGCAAAGTGAGCAGCCGCTTCCAGATAGCCATGACCCGCCTTCGGCTTCATCTTGTAGGCCACCAGGATGTGGCGCCCACCCTTGATCAGGTCCTCCTCGCGCAGGCTGAGGTCGGCGTAGCGGTTCGATTGGTCCATGCTGGGTCTCCGTCTGGGATGCGATGGAGTGCATGCTAGAAAGACCCTACGATAAGTGGAAGTCAGTTGTTTTGACTTCTCAGTTAAGTATCTTATTAACCTGTAGCAGACCGCTCACTGCCCTGACCGGCCGTTGGGTCGACTGCGGCGGTGTGGCGCGGCGGGCGAGGGGGAATTCGCTTGTCCTCATGTCCCCCGGCCTGCGGCCTCCTCCTTGACTTCGGCCAAGCGAACTCCCCCTCACCCGCTACCGACGTTCCCGCACTGCTCGCGCGAGCAGTCCCGAAACGGTGCCAAGCGAGGTGGGGGAAAGGGGTCGAACGAAGTCAAGGAGGAGGCCGAAGGCCGGGGGACATGAGAGAGACCCCTTTCCCCCGCCTCGCCTCGACCACCTCCGCGGGCAATGACTGCCTTGGGCAGTTTGCAGCCGCACCCGGTCCAGCTGTCGATAATCGCCCACATGAACCTCAAGCAGCTGGAGTACTTCGTCAGCGTGGCTGAGTTGGGCAGCTTCAGCAAGGCCGCGGTGGTGCTGGACATTGCCCAGCCGGCCTTGAGCCGCCAGGTGCGCGCGCTGGAGATCGACCTGCGGGAGACGCTGCTGCTGCGCAATGGCCGAGGCGTGGTGCTGACCGATGCCGGTCGGCGGCTGTTCGGCCATGCCACCGAGATCCTGCAGCAGGTGGCCCAGGCGCGGGCCGACATGGGGGCCAGCCGCGACGAACCGGTGGGGCATGTCACGATTGGTGTGCCGCCCAGCATTGGCCGCCAGCTCACCCTGCCCTTGATCGAATCCTTCGAGCGCCAGTTGCCCCGCGCGCGGCTGGCCCTGGTGGAAGGCCTGTCCAGCCATGTGGCCGAGTGGATCAGCACCGGCCGGGTCGACCTGGGCCTGGTGCACAACCCCGAGACCCAGCCCGGCCTGGAGTTCCGTCCGCTGCTGGAAGAACGGCTGTGCCTGGTGCAGCGCGCACGCGACGCCACGCGTGGTCCGCTGCCGTTCCGCGATCTGGCGCCACTGCCGCTGGTGCTGCCCGAGCGTCAGCACGTGATCCGCCGCCAGCTCGACAGCCAGGCCACGCTGGCCGGGCTGACGCTGCAGGTGCGCTGGGAGGTCTCCAGCATCGCCGCCATCGTCGACCTGGTGGCCGCCGGACACGGCCATGCGGTGCTCACCGCCAGCGCCGTGGCCGCCTCGGGACGGGGCGATGAACTCGCCGTGCGTCCGATCACCGACCCGCCGCTGATCAGCGTGCTGTGCCTGGCCAGCTCGGCCCACAAGCGCCCCACGCCGCTGATGCGCCAGGCCAGCCGCCTGATCGGCGAGCTGGTCAAGGCCCTGCCCCAGGGCACCGCTGCCCGCTCTTTGCCGGGCTGAACCACCCACCCAGGAGACACCGATGCGCGCCATCTGGAAGAACACCGTCATCGCCGAGAGCGACGACACCGTGCTGGTCGAAGGCAACCACTACTTTCCCGCCTCGGCGGTCAAGCCGCAGCACCTGCTGCCCAGCAACACCCGCACCATGTGCAGCTGGAAGGGCGAGGCCTCGTACATGACCGTCTTCGTCGACGGCGACGCCCTGCCCGACGCCGCCTGGACCTACGCCGCGCCCAAGGACGCAGCCGCCGAGATCCAGGGGCGCATCGCCTTCTGGAAGGACGTGAAGGTGGTGGAGTGACTCAGGCGCGGGTGCCGCCGGCCGGCAGCGAATAGTCGGCCGCCTCGCCCAGCGCCTCGATCAGCGGCCCCAGCCAGGGCTCGAAGTGGCGCCAGTGGTCGACGGCCTGCGGGTCCAGCGGTCGGCGCACCTGCTCGGAGCTGGGGGTGAGGACCTGGCGGGTGTTCTCGTGAAAACGCAGGCAGGCGGCGTCCCAGGGCAGGCCCAGATGGTCCAGCAACTGGCGCAGCACCGGCTCGGGCTGCTGCACCAGTGATTCGTAGTGCAGCGTGAGCACGCGGCCCGGCTGCAGGCGCTGCACGTGGCTGACCAGGCGCAGGTAGTGGCGGTAGTACTGGCCCAGTTCCTCCAGCGCCAGCGCACCACGGCCGTAGGCGCTGTACATCGACCAGGCAGTGGCCACCGGGTGGCGCCGCACATCGACGATGGCGGCGTTGGGCAGCATCGCGCGGATCAGGCCCAGGTGCAGCACGTTGGCGGGCTTCTTGTCGATGAAGCGCGGGCGGTCGCTGTGGCGGTGGGCGCCGGCTCGGCGCAGGTAGTCCTGCCCCAGCGCCGCCCAGCGCTCGGGCGGCTGCTGCAGCAGCGCGCGCACATGCGCGGGTCCGAGCTCGCCGCTGCGGCGCTCGGCCAGCACGCGCGCCAGGTGGCCCACATAGGGCAGCTCGGAGGTGCCCTCCACCGCCGGGTGGCTGGCCAGCATCTGCTCGACCAGCGTAGAGCCCGAGCGCGGGCGGCCGACGATGAAGATCGCCGCCGCTGACGGATCGCCCTGCCCCGCACAGCGGGCGAAGAAGGCCTCGTCCAGGCCCTGGATCTGGGCGTCGACCATGGCCTGCAGGGCGCCCGCGTCGTAGTGGATGCGCGCGCGCAGGCTGCGATTGGCCTGGTGGTACAGCGCAAAGCTCTCGGCGTACTCGGCGCGCAGTTCCAGCGCGCGCGCCAGCGCGAACTGCAGGGCCGGGCGTTCGGATTCAGGCAGGCTGCGGCGGCCCAGCCGCTGGCGCAGCGTGGCCAGGTCCGCGTCGTCGAAACCCCAGGTCTTCAGGTTGGCCAGCGCCGCCCAGGCGGCGCCGCAGTCGGGCTGCAGGCGCAGCGCGGCGCGGTAGGCCGCCACGCAGTCGGCGCTGCGGCCGGCCACGCGCAGCGCATGGCCCAGGCGCACCTGGAAGGCCGGCTGTTTTGGCGCGGTGGCCAGCAGGCGCTCGACCAGCGGCAGGACCTGATCACCCAGCCCCAGGCGCTCCAGCACATTGGCCTGGTGGTGCAGGAACAGGGGTTGCGCCGGCTGGTGGCTCAGCAGCTGATCCAGGTGCTGGCGCGCCGCAGCCAGTTCCTCGTCGCGCAGCAGCAGCTCGACCAGCCGCCAGCGTGCCGGGTCATGGCCCGGTGCCAGGGCCAGGCAACGCTGAAGCTGCTCGATCGCCTGCGGCGCGCGGTCCAGGCGCTCGCTGGCCTGCGCGGCCAGCCACCAGGCGTCGGCGTCGTCCGGGTGAGCGGCCAGGTGCTGGCGCAGTTCCAGGTCGGCCAGCAGCGACTGGCGCTCGCGCAGCGCGGTGGCCTGCGCGCGCAAGGCGGCCGGCGGCGGGCACTGGCGCGCCAGCGCGGCGCGCGCCGCAGCCAGCGGATCGTCGGCCGCCGGGGTGGGCTGGGCGGCAGGCCGGGCCACTCAGCGGTGGGTGAAGCTGGCCGGGCGCTTTTCCAGGAAGGCGCCCATGCCTTCGCGCTGGTCCTCGGTGCCGAAAAGCGCGTGGAACAGCCGGCGCTCATAGCGCACACCGGTGGACAGGCCGCTCTCGAAGGCCTCGTTGACCAGTTCCTTGATCATCATCACGCTGGGCTGGCCCATGGCGTTGATCTGGCCGGCGGTGACCAGGGCCTCGTCCAGCAGGCTGGCGGCCGGCACCACGCGCGAGACCAGGCCGCTGCGCTCGGCCTCGTCGGCACCCATCATGCGGCCGGTCAGCAGCATCTCCATGGCCTTGGCCTTGCCGATGGCGCGCGGCAGGCGCTGCGTGCCGCCGGCACCGGGCACGATGCCCAGCTTGATCTCGGGCTGGCCGAACTTCGCGCTGTCGGCAGCGATGAGCACGTCGCACATCATCGCCAGCTCACAGCCGCCGCCCAGCGCGAAGCCGCCCACCGCGGCGATCACCGGCTTGCGGACCTGGCGGATGGTTTCCCAGTTGCGCGAGATGTGGCCTTTCTTGAAGGCGTCCATGTGGCTGTAGCCCGCCATCAGCGAGATGTCGGCGCCGGCGGCGAAGGCCTTCTCGTTGCCGGTCAGCACGATGCAGCCGATGCCGTCGTCGGCGTCAAAGGCCAGCAGCGCGGCGCCCAGCTCGTCCATCAGCTGGTCGTTCAGCGCATTGAGCTGCTTGGGGCGGTTGAGGGTGATGACGCCGGTCTTAAGCGCGCCGTCGCCGCGCACCTCGGTGAGGATGCATTCGTAGGCCATGGAAGTCTCCTGCGGGCCGCCCCAGCACCTGGGGCAGCGGGTTCATCGGGGGGATGGGCCGATGATAGAGGCGTTCGGGCCGGCCTCAGGAGGACGGCGCGTTCAGCACCGCGATGCGTGGCGCGGTCTTCAGACGCAGGTCCAGGTAGTTGTCGGCATCCTGGCGGATGACGATGCGCACCGGCAGGTACAGCAGGCCCGGCGCCACCCACAGCTCCACCGCCAGCTCGCCCGGCTTGGCGTTGTCGCGCTGCGGCACCACGTGAACCGCATCGATCGTGCCGAAGGGCAGCTCCAGCGGGCCGCGCTCCTGCACGCGATAGATCCAGCGGCCCACCCGGCGTGGCAGGGCCAGTGGCAGCTCCACGGTGGCCCCGGTCTGGGCCAGCTCGGGCCGGGTCAGGAACAGCCAGGTCATCTGCACGAACTGGCTGGCCACGTCCTGCAGCCCGGGCGGTCGGGGTTCGGACTTGCCGTTGGCCAGTTGCACCCGGTCGCCATCGATCTGCACGGTCTCGCGCCGCGGCGCCGACAGCGCCACCTCGGTCTCCTGGTCGTAGCGGCTGGGGCTCAGACCCTCGTCACCCAGCAGGCCGTCGCTGAGCATGCGGCGCTTGAACAGCGGCGGCACGCGCACCTCCAGGCGCACCTGGTAGCGCTCGCCCTCGCGCAGCCAGTCGACCTGGGCCTCGCCGACGATCGGGCCGCGGTAGGAGCCCTCCAGCGCGTAGAGCAGCTGGGTGGACGGCGGCCAGGCGAAGGGAGGCGGGGCCGACGCCGCGGGCGACGGCGCCTCGGCGACGGCGCTGGCCGCGTCATCGGCCGGCTCGGGCGGCGCCGTGGCCACCGGCGGTGGCGGCACCGGCGCCGACGCCGCCTCGGCCACGGCACTGGCGGCCGGCTCGGCCGCCACCACCGGCTGGGGCCGTGGACGGCGGGCCGGCGGTGGCAATGCGGGCGGCGGCGGCTCGGTCAGCGCCATCTCCTGGATGAAGCGCACGTCGATCGCTGCGGGCGGCGCGTCGCGGCTCAGCGCCAGGCTGGCCGAGACCCACTGGCCGGCACCCAGGTGCACGCAGGACACCAGCACGGTGAGGCCGGCCAGCGCCAGCCGACGGCCGCCGCTGCCCCAGCGCCGCATGGCCGCGATCACGCGCCCAGCCAGCCCTGGCGAAGCGCCGCCGCGGCGGCGGCCGGCTCGCTGCGCAGCGTCAGCGCCCAGGCGCGGGTGAAGCCGGCCTCGCCCCCCGGTTGCACCCGCAGCGTGCGCAGGCGCTGCTGTCGCACCAGGGTCAGCTCGAAGGCCTGGCCCTCGCGCACCCAGGCCTGGGCGTCATCCAGGCGGCGGATGCGCCAGCCGTCCACCGCCAGCAGCTCGTCGCCTGCGGACAGGCCGGCGCGCGCGGCGGCGCTGCCGTCCAGCACCTGCTTGACGTGGCAGCCGCTGACCGGGCCCTCGCTGAGCTTCAGGCCCAGCGCAGCCGTCCAGCCGCTGCCCTCCTGGCTCAGCTGCACGCCGCTGGCGGCCAGCGCGGCTTCCAGCGGCAGCTCGTCACGCCCATGCACCCACTGGGCCAGCTCGCGCGCCAGATCGGCGCCGCCCAGTTCGGTGACGGCGGCCAGCACGTCGTCCTCGGTCAGACCGCTGCTGGCGTGGCGTGTCCACAGCAGACGCATCAGGGCGTCCAGCGACTGCTCGCGGCCACGCAGCCGCAGGTCCAGCAACAGCGCGATCAGCGAGCCCTTGGTGTAGTAGCTGACGGTGGCGTTGGGCGTGTTCTCGTCGGGCCGGTAGTACTTGTTCCAGGCATCGAAACTGGCCTCGGCGACGCTCTGCACGCGCCGGCCCGGGGTGGCCCGCACGCCGTTGATCACGCGTGACAGCAGCTTCAGGTAGCGCGGCGCATCGATCAGGCCGGTGCGCTGCAGGAACAGGTCGTCGTAGTAGGACGTGAAGCCCTCGAAGAACCACAGCAGCTGGGTGTAGTTCTCGCGCTGGTAGTCGTAGCGCAGGAACTCGCGCGGCTTCAGGCGCTTGACGTTCCAGGTGTGGAAGTACTCGTGGCTGATCAGGCCCAGCAGCGTGACATAGCCATCGGTGCTGGCGCTCTGGCCCAGGCGCGGCAGGTCGCGGCGGTTGGCGATCAGGGCGGTGCTGGCGCGGTGCTCCAGGCCGCCGTAGCCCTCGTCCACCGCCCACAGCAGGAACACGTAGCGCTGGAACGGCGGCTTGCGCCGACCGTGCCAGAAGGCGATCTGCGCGGCGCACAGGCGGCGGGTGTCGGCCAGCAGGCGCTCGCCATCGAAGCCGGGCCAGGCGCCGGCGACGACGAACTCGTGCACCGCGCCAGCCACCTCGAACTGGCCGCGCCAGAAGGCGCCCAGCTCCACCGGATGGTCGGCCAGCTCGTCGTAATCGGCGCACAGCCAGGCCTGGCGGCGGCCGGGCAGCGGCGTCATCGCGGTGGCGACCTCCCAGCCGCGCGGCAGGGTGCCGATCTGCAGCTCATGGGGTTCGGCCTCGCGGCCCACCACCTGCAGACACAGGCTGGTGGGGTTGAAGAAGCCGCGGGTGTCGTCGAGCCAGGCGGTGCGCACCGAAGGGTCGAAGGCATAGACCTCGTAGCTCAGCACCAGCGCCGCGCGGCCGTGGCACTCGGCCACCCAGCGGGTCTTGTCGAGCTGGCGCAGTGCGCAGGCGCGGCCGCCCTGGCGGGCCTCGAGGCGGCTGAGGTGGCGCGCGAACTCGCGCAGCATGTAGCTGCCCGGTATCCACACCGGCAGCGCCAGCTCCTGCAGCGCCTGCGGCTGCGGCACGGTCAGCGTGACGCGGTAGCGGTGGGTGCCCGGCTCGGGCAGCTCGATACGGTAGGCGATGCGGGCCATCGGGTGGGGGTCCTCGGGCTCAGCGGCGGAGCAGTGGATGGGGCCAGGCGGCGGGGGTTGAACGACGCTCGGTCGCTCAGGTGGCGGCGGCCGCCAGGAAGCAGCACAGCGCTGCCACCACGGTCAGACGGAAGCGCAGGGTCAGCCAGTGGGCCAGCTGGGCCTGGGGGTAGAGGCGGCGGTCCACCAGGTAGCACACCACCAGCATCATGCCCACCAGCGGCAGGCCGGAGTAGGCCGGCATCACCACCGCCAGCGTGCCCACCAGCGGCGGCACGACGGCCCAGCGCCGGGCCGTGGGGGGTTCGCCATGGGCGTTCATCGTCAGGCCCCAGTGCACGCCACCCAGGAAGGCCAGCACGGTGGCGCCATAGGCGGCCAAGGCCAGCGCCACGAAAGCGTGGGGCTCAGGGCTGTCGATCAGCCACAGCAGCGCAGCGCCGAACACGAAGGGCAGCAGGCCCAGGTAGGACAGGCGCGCCGCATCGGCGGGCGGCTCATGCAGCGCCAGGGCACGGGTGGGAGCATTCATGGCGGGCGATTGTCGCTGCGCCGCGCCACCTTTGCCGGCGCAGGCGTTCCCGCCCCCCCTGTGTCGGGCCTTCAGCCCTTCTTCTGCAGATCGGCCAGGCGCTTCTCGATCAGGTTCGCGGGCATGGCGCCGGGCGAGCGGGAGCCGTCCTCGAAGACGATGGCCGGCGTGCCCTGGACACGGAACTTGCGGCCCATGGCGGAGTTGCGGTCGATCGCCGTGGTGTCGCATTCACCGACCGACTTGGGCGGCGTGACGCCGTCGATCATCCAGGCGCGCCAGGTCTTCTGGGCATCCTTGGCGCACCAGATGTCCTTGGTCTTGACCGTGCTGTCGGGGCCCAACACCGGGTAGAGGAAGGTGTAGATCGTGACGTCCTTCACCTTCAGCAGGTCGCGCTCCAGGCGCTTGCAGTAGCCGCAGTTCGGGTCGGCGAAGACCACCAGCTTGCGCGCGCCGCTGCCCTGCTTCTGGACCATCGCGTCCTTCAGCGGCAGGCTGCCGAAGTCGATGGCGGTGAGCTTGTCGACCCGGGCCTTGGTCAGGTCGGTGCGGGTCTTGGTGTCGAACAGGCTGCCTTCGATCAGGAAGTTGCCGCCATCGTCGGTGTAGAGCACGTCGGTGCCCAGGCGCACCTCCCACAGGCCGCCCATCGGCGTGCGGCTGACCTCGTCGATCGGCGGCAGGTTGGGCATGCGATCGGCCAGGACCTTGCGGATCGTGGCTTCGTCAGCCTGCGCCAGCGTGGCCACGGCCATCAGGGCCGACAGGCCGATCGAGCGGAACAGCGGGGTGGTACGGGTCATCGGGGGTCCTTGTGGCGGCCGGTCAGGCGCCGAGTGCGCGGTCGATCAGCCAGCGCTTGAGCGGCGGCATCCTGTCAACCAGAGTCAATCCGTGGTGGCGAAGTTCCCGCAGCAGCGGGTGCGGATGGCCAAAGAGTTGCCACAGGCCGTCGGTGGTGCCGGCCATCAGGTGGTTGGGGCCGCTGCGGCGGCGCGCATGGCGGCGCAGCAGCGCCGGGTCGCCCAGCGCCCGCCAGGGTTCGCGCGCGGCCAGCACCTCGGACAGCGAGAGCACGTCGGCCAGGCCCAGGTTCAGGCCCTGCCCGGCCAGCGGGTGCACCACATGCGCGGCGTCGCCCAGCAGCGCCCAGCCGGGGCCGGTGGTGGCGCTGGCATGGCCCAGCGACAGCGGCCAGGTGGCGCGCTCGCTGGCCAGATGCAGCGCGCCGGCCGCACCGCCCGTGGCCTCGGCCAGCGCGGCTTCCAGCTCCGCCGCCGGTGCGTCGCGCCACTGCCGCGCCTGGGCCTCGGGCTGCGACCAGACCAGCGCGTACGACGCGCCGGGCTGCGGCCGGTCCAGTGGCAGCAGCGCCAGAACATCTGGCGAGCGGAACCACTGGCGGGCCAGGCCCTGGTGCGGCCGGTCGCTGACCAGGCGGGCGGCCAGCGCATGGTGGCCGTAGCCGTGGCGCTCGAAGCGCACCCCCAGCGCCTCACGGGCGGCCGAGGCCTTGCCCTCGGCGATCACGGTGAGCGCCGCTGCAGCGGGCTCGTCCTGCACGCTGATGCGCGGGGCGAAGCGCAGCGCGGCCTCCAGCGTGTCTTCCAGCGCGGCTGCGTCGACGATCCAGGCCAGCGCGTCCACGCCCTGCTGCCAGGCCGAGAAGCCGATCACCGCGCCCTGGTCGCCCTGCACACGCATGTCCTGCACGGCGGTGCGGGCATCGGCGGGCAGGCTGTCCCAGACGCGCAGGCGCTCGAGCAAGGCCACCGACGCGGCATTCAGCGCATAGGCACGCAGGTCGGCCGACGTTGGCGCGGCGCGGCGCTGCACCGCCACCGACAAGCCGTCGTGCGACAGCGCCAGCGCAGCGGCGCGGCTGACGATGCCGGTGCCGAGGATGCGAACGTCGGGCGAAACCATCCCGGCATTGTAGGCACCGCCCTAAAATGGCGGGTTATGCCTGGAAACCTCCAGCGCCCCCCAGAACCCCAGGAATCCCCATGAGCCTCAAGTGCGGCATCGTTGGCCTGCCCAACGTCGGCAAGTCCACCCTGTTCAATGCCCTGACGAAGGCCGGCATCGCCGCCGAGAACTACCCCTTCTGCACGATCGAGCCCAATGTGGGCGTGGTCGAGGTGCCCGATCCGCGCCTGGCCGCGCTGGCCCAGATCGTCCAGCCCGAGCGGGTGCTGCCGGCCATCGTCGAGTTCGTCGACATCGCCGGTCTGGTGGCGGGCGCCAGCAAGGGCGAAGGCCTGGGCAACCAGTTCCTCAGCCACATCCGCGAGACCGACGCGATCGTCAACGTGGTGCGCTGCTTCGAGGACGAGAACGTGATCCACGTGGCCGGCAAGGTCGACCCGATCGCCGACATCGAGGTCATCCAGACCGAGCTGTGCCTGGCCGACCTGAGCACGGTTGAGAAGAGCCTGCAGCGCTACACCAAGGCGGCCAAGAGCGGCAACGACAAGGAGGCGGCGGCCCTGGTCAAGGTGCTCGAGAAGTGCCGCGCCGCGCTGGACGAAGCCAGGCCGGTGCGCTCGGTCGAGTTCAGCAAGGAAGAGTGGGTGCTGCTCAAGCCGCTGTGCCTGATCACCGCCAAGCCGGCGATGTTCGTCGGCAACGTGGCCGAGACCGGTTTCGAGAACAACCCCTTCCTCGACCGCCTGCGCGAGTATGCCGCCGCCCAGAAGGGCGAGGTGGTGGCCATCTGTGCCAAGACCGAGAGCGAGCTGGCCGAGATGGATGACGAGGACCGCGCCCTCTTCCTGGCCGAGATGGGCCAGGACGAGCCGGGCCTGAACCGCCTGATCCGCGCCGCCTTCAAGCTGCTGGGCCTGCAGACCTACTTCACCGCCGGCGTGAAGGAGGTGCGCGCCTGGACCATCCACATCGGTGACACCGCGCCGCAGGCTGCCGGGGTCATCCATGGCGATTTCGAACGTGGTTTCATCCGCGCCCAGACCATCGCCTACGAGGACTTCATCCAGTTCAAGGGCGAGCAGGGCGCCAAGGATGCCGGCAAGATGCGCGCCGAAGGCAAGGAGTACGTCGTCAAGGATGGCGACGTGATGAACTTCCTGTTCAACGTCTGAGCCTGCTTCCGGCCTGCGCGCCTGCCAGCGCCCCACGATGAGCTCCGGCCACGCCGAGAACGCCCCCAGCGCCCTGGCCCGCCAGGCCGGGGTGGCGCTGCTGACCGCGCTGGCTTACGCCGCCACGGCGGCCCTGGCGCTGTGGCTGGCGGCGCCACCGTCGTTCGCGGCCCCCTTGTACCCGTCGACCGGCATCGCCCTGGTCGCCACACTGACCTGGGGGCGCGCCGGCTGGGTGGGCAGCCTGCTGGGGGCCTTCGCCGTCAACACCCTGCTGGGCAGTGCCCGCGGCCAGACCGACTGGATCAGCCTGCTCAGCGGTGGCCTGATCGCGCTGGGTGCGGCGGCCCAGGCCGAGCTGGGCGCACGTCTGGTGCGCCGCCGACTGCGGCCGCCGCGCGACCTGTCCGAGCCGCGCGACGTGCTGCAGCTGTTCCTGCTGGCCGGCGTGCTGGCCTGCACCGTCAGCGCCAGCGTGGCCGTGTCGGTGCTGGGCGGCACCGGCGCGCTGGGCCGCGACGCCCTGGTCAGCACCTGGCTGTCCTGGTGGACTGGCGACGCACTGGGCGTGCTGCTGGGTGCGCCGATCGCGCTCACGCTGGTCGGCCAGCCGGCGCACCTGTGGCGCTCGCGCCGGCTGACGGTGGCGCTGCCGATGTTGGCGCTGGTGGCCGCGGTGGCCACCACCACGCTGCTGGTCGGCCGGGGTGACGCCCAGCGCCTGCGCAGCGCCTTCGAGCGCGACGCCACCCGCACCGCCGACGTCTTCGACTGGGGCCTGCGCACGCCGCTGCATGCACTGGAGGCCATCCACGGCCTGTACCTGGCCTCGGACGACGTCACCGTGGACGAGTTCGACCGCGCCGCCCAGGCCTGGCTCAAGGAGTCGCCGCACCTGGTGGCGCTGGGCTTCGGTCAGCGGCTGATGCGCGCGGATCTGGCCGCTGCCCAGGCCCGGATCGCCGCCCGGGATGGTCGGGCCTGGCGGGTGTTCAACCGCGCCGACGCGCCGCCCAGCCTGACCGCCGACGACGAGGACGTGGTGGCCATGCGCCGCATCACGCCGCTCGGCCCGAACCAGGTGGCGCTGGGCGTCAACCAGTTGTCGATCCCGGCGGTTCGCCAGGCCATCGGACGCGCACTGGCGGACGAACAGGCCCGTGCCAGCGAAGGCTTCCGCCTGACCCAGGCGCTGGGCGACGAGACCGGCGTGGTGGTCTACCGCGCGGTGATGCGGCCGGACGGCCAGGTGCTGGGCCAGGGTCCGCGGGCCCGGCTGGAGGGCGTGGCCTTCGTGACCCTGCGCACCGGTGAAACGCTGTCGCGCATCATGGCCACCGCGCCGCCCTACCTGACAGCCTGCCTGGTCGATCGCGACGGCCAGGGACCGCGGGCCCTGCTGGCCGGCCCACCGGCCTGCGCCGCTGCCCTGCCGGCCGGCCATCTCAGCTACCGCCGCCTGACCAGCTTCGGCGGCCGCAGCTGGGAGCTGCGGCTCAGCGCCGCGCCCAGCCAGGTGCCGGACGATGCACCGTGGCTGACCGGCCTGTTCGGCGTGGGCGGCCTGCTGTTCGCCGGCCTGCTGGGCATGCTGCTGCTGTCGATCACCGGCCGCCAGCGGCGCGTCGAGGACGCGGTGGCCGAGCGCACCAGCGACCTGCGCCACGAGGTGCAGGAACGCCGCCGCGCCGAGGAGCGGCTGCGCGACAGCGAGGCCCGCTGGCGCGCCATCGTGGACAACATCCCCACCGGCGTGGTCTATGCCGACCTGGAAGGCCGGCTGCGCGAGGCCAACCCACGCCTGCGCACGATGCTGGGTCTGCCGCCGGACGGCGCCGAGGCGCTGGCCCGCCTGAGCCTGGCGCGCCTGCTGCCCGGCCCCGAAGGCCATGACCGCGCGCTGGTGGCGCAACTGGCCGACACCCGCGGCCTGTGGCAGGCGCGGCGCCAGCTGCAGCGCGAGGGCGCCGAGCCGCTGGAAGTGCAGGTCACCCTGGGCCTGCTGCGCGACGCCGAGGGCCGGCCGCACCATGTGGTGGGCGTGATCGAGGACGTCACCGAGCACCTGCGTCTGGCCCAGGCCGAGCGTGCGCGCGAAAGCGCCGAGGCCGCCAGCCGCGCCAAGAGCGAATTCCTGTCGCGCATCAGCCACGAGCTGCGCACGCCGCTGAACGCCATCCTGGGCTTTGGCCAGCTGCTGGGCCTGGAGCGCTCACCGGCGCTGACGCCGCGCCAGCGCGAGTGGAACGACCAGGTGCAGCAGGCCGGCTGGCACCTGCTGGGTCTGATCAACGAAATGATGGACCTGGCGCGCATCGAATCGGGCGAGTTGCGGCTGAGCCCGCAGTCGGTGGACCCGGCCGTGCTGCTGCAGGAATGCATCACCATGCTGGCGCCCACGGCGGCCCCCCGCCGCCTGGTCTTTGAGCCGGTGCGCAGCCAGAGCACCCGGCGGGTCTGGGCCGATCCGCTGCGCCTGCGCCAGATCCTGACCAACCTGCTGAGCAATGCCGCCAAGTACAACCGCGAGGGTGGCGCGGTGCGCTGCAGCGTGGTCGATCACGGGGACGGCGTGTGCATCGAGGTGGCCGATGAGGGCGAGGGCCTGACGCCGGAGCAGCTGGCCCATCTGTTCGAGCCCTTCAACCGGCTGGGCCGCGAGCATTCGGGTGTCGAAGGCACCGGCCTGGGTCTGGTGATCAGCCTGCGCCTGGCCGAGGCCATGGGCGGCCAGCTGCAGGCGCGCAGCGCGCCGGGCCAGGGCTCGGTGTTCCGCCTGTGCCTGCCGGCCGCCGGCGCCGACCCGGCCTCGGAGGCCGCGCCCGCCACGGCGGGTGCGCCGGTGCCGGTGCGTGCGCCCGCCCATGTGCTCTACATCGAGGACAACGAAACCAATGCCGAGGTGATGCGCGGCGTGCTCGCGCAGCGGCCCTGGCTGAGCCTGACGGTGGCCGCCACCGGCGCCGAAGGCCTGGCCGCCGCCCGCGCCCAGTTGCCTGACCTGCTGCTGCTGGACATGCACCTGCCCGACATGGACGGCCTGGAGGTGCTGGCCCGCTGGCGCGCCGACCCGCGCCTGGCCGAGGTGCCGGTGCTGGCCGTGTCGGCCGACGCCACCCAGGAGCGCCTGGCCAGCGCCCAGGCGGCTGGCGTGCGCGGCTACGTCACCAAGCCGGTGGACATCGCGCGTCTGCTGGCGCTGGTGGACGAGCTGGTCTGAGGGTCGAAGGCAACGGCTCAGCTGCCGGCATAGCCCTGGCTGCGCCAGGCATCGAACACCGCCACCGCCACGGCATTGCTCAGGTTCAGGCTGCGCTGACCCGGCCGCATCGGCAACCGGACTCGTTGCGCGGGCGGGAAGCGCTCGCGCAGCGCGGCCGGCAGACCGACGCTCTCCGCCCCGAAGACCAGCACGTCGCCCGGCTGCCACGCCAGTTCGCCCAGCGGCCGGCTGCCGCGGGTGGTGAAGGCGAAGCAGCGCGCCGGGTCGGGCTGCTCGGCCGCCACGAAAGCGTCCCAGTCGGCATGCCGGCGCACCGGCGCGTACTCGTGGTAGTCCAGGCCGGCGCGGCGCAGCAGCTTGTCGTCCATCGAGAAGCCCAGCGGCTCGATCAGGTGCAGCGCGCAACCGGTGTTGGCCGCCAGGCGAATGACGTTGCCGGTGTTGGGCGGGATCTCGGGGTGGACCAGGACAATGCGGAACATGGCCCGATTGTCGGCCCGCTCACTCGGGGGTGCGCGCCAGCAGCCACAGGCTGACCGAGGCGGCGCCGGCCTCACGCAGCACCCGGCTGGCCTCGGTGACGCTGGCGCCGGTGGTCATCACGTCATCGACCAGCGCCAGGTGGCGCCCCTGCACCTCGGCACGCCGGCCCGGCGCCAGCATGAAGGCGCCGCGCAGATTGGCCTGGCGCGCAGCCCGGTCCAGGCCGGTCTGGTGCGGCGTGTCGCGCCAGCGGCGCAGCAGGCCGCCATCGGCGCGCGCGTCCACCGCGCGGGCCAGCAGCAGCGCCTGGTCGTAGCCGCGCTCGCGCAGGCGCGCAGGTGAGGCGGGCATGGGCAGCACCGCGTCCACCGGCGGCTCGGCCGACAGCACCGGACGCATCAGCAGCGCGAACAGACCCGTCAGCGCCAGGTCGCCCGACTGCTTCCAGCGTGACACCAGGCGGTCCCATGGAAATCCATAGTCCAGCGCCACCACCGCGCGGCTGAAGGGCGGCGGCGACAGCTGGCAGCGCCCGCACAGCGGCTGCCCGGCCGGCAGGGGCAGCGCGCAGCGCCCGCAGCGCGGCCGCGGCGCCGCGAAGCGGGCCAGGCAGTCCGGGCAGGCCGGGCCGCGCGCCCAGCCGCCGCAGACCGCGCAGACCTGCGGCGGCGGCGCGGGCCGCCAAGCTGGCAGCCATGTCCCCAGGGCGGCGGGCGGCGGCATGGCCTCAATATACTGCCGCGCCATGAGTACCTCTCCCGCCCCTCGCGCGCTGGACGCCCGGACCGCGCAGCGCGTGCAGGGGCGTCAGCAGCGGGCCGGCGCCGCGCCCTGGCTGCATGCCGAATCCGCGCGCCGACTGGCCGAGCGCCTGGTCGTGTTCCGTCAGGCGCCTCGGCGGGTGCTGGACCTGTCCGGCAGCGCAGGCGGCCCGGCCTCGGTCCTGGCCGAGGCCTGTCCCGGCGCGCAGATCGACCGCGCCGGTGCGCCGCCACCGGGCGGGCGCTGGTGGCAGCGCCTGCTGACCCCCGCGCCGACCGCGCTGGCCGATGGTGAAGCCGACCTGCTGTGGTCGGTGATGCAACTGCACTGGGCCGCCGATCCGCCGGCGCTGCTGGCCGATTGGCGCCGGCGTCTGGCGCCGCAGGGCGCGCTGATGTTCAGCACCCTGGGCCCCGGCACGCTGGACGAGTTGCGCCAGCTCTACAGCCAGGCGGGCTGGGGCTCGCCGATGGCACCGCTGGTCGACATGCACGACCTGGGCGACATGCTGGTGGCCGCCGGCTACGAGGGCCCGGTGATGGACCAGGAGACGCTGACCCTGACCTGGTCGTCGCCCGAGGCGCTGCTGGCCGAGTTGCGCGAGCTCGGCGCCAACGCCGACCCGGCGCGCTTCAGCGGCCTGCGCACGCCGTCGTGGCGGCAACGGCTGCTGGACGCGCTGTCAGCGCGCGCCGACGCGCAGGGCCGCATCGCGCTGCGCCTGGAACTGGTCTACGGGCACGCCATCCGTGGCCTGGACCGCGGGCCGGCCGTCAGCGCCGAGGTTCGCATCGGCCTCGACGACATGAGCGCCATGCTCAGGAACCGGCCGAAGCGCTGAAGCGCCGCCGCGCGATCACCGACACCAGCACGCCCGCCAGGCTGGCGGCCCCGACGGTGTGCATCAGCGCGCCCAGCAACGGCCAGCGCAGCACCACGTTGCTCAGCCCGGTCAGCACCTGCAGCAGCAGCAGACCGGCCAGCCACGCTGCCGGCCGGCGCCAGCCTGGCACGCGCCACAGGCACACGGCCACGGTCCCCACCGCCAGGGCAGCCATCAGCGCAAACAGCCGATGGGTCCAGTGGATCGCCACCAGCGCCTCGAAGGACAGGATGCGGCCGTCGGCGGTGTGGCCCAGTTCGCGCAGCAGCGCGAAGCCCTCGGTCCAGGCCATGGTCGGCCAGCCGTCGCCGTTGCAGCCCGGAAAGTCCTGGCACGCCAGCACGGCATAGTTGGTGCTGACCCAGCCACCCAGCGCGATCTGCATGACCAGGGCCACCAGGGCCCAGGGCAGCCAGCGCGCCGTGGCCGCCGGGATGGGCGCCTCAGCGCGGCGTGTGAACGACGCATGCTGGATCACCAGCAAGGCCAGCAGGGTCACCGCGCCCAGCAAGTGCAGGGTGACGATGGCCGGATACAGCTTGAGCGTCACCGTGTACTTGCCGAACAGGCCTTGCACGATCACCCAGGCCAGCGTGCCCAGGCTCCAGAGCCACGAGTGCGGCAGCACCTGCCGGTGCCGCCAGCTGGCCACGGCGCTGATCAGGATCAGCAGACCCACTGCCATGGCCAGGTAGCGATGGGTCATCTCGATCCAGGCCTTGGTCTGCGTCACCGGGCCATCGGGCAGCACGGCCTCGGCCGCCGCAATGTGCGCACTCGCGCCCACCGGGCTGGCCCGGCCATAGCAGCCCGGCCAATCGGGGCAGCCCAGGCCCGAGTCGCTCAGGCGCGTGAAGGCACCAAAGGCGATCAGGTCCAGGGTCAGGAACAGGGTCAGCGCGGTGAGCGCCGCCAGCCGCCGTGCCATGGGCTGCCGACGCTGCCGAAACCACCACCATGCCAGTGGCACGGCGGCCAGTGCCATGGCCAGCAGCGCCAGGCGCAGCCAGGCATCAGCGGTGTGAACGGGGGGCATGGCGTCGCGCAGGTCGTCAGAACTTGATCAGGCGCCCCAGTTCCTTGATGAAGGCCATGGGCTCCGGGTGGTCGCTGTAGCGCATCACGATCTGGCCGCGCCGGTCCACCAGGAACAGGTGACGGGGCGCCTGGTTCACGCCGCCCAGTTCTGGCAGGTCACCGGGCTGGACCAGCCTGGCCCATTGCAGATCCGGGTGCGCTGCCAGCAAGGCCGGGTCGGGCTGGGTATCGTCGGTCAGCACCCACAAGCGGCCCAGCCGCAGGCTGGCCTTGCCCTGGGCGGTGCGCGACTGGCGGGTCAGGTAGAGCGTTTCCTGGCAGGCCGCATCGCACTGGCCGGGTGAGGCGTAGACGATCAGCCAGCGATCCGCCACCTGCTCGTGCGGCCAGGGGCGACCATCCGCGCCCACCAGCCGGTCATAGGCCAGCGCTTGCGGCGGCAGCAGCTCACCCAGGCTGTCTGGCTTGGGCGGCGTCCACACCAGGCGAAGCACCACGGCCGCCAGCAGCGGCAGCAGGCAGATGGCGGCGATCAGCAGCAGCGTGCGCCGGCCGCTGCGTTGGGAAGGGCTTGTGGTGTGGGACGGGTTCAAGGTCGACTCCTGCTCAACCAACCATAGCCGATGGCGAGCAAGGCAAACACCAACCACATGGCGGCATAGCCCAGGTGGTGCAGTGCGGGGTGTTGCGGCTCCTCCCACTCGCGTGCCAGTCCGTCCTCGGACGGGCTGAGTTGCAGCAACAGGAAGGGGGCGATGCGGTCGGTCGCCGCCAGGCCGGATCTGGCCCGGTAGCGATCTTCAGTAACATGCTGCCAGACACGGCCCGGCGACACGTCGGGCGCCAGCTCAAAGACGCGCTGCGGGAAGGGCCGCGCCTGGCCGGTCAGTTGCACGAGCCCCGGCGTCGTGACCACCTGGGGCAGGTCACTGCGCAGGCGCGGCGCCTGCACCCAGCCACGATTGACCAGCACGACGAGCGCGCTGCCCTCCAGCCGGAAGGGCGTGAGCACGTGATAGCCCACCCATCGACGCCGAATCTGGTTGTCGAGAAAGAGGGTGTGCTCGGGCAGCCAGGTGCCACGCAGGGTCAGCGTGTGCAGTGGCAGGGCGCCCAGGTCCCCGCCCCGGGCTTGCACCTCGTTCAGCGACACGGGGCCCGACGCGATGGCGGCCTGGATCTGGTCGTAGCGCTGGGCCTTGACGTGGGCACGCCAGAGCTGGAACGCCGACATGCCCAGACACACGGCACAGGCCAGCACAACCAACCACAGACCCCATCGGCGCGGTCGGGGCGCAGTGCGTAAGGAACTCATGTGGGGGTGGTCAGCAGATCTGGCCGCTGGCAGGCAGCGTCGGGGCGGTCATGGCAAGTGACCTCGGAGGGTCTTGTGGCCGTGGTGTGGCCAAGGGTTCACGCCGCGCTGCGGGCCCACGCCGGGATGGCACACTCGCGAGCACACCGACTGCCGTTCAATTCAGGCCATGCGACTGTTTGTCATCTTGATGTTCCTGGCCATCGTCTACAACCTGGGCCGCGCGCTGCTGTTCATTTTCCACGACCAGGGCCCGAACCGGGAAAAGGCCGTGCGCGCCCTGACCTGGCGTGTGGCCTTGTCGGTCGCGCTGCTGGTGGCCTTGATGACGGCCAGGTACCTGGGTTGGACCCACGGCCTGGCGTCCTGACGCGGCCAAAGAAACGGCTGAAGAAGCGCCGGACGCGGCGGGGGGCTGAACCCGCGCCCCGCCCCAGCCGCTGCCCGTCCCCGGGCTCAGAGCATGTAGATGACGATGAACAGGCCCAGCCACACCACGTCAACGAAGTGCCAGTACCAGGCCACCGCCTCGAAGGCAAAGTGGCGCTCAGGCGTGAAGTGGCCCTTCAGGCTGCGCAGCCAGATGACGACCAGCATGGTGGCGCCCAGGGTAACGTGGAAGCCGTGGAAGCCGGTGAGCATGAAGAACGTGGAGCCATACACGCCGGTGCTCAGCTTCAGACCGTGCGAATAGGCCTCGACGTACTCGTATGCCTGGCACCCCAGGAAGGTCAGACCCAGGGCGATGGTGAGGAACAGGCCCAGGTTCAGCTGACGGCGGTTGTTCTTGAGCATGCCCCAGTGCGCCCAGGTCAGCGTGGCACCTGAACTCAGCAGCAGGATCGTGTTGAGCAAGGGGATGCCCATGGCGGGCACGGCGTGGATCTCGGTCTTCGCCGCCTCGGCCACCGGACCGGCGCTGGGCCAATGGCCGCTGAAGCCGCCCCACAACAGTTCCTGCGAGGCGCTGGCCAGTTCCGGCACCGACAGCACGCGCACATAGAACAGGGCGCCGAAGAAGGCGACGAAGAACATCACCTCCGAGAAGATGAACCAGCCCATGGACCAGCGGAAGGAACGGTCCACCTGCAGGTTGTACTGCCCGCCCTCGGACTCGTCGATGACGCGGCCGAACCAGCCGAACAGCATGACCAGCAGCACCACGAAGCCCGCCAGCAGCACCAGGCCGCCGTAGGAGATCTTGTTCATCGACAGCACCGCACCGATGGCCAGCAGCAACAGGGCGGCTGAGCCGACCATCGGCCAGTAGGAGGGCTGCGGGACGTAATAGCGTGAGGCGGCGGTGTGGCTGCTCATGGGGATGGGCTCCTTTAGTTCTCAGGACTTCTCATGGGCGCTGAATGGATCGCGCACCGCTGATTCATTGGCCAACCACATAGCTGGCAATCGACACGACGGACACCACAAAGATCAGCATGAACACCAGGGCGGTCACGATGAGCTGAAGTGGCGACAAGGACGGCATATCTTGTTCGTGGCTCTTCCGCCCGCGGATACCGAACATGGCGGCACCGACGGTGCGAATCAGCCGCAGGAAACCCGGTGTGGCAGGTGGTGCGGCTTTGGGCATGGCTGGCGCTTTGCTCATGTTCCTTTGGCCGGGCCGCTCAAGGGTTTCGCAGCGGCTGCAGCGTCCGCCGACGTGCCCGGAACCTCGAAGAAGGTGTAGGACAGGGTCACGGTGACCACGTCGTCGGGCAATTGACGGTCCAGCGCGAACACCACCGGCATGTCACGCACCTCGCCAGGCGCAAAGGTCTGCTGCCTGAAACAGAAGCACTCCAGCTTCTTGACGAAATTGGCGGCATGCCTGGGCCCGTAGCTGGGCACGGCCTGGCCGGTGATGGGACGGTCGGACGTGTTCTGGACCCGGAACGACACCTGCACCAGCTCGCCGGTGCGGGCCTGCACCGCGTTGTGCAGGCTGATGAAGCGCAGACCCTGGCCATGGGTGTTGGCGTCAAACTCGATCGTGACCGGGCGACCTGCCACCGACGACGCCTGGAAGTCGTCGGCCTTCTGCACATCGTTGATCCCGGTCCATTCGCAGAAGGCCCGGTACAGGGGCGGCTGCAGGTAGGCAAAGCCGAACGCCGCGCAGGCCAGCACGCCCAGGCCGGCGGCCAGGCGGGCATTGGTGCTCGACAGCTTGGGGCTGGCCACGATCAGACCTCAGAGACCGCCCGACATCCACTGCCGGACGATGGTGGTGACGAACACCGCCAAGGCCAGCGCGGTGAGCGCCAGGCCGACGCGGCGGTTGCCGCGGCGCTGCTGCTCCAGATCAGGTTTCATGACGTTCATCAGTGGCTGGCCGTGCCTTGCGGCAGCTTGGGCGGGTCTTCAAACGTGTGGTACGGCGCAGGCGACGGCACCGTCCATTCCAGGCCCTCGGCGCCATCCCAGACCTTGGCCGGAGCGGCCGGACCGCCACGGATGGCCTTCAGCACCACCCACAGGAAGATCAGCTGGCTCACGCCGAAGCCGAAGGCGCCAATGCTGGACACCGCATTGAAGTCGGTGAACTGCTGGGCGTAGTCGGGGATGCGCCGGGGCATGCCCGCCAGGCCCAGGAAATGCTGCGGGAAGAAGGCGACGTTGAAGAAGACGATGGAGAGCCAGAAGTGCAGCTTGCCGAGGCTCTCGTCGTACATGTGGCCACACCACTTGGGCAGCCAGTAGTAGGTGCCCGCGTAGGCCGAGAACAAGGCGCCGGCCACCATCACGTAGTGGAAGTGGGCCACCACGTAGTAGGTGTCCTGCATCTGCACATCCACCGCCGTGATCGCCAGCACCAGGCCGGTCAGGCCACCCACGGTGAACAGGAACAGGAAGCCCAGCGCGAAGAGCATCGGGGTCTCGAAGGTGAGCTCGCCCCGCCACATCGTGGACACCCAGTTGAACACCTTGACCCCGGTGGGCACGGCGATCAGCAGGGTGGCATACATGAAGTACAGCTGGCCCGTCAGCGGCAGCCCGGTCACATACATGTGGTGGGCCCAGACGCCGAACGAGATCAGGCCGATGGCGGCGATCGCGTACACCATCGAGGTGTAGCCGAACAGCGGCTTGCGCGAGAAGGCCGGGATCACATGCGACACCACGCCGAAGGCCGGCAGGGCGATGATGTAGACCTCGGGGTGGCCGAAGAACCAGAAGATGTGCTGGAACAGCACCGGGTCACCACCGCCGGCGGCGTTGAAGAAGCTGGTGCCGAAGTGACGGTCGGTCAGCAGCATCGTGACCGCGCCGGCCAGGATGGGCATGGAGGCGATCAGCAGGAAGGCCGTCACCAGCCAGGTCCAGCAGAACATGGGCATGTTCATCAGCTTCATGCCGGGCGCGCGCATGTTCAGGATCGTGGTGATGATGTTGATCGACCCCATGATCGAGGACATGCCCAGGATGTGGATGGCGAAGATGGCCATGTCCATGCCAATGCCCATCTGCACCGACAGCGGCGGGTACAAGGTCCAGCCCGTGCCCGCGGCGCCGCCTGGCACCAGCAACGACGAGACCAGCAGGATGCCCGCAGGCGGCAGCAGCCAGAAGCTCCAGTTGTTCATGCGCGCGAAGGCCATGTCGGACGCGCCCACCATCATCGGGATCATCCAGTTCGCGAACCCGACGAAGGCCGGCATGATCGCGCCGAACACCATGATCAGCGCGTGCAGCGTCAGCATCTGGTTGTAGAACTCGGGCGAGACGTACTGCAAGCCAGGCGAGAGCAGTTCGGCCCGGATGACCAGCGACATCGCGCCGCCGACCAGGAACATCGCGAAGCTGAACCACAGGTACATCGTGCCGATGTCCTTGTGGTTGGTGGTGGTGAACCAACCGACCAGGCCAGGCGCCCGGCCATGGTGGCCGTGGTCGTCGTGGTGGTGGTGAGCCGAGTGTCCGCCCGCCAGGGCTTCTTGGTTTGCTTGCATGTTCAAAACGTCCTCAATGCGCCAAACGGGATGCTGGTGTCAGTGGCCATGCTGGCCCGTCACTTGGCACGCAGGGCCTTGACCTCGGCCGGTTGGATGGCATCGTTCAACTGGTTGCTCCAGGCGTGGCGCTCATAGGCCACGACCGAGGCGATGTCCAGATCGCTCAGTTGCGCACCGAAGGCTGCCATGGCCGTGTTGGGCTTCCCGTTGAGCACGATCTTCAGGTGGTTCTCCTTGGGACCCTTGACGATCGCCGAGCCGTCGAGCGCCGGGAACACCGGCGGCAGGCCCTTGCCGGTGGGCTGGTGGCAGGCCGCGCAGTTCGCCGCGTAGACCTTCTCACCCCTGGCCACCAATTCGTCCAGGGCATAGGTCTTGTTGGGATCTTCGGCGCCCGCCGCCATGGCCTTCTTCTGCTCGGCGATCCACTCGGCGTACTTTGCCTCGGAGACCACTTCCACCACCACGGGCATGAAGCCGTGGTCCTTGCCGCACAGTTCCGAACACTGGCCGCGGTAGATGCCTTCCTTCTCCGCCTTGAACCAGGTGTCGCGCACAAAGCCCGGCACGGCGTCGGTCTTGACGCCAAAGGCCGGCACCGACCAGGCGTGGATGACGTCGGCCGAGGTGGTCAGCACGCGGACCTTCTTGTTGACAGGCACGACCAGGTGGCGATCCACCTCCAGCAGGTAGTGCTCGCCCTTGGGTGCGTTCTCGCGGATCTGGTTCTGCGGCGTGGCCAGCGCGCTGATGAACTTCACGCCGGCGGCATCGCCGGTCATGTACTCGTAGCCCCACTTCCACTGGTAGCCGGTGGCCTTGACGGTGATGTCAGGCTGGCTGGTGTCGCGCGCAGCAACCAGGGCCTTGGTGGCCGGGAAGGCAATCATCACCAGGATGATCGCGGGGATGACCGTCCAGACGATCTCGATCGTGGTGTTGTCGTGGAAGGTCGCCGCCTTGTGCCCGCGCTTGCGGGTGTGCATGATCAGCGAGTAGGTGACCACGCCGAAAACACCCACGAAGATGGCGAAGATCAGCCATGTCAGGAAGGTGTGCAGCTCGTAGATCCGGCGCGCGGTGCTGGTCACCGGCTCCTGCAGATTGATGTCCCACGCGGCGTTCGCTGCGCCGGCAAAGAGGGCCAGCGCCAACACCAGCCATGCCTCAATGCCAACGAATTTCTTGAACGTGCCTCTCGTCATTCTTTCCTCCGGACCTAGACCTCACGCCGACGCGCTCCTTGAGCCGCCGCATGAAAAATGGCACTGGCCATTGATAATGCTCAAAGCAATGGCTCAGTCTGCTCGGTTCCCCCGGACGAGGTTAGCACGCCCTGCCAGGGGGGACTTGTCAGGGATTCCAGCTATCGCCAAGCCCGTCGCCAGATGTTTGGACAAGCCGCAGGCCCTGCTTGATAAGGATCAGACAGGCCCGCTGCCCACCGCTGGCGGCTGTCATCCACCCGGTCCCGGCCGCGTGACTCGCATGCCCCAGACCTTGGCCCATCACAACCTCTGGCCATGAGCCGCAACAAGGCGATCGCCCCACTGCTTCTCGTTGCCGTGGTGGTGGCACTGCTGGCCGCGATGGCCGGTGCCAGCCTGTGGGCGACACGCCCGTCCGCCCGCCAGCAGCCAGCGTCGGCCCCGCCCATGGCGACAACACAGCCCGGGGCCGTCTGGTCGCTCACCCTGCCTGACGCGCGGGGCCGGCAACAGGCGCTGCAGGCCTGGCGCGGCAAGGTGCTGGTGCTGAATTTCTGGGCGACCTGGTGCCCACCCTGCCGGGAAGAGATGCCGGTGTTCTCGCGGGCGCAGACGACCTTCGGCCCCCAAGGCGTGCAGATGGTCGGGCTGTCGATCGACACGCCGGACAACGTCGCCCGGTTCGAGGCGGAGCATCCGCTCAGCTACCCCTTGCTGATGGGCGGGGTGGACCTGCTGGAGCTCAGCGTGGCCTGGGGAAATTCGGCCCAGGCGATGCCCTTCACGGCCTTCTTCGGTCGCGACGGACGCTTGGCAGCGGTGCACCTGGGCCCTCTGTCCGAGCCGGCCCTGGAGCAGCAGCTCAGGACCCTGCTCGCGGCCCAGCCCTAGCGTTCGGCCATCAGCTGGCGCAGGTCCTGCGCGATGGCCGCGCTGCTCTCACCGTGCGTGAAGTACAGCCTCAGGCGGCCGTGCGCATCCAGCACATAGCTGCCCGTGGAGTGATCCATGGCGTATTGACCGGGTGAAGTGCCCGGGCGCTTCTCATAGTGCACCTTGAAGGTCCTGGCCACGCGGGCCGTGGCGGCGGCATCGCCGCGCAGACCGAGAAAGCCCGCATGAAAGGCCCCCAGGTACTGGGCCAGCAGGACCTGCGTATCGCGCTCGGGATCGATCGTCACGAACACGACCTGCACCTTGTGCGCGTCCTCGCCCAGCTGTTGCATGGCCTGACTCATGGTGCCGAGCACCGTCGGACACACGTCGGGACACTGGGTGTAGCCGAAGAACAGCACCACCAGCTGCCCCCGGAAACCGTCCAGCCGCCGGGCTTGTCCGGTGTGGTCGGACAGGGCCTGGGCCAGGCCGTCACGGTCCAGGTCGGTGCCGCTCAGGTCGGTGCCACGCCATGGGGTGGCGCGGGGGGCCGCCGGCTGGTCGCACCCCAGCAGCCAGAGCAGGGGAACGCACGTGGCCGCACGCAGCCAAACGGCTCGAGACACCCGGGCTTGGCCCATGTTCAGCCCTCGGCCACCGCCCGTGGTCTCATGCTTTGGATGCAGGCCCACGCGAACATCACGCCGCCAATGATGGCGATCAAGCCGCCCAGGCCCATCATGCCCATGCCGATCTTCTCCGGCAGGGTCGTCAGCACCTGCTGCGCTCCGGCCACCTTGCGCTGCACGCCATAGCCGCCGGACCAGGCCAGCCCCAGGATGTGCATCAACTGACCGCCACCGTAGACCACGGGCTGCCAGCGGGCCCAGGCGGCCTGGACCGGTCGATAGCCCAGCAGCGGCAACAGCGCATAGGTGAGGCCCATGAACGCCAGCGTGACGCCGACGATGGAGCCGTGGTAATGCGCCGGCACCACCACGTTGACCCCGCGAATCATGTACGCCAGCACGCCGCCGGTGGCAAACAGCAGCAGCGAGAACAACAGCGCGGAGCGCTGCGGGCTGGGCGCCGCGCGCCAGACGCCCGGCAGCGCGGTCAACACCAGCGCGCCCAGGGGCAGCATCCACAGATGACCCCACTGCATCAGCTCGGTGAACGCCGCCAGATGGCCGGGGCTGCCCACCGGCCACACGACGTACAACACCGGCACGGCGGCCAGCGGCACGGCCGCCAGCATCACCGCCCAGCGCAGCCAGCGCCCCTGCGACACGGGCGGCTGCGCGCCCAGCCCATGCACCAGCCACAGCCAGGCCACGCCCAGCAGCAGGGCGTGTTGAAACTGCAACACGTGGCCGGGCCCCCAGAAGAGCAGCTCGAAATAGGCGGTGCCCTGCGTCGCCGGCAGCTGCAGCCAGGTCCAGCCAAACGCCAGCCACGCCATCGCGCCCGCCAGTGCCGCCAGGCGCACACCCTGCCGAAGCGCCCGCTCGCCCGCCGGCCACTCCGGCCCGGAGCCGTTGAGCAGCAGGCAGCGCAGCAGGGTCATCCCGAAGCCGGCGCCGCAGGCCAGCAGGCCGGCCAGGAACACCCCTTGGTCCAGCACCGGGATGTAGTTGTTCAGCAGCGGTTGCGCGCCATCCAGGAACGGTGACACCAGCATCAGACAGGTGCCCAGGGCCGCCAGGGCCCAGGCCAGCCAGCCCATCGGCACCCAGCGGTCCGGCGTGACGATGCTGGTCAGCACGCCGGCGAAGGCCATGAACCAGACCAGCACCGACAGGTCCACGTGCACGACCAGCGCGGCCCGGAAGAGGTTGGTCGAGGAGAACAGCGCCGAGGCACCGGGGGTGCGCGACAACACCAGCACCACGGCCAGCAAGCCAGCACCGACCAGGGCCGCCACGCCCAGCCACAACTGCCCCCTGGCCAGGGCCGAAGCCCCTCCCGAAGGGGCCCTGATGTTCCAAGCATCCACACTCATTGCAGTAACCGAGGATTTCAGCGACCGCGCAGTAGACCACAAGCCTGCCCCTGTGCCGGGCGGCGCGGGATCGGTGGCGGCCGGGCTGGGCCCGACCCCGGGCCGGGGCGCTGGCGGACACCGGCTAGGCCGCTTATGGCCGCACAATCCATCGGTGTCAGCCCCAGCCTTGAGTGCCCTTTCGTTGTGGCAGAGTGCGTGCCTGGGTTATTGCTCTGCCCGCCGCAGAGCCCCTTGAAGATCTCACTCATGAACACCTCCGTCGTCGGCAAGAGTGCCGTCAGCCAGTTTCTTTCGCTGGCCAAGCCGCGCGTGGTGTCGCTGATCGTGTTCTGCGCGGTCATCGGCATGTTCCTGGCGACGCCGGGCGTGCCGTCGCTGCAGGTGCTGGTGTTCGGCACGCTGGGCATCGCGCTGACCGCCGGATCGGCGGCCGCCGTGAACTGCCTGCTCGAGCGGCACATTGACGCGCAGATGGCGCGCACCCGGGGTCGGCCCCTGCCCTCAGGCGTGATCAGCTCGCGCCAGACGGTGACCTTCGCCTTCCTGGTGGGGGGCAGCGGTCTGGTGCTGCTGCACTATTTCGTCAACCCGCTGACGATGTGGCTGACCTTCGGCACCTTCGTCGGTTACGCCTTCATCTACACGCTGTGGCTCAAGCCGGCCACGCCGCAGAACATCGTGATCGGCGGCGCCTCGGGCGCGATGCCGCCGGTGCTGGGCTGGTCGGCGGTGACCGGCACCGTGCCGGCCGAGGCCTGGCTGCTGTTCCTGATCATCTTCATGTGGACGCCGCCGCATTTCTGGTCGCTGGCGCTGTACCGCACCAAGGACTACGAGCGCGCCGGCCTGCCGATGCTGCCGGTCACCCACGGCTCGCTTTACACCCGGCGCTCGATCGTGGCGTACACGCTGGCCCTGATCGTCGTCACGGTCATGCCCTATGTGATCGGCATGAATGGGTTACCCTACCTGGTCTGCGCACTGGGCCTGGGCGGCGTCTTCCTCTACCGTGCGGTGAAGCTGCTGACCCACTACTCCGATGCCTGGGCGCGCAGCACCTTCAAGTTCTCGATCCTCTACCTGGCCGCCCTGTTCGCGGCGCTGCTGGTCGACCACTACCTGGTCTGATGCGGCGGCGCGCGGGGCCCCTTCCCCGATGCGCCGACGCCTGCTCCTCAGCCTCAGCCTGCTCACCGCCCTGGCCGCCTGTCGGCCGGGCGGGCCGAGCCCCAGCCCGTTCAAGGGCATCGACATCACCGGGGCTGAATACGCCCGCCACCTCGACCTGAAAGACCCCAGCGGCCAGGAGCGCCACCTGGGCGACTTCAAGGGCAAGGTGGTGGTGGTGTTCTTCGGCTACACCCAGTGTCCGGACGTCTGCCCCACCTCGATGGCCGAGCTGGCCGCCGCCCGGCAGCTGCTGGGCGCCGATGGCGAGCGTGTCCAGGGCATCTTCGTCAGCGTTGATCCCGAGCGCGACACGCCCGAGGTGCTGGGCGCCTATGCCGAGAGCTTCAAGGCCGGCTTCATCGCGCTGCGCGGCACGCCAGAGCAGACGCAGGCCGCGGCAAAGGAGTTCAAGGTCTTCTACGCCAAGGTGCCGGGCAAGACCGAGGGCAGCTACACCGTGGACCACACGGCGGGCTCCTATGTGTTCGATCCCCAGGGCCGCATCCGCGTGTTCAGCCGTTATGGCGCTGGCGCCGAGACGCTGGCACATGACCTGCGCGTGCTGCTGAAGGAAGCTGCCTGAAACGCCGACGGCCCCGTCGGGGCCGTCGTCACAGCGCGGGGCGGACCCGGGTCAGGCCGCTTCCAGGGCCTTGCGCATCTTCTTCAGCGCCGCCACCTCGATCTGGCGGATGCGCTCGGCGCTGACGCCGTACTCGGCGGCCAGTTCGTGCAGCGTCATGCCGCCGCTGCTGTCGTCGTTGACCTTGAGCCAGCGCTCCTCGACGATGCGGCGGCTGCGCGCATCGAGCTGCTCCAGCGCATGCGCCACGCCGTGGGTGGACAGCGCTTCGCGGCGGCGCGATTCCAGCACGCGGGTGGGCTCCTGGCGCTCGTCGGCCAGGTAGGCGATCGGGGCGACGCTGTCCTCGCGGTCGTCGTCCTGCGGCTCCAGGGCCACGTCGGCGCCGGCCAGCCGGGTCTCCATCTCGACCACGTCCTCGGGGCGCACGTCCAGCTCGGCGGCCACGCGCGCGACCTCGTCGGCCGACAGGGCCTGGCGGTAGGTGTCGCCCTCGGCGGCGTCGCTCTTGAGGTGGCGCTTCATCGAGCGCAGGTTGAAGAACAGCTTGCGCTGGGCCTTGGTGGTGGCCACCTTGACCATGCGCCAGTTCTTCAGGATGTACTCGTGGATCTCGGCCTTGATCCAGTGCAGCGCGTAGCTGACCAGGCGCACGCCCTGTTCAGGGTCGAAGCGCTTGACCGCCTTCATCAGGCCGACGTTGCCTTCCTGGATCAGGTCGCCCTGCGGCAGGCCGTAGCCCAGGTACTGGCGCGACACCGCCACCACCAGGCGCAGGTGCGACAGCACCAGGCGGCTGGCGGCCTGCAGGTCGCCCTCGTCGCGCAGCGCGCGGGCGAAGCGGGTTTCCTCTTCCTGCGTCAGCAGCGGCAGCTGGTTGACGGCCGAGATGTAGGCGTCCAGATTGCCGAGCGAGGGCACCAGGGCCCAAGGGTCACGCAGGGCGACGGCGGTGGCAGTGGAGTGCTGGGTCATGGCGAAGTTGGAGAGGCACGAGGCCCGTTGGTTCCAACAATATTAGCACTCTTGGCAAATGAGTGCTAAGCGCGGGTTCGCCTGCGCCGGCGAGCGGCGAGCGGCGGCGCCAGCGTGCTGGAAAGCCCTGAGCAAATTTCTCCTGGAGAACTCTTGAAGATTCTTTGAGAACGGCCTAGAGTGGCTGCCATGCAAGGGCGCACCCGGCGTCCTGGAGGATCTCGCGATGCACACATCCCCCCTGTCAGCGCTTGGCCGCTGTTTCGGCCTGCGCCAGGCCGCCACCGCGCTGGCGCTGGCCGCCGGCCTGCTGCAGCCCGCCGCACCGGCGCTGGCCAAGCCCTACACCGTGATCGGCGACGGCTGGGTCACCGACCTGTCGGCCGACGGCCGCACCGCCACCGGCCAGCTGTCGGCCGACTTCCAGACTTTCCGCTGGCGCGCCGAGGACGGCCAGGTGCCGCTGGGCCGGGCCACCACCGCGATCGGCCTGTACAGCGGCACGCCGGCGATCTCGGCCGACGGCGAGGTGATCGCCAGCAGCATCCTCGACGACAGCGGCCAGTTCGGCATCCAGGGACGCTGGACGGCGGCCACCGGCTGGCAGGTGCTGTGGCCGCTGCCCCGCGACGCCGGCCAGATGGACCTGGACCAGGCGGGTGTCTACGGCATGTCGGGCAACGGAAAGGTGGTCACCGGCCTGTACTGGCGCGCCGGCAAGAAGGACGGCCTGGCGCACGGCAGCGCCTGGACCGCGCGCAAGGGGGTCAAGGACCAGGGCAGCGGCGGGCGGTCCAGCCGCATCGACGATGCCAACCACGACGGCCGCGTGATGGTGGGCTGGGACGAGCACCTGGAATGGGGCATGCGCCAGGCCGCGGTCTGGATCCACGGCCAGCGCCAGCTGCTGGAACTCAGCGACTGGCCCAGCGAAGCCGCCGCGGTGGACGCGGCCGGCACCCGCATCGTCGGCCAGGCCTGGGACGCCAGCACCGGCGTCGAGTCGGCGGTGATGTGGACGGCCGACGGCAGCGGCGCCTGGCAGCGCCAGCTGCTGGGCGTGCTGCCCGGCACCGAATGGGACGGCTCGGCCTATGCGCTGGGCCTGTCCGATGACGGCCAGGTGGTGGTGGGCTTCGGCCGCACCACGTTCAGCCCGCAGTCCTCGGGCTGGGTCTGGACGCCGGCCACCGGGCTGATGGAGGCACGCGCCTTCCTCAGCGCCCAGGGCATTGACCTGCCCAGGCGCTACCAGGTCTTCGAGGTCAGCGCCGTCAGTGGCGATGGCCGCACCCTGGCCCTGGCCACGCTGGACCGGCAGATCCCGGGCAGCTACCGCGCGCTGCTGGTGCGCCTGCCTCGTCCCGCCGCCCGCTGAGCCCCCCTGGAAGCGCTGGATGTATCCGTTTGTACGCCTCGATTGCTGGGGACAATAGGCGGCAGGCGCCAGGCAGAGCGCACCCCACCCATGAATGACCGACTCCCGGACGCCACCACCGTCGTGCAGCAGCTGCGAGCCACCCTCGGCCCGCTGATGGATGCGCACGCCGGACGGCCGGCGCGCGGCGTGCGGCTGACCCGTGAGCTGGGCCTGGACAAGAGCCTCGCCAGCCGCCTGGTGCGCGCCTGTGCCAGCGGCAGCGATGGCGAGTTCGTCCACCACCTGCCCTCGCCCACCGGGCTGCGCAAGCTGCTCGACGCCGCCCTGGGTCGTGGCAGCGACACCGCCAGCGCCGCTGCTGCGGTCGACGGCTACCAGCAGCTGCTCGACAGCCTGCCCGGCAGCCGCCAGACCCTGGAAGCGCAGCTGGGCTGCGGCTCGCGCCTGGTGCGAGAACGCCTGGGCCATGCCTCGCGCCAGGCGGTGTTCAAGGCCCAGTCCTACCTGTTCGGCCACGGCTGCGACACCATCGCCTCGGCGCTGTTCCTGTGGCCCTCGGCCGAGGGCCCCTGGGTCGACGCGCTGGAGGTGCACCGCCGCCGCGGCCTGTGGCGGGTGCAGCCGGACGTGGCCGTGCCGCTGCTGAGCGTGATGCCGCGCACCGCCGCCACCGACGGCACCACGATGGCCCCGCTGCACGGCCAGGGCGATCCGGCCGACTACCTGCTCGGTCCGGCGGTGGCGCTGCAGGTCATCCAGGACGGCCCGGTGACCACGCTGGTGCTGCCGCCCGAGCTGGACCCGCTGCCCGACGCGCTGGACACCGCCTACCAGGTGCGCCACGCGCTGCCGCTGGCGCGGGCCGAAGGCTGGCAACGGCTGCGCAACTACATGCTGCACACGCCCTGCAAGCGCGTCTGGCGCGAGCTCTACCTGGCCCGCGACCTGTGGCCCGGCGCCCGCGCCGACACGCTGTTCCAGCTGCCCTCGCCCTCGGGGGTGCAACTGCCCGACGCCACCCCGGACCAACCGCACCACCGGCGCCTGGCCCTGCAGGCGCCCTTGACGGAGCTGGGCACCGACCCCCTGGCCACACCGCCGGACGAGCTGCCGGACCATGCGGCCGTGCTGCGCCACGCGCTGTCGCTGGCCGGCCTGTCCGGGCAGGCCTGGCGCGGCTGGCGCAGCGAGCTGGCCTACCCACTGCCGCTGGTCGAGATGCAGTGGCTGCTGCAGCCCGGCTGAGCCGGCGGCGCTATTCGGCCCGCGCCTCGCGGCGCATCAGCAGCTCCACCAGCTGGCGGGCATCCACCTGACCCTGCAGCAGCGCGTGCACGCCCTGCGCAATCGGCATGTCCACGCCCAGCGCCGCGGCGCGCTGCACCACGGTGGCCGCGCTGTAGACGCCCTCGGCCACATGGCCCAGGCGCTGCAGGATGCCGCTCAGATCCAGGCCCTCGGCCAGCAGCAGGCCGACGCGCCGGTTGCGCGACAGGTCGCCGGTGGCGGTGAGCACCAGATCGCCCAGCCCGGCCAGGCCGGCGAAGGTGTCGGTGCGGGCGCCCAGGGCCACGCCCAGGCGGGTCATCTCGGCCAGGCCGCGGGTGATCAGCGCAGCGCGGGCGTTCAGACCCAGCTGCAGGCCGTCGCACACGCCGGTGGCGATCGCCAGCACGTTCTTCACCGCGCCGCCCACCTCCACCCCGATCGGGTCGGTGGAGCTGTAGATGCGCAGCGCGCCACGGTGGAAGGCCTCGACCGCCCGCTCGCGCACCTGGGTCTCGGGACTGGCCACCACCAGCGCGGCTGGCAGGCCGGCGGCCACCTCCTGTGCGAAGCTGGGGCCGGACAGGATGCCGCAGGTCAGGCCCGGTGCGCAGGCCGCCGCGATCTCGTGGCCCAGCAGGCCGCTGCCCGCCTCGAAACCCTTGCACAGCCACAGCACCGGCGTCGGGCCCTGCAGCATGCCCAGCATGCCGCGCAGCGCCGCCATCGGCGTGGCCAGCACGCACAGGTTGGGGCCGGCCGCCAGCGCCTGCTGCAGGTCGGCGGTGACGCTCACGCGCGCCGGCAGCGGCACGCCAGGCAGGTAGCGCGCGTTCTCGCGCGCGCTCTGCATCGCGGCGGCCTGCGCCGGGTCACGGGCCCAGAGGCAGACCTCGTGCCACGAGGCCGCGGCCACCGCCAGCGCAGAGCCCCACGCGCCAGCGCCCAGGATGGCCAGACGCATCCGGGGTCAGGCGATCAGTTGACGGCGGGCGCGGCGCCGTCGCCGGCCGCCTGTTGCAGCTGGGCTTCGTACATGGCCTGGAAGTTCACCTCGGCCAGCAGGATCGGCGGGAAGCCGGCGCGCGTGCAGACATCCGACACGATGGCGCGCAGGTACGGGTAGACCATCTGCGGGCAGACCACGCCCAGGATGCCCTGGATCTGGTCTTCGGGCAGGTTGCGCAGCTCGAAGATGCCGGCCTGCTTGGCCTCAACCAGGAACAGCGTGCGCTCACCGATCTTGGTGGTCACGGTGGCGGTGACCGCCACCTCGTAGACGCCGTCGGCGATGCCCTCGGCGCCCATCGCCAGCTGGATGTCGACCTGCGGCTGTTGCTGCTCGAGCAGGATCTGGGGCGAATTGGGCTGCTCCAGCGACAGGTCCTTCAGGTACATGCGCTGCAGCTGGAACACGGGGGCGAGTTCTTGGTCGGCCATGGGGAAAGCTTTCTGCAAAGACGACAACGGCCGGCCGCCGGACATGGCGGCCAGCCTGGGTCAACCGCAGAGTGTAGCGCGCGGACCAGGCGGCCCGGCGGCAGCGCGGGAGGTGGCCGGGACCGGCCGCTCAGGCGCCCTGCAGCAGCGGCATCAGGCCACCGCGCTGGTCGAGTGCCACCAGGTCGTCGCAGCCGCCGACGTGGGTCTCGCCGATGAAGATCTGCGGGACCGTGCGGCGGCCGGTCAGGCTCATCATCTGGTCGCGCTGCACGGGGTCGAGGTCGACGCGGATTTCCTCGATCTCGGCCACGCCGCGCTGCGACAGCAAGGCCTTGGCCCGCACGCAGTACGGGCAGACCTGGGTCGTGTACATCTTGACCTTGTTCATGGAAGACACGCTGGTGGGTTCGGTCACCGGTATTGTCGGCGCGCCGCCGCAAGACTGCAGCGCAGCGCGCACAAAACCCTGGTCCGCCGACCCGGATCCGCCCGCGCCGTTCAGCCCTTGGCGCCGGTGACCACCGGCAGGCTGGCCTCGCGCCAGGCCCGCATGCCGCCGGCCAGCACGCGCACGTCCTGGTAGCCCTGCTTGCGCAGCACCGCCGCGGCGCGCTGGGCGCGCGCGCCCGAGGCACAGGTCACCAGCAGCGGCAGCGCCTTGTTGCTGGGCAGGCCCTTGGCCTCGTCCAGGCTGCCCAGCGGCACGCTGCGTGCGCCACCGATGTGGCCCTGCTCGAACTCGGCCGGCTCGCAGACATCGATCACCGTGGCCTTCTCGTGGTTCATCAGGCGCACCGCCTCGGCCGGCGACACGCCCGAGCCCCCTTGCAGGCTGCCACGCAGCAGCAGCGCGCCGGAGACGACGGCGACGAGGATCAGCATCCAGTTCTCGATCACGAATTGCACGGGGCAGGCCTTTGGAAAGTCAGGAAGAGCAAAGCGCCCGGATTATAGAATTCGGGGTTTGCACCAAGTCTGACGCGGGCCTTCACACCCGCCCTTCACCGCCATGTACAAGCTCGTGCTGATCCGCCACGGCGAATCGACCTGGAACCTCGAGAACCGCTTCACCGGCTGGACCGACGTGGAGCTCACGCCCACCGGCGTGTCGCAGGCCCTGTCGGCCGGACAGTTGCTGAAGGCCGAGGGCTATGAGTTCGACGTCGCCTACACCTCGGTGCTCAAGCGCGCGATCCACACCCTCAACCATGTGCTCGACGGCATGGACCGCGCCTGGCTGCCGGTGGTCAAGGACTGGCGTCTGAACGAGCGCCACTACGGCGGCCTGCAGGGCCTGAACAAGGCCGACATGGCCAAGCAGTACGGCGACGAGCAGGTGCTGATCTGGCGCCGCAGCTACGACACCCCGCCGCCCCCGCTGGACGCCGCCGACCCGCGCGGCCAGCGCCAGGACCCGCGCTATGCGCGCCTGGCCCCCGAGCAGGTGCCGCTGACCGAGTGCCTGAAGGACACCGTGGCCCGCGTGCTGCCCTGCTGGAACGACACCCTGGCCCCGGCGATCCGTGCCGGCCAGCGCATCGTGCTGGCCGCCCATGGCAACTCGATCCGCGCGCTGGTCAAGTACCTGGACGACATCAGCGACGCCGACATCGTGGGCCTGAACATCCCCAACGGCATTCCGCTGGTCTACGAGCTGGGCGCTGATCTCAAGCCGATCCGCAGCTACTACCTGGGCGATGCCGCCGCGGCGGCCGCCGCCGCCGCCGCGGTCGCGGCCCAGGGCAAGAAGGCCTGAACCAGCGCCCGCTGCGGGCCGCCACGGCGGCCCGCGTCCGTGCGATCATCGCGGCACGCCACCCCCGGAGGAGCCCGCGATGCAGACCCTCGACGAGATGCTGGAGCGCCACCTGCTGAGCCCGGCGCAGCACGCCGAGATCCGCGACTGGGTCATGCGCGAGCGCACCCCCGAAGGCATCCTGGCGATGCCCGAGCACCTGTGGCGCCGGCTGGAGCTGGCCTGCGTGCTGATGGGCGGCGTGCCGGGCGACCCGGCCTGAGACCCGCTCAGCGCGGGCGCCGCAGCGCCCCGGACAGCAGCACCTGCCGCCCCTGCACCGTGGGCACGCCCGCCCGCAGGGCGGCCGCCACCGCCGCGGCCGGGATCGGCCGGTAGTTCGCCGGCACCAGCGGACCCAGCCAGCGGCCCAGCGCCGAGGCCCAGCGCTCACCCGGCCGCTCGGGCTGGCCCAGGGCCGCGCGGTCACCCTCCAGCATTGATGGCCGGGCGATCAGCAGCCCGTCGAAGGGCAGCGCGGCCAGCGTGTCCTCCAGTTCGCCCTTGACCCGGCTGTAGAAGACCGCCGAGCGCGCATCGGCACCCATCGCGCTGACCAGCCCGGCTCGGCGCGCTCCCGCCGCCAGCGCGGCACGCGCCACGGCCAGGTTGGCGTCGAAGTCCACCGCGCGGAAGGCGGCCTGGCTGCCTGCCACCTTGATCGTCGTGCCCAGCGCCAGGTAGACCTCGTCGCTGGGCGGCAGCGCGGGCAGCGCAGCAAAATCCACCACCAGGGCCTGCAGCCGCGGGTGTGACAGCGTGGCGGGCCGGCGGCCCAGGCTGATCACCTGCGCCACGCCGGGATCGGCCAGCAGCCCCTGCAGCAGGTGCTGGCCCACCAGGCCGGTGGCGCCGGCCAGCACGACAGTGCGTCCGCTCATCAGGGTCTCCTTCGCATGCAACAGGGTCCGGCCGCGTAGACTGCGGCGCATCACCAGTATCCCCCGCTTGACGATGGCCCAGAGCATCCACGACTTCCACGACGACCCGCGCAATGCGGACATCCGCATCTGGATCAACGGTCGGCTGTTGCCACGCGCCGAGGCGGTGGTGTCGGTCTTCGACAGCGGCTTCGTGCTGGGCGATGGCGTCTGGGAGGGCCTGCGCGTGGTGGACGGCGAGCCGGTCTTCCTGGCCGCCCATCTGGACCGGCTGTTCGAAGGCGCCCGCGCGCTGGCGCTGGACATCGGCCTGAGCCGCGCGCAACTGGCTGCCGCGCTGCGCGAGACCCTGGCCGCCAACGGCATGCACGACGGCGTGCATGTGCGGCTGATGGTCACGCGCGGCATCAAGCGCACGCCCTACCAGGACCCGCGCGCCTGCATCGGCAACGCCACCGTGGTGATCCTGCCCGAGTTCAAGCGCCCCAAGCCCGAGTTGCTGGCCCAGGGCCTGAAGCTGTTCACCGTGCATGTGCGCCGCGGCGCGCCCGACGTGCAGGACCCCAAGCTCAACAGCCACAGCAAGATCAACTGCATCACCGCCTGCATCCAGGCCACCGAGGCGGGGGCCGACGAGGCGCTGATGCTGGACCCGCACGGCTTTGTCGCCACCTGCAACTCCACCCACTTCTTCATCGTCAGGAAGGGCGAGGTCTGGACCAGCAGCGGCGACTACTGCCTGGGCGGCATCACCCGCGCCAACGTGCTGCAGGTCTGCCGCGAGGCCGGCATTCCGGCCTTTGAGAAGAACTTCAGCCTGACCCAGGTCTACAGCGCCGACGAGGCCTTCTGCACCGGCACCTACGCCGGTGTGGCGCCGGTGCGCTCGGTCGACGGCCGGGCCTTCGACATGGTGCCCGGCCCGATGGTGCAGCGCCTGCAGGCACTCTATGCCGACCTGGTGCGCCGCGACGTGGCCGCCGCCCGGGCCGGGAGCACGGCGTGACGCAGACCCCGCTGCGCGTGGCCATGTGGAGCGGGCCGCGCAACATCAGCACCGCGATGATGCGCTCCTGGGAGAACCGCGGCGACTGCGCGGTCAGCGACGAGCCGCTCTATGCCGCCTACCTGGCCGCCACCGGTCTGGACCATCCCGGCCGCGACGAGATCATCGCCCAGGGCGAATGCGACCCCGCGCGCGTGGTGGCCCAGCTGCTGGGCCCGGTGCCGGGCGGGCTGCCGGTCTGGTACCAGAAGCACATGGCGCATCACCTGCCGGCCGGCCTGGCCCTGGACTGGGTGGACGGCCTGCACAACGTGCTGCTGATCCGCGACCCGGTGCGGGTGGTGGCCTCCTACGTGAAGTCGCGCGCCGAGGTGGCGCCCGAGGACCTGGGCGTGCTGCAGCAAATGCGCTTGCTGGAGCACCTGCAGGCGCGCCACGGCCAGGTGCCGACGATCATCGACAGCGCTGACTTCCTGCAGCGCCCCGAGGCCCATCTGCGCGCGCTGTGCGCCCACCTGGACCTGGACTTCCGCCCCGGCATGCTGCAGTGGCCGGCCGGGCCGCGCGCCTCGGATGGCGTCTGGGCCCCGCACTGGTACGCCGCGGTGTGGCGCTCCACCGGCTTCGAGCGGGCGGCCGACGAGGCCCCCGTGCTGACGGGACACGCCGCCGAGGTGGCCGAAGCCTGCCGCCCTGCCTACGAGCAGCTGCGCGCGCTGCGCTGGCGCATCGACTGAGTCGCGTGCTCAGGCCCGCGCCAGGGCCAGCCGTTCGCTCAGCGGCGGCAGACGCAGCGCGCCGCCCTGCAGCCGCTGGTCGTGGCGGTAGCCGTCCACCGCCTGCACCCGCCAGTGGTCGCGGCCCGCGGCGCGCGCCAGGGCGCGCGCGATGCGGTCGAAGCGCCAGCCGTCGCCGGCATTGCTGTCCAGGTGCAGCACGCCCGGCAGCGGATCCTGCAGCAGCTGGGCCAGCGCCTCGACCGTGTCGTCGATGAAGGAACAGGCCGGTCGCCAGTGGCGGCTGGCCTCGATCACGCCCTGCTCCTGCTGCCAGCGCTCCAGCGTGGCCAGCATGGTGTTGCCGCCACGGCTCAGGTCGATCTGCCAGCCCAGGCGGGCGATGCAGGCAAAGGGGTGGGCGCGGCGGATGGCGTCCTCGCAGACGATCTTGCCGCGGCCGTAGGCGTCGCGCGCCGTGCGCGTGTCGCTGGGCTGGTGGGGCCCGTCGGGCTGGGCGTCGAAGACCATGGCGGTGCTGGTGAACACGAAGGGCCGGTCGCCCTGCGCCGCCCACCAGGCCATCCAGCCGGCCCAGTGCGCATCGCCCGTGGCCAGGTGGGCGATGGCATCGGGGCGCACCTGGTCGAGCCAGGCGCGGCCGGCGGTCTCGTCGTCCACCGGCTGGCGCGCCCGGTCCCAGCCGATGACCTCGTGGCCATCGGCGCGCAGGCGCGCCGCCAGCACCGGCGCCAGCGTGCCATTCAGGCCAGTCACCAGGACTTTCATGCGTTCATCCCCTGTGGGCGCAGCACAGCCACGCCAAAGGGTGACAGCGGCACCCGGTCCAGCCGCTGCGGCGCGGCGATCGGCGGGCTGGCCAGCAGCACCTCGGCGGTGGGGCCGGTGCCTGCGGGCAGGCCCTGCACGGCCACCTCGCAGGCCTGCTCGCCCCAGTTCAGCAGCACCAGCGCCAGCGTGCCGTCCGCCGAGCGGCGGCCGAACGCCAGCACCGAGCTCTGGTCGGCGTGCAGCGGCCAATGGGCGCCGGCGTGCAGCGCCGGGTCGTCCCGCTTGAGGGCGATCAGCGCGCGGTACCAGTGCCACAGCGAGTGGGGGTCGGCGCGCTGCGCCGCCACATGGCGATCACCCCAGGTGCGCGGCAGCGGCAGCCACGGCGTGCCCAGGCTGAAGCCGGCGTGGGTGCCAGCGTCCCACTGCATCGGCGTGCGGGCGCGGTCGCGTGGGTCGGCCCGGGGGCGGCTCGGGCCCAGCGGCGCGGCGGCCAGCTCGGCGTCGGGCAGGTCGCCCATGCCGATCTCCTCGCCGTAGTAGACCAGGGCGGTGCCACGCTGCAGCAGCGTCATGGCCGCCGTCAGCCGGGCGATGGCGTCGTTGTGCACGCCGTCGCCAAAGGCGCTCCACTGGCGCCAGTGGTCGTGGTTGCTGAAGAAGCTCACCGGCGTGCGGTCGTGCAGCAGCGCCTGGGTGTCGTCGATCAGCCGCTGGAAGAACGGCGCATCGCGCTGCCAGTGGCGCGCGTAGACGAAGTTCATCGGCAGTTGGATCTCGTCGCCCTGCTCGCCGTAGGCGGCGCGCAGCTCGGTCAGGGTGTCGGTGGTGGACTCGCCCAGCAGCACGCGCTCATCGTCGAAACCGGCGTCGAACTCGGCCAGCACCGCGCGCAGTTCGCGCAGCACGCCGTGGTTCTCGGGCCGGTTGCTGTTGAAGGGCTGCAGCGGCCAGGGGGGCTGCCGGTCGGGGTCCGGGTCGTCCGGCCAGTCGGGGTCCTCGAAGAGGAAGGCGGTGGCGTCCAGGCGAAATCCGCTGGCACCGCGGCGCAGCCAGAAGCGCGCGACATCGGCCATCGCCGCGCGCACGCCCGGGTGGTGCCAGTTCAGGTCGGGCTGCTGCGGCAGGAAGGCGTGGTAGTACCACTGGCCGCTGCGCGGCTCGTGCGTCCAGGCCGGGCCGCCGAACACCGAGCGCCAGTTGGTGGGCGGGCCGCCATCGGGGGGGCCATCGCGCCAGACATACCAGTCGCGCCGCGGGTGCTGGGGCGAGCTGCAGGCCTCGCGGAACCAGGGGTGCTGGTCGGAGGTGTGGTTGAGCACGAAATCCACCAGCAGGCGCATGCCGCGCTGCCGGGCCTGGCGCACCAGCGCGTCCCAGTCGGCCAGCGTGCCGTACTCGGGCGCCACATCGCAGTAGTCGCTGACGTCGTAGCCGAAGTCGGCGTTGGGCGAGGGGAAGAAGGGCGTGATCCAGATCGCCTGCACGCCCAGGTCCCGCAGGTCGTCCAAGCGGCTCGCCAGGCCCGGCAGGTCGCCGATGCCGTCGCCATTGCTGTCCTGGAAGCTGCGCAGGTAGACCTGGTAGATGACCGTGTCCTGCCACCAGGGCGCGGCGCTGGTCATGGCGCGTCGATCTGCCAGGCCCAGGGCGCCAGGCGCTGCACCCCGGGCAGCGCCGCCAGCGCCACGTCCTGCGGCTGGTCGCTGACGTTGACCACCACCGTGACCTGGTCGCTGCCCTGGCGGCGGCGGAAGGCGAACACCGCGGGGTTGCCGGCGTCCAGCAGTTCGACGTCGGCGCCGTACTGGCCGTTCCACAGCGCCGGGTGCGCATGCTTGAGCGCCAGCAGCCGGGTGTAGAGCGCCTCGTGCGGGAAGCTCGACAGATCCATCGTGTCCTTTTCGAAGAAGGCCAGGCGCTTGCGCAGCCCCGCCTCCTGGCCGCCCAGGATCAGCGGCATGCCGGGCAGCGTGGCGGCCAGCACCGCCATCGCCGGGAAGGCGTCACCGTAGAGCTCACCGTCGTGGCCATGCCAGGAGTTGTGGTCGTGGTTGCTGGTGAAGCGCATCCGGTAGGCGCTCTTCGGGAAGGCCTGGCCGGCCTTGCTGAGCGGCGGCTGGCGCACCCAGGCGGCCAGGTCGCGCGCATCGGCCTGGCCCTTGGCGACCTTCGTGAGCACGTCCGTCAGGTCCCAGCCGTAGGTCATGTCGAAGGCCCGCTCGTGCAGGTCCACCTCGGACCACTCGGCCAGCATGAACATCGGCTTGATCGCGTCCAGCTCGGCGCGTGCGTGGTCCCAGAAGTCGGTGGGCACCAGGCCGGCCACGTCGCAGCGGAAGCCGTCGAAGTCGGCCTCGCGAACCCAGAAGGCCATCGCGTCGATCATCGCCCGGCGCAGCGCGGCGCTGGCGTAGTTCAGCGCCACCACATCGGTCCAGTACTCGACCTGCGGCGTGCCGGCATTGAAGGTGACCGGGAAGATCCGGCCCTTCGCATCGAGCTTGTACCAGTCGGTGTGCGCCTGGGTCCAGGGGTGGTCCCAGGCGGTGTGGTTGGCCACCCAGTCGAGGATCACCTTGAAGCCCATCGCGTGCGCCTCGCGCACCAGCGCCCGCGCATCGTCCAGCGTGCCGAACTCGGGGTTCACCGCGGTGTAGTCGCGGATCGAGTAGTAGCTGCCCAGCGTGCCCTTGCGCTCCTGCAGGCCGATCGGCTGGATCGGCATCAGCCACAGGATGTCCACGCCCATGCGGCGCAGCCGCGGCAGGTGGGCCATGAAGGCGCGCAGCGTGCCCTCGGGCGTGTACTGGCGGATGTTGACTTCGTAGATGTTGGCGCTGCGGGTCCAGTCCAGGTGGGTCTGGGCGGCAGGCAGGGCGGCGTGGCTCATCGTGGGCAGGCAGGCAAGGACCGGCGTCAGCGACGCGGCCAGGTTGAAGTGGCGGCGCCTCATCCCTTGACGCCGCCGGCGGCCAGGCCGGCGATCAGCCAGCGCTGCGCCAGCAGGAACACCGCGGTGATCGGCAGGCCCGAGAGGATGGCGGCGGCGGCGAAGTCGCCCCAGCGGAAGTTGTGCTCGTGCACGAAGAGCTTGGCGCCCACGGCCAGCGTCAGCTGGTCCTGCTGCGTCAGCAGCACCGAGGCCACCGGGTACTCGATCACCGCGCCGATGAAGGCCAGCAGGAAGACCACCGCCAGAATGGGCAGCGCCATCGGCAGCAGCACGCGCCAGAAGGTGGTCCAGGTGCCGGCGCCGTCGACGCGGGCGGCCTCCTCGATCTCGGTGGGCAGGGTGTCGTAGTAGCCCTTGATCGTCCACACGTGCATGGCGATGCCGCCCGAGTAGGCCAGCACCAGCGAGGCATGGGTGTTCAGGCCGATCGCTGGCACGGCGGCGCCCAGGCGGTCGAAGATGGCGTAGATCGCCACCAGCGCCAGCACGGCCGGGAACATCTGCATCAGCATCAGACCCGTCAACACCTGGCGCCGGCCCCGGAAGCGCATGCGCGCCAGCGCATAGGCGGCGGTGGTGGAGAGCAGCAGCGTGACCAGGCCCGACACCGTGGCCACCTTGACCGAGTTCCACAGCCAGCGCAGCACCGGCAGGTCGGGCTCGACGAGGCGGCCATCGGGCGCGGCGTAGGGCAGGCCCAGCACGTAGCGCCAGTGCTCCCAGCTGATGGTCTCCGGGATCAATGAACCGGCGGCGAAGTTGCCCGGCCGCAGCGACACCGACACCACCACCAGGAAGGGAAACAGCACCACGGCACACAGCGCCAGCAGGAAGGCGTGGGCGGCCAGCTTGCGCCAGCGCTGGGATCGGCTTTGGACGATGGGCATGTCGGTCAGCGCGCGGGTTCGTCGTTGATCCTGGTGAAGCGCATCTGCACCAGCGTGATGGCCGCCACGATCAGGAAGATCACGGTGGAGATGGCCGCCGCCAGGCCGAACTGCTGGCCCGAGTCCTGGAAGGCGATGCGCCAGGTGTAGCTGACCAGGATGTCGGTGCCACCCACCGGCAGCGCGGTGTCCACCCGGTCGGGGCCGCCGGCGGTGAGCAGGCTGACCAGCACGAAGTTGTTGAAGTTGAAGGCGAAGGCGCTGATGAGCAGCGGCGTCAGCGGCTTCAGGATCAAGGGCAGCGTGACGCGGCGGAAGTGCGTCAGCGGCCCGGCGCCCAGCACCGCCGAGGCCTCGACCAGATCACCCGGGATCGCCTTGATCAGACCCGAGCACAGCACCATCATGTAGGGGAAGCCCAGCCAGATGTTGACGATCAGCAGCATCGTGCGGGCCAGCGCCGGATCGGTGAACCAGGCCGGCTTGATGCCGAACAGCCCGTTCAGGATCAGGTTGATCTCGCCCAGGTTCTGGTTGAACAGGCCCTTGAACACCAGGATCGAGATGAAGCCTGGCACCGCATAGGGCAGGAACAGCACCAGGCGGTAGGCAGCGCGGCCCTCCAGCGCCTCCCAGTTCAGCAGCACGGCCAGCAGCAGGCCCAGCGCGGTGACGCCCAGCACCGTCAGCGCCGAGAAGGCCACGGTCCACAGGAAGACGCTGGCGAAGGGCTCCTGGAAGCGGCCGTCGCTGAAGATGCGCTGGTAGTGGCGCCAGCCCACGGCCACGCGAAAGCCCGGCTGCAGCTGGTCGCCGGCCTCGCTGGTGAAGAAGCCCTCGGCCATGTCGGGCCGGTAGGCGGTGGCGGTCAGGGTGTCGACCAGCGCGCCATCGTCGCGCAGGGTGTAGAGCGGCCGCGAAGGCGCCACATGGCGCAGCGACTGCAGGCTCAGTGTCTGGCCGTCGGGCGTGGTCAGCTGCAGCGCACGCAGCGCCGGCACGCGCTCGACCACCTGGGCCGGCGGGGCGGCCGGGGTCAGCGCGGTGTCGGCCAGCGGCTGCAGCGGCACGGCGCGGGTCTCGGGGCTGTCCAGCGTCAGCGGCGCCGTGACCAGCGCCGCCTGGCCGTCCTCGGCCGGCAAGGCCACGCGCCAGCGCGCGCCGTCAGCATGCAGCGTGAAGGCGCGCTCGCTGCCGGGCTGCACCAGGCGCTCCTCCAGCAACTGGGCGCGCGCACGCTCGAATGACAGCAGGTTGCGGGCGCTGTAGTTGGTGAAACCCAGGCTCAGCGTGTAGAGCATCGGGAAGACGACGAACACCGCCGCCGCGGCCAATGCCGGCAGCAGGTAGCGCCAGGCGGGGGAGGATCGGCCACTCATGCGCTGTCCCGGATGCGGCGCTCGGCCGCCTGAAGCGCTTCGCGCGGGGTCTGGCGACCCTCGGTGAGGTTGGTCAGCGCGGCCTTCATCGCACTCCAGAAACGGCCCATCTCGGGCAAGGGCGGGATCGGCAGGCCGTCGCGCGCCGAGTCCATGATGCCGGCCACCTTGTCGCCCAGACCGGGCCGCGCGCGCAGCTCGGCGAACAGGGCCCGGCTGGCCGGTGCGCCCAGCGGCTCGGCGCTGTCCAGCAGGCGCAGGCCCTCAGGGCGCAGCAGCCAGTGCTCGATGAACTCGGCCGCCACCTCGCGCTGCGCACTGGCGCGGTTGATCAGGAAGCCGCGCACGCCGATGAACGGTGCGGCGCGGTGACCGGCCACCGCCGGGATGCGGCTGACGCCGAAATCGATGCCGGCGCGCTGCAGGTTCACCCAGGACCAGGCGCCGTTGATCATCATCGCCGCGCGGCCCTGGGCCATCGCGGCCTCCATCTCGGCGTAGCCCGAGCCGGGCGGCATCACGCCCTCGGCCACCAGGCGCGCCAGCAGCTCGGCGCCGCGCAGCGCGCCGGGGTTGGCCACGCCCACGTCGTTCGGGTCGTAGCTGCCGTCCTCGCGCTGCCGGAAGGCATAGCCGCCGCCGGCTGCCAGCAGCGGCCAGGTGAAGTAGTTGTTGGTGTAGTCCCAGACGATGGCGTGCCGACCCTGGCGCGACAGCCGCGCCTCGATCTCGAACACCTCGTCGAAGCTGACCGGCGGCCGCGGCACCAGCGCCTTGTTGTAGATCAGCGTGACCGCGTCGATCGCGTACGGGTAGCCCCAGTCCCGGCCGCGCCAGCGCATCGCGCGCCAGGCCAGCGGGTCAATGTCGGCCAGCAGCGCGCGCGACGGGCTCACCGCATGCACCAGGCCGCCGGCCACGTACTCGCCAATGCGGTCGTGCGGGAAGGTGCAGATGTCCGGCCCCTTGCCGCCCGAGGCCGCCTGCTGGAAGCGCGCCGGAATGCCGTCGGGGGTCTCCACCACCACCGGCACACCGGTGGCGGCGGTGAAGGCCTCGCCGATGCGGCGCACGGCCTTGGCGCCTTCGACGCTGTACCAGATCACCAGCGGGCGGCGGTCGGCGGCGCGGACAGGCGCGACCACCCCCGCGGCCAACAAGAGGCTGGACCAAGCCACATGGCGACGTCGAATCATCAGATGTGGAGTGTAGTTTTGCTACATTTTACTCAGATAGGCCCAGCAATCGAGATCGCACTTCATAGGTAGAAACCCGCCGATCGCGACGCGTTTCAGCCAGCCATTCGCAAGTATCTTTACTACATTCGAAGGCAACAAGTGCCGTCAGTCACAGCTTGCGTAGCAGGCAGGAGACAAGATGCCAAACCAACCGCAGCAACTATCGCTTACGGGTACCAGTACCCAACCCGAAAGCAATTGGTTTCAGTTAAATTCGCGTTCGCCAATCAAAACATGCTTGGCGCAAATCAACTAGGGAAAAAATGAGATTTTTAAAAGTTATAGCGATTCTGGGGTCTGTATTTTTTCTTGGCAACACGGCAGTTGCCCAAAACTATACGTTCACAGAAAAATGGCCAGCCAACATCAAGATTGTACCGACCAATGCTGTCTCAGAGTATCTAAAGGCAAATTTTGGACGCATCGGCGAAGTCGCCGCAGGATCGCTTGACAACTGCCTTGCCGACCCAAAATGCAGAGCAAAGATGTCGCGATTCGGGGCAGATCAGATGTACAGGATTTTCACCAGTACAAATAAATCCAATGATCAAAAGGCGAGTGAACTCTTGTCGCTGATTGAGAATGACCTTGGGGGATACTCCAGCACGAAGACTGCCACTCTCGGCTTGGTGGCCAGCTATGCCCCGAGTTACTCGGTCGCTCGCCTCACCTGGGAACGGCGGACTCAACGGCTAGCCTGCCAGAAAACCACCTGCACCTGTCCGCCGTACGGAACCAAGGTTCTTCCAGGGACTATGTGTTCGTGGACCGAGATCATCGGAGGAGTTCGATATGATCGGAACGCACCAGCATCGTGCACCATCAGCACCGATACGGTTGATAACGAAGCCGGCTACCGGATTTACCGAGGCGACAAGCTTCTAAAGGTTTTCGAGTCCACCAGTCAAGTGGTCTCAGGAACCGGAGGAATTCCGTTCAGCTTTGACTTCCTGAAACTGCAACTGAAGTTGGGGATTCCCGCTTTGTCGGACCTTCCGACGGGTGTTGGCGGCCCATTTTACGACTATGATCCGCAGTTCGTTCCCCTTGGGAAACCGCTGACCTACCGCGTCGAAGCTTTCAGCGATGGATGCGGAATGGCGTATAATAATTCATGGACTGGATTGCTTGCTGCCACCGACACAATCACAGTCGACGGTGATGGCGACGGGCGAGCTGATTTCTTTCCTAAGACGGCCTGGGACAAGAAGCTTTCAACCCTTCCGGGAGGTTTCGTCCCCGGAGAGGGAATGCTCAGCGTGTCAGGTTATGGCGGACCAGGCTATATCAATTTCCAAGTAAAGAATACCGGATCTGGAACAATCAGCGGCCTTGCGGTGGCCTGCACGGCAGGCCCAGCAAACATAGTGGCTTTCCCCGCGAGTACGCTTGCTCCAGGCGCAACTACCTCCGTAGGCGTTTGGCGTTCTGATGGCGCCTTCTGCAAGCCTAGGTTTTCTGGCACCAACATGACCAACTCGCCACTCCTAATCACCGCAGACTAAAGAGCTACCGAGGGTCAGGAAAGCGCGGCGCTCATCGCGCCGCGCAGTTCTCTGCGATGTAACGGTTGTGGCTCGGCATCACTTCCACACAGGCCGCGATGACACCTGACACCTCATCCAGATAGTCCGCGATCTCCTTTTCATCCAGCAGGTCCGTAAGCGGGTGGTAGGCCTGAGGCCGGATGCGCTGGCCGTGCATCACCTGCAGCCAGCTGACCTTGGTGAACAGCTCGTTGCCCTCGCGGAAGACGCGGCCGTGGGTGCGGAACAGGTCGATCCGGTGCTGCAACGAGGCCGGAATGTCCATCGTGCGGCAGTAGTCCCAGAACGGCGTGTCGTTGCGCTCGGTGGCCTTGTAGTGGAGGATGATGAAGTCGCGCACCCACTCGTACTCCAGTTGCATCGTCCGGTTGTACTCGTCGATGTCGGGCTGCGAGAAACCCGTTGCGGGAAAGTAGGTGAGCAGGTGGGCGATGCCCATCTGTACCAGGTGGATGCTGGTGGACTCGAGGGGCTCGATGAAGCCGCTGGCCAGACCGATCGACACCACGTTGCGATCCCAGGTCTTGCGCCGCCGCCCTGGCACGAAGCGGATGGCCCGGGGCTCGGCCAGGGGCGCGCCGTCCAGGTTGCCCAGCAGCACGCCACGCGCCTCGTCGTCGCTCATGAAGCGACTGGCATAGACCAGGCCGTTGCCCGTGCGATGCTGCAGGGGGATGCGCCATTGCCAGCCGGCATCGCGCGCGGTCGATCGGGTGTAAGGCGTGATCTCGGGCACCGAGGCGCAGGGCACCGCCAGCGCGCGGTCGCAGGGCAACCAATGCGACCAGTCCTCATAGCCGGCCTGCAGCGTCTGCTCGATCAGCAGGGCGCGCATGCCTGAGCAGTCGATGAACAGATCGCCCTCGATGCGTTGCCCATTCTTCAAGGTGACGGCCTCGATGTGCCCGTCGGCGGGGCGCACGGAGACATCAGTGATGATCCCCTCCACGCGGCGCACACCGCGCTGCTCGCTGTATTGCCTCAAGAAGCGCGCATACAGGGAAGCGTCAAAGTGGAAGGCGTAGGCAATCTGGGACAGCGGTGAATTGGGCATGTCCGCCCGCGCCCGCATGAACTTGTTGTGCCGACAGGCCAGCGTGTTGATCGAGTAATGCTCGAGTTCCTTGGCCTTGCCGGCCAGGTATTGCTTGAGCCAGTACTGATGGAAGTCGACCGTCCAGTTGTCCTGCCCGATGACACCGAACCCGTGGATGTAGCGGTCTCCCAGGCGGCCCCAGTTGACGAACTCGATGCCGAGCTTGAACGAGGCCTGGGTCTGCCGCACAAACTCGTTCTCATCAATCTCGAGCATCCGGTTGAACACCGAGATCATCGGGATCGTGGCCTCGCCGACCCCGATGGTGCTGATCTCCTCGGACTCGATCAGGGTGATCTCGTAGCGGCCCTTGAGGACCTTGGACAGCGCCGCGGCGGTCATCCAGCCGGATGTGCCACCGCCAACGATGACGATGTTGCGCAGGGGGGTATGGTCCATGATGTCAGCAGGAGTGATGCAAGCCGTCAGAGCCGATTGTCAACCAGCGCCGCCATGAAGAAGCCCCTTGCCGGGCAAGCCGGACAAGGGGCTGGTTCAAGACGCCCGGTCGGGGATCAGAACTTGTAGTTGACCTTCAACGAGAGCGAAGCACCGGTCTTGGTCTCGGTGTCGACGGTCTTGCCATCAGCCTTGAGCTGACGGTAGACCGGCTTGTTCAGGTTGTTGCCCTCCAGGCGCAGACCCAGACCCTTCAGCGGCCCCTCCTGCATCTCGTAGCCCACCTGCGCAGACACCCAGGACGAGCCCTCGATGTAGCGCAGCGTCGGGTAGCCGCCCACGGCGTCGTTGGCCACGCTGCCGATGTAGGTCGAGCGGTAGTTCTGCGCGACAAAGGCACTGAAGCCGGCCTTCTCATAGTAGAGCATCAGCTTGGCGTTCTTGCGAGACAGACCCGGCAGCGGAATCTCGCCATCGGCCTTCGACACCTGCTGGTTCGGGTTCTTGCCGAGCACGTTGGGCAGCTTCACCGAGCTCTGGGTGTCGGCGTAGCTGATGCTGCCACCGAAGCCATCCAGGAAGGCCGCCGCCAGGTTGAACGGCACCGAGGCCGTCAGCTCGACGCCATACAGGTTGCCGCCGTTGCCGTTGACCGAAGTGGTCAGCGTTCCGATCGGGCCGGCAGGCGGGATCGTCAGACCCAGGGCTTGTGCGTACTTCGTGAAGTCGTAATTGACCAGCGTCTGCGGCGTGATGTAGGTGTCCAGCTTCTTGTAGAAGGCCGCGGCACTCAGGTAGCCCTTCTTGCCGAAGTACTTCTCGTAGGACAGGTCCAGCGCCTTGGCCTTGAACGGCTTGAGTTCCGGGTTGCCCGCGGAGCCCACAAACTTGCCGAACGTCGAGTTGGCCGCGTTGGTGTCCACCGACGCCGCGAACGAATTGCGCATGTCGGTCATGGTCGGCCGCGCAATCTGCTGCGACACCGACAGACGCACCTGGTTGCCATCGCCCAGATCGCCGGTCAAGTTCAAGGAGGGCAGCACATCCAGGTAGGTGGTACCGGCCGTGCTCAAGCCCTTGGCGGGGTTGTTCAGCACCACGCCAGAGCCGACCTCGGCGCGGTAGCCCTTGGAGCTTTGATCCGTGTTGACCAGCTGCAGGCCCACATTGCCGCGCACCGGGATGCCCGACAGCTCGGTGTCAACGTTGAGCTTGGCGTAGGCCGTGGTGACCTTCTCCTCGACGCCCCAGGTCTTGGACAGGATGTCGTCGTTGTACTTGCGCAGCAGCTTCGCACCGGCCCACAGACCCGCTTGCGGATCAAAGGTCAGCATGTCGAGACCGGTGCCGCCAACGTTCTTCTCGATGTAGGAGCCCGCGGGGAAGGGAATGCGGTCACGACCCACACCGCTGGCGGAGACGATCAGGCCTTCATCGCTGGTGCGGTCCTTCGTGCGGACCGTGTAGTTGGCACCAAACTGCACGTCGGTGAACATGCCGCCAGACAGATCCTTGGTGAAGTCCACGCGGATGGCGTTGACCTTGTCCTCGATCGTCGGGCCCTTGGTGTAGCCCGCCTGCGGCACCGGCGTGCCGTCCGGGTAGTTCACACCGCTCCAGCCGGTCTGATCACGCACGGCGATCGTGTTGGCATTGGTGTAGTTCAGCGGGCTGCCCAGCGTCAGGCGAGGCGTGCCGCCGCCGGTGTGGTCAAAGGTCAGGGTATCGGTGGTCAGCGTGCCGGCGTAGGCTTCGACATCGCGCTCGATGCGCTTGGCGGAGTTGTGGCTCAGGTCCACCGACGCCTTCCAGCCGTTCTGCAGCTTGAGCGTGTTCCGCCAGCCTGCCGACATCACCTCGTCGTTGTCGCTGATGCCCTCGATGTAGTCGACCAGCGACACATTGCTGTAGGTGCCCTTGGTGGCCACACCGTTGACCACCGTGGCGTTGGTGATCGGACCTCCGAGGCCGCCCTTGACGAACTGCTTCTTGGTGTAGGTCTTGATCTTCGAGTAGAACAAGTCCAGCTGGCTGTTGAAATCCTTGTTCGGACGGTAGGCCAGGATGGCGGCCACACCGTCACGGTCGTCCTTGACGCGCTGGCTGCTGAAGTCCAGACCCGCACCCCAGGGGGCCGGGATCTTGACGCCATTGACCACCTGGCCATTGGTCAGCGTGGCATCGACCGTGGCCTCACCCCAGCCGCCGGTGCCCAGCTGGTTGGTCGTGCCATCGGAATGGACGAAGCCCAGAGCCAGACCGATGGTGCGATCGGCGAACTGGTCGATGTAGGACAGGCTGTAGCGCTTGCCACTGCCTTCGTTGGGCAGGCCCCGGCCGGTGCTGTCTTTCTGCACACTGCCGTAGATCACCCTGTTGGGGAAGTCCAGCGGATTGATCAGGCGCGTGTCGATCGTGCCAGCCAGGCCGGCGGTCATCAAGGACGCGTCACTGGTCTTGTAGACGGTGGCGCCGCTGATGAGTTCGGCAGGGTAGACGCTGAGGTCAACACCGCGGCTGTCGCCGATGCTGGTCTGCTCGCGCCCGTTCAACAGGTAGCCATTGAAGTCGGGACCCAGGCCACGGATGCTGATGCTGGAAGCGCGGCCGTCCTTGGTGCGTTGGGTGGTCAGACCCGGCAGCCGGGACAGGGACTCGGCGATCGTGGTGTCGGGCAGCTTGCCGATGTCCTCGGCACTGATGGCTTCGACGACACCATCGGCATTGCGCTTCACCGAGATCGCGTCTTCGATGCCCTTGCGGATGCCGGTGACGGTGATGGTCTGGGTGTCCTGGGCCTGGGCGGCGAAAGCCGAGACCAGCAGGGCGGCGCCCACCGCGGTGGCGGTCAGCGGGGTGGGACAGTGGCGGCGCGAGCGCGGGTGGGACTGGGGCTTCACCGGGGTACTCCTTCTCTGGACGAAAGGTCTCTTGGCGGGGGCGGGCGCCGACTGTGGTGGCGCCCGGACAGGGCACGACACAGATCGCGCCAACGATTGGAACGACGCATTTGTACCAAAACTAGCTGAGCGTCAAACTTTGTGAAAACCCTAAGAGTGGCCGTCCAGCGACACGGAAAAGCCCCATCTTCCTCGGTAGAACAGGTAGGATTCCACACAGACGGTGGTTCTCCAGCAGAGAAAGCACCGTCGATATGTAGCCCAACTACATCTACACGTGCGTCCCATGAAACTCCTTGTCTGGACCCTGCTGGCCACCCTGGGCGCGGCCACGCCGGTCACTGCGGCCCCCGTCGACTGGCGCGACCAGGTGCTGTACTTCGTGCTGACCGACCGCTTTGACGACGGCAACCCGCGCAACAACGACCAAGGCCGTGGAGAGTTCCGCCCGGGCAGCCTGGAGCATTACCAGGGCGGCGATTTCGCCGGCCTGCAGCGCCGGCTGGACTACGTGCGGGGGTTGGGCGCCACCGGGGTGTGGATCACGCCGCCGGTGGCCAACCAGTGGCTGGACCCGTCGGGCCACAGCGCGGGCTACCACGGCTACTGGGCCGAGCACTTCATGAAGGTGGACCCCCACCTGGGCACGCTGGCCGACTACCGCGCACTGGCGCGTGCGCTGCACGGCCGCGGCATGACGCTGGTGCAGGACATCGTGGTCAACCACACCGGCAACTACTTCGGCTACCGGCCCAGCGAGTGGCGCGCCGACGACCCCACGGCCGGCTACTGGCCCCACCCGGACAGCCCGCCGGTGGCCCGGCCGAGCCAGTGGCCGTTCTCGCTGAACGACCCGCGACGTGCGGCCGATCGCCGCGCCGGGGTCTACCACTGGACACCGGACGTCAGCGACTACGCCGACCGCCAGCAGGTGCTGAACCGGCAGATGTCCTCGCTCGATGACCTGAACACCGAGAACCCGCTGGTGCGGCAGGCGCTGCGCCGCTCCTACGGCTACTGGGTGCGCGAGGTGGGTGTCGACGCCTTCCGGGTGGACACCGCCTTCTACGTGCCCCCCGAGTACTTCACCGATTTCATGCACGCCCGCGACCCGCAGGCGCCCGGCATCGCCCGGGTGGCCCGCGCCGCTGGCAAGCCCAGCTTCTTCACCTTCGGCGAAGGCTTCGGCATCGACGGCCCGGGCCAGGACGCGCAGACCCGGCTGATCGAGTCCTACGCCGGCCCCGACAAGCTGGGCGGCATGCTGAACTTTCCGCTCTACGGCGCGCTGGGCGCGGTGTTCGCCAGCGGCCGCCCGCCGGCCGAGCTGGGCGAGCGCATCCAGACGATGATGCGCCTGCACCGCGACCCCTGGCGCCTGCCCAGCTTCGTCGACAACCACGATGTCGACCGCTTCCTGGCCGGTGGCAGCGAAGCCGGCCTGAAGCAGGCCCTGCTGGCGATCTACACGCTGCCCGGCATCCCGGTCATCTACTACGGCACCGAGCAGGGCTTCACCGTGCCGCGCGCCAGCATGTTCGCCGCCGGCGCCGGCTCCGGCGGGCGCGACCGTTTCGACACCCACACCCCGGTGTACCGGCTGCTGGGCGAGCTGGCCGCGCTGCGCGCCGGTGATGGCCGCGTGTTCTCGCGCGGCACACCCACGGTGCTGCTGGCCCAGGCCGAAGGCGCCGGCGCCGTGGCCTGGCGCACCGACCACGGCGGCCAGCGCGCGCTGGTGGTGATGAACACCGCCGAGCACGAGCTGCTGCTGGATGCGCTGGACACCGGCCTGCCCCCCGGCACCCGGCTCCAGGGCCGCTTCGGCCTGCACGGCCAGCCCGGTGACCTGCAGGTGGACGCCCAGGGTCGGCTGAGCCTGCGGCTGCCGCCGCGCGCCGGCATGGTCTGGCGGGTGGCGGGCCCGGCCGCGTCGGTGGCGGCGCGCAGCGCCGCGCTGAGCATTGACGCCCTGCCGGACAGCATCCAGCAGGACAGCGTGCTGCTGAGCGGCCGCGCCGACAGCGCGGCACCCTTCCAGCTGGTGGCCGACGGCCGCCTGGACCGCGCCGTGACGGTGCAGCCCGGCCCGGATGGCCGCTGGCAGCAGCGCTGGGACGCCGGCGACTGGACCGACCCCGACGCCCGCCACCGCCTGGTGGCCTGGCGCGCCAGCGATGGCGCGCTGTCCGCCCCGGTGACACTTCGCCTGTGGCAGCCCTGGCTGCCCGCGGCCGAGCACGCCGACCCCGCCGAGGACGACCGCGGCCCCAGCGGCCACTACCGCTATCCGCTGGATGCCAGCTTCGGCACGACCCGCCCCGGCGATGTGCGCGCCCTGCGCGCCTGGCGCGCCGGTGGCGCCTTGCAGGTCGAGGTGGAAATGGCCTCGATCAGCCGCGCCTGGAACCCATCGCAGGGATTCGACCACGTGGCCTTCACGCTGTTCGTCGAGTTGCCCGGTCAAGCTGGCGGCGCCCGCGTGATGCCAGGCCAGGATGCCACGCTGCCCGAGGGCATGGTCTGGCACCGCCGGCTGCGTGTGCACGGCTGGTCCAACGCGCTGTTCAGCCCGGCGGGCGCCGACGCACGGCAGGAAGGCACGCCGGTGGCGCCCTCAGCGCGGGTGCAGGTGGACGCCGCGCGGCGCCTGGTGCGCTTCACGCTGGACGCCGATGCGCTGGGCCGCCCGGCCAGCCTGCAGGGCGCCCGGCTCTACCTCAGCACCTGGGACTACGACGGCGGCTTTCGCGCGCTGGCGCCCGAGCCGCTGGCCTGGTCGTTCGGCGGCGGCGAGCCGGGGGCGCCGAAGGTGATGGACGACACGCCGGTGCTGACGCTGCGCTAGGGGCGTCCCAGTTCAGGCAGCCGGCCGCAGGCGCCGATGCGTGGCCCGCGCATACGGCACCCAGCGCAGCCGCACCCAGCGCCGCCACATCAGCAGGCCGCGCAGCCACTCGTCGGCCGCGTAGGCCACCCACAGGCCGGGCAGGCCCCAACCCAGGCCGATGCCCAGCGCCCAGCTGCCGCCGGCCAGCACCACCAGCATCGACGCGGTGCCGGCCATCACCGGGTAGCGCGCGTCACCGGTGGCACGCAGTGCATTGATCACCACCAGGTTGAAGGTGCGGCCGGATTCGACGGCCACCGTCAGCCACAGCAGGCGCACGCCCATGGCGATGATCGCCTCGTCGCGGGTGAACAGCCGCATCAGCCACGGTCCGGCCAGCGCCACCGCCAAGGCCAGCCCGGTGCTGACCGCCAGGCCCACGCCCATCGCGCGGCGCAGCAGACGGTCGGCCTCGCGCAGCCGGCCGGCCCCCACCAGGTGGCCGACCACGATCTCCACCGCGATGCCGGTGGCCGCGCCGAACAGCAGCACGCCCATCATCACCTGCATCACGTAGGCATGCGTGGCCAGCGCCGCCGCGCCCAGCAGGCCCACCACCGCCAGGCTGGCCATGAAGCACAGCCGCCAGGCGATGTTCTCGGCCGCGCCAGGCAGGCCGATGTGCAGCACCGCGGCCAGCTCGGCGCGCGGCAGGCGCCACCAGTCGGCGGCCCGCGGGCGCAGCTGCAGGCGCCGGCCCCACAGCAGCAGGTGCAGGCCCACGCCCAGCGCCCGCGACACCAGCAAGGCCAGCGCAAAGCCGCTCAGCCCCCAGGCCGGCAGCGGTCCCCAGCCCAGCATCAGCGGCAGACTCAGCGCCAGGTGCGTGGCATGCATCGCCACGATCACCATCAACGTGTCCCGCGCCCGAAGGTGCGAGCGCATCACCGCCGCCATCGACGCGTTCCAGGCGTCCAGCAGCAGTGAGGCGCCCAGCAGGCGAAGGAACGGGGCAGCGAGCGGCAGCACCTCGGGCGGCGTGTTCAGAAGCGTCAGCAAGGGGTGTGCGAAGAGCACACAGGCCAGACCCGTGCCACCCCCCAGCCAGGTGCTGGCGCCCAGCGTGGCCAGCGCCACCGCATCGGCCTGGTCGCGCTGTCCGGCGCCCAGGCGCTGGGTCAGCACCACGCTGGCACCGGCGCCAATGATGCGAAACAGCACGAAGAGCATGGCCGCCAGCTGGTGGGCGATCGCGAAGGCGCCGCCGGCCGCGTCGCCGCCGCGCGCCGCCAGCGCGGTGCCGACGATGCCCACGGCCACGCCCAGCCACAGCTCCAGGTACAGCGGCCAGATCAGCGGCAGCAGCCGCGGCCGCGGCGCTGCGCCCTGGCCGCTCAAACGCCGTCCTGCTCGATCGCGAAGGCGGCGCCGGTGAGCGCGGCCAGCGTGTCGGTGATCAGCGCGGTCGGGATGGCGTGCAGGTAGCCGCGGAAGCGCCCCTTGGCCTCGAAGCGCTCGCGGAAGCGCGACTGGAAGAAGCGCTCGCCCAGGCGCGGCACGATGCCGCCGCCCACATACACGCCGCCGCGCGCGCCCAGCGTGAGCGCCACGCTGCCGGCGAAGCCGCCGAGCATCGCGCAGAAGGTGTCCAGGGTGCGCTCGCACAGCGCATCGGCGCCGGCCACGCCGCGCTCGACGATCTGTTCGGCCGGCAACAGCTCGACCGCCTGCCCCATGGCCTCGGCCACCGAGGCATGCAGCACCGGCAGGCCGATGCCCGAGAGCAGCCGCTCGGCCGAGACATGATCGAAGCGGGTGCGTGCGGCGGCCAGCACCGCGCTCTCGAACTCGTCGGCCGGCGCCAGCGTGGCATGGCCACCTTCGCCCGGCAACGCCACCCAGCCGTGGCGGGTGCGGGTGACGCCACCCACGCCCAGACCGGCGCCCGGGCCGATGACGGCCAGCGTGCCCTCGGGCCGCGGCAGGCCGGGGCCGATGGCGCGCAGCTGTCCGGCCCCCAGCCGCGGCAGCGACAGGGCCAGCGCCTCGAAGTCATTGAGCACCTGCAGGCGCTCCAGGCCCAGCGTCTGCTGCAGCGCGCGGGCGGAGAAGCGCCAGTGGCTGTTGGTGAAGGCCACCTCGTCGTGTCCCACGGCGGTGGCCACGGCCAGCGCGGCGCGACGCGGCACCGCGGGGCCGTCGACCAGCGGCCCGACCTGGGCCAGGTAGGCCCGCACCGCATCGTGCGGGTGCGCATGGCCCAGCACCGGCAAGGTGCGTACGTGGCGGATATCGCCACCGGGGCCTTCGACCCAGCCCAGGCGTGCGTTGGTGCCGCCGATGTCGGCAACCAGCCAGGGGCCGTGCGGGGCGGCCATGTCAACAGAGGCGAGGTGCGCCGGACTCATGAAGCAACTTTAGCAAAACTACACCCGTTTGAACCCGGTGTGTCGGCAGCACTTTCCGGTAAGCTGGTCGGTAATGTAGTGAAGCTACCAACAAAATCCATCCCCGACAACCCCAGTGCGATGCGCCGGCCGGCCCCTGGCCGGCTGGTGGACAATCGGGCGAACCCAGCCCCCGCGGCCGCCGTCCCATGACGCCCTTCGAGCACCCTCGCCTGATCGCCGACATCGGCGGCACCTACGCCCGCTTCGCGCTGGAAACCGCGCCAGGCCGATTCGACCACGCCGCGTCGCTGCGCTGCGCCGACCACGCCGATTTTCACGCCGCGATCAGCGCCTTCCTGGGCGGGCTGCCCAGCACCACGATCCGCCACGCCGCGGTGGCGATTGCCAACCCGGTGGATGGCGACCTGGTGCGGATGACCAACTACCACTGGCAGTTCTCGATCGAGCAGATGCGCGAACGCCTGGGCTTCGAGACCCTGGTGGTGGTCAACGACTTCACGGCCCTGGCGATGGCCCTGCCGCGCCTGAGCGTGGAGCAGCGCCGGCAGGTGGGCAGCGGTGCGCCGCGCGAGCCCAGCGTGATCGGCCTGCTCGGTTCCGGCTCGGGCCTGGGCGTGTCGGGCCTGATCCCGGCCGCCGACGGCTGGGTGGCACTGGGCACCGAAGGCGGCCACACCAGCTTCGCGCCGCACGACGAGCGCGAGATCGCCATCCTGCGCTTCGCCTGGAAGCAGTTTTCGCATGTGTCCTTCGAGCGCCTGTTGTCGGGGTCGGGCCTGGAGCTGATGTACCGCGCGCTGGCCGAGCACGCCGGCGTGAAGGCCGAAGCACTTTCCGCGCCAGACATCACCCAGCGCGCGCTGGCCGGCGCCGACCGTGTCTGCATGGACACGCTCGAGGTCTTCTGCGGCCTGCTGGGCACCGCGGCCAGCAACCTGGCGGTCACCCTGGGTGCGTTCGGCGGCATCTACATCGGCGGCGGCATCGTGCCACGCCTGGGCGAGTACTTCGACCGCTCGCCCTTCCGCGCCCGCTTCGAGGACAAGGGCCGCTTCACCGACTACGTCAAGGCCATCCCCACCTACGTGATCACCGCGCCCAACGCCACGTTCGTGGGCGCCTCGGCCATCCTCGAGGCACAGCTGCGCTCGCTGGAGACCGGCAGCGGCAGCGCCATCCTCGACCAGATCCGCCGCGCCATTCCGGGGCTGTCGCCGGCCGAGAAGCGCGTGGCCGAGCACGTGCTGGCCCAGCCGCGCACCGTGCTGGGCGACCCGATCGCCGAGATCGCTCGCGCCGCCGAGGTGAGCCAGCCCACCGTCATCCGCTTCTGCCGCTCGCTGGGCTGCGAGGGCCTGTCCGACTTCAAGCTGCGCCTGGCCTCGGGCCTGACCGGCACCATCCCGGTCAGCCACGTGCAGGTGCAGCAGAGCGACTCGATGAACGAGCTGGGCGCCAAGGTGCTGGGCAACACCGCCTCGGCCATCCTGCAGGTGCGTGATCAGCTCAACCGCGAGTCGATCGAGCGGGCCATCGAGCTGCTCAACGGTGCTCAGCGCATCGAGTTCCATGCCAGCGGCCACTACGGCGTGGTGGCCCAGGACGCGCAGTTCAAGTTCCTGCGTTTCGGCATTGGGTGCAATGCCTGCACCGACCCGCGGCTGCAGGTGCTGGCCGCCGGCGTGCTGGGGCCGCGCGACGTGGTGGTGGTGATCAGCAGCTCCGGCAAGGTGCCCGAGCTGCTGGAGGTGGTCGACATCGCCCACGCCCGCGGCGCCGCGGTGGTGGCCATCACCGCCAGCCAGAGCCCGCTGGCCCGCAAGGCCGATGCGGTGCTGATCGTCGACCACGACGAGGACGTGGCCACCCATGTGCCCATGGTCAGCCGCATCCTGCACCTGCTGGTCATCGACATCCTGGCGGTGGGCGTGGCCATGCGCCGCCAGGCCCCCAACGAAGACGGCACGCAACCCGCCGTGCCAGCGCCGGGCCGCCGCCGCGTGGCGCCGGGGGTCAGCGCGTCGACGCCGCTGGCCAGGTTGACATCGCACTCGCGATAGGCTGATCGGCGCGACCCAATCAGATGGCAGCTGGCTGCCCATGGCAGTCATTGCACGCGGAGGTGGTTGAGGCGAGGTGGGAGAAAGGGGTCTCTCTCATGTCCCCCGGCCTGCGGCCTCCTCCTTGACTTCGTTCGACCCCTTTCCCCCACCTCGCTGGCCACCGTTTTGAGACTGCCCACGCGCGCAGTCCCGCAACGGCTGCCCCAGACAAGGACCGAGCGGCCAGGGACTGGCGGCGCTGTCGGGGGCGCCGAGGAGCGCAGGACTGCAGGGCATTCCCTTCTGACTGGCCCACATTGTTTGAGCAGAGCGAGCCGCAGGCGAGCGGAGCGAGTTTGTGGGCCGCCCTGCAGTTCGAGCACCACAGGGGGCGGAGCGGGATCATCAGACAGTCCACTGCGGACTGTCTGCCCCGCGGAGCCGGTCCGGCTTGCAAGCCGGACCGTGGACGTCGGCGCAGCCGACCGCCACCGTCTGCGACGACAGACCCAGGCCGCTCAGGCCTTGGCTGCGCGCGAACCTCTGCAGTCAGACCACTTGCTCATCCAGCCGCTGCTGGATCTGCTGCTGCAACGCCGCCGCCAGTGCACGCCGCTCGGCATGCGCGCTGGCCTGCGGCGGCAGGAAATCGACGTCGACGCTCAGGCCCTGCGCGGCCAGCACGCGCCACAGGCTCTGCAGCAACGTGGTGTCGCCGATGTACTGCGCCGCCACCGAAAAGGGCTGGCCAGGCTCGGCAAAGCGCAGGGCCACCGGCTGGATCGGTGCGGCCACCGCGATCGCGGCCTGCAGCAGGTTGGCGTGGAAGGGCAGCACGGTGGCGCCGGCGCCGGTGGTGCCTTCGGGGAACACTGCCACGGTCTCGCCGCGTTGCAGCGCGGCAGCCATCTCGTGGACCATGCGCATCGCGTCGCGCTTGCGCTCGCGTTCGATGAACAGCGTGCCGGCGCCGGCGATCAGCCAGCCCAGCAGCGGCCAGCGCTTGACGTCGGCCTTGCTGACGAAGCGCGCCTGCGGGCAGGCGGCATGGATGGCGGCAATATCCAGCCAGCTGACGTGGTTGGCCACCAGCAGCGCACCACCGGGGCGTGGGGCGCCGCGCACGGTCAGCGTGAGCCCGGCGCGGCGCAGCAGCTTGGCGCTCCACCACTGGATGCGCTGCTGCCGGCCCGACTCGTCCAGGCGCCGCCACAGCAGCGCCATCAGCAGCATGCCGTGCAGCACGTGAAGCACCAGGCCGACGCTGCGGCCCAGCGCACGCAGCGCCGGCATCAGGCCTGGTAGGCCACGGTACCGGCCACCACGGTGGCGCGCACCCGGCCCGGCAGCGCGGTGCCGCTGGTGGCGAAGTCGAAGGGCGTGTGCTTGCCCTGGCTGCGCAGACCGGCGGGCTCGACCTGCCAGATGGCGGCGGGGTCGAACACGCACAGGTCGGCCACGCCGCCCTCGGCCAGGCGGCCCGCGCTTTCGGCCAGCGAACCCAGCGCCTCGCCCAGCACCGCCACCGGGCGGCTGGTGATGCGCGACAAGGTCTCGCCCAGGCCCAGGCCACTGTCCTGGCCCCATTTCAGCGCCATGCTCAGCAGCAGTTCCAGCCCGGTGGCGCCGGGCTCGGCCTCGCCGAAGGGCAGGTTCTTCGCGTCGGCCTCCACCGGCGTGTGGTCGGAAACCAGCGCGTCGATCGTGCCGTCGGCCAGCGCGGCGCGCAGTGCGGCGCGGTCGGCCTGCTGGCGCAGCGGGGGGTTCAGGCGCATCGCCGGGTTGAAGTAGCCGATGTCGACGTCGGTCAGGTGCAGCGAGTTGATGCTGACGTCGGCCGTGACCTTCAGGCCCTCGGCCTTGGCGCGGCGCAGCAGCTCAACCCCGGCGGCGCTGGACAGGCGGCACAGGTGCACCCGCGCGCCGGTCACCCGCATCAGCTCGAAGATGGTGTGCAGCGCGATGGTCTCGGCCGCCACCGGCACGCCCGACAGGCCCATGCGGGTGGCCACGGCGCCGCTGGCGGCCACGCCCTTGCCCAGCCAGCTGTCCTGGGGACGCAGCCACACGGTGTAGCCGTAGGTGGCGGCGTACTGCAGCGCGCGCTGCAGCACCAGGGTGTCACGGATCGGCACCTCGGCCTGCGAGAAGCCGACGCAGCCGCTCTCGGTGAGCTCGGCCATCTCGGTGATCGCCTCGCCCTTCAGGCCACGCGTCAGCGCACCCAGCGGGAACAAGCGGCACAGGCTGAGCTTGCGGGCGCGGAACTTCAGCATGTCGACCAGGCCGGGCTCGTCCAGTGCGGGGTCGGTGTCGGGCGGGCAGACCAGGCTGGTCACGCCGCCGGCGGCGGCCGCGTTGAGCTCACTCTCGAGCATGCCCTCGTGTTCATGGCCCGGCTCGCGCAGGCGCGCCGCCAGGTCGACCAGACCGGGCGCGACGATGCAGCCGCTGGCGTCGATCACACGAGCGGCGTCGAAGCCGGTAGGGGTCTGGCCGATCGCCACGATGCGGCCGGCCGCCACCGCCACGTCGGCGGGCTCGTCGCGGCCGGTGGCCGGGTCGATCACCCGGCCGCCTTTGATCAGGATCTTCATGCTTCGTTACCTGCAATGATCGACATGACCGCCATGCGCACCGCGATGCCGAAGGTCACCTGCGGCAGGATCACGCTGTGGGTGCCGTCGGCCACGGCCGAGTCGATCTCGACGCCGCGGTTGATCGGGCCCGGGTGCATCACGATGCAGTCGGGCTTGGCCAGCGCCAGCTTGTCGGGCGTCAGGCCGTAGTGCTTGAAGTACTCGCCGGCACTGGGCAACATCGCGCCGCTCATGCGCTCGTTCTGCAGGCGCAGCATGATGATCACGTCGGCGCCGCGGATGCCCTCGGCCATGTCGTGGCACACGCGCACGCCCATCTCGCGCAGGTCGCCCGGCACCAGGGTCTTGGGACCCACCGCGCGGATGTCGGGCACGCCCAGCGTGGTCAGCGCGTGGATGTCCGAGCGGGCCACGCGCGAGTGCACGATGTCGCCGACGATGGCCACGCTGAGCTGGGTGAAGTCCTTCTTGAAATGCCGGATGGTGTACATGTCCAGCAGGCCCTGCGTGGGGTGCGCATGACGGCCGTCACCGGCATTGACCACGTGCACATGCGGCGCGCAGTGCTGGGCGATCAGGTAGGGCGCGCCGCTCTCGGAGTGGCGCACCACGAACATGTCGGCATGCATCGCGCTGAGGTTGGCGATGGTGTCGAGCAGGCTCTCGCCCTTGGACGCGCTGGACTTGGCGATGTCCAGGTTGATGACGTCGGCCGACAGGCGCTTGGCGGCGATCTCGAAGGTGGTGCGGGTGCGCGTGCTGTTCTCGAAGAACAGGTTGAACACGCTCTTGCCGCGCAGCAGCGGCACTTTCTTGACCTCGCGGTCGTTGACCGACAGGAAGGTGCCGGCGGTGTCGAGGATGTGGGTCAGCACCGCGCGCGGCAGGCCCTCGATCGACAACAGGTGGATCAGCTCGCCGTGGCTGTTGAGCTGCGGATTGCGTTTGGAGAGCATCAGGTCACGCCTCCCGGTCGTTCACGGTGAAGGTCAGCGCACCCTCGGCGGTGCGCGCCAGCTGCAGGCTCTGGCTGACCGGCAGCGCGACACGGGCGGCCGCGAAGGCGGGCTGGATCGGCAGCTGGCGACCGCCGCGGTCGACCAGCACCGCCAGCTGCACGCTGGCCGGGCGGCCGAAATCGAACAGCTCGTTGATCACCGCGCGGATCGTGCGGCCGGTGTAGAGCACGTCATCGATCAGCAGGATGTGGCGGCCGTCGATGGCAAACGGCAGGTGGGTGGCATCGGTGGTGGCGGCCAGGCCGCGCTCGCCGAAGTCGTCGCGGTGCAGCGCGCTGCTGATCACGCCATGGGCGCCGGGCAGGCCCAGGTCGGCCTGCAGGCGCTGGGCCAGCCAGGCGCCGCCCGACCAGATGCCGACCAGCGAGGTGTCGGGGCGGAGCAGCGGGCGCACGCCGGCCAGCAGCTCGGCGTAGAGCGCGTCGGCGTCCAGGTTCAGGGTACTCATGCGCAGTGTTCCCGCAGGAATTGGGACAGGATGATCGCGGCCGAGGCCGCGTCGGCATCGGCCGCGCCGGCGGCCAGGGCCTCGGTGGTGGTGTAGCGCTCGTCGACCTCGTGCACCGGCAGGCCGAAGCGGCCGTGCAGCTGGCGGGCGAAGCGGCGCGCACGGCGGGTATTGTCGTGCTCGGCGCCGTCGGGGTGGAAGGGCACGCCCACCACCAGCGCGTCGGGCTCCCACTCGCGGATCAGCAGCCCGATGGCGGCAAAGCGGGCATCGCCTTCGGCGGCGATGGTGCGCAGCGGCTGGCCTTCGCCGAGCAGGCGGTTGCCGCTGGCCACGCCCACCCGCTTGAGGCCGAAATCGAAGGCGAGAAAGCGGGAGCCTGGCGGGGGGACGGTGGCGCGGGCGGGGGCGCTCGGCGCGCTCACGCGTGCCCCGCTTCCTGCGACAGCATGCGCGGATCCACGCCCAGCAGCTGCATCGCCCGCTGGTAGCGCTGCTCGATGGGGGTGTCGAACACCAGCGCGGCATCGGCCGGCACGGTGAGCCAGCCGTTGCGGCCGATCTCGTCCTCGAGCTGGCCAGCGCCCCAGCCGCTGTAGCCCAGCGTGACCAGCAGGCGCTGCGGCCCGTGGCCGGCGGCAACAGACTCCAGCACGTCCTTGCTGGTGGTCATCGCCAGTCCGTCGGGCACCGCCAGGGTGCTGGCGAAGCCGGGGGTGTCCGCGCCCAGGGGTTCGTGCAGCACGAAGCCGCGCTCGGTCTGGACCGGCCCACCGAAGAACACCGGCTGGGCGGCCAGCGCCTCGTCCGGCAGGCTCAGGTCGACCTTCTCGAACAAGGAACCGAGCGTGATGTCGGTGGGCTTGTTGATCACCAGGCCCATCGCCCCCTGGGCGTTGTGCTCGCAGAGGTAGACCACCGAACCGGCGAAGTGGCCGTCCAGCATGCCCGGCATGGCGATCAGGAACTGGTGGGTGAGGTTGATGCCGTCCGAGGCCATGCCCACGATTCTATTTCACCCCGCCTGCCAGGGCTGGCCGATCCGGGCGACACTCGGCCGATGCACAAGGCCCTGGACCATGCGCTGGTCTGGTTCCGACGCGACCTGCGCGCCGAGGACCACGCCGCCCTCTACGCCGCCTGCCGCTCGGCGCGGCAGGTGCATGGCGTGTTCGTCTTCGACACCGCCATCCTCGACGCCCTGCCCCGGCGCGACCGCCGCGTGGCCTTCATCCGCGCCAGCCTGGTCGACCTGGACAGCCAGTTGCAGGCGCTGGGCCGAAGCCACGGCGTGGAGCGGGTGCACCTGATCGTGCGGCACGGCGACGCGCGCGCACAGATCCCGCAGTTGGCCAGCCAACTGGGCGTGCAGGCGGTCTATGCCAGCCACGACGATGAGCCCGACGCACTGGCCCGCGACGCCGCGGTGCGCGGGCGCCTGGCCGACCTGGGCGTGGTGCTGCACACGATGAAGGACCACGTGGTCTTCGAGCGCAGCGAGGTGCTGACCGGCAGCGGCACCGCCTACAGCGTGTTCACGCCCTACAAGAACGCCTGGCTGCGCCAGCTCACCGACTTCTACCTCAAGGCCTGGCCGGTCGCCCACCACGCGGGGGCGCTGGCGCCCTGGCCCGATGCGCTGGGCGAGCCCGGCGTGCCCACGCTGGCCGAGATCGGCTTCGAGCCGCCGCCCGCCGATGAGCCGCACCTGCCCGCCGGCAGCGCCGGCGGCGCCGAGCTGCTGGCCGACTTCCTGGGCCGCATCGACCGCTACGACCGGGCGCGCGACTTCCCGGCCGTCAAGGGCCCGAGCTACCTGAGCACCCACCTGCGCTTCGGCACGCTGTCGGTGCGGCGGCTGGCGCGCGAGGCCTGGCACCGGATGCAGGGCGGCTCGCGCGGCGCCGAGGTCTGGCTGTCCGAGCTGGTCTGGCGCGACTTCTACCACCAGATCCTGCACCACCACCCGCGGGTGGTGGGCCACGCCTTCAAGCCCGAGTACGACGCCATCCATTGGGAGCACGGCAAGCATGCCGACGCGCTGTTCGCCGCCTGGTGCGAGGGCCGCACCGGCTACCCGCTGGTGGATGCCGCGATGCTGCAACTGGCCCGCACCGGCTACATGCACAACCGGCTGCGCATGGTCACCGCCAGCTTCCTGACCAAGGACCTGGGGATCGACTGGCGGCGCGGCGAGGCCTGGTTTGCGCTGCACCTGAACGATTTCGACCTGGCCGCCAACAACGGCGGCTGGCAGTGGGCAGCCAGCACCGGCTGCGACGCCCAGCCCTACTTCCGCATCTTCAACCCGGTCAGCCAGAGCGAGAAGTTCGACCCCGAGGGCAAGTTCATCCGCCGCTACCTGCCGCAACTGGCCGGCCTGCCGGCCAAGTCCATCCATGCGCCCTGGCTGGCCAAGCCGCTGGAGCTGGCCGAGGCCGGCCTGCGCCTGGGGGTGGATTACCCGGAGCCGGTGGTGAACCACGACGAGGCCCGGCAGCGCACGCTGGCGCGCTTCGCGGTGGCGCGCGCCGCCAAGACCTGATCAGAAGAACTCGACGTCGCTGGTCTGCACCAGGTCGCTGAGCTCGCCTTCGCGCACCAGCGCGGCGTGCGAGCGGACCTGGTTGCGGCCGTGGCGCTTGGCGTAGTAGACCGCCATGTCGGCGCGCTCGACCGCCGCCGGGGGCGTGTCGCCGGAGCGCACATCGGTGTAGCCCACGCTGACCGTGACGTGCTGCACCCGCGGGAAGACGAAGGCCTCGACCTGGGCGCGAAAACGCTGCAGCGCGGCCATGGCTTCGTCCTCGCCCGGGCAGCGCAGCAGCACCACGAATTCCTCGCCGCCGAAGCGGTAGAGCTTGTCCAGCGCGCGAAAGCTCTGGCGCATCACCCGCGACAGCAGCAGCAGCACCTCGTCGCCGATCAGGTGGCCGTGCTGGTCGTTGACCTGCTTGAAGTGGTCGATGTCGACCACGCCCAGCCAGTAGCGCTGCTCACGCACCACGCGCCGCTCGGGCTCGTCGCCCATCTGGCTCAGGGGCAGCGCCGAAGCCCGGTAGAAGGTGTCGTCGAAGCTCTTGCGGTTGAGCAGGCCGGTCAGGGTGTCGCACTCGGTGTAGTCGAGCAGGCTGACCAGGTTGCGGTAGATGTCCAGCAGGCCGCGCACATCGGCCAGCGCGGCCTCGTCCGGCGCCACTGCCGTGCGCGCCTCAACCACGCCCAGCACCCCGGCACTGCCACGCAGCGGCAGCAGCGTCACGCCGGGTGTGGGTGCCGGCGGCTCGGGGGCGCGCATGCAGTCACGCCAGTCGGGGTGCTGGTCCAGAGGCGGCAGGTCGAGCAGTTCGACCCAGGACGGATCGGCGCAACTGGCCTGTTCGGCCGGCCCGACCTGGGCGCCCACCAGCCAGCGCTCGTCGCCCGCGTCGCCCAGCAGGCGGGCGATGCGCACCTCGTCGGCCGCCAGCCGCAGGCGGATGGCCTGCGCCAGGCACAGGTCCATCTCCTCGCGGTTGCGCAGCGCAGTCAGCTGGGTGAGTTGCTCGATCAGGCCGGACATGGGCGTTCAGGCAGGCGCCAGCACGGACTGGCGCACCAGCGCCAGCAGCGTGTCCTCATCGTAAGGCTTGCCGAGATAATGGTCCACGCCCAATTCACGTGCATGATCCCGGTGTTTCTGGGCGATGCGCGAGGTGATCATGATCACCGGCAGGTCGGCCCAGCGCGGCTCGCCGCGCACGTTGCGCACCAGGTCGAAGCCGTCCATGCGCGGCATTTCGATGTCGCTGAGCATCAGCGCCGGGCGCTCGGCGGCCAGCATTTCCAGCGCCTCCAGGCCGTCGCGGGCCAGCGCCACGCGGTAGCCTTCGCGCAACAGCAGGCGCTGGGTGACCCGCCGCACGGTCAGTGAATCGTCGACCACCAACACCAGCGGCGCCGAGGGTTCGGTCTGGGCGTCGGCCACCGGGCTGTGCTGCGGCACCGCGGTGCTGGCCTGGGTCAGGCGGGCGCGGGCCTGTTCGCCGTAGACCGCGGCCAGTGCCACCGGGTTGTAGATCAGCACCGTCTGGCCGTTGGGCAGCAGCGACATGCCGGCCAGGCCCGGCAGGCGCGCCAGCTGCGGGCCAAGGTTCTTGACCACCACTTCCTGGTTGCCCTGCACCTCGCGCACATGCACCACCACCCGCTGCGCCGCCGAGCGGATCACCAGCACCTGGGCGGTGCGGCCCTCGACCTGGCCGCGCTCGGCCAGCTGCAGCAGCCCGCCCAGCCAGAAGAAGGGCAGATCGCGGCCGTTGTGGGCCAGCACGCCGCTGGTGTAGGCGGCCTCCAGTTCGGCCGGGGTGATGCGCCGCACCTGCTCGACCAGGATCGACGGCACCGCCACCACCTGGCCGCCCACGTCCAGCGGCACCACCTGGGTGACGGCGGTGGTCAGCGGCAGGATCAGCCGGAACGAGGTGCCCTGGCCGGTGGCCGACGAGGTCTCGACGCGGCCGCCCATGGCGGTCACCTCGGAGCGCACCACGTCCATGCCGATGCCGCGGCCGGCCAGCTCGGTCACCTCGTCGGCGGTGGTGAAGCCGGGGCGGAAGATCAGCTGCGCCAGCTCGGTCTCGGTGGGCCGGTCCTCGGCGCCCAGCAGGCCGGCGGCGCGGGCGCGCTCGGCGATGCGGGCCAGATCCAGGCCGGCGCCGTCGTCGCGCACCTCGATGCGCACCTCGTTGCCCGAGGGGCGGACCGCCACCTCGATCGCGCCGGTGGCCGATTTGCCGGTGGCCTCGCGCAGACCCGGCGGCTCGATGCCGTGGACCACGGCATTGCGCAGCAGGTGCTCGAAGGCTGGCGTCATGCGGTCCAGCACGCTGCGGTCCAGTTCGGCGCTGCCGCCCGACAGGTCCAGCCGGACCTGCTTGCCCGTCTCCTTGGCCGCCTGGCGCACCACGCGGTAGAGGCGGTCGGAAACGGTGTCGAACTCCACCATGCGGGCGCGCAGCAGGTCGTCCTGCAGCTCGCGCGTCATGCGCGACTGCGCGGCCAGCTGGTCCTCGGCCGTCTGCAGCGACTGCTGCAGGCCGCGCTGCACCGTGCCCACGTCGCCGACCGACTCGGTCAGCATGCGGGTCAGTTCCTGCACGCGGGTGAAGCGGTCCATCTCCAGCGGGTCGAAGGCCTGGTTGGACTGCCGCGCGGCCTCCATGCGGGAGGTCATCTGGGTTTCGGCCTGCAGGTCGAGGTCGCGCAGCTGGCGGCGCAGGCGCTCGAGGTTGTCGGTCAGCTCGCGCAGCTGGCCGCGCATCTGGCCGACCTCGGCGTCGATGCGCGCCCGCGCGGTGCCCACCTCGCCGGCATGGCTGACCAGCCGATCCAGCAGGCCGGCGCGCACCCGCACCTGGGCCTGGCCGGCCGGCGCCGCATCGGCCAGCACGGCCCAGGCCGGGGGATCGACCGGCTGGGCAAAGGCGCTCCAATCGATGCGGGGCTGGTCCTCGCCCCAGACGGGGGCCTGCGTGGCCACGGGCGGGGCAGCCAGCGCGCTGGTCGCAGGGGCCGCGGGCTCGGCAGGCTCCGCCTGGGCGACCGGCTGAAGGGTCTCGGGCGGCTGCTCGGACACCTGGGGCGCCGGGGCCGCCACCGGCTCCAGCGGCATCGGCCGGCTGGCGGCCTCGTCCAGCGCCATCGGCCGGCTGGCGGTGTCGACGGCCGGACGGTCCAGCAGGCGCTGCAGCTCCTCGGCCAGGGCGTCGACGCTGGCGTGCAGCTGGGCAAAGGCGGCGGCATCGGGCGCGCCGCGCGCGGTCAGCGGCTCGACCGCGGTTTCCAGGCGGTGGGCCATCTCGCCCAGCCGCATCGCGCCGGCCAGCCGGGCGCCGCCCTTCAGGGTGTGCAGCGAGCGCATCGCGGCGATGCCGCGGCCGGGCTCGTGGGGTTCGGCGTCCCACTGCCGGACCTGCTCGGCCAGGCGCGGCAACAGCTCGCGGGCCTCGTCGACGAAGATCTCGAACAGCTCCTCGTCCAGCGCGTCCACCGCGTCGACATCCGACACCGACAGCGCCGGGGCGTGGGCCAGACTGGACGCTGCGGCCGGCGGGGACGGTGGCTCCGCCGGCCGGGTCGGGGTCAGCGGGGTGTACTGGACCGTGCCCAGCGCGGTGTCCTCGAAGCCGATCGCGGCGCTGGGTGCGGCGTCATGCGCTTCGGGCTCGGGGTGCAGGCGCTGGGCGCCCGCCTGCTGCTCATGGGCGTCCAGCCGGGCCAGCAGTTCAGCCGGCACCGGCTTCAGGAAGCCCGCGGCGAACTGGTGCAGCAGGCGGCGGATCTCCTCGGCCACATCCAGGAACAGCAGCGCCTCGGCCGGGTGGCCCTGGCCGCGCTGCTGCGCATGCTCCAGCTGGTGTTCCAGGCGGCGTGCCAGCGCCGACAGCTCGTGGTAGCCGACCGTGGCTGAATTGCCGGCCAGCGAGTGCGCCAGGGCCACCGCGGTGTCGCTGACCGGCCGCTCGAGCTCGTGCTGCCACTCGGCCAGGTCGGTGGACAGGCGGCGCGACTGCTCGTCGGCCTCGTTGAGGTAGATGTTGAACAGCGCGATCGGCACGCGCAGCGCGCCAACCTGCTTGAAGGCATCGGGGTCGGGTTCGGGGGCCGGGGCGGGGCCGCTGCGGCTGGCATCGTGCACCAGGGTCAGCACCGGCGCCGACGGGGCCGGCGCGGGGCTGCCGTCCAGGGCGTCCAGGTCCAGCTCGAAATCGACCGGTGCGGCCTCAGGCGCGGCGGCGGCCTCGGGGGCTGCCGCGGTGACCTCAGGTTCCGGCTCGGCCGCGGGCGGTGCCGATGCAGCCGCCGCCGTCTCGCCGAGGTCGAGATCCAGCGTCAGGTCCAGATCCAGGTCCAGACCGGGCATCGGCGGCAGCTCAGGGAGCGGCATCGGCTCGGTGGGCAGATCGAAGCCGTCCAGCGGCGGCGCGGGCTCCACCACCTCCAGGCCTTCCGGCAGCTCAGCCAGTGCCGCCAGCTCAACGGCCCCGGTCTCCGGGGCCGGATCGGCCACCTCGGCCAGCGGCTCGGCGGGCGGCTCGGGCAGCGTCTGCGGCGCCAGGTCCGGCCCGGCGGCGGGTTCGGGGGCCGACGGTGCCAGCGCCGGCTCGTCGCCCAGGCCCATCGGCGCCTGAGCGCGCAGCGCGTCGGCGCGGGCGATCAGCGCGCGGCCATCGTGCGGACCGTCGTGGCCCAGCGCGCGCAGCGCACCGGTCCAGTCCCGGAAGGTGTCCAGCGCCTCGGTGGTGAACTGGCGCAGCTCGGCGTCGACCGCCGCTTCGGCCTGGGCCAGCCGGGTGTTGTAGAGGCGCTCGCAGGCCCAGGCAGCCTCGCCGAAGGCCGGCAGCTGGACCATGCGCGAGCTGCCCTTGAGGGTGTGGAAGGCCCGCCGGACGGTGGTCATGGCCTCCAGATCGGCCGGCCGCTGGGCCAGGGCCTGCAGGGCGTCGCGGGCCTGCGCCACCACCTCGTCGGCTTCCTCGAAGAAGACCGAGCGCATGTCCTCGTCGTCGTCGACGGCGGCCGCTGCCGGCGCGCTGACCGGCGCGGCATGGGCCTCATCGCGCAGCGACTGCAGGGCCTGGGCCACGTCGGCGCGCGCCGCTTCGGCCGACTCGGCCTGCTGCAGCGCCTCGCGGGCCTGGGCGGTGGCCTGGGCCAGCGCCGGGTCCTCGGCGGCCACGGCGTGGTGGGACAGCAGCTCCAGGCGATGCGCCAGGTCGGCCGGACTGATCGCCTGCTGATCCAGGTCGCCGGCCAGCGCCTGCGCGCGTTCGCGCAGCGCCGGCTCGGCGGCCGCTGCGGCCGGCGCGGTGCTGGCATGGCTGCGGCCCATCACCGCGCTGAAGCGGCCGGTGTCGGCATCGAAGCGGAACAGCGTGCGCGCCAGCTGGGGCTGCACGCCCAGCAGGTCGATCAGGAAGGACATCACGCCCAGGTTGTCGGCCAGACGGGCGGCGGCATCGCCGGTGTCATCGCCGGCCAGCAACTGGTCAACGTCCTGACGCATGCGCTGCACCGCCTGCGAGGCCGGGCCCAGGCCCAGCACGCCCAGCACGCCGCGCATCGTGGCCAGCTGGGCCGGCACCGGGATCAGCAGCTCGCGCTCCTGCGGGTGGCGGTGGTAGCGGTCGAGCTGCTGCTCGACCTCGGCCAGTGCGGCGCGCAGCTCCTGCACCACGCTGCCCATGGTCTGGCGGTCGGAGACTTCGCGGTAGAGCGCCTCCATCCAGGGCTCGATCGGCTCGGCGCCCTGCCCGCTCAGCAGTCCCTGCAGACGCTGCGACAGGCGTTGGATGCGCCCCCCCAGGTCGGCCTGACCGAGGTCGTCGAGCGAGGCATCCAGGCACAGCAGCGCGGTCGCCATTTCCATCGACAGCTCGGCGCCCGGCGCCTTCTGCGCCCCGGCGCAGTGCTGCACCGCGTCGACCAGCGCCCGCGCCAGCGCGTCACCGCCCGGGTAGAGCTGGCGCACCGACTCGGCCACCAGCGCCACCTGCTCGCTGCAGGCGGGCAGCACGCCGTCGTCGCCCGAGGCGGCCACGGCCCAGATGTCCTTGAAGGCGGCAAAGCGCCGACGCGCCTGCGGCACCAGGGCCGGGTCGAAGCGGCCCAGCGGACTGTCGTCGTAGTCGACCCGGTCCAGCGCCGGCAGGGCCAGCTGCTGGCGCACCGCGTTCAGGCGCGGCGCGGCCTCCGGGCCGCCCGAGCGCGCACGGGCACAGAAGAAACTCAGGTCCTGCAGCAGGCGCTGCGGCACGATGTCGGCGCCCTTGGCACTGGCCCGCAGCTGCGACAGCAGGCGCGAGCCCAGGCGCTGCACATGCACGTCCGGGTTCAGCAGGCGCCAGGCCTGGGCCTCGTAGAAGGCGCTGGCCAGGCGCCACAGCACCGCGTGGCTGGCATCCGGCGCACCACTGGCCATGCCGGCGAAGATGCGGCTCAGCCGGGCCTGGGCGTCGACCTGGCCGCGCATCGCCGGCAGCAGCGAGCCCTCGATCGCGGCACCCACGCGCGGGTCGTCGGCCAGCAGCGGCGCGGCATCGGCCGCCAGACCGGCCAGGGACTCGGCCGCCGGCGCCTGCCACAAGTCGGCGGGATGGATGCGCTCGGCGCCGGCCATGCCCATGACCGTGCGGTAGACCGGGAACAGCGCCAGCGAGGACACCTCCTGGCCGTTGAGCCGCCGCCCCAGGTAGTCCAGCAGCGCGAAGGACAGGCGCTCCAGCGCCGCCACCTGGTCGGCCTGCAAGGCCGAGCCCTCGGCCCCCAGACGCTGCAGCAGCTGCTCGCTGGCCGACAGGCAGGTGGCCGCCACCGGCTGGCCGATCATCGACAGCACGCCGCAGCCCTGGTGCACCAGGCTGCGCGCCTGCTGCAGCGCGGGCGTGGCGACCAGGCCTTCGCCCTGGCTGCCGCCGCGCAGATCCTGGTCGCGCAGCAGCCGGCGCAGCGCCTTGTGGGTGGTGTCCAGGCTGCGCCGCAGCTCGTCCAGCACCCAGGCCAGCGCGGTCAGGTCGCCGTCGGCGGGCGGGGTGTCCGGGGTCAGGGCCGGGTCGTGCATGCGGCGCGCTCGTCAGGCGATCTTGAAGCGGTCGACCGACTGGCGCAGCTCGCGCGCGCTGCGCGAGAGCTCGTGCACCATCTGGGCGGTGGAGCGCGTGCCCTCGCCGGTCTGCTCGGTCACGGCGAAGATGTGCTGGATGTTGACTGCCACCACGTTGGCGCTCTCGGCCTCGCGGCGGGCCTGCTCGGAGATGCGGCCGATCAGGCTGGAGAGTTCGCGCGTCACGCGGTCGATGTCGGCCAGCGCCGAGCCGGCGGCGTCGGACAGCGAGGCCCCGCGCACCACGCCCTGCGTCGAGTGTTCCATGGCCGCCACCGCGTCCTGGGTGTCGGTCTGAATCGTCTTCACCAGCGCCGCGATCTGCCGCGTCGCGTCGGCCGAGCGTTCGGCCAGCCGCTGCACTTCCTCGGCCACCACCGAGAAGCCGCGGCCGGCTTCACCGGCCGAGGCCGCCTGGATGGCGGCGTTGAGCGCCAGCACGTTGGTCTGCTCGGTGATGTCCGAGATCAGCTCGGTGATTTCGCCGATCTCCTGCGAGGACTCGCCCAGCCGCTTGATGCGCTTGGAGGTCTCCTGGATCTGCTCGCGGATCGCGTTCATGCCGCCGATCGTGTCCTGCACCGCCTGGCGGCCGTTGAGCGCGGCTTCCAGCGACTGGCGCGCCACGTCCACCGTCTGCTGCGCCTCGGCCGACACCTGGTTGATGCGCGCCGCCATCTGCAGCACCGACTCGCCGGTCTCGCGGATCTCGCGCAGCTGCTCGGACGAGGCCGCCAGCAGCTCGGTCGAGGTGGACTCGACCTGCTGCGTGGTCTGCGCCACCCGCTCGGTCGTGCCCTGCACCTGGGCCACCAGGTTGCGCAGTTCCTCCACCGTGTAGTTCACCGAGTCGGCGATCGCGCCGGTGATGTCCTCGGTCACGGTGGCCTGCTGGGTCAGGTCGCCCTCGGCCACCGACTGCAGCTCGTTCATCAGCCGCAGAATCGCCGCCTGGTTGGCGTCGTTGACACGCTTGGCCTCGCGTTCCTGCTCCTCGGCCGCCAGGCGCTGCTGCTCGGCCTGCACCGCACGCTGGGCCTGTTCGCGCACATACAGGCGCAGGATGCCGACACCGCCGGCCAGCATCGCCGCCAGCGACACCACCAGCAGCAGCACATGCAGGCCGCGCAGGCCGCCCTGCGATTCCAGCGCCGACTGCACGGCCTCCAGGCCGGTGCGCAGCTTCTCGCTGTCGCCGACGATGGCCGACTGCGCCTCGCGCGCCGACACCAGGCCCTGCAGGTTGCCCAGGATCGAGCTGGCCTGCGTGCGGGTCTGCTCGTACTGGGCGATCAGCTGCTCCAGCCGCTCGCGCGTGGCCGCGTCCTTGGTGCCGGGCAGGCGCAGGTCGACGCTGCCCTTGAGCAGGCCGTCGGCGATCTCGCGGAAGGTGATCAGGTCCTTGCCCAGCAGGAACACCGCCTCGGGGCTGACGCCTTCGAGCGTGAGGAATTCGTTGGCGGACTTGCCGATGCGCTGCGTCAGCATCACCAGCTGACCCACGCCCGACAGCTCGGCCGGCGTGGCATTGGACTGCAGCTTCAGCGAGGAGACCGTCTCGGCCAGCTCCAGCATGTCCGACGACTGGCGGTTGATCGTGCGCAGCGCCTGGCCGACCTGGGTCAGCGTGGCCTGCTGTCCCAGCACGACGGTGGCGTTCTTCTCGGCACGCTCGACCAGCGGCAGCAGCTCGGTCACGCCCTCGGCGGCGGCGCCGTCGACCGACTCGACCTGCTCATTGCCATTGGCCAGGCCACGCACACCGGCGGCCAGCACCTGCGAGCTCTCGCGCACCTCGGGGAAGGCCGAGGCCGCGCCCACCAGCGCCTGCGACACCGACTTGGCCAGCCGCTGCGACTGCATCAGCACCTGGCCGGTGGTGCCCAGCTGCTTGGCCTGGCGGCCCGAGGCGCCCAGCGCCAGCACCGCGGTCAGCGCGAACACCACGGCACCCACCGCGATCAGGGTGAACAGCACGCGCTGCTGCTGCGCCGCCGACTGGTGGCCGATCAGCGGCAGCGCGGCCTGGGTGGCCGGGCCGTCCGGGCCATCCGGGCCGTCGGCCAGGCGCGAGGGCAGCGCCTCCAGCGGCGCGGCGGCGCTGGTGGCCGTCCCATCGCCCAGCGGCTGCGCCTGCGATTGCGCAGCCAGGCGCTGGTCGATCTCGCTGAGCAGGGCCTCGACGTCCGAGTCGCTGGCGGTGTCGCGCGGCGCGGCCTGCGCGTCGGCCGCAGCGGCGTCAGAACGGCGGGGCCATCGGTTCTTCAGCTGGTCGAACAGACTCATCGGATCCTCGGGAAAAACGCGCCGGTGCGGCCGGCGCTTGTCATGTGGGTTGGGCCTCGGCCACATCCAGGAAACGTGCATCGGAGGCCAGGGCCGCCAGGTCCAGGGCCTGCCAGACGCGGCCCTGCTCATCACGCCAGCGGGCCCCGGCGAACGCAGGCTGCGGCTCGCCGGAGGCACCTTGCAGCTGCATCCTCGCCGCGTCGCGCAGGCCCATCAGCCGGTCGACACGCAGCGCGCAGTTCAGCCGCAGCTGCGGGTTCAGGGCCACCAGCTGCGCACCGGCAGGCGCCTGGGCTTCATCGCGCAGGCCCAGGAAGCGGGCCAGGTCGACCACCGCATGCAGCTGGCCGCGCAGGTTGGCCACGCCCACCAGCCAGGGGCGCGCATGGGGCACCACCGTCAGCTGCCGGGCGTTGTGGATCTCGCCAGCCTGGCCCAGCGGCAGCAGCACGCCGACACCGGCCACCTCGACCGCCAGCCAGCCGGCCTCGCGCGGCTGGTCCCGGACCGCCTGCAGGCGCTCGGCCAGCCGGACCTGGAGTTCCTTCAGCGCGTCCTTCTTGGCCATGACTGGCAATCAGCCCAGGGCCTCGATCTTGGCCATCAGATCGTTCGGGTCGACCGGCTTGACGATGTAGTCGCGCGCGCCCTGGCGCATGCCCCAGACGCGGTCGGTGTCCTGGCCCTTGCTGGTGCACATGATCACCGGGATGCCGGCGTAGCGCGGGTCGCGGGTGATGGTGCGGGTGAGCTGGAAGCCGTTGGTGCCGGGCATCACCACGTCCATCAGGATCAGGTCGGGGCGCTGTTCGTGCAGGCGCCGCATCGCCTCGTCGCCGCCCTCGGCGGTGGCCACGGTGAAGCCGCGCTTGGTGAGCAGGTCGGAGAGGTAGTGCAACTCGGTCTTCGAGTCGTCCACCAGGAGGATGTGCTGGATGGCCATGGGCGTTGTCCTCGGCCAGGTCTCGGCCGCTTGGGTGTCTTCGAATTGCTGCGTATCGTCCCACGACATCGTTGTTTACCCCGGCTGCGGGCAGAACTGCGCCACGGCGCGCAGCAGCTGCTCCTTGGTGAAGGGCTTGGTCAGGTACTCGTCCGAGCCGACCATGCGGCCGCGCGCCTTGTCGAACACACCATCCCGCGAGGACAGCATGACGACCGGCACGGCCGAGAAACGGGGGTTGCGCTTGATGATCGCGCAGGTCTGGTAGCCATCCAAGCGCGGCATCAGGATGTCGCAGAAGATCAGGTCGGGCTCGGTGTCGTTGACCTTGGCCAGCGCCTCGAAGCCGTCCTCGGCCAGCAGGACCTCGTAGCCGCCCTGGCGCAGGAAGATCTCCGCGCTGCGACGGATGGTGTTGCTGTCATCGATGACCAGCACCCGGGGCGTGCCTGACGCGGGCCCGCTCGTCTGCGCTTCACTCACCTCGCGCCCCCTAACGACATGTGGCGATCGGTGCCGCCGTGTTCCGGCCCGGATCCTCGGGTCAGCCGACCGCTCAGATCTGGACCATCTCGAAATCTTCCTTGCGAGCGCCGCACTCCGGGCAGGTCCAGTTCATCGGAACGTCGGCCCAGGCCGTGCCGGCAGCGATGCCGTGCTCCGGGTCACCGGCGGCTTCGTCATAGATCCAGCCGCAGATCAGGCACATCCAGGTTCTGGTTTCGCTCACGGTGGTGGAGTCACTCACTACAATCGTGCGGAGTATAGCGACGACGCCTGAGGAAAAATCAAGGGCTCGTCGGCACATACGCAACATAGCTCAAGCTTTTCCGTAGTTTTCCAGCGCCCGGCCCGAGCCCCCGGTCGCCGACCCTGCGCCCCCCTCCGACGGGCCTGACCGATGACCACCGAACATTCCCCCGACGACGCCGCCCCGGCCGTCGACCCCCTGGCCGAGTCACCCCCGCCCGCCTGCGTGATGTGCTTCAACGCCAACGACGCCAGCGGCGCCGGCGGCGTGGGTGGCGATGTCGCCACCATGGCCGCGATGGGCGCCCACGCGCTGCCGGTGGTGGCCACGCTGCTGGTGCGCGACACCGCCGAGATCTTCGACCAGCACACCATCGACGGCGACGCCATCGTCGAGCAGGCCCGCCACCTGCTGGAGGACGCCAGCGTCTCCGGCTTCAAGGTGGGCTTCCTGGGCAGCGCCGAGAACATCAGCGCGGTGGCCGAAATCCTGTCCGACTACGCCGAGCTGCCGCTGGTCTCCTACCTGCCCAACCTGTCCTGGATGGACGACGAGGACCAGCGCCAGAGCTACTTCGACGCCTTCCGCGAGCTGATCCTGCCCGCCACCGAGGTGCTGGTGGGCAGCCACCAGACCCTGACCGACTTCCTGCTGCCCGAATGGGACAACGAGCGGCCGGCCTCGGCGCGCGAGCTGGCGGTGGCGGCGGCCGAGCACGGCACCCGCTTCGTGCTGGTCACCGGCATCCTGCTGCCGGCGGCCAAGGGCCAGCCGCAGTTCATCGACAACGTGCTGGCCTCGGCCCAGGGCGCGCTGACCGGCGAGAAGTTCGAGCTCTTCGAGGTCTCCTTCGTCGGTGCCGGCGACACGCTGTCGGCCTCGATGGCCGCGCTGCTGGCGGTGGGCTCCGAGGTCCAGGCCGCCACCGGCGAGGCGCTGCAGTTCCTCGACCAGAGCCTGGACGCGGGCTTCCGCCCCGGCATGGGCCATGTGGTGCCCGACCGCTTCTTCTGGGCCCTGCCCCCGGAAGGCGAAGAGGGCGAGGAGCCCGGGGCCGCCGGCTCCGACGATTTCAACAACCCCGATCAACCGATTCCGCCCGGAGGCTCGCGCCGTGTCCACTAATGCCCAGCTGTTCGAACGCGCGCAGCAGTCCATCCCTGGCGGCGTCAACTCGCCGGTGCGTGCCTTCCGCGCCGTTGGCGGCACGCCGCGCTTCATCGCCCGCGCCGAGGGCGCCTTCATGTGGGACGCCGAAGGAAAGCGTTACATCGATTACATCGGCTCCTGGGGCCCGATGATCCTGGGCCATGGCCACCCGGCCGTGCTCGAGGCGGTGATGCAGGCCGCGCGTGACGGCTTCAGCTTCGGCGCGCCCACCGAGCGCGAGGTGGAGCTGGCCGAGGAGATCATCCGCCACGTGCCCAGCATCGAGCAGGTGCGCCTGGTCAGCTCGGGCACCGAGGCCGGCATGAGCGCGATCCGCCTGGCCCGCGGCGCCACCGGCCGCAGCAAGATCATCAAGTTCGAGGGCTGCTACCACGGCCACGCCGACGCCCTGCTGGTCAAGGCCGGCTCGGGCCTGGCCACCTTCGGCCACCCCACCAGCGCCGGCGTGCCGGCCGAGGTGGTGCAGCACACGCTGGTGCTGGAGTACAACAACCTCGAGCAGATCGAGGAGGCCTTCAGGACCCAGGGCCACGAGATCGCCTGCGTGATGATCGAGCCGATCGCCGGCAACATGAACTTCGTGCGCGCCCAGGTGCCGTTCGTCAAGCGCATCCGCGAGCTGTGCGACCAGCATGGCGCGCTGTTCGTGTTCGACGAGGTGATGACGGGGTTCCGGGTCGCGCTGGGCTCGGCGCAAAGCGTCTACGCCAAGCTCATCCCCGGCTTCCGGCCCGACATCAGCGTGTTCGGCAAGGTGATCGGCGGCGGCATGCCGCTGGCCGCCTTCGGCACCACCCGCCAGATCATGCAGCAGCTGGCGCCGCTGGGCCCGGTCTACCAGGCCGGCACGCTCAGCGGCAACCCGGTGGCCACCGCCTGCGGCCTGGCCACGCTGAAGGAAATCGCCAAGCCCGGCTTCTATGAGGCGCTGGGCGCGAAGACCCAGGCGCTGGTGGCCGGCCTGACCCAGGCCGCGCAGGCCGCTGGCGTGCCCTTCGTGGGCGACAGCGAAGGCGGCATGTTCGGCTTCTTCTTCACCCATGCGCTGCCGCAGAACTACAACGTGGTGATGGCCACCGACAAGGAGCGCTTCAACCGCTTCTTCCACGGCATGCTCGACCGTGGCGTCTACCTGGCGCCGGCCCTGTACGAAGCCGGCTTCGTCAGCGCCGCCCACACCGACGCCGACATCGCCGCCACCGTGGCGGCTGCTGCCGAGGTGCTGAAGGCCGAATGAACGCGCCCACTGTCGCCCTGAGCGAGTTCCAGGGGCAGCCAGCGCTGCAACTGCGCGCCCCCGATGGCGCCCAGGCCACGGTGCTGGTGCATGGCGCCCATCTGGTGTCGTGGATCCCGGCCGGTGGCGAGGAGCAGCTCTACCTTTCACCCGCCGCAAAGTACGGTCTGGGGGCGTCGGTTCGCGGCGGCGTGCCGGTGATCTTCCCGCAGTTCAATGAGCGCGGCCCGCTGCCACGCCACGGCCTGGTGCGCACCCGCCCCTGGCAGCCGGTGGAGTCGGTGCGCCGCGGCGGTGCCGCGATCGGCGTGCTGCGCTTCACCGACGACATCGCCACCCGCGTGCACTGGAAGCAGGGCTTCGAGGCCGAGCTGACCGTGGTGGTGGGCGGCCCCACGCTGGAGATCGAGCTGGCCATCACCAACACCGGCGAGACCCCTTTCGAGTTCACCGCGGCACTGCACACCTATCTGCGCTGCAATGAACTGCTGCGCGCCCAGCTCGAAGGCCTGCAGGGCCGCTCGTATGAGGACTTCCTGCTGAAGGCCGACGGCCAGCAGTGGGGCGATGTGCTGACCTTCGTCGGTGCGATCGACCGCATTTACCACAGCGCCACGCAGCCGCTGGTGCTGCGCGAGCTGGGCCGGCGCCTGCACATCGGCATGAGCGGCTTCGAGGACGTCGTGGTCTGGAACCCCGGCGACGACGGCGTGCAGCAGCTCAGCGACATGCCCGACGAGGACTGGCGCCACATGCTGTGCGTCGAAGCCGCGCTGATCCGCCAACCCGCCCGCCTCGCCCCGGGCGACGAATGGGCCGGGATGCAAACCCTCTCCGTCTGACCCGCGCGCCGCCCCGCGGCGCGGCTTTTCCCCATGCACATCCACATCCTCGGCATCTGCGGCACCTTCATGGGCGGCATTGCCGCGCTGGCGCGCGAGGCCGGCCACACCGTCACCGGCTGCGACGCCAACGTCTACCCGCCGATGAGCGACCAGCTGCGCGCACTCGGCATCGACCTGATCGACGGCTTCGGCGCCGACCAGCTGGCGCTGAAGCCCGATGTCTTCGTCGTGGGCAACGTGGTCACCCGCGGCAACCCGCTGATGGAGGCCATCCTCGACGCGGGTGCCCCCTACACCAGCGGCCCGCAGTGGCTGGCCGAGAACGTGCTGCAGGGCCGCCATGTGCTGGCGGTGGCGGGCACCCACGGCAAGACCACCACCACCTCGATGCTGGCCTGGGTGCTGGAGCACGCCGGGCTGCAGCCGGGCTTCCTGGTCGGCGGCGTGCCGCAGAACTTCGGCATCAGTGCGCGTCTGGGCGGCGGCCGGTACTTCGTCATCGAGGCCGACGAGTACGACACCGCCTTCTTCGACAAGCGCAGCAAGTTCGTGCACTACCGGCCGCGCACCGCGGTGCTGAACAACCTGGAGTTCGACCACGCCGACATCTTTGCCGACCTGGCCGCGATCGAGACCCAGTTCCACCACCTGGTGCGCACCGTGCCGGCCAGCGGCCGGCTGGTGGTGAACGCCCGTGAAGAATCGCTGCAGCGTGTGCTGGCGCGCGGCTGCTGGAGCGAGGTGGTGCGCTTCGGCCCGATGAAGGAAGAGCCGGGCGCGCTGCGCGCCCGCGGCGAGCCGCATGCCTTCGACGTGCTGCGCGGCGCGATGAAGGTGGCCCGTGTCGACTGGGCGCTGCTGGGCGAGCACAACCAGCTCAACGCCCTGGCCACGATCGCCGCGGCCGAGCATGTGGGCGTGGCGCCCGAGGTGGCCGCCGCCGGCCTGGCCACGTTCCAGAACGTCAAGCGCCGTCTGGAGAAGCGCGGCGAGGCCGCCGGCGTCACCGTCTACGACGACTTCGCCCACCACCCCACCGCGATCCGCACCACCGTCAACGGCCTGCGTCGCAAAGTGGGGGCGGCGCGCATCCTGGCCGCTTTCGAGCCGCGCAGCAACACCATGAAGCTGGGCACGATGAAGGCCCAGCTGCCCTGGGCGCTGGAAGAGGCCGACCTGTCCTTCTGCCACAGCGGCAACCTGGGCTGGGACGCTGCCGAGGCGCTGGCGCCGATGGGCGAACAGGCCGTGGTGCTGGACTCGATCGACAAGATGGTGGCGGCCATCGTCAAGGCCGCGCGCCCGGGCGACCAGGTGCTGTGCATGAGCAACGGCGGCTTCGGCGGCATCCACGCCAAGCTGCTGGCCGCGCTGGCCGCCAAGGCCTGAGGCAGGCCGACGTGCCGCCGATCAGCCACATCCTCTACCTGCACGGTTTCAGGTCCTCGCCGCTGTCGACCAAGGCGCGCATGACCCACGCCTGGGTGCAGGCCCACTGGCCCGACCTGCACTGGTGGTGCCCGCAGCTGCCCGGCTCGCCCGCCGAGGCGATGCAACTGGTGATGGACGGCATCGCCGCTTGGCCGACCGGGCGCATGGCGGTGATCGGCAGCTCGCTGGGCGGCTTCTACGCCACCGCGGTGGCCGAGCGCACCGGCTGCCCAGCCGTGCTGCTCAACCCCGCGGTCGACCCGGCGCGCGACCTGGTCAAGTACCTGGGCGAGCAGCCCGCCTGGCACGACCCCTCGCAGGTGGTCGAGGTGCGGCTGGAACACATGGACGAGCTGCGCGCGATCGCCCCCGCTGCCATCACCCACCCCGAGCGCTACTTCGTCGTCATCGCCAAGGGCGACGAGGTGCTGGACTGGCGCGAGATGCACGCCCGCTACGCCGGCTGCTCCATCCGCCTGCTGGAGGGCAGCGACCACGCGCTGTCCGACTACGACCAGGACCTGCCCCACCTCACCCGTTTCCTGAACCTCTGAAGAAGTCACCCACCATGCGTCTGAAGGACAAGGTCAGCATCATCACCGGCGCCGCCCAGGGCATTGGCCTGGCCACCGCACTGAAGTTCGCCCGCGAGGGCGCCACCGTCATCGTCTGCGACATGAAGGCCGCCGCGGTGGACGAGGCCGTGGCCGAGTGCCGTCGTCTGGGCGCGCAGGCCGCCGGCTTCGTGGTCAACGTCACCGACCGCGCCCAGGTCGATGCCATGGTGGCCGCGGTGAAGGCCCAGTTCGGCCGCATCGACGTGCTGGTCAACAACGCCGGCATCACCCAGGACGCACGGCTGCAGAAGATGACGCTGGCGCAGTTCGACGCGGTGATCGACGTCAACCTGCGCGGCGTCTTCCACTGCGCGCAGGCGGTGGTCGACACCATGGTGGACCAGCGCACCGGCGTGATCCTCAATGCCTCCAGCGTGGTCGGGATCTATGGCAACTTCGGCCAGACCAACTATGCGGCCAGCAAGTTCGGCGTGATTGGTTTCACCAAGACCTGGAGCCGCGAACTGGGGCCCAAGGGCGTGCGCGTCAACGCGGTGGCGCCGGGCTTCATCGAGACCCCCATCCTGGCCAGCATGCCCGACAAGGTGCTCGACCACATGCGCGAACAGGTGCCCCTCAAGCGCCTGGGGCACGCCGACGAGATCGCCAACGCCTATGCCTTTCTGGCCAGCGACGAGGCCAGCTATGTCAACGGCGCGGTGCTGGAGGTCTCGGGCGGCATGACGGTCTGAGCCTTCGTTCAAGGGGGGTGTGACCGGCCGGCGCCGGTGATGCCCTAAGATGGTGCCGACGAGTGCGGGCAGGGCGCTCGCCCCTCATTCACCTTGATGGAGTGCGCCATGCCCGCTCGCCCTGCCCCGACGCTGTCATCGGGTCTGCTGATCCTCGGCAGCCTCGTCCTCTCCCCCCTGACCCACGCGCAGACGCTGGCGATCGAGTTCATCGACACCGCCGCCAGTGGCCAGGCCATGAACGGCGCCGGCCAGGTGCTGGGCACCCGCCAGGTCTGGCCCTGCGGCAACCCCGCCAATTGCGCCCCGGTGTTCGAGACCTCGGTCTGGCGCGCCGGCCAGCGCCTGGTGCTGGGTGCGCCCGTCGGGCGCATCGCCGATCCCCACGCCCTGGGCGCGGACGGATCAGTGGTTGGCACGGTCACCGACTTCAACGTGAACTTCGCCGCCTCGCGCTGGGTGTTCGACGGCACGAGCTACCAGCGCCAGGACCTGGGGGCCCTGCCCGGCACCACGCAGTCCGTGGCCACCGGCATCGACGACAGCGGCCGGGTCGTGGGTTGGTCGATCACACCATTCATCAGCCAGAAGGCGTTTGTCTGGACCTCGACCGGGGGCCTGGTCGACCTGGCCACGCTGGGCGGGCCGAGTGACCCGCCACGCGGCATCAGCCCCGGTGGCCGGGTGATCACCAACACGCTGCACTACACCCTGGACCAGCCTGCCAGCACCACCGCGCTGCCGGCACCGCCGCCGGGCTTCCGCGGGCCGAACGGCTGGGAGTTCCGCATCAATGATCAAGGTGACCTGGGCGGCTTCCTGGGCGACACCACCGGCTCGGCACCACGGTATCTGTTCCGCTGGCGCGCCGGACTGGGCCAGTGGCAGCAGCTCTCGCCGCTGTCCAACAGCACCAGCACGTCCAACTGGGGCGTGGGCCGCATCGATGCCGCGGGCGGCATCAGCGCCACCGTGCGCGGTGCCGGTCTGTTCGCCGCCGGACCCGATGGTCTGGCCGACAGCCTCAGCGCGCGCCTGTCGGTGGCCTACCCCGACAGCAGCGTCCTGCGCGCCGCGGACCACGTGGGTGACAGCTTCCTGGCCCAGGTGGGCATCGGCCGCGCCGCACGCCTGGTGCGCCTGGTGCCCGCGGCCGCCTGCACCAGCGGCTGCGCCAAGGTGCAGACGCTCACGATGGTCGGCCGCTTCATCAACGACCCGAATGCCCCGGGCAGCTGCACGCCCAAGGCGAAGAACAAGGTCAGCGCCACGCTGAGCGTGGTCGACGAGAACGGCGCCGCGCTGCCCAACGTCCGCGTGCAGGCACGCTACCTGGACGACTACGACCTGAGCACCGCGGTCTCGGGCCGCACCGACGCCGCCGGACAGGTGGTTTTCAAGCATGCCGGGCCGGCCTGCCGGGGCGCGATCACGCTGCTGGTGGAATCGGTCAAGGCCAGCGGCCGCCGCTTCGACCGCACCCAGGGCACGCTCAGCGGGTATGTGATCCCGCTGCCGGCTCAGTAGCCGGCGGCCGGCGCCGCGGGCGCCGCCTTGAAGCGCCGCGCCATCTCGCTGGCGGCCTTGACCAGCATCGCCGTGTCCAGACCGACGGCCACGAACAGCGCCCCGGCGTCCAGGTACTGCTGCGCCAGTGTCGGGTCGGTGGCCAGGATGCCCGGCGCCTTGCCGGCCGCGCGCACGGTGGCGATGCCCTCCAGGATCACCCGCTGCACCTCGGGGTGGCCGGGCTGGCCGCGGTAGCCCATGCTGGCCGACAGGTCGGCCGGGCCGAAGAAGACGCCGTCGACACCGGGCGTCCCGGCGATCGCCGCCAGGTGCCGCACCGCGGTGACCGTTTCGGCCTGCACCAGCAGGCACATCTCGTCGTTGGCGCGGTGCACATACTGCTCGACCTGGTTCCAGCGCGAGGCCCGCGCCAGCGCCGCGCCCATGCCCCGGATGCCGTCGGGCGGGTAGCGCATCGCCTGCACCAGCAGCGCCGCCTGCTCGGGGGTGTCGACCATCGGTACCAGCAGCGTCTGCGCGCCCACGTCCAGGTACTGCTTGATCAGCGCCACATCGCCGATCACCGGCCGCACGATGGCCTGCGTGGGGTAAGGCGCCATCGCCCGCAGCTGGGCCAGCACCGTGCGCGGGTCGTTCGGTGCGTGCTCGCCATCGAGCAGCAGCCAGTCGTAGCCGCAGGTGGCCAGCGCCTCGGCGACATTGGGGTCGGCAAAACCCACCCAGCAGCCGATCTGGGCGCGGCCCTCGCGCAGCGCGTTGCGGAAGTGGTTGGCGGGGATCTGCATCATGCGGTGTCCTTCGGGTAGAGGCCCCTCTCGCGGGCCATCAGCCGGGTCAGGCCCAGCAGCGCATCCATGTTCGGCGTGGCCAGGCCCAGGTGCTGGCCGATTTCGCGCACCGTGCCGACCAGCGCGTCCAGCTCGATCGGTCGGCCGGCTTCCACGTCCTGCAGCATCGAGGTCTTGAACGAACCCAGGCTGCGGGTGATCGCGTGGCGGTCCTCGGGCTGCTGGTCGATGCCGCAGCCGATGCGCGCGCCGATCGCCTGGGCCTCGGTCATCACCGCACTGCAGAAGCTGCGCACCAGCGGATCGTCCAGGATGCGGTCACAGGGCGCGCCGGTCAGCGCCGAGACCGGGTTCATCGTCATGTTGCCCCACAGCTTGAACCAGATCTCCTGCTGGATGCAGGCGGTCTGCTTGACCGCGAAGCCGGCGCCCTCCAGCAGCGACGCCACCGCCCGCACCCGCGGGCTGAGTCCGCCGGCCGGCTCGCCGATGATCAGCTGGTTGTTCTTGATGCGCTCGATGCGGCCCGGCCGCGGCGCCGCAGCGCTGACATGCACCACGCAGCCCAGCACCTGCGCGGTGGGCAGCGCAGCGGCGGTGCGGCCGCCCGGGTCCACCGTCTGCAATTGCAGACCCGCGCACTCGCCGCCCAGGCCGTCGAAGAACCACCAGGGCACGCCGTTCATCGCCACCAGCACCACCGTGTGGGCGGCCAGCAGCGGGCGGATCTGCTCGGCCACCGCGGGCATGGCCGGGCCCTTGACCGAGACGATCACCAGGTCCTGCGGGCCCAGCGCGGCAGCGTCATCGCTGGCGGCCAGGGTGATGCACCGCTCGCCGCCATCGCCATCGACCCAGCACAGACCGTCGGCCTGCAGCGTGCGCAGCGTCTGGCCGCGTGCCAGCGCGCTCAGCGCGATCTGTCCGGCCGGCAGGCGCGCGCCCAGCCAGGCCGCGAACACGCCCCCGATGGCGCCGACACCGACGACGCAGACCCTGTGCAGTGGAAGACTCATGCGCGGTAGCCGGGGTCGATGCGGTCGATCAGGCGCTGCATCGCAGCGAAGCTGTCCTCACCGGCCCCGAAGTTCGGGTTGAAGTTCAGCGAGTCTCGCACGCAGGCCTGCAGCGCGGCCTCGCTGATCGGCTGCAGCGCCCCCATCGGCTGTGACGCCATCTGCACCTCGCAGGCGCGCTGCACCAGCCACATCCGGTTGAAGGCCTGCGCCAGCGTGGGGCCGATCACCACCGGCCCGTGGTTGCGCAGCAGCAGCACCGGCTTGCCCTGGCTGGAGGCGAGGATGCGTGCGCCCTCCTCGCGGTGCACGGTGATGCCTTCGAAGTCGTGGTACGCCACCTGGCCGTACAGCTGCGCCGCATAGAAATTGGTGAAGGACAGCCCGTCCTTCAGGCAGCACACCGCCATCGTCGGCGTGGTGTGCACATGCATCACGCAGTGCGCGTCGGGCAGGGTGGCGTGGATCGCACCGTGGAAGGTGAAGCCGGCCGGGTTGATCGGCCAGTCGCTGTGGCCCACGATGTGCCCGTCGATGTCCACCTTGACCAGGTTGCTGGCGGTGACCTCGGTGTAGTGCAGGCCGAAGGGGTTGATGAGGAAGTGAGGATCCGGACCTGGCACACGCAGCGAAATGTGGTTGTAGATCAGCTCGGCCCAGCCCAGGTGGGCGAAGATGCGGTAGCAGGCGGCCAGCTTCACGCGGGCCGCCCACTCGGCCTCACTGAAACGCTCGGGACGGGGGAATGCAGTCATCGTCAGCCCTTCAGACAAAGCGGAAGTTCAGGCGCCCCAGCGGACCATAGTCCGCCTCGAACCGGTCGCCCGCCTTCGCCGCCACCGGCCGCGTGAACGAGCCGGCCAGCACGATGTGGCCCGGCTGCAGCGTCTCGCCCCAGGGCGCCAGCTTGTTGGCCAGCCAGGCGATGCCGATGGCCGGGTCGCCCTGCACGCCGGCGGCCAGGCCGGTTTCCTCGACCACGCCGTTCTGGCGCAGGATGGCACCGCACCAGGCGCGGTCCACCGCGCGCGGGCCGACGCGCTGGCCGCCCAGCACGATGCCGGCGTTGGCAGCGTTGTCGCTGATCGTGTCGAAGACCTTGCGCATCGCCTTGGTGTGGCGGTCGAACTGCTCGATGCGGGCATCAATGATCTCGATCGCCGGGGTGATGAACTCGGTCGCGTCCAGCACCTGTTCCACCGTCACGTCGGGCCCCTGCAGCGGCGCCTTCAGGATGAAGGCCAGCTCCACCTCCACCCGCGGGGCGATGAAGCGGTTCAGCGGGATGTCGAGCAGCGCCTCGCCCTCGCAGCGGTAGAGCATGTGGTCCAGCAGCGTGCCGTAGTCGGGCTCGGTGATCTGGCTGCTGATCTGCATCGCGCGGCTGGTCAGGCCGATCTTGTGGCCGATCACGCGCGCGCCACCGGCGATCTGCGCCGCCACCCAGGCGCGGCTGACGCGGTAGCCATCCTCGATCGTCATGCCGGGGAAGCGCTTGCTGAAGTGCTCCACCGGCACACGGGTCTGCTCGGAGGTCTGCAGTTCGGCGGCGAGCTGGGCGATGGTGGTGTCGTCAAGCATGGTTCAGGGCTTTCGGAACAAGGGGTGCAGCGAGCTGTTCTTGGCGTCGAAGACCTCGGGGCCTTCGTCGATCTGCAGCGTCACGCCGATCGGCCGGGTGGCCAGCAGCGGCGCGAAGTGGGCCTGGACCGTGGCCTCCAGCGCCTGGCCCACCGCCGCGTGCACCGCAGCGCTGCGGCCGCGGCCCATGCGCAGGTTCAGGTAGACGAAGCCGTAGTCCCCGCGACCGTCGGCCACCGCGCTGTGCGCCGCCGGGTAGGCCAGCACGCGCACGCCGCCAGGGGGGAAGACCGCCGAACCGGCTTCATCGCGTGCGGCCAGCATGGTGTCGGCCAGCGCGCGGCACAGTGCCGTCATGTCGCTGCCACCCTGGCCCACGGGGCGGTCCAGGTCGGGGGTGTAGAGGATCACCAGGTGGGGCATGTCGGGGTCCTCACAGGCGGGTGCTGATCGCGGTGTAGCCATCCGCCGCCGAGGCCTGGGCCGCCGGAATCGCGCGGCCGCTGACGGGCGTCACCGGGAACAGCGCGTTGATCTGGCCGGTGCCGCTGGCGCCGAAGTAGGGTGTGATGATCTCGGCGGGGCCGGCATACTCGCTCCAGCCCAGCGCGCCCAGCATCATCGCGGTGTCGTGCATGAAGCCTTCGCCATGGCCCTTGCTGGCGTACTCGGGCAGCATGGCGCAGAAGTCGGCCCACTGGCCCTGCTGCCACATCTCGACCACCCGCCGGTCCAGCTGTTCCAGGAAGGGGCTCCAGATCTTGAACGCGTACTCCGGCGCCAGGCCGTTCTGCGCGAAGCGGTGGCTCAGGGACCCGCTGGCCAGGAAGGCCACGGTGCCGTCATAGTGGTCTTCCACGGCCTTGCGCAGGGCCCAGCCCAGGCGCGCCGAATCGTTGAGGTAGTGCACGGTGCACAGCGCCGACACCGAGATCACCTTGAAGTGCTGGTCGGCGTTCATGTAGCGCATCGGCACCAGGGTGCCGTATTCCGGGTCCAGCGTGGTCTCGGCGTGGGCCAGGGTCTCGACGCCCATCTCGGTGGCCACCTTCGCCATCAGCCGACCCAGCTCGGGGTTGCCGGGGCACTCGAAGGGCATGTTCTTGATGAAGTGCGGCAGCTCGTTGCTGGTGTAGGTGCCCTGGAAGTGCGGCGCGCAGTTCAGGTGGTAGTTGGCGTTGACCAGCCAATGGGTGTCGAACACCACGATGGTGTCCACGCCCAGCTCGCGGCAGCGCCGGCCGATCTCGATGTGGCCGTCGATCGCGTCCTGGCGCGTGCCCTTGCGGGGGCCGTCCAGCTCCGAGAGGTACATCGACGGGACATGGGTGATTTTTCCGACGAGGGCGAGTTTGCCCATGGTGGTCTCCAGTGGAAGGGCTCAGGAACAGCCTGCGAGTCGGAGCTCCCGCGGCGCGGAAGCCCCCTCGCTTCGGCTCATGTCCCCCGGCCTGGCCTTCGGCCAGACCTCCTCCTTTACTTCGCCTAAGCGAGGGGGCTTCCACCCCGCCCTCCACCGTGGGAGGACTGCGCCGGCACACGCCGCCTCGGCCGATCGGGCCAGGGGACGGCGGGCTTGCCGGAGCGAAGTAAAGGAGGAGGTCCGGGCGCAGCCCGGGCCGGGGGACATGAGCGGAGGCAAGCCCGCCGTCCCCTGGCCCCGCCGCCGCGCGCGGCAGTGCACGTTCAGACCCCCCAATGCGGAATGTGGTGTGAGCCCAGCGACACCGCCACGTTCTTGGGCTCCAGGAAGACCTCGTAGCTCCAGGTGCCCCCCTCGCGGCCAGTGCCGCTGGCCTTGGTGCCGCCGAAGGGCTGTCGCAGGTCGCGCACGTTCTGGCTGTTGACGAAGCACATGCCGGCCTCGATGGCCGCGGCCACGCGGTGCGCCCGGCCCAGGTTCTCGGTCCAGACGTAGCTGGACAGGCCGTAGGCGGTGTCGTTGGCTGTTGCGATGGCCTCGGCCTCGTCCTCGAAGGGGATCAGGCAGGCCACCGGGCCGAAGATCTCGTCCTGGGCGATCTTCATGCGGTTGTCCACATCGGCAAAGACCGTGGGCTTCACGAAGTTGCCTTGGGCCAGGTGGGCCGGCAGCTCCGGCGCGTCCAGGCCGCCGCACAGCAGCGTGGCGCCCTCCTTCGGGCCCAGTTCGATGTAGTGGCGCACCTTGGCCAGGTGGCCCGGGGAGATCATCGGGCCGATGATGGTGGCCTCGTCCAGCGGGTCGCCCACGGTGATGCGCCTGGCGCGCTCGGCAAACTTCGCGGCGAAGTCCGCGTAGATGCTCTTTTGCACCAGGATGCGGCTGCCGGCGGTGCATCGCTCGCCGTTGTTGCTGAAGATCATGAACACCGCGGCGTCCAGCGCGCGGTCCAGGTCGGCGTCGGCAAACACCACGAAGGGGCTCTTGCCGCCCAGTTCCATGCTGAACTTCTTCAGGCCCGCCGCCTGCACGATGCGGTTCCCGGTGGCGGTGGAGCCGGTGAAGCTGATCGCCCGCACGTCGGGGTGGGCGCACAGCGGCTCGCCGGCATCCCGGCCATAGCCGTGCACGATGTTCAGCACGCCCGCCGGAATGCCGGCTTCGAGCGCCAGCTCGCCCAGGCGCGCAGCGGTCATCGGGCTGAGCTCGCTCATCTTCAGCACCGCGGTGTTGCCGAAGGCCAGGCAGGGCGCGACCTTCCAGGTGGCGGTCATGAAGGGCACGTTCCACGGGCTGATCAGTGCGCACACGCCCACCGGGTGGAACAGCGTGTAGTTCAGGTGGGTGGGCGTGGGGTAGGTGTGGCCGTCCACGCGCACGCACATCTCGGCGAAGTAGTGGAAGTTGTCGGCGGCGCGGGGCACCAGTTGCTTGCCGGTCTGGCTGATGCTCTGGCCGGTGTCCTGCGTCTCGGTGCGGGCCAGTTCGGGCACGTGCTTCGTGATCAGCTCACCCAGCGCGCGGAGCTTCTTCGCCCGCTCGGGCGCCGGCAGGCCGGCCCAGGCCGGGAAGGCCGCCTTCGCGGCCTGCACCGCGGCGTCCACCTCGGCGGCGCCACCGGCGGCCACCTCGGCCAGCACCTGCTGGGTGGCGGGGTTGACGGTCTCGAAGTACTGGCGGCCGCCAACCGGCTGGCCGTTGATCAGGTGGTCAATGCGCATGGACAGTCTCTGGTGGGTGTCAGCGGCCGAACATGCCGTCGCCGACGATCGTGTTGACCTGGCGGCCGATGCCGTCGATCTCGCAGACGACCTCGTCGCCCTCGTTGACGTTGACGACGCCCTCGGGCGTGCCGGTGAGGATGACGTCGCCCGCCTGCAGTGTCATGAAGCTGCTCAGGTACTCGATCAACGCCGGGATGGTGTTGACCATGTTTGCGGTGCTGCCCTGCTGCACGAGCTGGCCATTGACCCGGGTGCGCAGCGCCAGCGCGTGCGGGTCGGGCACGTCGGCCGCCGGCACGAACCAGGGGCCCAGCACGGTGGCGCCGTCGCGGTTCTTGACGCGCAGGTTGGGCCGGTACCAGTTCTCGAGATAGTCGCGGATCGCGTAGTCGTTGCAGACGGTGTAGCCGGCCACATGGGCCATCGCGTCCTTCGCGGCCACGTGGCGCGCCGTGCGACCGATCACCACCGCCAGCTCGCACTCATAGTGCATGAACTGCACGCCGGCCGGGCGGCGCGTGACGCCGCGGTGCCCCAGCAGCGCGCCGGGCCCCTTCAGAAAGACCAGCGGCTCGTCCTTGGCGCTGACGGTCAGCTCCTTGCTGAGCTCCTTCAGGTGGTCGGCGTAGTTCAGGCCCAGCGCCAGGATCGTGCCCACCTCGAACGGGGGCAGCCACTGCACCTGGTCTTCGGCCAGCACGCGGCCGTCCGCCAGTTGCAGGCCGTGCGGGTGCGGCTTCGCGACGTGCACCGCGCCGGCGTAGGCCACCCGCGCCACGGCACCACGCGGGGTCAGGTCGGTGCCATCGGTGGCCGGGCACTCGTCGACGCTGGCGGGAACGACGCGTTCCTCGCACAGCGAGAACGACAAGGTGCCCAGCGCCTCGATGCCCACCGCCACCGCATCGCCCGCGCAGGCCAGCGGTGCGGGCGTGTCAGCGCCCAGCAGCAGCAGGTCGCCGGGCTGCAGCGTCATGAACTCGGTCACCGTGGCGATCAGTTCGGCCACGCCGCGCACGCGCTGGCCGGTGTGGCCGGTGTGGCGCAGCACGCCGGCCACCAGCACCTGCAAGGCCAGCGCGTCAGGGTCGTCGACTTCGCTGGCCGGCACCACCGGGCCGACCACGGTGAAGCCGTCGCGCGCCTTGAAGCGCACCGCCGGCCGGTAATGGCTGTCGAGCGGCAGGCCCAGTTCGGCCACCACCGCATAGCCGGCGATCACGCCGGGCGCGTCGTCCACCGACACGCGGCAGGCGGTGCGGCCGATGACGATGCCCAGCGATGCCCCCACCTCCACCGCGGCCGGCACCGCCACCACCGAGTCCGGCCCGCACAGCGTGTGGCGCGGCCGCACCTGCAGCACCGGATGCGCTGGCGGCGCCTTGTAGGGCGCCGCGTGGACGGCCTCACCCAGCGCCGCCAGCTGCGGCGCGTGGTTCACCAGGGCGCCATAGACGACGCCGCTCAGGCGCCAGGGCGCCACGGCGAACGAGGCAGGCAGCGGGGTCAGGTTCATCGGACAGACCAGGGCAGAAATTCACTCACACATGAGCAATGTATTCGCTAAGATGTGAGCATGTCAACCAAGGGCCTTCCCCGATCGAAGCGCGACCAGGCGGCGCGGGCCGCGGGCTTTCGCCACCGCAACCTGCCGCTGCTGCTGCTGCATGCGCGCGAGGGCGTGATCGGCCAGTTCCGGCCCATCCTCAACGCCCACGGCGTGACCGAGCAGCAGTGGCGCATCATCCGCGCGCTGCTGGAGCGCGGGCCGATGGAGCCGCGCGAGATCGGCGCGGTCTGCCGCTTCTCCAGCCCCGCCACCACCGGCATGCTGGCGCGCATGGACGACCTGGGACTGCTCACCCGTGAACGCCAGGCGCAGGACGCGCGCCGGGTGACCGTGACACTCACCCCCAAGGCGCGCGCGCTGGCGGCCGAACTGGCACCGCAGATCGAGGCCATCTACCAGCGCATCGAGGACCACATCGGGCCCGAGTTCACCGAGCGCTTCTACGCCACGCTGGACGAGGTGATCGCGCTGCTGGGCGAACTGCCGGCGGTGGACGGCGAGTGAGGGCCGCTGCTGGCGTCACTAGACAAGTATCAAGTTCGCCGAATCGGCTGTTCCTAGAATGCGCCGCATGACCGGACGCTGCCACCACCGCTGGGCCGCCTGGACCGCCGTGCTGGCGCTCCTGTGGGCGGCCCTGGCGCCGGCGTTCGCGGACCGTGTGCCCACCGGCACCCCTGCCGAGATGCTGCAGGTCTGCAGCGTGATGGGCACGATGACGGTGCCGCTGGACGACGGTTCATCGTCCGGGCACGGCGCCGCGTCGGGTGCCGGCCATTGCCCCTGGTGCTCGCTGCAGGCGCACACGCCGGCCATGCCGGTGTCCGGACCACTGGCGCTGGCGTTGCCCACGCTCCGGCAGGACAGGCCGGCTGAGCCGCCGGTGTCCGTCGTGCTGAGGCGGCCATGGGCGCAGGCGCTGACCCGGGGGCCTCCGCCCCGGGCCTGAACGATGGGCGCGCCCCGGCGCGCTGACCCCGCCTGGCCGCTGCCCACGCCTGTGGGCGCGTGCCGCACCCGCTGGCCGGGTGCCCGTTCCCGTCCCACGAACCGGATCCCACACCATGCATCTTCATGTTGCCGTGGCGGCTGCGCTGTCTGTCGCCGCGCTGGCCCCCGCCCTGTCCCACGCCTCCTGCGGCTCGACCAGCTGCAGCCTGATGACCGACCGCTTCGCCCAGGGACCGGGCCAAGGCCACAGCGGCTGGAGCCTGGACCTGCGCCTGGAGTCGCTGACCCAGGACCGCCTGCGCGAGGGCACCACCACGGTGGCGCCCGCCGATGTGACCAACGAGGAAGCGCTGGAGCGCCACACCCGCAACACCAGCCTGATCACCACCATCGGCTATGCGCCGGACGCCGACTGGTCCTTTGCGCTGCGCCTGCCCCTGCTGCGCCGCGACCACCTGCACACCCTGTTCGACGAGGACACCGGCGCGCTGGCCGCCGACGAGCGCTGGCGCTTCACCCGCCTGGGCGATGTGCAGTTGGTGGCCCGGCGGCAGTTCACCACCGCGGACGCCGACACCTCGTGGGCTTTCTTCGGCGGCCTGAAGCTGCCCACCGGCAGCAGCACCGTGGCCAATGCCAACGGCGACCGCGCTGAGCGCGCGCTGCAGCCCGGCACCGGCACCACCGATGTGGTGCTGGGCGGTGCGTGGCGCCGCGCCCTGGGCCCGACCGACGCGCTCTTCGGCCAGGCCAGCTGGAGCGGCGCGCTGGCCGCCCACCGCGACTTCAAGCCGGGCCAGCGGATCGAGGCCGCGCTGGGCTGGTCGCACGCCTTCTCGCCCACACTGGGCAGCGTGGTGCAGCTCAATGCCCGTCGCCGTGGCCGCGACAGCGGCGCCGAGGCCGAACCCGACCTGTCCGGCTCGACCACCGTCGAGCTCAGCCCCGGCCTGACGCTGGCCGTCGGCCCGCAGGCCACGCTCTATGCCTACCTGCAGCTGCCGGTCTACCAGAAGGTCAACGGCCTGCAGCTGGTGCCGCGCCGCGCGCTGGCGGTGGGCTGGACGATGGACTTCTGAGCGGCCGGGCCGGGTCTGCGATCATCGGACGATGCGCCGCCGCCCCATCGCCCTGCTGCTCGGTTGCCTGGCCGGCTTGCCGGCCCAGGCCCACGGCACGCGCGCTGGCGACCTGCTGATCGAACACCCCTACGCCCTGCCCAGCGCCGCCGGCCAGGACCAGGGCCAGGTGCAATTGCGCCGGCTGCACAACCGCGGCGCCCAGGCCGATCGCCTGCTCGGCGCCCGCACGCCCGTGGCCGCGTCGGTGCTGCTTCAGCGGCGCGGGCAGACCATTCAGGCCCTGGATCTGCCCGCTGGCGCCGACCTGTCACTGAAGCACGACGGCGAGTGGCGCCTGCTGCTGCAGGGCCTGAAGGCGCCGCTGGTGAATGGGCAGCGCTTTGCGCTGGTGCTGCGCTTCGAGCGCGCAGGCGAGCAGGAGGTCATGGTGTGGGTGCAGATACCCCGCGCCGCGGCAAGCTCCCACCACTGAAGGAGCCCACCCGATGCAACGCCGCACCCTTGTCCGCGCCAGCCTGCTGCTGGGCGCCACCGCCGCCGCCACCGCCCGCGCACAGACCGACCACAGCCACCACGACCACGGCGCGCCCGCGCCAGCGGCCCCCAAGGGCCAACCGGCCCCAGCCGGCTTCGTCTCCGCCTACCAGGCCTGCGTGGCCGCCGCCAACGCCTGCATAGCCCACTGCCAGGTGCTGCTGGCCCAGGGCGACAAGTCACTGGGCGCCTGCCTGCGCACCGCGCTGGACACCGAGCTGACCTGCGGCGCCACGCTGCGCGCTGCCACGCTGCAGTCGGCCTACCTGGGTGCGCTGGCCAAGACCTCGGTGGCGGCCATGCAGGCCTGCATCGAGGCCTGCAAGCCGCATGCGGAGCACCACGCCGAGTGCAAGCGCTGCCATGACGCCTGCGTGGCCGCGGTCCAGGCGGCCAATGCGCTGGGCTGATCAGTTCGGCGATGTCGATGTTGGTGGCGCGCGGCTCGCCAGCTTGGCCAGGCACCCATTGACGATCGCGACGCCCAGCATGAGCCCCAGAATCAACATGAAGGGGTTGCCTACTACCTCCAGTTCCTGGACCAGGACGATGTACACCATCGCAATCATGAAACTGATGCCGAATGGGGCGCCAAGCACAAAGAGCATGCCGATGACGGCCAGGATCAGGAACTGAGCCTTCAGTGCACGACCGAACCCGGCCAGGAAAGGGTAGGTCGTCTTGCTTTTGGCAGCATTCAGCCAAGGATCATCTTGCGCCGAGAGCTCGCGCCCGAGCTTGCGCTCCAGGGAAGCGCGCTCCTCGGCCGTTTCAGGCACGGCGTGCCAATGGGCTGTGAGGCTGAGAACCGCTTGACACCTGGGGCACTGCTGGGCGTCCCAGTGAAGCGGATTAGAGCAGTTCGGGCACTTCGCCATGTCCGCCTGTACGCCGAGCGTTTGTCAGGCGCGCTGGCCGACCAGCGAGCTTACGGCACGAAGCCGAGATGGAGGGGCTGTTCTGAGCTGGATCATCGTGCCGTCCCTGGCCACGAGGGCCTGCATGGCGGCTCTGGGGCCGGATCAGATATCGCCCCACGTCGCAGTGTCCGGCGATTGTGATGCCGGGCTGGTTGGCGCTGTATCCCCCTTGAGGGGGGCCCCGGCCCGGCCCTTGGACGTTCAGAAGCTCAGCGCCAGCGTCAGTCGCAGGCTGCGCGGCTCGGCCGGGTGCACGATGCGGTCTTCCACCGGCGCGGCCTCGCCGGGCAACTGCGACTCGTACCAGTACTGGATGTCATCCACCCTCCGGTTGGTCAGGTTGAAGACGTCCAGCGTCAGCGTGGTCGGGCGGCCAATCCAGGCGCCCAGGTCCCGCGAGAGCCGCAGGTTCAGCGTTGAGGCTGGCCGCGAGCGCTGGCTGTTGTCCTCGATCAGCGCGCCACTGCCCAGGTAGCGCCACTGCAGGCTGGCCGACCAGGGACCCCAGTCCTTCAGCGTGGCCGCCACCGAGGCCACGCGGTCCACCGCGTTGGGGATACGGTCGCCGTTGTCGAAGCGGGCGTGAGTCCAGGCGAAGTCGGCGTCGAGCAGCCAGTGGCGGCTGAGCGTCCAGCGGTTGTTGAACTCGATGCCGCGGCGGGTGCTGGCCTCGCTGGCCTCGGTGGCGCCGGCATCGCCCACATAGACCAGCTCCGACGCCGAGCGCAGCTGCCACAGTGCCAGCGAGCTCTGCAGGCCCGGCAGCGCCTCGGTGCGCAGGCCCAGTTCCCAGCCGCGCTGCGGCACCAGGCCAGGCACCGGATCGACCGGGTCACCGATCTTCGGATCGCGGTGGGCGGTGGTGCCGCGCGCATCGTTGCTGTGCAGGCCGCGGCCGGCGTTGACGAAGAGCTCGGTCTTCGCCCAGGGGCCCAGCACCAGGCTCAGCTTGGGCGAGAGCTGCTGATCGCTGGCGCGGCCCGAGTTGGCCGCCGCGATCGCATCGCCCTTCAGGCTGTCAACGCGAAAGCGCGCGTGGTCGGCGCGCAGGCCGGCGATGGCCTTGAGCCAGGGCGTGGCCTGCCAGGCGGCCTGGGCGTAGAGCGCGGCCTGGGTCTGCACCACATCGTCCTCGCGGGTGGTGGCCAGGATGCGGCGCGCCTGGGTGTCGAACAGGCCCACGCGGATGCGGTCGTGGCGCAGCTGGGCGCCCAGCTCGATGCGCAACGTGTCGCTCAGCTGCCAGGCCCGCGCGGCCTGCAGGCCGTAGACGCTGCGCGCATCCTGCTGCGAGAACTGGTCGCCGGTGGCCGGGCGCTCCAGCGCGTAGGTGAAGTTGGAGAACAGCTTCAGACGGTAGCGCATCGCGTAGGCCGAGACGCGGGTCTCGCCGGCGTCGTCGGTACGGTGATATTCGCCCGACAGGCTGGCGCGCGAGGTGCTGCCGCCGTCGCTGGGGTCCAGCGAGTCGTAGGCGCCAAACGGCCGGCCCTGGTAGGTGCCGGCGTCGATCAGGCGCTGCGGCACCTGGTCGGTGCTGGTCCAGCGCGCGTCATACGCCATGGCGCTGGCCGACCAGCCCTGGGCCCGCGAGCCCTGGCTGAGGCTGAGCACGCCGTTGCGGCGCCGCAGGTTCTCAGGCACGGTCCAGGGGCCGTCGTTGACCATCCCTTCGACAACACCGAGCAGCGTGGTGTCGGGGGCCAGTTCGGTCGAGCCGCCGCCCACCGCGCGGCGGTAGCCGTGCTCGCCCAGTGTGAGCTGCACGAAGGGCGCGTCCAGCCGCGTGCGGTAGGCGATGTCGGCGGCACCCGCCGACGCGAAATCACCATGCGTGGCGAAGTACGGCCCCTTGCGATAGGTGATGCGGTCGACCAGCTCGGGGATCAGGAAGTTCAGGTCCGAATAGCCCTGGCCATGGCCGTGGGTGGGCATGTTGACTGGCATGCCCGACACGGTGGTGGCGAAGTCGGTGCCATGGTCCAGGTTGAAGCCGCGCAGGAAGTACTGGTTGGCCTTGCCGTCGCCCGAGTGCTGGGTGACGATGACGCCGGGCACGAACTCCAGCACCTCACCCGGGCGCAGCGCCGGCCGGCTTTTCAGCAGCTCGGCGCGGATCACGCCCTCGGAGGCGGCGTCGCTGCTGCCCACGGCGTTGTCGTAATGGCGGCCGCTGACCTCGACGGTCTGTGGGGCGTCTTCGGCGTGGCTCAGGCTGGCGCAAGCGGCCACAGCCGCCCCCGCCAGCGCCTTCAGGCGCAGCGTGTGCATGGGTATCTCCTCGTCAGGGGGTGGTCATGGGCCGTGCGCGTCGCGCCAGCCAGAGCGCCAGGCCGTAGCCCAGCGCGATCACCATCAGCACCGTGGTGCCGAAGGCGAGTTCACGGCCCTCGGTCCAGGCCTCGACGACCGGCGAGGTCCAGCGGGCAATGCCCAGCGCAGCCACCAGCAGGCTCACGCCTGCCACCGCCGCGCCCATCACCCGCGAGGCGACCACCGCGATCTGGTCGGCCCGGGCGATCAGCCGGGCGATCCACCAGCCGTTCAGGCCGTCGGTGACCAGCATGCCGGTGACGAACAGGCCGCCCAGCACCAGCGCGCGACCCACGCCGCCGAACTGCGTGGCGGTGGCGGCAAACAGCGCCGACTGGCTGAGGGTGTCAAAGGACAGCGCGAACAGCGCGCCCACGCCGGCCACGCCCAGCGGGCTGCGCGCCTGGGCCAGCCGGCCCAGCCAGCGGCCCTTCAGGCCCACCGGCGCCACCAGCTCGCCCGGCGCCGCCGCCAGCACCGCTCGCAGATTGACCACGCCCAGGCCCAGCAGAAAGGCAATCGACACGCCAGTGCCAAAGCCATCCACCCACTCGGGCGGCACCCACTGGGCGCTGGCCGAGCCCACCAGCGCGGCGATCAGCAACACCACGGCGCCATGGCCCAGCGAAAACAGCGCGCCACACCAGCGCGCGAACGCACCGCCGCGACGCCGGGTCAGGCGCGTCAGGCCGTCGATGGTGGCCAGGTGGTCTGCGTCAAAGCCGTGGCGCATCCCGAGCAGGAAGACCAGGGCGCAGAGGGCGGTCCAGTCAGTGGGCAGGTCGTGCATGGCGTCAGCGTATGAAGAATTTCAGCATCTTCATACAAGTTGCGTGCCAAGCGATTACGCCCTCATCGCTGCCTTGGATGCAGCCGCCGACCCTGGGGAGAACCCTCGGTCAGTGTGTTGCCGATCTGGACGCCAGCCCGGTCAGGGCTCGATCAGCGGTGGACGTGCCCGCTGGCCGGCACCAGGTGGGCGTGGCCGTGGCCGTGCTGCTCGACCATCGGCACCAGGTGCAGCTGGCCGTGGCTGACGCCGGGCTGGGCGATCACCGCATCGGCAAAGGCCTGCACCGCACGCGCCGCGCCGCGCAGGATCACCACCTCCACACAGTGTTCGTGGTCCAGGTGGGCGTGGGTGGTGGACACGGTCAGCTCGTGGTGGTCGTGCTGCAGATCGGTCAGGCGCGCTGCCAACTGTCGCTGGTGGTGGTTGTAGACGTAGCTGAGCGTGGCGATGCAGGGACCGTCCGGGTGCGCCGCCTGGTGCGTGCGACCCAGCTCGGTGCGCAGCAGGTCACGGAAGGCCTCGCTGCGGTTGGCGTAACCGCGCTCGCGGATCACCGCCTCGAAGGCCTCGGCCAGCTCGTCGTCGACCGAGATCGTCAGGCGCTGCATGTTCAGCCGATGCGGTCCAGCGCCGCCGCCAGCGAGGCCACGCTGCGCTCCACATTCGCCAGCTTGTCCAGGCCGAACAGGCCCAGGCGGAAGGTCTTGAAATCGGTGCCTTCGTCGCACTGCAGCGGCACGCCGGCCGCCGTCTGCAGGCCCTGGGCGATGAACTTGCTTCCGTTCTGGATGCCGGGGTCCTCGGTGTAGCTGACGACCACGCCCGGGGCCTGGTAGCCGGGGGCGGCCACCGAGCGGATGCCGCGGCCCTCCAGCATCGCGCGCACCGCGCGGCCCAGCGCCCACTGCTGTTCCTTCAGCACGCCAAAGCCTCGATGCTCCATCTCGGCCATCGCATCGCGCAGGCGCGTCAGCGCGCCGGTGGGCATGGTCGTGTGGTACGCGTGGCCGCCGGCCAGGAAGGCCTGCATGATCTGGTGCCACTTCTTCAGGTCGGCGGCAAAGCTGGTGCTGGTGGTCTCGTCCAGGCGCTTCAGGCCACCCTGGCCCAGCATCACCAACGCGCAGCCGGGCTCGGCGCTCCAGCCCTTTTGCGGCGCACTGACCAGCACGTCGATACCCAAGGCCGCCATGTCCACCCACACGGTGCCGCTGGCAATGCAGTCCAGCACGAAGATCCCGCCCACCGCATGCACCGCATCGGCCACGGCCTTCAGGTAGTCGTCGGGCAGGATCATGCCGCTGGCGGTCTCCACGTGCGGCGCGAAGACCACCGCCGGCTTCTGGTCGGCGATCGCGGCGCGCACCTCCTCCAGCGAGGCGGGCGCCCAGGGCTGCTGTGCGCCCGGGCCCACCGGGCGCGCCTTGAGCACGCGCTGCTCGGACGGGATGGCGCCCATCTCCAGGATCTGCGTCCAGCGGAAGCTGAACCAGCCATTGCGCAGCACCAGCACCTTCTGACCGGTGGCGAACTGGCGCGCCACCGCTTCCATGCCGAAGCTGCCGCTGCCGGGAATGACCACCGCGGCCTCGGCACCGTAGACGGCCTTCAGGGTGCGCGAGATGTCACCCATCACGCCCTGGAACTTCTTCGACATGTGGTTCAGGGCGCGGTCGGTGTAGACCACCGAGTATTCGAGCAGGCCGTCGGGGTCGACGTCGGGCAGCAGTCCGGGCATGGGGCGTCTCCAGGGTTCTTGTGAGGGCAGGTTGAGCGGGATCAGCCGGTCAGCTTAGCACCGCCACGCCAAGCCCCTGCGCGCTACGATGGTCTCATCCCCACTGTCAGGAGATCCCATGCGCTACCTGCTCCCCGTCGACGGCAGCCCGGCCGCTCTGGCCGCGGTGCGCCACGCGATCGGCCTGAAGCTGGCCGGCCTGTCGATCACCGTGGTGCTGGCCAATGCCCAGGAGCCGCCGCACCTCTATGAGGTGGTGCTGGCGCCCGACCCCGCGCTGCTCGACCGCGCCAGCGAGGGCGCCGGTCACCACGCACTGGAAGCGGCCGGCCAGATGCTGCGGGGCGCCGGCGTGCCCTACACCGAGTTGGTGGTGCACGGCGAGCCGGCCACCGTGCTGCGCGACCTGGCCGAATCCGAGGATTGCGACGGCGTGATCGTCGGCGCTGGTCAGCCCGGTCTGATCGACAGCGGCCGGCTGGGCAGCGTGGCCCAGGCGCTGCTGCACCACGCCGGTGTGCCGGTTACGGTGGTGCATGCGCCGGATGAGGAAGGCTGAGCGCCTCAGCCCACGCGCTCCCAGTCCATCGACCAGTTCAGCGCCCAGCTGCGCCCGCCATCGTGCGAGCTGCCCTGCTGCCAGCGGCAGCTACGCGGCGTGATGCGGTCCCACACGCCGCGGTAGATCACCGGTCGGCCCTGCTTCTCGTCCTGGCTGTCGAAGATCCCGGCGCCGTCCTCGAAGCTGCCAGGCTGGCCGGGGCCCGCCAGCACGCCGCTGGCCGCGCCCACCCAGACGTCATGCCACAGGGATTGCTGCACATCCAGCAGCCGCAGGCCCATGCCCGAGAAGCGCCGCGCCGGGATGCGCAATTCCTCCACCGAGGCCAGCCCTCCCAGGACGCTGAAGCAGCTGGCCTCGCCCTCGAAGCCGTCCCAGCCCAGGCCGGCGCGAAGGCGCTGATGCCGGATGCGCCAGTGGCCGTCCAGAAAGCCGAACTGCCCCGGACGGCCCGGACTGCGCTGGCGCAGCGGCGCGCGCAGCATGGCCGGCCCGGGCTCGGGTGCGTCGGTGGGGACAAAGGGCAGCGGCTCGGCGGCCGGCGCAGCCGTGGCGGCAGGCGCGGCGCTGGCCAGTGCGATCGTCGCCAGGGTCTGCAGCAGGTCTCGGCGGTCGGGATCATCGGTGCTCATCCAGGCTCCTTGGGTCGCAATGGTCGGCATGCTGCCGGCCTATTCATGACAGCTCATGTCATGATGATTCCCGATGCGTGCCAGTCGCCTGCTGTCCATCCTGATCCTGCTGCAGCTGCGCCAGCGGCTCACGGCCGAGCAGCTGGCGGCCGAGTTCGAGGTATCGCCGCGCACCATCCACCGCGACATCGAGGCCCTGTCGGCAGCCGGTGTACCGGTCTATGGCGAGCGCGGTCCGGGCGGTGGCTTCCAGCTGCACGCCGGCTGGCGCACCCAGCTGACCGGCCTGGACGCCGACGAGGCCCGCGCGCTGCCGCTGCTGACGCTGCCCGCCGCCGCCCGTGAGCTGGGCCTGGGCGATGCGGCCCGCCGCGCCGGCGCCAAGCTGCTGGCCGCGCTGCCCGGTGACTCGGCCACGCTCAGCGGGCGGCTGCAGGCCTGCTTCCATGTCGACCCACTGGGCTGGTACCACGCGCCAGACGCGGTGCCGCACCTGCCGGCGCTGGCGCAGGCGGTGCTGGATGGGCGCCGGGTGCTGATCGACTACCAGAGCTGGAAGGGCCCACGCCGCTACCAGGCCGAACCGCTGGGTCTGGTGCTCAAGGCCGGCCAGTGGTACGCCGTGGTCGCGGCCGGCGCACGCACGATGACGCTCAAGGTGACGCAGGTCCAGGCGCTGACCGTGCTGGACGAGGTGGTCGAGCGACGCCCGGACTTCGATCTGGCCCGCTGGTGGCAGGCCTCAGTCGAGCGCTTCGAGCGCGAGCTGCGGCCGCTGCGCGCCACGCTGCGGGCCTCGCCTGAAGGCTGTCGGCGACTGGCCGAACTGGGCGACTACGCGGCGCAGGCCGTGGCCCGCGCCACGCCGGCGCCGTCGCCCGCCGGTTGGCGCCGGCTGAGCCTGCCGATCGAGACTGCCGAGCAGGCCGTGCGCCTGGTGATGGGTCTGGCGCCCGAGGTCGAGCTGATCGACCCCGCGTCCCTGCGCGCTCAGCTGGCCCGCTGGTGCCGGGCGCTGGCGCGCCAACACCAGTCACCGCCGTGAACGCGGTCGGTGCTCACTGCCCCGGCGGCGGCTGCCACAGCTCGAGCTTGTTGCCTTCCGGATCGAGCACCCAGCCGAACTTGCCGTACTCGGACTCCTCGACCTTGTCGAGCACCTGGCAGCCCTCGGCCCGCAGGGCGGCCAGCAGGCCGTGCAGATCCTCGACCCGGAAGTTCACCATGAAGGGCGCGGTGCTCGGCGCGAAGTAGGCGGTGTCGTCCTTGAACGGCGTCCAGATCGTGGTGCCCGCGCCGGCAGGGTTGTCGTCGGCCCAACGAAAGGCCACGCCGCCCCAGTCATCGACCGCCAGACCCAGGTGGGTGCGGTACCACGCGGCCAGGGCCTGCGGGTCGCGCGCCTTGAAGAAGATGCCGCCGATGCCAGTGACACGTCGCATGGCCAACTCCTTGCGTGTGGAAAGAGGGTCTAAGTACCATCGTAGTCAAATACCCTGGGCAGCGCCAGGCGGGACCGGCGGCGCTGCTCAGCGGTCGAGGCGAGGGTCGGGGCCGCTGCTCGGGCGACGCCTGCCCATCCTCACGGGTGCCCACCACCTCTGCACGAACACCCCCTGATGCCTTCGGTCCAGCGATTCGCCTTCGGGCCCTTCGAGCTCGATGTCGCCCAGCGCGAGCTGCGCCACGACGGCCAGCCGGTCGCACTCGGTCCGCGCCTGTTCGACCTGCTGCACCTGCTGGTCGATCAGCGCCACCGCGTGGTCGCCCGCGAAGAGATCCTGGCCCGTGTGTGGGCAGGCCGGGTGACCTCGCCCGGCGTGCTGCCGCAGGCCATGCTCAAGCTGCGCGGCGCCCTGGAGCGCGGCGCGCCGACCGAGTGGTTCAAGAGCGCGCGTGGCGTGGGCTACCGCTTCGTCCATCCGGTTCAGGAGCTCGACGGGGCCGGCGCCCCGCGGGCGCCGCGCGCCGCCCCGGCCCCGCACAGCGGCAGTCTCCGGGTGGGCATGCTGCCCTGCATGAACTACACCGGCGACCCGACCTTGCAGTGGTTGTGCCTGGGCCTGCCGGCCCTGGCCGCGCAGATGCTGGAGGCCGACACCCGCCTGTCACTGATCGGCAGCGCCACGATGGCCGAATACGCCCGCGCGGCCCAAGAGCCCGCGCCCGCCCAGGACCTGGCCTTGCGCGCACTGCGTGAACTGGGTCTGGACGTGGTGGTACAGGGGCGCCTGACCCGCCAGTCCGACCTGCTGTGGCTGCACGGCGACCTGGTCTACAGCGATGGCCGGCGGGTGCCGGTGACCAGCCTGCGCGGGCCGCACTGGCACTCGCTGGCGCTGCGCTGGGCGGAGTCGGTCCAGGCGCTGCTGACCTCGGGCGCGGGCACCGCGCTGGCGGCGATCTCGCCCGACCCGTTCGTGGTGGAAGCCTTTGCCCGCGCCTGCGAGCTGTTCCTGCGCGGCGAGTACGCCAAGGCCCGGCCGCTGCTGCAGGTGGTGGTCGACCTGGAGCCGCAGCAGCCCGACGTGCAGCTGCAGCTGCTGCGCACCCAGTTCGTGATGAACGACCCGCAGGCGGTGGCCTTCGGCGAACGGCTGGTGGCCCAGCTTCAGCAGCAGTCCGCGCGGGCCGCGCTGATGGCGCCGGCCCACCTGGCGCTGGCGCTGGCCTACACGCAGCACGGGGGTGACGAGGCCGCGGCCGGTGTGCAGACGCAGCTGCGGCTGGCCCTGAAGCAGTGCGAGGGCCAGGGCGACCAGGACTGGGCCCTGATGGTGCGCCTGAACGCCGCCGTGCTGACGGGCCGCCGCGGCGACCTGGCCGACGCTGAGCAGGCGTTCGGCGAGGTCATCCGCCTGTGCCGTCGATGTGGCAACCTCAAGCGCCTGGGTCAGGCGCTGACCGGGGCGTCGATGTTCGATCTGCTCGGCGGCCAGCTGGCCCTGGCGCGACAACGGCTGGAGGAAGCGTCGGACCTCTGGCAGCAACGTGTGCCGCATGTGCGCTCGACGATCCACACCGGGCTGAGCCTGGTCGAGGTCGATGGCCTGATGGGCTGGCTGGACAGTGCGCAGGCGCACCTGGACCAGGCGATGGACGCACTGGAGAGGGAGGGCTTCCTGCCCTACCTGGGCTCGGCCCTGACCACGGCGGCCCACATGCTGCTGGACCGCATGGACCTGGGTCGCGCGCGTCGACTGCTGGCGCTCTATGGCGCACAGCCCGAGCTGCAGCATCCGCTGGTCGAGTGCGGACGGGCCGGCGTGCAAGGCCTGGTCGACCTGCTCAGCGGCGACGCCGCCGCGGCGCAGCAGGCCTGGGCGCTGGTCCATGCCCGGGCCGAGGCGCCCAACGGGCCTGGCTACGCCGTCTGGCGCGCGTGGACCGTGCCACTGCTGCGGCTGGCGGTGCGCCGTGGCCAGCACGCGTTGCGCCAGGCACTGGAAGCGGCACTGCGCGCCCACTGCCGTCTGCCGCGTGACGTCGAGCTGGCCGGCGTGCTGGCCCATGCCGCAGCGAGCGATGTCCTGGACGCCGGCCGGCGCGACGACGCCGCAGCGTGCCTGACCGAGGTATCGCGCCAGCCTGATCGTGGCCACGAGCCCGCGCTGGCGGCGCTGGACCTGGCCTGGCTGCACCTGGAAGACGCCCGACTGGGGGCGGCCGACGTGATCATCTCAGGCCTGGGCCCGTGGGCCGACCAGCACCCCCTGGGCCGCCTGGTGCAGGCACGCCGCTGCCAGGCCAGCGGCGACCCCGCGGGCGCCGTTGAGCAGCATGCCCAAGCCCTGGCCCTGGTGGCAGGCGCCCGGCCGGCCTGGGCCAGGGCCTGGCCTGACGCGCGGCAAGCCGCGCCCCGACTGCCGCGCCTGCTCAGTGCGATGCACTTCGAACCTTAGGGCCTTCGCAACCCTTCCGGTCGTGTGAACAGCCCCTAGTCCAGCGGCGTCAGCACATCGCCGGGGGCTGGCCGGCAGCCGTCGGCGATGGGCGGGCCGTTCTCGCGCAGCACCACCCGCCGACCGTCATGGCACAGCTCGATGCGCCTGGCTTGCGGGTAGCGCTGCCGCACGAAGTCCTCGATCGAACTGGGCAGGCTGACCTGCCAGACCCCCTGCTGCAGCGTCTCGCGCGGCTGGCCGCCGCCGCGCACCCACGGGATGAAGGGGGCCAGGCCCTGCAGTGCACCGGTCTCCACATGGGCGGGCCGGTAGCCGGCCTCGGCCAGCCAGGCCTGGGCGCCGGCCCGCCCCGGCGGCGCCCCCCAGGCGCGCGCCATCAACTCCAGCAGCCACTGGTTGCAGTTCTGGTCGCTCAGGTCGAAAGGGTAGCTGGCGGCGTTGTAGCGCGGCTCCAGAACGCCCAGCGCCGAGGTCTCGTCCAGCGCCGCACGGGCCAGCGCAGAAGCCGCCTCGGGGGGCAGCAGCAGCAGCGAGACGTAGCCTTCATCGGGGTCGGCAAAGTCCAGCAGGAAGCCGGGCAGGCCCTGGTCGAAGACGCGTGAGCGCTGCTCCTCGCACGCGAAGTACAGCTGGCGCACAGCCCAGGGCGCCAGCGGGTTGTCACGCAGGGCCACACCCGCGTGTGAATAGCGCTGGCCGAGCCAGTGCAGGTTGGTGCCCGAGCGCGACACCAGCACCGCCGGTGCGGTCGACTGCCGCAGGCGCTCACGCAACACCGCGCCGAAGCGCAGCAGCCGATCGTGCTGGGTGGCGTTGGGCTGCAGCGGCTGGCTGCACCAGACGGACCAGCGGGCCTGGACCGCCGATGCGCACAGCAGCGCGAGCGCCCCAGCCGCCAGCGCGCGGCGCCAGGCCATGCGGCGGGTCGATCTCAGATGGCGCGGGTCTGCAGTTCGGCGTGCCAGTCGTCGGCCACCACCAGGAAGAAGGCGGCCTGGGTGGCTGCACTGCGCAGTTCGGTGCCGTACGGCCGGTCGGTCGCGCTGACCACGCCGCCCACCGCCAGTTGGCCCGCCTGCGCCGCCGCGGGCGGCAGCAGCAGCGCGAAGTCCTGCGCCCCAGCGCCATCGATCGCCTGCAGGCTCACCCGCAACCGGCCGGTGGCGTCCCCCGCTTCGGCGATCTGCACGATGCGGTAGTCACCCTGCGCCACCTGCGCAGGCCGGCTGGACGAGTTGCTCGACCCCTGGACCGAGTCGGAGCTGCTGCCCAGCGAAGCCGAGCCGGCCGACGACGCCGAGGAGGCAAAGCTCTCCGCCCAGACGGAGGCGTGGGCCGACAGCCCCAACAGGACAGCGGCGAGAGACAGTCGAACAGCATGCATGGCAGGCTCCTGGCAGATCAGTCGTGGCGAGCCGCAAGCATACCTGCCTGCCAGGAGGTTCCTGCGGTTCAGGGCACCGGCGGCGGATTCAGGCCCGTGAAGCAGGGGAAGTTGCGCACATCGTTGATGAAACTGAGGTCCAGGGCGATGCTCCCCAACGCGGGCGTGAAGTGCACCTCTTCGATCGAATAGGCCGTCATCTGGCGTCCTGCCGCGTCGGTGATGCGCCAGGTGTCCGGTGCCAGGGCGTCCACGCGGTAATCGGCCGCCGTGCCCACCAGGCTCAGGCTGTCGTGGCCCAGGCTGCCGTTGACCAGCGTGCCGTTGTCGAAACCGCCCAGCGTGATCTGGTCGTCGCCCTGAGCCAGGTGGACCACCCCGGCGTTGCGGCCCAGCAGCACGAGGTCATCGCCATCGGCGGTTTCCAGCGAGCGAACGGACCCGTTGACCTGCAGCTGGTCGTTGCCCGAGCCCAGGTTCAGCGCGTTGGCGCTGCCGCCAATGAACATCAGGTCGTTGCCGCCGCCCAGCACCAGGTCATTGACGTTCAGCGCCACGCTGACCAGATCGGTCCCGTCGCCGGTGCACAGGTTGCCCATGTTCTGGCCAACGGCCAGGCTGTTGTTGCCGTAGCCCATGTTGATCGAGTGCACGCTGCCATCGATCACCGCCCGGTCGTTGTCGTTGCCAAAGCAGACGCTGCCCACGTCACCGCCCACCAGCAGCACGTTGTCACCGAAGCCGAAGCTGATCGACCCGGCGTCGCCGCGCACATTCAGGGAGTCGATGCCCGAGCCACCCGAGTAGGAGCCCAGGTCACCGCCCACCTCGACGCAGTTGCGCCCATCGCCCACGCTGGCCGAATTCAGATCGCCAAAGACGATGATCTTGTCCTGCTGCCAGCCCGTGGAGACGCTGTGCAGATCGCCGCCCACGCGCAGGAAGTTGGTGCCCGCGCCCAGGCTGGCGCTGTCGAGGTCACCGGCCACCCGGACCGTGTCGTTGTCGTGGCCGGTGGAAATGCTGGCCAGATCGCCGCCCACCGTCACGTCGTTGGTGCCGAAGCCGAGCGAGGCCGAGTCCAGATCGCCCTTCACCACGACCAGGTCGTCGCCGTTCCCGGTCGACAGGCTGGCCAGGTGACCATCGACCTGGACGCGGTTCTGGCCGAAGCCCAGCGACGCCGAGGCCAGGTTGCCCTGCACCACCACGACATCGTCACCGTTGCCGGTGCTGAGGCTGGCCAGGTGGCCGGTCACCGCCACATCGTTGCGGCCATCGCCCAGGCTGGCCGAGGCCAGGTTGCCGCCCACTTGGACCCGGTCATCGCCCGAGCCGGTGCTGAGGCTGGCCAGACTGCCCGCCACTTCCACGTCGTTCTGGCCATTGCCCAGGCTGGCGCTGTCCAGGTCGCCATGGATGACGACGCGGTCATCGCCCTGGCCGCCGCCCAGCACCTTGACCCGCACCACGCCGTCGCGGCTGGCCGCGCCCACCTCCAGCTGGTTGTTCCCCTCGCCCAGTTGCACCTGGTCCACGCTGTCACCAACGACGATGCGGTCGTTGCCAAGGCCGGCGCTGATCGAGACCGCGCTGCCGGTGATCGTGAAGGCGTTGTCGCCGTTGCCCAGCCAGACGTTGCGGGCATCGCCGTTGATGTCGAACGGGGCGCGGAATCTGAAGTCGTAGTCGGTGGTCGATCGGCTGGCAGCCATGGGTACTCCGTCGGTGAAAGGGGTGTGACCGAATGTTAGGAACGCGGCTCATCGAGCGCAGCAGGCGCTGGATCACTTTTCGATCAGTTCTCGATCAGCCCGACCGTGCCAGGCCGCTACGATCGGCCCATGCTGATCGACCACGACTTCAAGGGCTTCCCGCCGCTGCACCCGCCGCTGCCGCTGTCGGCCATCGGCGCTCAGGGCTGGCAGCTGCTGCGCGGCGACCTGGCCCTGCCGCTGGCGGTGCTGCGCGAGGACGCGCTGCGCCACAACCTGGCCTGGATGCGCGACTTCTGCGCCGAGCGCGGCCTGAGCCTGGCGCCGCATGGCAAGACCAGCATGTCGCCCGAGCTGTGGGCGCTGCAGCGCGAGGCCGGCGCCTGGGGCCTGAGCGTGGCCACCGCCTGGCAGGCGGCGCAGGCCGCGCGGCACGGCATGGCGAACATCGTCATCGCCAACCAGGTGGTGCAGGCGGCCGAGCTGGACACGCTGGCCGGGCTGCTGGACCGCGACCCGGCGCTGCGCCTGTGGTTCCTGGTGGACTCACCGGCCCAGGTGGCGCTGATCGAGGCCTGGCAGGTGGCGCGCGCAAGCGCCCGGCGTTTTGACGTGCTGCTGGAGCTGGGTCTGGCCGGCCAGCGCACCGGCACGCGCCACCACGACGAGGCCCTGGCGCTGGGACGGCGCATCGCCGCCAGCCCGGCGCTGCGCCTGGCGGGCCTGGAGTGTTACGAGGGCGCGCTGGCCACCTGCAACGACGCCCAGGATGTGCCGGCGGTGAACGCGCTGATGGACCGGGTGGACGCGCTGGCCCGCGCGCTGCTGGCCGAGGGCGCCTTCGACACCGGCGGCGCGGCGCTGATCCTCAGCGCCGGCGGCTCCTCGGTGTTCGATCTGGTGGCGGCGCGGCTGCAGCCCGACCTGGGCGTGCCGGTGCGCGGCGTGCTGCGCTCGGGCTGCTACCTGACCCACGACCACGTCCATTACCACCGCCATCTGCAGTGCATGGGCCTGCGCCTGCGCCAGGCCACGACGCTGCAGCCGGCGCTGGAAGTGCTGGCCGCGGTGCAGTCGGTGCCCGAGCCCGGGCTGGCGCTGCTGGGCTGCGGCAAGCGCGATGTGTCCTTCGACATGGACCTGCCGCTGCCGCTGTGGCGCGCCCAGCCGGGCGACACCGCCGCGGCGCCGGTGCCGGCCGGCTGGCAGATCAGCCGGCTCAACGACCAGCACGCCTACCTGCGCTTCGACGCCGCAGACCCCGCGCCCGAGGTGGGCGAGATCATCGGCCTGGGCATCTCGCACCCCTGCACCAGCTTCGACAAGTGGCGCTGGCTGCCGCTGGTGGACGCCGCCTACCGCGTCACCGGCGCGGTCACGACGCGGTTCTGACCCGGTTGCGGCCGTCGCGCTTGGCGGCGTAGAGCGCCAGGTCGGCGGCGCGCAGCAGATCGCTGCCGTCGCCCTCGTCCTCGGCGCTCAGACAGGCCACGCCGGCACTGACGGTCATGTCCACCTGCTCGTCGATCCAGGCCAGCGGCCGGGCCGCCAGGGCGGCGCGCAGGCGGTCGATGCTGGCCACGGCGAGCGCCAGGTCGGTGTCCGGCATCAGCACCACGAACTCCTCGCCGCCCAGACGACCGCCGGTGTCGTAGCCGCGCAGCTCGCGCCGCATCAGCTCGGCGAACTGGCGCAGCACCTGGTCGCCGGCCTCGTGGCCATGGTGGTCGTTGACGCTCTTGAAGTGGTCCAGGTCCAGCACCGCCACACTGAGGGGCCGGCCGCTGCGGCGCGCGCGCGCCACCTCGCCCTGCAGCGCCTCCAGCAGCGCGCGGCGGTTGCGCAGGCCGGTCAGCGCGTCGGTGTCGGCCAGGGCCAGCAGGCGCTGTTCGTTGAGGTCGGCGGCCCACTCGCTCAGCGCGGTCAGGGCAATCGCCACCGTGATGCACCCGACCACCAGCGACTGGCTGATCGACTTCTGGGTGGCCGCGGGCAGCGCCTGCAGCGACGCGTGGGCCGGCCAGCCCCATTGGTCGAAGGCCAGGAAGATCAGCGCGTTGCACAGCGACAGCACCAGCGCCGAGCGCCATTGCGCCAGCGGGAAGAAGGCCAGCGTCAGCACGGCGAACAGCAGGAAGTAGATGTGGGCGCCCAGGGCGGTGCCGATGCCCGCCAGGACCGCCGCCAGTGTGCCGCCCATCGCCAGCGCGAACACCAGCCAGCGCGCCTGCTGGTCACGTCCCTGCGCGTTCAGGCGCCAGACCAGCGGCACACCCAGCACGAAGGGCAACTGTGCCCAGCCCGTGCGCACCAGCGCCGGATTGCCGCTCCACTGGTAATAGGCGAAGTAGGCCAGGATGGTCAGCGCCACCCCCGCGGCGCCCAGGTTGACCTGCATGATCTTGCGGCGGGTCGTCACGCTGGCCTGGCTGCGCGCGCCCGCCCACAGCCAGTCCATCCAGGGCAGGCAGCGGGCAGGGGAGGACGACGGGCAACTGGACATCAACCAGGACGCAGGGCTGTGTATCGGTGATACATCGGCCCGCGTGGCCGAGTCTTGAGCTGGGTCAGGCGGCGCGCCAGGCCTCGACCAGCGCCGGCAGTTCATCGAGCCGCGCGACCGCCTGCACGCCCTGCGGTGGGCGCGGTCCCAGCAGCGCCTGCACCGGTCCGCCCACCCACAGGCCGACGGCCGGCGGCAGCGCGGTGCGCAGGCTCTGCAGGCCCGACCGCAGCGCGCGCGGCTGGGCCAGGCGGCTGGTGCCCAGCGCCACCACATCGACCGCCAGCCGGCGCGTGGCCTCGGCGATCTCGGCCACCGGGGTGTCCGGGCCCAGCATCACGGTCTCGCAGCGCTGCAGGGCCAGCGCCGCCTGCGCCATCAGCAGGCCCAGCGTGTGCTGCTCGCCCGGCAGCGTGGTCAGCAGCACGCGGGGCGGCCGCGCCGGGGCGGCGGCGCCGGGCGCCAGCGCCGCGGTGGCTTCGCGCAGCGAGGCCTCGACGGTGTCGGTGAACAGGTGCTCCTGGAACACCGACAGCTCACCTCGCGACCAGGCCTCGCCCACCTGCGCGGCCAGCGGCGCCACCACCTCCTGCAGCGTGGCCAGCAGCCCGCGCGCCAGCATCTGCTGCTGCAGGCCGGCGCGCAAAGCGTCGGTGCGGTGCGCCTGCACCAGCGCCAGCCAGGACGGATCCAAGGCGCCCAGGGACTGCGCCGCGACCTGCGCGGCGCGGGCATGGCGCGCGCGCGGACGGCGCCCGGCCGGGGGCTGCCCGCACAAGGCCTGCAACTCCGCCACCGGCAGCGGCACCACCTGGCCCGGCCGGTGGCCGGCATCGAGCAGGCGGCGGATCAGGCGCAGGCGCTGCAGCTGGGCCTCGTCGTATCGGCGCTCACCCTGGGCGTCGCGCTCGGGCGTCGGAAAACCGTAGCGCCGCTCCCAGACCCGCAGCGTGTCCTTGCCCAGGCCGGTCTCGCGCACCACGTCGGCAATGCCGTGGGTCGCCGCCGGCGGGCGCTCGGGCGCGTCGGGCGAAGACCGTGTCGACATTGGGGGCATGGCCGCATTGTCGAGGACGATCCCGGACATCTCCAAGTGAATAACCATTTTGTCGTAGACAAAACGGTCGTTTGTTGGATACTGTCCACGTCGCTCATCCGTGCGGGCGCATCGCTCGTACGGGTTCCCAGGGGGTCGCACTCCTCAGCCCGCACACAAGGACTCTTCATGAGAATCGCCATCGTCGGCTCCGGCATTTCCGGCCTCGCGGTCGCCCATGCGCTGCGCGGGCAGGCCGAGCTGACGCTGTTCGAGGCGGGCTCGCACTTCGGCGGCCATGCGCACACCGTGGACGTCACGCTGCCCACCGCCCAGGGCCCGGTGACCCACGGCGTGGACACCGGCTTCCTGGTCTTCAACCACCGCACCTACCCGCGGCTGCTGCGCCTGTTCGACGCGCTCGACGTGCCCACGGCGCCGTCGGACATGTCCTTCTCGGTGCAGGCCCCCACCGCACAGGGGCCGCTGGAATGGAGCGGCCATTCGCTGGACACGGTCTTCGCCCAGCGCAGCAACCTGCTGCGCCCGCGCTTCTGGGGCATGTTGAGCGATCTGTTGCGCTTCAACCGCCTGTGCACCCGTCTGGCCGACAGTGGCGAGGAGGCCGCGCTGCAGGAACCGCTGCAGGACTTCCTGGACCGTCACCGCTTCGGCACCGCGCTGCGCGAGCACTACCTGCTGCCGATGCTGGCCTGCATCTGGAGCTGTCCCACCGACCAGATGCTGCGCTTCCCGGTGGCCACGATGATCCGCTTCTGCCACAACCACGGCCTGCTGCAGGTGAGCGACCGGCCGCAGTGGTACACGGTGCGCGGCGGCTCGCGCGAGTACGTGCGGCGCATCGTCGCCGGTCTGGCCGATGCCCGCCTGGACACCCCGGTGCGCGCGATCCAGCGCCTGCCCGGCGGGGTGCGGGTGCACACCGACCAGGGCAGCGAGGCCTTCGACGAGGTCGTGCTGGCCACCCACGCCCCGCAGGCGCTGGCGCTGCTGGGCGAGCAGGCCGACGCGCTGGAGCGCTCGGTGCTGGGCGCGATCCGCACCCAGCCCAACCGCGCCGTGCTGCACACCGACGCGTCGGTGCTGCCCAGTCGCACCGCCGCCTGGGCGGCCTGGAACTTCGAGAGCGCCGGCCAGGGCACGCGCGAGGTCTGCCTGCATTACCTGATCAACCGCCTGCAGCCGCTGCCCTGGTCGCAGCCGGTGGTGGTGTCGCTGAACCCGCTGCGGCCGATCGCGCCCCAGCATGTGCTGGGCGAGTTCGATGTCGCCCACCCGGTGTTCGACCAGGCCGCGATCGACGCCCAGCGCCGCCTGCCGGCGCTGCAGGGTCAGCACCACACCTGGTTCTGCGGCGCCTGGGCCGGCTATGGCTTCCACGAGGACGGCCTGGCCGCCGGCCAGCGCGTGGCCGAGGCGCTGGCGCTGCGCATCGCCGAGCAGCCGCCGCGCGCGCTGGAGGCCGCGTGAACACCGCCCAGCTGGGCTTCGGCCAGGTGCGGCACACGCGGCTGCGTCCGCAGCGCCACGCCTTCGCCTACCCCAGCGCCTTCCTGATGCTGCCCATGCGCAGCCTGCAGCGCGCGCCGGGCGCGCTGCCGCGCAACCGCTGGGCGCCGATCGCCTTCTGGGACCGCGACCACGGCGACGGCCGCGGCCCGGAGGACGGCGGCGCGCTGGCCTGGCTGGACGAGCTGCTGCGCAGCGAGGGCATCACCGATGCGGGCGGCGAGGTCTGGCTGCAGTGCTTCCCGCGCGTGCTGGGCCACACCTTCAAGCCGGTCAGCTTCTGGTGGTGCGAGCGCGCCGACGGTACGCTGCGCGCGGTCGTCGCCGAGGTCAACAACACCTTCGGCGAGCGCCACTGCTACCTGCTGGATGACCCGCGCGAAGGCCAGGAGCTGCGCGCCGACAAGGTCTTCCATGTCTCGCCCTTCTGCGATGTGGCCGGCAGCTACCGCTTCCGCCTGCTGCGCACCCAGCGCCCCGGCGAAGCGCCGCGCGTGGTGGTGCGCGTCGACCACGACGACGCCCAGGGCGCGCTGCTGCAGACCAGCTGGAGCGGCGCGCTGGAACCCGTCACGCCGGCGGCGCTGCGCCGCGCCTGGCTGCGCCACCCGCTGCTGACGCTGGGCATCGTCTGGCGCATCCACTGGCAGGCCCTGGGCCTGTGGTGGCGGCGCACCGGTTTCCGCTCCAAGCCCGCGCCGCCGGCGCGCTTCGTCACCCGCTGACCGACGTCATCGAGAGGCCCCCCGATGAACACCCGCACCCTGCGCTCCCCGCTGTCCCTGGCGCTGCCCGGCGACACCCCCGCCGCCGCCCGCACCGTGCTGCGCCTGCTCGAAGGCCTGCAGCACGGCCAGCTGACGCTGCAACTGCCCGGTGGCGCCGTGCAGCACTTCGGCGCCCACGATGCGCCGCTGCACGCCCAGCTGCACCTGCACGACTGGACGCCCTTCTCGGCCGCGCTGAAGTCCGGCGACATCGGCTTCGCCGAGGCCTGGATCGACGGCCGCTGGAGCACCCCTGACCTGCCGCTGCTGCTGCGCGTGCTGGCCGCCAACCGGCCGGTGCTGGACGAAGCGATCTTCGGCCGCTGGTGGGGCCGGCTGGCCTATCGGCTGCGTCACCTGATGCGCCGCAACACCCGCGCCAACAGCCGCAAGAACATCCATGCCCACTACGACCTGGGCAACGACTTCTACCGCCTGTGGCTGGACGAGACGATGAACTACTCGTCGGCCTGGTTCGCCGGCGACCGCCAACGCAGCCTGCCCGAGGCCCAGCACGCCAAGGTGCAGCGCGTGCTGCAGCAGGCGCGCGTGCAACCCGGCTCGCGCGTGCTGGAGATCGGCTGCGGCTGGGGCGCGCTGGCCGAAGCCGCCGCCGGCGCCGGGGCGCAGCTCACCGGCGTGACGCTGTCCACCGAGCAGCTGGCCTGGGCGCGCGAGCGCCTGGCCAAGGCCGGTCTGCAGGCCGACCTGCGTCTGCAGGACTACCGCGACATCGACGACGGCCCGTATGACGCGATCTGCTCGGTCGAGATGATCGAGGCGGTCGGCCGCGAATGGTGGCCCACCTACTTCCGCAGCCTGAAGAAGCTGCTGGCGCCGGGCGGCCGGGTCTGCCTGCAAAGCATCGTGATCCGCGACGAGCTGTTCGAGCGCTACCTGCAGGGCACCGACTTCATCCAGCAGTACATCTTCCCCGGCGGCTGCCTGCCCAGCCCCGAAGCCATCCGCCAGCACGCGGCGGCGGCCGGCCTGAAGGTGGTCGACGCGATGGCCTTCGGCCCCGACTACGCCCGCACCTGCGCGCTGTGGCGCGAGCGCTTCCTGGCCAGGCGGGCCGAGGCCGCCGGCCTGGGCTTCGACGAGCGTTTCCAGCGCACCTGGGAGTTCTACCTCGCCTACTGCGAGGCCGGCTTCACCCAGGGCGACATCGACGTGCTGCACGTCACGCTGGCCCACGCCGACTGAACCATGCACCGCCGCACGCTGCTGGCCGCTGCGCTGGCCCCGCTGGCCGCCCACGGCCACGAACCCAGCGCGCGCCAGGCCGGCCTGCAGCCGGCCGGCGAATCGCTGTTCAAGGTCTGGGGCTTCGAGGTCTATGTGGCGCGGCTGTGGGTGGCGCCGGGCTTCCGCGCCGCTGATTTCGCCGCCGCGCCGCTGGCGCTGGAGCTGGCCTACCGGCGCGCCTTCAGCGGCGCCGACATCGCTCGCCGCTCGCTGACCGAGATGCGCCGCCAGGAGAAATTCGACGACACCCAGGCGGCACGCTGGGAGAGCCAGCTCAGCGCGCTGCTGCCCGACGTGCGCGCCGGCGAATCACTCAGCGGCCTGCACCGCCCGGGCGAAGGTGCCGAGTTCCTGCGCGGCGATGGCCGCTCGCTGGGCGTGCTGCGCGATGCGCGCTTCTCGAAGCTGTTCTTCGGCATCTGGCTGTCGCCGCGCACCTCCGAGCCCGCGCTGCGCCGCGCCCTGCTGGGACCCTTCGCCGAGGCGGGATGAGCGCACCGGCCCGCTTCACCGCGCGTCGGCGCGCCGCCCCGAGGGTCGCCCCGTGAGTGCCGCGGCCGACGCTGGCGCGGGCTGGCGCTACGGGCTGCTGGGCGCACCGGTGGCCTTTGCCAGCGTGCCGCTGTACGTGCACCTGCCGCACCACTACGCGCAGACCCTGGGCTGGCCGCTGGCCGCGCTGGGCACGCTGCTGCTGGCCTCGCGCCTGGCCGACGCGCTGATCGACCCGCTGCTGGGCCGCTGGGTCGACCGCCTGCATGCCCGCTCGCCGGGCCGCGTGCTGGCCTTTGGGGCCGGCGCGGCGGTGGTGATGGCGCTGACGATGTGGCTGCTCTTCTTCCCGCCCTGGCCCGCCGCCCTGCAGTGGCCGGGCGCGGCGCTGACGCTGCTGCTGGCCTGCGCCAGTGCCAGCGCGCTGGCCATCGCCCACCAGGGCTGGGGCGCGCGGCTGGGTGGCGATGCGCTGCAGCGCGGCCGCATCGTGGCCTGGCGCGAAGGCCTGGGCCTGGCCGGCGTGCTGGCCGCCTCGGTCACGCCGGAGCTGGCCGGCTACGCTGCGTCACTGGCGCTGTGCGCGCTGTTGCTGGGCCTGGGCTGGTGGGCCTGGACCGCCGCGCCCCGGCCGCAGCCGGTGGCCGCCGCCGACGCCGGCGACTGGCGACGCCCCTGGCAGCAGGCCGCCTTCCGCCGTCTGCTGGCGGTGTTCGCGCTCAATGGCATCGCCAGCGCGATCCCGGCCACGCTGGTGCTGTTCTACATTGCCGACCGCCTGCAGGCCGCCGCCCCCTGGCCCGGCCTGCTGCTGGCGGCCTACTTCGGCGCTGCGGCCGCGGCACTGCCGCTGTGGCTGCAGGCGGTGGCGCGCTGGGGCCTGGCACGGTCGTGGATGGCCGGCATGGGGCTGTCCATCCTGGCGTTCATCGGCGCCGCGGCGCTGGACGCGGGCGATGCGCCCTGGTTCCTGGCGGTCTGCCTGGCCGCGGGCGCCGCGCTGGGGGCCGACCTGGCCCTGCCCGGGGCGCTGCTGTCGGGCGTGATCGGCCGCGCGGGCGACCGTGGCCGGCACGACGGCGCCTATGTCGGCTGGTGGCAGGTCGTCACCAAGCTCAATCTGGCCCTGGCGGCCGGCGCGGTGCTGCCGCTGCTGGCCGCGCTGGGCTACCAGCCGGGCGAGCGCGACCCGGCCGCGCTGGCCTGGCTGGCCGCGGTCTACGCGCTGCTGCCCTGCGCCCTGAAGGCCCTGGCCGCACTGCTGCTGTGGCGGCTGTGGGCTGCTCACCCGGAGGATCTCGCATGAAACGCCGCCACCTGCTGCTGGCCAGCGCCGGCATCCCGCTGACCCAGTTGGCCGGCTGCGCCCACCCCTCGATCGCCGACCATGCGGCCGAGAAGCCGCTGCTCGACCTGCGCCAGTACTTCGCCGGCCGGGTGATGGCGCACGGCGTGTTCCAGGACCGCTTCGGCCGCGTGGTGAAGCGCTTCACGGTGCAGATCGACGGCCGCTGGCAGGGCGAACAGGGCGAGCTGGACGAGCGCTTCACCTACTCGGACGGCAGCACCCAGCGCCGCGTCTGGCGCCTGACCCACCTGGGCAACGGCCGCTGGCAGGGCCAGGCCGACGACGTGGTGGGCCTGGCCAGCGGCGAGGCCGCCGGCAATGCGCTGAACTGGCGCTACACGCTGCGCCTGCCGATCGACGGCCGCGAGTGGGAGGTGCAGTTCGACGACTGGATGTGGCTGGTCGACGAGCGCGTGCTGCTCAACCGCGCGGTGATGAGCAAATTCGGAGTGACACTCGGCGAGGTGCTGATCTCCTTCACCCGATCCCCATGAGCCTCAATCCCCCCCTGACCGACTGGCGCGAGCGCAGCGTCTGGATCGTCGGCGCCAGCAGTGGCATCGGCGCCGCGCTGGCCGCCGCGCTGCATGAGCGCGGGGCGCGGGTGACGGTGTCGGCGCGCCGGCTGGATGCGCTGCAGGCGCTGGAGCGGCAGCACCCGGGCCTGCGGCCGATCGCGCTGGATGTGACCGACGCCGCCGCGCTGGAGGCCACGGTGGAGCGCCTGTTCTCGTCCAACCCGCCCGACCTGGTCTGCTACTGCGCCGGCCACTACGAGCCCGGCGGCGCCAGGGAGCTGAGCCTGCGCGGCTGGGAACAGCACCGCGCCGTCAACCTGGACGCCGCCGTGGCGCTGTCGCTGGCGGTGCTGCGGCCGATGCGCGCGCGCGGCCATGGTCACCTCAGCCTGGTCAGCAGCGTGGCCGGGCACCGCGGCCTGCCCAATGCGCTGGCCTATGGCACCACCAAGGCCGCGCTCACCCACTTCAGCGAGGCCCTGCACCTGGAGCTGGCGCCGCTGGGCGTGGGCATCAGCGTGGTGACGCCCGGCTTTGTCGAGACCCCGATGACCGCCGTCAACGACTTCCGCATGCCCGCCGTCATCACCCCGGCTCAGGCCGCCCAGGCCATCCTGGCCGGCTGGGCGCGCGGGCGCTTCATGATCGACTTTCCGCGCCGCTTCACGTTCTGGCTGGACCTGCTGCGCTGCCTGCCCTACGCGTGGTACTTTCCGCTGGTGCGACGCCTCACTCGCCGATGACGCTGCCGATGACGCCACCGATCAGCCCGCTGGACCTGCTGGTCGATTTCTACGAACGCCTGCAGCCCGCCGACCTGGCCCGGCTGCCGCAGCTCTATGCCGCCGAGGCCCGCTTCAAGGACCCGTTCAACGAGGTCCAGGGCATCGCCGCGATCGAAGCGGTGTTCGAGCACATGTTCCGCCGCCTGCAGGGCCCGCGCTTCGTGGTGACCGAGCGGGTGGATGGCGGCGAGCAGGCCTTCCTGACCTGGGACTTCCTGTTCACGCTGCCGGGCGAGCACAGCGAACGCCGCATCCGCGGCGCCACCCACCTGCGCTTCGACGCCGCAGGCCGCGTGACGCTGCACCGCGACTACTGGGACGCCGCCGAGGAACTGTACGAGCAGCTCCCCGTGCTGGGCGCGCTGATGCGCTGGCTCAAGCGCCGCGCGCGCCGTGGCTGAGGACCCGCGTTCCCAGGCCGACGCTCTGCGTTCCCAGGCCGAGGCCTTGCCTGAGTCCCCCGGCGTCTACCTGTTCTGGGGCCGCTCGGCCACGCTGCCGCTGTACATCGGCAAGAGCATCCACCTGCGCAGCCGCGTGCTGTCGCACCTGCGCGACCCCGACAGCGCCCGCTGGGTGGCGCAGAGCCTGCGCATCGAGCACCGCCGAACGCCCGGCGAGGTGGGCGCGCTGCTGCTGGAAGCGGCCCTGGTCAAGCAGTTGCAGCCGCTGCACAACCAGCGCCTGCGCCGGGTGCGCCACCTGCATGCCTGGCGTCTGGCCAACGGGGCCGACGGCACCGACCGGCCCGAACTGGTCGACACCACGCGGGTGGACTTCGCCACCACGCCGCACCTGCACGGCCTGTTCGCCAGCCGCCATGCGGCCCAGGGTGCGCTGCGCGCGATGGCCGACGAGCACCGGCTGTGCCTGCAACGCCTGGGCCTGGAGCGCGCCTGGCGCGGCAGCGGGGCCTGTTTTCGCGCCAGCATCGGCCGCTGTGGCGGCGTCTGCGCCGGCGGTGAGACGCCCGCCGCGCACGACGCCCGGCTGCGCGCCGCGCTAGCGGCGCTGCGCCTGCTGGTCTGGCCGCACCCGGGCGCCGTCGGCCTGATCGAGCGCGACGAGACCGGCTGGCAGCAGGTCCATGTGTTGCGCCACTGGTGCTACCTGGGCAGCGCCGACACACTGGACGCGGCGCGCGCCCTGGACCGCAGCGCCCCGGGCTTCGACATGGACAGCTACCGCATCCTCAGCGGCGGCCTGTTGCGCGACGGCGCCGAGCTGGTGGCCCTGGCTTAAGGTCGCAGCAACACGCATCTGGCAGCATCTCGCCCCATGCGCGTGCTGCTGGTTGAAGACGATGCCCCGCTGGCCCGCTCGGTGTCCGAGGCACTGGGCCAGGCCGGCTTCACGGTCGAGTGGCTGGACCGCGGCGAGACCGCCGAGGCCGTGCTGCTATGCACCGACTACGACCTGGCCATCCTGGACATCGGCCTGCCCGGCATCAGCGGCCTGGCGCTGCTGCGCCGCGTCCGCCACGCCGGACGGCGCCTGCCGGTGCTGATGCTGACCGCCCGCGACGCGCTGGAAGACCGGGTGCGCGGTCTGGACGAGGGCGCCGACGACTACCTCGTCAAGCCCTTCCAGACGCCCGAGCTGGTCGCCCGCTGCCACGCGCTGGTGCGCCGCGGCCGCTCGGCCCGCGGCCGCACGCTGGGCTTCGGGCCGCTGCAGATGGATGTCGGCCTGCGCGAGGCCCGGCTGGGCGAGGCCCCGCTGGCGCTGACCGGCCGCGAATGGGATCTGCTGGAGCATCTGTTGCTCAGCGCCCCCGAGGTGGTGGCCAAGCAGCGCCTGATCGACTCGCTCAGCCGCTGGGACAACGAGCTGACCGCCAACGCCGTCGAGATCTACGCCTCGCGCCTGCGCGGCAAGCTGGCCGGCAGCGGCGTGGCGCTGCGCACCGTGCGCGGCCTGGGCTACCGGCTGGAGCTGGACGCCGGTGTCGCCTAGACGCCTGCCCCGCCATCCGCTGCGCTCGCTGGCCGGCCGGCTGCTGCTGGCGGTGGGCCTGCCGCTGGCGCTGCTGGTGCTGATCGGCGCCACGGTCGACTATGTCAGCGCCCGGCGCCTGACCGACGAGTCGCACGACCGCGCGCTGGCCAGCCTGGCCGTGGGCCTGTCGGCGCGGCTGGAGGCCGAGGGCGACGGCGACCTCGCCGCCCACCTGCCGGCCATGGTGCAGGCCCTCAGCCGGGCCCAGCCCGACGATCCGCTGCACTACCTGGTGCTGCAGGCCAGCGGCGCCCCGCTGGCCGGCGACCTGGCGCTGGCCACGCTGCGCCGCGCCGAGACCGACGAGGACACGCAGATCTTCAACGCCCGCCTGGGCGGCCAGCCGGTGCGGGTGGTGCAGCACCGCTACCGCGGCCCCGATGCGCGCGCCACCATCCTGGTGGCCGAAACCGTCAACGGCCGCCGCCGCGAAGCCCGCGAGCTGCTGTATGTGACCGCCGCCACCAACCTGGCGATCGCACTGGCGGTGGTCGCGGCGGCCCTGGTCGCGGTGCGCTTCGCGCTGCGACCGCTGGACCTGCTGGGCGAGCGCCTGGAACGCCACGAGATCGACGAGCTGCGCCCGCTGCCGCTGCGCCTGGCGCCGCACGAGACCGTGCCGCTGCTGCGCGCGATCAACCGCCTGGTCAGCCGGGTGCGCGCCACCGCCCGCGCGCGCCAGGCCTTCATCGACGGCACCGCGCACCAGCTGCGCACGCCGCTGGCCAGCCTGAGCACGCAGGTCGATCTGCTGTCGCGGGAAGCCCTGCCGGCGCCGGTGGCCGCCCGCGTGGCCGAGGTGTCGCAGTCGGTGCAGCGCCTGTCGCACCTGGCGCACCAGATGCTGGCGCTGGCGCGCGCCGGCGGCGAAGGCGCGGCGCCGGTGCCAATGGGCCCGCTGACGCTGTCCGACCTGCTGCAGGACGCCGCCAACGCCAGCCTGGACGCCGCGCTGGCCCGGCACGTCGACCTGGGCTTCGAGACCGGCGAGGCGCGGGTGATCGGCTCGCGCTGGCTGCTGCGCGAACTGCTGCTGAACCTGGTGGGCAACGCGATCCAGCACACCCCCGAAGGCAGCACCGTGACCGCCCGCTGCGGCGTGGCGGACGGCCGGCCCTTCCTGGAGGTCGAGGACGACGGCCCCGGCATCCCGCCAGCCGACCGGGCGCGCGTCTTCGAGCGCTACGTGCGGCTGAACGAGCACGACCGGCTGGGATCGGGTCTGGGCCTGGCCATCGTGCGCGAAATCGCCGAGCGCCATGGCGCCCAGGTCTCGATCCACGACGGCCCGGGCGGCCGCGGCAGCCGGGTGCGGGTCGATTTCCAGCCGTTACGCATGCTGTCAGCGGATTGAAGGCTGCGCCCGCGGAGGATGGACACCAGTTTGTCCAACACCCGCCAGGAAGCCCTGATGCACCGCACCTCCACGGCCCACCGTGCCGCCCGCCTGCTGGCCGGCGCCGCGCTGCTGGCCGCCAGCCTCACCCCCGCCTGGGCCGTGCCCAGCTTCGCCCGCCAGACCGGCAGCGAATGCGCCGCCTGCCACGTCGGCGCCTTCGGTCCGCAGCTCACGCCCTTCGGCCAGCAGTTCAAGATCAACGGCTATACCGAGACCGACGGCCAGGACGGCAAGGTCCCGCTGTCGGCCATGATGATCGCCAACCTCACGCGCAGCGCCAGGGACCTGCCGGAGGTGCCCGACCACTTCAAGGCCAACAACAACAGCGCGATCCAGGAGACCTCGGCCTTCCTGGCCGGCCGGCTGACCGACCACATCGGCGCCTTCGTGCAGTCCACCTATGCCGGCGTCGACCGCGCCTGGGCACTGGACCAGCTGGACCTGCGCTATGCGCGCAGCCTGACGCTCGGCGACAAGGAGACCACCGTCGGCCTGGCCATCAACGGCAACCCCACGCTGACCGACCCCTTCAACACGCTGGGCCAGTGGCGCTTCCCGTACACCGCGAGCGACTTCGGCTTCGGCCAGGGCCCGACACCGCTGATGGAGAACCTGGCCGGTGCGGTGCTGGGCGCCAATCTGTACGCGCTGCATGACAAGCACTGGTATGGCGAGCTGGGCCTGTACAAGTCGCTGTCGACCAAGGCGATCAGCGCCATCAACGCCGAGGACGTGGGCCGCCTGTCGCATCCCGCGCTGTACTGGCGCCTGGCCTACCTGGATGACCGCAAGCGTGACAACTGGCATGTCGGCCTGTCAGGCCTGTCCGCCGCGCTGGCGCCCGACCGCGCCGCGCCGTCCAGCACCGACCATTTCAGCGACTGGGGCCTGGACGCCGGCTACCAGTGGCTGGGCAACCGCGAGCACGTCGTCACGCTCAACGCCAGCTGGATGCACGAGGGCCAGAAGCTCAAGGCCACCCAGGCCGTCGGCGGCGCCAGCAACGCGAGCGGCTCGCTCAAGACCTGGCGCCTGACCGGCTCCTACACCTGGCAGCAGACCTGGGGCGCCACCGCCGGCCTGTTCGGCAGTGGCGGCAGCGCCGACACCGGCCTGTGGGGCGGCAGCTCCTACAGCGCCAGGCCCGACACCAATGGCTACATGCTGCAGCTGGACTGGACGCCCTGGGGCAAGGAAAGCTCCTGGGGCTCGCCCTGGGCCAACCTGCGCGTGGGCCTGCAGTACACCGGCTACAGCAGGTTCAACGGCGGCAGCCACTACATCGACGACGTGAATGGTGTCGACCGCCGCGCCCGCGACAACAACACCACCATGCTGTTCTTCTGGTGGAGCCTATGAGCATGCGCCACACCCTCCCCCTGATCCTGCTGGCCGGCGCCGCGGCACTGGCCCATGCCGATGGCAACGCCAAACGCGGCGCCGACACCTTTGCCGAGGAATGCGGCGACTGCCACAGCGCCCAGCCCGGCAAGGACAAGAAGGGCCCCACCCTCACCGGCGTCAACGGCCGCAAGGCGGGCACCGTCGCCAGCTTCGCCGGCTACTCCGACGCCATGAAAGCCAGCGGCATCACCTGGACGCCCGAGAAGATCGACGCCTACATCACGGCGCCGAAGAAGGTGGTGCCCGGCGGCAAGATGAAGTACGACGGCCTGGGTGATGCCCAGGGCCGCGCTGATGTCATCGCCTTCGTGCTGCAGCTCAAATGAGGCGTCCGTCATCGGGTCGGCGAGGCTGGCTGGGTGCGCTCGCCCTGGTGCTGCTGGGCATGGCCATCGCGTTGGGTGGCACGGCCGGCCTGCACGCCACCAACCGCACCGAGTTCTGCATCACGTGCCACGAGATGAAGGACAACAACTTTGCCGAGTACAGCCACACCATCCACGCACGCAACCGCACCGGCGTGCAGGCCGGCTGCGGCGACTGCCATGTGCCGCACGAGTTTCCGGACGTGCTGTGGCGCAAGCTCGGCGCGGTCAAGGACATCGTCGGCCACTTCTCCGGCGAGATCGACACGCCCGAGCGCTTCGAGCAGCACCGGCTGGCGCTGGCGCAGCAGGTGTGGCAGCGCATGAAGGCCACCGACTCGCGCGAGTGCCGCAGCTGCCACAACGTTCAGGCCATGGACCCCGAGTTGCAGGGCAAGACGGCGCAGAAGCAGCACAAGCGCTTGGCCACCGAGGGCAAGACCTGCATCGACTGCCATTTCGGCATCGCCCACAAGGAGCCCGCCGGTGCCGAGCCGGCCGACCTGGACGCAGCGGCCTCCGCCCCGTCGGGGACCTGAAGATCCCCCGGCACTTCCCAAGGTCGTCAAGCCGCCCCTATCATCGCGCGCCCGAACACAGGACGCGCCCATGGAACTGCTGACCAGCCCCGAAGCCTGGATCGCCTTCGCCACGCTCACCGCGCTGGAGCTGGTGCTGGGCATCGACAACATCATCTTCATCTCGATCCTGGTCGACAAGCTGCCCAAGGCCAAGCAGGAATTCGCGCGTCGCCTGGGCCTGTTCATGGCGATGTTCATGCGCATCGGCCTGCTGCTGGTGCTGGCCTGGATCGTCGGCCTGGTGCAGCCGCTGTTCACCGTGTTCGGCCAGGGCATCTCGGGACGCGACCTGATCCTGATCCTGGGCGGCCTGTTCCTGATCTGGAAGAGCACCACCGAGATCCACGGCTCGCTCGAAGGCGAGGAGGGCCATGCCTCGGCCGCGGTGAAGACCACGCTGGCCGCGGTGATCGTGCAGATCATGATCGTCGACCTGGTGTTCTCGCTCGACTCGATCATCACCGCCGTGGGCATGGTCAGCGACGTGCGCATCATGATCGCCGCGGTGATCGCCTCGGTGGGCCTGATGATGCTGTTCGCCGCGCCGATCGGCCGCTTCGTCTCGGACCACCCCACGATCAAGATGCTGGCGCTGTCCTTCCTGGTGGTGGTGGGCGTGGTGCTGATCGCCGAGGGCTTCGACCACCACGTGCCCAAGGGCTATGTCTACTTCGCCATGGCCTTCTCGCTGGGCGTGGAGATGCTCAACATCCACATGCGCAAGCGCGCCGCCAAGGTGGTGGACCTGCACAGCCCCTACGAGCCGGCCGCCGAGGATCCGAAGGCCCGCTGACCAGGGCGACGCCGAGCCAGTCGCCGCGAGGGACTTGCTCGGCCTTGCCTCAGGGCTCCCAGCGCGCGATCTCGTCCACCGCGGGCCGCAGCCGCGCCGGCTTGGCGCGGCTGACCGTGCCCAGCGTGATGCAGCACACCGCGTGCTCGCCCTCCTGCAGGCCGAAGGCCTGGCGCAGCGCGGCCGAGCGCATCGAGCGGCCACTGGTCAGCCCGCTGCCCCAGCCGCGCGCCTGCGCCGCCAGCAGCAGGTTCTGGATCGCTGCGCCCAGCGACACCAGGCGCTCGGCCTCGGCCACGCCGGGTTCGTCGGCACGCAGATCGGCCACCGCCAGCAGCAGCACCGGGCCGCGCAGCGCCTTGTCACGGGCATCGGCCACCTGGCTCTCGGTGGCCGCGGGATCGCGCTCCTGCAGCGCCTGCGCAAAGGCCTCGCCCAGCCGCGCCCGCGCCTGCGGGCCCAGCACATGGAAGCGCAACGGCCGCAGCTGCTGGTGATCGGGCGCCGCGGCGGCCGCCGCCAGCAGCACGCGCAGCGTGGCCTCGTCCGGCCCCGGCGCGACCAGGCGCTTGGGGCCGATGTGCTGGCGGCTGTGGATCAGCGCGTCGGCGAGGACGGCCAGATCGGTGTCGTCAGGGGTCATGGCGGAGGGACGTTGGAAGCGGTGGCATGGTGCCATGCCGGCGGCGCCACCACGCCGCCCCACCCACGAGGGCCAGCGCATGCAGCAGCGCTTCGACGACCGACATCACCAGGATGCGCGTCTCGCCCGAACCCGCGTAGGACAGCAGGTCGCTGCCCCGCAGCAGCAGCATCGGCGACGCCGCCGCCAGGGCCGCCCACCCCCAGCGCTGCGGCCACCAGCGGATCAGCCAGGGCACGGTGACCACCGCCGCCGCCAGCGAGCCGACGGCGGTGGCGCTGACCATCTCCAGGTACGGTCGCGGCCATACCAGCGGAAACAGGCGACCGGCCCATTGCCCAGAGGTCCAGCCCCAGACTGCGAAGGCCAGCACGGCCAACGCCAGCAGCCGACACAGCTGCCACAGCACCGCGACGACCGCGCGTGCGGGATGCCCGCTCATCGCTCGGGCGGCCGCCTGGGCGGGTCACCGAACTCGGCGTCACGCGCGCTGTACATCGGAATCGCTGGCGCCCGGTGCGGTTCGGGCGGCGGCAATCGCACCACCAGCGTCGCCGCCAGCCGATCGGTCAGCGAGCGGCGGTCTCTTAGGCTGTCGATCAGCACCAGGTCCAGCAGCAACCACGCGGTGCCGGCCGTGGGCAACCCTGCCCAGATCGTCAGCGACATCCCTTGCTGCAGGGCCGGGTGGTCGCCGGCCGCGATCAGCAGCCAGGGCAGGCTCAGCAGCACCGCCCGCCACAGGCCCTGCACCGGCCCCAGCGCCTGGCCATGGCGGCTCAGCACGGCCAGGTTCATGACGCGCTTGCCGGGTGTCACGCCTTCACGCAGCCCCAGGAAATAGGCGTGATAGGCCAGGAACAGCACCGCGAACTCGGTCACGCCGGGCGTGTGCGGCGACTCGTTCAGGTAGGCCACATAGCTCGCCGGAAACAGCCCCAGCGCACTGGCACACAGGTCGAACGCATAGGCCAGCGTGCGCGCCTGGCTGCCAGCGAGGTGGGCATGGGGATCGGTGGCGGGCATTGCCGAGGAGCGCGGGCGAGGATTTCCTTGCATTCTCCCCCAAGGCCCTAGTCAGCGGACTGCGGGCGCCACGCGCTGCGCCGACGCCAGCACCGAGCGCAAGCGCACCACCTCACCCACGAAGATCAGCGCCGGGGGCTGGATGCCGGCCTCGGCGGCCAGCGCGGGCAGCGTGGCCAGGGTGCCGTCCACGCAGCGCTGACCGGGCAGCGTCGCGCGCTCGACCAGCGCAGCCGGCGTGTGGGCCGGCAAGCCATGGGCCACCAGGCCGGCGCAGATCGCCGGCAGGTGGGCCACGCCCATGTAGATCACGCTGGTTTGCTGCGGCCGCGCCAGCAGCGACCAGTCCAGGTCCAGCGGGTGGCCCTCGCGGCCATGGCCGGTGGCCAGCACCAGCGCGCGGCCGTGGTCGCGGTGGGTCAGCGGAATGCCCGCCGCCGCCGCGGCGCCCTGTGCTGCGGTCAGGCCCGGGATCACCGTGAAGGGCACGCCGGCGATGGCCAGCGCCTCGGCCTCCTCACCACCGCGGCCGAAGATGTAGCCGTCGCCGCCCTTCAGGCGCAGCACGTCATGGCCCTGGTGTGCCAGGCGCACCAGCAGCGCGGTGATCTCGCGTTGCGGCAGCGCGTGGCGTGCCGACTCCTTGCCCACATAGTGCTTCTCGCAGCCCGGCGGCAGCAGGGCCAGCACCTCGTCGCCGACCAGGTGGTCGTGCAGCACCAGGCGGGCGCGCCGCAATGCCTTGACGGCCTTCACCGTCAGCAGTTCAGGATCGCCCGGACCGGCGCCGAGCAGCGTGACCGTGCCGAAGCGGCGCGGTGGATGGTCAAGGTCTCTGGGCATGGCGGCATCTTCGCGAGCCAGGCTCGGTGCCGTCCTTGAACCAGTTCAAGGACACCCCCGACCCCGCGGCGGGACGATGCCGACGCTCGCTGCTTCGACGATGGACAGCCGCCCGGCGAGCCCGCCCCCTGCACCCTGCACGGGCCGACCCACGCGCTGCTCCTCGAGGAACGAAGACACACCATGAACGCTCCGACGATTGCCCGGCTCACCGCGATGACCCTCGCGACGCTGCTGGCCACCGGCGCCCTGGCGCAGGACAAGAAGGCCGTCACCCAGCCCGAGATGAACTACCAGGCGGGCGGCTCTCCCCTGGCCAACGAGCCGATGTACCAGAGCACCAACCCAAAGGCCCCGCAGATGACGCAGGCCGAGTTCGACAAGGCCCGCCAGATCTACTTCGAGCGCTGTGCCGGCTGCCACGGCGTGCTGCGCAAGGGCGCCACCGGCAAGCCACTGACGCCCGACATCACGCTGGGCAAGGGCACCGACTACCTGAAGGTCTTCATCGCCTACGGCTCGCCCGCGGGCATGCCCAACTGGCAGACCAGCGGCGACTTCGACGAGAAGACCACCGACCTGATGGCGCGCTACATCCAGCAGGACCCTCCGCAACCGCCGGAGTGGAGCATGGAGGACATGAAGAAGACCTGGAAGGTCATCGTCCCGCCCGAGCAGCGGCCGACGAAGAAGATGAACGACTACAACATCGCCAACATCTTCTCCACCACGCTGCGTGACACCGGCGAGGTGGCGCTGATCGACGGCGACACCAAGCAGATCATCAACATCGTCAAGACCGGCTACGCGGTGCACATCAGCCGCCTGTCGGCCTCGGGCCGCTACCTGTTCGTGATCGGCCGCGACGCCAAGATCAACATGATCGACCTGTGGATGCCCAAGCCCGACAACGTGGCCGAGATCCGCGTGGGCCTGGAGGCGCGCTCGGTCGACACCAGCAAGTACAAGGGCTTCGAGGACAAGCTCGCCATCGCCGGCAGCTACTGGCCGCCGCAGTACACGATCATGAAGGGCGACACGCTGGAGCCGCTGAAGATCGTCGCCACCCGCGGCATGACGGTGGACAAGCAGGAGTACCACCCCGAGCCGCGCGTGGCCTCGATCGTGGCCAGCCACTTCAAGCCCGAGTTCGTGGTCAACGTGAAGGAAACCGGCAAGACCCTGCTGGTGGACTACTCCAACCTGAAGAACCTCAAGACCACCGAGATCGAGACCGCCCGCTTCCTGCACGACGGCGGCCTGGACAGCACCCACCGCTACTTCATGGTGGCCGCCAACCAGTCCAACAAGGTGGCCGCGGTGGACCTGAAGGAAGGCAAGCTGGCCGCGCTGATCGATGTCGGCAAGATCCCCCACCCGGGCCGGGGCGCCAACTTCACGCACCCGCAGTTCGGGCCGGTCTGGGCCACCAGCCACCTGGGCGACGAGACGATCTCGATGATCGGCACCGACCCCAAGGGCCACCCCCAGCAGGCCTGGAAGGTGGTGGACACGGTCAAGGGCCAGGGCGGCGGCTCGCTCTTCATCAAGAGCCACCCCAAGTCCACCCACCTGTATGTGGACACGCCGCTGAACCCCGATCCCAAGCTGTCGCAGTCGGTGGCGGTGTACGACGTGAAGAACCTGGCCAAGGGCTTCACCGTGCTGCCGATCGCCGAATGGGCCGGTCTGAGCGATGACGGTGCCAAGCGCGTGGTCCAGCCTGAGTACAACAAGGCCGGCGACGAGGTCTGGTTCTCGGTGTGGAGCGCCAAGAACAAGCAGAGCGCGCTGGTGGTGGTGGACGACAGGACGCTGAAGCTCAAGGCGGTGATCAAGGACCCGCGCCTGATCACGCCCACGGGTCACTTCAACGTCAACAACACCCAGCACGACATCTACTGACCCTGGGCGGGCGGGGTCCGGCCCTGCCCGCCCTCCGCGAAGGAGAGGCCCATGAAGACACTGCTGATCGCCACCGCATTGGCGCTGGCCGCCGCCGGCGCCCTGGCCCAGGCCGATGAGGCGATGAACAAGGCCGGCTGCCTGGCCTGCCATGCCAAGGACAAGAAGCTGGTGGGACCGTCCTTCAAGGACATCGCCGCCAGGTACAAGGGCCAGGACGTGGTGGCCAGGCTGATGGACAAGGTCCGCCAGGGCGGCTCCGGCAGCTTCGGCCCGATCCCGATGGCGCCCAACCCGCCCGACAAGATCAACGACGCCGACCTGAAGGCCGCTGTCGAGCAGATCCTGAAGACCTGAGCATGGCCCGCGCCGCCGTTCTGCTGCTGGCGCTGCTGCCCCTGGCGGCCGCCGCCGAGCCCGCGCCTGAGCGCCAGCAGCAGCTGGTGCGCATGGTGCGGCAGGACTGCGGCTCCTGCCACGGCATGCGGCTGACCGGTGGTCTGGGCCCGGCGCTCACGCCCGCGGCACTGGCCGGCCAGCCGCTCGAATCCATGGTCGCGACGATCGTCCACGGGCGTCCCGGCACCCCGATGCCGCCCTGGCGGGCGATGCTCAGCGAGCCCGAGGCGCGCTGGATCGCCGAGCGCCTGACGGCTGGTTTTCCTGAAGAAGCAAAGGCCCCGCGATGATGCGCCGCCGTGACACCCTGCTGGCCGCCGGCCTGCTGCCGCTGCTGGCCGCCTGCGCCACCCCCACCCTGCGCGGCAGCGGCGACCTGGGCGTGGTCGTGCAGCGCGCGCGTGGCGCGCTGTCCATCGTCGACACCAGCGAGCGCCGCGTCATCGGCGAGGTGGCCGGCCTGGGCGACCTGTCGCACGCCTCGGTGGTGTTCTCGCGCGATGGCCGCCTGGCCTATGTCTTCGGCCGCGACGGCGGGCTGACGATGGTCGACCTGCTGACCCAGCGCATCGTGCAGCGCGTGATGCAGGCCGGCAACTCGATCGGCGGCGCGATCAGCGCCGACGGCACGCTGGTGGCGGCGCAGAACTACACGCCGGGGGGCATCAAGGTCTTCGACGCCCGCACGCTGGCCCTGGTGGCCGATGTGCCCGCCGAATTCGCGCCCGGCCAGCGCTCGCGCGTGGTGGGCCTGGTCGACCTGCCCGGCCAGCACTTCGCCTACAGCCTGTTCGATGCCGACGCGATCTGGATCACCGATTGCAGCGACCCCGCGCACCCGGTGACCACCCGGCTCCCGGGCATCGGCCGCCAGCCCTACGATGCCCTGGTCACCCCGGATGGCCGCCACTACATCGCCGGCCTGTTCGGCGAGGACGGCCTGGCCATGGTCGACCTTTGGGCCGACCCCCCCCGCGTGCAGCGCATCCTGGGGGGCTACGGCCGCGGCCAGCAGCCGCTGCCGGTCTACAAGATGCCGCACCTGCGCGGCTGGGCGGTGGCCGGCCGCCACGCCTACCTGCCGGCCATCGGCCGCCACGAGGTGCTGGTGGTCGACACCGCCACCTGGCAGGAGGTGGGCCGCATCCCGGTGGCCGGACAGCCGGTGTTCGTGATGGCCCGGCCCGATGGTCGCCAGGTGTGGGTCAACTTCGCCGTGCCCGACTATGACCGCGTGCAGGTGATCGACACACCCGCGCAGCGCGTGGTGGCCACGCTGGAGCCCGGCAAGGCGGTGCTGCACCTGGAGTTCACGCCGCGCGGCGAGGCCGTGTGGATCAGCAGCCGCGACGCCCACCGCGTCAGCGTCATCGACACCGCCAGCCTGCGCACCCTGGCGCAGCTGACCGTGGATGCGCCCAGCGGCATCTTCTTCACCTCGCGCGCCGCGCGCATGGGGTTCTGACGCCATGGACCGGCTCAACCTGCTCAACACCTGGCAGCGCGGTCTGCCGCTGACCGAGCGTCCCTGGGACACCCTGGCCGCCGTGCATGGCACGACCGTACCGCGGCTGCTGGACGAATTGCGCGCCGCCCAGCGTGCGGGCCAGCTCAGCCGCGTCGGCGGCGTGTTCGCCGCCAGCGCCGGCGGCGCCGCGCTGCTGGCCGCGATGGCGGTGCCCGAGGCACGGCTGGACGCGGTGGCCGCCATCGTCTCGGCCCACGCCGGCGTCAACCACAACTATGCGCGCGAGCACCGGCACAATCTGTGGTTCGTGATGACCGGGCTGGACGCTGAGGCGGTAGAGCGCAGCCTGCAGACACTGGAGGCGGCCACCGCCCTGCCGGCGCTTCGTCTGCCCTTGCGCCGCCCCTACCGGATCGATCTGGGCTTTGACCTGCGGCAGCGCACCGCAGGCACCGCGCCCGACGAGCCGCGCCGCCGTCCTCCCGCGGTGGCCGATGCCGACCGCCCACTGGCCGCGCTGGTGGAGGACGGCCTGCCGCTTGTCGAGCGCCCGGTGGACGCCTGGTCCCAGGCCCTGGGTTGGACACCCTCGCGCGTGCTGCAGACGCTGGCACGCTGGCTGGACCAGGGCACGCTGCGCCGCTTCGGCCTGATCGTACGGCACCATGAGTTCGGCTTCACGCACAACGCGATGGCCGTGTTCGATGTGCCGGACACCCTGGTGGACGCGCTGGGCCCGCGCCTGGCCGCCCACGCCGGTGTGACGCTGTGCTACCGGCGCGAGCGTGCCGAGGGCTGGCCCTACAACCTCTACGGCATGGTCCACGGGCGTGACCGCGACAGCGTGCGCGCCGTGCTCGCCCAGGCCTGCGCCGCTGCCGGCCTGCAGGGCCTGCCGCAGCAGGTGCTGTTCTCCTGGCGGCGCTACAAGCAGACCGGCGCCCGCCGCTTCCGTGACCTCCCTGACGAGGAGACCCGCCATGCACTCGCCGGATGACCTGCGGCTGATCAGCCACCTGCACGGTGGCTTCCCGCTCAGCGACCGCCCGTTCCTGGAGGTGGGCCGCGCACTGGGCTGGAGCGAGGACCTGGTGATCGAGCGGCTGCGCCACCTGCTGTCGCACGGCGAGCTCACCCGCTTCGGTCCGCTGTTCCAGATCGAGCGCGCCGGGGGTCGCTTCGTGCTGGCTGCGATGGCCGTGCCCGAGGAGCGCTTCGACGCGGTGGCGGCGCAGGTCAACGCACTGCCCGAGGTGGCCCACAACTACCGCCGAGCGCATGCGCTGAACATGTGGTTCGTCATCGCCACCGAGGACGCGGCGCAGGTGTCCGCGGTGATTGGTCAGCTCGAGGCGGCCACCGGCCTGCCGGTGCTGGCCTTTCCGAAGGAGCGCGAGTACGCAGTGGAATTGCGCCTGCCGCTGATGGAGCCCGCCGATGGCACTCACTGAGTTCGACCGCGAGCTGATCGCCGCCACCCAGGGCGGCCTGCCCCTGGTCAACCGCCCCTACGAGGCCCTGGGCGCGATGCTGGGCGTGCCCGGCGAGACCGTGCGCCAGCGCCTGGCCGAGATGCTCGACAACGGCCTGGTGCGCCGCATTGGCGCCGTGCCCAACCACTACCGCCTGGGCTTCACCGCCAACGGCATGAGCGTCTGGGATGTGGACGATGCCCAGGTCGATGCGCTGGGCGCGCGCGTGGCGGCGCTGCCCGGTGTCAGCCACTGCTACCGCCGCCAGCGCCAGGGCAGCGTCTGGCCCTACAACCTGTTCGCGATGCTGCATGGCCGCCAGCGCCGCGAGGTGGAACGCCAGGCCGCGCAGATCGCCGCGCTGCTGGGCCCCGCCTGCCGCGCCCACGACATCCTCTACAGCACGGCCATCCTGAAGAAGACCGGGCTGAGACTGAAGGACTGAGCATGTTCCGTGTATCGCACTACCTGCGCGAGCTGGCCGAGGCCGAGCGCAGCAGCCAATACCCCTTGCCCCGTCGACGCGGGGCCGAGGGGGCCACGGCGCCGGAGCGCCGGGCCGCCCCAAGCCCGGCGCCTGCCCCCTTGGGGGGCGGCCGCCACGCGGCCGGGGGCGCCATCTCAGGCCCCGTGGTCATCTGGAACCTGATCCGCCGCTGCAACCTGACCTGCCAGCACTGCTACGCGCTGTCGGCCGACCACGACTACGCGGGTGAGCTGGACACCGGCGAGGTCTTCACCGTGATGGACGACCTGAAGGTCTTCGGCGTTCCGGTGCTGATCCTCAGCGGCGGCGAGCCGCTGCTGCGGCCCGATCTCTTCCCCATCGCCGAGCGCGCGCTGGCCATGGGTTTCTACACCGGCCTGTCGACCAACGGCACGCTGATCGACGAGGCGCTGGCCGATCGCATCACCGCCACCGGTTTCGACTACGTGGGCATCAGCCTGGACGGCCTGCGCGCCACCCACGACCGCTTCCGGCGCCTGGCCGGCGCGTTCGACCGCAGCCTGCACGCGGTGCGCCTGCTGCTGGCGCGCGGCGTGAAGGTGGGCCTGCGCTACACCATGACCGCCAGCAACGCGCCCGACTTCGAGCCGCTGCTGGACCTGATGCGCGCCGAGGGCGCGCCGAAGTTCTACTTCTCGCACCTGAACTACGCCGGCCGCGGCAACATCCACCGCGCCAAGGACGCCCAGTTCGCCGCCACCCGCGCCGCGCTCGACACCCTGTTCGACCGCGCCTGGGACGCCGCGCAGCGCGGCCTGGACGAGGAGTACGTGACCGGCAACAACGACGCCGACGGCCCCTGGCTGCTGCTGTGGCTGCAGCGCCGCCACCCGGACCTGCATGCCCGCTTTGGCGAGGCGCTGCGCCAGCGCCTGCAGGCCTGGGGTGGCAATGCCTCGGGGCTGCACGTGGCCAACATCGACAACCTGGGCGAGGTCCACCCCGACACCATGTGGTGGCACCACGCGCTGGGCAACGTGCGCCAGCGCCCCTTCAGCGCCATCTGGCCCGACACCCGCGACGCGCTGATGGCCGGCCTGAAGCAGCAGCCCCGCCCGGTGGGCGGCCGCTGCGCTGCCTGCCAGTACCTGGCGATCTGCGGCGGCAACACCCGCGTGCGCGCCCAGCAGCTGACCGGCGACCCCTGGGCCGAGGACCCGGGCTGCTACCTGGACGACGCCGAGATCGGTCTCGCCGAGGACCGGCCGCGCGTGCCCCTGAGCGCCTTCCGTTCGCAGCGCACTCTCAAGGTCCCTGTCGTGGCCGGCTGAAGCAGCCGACAATGCGGGTCTCGCCGCCCGGAGTCTGCCCCTGTGAAACCTTATGACATCGAGATCCAGCGCCTGAAGGCCATGCGCCACGACCACGGCCTGATCGAGGTCAGCGTGGATGCGCTGGTGCAGACGCGCAAGCTGCGCGACGATGAATCACCGTCCACGGTGCTGAGCCTGCCGGTCGAGCACGCCCGCACCCTGCTGCTGCTGCTGCGCCAGCAGCTGGCCGAGCTGGACAAGCTGCAGCCCCGCAGCCGCCGCTCAGGGCGGGCCTGAACCAGGCCCTGGCGCGACGCGCTGCTCAGCGCTGCGCCAGCGCGTCGCGGATATGGCCCACCAGCGCGTCCAGCGCGGTGGCCAGCGCGCGCATCTCGGCCTCGGGCGGCGGCACGCCGCGCGCCAGCTCAGCTTCCAGGCGACTGATCTGTTCGATCAGGCCTTCACCACCCAGGTTGCCCAGGGCGCCGCGCAGGCTGTGCAGGTCCTGGCCCAGCAGATCCAGCCGGCCCTCGCGCCAGGCACTCAGCAGGCGCGTGCCGTCGTCGGCGTGGTGGTCGGCGTAGACCTCGAGCAAACGCATCAGCAACGCGCCCTGACCGGCCAGCCGGCGCAGCGCCAGGTCCAGGTCCAGCCCCTGGATGGCCGGCCCGCGCCAGGCGCTCGGGGCCGCCGCGGGCGGCGGCGGCGCGGGCAGCCAGCGGCGCAGCAAGGCGCCCAGCGCCTCAGGTTCGACCGGCTTGGCGATGAAGTCGTCCATGCCCGCGGCGCGGCAGCGCTCGCGGTCCTCGGGGAAGGCGTTGGCGGTCATCGCGACGATCGGCGTGCGCGCATGGCCGGGCAGCTGCCGGATGCGGCGCGTGGCCTCCAGACCGTCCACCTGGGGCATCTGCACGTCCATCAGGATCAGGTCGTAGGCGGCCTGGCTGGCCAGCTCGATCGCCATCTGGCCATCGTGGGCCAGGTCGGGGTTCAGGCCCAGGGTTTCGAGCAGCTGGGCACTGACCTCGCGGTTGAGCGGGTTGTCCTCGACCAGCAGCACGCGGGCATGGGCACTGGCCTGCCAGGCCGGTTCCGGGGGTGTGGCGGCATCGCGCTGGTCGCGCCGCAGCGCGCGCGTCAGCGCGTCGTGCAGCTGCGACGGCGAAATCGGCTTGACCAGCACGGCCGCGAAGCCGACCGCGCCCAGCGTGTCGCGCGGCACCTGACCACCCATGGCCGAGATCATCAGGAAGGCCGGCTGCTGCCGCAGCGGCAGCGCGCGGATCTGGCGCGCGGTCTCGACGCCATCCATCACCGGCATGCGCCAGTCCAGCACGCAGAGCTCGTAGGGGTCGCCCTCGGTTTCGGCCGCAGACAGGCGCTTCAGGGCCTGCTCGCCGCCGGACACCGCATCGGCGCGCAGGCCCAGCATCTCGAGCATCTCGACCAGGGCCAGGCGGGCGTCCTCCAGGTCATCCACCACCAGGGCGCGCGTGCCCATGAAGCGGGCCACGGCGCGACGGCCCGGCTGCGGCGACTGGGCCGGCTCCAGCGGCAGGTCGAACCAGAAGCGGCTGCCCTGCCCCGGGCGGCTCTCCACACGCAGCGTACCGCCCATCATCTCGACCAGCCGGCGGCTGATCGACAGGCCCAGCCCGGTGCCGCCGAAGCGCCGGGTGGTGGAGCCATCGGCCTGCTCGAAGGGCTGGAAGACGCGCTGCTGCTGCGCGGCGTCCATGCCGATGCCGGTGTCGCGCACCTCGAAGCGCACCAGCGGCCGGCCGTCGGCCGACTGCAGGCGCGACAGGTTCACCCGGACATGGCCGCGCTCGGTGAACTTGATCGCGTTGCCGATCAGGTTGACCAGCACCTGGCCCAGGCGCAGGTCGTCGCCGCGCAGGTGGCTGGGCAGCGTGGGGTCGATGCGCTGCACCACCTCCACGCCCTTGGCCATGGCGCGCTCGCAGACCAGCTGGCTGGCCTGGTCGACCATGTCGTCGACGTCGAAATCGCGCGTGGCGAGCGTGAGCTTGCCGGCTTCGATCTTGGAGAAGTCGAGGATGTCGTTGAGGATGGCCAGCAGATGCCGCGCGGCGGTGCCGATGCGTTCGAGGTGGGCGGCCTGCTGCGGATTGGCGTCGCGCCGGGCCAGGTAGGCCAGGCCGATGATCGCGTTCATCGGCGTGCGGATCTCGTGGCTCATGTTGGCCAGGAACTCGCTCTTCGAGCGGGTCGCGGCCTCGGCCTCGTCGCGTGAGCGCTCCAGCGCCTGGGTGCGCTCCTGCACCAGGTCCTCAAGCTGGTGGCGGTAGCGCGACAGCTCGGCCTCGGCGGCCAGGCGCTCGGTGATGTCGCGGATCACCGCGGTGGAGTGCCACTGGCCATCGACCTGGACGCGCGACAGCGACACGTTGAGGTCCACGTAGCGGCCGTCGCGGCACAGGCCACGCACACGGCGGTCGGCCCCCATGGTGCGCACGCCGGCGCCTTCCTGGGTGCCCAGCGCCACCAGGGCCGCGTGGCCCTGGCGCACGTCGGGTGGCAGCAGGCGGTCCAGCGGCTGGCCCAGCAGCTCGGCGGCGGTCCAGCCGAACAGCCGCTCGGCGGCGGCATTGAACTGCGTGATGCGGCCGTCGGCGGCCACGCTCAGCACCGCCTCGGGGGCAGCGTCGATCAGCGTGCGCAGCCGGTGTTCGCTGGTCTGCACCTGCTGCACGCGCAGCGCCAGGTCAGCCGCCATGCGGTTGATGCTCTCGGCCATGCGCGAGAGCTCCAGGGTGCGCTGCGGCGGCAGGCGCCGGCCCAGGTCGCCCTCGCCGATCGCCTTGGCCGCCTGGCCCATGGCCGCCAGGGGCCGCGCCACCCAGGCCTCGACCAGGATCCACAGCACCAGCGCGGCCAGCAGGAACACCGCGGCCTGCCAGCCCAGGCGCTCCCAGGAGTCTTCGCTGAGCTGCTGCAGCGGCCCGGCCAGCGTGTACTGCAGCATCACCAGGCCCTGCCGGCCGGTGCGCAGCTGGCCGGCCTCGGCGGGCCACTCGAAGGCATGCACCAGCAGCACGCGGCGCGGCTGGTCCAGCTCAATCACCCGCGAGGCGCTGCCGCTGTGCAGGCCCTGCAGCCACTCGGGGTGCAGGTCGGGCAGGCGGTCAGCGGCCTGACCCACGTCGCTCGGGCGGCTGGACGCCACGACCTGCATCGTCGGCCCGATCACCGCCGCCTGCGACACCATGGTGTCGGACGCCGCATGGGCCAGCACCTCGCGCAGCAGTGAAGGGTCGAGCGCCGCCATGCGCTCGGAAGCCACGACGATCAGGGTCAGCTGGTGGCGCGCGCGCTGCAGCAGCTCGGTCTGCAGCTGGGCGGCATCACGCCGGTAGTGCATCCATTGCAGCGCAGCCAGCGCGACCAGCATGACCACCCCGACCAGCGCCGCCAGGCGCCAGCGCAGCGAGTTCAGATCGGGCCTCATGCCGCCCCTCCGGCTGGCAGGAAATCGGCGCTGCCCAGCAACTCCAGGCCGGGTGGGTTGGCCAGCAGGCCGGCCCGGACCATGACCTGGCGCAGGCGATCGGCGCTGTCCTGCAGCCGGCCACCGGGACGCAGCCAGGCGTGGTTGTCGGCCACCCCTGGCAGTTCCAGCCGCGCCAGGCTGGCCTCGAGCTCACCGGCGCTGATGCCCAGCCGGCGGGCGATCAGCGGCAGGTGCTGCTGCGGCGTCTGCCGCAGCGCAGCCAGGGCGCCGAAGTGGGCCCTCAAGGCCGCTCGGATCTGGGTCGCCCGGGGCTCCAGCACGTCGGCCTGGACGGCCAGTACGTCGACGATGGAGCCGGGGACCTCGGCACTGCTGAACAGCGGACGGGCACCCTCGGCGAGCAGGCGACCGGCGGTGGGGTCGTAGGTGACCAGGGCGTCGATGCGCCGCTCACGCCAGGCGGCTTCGTGCTGGTCAACGTCCAGGGGAATGATCCGGACGTCGCTGACCCGCATGCCGTGGCGGGACAGCATGGCGTCCAGCATGACCGCGCCCACCGCCGAGGCCTCGACCCCCACGCGCTGTCCAGCCAGCGCCGCCACCGAGCCCAGATGACTGCGCGCCAGAACGACATCGGCGCCCATCGAGACATCCAGCACACCCACCACCCGCAGATCCATGCCGCGGGCGCGCGCGCTCAGCACTTCGTCAAGCGTGAGGCCTGCCGCGTGCAAGGACTGGGTGCCCAGGCCGCGCAGGCTGGAGCTGGCCGAGGGCATCTCGACCAGGTGCACCGCGTCGGCCGGCCAATCGCCCAGGTCGCGCGCCAGGAAGAACAGCTCATAGCCGGGCCAGGGGTGGCAGCCCAGGCGCAGCGGACCCTGCGGGCCGGAACGGCAGGCCGACAGGGGGGCCAGCGCCGCCAGGGCCGCCGCCAGGCAGACACGTCGGCGTGGGAAGACGAGGCGGGCAGTCATGGTGGCGGACGCGTTGCACTGATTGTGCCTGCGCGCCCGCGTTTCACCACATCAGCGCGCGAGCACAGGCGCCAACGCGTGGCCGGTGTGGGTGCCGGCCGACACCAGGCGCTCGGGCGGGCCGGCGCAGACCACGCGCCCGCCGGCACTGCCGCCCTCCGGACCCAGGTCCAGCACCCAGTCGGCCTCGGCCACCACGTCCAGATCGTGCTCGATCACCACCACGCTGTGGCCGCCGTCGACCAGGCGGTGCAGCACATGGATCAGCTTCTCGACATCGGCCATGTGCAGGCCCACCGTGGGCTCGTCCAGCACATACAGCGTGTGCGGGGCCTTCTGGCCGCGGCGGGTGACGTCGTCGCGTACCTTGGACAGCTCGGTGACCAGCTTGATGCGCTGCGCCTCGCCACCGCTGAGCGTGGGGCTGGGCTGGCCCAGTGTCAGGTAGCCCAGGCCGACATCCTTCAGCAGCTGCAACGGGTGGGCGATGGCGGGCATGCTGGCGAAGAACTCCACCGCCTCGTCGACCTCCATGCGCAGCACGTCGCCGATGCTCTTGCCGCGCCAGGTGACGGCCAGGGTCTCGGGGTTGAAGCGCTGGCCGTGGCAGACATCGCAGGGAACCTTGACATCGGGCAAGAAACTCATCTCGATGGTGCGCATCCCCTGCCCTTCACAGGCCGGGCAGCGGCCCTGGCCGGTGTTGAACGAGAAGCGCCCGGCGGCGTAGCCGCGCGCCTTGGCCTCCAGCGTTTCCGTGAAGAGCTTGCGGATGCTGTCCCAGAAGCCGATGTAGGTGGCCGGGCAGGAGCGCGGGGTCTTGCCGATCGGGGTCTGGTCCACCTCCAGCACGCGGTCCACACCGCCCCAGCCACTGAGGCTGGCACAGCCGCTGAGCATCACGCTGGAGGCCGCGGCCTCGTCGGGCTTACGGCCCTTGGCCGCCACCAGCGCCGCCACATTGGCCAGCAGCACGTCGCGCGCCAGCGTGCTCTTGCCCGAGCCCGACACACCGGTCACCGCCACCAGCCGGCCCAGCGGCACGTCCACGTCCACCTGCTGCAGGTTGTGCAGCGACGCACCGCGCAGCGCCATCGCTGGCGTCTGTCCATCCACCGGACGACGCGCCTGCAGCGGGTGCTTCAGCGGCGAGGCCAGGCAGCGGCCGGTGAGTGAATCGGGGTGCGCGGCCAGCTCGGACGGCGCGCCCTGCGCCACCAGGCGGCCGCCGCGCTTGCCGGCGCCGGGGCCGATGTCGATCACATGGTCGGCGCGGCGGATCGTGTCTTCGTCGTGCTCCACCACGACCAGCGTGTTGCCGGCGTCGCCCAATTTCTTGAGCGCGCCCAGCAGGATGCCGTTGTCGCGCGGGTGCAGGCCGATGGTGGGCTCGTCCAGCACATAGCAGACGCCCTGCAGGTGGCTGCCCAGCTGCGCGGCCAGGCGGATGCGCTGGGCCTCGCCGCCGCTGAGCGTGGGCGCGGCGCGGTCCAGCGTCAGGTAGCCCAGGCCCACTTCTTCCAGGAACTCCAGGCGGCTGCGGATCTCGGTGATGACGTCGCGGGCGATGCCGGCATCGCGGCCGGTGAGCGTGAGGCCGTCGATCCAGGCGCGGGCCTCGCGCACCGAGCCAGCGGCCACGTCGTGGATGGTGCGCTCGGCAAAGGTGACGCCGCGCGCCACCGGGTTCAGGCGGGCGCCGTGGCAGTCGGGGCAGGGCTCGCCGGCCAGGCCTTCCACCTCGGGTTCGTCACTGGGAAAGCGCCGCTCTCGGCCCTTGTCGTCGTCGTTGCGCACCGAATCATCAAAGGCCTGGCGCTGCTCACGCGTCAGTGTCAGACCGGTGCCCACGCAGGTGCTGCACCAGCCGTGCTTGCTGTTGTAGCTGAACAGGCGCGGGTCCAGCTCGGGGTAGCTGGTGCCGCACTGCGGGCAGGCGCGCTTGGTGGAGAACACCTTCAGCTGCCCCAGGCCGGTGGTGGGCTGGCCGGCCTCCAGCCGCTCGGCCAGGCCGTCCAGCGGCGCCAGCAGGTGCATCACACCCTTGCCGGCCTCCAGCGCCTCGGCCAGCAGCGCGCGCAGCTCGGGCTCGGTGGCGGCCGAGACCACCAGGTCGCCCACCGGCAGCTCGATGGTGTGCTCCTTGAAGCGGTCGAGCTTGGGCCAGGGGTCGGTGGGCAGGAACTCGCCGTCCACGCGCAGGTGGCTGTGGCCACGCGCCTTGGCCCACTTGGCCAGGTCGTTGTAGATGCCCTTGCGGTTCACCACCAGCGGCGCCAGCAGGCCCACATGCTGGCCGGCGTGGTCGCGCAGCAGCTGCGCGGCGATGCTCTCGGCGCTTTGCGGCCGCACCGGCGCGCCGTCGTGCACGCAGTGCTGCAGGCCCAGCTTGACCCACAGCAGGCGCAGGAAGTGCCAGACCTCGGTGGTGGTGGCCACGGTGGACTTGCGCCCGCCGCGCGACAGCCGCTGCTCGATCGCCACGGTGGGCGGGATGCCCCACACCGCGTCCACCTCCGGCCGCCCCGCCGGCTGCACGATCGAGCGCGCATAGGCGTTGAGCGATTCCAGGTAGCGCCGCTGTCCCTCGTTGAACAGGATGTCGAAGGCCAGCGTGCTCTTGCCCGAGCCCGACACCCCGGTCACCACCGTGAACTTGCCGCGCGGGATGTCCACGTCCAGCGATTTCAGGTTGTGCTCGCGCGCATTGACGATGCGGATCGCCTCGTCCCGTACCGCCCGTCCCAGGTAGCGGCCGGAATCGGTGTCCGACGCCACGGTCTTCTCGGCCACGCCCAGCGCGCCGTCGTAGTCGCGCAGCGCGGCGCCGGTGTGCGAGCTCGGGTGGGCGCGCAGGTCATCCGGCGTGCCCGCGGCCACCAGCTGGCCGCCACCGTCGCCGCCCTCGGGGCCCAGGTCGATCAGCCAGTCGGCAGCGCGGATCACATCCAGGTTGTGCTCGATCACCAGCAGCGAGTGGCCGGCGTCCAGCAGCTTGCGCAGCGCGCGCATCAGCTTGGCGATGTCGTCGAAGTGCAGGCCGGTGGTGGGCTCGTCGAAGACGAACAGCGTGCCCTTCTTGGCCACCGCCTGGCGCGGGCTGGCCGCCGCCTCGGCCAGGAAGCCGGCCAGCTTCAGGCGCTGCGCCTCGCCGCCCGAGAGCGTGGGCACCGGCTGGCCCAGGCGCACATAGTCCAGGCCGACATCGACGATGGGCTGCAGCGCGCGCAGCACCTCGCGGTCCTTGGCGAAGCACTGCACCGCCTCGCTGACGGTCAGGTCCAGCACATCGGCGATGCTCAGCCGCCGGTCGCCGCGGGTGATCAGCACTTCCAGGATCTCGGCGCGGTAGCGGCGGCCGTCGCAGTCCGGGCAGCGCAGGTACACGTCCGACAGGAACTGCATCTCGACATGCTCGAAGCCCGAGCCGCCGCAGGTCGGGCAGCGCCCATCCCCCGCGTTGAAGCTGAACATGCCGGCGGTGTAGCGCCGCTCCTGCGCCAGCGGGGCCACGGCGAAGAGCTTGCGGATCTCGTCAAACGCACCCACATAGCTGGCCGGGTTGGAGCGCGCGGTCTTGCCGATCGGGCTCTGGTCAACGAAGACCGCATCGGCCAGGTGGTCGGCGCCCAGCAGGCGGTCATGCGCGCCGGGCGCGTCGGTGGCCTGGCCGAAGTGGCGCAGCAGCGCCGGCACCAGGATGTCCTGCACCAGCGTGCTCTTGCCCGAGCCCGAGACCCCGGTGACCACGGTCAGCCGCTGCAGCGGGAACTCGACCGTCACGTTCTTCAGGTTGTTCTGGCGCGCGCCTTCCAGGATCAGCCGCGGTGTGGCCTCGTCCACGAAGCGCTTGAAGCCCATGCCCACGCTCTTGCGCGCGCCCAGGTAGGCGCCGGTCAGCGTGTCGGCCGAGCGGGCGGCTTGGGGGCTGCCGTCGAAGACGATCTGCCCGCCCTTCTCGCCCGGCCCCGGGCCCATGTCGATCAGGCGGTCGGCGGCCAGCATCACCGCCGGGTCGTGCTCGACCACCACCAGCGTGTTGCCGGCGTCGCGCAGGCGCTGCATGGCCTGCACGATACGGTTCATGTCGCGCGGATGCAGGCCGATGCTGGGCTCGTCCAGCACGAACAGCGTGTTGACCAGCGAGGTGCCCAGCGCGGTGGTCAGGTTGATGCGCTGCACCTCGCCGCCGCTGAGCGTGCGGCTCTGGCGGTCCAGCGTCAGGTAGCCCAGGCCCACGTCGCACAGGTAGCGCAGCCGCGTGCGGATCTCATCCAGCAGCAGTTTCAGCGCTTCGTCGAGGAAGCCCTCCTGAAGGTGGATACCGTCGAAGAAGCGCTTCAGGCGCTCGATCGGCAGCAGCATCAGGTCGTGCAGGTTCAGGCCCGGCAGCGCCTCCAGCTGCGCGCGCGACCAGGCCGCGCCCTGCGGCAGCATGCGCTGCGGGGGCGGCAGCACCGCGTCGGCATCGTCCTTCTCACCGATGCGCCACAGCAGCGACTCCAGTTTCAGCCGCGCGCCGCCGCAGGCGGTGCAGGGCGTGTAGCTGCGGTACTTGGACAAGAGCACGCGGATGTGCATCTTGTAGGCCTTGCTCTCCAGGTACTCGAAGAAGCGGCGCACGCCGTACCACTGCTTGTTCCAGTTGCCGTTCCAGTTCGGCGAGCCCTCGATCACCCATTGCCGCTGCGCCTCGGTCAGCTGGTTCCAGGCGGTGTCACGCGGAATGCCGGCCTCGCCGGCGTACTTGACCAGGTCGTCCTGGCACTCCTGCCAGGCCGGCGTCTGCATCGGCTTGATCGCGCCGTTGCGCAGGGTCTTGCGGTGGTCAGGGATGACCAGGCCGAAGTCGACGCCGATCACGCGGCCGAAGCCGCGGCAGGTCTCGCAGGCGCCGTAGGCCGAGTTGAAGCTGAACAGCGCCGGCTGCGGGTCACCATAGCGCAGATCGCTTTCGGGGCAGTGCAGGCCGGTGCTGTACTTCCACAGCGTGGGTTCGCCCTCGTCAGCCAGCGCGTAGACGCTGAGCCGGCCCTGGCCGCGCTTCAGGCCCAGCTCGATGGCCTCCATCACCCGCACCCGCTCAGCATTGCTGAAACGGAAGCGATCGGCCACCACATCCAGCAGTTTCTTGCCGTCGACCACCCGCTCGGCCTGCACCCGTGAGAAGCCGCTGGCCTGCAACCACTGCTCCACCTCCTCGGCGCTGGTGTTGGCCGGCAACTCCACCGGGAAGGTGATGACCAGCCGCGGATCGCCCGCCGCCGCCGCGCGGGCCGCCAGGTCGGCATGGATGGTCTCGGCGTTGTCGTGCCGCACCGGCAGGGCGGTCTGACGGTCGAACAGTTGACCAGCGCGGGCAAACAGCAGCTTCAGGTGGTCGTTCAGCTCGGTCATCGTGCCGACCGTGGAGCGGCTGGTGCGCACCGGGTTGGTCTGGTCGATCGCGATGGCCGGCGGCACGCCCTCGACCTTGTCCACCGCCGGCCGGTCCATGCGGTCCAGGAACTGGCGGGCGTAGGCCGAGAAGGTCTCGACATAGCGCCGCTGGCCCTCGGCATAGAGCGTGTCGAAGACCAGGCTGGACTTGCCCGAGCCGCTGGGCCCGGTCACCACCGTCAGCTCACCGGTGCGGATGTCCAGGTCCAGGTTCTTCAGGTTGTGCTGGCGGGCACCACGGATCTCGATCAGGCCGGACGACATGGAAGGGTCTGGAAGCACGCAGAACCCGCCATGTTGGCACAAAGGCGTGGTCCCTGCTGCCAGGGTGCCGCCGGCTTGCTGCCCCTGTCAGCCCGGCCTCGTCAGGGCAGAGGCGCCCGGACCGGCTGGCGCCCGGGGTTCCGGACGCGGCTCGATCGGATCACCGTGCGCCGGGACGGCACGCAGCGACTTCCGCCCGCCGCGCGAACCGCTCCGGCGAGAATGGGCAACACCGACGCGAGTGCTTGTCATCCGCCAGGGCCTCTCAGGGGTTGATAGCTCATGAACACGTCCATGTCCAGCGCCTTCGGGCGCCGCCTGCTGGCCGGATCGAGCCTGCTCGTCCTGCTGGCCCTGCCCGCCTGCGTGGTCGTGCCGGCGCACCGGCCGGCCTATGGCGGCCCGCCGGTGTACGAATCCGGCCCGGTCGTGATGGCCCCGATGGCGCCCCCGCCGCCCCAGTACGAGGTGGTGCCTGCCATTCCCTTCCCCGGTGCCATCTGGATTGGCGGCTACTGGAACTGGGTGGGCGGCCGCCATGTCTGGGTAGGCGGCCGTTGGGAAGCACCACGCCACGGCTGGCACTATGAGCCGCGCCGCTGGGAGCCTGCGGCCCGTGGCGGCTACGAGTTGCGCGGCGGCTGGCGCGTGCGCTGAGCCCGCTCAGGGTCAACCCGATACGCGATGTCCACCTGAAAGACCCCGAGGTCCGCGCGAAAATGGCCGCCCACTAGGGCCATGAGAGCACGAGGCAGTCGATGGGTGCACGAGTCCGCCAGAGGTGGCGTTCAGCCGCTGGGGTGGCGCTGCTGGCGCTGGGCGTCAGCCTGGGCGCGCAGGCGCAGTGGAAGATCGGCCAGACCGTTGGCCTGAGCGGCGCGGTGGCGGCCACCGTGGCCGAGACCCGCCAGGGCGCGATGCTCTGGATCGAAGCGGTGAACCGCCAGGGCGGCGTGCAGGGCCAGCCGATCGAGCTGATCAGCCTGGACGACCGTTTCGAGGTGCCGCAGGCGGTGGCCAACGCACGCCAGCTGATCGACCAGGGCGTGCTGGCACTGTTCCTGAACCGCGGCACACCGCACACCCAGGCGCTGATGCCGCTGCTGACTGAAGCGCGGATTCCGCTGATCGCGCCGTCCACCGGGGCGATGGTGCTGCACCAGCCGGTACACCCCTGGCTGTTCAATGTGCGCGCCACCTACCAGCGCGAGGCCGAGCGCGCGATCACCCACCTGACCCAGATCGGCGTGCGCCAGATCGGCATCGTGCAGGTGGACGACAGCTTCGGCGACGACGCCGTCCAGGGTGCACTGAAAGGCCTGAAGGCCGCCAGCCTGAGCCCGGTCAGCCACCAGCGTTATGACCGCAGCAAGCCCGACTTCACGGCCTTGATTCCGGCGCTGGTCAAGGCCGAGCCGCAGGCGGTGCTGTTCATCGGCTCGGGCACCGCCGTGGTGGACGCGATGAAGGCGCTGCGCGCGGCCGGCTCGAAGGCGCAAATGGTCACGCTGTCGAACAATGCGTCGGCCGGCTTCGTCAAGCAGCTGGGCGAGCTGGCGCGCGGCGTGATCGTCAGCCAGGTGTTTCCGTCCGAGCGCTCGATCGCGGTGCCGATGATCAAGGAAGCCCAGGCGCTGGCCAAGGCCAGGGGCCTGGCGCTGACGCCGGCGATGGTGGAGGGCTTCGCCGCCGCCAAGGTGCTGGTCGAGGGCCTGCGCCGCGCCGGTCGCACCCCCACGCGGCAGAGCCTGGCCGACGCCCTGAACGGCCTGCAGCGCCTGGACCTGGGCGGGCTGGAGCTGGGCTACAGCCCGGCTGACCACAGCGGCCTGGACTACGTGGACCTGTCGATCGTCACCGAGGACGGGCGCTTCCAGCGCTGAGGCTCAGCGCTTCTCCAGCAGGGCCACCATCGCGCCGTAGCCCCGCTCGCGCGCCAGCGCTAGCGGTGTGCGGCCAGCGCGGTCGCTCAGCCGGGTGTCCGCACCGGCGGACAGCAGGGCCTGGACCGTGGCCTGGTGGCGCGGTCCGCCGTCGCCCAGCACCACCGCCTCGATCAGCGCGGTCCAGTGCAGGTTGTTGACATGGTCCAGCGGCGCGCCCGCGGCGATCAGCTGGCGCACCACGCCGTCGTGGCCCAGATGGGCGGCGGCGATCAGCGCGGTGCCGTCGTAGCGGCTGGTCACCTGGCGCGCGGACGCGCCCAGCGCCAGCAGGGTGCGCAGGGTCTCTTCGTCGTCGGCGACGGCGGCGATGGTCACCGCGTCGTAGCGGTCGTGTTCCAGCAGCTGCAGGTCGGCGCCGTGTCGGGCCAGGCGGCGCAAGGCCTCGCGCTGGCCAGCGAAGGCGGCCACATGCACGGGCGTGCGGCCGTGCTCGTCGCGCGGGTTCAGGCGCACCTGATCGGCCAGGGCGTCGATGCGCGCCAGGTCGCCCCGCCACGCCGCGGCGTGCAGGCCGCCGTAGCGGCCGATCTCGGCGGGTGTGGGGGCGGTCTGGGCGCGCGCCGTCAGCGCCAGCGCGGCCAGACCCAGGCCGAAGGCGCGGCGTTTCACTGCAGCTGCGCCTTGACCTGGTCCAACGCGGCCATCGCGCACTGCTCGTCCAGGTGGCCGCCCGGCGCACCGCCGATGCCCACCGCACCGACCACCTCGTTGCCGGCCTTGATCGGCACGCCGCCGCCCAGCAGCAGGAAGCCGGGGATGTTGACCAGGTTGGCGGCCGCCGGGTTCTTCTGCGCGTTCTCCATCATCGCCAGCGTGGTGTTCTTGGCCGAGGCCGAGGTCCAGGCCTTGGCGCGGCTGGCTTCCAGCGTGTGGGCGCCGGCGTTGTCGGCGCGCTGCACGACACGCACGCCGCCGGCACGGTCGACCACGGTGACGGTCACCGCGTAGCCATTGGCCTGGCAGGCGGCCACGCCCGCAGCGGCGATCTGGTTGGCCAGCGACAGCGTCAGGGCCTTTTCGGTGCGCAGTTCAGCGTGTGCGGCGGTGGCGCACAGGGCCAGCGCGACCAGGGTGAGACGGGGGGTGGACAGCATCGGATTCTCCTGAGGTGGCGGTCCTCGTTGGACCGTGCCCTCACTGTAGGAAGCCGGGGCGGCGGCGGCCATTCGGCCGGCTACGCGCGCTGCTCCGTAGAACTACGGAGCGCTGTCGCCCTCCTCGACCAGCCGGGCATAGCGCCGGATCAGCTGGGCCAGCGACTCGGCCTCCAGCTTGGCGAAGAGGTGGGCGCGGTGGGTCTCGACGGTGCGCGGCGACAGGCCCAGCGCACGGCCGATCTCCTTGTTGGTCAGGCCTTCGATGATCAGGCCCAGCACCTCCTGCTCGCGCGGCGACAGCTGGGCGTGGCGGGCGCGGGCCTCGCGATCGGCGGCGTGGCGCTCGCGCGAGCGTACATGCTGGCGCACCGCCTGCTGCAGGGTGTCGAGCAGCAGCTCGTCGTCGACCGGCTTCTCCAGGAACTCGGCCGCGCCGCTCTTGAAGGCGCGCCGGCACAGCGCCACCGTGCCGTGGCCGGTGAGCATCACCACCGGCTGGTCCACGCCTTCGGCCTGCAGGCGCTCCAGCACCGCGATGCCGCCCAGCCCGGGCATGCGCACGTCCAGCACGATGGCGCCGATGGCCTGGCGGTCAAAGCCCGTGATGAAGGCCTGCGGGTCGTCCCAGGTCTGCACGCGCAGGCCCACGGTGCCGATCAGCAGCGCCAGGCCATCGCGCACCGCGGCGTCGTCGTCGACCAGGTGGATCAGCGGCGTGTGCATCAGGCGGCCTCGGCCCGGGGCAGGCTGAGCCGGAAGCCGGCCCCGCGTTCGGCCAGCGGCAGCAGCGTCAACGCGCCGCCCTGGGCCTGCGCCAGCGATTCACTGAGGCTCAGGCCCAGGCCCAGACCGCCCTCGCGGGTGCTGACAAAGGGCTGGAACAGGCGGGCCGCGACCTCGGGCGCCAGGCCCTCGCCGCTGTCGATCACGCTGAGGTGGCCGCTGCGGGCATCGGCCTCGACCTGCACCGTCAGCCGGCGTTCGTCGGTCGGCACCGCGGCCAGGGCCTGCAGCGCATTGCGCAACAGGTTGTGCAGGATCTGCTCCACCGCGACTGGATCGGCCCGCACCGCGGCCGCGCTGGGAGCCACCTGTAACTGCGGGCGCACCCCCAGCGCCTGGGCCTCGGGGGCCAGCAGGTCCAGCGCCGCGCGCGCCGCCGCGTCCAGGCGCAAGCTGCTGCTGGGCGGTGGCTCGTCGGGCCGCGCCAGGGCCTGGCGCAAGCGGGACAGCACCTCGCTGGCGCGGCGCGCCTGGGCGGCGGCCTGGGTCATCGCCTGGCGCGCGGTGCTCAGCTCGGGCGGGTCCTCGTCCAGCAGGCGGCCGGCCGCCTGGGTGTTGGCCAGCACCGCGGTCAGCGGCTGGTTCAGCTCATGGGCCATGCCCGCCGCCAGTTCGCCCAGCGTGTTCAGCCGGGCCACCTGACCCAGGCGCAGCCACTCCTCGGCGCGGCGGCGGGCCTGGCGCTGGCGCCAGCCGGCGCGCACCAGCAGCATCGCCGCGGCACACAGCAGCGTCCACAGGGCCCAGGCCAGCCAGGGCAGCTCGGCCCAGCTCCAGGGCTGCTGCAGCACCACATCCACCGGCAGGCTGTCGGCGGCCAGGTGCTTGCGCGCCTCGTAGCGGCCCAGCACCGTGGCCGGCGATCGGCCCTGCTGCAGCCACACCAGCGGACGGTCGGCCGGGACCAGGGCCACCGACACCGCCGAGCCCGGCGCCACGGGCCAGTCGGCCTCGCGCAGCGGTTGCGACAGGTCGACTTCCAGCGCATAACTGCTGGGCTGGCCGGCGCGCAGCAGCAGCGCGCGCGGCGCGGCAGTCTCCAGGCGCACCAGCACCGCCCGGCGCGTCTCGCGCGAGGCCTGCTCGGCGGCCTGCAGCCGGGCATCGGGCCAGGGTTGCGGATCGGTGCGCTGCTGCACGCTGCGCACCGCGGGCAGCAGCGCCGGCAGGCGGCGCGCGGCGTCGGCCTGCTCGGGGCCGGTGGCCACCAGGGTCAGCGTGGCCAGCACCGCCTCCATCTGCAGCGCATGCTGGCTCAGCAGGCGGTGGGCGATGCGGGCCTGGGTGTCGAAGGCCTCGCGGCGTTGCGCGTCATCCAGGCGCCACAGCAGACCGCCCCCCAGCGCCGCCAGCACCACCGCGGCGGCGGCCCACCGGCTGTCGGACGCATTCAGACGCACACCTCGACCATGCGCAGGACGGCGGCGACGCGGGCCGGGGCTCGCCGGCAAGGGTGGGATGGATCGACGAAGGGCATGACGGGCTCCTGCTGCGCCGATTGTCGCTGCCGGGCCAGGGGCTGTTCAACGTGGCCATGCCCCCTCCCCCGAAGGCAAGGGGGGCACCCGGGCGTGCCTGCGCACGGCCCCTGGACAGCATAGGGATGCACAGCAGGCCACCGACGCACCACATTAGCGGCGTGCGCACTGAGGCCACCAAGGAGACGAAACATGAGATTGTTCGCAGCCCTGCTGCTCCTGGTGGCCTCGGCGGGCGCATGGGCGAAGGCGCCCCGCTATGAGCTGGTGGACCTGGGCACCCTGCGCCAAGGTGTTCAGAGCGATGCGCGGGCCATCAACAGCACGGATGACATCGTCGGCATGGCTGAACAGACCGACGGTGCCGGCTACCCCGTGCGATTTGTCAACGGCCGGGCTCAGCGCCTGATCCAGCACGGCGACCCTCCGTACCGCAGCGGCCATGCATCCGCGATCAGCGATGCCGGCCATGTCACCGGCGAGCTGATGCTGGGGCGCGCGAGCAGCCGGATCTTCATCCATCAGGCCGGCAGCACCACGCTGCATGCGCCGCCCGAAGGCAGCGCCTCGGCCCACGGCATCAACAGCCAGGGCCAGGTGGTGGGGCGACGCTCGCAGCTGATGCAGCCTGACCGCGCCTTCCTGATGGACGACGGCCAGTGGCAGGACCTGCCGGTGCCGCAGCCCGACCTGCCCAGCGTCGCCTGGGCGATCAACGATGCAGGCCAGGTGGCCGGCATCGTCAGGCAGACCATCGATGGGGTGCAAGGGCAGTACGGCGCGCTGTGGCAGGACGGCGTGCTGAAGGAGACCTTCGGCCTGCCGGGCAGCCTGTCCACGCTGGCCCTGGCGATCAACCGCCAGGGCTGGGTGGTCGGCAGCTCACAGGTGGGTCCGCACTATTTCCAGACCCATGCCTACCTCCACCGCGACGGTGTCACCACCGACCTGGAGAGCCGCCATGGCGCCCGCAGTTATGCCTACAGCATCAATGCCGCAGGCGAGGTGGTGGGTGACCGCGCGCTGGCCGGCCGTTCCGGACCTTTCCTGTACAGCGGCGGCCAGATGTGGTGGCTGGCCAAGCTGCTGCCGGCGGCGCAGCAGGCCCAGTGGCGGCTGATGGCGGCCCGAGGCATCAACGACGCCGGCCATGTCATCGCATGGGCGCGCAATGCCCAGGGACAGTTTCACGGCGTGCTGTTGCGACGCCTTGACTCGGTGGGCGCAGTGGCCCGCTGAGCGGCGGCCTCAGGGTGTCGTCAGGAAGTCATCGACCCACGCGAACTGGGCCGGCACATTGAGCGCCGGCGCATGCCCGCAGCCCGGCACCGTGACCACCGTGGCGCGCGGGCCGCGCTGGCGCATCTGCTCGGCCACCGGCGCTTCCAGCAGATCCGAGTGCTCGCCGCGCAGGCACAGCACCGGAATGTCCAGGCTGTCCCACTGCGGCCACTGGTCGTAGTCGGCGGGGTGGTCGATGAACTGGCGCACCATCTGCGGGTCGTAGTGCGGCGTCACACGGCCGTCGGGCAGGCGGCGCACGCTGGTCTCGGTCAGGCGGCGCCACTGGGCATCGCTGAGCCAGCCATAGGGGGCGTAGATGGTGCGGAAGTACTGCTCCAGCTCGCCCACGGTGGCAAAGCTGGCCGGGCTGCCGGCGTAGGTGCGGATGCGCTCGACCGCGGACGCCGCGATCTCCGGCCCCATGTCGTTGAGCACCAGCCGGCCGATCCGGCCACGCAGGCGACCCGCCGCGCCGCGCAGGCCGATCGCGCCCCCCATCGAGGTGCCCAGCCACAGGCACTGCCGCACGCCCAGCTGGTCCAACAGCGATTCGGCCAGGCGCACATAGAAGTCCAGGCAGTACTCGGCCCCGGGGTCCGGGCTCCACTGGCTCAGGCCGCGGCCGATCGTGTCGGGGCAGATCACCCGCCAGCGGGTGGACAGGTGGGCCGCGATGTCGTCCATGTCGCGCCCGGTGCGCGCCAGGCCATGCCAGGCGATCACCACGTCGGCCTGCGCCGCGCCCCACTCGGTGTAGTGGATCTCGCGGTCCAGGCAGCGCAGGTAGTTCGAGGTGTGCGACATCGCGGCTCCTGTGGCCTCACTCCGGGATCGTCAGGGTCGGACCGTCCATCGTGATCAGATCGCCGGCCAGCGGGGCAGCGGCGATCGGCGGCACGTTGGCGGCCGTCAGCGCCGGCGCGGCACCGCTGACGCCGCCGCGCGGCACGGTGCGCACCACCTGGCTGGGCGGCAGCGCCGTGCCGTGCTTCAGGTGGTCCCACATCGCGTCCATCGCGCGGTTGAAGTAGACGTGCAGCGGAATGAAGCGGGTGTCGTAGCCCATCAGCGCGCCGAAGGCGATGAAGCCGTCGAAGTGCTGCGCGTTGGTCACCTCGATCAGCCGGGTGCTGCCGGCGCCTTCCTTCAGCTGGTTGGCGCCGTAGTAGGCGCGCGCGGTGTGGTTGCCCGGCAGCAGCGCATCATTGCGGCCCGCGACGATCAGCGTGGGCTTGCCCTGCAGGCGCGCCTTGAGCAGCACCTCGCTGACGCCGGCCTGCACCCGCTGCGACTGGGCCAGCAGCTCACCCGCCAAGGGCGCACCGGTGACAGCGTCGACGCCGGTGGCCAGCGAGCGCAGGCACAGCGCGCCATCGAGCGCGAAGTCGAACTGGCTGGTCGACGGCGAGATCGCCACGAAGTCCAGCTTGGCCCCGCCCACCGACGGGTTGTAGACGATGTTGACGCCGCTGGTCGGCGGCACGCCGTTGCCGCTGGCGAAGATGCCCGCCTGCACCACCGGCAGCTGGGCCGTCGGGTTGCCGTTGGCGTCGGTGTTGGCCAGGCTGTAGCCGCAAACGCTGTCCAGCACGCTGAAGCGGCCGGCCGCGTTCACGTAGGTGAAGGCGATCGAGTTGGTGGCGAAGCGGAAGTGCGACTGCTGCAGGAAGTTGCTCTCCGGCTGCCAGCCGTAGGCCAGCATCCGGGCCAGCGCATCGTCGGCCTGCTCGGCCAGCGTGGCGCCGCTGACCAGGCCCTTGGCCGCCAGCGCCCCGCAGCGCAGCTGGGCGATGGTGGTGAAGGCGGCCGGCCAGAACGCTGCGCTCAGCGACAACCCGGCCTGCGAGGACAGCAGCGCGCAGGGCTGGTAGACGTTGGCGAAGGTGAAGTAGTCCACCAGCGGCCGGCCCAGCACGCTGGCCTGCAGCGCGCCCTGGCGGATCTGCAGCTTGCGCGCGTTGCGTGGCGTGGCATTGGGTTCGCTGACGGCCACGCCGTCGATCAGGCCGTCCTTGTCCTGCTCGGCAGCCGCCAGCGCCGCGCCGCCGCCGTTGGAGACGCTGGAGGCGATGACCAGGGTCTGCTCTGGCGTGATCGTGGCCAGGCGCCGGCCCGGCTGCCGGGCGTCCGGCGCGCCGTAGCGCTCATTGATCGCCCAGAAGGCCAGGCGGATCGCGTCCAGCGTGTGGCGACCCCAGTCCTTCTCGGGGTTGCGCTGCGAATGCGCATGCTTGTAGGCCACACGGTTGGGCGTGGCGGCATTGAACGCGGCGCGCTGCTCCTCGGTCAGCTGGGCCTGGAAGAGGGCCTCGGTGCCGGCGGTGGCGGCGTTGAGCAGCGTGCCATCGCGGGCCATCACGACGCCGCTGACCAGGTCGTGCAGGCCGTTGCCGGTGCCCTTGTCGGTGTAGGCCACCGCGCAACCGCGCTTGAGGCCCCACTCACCCGCGGTGGCGATCGCGCCATACACGCCGCGTGAGCCTGACGAGGTGGCGCTGACGATGCATGGCGCGGCCGGGTTGAAGCTGTCGGGCAGCTGCACCATCAGCGTCACGTTGCGCTGGCCGCTGCCGTCGTCGGACCAGGCGATGTATTCGCGGCCGGGCACCTTGCCTTCGCCCAGCGTGTCCTGGCCGTGGATGTCGATGTTGGGACCGTAGAACACGCCCATGCCGCCGCCGGCGGTGTAGTCGACCAGCGCACGGTAGTTGACGTAGATGGCGTTGCGGCGCAACTCGGCGGCGGTGGGTGCGGCCGGGTTGACATAGGCGGGCGTGCCGCCCATCAGACCGGTCTTGCCCAGACCGGCGGTCAGCAGGTCGTTGCTGACGCCGTCGTAGACGGTTTCGATCACCGGCCCGCGCACCGCGCCAGGCAGGCGATTGGGCGGGGTGGCCGCCTGCGCGGCGTTGGCGCCCAGCAGGGCCAGCACGGCCAGGACCAGGTGTTGTCTCGATCGATGCAAATGCACGGCAGTCTCCTCGTTGTGTCGACGGCTGGTCATCGGAATCCGAACCACCGGGTCAGTGGTCGGCTGGGGAAGGCCCGGTGTTCGACCGGGCCCGCAAACGCCCCACCAGGCCGGTGGGGAAGTGGTACACGCACAGCACGAAGCCCAGGCCCAGCCAGAGCAGCCAGCGGTCCGGCGACACCAGCGCGCCCAGCACCGGCACCTCGGCCAGCCAGCCGCCCTCGCCGCCCATCCAGCGCAGGCCTTCCTGCAGGTAGTTCTGCGCGAAGACGAAGAGCACCGAGCCCAGCACCGCGCCGTACATCGTGCCCATGCCGCCGATCACCACGATCAGCAGCACGTCGAGCATGATCTCGAAGCTCAGCGTGGTGTCCGGCCCGGTGTAGCGCAGCCACAGCGCCAGCAGCGCACCAGCCAGCGTGGCCACCAGCGCCGACACCAGGGTCGAGCCGGTGCGGTAGACCGCGCTGCGGTAGCCGATGGCCTCGGCGCGGAAGTCGTTCTCGCGGATCGCCTGCAGCACGCGGCCGAAGGGCGAATTGACCACCCGCAGCAGCGCCAGGAAGACCAGCAGCACGACGCCGAAGAGCAGGTAGTAGGTGATCACCTGGCCATCGATCATGCGGCCCAGCACCGGGGCCTCGAAGGGTTCGAAGGCCGGGGTCAGCACCTCGGGCACCGAGAAGCTCAGGCCGTCCTCGCCGCCGGTGAGCTCACTCAGCTGCGAGGCCAGGCCCTGGAAGGCCGCTGCCACCGCCAGCGTGATCATGGCGAAGAAGATGGCCTTGACACGCAGGCTGAACAGGCCGATCAGCAGACCCAGCAGCAGCGACAGCCCCAGCGCGCCGGCCAGGCCCATGAGCAGCGCGCCGAAGCCCACGCCGGCCTCGCCGCCCAGGCGCGTGGCGGCGACGGCCACGCCATAGGCGCCAATGCCGAAGAACATGGTGTGGGCAAAGCTGACGATGCCGGTGTAGCCCAGCAGCAGGTCGTAGCTGGCCACCAGAAGGATGAAGACCAGCATCTTCGCGGCCACGCCCAGCGCCTTGGCACCCGGGAACAGGAAGGGCGCGCAGGCCAGGCCCAGCACGGTGGCCAGCAGCAGCACGGCCAGCAGGCGGCTGCGCGGCGGATCGGCACTCAGCAGGCGGTCGATCAGCATGGTCTCAGCGCCCTCCCACCGGGTACAGGCCCTGCGGCCGCCACAGCAGCACGGCCATCATCAGCGCGATGTTGGAGAACAGCGCCGCCTTGGGCGCGACGAAGCCCAGGTAATTGGCCACCAGGCCCACCAGCAGCGCGCCGACGAAGCTGCCCAGCGTGCTGCCCAGGCCGCCGATGATGATGACGATGAAGATCAGCGTGTTGACCTGCGCGCCGATCTGCGGCACCACACTCTGCTGGTACAGGCCCCACAGCACGCCGCCCAGGCCGGCCAGCGCCGAGCCGGCGACAAACACGCCCAGGAACAGGTGCCGCACGCGGTAGCCCAGCGCCTCGACCATCTCGCGGTCCTGCACGCCGGCGCGGATCAGCAGGCCCAGTTTGGTGCGGCCCAGCACCCAGGCCAGCAGCGCGAACACGCCCAGCCCGATCACCACCGCCAGCAGCCGGTAGCGCTCGACCGCCGCATCACCCAGCAGGAGGGCACCGCGCAAGGCTTCAGGCAGCGGCAGCGGGATCTGCGCCGGGCCCCAGATCACCTTGATCAGCTCCTCACCGATGATCATGCCGCCCATCGTGATCAGGATCTGCTTGAGGTGCTGGCCGTAGACCGGCCGCACGATCAGCCGCTCGAAGACCAGACCGATCGCACCGGCCACCGCCATCGCCACCGCCATGGCCGCGCCCACCGCCACCAGGTTGGCGCCCAGCGAGGCCGAGCCCGTCCAGTCGGCCATGCCGCCCATCACGCTGGTGGCCACGAACGCACCCACCGCGATGAACACGCCGTGGCCGAAGTTCAGCACGTCCATCAGCCCGAAGACCAGGGTCAGGCCCGAGGCGATGATGAAGACGATCAGCCCCATCGCCAGCCCGGCCACGGTGAGCGTGAGCCAGGTGCTGCCGCTGCCCACCAGCGCCGCGCCGGCGGCCATCACCGCGGCCAGCAGCCACAGCGGGCGGGTGTCGAACTGCGCCTTCGGAATGGCCGCGCCGGCCGACGGTGCCTGGCTCATGCGTGCGCTCCCAGCGACAGGCCCAGCAGGCGCTGCTGCAGCCCGGCATCGGCGGCGAGGTCGGCCATGCGGCCGGTGTGGACCACGCGGCCGTCGTCCATCACCGCCACCTGGTCGCCCAGGGCGCGGGCCATCATCACGTTCTGCTCGACCAGCAGGATGGTGGTGCGCTCGCGCTTCAGCTCGGCCAGGCACTGCACCAGGTTCTGCACGATGGCCGGCGCCAGGCCCTTGCTGGGCTCATCGATCAGCAGCAGCGCACGCGGCTCGATGATGGCGCGGGCCACCGCCAGCATCTGCTTCTGGCCGCCGCTGAGCTTGCCGGCCGGGTAGAGCCAGAACTTGTGCAGCGCCGGGAAGAAGCCGAAGATCCAGTCGAGACGGGCGCGGTCGAGCTCGGCCTCGCGGCGCGCGGCGCGGGCGGCCAGCAGCATGTTCTCGCGCACCGTCAGGTCGCTGAAGATGCCCATGCTTTCGGGCACGTAGGCGATGCCGGCGCGGGCGATGTCGGGCGTGGCGAAGGCCGAGCCCGGGCCGCCAATGGTCTGGCCGCGGAAGGCCACGCGGCCGGCGCTGGCCGGCCACAGGCCCATGATGGTGCGCAGCGTGGTGGTCTTGCCAGCGCCGTTGCGGCCCAGCAGCATCGTCACCTCGCCTTCGGGCACCGCCAGGTCCACGCCATGCAGGATGTGGTACGCGCCGATGTGGGTGTGCACCCCGTCCAGTTGCAGCAAGGCCGTCATGCGCTGTCTCCGGTGGGTGCCGTGCCCAGGTAGGCCTGCTGCACGACATCCGAGGCGATCACGGCGGCGGGCTCGCCGTCGGCCACCAGCGCGCCCTGGTGCAGCACGACGATGCGGTCGGCCAGTTCGCGCACCACGTCCATCTTGTGCTCGACCAGCAGGATCACGCGGTCCTGGCGCGCCTTCAGTGCGCGGATCAGGTCGAGCACCACCGGCGCCTCGTCCAGGCTCATGCCGGCCGTGGGTTCGTCGAACATGTAGACGCGCGGGTCCAGGGCCATCAGCAGCGCCACCTCGAGCTTGCGCTGGTCGCCGTGCGACAGGCTGGCGGCCAGCGCGTCGCGGCGATCGAGCAGTCGCACCGCGGCCAGCAGCTCGCGGGTCTCCTCCAGCCAGTCACGGCGGTCGCGCCAGACCTGCCACAGGTTCAGGCCGCCACCATGGCGCGCCTGCACCGCCAGGCGCACGTTCTCCTGCACGCTCAAGCCCGGGAACAACTGGGTCAGCTGGAAGGCACGGCCCAGGCCACGGCGGGTGCGCTGCGGCGCCGAGAGGCCGCTGATGTCCATGTCGTCGAGCAGCACCTGGCCGGCGCTGGCCGGCAGCTGGCCGCTGATCAGGTTGAAGTAGGTGGTCTTGCCGGCGCCGTTGGGGCCGACGATCGCGGTCAGCGTGCCCGGCGCGAAGGCACAGCTCACCTGGTCCACCGCCACGTGGCCGCCAAAGCGGATGGTCAGGCCGCGGGTTTCCAGCATCAGTCGCAGCTCCCGCGGCGGAACTGGCCGGCCGGCCATTCGCGCAGCGTGGTGGTCTGCCACCACCAGCCCAGCGACTCGCCGCTGCCCGCGGCGCGCACGCCGCCGAAGCCGTCGGTGGTGGCGCGGTCGGCCCAGTAGTGGGTCCAGTTGCTGGCGGTGATGCAGGCGGCCACCGGCGCATCGGCCGGCGCACCCTGCAGCCGGTGCACCATGGCCATCACCGCGCGCACCTGCGGGCCCTGGCGGGTGGCGTAGCGGGCGTCGTCGTGGCCCCACCAGTCCCAGCAGCCACGCGGGTTGCCCGGCGACGAGGACTCGGTCTGCGGGTACAGCACCACCAGCCGGTTGCTGGCGGCCCAGCGGTTGAAGCCGGCGTGGTCGACGAAGTCGCTGCCGATCGCGCCCACCGATTGCCGGCAGCCGTGCAGCGCCACGTGCAGGCCGCAGGGCCGCTCGCGGCTGCAGTCGGCCGGGACAAAGACGCGGCCTTCGGCGGCCAGGCCGTGGCCGGTGACGAAGGCGCGCTGGTCGAAGGCCTGCGCCGCGGGCGTGCCCTCCACCCGGGGCCGCGGCGGCCGGGCCTGACCGCTGCCCACCAGGTGGCCCAGCAGTTCGCCGGCCAGGTCGACATCGCAGTCGTTCATGAAGTTGGCCGACTCGGCGGCGCAGGTCGGCCCGAAATCCTCGGTGACGAAGCTGTGGCCGGCGGGCACGTCGCGCCGTTCGCGCAGGCGCTCGGCGGGCACGAAGGCGCGGTAGAAGCTGCGCAGGTCGTCCATCACGCCGGGGCGCACGGTCTCGTCGCGTGTGCCGCTGAACAGGTAGACCCGGCCCGCCCCCACCTGGCTCAGCGGGGCCAGCTGGCCCTGCTGCGCCGCGCTGCGGGCGCGCTGGACCAGGGCCTCCACCGGAATCGGCTGCTCATGGGCCATGCAGCGGCCCAGCGCCTTGGCCACGTCCCCTTCGGCGCAGCCCAGAGGGCCACCGGCCACCACGCCCACGCCCTGCGTGAAGGTCTCGGCGTGGGCAAAGTGCAGTTGCACCGCCATGTAGCCGCCCGAGGAGATGCCCGACACCGACGCGCCCTGCGCCGGGTCGACGATGCCCGCGGGCAGCGGCGGCAGCGCGGCGCCGGCGCAGGGCACCACGCCGGCCAGCAGCCAGGCGGCCAGGTGTCGCGTCACGCGCGGGCTCAGCGCTTGTTGCGGATGGGGACGTCCATCTCGGACGCCTTGATCTCGCGCACCAGCTCAGGCACGCCCCAGGCGAAGGCCGGGTCCACCTTGATCCTGAAGTGGTACATGCTCTGCATCGCCTGGTGGTCTTCCTTGCGGAAGGTCATGGTGCCCTTGGGCGTGTCGAAGCTCATGCCCTCCATGGTGCTGATCAGCTTGGGCGTGGCGGTGTCGCCATTGGTCTTCTTCAGCGCGGTGACCACGGCCATGGCGGCGCTGAAGCCGCCGGCGGTGAAGAAGTCGGGCGGCTGCTTGAACTGCTTGTAGTGCTGCGCCACCAGCGCCTCGTTGACCGGGTTCTTCGGGATGCCGAAGTAGTAGTAGGTGGCGCCTTCCATGCCGGGGAAGTTCTTGTACGAGGCCATGGCCGGCAGGATGTTGCCGCCGGTGGCGATCTCGATGCCATGGCGCTTCAGGTCCAGGTCGGCGATCTTGAACGGGTTGCCCGCGCCGGCCCAGATGATGAAGATCACCTTGCGGCCCGGCTGGTCCTTGAGCTTGTCGATCAGGCGCTGCGCACCGGCGGTGAAGTCCGTCGTGTTGGTGGGCAGGTATTCCTCATGGACCAGCTTGGCCTGCTTGATCGCGTCCTTGAAGGCCTTGACGCCGTCACGGCCAAAGGCGTAGTCCTGGGCCAGCGTGGCGATCACGGTGCCGGGCTTGTCCAGCGCCACCGCGTTGCTGATCGCGTCCTGGCTGCTGTTGCGGCCAGTGCGGAAGATGTACTTGTTCCACTTGTCGCCGGTGATCGAGTCGGCCACCGCGGGCTCGACCAGCAGGATCTTCTTGTACTCGGCGGCCACCGGCAGCATCGCCAGCGCCACGCCGGACGAGGTGGGACCCACGGCGATGTCGGCCTGGTCGTCGCCATAGGCGGCGGCCAGCAGGCTCTTGCCCAGATCGGGCTTGCCCTGGTCGTCCTTCTCGATGACCACCAGCTTCTTGCCGGCCACCTCCATCGTGCCGTTGGTGGCGTACTCCAGGCCCATCCTGAAGCCCAGCGCCGTCTGCTTGCCATAGGCTTCGAGCGGGCCGGTCTTGCTGTGGATGTGGGCGATGCGGATCTCGCCGACGGCCAGCGCAGGCAGGGTGGTGCTGCCCAGCGCGATCAGCGCGGCAGCGGCGAGGGTGAGGCGACGCAGGGTCATCGTGTCTCCGGGTCCAGGATGTTGGATGGAGACACGAGTGCAACGGCCGTGCCTGCACGGCCCCGGACAAACCCGGGTCAGGCGCGCAACATCCCCACCACGGCGCCGATCAGCAGGGTCAGCGTGGGGCCGATGCTCAGCGCAAAACCGGCGGTGCGGCTGGCCGGGTTGCGCACATAGCTCAGCGCGTACACGCCGCGGCCCACCAGGTAGACCAGGCCGCCCACGACGGCCGCGGTGGGCGACCAGAACTGCCCGGCCAGCCACAGCGCCGGCAGCAGCATCACCAACAGCTCCAGGGTGTTCATCTGCACCCGGTAGTGGCGCTCGAAGACGGGATGGCCGCTGACGGCGGGTGCCGCCACGCCGTACTTGCCGCGCGCCCAGCCAACGATGGTGCTGAAGACGAAGTACTGCAGCAGCGCGGCGATCGCAAGCAGGTGAACGGCGGTCATGCTCATGAAGGGCTCCGGGTCAAAGGGGGATTCAGGGAGGCGAGTTTCTCGTACAAGGTGGCGCGGGCGATGCCCAGGCGCCGGGCGGCGGCCAGCTTGTTGCCGCCGGTGGCCTGCAGCGCCTCAGTGATCAGGCGCTGCTCCAGCGCCGCCACGGCGGCGGGCAAGGACTGGCCGTCGGCGGGAGTGTCCGGACGTCGGACAGTGGTCGGCAAGGGCCGCGACTCGTCCACCGCCAGCAGCGGCCGCAGGTGGCGCGCGCCCAGCAGCCGCTCGTCGCTGACCAGGCTGGCCTGCTCCAGCAGGTTGCGCAGCTCGCGGATATTGCCCGGCCAGTCGTGGCGGGCCAGCCAGTCCAGCGCGTCGGCGGCGAGGCTGCGGGGCGGCAGGCCGTCGCGGCGGGCGATGTCGTCCAGCAGGTGCTCGGCCAGCGCGTCCAGGTCGTCCAGGCGTTCGCGCAGCGCCGGCACACGGATCGGCAGCACGTGCAGCCGGTAGTACAGGTCGGCACGGAACTGGCCGGCCGCCACCATCGCCGGCAGATCGCGGCTGGTGGCTGCGATCACCCGCACGTCCAGCGCCACCACGGTGTTGCTGCCCAGCGGCTCGACCTCCTGCTCCTGCAGCACACGCAGCAGCTTGGCCTGCAGCGGCAGCGGCATGTCGCCGATCTCGTCGAGGAACAGCGTGCCGCCCTCGGCCAGCTGGAACTTGCCGGGCCGGCCCTTGCGCTCGGCGCCGGTGTAGGCGCCGGGCGCCACGCCGAAGAACTCGGCCTCCAGCAGCGTGTCGGGCACGGCGGCGATGTTGACGCCGACGAAGGGCCGCGCCGCCCGCGGGCCGGCGTTGTGGATGGCCTGGGCCAGCAGCTCCTTGCCGGTGCCGGTCTCGCCCAGCAGCAGCACGGTGGCGTCGCTGGCCGCCGCGCGGCGCGCCAGGCGCTTGAGTTCGAGCACCGCCGGGCTGGAGCCCACATAGCTGGCGATGGTGTGCTTGGCACGGCGCCGGCGGCCCTGCTCGGCGGCCAGCTGGCGGCGTGCGTCGGCCAGTTCCTCGGTGAGCCGGCTGAACTTGGTCATCAGCGGCTGCATCGTGGTCTCGGGGTGGTCCAGCAGCACCAGGCCGAGCGCGCCGATCACCTGGCCCAGCTCGTCGCGCAGCGGCAGGCGGCTGACCAGGAAGGTGCCGGCCTTGTTGGTCAGCAGGTCCAGCAGGATCGGCTGGCCGGTGTCGATCACCTGGGCCAGCAGGGTGTTGGGCACCACGTCCTCGACCCGCTTGCCGACGAACTGGTCCTCGCGCTCGAAACCCAGCGCCGGCAGGAAGCGCTTGTAGCCTTCGCTGATCCAGACGATACGGTGGCGCCGGTCCACCACCAGCATGCCCTGGGCAGCCTGGGCCAGGGTGTCGAACATGGTCCGCGCGGCCAGCTCCAGCACCGCTTCGGCGGAGCGTGGCAGGTGGCTGGCGGGCAGGGTCATCGGGCCAGTGTATTGCTTTTGGACACTCGCTGTATGGTTTTCAGTCAACGGCGGCTCGGGGAAACGCCTTGGCAGCCCATGCGGGGCCTGCCGTTACGATCCGGGGCAGAACCACAGGACAGGAGACTCCATGCCCTTGATCGACACTGATCGCCGCGCCCTGCTGGCGGCCGCCGCCGGCTCGACCCTGCTGGCCGGGCTGCCGGGCGCCGCGCGGGCCCAGGGCAGCTGGCCGGCGCGGCCGGTGACCATCGTCGTGCCCTTCCCCGCCGGCGGCGGCACCGACGCCTTCGCGCGGCCGCTGACGGCCCACCTGAGCCACAAGCTGGGCAAGCAGTTCATCATCGACAACAAGGGCGGCGCCGGCGGCACGCTGGGCGCCACGCTGGCGGCCAAGGCTGCGCCCGACGGCTACACCTTCTTCATGGGCGCGGTGCACCACGCGATCGCCCCGGCCATGTACCCCAGGCTGGAGTACGACCTGGAGCGCGATTTCGTGCCGGTGGGCCTGATCTCCAGCGTGCCGCAGGTCATCGTCGTCAACCCGCAGAAGGTCACGGCCAAGGACCTGCCCGCGCTGCTGGACTTCCTGCGCCGCAATCCCGGCAAGCTGAACTACGGCTCGGCCGGCAATGGCACCTCGCACCACCTGGCGGGCGAGCTGTTCAAGCTGCAGACCAAGACCTTCATCACCCACATCCCCTACCGCGGCGCCGGCCCGGCGCTGCAAGACCTGATGGCCGGTCAGGTCGATCTGATGTTCGACGGCCTGGGCAGTTCCGCCCAGCACATCAAGTCGGGCCGCATCAAGGCGCTGGCGGTGGCCTCGGCGCAGCGCGCGCCGGGCTTCCCGGACATCCCCACCGCCGCCGAAGGCTCGGTGCCCACCTACCAGGTCGCCACCTGGTACGGCCTGTGGGCGCCCAAGGGCACGCCGCGCGAGATCGTCGAGCAGATGCAGGCCGAGCTGAAGAAGGCGCTGAGCTCCGACGAGCTCAAGACCACCTGGACCGGCCTGGGCAGCACCGTGCCCACGCTGTGGGGCGATGACTTCGGCCGCTTTGTCAGCGAAGAGATCAAGCGCTGGGGCTCGGTGGTCAAGCTCTCGGGGGCCAAACTCGATTGATACTGCCGGCATGACCGGACATGTTCGACTCGACGCGGCCGATGCCCACGGCATCGCCCGCCTGACGATTGCCCACCCCGGCAAGCTCAACGCACTGGACACCACGATGTGGCGTGAGCTGCGCGCCCACGCCGAATCGCTGCAGGCCAGCGATGCCCGCGCGGTGATCGTGCAGGGCGAGGGCGGGACCTTCGTGGCCGGCGGCGACATCGAGGAGTTCCCCGCCTTCCGCTTCCAGGCCGACACGCTGGCGCATTTCCACGAGGAGATCGTCGCGCCGGCGCTGTGGGCGCTGCTGGCACTGGACAGGCCCCTGGTGGCCCAGATTGATGGCGCCTGCATTGGCGGTGGGCTGGAGATCGCCTGCTGCTGCGACCTGCGCATCGCCGGCCAGGGCAGCCGCTTCGGCGTGCCGATCGCCAAGCTGGGCTTTCCGATGGCGCCGGCCGAGATCGAGATCGTCGCCCGCGTGGTGGGCGAGACCGTGCTGCGCGAGCTGCTGCTGGAAGCCCGTGTGCTGAACGCCGACGAGGCCTTGCGCCGCGGCCTGCTCACCCGCGTGGTGCCCGACGCCGAGGTGGCCGCCGAGGCCCTGGCCAGCGCGCGCCAGATCGCCCGCCTGTCGCCGCAGGCGATGCGCCTGAACAAGCGCGCGCTGCGCCAGTTCGCTCACCGCGACCAGCCCAGCCACCGCGCCGAGCGCGAACCCCATTACGCCTACGCCCCGTCCGACGAACACCGCGAGGGACTGGCGGCTTTCAATGAGAAGCGTCCGGCGGTTTTCCGCTGACGGACCAGGAAAACGACCCATGCTCAACCACAACCTCTTCGTCACGCTGCGCCAGCACTTCCCGGCCGACCTGGATGCCTGCGCGATCGAGACCGCCGATGGCCCCGGCGCACCGCTGTACTACAGCTGGCGCGACCTGGACCGCGCCAGTGCCCGCATCGCCAACCTGCTGGAGTCGCTGGACCTGCCGCCGGCCAGCCGCGTGGCGGTGCAGACCGAGAAGAGCGTCGAGGCGCTGATCCTGTACCTGGCGGTGCTGCGCGCCGGCCATGTCTACCTGCCGCTGAACACCGCCTACCAGGCGGCCGAGATCGAGTACTTCATCGGCAACGCCGAACCGGCGGTCTTCGTCACCACGCAGAAGAACTTCACCTGGGTCAGCCGCATCGCGTTTGCCGCCGGCACCACCCATGTCTTCACGCTGAACGAGGACCGCACGGGCACGCTGCTGGACCGCGCCGCCTTCCAGGCCGACGAGCACACGCCGGCCTTCAAGGAAAGCGACGAGCTCGCCGCCATCCTCTACACCAGCGGCACCACCGGCCGCAGCAAGGGGGCGATGCTGTCGCACCGCAACCTGGCCAGCAACGCCCAGGTGCTCAAGCACTACTGGCGCTGGCAAGCGGGCGACGTGCTGATCCACGCGCTGCCGATCTTCCATGTGCACGGCCTGTTCGTCGCCTCGCACGGCGCGCTGCTCAATGGCAGCAAGATGATCTGGTTTGCGAAGTACGACCCCAAGGCGGTGCTGGCGCGCCTGCCCGAGGCCACCGTCTTCATGGGCGTTCCCACGCTGTACGTGCGCCTGCTGGCCGAGAAGGGCCTGGACCGCGCGGCCTGCCGGAACATGCGCCTGTTCATCAGCGGCTCGGCGCCACTGCTGATCGAGACCTTCACCGACTGGCAGCAGCGCACCGGCCACACCATCCTGGAGCGCTACGGCATGAGCGAGACCATCATGCTGACCTCCAACCCCTGCGACCCGGCCGACGGCGCGCGACGCGGTGGCACGGTGGGCTTCCCGCTGCCCGGCGTGGGCCTGCGCATCCGCGATGACGCCGGCCAGGACCTGCCCGCGGGCGAGATCGGCGGCATCCAGGTGCATGGCCCGAACGTCTTCGCCGGCTACTGGCGCATGCCCGAGAAGACGAAGGAGGAGTTCACCGACGACGGCTGGTTCAAGACCGGCGATGTCGGCCAGCGCGATGCGGATGGCTACGTGACCATCGTCGGCCGCAGCAAGGACCTGATCATCACCGGCGGTTACAACGTCTACCCGGCCGAAGTGGAAGGCTTCATCAACGACATGCCCGGCGTGGCCGAGAGCGCGGTGATCGGCCTGCCGCACCCCGACTTCGGCGAGGGGGTGGTGGCGGTGGTGGTGCCCAAGGCCGGCAGCGCGCTCGATGGCACGGCCATCGTCGCCGCACTGAAGTCGAAGATCGCCAACTTCAAGGTGCCCAAGCAGGTCTTCATCGTGCCGGAACTGCCGCGCAACACCATGGGCAAGGTGCAGAAGAACCTGCTGCGCGAGCAGCACCGCGGCCTGTTCGGCTGAGCGACTCCTAGGGACTGTCGCCAGCAAGCCGGCGACGTAGCATCGCGCCTTTCGATCCAGGGAGACCCCGATGTCGCGCCTGACCCTGACCGTGATCGCAGCACTGCTGCCGCTGCTCAGCAGTGCCCACCCGATGAGCGTGGACAGCCGCGCCGAATGGCAGGCCGAGGCCGACGCCGAGCGCGCCACCGCTCGCTACTACCGCGTGCAGTTCGCCAATCCCGAAACAGCCCGCAAGGCCATGATCAGCCTGCACGAGGCCGTGGTCGACGGTCACTGGAAGCAGGCGGTGCTGGTGATGCAACTGGACGACGAGGAGCTCGCCCGCCTGCGCCCCTTTGCGCGCCGCATCGATCCGGCGGACGACTTCGCCGCGCTGCGCCAGCGTCAGCTCGACGCACTGTCGCGCCAGGCCAACCCACGCATCCTGGGGCGCGCGGCCTCGCAGGACGTGGGCGCCGAGGCCATCCCCGGCTACAGCTGCTACGAGACCGTCGAAGAGACGCAGACCGCTGCCCAGGCCCTGGTCAGCGCCCGCCCCACGCTGGCCAGCTACAACGTCATCGGCAGCAGCTGGGAGAAGGCCAACGGCCTGGGCGGCTACGACCTGAAGGTGCTGAAGCTGACCAACTCGGCCATCGGCGGCGACAAGCCCAAGCTGTTCGTCAATTCGGCCATCCATGCCCGCGAGTACGTCACTGCGCCCACCGCGCTGGCGCTGGCGCAGCAACTGGTCAACGGCTACGGCACCGACCCCGAGGCCACCTGGATCCTCGACCACCACGAGGTCCACCTGCTGCTGCACACCAACCCCGACGGCCGCAAGAAGGCCGAGACGGGTCTGCTGTGGCGCAAGAACACCAACCGCAACTACTGCGGGGCCAACAGCAACAGCCGCGGCGCCGACCTGAACCGCAACTTCACGTTCAACTGGAACATCACCAATGGCCAGGGCTCGAGCAGCAGCGCCTGCGCCGACACCTACCGCGGTCCGTCGGCCGGCTCCGAGCCCGAGATCCAGGCGGTGCAGGCCTATGTGCGCTCGCTGTGGCCGGACCGCCGCGGCACCGGCGTGGGTGATGCGGCGCCGCGCGACACCAGCGGCATCCACATCGACCTGCACAGCTATGGCCAGCTGGTGCTGTGGCCCTGGGGCTCGACCGCCACCCTGTCGGGCAACGCCACCGACCTGCAGACCCTGGGCCGGCGCTTCGCCTACCTCAACGGCCACTTCCCCGAGCAGTCGATCGGCCTGTACCCCACCGACGGCACCAGCGACGGCATCAGCTACGGCGAGCTGGGCGTGGCGGCCTACACCTTCGAGATGGGCACCACCTTCTTCCAGGGCTGCGGCAGCTACCCGGCCATCAAGGCGGGCAACCTGGCGGCGCTGATGTACGCCGCCAAGGTGGTGCGCGCCCCCTACCTGCTGCCCTCCGGCCCGGACGCGCTGTCGCTGGGGCTGAGCGCCAACAACGTGACGCCAGGCACGCCGGTCACGCTGCGCGCCACGATCGACGCCACGCGCTTCAGCAACGCCAACGGCAAGCAGGCCACGCCCCGGATCAGCGCCGCCACGGCTTATGTGGACGTGCCCCCGTGGGCCCCCGGCGCCACCGGCCTGCCGATGGCGGCCACCGACGGCGCCTTCGGCGGCAAGACCGAGGCGGTCCAAGTCAGCCTGCCCACCGCCGGGCTGTCGCCGGGCCGCCACCTGGTGTGGGTGGCCGGCACCAACGCCAAGGGCCGCACCGGCCCGGTCAGCGCGGTCTTCCTGGACATCCAGTGACCCTCGGGCGGCCCGGTGCCGCCCGTGCACAAATCGGCACCGGCGTCGGCCGGCGCCGACGCGCGCGGCCGCCTGCGTGACAGGCTGCCCGCGGCCCGCGGCCAGGGGGCAGCCGTCCACCACGGGCCTGCCTAGAGTGCAGCCTGTCTTGTGCTGCCACCCACCTGCCGAATGCCGCGTCTTCGCCCTGCCCTGTCCGCGCTCAGCGCCTGTCTGCTGCTGGCGGCCTGCCAATCCACCCCGCCGGCTGCGCCGCCCCCGGCGCCCGCCACGCCTTACCGCGGCGCGGTGCTGGCGGTCGACCAGACCGAGCGCGGCGTGCAGATCGTGCTGCCCGGCAGCGTGCTGTTCGAGTCGGGCAAGGCCACTTTTCAGCAGGCCGAAGCGGCGCCCTTCCTCAACCGCGTGGCGCAGCTGCTGCTGACCAAGACCGACAAGCGCGTGGCCGTGGAAGGCCACACCGACACCGACGGCAGCGCCAACCTCAACGAGCAGCTCTCGCTGGCCCGCGCGCGCGCCGTGGCCGACGCGCTGAGCAGCCGCGGCGTGCCGGCCGCGCGCCTGGAGGCCGCCGGCTTCTCGTTCCGCCGGCCGGTGGCCTCGAACAGCACCGAGGACGGCAAACGCCTGAACCGCCGGGTCGAGCTGGTGGTGCTGGGCGAACAGCTCGCCACACTCACCGCCAACGAGCCGCCCGGCGCCTTCGAGTCGGCCTGGGCGCGGCTGCGCAGCCTGATCGAGCAGGGCCGGGTGCAGGCGGTCGACGCCGCCGCGCCGAAATGACAGCGTCGCGCCGCGCCCTGCTGGGCGCCACCGTCCTGGGCCTGGCCCTGCCCGCCCGCTCGCAGCCGCGCCCGCGGCTGGCCCTGGCCCTGGGCGGCGGCTCGGCGCGCGGCTTCGCCCACATCGGCGTGGCCCGTGCGCTGGAGCAGGCCGGCATCGCGGCCGACCTGGTCGTGGGCACCAGCGCCGGTGCGCTGGTCGGCGCCTTCCTGGCGGCTGGCTGGAGCGCGGCACAGATGGAAGCCTTCGCGTTGCAGGTGCGCGAGGCCGACGTGGCCGACTTCGCCAGCGCCGGGCGCCGCGGCATGCTGGCCGGCGAGGCCCTGGCGCGCATCGTCGCCGAGCGCCTGCGCGGCGCGCAGATCGAACAGCTGCGCACCCCCTTCGCCGCCGTCACCACCGACCTGCGCAGCGGCGAGCTGGTGCTGCTGCGCCAGGGGCCGGTGGCCGACGCCGTGCGCGCCTCGTGCAGCATCCCCGGGGTCTTCGTGCCGCCGATGGTGCAGGGGCGGGAGCTGGTCGACGGCGGCCTGGTCTCGCCGCTGCCGGTGCGCGCGGCGCGCCAGCTGGGCGCCGAGCTGGTGCTGGCGGTCGATGTGGCTGCGCGCCCGCGTCGCCACGACCTGAGCGGCCTCTACGAAGTGGTGCTGCAGTCCTTCGAGATCATGGGCCGTGCGCTGGCCGACCAGGAAGCGCTGCAGGCCGACCTGGTGGTCCGCCCGGACACCGCACAGTTCGCCAGCAGCGACTTCGGCGCCCGCCGCGAAATGATCCAGGCCGGCTACGAGGCCGCCCTGCCGCTGATCCCGGCGCTGCGCAAGCGGCTGGACGCCTTGGCGGCACGTCCCCGCCGGGGCTGAGCCCCGGTTTCGTGGGTGCACGGGGCTCCGCCCCGGCGTGGCCGGCAGGCGCGGCTGAGGCCGCAGCGCCACAGGCGCTGGCCGCTGGCGCGGGCTGGGCCTACCATGCGGGCATGCCGGCCCTGCAGCGCCTGCCGCGCCTGTCTTCGCTCCGACCGCCACCCGGGTGGACGGCCCGTGTCCGCACCGTGGGCCCGGCGCTGGCGCTGGCGCTGCTGGGCGCCGGTGCCAGTCCGGGGCTGCGCGCAGCGGGGCATCCGCTGCTCGGGAGCTGTGCCGAACCCCTGACCCCCGACTGCGCCGAGCGGCTGGAAAGCCGTGCCCTGCAGGCCCACGGCGAGCAAGCGCGGCGCGAGTCCGGCCAGCTCAGCCTGAGCCCGCCGGTCGACGCGGCCCGGCCGCCCACGGTCCGCTGGCTGGGCCCCTTGGCCGACAGCGGGCTGGACCTGCTGGTCGAATTTCCGCCTGGCCAGCCCCCGGCCTACCGCCTGGCGGGTGAGGGTGCGCCGCCGCTGCGGCTGCCCGGCCCGGCCTGGCCGGCGCCCGGCGGCCGCCTGCTGATCAGCACCGGCACGCTGGCCGAGGACCAACCGGTGGTGGTGCTGCTGGGACGGGTGGAATCACGCTGGCGCGTGCTGCTGCGCCAGGAGGCCTCGCCAGGCGGCCGGCTGAGCTTCATCGGCTGGCGCAACGACGGGGCCGCGGCGCGGCTGCAATGGCAATGCCGCGGTGCACCGGCGCTGGCGCTTCAGTTGCGCGACGGGCCCTACGGCTGGGACTGGGTGCCGCCACTGCCGTCGCGCTGCGGGCGCTGAGCGCCGCCGCGCGGCGGGCGGCCGCCTCACTCGTCGTCTTCGTCGTCGGCGGTGCTGGCGGCCTGGGCACGTCCCGGCTGCGGAGCGCGCTGCACGTCGGCGGGCTGGCCCATCGGACGGATGGCGGCGCCGGGCTGGCCCATCGCGCCGGGCTGCAACAGCGCGCCCGGCTGACCCGGCATCGGCCGCGGCTGGAAGCCGCCCGCCACCGCCGGGGCACTGCTGCGCATCGGCTCGGGCAGGCGCAGTTCGGTCTCGGCCGGGCCGCCACGCGGGCCCAGCGAGGCGCTGCGCCGGCCCACGGCCAGCAGCACCAGGTCTTCGGTCACCGAGGCGCCGGTGCGGAAGGCCTTGGCCGGCTGGCCACCCACCGAGATCAGCGCCACGCCCTGCGGTGAATGCTCGGCACCGCGCGGCGCCACCACGCCCAGCAGTTGCAGCGCGCTGTCGCCGGCATCCTCGTCGTCGGCCTCGGCCGCCGCCACCGCGCTGCTGCCCAGCAGGCGGTGCAGGTCGCCACCGGCAGGCAGGCCGCGCGCGGGGGCCTGGGCGTGCGCGGGCAGGCCCGGACCGCCGGCGCCCAGCTTCAATCCCCAGAACGTGGCAGCCAGGGCCACCAGCGCCCAGACGGCAAGGCTTAACAATCGCGTCCGCATCCGACGATTATCATCCAGCGATCCCGCAGCACGAGCCCTCCGCCCATGAAGCACCCCCTGTTCACCGCCCGCCGCCTGGTCCAGCGCGGCTTCACCCTCATCGAGCTGATGGTGGTGCTGGTCATCATCGGCGTGCTGGCCGCGCTGGTCGTGCCCAATGTGCTGGACCGCGCCGATGACGCGCGGGTGACCGCGGCGCGCACCGACGTCGGCAACCTGATGCAGGCGCTCAAGCTCTACAAGCTCGACAACCAGCGCTACCCCACCGCCGAGCAGGGCCTGGAGGCCCTGGTGAACCGGCCCAGCGCCGGCCCGGCGCCGGCCAACTGGAAGAAGTACGTCGACAAGCTGCCCGCCGATCCCTGGGGCCGTCCCTACCAGTACGCCAACCCCGGCGTGAAGGGCGAGATCGACGTCTTCACACTGGGCGCCGACGGCCAGCCCGGCGGCGAAGGCAAGGACGCCGATATTGGCTCCTGGCAGTAAGCCGACCCGGCCGCAACGCCGCGGCACCGGCGGCTTCACGCTGCTGGAGCTGATGATCGTGGTCGCCCTGATCGCGGTGGCCACCGGCGTGGCGGTGCTGGCGCTGCGCGACGCCAATGCCAGCCGGCTCGAGGAAGAAGCGGCGCGCCTGTCGGCGCTGTTCGAGGCCGCCCGGGCCCGCTCGCGGGCGACCGGCCAGCCGGTGAACTGGCTCCCGGTGCGCGAGCAGGGCGACGGCTTTGCCTTCAGCGGCCTGGGCGAGCGCGCCGGCCTGCCCACGCAGTGGCTGGACGCCCGCACCCGCGCCGAGGTGATCGGCGCGCCGGTGCTGCACCTGGGCCCCGAGCCGGTGATCGGCGCCCAGCGCGTGGCCCTGCGCCTGGAAGATCGGCAGGTGGTGCTGGCCACCGATGGCCTGGGCCCCTTCGCCGTGCTGGAGAGCAGCGCGCTGGCGGCGCGCTGAGGCCCCATGCGCAGTCGCGGCTTCACGCTGGTCGAGGTGCTGGTCGCGGTGGCCATCGTCGCCATCGCGCTGGCCGCGGGCAGCCGCGCCGGGGGCGCCCTGCTCGACAACTCGCAGCGCCTGGGCGACGTGATGATGGCCCAGTGGTGCGCCGAGAACCGGCTGAGCGCGATGCGCCTGGCCAAGCTCTTCCCGGACGTCGGCCAGGTCGACGACGAGTGCACGCTGATGGGCCGGCGCTTCGTGCTCAAGCAGCAGGTGCGGGCCTCGTTCAACCCCAGCTTTCGCATCGTCGACCTGGGCGTGGCCGACGACCAGGGGCAGCCGCTGGTGCGGCTGTCCGTGATCATTCCGAAGTACTGACGTGAACCGGCCCGGGTCATCGCGCGGATTCACGCTGGTCGAGGTGCTGGTGGCGCTGTTCGTGATGGCGGTGCTGGCGGCCATGGCGTGGCAGGGCATCGACGCACTGGCGCGCAGCCGCGACGGCGCGCAGCAGGCCAGCGCGCAGATGATGCGCCTGGGCAATGTGCTGGCGCAGTGGGAGCAGGACCTGAACCAGATCCAGGACAGCGCCGCCGCGCCCTCGCTGCGCTTCGACGGCGCGGCGCTGCGCCTGACCCGGCGCACGCCCGAGGGCCTGCAGTTCGTCGTCTGGACGCTGCAGGACCGCCAGCTGTGGCGCTGGGCCTCGCCGCCGGTGACGCGGGTGCGAGACATGCAGGACTGGTGGATCCGCGGCCAGCAGTGGAGCGCGATCAGCGGCGATGCGCTGCGCATGCTGGGCGACCTGGACGGCTGGCAGGTCTACTACTGGCGGCTGACCGACAACAACTGGTCCAACGCCCAATCCACCGGCGACACCGCCCCCGTGCCGGTGCCCCCGCCCAAGGGCGACAACCCGCCCCCGGACTTTGACCGCGAGCTGCTGCCCCGCGGCGTGCGCCTGCAGCTGCAGATGCCCGGCGGCCCGCTCACCCGCGACATCGTGCTGCGCCCATGAGCCGTGCCGCCCTGAGCTCCCGTCTGCGATCCGCCCAGCGCGGCGCCGCGCTGCTGCTTGCGATGCTGGTCGTCACGCTGGTGGCCACGCTGACCGCCGGCATGGTCTGGCAGCAGTGGCAGGCGGTCGAGGTGGAGGGCGCCGAGCGCGCGCGCAGCCAGGCCAGCTGGCTGGTGCAGGGCGCGGTCGACTGGGCGCGGCTGATCCTGCGCACCGACCTGCAGGACACCAAGCACCGCAACATCGACTCGCTCGACGAGGTCTGGGCCACCCCGCTGCAGGACGTGCGCCTGTCCGAGTTCCTGGCCGCCGACCGCGACAACAGCGCCGACAGCAGCGGCCTGGATGCCTTCCTGACCGGCCGCATCACCGACGCCCAGTCGCGCTACAACCTGCGCAACCTGGTGCAGGACGAGAAGGAGGATGCCGACGTCCAGCTGCAGCTGATGCAGCGCCTGTGCGACACCCTGGGCCTGCCGCGCGACGTGGCCACGCGCATTGCCGACGGCATGAACGGCGCCTCGCTGGCCGAGGACCAGATCGACGACTCCGAGCGCGTCGCCCCCGGCTCGCCGCTGACGCCGATGCGCATGGAGCAGCTGGCCTGGCTGGGGCTGGACGGCGAGACCATCCGCCGGCTGGAGCCCTTCGTGGTGATCCTGCCCTCACTCACCGGCATCAACCTCAACACCGCCCCGCCCGAGGTGCTGATGGCCGCCGTCGAGGGCCTGGACCGCGCCACCGCCGAGCGCCTGCTGCGGGCCCGGCTGAACGGCGGCTTCGGGACGCTGGCCGACGCCAAGAAGCTGCTGCCCGAGAAACTGCAGCTGTCCGAGAAGCTGCTGGGCGTGAGCTCGCAGTACTTCGAGGTGCTGGGCGAGCTGCGCTACGACAGCTTCGTCGTGCGCGAGCGCAGCCTGGTGATGCGGCGTGGTCAGGACGTGATCGTGATGCGCCGCGAGACGCTCCCCCCAGAATCATGACCGTCCGGCCCATGAGGGATGCCGCCTGCCGGCTCGACACCATAATGCGGTACAACGCTGGCCAGGGTGCGGCCCGGGGCTGCGCTCCGACGTACCCTGCGCCTAGCGGCCCCGAATTCCGTCCATGTCCATCCTGATCGTCCTCTTGCCGGCCCCGCCCCGGCTGTCCGTGCAGGCCCCCCCGCAGGCGCCCGCCGAAGGCGCCGCCCCCGAGTGGGACTGGGTGCTGGCCAGTGACACCCGGCAGTTGATCCGCCAGGGGCGTGATCCCCTGGAACGGCTGCCGCGCGCCGGCAGCGTGGTGGCGGTGCTGCCGCCCGAAGCGCTGTCCTGGCACCGCCTGCCCGTGCCCAAGGCGCCGGCCGCGCGGCTGCGCGCGGCGCTGGCCGGTCTGCTCGAGGAATCGCTGCTCGAGGACGAGGCCGACCTGCACCTGGCGCTGGCGCCCGGCTGGAAGGCCGGCGAGCCGGGCTGGGTGGCGGTGACCCACCGGGCCTGGCTGCGCGGCCAGCTGGCGGCGCTGGAGACCGGCGGCGCCACCGTGGACCGCGTGGTGCCGGCCTGGGCCCCGGACGGTGAACCGGCCGGTCACGCCTACGCCCCGGCCCAGCCGGGCGCCCAGACCCTGGCCTGGCGTGACCCCGACGGCCTGGCCTGCCTGCCGCTGCATGGTGGCGGCGCCCGCACCTGGGTGGCCGGTCGCAGTGCCGGCGCCTCGGTGCGCTGGAGCGCCTCGGGCGACAGTGCCCAGCCCCTGGCCCACCTCGACGCCGAGACCGTGGCCGCCCGCTCGGCCACCGACCTGGCCCTGGCCGCCGCCGCCTGGGACGGCAACCTGCGCCAGTTCGACCTGGCGCCGCAGCACCGCGGCAGCCGCCTGCTGCGCGACGGCTGGCGGCGCTTCCGCAGCGACCGCGCCTGGCGCCCGGTGCGCTGGGGCCTGTTGGCCCTGGTCGCCGTGCAACTGGTGGGCCTGAACGCCTGGGCCTGGCAGCAGCGCGACGCCCTGGCGCGGCAGAAGGCGGCAATGGCCTCGCTGCTGCAGGGCAGCTTCCCGCATGTGCGCGCCGTGATCGACCCCGGCGTGCAGATGCAAAAGGAGATCGAGCTGCTGCGCGCCAGCGCCGGCCGCCCCGGCGAGACCGACCTGGAGCCGATGCTGCAGGCGGTGGACGCCGCCTGGCCGCCCTCGCGCGGCCCGGCCGACTCGATCAAGTTCGAGCCCGGCAGCCTGACCCTGGCCAGCGCCGGCTGGACGCCGGCCGAGATCGACGGCCTGCGCAGCCGCTTGCAGCCCTTCGGTCTGGACGCCGAGGCCGCACCCGGACGCCTGGTGATCAGCCGCCTGGACCCGCGCCGGGCGCCGCCCGCTGCCGCGGCCGCTGCGCCGCCGGCGCGACCGCCCGGCCCCGGTGCCCAAGGCATGGTCCCGCCCGCAGCGGCCCAGGGCGCGTCGATGCCGCCCCCGCCAGGCCAGCCCTTGCCGCCACCGCGCCAGAGCCCTGCCCAGGGCACAGGGGATGAGCAATGAAGCCGCTGCTGTTGCCGCTGCAGACCCGCTGGGCCACGCTGGCGCCGCGCGAGCAGACCCTGGTGCGCCTGGCCGGTGCGGTCGTGCTGCTGGGTCTGCTGTGGTTCGTCGGCCTGCAGCCGGCCTGGCGCACCTGGCGCGAGGTGCCCCCGCAGCGCGAGGCGCTGGAGGCCCAGTTCCTGGGCATGCAGCGCCTGGCCGCCGAAGCGCGCGAGCTCAAGGCCCAGCCCGCCGTCAGTGGCGAGCAGTCCCGCCTGGCGCTGAAGGCCGCCACCGACCGCCTGGGCAGCAAGGTCAAGCTCAACGTCGTGGCCGACCGCGCCACGCTGAACGTCACCGACCTGTCCCCCGCCGCGCTCACTGGCTGGCTGGCCGAGGTGCGCAGCGGCGCCCGGGCGCGCCCGATCGACATGCAGCTCAGCCGCAGCCAGGCCGGCCTGAGCGGCCAGGTGGTGGTCAGCCTGCCGGCGAGCGCCGCCCCATGATGCGCCGCCGCCCCCACCTGTCCCAGCCGCTGCGCGGCGCGTCCGCGGTCGCCGGCCGCGCGCCGCGCGTCTGGGCCTGGGCCACGCTGGGGGCGCTGCTGGGCCTGGTGGCCGGTCTCGTCACCCAGGCACCGGCGGCCTGGCTGGCGCAGGCAGTGGCGCGCCTGAGCCAGGACCGCGTACAGCTGGTCGATCCGCAGGGCACCGTCTGGCAGGGCAGCGCGCTGCCGGTGCTGGCCGGGCCGACCGGCTCGCGCGACGCCTCGGTGCTGCCCGCGCGGCTGCACTGGCGCGCCCGGCCCACCTGGCTGGGTCTGCGCTGGCAGCTGCAGCAACCCGGCCACATCGAGGCCCCGCTGCAGATCGACTGGCAGCCCGGCTGGGGACGCCAGCGCATCGAACTGCAGGGCGCCGCCGGCGCACTGGGCCACTGGCCGGCCGCCTGGCTGGCCGGCCTGGGCGCGCCGCTGAACACCTTGCGGCCCGGAGGCGAACTGCGCTTGTCCAGCAGCGGACTGCGCTTCGAGAGCGACGCCCAGGGCTGGCGCCTCGAAGGCCAGGCGCGCGTCGAACTGCTGCAGTTCAGTTCGCGCCTGTCCAGCATCGAACCGCTGGGCAGCTACCAGCTGCTGCTGGCGCCCCAGGGCGACCGGCGCATCGCCCTGCAACTGTCCACGCTGGACGGCGCGTTGCGCCTGACCGGCCAGGGCGAGATCGGCGCCCAGGGCCTGCGCCTGCGCGGCGAAGCCTCGGCCGCACCGGGCCAGGAGGCCGCGCTGAACAACTTGCTCAACATCATCGGACGGCGCGACGGCGCGCTGTCGCGTCTCTCGATCGGGTGACCATGGCCAAGCTCCATCACTTCTCCTTCCGGCACGGCGCCCTGGCGCTGGCCCTCGCGCTGGCCTGGCCTGTCCAGGCCGCCGACGGTGACATGCCGATGCCCGCCACGCGCGCCAAGGCGCCGGTCACGCTGAACTTCGTCAACGCCGAGATCGAGATGGTCTCGCGCGCGATCGGCACCATGCTGGACCGCCAGATCTTGGTCGATCCGCGCGTCAAGGGCTCGCTGACCATCACCTCCGACAAGGCGCTGCCGCCGCAGGAGGCCTGGCGCAGCTACCTGGCCGCGCTGCGCGGCCTGGGCTTCACGGTGGTCGAGAACGCCGGCCTGCTGAAGGTGGTGCCCGAGGCCGAGGCCAAGCTGCAGGCCGGCACCGTGGTGGTGGGTGCGCCCACCGTGCGCGGTGACCAGATCCTGACCCAGATCTTCCGCCTCAACCACGAGAACCCGAACAGCCTGGTCGCCATCCTTCGGCCGCTGATCAGCGCCAACAACACCATCAACGCCAACGCCGGCAACGGCACGCTGGTCATCACCGACTACGCCGACAACCTGCAGCGCCTGGCCAAGATCATCGCCGCGCTGGACCAGCCGGCGGCCTCCGAGGTCGAGGTGGTGACGCTCAAGCACGCGCTGGCCTCCGAGCTGCAGCCGCTGGTGCAGAAGCTCTCCGAATCGGCCCCCACGCCCGGCGTGCCGGGCGCCGCACAGTCGCAGTCGGCCGCCACCAGCGTGATGGCGGAGCCGCGCAGCAACTCGCTGATCGTGCGCGCCGCCAACCCGGCCCGTCTGGCCAGCGTGAAGGCGCTGATCGACAAGCTCGACAAGCCGATCGCCGACGGCGGCCCGGCCGGCCAGATCCGCGTGGTCTACCTGAAGAACGCCGACGCCACCAAGCTGGCCGAGGTGCTGCGCGCGGTGCTGGCCAGTGCCACGTCGGGCGCCGGTGCCGGGTCCGGCGGCAGCAGCAGCCTGACCGGGCTGGAGGGCGGCAGCCGCCCGGGCTCGATCGCCGGCACCGGCAGCAGCACCAGCAGCAGCAACACCGGCGTGGCCGGCACCGGTGGCGCCAGCGCGGCGGCCACCACGCCGGTGGCATCCTCAGCCCGCCCCTCCACCGGCGGCCAGATCCAGGCCGACCCGGCCACCAACTCGCTGATCATCTCGGCGCCCGAGCCGGTCTACCGCCAGCTGCGCCAGGTGATCGACCAGCTCGACACCCGCCGCGCGCAGATCTTCGTCGAGTCGATGATCGTCAAGGTCGATGCCAGCAAGACCGCCGACTTCGGCATCCAGTGGCAGGGCCTGCTGTCCAACAGCAGCAACACCCGCGGCATCGTCGCCGGCACCAACTTCGGCTCCGGCGGCAACAACATCATCAACCTGTCGCTCGGCGGCGCCACCGCCAGCACCACCGGGACCACCGGCACCAGCATCACCGTGCCCGGCCAGGGCCTGAACATCGGCTTCATCAACAAGCTCAACGGCGTCTACACGCTGGGCACGCTGGCGCGCTTCCTGGAAACCCAGGCCGGCGCCAACATCCTGTCCACGCCCACGCTGCTGGCGCTGGACAACGAGGAAGCCAAGATCGTCGTCGGCCAGAACGTGCCCTTCATCACCGGCTCGTTCACCAACACCGGCACCGGCAGCGGCGCCACCAACCCCTTCCAGACCATCGAGCGCAAGGACGTGGGCCTGACGCTGCGCGTCAAGAGCCAGGTCGGCGAAGGCGGCACGGTGCGCATGACCATCTACCAGGAGAACTCCTCGGTCAACAGCAACACCACCTCGGGCCTGATCACCGACAAGAGCGCGGTCGAGACCACCGTGGTGGTTGACGACGGCCAGATGATGGTGCTCGGCGGCCTGATGAAGGACGAGTTCACCGACAGCGACGGCCGCGTGCCCGGCCTGGCCAGCGTGCCCATCCTGGGCAACCTGTTCCGCAACGACAGCCGCACCCGCGTGAAGAGCAACCTGATGATCTTCCTGCGGCCGGTGGTGGTGCGCGACCAGGGCAGCTCTGACCGCATCGCGCTGGACCGCTACGAGGCGATCCGCGCCACCCAGCGCAGCACCCAGCCCGAGCAGAGCATCCTCACCCCGATCAACGAGGCCCCGGTGCTGCCCGAGCTGCCCGGCACCCGTCCGGCGCAGCCGGCTCCGGCCACGACCGCACCCGCCACGACCGCGCCGAACTGACATGGGCCAGCGCCACCCCCTGCCCTACGCCTTCGCCAAGGCCAACCACCTGCTGCTGGAGGACGACGGCCAGCAGCTGCTGCTGCGTGTGGCCCCGGGCACGCCGCCCTCGGCCATCGGCGAGGTGATGCGCCTGTACGCGGTGGACACCTGCGAGGCCGAGGACACCGCCGCGCTGGACCAGCGCCTGGCCGCCGCCTATGCCGGTGGCGAGGCCAGTGCCGCCGCAGTGGTGGGCGAGGTGGAAAGCGCGGTCGATCTGTCGCGCATGATGCAGGAGCTGCCCGCGGTGGAGGACCTGCTGGAGGCCGCCAACGACGCGCCCATCATCCGCATGCTCAATGCGCTGCTGACGCAGGCCGCCAAGGACGGCGCCAGCGACATCCACATCGAGCCCTACGAACGCAGCTCCAGCGTGCGCTTCCGGGTGGACGGCAGCCTGCGCGAGGTGGTGCAGCCCAACCGCGCACTGCACGCCGCGCTGATCAGCCGTCTGAAGATCATGGCCGAGCTCGACATCGCCGAGAAGCGCCTGCCGCAGGACGGCCGCATCTCGCTGCGCATCGGCGGCAAGGCGATCGACGTGCGCGTCTCCACGCTGCCCAGCGCGCACGGCGAGCGCGCCGTGCTGCGCCTGCTCGACAAGAGCGAATCCAAGTTCACGCTCGAAGGCCTGGGCATGAGCGGCGAGGTGCTCACCGACTTCGACCGCCTGGTCAAGCAGCCGCACGGCATCGTGCTGGTCACCGGCCCCACCGGCTCGGGCAAGACCACCACGCTCTACGCCAGCCTGGGCCGCCTGGACACCTCCACCACCAACATCCTGACGGTGGAGGACCCGGTCGAGTACGAGCTGCCCGGCATCGGCCAGACCCAGGTCAACGCCAAGATCGACCTGACGTTTGCCAAGGCCCTGCGCGCCATCCTGCGCCAGGACCCGGACGTCATCATGATCGGCGAGATCCGCGACTTCGAGACCGCGCAGATCGCCATCCAGGCCTCGCTGACCGGCCACCTGGTGCTGGCCACGGTGCACACCAATGACGCGCCGTCCACCGTGGCGCGCCTGATCGACATGGGCGTCGAGCCCTTCCTGCTCAGCTCCAGCCTGCTGGGCGTGCTGGCCCAGCGCCTGGTGCGCAAGCTCTGCCCGCACTGCAAGACCCAGGGCCGGCGCGGCCGCTGGAACGCCGTAGGCTGCCCCGAATGCAGCCACACCGGCTACAAGGGCCGCACCGGCGTGTATGAGCTGATGGTGGTGGACGACAAGGTCCAGGCCCTGATCCACAACCGTGCGGGCGAGGTCGAGATCATCGCCGCCGCCAAGGCCCGCGGCATGAAGGCCATGCGCGAGGACGGCGAACGCCTGGTGGCCGAGGGCATCACGTCGATGGAAGAAGTGGTCCGGGTCACCAGAGACTGAACATGAACCCCCAGGCTTGCCGCTTCGCGTCTTCGCCACCCCCCAAGGGGGCTGTCCCGGCTTGGGGCGGCCCTGCGCCGGGACGGGTCTGCTGAGTTCCTATGCCTGCTTATCGCTATGAAGCCCTCGACGCCGCCGGCAAGGCCCGCCATGGCCTGGTCGAGGCGGACAACGCCAAGGCGGCGCGTGCGCTGGTGCGGGCGCAGCAGCTGGTGCCGCTGTCGGTCGATGCCGTCGGCAGCGAGAACGGCGGCGGCGGCGCCAGCGGCCCGCGCTTTCGGCGCCGCGCCTACAGCAACGCCGGACTGGCGGTGTGGACGCGCCAGTTCGCCGGTCTGGTGGGCTCGGGCCTGCCGCTCGAGCGCGCGCTGACCGCGCTGGCCGACGAGGCCGAGGAACCGCGCCAGCGCGAGCTGATCGCCCACCTCAAGTCCGAGGTCAACGCCGGCAGCCCCTTCGCCCGCGCGATGGCCAGCTGCCCCAAGGATTTCGACGAGGTCTACCGCGCCGTGGTCGCCGCCGGTGAGCAAAGCGGTGCCCTGGGCGCGGTCATGGAGCGTCTGGCCGACGACCTGGAAGAGCGCCAGGCGCTGCGCAGCAAGGTGGTGGGCGCGATGCTCTACCCGATGGTGGTGTCGCTGATCGCGGTGGTCATCGTCACCTTCCTGGTGACCTACGTGGTGCCGCAGGTGGCCGGCGTGTTCACCAGCAGCAAACGTGCGCTGCCCGGCCTGACCGTGGCGATGCTGGCGATCAGCGACTTCATCCGCCACTGGGGCTGGGCGGTGCTGCTGCTGCTGGCCGCCGGCGGCGGCGCCTTGGCGATGGCGCTGCGCAACCCGGCCTTCGCCGAGCGCTTTGACGCCGGCTTCCTGAACGTACCGCTGTTCGGCCGCCTGGCCCGCGGCTACAACGCGGCGCGCTTTGCCGGCACGCTGGCCATGCTGGCCGGCGCCGGCGTGCCCATCCTGAAGGCCCTGCAGGCCGCCGCCGAGACCCTGGGCAACCGCGCGATGCGCGCCGACGCCATGGACGCCCTGGCCCAGGTGCGCGAGGGCGCGCCGCTGGCCAGTGCGCTGGCCGGCAAGAAGCGCTTTCCCGGCCTGCTGGCCATGTTCAGTCGCCTGGGCGAGCAGACCGGCCAGCTGCCGCTGATGCTCGACCGCGCCGCGCGCCAGCTGGGCTCCGAGGTGCAGCGCCGCGCGCTGACCATGGCCACGCTGCTCGAGCCGCTGCTGATCGTCGCCATGGGCGGCGTGGTGATGCTGATCGTGCTGGCGGTGCTGCTGCCCATCATCCAGCTCAACACCTGGGTGAAGTAAACCCCGATTCGCATCCGGGCCCGGCACTTGCTAGATTGTCTGTGCCGGGATCGCGGCGCTGTTCGGGCCTTCGTGCACCCTCGACATGCCGCAGTCTGGCACCCTGGCCAGCCGGCCTGCAGCGTCTGGAGGTGTTGTTGATGTCGACCTCGCACGAAATCGCCACCGTGCCCCCGGGCGGGCGCATCCCGATCGCCCGCATGCGCCATGTCTACCGCCTCGACGAGGTGGAAAAGCGCCTGGGCAAGCTGCCCGAGCGCGAGCATGAACACCTGCGCCACACCTACGAGCGCATGCTCGAGAAGGGCCCCGAGCGCTTCCAGGTCAAGCCCTCGGGCCTGCCGGCGATGCACCATCTGTATGACGAACTGCCCAATTTCGGGGAGGTGCTCGACGACGTGAAGCGCCAGCTGGCGCTGTGCGAGGACAGCCGCGACGCGCTGGAGATCACCCCCATGCTGCTGCTGGGCCCGCCCGGCGTGGGCAAGACGCATTTCGCCCGCGAGGTGGCCAAGCTGCTGGGCACCGGCATGGGCTTCATGAGCATGGGCTCGCTGACCGCCGGCTGGGTGCTCTCGGGCGCCTCCAGCCAGTGGAAGGGCGCCCGCCCCGGCAAGGTGTTCGAAACCCTGGTCGACGGCAACTACGCCAACCCGGTGATGGTGGTCGACGAGATCGACAAGGCGCGCGGCGAGCACGCCTACGACCCGCTGGGCGCGCTCTACAGCCTGCTCGAACACGACACCGCCGGCAGCTTCACCGACGAGTTCGCCGAGGTGCCCATCGACGCCAGCCAGGTCATCTGGGTGGCCACCGCCAACGACGAGCGCGCCATCCCCGAGCCCATCCTGAACCGGATGAACGTCTACGAGGTGCAGATGCCCGACGCCGCCGCCGCGCGCGCGATCGCCGGCCGGCTGTACGCCAGCATCCGCGCCGCCCACGACTGGGGCCAGCGCTTCGACCCCGAGCCCTCCGACGAGGTGCTCGACCGTCTGGCCGAGATGGCCCCGCGCGAGATGCGCCGGGCCTGGATGACGGCGTTTGGCAATGCACGCCTGGATGGCCGCGGCACCGTGCTCTCGCGCGACCTGCCGGCCCCGGCCGGGCGGCGCAACGCGATCGGCTTCGTGCACTGAAGGAGCGGTGCTGCGCGCGTAACATCGCCCGCATGCCCGCCAGCCTGCAGGACCGCCTGGTCGTCGCGATCTCGTCGCGCGCCCTGTTCGACTTCGAGGACGAGAACCGCGTCTTTGAAGCCGCCGACGACCGCGCCTACATGCAGCTGCAGCAGCAGCGCCTGGACCAGCCGGCCCCGCCCGGTGTGGCCTTCTCGCTGGTGAAGAAGCTGCTGGCCTTCAATGCCGGCGCCGCGCCGCGGGTGGAGGTGGTGATCCTGTCACGCAATGACCCGATGTCGGGCCTGCGCGTGTTCCGCTCGGCGGCGCACTACGGCCTGGGCATCGAGCGTGGCGTGTTCACCCGGGGCCAGCCGCCCTGGCGCTACCTGCGGCCGCTGGGCGCGCACCTGTTCCTGTCGGCGCACGATGGCGACGTGCGTCCGGCGCTCGCCGCCGGCACGCCGGCGGCGCGTGTCTACCCGCACGGCGCGCGGGCCTCGCAGGCCCACCCGGATGAACTGCGCATCGCCTTCGATGGCGACGCGGTGCTGTTCTCGGATGAGGCCGAGCAGGTCTTCCAGCGCGAGGGCCTGCCGGCTTTCCAGCGCCACGAGCAGGCCAAGGCGGCCACGCCGCTGCCGCCGGGCCCCTTCAAGCCGCTGCTGGATGCGCTGCACCGCCTGCGCGCCGAGCCCGGCCCGATGCGCATCCGCACCGCGCTGGTCACCGCACGCGGCGCCCCCGCCCACGAGCGCGCCGTGCGCACGCTGATGGACTGGCAGGTGGAGGTGGACGAGGCGCTGTTCCTGGGCGGCCTGCCCAAGGGCGATTTCCTGCGCGAGTTCGAACCCGACTTCTTCTTCGACGACCAGACCGGCCATGTGCAGGGCGCGCTGTCCCATGTGCCTGCCGGCCATGTGGCGGCAGGTGTGGCCAACGCCTGAGGCCGCCGCCCTACAGGGTCGGCACGATGTCCCACAGGATGTGGGCCAGCACCGGCGGCCACAGGTCCTGGCGCCACACATAGGCCAGCGACAGCAGCACACCGAAGGTCGCCACCCAGACCACGCCCAATGGTCCCTGGTACAGGTGGTAGAGCACCCGCACCAGCAGAGGCACCCCCAGCGCCACCGACAGGCCATGGCCGCGCAGGCCCCGCACCAGCACGCCCAGCAGGAAGACCTCCTCGAAGCTGCCATTGACCACGGCCAACCCGACGCGGGAAGCCAGGGAGGTCTGATCGAACGAGAAGGCGATCACATCGCCCTCGCCCGCCACGCCCAGCACCGACGTGGTCAGCGTGCCACCCAGCCAGCAGGCCACGAACAGCAGCAGGCCGATGCCGGTGCCGGCCAGCGTCGGCTGCGGGTAGAGCGACGCAATGTCGAAGCGGCGCGCGCGCAGGTACAGCAGGGCCGCCAGGGCCAGGACCAGTTCCACCCCGACCATCTGCCAGTTGCCATCGTCGGTGAAGCGGGCATCCGGGAAGCCGGACAGCACCGCCTGCACCGACCACAGGGTGAACAGCCCGAAGCAGATCAGGGCCACCACGGCACTCTCGGACCAGCTCAGCGTGGACCTGGGCATGCGGCAGGGTACCAGTTCGACGGGGTCGTCCGGCCCGACCCGCTCAGCGCTGGCGGGGCCGCTCCATTGCCAGCGTGGACACGCGAAAGCCCAGCCGGCTGAAGAAGGCCTCGGCGCCCTCGCGACCCGCGCGCAGCACCCAGGTGATGCTGGCATCCTCACCCATCAGGTGCTGCACCAGCCGCGTCCCCAGGCCCTGCCGGCGACACGCCGGGTCCACCACCACCATCGACAGGTAACCGTTCGACAGGCCGTCGGTGATCGCTCGGGCAAAGCCCACGACCTGTCCCTGGTCGTCCAGCGCCACCGCGCTGCGCTGGCTGGCCGCCACCAGGCGCGCCAGGTCGGCCGGGCTGCCCACGCGCTGCGCCCAGCCCTGGGCGCACAGCAGCCGCCACACCGCCGGCAGCTCGTGGGGCGCCACATCCCGGACCTGCATCACCAGGCGCCGCTCAAGAGCCGACCACGTGGCGCGCGAAGTTGTCCAGGATCGCCTGCCAGCCGCCGCGCTGCTGTTCCTCGGAATGGGTGGACTCGGCATCGAAGGTGACGGTGACGAGCACGCCCTGCGCGCCCTCCTCGAACCGCACCTGCCCCACCCGGTCACCGAACGCGTACTCGATGAGGGCCTGCGGCTCGACGCGCGTGTACTCGCCCGCGAAGTCAAAGCCGAAGGAGCCGTCCTTGGCCTCCATGCGCGACGAGAAGCGGCCCCCTGGCCGCAGGTCCACCGTGGCCGCCGTGGTGTGCCAGTCGGGCGAGGCGGTGTTCCACACCATGATGTCGGCGGGCGTGGTGTAGGCGCGCCAGACCTCGCTCAACGGGGCCGCGACGCGGGTGGACACGACAATCTTCATGGGGGCTCCTTCAGCCAGGGCGGTTGGCGCCTGACGCCATCGGCGATGACGCACGGCCAGACAGTCTACGGGCCCCGGCTTCAGTCGACAAAGCCCTGCGCGCGGTAGCTGGCCCGGGCCGACTGCGTGAGCCGGTCCAGTTCCTCGAACAAGGCCGGCTCCAGGGTCTTGAAGTTGAAACAGGACTTGCCCTGCATCCGCGCGGTCAGGGCCGGCGAGATCGACGCCAGCAGCGCCGGCTGCAGGTACACCGGCATCAGGTGGAAGGCGACCATCGCCTTCTTCCGCTGCACGGCGCCGAAGAACAGCGGCTTCTTGTTCGGCTGCACGTGGTGGGTGTCGACGTAGAACTGCGTGTCATCGTCGTGCTGGACCAGCAGCCCGTCGGTGTGCCGGGCCAGGATCTGGCGCAGCGCCGCGTACACGGTGGTCAGGTCGGTGGTGGCCATACGTGCCTCACTCCTTCGTGAGCGCAGCGGGCGCCCGGCAGACCATGTGGTGCTCGTCATGGACGCGGTCCCCCACCCGCATCGACCCCCGCTCGGTGCCGAAGACCTCGAAGCCCAGGGACCGGTACAGGGCCACCGCAGCCTGGTTGCCGGTCTGCGCGCTCAGGTTCACCTGGGCCAACTGCCACTGCGTCCACGCATGGTCCAGCGCCGCGGCCAGCAGGCGGCGCGCGATCCCCCGGCCCCGTCCCTGCGGCACCACATACATGCCCCAGACCACGCCCTTGTGCGCCAGCTTGCGCATGCTCTCGCGCTGCAGGCCCACCACGCCCAGCAGCGTGTCGCCCTCGAACGCGCCGAAGACCGCGCCATCGGCCTTCGGCGCAAGCTGCGCCTGGGTGGCCTCCAGCGGCCGGCCGCACTCTTCCTCGTAGGACGAGGCAAAGGCCGCGGGCTCCTCGGTCAGGCCGCGCAGGCGCACGGCCCGGAAGCCGGCGGCATCGGCTGGGTTGAGCAGTCGGATTAGCATCGGGTGGGGCTATCGCGCGGTGGGTGTCAGGGGGGATTCTGGGGCGTGCGCCGGTGCGCTGTCACGGGCCGGCGCGCACCCCGGCCTGTCGGCGGGTCGGTGGTGAGCCCGTAGGCGCCTCGGAAGGATCGCGGTATGCGGCAGAGGCATCGCGCCTCGCTCGCCTGGAGGCGACGGTGGCACGCCCATGCCAGATCGGCGCAAGGACCCGGCGTCATGCCAGTTCGCTGAGCGACCAGCCCGCCGCCAGCAGAAGCAGGGCGACCAGCCCAGCGGGCACAACCAGACTTCGCCGCTGGAACCTCGGTCCGTAGGTGGCCAGCAGCGCTCGGCTCTGATCCTGCCCGGACACGAAGTACCACACCAGCGTCACCGCCGACATCGCCAGGCTGGCCCGGAAGATGACCCCAGGCCCTGGGTTGAGCCGATGCATGACGGCCGTCGCGCCGACACTGGCCAGCGTCAGCACGATCAGCCACACCCATCGGGCCCGTCGGCGCGCGCCGTCACGCAGCGTGGCCGCATTGGCCCATTGCACCGCGGCACCGAACACCGGCGTGAGCACCAGGCTGAGCAGCGCCGCCCGGTCCGGGCTGAACACCGGCGAGGCTTGCACCTGGTAGGTGGGTCCCGCCGCCTGCTCGCCCTCCAGTTGGAAGGCGCCGGCGTGGAACTGGGCGATCACCTGCAGCGCATCGCGGGCCTGCGCGGCAGGCACCAGCACCCTGACGCCACCCACGGCCTGGGTCATCCAGGCGTTGGCTTGAACGGTGTGCGCGTCCGCCACGCGAGGCGCCAGTCCAGCGGACTCCAGCACCCCCCTCAGCAGATGCGCTTCCGTGGCGCTTTCACAGGTGGCCACCCGGACCACATCACCGTCGCCTGGCTCGGCGGGCTCGGACACGCTGTTGACCTCCTTGGAACCGCGGTCAGTGTGCCATGCCGATGCGCGCGGCGGCTTCCGTGGACGCTCGACGCGGACCGCTGTCACCCGGGACGACTCACTACTCCAGCTTCCAGAGGTACTCGATGCGGGTCCATCCTTCCACCGCTTGGCCGTTCAACCGCGCAGGCTCGTACTTGCACTGGCCCAGCATCGTGATGACGGCCTCGTCCAGCGCCTTGTGCCCGTAGGACGGACCAGCGGACTGGACCAGGTACTTGCCCAGCAACTGGCCGGTGGACGAGATCTTCAAGGCCACAACGGTCGTTCCCACGGCCTCGGCCCTGACTGCCACGAAGGGGTAGTCCAGTCTCGGACACACCGTCGACACCAACCGGGCAGACCTGAACTCGGCGTTCGCGGCAAAGAAGGGCACCACCTGACCGATCGCCGACACGGCGGTGTCCGGCACCGGCTGCGACAGCAAGGCCTGCTGGGCTCGCTGATAGCAGCGCCGGGCCAACGCGGCCTGCGCGGCCTGGCGTTCGCCTGCGCTGCCCTCCTGGGGCAGTCCGGGGGCCTCTGAAGCGACGCACTCGCACACACTGTTGCGAAAGGCCGGAATGGCCGGCAGCGGATCCCTTGGCGTGACCCCCCATCGCAACTGCTGCTCACACTGTGAGTGGGCGGCCGACTCGGAGACCTTGTCGGCGGCGGCCCAGGCTGGCGTCACGCATGACACCACCGCCAACCACGACAAGACGATCGGTCCGGCGATGGTTCGAGGCGCTGGACTCGAAGAACGACAGCGCCATCGACGAGGCGGCCCACCCCACCCCGAAGCCGTTGGAGGGCGGGCGGACGAAGGCGTTCCAAGCGCCCACGCCTCGTCTGGGGCGGTGGCCTCGTGCACGCCACACGACGGACCGCGCGCCGCTTGATCCGTTCTCATGCTGTGGTCCTCCCTCGCCCCTGCACCACGTCTGACGGCTTGACATGGGGCGAGCAGCCATTCTGAGGCACGGCCCAGGCCCGTGACCAGCCCCTGCCAGGCCCAGTCGGCCGCCCGGGGCAGAGCGTGCCGACGGGTGCCACGGATCGGGTATCGGTCAGGCATGGCCCTGACCGGCGAGCAGACGCACCAGGTCCGCGATCGCCTGCTGGCTGGCGCCCGGCTCCAGCGCCAGGCAGTAGGCCTCGTAGGCGGGGCGATCAAACGCCTGGAGCCAGCGCAGCGCCTTCTTCGGGCCTTCGAACCACAGACCTCGCTTGTGGAAGTAGTCCTCCAGCAGCGCTTGCAGCAGCCAGACACGGCGGTAGTGACCTTCCGCGTCGCCACGTGCGCTGCGCGCGAGCATCTTGTGCGCCCAGACGTCGCGGGCCGCCACCTCGTTGGCACTGAGACGCTCCGGTCCTTGGCGGTACAGGGCATCCAGGCGATCGAGGAAGGTGGTTGCCAGCGCACCGCGTTGCAGCAGGATATGGCTGCCCCGCAGGCGAAGGCTCTCGACCGAGGCTTGCGAGAGATCCGCCTCGGGGTACACCCACACGTCCAGGTAGACCGGACCTTCCTGGCGCGCGATCCGGAATGCCTGCACCACCGTGCCGAAGGCGGCGATGTCGAGATCGCTGTCGTCGGTCGCGGTGCCGTCGGCGTGCGAGCCGTACAGCAAGATGGTGTGAACCCCGTGACTGGACACGAGCTCCTGGCAGATCGCCTCGACCATCGCCGTGGGGGTCATGGGGGTCCCTGTGGTGGGCGCCGGGCCTTCACCGGCCCCAGTCGATGACGATGCCGGTGCCGGGAATGGGCAGCGACTTGAACGGCGCCATGTCCATGTTCAGGCGCACGCCGCGGCCACGGTCGTCGTACACCATGGCGACCTTGATGTCCGCGTCGCGGTAGGTGCGGCAGACCAGGTGCTTCACCGGCACGCGCGCATACACCAGCGTCTCACTCGTGCAGCGCGACAGGAAGCGCGGTTTCTGCTCACGGCAGCGTTCCGGCGTGATCTCGGACACCGGCACCCCGAGGCCCCGGAAATGTTCAACAGCGTCTTTCGCCGTGCGCCGCAGCAGCCCGCTGTCCATCAGTTCAGCGTGGAGCGCGTCGAACTCGGCGGTGCAGGCCCCGCCGGTGAACAGGGGCGGCGACAACGCCACCCAGACCGCCGCCACCGCGACATAGAAGCGCCACATCAAGTCCTCCTGGTGTCATGGGCCCCACTTCAACACCCATGGGGCCGCCCTGTCATCCCCATTCGGATGCAGACGACCATGGGGGGCGTGCGGGGTGGACCAATGATCGCGCGAAGCGGCGACCTTGCCCAGCCGCACCGGGATGGGATGGGGTCAGGACGCGGGCGCTGAAGCAGGACACTCGACCCGGTCGGGCCCTGGCGGGTCAGCATGTGTGAACGGTCAGCCGGCCTGCTGCAGCACCTTCAGGCACCGGTCTCGAACCGGCACCAGCCGCGTCGAAGAGACCTTCATGAGGGCGCGCCGCCGACGCTCACGTTCGGCCACTTTGGCCGCATCGTTGTCGACGAAGGCCTCCCCCATGAACTCAACGCCAGGGCAGGACAGATCGCCGCCCTCTTGCCTCAGCGCCGCCAGAAACTGCTGGGCGTGGTCGCCGGACGCGCGTCCCAGCATCGCATGAAGATCTTCAAGGTGGGCGCCGGGGCGTGTGGTGTGCACCAGCCGCACGGCGATGGCCAAGGATGCCGGGTCGCCTTGTCCCACACGCGCCGCCAGGATTCGCAGGCCGCGGGTGGTCTCTTCGCCAAGGTCGGCGTTGCCGCCTTGGGTGCTGTACTCGATCCTCTGGACCTGTTGGGCACTGGCTGGCGTCGGTCGCGCGATCCAGCGCTCCCACGGGGTGGCCGCCACCGCGCTGGTCACCACACCTGACAAGGTCAAGGCCCACAGGACAGGACGGCATGCTTGCATCATGACCGGACTCGTCGTCTTGTTGACCCCAGGCGGCTCGACCTCAGCGCGCACTGGGGTGGCTGGCCGCGCTCAGGCCACCATCGTGCAGTCGATGAGGGGCGCGGTGTGCCCATGCCCTTCCCCGTTTATTCATCGGGTTCGTGGTAAACGGCTTCGATGTTGTGCCCATCGGGGCCAATCACAAAGGCGGCGTAGTACTTCCCGCTGTACTGCGGGCGCCAACCGGGTGCACCGTTGTCCTGGCCGCCAGCCTGCAGCGCGGCCGCGTAGAAGTCATGAACCTGTTGTCGCGAATGGGCCGTGAAGGCCAGGTGGAGATGGTGTGTCTTCTGCTCCGTCCGGCGAATGCACAGCGACGACGGGCTGTCCGGATGGCACAGCTCAATGCCCAGGGGACCTTCGGAGACCACCTCGACACCCAGGGGAGCCAGCGCCTTCAGAAAGAACGCCTTGGCCTCCTCATAGTGGCTGACCGAGAACACCACGTGATCAAACATGGCGCGATTGTCGACCAGGAGGGTTCGACCAGCCAAACAACGCGCGCCCCTTCTCCGAGGCTCGAGCGGCTCACAACTGCTCGAGCCACTGGCGCACCAGGTTGGCCACGAGTGCCGTGTGTTCTCGCGCGGACGCCGTGTTGGCCAGCGTGATGACGCAGCGGTCAGGGGCCGCCCACTTGATGAACGGCTCTGCACCTGACAGAGCAAACCTGCGCGGCGACGCCTGCCGCCTGGCGCCGGTGTGCAGGACCAGCTGAAGGGTCGCAGGCGGATGAAGCTTGAAGGTGGCGAAGTGGTCGGCCAGCGCAAAGCTGGGCGCGTTCCACTTGACGTCCTCCGTGATGCGTGAATCCACCGCCAGGATGGCCTGGCGCAGAAGCTCGATGCCTTCCTTGTGCGGGTGCGCCAGGCTGGCGAGGAATGCGTCCACGCCGCCCATGGGCGCGGCAACCTGGCGCGAAGATTTGGAGGTGGGCATCGGCTTCTTGCGGTGCGGCATGGTGTTCGTCAGCGTCCGGCGAAGCTGTCTTGAAGTCCGCTGAGCACCCGGCCACGATGGTATCCGCCAAGGGGACCAGAGGGACGGCAAGCGTGACACCACGGCTGCGCGTCGCACACCGGCCACCGGGACCCACGAAGAGCATCGCTTCAGTCGCCACCGCCACAGCCCCCGCCGCCACAGCCGTCCCCACCGCCGTCTCCGCCATCGCTGCCGCTGGACGATCCGTCGGCGAATCCGTCGGTGCCGCCATCGACGGCGTCACTGGCAAAGTCTCCGCCACAGTAGGTCGCCGCCGCACCGTGGCCGGGATCACCTTCTCGCTGAACGCCGCTGCAGTCAGGGACATAGCGAAACCCGTTGGGAATGTTCAGCTTGGCGTCCAGGGCGAACAGCAGCGGCAGCCGGGTGGCGGATCTGGGGTTGATGTTCTCCTCCTTGCAGGCGTACCACCAGCAACGGCGCAGTCCTTCATTCCTCTGGCGGTCGCTGCCCAGGATGGCAGCCGGCGAATGGTGAAGAAAACGACCAAAGGCGCTGTGGCAGAAGACCTGGTAGTTCCTGGTGTAGAGGATGAACTCGTGCCACAGGTCATCGACCACCTGGCTGGGCATCGAAACAAACTTCCTCCCGCTCTTGAGATGCGCCAGAAAGAACTGGCGCAGGCCATGGGCAACCAGCTGACAGTCCTTGGTGGTGAGGTGGGGATGCTTGGCCTTGAGCTTCTCGAACAGGCCCCGGGGAAACTCCGCGTGGCGGATGTGGGACTCTCTGCGCAGCGCCGCGTACCGACGCCACAGTGCAGCCGCCAGCAGGACGCTGGTGAGGGCGGCGATGGCGAGGAAGAGCTGCATGGAAGAGGCCTGTCGTTGATACCGAGGGACGAGCCAAGTGCCAAGCCGGAGGCGGCCCACCCAAGCGAAGGATCAGGCCGCACTGTCTTGCGGGCCAGGCTACTGAGCGCCTGCCGGCATGGTCAGGTCACTTTGGCCTGTGGAGAGCGCAGAGCTTGTTGCCGTCGGGGTCTCGCACATAGGCCAGATACATCGCCCCAAGCTTGCCTTCGCGCAAGCCGGGCGGTTGTTCGATCGAGTGGCCGCCATTCGCGACCGCGACGTCGTGGAACTGTTGTACCTGCTCCGGCGAACTGCACTTGAAGCCGATGGTTCCACCGTTGGCGAAGGTGGCCGATTCGCCGTTGATGGGTTCACTCACACAGAACGAACTGCCTTCGTGACGATAGAACAGGCGGACCTGACCGGTGGCGTTTTCATTGCGGAAGGGCTCGCCAGCGCCCAGAACCGCGAGCACGGCGTCATAGAAACGCTTGGAGCGCTCAATGTCATTCGTACCGACCATGACGTGGCTGAACATGCAAGTCTCTCCGAGATGTTGGTTGTCGACGCTGAAAGTGGCGGTGTCGGCAGCGTCGCAGTATGCGGCCTAACAGTAGTGGTCACCGGGGCGACGCGCAAGGGCAGCGCGGCCGTGCTGCCAATCATGGAACCTGGCGGCCGCGCAGCCACTCCCACTTGCCGTGGCGCCTCGCTAGACGGCACCTTCGTTCTTGGCGAGTGCCTGGGCCAGACGGTCCAGATTCTGCTCGTTGGCAGGCTCAACCATGTGCCTGAGGCCTTGCGCCGTCTTGCTGTCCTTGAAGGTTTGCTCCCAAGTCAGGAGGGTTCCTTGCTCAGCCGGCTTGAGAGTCACGGTCAACGTGTAGTGTGGGTGCGCGACGTGTTCGATGACCACCTTCGCTGCGGGCTCCAGCGCGGCAAACACGCTCTCGTTCGGGTAGTCCTTGCCGTCGGCGCTGTGCATGACGAACTTCCACCGGCCGCCGGGTCTGAACTCGAAGATCTCGAAGGTGTTCGAGAATCCGGCCGGCCCCCACCAGGCGGCGAGAACACTGGCGGATGCGAAGGCGTTGTACACCGCCGCAGGAGAGTGCGGAAGCGTTCTCGACGTGCTGAGGGTTCGGTCTTGAAGCATGGCAGGAGCAGGCGGATTGAACGGGGCACTATGCCTCAGCGCGCGCCACGACTCGCGCATCAGCATGGCCGTGGTGACCAGGCCCAGCAGACATAAGGGTGTGCGGGCTGCTTCTGAGGAAGACCACTCATCATAGGTTGCCAGAAGCCCGGCTTGCGACGCCAACGCGAAGAGGAATGTTGCGGCGGACAGGGCCGACACGCCGGCAAGAAAGCGGTACTTGGGCCAAGCCAATGCGGCGGCTGATTGAGCGAGCCAGAGTGCTCCGGTTGGCATGGCCAGCCAGATGGCCAGCACCAACAGAGGCATGCTGTGTGCGACGCTGAAGAACAGCATCTGTGGGCCGGACAAAGTGAAGCCGTACATCTCGAACGCAGCCCAAAGTACGCCCGGAAGCGATAGGAACGCTGACCAGCGTAGAACTTGACGCGCCATCGTGGAACCACGCTGCATTGCGATGCCTGACGTAGGAGCTGAGCCGCGCACGTCGGCATGGCGCTGGGCTCGCTGTACCGATGATGACCCAAGCCGGGAAGCGGGCCAAGTGCCATGTCGGTGGGCGTGGGTTCCAGCGAGGGGTTAGGCCTCACTGCCTTTGCTCTGGCGCAAGCGTTCCAACTGGCGACACGAACGAGCACTGGCGACTGCTACTGGTTGTGCCCGACCATGAAAGTGCCAGCGTCGCCGGAGAAGCTGAAGCCTTCGAGTTGCGCAGGCGATGCACCACCGTCTTGGACGCGCAACTCCGTGCCCGAAGTGAACCGGAGCGCAAGCATGGTTCCCGGCTGAGCAGGGGTTGCAGTGGCTTGCTGACCGATGAGCTGAAGTAGTGCGTCAGAGAAGCCAGGCTCGCCATGGGCAAAGACTGCGGAGCCACGGTGAACCGAAGCCTGGTTGTAGACACTCAGTATCTCGCCCTGAAACACGAGCTGGAAGTAGTCGTGAACAAAGACGACCTGGGACAAGGGGACGCGAGGAGCGATGGCCACAGCGGATTCAGGAGATGACTAACGTCTGAGCCAAGAGGGCGACGGCAGTGTGACGCCAGGCCCGCGAGGCGGAGGATAACCAAAGCCACCTCGCTGTCCTGCTGACACGCCGTTGGCGCTCCGCTTGAGCGAAGCCTTAGGCCGCACTCGTGGTGCCTGTGCGTGCGCCATTGACTACCAGCCACAAGCCAAGCCCAACCTCGTATATGAACATGGGGAGCATGGCAAGGTAGAAGAAGTCTGTTGTAGATGGCGTGATCACCCAGGCAAGCGCGTAGATTGCCAGCATGAGTGATGAGACGATGCCCCAACCAGCGAGGACTCGTGGCACGTACGCGGATTGGAAGAGCAGCCACGCAAAGATGGCAGACCCGATGCCAAGCGGGATGAATCCGATGGTCAAGCCAGCGCCCTGAGCTCGCTGGGCCAAGCCCGCCAGACCTGCGAGCTGCTCGGCATTGAAGGCCTTGACGTACTCGCCCCCGCCAAGCAGGGATGCCGCAGCGAGACCAAACGCGACGGCAGAGAAATGAGCGCCAACTTCAACCAAGCGAAAGAAGGCAGCCAGGAGCGCCAGCTTGGTGTTGACGGGCTGCAGTAACTGATGCAGCGACCAGACCAGGACGACAACACCTGCGAAGGTGATGAGATCGGTGGCCAGACCGAGCCTGAACAAACCTTGCGAGTAGATGATGTTCTGTGCAGTTTGCGCGGCGCTTTCACTCACCAGTAGGGAACCGCGAACGTAGCCTTCGCCGAAAAGCGCGGTGGCCATCGTTATGAGGTACATCGCTCCGGCAATTCTTGCGATGTACTTTGGAGGCTCGGTGCGGAACGGTTCTGGCATCTGGATTCACTCGTGGTGGATCTCGCAGGGACTTGGATGTGCGGCCTATCGTTCGAGCCGAGCTGCCTGCGGAGGCTTACGTTGCATGCCGTAGCGGGTTGGCGTGAGCCACGGGTCAGGCGTCACGGTCCTAGCCACTCTGACCAAAGACTGCCTTTCGGATGAGACGCAATGCCTCTGCCAAGGGCTGCATGGTTCCAGCGTTCAAGTGGTTCGGCGTACTCCTCCCCATGCTTCAGCGCTTCAGGTTTGCCGATGAGATAGATGCCTTGGTCCGGGCCCCGACCGAAGCGCTGGGTGAAGCTGTAGTGTTCCCTCATTCCGGGAACCCATACCGTGACCGTCAGGACGTCCATGCCAGTTCCATCTGGTCGTCGAGAGATCCCTTCTCTGCCGAAGGCCCACCAGACCCTTGCTCGCTTTGCCTCAGAGAGGCTTGTCCAACCCTTGGCGACAGCTTCCTCCTGAGTCTCTGACTCAAAGTCCAGTACCTGCCGTCCAGCCGCATCGGTGACAACTGCAAACGGGCAGATCAGTTCGCCTTCGCGGTTCGAATCAGCAATGGCTGCACAGTGCATGAGTACGAAGCCGGCGTACTCAACAGCATCGTCGGGAAGCGAAGAACGGAACAGCGAACCGAGCATGGCTTGTGTGACGCCTAACGTTCAACGTAAGAGGCTGGGCGCAGGCCTGCCCAATGGACGGAAGGGGTTAGGTGCCGACCCGCTTCTTGAGGCGACCTTCACGTCTGGCCGCAAGCACATGACCGAGCACTGCACTTAAGACGCCGAGCATTGGTATGGTAGTGAAGAAGGGCCCGCACTGACGATAGGCCTTCCGTAGGTGACGTCGGCGAAGAGGCTTGAGAGCGCGCCGGCATGGCGCTTGGCCCGCTGGACGAGATGATGGCCAAAGCCGGGAATCGGGCCAAGTGCCATGAGGGTGGGCGTCGGTTCCAGCGAGTGGTTAGGCCTTAGCCGCATGGACCAAATGCGAGTGCGCGAAAGAAGATGGCGCCGTACTCCACGAGAGAGTTCGGTGGCCCAGGATAGAACGGCGCTGTGGCTGACTCAACCAGGACGAACAGTAACGGTAGCCCGATTGCGAAGGCCACCTTGCGCCCGATGGATGGAAGTAGAGAGCTTGGGCATGCCAGGGCAGCAACGTACAGCGTCATGCTGACTCCTCGAAAGGCCTCCTTGTGCCAAACGTACCCGCCGCACGATGCTATGCCGAAGTAGAACGCACCCAGCAGCACGAAACAGGCGCAAACCAAGACAGCCGCGTTGGCGATGGTGGCTTTGATTCGGTCGTTCCGGCTCGGTGAGCGGTTTACTGCGTGGCACGGAGTCGGTGTATTCATCGGATGCAAGAGAACCGAGGACGGCGTGTTCTGAGGCTTCACGCAGAGTTAACCGGCGTGCGAAGGCAGGGGAGCCTGGCCGACCGGCGCATGATGGCCTTTGGCGCTGGGCGGCCAGGCTGCCCAGCCGTAGCACGTCCCGTTGAACGACCTGTTAGGCGTCATTGACCGCATGCTGAACTCACTCCTTCGAGGTGCAAACAAGCTGGACTTCTATGGTTCCCACTTCCACGATTGCCTGATCTTGCGCTGCCGATCTTCGCTGACGCGCGTCTGAGAGAGGTATCTGCCCTTGGAAAACTTGACGCCCAGGGACGCCTGCCGCTCGCAAGAAGGCGGACACGACCTCCGTTGTCAGTACTCCGGTCGAAGACGACGACTGAGGAACGACTTCCTGTACGGCGACTACCAAATCGCTCGCGTCAGCGATGCACCGCCTCCTTGACTCCAATACAGCCGACAAAAGGAAGCTCTGGTGCGAGGTACTCAAGGACTGCGATGTCTCTAGGCGAATGTTGAGATTTTGCGCAAACTTGACCGACAGAGAAAAGGACGCTGAAGCGGACGTGAGAAGCGCGAAGAGTACTGAGGCTCGGTGCACGTGACGCCTAACGTTCGAGCTGAGCCGCGCACGCCGACATGGCACTTGGCCCGCTGTACGGATGATGACCTAAGCCGGGAAGCGGGCCAAGTGCCATGCCGGCGTGCGTCGGTTCCAGCGAAGGGTTAGGCGTCAATCGCTGAGCCTGCTACAGGTGCCTACGGAAACGATGAGTGAGTCCTTGTAGTCGTCCTTCGGCTTTGGGCTAATGTCCGAATGCCAAGGGTATTCGATGAACGCTCCATCAGGATTGAATGTCAGCTTCTTGCATTGAACTGATTGCAGTCTGTCGCCGACCTGAGCTTCTATGCAAACTTCGGAATCAAACATTATGAACGTGGGGCTTCCCATTTCTTTTATCAAGTAACAGCCTTTGGACAGAACCTTCGAGTCGTAGCTATTCATTGCATCGTCGCTGCAGGCTAGGGGGCGCTCGTGCGCGGGTTTTGTTCTATATTTGTCAAGATCGAGTTTTTGAACGATCAACTTGCGCTCAGCCTTGAAGTTTGCTTGCACCCATTGCCCAGACTTCCAATTAAAGCCAGTTGACTTTTCAGCGACGCAAAGTGCCTTGAAAGGTTCTTCTGCGGCATTGACGGCAGGCAAGAAAAACGTCAGCGCTAGCAGGGGGGTGCATCGATTCATGATTCGCTTCGTGTCATTGTGATCTGCGGATCAACGTCCGCGTGTTGTTGACGCCTAACGAATGAAAGGGACTTCCCCGTCCCGGACCAGCCGCGAAGCGGCAGACGGCAACTGAGTGCCACGATGGG
>NZ_JAGQDF010000010.1 GCF_018069875.1 Ideonella alba | reverse complement strand
TGCCTGCCTGCCCAGCCCTTGGCGGCACGGTTGGCGTAGCGCGTTGGCCCACAGCGGCCTACGGCCGCTGTGGGCAGCAAGTCGCCCGTCACTTTGTGCGCTTTTCCGCGACTGGGTCCGGTTCTGTCGTCCTGGCGATGTCCGCATGGGCCGCGTGAGATGAAGTTCACGCTCGGAATCAGCGTACCGGCCCCACACTCCCGCCATGGACATCACCTCGATCCACAACTGGTACGAACGCGCCGTCTTCAATGAAGTCATGGCGCAGGCGCAGGCCTTTCCGCACCTGCTGGGCAATGACGATGTGCTGGCCGACGTGGCCTGCGTGGCGCTGAACCGGCTGCCGCCGCGCTACATCCGGCACGACGTCGACCTGGCCTTCTTCCAGACCGAGCGCGAGCGCAGCGACAGCGAGCGCGCGGTGGTCGAGTCGGTGGAGTTCGCGCTGGGTTTCGTGCAGGCGCGCAACGCGATGCGGGCGCGCAGCTGAGGCCGTGAACCGGCCGGGTCAGGCCGGAATCAGCCCGTAGACCCGCTCGGCAGGCACCCGGGGCAGGCCCTTGCGGTCCAGCACCGGGCCGGTGATCGCATAGGCGGCGTCCGCCGAATTGCGCGCCAGGGTGGCGGCCACCGGCTGGCCCTGGGTGTTGGTGATCGTGGCGACGAGCGGCGTCGTGGCATTCGGGCCGCGATGGGTGACCACCGCAATCTCACCGCTCTTCAGCTGCACCAGGTCGCCCGGAGGGTACAGGCCCAGCTGCTTGATGATGCCGGTGGCCATCGGACCGCCCTTCTCCTCCTGGAACAGCTGCTTCGCAGCCACCTGGATCGGCAACGCCTGGCGGATCGCCCGGGCGCTGATCTTGGCGGTGAACACATCGGCGGTGCGCAGCGCGTGGGCGAGCTCGCAGACCTGGGTCAGGCCGGCCGGGTAGCCGCCGCCGTCAGGCCGCTCGTGGTGCTCGCGCACCGCCTGAAGCCAGGCCTCGTCGGTGACACCCGCCCGCCGCAGCAGGGTCTCGGAGGCCAGCGGATGGGCCCGGATCAGCTCGCGCTGGCGGGTGGTGGGCGGATCGGTCTGCACGGCCATCTGGGCCTGCAGCTCCAGCGTCGAGACATTCATCGTCATGGCCGCGGCCACCAGCCGTCGCGCGGTGGGACCGTCCCAGCCCAGGTGGCGTGACAGCAGCAGGCCGACCACGGCCGTGTGCTGCGCATGCTGCAAGGCGTAGAGCGCAAAGCGCGGATCGGGCGGGCGCACCACCATGAACAGCGCCACATCGACATGCCGGTCCACCCGCTCGATCAGGCGCTCGGCCAGCCACAGCAGCGCGGCCTCCTGGCCGGGCTGGCCGGCCAGCACCTGACGCAGCAGGCCGTCAAGCTGCCAGATCATCTCCTCCCAGCGGTCGAACAGCGTCGGTACGCGCTGGGGCGCTGCCACGGCGGCCTGGTCCTGCTGGCGCTGGGCCCGCACGGCATCGGCCACGGCACGGTCGACCCAGGCGCCGCGGGCGATCAGCGCCTCGAGCTGGGCCTCGCTGACCACCACATGCCCTTCGGCCAGCAGCCGGCGCTCGTGGGGGTCGAGCACATGAAACGGCAAGGCCGTGCCGACCACCAGCAGGTCCAGCACCTCGCTCAGCGGCTGTCGGATCACGCTCATCCACGGTCCTCGGTCAGGCCATATCGCTGGCCCCGGCTGCGACCGGAGAGCGCCAACCCGGTCATCGGGTGCGGCGGCTGCGCGCCTCGCGGTACAGCACGGTCGGGAAGCTCATCGGCAGCGGTTGCGGAAAGTCCCGAATGTAGTGCAGTCCGCGGCTTTCGTGGCGCATCAGGGCCGAGCGCACGATCAGCTCGGCGCAGACCAGCAGGTTGCGCAGCTCCAGCAGGTCGCGGTTGACGCGGAAGTTGGCGTAGTACTCATCCACCTCCTCGCGCAGGTTGCGGATGCGGTGCTGGGCCCGCTCCAGCCGGCGCGTGGTGCGCACGATGCCCACGTAGTTCCACATCAGCAGGCGCAGCTCGTCCCAGTTGTGCGAGATCACCACCTGCTCGTCGGCGTTCTCGACCAGGCTCTCGTCCCAGGCCGGTACGTTGACGTGCTCGGCAAGCGGCGCCGCGTGGATGGCCTCGGCGCAGGTCTTGCCGATCACCACGCATTCCAGCAGCGAATTGCTGGCCAGGCGGTTGGCGCCGTGCAGGCCGGTGTAGGTGGCCTCGCCCACCGCGTAGAGCCCCGGCAGGTCGGTGCGGCCCTCGGTGTCGGTGACGATGCCGCCACAGCTGTAGTGGGCCGCGGGCACCACCGGAATGGGCTGGCGCGTGATGTCGATGCCCAGGCTCAGGCAGCGCGCATGGATGGTGGGGAAATGCTCGCGGACGAAGGCCTCGCCCTTCTCGGCGACGATCGGCGAGACGTCCAGCCAGACATGGTCCAGGCCATGCTTCTTCATCTCGAAGTCGATCGCCCGGGCGACGATGTCCCGCGGCGCCAGCTCGGCCCGTGGATCGTGGTCGGGCATGAAACGACCACCGCCGGCCGAGGCGGGCAGCTTGAGCTGGGCGCCTTCGCCGCGCAGCGCCTCGGTCAGCAGGAAGGTGCGGTCCTGCGGGTGGTACAGGCAGGTCGGGTGGAACTGGATGAACTCCATGTTCGCCACCCGGCAGCCGGCCCGCCAGGCCATGGCCACGCCGTCACCGGTGGCGGTGTCGGGGTTGCTGGTGTAGCGGTAGACCTTGCCCAGGCCGCCGGTGGCCAGCACCACGGCGCGGGCAGCCAGGGCGTCGACCCGGCCAGTGACGATGTCCAGCGCATAGACGCCATGCACCCGGCGCGCCCTGGGGTCGTCGAAGCGGCCCAGGTGGTGGTGGGTGATCAGGTCGACCGCCATCACCTGCTCGCGCAGGCTGACGCGCGGGTTGGCGCGGGCGGCCGCCAGCAGGGCGTCATGGATGGCCTTGCCGGTGGCGTCGGCCGCATGGGCGATGCGACGCACCGCGTGTCCGCCTTCGCGCGTCAGGTGCAGGCCCAGCGGGCCGTCGGGGTCGGACGAAAACGGCACGCCCTGCGCCACCAGCCATTCGATCGCCGCGGCGCTGTGTTCAGCGATGAAGCGGGCGGTGTTCTCGTCCACCAGACCGGCGCCAGCATCCTGGGTGTCATGGACATGGCTGGCAATGCTGTCGTCGCTGCCCAGCACGCCCACGATGCCGCCCTGCGCCCAGGGCGTGGCGCCCTCGCCCAGCGTGCGCTTGGCCAGCACCACCACGTTCTGGCCCTGCTGGGCCAGGTGCAGGGCCACCGTCAGACCGGCCAGGCCCGCGCCGATGATCACCACCGGCAGTGCTGCCCCCGGTGCCGCTTGTGCTTTGTGCTTCATGCATGCGGCCGCCCGTGCAAGGCGGCCCAGTGAGGTCAGGCTCCATTCTAGGAGCCTGCCGCCGGGCTCAATGCACGGTGCGTCCGAAGCTGAACTGGTCGCCGTCCACCATCACCGGGATGGTGTCCTTCGGACCGAAACGGCCTTCCAGGATCAGCCGCGCCACCGGGTTCTCGATGCGCTGCTGGATCGCGCGCTTGAGCGGCCGGGCACCGAACACCGGGTCGAAGCCGACCTTGGCGATCTCGGCCAGCGCCTCGGGCGAGACGTCCAGCGCCATGTCCATCTTGGCCAGCCGCGCCTCCAGCACCTTGAGCTGGATGCGGGCGATCGACTCGATGTGGGCCCGGTCGAGGGCGTGAAAGACCACGGTCTCGTCGATGCGGTTGAGAAATTCGGGACGGAAGTGCTGCTTGACCTCGCCCCAGACCGCCTCGCGGATGTCCTCGACCGGCTGGCCGGCCATCGACATGATCAGGTGGCTGCCCAGGTTGCTGGTCATCACGATCACGGTGTTCTTGAAGTCCACGGTGCGGCCCTGGCCGTCGGTCAGGCGGCCATCGTCGAGCACCTGCAGCAGCACGTTGAAGACGTCCGGGTGGGCCTTCTCCACCTCGTCGAGCAGCACCACGCTGTAGGGCTTTCGGCGCACCGCCTCGGTGAGATAGCCGCCCTCGTCGTAGCCCACATAGCCCGGCGGCGCACCGATCAGGCGGCTGACCGTGTGCTTCTCCATGAACTCGCTCATGTCGATGCGGATCATGTGGTCTTCGCTGTCGAACAGGAAGCCCGCCAGCGCCTTGCACAGCTCGGTCTTGCCCACGCCGGTGGGGCCCAGGAACAGGAAGCTGCCCAGCGGCCGGTTGGGGTCGGACAGGCCGGCCCGGCTGCGGCGGATCGCGTCGCTGACCGCGACGATGGCCTCGTCCTGGCCCACCACGCGCTCGTGCAGCTTGCCTTCCATCTGCAGCAGCTTGTCGCGCTCGCCCTGCATCAGCTTGCTGACCGGGATGCCGGTGGAGCGACTGACCACCTCGGCGATCTCCTCGGCGCCCACCATGGTGCGCAGCAGCTGCGGCCCCTGGCCGCCGGCCCTCTTGCCGGCCTCCTTGGCCTGGGCTTCCTTCAGGCGCTTGTCCAGCTCGGGCAGCTTGCCGTACTGCAGCTCGGCCACCTTGTCGAAGTTGCCCTTGCGCTTGAGCTCCTCGATCTGGAACTTGATGCGGTCGATCTCTTCCTTGACCTGGGCGCTGCCCTGGGCCTGGGCCTTCTCGGCCTTCCAGATCTCGTCCAGATCGGCGTACTCGCGCTCGAGCTTGGTGATCTCTTCCTCGATCAGGCCCAGGCGCTTCTGCGAGGCCTCATCGGTTTCCTTGCGCACCGCCTCGCGCTCGATCTTCAGCTGGATCAGGCGGCGGTCGAGCTTGTCCATCGCCTCGGGCTTGGAGTCGATCTCGATCTTGATCTTGGCCGCGGCCTCGTCGATCAGGTCGATCGCCTTGTCGGGCAGGAAGCGGTCGGTGATGTAGCGGTGGCTCAGCTCCGCCGCGGCCACGATCGCCGGGTCGGTGATCTCCACGCCGTGGTGCACCTCGTACTTTTCCTGCAGGCCGCGCAGGATGGCGATGGTCGCCTCGACCGTGGGCTCGTCGACCAGCACCTTCTGGAAGCGGCGCTCCAGCGCGGCGTCCTTCTCGACGTACTTGCGGTATTCGTCCAGCGTGGTGGCGCCGATGCAGTGCAGCTCGCCCCGCGCCAGCGCCGGCTTGAGCATGTTGCCGGCGTCCAGCGCGCCTTCGGCCTTGCCGGCGCCCACCATGGTGTGCAACTCGTCGATGAACAGGATGATGCGGCCCTCATCCTGGGCCACTTCCTTGAGCACCGCCTTCAGGCGCTCTTCAAATTCGCCGCGGAACTTGGCGCCGGCCAGCAGGCCGGCCATGTCCAGCACCAGCACGCGCTTGTCCTTCAGGGTGTCAGGCACCTCGCCGGCCACGATGCGCTGGGCCAGGCCCTCGACGATCGCCGTCTTGCCCACGCCGGGCTCGCCGATCAGCACCGGGTTGTTCTTGCTGCGGCGCTGCAGCACCTGGATGGCGCGGCGGATCTCGTCGTCGCGGCCGATCACCGGGTCCAGCTTGCCGATGCGGGCGCGCTCGGTCAGGTCCAGTGTGTACTTCTTCAGGGCTTCGCGCTGGCCCTCGGCCTCGGCCGAGTCCACCGTCTGGCCGCCACGCACCGCGCTGATCGCCGCTTCCAGCGCCTTGCGCGTCAGGCCGTGGCCGCGGACCACGCCGCCGATGTCGTTCTTGGCCTCGGACAGGGCCAGCAGGAACATCTCGCTGGCGATGAAGGCATCGCCGCGCTGCATCGCCTCCTTGTCGGCCTGCTGCAGCAGCTGCACCAGGTCACGCCCGGCCTGGGTCTGCCCACCACCCTGGACGCTGGGCAGACCGCCCATCGCCACCTCCATGGCCTGCTTCAGCGCGGCGGTGTTGGCGCCGGCGCGGTCGAGCAGGGCCTTGGGGCCGTCGGGCTGGGCCAGCATCGCGGCCAGCACATGGCTGGGTTCGATGTACGGGTTGTCGCGGGCAACCGCCAGGCTCTGGGCTTCGGCCAGGGCTTGCTGGAACGCGGTGGTGAGCTTGTCGAGACGCATGGAAATAACCTCCGATTGCGCATGGACATGAGGCGATGCGGCGCCTTTTCAAGAGCAGCGGCCCGCAGCCCCCTTGCGTCAGCTCACAGCGTACGCCCCAGCGGGTGGTAGTGGCCGCCCTGGAACACCAGAGGCGGCAGCGGTGCCTCGGCCAGCGCCAGCACGCGGCCGACGAACAACACGTGGTCGCCCAGGCTCAGTTCGCGCTCGGTGGCGCATTCCAGCGTGGCACAGCAGCCCGCCAGCACCGGCGCGCCGCCGTGGCCCTTGCGCCAGTCGCCCTCGGCGAAGCGGTCGTGGACCGGGCTGGCAAAGCGGCGCGACAGCTCGATCTGGGCCTCGGCCAGCACGTTGACGGCAAAGTGGCTGGCCTGACGGAAGGCCGGCAGCGCCGGACTGGCGGTGCGCAATGCCCACATCACCAACGGCGGCTCCAGCGAGAGCGCACCGAAGGAATTGACCGTCAGGCCGACGGGTTGACCATCGGCGGCCCGGCAGGTGGTGATCGTCACACCGGTGGCGTAGCGCCCCAGCGCGCCCCGCAGGGCCTTGGCATCGAAAGACATCAGGCCGCCATGGTAGGGCATGCGCCCTGCCCTGGCGGCCCGGCGGGGCTCAGGAACAACAGCGCAGCGCCAACTGCAGCACCCCGCAGGCCAGTCCAACGCCGGCCAGCAAGGGCACCAGCGCGAACGGGCGGGTCCAGCGCCAGTCCGGACGCAGCCGGCGGCGCGGCCTCAGCGCGGGCGCATCCATCCGCCCACCCCACGGCCCGCAAAGGTATGGATCCAGGCCACCGAGCCATCGGCCGACGGGTAGGCCATCAGGTAGCCATCGACCCCTTCGTTCACCGTCAGCACGGCCGCCTGGTCGGGCACCGTCGGTGTGCAGGGGCTCAGCGAGCGGTCCTGCGCCACCGCACCGGCAGCGGTGCTGTAGGCGGTCCAGGTCTGCATCGAGGGCACCCGGGTGTCGAACCGCCACTGCGCCAGGCCCATGGCCGCCACGCCATCGGCCTCGGCGCCGTAGCGGCCGATGTAGGCCTTGCCCGGCAGCAGGTCGCAGGCGCCCTGGGGCAGTGTGTCCCAGAGGGCGGCGGGGCGTGCCTCGCCATTCATGGCGGTGTTCGGCAGCTGGGCGAGCAGCTGGACAGCGCCGCGCTCGCGCACCGCCAGCATCGCCAGGCCGTTGGACAGGTTCAGCTGCTGCGCCAGGCCGGACAGCTGGCGTGTGGACAGGCAACTGAAGCTGCCCTGCTCCTGACCCTGGGAGACCGGGTCGCCGCCGTTGTTCATCAGCGTGAAGCTGCCGGCGGCGCCGGTCGCATCGAACACCAGGCGGCCGAGGATGGACTTGCCGACGTCCGACAGGCCATCGGCGCTGCGCACCTGGCCCTGCAGCAGGAACACGTAGCGCTGGTTGGCAAAGGCCTTGCAGCCGCCGGCCTGGGCCGCCGGTGCCGAGGCGATCAGCAGGGCCGCCGTTGCCAGGGCGGTACGAAAACGGGGGCTGGTGTGTCGCATCTGTCCTCCAAACAGGGGTCCGGTGGGGTGGATGGATTGACGATCACCGGACTGCCTTTGCATGCTCGGTCCCCAGGACCTGCCGGTCTATTCGCTACCGCCCATAACGCCTGAAAAGTCCTGAATTCGATGTCGACCCCGCCGGTGCTGCGCTTTTCAGGCTTCGAGTGGCATGGCGCCGAGCAGCGACTGACCCGGGACGGGCAGACGCTGGACCTGGGCAGCCGGGCCTTTGAGCTGTTGGGGCTGCTGGCGCGACAGACGGGCCAGGTGGTCAGCAAGGAAACCGCCTTCGAGCATGTCTGGCCAGGCCGGGTGGTCGAGGAGAACAACCTGCAGGTCCAGGTGTCCGCGTTGCGCCGCCTGCTGGGCCGCGATGCGATCGCCACGGTCCCCGGCCGAGGCTACCGCTTCACCTGGCCGGTGACCCAGGTCGCAGCAACGGCGCTGCCGCAGCCCCCGTCCCCTGCCGAACCCACCGCTGGCGCCCCGGTCCCGCCGCCGCTGTTCGGCCGTGATGACGACCTCAGCCAGCTGCATGCCGCGCTGGGCCGCCACCGCCTGGTCACCCTGGTCGGCGAGGGCGGCATCGGCAAGACCCGCCTGGCGCTGGCCCTGCTGGAGCAGGCGCGCACCCGCGGCCGCGTGGCCTGGGTGGACCTGAGCGGCCTGGCCGATGCGAGCGGCCTGCCCGGTGCGGTGGCGGCGGGGCTGGCGCTGCGCCTGCCCGCCGGCACCCCGGCCGATGAGGCCCTGCTGACCGAATGGCCGGCCGGACCGCTGCTGCTGGTGCTGGACAACTGCGAACATCTGGCGGCCGCGGTCGGTGCGCTGCTGGTGCGCCTCCTGGCCGGCGCGCCGGCGCTGCGCGTGCTGGCCACCAGCCAGGTCCGCCTGAACCTGGCGGCCGAGCACCTGCACCGGCTGGCACCGCTGGCCTGCCCGCAGGCCCGTGGCCTGGCGGCGGCCGAGCGCTCGCCCGCGGTGCAACTGCTGGTGCAACGGGTGCGCGAGCACCAGGGCACGTTTGTGCTGGAGGCCGCGAACGCCGACGCGCTGGGGGCCTTGTGCCGGCAGCTTGATGGGCTGGCGCTGGCGATCGAGCTGGCCGCCTCCCAGGTGGCGCGGCTGGGCCTGCCGGCGGTCTGTCAGCGTCTGGGCCAGCGCCTGCGCCTGCTGACGGGCGGCCCGCTGGACCGTCCGGCGCGCCACCGCACGCTGAGCGCCACGCTGGACTGGAGCCATGGTCTGCTGGGCGAGACCGAACGCTGCGTGTTCCGCCGCCTGGCGGTGTTCCAGGGGGGCTTCGATCTGCCCGCCTGCCTGGCCGTGGTGAGCGATGCATCGATCGACGACTGGAGCACCACCGAGGCCCTGGCCGCCCTGGTCGACCACTGCCTGGTGGCCCTGGCCCCCGGGGCAGGCAGCGACGGTGGCCCGCGCTACCGGCTGCTGGAGTCCACCCGCGCCTACGCCGCATCGCTGTGCGCGGCCGCTGACGAGCGCATCGCCGTGGGCCAGCGCCATGCGCAGTGGATGCACGGCCGCTTCGAGCAGGCCTTCGAGGAGCTGGGCACGCGCAGCGACACCGGCTGGCGCGAGGCCTTCGGGCCGGACCTGGACAACCTGCGCGCGGCGCTGCAGTTCTGCCTGGTCGAGCGCCAGGCGCCGGACCTGGGCATTGGCCTGGCGGGCTGGAGCGCCGACCTCTGGCCGCTGCTGTCGCTGCTTGACGAGGGCCGGCAATGGCTGGCGCTGGCCCAGGGCCAGCTGACGCCGCAGACAGCGCCGCGCGCCGCTGCCGCGCTGTGGGACGGCACCGGCTACCTGTGGCAGGACGCCGACCCGCGCCGCGCACTGGAGGCGCGCCTGCAGGCCGAGGCGCTGTGGCGCCAGGCCGGTGACCGGCGCTGGGTGCGATCGGTGCTGGGGCAGGCCTGGAACCGCCTGTACCTGGACCAGTTGGCCCCCTCCGAACAGGCGCTGTCCGACACGGCGCTGGCGGTGGAAGCCAGCGTGCACCTGAAGGCCCTGCACCGCACCACGCTGGGCGCGCTGCGCCAGCGACAGGACCGCCATGCCGAGGCGCTGGTGGCCTACGAAGAGGCCCTGGCCCTGCGGCGGCGCCAGGGCGACGCCCGCCGGGTGCTGATCATGCTGCTGAACCTGGGGGATCTGGCCTGCTCCAGCGGCGACACCGAGGCCGCGGTGCGCTGGGGCCGCGAGGCCGAGGCCGAGGCGTTGCGCCAGGACGACCCGGCGCTGCTGGGCGTGATCCTGGGCAACCTGTGCACCGCCCTGCTCTTCCTGGGCCGCACCGACGAGGCCGAGGACTGCGCCCGCCGCGCCGCGCCGCTGCTGCGCCACAGCGACGGCCTGATCTATTTTGTCGACAGCCTGGCCTGGCTCACCGCCCAGCGCGGCCGACTGCCGCAGGCCGCCCACCTGCTGGGCTGCGCGGATGCCGGACTGGCCGCGCGCGGCGTGGTGCGCCAGCCGGCCGAGCAGCGGGTGGTGGACGCCCTGCTGGCCGCGCTGTCCGCGCACGCCGAGCCCGCGGCCATCACCGCGTGGCGGCAGGCCGGTGCGGCCTGGACCGATGTCGACGTGCTGGCCTGCGCCCTACCCTAGCAGCCAGCGCGCCAGCGCCCAGCCGGCCGCCGCCGCGGCCAGCGCTCCCAGCACATGCACCAGCGAGTGCACCAGTGCCAGCATCCACTGGCCCTTGACCAGCAGGGTCAGCGACTCGGCCGAGAAGGCCGAGAAGGTGGTCAGGCCGCCCAGCAGGCCGGTCACCAGGCCCAGGCGCAGCAGTTCGTTCGGGTGGCGCCCGTACCAGACGATGGATGCCCCGATCAGCAGACCGCCCACCAGGTTCACCGCCAGCGTGCCGGCGGCGATCGGCCAGCCCAGCGGCGCCAGCGCCAGCGTGGTCAACCAGCGCAGCACCGAGCCCAGCGCGCCGCCCAGGCCGATGGCCAGCGCGGTCGTCAGCGGGGCGGTGCTGTTCATCCCGCGTTGCGGGCCTGGATGCCCCAGCGCGCCAGCGCGGCGTCGTCGGCCACGCGGGCGTCCACCCAGCGCGCGCCCTCGGGCGTGGTCTCCTTCTTCCAGAACGGGGCCTGGGTCTTCAGGTAGTCCATCAGGAACTCGCAGGCCTGGAAGCTCTCGCCGCGGTGGGCCGAGCTGACGGCCACCAGCACGATCTGATCGCCCACGTTCAGCGGGCCGACACGGTGGATCACGCGCGCGGCGCGGATGTCGAAGCGGCGGTGCGCCTCGTCGATCATCGCCTCGATCGCGGCCTCGGTCATGCCGGGATAGTGCTCCAGCTCCATCGCGCTGACGGCGCTGCCGTCGCTGCGGTCGCGCACCGTGCCGATGAAGCTGCACACCGCGCCCACGCCACCATCCCCGGCGCGCAGGGCAGCCACCTCGGCGCCCAGGTCGAAATCGGCGGTCTGGATGCTCACGCGCTGGGCCATGCTCAACCTCCGGTCACCGGGGGGAAGAAGGCCAGCTCGTCACCGGCCTTCAGCGCGGCGCCTTCGTCGCACAGCGCCTGGTTCAGCGCGGCGCGCACGGCGCGGCCACGGGCCAGCGCGGCGGCGAAAGGCTCGCCACGGGCGATCAGCGCGTCGCGGGCCTGGGCCACGCTGGCGCCTTCGGGCAGTTCCAGGCTGGCCTCGGGGCCCAGGGCCTCGCGCAGCGAGGCGAAAAAACGCAGTCGAATCAGCATGGTGGTGATCATGCCCCGATCAGCGTGGCCAGCGGCAGGAAGCGCACCACGTCGCCAGGGGCGATGGCCTGTCCGGCCGGGTTGTCGATCAGGCCGTCGGCCCAGACCGCGGAGGTCATCACGCCGGAGCTCTGGTTCGGGAACAGCTCCAGCTCGCCTGCGGGGGTGAGGCGGGCGCGCATGAACTCGCGGCGCTGGCGGTCGGGGCGCGGCCAGGCAAAGGCCGCGCGCAGCGGCAGCGCCACCGGCAGCGCGCCCGAGCCCCCCTGCAGCACCCGCAGCACCGGCGCCACCGCCAGCAAGAAGGTGATGAAGCTGGACACCGGGTTGCCCGGCAGCCCCATCAGCAGCGCCTCGCCGCCATCGGGACGGGCGATGGCGCCAAAGGCCAGCGGCTTGCCGGGCTTGGCGGCCATCTGCCACAGCTCGATGCGCCCCTCGGCGCGGGCCGCCGGGCGCAGATGGTCTTCCTCGCCGACCGACACGCCACCGCTGGTCAGGATCAGGTCATTGCCCAGGGCCGCCTGGCGCAGTGCGGCGCGGGTGGCCTCCAGCGTGTCGGGCACGATGCCCAGGTCGCTGACCGCACAGCCGGCCGCTTCCAGCAGCCCGCGCAGCGTGTGGCGGTTGGAGTTGTAGATCGCGCCGGGCGGCAGCGGCTGGCCCGGCAGCACGAGTTCATCGCCGGTGGAAAACAGCGCCACACGCGGCCGACGCACCACTGCCACCTCGGCCAGGCCCACGGTGGCCAGCATGCCCAGATGGGCCGGCCCCAGGCGCTGGCCGGCGTGCAGCACCGCTTGACCGACGCGCACGTCCTCGCCGCGCTGGCGGATCCATTGGCCGGCCTGCGGCACGGTGTTGACGCGGACCTGGCCGCCGTCCAGCGCCTCGCACTGCTCCTGCATCACGATGCAGTCGGCACCCGCCGGCACTTGGGCGCCGGTGAAGATGCGCGCCGCGGTGCCCGCTTGCAGCGGCTGGCCCGGGTGGCCGGCCGGAATGCGCTGGCTGACCGGCAGCACCGTGCCGGCCGCCGGCACGTCGGCGGCGCGCAGGGCGTAGCCGTCCATCGAGGCGTTGTCGGCCGGCGGGACGTCCAGCGTGGACACGATGTCCTGCGCCAGCACGCGGCCCAGCGCCTCGGCGCTGGACAGGGTCTCGGTCTCGGTGAGGCGCCGGTCGGCGGCCGAGGCCACGAGGCGGGCCAGCACCTCGTCGAGCGTCATCAGCGGCGAGCGGGTCGGGGGTTGAGTGTCAGCCATGGTGGCCCTGGGTGTACTGGTAGCGCTCGCCACTGGCCAGCAGGTGGTCCAGCAGCGCCTCGGGGGCGTCCAGCCGGAAGACCGGCAGGCCGGTGGGCTCGGGCAGCGCGGCCGGGTCGTCGGTGGCGATGCCCACGATGAAGGGGTCGTTCGGATACATCGCCGGTCGCCCCAGCTCGGCGCGCCAGACCTCGATCTTGGGCAGATCGCCGTGCTTGAAGCCTTCCACCAGCGCCCAGTCACAGGGGGCCAGTTCGGCCAGCAGGGCGTGCGGCTCGATCTCCACCGGCTGCGGAAACTCGCGGATCAGCGCCATGCGCCGCGCATTGGCCACCACCACCTCCAGCGCGCCAGCCTGGCGGTGGCGCCAGCTGTCCTTGCCCGGGTGGTCGATGTCGAAGCTGTCCTTGTGGGCGTGCTTTACCACCGAGACGCGCTGACCGGCGGCCTTCAGGCCAGCGATCAGCTGCTCGATCAGCGTGGTCTTGCCGCTGCCCGAATAGCCGGCCAGGCCGATGACCTTCATGGCCGAGTGCTCCGGGCTCAGTCGGCGCAGTGCGCCTGGATGAAGGCCTTCACCGCAGCGGTGTCGGGCTTCATCACGGTGAAGCGCTTGGGCAGCGCCTCGATGCCGTCCAGGCCGGCCGGGCGGCCGGGCTCGCGGCCCACCGCCTCGCGGATGGTCTCGGCGAACTTGGCCGGCAGCGCGGTCTCCAGCACGATCATCGGCACGCCGGGCTCGACATGCTCGGCGGCCACCTTCACGCCGTCAGCGGTGTGGGTGTCGATCAGGTCCCCGAAGCGCTCATCCGTGCGACGGATCGTGGCCAGCCGGTCGGCATGGGTGCTCTTGCCCGACTGGAATCCGTAGCCGGCGATGGCCGAGAACTCGGCCGGGCTGACGGTGAAGGCACCCTCGCGGGCGATGGCATCCCCGAACAGCGCTTTGGTGCGCGCGCCGTCGCGGCCGACCAGGTCGAAGACGAAACGCTCGAAGTTGGACGCCTTGGAGATGTCCATCGACGGGCTGGAGGTCTCGTGCGTCTCGGCGCTGCCCCGCACGCGGTAGGTGCCGGTGCGGAAGAACTCGTCGAGCACGTCGTTCTCGTTGGTGGCCACTACCAGGTGCTTGATCGGCAGCCCCATCATGCGGGCCACATGGCCGGCACAGACATTGCCGAAGTTGCCCGAGGGCACGGTGAAGCTCACCACCTCGTCGTTGTGCTTCGTGGCCTGGAAGTAGCCGGCAAAGTAATACACCACCTGGGCCAGCAGGCGCGCCCAGTTGATCGAGTTGACGGTGCCGATCTTGTACTGGCGCTTGAAGGCCAGGTCGTTGGACACGTCCTTGACGATGTCCTGCGCATCGTCGAACACGCCTTCGACCGCGATGTTGTGGATGTTGGCATCCTGCAGGCTGAACATCTGGGCCTGCTGGAAGGCGCTCATGCGGCCGTGCGGGCTCAGCATGAAGACGCGCACACCGTGCTTGCCGCGCATCGCGTACTCGGCCGCGCTGCCGGTGTCGCCGCTGGTGGCGCCCAGGATGTTGAGCTGCTCGCCGCGCCGGCCCAGCTCGTACTCGAACAGGTTGCCAAGCAGCTGCATCGCCATGTCCTTGAAGGCCAGCGTGGGGCCGTTGGACAGCGCTTCGATCAGCAGGCCGGAGTCGCCCAGGCGGCGCACCGGCACGATGGCCTCGGTGCCGAAGACCGCCGGGGTGTAGGTCTTGGCGACCAGCGCCTTCAGGTCGGCGGCAGGGATGTCGTCGATGTAGAGCGACAGGATCTCGAAGGCCAGCTCGGCATAGGCCAGGCCGCGCCAGCGCGCCAGCGTGGCGGCGTCGACTGTCGGGTAGGCCACCGGCAGGTACAGGCCGCCATCGGGGGCCAGGCCCTCCAGCAGGATCTCGCAGAACGAGCGCTCGGTCTGGTCACCGCGGGTGCTGATGTAGCGCATCAGGCCAGCTCCTCCTTGCGCAGGCTGACGATGGGCGCCAGCACGCTGGACAGCGCCTGCATCGCGGCCAGTGCGGTGCGCATGCGGCCTTCCACCGTTTCGTGCGTCAGGATGATCAGGTCGGTCTGCTTTTCACCTTCAGCCGATTCGCGCTGCAGCACGGCGTCGATCGAGATGTCGTTCTCGGCCAGGATGGTGGTGATGCGCGAGAGCACGCCGGCCTCGTCGGCCACGCGCAGGCGCAGGTAGAACGCGGTCTGGACCTGCGCGATCGGCAGGATCGGCGTGTCGGCCAGCGCATCGGGCTGGAAGGCCAGGTGCGGCACGCGGTGGTCGGGGTCGGCGGTGGCCAGGCGGGTGATGTCCACCAGGTCGGCCACCACGGCCGAGGCGGTGGGCTCGGCACCGGCGCCCTTGCCGTAGTACAGCGTGGTGCCCACGGCATCGCCCTGCACCACCACCGCGTTCATCGCGCCCTCGACGTTGGCGATCAGGCGCTTGGCCGGGATCAGCGTGGGGTGCACGCGCAGCTCGATGCCGCCCTCGCGCCGCTTGGTGATGCCCAGCAGCTTGATGCGGTAGCCCAGCTGCTCGGCGTAGCGGATGTCGGTGGCCGAGAGATGGGTGATGCCCTCGACATGGGCCTTGTCGAACTGCACCGGGATGCCGAAGGCCAGCGCGCTCATCAGCGTGGCCTTGTGGGCGGCGTCGACGCCCTCGATGTCGAAGGTCGGGTCGGCCTCGGCATAGCCCAGGCGCTGGGCTTCCTTGAGCACGACATCGAAGTCCAGCCCCTTGTCGCGCATCTCCGACAGGATGAAATTGGTGGTGCCGTTGATGATGCCGGCGATCCACTCGATGCGGTTGGCGGTCAGACCCTCGCGCAACGCCTTGATGATCGGGATGCCGCCGGCCACCGCGGCCTCGAAGGCCACGGTCACGCCTTTGGCGCGCGCGGCGGCGAAGATCTCGCTGCCATGCACCGCCAGCAGCGCCTTGTTGGCGGTGACGACGTGCTTGCCGGCGGCAATGGCTTCCAGCACCAGCGCCTTGGCGATGCCGTAGCCGCCGATCAGCTCGACGACGATGTCGATCTCGGGGTTGGCGATCACCTGGCGGGCGTCGGCCACCACCTGCACGCCGTCACCGACGATGCCCCGGGCACGTTCAACGTCGAGGTCGGCCACCATGGTGATCTCGATGCCGCGGCCCGCCCGGCGCAGGATCTCCTGCTGGTTGCGTTGCAGCACCTTGAAGGTGCCGGAGCCGACGGTGCCGATGCCCAGAAGGCCGACCTGGATGGGTTTCATTCGATGTCTCTCGGTGGGATCGCGGTGAGCGGAAGAACGGTTCAGACGGCGTGGCGCTTGCGGTAGCCGTCGAGGAAGCGGGCAATGCGGCCGATGGCCTCGGTGAGGTCGTCGGCGTTGGGCAGGAAGACCAGGCGGAAGTGGTCGGGGCTGGGCCAGTTGAAGCCGGTGCCCTGGACGATCAGCACCTTCTCGTCGGCGAGCAGCTCGTAGGCGAACTGCTGGTCGTCCTCGATCGGGTACATCTTCGGGTCCAGGCGCGGGAACATGTACAGCGCCGCCTGCGGCTTGACGACGCTGACACCGGGAATCTGCGTCAGCAGCTCATAGGCCAGGTCGCGCTGCTTGCACAGGCGGCCGCCCGGCGCCACCAGGTCCTTGATGCTCTGGTAGCCGCCCAGCGCGGTCTGGATCGCCATCTGGCCGGGCGTGTTGGCGCACAGGCGCATCGAGGCGAGCATGTTCAGGCCCTCGATGTAGTCCTTGGCGCGCTTCTTGTTGCCCGAGACCACCATCCAGCCGGCCCGGTAGCCACAGGAGCGGTAGTTCTTGGACAGGCCGTTGAAGGTCAGGAACAGCACATCATCGGCCAGCGAGGCGATGCTGGTGTGGGTGACGCCGTCGTAGAGCGTCTTGTCGTAGATCTCGTCGGCGAAGACGATCAGCTGGTGCTCGCGCGCGATGTCGACGATGCCCTGCAGGATCGCGTCCGGGTAGAGCGCGCCGGTCGGGTTGTTCGGGTTGATGACGATGATCGCCTTGGTCTGCGGCGTCACCTTCTTGCGGATGTCATCCAGGTCAGGCAGCCAGCCGCTGCCCTCGTCGCAGTGGTAGTGCACCGGCGTGCCGCCGGAGAGCGACACCACCGCGGTGTAGAGCGGGTAGTCGGGCGAGGGGATCAGCACCTCGTCATGCTCGTCGAGCAGGGCGTTCATGCTCATCGAGATCAGCTCGGACGCGCCATTGCCCAGGTAGACGTCATCCACCGTGACCCCGGCAATCTTCTTCTCCTGGCAGTAGTGCACCACCGCCTTACGGGGTGCGAATAGGCCCTTGCTGTCGGTGTAGCCGGCCGCCACCTGCGAGGACAGGTTGCGGATCATGTCCTGCACGATCTCGTCGGGCGGCATCAGGCCGAAGGCGGCGACGTTGCCGATGTTCAGCTTGATGATCTTGTGGCCCTCTTCCTCCATCTGCCGGGCCTTGTCGAGCACCGGGCCGCGTATGTCGTAGCCGACGTTGGCCAGCTTGCTGGACTTGGCGATGCTCTTCAAACCGGGGCTCCTCAGCAGGGGGACGTGCACCGCTTTGATGCACTGCAAAAACCTATAATTTAACCATAGGGGGCCAGCCGATCGGCGTCGCGCGCCGCCGCCGCCCGGCCCCCAACGCGATTGCACGGGATCCACCGATGAAATTCCAGCCCGATGCCCTGGACGGCGTCAACGTGATCGCCCGCCTTGAGCCGGGCCGCATCTGGGTGCACCAGACCCCGTTCCAGAGCAGCCTGCTGGTGCCCTGGCGGGGCGAGGTCGAGGCCTGGCCGGCGCAGGCGCCGGGCGAACTGACGGCCGAGCATTTCGAGCGCCTGCTGGCCTGGTCGCCGGAGCTGGTGGTGTTCGGCAGCGGCGAGCGCCAGCGCTTCGTGCACCCGTCGCTGTACTCGGCGCTGATCGAGCGCCGCATCGGCATCGAGACCATGGACACCGCCGCCGCCGCACGCACCTTCAATGTGCTGGTCACCGAGGGCCGCCGCGTGCTGGGTGCCTTCCTGCTGCCACCGGCCTGAGGCCGCGGCCCCGCCCGTCGGAAAAGGGGGGCCCATCCCCTTATAATCACTGGCTAAGCCTCGCCGGGGCGCTCAGCAAGAAGACAAAATCCTCATGACGCCAGCCCTCAACAAAGCCCTTCCCGAGATCGAAGCCCAGGCCACGGGCGGTGTCAAGTTCACCGGCCACGCGTTCCTGGGCCAGACGGTGGTGCTGTATTTCTACCCCAAGGACAACACGCCCGGCTGCACCACGGAAGCCATGCAGTTCCGCGACCAGCACAAGGACTTCGTCAAGGCGGGTGCGGTGGTGTTCGGCGTGTCGCGCGACAACATGGCCTCGCACGAGAAGTTCAAGCAGACGTTGGAGCTGCCCTTCGAGCTGATCGCCGACACCGAGGAAAAGCTCTGCCACATGTTCGGTGTGGTCAAGAACAAGATCATGTACGGCAAGAAGGTCAAGGGCATCGAGCGCTCGACCTTCCTGATCGATGCCCAGGGCGTGCTGCGCGCCGAGTGGCGGGGCATCAAGGTGGCCGGCCATGTGGACGAAGTCCTGAAGGCCGTGAAGGAACTCAAGAAGGCCGCCTGAGGCCCGCACGGGCGGCTGCGGCCGCATGTGTATGATGGGGCCATGCCCGAGACGCTCGCGCTGATCGTCCCCCGATCGCTCCCCAAGAAGCCGCCCGGTTGTCCGCGCGGCTTTTTTGTTGCCTGAACCGCTGTCGCCGTCCATGCCCCTGCCCAAGCCCCCCGTCACCCGAGCCACCATCCTTCCCCCCAGCGAATACGAGGCCCAGGCAGCGCCGAAGACGGCCCGCAGCGCCGCCCGCCCCGCGCCCGATCCCCAGGACGACCGCCCGGTCGCGCCGCTTGAACTCAAGCGTGACGCCGCCCCGCTGCCCGCCGCCACGGCGCCGGTGCGTGCGGCCAAGGCCCCCGCCGCCGCCAAGCCCGCGCCGGCGCCCAAGCGCCGCGCGGCGCCCAAGCGCAGCGGCCCGGCCAAGCTGTTCGTGCTCGACACCAACGTGCTGATGCACGACCCGATGTCGATCTTCCGCTTCGACGAGCACGACATCTACCTGCCGATGATCACGCTGGAGGAACTCGACGGCCACAAGAAGGGCATGTCCGAGGTCTCGCGCAACGTGCGCCAGGTCAGCCGTGAGCTCGACGCGCTGGCCGCCGACGGCAACCTGGCGCCCACCGATGGCATCGCGCTGGCCAAGACCGGCCACCGCGAGGCCCTGGGCCGCCTGTATTTCCAGACCACGCTGCTGGATGCCAAGCTGCCCGCCGGCCTGCCCCAGGGCAAGGCCGACAACCAGATCCTGGGCGTGGTGCAGTCGCTGCGCGAGCAGCACCCCGGCCGCGAGGTGGTGCTGGTGTCCAAGGACATCAACATGCGCATCAAGGCGCGGGCGATGGGCCTGGCCGCCGAGGACTACTTCAACGACAAGGCGCTCGACGACGGCGACCTGCTCTACACCGGCGTGCTGCAGCTGCCCCCCGACTTCTGGGACAAGCACGGCAAGACCATGGAGAGCTGGCAGCAAGGTGGCCACACCTTCTACCGCATCAGCGGCCCGCTGGTGCCGGCGCTGATGGTCAACCAGTTCGTCTACCTGGAGCAGCCGGGTGAGGCGCCACTCTACGCCCGGGTCACCGAACTCAGTGGCAAGACCGCGGTGCTCAAGACCCTGCGCGACTACACCCACGCCAAGAACGCCGCCTGGGGCGTGACCGCACGCAACCGCGAGCAGAACTTCGCGCTCAACCTGCTGATGGACCCGGAGTGCGACTTCATCACCCTCACCGGCACCGCCGGCACCGGCAAGACGCTGATGACGCTGGCCGCCGGCCTGTCGCAGGTGCTCGATGAGCGCCGCTACACCGAGATCATCGTCACCCGCGTGACCGTGCCGGTGGGCGAGGACATCGGCTTCCTGCCCGGCAACGAGGAAGAGAAGATGGGTCCCTGGATGGGCGCGCTCGATGACAATCTCGAGGTGCTGGCCAAGACCGACGCCACCGCTGGCGAATGGGGCCGCGCCGCCACCAACGACCTGGTGCGCAGCAAGATCAAGATCAAGAGCATGAACTTCATGCGCGGGCGCACCTTCCTGAACAAGTTCGTGCTGATCGACGAGGCGCAGAACCTGACGCCCAAGCAGATGAAGACCCTGATCACCCGGGCCGGCCCGGGCACCAAGATCGTCTGCCTGGGCAACCTGGCGCAGATCGACACGCCCTATCTGACCGAGGGCTCCTCGGGCCTGACCTTTGCGGTCGACCGTTTCAAGGGCTGGCCGCATGCCGGCCATGTGACGCTGGCGCGCGGCGAACGCTCGCGCCTGGCCGACTACGCCTCCGAAGTGCTCTGAACGGGGCGGGATCAGGGGCATCCCTGATCTCCTCAACCCGAAGAAATCGCGGCAAGTTCTTGTCTCGCTTGAGTTTTCAGCCTTGACACATGCCTGACGCCTGCCTATGCTGCGCGCCGTGATGGATGTGACGCCCCGCGCGACCGGCCGAGCCCGGCGCCTGTTTACCGCGACAGCCCTGGGGCTGGCCCTGCTCACTGGCGGGACCGCCACCTGGGCCAACCCCGACAGCGCAGCACCCAAAGGTGGCGACGCCGTGATGCGCCTGCTCGAGGAAAAGGGCGTGGTGCCGGCGGCGGCGGTGCCCAGCAGCGCACCCACGCTGCTGTCCCAGGTGCGCGACAAGGCGTCTGACCTGGTGCTCACCGCGATGAACTTCATCGGTGTGCGCTACCGCCGTGGCGGTGGCACCGAGGACCAGGGCTTCGACTGCTCCGGCTTCACCCGCTACGTGTTCGAGAACAGCGTGGGCCTGGTGCTGCCGCGCCGTGCGGCCGAGCAGGCAGCGTCGCCTGGCCTGGTGTCGATTCCGATGGAAGACCTCAAGCCGGGCGACCTGGTGTTCTTCAACACCATGCGCCGGGCCTTCTCCCATGTGGGCATCTATGTGGGTGATGGCAAGTTCATCCACTCGCCGCGCACCGGGGAGCAGGTCCGGGTCGAAGACATGCGCATCGCCTACTGGTCGCAGCGCTTCAACGGCGCGCGCCGCGCGCCGCAGACCACCGAGCCGCTGCGCACCCCGCAGTGAGCTTGTCCCTGGCCGGGCCGGGCCTGCTCAGGCGCGGGTCGGCCAACTGCCGTTAGCATGCGCAGGCCATGGGTGAGAAAGTCATTGCCTTGTCGGACCTGCGTGCGCTGGCCGACATCCCCGAAATCCCTGCCGACGCGCCCGCGCCGGACGGGCTGTTGTCCGACGCCCTGGGCCGGCCGCTGCGCGACCTGCGCATCTCGGTCACCGACCGGTGCAACTTCCGCTGTAGCTACTGCATGCCCAAGGAAGTCTTCGACCGGGATTACCGTTTCCTGCCCCAGTCCTCGCTGCTGAGCTTCGAGGAGATCACCCGGCTGGCCTCGGTGTTCGCGCTGCATGGTGTGACCAAGCTGCGCCTGACCGGCGGCGAGCCGCTGATGCGCAAGCACCTGGATGAATTGGTGCGCCTGCTGGCCGAACTGCGCACGCCCGCGGGCGACCCACTGGAGCTGACGCTGACCACCAACGGTTCGCTGCTGGCCCGCCATGCGCCGGCCCTGCGCGCCGCCGGCCTGACGCGCATCACCGTGAGCCTGGACGCGCTGGACGACGCCATCTTCCAGCGCATGAATGACGTCGGCTTCCCCGTGGGTGACGTGCTGGCCGGCATCGACGCCGCCCTGGCCGCCGGCTTCGGCCCGATCAAGGTCAACATGGTGGTCAAGCGCGGCACCAACGAGCACGAGATCGTGCCCTTGGCCCGCCACATGCGCGACCACTATGGCCCGCAGGTGGTGCTGCGCTTCATCGAGTACATGGACGTCGGGGCGACCAATGGCTGGCGCATGGACGAGGTGCTGCCCAGCGACGCGGTGCGCGCGCTGCTGGCCCAGGCCTGGCCGCTGGTGCCGTTGCCGGCGCGCAGCCCGGGCGAGACGGCCCAGCGCTTCGCCTACGCCGACGGCCGCGGTGAGGTGGGCTTCATCTCCAGCGTGACCCAGGCCTTTTGCGGCGAATGCAACCGGGCGCGGCTGTCCACCGAAGGCAAATTGTTCACCTGCCTGTTCGCCAGCCGTGGCCATGACCTGCGCGCGCTGCTGCGCAACGGCGCCACCGATGTCCAGCTGGCCGCCGCCGTGTCGCGCCTGTGGGGTCGGCGCGAGGACCGCTACTCCGAGTTGCGGTCCGCATCGGCACCGTCCGATGCGCCGCGCCAACGCATCGAGATGCACTACATCGGCGGATGAGGTCACTCCAGCGACTATGACCTAGGGGGGCAGGGGTTCCTGCGGGTGGCTTGGCGACTGGTTACGCGAGTAACATGCGGTAACAGTCGATTCTTCACCCGGAGGAGCCCATGAGCAGCACCCAGGACGTCTATCTGTACAAGTGGTGGTCCACCGCCGACCAGTCGGTGACCATCGACGGCGATATCCGCAATGTGACGATGGGTCGTGGCAACGACAGCGTCACGATCACCGGCAGCGCCGCCTGCATCAACACCTGTGAGGGTGATGATCGCATCCAGGTGGGCGGCAACGTGCAGTCGATCACCGACCTCTTCGGCAGCACCACGGTCAGCGTGGGCGGCAGCGTGGGCAGCATCACGCTGGGGGGCGGCAACGACGTGATCGACGTGGTGGGCGCCGTCAGCTGCCTGAACACCGGCTGCGGTGACGACCAGGTCCGCATCGGCGGCGACCTGGGCACGGCCTCACTGGGATGGGGCGACAACAGCCTGCAGGTGGGCGGCAACGCCGGCCATGTCTATACCGGCGGCGACGACGACACGGTCAGCATCAACGGCAACCTGTGCTTTGCCGACCTCTGCTGGGGCAACAACACCCTGGACGTGGGCGGCAACGTGGGCGCGATGGTCTCGGGCTGCGGCGATGACCGCGTCACGATCGACGGCCAGCTCGGCACGGCCTGCCTGGGCGACGGCAGCAACCACATCACCGTGGGTGGCGACGCCTGCAACATCAACTCGGGCTGCGGCAACGACCGCTATGTCGTGTTCGGCGACCTGGGCGTGGGCTGCGCCAGCAATGGCAACAACTGCATCAATGTGGGCGGCAATGCCGGCACGGTGCTGGCCGGCTGGGGCAATGACGGGCTGAACGTGGTCGAGAACCTGTGCGTGGCCAACCTGGGCGACGGCGCCAACATCGTCAAGATCGGCGGCAACGCCGAGCACCTGTACGTCGGCTGTGGCGACGATCTGCTCTCGGTCCAGGGCAGCGTCGGCGACATGCTGCTGGGCAACGGCCTGAACCAGCTCTACGTGGGCGACAACGTCAACTGCGCCGTCACCGGCGGCTGCGGCACTGACCGGGTGTTCGTCGACGGCAACGCCAACATTGCCAACCTGGGCTGGGGCAATGACCAGCTGCACGTAGGTGGTGCCCTGGGATCGGCCTGGCTGGGCGACGGCAATGACCGCGCCTGGGTCGGCGGCACGCTCAGCTGCGTGCTCGACACCGGCTGCGGCGACGACGCGGCCAGCGTCGCGCGCAACCAGGGCGGCATCCAGATGGGACTGGGCAACGACTCCCTGACGGTGGGCAGCTTCTCGAACTGCAGCTGGGTCGATGGCTGCTGGGGCAACGACACGCTGACCCTGGTCGGCCCGGCCTCGCAGTACCAGATCACGGGCTGGAACCCGAGCTGCGTGGCCACCATCACCGACCTGTCGACCGGCGCGAAGATGACCGCCTACGGCTTCGAGTCGATCCAGTTCACCGGCTCGCAGCAGGCGGACGCCTTCGACCTCAGCTTCCTCGAGACCATCAGCAAGCACGCCTGCTTCGAGGTCTTCAATCCGCCGCCGGTGCCCTGAGCCCGCGCCCCCAGGCGCGCCCCGTTCAGCGCGCCTGCTCCACGCCCCGGTTGGCGAGCGCATCAGCGCGCTCGTTGCCGGGGTCGCCCGCGTGGCCCTTGACCCAGTGCCAGGACACGCGGTGTCCGGCGACCAGTTCATCCAGGCGGCGCCAGAGTTCCTCGTTCTTCACCGGCTTGCCGTCCGCGGTGCGCCAGCCGCGGCGCTTCCAGTTGTGGATCCAGGTGGTGATGCCGTTCTTCACGTACTCGCTGTCGGTGTAGATCGCCACCGCACAGGGCCGCTTGAGCGTGGACAGGGCCTCGATGACCGCGGTCAGCTCCATGCGGTTGTTGGTGGTCTGGCGTTCGCCACCGAAGAGTTCCTTCTCGTGGCTGCCGGCGCGCAGCCAGGCGCCCCAGCCGCCGGGGCCCGGGTTGCCCTTGCAGGCACCGTCGGTGTAGATCGTCACATCAGTCATGGGGGGCGATTGTCTCGTGCGCCGAGGCGCCGCCGCGCCAGTGTCGGTTGGCCGCCACCGCAGGCCCGGCAGCCAGCCGCAGCCGACGCCGCGGCGACAGGCCAACCAGGCGCATGCCGCGCACCCGCTTGACCGCCTGCAGCAGGTACACCGCTCCCAGCACCGGCCACCAGCGCTCGCCCACGCCCTCCATCCAGCGCCAGCGCTGCAGCCAGGCCTGGCTGCGGCAGGGCATGCGGTAGCAGCCAAAGCGACCCCGTTCAGGCTCCAGGTGCACCAATCGCATCCAGTCGCGCAGCCGCCAGTAGCCGATGGCCTCGCCGGTGTCGGGCAGGAAGAGCGGGCCGCTGCCCAGGCTGGCGTTGCGGGCCAGGTGCCCCATGCGCTGGCGCAGCATCCACAGGCTGGCCGGGTTGAAGCCCGACACGATCAGGCGCCCTTCCGGCCGCAGCACGCGGGCCGCCTCGGCCAGCGCCAGGTGCGGATCGTCCACCAGCTCCAGCGTGTGCGGCAACAGCACCAGGTCCAGCGACTCGTCCGGGAACGGCAGCGCCTCGGGCTGGCAGCGCAGCGTGGCGCCACCGGTGGGCAGCACGCTGGCCAACCCGTCGGGCACCGGGTCCAGGGCCATGGGCGCGACGGCCTCATCGTGCTCACAGGCCAGCCAGCGGTGCGGCATGCGGTTGTTGCGCAGGCCATCCATCTCGGGCAGGCCCAGCTGCAGCGCATGAAAGCCGAAGGAGTCGGCCACGGCTTCGTCCAGCAGGGTCTGCTCCCAGGCCAGCATGCAGCGGCCAGCCGGGGTATCCAGCCACCCCCCCAAATCTATAATCGCGTGTTCGCCAGCCATCGATGGAACTGCTCGCCCTCCCCGCCTTCGCCGACAACTACGTCTGGATGCTGATCCAGGGCCAGCAAGCCCTGGTGGTGGATCCGGGCGACGCGTCGCCGGTCTTGCAAGCCCTTGCGCAGCGCGGGCTGACCCTCGGCGGCATTCTAGTGACCCACCACCACGCCGACCATGTGGACGGTCTGGCGGCCCTGCGCCCGCATCTGCAAGGCGCGGTCTGGGGCCCCGACGACAGCCGCCTGGCCGGGCAGGTCCAGCCGGTGCACGATGGCGACACGCTGGCCTGGGGAGGCTGGGCCGTGTCGGTGATCGGCGTTCCGGGCCACACCCGCAGCCACCTGGCCTTTGCGGTGGCCGCCGATCCTCCGCTGCTGTTCTGCGGTGACACGCTGTTTTCGGCCGGCTGCGGCCGACTCTTCGAAGGCACGGCCGCGCAGATGCATGACTCGCTGCAGCGGCTGATGGCGCTGCCGCCTGAGACCCTGGTGTGCTGTGCCCACGAGTACACGCTGTCCAACCTGCGCTTTGCGATGGCGGCCGAGCCCGACAATGCCGCGCTGGCGTCGCATCGGCAGTGGGTCGAGGCGGTGCGTGCCGACGGCCGCCCCAGCCTGCCCACCACGCTGGCGCAGGAACGACAGATCAACCCTTTCCTGCGTTGCGACCAGCCGGCGCTGGTGGCCAGCGGGCTGGCGCATGGTGCTGCCAGCGACCGCCCCGACGACGTGTTTGCGGCGCTGCGCGCCTGGAAGAACGAGTTCCGATGACCCTTCACCGACTGCTTCCGACCCTGCTGGGCTGCTGCATCGCCCTCCTGGCTGCCGGCTGCGCGACCCCGTCTGCGGGCGTGACCGGCCCGGTGGTCCGCCCAGTGGCCCCGTCACCCGAGCCGCCGCCGCGCCTGACGCTGCAACCCCCGGGCAGCGCGATGGTGCTGGACGCCACGCCCGCCTCGCCGCCTGGCACAACGCCGGTGGCCGCCGAAGCCAGCCCGGTGCGCGCGGCCGAGGAACCGGCCACCGGTCCGATCGTCGACCCGGTGCACCCGGACCGCGTGCTCGACATCAACGACAGCGCCGCGCGCAGCGACCTGTGGGGCCGCGTGCGCAAGGGCTTCGCCATGCCCGACCTGTCGGACGACTGGGTGCGCCGGGCCGAGCAGCACTACGGTGGCAAGCCCGACTACATGCGCCGCATGACCGAGCGCGGCGGGCGCTACCTGTTCCACATCGTCGAGGAGGTCGAGCGCCGCGGCATGCCCTCCGAACTGGCGCTGCTGCCCTTTGTCGAGAGCGCCTTCAACCCGCAGGCGCTGTCCACCGCCCGTGCCTCGGGCATGTGGCAGTTCATGCCGATGACCGGCAAGGACTACGCGCTCAAGCAGAACATCTTCCGCGACGATCGCCGCGACGTGCTGGCCTCCACCCGCGCGGCGCTGGACTACCTGAGCCGGCTGAACAACATGTTCGGCGACTGGCACCTGGCCCTGGCCGCCTACAACTGGGGCGAAGGCAATGTGCAGCGCGCGATCGCCCGCAACCAGAAGGCCGGCCTGCCCACCGACTACAGCAGCCTGCGCATGCCCGACGAGACGCGCTACTACGTGCCCAAGCTGCAGGCGATCAAGAACCTGATCGCCGCACCCGACAACTACGGCCTGGCGCTGCCCGAGCTGAAGAACCACCCGTACTTCGTCAGCGTGCCGATCCAGCGCGACATCGATGTCGATCTGGCGGCGCGCCTGGCCGGCATCTCGGTCGAGGAGTTCCGCCAGCTCAACCCGCAGATGAACAAGCCGGTGATCCTGGCCGCCGGCACCGAGCAGGTGCTGCTGCCCTTCGACAACGCCGGCCGCTTCGTCGGCAACCTGAAGGCCCACCGCGGGCCGCTGGCCAGCTGGACCGCCTGGGTCGCGCCCAAGACGCTGCGGCCGGCCGATGCGGCCAGGCAGGTGGGCATGAGCGAGTCCGAACTGCGCGACATCAACCGCATCCCGCCGCGCATGCTGGTCAAGGCCGGCTCGACGCTGCTGGTGCCACGCACCGCTGGTCGCAATGCCGATGTGTCCGAGCACCTGGCCGACAACGCCACCATCGCGCTGGCACCCGACCTGCCGCCGATGCGCCGCCTGACGCTGCGCGCCGGCAAGCGCGGCGACAGCGTGGCGTCGGTGGCGCAGCGCTACCGCACCTCGGCGGCGATGGTGGCGCAGTGGAACAAGGTGTCGACCAACGCGGTGTTCAAGCCGGGCAGCACCTACATCGTGATGGTGCCGCAGGCCACCAAGCGCGCCGCGCCGGGTGCCCGTCAGAAGGCACCGGCCACCACCCGCCGCCCGGCCGCGCCCACCCGCACCCGTCGCTGATCTGCTCAGCGGCGGTCGACCAGCGCGTGGGCGATCGTCGAGAGGTCGACGTATTCCAGCTCACTGCCCGCCGGCACGCCGCGCGCGAGGCGCGTGACCTTCAGGCCGCGGGCGCGCAGGGATTCGCCCAGCACATGCGAGGTGGCCTCGCCCTCGGCGGTGAAGCTGGTGGCCAGGATGACCTCTTCCACCTCGCCGTCCAGCGCCCGCGCCAGCAGGCCGTCGGCGCGCAGCTGTTCCGGGCCCTGGCCGTCGATCGGGCTGATGCGGCCCATCAGCACGTAGTAGTAGCCGTGGTAGCTGCCGGTGCGCTCCAACGCAGCCTGGTCGGCCGGTGACTCGACCACGCAGAGCTGCCGGCGATCGCGACCGGTGTCGCGGCACACCGGGCACACCGGTGCCTCGCTGAAGGTGTGGCAGCGCTGGCAATGCTGCACCGACGCCACCGCGCGCTCCAGCGCCTGCGCCAGCACGCCGGCGCCCAGCCGGTCGTGCTGCAGCAGGTGGTAGGCCATGCGCTGGGCCGATTTCTGCCCAACGCCGGGCAGGCGCCGCAGCGCCTCCACCAGTGTCTCGAGCGCGCCGCTGCCTGCCACGGTGTCAGAACGGCATCTTCATGCCGGGGGGCAGCGGCAGGCCGGCGGTCAGCTTGCCCATGCGCTCCTGGCTGGTGGCCTCGGCGCGGCGCACCGCGTCATTGAAGGCCGCCGCGACCAGGTCTTCCAGCATGTCCTTGTCGTCGGCCAGAAGGCTGGGGTCGATGCTGACGCGGCGTACATCGTTGCGGCAGGTCATCACCACCTTCACCAGGCCGGCGCCGGACTGGCCTTCGACCTCAACCTGGGCCAGCTCTTCCTGGGCCTTCTTCAGGTTGTCCTGCATCTGCTGGGCCTGCTTCATCAGGCCGGCCAATTGACCCTTCATCATCGCGATTCTTCCTTTCGTGGATCGTCAGGCGCCAGGGCGGCGCCAGGTGTTCAGTGCGGTCGCACCGTGCCGGGCACGATGCGCGCGCCGGCGAATTGCTGAAGTGCCGCCACCACCAGCGGGTCGGCACGGAAGGCGGCCTCGGCCTCGGCCTGGCGCTGGCGCGCGGCTTCGGCGTCGCGCAGCGCGGGGGAATCCTGGGCCACGCCCGGCTCGGTGGCCAGCGACCGGCCCGCGTGGCCCGGCAGCTGGCGCAGTGCGGCCTGCAGCTTGTCCAGCAGCGGCGCGTTGCGCAGGCTGTCGCGCTCGACACGCAGGGTCCAGCGCTCGCCGTCGGTGGCCACCAGCTCGGCCTGCATCGCCAGCTCGCGCGCCAGCGCGCTGACCAGGCCCGCCTGCTGCAACGCCGTCACGGCCTCGGCCCAGGCATCGCCCAGCGGCGTGCGGCGCAGGCTGACCGCCGGCGCACTCGCGGCCGGGACGGACAGCTCGATCGGCTCGCTGGCCACCTCGGCGCTGGCCGGGATGATCGTCTCGCCGGGCTCCAAGGCATCGACGGGTGGCGCCTCGTCCATCCAGGGCGGCGGACCGTCCTCGTCCTGGGGTTCGGGCGGGCGCGAGGCGGCGCGCGCACGGGCCTTCTCGGCGGCCTCCTGGGCCAGGCGGGCTGCGGCGCTGACTGGCGCCGCCACAACGGGCGCAGGCGCAGGCACGGCGACAGGCGCGGGAGGCGGGGCCGCAACGGGCCTGGCCGCGACCGGCGCCGGTGCAGGAACCGGCATGGCCGCCGGGGCCACCGCAGCAGGGGTAGCCGACATCGCCACCGCCCCCGGGCCGGTCGCGCCGGTGCTGTGTTCGCCAGAGCCGGCGCTGCCACCAGAGGCCCCCCCCGCACCGCCTGCGGTCGCCGGCGGAAAGGCCAGGAAGCGCAGCAGCACCATCACCAGCCCCGCGTGCTCGTCCGGTGCCAGGCCCAGTTCGGCGCGGCCCTGCAGGCAGATGCTGTAGAGCAGCTGGGTTTCGTCGGCCGCCAGCGCCGGTGCCAGGCGACGCGCGGGCTCGGTGTCCGGGTCGGACGCGTCCAGGGCGCCGGGCACGGCCTGTTCCACCGCCATCTGCTGCAGCAGCCGGGCCATCTCCTCCAGCGTGGCGCTGGCCGACAGGCCCTGGCGGCGCAGACCCTCGCATTCGTCCAGCACGGCCCGACCGTCGCGGCCGGCCAGCGCCGCCACCAGGCGTTGCGCGTGGCGGCGGTCGACGCTGCCCAGCATCGCCCGCACGCCGGCCTCCTCCAGCCGGCCACCGCCATAGGCGATCGCCTGGTCGGTGAGCGACAAGGCGTCGCGCATCGAGCCGCGCGCGGCGCGCGACAGCAGGCGCAAAGCGCCGGGCTCGGCCGGGATGGCCTCGGCCGCCAGCACGCGCTCCAGGTACTCGGCCACCGTGGGTGGCGCCATCGGCCGCAGATTGAACTGCAGGCAGCGGCTCAGCACCGTGGGGAGCATCTTCTCGGGGTCGGTCGTGGCCAGCACGAACTTCAGGTACTCGGGCGGTTCCTCCAGCGTCTTCAGCAGCGCATTGAAGGCGTCCTTGGTCAGCTGATGCGCCTCGTCGATCATGAAGACCTTGAAGCGGCCGACGCTGGGCTTGTAGGCGGCCCGCTCGATCAGCTCGCGGATCTCGTCGATGCTGCGGTTGGAGGCCGCGTCCAGCTCGATGTAGTCGATGTAGCGGTCGGCGTCGATCTCGCGGCAGGCACTGCACACGCCGCAGGGACGCGCGGTGATGCCGCCCTGGCCGTCGGCGCCCTGGCAGTTCAGGCTCTTGGCCAGGATGCGCGAGACCGTGGTCTTGCCGATGCCGCGTGTGCCGGTGAACAGGTAGGCGTGGTGCAGGCGTTGCTGCTCCAGGGCGTGCGTCAGGGCACGCACCACATGGTCCTGGCCGACCATGTCCTCGAAGCTGCGCGGGCGGTACTTGCGGGCCAGGACGACGTAACTCATGCCACGGATTCTAGGCGGCCCCCCGCCCCCCGGGGCGAAGGGGGTGGCGTTGGCGTCCCTGGGGGTTGGGCCGGTCGCCAGCGCGGCCGACGATGAAGCCCTCTTCACCTGCCCCGACAAGGAGCCCCTCATGCCCGTCGTCCACACCCGCTATGTCACCTACACCGCCGCCGGCCGCCGCCGCCACCCGGGCAGCTCGGCCGCCGACATCACGCCCCCCTTCGACAACACCGTCAGCAGCTCGCCCTACACCGACTGGGCACCGCCCACGGCCAACTGGACCGATGGCGACGGCGTGAGCCACAGCGCCAACTTCGCCTTCTGGTCGGTCACCGGCGGCGCCGACGGCGCCTTCGTCTCCACCAACCCCGCGCTCAGCGTGCCGGTGGGCGACACGCCGATCGGCGTGACCGCCTGGTACCTGCCCACCGGCGGTGATGGCATCGGCGAGCCGGGCACCTACATCGACGCCTTCGATGTCGACGTCGGTGACTTCTTCGACGACGACTTCGTCAGCGTCGCCCCCGACACCGACCTGAGCTTCAATGCCAATGAACTGGGCCTGGTGCCCACCCGTGCGCCCGAGCAGATCACCGCCTTCGCATCCATCGGGCCGCGCCTGCTGCAGAGCTGGCAGCTGCTGGTCGTGAGCCCGCCGGGGGCCGACAGCGTCAATGGCGCCGTGCTGTCCACCGCCACCAAGAGCATGGCCGTGGCCTTTGCGTTCTACCAGCGCCCGCGCGGTGGCAGCAGCATTCCCAAGCTGGACGGTCGCGTCTACGAAGCCGGTGTGCGCATCATCTTCGGCGTCACCGCCGACGGTGGCGGGCTGACCGACAAGGGCCCGGTGCCGCCGTGGGAGCCGCTGGTGCGTGAGCTGGCCAACGCCATGGCGCTGGCCTACGCCGGTCGGCAAGGCGGTGCCGAGACGCGCCTGGCGGTGGTCAGCGCCGCAGCCAAGCAGCTGGGTGCCACCGCTGCCAAGCTCGGCCGCGCGATGGTCGAGGAGGCCAAGCTGGGGCTCTGACACCCGGCGCCGGATCGGGGGCGGGAGCCCCTGCGGGATAATCCCGCCATGAGTGCTCCCGCCCCCTCCGCATCCACCGCGTCGCTCAGCTACGAGCAGGCCGGTGTCAACTACGACCTGATCGATCCGCTGAAGGTTGCCGCGCAGCGCGCGGCGGCTGCCACCGCCGGCCACCTGGCTGGCCACGGCTTCACCGAAGTGCCGGCCTCGCGTGGCGAGTCGGCCTATGTGGTCGACGTCGGCCCGTTCTACCTGGCCAGCATCGTCGAGTGCCTGGGCTCCAAGGCCCTGGTCGCCGACGAGATGAAGGCCCTGACCGGCCGCAGCTACTACGAAGGCATCGCCCAGGACACGATCGCGATGGCGGTCAACGACCTGATCACCGTGGGCGCCACGCCGCTGGTCGTCCAGGCCTACTGGGCCGCCGGTGGCAGCGACTGGTTCGGTGACGCGCAGCGCGCCCAGGCCCTGGTGGCCGGCTGGAAGGCCGCCTGCGACCGCTGTGGTGTCGCCTGGGGCGGTGGTGAAACGCCGGCGCTGGCCGGCATCGTCGAGTCTGGCCGCATCGACCTGGCGGCTTCGTGCACCGGCATCATCAACCCCAAGAGCCGCCTCAGCGTGGGCGATCAGCTGGGCGCGGGTGACGCCATCGTGCTGCTGGCCTCCAGCGGCATCCACGCCAATGGCCTGAGCCTGGCGCGCAAGCTGACCGAGCGCCTGCCCCAGGGCTACCTGACCGAGGTGGCGCCGGGCCTGAGTTATGGCGAGGCCCTGCTCGCCCCCACCGTGCTCTACAGCCCGGTCACCGAGGCCCTGGCCCGCGCCGGCGTGACGGTGCACTACAGCGCCAACATCACCGGCCATGGCTGGCGCAAGCTGCTGCGTCATCCGGCCGAGCTGACCTACCGCATCCACACCGTGCCCGCGGTGCCGCCGGTGCTGCGCTTCATCCAGCAGCACGCCGGTCACGATGACCGCGAGGCCTATTCCACGCTGAACATGGGCGCCGGTTTCGCGCTGTTCGTGCCGCGCGAGCAGGCCGAGCAGACCGTGGCCATCGCCCGCGCCGAGGGCGTCGAGGCGGTGCTCGCCGGGCAGGTCGAGGCCGGTGCCAAGCAGCTGCTGATCGAGCCGCTGAGCATCCGCTTCGCGAGCGACGATCTGCAACTGCGGTGAATCCTCATTTTCTGATCTGAAAGCTCAGATATGATTCTCCCTGATCAGAGGGAGATGAATGGGCGAGCATGGACAGCCATGGCAGGCGACCGACGTCGCAACCGGAGCCAGGACGGACCCGGTGGTGGTGGCGTGGCCGGCCCGTGGCCAGGAAACGGTCAGCCTGGCTCAGTTGCTGCGCCGTCTGCCGCTGTTCGCCAGCCTGGATGAGCCGGCTGCCGACGAGCTCGCCCGCCACTGCAGCAAGCGCCGCGCCCGCCGCGGCGAACTGATCCAGGTCCAGGGCGCCCGCACGTCCGAGCTGGGCGTGCTGCTGTCGGGCCGTGCGCACAGCTTCCGCACCGACCCCCGCGGCCGCGAGGTCATCATCGACCTGATCCGCGTCGGTGACCCGCTGGGCGACCTCGCCCTGATCGACGGCCAGCCGCACTCCAGCAGCGTGCGCAGCGAGGAGGAATGCGACCTGCTGGTGGTGCCGGGCAATGTCTTCGCCATCACCCTGGCCACGCGGCCACAGGTGGCGCAGATGCTGCTGCTGCAGCTGTCACAACGGGTGCGCACCGCCTACCGCCGGGTGGCCTCGCTGGCCCACCAGGATGTGGGCGAACGCCTGCTGCAGCGCCTGCTGGACCTGTCCGTGCCCGACGGCGACGAATGGGTGCTGCGCGAGCGCATAGCGCGGCAGGATCTGGCCAAGATGATCGGCGCCTCACGCGAGATGGTCAGCCGCACGATGAAGGAACTCGAGACGGCGCGTACCATCCGCTACCGGGCCGATGGCTCGATCGTGCTGCGCAGAATGGCCTGATCGCCGGGCCGCCGCGGCCGGCGCCCATGCTCTCGCTGATCTCCGTCCCCTCGCTGTTCGTCGCTTCCTCGATCACCCAGGCCCTGCTGGGGGTCAGCTGCTGGCTGCTGCTGCGCCAGCGCCACGGCAGCGACCGGCTGCGCCCCTGGGCCTTCGCCGCGGTGGCGTCCGGCGGCTGGATGCTGCTGCTGGGCCTGCGCGGCATCGTGCCGGACTGGGCGGGATTCCCCCTCGCCAATGCGCTGGCCTTTGCCGGCATGCTGCTGACCCATCTGGCGCTGCGGCGCGAAGCCGGCGAGTCCTCGCCGCCCGCCTTGCTGGCCGCGTTGTGGCTGCTGCTGAGCACCGCCTACCTGCTGATCGACGTGCTGGCGGGCGTGACGCCACGCTTCCTCTTCGCGGCCAGCGTGCTGGCCGCGGGTTTCGCCATCAACGCCCGCCTGGCCTGGCGGGCGGCGGCGGTGCTGCCCTCGCGCAGCGGCCAATGGCTGGCCGCGCTGCTGGGCGCCTGGGCGGCGGTGGCGGCCAGCCGCGTGGTCTGGGCACTGTGGGACCCGCCATCGGCCAATGTGGCCGCGCTGACCCCGGCCAATCTGGCCACCTGGGTGATGTGCTACGCGCTGGGCCTGTTCGGCAATGTGGCCTACCTGGGCATGGTGCTGGACCGCGTGCGCTCCAGCGAGGCCCGCGCCCAGGCCGCCGAGTACGCCGAGCGGGCCCGCCGCGAATCGGCCGAGCAGCACGCCGGCCAGCTGACCGAGGCGCTGACCCAGCTCGACGCGCTGGCCCGCGAACGCGAGCAGCTGCTGGGGGTGCTGGCCCACGAGATCCGTCAGCCCTTGCACCGCGCGACCGGCGCCCTGCTGTCGGCCGGGGCGGCGCTGCGCGGCCCGCGGGCCGACGTGCAGGCCATCGCCGAGCGCCTGGACGCCGCCGAGACCGTGCTGGGCGAGCTGCGCTCGGTGCTGGACAACACGCTGGCCGCCGCACAGATCCTGACCCGTCGCGAACAGGTCACGCTGCAGGACGTGGACCTGGACCTGCTGATCGAGCTGGTGATGGGCGACCTGGCCCCCGACCAGCGGCAGCGCGTGGTGGTCGAGCGCCTGACGCGCCTGCGCACGCTGGAGGTGGAGCCGGGCCTGGTGCGCCTGGCACTGCGCAACCTGCTGCGCAACGCGTTCGTCCACGGCGGCGACGGTCAGTCGCTGGTGCAACTGCGCATCGAGGAGAGCCACTCGCCCTATGGCATGGCCCTGTCGGTGTGCGACCACGGCCATGGCTTGAGCGCCTCGCACTGGGCCCACCTGGACGACCCGGCCACCCACCACAAGCCCTTTCCCAGCCAGCGCGGCCAGGGCCTGGGGCTGAGCGTGGTGCGGCAGATCATGTCGGTGCACGGCGGCCAGCTGGTGCTGCGCCCGGTCCAGCCCAGCGGGCTGGAGGCCACGATGCTGTTTCCCTGGCCCGACACCCGCACCAGCCCGCGCCAGCGCCTGGCCTGAGCCGCCGTCAGGCGCGCCGCAACTCGGCCTTGAACAGGTAGCCCTGGCGCGAGCGCGACTGCAGCGGCACCAGCGCCGGGGTGGCCCGCTCGATGCGTCGGCGCAGGCGGTAGATGGTGGCGTGCAGCGCGTTGGGGTCCTCGCTGTCCAGGCCCAGCCGACGCGTCAATTCATCGCGCCCCACGGTCTGGCCGGGGTGTTCCAGCAGGCTCTCCATCACCTGCAGGTCGGTCGGGCTGAGCTCGATCAGCGCACCATCGGGCGCCCGCAGCGTGGCATGCGCGGCATCCAGCACCCAGACTTCCTGCTGCGACCCTCCGCGGCCGCTGCGCCGGTAGATCGCCCGGATGCCGGTCAGGATCTGCTCGAAGGTCGCCGGCTTGACCAGCAGCATGTCGGCACCGGCCTCGATGACATGGCCGAAGACGTCGCTGCCCAGCTTGCCCGAGACCACCAGGATGCCGGCATTGGTGCGCTTGCGCAGCAGGCGCAGCAGGTCCAGGCCATCGATGCCGGGCAGCATCAGGTCGACCACGTAGAACTCGTGCTCGAAGGCGCCGTCGCTGGTCAGCAGGTCGTCACTGTCGGCAAAGCTGCTGACCGACACGCCCAGTCCGGTCAGGAACTCGGCCAGGTAACCGCTGAAGTCCGCATCGTCATCGACCAGGGCGAGGGAATGAGGCAGCATGCCTGAGAGTGTAGTGGCCGGCGCAGACGGTTCATCTCGCCTACAATGGGCGGTGACGGGCCTCCTCGCATGGAAGCGCGGCCAACCGGGTCAGGTGGGGAACCAAGCAGCCCTAACCGTTGTGACCAGTGCCGGGGTTCAGGCTCGTCACCCTCTTCCCGTCAGCCGCCGTGCGCCCCTGGGCGCCGGCGGCTGATTCATTTCCAGGCACGTTCCCAGGCTCATTTCCAGCTGGGTGCGCGCTTGTCGATGAAGGCCTGCACGCCTTCCAGCGCCGAATCGTCCATCATGTTGCAGGCCATGGTCTGGCCGGCGTCGACATAGGCCGCCTCGATGCCGGATTCCAGCTGGCGATAGAACAGCTGCTTGCCCATCGCCACCGCGACCCGCGGCTTGGCCACGATGCTGGCCACCAGTGCCTCCACCGCCTCGTCCAGCGCCTCGGGCGCGGCAACGCGGTTGACCAGGCCCTTGGCGCGCGCCTCGTCGGCCGAGATGAACTCGCCGGTCACCAGCATCTCGTAGGCCGCCTTGCGGCCCAGGTTGCGGCTCAGCGCCACCGCCGGCGTGGAGCAGAACAGACCCAGGTTGACGCCGCTGACCGCAAAGCGGGCGCTGCTGGCGGCCACCGCCAGGTCGCACATCGCCACCAGCTGGCAGCCGGCCGCGGTGGCAATGCCCTGCACCTTGGCCACCACCGGCACCGGCAGCTTCTGGATCGCCATCATCACCTTGGCGCACTGGGCGAACAGGCGGCGGTAGTAGGCCTCCGACGGGTCGGCGCGCATCTCCTTCAGGTCGTGGCCGGCGCAGAAGGCCTTGCCGGCCGCGGCCAGCACCACCACGCGCACGCTGTCGTCGCGGGCGATCGCGTCCAGCTCGGTCTGCAGCGCGGCCAGCATGGCCTCGGACAGCGAGTTGAAGGCCTGCGGGCGGTTCAGCGTCAGCGTCAGCACACCGCGCGCATCCTGGTTGCGCAGCAGCAGCGGGTCTTCGGTGGTCAGCATGGGGGTGTCTCCTGGGGTGGTCATTCGAAGGCCTGCGCCGACTTCGCGCGGTCGCGCAGCATGAACTTCTGGATCTTGCCGGTGCTGGTCTTGGGGATGGGCTCGAAACGGATCTCGCGCGGCACCTTGTAGCCGGCCAGCAGGCCCTTGCAATGCGCCACCAGGTCCTCGGCGCTGACCTGCGCACCGGCAGCCAGCTCGACAAAGGCCACCGGCGTCTCACCCCACTTCGGGTCCGGCTTGGCCACCACCGCGCAGGCGGCCACCGCCGGGTGGCGGTACAGCGCGTCCTCCACCTCGATCGAGCTGATGTTCTCGCCACCCGAGATGATGATGTCCTTGCTGCGGTCCTTGATCTTGACGTAGCGGTCGGGCTCCAGCACGGCCAGGTCGCCGGTGTGGAACCAGCCCCCCTCGAAGGCCTTGTCGGTGGCCGACGGGTTCTTCAGGTAGCCCTTCATCGCGATGTTGCCGCGGAACATGATCTCGCCCATGGTCTGGCCGTCGGCCGGGACCTCGGTCATGGTCTCGGGGTCCATCACCGTCATGCCCTCCTGCAAGGCGTAGCGCACACCCTGGCGGCCGTTCAGGCGGGTCTGCTCGGACAGGCTTTCGCCGGCCCAGTGGGGGCGCTTGACCGCCACCGAGGCCGGGCCGTAGACCTCGGTCAGGCCATAGACATGGGTGATGTCAAAGCCCAGCCTGGCCATGCCCTCGATCATCGCCGCCGGCGGCGCCGCGCCGGCCACCATGCCGCGCACGCGCTGGGTGATGCCGTCACGCAGTGCCGGGTCGGCGCTGATCAGCAGGTTGTGCACGATGGGGGCGGCGCAGTAGTGGTCCACACGGTGTTCGCGCATCGCCGCCAGGATGTTCGCCGCATCCACCCGGCGCAGACACACATGGGTGCCGCCCAGCATCGCCACGGTCCAGGGAAAGCACCAGCCGTTGCAGTGGAACATCGGCAAGGTCCACAGGTAGACCGGGAAGTGCGGCATGGTCCAGGTGGCCGCGTTGCACACCGCGTTGAGGTAGGCGCCGCGGTGGTGGGTGACCACGCCCTTGGGGTCGCCGGTGGTGCCGCTGGTGTAACTCACCGCGATCGCGTCCCACTCGTCGGCCGGACCGTCCAGCCGGGCCAGCGGCGCGTGCGCAGCCAGCAGGGCCTCGTATTCGTGGCTGCCCACGCGTTCGGCACGGCCGGTGTGCTCGCTGTCGGCCACGTCGATCACCACCGGGTCGCGGCCATGCTTCTCGCGCAGCAGGCGCAGGGCTTCATACATCACCGGGCCGAACTCGGTGTCGGTGATCACCACCTGCGCTTCACAGTGGTTCATCTGCCAGGCCAGCAGCGACGCATCCAGCCGCGTGTTCAGGGTGTTGAGCACCGCGTTCAGCGCGGGCACCGCGTAGTGGGCCTCGACCATCTCGGGGGTGTTGGGCAGCATCACCGTGACGGTGCTGCCGCGCCCCACGCCCAGTGCACGCAAGGCGGCGGCCAGCCGGGCGCTGCGCTCGCGCACCTGGGCCCAGGTGTAGCGGCGCGCGCCGTGGATCACCGCCGGCAGGTCGGCAAACACCTCGGCGCTGCGCTCCACGAAGCTGACCGGCGACAGCGGCACGTGGTTGGCGGGGTTGCGGTCAAGGTGCAGGTCGTAGATCGACGTCATGTGGAAGCTCCCGGGCGGTGTGTGCAGACTGTAGCGCTGCCGGCGGTGGCGATCAGGCCAGGAAGCCGTTGCGGCGCAAGGCCTGCTCCATCTCGGCGCTGAACTCGGCAAAGACGTCCGGGTCGTACTTGATCGGACTGGTGTAGTAATGGGCCAGCGACTCGATGCCCAGTTCGCGCCAGCGCTCGGCCATGTGCGGCACCGCCAGGTAGCGCGCCTTGCCTCGCTCCTCGCGCTCGCGGAAATCGCGTTCGATGCTGGCGGCGTCGGGGCGCTGGTAGCGCTCGTCATGGATCCAGGCGCTCGCTGGCAGGCGGTCACGCTGGGCCGGCGCCTCGTCGGGCCAGCCCACCACCAGCGTGGTCACCGGCAGCACATGGTCGGGGCAGCCCAGCAGCTCGGCAATGGCCGCCATCGAGAACAGCGTGGTGCCCATGTAGCAGATGCCCAGGCCATGGCTTTCCAGTGCCAGTGCGGCGGTCTGGGCGATGATCATCGCGTCGAAGCTGGCCACATGCCAGCTGACCAGGTCGGAGAAACCTAAGCGGGCGCCACGCTCGGCGAGCCAGGCACGGGTGCGGTGGGTGTCGGCGCAGACAGTCAGCAGCAGCGGCGCCTGCAGGATCATGTCCTGCTCGCCGTGCAGCGCATGCAACTGGCGGCGCGAGGCCTGGTCGCGGGTCTTGACCACCGACACCATGTTCAGGTTGCCGCTGGACGAACTGCCCTGCAGCGCGTCCACCAGGCACGCGTCCACCAGAGCATCGTCCACCGGGTCACTGCGAAAACACCGGATCGAGCGGTGGGCCTGCAGCAGGCGGTGGAAAGCATCGGCCTCGGTCATGACGGCGGGTGGGCAATTGGGGTTCGCACATGATGCCTCAGCGGCCGCGCACTGCTACACTGCCCGCTTGTCAGGAGAGAGCCCCACCCGGGGCCGCCGAAGGCGCAGGGCCCACCCGAACGCTCAGGCAAAAGGACTGGCAAGGCGCGTGGCCCCGGCCATGCGTTCCTCACTGGAGAGAGGCGGACCCTGGAGTCCGTCCACCGAAGGGGCAAGCCCGGCCGTCTGACGCGGCGGGGTCAATCTCTCAGGTAAAGCGGACAGCGGGGGCATTTCGAACGGCCAGACCTTCCCGAACTGCCCCTTGGACACCGCCCTGATGAGCACGCCTGACACCCCTTTGCTGACCACCCCCCTCAACGACCTGCACCTGGAACTGGGCGCTCGGATGGTGCCCTTCGCGGGCTACAGCATGCCGGTGCAGTACCCCGCCGGGCTGATGGCCGAGCACCGCCACTGCCGCACGGCGGCGGCGCTGTTCGATGTCTCGCACATGGGCCAGCTGCGTCTGGTCGGCGCCGATGCCGCCGCTGCGCTGGAAACCCTGGTGCCGGTGGACATCGTCGACCTGCCAGTGGGCAAGCAGCGCTACGCGCTGTTCACCAACGAGCAGGGCGGCCTGCTCGACGACCTGATGGTCACCCGCCCTGCGCTGGACGCGCGCGCGGCCTTCGGCGACCTGTTCGTGGTGGTCAACGCCGGCTGCAAGGCCCAGGACATCGCCCACCTGCAGGCCGGCATCGGCCAGCGCTGCCAGGTCATCCCGATGCCCGAGCGCGCGCTGCTGGCGCTGCAAGGCCCGCAGGCGGTGGCCGCGCTGGCCCGGCTGAACCCGGATGTCGCCAGCCTCACCTTCATGACGGGTGGCCGCTTCGCGCTGGATGGCCTGGATTGCTTCGTCACCCGCTCGGGCTACACCGGTGAGGACGGCTTCGAGATCTCGGTGCACCAGGACCAGGCCGTGGCCCTGGCCCGCGCACTGCTGGCACAGCCCGAGGTGCAGCCCGCTGGCCTGGGCGCGCGCGACACGCTGCGCCTGGAAGCCGGCCTGTGCCTGTACGGCCATGACATCGACACCGCCACCACGCCGGTCGAGGCCGCGCTGACCTGGGCCATCCAGAAGGTTCGCCGCGCTGGTGGCGCGCGCGCCGGCGGCTACCCCGGTGCCGCGGTGATCGACGCCCAGCTGGCCACCGGCGCCGCCCGCAAGCGCGTCGGTCTGCTCGGCCAGGAACGCGCCCCGGTGCGCGAAGGCACCGCCCTCTTCGCCGCCGACGGCACGGCCCTGGGCACTGTCACCAGCGGCACGCTGGGCCCCACCGTCGGCCAGCCGGTGGCCATGGCCTATGTGCCGCCGGCCTACGCGGCCGTCGGCACCCAGGTGTTCGCCGAGGTGCGCGGCAAGCGCCTGCCGATGACCGTGACCGCCATGCCCTTCACCCCGAACCGCTACTACCGCGGCTGACCTCCCCATCCCCCCACAGGAGCCAACCCATGACGACCAAGTTCACCGCCGACCACGAGTGGATCAACATCGAGGACCATGAGGCCGCCGTCGTCGGCATCACGCTGCATGCGCAGGACGCGCTGGGCGACGTGGTCTTCGTCGACCTGCCCGAGGTGGGCAAGACCTACGCCAAGGGCGACGTGGCCGGCGTGGTCGAGTCGGTCAAGGCCGCTGCCGACATTTACATGCCGGTCACCGGCGAGATCGTCGAGGTCAACGAAGAGCTGCGCAACGACCCCTCGCTGGCCAACTCCGACCCGCTGGGCAAGGGCTGGTTCTTCACCGTCAAGGTCACCGACATGGCCCAGTTCGACGAGCTGATGGACCCGCCGGCCTACGACGCGCTGCTCAAGACCCTCTGATTTCCGGCGCCCCGGCGCCTGACCCTGACCCCCGCCTGCCGCCCATGCCCACCGCCCTGCCCCTGGCCGCGCTCGAGACCGACCGCGAGTTCGCCCCCCGCCACATCGGCCCCGGTGCCGCTGATGAACCGCTGATGTTGGCCGCCATCGGCGCCGCCTCGCGCGAGGCGCTGATGCGCACCATCGTCCCCGAGAGCATCCGCCGTCCGGCGCCGATGGACCTGCCCGCCCCGGTGGGCGAGGCCCAGGCCCTGGCCGAGCTGCGCGCGATCGCGGCGAGGAACCAGGTCTTCAAGAGCTTCATCGGCCAGGGCTACCACGGCACCCATGTGCCGGGCGTCGTGCTGCGCAACATCCTCGAGAACCCGGCCTGGTACACCGCCTACACGCCCTACCAGGCCGAGATCTCGCAGGGCCGCATGGAGGCGCTGGTGAACTTCCAGACCATGGTCTGCGATCTCACCGGCATGGCCATCGCCAACGCCAGCATGCTGGACGAAGCCACCGCCGCCGCAGAGGCCATGACCCTGGCCAAGCGCTCGGTCAAGAGCAAGAGCGACACCATCATCGTCGCTGGCGACTGCCATCCGCAGACCATCGAGGTCATCCGCACCCGTGCCGAACCGCTGGGCCTGCAGGTGCTGGTGGGCATGGCGCCGCAGCTGATGGCCGAGCACGACTACTTCGCGGTGATCGCGCAGTACCCGTCGACCACCGGCCTGATCCACGACCTGAAGCCCTATGTCGAGCAGGCCCACGCGAAGCAGGCCGCCTTCATCGTCGCGGCCGACCTGCTGGCGCTGACCCTGCTGGTGCCGCCGGGCGAGTTCGGCGCCGACATCGTGCTGGGCAACACCCAGCGCTTCGGCGTACCGATGGGCGCCGGCGGCCCGCACGCCGCCTACCTGGCCTGCCGCGACGAGTACAAGCGCTCGATGCCCGGCCGCCTGGTCGGCGTGTCGATCGACGCCCATGGCCAGCCCGCCTACCGGCTGGCGCTGCAGACCCGCGAGCAGCACATCCGCCGCGAGAAGGCCACCTCCAACATCTGCACCGCCCAGGTGCTGCTGGCGGTGATGGCCAGCATGTACGCGGTCTACCACGGGCCCGAGGGCCTGACCCGCATTGCCCGCCGCGTGGCGCGCTACACCGCCATCCTGTCGGCCGGCCTGCAGCAGATGGGCCTGAAGGTGCTGACGCCGCATGCCTTCGACACGATCGCGGTCGAGACGGCTGAGCGCACCGATGCCGTGCTGGCCGCTGCGCGTGCCGAGCATGCCAACCTGCGCCGCCTGTCCGATCGCATCGTCGGCATCGCGCTGGACGAGACCACCACCCGCGCCGACCTGGCCGCGCTGTGGCGCTGGCTGGCCCCGGCAGGTGCCGCGCTGCCCAGCGTCGAGGCGCTGGCAGGCGACTGCGACAGCCTGATCCCCGCTGCGCTGCAGCGTCGGTCGGCGTTCATGACCCACCCGGTCTTCAACCGCCATCACTCCGAAACCGCCATGCTGCGCTACCTGCGGCAATTGGCCGACAAGGACCTGGCCCTGGACCGCAGCATGATCCCGCTGGGCTCCTGCACGATGAAGCTCAACGCGACCAGCGAGATGATCCCCATCACCTGGCCCGAGTTCGCCGAACTGCACCCGTTCGCACCGGCCGAGCAGCTGCAAGGCTATGCTGAGCTGAACGCCCAGCTGTGCGGCTGGCTCAGCCAGGCCACTGGCTACGCCGGCATCAGCCTGCAGCCCAACGCCGGTTCTCAGGGCGAGTACGCCGGCCTGCTGGCCATCCGCGGCTGGCATGCCTCGCGCGGTGATGCGCAGCGCACCGTCTGCCTGATCCCCGAAAGCGCCCACGGCACCAACCCGGCTTCGGCGCAGATGGCCGGCATGAGCGTGGTGGTGGTCAAGTGCGACCCCAACGGCAGCGTCGACCTGGACGACCTGCAGGCCAAGTGCGAGGCGCACGCGCAGCAGCTGGCCTGCATCATGATCACCTACCCCTCCACCTACGGTGTGTTCGAGCCACGGGTGAAGGAGCTGTGCGCGATGGTCCACCGCTACGGCGGCCGGGTCTATGTGGACGGCGCCAACATGAACGCCCTGGTCGGCCTGGCCGCGCCCGGCGAGTTCGGCGGTGACGTCAGCCACCTGAACCTGCACAAGACCTTCTGCATCCCGCACGGCGGCGGCGGCCCCGGCGTCGGCCCGGTCTGCGTGGTCGAGGACCTGGTGCCTTTCCTGCCGGGCCATGCCACGGCCGGGCAGACCCGCGAGGGCGGCGTCGGTGCGGTCAGCGCCGGCCCCCTGGGCAATGCCGCGGTGCTGCCGATCAGCTGGATGTACATCCGCATGATGGGCGCCGACGGCCTGAAGGACGCCACCGAGGTGGCCATCCTGAACGCCAACTACGTGGCCGCGCGCCTGGCGCCGCACTACGACATCCACTTCAGCGGCGGCCATGACGGCATCGCCGGCGGTGGCGTGGCCCATGAGTGCATCCTGGACCTGCGCCCGCTGAAGGACAGCTCCGGCGTCAGCGCCGAGGACGTCGCCAAGCGCCTGATCGACTATGGCTTCCATGCGCCCACGCTGAGCTTCCCGGTGGCCGGCACGCTGATGGTCGAGCCCACCGAGAGCGAGAGCAAGGCCGAGCTGGACCGTTTCTGCGACGCGATGATCGCGATCCGCGACGAGATCCGCCAGGTCGAGGCGGGTGCGTGGCCGCGCGAGGACAACCCGCTGAAGAACGCCCCGCACACCGCCGCCAGCCTGCTGGCCGCCGACTGGACGCACCCCTACACCCGCGAGCAGGCTGCCTACCCGGTGGCCAGCCTGCGCGCCGGCAAGTACTGGTCGCCGGTGGGTCGGGTCGACAACGTGTGGGGCGACCGCAACCTCAGCTGCAGCTGCCCGCCGGTGTCGGACTACGCCTGAGCACTGAGCCATGGCTGTCTCGGTCTTCGACCTCTTCAAGATCGGCATCGGGCCGAGCAGCTCGCACACCGTGGGGCCGATGCGCGCCGCGCGTCTGTTCACGCTGCGCCTGGCCCATGAGGGCCTGCTGGCGCGCACCGCGCGCGTGCACTGCGGCCTGTACGGCTCGCTGGGCGCCACCGGCAAGGGCCACGGCAGCGATACCGCGGTGCTGCTGGGCCTGGCCGGTCATGAGCCCGACACCGTCGATGTGGACCAGGTGCCGGCGCTGCTGGCGGCGATTCGCGGCGGTGGCCGCCTGCTGCTCCAAGGCGAGCATGCGGTGGCCTTCGAGGAGGCGCGCGACCTGGCCTTCTTCCGCCGCGAGAGCCTGCCCTTCCACGCCAACGGCATGCGCCTGACGGCCTTCGACGCCAGCGGTGCCGAGCTGTGCCAGCGCGTGTACTACTCGGTGGGCGGCGGCTTCGTGGTCAGCGAGGAGGTGGCCGCCGACGGCAGCCGCCAGAAGACCATCGCCCCTGACGCCACGGTGCTGCCGCTGCCTTTCACCAGCGGCGAGCAGTTGCTGGCGCTGTGCGCCGAGCACGGCCTGTCGATCGCCCAGCTGATGCGCCGCAACGAGCGCCACTGGCGCAGCGACGCCGAGATCGATGCCGGTCTGCTGCGCATCTGGGCGGTGATGCAGGCCTGTGTGGAGCGCGGTTGCCGCACCGAGGGCACGCTGCCCGGCGGCTTCAAGGTCAAGCGCCGCGCCAAGGCGCTGCGCGAGGCGCTGACCGCCAAACCCGAGGAGGCGCTGCGCGACCCGTTGCAGGTGCTGGACTGGGTGAACCTCTATGCGCTGGCGGTCAACGAGGAGAACGCCGCCGGCGGCCGCGTGGTCACCGCGCCCACCAACGGCGCGGCCGGCATCGTGCCGGCGGTGCTGCATTACTACACCCGCTTCGTGCCCGGTGCCAGCGAATCGGGCGTGGTCGATTTCCTGCTCACCGCCGCCGCGATCGGCATCCTCTACAAGGAGAACGCCAGCATCTCCGGCGCCGAGGTCGGCTGCCAGGGCGAGGTGGGCGTGGCCTGCTCGATGGCCGCCGGCGCGCTGTGCGCGGTGATGGGCGGCACGCCCGAGCAGGCCGAGAACGCCGCCGAGATCGGCATGGAGCACCACCTGGGCCTGACCTGCGACCCGGTGGGTGGCCTGGTGCAGATTCCCTGCATCGAGCGCAACGCCATCGCCTCGGTCAAGGCCATCAATGCCGCGCGCATGGCACTGCGCGGCGACGGCAGCCACTTCGTCAGCCTGGACAAGGTCATCAAGACGATGCGCGAGACCGGTGCCGACATGATGACCAAGTACAAGGAAACCGCGCGCGGCGGTCTGGCGGTCAATATCGTCGAATGCTGAGTGCGGCCCGCCACCCCAGCACAAGGGGTGGCGGCGCTGGCTGGCCGGCGCTACAACAGCGGGACGCCGGCGCGACGACCGGCCAAGCGGAGCCACCATGCCTACAAGCGTCCATCGTCTCCCGACTGGCCTGCGGGGCGGCCTGGCCCTGTGCATGACGCTGGCCGTGTGCGCAGCGCCTGCCCAGACGCCCGCCGACGCCGCCACACGCTTCGCGCAGATCCGCCAGGCCGCCGTGGCCGCCGCACCCAGCCTGAGCCGCCCTGCCATGCGGACTCCCGGCGAACCGACGATTCCCTTGCTCGACTGCCTGGACGCGGGCCTCGACCTGGGCGTCGGCGAGAAGGACCCGGACAGCATGGTCATCCAGGTCGCGATGGAGGTCGAGCAACTGGGCCAATCGCTGCGGGCGCTGGCACTGCCCCCCGCGCTGTGGCAGCCCTTGCTCGACGGCATGCAAAGTGCCGCGATCGAGGCGCTGGCCGAACCCAGCACCCGCGGTGCGGCGCATCAACGTAGCGTCGAGCGCCTGTCCGCGCGCCATCAGGCGCTCAAGGGGCAACTCGAGCAAGCCGCGGTGCGCCATCAACGCCAGCGCCGAGGCCCGCCGGTGGTGCTTCAGGACGGCTGCGGTGCCGGTGAGCTGCCGGTGGAGTTGCGGACGCGGCCGGCCGGAGGGCGCATCAGCTATATCACGCTGTTCAGACACCGGCTGTGCGAGGTCCAGCGCATTCCGCCCACCGACCGCCAGCGTTGCCGCGGCTGGGTGGATGTGGTGAAGGCCCAGGAATTCCTCAGCGGCCAGTACGCCTACCAGGTGCGCTGGCCGGATGGTCAGCTCAGCTCGGGCGTGTTCGACACCCGCCCGGCCTCAGTGGTCGATGGGCCTGCCGACGACATTGTCCGTATTGAGCTGCGCCGCTGAATGAGCCGCCCGCCAAGCCCCGCGGCCCGGCGTCCGGGCCTGACCCGCAGCCTGCTGTTGCTGCGCCACCTGGAGCCGCCCTGGTGGGTGTTGCTGGCCCTCGCCACAGTGGCCCTGGTGCTGTCGGCGGGTGGCACGGCACCGCCGTGGCCGGCGCGCAGCGGCTCGCTGACGGCGGTGCTGGCGGTGGCCGGCGCGCTGGCGCTGGGTCGCTGGCGGGCCCATCGCCCATCGGTCTGGAGCGTGGGCCTGCAGCGCGGCGCGCTGTTGGCGCTGCTGCTCTGCGCCGCCCTGTTCCTGGGTCTGATGTCGCGCTTTGGCTTCACCATCCCCGCCACTGGCGAGACCGGTGTCAAGGGCTTCGTCTGCACACCAGAGGCGCGCCTGATCTACCCGCAGACCTGCCCGGACGACGATCTGGATGCGCTGCGCTCGGCCGAGTACGAGGCCACCCGCATCTGGCAGCCCTGGAGCGTCGATCTGGTGCGCCTGGCGCTGCTGCTGTCCTGGGCGCTGGCCTGGTGCGCCGCCTGTGTACTGGCCACCGGACTGGCCCGGCCGGGCTTCCAGGCATTGGTCCGACGCGCGCCGAGCACCGCGTCGGAGGGCAGGCCCTATGTGTTCGTCAGCTACGCCCATGCCGACCTGGCGCAGCTGCTGCCGGTGCTCGACCAGCTTGACGCCGCCGGCCAGGCGCTGTGGTTCGACAAGGGCCTGGAAGGCGCCACCGACTGGGACACCAGCCTGGCGCTGCAGGTGCAGAACTGTCAGGCCCTGCTGCTGTTCCTGTCCCCGGCCAGCGTGGCGTCACCCTGGGTGCAGCGCGAGGTGCGCTATGCCGACGACCTGGGCAAGCCGGTGTTCGCGGTGCGCATCGGTGACGTCGCCCTCAGCCCGGCATTGGCGCTGCGTCTGGGCCGCAACCAGGTGATCGAGGGCAGCGCCGAGGAAATCGCCGAGCGATTCCTGCAGCGCTTCCAGCCCACCACCCGCGCGGGATGAGACGCCGGCGGCCGCCCGCTCAGCCCCGCTTCTCGCGCACCAGGTAGCTGTAGATCACCGGCACCACCACCAGCGTCAGCAGCGTCGAGGTGATCACGCCACCGATGATGGCGCGGCCCATCGAGGCCTGGAACTCGCCACCCTCGTTCAGCGCCAGCGCCAGCGGCAACATGCCGAAGACCATGGCCGCGGTGGTCATGACGATGGGCCGCATCCGGGTCTGGCCGGCCTCGAGCAGGGCGTCCATCATGCCGGCGCCGCGCTGGCGCGCATGGTTGGCGAAGTCGACCAGCAGGATTGCGTTCTTCGTCACCAGGCCCATCAGCATGATCAGGCCGATCAGCGAGAACAGGTTGATCGTGGACTGGCTGATCCACAGCGCCAGCATCACGCCGATCAGTGACAGCGGCAGCGAGGCCATGATCGCCAGCGGCTGGATGAAGCTGCCGAACTGGCTGGCCAGCACGATGTAGATGAAGATCACCGCCAGGCCCAGCGCGCCGAAGATGGCGCCGAACACCTCATCCTGGTCCTTGGTCTGGCCGCCCACGTCGAAGCGGTAGCCCGGTGGCAGCGAGGTCTGCTCGACCAGCTTCTTCACGTCGGCGCCTACGTCACCGGCGGCGCGACCCGAGCCATGGTCGATGCCGGCGTAGATGCCCTGGCGGCGCTGCAGGTCCTGGCGCTTGATCAGCTGCGGGTTGGTGACCGCGGTGATCGTCGCCACGCGCTCCAGCGCCACCGGCGTGCCGTCCTTGGCGTAGGCCACCGGCAGCTGGCGCAGCTGGTCAATGTCGCGCCGCTGGTCCTGCGGCAGGCGCAGCTGCACCTCCACCTGCTGGCCATCGGGCGTGGTCCACCAGGTGGCCACGTCACCGTTCACGTAGGCGCGCATCGAGCTGGCCAGCGTCTGCGCCGACAGGCCCAGCTCGCGGGCGGCATCGGGCTTCAGACGCACCGCGTAGGCGGGCACACCGGGCTTGACCGAGTTCTCCAGGTCGGCGATGCCCTTGATCTTGCGGATCTTCTCGGTCAGCTGGGTGGTGATCTGGTCCAGCACTTCCGGGTCCGGCCCCAGCACGCCCACATAGATCGGACGGTCCCAGCCCAGGGCCACGTCCACGCCGGGCACGCTGGCGAAGGCGGCGCGGATCGCGTCCTCGACCTCCTTCTGGCTGCGCTCGCGCTGCTTGCGGGGCTTCAGGTTCACGCCGATCGTGCCGGCCGAGCGTCCCTGCTCGCCGCCGATGTTGGTGTTGACCGTCACCACCTCGGGGAAGCGGGTGACGATGGCCTCGAGCTGGCGGAATTTCTCGTCGGAGCGCTCCAGGCTGGAGCCCACCGGCAGCTTGACGTTGATCTGGATGAAGCCGTCATCGGTCTGCGGGATCATCTCGGCGCCGATCAGGCCCGAGGCCGGAATGGCCAGCGCGGCCACGAAGCTGAAGGCGGCGACCCACAGCACCACCCCGCGCGGGCTCAGCGTGGCCCGGCGCCAGCGGCGGGGCTCGCCCTTCTGGCGGCGACCATCGGGGCCGAACGGGTGGCCGTAGGCGGGCCAGGGCAGGCGGTAGCGGCTGGGCCCCATCGCCCAGCGGATCAGCGCGCCGTAGAGGCTGTGCAGGTGCTCCATGCCCGCATCCACCGCGGCCAGCAGGTGCCGCACGACGGGCAGCCGGCTGAAGCGGTCACCCGGAGGATCCTTCCAGACGGCCGAGAGCATCGGGTCGAGCGTGAAGCTGACGAACAGGCTGACCAGCACCGCCGCCACCACGGTGATGCCGAAGGGGTAGAAAAACTTGCCGACGATGCCGTGCATGAAGGCCACCGGCGTGAACACCGCGCAGATCGCGAAGGTGGTGGCCAGCACCGCCAGGCCGATCTCGTCGGTGCCTTCGCGGGCCGCGGTGTGGTGGTCCTTGCCCATCTTCACGTGGCGCACGATGTTTTCGCGCACCACGATCGCGTCATCGATCAGCAGGCCGATGCACAGGCTCAGCGCCATCATCGTCATGAAGTTCAGCGTGAAGCCGAAGGCGTACACCGCCAGGAAGCTGGCGATCACGGAGATCGGCAGCGTCAGGCCGGTGATCACGGTGCTGCGCCAGCTGTGCAGGAACAGGAAGACGATGCCCACGGTCAGCAGCGCGCCCTCGATCAGGGTGCGCTTGACGCCGTCGAGCGAGTCCTTGGTCCAGTCGCTGCGCGCCCAGATCAGCCGCATCTCCATGCCCGGCGGCAGGCTGCCCTTGATCTCCTCGTAGGCCGCCTTGACGGCCTCGCCGGTGGCCACCAGGTTGGCGTCCTGCTGCTTGACGATGTTGAAGGTCACGGCCTGCTTGCCGTTGATGCGCGACAGCGAGTCGGGTTCCTGCTCGCGCTCCACCACCTGCCCCAGGTCGGCCACGGTGACCACGCCGGCTGCGCCGGAGGACACCACCACCTCGCCGAATTCCTTGGGCGTGCGGATGCGGCCCTCGATGCGCACGATGGCATCGATGCGCTCGCCGCTGAGCAGGCCCACCGGCTGGTCGGCGTTGGCGCGCTGCAGCGCGGCGGCCACGTCAGCCGGCGTCAGCGCATGGGCGCGCAGGCGCTGCGGGTCCAGGTCGATGCGCACCTGGCGCACCACCAGGCCGCCGATCTGCACGCGCGCCACGCCGTCGACCCGCTCGAAGCGGCGGCGCAGCGTCTGGTCGGCCAGCAGCGACAGCTCACGGGCGCTGCGGTCGCTGGCCATCAGCGCCACGATGACCGTGGGTTGCTGGTTGTCGCCATCGAAGCGGGCGATCAGCGGCTGCTTGACGTCTCGCGGAAAGCTGGCCTGGACCTGGGCCACCTTGTCGCGCACGTCCTGCACGGCGCGGCTCATGTCGGCGTCGACATTGAAGCGCAGGTAGCTTTCGCTGCGGCCCTCGAAGCTGTTCGAGGTGATCTGCTTGATGCCGGCAATGCCGTTGAGGGCCTGCTCCAGCGGCTGGGTCACCTCGGTTTCCACCGCCGGCGGCGAGGCGCCGGGGTAGGCCACCTGGACAAACACCATCGGCGGCGAGACGTCGGGCATCTGCTCCACGCCCAGGCGGTTGTAGGCGAACAGGCCCAGCACGCAGATGGCCACCATCACCATCGTGGCGAAGACGGGGTTGTTGATCGAGACGCGGGTCATCCACATGGCTGGAACCTCCGGGACATGGGATGAGGGATCAGCGCGACGCGGCGGCGGCCGGTGCGCTGGCCGTGGCGTCGCCCACGCGGGCCGTGCGGCCTTCGCGCAGGTTCTCGAAGCTGCCCGCCAGCACCACCTGGCCGGCGCTCAGGCCCTGCAGCACCTCGACCTCGCCACTGGACGGGTCGCGGCGGCCGGTCACCACGGTGCGGCGGATCAACTGGTCCTTCTCCAGCGCCCAGACGTACTCCTGCCCCGAGGCCGTGCCCACCGCGGTGGCCGGCACCGCCAGGGTGGGCTGCTCGGCCGGCAACTCCACCCGGGCCAGCGCAAACTGGCCGGCGCGCCAGCGCTCGTCAGGGTTGCCCAGGGTCACCGTCACCTGGATCGACCGTGCGCCGGCATCCACCGACGGCGCGATGCGCGCCAGCTGGCCATCGACCGCGCGGGGGTCGCCCTCGATCAGCAGGCGCACCGTCATCCCGGGGCGCAGCCGCGCGATGTCGCGCGTGCCCACGCTGCCGGCCATCTCCAGCGTGCGCAGGTCCACCAGGGTCAGCACCGGCTGCTCGGCCGACACCTTCTCGCCCGGCAGCGCATGGCGCTTGGCGACGATGCCATCGATCGGCGCCACCAGCGCGGCCTCGCGCAGCGCGATGCGGGCCGATTCCACCTGCGCCTGGGCCGCGCCCAACTGGGCGCGGGCGGTGTCGAGCGCGGCGCGCGAGTTGTCCAGCGCGATCGGCGAGATGAACTGCTGGTCAGCCAGCCGCTGGTTGGACGCATGGGTGCGCTCGGCCTGGGCCAGCGTGGCCTGGGCCGAGGCCACGCCAGCCTGGCGCTCCTGCAGCCGGGCCGTCAGGTCGGCCAGATCAAGCATGCCCAGGGCCTGGCCGCGCTTCACCCGGCTGCCCTCGGACACCGACAGCGACAGCAGCGTGCCCGCTGCCTTGGCCTTGACGGTGGCGGTATTGGGCGAGACCAGCGGCCCCGAGAAGGTGATCACCTGGGTCAACGCGCGCATCTGCGCGGTGGCCACTTCCTTGGGTGAGAACACCAGCGGCGGCGGTGGTGGCTCCTTCTTGTCAGCCGCCTGGGCACTCTGCTGGCCCTTCCACCACATGCCAGCACCCGCCAGCACCACCAGCGCCACAACGCCAAAAACCCATTGCTTGCCTGACCGCATCCTCGTCCCCTGTGCCCGGTCGACCATCGACCGCGTGATTGCCCTCGTGAGGCGTGGCGCAGTGTAGAGGCAGCGGCTTGATCTGGCGCAGTGCCCGATGAACGGCGTGGCCGGCCGACGAAGTGCAGCCGGGGCCGACGAAACGGGGAACCCGCCCGGGCCGTCTTCAGGCGTGGGCCTCGGTCGCCGGTGCGGCGGCGGAGGCGCCCGCACCCGCCACCGGCGGTGATGCGGCGTCGCTGGTCGGGCCCGGGCGGTAGACACCCACCCCCAGGAAGGCGCCGTCACCCAGGTCTTCCACCCAGGCGCTCTTGCGGCCGGAACCGGACAGGTCGGCCAGTGCGAACTCGTACTCGACCCAGCCACCGCCCTGCTCGGCCATGGCCCGGCCGGCGTTCAACAGGGTCTCTGCCCCGCTGGGCGGCAGGCCGGGGATGTCCAGCACGCAGCGTCCGACCCGGTCCGGAGCGTTGCCACATGCAAGGTAGCGGCCCTCGGCGTCGAAGGCGAAGACATACATGTCCCGGTCCAGGAAGGGGCCGTCGGGCCGGTGGAATTCCTCGGCCGCCTTGGTCCAGCCGACCTCGGCCACCCGCCGACGGGCGGCCTCGCTCATCGCGCGTGCCTCATCGGCCGTGCCCTGGCGCAGCCGGAACGCCGCCACCGAGGTCTGCAAGGCCTCGGATTGCTGGACCATGGCACGCGAGGCGTCCTCGGTGGCCAGCACGCTGCGCGCATATTCCTGGCCCAGCGCCTGCAGCGCCTGCACCTCGCCGTTGACCTCGGCCAGCGCGTCGGCCTGGCGCTCGGCGGCCTGACCGATGTCGTGCACCCGGCGGGCCATCGACCCGATGCCCTGCCCCATGCCTTCCAGCGCCTGACCAATGCCCGCGATGCGCGTGGCCGAGTGGTCGGCGCCGTCGACGATCAGCTCGATCGTCTCGCGCACCTCGCCGGCGGCTTCCGCGCAGCGCAGCGCCAGCTGGCGGATCTCCGCCGCAACGACCGAGAAGCCGCGACCACTCTCACCGGCCCGTGCCGCCTCGACAGAGGCATTGAGCGCCACCAGGTTGGTCTGGAAGGCGATGTCGTCGATCACGCCGTTGATCTCGGCCACCCGGCGCGAGCTGTCCTGCAGGGCGGTCGCCGTCTCGACGGCGTGGCGCATCGCCTCGCCACTCTCGCTGGCGCGCTCCTCCAGGCGTCGGCACATCGTGCCCAGATCGGCCACCGCCTCGGCGGTGACGCGCACCTCGTCCCCCAGGCGCCCGATATCCCGCACCGAGCGGGTCAGGCGTTCGGTCTGACGCTCGTTGCGGGCGGCCAGCGACAGCGCCTCGTCGGCCACCTGCGCGCCGCCCTCGCGCACGCGCACTGCGGTGGTGCGGATCTCGGCCACCATCGCCGACATGCGCTGTCCCATGCGGTCGACACGGCGCCCCAGCGCGGTCAGCTCGTCCTGGCCGGGCACATCGGCACGGTGGCCGAGGTCGCCATCAGCGATGGCGCGAATCGCGCCGCCCAGCGCGGCAAAGGATTGCAGCAGCCCGGAGCGCAGCAGCAGCACGGTGATGACCACCACGCCCAGCCACAGCAGGGCCACCAGGGCCGTGGCCCACAGCGACCAGCGCGCACGCGCCAGCGCGGACCGAGAGTCGTCCATCTGCGCCTCAAGCAGGGCCACCTCGGTGTTGCCCAGTTGCTGCAGCACCTGCTGTCCGCGTCCCGGCAGGTCCACCTGGCCGGCCGCGCCGTCGGGGTCCTGCAGCGCGGCGTCGGCCTCGCGCAGGTAGGCGCGCATGGTCTGCCGCGCCTGGGACCAGGCGGGCGACTGCAGGTTCTCGGCGCCAAGCAGCATATCGGTGCGCTGATCGATCGTTTCGGTGTCGCGCTCCAGCATCGCCAGCTGGGTCCGCAGTGCCGAGCGCTCGCCGTCGCCCATGTCGGGCATCTGACCCGGGGTCAGGCGCGGTGCGATCTGGCCCACCTCGTCCTGCAACGCCGGCAGCAGATCGGTCGACAGCGACAGGCGCAGGGCCTCGGTGGCACTGCCCGACTCCAGCGTGCCGCTGTCGCGCGCCACGCGCAGCGCCAGGCGCTGCAGGTCGGCCAGCAAGGCCGACCGCAGCACCGGTGCGGCCTGCGCAGGGCGCTGCGCCAGGCGCTCACGCAGCGCGTGCCAGCCGGTCTCACTGTCCGGCATGTTCAGCGCAGCCAGAGCGGTGTCCACCGCCGCCAGATCGGTCAGATCCGCCGGTGCATCCAGGCGCTGCTGGACACGCAGCAGCTGCTCGGTGGCCAACAGGCCATCCAGCCGGCGCGACAGGCGCTCGACCTCGCCCAGGCGTTCGTGCAGGGACTGCCCGAGCAGCGCGACCAGCGGCAGCCCCAGCACCAGCAGCATCAGGCCCAGCTTGGCATACAGGCCCCGCCGCTGCGTCCACGCAACGCCCCGCTCCCAGATCAACGACACCATGTCGCGCCCCTCAACCGAAGACGAAGTGCTGCATCGAGCGCTTCAGGTGATCACCTTGCTCACGCAGCCCCGCCGAGGCCTGGGCCAGCTGTTCGACCATCCGCGCATTGCCCCCGGCCGACTCCTCGACCTGGCGGGTGATGCCCACCACCTCACTGGACTGGTCCCGTCCGGCCTGGGTCAGCCGGACGATGTCGCCCATGATGGCGCTGACCTCGCCGACCCGCTCGTCGGTCTTGCGCACGCTCTCGCCCACGCGCTCGGTCAGCAGATTGCCCTGGGCGATCTCGTCCACCGACGCCTTGACGATCTCGGCGATCTTGTGCGCCGCGGTCTCGCTGCGGCGGGCCAACTGCCGCACCTCCTGGGCCACGACCGCGAAGCCCTTGCCGGCCGCTCCGGCGCGTGCTGCCTCGACCGAGGCGTTGAGCGACAGCAGCCGGGTCTGGTGGGCCACCGACTCGACCAGCATCACCACGCGGCCGATCTCCCGGCTCTTGGCCTGCAGGCCATTCATGCACGACGCCAGTTCCTGGGCTGCGCGCCGGCTGCGGTGCGCGTCGACGCGCACCTCACGCATGTGCTCGGCAATGCGGTCGACTTCGCCGCCGGCCCGGTTCATCGCCTCCATCGAGGCCCGGGCGCGCTGGCCCACGTCCTCGATCGAGCGCTGGATGTCGCCGGTGCGGCCGTTCAGGCCGGCATTGCCCACCGCCACCTCACGCGAGGCGAAGGACACCGCCGCCACGCCCTGCGTGACCGCCTCGAACAGCGTGGACATCCGGTGCGTCGACATGGACAGCGCGGTCAACGCCTGGCCGACCTCGTCCGTGCCGCGGGCTTCGGGCTTCTCGCTCAGGTCGCCCTTGGCCAGGGCATCGACACGTGAGCACAGCTCGCTCAGGCCGCCGCCCACCACCTTCACCACGCAGACCAGCAGATAGGCCATCACCGCCAGACAGGCCAGCGTGCTCAGGGCCACGCTCAGCAGCGCCGCGCGGGTGTGCGCCATGCGTTGCTGCTGGGTGCGCTCGGCCAGGTTCATCAACTGCTCGTGCAGACCGCGTGCCAGGGCCTGACTGCCGCGCGCCTGGCGCAGGAAGCCGGCCACGTCCATGCCCATGGCCCGGACCACCTCGGCCTCGGAGCCGGCCGTCTGGGCCACGCCGGCCAGCCGGCGCGCCAGGGCGCCGAAGCTGGTCAGCTGATCGATCGAGCGGCGCAGGTTGGCGATCTCGGGCAGGCCGTCGTCGCTGAGCGAGTCGAGGTGACTGCGCAGCACATCCACCTCGCGCTGCATCACCACGGTGCTCTCCAGCAGCCGAATGCCGTGGGCGGCGCGCCCCTCCTCGGTGAACACGCGCACGCCGGGGCGCTCGCTGCGCCACAGGTGGCGGTTGACCAGGGGCATGGCGTCGAGCGCACCGGCATTCAGGGCAAAGGCGACATGCTGGTCATGCAGCGCCTTGCCGCCCTCCTGCAGCACCGCGGTCCGGAAGGTGTCCAGGCCGGCTTGAACGTCCAACAGACCCATGTACTTGGCGGGCGGGCGGCCGGCCGCACCGCTTCGGGTATCGGCCACCAGGGCCTGCAGCGTGCGGTCGTCGTCGCGCAGCACGTACAGGGCTTCGCGCAGACGCTCGGCGGTGGCGGGCTCGCTGGCCAGCTGCTGGCGCAGATCGGCCCCCGCCTGCTGGGCCGCCTTCAGCGCCTGTGCCACCTGCGGGGCGGCGGCGGGGTCGCGGTCGGCATCGAACATCGCCACCCCCAACTGGCCCAGCGCCAGTTGCTCGTTCGCGACCGCGCGGTAGACCTTCAGCGCCGCCACCGAGCGCTGCAGTTCGCGCCATTCGGTCCAGCCGGCCAATGCCAGTTGCGTCAGCAGCAAGGCCAGCGGCACCGCCAGTGAGACCAGCAACAGCATGATCTTGCTGCGAAAGCGCAGGTTCTGCAGCAGGCGCACGCCCGGGCCCCACAGGCCGTGGTAGCGCAGCAGATGCAGCTGTTCGACGCTGCCATCGCTGCGGCGGCGGTGCAGGCCGAGAAGGTGTCGTAAGTCGATCATGCAGGTCGCGCGTGGGGCGTGGGAAACCCCGCACGCGCGCCAGACGACCACGGGCGGGGAACCGATGGACGCATCCTAGGCAGGCGCCATCCCCCCCATGGACCGAAGAGCAGACGCTTTTCAGGCCTGATCGGTCGATCAATCCGCGACCGAGCCCTACACACTTGGCTGCATTGGTCGATCCAGTGTCGGGCCCTTCAAGCCCTGCACATCCATCGGAGCCCTTTCGCATGCACCTTCCAAGCTCGCCGGGTGATGACGCCATCGACGGGACCCGCCCGTCGATCCGCGCCGCCGCATGGCAATCCTGGCTGCCCGGGCTGGCGCTGGCCAGCGCGTTGGCGTTGGGCGCCACCCTGGGAACCCAGCAGGCGGCACCGCTGGCGCTGGGCGCCGGCGCCTGCCTGGCCGTCGGCTGGTACTGGCAACGGCGCGCCGTGCCACGGTCCACAGGGGCTGCCGCAGCGGCATCGGCGGCCACCCCGTCGGCCCCCGCAACGCCGGCCAGCGGCCTGACGCGGCAGATCGTGCCGGTGTGGCGCCGCAACGTCGACGGCGCGCGGCTGCATGCCGAACAGAGCATGTCGGCGCTGGTCGAAAGCTTCGCCGAGATCGCCTCCCAGCTGGACCAGGCGCTGCAGACCGGCGGCCAGGCGCCGCGCCTGGACGCCGCCTCCATTGACCAGCTGCTCGACAGCCACCGCGACGAGCTTGAAACCCTGCTGGCCTCCACCCGCGCCATCACCCAGCTCAAGGACGAGCTGCTGGGCGGGCTGTCCGAGCTGGGCGGCACGCTCGACCAGATGACCGCGCTGAGCAAGGAAGTCCAGACGATCAGCCGCGCCACCCACCTGCTCGCGCTGAACGCCTCCGTCGAGGCCCAACGCGCCGGCAGCGGTGGCGGCGCCCAGGCCGGCCACGGTTTCGCCGTGGTCGCCCAGGAGGTGCGCCAGCTGGCCGACCAGTCGCGCCAGGCCGGCGCCGCACTGGGCCGCCACCTGGCCCAGCTGCAGTCCAAGGTCCAGGGCCTGCGCCGCCATGGCCAGTCGGTGGACACCACCGAGGACGAGTTGCGCCTGCAGGCCGAACAGGGCGCCCGCGCGGTGCTGCAGGCCCTGCTGGTGGGTATCGAGGATGTCGCCCGCTCGCAGCGCACGCTGCACGAGGCCGGACACCAGGTCCAGCAGGAGGTCGAGCAGATCCTCGTCAACCTGCAGGCCCAGGACCGCCTGAGCCAGATGCTGGTCTCGGTCACCGACGACATGCAGCGCCTGCAGCGCTGGCTTGAGGGCGAGCCCGACGAGGCCGCGCAGTCGGCCAACCGCTGGCTGGACCGCCTGGAATCCACCTACACGATGGAGGACATGCGCTCCTCCCACCATGCCACGGCCAAGGTCGACGCCAAGTCCGAGGTCGAGTTCTTCTGATCGATGGAGCACACCATGAACAAGACCGTGATGGTCGTCGACGATTCCGGCAGCTTCCGCACCGTGGTCAAGCTGGCCCTGCAGAAGGCGGGCTACGACGTGGTCGAGGCCACTGACGGCCGGGACGCACTGGCCAAGCTGACCGGCCGCAAGCTCAACCTGGTGGTCTGCGACATCAACATGCCCCAGATGGACGGCATCAGCTTCGTCAAGCAGCTCAAGGCCAGTCCGCTGCACAAGTTCACGCCGGTGGTGATGCTGACCACCGAGACCCAGCAGTCCAAGAAGGACGAGGCGCGGGCAGCAGGCGCCAAGGGCTGGCTGGCCAAGCCCTTCCAAACCGCGCAGCTGCTCGATGCCGTGAACAAGCTCTGCATCTGACTCCCGTCATCCCCACACGCTTTCATTTCCAGGAGATATCGACATGAGCAAGACCATCATGGTGGTGGACGATTCCGGCAGCTTCCGCACCGTCGTCAAGCTGGCGCTGCAGAAGGCCGGCTACGCGGTCGTGGAGGCCTGTGACGGCAAGGACGCGGTCGCCAAGCTCAACGGCCAGAAGCTCAACCTGATCGTCTGCGACGTCAACATGCCGCAGATGGACGGCCTGAGCTTCCTGCGCCACCTCAAGACCATGGCGCAGTACAAGTTCACCCCGGTGATCATGCTGACCACCGAGTCGCAGGAATCCAAGAAGGCCGAGGGCAAGGCCGCCGGCGCCCGCGCCTGGATCACCAAGCCCTTCCAGCCCTCGCAACTGGTCGACGCCGTCGGCCGCCTGTGCGTCTGAACACCGGGAGCGCGCGATGAGCGAGCCGATGGCGGTGCGCCTCGAAGGCGGTCTGGGGGTGGTCGATGCCGCGCGTCAGCGCGAGCAACTGATCGCGCTGCTGGACAGCCACCCGGGCGACCTGAGCCTGGACCTGACCCAGGTCGATGAAGCCGACACCTCGGGCGTGCAGCTGCTGCTGGCCACCGACCGCAGCCTGCGCGAACGCGGCCACCGCCTGCACCTGGTGCAGCTGTCGTCCGCCGTCGAGCAGGCGCTGCGCACCTACGGACTCGACGCCTCGCTGAGCCCCCCCTCCACCGCCCCTGCCGGAGAGCCTGCATGAGCCGTGACGACGACGAGATCCTGGCCGTCGCACGCGAGGGCTTCCTCGACGAGGCCGGCGACATGCTGCGCCAGTTCGAGCAGGCGCTGCTGGTGATGGAAGAAAACCCGCAGGACAGCGAGAACCTGAACGCGGCCTTCCGCGCCGCCCACACCATCAAGGGCACCGCCGGCCTGTTCGGCTTCGAGGCCGTCGTGGCCTTCACCCACGAGGCCGAAACCCTGCTGGAGCATCTGCGCTCGGGCACCCTGGCCGTCGACGAGCACGTGACCCAGCTGCTGCTGCGCAGCCGCGACCAGATGGAGGCGCTGCTCGACGAGGTGCGCACCGGCGCCCGCGATGCCGCGGTGGCCGATGTCAGCCGCACCCTGGGTGCCGAACTGCGCGCCGCCGCGCAGGCCGCCGGCGGCCAGCCAGCGCCGCAGGAGCTGGTCGACGATACGCCGGCGGCCGACGCCGACGCCGACACCGGTGTCGCCGGCGCCTGGCAGCTGTCCTTGCGCTTCGGCCCCGACGCGCTGCGCAACGGCCTGGACCCGCTGGCCTTCCTGCGCTATCTGGAATCCCTGGGCCGGGTGGCCGGCATCCGGCTGCTGACCGAGCAGGTGCCGCCCCTGGCGGCACTGGATCCGGAGTCCTGCCATGTCGGTGTGGAGCTGCGTTTTGACAGCGCGGCCAGCCGGCAGGAGATTGAACAGGTGTTCGAGTTCTGTGCCGACGATTGCGACATCGCGATCCTCGAGCCGCAGGCCGCCCCCGCGCAGCGCCTGGCGCTGCTGGAGCGCCGCGCCGCGCAGGACGCCGCGGTGCGTGATCGGCTCAGCCAGACCTGGCAGGCCTTCGGCTTCGACCTGAGCCCTCCCGCCAGCCAGGCGCCCGAGGTGCCACCGGCCGCCGCCCCGGTCGTCGCCGTGGCGGCCACCCCTGTCACCGCATCCGCACCGGCCCCCGCGACGGCGCCGACCGCTGCTGCGGCCGCCGCCGCCACGACCGCGGCCCGCCGCCCCGGCGACGACACCCGGTTCATCCGCGTGCGCGCCGACAAACTGGACCACCTGATCGACCTGATCGGCGAGCTGGTCATCGCCAGCTCAGGCGCCCAGCTGGTGGCCCAGCAGGAGGCCTCGCCGGCCTTCATGGAAGCCGCGCTGCGCATCGAAGGCCTGGTCGAGGAAGCCCGCGACGGCGCCCTGGGCCTGCGCATGGTGCCGGTGGGCGACACCTTCTCGCGCTTCCAGCGCGTGGTGCGCGACCTGGGCAAGCAGCTGGGCAAGGACGTCGAGCTGGTGATCACCGGCGGTGACACCGAGCTCGACAAGTCGATGGTCGAGATCATCGCCGACCCGCTGATGCACCTGGTGCGCAACAGCATGGACCATGGTCTGGAAACGCCCGAGGGCCGCCAGGCCGCCGGCAAGCCGGCCGTGGGCAAGCTGCGCCTGAACGCTTACCACGAGGCCGGCGCCATCGTGATCGAGGTGGGCGACGACGGTCGCGGCCTGAACCGCGAGCGCATCCTCGCCAAGGCGATCGAGCGCGGCCTGGTGCCGGCGCACGCCGATCTGGCCGACGAGGACATCGACCAGCTGATCTTCTTGCCCGGCTTCTCCACGGCCGAGCAGGTGACCAATGTCTCGGGCCGCGGTGTGGGCATGGACGTGGTCAAGCGCAACATCGAGTCGCTGCGCGGCCAGATCCGCGTCTACAGCCGCCCGGGCAAGGGCGCGACGATGCAGATCCGCCTGCCGCTGACGCTGGCGATGATCGACGGCTTCCTGACCCAGGTCGGCGGCGTCTGCTACGTGCTGCCGCTGGAGATCGTCTCGGAGTGCATCGACGTGCCCGAAGCCTGCACGCGCGACACCCAGCGCGTCTCGGGCTGCTTTGACCTGCGTGGCGAGGTCCTGCCCTGGCTGGACGTCGCCGCGTTCTACCGCCACGCCCCGGCACCCCTGGCGCCCAACGCCCGCCGCAGCCTGGTCATCGTGCGTGACGGCATGAAGCGCGTGGGCCTGATCGTCGATCGCCTGATGGGCGAGCACCAGACCGTGCTGAAGCCCTTGTCACCGATCTTCCGCCACCTGCGCGCCATCGCCGGCTCGACCATCCTGGGCTCGGGCGAAGTCGCCCTGGTCCTGGATGTGCCGGCCCTGGTGTCCAGCGCTGTCGTGCACACCACCCGTTCCTTCACCCACCCGACCCACCAGGCCGTCTCGTCGAGCGGCCTGCAGCCTGTCCTGTCCGGAGACGCCCGATGAAGAACCTCCTTGCCCGCCTGCTGCTGTGGCAGAAATTTGCCGTGCTGGGCGTTCTGGCCCTGGTGCTGTGCGCCGTGCCGCTGGCCTTGCTGATGCGCACCGAGTTCGCCACGCTCGGCTCCACCCGCCTGGAGCTGGCCGGCGTCGAGCCGATCCGCCACACCCATGCGCTGCTGCGGGCGGTGGAGACGCGCCGCACCGCCCTGGTTCAACTGGCCAGCAGCGACGAAGCCGTGCGACGGCTGGCGTCCGCGGGGGACGGTGGCTTCTCCGCCGCGTATGCCACGGTCGAGAAGACCGTCGGCACGATCACCGGCGACGACGAGATCCGCCACCATTGGGGCGAGATCGCCAAGGCCAGTCAGGCACTGGCCGCCCTGGGCACGGTCGACGCTTCCAAGCTGGACGACGCGATGGCGCAGTTCGACGTGATGCTGCAGAACGGCCGGGACCTCCAGGAGCACATCGCCGACCACTTCGGCCTGACGCTGGATCCGGCCGCCGATGGCTACTTCCTGCAGGCGGCCGCGGTGATGGATGCCGCCCTGACCACCAGCGCGCTCACCGAGCTCCATGCCGACAGCCAGCGTCTGCTGGCCGGCGCGGGTGGCGACGTGGCAGGCCTGACCGAGGCGGCGGCCACGCTGCGAGCCCTCACCAACGTACAGAACCACTACACCACGCAGATCGAGAAGATCCTGGCCGCCGACGCCTCGCTGGAAGGCAGCGTCGGCGCCCTGGCCAAGAAGACCGACGAGGCCCAGCAGGCGGCGGTCAAGTTCGCGGCCGCGGTGCTGCGCCCGGGCGCCAGCCAGAGCGGCAACGCGATCGACGCCCACAAGGCCTTCTACCCGGCGGTGCAGGCCCACTACCAACTGGTGGATCAGTTGCACACCGCGCTGCAGGCCAGTCTGCAAGCGCGCGAGTCGGCCCATCTCAATGAGATCACGACGCTCATCGCGACCGTGGCCCTGCTGGCCCTGAGCGGCCTGGGCTTCTCGGTGCTGATCGTTCGCTCGGTCACCCGGCCGATCGCGGATGCCGTGGCCGCTGCGCAGGCGGTGGGTGCCGGTGAGCTGGACCACGTGATCCCTGTGGACAACGGCCGCAGCGAGGCCTCGCAGCTGCTGCAGTCGCTCTCGCGCATGCAGAGCGACCTGAAGCAGCGCATCGAGCGTGATGCCCGCATCGCCTCGGAGAACCTGCGCGTGCGCCAGGCGCTGGACACCAGCAGCACCAACATGATGATCGCCGACGCCGATGGCCAGATCGTCTACATGAACCGCGCTGTCGAGCAGATGCTGCAGCGCCGCGAGGCCGCCATGCGCACCGCCCTGCCCGGCTTCAGTGCCAGCCATGTGATGGGCCAGAGCTTTGACAGCTTCCACCGCAACCCCAGCCACCAGCGCAACCTGCTGGGTCACCTGCGCGGCGAGCACCGCGCCAGCATCGAGATCGGCGGCCTGAGCTTCTCGCTGATCGCCAACCCGATCTCCGACGCCAACGGCCTGCGCATCGGCACGGTGGTCGAGTGGAACGACCGCACCGACGAGGTGGCAGCCGAGCGCGAGATCGGCGCCATCGTCGAAGGCGCCGGCCGCGGCGACTTCGCCGCCCGCATGGACACCGAAGGCAAGCAGCCGTTCTTCGCCACGCTGGGCAACCTGTTCAACAACCTGCTCGAGACGGTCAGCCAGACGATCATCGAAGTCCGCGCGGCGGCCGAACAGCTGACCTCGGCCTCGGCGCAGGTCTCGTCGACTTCGCAGATGCTGTCGCAGTCGGCCTCGGAGCAGGCGGCCAGCCTGGAAGAGACCACCGCCTCGCTGCAGGAGATGTCGTCGTCGGTGCAGCAGAACTCCGACAACGCCAACCAGACCGACAGCATGGCCACCAAGGCGGCCCGCGAGGCCACCGAGGGCGGTGAGGCCGTGGTGCGCACCGCTGCCGCGATGCGCCAGATCGCCACCCGCATCTCCATCATCGACGACATCGCCTACCAGACCAACCTGCTGGCGCTGAACGCCGCGATCGAGGCCGCCCGTGCTGGCGAGCATGGCAAGGGCTTCGCCGTGGTGGCCGCCGAGGTGCGCAAGCTGGCCGAGCGCAGCCAGGTCGCGGCGCAGGAAATCGGCACGCTGGCCACCGATTCGGTGCAACAGGCCGAGAAGGCCGGCGCCCTGCTGGCCGAGATGGTGCCCTCGATCAACCGCACCAGCGAACTGGTGCAGGAAATCGCCGCCGCCAGCGCCGAGCAGGCCGGTGGCGTGAGCCAGATCACCGCCGCCATGGACCACCTCAACGGCGCCACGCAGCAGAACGCCTCGTCGGCCGAGCAGCTGTCGGCCACGGCCGAGGAGCTGTCGGCCCAGGCTGCGCAACTGCAGGAGCTGATGGCCTTCTTCCAGGTCGCCGGAGACGAGGGCAGCGGTCGGGCGGAAGGCCGGGCCGTGACCCGCAGCCCGGCCCAGGCTGGCGCCGCAGCCCGCCCGCGCGCCAGCGCACCACGCCAACGCACGCCCGCCGCCCCGACGCCCCTGGGCGAATCGGTGGATGAAGGCTCCTTCGCCCCGTTCTGAGGCCGGCGCCCCCGCCTGCTCGAAGCCATGCGCAACAACCAGCCCGTCACCCAAGTCGAGTACCTGATGTCGGAGGGCGAGACCATCGTCTCGCGCACCGACCCGCAGGGACGCATCACCTACGTCAACCAGGATTTCGTCCGGGCCAGCGGCTTCACCGAGCAGGAGCTGCTGGGCCAGCCGCACAACCTGGTGCGCCACCCTGACATGCCACCCGCGGCCTTCGAGGACATGTGGCGCACGCTCAAGGACGGCCAACCCTGGTCGGGCCTGGTCAAGAACCGCCGCAAGAACGGCGACTTCTACTGGGTGCAGGCCAACGTGACGCCGCTGTACGAGGGCGGCCGCATCGCCGGCTTCATGTCGGTGCGCACCCGTCCCGAGCGGGCCCGTGTCGAGATGGCCGAGGCCCTGTACCGCCGGATGCGCGAGGACGCCGGTCACGGCATCGAGCTGCGCCAGGGACGCGTGATCAGCGGCCGCCTGGCCGCCTGGGGCGACCGCTTCAGCCGCGGCCTGGATGCCCTGGGGCTGATCGGCAAGGCCGGTCTGCTGGGCCTGTCCATGCTGGCCAGCGGCGCCCTGGGCGGCCTGGCCTATGCCAGTGGCTCCTGGCCGCTGGCGCAGGTCTGCGCCGGCGTGCTGGCGGTGTCCGGCGTGGCCAGCTGGCGCTTTGCGCGCCGCCTGTCCAGCTCGCTGGCGGTGACCGCCCAGCAGATGCAGGCCTTCGGCCAGGGCCGCTTCGACGGCGCCATCGACGTGCATGGCCATGACCAGCTGGCGACCATGCTGATGTCGCTCAAGCAGGTGCAGACGCGCCTGGGCTTCGAGTACGCCGACGCCCGCAAGCAGGCCGAGGAAGCCTCGCGCGTGCGCCAGGCGCTGGATGAGGCCGCCACGCCCACCCGCATCGCCAATGCCGAAGGCACGATCATCTTCATCAACAAGGCGCTGGACCGCATCCTGCGCCGCGATCTGACGGCTTTCCGCGCCTCGCTGGGCCCGCAGTTCAATCCGGACACCATCGTCGGCTCCTCGGTCGGCGTGTTCTACGTCAAGCCGGACGAGGCGCTGGCCCGCCTGCGCAGCCTCAAGCAGCCCACCACCACCCGCATGATGCTGGGTGGGCGCACCTATGACGTGATCACCTCGCCGATCTTCGCCCCCGATGGTCGCCAGGTCGGCTCGGTTGGCCAGTGGAACGACATGACCGAGCAGCTGGCGGCCGAGGCCGAGATCAGCCAGCTGGCCTCGCTGGCGGTGGAGGGCAACTTCACGCTGCGCATCGGCACCGAGGACAAGAGCGGCTTCTACAAGGAGCTGGCCGAGCGCTTCAACGGCCTGGTCCAGACCGTCAGCCGCACCATCGTCGAGGTGCGCCGCTCGGCCCAGCAGCTGGGTTCGGCGGCGGGCCAGGTGTCGTCCACCTCCCAGGTGCTGTCGCAGTCGGCCTCGGAGCAGGCAGCCAGTCTGGAAGAGACCACCGCCTCGCTGCAGGAAATGGCCTCGTCGGTGCGCCAGAACGCCGACAACGCCACGCTGACCGACCAGATGGCCAACCAGGCCGCCCAGGAGGCCGCGCGCGGCGGCGAATCGGTGGCGCAGACGGTGGAGGCGATGAAGGTCATTGCCCGCAAGATCTCGATCGTCGACGACATCGCCTACCAGACCAATCTGCTGGCCCTGAACGCCGCGATCGAGGCCGCCCGCGCCGGCGAACACGGCAAGGGCTTTGCGGTGGTGGCTGCCGAGGTGCGCAAGCTCGCCGAGCGCAGCCAGGTCGCGGCGCAGGAAATCAGCACGCTGGCCACCGAATCGGTGGGCAAGGCCGAGCAGGCCGGCCAGCTGCTGGCCAGCATGCTGCCGGCGATCAGCCGCACCAGCGCGCTGGTCCAGGAAATTGCCGCCGCCAGCGCCGAGCAGGCCGGTGGCGTCAACCAGGTCTCCACCGCCATGGACCACATCAGCCAGGGCACGCAGCAGAATGCGTCGCTGTCTGAAGAGCTGTCGGCCACGGCCGAAGAACTGTCGGCCCAGGCCACCCAGCTGCAGGAGCTGATGGCCAGCTTCCAGCTGGCCGACGATGCCGCGCCGGCGGCCAAGCCCGCGCGGCGGGACGGGCCTGCCGCGCGCGCCCGTCCGCGGCGAGCGGCCGCCGAGTCCGACGCCTTTGCCCCCTTCTGACGGAGAGCCGCCATGCATGCCATCCCGTCCGGCGACACCGGCCTCCTGGCCGACCTGCAGGGCGCCTCGTCCCAGTTCCTGCGCTTCGCGCTGGGTGACGGCATCTTCGCGGTGCCGATCGATGCGGTGCGCGAGATCCTCGAGCTGGGCCCCTCGACGCCGCTGCCGCTGATGCCCGCCTTCGTGCGCGGCGTGATGAACCTGCGCGGCGCAGTGGTGCCGGTGATCGACCTCGCGGCGCGCCTGGCCCTGCCCCCGGCCGTGCCGGGCCGGCGCAGCTGCATCATCGTCGTCGAGGTGCCGCCGTCGGAGCTGTCCGACCACGGCGCCCAGGTCATCGGCCTGATGGTCGATGCGGTGCACGAGGTGCTGGACGCTGACGCCCAGCAACTGGAAGAGCCACCGGCGCTGGGCAACCGCATCGATCCGCGCTTCATGGCCGGCATTACCCGCCACCGCGGTGACATGGTGCCGGTGCTGGCGCTGTCGCGCACGCTGGCACTGGAGGAACTGGCGGACCTGATCGGCCAGCCGCTGGCCGCCTGACCATGTCCGACAGCCTGTCCAAGGAATCCTTCCTGGCCGTGGTGGGCCTGTTCGAGAGCGTCTCGGGCATCCGCCTGTCCGAAGCCAAGCGGCCGCTGGTCGAAGGGCGGCTGCACAAGCTGGCGCAGCGCCTGGGCGTGCGCCGGCTGGACGACTACGTGCGCCAGCTGCTCGAGCAGCGCGACCCGGCCGAGATCGTGCGCGTGGTGGACAAGCTCACCACCAACGAGACCTATTTCTTCCGCGAACCCCAGCACTTCGAGTTCCTGGCGCGGCTGGCCGAGGACCACGACGGCCACGAGCCGTTCCGCGTCTGGAGCGCCGCCAGCTCATCGGGCGAGGAGGCCTACAGCATCGCGATGCTGCTGGCCGAGAAGCTGGGAGCGACCGGCTGGGAAGTGATCGGCACCGACCTGTCCACGGTGATGGTCGAGACCGCGCGGCGCGCCGTCTACCCGATGGAGCGGGCGCGCCATGTGCCGCGCGAGTACCTCAAGCGCCACTGCCTGCGCGGCCATGGCGACCAGGAAGGGCGTCTGCTGATCTCGCGCAGCCTGCGGCAGAACGTGCGCTTCGACAATGCCAACCTGATGGAGACCCTGCCCGCGCTGGGCAGTTTCGACGTCATCTTCCTGCGCAACGTCCTGATCTATTTCGACAACCCGGCCAAGGAGGCGATCGTCAACCGGGTCGCGCCCTTGCTCAAGCCCCAGGGATACCTGTTCACAGGCCATGCGGAATCACTCAGCAATCTCGCCACCCAGCTCCGGCCGGTTCGCACCGCGGTCTACGCCCGCTAGCGCGCTGCCCCCGGGCCGCGGCGGCATGGTCGCGGAGTCCGGGCAGAAGCTGTTCCTGATGCCGGGCCAGTGGTACTTCGGCGGCAAGGCCTCGGAGCTGCGCACGCTGCTGGGCTCCTGCGTGGCCGTCACGCTGTGGCACCCGGCCAAGCGCTGGGGCGGCATGTGCCACTTCCTGCTGCCCGAGCGCAAGGGGCCGACCGATGGCGTGCTCGACGGCCGCTACGGCTCGGAGGCGATCGACCTGCTGGTGATGCGCCTGCGCGAGCTGGGCACGCGGCCGGAAGAATACGTCGCCCACCTCTATGGCGGCGCCGACACCATGCCCGACCAGACCGGCGTCAAGCTCAACGTGGGCGAGCGCAACATCGAGCAGGGCTGGACGCAGATCGACAAGCACGGCTTCCAGCTCGAAGGCGTCGATGTCGGTGACCATGTCCCGCGCACCGTCACGCTGGCGCTGGGCAGCGGGACGGTCGAGGTGCGGCGCGGCGGACGACGACACGCATGAACGCCCCCCGGCCACCCCGCACCCGCGTGATGATCGTCGACGACTCGGCGGTCGTGCGCAAACACCTGTCGGACCGGCTGGAGGCAGCCGGCATCGAGGTGGTGGCCACCGCCTCCGACCCGCTGTTCGCCTGGCCCAAGCTGCGCTCGCTGCAACCCGATGTGCTGGTGCTGGACGTCGAGATGCCGCGCATGGACGGCATCAGCTTCCTGCGCCAGGTGATGGCCGAGCAACCCACCCCGGTGGTGATGTGCTCCACCCTCACCGAGGCCGGCTGCGAGGTGACACTGGAGGCGCTGGCCGCCGGCGCGGTGGGCTTCGTCACCAAGCCCAAGGCGGGGCTGAAGTCCTTCCTGGAAGACCAGGCCAACGACCTGGTCGACACCGTGCGCAGCGCCGCACGCGCCAACCTGGGCGCGCTGGGCGCGCTGCCGCAGGCCGCCCGTCCGGCGCCGCTGACGCCGCCGCCGCTGCCCGCAGCGCCGCTCGGCCCCCCGGGCAGCCGGGTCATCGCGATGGGCCTGTCCACCGGCGGCGTGCAGTCGATCGAGGTGGTGCTGCGCGCCCTGCCCGTGCAGACGCCAGGCATCGTCATCGTTCAGCACATGCCGGCGGGGTTCACCGCCTCACTGGCCGCGCGGCTGAACGGCCTGTGCGACATCGAGGTGGCCGAGGCCCGCCACGGCGAGCGTGTGCTGCCCGGCCGCGCGCTGATCGCCCCCGGCGGTCGCCACATGCGCTTGCGCCGCCAGGGCAGCCAGTTCGTGGTCGAGGTGATCGACGGGCCGCTGATCAACCACCACCGGCCGTCGGTGGATGTGCTGTTCCGCTCGGTGGCCCAGCAGGCGGGTGCGGCGGCGATCGGCGTGATCATGACCGGCATGGGCGACGACGGCGCCCGCGGTCTGCGCGACATGCACGACGCCGGCGCCCTCACCGCCGCCCAGGACCAGGCCAGCAGCGTGGTGTTCGGCATGCCCAAGGAGGCGATCCGCCTGGGCGCGGCCGACGCGGTGCTGCCGCTGCCCGAGATCGCGCCCTGGCTGCTGCAGCAGGCCCGCGTGGCGCCGGGTCAGCGGGTGGCGCGGGCGATATCGGGCGTCAACACCGACACATCGCCGCACTGAGCACGCCGCCGCAGTGCGTGGTCCATCAGGACCAGCGCCAGCAGCGCCTCGGCGATCGGTGTGGCGCGGATGCCCACGCAGGGATCGTGGCGGCCGTGGGTCTCGACCACCGCCGGCTGCCCGTTCAGGTCGATCGAGCGGCGGGGCAGCCGGATCGAGCTGGTCGGCTTGATCGCCACATTCACCGTGATGTCCTGGCCGCTGGAGATGCCGCCCAGGATGCCGCCGGCGTGGTTGCTCAGAAAGCCCTCGGGCGTCAGCTCATCACCATGCTCGCTGCCGCGCTGACGCACGCAGTCGAAGCCGGCACCGATCTCGACGCCCTTGACCGCATTCAGACCCATCATCGCGTGGGCGATGTCGGCGTCCAGGCGGTCGAACAGCGGCTCGCCCAGGCCCACCGGCACGCCCTGGGCCTCCACATAGAGCCGCGCGCCGACCGAGTCGCCGGACTTGCGCAGCGCATCCATGTAGGCCTCGAGCTCGTCGATGCCCTGGGCGGTGGCGGCGAAGAAGGGGTTGCGGTCCACCTGGGTCCAGTCGTCGCGGGCGATCTCACGCTCGCCGATCGCGGTCAGGCAGCCGCGGAACGTGGTGCCGTAGGCCTGGTGCAGCCACTTGCGGGCCACCGCGCCGGCGGCCACGGTGGGCGCGGTCAGGCGTGCCGAGCTGCGGCCGCCGCCGCGCGGGTCACGGATGCCGTAGCGGTGCCAGTAGGTGTAGTCGGCGTGGCCGGGGCGGAAGGTCTCGGTGATGTTGCCGTAGTCCTTGCTGCGCTGGTCGGTGTTGCGGATCAGCAGGCAGATCGGCGTGCCGGTGGTGTGGCCCTGGTAGACGCCGGAGAGGATCTCCACCGCGTCGGCCTCGTTGCGCTGGGTGACGTGGCGACTGGTGCCCGGGCGGCGCCGGTCCAGCTCGGGCTGGATGTCGGCTTCGCTCAGCGCCATCCCCGGCGGGCAGCCGTCGATCACGCAGCCGATGGCCGGGCCGTGGCTTTCGCCGAAATTGGTGACGCGAAAGAGTTCGCCGAGGGTGCTGCCGGACATCGCGGGCGGACCGGCCAGGGGCGGTCCGGGGTCGTGTGAAGAGCTGCTGATTTTACGGGCCTGTGCCCGGCCTGGCCTCGCCACCGAACAGGACCGTTTTTTGCCCGGGACTCCGGGCATCGTGAGGGGTGGCTTCGCGGCACAGTGAGGTCTGTAACCCTGTCCGTTCTGCAGCCTGATGCCGCTTCGCCCCCCGCCCGCCCTGTTGCGCACGATGCCCCGCCTGCTGGCGCTGGGCACCGCCTGCGCGAGCGCACCGGCCTGGGCACAGAGCTCGGCGAGCGGCGCCTCCGGGCTGGTCGGCCTGGGCCTGCTGGCGCTGGGCGCCGGTGCTGGCTGGGCCTGGGCACGCCGCCGCAGCCACCCGGCCAGCCCGCCCAACGAGGACCTGATGTGCCAGGCGATGCTGGAGCAGGGCCCGCAGTTCATCGGGCTGATGGATGACAGCGGCCGCCTGTTGAAGGTCAACGCTGCGGGCCGCCCCTGGCTGGACGGCCAGGACCGGACCACCCGACCGCTGTGGGAATGTGCCGGCTGGCATGAGCCGGCGGCCCAGGCGCAGCGGCTGCAGCAGGCGGTCCAAGCTGCGCTGGACGGCGCGCCCGCACGGCTGGACCTGCGGCTCGACAGCCCCGGCCAGGGCCGCCGCGAGATCGAATTCCAGGCCCGTCGCATCAACGGCCTGGGCGCGCCGGCACGCCTGCTGATCGAGGCACGCGACATCACCATGCGCCGCCTGGCCGAGGACAAACTGATGCTGGCCGCCGCGGTCTTCGACCAGGCGCGCGAGGGCATCATGATCACCGACCCGCGCGGCGTGATCGTGTCGGTGAACCCCGCCTTCAGCCAGATCACCGGATACGACGCGCACGAGGTCCAGGGCCACTACCCGGCGATGCTGACCACCGCGCTGGAAGACCCCCACCTGCACCGCCGCATCCGCCGCCAGCTGCTGCGCAGCGGCCACTGGCAGGGCGAGTTGCGCAGCCTGCGCAAGGACGGCGAGCTCTACACCGCCTGGGTGTCCATGAGCCGGCGCGTCGACGGCGAAGGCCGCACCACCCACCTGATCTGCATCATCAACGACATCACGCGCACCCGGGAGACCGAGCAGCGCATGCAGCGCCAGGCGCACTACGACGCGCTGACCGACCTGCCCAACCGCCACCTGCTGCTTGAGCGCGCCGACACCGCGGTGGCCCAGGCGCGGCGCCAGGGCCAGTCGGTGGCGATGCTGGTGATGGACCTGAACCGTTTCCGGGACATCAACGACAACTTCAGCCACACCGCCGGTGACGCGGTGCTGCTGGAGATGTCGCTGCGCCTGCGCAATGCGCTGCGCGAGGGCGACACCGTGGCGCGCCTGGGCGGCGACGAGTTCGCCGTCCTGCTGCCCGACACCGACGCCAACGGCGCCGCCCATGTGGCCGGCAAGCTGCTGGAGCAGGTGGCCCAGCCCTTCATGGTGATGGGTCACGAACTGAGCATGACGCTGTCGGTGGGCATCGCCGTCTACCCGGCCGACGGCCCGGACGTCGAAGCCCTGGTGCGCTGCGCCGACACCGCGATGTACCGCGCCAAGCAGGAGGGTCCCGGCCGCGTCGCGTTCTTTGCGGAAGGCATGCAGCAGCGCTCGGTGCGCCAGCTGCAGCTGGAATCGGCGCTGCGCCGCGCGGTGGAGCGCGACGAGCTGCTGCTGCACTACCAGCCCCAGCTGGCGGTGGACACCGGCGAAGTCAGCGGCATCGAGGCCCTGGTGCGCTGGAAGCACCCGGAGCTGGGCATGGTCTCGCCCGGTGAATTCATCCCGCTGGCCGAGAGCAGCGGCCAGATCCTGGCGATCGGCGAGTGGGTCATGCGCACCGCCGCCCACCAGGTCAAGGCCTGGATGGCCGCCGGGCTGCCGCCGATCACCGTGGCGGTGAACCTGTCGGCGCTGCAGTTCCGCGACCCCACGCTGCCCGACCGGGTGAAGGCCATCCTCGACGAGGCCGGCATCCCGGCCTCCTGCCTGGAGCTGGAACTGACCGAGAGCGTGGCCACCGGCAACCCGGCCGCGGCGATGGCCATGATGGAGCGCCTGCATGCGCTGGGCGTGCGCCTGTCGATCGACGACTTCGGCACCGGTTACTCGTCGCTGAACTACCTCAAGCGCTTCCCGATCCACACGCTGAAGATCGACCAGAGCTTCGTGCGCGACATCTCGACCGACGCCGACGACCGCGCGATCGTGCAGGCCATCATCCAGCTGGCCCGGGCGCTGCACCTGAGCACGATCGCCGAAGGCGTGGAGAACGACGAGCAGGCGCGCTTCCTGCGCGCCCACGGCTGCGACATGGTCCAGGGCTACCGCTACTGCCGTCCGGTGGACGCCGATGCGGCCTTTGCCTGGATGATGGCGCGTCAGCCGGCCGCGTCCCGCAGCCCGGCCGACGCCACGGCCGCCTGATCAGGCGCCGGGCACGGCGGTGTTGCCGGGCGCGCCTTCCTCGACGGGCCAGTCGCGGATGTAGGCCTTGAGCATGCGGTTCTCGAAGTCCTGCGCCTCGACCACGGTCTTGGCGACGTCGTAGAACGAGATCACCCCCATCAGCGTGCGCTCGTTGAGCACCGGCATGTAGCGGGCATGGCGGCCCAGCATCATGCGGCGCACCTCGTCGATCTCGGTATCGGGCGAGCAAGTCAGCGGGTGGCTGTCCATGACGCCGCTGATCGTGGTGGCGCCGACCTGGCCGCCGTTCTTGACGATCGCCAGGATCACCTCGCGGAAGGTCAGCATCCCCACCAGGTTGCCGTGGTCCATCACCACCAGCGAGCCGATGTCATGCGTGGCCATGGTGGTGACAGCGTCGGCCAGTGGCTGGTCCGGCGTGACGGTGAACAGCGTGTTGCCCTTGACGCGCAGGATGTCGCTGACCTTCATCGTGGGTTCTCCTTCCGACCGTGGGATGCCTGGGCGCCGCCACGGGGTCAGCGTCTCCCGGACCCTGTGACGGCATGCGCCCAACATAGCACACAATGCGTGCCATTCAAGCTCTGGCTGCCCCTCAAACGGCCCCCTCTTCATGCCTGGCGCGACAGATCCCGGTTTCGACACCCTGGCCCTGCATGCAGGCGCCGCCCCGGACCCCTCCACTGGCGCACGGGCGGTGCCGATCCACCTCAGCACCTCCTTCGTCTTCCAGGACAGCGCGCACGCCGCGTCGCTGTTCAACATGGAGCGGCCCGGGCATGTGTACAGCCGCATCTCCAACCCCACGACCGCGGTCTTCGAGGAACGCATGGCCGCGCTGGAAGGCGGGGTCGGGGCGATCGCCACTGCCAGCGGGCAGGCGGCGCTGCACCTGGCGGTGAGCACCATTGCCGGCTCCGGCAGCCACATCGTGGCCAGTGCCGCGCTGTACGGCGGCTCGCACAACCTGTTGCATTACACCCTCGGGCGTTTCGGCATTGAAACCACGTTCGTGCCGCCCCACGACCTGGACGCTTGGCGCGCCGCGATCCGCCCCAACACCCGGCTGCTGTTCGGCGAGACCCTGGGCAACCCGGGCCTGGATGTGCTGGACATCCCGGCGGTCAGCGCCATCGCCCACGCCCACCACCTGCCGCTGCTGGTCGACTCGACCTTCACTCCGCCCTGGCTGCTCAAGCCCTTCGAGCACGGCGCCGACCTGCTGTTCCACTCGGCCACCAAGTTCCTGGGCGGACACGGCACCGTGGTGGGCGGCGTGCTGGTCGATTCCGGCCGCTTCAACTGGGCCGATGCGCATGCCGCCAGCGGGCATTTCGCCGAACTGTGCGAGCCCTACGAGGGCTTTCACGGCATGGTGTTTGCCGAGGAAAGCACCGTTGGCGCCTTCCTGCTGCGCGCCCGGCGCGAAGGCCTGCGCGACTTCGGTGCCTGCATGAGCCCGCACACCGCCTGGCTGATCCTGCAGGGCATTGAAACCCTGCCGCTGCGCATGGCCCGCCATGTCGAGAACACGCGGGCGGTGACGGCCTTCCTGGCGGCCCACCCGATGGTCGAGCGCGTGGCCTACCCCGGCCTGCCCGACCACCGCGACCACGCCCTGGCCCAGCGCCTGCTGCCGCGCGGCGCGGGCGCGGTCTTCAGCTTTGACCTCAAGGGCAGCCGCGCCCAGGGCGTGGCCTTCATCGAGGCGCTGAAGATCTTCTCCCACCTGGCCAATGTGGGCGATTGCCGCTCGCTGGTGATCCACCCGGCCTCGACCACCCATTTCCGCATGGACGACGCCGCGCTGCGCCAGGCCGGCATCACGCCCGGCACGATCCGCCTGTCGGTCGGCCTGGAAGATGCCGCCGACCTGATCGATGACCTGGGCCGCGCCTTGAAGGCGGCCGAGAAAGCGGGGGCCTGAGATGGAGCTGAGCGTCCACGGCCGCCGCGCCTATGCCTATACCGGCGGCAAGCCCTTCAACCCCGCCCTGCCCTGCGTCGTCTTCCTGCACGGCGCGCTGAACGACCACAGCGTCTGGAATCTGCTGGCGCGCTGGTGCGCCCACCATGGCTTCGGCGCGCTGGCGCTGGACCAGCCGGGCCACATGCGCTCGGAGGGCCCGCTGCTGCCCGACATCGAATCGCTGGCCGACTGGACCGTGGCGGTGCTGGACGCCGCCGGTGTCGCCCAGGCGGCCCTGGTCGGTCACAGCATGGGCTCGCTGATCGCGCTGGAGGCGGCCGCGCGCCACCCGCAGCGGGTGTCGCGGCTGGTGATGGTGGGCACCGCCTACCCGATGGCGGTGTCGTCCAGCCTGCTCGACGCCGCCGAGCAGCGCCCCCAGGCCGGCATGGACATGGTCAATGCCTTCTCGCTGTCGACCTGGGCGGCCAAGCCCAGCTACCCCGGGCCCGGCATGTGGCTGCATGGCGGGGGTCGCCAGCTGATGGCCCAGGTGCAGGCCCATGGGCCGCAGGGCGCGAACGTGTTCCGCCACGACTTCGGGCTGTGCAATGCCTACGCCCACGGCCACGAGTCGGCCGATGCCGTGCGCTGCCCGGCCCACCTGGTGCTGGGCCAGGCCGACCAGATGACGCCGCCCAAGCTCACCCGCGAACTGGCGCAGCGCCTGCGCGCCACCGTGCACCGGGTGCCCGGCGGGCATTCCATCATGACCGAGCAGCCGGACGCGCTGCTGGCCGCGCTGCGGGCCGCGCTGGCCTGATCGGGCGATCGCCCCCGGCCACCGGGGGATTTCACGCCAGTGGGTGGGGCAAATGCCCCAGCCGGCCGATGCTGGCCCCGGATGCCAGGCGACGGGACCCACAAGAATCCATATAAATCAACAACTTATAAAAAGTGTGCACCTTGCACACTTGCTGGCACGTCCATTGCGAATCATGGATCGTCCCGGTCGCCGAGGTCCTGCCCACCAAAGCGCCGGGGCATTTCTCCCCCTCCCATCCATCCCTCACCACACTGGAGCAAGCCATGACCCGTCGCATCACCACCCTGCTGGGCCTCGCCATCGCCTCGCTGACTGTCGCCACCGCCGCCCAGGCCGAACTGCGCGTCAAGTGCGAAGTCCGCAGCGACCGTTCGACCGCCTCGGTCGACGGCAAGAGCGTTCCCAACGGCAACTACTACGCCGTGCTGACCTCGGGCGCCAACAGCGCCACCTCGACCGCCCAGCCCACCATCCAGCGTGAAGTCGAGATCGACTTCTCCAGCCGTCCGCGCGACATCAACAAGGGTGCCACCCCGCTGGCGGCCGACTTCATCGTCGGCGGCCAGGCCACCGGCGCGCTGTACACCGAAGCCGGCGCGCTGGTCGCGACCAAGACCGTCGCCTGCCGCGTGCGCTGATCCCTCAGGTCACCGGGTCCGGGCACAATCGGCAGCGGCCTGCCCCCGCTGCCGATGCCCGCCCCGATGCCTGACATCCTGTCCCCCTCAATGACCACGGTGGGCCGCCCTGCGGCCATCACGCGCTGGTTCATGATCGCCGGCTCGATCGGCGTGGCCCTGTTCGCCATTGGCATGGCCTGGCTGCTCGATGCCTTCATCGAGTCGCGCCTGCTGCACCGCGATGCCGAACTCAGCCGCGACTTCGTGCAAAGCGTGGCCGACACCCAGAAGGCCGCGGAAGCCTTCCGCCACCCTGAGCGCGCCAGCGACCCCGACTTCGTCGAATTCCTGGCCCATGTCGCGGCGATGCCCGATGTGCTGCGCATCAACGCCTACACCACTGAACAGCGGGTGCTGTGGTCCAGCAGCCCCGAGATGATCGGCCAGACCTTCGGCCACAACGACGAGCTTGAAGAGGCGCTGGCCGGCGAGGTGGTGGCGAATTTCGACGCCGAATCGGACAAGTCCGAGCATGTGATGCTGGGCTCGCCGCGCGAGTTCGTCGAGAACTACATCCCCGTGCACGCCGCCCGCAACGGGCCGATCGTCGGCGTGATCGAACTCTACCGGCGCCCGGTCGCCCTGACCCAGGCCCTGGCCGAGGGCCAGCGCCGCATCTGGGGCGCGGCGCTGCTGGGCGGCTCGCTGCTGGTGCTGTCGCTGCTGTGGTTCGTACGCCGCATCGAGCGGGCGCTGGGCGAGCAGCAGCGGCGCCTGGTCGACAACGAGGCCCTGGCGATGGTGGGCGAGTTGTCCGCCGCCGTGGCCCACAACATCCGCAACCCGCTGGGCTCGATCCGCAGCGCAGCCGAGCTCACCCGCGAACTGGGGCCGACCATGCCGCTGGACCACGAAGAGGTGATCCGCCACGTCGACCGCATCGAACACCTGGTGCGCACGCTGCTGACCAGCGCCGGCGACCCCACGGGCCGACCCCACCGCTGCGCCGTGCGGCCGGTGCTCGAAGCCGCTCGCGCCCGCATCGCCCCCGACCTGGCCGCCCAGCACAAGCAGTTCAGCCATGAATGGCCCGATCAGCTGGGCGAGGTGGCCCTGGACGACATCCTGCTGACCCAGTCGCTCGCCTCGGTCCTGACCAACGCGGCCGAGGCCACGCGCAGCGGCGACCAGGTCAGCCTGCGCGCCAGCCAGGCCGACGGCCAGCTGCGCATCGTGGTCGAGGACAGTGGCATCGGTCTGCCGACCACCGGACGCGACCAGTTGCTGCAACCCTTCTTCACCACCAAGCCGCGCGGGCTGGGACTGGGCCTGCCGCTGGCCCGTCGCGCGATGGAACGCGCTGGCGGCAGCCTGCGCATCGAACCCGCGACGCCGCATGGCACGCGCGTCGTCCTGAGCCTGCCCTTGCTGCCGGCCAGCCCCACCTGACACCGCTTCACCACCATGTCTGAACGCGCCGGCCACGCCGTGCTGATCATCGATGACGAGGCGGCGCTCGCGCGCAACCTGGCCACTTTCCTGTCGCGGCAGGGCTGGGACACCCGGGTGGCGGAGACCGCCGAGGAAGGCCTGGCGCTGTACCCCGAGTTCCGGCCGGACCTGGTGCTGCTGGACCACAACCTGCCTGGCATGGACGGCCTGCAGGCGCTGGGCCGGTTCAAGGCCATGGACCCGGACTGCCGGGTGGTGCTGATGACCGGCTTCGGCAGCGTGGACCTGGCCGTCAACGCGCTCAAGAGCGGTGCACTGGACTACCTGTCCAAGCCGCTGGCGCTGGGTGAGGTGCGCCTGCTGATCGAGCGCCTGCTCAGCCAGGACCGGCTGCAGCGCACCGTGCACTACTACGCCGGACGGGAGGCGGCCGGCAGCGGCCTGGACAAGATCGTCGGCGATTCGATCGCGATGCACCAGCTGCGTCAGCGCATCCGCCAGATGCTGGCCTCGGAAAGCCAGCTGGAGGACGCCGACGGCCCGGCCGTGCTGATCCACGGCGAGACAGGCACCGGCAAGGAACTCGTCGCCCGGGCACTGCACTTCGACGGCCCGCGCCGCGACGGCCCCTTCGTCGAGCTGAACTGTGGCGCCCTGCCGGCGCACCTGGTCGAGGCCGAGCTGTTCGGCTACGAAAAGGGTGCCTTCACCGATGCCCGCCAGCGCAAGGCCGGCCTGGTCGAGACCGCTGAGGGGGGCACGCTGTTCCTGGACGAGATCGGCGAGGCCGACGCCGCCACCCAGGTCAAGCTGCTCAAGCTGCTGGAGGACAAGCGCTTCCGGCGCCTGGGCGGCCTGCGCGACCAGGCGGTGGATGTGCGCATCGTCAGCGCCACCCACCAGTCGCTGGAGAAGATGGTGGCCGAGGGGCGCTTCCGCGCTGACCTCTACTACCGGCTGCGCATCGTCGAGCTGCAGGTGCCCCCGCTGCGCGAGCGCGGTGAGGACGTGATCGTGCTGGCCCGGCATTTCCTGGCGCACCATGCGCAGCGCTACCGCCGCGGCGAGATGCGCCTGAGCGAGGGCGCCGAGCAGCGGCTGCGGGCGCACCGTTTCCCAGGCAATGTGCGTGAGTTGCGCAACCTGATGGAACAGGCGGTGCTGCTGGCCACCACCGACCGGGTGACCGAGCTGGAACTGGCCGGTCTGCGCACCGTGGCGCCTGCCAGCGCCGATGCGCCGCTGGACGCCGGCAGCGACCTGAACCTCGAGCGCGCGGAGCGCCGACTGATCGAGGAGGCGCTGCGGCGCAGCGAAGGCAACGTCACCCAGGCCTCGCGCCTGCTGGGCGTGAGCCGCGACACCTTGCGCTACCGCCTGGAGCGCCTGGGCCTGCGCGCCACGGGCTGACACCTGCGCGACAGCACGCCGGGGCAAGCCCGGATGGCCGAGCCTGCCCGCGCGCGCTGCAATCGGGGCCAAGCCGTTGCACGGAGCCGCCGCATGAGCACAGCCCCCCCTTCCAGCGTCACCACGCCCGACCTGGGCGCGATCCGCAGCTTCGCCGAGTTTTACCCGGTCTACCTGGGCGAACACGCCAACCGCACCTGCCGTCGTCTGCACTTCCTGGGCAGCACCCTGGCCCTGGTCTGCCTGGCGATGCTGCTGTGGACCGGTCGGCCGCAGTACCTGCTCTACGGCCTGCTGTGCGGCTATGGCTGCGCCTGGATCGGCCACTTCGTCTTCGAGAAGAACAAGCCGGCCAGCTTCAAGCGCCCGCTCTACAGCTTCATGGGCGACTGGGTCATGTACAAGGACATCTGGACCGGCCGCATCCGCTTCTGATCAGCGGACCTGCGGCGCCAGGTTGGCCAGCATGTCGGCGGTCATCGCGGCCAGATCGACCTGCGGCTGCCAGCCCCAGTCGGCGCGGGCGGCCGAATCGTCGATCGAGCGCGGCCAGCTGTCGGCGATCGCCTGGCGAAAGTCGGGCGCGTAGTCGATCGTGAAGCCCGGGCGCTGGCGGGCGATCTCGGCAGCCAGTTCCGCCGGGGTGAAAGACACGCCGGCCAGGTTGTAGCCGTGGCGCTCGCGCAGTGCGTCGGCCGGTGCGTCCATCAGCGCCAGCGTGGCGCGGATGGCATCGGGCATGTACATCATCGGCAGCGCGCTCTCGGGCCCCAGGAAGCAGGTGTAGTGGTTGGTCTTGAGCGCCTCGTGGAAGATCTCCACCGCGTAGTCGGTGGTGCCGCCGCCGGGCGGCGTCTTCCAGCTGATCAGGCCGGGGTAGCGCAGGCAGCGCACGTCCACGCCATGCATGCGGTGGTACCAGGCACACCAGCCCTCGCCGGCCAGCTTGGAGATGCCATAAACCGTGGTGGGCTCCATCACCGTCTTCTGCGGCGTGTGGTCGCGCGGCGTGGTGGGGCCGAAAGCGGCGATCGAGCTGGGCCAGAACACCCTATCCAGCTTGTGGGTGCGGGCCAGCTCCAGCACATTCAGCAGGCCCTTCATGTTCAGGTCCCAGGCCCAGGTGGGGTGCTGCTCGCCACGCGCCGACAGGGCGGCGGCCAGCAGGTAGACCTGGGTGATGGCGTGGCGCTCGGCCACCTGGATGAGTGCACCGGCGTCGGTCACGTCCAGCGCCTCATGGGCCAGGCCGGGCACACGCCCCCTCGGCGACAGGTCGCTGGTCACCACGGCGCTCTGGCCGTGGCGGGCCGCCAGGGCCTCGGCCAGCTCGGTGCCGATCTGGCCGTTGGCGCCGATGATCAGGATCTTCGGCGTGGCGCTCATTTCAGGATCCCCAGCTCGCGGCCGGCCTGGGTGAAGGCGGCCACGGCGCGCTCCAGGTCGTCGCGGCTGTGCGCGGCGCTGAGCTGCACGCGGATGCGCGCCTGGCCCTGGGGCACCACCGGGAAGAAGAAGCCCACCACATAGACACCCAGCTCCAGCAGGCGGGCTGCCAGGCGCTGCGCCAGCACCGCGTCGTAGACCATGATCGGCACGATCGGGTGGGTGCCGGGCTTGATCTCGAAGCCGGTGGCGCTGATCGCCTGGCGGAACCACAAGGCGTTGTCGGCCACGCGGTCACGCAGCTCGGTGGAGCCCTCCAGCAGATCCAGCACCGCCAGCGAGCCGCCGACGATGGCCGGCGCCAGCGTGTTCGAGAACAGGTAGGGCCGCGAGCGCTGGCGCAGCAGCTCGATCACCTCGCGCTTGCCGGCGGTGAAGCCCCCCGAGGCGCCGCCCAGGGCCTTGCCGAAGGTGCCAGTGACGATGTCGACGCGGCCGAAGATGCCGCGCAGTTCGTGCGTGCCGCGGCCGGTGGCGCCAACGAAGCCGCTGGCGTGGCTCTCGTCGATGCCCAGCATCGCATCAAAGCGGTCGCACAGCGCGCGGATCTCGTCCAGCCGGGCGATCGTGCCGTCCATCGAGAACACGCCGTCGGTGAAGACCAGGATGAAGCGGGCGCCGCCGTCACGGGCTTCCTGCAGGCAGCGCGCCAGGTCGGCCATGTCGTCGTGCGCATAGCGCCAGCGCTTGGCCTTGCACAGGCGGATGCCGTCGATGATGGACGCGTGGTTCAGGCTGTCGCTGATGACGGCATCGGCCTCGCCCAGCAGCGGCTCGAACAGGCCGCCGTTGGCGTCGAAGGCGGCGGCGTAGAGGATCGCGTCCTCGCAGCCAACGAAGCGGGCGATGCGCTGTTCCAGCGTCTTGTGCTGGTCCTGGGTGCCGCAGATGAATCGCACCGAACTCAGGCCATAGCCGTGGCTGTCCAGCGCCGCGTGGGCGCCTGCGATGGCCGCTGGGTGGCTGGAGAGCCCCAGGTAGTTGTTGGCGCACAGGTTGATCAGCGTGCGGCCATCGGTGGTGCGCACATGCGCGCCCTGCGGCGTGGCGATGACGCGCTCGCGCTTGAAGAGGCCGGCCTGGTCGAGCTGATCCAGCTCCTGGCGGACATGGGTGAGAAAGGCGTCGGTGGAGCTCATCGTCGGGGTCCTGGCGGCGTGTTCACTGCTTGCATGCGATGTTCGATATATCGAACTTTCGTGCAGTATCATGTGAAGCGTTCGATCCGTCAAGGACTGCCCCTCAAGGACTGCGATGGCCCGCCCAGCCCCCTCCCCCGAACCGCCCCGCGTGGGTCAGGCCCTGGCGCAGCTGCGCCATGCGCGCAAGCTGTCGCTGGACGACCTGTCGCGCCAGGCCGGTGTGTCCAAGTCGATGCTCTCGCAGATCGAGCGCAACCAGGCCAACCCGACCGTCGCCGTGGTCTGGCGCCTGGCCAACGCGCTGGGCGTGCCGCTGACCGATCTGCTCACGCCGGGCGACGCACCTGAGCCGCCTTCGATCGCCGCGGTGCCGGCCCACGCCGTGCCCACGCTGCGCAGCCCGGATGGCCAGTGCGAGCTGCGCATCCTGGGCCCGATCGAGCTGGCCGGCCAGTTCGAGTGGTACGAGCTGACGATCCAGCCCGGCGGCATGCTGGCCTCGGAGCCGCACGAGCCCGGCAGCCGCGAACACCTGAGCGTGCTGAGCGGCCAGGTGGAAGTGCATGCCGGCGAGGCGCGCCAGCGCCTGGCCCCGGGCGAGACCGCGCGCTACGCCGTGGACCAGCCCCACGCGCTGCGCAACCCCGGTCGCGGCGAAGCCCGCGCACTGCTGGTGGTGGTGCACCCGGCCTGAGCCGGGCCCTCAGGCCAGCAGCTCGGCCAGCGTCATGCGCGCCAGGCCGGCGCGTTCGCGGAACGCCGCCACCCGGCCATCGGGCCGCAGCAGCAGGCGGTCGACGAGTGGCGCCGCGGGGGTGAGCGCCGGATCGCGCAGCAGCACATAGCGCTGTTCGCCGCCCTCTTCCAGCCGGCCGACCCAGTCGGGCTCGAACAACTCGTCCAACTCGGGCTCGATCTGCAGCGGGTCAATCCGCAGCACGCCGGCCAGCGCGCTGAGCGTCAGGCCAGCCTGCCCGGCCGCCCTCGCCGCGGCCAGTTCACGCAACACCGCCAGCGCGATGACGAAGCGATGGCCTGGCGTGTCGGAATGCCGCACCACCCTCATCTGCAGACTGGGCGCATAGGCGGCGATCACCGCCCCCATCAGCACGATCACCCAGCCGGTGAACATCCACAGCAGGAAGATCGGCGCGGTGGCGAAGGCGCCATAGATCGTGGCGTAGGTGGCCACCTTGGAGACATACCAGGCCAGCAGCGACTTGGCCAGCTCGAAACCGAGCGCCACGAAGGCCCCACCCGCCAGCGCATGCCGCCAGCGCACATGGGTGTTGGGCACGTAGTGGAACAGCCCGCCCATCGTGGCCCACAGCAGGCCGAACTGCAGCACGTCGAGCACCAGGCCGACGCCCCCGGGCAGGCCCTCGACCAGGCCCTTGGAGGCCGACAGCGCATAGCTGGTCAGCGTCAGGCTGACACCCAGCACCAGCGGCCCCAGCGTCAGCGCCGCCCAGTAGACCAGCACGCGCTGGGCGATCGGCCGCGGTGTGCGCACGCGCCAGATCGCGTTGAGCGTGCGGTCAATCGTCAGCATCAGCATCAGCGCGCTGACCAGCAGGAAGATCAGGCCGGCGGCACCCACCCGACTGGCCTTGCTGGCGAACTGGGTCAAGGCGGTGAGCACCGGGCGGGCGATGTTGTCCGGCACCAGGCTCTGCAGGAAGTACTTCTGCAGCGCCACCTGGAACTGGCTGAAGATCGGGAAGGCGGTGAACACCGCCAGCATCACGGTCAGCAGCGGCACCAGCGCGATCAGCGTGGTGAAGGTCAGGCTGCCGGCGGTCAGGCCCAGCCGGTCTTCGCGAAAGCGCAGGCGCAGCGTGCGCAGGGTGTCGAACCACGGCCAGGTGCGCAGCGACTCCAGCAGCAGGGCCAGGGTCACGCGTTCGGCGCGGGGGTTCGGATCGAGGACATTCATCGGCCGCTATGATGCCAGCCCATGTCAACCTCGCCGCCCCCGCTGACGCTGGAAGCCGACGCCGTGACCCGGATCACGCGCTGGGTGGCGGTGGGCGCGTTGCTGGCGCTGATCGCCTTGTGCCTGGCCTGGGAGCTGTGGCTGGCGCCCACCGGCCGGCGCACGCTGGTGATCAAGGTGCTGCCGCTGCTGCTGCCGCTGGCCGGACTGCTCAAGCACCGGCTCTACACCTACCGCTGGGTCAGCCTGCTGGTCTGGCTGTACTGCGCCGAGGGCCTGGTGCGCGCCACCAGCGAGCCCGCACCGGGCGCGACCCTGGCCATGATCGAGATCGCGCTGTGCCTGGTGCTGTTCGCGGCCTGCGCGGTGCAGGTGCGCTGGCGGCTGCAGCGGGCCAAGGCGGCCACGGCGCTGGGATGACGACCCTGCTGGACGCGCTGCGCGCCACGGTCGGCGCGGCCAACGTGCTGCACGACGGCGACCTGTCCGCCTACGAAGTCGACTGGCGCAAGCGCTACCGCGGCCGCGCGCTGGCCGTGGTCCGACCGGGCAGCACGGCCGAGGTGGCCGCGGTGGTGCGCCTGTGCCGCGAACACGGTACCAGCCTGGTCCCGCAAGGCGGCAACACCGGCCTGGTGGGCGGCGGCGTGCCCGACGACAGCGGACGCCAGGTGCTGCTGAGCCTGGGCCGGATGCAGCGCATCCGCCAGATCGATGCCGACAACCTGACCCTCACCGCCGAGGCCGGCTGTGTGCTGCAGACCCTGCAGCAGGCTGCGGGCGAGGCTGGCCTGCTGTTCCCGCTGAGCCTGGCCGCCGAGGGCAGTTGCACGATCGGCGGCAACCTGGCCAGCAATGCCGGCGGCACGCAGGTGCTGCGCTACGGCAACGCGCGCGAACTGTGCCTGGGCCTGGAGGTGGTGACCCCGCAGGGCGAGGTCTGGGACGGCCTGTCCGGGCTGCGCAAGGACAACACCGGCTACGACCTGCGCGACCTGTTCATCGGCAGCGAAGGCACGCTGGGCGTGATCACCGCGGCCACGCTGAAGCTGCACCCCCGCCCGGGCGCCACGATGACGGCACTGGCCGCTTGCGGGTCGATCGAGGCCTGCGTGGCCCTGCTGCGGCGGGCACGCCAGCGGCTGGACGCCGGGCTCACCGGCTTCGAAGTCATGGAGCGCTTCGCGCTGGACCTGGTGGCGAAGCATTTCTCCACCCTGCCCCAGCCGCTGCCCGCGGCCCGCTGGACGGTGCTGCTGGAACTGGCCGCGCCCGACGAAGCCCAGGCCCGTGCGCTGCTGGAAGCGGTGCTGGGCGAGGCCCTGGAATCGGGCGAGGTGGACGACGCCGTGGTCGCCGAGAGCCTGGCGCAGTCCCAGGCGCTGTGGCACCTGCGCGAGAGCATCCCGCTGGCCCAGGCCGAGGAAGGCCTGAACATCAAGAACGACATCGCGCTGCCGGTGTCGGCCATCCCGGGCTTCGTCACCGAGATGGCCGACACGCTGCGCGCCCTGGTGCCCGGCATCCGTCTGGTCACCTTCGGTCACCTGGGCGACGGCAATCTGCACTACAACCTGCAGGCCCCGCAGGGTGAGTCCGCGGCGGCCTTTCTGGCACAGCACGAGGCGGCGCTGAACCAGCGCGTCTATGACGCCGTCATGGCGCGAGGCGGTTCGTTCTCGGCCGAGCATGGCATCGGCGCCTTGAAGCGGGGCGAGCTGGCCCGGCGCAAATCGCCGGTGGCGCTGGGGATGATGCGGGCCATCAAGCAGGCGCTGGACCCCGACGGACTGATGAACCCGGGGCGGCTGCTGGGGCCCTGAGGCGCGCTGCGGCCCGGCAAGGGTGCGACCACTCTGCGGTGCGACCGGGCGGCCCTGCCGCGGCGCGGCGCTGCTGGGCCGAGTGGCAGGTCAGTGCGTCGGCCCGCCCGACCCCGGCGGCAGCGGCAACGCGAAGACCTCGATGCCTTCGTCGCGCAGGGCCTCGCGCTCTTGTGGCGTGGCCTGGCCACGGATGCCGCGGGCCTCGGTTTCGCCGTAGTGGATGCGGCGGGCTTCTTCCGGAAAGCGCGGGCCGACGTCCTCGGTGCGTTGCATCAGATCCTGCACGACGGCCTGCAGCGCCGACTGCAACTGGGCAGCGAGTTCGGGCTGGGCGCTGCGGGCCGGCTCGGCCGGCGGCCGCGGCTCGGCGGTCGGCGAGGGCTGAGCACCAGAGATGTTCAGCCGTGGGGCGCTGGGCAGCCGGGTGATGGCGGCGCTGGCGCACAGCGGACAGCTGAGCAGGCCCCGATCCAGCTGGTCCCGGTAGTCGTCCTCCGACGCGAACCAGCCTTCGAAACCGTGCTCGTGCTCGCAACGCAGGTTCAGGACCTTCATGCCCCGGATGATCGGTCAGAAGCCAGGTCCTGTGCAGACTGCCACTGCAATTCCCACAGACCGGCACGCCATTTCTGCAGCCACAGCAGGCCGATCAGCGACTTGGCATCGGTGAGTTCGCCGCGCGCCGCCAGGCGATCCAGTTCGGCCTCATCCACCAGACACACGTCCAGGAACTCACCGTGGTCGAGTTGCTGCTGGCCAGGCTCCAGTCCGCGCGCGAACCAGATCTCGATCAGCTCGTTCGAGTAGGCCGGCGCGTTGTGCATCAGCGCCGCGCAGGCCCATTCGCGCGCGCGGTAGCCGGTTTCCTCCAGCAATTCGCGCTGGGCACAGCGCCAGCGAGGTTCCCCGGGATCGATCTTGCCCGCCGGGAACTCCAGCAGCACGGTCTGCAGCGGGTAGCGGCACTGCCGCTCCATCACCAGCCGGCCGTCATCGGTGATCGGCACGACCATCACCGCGCCGGGGTGGACGATGTATTCGCGCGTGGCCTCGCTGCCGTCGGGCAGGCGGGCGACGTCGCAGCGCACGTCAAGGAAGCGCCCCTGCCACACCTGGGCCGGACGCAGCGGGCGCTCGATCAGGTGCTCGTCACTCATGCGCCGCCGCCGACGCGCCGCGCCGCAGGTAGCGCCAGACGAAGCCCGGCGAGGCCAGGGTCAGCATCAGGCAGGTCCAGGCGGCGTAGAACTCCCAGCCCTGGGGCGCCCGCTGGCCCAGCGAGGCCTCCAGCGCGCTGCCCAGCAACAGGGTCAGCCCGCCGGCAACCACCAGCTCCAGCAGCCGCCAGCCGAAAGCCTTGGGCGCGCGCCGCGGCCCGACGACGAACAGGCGTTCGTTGACGAAGGGCAGGTTCGCGGCCAGCAGCGCGACCGCCACCACGAGCCAGGTGGCTGCCCCGGCGCTCATCGGATCAGCCCTGCAGCGCAGCGACGATCACGTCGCGGCACAGGGCCATCAGGCCTTGCGGCAGCAGGCCCAGCACCAGCGCGGCGGCACCATTGAGTGCCAGCAGCGCCGACACACCGGAGCCGGAGGTCAGCCCAGCGCCGGACTCGGCGGGTTGGTCGAAGTACATGACCTTGACGATGCGCAGGTAGTAGTAGGCCGCAACCAGGGACAGCAGGACCGCGACAATGGCCAGCGTGATGTAGGTGCTGTCACCGGTGGTGACCAGCGCCTGCAGCACCGCGAACTTGGCGTAGAAGCCCACCATCGGCGGCACACCGGCCAGCGAGAACATGAAGACGGTCATCACACCCGCCAGCCAGGGCGCACGCTTGGCCAGGCCGGCCAGGTCGCTGATCTCCTCGCTCTCGAAGCCCTGGCGGGCCAGCAGCATGATCAGGCCGAAGCTGCCCAGCGTGGTCAGCACATAGGTGACCACATAGAACAGCGCCGAGCTGTAGCCGTTGGCGGCCGAGGTGGTGTTGGCGGCCACCACGGTGGGCGTCAGGCCCAGCAGCATGAAGCCCAGCTGGGCGATGGCCGAGTAGGCCAGCATGCGCTTGAGGTTGGTCTGGGCGATCGCGGCGAGGTTGCCGATCAGCATCGACAGCACCGACAGCACCATCAGCATCTGCTGCCAGTCGTGGCCCAGCGTGGACAGGCCCTCGACCAGGATGCGGAAGGCGATCGCGAAGGCCGCGAACTTGGGCACGCCGCCGATCATCAGCGTGACCGCGGTGGGCGCGCCCTGGTAGACGTCAGGCACCCACATGTGGAACGGCACCACACCCAGCTTGAAGGCCAGGCCGGCCACCAGGAAGACCACGCCCAGCGTCAGCACGACCGGGTTGATCTGGCCGGCGGCCACCACCGCGTAGACCTCGGGCAGGTCCAGCTTGCCGGTGGCGCCATAGAGCATGGACATGCCGTAGAGCAGGAAACCGCTGGCCAGCGCGCCCAGCACGAAGTACTTCATCGCGGCTTCGGTGGACACGCCATGGTCGCGGCGCAGCGCTGCCATCGCGTACAGCGACAGGCTCATCAGTTCCAGGCCCACGTAGATGACCAGGAAGTTGTTGGCCGAGATCATCACCGACACGCCCAGCAGCACGAACATCGAGAGCGTGAAGAACTCGCCCTTGAGCAGGTCGCGCTCGCCCAGGTAGGGGCGTGCGTAGGCCAGCGTGGCCATCAGCGCCAGCGAGGCGCACATCGCCAGCAGGTGGCCCAGCGGGTCGGACACCACCAGGCCCTGCATGCCGTAGACCGAGGCCGCCGCGCCGCTGGCGCCCAGGCCGGCCTGCATGGCGCTGGCGTGCATCAGCGCCACCACGGCCAGCGTCAGCTGGGTGAGCCAGAAGGTCGCCGTGCGCTTCGGGTCGGTGATGTAGAGGTCGATCAGTGCGATCGCGCAGGCGGCGACCAGCAGGACGATCTCGGGAGAGACAACAAGCCAGTTCATAGGATTCATGGTGTGCGCCCTGTCGTCAAGGCAGCTTGGGCTGGGCCACGTGCTTGATCAGCGCGTCCACCGAGGTGTGCATCACGTCGGTGAAGGGCTTCGGATACAGACCCATGGCCAGCACGGCGACGGCCAGCAGCGCCATCATCGCGAACTCGCGGGCGTTGATGTCGGTCAGCTCGCGCACATGGTCATTCGCGATGTCGCCGAAGTAGACCCGCTTGTACATCCACAGCGTGTAGGCGGCGCCGAAGATCAGCGCGGTGGCGGCCAGCGCGCCGATCCAGAAGTTGTACTGGACGGCGCCCAGGATCACCATCCACTCGCCGATGAAGCCCGCAGTGCCCGGCAGGCCGCAGTTGGCCATCGAGAACAGCAGCGCGAAGGCCGCGAACTTGGGCATGGTGTTGACCACGCCGCCGTAGGCTGCGATGTCGCGCGAATGCACGCGGTCATAGAGCACGCCGATCGACAGGAACATCGCGCCGGAGACGAAGCCGTGCGAGATCATCTGCACCAGACCGCCGGAGATGCCCAACTCGTTGAAGATGAAGAAGCCCAGCGTGACGAAGCCCATGTGGGCGATCGACGAATAGGCCACCAGCTTCTTCATGTCGGTCTGCACCATCGCCACCAGGCCGATGTAGATCACCGCGATCAGCGACAGCGCGATGATGAACCAGGCGTACTCGCGCGAGGCATCCGGGGCGATCGGCATCGAGAAGCGCAGGAAGCCATAGGCGCCCAGCTTCAGCATGATGGCCGCCAGCACCACCGAGCCGCCGGTGGGCGCCTCGACGTGGGCGTCGGGCAGCCAGGTGTGCACCGGCCACATCGGCACCTTCACCGAGAAGGCGGCGAAGAAGGCGAAGAACAGCAGCGCCTGCGCGTTCAGCGGCAGCGGCAGCTTGTGCCATTCGAGGATCTCGAAGCTGCCACCCGACTTGGCGTACAGGTAGATCAGCGCGATCAGCATCAGCAGCGAGCCGAGCAGCGTGTAGAGGAAGAACTTGAAGGCCGCATAGACCCGCCGCGGGCCGCCCCAGACGCCGATGATGATGTACATCGGGATCAGCGTGGCTTCGAAGAAGACGTAGAACAGCAGGCCATCGACGGCCGAGAACACGCCCACCATCAGGCCCGACAGGATCAGGAAGGCGCCCAGGTACTGGTGGGCACGATCGGTGATCACCTCCCAGGCCGCCATCACCACGATGATCGTGATGAAGGCGGTCAGCAGCACGAACCACACCGAGATGCCATCGACACCCAGGTGGTAGCGCACATTGAAGCGCTCGATCCAGGCCAGGTTCTCCTCGAACTGCAGCGCGGCAGTGTCGAGGTGGAAGCCGGTGACCAGCGGAATGGTGATGACAAAGCTCAGGACGGCACCGGCCAGCGCGATCCAGCGGACGGCGCCCGCGTTCTCGTCACGGCCCAGTGCCAGCAGCAGGACGCCGAAGGCGATCGGCAGCCAGATGGCAACGCTCAACAGACCCATTTGTAGTTCTCCGCCCTCTGATCAACGGCCGGTCAGGCCGGGGAAATAGGGCCACAGTTGCCAGGTCATCAGACCGAACACGCCCAGCGCCATCACCAGCGCGTACCAGGACAGGTAGCCCGTCTGGACCAGTCGGGTGACGCGCGCGAGGGCGCCCACCGCCTGGGCCGAGCCATTGACCACGGCCCCATCGATCAGGGTCTGGTCACCACCCTTCCACAGCCCGATGCCCAGGCCGCGGGCCGCACGGGCCAGGATGTTCTCGTTGATCCAGTCCATGTAGTACTTGTTCTCGAGCACGGTGATGACCGGCTTCAGCGCCTTGGCAATGGCCGCCGGGATGCCCGGGGCGACCATGTAGAAGACGTAGGCGGTGACCACGCCGGCCAGCGCCAGCCAGAACGGCAGTGTGCTGAAGGCGTGCAGGGCCATGGCGGTGGCGCCATGGAACTCGTGCGCCAGCTCTTCCATCGCGTGGTGCGCCTCGTGGTTGACGAAGATCGCGTCCTTCAGGAAGTCGCCGAACAGCATCGGCTGGATCGTCAGGAAGCCGATCACCACCGAGGGGATGGCCAGCAGCAGCAGCGGCGCAGTGACCACCCAGGGCGATTCATGCGGCTCGTGGTGCTCGCCGTGTTCGTCATGATGGTCATGCTCGCCCGGGAAGGGCTTGTGGTGGAAGTGCTCCTTGCCGTGGAAGACCAGGAAGTACATCCGGAACGAGTAGAAGGCGGTGACGAACACACCCGCGATGACCGCGAACTGCGCGAAGCCCGCACCCGGCAGGTGGCTGGCAGCCACCGCCTCGATGATCGAGTCCTTCGAGTAGAAGCCGGCGAAGAACGGCGTGCCGATCAGCGCCAGCGAGCCCAGCAGCGAGGTGATCCAGGTGATGGGCATGTACTTGCGCAGGCCGCCCATGTTGCGGATGTCCTGGTCATGGTGCATGCCGATGATCACCGAGCCGGCCGCCAGGAACAGCAGCGCCTTGAAGAAGGCGTGCGTCATCAGGTGGAAGACCGCCACGTTGTAGGCCGACACGCCCAGCGCCACCGTCATGTAGCCCAGCTGCGACAGCGTGGAGTAGGCGACGACGCGCTTGATGTCGTTCTGGATGATGCCCAGGAAGCCCATGAACAGCGCGGTGATCGAGCCGATGACCAGCACCACGTTCAGCGCGATGTCCGACAGCTCGAACAGCGGCGACATGCGGGTGACCATGAAGATGCCGGCGGTCACCATCGTCGCGGCGTGGATCAGCGCGGAGATCGGCGTCGGGCCTTCCATGGAATCGGGCAGCCACACATGCAGCGGGAACTGCGCCGACTTGCCCATCGCACCGATGAACAGGCAGATGCAGGCCACGGCCAGCAGCGGCCAGTCGGTGCCGGGGAAGGTCTTGGCGGCCAGTTCGCCCGACTTGGCAAAGACCTCGGCGTAGTTCAGCGAGCCGGTGTAGGCCAGCAGCAGGCCGATGCCCAGGATGAAGCCGAAGTCACCGACCCGGTTCACCAGGAAGGCCTTCATGTTGGCGAAGATCGCCGTGGGCTTCTTGAACCAGAAACCGATCAGCAGGTAGGACACCAGGCCCACCGCTTCCCAGCCGAAGAACAGCTGCAGGAAGTTGTTGCTCATGACCAGCATGAGCATCGAGAAGGTGAACAGCGAGATGTACGAGAAGAAGCGCTGGTAGCCCGGGTCTTCTTCCATGTAGCCGATGGTGTAGATGTGCACCATCAGCGACACGAAGGTCACCACGCACATCATCATCGCGGTCAGGCCGTCGACGAGGAAGCCGACCTCCATCTTCAGCGGGCCCACCGACATCCATTCATAGATGGTGGCGTTGAAGCGCGCACCATCGACCGCCACCGACTGCAGCACCATGGCCGAGCAGATGAAGGCGACGAGAACGCCGAGGATGGTGATCAGGTGGGCACCGCGGCGGCCGACCACCTTGCCGGCCAGGCCGGCGACGATGGAGCCCACCAGCGGCGCCAGCGGCACCGTGAGCAGCAGGTTCTGGGACAGTTGTGCAGACATGATCTTCGGGGCTCCTCTTGGCGGTCAGCCCTTCAGGGTGTCGAGTTCGTCGACCGCAATGGTCGCGCGGTTGCGGAACAGCACGACCAGGATGGCCAGGCCGATGGCCGATTCGGCCGCCGCGACAGTCAGGATGAAGAACACGAAGACCTGGCCGTGCATGTCACCCAGGAAGTGGGAGAAGGCCACGAAGTTCATGTTCACCGCCAGCAGCATCAGCTCGATCGCCATCAGCAGCACGATCAGGTTGCGGCGGTTCATGAAGATGCCCACCACCGACAGCGCGAACAGGCAGCCGCCCAGCGTCAGGTAGTGGTACAGGGTGATGCCGGCGCTCATGCCTGGCCTCCTTCCGGGGTCTTGGGCACCGAGGGCGCCTCGATCGTCGGCGCCAGCTTGACCAGGCGGACGCGGTCGGCCGGGCGGGCGCGCACCTGCTGGCTCGGGTCCTGGCCCTTGGCGTCCTTGCGCTTGCGCAGGGTCAGCGCGATGGCGGCGATCATGCCCACCAGCAGCAGCACCGCGGCCACCTGCAGCGGGTAGAGGTACTCGGTGTAGAGGACCACGCCCAGCGCCTTGGTGTTGCCCATGGCCAGCACTTCAGGCGGCATCGGCTTGGCATCGGGCAGGTTGAAGCCGGCCTTCATGACCAGCGCCACCTCGATCGCGATCAGCACGCCCACCAGGGCGGCCAGCGGGAAGTGCGACCAGAAGCCGGCGCGCATGGTGTCGGTGTTGATGTCGAGCATCATCACCACGAACAGGAACAGCACCATCACGGCGCCGACATACACCAGCACCAGCGTGATGGACAGGAACTCGGCCTTCAGCAGCATCCAGATGCAGGCCGCATTGAAGAAGGTGAGCACCAGGTAGAGCGCCGCGTGGACCGTGCTGCGCGAGGTGATGACCAGGAAGGCCGACACCAGCAGCACCGCGGAGAACAGGTAGAACAGGGCGGAGGTTGCGTTCATTCTTGTCAGCGCGTGGGTGACCGCATCAGCGGTACTTGGCGTCGGCCTCCTTGTTGGCGGCGATCTGCTTCTCGTAGCGGTCGCCCACGGCCAGCAGCATGTCCTTGGTGAAGTACAGGTCGCCCCGCTTCTCACCGTGGTATTCGAAGATGTGGGTCTCGACGATCGAGTCGACTGGGCAGGACTCTTCGCAGAAGCCGCAGAAGATGCACTTGGTCAGGTCGATGTCGTAGCGCGTGGTGCGGCGGGTGCCGTCGGCGCGCTCGCCGGCCTCGATGGTGATGGCCATCGCCGGGCAGACCGCTTCGCACAGCTTGCAGGCGATGCAGCGCTCCTCGCCGTTCTCATAGCGGCGCAGCGCGTGCAGGCCGCGGAAACGGGGAGACAGCGGGGTCTTCTCTTCCGGGAACTGCACGGTGATCGTGCGCGACAGGAAGTGCCGACCGGTCAGTGCCAGGCCCTTCCACAGCTCGGTCAGCAGGAAGGCGCCGAAGAAACCCTTGAGGGAGTTGTTGGTGCTCATGTGTTGGCCCTCCCCTTACTTCCAGATGTTGAAGGGCGACTGGATCCACAGACCCACGACGACCAGCCACACCAGCGTGACAGGGATGAAGATCTTCCAGCCCAGACGCATGATCTGGTCGTAGCGGTAGCGCGGGAAGGAGGCGCGCACCCAGAGGAACATCGTGACGACGACGAAGACCTTGATGCCCAGCCAGATCCAGCCCGGGATGAACGACAGCCAGCTCACCGGCGCGTCCCAGCCACCCAGGAAGAACAGCACGGTCAGCATCGAGACCAGGATCATGTTGGCGTACTCCGCGAGGAAGAACATCGCGAAGGACATGCCCGAGTACTCGATCATGTGGCCGGCCACGATCTCGGACTCGCCTTCCACCACGTCGAAGGGGTGGCGGTTGGTCTCGGCCAGGCCGGAGATGAAGTAGACGAAGAAGATCGGCAGCAGCGGCAGCCAGTTCCAGGACAGGAAGTTCAGGCCCATCGAGGCAAACGTGCCCTTCTGCTGACCGGCGACCACGTCACCCAGGTTCAGGCTGCCCGAGACCATCAGCACGATGACCAGCGCGAAGCCCATGGCGATCTCATAGGAGACCATCTGCGCCGACGCACGCAGCGCGCCCAGGAAGGCGTACTTCGAGTTGGACGCCCAGCCGGCGATGATCACGCCGTAGACCTCCATCGAGGTGATCGCCATCAGGAACAGCAGGCCGGCGTTGACGTTGGCCACCACCGCTTCCGGGCCGACCGGGATCACGGCCCAGGCGGCCAGCGCCGGCATGATGGTCATGATCGGGCCCAGGAAGAACAGGCCCTTGTTGGCGGCGGTCGGGCGGATGATCTCCTTGAAGATCAGCTTGACCGCATCGGCGATCGGCGTGAGCAGTCCGAAGGGGCCGACACGGTTGGGACCGGGGCGGACCTGGGTGCGGCCGATGGCCTTGCGCTCCCACAGCGTCAGGTAGGCGACGCAGCCCATCAGCGGCGCGACCAGGACGATGATCTTGATCAGCGACCAGACCACGGCCCAGGCCGGGGCGCCCAGTGTGGCGAGACCCGATTGGTAGATGTTGTCGATCATGGTGTGTCTCGTCCTCAGGCCTTCTCGACGGTGATCGCGCCGAACATCGCGCCCAGGGTGGCGGTGGCCGGGTGGCCGGCCGCCACACGCACCGTGTTGGCGGCCAGGCTGGCATCCTCGATGGCGCCCAGCACGGCACTGGCGCCGCCCTGGCTGACGCGCACCTTGTCACCGGCCTGCAGACCCAGTTGCGCCCACAGCGCGCTGGGCAGGCCGGCGAGCACCGCTTCCTTGGCATCGGCGGTGGCCTGCAGGGCCGGCGCGCGGCGCACGATGGCGTCGGTGGCGTAGATCGACACATCGGACACGCGCTGCAGACCGGCCAGGGGGCCGACCGGCTGCGCCACCGCCGTGCTGGCGTTGGACAGTTGGGCGGCGATGCCGCTGCCGTCGCCCAGCGCTTCGGCGCGGACCTCCTCGACCGACTCCTGCGCGAAACCCGACAGGCCCAGCAGGCTGCCCAGCACGCGCAGCACCTTCCAGGCCGGGCGGCTCTCGCCCAGCGCGGGCACCACGCCCTGGAAGGTCTGCAGCCGGCCTTCGGCGTTGACATAGCTGCCGGCGGTTTCGGTGAACGGGGCGATCGGCAGCAGCACGTCGGCGTTGTCGACGCGGGCGTCCTTGAACGGGGTCAGCGCGACGACCAGCCCGGAGGCGTTCAGCGCCGCGACGGCGGCAGCGCCATCGGCGGCGTCCAGCGCCGGCTCGGTGTTCAGCAGCAGCAGCGCCTTCATCGGCTGGCTCAGCATCTGGCCGGCGTTCAGTCCGCCCTGCTGAGGCTGCGCACCGACCAGCTGGGCGCCGACCGAGTTGCCGGCCTCACCCAGCACACCGACGGTGGCGCCGGTCTGGGCGGCGATGAAGTTGGCCAGCGACAGCAGCTGGCTGGCCTGCGGGTGCTGCACGGCGGCGTTGCCCAGCAGCACGGCCTTGCGCTCGCCCGACAGCAGCGCCTGGGCGACGGCCTCGGCCGCCGCGTCCACCAGCGCGGTGGCCGGTGCGGCCACGCCCTTGGCCGAGGCCACGTAGCCGGCCACGTTGGCCAGCGACTGCACCCAGTCCGACGGGGCGGCGGTGATCTTGCCGGCCACCGGGATCGCCCAATTGCCATGCACCGCGTTCAGGCTCAGCAGCTGGCCGCCATGGCGCACGGCCTGGCGCAGGCGCTGGGCAAGCAGCGGGTGGTCCTTGCGCAGGAAGGAGCCGATCACGAAGGCCCGCTGCAGCGTGCTCAGCGAGGCGATCGAGGTGCCCAGCCAGCGCACGCCGGCAGCGGCCGTGAAGTCGGCGTGGCGGGTGCGGTGGTCGATGTTGTCCGAGCCCAGGCCGCGCACCAGCTTGGCCAGCAGGTGCAGCTCTTCATTGCTGCTGGTGGCCGAGCCGATCGCGCCGATGCCGGCGGCACCGAACTGGCCCTGAACGCTCTTCAGGCCGTCGACGACGTACTGCAGCGCGGTGTTCCAGTCGACCTCCAGCCACTGGCCGTCCTGCTTGATCATCGGACGGGTCAGGCGCTGCTCGCCGTTGAGCGCTTCATAGGAGAAGCGGTCGCGGTCCGAGATCCAGCATTCGTTGACGGCCTCGTTCTCCAGCGGCACGACACGCATCACCTTGCCGTTCTTGACCTGGACCACGAGGTTGGCGCCCACGCTGTCGTGCGGGCTGACGCTCTTGCGGCGCGACAGCTCCCAGGTGCGGGCGCTGTAGCGGAAGGGCTTGCTGGTCAGCGCGCCCACCGGGCAGACGTCGATCATGTTGCCCGACAGCTCGGAATCGACCGAGTTGCCGACGAAGGTGGTGATCTCGGCGTGCTCACCGCGGTTGAGCATGCCCAGTTCCATCACCCCGGCGATCTCCTGGCCGAAGCGCACGCAGCGCGTGCAGTGGATGCAGCGGCTCATCTCCTCCATGGAGATCAGCGGACCGACGTTCTTGTGGAACACCACGCGCTTTTCTTCCTGGTAGCGCGAGGCGGTGCCGCCGTAGCCCACGGCCAGGTCCTGCAGCTGGCACTCGCCGCCCTGGTCGCAGATCGGGCAGTCCAGCGGGTGGTTGATCAGCAGGAACTCCATCACCGACTTCTGGGCCTTGACGGCCTTGTCGGAGCGGGTGCGCACGATCATGCCCTGCGTCACCGGCGTGGCGCAGGCCGGCATCGGCTTGGGCGCCTTCTCCACATCCACCAGGCACATGCGGCAGCTGGCGGCGATCGAGAGCTTCTTGTGGTAGCAGAAGTGCGGGATGTAGGTGCCGGCTGCGTCGGCCGCATGCATCACCATGCTGCCTTCGGGAACCTGGACCTTCTTGCCGTCGAGTTCGATATCGAGCATCTTGTTCGTCCCCGCCGATCAGATGTACGCCGGGACCATGCAGGTCTTGTGTTCGACGTGGTAGGCGAATTCGTCGCGGAAGTGCTTGAGCATGCCGCGCACCGGCATCGCGGCGGCGTCGCCCAGCGCACAGATGGTGCGGCCCATGATGTTCTCGGCCACGTTGTCCAGCAGGGCCAGGTCGTCGGCACGGCCTTCGCCGTGCTCGATGCGGTTGACCAGGCGCCACAGCCAGCCCGTGCCTTCGCGGCAGGGGGTGCACTGGCCGCAGGACTCGTGCTGGTAGAAGTAGGACAGGCGCAGCAGGCTCTTGACCATGCAGCGGGTCTCGTCCATCACGATGACCGCGCCCGAGCCCAGCATCGAGCCGGCCTTGGCGATGGAGTCATAGTCCATCGTGCAGTCCATCATCACCGCCGCCGGCAGCACCGGCGCCGACGAGCCGCCGGGGATCACGGCCTTGAGCTTCTTGCCGCCCTTGACGCCACCGGCGAGTTCCAGCAACTGGGCGAACGAGGTGCCCATCGGGATCTCGTAGTTGCCGGGCCGCTCGACGTCACCCACCATCGAGAAGATCTTGGTGCCGCCGTTGTTGGGCTTGCCGCACTCCAGGTAGGCCTGGCCGCCATTGCGGATGATCCAGGGCACTGCCGCGAAGGTCTCGGTGTTGTTGATCGTGGTGGGCTTGCCGTACAGGCCGAAGCTGGCCGGGAACGGCGGCTTGAAGCGCGGCTGGCCCTTCTTGCCTTCCAGCGATTCGAGCAGCGCGGTTTCCTCGCCGCAGATGTAGGCGCCGAAGCCGTGGTGCGCATGCAGCTGGAAGCTGAAGGCGCTGCCCAGGATGTTGGCACCCAGGTAGCCGGCGGCACGGGCTTCTTCCAGGGCCGCCTCGAAGCGCTCGTAGACCTCGAAGATCTCGCCGTGGATGTAGTTGTAGCCCACGCTGATGCCCATTGCGTAGGCGGCGATGGCCATGCCCTCGATCACGCTGTGCGGGTTGTAGCGCAGGATGTCGCGGTCCTTGCAGGTGCCCGGCTCGCCCTCGTCGGAGTTGCACACCAGGTACTTCTGGCCCGGGTAGGCGCGCGGCATGAAGCTCCACTTCAGGCCGGTGGGGAAACCGGCGCCGCCGCGGCCGCGCAGGCCCGAGGCCTTGACCTCGGCGATCACCTGGTCGGGCGTCATCGCCTCGCCGCCATCGGCGCCGAGAATCTTGCGCAGGGCCTGGTAGCCGCCGCGGGCCAGGTAGTCCTGCAGGCCCCAGTTGCGGCCATTCAGGTCGGCATAGATCTGCGGCTGGATGTGGCGGCCGTGGAAGCAGGTCTCGAGGCCCGAGGCCTGGAAGCGCGAAAGATCAAGCGCCATGCTCAGGCCCCCTTCCCTTCGGCGGCCTTGATCGTGGCGACCAGGTCGTCGAGCTTGTCGTTGCTCATGTAGCTCAGCATCTGGCGGTCATTGACCAGCATCACCGGCGCATCGGCGCAGGCGCCCAGGCATTCGCACTTGGCCACGGTGAACAGGCCGTCGGCGGTGGTGCCGCCGTCTTCCACACCCAGCGCCTTGCACAGGTGCTCCAGCGCGTTCTGGCCGTTGCGCAGCTGGCAAGGCAGGTTGGTGCAGACGTTCAGCTTGTACTTGCCAGTGGGTTGCTGGTTGTACATGTTGTAGAAGGTGGTCACCTCGCGCACGGCGATCGGTGCCATGCCCAGGTAGGCAGCGATCTCGGCCTCGGCCTCGGCCGACACCCAGCCCTGCTCCTGCTGCACGATCGACAGGCAGGCCATCACGGCCGACTGCGCCTGCTCCTTCGGGTACTTGGCCACCTCGCGAGCGAAGCGGGCCTTCGTGGCTTCAGACAGACTCATCGATCGATCTCACCAAACACGATGTCCATGGTGCCGATGATCGCCACCGCATCGGCGATCATGTGGCCGCGCGCCATCTCGTCCAGCGCCGCCAGATGGGCGAAGCCGGGGGCGCGGATCTTCAGGCGATAGGGCTTGTTGGCACCGTCGCTGACCAGGTAGATGCCGAACTCGCCCTTCGGGTGTTCGACAGCGGCGTAGGCCTCGCCCTCGGGGACGCGGAAGCCTTCGGAGAAGAGCTTGAAATGGTGGATCAGCTCTTCCATGCTGGTCTTCATCGCCACGCGCGAGGGCGGCGCCACCTTGTGGTTGTCGGTGATCACCGGGCCCGGGTTGGCGCGCAGCCAGTCGACGCACTGCTTGACGATGCGGTTGGACTGGCGCAGTTCCTCGACACGCACCAGGTAGCGGTCGTAGGTGTCGCCGTTGACGCCTACCGGCACGTCGAAGTCCATCTTGGCGTAGACATCGTAGGGCTGCTGCTTGCGCAGGTCCCAGGCGATGCCCGAGCCGCGCAGCATGGCGCCGGTCAGGCCCATCTGCAGCGCGCGCTCCGGCGTGACCACGCCGATGCCTACGGTGCGCTGCTTCCAGATGCGGTTCTCGGTCAGCAGGGTCTCGTACTCGTCGACCAGCTTGGGGAAGCGCGCGCAGAAGTCGTCGATGAAGTCCAGCAGCGAACCCTGGCGGTTCTTGTTGAGCTGGTCGATCGCGCGCTGGTTCTTGATCTTGCTGACCTGGTACTGCGGCATCGCGTCGGGCAGGTCGCGGTAGACGCCGCCCGGACGGAAGTAGGCCGCGTGCATGCGCGCTCCCGACACCGCCTCGTACATGTCGAACAGGTCCTCACGCTCGCGGAAGCAGTAGATGAGGATGTTCATCGCGCCGCAGTCCATGCCGTGGCAGCCCAGCCACAGCAGATGGTTCAGCAGGCGGGTGATCTCGGCGAACATCACGCGGATGTACTGCGCGCGCTCGGGCACCTCGATGCCCAGCAGCTTCTCGATGGCCAGGCAGTACGCGTGCTCGTTGGACATCATCGACACGTAGTCGAGGCGGTCCATGTAGGGCAGCGACTGAATGTAGGTCTTCTGCTCGGCCAGCTTCTCGGTGCCGCGGTGCAGCAGGCCGATGTGCGGGTCGGCGCGCTGGATGACCTCGCCGTCGAGTTCCAGCACCAGGCGCAGCACGCCGTGCGCGGCCGGGTGCTGGGGGCCGAAGTTCAGGGTGTAGTTCTTGATTTCTGCCATGGCGTTCGTCCCGGGCTTACTGCAGGCCGCCGTAGTGGTCTTCGCGGATCACGCGCGGCGTGATCTCGCGCGGCTCGATCGTGACCGGTTGGTAGATCACGCGCTTGGTCTCGGCGTCGTAGCGCATCTCGACGTGGCCGCTGACCGGGAAGTCCTTGCGCATCGGGTGGCCGATGAAGCCGTAGTCGGTGAGGATGCGGCGCAGGTCCTGGTGACCTTCGTAGATGATCCCGTACATGTCGAAGGACTCGCGCTCGAACCAGCTGGCCGAGTTCCAGATCGGCGTGACAGAGGCCACCACCGGGAGCTCGTCATCGGGGGCGAAGACCTTGACGCGCAGGCGCCAGTTCTTGCCCACCGACAGCAGGTGCAGCACGGTCAGGTAGCGCGGGCCGTCCCAGGGCTGGTCCTTCCAGGTGGACATGTCCAGGCCGGCCAGGTCGATCAGCTGCTCGAAAGCCAGTTCGGGGTGGTCGCGCAGCGTGGTGCAGACCGCGGCGTAGTCGGCCGCCTTGACGGTGATCGTGATCTCGCCGAGGGCGCGCTTGAAGTGGGCGATGCGCTCGCCCAGCACGGATTCGAGCGCGGCCTGCAGGGTGTCGAGTTTCTGCGTCATGAGAAGTCCCGGCTCAGGCGCGGGCGATGGTGTTTTCGCGGCGGATCTTGGCCTGCAGCTGCAGGATGCCGTAGAGCAGCGCCTCGGCCGTGGGCGGGCAGCCCGGCACGTAGACGTCGACCGGCACGATGCGGTCGCAGCCGCGCACCACCGAGTAGCTGTAGTGGTAGTAGCCGCCGCCGTTGGCGCAGGAGCCCATGCTCAGCACCCAGCGCGGTTCGGCCATCTGGTCGTAGACCTTGCGCAGCGCCGGCGCCATCTTGTTGCACAGCGTGCCGGCCACGATCATCAGGTCGGACTGACGCGGGCTGGGCCGGAACAGCATGCCAAAGCGGTCGATGTCGTAGCGCGCGGCGCCGGCATGCATCATTTCGACGGCGCAGCAGGCCAGACCGAAGGTCATGGGCCACAGCGAGCCGGTCTTGGACCAGTTCATCAGCGAGTCCACCGAGGTGGTGATGAACCCTTCCTTGAAAACGCCTTCAATACCCATGTCTTGCCTCTAGATGTCTCGTGCAGTGAGGAACGGTGGCGGCCGGGATCACTCCCAGTCCAGCGCGCCCTTCTTCCATTCGTAGGCGAAGCCCACCACGAGAATGGCCAGGAAAATCATCATCGCCCAGAAACCTGACGCCCCGATGTCTTTGAGCGCCACGGCCCAGGGGAACAAGAAGGCGATTTCGAGGTCGAACAGGATGAACAGGATGGCGACCAGGTAGTAGCGCACATCGAACTTCATGCGCGCGTCCTCGAAGGCTTCGAAGCCGCACTCGTACGGGCTGTTCTTCTGGGCGTCGGGCCGCTGCGGGCCGATCAGGAAACCGATCAGCTGGGGCACGACGCCGACCGCGGCGCCCACCAGGATGAACAGGATGACGGGGAGGTAGGCTTGCAGGTCCATGATGCGCGTCGCTCGTCGTGCAGAGTCCGACGCCCGTGATCCGATCCGGCCACAAAAAAGGCGCGCTGTCCTTGGCCCATGTCTGGCCAGAACGGAGCGCGCCCCCTTTCGTTCCCTGGATCAGCTCAGGGCGCCCGGCCAGTCGCCTCTGGGCAGGCGCTGACCGATGTGTTCATGGTGCCGACGGCGAGACTCGAACTCGCACAGCTTTCGCCACTACCCCCTCAAGATAGCGTGTCTACCAATTTCACCACGTCGGCTCGTCCGGCTCGCCGGTGCCGGCCTTGACGGGGCTGCAGCACAGCCCCCTCAAGACCCGCACGCAGCGGGCTTTTCAGCTGCTCGGCTGGCATGAGGATGGCTGGCCGAACAGCCTCGGATTCTAGCCCGAAATCAAGCCACTTCCTAGGGTTCCTGCTGATCTTTTCAGCGGGCCCCGGGGCTCGGTGAGGCGCTGCCGGTGGGCGGAGAGGCCCACCCTGCCCGCTCACTGGTTCGGGATGGCCGGGCCGGTGGGCGCGGCGGACGCCGCAGCGGCGGCCGACGCCGGCGTGGCGGCGCTGTCCAGCACGCTGCCGCCGCTGCTGCGCGAGCCGCCCGGGTTGGCGCCGAAGGCCAGCGCCACGGTGGCGACGAAGAAGATCGTGGCGCAGACCGCGGTCGAGCGCGACAGGAAGTTGGCGCTGCCGGTGGCACCGAACAGGCTGCCCGAGGCGCCGCTGCCGAACGAGGCGCCCATGTCGGCGCCCTTGCCGTGTTGCACCAGCACCAGGCCGATCATCGCGATCGCGGCCAGCAGCTGCACCACGACGATGAGGTTCATGAAGACTTGCATGTAGAGAAACTCCGCAATGGATCAGGGGCCGGCCGCGTCAACCCGCGGCTCGGCAGATGGCGACGAAGTCGGCTGCCTTCAAGGCGGCACCGCCGATCAGGCCACCGTCGATGTCGGGCTGGGCGAACAGCACCGCCGCGTTGTCGGGCTTGACGCTGCCGCCGTACAGCAGGGTCATCTGGTCGGCGCGCGGCGTGGCGGCGCGCAGCTGGGCGCGCAGCACCGCGTGCACGGCCTGGGCCTGCTCGGGCGTGGCGACCTTGCCGGTGCCGATGGCCCAGACGGGCTCATAGGCCACGACCATCTCGCCGGCGCAGTGGGCCAGCGTATGGATGACCGCCGACAGCTGGCGCTTGACGACCGCCTCGGTTTCGCCGGCCTCGCGCTGGGCCAGGGTCTCGCCGACACAGACGATGGGCGTGATGCCCTTGCCCAGCGCGGCCTTGGCCTTGTCGGCCACCAGTTGGTCGCTCTCGGCGTGGTACTGGCGGCGCTCGGAGTGGCCGACGATGACGTAGCGGCAGCCGAACTCGTGCAGCATGCCGGCCGACACCTCGCCGGTGTAGGCGCCCTGCTCATGCTGCGAGCAGTCCTGGGCACCCCAGCGAACGTCGCTGCCCGCCAGGGCCACCGCCACCTCGGACAGGTAGGGGAACGGCACGCACACGGCCACGTCGCAGCCAAAGGGCCGGGCACCGCTGATGCCGTCCAGCAACTCGGCGTTGGCCTTGTGGTTGCCGTGCATCTTCCAGTTGCCGGCCACGAGCTTGCGTCGCATGGTCTTGCTTCCTTCGAATCTAAGAATGGGTCAGGTCAGGCCCAGCGCAGCGCGATCTTGCCGACGTGCTGGCTGGACTCCATCAGCGCATGGGCCTGGGCGGCCTCGTCGGCGGCGAAGATGCGCTCGATCACCGGTCGCACCTGGCCCGAGGCCAGCAGCGGCCAGACGCGCTCGCGCAGCGCCGCGGCGATCGCGCCCTTGAAGGCCACCGGGCGCGGACGCAGCGTCGAGCCGGTGATCAGCAGGCGGCGGCGCAGCACTTCACCGGCGTTGAACTCGCTCTTCACGCCGCCCTGCACCGCGATGATCACGATGCGGCCGTCGTCGGCCAGGCAGCTCACCTCACGCGCCACGTAGTCGCCGGCCACCATGTCGAGCACCACGTCGGCACCACGGCCGCCGGTCAGGCGTTTGACTTCGGCAGCGAAGTCGGCGCTGCGGTAGTTGATCGCGTGGTCCGCCCCCAGGCGCAGGCAGGCGGCGCACTTGTCGTCAGCGCCGGCGGTGACGATCACCGTGGCGCCGAAGGCCTTGGCCAGCTGGATCGCGGTGACGCCAATGCCGCTGGCGCCGCCCTGCACCAGCAGGGTCTCGCCGGGCTGCAGGCGGCCGCGGTCGAAGACGTTGGACCAGACGGTGAAGAAGGTCTCGGGCAGGCAGGCCGCCTCGACATCGGTGAGGCCGGCGGGCACCGGCAGCACCTGCGGGATCGGCGCCACGCAGAGTTCGGCATAGCCGCCCCCGGCCACCAGCGCGCAGACACGGTCGCCCAGCGCCAGGCCGGCTGCGGCCAGCTCGGCGGCATCGCCGCCGGCCACCACGCCGGCCACCTCCAGACCCGGCAGGTCCGAGGCGCCGGGCGGCGGCGCATAGGCGCCCTTGCGCTGCAGCACGTCCGGGCGGTTCACCCCCGAGGCGCTGACGCGGATCAAGAGCTCGCCGGCGCCCGGCACCGGGTCCGGCCGTTCAGCCGGGACCAGCACCTCAGGGCCGCCGAATTCGCGGATCGCGATGGCACGCATGGACGCCGACGCCGCCTTACTGCTGCTGCTGTTGCTGCTGCTCGGCCGCGTCGACCGGCGCGTCGCTCGGTGCCTCGACCGGGCGCTGCTCGGCGCGCTCGCGGCGCGGGCCACGGTCGCCGCGATCACCCCGGTCGCCACGGTCACGGCCGCGATCGCCGCGGTCGTCGCGGCGCGGACGCTCGAAGCGCGGCTCGTCTTCCATGCCCTCGGGGCGCTCCAGCAGGGCCTTCATCGACAGCTTGATGCGGCCCTTCTCGTCGGTCTCGAGCACCTTGACCTGGACGACCTGGCCTTCCTTCAGGAAGTCCTCGACGCGCTCGACGCGCTGGTGGGCGATCTGGCTGATGTGCAGCAGGCCGTCCTTGCCCGGCAGGATGTTGACCAGGGCGCCGAAGTCCAGGATCTTGGTGACCGGGCCTTCGTAGACCTTGCCCACTTCCGCCTCGGCGGTGATCTCGGTGATGCGCTTCTTGGCGAACTCGGCCTTGTCGGCGTCGGTGGAGGCGATGGTGATGGTGCCGTCCTCGCCGATGTCGATCGTGCAGCCGGTCTCTTCGGTCAGCGCACGGATCGTGGCGCCGCCCTTGCCGATCACGTCGCGGATCTTCTCCGGGTTGATCTTCATCGTGTAGAGACGGGGCGCGAACTGCGAGACCTCGGTCTTCGCACCGCCCATGGCCTCGACCATCTTGCCCAGGATGTGCATGCGCGCTTCCTTGGCCTGCGCCAGGGCGACCTGCATGATCTCCTTGGTGATGCCCTGGATCTTGATGTCCATCTGCAGTGCGGTGATGCCGCCGGTGGTGCCGGCCACCTTGAAGTCCATGTCGCCCAGGTGATCCTCATCGCCCAGGATGTCGGTCAGCACGGCGAACTTGTTGCCTTCCTTGATCAGGCCCATGGCGATGCCGGCCACGTGGGCCTTCATCGGCACGCCCGCATCCATCAGCGCCAGGCAGCCGCCGCAGACCGACGCCATCGACGAGGAGCCGTTCGACTCGGTGATCTCCGAGACGACGCGGATGGTGTACGGGAACTCGGTCGGGTCCGGCAGGCAGGCGATCAGCGCCCGCTTGGCCAGGCGGCCGTGGCCGATCTCGCGGCGCTTGGGGCTGCCCACGCGGCCCGTTTCGCCGGTGGCGAACGGGGGCATGTTGTAGTGCAGCATGAAGCGGTCGCTGAACTCGCCGGCCAGCGCATCGATGGTCTGCGCGTCACGCTCGGTGCCCAGCGTGGCGGCCACCAGGGCCTGGGTCTCGCCACGGGTGAACAGGGCCGAGCCGTGGGCGCGCGGCAGCACGCTGTTGCGGATCTCGATGGCACGCACGGTGCGGGTGTCGCGGCCGTCGATGCGCGGCTCGCCGGCCAGGATCTGGCCACGGACGATCTTGGCCTCGATCTCGAACAGCAGGCCGTCGACCTCGACGCTGTCGAAGGCCAGGCCTTCGGCGGTCAGCGCGGCCTTGACATTGGCGTAGGCGTCACGACAGGCCTGGGTGCGGGCCTGCTTGGAGCGGATCTGGTAGGCGGCGCGCAGCGGCTCTTCGGCCAGCGCGGTGACCTTGGCGATGAAGGGCTCGTCCTTGGCCGGGGCCTTCCAGTCCCAGACCGGCTTGCCGGCTTCACGCACCAGTTCGTGGATGGCGTTGATCGCCACCTTGCCCTGCTCGTGACCGTAGACCACGGCGCCCAGCATGACCTCTTCGCTCAGTTGGTCGGCCTCGGACTCGACCATCAGCACGGCGGCTTCGGTGCCGGCGACGACCAGATCCATCTTGGAGTCGGCCAGCTGGGTCTTGCCCGGGTTCAGCACGTACTCGCCATTGACATAGCCCACGCGGGCAGCGCCAATCGGGCCGTTGAACGGGATGCCCGAGATCGACAAGGCGGCCGAGGTGGCGATCATCGCGGCGATGTCGGCCTGGACTTCGGGGTTCAGGCTCAGCACGTGGACGACGACCTGGACTTCGTTGAAGAAGCCTTCGGGGAACAGCGGACGGATCGGACGGTCGATCAGGCGGCTGGTCAGGGTTTCCAGTTCGCTGGGGCGGCCTTCACGCTTGAAGAAGCTGCCGGGGATCTTGCCGGCGGCGTAGGTCTTCTCGATGTAGTCGACGGTCAGCGGGAAGAAGTCCTGGCCGGCCTTGGGGGCCGACTTGGCCACCACGGTGGCCAGCACCACGGTGTCTTCGATGTCGACGATGACGGCGCCGCTGGACTGGCGGGCGATTTCGCCGGTCTCCATGCGGACCTGGTGCGGCCCCCACTGGAAGCTCTTGGTGACCTTGTTGAACATGCTCATGGTTTGCTCCTTGCAGCAGTCAGGCGCCCGTTGCGGCGGCGCCGGATTCCGGGAGTTCACCTGGGCCGGGCGGTATGCCATTCCAGCGTGCGCGGCGCGCGCGAACGCTGGAATGACACGACAGTACCCCGGTGGCGGGTGGTCTCCTGCAGACGCGAGAAAGACAAAGAGCCTGTGCTGGCTTGGATTCCAGACAGGCTCCTGGTCATGGGCGTCTTGATTACTTGCGCAGGCCCAGCTTCTGGATCAGCGCGGTGTAGCGGTCGGCGTCCTTGGCCTTCAGGTAGGCCAGCAGGCGCTTGCGCTGGTTGACCATCTTCAGCAGGCCGCGGCGACCGTGGTGGTCCTTGGCGTGCTGCTTGAAGTGGGGGGTCAGCTCGTTGATGCGAGCGGTCAGCAGGGCCACCTGGACTTCGGGGGAGCCGGTATCGGCGGCGCTGCGGGCGTTGGCCTTGACGATGTCGGCCTTGTTGATGTCAGCCACGGACATGGCGATTTCCTTGTAGATGGGAAGCCGCCTTCCCTGACCAGACTGGCCAGGGCGCGGTTTCCGTTGTCGACTTGCGATCGCGGGTGAAACCGACCCGCGTCGTGCTGGTGCTGCGCCCCTTCCAGGGCACAACCCGGTGATTATAGGGGCAAACGGTGCCCCGGGAAACTCCCAATGCCACCCCACGGCCTTGGGGATCGATTTAGCCGGCCTGCTGCGGCCAGAATCGGGCCTCCAGTACACCCACGGAGAAGCGCCCATGCGCACCCTGACCCGCCTTGCCGCCGCCACCGCGGCCCTGCTCGTCCTGTCCGGCCCCACCCTGGCCGCCCGCGACGACCACCTGAGCCACCGCTGCTACACCGTCGCCCCCGAGCCGGAAGAGCGCGCCGCGATCGACCAGCGCTTGAACACCTTCCTGCTGGCCAAGCGGGCCAAGGGCGGCCAGACCCACCGCGCCCCGGGCTCGGTGACCATCCCCGTGTGGTTCCACGTGATCAACAAGGGCGCTGGCCTGGCCAACGGCGACATTCCCCAGTCGCAGATCGATGACCAGATCGCCGTGCTGAACGCCGCCTACGCCAGCACCCCGTTCCAGTTCCAGCTGGTCGGCGTGGACCGCACCACCAACAACAAGTGGTACACCATGGGCTACGGCAGCCGCCAGGAGAAGAAGGCCAAGGCAGCCCTGCGCAAGGGCGGCCCCGAGACCCTGAACCTGTACTCGGCCAACCTGGGTGGCGGCCTGCTGGGCTGGGCCACCTTCCCGTCCAGCTACACCGCGCAGCCCAAGATGGACGGCGTGGTGATGCTGTACTCCAGCGTGCCTGGCGGCACCGCGGCGCCCTACAACGAGGGCGACACCGGCACCCACGAGGTCGGCCACTGGCTGGGTCTGTACCACACCTTCCAGGGTGGTTGCACCGGCGCCGGCGACAGCGTCGATGACACCCCGTACGAAGCCAGCGCCGCCTTCGGCTGCCCGGTGGGCCGCGATTCGTGCACGTCCAAGCCCGGCCTGGACCCGATCACGAACTTCATGGACTACACCGATGACTCGTGCATGAACCAGTTCACCGCGCTGCAAGCCACGCGCATGGACCAGATGCACCTGCAGTACCGCACGCCCTGAGGCGCGCCCCGCTGCCACGACAAGCCGCCCTCGGGCGGCTTTTTTTTTGCGCAGGTCAGGCCGCGGGGCGGGTCATCCGGCAGCTCATGGACGGCGCCAGCTCGTCCACCTCGAAGCGCCGCACCGTGCGAAAGCCAAAGCCCGAGCCCTCGACATCGAAGGCCACTCCGCCCGAGCCGGCGCGGTCCATCACGCTGACGTACAGCGGTTGCAGGAACTGGTGGTCGGCGGCGCGCATCTCGCCGCGGTGCGGCACCCCCACGGCGCGACCGTCGAACTTCAGGCCCTCCAGTGCACGGGCCACCGCCGCCGCCTCGGTGCTGCGGGCCTTCTCGATCGCCTGCGCCAGCATCTCGATCAGCGCCTGCATGCGCGCGTGCAGGTAGTCCTCGCGCGGATCGGGGAAGCGCTGGCGGAAGGCCTTGACCATGGCCGCCGAGCCGGCATCGCCGACGTTGGGGTGCCACTCGGCCACCGCCACCACGGCGCCCACGCCCGCCTCGGACAAGGTGGCCGGCACGCCCAGCGCGTTGCCGTAGAAGGTGTAGAAGCGCGGCGCCAGGCCCAGGTCGCGCACCGCCTTGACCAGCAGCGTCAGGTCATTGCCCCAGTTGCCGGTCAGCACCGCCTGGGCGCCACTGGCGCGGATCTTGGTGGCGTAGGGCAGGAAGTCCTTGACCCGGCCCATCGGGTGCAACTCTTCGCCGACGATCTCGATGTCGGGCCGCTTGCGCGCCAGCATCGCCCTGGCCTGCCGCACCACGTGCTGGCCGAAGCTGTAGTCCTGGCCGATCAGGTAGACCTTCCTGAGGCGCGAATCGGTGCGCATCACCTCGGTCAGCGCCTCCAGGCGCATGTCGGCGTGGGCGTCGAAGCGGAAGTGCCAGAAACTGCACTTGTCCTGGGTCAGCGCCGGCTCGACCGCCGAGTAGTTCAGGAACAGCTGACGCGCCGCCGGCTCGCGCTCGTTGCGCTTGTTGATCGCATCGATCAGTGCCGCCGCCACCGCCGAGCTGTTGCCCTGCAGCACGAAGCCGATGCCCTGGTCACCGGCGAGCTTCAGCTGGGACAGGGCCTCCTCGGTGTTGCCCTTGCTGTCCAGGCGCAGCAGTTGCAGCGGCCTTGCGCCACCCGGAAGGCGCACGCCGCCGCGGGCGTTGACCCGCTCCACCGCCCACAGCAGATTGCGCCAGACCGCCTCGCCGGCATTGCCGAAGGCACCGGACAGGCCCTCGATCATGGCCAGCTTGATCGGCTCGGCCGAACGCAGCGCCCACACCGGCGCCGCCGCCAGTGCCACGCCAGACCCCACCAACGCACGGCGAGCGCCGTCGACTGGATGCATCACATTCACCTCGTCAGCCGGCGCGATGCCAGCCCTTGAAAACAAAAAAGCCGCTTCCAGATGAGCGGCATGGGCCGATGCACACCCCCGTGACGATCGGACCCTCAACCCTGATTGTAGGAGCTGCACCATGTTTCTCGTCCCCGTAGGCCGCCCTTCCAGCGACTTCTCGCGTTCCATCGAACGCCTGTTCGACGAGCACTTCTTCGACCGTTTCGCCGCGCCCGCCGCGGCTGAGCGCGCGGGCCGTACGCCGGCGCTGGACATCACCGAGACCGCCCAGGCCTACGTCGTCCAGGCCGACCTGCCCGGCGTGGCGCGCGAGGACGTGAAGGTGCAGATCGAAGGCCGGCGCATCAGCCTGTCGGCCGCGGTGCGCCAGGACGGCGAGGCCAAGCCCGGCGAGCGGTTGCTCTACCGTGAGCGCTCAGGCGGGTCCTTCGCGCGCAGCTTCACGCTGCCGGTGGAGATCGACCAGTCGGCCTCCGAAGCCCGCCTGGACAACGGCGTGCTGACGCTGACGCTGGCCAAGCGGGGCGCGACCACCGCGTCACAGCTCGAGGTGCACTGAGCCTCAGGTGCCGGCCAGCGCCCAGCGCGGCCGCACCTCGAAACGGTAGTCGGCGCCGGCCTGGTCCAGGCCGGCCTGCAGACGCATCGCCGCCGCCAGCGCGATCATCGCGCCGTTGTCGGTGCACAGCGACAGCTCCGGGTAGTGCACCCGCCAGCCACGGCGCTGCGCCTGGGCGTTGAGCTGCTCGCGCAGCGCCCGGTTGGCCCCCACGCCACCGGCCACCACCAGACGACGCAGGCCGCTGGCCTGCACGGCCTTCACCGACTTGCGCACCAGCACGTCGACGATCGCCGCCTGGGTGCTGGCCGCCAGATCGGCTTGCTGTTGCGCCGTGGGTTGCGGCCCCAGCTTGCGCAGCGCGGTGGCCACGGCGGTCTTCAGACCGGCGAAGGAAAAATCCAGGTTGGGCTGGTGCAGCAGCGGGCGCGGCAGCGCGAAGGCCGCCGGGTCGCCCTGCTCCGCCAGTCGGGACAGCGCCGGACCGCCGGGATAGCCCAGGCCCAGCAGCTTGGCCGACTTGTCGAAAGCCTCACCGGCTGCGTCGTCGATCGTCTCGCCCAGCAGCGCATAGCGGCCCACGCCATCCACCTGCATCAGCTGGGTGTGTCCCCCCGACACCAGCAAGGCCACGAACGGGAACTCGGGCGGATCGGCCGACAGGAAGGGCGACAGCAGATGCCCTTCCAGGTGGTGCACGCCCAGCGTGGGCTTGCCCAGCGCTGCCGCCAGCGCACAGGCCGTGCCGGCGCCCACCAGCAAGGCCCCCGCCAGACCCGGCCCGCGGGTGTAGGCCAGCACATCCACCTCGGCCAGCGTCGCGGCGGCGTCGGCCAGCACCTGGCGGGTCAGCGGCAGCACGCGCCGGATGTGGTCGCGCGAGGCCAGTTCGGGCACCACGCCGCCATAGGCCTGGTGCATCGCCACCTGGCTGTGCAGCGCATGGGCGCGCAGGCGGGGCACCTGCCCGGGCTCGGCACGGACCAGCGCGACACCGGTCTCGTCGCAAGAGGACTCGATGCCCAGCACCTGGCAGCTTGAGGCGGTCAGAGGCGAACCGCTGTGGTGGCTTCCATACATGGTCTTCTCATTTTCATCAATTGGAAGTTGAACTGCGTCAACCTAGGGGGCGCCGACCGACAATATTCTGATCGGCAACGGTGTATCGCTGCACCGCATGGTCCACCACAACAGACACACACCAGCGTTGGGAACATGAAGACCTACAAGCTCAAGGCCTGGCCGGACCTGCCGCCGGGCTTCCGGCGGATGGGGCATCGCCGCGTGCTGAACCAGCTCTCCCAGCGCCATGTCGGCGAGACGGAACTGCTGCGCGAAAGTGGCCTGCCCCCGCAGGACCTGAAGCTGCTGCTGGGCCACCTGAGTGGCCACGGCCTGCTGGACGAGCGCGACACCCCCCCCGCCGATGTGCGCCGCGGCCACGACAGCAGCTGGGCGCGCTGGGTCTGGCCGCTGCAGCAGTGGCGCACCCGCCGCGCCGGTTGAGCGCCTGCCCCTGTCGCTGAGCCGCCGGCACGGGCGGCGGTGCGCGGCCTCAGTGGTTCTCGCGCGCGTGGTTGATCGTGTATTTCGGGATCTCGATCGTCAGGTCGGTCTGGCCGACGATGGCCTGGCACGACAGGCGCGAGACCGGCGTCAGGCCCCAGGCCTTGTCCAGCAGGTCCTCTTCCAGCTCATCCGGATCACCCAGCGAGGCATAGCCCTCGCGCACCACCACATGGCAGGTGGTGCAGGCGCAGCTCATCTCGCAGGCGTGCTCGATCGCGATGCCGCTGTCCAGCAGCGCCTCGCAGACCGAGGTGCCAGCGGTCACCTCGATCACATCCCCCTCGGGACACAGCTCGGCGTGGGGCAGGACGGTGATGGTCGGCATGGTTCGGTCGTCGTCAGAGGTCAGAGGTTGTCGATGCGCTGACCGGTCAGCGCCGCCTGGATACCGCGGTTCATGCGTGCGGCGGCAAAGGCTTCGGTGCCGGTGGCCAGGGCTTCGGTGGCCGCGGTCACGGCGGCAGCGTCGGTGCCGCGGGCCGTCTCGGTGAGTTGCTGCAGCAGGTGTTCGATCTCGGCGCGCTCGTCGCCGTCCAGCAGTTCGCCATCGGCGGCCAGCGCGGCGCGGGTGGCCAGCGTCATGCGCTCGGCCTCGACCTGGGCCTCGCGCAGGGTGCGGGCCTGCATGTCGGCCTCGGCACTGGCAAAGCCGTCCTGCAGCATGCGGGCGATCTGCTCATCCGCCAGGCCATAGCTGGGCTTGACCTGCACCGCGGCCTCGACCCCGCTGGTCTGTTCGCGCGCCGACACGCTGAGCAGCCCATCGGCGTCCACCTGGAAGGTCACGCGGATGCGCGCCGCCCCCGCCGCCATCGGCGGAATGCCGCGCAGTTCGAAGCGCGCCAGGGACCGGCAGTCGGCCACCAGTTCGCGCTCGCCCTGCACCACATGCACGGCCAGGGCCGTCTGGCCGTCCTTGAAGGTGGTGAAGTCCTGCGCCTTGGCCACCGGGATGGTGCTGTTGCGCTCGACGACGCGCTCCACCAGGCCGCCCATCATCTCCAGGCCCAGCGACAGCGGGATCACGTCCAGCAGCAGCAGTTCGCCGTCCTGCGCATTGCCGGCCAGCGCATTGGCCTGGATGGCGGCGCCCAGCGCCACCACCTCGTCGGGGTTCAGGTTGGTCAGGGGCTCGCGGGCGAAGAACTCGCCCACCGCGGTGCGCACCGCCGGCATGCGGGTGGAGCCGCCCACCATCACCACGCCCTGCACCTCGTCGCGCTGGACGCGGGCATCGCGCAGTACCTTGCGCACCGCCGCCAGCGTGCGGTCGACCAAAGGCCGCGTCAGCAGGTCGAACTGCGTGCGGTTCAGCGGCAGGGCCAGGCGGCCGGTGGAGAGTTCAGCCACCAGCTCCGTCTGGTCCGCGGCCGTCAATGCTTCCTTGGCGGCGCGCGCCGCCACCAGCAGCGCCCGCCGGTCGCCCGCCGTGCCGACGGCCAGGCCGGCCTGGTGCAGGGCCCAGTCGGCGATGGCTTGGTCAAAGTCGTCGCCGCCCAGCGCGGCATCGCCGCCGGTGGCCACCACCTCGAAGACCCCGCGCGTCAGGCGCAGCAGTGAAATGTCGAAGGTGCCGCCGCCCAGGTCGTACACGGCGTACAGACCCTCCAGCGCGTTGTCCAGGCCGTAGGCCACGGCCGCGGCGGTGGGCTCGTTGATCAGGCGCAGCACGTTCAGGCCGGCCAGTTGCGCGGCGTCCTTGGTGGCCTGGCGCTGGGCGTCGTCGAAATAGGCCGGCACGGTGATCACCGCGCCGTACAGGTCATCGTTGAAGGTGTCCTCGGCCCGCTGGCGCAGCGTGGCCAGGATCTCGGCCGACACCTCCACCGGCGACTTCACGCCTTCGCGGGTCTGCAGCGCGAGCATGCCGGGCTGATCGACGAAGCGGTAGGGCAGCTTGGCCGCCCCGGCGATGTCGGCCAGGCTGCGACCCATGAAGCGCTTGACCGAGACGATGGTGTTCTCAGGGTCCTCGGCCTGGTGCGCAGCCGCCTCCCAGCCGAACTGCCGCCGACCTTCGCCCAGGTAGCGCACGATCGAGGGCAGCATCAGCCGGCCCTGATCGTCGGGCAGGCACTCGGCCACGCCATGGCGCAGCGAGGCCACCAGCGAGTTGGTCGTGCCCAGGTCGATGCCCACCGCGATGCGGCGCTGGTGCGGGTCCGGCGCCTGGCCGGGTTCGGAAATCTGAAGCAGTGCCATCGGGAAACAGGAATCAGGGGTCCAGGGCTTCGAGCCGCCGCGACAGGTCGGCCCGGAAACGCTGGACGAACATCAGTGCACGCACCTGCTGCGCCGCCGCGGCGGCGTCGCCCTGCTCGTCCAGCAGGCGCGCCAGGTCATCGAACAAGGCGCGCTCGTGGCGGGCGACGTCGTCGTCGAGCGCTTCGACCGCGGCCAGGTCACGCGCCTCGTCCAAGGCCTCGCGCCATTGCATCTGCTGCATCAGGAAGGCGGCGGGCATGGCGGTGTTGCGCTCGGCGTCGATGGGCGCGCCACGCAGCTCGCACAGGTACTGGGCGCGTGCCAGCGGGTCCTTCAGGCGGGCGTAGGCCTCGTTGACGCGCACCGCCCACTGCATGGCCACGCGCTGGGCGGCCGTGCCCTCGGCGGCAAAACGGTCCGGGTGCACCTGGGCCTGCAGCTGGCGCCAGCGCTCGTCGAGCTGGGCGCGGGTCTGCGCAAAGGTGGCGGGCACGCCGAAGAGGGTGAAGTCGTCGTCCTGGAGTTTCATGACCGGCGTCGCGAATGGGGGTTCTCGAACAGGCCGGCGTCCTGCCACAGCGCACCGACCCGGCTGCGCAACAGCGGCGCAAGATTCGGGCCCTGGGGCGGCAGAGACAGGCAGGACAGACAGGGACGCATGGGTATCAGGCACGAAAAAGGGCGCGGCGACAGGCGCGGCGCCCCGGCGGACCAGGCAGCTATTGTCGGTCAGACGCGGAACGATTCGCCGCAGCCGCAGCGGTCCTTCTCGCGCGGGTTGTGGAACTTGAAGCCCTCGTTCAGGCCCTCGCGGACGAAATCGAGCTCGGTGCCGTCAAGGTACGGCAGGCTTTTCGGGTCAATCAGCACCTTCACGCCGTGGCCCTCGAAGACGATGTCCTCGGGCGCCACATCGTCGGCGTACTCCAGCTTGTAGGCCAGGCCCGAGCAGCCGGTGGTCTTGACGCCCAGCCGCACGCCCACCCCTTTGCCACGCCGGGCCAGGTAGCGGGTGACGTGACGGGCAGCCGCCTCGGTCAGGGTGACAGCCATCGGATCAGTCCGCCTTGGCGCCGTGACGGGCGCGGTAGTCGTCGACCGCCGCCTTGATCGCGTCCTCGGCCAGGATCGAGCAGTGGATCTTCACCGGCGGCAGCGCCAGTTCCTCGGCGATCTGGGTGTTCTTGATGGTCAGGGCCTGGTCCAGGGTCTTGCCCTTGACCCACTCGGTGACCAGCGAACTGCTGGCGATCGCCGAGCCGCAGCCATAGGTCTTGAAGCGTGCGTCCTCGATCAGGCCGGTGTCGGCGTTGACCTTGATCTGCAGCTTCATCACGTCGCCGCAGGCGGGCGCGCCCACCATGCCGGTGCCCACGGTCTCGTCGCCCTTGTCGAAGGCGCCGACGTTGCGGGGATTCTCGTAGTGGTCGATGACCTTGTCGCTGTATGCCATGTCGGTACTCCTGGTTGGACTGGTGCGCTCAGTGCGCCGCCCACTGGATGGTGGAGATGTCGATGCCGTCCTTGTACATGTCCCACAGCGGCGACAGCTCGCGCAGCCTGGCCACGCGGTCCTTCAGCACGGTCACCGCATAGTCGATCTCTTCCTCGGTGGTGAAGCGACCGATGGTCATGCGCAGGCTGCTGTGCGCCAGTTCGTCCGAGCGGCCCAGCGCGCGCAGCACGTAGCTGGGCTCCAGGCTGGCCGAGGTGCAGGCCGAGCCCGAGGACACCGCCAGGCCCTTGACGCCCATGATCAGCGACTCGCCCTCGACGAAGTTGAAGGAGATGTTCAGGTTGTGCGGCACCCGCTGCGTCAGGTGACCGTTGATGAAGGTCTGCTCGATGTCGGACAGGCCCTTGACCAGGCGGTCATGCAGCGCCTGGATGCGGGCGTGTTCGCCGGCCATTTCCTCACGGGCGATGCGGAAGGCCTCGCCCATGCCGACGATCTGGTGCGTGGGCAGCGTGCCCGAGCGCAGGCCGCGCTCGTGGCCGCCGCCGTGCATCTGGGCTTCCAGGCGCACGCGCGGCTTGCGGCGCACATACAGCGCGCCGATGCCCTTGGGACCGTAGGTCTTGTGCGAGGCCAGGCTCATCAGGTCGACCGGCAGCGACTTGACGTCGATCGCCACCTTGCCGGTGGCCTGGGCGGCGTCGACGTGCAGCAGCACACCGTGTTCGCGGCAGATGGCGCCGATCGCCGGGATGTCCTGGATCACGCCGATCTCGTTGTTGACCAGCATCACCGAGGCCAGCACGGTGTCGGGGCGGATCGCCGCCTTGAAGGCATCCAGGTCCAGCAGGCCGTCGGCCTGGACATCCAGGTAGGTGGCCTCGAAGCCCTGGCGCTCCAGCTCGCGCACCGTGTCAAGCACGGCCTTGTGCTCGGTCTTCACGGTGATCAGGTGCTTGCCCTTGGTGGGGCCGTAGAAGTGCGCCGCCCCCTTGATCGCCAGGTTGTTGGACTCGGTGGCCCCGCTGGTCCAGACGATCTCGCGCGGGTCGGCGCCGATCAGCTCGGCCACCTGGCCACGCGCCTTTTCCACCGCTTCCTCGGCTTCCCAGCCCCAGGCGTGCGAGCGCGAGGCGGGATTGCCGAAGTGCTCGCGCAGCCAGGGGATCATCGCGTCGACGACGCGCGGGTCGACCGGCGTGGTCGCGCCGTAGTCCAGGTAGATCGGGAAGTGCGGGGTCATGTCCATGGCGAAGCGGCGGCCGGCCCGGTGGGCCGCAGCCGTCTCAAAGGGGAATTGGTTTTACTTGGAGAAGGCGTTGCCGAGCGCGAACACCGAGTTCGGCGCCGTCACCTTGATCGGCTTGACCACCGGCGTGCTGCTGATCGCACGCTTGATCGGTGCTTCCTCGATCGAGATGCCCTTGGCCAGCTGCTCATCGACCAGCTTCTTCAGGCTGATCGAATCGAGGTACTCGATCATCTTGGCGTTCAGGTTGGTCCACAGCTCGTGCGTCATGCAGCGTCCGGAATCGTCACCCTGGCAGTTTTCCTTGCCACCGCAGCCGGTGGCGTCCAGGGCCTCGTCCACCGCGACGATGATGTCGGCCACGCTGATCTCGTCGGCCTTGCGACCCAGCGAGTAGCCGCCGCCCGGGCCACGGGTGCTTTCCACCAGTTCGTGGCGGCGCAGCTTGCCGAACAGCTGCTCCAGGTAGGACAGCGAAATCTGCTGGCGTTGGCTGATGGCCGCCAGGGCCACGGGCCCGTTGGTCGAGCGCAGCGCCAGGTCGATCATGGCGGTCACCGCAAAGCGGCCCTTGGTGGTCAGTCGCATGTCAATCTCCAGTCGGCCCGGGTTCAGCGGGGGGGCCCGATGAACCCGAGTGATTTGCTCAATTATAGAGGAACCCGAGTCTTTTTGTCGAGATTGGCGCCAGAAAGTTCCCTGCCCCACCGCATTCATCGCCGGGCCACCTCGGCCAGGAAGCCGCGGCAGCCCTCTTCCACCAGGTCCAGCACCTGTTCGAAGCCGGTGGCGCCGCCGTAATACGGGTCCGGCACGTCCCGGCCCGCCAGACCGGGTGCGAAGTCCAGCAGCAGCCGGATCCGGTCGTGCACCAGCACCGGCGCGCGGTCGCGCAGCTCGCGCAGGTGGCCGCGGTCCATGGCCAGGATCCAGTCGAAGCGGCGGAAATCCTCGTCCTGTACCTGTCGTGCCCGCTGGGCCGACAGGTCGTAGCCGCGGCGCAGCGCATGCGCCTGGCTGCGCTCGTCCGGCGGCTCGCCCACGTGGTAGGCGGTGGTGCCGGCCGAGTCCACCTCCAGCCGCTGGCGCCAGCCGGCCTGCGCCGCCAGCGCCCGCAGCACGCCCTCGGCGGTGGGCGAGCGGCAGATGTTGCCCGTGCAGACCATCAGCACACGCACCTTGCCGCTCATCGGCTGCCCCCCTGGGCCACCAGGGGCACCACGTTGCTGTCATGGCCGCCACCGCCGCCCCAGGCCTGCTCACGCAGCAGCGCGAGCTGGTCGCGGATGCGCGCCGCCTTCTCGAACTCCAGGTTGCGCGCATGCTCCAGCATCTGCTTTTCCAGGGCCTTCATGCGCTTGCCCAGGTCCTTCTCGGACAAGGCCTCGACCTCGGCCGCCTGCTGGGCCAGGCGCAGGTCGTCGGCGCCCGACTTGTCGGCCACCACGCCGTCGATCAGGTCGCGCACCTGCTTGCGGATGCCGCGCGGGACGATGCCGTTGGCCTCGTTGTAGGCGATCTGCTTGGCGCGGCGGCGCTCGGTCTCGTCGATCGCCCGGCGCATCGAGTCGGTGATGCGGTCGGCGTACAGGATGGCGCGGCCATTGACGTTGCGCGCCGCCCGGCCGATGGTCTGGATCAGGCTGCGCTCGGCGCGCAGGAAGCCTTCCTTGTCGGCGTCGAGGATGGCCACCAGCGAGACCTCGGGGATGTCCAGGCCCTCGCGCAGCAGGTTGATGCCCACCAGCACGTCGAAGTGGCCCAGGCGCAGGTCGCGCAGGATCTCGACCCGCTCCACCGTGTCGACATCCGAGTGCAGGTAGCGCACCTTGACACCGTTCTCGGTCAGGTAGTCGGTCAGCTGCTCGGCCATGCGCTTGGTCAGCGTGGTCACCAGCACCCGCTCGCCGTTGTCGGTGGTGAGGCGGATCTCCTGCAGCAGGTCGTCGACCTGGGTGCCGGCCGGGCGCACCTCCACCAGCGGATCGACCAGGCCGGTGGGCCGCACCAGCTGCTCGACCACCTGGCCGGCGTGGGTCTTCTCATAATCGGCCGGGGTGGCCGAGACGAAGATGCACTGGCGCATGCGCTGCTCGAACTCGTCGAACTTCAGCGGCCGGTTGTCCATCGCGCTGGGCAGCCGGAAGCCGTACTCCACCAGGGTGGACTTGCGGGCCCGGTCGCCGTTGTACATGCCGCCGAACTGGCCGATCAGCACATGGCTCTCGTCCAGGAACATCAGCGCGTCCTTGGGCATGTAGTCGACCATCGTGGGCGGCGGATCGCCCGGCCTGGCGCCGCTGAGGTGGCGGGTGTAGTTCTCGATGCCCTTGCAGTGGCCCACCTCCTGCAGCATCTCCAGGTCGAACCGGGTGCGCTGCTCGATGCGCTGCGCCTCGACCAGCTTGCCCTCCTTGACGAAGAAGTCGACCCGCTCGCGCAGCTCGGCCTTGATGCCGTCGATCGCCGCCAGCACCTGCTCGCGCGGCGTCACGTAGTGGCTGGAGGGGTAGATCACGAAGCGCGGGATCTTCTGCCGCACCCGGCCGGTCAGCGGGTCCAGCAGGCTCAGGGACTCGATCTCGTCGTCAAACAGCTCCAGCCGCACCGCCAGCTCGGAGTGCTCCGCCGGGAAGACATCGATCGTGTCGCCGCGCACCCGGAAGCTGCCACGCGAGAAATCCACGTCATTGCGCGTGTACTGCATGCGCACCAGCTGGGCAATCGCATCGCGCTGGCCGATCTTGTCGCCCACCCGGGCGATGAAACGCATCTGGGTGTAGTCCTCGGGCTTGCCGATGCCGTAGATGGCGCTGACCGAGGCCACGACGATGGTGTCGCGTCGCTCCAGCACGCTCTTGGTCGCCGACAGCCGCATCTGCTCGATGTGCTCGTTGATCGCGCTGTCCTTCTCGATGAACAGGTCGCGCTGCGGCACATAGGCCTCGGGCTGGTAGTAGTCGTAGTAGCTGACGAAGTACTCCACCGCGTTCTTCGGGAAGAACTCGCGGAACTCGGCGTACAGCTGGGCCGCCAGCGTCTTGTTGGGCGCAAACACGATGGCCGGGCGGCCCAGGCGGGCGATCACGTTGGCCATGGTGAAGGTCTTGCCTGAGCCGGTCACGCCCAGCAGCGTCTGCCAGGCCAGGCCGTCCTGCACCCCTTCCACCAGCTGGTCAATGGCCGTGGGCTGGTCGCCCGCCGGCGGGTAGGGCTGGAACAGCTGGAACGGCGAATCGGGGAAGCTGACGAACTGGCCTTCGGCCGGCGCATCCACCTCGTGCACATCGGTCATGGGGGTATTCCCGGGGCTGCGGATAAAATGACGCCGCTCAAGGGCCTGCCGGCCCGCGAGCGAACCTGACAGCGTAGCGCATCCGGCCGTTCGATGCCGGGGCCGCTGTCCCCCCGCCCGCTCCCGCACCTTCAGAGGCAACGCATGTCGCTCTTCGCCGCCGTCGAAATGGCCCCGCGCGACCCGATCCTGGGTCTGAACGAACAATTCAACGCCGACGCCAATCCGGCCAAGGTCAACCTCGGCGTCGGCGTCTACACCGACGAGAACGGCAAACTGCCGCTGCTGGCCTGCGTCAAGGCCGCCGAGCAGCAGCTGATCGAGGCCGCCCGCGCCCGCGGCTACCTGCCGATCGACGGCATCGCCGCCTACGACAAGGCGGTGCAGGGCCTGGTCTTCGGCGACGCCAGCCCGCTGCTGGCCGCCGGCCGTGTGGCCACCGTGCAGGCCCTGGGCGGCACCGGCGGCCTGAAGGTCGGCGCCGACTTCCTCAAGAAGGTCAACCCGGGCGCCAAGGTGCTGATCAGCGACCCGTCCTGGGAAAACCACCGCGCGCTGTTCACCAACGCCGGCTTCACGGTCGACACCTACCCCTACTACGACGCCGCCCGGCGCGGGGTCAACTTCGAGGGCATGCTGGCCTGCCTGAAGGGCTCGCCGGCCGGCACCATCGTCGTGCTGCACGCCTGCTGCCACAACCCCACCGGCTACGACATCACCCCGGCCCAGTGGGCCCAGGTGGTCGAGGTGGTCAAGGCCCAGGGCCTGGTGGCCTTCCTGGACATGGCCTACCAGGGCTTCGGCGATGGCATCGCCGAAGACGGCGCGGTGATCCAGCAGTTCGTCGACGCCGGCATCGACTTCTTCGTCTCCACCTCGTTCTCCAAGAGCTTCTCGCTCTACGGCGAGCGTGTCGGTGCGCTCAGCGTGGTCTGCGCCAGCAAGGACGAGCAGGCCAAGGTGCTGAGCCAGCTGAAGATCGTCATCCGCACCAACTACTCCAACCCGCCCACCCACGGCGCCCAGGTCGTGGCCACCGTGCTGACCACGCCGGCGCTGCGCGCCCAGTGGGAGCAGGAGCTGGCGGGCATGCGCAACCGCATCAAGGCGATGCGCGTGGCCCTGGTCGAGCGCCTGAAGGCCGCGGGCGTGCAGCAGGACATGTCCTTCATCGCCGGCCAGCGCGGCATGTTCAGCTACTCGGGCCTGAGCAAGCCCCAGATGGAGCGCCTGCGCAGCGAGTTCGGCGTCTATGGCGTCGATTCGGGCCGCATCTGCGTGGCGGCGCTCAACGAGAAGAACATCGGCTACGTTGCCGAGGCCATCGCCAAGGTGCTCTGAACCCGCTGGCCCTGACGGACCAAGGCCCCGCATCGCGGGGCCTTTTTCGTGGACGCCGGGAGGTTCAGGACAGGCGGCTGCTGTCGAAGCCCACCCGCACCGCACCCCAGTGGCGGTCGCCCAGGAAGATCGGCATCGACATGTCGTTGATCACCTCGCCGGTGTCGCGCAGGTAGGTCTGGAACAGGAAGGGCTTCTGGTTCGCCGCCAGCTTCTGCCCCACCGGGTCGTCGAAGATGCGCTTGTGGCGGCTGCGCAGCAGGTCCTGCGCCGGATCGCCCGTGGGGGGCTGGGAGAACACCTTGTTGTGCGCCGGGGCGTAGCCCTGGGCGTCCACCGCCAGCGCATAGACGCAGCCGCCCAGCGAGCCCAGCACGGCGTCGTACAGCGCCTGCAGCTCGGCCTCCACCGCCTGGTCGTAGCTGGTGTGGAAACGCGGCGGGTTGGACTGCTCGATCCGCTGGTAACGCCGGTCGAACACGTCCAGACCCTTGGCACCGTGGCGGCGCAGGACCTCCGCCACGTCGCGGCGCAGCCGGGTGGTGGCCTGCACCAGCTCGTCAAAGGTGGTGCCGCCGGTGCGGAATTCGGCCAGCACGCCCTGCATGTCCTCGGTGCCCAGGCGCAGCTCATCCACCCGGTGGGCGGCGTCGTCCATCAGCCGGTGCACCTGCTCGGCCGAGCCGGCGACGGCCTCGATGCGCTGGTTCATCTCGCGGTTGACGCTGGCCAGGTCCTGGATCGAGCCGGCGATCTGCTCGACGGTGCTGGTCATCGCCCGGAAATCGCGCATGAAATGGCCGAAGCGGTCGGCAGTGCTGCCGACCTCACCCACCGAATGCTCCACGCCCTCGCGGATCTGCTGTGTGCCCACGGTGGTCGATTCCACCAACTGGATCATCCGGGCGCTGCGTTCGCTGATCTCGCGCGTTTCGGCATTCACCCGGGCGGCCAGGCCGCGCACCTCCTGCGCCACGACCGAGAAGCCGCGCCCGGCCTCGCCGGCCCGCGCGGCCTCGATGGCGGCGTTCAGCGCCAGCAGGTTGGTCTGCATCGCGATGCCCTGGATGACGCCGCCGATGCTCTCGATCGCCTTGGCGCCCTCGGCCAGTTCGCGCACCGTGCCGGCGAAGGTGGCCACGGTCGCCTCGATCTCGCTCATGCGAGCGCGCACCCGCTCCAGTTCGTCCATCGACTGGACGGCCGCACTGAGGTTGCGGCCCGACATGTCGGCAATCTCCTGCGCGCCGCACTCGACCAGCCCGGACAGCTCGGTGACCCGCTGCGCCGAGACCGCCAGTGCCTGCGCATCCTCACGCTGCTGACCGGCGCGCTGGGCGCTCAGGTCCACGTGCTTCTTCAGATGGGCCGCATTGATCGCGGTGCGGATGCTGCCACCGCGGGCGATCAGCACCAGCTCGCGGATGCGGGCCAGGAACCGGCCCAGCGTGCGGCCCAGTGCACTCAGCGGGTTGACCGAGGTGTTCAAGGGCACCGCACCCCGGATGATGGCGGCCATCTTGCCCCGGGAGGTGATCGGCCCCACGGGCCAGCGCCAGGTGATCTTCACAAACCGTCTCCTGCAGTGTGTCGACGCCGCTGCAGCCTGATCGGCGGCTGGCCACGTTGCGTGCAGGATGGTGGCCGAAGCCGGCCGCCCGGAAGCCCGGAAATGCGGCGCCGCAGCGGGGCAGTTCCCTCCGGCGGGCCGGCACTGCACCAGAACGGGACAGTTCAGCGGGTTTTTTCGGTGGATTCCCGCTGCGCGTCCCATCGCAGCATCGGGGATGTCACTGTGCGGAGAGACACGTACGCCACTGAACCATGCTGCAGTGCACAATAGAGCCTTGGATGTCAGCGTCCTCTCAGCGAGGCGGGTGCATCATGCCGTCCGACCCTTGACGTCTCTCAAGTCATTCCTGGAGCCACCGCGATGCTGTATCAACTCTACGAAACCCAGCGTGCCCTGATGGCACCGTTCTCCGAGTTCGCCAGCGCCTCGGCCAAGCTGTACAGCCACCCGCTGTCGCCCTTCACCCACACCCCGATGGCCCAGCGCGTGGCCGCCGGCCTGGACCTGATGCACCGTCTGGCCAAGGAGTACGAGAAGCCCGAGTTCGGCATCAAGACGGTCAAGGTCGACAACGTCGACGTCGCGGTGCAGGAGCAGGTGGTCATCGACAAGCCCTTCTGCCGCCTGATCCGCTTCAAGCGCTTCACCGACGACCCCACCGCCCTGGCCGACATGAAGCAGCACCCGCTGGTGCTGGTGGTGGCGCCACTGTCGGGGCACCACTCCACGCTGCTGCGCGACACCGTGCGCAGCCTGCTGCAGGACCACAAGGTGTTCATCACCGACTGGACCGACGCCCGCATGGTGCCCACCGAGGTGGGCCCGTTCCACCTGAACGACTACGTCGCCTATGTGCAGGAGTTCATCCGTCACATCGGCCCCGAGGTGAATGTCATCTCGGTCTGCCAGCCCACGGTGCCGGTGCTGGCCGCGGTGTCGCTGCTGGCCACCCACGGCGAAGCCACGCCGCGCACCATGACCATGATGGGCGGCCCGATCGACGCCCGCAAGTCGCCCACCGCGGTCAACAACCTGGCGATGAACAAGAGCCATTCCTGGTTCGAGAACAACGTCATCTACCGCGTGCCGCCGAACTTCCCCGGCGCCGGCCGCCGTGTCTACCCCGGCTTCCTGCAGCACACCGGCTTCGTGGCGATGAACCCCGACCGCCACCTGAACTCGCACTACGACTACTTCCTGGACCTGGTCCGCGGCGATGACGACTCGGTCGATTCGCACCGCCAGTTCTACGACGAGTACAACGCCGTGCTGGACATGCCCGCCGAGTACTACCTGGAAACCATCAAGACCGTGTTCCAGGACTTCGCCCTGGTCAACGGCACCTGGGTGGTCAAGGGCACCACGGTGCAGCCGGCCGACATCAGCACCACCGCGCTGCTGACGGTGGAAGGCGAGCTGGACGACATCTCCGGCGCCGGCCAGACCAAGGCCGCGCATGAGCTGTGCACCGGCATCCCCAAGGAGCGCCAGTTCCACTATGACGTGGCCGGCGCGGGCCACTACGGCATCTTTTCGGGCCGCCGCTGGCGCGAGATGGTCTACCCGGAGGTCCGCCGCTTCATACAGCGTTTCAACGAGGACGCCAACAAGCTGGACCTGCCCGGCCGCAAGCCGGCCAAGCCGTCTGCCACACCGGCGGCCACGCCAGCGGCGACGAAGGTCGCCAAGCCTGCCGCCAAGCGTTCCAGGCCGGCGACCGTGAAGCCGGCCGAGTTGGCGGCGCCGGCCCAGCCGGCTGTCCAGGCCAGCGCCCAGCCTGCCACCAAAGCGCCTCGCAAGGTCCCCGCCAAGGCCACGCGCAAGACCGCACGCGGCTGAGTGCCGTCAAGCCCGGGCGCCCGCGGCTCGCGGGATAATCCGGTGCGTGAACCTGCCAGACCCCCACGGGGCCGCGCCTGACGCGGCCCCGCCTGTTTCCGGCCTGCCCCCGGCCCCGATCGGCCGCGACCAGTTGCCCCCGCTCGACGACGCCGGCCAGGCGCTGGCGCGGCGCATCGATGCCGTCCTGCCGCAGACCCAGTGCACCCGCTGCGGCTACCGCGACTGCGCCACCTACGGCCACGCGATCGCCGCCGGCGAGGCGGCGATCAACCAGTGCCCGCCCGGCGGTGCCCAGGGGATTGCCCGGCTGTCAGAGGTGACCGGACGGCCGGTGATCACGCTGAACATCGAGCATGGCCCGGAGCGGCCGCGCGCCGTGGCGGTGATCGACGAGGCCTGGTGCATCGGCTGCACGCTGTGCATCAAGGCCTGCCCGGTCGATTGCATCCTGGGCGCCTCCAAGCGCATGCACACCATCGTCGAAGCCGACTGCACCGGCTGTGAGCTGTGCGTGCCGGCCTGCCCGGTGGACTGCATCTCGATGGAGGCCGTCACCACGCCCCGCACCGGCTGGGACGCCTGGAGCCCCGAGCTGGCCCAGCAGGCGCGCCAGCGCTACGCCTTCCACCAGTTCCGCGTCGTGCGCGACAAGCAGGAGAACGACGCCCGGCTGGCCGCCAAGGCGGCGCACAAGCTGGCCGACCTGGAGAACCAGTCGCTGCACACCGACCCCGACGTTCTGGCCAGGAAGCGCGCCGTGATCGAAGCCGCCATGGCCCGTGCCAAGGCCCGCCAGGACGGTGGCGGATGACGCGCTGGCAGGCCAATGGCCTTCTGCTGCTGGCGTCGGTGATCTGGGGTTCGGCCTTCGTCGCGCAGGTGCTGGGCATGGACGGTGTCGGTCCCCTGGCCTTCACCGGCCTGCGTTTCCTGCTGGGCGCTGCGGTGGTGGCGCCGCTGGCCTGGCGCGAGTGGGGCCAGCTGCGCGCCCGGGACCACCGCCCCGGTGCCCGCGAGTGGCGCCATGTGGGCCTGCTGGGCGCATTGCTGACCGCCGGCGTGGTGATGCAGCAGTTCGGCCTGATGGCCACCACGGTCACCAACGCCGGCTTCCTGACGGCCCTGTACGTACCGCTGGTGCCGATCATCGCCTGGCTGGTGCACCGTGAACGTCCCGACTGGATCGTCTGGCCCGCCGCGCTGGGCTGCCTGACCGGCACCTGGCTGCTGGCCGGCGGCGCCACGCTGGACATCGGCCGCGGCGACGCCTGGGTGATCGCCAGCAGCCTGCCCTGGGCCTTCCATGTGCTGTGGGTGGGCCGCGTCGCCAACCGCATGCGCGGCGCCTACCTGCTGGCCTGCGCGCAGTTCCTGGTCTGCGGTCTGGTGGCCACCGCCGCCGGACTGGCCCTGGAGCCGGTCAGCTGGGACGGCCTGCGGGTGGCCGCCGGCGCGATCGCCTACACCGGCGTGCTGTCGGTGGGCGTGGCCTTCACGCTGCAGGTGGTGGGCCAGCGCCATGCGCCGCCGGCCGATGCGGCCATCCTGCTGTCGTCCGAGACCCTGTTCGCCGCCCTGTTCGGCGCCTGGCTGATGGGCGACCGCCTGGGCCCGGCCGGCCTGGCCGGTTGTGCCACCATCCTGGGCAGCATCCTGCTGGTCCAGCTCCACCCCCTGCTTGCCGCCCGCCGCCGATGATGACGCCCGCCCAGGTCGAGACCTTCTTCGCCACGCTGCAGCGGGCCAACCCGCATCCCGAGACCGAACTCGCCTTCACCAACGTGTTCGAGTTGCTGGCCGCGGTGCTGCTGTCGGCGCAGGCCACCGACGTCAGCGTCAACAAGGCCACGCGCGCCCTCTTCGCCCGCGCGCCCACGCCCGGAAAGATGCTGGCGCTGGGGGTCGAGCAGGTCGAGCGGCACATCCAGACCATCGGCCTGTTCCGCACCAAGGCGAAAAACCTGGTCGCCACGTGCCGCATCCTGGTCGAGCAGCACGGCGGCCGGGTGCCGCGCAGTCGCGAGGCCCTGGAGGCGCTGCCCGGCGTCGGCCGCAAGACCGCCAACGTGGTGCTCAATGTCGCGTTCGGCGAGCCGACGATGGCGGTGGACACCCACATCTTCCGGGTCTCCAACCGCACCGGGCTGGCGCCCGGCAAGGACGTGCTGGCGGTGGAGCAGGCCCTGCTCGAACGCGTGCCGCCCGCCTACCGGGTCGACGCCCACCACTGGCTGATCCTGCACGGGCGCTATGTCTGCACCGCGCGGTCGCCGCAGTGCAGCCGCTGCCAGGTGCATGCGGTGTGCGAGCGCCGCGGCCTGTGATGCGCACGGCCGGGCCACGCCCGCCGCCGTGTGACGACGGCATGAACTGACCGCCACCGGGCTGGCTTTTCCGGCCATCGCGGCGGCACCGGGCTGTCACGATGAGCCCATGTTCCGCCGTACCCCCACCCCTTCCGCGCCCGCAGGCCGTTGGCTGGCCCGCCTGATGGGCTGGCGCCCGGCCACCGCGCCTTCCAGCACCCTGGCCCGGATGGATGTCCGGCCACCGGCGCGCTGGGGGCAGGCCGATTCGGTCTGGCAATCGCTGTGGCAGTGGCTGCGCGAGGACGCCCAGACCGCGGAACCCCACCCCGGACCCAAGCTCACGCTGGCCCGGCAGGACTTCTGCACCGCCCTCAACGGCCTGCTCACCCGCGACGCCCAGGACCTGCGCCAGCGCGCCGCCCATGCCCGCTCGCTGCGCGAGCTGTGGCATCTGCGCGCCGAGCTCTACGGCCTGATCGCCCGCCACCTGGACCAGCGCGAGGCCGAACGCCGCCTGGTCGCGGTGAACCGCCACTTTCCTGTCGACACCCGGGCTGTGGCCCAACGGAGCGCGCTTCCCCATGGACACGACCACGCTGCCTGACACGGGCTCGGATGCCGCCATCGTCGCCACGGCGCTGGCCGGCCTGCCCGGTGACCGCCTGGCCCGGCTGGCTGCCCGCCGCGCCTTTGTCGACCTGAAGACCATGTTCATGCGGGCCGTCGAGCCCTTGCAGGACCGCAAGGGCCAATGGCTGCAGGAAAAGGTCCGCCTGGCCACCGACCCGATGGACCTGTGGCTGCTGCGCGGCCCGGTGCTGGCCGCCCAGTCCGGCAACAGCGCCGACGCACTGGCCCTGCGCGCCGAGCTCTACCGCGCGATCGATGGCGTCTTCCCCCAGGCCTTCGGCAGCTCGCACCTGATGCCCGGTGTGCCCCCGGCGGGTGTGCCCATGCCCAGCCTGGACGCCGCACGCAACACGCGCCAGATGCCCCTGCGCTGAGCGGTCGGCCCGCGTCCCCGGTGCACAATCGGGGACGTGAACATCATCATCCTTGACGACTACCAGGATGCGGTGCGCAAGCTGCGCTGCGCGACCAAGCTGAACGATCTGCAGGCCAAGGTGTTCACCAACACCGTCAAGGGCCTGGGCCAGCTGTCGGTGAGGCTGCGCGACGCCGAGGTCCTGGTCGCCATCCGCGAGCGCACCACCTTCAACCGCCAGCTGCTGGAGAAGCTGCCGCGCCTGCGCCTGATCGCCCAGACCGGCCGTGTCGGGCCGCACATCGACGTCGCCGCCTGCACGCGGCTGGGCATCGCGGTGGCCGAAGGCGTGGGTTCGCCGCACGCGCCGGCCGAGCTCACCTGGGCCCTGATCATGGCGGCCATGCGCCGCCTGCCCCAGTACATCGGCAACCTCAAGCATGGCGCCTGGCAGCAGGCCGGGCTGAAGTCGCAGTCGATGCCGCCCAATTTCGGCCTGGGCATGCTGCTCAAGGACAAGGTGCTGGGCATCTGGGGCTACGGCAAGATCGGCGCGCTGGTCGCCGGCTACGGCCGCGCCTTCGGCATGGAGGTGCGGGTCTGGGCCAGCGGCGACAGCCGCCAGCGCGCCCGCGACGATGGCTACGGCGTGTTCGAAGCCCGCGAGGCGCTGTTCGAGCAGTCCGACGTGCTCACCGTGCACCTGCGCCTGGCCGACACCACGCGCCACCTGGTCACCTCGGCCGACCTGGCGCGGATGAAGCCGACCAGCCTGTTCGTCAACACCTCGCGCGCCGAGCTGGTCGAGGACAGCGCACTGGTGGCGGCGCTCAACCGTGGGCGGCCCGGCATGGCCGCTGTCGATGTCTTCGAGACCGAACCGATCCTGCAAGGCCACCCGCTGCTGCGCCTGGAGAACGCGATCTGCACGCCGCACATCGGCTATGTCGAGCAGGACAGCTACGAGCAGTACTTCGGGGCGGCGTTCGACAACGTCGTCAACTTCGTCCAAGGCACGCCGACCAACATCGTCAACCCCGAGGCGCTGAAGGTCCTGCGGTGAGCGACGCCGCACTGCGCCGGGCCAGCTGGTCGCTGCTGGCCGGCAATTTCGCCATCGGCTGCGGCGTGATGGTGGTGGCCGGCTCGCTGAACGACCTGACGCGCTCGCTGCAGGTCAGCGTGGCCGCCGCCGGGCAGCTGATCACGGTGGCGGCGCTGGCCATGTCGCTGGGCGCGCCGATCCTGGCCGCGCTGTGCGCGGGCTGGGACCGCCGGCGCCTGCTGGCGCTGGCCCTGGCCTGGTACGCGCTGGGCCACGCCGCCAGCGCGCTGATGCCCGACTACGCGGCGCTGCTGCCGGTGCGGGCGCTGTCGGTGCTGGCCGCCGCGGTGTTCACGCCGCAGGCCGCCGCGGCGATCGCCTGGATGGCGCCGCCCGAGCGACGCGGCCGGGCCATCACCTTCGTCTTCCTGGGCTGGTCGGTGGCCTCGGTGCTGGGCATGCCGCTGCACAGCTTCATCGGCGAGACCTTCGGCTGGCGCTGGGCCTTCGGGCTGGTGACCCTGCTGTCGGCACTGTCGGCCTGGGCGGTCTGGCGCGCGGTGCCCGAAGGCGTGCGCCCGCCCAGCCTGGGCCTGGACCAGTGGCGCGAGCTGCTGACCCACCCGGTGCTGATGGCCATGGTGGCGGTCACCGCGCTGTCGGGCTCCGGCCAGTTCACGCTGTTCGCCTACTTCGCGCCCTTCTACCGCCAGGTGCTGCAGGCGGACGCGGCGCAGATCAGTGCCCTCTTCTTCTGGTTCGGCGGTTTCGGCTTGCTGGGCAATGTGCTGCTGAGCCGCCATGTCGACCGCGTCGGCGCCGGCCGTGCGGTGGCCTGGTCGCTGGCGGGCATGGCCCTGAGCATGGCCCTGTGGCCGCTGGCCGGCCAGCTGTGGCTGATGCCGCTGGTGCTGCTGCCCTGGGCGCTGACCGGCTTCGCCAGCAATTCGGCCCAGCAGGCCCGGCTGAGCCAGGCGGCTCCGGCGCTGGCACCGGCGCTGATGGCGCTGAACACCTCGGCCATCTACCTGGGCCAGGCGCTGGGCGCTGGCGGCGGCGGCGCGGTGGTGGCGGCCAGCCTGGCGGCCGGTCAGCCCCCTTATGTGCGCCTGCACTGGATCGCGCTGGCCTGGATGCTGGCCGCGATGGCGCTGAGCCACTGGGTGTCCCGACGCATCGCCCGGGACCCGACCCATGTCTGAAGCCCGTGCCCGCCCGCGGGGTCTGCGGGATGTCTTCCTGGCCTTCACCCGGCTATCGCTGATGGGTTTCGGCGGGGTGCTGCCGATCGCCCAGCGCGAACTGGTCGACCGCCTGGGCTGGCTCACGGCCGCCGAGTTCGCCGAGTTGCTGTCCGTCGGCCAGGTGCTGCCCGGGCCGAACGTGGTGAACTTGTCACTGATGGTGGGCGACCGCTGGTTCGGCCTGCGCGGCGCGCTGGCGGCGGTGGCCGGCATGCTGGTGGTGCCCACGGCCCTGGTCCTGGCGCTGGCGGCGCTGTACCAGGGCTTGGCCGACCAGCCGGCGGTGGTGGGCGCAGTGCGCGGCATGGGGGCGGTGTCGGCCGGCCTGATCTTCGCCATGGGCCTGAAGCTGCTGCCCACGCTGGCGCGCAACCCGCTGGGCCGCGCGCTGTGGGTACCGCTGGCGGCCCTGACGCTGCTGCTGGTGGGCGTGCTGCGCTGGCCGCTGGTGGCGGTGCTGCCGCTGGTGGGCCTGCTGGGTCTGGGCCTGGCCTGGTGGCGCCTGGGACAGGAGGACGACCGGTGATCGACACCCTGCCCTGGCTGTTCCTGCACTGCCTGACGCTGTCGCTGCTGGCCATCGGCGGCGCGGTGGCCACCGTGCCCGAGTTGCACCGCCATGTGGTGATCGAACACGGCTGGCTCAGCGATGCCGACTTCACCGGCTCGGTGGCCCTGGCCCAGGCCGCGCCGGGCCCCAACCTGCTGTTCGTCGCCGTGGTGGGCTACAACGTGGCCGGGCTGGCCGGCGCGCTGGCGGCGATGAGCGGCATGCTGCTGCCCAGCACGGTGCTGACGCTGGTGGTCTCGCGCTGGGGCTCGCGCCGCCGCGACACCCGCGGCGTGCGCGCCTTCGTGGCCGGCCTGGCGCCGGTGACGCTGGGCCTGGTGCTGGCCACCGGCTGGCTGCTGGCGCGCCCCACCTTGCAGCAACCGGCAGCCTGGCTGCTGGTGCTGGGCACGGTGCTGCTGGCCTGGCGCACCAAGCTCAACCCGCTGTGGCCGATCGCGGCCGGCGCGCTGGCGGGCGCGCTGGGCTGGGTCTGAGCGGGCTCAGTGCGGGTTGTCGAAGAAGACGTACTGGACATAATCGCCCAGCTCGAAATACACCCGCTTCTCGCCCTCGTCGACCTTGCCGTTGAGGTTCTCGTCGAGCACACCGTAGCCGAAGCGGTAGTGGCGCGGCAGGTTGTCGTCGGTGCCCAGTGCGGTGCTGAGCTTGTCGATCTTCAGGAAGCGCTTGACCACCTGGTTGCCGGCGTAGATCTCCAGCACGCCGTCGGTGCCGGTCCAGTTCTGGATCTCGCGCTTGATCTGGTTCTGCTTTTCCTGGGTGCAGCCGGCCACAGCCAGCAGCGCCACCAGGGCCAGCGCAAGGGCCTTGCTCATCGGGTGTCCTCGTCCTTGGTACCAAAGATCTTGTCGCCGGCATCGCCCAGGCCGGGGATGATGTAGCCGTGCTCGTTGAGGTGGCTGTCGATCGAGGCGGTCCAGCAGCGCACCTCGGGATGGGCCTTCTCCAGCGCCGCGATGCCCTCCGGCGCCGCCACCAGCACCAGCGCGCGGATGTCCTTGCAGCCGCGGCGCTTGAGCAGGTCAATCGTGGCGATCATCGAGCCGGCGGTGGCCAGCATCGGGTCGATGATCAGCGCGGTGCGCTCGTCCAGGTGGCCGACGAACTTCTCGAAGTAGTTCACCGGCTGCAGCGTTTCGTGGTCGCGCGCCAGGCCGACCACGCTGACCTTGGCGTTGGGGATCATGTCCAGCACGCCGTCGAGCATGCCCAGGCCGGCGCGCAGGATGGGCACCACCGTGACCTTGCGGCCGGCGATCTGGTCCACCTCGACCGGTCCGCTCCAGCAGTCGATCGTCACCTTGCCCAGCGGAAAGTCGGCCGTGGCCTCATAGGCCAGCAGGCGGGCCAGCTCGCCGGTGAGCTCGCGGAACTTCTTGGTCGAGATGTCTGCTTCGCGCAGCAGTCCGACCTTGTGGCGGACCAGCGGGTGGGGAACGGCAATGACGGGCATGGCGGCGTGGATCCGGGGGGCAGCGGCGGCCGGGCCGGCCGCCTGCGCCGGATTGTGGCCCTAAAGTGGTCGCCGGATCGGTCGATGACCGCGTTGAGCCGCACCAGATCGCGATCATGCCGACCTCGACCGACGACACCACCCTGCCCGCCGCCAGCATCCTGCTGGTCGACGACGAGCCCTCGGTGCTGAGCGCACTGCGCCGGCTGCTGCGCCCGCATGGCTACCGCCTGCAGCAGGCCACCTCGGGGGCCGAGGCGCTGGCGCTGCTGCGCGAGGCGCCGGTGGACCTGATCATCTCGGACATGCGCATGCCCGGCATGGACGGCGCGCAGTTCCTGGAGGCCTCGCGCGAGCCCGCCCCCGAAGCGGTGCGCATCCTGCTGACCGGCTACGCCGACATCTCGTCCACCGTGCAGGCGATCAACCGCGGCGAGCTGCACCGATACATCCAGAAGCCCTGGGACGACCAGGACATCCTGCTGATCGTGCGCCAGGCGCTGGAACGCCAGGGCCTGGAGCGGCGCAACCGCCAGCTGTCGGCCGAGAACGCCCGCCGCAACGAGGAACTGCGCCAGCTCAACGCCAGCCTCGAGGCCCGGGTCAAAGCCCGCACCGCCGAGATCGAGCAGATCAACGACATGCTCGAGAAGGCCTACGAGGAGCTCAACGAGAACTTCAAGCTGGCCGTCAACCTCTTCTCCGGCCTGATGGAGGCCCGCGAGGGCGGCATGGCCGGCCATGGCCGACGGGTGGCCGACCTGTCGCGCCGCGTGGCCATCAAGCTGGGGCTGTCCGAACGTGACCGTGAGGACGTCTACCTCGCCGCGCTGCTGCACGACCTGGGCAAGATGGGCTTCCCCGACGGCATGCTGCGCCGCCCGGTGTCGGTCTACAACCCCGAAGAGCTGGCCCGCTACCGCAAGCACCCGCTGGACGGCGAGGCCGCCCTGATGCCGCTGGCCAAGATGCACGGCGTGGCGCGCATGGTGCGCCAGCACCACGAACGCTACGACGGCAAGGGCTTTCCGGACGGCGTGGTGGGCGACGAGATCGTCCTGGGCGCCCGCATCATCGCCGCGGCCAGCGACTACGACGGCATGGTCACGGGCAGCCTGACCGAAAACGCCTACGGCCCGGATGCCGCGATGCAGTCCCTGCGCGGCAGCGCCGGCACCCGCTACGACCCCCGGGTGGTGGAAGCGCTGGAACAGGCCCTGGCCGAGCAGGCCCGCGAGATCAACACCGACCGCAAGGTCGACGTGCGCGAGTTGCAGCCTGGCATGGTGCTGGCGCGTGACCTGCTGTCGTCCAAGGGCGCCATCCTGCTGGCCGCCGGCTATGTGTTCGAGCCACGGGTGATCCGCCAGGTCAACGAGTTCGCCCAGCGCGAGGGCCTGCGCCTGAGCCTGTTCATCCGTGCCGAGTCCAGCACCCCGCACTTCGTCCGCCCGGCCCTGCCCGCCGTGGCCACCTCCTGATGAGCGACCTGCACCTGCCCTTTGCCGACGAGTTGCTCGCGCGCAGCCTGATCGATGCCCTGCCGGTGCCCGCCGCGCTGCACCGCGGCGACGCCTTGCTGGCTGCCAACACCGCGCTGCAGCGCCTGAGTGGCCTGGACGAGGACGCACTGCGCGCACTGCCGGCCGCCCAGCTGCTGGTCGAGACCGACCGCGCCGCACTGCAGGCCGCCGCCCGGGCCAGCCTGGCCGGACAGGAAACCCCCGCGCTGGCCAGCACCCTGCTGACGCGCGACGCCAGCGAGCGCCAGGTCGAGATCACCCAGCGCCTGGTCGTGCTGGGCGGCCAGCCGACGGTGCTGCTGACCTGCATCGACCACTCCGACATCCACCATGTGCAGAGCAGCCTGTTCGGCCTCAGCGACATGCTGCGTCAGATCGTCGACCACGCCCCGCTGGCCACCTTCGTGCTGGACATGAACCACCGGGTCACCCACTGGAACGCCGCCTGCGCCAGCCTGACCGGCAAGCCGGCCCATGAGATGATCGGCCGCACCGACACTTGGCGGGCCTTCTACCCCACCGAGCGCCCCCTGATGGCCGACCTGGTGGTGGACGGCCTGAGTGGCCCCGAGCTGATGGCGCGTTACGGCGAGGCCGCCCAGCCGTCCAAGCTGGTGCCGGGCTTCTGCGAGGTCGAGGCCTTCTTCGGCGATCTGGGCGAGACCGGGCGCTGGATCTTCTTCACCGCGGCGCCGCTGCGCAACGCCCAGGGCGAGATCATTGGCGCCGTCGGGTCGATGCAGGACATCACCACCCGCAAGCAGGCCGAGGAAGAGCTGATGTGCCACCGCAACCAGCTCGAGCTGCTGGTGGAGGCACGCTCGCAGGAGCTGGAAGCCAGCATGCAGGCGCTGGAGGCCTTCGTCGACAACGCGCCGATCGGTGTCAGCTACGTGCGTGCGCACCGCATCGAGCGCTGCAACCGGGCGATGGAGCAGATGTTCGGCATGGCCGAGGGCAGCGCGGTGGGCCGCGACACACCGTCGCTGTTCGGCAGCCCGGCCGAGTTCAAGTCCTTCCTGGCTGTGGCCGGGCCGGAGCTGCTGGCCGGCCGGCCCACGCACCAGGAGCAGTGGCTGCGCCGTGTTGACGGCGAGCGCATCTGGGTGCAGATGAACGCCTTCATGCCCGACCCCAAGGACCCCGAGTGGGGCTCCTGGTGGATGGTGCAGGACCGCACCGAGGTGCGCGCCGCCCAGGACGAGCTGCGCGAGCAGTTCGAGCGCGTGCGCGACACCAACCGCAAGCTCGAGGAAGCGCAGAACCAGCTGCTGCAGTCCGAGAAGATGGCCTCGATCGGCCAGCTCGCCGCGGGCGTGGCCCACGAGATCAACAACCCGATCGGCTTCGTCAGCTCCAACCTGAACACGCTGCGCCAGTACGTCAACGACATCCTGCGGCTGGTGGACACCGGCAAGGCCGCGATCGACCAGCTGCCCAACGAGCCGCTGCTCGACCCGGTGCGCCAGATGCGTGACGAGATCGAGATCGACTACCTGCGCGAGGACCTGCCGCAGCTGCTCGACGAGAGCGCCGATGGCCTGAGCCGGGTCAAGAAGATCGTCCAGGACCTGAAGGATTTCTCCCGCGTCGACCAGTCCGAATGGCAGGAGGCCGACCTCAACGCCGGCCTGGAATCCACGCTGAACGTGGTGCGCAACGAGGTCAAGTACAAGGCCGACGTGGTCAAGTCCCTGGGCTCGTTGCCGGCGGTGCGCTGCCTGGCAGGCCAGCTCAACCAGGTCTTCATGAACCTGATCGTCAACGCCTCGCACGCCATCAGCGGCCACGGCACGATCACGCTGTCCAGCGGCACCCAGGACGCCTGGGCCTGGATCCAGGTGGACGACACCGGCTGCGGCATGTCGGACGAGGTGCGCCGACGCATCTTCGAGCCCTTCTACACGACCAAGGAGGTCGGCAAGGGCACGGGTCTGGGCCTGTCGCTGGCCTTCTCGATCGTCCAGCGCCATGCCGGCGCGATCCAGGTGCGCTCGACACCGGGCGTGGGCAGCGCGTTCAGGGTGTGGGTGCCGATCGCCGGTCCCGAGTCGGTGCCGCCCGGCAGCCAGCCCCCCGCCTGGAGCTGAGGCCATGACCACCGCCACCGACATCCTGTTGGACGAACCCCTGGCGGACATGCTGCGCCAGTGCGAGTCACTGTGCCAGGCGGGGAGCTTCGTCGTCAGCGGCCCCGACTGGCGCGTGCGGCCCTCGGCCGGCCTGCTGACCCTGCTGGGTCTGCCAGCCCAGGCACCCGACCAGCCTCTGGACACGCTGACCTGGGTGCCCGAGGCCGAGCGCAAGCTGCTGGCCCACCTGTGGCGCAACGCCCAGCCCGGGACGGTCTTCGACCTGCGGCACACCGTGCTGACGGCCGACGGCCGGCGCCTGCAGGTGCTGCACCGCGGCCTGCTGCGCCGTGCCGCCAGCGAGCCGGACGGCCCCTCGGGCTTCGCGGTGCTGCACGACGTGACCGCGCAGCGCGAGGCCGAGGAGCGCCTGCACGCGCTGTCCAACGCCAACGAGACCACCGGTCTGCCCAACCGCGCCTGGCTGCTGCAGAAGCTGGACATCGCGGTCAGTGCCAGCAGCTGGGACCAGCGCGGCTTCAGCGTGCTGTCGATCGACGTGCCGCGCATCGCCGAGCTGGCCAGCTCGATGGGCTTCGGCGCCGCCGACGCCCTGGCCGGCGCGCTGGCCGCCCGTCTGCGGGCGCTGCGCTCGCGCGACGAGTTCGTCGCCCAGATGGGCAGCAGCGAGTTCGCGCTGGTGATCCGTCATCCGACGGGCCTGCCGCGCGAGACCATCGAGGCCCGCGCCCGCGCCGTGATCGATGCGCTTGAACAGCCGGTGCGGCTGGGCCGGGTGGATGTGCACCCGCGCTGCCGCATCGGTGTGGCCGCCTACCCCGATGACGGCCCGGCCGGCCCACGCGTGCTGGAAGCCGCGCAGACCGCGCGCGCCGATGCCGGCACCACCACGCCCATTTCCTTCCACACCGAGGACGCCGACGAGCGCAACCTGCGTGCGCTGGCGCTGGAGAACGAGCTGCGCCACGCCCTGGAGCACGGCGAGTTCCGGCTGCACTACCAGCCCCAGGTCAGCCTGCAAGGCGGCGAGATCTGTGGCGTCGAGGCACTGCTGCGCTGGTTCCGGGCCGACGGCAGCAGCGTCGCGCCCAGCGAGTTCCTGCCGGTGGCCGAGCGCTCCGGCCTGGTGGCCGCGATCGGCGACTGGGTGCTGCGCGAGGCTTGCCGCCAGGCCGTGGCCTGGCGCCAGGCTGGCGTGCCGGCCACACGCATCGCGATCAACCTGTCGCCGGTGCAGTTCCAGGTGGGCGACGTCGCCCAGAGCATCCGCAGCGCGATGGACCTCAGTGGCGCCCGGGCCGCCGACCTGGGTCTGGAGCTGACCGAGAGCGCGCTGTTGCACGACGGTGACCGCGTGGCCGACACGCTGGGCGCGCTGCAGGCCAGCGGGCTGGAGATCTCGCTGGACGATTTCGGCACCGGCTTCTCCAGCCTCAGCCGCCTGCGGCAGCTGCCGATCGACGTGCTGAAGATCGACCGCAGCTTCGTCCAGGATGTCACCACATCCGCCGAAGCGGCCTCGGTGGTGCGCTCGATCATCAACCTGGCCCACGGCCTGAAAGTGCGCGTGCTGGCCGAGGGGGTCGAGACCGAAGGACAGCTGCGCCTGCTGGCCAGCGCCGGCTGCGACGCCATCCAGGGCTACTTTTTCAGTCCCCCGGTGGACGCCGACACGCTGGCCACGATGCTGCGCACGCGCCGCCAGTTGCCGGCCGAGCTGGCCGGCACCCGCACCCGCTCGCGCACGCTGCTGCTGGTCGATGACGAGGAGAACATCCTGTCCTCGCTGCGCCGCCTGTTCCGGCGCGACGGCTACAAGCTGCTGACCGCCACCAGCGGCGAGCAGGCGCTGGCGCTGCTGGCCACCACCGAGGTGGACGTCATCGTCTCGGACCAGCGCATGCCCGGCATGGTCGGCGTGGATTTCCTGCGCCGCGCCAAGGAGCTGTGGCCCGACACGATCCGCATGACGCTTTCGGGCTTCACCGACCTGCAGACCATCATCGACGCCGTCAACGAGGGCGCGGTCTTCAAGTTCCTGACCAAGCCCTGGGACGACGACCGGCTGCGCGAGCATGTCGCCCAGGCCTTCCGCCAGAAGGAGCTGGCCGACGAGAACCGCCGGCTCACCCAGGCCCTGGCGCGTGCCAGCATCGAGCAGGCCAGCCTGAACCGGCGCATGTCCTCGCTGCTGGCCCAGCAGCGCGAGCAGGCCGAGCTGGTGGAAGCCGGCGCCGGCGGCGTGCGCGACCTGCTGGAGCTGATGCCCGCAGCCGTGCTGGGCATCGACCCCGAGGGCACGCTGGCCTACCTGAACGAGCGTGCCAGCGAACTGTTCCCGCAGGCGCTGGGATCGCTGGGCCTGCCCCCGGCGCCCGAGCTGGCCTCGGTGCTGGCGCAGCTGCGCGGTGGCCAGCCCCAGGGCGTGATCACCCTGGGCGACCAGCAGTGGCGCGGCTGGCTGCGCCACATCGATGGCGCCGAGTTCAACCGCGGCGACCTGCTGGTCCTGCTGCCCTGCTGCACGGAAGCCGCATGAAGCACGCCGATCGCCGGAGGGCCCCGTGAGCGCCACGCTGGAGCTGCCCGACCTGAGCCGCCGCCTGGCGGACCTGCCACCGCTGCCCGCGGCGCTGGCCGAGGTGCTGCAGGCGCTGCGCCAGGGCGGGCTGACGATGGAGCGCTGCATCGCGCTGATCGAGCGCGACCCGTCGCTGGCCGCACGCTGCCTGCGCCTGGCCAACTCGCCGTTCTATGGCCGGCCCGGCCGCATCGGCTCGGTCAGCGGCGCGGTCACCCTGCTGGGTCTGCGCACCGTGAACAACCTGCTGACGGCGGTCACGCTGCAGCAGGCCATCCGTCCCGAACAGTGCCCGGGCTTCGACCTCAACGGCTTCTGGCGCCATGCGATGAACGTGGCGATGACGGCCTCGACCCTCAGCGCCCGGCTGGACCTGGACCCCAGCGAGGCTTTCCTGGCCGGCCTGCTGCACGACATCGGCGAGCTGATGCTGGTGGTGCTGGTGCCCGAGATCGTGGCCGACGTCGAACGCCGGGTGGCCGAGGGCGAGTCCGCCCGCGCGGTGGAACGGCAGCTGCTGGGCACCGACCATGTCGAGGTGGGCTCGGCCGTGGCGCGGCGCTGGAACTTCCCGCCGGCCATCGTCGAGGCCATCGCCGATCACCACCGCGGCTGGCCCGAGGGCACCCAGGCGCCGGGTCTGGCCGCACTGCTGTCGCAAATCCACCAGTTGCTCGGGCCCCTGGAGCGCGGCTGGAGCGCCGAGCAGGCGCTGGCCATGGTGCCGGAAGCCACCTGGCAGGCGCTGCGCTTCGTGCCCGAGGAGCGCAGCGAGATGCTGCTGCGCCTGTCGACCAGCCTGGCGGCGATCGGCCAGGCCTGAGCGGCCGCGCTCAGGGGCGCGCGCGACGCTGGCGCAGCACCTCGTACAGGCAGACCCCGGCCGCCACCGAGACGTTCAGGCTCTCGACCGCGCCGGCCATCGGAATGCTGACCAGCTCGTCGCAGGTCTTGCGGGTGATCTGCCGCAGGCCCTTGCCCTCGGCGCCCAGCACCAGGGCCACCGGGCCGCTCAGGTCCAGGTCGTAGATCGTGCGCTCGGCATCGTCGCTGGTGCCGATGATGCGCAGGCCGCGCTCCTTCATCTCGGTCAGGCTGCGCGCCAAGTTGGTGACCATCAGGTAAGGCACGGTCTCGGCGGCCCCCGAGGCCACCTTGGCCACCGTGGCGTTCAGGCCCACCGCATGGTCCTTGGGCGCGATCACCGCGTGGGCGCCGGCGCCGTCGGCCACGCGCAGGCAGGCGCCCAGGTTGTGCGGGTCGGTCACGCCGTCCAGGGCCAGCAGCAGTGGCGCGATGCCGGCGGCCTCGACGTCCTCCATCACCTCGTCCAGCGAATGGCGCGGCTTGAGCGGCTGCACCCGCGCCACCACGCCCTGGTGGCGCGGCGAGGCGGCCAGGCGGCTGAGCTGCTCGTCGTTGCTCTCCAGCACCCGCACCCCGGCCTCGCGGGCGCGCTCGGCGAAGCTGCGCATGCGCGCGTCACGGCGGGTGGCGTCGAGGTGGATCTCGTCGATCGATTCGGGTGCGGTCTTCAGGCGCACCGTCACGGCATGGAAGCCGTAGAGGGTCTTGCTGGACATGTCGGTGGCCGAAGCGGCAAAGCCGACAGGTTAACAGGGTGGGCCGCCCTGGAAACCCGGCCCGCTGCCCCCATCATCGCGGCATGAGTCGAACCACACGCCCTGCCCCCGATGCCGAGCCCGCCGACGCCCTGGGGGGCGCCGTGCTGGGCGTGATCGGTCAGCCACCCCGCTCGCGGCTGCGCCGCCGCGCCGACCCGGCGGCCGCCAGCGACGCCCTGATCCGCAGCGCCGCCGGCAAGGCGGGTCTGGCCGCGGGCGCACTGGCCCTGCCGCTGGGGCCGATCGGCTGGCTGACGGTGCTGCCCGAGCTGGCCACCGTGTGGCGGCTGCAGAGCGCGCTGGTGGCCGACATCGCCGCGGTGCATGGCCAGCCGCCCCCCTCGCCCGAACAGCTGCTGTACTGCCTGTTCGACCACACCGGCGCCCGCGTCGTGCGCCAGCTGCTGGTGCAGACCGGCGAGCGCGGCCTGGTGCAGGTGGCCCAGGCGCAGCTGCTGCGCATGGCAGCCGCCAAGGTGGGCGCATCCATTGCCAGGCGGGTGGCCGGGCGCAGCCTGGCACGCTGGCTGCCGCTGGCCGGCGCCGCCGGCATGGCCGCCTGGGCGGCCTGGGACACCCGCCAGGTGGGCCGCACCGCGCAGGCCCTGTTCGCCCGTCCCGCACTGGAGGGATGAGCGGCGGGCCGCTGTCCGGGGACAATCCCCCCAGTCACCACGGGGAGGAATGATCACCATGCGCACCCTGCGCCATCTGCTGGCCGCCAGCCTGCTGCTGATGCTGTCCTGGGCGGCCTTCGCCCAGCCCGCCGACGACGCCCAGACGCGCGCCCGACAGACCTGGGAGGCCGCACGGGCCGCCGCCCAGGCCGGCCCGGCCAGCGTGGCGCTGTCCGGCCAGGCCCACCTGGCGCTGCCCGCCGGCCGCCTGTTCATTCCCCAGCCGCACGCCACGCGCCTGCTGCAGGCCATGGGCAACCCGGGCGAGGACCCGCGCCTGCAAGGCCTGGTGTTCCCGGCCGATGGCGGCGACTGGTTCATGACCGTGCGCTTCGAGTCGGCCGGCTACATCCGCGACGACGACGCCCGCGACTGGAAGGCCGACGAGTTGCTGCAGAGCTTCACCGAAGGCACCGAGGCCAGCAACGAGGAGCGCCTGAAGCTGGGCGCGCCGGCACTGGAGATCCTCGGCTGGGCCCAGCCGCCGGCCTATGACGCCGGCACGCACCGCCTGGTGTGGGCGATGAAGTCGCGCGAGAAGGGTCAGACCGGCGAGGACGACCTGGGCGTCAACTACAACACCTACCTGCTGGGCCGCGAGGGTTACTTCAGCATGAACCTGGTGACCGGGCTGAAGGACCTGCCGAAGTACCAGGCCGACGGCCAGGCGCTGCTGGCAGCACTGGCCTTCGACGAGGGCAAGCGCTACGCCGACTTCGACGCCAGCACCGACAAGGTCGCCGAGTACGGTCTGGCGGCCCTGGTGTTGGGGGCAGGTGCCAAGAAGCTGGGCCTGCTGGCCGTGGTGGGGGCCTTCCTGGCCAAGTTCGCCAAGCTGGGCTTCCTGGCGCTGGCCGGTCTGGGTGCCCTGGCGACACGCGTCTTCAAGCGCAAACCTGCGCGCGACGCCGAGCCGCCCGCCGCCTGAGTGCGACCATGATCAAGCTGCTGCTGCTCCTGCTGTCCGGCGCCAAGCTGGGCAAGCTGCTGGTCAGTGGCGGCTCGATGCTGCTGTCGCTGGCGGTCTACGCCATGGTGTACGGCTGGCGCTATGCCGCCGGCTTCGTCGTCCTGCTGTTCGTGCACGAACTGGGCCACCTGCTGGCGGCGCGGCACCGGGGCCTGGACGTCGGCTGGCCCACCTTCATCCCCTTCGTCGGCGCCTGGGTCGAACTGAAGGACCGCCCGCACAACGCCGAAACGGAGGCCTTCGTCGGTTTGGGCGGGCCACTGCTGGGCACGGTGGGCGCGGTGCTGTGCTACCTGCTGGCCCGCGGCGAGGGCGACCTGCCCTGGCTGCTGGCGGTGGCCTATGCCGGCTTCTTCCTGAACCTGTTCAACCTGATCCCGCTGTCGCCCTTCGATGGCGGCCGCATCACCGCGGTGCTGTCGCCGCGCATCTGGCTGCTGGGCGTCCCGGTGCTGCTGGCGCTGTTCTGGTGGCGGCCCAGCCCGATGCTGCTGATCATGGCGGTGCTGGCGGCGCCGCAGGTCTGGCGCGCGCTGCGCTGGCGGCGCGATCTCCCCGAAGCCGCCACCTACTACGCCGTGCCGCTGGGCACGAAGATCGAGTACGGCCTGTACTACCTGGCGCTGCTGGGCTTCCTGGCCGTGATGACCCACGACCTGCACGAGATGCTGCAGTCGCTGCAGCGCGGCGTGCCGCGCTGAACCGCCTCAGCGCAACGCCTGCCAGGCCATCAGCAGGCCGAACAGCAGCGGCTGGTGCAGCATGTAGATGCGCAGCGGCCGCGCACCCAGCCAGGCCAGCGGCCGCAGCACGGAGGGCAAGGCGCCGGTCAGCCAATGGCGGCGGTGGGTCAGCAGCCAGCCGCCGATCGCCAGGCCCCACAGCAGCACGCCCAGCCAGGGCAGCACGGGCACATAGTCCTCGGTCGCCGGCAGGTGCGTGCCCAGGCCCACACCCCAGCCCCAGCGCTGGTCGAACAGCGGGTGCTGCCACAGCCTCGGCGCCACCAGTGCCAGCGCGCCCAGGCCCCACAGCCACGCCTGCGCGCGGGCGGTTGCCAGGTCGCCCCCCAGTCGCGGCGCCACCCCCAGGCGCACCAGCACCAGCATCACCGCGATGCCGTGCAGCACGCCAAAGCTGATCCATCGCTGCGGAAAGACCAGCGCCGAACCGGCCGACACCAGCAGCGCGCAGGCCGCCACCTGCGCCCAGCGGCGCCAGAAGCGGCCGGCCGACTGCCCCGCCTGCACCGCCACCGCCTGGCCCAGCCCGGCGCACAGCAGGAACAGGCTGACGATCGAAGTGCGCTGCAGCGTCCAGAACGGATCCGCCAGGAACTGCTGCGGCGGCTGCAGCAGTCGGAAATGGTTCAGGTCGTAGGCGAAGTGGAACCCCACCATCCAGACGATGGCCAGGCCCCTGAGGGCATCGAGGCGGTCGAAGCGTTCGCCGGGCATGCGCCGACGATAGCGCAGCTTCGGGCCACAATCCGCCCATGACCCATGTTGCCGCCACCCGCCGATCGCCCGATGAACAGGCCCTGCTGGAGACCGCGCTGCGGGACCTGTTCGAGCACAAGGTCACCTTCAACCAGACACTGGGCATGACCATGGTCTCGCTGGCCCCCCCGGCGCCCTCGGCGCGCATCCAGATGCGGCCCGACCTGATCGGTCACTACCTGTACGGTCGCCTGCATGGCGGCGTCATTTCGGCGGTGCTCGACGCCATGGGCGGCGTGGCCGTGATGGTGGGGATCACCGAGAAATACTGTGACGAGGCCGCCGAGGTGGTGATGCACCGCTTCAGCCGCCTGGGCACGATCGACCTGCGGGTGGATTACCTGCGCCCCGGCATCGGCGAGCATTTCATCGCCTCGGCCGAGGTGGTGCGTCTGGGCGGCCGGGTGGCCAGCACCCAGATGCGGCTGGTCAACCAGGACGGCACGCTGATCGCCACCGGCGCCGCCGCCTACATCGTCAGCTGATCCGGGAAAGCCCGGCCCCGGCGCGTCACCCGGGCGACACCGCGCGCCGACGCGCCGCGCGAGGATGCGGCCCTCGCTGCCCAGGAGCCCGCATGAGCGCCACCGTCCACCGCCGCATCTGCCCCTTGTGCGAGGCCTGCTGCGGCCTCGAGATCGAGGTCGCCGACGGCCGGGTGCAGCGCATCCGCGGCGCCGACGACGACGTCTTCAGCCGCGGCTTCATCTGCCCCAAGGCGGTGGCCCTGAAGGACCTGCACGAGGACCCCGACCGCCTGCGCACGCCACTGATCCGTCGCGGCGCCACCCTGGAGCCCGCCACCTGGGACGAGGCCTTCGCCGAGATCGAGCGCCGGCTGCTGCCGATCATCGCCGAGCAGGGCCGTGACGCGGTGGCGCTGGCGGTGGGCAACCCGGCGGCGCACAAGATGGGCCTGCTGTTGTACTTCGCGCGACTGGCGCGCGCGCTGGGCTCGCGCAATGTGTTCTCGGCGTCCACGCTCGACCAGATGCCGCGCCAGCTGCAGTGCGGCTGGATGTACGGCCACTGGCTCAGCGTGCCGGTGCCCGACATCGCCCGCACCCGGCTGCTGGTGATCCTGGGCGGCAACCCGATGGCCAGCAATGGCAGCATGTGGACGGTGCCCGATTTCCGCGGCAAGGCCCGCGCGCTGCGCGAGCGCGGCGGGCGGCTGGTGGTGATCGACCCCCGCCGCACCGAGACCGCTGCGATCGCCGACACCCACCTGGCCATCCGTCCAGGCGCCGACGTCTTCCTGCTGGCCGCGCTGCTGAACGTGGTGTTTGCCGAGGGGCTGGCGCGACCGGGCCGGGCCGGCGCACTCAGCCGCGGACTGGACAGCCTGCAGGCGGCGGTCGCGCCCTTCACGCCGGAGACCGTGGCGGCGCGCTGCGGACTGGCGTCCGAGGCGATCCGCACCCTGGCGCGCGACATCGCGCGCAGCGAGGCCGCCTGCGTCTATGGCCGCCTGGGCGTGCACACCCAGCGCTGGGGCACCACCTGCGCCTGGCTGATCGATGCGCTCAACCTCGTCACGGGTCACCTGGACGAGCCTGGCGGCGCGATGTGGCCCCGTGCCGCCGCCTTCGCCGCCAACACCGAGGGCCGTCCGGGCCAGGGCCGCGGCATCGTCACCGGCCGCCACGTCAGCCGGGTCAGCGGCGCCCCTGAAGTCTTCGGCGAGCTGCCGATGACCTGTCTGGCCGAAGAGATCGCCACGCCCGGCCCTGGCCAGGTGCGCGCCCTGATCACCGCCGGAACCAACCCGGTGCTGTCGGCACCGGGCGGCCCGCGCCTGGCCGACGCCCTGGACGGCCTGGAATTCATGGTCAGCCTGGACATCTACCTCAACGAGACCAGCCGCCACGCCGACGTCATCCTGCCCGGCCGCTCACCGCTGGAGGACGGCCACTACGACGTCGCCTTCCCGCAGCTGTCCGACCGCAACCACGCCCGCTACAGCCCCGCCGTGCTGCCCGCCGACGACGCCGCCCACCCGCCGGAGTGGCGCCTGCTGCTGCGCCTGGCGGCGCTGGTCAGCGGCCAGGGCCGCGACGCCGACCTGGACGCGCTGGATGACGCGCTGCTCGCCGAGGACCTGCGCCGCCGCGCCCCGCAGCACGCGGAGGCACTGATGGCCGCGCTGTCGCCGCGCCGCGGCCCCGAGCGCCTGCTCGATCTGGCGCTGCGCGCCGGCCCCTACGGCGACGCCTTCGGCCAGCGCCCGGGGGGCCTGAGCCTGGACCGGGTGGCCGCCGCGCCCGCCGGCATCGACCTGGGCGAGTTGCAGCCGCGCCTGCCCGAGGTGCTGCGCACGCCCGACGGCCTGATCGACCTGGCACCCGCCGCCTGCGTGGCCGACCTGGCGCAGGCCGCCGAGCGGCTGGCCGACCCAGCCCCGCCGCTGGTCGTGATCGGCCGGCGCGACCTGCGCAGCAACAACAGCTGGATGCACAACCTGCCGGTGCTGGCCAAGGGCCCCGACCGCAGCACGCTGTGGGTCCATCCGGACGATGCCGCGGCACATGGCGTGGCCGATGGCGCGTCGGCGCGCCTGGCCGGCCCGGGCGGCGCGGTGGGGGTGCGGGTGGCCTGCAGCACCGATCTGCCCCGGGGCGTGGTCTGCCTGCCGCACGGCTGGGGCCACGACCGGCCTGGCGCCCAGTTGCGCGTCGCGGCCGAACGCCCGGGCGCCAGCCTCAATGACCTGCTCGACGAGCGCCTGCGCGACCCGCTGTCGGGCAACGCCGTGCTGGCCGGCGTGCCGGTGACCCTGGCGCCCGCCTGACAGCCCCACGCCAGGGGCGACGGGTATCATGCGCGCCGTTTCGCGGCGGGCCCGGTGCCCACTGCCCCTCACTGCGGAGTCATGTCATGCAAGTCGTCTGCCTGGACCTCGAAGGCGTCCTGGTGCCCGAGATCTGGATCGCGTTTTCCCAGCGCACCGGCATCCCCGAGTTTTCGCGCACCACCCGCGAAGAGCCCGACTATGACAAGTTGATGCGCTTTCGCATCGACCTGCTGGCCCAGCATGGCCTGAAGCTGCAGGACATCCAGGAGGTCATTGGCGGCATGCAGCCATTGGAGGGCGCCAAGGCATTCCTCGACACGCTGCGCGAGGAGTTCCAGGTCATCATCCTGTCGGACACTTTCTATGAGTTCGCCGACCCGCTGATGCGCCAGCTCGGCCGCCCCACGCTGTTCTGCCACAAGCTGGTGATCGACGAGCAGGGCTTCGTGCGTGACTACCGTCTGCGCCAGCCCGACCAGAAACGCCATGCGGTGAACGCGCTCAAGGGCCTGAACTTCCAGGTCATGGCCGCCGGCGACAGCTACAACGACACCGGCATGCTGGGCGCCGCCCACGCCGGCTTCTTCATCCATCCGCCGGCGTCCATCGTCGAGCAGTTCCCGCAGTTCCCGGTGAACCACGACTACGCGCAACTGCTGGCCAACTTCCGCGCGGCCTCCCGGCGCCTGCTCGCGGCGGCCTGACCCCACAGCGGCGCGGCACCGGCCACGCCGGTACCATGCGCGCCATGAGCCGCCCTGACACGCTGGAACTGCTGGCCCCCGCCCGCGATGCCGAGATCGGCATCGAGGCGGTCAACCATGGCGCGGACGCGGTCTACATCGGCGGCCCCGGCTTCGGCGCGCGGGCGGCGGCCGGCAATCCGGTGACCGAGATCGAGCGCCTGGTGCGCCACGCGCATCGCTTCGGCGCGAAGATCTTCGTCACCCTCAACACCATCCTGCGCGACGACGAACTGGCGCCTGCCGCCCGCATGGTGCGCGAGGTCTACGAGGCCGGCGTCGATGCGCTGATCGTGCAGGACATGGGCCTGATGGAGCTGGACCTGCCGCCCATCGAGATCCATGCCTCCACCCAGTGCGACATCCGCACGCTGGACAAGGCCCGCTTCCTGGCGGCCAGCGGCTTCTCGCAGCTGGTGCTGGCGCGTGAGCTGACATTGCCGCAGATCCAGGAGATCGCCCAGGCCCTGCCCGACACCGTGATCGAGTTCTTCGTCCACGGCGCGCTGTGCGTGGCCTACAGCGGCCAGTGCTATGTCAGCCATGCGCAGACCGGCCGCAGCGCCAACCGCGGCGACTGCTCGCAGGCCTGCCGCCTGCCCTGGACCGTCACCGACACCGCCGGGCGCATCGTCGCGCACGAGAAGCATGTGCTGTCGATGAAGGACAACAACCAGTCGGCCAACCTGGGCGCGCTGATCGACGCCGGCGTGCGCAGCTTCAAGATCGAGGGCCGCTACAAGGACATGGGCTACGTGAAGAACATCACCGCCCATTACCGCCGCCTGCTCGACGACGAGCTGGCCCTGCGGCCGTCGCTGCGCGCCGCGTCGTCGGGCCGCACCACCTTCAGCTTCAACCCTGACCCGCAGCGCAACTTCAACCGCGGCGCTACCGATTACTTCGTCAACGGCCGCCAGATCGACATCGGTGCCTTCGACACCCCCAAGCACGCCGGCATGCCCCTGGGCCATGTGCTGAAGGTGGCGAAGGACCACCTGGAGGTGCAGCTTGACGCCGGTGTCGGCGAGCCGAACAACGGCGACTCGATCACCTGGTTCGACCTGCAGGGTGAACTCGCCGGGGTGCAGGTCAACACCGTCGAGGCGATCGATGCCGCCGCCGGGCGCTGGAAGCTGGTGCCCAAGGAGCCGATCGCCACGCTGAAGGACCTGCGCCGCGACACCGTGCTCAGCCGCAACCGCGACATGGCCTGGGACCGCGTGCTGCGCAAGAAGAGCGCCGAGCGCCGGATCGCGCTGGACCTGCGCCTGTCCGACACCCCCGAGGGTTTCGCACTGGACGTGGTCGATGCCGATGGCCATGCGGCGCGCGCCACGTTGGCGCACACGCACCAGCCCGCAGAACAGACGCAGCGGGCCGAGGCCGCGCTGCGCGAGGGCCTGGGCAAACTGGGCGCCACGATCTTCGAGGCCCGCTCGGTGCGCCTGACACTGAGCCAGCCCTGGTTCCTGCCTGCCGCGGCGCTCAATGCACTGCGCCGGGACGCAGTGGCCGCGCTCGAGGCCGTGCGCGAGCAGGCCCGTCGGGCCCGGCGCCCGCAGCGCCGCGCCGAACAGCAGCCGCCGGTGCCTTACCCCGAGGACACGCTGAGCTACCTGGCCAATGTCTACAACCACAAGGCCCATGACTTCTATGTGCGCCATGGCGTGCAGGTGGTGGGCGCCGCGTACGAGAGCCACCAGGAACTGGGCGACGCCAGCCTGATGATCACCAAGCACTGCGTGCGTTTCTCGCTGAGCCTGTGCCCCAAGCAGGCCAAGGGCGTGACCGGCGTGCAGGGCACGGTGCGCGCCGAGCCGCTGACCATCCAGCACGGCGACGAGATCCTGAGCCTGCGCTTCGACTGCAAGCCCTGCGAGATGCATGTGGTGGGCCGGATGCAGCGCTCGGTCGTGAACAAGGCCAGGCAGATGCGGCAGGACGACGGCACACCTGTGCGTTTCTACCGCCAGCGCCCCTGAGTGGCGCGGCGTTCTGGGGATGGCAAACGCCACCCATGCGCTCGGACAATGAGCGCAGCTGATGACTTTGCCTGCCTGCCCCGTTGACCCCGTCTGAGATCGACCTCGCACTGCGCCGAGGAGCCCTGCGTTTTTCCGTGTCCGGTGCACGCGCCAGCGTGCCGATGCTGTGGCTGGCCGTGGCCGTGCTGCTGGCCCCGGCCTGGTCACTCGACCCGATCTGGCCGCTGCTGCCCGTGGCCGGCATGGCGCTGGGCAGCGGCCTGTGGCGTCTGTGGTTCATGCGCCATCTGGACCGCCAGCCACCCGAGGAGGCCGCCTCGCTGCACCGGGCCGAGCGGCAGGTGCAGGCGAATGCGGCGCTCAGCGGCCTGATGTGGTCGGTCGCCACGGTCTGGCTGATGCCGCACCTGTCGCCGCCACAGGCCATGCTGCATGTGACGATCCTGCTGGGCGCGCTGTGCGTGGCCTCGTTCTACATGTCGCTGATCGGCCGCTCCTTCGAATGGATCGTGCTGCCAACGGCCGGCTCGCTGATCGCTGTGACGCTGTGGTCGCAGCCGGAACAGTGGCCCGAGATCGCCTTGGGCACCAGCGCCTTCTTCGTGGCGCTGATGCGCGGCGCGTCGCACTTCCGCCAAACCACGCTGATGGCGCTGCGCCAGAGCCTGGAAACCGCGGCCGTCAACGAGCAGCTGGGCGCAGCCAACCGCCAGCTCGAACGCGATGCCGCCGCGCGCGCGCGCTTTCTCGAGACCATGACCCATGAGATCCGGCGGCCGATGAGCGGCACGATCGGCGCGCTGGACCTGCTGGCCCGCGAACCGCTGACCGCCCGCCAGTCCCGCATCCTCGAGGCCGCCCGGCACTCCAGCGCCGGCTTGATGCATTCGCTCTCGGAGGTGCTGGAATACAGCGCCCTGGACACCGCGCCGGCACGGATGGCACCGGCGCCGCTGAGCCTGGGCGACTGGGCGCCGTCGATGCTGCAAGGGCACCGCCCGGCCGCCGAGGCCAAGGGCCTGCGGCTGGACCTGACGCTGTCGGCCGCGCTGCCGGCAGCGGTGCTGGCCGACCGTGCGCGGCTGAACCAACTGGTCGATGCGCTGCTCTCGAACGCCGTGCGTTTCACCGACCGCGGCCAGGTGCTGCTGGCGCTGGACTGGTCGGCCGATCGGGGGCTGCTGATCGAGGTGGCCGACAGCGGCCAGGGTCTGTCCACCTCGGACGCGGCCATGGTCTTCGAGCCCTTCTTCCAGGTCGACCATGGCCCGCAGCGCGCCGCCACCGGGGCCGGCCTGGGGCTGACGATCGCCCAGCGCCTGGCCCGCCAGATGGGCGGCGACATCCTGGTCGACAGCGTGCTGGGGCGCGGCAGCCGCTTCACCGTGTGCCTGCCGCTGGTCGCCACCCAGGCCAGCCCCAGCCCGCATCAACCTGCCGACATGGACGCCAAGCGGCCGCTGCAGGGCACCGTGCTGGTGGTCGACGACGACGCGCAGAACCGCCTGGTCGCGGTCGAGATGCTGTCGCGCAGCGGCCTGTCGGTGCTGGAGGCCGAAGACGGTCTGCAGGCGCTGGACCTGCTGCACAAGGGCGGCATCGGCCTGGTGCTGATGGACGGCCAGATGCCCGCGCTCGATGGCTACGAGGCCACCCGCCGCTGGCGCGAGCGGGAGCAGCGCCTGGGCACGCCGCGGGTGCCGATCATCGGCATCAGCGCCAATGCGGTGGCCGAACACGAACGGCTCTCGCAGCATGCCGGCATGGACGACCACCTCGCCAAGCCCTTCGGCATGGACGAACTGCTCAGCCGCGTCACCCCCTGGCTGTCGGTCGGGCCGGCACCGGCCCACTGACCTGGTCATCCGAACGACGGCCCGGCGACCGCCGGATCGTCCCGTGGGTGGGCTCGCCGGCGAGCCGCTCAGTAGTGCGGCGGGCGCTCGTCAAGCAGGCCGCCGCCGGGCGTGCCGGGCTCGGCGCCCTGGCGGCGCAGCTGCAGCAGCTCGCGGGCCAGCCATTCGATCTGCTGCTGCTGGCGCGCCACCAGGCTGTTCAGGGTGTCGGCCAGATCCTCCAGGTAGCTGATCTTGATCTCCAGCGCCGTCAGGCGCTGATCCGCGTCAGGGGAATCGCTCATGGCCGGGGATTATCAGATCCCACGACGCCGTCAAGGATGGCCCAGCACTTAACATACGCGCTTTCCCGCCGTACGCCGCCGGGGACGCTCCCCCGAACACGAGAACCGCATGAAGAGACTGGACGATTTCCGCCTGCGCCTGGGCCGCCACGAACTGGTGCCGATCATGATCGGCGGCATGGGTGTCGACATCTCCACCTCCGATCTGGCCCTCGAAGCGGCCCGCCTGGGCGGCGTGGGCCACATCTCCGACGCGATGATCAAGACCGTGTCGGACCGGCGCTACCAGACCAAGTACGTCAAGGCCAAGATGGCCCAGTACAAGTACAACGCCGAGAACCGCGACAAGTCCGACGTCAAGTTCAACCTCGACCACCTGGCCGAGGCCACGCGGCTGCACGTGGAATCGACGATGGCCCGCAAGACCGGGCCCGGCATGGTGTTCATCAACTGCATGGAAAAGCTGACGATGAACGCCCCGAAGGAAACCCTGAAGGTGCGCATGAGCACCGCGCTGGACGCCGGCATCGACGGCATCACGCTGGCGGCCGGCCTGCACCTGGGCTCCTTCGCGCTGATCGAGGACCATCCGCGCTTTCGCGATGCCAAGCTGGGCATCATCGTCTCGTCGGTGCGCGCGCTGCAGCTGTTCCTCAAGAAGAACGCCCGCCTGAACCGCCTGCCCGACTACATCGTGGTCGAAGGTCCGCTGGCCGGCGGCCACCTGGGCTTCGGCATGGACTGGGCCGAACATGACCTGGCCACCATCGTCGGCGAGGTGCTGAAGTACCTGAAGGACGAGCACCTGGACATCCCGGTGCTGCCCGCTGGCGGCATCTTCACCGGCTCCGACGCCGTGCGCTTCCTGGAGATGGGTGGCGCCGGCGTGCAGGTGGCCACGCGCTTCACCGTGACCCGGGAATGCGGCCTGCCCGACGAGGTCAAGCAGGAGTACTTCAAGGCCGGCGAGGACGACATCGAGGTCAACCAGATCTCGCCCACCGGCTACCCGATGCGCATGATCAAGTCCAGCCCCGGCATTGGCGACGGCATCCGCCCGAACTGCGAGGCCTACGGCTACCTGCTCGATGCCAGCGGCAAGTGCGCCTACATCGAGGCCTGGAACCGCGAGATCGAAGCCCACCCCGATGCCAAGCGCATCTCGGTGACCGACAAGACCTGCCTGTGCACCCACATGCGCAACTTCGAGATCTGGACCTGCGGCCAGCTCACCTGGCGCCTGAAGGACACCACCCACCGTGCGCCCGACGGCAGCTACCAGCTGCTCAGCGCCGCCCACGTCTTCCGCGACTACCAGTTCAGCACCGACGACAGCATCGCGCTGCCCGAGCCGGCCTGAACACTTGCCCGCCCCCCAGGCCCTGCCCCCCTCCTGGCGCGACGACGCCGTCGCCGCCGGCATCATCACGCTGCTGCTGATCCCGCAGAGCCTGGCCTATGCGCTGCTGGCCGGTCTGCCGGCCGAGCTGGGCCTGGCGGCCAGCATCGTGCCCGCGCTGGCCTACGCCGCGGTGGGCACCAGCCCGGTCAGCGTGATGGGTCCTGGCGCGGTGCTGTCGCTGATGACGGCCCAGGCCCTGCAGCATGCGCTGGCCGTGGCGCCCGAGGGCACCTCCGCCGCCGCGCTGGCCGGCGTGCTGGCGCTGGAGACCGGCGCGGTGCTGCTGCTGGGTGCCGCCCTGCGCTTCGATGCGCTGGTGGCGCTGCTGAGCGTGCCGGTGCTGCACGGCTTCATGACCGGCGCCGCGCTGACCATCGTCATCACGCAGCTGCCGGTGCTGGCGGGCAGCTCGTCCGGGGGCACGCGGCTGGTGGATGTCGCGGCCGGCTGGCTGGGCGCCGCGCGTCCGGGCCACCTGCTCACGCTGGGCATCACCGTCGCCGCCATCACCTTGCTGTGGCTGGGCCGTCGCGCCGGCGGCCAGGCGGGGCGCGCCGCGCCGCTGGCGGTGATGGCCCTGGCGATCGCCGGGGCCGCGCTGGCCGATGCCAGCGGCCACGGCGTGGCGGTGGTGGGCGCGTTGCCGGCGCTGGCCATCCGACCCACCTGGCCGGCACTGGACCCGGCGCTGTGGCGGCTGATGCTGCCCAGCGCCGCGCTGCTGGCGCTGCTGGTGTCGGTCGAGCACCTGGCGGTGGCCGGCTCGCTGGCCGCGCGGCGGCGCCAGCACCTGGTGCCGCGGCGCGAACTGTGCGGCCTGGGCGGTGCCAACCTGCTGGCGGCGCTGAGTGGCGGCATGCCGGTGGGCGGTGGCCTGTCGCGCAGCGCCGTGGCCTTCGAGGCGAATGCCCGCAGCCTGCGGGTGGGGGTGATCGTCGCCGGCCTGATGGCGCTCAGTGCGCTGCTGCTGGCCGCCCCGCTGGCCCTGCTGCCGCGGGCGGTGCTGGCGGCCACGATCGTGCTGGCGGCCTCGTCGATGCTTGATCTCCAGCCGTTCCGCCTGGCCTGGCGCTATGCCCGCGAGGAGTTCTGGGTGATGCTGGGCGTGGCCGCGCTGACCGTGCTGGCCAGCATGGAGGTGGCGCTGAGCGTGGGCGTGGCGCTGTCGGCCGCCTTGCTGCTGCAGCGCACCGCCGACCCGCACGTGGCCCGCATCGGCCGCGTGCCCGGCACCGAGCACTACCGCAACATCGAGCGCCACGCCACCGAGGAACAGCCCGGCGTGGTGGCGCTGCGCATCGACGAGAGCCTGCTGTTCACCAACGCCCGCGACCTGGGCAGCCTGGTGCAGGACCAGCTGGACGAGGACACCCGCCGCGTGGTGCTGCAGATGTCGCCGGTCAACGCGATCGACTTCAGCGGCCTGACGGCGCTGCTGGCGCTCGACGAAGCGCTGCATGCCCGCGGCGTGCGGCTGGATCTGGCCGAGGTCAAGGGCCCCCTGATGGACCGCCTGAAGACCGCCGACTGGGCCGCGCGCGCCCATGGCCGGGTGTTCCTGAGCATGCACCAGGCCCTGCAGCCTGACGCCGACCCGCGCTAGGGCCTGTTCACACGACCGGAAGGGTGGCGGTGGTGTGGACAGGCCCTGACCCCCGTACCGCGCGTCACCTGCGCGACATCGATTAGGGCGAAACCTCCAGTCGCCCGGTGGCCCGGCGCCACCACAATCGGCCGAGCCGTCCACCCGTGCCCCGACCATGAGCCATTACCCCCACCTGTTGCAACCCCTGGACCTGGGCTTCACCACGCTGAAGAACCGCGTGCTGATGGGCTCGATGCACACCGGTCTGGAAGAAGGCCGCGACCTCACCAAGCTGGCCGCCTACTTCGCCGAGCGCGCCGAGGGCGAGGTCGGCCTGATCGTCACCGGTGGCTTCGCGCCCAACATCGAGGGCTGGGCCAAGCCCTTCGCCGGCACGCTGGCCACGCGCGGAGCGGTCAGGCGCCACCGGGTGGTCACCGAGGCGGTGCACCAGCGCGGCGGCAGGATCGCGCTGCAGATCCTGCACACCGGCCGCTATGCCTACCAGCCGCTGGCGGTGGCGCCCTCGGCGATCAAGAGCCCGATCTCGCCCTTCCGCCCGCGCGAGCTGTCCGAGGGCGGCATCGAGCGCCAGATCCGCGCCTTCGTGCGCTGCGCCACGCTGGCCCGCGAGGCCGGCTACGACGGCGTCGAGATCATGGGCAGCGAGGGCTACTTCATCAACCAGTTCATCGCGGCGGCCACCAACCACCGCGACGACCGCTGGGGCGGTTCGTACGAGAACCGCATGCGCCTGCCGGTGGAGATCGTGCGCCGCACCCGCGAGGCGGTGGGCCCCGATTTCATCCTGATCTACCGCCTGTCGATGATCGACCTGGTGCCCGGCGGCTCCAGCTGGGACGAGGTGGTGCAGCTGGCCAAGGCCATCGAGGCGGCCGGCGCCACCATCATCAACACCGGCATCGGCTGGCACGAGGCCCGTGTGCCCACCATCGCCACCAGCGTGCCGCGCGCCGCCTTCGCCTGGCTGACGAAGAAGATGAAGGCCGAGGTGGGCATCCCGCTGATCACCAGCAACCGCATCAACACGCCCGAGCTGGCCGACACCCTGCTGGCCGAAGGCTATGCCGACATGGTCTCGATGGCGCGGCCGCTGCTGGCCGACGCCCACTTCGTGAAGAAGGCGCGCGAGGGCCGCGCGCGCGAGATCAACACCTGCATCGCCTGCAACCAGGCCTGCCTGGACCATGTGTTCGACAACAAGCTCTCGAGCTGCCTGGTCAATCCGCGGGCCTGCCGCGAGACCGAGATCCTGATCACCCCCACCAGCGCCCGCAAGACCGTCGCCGTGGTCGGCGCCGGACCGGCCGGGCTGGCCGCCGCCACCACGCTGGCCGAGCGCGGCCACACCGTGCACCTGGTCGACGCCGCCGCCGAGATCGGCGGTCAGCTGAACCTGGCCAAGCAGGTGCCCGGCAAGGAGGAGTTCCACGAGACGCTGCGTTACTGGGGCGAACGCGTGAACCGCACCGGCGTGCGGCTGCACCTGAACACGCGGGCCACCGCAGAGTCGCTGCAGGCGCTGGGCGTCAGCGAGGTGGTGCTGGCCACCGGCGTGCTGCCGCGCACGCCGTCCATCCCGGGCCTGCCCCATCCCAAGGCGCTGAGCTACATCGACGTGCTGCGTGGCGCCCCGGTCGGGCCGCGGGTGGCGGTGGTGGGTGCCGGCGGCATCGGCTTCGACGTGGCCGAGTTCCTGACCCACCAGGGCCGCAGCACCGCGCTGGACCTGCCCGCCTGGCTGGCCGAGTGGGGCGTGACCGACCCGGCGCTGGCCCGCGGCGGCCTGGCCCCCGAGGCCGAGCCGCATCCGCCGGCCCGCCAGGTCTGGCTGCTGCAGCGCAAGGCCAGCAAGCCCGGTGCCGGCCTGGGCAAGACCACCGGCTGGATCCACCGCAGCGTGCTCAAGCGCGCCGGCGTGCGCATGCTGGGCGGCGTGAACTACGAGCAGATCAGCGACGCCGGCCTGAAGATCAGCGAAGGCGAGCAGCGCGAGAACCCGCGCTGGCTGGAGGTCGACACCGTGGTGCTGTGCGCCGGCCAGGAGCCGCTGCGTGCGCTGCAGGCGCCGCTGCAAGCCCTCGGGCTGACCGTGCATGTGATCGGCGGCGCCCAGGAGGCCGGCGAGCTCGATGCGAAACGCGCCATCGACCAGGGCGTGCGCCTCGGGGCCCGGCTGTAGGCGGGCGATACTGGCGCCCATGGCGCTGACGATCTACCTGGCCGGCTTCGATGTCTTTCGCCCGGATGCGCTGGCCCAGGGCGAGCGGCTGAAGGCGCTGTGCGCAGCGCATGGCCACACCGGGCTGTACCCGCTGGACAACACCCTGCCCGAGGGGCTGCAGGGGCCCGCCGCAGCGCGCTGGATCTACGAGGCCAACTGCGCGCTGATCCGTCGCGCCGACCTGGTGCTGGCCAACCTGAACGACTTCCGCGGCCATGAACCCGACTCGGGCACCGCGTTCGAGGTGGGCTTTGCCGCGGCCCTGGGCACGCCGGTGCTGGGCTACCTGGACGACGACCGACCGCTGCGGGCGCAGCTGGGCGGCAGCCATGATGCGCAAGGCCTGCTGGTCGAGGATTTCGGGCTGCCGCGCAATCTGATGCTGGCCGGCGCGGCCAGGCTGGTGCGGGGCGACGCCGCCGCCGCGCTGCGCGCGCTGGATGCCAGGGCGCTCAAGGTGCCAGAGCGCGCAGCACCTGCGCCCTGAGCGCCTGGCAGTCCTGCAGGGTCAGGCGCTGGCTGGCGGTGAGCAGGCGCTGGCCATCACGCGTCTCAACGACCAGCCGGCACGGCCCGTAGGCCAGCTTGCCCCGGAAGCCATAGCGGACATCATCGATGTCGGCCGCACGCCAGATCACCGGCTCCCCCTCACGCGGGAACAGCCGCAGCTGGCCCGCCGAGGCCTCGATGCGCCAGAACCGGTCCAGGGTTTGTGCCTGGATCACCCACAGGCCGATCAGCAGCAGCAGCGCGCCCACCAGCGCCGACTCGCCAACCCCCCAGCGCGGCAGGCTTCGGCGACCCAGGGCCCACACCGCCAGCGACACCCCCACCGCCGCCACGGCCAGCACGCTGGCATGCAGCGTGAAATCGCTCCAGAGCGCCGCCGGCGTGCTGAAGTCGTGCTGCACCTTCAGCGGTAGAAGGCCTCCACCGCCCCCTTGAGCTTGATGCACAGCGGCCGGCCCTTGCGGTCCAGCGTCTTGCCGGCGGGCACCTTGATCCAGCCTTCGCTGAGGCAGTATTCCTCGACGTCGAAGCGGTCCTTGCCGTTGAAGCGGATGCCGATCTCGTGTTCGAACACCGCCGCCACATGGTGCGGGCTCTTGGGGTCGACGCTCAGGCGGTCGGGCAGCGCAGGCTTGGTGGTTTCGGTCATGGTGGGGATTCTAGGCAGGTCGGCGCGGCGGCTGCAGCGGCCGGCGGCGGATCGGCGTCGAGAAGACCAGCGAGGTGCGCGTCTCGCCCCAACGGCTGATCGCGGACACCAGCGTTTCCAGGTGGGCCAGGTCCACCGCCACCACCTGCACCAGGTAGGAATCGGCCCCAGTCACGTGGTGACACTCCAGCACTTCGGGCATCTCCTGAAGACAGGCCAGCAGCGGCTGTTTGCCGGGCTGCGGCGCCTGGATGGCCACCACGGCCTGCACACCGTAGCCGGCCCGCACCGGGTCGAGTTCGGCGTGCACGCCCCGCACCACGCCGGCGTCCTGCAAACGTCGCAGCCGCTCAGCGGTGGCGGCCACGCTCAGGCCGCAGGCTTCAGCCAGGACCTTCAGCGGTGCCCGGCCATCGCGCTGCAGCGCCTGCAGCAGGGCCCAGGAACGGGCATCGACATCGAAGGTCATGGTTTTCGGTACCAAGTGCTTCGGACCAGAAAATCATACGCCAATGCCGCCGCTAGACCAGACAAATCGACTGGTCATGACCGATTGACCCACTTAGCATCCTGATCATGATGACGGATGCACTGACTGATTCCCGTTTCCTGCAGGCCGTGCTGGTCGGACTGGGCATTGCCGCCCCGGTCGGCCCGATCGGCCTGCTGACGATCCGCCGCACGCTGGACGGCGGCATGGCCGCTGGACTGGCCACCGGTCTGGGCGCCGCCTGCGCCGACGCCGCCTATGGCGCGCTGGGCGCCTGGGGCGTGCAGGCGGCGATCACCTGGCTGGTGGGCGCGCGGGTGCCGCTGGCGCTGGGCGGCGGTGCGCTGCTGCTGTGGCTGGCCTGGCAGACCTGGCGCGCACCGCTGGCCACTGGCGCGGCCCCGCTGCCCTCGGGCGGCGACCTGTTGCGCCATTTCGGCGGCACCTTCGCGCTGACCCTGTCGAACCCGGCGACCATCCTGTCCTTCATCGCCGTCTTCGGCGCACTGGCGGGCGCCGGCGGCCCGCCGCTGTCGCCCACGCTGATGGTGCTGGGTGTGTGGCTGGGCTCCGCGCTGTGGTGGCTGGGCCTGAGCTGGGGCGTGAGCCGCCTGCGCCATGCGCTGGACGACGCCTGGCGACGCCGCATCAATGCCGCCTCGGCGCTGCTGCTGGCCGCCTTTGCGCTGTGGCAGTGGGCGCAGCTGGGCGCCTGAGCAGAGCCCCCGCCAGCAGCCGGGTCGCCGCACGACGCCGAGAATCGCCACATGCCCATTGCCCGCCCCACCCCGCCGCTCCTGTCCGCCGCATCCGTCTTGTCCGGTCTGGTCACGCTGGTGCTGGCCCTGGCCGGCGCCCCGGCCGCTGCGCAGCGGGTGCCCGCCTTCGATGCCGCGCAGCCGCCCGTCCCGCAGCAGGATGCCAAGGCGCAGCAGTTGCGTGAACAGCTGCGGCGCGTGCGCCTGCCCGCGGGTTTCCAGATCGAGCTCTACGCGCTGGTGCCCGGGGCGCGCCACCTGGCGGTGTCGCCGGCGGGCGACCGGGTCTTCGTCGGCACCCGCCGCGACACGGTCTGGGCCGTGACCGACCGCGACGGTGACCGCCAGGCCGACGAGGTGCGGGCCCTGGCGCCCGGCCAGGGCTTTGTGTCGCCCAACGGGGTGTGCCTGACGCCCGCTGGTGACCTGGTGGTGGCCGAGCGCAACCGGGTGCTGCGCCTGGTGGGAGCGTCGCGCGCGGGCACCGATGCCTCGCTGGAGCTGGTCACCGTGGTGCCCCAGGGAACGCTGGTGCCGCCGGAAGAGGCCCGGCCCAACCATGGCGACCGCACCTGCCGCGTGTCCGACGACGGCTGGCTCTACATCACCCTGGGCCAGCCCTACAACGTGCAGCCGCGCGAGAAGGTGGCGCTCTATGAGCGCCTGGGCATCGGCGGCCTGGTGCGCCTGCGCGTGGCCGACGGCAGCGCCCGCGAGGTGCTGGCACGCGGCGTGCGCGCCAGCGTGGGCATGGACCTGCAGCCCGGCACCGGCACCGTCTGGTTCACCGACAACCAGACCGACCACATGGGCGACGACATCCCGCCCGGCGAGCTCAACCGCATCACCCGCCCGGGCGGGGAGCACTTTGGCTACCCCTTCATCCACGGCCGCAACACCCCGGTGGCCGGCACCGCCGTGGCCCCGGACCTGAAGGACCTGCCGCCGCCCGCCGCCTGGACCCCGCCGCAGGCCGAGTTCCCCGCGCACCAGGCGCAGCTGGGCATGCACTTCTACCGCGGCAGGCAGTTCCCGGCCAGCTTCCGCGGCGGCATCTTCGTCGCCTCGCACGGCTCCTGGAACCGCAGCCAGGCCACCGGCGCGCTGCTGAACTTCGTGCCGCTGCAGCCCGACGGCCAGGCCGGCGCGCCCACCGTGTTCGCCGAGGGCTGGCTGGACCAGGGCCGCTACTGGGGCCGCCCGGTGGATGTGGCCGAGCTGCCGGATGGCTCCTTGCTGGTCTCGGACGACCACGCCGGCGCGCTCTACCGCATCCGCTACAGCGCGCCCTGATCGCTGCGGCATCCCTATCTTGCCGGGTGCCCGCCGGCCCGGGGTCCGACGAGACTGGTGGCCCCACCGCCCGAGAGGCCCATGTTCAATTCGGAAACCCTGGAAGTCGCCATCGGCATGGCCTTCCTGTTCCTCACGATGTCGCTGATCTGCACCGCGATCCAGGAATGGATCGAGGGCATCATGAAGTGGCGCGCGATGGACCTGGAGCGCGGCCTGCGCGTGCTGCTCAACGACGACGACGGCACGGTCGCCCAGCGCCTGTACGAGCACCCGCTGATCTACTCGCTGTTCCAGGGCCGCTACGACCCGAAGAAGCTCTGGCGCAGCCCCTTCACACCGGGCCTGGGGTCCAGGCACATGCGGCTGCATGCGCGGCGCCAGCTGCCCTCCTACATTCCCTCGGAGCGCTTTGCCGATGCGCTGATCGACCTGGTGGCGCGCGGCGACGGCAGCGCCGCCGCCAACGCCCCGCTGACACCCCAGGCGCTGCGTGAACGCGTGGCGCAGTACGACTCGCCGCACCTGCGGCGCGTGCTGCTGTGGGCGCTGGACCGCGGCAATGACGACCTGGCGGCGACGCGGCAGCACCTGGCCCAGTGGTTCGACGGCACCATGCAGCGGGCCAGCGGCTGGTACAAGCGCCGCACCCAGGCCGTGCTGTTCACGGTGGGTCTGCTGGCCGCGGTGGTGCTGAACATCGATGCGTTGCACGTGATGAACCGCCTGCTGGCCGACCGCGCGCTGCGCGAGGCGGCGGTGCAGCAGGCCAGCCTGGTGCAGGACGCCCAGGCCGGTCTGGCCGGTCAGGCGCCGGCCCAGCGGCTCGATGCGCTGCAGCACCGGCTGGGCGCGATCGGCCTGCCGATCGGCTGGCAGCCCGGCGGCAGCCTGCCCCAGCTGGCGCCGCAGGGCGGCCTGCAGAACGCCGATCCGCTGGCGCTGATGATGCTGGCCCTGGGCTGGCTGGTCAGCGCCTTCGCGGTGATGCTGGGCGCGCCGTTCTGGTTCGACCTGCTGGGCCGCTTCATGACGCTGCGGGCCTCGATGAAGCCGGCGCCGACCCCCGCCCCGCCCACCGCACCCACGCCGGACTGAAGCCGACTCAGTGCGCCAGCGGGCCGCCGGGCGGCAGGCCCGCCACGTCGCCGGCCCAGTCGCGCAGCTCTTCCAGCGTGACCAGTTCGGCCTGCGCTTCGGCAGCGCGCCGCTGGCGCGCCGGGATCGCCGTCACCACCTGCAGGGCCACCACATCCATCAGGTCCTGCATCACCGGCGGGCACAGCATGCCCAGGCGCTCGCGCTGGCGCTCGGCATAGCGGCTGGCCGCCAGGGCCCGCACCGGCTGGTTGGCGGCCATCAGCACACCGGAGAGCACGCTGGCGTTGTCGGCCAGCAGCCGCGCGAAGCCCTGGCGCAGCGCGATGTCGATGCCTTCGGCCACGCACACCGCCGACTGCTCGCGCTCGCCCAGGCGCAGGTACACATGGCCCAGCAGGGCCAGGGTGCGCGCCAGGCGGAAGTGGTTGGGTGCGCGCCGGGCCAGCAGCGCCGCCCGCTCCAGGTGCTCGGCCGCCAGCGACACCTGGCCCGCGCCCAGTTCCAGCTCGCCCAGCTGCTCGTGGATCTGCATCAGACCCCAGTCGTCCTCACCGAGGCTGCGTTCGCGGGCGGCGCGGCACAGCATCTGGGCCTCCTGCAGCGCGGCACGCGCCTCCTCGCTGCGGCCGGCCATCAGCAGCGCGCCGCCCTGCTGCTGCAGGGCCTGGCTCAGACCGCGCTCGTCGCCGGTTTCGCGCCACAGCGGCACGGCCTCGGCCAGCCCCTCGCAGGCCAGACCCAGCCGGCCATCGAGCACCCAGGCCTGGGCGCGCCAGCCCAGCGCCTGCGCGCGCTGCCAGGTGTCCGGACGCCCGTCCAGCAGCGCCAGGGCCTCGGTGGCGTCGGCCAGCACGGCCGCGGCGTCCTCCAATTCGGCATCCACCGCACACAGCGCCAGCAGCAGCTCAATGCGGGCCGAGACCTGGGCGGGCTCCACCGGCAGGGCCAGCAGGGGCCGCGCCAACTGTCGCGCCAGCGCATGCAGGCCCATGCGGCGCCAGGGCGTGGCGCACAGCGCGCACAGGCGCAGCGCCAGCAGCGGATCGGCCGCGCTGGCCCAGGCGATCACCCGCTGCACGCTGGCGTGCTGACGCCGCACCGCGTCGGGCTGCGCCAGGGCCGGACGGTCGGTCGCCTGGCGGTCCTTCAACTGGGTCAGCAGGTGGTGGCCATGGGCGCGCAGCACATCGTCGAGCCGACCCGAGCCCTGCAACAGGTCGCGCGCAAACAGGCGCACCGACTCGTGCAGCGTGTAGCGCGCCCGCGCCGCATCGGCGCCCAGCAGGCTGTCGCCGTCCACCTCGACCAGTCCGTGCTCGACCAGCGTGGCCATCGCGTCCACCAGCGACACCCGGTCCAGCGCCGGGTCGGCATGGGCCACGGCCCGCGCGTCGTCCAGACCGAAGGGGCCATCGAAGACGCTGACCACCCACAGCAGGCGCTGCTCGGCGGCCCGGAGCAAGGCGTGGCTGGACGCCAGCGCGGCATGCAGGCTCTGGTGGCGCTCGTCGTCATCGACCGCCGGTCGCACCCAGGTCAGGCGCTGGTCCAGCGAATCGCGCAGGTCCAGCAGACCCACCGAGGGCACGCGGCTGGCGGCCAGCACCAGGGCCAGGGGGTTGCCGTCGAGCCGGCGGCAGATCTCGGCCACGACCGGCGCGTTCACCGGGGTCAGCCGGAAGCGCGGGTCGGCCGAGCGCACGCGCATCTCGAACAGCTGGCAGGCGCTGCTGGCGCGCACCGCGCCCAGCGGCGTGTCAGGCGCCTCGGCCGGCAGCTCCAGCGGCGGCACGACCAGCACCTGCTCGCCGGCGCTGCGCAGGCTCTTGCGGGTGGTGGCCAGCACGCGCACGTGGGGCGCCACCCGCAGCAGACGATCGCAGAAGGCGGTGACCAGCGACAGCAGGTGTTCGCAGGCGTCCAGCACCAGCAGGCCCTCGCGGTCACCCAGGGCCGAGCCCACCCGCTCCAGCGACAGCGGACCGCTGATGTCGAGCTGCAGCACCGACCGGATCGCGCTGGCCAGTTGCAGACCATCACGCAGCGGGGCCAGGTGGATCCACCACACCGGCCGGCCGGCATCGCCCGCGGCGGCCCGCGCCGCAGCCAGCGCCAGGCCGCTCTTGCCGACCCCCGGCGGGCCCAGCAGCGTGACGCGCTGGTGCTGCAGCAGGCGCGCCGAGACCTCGGCCAGACAGCGGTCACGCCCCACCAGCGGCCAGGGCGACTCCGGCAGGTCGTCCTTCGGGGCAACCGACAGGGCCTCGGCGGCGAGTTCGGCCGCGTCCTCCTGCGCCCGGGTGCTGAGCACCAGCTGGTAGCCGCGGCCGCGGTGATGGACGATGGCGTCGGCGCCCAGCACCCGGCGCAGCAGCGTCAGCTGCACGCGCAGGTTGTTGTCGCCCACCGACTTGTCCTCCCACACCTGACGGCGCAGCTCCTCGGCGCTGAGGACCCGCCCGTCGGCGTCGATCAGCGCGCTGAGCAGCTCGAAGGCGCGCACCCCCACCGTCAGCGGCTGCCCCTGCCGATACACGCGGCGCGCACGGCGGTCGATCACCAGCTCCTCGCCCGAGACCACGCGCGTGGCGGTCGACAGGTGCGGGCTGACGGGGACAGGTGGGTTCATGGGCCGGGCGGGGTCTGCGCAGCCACCCACCGTGGGTGGCCGTGATGCTGGTACAGACGTCGCCGGACCCGCCTGTGCGACACAGGTGCGGGAAAACACCGAGTCCACGGCAGGCTGGGTCCGCCGCGGCCCGGTGCTCGGCGGCGCTTCAGATCAGCGCGCCGAACAGCGAGGCCCGCCCCCCGGTCACCTCCGTCGTGGCCGCGCCCTGCGACGCCAGGATCGCGGCCAGGGCCGCCCGCGCGCCTGCCGGGTCGCGCGTGTCCGAGGCCCGCTCGAGGTAGCGCTGCACCTGGTCCAGCGGGTGCCCCGGCGGCACGGACGGCGGCCGGCGCCGCTGCGCCTCGGCCAGCGCCTCGGCGGCACCGGCCGCCCCCAGCTGCTGCAGCACCCAGGCGTGGTCCAGGGCAGTCGACCAGGCCTCGACCGTGGGGCCGGCCATCCCGGGCCCGGCCGCCACCAGCCGCGCCAGCAGCTGGCGCGCCGCCGGCAGGTCGCCCCGCCAGCGCGCCAGCTGGGCCGACAGCCTGTCCACCCGGGCACGCACCGGCCGATCCCAGCCGTCACGCACCCCAGGCTCCTGCCGCAGTGCATCGACCAGCGAGCCGGCCAGCTCGCCCAGGTCCAGGGCCAGGGCGCCGCGGGCCAGCGCCAGGCGGATCTCCACGCGCTGCTGCCCCAGCCACTCCTGCTCCGTCTGCAGTTGCTGCATCAGGGCGCGGGCCTGGGCGTCGTACGCGGCCGGCGCCACGGCATGCGTCAGGCCCTGCAGTTGCAGGCGCTGGGCCTGCAGCGCCATCTGGGCGACCGGGTGCACCACGCCGGCCGCCCGGGCGTAGGCCAGGTCCTCGTCGCGCTGGCGCAGGGCCTCGGGCCAGCGGCCGGTCTCCAGCAGGAAGCGCCCCAGCTCGTGGCGCAGCGAGAGGTTCAGGCCGCTGCCCGGCTTCATCAGCGCATCGATGCGCGGCAGCAGGCTGCGCAGCCGGGGTTCGATGTCGCCGTAGTCGCCCGCCCGGATCTGCAGCGCCAGCAGGTTGCGCTGGTAGGTCAGCACCTCGCGCTGCCAGTTCGGCTCGGTGCGGCCCCAGTAGACCTCGGTGCGCTTGAGCGTGTTGATCGCCTCGCGCAGATGGCCCTGGGCGCTCTGGACGATGCTCAGGTGGTTCAGGTAGCTGGCGCGCATGCGCTCGGCCTCGGGGCCCTGCATCGGCTCGATGATCTGCCAGGCCTGCGCCAGGGCCTGGGCGGCCTCGTCGGCGCGGCCCAGGCGGGCATAGGCGGCGTCCAGCAGCATCAGGCCGTTGAGCAGCTCGTCGCTGTCGGCGCCGAACACCCGCCGCAGGCGTGGGATCGCCGGGGCGATGCTCTCGACGATCAGGTCGGGCTGGCCCTGCAGGATCCAGCTGCGGGACTGGTCGAGCCGGGCCTTCAGCGTGGGCGCGGACTCCTCCCCGTGGATCTGCACGCTCAGCGCCACCAGCTCGCGCGCCAGCGGCTGCGCGATGTCGTGGCGGTTGAGCTGCTGGTTGGTCGCCACCAGCACCTGCAGCACGCGCAGCCGGGTCTCGGGCGAATCGCCGAAGCGCTGCAGCACGTCTTCGCGCGCCTTGCGCAGCAGCTGCAAGACGGTGGGCCACTCGCCGCCATGGCGATCGGGGCTGGCCGAGGCCAGCAGCTCCTGCAGGTAGGCCGTGACCTCGTCCGACTGCCGCGCGGCCTCCTTGGCCCGCTGCCATTGCCACAGGCTGGTGCCCAGACCGATCGCCAGCGAGCAGGTGACGATCGCCGTGCTGCCCGCCAGCAGCGCATGGCGGCGCAGCCACAGCAGGCTGTCATGGCGTCAGTCGCGGCGCTGGGCGCGCACCGGCCGGCGGGCCGACCAGTGGTCCAGGTCCTCGATGAAGGCGCTGACGTTGCGGTAGCGCTGTGCCGGGTCCTTGTGCAGTGCCTTGGCGATCACCGCCTCCAGGTCGCCGCGGGCGCGCCCGGCGTCCTCGGCCGGGCCGGGTCCCCCCGGCGTCGGGGTGGCGCTCAGCAGGCGGTGGGGCTCGGTGTCCATCACCGCGCGCTCCAGGCTCGCCCGGCTGTCGCCCGCGGCGCCGAAGGGCAGTGCGCCGCTGACCAGCTCATAGAGCATCACGCCCAGCGAGAAGACATCCGCAGCGGTACCCACCGGCTGGCCGGCCAGTTGTTCCGGCGCGGCGTACCCCACGGTCAGGCCGCGGCCGGTCAGGCGCGTCAGGTCGTCGGCCGCGGCGTCGTCGTCCAACAGGCCAGCGACGCCGAAATCCAGCAGTTTGGGCTGGCCCTCGGCGGTGACCAGCACATTGGACGGCTTGAGGTCGCGGTGGATCACCAGCTGCGCATGGGCCGCCTCCACCGCCTGGGCCACGCTGCGCAGCAGCGCCACCCGCTGGTCCAGCAGCGGCGCATGCAGCCGGGCATGTTCGGACAGCGGCCGGCCGCGCACCAGCTCCAGCACGAGGTAGGCCTGGCCCTGGGCCACACCGGCATCCAGCAGCCGGGCGATGGCGGGGTGGTTCAGGCGTGCGAGCACCGCCCGCTCGCGCGCGAATCGGGCCGAGAAGCGCTCGGCCGGCAGATCGGCCCGCAGCAGCTTGATCGCCGCCTCGCCCTGGAACAGGCCGTCGGCCCGGTTGGCGCGCCAGACCTGGCCCATGCCGCCCTCGCCGATCTTCTCGGCCAGCACCCAGGCACCCAGCGGCAGGCCCCGCAGGTCACTGGTGGCGCGCTCGTCGGCGCCCGGCACCAGTGCCGGACCCAGCCATTGGTCGAAGGCGGTCACCAGCGCCTGCGCCGCATCGGGTTGCGCCTCGGCCCGCTCGGCCTGGGCCAGCATCCGCCGCAGCGCGGTAGCCAGCGCCGGCTGCTGGGCACATACCCGCTCCAGCCAGGTCGCGCGCTCGGCCGGGGCCAGATCCAGCGCCTCGTCCAGCAGCGCCGAGAGCTGCTCCCACTGCGTGCGGTCGATCATCGGGTGGACAGCGGCCGGCGCATCAGCCCAGCAGTTCGCGCAGCAGCGCCCGCGCCTTGATCAGGTCGCGGTTGACGGTGCGGGTGGCCACGCCGCGCAGCGTCGCCACCTCGGCGATCGTCAGGCCGGCGAAGACATGGATCTCGAGCAGCTCGTACAGCGCGGCGTCGATCTCGCGCATGCGGCTCAGCGCCCGGTCGCAGGCGATCAGGTCCTCGGCAGAGCTGAGGTTGGCCGGCATGCCGGCCGCCTCGGAGAGCGTGACCATGATCTGCTCGCCGCCGCGCTTGTCGCGACCCAGGCTGCGCAGGTGGTCGATGACCACCGAGCGCAGCACCTGGCCCACATAGGCGAAGAACTGCCCGCGCGTGCGCCCGTGCAGGCGCGAGGCATCGGCCAGGCGCAGGAACCCCTCGTGCACCAGGGCCGTGGTGTTCAGGCCCGGCGCGCCGTGCACCTGGGCCAGGCGAGCGCGCGCCACCCGCTTGATCTCGGGGTACAGCACGACGAAGAGCTGCTGCAGCGCCTGGGCATCGCCGCCGGAGGAACGCTCCAGCAGCTCGCCGACAGCCGGCAAGGTGTCAGAGGGGTCGGTCATGGCAGGCCAGCGCGCAGTCCCGCCGACCCCTGCGGGGCCCGCGGTCTGGCGCACGTCGTTCTCCCAACATCAACGGCGGCTGTCGCCTGTGACAGCCGCTGATGCGCCGAAATGTAACTCCCAGCGGTAACGGATGTGGGCGCGCCCCTAATTTGCAGCGCCGGCGGAGGTCATGGCGCCGGTTCGCGCCGCTCCAGCGCCTGCAGCAGGCCGATGCGCAGCCGGTGCACATCGATCGGCTTGGTCCAGTAGTCCTGGAAACCGCTGGCGCGGGCCAGCGCCACGTCGTCGGGCATGGCGTCGGCCGACACCGCCACCGCCGGCACACCGGCCAGACCCGGCAGGTCGCGCAGGCGGCCCAGCAGCGTGCGGCCGTCCATGTCGCCCAGGTGCATGTCCAGCAGCAGCAGATCGGGCGGCCACTGCGCGGCACAGGCCAGCGCCTCCTCGCCGCTGGCCGCCAAGCGCAGCTCCACCCCGTCCAGGGGTGCCAGCACCTGTTCCATCAGCAAGGCGTTGACCGGGTTGTCCTCGGCATACAGCACGCGCCGCCGCGGTCCGGGCGGTCGGGCGCCTGGCATGCCTTCCTCCCGCGGCACCGCGGCTGGCCGCGCCGCGGCGGTGGGCAGCGTGACGCTGAACGTGGAGCCCTGGCCGGGCTGGCTGGTCACCTCCAGCCGGCCGCCCATGGCCTCCACCAGCTGGCGGCTGATCACCAGGCCCAGGCCAGAGCCCTCGGTGGCGGTGCGCTCGGCCCCCAGGCGGTTGAAGGGCTGGAACAGCTGGCGCAGCTGCGCGGCGCTCATGCCGGGCCCGCTGTCCTGCACGTCAATGCGCACCTGAGCATCGGCGTGGCGGACCACGACGGCCACCTGCCCCTGGCGGCTGTTGTACTTGACGGCGTTGGACAGCAGGTTGGTCAGGACCTGCTGCAAGCGCGTGGCATCGGCCTGGACCGCCACGGTGAACGGACACTGCAGTGTCATGCTCAGGCCGGCCCCGGTGGCCATCGGCTCGATCGCCGCCAGCGCCTGCTGCAACAGCGGCAGCAGGCGGACGGGCTGCATCAGCAGGCGCAGCTCGCCGGCCTCGATGCGCGCAATGTCGAGCAGCTCGTTGATCAGCGCCAGCAGCTGCATCGCGCTGGCATTGACGACGCCCAGACGGCGGCGCTGCTCGGGACCCAGGGGCTCGCGCGCATCCTCGGCCATCAGCTGCGAGAAGCCCAGGATGCCGTTGAGCGGCGTGCGCAGCTCATGGCTGGTACGTGCCATGAATTCGCTCTTGGCCGCGCTGGCGCGCTGAGCCGCCTCGCGCAGCTGCGCCGACTGCTCGATCTCGTGCTGCCGGGTAACGTCGGCGATCGTGCCATACCAGGTCCAGCGGTCGTCGCCCATGGGCTGCGGCGTGGCCAGGATGTCATGGATGGCCCAGTCGCTGGCGCCCTGGGCGCGCACCCGGAAGTGCCCTCCCCACACCCCCCCGGCGCGCACCGAGTCCTCGCGCGCCCGCAACAGCCCTGGCAGGTCATCCGGATGCACATGCGACCACAGCGCCTGCTCAGGCACCATCGAGGCCTGCTCGACAGGCCCGTACAGGCGCTCCACGCCGGCGCTGAGGTAGGTGAACACGCCGCGGCCCAGGGCATCGCGCTCGTACTCGAACAGCAGGACCGGTGCCGCATCCGCGGCACGTTGGGCGCGCTGGAGCTGGCGCTCCAGGCGCTGACGCTCGCGCATCGGCGACATCACCAGACGGACCGTCCGCGCATCGACCGCGCCCCCCAGCGAGGCACAGGCCAGCACCGGCAGGGTCATGTCGCCCGACTGCAGTGACAGGCTCAGCTCCTGCAGCTGACCGTGCAGGTGCAGCGTGGGCAGCACATGGGTGTGGTACAGCACCCGACCGGCCCGGGTCAGCCAGTCGTCGATGCGCGAGCCTCTGAGCAGCCCGACAGGCTGGCCCAGCCACTGGGCCAGGCAGGCATTCGCCTCGATCAGTTCGCCGGCCGCGGACACCAGCGCGACGCCCACCGGCAGGTCGTCCCAGGACGACCGCGACTCAGGCATGCAGCACCCCGCGCAGCAGCCGCACCACCTCCTCGGGATGGCTCACGTGCGGGCAATGCCCCGAGATCGGCAACTCGACCAGCGAGCTGCCCGGCATCCGGGCGTGCATCCAGCGTCCCACGGCCACCGGCGCCAGGCTGTCATCGGCGCATTGCACGATCAGGGCCGGCACCGTCAGCCTCGGCAGCAGGGCGCGGACATCCACCGAGAAGGCCAGGCGTGCGAACTGGCGGGCGATGCGGGGCTCCAGCGAACACAGCGCGCGCTCGAAATCACGCGTCAGCGACACCGGATTGGACTGCCCCATGGCCATCGGCGCCAGGAACTGGGCCCAGCCGAAATGGTTGGACTCCATCAGCTGGAACAGCTCGTCCAGATCGCGCTGCTCGAAGCCGCCGACATAGTCGGGCGGATCGTTGAGGAAGCGCGGCGACGGGGCCAGCAGCACCAGTCGCTCGAAACGCTGTGGCGCGGCCAGCGCCGCCAGCAGCAGGATGACGCTACCCACTGAATGACCGACCCCGGTCACACGGTCCTGACCGGCCTCATCCAGCAGGGCGAGCAGATCGTCGGCGTGGCCCTGCAGGCTGCCGTGCCGGGCGGGATCCCAGGTGGATACCGAATCGCCGCAGCCGGCCAGGTCATATGCCAGCACGCGCGACAGGGTTTCGATCCGCGGCACCACGGCGCGCCAGATGTGTCGGTCGCAGCCAAACCCGTGGACCAGCACGGTGGCGGCCGATCCGGACCCGGACAGCACCGCATGGTGTGCCAACAGGCGGGACTCGGTCATGGTGGTTGTCTCGGAAGCAGCAGGTGCCACGGACAGGACAGCATAGCCCATCTCCCCGGGACCTCCTTATTTCATGTCAAGCCCCATGCCAGAGGTCGCCGGCCACCCGGCGGCTGGCATACTCGTCCGACACCCTCGCGGTCTTCGCAGGAGAACTGCCATGCGCTCGCCTCCGGCTGACCGGCCCCCGCCGCCCGTCGAGCCCCCGCCTTCGGCCCCCGTGGCGGACGCCCATTTCACCGGCCTGTACCAGGACCTGCGCCGGCTGGCGCGGGCGCGGCTGCGCCGCAGCGAGGGGGTCACGCTGCTCGACACCACTTCGCTGGTGCACGAATCCTGGCTGCGCCTGCGCAGACTGGACGCGGCCGATCTGCCCGGCGGCGAAGGGCAGTTCCTGGCCTACGCCTCGCGCGTGATGCGCCTGGTCGTGATCGACTTCGTGCGCCAGCGGCGCGCCGAGCGGCGTGGCGGCGACCAGTTGCACGTCACGCTCAGCACCGAGGTGGCCGATGCGGTGGCGGTGTCCGACGAGCAGGTGCTGGGCATCCACGAGGCGCTGGAAGCCTTGGCCCAGGTCGACCCGCGCCTGGTGCGCATCGTCGAGATGCGCTGCTTCGGCGGCCTGGATGAGCAGACCATCGCCCAGTCGCTGGGCGTCACCGACCGCACGGTGCGGCGCGACTGGCAGAAGGCGCGCCTGCTGCTGAAGGCGCAACTGCTCTCCTGAGGCGGCCCATGGCCCTGAGCGCCGATGACCTGCAGCGCCTGTCGGGCTGGCTGGACGAACTGCTGGAGCTGCCGGCGGGCGATGCGCGCCAGGCCCGGCTCCAGGCGATCGGCGCCAGCGATCCCGCGCTGCGCGACCGGCTGGCGGCGCTGCTGGCCCAGGCCGACGACGGCACCACCGAGGGGCTCGATGCATTGCCTGAACTGGTCCGATCGATCGGTGAGGCGCAGGCCACGGCCAGCGGCCAGCGCATCGGTCCCTATGAGCTGCTGCGCTGCCTGGGTGAAGGGGGCATGGGCAGTGTCTGGCTGGCCCGGCGGGTGGAGGGCGAGCCGCGCCGCGAGGTGGCGCTGAAGCTGCCGCGCCTGGCTGGCGCGCCGGGCGCTTTCGCCTGGCGCTTCGAACGCGAGCGCGACATCCTGGCGCAGCTGGAACACCCGCTGATCGCCCGGCTCTACGAGGCCGGCACGGCCGCCCTCCCCGACGGCGGTGAGCAACCCTGGCTGGCGATGGAGCCGGTGGACGGTCAGCCGCTGGGCAGCTACTGCGACGCCGCGCGCATGGACCTGCGCAGCCGGGTGCTGCTGTTCCTGCAGGTGCTGCAGGCCGTGCAGTTCGCCCATGGGCGCCTGGTGGTGCACCGCGACCTCAAGCCCGGCAACATTCTGGTCACCGCCGACGGTCAGGTCCGGCTGCTCGACTTCGGCGTCGCCAAGCTGCTGGAGGGTCCGGCTGGCGGCCATCCGGTGACCGAGATGGCCGCGGCGCCGATGACACCGATGTACGCCTCGCCCGAGCAGGTCGCCGGGCGGCCGGTGGGCATCGCCTCGGACATCTACTCGCTGGGCGTGGTGCTCTACGAACTGCTCACCGGCTGCCGGCCCTACCGCCTCTCCCGCGACACCCGCGGCGCGCTGGAACAGGCCATCCTGGACGCCGACCTGACGCGGCCGAGCCGCACCTCGCCCGATGCACAAGCGGCGCAGCGGCGCGCCACCCAGCCGGCCCAACTGCGCCGCCAGTTGCGCGGTGACCTGGACACCATCCTGCTGCAGGCCCTGCGGCAGGCACCTGAACAGCGCTATGCCACCGCCCAGGCGATGGAGGACGACCTGCGCCGCTGGCTGGCCCACCAGCCGGTGCGCGCCCACCCCGACAGCTGGCACTACCGGCTGCGCAAGTTCGGCCGCCGCCACGCGCTGCCGCTCGGGGCCGCCACCCTGGCCTCGCTGGGGCTGGTGGCGGGTCTGCTGATGGCCCTGGACCAGGCGCGCCGTGCCGAGCGCGAGGCGCGCCGGACCCTGGCGGTGCAGAACTTCCTGATCGGCCTGGTGCGCGAGGTCGGCCCGGGCCGCGCCCAGGGTCGGCCGCTGACGGTGGGCGACCTGCTGGATCGCGGCGAGCAGCGCCTGGATGGCGACCTCGGCACCGAGCCTGGCCTGCGTGGCGCCATCAGCGACGCGCTGCTCGAGATCCGCCTGGAAATGGGTGACGGCAAGCGCAGCCTGCCGATGGCCGAGAAACGCCTGGCGCTGGCGCTGGCGCAGGACGGCGACGGCAGCTTGCCCCACGGCGATGCGCTGCTGGTGCTGGGGCGCGCCCAGGTGCTGCATGGCCGCTTCGAGCCCGCGCTGGTGACGCTGGCGCGCGCGCGGCAGATCTTCCAGGCCCACCCGGGCCAGCGCGACGACGCCCTGCTCAGCCTGGACAACCGCGTCGCCGGGGCCTTGAATTCGCTGCTGCGCCATGGCGAGGCGATCGCCCTGCTGCGCAGCCTGATTCCTCGCCTGCAGGCGCGCTGGCCGCAGACCCACTGGGAAGAGGTGCAGGCCCGCTCGATGCTGGCCACCGCCCTGGCGGCCGACGGCCAGCGCGATGAAGCACTGCGCATCGTCGCCGCCCTGGAGCCCGTGCTGGCACGCGGCTGGCCCGAGCAGGGCTTCGGGCTGGCGGCGATGCAGGCCAACCTGGGCTATGTGCTGTGGCGCCAGCGGGCCTTCGAGCCAGCCGCCGTCGCGCTGCAGGGCGCGATCACCGAGATGGACCGGCTGCTGGGCCCGGTCAACAGCCCGGCGGTGGACGCTGGCCGCACCCTGGGCATGGTCCATCTGGACGCCGGCCGCTACGCCCGCGCCAGTGAGGTGCTGGAGGCCAATCTGGCGCGCTCCCGCGCGATGCATGGCGCGGACGACGCCGAACTGGCGCTGAACCTCAGCTTCACGGTGCTGACCCGTCTGCGCCTGATGCGCCTGGACGACGCCGAGGCGGCCGCACGCGACTCGGTGCGCATCGCCCAGGCCCACCCGGGCCTGTCGGCGTCGGAGCTGCGTGGCCTGCGCCGGCGCCTGGGGCAGGTGCTGGTGCAGCGCGGCCAGGCGGCAGAGGCCCTGGCCGTGCTGGACGCCGTGGCCGCCGAGGAGCGCCAGGCCCAGCAGCTCAAGGACGTGCGGCACGCCAGCACCCTGCTCTGGCGGGCCGGCGCGCTGGCGCAGCTGGGCCGCCACCGCGAGGCCGCCGACACCGCCCGGGCCGCCGCCACCATCCAGGCCGACCAGCCCGCCTCGCCCGCCGCCCGCATCGCACTGGCCAAGGCCCGGCTGACCGAGGTGCTGTGCCTGCTGCCCTCGCCGCTGGCCGCCGACCGCGCAGCGACCACCGCGCTGCTGTCGGCCGCCGAGGCCGCCCTGGCCGCCGAATGGCCCGCCGGGCACCCGGACCGCGCGCTGGCCGGCGCGGTGCGCGCGCACTGGCTGCGTGCACAGGGACATGCCCGCGCGGCCGCCGCGGCGCTGAGTCGCAGCCAGGCCGACTACCTGGCCGCCAGCGGCGCACCGATGCCCGACCGGCTGCTGGTGGTGTTCTGAGCCGCGCCGGGGCCCCCCACGGCAGGGCCGCACGCCGCTGCCCCCCTACGCCTGGGGGGCTGGTCGCTGTCCGGTGTCGGCGGCCGCTCACGAATTGAAGGGTAGGCCGGTCGTCAGCGCACCGGTCAACGACACCCACCCCTTCTTCGGAGTTGCATCCCATGAACCGTTCGCTCGCTCCCCTGGCCCGCCGCCCCGGCGCCTCACTGATCCTGTGTGCCGTGCTGGCCGCCCTGGCAGGTGCCGCCCAGGCCAAGCGTCCTTCGCTGCAGCCGGCGCTGCAGGGCGAGATCGAGACCGAGGGCGATGTCGACGCCCTGGGCGACGTCGGCATCGAGGCGCTCGACCCGACCGCCAGCACCGACGACCACTCGGTGAACACCCCCACCAGCTGGTGGACCTACACCAACCAAACCGCCGCCCAGGTCAGCAGCCTGCTGTCGTCCAAGGGCGCCCGGCTGGTGGGCCTGGACATCTACGGCATCGTCAGCGGCGCGCCGCGCTTCACGGTGCGCATGGTGCGCAACAGCGGCGCCTATGCGGTCCCGGGCTGGTGGTGGTACTACGGCCTGACCGCGGCCGACATTGCCACCCAGCTCAGCGCCAACAACGCCCGGCTGATCGAGCTCAAGCCCTACGACGCGGGCGGCGGCGTGATCCGCTATGCCGCGATCATGGTGTCCAACACCTCCACCGCGGCGCGCGCCTGGAGCTACCTGGTCGGCGTCAGCTCGGCACAGATCAGCACCCACCTGACCAACAGCGGGCATCGCCTGATCGACCTCGACACCTATGTGGAAGGCGGCGTCAAGAAGTACAGCGCGGTGCTGGTGGCCAACACCGGCACCGACGCCCGGTCCTGGCAGTGGTGGCTCAACCAGAGCCCGGCCAACGTGGCCGCCAAGGTGGCGTCCTTCAGCGGCCGCATCGTCAAGCTCGACCGCAACAGCGACGGCACCTACAACTTCATCCAGGTGAAGAACACCGGCTCGAACAACAGCGCCTGGTGGTACCAGTACGGCTTCACCAGCCTGACCGACCTGAACAACTACGCGCTGCAGGTGGCTTCGCGGCCGGTGGACCTGCGCACCTATGTCGACGGCAACGGCGTTCGTCGCTATGACGCCGCCTTCATCGACAACGCCAACAACAGCACCCGCCGCATGCGCAGCGTGTTCGGCGCGAACTTCCTGGACGCCAATGGCAACCCCACCCGCGGCATCTTCGAGGGCTACCTGAAGCTGGTGGGCGGCGCCGTCAAGGTGGACCTCAACAGCGCCCGCCGCGCCGAGACCGCCAGCTCGCTGAAGGCGTTGCACCTGCTGACCAGCATGCAGCGTGTGCAGGCCGGCACCGACACCCTGGCCTCGGCCTTCAACTACTACGAGTACGACGTGTCCAAGGGCAAGGACGCCTGCCCGGACCCGGCCAAGGAGATCCCGGCCAACCTGCGCACCAACTACAACTTCGAGACCGGTCTGGACGAGATGATGCGCATCTCCGACAACCGCACGACCCGCGGCACGGTGCTGCGCTACGGCGGCTTCTCGGCCTTCAACACCGTGGCCGGCAATGCGGGTCTGTCGGGCACCACGCTGCGCCACAACATCGGCTGCGCCTACGCCAACCCGGCCACCGGCAAGTACTCGACCAGCCTGCGCAACGACACCACCGCGGCCGACCTGGCCCGCATCTACGAGGGGGTGTGGAGCAGCACCCTGCTCACCAACACCAACAGCGCACGCGACGAGTTCCTGGAGTCGGCCAACCCGGGCATGGGCGCCAGCGCGCGGATCCAGGCGATCATCGACCAGGAGGCCGCGGCCCTGGGCAAGTCGGCGGTGGCCGCGTCGTTCGGCGGTGTGGTGCGCACCTGGAGCAAGGGCGGCAGCTACGGCACCTGCCTGCCGGATGGCAACGGCAACTGCGGTCAGCGGGTCATCATCCGCTCGGGCGCGGGCCTGATGCGCCTGCCGATCAAGGTGGGCGGTCAGCTGGACTACCGCACCTACAGCTACGGTCACCTGATCTCGGACACGCCGGTGCCCTGCTTCGAGGACTACGACACCCCGGGCACCAACTGCCAGGCCGATGTGGACTACACCAACGCCCACGGCAACGCCTCGGCCGAGCTGTTCCGCGACGAGATCCGCTCGGCGCTGCAGACCTGGTGATCCGCGGCCAGCGGCTGTGAAACAGGGGCCGGGAGAGGCATCTCCCGGCCCCTGTGGCCTGCCACCGTAGACTGCGCGCATGCGCGACCTGTTCCTGCTGGACCCCGACATCGTCTTCCTGAACCACGGCTCCTTCGGCGCCTGCCCGCGCGAGGTGCTGGCCGCCCTGTCCCGATGGCAGCACGAGCAGGAACGCAACCCGGTCGAGTTTCTGGGCCGACGCTCAGGGGGCCTGCTGGCTGCCGCGCGCGAGGCCCTGGGCCAGGCGATCGGCGCACGCGGCGAGGACCTGGTCTTCATGCCCAACTCCACCACCGGGGTCAATGTCGTGGCCCGCTCCTTTGCGCTGCAGCCGGGTGACGAGGTGCTGGCCACCGACCTGGAATACGGCGCCTGCGACGCCACCTGGCAACGGGTGTGTGCGCAGCGGGGCGCGCACTACCGGCGGGTCGAGATCCCGCTGCCCTACCGGCCCGCGCAGGTGGTCGAGCGGCTGCTGGCTGCCGTCGGCCCGCGCACCCGGCTGATCTACCTGAGCCACATCACCTCGACCACCGCCCTGACCCTGCCGGTGGCCGAGGTCTGCGCAGCCGCCCGGCAGCGCGGCCTGCCGGTGCTGGTGGATGGCGCCCATGCGCCGGGGCAGATCCCGCTGGACCTGGCGGCCATCGGCGCCGACTTCTACGTGGGCAACTGCCACAAGTGGCAGTGCGCCCCCAAGGGCTCGGCCTTCCTGCACGCGCAGCCGGCCTGGCAGGCCATGCTGGACGCGCCGGTGACCAGTTGGGGCTATGCCGAGGACACCCTCAGCCACGCCGGTCTGGACACCTGGCTGGGCCGCACGCCGCTGGAGCGGCGCATGCAGTGGCAGGGCACGCGCGACATCACGCCCTGGCTGACCGTGCCCGACGCGCTGCGTTTCCAGGACGCACACGACTGGCCGGCGGTGCGCCAGCGCAGCCATGCCCTGGTGGCCCAGGCGATGGACGCGCTGTGCCGGCGCCATGGTGGGGAGCCCATTGCCGATGAGCGCGACTGGGCGCAGATGGCCGCCATTCCGGTGCCGGCGCAGGACCCCGAGGCCTTGCGCCAGCGCCTGTTTGACGAGAGCCGGATCGAGGTGCCGGTCACCACGCACGCCGGCCAGGTGTTTGTGCGCGTCTCGGCCCAGGCCTACACCACCGAGCAGGACATCCAGCGCCTGCTGGACGCGCCGGCCCTGCGCTGAGCGGCTGCCGGGCGCTCAGTCCTCGTTGGCGACGTGGCAGGGCCAGTGCGCCTCGATCCAGCGCGTCAGCTCTGCGGCCGGGTCGTGGAATTCCTCGCCGGCAAAGATGTCGATCCTGACGCGCTGGGGCTGCAGGTCCACCACCATCACGACCGGGTAGCTGAAGCGCTCCTGCATGGACGGCGTGCGCGTGGCCAGGAATTCGGTCAGGTCGTCGTCGTCACCGAAGACCAGCAGCGCCTGGGGGCGGTCCGGGTCGCGCCAGGCGCCGGTCAGCGTTGACAGCACGAAGTCGGCGATCGCCTCGGTGTCGAACGGCGCACGGTCGGGCACCAGGGTGAAGGCGTCCCGTTCCAGCAGGGCGTACAGGTCAAGAGGCATGGGGCGAGTCTAGCCCCACACCACCAACAGGTTGTTGGCGGGCATCTCCACCCGCTCCCGTCGCTGCAGGCCCACCTGCGCCGCCAGCGCATCCAGCGCGTCCAGCCGGCGCACCCCCTGGTGAGGGGCCTGGGCACGCAACTGCGCGTCAAAACGCAGGTTGCTCGGCGCCGTCGGGCGATCCGCCTCGATGAAGGGCCCGTAGACCAGCAGGCGGCCCGCGGGCGCCAGCACGCGCGGCAGGGCCGCGAACCAGGCACCCACGGTGGTCCAGGGCATGATGTGCAGCGTGTTGGCACTGAACACGACGTCGTGCACCGCCCCGCCGGCCTGCTCGGGCCAGTCTGGATGGTCCATGTCCAGGGCCAGCGGCGGCGGCGTGTTGGGCAGCGCGGCCTCGTCCAGCCAGCACCGCAGACCAGCGAGTTGTGCCGGCCGCTCACTGGTCTGCCACACCAGATGCGGCAGTGCGGGTGCGCAGTGCACCGCATGCTGGCCGGTGCCGCTGCCGATCTCAAGCAGGCGCCGAACACCTGCCAGTCGGGGGCGCAACGCGGCCAGGATCGGCTCCCGGTTTCGCTCGGCGGACGGGGCAAAGGGCTTGGCAGGCGGCGAGGCGTTCATCGGCAACAGCATGCCATGGCCGGAAGCAGAATGTCGGCAAGCTGCCCACAGCGGCCTACGGCCGCTGTGGGCAGAGCCCTATTCCGTTGAGCTCCCCCCAGCCCCCCTCCAAGAAGGGGGCTCCAGCATGAGCTTCGGGCCGGCCTGCCGGCCGGCGTGGCGCTGGCACGCTTGGCGCACCACCTTTTGTGGTTCTGACTGGAGCCACCCTCTCGGAGGGGGGCTGGGGGGAGCCCAACGTTCGGGGCCTTGGCCCACAGCGGCCTACGGCCGCTGTGGGCAGCAAGACGTCAGCCCACCCAGCGGCGGGCGTTGCGGAACATGCGCATCCAGGGGCTCAGCGCGGTGAGGTCGCCGCCTTGCCAGCTGAACAGCGCATTGCGGAACACGCGCTCGGGGTGCGGCATCAGCACGGTGAAACGGCCATCGGGCGTGGTCACGCTGGTCAGGCCGCCGGGGCTGCCGTTGGGGTTGAGCGGATAGGTCTCGGTGGGCTGGCCGCTGCCGTCGACAAAGCGCATCGCACGCGCCACCTGGGTGGCGTCGCCACGCTGGCTGAAGTCGGCAAAGCCCTCGCCATGCGCCACGGCGATCGGCAGGCGGCTGCCGGCCATGCCCTGGAAGAAGATGCTGGGGCTGTCCAGCACCTCGACCATGGCCAGGCGGGCTTCGAACTGCTCGCTGCGGTTGCGGGTGAACTTGGGCCAGTGCTGGGCACCTGGGATGATGGGGCTGAGCGCCGCCATCATCTGGCAGCCGTTGCAGATGCCCAGCGCGAAGGTGTCGCTGCGACCGAAGAAGGCGGTGAACTGCTCGGCCAGCCGCGGATTGAACATCACCGAGCGGGCCCAGCCCTCGCCGGCCCCCAGCGTGTCGCCGTAGCTGAAGCCGCCGCAGGCCACGAAGCCCTTGAACTGCGCCAGCTGCGCGCCGCCCGACTGCAGGTCGCTCATGTGCACGTCGTGCGTATCGAAGCCGGCCAGTGCGAAGGCGTGGCTGGTCTCGACGTGGCTGTTGACGCCCTGCTCGCGCAGGATGGCCACCTTGGGGCGCGCGCCCAGGTTCAGGAACGGGGCGGCCACGTCGTCGGAGGGATCGAAGGACGGCGCCCAGTGCAGGCCGGCGTCATCGCCGCCGGCCAGCGCGTGCTCCTGGTCGGCGCAGGCGGGGTTGTCGCGCAGCCGGGCGATGCGCCAGCTGACCTCGTCCCAGGCCTGCTGCAGCGTGCGCAGCGGGGCGCTGAACTGCGGCTTGGCGTCGCGCCAGACCTCGACCACCCGCTTGTCGTTGGTCTTGCCCACCACGTGGCTCTGGCGGCTCAGGCCGTGGGCGCGCAGCGTGGCCAGCACCGCATCGCGGTCGGCGCTGCGCACCTGCAGCAGCACGCCCAGTTCCTCGTTGAACAAGGCCTTGAGGGTGAGTTCCTCGCGGCGGCCGCTGGTCTGGGCCGCCCAGTTCTTGGCGTCGCCGGTGTCGGCGCGGCTGTCGTGGATGCCGTCGCCTTCGGTGACCAGCAGGTCCACGTTCAGGCTGACGCCGCGCTGGCCGGCAAAGGCCATCTCGCAGGCCGCCGCCCACAGGCCGCCATCGGAGCGGTCGTGGTAGGCCAGCAGCCGGCCCTCGGCGCGCAGCTGGTTGACGGCGGCCACAAGGGCCTTGAGCTGGGCCGGATCGTCCAGGTCAGGCACCTGGTCACCGAACTGCTGCAGCGTCTGCGCCAGGATCGAGCCGGCCATGCGCGCACGGCCGTTGCCCAGATCGACCAGCACCAGCGTGGTGTCACCCTCCTGCAGCTGCGGCGTCAGCGTGCCGCGGATGTCGTCCAGCGTGACGAAGGCCGAGACGATCAGCGACACCGGCGCCACCACCTGCCGGGTCTGCCCCGCGTCGCTCCAGCGGGTGCGCATCGACAGACTGTCCTTGCCCACCGGGATGCCCACCCCCAGCGCCGGGCAGAGTTCCATGCCCACCGCCTTGACGGTGTCGTACAGCGCGGCGTCCTCGCCCGGTTCGCCGCAGGCCGCCATCCAGTTGGCGCTGAGCTTGACGCGGGACAGGTCGATCGGCGCCGCCAGCAGGTTGGTGATGGCCTCGGCCACCGCCATCCGGCCCGAGGCCGGCGCATCGATGCTGGCCAGCGGCGTGCGCTCGCCCATGCTCATCGCCTCGCCGCGCAGGCCGCTGAAGTCGGCCAGCGTGACCGCGCAATCGGCCACCGGCACCTGCCAGGGGCCGACCATCTGGTCGCGGTGGTTCAGGCCGCCCACGGTGCGGTCACCAATGCTGACCAGGAAGCGCTTGCTGGCCACGGTGGGGTGGCGCAGCACATCGAGCGCGGCCTGCTCCAGCGCCACGCCGGTCAGGTTCAGCGGTGCCACCGGCCGGGGCAGACGCTGCACGTCGCGCTGCATCTTGGGCGGCTTGCCCAGCAGCACCTCCATCGGCATGTCGATCACGCGCTCGCCGCCGGGGCCGTCCTCCAGGATCAGCTCGGTCTCGTCGGTGGCCACGCCGACCACGGCGTAGGGACAGCGCTCGCGGCGGGCCATCGCGTCGAACGCATCCAGCTTGGCCGGGTCCAGCGCCAGCACGTAGCGCTCCTGGCTCTCGTTGCACCAGATCTCCTTGGGCGCCAGGCCGGTTTCCTCCAGCGGCACCTTGCGGATGTCGAAGCGCGCGCCCTTGCCGGCGCCGTCCACCAGTTCGGGGAAGGCATTGGAGATGCCCCCGGCGCCGACGTCGTGGATCGCGACGATCGGGTTGTCGACACCCAGCGTCCAGCAGTGGTTGATGACCTCCTGGGCGCGGCGCTGGATCTCGGGGTTGCCGCGCTGCACGCTGTCGAAGTCCAGCGACGCGGCATTGGTGCCCGCCGCCATCGAGCTGGCCGCGCCGCCGCCCATGCCGATGCGCATGCCCGGGCCGCCCAGCTGCACCAGCAGCGTGCCGGCGCCGAAGGGCAGTTTCTTCGTCTGGCCGTCGCTGATCGTGCCGATGCCGCCGGCGATCATGATGGGCTTGTGGTAGCCGCGGCGCAGCGCCTGGGCGCCCTCGCCCACGGTCTGCTCGAAGACGCGGAAGTAGCCGCCCAGGTTGGGTCGGCCGAACTCGTTGTTGAAGGCCGCACCGCCGATCGGGCCCTCGATCATGATCTGCAGCGCGCTGGCGATGTGCTCGGGCTTGCCGTAGGGCTGGGCCTCCCAGGGCTCGTCGGTGTCCGGCAGATACAGGTTCGAGACGCTGAAGCCGGTCAGGCCCGCCTTGGGCTTGGCGCCGCGGCCGGTGGCGCCCTCGTCGCGGATCTCGCCGCCGGCGCCGGTGGCCGCACCCGGGAACGGCGAGATCGCCGTCGGGTGGTTATGGGTCTCCACCTTCATCAGCACATGGGCCACTTCGTCACGCGGGCCATAGACCGGCGCGTCGGTGTAGCCCTGAGGCAGCCAGCGGGTGACCGGGCCGCCTTCCATCACCGCCGCATTGTCGTTGTAGGCGATGACGGTGCGCTGCGGGTTGAGCTTCTCGGTGTTGCGGATCATGCCGAACATCGACAGCGGCTGCGGCTGGCCGTCGATGATGAAGTCGGCGTTGAAGATCTTGTGGCGGCAGTGCTCGGAGTTGGCCTGCGCGAACATCATCAGCTCGACATCGCTGGGGTTGCGCCCCAGGCCCTGGAAGGCGGCCACCAGGTAGTCGATCTCGTCAGCCGACAGCGCCAGACCGAATTCGGTGTTGGCCGCTTCCAGCGCGGCACGGCCCTGGCCCAGCACGTCAACATGGGCCATCGGCTCGGCCGGCTGCTCGTCGAACAGGTGGCGGGCCGCATCGCGCTCGAAGGCCACGCTCTCGGTCATGCGGTCGTGCAGCAGCGCGGCGCAGGCCTGCAGTTCATCGGCGCTGAGCGCCTTGCTGGCCCCCGTCAGGCCGGCGATCAGGCCGTCCTTCAGGTGCAGGCGGAACTCGGTGACCCGCTCGACGCGGTGGATACCCAGGCCGCAGTTGTGGGCGATGTCGGTGGCCTTGGAGGCCCAGGGCGAGACGGTGCCCAGGCGCGGCATCACCAGCACCAGCGTGCCTTCGTCACCGGCGGTGCAGGGATCGCCGTAGTCGAGCAGGCGGGCCAGCTTGTCGGTGTCGTCGGCGGCCAGCGCCTGGTCGCTCAGCACCCAGTGCACATGGCGGGCGCTGACGCCGGTGATGCGCGGGCAGGCGGCCTGCAGGCGCGGCAGCAGCGCGGCGGCGCGGAACGCGGACAGGGCATTGCCGCCCTCGAAGTGCATCAGGTGATGGGTGTGGGCCATGGACGGGGCGCTTCCGGGGGGCGTCGGGGACGGTGGCGCACGATGACCCGCCCTGAGGCGGGGGCGACCGTCGGTGAAAACCCGGGATTCTACGGCGAGGTGAAATAATCACCCCTTATGGCAATCACCTTCAAGACCCCGGCCGACATCGAGATGATGCGCGTCGCCGGCCGCCTCACCGCCGAAGTGCTGGACATGCTGGCCGAGCACGTCAAGCCCGGCGTGACCACCGAGCAGCTCGACAAGCTGGCGCACGACATGATCGTGCACGAGCAGAAGGCGATCCCTGCGCCGCTGAACTACGCGCCCAGCGGCTACAAGCCCTACCCGAAGTCGATCTGCGCCTCGATCAACCACCAGGTCTGCCACGGCATCCCGAACGACCGGCCGCTGAAGAACGGCGACATCGTCAACCTGGACGTCACCGTGATCAAGGACGGCTGGCACGGCGACTCCAGCCGCATGTACGTGGTGGGCGAAGGCAGCATCGCCGCCAAGCGGCTGTGCCAGATCACCTTCGACGCCATGTGGAAGGGCATTGCCAAGGTGCGCCCCGGCGCCCGGCTGGGCGACATCGGCCATGCGATCCAGACCTTTGCCGAATCGCAGGGCTACTCGGTGGTGCGCGAGTTCTGCGGCCACGGCATCGGCCGCAAGTTCCACGAGGAGCCCCAGGTGCTGCATTACGGCCGCCCGGGCACGCTGGAGGAACTGGTGCCCGGCATGGTCTTCACGATCGAGCCGATGATCAACGCCGGCCGGCGCGAGATCAAGGAAATGGGCGACGGCTGGACCATCGTCACCAAGGACCGCTCGCTGTCGGCCCAGTGGGAGCACACGGTGGTGGTCACCGAGACCGGCTACGAGGTGCTGACGGTCTCCGACCGCACGCCGCCGCCGCCGTCCTTCATCACCGCGCCCGGCGCCTGATGTCGGCGACCGCGCCCAGCGCCGCGCTGTCGGTGGCGGAGCTGCGCACGCGCTTCCGCCAGGGCAAGGAGGCGCTGCTCACCCACTTCAAGGAGGCGCGCCCCAGCGCCACCAGTGCGCGCCTGCTGCTGCACGGCCTGGCGCGGCATGTGGACGCCACGCTGGTGCAGCTGTGGCAGGCCAGCGGCCTGCCCGCCGGGGCGGCCCTGGTGGCGGTGGGCGGCTACGGCCGCGGTGAGCTCTACCCCTACTCCGACGTCGACGTGCTGGTGCTGCTACCCGAGCCCGAGACCGATGCGGTGCGCGAGGCCGTCAGTGCGTTCATCACCGCCTGCTGGGACATCGGCCTGGAGATCGGCTCTTCGGTGCGCACCGTCGAGGACTGCGTGCGCGAGGCCCAGGCCGACGTCACCGTGCAGACCTCGCTGCTGGAAAGCCGGCTGCTGACCGGTCCGCGCCGGCTGTACCAGGCCTTTGCCAAGGCCACCGCCGAGGCGCTGGATCCGGCCGCCTTCCTGCGTGCCAAGACGCTGGAGATGCGCCAGCGCCACGTCAAGTACGAGGACACGCCGTACTCGCTGGAGCCCAACTGCAAGGAAAGCCCCGGCGGCCTGCGCGACCTGCAGGTGGTGATCTGGGTGGCCCGCGCCGCGGGCCTGGGCCGCACCTGGAGCGAGCTGGCCGCCAAGGGCCTGCTGACGCCCTTCGAGGTCAAGCAGCTGCAGCGCCATGAGGGCACGCTGCGCCTGATCCGCTGCCGCCTGCATGTGATCGCCGGCCGGCGCGAGGACCGCCTGGTCTTCGATCTGCAGACCTCGGTGGCCGAGAGCTTCGGCTACCAGTCCACCAAGGGCGCGCGCGCCAGCGAACAGCTGATGCACCGCTACTACTGGGCGGCCAAGGCGGTGACCCAGCTCAACCAGATCCTGATGCTGGGCATCGACGAGCGCGTCAGTGCCAGCGAGCAGGTGCCGATGCGGCCGATCAACGCCCGCTTCCTGGACCGCGGCGGCATGCTCGAGGTGGCGCGCGACGACCTGTACTCGGACAACCCGCACGCCATCCTCGAGACCTTCCTGGTCTACCAGCAGACCACCGGCGTCAAGGGCCTGTCGGCGCGCACGCTGCGCGCGCTCTACAACGCCCGGGGCGTGATGGACAGCCGGTTCCGGCGAGATCCGCTGAACCGCGAGCTGTTCATGGACATCCTGCGCCAGCCCGAAGGGCAGACGCACGCCTTCAGGCTGATGAACCAGACCTCGGTGCTGGGGCGCTACCTGTGGGTGTTCCGGCGCATCGTCGGGCGCATGCAGCACGACCTGTTCCACGTCTACACCGTGGACCAGCACATCCTGATGGTGCTGCGCAATGTGCGGCGCTTCTTCATCCCCGAGCACGCCCACGAGTACCCGTTCTGCACCCAGCTGGCCAGCCAGTGGGACAAGCCCTGGCTGCTCTACATCGCCGCCCTCTTCCATGACGTGGCCAAGGGCCGCGGTGGTGACCACTCCGAGCTGGGCGCCACCGAAGTGCGCCGCTTCTGCCGCGACCACGGCCTGGAGCCCGACGAGACCGAGCTGGTCGAGTTCCTGGTGCGCCACCACCTGACGATGAGCACCGTGGCGCAGAAAGAGGACCTGCACGACCCCGAGGTCATCCAGCGCTTCGCCCGCCGCATGGGCGACGCCCGCCACCTGACCGGCCTGTACCTGCTGACCGTGGCCGACATCCGCGGCACCAGCCCCAAGGTCTGGAACGCCTGGAAGGGCAAGCTGCTGGAAGACCTGTTCCGCTACACGCTGCGTGCGCTGGGCGGCGCCCCGCACAGCGCCGATGCCGAGATCGAGGCCCGCAAGCAGGAGGCGATGCAGATCCTCGCGCTGCACGCCGCGCTGCCGGGCACCGAGCAGCCGCTGTGGAAGACGCTGGACGTCAGCTACTTCGCGCGCCACGATGCCGCCGAGATCGCCTGGCACGCCCGCGCGCTGTGGCGCCACCTGGAGACCCAGGTGCCGCTGGTCAGTGCGCGCCCCTCGCCCATTGGCGAAGGCCTGCAGGTGCTGGTCTTCTCGCCCGACCGCGCCGACCTGTTCGCGCGCATCTGCGGCTACTTCGACGGGGCCGGCTTCTCGATCCAGGACGCCAAGGTCCACACCACGCGCAGCGGCTACGCGCTCGACACCTTCCAGGTGGTCAACCCCAACGCCGAGGACCAGAGCCCGGCCGCCTACCGCGACATGATCAAGCTGGTCGAGACCCAGGCCAGCGCCGCGCTGGCCAGCGACGGACCGCTGCCGCCGCCCTCGCGCGGGCGGGTGTCGCGCCGGGTGCGTTCCTTCCCGGTCAAGCCGCGGGTGGCGCTGCGACCCGACGAGAAGGCGCAGCGCTGGCTGCTCAGCGTCAGTGCCAGCGACCGCTCGGGCCTGCTGTACGCGATCGCCCGGGTGCTGGCCGCGCACCACATCAACCTGCAGCTGGCCAAGGTCAGCACGCTGGGCGAGCGCGTCGAGGACACCTTCCTGGTCAGCGGCGCCGAGCTGCAGCAGCCGCGGCTGCAGTTGCAGGTCGAGAGCGAGCTGCTCGACGTGCTGGCCGACGTGCGCTGAACGCCGAAGCTTGCTGCAGCTCAAGTCCCACCGCGACCGCTCTGACACCATGGGAGCCCTCTGATGCCCAACAAGTTGACCGAAAAGGCCGTGATCGAGTCACGCAGCTACAAGGTCCGCCGCATTCCGATGCTGCGGCCCCTGGGCTGGCTGGCGCGCGGCTGGGGCGACCTGATGAACTGCCCGGTGCCCGGCTTGCTGCATGGTGTGGCCGCCGCGCTGTGGGGAACCCTGGTCGTGGTGCTGGCGGCCGATCGCTTCTGGCTGCTGATTGGCGCCTTCACCGGCTTCCTGCTGGTGGCGCCGGTGGTGGCCACCGGCCTGTATGCGATCAGCCGAGCGCTTGAACGTGGCGAGCAACCCGACCTGGGCACCGCGTTGCGGGCCTGGAAGCCCAACGACCTGCGGCTGGTGGTGTTCGGCCTGCTGCTGGCGCTGGCCGGCACCGGCTGGGTGCTGACCTCGGCAGCGCTGATCTGGACCCAGACCGGTGCCAGCGTGCGCACGCCGATGGACTTCCTGCGCCTGGTGGTGCTGGCGCCAGGTGGTGCGCTGTTCGAAACCTGGATGGCGCTGGGCGCGGTGCTGGCGGCGCCGGTCTACGCCTCCAGCGTGGTGACCCTGCCGCTGCTGCTGGACCGGCAGATCAGCGTGCTCACCGCCGTCTTCGTGAGCTGGAAGACCGTCCTGACCCACCCCGCACCGATGGCCCTGTGGGCCTTCCTGCTGCTGGCCCTGAGCGGCCTGGGCATGCTGAGCGTGATGGTGGGCCTGGTGTTCGTGGTGCCCTGGCTGGCGCACGCCAGCTGGCATGCCTACCGCGACCTGGTGGACACCTCCGGGATGGCGGAGCGGTCCTGACATGCCCCCACTCTCACTTCGTTCGTTCCCCCCAAGGGGGCGCTCAGTCCCTTCGGAACGGCCGGGCGGGACTGACATGACATTTCCACGCTCACTTCGTCCGAAGCTCACAGAGAAGGCGCTCAGTCCCTTCGGAGCGGCCGGGCAACACTGACATGTTCGGCTACACGGAAGAACAAATCGCCTGGTTCGGCCTGACCTTCGGGGTCTCGGCCTTCATGCTGTACATGGTGTTCATCATCCTGCAGCTGGCGCGCGAGTCCAAGGCCGGCCGTTTCGGCACCTTCGTGCTGCTGCTGGGTCTGGGCGTGGGTCTGCTGGGCTTCGTGCTCAAGGGCATCATCAAGTACTTCATGGTCGGCATCGTCGAATGAACGCGCCCGACGAGGCCGAGCCGCAGCGCCACACGCTGTTCGACGATGCCCAGGCGCTGCTGATCGGCACGCTGTTCGTCAGCATCGGCCTGACCATGTTTCGCCACCTGGGTCTGATGACCGGCGGCACGGTCGGCCTGGCCTTCCTGGCTCACTACGGCAGCGGCCTGCCTTTCGGCCCGCTGCTGTTCGTGATCAACCTGCCCTTCTACTGGCTGGCCTGGCAGCGCCTGGGGCCGCAGTTCACGGTCAAGACGCTGTCGGCGGTGACGCTGCTGTCGGGCCTGTCGGAGCTGATGCCGCAGTGGCTGGGCTACAGCACGCTGAACCCCTTGTTCGCCGCCTTGGCCGGCGGATCGCTGATCGGCACCGGCTTCATCATCCTGTTCCGCCACCGCGCCAGCCTGGGCGGCTTGAACACCGTGGTGCTGTGGCTGCAGGAGCGCTACGGCTGGCGCGCCGGCATCGTGCAGCTGAGCATCGACGCCGCCATCCTGCTGGCCAGCTGGCCCTTCACCGACGCCCGCCGTCTGGCGCTGAGCGTGCTGGGCGCCGTGGCGATGAACTTCGCGCTGGCGGTGAACCACAAGCCCGGCCGCTACGTGGCCTACTGAAACGACACGGGCCGGCAATGCCGGCCCGAGATCGACTGTCTGGCTGGAACCCCCTCCCGGAGGGGGCAGGGGGAGCCCAACGGTCGGCCGAAGGCGGTCTGCATATGGGCGGACCGCCCTTGGGCGGTCAGCCCATATGCAGACCGCCGTTGCAGGAGAAGTCGGCGCCGGTGGTGAAGCCGGAGTCGTCACCCGCCAGCCAGGCCACGACCGAGCCGATTTCCTCGGGGGTGCCCAGGCGCTTGACCGGGATGGTGGCGATGATCTTCTCCAGCACTTCCGGCTTGATCGCACGGACCATGTCGGTGCCGATGTAGCCCGGGCTGACGGTGTTCACCGTCACGCCCTTGGCGGCCAGTTCCTGGGCCAGGGCCATCGTGAAACCGTGCATGCCGGCCTTGGCGGCCGAGTAGTTGGTCTGGCCGGCCTGGCCCTTCTCGCCGTTGACCGACGAGATCTGGATGATGCGGCCGAAGCCCCGCTCCACCATGTCCGCCACGACCTGCTTGGTCACGTTGAACATCGAGGTCAGGTTGGTGCTGATCACCGCGTCCCAGTCTTCCTTGGTCATCTTCAGGAACATGCGGTCCTTGGTGATGCCGGCGTTGTTGACCAGGACGTCGATCGGGCCATGCTCGGCCTTGGCCTTGGCAAAGGCCTCCACCGTGCTGTCCCAGTCGGCGACGTTGCCCACCGAGGCGTAGAAGGAGTAGCCCAGGGCCTTCTGCTCGCCCAGCCACTTGTCGAAGTCACGGCTCGGGCCGCAGCCGGCGATGACCTTGAAGCCATCCTTGGCCAGACGCTGGCAGATCGCGGTTCCGATGCCGCCCATGCCACCCGTCACATACGCCACTTTCTGTGCCATTGCTCTTGCTCCTCTAGAGATTCCATTGGGGTCCGGTGGGGTCATGATCTGCCCCGACCGGGAAGTCGCGGGTCCGTACTCACCCGCTCATGCACATCCACGCCCGGGTCAACCCGCGCGTGGTGACCAGGGATCAGCGCTCGACGGTCAGCGCCACACCCATGCCACCGCCGATGCACAGCGAGGCGATGCCCTTCTTGGCGTCACGGCGCTGCATCTCGTGCAGCAGCGTGACCAGGATGCGGCAGCCGGAGGCGCCGATCGGGTGGCCGATGGCGATCGCGCCGCCATTGACGTTGACTTTGTCGGTGTCCCAGCCCATTTCCTTGTGCACCGCGCAGGCCTGGGCCGCGAAGGCTTCATTGATTTCCAGCAGGTCCAGGTCGGCGGCCTTCCAGCCGGCGCGCTCCAGCGCCTTGCGGGCGGCCGGCACCGGGCCCATGCCCATGATGGCCGGGTCCAGACCGGCGCTGGCGTAGCTGGCGATGCGGGCCAGCGGCTTCAGACCCAGCGCGGCGGCCTTGGCGGCGCTCATCACCATCACCGCGGCGGCGCCGTCGTTGATGCCCGAGGCATTGCCGGCGGTCACCGAGCCGGCCTTGTCGAAGGCGGGGCGCAGGCCGGCCAGGCCTTCCAGGCTGGTCTTGCGGTTCAGGAACTCGTCGGCGTCGAAGACCACCGGATCACCCTTGCGCTGGGGGATGCTGATGCCGACGATCTCGTCCTTGAACTTGCCGGCGTCCTGGGCGGCAGCGGCCTTGCGCTGGCTGGCCAGGGCCAGTTCGTCCTGGGCCTCGCGGCTGATGCCGTACTGCTTGGCCACGTTCTCGGCGGTGATGCCCATGTGGTACTTGTTGTACACATCGAACAGGCCGTCGTTGATCATGGTGTCGACCAGCTTGGTGTCGCCCATGCGGGCGCCATTGCGGCTGTTCATCAGCACGTGGGGCGAGGCACTCATGTTCTCCTGGCCGCCGGCGATGATGATCTCGCTGTCGCCGTCGCGGATGGCCTGCGCGGCCAGCATCACCGCCTTCAGGCCCGAGCCGCAGACCTTGTTGATGGTCATCGCCGGCACCGCGTTGGGCAGGCCCGACTTGATCACCGACTGGCGCGCCGGGTTCTGGCCCGAGCCGGCGGTCAGCACCTGGCCCAGGATGACCTCGCCGATCTGCTCGCCGGCCAGGCCGGTGCGGGCCAGCAGGCCCTGGATCACCGCAGCACCCAGCTCAGGGGCGGCGACGCCGGCCAGGGAACCGCCGAACTTGCCCACGGCGGTGCGGGCGGCGGCAACGATGACGATGTCGGTCATGAAAGTCTCCTCAGGAAATGGCCACGGTCAGGCCGTGAAGTATGAATGCGTTGCGGGCTCGGCCGACTCAGGCCTTTTGCTTGACGTAGCGGCCCGGCGCCGGCTCGATGGCCTTGAACCTGGCGTTGCCGTAGGACTTGGGCGCGGCCACCTGCTTGCCGGCATGGCTGCCCAGCCACTGCGCCCAGTCGGTCCACCAGCTGCCGGGCATTTCCTTGGCGCCGGCCAGCCAGGCCTCGGCGGTCTCGGGCAGCTTGTCGTTCACCCAGTGGCTGCGCTTGCCGGCCGCCGGCGGGTTGATCACCCCGGCGATGTGGCCGGAGGCGCCCAGCATGAAGCGCTTCTTGCCCTTGAACACCTGGGTGGAGGCATAGGCGCCGGTCCAGGGGACGATGTGGTCCTCGCGCGAGGCATACAGGTAGACCGGCGCCTTGATCGCGCCCAGGTCGACCTTCTCGCCGCAGGTGGTCAGCGCACCCGGCACCTTGAGCTTGTTCTCGAGGTAGGTGTTGCGCAGGTACCAGCAGTACATCGGGCCCGGCAGGTTGGTCGAGTCGCTGTTCCAGTACAGCAGGTCGAAGGGCGGCGGGGTCTCGCCCTTCAGGTAGTTGCCCACCACGTAGTTCCAGACCAGGTCGTTCGGACGCAGGAAGCTGAAGGTGGTGGCCAGCTCCTGGCCCTTGAGCAGGCCGGGGCCCTGCGGCGCGCGCTCGCCGATGGTCATCTCGCGCATCTGGCACATCGGCTCGTCGACGAAGAGGTCGAGGATGCCGGTGTCGGCGAAATCGACGAAGGTGGTCAGCAGCGTGACCGACTCGGCCGGCTGCTCGCCGCGCGCCGCCAGCACCGCCAGCGCGGTGGACAGGATGGTGCCGCCGACGCAGAAGCCCAGCGTGTCGATGGTCTTGGCGCCGGTGATCGCCTGGACCGTGTGGATGGCGGCGATCGGGCCGTGCTCGATGTAGTCGTCCCAGGTCTTGGCGGCCATCGAGTCATCCGGGTTGCGCCAGCTGACCACGAACACCCGGTGGCCCTGCTGCACGGTATAGCGGATCAGCGAGTTCTCGGGCTGCAGGTCCAGGATGTAGTACTTGTTGATGCACGGCGGCACGAACAGCATCGGCCGCTCGTAGACCTTGGCGGTCAGCGGCTTGTACTCGATCAGCTGGAAGAACTCGTTCTCGAAGACCACCGCGCCTTCGGTGGTGGCCACGTTGCGGCCGACCTCGAACAGGCTCTCGTCGGTTTGCGAGACATGGCCCTGCTGCAGGTCGTGCACCAGTTGCTGCACGCCCTTGGAGATGCTCTCGCCGCGGCTTTCCAGCGCCTTGCGCTGGGCCTCGGGGTTGAGCGCCAGGAAGTTGCTGGGGCTCATCGCGTCGACCCACTGCTGCACCGCGAAGCGGATCCGGCCCTTGGTCTTGGCATCGCCCTGCACGCTCTCGGCCATCTGCATCAGCGTGCGGGCGTTGAGCAGGTACATCTGGGCGCTGAAGGCGCTGGCCGGGGTGGCGCTCCAGTCCTTGGACGAGAAGCGGCGGTCCTTGATCGGCGCAGCAGCGGCGGCCTCGCCACCCTGCATCGACTGCAGCGTGCCGTTCCAGATCAGCGTGGCTTCCTTCAGGTAGTCGGCCTGCAGCTTGGCGAGCGCGTCGCCGGGCAGGTTCAGCGCGCCCATGGACTTCATCAGGCCGCCAACGGCAGCGCCGAAGGCGTCGGCCGACTGCTGGGCTTGCGGACCGAAGGCGTCCAGGGTGGGCATGGCCGGCATCTTCACGCGCGTGTCTCCTCGATCATGTGGCCTGATCGGCCTGTGGTGTGTGGCAGCATTCTTCGGGCGCAAGCTTACCCCATGATGACTGAATTTTCCACCATTTGATTCTACTTTTCATAATTCGAAATGCACATCGTCGCCATCGCCTGGGGGTTCGTTGTCGTGATGATGGCCGCCGCGGAAGCCACGGCGCCCCGCGGCAGCCTGCTTGGCGCACTGTTCATCCTGCTGGGCTACGGGGTGCTGCCGCTGTGGATCCTGCTGTACATCCTGGGCACACCCTTGCGGCGGCGCGCGCGGCAGGCCGCCGAAGCGCCGGCTGAAAACGCCCGCTCAGGCGAGCCAGACCGAGGCCGCGTGGCGACCGGTGACCCGGTCCCGCCGGAACGAGAAGAAGCGTGACCGGTCGCTGACCGTGCACCAGCGTCCGCCGCTGACCTGGCTCACGCCCACCGCCGCCAGCCGCTGGCGGGCCAGCGCCGGCAGGTCGGCCCACCATTTCCCGGCCTCGCCGGTGGGGCGGAAGTGGGCCTGCGCCGAGGCACCGAAAGCGGCGCGCACGTCCTCGCCCACCTCGAAGGCCGTCGGGCCGATGCAGGCGCCCAGCCAGGCCTGCAGCGCGGCCGGGGCGCAATCGGCCGCGTCGCACAGTTCAGCCACCGTGGCCTCCAGCACACCGCCAGCCAGTCCACGCCATCCCGCATGCGCGGCACCCACGGCGACGCCCCGGACATCGGCCAGCAGCACCGGCAGGCAATCGGCCACCAGCACGGTGCAGGCCACGCCGCGCACGGTGGTGACCGCCGCATCGGCCTGGTGAAAGGGACCGCTGGCCTCGTTCAGGTCTGCCAGCCCCAGGCGCACGACGCGCGCGCCATGCACCTGATCCAGCCAGACCGGCCGCGCGGGAGCCATGACGGCCGCCCAGCGGCGCTGGTTCTCGGCAATGGCCAGCGGGTCGTCCACCGCATCGGCGCGCAGCCCAGAGGGCCGCAGGTTCAGCGCGTCGAACGGGGCCAGGCTGACCCCACCGGCCCGCGTGGACATGCCCCCGGCCACCCCGGCCGGCAACCCGTCAGCCCGCAGCCAGTCCTCAGGCCGCATCCGGGCACTTCTCGGGACGGGTGGATTCGAAGGCATCGAGCGCCATGCAGGCCTCGAAGACCCGCATCACCTGGGGCACGTGGTCCAGGCGGCAGTCAAAGCGCTGCGCGTTGAAGATCTGCGGCACCAGCAGGCAGTCGGCCAGCGTCGGCGTGTCGCCGTGGCAGAAGCGACCCGGACGGGCCACCAGTTGCCGCTCGACGGTCTCCAGGCCGGTCTCGACCCAGTGGCGGTACCAGCGGTTCTTGTCGTCCTCGCTGACGCCCATGGACTGCACCAGGTAGCGCAGCACGCGCAGGTTGTTCAGCGGATGGATCTCGCAGGCGATGTCCTGCGCCAGCGCGCGCACCCGGGCGCGGTCCAGCGGATGGGCGGGCAGCAGCGGTGGCTCGGGGTGGGTCTCGTCGAGGTACTCGATGATGGCCATCGACTGGTGCACCCAGGCGTCACCGTCGTGCAGCAGCGGCACCAGCCGGGCCGCGGACACGGCGGCGTAGGACTCGGCCGTCTGCTCGTTCTTCTGCAGGTGCACCGCACGGTAGTCGAAGGGCAGGCCCTTGAGCGCCAGCGCGATGCGCACGCGGTAGGACGCCGACGAGCGGAAGTAGTTGAACAGCTCGATCGCCATGGTCGCCGCGCCTCCGTGTCAGTCCACCACCACCGACAGCCCGCCCAGGCCGTCGATCTGCATGTCCATGCGGTCGCCCGAGACCACCGCCCCCACGCCAGCGGGCGTGCCGGTGTAGATCAGGTCGCCCGGCTGCAAGGCCCAGGCCTGGCTCAGCACGGAGATGGTCTCGGCCACGCTCCAGATCAGCTGCGAGACATCGGCCTGCTGGCGCACCTGGCCGTTGACGCTCAGGCTGATTGCACCGGTCAGCAACTCGCCGGTGGCGCTGATCGGGTGGATCGGGCCGATCGGCGCGGACTGGTCATAGGACTTGCCGATGTCCCAGGGGCGGCCCTGCTTCTTCATCTCGTTTTGCAGGTCGCGGCGGGTCATGTCCAGGCCACAGGCGTAGCCGAAGATGTGGCGCACGGCCTGCTCCACCGGGATATCGGTGCCACCGGTGCCGATGGCCACCACCAGTTCGGCCTCGTGGTGCAGGTTCTTCGTCTGCGACGGGTACGGGATGTGGCCTGTCTGGCCCGCCGCGACCGGCACCACGGCGTCGGCCGGTTTCATGAAGAAGAACGGGGGCTCACGGCCGGTGGCCCCCATCTCGATCGCGTGGTCCACGTAGTTGCGCCCGACGCAGTAGATGCGGTGCACCGGAAAACCCCGGCCGTCGATGGTGGGCACGATGACCGGTGGGGCCGGCGGAAAAATGACATCCATGGGCGGGTTCTCTCACTGACGAGGGCTGTGCAGCCGTCGATGATGCCATGCGGGCCGCTACACTCAGTGACATGTGGGCAGCCCGAACCATCCAGCATTGCCGCGCCTGCGGCGCGCCCACCCAGTACCAGGTGCCGGCCGACGACAACCGGCCGCGCGCCGTCTGCAGCGCCTGCGCCCTGATCCACTACGAGAACCCGCTGAACGTGGTCGGCACCGTCCCGGTCTGGGGCGAGCAGGTGCTGCTGTGCCGCCGCGCCATCGAGCCGCGCCACGGCCTGTGGACGCTGCCGGCGGGCTTCATGGAACTGGGTGAAAGCACCGCCGAGGGCGCGCTGCGCGAAACGGTCGAGGAGGCCGGCGCCCACGTCGAGCTGGACGGCCTGTTCACCGTGCTCAATGTGGTGCGCGTGGGTCAGGTCCACCTGTTCTACCGTGCCCGCATGCTCGACACCCACCTGGACCCCGGTCCCGAGACCCTGGAGGCCCGCCTTTTCCGCGAGGACGAGGTGCCCTGGGATGAACTGGCCTTCCGCACCGTGCGGGAAACCTTGACCCGATTCTTCGACGACCGACGTCGGGGTCAATTCGGCGTCCATTCCTCCGATATCGCCTGATGACGACCTCTTCGCCGCCCGAGCCGACCATGCCCGCTCCCGGGACACCCGCGCCCACCCCCACGCCAGCCGCCCCGGCCCCCGCCCCGGCGGTGGCTGCCACGCGCGTGGTCAGCGGTCGACTGCCGCCGCCGGGCCAGCGCGAGGATCTGCTGACGCCAGACCCGCTGCTCGACTGCCTGGTCGAGATCTGCCGGCTGCATGGCCACGGTGCCACCCGTGCCTCGCTCAGCGCCGGTCTGCCGCTGAACAACCAGGGCCGCCTGTCGCTGGACCTGGCCGAGCGGGCCGCCGCCCGGGCCGGCATGTACACCCGGCTGGAGCGCCAGCAGGTGCAGGCCATTGACGCCGCCGCGCTGCCCGCCATCCTGCTGCTGCAGGACGACAAGAGCTGCGTGCTGCTGGGCTGGACCGAGGCCGGCGAGGCCCGGGTGCTGCTGCCGGAAACCGGCCAGGGCGCGGTGCAGCTCAGCACCGAGCAGCTGGAAGCGCGCTACCGCGGCCTGGTGCTGTATGTGCGGCCGCATTTCCGCTTCGACGAGCGCGCGCCCGAGGTGCATGAGCGCGCCAAGGGCCACTGGTTCTGGTCGGCGCTGCTGGGTCAGCGCCACGTCTACCGCGACATCCTGCTGGCCGCCGGCCTGGTCAACGTGCTGGCGCTGGCGCTGCCGATGTTCACGATGAACGTCTACGACCGCGTGGTGCCCAACGCCGCCTATGAAACGCTGTGGACGCTGGCGGTCGGCGTGGTGATCGTGCTGCTGGCCGACCTGCTGCTGCGCAAGCTGCGCAGCCATTTCGTCGATGAGGCCAGCGCCCGCATCGACGTGGAGCTCAGCGCCCGCCTGATGGAACAGGTACTGGGCATGCGCCTGGAGAAGCGGCCGCAGTCGGTGGGCTCCTTCGCCTCCAACCTGCGCGGCTTCGAGACGGTGCGCGACGTCATCGCCTCGTCCACCGTGACCGCGCTGATCGACCTGCCCTTCGCCGCGCTGTTCCTGCTGGTCATCATCGTCATCTCGCCCTGGCTGGCCATTCCCGTGGTGGTGGGCTTTGCCGCGGTGATGGGCGCCGGCTGGCTGCTGCAGGACAAGCTTCAGCGGCTGTCGGAATCCACCTACCGTGCCTCGGCGATGCGCAACGCCACGCTGGTGGAGGCGCTCACCGGCATCGAGACCATCAAGGCGCAGGGCGCCGAGGGCGTGATCCAGTCGCGCTGGGAGAAGACCAACGTCTTCCTGGCCAGCACCTCGGTGCGCATGCGCGGCCTGTCGCAGGGCGCCGGCTACCTGACCAACTTCGTGCTGCAGCTGGTGACCGTGACCACCGTGGTCATCGGTGTCTACCTGATCGGCAACCGCATGCTGACGATGGGCGGCCTGATCGCCTCGTCGATGCTGGCCAGCCGCGCGCTGATGCCCGCCGGCCAGATCGTCGCGCTGCTGATGCAGTACCAGGGCGCGCGCACCGCGCTGACCGGCCTGGACGAGATCATGAAGAACCCGGTCGAGCGTCCGGCCGGCAAGGCCTACATCCACCGCGCCAAGCTGCGCGGCGAGATCGAGTTCCGCGGCGTGTCCTTTGCCTACCCCGGCCGCGACGACAAGGCGCTGGACAAGATCAGCTTCAAGGTCCAGCCCGGCGAACGGGTGGCGGTGATCGGCAAGGTGGGCTCAGGCAAGTCCACGCTGCAGCGCCTGCTGATGGGCCTGTACCAGCCCACCGAGGGCGCGGTGCTGATCGACGGCATCGACCTGCGCCAGCTCGACCCCGCCGACCTGCGCCGCAACGTGGGCTGCGTGTCGCAGGACGTGATGCTGTTCTTCGGCTCGCTGCGCGACAACATCACCTTCGGCCTGCCTTATGCGGATGACGGCTCGATCGTCGCGGCCGCTGAACTGGCCGGCCTGGGCGAGTTCATCAACCGCCATCCGCACGGCTTCGACCTCAACGTGGGCGAGCGCGGCGAGTACCTCTCCGGCGGTCAGCGCCAGGGCGTGGGCCTGGCCCGCGCCGCGCTGCACAACTCGCCGGTGCTGCTGCTGGACGAGCCGACCAGCGCAATGGACTTCTCCACCGAGGCCCAGATCACCCAGCGCCTGGGTGAGTTCACCCGCGAGAAGACCGTGGTGCTGGTGACCCACCGGACCTCGCTGCTGTCGCTGGTCAGCCGGGTCATCGTGGTCGATGGCGGACGCGTGGTGGCCGACGGCCCGCGCGACCGCATCATGGAAGCGCTGCAAAGCGGCCGCATCGCGAGGGCGGCATGAGCATGAGCGAGCAAGACAACGCCTCGGTGCCCGCAGGCACCCAACCGCCGGTCGCAGCGCCCGCGGCCCCCGCAGCCCCCTCGGTCACGATGGCGCCGCCCGCCAAGCCCGCGGCCGCCCAGCGCAAGCCGGGACAGGTCTGGAGCGCGCTCAAGCAGATCGTCCTGCCGCCACCGGCTGGCACGGCGGTGATGCCGGGCATGGACGCCTTCGAGCGCACGGTCGAGGGCGTGATGTCGCGCCAGTCCACGGCCCGCGCCCAGCACCTGGTGCGCGTCACCGCCATCACGCTGGCGGTGCTGCTGGCCTGGGCCGCCTTCGCCCAGGTCGACGAAGTGACCCGCGGCGACGGCAAGGTCGTGCCCTCCAGCCAGTTGCAGGTGCTGCAGGCGCTCGACGGCGGCGTGGTCTCCGAGATCAAGGTGCGCGAGGGCGACGTGGTCGACGCCGGCCAGCTGCTGCTGCGCATTGATGGAACCCGCGCCACCTCGGGCGTGCGCGAGGCCAACGCCCAGGGCTTTGCGCTGCAGGTGCGTGTGGCCCGGCTGCGTGCGCAGGCGGAGGGGTCGACCTTCAAGCCGCCCTCCGGCAAGGACGCCGAGGACGAGCACATCATCGAGGAAGAGCGTCGCCTGTACGAGTCGCGCATGAGTGAGCTCTCCACGCTGGTGTCGATCAGCCGCCAGCAGGTGATGCAGCGCCAGCAGGAGCTGTCCGAGGCCCAGGCACGTCGCTCGGCCGCGATCCGCGGCCTGGAGCTGGCGCAGCAGGAACTCAACCAGACCCGGCCGCTGCTGGCCACGGGCGCGGTCTCGCAAGTCGACGTGCTGCGCCTGGAGCGCGACGTGACCCGCAACCGTGGCGACGCCGAGGGCGCCGCCGCGCAGATCGCACGTGCCCAGGCCGCGATCGGCGAAGCCAACCGCAAGGTCCAGGAGACCGAGCTGCAGTTCCGCAACGAGGCCCGCAAGGAGCTCTCCGAGGCACTGGGCAAGCTCAACGCGCTCAACGAGGGCAAGGTGGCGCTGGACGACAAGGTGGACAAGACCCAGGTCAAGTCACCGGTGCGCGGCCGCGTGCAGCGTTTGATGGCCAACACCGTGGGTGGCGTGGTCCAGCCCGGCAAGGACATCGTGGAGATCGTGCCGCTGGACGACACCCTGGTGCTGGAGGCACGGGTCCTGCCCCGCGACATCGCCTTCCTGGTGCCCGGCCAGAAGGCCAACGTCAAGTTCACCGCCTACGATTTCTCGATCTACGGCAGTCTGGAAGCCACGGTCGAGAACATCAGCCCCGACACCGAAGTCGACGAGAAAGGCAATGCCTTCTACGTCGTGCGCGTGCGCACCCAGCAGCCCAATTTTGGCGACAAGCTGCCGGTGCTGCCCGGGATGACCGCCGAGGTGGACATCCTGACCGGTCGCAAGACCGTGCTGTCTTACCTGCTCAAGCCGATCATCAAGGCTAAAGCTTACGCACTGCGCGAACGATAAGACGGACACCAGGCATGCCGCTCACCGTGGGCGGCGGGTGTCCAGCGCCTGACGGCGCCCCCCTGGACGACTTGGTCTGCCGACGCACACGCGTCGGCGGCTGAGCCGCCCTGCTCCACGGTCTCGGATCGGCCTGGTCGGTCGGATCGCTTCGGCGAGCCGGCTGGATCACGCCACGCGCGTCCGGCGCGCCGATCACCCTCGGCCGCTGGCGTCCACCGACCCTGGAGCCCCGCTCATGCCCGACAACGCCAAGCCCGCCGCCCCCACCCCCGTCCACGCCCTGAAGTCGTCCGCGGTCGTCCACAAGGCGATCCAGGTCGCCCTGGGCGCCCCGCTGCCGGCCAAGCTGGCCACGCCGGTGCAGGCCGCCGCGGCCGGCGCCGCACCGGGCGGCGAAGCCGCTGCCCGGACGCATGAGGCCCCGGGGCGGGCCGCCAAGACGGTGGACGTGATCGCCAAGGCCGATCTGCCGGCCGCGCGCGCCGCCACCCATGCCGCCGCCGCCAAGGCGTCTGCAGGCAACGCCGACAAGGCGATCAAGGCCCTGGAGACCGGCGACCCGGACAGCAACCCCGCGGCGGGCGATGGCGATGCGCTGCAGGCCGGCCTGCGGGTCGACCGCGTGGCCGAATCGGTGACCCCGGCCGGGCTGGAACTGAGCCCGCTGAGCAGCCCCACCATCACCGTGCGCGACGAGGAAAAGGGGCCCGACCTGGCGGCGGCTGCGGCGGCGCCGGACTCGGTCAGCGTGGCAGAAGACGGCTCGGTCAGCTTCGACCCGCGCGTCAACGACACCGGCACCCAGGGCGGCGTGCTCACCGTGACCACGGTGGGCGGCCAGCCGATCAGCGTGGGCAACCCGCTGGTGCTGCCGCAGGGCACGCTGTCGCTGAACCCCGACGGGACGCTGAGTTTCAAGCCGGCGCCCGACTTCCACGGTCAGATCACCGTGCCCTACACCGTGGTCGATGACCAGGGCCAGACCATCGGCTCGACGATCACGATCACGGTCACACCGGTCAACGACCCGCCCGTGCCCGGCACCCAGCCTGGCGATGACGGCACCCCGGTCACCGACCCCAACGTCGACCCCGACACCGGCCACTACAGCGCCCGCACGCCGGAAGACACCCCGGTGGCCGGCCAGGTCAAGGCCACCGATGTCGACGGCGACACGCTGAGCTTCCGGCTCGACGATGCGCCTACCCACGGCAGCGTCGTCGTCAAGCCCGATGGCACCTGGACCTACACGCCGGGCGCCGACTACAACGGTCACGACTCGTTCACCGTGATCGTCGACGACGGCCACGGCGGCACCGCCATCGCCACGGTGGACATCACCGTCGACCCGGTCAACGACCCGCCGCAGGTGGGTCCGGACCCCGACCCCAGCTACGACCCCGCCACCGGCCACTACGCCGAGCGCACGCCCGAGGACACGCCCGTCAGCGGCCAGGTCAAGGGCTCGGACAAGGACGGTGACGCCCTCACCTTCCGCCTGGACGATGCACCCACCCACGGCAGCGTGGTCGTGCACGCCGACGGCACCTGGACCTACACCCCCGGGCCCGACTACAACGGAGGCGACAGCTTCACCGTGATCGTCGACGACGGCCACGGCGGCACCGCCATCGCCACGGTGGACATCACCGTCGACCCGGTCAACGAGCCACCGGCCACTACGCCGAGCGCACGCCCGAGGACACGCCCGTCAGCGGCCAGGTCAAGGGCTCGGACAAGGACGGCGACACCCTCACCTTCCGCCTGGACGACGCGCCCACCCACGGCAGCGTGGTCGTGCACACCGATGGCACCTGGACCTACACCCCCGGGCCCGACTACAACGGCGGCGACAGCTTCACCGTGATCGTCGATGACGGCCACGGCGGCACCGCCATCGCCACGGTGGACATCACCGTCGATCCGGTCAATGACAACCCGCTGGCCACCGACAACAGCTATGCGGTGATCGAGGACACCCCGATCAGCGGCAACGTGCTGAACGACGGCACGCCCGACAGCGACCGCGACGGCGACGCGCTCAGCGTGACCGGTTTCAGTGTTGATGTGAACGGCGACGGCGTGGCCGAGTCCTTCGCCGCCGGCCAGACCGCCACCCTGGTGGACGCGTCGGGTCAGGCGATCGGCACACTGCAGATCCGTCCCGACGGCAGCTTCGACTTCAACCCGGCCACCAACTACAACGGCCCGGTGCCGACCGTCACCTACGCCATCAGCGACGGCCACGGCGGCACCGACAGCGCCAGCGTGCTGCTGGGCCCGGTGCGGCCGGTGGACGACTCGCCCCGCGCGGTCGACGACAGCACCAGCACGCCTGAAGACACGCCGATCACGATCAACGTGCTGAGCAACGACGCCGATCCGGATGCCGGCGACACGCTGACCATCACCCGCGTCGATGGCCAGTCGATCGCCGAAGGCCAGAGCGTGGCGGTCGCGCATGGCAGCGTGACGCTCAGTGGTGGTCAGCTGGTCTTCACGCCGGCCAAGGACTATGTCGGTCCGGTGGACTTCAGCTACAGCGTCAGCGACGGCCGCACCGAGGTGCCAGCCCAGGTGCATGTGGACGTCACCCCTGTCAACGACGCCCCGGTGGCGGTGGACGATGCCCTGACCGTGGCGCCGAACGGCGTTGGCCAGATCAATGTTCTCGCCAATGACAGCGACCCCGACAACAGCCTGTCCGAGCTGAAGGTCACCCAGATCAACGGCCAGGACGTGGTGGCGGGCGACCGCATCACGCTGACGGATGCCGCCGGCACCGTGGTCGGCACCGTCGGCCTGACCGCCGACGGCCAGCTCGAATTCCGTCCGGCCCAGGACTACAACGGGCCGGTGCCGCCGGTGACCTACACCGTGCAGGACCCGGGTGGCCTGCAGGATGTGGGCACGGTGCAGTTCAGTATCGGCGTGAACCGCGGCCCCAGCGCCGTGGATGACACCGGCAGCACCACCGAGGACAGCCCGCTGGTGGCAGACGCGGTCCATGGTGTCATCCAGGGCCTGGGCGCCGACAGCGACCCCGACCACGACACGCTGACCGTGCAGGGCTTCGGCGTGGGCGGCAGCACCGCTGCACCCGGCCAGAGCGTGGCCGGTGACTGGGGCACGCTGACACTGCGCGCCGACGGCTCCTACACCTTCACCCCCAACGCCGCCGCCCAGGCCCTGGGCAGCGGCGACACCGCGCAGGACACCTTCACCTACACCATCGTCGACGCCGCCGGCAACACCGACACCGCGACGCTGACCATCACGGTGAATGGCGTCAACGATGGCCCGGTGGCCGGCGATGTCAGCGGCGTCACGCCCTTCGACCAGCCGATCACCGTCGACCCGGTCGCCAGCTCGAGTGACCCCGAAGGCGATCCGCTGCACATCACCGCGGTGGATGGCCACCCGGTGAGCGTGGGCGTGCCCGTCACGCTGAACGACAGCCTGGGCCACACGATCGCCACGGTCACGCTGGGCGCCGATGGTCGCCTGACGGTGGACCCGGTGCCCGGATTCACCGGTCCGCTGGACTTCGACTACACCGTGGCCGACCCGCAGGGCGCCAGCGACACTGGCCATGCCCACATCACGGTGGGTCCGAACACGCCGCCGGATGCGCGTGATGACGTGGTCTCGATGAACGAGGACACCACCGTCACCTTCGACCCGCGGGCCAACGACCCCGATGTGGAAGGCGATGCGCTGACGATCACCCAGATCAACGGCCGCGACGTCCAGCCGGGCGACCGTGTGCCGATCGCCGAGGGCACGATCAGCGTGAACGCCGACGGCACCCTCAGCTTCACACCCAACGCCAACTACCACGGTGGCCCGATCAGCGTGGGCTACACCGTCAGCGACCAGTTCGGCGGCTCCGACACCGCCACCATCCGCATCACCGTGGCGCCGGTCAACGACCCGCCGGTGGCGCTGGATGACGCCAACGACCAGGTCTGGGAGGACCGCCAGGCCAGCGGCAATGTGCTGGTCAATGACAGCGATGTGGACGGTGACGCGCTCAGCGTCACCGGCTTCACGGTGGACACCAACGGCGATGGCGTGGCCGAGGCCTTCACGCCGGGCCAGACGGCGACCATCGCCGGCGTCGGCACGCTGCGCCTGGATGCCGATGGCGGCTATGTCTTCACGCCGGCTGCCGACTACAGCGGTCCGGTGCCTGTGGTGGGCTACACCATCAGCGACGGCCACGGCGGCCAGGACAGCGCCACACTCAGCCTGGGCCCGGTGCGCCCGGTCGATGATTCACCGCGTGCGGTCAACGACAGCGCCACCACGCCCGAGGACACGCCGATCACGATCGACGTGCTGGCCAACGACCGCGACCCGGATGGCGATGCGATGAGCATCACCCACGTCAACGGCCTGGCGATCAGCGAAGGCAGCTCGGTCAGCGTGGCCCATGGCTCGGTCACCCTGGTCGGCGGCGAGCTGCGCTTCACGCCCGAGGCCAACTACCACGGCCCCGTCAGCTTCAGCTACACCGTCACCGACGGCCACACGCCGGTGGACGCGCGGGTCGACGTCAACGTCACGCCGGTCAACGACGCCCCGGTGGCCGTGGACGATGCGCTGACCGTGGCGCCCAATGGCCGTGGTTCGATCGACCTGATCGCCAACGACAGCGACGTCGACGGTGACGCGCTGACGCTGACCCAGCTCAATGGCCAGCCGGTCACGGTGGGCAGTGTGATCAGCCTGGTCGATCCAGGCACCGGCCAGGTGGTGGGCACGGTCACCGTGCTGAGCCTGGACGGCCGGGTGGAGTTCGCCCCGGCGCACGACTACAACGGCCCGGTGCCGTCCCTCAGCTACACGGTGAGCGACCCGTCGGGCGCCACCGATGTGGGCCGGGTGGATTTCCGCATCGGCCCCAACAGCGCCCCCACTGCGCAGGCCGATACCCAATCGACCAGCGAGGACACCGCCGTCAGCGGCAACGTGCTGGGCAATGACAGCGACCCCGAGGGCGACACCCTGCAGGTCAGCGGCGTGGCCTTCGGGGGTGCCGGCGGCACGGTCGGCCAGGCCCTGGCCGGCCAATGGGGCAGCCTGACGCTGCGCGCCGATGGCAGCTACAGCTTCCAGCCCAACGCCGCCGCGCAGGCGCTGGACGACGGCGAGAGCCGCCAGGACCTGTTCAGCTACACCATCGTCGACGCCGCCGGCAACACCGCCACCGCCACCCTGACGATCACGATCAACGGCGCCAATGACGCGCCGGCCACGATCGACGTCAGCGACACCACGCCCTTCGACACCCCCGTCACCGTCAACCCCCTGGCCGGCTCCAGCGACCCGGATGGCGACCCGCTGGCCATCACCCAGATTGATGGCCACGCGGTGCAGGTGGGCGTGCCGCTGACGCTGATCGACGCCACCACCGGCGCCACGATCGGCACGGTCACGCTGAATGCCGATGGCACGCTGACCTTCGACCCGGTGCCCGGCTTCGCGGGCCCGGTGGACTTCCAGTACACCGTCAGTGACGGCACCACCGGCGTGCATGGCACCGCCCACATCACCGTCGGCCCGAACGAAGCGCCCAGCGCCCTGAACGATGTGGTGCGCATGGCCGAGGACACCACGGTGACCGTCGATCCGCGCTCCAACGACACCGACCGCGAAAGCGACGCGCTGACGATCACCCAGATCAACGGCCGCGATGTGTCGCCCGGCGATGTGGTGGTCCTGACCGAGGGCCGTCTGACGGTGAACGCCGATGGCACGCTGAGCTTCACGCCCAACGCCAACTACCACGGCGGCCCGGTCAATGTGCAGTACACCGTCAGTGACACCTACGGCGGCTCCGACACGGCCACGGTGGCCATCACCGTGGACCCGGTCAACGACGCCCCGGTCGCCACCCACAACAGCTACAGCGTCACCGAGGACACGCCGCGCAGCGGCAACGTGCTGACAACGGCACGATCCCCGGCGCCACCTACACCATCAGCGACGGCCACGGCGGCACCGCCACCGCCCAGCTGACCCTGGGTCCGGACATCATCGACGTCAACGACGCCCCGGTGGCCACCCACAACAGCTACAGCGTCACCGAGGACACGCCGCGCAGCGGCAATGTGCTGACCGACGGTGTGCCCGACAGCGACGTCGACGGTGACAGCCTCACAGTCACCAGCTTCGCCATCGACACCAACGGCGACGGCGTGGCCGAGAGCTTCGCCGCCGGCACCACCGCCTCGATCAGCGGTGTCGGCACGCTGGTGGTCAACGCCAACGGCACCTTCACCTTCACCCCGCTGGCCAACTACAACGGCACGATCCCCGGCGCCACCTACACCATCAGCGACGGCCACGGCGGCACCGCCACCGCCCAGCTGACCCTGGGTCCGGACATCATCGACGTCAATGACGCCCCGGTGGCCAACGATGACAGCGGCACCACCCCGGAGGACCAGGCACTGAGCGGCAACGTCCTCTCCGGCGGCACGCCCGACAGCGACATCGACGGCGACACCTTGTCGGTGGCCAGCTTCCGTGTGGACACCAATGGCGACGGCGTGGCCGAGAGCTTTGCGGCGGGCAGCACCGCCACCATCAACGGCGTTGGCACGCTGCGCATCGACGCCACCGGCGGCTACAGCTTCAGCCCGGCTGCCGACTACAGCGGTCCGGTGCCAGTGGCCACCTACACCGTCAGTGACGGCCATGGTGGCTCGGACACCGGCACGCTGACCCTCAACGTCACACCCGTGGCCGACACGCCGCTGGTCAGCCTGACGGTGGGCGAGCCCACGCTGACGTCCACGCTGATCAACGTCAGCAACGCCACCAGCACCGGCCAGGGCTTCAGTGTCCAGGCCTTCGCGGTGGATGGCAGCGCCAGCACCGTCAGCAGCTTCGGCAACCGCAACGGGGTGCAGGGCTTCGGCGTCAGCGGCGGCGACAACGAGGAAATCGACAACGTCGGTGGCGCCTCTGAAAGGCTGGTGGTCAGCTTCGACCAGGCCATCTCCGACGCGTCCGTCACGCTGGCCTTCCTGCACAGCACCGAGAAGGCCCGCTACACCCTCTACGATGCCCAGGGCCATGTGGTGGGCACCGGCCTGATCGGCGGCCAGACCGACATCGTCGATCCGACCTTCAAGATCACGGCCGACGGCGGCCAGCCCTTCAGCCGCATCGAGTTCACCGCCCCCGGACCGTCGGATGGCGGCAGTTCGGTCGACGACTATCTGATCCACTCGATCAGCTACACCACCGCCGGCAGCTACCCGGTCAGCCTGAGCGTCACGCCGACCGACATCGACCACTCCGAGAACGTCAGCTCGGTGCTGCTGCGCGTGCCCACCGGCGTGACGCTGTCGGCCGGCACCGACAACGGCGACGGCACCTGGACGCTGCCGCTGACCGGCAGCGGCAGCTACCAGGTCGCGATCGACCCGGTGACCCATGGCGTGACGATCAGCGGTCTGACGATGACCGTGCCCACCTCGGTGCAGGCCCCGGTCAGCGTGACCGTGGTCGGCACGGTGGTGGACGGCGCCAGCAGCGCCCAAGGCAGCGCCAGCGCGGTGGCCCCGGGCCTGGACTCGGTGGTCCAGCTGCGGGACGACAGCGGCGCCACCGTCGAGGACGCCAGCCGCCTGTCCGGCAACACGTTGGCCAACGACACCCAGGGCGCCGACCTCACGGTGACCGGCTTCTCGGTGGCCGGCCTGGGCAGCTTCCATGCCGGCGAGACGGCCACCATTGCCGGCGTCGGCACCCTGACGATCGACAGCAAGGGCCTGTACACCTTCGTGCCCGCAGGCAACTGGAGCGGCACCGTGCCCGATGTGACCTATGTGGCCACCAACCCTTCGGGCGACAGCGCCGTGGCCCACCTGAACCTGAGTGTGCAGGCGGAGGCCGACACGCCGGTGCTGGCGGTCACCTCGCCGGCGGGCGCGCCGGCCGTGGTCTTCACCAACAGCTGGGAAGCCAACGTCAACAACGACAACACCAGCACCGCCAACCTGGTGACGCCCTTCGAAGGCTGGACGCGCCTGGACAATCCGGACCCGACCGCGGGCGGCACCAATGCCTTCGAGGTGTGGACCAACCAGGACAGCCAGCAACGCCAGGACGGCAGCTACAACACCGTGGTGGCCGCCGCAGGCAATGGCGATGACTTCCTGGAGCTGAACAACGCCACCTCGCTGGTGCAGACGCTGGGAATCACGCGCACGGTCAGCACCACCGCGGGGGCGGTCTACGAGCTGTCCTTCGACTACGCCGGTCGGCCGGGCTTCGACGGTGCCTACACCACCTTCGGGGTCTACCTGGACGGCAAGCTGGTGGCCCAGTACAGCGCCACCAGCCCGATGGGCTACATCGACTGGAAGAACCTGAAGTTCCGCTTCGAGGGCGATGGCGGCGACCACACGCTGACCATCCGCACCGATGCCAGCGCCTTCAACGACGCCGGACGCGGTGCCTTCATCGATGACGTGTCGCTGACCAGCCTGGGCAGCGGCGTGGTCAAGGGCAACGGCGGCAGCTACACCGCGGTCGACCTGTCCAGCCATGTCAGCGGTCACCTGGTCGACACCGACGGCTCCGAGTCGCTGACCTACACCTTCTCCGGCCTGGCCACCGGCTCGGTGATCGTCAGCAGCACCGGCACGCACACCGTGGGCGCCGACGGCAAGATCACGATCGCAGCCTCGGAGCTGGACAGCGCCGAACTGCGTCTGCCCACCAGCGTCAGCGGGCACCTGGACATCGGCGTGGTGGCCACTGCGACCGAGGGCGCCAACGGCTCCACGGCCAGTTCAGCCTCGCAGACGCTGTCGCTGAACGTGGTGAACACGCTGAACGACGTCGACATCGGCGGCGAGAACCTGAACACCCTGTTCGGCACCACCGCCGCCAACAACCAGACCGGCACCACCGGGGCCGACCGCTTCGTGGGCAGTGACGGCAACGACACCCAGAGCGGCGGCGCCGGCAACGACGTGCTCGATGGCGGCACCGGCAATGACTCGCTGATGGGCGGAGACGGCGCCGACACGCTGTGGGGCGGCAGCGGCAATGACATCCTGGCCGGCGACGCCGGTGCGGACACCTTTGCCTGGACCCTGGCCGACCGTGGTGCTGGCGCAACGGACACCATCAATGGCTTCAACGCGGCCGCCGCCAGCGCCGGGGGTGACATCCTGGACCTGCGCGACCTGCTGGTGGGCGAGTGGGTGGCCGGCACCAGCAACAACCTGCAGAACTACCTGGACATCGACACCACCAGCACGCCGGGCACCACGATCATCCACATCAGCTCGACCGGCGGGTTCGCCGGCGGGGTCTACGACCCGGCCGCGACCGACCAGACGATCACGCTGAACAGCGTGAACCTGCGCACCGACCTGGGCCTGGGCGCCAGCGCCACCGACAGCCAGGTGATCCAGGAAATGCTCAACCGCAGCAAGCTGATCGTCGACAGCGGCAACTGATCGCCACGCCACCGGCTGATCAGCGCAGGGGCCTCCCGACCGGGAGGCCCCTTTTCTTGGGCGATCCGGTGGCCGCAAGCGCTGCAAACAGGCGCCTAGCACGCCGGCCATTCATTCTTACTAGGCGAATGCTTTGCCTATAACTTGGCTTTATGTTCTTCCACTGCGAAATCATGACCGATCATTTGTTACGTCAGAACTGATCTGCAAACTAGGGATAAGCCGGGAACAGCCGGGGTAAGGCGTCGCTTATCAGCGGTTACATTGGCCAGAACGGTGACTTCGGTCACGTCGGAGACGGCCTTGACCGCCTCCAAGACGCGTCGCGCCTCTATGCTCGCCGCACCGCGAAATCTGTATCTGGAGCCTCGTCATGCCCCACAACGCCAAGCCCGCCGCCCATCCGACCGCCGCTGTCAAGCTGACCCAGGTCGCTTTCGGGGCGCCTGCCGCTGCCAAGCTGGGGCGCGATGCCGCCATCCAGGCCGCAATCGAGAAGGGCTACGTGGCCAACCGCAAGCTGGCGGGCAAGGTCATTGCCGTCTGGGGTGAGGCCCTGCTGCGCACCGAGGACGGCAGCGTGCGCCCCCTGAAGGCGGGCGACGTCATCAAGAAGGGCGACGTGGTCCTGACCTCCCAGGAAGGCATCATCCAGATCGAGGGCTCGCGCGGCGGCTCGGAAGCCGAACGGGTCATCGGCAAGATCGAGGAAGGCAAGGACGACACCGCGCCGGCAGCGATCGACGCCACCCCGCTGGGCGAAGGCCTGCGCGTGGAGCGGATCAGCGAGTCGGTCAACCCGGCCAGCCTGTCGCTGGGCACCATCCAGGGTGAGGGCATCGTCCGCCAGGACGAGGAGCAACTGCCCGACAACGCCGCCGCCGATGCCGTGCCCGATGTGGTCAGCGTCGCCGAGGACGGCTCGGTCTCCTTCGACCCGCGCGGCAACGACAGTGGCGCCGGCGGCTCGCCGCTGACCATCACCTCGGTGGGCGGCCAGCCGATCGCGGTGGGCACGCCCGTCACCATCCCCCAGGGCACGATCACGCTGAACCCGGATGGCACGCTGAGCTTCACGCCGCTGCCCAACTTCAACGGCCAGATCAGCATCCCCTACGTGGTGGTCGACGAGCAGGGCAACACCGCCACCTCGACCATCACCATCACCGTCACCCCGGTCAATGACCTGCCGATTCCCGGCACGGTGATCGACCCGAACGGCGACGTGGTGCCCGACGTCGACGGCGGCTTCGACCCCACGACCGGCCACTACGAGACCAGCACCCCCGAAGACACCCCGGTCAGCGGCACGATCAAGGGCACCGACGTCGACGGCGACACGCTCACCTTCACGCTCGATGAACCGCCCACCCACGGCACGGTGACCGTCAACGAAGACGGCACCTGGACCTACACGCCCGACCCCAACTACAACGGTGACGACAGCTTCACCGTCATCGTTGACGACGGCAACGGCGGCACCGCGATCGCCGTGGTCGACATCGTGGTCGACCCGGTCAACGACAACCCGACGGCAGTGGACGACACCTTCGCCGTCACCGAGGACACGCCGGTCAGCGGCAACGTGCTGACCAACGACTCGGACACCGATGGCGACCCGATCGTCGTCAAGGAATTCGCGGTCGACACCAATGGCGACGGCACGCCCGAGGTCTTCCAGCCCGGCCAGACCGCCACCATCCCTGGCGTCGGCACGCTGATCATCAATGAGGACGGCAGCTTCACCTTCACGCCGGTGAAGGACTTCGACGGCACGATTCCGCCCATCACCTACACCATCGACGACGGCCAGGGCGGCACCGACACCGCCAGCCTGATCCTGGGTCCGGACATCATCGACGTCAACGACAACCCGGACGCGGTGGATGACATCTTCCCCGTCACCGAGGACACCCCGGTCAGCGGCAACGTGCTGACCAACGACACCGACGTCGACGGCGACCCGATCGTGGTCAAGGAGTTCTCGGTCGACGTCGATGGCGACGGCACGCCCGAAGTCTTCCTGCCGGGCGAGACGGCCACGATTCCGGGCGTTGGCACGCTGGTCATCAACGAGGACGGCAGCTTCACCTTCACGCCGGTGAAGGACTACAACGGCACCATCCCGCCGATCACCTACACCATCGACGACGGCAACGGCGGCACCGACACCGCCAGCCTGATCCTGGGTCCGGACATCATCGACGTCAACGACGCCCCGGATGCGGTGGACGACATCGTCCCCGTCACCGAGGACACCCCGGTCAGCGGCAACGTGCTGACCAACGACACCGACGTCGACGGCGACAAGCTGGTTGTCAAGTCCTTTGCGGTCGACACCAATGGCGACGGCACGCCGGAAGTCTTCCAGCCGGGCCAGACCGCCACCATCCCGGGCATCGGCACGCTAATCATCAACGCCGATGGCAGCTTCACCTTCACGCCGGCCAAGGACTACGACGGCGTCATTCCGCCCGTCACCTACACGATCGATGACGGCAAGGGCGGCACCGACACCGCCTCGCTGATCCTGGGTCCGGACATCATCGACGTGAATGACCCGCCGGTCGCCACCGACAACCTGTACCCGGTGCTGGAAGACACGCCGCTCTCCGGCAACGTGCTGACCGACGGCACGCCCGACAGCGACGTCGACGGCGACACGCTCAGCGTGACCGGCTTCACCGTCGACACCAACGGCGACGGCGTCGCCGAGAGTTTCGCGGCCGGCGCCACCGCCGTGATCCGCGACGCCAGCGGCGGCGCGATCGGTTCGCTGCGCATCAATGCCGACGGCAGCTTCACCTTCACCCCGGCCCTGAACTACAACGGCCCGGTGCCGCAGGTCACCTACACGATCAGCGACGGCCATGGCGGCACGGACAGCGCCAACGTCCTGCTCGGTCCGGTCGCCCCGGTGGACGATTCGCCCCGCGCCGTCAACGACAGCGCCAGCACCCCGGAAGACACCGCCATCGTCATCGATGTGCTGGCCAATGACCGTGACCCGGACTCGGGCGACTCGCTGACGATCACCGAGGTCAACGGCCAGGCGATCACCGAGGGTCAGTCGGTCGCGGTGACCAACGGCACCGTCACGCTGCAGGGCGGCAAGCTGGTCTTCACCCCGGCCAAGGACTACACCGGCCCGGTCGATTTCAGCTACACCGTCAGTGACGGCAACACCCCCGTCACGGCCCAGGTGCACGTCGACGTGACGCCGGTGAACGACGCGCCTGTCGCCGCCGACGATGCGCTGACCGTGGCGCCCAACGGCGTCGGCGTGATCGACGTGCTGGCCAACGACACCGACCCGGACAACCCGCGCAGCGAGCTGACGGTCACCCAGATCAATGGCCAGGATGTCGTGCCTGGCGACAGCGTGGACATCGTCGACCCCGCCACGGGCGCGGTGGTCGGCACGGTCACGCTGACCGCCGACGGCAAGCTGGAGTTCCGTCCGGCCCAGGACTACAACGGCCCGGTGCCGCCGGTCACCTACACGGTGGAAGATCCGGCCGGCCTGAGCGACCAGGGCACGGTGGTCTTCACCATCGGTGAGAACCGCGGCCCCACCGCCGTCAATGACGTCGGCACCACCGATGAGGACACCCCGCTGGTGGTGGACGCCGCCCATGGCGTGATCCAGGGCGCCGGCACCGACACCGACCCCAATGGCGACACGCTGCTGGTCAAGGAATTCAGCTTCGGTGGCACCACCGCCACCGCCGGCCAGAGCGTGGCCGGCGCCTGGGGCACGCTGACGCTGAACGCCGACGGCTCCTACACCTTCACCCCCAGCGCCGCCGCCGACGCACTGGGCCAGGGCGATACCGCCCAGGACGTCTTCAGCTACACCATCGTCGATGCCGCCGGCAACACCGCGACGGCCACGCTGACGATCACCATCAACGGCGTCAACGACGGTCCGACGGCCGGCGACGTGTCCGGCAACACGCCCTTCGACACCCCGATCGTGCTGGACCCGCTGGCGGGCTCCACCGACCCCGAAGGCGACCCGCTGACGATCACCGAGATCAACGGCCAGCCCATCACCGTGGGCGTGCCTGTCACGCTGACTGACGGCCTGGGCAACCCGATCGGCACCGTCACGCTGGGTGCTGACGGCACCCTCACCTTCGACCCGGTCGAAGGCTTCAAGGGCCCGGTCGACTTCGACTACACGGTCAGCGACGGCCAGGGCGGCACCGACACCGGCCACGCCACCGTCACCGTCGGCCCGAATGCGCCGCCGGTGGCCCAGGACGACAACGTCGTCATGGACGAAGACACCACGGTCACCTTCGATCCGCGCTCCAACGACCCGGACATCGAAGGCGACGCGCTGACGATCACCCAGATCAACGGTGTGAACGTCGCCCCCGGCGACAAGATCACCATCGCCCAGGGCGTGATCACCGTCAACGCCGACGGCACGCTCAGCTTCACGCCGAACAAGGACTTCAACGGCGGCCCGATCGACGTCAACTACACCGTCAGCGACCAGTTCGGCGGTTCGGACACGGCGGTCATCCACATCACCGTCAACCCGGTCAATGACAACCCGGTCGCCACCGACGATGTGGCGACGGTGCTGGAAGACATTCCCGCCAGCGGCAATGTCCTGACCGACGGCACGCCCGACAGCGATGTCGACGGCGACACGCTCAGCGTCACCGGCTTCACCATCGACACCAACGGCGACGGCGTCCAGGAGAGCTTCGCCGCGGGCGCCAGCGCCACGATCGTGGGCGTCGGTACGCTGACGATCAACGCCGATGGCTCCTACACCTTCGCGCCGGCCCGTGACTACAACGGACCGGTGCCGGTGGCCACCTACACCATCACCGACGGCCAGGGCGGCTCCGACAGCGCCACGCTGACGCTGACGGTCGAGCCGCGCAGCGACACACCCTCGGCGGTCAACGACACGGCCCTGACCCCCGAGGACACCCCGGTGGTCATCCGCGTGCTGGACAACGACAGCGACGCCGACGGCGACCCGCTCACGATCACCCAGGTCAACGGCCAGGCCATCACCGTCGGTGGCAGCGTGGCCGTCGCCAACGGCACGGTCACGCTCAATGCCGACGGCACGCTGACCTTCACGCCCGCCGCCGACTATGTCGGCCCGGTCGACTTCACCTACACCGTCTCCGACGGCCAGACCCCGGTCCAGGCCAGCGTGCACGTGGATGTCACGTCGCGCAATGATGCGCCGCTGGCTGTCGACGACGTCGCCAGCACCGAGGAAGACGCGTCCATCACGCTGAACCTGCTGGGCAACGACGAAGACATCGACGGTGACGCGCTGCACATCACGCAGATCGACGGCGTCAACATCCTGCCGGGTCAGACGGTCAACGTGACCAACGGCACCGTCACGCTCAATGCCGACGGCACCGTCACCTTCACGCCGGCCCCGAACTACACCGGTCCGGTCAGCTTCACCTACACCGTCGCCGACCCCTTCGGCGCCACCGACACCGCCTCGGTGACGGTCAACGTCAGCCCGATGCCCGACGCCCCGGTGGCGGCGCCCGACACCGGCAGCACCGACGAAGACACCAGCCTGGTGGTGTCCGCCGCTGACGGCGTCATCCTGGGCGCCGGCCGCGACACCGATGTCGACGGCGACACCCTCAGTGTGTCCGCCGTGTCCTTCGGCGGCGCCAACGGCACCGTGGGCCAGCCCCTGGCCGGTGCCTGGGGCACGCTGACCCTCAACGCCGACGGCTCCTACACCTACGTGCCCAATGCGGCCGCGCAGGCGCTGGACGACGGCGAGAGCCAGTTCGATGTCTTCACCTACACGGTGACCGACCCGAGCGGCCTGACCTCCACCTCCACGCTGACCCTGACCGTCACCGGCCGCAACGACGCCCCCGTGGCCGTGGACGACTCGGCCAGCACGCCCTTCGACACCACGATCACGCTGAACGTGCTCGCCAACGACAAGGATGTCGACGGCGAGACGCTGTCGATCACCCAGATCAATGGCCAGCCGGTCAGCGTCGGCACGCCCGTCACGCTGACCGATGGCAGCGGCAAGACGATCGGCACCGTCACGCTCAATGCCGACGGCACGCTCAGCTTCGACCCGGTGCGCGGCTTCACCGGCCCGGTCAGCTTCGAGTACACGCTGTCCGACGGCACCGCCTCCGACATCGGCAAGGTCACGATCAATGTCGGCACGCTGGGTGCGCCGGACGCGGTCAACGACAGCTTCACCACCCCCGAAGACCAGCCGCTCAGCAGCTTCAACCCGCTGGCCAACGACACCACGCCCGAGGGCGACCCGCTGACGATCACGGCCATCAATGGCCAGTCGATCGTCCCCGGCGGCTCGGTCACCCTGCCCCAGGGCACGGTGACGATGAACGCCGACGGCACGCTGAGCTTCGTGCCCAACCCGGACTTCAACGGCCCGGTCGACTTCAGCTACACGGTGTCCGACCCGTTCGGCGGCACCGACGTGGCCTCGGTGCACATCGACGTCACGCCGCTGAACGATCCGCCGGTGGCCAATGACGACACCGCCACCGTCGAGCCCAACCAGACCGTCAACATCGATGTCCTGCGCAACGACACCGACGTCGACGGCGACACGCTGGCCATCACCGAGATCAACGGCCAGCCCGTCACCGTCGGGGTGCCGGTCGACCTGACCGACGGCACCGGCAAGGTGGTCGGCACCGTGGTGCTCAACGCCGACGGCACGCTGGCCTTCACGCCGGCGCCCGGTCAGACCGCCCCGGTCACGCTGGAGTACACGGTGCAGGACCCGTCGGGCAGCACCGACACCGCCACCGTCACCATCAACATCGGCCCCAACCTGCCGCCGGTGGCCACCGACGACGTCGGCACCACCGACGAGGACACCACGCTCACCGTCAGCGCCGCCAATGGCGTGATCCTGGGTGCCGGCACCGACACCGACCCCAATGGCGACAGCCTGAGCGTCTCCGGCATCGCCTTCGGCGGCGTGGTCGGCACCGTGGGTCAGCCCATCGCGGGCGCCTGGGGCACGCTGACGCTCAATGCCGACGGCTCCTACACCTACGTCCCGAACGCCGCCGCGCAAGGTCTGGACGATGGCGAGAGCCAGGCGGATGTCTTCAGCTACACCATCATCGACCCGGCGGGCAACACCGCCACGGCCACGCTGACCCTCACCGTCACCGGCAAGAACGACGCGCCGGTGGCCGTCGATGACTCCGCCAGCACGCCGTTCGACGCCCCCGTCACGCTGAACCTGGTCGCCAACGACACCGATCCGGACAACGAGCCGCTGAGCGTCACCCAGATCAATGGCGTGAACGTCAGGCCGGGTGATGTGATCACCTTGGCGTCGGGCACGCTGACGATCAACGCCGACGGCACCGTCACCTTCGACCCGGTGCGCGGCTTCACCGGCCTGGTCAGCTTCGACTACACCGTCTCGGACGGCACCGCCAGCGACACCGGCCGCGTGTCGATCACCGTGGGTGGCATCGCGCCGCCGACCGCCGGTGACGATGTCTTCACCGTCGACGAGGACCAGCCGCTCAACGCCTTCAATCCGCTGGCCAACGACAGCTCGCCCGAAGGCGACCCGCTGCACATCACCCAGATCAACGGCGTGGACATCGCCCCGGGCGGCTCGATCACGCTGCCCCAGGGCACGATCACGATGAACCCGGACGGCACGCTGAACTTCGTGCCCAACCCGGACTTCAATGGCCCGGTCACCTTCAGCTACACCGTGGCCGACCCGTTCGGCGGCACCGACGTGGCCCAGGTCACGATCAATGTGCAGCCGGTCAACGACGCGCCCGATGCGGTCAATGACGCCGGCAGCGTGGCCGAGGACCAGTCCGTCACGCTGAACCTGCTGGGCAACGACACCGACAAGGATGGCGACACCCTGCGGATCACCCAGATCGGTGGTGTCGACATCCTGCCGGGCCAGACCGTCAACGTGTCCAACGGCACCGTCACGCTCAACGCCGACGGCACCGTCACCTTCATCCCGGCGCCGAACTACAACGGCCCGGTCAGCTTCACCTACACCATTGCTGACCCGTCCGGCGCCACCGACACCGCCACGGTCAACATCACCGTCACGCCGCGTCCCGACGCGCCGGTGGCCGTGGCCGACACCGGCACCACCAACGAGGACACCAGCCTCGATGTGTCGGCTGCCGACGGCGTCATCCTGGGCGCCGGTCGCGACACCGATCCGGACGGCGACAGCCTGAGCGTCTCCGGCGTCAGCTTCGGCGGCACCACCGGCACGGTGGGCCAGCCGCTGGCCGGTGCCTGGGGTACCCTGGTGCTGCGCTCCGACGGTTCCTACACCTACGTGCCCAACGCGGCCGCGCAAGGCCTGGACGATGGCGAGAGCCGCGCCGACGTCTTCAGCTACACCGTGACCGACCCGTCGGGCCGCAGCTCGACCACCACGCTGACGATCACCGTCACCGGTCAGAACGACGCCCCGGTGGCGGTCGATGACTCGGCCTCGACGCCCTTCGACCAGCCGGTCACCATCAATCTGCTGGGCAACGACACCGACGCCGATGTCGAAACCCTGACCATCACCGAGATCAACGGCCAGCCGATCGTCCCGGGTGGGTCGGTGCAGCTGGTGGACGCCACCGGTGCGCCGATCGGCACCGTCACGCTCAATGCCGACGGCACGGTCACCTTCGACCCGGTGCCTGGCTTCGACGGCCCGGTCGACTTTAGCTACACCGTGTCGGACGGCACCGCCACCGACACCGGCAACGTCCACGTCACCGTGGGCCTGAACGCCCCGCCGATCGCCCAGAACGACGTTGTCCAGGGCAGCGAGGACGCCAAGGTCACCTTCGACCCGCGCAGCAACGACGGCGACCCCGAGAACGACCCGCTGGAGATCACCCAGATCAACGGCCAGGACATCGTCCCTGGCGGCACGGTCACGCTGCCGGAAGGCACGCTGGTGCTGAACGCAGACGGCACCCTGAGCTTCACGCCCAATGCCAACTTCAACGGCCCGGTGTCCTTCCAGTACACCGTGTCCGACGAGTTCGGCGGCTCCAGCACCGCCACCGTCAACATCGACGTGCGCGCCGTCAACGACGCGCCCGACGCGGTCAACGACAAGAACGACCAGGTCTTCGAGGACCAGCAGGCCACGGGCAACGTGCTGGTCAACGACACCGACGTGGACGGCGACACGCTGAGCGTCACGGGCTTCAGCGTCGACACCAATGGTGACGGCGTGGCCGAGGACTTCACGGTGGGCCAGACGGCGACGATTGCCGGCGTGGGCACGCTGGTGATCAACCTGGACGGCAGCTACGTCTTCACGCCGGCCAAGGACTATGCGGGCGATGTGCCGCTGGTGACCTACACCATCACCGATGGCAACGGTGGCAGCGACAGCGCCACGCTGAGCCTGGGCCCGGTGCGTCCGCTGCAGGACTCGCCGCGCCTGGTGGATGACTCGGCGGTGACGGATGAGGACCAGTCGGTGGTCATCCGCGTGCTGGACAACGACAGCGACCCGGATGCGGGCGATGTGCTGACGATCACGCAGATCAACGGCCAGAACATCAGCGTGGGCGGCTCGGTGGCGGTGACCAATGGCACCGTCACGCTCAATGCCGATGGCACGCTGACCTTCACGCCCAACAAGGACTACAACGGTCCGGTGGACTTCAAGTACACCGCCACCGATGGCAAGGAGTCGGTGCAGGCCAACGTGCATGTGGACGTGCGCCCGGTCAACGACGCGCCGGTGGCCACGGACGATGCGCTGACGGTGGCGCCCAACGGCTCGGGCTCGATCGACGTGCTGGGCAACGACAGCGACGTCGATGGCGACAAGCTGACGGTGGCGGGCTTCAAGGTCGACACCAACGGCGACGGCGTGCCCGAGAGCTTCGCACCGGGTGCGGTGGTGGCGCTGACCAATGCCGCGGGCGAGCCGATCGGCACGGTGGAGCTGCGCGCCGATGGCACGCTGATCTTCACCCCGGCCCAGGACTACAACGGTCCGGTGCCGCAGCTGACCTACACGGTCAAGGATCCGTCGGGTGCGACGGATGAGGGCACGGTCACGCTGGCCATTGGTGCCAACCAGGCGCCCACGGCGGTGGCTGACACCAACACCACCAGCGAGGACCTCACGCTCAGCGTGGACAAGGCCGCTGGCGTGCTGGCCAACGACACCGATCCCAACGGCGACACCCTCACCGTGACCACGGTGAGCTTCAACGGCACCACGGTCAGCGCGGGCCAGGCGATCGTCAGCCAGTGGGGCACGCTGGTGCTCAAGGCCGACGGCTCGTACACCTTCACGCCCAATGCGGCGGCGCAGGGCCTGGACGACGGCGAGATCGGCCAGGACATCTTCAGCTACACCATCAAGGACGCGGCGGGCAACACCAGCACCACCACGCTGACGATCACCGTCACGGGCCAGAACGATGCGCCCACCACGGTGGACGTCTCGGCGCAGACGCCCTTCGACGTGCCGGTGACGGTCAACCCGCTGGCCGACTCCAAGGACGCCGATGGCGACACGCTGACCATCACCGAGGTCGCGGGCCAGCCTATCAGCCTGGGCAACCCGGTCACGCTGACCGACCCGGCCACCGGTGCGGTGCTGGGCACGGTCACGCTCAACCCCGATGGCAGCCTGACCTTCGACCCCGCCCCTGGCGTGGTCGGTCCGGTGGACTTCACCTACACCGTCAGCGACGGCGACGACACCGTGCAGGGCACGGCCCACATCACCGTGGGCCCGAACGCCGCGCCGGTGGCGGCCGACGACATCGTCGACATGAAGGAGGACCAGACCGTCACCTTCAAGCCGCTGGCCAACGATGCGGACCCCGAGGGCGACGCGCTGCACATCACGCAGATCAACGGCCAGGACGTGCAGCCTGGTGATGTGATCACCCTGCCTGAGGGCACGCTGACCTTCAACGCCGATGGCAGCCTGAGCTTCACCCCCAACGCCAACTACAACGGCGGCCCGATCAAGGTCGACTACACCGTCAGCGACACCTTCGGTGGCTCGGACGTGGGCACCATCTCGATCAACGTCGAGGCGGTCAACGACGCGCCTGACGCGGTCAACGACAAGAACGACCAGGTCTTCGAGGACCAGCAGGCCACGGGCAATGTGCTGGTCAACGACACCGACGTGGACGGCGACACGCTGAGCGTCACGGGCTTCAGCGTCGACACCAATGGTGACGGCGTGGCCGAGGACTTCACGGTGGGCCAGACGGCGACGATTGCCGGCGTGGGCACGCTGGTGATCAACCTGGACGGCAGCTACGTCTTCACGCCGGCCAAGGACTATGCGGGCGATGTGCCGCTGGTGACCTACACCATCACCGATGGCAACGGTGGCAGCGACAGCGCCACGCTGAGCCTGGGCCCGGTGCGTCCGCTGCAGGACTCGCCGCGCCTGGTGGATGACTCGGCGGTGACGGATGAGGACCAGTCGGTGGTCATCCGCGTGCTGGACAACGACAGCGACCCGGATGCGGGCGATGTGCTGACGATCACGCAGATCAACGGCCAGAACATCAGCGTGGGCGGCTCGGTGGCGGTGACCAATGGCACCGTCACGCTCAATGCCGATGGCACGCTGACCTTCACGCCCAACAAGGACTACAACGGTCCGGTGGACTTCAAGTACACCGCCACCGATGGCAAGGAGTCGGTGCAGGCCAACGTGCATGTGGACGTGCGCCCGGTCAACGACGCGCCGGTGGCCACGGACGATGCGCTGACGGTGGCGCCCAACGGCTCGGGCTCGATCGACGTGCTGGGCAACGACAGCGACGTCGATGGCGACAAGCTGACGGTGGCGGGCTTCAAGGTCGACACCAACGGCGACGGCGTGCCCGAGAGCTTCGCACCGGGTGCGGTGGTGGCGCTGACCAATGCCGCGGGCGAGCCGATCGGCACGGTGGAGCTGCGCGCCGATGGCACGCTGATCTTCACCCCGGCCCAGGACTACAACGGTCCGGTGCCGCAGCTGACCTACACGGTCAAGGATCCGTCGGGTGCGACGGATGAGGGCACGGTCACGCTGGCCATTGGTGCCAACCAGGCGCCCACGGCGGTGGCTGACACCAACACCACCAGCGAGGACCTCACGCTCAGCGTGGACAAGGCCGCTGGCGTGCTGGCCAACGACACCGATCCCAACGGCGACACCCTCACCGTGACCACGGTGAGCTTCAACGGCACCACGGTCAGCGCGGGCCAGGCGATCGTCAGCCAGTGGGGCACGCTGGTGCTCAAGGCCGACGGCTCGTACACCTTCACGCCCAATGCGGCGGCGCAGGGCCTGGACGACGGCGAGATCGGCCAGGACATCTTCAGCTACACCATCAAGGACGCGGCGGGCAACACCAGCACCACCACGCTGACGATCACCGTCACGGGCCAGAACGATGCGCCCACCACGGTGGACGTCTCGGCGCAGACGCCCTTCGACGTGCCGGTGACGGTCAACCCGCTGGCCGACTCCAAGGACGCCGATGGCGACACGCTGACCATCACCGAGGTCGCGGGCCAGCCTATCAGCCTGGGCAACCCGGTCACGCTGACCGACCCGGCCACCGGTGCGGTGCTGGGCACGGTCACGCTCAACCCCGATGGCAGCCTGACCTTCGACCCCGCCCCTGGCGTGGTCGGTCCGGTGGACTTCACCTACACCGTCAGCGACGGCGACGACACCGTGCAGGGCACGGCCCACATCACCGTGGGCCCGAACGCCGCGCCGGTGGCGGCCGACGACATCGTCGACATGAAGGAGGACCAGACCGTCACCTTCAAGCCGCTGGCCAACGATGCGGACCCCGAGGGCGACGCGCTGCACATCACGCAGATCAACGGCCAGGACGTGCAGCCTGGTGATGTGATCACCCTGCCTGAGGGCACGCTGACCTTCAACGCCGATGGCAGCCTGAGCTTCACCCCCAACGCCAACTACAACGGCGGCCCGATCAAGGTCGACTACACCGTCAGCGACACCTTCGGTGGCTCGGACGTGGGCACCATCTCGATCAACGTCGAGGCGGTCAACGACGCGCCGGTCGCCACCGACAACACTTATGCCGTCACCGAGGACACCCCGGTCAACGGCAACGTGCTGACCGATGGCACCCCGGACAGCGACGTCGACGGCGACAGCCTGAGCGTCACCGAGTTCGCCGTGGACACCAACGGCGACGGCGTGGCCGAAACCTTCCTGGCCGGCAACACCGCCACCATCACCAAGGCCGACGGCACCGCCGTGGGCACCCTGGTCGTGCGCGGCGATGGCACCTTCACCTTCACCCCGGCCAAGGACTACAACGGCCTGATCCCGCTCGCCACCTACACCATCTCCGATGGCCACGGCGGCTTCGACACGGCCAATCTGATCCTGGGTCCGGACATCATCGATGTCAACGA